>NZ_QKQS01000042.1 GCF_003226555.1 Rhodopseudomonas palustris | reverse complement strand
GCGGGAAACCCACCTCAAAACGAGCATTCCCTTGAGAACCGTGGAAGACGACCACGTTGATAGGCCGGATGTGGAAGTGCGGCAACGCATGTAGCTTACCGGTACTAATCGTTCGATTGGCTTGATTGCTCTCATTATCAGTGTCCACCACACCAAAGTGGTGACCAAGAAACCAGATATTGCTTCGTGCTTTTGTCCTTCGCCGGCCTGGTGGTTGTAGCGAGGAGCCTGAACCCGTTCCCATCCCGAACACGGCCGTTAAACTCCTCAGCGCCAATGGTACTTCGTCTCAAGACGCGGGAGAGTAGGTCGCTGCCAGGCCTGCAAAGGACAAAAAACCCTCAAACATCACGATGACAAACACAAACAAAACGCCGCCTTCCTCCGGGAAAGGCGGCGTTTCGCGTTTGGACTTCCCCTCAGTACACGTCCTGCTGATAGCGGCCCTGCTTCTTCAGCTCGGACACGAAAGCCGTCGCTTCCGCAGCTGAGCGCGCGCCGTGCTGCGCGACGATGTCGACGAGGGCGCGTTCGACGTCCTTGGCCATGCGCTGGGCGTCGCCGCAGACGTAGAGGCTGGCGCCTTCGGTGAGCCAGCTCCACAGGTCGCGTCCGACCTCGCGCATCCGGTCCTGGACGTAGATCTTCTCGCCGCTGTCGCGCGACCACGCCAGCGTCAGCCGGGTCAGATGGCCGGCGTTCTTCATCGCCTTCAATTCGTCCTCGTAGAAGAAGTCCGACGCCGAACGCTGATGGCCGAAGAACAGCCAGTTCTTGCCGGGGGCTTTGATCGCGTGGCGCTCGTGCAGAAAGGCGCGGAACGGCGCGACGCCGGTGCCGGGGCCGATCATGATGATCGGCTGGTTCGGATCCGACGGCAGCGCGAAATTATGCGCCTTCTGCACATAGGCGCGCAGCGTCTCGCCCGGCTGCACCCGTTCGGCAAGGCCGGTCGAGCAGACGCCGAGTCGCTGCCGCTTGCCGATTTTGTAGCGCACGCAATCGACCGTCAGCGTCAGCCGCCCCGGTGCGGTCTTCGGCGACGACGAGATCGAGTACAGCCGCGGCTGCAAAGGATCGAGCGCCTCGATGAACGCTTCCGGATCGGGGCGGAGGCCGGGGAATTTCTCCAGCGCGGCGAGCACGTCGAGCGTCGCGGCATCGCCGTCGGGATCCTCGCCGCTGGCGAGCGCGCGCGCGGTCTTCCGCTTGTCGCCGCCGCTGATGTAGCTGATCAATTGGAACAGCATGTCAGGCGCCGGCGCCAGCGACACGCTGTCGAGCAGCGTCTCGCGCAAGGTCCGTTGGCCGATCGGCAACTCCGCCGGTGCGCCGAGCGCCGCGATGATCGAATCGACCAGCGCCGGATCGTTACTCGGAAACAGCCCGAACGAATCGCCGGCCTCGTAGCTCAGACAATCCTCCAGCTCGAACTCGACGTGCCAGGTCTCCTTCTCCGAGCCCGGTTTGTTGAGCCGGCGCCGTGACAGCACTTTCGCGGTCGCCGGATTGTCGCGCGAAGTGCCGCGCGGCGGCAGCGCCGCGACCGGCGCGGCATCGGCGGCGAGCGACGGCGCATGCTCCAGCGTCGGCGCCGCGCCGATCTGTTCGGCCAGCGTCTTCACCATCCGTGCGGTGTCCTTGCCGCCGGGGGCGCACAGGTTCAGCCGGGTCTCCTTGCCGTCGAAGATCGCGCCTGAGTAGTTGCGGCAGTCGTAGCCGCATTGCCCGCAATCCTGCTGCGCCATTGCGGCCATCAGCTTCCAGCGCAGCGGCTTGCCCTCCGCAAGCTGCATGCGCTCGCCAATCGGCAGGCTCTGATCGTGCCACGGTGCGCCGCCGTCGTCGTCTTCGTCCGCAGGCGCGGGACCGCCGGCGAGCAAGGCGGCGGCTTGCTCACTCGACAGCGCGGTGACGCCGTTGCCGTCGAGCGAAACGAGGCCGGCGAAGAAGCCGTTGAGCCAGGCGCGTTGCTCTTCGGAGAACGGCGCGGTCTCCGGCACCAGCATTGGCATCGGCGGCGGCAGGTTCGGGCTCATGCCACGGTCTCCACGGGCTTGTCGAAGGCGAAGAGTTGAGCGAGCGTCGCCGCATCGTGGCGGCGGACGAAGGCGAGGAAGGTTTCGGCGGGCGAGGCGCGTCGCGCCAAGTAAGTCTGCAGCATCCGCTCGATCACGCGTGGTGCATCGTCCTGCTTGACGTCGCGCAGTACCTCGGTGCCGATCGCCGCCTCCGAGCCGAAGCCGCCGCCGACATGGACGTGAAAGCCTTCGATGCTGTCTTCATCCGAGATCGCGACCTTGGCGCCGATCAGGCCGATGTCGCTGATGAAGTGCTGGGCGCAAGAGTTGTGACAGCCGGTCAGGTGAATATTGATCGGACTGTCGAGCGCAACGCGCGGCTCGCAATGCTGCGCGATCGCCTCGGCGGTTTCCTTGGTATGTGCGGCGGCGAAGCGGCAGCCGCTGGCGCCGGTGCAGGCGATCAGCCCGGCACGGATCGGCGAGGCGGAGGTCGCCAGCCCCAGCGCCTCGATCGCGGCCATGGCCTCCGTCACGCGCGCGTCGGCCACGCCGGAGATCAGCAGATTCTGCCACACCGTCAGCCGCAGATCGCCGTCGCCGAAGCTGCGCGCGATCTCGGCGAGGCCGCGCATCTGCGCCGAGGTGAGATGCCCCGTCGCCAGGCGCACGCCGATCCAGTTCAGCCCGGCCTGCTGCTGCGGATGCACGCCGAGATGCGCGGTGCGGTCCTGCGCAGGCCGCGGGGCCGCCGCCTCGGCCGGCACCCGGATCAGCTTGCGGCCGAGTGTCTCCTCCACAAGCTCCAAGTATTTGTCGAAGCCGAACGCATCGAGCACGTATTTCAGCCGCGCCTTGTTGCGGTCGGTGCGGTCGCCGTGCTCGATGAACACCCGCACGATCGCGTCCGCCACCTCGGTCGCCTCATCGGGAGCGACGATCACGCCGGTGTCGCGGGCGAAGTCCTTGTGGCCGGTGATGCCGCCGAGCGCGAGACGGAAGTACACGCCGGGCGCGACGCCATGGCCGTCCGCGATCGTCACCGCCTGGAACGCGATGTCGTTGGTGTCTTCCAGCGTCGGGATCAGTCCGCCGCCGTCGAACGCGACGTTGAACTTGCGCGGCAGCCCGAACAGCGCGCGTTCGTTGAGGATGTGGAAGTGCCAGTCGCGGGCGTAGGGCCTTGTATCGATCAGTTCCTGCGGATCGATCCCGGCGGTCGCCGAGCCGGTGACGTTGCGGATGTTGTCGGCGCCGGAGCCGCGCGCCCACAGCCCCAAACTCTCGATGCCCTGCAGCAGCTTCACGGCGTTCTTCGGCGCGATCTCGCGCATCTGCAGATTGGCGCGTGTCGTCACATGCGCGTAGCCGGCGGCCAGCGTATCGGCGAGATCGGCGAGGCCGGCCATCTGCCACGAACTCAGGATGCCATTCGGAATCCTCAAGCGGCACATATACGAAGTCTGCGCCGGGGCGACATAGAACAGCCCGTAATAGCGCCAGCGGAAATTGTCCGGCGGCTTCGGCGCGGCGTTGTCGCGTGCCTGCTGCTTCAGCCGCGAATAGGCGTCGAACGGGTGCTGCTCGCGCTTCCACTTCTCCTGGTCGTTGAGCTTCTTGCCCGCCGCGGTGACGCGGTCCTGGGCGGCCAGGTGGATCGCGTCCGGGCCGCTCGGCGATGCGGCGCCGCCGGCCGGCAGGCTGCCACGCGCCGCGCGGGCCGCGGTGACGCCGCTGGCAAAACCCTCGAGATAGCGCTTCTGGTCGATCGAGAATTCGTTGCCCATCGCCGCCTCACGCCGTCCGCACGGGGAGGGGCTGTGCGATCAGCGCGGCGTGGTGTCGCCGGAAGCCGCCGCCAGCATGGTGTCCGACAGCATTGCATAGGCGTCGCGCCAGGCGGCCGCGAGCTCCGGCGTCCAGTCGGCGCCGAATTCCTGCTCCAGCGTCCACAGCAGCGCCGCGCCGAACGGCGTGTAGTCGGCGGCGCCGACGCCGTAGGCGACGTGCAGCCGCGCCAGCCGCCCCGCGGCCGGCAGGATGGTGGCGAGATCGGTCAGCCCGGTCACCACCACGTTCAGCGTGCTCATCAGCTTCTTGCCCTGCCGGCGCATGTCGCCGTGAAACAGCGCCCGCAGCTCCGGCGCGGTCGCGAACAGGCGCGCGTAGAACAGCGTCGCGGTCTCGTCCGAGATCGGTGCCAGCCGTGCGAAGCTCTGTTGCACCAATGCGATCGCCTGCGGCGTCATCACGGTCCTTGGTTGCGATGTGGTCTCCCCGACATCCGTACACCAAGCGCTGCATCGACCAATCCCCTTTGCACGGGGCGCCTCGAACCCACGAAAAAAAGCCGCTGCCTGGTTGCTCGCGGAGCGAGGCCAGGACAGCGGCGGTGCTGTCGGAGTTTCGATGACGCCAGGACGCCCCACCGGCATCCTGCAAAGACAGTCGAGCGAATTTCGTGCCAATTGCTGGTAGGAGAGGGATTTAGCTGGATTGTCAGGCGCTTAGCGGCTCTCGCAGGGAATGCCAGAGCCTGCTCGAAGCCGCCGTACGCCGCTGCCTGGGTGAGCAGCATGGCGATGAAATGTGCAGCGCAGCGGGAGTCGCCGTTCCCGTGCGTCGTCATTCCGGGGCGCGCGGCAGCGAACTAGCCCGGAATCCGAGATTGTCAGGCACCAGCGAGATTCCGGGTTCGCGCTGGCGCTCGCACGGAATGACCAGCCTGGTTGCTTGTCAGCGTTTGATCTGCAGCTTCTGCAGATAGCCGGCGATGTCGTCGGGATCGAACGCGCCGCCGGTGCATTCGCCGATGCCGTCGGCGGGCGCGCCCGGCAATTCCGGAGCCGCGCCGACTGCGGCGTCATACAGATCCGGCCGGAACACCGCCTTGGCGGCGGCGAGCAGATCGGCCGACAGCGGCGCCTGTCCCCAGCGCACCATTTGCGCGTAGTTCCAGGCGCCCTGCACCGGATCGGGCCGCGCCGCGGCTTCGCGCCCGACCAGCAGATAGCGATCGGTCGCGCGGATCGTGCCGTCCGCCGCGACCTTCAGCCGGCCGTCGAGCGTGCGGCGAATCAGCTCCGGCGTCACTTCGATCCGTCCCGGTGCAGTGAGGATCGCGCAGACCTCGTCGCGGTTGGCGGTGTCTTCGATATAGTCGGCGGCGCGGGCATGGGCGCGGATCAAAGCCTGCAGCACCTCGGGATGCTGCGCGGCCCAGCTCGCCCGCACCGTCAGCATCTTCTCGGCGGCGCGCTGGAACAGCTCGCTGGTGAAATGCAGGATGGTGCCGATGCCAAGATCGATCGCCACCGAATTCCACGGCGCGCCGACGCAGAAGCCGTCGAGATGTTTGCTGGCGAGACTTTCCACCATGAACGGCGGCGGCAGCACCACCAGCCGCAAATCTTCGTCCGGATCGACGCCGCCGGCGCCCATCCAGAACCGCAGATCGTAATTGTGGCTGGAGAACGGGAAGGTCATCC
Source organism: Rhodopseudomonas palustris (assembly GCF_003226555.1). Taxonomy (GTDB): domain Bacteria; phylum Pseudomonadota; class Alphaproteobacteria; order Rhizobiales; family Xanthobacteraceae; genus Rhodopseudomonas; species Rhodopseudomonas palustris_I. Next base: position 139,244 of record NZ_QKQS01000042.1, on the reverse strand, counting down.
CGAAGGTCAGCGGCTCGTGGCCCTTGGCTTTGCGCTCGGCGACGACCCGCGCCAGTGCGCGTGCCGAGACGACCGGATCGGCGACGTCGCCGTCGGCCATCGCGACGATCGCGGCGTGCAGATCCGGCGACACCGTGATGGCGTTGCCGTTGACGCCGAGGCCGAAGCCGGAAATCACCGGCACCTTGACGTGGCCGATGCCGAGGCTGGAGGCGACCGCCAGTGGCGCGAGCAGATGCGCGGCGTCGAACATCCCGATGTTGAATTTGTCGCGGACATTGGCCCAGGAGATCTCGCGCACCAGCTCGACGTCGAGTCCCTCGGCGGCACAGAAGCCCTTGTCGGCGGCGACGATCAGCGCGGCGGCGTCGACCAGCGGGATGAATCCGATGCGCAGCCGTTCGCTCATTTCAGCATCTCCGAAGCCGTGATCACCGACTGGGCGATCTCGGCGATCTTCTTCTTCTCGTTCATCGCGGTCGAGCGCAGCAGCACGTAGGCCTGCTCCTCGGTGAGGCCCTTGGCCTTCATCAGGATGCCCTTGGCGCGGTCGATCACCTTGCGGTCCTCCAGCGCCGAGCGGGCGTTGCTCAGCTCGGTTTCCAGCTTGGCGAAGGCATTGAAGCGCGAGATGCACAGATCGAGGATGTGCTTCATCCGCTCCTTCTTCAGTCCGTCGACGATGTAGGCGGAGACGCCGGCATCGACCGAGGCCTGGATCGAGGCGGTGTCGCTCTGGTCGACGAACATCGCAATCGGCCGCTTCACGATCCGGCTGACCTGGAACATCTGCTCCAGCATGTCGCGGCTGGGGTTCTCGAGGTCGATCAGGATCACGTCCGGGTCGATCTGGTAGATCCGCGCCAGAAGGTTGGTGGTGCCTTCGAGATGGGTGATGTCTGTCATCCCGGCTTCGCGCAGGCCTTCGGTGAGAATCGCGGCGCGCACCGGGTTCTCATCGACGATGACGATCTTGAGCGAGCGGTCCATCACGGGCGGCGGTACCTGTGGAAGGCGGATAGCAGCACAAACCATATCCCGGTCGGCAATTGAAGCAGATTGATTGTGCGGCGCGGGCCGCCCGAGGTTCAAACCGGGCGCCGCCGGCGCCCGATATTGACGGCGAAACCGCGATCGGGTGGGGTGGGGCAAAACCGTTGTCGTCATCCATCTTCCGGGGAAGAACGCTGATGCCTTTCGTCATGGCCATCGATCAGGGCACCACCTCGTCGCGGGCGATTCTGTTTCGGTCCGACATTTCGATCGCGGCCTCCGCGCAGCAGGAATTCCCGCAGCATTTCCCGGCCTCCGGCTGGGTCGAGCACGAGCCCGAGGACATCTGGGCGACCACCATCGCCACCTGCCGTGCCGCGATGGACAAGGCCGGCGCCACCGCCGCCGACATCGCCGCGATCGGCATCACCAACCAGCGCGAGACCGTGGTGGTGTGGGACGCCGTCTCCGGCCAAGCGATCCACCGCGCCATCGTCTGGCAGGACCGCCGCACCGCGGAGTTCTGCACCCGGCTGAAAGCCGAAGGGCTGGAGCCGATGATCACCGCCAAGACCGGGCTGATCATCGATCCGTATTTCTCCGGCACCAAGGTCGCCTGGCTGCTCGACAACGTCCCCGGCGCCCGCGCCCGCGCCGAGCGCGGCGAGCTGAAGTTCGGCACCGTCGATTGCTATCTGCTGTGGCGGCTGACCGGCGGCAGGGTCCACGCCACCGACGCTACCAATGCTTCGCGCACGCTGCTGTTCAACATCCACGACGGCGCCTGGGACGACGAGCTCTTGAAGCTGCTCGGCGTGCCGCGCTCGATGCTGCCGGAGGTCAAGGATTCCTCGGCGCATTTCGGCGACAGCGTGCCGGAATTGTTCGGCGGCGCGATCAGCATCCGCGGCATCGCCGGCGACCAGCAGGCGGCGACCATCGGGCAAGCCTGCTTCACGCCGGGCATGATCAAGTCGACCTACGGCACCGGCTGCTTCGCGCTGCTCAACACCGGCACGACGCCGGTGAAGTCGAACAACAAGCTGCTGACCACCGTCGCCTATCAGCTCGATGGCAAACGCACCTACGCGCTGGAAGGTTCGATCTTCGTCGCCGGCAGCGCGGTGCAGTGGCTGCGCGACGGCCTCGGCGTGATCAAGCATGCCTCCGAGACCGGGCCGCTCGCCGACAAATCGGATTCGGCGCAGAGCGTGTATTTGGTGCCGGCGTTCGTCGGCATGGGCGCGCCGTATTGGAATCCTCGGGTGCGCGGCGCGCTGTTCGGCCTGACGCGCAACACCGGCCCGGCCGAACTCGCCCACGCCGCGCTGGAGAGCGTGTGCTACCAGACCTTCGACCTGTGGGCGGCGATGCGCGCCGACTGGCCGGACGCCGACGCCGCCACCACCGTGCTCCGCGTCGACGGCGGCATGACCGCCTCCGACTGGACCATGCAGCGCCTCGCCGATCTCTTGGACGCGCCGGTCGACCGTCCCGTGATCCAGGAAACCACCGCCCTCGGTGCCGCGTACCTCGCCGGCCTCAGCGCCGGCGTCTTCCCCGAACCGCAAAAATTTGCCGACAACTGGCGCCTCGACCACCGCTTCCGCCCCGCAATGAGCGCGGCGACGCGGGAGCGCAAGCTCGCAGGCTGGGCGCGTGCGGTGAAGGGACTGCTGGCGACGGATGAGGGGGAGTGAGGCCGGGGCCTCGTAAGCACGAATTTAAGAGGCTGATGCAGGCAATGGGTTTCGCTGGGTTCAGCCGTTTTACGAAGCTCCTGTGACCGCGTCGCAAGCCTCTCGTTCGTCATTCCGGATTGCGCGCCGTTGCGCGCAAGTCCGGAATCCATAATCCGTTTGCTGTCGGCTGCGATGATGCGCGGAACGAGATTGTCAGTCCATCACCAGCGGTGATGATGGATTCCGGGCTGGCGCTGCGTGCGCCCGGAATGACGCAGCGAGCGGACCCTCGTCCGCCGCGATCCTCACGACGATCCTCACCGGTGCTAAGCGACGCGTCATCATCGCGGCCGATGCGTAGTTGTACGAGGTGCTACGTAATCGTGCGGGCGGCCGTCGGCGGATGGTGCGCAATTAGACAAACGGATTGTTAGTTCCCGCATGGAACTCTCGCGTCGTTCGGGGGCGGAGCGGCGATTCGATCGCGCGCGTCGCCGCATCGGCGGAATTCCTAAGATCGATGAAATCGGGTCGCGGAATTTCGTAGGTGAGCCCGGGCGAGCGTTTAACGATGCCGTCAGCTTGCGGGCCGTTCCGGTAGAACTACGCGTTGAGCGGTCGGCTGTTCAAAAACTAGAAGCACGGCGCCGGCACGCGCGATGGTCGCGCAGATCCGGCGTCAATATCGAGGGCATTGCACATGTCGATCAATCGCAGGTCGCTTCTGAAGGGCTTCTTGGCATGCGGCTGCTGCGCCGCCGCGGGCGCGAGCTTCGCCGACGGAGCCAGTCACGGCGTGCACTGGGGGTACGAGGGCGAAGGCGCCCCCGAGAAATGGGGCGATCTGCAGTCCGACTACAAGGTCTGCCAGCTCGGCTCCGAGCAGACCCCGATCGATCTGGCCGGCGGCATCAGGGGCGAGCCGGGGGTCGCGCAGCACGACTACAAGCCGATGCCGCTGCGCATCGTCAATAACGGGCACACCATTCAGATCAACGCCGAGCCCGGCTCCTCCTGCGTCGTCGACGGTGTGCGCTACGAGCTGCTGCAGTTTCATTTCCATCATCCGAGCGAGCATCTGATGGCCGGCAAGCGGTTCGAGATGGAATGCCATTTCGTCCACAAATCCGCGAGCGGAACGCTGGCGGTGACCGGCGTGTTGATCCGCCCCGGCGCAGAGAACGCGGCGCTCAAGGGCGTGTTCGATCAGCTTCCGGCGAAGGCCGGCGCCGAACTGCGGGCGGATGGCACGATCGATCCGGCCGCGGTGTTGCCAAAGAGCGGCGGCTTCTTCCGCTACATGGGCTCGCTCACCACGCCGCCGTGTTCGGAGGGGCTGACCTGGACGGTGTTCAAGGAGCCGATCGAACTGTCTCCGGCCCAGATCCAGCGTTTCGCGGCGCTGTTTCCGAACAATGCGCGACCGGTGCAGCGGCGCAACCGTCGCTTCCTGATCGACGCCTCCTGATCCGCCCGATTGAGGTTAGACACTAAGGTCATGACGATGTCTTCAGCCCCCTCTGCAACTTCCGGCCTGTTCGGGTTCTTCACCAACCGCCGCATCAACACCAAGGTCATGCTGGGCTTCGCCGTGGTGCTGGCGTTGACGGCGGGGCTGGCGACGATGTCGTATCGCGGCTTCAGCAAGGTCAGCGACGGCTTCCAGATGTTCAATCAGCGCGTCGGCGTCGTCGGCATGGCACGCGAGATCGAGCGCGGCTTCGTCGGCTATCGCCGCTTGGTTCGCGAATATTCGCTGACCGGCAGCGAAGCCGAGATGCAGGAAGCCAAGAAGCGACAGGCTACACTCGCCCAGCAGATTCAGCGGGCCCTGTCCGAGACCGGCAATCCGGAGCGTCACCAGAAGCTGGTCGAACTGGATCAGGCCTTCAAGAAGTACAGTGCCGATTTCGACAAGCTGATCGCGTTGCGGCAGGGGCAGGATAAACTGGTCCGCGAGGTACTCGATCCGCTCGGCGCGAAGTCCCGCGTCGAGATCGAAGACATGCAGGCGCTCTCGGTGAGCAAGTCGGGTAGTTCGAACAATATGGTGCTGGCCGGCGAGGCGCTGAAGCAGTTGCTGCTGGTCCGCCTCAACGTCAACAAGCTGCTCGGCCGCCACGAACAGAGCTCGGCCGACGGCGCCGAGAAGGCGCTGGCGGAGCTCAAGCAAGCGTTGGTGGCGTTCTCCGCGTCGATCGTCGATGCCGACGTCCGCACCCTGTTCGCCGACGTCAATGGCAACGTCGAGAAATATTCGGAAGCGTATCATCAGGCCGCACACAACGCCCATGAGATCGAGCTGCTCGGCAATGGCGAGATGACCAAGCTGGCGCGGGAGGTGACCGCGGACGCCGAAGCCATCAAGGCGTCGGGCATCGCCGAGGAAAAGCAGATCGAGCACGAGACCAGTGATTTGATCGCCACGACCGAGCGGCTGGTGGCGGTGCTGGCGATCGGCAGCCTGGTGCTCGGCGTCGTCCTCGCCTGGCTGATCGGCCGCGCCATCTCCAAACCGGTAATCGGGCTGTGCGCCGGGATGCGCGAACTCGCCGACGGCAATTTTGCGGTCGTGCTGCCGGGCCTCGGCCGCGGCGACGAGGTCGGCGACATGGCTCAGGCGGTCGAGACTTTCAAGGTCAAGGCCGAGCAGAAGGCCCATGCGGAAGCCGAAGCCAAGGCCGAGCAGGATCGTCAGGCGGCGCTGGCGCGCAAGCAGGAGATGATCCGGATGGCCGACGAGTTCGAGGGCGCGGTCGGTGAGATCGTGCAGACGGTGTCGTCGGCCTCGACCGAGCTTGAGGCGTCGGCGACGACGCTGACCGCGACGGCGGAGCGCGCCCAGACGGTCTCCATCGCGGTCGCAGCGGCGTCCGAGGAAGCATCCACCAATGTCAATTCGGTGGCCTCGGCGACCGAGGAGATGGCGTCGTCGGTCAACGAGATCAGCCGCCAGGTTCAGGAATCCGCGCGGATCGCCAACGAGGCGGTCGCCCAGGCGCAGAACACCAACGCGCAGGTCAGCGAATTGTCGGTGGCGGCCGCGCGCATCGGCGACGTCGTCGAGCTGATCAACACCATCGCCGGACAGACCAATCTGTTGGCGCTCAACGCCACCATCGAGGCGGCGCGCGCTGGCGAGGCGGGCCGGGGATTCGCTGTGGTGGCGCAGGAAGTGAAGGCGTTGGCCGAGCAGACCGCCAAGGCCACCGGCGAGATCAGTGCGCAGATCAGCGGCATCCAGTCGGCGACCGACCAGTCGGTTTTCGCGATCCGCGAGATCGGCGCCACGATCGCGAAGATGTCGGAGATCGCCTCGACCATCGCCTCGGCGGTCGAGCAGCAGGGCGCTGCCACGCAGGAGATCTCGCGCAACATTCAGCAGGCGGCGATGGGGACGCAGGACGTGTCGTCCAACATCGTTGAAGTTCAGCGTGGCACCGCGGAAACCGGCTCCGCGTCGGGCCAGGTGCTGTCGGCCGCCAAGTCGCTGTCACGGGACAGCAACGTCCTTCAGCAGCAGGTCGCGACGTTCCTGTCGACGGTGCGGGCAGCCTGACCGGTCGCGCACCCGCAAGCGTTCGTGGATCATCTCTTGACAATATTCCTACAAGGACTATAGTCCGCATCGTCCTGTCCGTGAGGGGCGCTTCTCGAGGGCGCTTGGAAGCGGGACAGATCGTCGGCTGGGAGACCGGCCGGTGAGGGTTTGGCGAAGCTGCATGGTGCAGCGGCGCCGGGCTCGACGCGGCGTCCTGCGCGAGCGGCCTCGCAAGCCGATCGTCCGGGAGGCAGAAGGTCAGCGCAAACAAGTTTACGCAGTTTGCGCAAAGCAAACTGCTATGCCGCCGCTACTATGAGCGGCTGCCCAGTGCGAGGCTGGACGGGACGGAACGAGGCGGGAGAAATCCCCGTGCTCCCCGCGCCCGGAAGAACGGTCCCGATGCCAAAAGATCGCCGCTGGTGGGCGCGCCGTAAGGCGATGCGCGATGGATCGCAAGCCATCGCGACCAACCACCGACTTTGCGCCGCGCGGCGCGCCCCCGCCCCTCGTCGTGACGACGACGGGCGCATAGCTCGGGCTCGTTGGAGCCGCGAGAACGTAGCTGCGTGGCTGTTTGACATTTTGAAAGCGATGGGCGCGGTCGAGCAGAGCGGTCGTTTCACCTTCCGCCGTCATCGTCCGGCTCGACCGGACGACCCAGTATTCCAGTGCGTAGGTTGCTCTGCCGACCGCTTACTAACAACGCTCTGGAATACTGGGTCCCCCGCCTGCGCGGGGGACGACGATTGTGGGTAAACGCCCGCTGAATAGGAAGGCGAATTACTTCGCCGTGACCTTCGACTTGCGCCAGGCGAGATGCACCGCGCAGTTGCAGCCCTCGGGGTGCGAGGCCAGCGCGGCGTCGTCGGCGGAGAGCGGCGCGGCGGCCTGCGGCGCCAGCAGCGGCATGCCGGTTTCGTCGGTGGTGCGCGCCGGAATGTAGTTCAGCACCGGAGCCAGCCAGCGTTCGGCGGTGGCGACGTCCCAGCCTTTTCGCGCGGCATAGTCTTCGACCTGATCGCGCTCGATCTTGCCGACGCCGAAATAGGCGCTCTGCGGATGGCTGAAATACAGCCCCGACACCGACGAGCCGGGCCACATCGCAAAGCTCTCGGTCAGCGTCACGCCGGCGGAGGCTTCGGCGTCGAGCAGATCGAACAGCGTGGCCTTCTCGGTGTGATCGGGCTGGGCCGGATAGCCGGGCGCCGGGCGGATGCCCTGATACTTCTCGAGGATCAGATCCTGGGCCGACAGGGTCTCGTCCGGCGCGTAGCCCCAGAATTCGCGGCGGACGCGGGCGTGCATCCGTTCGGCGAAGGCTTCGGCGAGGCGGTCGGCCAGCGCCTTGACCATGATCGACGAATAGTCGTCGTGTTCGGCCTTGAACTTGTCGGCGATCAAATCCTCGCCGATGCCGGCGGTGACGACGAAGCCGCCGATATAGTCGGCGACACCGCTCGCAACCGGCGCGATGAAGTCGCTCAGCGCGGCGTTGGCGCGGCCTTCGCGCTTGTCGAGCTGCTGGCGCAGCGTGTGCAGCGTGGCGATCGGCGAGGTGCGGGCCTCGTCCGCATAGACCAGGATGTCGTCGCCTTGCGCGTTCGCCGGCCAGAAGCCGATCGTCGCCTTGGCGGTGAACCAGTTCTCATTGACGATACGCTCCAGCATCTTGCGGGCGTCGGCATAGAGAGGCCGCGCCGCCTCGCCGACCACGCTGTCGTCGAGGATCGCAGGGAAGCGCCCGGCGAGCTCCCAGGCCTGGAAGAACGGCGTCCAGTCGATGTATTCGGCGAGCTCCGCCAGCGAATAGCCGCTGAAGCTCCGCGTGCCGATGAAGGACGGCTTCACCGGCTTGGTCGCGGCCCAATCGATCTTGGTGGCGTTGGCGCGGGCGGCGGCGAGCGTCAGCCGCTTCTTGTCGGCCTGGGCGCGATGATGCGCCGCCGAGATCTTGGCGTAGTCGGCGCGGATCTCCGCCGCGTAGGCCGGCCCGCGCTCGCGCGACAGCAGCGAGGAGGCGACGCCGACCGCACGGCTGGCGTCGTTGACGTGGACCACGCTGCCGGCCGGGTAGGCGGGGTCGATCTTCACCGCGGTGTGGACGCGGCTCGTCGTCGCGCCGCCGATCAGCAGCGGCGTGGTCATGCCGTTGCGCTGCAGCTCGCCGGCGAGGAAGCTCATTTCATCCAGCGACGGCGTGATCAGGCCGGAGAGGCCGACGATGTCGGCGTTCTCGGCCTTCGCCGTCTCGATGATCTTGGCGGCCGGCACCATCACGCCGAGGTCGATCACCTCGAAATTGTTGCACTGGAGCACGATGCCGACGATGTTCTTGCCGATATCGTGGACGTCGCCCTTGACGGTGGCGAGCACGATCTTGCCGGCGGAGGCGCGTTCGCCGGTGTCGGTGCCGGCGGCGAGATTGCGCGCCTTCTCCTCTTCCATGAACGGCATCAGATAGGCGACCGCCTGCTTCATCACGCGGGCCGACTTCACCACCTGCGGCAGAAACATCTTGCCGTCGCCGAACAGGTCGCCGACCACGTTCATGCCGGCCATCAGCGGACCTTCGATGACGTGCAGCGGCCGCTCCGCCTTGGCACGCGCTTCCTCGGTATCAAGCTCGATGAACTCGGTGATGCCGTGCACCAGCGCGTGGCTGAGCCGCTGCTCGACCGGCCACGAACGCCAGGCGAGGTCCTGTTCCTTCTGCTGCTTGCCTTGGCCGCGATATTTGTCGGCGAGCGCCAGCAGACGTTCGGAGGCGCCGGGATCACGGTTGAGGATGACATCCTCGCACACCTGGCGCAGCTCGGGATCGATGTCGTCATAGACGATCATCTGCCCGGCGTTGACGATGCCCATGTCCATGCCCGCCTTGATGGCGTGATACAGGAACACCGAGTGCATCGCTTCGCGCACCGGCTCGTTGCCGCGGAACGAGAACGACAGATTGGAGACGCCGCCGGAGATGTGGGCGTGCGGCAGGTTTTGGCGGATCCAGCGCGTCGCCTCGATGAAGTCGACGCCGTAATTGTTGTGTTCCTCGAGCCCGGTGGCGATCGCAAAAATGTTCGGATCGAAGATGATGTCTTCCGGCGGGAAGCCGACGCGGTCGACCAGGATGTCGTAGGCGCGCTTGCAGATCTCGGTCTTGCGCGCGTAGGTGTCGGCCTGGCCGGTCTCGTCGAACGCCATCACTACGACCGCGGCGCCGTGCCGGCGCGCGATCCTGGCTTCATGCAGGAACTTGTCCTCGCCCTCCTTGAGCGAGATAGAATTCACCACCGGCTTGCCCTGCAGGCACTTCAGACCGGCCTCGATCACGTTGAACTTCGATGAGTCCACCATCACCGGCACCTTGGCGATGTCCGGCTCGGCGGCGACGAGATTGAGGAAGGTGACCATCGCGGCTTCGGAATCGAGAAGCCCTTCGTCCATGTTGACGTCGATGATCTGGGCGCCGTTCTCGACCTGGTCGCGTGCCACCTGCAGCGCGGCGGCGTAGTCGCCGGCAGTAATCAGTTTGCGGAATTTCGCCGAGCCGGTGACGTTGGTGCGCTCGCCGACATTGACGAACGGAATGTCCTTGGTCAGCTCGAACGGCTCGAGCCCGGATAGCCGCAGCCGCGGCTCGATCGTCGGGATCACGCGCGGCTTGTGCGAGGCGACGGCTTCGGCGATCGCCTTGATGTGCGCCGGGGTGGTGCCGCAGCAGCCGCCGACGATGTTGACGAGACCGGCTTCGGCGAATTCGCCGACCAGCGAGGCCATGTACTCCGGGGTCTCGTCGTATTGGCCGAATTCGTTGGGCAGGCCGGCATTGGGATAGGCACAGACCAGCGTATCGGCGACGCGGCCGATATCGGCGATGTGGGCGCGCAGATCCTTGGCGCCGAGCGCGCAGTTGAAACCGATGGTCAGCGGCGCCGCGTGCCGCACCGAATTCCAGAACGCTTCCGGCATCTGGCCCGACAGCAGGCGGCCGGATTTGTCGGTGATGGTGCCGGAGATCATCACCGGCACGTCGATGCCGCGGGCTTCGGTGATCTCGGCGATCGCATACAGCGCCGCTTTGGCGTTGAGCGTATCGAAGATGGTTTCGAGCAGCAGGATGTCGGCGCCGCCGTCGAGCAGGCCGTTGATCTGCTCGCTATAGGCGATGCGCAGATCGTCGAACGTCACCGCGCGGTAGCCGGGATTGGCGACGTCGGGCGAGATCGAGGCGGTGCGGTTGGTCGGGCCGATGGCGCCGGCGACGAAGCGCGGCTTGCCGTCTTCGGCTTCGACCTTGGCGGCGGCATTGCGGGCGAGGCGGGCGCCGTCGCGGCTCATCTCGTAGGCCAGCTCCGACATGTCGTAGTCGGCCTGGGCGATCGAGGTCGAGGAGAAGGTGTTGGTGGCGACGATGTCGGCCCCGGCGCGCAGATACTGCGCGTGAATGTCCTCGATCGCCTGTGGCTGGGTCAGGATCAACAGATCGTTGTTGCCGCGCAGGTCGCGGTGGAAGTCCTTGAACCGCATCCCGCGAAACGCAGCCTCGTCGAGCTGCAACTGCTGGATCATCGTCCCCATCGCGCCGTCGAGCACAAGGATGCGCTCGGCGGCGAGGGCACGAAGACGATCGGCGATCGGGGTTTTGGAAGTCGACATTTGCAAGCTACTCAGCGCGGCTCCCTCTCCCCATCGGGGAGAGGGCTGGGGTGAGGGGGATCGAACGCATGCGGCCGGAGCGTTCGAGCAATCGTTTCGAGCACGCCGTCGATGTTCGACAGCACGTCGTTGTTCCAGAACCGAACGACCAGATAGCCCATCGCGGAGAGCACCTCCGTTCGCGCCGCATCCTGCTCGGTCTGCTGTCCATGTTGTCCGCCATCGAGTTCGACGACGAGCCGTGCTTCGGTGCAGCAGAAGTCGACGACGAATCTGTCGATCGGAAATTGCCGCTTGAACTTCCATCCATCGAGCTGGCGATTGCGGAGGCGGCGCCACAGCAACGTTTCGGCCTGCGTCGGCTGAGCCCGCAGGCGCCTGGCGATCGGTGTACGCGTGGTGCGGATGACCATCGGTGCCGGTGCCCCCTCACCCCAAACCTCTCCCCAAAGGGGAGAGGGAGCGCGCGGTGCGTGTGGAGAGTTCAGTTGCAAACTCACGCTGCTTGCCTTGCTGCCTGCGGCCGGAAGCCCAGCAGATGGCTGATGGCGAACACCAGGTCCGCGCGGTTCATGGTGTAGAAGTGAAAGTTGCCGACGCCGTGCTTGGCGAGCTTATGAACTTGGCCGGCCGCGACCGTCGCAGCCACCAGCTTGCGGGTGTCGGGGTCGTCGTCGAGGCCTTCGAACTGCTTGGCCAGCCAGTCCGGCACGCTGGCGCCGGCGCGGGCGGCGAAGCCGGCGGCCTGCTTGAAGTTCTGCACCGGCAGAATGCCAGGCACGATCGGGATGTCGATGCCGCGGGCGCGGACGCGGTCGAGGTAGCGGAAGTACAAATCGTTGTCGAAGAAGAACTGGGTGATGGCGCGGGTCGCGCCGGCGTCGACCTTGGCCTTGAGGATGTCGAGATCGGCGTCGAAGCCGGTGCTCTCCGGATGCTTCTCCGGATAGGCCGACACCGTGACGTCGATGTCCGGATAGCGCCGCTTGATCGAGGCGACCAGATCGGCCGAGCTGCGATAGCCCTGCGGATGCGGCGTGTAGGTGCCACCGAGGCCGGTGGTCGGATCGCCGCGCAGCGCCACGATGTGCCGGACCCCGATGTCGTGATAGCGCGTCACCACCTCGTCGACATCGGCGCATGGCGCGTCGACGCAGGTCAGATGCGCCGCCGGCGTCAGGTCGGTCTCTTGCAGGATCCGGGCGATGGTGGCGTGGGTGCGCTCTCGGGTGGAGCCGCCGGCCCCGTAGGTGACCGAGACAAAGCTCGGATGCAGCGGCGCCAGCCGGCTGATCGCCTGCCACAAATTGCGCTCCATCTCCTCGCTCTTCGGCGGGAAGAACTCGAAGGAGATCGCCGGAAGCTGCTGCGGCAGGTCGCTCATCTGATCGTCATCCAGTTTGAAAGGCCGGTTCGGGTGTCCATCGGCGCGCGCGGCTGCCCAACGGTCAGGAACCTCCACGAACCGCGTTAAATTAGGCCGAACTGCTTCCAGCGACCAGCCCACTTTCGGTGATATCGGATTGGGAAGTTGCCCATAATAGTCAATTTTCCCCGCCCATGGCAGCTTCTATAATAACGTGTGTGGGCAGACGATGCAGGGGTGTGGATCGAGGAATATTCTTTTTTGTCAGATGGTTGCTTGCGGTGGTGCGATCCAGGCGAGGCCAAAGCCTGCCGACGGGTTCGCGCCTGCGGTGATTCTGCCCACAAAGAGGCTCAGGGAAGGGCTATCGTCAAATTGCCTAGCCCAATACCTTTGCGCCGGCCCCGGTCGAGTACTAGGTTAGGCTCATGCTGCCACTTTCAATCCTCGATCTGTCCGTCGTCACTACCGGCACGCCGCCGGCGACGGCGCTGCGCAACTCGATCGACCTCGCCCGCCACGCGGATTCGCTGGGCTATGTGCGCTACTGGCTGGCCGAGCATCACAGTCTGCCGTCGGTCGCCAGTCCCGCGCCCGACATCATGATTGGGCAGATCGCGGCCGTGACCGAGCGCATCCACGTCGGCTCCGGCGGGGTGATGCTGCCGAACCACGCGCCGCTTATGGTCGCGGAGCGCTTCAAGATGCTGGAGGCGCTGTTCCCCGGCCGGATCGATCTCGGCATCGGCCGCGCGCCAGGCACCGACCAGGCGACGATGCACGCGCTGCGCCGCCGGCTCGACATCCGCGAGGGCGACGACTTCCTCGAGCGACTCCAGGAACTGACGCTGTGGGAGACGCGCGGCTTTCCGCCCGGCCATCCCTACAACAACGTGGTGGCGATGCCCGACGATGCGCCGTTGCCGCCGATCTGGCTGCTCGGCTCCAGCGATTACAGCTCCGAGCTCGCCGCGCAGGTCGGCATGGGCTTCGCGTTCGCGCACCACTTCGCTTCGCACGATGCCGTCGCGGCGCTGACGCATTATCGCAGCAACTTCCGGCCGACGCGGTGGCGGTCGACGCCGCACGGCATTCTTGCGGTGGCCGTTGTGGTGGCCGAGACCGACGAGGAGGCGGAGCGGCTGGCGAGCTCGATGGATCTCAGCCGCCTGTTGCGCGACCGCGGCCGTTACGTGACGCTGCCGAGCGTCGAAGAGGCGATGGCGTATCCTTACACAGAGGCCGACCGCGCTTCGATCGCGCGCAACCGCTCGCGGCTGTTCGTCGGCAGCCCGGCGACGGTGCGGCAGGTGCTGCAGCCGCTGATCACCGCGAGCCACGCCGACGAATTGATGGTGATCACCGCGGTCTATGATCACGAAGCGCGCAAGCGAAGCTACAGCCTGCTGGCCGACGCATTCGAGTTGCAGCGCGCGGCGGCGTAGTTGGACAAAACAACTTTCGTCATTGCGAGGAGCACTCGGATCGGCGCTTCGCGCCGTCCGAGCACAGGCTCCGCGACGGAGCAAACCAGAAGCTCAGTGCACCGAGCTGGATTGCTTCACTTCGCTCGCAATGACGTGGATGGGCCCGTTGTCTACCGCTCGCTGAACGTGGCGCGGAACGGGTGGCCCGGATAGACGCCGACGATGCGGAATTCGCGGGAGAAGAACTTCAGCTCGTCGAGTGCGAAAGCGAGGCCGCGGTCCTCGGGGTGGCCTTCGACGTCGGCGTAGAACTGCGTGGCGAAGAAATTGCCGTCGACCATGTAGCTTTCCAGCTTGGTCATGTTGACGCCATTGGTGGCAAAGCCGCCGAGCGCCTTGTAGAGCGCGGCCGGCAGGTTGCGTACCCGGAAGACAAAAGTGGTGACGAGCTGGCCCGAGCCCTGCTGCGCCCAGCGCGGCTCGCGCGCCAGCACCACGAAGCGGGTGGTGTTGTGCGCTTCGTCCTCGATGTCTTCGGCCAGGATGTCGAGGCCGTAGATCTTCGCCGCCAGCCGCGACGAGATCGCCGCGCAGGTCTTGTCGCCGCGCTCGGCGACGATCCGGGCAGAGCCGGCGGTGTCGCCGGCGACGATCGGCTTCAGGCCGAATTTGCGGATGATGCGGCGGCACTGGCCGAGCGCGTGGACGTGGCTTTCGACAGTCTTGATGTCTTCGAGCTTGGCGCCGGGGACTGCAACGAGCTGATGCCGGATCGGCAGGAACCACTCGCCGACGATGAACAGCTTGGAGGTCGGTAGCAGATGATGGATGTCGGCGACCCGGCCGGCGACCGAGTTCTCGATCGGGATCATGCCGAGATCGGCTTCACCTGAGGAGATCGCGCTCAGTGCGTCCTCGAAGGTGGCGCAAGGCATCGCCTCGGCGGTGGGATAGGCGTCGCTGATCGCGATGTGGGAATTGGCGCCGGGTTCGCCCTGGAATGCGATTTTCATGGTCTGATCTTAGCGTCCTGTGTCTGGCGCGCGTTCTAGCAGCCGCAGCGGTTTTCGCCAGAGGGCGGGGTCAGCCGCCGAGCACGCGCCGCGCCGTCTCGAGGTCGGCGGGCGTATCGACCCCGCGCGGCACGGTGTCGACGATTCCGACATCGATTCGCATTCCGGCTTCGAGGGCGCGCAGCTGTTCGAGCTTCTCGCGCAGCTCGAGCGGGGAAGGGGGCAGCGCCACGAACCGCTCCAGGGCGGCGCGGCGGTAGCCGTACAGGCCGATGTGATGGTAGCGCGGCCCATCGCCCCACGGTGCGGTGGCGCGCGTAAAGTACAGCGCCCGCAACCGGTCCGCGGCCAGCGGTGAGCCGATCACCTTGACCACGTTCGGGTTGGTGGCCTCTTCCTCGGTGTGGATTTCGGCCGCCAACGTGGCGATGTCGACGGCCGGGTCGGCGAGCGGCCCCAGCACCGCGCCGATCTGCTCGGGGCGGATGGTCGGGAAATCGCCCTGCAGGTTGATCACGGTCTCGATCTTGCGCTCCGGATCCAGCGTCTGCAGCGCCTCGAAGATGCGGTCTGATCCGGAGGGATGATCGGCGCGGGTCATCACCACCTCGCCCCCATGGGCAGTCACGGCCGCGGCGATCTCCGGCGTGTCGGTCGCCACCGCCACCCGGCCGATCTCGGCCGCCTGCGCCCGGCGCAGCACCTGCACCACCATCGGCAGCCCGGCGATATCGAGCAGCGGCTTACCGGGTAGCCGGCTCGCGGCCATTCGGGCGGGAATCAGGACCAGGGTGGGATGGGACATCGGCGAATGGCGTTCGAAACTGATTGATGCGCCGCAGCGAACGCAGCGAAGCTGGTATCAGGCTGCCCGAAACGACACGTGTATGGCGCTTATACGGGTTGCCAGGGCAGGGGCAAACCGATATCTCATCACAACTAAAGTCGAGTTGAGAATGCCTCCGATGAACAGGTCGGGATGCGACCAGTTCGAAAAACGTGAGCCACCATGGATACTTTCGAACTCAACAAAATCGTCGGCGCGATCTTCGGAACCTGCCTGATCCTATTGCTGTCCAATTTCGCGGCCCAGGCGATCTTCTCCCCGACCAAGCCGGAAAAGCCGGGCTACGCCGTCGCGGTGAAAGAGGCCGAGCCGGCGCCGAGCAAGGAGGCCGCGCCGAAGGCGGACGAGCCGATCGAGAAGCTGCTGCAGACGGCGTCGGTCGACCAGGGCGCCAAGGTCGCCAAGAAGTGCGCGGCCTGCCACACGTTCGAGAAGGGCGGCCCGAACCGCGTCGGACCGAATCTCTACGGCATCGTCGGCGACCATCGCGGCGAAGGCCGCAACGGCTTCAATTTCTCGGCGGCGATGAAGGCTAAAGGCGGCGCTTGGACCTTCGACGAACTGAACAAGTTCCTCGCCAATCCGAAGGGATACATCCCCGGCACGGCGATGGGCTTCGCCGGCATTCCGAACGACAAGGAGCGGGCGGACCTGATCGCCTATCTCAATAAGAATTCGGACGCTCCCGAGGCGCTGCCGGCGACGGCCGAAAAGTAACGATCATTCCAGCAATGAGTGCGAACGGCCGGGGCTTCCCCGGCCGTTTTCATGTGGGCCTCTGTTCGAATTAAACATCGGTAACCGGGACCTTTCGCCGCAAGTCGGCCGCGCCTGGGGTGTTATCCTCCGCCAAAATCGCCATAATTGGACGAATCCTCGGATATGTCCGGTCTGGCCGATGACCGCAGTGAACAGGGATTTCCGTATCGTGAGTTTGACCCGACGACATCTCCTCCAGGGCGGCACGTTGGCCGCGGCAATTCCGGCTCTCGGCCTTGGTTCCGACCTGTTCGGAGCAGCCCCCGCGCGCGCTGATACCGCCACTCAAGGAGCTGCTTGGCGGCACGGCCTGTCGTTGTTCGGGGATCTGAAATATCCGGCGGGGTTCGCGCAATTCGACTATGTCGACCCGAAGGCGCCAAAAGGCGGAGCGACGCGGCAGATCGCCCTCGGCACCTTCGACAATTTCAATCTCGCGGTCGCCGGCGTGAAGGGCAACATCGCCGGCGCCGTCGGCTATCTCTACGAGACGCTGATGACCTCGTCGCTGGACGAAGTCGGCACCAGCTACGGCCTGCTCGCCGAGGGGGCCATGTATCCCGACGACTTCTCCTGGGTGGTCTATCGCCTGCGCAGCGAAGGGCGCTGGCATGACGGCAAGCCGGTGACGGTCGAGGACGTCGTGTTCTCGTTCGATGCGCTGAAGAAATACAGCCCGCGCTATGCCTCGTATTATCGTCACGTGGTCAAGGCGGAGAAGGTCGGGGAGCGCGACATCCGCTTCACCTTCGATGCTCCCGGCAACCGCGAGTTGCCGGTGATCGTCGGCGAACTGATGATTATGCCGAAGCACTGGTGGGAAGGCGTCGACGCCCAGGGACGCAAGCGCGACGTCTCGGCGACGACGCTCGAGCCGCCATTGGGCTCGGCGCCCTACAAGATCAAGGAATTCGTCGCCGGTCGCTCGGTAGTGTTGGAGCGCGTCAAGGATTACTGGGGCGAGAAGCTGCCGGTTCGCCTCGGCCAGAACAATTTCGACGAGCTGCGGTTCGAATACTTCCGCGACAACACGGTGGCGCTGGAGGCCTTCAAGGCCGATCAGGCCGATTGGATCATGGAAAATTCCGCCAAACAGTGGGCCACGGCCTACGACTTCCCGGCGGTGACCGACAAGCGTGTCGTCAAAGAGGAATTCCCGATCAACGATTCGGGAAGGATGCAGGCCTTCGTGCTCAACACCCGCCGTGAGATGTTCGAGGACGCTCGGGTGCGGCGCGCCTTCAACTACGCGTTCGACTTCGAAGAGATGAACAAGCAGTTGTTCTATGGCCAGTACAAGCGCATCGACAGTTTCTTCGAAGGGACCGAGCTCGCCTCCAGCGGGTTGCCTGAAGGGCAGGAGCTGGCGCTCCTCGAAACCGTGCGCGACAAGGTGCCGGCCGAGCTGTTCACCCAGCCCTATACCAATCCGGTCGGCGGCAATCCCGAAGCGGTGCGTTCGAATTTGCGCGAGGCGATGAAGCTGGTGAAAGAGGCTGGCTTCGACATCAAGGATCGCAAGCTGGTCGATCCGTCCGGCAAGCCGGTCGTGGTCGAGATGCTGGTCCAGGATCCGTCGTCGGAGCGTATCGCGCTGTTCTATAAGCCGTCGCTGGAACGACTCGGTGTCACCGTTTCGATCCGTGTGGTCGACAATGCGCAATATCAGAACCGGGTTCGCGCATTCGATTTCGATATGATCACCGATCTATGGGGGCAGTCGCTGTCACCGGGCAACGAGCAACGCGACTATTGGGGCTCGCAGGCTGCCGATCAACAGGGGTCTCAGAACACCATCGGTATCAAGAATCCGGCGGTCGACCTCCTCATCGACAAGATCATCTTCGCGAAAGACAGGGCTTCGCTGGTCGCGGCGACGCGGGCGCTCGACCGCGTGCTGCTCTGGAATTTCTATGTCGTGCCGCAATTCACCTACAGATTCATGCGCTACGCGCGCTGGGATCGGTTCAGTCACGCGCCGCTGCCCAAATATGGTCGTTCCGGATTGCCGTCGCTGTGGTGGTACGACGCCGACAAGGCTGCCGCGCTCGGCAGGCGCTCTTGAGGATTGCTTCGCGTATGGCGCAACTCAATCGTCGCAACGTGCTCGCTCTCGGCGTCGGCGCGCTCGCGGTCGCGCATCTGCGGGAGAGCGCAGCCGCGACCGAAGGCGAGACCGCCTCGCATGGGATCTCGGCGTTCGGCGACCTCAAGTATCCGGTCGATTTTACGCATTTCGACTATATCGATCCGCGCGCCCCCAAAGGGGGTCTGTTCTCGACCATCCCGTCGGTGCGCGCATTCAATCAGTCGTTCCTGACCTTCAATTCGCTCAACGCCTACATTCTCAAGGGCGACGGCGCGCAAGGGATGGGATTGACCTTCGCGACACTGATGGCGCGCGCTGGCGACGAGCCGGACGCCATGTACGGCTTCGCTGCCTCCAAGGTGGTGATCTCACCGGACGGGCTGACCTATCGATTCACGATGAGGCCCGAAGCGCGGTTTCACGACGGCAGTAAGCTGACCGCACGCGACGCCGCGTTCTCGCTCAACATCCTCAAGGCCAAGGGCCATCCGCTGATCACGCAGCAGTTGCGCGATTTCGTCGAAGCGAAAGCGGAGGACGACGCGACGTTGGTGGCCACCTTCAAGCCGAAGCGCGCCCGTGATGTGCCGCTGTTCGTCGCCGGCCTGCCGCTGTTCTCGGAAGCGTACTACGCCAAGCAGCCGTTCGAAGAGTCGACCATGGAGGTGCCGCTCGGCAGCGGGCCGTACAAAGTCGGGCGGCTGGAGTCGGGCCGGTTCATCGAGTTCGACCGGGTGAAGGACTGGTGGGGCGCGAAACTGCCGGTCAACATCGGGGCCAACAATTTCGACACCGTGCGATACGAATTCTATCGCGATCGCGATGTGGCCTTCGAGGGCTTCACCGGGCGGAGTTATTTGTTCCGGGAGGAGTTCACCTCGCGCATCTGGAATACCCGCTACGACTTTCCGGCGATCCACGACGGCCACGTCAAGCGCGAGATGCTGCCGGACGAAACGCCGTCCGGCGCCCAGGGCTGGTTCATCAACACGCGCCGCGACAAGTTCAAGGACCCACGGGTGCGCCAGGCGCTCGGCTGTGCATTCGATTTCGAATGGACCAACAAGACGATCATGTACGGCACCTACGCGCGGACGGTGTCGCCGTTTCAGAATTCCGACCTGATGGCGGTTGGAACGCCGTCGCCGCAGGAACTGGCGCTGCTCGAGCCGTTCCGCGGCAAGGTGCCGGATGAAGTGTTCGGCGAGCCGTTCGTGCCGCCGGTGTCAGATGGCTCCGGCCAGGATCGGACGCTGCTGCGCCGGGGCGTCCAACTTCTGAAAGAGGCCGGATTTCCAATCAAGAACGGCAAGTGCCTGACCCCGTCGGGCGAGCCTTTTCGAGTCGAGTTCCTGCTCGACGAGCCGGCGTTCCAGCCTCACCATATGCCCTTCATCAAGAACCTCGGCACTTTGGGCATTGAGGCCACTTTACGCATGGTCGATCCGGTGCAACTCCGGGCGAGGCGCGATGATTTCGACTTCGACCTGACGATCGAGCGTTACGGATTCTCGACTGTGCCCGGAGACGCGCTCCGCAACTACTTCTCGTCGCAAACGGCCGCTATCAAGGGCTCCAACAATCTGTCCGGCATCGCCGATCCGGCGATCGATGCGCTGATCGATCAGGTGATCGCCGCCGACAGTCGCGCCAAGCTGGTGATTGCCGCCCGCGCGCTCGACCGGTTGATCCGCGCCGGTCGCTATTGGGTGCCGCAATGGTACTCGGCCTCGCATCGGCTGGCCTATTGGGACGTATTCGGTCATCCGCCGAAGCTGCCGAAATATGCCGGCGTCGGCGTTCCGGACTTATGGTGGGCCAAAGACGCGGCGGCTGCCGCCGACCGAGGAACCAAATAGTATGGCAGCCTATATTGCCCGCCGCGTCCTCTTGATGTTTCCGACCTTGCTCGGGATTCTGTTTGTCTCCTTCGTTGTGGTGCAGTTCGCGCCCGGCGGGCCGGTCGAACGGGTCATTGCGCAGATTTCCGGCGCCGACACCGGCGCCTCGTCGCGGATCTCCGGATCATCGGGCGGCGATTTCGGAGCGCGGCCGCAAGCGGCCGGTTCGGCCGATGCCGTCAATTCGAAGTATCGCGGCGCGCAGGGTCTCGACCCCGAGTTCGTCAAGAGCCTGGAGAAGCAATTCGGCTTCGATAAGCCGGCCCCGGAGCGCTTTGCGCTGATGCTGTGGAATTTCGCCCGGTTCGATTTCGGTAAGAGCTATTTTCGTGACGTCAGCGTGCTGCAACTGATCAAGGAGAAGTTGCCGGTTTCGATGTCGCTCGGGATCTGGATGATGCTGCTGACCTATCTGATCTCGATTCCGCTCGGCATCCGCAAGGCGGTGCAGGACGGCTCGAAATTCGATACCTGGACATCGGCGGTGATCATCGTCGGCTTCGCAATTCCAGGCTTTCTGTTCGCGATCCTGTTGATCATCCTGTTCGCTGGCGGCTCGTTCTTCAGCTGGTTTCCGCTGCGCGGACTGACGTCCGACGGCTGGAGCGAGTTTCCCTGGTATTGGAAGATCATCGACTATTTCTGGCACCTGACCTTGCCGTTGATCTCGATGGCGCTCGGCGCTTTCGCAACCATGACGCTGCTGACCAAGAATTCGTTCCTGGACGAGATCCGCAAGCAATACGTCATGACCGCGCGAGCCAAAGGCTGCAGCGAGACCCAGGTGTTGTACGGGCACGTGTTTCGAAACGCCATGCTGATCGTGATCGCTGGATTTCCGAGCGCATTCATCGGGGCGTTCTTTTCTGGATCGCTGTTGATCGAAACCATCTTCTCGCTCGACGGCCTCGGTCTGCTCGGCTTCGAAAGCGTACTCAATCGAGACTATCCGGTGGTGTTCGGCACCCTGTTCATCTTTTCGCTGGTCGGCCTGGTGGTGAACCTGATCTCCGATCTGACCTATATGTGGATCGATCCGCGGATCGACTTCGAGGCGCGGGACGTTTGATGACGGTGATGTCACGCGAACCGATCGAGAGCACCACCGCGGCGCCGCTTGGCGAGGCAGTGCCGCCTGCGCGCCACCGGCTATCGTTTTCGCCGCTGAACAGGCGGCGCTGGCAGAATTTCAAAGCCAACCGCCGCGGCTACTGGTCGCTCTGGGTCTTTCTGGTGTTGTTCGGCGTCTCGCTGTTCGCCGAGTTCATCGCCAACGACCGGCCGCTTCTGATCAAGCTCGACGGCCATTACTATTTCCCCGCGGTGGTCACCTATGCCGAAACCACTTTCGGCGGCGATTTCGAGACTGCTGCGGATTATCGCGATCCTTATCTGCAGAAGTTGATCGCCGACAAGGGCGGTACCGTGATCTGGGCGCCGATCCGTTATTCCTACGACACGCACAATCTCGATCTGCCGACGCCGGCGCCTTCGAAACCGACCTGGCTGTTGACGGAGAAGGAATGCGCTGCAGTGGTCGCCAAGAAGGGCGTCAAAAGCTGCAGCGACCTCGAATACAATTGGCTGGGGACCGATGATCAGGGGAGGGATGTCGTCGCCCGGCTGATCTACGGCTTCCGCATTTCGATCCTGTTCGGCCTCAGTTTGACGATCATCTCGTCGATCATCGGCGTGGCTGCCGGCGGCATCCAGGGGTATTTCGGCGGCTGGGTCGACCTCGGCTTTCAGCGCTTCATCGAGGTGTGGACTGCGATCCCGTCGCTGTATCTGCTGTTGATCCTGTCCTCGGTCCTAGTGCCCGGCTTCTTCGTGCTGCTTGGTATTTTGTTGCTGTTCAGTTGGGTGTCGCTGGTCGGTCTGGTGCGGGCCGAGTTCCTGCGCGGACGCAATTTCGAATACATCATGGCGGCGCGAGCGCTTGGCGTTTCCAACGTCAAGATCATGCTGCGGCATCTGCTTCCGAACGCCATGGTGGCCACCATGACGTTCCTGCCGTTCATCGTCTCGTCCTCGGTGATGACGCTGACCGCGCTCGACTTCCTCGGCTTCGGCCTGCCGCCCGGCTCGCCGTCGCTGGGCGAGTTGCTCGCGCAGGGCAAGGCCAACGTCCAGGCACCGTGGCTCGGCTTCACCGGGTTCTTTGCCGTCGCGATCATGCTGTCGCTGCTGATCTTCATCGGCGAAGCCGTCCGCGACGCCTTCGACCCGCGCAAGACGTTCAGGTGAGGGCGTGGTAAACTCCTGTCCGGAGCAGAGGCGATGAACAAGATCGTACGAGAGTACCCGGTCGATAAGCTGCCGTCGGACCTTCAGGAAGGTCTGCCGCAGCATGGTTGGGTCGAGATCGAATTCAGGCCCAAGGCAGATCGTCAGCCGAGGGTCATGCTCGCTCCGTTGGCAGGCTCCGTTCCCAATCTCCACGGCAGCGACCAGGACGTCGTTCGGTATATCCGCGACTTGCGCGAAGATCACTGATGTGGGAGCGCTACAAAGAACGTCCGATCTACCTGGACTCGAACATCATCATCTATGCGATCGAGCAAGGCAGCCAATGGGCCGAGACGATCCGTGCGTTTTTGAGCGCGGTCGATGCCGATACAGTGCGAGTGGTGACCTCCGAACTGACGATTGCCGAGGTCATGCCAAAGCCGATCTCGCTCAAGAGCCCCGACTATTTGGAAAAGTACGAGTTGTTCTTTTCACCTCTTAGTCCGCTTCTGACGGTGCCGGTCAGTCGCGACATTCTCCTGTCCTCCTGTCATCTCCAGGCTGAGCTGGGAATCAAACCGATGGATGCGATTCACGTGGCGACTGCGCGGGCGACGGGATGTGATTACTTCTTGACCGAAGACCAGCGGCTGGGCCGCGCAATCGCCGGCGGGCCGACATGGCTTCAACTCTGCGAGCTTGCCTGATGGACGCGATCAACCAGCCTTTGCTCGACGTCAGCGACCTGTCGGTCGCGTTTCACCAGCCGAGCGGCGCCACCACCGCGGTCGACCATATTTCGTACCAGATCAAGCGCGGCGAGTGCGTCGCGCTGGTCGGGGAGTCGGGGTCGGGCAAGTCGGTGAGCGCGCTGTCGATTCTGAAGCTGCTGCCGTATCCGAGCGCATCGCATCCGTCCGGACAGATCCGGTTCAAGGGGCGCGAACTGCTCGGCATGTCCGAGCGCGAGATCCGTGGCATTCGCGGCAACGAGATCTCGATCGTATTTCAGGAGCCGATGACCTCGCTCAATCCGCTGCACACGATCGAGGCGCAGATCGGCGAGATCCTGCAATTGCACGGCGGGGTGCGCGGCGCCAAGGCGCGGTCGCGGATCATCGAGCTGCTGACCCAGGTCGGCATCCCGGAGCCGGAGACACGCCTCGCCAGCTATCCGCATCAATTGTCCGGCGGCCAGCGGCAGCGGGTGATGATTGCGATGGCGCTCGCCAACGAGCCGGACCTGCTGATCGCCGACGAACCGACGACCGCGCTCGACGTCACCGTGCAGGCGCAGATCCTGGCGCTCCTCGCCGACATCCGCGCCCGGCTCGGCATGAGCATGCTGTTCATCACCCATGATCTCGGCATCGTCCGCCGCATCGCCGACACGGTGTGCGTGATGCACACCGGTAAGATCGTCGAGCAGGGGCCGGTCGAGCAGGTGTTTGCCGATCCGCAGCATCCCTACACCAAGGCGCTGCTCGCGGCCGAGCCGAAGCCCGATCCGGCGCCGCCCTGTCCCGATGCGCCGGTGGTGATCTCGACCGACGATCTCAAGGTCTGGTTTCCGATCCGTCGTGGCCTGCTGCGCAAGACGGTCGGCCATATCAAGGCAGTCGACGGGGTGACGCTGGCGATCCGTAAGGGCGAGACGCTCGGCGTGGTCGGGGAGTCCGGTTCGGGCAAGACCACGCTCGGATTGGCGCTCCTGCGGCTGATCTCGTCGGACGGACCGATCGTGTTTCTCGGTGACGATGTTCAGGGGCTGAAGTTCAAGCAGATGCGCACCTATCGCCGCGATATGCAGATCGTATTTCAAGACCCGTTCGGCGCACTCAGTCCGCGCATGTCGGTGGGCGATATCATCGCCGAGGGGCTCAGCGTGCATCAGCCGCAGCTCGACGAGGCCGAGCGCGAAGCGCGGGTGATCAAGTCGCTGAAGGACGTCGGTCTCGATCCGGCGACGCGCTTCCGCTATCCGCACGAATTCTCTGGTGGCCAGCGTCAGCGGATTTCGATCGCGCGCGCGGTCGTGCTGGAGCCCAATTTCGTGGTGCTCGACGAGCCGACCAGTGCGCTCGATATGTTGTTTCAGGCGCAGATGGTCGATCTGCTTCGCGAACTGCAGCGCAAGCGCGACCTGACTTATATGTTCATCTCGCACGATTTGCGCGTGGTGGCCTCGCTCGCCAGTCATCTGATCGTCATGAAACAGGGCAAGGTCGTGGAGGAAGGCCCTGCGGCGGAGCTGTTCAAGGCTCCGAAGACCGACTATACGCGTGCGCTGTTCGCCGCCGCGTTTCGGCTCGAGACCTCGCCCGACGGCGCCGCGGCCCAATAGGTGGTTGATGAGCGAGAGCAACGAGACTGATCAGCTCGCGGACCGCGTGGCTGACGTCATGGTGTCGACGCCCGAACTGATCGGGCAGGGCTTCATGGCCTATGAACGCTTCGAGGTTTCGCTGCGGCGGGACGGAGAGCCTCCGCTGTTGCAGCGGCGAGACGTGCTGCGCGCCAGCCGTGTCGCCGCCGTGATCCCGATCGATCTGGCGCGGGATTCGATCGTGTTGATCCGACAGTTTCGCCTGCCGGCGCATCTCGCCACCGGTCGTGGCGACATGGTCGAAATCGTCGCTGGACGGATCGATTCTCACGAAAGCGACGCGGATGCCGCGCGGCGCGAATGTATCGAAGAGATCGGCGTGGCGCCAACGCAGCTCGCTGAGCTCTATCGTGTGCTACCGACACCCGGCATCACCGACGAGCAGATCGTTTTCTTCGTCGGCCACGTCGATTCCAGCGCCATCCTGCAACGGGCTGGCCTTGCGGAAGAGGATGAGGACACCGAGCCGTTCGTCGTTGCGATCGATGAGGCGCTGGCTGCGCTGAGCCGCGGCGCTTTCAACAATGCGCTGCTGGTCACGGCGATGCAGTGGCTGGCGCTCAACCGCGCGCGGCTGCAAGAGTGCTTCAGCCGAGCCGCCTGATTGCAGTCAGCGCGCTGCCGGCGGCTGCAATCCGGGCGATCGCCTCCTGGGTCGGCTCGGTCGCGGTCGCCATGTGATAGGCGTTGGCGTGGACGAGGCTGACGGCGTCGCGCGCAATCGCGACGTGGCCGTTCCAGAACAGTAGATCCCCGCGCTTCAGCGCCGTCTGATCGGCGAGCGACACGGACGTGCCGAGCGCGGCTTGCTGCATGTCGCTGTCGCGCGGTGCCGCGATTCCGCAAGCCGCCAGCGCGGTTTGCACCAGACCTGAGCAATCGATGCCGAGGCTGCTTCGGCCGCCCCACAGATACGGCGTGCCGAGGAAGCGCTCGGCGATTGCGACGAAATCGGATTCGACGTGGGCGAGAGGAGCGACGTGCTGGCGCGGGACGTACCAGCCCTCCTGCGTCACCGCGAAGCTCTCCTGCTCGCGGATGATCGTCAGCCGCGCGCCGAGTGGCAACGTCTCCGCCGGTGGCAGTTTGATCGAAGGACCGGGGAACGCCAAGGTGCGTAGCGCCGTCACTTTGTGGGTCGGTTCTGCGGTAGGCTTGTACAAAGCGAGGTCGGGCAGCCAGCCGACATAGCTGTCGGTCATCAGTTGGCCCCAGGCCCAGCCTTCTTCGGTGCGCTCATAAACGGTGACGCGCTCGCCCTTGAGCGCTTCGGTCTCCAGCATCGCGCCGGCAAACGGCTCGCGCCGCACCGGAGCGACGCCGTAGCTGACTTCGAACACCTCGCCTTCGACGAAGCGGGCCGCGGAGACTTGGCCCTCGAGGTATTTGGCCGCGAGGTCCGGCCGCGCCGGCGTCAACCTCCGATCGAAACGCGGGTCAGCCATAGCGCTCGCTCAACAGCGCGAAGATCGCGCGCGCCGCCTGACATTCGCCGCCCTCCGGCCGACCGGGCTTGGCCTTCGGCGTCCAGCCGTAGATATCGACGTGCAGCCAGCTCTTGGCGGCTTCGACGAAGCGCTGCAGGAACAGCGTGCACGTAATCGAGCCGGCAAAGCCGCCGGACGGCGCGTTGTTGATGTTCGCGACCTTGGAGTCGAGCCACGAGTCGTACGGGCCCCACAGCGGCATCCGCCACAGCGGATCGTTCTCCGCGCTCGCGTGACGCGCGACGTCGAGCGCCAGCGCCTCGTCGTTGGTGTAGTAGGGCGGAAGATCTGGGCCGAGCGCGACGCGGGCGGCACCGGTCAGCGTGCCGAGATCGATCAGCAGATCCGGCGCGTCCTCGTCCGCATAGGCCAGCGCATCGGCCAGCACCAAGCGGCCTTCGGCATCGGTGTTGCCGATTTCGACGGTCGGCCCTTTACGCGAGGCGAAGATGTCGAGCGGCCGCATCGCGTTGCCGGCGACGGAGTTCTCGACCGCCGGGATCAGCACGCGGAGCCGCAGTTTCAATCCGGCGTCCATGATCATCGACGCCAACGCCAAGACGTTGGCGGCCCCGCCCATGTCCTTCTTCATGATCAGCATCGCGCTCGACGGCTTCAGATCCAGACCGCCGGTATCGAAGCACACGCCCTTGCCAACCAACGTGACCTTCGGGTGGGACAGATCACCCCAGGTGAGATCGATCAGTCGCGGTGCACGGGTCGACGCCATGCCGACGGCATGGATCAGCGGAAAATTCTGAGTAGAGAGCTCGTCGCCAACGATGACGCTGAGGTTCGCGCCGAACCGCGTCGCCAGCGCCTCGGCGGCCTCCGCGAGTTCGGCCGGGCCCATATCGTTCGCCGGCGTGTTGATCAGGTCGCGTGCCAGCGCGGCGGCTTCGGCAGCGCGGCTGACCGCAGCGGGATCGACCCCATCGGGCGGCACCAGCCGTACCGCCGGCGGCTCGACCTTGCGATAGCGGCCGAACTTATAGGTGCCGAGCGCGAAGGCGAGCGCCGCGAGCCGCGCGTCGTGTGGCGCATTGGCGAAGCGATAGACGCCGGCCGGCAGCAGGCCGGGCAGGGCGCCCGGACGAAACGGGTCATGGCTTCGTGCGCCGAGTTCATCGAGGCCGAACAACACGTGTCCAATGTCGCCGTCCGCTGTCGGCAGCGCCAGATATTGGCCGGGTTTGCCGCTGTAGCCGTTCGCCGAGGCAAAGCGCTGCGCCGCTTGCGGCAGCCCGGCGCGAACGGCGTCCCAACTCGACTTGGTGACGAATGAGATTGGAGTCGTCTTCTGCTCGGGGGCGGATTGGAAGATCGGATGCATGAGGTGCGGCTCTTTGCGAATCGTGGGCGGCGGCGCCACCGCAGGGGATTAACCCAACATTAGGGTTAACGCTCTATTGCTGAAGCGGAATTGGACGGTTTTGTGAGTAACGGTGCCATGCGCGAGCTGCCCTGTCTTGCCCGGATTGCCACCTCCGCGGCCCTCTCCGTCGGATTGGCCATGATGCTCGCCGGTTGCAAGACCATCGGCATGCCGGACGTCACCGGCTCCCTGGGCGCGCGGGCGGAAGCTCCGGCCGATCCGCAGCGTATGGAACAGATCGCCGGCGAACGCTATCGCTCGCGGCCCCGCGATCCAGACGCAGCAATTGCTTACGGCAATGCGCTGCGCGCGATTGGGCAGCGGGCCCAGGCCGTGGCGGTGCTCGAGAAGGCTTCGCTCGCCAATCCCAGCAATAAAGCGGTGCGAGCCGCGTACGGCCGCGCGCTCGCCGACAACGGTAATTTCCAACTGGCGTTCGACACGCTGTCCCGGGCGCACAGCCCGGACAATCCGGATTGGCGGATCTTGTCGGTGCAGGGCACGGTGCTCGACCAGATGGGCCGCAACGACGAGGCGCGGCGTTACTATGCCAGCGCGCTGCGGCTGGCGCCTGGAGAGCCCTCGGTGCTGTCGAATCTCGGCATGTCCTACGTCCTGACCAAGGATCTGCCGAAGGCCGAAGAGGTGCTGCGGCAAGCCTATGCCAGCGGCCGCGCCGACTCCCGAGTACGGCAGAACCTCGCGCTGGTGATCGGTCTGCAAGGACGCTTTGCGGAGGCCGAGTCGATCGTCCGCGCCGATCTGCCACCGGACGAGGCTGCCGCCAATGTCGCCTATCTGAAGCAGATGGTGAGCGGCCAGGATGCAACGCGCACAGCGGGCCGCAAGGTCGGCGTGATGGCGTCGGGCCGCTGATCGAAATTGCTGTCGACGCCGGACGCCCCGGCGGAGCCGCTCTTTACTGCATGGCCGCGACACGAATGCCGGTCGGTCCGAGAATGACCACGAACAGGACCGGCAGGAAGAACAAGATCATCGGAACGGTGAGCTTGGGCGGCAACGCGGCGGCCTTCTTCTCGGCCTCGTTCATCCGCATGTCGCGATTTTCTTGCGCCATCACCCGCAGGCTGTGGCCGAGGGGGGTGCCGTAGCGTTCGGCCTGCTGCAGCGCCAAGCACACGGACTTCACGCCGTCGAGGCCGGTCCGGTGCGCCAGATTCTCATACGCCTGCTTGCGATCTTGCAGATAGGACAATTCGGCGGTCGTTAGAGTGAATTCCTCGGCAAGCGGAATCGATTGCGAGCCGATTTCCATCGACACCCGGCGGAATGCCGTTTCAATCGACATTCCGGACTCGATACAGATCAGCAGCAGGTCGAGCGCGTCGGGGAAGGCGCGCTTGATCGACAACTGACGTTTCTGAATCGCGTTCTTCAGGAACAGCATCGGCGCCTGCATGCCGAGGAAAATCGCGGCGATGCAGATACCGACCTTGATGGTGGTTGGCTGATCGATCTTGGCGATCACGAATACATACAATGCCGATGCGACTCCGAACGCGATTGGCGCCACCATGCGGAAGAACAGGAACGTGATGTAAGGCGCCTGGCCGCGATAGCCGGCCATCACCAACTTGTCGCGTGCGCTTTCCTGAGCCAGCCATTTGGAGAGATTGAAGTCTTCGACCACGCGCGCGACCAGCTTCTTTGGAGCCTGCCGGAGCGAAACCTTCTCTGATTTGGCGAGCCGATCGCGTTCGCGCTGGCGGATACGTTCCCGTTCGCTGCCAACGGCCTTCATTCGCTTGGCGAGCGGTTGGCCGGCAAGGAACGGAGTGACCAGGGTGTAGACCGTCGCACTCGCCGCGATTGCCGCGAGCAACGACGCCATGAAGCGCGCGTCTTCGAACTTCGCTATCAGGAAATCGATCATGGCCCACCCTCAGAAGTCGAAGTTGATCATCTTCTTCATCACGAAGATGCCCGCCGACATCCAGAGCACGCACCCAGCGAGCATGATGCGGCCGATAGGATGCGTCCACAGCAGTGCGATGTAGTCCGGTGTGGTCAGATACACCAGCAGCATCACGATCGGGGGCAGCGATCCGATGATCGCTGCCGAGGCCTTGGCCTCCATCGACATCGCCTGGATTTTCTCGGCCATCTTTTTACGGTCGCGAAGCACCTTCGACAGGTTGGACAGCGCCTCCGCCAGATTGCCGCCCGACTTCTGTTGGATCGAGATCACGATGCCCAGAAAGTTGGCTTCGGGCAGCGGCATCCGATCGTACAGACGCGCGCAGGCTTCATCGAGCGGCATGCCGATCGTCTGAGTCTCGATAATGGCATTGAACTCGGTTCGAAGCGGCTCCGGCGCATCGGCAGCGACCATCTTGATCGAGTCGAACAGTGGCAGGCCGGCTTTAATGCCGCGGACGATGACGTCGACGGCGTCAGGGAGAGCGGCGAGAAACTT
This sequence comes from Rhodopseudomonas palustris, assembly GCF_003226555.1. Classification (GTDB taxonomy): domain Bacteria; phylum Pseudomonadota; class Alphaproteobacteria; order Rhizobiales; family Xanthobacteraceae; genus Rhodopseudomonas; species Rhodopseudomonas palustris_I. The sequence continues at coordinate 109,056 of NZ_QKQS01000042.1, read as the reverse complement.
CTTCTCGCGCCGCCGCTTGAGAAAGCCAAGGGTCCAGCGCGGCAGACCGAAGCCAGCGGCGAAGCCCAGACCGGCCGCGGCGATCAGGCTCGCGCCAAACAGGATCGCGATGCCGAGAACAGTCACGCCCAACACAGCGGAGAGGGTGCCGAATTTGGCGGGGGTCCAGTCGAGCCCTGCCTGCGACAGCCGGGTATTCAGCGGGACCTTCTTCTGCTTTGCGTTGCGGGTCTCGATCTCCTTCAGCGAGCCCTCGACTTGTTCGCGTCGCGATCGCTGAACGCGATCGACCTGGCGGACCGTTGGCGTGGTGCGGGCCACCGAGCTCAGCCGTTTCTCGACCTTGGTGTCGCCGGAGAGCGACGGATAGACGAAGACCCAAGCCAGACCACCGACGGCGATCGCGGCGAAGAAGCCGAGTGCGAGCGTTTGCATCTCCATCGCACCCGTCTCCTTATGTGGTCGCCGCGACCTCCGCGGCATCGAGCGCCGCGGCGAGTCGTTGCTCTTCGCCGAAGTAGCGGGCGCGTTCCCAGAACCGCGGACGACCGATACCGGTGGATCGGTGACGGCCGAGGAGCTGACCGTTGGCGTCTTCCCCGAGGATATCGTACAGGAAAATGTCCTGCGTGATGATGGTGTCGCCTTCCATCCCCACCACCTCGGTGATGTGGGTGATGCGCCGCGAGCCGTCGCGCAGGCGAGCCGCCTGGATGATGACGTCGATCGACGCACAGATCATCTCGCGAATCGTGCGCGACGGCAGCGAGAAGCCTCCCATCGTGATCATGGATTCACAGCGCGACAGTGCTTCACGCGGGTTGTTGGCGTGCAGCGTGCCCATCGAGCCGTCGTGGCCAGTGTTCATCGCCTGCAACAGGTCGAATGCTTCGGGGCCGCGGACTTCGCCGACGATGATCCGCTCTGGTCGCATGCGCAGGCAGTTGCGGACTAAATCACGCATCGTGACCTGGCCCTCACCCTCGATGTTGGGCGGGCGCGTTTCCAAGCGCACGACATGCGGCTGCTGCAGTTGCAGTTCGGCCGCATCCTCGCAGGTGATGATGCGCTCGTCGTCGTCGATATAGTTGGTCAGGCAGTTGAGCAGGGTGGTCTTGCCCGAGCCGGTGCCGCCCGAAATCAGCACATTGCAGCGGACGCGGCCGATGATCTGCAGGATCTGCGCGCCCTCGTAGGAAATCGCCCCGAACTTGACCAACTGCTCGAGCGTCAGCTTGTCTTTCTTGAACTTGCGGATGGTGAGCGCTGGTCCATCGATCGCCAGCGGTGGCACGATGGCGTTGACGCGGGAGCCATCGGCAAGGCGGGCATCGCAGATCGGGGAGGATTCATCGACACGCCGGCCGACCTGGCTGACAATGCGCTGGCAGATGTTGAGCAGCTGCTGATTGTCGCGAAACCGGATGCCGGTGCGCTGAATACGACCAGCCACTTCAATATAGACCGTCCCGGCGCCATTAACCATGATGTCGGAGATGTCGTCGCGCGACAGCAGTGGTTCGAGCGGGCCGTAGCCGAGCACATCGTTACAGATATCGTCGAGCAGTTCTTCCTGCTCGGCGATCGACATCACGATATTCTTGATCGCGATGATCTCATTGACGATGTCGCGGATTTCTTCGCGGGCGGATTCGCCGTCGAGCTTGGCGAGCTGCGCCAGGTCGATCGCTTCGATCAGCGCACCGAAAATGGTCGCCTTGACCTGATAGTAGTTTTCCGAGCGACGGGTCTCGACCACCGGCGGGGGCATCGGGATAGCCCGTGCAGGCGCAATCGGCGGCGAGGAGATCGCCGGCCGTGGTTCGGGTGCACGCGTTGCCGCTTCCGGCGCAAAGCTCGCCGGCTTCGGAGCCCTGACGTCGTTATCCGGTCCGCGCTTACCAAACACCTCGATACTCCAACTTCAGACTCACTTGGCCCGCAACTTCTCCAGAAGCGGCGCCAGGAACATACCCTTCGCCTTTTTGGTCTCACCGCGCCCCGTCAGCCGCTGGGCGATCTGCAGGAACATGTCTGTGGTTTTGTGGTTTGCTGCGATCTCCGCGATCATCTGGCCATTATTGGCGGCGGCCCCGAACATCGGCGGGTCGAACGGAATTGAGACGATCGGCGGGCTCTCGATCGCCTTGGCGAATTCGTTCGTGGAGATCTCCGGCCGCTTCGGAACGCCGACCTGGTTCAGGCAGTATAGCGGTGGGCGGTCGTTCGGCCGCGCAGCCTTCAGCAGGTCGATCAGATTCTTGGTGTTGCGCAGGTTCGCGAGGTCCGGCGTCGCGACGATCAGGATGTCATCGGCGTTGGTGAGTGCGCGTTTGGTCCACCCCGTCCACTGATGCGGAACATCGAGCACGATGCAGGGCATCGTGCTGCGTAGAGTGTCGAAAATCGCATCGAATGCGTCGACACCGAAATCGTAGACGCGATCCAGCGTAGCCGGTGCGGCAAGCAGGCTGAGGTGGTCGGTGCATTTCGACAGCAGCCGATCGACGAAGGCGGTGTCGACCCGCTCCGGCGAGAATACAGCCTCGGCAATTCCCTGCGGCGGGTCCTGATTGTAGTCGAGCCCGGCGGTGCCGAATGCCAGATCGAGGTCTGCGACTACCGAGTCGAGCGCAAGGTCTCGCGCGATCGCCCAGGCGACGTTGTGGGCGATGGTGGAGGCGCCGACCCCGCCTTTTGCTCCGACGACGGCAATGATGCGACCGACCGCCTTGGCTTCCGGGGCGGAGAACAAGTTGCAGATCGACTGCACCACATCGATCGGGCGGACCGGGGCGATCGCATAATCGCTGACGCCGCGCCGGACCAGTTCGCGGTACAGCGTCACGTCGTTGACTTTGCCGATGACGATCACCCGGGTGCCGGGATCGCACACCGTCGCGAGTTGATCGAGACCGACCAACACGTCGCTGCGCGCGTCGGTCTCCAGAATGATGACATTGGGTGTCGGTGCAGAGCGATAGGCCTCTATCGCTGCGACGACGCCGCCCATCTGGATTTTCAGATGCGCCTTGGCGAGCCGCCGGTCTTCGCCGGCAGCCTGCACCGCAGCTGCGGTCTCGACGGTCTCGCAGAAGGCTTGAACGGACACCCGCGGCGCCGGCGCAATATGCTCATCCGGCGCGGGAGCCACAGCCGCTGCGGCCGGTTCGTCCTGGTTCTCGCGGGAATAGCTGATCATTGTCCGGCGTTGCTCAATTTAGTTTTGTCGGAAGTGTCGGGTTTGGTGGTCCGATAGGCGTCGTTGGTGACGACGCGTCGCGCCGTATAGGGCGGCGTTTCGGGCCGCGGCTGGACCAGGTCTGCGGGGTTGTCGACCATCGCCGCGAGATTGCGCTGATTTGCGCAACCGAGATTCCAGTACTGGCGGTTGTCGAAGTAGCCCTTGTTCTTGATGCTGGGACCAAGATCCTCTGGCCACAGACCGCAGGGGCCGGCGACGGCAGCGATCCGCGGATAGATCAGCCGGATGGTCGCGAAGGTCCGCGGATCAGCCGGCCGATAGTGCTTCACGGTGACGCCGCGCGGCGGCACGCCGCCGGCGGCCAGCAGTGAGCGGATCTCCCGAATGGAATCCGAAGCCGCCCGAGCGTTCGGCGTATCGATCGGTACTTCGGCGATGATCGGGCCGGTGCCTTCGCGCAGCCAAGTCTGGCCGAACTCTGCCACGTCGGCGCGTTGGGGCGCAGTCAAGCCGCCGCGGCCGTTGCCGATGAAGACTTCGACGGTGCGGTCGGCTTCCCTGATCGCGATCGGATGGCGCTGCCGATAGTCGCTCGGAATGCTCTGCGTCACCTCGACTTCGCGACTGGTATGGGTGCAGCCCCCCAGCGACAGCGAAAAACCGATCAAGGCGGCCCCAAGACTGAGGCCGCGCATCGCTCTGGCGGATGTGGTGGATATCATCGTCCTGTCCTCGCCCCGCCTTTAGTCGGTGATGAAGCCGAAATGGCCGCGATAGGTGCGTGCCGGCTCGGTGCGACCGGGGACGCCATAGAGTTTGTTGATGCTGCCGAGCAGATCCGACTGCGGGTCCGAAGCATCGGCGAAGCCGTCATCCGGCCGCGACAGATCCTTCTGCGCCACTGCACGCACCACATAGGGCGTCACCAGCACCATCAGCTCGGTTTGGCGATTGATGTAGTCGCGGCTGCGGAACAGGCTGCCGAGCACCGGCAATTGCGCTGCGCCCGGTAGCCCGTTGATCGCCTGCTTGGTTTGTTCCTGAATCAACCCGGCCATCGCCAGGGAGCCGCCGGAAGGGATCTCAACCGTGCTCTCGACCCGGCGGGTCTTGATCGACGGCACCGACAGGCTGTTGATGACGACCGAGTTGTCGCTCGAGACCTCCGAGACCTCGGTCATCACCTTGAGGCTGATCCGCCCCGCGGTCATCACCACCGGGGTGAAGTTGAGCAGAATACCGAACTTCTTGAATGTGACCGATGGCGTGCAGACGCCGTTGCTGCAGGTCACGCCGCTCGGCACGGGGAATTCGCCGCCGGCCAGGAACGTGGCCGGCTCGCCCGAGATTGCGGTCAGGTTCGGTTCGGCGAGGGTGCGCACCACACCGGCACTCTCCATCGCCCGCAAGGTGGCGGTGACCGATGGCAGCGATCCAAACTTGGTCGTCAGCGCGTTGTTTGGCACCAGCGCGGAGCCCGATTGCGTAAACGGGTTGGTGTTGTTGAAGTTCACGACCGCTGTGCCGTAGGCGAGGTTCGCGCTGAGGTCGACGCCGAGCTGTTTGACGATGTCGCGCTGCACTTCGGCGACGGTGATCTTCAGCATCACCTGGTCGCGTCCGCGAACGGCGATGTTGTTCACCACCTTCTTGTCGTCGCCAACGAGGCGCGCTGCCAGATCGAACGCCTGCTGCGCTTCGATGGGGGAGCCGACCCAGCCGGTCAGCATTACGCCATCGCCGAGTCCCTCGACGTGAACATCTCCGTTCGCAATCGACTGCTTCAGGGCAGCGCGGATACCGTTAAGGTCCCGGGTCACTGCGATGTCGTAGGCGGCGATCTGCTGGCCGCTGGAGTCGAAGAAGACGATGTTGGTCTGCCCAACGGTGGCGCCAATGATATAGGCCCGCTGTGCCGACCGGATCACGGCGTTCGCGATTTTCGGATCCGCGACCAGGACGTCCTTGATGTCGCGTGGCAGGTCGATCACCATCGACTTGCCGATACCGAGCGCGATCGACTGAGCGTTCAGGCCGGAACTCGAAGCTGCCACCGGAGCTGCGCGGTAGTCGCGTGCCTGAACGGCGGTCAAGCTCGGCAACAAACTGAGCGCCGCCGCGGCGGACAGCGCCAGCGCCGCGCTTCTCAAGGGCCGGGTGGGTCGGGGGCCGATTTCGCGGGTCATCGCCGTCCTCGGGTCACTTCTGCGACGTCGTCTGGGTGGTGACGCCGTAGCGCACCACGTTGACTGTGCCGCGCTTGGCGTCGGTTTCGGTGGAGGCGGGCTGGCTGGCGTCGGCGAGGCTGCGCAGGGCCAACGACAGCGTTCCGCTCTGGCGTGCACGCGCGAGGTACTCGGCCTGCTCCGGCTTCAATTCCAGCGTTGCGGTCTTGCCGACCACGACCTTCTGGCCGTTCTTCTCCTCGATGGTCTGGTCGATCGCGAGCACGCGGATATTGCTCAGAATGATCTCCGAACTGACCTGATCACCAGTCGCCTGATCGGAATTCCGTCCGCGCTTGGACAGGATCACATCGACTCGGTCGTTCGGCAGGATGAAGCCACCTGCACCGGTTTCCGGGGAAATCTCGGTCGAGACCGCTCGCATTCCGCTGGGAAGGATCGCGGCCATGAAGCCCGAACCGTTGGCCTTCACCAGCTTCTGCTCGCGGATCGGTTCGCCGGCTATGAAGGGGGAGCGCGCCACCGAGCCGACAATCTCGGTTGTCGCGTTCGGTTGTTCGTTTCGGCGAATGAACTTCGAACTCGCAGTAGCCGACGGCCAAGTCTGCCATTGCAGGTCGCCGGGGGTGACGGCCTGACCCAGCGGAATATCGTTCTTGGCGACCAGGACCTCCACGGTCGGCAACTGAGCCACAGGCGCGGAAGGGGCGGCGGGCGGCGGGCCGGATGTGCTCGCCAGGTAAGCAGCGACGCCGCCGGCACCGACTGCGATGGTCAGGACGACAATGCGCGCGGTATTCATACGCTTCACTTTCCACATGACACGGGCGGCGCACCCGCCGCAGTGAGGCGAGTTGACCAGCTATTCGTCAAAGCATGGTTAATGAGGCGTATCTAAATCGCGTTAACGAGGGGTTCCTGTCCGCTCAGCCCCAAGCGAGTCGGGCCAGATCGACCCCTCGGATCCATTGGGTCTGCGGATAGATCATCAGCGCACCGGTCGCGAGTGCAATTCCATACGGGATACCGGTCTCACGATCGTGGAGCCGTAACAGCCAGCTTTGTCCGACCAGCGGATAGGGGACCGGCCATTGTCGGAAGCTCAGGATCAACAACGTCAGCGCGCCGCCGAACAGAGAGGTGTAAAGTAGGTAGTCGAGCAAATGTTCGAAACCGAGCCACAACGCGGCGGCTGCCGCGACTTTCGCGTCTCCGCCGCCGATCCATCCCATGGCGAAACACGCGAAGGCTACGGTTAGGACCGCGGCGCCGGCGCCGACATGGGATAGAACGTCGTAGGCGCCGAATCCGCTGAACGGTACCAGCAGCGCAAAGCCGACGACGAGCAGTAATGACACGCGGTTCGAAATCGTCATCGTAATCAGATCGCTCGCCGCGGCGAATGCCATCAAAGCGGGGAAGAGTGATATCCGCAGGAGATCAACGATCATCGGTTGAGCCTTGTTCGCTCAGGCGGTCGGGGACGCCGCGAGTACATCCCGTGAACGGATCATTAGCGCGAGAACGATCAGAAAATGCGGGATGGCTCACAACGTCAACAAAACGCGAGCCATCACGGCAGCGATCGCGAGGATCAGCGCTACGCACACGATCTGGCGAACCGTGGCCTCGCGCGTTGCAAGTTGTGTTGTGGTGGGCTGCCATGGGCTCATTCGATCTACATCGGGCACGAGGCTTATCGAGTCCTCTTGGTCGGCGAGCATGTGGCATTCAATCAAAGAAGGCCTCGGACGGACCGAGGCCTTGATTGATCGGTTACAGTCGAAGTTATGGGGTGGTGGTACCGCTCAGCTGGCTGTTGATTGAGGTGAATTTGGCCGACAGAGTGCCGCCCAGGGTATTCACGATCGTGATGATAGCCAGCGAAATGCCGGCAGCAATCAGGCCGTACTCAATGGCGGTGGCGCCGGATTCGTCCTTGATGAAACGCGCAACGATGTTCTTCATCGGGTAGCTCCATGTACACGTGGCTGTCGAACTCTGTTTGGTCTTGCCGGCGTTCTCAGCACCGTGACCATGGCGTTGAACCTAGGTGCGGGAAATTGCAGCGCAGTTAATTCGATTGCGTAAAAACGAGGGCATCGACCGTTTCCGTGGACCTTCTTGCCGAGGGTAAATGTGCTGTTAATTTGAAGTAATTGCGCAGCGGGTGTGCTGCCTTTGGTGTGCCTATACCGTGGAGCGTTCGACCGGACGCTCATTTGCTTCAAAATCGGACAAAGTAGATTGAATGCGAACCTTTCGGTTTGCGGTTCGTTCATCAATTGACGTCACTTTGACACCGTCGGGCGCCGGCACCGCTGCGTATTGCTTAGGCCGGCTCGTAAACGTCCCGGAGTAAAGTATGTCGTCGTTCCGCTTCGCGCGCCGCTTCAGCGCCGTATTGTTCGTTCCGTCGCTCCTGGTCGGTCTTTGCTCTGCACCGGCGATCGCGGGCACCGAGGATTCGATTTCCGTCAGCGTCGATCAAGCCAAGCTGATCAAGCTGCCGCAAGACGTTGCGACGATCGTCGTCGGCAATCCGTTGATCGCAGATGTCAGCTTGCAGCCCGGCGGCATGGTGGTCATCACCGGCAAGGGCTATGGTGCCACCAATGTCATTGCCATGGACCGTAAGGGCATGGTCGTCGCCGATCGCGTGATTCAGGTCGAGGGTCCGGCGGATAAGGTGGTGACCGTGTATCGTGGCACCAACCGAGAGTCCTATAGCTGTGCGCCGATCTGCGAGCGCCGGATGACACTGGGCGACTCGGAGGCCTACTTCAAATCCACGATGGAACAGGCCGGAAAGCTCAACGAGCAGGCGAGTAGCGCGTCGGTGGCGACCAGGGCGAACTGATCGGCGCCGTTAGTCGTCGGCGACCGATGATCGGAGCGCCATGGTTGACGAGGGCTTAACGGCGCGCGCCATTTTGCTCGGATCCGGCGAAACACTTCCACAATGTGTTCCGATTAGTCTTGCTGGTGACAAGACCACTCGACGAAGAGGACTGCCGATCGATGCCTTTCATCGTCTCACCAGCGCTGGCATTGGCCCGCAGATTTCGCCGCAGCGGACAAGGTTCCGCAGCGGTGGAGTTCGCGATGGTGGCTCCGATCTTTTTCGCCTTATTGTTTGCGATCATTGAAGTGGGGCTGATCTTTTTTGCGGGTCAGGTGCTCGAGACCGCCGTGCAGGATTCGTCACGGTTGATCCTGACCAGACAGGCTCAGGACGGTTCGATGCAGGAGACGGATTTCAAGAACGATGTCTGCAATCGGGTGAAGGGGCTTTTCAGCTGCGACGGCATTTATGTGGACGTCGAGAACTACGGCAGCGATTTCAGCAAGGTCGAACTCGTCACCCCGATCGACAAAGATAAGAACTTCATCGACAACATGAAGTACGATATCGGTGGGCCGGGGGACATCATTGTGGTCCGTGTGTTCTACCAGTGGCCGCTGTTCGTCACCGGGCTGGGCTTCGATCCGTCGAACCTCGCGAATGGCAACCGCTTGTTGATGGCGACTACCGCCTTCCGTAACGAGCCCTGAACGAGATTGACGATGCGCGCTCCGAAGAAGTACCTGCGCCGCGTCCGTTTCCTGCTCTGGCGACTGCGTGAGGATCGGCGTGGCGTGGCGGCGATCGAGTTCGCGATGATCGTGCCGTTGATGCTGTTGATGTTGTTTGCGACCGTGGAAATCACTGCGGGAATTGCGGCGGACCGCAAGGTGACGCTGGTGGCGCGGACGTTATCGGATCTGGTCTCGCAGGCCAGCAGCGTCACCGATAACGACATGAAGAATGTGTTCGCGGCCAGCTATGGCGTGCTGACACCGTATTCGCCCGACGGTGCGAAGGCGACGATCACCGAGATCTACGTCGACAAGAATCAAGTCGCGAAGGTGCTGTGGAGCAAGTCGGGGACGGTGACGCAAAGCGGTAGCACCGCTTCGGCAACTCTTGCGGCGTCGCCCCATGGCGCTGGTGACACGATCAATATCCCGGCCGGGCTCAAGGTCCCCGATACGTTCCTGATCTTCAGCGAGTTCACCTATCGGTATCAGCCGACGATCGCGTATCTGCTACCGAAAGCGGGAATTGACCTGAACGATACGTCCTACACGCGGCCACGGCAAACCAAATGCGTCAACTATCCGCAAGCTGCGGCTTGTCCCTGAAGCCGGTGCTTCTGCAGGCGGGCAGGGGGCACAAAAGCAACGGCAACAAAAAACGAGGCCGCGCTTGTGGCGCGGCCTCGTTCGATTCAGAACCGAAATCTGCTCAGCTTGCAGCGCGCAGATTGTCGGCCGACGACTTGCCAGAGCGACGATCGGCGACGATCTCGTAGCTGATCTTCTGGCCCTCGCGCAGGGTGCCGAGACCGGCACGCTCGACTGCGCTGATGTGCACGAACACGTCGTTGCCGCCATCATCCGGCTGGATGAAGCCGTAGCCCTTGGTGGCGTTGAACCACTTCACGGTTCCCATGCTCACGGGTGGTAGTCCCTTCTCAATATAGACACGGTCGATGCCCACTTGGTCTCAGGTGGGCTGGTGAGATCGAATTTTTGGAAGGGTCGTCAGCGTTCTGAACCGGCTGTACCGGTGGATAGCTAATGTCGTCCGGCCGAAAATCGATTAACAGATATTATGCGAAGCCTGCCCTCAAAACAATCCTGGCATGCGCGATTTTTTAAGGCTCGCAGGTTCCAGGCCGATTCGGGCTTCGGCGCTCTGCCGCGATCGGCAAAGCGCCTTTGTTGGGTGTGTTCGCTCAGCGTCGGCGGAACTGGCCGCGCGGCGGGCCGCTGCGCGGCGGACCGCCGGGCCGCTCGTCCTTGTGGCGGAAGATCAGCCGGCCTTTTTCGAGATCGTAAGGCGACATCTCGACCGTAACCCGGTCGCCTGCCAGCGTCTTGATGCGATTCTTCTTCATCTTGCCGGCGGTGTAGGCGACGATTTCGTGTCCGGTGTCGAGCTGCACGCGATAGCGCGCATCGGGGAGAATTTCGGTCACCAGTCCTTCGAACTGGATCAGCTCTTCTTTGGCCATCGGGATCTCCAGATCGGCTTTTCGTTAGCGATGCGGTCGTTGCTGAGTGGTCGGCTGGGCGGGGCGATTCTTGCGCTGCAAAAATGCCACTCCCTGCAGGCCCTCGCCATTCCCGCCGTGCTGCGGTCGAGGTGCTGCCTCATATCGGCTGGCGTCCGTTTGGCGGGCAGGCCCGGCTGCAGGACCGCGGCGCCGACGATTCTTTCCCCGCGTCGGTGCATCGCCGTTGCGCGGCGAATGGCCGTGGGGCGATTGACGGGGCCCGCGGTGCGGAGCAGGAGCCGGGTTGGCGTGGGCGCCCGGGGTACGGCGGTCCTCCTTCGGCAGCGACACCTTGATCAGCTTTTCGATGTCGCGCAGATACGCCATTTCTTCGCCGGCGCACAACGAGATCGCAGTACCTTCGGCGCCGGCCCGCGCGGTGCGGCCGATGCGGTGGACATAGGTCTCAGGGATATTCGGTAGGTCGAAATTGACCACATGCGACACGCCGTCGACGTCGATACCGCGCGCCGCGATATCGGTCGCTACCAGGGTTCGCAGCTCGCCGGTGCGGAACGCCGCAAGCACCCGCTCACGATAGTTCTGCGATTTGTTGCCATGGATCGCGTCGGCGGTAATGCCCGCCCGGGCGAGGCCCTTCACGACCTTGTCGGCTCCGTGCTTGGTTCGGGTGAACACCAGCGCCTGGTTGATGTTCTCGTCCTTCAGAAGCTGGGCGAGTACGGCCGGCTTGGCGGAATGGTCGAGCTGGATCACCCGCTGGTTGATGCGCTCGACGGTCGAGGACACCGGCGTCACTGCCACCCGGGCCGGATCGCGCAGCATGTGCTCGGCGAGCTCGGCAATGTCCTTCGGCATGGTGGCCGAGAAGAACAGCGTCTGCCGCTTGATCGGCAGCTTGGCGACGATCTTCCGGATATCGTTGATGAAGCCCATGTCCAGCATGCGGTCGGCTTCGTCCAGCACCAGGAATTCGACCTGGGTGAGCTTCAGCGCGTTGCCCTGAACCAGATCGAGCAGCCGACCCGGGGTGGCGACCAGCACGTCGACGCCGCCCATCAGCGAGCGGACCTGCCGGCCCATCGGCACGCCGCCGATCGCCAGCGTGGCGCTGAGATGGATGTGGCGGCCATAGGCGTTGAAGCTGTCGAGGATCTGGCCGGAGAGTTCGCGGGTCGGGCTCAGCACCAGCACACGGCAGGTCTTGGAGGCCGGCTTGATCCGGTTCTGCAGCAGGCGATGCAGGATCGGCAGCGCGAACGACGCGGTCTTGCCGGTGCCGGTCTGGGCGATGCCGACGACGTCACGGCCGGCGAGCGCGAGCGGGATGGTCTGCGCCTGGATCGGCGTCGGGGTGTGGTAGTTTTCTTCCTGGAGGGCGCGAGAGATCGGATCGGCGAGGCCGAATTCCTGAAATGAGGTCAAAAGGCTGGTTCTTTCCATCATGAAAGCAAACGCCCGACGGCAGCCGTCGGGAGCGCTTGGCAACTCTGAGACGCTCGCGTGTCCGGAACGTCGGCTATAATCGGATGAAAGGCGAACCAGAAACCGCAGTTCGGATAGAATGCGGGATCAGAACACGCGGCTCGCAACGACCTGAAGAATCTCTAGGTCTCTCACAGTCATATGGAACATCGCTGCACTGCTTTCAAGGTCGAATTGCAGACCGGCGCCGGATGATTGCAAGCGGCGCGCGACAGAGCAGGAAATGGCCACCACGCCGTTGATTGCCCAATTATTGAGCTGATTGAACAGGCGGCGATCAATTGTTCTGCCTGGTTGGTGAGCGGGTGCGCTATTTGCAATCTTTGCTCGATGACAAAATGACGCGTCCGATCATGAGCTTACCCGCATCGGTAGGGGTGGCATAGATCTTGCGATCATCTCGCTGCAGACGGCCGTTGGGGCCGCGCATCATGTCTGCGTCAGGGAGATGACACCTCATGCATATTGAAACAAAGCGTCTTGCAGCGACGCCGATCAGCCGCCGCAAATGGCTGGCTGCTGCGGCCGGCTTGGTTCTCGGTCTGTCGGCTTTCGGTCCGGCGCGAGCGGCGGACGACACCATCAAGGTCGGCATCCTGCATTCGCTGTCGGGCACCATGGCGATCAGCGAAACCACGCTGAAAGACGTGATGCTGATGCTGATCGACGAGCAGAACAAGAAGGGCGGCGTGCTCGGCAAGAAGCTCGAGGCGGTGGTGGTCGACCCGGCCTCGAACTGGCCGCTGTTCGCCGAGAAGGCGCGCGAGCTGATCACCAAGGACAAGGTTTCGGTGGTGTTCGGCTGCTGGACCTCGGTGTCGCGCAAGTCGGTGCTGCCGGTATTCAAGGAGCTGAACTCGATCCTGTTCTACCCGGTGCAGTACGAAGGCGAGGAGAGCGAGCGCAACGTGTTCTACACCGGCGCCGCCCCGAACCAGCAGGCGATCCCGGCGGTCGACTACCTGATGAAGGAAGAGAAGGTGAAGCGCTGGGTGCTGGAAGGCACCGACTACGTCTATCCGCGCACCACCAACAAGATCCTCGAAGCCTATCTGAAGTCCAAGGGCGTCGCCCCCGAAGACATCATGGTCAACTACACCCCGTTCGGGTTCTCCGACTGGCAGACCGAAGTCTCCAAGATCAAGACCTTCGGCTCGGCCGGCAAGAAGACCGCGGTGGTCTCCACCATCAACGGCGATGCCAACGTGCCGTTCTACAAGGAGCTCGGCAACCAGGGCATCAAGGCCACCGACATTCCGGTGGTGGCGTTCTCGGTCGGTGAAGAAGAGCTCGCCGGCATCGACACCAAGCCGCTGGTCGGCCATCTCGCCGCCTGGAACTACTTCGAGTCGATCAAGACCCCGGCGAACGAGAAGTTCATCAAGGACTGGCACGCGTTCACCAAGAATCCGAAGCGCACCACCAACGATCCGATGGAAGCCCACTACATCGGCTTCAACATGTGGGTGAAGGCGGTCGAGAAGGCCAAGTCGTTCGATCCGGACAAGGTGATCGAAGCGCTGCCCGGCATCAAGCAGGCCAACCTGACCGGCGGCACCTCGGAAATGCTGCCGAACCACCACATCACCAAGCCGGTGTTCATCGGCGAAATCCAGGCCGACGGCCAGTTCAACGTCGTCTCGCCGGACGATCCGAAGAAGGCCAAGCTGGTGCCGGGCGACGCCTGGTCCGACTATCTGCCGGGTTCGAAAGACCTCGAAGCCGACTGGGTCAAGCTGAAGTGCGGCAACTACAACACCGTGACCAAGAAGTGCGGCGGTCAGGGCTCCTGATGTCCTGCTGACTTCGCATTCGACCGGGCGGCGAAGCCGCCGCCCGGCTCTCCTCGACGACGCCCTCGTTCATCCTTGCCGGGTTAATTCAGTGTCATTGATCCATCTGTCGCGCCTGCTGTTCGCCGCCGTGGTGATCGCGTGGGCCGCCGCCGCAACGCCGCCGGCGTTCGCTGGTCCCTATGAGGACGCCGTGGCGCAATTCGCCGAGGGCTCCTTCGCCGATTCCGAGGAGGCGGTCGGCAAGCTGGTCGCATCCGGCAATCCGCGCGCCGCCGCCATCATCACCGCGCTGCAGGACGGTTGTCTTTACAAGGACGAGGACACCAAGCTGGTATTCATCAAAGGCACCGACGATAAGATCAGCAACGCCGTGACCGGCGAAGCGGTCGCCGCGCTGCCGGACAATGCCAGCAAGGTCCGCCTCAACAACAAGCTGCGGCGCACGGTCGAAGCCGCAATGGCCGGGCTGACCCTGATGTCGCCGGATCTCGACAAGCGGATCCAGGCCGCCCAGCAGGTGTTCAAGAGCCACGACGAGGCGATGCTGCCGACCGTCGAGGCCGCCCTCAAGGCCGAGAAGAACGCCGCCGCCAAGCAGGCCTTTGTCGAGGCGCGGGCTTCGATCCTCCTGTTCAAGGCCGATGCGTCCGATCCCGACAAGCTCGACGCGATCGCGGTGATGAAGGCGCGGGGCGATCAGGACGCGCTGGCGCTGCTGACCGGCATGCCGGCGCAGCAGAGTGCCGCCGTCAGCAATGCGATCGCCGGCGCGAAAGCATCGATCGACCGCAATCTGGCGATGTGGTCGCTGGTGCAGAATGGCTGGTACGGATTGTCACTCGGCTCGGTGCTGCTGCTCGCCGCGATCGGGCTCGCCATCACCTTCGGTGTGATGGGCGTCATCAACATGGCGCACGGCGAGATGGTGATGCTCGGTGCTTACACCACCTTCGTGGTGCAGGAAGCGATCCGCACTCATTATCCGGCGCTGTTCGATTATTCGCTGCTGATCGCCGTGCCGCTGGCGTTCCTGGTCGCCGGCGCGATCGGCGTCTTGATCGAGCGCAGCGTGATCCGCTTCCTGTACGGCCGTCCGCTGGAAACCCTGCTCGCCACCTGGGGCATTTCGCTACTGCTGCAGCAGGCGGTGCGCACCATCTTCGGCGCCAACAACCGTGAGGTCGGCAATCCGAGCTGGATGAGCGGCGCGTTCGACATCGGCCAGATCACCATCACTTACAATCGGCTCTGGATCCTGTGCTTCACGCTCGCCGTGTTCGCGCTGCTGCTGGCGATGCTGCGCTACACCTCGCTCGGGCTGGAAATGCGCGCGGTGACGCAGAACCGCAGGATGGCGGCGTCGATGGGCATCGCCACTTCGAGGGTCGATGCGCTGACCTTCGGGCTCGGCTCCGGCATCGCGGGCATTGCCGGTGTGGCGCTGTCGCAGATCGACAACGTCTCGCCGAACCTCGGCCAGAGCTACATCATCGACAGCTTCATGGTCGTGGTGTTCGGCGGCGTCGGCAATCTGTGGGGCACGCTGGTCGGTGCGTTCTCTCTCGGCATCGCCAACAAGTTCCTGGAGCCGTTCGCCGGAGCGGTGCTCGGCAAGATCGCGATCCTGGTGCTGATCATCCTGTTCATCCAGAAGCGCCCGCGCGGCCTGTTCGCGCTGAAGGGCCGTGCGGTGGAGGCATGAGGATGATTGGGATGCACCTCCGCTGTTCCGCTTCGCAGCCTGACTCCCTCTCCCGCTTGCGGGAGAGGGCTGGGGTGAGGGCTCTTGCCACAAGCTCAGTGCTTGTGGACCCCCACCCCCGACCCCTCCCCGCAAGGGGGAGGGGAGCACGCCGTGCTTGGGGGGAACGTCGATGACCCCGCACATCCTCACCCGCTCGCTGGATCGCGGAGCGACGATCTTTCTGGTGATCCTCGCCGGAATCGGCATCTTGCTGCCGCTGCTCAATCTGCTGACGCCGGAGTCTTCGGCGCTGCACGTGCCGACCTATCTGATCTCGCTGTTCGGCAAATATGTCTGCTACGCCATCCTCGCGCTGTCGATTGATCTGATCTGGGGCTATTGCGGCATCCTCTCGCTCGGCCACGGCGCGTTCTTCGCGCTCGGCGGCTACGCGATGGGCATGTATCTGATGCGCCAGATCGGCAGCCGGGGCGTCTACGGCAACCCGGTGCTGCCGGACTTCATGGTGTTCCTGAACTACAAGGAACTGCCGTGGTACTGGTACGGCTTCGACATGTTCTGGTTCGCCGCCGTGATGGTGTTGCTGGTGCCGGGGCTCTTGGCCTTCTGCTTCGGCTGGCTGGCGTTCCGCTCGCGCGTCACCGGCGTGTATCTGTCGATCATCACTCAGGCGATGACCTACGCGCTTTTGCTGGCATTCTTCCGCAACGATTTCGGTTTCGGCGGCAACAACGGCCTGACCGACTTCAAGGATATCCTCGGCTTCAATATCCAGTCCGACGGCACCCGCGCGGTGTTGTTCCTGCTGAGTTGCCTCGCACTCGGCGTCGGCTTCCTGGTCTGCCGTGCGGTGGTCACCTCCAAGCTCGGCAAGGTGCTGATCGCGATCCGCGATGCCGAAAGCCGGACCCGGTTTCTCGGCTACCGGGTCGAATCCTACAAGCTGTTCGTGTTCACGCTGTCGGCCTGCATGGCCGGCGTCGCGGGCGCACTCTACGTGCCCCAGGTCGGCATCATCAATCCGAGCGAATTCGCTCCGGCCAATTCGATCGAAGCGGTGATCTGGGTCGCGGTCGGCGGCCGGGGCACGCTGGTCGGCGCGGCGCTCGGCGCGATCGTCGTGAACTACGCCAAGACCGTGTTCACCTCCGGGCCGCTAGCGCCGTATTGGCTATTCATGCTCGGCGCGATGTTCGTGGCGGTGACGCTGCTGCTGCCGAAAGGCATCGTCGGCACTGTCAATGCGTGGCTGGCCTCGCGCAAGCTGCCATCGACCGACGCCGCCGACAGCGCGGCGCGCGAAGACGGCGTGATCCAACCGAAGCCGGCGGAGTGACGTCATGAGCATGCTCGAAACCCGCTCGACCTCGGCGATGCTGTATCTCGACGGCGTCCACGTCTCGTTCGACGGCTTCCACGCCATCAACAATCTGTCGCTGACGCTGGAGCCCGGCGAGATGCGGGCGATCATCGGCCCCAACGGCGCCGGCAAGACCACGATGATGGACATCATCACCGGCAAGACCAAACCGGACAAAGGCGAGGTGGTGTTCGACGGCACCGTCGACCTCACCAAGCTCGACGAGACCGAGATCGCCAAGCTCGGCATCGGCCGCAAATTCCAGAAGCCGACGGTGTTCGAAAGCCAGACCATCGAGGACAATCTCATGCTGGCGCTCAACGTCGATCACAGCGTTCGCGGCACGTTGTTCTGGCGGCGGAGCAGCGACGAGAGCGAGCGGATCGAGCGCGTGCTCGACGTCATCCGCCTGCGCGACGCCCGCGACCGGCTCGCCGGATCTTTGTCCCACGGCCAGAAACAGTGGCTGGAGATCGGCATGCTGTTGGCGCAGGATCCCAAGGTGCTGTTGGTCGACGAACCGGTCGCCGGCATGACCGACGTCGAGACCCAGCAGACCGCGGAGCTGCTGCGAGAGATCAACAGCCACGACAAGACCGTGATGGTGGTCGAGCACGACATGACCTTCGTCCGCGAACTCGGCGTCAAAGTCACCTGCTTGCACGAGGGCACGGTGCTGGCCGAAGGAACGATCGACGACGTCTCGGCGAACGAGCGCGTCGTAGAAGTGTATCTGGGGCGGTGATGCGCAATCTTCCAATGATGTTTCACGCGGCGTCTCCCCGCTCTCAACCGTCATCGCCCGCGAAGGCGGGCGACCCAGTATTGCAGAGCGCCACCGCGTCTTCACCGCAGCGCTGCGGCGTACTGGATCCCCCGCATGCGCGGGGGATGACGTTTGTGAATAGGATGACTGCCGTGCAATTCAAGCGGGCCGTCGCTGAACCGACGTATTGAGGACGCCATCGATGCTCACCGTCGACAACATCAATCTGTATTACGGGGCCGCGCAGGCGCTTCGCGGGGTGTCGATCGCGGCGGAGCCCGGCAAGGTGACCTGTGTGCTCGGCCGCAACGGCGTCGGCAAGACCAGCCTGCTGCGGGCGATGGTCGGGCAGCAGCCGATCGCGTCCGGCGCGATCACCTTCGACGGCACCGATATCTCGCATCTGAAGCCGTATGAGCGGGCGCGGCGCGGCATTTCGCTGGTGCCGCAGGGCCGCGAGATCTTCCCGCTGCTGACCGTGGAGGAGAATCTGAAGACCGGCTACGCGCCGCTGAAGCGCGCCGACAAGTCGATCCCCGATGACGTGTTCTCGCTGTTTCCGGTGCTCAACTCGATGCTGAACCGCCGCGGCGGCGACTTGTCCGGCGGTCAGCAGCAGCAACTCGCGATCGGCCGCGCCCTGGTGATGCGGCCGAAGCTGCTGCTGCTGGATGAGCCGACCGAAGGCATCCAGCCATCGATCATCAAGGACATTGGCCGGGCGATTTCGTATTTGCGCAATCTCGGCAACATCGCCATTGTGCTGGTCGAACAATATCTCGATTTCGCCTGCGAGCTCGGCGACAGTTTCGCGGTGATGGATCGCGGCTCGGTGAAATACACCTGCGACCGCGCCAATCTCGATCCCGCCGAGATCAGCCGGCAGATGGCGCTGTAGGACGGTTTTTGACTCATCAGTTTCGGCATCACCACGAGCGCCCGTCTTCACCTCTCCCCGCGCACGGGGAGAGGTCCATCGGCGTCGCGCAGCGATGCCGATCGGGTGAGGGGGCGTGTCCGCAGAGCCGAGAGACCGTGACTCGCGTCGCCCCTCACCCCACCCCTCTCCCCGCAAGAGCGGGGCGAGGGAGCTCGCCGCGTGCGGGGGAAAGCTGCGGTTCGAACAATGGCGTTCACTGATACGACTCTCGCCACCTCGCAGACCTTCGACGCCAATCGTGCAGTTGGCGTTGTTGCCGTGGCGGTGCGGGTGGATGGCGGCGTGACGCGGCGGGGGGCGGTGCAGGAGGCCGGCTCGCTGCGGGTGCGGTTTCCGTCGCCGGAACAGCAGGGGCTGTCGGCCGTGCTGGTGAATACCGCGGGCGGCATCGCAGGTGGCGATCGCTTCAGTATCAGCCTCGATGTTCAAGCCGGCGCACGGCTGACGCTGACCACGGCGGCGGCCGAGAAGGTGTATCGCAGCCATGGCCCGGCTGCGCAGCTCGATGTCACCCTCAAGGTCGCGAGCGGCGGCCATCTGGCGTGGCTGCCGCAGGAGACCATCCTGTTCGACCGTGCCCGCGCCGAGCGCAAGATCGATATCGATCTTGCGGAGGATGCCTCGCTGCTGCTGTCCGAGATGGTGATTTTCGGCCGCTCGGCGATGGGGGAGACGATGCAGCACGGCCGCTTCGTCGACCGCTGGCGGATGCGGCGCGGCGGCAAATTGGTGTTCGCCGAGACCGTGCGGCTCGATGGCGAGATCGGAGCCCTGCTGGCCCGCCCCGCAGGGGCCAAAGCCGGCGTCGCGATCGGCACGGCGCTGATCGTGCCGGGCGATGCGGCGCTGGTCGAGCGGCTGCGCGCGGCGGCCGATACGTTCGGCGCCGAGGTTGGGATTTCGGCGTGGAATGGGTTTGCAATGGCCCGGTTCTGCGCCCAAAATGCCGCGAAGCTGCGCGCCGACATGATGACCGTTCTCGGCCGCGCCGCCGGCCGTGCGCTGCCGCGGCTGTGGCTGAGTTGATCCCGCGTCACGCCCGAATCTCAGGCTCATTCAATCGAGTGCCTTCATGAACCTCTCCCCCCGCGAAAAGGACAAGCTTCTGGTCTCGATGGCAGCGATGGTCGCGCGCCGCAGGCTCGAGCGCGGCGTCAAGCTCAATCATCCCGAAGCCATCGCGCTGATCACCGACTTCATCGTCGAGGGCGCGCGCGATGGCCGCAGCGCCGCCGAACTGATGCACGCCGGGGCCCAGGTGATCACCCGCGACCAGTGCATGGACGGCATCGCCGAAATGATCCACGACATCCAGGTCGAGGCCACATTCCCCGACGGCACCAAGCTCGTCACCGTGCACCAGCCGATCAGGTAAGCGGCAATGTGCCGTCGCTTCGAAAGCCCTTTCGTTCGTCATTGCGAGGAGCGCAGCGACGAAGCAATCCAGGGCCACGCGTGCGGCCCTGGATTGCTTCGCTTCGCTTGCAATGACGCCTGTTGTGGAGAATGACCATGATTCCCGGTGAACTGTTCATCGAAGACGGCGAGATCGAGCTCAATGCCGGGCGCACCACGGTGATGCTGACGGTGTCGAACACCGGCGACCGGCCGATCCAGGTCGGCTCGCACTATCATTTCTTCGAAACCAATCCGGCCCTGCAATTTGACCGCGACAAGGCGCGCGGCATGCGGCTCGACATTGCCGCCGGCACCGCCGTCCGCTTCGAGCCCGGCCAGAGCCGCGACGTCCAGCTCGTCACGCTCGCCGGCAAGCGTACCATCTATGGCTTCCGCGGTGACGTGATGGGGAAGCTGGACGAGGCTTGAGGCTGCCGCCGGTAAGGCCTACCTTGGAAGTAAGGAGTTCGAGCGATGGCTTATAAAGCGTCCGCGACTGTCACCTCGAAGGGCCAAGTCACCTTGCCGGCCCCGATTCGCGAGCGGCTCGGGGTGGCGGCCGGTGACCGCCTCGACTTCGACCTGTCCGCATCCGGCAAGCTGACGGTCACGGCCGTCAAGCGACGCAGCATCTTCGAGAACTTCGACGAGGTACAACTTCCGCCGCGCGGCCGTGCCGCTACCCGCAAGGACATCGACGACGCGATCGCCGCTACGGTCGCCAGGAAATTTCCGCGGCCCGGTGGACGTCGGAGATGATCGCGATCGACACCAACGTGCTGCTGCGATTCTTCGAAGCGGACGACAACGCCGCGCAAACCGCCGCCGCGCGGGACGTGGTGCGGTCGCAAGGCAGTGTCTTCATCAATCCGGTGGTGCTGGTCGAGTTCGTCTGGGCGCTGCGTGCCTCGTTCGGGCTTGATCGGAAGGCGATCCATGTCCGGCTACAGCGCATCCTGGCGGCTCCGGAGTTCGTGCTCCCGTTCGGCTCCTCTATCGAGCGCGCTGTCGAGCAGTACGGCAAGGGAGCTGCCGACTTCGCTGATTGCGTGATCGGCGAACTTAACATCGCCTTGGGATGCGATGCGACCATGACGTTCGACAAGAAAGCGGCCAAGACGCCGTCGTTCCGAGTGCTAAGGGCCGCGTCATGACCGACCTTGTTCTCGTCTCTCGCGCCGCGGATTTCGCCGCGCGCTGTCATGCCGGGCAGCGGCGCAAGGGGGCGGCGCACGAGCCCTACCTCAATCATCTCGCCGAGGTTGCCGAGCTGCTGGCGGTCGCTACTGACGGCGGCGATGCCGCGCTGGTCGCCGCCGGCTGGCTGCACGACACCATCGAGGACACGGATACGAGCCGCGATAATCTGGTCGATCGCTTCAACGAGGACGTCGCTGCGCTCGTCGCCGAATGCACCGACGACATGTCGCTGCCGCGCGCGCAGCGCAAGCGCCATCAGGTCGAGCACACGCCGCATCTGACGCCACGCGCCCGCATGATCAAGCTGGCCGACAAGATCAGCAATGTACGTTCGCTGATCTTCTCGCCGCCCGACGAGTGGGAGCGCGAGCGGCTGGTCGATTATCTCGATTGGGCGGCCCAAGTCGCCGCCGGCTGCCGCGGCATCAACGAACGCCTCGATCATCTGTTCAACGAAACCGCCGCGCGCGCGAGGGCTGTGTTGTGAGCATCAGGATTGCACGTTCCGTCTATGCCGACATGTTCGGCCCGACCACCGGCGACCGCGTGCGGCTCGCCGACACCGACCTGATCATCGAGGTCGAGAAGGATCTCACCACCTACGGCGAAGAGGTGAAGTTCGGCGGCGGCAAGGTGATCCGCGACGGCATGGGGCAGTCGCAGGTGACCAACGCCGACGGTGCCGCCGACACGGTGATCACCAACACGCTGATCGTCGACCATTGGGGCATCGTCAAAGCCGACGTCGCGCTCAAGGCCGGGATGATCAGCGCGATCGGCAAGGCCGGCAATCCGGATATCCAGCCGAACGTCGACATCGTCATCGGCCCCGGCACCGACGTGATCGCCGGCGAGGGCAAGATTCTCACGGCCGGCGGCTTCGACAGCCATATCCATTTCATCTGCCCGCAGCAGATCGAGCACGCGCTGATGAGCGGCGTCACCACGATGCTGGGCGGCGGCACCGGCCCGTCGCACGGCACGTTCGCGACCACCTGCACGCCGGGGCCGTGGCACATCGGCCGGATGATCCAGTCGTTCGACGCGTTCCCGGTCAATCTCGGCATCTCCGGCAAGGGCAACGCCGCGCTGCCCGGTCCGCTGAAGGAGATGATCGAAGGCGGCGCCTGCGCGCTGAAGCTTCACGAGGATTGGGGCACGACGCCGGCGGCGATCGACAACTGCCTCACCGTCGCCGACGCCTACGACGTGCAGGTGATGATCCACACCGACACGCTGAACGAGTCGGGCTTCGTCGAAGACACCGTGAAGGCGTTCAAGGGCCGCACCATCCACGCCTTCCACACCGAAGGCGCCGGCGGCGGCCACGCGCCGGACATCATCAAGGTGGCGGGGCTGGAGAATGTTCTGCCGTCGTCGACCAATCCGACCCGGCCGTTCACCAAGAATACGATCGACGAACATCTCGACATGCTGATGGTGTGCCACCATCTCGATCCGTCGATCGCCGAGGACTTGGCGTTCGCCGAAAGCCGGATCCGCAAGGAGACGATTGCGGCCGAAGACATCCTGCACGACCTCGGCGCGCTATCGATGATGTCGTCGGATAGCCAAGCCATGGGCCGGCTCGGCGAGGTGATCATTCGCACTTGGCAGACCGCCGACAAAATGAAGAAGCAGCGCGGCGCGCTGCCGCAGGATTCGGCGCGCAACGACAATTTCCGGGTCAAGCGCTACATCGCCAAGTACACCATCAATCCGGCGATCGCCCACGGCGTCTCTAGGCTGATCGGCTCGGTCGAAAAAGGCAAGCTGGCCGACCTGGTGCTGTGGTCGCCGGCGTTCTTCGGTGTCAAGCCGGACTGCATCATCAAGGGCGGCAGCATCGTGGCGGCGCCGATGGGTGATCCCAACGCCTCGATCCCGACGCCGCAGCCGGTGCACTACCAGCCGATGTTCGGCGCGTTCGGCAAGGCGCTGACGGCGTCGTCGGTGGTGTTCACCTCGCAAGCCGCCGCCGCCGGCAATCTGGCCCGCGACCTTGGTATCGCCAAGACGCTTTATCCGATCAGCAACGTCCGCGGCGGCATCTCCAAGAAGAGCATGATCCACAACGACGCCACGCCGAAGCTCGAAGTCGATCCCGAGACCTACGAAGTCCGCGCCGACGGCGAACTCCTGACCTGTGCACCGGCCGAGGTGCTGCCGCTGGCGCAGCGCTACTTCATGTTCTGAGGGGCTTCTCGTTCATCAACACGGGCCTGAATGCGTGTCATTCCGGGGCGCCGCGAAGCGGCGAACCCGGAATCTCGATCCGCACCAACTTCGGGATTCCGGGTCTGCGCGCGTTCGCGCGCATCCCGGATTGACCGTCGCGCGGTGGTGCGTCGACGCGGTCGAGCCGCCCCTTTGCATCCCGGCCGCATCCGCCTAATGTCCCGCGCGCCGGCGCCATGTCCGGCCTTGCAGATAAAAACCGCCGGGAGGAATATTCGTGATCTATGTCGTCGCCACTTTGACCGTGAAGCCCGAGATGCGGGCAGAGCTGATCGCCGCCGCCAAGGATTGTATCGCCGGCACGCGCCAGGAGCCCGGCAACGTCGCCTACGATCTGCACGAGAGCGTCACCGATCCCACCCAGATGGTGTTCGTCGAACAGTGGGAAAATGCCGAGGCGCTCGGCCCGCACGGCAAGACCGAGCACTTCAAGGCATTCGGCCGTGCCGCTGCCAAATGCCTGATGGCGCCGCCGAAGATCGAGATCATCACGCCCGCCAAGGTCGACGTGAAGTAAGCGGTCTCGCGGCCGCCAACGAGAAGGGAAGATCCCCATGATCTACGTCGTCGCCACCACCCAGGTGAAGCCGGAGTCGCGTGACGCTTACATCGCGGGCGCCAAGGCCTGCATCGCCGAGACCCGCAAGGAAAAGGGCTGCATCGCTTACGAAAACCACATCTCGATCAACGATCCGAACACCTTCGTGGTGGTCGAGCGCTGGGAGACTCGCGAGGACCTCAACGCCCATGCCCGTGCGCCGCACATGAAGGTGTGGCGCGAACTGTCGACGCCGCTGAAAGCCTCGCCGACCGTGATCGAGATCATCAGCGACGGCAAGGTCGAGAAGTTCTGAGCAACCGCGCAAGGCGAGGGCGGTCCGGTGCGATCCGGATTTCCCTCGCCCGGAAAATGCTCTAGAGCTTCGGGCCTGTCCTGATCCTTCCGAAGCTCGGTGCCGTGGCTCTGTCCCCGCTGACCCCGTTGCTTCGCGTTTACTGCGATGAGCACTCCATGATCCGAGCCAGCAAAGTCTACGGGCAATATCACTTCACGGCACCGGCGGCCGACACCGTCGTGCTGACGTTCGATGATCGCCATCGCCGGCGGATGGCGATGACCGGCACGCGCGGCCTCGAATTCCTGCTCGACCTCGAACACGCGGTGGCGCTGCGCGGCGGCGACGCGCTGGTGCTGGAGGACGGGCGGCTGGTGGAAGTGGTCGCGGCGCCGGAGCCGCTGCTCGAGATCCACGGGCGGGATCCCTTGCATCTGGTGCGGCTCGCCTGGCATCTCGGCAACCGCCATCTGCCGACGCAGCTGATGGCCAAGGCGCTGCGCATCCGCCGCGACCACGTCATCGCCGACATGGTCCGCGGCCTCGGCGGCAAGGTGGTCGAGATCGAAGCTCCGTTCGATCCGGAAGGCGGCGCCTACGCACCGGCGCACGACAGCGGCGAGGCAGCGCACCCGCACCACGATCACGGTCATCATGGCCATGATCATCACGGTCACGATCATCATGGGCATGATGATCACGTCCATGATGAGCACTGCGGTCATTCGCACGGCCACTCGCACAAGCATGAGCACTGAGCCGGAGGCGTCGGCGCAGCCGCTGCCGGCGGAGCAGAGCGCCGCGCTGTTCCGGCTGATGACCTGGCTGTCGCCGGCGTTTCCGGTCGGTGCGTTCTCCTATTCCAGCGGCATCGAATGGGCGGTGGAGGCGGGCGACGTCACCGACGCCGCCAGCTTGCGCGATTGGCTCGACGCGATGCTGCAGCATGGAGCCGGCTTCTGCGACGCGGTGCTGCTGTGCCACGCCTATCGCGCCACCGAGCGACATGACGACGCGAGCCTGCGCGCCGTCGCTGAACTTGCCGCGGCGTTGGTGACTTCGGCGGAACGGCAGCTCGAAACGCTGTCACAGGGCCGCGCCTTCATCGAGATCGCCCGCAAGGCCTGGGACAGCGACGGCCTCGGCCGCGCGGTGGCGGTGTGCGGTGATGCGATCACCTATCCGGTCGCGGTCGGCCTCGTCAGCGCAACGCACGGCGTGCCGCTGCCGGCGACGCTGCACGCTTTCCTGCATGCGGTGACGTCGAACTGGATTTCGGCCGGGGCGCGGCTGATTCCGCTCGGCCAGACCGACAGCCAGCGCGTGCTCGCCGCGCTGGAGCCGTCGGTGATCGCAACCGGCAGCCGCGCGCTGATCGCCGCGCTCGACGACCTCGGCACCGCCACCTTCCGCGCCGACCTCGCCAGCCTGCGCCACGAGACGCAGTACACGCGGCTGTTTCGGTCGTAGTACCAAGCGTCGTTCCGGGGCGCTTGCGCAGCAAGCGAACCCGGAATCTCGAAGTTGTTTGCGGCACAGATTCCGGGCTCGCGCCTGGCGGCGCGCCCCGGAATGACGACGGCGGGTGATGAGAACGCGCTCGCACGAGGGCGAGTGATCAGAACTACCCCACCATCCGGTCGCGGCCAGCCCAGAAGCCGGCGCGCAGCACCTTCTTGTCGATCTTGCCGACGCCGGTCATCGGCAGTTCGGGGACGAACTGCACTGACTTCGGCGCATGCGCCGAGCCCTTGCGGGTCTTCACCAGCTCGATCAGTTCGCGCTCGTCGGGCTTGGTGCCGGGCTTGGCGACCACCACCGCAGTGACGGCTTCGCCCCATTTGTCGTCCGGCACGCCGACCACCGCGACCATCGCGACATCCTGATGCGCCGACAACACGTCCTCGACCTCGCGCGGGAAGATGTTGAAGCCGCCGGACACGATCATGTCCTTCTTGCGGTCGAGAATATACATGTAGCCGCGGTCGTCCTGCTTGGCGATATCGCCGGTATGCAGCCAGCCGCTCTTCAGCGTTTCGGTGGTCTGCTCCGGGCGCTTCCAATATTCCGCCATCACATGCGGGGCGCGCACGCAGATCTCGCCGGCCTCGCCGAGCGGCACTTCCTGATCGTTCTCGTCGAGAATCCGCGCATCGCAGGCCGCGATCGGGAAGCCGCACGACAAGAACAGCTCCGGCTGCTTCGGATCGTGATCGGCCTTGCGCAGCACCGACACCGGATAGCACTCGGTCTGGCCGTAGAGCTGCGAGAACACCGGCCCGATCCGCTCGATGCCTTCGACCAGCCGCGTCGGCGACATCGGCGAGGCGCCGTACAACACCAGATCGAGCGACGACAGATCGGTCTTCGCGAGCGACGGATGGTCGAGCAGCACATAGACCATCGTCGGCACGAACAGCGTGAAATTGATCTTCTCGCGCTCGATCGTCTGCAGCACCGCTTCGGGATCGAACCCCTTCATCATGTGGATGGTGCCGCCGCGGATCAGCGACGGCAGCACCTTGGTGCCGGCGACATGGCTGATCGGCGCCACTGTGAGATAGCGCGGATCGAACGGGATCTCGAAATCGGCCAGGATCGCGTTGGCGAAACCGGCGTTCTCGCGATGGTGGCGCAGCGCGCCCTTGGATTTGCCGGTGGTGCCGCCGGTGTAGTTCAGCACCGCGACGTCATCGAGCCGCGCAAAATCGCGCGGCGTGGCGCTGCCGGCCTGATCCAGCGCGATCAGCAGTTCGAGCCCGTAGTCGGCACGGCCGACGGTGAAGACGTGGCGCAGGCCGGTCGCCTGGGCGGCAAGCTCGCCGCCGCGCTCCAGGAAGGCTGCGGCGTCGACGATCAGCACCGCGGCTTCGGAGTCCTCGATTTGATCGAGCTGATCCTGGCGCGAGCCGAGCGGATGCAGCCAGGTGATGGCGAAACGGCAGAGCTGCGCCGCGACGCCGGCGCACCAGGTCTCGGCACGATTGGCGGTGAGCAGCGCGACCCGCGTGCCGGGCGGCAGGCCGAGCCCCATGAACACCTTCTGGATGCTGCCGATCATGTCGGTGGCGCCGCGATAGCTGAGGCTACCGCCGGGCCAAGCGAACGCGGTGCGCGAGGGATAGCGCGCCAGCGCCCGCAATGTCTGCGTGCCCGCGGTCGGAAAAGCGTTGAGCTCGGCAGTCATGGCGTTCGGCTCCCTTGTGTTTTGTCATCGGCTGTTGGGCGTGCCAATGTTCGGCTACCACATTAGCACGGCTGGCCACCGCCGATGCAAACAGAGCAGGAGGAAACTGCCGTGAAATCATCCGACCGTCTGGCGCGCTTCGGCGATCGTCTCAGTTTGCCGCTGATTGCGGCGCCGATGTTTCTGGTGTCGAGCGTCGATCTGGTGGCTGCGGCGTGTAGTAGCGGCGTGATCGGATCGTTTCCGACGGTGAATTGCCGTACGACGGAACAACTCGGTGACTGGCTCAGCGAGATTACCCGCCGAATCGCGTCGCACGAGCAGGCAAGCGGCCGGCGTGCCGCGCCGTGGTGCCCCAACTTGATCGTGCACCGCTCCAACGCGCGGCTCGGCGACGATCTGAAACTGCTGCTGCAGCATCGGCCGGAAGTGGTGATCACCAGCGTCGGCTCGCCGCAGCCGGTGATCGCGCCGCTGCACGATATCGGCGCGATGGTGCTGGCCGACGTCGCCAGCATCCGCCATGCCGAGCGGGCGGCAGCGGCCGGCGTCGACGGCCTGGTGCTGCTCACCGCCGGCGCCGGCGGACAAACCGGGTGGCTCAATCCGTTCGCCTTCGTGCGTGCGGTGCGGCAATTCTTCGATGGCGTGATCGTGCTCGCTGGCGGCATCAGCGACGGCGTCGCGCTGCGCGCCGCGATGACGCTCGGCTGCGATCTCGGCTATATGGGCACCAAGTTCATCGCCACCGAAGAGAGCCTCGCCGATCCGCGCTACAAGGCGATGCTGGTGGAGGCGAGCGCCGACGACATCCTGCTGACCAAAGCGTTCACCGGGCTGCAGACCAACATGCTGCGGCCATCGATCGTCGCCGCCGGGCTCGACCCCGACGATCTGCCGGAGCGCGGCGGCATCGACATCGGCAAGGATATCGATGTCGGCGCACGGGAGGATCGACCAAAGCGGTGGCGCGATATCTGGAGCGCAGGCCATTCGGCGTCGGGCATCGGCGGCGTCGTGCCGATCGCCGAGCTGGTGGCGCAGACCACGGCGGAATTCCGCAGCGCGGCGTAAGCTGCGCCGACCATCGACGGCCGTGCTTCGCCGTGGCATGCTTCGGCGATAAACAAGAACACTCTTGGGAGACTACGCCATGAGGAGCTTTCGCGTCACCGATTTCGGCAAGCCGCTGCGCGAAGACAACCGGCCGACGCCGGAACTGACCGGCACGCAAGTGCTAGTGCGGGTCAAGGCCGCGGGCGTCTGCCACAGCGATCTGCACATCTGGGAAGGCGGCTACGAACTCGGTCACGGTCGCAAGAAGCTGTCGCTGTCCGATCGCGGCGTCGCGCTGCCGCTGACAATGGGCCACGAGACCGTCGGCGAGATCGTCGCCGCTGGTCCCGACGCCAAGGACGCCAAGATCGGCGAGGTCGCGCTGGTGTATCCGTGGATCGGCTGCGGCGAGTGCGACGTCTGCAAGGCCGGCGACGAGAACATGTGCCTGAAGCCGCGCTTCCTCGGCGTGTATTGCGACGGCGGCTATTCGGACGAACTGATCGTACCGCATCCGCGCTATCTGCTCAGCCTCGACGGGCTCGATCCGGTGACCGCGGCGCCGTATGCGTGCTCCGGCATCACCACCTACAGCGCGCTGAAGAAGCTCGACTTCTGCCTCGACAGCCCGATCGTGATGTTCGGCGCCGGCGGTCTCGGGCTGATGGCGCTGGAGCTGCTCAAAGCAATGGGCGGCAGGGGCGCGATCATGGTCGATATCGACGCCGCCAAGCGCGACGCGGCGCAAAAGGCCGGCGCGCTCGGCACCGTAGACGCTGCGGCGCCGGACGCGCTGGCGCAGATTGCAGGCATTGCCAAAGGCCCGGTGCGCGGCGCGCTGGATCTGGTCGGCAATCCGCAGACCGCGCAGCTCGGCTTCGATTGCCTCACCAAGGGCGGCAAGCTGGTGATCGTCGGCCTGTTCGGCGGCGGCGCGCCATGGGCGCTGCCGTTCATCCCGATGCGCGCCATCACCATCCAGGGTAGCTATGTCGGCAATCTCGCCGAGACGCAGGAATTGCTCGACCTTGTCCGCGCCAAGAAGGTGTCGCCGATCCCGGTCACCAAGGTCGGGCTGCCGCAAGCCTACGACGCGCTGCTCGATCTGCAGAAGGGCAAGCTGGTCGGCCGCGCGGTGCTGACGCCGTAGCGGCGGCGCCACTTCCGTCATCGCGAGCGAAGCGAAGCAATCCAGCCTAGCGCTCGGCGCTGGATTGCTTCCTCGCTGCGCTCCTCGCAATGACGGCGGAGGCGTCGTGCTATTGATCGCCCGCCGCAATGCGCTCGGCTTCCGCGAGCTCCTCCGGCGTGTTGGCGTTGAAGAATGGATCGAACGGCGTCACCGGCCACTCCACCACCGCGCGCGGATAGCGCGCGGTGAAGCGTTCGACCTTGCGGATGTCCTCGTCGAGCAAGGCGGTTCGCAGCGCCTCGCGCAGCGCGACTGGCCACAGCGCGATCACCGGATGCAGATGGCCGCCGGACGCCGCTACGGCGATCTCGGCGTTCTCAGCGAGTCGGGCCCGATCCAGCCGGGCCACCAGATCGCGCGGCAGAAACGGACAATCACCTGGCACGGTCAACACGTGGTGCGCATCCGGCTGCACCGTCGCGGCCCAATCCATCGCTGCCAGCACGCCGGCGAGCGGGCCGGGGAAGTCGTGCACCGTATCGGCGATCACCGGCAGGCCGAAGCGACCAAACCGGTTCGGATCGCCATTGGCGTTGAGCGCCAGCGCGCCGCATTGCGGCTGCAGGCGCTCGATCACATGGGCGAGCAGCGGCCGGCCGGCGATCGACCGCAGCGGTTTGTCGCCGCCGCCCATCCGGCGGGCAAGGCCGCCGGCAAGGATCACGGTCGGTGGTCGAACATCAGCCATTGCGCACTCCGCGCCGCGTCGCGACTGCAGCGACGCCCGTGGTTAGCTCACCATGGCGCGGCTCGGCAATAAGAACGAGGCCGAAGGCGATTGACCGCGCGCCGCGGCTTCGTCATCGTCCGCCGCCATGGCCAAGACTGTTCTCGATCTCACCGGGCTGAAATGCCCGCTGCCGGTGCTCAAGACCCGCAAGGCGCTGCCGAGTCTGCAGGCCGGCGATCTCTTGGAAGTCCGCTGCACCGATCCGATGGCGCTGATCGATATTCCGGTGCTGATCGGCGAGACCGGCGATCGCATCACGTCGAGTGAACGCAGCGACGAGGTGATCGTGTTCGTCATCGAGAAGTGTGCGGGTAGCTCCGCTGTGGACGATTCGATGCGCGAATAGGACCGCGAAGGAACGATCGGCGGTCGCCATCATTGGTCTTCGTTCCATACGGAGGAGATCATGGCCCGTAAATATTCCAAGAAGGCGTCCGCCAAGGTCGGCCGCGCGATGAAGAAGCGCAAGTCCGGGACGCTGAAGAGCGGCGGCTCTGGCAAGAAGGTCAAGAGCCGCAAACAGGCGATCGCGATTGGTCTGTCGGAAGCCCGCGCCGAAGGCGCCAAGGTGCCGAAGAAGAAGACCGGCAAGAAGGCGTCGAAGACGTCGACCAAGAAGGCCACGAAGCCCGGCCGCAAGACCACGACGAAGACCACCAAGAAGACCACGAAGTCTGGCAGCAAGCGGACCGGCGCGAAGAAGTCGTCGGCGCGCAAGTCGTCGAAGTCATCCAGCCCGCGAAAATCGTCCGCCGGCAAATCGTCGAAGCGCAAGTCGGGGAAGAAGACGTCGTCGGACTAATTCACCTCCCACTCAAGCGCAAATCATTCCGGGGCGCCGCGCAGCGGCGAACCCGGAGTCTGGAGATTCAGCGCACCGGTGGCTCGGCCGCACAGCCGCAAGACAACTGTCATTCCGGGTTCGCGAGCTGGCGCTCGCGCCCCGGAATGACGGTGTGGGGCAAAGCGGCGAGGCGGCCTACGCTGTCAGAACAGCATTGTCGGACGCCCGATCCAAGCCAGCGTCACCCCGCCTTGCGCTGCCGCGCGTTGGAGCGGCGAGCTTTGGTGCTGGTGCGGGCGGAGGAGCGGGAGGCTTTGCGGCGGCTGTGGGCCTTGCCAGGCTTCGCCCCGGACTTGCCGCCTTCGAGGCTCTGCTTCAGCGCATCCATCAGGCTGACGACGTTGCTCTCCTTTTCCTCCGGCTCGGGGAGCTTGATCGACTTTCCGGAGGCCTTGCGCTTGACCAGCGCCTTCAGCGCGGTCTCGTACTCGTCCTTGAATTTCTTGGGATCGAAGTGCGCCGCCTTGGTATCGAGGATGTGGCCGGCGAGTTCGATCATGTCCTTGGAGATTTTCGGCGATTTGATGCCGTCGAAATACTCGTCCGCATCGCGCAGCTCGTAAGGGTAGCGCAACGTGGTTGCGAGCAGGCCCTTGCCGAGCGGTTCGATCGCCAGCACGTGCTCGCGATTGGTCAGCACGATGCGGCCGAGCGCAACGCGACCCTTGTCTTTCATTGCGTCGCGGATCACCGCGAAGGCGTCGGTGCCGGCCTTGCCGTCCGGCACGATGTAATACGGGCGGTCGAGATAGCGCTGATCGATCTCATCGGCCGGCACGAAGCTGTCGATGTCGATGGTGTGAGTGCTCTCGATCTGTACCGCGTCGAACTCGTCCTTCTCGATCTCGATGTACTTGCCCTTGCGCACCTCGTAGCCACGCGCCTTCTGGTCCTTCTCGACGACATCGCCGGTGCCTTCGTCGATCATCTGCTGCTTCAGCCGGTTGCCGGTTTCCGCATTGATCATGTGGAAGCGCGTCTTCTCGCTGCTGGTCGTGGCCGGATACAGCGCGACCGGACAGGTGACCAGCGACAGCTTCAGCGTGCCCTTCCAATAGGCGCGAGGCATGGGAATTCTCCGAGGGCTCGAGGTGTCGCGACCGGGCGGTCAGGACGATGCTATCATGGGTGGAACTTGAACGGGCATCCCGGGTTTTGGTTCCGACCACGCCCAAGCCAACGGCGGTGAGTAAGGAGCGACGGTGGCCAGCAACAAGCTCAGCATCTACCGCAAGAAACGCGATTTCGAGCAGACCGCGGAGCCGCGCGGCGACGCCAAGGTGGCGCCGTCGAAGCAGCGGCGGTTCGTGATCCAGAAGCACGATGCCACCCGTCTGCACTACGACCTGCGCCTCGAATACGGCGGCGTGTTCAAGTCGTGGGCGGTGACCAAGGGACCTTCGCTCGACCCGCACGACAAGCGCCTCGCCGTCGAGGTCGAGGATCATCCGCTCGACTACGGCGACTTCGAGGGCACGATCCCGAAGGGCCAGTATGGCGGCGGCACGGTGCAGCTCTGGGACCGCGGCTATTGGGAGTGCGACGATCCCGAGCGCGGCTTCAAGAAGGGCGATCTGAAGTTCACCCTGCACGGCGAGAAGCTGCATGGCAGCTGGGTGCTGGTGCGGATGCGGCACGACCGCACCGGCGGCAAGCGCACCAATTGGCTGCTCATCAAGCACCGCGACGACGACGCCCGCGAGGGCGACGCCAACACCGTGCTCGACGAAGACCGCTCGGTCGCCTCGGGCCGCGCCATGGAGACGATCGCGGAGGGCAAGGGCAAGGCACCGAAGCCGTTCATGCTGCGCAAGGCGGTCGCGAAGGTGACGGCGGACGCGGTGTGGGATTCCAGCAGCGGGCTCGCCGCCGACAAACGGGCGGAGAGAGCCGACAGCAAACCGCCCATCAAGGCGAAGGCCAAGATCAAGACCGAGACCAAGACCAAAGCTGCCAAGTCCGCCAAACCTGCGGCGCGTGGCAAGCGCGCGGCGATGCCGGGCTTCGTGCCGCCGCAACTCTGCACCTCGGTGGAGCGGCCGCCCGGCGGCGAGGGCCGGGGCCACGAGATCAAGTTCGACGGCTACCGGATGCAGCTCCGCGTCGAGCAAGGCGAGGCCAGACTGCTGACGCGCAAGGGCCTCGACTGGACCGCCAAATTCGGTGCGATCGCGGAAGAAGCGGCATCGCTGCCGGATGCGATCATCGACACCGAGGTGGTGGCGCTGGATTCGCACGGCCAACCGGATTTCGCGGCGCTGCAGGCAGCGCTCTCCGACGGCGATACCGACAATCTGATCTGTTTCGCGTTCGACCTGCTGTATGCGGAGGGCGAGGATCTGCGCCGGCTGCCGCTGTCGGAGCGCAAGGAGCGGCTCGACGCCTTGCTGAAGGCCGCGCGCGGCCGTCGCAAGGAAGGCCTGATCCGCTATGTCGAGCATTTCGAAACCGGCGGCGATGCCATTCTGCAGTCGGCCTGCAAGCTGTCGCTCGAAGGCATCGTGTCGAAGAAGCTCGATGCGCCGTATCGCTCCGGCCGCAGCGATGGCTGGACCAAGGCGAAGTGCCGCGCCGGCCATGAGGTGGTGATCGGCGGCTGGAAGACCACGAACGGCAAATTCCGCTCGCTACTGGTCGGCGTGCATCGCGGCGATGATCTGGCCTATGTCGGCATCGTCGGCACCGGCTTCGGCCAGGATGTCGTCAAGCGCATCCTGCCCGAGCTGAAGGCGCACGAAGCGGACAGCAGCCCGTTCAGCGGCGCCAATGCACCGAAGAAGACTCGCGAGATGCATTGGGTGACGCCAGATCTGGTCGCGGAGATCGAGTTCGCCGGCTTCACTGGCGGCGGCATGGTACGGCAGGCCTCGTTCAAGGGATTACGCGCCGACAAGCCGGCTGCGGAGGTCGAAGCCGAGGAGCCGCAGCGGGTCGAGCTCGCCGAGCCGAAACCGACGCGTAGCGCCGGCAAGGCCTCCAAGAAGCCTGCGAAGAAGACCGCCAAGAAAGCGGCTACCAAAGCCGCAGCACCGCGGAGGGCCGATGCAACCCGCTCCGAGGTGATGGGCGTGGTGATCTCCAAGCCCGACAAGGAGCTGTGGCCGGCAAGCGAGATCAGCGGCCCGATCACCAAGCGCGACCTCGCCGATTATTTCGCCGAGGCCGGCGACTGGCTGATCGCGCACATCAGGGGACGGCCGTGTTCGATCGTGCGCGCGCCCGACGGCATCGACGGCGAGCATTTCTTTCAGCGCCACGCCATGCCGGGAATGTCGAACCTGATCAATCTCGCCAAGGTCTCGGGCGACCGCAAGCCGTATGTGCAGATCGATCGCATCGAAGGCCTGATCGCGGTGGCGCAGATCGGCGGGGTCGAGCTGCATCCGTGGAACTGTGCGCCCGATCGCTACGACGTGCCCGGACGCCTGGTGTTCGATCTCGATCCGGCCCCCGAGGTCGGATTCGACGAGGTGATCAGCGCCGCCAAGGAGATGAAGCAGCGGCTCGAAGCGCTGGGGCTCGCCACCTTCTGCAAGACCACCGGCGGCAAGGGCTTGCACGTGGTGGTGCCGCTGAAGCCGGACGACAGCATCGATTGGAAGGCGGCCAAGACCTTCGCGCAAACGGTGTGTGCGCAAATGGCCGAGGACAGCCCCGAGCAGTATCTGCTCAACATGTCGAAGCAGAAGCGGAAGGGTAAGATCTTCCTCGATTACTTGCGCAACGACCGGATGTCGACGGCGGTCGCGGTGCTGTCGCCGCGGGCCCGCACGGGCGCCACGGTATCGATGCCATTGAGCTGGGCGCAGGTGAAAGCCGGGCTCGATCCGAAGCGCTACACCATCGAGACTGTGCCGGCGCTGATCAAGCGCGCCAAGGCATGGGCGGACTACGACGCCGCAGAAGCCCCGCTGAAGCCGGCGATCAAGGCGCTGACGTCGGGCCGGAAGTAAGGGAGCGGAAGCAGCGACCGGTTCTGGAAGCGCGATGGCCGGGCGCTGAAGCCCGGCCACAATCGTTCGATCAGCAAACGGAACGATGCCGTGCGTCAGATCTTGCCGAGCAGCAGCAGGATCAGCAGGATCACGATCACCAGGCCGAGACCGCCGCCGCCGTAGTAACCGGTACCGTAGAACGGTCCGCCGCCGACGCCGGTGAAACCGCCCAGCAAGGCGATGATCAGGATGATCAGGATGATAGTGCCGATGGACATCTCGCTCTCCTTGTCGCGGCGGATCGCCCGAGTGCTCCGCCTGTCGGGGAAGAGAACACGGCGTCAGAGTGAAGGTTCCGCGGCCGAAACTCGGCACGGCGCGCGAGGCCCTGTTGTTTTCGCAATGCTCGCCTAGATAGGGAGTAACGATCAGCTCCAATGACGAGGACGTCGCGATGTCAGCTCCGCTTGTCGTATCGATTCCCCATCGCCTCGGCCGCGCCGAGGCGCGCCGCCGGCTGCAGACCGGCCTCAGCCGCGCGGCGATCAACGTGCCGGTTTTGAAGGTGGATGAGGAGACCTGGCGCGGCGACCAGATGTTGTTTCGCGTCCGCGCGCTGGGCCAGGTCGCGGCCGGCCACGTCGACGTTGCCGAAGATCATGTGCGGCTCGAAGTGCATCTGCCGTGGCTGCTGCAGAAATTCGCCGACGCAGCGAAGGTCGTGATTCAAAAGCGCGGTCATTTGATGCTGGACAAGAAGTAATCGGCGTGTGCGCTGCACGAGAAATTGTGGCGCTGCAGCAAGTAGTTATTCGATGTTGTGCGTTAATCTTCAAGTAAGCGAATCTTGAAATTCTGTCTGTGCGGGTGAGGGAACCGGTTTTCCTGATCGGCACAAACCCCGTCAGGCCGTCCGGCTCCAGCTCCCGGGCGGCCTCGGCGTTTGTGGGGGACTCGCAATCGTCCAACCATCCCATCGCCTTCTGGTGCTGAACCACGTCTCCCGGGGTCATTCCGGGGCGCGAGTAGCGCGAACCCGGAATCTCGAAGCGAGCAGGGCTTCGCGGGAATGGGTGCAGGCAGCAGATTCCGGGTTCGCTCGCTGCGCGCGCGCCCCGGAATGACGGGGCAGCATTGGTTGGATAGCGGTTGTGACCGCGCGCCTGCTCAGCCGCGTCGTGCGCGCTTCGATCCGGCAATCCGAGCGCGGCGGACGGCGACCGGGATGTGGCCGAACAGGTCGCGCAGCGGCAGTTCGCCGGTGCTGTTCTCGCCCTCGGCGGTTTCGACCACATAGCCTCTGCTATCCACCGCACCATCGAAGGCGTTGCCGATCGGCCATTGCCGACCTTCGCCGGACAGCGTCGCGAACACCTTGCCGACCACCACGATCAGGGCCTCGGTGCCGCGGGTGCGGGCGAACGCGATGGTGTGGTCGCGGTGCGGGCCCGAGACCGCGAGCGGGCGATAGTCGCCATCGGTGAACAGCTCGGCGTGCTCGCGCCGCAGCTGCAGCAGATGATGGGTCCAGGCCAGCTTGATGCGGCCGTCGTTCCAATTCGCGATCAAGTCGTCCCAATGGGGCTCGTCGGGCAGTGCCTCCAGCGCTTCGGCGCGCGCGGCGAAATCCACCGGCCGGCGGTTGTCGGGATCGACCAGCGAGAAGTCCCAGAACTCGGTGCCCTGATAGAAGTCCGGCACCCCCGGCATGGTTGCTTTCAGCGTCACCTGGCTCAGGCTGTTCAGCGCGCCGAGCAGCGACAGCCGCCGGTGCAGGCTTTCGACCGATTCCAGGAACGCGCTCGACACTGAGGGATCAAGAATGCGGTCGATGAAGGTGCGCACGCCTTCTTCGTAAGCGAGGTTGGGGTTGAGCCAGTTGGTCTCCTGCTTGCCCTCGCGCGCGGCCTTCAGCGCGAAGCCCTGGAAGCGATCGGCGAAGTCCGGATCCGGCGTCAGCGGCCAGGCACCGAGCAGCGCCTGATACAGCATGTATTCGAACGCCGCCGAAGGCGCGCGCATTTCGTTGTCGATCACCAGATGCGGCGCGTTCAGCACTTTCCATTTCGCCACCAGACCGGCCCATTCGCCGGGCATCTCGGCGAGCGCGAGCAGCCGCGTGCGGGCGTCCTCGCCGCGCTTGGCATCGTGGGTCATGGTTGCGGTCATGCCGTGCGGCCAGTCCTTGGCGCGGCGCTGCATGAGCGCGTGGAAGGCGACGACCGGCAAGTCCGGCGCGGCGGGATCGCCGCCGACTTCGTTCAGCGCCAGCAGCCGGTGATAGCGATAGAACGCGGTGTCCTCCAGCGACTTCGCCATGGTCGGCCCGGTGAACTGCTGCACCTTGAGGGCGAAGTGCCGCACCCGCTGTTTGGAATGCAGCGCTCGACCCGAACCGACGAGGTCCATCGTCAGCGCGTCTTTGAGGAAGTCGAAGATGCCGTCATCGGCGCCGAACCAATCGGCCCGCGCTTTCGCGATGGTGTCCTCGATCAGCTCGCGATCGAGCCGGGTCGGGCCGCTGCCGGTCAGATAGGTGCGATACACCGGGAAGTGCAGCACGTAGAGTTCGAAGGCTTGGCGCAGGTTGTCGGCGGAGAAGTCGCGGGTCGAATAATGGCCAGAGGCGATCCGCGCCAGCAGCCGCGTCAGAACGGTGAATTCGCTGAGCAGCAGCGTCTCCAGCACCCGGCGCTTGGCCGCCTTCAGCACCGGATCGAACGCCGGCGAGATGTTGCTCACCTGGCGCCAGACTTCCTCCAGCGGCTTCAGCCCGGAGCCGTCGAGCAACACACGGGTGATGACGTTGAGCCATTCGTAGCCGGTGGTGCCGTGCACGCCGGCGAAGCGGTACAGCTCTTCGCCCTCGCCGAGGATCTTCTCGATCACGGTATAGAGCGGCGGTGCGTCCGGCCCCTGCGCGTCGCGCGCCAGTCGGCGCAGCCGCTGGAAATACTGCGCCGGATCGCGCAGGCCGTCGATGTGGTCGAGCCGCAGGCCGTGGAGCTGACCGTCGGCGAGCAGCTTCTTCACGCGGCTGTGGATTGCCGCGAAGGTCGCGGCATCCTCGACCCGCAGGCCGGCGAGGGTGTTGACGTCGAAGAACCGGCGATAGTTGATTTCGCTCGATGCCAGCTGCCAATGTCCCAGCTTGTAGTGCTGGCGCTCCAAGAGATTGTGCAGCGCCTGGATTTGAGAGGTGCGGCCTTCGCCGGCCCGGTAGGCGTCGAGTCCGCGCGCGATCAGTTCGGCCGCGCCCGGTATTGCCTTTAGCGCCGCCTTGAATTCCGGTGCCTCGGCGCGCGAGGGGCGGCGCAGCCCGGTGTAACGCGCGGCGAGTTCCAGGATCGCCCGGCCCGCATCGGTCTCGGCCGCATCGGCCTCGCGCACCACGGCGCGCAGGATTTCGCTGTAGCGCTGCGGCGCGATCGGGAGCCGGTGTTCATAGTACCAGGCCGACAGGCTGCCGTCGCCGGAATCGTACCGCAGCTCGATGTCGCCGTTTTCCAGCGCCTTGCCGTAAGACGAGCCGATGATCGGCAGCAGTACGCCGCCGCGGGTGCGAAACGGCAGCATGTCCCAATCGATGTCGAACGATGCCGCGTGCGGCGAGGCCGGTCCCCATTCCAGGACGTCAAGCCACCACGGATTGTCCGCGTAGTGCACGCCGACATGGTTGGGCACGAAGTCGAGGATCAGGCCGATGTCGGCCTGCTGCAGCGCTGCACTGAGCCGCGCAAAACCCTCTTCGCCCCCGAGCTCGGGATTGAGCCGGGTGTGGTCGACGATGTCGTAGCCGTGGGTCGAGCCCTTGCGCGCCTTCGTGAACGGCGACGCATAAACGTGCGAGATGCCGAGTCGCTTCAGATAAGGGACGATCGCGGCGGCTGAACCGAAACCGAAATCGGCAGTGAGTTGCAGGCGATAGGTGGCAGTCGGTATCGCAGGAGGCATTAGGGATGCTCGAGGCGCCAGGACACCGCCCAAGGCGGAATGATCCGGGTCCAATCGCCGCCCCATAAAATAGTTCCCGCCGCGGACGGCGTGCCGCCGTCGTGCTCCTGGTCCGACAGATTGGCGACGAGGTCGAGGGTGGTGCCGTCCGCCAGCCGCCATTGCGCGGTCAGCAGCCCACCCTGCGTGATCTCGGCGGTGCCGAAGCGTGCGCCGGCCAGCCGTGGCACGATCGCGTTGCGGCGGACCTGTAGCAGCCGCGACACCAGCGCCAGCCGCTGCGCGCCGTCGCCGCCGTCGCGTTCGCGCCAGTCGAGCACCGCGCTTCTGAACGCATCCTCGCTGAGCGGGTCGGGGACTTCGTCGCCGTATTTTTCATAGGCGCCGGCAAACTCCTTGCGGCGGCCGGCGCGCACCGCTTCGGCGAGATCGCCGTGGAAGTCGCAGAAGAACGGAAACGGCGCCTTCGAGCCCCATTCCTCACCCATGAACAGCATCGGCACGGTGGGCGCCAGCAGCGTGATTGCCAGCGCCGCCTCGATCGCCGCCGGCCGCGTCAGGCTTTCCAACCGGTCGCCGAGCGCACGGTTGCCGATCTGGTCGTGGTTCTGCAGGAAGTTGACGAAAGCCAGCGGCGCCAGGTCGCCGCTCGGCTCGCCGCGCGCCACGCCGCCGCGATGCGCCGACGGCTCGCCCTGATAGACAAAGCCGGAGCCGAGCGCGCGGGCGAGATGTTGCAGCGGCGCGTCGGCGTAGTCGGAATAATAGCCGTGGCGTTCGCCGCTCAGCGCAACGTGCCAGGCGTGGTGATAGTCGTCGTTCCACTGCGCCCGGTATTGGCCGCGCGGTGGATCGGTGATCGGATCGAGCACCGCGGCGATGTTATCGTCGTTCTCCAGCACCAGATGGATGTGCCGGCCGGTCTCGGCGGCCAGCTTGCCAGCCTCGCGCGACAATTCGTGCAGCATCGGGATCTCGCCCTGATCGGGGATGGCGTGCACGGCGTCGAGCCGCAGACCGTCGAACCGGTAGTCGCGCAGCCAGTGCAGCGCGTTTTCGATCGCGAACGCGCGGACCTCGGGAGCGTAATAGTTGATCGCGTTGCCCCACGGCGTGTGCGAGTCCGAGAAGAAGCCGGGCGCGTAGCCGCCGAGGTAATTCCCCTCCGGGCCGAAGTGATTGTAGACGACGTCGAGAAACATCATCAGGCCGCGGGCATGCGCTTCGTCGATCAGCTCCTTGAGGTCTTCGGGTCGGCCGTAGGCGCTGTCCGGCGCATACCACAGCACGCCGTCGTAGCCCCAGTTGCGCTGCCCGGGGAAGTCGGCGAGCGGCATCAGCTCCAGCGCGGTGATGCCGGTGGCGACCAGATGGTCCAGCCTGTCGATCATCGCGCGGAAGCTGCCTTGGGGCGTGAAGGTGCCGACATGGGCTTCCAGCAGCACGGTCTCGGCCCAGGGGCGGCCGCGCCAATCTTCGGCGCGCCAGTCGTAAGCAGCGTGGTCGATCACTTCGCTCGGGCCGGCGATGTCGTCGGGCTGAAACAACGAGCCGGGGTCCGGCACCTCGAGTTCGCCGTCGATGCGGAAGCGATAGCGAGTGCCCCCGCCGAGCCCTGCGATCTCGGCCCGGTACCAGCCGGCCTCGTCGCGCCGCATTGGACGCGTGGCGCCGCCGTCCAGCATCACCTCGACCGTCTGGGCATTCGGCGCCCACAGCCGGAATTCGACGCCGCCCGCCGTAATCCGCGGTCCAAAGCTGCGGCCGCTCATACGGTCACCCCGGCGAAAGCCAGCACCGAGCGCGGCGGTGCAGAGCTGATGCTGCCGAATTTCAGTGGCGCGACCTGGACGGTGTCCTTGGTGGTGTCGAACAGCTGGTGCCAGTTCGGATAGTCCGTGGTCTTCGGCAGATGGAAATCGATCGCCTCGGCGCCGGAATTCAGCACTATGAAGATGGCGTCGCCGCCGGGCTCGCTCGGGCTCAGCATGTAGGCGAGGAATCGTCCGTCCGGAAACGCCCAATCCTGCTCGGTCATCTCCGCGGCCGACGGCGTGAGCCACAATACCCCGTAACTGCCGTCCGCGCGCCTTCCGTCGAGCCAGCGCCGCGAGCGCAGCTGCGGAAAGCGGCGGCGGATGTCGGTCATCAGCCCGACGAACTCGACCATGTCGTCTTCGGTGTTGGTGCCGTCCCAGCCGACCCAGCCGATCTCGTTGTCCTGGCAATAGGCGTTGTTGTTGCCGGACTGCGAGTTGCCGACCTCGTCGCCGGCGAGCATCAGCGGCACGCCCTGGGCCAGGAACAGGCAGGCGAGCTGGTTCTTGCGGAGCTGGCGGCGCAGGCGGAGGATCTTCGGATCGTCGGACGGGCCCTCGACGCCGCAATTGATGCTGTGATTGTCGTTGGAGCCGTCGCGATTGTCCTCGCCATTGGCGAGGTTGTGCTTGTGCTCGTAGCTGAACAGATCGGCGAGCGTAAAGCCGTCGTGGACCGTGACGTGGTTGATGCCGGCGCGCGGCATCCGGCCGTCGCGGTTGAACATGTCGGACGAGCCGGTCATCCGCCGCGACACTTCGCCGATCAGGCTGCCTTCGCCGCTCCAATAGCGCCGCATCACGCTGCGGTAACGGTCGTTCCACTCCGACCATTGCGACGGAAACGCGCCGACCTGGTAGCCGCCCATGCCGAGATCCCATGGCTCAGCGACGAGCTTGACGCCGGCGAGCACCGGGTCCTGGCGGATCGCGGTGAAGAACCCGCCCTTGCGGTCGAAGCCGTTCGGGCCGCGCGCCAGCGTCGTGGCGAGGTCGAAGCGGAAGCCGTCCACGTGGCAGACCTCGACCCAATAGCGCAGGCTGTCCATCACCATCTGCAGCACGCGCGGATGGTTCAGATTGACCGAATTGCCGCAGCCGGTGAAGTCGTCGTAGTAGCGCGGATTGTCCGGCTTCAGCCAATAATACGAGGCGTTATCGATGCCGCGGAACGACAGCGTCGGGCCCAGATGGTTGCCTTCGGCGGTGTGGTTGTAGACCACGTCGAGCAGCACTTCGATGCCGGCATCGTGCAGCCGCGCCACGGTGGTGCGGAACGAGTCGAGCGGGTTGTCCTTGTCCGGCGCGTAGCGTGCCTCCGGCGCGAAGAACGAGATCGTGTTGTAGCCCCAGTAGTTCACCAGCTTCTTCTCGACCAGGATTCGGTCATCGACAAAGCCGTGGACGGGCAAAAGTTCGATCGTGGTGACGCCGAGCCGCTTGAAATGTGCGATCATCGACGGGCAAGCGAGGCCGCCGAATGTGCCGCGCAGGCCGGGCGGGACGTCGTCGCGGAGCTGGGTGAGCCCTTTGACGTGGGCTTCGTAGATGATGGTGTCTTCCCAGCGCACCCCGGGGCGGGTTTCACGCCGGCCGCTGCCGACGGTCTCGTCGACCACCACCGCTTTCGGCATGCCGCGAGCATTGTCGCGGCGGTCGAACGACAGGTCTTCGCGCGGCGAGCCGGTGCGATAGGCGAAATGCGCTTCGCTCCACACCAGCCGTCCGCTCAGGCGCTTGGCATACGGATCGAGCAGCAGCTTGTGGGCGTTGAAGCGATGGCCGCGGTCGGGATCGTAGGGCCCGTGCACTCGGTAGCCGTAGAGCTGACCCGGCGAGACGTCGTTGAGATAGCCGTGCCAGACGTCTTCGGTCCGTTCCGGTAGCTCGATCCGCTCTAGCTCGCGCCGGCCCTGGGCGTCGAACAGGCAGAGTTCGACCTTGTGAGCGTTGGCGGAGAATAGCGCGAAGTTGGTGCCGCGCCCGTCCCAGGTCGCTCCGAGACGGAGGTCGGTTCCGGCGGTGAGGCGCATAGCGAGTGTCCCGATCAAGAAGTTCGCATAGCCTGCGATTGTCTTTGTTAGCGAACTTCGGAATCGAAGGACACTAGTAAATCTGCTTTTCCGCAACAGCAGTGTGCAAAACGCCATGCGATGCGCGGGATGTCGTACCACGCGCATCGCACGATCGTCACACTCAGTCCTCGGGCGTCAGATAGATCGCGGCGAGCGGCGGGATGGTGAGGCTGAGCTCCGGCACCAGGCCGTCGCGGGGACGGACTTCGCCGCCGTTGCCGACATTGCTGCCGCCATAGGTCGCCGAATCCGAATTGAATACTTCGCGCCAGCGCCCCGCGAAAGGCACCCGGACGCGGTAGTCCTGATACACATTGGGCGAGAAGTTGACGATCACCAAGCAGCGGCTGCGCGTGTCGTTGCCCTTGCGCATCCAGGCGAACACGTTGCGATCGGCGTCGTCGGTGATCAGCCACTCGAAGCCGAACGGATCGCAATCGAGCTGATGCAGCGCCGGTAACGACCGGTACAGCTTGTTGAGGTCGCGCAGCAGCGCCTGAATGCCGGCGTATTTCGGATAGTCGAGCAGGTGCCAGTCGAGCGAGCGGTCGTGGCTCCATTCACGTTCCTGGCCGAACTCGCTGCCCATGAACAGCAGCTTCTTGCCGGGGTGGCCGAACATGAAGGCGTAGTAGGCGCGCAAGTTCGCGAAGCGCTGCCATTCGTCGCCCGGCATCCGGCCGATGATCGAGCGTTTGCCGTGGACCACTTCGTCGTGCGACAGCGGCAGAATGAAGTTTTCGGAGAATGCGTAGTGCAGACCGAACAGGATCTGGCCGTGGTGATATTTGCGGTGGATCGGATCCTTGGCGATGTAGTTGAGGGTGTCGTGCATCCACCCCATGTTCCACTTATAGCCGAAGCCCAGCCCGCCGAATTCGACCGGACGCGACACCTGCGGCCAGGCGGTGGATTCCTCCGCGGCGGTGGTGGCGTTGGGGAAGCGGCCGTACACCTGCGTGTTGAATCGGCGCAGGA
Source organism: Rhodopseudomonas palustris (assembly GCF_003226555.1). GTDB lineage: Bacteria > Pseudomonadota > Alphaproteobacteria > Rhizobiales > Xanthobacteraceae > Rhodopseudomonas > Rhodopseudomonas palustris_I. The sequence goes on along the minus strand of NZ_QKQS01000042.1, from coordinate 65,110 downwards.
AGTCGATCGCCTCGATGTTCTCGCGGCCGCCGAATTTGTTCGGAATCCAGCCGCCAGCCGGCCGGCTGTAGTCGAGATACAGCATCGACGCCACCGCATCGACGCGCAACCCGTCGATGCCGTAGCGCTCCAGCCAGAACAGCGCGTTGGCAGTGAGGAAATTGACGACTTCGGTGCGGCCGTAATTGTAGATCAGCGTGCCCCAATCGAGATGGCGACCCTGCATCGGGTTGGCGTGTTCGTACAGAGCAGTGCCGTCGAAATTGCCGAGGCCGTGCGGATCGTCCGGGAAGTGGCCCGGCACCCAGTCGAGGATCACGCCGATGCCGGCAGCGTGGCAGGCGTCGACCAGCGCGCAGAAGTCTTCCGGCGTGCCGAACCGAGAGGTCGGCGCATACAGGCCGGTCGGCTGATAGCCCCACGAGCCGTCGAACGGATGTTCGCTGACGGGCAGGAACTCGACGTGGGTGAAGCCCATGTCGCTGACATAGGCTGGCAGTTGCTCGGCGAGTTCACGGTAGGTCAGCCACTGGTCGCCGTCCTTGCGGCGCCACGAGCCGAGATGCACCTCGTAGATCGACATTGGCGCGCCGAGCGCATTGATGCCCTCCGGCGCCGGTCTCGGCCGTGGCAGCTTGGTGGCGTCGACCACGATCGAGGCGGTCTTCGGACGTAGCTCGGCGGCGAACGCGAGCGGATCGGATTTCTGCGGCAGCAGCTCGCCGTGCTTGCCCGACATGTCGAACTTGTAGCGGTCGCCAGCTCGGGCGCCGGGGATGAACAGCTCCCAATAGCCGTTGCCGCGCACCCGCATCGGATGGCGCAGCGGATTCCAGTAGTTGAAATCGCCGACCACGCTGACGCGGCGCGCGTTCGGCGCCAGCACGACGAAGCCGACGCCGGCGACGCCGTCCAGCTCCATCGGATGGGCGCCGAGCTTATCGTAGAGTCGCTGGTCGGTGCCTTCGCCGAGCAGATACAGATCGAAATCGGTCAGGATCGGCGGGAAACGGTAGGGATCCTGCAGCTCGACTGTCTCGTCGCCGAAGCGGGCGCGCAGCGTGTAGGGCGGCGAGCCGCCTGGAACCGGTCCGGCGAACAGGCCGGACTCGTGCAGCCGTTCGAGCTGCGCGGTTTCGCCATTGGCGCCGATCACTTCAACGGCGCCGGCGTCCGGCAGCAGCACGCGGACAACGGTGCCGCCGTCCTGCGGATGCGCGCCGAGATAGTGAAACGGATCGGCGTGGCGGCCTTCGAGAACTGCGTAGGCTTCGTCGCTCAACGGCTCGGTCATGAAATCTCCTCGGTCGGCGGCGACAAGATGCGGAGAATGCCGGCGAGCGGCACCCGCAACCAGTCGGGACGGTGCGCGATCTCGTAGTCGATCTCGTACAGCGCCTTTTCAATCAGAAAGAAGTCGAGCCAGCGATCCGCGGCCTCGGGATCGGCCGGCCAGACCGGACTGTCACCCATGGTCTGGCGGTAGCCGTCGAGGAAGGCGGCAGTGGCGCGGATGCGCCACAGCTCGAGCGCCTCTTTCAGCCGGCCCGGCTCGTCGGACGGCGTCTTCAGCGCACGGGTGAGCGCCGCGGTGGTGGAGTAATCGATCGAACGGACCAGGCCGGCGACGTCGCGGGCCGCCGGCGCCTTGGCGCGGCGCTCTGCCATGGTGCGACGCGGCTCGCCTTCGAAGTCGATGATGTAGACGTCGTCCTTGACGATCAGCATCTGGCCGAGATGGAAATCGCCGTGATGACGGATGTTCAAACCGCCGTCGTCCCCGAGCAGTTCGGCGATGCGGCCGATCAGCTCGTCGCGCGCCGCCAGAAGCCGATCAACCAACGCCTTGTCGGCATCGCCGAAGCCGTCGCGGCGTCGCCGCAGTTCGCCGAGCACGCGTTCGGCCGAGGCGGTGACGGTCGCTACCCATTGCTGCGCCTCGTCGGGGCCGATCGGCTCCGGCGCGAAGTCGGGCACTTCAGGGTGACCGGCGAGGGCGAGGTGCATCTCCGCCACGCGCTGGCCAGTGTGCTGCATGAAGTGCAGATACGGCGCAAATTGATCGCTCTCCGGCGTCTCGGCGTCGGCGGTCAACACCCGATGTTCGTCGACGTAACGGTCGAGATAGCCAGCGGTCAGCGACCAGCCGTCGCCCTGATTGCCGACGAATTCGTGCACCACCGCAATCGCCATAGCGGTGTCGCCCTCGATCAGTTCAACAGTGCCGAGTAGCGCCGGGGTGTTGCTGTAGCCAGCGACCTCGGTGAGGAAGCGGCCCATCTCCAGCTCGGGATTGATGCCGATCTGCAGCCGCCGATACAGCTTGACGACGTAGTCCTCGTCGATCAGCGAGGTCGAGTTCGACTGCTCGGCGTCGACGGGGCGGATGTTTTGGAACGGACCGGCCGGACGCTCGGCGAGCTGCGAGCCGGCCCGGAATTCGAGCCGGTTTCCGTCGTCGCCGACCACGGTGACCGACTTGCGGACGTTCTCCAGCAGCATTGCGATGAACGACGGGTCGGAGGCGACGTCGAGCAGCGTGCCCTCGCGCGCGCCCTGGCGCACCGCCGCGAAGGCGCGCGGATTGTAGCGCTCTCGGTCGAACCGCACCCAGTCGATCTGCATCGGCAACAGATAGCGCGCAGTCGTTCCGCGCAGCGTCGCTTCGAACAACGCAAGCCAGGGGCGATTGTCATCGTCATTGTCGAACGGGATCGCCGAAGTCAGCCGCGGATGGATGGCGCGCGGATTGCGTTCCGGGAACCAGCGGGTGCGCGACAGGAAGGTCGGCAACACCTCGTGCTCGAACATCGAGCGAGTGCGGCCGAGCGTCATCCAGGTCGAGCCAAGCGGCACCACCAGAGTGATGAACTCGGGCACGGTCGACACCGGCGCCACGTGTGCCGCGGTGCCGGGCTCTTCGAGCTTGAACCAATAGAAGCCGAACGGCGCCAGCGTGACCATGTAGGGCAGTTCGCCGATCGCCGGGAATTTGGTGCGGCCGAGCATTTCCTGCGGCACCCGGTCCTTCCACGGCGACAGATCGAGTTCGGTCGCCTGCGCGGCGCGAGACAAATTGGCGACGCACAGAATGACTTCATCTTCGTGCTGCCGGACATAGGCGAGCACCGCGCGATTGCTCGGGCGGATGAAGGTCATGCTGCCGCGACCGAAGGCCGGCGCCGATTTGCGCACAGCGATCAGCCGCTTCATCGCGCTGAGCAGCGAAGACAGGCTGCGCTGCTGCGCCTCGACGTTGACCGAGGCGTAGCCGTACACCGGGTCCATGATCGGCGGCGCATACAGCCGCGCCGGATCGGCACGCGAGAAGCCGCCATTGCGGTCGGACGACCACTGCATCGGGGTACGCACGCCGTTGCGGTCGCCGAGATAGATGTTGTCGCCCATCCCGATCTCGTCGCCGTAATAGATGATCGGGGTGCCGGGGAACGATAGCAGCAGCGAGTTCATCAGCTCGATCTTACGGCGGTCGTTGTCCATCAGCGGTGCCAGGCGGCGGCGGATGCCGACATTGATCCGCGCCCGCGGATCGGCCGCGTAGGTCTTCCACAGATAGTCGCGCTCGACGTCGGTGACCATTTCGAGCGTCAGCTCATCGTGGTTGCGAAGGAACATCGCCCATTGGCAGTCCGGCGGGATTTCCGGGGTCTGCCGCATGATGTCGGTAATCGGGAAGCGGTCTTCCTGAGCGATCGCCATGTAGATCCGCGGCATCAGCGGGAAGTGATACGCCATATGGCATTCGTCGCTGTCGCCGAAGTACTGCTGGACATCCTCCGGCCATTGATTGGCCTCGGCGAGCAGCAGCTTGCCCTTGGCGTAGGCGTCGAGCTCGGCACGCAGCTGCTTGATGACCGCGTGGGTTTCGGGAAGGTTTTCGTTGTTGGTGCCGTCGCGCTCGCACAAGTAAGGAATCGCGTCGAGCCGGAAGCCGTCGACGCCGTTGTCGAGCCAGCGCTTCATCACCTTGACCACCGCGCTGACGACGCGGGGATTGTCGAAGTTCAGATCGGGTTGATGGGAGAAGAACCGATGCCAGTAATACTGACCGGCTTCCGGATCCCAGGTCCAGTTCGACTTTTCGGTGTCGGTGAAGATGATCCGCGTGCCCTGATACTTCTGGTCGGTGTCGCTCCAGACGTACCAGTCGCGTGCGCTGGAATTTTTCGGGCTGCGCCGCGCCCGCTTGAACCAATTGTGCTGGTCCGAGGTGTGATTGACCACCAGCTCGGTGATCACGCGCAGATTGCGGCGCTTGGCCTCGACGATGAAGCGGCGGAAATCTTTCATCGTGCCGAAATCGGGATTGATCGAACCGTAATCGGCGATGTCATAGCCATCGTCGCGCTGCGGCGACGGATAAAACGGCAGCAGCCACAGCGTGTTGACGCCGAGCTCCTGGAGATAATCCAGCTTCTCGGTGAGGCCGGCGAAATCGCCGATGCCGTCGTTGTTGCTGTCTGCGAACGCCTTGACGTGCAGCTGGTAGATGATCGCGTCCTTGTACCAGAGCTCTTCGGCTTGTTCGACGCTGGGCTGCTCGCTCGTCGCGATCGGGGACATCTCGTTCATGGCTTTCGCGCTCACGCCAGGCAACGGAACAGCAGGGCCGGATCTCGGTGGGGATCGATCCGCAGGTTGATCCCGCCCCAATCCAGCGCGTGACGCTCCCCGGTCAGCAGGTTTTCGACCGCGACGACGGGGCGGCGCTCGCCTGCGACTTCGATCTGGACGTCGCCGAGCGGCAGCCAGAACTCCTGGTAGTCGCTGCTGAGCGCGATCGCCACGGCGACCGCGTTGCTGCCGTCAACGGATGTCTTGACGAAACCGGTCACGTTGGGGGCCTGCACGTCGAGGAGGCGCAAATTGCTGGTCTGCTGCAGCGCCGGATTGGCGGCGCGGACGCGGTTGATGTCGCGGATGAACGGCTTGATGTTGCCGGGCTTGTCCCAGTCCCGCACCTTGATCTCGTACTTTTCGGAATCGAGATATTCCTCCTTGCCGGGGATCGGCTCGTGTTCGAGCAGCTCGAAGCCGTTATAGATGCCATAGGTCGATGACAGCGTTGCGGCGAGAACGAGGCGTGATTTGAACATCCACGGCTCGCCGCCCTGCAGGTGGAAGGGCAGGATGTCAGGCGTGTTGGTGAAGAAATTCGGTCGATAGAAATCGCGCTCCGGGTAGCCGGTCAGTTCGGTCAGATACTGCTCGATCTCCCATTTCTGGGTGCGCCAGGTGAAGTAGGTGTAGGATTGGGTGAAGCCGAGCTTCGCCAGACCCTTCATCAGCTTCGGCCGGGTGAAGGCTTCGGCGAGGAAGATCACGTCGGGATGACGGAGCTGAACCTCCCGGATCATCCATTCCCAGAACCGCAGCGGCTTGGTGTGCGGATTGTCGACGCGGAAGATCTTCACACCGTGATCGGCCCAGAACAGGATGACGTCGCGCAGCGCATTCCACAGCGAGCCGGCATCCTCGCAGGAGAAGTCCGGGTTGACGATGTCCTCGTATTTCTTGGGCGGGTTCTCGGCGTATTTCATCGAGCCGTCGGGCCGGCGCTTGAACCAGTCCGGATGTTGCTTCAGCCATGGGTGGTCCGGCGAGCATTGCACGGCGATGTCGAGTGCCACTTCGAGGCCGACCACTTCGCAAGCCGCGACGAAGGCGCGAAAATCCTCCAGCGTCCCGAGTTCGGGATGCACCGCGTCGTGGCCGCCGTGCTCGGCGCCGATCGCATAGGGGCTGCCGGGATCGCCGGGCTCGGCCCTGAGCGAGTTGTTGCGGCCCTTGCGGTTGGTCTGGCCGATCGGGTGGATCGGGGTGAAGTACACGACGTCGAAGCCCATCGCGGCGACGTCGGGCAGCCGCGCGATGCAATCGCGAAACGTGCCGTGGCGGCCGGGCTCGGTGCCCTGGCTGCGCGGCACCATTTCGTACCAGGTGCTGTAGCGGGCGCGCGGCCGGTCGATCATCAGCGGCAGCGGTTCGGTGCGGGTGAGGTCGGGCCGCGCCTGGCTGCCGGCCATCGCCTCCAGCAGCTCGGGCGCCAGCAGCGGCTCGATGTCCCCGGTCCGCAGATATTCTTCGCAGCGCTGTTGGATCGATCGCAACACGTCTGCATCGTCGGATTGCGCCTTGGTCAGAAGGCCAGCGCCTTCTAGCGCGTCGAGCGACAAGTCCTGTCCGGCCTTTTGTTTCAGTTCGGCGCCGTGTCGCCAAGTGGCGAACTCGTCGGTCCATGCCTCGATGGCATAGACGTGACGGCCGATCTGCTGCGGCGTGAAGGTCCCCGACCAGCGATCGTTGACGTCGTGCGCCATCGGCGCACGTTGCCAGCTATCGTCCTGTTCGCGTCGCCAGAGCAGGGCGGCGGCGATCACCTCGTGGCCGTCACGGTAGATGTCGGCCCACACCTCCACCGGCTCGCCGACGATACGTTTGACCGGGAAACGCCCACCGTCGATCAGCGGATAGATGTCTTCAATGTGAAACGCGCCGCCTTGAGCGGCGGTTTGAAGCGCTTGTGTCGGCTTGTTCACAATAACTCACGTTCGATTGAGTGAGGTGATGCCACGATCTAGGACTCTCGTCCCGTAGTGAACCGGGCGGTTCTCGGATACAAAGCTTCCGGACCTCGCTGGTTCCGATGGAACTCACCCTACGCAATTGCGTTCGATATGACTATCCTGGGACAGGCGGAATCGCGGCGCACCCGCGCGGCGTGTAGACAGCGTGCTTAATGGACCTCTTCACCAAAGCTGCCGAGCTCGGCATCCAGACCGAATTCTACGACGGTCAGGGACGCCGCCACGTCACCCCGCCCGATGCATTGGGGCTGATCATCGAAGCGATGCCGCAGGCGGCGGCGCATTCGCTGCTCGACCGGATCGTCGTGATCCGGCAGGGCAAACCAGCCAGATCCGAGCTTAGCGCGCAGGCCGCATTGCCTGTACGCTGGCGCATCGTCGGCGGTGCGGCGACGCTGGCTGAAGGCGAATTCGCCGAACGAAATGTGACGTGGCCTCCGGATCTGCCGGCCGGCACTCACCGCCTGCAGCTCGATGACGCATCCGGGCGCAGGGAGGAGCTGCCGCTATTGGTCGCACCACCGTGCGCGTTCGGCGGCGACTTCGACCGGGCGTGGCTGATGGCGGTGCAGCTCTATAGTTTGCGATCCGAACGCAACTGGGGCATCGGCGATTTTACCGATCTGGCCAACCTGATCGATCTTGCTGCCGCGCTCGGCGCCGGTGGCATCGGTCTCAATCCGCTGCATGCGCTGTTCGACGACCGGCCAGGCGATTGCAGCCCGTATTCGCCGAACAGCCGGATGTTTCTCAATCCGCTCTATGTCGACGTCGAGAAGCTCCCGGAGTTTGCGCCGGACGACTTGCCGGGCCTCGATATCGCGGCGCTGCGCGACGGCGAACTGATCGACTATCAGGTCGTGGCGACGGCGAAGTGGCGCGCGTTGCGTGCCGCCTTCGACAAATTTCGCGCTGCGCCCGCGGCTGGACGACGTGCAGCGTTCGATGCGTTCCGCAAAGAACGCGGGGCGTTGCTGACGCGGTTCGCCTGCTTCGAAGTACTGCGGCACAAATTCGGCAGCCCGTGGTGGGATTGGCTCGAAGAGTGGCGCCGTCCCGACGATGCGCGCTGCGCCGACTTGCATGCTGGGCCCGACGCCGCCGACGTGGAATTCGTCGAGTTCACCCAATGGTGTGCCGACGATCAGTTGCGCGGCTGCCGCGATCGCGCTGCGGAACGCGGCATGAGCGTTGGGTTGTATCTCGACGTCGCGGTCGGAGTGCAGAGCGACGGCTTCGACGCCTGGAACGAACAGACCGCGATCTCGCGGCTCTTGTCGGTCGGTGCGCCGCCGGATTCGCTCAACACTGCGGGACAGAATTGGGGGCTGGCCGGCTTCAATGCGCCCGGGCTGGAACTGACCGGCTTCGCGCCCTATCGCGAGATGCTGCGCGCTTCGATGCGCTATGCTGGCGCGATCCGGCTCGATCATGTGCTCGGGCTCAACCGGCTGTATCTGGTGCCGCACGGTTTCGCCGCGCATCAGGGCGTCTACGTGCAGATGCCGTTCGAAGCGTTGCTCGCGGTGACCGCGCAGGAAAGCGTCGATCATCGCTGCGTGGTCATCGGCGAAGATCTCGGGACGGTGCCAGACGGCTTCCGCGACCGGCTCGCGGCCTGGGGGATCTGGTCGTACCGGGTGATGATGTTCGAGCGCGACTTCAACCAGGGTTGGTTCTTCGGCATCGAACATTATCTGCCGAACGCGCTGGTGACCTTCAACACCCATGATCTGGCGACCTATTCGGGCTGGCGCGCCTTGACCGATCTGCAGATGAAGCGCTCGATCGGTGTCGATCCCGGCGAGAGCGACGACAGCCGGCGGCATGCGCTTGCGATGCTCGGCGACGCGCTGAGGCATCAGGGCATCGAGCACGACGACATCTACGCGGTGCTGACCTTCCTGGCGCGCACCCCGTCGCGGCTGCTGGCGATCGCGCTGGAGGATCTGCTCGGCGTGCTCGATCAGCCGAACGTGCCGGGGACCGTCTCCGAGCACCCGAACTGGCGTCGGCGCTTGCCGAAGCCGATCGAACACATCGCTGACGCGATCAACCGTCGGGCGTTGCAGACGGCGACCGCCGACCGCCGGATCGCGGGGTAAAGCCTTGGCCGGAAATATCGAAGACTATGCCTTGATCGGCGATTGTGAGACCGCCGCATTGGTCGGCCGCGACGGCTCGATCGAATGGCTGTGCTGGCCCTCGTTCGATTCCGAGGCTTGCTTCGCGGCGCTGATCGGCACCGAGGACAACGGCCGCTGGAAGGTCGCACCGGCGGACGCGGTGGTCCGCTGCAGCCGACGCTATCGCGGCGACAGCCTGATCCTGGAAACGACATTCGAGACCAGCAGCGGCATCATCACGCTGATCGATTTCATGCCTCCGCGCGGCACAGCCTCCGACATCGTTCGCCTGGTGCGCGGCGACTGCGGGGTGGTCAAGGTCGAGATGCATTTGGTGATCCGGTTCGGGTTTGGCGTCGCGATCCCGTGGGTCAAACGCGGCGAAGACGGCGCGTTGCTGGCGATCGGCGGGCCCGACATGGTGGTGCTGCACACGCCGGTCGAGACCCGCGGTGAAAACATGACCACGGTCGCCGAATTCGAAGTGGCCGAGGGCGATACAGTGCCGCTGGTGCTGACCTACGGGGCGTCGCACTTGCCGGTGCCGACCGAAATCGATCCGCATCAGGCGCTAAAGGATACCGAAGAGTTCTGGGCCGAGTGGTCCGGCCGCTGCACCTATCAGGGCGAATACCGCGAGTTGGTGATGCGCTCGCTGATCACGCTGAAGGCGCTGACCTTCGCGCCGTCGGGCGGCATCGTCGCGGCTCCCACCACGTCGCTGCCGGAAAAGCTCGGCGGTTCGCGCAATTGGGACTATCGGTTCTGCTGGCTGCGCGACGCCACCTTCACGCTGTTCGCGCTGATGAACAACGGCTACACCGAGGAAGCTGCCGCTTGGCACGATTGGCTGCTGCGCGCCGTCGCCGGTAATCCCGCCAATATGCAGATCATGTACGGCATCTACGGCGAACGCCGGCTGCTGGAATGGCAAGCCGACTGGCTCGCCGGCTACCAGGGCGCGCAGCCGGTGCGGATCGGCAACGCCGCGCATGCCCAGCTTCAGCTCGATGTCTACGGTGAACTGATCGATGCCTTCCATCAATGGCGCCACGCCGACATCACGCTCGACGGCGAATCCTGGGCGTTGGAATGCAAGGTGCTGCAGCATCTGGCCAAGATCTGGGACCAGCCCGACAGCGGTATTTGGGAGCTGCGCGGCCCTCGCCAGCACTACGTTTCGTCCAAGGTGATGACCTGGGTGGCGTTCGATCGCGGCATCAAGAGCGTCGAGCAATTCGGGCTGAAAGCGCCGCTGGCCGAGTGGCGCGCCTTGCGCGAGAAGATTCACGCCGATGTCTGCGCCCACGGCTTCGATGCCGCGCAGAACGCCTTTGTCGAACATTACGGCGCGAAGGTGCTGGACGCCTCGGTGCTGCTGATTCCGGCGGTGGGCTTCCTGCCGCCGCGCGATCCACGGGTGCTCGGCACGCTCGAGGCGATCGAGCGCCATCTCATGGTCGACGGTTTCGTCATGCGCCACGATCCGCGCGAACAGCCCGACCAGACCGAGCCCGTGGAAGGTGCGTTCCTCGCCTGCAGCCTGTGGCTGGCCGATGCCTATGTGTTGGCCGGCGAGATTCAGCGCGCCAAGGAGCTGTTCGACCGCGTTGCCGGAATCGCCAACGATCTCGGTCTGCTGGCGGAAGAATACGACACCACCGAGCGGCGCCAGGCCGGCAACTTCCCGCAGGCGCTGACCCACATCGCGCTGATCAACACCGCCAACAACCTCACCGCCGCCAAGGCCTCGGCCGAGAAGCCGGCGATGCAACGCTCCAAGCAGAGTTAGCGGTCGAGCCTCGCGTTGCGATCCAGGATGAAGTCGATCGCGGCGGCGAAGCCGTCGTCGTCGTTGCGGCCGGTGACGTGGGCGGCCTGTCGCTTGACATCGTCGGTGGCGTTGCCCATCGCGATCGGCAGGCCGCTGACGCCGAACATCGGCAGATCGTTCTGCATGTCGCCGATGGTGGCGATCGCATCCGCCGCGACGCCGAGCCGCTTCGCCATGGCCTGCACGAAGGTGCCCTTGCTGTGGCCGGGCGGCGTGACGTCGAGATAGTAGTCCTGTGACCGCACCGCCAGCGCACCGCCGCCGAGCGCGGCCTGCAGCTCCGGCTCACAGCGCCTCAGCAGGGCGAAATCGGCGCTGACGCCGACGATCTTGCAGGCCTTGCCGGCGAGCGGCGTCAGATCGTCCAGCTTGGTTGGCGCAAACTGGATGGTGTTCTCCTCGTGCGGCACGTATTTGCCATCGTCACGGCGGATGTACCAGTTGTCATTGGTGAACAGCCAGATGTCGATGCCATTGCGCTCGAACAGCGCGATGCTGGTGGTCACGGCGGCTTCCGGAATCAGATGCTGCTCGATCACCTCGAGTGTGGGGGTGAGGATCGAGCTGCCGTTGAACGGCCCGAGCGGCAGCGTGATGCCGAGCGGATCGCTGTACATCCGCATCCCGACCGGCGGCCGGCTGGAGGTGAGGGTGAAGCCGACGCCGCTGGCTTCGAGCCGCGCCACCGCGTCACGGGCACGGTCGGTCAGCCGCTTGTCGGTGGTGACGAGCGTGCCGTCGACGTCTGAAATCACGAGCTGGATGCGGGTCATGGGACGAACCTCAAAGTGGAGCCTTCGTCATTGCGGGGAGCGGAGCGACCAAGCAATCCAGAGTCGTGAACCGAGCCTCTGGATTGCTTCGCTTCGCTCGCAATGACGAGGCTGAGCATCGATCTAGTCGCTGACTAAGGTTGGAATCTGGCCGGCGATATCGTCGACGATCACCTCGACCGGTGCGTCGATCGAGGCGACGATCGGGCGCTCGTCGGGGCCGGGGCACTCCAACGTCGCGAACTGGCTGTCGAGCAGGCCGGTCGGCATGAAGTGGTTCTTGCGCGCCGCCATCCGGGCGCCGATCAGCTCGCGGCTGCCGTCGAGATAGACGATGCGGACGTCGTCCCGGCCGTGCACCAGCACGTCGCGATAGGCGCGTTTCAGTGCCGAGCAGCCGAACACGACGTGGCTGCCGCTGCCGATCACACGATCGATCTCGTCGGCGATCGCACGCAGCCACGGCCAGCGATCGTCGTCGGTGAGCGGCTGGCCGGCGCTCATCTTGGCGACGTTGGCTTTCGGGTGATAGTCGTCGGCGTCCTCGTAACGCCAGCCGAGCCGCTGCGCGAGCGCTTCGCCGATCGTGCTCTTGCCCGAGCCGGACACACCCATCACGATCAGCGCACGCGGCAGTGGTTCACGATCTGTTTGTTCAGGCATCACCGGCATTCTCCGGCAGCGCGTCCTGCGTCACCAGCCAAACCGTCTCGCCCTGCGAACGCGCGCGCGCCGACGGCAGATCCTCGCCGGCAAACACGCGGGAAAGAATGCTCCGCTTGGCGGCGCCGTGGGCCAGGAACAGCATCTCGGCACAGGAGGCGAGCGCCGGAAGGGTGAGGGTGACCCGCGGCACCAGAGGTTCGACCGGCGCAGTGTCGACGCCGGCGGCCCAGCGGTCCTGGATCTGAAGTTGCGGCCGCCCCGGAAACAACGACGCGGTGTGGCCGTCGGGCCCGACGCCGCCGAGCACCAGATCGAACAGCGGCCGATCGGGCGCGAGCACGTCGCTGCCGTAGAACGCCTTTAACTCGGCCTCGTAGCGCTGTGCCGCGTCGTCCGGCGTCGCCGTGTCGGTCGGGATGGCGTGGACGTTCTGTGGCGGCGCGCGGCCATTCAGGAACGCGTGCTTGGCGGCACCGATGTTGCTGAGCGGATCGCTCTCGGGCACGAAACGCTCGTCGCTGATGAACCAGTGCACGCGCTGCCACGGAATTCGGTTCTCGAACTCGCCCGCGAGCAGCTCGAACATGCGCTGCGGTCCTGAGCCGCCGGTCAGGCAGATCGCCGGGCGGTCGTGATGCAGCTCAATCCGTGCGATCAGCCGCTGCGCTGCGAGGCGAGCTTGCGCGTTGGCGTCGGCTGCGACCACGAGGTGATAATCGGCGCTTCTCATCGGCTAACCCGGCTTGCGCCATTCGCGGCCGTCGCGGGACAGCAGTTCGTCGGCGTCTTCGGGGCCGTCGCTGCCGGCGCGATAGATCTGCAGGCCATGGGCGCCGGCCTTCTTCCAGGCCTCGAGAAACGGCTGCACCGCGCGCCATCCCGCCTCGACGCCGTCGGCGCGCTGAAACAGGATGTTGTCGCCGATCATGCAGTCGTGCAGCAGCGTCTCGTAGCCGTTGCTCGGCGCCACCTTGAAGTAGTCCTTGTAGCGGAATGTCATCTCGACGCCATTGATGGCAATCGACGGCCCGGGCACCTTGGTGTTAAACTGCAGCGAAATGCCTTCGACCGGCTCGATCCCGATTACCAGATAGTTCTGCGACAATTCACGGATCGGGGTGCAGCGGAACATCGAGAACGGCGCTTCCTTGAACTTGATCGCCACCTCGGTGCGTTTGCCCGACAGCGCCTTGCCAGTGCGCAGGTAGAACGGCACGCCGGCCCAGCGCCAATTGTCGATCGACAGTTTCAGCGCCGCGAAGGTCTCGGTGGTGCTGTCCGGTTCGACGTCCTCGACGCTGCGATAGTCCGGAATCTCGGTGTCGCCGATCCTGCCGGAAGTGTATTGGCCGCGCACCGAATTGCGCAGCGCTTCGTCTTCGCTCTGGAGCTGGATCGCCGCGAGCACGTCGGCTTTGGCTGAGCGCACTCCGTGGGCGTTGAAATGCGCCGGCGGCTCCATCGTCACCAGCGACAGCAATTGGAACAAATGGTTCGGCACCATGTCGCGCAGCGCGCCGGTCTTGTCGTAGAAGCTGCCGCGATGGCCGACGCCGAGCTTTTCCTCGACGGTGATCTGGATGTGGTCGATGTGCTCGCGGTTCCAGATCGGCTCGAACATGCCGTTGGAAAACCGCAGCACCAGAATGTTCTGCACAGTCTCCTTACCGAGATAGTGATCGATCCGGTACAGTTCGTGCTCGGAGATGATGCTGAGCAGATGATCGTTCAGCGCCTTGGCCGAGGCGAGGTCGGTGCCGAATGGCTTCTCCACCACCAGCCGGCGCCACGCGCCGCTGACCTCTTCGAGGAGCTTGGCGCGGCCGAGTTCGGTTGCGATCGGCGCGAAGGCGTCCGGCGGAGTAGCGAGATAGAACAGCCGGTTGCCGCCGGTGTTACGGTTGGCCTCCAGCTTCTCGAGCCGCTCCCGCAGCCGATCGAACGAATCCGGGTCGTTCGGATCGGCATTGATCGCGGTCACACAGTACAGAAGCTGATCGGCGACCTTGTCGTCTACCGGGCGGGTGGCGTATTTGCGCAAGCCCTGCATCAGGCTCGCGCGTAGCGCCTCGCTGGCCATGTCCTGGCGAGTGATGCCGACGACGCAGAATTTCTCCGGCAGCAACCCGGCTTCGGCGAGATTGTACAGCGCCGGGATCACCAGACGGTGGGTGAGGTCGCCGGTGACGCCGAAGATGACGAAGGCGCAGCCTTCGGGGACCTGATTGCTGTTGGCTTGCGTAGTCACGCGCGCTCCGATGCCGGTTTCAGTTTCTGCTGCGGAGCGGCTTGCTGCTCCGGCTCCGGATGCTGCTGCGGCTCTTTGTGGCCGCCGAAGCCGGCGCGCATCGCCGACAGGATCTTCTCGGCGAAGGTGTGGTCCCGACGCGAGCGGAAGCGCGCATACAGCGCCGCGGTGAGCACTTCGGCCGGTACCGCTTCCTCGATGGCGGCGTTGATGGTCCAGCGACCTTCACCGGAATCCTCGACGAAGCCGGAGTAATTGTCGAGCTGGTCGTTCCTCGCGAGGGCAGTGGCGGTGAGGTCGAGCAGCCAGGACGGGATCACGCTGCCGCGTCGCCAGACCTCGGCCACGTCGGCGATGTCGAGATCGAAGCGGTGCTCCTCGGGCAGCGAGGGGCTGCTGGCGTTCTTGAGAATGTCGAAGCCCTCGGCATAGGCCTGCATCAGGCCGTATTCGATGCCGTTGTGGACCATCTTGACGAAATGGCCGGCGCCCACCGGCCCGGCGTGGATATAGCCCTGCTCGACACGGGGATCGCGGCTCTCGCGGCCCGGTGTCCGTGGGATGTCGCCGATGCCCGGCGCTAGCGTGGCGAGGATCGGATCTAGCCGGTCGACGACCGGTTTGTGGCCGCCGATCATCATGCAGTAGCCGCGCTCGAAGCCCCAGATCCCGCCGGAGGTGCCGACGTCGACATAGTGGATGCCTCGTTCCTGAAGGGCTTTGGCGCGGCGGATGTCGTCCTGCCAGAAGGTGTTGCCGCCGTCGATTACCACGTCATTGGCAGAGAGTAGCTTGCCCAGTTGGTCGATGGTGGTTTCGGTAATGTGGCCGGCGGGCAGCATCACCCACACCGCCCGAGGCGCGTCGAGTTTGCGCACCAGGTCGTCGAGCCCGCTGCTCCCGGTCGCGCCTTCGCGCGTCAGCGCCTCGATCGCCTGCGGGTCGCGGTCGTAGACCACGGCATGATGGCCATCCTTTATAAGTCGCCGGACGATGTTGCCGCCCATCCGGCCTAGGCCGATCATGCCGATCTGCATGCGCAAGTCTCCATTGTTTGGCCGCGCCCCGCTTGAAGTGCGAAGCTACGTTTGTAGGCGGTTACTCCGTCATTGCGAGCCGAAGGCGAAGCAATCCAACGCTCCATCAATCGGAGTTCTGGATTGCTTCGTCGTGTTGCTCCTCGCAATGACGACCTTCAGTGGTCGTCGGAACTAACGTCCCGGCACTCTTATGCGAGCGCCTGTTTGATCGCGTCGCCGAGCATCTTCAGGCCGGCGCCGAGATCGCCCTTGAAGTGAACCCGCAGGGCACGCCGACCGCGTTCGGTAAGCACGTCGAAATCGCCGCGCGCCTGCGCCGCCTTGATGACCCCGAAGCTGGCGCTCTGGCCCGGCACCGGCAGATCGGCGGCGTCGTCGGCGGTGATTTGCAGAAAAACGCCGCTGTCCGGCCCGCCTTTGTAGGCTTGGCCGGTGGAATGCAGGAAGCGCGGGCCGAATTCGGCGCAGGTCGCAACCCGGCATTTATCCCGGATCTGCAGCCGAATCTGTTGCAGCGCGTCGATATGCGCGGAATTTCGCTCGATGTAGGCGAGCAACGCGACGTAATCGCCGCTGTTCACGCGCGACAGATGCGCCTTCAGCCACGAGTCGAGCGTGCTGTCGGCACCGTCCTGGCGCAGCGCGCCGGCGTTGGCGGCGTCGGTGTAGAGGTCCACCTCGGCAGTCGACAACGCTGGCGTTTCCTCCGGCAGCGCGCCTGACTTCTCGAACGCCGCCGTCAGTTCTCGGGTCTTAATCTTGGCGCTCTCGACGTCGGGTTGGTCGAACGGGTTGATCCCGAGTACCGAGCCGGCGACGGCGGTGGCGAGTTCGAAGCGGAAGAACTCCTGTCCGATCGCCTCGGCTGATTTCAGCACGATCCGCACCACCGGATGTCCGGCCGCTTCCAGCGCGGCGAGCTTCGACTCGTGTGCCGGATCGGCTTCGGCTTCGGTGCGCAGATCGATGAACAGCCGGTCGTTGCCGTAGGTCGCCGCATCGGTCAGCGGCTCGTCGTCGATCGGGATCAGGCCCTTGCCTTCTTTGCCGGTCGACTCCGCAATCAGCTGTTCGGCCCAGGCGCCGAAATCGGCGATCGCTTTCGACGACGTGATCGTCACCTTGTCGCGGCCCGCGAGACCGGCGCAGCCCATCACCAGGCCGAGCTGGACCGCGGGGTTCTGCTGCGGCGGGACATTGGGGCCGCAGGAGCGGACCATGGTCAGCGTCGTATTCAGCAGCGCGGCAAGATCGAGCCCGGCCGCAGCCGCGGGCACCATACCGAATGGCGACAGCACCGAATAGCGTCCGCCGATCGTTGGATCGCCGTGGAAGATCTTGGCGAATTTCTGTTCAGTCGCGACCTTTTCCATCGACGAGCCGGGGTCGGTGACGGCGACGAAGTGCCGGCCAGCGTGATCGGCGCCGACGGCTTCGGTGATGCGCGCGTAGAAATACGCCTTCATCACGTTCGGCTCGGTGGTGCCGCCGGACTTCGACGACACAATGAACAGTGTCGAAGCCAGCTTGACCTTGGCTTCCAGGGCACGCACTTGCGCCGGATCGGTGGAGTCGAGGGCGTGCAGTTTGGGGAAACCGTCCTGCTTGGGGAAGGTCTCGGCGATTACCTCGGGGCCGAGGCTGGAGCCGCCCATGCCGAGCACCACCGCATCGGTGAAGCCCTGGCTCTTCACCCATTTGGCGAAGTCCTGATAGTCGTCGAGCTTGGCCTTGGCGGTCATCGGTGCGCTGAGCCAGCCCAGCCACTTGTCTTCATCGCGGCCGGTCCACACGGCCTTGTCGCGCGCCCACAAGTTCCGGATCTTGCCGGCGCTCCGCCACGCCTCGATTTGCTCCTTGACTTTGTCGGCGAGATCGCCGGCCAGGGCCAGCGTTTGCTTGTCGACCGCACCGCCGAGCACCGTCTCACGCTTGAAGGCGACGGCGCCGAGCAGTTTATCGAAAGCGTCTGCAAACAATTGCACGCCTTCGGTGACCAGCCTATCGGTGATCGCGTCGAGCGAAATGCCGGAGCTGTCGAGGCCCTTCAGCACGGCTTGCGCTTCGTCGATGTCCTTCTCCAGACTGTCGCGCGGCTTGCCATGGTCGCGGAAGGCGTCGAGCGTCGCTGGCGGCACGGTGTTGACGGTGTCGGGGCCGATCAGCTCCTCGATGTACAGCACATCGCTGTAGGCCTTGTTCTTCGTACCGGTCGAAGCCCACAGCAGGCGCTGCGGCTTGGCCCCGCAGGCTTCCAGCTTGGCCCAGCGGTCGCCGCTGAACAGCCGCTTGTAGTCTTGATAAGCGAGCTTGGCGTTGGCGATCGCGACCTTGCCCTTCAGATCTTCCAATCGCTCCTTCTCGGCGGGATCGCTGATGTTGCCGATCTTGTCGTCGAGCGCTGCATCGACCGCGGTATCGATGCGGCTGATGAAGAAGCTGGCGACGCTGGCGACGTGCGCCGGATCGCCGCCGGAGGCGATCAACGCCTCGAGGCCGGAAAGGTAGGCCTCCGCGACTTGATTATAGACTTTCTGCGAGAACAGCAGCGTGACGTTGACGCTGATTCCTTTGGAGATCAGCTGCTTGATCGCCGGCAGGCCCTCGCGAGTCGCAGGCACCTTGATCATCAGGTTTTCGCGACTGACCTGGCTCCACAGCCGCTCGGCTTCCGCCAGCGTGCCCTTGGTGTCGAGCGCCAGATAGGGAGACACTTCGAGGCTGACGAAGCCGTCGCGGCGCTTCAGCTTGTCATAAACCGGGCGAAGGACGTCGGCGGCATGCTGAATGTCTTCGACGGCGACCGTTTCGTAAAGCTCTCCGACCGAATGGTCGCCTTGCTTCAGCGCCTCGCCGATCGCGCCGTCATATTCATCGCTTGCGCCGATCGCCTTTTCGAAGATCGATGGGTTGGACGTGACCCCCTTCACCCCGTCGGTCTCGATCAGTTTCTTCAGATCTCCCTTGGCGATAAAGCCGCGGGCCAGGAAATCGAGCCAGATCGCCTGGCCGTTTTTTTCGAGTGATTTGACGGGATTCATGGTGCCTTGTCTGCTTGTTCGGTGCGATGACGGCCTCGAACGCATTTCCGTCCGGGGATCGAAGCTTGTCAACTCGTCCTGACCGGCGCCTTGCACGCCAGCCAATTACCGCCCAACGCGGAGATGACGTTTGAATCCGGAAAAAGTTCCCTGATGCCAGCGTATCCCACCGATGTGATGATGCGATTACAGGCGGACAGCGCAAAGTGGGGTTCAGCTGCCCATTTCTGCTTTGGCCAGATCCCATAGCAGCGCGTAAGTCCCGGCCGCGATCAGCTCGGCACCGGCAGCTGTGATTGCAGCGTCGAAGCGGCCGGCGAGGGCCGCCTTCACGGCCTCAATGCTGGTGCCGTCGATCAGCACGAACCAATCGGACGCGCCCGGGCTGGTGACGCCGGGCGGATCGGTCAGTGGCTTCGACAGCGTGGGATCGTTTTCGAGCAGATGCATCGACATGATGCCGTCGAGCGGTGCCGGATCGAGCTTCGCTGCGAGATCCGCGCGCAAGGCGTCCTCCTGGCC
Source organism: Rhodopseudomonas palustris (assembly GCF_003226555.1). GTDB lineage: Bacteria > Pseudomonadota > Alphaproteobacteria > Rhizobiales > Xanthobacteraceae > Rhodopseudomonas > Rhodopseudomonas palustris_I. Next base: position 46,252 of record NZ_QKQS01000042.1, on the reverse strand, counting down.
CGTGGCAGGACGAACACGGGCCAGGCCGAGCACTGCACCGCGGCCAAGGCCGCGACTCAGTGTGATCCGCGCGACGCCGCGGATCATGTTCTTGAACTTGGCGATGTTGCGCTTCGACCACTCGGTCTGACTGGCGAGCGCTGTGCGATAGGCATCGCTGCTCAGCACCTCGAAGGTCTCAGTCGAGTACAACCCGAGATATTTCGGTGCGGCATCGAGCGCGACGTAGCGCCGCGCCTCGACGAAGCCCTCGATCGCGACGCGCTCGGCGATGTGCTCGCGGTCGTACCAGCGATTGAAATCGGCTTCGTCCTCCGGTGCGATATCCATCGAAGTCAGCAGCATGCCTTGTCCGGCGATCGGCATCGGGTGTCCTTTCAGGCCCTGGACCGGGCCGCGACGTCAGTGATCCCGGCGATCACCGCGTCACGGATGCCGGGGTCGTAGAGCAGGTGGCCGGCGGCGTCGACGGTGCGCAGCTCGGCCTCCGGCCACAATGCGGCGAGCCGGTGCGCGGTTGCGGGCGGACACAGCAGGTCGTAGCGGCCCTGCACGATCACGCCCGGAATGCCGGCGAGCTTGTGGGCCTCGTTGAGCAGCTGATTGGGGCGCATGAAGCAGTCGTTTGCGAAGTAGTGCGACTCGATATAGGGCGTCACTGGCAGCGCGCTTTGGCTGGTCGGATGTGCGCGATCGAGCCACGTCCGCCTGGGCGTCACCATCGACAGCACCCCTTCGGTTTCGACCCAAGCCTTCGCCGCAGGAGCGTGCACCGCGGGGTCGGGATCGAGAATCCGCCGCCAATACGCGTCCAGCGGCGCGGCGCGTTCGGACTCCGGCAGCAGGCCGAGAAAATCCTCATTCAGCGCCGGATAAAATTGCGGCAGATTGATCAGGAAGGCCGTTTCGAGCTCGGCGCGGGTGCCGAGAAAAGTGGCTCGCAGCACCAGCCCGCTGACGCGCTCCGGATGCGCCTCGGCATAGGCCAGCGCCAGCGTCGATCCCCACGAGCCGCCGACCACCAGCCAGCGTTCGAAACCGTACAGGGTACGAATCGCCTCCATGTCGGCAATCAGATGCGGCAGCGTGTTGGCGTCGCAGCCGCCCTTGGGGCGGCTGCGACCGGCGCCGCGCTGATCGAACAGCACGGCATGAAACCGCTGCGGATCGAACAACCGGCGATGATCCGCCTGGCAGCCGCTGCCGGGGCCGCCGTGCAGGTAAACCGCGGGGATCCCGTCGGCACGGCCGTTGCTTTCGACATAGAGTTCGTGGCCGTCACCGACCGCGAGCAGTTGCGAGGAGAGCGGCGCACCTGGTGCAGGGCGCTGCGCGGACGAAGCATCGTCTTGCGGGTCAAGCGGCATTCGAACTTGTTAGCGCGAAACTGCAGGGTTTGCGAGCGCCGCGCCTCGCGGCGCGCGGATGGGCGGCGCCCCGAGGGTTGCGGATCAACGGCGTGATGGCCACCTGAAAGAGGTGTTCAATCGGGAGCCGGAATGCCGCGATATTTCTTCAACACCCGGATCGGCGAGGAACTGATCCCAGATCCCGAGGGCGAGGAACTGCGCGACGCCGACCACGCCTGGGAAGTGGCGCGCGCCACCATCCGCGAAATCGTCAAGACCGAGAGCGCGCAGCTCGATCTGATCCGCGCCAGCCTCGAAGTCACCGACGAGGAGGGCGGCGTGCTGCTGGAATTTCCGTTCAGCGAGGCGATGCTTGATCTGCCGGCGTCGCCGCGGAACCGGCATTGAGCGGTTGCTGAATTGGCGATGGCGCGCCCGATCCTGCCGCGCTATCACATTCGTCTCGCAACGGAGTGATCATGCAGGACATCTGGCGCCTTTCCGCGACTGAACTGGCCGATCTCGTCCGCAGCCGCCGCGTCTCGGCGCGGGAAGTAGCCGAGGCCGCGCTGAACCGGCTTTCCGCCGTCAATCCTGCGATCAACGCGGTGGTCGATCACAACACCGAGGCCGCGCTCGCGCAGGCCGATGCGGTCGACGCCGCGCTCGCCAAAGGCGAAAGCCTCGGCGTGCTGGCCGGAGTGCCGGTGACCGTGAAGGTCAATGTCGATCAGCAGGGCTTCGCCACCACCAACGGCGTGACACTGCAGCGCGACTTGATCGCCAAAACCAACAGTCCGGTGCTCGACAATCTGCGCAAAGCCGGCGCGGTGATCATCGGCCGCACCAATACGCCGGCTTTCTCCTATCGTTGGTTCACCGCAAACAAGTTGCATGGCGAGACGCTGAACCCGCGCGATTCCTCGATCACGCCGGGCGGCTCCTCCGGTGGCGCGGCCGCCGCGGTTGCAGCCGGCATCGGAGCGATCGCGCACGGCACCGACATCGCCGGCTCGGTGCGCTATCCGGCCTATGCCTGCGGCGTGCACGGGCTGCGGCCGACGATCGGCCGCGTCGCCGCCTACAACGCGTCCTCGCCGGAGCGGCCGATCTGTCCGCAGATCAGCGCGGTGTCGGGGCCGCTGGCCCGGACCATCGCCGACGTGCGGCTCGGACTGCAGGCGCTGGCGCAGCCGGACTCGCGCGATCCGTGGTGGGTACCGGCGCCGCTCGACGGCCCGCCGCGCGACAAGCGCGCTGCGCTGTGCATCGCGCCCGACGATCTTGCGGTGGTGCCGGAGGTGCGCGCTGCGCTGAAGGACGCCGCCAAGCGGCTCGAAGCCGCCGGCTGGATCGTCGAGGAGATCGAGAACACGCCGCCGCTGCGCGAGGCCGCCGAATTGCAGGCGCAGTTCTGGCTCGGCGACGGTTATCAGGCGATGCTCGAGGCGGCCGAGCGCGAGGGCGACGAAGGCGCGCTGGCATGCCTGCGCGGCAACCGCGACAAGGCGATCGCCGATCTCGCCAGCTACTCCAAGCTGCTGACCCGTCGGGCAACGCTGACCCGTGACTGGCAGACGTTCTTCGATGGCTATGCCGTGCTGCTGATGCCGGTGTGCGGCGAGCTGCCGTTCCCGCAGCGGCTCGACCTGAAGGACGACGCCTCGTTCAAGCGGGTGTGGGCGGCACAGATGCCGCAGGTCGGACTGCCGTTCGTCGGCCTGCCGGGGCTGACGGTGTCGACCGGGATGGTCGGCCGGGTGCCGGTCGGCGTGCAAGTGGTGGCGGGGCGCTATCGCGAGGATCTGTGCCTGCTCGCCGGCGAAGCCATCGAGGCCGGCGGAGTGCCGCCGTCGCCGATCGACCCGGTGGCTTGAGCTGAGGCGAGGGGACGATGGCGTCGATCTATGATTTCTCCGCCACATCGTTGGCGGGCAAGGACGTTTCGCTGAAGCAGTTCGAAGGGCAGGTGCTGCTGATCGTCAACACCGCCAGCGCCTGCGGCTTCACTCCGCAATACAAGGGCCTCGAAGCGCTGCAGCAGACATACGGCCCGCGCGGCTTTTCGGTGCTCGGCTTTCCCTGCAACCAGTTCGGCGCGCAGGAGCGCGGCGACGAGGCGCAGATCGCGCAATTCTGTTCGACCAATTACGGCGTGACCTTCCCGATGTTCGCCAAGATCGATGTCAATGGCTCGGGCGCGCATCCACTGTACAAGTTTCTGAAGGACGAAAAGGGCGGCCTGCTCGGCTCGGCGATCAAATGGAATTTCACCAAGTTCCTGGTCGACCGGTCCGGGCGCGTGGTATCGCGGCATGCGCCGACCACCACGCCGGAGGCGCTTTCGAAAGAGATCGAGACTTTGCTATGACCGACACTCCGAACATCGAACTGCCCGATCGTCTGTCGATCGAGCCTTCCAGCCCTTATTACAACGCCGACCTGCTCGAGCTCGACGTCGGCGTCCGCTTCAAGGGGCAGGACAAGACCAACGTCATTGAATACTGCGTCAGCGAGGGCTGGATCCGCGTCGCCGCCGGCACCGCGAAGGATCGCTTCGGCAATCAGCTCGCGATCAAGGTTCACGGCCCGGTCGAGCCGTATATCCGTCCGCGAAGCTGAGCTTCACGCCGGCGGCTGTTGCTCTGCGCCCGGCCGGGAGTTTTCTCATCATCTCGCAGTAATGCCGTCGCTGGTGCGCTCCCGCGCACCGGTGCGCATTCGCGTTTCCGGTTTGCGCCCGGACGTTAACGATCGGCAGGCGGGATGATCTCGCGCAAGAACATCGCCGCGCAGATGTTGCGCGCATCCGCGATGGCCTGCGCCGAGATCTGGTGTCGGCGCGGCGCGAGCCACTGATTCGCGCTGATTCGTCGGCGCTTTGTTCCGCCCGCGTTCCAGATCTTAAGATCAAGCACGGCGAGTGTCGCATCCGGGGACAGCGGCAGTGAGGATGCCTGCGCGCAGTCGACGACGATCTCAGCAACGACGGCAAGCACCGTTCGCCGTGCGGTGCTCGGCCGCGTATTAACGATTGTAACGGTGATCAGCGCGGTCGCGTGAACACGCGCGTGCAGGTGTTGTGCCGCGTCGTCTCGGCGGCGCCGAGATCTAGTGAGATCGCGACCGAGAGAGCTGATTCGCAGTGATTCGGGCTGGCTTCGTTCTGGCCGCGTTCGAAGCGTTAAGACCGTGCAGGCGCGGTGTCGCATTCGGGGACACGCTGTCCAGCATGATTGCTCGCACGCGTCGTCCGCAGCATCGACGAGGAGGCCGGCGAAGGTCGGCATATGAGGCGCGAGCATTAACGCATTCAGCCATTTTCGCGGCTTCGCACGCCGGCTGCGCCAACAGGTGTTGTGTCATGGACGCGCTGGTCGCGCGCGATCTGGTGCTGAGGTTGTGTCGCGAGCCGATTCGCAGTGATTCGGCCCCGCTTCGTTCCGGCCGCGTTCCAAAGGTTAAGACCGACGCCGCGTCGTGTTACGCGCTGGGACAGCTTTGCGGGCTTTCGGGGGCTTGGCGACGTGGGCTTGCGCCTCGGCGGCGAGGCGGCGGCGGAAGGTGCGGTCGCGCTTGAGATGCCACTCGCGGCTCATCGCGTCGCGGCGGCAGGTGAAGCGCTCCGAATGGATCAGCACCCAGGCGCGGCCGCGGGTCGAGCGTGCGCCGGTGCCGGCGTTGTGCTGGGCGAGGCGGCGGTCGAGGTCGAGCGTCCAGCCGACATAGGTGAGATAGCGGCCCGCGTGCGCGCAGCCGAGCACGTAGACGAAGCACTCTTCTTCGGCAGGAGCCTGTTGCATGGCGCGAGCCTCGCACGGCTTCGCTGAGTCCGGCAATCGGCCGCGGGGCAAGGCCGTTGACGGCTGCCGCGCCAGCGGCTTCGCTGGCGTCCGATGCAACCGAAGGAGACGACGATGGCCGGCAAACCGATGATCGCGCTGGCGGTGCTGGCACCGCTCTTGTGGAGCCCGGCCGCGACCGCGCAGGACGTGCCCGGTATCGAGATCTGCACCGTGGAAAAGACCATGGAGCGGCGCACCAGCTGCCTGCAGAGCAATGTCGACTTCCTGCACAAGAGCCTGGACAAAGCGCGGCTCGAACAGCGGCAGCAGCTCGAGGCCGCCCGCGCCCAGATCGGGGCGCTGGGCGCGGCCGTGGCGGCGCTGCAGAAGCAGCTCGCCGAGCTGCAGGCGGCGCAGAAGCCGGCCAAGACCGAGCCTGCCCCGGCTAAGGATGCGGCGCCCACGAAGGATGCCTCGCCGCCGAAGACCGACGCCAAGAAGTAGTTCGCGCCGCGTCTGCCGCTCGGCGGAATTCGCGCGCTTGCTTGGCAAGCCGCGACGACATGACTTACAACTCGTCCCCGAGACAATAAGCGCCGGCCCGAAACGGTCTGTGCCACAACAAACAGCCCGGGAGAAAACCATGTCCAACGTCCGCGTTCTCGCCACCGATCTGGCATTTCCCGAAGGCCCGGTCGTGATGCCGGACGGCTCGGTGGTGCTGGTCGAGATCCGCGCGCAGCAACTGACGCGGGTGTGGCCGCACGGTCGTAAGGAGGTGGTGGCGAAGATTGCGGGCGGGCCGAACGGCGCCGCGCTCGGCCCCGGCGGCAAGATGTACATCTGCAACAACGGCGGCTTCGGCTGGTTTCCCTCGCGCGGCACGATGATGCCCGGCGCGCCCGAGCCGCACGAATATATCGGCGGCTCGATCCAGCGCGTCGATCTGCAGAGCGGTGCGGTCGAGACGCTGTTCGACAAATGCGGCGAGCACCCGCTGAAGGGGCCGAACGATCTCGTGTTCGACAAGCACGGCGGGCTGTGGTTCACCGATCTCGGCAAGCGCCGCGCCCGCGACATGGATGTCGGCGCCGCCTACTACATCAAGCCCGGCATGACCGAGATCACCGAGCAGGTGTTCGGCACGCTGCCGCTCAACGGCATCGGCCTGTCGCCGGACGAGACCACGATGTATGCGGCCGAGACGCCGACCGCGCGGCTGTGGGCCTACGATCTGTCGGCGCCCGGCGAGGTCAAGCCGCGCGACGTGATCTATCGCGGCGAGAAGGGCAAGCCGATCGCCGGGCTCGGCGGCTACCAGATGTTCGACTCGCTCGCGGTCGAGGCGGGCGGCAATGTCTGCGTCGCCACGCTGGTCTCCGGCTGCATCTCGGTGATCGCGCCGGACGGCACGTTGGTCGAGCAGGTGCCGACCGGCGACCGTGTCACCACCAACATCGCGTTCGGCGGCCCTGACCTGAAGACCGCCTACATCACTTTGTCCGGCCGCGGCGAACTGATCGCAATGGATTGGGCTAGGCCCGGACTGGCGCTCCATTTCCTCAACAAGTAGTAACGGTCTGATTTTTCAACTCGCCTGACATCGCGCGACGGGGGGAGACACGCCCCTCGATCGGCGCATACGCGCATGTTCGTCGATGGCCGGGACAAGCCCGGCCATTGCGTATTATGGTTTCGGTTCCCGACCCCCATGAGGAAGCAGCGCAGATGCCCTGGCTCGAACCCGTCACCCTGAGCGGCCCGCACGCGACATTGGAGCCGCTCGAGCCGTCGCATCGCGACGGGCTGATCGAGGCGGTGAAGGACGGTGAGTTGTGGAAGCTCTGGTACACGTTCGTGCCCGAGCCGGCGAAGATGGAAGCCGAGATCGCGCGGCGGCTGGCGCTGCAATCGCAGGGCGCGATGCTGCCGTGGACGGTGAAAGACGCCGCCGGCAAGATCGCCGGCATGACCACGTATATGAACGTGGATGCCGGCAATCGCCGGGTCGAGATCGGTTCGACCTGGTACGCGTCTCGCGTGCAACGGACCGGACTCAACACGCAATGCAAGCTGCTCCTGCTGCAGCATGCCTTCGAGAAGCTCGACTGCATCGCGGTCGAGTTCCGCACACACTTTTTCAACCATCAATCCCGGCGCGGTATCGAGCGGCTCGGCGCCAAGCAGGACGGCATCATGCGCAATCACCAGATCGCGCCAAACGGCACGCTACGCGATACCGTGGTGTACTCGATCATCGCCGCCGAATGGCCAACCGTGAAGGCCCATCTCAGCTATCAGTTGTTCGAGAAGCCCGGGCGCTGAGCCGCCGGGCGTAGGTTCCCTTGATTTTGATCAAGATTTCGCTTGCTAATCGGCTGATCATCCAAAGAATAGCGCCCCCGATAGGCTCCGTTTGATCTGCGTCATTTTGCGGAGCCTTTGCCGACGCCATTCTAGTGCTATGCCGTTTTATCGATTTCACGTCCGCGATCCGATCAACCGCGTCGATGGCCCGGGCCATGACGGGGCGGCGCTCGCCGATGACATCGATGCGACGCTGTTCGCCGCCGGGGTGATCCAGCGGCTGGTCCAGGTGCATCCGTCGGTGCCGCGGACCTGGTCGATCGAAATCATGCAGGATCAGCGCCGGGTCGGACTGCTGCCGTTCGACAAAGGCTGCCAGGTGATGCTGCGGCCAGAATGGGTCTGCGACCAGCCGATCGGCGTGCTGGAAGGGTGGCGCTGAGTCTGCGTAACTAGCTCCGGGTGGAGTGTCACCTCTCCCCGCGCGCGGGGAGAGGTCGGCTCGGCGCGTAGCGCTGAGCCGGGTGAGGGGGCGCTTCCGCGAGTCTGAGCTTGGCGGTTCTTTGGTGCGACGTGGGTGAAAAGGCCGGCAGCTCGGCCACGTGGAGACGCCCCCTCATCCCACCCTTCTCCCCGCGCGCGGGGAGAAGGAGTAGGCCCTGCCTGGGGCAAGTTACTTCGTCTTGGACCGTAGGCGGCTTAGGCGGCCGCTCCCGGCAACTGATCCGGCCGGTACAGCGTGTCGATCGTCACCGTGCCGCGGGCGCGGGAGACGCAGGCGCACATCTTGCCGCTGTCGTGTTTCTGATGGTCGCTGAAGAATACGTCGCGGTGGTCGATCTCGCCGTCCACGGCGGTGACGTCGACGGCGCAGACGCCGCATTCGCCGCGCTCGCAATCGGAGATCACGTCGAAGCCGGCGGCGTTCAGCGCGTCCAGCATCGAGCGGTCGCGCGGCACCACGATTTCGCTGCCGGTGGCGCCGATGCGGACGCGGAACTCGGTGGTCGGCAGCCGGCCGCTGGAACCGAAGGTCTCGAAACACAGATCACTCGCCGGGCGGCCTGCCTGATGCCAGGCGTGCCGCGCAGCTTCCAGCATCCGCAGCGGACCGCACAGCACCGCCACGGCGCCCTCTGGCAGAGCACGGAAGGCGGCGTCGAGATCGAGCCTTGCACCTTCGTCGCCGGCATGAAGCCGCAGCCGGTCGCCGAGCAGGCTGCTCAGCTCGTCGTGGAGCGCGGCGTCGCTGCGCGATTTCACCGCGTAGTGCATCGTCAGCTCGGTGCCACGGCGGGCGAGCGCAGCGGCGATCCCGAGCATCGGTGTGACGCCGATGCCGCCGGCGATCAGCGCGTAGTGCCGACGGCTCCAATCGATCTCGAACAGCGAGGCCGGATGGGTGATGTCGATCCGCTGTCCCGGCTTCAGCACCCACATCGCTCGCGATCCGCCGCGGCTGTCGCCGGCGAGCCGCACCGCGATCCGCAACCGCCCCTTATCCGGCGCGCCGACCAGTGAGTAGCTGCGCTTGTCGGGCTGGCCGTCGATCAGCACCGCGACGTTGATATGGCTACCGGGCGCGCAGGTGGTGACCGCCATATCCGGTTCGAGCACGATTTCGCGGATCGACGGCGTCAGGTCGCGGGTCGACACGACGGTGCTGCTGGTCCACTGTTCGGCGAAGCGCATCGCGGCCTCCTGTCGGTGGGTGGTCGAGCGATTACTTGTCGGCGGCCTGGGTCACCAGCGTCAGCGCCGGCAGCAGGTCGAGATGGGTGCGGCTGCGCAGCGCCAAGCGCAGGTTGCGCACTGCGAGCCGGGCGTGTTCGCGCATCACCGCTTCGGCGCGGGCGCCTTCGCGGTTCTCGATCGCGTCGATCACGGCGCGGTGGTGATCCTGGGCGATCAGCAGGATCTGGTGCGCCTCCGGCAGCGCCGACTGCGCCATCACGAAGGCGCTCGGTGAGGCGAACGGCAGGGCGGCGACGCGGTCGATCTGGCGCATCACCGGCGCCGAGCCGCACAATTCGTTGAGCAGCGCGTGAAGCCGGGCGTTGAGCGCCACATAGGCCGAGAATGCATCGACCGAGATCGGATCCTGTCGCACCAGCTCGTCGATATCGCCGAGGCACTGCTTCAATGGTTCGAGTTGCCGCGCGCTGGCGCCACGCTCGGCGGCGAGCCGGGCGGCGAGACCCTCCATGGTGCCGCGCAGTTCAATCGAGTCGAGGATGTCGCGCTCGGAGAACGCCTTGACCATGAAGCCGCCGGACGGGATCGCCTGCAGCAGGCCCTCGTCCTCGAGCCGCACCAGCGCCATCCGCACCGGCGTGCGCGACACGCCGGTGATGTCGACCGCCTGCAGTTCGGAGATCCGTTCGCCGGCGCGGAGCTGACCGGACAGCACCATGTCGCGCAGCGCAAGCTGCGCACGCACGGTCTGCGATATCGAACGGTCGGCGGCCTTGTCGTTCATCGTTTACTCCGCCGCCTGCAGTTTCGGCGCGTTTTCCCGCGCCACCATGCGGTCGATCAGCTTGCGCGACCACATCGCGCCGGCGTCGATGTTGAGATTGTAGAACACCCGGTCGGGGTTCTCGAGCATCGCGCGCTGCTGGGCTTCGAGGATGATCTCGTCCTCGCGGAAAATGCCGGAGACGCCTTCGCGGATCTCGGTGGTGAGTCGCTGCTCGCTGAGCCGGTAGTTGCGCACGAACGCCCAGAAGTAGTGGCAGGTGGTGTCGGTCTCCGGGGTCATGGTGTTGAGCACGAAGCCGTTGACGCCCTGGGAGCGGTCGCCTCCCGGCGCGCCGGTGCCGGCGGGCGCGACGCCGACGTCGATCGTCACCGTGCCGGGCGCTTCGAACCGGATGATCTGCCAGCGATCGACGAGGCCGGGCTTGCGGAGCTGTGCGGCCCAGAACGGCGGCGGCTCGATGCTTTCCATCCAGCGCGTCACCGTGACGGTGCGGTCGCCATGGGTGACGTCGAACGGTGCTTCGGCCACCGCTTCGTTGCCGATCGACGAGCCGTGCACGTAGGTCTCGTGGGTGAGGTCCATTAGATTGTCGACGACGAGACGCCAGTCGCATTTGGCGTGGATCGTCTTGCCATCGCCGGCCCAGGCCGGATCGTCGTTCCAATGCATGTCGGGGACGAGCGCCGGATCGGCCAGCACCGGATCGCCCATCCACAGCCAGACGAAGCGATGCCGCTCGACCACCGGATAGGAGCGCACGCAGGCCGACGGATTGATCGTCTCCTGCGACGGCATGTAGGTGCAGCGGCCCTGCGGATTGAACTTCAGCCCGTGATAGCCGCAGACCACGGTGTCGCCCTCGAGCCTGCCCTTCGACAGCGGCACCAGACGATGCCAGCAGGCGTCCTCCAGCGCGGCGACGCTGCCGTCGGCCTTGCGATACATCACGACATGCTTGCCGCAGATGGTGCGCGGAAACAGCGCGTGCTTGATGTCGGCGTCCCACGCCGCGGCATACCAGGCGTTGAGCGGAAAGGCGGGCATCGTAGCCTCCCTGAATATTATTGTTGAGTCCAGATTGTATACATGAATGCGGTTAAGGCAACCGGATTTGCTCATATTGCCGACGAAATCGCGCATTGCTGTATACTGCGTGTCAGTCGATCTTACGGACGGGAAAATACTGACTAGATAGTTCTTAGTTTGTTCCCGTAGCCTGCTTTTCGGAGGGGGAGTGGGTATGAGCGAACTGACCCAGCGTTCCGACAACGAACTGCTGCAAGCTTGGCTCGACCATGTCCGCAGCCGGGCCGCGATCGAGCACATCGGCGCGCTCAATCGCCACCTGCAGGACCAGCTGCAGATCGAGCGTGAACTGGTCGGACGCGCCGGTGGCCTGAATCGGCTGCGCGAGTTGCTCACAGGCGACGATCCGGACGTCGTCCTGAGTGCGGAACAGGCGCTGCGCAGATCCGAGACCGCCGAGGGACGCGCGCACCCGGCTCCGCCCGACTCGGCTGATGCGGTTCTGCCGGAGGATCGTCCGATGTTCCGGCTGGCGCTTTCGCCGCCGCCGCCGGCCATGGACGTGGCCGAGATCGTCAAGCGCCTGATCGCGGCATTGCCGCTGGAAGCGGCGGCGCTGTTGCGTCAGCTTCGTCCCGCGATCGGGCTGTGGCCGCAAGCGGCCCGCGCCGACGCGCCGATCGATGGCTCCCGGCTGGGGGGCATGCCTTGCGCGCCGCCGGGATGGCAGTGGCCAATCGCTGCGACCGAGCCGATGCTGTTCATTGGACAGATCAACTGCGCCGACCTGCGCGGCCTACCGGGCGCGGAGGTGTTGCCGTCGCAGGGCCTGCTGTCGTGCTTCGGCGACCACGATACGGTGATGGGATGTCTGCTCACCGGGGAGGGCGGCGCGCTGTATTATTGGCCCGAAACCGACCATCTGCTGCCGGCCGAACCACCGCTGGAAATGCTCACCGTGTTTCCGCGCGCAGAGCTGCTCTTCCGGCCGATGTGGGACCTGCCGGACCCTGACAGCAGCGTGATCGCGGCGATCCTGCCGGACAGGTCGAACCAAGCGACCTACAAAAGCTTCCATCGCGAGATGCGGCGGCACGGCCTTCCCGCCGAGATCGACTATCCGTGCAATGGCAGCAAGCTGCTGGGCTGGCCGGATCTACTGCAGGGCGAGAGCTTCGAGTTCACTCTGGATCAGCCGTACGATCAGTATCGATTGCTGCTGCAATTCGACAGCTACACCAACGGCAGCGAAGCCGCCGGCTTGGGGCCCGGCGGCTTCCTGTACTTCTTCATCACCAAGCACGACCTCGCCGACCGGCGTTTCGCGGCGGCGGAACTGGCGATCCAGTTCACGTGAGGCTTGGTCCATGCCGGCGACCTGCGGGGAGCAATGCATTGCGCAGGACACCTCATCATTTCGGGGGCGCACTATGCGCGCCCCGAATGACGATGAGAGGGGCTTTAAACCTCTCGCCGGCTCAGGAACGCCAGCCGCTCGAACAAATGCACGTCCTGCTCGTTCTTCAGCAGCGCGCCGTGCAGCGGCGGGATCAGCTTGCGCGGATCGCGCTCGCGGAGCTGCTCCGGGCTCATCTCTTCGTTGAGCAGCAGCTTCAGCCAGTCGAGCAGTTCGGAGGTCGACGGCTTCTTTTTCAAGCCGGGCACGTCTCGGACTTCGAAGAAGATCTTCAGCGCTTCCTCGACCAGGCGCTGCTTGATGCCGGGGAAGTGGACGTCGACGATCGCCTGCATGGTGTCGGCGTCCGGGAACTTGATGTAGTGGAAGAAGCAGCGGCGCAGGAACGCGTCCGGCAGTTCCTTTTCGTTGTTCGAGGTGATCACCACGATCGGGCGCTTGGCGGCCTTGATGGTTTCGCCGGTCTCGTAGACGTGGAATTCCATCCGGTCGAGTTCGAGCAACAGGTCGTTCGGGAATTCGATGTCGGCCTTGTCGATTTCGTCGATCAGCAGCACCGGGCGCTGCTCGGCGGTGAACGCCTCCCACAGCTTGCCGCGCTTGATGTAGTTCTTGATCTCAGAGACGCGTGGATCGCCGAGCTGGCTGTCGCGCAGGCGGCTGACCGCATCGTATTCGTAAAGGCCCTGCTGCGCCTTGGTGGTCGACTTGATGTGCCAGGTCAGCAGCGGCGCGTTCAGCGCCCGGGACACTTCCTCCGCCAGCACCGTCTTGCCGGTGCCAGGCTCGCCCTTCACCAGGAGCGGCCGTTCGAGCACGATCGCCGCATTGACGGCGACCTTGAGGTCGTCGGTCGCCACATAATCCTTGGTGCCGGTGAACTTCATGCGTTTCAGCCTCGTCTGATCCGGCGCGCGCGCCGTTGTTGTTGTTTGTTGATTGGTGGTGGTTGGAGGAGAGGGCGCGGCCGCAGCCGCAACCGCGAGATCGCGCAGCGTCGGTATCAGGCTCTGCGGATCATCGCCAGCAGGACCAGCACGATCACCGCGCCGATTGCGGAATTGATGATCGCCCGGACAATCCCGACGCCGAGATTGACGCCGAGGAACGGCAGCAGCCAGCCCGCGACCACGGCCCCGACGATGCCGATCACCACATTGCCGACCAGCCCGAATCCGCCGCCGCGAACGATCAGTCCGGCGAGCCAGCCGGCGATCGCACCGACCAGAAGCCAGACCAGAATGGAATCGATCCCCATTGCGCTCCTCGTGCTTGTTCGTCCCGCTGCCGGGCTTTAGGCCCGGCAACGGATACGAGTTTAGCGCGCATCCCGCGGGGCAGGCTATCGTTTTCGCAGGATGCGGCAGCCCGAGGTTTCGTGCGCAGATTGCAGCCTGCGATCGGCGAGGGCAGATGCGGCGAGGTCAGGATGCCGATTCCGCGGATGCGGGCTCTTGCTCGGGCTGCAGCGGTCCGGCATCGGCAACGAAATCGGCGGTCGTGGCGGCGACGCAGCAGTCGCGGCCCCGTCGCTTGGCTTCGTACAGCGCGATGTCGGCGTCGCGCAGCAGCAGCGCGGAATCGAACGGCGCGGTGCCGCAGGCGAAGCCGATGCTGACGGTGAGGCAGCCGTGCGCCGAGGCCGGGTTGCGCACCGCCAGCGCGCGCACCGCGGCGCGCAGGCTCTCGGCGAAATTCATCGCGGCGGCGGCATCTGCACCGGGCAACACGATGGTGAACTCCTCGCCGCCGTACCGCGCGGCGAAGCCGTGCATGCCGCCCACCAGGCCGCTGAACAGGTTACCAAGCTGGCGCAACGCGTCGTCGCCGCCCTGATGGCCGAAATGATCGTTGAAGCCCTTGAAGTCGTCGACATCGATCATCAGCACCGCCATCGTCGCGGCGGAGGCGGTTGTGCGACCGATGAAACCGTCGAGCGAGCGGCGGTTCGGCAGGCCAGTGAGGCCGTCGGTTCGCGCCAATTCCGCCAAGCGGGCATTGAGCGCCTTGACCTCCTGCTCCATCAGCTTGCGCTGCGTGACGTCACGCAGCGTACCGACGACGCAATGGCCCGGGCCATCGTCGGAACGGGTGTAGGCGAAATTCGCTTCGAGCCAGACCTGATCGCCCTCAGCGCGCCGCATCCGGAACTCGGCGCACAGGCCCGCAGGCGATTTCCGCAGCCGTGCGGCGACGGCCTGCAGGGCCGGCACGTCCTCGGCGTGAACCATTTCGGTCCAGGCGCGGCCGATCAGTTGCTCCGGCTTTAAGCCGAGCACGGCCTCGACCGACATCGACACGAACCGCATGATGCCGCCGGGGTCGGTCAGCACGATCACGTCGCCCATATTGGCGTCGATCAGCCGATAATGCGCGTCGCGCTCGCGCAGCAGATGCTGCACCTCCTGCCGGCGGCGGAGTTGCGCCGCAAGGACAGCAGCCAGCAGCACCACGCAGGCGAGCAGCGTTACCGCCACGGCGGCGTCCGATCGCACGGTCTCCCGCCAGCCGGCCAGCACGGAGTCCTTTGTCCGCGCTACGGTCACCACCAGCGGGTAGCGGCTGATCTGTCGATACGCCAGGTATTTGGTGAGACCGTCGAACGGCGAGACGGTGAGATAGAAGCCGTTCGGGCCCTGGCGTAGCGCATGCTGGAACAGCACCGAATTCGACATGTCGCGGCCGCTCTGCAGCGATGGCCATTGGATCAGCAGCCGGCCATCGCTGTGCAGCAGGCTGATACTGCCGCCGGGGCCGAGATCGATCGTCTTGTAGAAGTCGCTGAAGTAGTCGCTGGCGATGGTCGCAACCACAGCGCCGGCAAAGTGACCGTCCGCGGTTTCGAGCCGGCGGCTGACGGCGAAGATCAATTGCCTCGAGGTGCGCGACTCGATCGGTCCGGTGATCAGCAGCGCGTCGTCGGGGTTGTCGCGGTGATAGCGGAAGTAACTGCGGTCCGCATTGTTCAGCGGCGGCACCGGCGTCACCGAGGCGTGGGTGACGTTGCCGACAGAATTGACGATCGCGACGTCGGAGAGCTGCGGCAGATGGTCGGCAAGCGCGCGCAGCCGCTCGTTGAAGCCCGCGTTCAGCTCCGGTCGCAACCTGACATAGGCTACGATGTCGTCGAGCACGATGTCGGCGCCTTGGAACGTGTGGGTCGCGTGTTCGGCGAGCGACTGCGCCAAATTCCGTGTCTCGGTTTCATTCTGCGCCAGGGCGAACCGGCGGGAGTCGTAACCCTTCCACAGCATCAGCCCGAGCACGCAGGCGCCCAGCGCCGTCACGAACAACGTGACGACCAGGGTCGCGGTGGATACGCGGCCGATCCAGCTTCGGAACAGGGCAAGGCGAGGGAACATCACACGGCCATTCTTCGGGCGCCTGTGCTTGCACCCCAGATGCTTTACCGACCGATAATTCCACCAGTCGGATTTGACCCTTCGACTGTTCGAGAGCGAGTTTTCAACAGATGCGATGAAAGGTATTCCGGCTTGACGGGGCCGCAGGGTCGGGCAATCTGTCCGCCATGTTCCTTCAATTCTTCACGTCGCTGCGCGACGCCCAGGTTCCGGTCACGCTTCGCGAATATCTGACGCTGATGGAGGCGCTCGACGCCGACCTCGCCGATCAGAGCGTGGAGAATTTTTATTACCTGTCGCGCGCCGCGCTGGTAAAGGACGAGCGCAATCTCGACAAGTTCGACCGGGTGTTCGGGGCCACCTTCAAGGGCCTGGAAAACCTGCTGGATGCCATGGAGAAGGCGGAGATCCCGGCCGAATGGCTGAAGAAACTCGCCGAGAAATATCTCAGCGAGGAGGAGAAGAAGCAGATCGAGGCGATGGGCTGGGACAAGCTCATGGAAACGCTGAAGAAGCGCCTCGAGGAGCAGAAGAAGCGGCACCAGGGCGGCAATAAGTGGATCGGCACCGCCGGAACTTCGCCGTTCGGCGCCGAGGGCTACAATCCGGAAGGCGTGCGGATCGGCCAAGAAAAGAGCCGGCACCAGCGCGCCGTCAAAGTGTGGGACAAACGCGAGTTCAAGGATCTCGACGGCAACGTCGAGCTCGGCATCCGCAATATCAAGGTGGCGCTGCGCCGGCTGCGGAAGTTCGCCCGCACCGGTGCGCCGGACGAACTCGATCTCGACACCACGATCCGCGAGACCGCCAATCACGGCTATCTCGATGTGCACATGCGCCCCGAGCGCCGCAACGCGGTGAAGGTGCTGGTGTTCTTCGATATCGGCGGCTCGATGGACAGCCACATCGCTCAGGTCGAGGAGTTGTTCTCCGCGGCCAAGAGCGAATTCAAGCACATGGAATATTTTTACTTCCACAACTGCCTGTACGAAGGCGTGTGGAAGCAGAACAAGCGCCGCTTCACCGATCGCACCCCGACCTGGGACGTGCTGCACAAGTTTCCGCACGACTACAAGGTCGTGTTCGTCGGCGATGCATCGATGAGCCCGTACGAAATCATGGTGCCGGGCGGCTCGGTCGAGCACGTCAACGAAGAAGCCGGCCATGTCTGGCTGGACCGAGTGCTTCAAACCTATCCGCACACGGTGTGGCTGAACCCGGTGGCGCAGCGGCACTGGGACTATTCAGAATCGACCACCATCATCCGCCGTCTGTTCTCGCAGCGGATGTATCCGATCACGATCGAAGGCCTCGAAGGCGCGATGCGCGAGCTGGTGCGCTAGGTTCGGCATCGGTCCGTCATTCCGGGGCGCGAGCGCTAGCTCGCGAACCCGGAATCCCGAGATGTTCAACTGCGAGATTCCGGGCTCGCGTTTCGCGCGCCCCGGAATGACCGAACCTCTGATAAGAAACGAAAACAAGGAACGGCCATGCCCCAGACCATCACCCGCGGCATCAAGACGATGCTCGACGAGGCCAATTCGTCGATCGAGACGCTGACGACTGCGGATGCGATCGCGCTGCATCAGTCCGGCGCCAGCGACGTGGTGATTGTCGATATCCGCGATCCGCGCGAGATCGAGCGCGACGGCAAGATCCCGGGCTCGTTCTCCTGCACCCGCGGCATGCTGGAGTTCTGGATCGATCCGCAGAGCCCGTACGCCAAACCGATCTTCCAGGAAGACAAGAAGTTCGTGTTCTACTGCGCCGGCGGTCTGCGCTCGGCGCTCGCCGCCAAGACCGCGCAGGACATGGGGCTGAAGCCGGTCGCCCATATCGAAGGCGGTTTCGGCGCCTGGCGCGACGCCGGCGGTCCGGTCGAAGCCTGGGTGCCGAAGAAAAAGTGAGCGCAGCGCATTGGGAGTCGATCTCCGCTGCCGGATCGTCACACGCGGGCTTGACCCGCGTGTCCATCTCCTTCGTAAGATGATGGATCGCCGGGTCGAGAGCCCGGCGATGACGCTCCGACCAAAGGCGACGACCTCGCATGACCACTCACACCGATCCCCTGGTCTCCACCGAATGGCTCGCCGCGCGGCTGGGCGATCCCAAAGTGAAGATCATCGACGCCAGCTTCAAGATGCCCGGCGTGTTGCCGCTGCCGGCGGAGGATTATCTCGCCGCGCACATTGCCGGCGCGGTGTTCTTCGACGTCGATGCGGTGTCGGACCACACCAGCCCGCTGCCGCATATGTATCCGAGCGCCGAGCAGTTCGCGCGCGACGTCGAGGCGCTCGGCATCTCGTCGGGCGACACTGTGGTTGTCTACGACGCCGGCGGCTGGGTCGCGGCGCCGCGGGCGTGGTGGATGTTCCTGTCGTTCGGCCATGCCGATATCCGCATTCTCGACGGCGGACTGAAGAAGTGGATGGCCGAGGGGCGGCCGACGGAGGCCGGCAAGCCGACGATCGCGCCCGGCCGGTTCAGCGCCAAGCTCGATCCGTCGTTCATCCGCAGCCGCGATCAGCTGGTCGCCAATCTCGACAGCTCTGCCGAGCAGGTGATCGATGCCCGCGGTGCGCCTCGGTTCGAGGGCAGCGTCGCCGAGCCGCGGCCCGGCCTGCGCGCTGGCCACATCCCGGGCAGCCGGAATCTGCCCTACAACGAGCTGATCGATCCCGCGACCGGCATGATGAAGCCGCTCGACGAGCTGCGGCAGGCGTTCGAACGGGCAGGGATCGACCTTGGCCGGCCGGTCGTGACCACCTGCGGCTCGGGCGTGTCCGCAGCAGTGCTGACGCTGGCGTTGTATCGGCTCGGCGTGCGGGGCTCGGCGCTGTATGACGGCTCGTGGTCGGAATGGGGGCTGCAGGACGGCCCGCCGGTCGCCACCGGCACGGCGTAACCTCAAGCAGCTTCGCTTAAAACCCGAAACCGGAACTTGGCTGCTGCGGCTGCGGCTGTTCGGTGCGCGGCGCGCCTCGGCGCGCGACCTGGCGCCGCGGCTTCAGCGGACGCCGGACGGCCGGCTTCGGCCGTGCCACCGGCAGCGGCGTCGCATCCAGCGGCGGCAGCGGCTGATCGCCGAGCGATCCGGTCAGATCCGCGCCTGCTTCGTCGGGCGCCGCAGCGGCGGGGGCGGCTGGCGCGGCCGGTTCGATCGCGGCGGTCTTGGGCCGTTCGCGCGGATCGCGGCGCGGCGTCGGGATCGGGCCGGACAGCGGCGCAACCTCCGGCAGCAGTTCGACGACGGGTTCGGGGGCCGGCGGCGTAGCGGGTGCCGCGACTTGGGGCGCCGGATCGATCGCGGCGGTTTGCGCGGATGCCGGCGCGGCCGGCTGATCGTTCGCTTCGGCCTGAGGCTTGTCGTCCGGCTTCGGCGCATCCGGCGCGCTCGCGGCGGTCGCGGGCGGTGCGGCGGGTATCTCGGCGGTCGCGGCCGCTTCGGGGGCCGCGGCCGGCTGCTGCGGCGGCGTCAGGTTTGCTTGCGGCGCAGGCACCGGGGCGGCTGCAGGTTGATCGGCCTGCGGCTGCGCGGCCGGCGGAGTGCTTGGTGTGTCGGTAGCCGGCGGCGGCAGCGCGGCGATCTGGGCCGGATCGGAAGGGCTGAGTTGGGGCTTCTGGCGCACGCCGACGTCGTGCGAAGCCGCGAGGTCCTCTGTTGCCGCTGGGGCGTTCGGCTCGGGGTCTGGTGACGCGGGCGCCGGTGCAGGCGGGGCCGGCGGATCGACCCGAAGCAGGCTCAGGCTCGGCGCCGGCCCCTCCGGCGCCCGTGCTAGCAGCGTGATCGACGGTGGACGGACGGTGTGCACGTTGACGAACTGCTCGTGCGCCGCACGGAGCAGGGCAGCGGCGCCGAGACCGAACACCAGCAACGAAACCGCAAGCGTAATCGCCGCGAACAAGAACCGGAAACCGGGAAGCATCTCGGATTCATTCCGTCATCACGCTCGGACGCGACGACACTATTTGACCAACACCAACGCGGCGACCACTGCGACATCCGGTTCGCGGCCGGCGCAAAACGCGCCGCGAATCAGAGCCCGTCCACAATAGCGCAAAACGAGTCGCATCACGTGCGGTTGAAGGGACCGGGCTTTGGAGAGGCCGGGGCGTGGTCGATAGTGAACGCGATCGTGGTACATTTGTCGCAGTCGCCCGATTTCAGGGGCTGGCGGGGCAGTGTGCCGCCCAGAATGTCGAATTTCGCCTGATTGTGCTGGCATTGTCTTGAATGCGCCGCGATCCTCCGGCATCCCGGCGCCGTTAACGGTCCGGTTGCCGTTCCGATTTACAAACGGGTTATGATGAACAAGCGCTTACTGACGATGCTGGCGTCCGCTGCCGTGGTCGCCGCGGGAACTTCCGCTGCGCTCGCACAGAGCTATCCCTCGACTCCCGGCGCCTACGTTGGGCAAGCGGGGGAGAACCGTCCCGGGCTGCCGAATTTCGACAGCATCGATGACGAGGAGGCGCCGGTCGCCCGCAATTCCGGCTCGCTGCCGCCGCCGGGCCCGGTGATGTCGCCGGATGATCCGCGCTACGGCCGTCCGATGGCGCCGACCTATTCCAACGCTGCGCCGCAGGGGGCGGTGATGTCACCGGACGATCCTCGCTATGGCCGTCCGATGGGCGTCCCGGCGTATTCGAACGCGGCTGCTCCGGCCGCCGCCGCACCGCAGGGCCCGGTGATGTCCCCGGACGATCCGCGTTACGGCCAGCCGATGAACCAACCCTCGGTGATCTATTCCGATCGCGGCGACGGCATGCGTCCGCCGGCGGGCGTCAACGGCGCCCAGGCGGGCGCCGGATCGCCGCAGCTCGGTGCCGACGGCAAGCCGCTGCAGGTTTCGGCACTGCCGCCGGAAGACCAGCCGGAAGCCGACCAGAGCGTGCAGCTGCCGCCGAACCTCCGTCGTCAGGAAGTCGACTTCAAGACCAAGGAGCCGGCGGGCACGATCGTGGTCGATACCGCGAACACCCACCTGTACTACGTGCTCGGCAACGGCCGTGCCATGCGTTATGGCGTCCGCGTAGGCCGCGACGGCTTCACCTGGAACGGCGTGCAGAAGATCACCCGCAAGGCGGAGTGGCCGGATTGGCATCCGCCGACCGAGATGATCGAGCGACAACCTTACTTGCCGCGCTTCATGGCCGGTGGTCCGGGCAATCCGCTCGGTGCCCGCGCGATGTATCTCGGCTCGACCGTGTATCGCATCCACGGCACCAATCAGCCGTCGACGATCGGCAAATTCGTGTCGTCGGGCTGCATCGGCATGCTGAACGAGGACGTCGAGGATCTGTTCGACCGCGTCAAGGTCGGCACCCGCGTCGTCGTGCTGCCGGGCTCGCCGAAGCCGACCGCCACCGCGCAGGCTTCGACCACCGCCACCGGACAAGCGATGCCGCAGCAACTGGCGCCGCTGCCGGGCGCGCAGCCGGCCTCGGTGCAGCCGTTGCCGGCGCCGGTCACCATCCGCTGACCTGATCCGTCGCTGATACGCGTTTTCTGAACGGACAGACGTCCGCTGATGCCAGCCATCGGCGGGCGTTTTGTTGTCCGGTTGAGGAATCGTCGGCGGCGGGATCAGCCGAGCGGCGGCGACTTGTGGCCGTGCTTGGCGCGCCATGCCGGTCCGGGGCCGCGCATGTAGTACAGCTCGGGCCGATAGGGCGCGAATGCCTGGACGAAGAATTGCCGCCAGAACAGCCTGATTTCGGCCAGCAGGCTGTCGTCCTGCGCGCCCTGCGGCTCGTGTGCTGCTTCGCTCGTGGTGGTGAGGCTCGCCATCGTTCTGCCCCGTGATCCGCGCCGTTCCGGCGCTGCGGTACATCTTCGCCGCTGTGGATGACGAGTGTTGGACGAGGACGTTAAGATTGTCTTCGAATTGTCCGCAAAGCTCGGAGGCTGCACGCGACAGGCTGAATGAATCGCTAACGGCGATTTGGCGCGCGCTAGTAAGAGCGTTTGAACGAGTAGCGGCGCACCTGCCTGGCTGTCTGCAAGTACACGTCGACTGTGAATTTTCGCGGATGCTGCTTATCGATCGCGCGGATCGCGGTTTCCAGAGCCGGTTCCAGCGTCACCGCCTGCCTCAGCAGGACGTATCCCGCATTCGTGCCTCCGAATCCGGCCTCCGCCTGAGGCGCGTCGTGCTCGGCGTCGGGCAATGCTGCAGCGAGCGGTGCCTCGCGCGGCAGTGCGTCGAGCGCCGGGTAGAACAGCTCGACCAGTTCGAGCGGCTGGCCGGTTTCGATCGCGGCCAGCAGCGTGACGACCGGGTAGCGCGGCGGACCGTCCGACCTGCCGAGGAACTGCTCCAGCTCGCGATCGGAGAGCCGGGCCCGCACGATCCGATACATGTTCACCAGACGCTTCACGGCGCGTGGCGATTTGCAGGCGAGCGCGCCGATCAGGGGACTCGCGAGCAGCGCAACCTCTTCCGCCTCCAATTTGAGCGAGGCCAGCGCCGCGTTCACCGCGCCGAACTCGTCTTCCTCCGGAACCGGCTCGCCCGGCAGCGCCAGGGCACCGCCGGGGGCTTCTAGCCCGTTCCCAGCGAGTTCGCGAGCAAAGTCGGCGTCCAGCCGGACCGAGGTCGATGCCAGCACCGACTTGAAGATGTTCAGGCCGGGCGTCGCGCGCTCGTTCTCTTTGAGGAGCGTTCGGACATAAGCGCCGTAACTGCCTTCGGCTGCGCCGTCGCCGAGCGTCAGACGTTCCAGCCAGAACGCGATCTGGAAGATCTTCTCCAGATAATCGAGCGCCTGTTTGCGCCGCGCGATGCTCGGGACCTGCGGCGCGTCGTTGCCGGAAGCGCCTTCCTTGTCGAACGACTTGGCGATCGCCGCCTCGATCCAGCGGACGTCGACCCCGACCACGACGACGAACAGTTCGAACGACAGCAGCAGGTGAATCGCCTGCAGCACGGCGTAGACCTGATCATGGGTGCAGCGGTCGAGATCGTCGATATACAGCACGATGCGGTCGGGCACGCGCAGCCCGTTGCCGTCGCCGGCCGCCAGCCATTTGTCGCGCAGCGCTGCTTCGGTCTTGGATAGCGGGACGCCGTGTTGAAACTTGTCGTCGGCCTTGCGGCCGAGCCGCGCGGTGGCGACGATGGCATCGAGCTGCTCGAACGATCGCCGCGCCCGGCTGACGATGCCGACGTGCTTGTCGTAGTCGCGTACGTCGCTGTCTTCGAACAGGAAGTAGCGCAGGATGGTGGCGGGTGCATCGGCAGGCTGGCCGTGGAATGCGGACAGTGGCTTCTGCGACGCCGCGAGTTCGGCCTCCGCGGCCGCCAACGCGGCGGTGGCCTCGGCTGCTTGTTTGCGTTTGGCATCGAGATCCTTGGCGGCCTTCTCACGTGCGCCTTCGACCGCCTTGGCGTAAGTCCAGGCGCCGTCCATGATCGGCTTGGCCATCCGGAACGCCTGCCACAGCGCGCCGAGCGCCGCGAAGCTGCCGGCGCCCCAGGCCGCGACACGCTGATACAAGGTCGCGGCCTCGGCGGTGTCGAATGCCGGCAGGACGACGCCGATCCATCCGATCGCCAAGATCGCGACGATGCCGAGCCAGGTGGCCGGGCCGCCGCCGATCAGGATGCGTCCAATCAAGGCGAGCTTTCCCGGCGCCGAGGCTGCGTCGGCAACGGCGGCGGCGAATGTCTTGGTATCCGCCGCCAGATCGTCGCGATAGACGCGGCGGCCGATCTCTTTCAGCTTGCTCTGATTGTCCTTGCGGATGGTCTCGAAATCGGCCTGGAGCTGGTCCCAGGCCAGCGCGACTTCGCTGGCGGTGAGCTGCTTCTCCGCAAGCGTCAGAGCCGCGGTGGCGGTTTCCAGCTTGCGCTTGGCGTCGTCCACCTTGCCGACCGCCTGTGCGGTGCTCGCCTCCAGGCTTCTCACCTTGTCGGCGACCTTGGTGATCAGCGCCTGATAATCGCGCTGCCGGCCGCCGTCATATCCGCCACGGCGAAGTTGATCGAAGAACACCGCGGTGAGGCTGGCCCACAGATTGGCGTCGGCGAAATGCCAAGCGTTGAACCGGATCTGGACGATGTCCTCAACGAAATTGGGCTCGTCCTCCGCCGGTGCAGCGGCGGCGCGCCCTTCGGGCGGCGGTGCGGTGAGTCGTTTAACCTCGCTCTGGATGCCTTCCATAAAGCTCGACTTGCCGGAGCCCCATTCGCCCAGCAGGCAGATCGACAGCGGCGGCGTCGCCTGTTCGAGGCAAATCATCCGCGCAAACGCGCGAACGTCGGCCCGAATGCCGAGCGGATCGGCGCCCCAGGACGGAATCGTATCGGACGTGACCTCACCAGCTTCCGTCTGCTCTGTGGCCACCATCGTCGGCCCCGCAGCGACCGCATCGTCGATTGTGAAATGCGGCTCGTTTCGCTAGAAGAGGCATCCTCTCTCAAAGCTCGTGAAGGTTGCAAGGCCAAAATGGCTCGCCAGTTCGTCTATTTCATGCAGGGTCTGACCAAGGCCTATCCGACCCGCAAAGTGCTGGATAACGTCCATCTGTCGTTCTACCCGGACGCCAAGATCGGCGTGCTCGGCGTCAACGGCGCCGGTAAATCGACCCTGCTGAAGATCATGGCGGGGATCGACAAGGAATATACCGGCGAAGCCTGGGTCGCCGAAGGCGCCCGCGTCGGCTATCTCGAACAGGAGCCGCAGCTCGATCCGGCGCTTAACGTGCGCGAGAACGTCATGCTCGGCGTCGCCAAGCAGAAGGCGATCCTCGATCGCTACAACGAGCTGGCGATGAACTACTCCGAGGAGACCGCCGACGAGATGACAGCGCTGCAGGACCAGATCGAGTCCGCCGGGCTGTGGGATCTCGACAGCAAGGTCGACCAGGCGATGGACGCGCTGCGCTGCCCGCCGGACGACGCCGACGTTTCCAAGCTGTCGGGCGGCGAACGCCGCCGCGTCGCTTTGTGCAAGCTGCTGCTCGACCAGCCCGACCTCTTGCTGCTCGACGAACCGACCAACCATCTCGACGCCGAGTCGGTGTCGTGGCTGGAAAACCATTTGCGCAACTATCCGGGCGCGATCCTGATCGTCACCCACGATCGCTACTTCCTCGACAACGTCACGAGCTGGATTCTCGAGCTCGACCGCGGCCGCGGCATTCCCTACGAGGGCAACTACTCGTCCTGGCTGGTGCAGAAGCAGAAGCGGCTGCTGCAGGAGGGCCGCGAGGACGCCGCGCACCAGAAGACACTCGAGCGCGAACAGGAGTGGATCGCCTCGTCGCCCAAGGCCCGCCAGGCCAAGTCCAAGGCGCGCTACCAGCGGTACGAGGAACTGCTCGCCAAGGCCAGCGAGAAGCAGACTCAGACCGCGCAGATCATCATTCCGGTGGCCGAGCGGCTCGGCAACAACGTGGTCGACTTCGAGCACCTGACCAAGGGCTTCGGCGACAAGCTGCTGATCGACGACCTCACTTTCAAGCTGCCGCCCGGCGGCATCGTCGGCGTGATCGGCCCGAACGGTGCCGGCAAGACCACGCTGTTCCGGATGATCACCGGTCAGGAGAAGCCCGACGGCGGCACCATCACGGTCGGCGAGACCGTGCATCTCGGCTATGTCGACCAGTCGCGGGACAGCCTCGATGCTAAGAAAACGGTGTGGGAAGAGATTTCCGGCGGCAACGAGCTGATCCTGCTCGGCAAGAAGGAAGTCAATTCGCGCGGCTATTGCTCGGCGTTCAACTTCAAGGGCGGCGATCAACAGAAGAAGGTCGGCTCGCTGTCGGGCGGTGAACGCAACCGCGTCCACCTCGCCAAGATGCTCAAGTCCGGCGCTAACGTGCTGCTGCTCGACGAACCGACCAACGACCTCGACGTCGACACCCTGCGCGCGCTCGAAGAGGCACTGGAGGATTTCGCCGGCTGCGCCGTGATCATCAGCCACGATCGCTGGTTCCTCGACCGTATCGCCACGCACATTCTGGCGTTCGAAGACGACAGCCACGTCGAGTGGTTCGAAGGCAACTTCCAGGACTACGAGAAGGACAAGATGCGCCGTCTCGGCCAGGACGCCATCATTCCGCACCGGGCGAAGTACAAGAAACTGACGCGCTGAGGCGCGTCAGTCAGGGGTGATCAATGCGACGCCGGGGAAGTAGCTGCGATAGCGCCCGGTGTCGCGAGTCAGGATAGGCAGTCCGGCCGCGGCTGCGTGTGCGCCGATGAAGAAGTCGGCTAGCACGCTGGTCCGCGTGCCGCCGGCGCGTCGATAGTCGCTGAATGTTCTCCCAGCGATATACAGCGCCGTCTTTGGAAGCCACTCCAAATCGAGGCCGAGCGTGTGCACGACGGCGTCGAGCGCTTTCTGAGTGGAATACCGGCTCGACAGCTCGGCGTAGATGATCTCGTTGATCAAGAGGGCGCCATGCAGCGATTGTTGCCGTAGTGCCGCCGCCGACCACGGTCGCCATGTCCGATCCATTGTCAGGATGTCGATCAGGACATTGGTATCGACGAGTGTCACGACTTGTAGTCGTCCGCGGGATCGCCCCTTAATTCCCTCATGATTTCGTCAGTATTGCCGCGGATCGGATGGCGTTTGGCGAGCGCCTGAAGTTTCTTTAGGTACTCAGCCTCGGACCCGGATTTTCCAATGTAGATGCCGCCTGACGCTGTGTTGCGAACTTCGACCTTGTCGCCGGGTTTGATCCCGGCGGCGTCGCGAATCTTCTTCGGAAGCGTAACTTGGCCCTTGCTGGTGATCGTTGTCGGCATGGTTCACCGCCTGGTATTACCAATTTACAAGAAGTAATACTGAGCTCTCCGACCGTCAATGCCAATGTGTGTCGTTGACACGCTCTCCGTTGGCAAGACCAGTCAAGCCAGCTTATGCGGGTAAGCTACCCCACCTTCTCGCTCAACCACATCTTGATCAGCGACTGATACGGCACGTCGCGTTTGTTGGCGGCGACTTTGATTTGCTCCAGCATGGCGATTGGGAGGCGTAGCGAGATCGAAACGGTAGAGGGCTTAAGGTTTGGAAAGCGGACGGGAACCGCCTTCGACAAGTCGAAATAATCCGCAGTGTCGTGCGTCTCCCAAAATTGACG
Organism: Rhodopseudomonas palustris; assembly: GCF_003226555.1. Lineage (GTDB taxonomy): Bacteria > Pseudomonadota > Alphaproteobacteria > Rhizobiales > Xanthobacteraceae > Rhodopseudomonas > Rhodopseudomonas palustris_I. The sequence continues at coordinate 19,429 of NZ_QKQS01000042.1, read as the reverse complement.
CTCTTCAGCTTCGCTTGCGAATTTCGGAACCTGCTTAAGCTTCTTGGCCATATCTCGCGCGCTCCTTTGCGCTCATCGGTCGGGCAGATATCACACGCAACAGAGTGCCATCGTGGCGTAGCGTGAAGCTGATCTGGATGAGCCGTCCGGCGTCGGTCTGCCCGTAAGCATGGTACCTCGGCTCTGACGTGCTGTGCGTCCAGTCGGTGAAGAGCAGCAGCGGCGTGTTGGCGAAGACTTGCTCGGCCTCGCCGCGGCTTACGGCGTGCTTCTGCGTGCTCTTGGTCGAGTTGCCGTCGTCCCAATCAAATCCGACGATCTGGCTCAGGTCGATCATCTGTATATGTCACAAATATACGATCGCTGGAGGATATTGCAAAATCCTTCCCGATCAATAGCTTTCCCCTCACAGACTCGGGGGCGCAAGGGACGCTGAATGGCCGACTGGAATGCCGAGCAATATCTGAAATTCGAAGACGAGCGGACCCGGCCGGCGCGGGATCTGCTGGCGCAGGTGCCGACCACGGCGCCGCGCAAGGTCGCCGACATAGGCTGCGGGCCGGGCAATTCCACCGCGCTGCTGGTCGAGCGCTGGCCGGACGCTGCGGTGATTGGCGTCGACACCTCCGCCGACATGCTGCGCCAGGCGCGCGAGCGGCTGCCTACCCACAAGTTCATCGAGGCCAATGTGGCGCATTGGGCGCCGCCGGCCGGCACCGATGTGCTGTTCGCCAATGCGGTGTTTCAGTGGGTGCCGGATCACCTCAAGCACCTGAAGCGGCTGGCTGCGGGGCTCGAGTCCGGTGGTGTGCTCGCCGTCCAGATGCCCGATAATCTCGACGAGCCGTCGCATATCCTGATGCGCGAAGTCGCGATGCAGGAGCCTTGGCGCCAGCAATTGTCGAAGGCCGCCGAGCTGCGCGACACGCTGCCGAAGCCCGGCGTGTACTATGACGCGTTGCGGCCGCTGTGCAGCCGGCTGGAGATCTGGCACACCGTCTACAACCACGTCCTCGACGGCCCCGAAGCGATCGTCGAATGGGTCAAGGGTACCGGGCTGCGACCGTTCATCGACCCGCTCGAGCTGCCGGAGCGCAAGACCTATCTGGCCGCCTACACGGCGCGGATCGCGGCGGCTTATCCGGCGCAGGCGGACGGCAAAGTGTTGCTGCGGTTTCCGCGGATCTTCCTCGTCGCCGTCAAATAGCCGGCCCGGTCCCAGATCGTGTGCGGCGTTCCGGCGGCGTGATGGTGCTCCGACCCGGTGGTCCGGCCATAAACTGCGGTTAAACGCCGCTCCCCGGAGTCTCGACAGAATCGAAGGAAGTTCCCAAGTGACTGTTCGCCCCATCACGCTGTTCGGAGCTTTCTTTCATGTCGATGACACCAGAGACGCCGCTGCCGCCGAAAGGCTCGCCGCTGCGCCCGATCCCCATGCTGATCTTCGGCTCGCGCTGGCTGCAATTGCCGCTGTATGTCGGGCTGATCGTCGCCCAGGGCATCTACGTCGTGCTGTTCCTGAAGGAGCTGTGGCATCTGTTCCAGCACTCGTTCGACTTCAGCGAGCAGCAGATCATGCTGGCGGTGCTGGGGCTGATCGATGTGGTGATGATCTCAAACCTGCTGGTGATGGTGATCGTCGGTGGCTACGAAACCTTCGTGTCGCGGCTCGGCCTGCGCGGTCATCCGGACGAGCCGGAATGGCTCAGCCACGTCAACGCCAGCGTGCTGAAGATCAAGCTGGCGATGGCGATCATCGGCATCTCCTCGATCCATCTGCTGCGGACCTTCATCGAGGCCGGCAATATCGGCGCCGAGGGCCGGGTCGGTGGCTACACCGAAACCGGAGTGATGTGGCAGACCATCATCCACACCGTGTTCATCCTGTCGGCGATCGGCATCGCCTGGGTCGACCGGATTTCGAATCTGGCGATCGAGGAGGCCAAGGCGCACGCCGGACATTGATGCGGCGGGCCGTCGCGGCGGTCGTTCTCGGCGCGGCGGTGATGGCCGCGGTGCTGTCCGGCCCGACGGTCGCCCGCGCCGCGGACCCTGGCTTCACCCGCTTCATCGCATCGCTATGGCCCGAGGCGCAACAGGCCGGGGTCTCGCGCGCCACCTTCGATGCGGTTACTGCCGGACTCGAGCCGGACTACAAGCTGCCGGACCTGATCCTGCCGGGGCGGCCGAAGACCGGCGCGCCGCGGCAGGCCGAGTTCGTCCAGGTGCCGGCCGATTACGTCAAGGAATCGCGGATCGAGAGCCTCGCCGCGCACGGCCGCAAGCTGCTCGACAAGTACCGGTCGACGCTGAACGGAATCGAGCGCCGCTTCGGCGTGCCGGGGCCGGTGGTGCTGGCGATCTGGGGACGCGAAACCGATTATGGCCGCTACCGGCTGCCTTACGATGCGGTGCGGGTGCTGGCGACCCAGGCCTATGTCGGGCGCCGCAAGGAGCAGTACCGCGTCGAATTCATCGAGGCGATGAAGATCATCAGCGACGGCGTGGTGACGCGGCAGGGGATGCGCTCGTCCTGGGCCGGCGCCACCGGCCTGACCCAGTTCCTGCCGTCCGAATACTACAAGCACGGCGTCGATTTCGACGGCGACGGCAAGGTCGACATTTGGCACTCGGTGCCGGACGCGCTGGCCTCGGCGGCGCAGCAGCTCGTCAACAAGGGCTGGCAGGGCGGCGTGCGTTGGGCCTACGAGGTCAAGGCGCCGGCGCGCGCCGATTGCACGCAGGGCGTGCCGGAGGTGACCAAGCCGATCGGCCAGTGGTTGCACGAAGGCTTTGCTCTGGCGCGGCCGGCGAAGCTGAGCACCGAGGAACTGCGGCAGCCGGCGTCGCTGCTGCAGCCCGAGGGTAGCTACGGTCCGGCGTTCCTGACCACGAAGAACTACTTCGTGATCAAGGAGTATAATTTCTCGGATCTGTACGTGCTGTTCGTCGGCCATCTGGCCGACCGGATGACCGATCCGCGCCCCTTCGCGACGCCTTGGTCGGCGTCGAAACAGCTTCGCACCGCGGACGTCGAAGCGATGCAGCGCGGGCTGACGCGGCTCGGCTTCTATCAGGACAAGGTCGACGGCAAGGCCGGAATGCTGACCCGCGCCGCGCTCGGCGCTTACCAGAAGCGGGCCGGACTGAAGGTCGACTGCTGGCCGAGTGAGACGGTGCTGCGCGCGATCGAAGCGACGCGCTGAGGCAATGAAAGGCCGGGTAAGCCAAACCCGAGTAAACAAAAACCCGGCCGATGGCTCGGCCGGGTTGGAAATTCGCGCAGGCGCGGGCTTTGCGCCGCGACAGGATCAATCGCACACGCGGACGCGGCGCGAACGCCACACGCCGGCGTAGTCGTCCCAGAAACGCTCACGCGTCCAGTGGCACACCGGCTCTTCGACATAGACCGGGGCGGGTTCGGCGTAGGCCGGGCGGCTGTTGGCGAGCGCGCCACCGAGCAGGGCGCCGCCGATCAGGCCGCCTGCGATGCCGGCGGCGATCCGGCCGCCATCGGCCTTGGCAGGGGGGGCGATGCTGACCAGCGAACCGGCGACGGTCGCAGCAGCAAGCAGGGCGGTAACAGTCTTCTTCATCTGAGAGGCTCTCCTGAGATCGCGCCGCGCCTGGCGCTAGATAAACGAACCGGTAGTCCCCGACCGCACAGCACCAAAAAAGCGCAATGCCGTCAATTGTCGCATATCGGCCGGCAGATCAGTGTCTCCGAAAAGCGGTGTTTTTCGGGCCGATACCGCCGACAGCCGACGTCGACCGGGCGTTCAGGCTGCAGAGTTCGTCGGCACCGGACGGCGTAGGGTTCATCCTTACTCGCAGACGCGGATTCGGCGGATTCGCCAGCCGTAGCCGTCCCAGAACCGCTGCCGCTGCCAATAGCAGCCGCCGTAATACCCGGGCGCGACCACATAGGCCGGGGCAGGGCGGTAGCCATAGACGTAGCGCGGGCCGTAGCCGTAGCCATATCCGCCGCCGTAATAATAGCCGGGGCCGCCGTAATAGGGCGAGGCAAGCGCACCGCCGATGAGCGCGCCGCCGATCAGCCCGGCCGCGATTCCCGCGCCGAAGCCGTCATGCGCCTGTGCCGGCGCGGTTGATCCAACCGCCGCAACCGCCAGCGTCGCAGCTGCAGCCAACGCCATCATCGACTTTTTCATGGCATCACCTTTCGATCGATCACCGGACCCGATGGGGCGCGGGCGCGTCCCTGCCATGGTCCATACCGTATGCTTTCACCAATCGATTGAACGAACCATGAATACCGTCGCCGCAGTGCTGCCATTGTCAGTCGCGTCGCCGAGCATTTGCAGTGGCAGCGTGCGGACTTCGCAGTCTTGCCGAAGACGCCATCGGCGTCGTCGAGCTACGCGAGATTGGAGCGGATCTAAACAGCCGGCGTGTCGCGCTTGACTGAAATCAAGCCGCCTCTTGCAGATTGGAATAGGTTGAAGTTGCACGTTTTCCTTTTGCTTCCGCGATTGCAACTCACTATTCGAAAGCTGCGACCTGCTGGATTGAGACCGATGATCGTTTGTTCTTGCAACGTCCTCAGCGACCACGATGTCCGTGCCACCATGCACAGCGAAGGCGGCCCCGCGCGCAACCCAGGCGAGGTGCATCGCTGCCTCGGCTGCAGCCGCAAGTGCGGTCGCTGCATGCACACGATCAAGAACATCATGAAAGAGGCGCTGTGCGGCGCCGATCATCGCAATACCAACGCCTGAATCTTTCGCTCTCTGAACATTCGGTTCCGTCACCGTGGATTGATCCGCCACCGGGATTGCATTTCACCCGCACTCTGATCTAGAATTATTCTAATTCTAAAGCGGCCGCGCTGGCGGTTTGCCGATTGCAGGAGTTACGGAACCACCATGAAGGGCGACGCAAAGGTCATCGAGTATCTCAACCGCGGTCTGCGTAGCGAACTGACGGCGATCAGCCAGTATTGGCTGCATTATCGCCTGCTCGACAATTGGGGCCTGAAGGATCTCGCCAAGGTCTGGCGCAAGGAATCCATCGAGGAGATGGTCCACGCCGACAAGTTCACCGACCGGATCCTGTTCCTCGACGGCTTCCCGAACATGCAGGTGCTCGATCCGTTGCGGATCGGCCAGAACATCAAGGAAGTGCTCGAAGCCGACCTTCAGGCCGAGATCGACGCGCGCACGCTGTATCAGGAAGCGGCGACCTACTGCCACAGCGTCAAGGACTACGTGTCGCGCGACCTGTTCGAAGAGCTGATGAAGGACGAGGAAGGCCACATCGACTTCCTGGAGACCCAGCTCGATCTGGTCGGCCGCATCGGTGTCGAACTGTATCAGCAGCATCACATCGGCGAGCTCGATCACTGATCCTCGATCACTGATCGCTCGGCCGGGCGGTCTTCCGCCCGGCAGGGCCGCCCAGCGGCCATCGCTCTCACGTCGTCCGGCGCGGCTCTTGCGCCGGCGACAACGGGCATTCGCGATAGGCGGCCTCGATCGCCTGATCCGAGCCGTCGACCGGAAACACCGCCGTACTGGTCCCTGCATTCAGCGACCTGATCCGCACCACGAGCCGGTTCGCGCCGTGCAGGTCGGCGACGAACTGTTGCAGCGCCGCGGCATCTTCGATCACGATCACCCGAAGGCCCAGCAGCACCCGCGACTCGACTGCGTCGTGGCCCGGCTTGTCGTTGAAGCGGTAACCGAAACTGGTGTTGCGATCGCTGCCGATCCGGAAGCTGAAATTGATCTTGGCAACCGGCCGGTTCTCAAAGCAGGTGAGCTGCAGGCTCGCCATTGCAACGCGCAGCGGGTCGGTGCTGTTTGACGCCTGGGCAGCGATCGTCACTGCGCCCGCCACCGGCTTTCCGGTGATCAGATCTGGGCGCTGATCGATCTGCCAACTGCCTGATCGCAGCGTACCGTCGCTGACGCATCCGGCCAACGCCAGGCCAATCACACACAACGCTACACGCACCGCAACCTCCCCCGGCCGCGATCGCAGTTTGCAACCTGTGCGTGCCAAACGCAAGATCCGGTTCGGAAGGTAGAAACGCAATCGGCCCGGCTTCGCGGGAAGCCGGGCCGTGCGGTTCGGACGATGAGGCGAGGGGCGATTAGGCCGCCCGCACCGAGCTGAGGAAGCGTGCCACTTCGGTCTTGAGCTGCGCGCTGTCGTTCGACAACGACCGGGCCGCTGCGAGCACCTGAGAGGACGACTGGCCGGTCTCGGCAGCGCCGCGCTCGACGTCGGCGATGTTGGCGCTGACCTGCATGGTGCCCTGCGCCGCCTGCTGGACGTTGCGCGAGATCTCCTGGGTGGCCGAGCCCTGCTGCTCGACCGCCGAGGCAATCGCCGACGAAATCTCCGACATCTGGCCGATGGTGGTGCCGATCTCCTTGATCGCCGACACCGACTCTTCGGTCGCGGCCTGCATCCCGGAAATCTGCTGGCTGATCTCGCCGGTCGCTTTCGCGGTCTGCTCGGCGAGCGCCTTCACTTCCGCGGCGACCACGGCGAAGCCGCGGCCGGCTTCGCCGGCGCGCGCCGCTTCGATCGTGGCGTTGAGCGCCAGCAGGTTGGTCTGGCCGGCGATGGTGTTGATCAGATCGACGACGTCACCGATCCGCTGCGCTGCGGTGGCGAGCTGATTGATGCGGTCGTTGGTCTTGTTGGCCTGTTGCACAGCGGAGCTGGCGATCCGCGACGAGTCCTGAACCTGGCGGCTGATCTCGTGGATCGACGATGCCATCTCCTCGGTGGCCGAAGCGACCGATTGCACATTGCTGGTCGCAATCTCTGACGCGCCGGCGACCGCGACGGTGAGCTTTTCGGCCTCTTCGGCGGTGTGCGCCATCTTGCTGGCGGAGGCTTCGAGTTCGGTCGATGCGCTCGATACCGCTTCGACGATGCGGCCGACCGCGCCCTCGAACGCGTCGGCGAGCTTCTGCATTTCCTGCTTGCGCTGCAACGCCGCCATTTCGTCCTGGTGGGCTTTCTGCTCGGTTTCCTCGCGTGCGCGGTGATCGGCATTCTCGCGGATCACCACCACGGTCTTGGCGATGTCGCCGATCTCGTCGCCCCGAGAGGCGCCGGGGATTTCGACGTCGAGCTGGCCGCCCGCCATCTTGCCGAGCGCGCCGTTCAGCCGCATCAGCGGCCGCGAGATGCCGAAGAAGGTGAATACCATCGAGATCACCAGCGAGATCATCACCACCATGCCGAGGGCGAAGTTGATCCGGTTGGCGCTGAACAGCTCGTCCGCGGCCTGAGTCTTGGTGGCCTTGGCAGCCTTCTCGGCGCGCTCGACTGCCTCGCCCATCAGACCGAGCGCTTGCGTCGCGACCGAGTGGGCCTGGCTGACCAATTGGTCGCGCTTGGCCTTGTCGGCGTCGTTGGCGGCGCCTGATTGGCCGGCTTTGGTCAGCTTGCCGGCTTCGGTCATCGCACTATCGTACTGCGTCGTCAGGGCCCCGATCGAACGCAGGCGTTCCTTGTCGGTGCCGTCTGCGATCTGCGCCACCGCGTTGCTGATCCGACGATCGATCGACTCCCGCGCGTCGTGCAGTGCGGTGAGAGCGCTCTCGACCTGCGCCGGCGTCGTGGCAAGGCGGATCTCGGCAGCGGCGAGCTGCATCCGGCGCAGCGCGACGTTGGCTTCGAGACCGTGATCGGCGACCATCTGCTGCGCGTCGGCCCGCGCGTTGACGGCATTGATCGATCGCTCGGTCGTCAGCTGATTGGCCGCCATGCCGAGCGACAGCGCAATGCTGGTCAAGCTCGCGAGGCCGAGCTTCATTCCGATACTATTGAATCTCATGTGGAGAACCTTCGCATTGGCGCGGTCGGCCGAAGCACCGGCGAGACCGCGGCGAAATCGTGAATTGCGCGTCCGCGCATCGCGGCAGGACTACGCCGACCTCGTGAAACCACGGTTAATAGTCAGCGTCCGAAAATCCGTTGCGAGGCAAATAGTTACCTGTAATCAGCAGGATACGGCCGAAATCGTGTTGTGAGGTGCCTTACGTAGTATTCCGGATGTTGCCGGACCTGTACTCGGCTGCCGTCGGCGCTCGTCATCACCACGCCATGCTCTCGCCATCGAGCATTCAGTGCCGGTTCAGCGACCAAGGCCGCATGATACCGCTCGACCTAGGCAACCGGCCGCGGACGGTGCGGATGATGATCATTAAGCTGAGGAACGGGTTCGGGCTGGCTGCACTGGCGATTGCAGCCGCCGCGGTGTTCGGCGGACGGCCGGCCCAGGCCGCGGACATTTCGGCGCACGATCTGGCGCTGATCGATCGGCTGACCTGGGGCGTCAACGGCTCCACCGTTGCGCAATTCCAGAAGCTCGGCGCGGCGCGCTGGCTCGATCAGCAGCTTCATCCGGCCGCAGACAATCCGCTGCCGCCGCCGGCCGCCGCTCAGATCGAGGCGATGTCCGACGCGAGCAACCTGACGCCGGCGACGATCAACGCGTTTCAGGCGCAGGCCAAGGAGGCCAATCAGCTCACCGATCCGGAAGCGCGCAAGACCGCCAAGCAGGTGTACCAGCAGGCGTTGAACGACTGCGCCAAGCAGGCGGCGAGCCGCTCGATCCTGCGCGCGCTGTACGCGCCCGACCAGCTCCGCGAGCGGATGAGCTGGTTCTGGCTGAACCACTTCAACGTCCACCAGAGCAAGGCCGAGCTGCGTCTCCTGCTCGGCGACTATGAGGATCGGGCGATCCGCGCGCACGCGCTCGGCAAGTTCGGCGACCTGCTGCGCGCGACGCTGCGGCATCCGGCGATGCTGCGCTATCTCGACAATGCCGGCAATGCGAACGGCCGGCTCAACGAGAATTATGCGCGCGAGATCATGGAGCTGCACACCATGGGGGTGGGCAGCGGCTACACCCAGGCCGATGTCGAAGCGCTCGCCAGAATTCTGACTGGCGTCGGCATCGACTATCGGCCCGAGGATCCGAAGCTCAGGCCAGCGCTGGCTTCGCAGCTCGTGCGCGACGGCGCGTTCGAATTCAATCCGGCGCGGCACGATTACTCCGACAAGGTCTTTCTCGGCCACACCATCCGCGGCAGCGGCCTGGCCGAAGTCGATCAGGCGCTCGACCTGATCGTGCACAATCCGGCGACCGCGCAGCACGTCTCGCGCAAGATTGCCACGTACTTCGTATCGGACGAGCCGCCGCAATCGTTGATCGACAAGATGGCGAAAACCTTCATCGCATCCGACGGCGACATCGCGCAGGTGCTCGCCACGATGATCGGCGCGCCGGAGTTCGACGCCTCACTGAAGACCGGCGAGCGCTTCAAGGATCCGGTCGGCTACGTGTATTCGGCGGTGCGGCTCGCTTATGACGACAAGGTGGTGCTCAATACCGTGCCGATCCAGCGTTGGCTCGGCCGCCTCGGCGAGGGACTGTATCAGCGCCAGACGCCGGACGGCTATCCGCTGACTGCGAGCGCCTGGAACGGCCCGGGCCAGATGATGCTGCGGTTCGAGATCGCGCGCCAGATCGGTTCCGGCTCGGCCGGGCTGTTCAAGCCGGACCAGGCGGATGCCAAGGATCGGCCCGCGTTCCCGCTGCTGCAGAACGCGCTGTATTTCGGTGGGCTGAGCCGGACGCTGAGTTCGACCACGCGTAGCGCGCTCGACTCTGCGGTCTCGCCGCAGGACTGGAATACGCTGTTTCTGTCGTCGCCCGAATTCATGGTTCGTCAACGCGCGGAGCTGCCGCATGAACCGTCGTGATCTGCTGAAAGCCGTCGCGGCCCTCGCACCGGCCGCATTGACGACCACGATCGCCGGCCGGGTGTGGGCCGCGCCCGCCACCGACGCCAAGCTGCTGGTCGTGTTCCTGCGCGGCGCTTACGACGCCGCCAACGTGGTGGTGCCGGTGTCGAGCAGCTTCTACTACGAGTCACGGCCGCACCTCGCGATCGCCAAGCCGGACATCGGCAATCCGAACGCCGCCGTCGCGCTCGACGCCGATTGGGGCCTGCACCCGGCGCTGCGCGATACCATCGCGCCGCTGTGGACCAGCCGCGAGATTGCGTTCGTACCGTTCGCCGGCACCAGCGACGACACCACCCGCAGTCACTTCGAGACCCAGGATACGATCGAGCTCGGCCAGTCGACGACCGGCCGGCGCGACTATCGCTCCGGCTTCATGAGCCGGCTCGCCGCCGAACTGACGCGGGTGAAGCCGATCGCCTTCACCGAGCAATTGCCGCTGATCTTCCGCGGTCAGGCCGAGATCCCGAATATCGCACTCGGCAATGTCGGCAAGCCCGGCGTCGACGATCGCCAGGCCGAGCTGATCAAGCAGATGTACGCCCGGACTAAGCTCGCGTCCGCGGTGGCCGAAGGCTTTCGCGTGCGCGACGAAGTGGTGAAGTCGATCTCCGACGAGATGACCGCCGCCAACCGCGGTGCGGTGTCGCCGCGCGGTTTCGAACTGTCGGCCCGGCGGATCGGCCGGTTGATGCGCGAGCAGTTCAATCTCGGCTTCGTCGATGTCGGCGGCTGGGACACCCACGTCAACCAGGGCGCGGCGACCGGCTATCTCGCCGATCGGCTCGGTGAGCTCGGCCGGGCGTTGGCCGGCTTCCGCGAGGAAATTGGACCGGCGGCGTGGCGCGACAGTGTGGTCGTGGTGATCTCCGAATTCGGACGGACGTTCCGCGAGAACGGCGACCGCGGCACCGATCACGGCCATGGCAGTGTGTATTGGGTGCTCGGCGGCGGGCTCAATGGCGGGCGGATCGCCGGCGAGCAGATCAAGGTCGCGCAGACGGCGCTGTTTCAGAATCGCGACTATCCGGTGCTGACCGACTATCGCGCGCTGTTCGCCGGCCTGGTGCAGCGGATGTATGGGCTCGATGCGGCTGCGCTGCAGCGGATCTTTGCCGGTGTTCGTCCCGCCGACCTCGGCTTGGTGTGATCAGCGCTTGGCGACGTCCACCGCCGCTTCGTTGCGGCGGACGAAGGGCAAGGTGAACGGCGCATCGTAGAACAGGCCGTAGGGCGCGCCGACCGGCTGCCACGGCGTGTTCGCGAGCGCGGCGATCAGTTGCTGCTCACGCTCGCGCAGGTCGCTGCCAGTGCCGGAGAAGCGCAGCGTTGCAATAGTTTGTTCCGGCACGGTGACGATCTGCACCCGCGTATCGTCCGGCTTCGGCGCGGTGTCGATCGTGTACTCCGCCGGCAGAAAGAATCGCATCCGTGTCATCCGCCCCTGCGTTGCGGTTTCCACCGGCGCGGTCATGGCGATCTTCGCAGGACGTGCGACATCGACCGGCACGGTCATCGCCACGCGCTCGGACGCGCCCGAGATGCCGCGGTTGGCGCCGGCGATGTAGTTGAACAGCAGCGTGAAGGCTTGGCTGTCGGCGTTACCGCTGCGTTCGAGATCGACTTCTGCGGCAATGCGCGGGGCATAGCGGCGGATCTCGATCGCCTCGGCCGGCCGGTCGAGCACGGTATAGGCCGGCTCCTCATACAGCCGCAGGCCGACGACGCCGAGAACGGATTCGACGACCAGAACCGTATAGTACCAGATCGCCGAGGCCATGCCGCCGTCTCCGCCGTGCGATGCACTGTTCGACGTCAGCTAATCATTGCACCGCGATCGGCAAGGTCCGATCGGCTTCGTATCATGACGCGGCAAGTGGCATTGAGACACCGGCCGCGCCGCGCGATGAGGACGTCGCGGCTGACGCCGATCAGTCCTTGTGCTTGCGCTTCTTCTTTTTCTTGCCGCCATCGCCGTTGGCGTCGTCCTCGGACGCGATTTCGGCTTCGGCTTCGGCATTGGCCGCTTCGATCGCGGCGGCGACCTCGCGCGCGGCGGCTTCGCGGGCCGCCTGCTCGAGCGCTTCGGCGGCGATCCGCTCTTCCAGCTCACGCGCTTCGCGGGCCCGCTGCGCCTTGTAGTCTTCGTAGGCGTCGAAGATCAGGTGCAGCCAGGGCATCACCTGATCGATCGAGGGCAGCGCGCCGGGCGGGCCGGGCTCGCCGCGCGGTCCCTGTTCACCACGCGGTCCTTGCTCACCACGAAGACCTTGCTCGCCGCGGGGGCCTTGTTCGCCACGCGGGCCGATCGGACCGGGTTTGCCATCGGGGCCGGGCTTGCCATCCGGACCGGGTTTGCCGGCCGGTCCGGCCTTGCCGGGGACGCCGGGCTTGCCTTGCGGCCCGGCTTTGCCTTGCGGGCCGGGCTTGCCGATCGGGCCTGGCTTGCCACGCGGACCTTCGGGGCCTGGGCGGCCCGGATGTCCCTGCGGTCCCGGTCGGCCCGGTTCGCCGGGACGTCCACGCGGACCTTGCGGTCCCGGACGTCCGCGGCGGGTGGATTCTTCTTCAGCCACGCAACGCCCCCAAACGATTCTGATGCGTGACTTTACCAGAGCTTGCGTGACGGCTTCAATTCCGCGGCGGGCGCGGTTGCAGGCAGGCGCCGCCGCGCTACTCGGCAGCGTCGCTGCGCGCCATCGCGTCGCCTTGCGGCTTGGCGGCTTGTGGCGATGGCGCGGGTGCCGAAGGAGATGGCGAGGAAGTGGATGGCGCCGAAGTGGAGGGCGACCCAGCAGGGTGCGGCGAAGCGGCCGGTGGTGCGGGCGCGCGCGCCGGATGCGGCGGCGTGCCGGCGGCGGCGAACACCAGGCCGTCGTCCTTGCGGCAGATGCCGTAGGTGCCGGCGCTGTTCGAGGTCAGCGTGATCACCGGGTCGTTGCACTTGCCGCACACCAGCGTGCCGGCGCCGTTGAGATGGCCGGGCAGGCGGTCCTGCTTGCTGAGCAGCGTACATTGCTGGCCGAGCGGATCGATCGACACTTTGGCGCCGCAGGAGAAGCAGTAGCGCGTCTCCGAGTGCTGCTTGCCCTGGTCGATATTCGCCGGGATCTTGCTGGCGCAGACCGGGCAATTGACCGACACCGCGCGGGTGAATTGCGAGGCGCCCGGCATCCGCAGAAAGATGTTGCCGCTGGTCGAGCGGTGGGCGTGGAAGCGCTGGCCGCAATGCGGGCAGGTCGGCTTGGCGCTGTCGCCGGGCAGGCTGCCGACCTGGAATTCGACCTGCTTCTTGCACGCCGGGCAGTTCTCGGTCTCGGTGACCAGCTTGCGCTCGGGCGTGCGGCCGTCGGTGATCCGCGCTTCGATCTGCAGCGTATCGCGCGCGGTCAGCATCTCGATCACGTCGAACGGCAGTTGCCGGCCGGTGATCTCGCCGATTTCGTGGGTGACGCCGATCAGATTGTCGATGCACTGCTCGATCTGCGCCAAGTACACCGCGGCGGGAATCGACTCGTCGCGGCCGCCCTTCACCGATTTGTGGATCTGGCTGATCGAGGTCTCGAGCTGGCGCGCCAGCACGTTGAGGTTGGCGGCCATGCGGGCCTCCGTGGCGCGCTGGCGCAGCGTCCACACCACCGCCAGCGTCGCGAGGCTGGCGCCGCAGATCGCGGAGATCTGACCCCAGAACCAGATCCAGCCCGACTGCGTGCCGAGCGCGACGCCGAGCGCGATCATGAACAGACCGGTGCAGGCGGCGATGGTCTCGACCGGATGGGCCGAAAACACTCTCATGAAGGCTTTGCGCAGCACCGCTCGATCCTCGGAAATTATCTCCCTCAACCTATCGTCAATTGCACCGCGCCGGAAGCCAGGGGGCGCAAAATGGCAGGGTTTTACCCATCGAACCGGCCTCGACGATGGTCGCGTCTTCGCTCAACGAGGCTGCGTTTGAGTTGCATCAACGACGATGGGATCGTGCGGGGCTCGCATCGGCAACGGCCCGATCCGCCGTTGAGTTCGGCAACGCCGCCGGGGCTGGTCGCTCCGGTCGAGCTGCCCGGAGCTCGCGCGAGCCGCCATCCACGGATCGTAGTGTTCTCGCTTTGGTTGCGTAGCAACGCAAGCAGTTCAGAGAGCATGCGGCGCGGGGCTGCACCGATCGTGTTCGGCCCGCGCCGTCTCGCCGAGGAAACCGATCGACTGACCGAGCCCAGGTCGAGCTCTCAGAGACCTGCGCCGCGATTGTAGGAATCGACCAGCTGATTGTAGTCGCGCAGCAGGCGTGGCGGCGAGCCTTCCACCATCCATCCCGAGCCGGCGTTGCTCAGCATCATCTTCTCGCCGCTCGAATACGGCGTCTTGTCGCGCTGGCGGCGCATCAGTTGCTTGGCGGTGACGAGAAACGACTTGGCGTTCGACATGAACATCGAGCCGATCTTGGCGTTTCGCTCGCCCTCGGTGAAAGCCTCGTTCGCCGCGACGGTCTTCCCATAAGTGTCGATGGCCGCTGTCAGCGCCGCCAGATCGGGCTTTTCGGCGTCAGCCGCGCGGATCACGCGCTTGGCGTCGATCATGGTGGCTTCGATCTGGTAGCGCGCCTTGCGGCCTTCGCTGCGTTCGATCGCCGCCAGCTTCTCGGCGGACTGACGGTCCTTGATGATTTCGACGCCGCCGCGCAATTTGCGGTCGGCGTCCGCGAACGCATCCCAAGCGGCGACCAGACGGGGATGCAGGGCTTTGCCCTTCGCCATCTTGTCGTCCTTGTAGTTCTCCTGCGTGTAGTAGTCGTCGGTTTCCTTCAGCAGCGGCTCGAGCTCGCCGACCGCGTCCGCGTAGGCAGAGGCGGCGGCTTCGAGGTCGGGTTCGTGCGGCTCGATCGCGTTGGCCTTCTCGACGGCGACGCGGCAGTCCTTGGTGTCATAGATCGTGTAGGTGCCGTAGACGATCCGTTCCTTGCCGGTCGGCCCGGTCTTGGCGGCCCAGGAGAAGTAGCGGGCGCGGGAATCGAACGCGCGGGCCGACAGCCGATTGAGGCAGCCGATATAGGCATTGAGCTTTTCGGTGAGAACGTCGGACGAGTTCGGAGTTTCGGTCGCGAGCGCGGGTGCCACGGCGACAAGACACATCAGACCGCCGACGAGCAGTCTGACAGCGGATCGGCGGGTGGCAACCATTCGATTCTCCTTCTGGTCGGGTCGGTGCGGTGTCGCGGTTCGTTGTCGCCGCGAGCGATGCGCCGGTTCAGCACAAGCTGCAGGTCCGGTGGCGCCGCTGGTGGTTTCACCGTCTTGGCGCCCGAATCGCAATGGCAGTGCTAGACGGGAAAGATGATGCCCGTAAGGGGCGAGCGACATGAGGAGTGCGGGATGCGTGGATTGCTGGGGACCGTGGTGGCCGTGCTGATCGGCCTGTTTGCACTGGGCGCGTCGGCCCGCGCCGACGAGGGACGGATCTCGCTGACGAT
Organism: Rhodopseudomonas palustris; assembly: GCF_003226555.1. Classification (GTDB taxonomy): domain Bacteria; phylum Pseudomonadota; class Alphaproteobacteria; order Rhizobiales; family Xanthobacteraceae; genus Rhodopseudomonas; species Rhodopseudomonas palustris_I. The sequence goes on along the minus strand of NZ_QKQS01000042.1, from coordinate 4,167 downwards.
CTACAAGGGCGGCTGGGTGATCGGCGGCTCCGGCGGCTCGGGCATGCTGAACTTCCACGGGCGGCGTTATCCGCTGTCGATCGGCGGGCTGTCCTACGGTCTGGTGTTCGGCGGCTCGAAGGCGCAGCTCGCCGGGCGTGTCAGCAACATCCGCTCGCCGCGCGATGTCGCCGGCGTCTACGGCGCGGTCGGGGCCGGTGCGGCGGTCGGCGTCGGCGCCCGCGCCATCGTGCTGCGCAACGAGAAGGGCGCGGTGCTCGAACTGTCCGGCTCGCAGGTCGGCCTGATCGCCGACCTCGATCTGTCGGGTCTGGCGATCGGGTTCAAATAGTCCGGCCACGGCGGGCTCCCGAACGACTGCGCCGCGACGGCAGCTTGCGGCGCTCGGCGCGCGGGCCGCAGTGCCCGCACGGCGCTGGCGCACCGAACAGCTCGGTGAGCCGTGCGTCCTGCTGCGCGATCGCGTCGTACAACGCGAACACCTCCGCGGCGCGCGGGGTGCCGATGATGTCGTCGCGCCGCAATGCGTGCGCGGCGAGCCGGTCGAGGCCTTCCGCCAAGCTGGCATCCTGCACCATCACGGCCGGGCCGGTCGGGGCGATGAAGTGATGCAGGCGGATGACGAAGCGGTCGGACGGGCTGGCGCCGTCGCCCCAGCGCCCGATGATCAGGTCGAGCTCAGCGCCACGTTCCGCGACGTGGCCGACTGTCCACCACACCGTATAGGCCGCGACGGCGGCATCGGCCGTTTCGATCGTGCCCGAGACACGGCGGCTGATCTGGCCGCAGCACTCGCAGCGGCCGGTGACCTGATCGGCTTCCGGGCTGACCCGTAGCGCGTCCGGTTTGGTGGTGACGTCTTCCTCCGGACTACTCACGACAGGTCGTCCTGTCGGAGGCGGGCAGGGCGGCGCTCTGCTGCACCGACGCTGCGCTGGACGACTGAGAACGACACCGTATCCACGCCTCCCGCTGCAACCGCTCCGATCGTTCCGCAATTCCTGATTGCAGAATGTTCCCGATATGTTCGTGTCCGTCAAGCGCCATTTCGGGAACGAAAGCCGAATACCGTCGCCGCTGCGCCTCTCGGCCGCCCTTGCTTGCCTCGCCCGGCGTTGCTGGCTACAGCAAGTCGCAATCACGAGCAGGGCAGGACGCGTTCATGAGCGACAGGGTGATCATCGCCGGCGGCGGCATTGGCGGGCTTGCGGCGGCGTTGACGCTGCATCAGATCGGCGTGCCCTGCGTGGTCTATGAGGCGGCGCGCGAGATGCGCCCGCTCGGCGTCGGCATCAATCTGCAGCCGAACGCGGTCCGCGAACTGCTCGACCTCGGCATCACCGAAGCCGACCTCGACGGCGTCGGCCTGCCGGCGAAGGAATGGGCGCTGGTCGGGCTGGGCGGCAACGACATCTATGCGGAGCCGCGCGGCAAGGCCGCCGGCTATCGCTGGCCGCAATATACGGTGCATCGCGGCCGCTTCCACATGCTGCTGAACGACAAGGTGATCGAACGGCTCGGCGCCGATGCGGTGCAGCTCGGCCGCCGCGTGACTTCCTATCGCAAGACCGCGGACGGCGTCACCGTGACGCTGGAGCACGCCGATGGCGGCAGCTCGGAGGTGAGCGGCGCGCTGCTGATCGGCGCCGACGGCATCCACTCCGCGGTGCGGGCGCAGATGCATCCGACCCAGCCGCCGATCCATTGGGGCGGCGCGGTGATGTGGCGCGGCACGACCTGGGGCAAGCCGACCCGCAGCGGCGCGTCGTTCATCGGGCTCGGCACCCATCGCCACCGCGTGGTGATCTATCCGATCTCGCATCCGGATCCCGCGACCGGTCTGTCGATGCTGAACTGGATCGCCGAAGTCACGCTCGACAATGCCGACGGCTGGAAGCAGCAGGGCTGGTTCCGGCAGGTGCCGACCTCCGAGTTCGCGCATCATTTCGACGGCTGGGTGTGGGACTGGCTCGACGTGCCGGCGATGATCCGCGAGGCCGACTCCGCTTACGAGAATCCGATGATCGACCGCGATCCGGTGAGTACCTGGCGCGACGGCCCGGTGCTGCTGATCGGCGACGCCGCGCACGCGATGTATCCGACCGGATCGAACGGCGGCACCCAGGCGATCGTCGACGCGCGCGAACTCGGCGCCGCGATGGTCGCGCATGGTGCGACCGAGGCGGCGCTCGCCGCGTTCGACGCCAAGCTGTGCGGCCCGATCTCGCAGCTGATCCTGCGCAATCGCGGCGCCGGACCGTTCGGTCTGCTCAACCTGGTCGACGAGCGCTGCGGCGGCACCTTCGACAATATCGACGACGTGATCCCGCCGGCCGAGCGCGCCGCCTTCATGGCCGGCTACAAGGCCGCCGCCGGCTTCGCGATCGATCACCTCAACGCCGCGCCGCCGACGATTGCGCCCGGCGCGCGGGTGAAGGTGCCGGCGGCGGCGTGAGCCGCAGCGCGAAGTCATCATCCTTCGCGGGCGCGATCGTCCGGCGTGTGGTCGTCGTTCGCGGCCCGAGGCGCGGACGTCACGGACGCCGGCTTCGCCATCTCGCGCCGGACGCGGTGTTGATCCGAAACAGCGTGTGCACTTTGCCGTCGGCGGTGGCGCAGCCGCCGCGCATGTTCGGAAGTATCAGTGTCGCTTCGCTCATGGCATCTCTCCATCGTTTCGATGTGATACTAATCGCGACGACAATTGTCTGGTTCGCGTCAGCGCCGTGTTATCGTTAACGGTTGGTTAACGCGCATTGGGTGCGCGCCGCCCAGGCGACGGATGACTACTTCTTGAACCAGATCTTTTCGCCGGTCAGCAGATTGACCATGTACCTCGGTCCGTCCTCCTCGTCCTCATCGTCGGGCTCCGGATACTGCACCGGCGCTTCGCCGCGCGTCGCCACGACCCGCGGATACCTGACCTTGGCGATCTTGCGTCCGGCTTCGATCAGCTTGACGCGGAACAGCCATTCGTCGCCGTAGTCGAACAGGAACGTCATGGTGTGGCCGATCGTCGGAAACGCCTCGGCGACCTTGGTCTTCTTGACCGAGAGCGCACGCTTTTCGTCGGCCTCGCCGATATCTACGAACAATTCGTACATCGGATGCTTGGTCAGCAACTGCCGGTCGGTGAGGCCGGAGTAGAATCCGAACGCGTGATCGAAATCGAAGTCGAACGCGGAGACGATCGCCCTGGCGAGGACATAGAGCGATGACGCCGCGCCGATCTCGATGTCGCGGTACACCTTGGTGTTGCCCGGCGGCGTGACGTGCAGGATCAGGGTGTCGTCCGTTTTCATCGCGGTCCCCACGGGCAGCAAGTCGGATCGAATCGAACATACCGCATCGGGGCGGCCGTGGCAGCAGGGGTGAGCGCTGCGAACGCCGTGGGCTGGCGATGGCGTTGTGGGGATGCCGCCTGCGCCCGATCCGGCGCGCTTGGCTCCTCCACGCGACGACTGCGACCTTCGGCGATGGTGCGCTCAGATCAATGCTGCGGCCGGCGGCCTTGCTAAGTTGCCACCGTTGTTCTGAATTGGAGGTTGTCATGATCGCGCGTCGTCGTCTTGCTGGTTTGGCTGTCGTAGCGCCCGCGCTCGCCGCAGCGGCGCTGGCGCCGCCGTCGCCGGCGCGCGCCGGGGACGGGCTGGAGCCCTACGCGCCGCTGCTGGTCGAACTGCCGGGCTGGAAAGCCGGCAAGCTCGGTGGCTTGGCAATGCAGGACGGCGGCAGCCGCATCGTGGTGGTGCAGCGCGGCTATGAGCGCGGCGAGATCCATGTCAGCGTCCAGCTGCTCGCCGGCGCGCCGGCCCAGAGCCGGCTGGCGGCCGGCGGCACCGGGATGAAGACCGAAGCCAGCCACGGCCCGGCCAGCACCACCACCATCGACGGCTTCAAGGTGACGCGGACGTTCCAGGCCAGCGATAAGTCCGGCACCATCCTGATCGCCCTCGGCCCTTCCGCCGCGCTGTCGTTGGCGTTCAAGGGCCTCGGCGAGGACGAAGCGCTGGCGACGGCGAAAGGCTTCGACTGGACCGCGATGCGGGCGGCGGTGAAGTAGCGGAGAGGCGATCGTAGGGCGGACTAGTACTACTGCGTCATAAGTTTCCGCCGCCGGCTTGATGCTGCCGCGAGGCCACAACAGGGGCATCGCGGCAGGGTTTT
>NZ_QKQS01000041.1 GCF_003226555.1 Rhodopseudomonas palustris | reverse complement strand
CCGCAGCGGTGAGCGGCAGGACGCCCGACGAGGCCTGATCGAGATAGGTGTACATCACTTCGCCCGACAGGGTCAGACCCTTGACCGGGGTCCAGCGGGTGACGGTACCGATCTGAGAGATCGCGAAGTCCGGGTTGCAGGTGAAGCCGGCGACATTGGCGCCCAGACCGCTGCAGATCAGAGCAGTCGCGGTGCCGTTGTAGTCGAGCTTGGTGTACGACCCGAACAGCGAGGTCGACCAGTAGGGGTTCCAGTTGTGGTTGAATGCACCACGGACGCCCCAGGCGCCGGTCTTCTCGATGCCGGTGCCGGTCAGGTTGTTCGCGCCGGCGAACACGCCGTCAGCCGCAACGCCGAACGCGACGCTCTGATAGGTGCC
>NZ_QKQS01000040.1 GCF_003226555.1 Rhodopseudomonas palustris | reverse complement strand
CGGATGCCGACGATCTCGATTTCCTCACCGACCTTGATCACGCCGCGTTCGACACGGCCGGTCACCACGGTGCCGCGGCCCGAGATCGAGAACACGTCTTCGACCGGCATCAGGAACGGCTGGTCGATCGGACGCTCCGGCTGCGGGATGTAGGCGTCGACCTGCTTCATCAGCTCGAGGATCGCGTCGTGGCCGAGCTTCGGATCGGAGTTCTCCAGCGCCGCCAGCGCCGAGCCCTTGACGATCGGAATGTCGTCGCCCGGGAAGTCGTACTTCGACAGCAGCTCGCGCACTTCCATCTCGACCAGCTCGAGCAGTTCCGGATCGTCGACCATGTCGCACTTGTTCAGGAACACCACCAGCGCCGGCACGCCGACCTGACGGGCCA
>NZ_QKQS01000039.1 GCF_003226555.1 Rhodopseudomonas palustris | reverse complement strand
GCCGACTTCGGGGTGCTGGCGCAGCACGACGTTCACGGCCTCGAACATGTCGTGCATCCGCTGCTCCGATACCGGGCTTTCGACCACGACGACCAGCTCGGGCTTGTTCGACGAGGCCCGGACCAGGCCCCAGCTGCCGTCTTCGCACGTCACGCGAACGCCGTTGACGGTGACGAGATCGCGGATCGGCTGGCCGGCGACCA
>NZ_QKQS01000038.1:262276-319075 GCF_003226555.1 Rhodopseudomonas palustris | reverse complement strand
ATCTTGCCGGGGTTCTCCAGCCGGTGCGTCGCGCCGATCGGAATGTAGATCGACTCGTTCTCGTGGATGGTCTTGACCAGTGCGTCCACCGTCACCTGTGCGGTGCCGCGCACCACGATCCAGTGCTCGGAACGGTGGTGGTGCTTCTGCAGCGACAGCCGCTCTCCCGGCTTGACGATGATGCGCTTGACCTGATGCCGGTCGCCTGAATCGAGCGAGCGGTAGGAGCCCCAAGGACGGTGAACTTGGGCGTGATGGTCGGTGACCTCGGGCGCCGCCGCCTTGACCTTGGCAACCAGCCGCTTCAGCCCGTTACCGTCCTTTTGCCGGGACACCAGAACGGCGTCCTGGGTCGCGATCACCACCAGATCGTCGACGCCTTCGAGAGCCACAAGGGTGTTGTCGCTGGAGACGTGACAGTTGCGGGAGTCTTCAAACACCGCAGGACCTTGTGCGGCATTGCCGCCGCCGTCCTTGGCCGACAGCTCCCACACCGCACGCCAGGAGCCGACGTCCGACCAGCCGCAGTCGACCGGCACCACGGCGGCGCGCTTGGTCTTCTCCATCACCGCGTAATCGATCGAGATCGGCTTGGCTTTGCCGAACGAGGCTTCAGGCAATGTCACGAAGCCAAGGTCGCGGCCGGCCGACGTCACAGCGTCGGTGATCGCGGCAACGCTGTCGGGATCGACCGCATTGTACTCGTCAAGCAAGGCTGCGGCAGGGAACATGAAGTTGCCGCTGTTCCACAGATAGCCCGACTCGACATAGCTTTCGGCGGTGGCGAGGTCCGGCTTCTCGACGAACTTGGCGACATTGCGGACCTTGCCGACGATCGCGTCGCCGGGACAGATATAGCCGTATTCGGTCGCCGGACGCTCCGGCTTCACCCCGAAGGTCACGATCCGGCCCTCGGCCACGCCGGCCAGCCCGTCGCGGCAGGCCGCAACAAAAGCATCGTTATTCTGCACGATGTGATCGGCCGCCAGCGCCAGCACAATCGCTCCCGCCTCACGCTGTTCGGCGAACACCGCGCCCGCAACGATCGCGGGGCCCGAGTCGCGCCGGGCCGGCTCCAGCAGGACGTCTGCCCCGATCCCGATCTCGGCCAATTGGTCGCGCACCATAAAGCGATAGGCGGCGTTGGTGATGATGATCGGGCGCCCGAACAGTGCCGGATCCGACACCCTTAAAAGCGTCTCCTGAAACGTCGAGCGTGCCCCAAACAGCGGCAGAAACTGCTTCGGAAGCACCTCCCGCGACGCCGGCCACAGCCGCGTCCCGGCACCGCCGCACATGATCAGGGGGGTGATGCGCGCGATCATTTGTTCCAATTCCCCTTGTTCTGCGCCACTTATTGACGGCCCCTGGGCCTTCGTCAAGTCATGCGCCGACGGTCCTCTGACACCCCACGCTGCCCTTTGCGAGACCTCTGCGAAACTGGCCGAGTTTGTTATTTTTGGTTGGTGAGGAGGCGATCTCGGGATGCGATGCGAGCGACGAGGACGGCTGAGCGGCCCTGGCGGCTGCCTGATCAGCGGATGGCGGCTGCGGTGCGCAGGTTGTAGGCGATCGAGATCAGATCGAGGTGGAATGTGTTGGCGGTGATGCCTGCGTAGCGCATGCGGGTGAAGCCGTAGCGGCCTTTGAGCTGAGCGAATGTGCGTTCGATCGCCTGCCGCACGCACCCGATCAGCTTGTTGCGTACGGCCTGCCATCGCGGCAGTGCCTTCTGGTGCTTGTTGCGACGATGTTGGATGCGATCCTTGATACCGCGGGCTTTGAGAGCTTGGCGCCGAGCCCGTTTCTCGTAGGCCTTGTCGGCATAGACAGCCTTCTCGTCGCCGAGGACGAGCTCGTCGGCGACTTCGCTCTCATACGTCTTCGCCCCGGTCAGTTTGCGAGCCCGGATCAGGCCCGATCCCTGATCGATCGCGATGTGAGCCTTGTAGCCGAAGAACAGTTGGCGCTTTGGGCCCTGCCTTGTCCAGTTGGCTTCCGGATCGTGTGACGAGCGGCTCTCGATCCCGCGTGGTGTCGATCCCGACGCCGGCGTTCGCCCCGAACTCTGAACCAGGGTGGCGTCGATCAACGTCTCCGTCTTCAGGACATATCCTGCCGCCTCGAGCTGCCGGAGAACTTCCTTAAACAGAGCGTCCCCAAGGCTTGCCTGCTGCAAGGCATTGCGAAACCGGCAAAGCGTCGTCTCATCGGGCGTCTGCGCAAGTCGAGTTTCTCTCGGAGTCAATCCGAACGTGCGGTTCCATAGGCTCATCACCATCTAAAGAAGCGCTTCGAGAGAACTGCAGTCGCGAAGGTTTCGGTCGAGGTCAGCGGGTAGCTGGAGTAAAGCTTCGGCGCTTGCCACGATGCTGCAGCGTCTTTAGAACCTTCGCATAGACACTCCTGGGCTGCAGTTAGGGCTTCCCCACATGGACCAAACTGAATTCGACCTTTTCGCCGACAACTACTACGAGCAGCACGTACGGAACATCTCGATTACCGGCGAGGGGCCTGAGTATTTTGCCGAGTATAAAATCAATGCGCTGAAGCAGATTGCCGACCGAGCGAAGTTGTCGCCATCGCGGATCTTCGACTTTGGCGCGGGGATCGGTAATTCAATCCCATTTTTCAGGAAGTATTTTCCAGGTGCACAGATCGCCTCCGCCGATGTTTCCGCGCGGAGTTTGGAGATCTGCAGGGAACGGTTCCCAGACGCTGACAACCTACTGCTGATCGAGGAAGACCGTATTCCTCCGCTTGGAGAATTGTACGACATCGTGTTCTCGGCCTGCGTCTTTCACCATATTCCGCACGACGAGCACCGGCATTGGCTAATGGAGCTGCGTCGGATCACGCGGCCAGGTGGGATGATCGCTATCTTTGAGCACAATCCACTTAACCCCCTCACAGTACGAGCAGTCAGGACCTGTCCTTTCGACGAGAACGCAAGATTGCTCTTTGCTCGGACGCTTATGAAGCGGCTGCGAAGCGCAGGTTGGAATGAAGGTGCCGTGCATTACAACGTGTTCTTTCCCCGGTCACTGGCGGCGCTCCGACCGCTTGAAGAGCGGCTGGGATGGTTGCCGTTCGGCGCTCAATATGTAGCGGTAGCGCGAAAGGATTGAAGTATGCAGCTTCTTAGGTATGGGCTGGCGGGGATTTTTAATACAGCTATCGGTATCAGTGTGATTTATGTTGCTATGTACGCCCTCCGCCTGAATTACGTCTATGCCAATATTGCCGGCTACGCGGTGGGTATTGGGGTTGCTTTCCTTCTCAACCGCACTTGGACGTTCCAGCATTCGGGGGCGTGGTTAAGCAGCTTCATCCGATGGTTGCTCGTCGTCGGGACGGCGTATTTGTTCAATCTCGGGGTAATCGTTGGAATGCGCCAAGGCTTTGGAATGGATCCGTATCTGGTGCAGGCTGCAGGTATATTTACCTATACAACGATTTCGTTTCTCGGCGGGCGATACTTTGCTTTCGCAACTCCCGCCCGTGGCGTCTAGGAGTGGGGTCATGAGTGCCCATCCGCCAATACTCAGCGTTGTCGTACCGTGCTTCAACGAAGAGGAGGTTCTTCCCGAAACGGCTCGACGATTGGATGAGCTGTTCCATCGGTTGATCGACGAAGGCATGGTCGATCCGCAAAGCCGAGTCTATTTCGTCGATGATGGTTCGCGGGATCTGACTTGGTCTTTGATCGGTGGCCTCCATCGCGGCAATCCGCGGTTTGGTGGCATCAAGCTATCCCGCAACCGAGGGCACCAAAATGCGTTGCTTGCAGGCCTCTTATCGGTACCTGGTGACATGGTACTGTCAATCGACGCTGATCTTCAGGACGACCTCACTGCCATCGAACGCATGCTGCAAGCCGCAGCGGGGGGAGCCGACATCGTGTTCGGTGTCCGAAGCGATCGCAGCTCAGATACGTTTTTCAAACGCATGACGGCGCAGGGATATTATTCTCTGATCGGAAAGCTTGGCGTCGAGATCGTCAGTAACCACGCCGATTTTCGGCTGATGAGCCGGCGCGCAATTGAAGCGCTACGTGATTATAACGAGACCAATCTGTTCTTGCGGGCTCTAATCATTCAACTAGGCTTTGCTACCGCCATAGTGACTTACGAGCGTTCCGAGCGGTTTGCCGGAACGTCCAAATACCCCCTTCGCAAGATGTTGTCGTTGGCTGTTCAGGGGGTTACGTCGTTTTCGATACAGCCTCTTCGGGCGATTACCTGGCTAGGCCTGGCGGTATCGATCGTCTCGTTCTTACTGGGAATCTGGGCTCTGCTCTCGGCTCTTACCTTAGGCAGTACGGTATCGGGCTGGGCATCGACGGTGATCCCGATTTACATGATCTGCGGGGTACAGATGCTGTGTCTGGGGATCATTGGCGAGTATATTGGTAAGATCTACATTGAAACGAAGCGGCGACCGCGGTTCCACATAGAGGCGGCGCTTGGCGGTGCAGAAGTCTACGCTGGGGGAAGGCTAGACTTGGCGGACAAGCCGCTGACGCGAGTAGAATCTTGAGAAATGGTGGTTGCTCTAGAATCATTGCGGAGGAAGGCCCAGAACTTTGTGGCACGAGACGCGACTGTTACGATCGACCGATGTCGATGAGCGATTCATGTTCCGATGGAAACGATATCCCGTATCGACGAAATAATTGCTGCGTATCATCGAATACAAGCCTTTCTTACGACATGGGCGCAGGCGGCTTCGATCGTGAGTTTCCCTGCTGCTCGCATTAGGTGGCGGGTGTTGGACAGAGCAGCTGAGTCAGAGTGAGATGTGGGTGCGGCGGTGGATACTAAGGCCTAGTGACTTTCCGGATGATGGTTGGCGACTTTGGCTGCCAAGGTTCTCCTTCACGATCATGTCTCCTGGCTTGAGCGCTCCGATGTGTTTCTCCTCAACATAGGCGCCCGGTCGGTGGCCGGCCTGCCGAACAGGAACAGAGCCAGTCAGCCGGCTGCAGCGAAGTGCGTCCAAGGAAGGTCAGCGTTCGTTGCTGGCACGCGCGAAGCCGATTGCTTTTTGTCTCCGGCCGCGCAGTGGGCCATGTTGTTCTTGGTGGAGGTCTCTCCCTTTAGACGCGCACCTGCTCAGATGTGAGCGATCCTGTAAGCTGTGATAGCTCCGTCGCGGCGCATTTGTCGGCTTGGCCCTGCTCAAGCGCAATACTGTCCTATTAAAGCTCTCGCCAATAAATTCCTCCTGATCGCGTGTGCCGAGATTTTCCTATTACGAATGGGCCACCACGGCACCTTACTGTGCGGCGGTCGAGCAAGATGTGCGAACAAAAAGCGTTGGAGGGTCCGCTGCTTCAATCTGGTGTTCTGTCCACGCAGGATCGCCTCTGAGCCAAACCTTGACTTGGTCGTAGAATTCGATTCCTGGAAGGTGCTGATTACGAGATTCAGTCGTGCCAGCCCCGTTTGGCAGCAGGACGAAGTTCGCGTGCTTCAGGCTGGCTGTGATCGAGTCCAAACTGCGAGCCATAAAGAGGTGCTGCAAAGAGAGATCCATGTTGTATTTTTGTGCCACGCTAAGTGCGACAGCCTCGGCGGTGACAGGATACGCTCCTATGGTTGCATAAACATACTTGGTCCCGAGGCAATTATCGCGTCCCAGTGCATTCGTTTTGACGATGGACACGATTTGCTGGAGCATCGGCGCCGTCTGGTTACGCCAAATTCCTTGCTGGTATGTGTGCGCGGGGCTGACCGAAAAACTGACTGTCCCCACAACGATGACAGAAGCGTACATTGAGTATTTCGGGAACCTCCCGATAAGCCTGGCGCAAGCTAACACCGAGCTTACGATGAACGGAAAAAAGAAAAAACTGCTCTGGTAAACGCTTTTATCGGCCGTAAAAATAAGACCGACGAATATCAATGTTGTCCATAAATAATATGAGACTACTCGCTTCGGAAGGTCTCGTTTGACCAGAGAGTAAATCAAATCAGACACAATCAATGCCATTCCTATAAAAAGAGAATAGCCTAAAGCCGCGTATCCGCCAGTTCCGGTCAAATTGTACCCGATGTGGAACAGCCATCCGCCCGGTGTGTGCCAGATGTCCTTGTTTGTCACCAGTGTTTGATAAATATAAGCATAGGTCTGGGGCCCCCATACGATCGAAACAGGAACTACAACCGTGGCTGCGGAAATTAGCATTACTAGTAGATTAGTGGTTTCTTTCTTCCAGCTTTTCCCTGCAAGAAAGAATCTTGCAATTGCCGCCAATCCAATCATGGGAATTGTCAGTACGGCGGCGGACAATTTGATTGTGACGGCAAACGCACAGACGAGGCCGATGACAAGTGCAAACTTAATGCTTTGCGGCTTCATTTCGGAAACTAAAAGCAAGTACCCGGCGAAAGCAAAGAAGAGTCCGGCAATCATGTCGGGCCGTAGCTCGGTTATGATAGCGCCCGCCGCCGGCACGAACATTGCGGCGACCGCGATTAGCAAGGCAGGCCGCGCCTCGATCCAAGCGGAGGCAACCGTAAACATCATGGCGGCGTAGGCGAGCAGTCCCCAATAGTTTGCTATGTAAGGTCCGGCATTGTGGGGTCCGAAAAGCCAAAAGCCGATCATAGCCGTCAAGGTCTCTACCGGTGCATGGGGAGGATTGTTTATGAAATCCGCGATCAGAGTGCGAAGCGACCAGACATGATTGAATGCGATGCGTTTGAATGCGTCTAGTAAATAGCCGTTGTCGTCGTACACCGGAGGCGCTGCTAACGCTCCGACGACAGTCGCGAGCGAAACGTTGAGAGCTGTGAAAATGGCTGCGATGATAGCCAGGAGCGCACAGTAGGGCCTTGGGATTCTGCTCATTGATCCAATCTACTATTTTGGCAACGGTGTGAGCTCGAGGAGCGTGCGCCTTAAGCCGTCGTTGGTCCGTATTGGCTTTGATCGTGCTGCGTGACCCAACGCGACGGCGTGCTGATATTCCGCCAGCGTAGCAGGTGCCCCTTTAGCGGCGAAGAGATCGTGCCCGAACTCGATCCTCGAAAATCCTAAAGTTTATGACGAGGCCATTTTCTTCATCGGGCACCGGCTGGTCAGGAGCCACCGTACGGATTTACGGGTCTCCGGGGAGACCCAAATAGTGCCAGGCAAATTTTACGATGCTTTGAGCACCGCCGTTATAAGTGGCGTACTGGGAGGTAATCTTGGTGCTCGGCTCATGTCCGATCGTGGGGCCTCGGTCAAAAAAAGCTGCCTGATGGGGGTATGCAGCTGGCGCTATAACCGTCACGAGAGCTGGTTTTGTTTCTCCTTCCCCAAGGAGAGACTCTTGCACAAATTTCAGCTCCTCACGATTCAGGTGAGTTAGTCCGATCGCATTATCTCGACCTATGAGGGAGAGTATGACGGCGAGGCCGCCAACTAAAGCTATAGATGCTTTTTTATCAAGGTGCGCGATCAAGGCGGCGGGGCCGATGCTCAAGAGTGCGGTAAGGCAAATTTTTGACCTTAAGTCGATTGCGCCCTGTGCGAGGATAGGCACCATGATCAGGAGCGTAATTGCTGCATAAATCATCAAGGCTTCGATCCGCTGCCTGCATTCAGCTAACCGAAGGCAGACGGCTCCCAAGGCGACTACCTGTATAGCTATAAGCGCCCATAGTGTCGTATAGAGGATGTTCTCAGAAGACCCCGACCAATAATATGTGGCAAGTTGCATCTGCGACGAGGCGAACCGAGCAGCCAGATCTGCGAATGTACGGGTATTGACTAAGGACTGAGTGCGGCCTGTTGCTTCAATCCCGTCGAGAGATAGGTACAGAAAAAAGATGACCAAATAGATTAGGATAGCCAAAATCAAGGCTGCGATCGCGCCGATTGCGGCATAGCGTCTCGTGTGCCAATTCTCATTAGTGGCAGTCAAGATCGAGAATGCTAAGGGCACCAGAATAAGAAACGCTGAGACCTGATAAATTGAGAGGGAAACTACCAGCATCAACAGCGCGATACAAAACCTCTCCTTGTTTAGTGAATATGCGATAACTAGCCATGCTCCAATCGCAAGAAGGTGAGCAGGTATATGTATAGCAAGCGTCAGCCACGTCACTGAAACCGCCCACGGGACGGACGCGAGGGTTAGTAGGACCGCCAAAGCTGGGGCTGCTCCTTTCCCCGAGAGGGATTTGGCAAACGATTGCCAAAGAATTACCGCCAATGCGCAATAGCCAAGGACGATGGTCCCGCGCAGAGCCCAGTACGTGCTAGGAAGATTTTCGTAGATTAGCCATTTATAGGCCAAATAAGTTAGAAATCTTCCGTGAGAGGATAGCCAGGCGGGGCCCAAGCCGAGGCTGTACACCCAAGGGTCGTCCATCGTGAGGTAAAGTGATGAAGATGCGCCAGCGTACATAATCAGCGTAGCGGCTATGATTAAGACGATCCAGGGCAGACGCTTGTGGGTGCTCATGGCTTTCGTTCTACGGGCGACATATTTAGTGGTCAATGCCGCAGAACTGTGGATTTCAGCAAAACCCAACCGAGATTTCAGTGGATTGTAAAGTGAATGCTTGAGGATCGAGTACTGTTGCGGACCTGACGTCGAATCTGAGGCCTTCTCTTTTCCAGCGACGGGAATGAGTTTCAATTAGTGCATACAGGCGGTCGGCATTTCAGCCAAGTTGGCCCAAAAGCCACTTCACCCCTCCCTTGAACCACACCGCATAGGGTTGGGCGATCCACCATTTCAGCGGCACGTGGCCGTGATGTTTGCGGACGAGTGCGATCGCTTCTTTGTAGTGGAGGCGGCGCTGGTTGCGGGTCTTGGTGCCGTCGTGGACGCGGTTCACCGCGACGAAGTCCTCGATGAATAGCGGCGGGCCGTTCGCCTTGTAGAGCCGCCACCACAGATCGTAATCCATCGTCATGTGCAGCTTGGGGTCGACGCCGCCGACCTTGTCCCAGCAAGGGCGGCGGATTAGCGTCGCCGGCTGCGAGATGATGCAGCGGAGTGCCAACCGGCTCTCTTGGAACGGTTCCACCCACACGCGGCGGCGGGCACCTGTTGCTTCGTCGTGATTCCAGCAGCGGCCGTAGGCCATCGGCGCCTCGGGGCTGCGCTCCAGCGCCGCCATCAGCCGCGCCAGCGCGCCGGGCAGCAACCAGTCGTCGCTGTTCAGCCAGCAGACGTAGGGGGCGCTCCCGCGTGCGATACCTTCGTTGATGGCGGCCGCCTGCCCGTCGTCCTTGTTGCTGCGCCAGCCGGCGAGACGATCCTCGAATCTGGAAATCACCTCTAGCGAGTTATCGGTCGAACCGCCGTCGACGACGAACACTTCGAGCGGCACGTCCTGGGCGAGCAGCGACGCCAGCGCCTGCTCGAGGAAATGTCCCTGGTTGAACGAAGGGACTGCGACAGTGACCAGGGGGGCGCTCAGCTTAGACCTCTCTATATTTGGCGAGGAAGTCGGCATAGGCGAGGGCGATGCCGTCGCGCAGAGAGGTCCTGGCTTGCCAGCCGAGATTGCGCAGCCTGTCGACGTTGAGTAGCTTGCGCGGGGTGCCGTCCGGCTTGCTGGCGTCGAACACGATCTCGCCGTCGAAGCCGACGACCTGCATCACGGTCTCGGCCAGCTCGCGAATCGTGACGTCGACGCCGGTTCCGACATTGAACAGCCCGGCGTCGATCGCTTCGTTCTCCATCAGGAAGACGCAGGCATCCGCCATGTCGTCGACGTAGAGAAACTCGCGCATCGGGCGGCCGGATCCCCACACCTCGTACGTCTTGTCGCCGCGGCGCTTTGCTTCATACACCTTGCGGATCAGTGCCGGAAGTACGTGGCTTGTGGCGAGATCGTAATTGTCGTTGGGGCCGTACAGGTTGGTCGGCATCGCCGAGACGTATTTGGTCCCATATTGCCGGTTGTAGCTCTCGCACAGCTTGACGCCGGCGATCTTGGCGATCGCGTAGGGCTCGTTCGTCGGCTCCAGCGGTCCGGTGAGCAGATGGTCTTCCCGGATCGGCTGCGGGCAGTCGCGCGGATAGATGCAGCTAGAGCCGAGGAACAGCATGCGCTGGGTGCCGGCGGCGTAGGCGGCCTGGACGATGTTCGCCTCGATGATCAGGTTCTGGTAAATGAAGTCGGCGCGATAGACGTTGTTGGCATGGATGCCGCCGACCTTGGCGGCCGCCATGAAGATGTAGTCAGGCTGCTCGGCGTTCAGAAACCGGCTGACCTCGGCCTGTTGTGTCAGGTCGAGTTCATGGCGCGAGCGCGTCACCACGTTCGTATAGCCGGCCGCTGCGAGCCGCCGGACAATGGCCGAGCCGACCATCCCCCGATGCCCGGCAACGAAGATCTTCGCGCCTTTGTCCATCATTTACTCGTGGTAGCTGAACGTATTGTAGCCGTGCTTCTTGACCACCTCGTCGCGCTCCGCCGACTTGAGGTCTTCGCGCATCATTTCGGTGACGAGCTCTTCAAAGCTGATCTTGGGCGACCATCCCAGCTTCTGGTGAGCCTTGCCCGGATCGCCGAGCAGCGTCTCCACCTCGGTGGGGCGGAAGTAGCGCGGGTCGACCGAGACGATGCACTTGCCGTTCTGGTCGAGGCCGCGCTCGTTCTCGCCCGTGCCGCTCCAGTCGATCTTTATATCGATCTCGGCAGCGGCCGCATTGACGAAATCGCGGACGCTGTACTGGACGCCGGTAGCGATCACGAAATCGTCGGGCTCCTCCTGCTGCAGCATCAGCCACTGCATCTCGACGTAGTCTTTGGCGTGGCCCCAGTCGCGCTTGGCGTCGAGATTGCCGAGATACAGGCAGTCTTGCAGCCCGAGCTTGATGCGTGCGAGCGCCCGGGTAATCTTGCGCGTGACGAAAGTCTCGCCGCGCACCGGACTCTCGTGATTGAACAGGATGCCGTTGCAGGCGTAGATGCCGTAGGCTTCGCGATAGTTGACGGTGATCCAGTAGGCGTAGAGCTTGGCGACGGCGTAAGGCGAGCGCGGATAGAACGGCGTCGTTTCACGCTGCGGGATCTCCTGCACCAGACCGTACAGCTCCGACGTCGAGGCCTGGTAGAACTTGGTCTTCTTCTCAAGCCCCAGGATGCGGATCGCTTCGAGCAGCCGCAGCGCACCGAGGCCGTCGGAGTTCGCCGTGTATTCCGGCTCTTCGAACGACACGGCGACATGCGACTGCGCGGCGAGATTGTAGATCTCGTCCGGTTGCACCTGCTGAATGATCCTGATCAGGCTCGACGAATCGGTCAGGTCGCCATGGTGTAAGATGAACTTGCGATTGCCTTCGTGCGGATCGACATAAAGATGATCGATCCGGTCGGTGTTGAACAGCGAGGTGCGGCGCTTGATGCCGTGCACCTCGTAGCCTTTGCTCAGCAAAAGTTCCGCCAGATAAGATCCGTCTTGACCGGTCACGCCGGTGACGAGCGCCCTCTTCATCGGTGCCTCTCAGTTGTCTATTAATGATTGCAGGCGCTTGACCTGAGCTCTGACCATCTTGGCGACCATCTCCTCGAAGCTTACGGTCGGTTGCCAGCCAAGCACCTTCCGGGCCCTGGAAGGGTCCGCCAAACTGCTTCCCGGCTCCAGCGGTCTGACCAAGGCAGGATCGCTGAACACGCATTGTTCCCAGTCAAGGCCGATACAGCGATAAGCCGCTTCACACAAGTCGTTCAGCGTGTGCAATTTTCCCGTGCCGATGACGAAATCCGTGGGCTTTTCCTGTTGCAGGATCATCCACATCGCCCGCACGAAGTCGGGCGCATAGCCCCAATCCCTTGCCACCGCCAGATTACCCAATGCCAGCTTGCCGTCCTCGACGATCGGGCGACCCCGTTCGTTGCGGTCCGGTGAGTTGGCGATTCCAAGCGACGCACAGGCAGCGCCGTAGGCAACCTTCTGCGCGAGGAAATGCAGCGGACGACGCTCACTTTCATGATTGAACAGAATACCGTTGGCGATATACAGACCATAACTGTCGCGGTAGATCGCCGCCATATGATGGGCGTAGACCTTCGCGGCCGCGTAAGGATTGGCTGGGTTGAAGGCGGTGCTTTCGTTCTGCGGCCCGGATGCGGTACGACCGTACATTTCCGACGACGACGCATGATAGACGCGTGCGTTGGGCTTGTTGTGGCGAACCGACTCGAAAAGGCGGACCGCGCCGAGACCGTTTACCAGTAGAGTCTCGGGCGCAGTGGCCCAAGATTCGCCGGGGCGCGACTGCGAAGCCAGATTATAGATCTCGTCGGGCTTGGATTCCTGGATGGCGTTGCCGATGTCGGTGCCCTCCGTCATGTCGCCGAACAGCACAGTAAGGCGGTGGGCGAGATGGCTGGCACAGTTCGGTCGATACCAGCTCGTCTGGCGCGCGAAGCCGAATACCTCGTAGCCCTTGTCAAGCAGGAATTCGGCAAGATAGGAGCCGTCCTGGCCGGTGATGCCGGTGATCAGCGCCCGCGTCACGTCGCGCCCTCCCGCTGCTGGGTCTGGTCCGGAGCGCGCATCAACGGAATTGCCTTCGTGCCGCCGAGGCAGTGATCACCGCCTTCCGGATCATCCGGCTGAGGAATAGCGAACGTCGCCCGATCGCCTCGTACAGCGAACGAGCGACGTAGCGAAGCGTCACCGGATTGCTCGCCAGCGTCAGGGCTTGGCTGCTGAAATGAAGCACCGCTGGAAACCGATAGAGGTGGGGTGCGAGGGCGCGCAGACGCTCGCCGCCGCGCCAGCTCTCGTAAAACCGATAGGACCACAGGCCGAAGAAATAGTTCAAGCTCACATATCCGCCGTGGCGGCCGCAGATATCGAAGATCTCCTGGTAGATGATACCACGCATCGCCAGCGTCTTGGCGTCTTCGTGTAGCCGCGACTGCGCCAGCTTCCGGGGCGTGTGGCGGATAATGCCACCGGAGGTCGCGATCCGCAGCCAGTAGTCGTAGTCCATCGCGGTCTGCAGCGAGGCGTCGAACGTGCCGATCCGGTCGGCAATGCGCCGTCGCCAGAACGCCGCAGGCTGGCAGACGCAGCAATCGTGCATCAGCCGGTCCAGCGAGTAGTCGGCGGTGGCGTAGGCGCCGATGACCCGGCCGTCGACATCGATGTAGTCGGCGTTGCCGTAGATCATGTCGCATTCCGGATGCTCGCGAAAGCACGCCACCGCGGCCGCGACCGCGCCCGGAAGAAGGATGTCGTCCGAATTGAGGTAGGCGACGATGTCTCCGTGGAGCCGGGCGATGCCTTTGTTGATCGCGTCCGCCTGGCCCTTGTCCGGCTCGGAGATCCAGCGGATGCGGTCGCCATAGCTGTTCAGGATGTCGACGGTGTCGTCGGTCGAGGCACCGTCCATCACGAGAAATTCGATGTTGGGGTAGTCCTGGCTCAGCACGCTGTCGATCGAGGCGCGGATGAAACGGCCGTGGTTGCGGGTCGGCATAACGATGCTGACCAGCGGCTCCCATTTGCGCGGTTCGGCTTCGTTGCGGGCCAGACGTTCCAGCGCCGCGTGCAGCTCCCTGGCGGGGCCGGCCCAATTATAGGCTGCGAGCCTTGCAGCGGCCTTGTCGGCGAGGCTGCTCCGCAGCGTGGGATCGGCTGCGGCGCGGACCATCAACGCCGCCATCGCCGACACGTCGGTGGGGTCGCACGACAACACGGCATCGCCGCCGACTTCCGGCAGCGCGGTGGTGTTGCTGCACAGCACCGGCGTGCCGTGTTGGAACGCCTCCAGCACCGGCATTCCGAAGCCCTCGAACAACGAGAAGTACACAAGAGCCGTAGCGCGGCTGAATAGCGCACTGATCTGCTTGTGTGGCACGAAGCCGAGATGCGCGATCGGCAGATCGGCGAAATCCTTGACGAGTTCGCCGAACCCGTCGGCGTTGCCGGTGAGGACCAGCCCGGTGTTCGGTGGCAAATTCGGCAGCGCCAGCCTGAAGGCCGCGAGCAGCCGGCGGTGATTCTTGTGGGCCCACAGGTTGGCGGGCATGAAGAAAAAGCCCGAAAAGGCGGCGGCCTGCGTCGGCAGATCGGAAGCATCCGCGGCGTCCTTGAGTTCTTCGGGAAGCGCGGCCGGCATCAGGAACACGTCGTCGGTCGAGGTCCAGGCGTTCTCCACCACGGTGCGGCGGGAATGCTCGGTCATGGTCGCGATCGCGCCGCCGCGCGACAGGGCGTGAGCGAAGGCCCGCCGCCGCGCCGCCAACACCCCCTTGGAGAAGAATTCGGGGAAGTACTCGTGCTGGATATCGGGAATAACGATGACCTGCTTGGCGAACGGGAAATCGGGATGCTCCTCGGTCGGATAACTCCTGATCATCACGTCGAAACGCGCGGCTTCGCAATGGCGCGTCAGCTCCGCGTAGAAAGCGGTCGGGTGCTCGTCAAGAGGGACGAGTTCCACATTCGGTCCATCGACCAGGATCGGCGGCCTGCCCGGCCGATGGAACATCACGATGCGATCGTCGGGATAAAGACGCACCAGCTCGCGCAGCACGCCCTCGATCCAGGGCACGATGCCGCCGGAAACGCCAGCGACGATCGGATGCAGATCGACCGCGATGATCAGGTAGTCTCGGCTCGAAATTCCCTGAAAGACCGGAAGCCGGATCTTTTTCAGTGGTTGTGAAAGTGGTAGCGGGTTGCCGGCGACATCGACGCCAATGTCCTGCATGTCCTTTTGGACAAGATACCAGAGGTGCTGCAAAGCGTGCTTCGTTGCTGGGCCGAAAGCGTCTGACTGTGAGCGCATAAAGGATGACATGTTGTCGATCCAGTAGCACAGCGCGCCCGGAGTCATCGGGCTGCCGCTGTGCTGCTCCGCAACGCGCCGCAGTTCCTCGGCGCGGCGGAAGCCGCCATTGGCCGTCAGCGTGTCTCCCCATTCACGCGTCGCCGCCAGTTTGGCGTCGATCGCATAGGGCGCCGCGAGCTTGGCGAGCCTGATCCAGAGATCCCAGTCGAAGCTCCAGCGCAAGTTGGCGTCTAGCCCACCGGCAGCCTTGAGCACGGCGTGATTCATGAACGTCGACGGTTGCAGAATGTAGTCCAGACCCTCGACCAGCGCGCGATGGCTGTAGACCGGCTTGGCGTTGCTGAAGGCGCTCTTCTCGGTGCCCAGCTCGTCGACGCGAATGCCGTTGCCGAACCAGAAGCTCGCGTCCGGTTCGTTGTGGTAGGCCGCTGCGATCTGCTCGAAAGCTCCTGGCAAGTAGAAGTCGTCGGCGTTCAGCCAAGCGACGATATCGCCAGTGCAACGCGCAAGCCCCTTGTTGATCGCGTCAGCAGCGCCCTTGTCTGACTCGCTCACATAGCCGGTCAGATGGTCGGCGTTGCGCCGAATTATCTCCATCGTGTCGTCGGTGGAGCCGCCGTCGATGATGAAATGCTCGAGGTTCGGCCACTGCTGGGCGCGAATGGAATCGATGCAGTCCTGCAAGAACCGTCCCTGGTTGAGGGATGGAGTCACGATGGAGATCTTCGGGGGGCTGGTGTTCGACATCCGGAATTTGTCTTCGGCTACTGTCGCCGCTCGGTCGTCGTATTCGACATGCTCTTGACCTGTTCGATCAGCGCGTCGGTCGCCGATTGCGACTCGTGAACCATCTTGGTGAGCGCGTGGATCTGGGCCAGCCTTGCTTCGCGGTCGGCGTTGATCGTCACGATTTCAGCCTCCAAGCGCTTGATGTGACTTTCCTGGTCGAGCAGCGCCTGCACGAAACGCCCCTTCGGCGTCGCGAGGGCCTCGGCGACCTCCGCCTCGGGCAGCGGCGTGATCGGCTGCCGGCCGACGAGGAAGAACATGTCGTGTTGGGGGAATATGGGATTCTCGAAAATCATGTGGTGTGCGCCGAGGTCGCGAAACAGCTTCGTCGCCGAGCTTTTGGTGAACAGGTACAGATGCTCCTCGGGAATCAGCATCCGTACGAAATCCGGGTGGGCTTTTTGAATGTCCTCGATCGTTTCGGCGGACGGAAACGCCGGTGTTTGGAGTAGGATAAAACCTTCTGGCTTCAGCAAGTCGAGAGCCCGCCGCATCGTATCCACCGGCGAGGGAAGATGCTCCAGAACGTCCATCAAGACGACCACGTCGAACTTCGTTCCTGCCGCCGACGCGGCGTCCACGGTTCCGTGCACCACCGGAACATCGAATGTCTTGGCCGCGTATTCGACCACCCATCGGCTCATCTCCGTGCCGGACGCTTGATAGCCAGCCTGCCGGAGCAAGGCTACGAAGCTGCCGTGCGAACATCCCAGTTCCAGAACGTCTGCCGGAGGCAGTTTGTAGCGAAGAAGCGTGCGAAGCCAATACAGATTCCGATCCAGTAGGTCCGTTTTCGATCGTTGGAAGATGTTGGGAAGACTGAGATCGCCGCCCTGATGTCCAATCCAATAATCCTTTCCGTAGAACTTCGACTCGTCGTCCGAGGCCTGGTAGGTGTCGTCGGGAAGGCCGGCGATCGAGACGAGCGTGCCGCACACGCCACAGCGGACGTACTCTGAACTGAATTCGATTTCGATTTCGCCGGAACACCAGCAGCGTCTGCGAGTCATCACGCTTTCCTTGCTCTGAACACGGCGCCGCTGCAGTTGTGCCAATCCGTTTCCATTTCGAGCAGGCCTTCGATGATCTTACGAAACGCCGCGGGAAAACGAGGGTTGGATGCCAAATATGGGTGGATGACGTCTCCCAGTTCGCCTCCGCTTCCGCGCTGGACGTGCCAGAGGCTGTCCATCAGCAGGAAAGCGCCGCTGTTGTTCCTGGGCAGGATCGGGATATGAAGATCGACTTCGAAGCCGGCGGCTTCGAACGTCGCGACCCAGCGATCCACCGGGAAAGGGTTCGCCAGATGATGATACGCTAGGAACTTTTCCTGCAAGATCCTGCCGACCTCATCGAATCCCGCTTCCTTGATCAGAAATGGCAGCAGCGACCATTCCTCGAACCTGTTACTTACAACGCTGCAGGACAGGGTGCCTCCCTTCTTCAGGCAGCGGAAGATGTCTCGCAAAACGCCCTCAATGTGATCCATATGCTCAAGCGAGCAATTGGCGAAGGCATTGTCGAAGACGGCGTCGCATTCCGGTATCTGGTGCGCGGGGCCAACGTGTACGGTGTGGTACACGCCACTGCCGCGCGCCCGCTCGGCCACGCCTGCATCGAGGTCTATGCCGACCACCTCTCTGGCGTGTGGCCAGATCAGCCTGAAATACTGACCGTCGCCACAGCCGATATCAAGGATGCGGCCGTCGATGTGATGGTATTTGTAGGACGCGTACTCCCAAGCCCGCCAATGGCTCAGCGACGGCGTATAGGGATAGAGCTGCGCAACCGCATCATATCCAGCCAGAATTTCATGGCTTTGCAGGATGATGGTTTTCATATTGCTCAAGAGGTCCTGTTGAAGTCGAAATACACCGAGCCGGGCAAGTCCGCCAGGCCGTGATGGGTAAGCGGAGGGCCGTTGTGTGTCCGCCGCCAGCCGACCGCGAGGAAGCCGGCCTTGGGCAGGTGGCAGACGCGCACGATCCTGGAGAAGATCTGCTCGTGATTGAGCGTGCTCATCGCAGCGTAGGTTGCCGCGTCGATCGTGGCGAGCCCGAGCTCGAAAGTGTACTCGCCGAGTTCCAGCTGCAGTTTGACGGTTTGACGACAGCGGATGACGGTGCCGGCTTCGAGACGATGGGGCGCCGCCACGGCATATTCGAGCGATCCCTTGCCGTGGACGTTGAGGCCGCGGTCGTTCTGCAGCACGATTCCGGTCAGCGGCACGCCCATCGGCTCGGCGACGACGAATTCCGAATAGAAGCGGGCCTCTTCGCCCTGCTCGAAGCTCGGCGAGCGGACACCGGCGGCGTTGCAGACCGCGAACCGCGTACACCTCGCCCATCCGTTGCCGACCTGAACGACGCCCTCGGCGGAGACGAACTGCGAGTCGTCGGGCCAGGAGTCGATCTCGCCGATGTCGTCGCCCGCGACGATCGCCGGGGAGGCGACAGCCGGCGCGTCGAACACCGCCCGGGAGGCGGTTTGGTGGAGCTGATAATAGCGCTTGGCGGCCTCGCTGGCGTCGCCGGCGAACAGCATCTTGCCGTGATCGAGCAAGATCGCCCGGTCGCAGAATTGCTCGATGTCGGTCATGGCGTGGGACACTAGCAGCACGGCGGCACCCGAGGCGCGGATGTCTTCCAGCCGCGCGTAGCACTTCTGCCGGAAGAACACGTCGCCGACTGCGAGCGCCTCGTCGATGATGACGATCGACGCGTCGATGTGGGCCTGCACGGCGAAGGCGAGCCGGACGAACATGCCACTCGAATAGGTCTTTACGGGCTGATCGATGAAGTCACCGATGTCGGCGAAGGCGGCGATCTGGTCGTAGCGTTCGGCGATCTGATCACGACTCAATCCCAAAATCCGGGCATTGAGCAGCACGTTCTCGCGCCCGGTAAATTCCGGGTTGAACCCGCTGCCGAGCTCGAGCAGCGCGGCGACCCGCCCGGTGACGGTCACCTCGCCGTGCGTCGGCGCCAGGGTACCGGCGATGATCTGGAGCAGCGTGCTTTTCCCGCTGCCATTGCGGCCGATGATGCCGAGCGTTTCGCCGGGGCGGACCTGGAACGACAGCTCCTGCAGCGCCCAGAATTCCCGGTGATAGATCGGCGGTTGCGCGTGCCGGGCGAGCCCGATTTTGTTGGCGGTCTGGATCAGGCGCGGGACGACGATCTGCTTGAGCCGGTCGCGCGGATTTTCGTAAACGTCGTAGCGTTTGGACACGCCGCGGACGTCGATGACGATTTCGTCAGAGGACATCGGCGAATCCCCTCCGGGTCTTCTGAAACCAGACGAAGCCGAAATAGAAGATCGCCGCGCCCGCGATCAGACTGATGGTCCACGCGAGCCAGTTGATCGAATCCCCCCACAGCAATGCGCTGCGCAGCGTGATCACCGGCAGCGTGATCGGATTAAGCACCAGCAGCGACTGGAACAGCGGCGGCAGCGCGGTGATCGGATAGAAGATCGGCGACAGGAACAGCGCGATCGTGGTGACCATGCCTATCAACTGGGCGAAATCCCGCAGATAGACGCCGAGCGACGCCAGCATCCAGCTCAGACCGAGGATCGTCAGCAGCAGCGGCAGCAGCAGCACCGGCAGCAGCAGGCCGGTCGCATGCAAAGGCGTCCCCGACAACAGGCAGAACACGAGCAGCACGGCCAGGCTGACGGCGAAATTGCCGAGCGCCGAGCCCATCGTCACCAGCGGCAGGATTTCCAGCGGAAACACGACCTTCTTGACGTAGTTCGGGTTCGCGGTGATCAGACTCGGCGCCCGGGTCAGGCATTCGGCGAACAACCCGTGGACGATCAGCCCGGAGAACAACACGATCGCGAACCCGATCTTGCCATCGTCAGCGGTGCCCCACCGGGCCTTGAACGCCACGCTGAACACGAAGGTATAGATCGCCAACATCAGCAGCGGGGTGAACAGTGACCACGCCACGCCGAACACCGAGCCCTTGTAGCGCTGGACGAAATCCCGCTTCGTCAGCTCCCAGAGCAGCCCGGCATTGGCGGCGAGGCCGTTGGCCGCTGCGGCCAAGTCGGTTGAATAAGGATTCATATTTAGGCCGTCGCCGAGGCCGGTGGCGCTCGATCGGTCGTGGCGACCACGACGGCGTGCCGCCTCACTGGCATCTGCATTCAAGGTCCTAGGTCAGAAAGCCGCGCAACTAGGTGCGCAAACGAGCGCGCCGCCACCGCCGCCGACACATACGGCGACAGCACCTGTGTTTAATCAAGCGCGTCGCAACAGTCCATAAGCAGGGCCCCCGGCGCGTGGCGGCTCCAGTTCCGGTGCCGCAACGCATCTGCCAGGCCGTGCAGGGACGCCGTTGGCGGGTGTTGGTGCAGCGAGCCTTAAGCTGACCGAAACTCGAACTGAATTCCCAGAGACTTTGTTAAATTGCATAGTTTGCTCGCGAATTCCGTCATGGCCGGGCTTGTCCCGGCCATCCACGCCTTTCTTGCGTTTACGTCAGCAGGACGTGGATGCACGGGACAAGGCCGGCACGACGGATTGATGCACAAGTGGTTGAATTCATTGAGAACATTTTCGGTAGCACTCTAGGTGCCAGATCCGAACCAATATACAATGGCGTGGAATCGGCCGAAAGGCAGCCGCCGCGTCACCCGCTCGGCGGAGCCAGCCCGTCTCGTTACCGGAACCGCCCGCCGCAACCCTCAGGAGGCGTGTGCGACTGTACTGACGCCGCGCCCGCGCCTGAGAATGGTTGCCTGGTAGATGTCGCGCACCGCCGATTGGAAGACGGCGTGGTCATAAACCTCACTCACCCGCCGACGGCCGGCCTGGCCGTAGGCGGTCGCCAATTCCGGGTCATCCAGCAGGCGGGTGATCGCGTTGGCGAGTGCGTCCGGGTTGACAACGGGTACGGTGAGACCTTCGGATCCGTGCCGCGCAATGGTCGGAACTGCCGTAGGTAGCGCGGTATTTACAACCGGCAGGCCGACCGCCATCGCCTCGATCTGGACGAGCCCGAACGCTTCGGCCGCCGTCACCGACGGCAAGGCGAACACCTTCGCGGCATGCAGATACGCTTTCATTTCGTCGTGCGGGAGGAAGCCGGGCAGCATCACTCGGTCGGCGACCCCGAGCTGTTGGGCGAGTGCCTCGAGATCGGCCCGTTCGCTGCCTTCGCCGATGATCACCACCTCGGCGTCGATCTTCGTCATGGCCTGAAGCAGCACGGCGAAGCCCTTGTAGGGAACCAGCCGCCCGATCGCGACGATCAGGCGGGGGTGCTTGTGCTTCAGCTCGTCGATGCGGCGGCGCACCGTTTCGTCGGTTTGCTGCCAGGCGGACGCCTGTACGCCATAGGGGATCGCGACACACTTGGCTGCATGCGGCTCCAGGAATGCGGAGCCGTTGAGGATCGACGGATGCGACACGATGATCCGATCGGCGCGGTCGAGGGTGCGTCGGATCAGCGGGGCGAGCACCGGCATGACCAGTCCACGGCCGAGAATATCGGCGTGCCAATGCACCACGACCGCGACGTCGTCGGGAACGCCCAGAGCGACGCCGAGGTCGTTGAGCGGAAACGGCGCGTGCAACGCCAGGACATCGAACCGCGACGCCGCGCGGTGAAGTGCGAAGGCGAAGCCAGGCGCGATCGGCATCGACCACAACGTGCCGAGCGAGCCGACCGCGCGCACGGCACAGCCGTCGAGGACGAACCGGCGCGGCCAGCCGCGATCGCGCGCCACCAGGATTTCGGCCTTGTCTCCGGAGCTGCTCGGCTGCGTCAGCTTGGCGATGACTTCGGGGATGCCGCCATCGACATCGGGACGATAGACCTTATAGGCGTGCAGAACGTGCATGATCTTATGGGACGCAGGAGTACACGGCGTGCGCTTTAACACCGAATGGGTCGCGTCCCAAGGGGCCGATTGTCAGCGCCAGCGGCAAATGGCCGAAGATTCGATCCAGGGCCACGTCGGTTCGGTGATTTGAAGGAGGCTGTCATCGCCCCGCACCGCCGTCTCTCCGGGCTGCGCCATCGCCATTACAGCCACCTCTTCCTCCTCTTGAAGCTCTTCAAGTTCTTGAAGCTCTTCCGCTGCTCCCCAGCTCCGCCCAGGTAGAATTCCTTGACGTCTTCGTTGTCGCGGAGTTCGTCGGCGGTGCCGTCGAGGACGACTTTGCCTTGTTCCATGATGTAGCCATGGCTGGCGACGGAGAGGGCGGCGCGGGCGTTCTGTTCGACCAGGAGGATGGTGACGCCGAGGTCGCGGTTGATCTGTTGGATGATCGAGAACACCTCCTTCACCAGGAGCGGCGAGAGGCCCATCGAGGGCTCGTCCATCAGGATCATCTTCGGCCGTGCCATCAGCGCCCGGCCGATCGCCAGCATCTGCTGCTCGCCGCCGGAGAGATAGCCGGCGAGGCCGGTGCGCTCCTTCAGCCGCGGGAAATAGCGGTAGACCATCTCGATGTCGCGGCCGACCTCGCGGTCGCTGCGGGTGAAGGCGCCGAGCCGCAGGTTTTCCAGCGAAGTCATGTCGGAGACGATGCGGCGGCCTTCCATCACCTGGAAAATACCGCGGCGGACGATGCGGTCCGGATCAGTTCCGTTGATCCGCTCCCCATCGAACACGATCTCGCCGCGGGTGACCTCGCCATCCTCGGTCTTCAGGAGGCCCGAGATCGCCTTGAGCGTGGTCGACTTGCCGGCGCCGTTGGCGCCGAGCAGCGCCACGATCGCGCCCTGCGGCACGTCGAGGCTGAGGCCGCGCAGCACCAGGATGACGTCGTCATAGACCACCTCGATGTTGCGAACACTGAGCAGGGGGGCGGTGGCGGTCCCAGCGCCGGCGGAGGGACGATGGAGTTCGGCGGCTTCGGTCATGGGGCGTCCTAACGTTCTCGAATGCGCTGAACCTGGTAGTGGGGGCATTCCGCCCCCACCCACCGCCGTCATTGCCCGCGTATACGGGTGATCCAGTATTCCAGTGCACCAGACCTCGATCGCGACGCCGCGGCGTACTGGATCCCCGCCTGCGCGGGGATGACGGTCTTTGGAGCGGAAGCGCCGCGGCTCAAAGCGGATGCGGCGCCTCCAATCGCCCGCGGCTGAGGGCAGCCGCGCCGTTTCAGCTCACCACCCGGCCCATTCCGGCTTGCGCGGCAGGTCGATGGTCTTGACCTTCTCCAGCTTGATGGTGCCCTTGGCGATCAGGTCCTTGAGGTCGCCGTCGGTCGGGCCGGAGACCTTCGCGCGGTACAGGTCGATCTTCATGGTGCCGCGGTGGTCCTTGGCGGTCCAGGTCGACGGGTTGCAGACGCCATCCATCCCGGCCGGCACCCAGTCCTTCTTCTGATAGAAGCCCTTGGCGGCGTTCTCGCCGGTTGCGCCGCCGTTCTTGGCGGCCCATTCGATCGCCTCTTTCATATACAGTGCCGAGCACACGCCGGCGACGTAATGCACCGGCCGATAGGCGGTGCCGGCCGGATCGGACATCTTGGAGATCGCCTCGACGGTCTTCATGCCGGGCGCGTTGCCGCCCCAGGCCACCGCAGTGCGCAGCGGGAAGATCACGCCGTCGGCGGCATCGCCGGCGGTCTTGGCGGCGTTCTCGTCCATGCCCCAGACGTTACTCATGAACTGGACGTCGACCCCTGCCGCCTTGCAGGCCTTCATGACCGAGATGTTGGAGGCGGCGGTGTTGCCGAGATAGGCGTAGTTGGCGCCGGAGCTCTTCAGCGACAGGCACTGCGCGCTGTAGTCGCCCGGCGACAGCGCGAACACCAAGGGCGGCAGCACCTCGAAGCCGAGCTCCTTGGCCATCGCCTCACCCGCTGCCTTCGGGGCGTTGGGGTAGGGATGGTTGGCGCCCATGTGGACGAATTTCGGCTTGCCGGGCTTGCCCTTAGCCTTCCAGTCTTCCGCCGCCCACATCAGTTCGGCGCGCACCGCATCCGAATAGGACGGGCCGTAGAAGAAATTGTAGGGCGCCGGCTTGGCCTTGCCACTGGTGCCTTCCGGATCGGTCAGCGCCGCGGCGTAGGAGCCGGAGATGTCTGGGATCTTGTCGTTGGCGAGGAAGCCGGTCAGCGCCTCGGTGTCGGCGGTGCCCCAGCCCATGATCGCCGCGACCTTGTCGCCGCTCGACCATTTCTTGTACAGCGCGATCGCGCGCGGCACCTGGTAGCCGTAGTCGTTGGTGTCGACATTGAGCTGCTTGCCGGCGACCCCGCCGTTCTTGTTGACCCAGGCGAAGGTGTCGGCGACGGCGTGGCCATAGGGCGTGCCGACGTCCGAGGTTCCGCCCGAATAGTCGGCAAGATGGCCGATCGCGATCTGCGCCTGCGCCGTGGCGGAAGCCGCGGCCATCACCAAGGTCAGCGACGCCGTGCTCAAAAGGGATTTCAGTGTCATGGGTCGTCCTCCGATCATGTTGGTCGAGGTTTTATTGTTGCTCCCCTGCGCCAACCTCAATGCGAGAAGGGGTAGAGTTTCCAGTACGCCTTGATCTGCCGCCAGCGATGCGCCAGCCCGTCGGGCTCGAACACCAGGAAGGCGATAATGATCAGGCCGATCGCGATCTCGCGCAGGAAGGTCAGGTTGTTGTTGAGCGCCAGCGCGCGGTCGATCGCGCCGCCCTTCAGCGCCTCGCTCAGCCATTCCATCACCTCCGGCAGCAGCACCACGAAGGCGGTGCCCATCAGCGTGCCAGAGATCGAGCCGATGCCGCCGATGATGATCATCGCCAAGAACAGGATCGAGCGCTCGATGCCGAAGCCCTCGTTGGAGACGACGAGCTGATAATGCCCGTACAGCGCGCCGGCGATCCCGGCGAAGAAGGCCGCCAGCCCGAACGACAGCGTGCGGTATTTGGTGAGGTTGATGCCCATGATCTCGGCGGAGAGATAATGGTCGCGCACCGCCACCAGCGCCCGGCCGTCGCGCGTCCGCATCAGATTTGTGACCAGGATGTAGCTGACCAGCACATAGGCGAGCACGACGTAGAAATACTGCTTGTCGCCCTGCAGCACCCAGCCGAACAGCGAGAACGGATTGGCCATCGCCGGCACCGAACCACCGGAGAACCATTCGGCGCGCGAGAAGAAGTCGATCAGGATGTACTGCGCCGCCAGCGTGGCGATCACGAGATACAGTCCCTTCAGCCGCGCGGCCGGCAGGCCGAACACCAGCCCGACCAGCGCCGCGACGATGCCGGCGAGCGGGATCGCGAACGCCACCGGAATCGGAAAGTGGTTGTTGAGATAGGCCGAGGTATAGGCGCCGAGCAGGAAGAACGCGGCATGGCCGATCGAGATCTGGCCGGTGAAGCCGACCAGGATGTTCAGTCCGAGCGCGGCGATGCCGAAGATCCCGATCTGGATCAGGATGCTGAGCCAATAGCTCGACAGCACGAACGGTGCGAAGCACACCAGCACGATGCCGAGGATCGCCGCATTGCGGCTGGTCCGGGTCGGGAAGATCGTGGTGTCGGCGGCGTAGGAGGTGCGGAAATCGCCGGCGGGGATCAGGGATGCATTGGCCATGGGGTCAGATACGCTCGATGTCCTTGGTGCCGAACAGGCCGTAGGGCTTGATCATCAGGATGATGATCAGCACGTAGAACGGCGCGATTTCGTAGAGATTGCCCCAGTGCAGATATTCGCTGTCGATGTACTGGGCGATGTTCTCGAGAAGGCCGATGATGATGCCGCCGAGCACGGCGCCGCCGATCGAGTCGAGGCCGCCGAGGATCGCGGCCGGAAACACCTTGATTCCGTAGGCGGACAGGCCCGAGGATACGCCGTTGACCACGGCGACGACGACGCCGGCGACCGCCGACACCGTCGCCGAGATCGCCCAGGCCATCGCGAACACGCTCTTCACCGAGATGCCCAGCGATTGCGCGACCTGCTGGTTGAACGCGGTGGCGCGCATGGCGAGGCCGTATTTCGACACTTTGAAGAACCACGCCATCCCGATCATCATCGCGACCGAAACCACCAGGCTCATCACATAGACGGTCTGGATCTGCAGGCTGCCGATCGTGACCGATTGGGTGGCGAACACCTGCGGGAACGGCTGCGGGCTGACACCGAAGATCCACTTCAGCGCCGCCTGGAACACGGTCGACAGCGCGATCGTCACCATGATCACCGAGATGATCGGTTCGCCGATCATCGGCCGCAGCACCACGATCTGCACCGCGATGCCGAACACGAACATGAACACCAGCGTCAGCGGCATGCCGAGCCAGAACGGAACTTGGTATTTGGCGAGCAGCGCCCAGCACACCCAGGCGCCGATCAGCAAAAGCTCGCCTTGCGCGAAATTGACGACCTGGGTCGCCTTGTAGATCAGCACGAAACTCATCGCGACCACGCCGTACAGCGTGCCGACGACGAGACCGTTGACCAGAAGCTGGATCAGGAGCGTGGAGTTCATGCGACGGCCACGGCGTGGTAGCCTCTCCGCGCTTGCGGGGAGAGGTCGGCGCAAAGTGCCGGGTGAGGGGGCGTCTCGACATGCGCGAGGCGAGAGAGCTTCAAACGCGACGAGCCAGGCGGTTGCGTCAGAATGCGACCGACGCGGAGAATGCGTTGTGGCAGCGGCTGCGATCCCGATCGTTGCTCGGCTTCAAATTTGTGCGGCAGGAGCCGATCGGACCCTACACGGTCGATTTCTTGTGCCGGGAGCGCCGTTTGATTGTGGAGGTCGACGGCGGGCAGCATGCGGACAGTCCGCGAGATTTGGTGCGCGACGTGTGGCTGCGCGCGCACAATTATCGGATCGTGCGGTTCTGGAATAATGACGTCCTCGGCAACATTGAAGGTGTCTTGGAGAGCCTCGCCGCCGCGCTCGTGGAGGCGCCCCCTCACCCGGATCGCTGACGCGATCCGACCTCTCCCCGCAAGCGGGGAGAGGTTAGGGCGCCGTTCGCTCGGCTGTTTCGGCATTTCGGCGCACGCGGTGCACCTCTCCCCGCGCGCGGGGAGAGGTCGGATCATCGCAACGCGATGACCCGGGTGAGGGGGCACCTCAACGCGGCCGAGCCTTGCCGAACGGTTATGATGCTTGGAGGTAAGCAAATAGCTCATTCCGCCGCCTCCGCATGGGCGTGGCCGCCGCCGAGGTCCACCACCTTCAGCGTCGTTCTGATCCGCTGCGTCGTGCCGTCCTGGAATTGGATGGTGGTGTCGACCGGGATGTCGCGCTGGCCGCCGTAGATGCCGTCGATGATGTCGGCGTATTTGTCGTTGATGACGCTGCGGCGGACTTTTCGGGTCCGGGTCAGTTCGCCATCGTCGGCGTCGAGCTCCTTGTACAGCAGCAGGAAGCGGGCGATCCGTTGCGCCGGTGGCAGCGTGGCGTTGACGCTCTCGACCTCGCGGCGCAGCAGTTCGTAGACTTCGGGACGCGAGGCGAGGTCCGAATAGGTGGTGAAGGAGATCCGCTTCCTCTCTGCCCATTTCGAGATGATCGAGTAGCGGATGCAGATCATGGCCGCGAGCATGTCGCGGCCGGCGCCGAGGATCACCGCTTCGGCGACGTAAGGCGAAAATTTCAGCTTGTTCTCGATGTATTGCGGCGAGAACCGCTCGCCGTGCGACAGTTCGGCGAGGTCCTTGATGCGGTCGATGATGACGAGCTGGCCGCTCGCGTTGAAATAGCCGGCGTCGCCGGATTGCATCCAGCCGTCCTTGATATCGGCGGTCGAGGCCTCCGGGTTCTTGTAGTAGCCGAGGAACATGTTGGGGTGGCGGACCACGACCTCCCCGATGCCCTGGACGTCCGGGTTCTCGATCTTGATCTCGATTTCCGCGCCCATCGGCACGCCGGTGGTGTCGGGATCGACCGCGTCCGGCTGGTGCAGCGTGTAGGCGCCGAGCAGTTCGGTCTGGCCGTACAGCGTACGTAGCGGCACGCCCATGGCGCGGAAGAATCGGAATGTATCCGGCCCGAGCGCGGCGCCGCCGGTTGCCGCCGAGCGCAGCCGGGTGAAGCCGAGCCGGTCGCGCAGCGCGCGGAACAGCAGGACATCGGCGACGGTCGAATGCTGGCCGCGGTCGAGCGCCGCCAGGCCGGCCTTCATGCCGGTCTCGTACAGCCGCTGCTTCAGCGGCGAGGCGTCCATCACCCGGGCCCGGACGTCGGCCGCGATGCCTTCCCAGACCCGCGGCGCGAACAGCACGAAGGTCGGCGCGATCTCGCGGAAGTCGTTCATCATGGTGTCGGGCTCTTCGACGAAGTTGACCTTCATCCGGCACAGCAGCCCTTTGCCGAGCGCGTAGACCTGCTCCATGATCCACGGCAGCGGCAGCACCGAAACGTATTCGTCTTCCGGCCCCTTTGGGTCGAACGACAGATAGGTCGCGCAATGCTTCAGCACCCGGCCCGCCGCCAGCATCGCCAGCTTGGGATGCGCGGTGGTGCCCGAGGTGCTGCACAGGATCGCGACGTCCTCACCCTGGGTG
The DNA here is from genome assembly GCF_003226555.1 of Rhodopseudomonas palustris. Lineage (GTDB taxonomy): Bacteria > Pseudomonadota > Alphaproteobacteria > Rhizobiales > Xanthobacteraceae > Rhodopseudomonas > Rhodopseudomonas palustris_I. Next base: position 291,053 of record NZ_QKQS01000038.1, on the reverse strand, counting down.
GCGTCGACCAGCCGGTCGTACAGCCCGGGCTCGCGCCCGGCCCGGTCGCGGCCCAGCTCGGCGAGCTTGTCGGCCGGCAGCAGCCGCGGATCGTCGTATTTGCGCATCCCGCGCGGATCGGAAAAGACGATGTGCTTCAGGTGCGGCACGCGCTCGGCGAGCACGAGCAATTTGTCGACCTGTTCCTCGTCCTCGGCGAACACCAGCCTGGCCTCGCCGTAGCTCAGCAGATACTCGGCTTCCTCGTCGAGCACATCGCGATACAGGCCGAGACTCATCGCGCCGGCCGCGTGGGCGGCGATCTCGGCCGCGACCCAGTCGGGACGATTGTCGCCGATGATGCCGATCACGTCACCGCGGCCGAGGCCGAGCTCGACCATGCCGAGTGCGAAATCGTGGACGCGGGCCTGATAGTCGGCCCAGGTGAACACGCGCCACAGCCCGAGATCCTTTTCGCGCAGCGCGATCTGGTCGCCGAATTCCTTCGCATTGAGCCGCAGCAGCTTCGGAAACGTGTCGGCTGCCGCGACGCGGCCGGCATAGTCCATCATGCCACGCGCTCCGAAGCCGCCGGCGCATCGTCCGGATCGACCAGCACCTCGTCCTCTTCGCCGAGATAAGCGCGCCGGACGTGGGGATCGGCCAGCACCTCGGCCGGGTCGCCCTCGGCGATCTTGCGGCCGAAATCCAGCACCACCACGCGGTTGGAAATGTCCATCACCACGCCCATGTCGTGCTCGATCATCACCACCGTCATGCCGAATTCTTCGTTGAGATCGACGATGTAGCGGGCCATGTCCTCCTTCTCTTCGAAGTTCATGCCGGCCATCGGCTCGTCGAGCAGGATTAGCTTGGGCTCCAGCGCCATCGCGCGGGCGAGTTCGACGCGCTTGCGCAGACCGTAGGACAGCGTACCGGCGGTCGCCTTCCGCACCGACTGCAGGTCGAGAAAGTCGATGATCTCCTCGACCTTCTGGCGGTGCTCCAGCTCCTCGCGCCGGGCGCCGAACCAGTACAGCGCGCCGGTGAGAAAGTTGTTCTTCAGGAGGTGATGGCGGCCGACCATGATGTTGTCGAGCACGCTCATGTGGTGAAACAGCGCGAGATTCTGGAAGGTGCGGCCGATGCCGAGCGAGGCGCGGGCATTCGGCTTCAGCCCGGTAATGTCGCGTCCGCCAAACAGCAACTGGCCCTCGCTCGGCTGGTAGCGGCCGGAGATGCAGTTGACCACGGAGGTCTTGCCGGCGCCGTTCGGGCCGATGATCGAAAACAGCTCGCCGTCGTTCACGGCAAAGCTCACCTCGCTCAGCGCGCGGACGCCGCCAAAGCGCAAGGAGACATTGCGCACTTCCAATGCGTGTTCCAAGCCCGATTTCCTCCCCGGCATCTGCCGGCGCGTTGTTCGCGCCTGGACCTGATGCCGCAGCGTTCTTTGGGGCTCGCCTTGTTGTCAGGCGATGCCGTCGCTCAGCTAAGCCTATTCTGGCGATCAGACCAACGATATTCGACTATTTGAGTTTTGGAAGAGAGACTCGACGCAAGCCTCAGACAAAGCCGGCTATCGTTACCAGCGTTGCTGCCGAATCGCCGCATGAGCGACCGGATGTCGCATCGGTTCGCTGCCTGTTGCGATGCAGCAGGCCCGAGACTAACGGCGGCGCCAGATCGTTGCAGTCGCGTCGCCGATCGGAAGTGCGTAGCTGTTGCCGCGAACGTAGCGGGTCTGGTCGGCCATGGCGTCGATGATGCCGACCATCTTGGCATGAACCCAGCCGAACGCAGGGCTCTCGTCTCGGCTGTGGGGGGCATCGATCGTCACGATGATGTCGGCGGTCGAATGCTCGATCCGGTCGGCCATCAGCGCCCGCGCCGCCTCGCGCGAGGGAACGCCAGCGATGAACGGGTCGCCGACGATGGTGCGGCAGCGGCAGCGTGCGCGGATGACCCAGGCGAACAGCTTGCTCATGCCAAAAGTGGTGAACATCGCGATCTCATGCGCGCCGTCGAGCTCCGCCAGATAAGGGCGGATCAGCTCGAGATCGCTCGGGCCGGAGGCGTCCTGCAGGGCGTAGATCGCGGCCGCTTTCGGCGTCGGCGAGGCCAGGTTGACGGCGAGCAGCGCCGCAGCCAGCGTGGCGGCCACCGCGCCGCGCCAGAGCGGTGACAGCCAGGCACGGGTCATTGAGAGCAGTACGCCAGCGCCGGCACCGGCGCAGATCCACACCGCGAACACCCAGGTCGACATGAACCGGCCCTGGTGCTGCGGATGTATGATCACGCCGATCCAAGCCAGCAGTGCGAAAAGGAAGACGGCCCGGGCGCCGGGCGTCAGCTTCGGGATCGCGATCACGCCGATCAATGCCAGCGCGATGGCGATCGGCGCGAGCCACGGCGCCTGATGGAAGCCATCGGCAAACACGGTCCAATAGAATTGGCCTCCCTTGATCAGGCTGTAATTGGGGTCGACGTTGTTGGCCGGGCCGACGAACCACAGAAATTTCGATAGCCGATGCGGCAGCAGAAACGAGATCGCGACCGGTGTCAGGTGCCAATACAGGAGTGCCCGTCCGGCGGTACCGAGGGTGCGGTCGATCGCGGTGCGGTGCCGGAGCCAGGTGAAGGTCCACCACAGGAAAGCCAGGGCGTAGGCGGCGGTGGTCAGGTTCTCCGGCGGATACAGCGACACCGAGCGGCCGAACAGCTCCAGCGCCATTGGCCCCTGCGCGTAGATTGCCGCTACCAAGCTGGTCACCAAGGCAGCGAGAAGGAGGAGCGGCGAGCCGACAGTCGCTTTGAGCACCGTCCTCGCGTCTGTTGCCGTCCAGATCGTCCGCGCCACCGTCGCGAGCTCCAGCCAATGGCTGGTGGCGTAGGCGACCGCTAGCGGCGCGATCAACAGTCCCCAATAGTTGCCCTTGTGAAAGAACAGGATGGTCAGGATCAGGGCCAGCAGCCGCCAGCGCCGGGGCGAATCCGGCCTAGCCTCGGCATGTAGATAGGCCCACAGTCCGGCCGCCGACAGTCCGGCACCGAGCCCTTCCAGCATCACGTCGGTGCTGATCAGGCGGAAGGTCGGGCTTGCGGCGGTGAAGATCACGGCGACCGTTGCGGCGAACAGGCCGCTTTGGCGGTCGACGAACAGCCGGCGCGCGATCAGCCAGGCGAACGCGATCGTCATCACCCAGCCGATCAGGCTGGGAACGACGCCAAGGCGATGATCGATGCCGCCAAGCAGCAGTACAGCGCTCAGCACCACGCCGTGGAACGGCGGCCAGACCTTGGCCTTTTCGAGCTCGCCGAAGAACCATCCCGGATCGAGGTCGCGGGCCGCCAGCGCCAGATCGAGCCCGAAGCTGTAGTGCGAGCTGCGGTCGTGGTGAAAACCTCGCCACAACAGATCGGGCGCGTGATAGTAGGTCGCATACATTGTCCCGGCGATGCCGATCGCCGCGGCGAGCGTGATTAGCAACGCGGTGATCTCGGGCCAACTCCGAGAAGTGCCGATTGCCGCACGCGGCAGTTCTGCCGGTGCAAAGGCCGCTCCGTTGTCCTGCCGCCCAATATCGACCATCGAGAGCCCTAGCGATGGCGCCGCCGCTGCCATGCGGCGACTGCAATCACCTGATATCACGCCTGAGGCGGCCGTGATAAGGCGGGAGCGTTTCTCGAATTCTCTGTTAGTGTCGGGATAATGGTGCGCTGGATGAGTGACCGGTCGGTTCTGTGAATAGCCGCGAGAACACCATCCCGACGAAGATCGAGATCATCGCGGCGCTGAACGCGTTCATCGACAGCAGCCCAGCGTATTCGGCCGGTTGATAGCTGTGCGGCGGCGGCTCGTAGCGATTGTGCAGGAATAGGTAGGCAGCGACCGGCAGGCCGGCCAGCGGGAGCATCAACAGCCGCTCGCTCGGCCGGAACAGGACGCTGGCGAGCATCGCGCAGGGTAGCAGAAACAATTCGACACCGGCGGGCACGCCGAGCAGCCAAGTACAGAAGATGGTATTTCCAGTCGCGACCAAGGACAACGTCACCCGTCCGAGTCGCGAATGCACTCGTGCCAAGGTCGGCACCGCGAGAAACAGCGGGAACGACAGCAGCGTCAGCAGCAGCCACGGCATGCCGCCGGTGCCGGCGACGAAGGCGACGTACAGCGGATAGAACGGTCCGTTGCCGGCCAGCACCAGCGCCACGAGATTACCGGCGGCGGCAAGCGGATCGGAATTGTCGGCGTAGGCGCGAAACCAGTCGGCGGCGCGCATCAGGGCAGGTGGCAGCATCAGGCTCACGATCGCTCAACGAGTGAACCGAAATGGTAGCCCGGAAACCATCCGTCAGGGAAGTGTCACACGCGAGCGTGACCACCGGCGTCGTCATCCTCGGCTTCAGTCATGCTCCTGTTCTGCCGCAGCGCGACTCGCGAACACCTCCTTGGCTGCGAACAATCCGTTCAGCGCTGCGGGGAAGCCGGCATAGACCGCCATCTGCATGATGATTTCGACAACCTCGTCGGAGCTGAGTCCGACGTTCAGTCCGGCCTCGATATGAACCTTGAGCTGCGGCGTGGCATTACCCATCGCCGTGAGGGCGGCGATGGTCGCGATCTCCCGTGCGCGCAGGTCGAGGCTAGGGCGGCTGTAGATGTCGCCGAACGGAAACTCGATCAGATAGCGGGCGAAATCCGGCGCGATGTCGGCCAGCGAATCGACGACCTTGTGGCCGGCGGCTCCGTCAATCGCCGCGAGCGCGCGCAGGCCGCGCTCGTATCTTTCGTTCTGGTCGGTTGTGAGTTGCGTCATCGTCCGTCTCCACCTCGCTGGCGCCGGCGGCATAGCCGGCGATCTTGGTGTCGAGGACGGTCAGGCAGGCCTGAAGTTCAGCGACATCCGCCTGCACCTTGTCGCGGTGCTGCTGCAGCAGGACGCGACGGGCGTCCTCTGTTGCGGCTCCGCGTGCGCGCAGTTTGGCGTAAGCCAGCATGTCCCGGATCGGCATCCCGGTGGTCTTGAGACGACTGAGAAACGCGATCCAGGTCAGGATCGACGCATCGTAGTCACGCTGGCCGGAAGAATCGCGAGAGGCGCGGGGCAACAGCCCGATCCGCTCGTAGTAGCGCAGCGTGTGAGCCGTCAGTCCGGTTCGCCTGGCGAGGTCGCCGATCTTCATGGTCTGCTCTGTCCGTCACGACGCCCTGTTGCTACAGGTTAGAGCACGCTCTAAGTCAAGCGCCAATCTCGCGCGGGCGCAGACGGTGTCGGGGCCGTCGCCTCAGACCTCCAGCCACTCCTTGCGGACGGCGGCGTTGGCTTTCAGATCGTCAGGGCTACCTTCGAACACGATCTTGCCGTGGCCCATCACATAGACCCGGTGCGAGATTCGCATCGCGATCGACAGCTTCTGCTCGACCAACAGGATGGCGACGCCGCGGCGGGCGATTTCGGCGATCAAGTCACCGACCTGCTGGACGATGATCGGCGCCAGCCCTTCGGTAGGCTCGTCGATCATCACCAGTTCGGGATCGCCCATCAGCGTCCGGCAGATCGTCAGCATCTGTTTCTCGCCGCCGGACAGCACGCCTGCCGGGGTATCGGCGCGTTCTTTCAGATTGGAGAACATGTCGAGCATGTCCTCCAGTCGCCATTTGCCGGGATTGCGCGGGTTCTTGACGCCGAGCATCAGGTTCTGGCGGACCGTCAGTCCTGGGAAGATGTCGCGATGCTCGGGCACATATCCGAGGCCGAGATGCGCGATCTTGTAGCTCGGCAGTCCGGCGATGTTTTTACCCTTGAACAGGATGTGGCCGTGCGGCGGCACCTCACCCATGATCGCCTTGACGGTGGTAGAGCGGCCAACACCGTTGCGACCGAGCAGGCTGACCACCTCGCCGGCGTCGATGTGCATATCGACGCCTTGCAGGATATGGCTCTTGCCGTAATAGGCGTGGAGATCCTTGACCTCGAGCATCATCAGGCCGCTTCCTCGCCCAGATAGGCTTCCTTGACCTTCGGATTGCCGCGGATTTCGTCCGGCGTGCCCGAAGCGATGATCTGGCCGTAAACCAGCACCGAGATCCGGTCGGCGAGGCCGAACACCACGCTCATGTCGTGCTCGACGATCAGCAGCGTCCGGCCTTCGGTGAGGCGGCGGATCAGCGTCACGGCGCGTTCGGTCTCGGCGTTGCTCATACCGGCGGTCGGCTCGTCGAGCAGGATGACGTTGGCGCCACCCGCGATGGTGATGCCGATCTCGAGCGCGCGCTGCTCGGCGTAGGTGAGCAGACCCGCGGGCACGTCTCGGCGTGAGGTGAGGTGGATGTCCTCGAGAATTTGCGCGGTCCGCTCGCGCACCACCGGCAGGTTATCGACATTCTTCCAGAAGGCGTAGCGGTGCCCGGTCGCCCACAGCACGGCGCAGCGGAGATTCTCCCACACCGTCATGTTGGCGAACACGTTGGTCACCTGGAACGAGCGCGACAGCCCGCGGCGGTTGATCTGGAAAGGCTTCATCCCGGCGATCTCTTCGCCGCGCAGCAGGATGCTGCCGGTGGTCGGACGCATATAGCCGCTGATCAGGTTGAAGGTGGTCGACTTGCCGGCGCCGTTGGGGCCGATCAGCGCATGGCGTTCGCCCTGCGCGATCGTCAAGTTGATGTTCTGGATGACCTTGGTGACGCCGAAGCTCTTTTCGACGCCGCGGAGTTCGATCGCGGTGCTCATAGGGCGTGAACCTTGGCGCGGGCGGCGGTGAGGGTGATGTCCCAGGTCTCGCCGACCCGGCTCCAGGCCCGCCGCGCAAGAAGAAAACCGCCGACGATCAGCACCGCGGACACGACCCAGGTCACCGGGCTTGCTGCGTCGAACGGGATGCCGAACGCCTGGATGTGCGGATCCTCGTTCGGATTGACGGTGTAATGCACGATGGTCTCGATCATCAGCATCAAGCCGACGCACAGCGCCAGGGTCGGCAGCGCGGCGATCGCGTAGCTCGGCAGCATACGGGTCAGCATGCCGGCGCGGATCAGCGGCCGGTGCATCATCAACAGACCGGTGATGCCGCCGGGCGCGAACAGCACCACGGCGATGAAAAACAGGCCGAAATACAGCTGCCAGACCTGGGTGAGGTCGGACAGGCCGAGCGACAGGATGGTGACGAAGATCGCACCGACGATCGGACCGATGAAGAAGCCGATGCCGCCGATATAGGCCGCAAACAGCACGGTGCCGGACTGCACCGCGCCGAGATAGGCCGAATTGGCGATCTCGAAATTGATCGCGGCCAGCGCACCGGCGACGCCGGCGAAGAAGCCGGAGAAGCAGAATGCCAGATAGCGCACCACGTGCGGATCGTAGCCGACGAACTGCACCCGCTCGGGGTTGTCGCGCACCGCGTTGCACATCCGGCCCAGCGGGGTGCGGGTCAGCGCGTACATCGCGATGATCGCGATCAAGGTCCAGGCGGCGATCAGATAATAGATCTGGATCTGCGGGCCGAACGACAGTCCGAACACCTTGAACAGCTTGGTGCGGTTGGCCGAGATGCCGGCTTCACCCCCGAAGAAGCTGCGCAGGATCAGCGCCGAGGAGGCAACCAGTTCGGCGAGGCCGAGCGAGATCATCGCGAACGCGGTTCCTGATCGCTGCGTCATCACCCAGCCGATCAGCGCGGCGAAAAACAACCCCGCCACGCCGCCGATCAGCGGCATCAGCGGCAGCGGAATCGGCCATTTGTGGAAGCCGACGATGTTGATGGCGTGGATCGCGAGGAAGCCGCCGAGGCCGTAATACACCGCGTGACCGAACGACAGCATGCCGGTCTGGCCGAGCAGGATGTTGTACGACAGCGCGAAGATGATCGAGATGCCGACCAGGCTGAAGGTCGTCATCGAGCCGCCGGAGGAGAACACCTTCGGCAACAGCAGCAGCACCAGCGCGGTGAGGATCCAGATCCCGTAGAATTTTACGCGGTCGGACAGCGTCGGCCGGGGCGGCGCGACGCTGGAGGCGAGGTCGGTCATGTTTCGCGGGTTCCCAACAGCCCCATCGGTCGGAAGATCAGAATGAGTACGAGCAGTAGATACGGCATGATCGGCGCGATCTGCGCGACCGTGACGTTCCAGATGTCGTTGAGCCAGGTGGTCGCCAGGTCAGGGCCCAGCGGGCCAAACAGTGACGCTGGCGAAGCGTTGATCGAGACGGCGAAGGTCTGCAACAGGCCGATCAGCAGCGACGCGAGGAACGCGCCGGACAGCGAGCCGAGCCCGCCGACCACGACCACGACGAACAGGATCGGGCCGAGCAGCGCCGCCATGTTGGACTGCGTCACCAGCGACGGACCGGCGATCACGCCGGCGACGGCGGCGAGCGCGGTGCCGACCCCGAAAACCAGCATGAAGATGCGTTCGACGTTGTGACCGAGATGGCCGACCATGTGCGGGTGGGTCAGTGCAGCCTGAACGATCAGGCCGATCCGGGTCTTCTTCAGCGCCAGCAGCAGCCCGATGAAGATGACGACCGACACCGCCAGCATGAACATCTTGTAGGCCGGATAGTTGGTCGAGAAGATCGTGAATGCCGGGAAGTCCAGAATGTCGGGCTGGCGATAGTCGACCGGGACCTTGCCCCAGATGATGCCGACGATTTCCTCGATCGCGAAGGCGAGGCCGAAGGTGAACAACAGCTCGGCGACATGGCCGTTCTTGTGGACGCGGCGCAGACCGAAGCGCTCGACCGCGGCGCCGATCGCGCCGGCGAGCAGCGGGGCGATCAGCAGCGCGGGCCAGAACCCGAACCAGTGACTGATCTGAAATCCGAAGAAGGCCCCCAGCATATAGAAGCTGGCATGGGCGAAGTTCAGCACCCCGAGCATGCTGAAGATCACCGTCAGGCCGCTCGCCATAAGGAACAGCAGCATGCCGTACAGGACGCCGTTGAGAGTTGAGATGACGATCAGCTCGAGCATGATGGGATTGGGCTGCCTGACGATATGAGGTCGTCATGGCCGGGCGTGTCCCGGCCATCCACGGTTGTTGTGTCGTTTCGCTGGAGACGGTGATGCCCGGCACGAGGCCGGGCATCACGTCGGATTCAAAGTTACGGCCGGTCCATCTTGCAGGTGGTCGGCACGATGGTCTGCTGGGTGTCGACCTTTGCGACCTGGGTCCAGCCCCAGCCGGTGTTCTCTTCGTCGAACTGGCCCGGCTTGATCTCGCCGAACGAGGAAATGTAGATCGGCTGGAAGAACTGATGGTCGTCGGCGCGCATGAAGCCTTCACCGCCGTCCAGCACCTCGAACTTCATGCCCTCGAGCGCCTTGCCGACCTTGACCGGGTCGAGCGACTTGGCCTTCTCGGCGGCGGCAGCGAACATCCGCATTTCGTTGACGGCGCGCGGATACCAAAGGCTCAAGCCGACCTTGGCCCGGAACGCCTTCTCGTAGTCCTGAGACGCCTTGTGGTCGACGTTGGCGAAGCCCTCTGTGATCTGGAACACCTTGTGGTCGAGGCCGGCCTGCTTGATCGCGGTCGGGCCGCCGGCGCCGCCGGCATAATAGGTGTACCAGTTGACCTTGAGGCCGGCGTCGGCGGCCGCCTTCAGCAGCAGCGCGATGTCCTGGCCCCAGTTGCCAGTCACCACCGAGTCGGCGCCGGACGCCTTGATCTTGGCGATATAGGGCGCGAAGTCGGTGATCTTCAGCAGCGGATGCAGCTCGTCGCCGACGATCTGAATATCCGGGCGCTTCTTCGCCAGCATCGCCCGCGCGGTGGAACGCACCGATTGACCGAAAGAATAGTCCTGATTGATCAGGTACACTTTCTTGATCGCAGGCGTGTCCTTCATGTAGTTGGTCAGCGCCTCCATCTTGATGTCGGAGTTCGCGTCCCAGCGGAAGTGCCAGAAGCTGCACTTTTCATTGGTGAGCACCGGATCGACCGCGGCATAGTTGAAGTACAGCACTTCCTTGCCGGGATTGCGCTCGTTGTATTTGGTGAGGAAGTCCGACAGCGCGCCCGCGACCGAGGAGCCGTTGCCCTGGGTGACGTAGCGGACGCCGGCGTCGATCGCCTTTTGTGCCTGGATCAGACTTTCCTGTGGGTTGGTCTTATTGTCGAGCGGGACGATCTCCACCTTCTTGCCGAGGATGCCGCCCTTGGCGTTGAGCTCGTCGGCCAGATATTGGAACGTCTTCAGACCGCCTTCGCCGACGCTGGCACCACCGCCGGACAAGGGATCGATGTAGCCGAGCTTGACGGTCTCTTGTGCGACCGCCACTGAGCCGAGCATCGGCATTGCGATGGCAACGGCCGCGAGCAGAATTTTCCGCATATATCAGTCCTCCCTGAAACGTGTTCGTTTGATCGTTGATCCGGTGTTAGCGCAGATCAGTCATGCGTTTCAACCGCCGTCTGATGGTAAGTGGAAATAAGTAGAATGTTATGAGTGACAAAAAGCGGAGGGACCTGTGATCGGTAGCTCATTGCCGAGGATTGCGCCGTGCCGTCCGAAAGATGGACGAAGCGCCCGCTCAAATTCCGTCGAATGGAACTGCTCAATGTCGAGGCGCTGCGGTCTGGCAGGAAGCCCGCGCATCATTGGGCATCGGCACCATGGGGGCGACGGCTGCCGAGTGCGACGATCATCGCGTTGATCAGCGGCTTCATGAAGAACGCCTCGTTGGGGGGCGTGATCGCCGGCGTGAAGCCGCGGGCAGCGAGTTCCTCGCTCACCACCGGCCCCACCGAGGCGATCGGCGTGACGCGCAGCGCTTCATGCAAGCGCTCCTCGCAATGGTGTGCCTTGGCGACATCGAACAATCTCCGCACCTGCCCGGAACTGGTCAGTGCCAGCACGTCGACGCGGCCCAGCGCCATCTCGTTGATCGCCGTCACCACCGTGTCCTCGGCGGCGCGGGCGTCGTAGGCATAAGGCAGAACGGCCTCGACTATGGCGCCCTGGCCCGCGATCGCGCCGAGCAGTCCGGCGTGATCGCGTTCCGGATAGAGCTGCACGCCGACGCGACGGCCGGCGAGCTCGTAGCGTTTCAGCGTGGCGGCGACGCCGTCCGAGGTCGGTGCTTCGGCCGTCACCTGCGGCTCGAGCCCGATCTCGCGTAAGGCCCGGCCGGGCTTCGGACCGCGGATGAAAGTCCGTGCCCGGCCTACGGAGGTTATGAAAGCTTGCTCGCGGCCGGTGGTGCGAGCGAGCTTGGTCAGCCGCCGCAGCCCTTCGCCGGTGAGCAGCACGAGGTCGTCGAATGGCTCGGCGATCAGCCGGTCGATCCAGGCCAAGACCGGCGCCGGATCCGGCGCGTCGCAGATCTGGAACATCGGGCATTGCAGGACATCGGCGCCCTGGTCGGCCAGCAGCCGGGCGAATTGGGCCTCTTCGCGGGTCTCCAGGATCAAAATACGGTTGCCTTGGAGCCGTCCGGCCATTGAATTGCTCGTCCTTCGCCCTTTGTCGAAGCATCTTGCGCCGGCCAGCGGGATTGGCGCAAGCGATGCGGCGGTGCTACAGCAGGGCACCGCAACGAGTTCCAGCGCCTGCGGCGCTGCTACCAAAATCGCCATGCCCCATCATCAATATGTCCTGACCCTGTCCTGCCCGGATCGCGCCGGCATCGTGTCCGCCGTGAGCACGTTCCTGTTCGAGAACGGGCAGAACATCCTCGACGCGCAGCAATACAACGATACCGAGAGTGGCCACTTCTTCATGCGGGTGGTGTTCAACGCCGCCGACAAGGTGATTCCGCTGGCGGCGCTGCGCACTGGTTTCGGCGTGATCGCGGCGAAGTTCACGATGGGCTGGCACATGCGCGACCGCGAGACCCGGCGCAAAGTGATGCTGCTGGTGTCGCAGTCCGACCATTGCCTGGCCGACATCCTGTATCGCTGGCGGGTCGGCGACCTGCACATGATCCCGACCGCGATCGTCTCCAACCACCCGCGCGAGACTTTCAGCGGGTTCGATTTCGGTGAGATCCCATTCTACCATTTCCCGGTCAACAAGGAGACGAGGCGTCAGCAGGAGGCGGCGATCACCGCGCTGGTCGCGCAGACCCACACCGATCTGGTGGTGCTGGCGCGTTACATGCAGATCCTGTCGGACGAGATGTCAGCGCGGCTCGCCGGCCGCTGCATCAACATTCATCACTCGTTCCTGCCGGGCTTCAAGGGTGCGAAGCCGTACCACCAGGCGTTCGATCGAGGTGTCAAGCTGATCGGCGCCACCGCGCATTACGTCACCAGCGCGCTCGACGAGGGCCCGATCATCGATCAGGACGTTGAACGCATCAGCCATCGCGACACGCCGGCCGATCTGGTGCGCAAGGGCCGCGATATCGAACGCCGGGTGCTGTCCCGGGCGCTGCATTATCACCTCGACGACCGGGTCATCCTCAATGGCCGCAAGACGGTGGTGTTTACCGATTGAGGCCTATTTCGCCGGCAGCGTAGCTGCGAGCTCGCGAGCGACGCGGTTCGGTAGCACCAGACCGGCGAGCTTCCAGCCCGAACCGGCGAAGTGCAGCCTGATTTCGCTGTAGGCATCGTCCTCGGTGGTGTCGCTGATCCTGACTGCGAATTCGACCGGCTCGACGAAGCGGAACCGGTTGAGCGTCGCCAGCACGTTCCTCGTGTCGATATCGCCGAGCTGAGGCAGGCCCGCGATCGGCGGCAGATCCTGGACGCCCTGGAGCTTCCCGGTCTTGAGCAGCTTTGTCAGGTTGTCCGGCGTCATCATCTTGGCGATCATCGCGTCGGCGAGGCCGAGGCCGGCGGCGCGCACCAGCATGCGCTCCGTGGCGCGCACCTCGCGGGTCTGTCCGATCCGGTCGAGATAGGCCGCGACGATCTGATCGGCCAAAGACTGCGTCAGCGATTTGACGTCGGTGCGGGCGATCACTGCGGCGCCGTCGCCGTTCCGCACCGCATCGGCGAGGCCGCCGAGCGACACCAACGCAGAGCCGAGATAGAGTCCGAGCAGAATGACGAGCGCGGCGAGGCCGCCGAAAAACCAGCGCATGGTGTCCAGACTCCGGGATGCGGGAGGAGCGGACGACCGCTGGCGTTCGTCCTTACCGGGCGGACGCGCCCGGTGCCGGGCGCCCGGATTCGGCTGCCTTTGCCGCTTCGAGTCGTTCCCGCTCGGCCGCCGGCATCTTCCGGAGCCGCTCCTGCTCCTGCATATAGGCGTCGTACTTGGCGGTACCAGGGCGCGGTGGCGCGTCCGGCGGCAGTCCGCCGGCCCACTGCGGCACATAATCTGCCATGCCGGTGGTCAATGCGCTGTTGATGCTGCCGCAGCCTGTCAGCGTGCTCAACATCACGATAGCGCCGACAACGCGCAGTCCACTCGGCAACCCAATTCGCATCGACACTCTCGACCTCGCTTGTCGCCGGCTGCAAGGCGCCGACGCATCTGTTTACCGCGTCTGCCCGATCGGTCCAAACCGTCGCCTGTTATCGGATAGCGGCATACCTGTTATTGCGCCATCATTTTAGTTTCCATGGCAATGATAAGGCGCGAGGGACAGCGCTGCGCGATGTCGGCTATGGTGGACGGATAAAGCCTCGAAAAAGAGGCGAGAAACAAAACTCAGAGGAAAAGGAAACATCCATGCGGATAGGCAGACGAACGCTGTTGCAGGCCGCCTGCATCGCTCTGGCAGGCGCCGCGCCGATCGCGGTGGCGCACGCCGAGGACACCGTGAAGATCGGCCTGATCGTGCCGATGACCAGCGGCCAAGCTTCGACCGGCAAGCAGATCGACAATGCCGTCAAGCTTTACATGAAACAGCACGGCGACACCGTCGCCGGCAAGAAGATCGAAGTCATCCTGAAGGACGACGCCGCGGTGCCGGACAACACCAAGCGGCTCGCCCAGGAATTGATCGTCAACGACAAGGTCAACATCATCGCCGGCTTCGGCATCACGCCTGCGGCGCTCGCTGCCGCTCCGCTGGCGACGCAGGCCAAGGTACCGGAAGTGGTGATGGCGGCCGGCACCTCGATTATCACCGAGCGCTCGCCCTACATCGTCCGCACCTCGTTCACGCTGCCGCAATCCTCCACCGTGATCGGCGACTGGGCGGCGAAGAACGGCATCAAGAAGGTGGTGACGCTGACCTCCGACTACGCGCCCGGCAACGACGCGCTGAAGGCGTTCAAGGAGCACTTCACGGCCGGCGGCGGCCAGATCGTCGAAGAGGTCAAGGTGCCGCTGGCGAATCCGGACTTCGCCCCGTTCCTGCAGCGCGCCAAGGACGCCAAGCCGGATGCGATGTTCGTGTTCGTGCCGGCCGGGCAGGGCGGCAACTTCATGAAGCAGTTCGCCGAGCGCGGCCTCGACAAGTCGGGCATCAAAGTGATCGGCCCCGGCGACGTGATGGACGACGATCTGTTGAACAGCATGGGCGATGCCGCGATCGGCGTGGTCACCGCGCACATCTATTCGGCGGCGCATCCGTCGGAGCTGAACAAGAAATTCGTCGAAGCCTATAAGAAGGACTACGGCCAGCGGCCGGGCTTCATGGCGGTCGGCGGCTACGACGGCATGCAATTGATCTACGAAGCGCTGAAGAAGACCGGTGGCAAGGCCGACGGCGATTCGCTTGTAGCGGCGATGAAGGGCATGGCCTGGGAAAGCCCGCGCGGCCCGATCTCGATCGATCCCGACACCCGCGACATCGTCCAGAATGTCTACATCCGCAAGGTCGAGAAGGTCGACGGCGAGCTCTACAACGTCGAGTTCGACAAGGTCGACGCGGTGAAGGACCCGGGCAAGACGAAGAAGTAGGCGACTGCGCGCTCCGATTTGGCTTTCGTCATTCCGGGGCGCGCGCAGCGCGAGCCCGGAATCCATGACCCCTGCAGGGAGTATGGATTCCGGGCCTGCGCCCCAACAGGGGCGCATCCCGGAATGACGAACGCTGATGATTGAATCGCGATGACCCTGCTCACTATTCTGTTCGACGGTGTCGCCTACGGCATGCTGCTGTTCGTGCTTGCGTGCGGGCTGGCGGTGACGCTGGGGCTGATGAATTTCGTCAACCTCGCCCACGGCGCGTTCGCGATGGCCGGCGGCTATGTCTGCGCCGTGCTGGTCAATCAGGCAGGCTGGCCGTTCCTTGCGGCGCTGCCGCTCGCCTTCCTCGCCAGCGCCGCGATCGGCGCGGTGCTGGAGCGGCTGCTGTATCGGCATCTCTACACGCGCTCCCACCTCGACCAGGTTCTGTTCAGTGTCGGTCTGGTGTTCATGTCGGTCGCCGCGGTCGACTACATCATGGGATCGTCCCGCGTGTTCATGCAGCTGCCGGAGGCGCTGCAAGGGCAGATCGACCTATTCGGCGTCGGTATCGGTCGCTACCGGCTGATGATCATCGTGATCTGCGGTCTCTTGACGGTCGGGCTGCAATTGACGCTGGCGAAGACGCGGTTCGGCAGCCGGCTGCGCGCCGCGGTCGATGATCCGCGCGTCGCATCCGGCCTCGGCATCAACGTGCCGCAGGTGTTCGCACTGACCTTTGCGTTTGGGTGTGGGCTCGCCGGGTTCGGCGGCGCGCTCAGCGCCGAAATCCTTGGGCTCGATCCGTATTTCCCGCTGAAATTCATGATCTACTTTCTGATCGTCGTTACCGTCGGCGGCTCGTCCTCGATCACCGGGCCGTTCCTCGCCTCGCTGATGCTCGGCATCGGCGACGTCGCCGGCAAATACTATTTGCCCAAGCTCGGGCCGTTCGTGATCTACACCATCATGATCGTGATCCTGATCTGGCGTCCCAACGGCCTGTTCGGCCGCACCGCGGCGCGCTGATGACCATGTCGACCCCTCCCGAAATCGTTGGCTTCCACGCTCGTCGCAGCGCGCGCTGGCACTGGTCTGAATTGGCGTTCTGGGCCGTGCTGATCGGCTGTGGCCTGCTGTTTCCGTCCCGCTATCTGATCATGACCGAGATCGTGCGGCTCGGGCTGTTCGCGCTGTCGCTCGACCTGATCCTCGGCTATGCCGGGATCGTCTCGCTCGGCCATGCGGCGTTCTTCGGCGTCGGCGCCTACAGCGCCGGCCTGCTCGCGCTGCACGGCATCGTCGGCGAGCCGGTGCTGGCGCTGCTGGTCGCGGGCCTCGCTGCGGCGGTGCTCGGCTTCGCCACCAGCTTCCTCGTCATCCGCGGTGTCGATCTCACCCGGCTGATGGTGACCCTCGGCATCGCGCTGTTGCTGGAAGCGCTGGCGGAGCGGTTCTCCGACATCACCGGCGGCACCGATGGCCTGCAGGGCATCGTGATGCAGCCGTTGCTCGGCGTGTTCGAGTTCGACATCTTCGGCAAGGTCGGGTTCTGGTACACGCTCGCGGTGCTGTTTGTGCTGTTCCTGCTGGCACGCCGGGTGGTGCATTCGCCGTTCGGCCTGAGCTTGCGCGCGATCCGCAACAATCCGCTGCGCGCCTCGGCGGTCGGCATCCCGGTCAACACCCGGCTGGTGGCGATCTATAGCTTCGCGGCGTTCTACGCCGGCATCGCCGGCGCGCTGTTCACCCAGACCACCCAGCTCGCCTCGCTCGACGTGTTTTCGTTCGAGCGCTCGGCCGATCTGATCCTGGTGCTGGTGCTCGGCGGCACCGGTTATCTGTACGGCGGACTGATCGGCGCGGTGGTGTTCAAGCTGCTGCAGGAGACGTTCTCGATCCTGACGCCGCAATATTGGCTGTTCTGGATCGGGCTGGTGCTGGTGGTGATCGTGATGATCGGCCGCGAGCGGCTGCATCGCTGGGTGCTGTTCTTGCCGCGCAGGATCGCGCGCGCGGTGCGGGACGGCAAGCCGGCGGCGGGAGGCGCGGAATGACCCTGGCGCTGCAGACCATTGGCCTGGAAAAGCACTTCGGCGGTCTCGCCGTCACCCGTGATCTGTCGCTGAACGTCGAAGCCGGCGCGCGCCACGCGCTGATCGGCCCGAACGGCGCCGGCAAGACCACGGTGATCAACCAGCTCACCGGCGTGCTCAAGCCGAACGGCGGCCGCATCCTGCTCGAAGGCCACGACATCACCCATATGCCGGTGCACAAGAGGGTGCTGCGCGGGCTGTCACGCACCTTCCAGATCAACCAGCTCTATGCCGATCTGACACCGCTCGAGACCATTGGGCTTGCCGTGTCGGAGCGCTCGGGCCATGGCGGCGATTGGTGGAGGCGGATGGGCACCCGCGCCGACATCAACGGCGAGATCGCCGAGAACCTCGAGCGCTTCAAGCTGCTCGACGTGATGAACGAGCCGACCGGCACGCTACCCTATGGCAAGCAGCGGCTGCTCGAGATCGCGGTGGCGATCGCCACCAAACCAAGGGTGCTGCTGCTCGACGAGCCTGCCGCCGGCGTGCCGGAAAGCGAGCGCCATGACATTCTCGCCGCGGTCGCCGGCCTGCCGCGCGAGGTGACGGTGCTGCTGATCGAGCACGACATGGACCTGGTGTTTTCGTTCGCCGACCGGATCTCGGTGCTGGTCTCCGGTGCGCTGCTGACCGAAGGCACGCCCGACGAAGTGGCGCGGGATCCGCAAGTGAAGGCGGTGTATCTCGGCGAGGATGCCGATGTCTGATCTGCTTGCGATCGATAAGCTCCGCGCCGGCTATGGCGAGGCGGTGGTGCTGCCGTCGATGTCGCTGCGTCTCGCCGAAGGCGAAGTGCTGGCGTTGCTTGGCCGCAACGGCACCGGCAAGACCACGCTGATCAATTCCATCGTCGGCGTCACCCGCCGCTTCTCCGGCACCCTTGCGGTCGGCGGCGTCGACGTCACCGCGCTGCGCCCGGATCAGCGGGCGCGCGCCGGCATCGGCTGGGTGCCGCAGGAGCGCAACATCTTCAAGTCGCTCACCGTGGAAGAGAATCTCACCGCGGTGGCGCAGCCTGGGCCATGGACGGTGGCGCGGGTCTACGAGATGTTTCCGCGGCTCGAGGAGCGCCGCAGCAATTTCGGCAATCAGCTCTCCGGCGGCGAACAGCAGATGCTGGCGATCGGCCGTGCGCTGACGCTCAATCCGAAGGTGCTGCTGCTCGACGAGCCGACCGAGGGGCTGGCGCCGATCATCGTTGACGAATTGCTAACCGCGCTCGGCAGCATCACCCGATCCGGCGGCATCTGCTCGATCATCGTCGAGCAGAACGCGCGAAAAATCCTCCGGCTCGCCGATCGGGTTGTGATATTGGAACGCGGCGCGATCGTGCATGATGCGGCGAGTGCGGCGCTGAAGGACGATGCCGCGACGCTGGAGCGCTATCTGGGCGTCTCCGGCGGGGCCAAGAGCTGACTTTGGGGAGTTGAAATGACGCAAAGAACAAAGCCACCGTTCCGCGCCGACGAGGTCGGCAGCCTGCTGCGGCCGCAAAAGATCAAGGAAGCCCGCGCCAAGCTGGAGAAGGGCGAGATCACCGCCGCCGAGCTGAAGGCGGTCGAGGACATGGAGATCGAAAAAGTCGTCCACAAGCAATCGGCGATCGGGCTGAAGCTGGCGACCGACGGCGAGTTCCGCCGCTCGTGGTGGCACTTCGATTTCCTCAGCCATCTCACCGGTTGCGAACTCTACCATCCCGACACCGGCATTCAGTTCGCCGGCGTGCAGACCCGCAACGATTCGATCCGCGTCGTCGGCAAGCTCGACTTCCCCGACGATCATCCGATGCTCGATCACTTCCGCTTCCTGAAGAAGCACGCCGAGATCGCGCATGTGACGCCGAAGATGACGATTCCGTCGCCGGCGGTGCTGCACTTCCGCGGCGGCCGCAAGGCGATCTCCAGTGACGTCTATCCGGATCTCGACGGCTTCTTCGAGGATCTCGCCAAGACCTATCGCAAGGCGGTGAAGGCGTTCTACGACGCCGGCTGCCGCTATCTGCAGTTCGACGACACCGTGTGGGCGTATCTTTGCTCGCAGGACGAACTGCAGAAGGCGCGCGCCCGCGGCGACAATCCGGACAATCTGCAACAGATCTACGCTCGGGTGATCAACTACGCGATCGCCGACCGGCCGTCCGACATGGTGATCACCACCCACGTCTGCCGCGGCAATTTCCGCTCGACCTGGATCTCGTCGGGCGGCTACGAGCCGGTGGCCGAGACGCTGCTCGCCGGCATCAACTACGACGGCTACTTCCTGGAATACGATTCCGAGCGTGCCGGCGGCTTCGAACCGCTGCGCTTCCTGCCGAAGGGCAACAAGGTCGTGGTGGTCGGGGTCATCACCTCGAAGTTCGGCGAACTGGAGAGCAAGGACGCGATCAAGCGCCGGCTCGAAGAGGCGTCGAAGTTCGTGCCGCTCGAGCAGCTCGCGCTCTCGCCGCAATGCGGCTTCGCCTCGACCGAAGAAGGCAACATCCTGTCCGAGCAGGAGCAGTGGGACAAGCTGCGCCTCGCGGTGGAAGTCTCCTGGGACGTTTGGGGGAAGTAGCGTCTTCTTTCGAGCCTTTGGATCTGCGTGATGGCCGGGCTCGTCCCGGCCATTTGCGTTTTTTTGGTCCAGCGTCATTCCGGGGCGCTCGCGAAGCGAGCGAACCCAGAATCCAGATGTTGTTGCGACTCCGGGTGCGCCACAACCGCGAGATTCCGGGTTCGCGAGCTGGCGCTCGCGCCCCGGAATGACCGTGTGGGGTGGAATGACGACGTGCCTGATCGGTCGCCGTCAGTCGATGCCCAGATACGCCGCCTTCACCTTCGGATCGGTGAGCAGCTCTGCGGCGGGGCCGCTGTGCACGATCCGGCCGGTTTCGATGACGTAGCCACGGTCGGCGATTTCGAGAGCGGCCGCGGCGTTCTGTTCGACCAGCATGATGGTGATGCCACTGTTGCGCATTGCCACCACGGCGTCGAGGATCTGGTCGACCAGGATCGGCGACAGCCCGAGCGAGGGCTCGTCGAGCAGCAGCAATTTGGGTTTGCCCATCAGCGCCCGGCCGATCGCCAGCATCTGCTGTTGGCCGCCGGACAGGCCGCTGGCTTGCTGGTCGCGCTTGTCCTTCAGGATCGGAAACATCGAATAGACGCGCTCGCGGTCGGCCTCGATGCCGTCGTCCCTGCGCAAATAAGCGCCGAGCCTGAGATTGTCGGCGACACTGAGCGGGCCGAATATCTGCCGGCCTTCGGGCGACTGGGTGATGCCGAGGCCGACGCGCTTGTGCGGCGCCAGCTTGTCGATGCGTTGGCCGAGAAACCGGATTTCTCCGCCGGACACCGGCTGCACGCCGGACAGCGCCCGCAGCAGCGTTGTCTTGCCGGCGCCGTTGGAGCCGATCAGCGCGACGACTTCACCGGCGCGTACCTCGAGGCCGATGCCCTTGAGCACGTCGATCCGGCCGTAGCCGCTGTGCAGGTCCTTCACCTCAAGCACGCGCCGCCTCCCGCGCGCCGTGGCGGCCGAGATAGGCTTCCGCCACCAGCGGATTGTGCCGGACTTCTTCAGGCGTGCCTTCGACCAGCATCCGGCCCTGATTGAGCACCAGGATGCGATGCGAGATCTTCATCACCAGCTTCATGTCGTGTTCGACCAGCACCACCGCGATGCCCTGGTCGGCGACGCGGCAGATCAGCCGGTCGATTTCCTCGGTCTCGACCGAATTGCACCCGGCTGCCGGCTCGTCGAGCAGCAGCACCCGCGGCTCGGCGGCGAGCGCGCGGGCAATCTCCAGCCGCTTGCTTGCGCCATACGACAGGGAGCCCGCCGCGACGTCGGCGACATCGCGCAGCCCGACCTGATCGAGGAGCGTCAGCGCCGCCGCGCGGGTGGCTTGGTTCTGCCGCGTCACCGAGGGCAGGCGCAGCAGATCGGCGAACAGGCTGCAGCGCTCCTGCAGATGCCGGCCGACCATCACGTTCTCGGCGGCGGTCATACGGTGAAAGATCTGCAGGTTCTGGAAGGTGCGCGACAGGCCGCGGCTGGCAAGCGAGTCCGGAGGCAGGCCGGTGACGTCGCGGCCGTCGAGCTCGATCCGGCCGTGATCGGCGGCGTACATGCCGGAGACGACGTTGAACAGCGTGGTCTTGCCGGCGCCGTTCGGGCCGATGATCGACAGGATCTCGCCGGGCGCGACCGAAAAGCCGACGCCGTCGATCGCCTTGACGCCGCCGAACGAGATGCCGACATCGCTGGCCTTCAGCAGGCTCATGACCGCGCTCTCCTTGCCAGCTTCGCCAGCATCGGAACCATGCCGTCGCGCATGAAGATCATCGACACGATGATGATCAGACCAAGCAGGAAATGCTCGTAGTCCTGAAACACGGTGAGCAATTGCGGCAGCACCACCAGCAGGGCGGCGCCGACGATACTGCCGACGATCGAGCCGAGGCCGCCGAGCACCACCATCGTCACCAGCTCGACCGAATGCAGGAAGCCGGCCTGATCCGGATTGACGAAGCCGTTCATCATCGCCAGCGCCGAGCCGGCGATCGAGGCGTACACCGCGGCGATGACGAACGCCTGCAGCTTGAACCTTTCGACATGCACGCCGGCGGTGCGTGCCGCGACCTCGCTGTCGTGCAACGCGCGGAACGCGCGCCCCGTCGGCGTGTCGTCGAGGTTGAGCGCGAACCAGGTGCCGATCAGCAGGAGCCCGGCCGTGATCCAGTACCAGGTCGTCGAGCCGGAGACGCGCCAGCCGAACAGGCTGAGCTTCGGCACCGGCATCCCATCGGGGCCGCCGGTCCAGCCGCTTTCGGTGGTGATCACCATCGCCACCAGCACGCCGAGCCCGAGCGTGGCGATGGCGAGATAATGCCCCTTCAGCCGCAGGATCGGCCGGCCAACCAGAAAGGCGAGCAGGGCGGACAGCAGGGCGCCGGCCAGCACCGCGAGCAGTGCGTTGAGGCCGAGATGCATCGGCAGAATCGCCACCGCATAGGCGCCGATGCCGAAGAAGCCGGCGTGGCCCAGGCTGACCTGGCCGGCCTTGCCCATCAGAATGTTGAGCCCGATCGCCGCCAGCGCCGACACCCACACCAGCGCGGCGACGCGGAAGTAATAGCTCGACGGAAACAGCAGCGGCAGCACCGCCATCACCAGCGCGAGCGCGATCAGAATGGCGGACCGGCGGCCGAGCAGGTTCGGCATCGCTCAGACCCGCTCGACGTTGCGGCGGCCGACCAGCCCTTGGGGCGCGACGAACAGCACGGCGAGGATGACGATGAAGGCGATGGCGTCCTTGTAGGTCGACGACACATAGCCGGCGCCGAAGGATTCCAAGAGGCCGAGTAGCAGCCCGCCGATCACCGCGCCGAGCGGGTTGCCCATGCCCCCTAACATCGCCGCGGCGAAGCCCTTCAGCGCCAGCAGAGTGCCGACGTCGTAGCTGGTCAGGGTGATCGGCGTGATCAGAATGCCGGCGATGGCGCCGATCGCGGCCGAGCCGCCGAACGCCAGCGCCATCACGGTGGCGACGTTGACGCCGACCAGCTGCGCCGCCAGCCGGTTCGCGGCGGTGGCGACCACCGCCTTGCCGATCAGCGTCCGCTCCATCACGTAATACAGCGTCAGCACCACCAGCGCCGCGCCGCCGAGCACCCATAGGCTCTGCGGCTGGATCACTGCGCCGAGCAGATGGATCGGCGCGTCGCCGGAGAACGCCGGCAGCTTGTGGAACTGCTTGTCGAACACGATCTGCGCCGCGCCGCGCAGCAGGATCGAGGCGCCGATGGTGATGATGATCAGCGACACCGCCGAGGCGCCGCGTGCCGGCGCGATCGCCAGCCAATACAGCAACAGGCCGACGATCACCGCGGCGATCACCGCCAGCACGGCCGCCAGCGGCAGCGGCACGCCGGCCGCATAGGCGATCACGGTGACCATGCCGCCGAGCATGACGAATTCGCCCTGCGCGAAATTGACGACATCGGCGGCGTGATAGACCAGCGTGAAGCCGAGCGCGACCAGCGCATACACCGCTCCGACGGTCAGCCCCGAGATCAGGAATTGCAGAAGTTCGGACATGGCGCTCGGAGTGACTTTCAGATCGATTGAACGCGCGGCGGATCGCCCAGGGCACTCGTCATTCCGGGGCGCGCGTGAGACGCGCGAACCCGGAATCCAGACGTTGTTGGGTCGAGATTCCGGGTTCGCGGGCTGGCGCCTGCGCCCCGGAATGACTCGCGATTGTGCTCAGCTTCCCGGCTGTACCAGCGTCCAGTCGCCGTTCTTGACCTCGAGCATCCGGAACGCCGACAGGTCGAGGCCGAGGTGGTCGGTCGGCGACATGGTGACGATGCCGCCGGTGCCGACGAAGCCCTTGGTCTTTTCGATCTCGTCGCGGACCTTCTTCGGGTCGGTCGATTTCGTCCGCTTCATGGCGTCGACCAGGATGTACAGGCCGTCATAGGCATGGCCGCCGAAGGTCGAAACCGGCTGCTTGGTGGTGTCTTCGTAGGTCTTCTTGTAGTCGGCCACGACCTTCTTCTGCGGGTCGTTGTCCGGCAGCTTGTCGGCGACCAGCAGGGCCGCGGCGGGCAGTCGCACGCCTTCGGCCGCGGGGCCGGCGAGTTCGATGAAGCTCTTCGAGGCGACGCCGTGGCTCTGGTAGAACGGCGTCGACGACATCCCGAGCTGTGCGTAGTTGCGGGTGACGATCGCTGGGCCCTGACCGAAGCCGGGATTGACCACCGCCTCGACGCCGGCGGTGTTCTTGATCTTGGTGAGCTGCGCCGTCATGTCGCTGTCGCGCGGGCCGTAGGTTTCTTCGGCCACGATGCTGACGCCGTAGTTTGGTGCGACCTTGAGGCACTGCGCCCGCATCGACGAGCCGAAGCCGTCGGTGCCGGAGATCATCGCCACCTTGGTCAATTTGCGCGCCTTGATGTTCTCGAAGATCTTCTCGCACGCCATCTTGTCGGTGTGCGGCGTCTTGAACACGTATTTGCGTACCGGATCGATGATCTCGACCGCGCCGGCGAACGAGATGAACGGGATCTGCGCCTCCTCGAACACCGGGATCATCGCCATGGTGGTGCCGGTGGTGGAGCCGCCGATCATCGCCACCACCTTGTCGTCCTCGACCAGGCGGGTGGCGAAGGTGCGCGCCTTGTTGGCGTCGCCGCCGTCGTCATAGACGACCAGCTCGATCTTCTGGCCGTCGACGCCGCCGGCGGCGTTGATCTTGTCGACGTACATCTTCAGCGTCTTGTCCTCGGGATCGCCGAGAAACGACGCCGGGCCGGTGATCGACAGCACCGAGCCGAGCTTGATGGTCGAGGCCGCCAAAGCGGTGTGCATCAGCGAAAAGCTCGACAGCGCCAAGGCCGTCGCGCCGACGGCGACGCTGCGCAGGACATGCGTGTAGTGAGCCATGAATCCGTTTCCTCCGTTGCAGGCCCGCGCGCTTCTTCCGAGCGTCTTCGGCCTGATCCAATCCCGGTGTCTTATACGACGCCGACCGCGCCGATCGCACCTTATGCTTTCTGCTGATCGTAATGCTTAACCGAACGGTCGGTCAATAGTGTTGCGTAAACGCGCGCGTGTACGCCCGCTCGCGCTAAGCGAGATCGGATCTGACGACGGGGAGGGAAGAAGACCGCGCGACCGCAGGGACTTCCCAGCGGAATCAGCGGCTCCAATGCGCGCGACTACGCGTCGCCGCGGCCGACGCTGTGATAGCTGAAGCCGTGCTCGGCCATTTCGGCGGGGCGGTAGATGTTGCGCAGGTCGACGACGATCGGCTGCGCCATCGCGGCTTTCAGCCGCGGCAGGTCGAGCGCACGGAATTGCACCCATTCGGTGACGATCACCAGCGCGTCGGCACCCTTGGCGCAGTCGTAGGCGTCGTCGCAATAGGTGATGTCCGGCAGCTCGGCCTTGGCGTGGTCCATGCCGGCGGGATCGAACGCCTTCACCTTGGCGCCCATGTCGAGCAGGCCGGTCACCAGCGGGATCGACGGCGCCTCGCGCATGTCGTCGGTGTCCGGCTTGAAGGTGAGGCCGAGCACCGCGACGGTCTTGCCGCGCATGTTGCCGCCGAGCGCTGCTGACACCTTGCGTGCCATCGCGCGCTTGCGGTTGTCGTTGACCGCCATCACCGCCTCGACGATGCGCAGCGGCGCCTCGTAATCGAGGCCGATCTTCACCAGCGCGCGGGTGTCCTTGGGGAAGCACGAGCCGCCGAAGCCGGGGCCAGCGTGCAGGAATTTGGCGCCGATCCGGTTGTCCATGCCGATGCCGCGGGCGACGTCCTGGACGTCGGCGCCGACCTTTTCGGCGAGGTCCGCCATCTCGTTGATGAAGGTGATCTTGGTCGCCAGGAAGGCGTTGGCGGCGTATTTGATCAGCTCGGCGGTGCGCCGCGCGGTGTACATCAGCGGGCCCTGGTTCAGCGACAGCGGACGGTAGATCTCGCCCATCACCTTGCGGGCGCGCTCGTCATTGGTGCCGATCACGATGCGGTCCGGGAACTTGAAGTCGCGGATCGCCGCGCCCTCGCGCAGGAACTCCGGATTCGAGGCGACCGCCGCGTCAGCGGTGGGATTGGTCTCGCGGATCAGCCGCTCGACCTCGTCGCCGGTGCCGACCGGGACCGTCGACTTGGTCACCACGACCGTGAAGCCCTGCAGGGCAGCGGCGATTTCCTTTGCGGCCGCATACACATAGGACAGGTCTGCATGGCCGTCGCCGCGCCGCGACGGGGTCCCAACGGCGATGAACACCGCGTCCGCTTCGCCCACCGGGGCGGTCAGGTCGGTGGTGAAGTCGAGCCGCCCGGCCTTGACGTTGGCCGCCACCAGCTCGTCAAGTCCTGGTTCGTAGATGGGAATTTCGCCGCGATGCAGGGCCGCGATCTTGCCGGCATCCTTGTCGACGCAGGTCACCTGGTGGCCGAAATCGGCGAAACATGCCCCCGATACCAGTCCGACATAACCCGTTCCGATCATCGTGATGCGCATGGCTCGATCCGTCTCGTGAGGCGCCCGGACCCGCCGGACTCGCCCGCGTCTTAGCAGACGGATTGCGGTTTCCCAATGACAGTTTGTTAGGTTCAAGTCGAAGTTTGTACCGAAATATCGACGGTATCCGTCCGATCGTTGCACTTCCGGCGGTGGGAAATGCGTGCTAAGAGGGGTGATCAATTCGGAACTGCCCACCCGCCGCATGAACAACGACCAGCTTCTCAGCCGGATATCCGACTACTGCCGTCAGGCCGGGATGGCCGAGACGACATTCGGCCGGCGTGCGGTCAATGACGGCAAGCTGGTGTACCGGCTGCGCGAGGGCAAACGCATTACGCTGGATACGTTGGAGCGGATTGAGGCTTTTGTTGCTGCTGGGCTGGGCGTTGCGCCGCCGCCGCGGGGGCTGGTGGTGCCGCTGGAGCGCCGCGACCCGCGCAGCAACTTCCGGTTCTTCGAGAACCGCCAGAAATATCTATTGTTCGTCCACACTTGCGGGGAAAAGCGGGTGGTGGCGGACCGCGTCGCGCTGGAGCTCGCCAACATCCACCCGCGCCCGCCCGCGCTGCGCGTGTTCGATGCGGGCTGCGGCGACGGCACGGTGCTGGCGCGCGTGCTGCGTGCGATGCATGGGCGGTTTCCGCAGATACCGTTCTACGTCTCCGGCAAGGAGCTCAGCGTCGAGGACCTGCGGCTGACGCTCGACAAGGTGCCGGACCGGCTGTTCGAGCACCCGGCCTCGGTGTTCGTGTTCACCAACATGAACTACGCCGAGGCGCCGTGGCTGACGCCGGCGTCGTCCGCGGCCGCCGCCGGGATGATCTGGCACGAGGTGGCGCTGCGCGGCGGCTCCTCGGGCGAATTCGAAACCCAGATCGCCGAGCTGGCGCCGTTCCTGCAGGACAATTGGCGCGCCAATGTCAGCCCGCGCACCGGGATGCCGGTGTACGAGCGCCCGGTCGCGATCGTACTGTACCGCGAGGACCACCGCTTCCTGCTCGACGCGGTGATCCCGCGCGCCGGCCGCACCGAGGCCAATTTCGACCTGATCGTCGCCTCGCAGCCGTACCGGGCAAAATCATCCGTCAACTTCCGGGCCAAGCGGATCATCGCGCCGCTGGCCCGTGCGCTGCGCCCCGGCGGCCGGCTGATCGGCATCCACTCCCACGGCCACGATCCCGGATTGGAAATCGTCCAATCGATCTGGCCCGACGAGAACCCGTTCTCGGTCAGCCGCCACGAATTGTTGCGCGCGGTCAAATACGAGCTCGGCTCGGCTGGTAGAGACCTGAACTTCAACGCCTACGCCGATAACCGCTCGATCTTTCGCTACGACATGGAGGCTTTGCCCAATGAGGTCACCGGACCGATCGGCAATTCGACGGCCTTTGCAGCATGGAATGCCGCGGTGTATGTCGCGCAGATCGAGGACGATCGGATCACCGAGGTGACCCGGGACGGCCAGTACTTGGAAGCCACCAGAGAGGTTCTGCGCAAGCACAGCGGTCTCTGGTTCAACGACGAATCCTACGTCATCTCGCGCAGGCGCGACTGACATCTCGACAGGATGACTATCTTTCACGAAAACACCGCCGAAGCTCCGGCGGACAAGGGGTTACTGATGCGCGCGTCTTATATGTTCACGAGTGAGTCCGTGTCCGAAGGCCATCCGGACAAGGTCTGCGACCGGATCTCCGACGAGATCGTCGATCTGTTCTACCGCGAGGGGCCGAAGGCCGGCATCGATCCGTGGGCGATCCGTGCCGCCTGCGAGACGCTCGCGACCACCAACAAGGTGGTGATCGCCGGTGAGACCCGCGGCCCGGCCTCGGTCACCAACGAGCAGATCGAGCAGGTGGTGCGCGACGCCATCAAGGACATCGGCTACGAGCAGGACGGCTTCCACTGGAAGACCTGCGACATCGAGATCCTGCTGCATCCGCAGTCGGCCGACATCGCGCAGGGCGTCGACGCGCTGCAGCCCGGCACCAACAAGGAAGAGGGCGCCGGCGACCAGGGCATCATGTTCGGCTACGCCACCAACGAGACCCCGGACCTGATGCCGGCGCCGATCTTCTACGCCCACAAGATCCTGCGGCTGATCTCGGAAGCCCGCCACTCCGGCAAGGAGAAGATTCTCGGCCCCGACTCCAAGAGCCAGGTGACGATCCAGTACGAGAACGGCAAGCCGCAATACGTCCGCGAGATCGTGGTGTCGCATCAGCATTTGGTCGAGGATCTGACCTCGAACCAGGTTCGCGACTGCGTCGAGCCCTATGTGCGTCAGGCGCTGCCCGACGGCTGGATCACCGACAAGACGATCTGGCACATCAACCCGACCGGCAAGTTCTTCATCGGCGGCCCGGACGGCGACTCCGGCCTTACCGGCCGTAAGATCATCGTCGATACTTACGGCGGCGCGGCCCCGCATGGCGGCGGTGCGTTCTCCGGCAAGGACCCGACCAAGGTCGACCGCTCGGCGGCCTATGCGGCGCGCTACCTCGCCAAGAACGTCGTCGCCGCCGGCCTCGCCGACAAATGCACCCTGCAGCTCGCTTACGCGATCGGCGTGGCGCGGCCGCTGTCGATCTACATCGACACCCACGGCACCGGAAAGGTGTCCGAGGACAAGCTCGAGACCATCGTGGCCGAGGTGATGGACCTGACCCCGCGCGGCATCCGCACCCATCTCGACCTCAACAAGCCGATCTACGCCCGGACCTCGTCCTACGGCCATTTCGGCCGCACCCCGGACGCCGACGGCGGCTTCTCCTGGGAGAAGACCGATCTTGCCGACGCCATGAAGCGTGCGGTGTAAGTGAGAAAGTAAGCCCACGGCCGGCGTCTCACCTCTCCCCGCGCGCGGGGAGAGGTCGGC
>NZ_QKQS01000038.1:0-262169 GCF_003226555.1 Rhodopseudomonas palustris | reverse complement strand
CCCCCCCCCCCGCTTCAGCGCAGCCGAGCCTCTCGGCCTCGCGGCGACGCCCCCTCACCCCACCCCTCTCCCCGCGAGCGGGGAGAGGGAGCGCAAATGCACTGCCTCAAACTGCCCGATTCAGTTCGTAGTGCTCAGTTCGACTGACACAGACATCAGGAAACCCATCCGCATGACCGCCAAGTTCACCGACTACATCGTCAAGGACATCGGCCTCGCCGAGTTCGGCCGCAAGGAGATCTCGCTGGCCGAGACCGAAATGCCCGGCCTGATGGCGACCCGCGAGGAATACGGCCCGAAGCAGCCGCTGAAGGGCGCCCGCATCGCCGGCTCGCTGCACATGACGATCCAGACCGCGGTGCTGATCGAGACCCTGGTGGCGCTCGGCGCCGACGTGCGCTGGGTGTCGTGCAACATCTATTCGACCCAGGACCACGCCGCCGCCGCGATCGCCGCAGCCGGCATTCCGGTGTTCGCCGTCAAGGGCGAGACGCTGAAGGATTACTGGGACTACACCGCCAAGCTGTTCGACTGGTCGGACGGTGGCACCCCGAACATGATCCTCGACGACGGCGGCGACGCCACCATGTTCGTGCATCAGGGCCTGCGCGCCGAGAACGGCGACACCGTGTTCCTCGATCAGCACAATTCGGAAGAAGAAGAGATCTTCTTCGCGCTGATCAAGCGCATCCTGAAAGAGAAGCCGAAGGGCTACTTCGCCACGCTCGCCAAGAACATCAAGGGCGTGTCGGAAGAGACCACCACGGGCGTGCATCGTCTGTACGACATGGAGAAGGCCGGCAAGCTGCTGTTCCCGGCGATCAACGTCAACGACTCGGTCACCAAGTCGAAGTTCGACAACCTCTATGGCTGCCGTGAATCGCTGGTCGACGGCATCCGCCGCGGCACCGACGTGATGATGTCCGGCAAGGTCGCGATGGTGGCCGGCTTCGGCGACGTCGGCAAGGGCTCGGCGGCGTCGCTGCGCCAGGCCGGCGCCCGCGTCATGGTGTCGGAAGTCGATCCGATCTGCGCGCTGCAGGCGGCGATGGAAGGCTACCAGGTCGTGACCATGGAAGACGCGGCGCCGATCGCCGACATCTTCGTCACCGCCACCGGCAACAAGGACATCATCACGATCGAGCACATGCGCGCGATGAAGGATCGCGCCATCGTCTGCAACATCGGCCACTTCGACAACGAAATTCAGATCGCGCATCTGAAGAACCTGAAGTGGGACAACATCAAGCCGCAGGTCGACGAGATCACCTTCCCGGACGGCAAGCGCATCGTGCTGCTGTCGGAAGGCCGCCTCGTCAACCTCGGCAACGCCACCGGCCATCCGTCCTTCGTGATGTCGGCGTCGTTCACCAACCAGACGCTGGCGCAGATCGAGCTGTTCCAGAACCAGGGCAAGTACGAGAAGAAGGTCTACGTGCTGCCGAAGACGCTGGACGAAAAGGTCGCTCGCCTGCACCTCGCCAAGATCGGCGTCAAGCTCACCGAGCTGCGCAAGGACCAGGCCGACTACATCGGCGTCAAGGTCGAGGGGCCGTTCAAGGCGGATCACTATCGGTATTGATACCGCCAAGCGTCATACGCGGGCTCGATCCGCGTATCCATCTTGCGTGAAGCGACAAAGCCCCGGAGCGACTCTCCGGGGCTTTTTGTTAGGCAACTCAAAACATGTTGAGGTCGAAAGGTCGCCCCTAACTCCGCACTAAGATGCATCCAACGCGGCCGAGTCCAGCGCAAAGCGCACCTCTGGAAGCGGATCAAGCCTGTAGGAATCGAGCCACGCTGCAATTCCATTGCTAGTGATGCCGACGGCGGAGAGTTGATACGCCAATCGCGTGCATTCGGCGCGGACAACAGAGAGCGATATGAGGAGTGGCTGCGAGTCCACACGGTTGTATTGGGTTTCAATATGCAAATCGGCCAATGTCTCTGCCAGCGTGGCTTTGTCGGTCGTCGTCAATTTTTCAGTACGAAGTAGTCGGTTTGCGCACCAAAGAAGTGCGGCTAACCCAGTTGCCTGTCTAGCACTTATAGCAAGAAGAAGTTGCTCGATTAGACTTCTCGGCAAGTCAATGCCAAATCCTGGATCAGCGCTCCACCTGGCCATAGCTGCAGTCGCACCAGAAACACAATCGAAATTACTTCCCATCATGGCGCGTCTAATTGATCTTGTGACGCGATCCTCCAAGTCTGGGTTTAGTGAAAGAAGGAACGGCAAAGTCTGAAGCGCGGAGGGAGCTGGTACGTCCGAAATTAGATTGAAGAGGCCGTGAATGCGCGCCTCTGTTAGATCCTCCGCTTTTAGCAAAGGCAAGATGCCGTGAAGTAAACACGGCCCGATTTCTCGTGCGATACGTTTTGGTCGGCCACGATCCAAATCGAACGGGACGGCGAAGGAATTCTCTGGAGGGCGCCATGCCAGTATGGAATCGAGGATGATGAGGCCATCTTCTTTGCTTGGAAGCACTGACACGTCATCAGGGCGTCGTCTGCGCGCCGCGCCATGAATGCAGATCAGGATGTCCTCGTCTATCTTCCCATCTTTTGCTTTCCGGTATGCCCAGTCGGCAAAACGCGTCTTAACAGTTTCGGGGGCTGGGCTTGGTAGATTGATAAACGTGAATGCATAGAGATTCGTATTCGCAGGAAGGTTCCTTTCATCCAATTGCGTGTACAAGGCGTCTCCAAATGCAGCCTCTTCTGCGGCGGTTAATAGACGTTGCCTGTGGAGCTGCGATAGCCGGTGTGCTGCCTCGACCCTCTCGCTTGGCGCCGACGAAGTGACGGCCTCGATCAATTCATTGATTCGGATAGTCCATGCGGTCGCATTCTGGGTCCGGTCATAGTTGCTCATTGCAATGTACTCGAGGGGGCGTGGCCAATCTCG
The DNA here is from genome assembly GCF_003226555.1 of Rhodopseudomonas palustris. Lineage (GTDB taxonomy): Bacteria > Pseudomonadota > Alphaproteobacteria > Rhizobiales > Xanthobacteraceae > Rhodopseudomonas > Rhodopseudomonas palustris_I. Next base: position 259,264 of record NZ_QKQS01000038.1, on the reverse strand, counting down.
AACAATTCCATGCGTCGCATTGGGCAGAGGAAATTGAATGGCTGTCAGAGCCAATTCTGCCTTCTGCACTTTGCTCATGGCCTCAGTGCACCGCTTCAGCAAATGACCAATAGGCTCCCAGAGCCACCAATGTTGAAGATCTGAATCCTTCGATAGACCCAGGGCGAAATCGAAAAGAGTCCTCGCCTCTTGGTCGCCGCTGCGGATTACGAGCCGAGAAATAGCCTCGGTCAGGAAGCGAATCTTCTCGATCGCATGCGTATTGAAATGTTTCTCGATGGTGTCGGGGCGCTGGTGCATCGTCCGGGTGCGCCAAAATTGAATGGCGGCAACACATTTATCCAGAAGTGGCTGAGCGATCGTTGTCGGTAGCTTAGCAACGGATGCACGATCAAGGTGGCGATCTATCAAGGTGTCTTCATGGCTGCGAAGTGTCTGAAAAAGTCGTAAATACCAATCTTCTGTTGGCTCGAAGCTGATGGCTAGCGCATTCTTGGAACTGTCTCCCCTGATCGAGGCCATGTCGATAGAGACAGGGAGTCCTGCGTCTTCGGCCAATCTGTCCAGTTCGTAATTTGGAGGTGCATTGGTCCAACTTTGGAAATGTACTCCGCTGGCTCCCTCGATATAGGTTCCCGCGTCGAAGTGGGGCTTCGCGTCAAAGTTCTTCTTTTCTTGCTCCCGAAACCTACGTTCGATCGCGTCTTCGACATATTTCAGTTCATCCCACGGATCGCATTTGGCGCCCTTAAAATCCAACGGCCAGTCGCGATCTCGGTCAAGTCTTTGCTCTTCCGATGGGTCGTAGACGCCTCGTAGCGCGGCCCGGGCCAAGAATTCGGCCCATGCTCTTCGAGACAGCAGCCAAAGCGAGTTCCGATCCCGTTGTTGACGGCTTCGGAGTTCGGTAAGTGCTGCGAGAATGAGTTTCTTCCCGCCGGCGAAGTCCGATAGCTCGCATCGGATGTTGGCCTGTCGCAAACTCCAGATTGGATCAGGACCCTGAATCGAGGCGACTTCCTGAAGTAGATCGGCATACTGAAGATTGTCGCGCAGGTTGAGGCACTTTTGATAGGCAAGCTCGGCTCGATGATCGGTTCCTATGTCAGAGTATCGTCCGATAACGTCCGCTATTTTGTTGAAGGCCGAAAGATTGCTCGAGTGCCTTGCTGCGCGCAAAGTAATGGCTGCGAGATCGAGGTATTCTGAAAGCGAAAGAGGCAATGCATCCTTGGGTTTTGTCGGGTCGGCGATGCATTCTTGTTCGATGATTCGAAAGAATGCGTCGAAGAGAAAATCAGGAATCGGCCAGTACGCCTTGTCAAATCTCCAGGCGAGCTCGAACAGAGCGCGATTCCTTTGCTCGGGAGTGATTAGATTAAGCGCATCTTTGCTTATCAGAACGTTATCCGTAGCGTATCGGAGTGCTGCGCGCTTGCCGCTCGGGCACACAAGCCATCCTGGGTAACCTTCCCTCTCGATGCGCCATGTTTCCGCCGCTTTAACAATCAGTTCCGCCGCGTATGCTTTGTCCTTGAAACGGCGATCAACTTGCTCCGCTGTGATGCCGGTCGTTGGCTGTTGCTGAGGTGACCATGCGTACATTGGCCTTGGCTTTGAACTATGCAAATATTCTAGGAACAGCTTCATTGCCTTGACATGGCGATAGGCCGGGGAGACCTTCGCGACAAGAGGCCCGAGGTCAACGGGGGCGACATTGCGAAGTTCGAGAAGCCGGCGCGCAGCCGGGTGCAAGTTGAGGACTCCCACGAGATATATGCGGCGGGCTCCGCCTCCTAAATGATCACGTACCCAACCAGACCATTGCAAGAAATTTGGATCATTGCCTGAGAATCCGACTAGACAGAGTTCGTTTTCGAGAAACACCTGTCGGGCCAGATTAACAAATTCAGCATGGCGTGTTGGATACGTGCGGTAGTCCTCCTCGGCGAAAATGAAAGGGCCAGAAGGAAGAGTTCCGTGAAGTTTCACGATGCGCGGGGGGCGAGCACGCGCCAAGTCGTTTCCAGTCAATACCTCTTCGTAAGCTATTTCGCTGACATTCGAAGCGGCGCGCTCAAGGAGAGTGTCCCAGTTTGTTGTGAGTACGTCCGTCCATGGAAGTCGGAGGAGCAGTTCATGCAGTTCTCCGGGCTCCCAACTGCGGTCGGGAGTTTGCGTTCGAATAAAGTCGTCAAGGGCAGCCTGACCAAGCATTGCGCGGTATTCTTCGGCAAGGCGGAGGGGGTCAGTTGGAAATTCGTCCTCTTTGGCGCTGCCATATATTTGTGAGATGATGCTTTGCCTCAGATCATTCCAAAGAGGGGCTTTCTTCGAGTCTCCACCTGGAAGGGTTGCCAGGCGACTGAATCCAGAGCCTACGAGAAGAGCGGCGCCCCGACTTTCTCCGTCGCGCCAAAGTGCTTTTGCGAGGTGATCTATTGCAAAGAAATCAGGGAGCTCCGACATATTCATTCGATATTCCGATCCTCTCCGTAGACACTTTGGCTGATGGGTGCCTCTTGCTTCCCGGATTAGTCAAGCCCGTAGCCCGTGGGGCGGATTAGCGCGGGGTAATCCGCCGCTACGTCGACACAAGCACTGCTGATGTTTGGCGGGTTGGGCCTTCGGTGGACCTGCCCTACGATGGCACCTCTTCAAATTGAAGCGGTCAAGGCTTGCTCGTCTGCTGCTGGCGGCAGAGCCCTAAAGATGCGCTCGAATGACGCGGGGAGCCCGCCACAAATCGTTGATCCTGGATCGTGCTGCTCCAATTACGGCAATCTAGATTATTGCCACGGCGAGAGTTATCCTGATCGAAATGGAGTGAAACAGCCATGACCGACGATCTGGGCGTCGTGGACGGTGACCTGGAGACTTCGGTCACCAAGGAAGACGTTGAAAACCGTGTCCAAGATTGGAAGAATCGCCTGAGTGACTTGTTTCGACGAGTGAGCGATTGGGCGCGGGAGAACGGATGGCAGGTTAACGATAGCGGTGAGGTCTCGATGCATGAAGAACTCATGCAGCGGTTCAATCTGCCTGCGACGGGCCAGCCGACACTTCGTTTGGACGGAGAGCGCGGTTACGCGCTGTTCAAGCCGAAGGGATTGTGGGTGATCGGTGCCAACGGTCGGATCGATCTCTACACGTCGAAGGGCATATTCATCATCGTCGATTTGGCAGAAAGCGGGACCGCTCCGCGTTGGACGATTTTTCGAACGAATTCAAAGCGTGACGGCGAACCCTTTTCACCGGAATTATTAACGAACCTCATTTGCGATGGACAAGCTTCCTGAAATCAAAGCCAGCTACGATTGGTTCTTCGCTCGTTACCAGGCCGAAACCGCAGAGCGAGCGAGAAGCAGTGATATTGCCGCCATCGATCGAATGGAAGTGAGGCGCGACATGTTGGAGCGCGCCGCGTTTGTGCTGATGTTCGGTCAGTTCGAGAAGGCGGTGAATTCGAAATTCGAAGAAGCGGTCAACGCGAGGATCGCCAACCCCGACTGGAATGGTCGCCGCGGTTGGGACACTCCGTCGTTGAAAGGCAATAAGGTGCCGTTCGACACAAAGCTCGCGATGGTCTTGGACAGCCAGTCATCGTCGTTCAGGCGTATCTTGCAAACCTATGCGATACGCAATCATTGCGCTCATGGCGGAACCACGAACGCCGTCGGCTCCATTGATGCACTCGAAGCGGATCTCTATCGCTGGCAGGCGCAATTACGGAATTGAACCAGCCCGTAGAGCGCGTAGGGCGGATTAGCGCAGCGTAATCCGCCGCTACGCAAAGACAAGCCGGCGGCTGTTAGGCGGGTTACGCCTTCGGCTAACCCGCCCTACGGCGCTGGGGCCACCAAACACATCACAGCTCGACGTTACGCATCCGCACATTGTCGCGCGAAAACTCGCCGTCGTCTTGTGGCATCGCCAGCACCCCGTCGGCGAACGGCGCCACGGCGCCGCGTCCGCGGTGCTGCAGCCACAGCAGCACCCCGCCGAACACCGGGATCAGGATATCGGTATAGAACACCACCCCGGCATTGCCGGGCGCGAAGTTGTGCTGGGTCAGCATCTGATGGATGTGGCCGGCGGCGGCGCCGAGCATGAACAGGCCGGGGCCGACGATCGCGGCGAGGCGGAGGTCGAAGCTGCGGAAGGCGGCGAGGAAGCCGACCACGGAAAAGCCGAGGCTCGCGGTCGCGACTTCGAACTGGAACGGGCTATCGGCCCAGCCGATGAACGCCGCCGATATCTTGCCGAAGAAGCCGTGCATCACGAAGTTGTACAGAGAGCAGACGCCGATCGACCAGAACACGTGCCAGGCCAGCAGTTTCTCGATCACGTCATGGGATCGCAGCGGTTTTGGCGCGCGGGCGATCGCGACCAGCGCGAACAGCAGGCCGATCACGAGAAAGCTCAGCGAAAAATTCGACAACACGAACACGATTGTCGCCTTGATCACTTCCGCCATGCCGCTTTCTCCGCTCGGTCACCGGCCCCACGAACAACATTCGGATGCGCAGGGCAATCGTGGCGATGATACGCGCTTATGGGCAAATCGCCATGCCGGTCACCGCCACCTGTTCACCACCCAAATCGCCCCCCACGCTCCCGCCAGGGTGACGATCATTGTCCCGGCGAGCGCTGCGGCCATCACCGGGCCGCCGGCGGCGGCGAGGGAGGATGAGCCTTGCACGAACGGGCCGAGCAGCATGGCCACGGCCGTGCCGCCGAGCGGGGCGATGAGGATGGCGCCGGTGAGGGCGACCGCGATGCTGACGATCCAGCCGAGCGGGCCGCGTTGCCTGGTTTTGGCGTCGTGGATGCCGACCGCCAAGGCGCCGAGCAGGAAGGCCAGCGCGATCGTCATCGGTCCGCCGACGCTGCTCGGCGGAATCGCGCCGGTCGCTTGCAGAAACAGGATGCCGATCACGGCAATCAGCATGATGGTGGGCATGCGGCGCGTCCCGGCTGCTGGGCAGCGCCGCGCAGGTCGCGGCGGCCCATCGGCATGATCAGAATGGGGGCGGAGCCGGTTACGGCGGCGTCCGTCAGCTTCCCACTTTGTCCAGCACGGGGGCACCGGAGTTCAACGTGCCGTGCGCGATGCGGAGCGCGGGCGAGTGGCGTGGCAGCCAGGTCTCAGGGCAGGGTCCGGCGGCCCGGACGTCGCCGCGGCCGGGTTCGCGTCGCTCTCCGACGCGAACCGGGATGACGAACGAGCGGTGCGGTTCGCCGCCGCGGTGGTTGCGGCCGGCGTTACTTCTTCTTGCCGGTGCCGCCCTGGGTCGGCTGCCAATTGCCGGTCTTCTGGCTCGGCGCGGCGGCGATGGTCTTGACCTTTTCCTTCTTGGGTTTCTTGGCTTCGCGATTACTCTTCTGTTCGCCTTTGGCCATCGTGGTCTCCTGCTGAATGGGGATACGGAAGTGACTTGGTGGCCAGCGCGGAGGCGCGGCATCGCGTGCGACTCAAAGCAGCACGCCCGGCGCCGGTCGCTGCACCGTGCGCCTGTTAGGCCCGCCAATCCATCGATTTCGTGCATCAGGCGCGATGAGCGCGCAGCCGGTCGTGCCAATCGGTGGCTGGGGCAGGGCAACGCAGCGATACCTCGGCTTTTTGGCGAAACCGATCCCGACGCTGCCCTGCCGCGGCGCCGGCGGCCTGCGAAGCTACGACCGGAGAAACTGCGCGAACGCTTTCAGCGTGGCCTCCGAGCAGTGGTGCTCCATGCCCTCGGCGTCGGCTTCCGCGGCTTCAGGGGGGACACCGACCGCGCGCAAGAGATCGACCACCAGCCGATGGCGGGCGTGCGAGCGTTCCGCCAGCGCCTGGCCCTGTTCGGTGAGAAACACGCCGCGATAGGGGCGCGAGGTCGCCAGCCCGGCCTTCTTCAATCGCGAAATAGTCTTGATGGCGGTGGCGTGCGAGACGCCGAGGCGGCGCGCAATGTCGGTCGGCCGCGCTTCGCCGGTGCCGGCCAACAGGTCGGCGATCAGTTCGACATAGTCCTCGAGAATCGCGGTCGACTGCGCCGACCGGGCCTTGCCGAAGCGGCGGGCCTGTACCAGCTCGGTCGGCAGATCGGCCGGGGGAGCGTCGTTGCGCTGGGCTTTCCGCGGGACGACAGGGCTCATTGATTCACGCTCGCGATTGCTGCGATCCGGAAAGCACGAATTCTCGCCGGCGTCAAAATGTAGCCGAGGCAACAATCCGGCATTGACAGTTGCGACCCATTCTCTACGATGTAGCCAAGGCTACAATATCGGGGCCGTGCACCATGGCCGCAAGGCCGGCCGGTGCAGGATGAAACTGCGCGCCGTTTGGTCGCGCTCGGAAGTCAAGGAACGCAGGTGAGACTTCAGATCGACACGGCGAAGCGGTCGCCGGTTCGGACATCGTCATGGGGGCGGATGGTCGTGGCGACCGCATTCGCGGCCGGTGCCGCCGCGGAGATGTCACCGGCCGCGGCGGAGGATGCGCCGCCCTGGCTGTCGCTGCCCGCGTCGTCGCTGTCGAGCTTCGCGATGCAGCGCCCCGCGACGGTGCCGGGCACGCACCACGCCGAAGGCGTCGACACCGAGCACATCTTCGGCTTCTCGATGGGCTCCGATATCGGCCAGAAGGGCGAGATCGAGGTCGAGATGGAGAACGTCGGCGGCTTCGGCAAGCGCGATGGCCGCTACGCCACGCTGGGGACGCTGGCCCAGGTCAAGTACACGCTCACCGATCGGATTCGCATCGCGCCGGGGCTGTCGTTCGGCGGCCAGCAGATCGGCGGCGTGTTCGGCTACGACGACCGCAACCATTTCACCTTCAACGGTGCCGCGCTCGAGTTCCGCTACAAGCTGGTCGATCGCAAGGTGGCGCCGTTCGGGTTGACGTTGCACGCGCAGCCGAACTGGTCCCGCGTCGACGAGGCGACGGGCGGCCGGATCGAGCAGTACGGCGGCGAGTTCGCGGCGCTGTTCGACCGCGAGCTGATCGCCGACAGATTGTTCGCCGTCTTCAACGTCTGGTACGGCACCGGCGCCACCCGCGAGCGCGCGACCAATCTCTGGGGCCACGATTCCGAACTGCAGCTGCACGGCGGCCTGTCCTACGCGTTCGTGCCCGGATTCCTCGCCGGCATCAATGTCCGCTACCTGCGCGCCTATGACGGTGGCGGGCTGGACCGTTTCGTCGGTGATGCCGTCTATGTCGGGCCGACCTTCTCGTACAACGTCTCGCCGGCATTCGGCATCTCCGGCACCTGGCAGTTTCAGGTCGCGGGCGGCGCCTTGGGTGATCAGCGGCCGCTGAACCTCGATCAGTTCGAGCGCCAGCAGGCGATGCTCCGGCTCAACTGGCACTTCTAGCGACGGGCGCCGCGACGAATACGCAAGCCGCGGCGCGCGACTGCATCAGGATGGACACAGATGAAACTGAAACAGATCTGTAGCGGCTGGGTACGCAGCGTGGTCGCGGCCGCAGTCGCTGGCGTGCTGCTCGCCGGCCCGTGCCAGGCGCAGGCCCGCAAGCCGTTCCGCGTGGTGACGACCTTCACGGTGATCCAGGACATCGCCCAGAACGTCGCCGGCGACAAGGCGATCGTGGAGTCGATCACCAAGCCCGGCGCCGAGATCCACGACTACCAGCCGACCCCGCTCGATATCGTGCGGGCGCAGGCGGCCGATCTCGTGCTGTGGAACGGCTTCAATCTCGAACGCTGGTTCGAGCGGTTCTTCGAGAACGTGAAGGATGTTCCGAGCGTCGTGGTCACCGAAGGCATCGCGCCGATGGGAATCGCGCAGGGGCCGTACAGCGGCAAGCCCAATCCGCACGCCTGGATGTCGCCGTCCAACGCGCTGATCTACGTCGAGAACATCCGCAAGGCGCTGGTGAAATACGATCCCGCCAACGCGGCCGCCTATGATCAGAACGCCGCCGACTATGCGGCCAGGATCAAGGCGCTGGACGAGCCGCTGCGCCGCCGGCTCGCCGCGATCCCCGAAAACCAGCGCTGGCTGGTGTCGAGCGAAGGCGCGTTCAGCTACCTGACGCGCGATTACCAGATGAAGGAGGCGTTCCTCTGGCCGATCAACGCCGACGAGCAGGGCACGCCGCAGCAGGTGCGCAAGGTGATCGACCTCGTGCGCAAGAATAAGATTCCGGTGGTGTTCAGCGAGAGCACGATCTCGGACCGCGCCGCCAAGCAGGTCGCCCGCGAGAGCGGGGCGCGCTACGGCGGCGTGCTCTATGTCGATTCGCTCAGCGCCGCGGGCGGTCCGGTGCCGACCTATCTGGACCTCCTCAAGGTGACGGTCGAAACCATCGCCAAGGGGTTCGGGACATGATCCGGTTCGACCCGGCCGAGGCGCGCGGCGCGGGCGACGCGGTCCCCGGCATCGCGGTGCGCGGTCTCAACGTGACCTATCCGAACGGCTACACCGCGGTGCGCGACGCCTCGTTCACGCTCGGCGCCGGGACGATCTGCGCGCTGGTCGGCGTCAACGGCAGCGGCAAGTCGACGATCTTCAAGGCGATCATGGGGTTCGTGCGGCCGTCCGCCGGCAGCGTGGAGCTGTGCGGGATGCCGGTCGCGCGGGCGCTGAAGCGCAACATCGTCGCCTACGTCCCGCAGAGCGAGGACATCGACTGGAATTTTCCGGTGCTGGTCGAGACCGTGGTGATGATGGGCCGCTACGGCCACATGAACTTCCTGCGGATTCCGTCGCAGGCCGACCGCCGCGCGGTCGACCAAGCGCTGGAACGCGTCGGCATGACGGCCTATCGCGACCGCCAGATCGGCGAGCTCAGCGGCGGCCAGAAGAAGCGGGTGTTTCTCGCCCGCGCGCTGGCGCAGGGCGGGCGGATCGTGCTGCTCGACGAGCCGTTCACCGGCGTCGACGTCAAGACCGAAACCGCGATCATCGATCTGCTGCGCGAGCTGCGCGACGCCGGCCAGCTGATCCTGGTCTCGACCCACGATCTCGGCAGCGTTCCGCAGTTCTGCGACCAGGTCGTGCTGGTCAACCGCACCGTGCTGGCGGCCGGGCCGACCGCCGAGACCTTCACCCAGCGCAATCTCGAGCTCGCCTTCGGCGGCGTGCTGCGCAACTTCCAGCTCGGCGGCGCCGACCTGCACAGCGACGACGATCAGCGCCGGCTGACGGTGATCACCGACGACGAACGGCCGCTGGTGTTCTATGACGCCGGGCCCAACCAGCGGCAGGACCAGGAGAGCTGAGATGGCCGAGGGGTCGCTGCTCGCCGAACTGCTGGTGCCGTTCGCCTACGGCTACATGCTGAAGGCGATGTGGGTGAGCGCCCTGGTCGGCGGCGTGTGCGCCTTCCTGTCGGCCTATCTGATGCTGAAGGGCTGGTCGCTGATGGGCGACGCCCTCGGCCACGCGATCGTTCCGGGCGTCGCCGCCGCCTACATCCTCGGGGCGCCGTTCGCGCTCGGCGCGTTCTTCGCCGGCATCCTGGCGGCGGCCGGCATGCAGTTCGTCAAGCTGAAGTCGCGGCTGCGCGAGGACGCGGTGATCGGGCTGGTGTTCACCACGTTGTTCGCGCTCGGTCTGCTGATGGCCTCGATCTGGCCGATGTCGGTGAGCGTGCAGACCATCGTGCTCGGCAACATCCTGGCGATCTCCGATGCCGACGTCGTCCAGGTCGCGATCATCTCCGCGGTGTCGCTGGCGATTCTGGCGCTGAAGTGGAAGGACCTGATGGTGACGTTCTTCGACGAGAGCCACGCCCGCAGCATCGGGCTCGATCCGCGGCGGCTCAAGATCGTGTTCTTCACCCTGCTCAGCGCCTGCACGGTCGCCGCGCTGCAGACGGTCGGCGCCTGTCTGGTGATCGCGCTGGTGGTGACGCCCGGCGCCACCGCCTATCTGCTCACCGACCGGTTCGGCCGGTTGATCCTGATCAGCGTCGCGCTCGGCGCCGTCACCAGCTTCGTCGGCGCCTATCTCAGCTATTTTCTCGACGGCGCTACCGGCGGCGTGATCGTCACGCTGCAGACTCTGCTGTTTCTGGCGGCGTTCTACTTCGCGCCGAAGCACGGCGTGATCGCGGCGCGCCGGCGGCGGCATGCGGCGGGGGTGACGCCGTGAGCGAGGTCGCCGACTGGATCACCGGACCGCTGGCCTATCCGTTCATGCAGCGGGCGCTGATCGCGTCCGTCATGGTGGCTGCGGTCTGCGCGGTGCTGTCCTGCTATCTGGTGCTGAAGGGCTGGTCGCTGATGGGCGACGCCGTCTCTCACGCGGTCCTGCCGGGCATCGTGGGCGCCTATGTGCTGAACCTGCCGCTGGCGGCCGGGGCGTTCGTGGCCGGCCTGTCCTGCGCGGTGGTCACCGGCTATCTGAAGGAAAACAGCCGGGTGAAGGAAGACACCGTGATGGGCATCGTGTTTTCCGGGATGTTCGGCTTCGGCCTGGTGCTGTTCACCAGGATCGAGACCGACCAGCATCTCAACCACATCCTGTTCGGCAACGTGCTCGGCGTCACGCCGCGCGACCTGATCGAAATCGCGATCGTCGCCGGTGGGACGCTGCTGGCGGTGCTGCTCAAACGCCGCGACCTCTTGCTGTACTGCTTCGACCCCCACCACGCCCGCTCGATCGGCCTGCCGGTGACGGCGCTGCACTACGGACTGCTGGTGCTGCTCGCGTTGACGATCGTGGCGTCGTTGAAAGCGGTCGGAATCATCCTGGTGGTCGCGATGCTGATCGCGCCCGGCGCCACCGCCTATCTGCTCACCGACAGTTTCGAGCGGATGCTGCTGGTCGCCGTGGTGGTCGCCACCGGCTCGGCCGCGGTCGGCACGCTCGTCAGCTTCCACATCGACGGCGCCACGGGGGCGTGCATCGTGCTGACGCAGGCGCTGGTGTTCTGCGCGGTGTTCCTGTTCGCGCCGAAGCGTGGTTTGCTGCGCACCAACCGAGCCGTGGGAAGGGACCGATCCGAGCCTGTGGGGTGAGATGCGCGATCATCCGGCCGCCGGCGCTACAGCGCTTCGTATTGCTGATAGATCGCGCGGGCGATGCCGAGCAGGTGGTCGCGGTCGGTCTGTGCGACGACGGCGTAGGATAGCTGGGCGTCGATCCAGGAGAACGCGGCCAATTCTCCCGTGCGTTCGAACCGGAAGGCGCTCGGCTCGGCGTCGCCGCCCGGCCGCACATAGACGGTGACGCGGCGGCCCTGCGCGTCCTCATACATGAACTGCGCCGCCGGTCCGTTGGTGGCCGGCAGCAGCCGGCCGCCGATCAGCTTCAGCCCGAGCGCGTCGAGCTTCGGCGCGGTCAGTTTTCGGCCGAGCCGGCGCGACAGCCATTGCACCAGATGCGCTTCCTGATCGGCCGACACTTCGACCGGATGGGCGACCTCGACCGCATAGGTCCGCCACGCCACCATCGCGGCGTCGGCGACCGGCGCGGCGGCGACGACCGTGGGCGCGCGGTGCCAGCGCTCGGACGCCAGCCAGCCGCCGGCGCCGCCGATCAGCAGGCACGCCAGCGCCGCCGCCACCGCGCCGAACCGCTGGCCGGCGAAGCCGCGGCGTTCGCTGCGCAGATGCGCGATGCTGAGCCGCGCCGGGATCGGCTCGGCGGCGACCGAGGCGAGCCGCGCGCGCAGATCGTCGCGATCGGCGATCTGCCCGGCGATGCGGCGGGCGGCCTCGGCGTCGGACTCCAAATAGGCGTCGACCTCCGCGCGCCGCGCGGCATCGAGCCGGCCGTCGACATAGGCCTGCAGATCGTCGTCGCTGAGGGGGCGACGGGCGGTCATTTCACTCTCCTCAACACGGTGGCGCGGCCGGTCTCGACGCTGTGGCGCAGCGCCTCGCGGGCGCGGCTGAGCCGCGACATGATGGTGCCGACCGGCACGTCGAACACCCGCGCGGCCTGTTCATAGCTCAAGTCCTCGACGCCGATCAGCAGCAGCAGCGAGCGCTGATCTTCCGGCAGATCCTCGAGCCGCGCCAGCGCGTCGCGCGCAATCAGGCTGCGCTCGGGACCGGCGGCGCCGTCGGCAAGGGAGCCGCGCGCGTCGATCTCGACTACGGGGCCGCGACGGATCGCGCGGCGGCGCTGGTCGAGATAGAGATTGCGTTCGATCGTGAACAGCCAGGCGCGCAAGTCTCCGCCCGGCCGCCGCAGCCGCCAGCGCGTCAGCGCCCGCTCCAGCGTGGCCTGGACGAGATCGTCCGCGGCGTCGCGATCGTGCAGCAGCACGCGTGCGTAACGGCGCAGGCTCGGTATCAGCGGCTCGATCTCGGCGGCGATCTCGTCCAAGGCTGTTTTGTCCTGGCTGGTCTCGTCGGATCAGGGCTTGGCGATGTGCCAGGCGCCGTTCAGGAAGCCGTCGCCGGTGGTGTCGCCCGGCTTGGTATCCTTGGTCCAGGCATACAGCGGCTTGCCCTTATAGGCCCACTGCTTGGCGCCGTCGTCGCGGGTGATCACGGTCCAGTCGCCGGAGGCCTGCGCGCTGGACGCGGCAATCAGCGGCGGCCAGTTGGTGGCGCACGGGCCGTTGCAGGCCGACTTGCCGCCGGTGTCCTTGTCGAAGGTGTAGAGCGTCATGCCCTTGTCGTCGACCAGCGCCTTGCCCTTGGCGGTGTCGGCGACCTTGGCCGGGGCGGGGGCCTGCGCGAATGCGGCGGCGGCAAGCACGAGAGCGGATACCAGCGTGAACGTGCGGATCATGTTTCCTCCTTCGGGGTGGGTGGATCCGCAGACAGAGACGCCGCCCGGCGGCGGATATTCCCGGCGGCGCGGTCACGAGGCCGTGAGCAGCTGCGTGCGCTGCGGTACCCGGAATTTGCCGCGAAAACCGCGCCGAAGGCAGCCGCGGTTCCCCGGCGGGCGCCGGCTTGGGGCCGGAAACCGGACCGCAACGGGGGAATCGATTGACACGGCTGCGGGATAATGGTCACGTCGCGACCAGCAAGATGCATCTCTGCGGCGCGGAGATGCCGATCGTCCGACGCTGCGGAATGCTGGCGTCGCGAGATTCCCGAAATTTGCGAATGGGCTCCCGCGCAGTCGAGCTGCGATGCGGGATCCATTGCACTTCGTGGCCCATCAAGGAGGAATGATTGCAGGTACTCGTCCGCGACAACAACGTCGACCAGGCACTCCGCGTTCTCAAGAAGAAGATGCAGCGTGAAGGCGTCTTCCGGGAAATGAAGCAGCGTCGCGCCTACGAGAAGCCGTCGGAGCGCAAGGCGCGCGAAAAGTCGGAAGCCGTTCGCCGCGCCCGCAAACTGGCCCGGAAGAAGGCGATCCGCGAGGGACTGCTGCCGGCGCCGCCGAAGAAGAAGCCGTTCGAGCGCAAGGCGCCGCTGCCCGAGATCAAGCAGGCCGCCGGTTAGTGCATAGCCGGTTCTGATCGAATCAGAACCGGAGCTGTCGTGCCGTTGCCGCGCTGAAGCGGCATCGGTCGCGCAAGACGGAACGAACCCGGCGCATGCCGGGTTTTTCGTGTCGCGGGACGATTTTCGCACGCTGTTTTAAACGCAGTTCGATCAAGACAACGCCGTGGGTTCGTGCCTATAACCTTGGCCGCAGCCGTCCGCACCGGAGGGCCGCCAACGACGCCAAGAAAAGCCACGAGGAGCACGCCCGCATGCAGACGGCCTACGTCCCCCGCCAGACCCCTTACACGCTCGCCCCCGAAGACACGCTCAACGATCTGCGGATGAGCGAAGCCGTCCGGCCGCTGTACGATCACGTCAAGAAGTTCATCGCCGACGTCGTCGAGCCGATGCAGCACGAGTTCGAGATCGCGGAAGCGAAGAATCCGAACCGCTGGTCGTTCAGCCAGGAGCAACTCGATCTGCTCGGCAAGGCCAAGGCGCAGGCCAAGGAAGTCGGGCTGTGGAACTTCTTCCTGCCCGACGCCGAGACCGGCGAGGGCCTCAACAATCTCGACTACGCCTACATCGCCGCCGAACTCGGCAAGGCGCCGCTCGCCTCCGAAGTGATGAACTGCTCGGCGCCCGACACCGGCAACATGGAAGTGCTGGAGCGCGTCGGCACGCCTGAGCAGAAAGAGAAGTGGCTCAAGCCATTGCTCAACGGCGAGATCCGTTCGGCCTATGTGATGACCGAGCCGAACGTCGCCTCGTCCGACGCCAAGAACGTCTCGACCTCAGCCGTGCTCGACGGCAACGAGTGGGTGATCAACGGCGAGAAGTATTACATCTCCGGTCTCGGCGATCCGCGCTGCAAGATCATGATCGTGATGGTCAAGACCGATCCGACCGCCGCGCCCAGCAAGCAGCAGTCGCAGATCCTGGTTCCGGTCGACACCCCCGGCGTCGAGGTGATCGGCCCGATGCACGTGTTCGGCCATGACCACGCGCCGCGCGGCCACATGCACATGCGCTTCAACAATGTCCGGGTGCCGAAGGAGAACATCCTGCTCGGCGAAGGCCGCGGCTTCGAGATCTCGCAGCTTCGGCTCGGCCCGGGCCGCATCCATCACTGCATGCGCACCATCGGCAAGGCCGAGAAGGCGCTCGATCTGATGGTGGCGCGCGGCCTGACCCGCGAGGCGTTCGGCAAGAAGATCGCGCATCTCGGCGGCAACCTGCAGATTATCGCGCAGGCGCGCTGCGAGATCGAAGCGATGCGGCTGATGGTGCTGAAGGCGGCGAAAGCCATGGACGTGCTCGGCAACAAGGAAGCGCGCGTCTGGGTCAGCATGGTCAAAGCCATGGTGCCGGAGCGCGCCTGCAAGATCATCGATCAGGCGATCCAGATGCACGGCGCCACCGGCATCTCGCAGTGGACCCCGCTCGCCGAGATGTACACCGACGTCCGCCACCTTCGCTTCGCCGACGGTCCGGACGAAGTGCACTGGATGGTGGTCGGCCGCCATGAGCTGACGCTGTAAGCGAGCGCTGTCAGCGTAAAGAATTAAGGCCGGGGGCATTGTCCCCCGGCCTTGTTACTTGTGGGATGCCGTGCCCCAAGCCGGCCTCACGACGAACTCGCCTCAGCGAAACTTGTTCTTCGCCTTCTTCTTGAACGGCGGGTTCTTGGCCGAAGGGTCGGCGCGGCGGGCCTTGCTGACATAGGCCGGTTTGTCGTCGCGCGACTTCGGCTTCTTCTTGAAACCGTCTTTCTTGAAGGCGTCGTTCTTGAAGCCTTCCTTCTTCTTGAGGCCGTCGCTGTGGTGGCCGTCTTTCGCCGGCGGGAAGCCGGCCTCCTTGAGGCGCGCTTCCTTGCTTCGCGGCGGGCGCGGATCGTCGAGTGCCGCATCGACCATCGGCGACCACGAATCCGGCCGCTTGCTGCGGCGGGTCTCGCGCTGCGACTTGGTCCCCTCGCGCGGCTTGCCCGGCGGCCGGTCATCGCGCGGCAGGATCGGCTTGGCGCCGATCAGCGGCTCGATGCGGATGTTGTCGTCGTGATCGGGCCGCTTGATCTGCGCCGCGAACGCGTCCGCGGCGGCGGACGAAATCTCGAATTCGGTGGTGGTGTCGAGGATGCGGATCGCGCCGATGTCCTGCCGGGTGATGCCGCCGCGGCGGCAGATCATCGGCAGCAGCCAGCGCGCCTCGGCGTTTTTGCGCTTGCCGATCGCGGCGCGAAACCACACGCCGCCCGTGATCGCATGCTTCTCGCCGGCCTTCCCCGAACGTGGTCGCGGCGCGTTGTCGCGCGCGTCGCGATCGCGCGGCTCGCGCACGGGCTTGCCGGGGCGCTCGTCGCGGCCGCGGGCCGGGCGCTCGCCGGGATCGAGAATGTCCTCCGGCGCCGGCATCCGGGCGCGGACCATCCTGGCCAGTGCGACGGCGATCTGCTCGGGCGAGCGCTCGGCGAGCAGCGCCTGCGCCAACGCCTGATCTTCAGCGGTCGGCTCCTCGGTGAACAGCGGGTCCTGCAGCATGCGCTGCTGATCGAGGCTGCGGATTTCGTCGGCCTGCGGCGCGGTGCCCCAGTTCGCCTCGATGCCGGCGAGCTGCAGCAGCAGCTCGGCGCGCCGCCGCCGTGCCGGCGGCACCAACAGGACGCTGATGCCCTTGTTGCCGGCGCGCCCGGTGCGGCCGGAGCGATGCTGCATCACTTCGGCATCGTTCGGCAGCTCGGCGTGAACGACGAGGCCGAGATTGGGCAGATCGATGCCACGCGCCGCGACGTCAGTGGCGACGCAGACCCGGGCGCGGCCGTCGCGGAGCGCGTTCAGCGCTCCGGTGCGTTCGTTCTGGGTGAGTTCGCCGGACAGCGCCACCACCGCGAAGCCGCGCTCCAGCAGCGCAGTCTGCAGATGGTTCACCGCGCTGCGGGTGTTGCAGAACACGATCGCGGTCGGGGATTCGACGTAGCGCAGCACATTGACGACGGCGTGCTCGACGTCGCCCGGCGCAATGCGTATGGCGCGATATTCGATGTCGGCGTGGCCGCCCTCGGCACCCTCGACCTCGATCCGCATCGCGTCGTGCTGATAGGTCTTAGCCAGCGCGATGATGCCGCGTGGCAGCGTCGCGGAGAACAGCAGGGTGCGGCGGGCCTCGGGCGTGGTCTTGAGGATGAATTCCATGTCCTCGCGGAAGCCGAGATCGAGCATTTCGTCGGCCTCGTCCAGCACCACGGCCTTGAGCTGCGACACGTCGAGCCGGTTGCGGCGCAGATGGTCACACAGCCGCCCCGGCGTGCCGACCACGATGTGGGCGCCGTCCGCCAATTCCCGCTGCTCGCGGCGCGGGTCCATGCCGCCGACGCAGGAGACGATGCGGGCGCCGGCGTGGCGATACAGCCAGCTCAGCTCGCGGTGCACCTGCAGCGCCAGCTCGCGGGTCGGCGCCACGATCAGTGCCAACGGCGCGGCGGCGGGGGCGAACTGCTCGGCGTCGCCGAGCAAGTCGCGGGCGATCGCGAGGCCATAGGCGACGGTCTTGCCGGAGCCGGTCTGCGCCGAGACCAGGAGGTCGCGGCCGATGGTGTCCGGCGCGAGCACTGCGCTCTGCACCGGCGTCGCCTGAAGATAATTGCGCTCCGCCAAAGCTCGGGCGAGCGGCGGGGGACTGGTCGGAAATGTCACGAACGACGACCTTCTGGGCGATCACGCCGAATGGGAAAATCCCGTCCTGGCTCTTCTGGGTGAGCCTTCGAACGATGCGCCGCCGCGCGCGGCGGGCAATGACGGGAGACCGGCACGCTTTAAGCCATGCCGGGCCAAAGCGCCAATCTTTCGTGCGGGCGGAGCCGTACCGCCCCCGCTGCGACGTTTACGGGGCGTTAACGACACCTCGTAATTGCCCTGGGGGCATTCAGGAGTTGTTGCCTGTCGTCATGCAACCCATGGTGTAATTCAGTCGCTGGCGCGTCGCGGAGATCGTGACAATGCACAAGAGACGAACCGAGGAAACGCAGGATAGCGCGGGCTCTCCGGATCATCCGGCGGAGATCGCAGGGCTGCAGCGCGAACTGGCCGAAGCCAGGCAGGCGCTGGAGACGCTGTACGCCGCGCTCGACAATGTCGACGCCGGCCTCTTGATCCTGAACGAGGAACTGCGCGCGGTTTACAGCAATCCGGTGCTGCATGTGATGTTCCGGGCCAACAGCGCCGAGGAGATCCGGCAGAACCGGCCGCTCTATGCCGAGATGCTGGCGGCCTCCGCGCAGGCGGTCGCGGTCAATCTCGACGACTACGTGGCACGGCGGCTGGCCTGGGTGCAATCCGGCGATCCGAAGCCGATGGATCTGGCGATGACCGACGGCACCGCGCTGCGCTGCCATCTCGCCGTGCTGCCCAGCGGCGGCCGGATGCTGATCTACAGCGACGTCACCGACATCGTCCGCAACGCCGAGGAGCTGGAGCGGCTGGCCACCACCGACGGCATGACCGGCGTCTACAACCGCCGCCATTTCCTCACCCTGGCCGACCGCGAGTGGTCGCGCGCCCGCCGCTACGGGCGGTCGATGTCGTTCCTGATGATCGACATCGATTACTTCAAAGCCATCAACGACAGCTTCGGTCATCAGGTCGGCGACGAGATGATCGTACACCTCGCGAACCTGGCGCGCGACTGCAAGCGGGATTGCGACGTGCTGGCCCGGCTCGGCGGCGAGGAATTCGCGCTGCTGTTGCCGGAGACCGATCTGGCGCAGGCGGAGGTGGTCGCCGAACGGCTGCGCCGCGAGGTCGCCGCCAACGCGCTGGTGGTGGCGTCGCGCGCCATTCCCGCCACCGTCAGCATCGGCGTCGCCACCGCGCTGCCGGACATGAAAGACGTCTCCGACCTGATGAAAGCCGCCGACCAGGCGCTGTACGACGCCAAACACGCCGGCCGCAACCGCGTCATCTGCCGAGCCTGCCACGATCCGGCGCCGAGTTTGGTGCCTCCGCTCGCGGAGCGTTGCGAGGCGGTGACGATTGGATGAGGTGGCGTGACTTTGCAGCCGTGGCTTTTCGGACTCTGCCTTTGACTTAAGAGCGTCGTCCGAGCTCCGTGAGCACGTCCCCGCGTACGTCCTCAACGGTGTTTTGCGGCTGGGAGGAGGCTGACGGACGAGCCTCTCGCCAACCCCCTCGCACCCCGCACTTTCGGCTTTTCCTGCTATGCAACCTTCTTGGATAGCATTGAGTCGATTCCGAGCCGTGTCGGCAGGGAAGAGCCGTGGAGCCACAATGACCTTACCTCAGCCTTTCGTCGTCGGCGCTACCGGGATGGTTGGCGGTGCGATTGTCCGCCGGCTGATCGCCGAAGGGGCGAAGCCGGTGGGGCTGTCGCGTCAGCCGCAGAGAACGGCCGATGGCGTGAGTTGGGTTGCGGGCGATCTTCAAGATCTTGGCCGTGTGGCGCTGCCGCCGCTCGATGTGGTGTTCGCGACCGCGCCGGTAGGCCGTGTCGCCGATGCGGTGCCGGTGCTGGCGGCGGCGGGGATGAAGCGGCTGGTGGTGTTCACCTCGACCAGCATCGAAACCAAATGGGACACGCCCGATCCTGAAGAGCGGACCCTCATTCGCGACTGGGGCGCCGGCGAAGCGCGTGTGATCGCGGCCTGCGCGGCGCACAATGTCGGCTGCACGGTGCTGCGGCCGACGCTGATCTATCTGGAGGGACGCGACGGCAATGTCAGCCGGATCGCCGGGCTGATCCGGCGCTTCCGCTTCTTCCCGCTGATGGCGGGCGGCGAGGGGCTGCGCCAGCCGGTGCACGCCGACGATCTCGCCGCAGCCGCGGTTGCTGCCGCCGCGCGGCCGCACGCGATCGGCAAGACCTACAATCTGCCGGGCGGCGAAACCCTGAGTTATCGCGAGATGGTGGGACGGATCTTCGACGGGCTCGGCCTGCCGCGTATCATCGTACCGGTACCGGATTGGGCGTGGCGGATCGTCCTGCCGGTCGCGGTCAAGGTGCTGCCCGGCCTGTCGGCCACGATGGCGACGCGGATGGCCAAGAACATGACCTTCGACGCCGAGCCGGCCGCCGCCGAGCTAGGCTTTCAGCCGCGCGGGTTCCGGCCGCAGTTCAGGTCGCACTAACTACTGATTGGCAGCGATCGCGATCTGAGGGTGGCCGCGCCAGCTCAGGCCGCCGGCATTCTGAGCAGTGGCCAGGAACGCCATGGTCGCGAGGACGGCGAGAAGATATCTTCCGAAGTCGGACATCATCGCGGCAGCTCCTGATCGGCCCCCCGCCGCGATACTCCCGGTTTATGGTTAATGGCTGGCTAACGCCGGCTGGCCTCGTCAGGCTGGCTTTCCGATGGTCACGTTCAGCGTGCCGATGCCGTCGACGCCGCAGGTGATGGCGTCGCCGGGCGACAGCGCTGCGACGCCGGCCGGGGTGCCGGTCATGATGATGTCGCCGGCGGCGAGCTCGACCTGGGCCGAGAGTTTGGCGATGATCTCCGGCACGTTCCAGATCATCTCCGACAGATCGCCGCTCTGCCGCTCGGTGCCGTTGACCGACAGCCAGATCTTGCCGGTGGCCGGATGGCCGATCTCGGAGGCCGGGCGCAGCGCGCCGCACGGCGCCGAGGCGTCGAACGATTTGCCGATCTCCCAGGGCTGTTCCTTCTTGCGCGAGGCGATCTGCAGGTCACGGCGAGTGAGGTCGATGCCGACCGCATAGCCCCAGACGTGATCGAGCGCGTTCTCGACGGGAATGTTCAGTCCACCGCTGTTCAGCGCGACGATCAGCTCGACCTCGTGATGCAGATCCTTGGTCAGCGGCGGATAAGGGATGGTGGCGCCGTCGGGCACAACCATGTCGGCATGCTTGGCGAAGAAGAATGGCGGCTGGCGCTCGTCATTGCCCATCTCGCGGACGTGTTCGAGATAGTTGCGGCCGACGCACCAGATCCGGCGCACCGGAAAGCGGTCGCTGGTCCCAGCGACGGCGAGGGCGGGCTGCGGCGATGGGGCGATCACGAAACCAGCGGTGCTCATGAGTGTCTTTCGCAAGTTAAGGGGGCGATGAGGGAGGCGCGGGGTCAGGTCCGATCAGGTTAGGCGGAGGCTTCGGCCGGAGCTAGAGGCGTCGCGTGACGCTGCTGCAACCGGAAGAACGAGGCATAGCGTCCGTCTCGGCGCAGCAGGTCGTCGTGCCGGCCCTGCTCGACGATCTCGCCGGCTTCGACCACCAGGATCGAGTCGGCGTGCATGATGGTGTGCAGCCGGTGCGCGATCACGATGGTAGTGCGGCCCCGGGCGAGATGATCGATCGCCTCCTGCACCAGCTTCTCCGACTCCGAATCCAGCGCCGCGGTGGCCTCGTCGAGCAGCACGATCGGCGCGTCGCGCAACAGCGCGCGGGCGACCGCGATGCGCTGGCGTTGGCCTCCGGACAGCTGGGCGCCGTGTTCGCCGACCGGGGTATCGTAGCCCAGCGGGAAGCTCATGATGAAATCATGCGCGCAGGCGGCCTTGGCGGCGGCCACGATCTCGTCGTCGGTGGCGCCGAGCTTGCCGAACGCGATGTTGGCGCGGACGGTGTCGCGGAACAGATACACGTCCTGACCGACATAGGCGGTCTGCTGCCGCAGCGACTCGCGCGACACGGTCGCGGTCGACTGTCCGTCGATGCGGATCTCGCCGGATTGCACTTCGTACAGCCGCAGCAGCAGCGCCAGCACCGTCGATTTGCCGCCGCCGGACGGGCCGACCAGCGCGGTCGTCTGACCGGGCTCGGCGACGAAGCTCATCTGGTTGAGCACCGGCTCGTCGGGTCGATAGGCGAACGAGACGTGGTCGAACTCGACCCGCGCCTTGGTGAGTTGCAGGGCCGGCCTGTGGCTGTCGTCCGGCTCGCTCGGCGGGCTGTCGATGATTTCGAGCAGCATCCGGGCGCCGACCAAGCCGCTGTTGAGCTCGATGTTGAGCCGCGCCAGCCGCTTCGCCGGCTCGTAGGCGAGCAGGAATGCGGTCAGGAAAGAGAAGAACTCGCCGGGCGTCGCGCCGGTCGCGACCACGCGATAGCCGCCATACATCAGCGACGCCGCCACCGCGAAGCCGCCGAGCGTTTCCATCAGCGGGCTGGAGCGGTTCGACACTTTCGCCATCTTGTCGGCGTTGGCCTGCACCGCGGCGATGTTGGCGTCGATCCGGTCGCTCATGGTCTTCTCGAGCGAGAACGCCTTCACGGTGCGGATGCCCTGCAGCGACTCCTGCATCGTCTCGAGGATCTGAGCGTTGCCGGTGAACTGCGTCAGCGCCAGGCCCTTCACCCGCTTCACCAGCTTGCGCACCACGAACGCCGCCGGCGGCGCGATCAACAGACCGAACAGCGCCATGAACGGATCCTGGATCACCATCACGATGACCAGGCCGATCAGCGACAAGAAATCACGGCCGATCGCATTGATCAGCAGGTTGAGAACTTCGGTGACGGAGTTGGCGCCGGCGGTGAGGCGCGCGAGGAACTCGGACGAATGCCGCTGCGAAAAGAAGCCGATGCTCTCGCTCATCAGCTTGTGGAACATGCGCCGCTGATTGTTGGCGAGGATCGCGTTCTTGATCTGGGTAAGGATCACCGACTGGCCGTAGGTCGCCGCGCCCTTCAGGCTGAACACCACGAGGGTGACGATCGACCAGAACATGATGCCCTGCAGATCGCGATCGACATAGGCCTGGTTGATCACCTTGCCGAGCAGGAAGGCCGAGCCGGAGGTCGCCGCGGCGGCGATCGCCATCAGCCCGAACGCCAGCGCATAGCGCCGCCAATAGGCCGAGGCCTGTTCCATCACGAGGCGGCGGATCAGCTGCCACGCACCATAGGGGTCGTCAGTAATCTTGCGTGGGGCTTCGGTCATTCCCGCGTTCCATCGACGGCGTCGAACAAGGGTCGCGCGCGAGGAAGGCGTGCGTCTCGGCGGAGTCCTTGCCCCCGCTGGCCTGGATTTTCAAGCCAAAACGGCGGAACCGAAACCGCCGTCAGGCCGGAATGGCTTGCAATTCAATCCCTTGGCGCATGCGCACCAGCTTCTGCTCCCACGCCAGCGCATGCGTGGCGATGGTCTCGAGGTCGTCGTAATGCGGCGTCCAATCGAGCGTACTGCGGATCCGGCTGGTGTCGGCGACCATCGTCATGATGTCACCGGGGCGGCGTCCCGCGGCAGCGACGGCGAAATTGCGTCCGGCCACGCGTTTGACGGTGTCGATCGTTTCGAGCACCGAATAGCCGCGGCCGTAACCGCAGTTCAAGGTTACCGGCTTGCCGCCGGCGCGCAAGTAGTCGAGCGCGGCGCAGTGCGCCTGCGCGAGGTCGGTGACGTGAATGAAGTCGCGGATGCAACTGCCGTCGGGCGTCGGATAATCGGTGCCGTAGACGTCGATCCGTCTGCGCTGGCAGGTGGCGGCCTCCACGGCGATCTTCAGCAGATGCGTGGCGCCTGCGGTGGCGAGACCGATCCGCGCCTGCGGATCGGCACCGGCGACGTTGAAGTAGCGCAGCGTCACGTAGTTGATGCCGTAAGCGATCGCCGCGTCGTGCAGCATGATCTCGGTCATCAACTTGGAGCGGCCATAGGGTGACGCCGGCCGCGTCGGCGCATCCTCGCCGATCGGAACCTGATCCGGATTGCCGTACACCGCTGCGGTCGACGAGAACACGACGTTCTTGACGCCGCGCCGCGCCGCGGCATTCAGAACACTGCGCGAAACCGAGGTGTTGTTGCGATAGTAGCTGAGCGGATCGCGCATCGACTCGGAGACGATCACCGAACCGGCGATATGGATGATCGAATCCACGCGGTGCGAGGCAATCACGCCCTCGACCAGGTTTTCGTCGCCGGCATCGCCGATGAACAGCGGCACGCCTTCCGGAACGAACTGCGAAAAGCCGGTCGAGAGATTGTCGATCACCACCACGCTTTCGCCGGCCTCGACCAGCGCCAGAACCGTGTGGCTTCCGATGTAACCGGCGCCGCCGGTAACGAGTACGGTCATCGTGGTTTCCGTCCAAAGTGTTGGTTCGGCTCGCGCATCCGCGCAAGCCTGTCGACAAACAATGGAATTGCGGTATAGCGGGGCCGCCTAAGGAGTGAATTGCCAGCGATTTCGCGGGGGATTCGACTCTATGGTTGTCAATCTGTAACGAGGACCGCGCAATTGCGGCCTTCTGCGTCAATGTCGGACATCCTCATCATCAAGACGTCTTCGCTCGGCGACGTGGTGCACCAGATGCCCGCGATCGCGGATGCTGCGCGCGCGCTGCCGGGCCTGCGCATGAGCTGGGTGGTGGAGGAGGCGTTCGCGCCGCTGGCACGGTTGCATCCGTCGGTGGCCGAGGTGATCCCGGTGGCGACGCGGCGGTGGCGATCGCATCTGGCGACCCGCGCCACCTGGCGGGAGATCGGCGATTTCAACACCCGCTTGCGCGAGCCCGAGTTCGACAAGGTGATCGACACTCAGGGGCTGATCCGCTCAGCGGTGATCGCGCGTCTTGCCCAGGGCGAGCGCCATGGCTACGACGCACAGAGCATCCGCGAGCCTTTCGCGTCGCGGTTCTATCAGGTCCGCCACGGCGTCAGCCGCGCGCTGCACGCGGTCGCGCGCAATCGCGCGCTTACCGGATTGTCGCTCGGCTATCAGCCGCCGGACGAGATCGACTATGGGCTGATCAAGCCGGCGCGCGGCGCTGATGCGCCTTACGCGCTGTTGCTGCACGGCACCTCGCGGGTGTCGAAGGAATGGCGCGCCGAAGACTGGATCGAGACCGGCCGCTGGCTGCGGGGCTGCGGGCTGCAGCCGGTGCTGCCATGGGGTACCGAGACCGAGCGGCAGACTGCCGAGCGGCTGTCGGCTGCGATTCCCGGCAGCCGCGTGCTGCCGCGTCAGCCGCTCGATCTCACCGCCGGCGTGATCGCGGGCGCAGCCGTGGTGATCGGCGTTGATACCGGCCTGTTGCATCTGGCTGCTGCGTATCGGGTGCCGCTGGTCGGCATCTATGTGGCGACCGATCCAGGACTGACCGGCCCGGTCGGCAGTGGTCCGCTGCGGGTGCTCGGCGGCAAGAGTGGCGGTCCGTCGGCGCAGCAGGCGATCGCGGCAGCGGAGCAGCTACTCGGTTAGTTGGATGCAGCGGTGCGCTGCATCTCGGCGAGCACCTGGTTGACGAAGCTGTCGATGTCTTCGCCTTCGAAGCGAAACCCGGGAATCCCGGCAGCTTGGGCTGCCTCGATATCGCTTGCGCTGTCGCCGATCACGAAGCTGCGCGCCATGTCGACCGGCCAGGCCTTGGCGAGATCCAGGATCATGCCCGGCCCCGGCTTACGATGCTCGCAGGCGACCCGATAGGCCTCGATCGTTCCGTCGACATGATGCGGGCAGAACCGGACATCGTCGATCCGCGCACCTTGCGCATTCAACTCGTTCAGCATCCAGCGATGCAAGGCACGGACGTCGTCCTCACTGAACATGCCGCGGGCGACGCCGGATTGGTTGGTGATGATGAACACGTAGTAGCCGGCCGCATTGAGCTGCCGGATCGCCGCGGCAATCCCCGGCATCCAGCGCAGGCGGTCGCGCGTGCCGACATAGTGATCGTTGTAGTTGATGACGCCGTCGCGATCGAGGAAGGCAGCGGGACGACGCGGTGCGGTCGCGGTCATGGCGACGGCGCAACGAGCGCGACTTCGATCTCGTCGCAGATCGCATGCGCAGCCATTAAATGGATTTGCTGAACCAGCGCAGTCTCCGGGGCCGGTGCGATCAGCAGATGATCGCACAGCGCGCCCATCGATCCGCCATTCGGGCCGGTCATGCCGACGGTGACGAGGCCGCGCTGGCGCGCGACTTCGAGTGCCGCGAGGATGTTCGGCGAGCGGCCGGAGGTGGTGATGCCGAGGAAGACGTCGCCGGGCTGGCCGAGCCCTTCGACCTGCCGGGCGAACACCCGCTCGAAGCCATAGTCGTTGGCGATCGCGGTGAGCGCCGAGGTGTCGGTGGTGAGTGCCACTGCCGGCCATGCGGCGCGGTCACGCTTGTAGCGGCCGATGATCTCGGCGGCGATGTGCTGGGCGTCGGCCGCGCTGCCGCCATTGCCGGCGAGCAGGATCTTGTGGCCCGCGCGTAGTGCCGCGATTGATGCGGCAGCGATTGCCCGCGACACCGTCAGCAGCGCCTCATCGCTCGCGGCCGCGGTCATGGCCGCAAGCGAATGCTGGAAATGGGCGGCGATCTTGTCCTGGCTCACGTCACACCTGAAGGCTAAAGCTCGGGACCTTGGTAAAGCGCAGCGCCGGGTCCGGCGCAAGCCGCGGCACTCACAGGCCCGGGTTTATGCCGGCGGCCTGCAGCGCCCTCAGCGCGGCGGCGGTCACGTCCTCGACTGTGATGTCGCGCATGCAGCGGTGGTGCTGCATCCGGCAGGTCGGCTTGTGGCATGGCCGGCAGGGAATCTCCCCCGGCGCCTGGATCACTGTCTCGATCGGATTGAGCGGGGCGTAATGCCAGGGGCTGGTCGGGCCGAAAATGCCGATGGTTCGGCTGCCGATCGCCGCGGAGACGTGGAGCAGGCCGGAATCGTTGGAGATCACCAGATCGGCTGCCGCCAGCGCCAGGATCCCATTGCGCAAGTCGGTGCCGGTGAGGTCGCGGACGCCCGGACCACCGGCGGCGACGATCTCCTGCGCCTTGGCAGTCTCGCCGGGGCCGCCGATCACCCACACCTCGAAGCCGCGCTCGGCCAGCGCCTTGCCGGCTTCGACGTAATAGCTCCAGCGTTTCGCCGGCCCGACGGCGCCGGGTGCGAGCGCCACCACGGTCCGGCCGTGCAGGCCGTTCGCCTGCCGCCAGGCCGCGATATCGGCTTCCGGCACCTGGAGCTGCGGCTCGGGCCAGTCCAGCGGCAATTCGGGTAGGGGCGGCAGTGCTAGCGCGGCGCAGCGATCGATCATCCGCGGCAGCGCCTTCTCGCCGCGCCGCCAGTCATTGAGCAGGCCGAACCGGACCTCGCCGATGAAGCCGGTGCGTTTCGGAATACCAGCGAGCCAGGGCGCGATGGTCGATTTGAAGGTGCGCGGCATCACCACGGAGGCGCCGTAGCCCTGCTGCCGCAATTTCGCGGCCAGCGCCCGTTCCTGGGACAGCGAGATCTTGCTGCGCGGCAGGTCCCAGACGATTCCCTGGCGGACGCCGGGCATATAGTCGACCAGCGGCGCGCACAGCGTCGTGGTGAGGACGTCGACCGGCCGGTTCGGCCAGCGATCTTTCAACACCCGCACCACGGTGTGGCAGCGCACGAAATCGCCGATCCACATATACGGGACCAGCAGCACCGGGCTGGTCTCGTTGCGGTCCGGCGCGGTCGCCAGGCTAGCTTTGAGTGATTCGTAATTCATTACTTGTTCTACCTGCCCTGCCGGGCAGGGACTGATCGGCCCAGCCGGTTAGCGCCTGCGGCGGCCCGCGTCCAGCCGGCATTTCGCGCCGGGCCCATTCCGCATTCACAGCAATTCAGAGTTGAAGTTGCCTGCCCGGGCGGAGTGGGGCAAAGGTGGCCGCGCAAATCGAGGCGGAGAAGTCATGCTGCTGGTCACCGGGGGCGCCGGGTTCATTGGATCGAATCTGGTCGCGGCGCTGAACGAGGCCGGCCGGGCCGACGTCGTGGTGTCCGACTTTCTCGGCCATGACGGCAAGTGGAAGAACCTTGCCAAACGGCAGCTGGCCGATTTCGTGCCGCCGGCGGAACTTGCCGACTGGCTGAAAGGCCGCAAGCTCGACGCCGTGTTCCACATGGGGGCGATCTCCGCGACCACCGCCACCGACGGCGACATGGTGATGGAGACCAATTTCCGGCTGTCGCTGCGGCTGCTGGACTGGTGCACCGAGACCGGCACGCCGCTGATCTACGCCTCGTCGGCAGCGACCTATGGCGACGGCGATCACGGCTTCGATGACGATTTTTCGCTCCCTGCGCTGAAACAGTTGCGGCCGATGAACCTGTATGGCTGGAGCAAGCATCTGTTCGACCTCGTTGTCGCCGAGCGGGCCGCCAACGACGACAGGCTGCCGCCGCAATGGGCCGGCCTGAAATTCTTCAACGTGTTCGGGCCGAACGAGTATCACAAGGACACCATGGCCAGCGTGCTGGCGCGGCGGTTCGAGGACATCAAGTCCGGCCGGGTGGTGCAGTTGTTCAAATCGCATCGCGACGGCATCGCCGACGGCGATCAGCGCCGCGACTTCATCTATGTCGACGACGTGGTGCGGGTGATGATGTGGCTGTTCGCTTCACCAAGCGTCAGCGGCATCTTCAACGTCGGCACCAGTCATGCCCGAAGCTTCCGCGACCTGATCCTTGCCGCTTACGCCGCGCTCGGCACGCCGCCGCAGATCGAGTACATCGATATGCCGGAACAGATTCGCGGCAGCTATCAGTACTTTACCCAGAGTGAAGGCGATCGGCTGCGTGCCGCAGGCTACAATGGCGGCTTCACCCCGCTCGAAGAGGCGGTCGAATCTTACGTCAAAGGTTACCTCGACTG
The DNA here is from genome assembly GCF_003226555.1 of Rhodopseudomonas palustris. Lineage (GTDB taxonomy): Bacteria > Pseudomonadota > Alphaproteobacteria > Rhizobiales > Xanthobacteraceae > Rhodopseudomonas > Rhodopseudomonas palustris_I. Next base: position 231,322 of record NZ_QKQS01000038.1, on the reverse strand, counting down.
TAGCGATCGCTTCCGCTGATCGCGCCCAACCGTTTTGGATTCGGATGTTCAGCTTCGACGCCCTGCTGCAATCGATCGCCCGCCAGACCGTGCTGTGCGTTGGGGATCTGATGCTCGACGAATTTGTCTATGGCGAGGTGTCGCGGATTTCGCCAGAAGCGCCGGCACCGGTGATCGCGGTTCAGCGCAGCGAGACCAATATCGGCGGCGCCGGCAACGTCGCCCGGAACATCGCGGCGATCGGCGCGCGCTGCATCTTCGTCGGCCTAATCGGCGATGATGCCACCGGACGTTTTCTGGAGGCCGAACTTGGCAGCGAGTCGCGGATCGAGCCGGTACTGGTGCGTGATGCGTCGCGGCCGACCACCCGGAAAGTGCGGTTCGTCTCCGAGCATTTTTCGACCCACATGCTGCGGGCCGATTGGGAGACCGCGGCGCCGGCCGCCGCGGACGTCGAGCAGCGTCTGCTCGATGCGATCTTGCCGCAACTGGCCCGCGCCGACATCGTACTGCTGTCCGACTACGCCAAAGGCGTGCTGACAGCGAGGGTCATTCGCGACACGATCGAGGCCGCCAAAAAGCTCGGCAAGCGCGTGATCGTCGATCCGAAAAGTGCCAACTTTGCGATCTATCGCGGCGCCACGCTGCTGACCCCGAACCGCAAGGAATTCACCGCGGCCACCCGGAGCGCAGCAGCGACCGATGACGAGATTGCCGCGGCCGCCCAGGACGCGATGGCGCTCGCCGAATGCGAGGCGATGTTGGTGACGAAGAGCGAGCACGGCATGACGCTGGTGCCGCGCGGGGGCGAACCGATCCATGTGCCGGCGCTGCCGGTGAAGGTCCGCGACGTCTCCGGTGCCGGCGATACCGTGGCGGCCGTCCTGGCTGTGGTACTGGCCTCGGGCGCCAACTGGGCCGCCGCGATGCGGGCCGCCAGTGCCGCTGCGGCTGTTGCGGTGAGCAAGAACGGTACCGCGGTGGTGACGCCGGCGGAACTACGGCGGCGAATCCTGCCACACGCTTCGCTGGCAGCTGAAGAAAAGATCATCGGCAGCGATGCGGAACTCGACGAGCGGCTGCAGCAGTGGCGCCGTGAGGGCCTGCGGGTCGGATTCACCAACGGCTGCTTCGACATTCTGCACCCGGGTCACGTCAAGGTGCTGACCGCGGCGCGCGGCGCCTGTGATCGGCTGATCGTCGGCCTGAACAGCGATGCCTCGGTGCGGCGGCTGAAGGGCGAGAGCCGGCCGGTGCAGCACGAACGCGCTCGCGCCGAGGTGCTGGCCGCGCTGGAGGCGGTCGATCTGGTGGCGATCTTCGAAGAAGATACGCCGCTTCGGCTGATCACCCGGATCGAACCGAGCGTGCTGGTCAAAGGCGGCGACTATACCCGCGAGCAGGTCGTCGGCCACGAGATCGTCGCGGCCAAGGGCGGAGACGTGCTGTTGGTCGATGTGCTACCCGGCTTCAGCACGACGTCCCTGGTCGCGCGGGCGCGCGAGGGGCAGTCCTGACCATGGCGGCCGTCCCGGATCATCGCGAGAAAGACGCGCAATGATGACGTCGATTCGGTCGTTCACCTATCGCAATTGGCTGATTGCGCTGCACGATCTGCTCGCGACCGCGGCTGCGGTGTTGCTCAGCTTCTATCTGCGGTTCGACGGCGAAAACCTGCTGGACCGCCTGCCGCTGCTCCTGAAGATCCTGCCGTACTTCGTGATCTTCAGTTTTTTCGTCTGTTATCTGTTTCAGCTGACGACGACCAAGTGGCGGTTCATCTCGATCCCGGACCTGCTCAACATTCTGCGGGCCGCGAGCGTTCTGACGATCGCGCTGCTGGTGCTGGACTACATTTTCCTCGCTCCCAACATGTACGGGACGTTCTTTCTCGGGAAGACCACGATCGTCTTGTACTGGTTTCTCGAGGTATTCTTCCTTGCCGGCTCGCGCCTCGCATACCGTTACTTTCGCTATACGCGCACGCGCAACAAGGCGCGCCGGATGGATGCAGCGCCGACGTTGCTGATCGGCCGAGCCGCCGATGCCGAGGTGTTCTTGCGAGCCGTCGAAAGCGGTGCGGTGCAGCGGCTGTGGCCGGTCGGCATCTTGTCTCCCGCGTTCTCGGATCGCGGCCAGACCATCCGCGGTCTTCCGGTGCTCGGCGGCATCGACGACCTGCACAATGTGATCGCCGACTTTGCACATCGCAACAAGCCGATCGAGCGCGCGGTGATGATGCCTTCCGCCTTCGAAGCGGAGGCTCAGCCGGAATCGGTGCTAATGCGGGCACGCAAGCTTGGGCTGACGGTCAGCCGGTTGCCGTCGCTGGAGGAAAGCCGCGATACGCCCCGACTGGCCCCGGTCGCCGTCGAAGATCTGTTGCTGCGCCCCAGCGTCAAAATCAATTACGACAGGCTTGAGAGCCTGCTGAAGGGTAAATCAATCGTCGTCACCGGTGGCGGTGGATCGATCGGCTTAGAAATGTGCGATCGCGTCACCACCTTCGGCGCCGGCAGGCTGCTGGTAATCGAGAATTCGGAGCCGGCGTTGTACGCGGCGATGGAAAAGCTTTCGGCGAAGATCAGCAAGACCAAGATTGAAGGCCGCATTGCCGACATTCGCGACCGTGAGCGAGTCTTCGACCTCCTCGGTGCGTTCAAGCCCGACCTCGTCTTCCACGCTGCCGCGCTGAAGCATGTGCCGATCCTCGAGCGGGATTGGGGCGAGGGCGTCAAGACTAACATCTTCGGTTCGGTCAACGTCGCCGACGCGGCGCGGGCGGCCGGTGCCGAAGCGATGGTGATGATTTCGACCGACAAGGCGATCGAGCCGGTGTCGATGCTGGGCCTCACCAAGCGCTTCGCCGAGCTGTACTGTCAGGCGCTTGACCGCGAGCTCGCCGGCAGCATCGAGCGCAACGCGTCGATGCGGCTGATCTCGGTGCGGTTCGGCAACGTGCTTGCGTCGAACGGTTCGGTGGTGCCGAAGTTCAAGGCGCAGATCGAAGCCGGTGGTCCGGTGACGGTGACGCACCCGGACATGGTGCGCTATTTTATGACCATTCGCGAAGCGTGCGACTTGGTCATCACCGCGGCGACCTACGCCCTTAATTCGCAGCGTGCCGATGCGTCGGTGTTTGTGCTGAGTATGGGACAGCCGGTGAAGATCGTCGAATTGGCCGAGCGCATGATCCGGCTGTCCGGTCTGCAGCCCGGCTACGACATCGAGATCGTGTTCACCGGCGTCCGGCCCGGCGAACGGCTGCACGAGATTCTGTTCGCGGAGCACGAACCGACCACCGAGATTGGTGTCCCGGGAATCATGGCCGCGTGTCCGAATGAACTTCCGTTGCCGACGCTCCGCCAGGGACTCGCAGCGCTCGAGACTGCAATTGTGGCAGGGCGTCACGATGAGGTCGTCGCGATCTTGAAGGGTGCGGTCCCTGAATTCCGGATCGAGCCGACTGCGCCTGCGCCGTAGCGGATGCCATGGAACGTCACGCCTTGCGGTGTGCGAACCGCATCAGAAGTGCAGCGACGAGAGCGCCGCCCATTGCGATCAGCACGCCATCGGCGGCAATGGATTCGAGCGCAATCGACGCTCCCGCCAGCACCGCCAGAGCCAAGTTTGTCAAGCAGACCAATCTCACGACTTCGCGCACCGAAAACCCGTTGTCGGTGGCTCGCTGATAGAAGTGCGATCGATGCGCGAGCCAGAACCGCTCACGCTGCAGCATTCGCCGGAGTAGTGTCAGGGTGCTGTCGGCGAGATAATACAACGGAAGCAAAAAAGCTGCGGCAACATGGCCTTGCAGCGCAAGCTGCAGCAGGCACCAGCCGAGCAGAAGCCCGATCGGCAGACTGCCGACATCGCCGAGAAACACCTTGGCCGAGCCGGGCCGGTTGAACGGCGCGAAGCCAATCAGGGCTCCGCCGAGCGCTGCTGCCAGCAGCATCGGCGATGGCGATACCGCGCCGAACAGGCCGAACACAGCAAGGGTCAGCGTCACCGGCACGCCTTCGGCAACTGTCATCCAGTCGAGCCCGTCCATGAAGTTGACGAGGTTGACGAACCACAGGCCGGCGATCCCCAGGGCGGTGCGTTCGAGCCACAGCGGCAGAGCCGGGACGATCTGCTGGTCGGCGGGCAGGCAGACCACCACGACGCCGACACAGAGCGCCTGCAGGGCAAAGCGCGGCAGCACCGAGATCGGCCGGATGTCATCGACCGCGCCGACGATGCCGATCGCGATCGCTGCGGCGAACAATGGCAGCAGTTCCAGCAGGGCAGGGGCGGACGAAGCAAAAGCGATTGCGGTCACAGCCAATGTCGCGGCGATGACGGCAATTCCAGCGCCCTGCGGCGTGGGTGTCTTGTGGGACGACCGTGCGTTTGGGCGAGCCAGCGCATAGCGCGCCAGGAGTGGCATCAGCGTCCAGGTGAGCAGAGCGCATCCGACCGCTGCGGACGAGATGGCGAGCAACAAGACCACACCAGATCCGGTCATTCGCTCAACCCAAAGCTAGAAGACACGCGCTGCCCTCTGCAAGTCGCATCGAGCTACTCCGGAACCTCGATGGGGGCGTCGCCTTTCGCGGCCTTCTCGGCGCTTAGAATCCAGATCAGTCCGCCGATACCGCCGACGACGAAATAAACAGCGCCGAACAGCAGCGACACAGCGACACCGTCACCGGGGTTGAGACCGGCGTAACCGAACGCCAATCCCATGCTGGCTTCGCGAACGCCCCAGCCGGCGATCGAAATCGGGATCATCGTGATCAGCATGATCGGGGGCACGAGTTCGAGCAGCTGCACGAAACTGGTCGGCGCTTCGATGGCTCGTGCCACGCACCATGCAATCACCACCGCGAGGATCGTGATGACCAGGGAGGTGATGATCAGAATCAGGGCACTTTTCGGGTCCGAGAGCACCTTCACGGCGACCTCGGAGCAGGCGCGCATGTGACGGGTTGCCCAAATCCGATCCAGCAGGCCAAACCGCAAGAAAGGCAAAGCTAGGAATACGATACCGGCACCAAGTGCAGCGAAATCCAGCAGCATCAGGCCGAGCCGTCCGTCCGCGTCGTCGATCAAGCGGAGCGTCCACGGTAGCGTTACGAAGATCATCGCCGACAACGCAATCAGACCCATCGCGCGATCGACGAACACCGAATAGGTCGCGGCACGCCAGCCAGCGCCGGCCCGGGCCAGCAGCCAGACGCGAACCGCGTCGCCGCCGATCGCAGACGGCAATGTCTGATTGAAAAACGCGCCGATCATCGTGTACCGCATCGATCGCGCCGTCGTCAGCGGCGCCTCGCAACATTCACCGATCGCCCGCCAGCGCACGGCGTTGACGTACAGTTGGAAGATCGTCGATCCGACAGCGAGCGCCAGCCAGCCCAAGCTCGTCGCGTCGATCCGCGCAGCGAGGGCGGCAAAGTCGGCCTTGCGCAACGCGAAGTACAGCAGCGCCGCCGAAACCAGAATCTTGGCCGCTGAGAACAGAATCCGGCGCATGGGGGATCGCAAAACAGAGGTCAACAGATCGTCAAGAACGAGCGATACGGCCCGGCCGCCGCGAAAGCCGCCGCCTTGGTAGGGACTTGCGCCTAATCTGGCAATAGCGTCTTGGCTCCCCTTGCTGCTGGGGTAGCCGGCTGGCTAAACAGGCGCGCATCGGATCGCGAGGGGTGGGAACAGATGGCAGACACAGCGGTCATGGTCACGGGCGCAGCAGGCTTCATCGGCTATCATGTCGCCCGGGCGCTGCTGGACGCGGGACGCACGGTCGTCGGCCTCGATAGCCTCAACCACTATTATGATCCGGCCCTGAAGCAGGCCCGGCTCGATCTGCTGGCACCGTATCCAGGTTTCAGCTTTGTTCGTGCCGATCTGTCCGACCGGACGGCGATTGCGGACCTGTTCGCAAAACACCGCTTTCCGGTCGTGATCCACCTCGCTGCCCAGGCTGGGGTCCGGCATTCGCTCAGCCATCCGCACGATTATGTCGACAGCAATCTCGAGGGCTTCCTCAACGTGCTGGAAGGGTGCCGGCACAATGGTTGCGAGCATTTGATCTATGCGTCGTCGTCGTCGGTCTATGGCGCCAACACCAAGCTGCCGTTCGCGGTGGACGATCCGACAGACCACCCGATCAGCCTGTATGCGGCGACCAAGAAGGCCAACGAGCTGATGGCGCACTGCTACAGCCATCTGTACCGGCTACCGACCACCGGCCTGCGCTTCTTCACCATCTATGGCCCGTGGTACCGACCTGACATGGCGCTGTATTTGTTCGCCAGGGCGATCACCGAGGGCCGTCCGATCAAGCTGTTCAATCATGGCCAGATGCAGCGGGATTTCACCTATATCGACGATGTCACGCAGGTGGTGTCGCGGCTGATCGATCTGGTTCCGCCTGGCCACGCTCGGGCGGCGGGGGCGCCTGCCCAAATCTACAATGTCGGCAATCACAGTCCGGAACAGCTGATGCACGTGGTGGCGCTGCTCGAGACCGAACTGGGGCGCCCGGCCATCAAGGAGATGCTGCCGATGCAGCCAGGGGATGTGCCGGCGACCTTTGCGGATGTGGACGGGCTGATGCGAGACGTCGGCTTTCGGCCCTCGACTCCGATCGCGGACGGAATCCGCGCCTTCGCCACCTGGTTTCGCAGCTACCACGGCGCATAGCTTCCTGCGTCTAATTCGCGTCTTGGTTGTTTGGTGTAATCAATTGAATCAAAACGTGTTTGGGAAAGTTTCCCGAACGTTCGCCACATCTGTGGCCGCATGGTAGGAAGCCGCACCTTCAATTTCCCAAGGCGCGATGCCATGACGTCCAGCACAGAACCGTCCAAAACTCCCTCGCTCCGAATCGGCGTGATTGGCGCTGGGGTGATGGGCACGAACCATGGGCGTGTGCTTGCTGGGCTACCGGGCGTTTCGCTGGTCGGGATCGTCGATCCGCTGCCCGAGCACCGCGACCGCGCGGTCGAGCTGATCGGCTGTAAGACCTTCGCAACGCTCGACGAATTGCTGCTGGCCGGGGTCGACGCGGTGACCATCGCGGCGCCCACGCATCTGCATCACGACGTGGCGCTGACCTGCATCGGTCGCGGTATCCATGTGTTGGTCGAAAAGCCGATCGCCTCGACGGTGGCCGAAGGCCGCGAGATCGTCGCCGCCGCCAAAAAGGCCGGCGTCACCTTGATGGTCGGCCATGTCGAACGCTTCAATCCGGCGGTCGCGGCGATCAAGCAGGCGATTCGCGACGAGGACATCCTGTCGATCGGCATCACCCGGGTCGGCCCGTTCCCGCCGCGGATGTCGAATGTCGGCGTGGTGATCGACCTCGCCGTCCACGACATCGACCTGATCCGCTGGTTCACCGACTCGGAAATCACCGAGGTGCAGCCGCAGCTCTCGAGCGCGATCGCCGAGCGCGAGGACATCGCGCTGCTGCAGTTCCGCACCGCTTCGGGCGTGCTCGCCCACATCAACACCAATTGGCTGACCCCGTTCAAGGCGCGCACCGTGACGGTCGCGACCCGCGGCAAATACGTGATGGGCGACCTCTTGACCCGTCAGGTCACCGAGTGCTTCGGCTTCAAGGCCGACGGCAGCTATTCGATGCGGCATCTGCCGGTCGGTCACGACGAGCCGCTGCGCGCCGAGCTGATCGCCTTCGTCAATGCGGTGAGCAGCAACGGCACTCCCGCCGTGACCGGCGAGGAGGGCGTCGCCAGCCTCGAAATCGCGATTCAGTGTCTCGATCAGCCCGCACGGCCCGCGGCGACCGCCGCTGCGCCCCGCCGCGCAGCCGGCTAGACCGAAAACGCCACCGATCTACAGCGTATTCCCGTCATCCGAACCCGGCAAGGCCCCATGAATCAGCATCTCCGCAACGACCCGGTGCCCTTCATCGATGTCGGCGCCCAGCGCCGCAGGTTGGGGGCCGGTATCGACGAGGCGGTCGGCAAGGTGCTGAACCACTGCCAGTTCCTCAACGGTCCGGAAGTGATCGAGCTGGAGGCCAAGCTCGCCGCTTTCGCCGGCGCCCGCCACGTCGTGACCTGCTCCAGCGGCACCGATGCGCTGTTGATGGTGCTGATGGCCAAGGGCATCGGCCCCGGCGACGCGGTGCTGTGTCCCTCGTTCACCTTCTGCGCGACTGGCGAGGCGGTGGCGCTGACCGGTGCGACGCCGCTGTTTGTCGATGTCGACGAGGTCACGTTCAACATCGACATCGCCTCGCTGAAGCGCGGCATCGGCACCGCCAAGAAGCTCGGCCTCAAGCCGCGCGCGATCATTCCAGTCGATCTGTTCGGCCAGGCCGCCGATCACACCGCGGTCGGCGCCGTTGCGGCGGATGAAGGGCTGTTCGTGCTCGACGACGCGGCGCAGGGCTTCGGCGCCAGCCACCGTGGCCAAAAGCTCGGCAGCTTCGGCCTCGCCACCGCCACCAGCTTCTTCCCGGCCAAGCCCCTCGGCTGCTTCGGCGACGGCGGCGCGATCTTCACCGACGATTCCGAGTTTGCCGAGGCACTCAAGAGCGTGCGCGTCCACGGCCAGGGCAGCGACAAATACGACAACGTCCGCCTCGGCCTCACCGGCCGGCTCGACACCATCCAGGCGGCGATCCTGCTGCAGAAGCTGGCGATCTTCGAAGACGAGATCGCCGCGCGCAACGTGGTGGCCGAGCGCTATTCGGCAGCGCTCGCCGATGTCGTGACGGTGCCGCGGCTTGCCGAGGACTGCACCTCGGTGTGGGCGCAGTACACCATCCGGCTGCCGCACGGTGTCGATCGCGACGGTTTTGCCGCGGCGCTGAAGGCGCAAGGCATCCCGACCGCGATCTACTATCCAAAGTCGATGCATCAGCAGACCGCGTATCGCGGTTTTCCGGTCGCCGACGGCGGCCTGCCGGTGTGCGAGCGGCTGTCGCGCGACGTCATCGCCCTGCCGATGCACGCTTATCTCGACGCGCCGACGCAGGATCGTGTGATCCAGGCCGTGCGCGGCGCGGTGGGGCGCTGAGCCTCCCCGTCATTCCGGGGCGCTCGCGATAGCGAGCGAACCCGGAATCTCTGCCTTCACCCCATCGGGATTCCGGGTTCGCGCCCCGACGGGCGCGCCCCGGAATGACTCCCCTGTGAGGGGACTGTAGCCAGCCATTCCTGTTTTGCGGTCTCGCCACTTCCTGTAGAAGCGGGCCATGCTCAAGCGCATTTTCACCGTCGGCGGCTTCACTTTGCTGTCGCGCCTGACTGGGTTTGCCCGCGACATCATGCTGGCGGCCATCCTCGGCGCCGGTCCGGTGGCGGATGCGTTCTTCGTCGCGTTGCGGCTGCCCAACCATTTCCGGGCGATCTTCGCCGAGGGTGCGTTCAACGCTGCCTTCGTCCCGGCCTATGCGCATGTCGGCGGCGAGAAGGGCGAGGCGTCGGCGAAGCTGTTCGCCGATCGCATCTTTACGCTGCTGTTCGTCTCGCAGCTCGTGCTGCTCGCGGTGGCGCTGGTGTTCATGCCGCAGGTGATCAGCATTCTGGCGCCGGGCTTTGCCCAGGAGCCGGAACAACGCTCGCTGGCGATCGAACTGACCCGGATCACCTTCCCGTATCTCTTGCTGATCACGCTGGTGACGCTGTATGGCGGCATCCTCAACGTGATGCAGCGCTTCGCGGCTGCCGCGGCGGCGTCGATCTTCCTCAACATCTCGATGATGGCGACGCTAGCGCTCGCCGCATTCTTCCCGACCGCCGGCCACGCCGCGGCGTGGGGTGTGCTGATCTCCGGCTTTCTGCAGTATTTCCTGCTCGCGGGCGACCTGTCGCTGCACGGCGGGCTGCCGCGGTTCGCGAGGCCAAGGCTCGACGAGGACGTTCGCGGATTTTTTCGCGCGCTGGGCCCGGCGACGATCGGCTCGATGGGCACCCAGATCGCGATGTTCGCCGATACCATCATCGCGACGTTTCTGCCCGTCGGCGCGCTGTCGGCGCTGTACTATGCCGACCGGCTGTACCAATTGCCGATCGGCGTCATCGGGATCGCGATCGGCACCGTGCTGCTGCCGGAGATGTCGCGGCAGCTCACGGCCGGTGACGATGCCGGCGCCAAGGCTTCGCAGCGCCGTGCCTTCGAGTTCGTGTTGTTGTTCTCGGTGCCGTTCGTCGCCGCGTTCCTCACCGTGCCGGACGTGATCATGCGCGCGCTGTTCGCGCGCGGCGCATTCTCCAGTGCCGACGCGCTGGCGGCCGGCGCGACGCTGGCGGCCTATACGGTGGCGCTGGTGCCGGCGGTGATGATCCGCAGCGCGGTGGCGCCGTTCTACGCCCGTAAAGACACCGCGACCCCGGTGAAGGCGTCGCTGATCGGCATCGGCGCCAATGTGGTGTTGAAATTCCTGCTGATGGCGCCGCTCGCGCAGGTCGGCCTCGCGCTCGCCACGGCGGCCGGCACCTGGATCAACCTGTTGCTGGTGATGTTCTTCTCGGTCCGCGCCGGCTACTTCGCGTTCGATCGCGAACTGGTGTGGGCGATCATCAAGTTCCTGCTGGTCGGCGTCGTGCTCGGCGCGGCACTGTGGCTGACGGCGCATTTCGCCGCGCCGTACCTCGCGCAACTACCGATGCTGCACAGCGAGGCGGCGCTGGCGCTGCTCATTGTGGTCGGCGCCGTAATCTACGGCGCCGCGATCCTGGTCCTGTTCGGTCCGCGCTGGATCAAGGCACTGCTGCGCGGCTGATCACGCCGCGGTGGTCGAGCGCACCAGGCTGGTGACGTCGGAATACACCTGCAGCACCGGATTGATGAAACGGTGCGCCTTGTTCTTCGACACGATGGTGTCGTGCATCACCAGATGATCGATGCCGGTGGTGAGGAAGCAGGCCATCGCGTCGCGCGGCGTCTCGACGATCGGCTCGCCTTTGATGTTGAACGAGGTGTTGACCAGCACCGGGACGCCGGTCAGTGCCTCGAACTCCTTGAGGATGTAATACAGGTCAGGCGCGGTCTCTTCGTCCACCGTCTGGACGCGGGCCGAGCCGTCGACGTGGACCACGGCCGGAATCTTGTCGCGCCAGGCCGGCGCCACCGGTTTGGCCATCAGCATGAACGGCGAGTCGCCCTTGCCCTCGAAGATCTCGTCGGCGCGCTCCTTCAGCACGATCGGCGCGAACGGGCGGAACGGCTGGCGGTGCTTCACCCGGCTGTTGAGGATGTCCTTCATCTCGGCTTTGCGTGGGTCGGCCAGCAGGCTGCGATGGCCGAGCGCGCGCGGGCCGAATTCGGAGCGGCTCTGGAACCAGCCGATCACCTTCTGGTCGGCGAGTAGCCGCGCGGTCTCCTTGTAGACTTCGCTGGAGCGGACGATGTTGATCTGCGGCTTGACGAAGAAACGCTGCGTCGCTTCCTCGACCTCGGCGTCCGAATACGGCCGGCCGATATAGGCGTGCTTCATTTCGAAGCCGCGCGGCTTCTGCTGGATCACCAGATGGCCGTAATAGGCACAGCCGATCGCGATGCCGTCGTCGCCGGCGGCCGGCTGGATCCACACGTTCTCGAAGCCGGCTTCGCGCGCGATCCGGCCATTGGCGACGCAGTTCAGCGCGACGCCGCCTGCGATGCACAGGTTCTTGGCCCCGGTGGTCTCGCGCAGCCAGCGCGCGCGCTCCAGCAGCACCCGCTCGGTGTCGTCTTGCACCCGCCAGGCGAGATCTTCCCAATGCCGCATCGACGGGTTGTCTTCCCACTTGCCGGGGCTGTCCATGATGTAGGGCTGGTTCAGTTCCGGCGTCCAGCGCGGCACGGTGAGCTCGTTGTTTTCGAACTGCAGCATCGGCGGGATCGCACCGGGTCGGCCGTAAGGCGCCAGCCCCATCAGCTCGCCGCATTTGTTCCAGTCGCCGAACACGTAGGTCGAGGCGCGGCTGTAATACGCGCCTAAGCCCGGCATGTTGTAGAACTCGTCGCTGAGGAAGCCGCGCTCCGGCTCCATCCACACCTTCTTCAGGCATTCCAACTTGGTGCCGCTGAATTTGTAGTAGCTCTCGGATTCGCGGGCGAGCGGCGAGGCGTCGTCGCCGGGGAAGGCTTCCTGGACGTCGGCCCGGTAGCTGCCGACGCCGTCGACGATCATCACGACGCCTTCCTCGAACGGGCACGGCGCGAACGCGCTGTAGGCATGCGCGAGGTGATGCGAGATCGTCGCCACCTTGTCGGTGTGATTGCGGAACAGCGGGTGCTTGCCGGCTTCGCCGCGCTCGTGCTCGGGCAGGAAGCCGGGCATGTCCTGGAAGATCAGCCGGTCTTCCATCTCCGGCACCGGCAGGATGTAGCAGTTGCGCACCACCAGATCGACGTCGGCCATGGTGATGCCTTCGGCGTCCAGGCAGTAGTCGATGACCTCCTTGTAGAAACCGGACGCGTGCTTCTCGCGGGTGATGCGCTCCTTGGCGATGCCGAAAGCGATCTCGCCGTCACGCAGCAGGCAGGCGCTGACGTCGTGGTCGTAGGTGTTGAGGCCGAGAATGTAGGTGTGCTGACGGGGCATGGGCTACTTTTCTGAAGGTGTGGCGTCACCGCGGACAAGGCGAAGGGCGTCTCTTCTGGCTGTCGGCTTGCAACGGAATGCGGTTCACTTGAATTGCAGTATAGCCTGCACGCGAAACTTGGACATGGCGAGGCACTCGCCTCGATATTGCGGCGCATCTGCGGATATCGTCGATGCCGCACTGCACGCGCAGCCGCGAATGCACCCTTCGCTCCGTCAAGGAACGACTCGTTCGGTTGCTCGTTGGAGTGCGTCGAGTCCAATCGCGGCTTGACCAAAACCGTAGCTTGATCATAAGCTTGACAGCAGGGGCCGATCAACGGGGGCGCATTGACCCCGTGCATTTGAACCGTCTTCCGCCACAACCTCACCAACAACGGGTACGACGGTGACCTGCTCAACGACCGGGAGAACAATCCATATGGCTCAAACTGCTTCCAAGGCCCGTAAGGGATGGACCACGCGCATTCTCGCCGCAGTCACGCTGACCGCAATCTACTGCTTCAGCCTCGTCGGCACGTCGGCGCTGTTCCTCACGGCCAGCACCAGCAAGGCCGAAGCCCAGCGGGGCCGTGGTCGCGGCCGTGGCCGTGGCTATTACGGCCGCGGACGTGGCCGGGGCTACTATCGCGGCCGTGGTCGCGGTTACTATCGCGGCTATGGCGGTTGCGTGTTCAACCCGGTGTATGGCCGGGTGATCTGCTACTGACGCCGTTTCGGTCGGGCGACAGCGCCCGATAGAAAAGAACCAAGGGTGCATCGGGCGACCGGTGCACCTTTTTTATTCTCGGCTTGTTATTTTTGGACCTGGTTGTTCTCGGTTGAGTAACGGTGCCGGGTGCCGCCGCCAGGTCAACTCAGGCCGCGCCCCGCCGCCGGACCTTGCGGCGCTTGGCCTCGAGCAGGTTCATATTTCGGTGTTCCATCGCGATCAGACGGCCGGCGTGTTTGCTCCGGTCATCGATCCGCTGCAAGATGACGCCAACTCGTATCGGAGGTCACGACCCTATGGCTCCAACCAAGTTGGCTCCCACGAAGTTCGGCGTTGGCCAGAGTGTGCTGCGCAAGGAGGACGATCCCCTGATTCGCGGCAAGGGGCGCTACACCGACGACTACGCGCCGCAATCATCAGTGCAGGCCCTGGTGCTGCGATCCCCACATGCACACGCTACCTTCGAGCTGGATGCCACCGCGGCGCGCGCATTGCCCGGTGTGCTGACGATCCTGACCGCGGACGACGTCGCGGACATCGGCGGGTTACCGTGTCTGTTCAACCTGCCGGACAAGCCATTCAAGAGCCCGGACTATCCGATCCTGGCGCGCGACGAGGTTCGCCATGTCGGCGATGCGATCGCGTTCGTGGTCGCCGATACGCTGGCTCATGCCCGTGATGCGCTGGAGGCGATCGAGGTGGAGTGGACGCCGCTGCCGGCGGCGATCGGCGCCGCCCATGCGGTGAAGCCCGGCGCGCCGCAGGTCTGGCCGGATCACGTCGGCAACGTGCTGTTTGATGCCGGGATCGGCGACAAGAAGGCGACCGAGGAGGCGTTTGCCAAAGCGCACGCGATTGCCGAGATCAGTATCGTCAATCCGCGCGTCGTCACCAACTATATGGAAACCCGTGCCGCGGTTTGTGAGTACGACGCCAAACACGATCACTTCACGCTGACGGTCGGCAGCCAGGGCAGCCATCGGCTGCGCGACATCCTGTGCCAGACTTTGCTGAAGATCCCGACCGACAAGATGCGGGTGATCTGTCCGGATGTCGGTGGCGGCTTCGGCACCAAGCTGTTTCCGTATCGCGAATACGCGCTGCTCGCGGTCGCCGCCAAGAAGCTGCGCAAGACCGTGAAGTGGACCGCCGACCGCGGTGATCACTTCGTCGGCGACTCGCAGGGGCGCGACAATGTCACCACCGCGCGGATGGCACTGGCCGAGGACGGCAGGTTTCTCGGCATGGACGTTGATCTGATCGCCGATCTCGGCGGTTATCTGTCGACGTTCGGCCCGTATGTCCCCTATGGCGGCGTCGGCATGCTGCCGGGGCTGTACGACATCCAGGCCTTCCACTGCCGCATCCGCACCGTGTTCACCCACACCGTCCCGGTCGATGCCTATCGTGGTGCCGGACGCCCCGAAGCGGCCTATGTGGTCGAACGTCTGGTCGACGCCTGCGCGCGCAAACTGTCGATGTCGCCGGATGCGATCCGGCGCAAGAACTTCATTCCGCCGCGCAAGTTCCCCTACACGACTGCGACCGGCAAAGTGTACGACTCCGGCGACTTCGCCGCGCATCTGAAGCGCGCCATGGAGATCGGCGACTGGAAGGAGTTCGGCAAGCGCGCCAAGGCGGCCAAGAAACAGGGGCTGGTACGCGGCATCGGCCTCGCCTCCTATGTCGAGGTCTGCGGCACCATGGGCGAGGAAACCGCCAAGGTGGTGCTGGATCCGGACGGCGACATCACCGTGCTGATCGGCACCCAGTCGAGCGGGCAGGGCCATCAGACCGCGTATGCGCAGATCGTCGCCGAGCAGTTCGGCGTGCCGCAGGAGCGGGTGCGGGTGGTGCAAGGCGACACCGACCGGATCGCCACCGGCCTCGGCACCGGCGGCTCGGCCTCGATCCCGTCCGGCGGCGTCAGCGTGCAGCGCGCCACCCATCAGCTCGGCGAGCAACTCCGCGACATCGCGGCCGATGCGCTGGAGACCAGCGCTGCCGACCTCGAAATCAGCGACGGCATGATCCGGATCGCCGGCACCGACCGTTCGATCTCGTTCACCGACCTCGCCAAGCGGCCCGGCGTCGATCCGGCCAAGCTGAACGCCAGCGCGACGTTTTCCAGCGCCGACGGCACTTTTCCGAACGGCACGCATCTGGTCGAGATCGAGCTCGATCCGGCGACCGGCAAGATCAGGATCGTCAACTACGTCATCGTCGATGATTTCGGCGTGACGCTGAACCCGCTGCTCCTCGCCGGCCAGGTTCATGGCGGCACCATTCAGGGCATCGGCCAGGCGTTGATGGAGCAGGCGGTCTACAACGCCGAGGATGGCCAGCTCGTCACCGGCTCGTTGATGGACTACGCGCTGCCGCGCGCAGCCGATGGCGCTCCGATCACGTTCGAGACTCACAACGTGCCGTGCGCCACCAACCCGATGGGCGTCAAAGGGGCTGGTGAGGCGGGCGCGATCGGCTCGTGTCCGGCGGTGATGAATGCGATCATCGATGCGCTGTGGCGAGAATACCGGATCGACCACATCGACATGCCGGCGACGCCGGAGCGGGTGTGGATGGCGATCCGAGAACACGAACGCCGCCACCGGCTTTAGGCCGGAAGGCGGGGAGGCGACAGACGAAGCGTCAGGATGCGGCACCAAGCCGCCCCTGTGATCAGCCGCGGAACTGGCGGCGCTCGACCAAGTTCAAACACCAGCGGGAGGAATGCCTATGTTGCGAACTGTGATCGTGGCCGGAGCCTTGGTGCTGACGGCGAGCGCCGTGATGGCGCAACAGGACGTGGTCGATAAGACCCAGAAGGTGATGAAGGACAACGGCCGGAACATGATGGTGCTCGGCGCCATGGTCAAGGGCGACAAGCCCTACGATCAGGCCGCGGTCGATGCGGCGCTGAAGCAGTTCGACGAAACCGCCAAGGAGCTGCCCAAGCTGTTTCCGGACAGCGCCAAGGGGCTGAAGCCGTTCGACAGCAAGTACAGCGCTTCGCCGAAGATCTGGACCGAGCGCGCCAAGTTCGATGCGGAGATCGCCGACTTCGCCAAGGCGGTCGACGGCGCCAAGGGCAAGATCAAGGATGTCGACACGCTGAAGGCGGCGATGCAGCCGATCGGCAAAGCCTGCGGCAGCTGCCATGAGACCTTCCGTCAGAAGGATGGTTAGCGCGCGCGGATAAGTGCGCCGCCGGCAGCGGAGATCGCCGTGGCCAGGACAATCGGAGCCGTGCTTCTAGTCGCGGCGCTCATCGGCGGCGCCGCCTTCTGGCTGCTGACGATGCCCGCCACTATATCGGCGGATCGGCTGCCGGCGCGTGCCGCCGATCTCGAGAACGGCCGCACCGTGTTCTACGCCGGCGGCTGCGCCGAATGCCACGCGACGCCCAAGCAGGACGATCGCACGCGGCTCGGCGGTGGGCTCGCGCTCAAATCTGAGTTCGGCACGTTCTACGTGCCGAACATCTCGCCTGATCCGAACGACGGCATCGGCAAATGGACCGAGGCCGAATTCGTCAGCGCGGTGATGCGCGGCACCGCCCCCGGCGGCGTGCATTTGTATCCGGCATTTCCATATCCGTCCTACGCGCACGCGCGGCTCGACGACGTCCGCGATCTGTTCGCCTACATCAAGACGCTGCCGGCGGTGGCCGGCCGGGCGCCGCCGAACGAGGTGCCGTTCCCGTTCAACATCCGCCGCGCGGTCGGGATGTGGAAGCTGCTGTTCTTCGACGACGCGACCTTCACGCCGGATCCGGCGCAATCGGCGCAGTGGAATCGCGGGGCGTATCTGGTGAACAGCTTCGGCCATTGTGCCGAGTGCCACAGCCCGCGCAATGCGCTCGGCGGCATCGTGGCGTCGCAGCGTTTCGCCGGCGGGCCCGATCCCGAAGGCAAGGGCTGGGTGCCGAACATCACCCAGAAGGGACTCGCCGATTGGAGCGCCGGCGACATCGCCTATTTCCTCGAAACCGGCATGACGCCGGAAGGCGACAGCGCCGGCGGTTCGATGGCGCAGGTGATCCGCAACACCTCGCAGCTCGGCAAGGCCGACCGCGAGGCGATCGCCGCCTACATCAAGTCGCTGCCGCCGGTGCAGGGGCCGGTCCGGCCGCCGCGCAAGGCCGAGGCCGGCTGATCGGCGATCACTTCGGGCCGAACGCCTTGAAAGTGATGATGGTGTGGGTGTCCTTGATGCCGGGCACGACCTGGACCTTTTCGGCGACGAAATGGCCGATGTCGGTCGAGCGGTCGACGTAGAACTTCACCAGCAGGTCGTAATCGCCGGCGGTGGAATAGATCTCCGAGGCGATCTCGGCTTCGGCGATCGCGTTGGCGACGGCATAGGACTGGCCGAGCTGGCATTTGATCTGAACGAAAAACGGCACCATCGCGGGTCTCTCCGGCAGCTTGATTTGCGCCATCAAGCCCAAAACACCCTGTCGGCGCAAGCTCTTGCCGCTGCGGTGCGGGCGCGCTACGACCGCGATAGGCTGCTGCGTCCGCAGCTTTGTCAATCGAGCACGTTGATGGCCATTCCGATCGCACTCACCATCGCCGGCTCCGACTCCGGAGGCGGCGCCGGCATTCAGGCCGATCTCAAATCGTTTTCCGCCAACCGCGTCTATGGTGCTTCGGTGATCACGGCGCTGACCGCGCAGAACACCCGCGGCGTCACCGCGATCCACGACGTGCCGGCCGAGTTCGTCACCGCGCAGATCGATGCGGTGTTCAGCGATCTCGCGGTCGCCGCCACCAAGATCGGCATGGTGGCACAGCGCAGCGTGATCGCCGCGATCGCCGAAGGGCTGGACCGCTGGCACGCCGCCAATGTCGTGCTCGATCCGGTGATGGTCGCGACCTCGGGGGATCGGCTGATCGCCGACGACTGCGTCGAGGCGCTGCGCTCGGCGCTGATCCCGCGCGCCCGGATCATCACGCCGAACCTGCCGGAAGCCGCCGCGCTGCTCGACGAAAAGCTCGCCGACGAGCCGGCCGCAATCGAAAGCCAGGGCCGGCGTCTGCTCGCGCTCGGCTGCGAAGCGGTGCTGATCAAAGGTGGCCACGGCACCGGGCCGACCAGCACCGATTACCTGTTTGTTGGAACCGAGGTGCAGGCGCTCGCCGCGCCGCGGATCATCACCGACAACACCCACGGCACCGGCTGCTCGCTGTCCTCCGCGATCGCCGCCAATCTCGCCAAAGGCCAGTCGTTGCAGGCCTCGGTGGCGGCGGCCAAGCAATGGGTGAGTGCCGCGATCGCCGCGGCGGATCGGTTGTCGGTCGGGCACGGTCACGGCCCGATCCATCATTTCCACGCCTTCGACTAAGGCCCAAACCGGGCGACCGTGCGTTGTCGTCCAGTCGTCGTACTCGGCTGATAATCCGAATTCGTAAGTAATTTACGATTCGAACGGAACCGATGACGCCCGACCTCGACAAGTCCCTGATTGAAACCGCCTACGCTCGCTGGGCTCCGATCTACGACGCGGTATGCGGGCCGGTGATGGTGAAGGGACGGCGTGCGGCGGCGGCCGAAGCGCGCGCGCACGGCGGCAAGATTCTCGAAGTCGGTGTTGGTACCGGACTGTCGTTCGACGATTACGACGCCACGACCGAAATCACCGGTATCGACCTGTGCGAGCCGATGCTCGAGAAGGCACGCGCCAAGATGGCGTCGGGCCGCTATCCGTGGGTCAAGGACGTGCGCCAGATGGATGCGCACGCGATGGAGTTCGAAGACGCGACGTTCGATTGCGTCGTCGCGCAATTCGTCATCACGCTGGTGGCTAATCCCGAGCAGGTGCTGTCGGAGTGCCATCGCGTGGTGAAGCCCGGCGGTCGCATCATCCTGGTCAATCATTTGTACTCTGAAGTTGGCGTTGCGGCTGCGGTCGAGCGCTGGGCTGCGCAGAAGACCCGCGCGCTGGGGCTGCGTCCGGAATTTCCGTTCGCCCGGCTGCAGGCCTGGGCGCAGGGCACCTCCGACGCAATTCTGGTCGAGCGGCGCAAGCTGAAGCCGTTCGGTATTTACACGCTGGTGTGTTTCGAGCGGACTGGCACGCCGATGGCGGCCTGAGCCGGGCTTGAAACGTCGCCGCCTGCGGGCGGCCTTGGATGGGACAAGACCGATGAGCGACGACGGTCCGGAACGACGCTTTCGCACCCTGTTCATCTCCGACGTGCATCTCGGCGCGCGAGGATCGCAGGCCAATCTGCTGCTCGACTTCCTCCGCGTCCACGATGCCGACACGATCTATCTGGTCGGCGACATCGTCGACGGCTGGGCGCTGAAATCGAGCTGGTACTGGCCGCAGTCGCACAACGATTTCGTGCAGAAGATGCTACGCAAGGTCCGCAAGGGCGCGCGGGTGATCTACGTGCCGGGTAATCACGACGAATTCCTGCGCTCGTACTACGGCACGCATTTCGGCGGTATCGAGGTGGTCGAGAACGCGATCCACACCGGCGCCGACGGCCGCCGCTATCTGGTGATCCACGGCGACATCTTCGACCTCGTGGTGCAGAACGCCCGCTGGCTCGCCCATGTCGGCGACAAGGCCTACGACCTCGCGATCCGGCTCAACCGCATCGTCAACGCGTTCCGGCGCTGGTTCGGTGTGCCGTATTGGTCGCTGTCGCAATGGGCCAAGCACAAGGTCAAGAACGCGGTGAACTACATCGGCGCGTTCGAAGAGACGCTGGCGCAGGAAGCCCGCCGTCACGGCACCGACGGCGTGATCTGCGGCCACATCCACACCGCAGCGATCCGTGACTTCCACGGCATCAACTACATGAACTGCGGCGACTGGGTCGAAAGCTGCACGGCGCTCGCCGAGCACGAGGACGGCCGGTTCGAGATCATCACTTGGACCGATCTGCTGAAGCGCAATCTGCCGGTGCCGACGGTCGCGGCGCGGGCCGCCTGATGCGCATCCTGATCGCGACCGACGCCTGGCATCCGCAGGTCAACGGCGTGGTGCGGACGCTGACGATGATGGCCGAAGCGGCGAAGTCGCTCGGCGTCGACGTGGTGTTCCTTACGCCCGAGACGTTCCCGACCGTGGCGCTGCCGAGCTATCCGGATCTGCGGATCGCGATCCCGAACCCGATCCGGGTCGCGCATCTGATCAATGCTGCGAAGGCCGATTGCGTCCACATCGCCACCGAGGGGCCGATCGGGCTGGCGGCGCGGCGCTATTGCCGCAAGCGCGGACTGCGCTTCACCACCAGCTTTCACACCCGTTTTCCCGAATACGTCTCGGCGCGGGCGCCGATTCCGGAGTCCTGGGTGTGGTCGCTGCTGCGCCGGTTTCACGGCGCCAGCCATGCGGTGATGGCGGCGACACCGGCGCTGGCGGACGAGCTGCGCGGGCGCGGCTTCAACAACGTGGTGCTGTGGCCGCGCGGCGTCGACGGCCATCTGTTTCATCCGCGCGAGGGCGCCGATCTCGGCCTGCCGCGGCCGGTGTTCCTGTCGGTCGGCCGGGTTGCGGTCGAGAAGAACCTCGAAGCCTTCCTGTCGCTCGATCTGCCCGGCACCAAGGTCGTGGTCGGCGACGGCCCGGCGCGGGCGGCGCTGGAGCGTGACTTCCCGAATGCGGTGTTCCTCGGCGCCAAGCAGGGCGAAGCGCTGGCGCAAGTTTACGCGGCCGCCGACGTGTTCGTATTTCCGAGCAAGACCGACACCTACGGGCTGGTGCTGCTCGAGGCGCTGGCGAGCGGCGTGCCGGTCGCGGCCTATCCGGTCACCGGGCCGCGCGACGTGATCGGCGACGCTCCGGTCGGCGTGCTCAGCGACGATCTTCGCGCGGCGTGCCTCGGCGCGCTGGAGATCTCGCGCGAGGCGTGTCTGGCGTTCGCGGCCGATCACACCTGGGAAGCCTCGGCCCACGCCTTTGTCGACAACGTCCGCCGCGTCGCGATGCTGGAGCCGGCCCGGCTTGGTCCGCACGGTGCCAAGCCGCATCGCCTAGTCGCCTAGCACGGATGTATCATCCCACCTTGTCCGCGTGCGCTGCGGCGCGCTAGATGATGTGCCATGACCAGTTCCCCGGACTTTCCCATCTCCATCGCCGATGTCGACGCAGCTGCGGACGTGCTGGCGCCCGTCGCGGTGCGGACGCCGCTCCTGAGTTCGCCGGCACTCGATGCCGCGACCGGCGGCCGCGTCTTCTTCAAACCGGAAGTCCTGCAGCGCACCGGCTCGTTCAAGTTTCGCGGCGCCTACAACAAACTGGCGTCGCTCTCGCCGGAGCTTCGGCGCGCCGGCGTGGTCGGGTTCAGCTCCGGTAACCATGCCCAGGGCGTCGCCGCGGCGGCGCAGCTGCTCGGCGTCCGCGCCACCATCGTGATGCCGTCGGATGCCCCGGCCTCCAAGCGCGAGCGCACCGCGGGCTATGGCGCCGAGGTGGTGTTGTACGATCGCGACCGCGAGGATCGCGAGGCGATCGCGCGTGACATCGCCGAGCGCAGCGGCGCGACCTTGGTGCGGCCGTTCGACGATCCGATGGTGATCGCCGGGCAGGGCACGGTCGGCCGCGAGATCGCCGAAGACCTCGCTGCTCTCGGTGCTCCCCCGGATCTGGTGATGGCGCCGGCCTCGGGCGGCGGGCTGGTCGCCGGCACCGCGCTGGCGGTCAAGGCTCGGTTTCCGCAGGCGGAGGTGATGTCGGCCGAGCCGGAAGGTTTCGACGATCACGCCCGCTCGCTGCGCGCGGGCCGTCGCGAGTCGATCCCGCCCGGCGGACGCACCATCTGCGATGCGCTGATGATGACGATCCCGGGCGAGGTCACCTTCGCGATCAACCGGGTGCTGCTCGCCGGCGGCGTCGCGGTGTCGGACGCCGAGGTCGCTCGCGCGGTCGGCTTCGCGTTCCGCGAGTTGAAGCTGGTGGTGGAGCCGGGCGGCGCGGTGGCGCTGGCGGCGCTGCTGGCCGGCAAACTGGACGTTCGCCGCAAGACCGCCGCGATCGTGCTGTCGGGCGGCAATGTCGATGCCGATGTGTTCGCCCGCCTGATCGGCTGATCGTCTCGGCGCGAGCGCGATCGCGCCGAATCGCAGGTTACGAAAAGAACGCGATCTTCTCGGACTGGCTCATCCGCCGGAACGGCACCAGCGCGTCGCTGCGCATCGGCGATGGCGCAGCCACGGCACCGCTCGCGAGCGCTGCGGCGCCGAGCGAGGCCGGCGCGGAGGCGATCGCCTGATCCGAAATGGCGGTCGCCGCAGGCATCTGGGCTGCAGCCGTCTCGACCGGGGCCGGCGCCGCCACGGTCATCACCGGCGCGGACTCGCCGATCTCGCCGGTCGGCTCGAACGACGGTTCGGCACTCGCGACGGCGTCGAGTTCGGGCTCGGCGGGCAGATCGAAAGTGTCGGTTGCGAACGCATCGGCGGCGAAGGCATCGGCCGCGAAGGCATCGGCCGAGAAGGCTGGGGCCTCGTCGGCCGGGATCGGCTCCGGCGCAACCGCGATCTCCTCGCTCAGCGCCTGCTGCAGCGCCGCGATATCGGACTCGATCTCCTCCGCGGTGCTGGCCGCGGCCGCCTCATAGGCGTCGTTCTCGGGCCGATACGGCGCCGAGACGTCGGGCGCCGACATCTCGCGCGCGACCAGATCGAGCACCGACTCGTCTTCGGATCCGTCGGCTTCGAGCGCCACCACCTCGTCGAGCAGATCGGCAGCGTCGTTCGGCTGTGCGATCGGACCGGCGTTGGCAGACGCCTCGGCAGCCAGCGCCTGCGGCGCGACGGCCTCCGCGGCAGTCTGTTCCGGCTCTTCTGCCGTTTCGACGAATTCGAGTTCGTCGGCGTCGACACCGGTGACCATCATCACGGCGGCATCGGCCGGGGGCTGCGGCGCGGCGAGGGACGCGGGCGGGGTAGGTTCGGCGGGCTGTTGTGCCGTAGCCTGCGGGGCAGCAGCCTCCGGTGCCGGGCTGTGCTGCTCGGCCGCAGCCGGCGAGGCCGCGTCCGCCGCGGCGGGCGCCGTTGCTCTGGCAGTCGTTTCCGGAGCCGTGTGCGCGGTGGGCGATCCGCCCGAGATCGCCGCGACGTGCTGCAGCATCCGGTCGAACGCCGCTTCGATTGCATTGCGATCGATCGCCGCCACCAGTCGGTGGCCGCCGTCGATCGCCGCGACCTGCTGGTCGAGCAGATCGCAGATCCGCGCGTCGGCGCCGCATTCGCGCAAGGTGGCAGCGACTTCGCTGACGGCGCGGGCGCCGCGATGCGCCGCCGCCAGGGTCGCGGTGTCGTCCAGCGTGGCGATCGCCTTGGCGACGCAGGCGCGTGCTTCGCCGATCACCGCGCGCAGCGCCGCCAGCGATTCGCCGGCGGCTTCGGCCTGGGCCTGCTTCTGTGCGGCGAGCGTTTGTTCGATCCGCGCCACCGCGTCGAGCACCATGGTGGTGTCGGCGTTGCGGTTGCGCTTGGCGTATTCGCTCAGAAACCAGCGCCCGCGCGACGTCTCCATGAACGCTTCGCGGATCGCGTCGTAGTCCGCATCACTCGGCATCGCCGGTCGGGCGGAGATCGGCGAAAGGGCGAATGCTTCGTCGGCCATCATGGACTCGTTGCACAAATCACTGCGTGTCACGATAACGATCACCACGATCCGCGTCGAATCGCAATTGAATTGATGTCTTTCGAATCACAAATCCCCACTCCATCACCAATTGTAAGCCGATTCGCGCTTCGGCTTGCGGTGTTCTACGCGACCACCTTCACCGTCACCGGCACCTATCTGCCGTTCTTCACGGTGTGGCTGAAGGCCGTTGGAATCGAGGCTTCTTGGATCGGCGTGATCGTCGCCGCGCCGGCGGTGACGCGTTTCACGCTGCTGCCTTTCATCACCGCGGCGGCCGAACGGCGCAATGCGATCCGCGCCGCAATGATCACTACCGCACTGATCACCGCCCTCGGATTCTCCCTCCTCGGAATCTTACGTGGACCGCTGCTGATCTTCGTGGTGTTCGTGCTCACCGCCTGTTTCTGGACGCCGATCGTCCCGCTGACCGACGGCTACGCGCTGAAGGCGGTCGCACGCTATGGGCTGAACTACGGGCCGCTGCGGCTGTGGGGCTCGGCCGCCTTCATCGCCGGCGCGCTGATCAGCGGCGTGCTCGCCGATGTGGTGGCGCCTGAGCATCTGATCTGGCTGATAGCCGCCGCCGCATGGCTCGGCGCGATCGCCGGTTTCGGCTTGCGGCCGCTCGATGCCCCGGCCAAACCGGCGACGCCGCAGCGCGGTGCGGCGCTGCTGCGCAGTCCGACCTTCCTGGCGATCATCATCGCTGCGGCGCTGATCCAGGGCAGCCACGCGGCGTACTACACTTTCGCATCGATCGTCTGGCAGGGCGCCGGCTTCAGCGGCACCACGATCGCGGCGCTGTGGGTGCTCGGCGTCGTCGCCGAGATCGTGGTGTTCGCGCTGTCGCCGCGGTTCACCTGGTCGCCGATGTGGCTGATGCTGGGCGGCGCGCTGAGCGCGGTGCTGCGTTGGTCGATCACCGCGCTGGATCCATCGCTGCCGCTGCTCACCGCGGTGCAGTTACTTCACGGCCTGACCTTCGGCCTCACCCAGATCGGCACCATGGGGCTGCTGGTGCGCCATGTGCCCGGCCATGTGATCGCGCGCGGGCAGGGCTACTACACCGCTGCGACCGGACTGGTGATGAGCTCCGCCTCGATCGCCTCCGGCGCGGTGTTCGCGCATTATGGCATGGCGGTTTACGACATGATGGCGGTGATGGGCTTCGCCGGGGCGGTGGTCCTGCTGCTGATGCGCCGCCGGCTGCTCGCGCCGGCGAGCGCTGCTCAGCCCCACAGCGCCGGTTCAGGCGGATAGACGGTACTGCCGTCGTAGCGCAGGGCGTCGTCGCGGTCGCGCGCCAGCAGCAGCGGGCCGTCGAGATCGACGAAGCGGGCGAACGGCGTCAGCAGCATCGCCGGCGCCATCGCCAGCGACGTCGCCACCATGCAGCCGACCATGACCTGCAGGCCGAGCGCCTGCGCGGCCTCGGCCATCGCCAGCGCCTCGGTGAGGCCGCCGGTCTTGTCGAGCTTGATGTTGACCGCATCGTAGCGGCCGCGCAGCGCGGCGAGCGAGGCGCGGTCGTGCACGCTCTCGTCGGCGCACACCGCGATCGGACGCGCGATCTCGCCGAGCGCCTCGTCGCGGCCGGCCGGCAGCGGCTGCTCGACCAGCGTCACGCCGGCACCTGCGCAGGCGGCGAGATTTTGCGCGAGATTGTCCGGCGTCCAGGCTTCGTTGGCATCGACGATCAGTTCGGCATTCGGCGCGGCACGGCGCACGGCGGCGATCCGCTGCGCGTCACCGTCGCCGCCGAGCTTGATCTTGAGCAGCGGCCGGGCCGCCGCTCTGGCAGTGGCCTCGGCCATCGCCTCGGGCGTGCCGAGCGAGATGGTGTAGGCGGTGACGGCGGGCCGCGGCGGCGCGCTGCCGAGCAGCTCCCAGGCGCGCCGGCCGCTCGCCTTGGCTTGAAGATCGACGAGCGCGCAGTCGAGCGCATTGCGGGCGGCGCCGGGCGGCATCGCGGCCTGTAGCGCGGCGCGGTCCAGGCCGGCGGCGAGCGGAGCGCGCATTGCTTCCAGCGCGGCGAGCGCCCCGTCCGGGGTCTCGCCATAGCGCGCATAGGGAACGCATTCGCCGCGGCCGACATAGCCGCCGGACCGCAGCTCGGCCACCACCACGACTGCCTCGGTCTTGGCACCACGGCTGATGGTGAAGGCGCCGGCGATCGGCCAGCGCTCGATGCGGGCCGTCAGCTCCGAGGTGATGGGGGAGGACATTTGCAGGCCTTGTCAGCTCAATCCGAGGGTTGCCCGGAGCTGACAAGTATGGCTGGTAAAGCGCTTGTCCCGCAAGGCGACGGTCGAAACCGGATTGGCTCAAAATGACACAGCAGATAGCGTTGGAGGGCGGCCCGTCGCTCGAACGGATCGCGCGTGGCGAAGGGCTGGCGCTGTGCGCGTCGGGATCCTGGACGGCCCGGTTCGCGCCGGCGCTGGAGCGGCTGGTCGCCGAAGCCGAGCAGATCGCCGGCAGCAAGCCGAACGTGTCGATCGACGTCTCCGGTATCGCGCGGCTCGACACCTTCGGGGCCTGGCTGATCGAGCGGCTGCGGCGCAATCTCGGCCGGGACGGGGCTGAGGCGCTGATTTCCGGCCTGTCGACCAACTACGCCAGCCTGGTCGACGAAGTCCGCCAGGTCGGCGCGGCAGAGCTGCCGCCGAAATCCGGATGGTCGCTGCGCGGACCGGTCGAAAAGCTCGGCCGCACCATGTACGCGTTCTTCGACGACATCGTCGCGCTGATCAGCATGATGGGCGCGGTGCTGGCCGGGCTCGGCCGGATCGTGATCCGGCCGACCTCGTTCCGGCTGACCTCGACGGTGCACCACCTCGAACAGGTATGCTGGCGCGCGGTGCCGATCATCGTGCTGATCACCTTCCTGATCGGCTGCATCGTCGCCCAGCAGGGCATCTTCCATTTCCGCAAATTCGGCGCCGACGTGTTCGTGGTCGACATGCTCGGCGTCCTGGTGCTGCGCGAGCTCGGCGTGCTGCTGGTCTCGATCATGGTGGCCGGCCGGTCGGGGAGCGCCTACACCGCCGAGCTCGGCTCGATGAAGATGCGCGAGGAGATCGACGCGCTGCGCACCATGGGGTTCGATCCGATCGACGTGCTGATCGTGCCGCGGCTGATCGCGCTGGTGCTGGCGGTGCCGATCCTGACCTTCCTCGGCGCGATGGCGGCGCTGTATGGTGGCGGCCTGGTCGCCTGGCTGTATGGCGGCGTCGATCCCGAGGCGTTCCTGCTGCGGCTGCGCGACGCGATCTCGATCGACCACTTTACCGTCGGCATGATCAAGGCCCCGGTGATGGCGGCGGTGATCGGCATCGTCGCCTGTGTCGAGGGGCTGGCGGTGCAGGGCAGCGCCGAGTCGCTGGGCAGCCACACCACCGCGTCGGTGGTGAAGAGCATCTTCTTCGTGATCGTGATGGACGGCGTGTTCGCGATCTTCTTTGCGGGAATTGGAATCTGACGATGACGGCAGCGGCCGATCCGATCATCCGGGTGCGCGACATCACCGTGCAGTTCGGCGCCACAAAGGTGCTGAACGGGCTCGATCTCGATGTGCGGCGCGGGGAGATCCTCGGCTTCGTCGGCCCGTCGGGCGCCGGCAAATCGGTGCTGACCCGCACCATCATCGGCCTGGTGCCGAAGGTGAGCGGCAGCATCGAAGTGTTCGGTATCGACCTCGACAACGCCGGCAAGGCGGAACGCCGCGGCGTCGAGCGGCGATGGGGCATCCTGTTCCAGCAGGGCGCGCTGTTCTCGTCGCTGACTGTGCGGCAGAACATCCAGTTCCCGGTGCGGGAATATCTCAAGCTGTCGCAGCGGCTGCTCGACGAGATCACCATCGCCAAGCTGGTGATGGTCGGGCTGAAGCCGGAAGTGATCGACCGCTATCCGTCGGAACTGTCCGGCGGCATGATTAAGCGCGTGGCGCTGGCCCGCGCGCTGGCGCTCGATCCGGAATTGGTGTTCCTCGACGAGCCGACCTCGGGACTCGACCCGATCGGCGCCGGCGATTTCGACGAGCTGGTGCGGACGTTGCAGCGCACTTTGGGCCTGACGGTTTTCATGGTAACCCACGACCTCGACAGCCTGCACACCGCCTGCGACCGCATCGCGGTGCTGGGGGACGGCAAGGTGATCGCGGCCGGAACCATCGCCGATATGCAGGCGTCGCAGCATCCGTGGCTGCGCTCGTATTTTCACGGCAAGCGCGCCCGCGCAGTGGTCGGTTCGCCATGAGTGGTGCGTGCCTGAAAATTTCGATCGTCGCGCCGTTGGCGCGTCGTTTTGCTTCCGCAATCTGCGCTCAAAGCCTGCCGCGTGGCGCGGCGTGGTGCGGGCCGGCGCAGCCGCGGACTGGTGTGGAGTAAAGGCCAAATGGAAACGCGTGCGAATTACTTCCTGATCGGCACGTTCACCCTCGCGGTGATCGCCGCGGCGTTCGGGTTCGTGTTGTGGTTTCAGAGCCTGCACACCAGCAAGGCGCGCAGCCCGCTGCGAGTAATCTTCGAGGGCGCGGCCTCCGGCCTGCGCAACGGCGGCAGCGTCAATTTCAACGGCGTCCGGGTCGGCGAAGTGGTGTCGGTCAAGCTCGACAATCCGCGCCGCGTGGTGGCGCTGGCGATGGTCGAGAACACCGCGCCGATCCGCAAGGACACCCAGGTCGGCCTGGAATTCCAGGGCCTGACCGGCGTCGCCGCGATCTCGCTGAAGGGCGGCTCGGAGACCGCGCCGCCGGTGCCGCTCGACGACGACGGCACCCCGGTGCTGACCGCTGATCCGGAACTGCTGCAGGACATCTCCGAGTCGATCAAAGCGACGCTGCGCAACGTCAACCGCCTGGTCGCCGACAATCAGGAGTCGGTGAAGACCTCACTGGAGAATCTGCAGACCTTCACCTCGGGCCTGGCGCGCAGCTCTGACAAGATCGACAGCATCGTGTCCCGCGTCGACAGCGTGATCGCCAAGACCGACAGCGTGATGCAGGGCATCGACGCGCTGGCCGGCGGCAAGGACGGCGGCGAGCTGTTCCACGCGGTGAAGTCGTTCCGCGAGCTCGCCGACAATCTCGACCGGCGCTCCGGCGCGCTGATTCTCGACGGCCGCCGCACCCTCGCCGACATCAGCCGCGCGGTGAACAATTTCGACCGCAACCCGACCCGGGTGTTGTTCGGGCCGAGCAATACCGCCCAGCAGGCCCCTCCGGCGGCCGCCCGCGCCGAACAACCACGCCCGCCGCGCCGACGGGCGCAGTAACAAGCGCAGGGCGGAGGCGGCCGTGATCGGCCAGGAGACGGTCAAGCTCTGCGCGCTCGTGGCGTCGCGACCGCCTGCACCATCTGCGCGATCGCGACGCGATGTCGTTCGAAACGTCGCTGGTTTCCCAGGCGTTGCTTGAATCGTTGTAATCGATCGGCAAGACGGTGGATGTCGTAATCCCGGACGTCTAAGACAGCGAACCCCTGAAGACGGTTGCGATCGCGGGAGTGCTGCATGGCCAATAGTTCTGGACCCAGCCCTGCCGTCGAGATCTTGCGCAACCATGTTCGCGAGGACTGGCGATCGCTTTCGGTCGTCGTCGTTATCGCCGTGATCTCCAGCGCAGCCAGCGTCGCGGCGCCTTATCTGTTCTCCCGCGCGATCGACCAATTGCCAAAGGCCGGCGAGTCCGGCGAATTGCTTTACGCGCTGTTTGGTTATGCGGCGCTGATCGGGATCGCGTCCGTCTTGAGCCGGGTGGTCCAGTATCTCTCGGTGATCATCTCCGAGAATCTCGGATATTTCGTCTCCACCGAGCTGTTCGGGCGAATCTTGAGGAAGCGCTCCGAGTTCTTCATCGAGCATAATCCCGCCGAGATTCAGAATGCGGTCCGTCAGGGACAAGGGGCTCTGACGACCATCGCGAACATCGCTCTGATCGTCTGGCTCCCGAGCGCGACGCAAGTCGGGCTGACCCTGTTCACGCTCGGCTATCTGCTCGATCTGCAGATCGTCCTCGCGGTCGCGGCCTACGGCGCGATCGTCGTTTTCGTGACACTCGGGTCGACGCGGCGGTCGCAGCAGCTCCTGGACGCGGCGATGGCTGCCAGCCAGGACAACGCACGGTTCGCCGGCAACGCGATGAACGCGATGGAAACCTTGCGTCAGCTCGGCGGCTCGACCTGGATGAGCCGGCGCTTCGCCGAACGGGCAGGTGCCGTGAGGGACGGGTGGCGGGCCTACATGCTGAGGCGGGCAGGAACTTCGGCTCTGCTCGGCATCGGTCTCGCAACCCAGTTCGCGGTCAACTTCGCGCTGCTGTTGCCGAGATATCAGGCGGGGCTCGTCAGCATCGGGGACATCGTACTGTTCAACGCTCTGCTGCTGCAGCTCAACACCCCGTTCGAAATGATCGCGCAGACCATGGACAGCTTTGCCCGATCACGAGCACAATTGGTGCCGCTGACCCGTCTGTGGAACGCTCCGGAAGAACACGACGATCGATCGTCGGTCCCCTTCGGCATGTCCGACGGAACCATCACATTCGAACAGGTCGGCTACGACTACGGGAATGGCAGAGGCGTATCAGCTGTCGGATTTTCCGCCGGACGCGGCGCTATTACTTTCATTGTCGGCGAGACCGGCTCGGGAAAATCGACGGTCTTCAAGCTCGCCTTGAAGTCCCTCGAGCCGAAGCAAGGCCGGATCACCGTGGACGGCACCGACATCCGGCAGATCGCGCGCGCCGATTGGTTCAGGATGATCGCCGTCGTCCCGCAGGAGGTGATCCTGCTCAACGAGAGTCTGGCCGACAACATCCTGCTCGGCCGGGAGCGGGACGAAGCGCGATTGCGCGATGTGGCGAGCAAGGCCGCGATCCTCGACCTGATCGAATCCCTGCCGGACGGTTTCGACACCGCTGTGGGTGAACGCGGTCTCAAACTCTCCGGCGGGGAGCGCCAGAGGATTGCGATCGCGCGGGCTCTGTACGGCGCTCCGGCGGTGTTGTTTCTCGATGAGGTCAGCTCCGCGCTCGATGAGGACACCGAGCGCGACATCATGGATCACATCCGGGCGATTGCCGCCGACGTCACGGTGCTGGCGATCACCCATCGTCGATCGTTCCTGACGCCGATGGACAACGTCGTGGACCTCAGCCTGAGCCGCGCGGCCGGTGAGCAGCAGACGGTCGACGGCCGCTGAATGTAGCTGTTGCCTGATCTCGAAAGGGCGGGCGCGATCTGATCGTGAGTGCTGGCAGATACCCGTGCCGGGCTGGCACGGACAACTTGAGTCGACGGTCAGGACGCCGCGCCGTCGCTCCGGCGCGGGTTCGGTCTTGCAGCACGCTTGCGCGGAGACGGCGTTTTGGCGGCCGGTGCGCCGGTCGGCTTCAGGCGAATCCGCATCGAGTGTCCGTTCTGCTGCTCCAGCTCGAACGCGTTGGTCTTGCGCACGAGATCGCTCAGCTTGCGGAAGCCGAAGGTTCTCGGATCGAAGTCGGAGGCCAGATTGGACAGGCGTTTGCCGACTTCACCGAGCGATACCCAGCCGTCTTCGCTTTCCATCTGCTTGATCACTCGCTCGATGATCGGCGTGGCCGCGCTTGGAGGCTGCAGCGGCTTCGCGGTCGACGCGGTGCCCTTGCTGTCGGCCGCGCCGGCGATCAGGTTCTCGGTGTAGACGAAGCGCCGGCACGCCTGCCGGAAACTCTCCGGGGTCTTCTGTTCGCCGAAGCCGAACACATCGACGCCCTGCTCGCGAATCCGGGAGGCGAGGCGGGTGAAGTCGCTGTCCGACGAAACCAGGCAGAAGCCTTCGAACCGGCCGCTGAGAAGCAGGTCCATCGCGTCGATCACCAGCGTGATGTCGGACGCGTTCTTCCCGGTGGTGTAGGCGAACTGCTGCTGCGGGATGATGGCGTGCTTCGCCAGAACGTCGGCCCAGCCCTTCGAGCGCGGGGTGGAGAAGTCGCCGTAGATCCGGCGAACGCTGGCTTCGCCGATCTTCGCGATCTCTTCGAACAGGCCGTCGGCGATCTTTGCGGATGCGTTGTCGGCATCGATCAGAACGGCAAGGCGAGGCGAGCGGGGTTCAGAAGGCATGGTGCGTCCTCGGCCTGATGCGGGGCGGAAATCGAAAAGCGTCTCGACGTGAGATAGCGATGCAGCCGGGCTTCCACAACGCCAAACGAAAAGCGGGAGCCGACGGCCCCCGCTTTGGATCGATTACTTAGTCTGCCGCCCGGCCGGGCAGGGGCATATCTTACCCCAGCCGTCCCGCCGCGTGCGCCAGCAGCGTGTAGACCAGGCCGGTCTCGGACGCGAGGTGGTTGCGCAGCGCCTGCGGGGCGTTGTCGTCGCGGGCCACTTCATCGAGCAGGCGCTCGAACTCGGCGATGTAGCGGTCGACGGTCTGCTTGAAGCTGCGGTCGCTGCGATACTTGCGGGCGACCTCGTCGAACGCCTTCTGACCGGCCGGCGTGTACAACCGCTTGGTGAAGGACTTCGCCTCGCCGCGCTGATAGCGCTCCCACATTTCCAGCGCGAGGTTGCGATCCATCAGCCGGCCGATGTCGAGCGACAGCGATTCCAGCGGATTGCCGCTCATCGCAGCCTGCGCGGCGCGGCCCCGCGGCGGCTCGCGCTCGGCGCTGGTGTCGGCACGGTTCAGCAGCTCCGACAGCCAGCCGTCACGGCCCTGGTCGGCGTTGCTCGGGGCGACCGACGGCGCTTCGGTGCGGCGCGGGCCGGCCGGCAGGCCGAGGTCCGGCGGCGGCAGCGTCGCGGCGCTGGAGTCGCGACCGCGCGGTGCCGGGCGGGCGGCGACCGTTTCGGCCCGTCCACCGCTGGCGGCGGCCAGCACCGGCTCCGCCTCGCGGGTGGTGACGGCGGCGGCGCGGGTCGGCGTCACCACGTCCATGCCGCGGCCGTGGCGGGCGACGATGCGGTTGAGCTCGGCCAGCGCCTCGATCTGGTCGACGATCACCTTGCGCATCTGCGCGGTGCTTTCGGCGGCCTCCTGCGGAATTTCGAGCACGCCGCGGCGCAGCTCTTCGCGGGTGGCTTCGAGCTCGTGGTGCATCTCGGCAGCCATCTGCTTGATGCCCTGGACGATCGAGGTGAAGCGGTCGGCCGATTGCTTGAACAGCGCGTCGGCTTCCTGGGTACCCTGCTGATACACCTGGTGCATCGCCTCGACGGTGAGCCGGCGCTCCTGTTCGGCGGCGCTGCGCACCGCTTCGAACTGCTGTGTGATGCTGGCGGAGCCGGCGCCGGCGGTCTCGGCGACGATCCGGGCAACGTCGCGGGCGCGCTCTTCGGCGGCGGCGAGCGATTCATCCAGCAGGTTGGTGAATCGGCCGAGCCGCTGGTCGAGATCGGTGGTGCGCAGATCGATGGTGGTCACCAGCGATTCCAGCGACTCCTTGCGATCGTTCACCGAGCTCGATGCCGCACGGTTGCTGTGCTCGAGCAGGTCGGCCGCATCGGCCAAGGCGCGGCCGTGGGCTTCGAACTGCGCCGACAGCGCGCCGAGATCTTCCAGCGCCTTGGCGGTCTTAGAGTGGAAGCCGGTGAGCTGGTCTTCCAGCGTCCGCGTCGCGTTGCCGCTGCGGGCGTTGACCTCGTTCATGGTGGTGACGAAGTCGGCGACACGGGTGACCAGCGCGCGCTCCAGCGAGTTGAGGTTCTCGTGGGCGCCGGTCAGCACCTCCTGCAGCAGGATGTTGCCTTCACGCAGCCGCTCGAACAGCGCCACCGTGTCGGTGCGCAGGATCTTGCTGGTCTCCTGCATCTCGGTGACCGCAGTGATCGAGACCTGACGCGACTGTTCGATCGCCGACCGCGACGCCAAGTCGAGGTCCTTGAGCGACTTGTTGATCGCGTTGGTGGCGAGATCGCCGGCGCCGGTGATCGAGCGGGCGACCTCGGTGCCGTTGGTCAGGATCGAGTTCGAGAAGGTCTTGCCGCGGGACTCGATGGCGTTCAGCGCATCGCTGGTGACGCGGTCGATCTCGACGGTGAGCTGGCTGGTCTTGCCGCTGATGGCCTCCACCAGCACGCCGCGCTTGCCGTCGATGATCTGCGACAGCCGCTCGGCCTGCTGCTGGACGTAGCCGACGATCTCTTCGCTCTTGGCGGTGATCGTCGAGCCGAAGCTGCCGCTGGCCGCGAACACCGAACGCTCGACGTCGGCCGAGGTCGACTTGATCTTGGCGCTGACCTCGTTCGACATCGCCACCAGGGTCGACTGCGCCGCCGAGGCGCTGACCTGGATGTGGTCGGTGGTGTTGCTCGTCACGGTCGACAGCGTGTGTTCGATCTCGGCGGAGATCGCCTTGATCTGGCTGGCGGCGTCGACCGAGCTCGAGGTCAGCGTCGCCTGCACGTGGCGGGCGCTGTCGAGAATGGTCGAAGCGGTGGCGGCGCCGACGCTGGTGAGCGTGCGTTCGACATCGACCGCCAGCGACTTGACGTGGTTGACGGCTTCGTCGGACGCGGTGGTGAGCGTGGTCTGCGCCTCGCGGGCACCGGCCAGGATCGAGTCTGCGGTGCTGCGTCCGGCGGCCACCAGGGTGCGCTCGACATCGGCGGCGATCGATCGAACCTGATCGGCCGATTCGGTCGTGCTCGACACCAACGTGGTTTGCACTTCGCGCGCACTGGCCAGCAGAGTGCCGGCGGTCGCGCTGCCGGCGGTGGTCAGCGTGCGTTCGATGTCGCCGGCCAGCGATTTGACCTGGTTGGCGGCTTCGGTCGAGGTCGCCACCAGGGTGTTCTGCGCTTCACGCGCACCGGCCACGATGGTCTCGATGGTGCTGGTGCCGGCCGCCGACAGGCGGCGTTCGACGTCGGCCGTGAGCGTCGTCACCTGGCTGGCGGTTTCCGACGACACCGTCACCAGAGTGGTGTGGGCCTCGCGGGCTCCGGCGATGATCGCGCTGGCGGTCGAGCTGCCGGCGTCGGTGAGGGTGCGCTGCACTTCGGCGCTCAGCGCCTTGACCTTCTCGGCAGACTCTTCCGAGGCCGAGACCAGGGTCGACTGCGCCGCGCGGGCGCCGCCGAGCACGGCTTCGGCGGTCGCGTTGCCGGCCGCATACAGCGTGCGCTCGATGTCGGTGGACAGCGAACGGATCTGGCCGGTGACTTCGGACGACGCCGACACCAGCGTGGCGTGGGCCTCGCGGGCGCTCGCCAGTACCGAGGCGGAGGTGGTGTCGCCGGCCCCGGTCAGGGTGCGTTCGATGTCGGTTGCGAGCGACCGGACGTGATTGGCGACCTCGGTGGAGGTGGTGGTCAGCGCGGTCTGCGCCTCGCGGGCGCTGCCGAGCACCGAAGCCGCGGTGGCGCCGCCGGCGTCGGTCAGGGTGCGCTCGATCTCCGAGGCCAGCGACTTCACCTTAGTGACGACTTCGGTCGAGGTGCTCGTGAGTGTGCTCTGCGCCTCGCGGGCGCTGCCGAGCAGCGAAGCCGCGGCGTTGCCGCCCACTTCAGTGAGGGTGCGCTCGATGTCGGACGCCAGCGACTTCACCTGCCTGGTAACGTCGGTGGACGTCGAAACCAGCGTCGTCTGCGCTTCGCGAGCGCCAGCCAGCACGGTGGCAGCCGTCGCGGTGCCGGCAGCCGACAGCGTGCGCTCGATGTCGTCCGACACCGACCGGAATTGCATTGCCGCTTCGCTGGAAACGGTCGCCAGCTTGGCCTGGGCTTCGGTCGCGCTCGACACAACCGTGGCAGCAGCCGTGGTGCCGACCGAGGTGAGGGCGCGTTCGATCTCCGCGGAGGTGACCTGCAGCTGAGCGGAGACATCGCTCGACACCGACAGCATCGAGTCCCGTGCCGTCTGGGTGCTGCTGCGGATGGTGTCGGTGGTGCCGACCACGAGGTTGGTCAGGGTGCGTTCGGCGTCCGCGACGTTGGTCTTGATGCCGAGCGACAGCTCTTCGGCGCGCGCCATCAGCATCTCGCTGGCTTCGCGTCCGCTGGTTTCGAACCGGCCGGCGACCGCTTCGATGCGCGAGCCAAGCAGGTCCTCGAACTGCGTCACCCGCAGATCGACGTCGTTGATCACCGCGGTGACGCGGTTCTCCAGGCCGTCGTGGATCTCCTGGAAGCGGGCGCTGACGGTGGAGCTGAGATTGGCGGTGCGGCCGTCGATCGTTTCGGTAACGGCGCCGATGCGGCGGTCGATCGCGTCGATCGCCTGCGCGGTGCCGTCGGTGAGCGAGTGGGTGAGGTGGGTCAGCCGCGAGTCGATCGCCTCGATCGCCTGCACCGCACCGGTCGACAGCGTCGTGGTCAGCGTGGTGATGCGGTCGTCGATCACTTCGGCGGCGTTGGCCGCACCGGTCGACAACGTGGTGGTCAGCGTCGCGATGCGTCCGTCGATCAGTTCCGCCGCGCTCGAGGTGCCGGTCGACAGCGTGGTGCTGAGCTGCACGATCCTTGTGTCGATGGCTTCCGCCGCAGTGGCGGCGCCGGTCGACAGCGTCGAGGCGAGCTTCTCGATCCGGCCGTCGATGTTGCCGGTGACCGCCTCGGTGCGGGTGTCGAGGATGCGGTCGAGCGAATTGAGGTGATTGCTGACGGTGTCGTCGAGCGCCTTGAGGCGGGTGTCGATCGCGCTGTCGATGCTGCCGACGCGGGTATCGAACAGGCCTTCGAACTGATGCAGACGATCGTCCAGCCGCGCGGTGATCTCGCCGGAGCTGGTGGTCACCCGTTGGTCGAAGCTGTCGACGTAGGTCTTCAGGGTCTCGTTGATGTCCTGGGTGCGCTGGCCCATCCGCTCGACGATCTCGCCGCCGAAGGTCTTCACGGTGCGATCGAACTCGGAGATGTGGCGGGTGATCAGCGCGCCGAGCGTGCCGCTGTCGCGCGCGAACTTCTCGGCGAGCTCGGTGCCCTGCTGCTTCACCAGGTCGTCGAACGCGCTCATCTGGATGCTGAGCGTATCGTGGGCGGTCTCGGTCTGGCTCACCACCTTGGCGACCAGGGTGTTGACGGTGACGTCGAGCGCTTCGCTAGCTTTGTCGCCGCTGGTCAGGATCTGATCGGCGAGGCGATGGCCGGCGTCGTCGATCTTGCTGACGAGATCGGTGCTCCGCAGCTCGAGTTCGAGCAGCAGCGAGTCGCCGGAGTTCTTCAGCGAATCCTGCACCTGTTCGGTGCGCTCCGAAATGCCGTCGATGATGGTCGAGGAGCGCTGCTCGAAATCGGTGGTGATGCGGTCGAGCCGCTCGTTCATCATGTCGTGGACGCGATCGGCCAGTTCGACGAATTCGGCGTGGACGTGGCCGGTCTTGAAATTGAGGCTGGTGGTCAGCCGCTCGCTGGCGTCGAGCACCGCGCGGGTGGTCTCGGAGCTGGCCTCTTCGAGGCGGTCGAGCAGTTCGCCGCCGCGCTCGCCGAGCGCCAGAATCATGTTGTCGCCGGCGTGGCTGAGCGCGCTGGTGATGTGGGCGCCGCGCTCTTCCAGCGCGCTGGTGATGCTCTTGGCGACTTCGTCGACCCGGCTGGCGATCGCGTCCGAGATCAGAGCGATGTCGTGGCGGAGGTCGATCTGCACGCCGGAAATCGCGCTGCGGACCTGCTCGGCCTGGCCGACCAGGTTG
Organism: Rhodopseudomonas palustris; assembly: GCF_003226555.1. Taxonomy (GTDB): domain Bacteria; phylum Pseudomonadota; class Alphaproteobacteria; order Rhizobiales; family Xanthobacteraceae; genus Rhodopseudomonas; species Rhodopseudomonas palustris_I. The sequence continues at coordinate 193,833 of NZ_QKQS01000038.1, read as the reverse complement.
TCGCGCTGATGCGCGATGTCCTGCAGCAGCGCGCGAATGCGTACTTCGTTGTCCGAATAGGCGCGCTCCAGTGCCGACACTTCGTTGGCGACCAGGGCTTCGAGTTCGCTGGCGCGCGCGATCGCGCGCTCGACGCCGTCGCCCATCGCGGCGACCTCGCGGCGGATCGCCTGGCCGACCGTCACCACCGAGTCGCTGGCGGCGATCTCGGGTTCGGAAAACCGGATCGCGACCTGCGCCATCGACTGCGCGATCATCCGCAGTTCCTGGCCGCGCCAGGCGAGGCTGGCGAGGAAATAGAACAGCATCACCGGCGCGAAGAACAATGCGGCGAGGCCGGCGAGCGCCAACGTGCCGCCGCTGCCCTGACCGACCAGCGCCTGCAGCGAGGGGAGGAAAGCGACGGTGAGGGCGATGCCGCCGATCAGCCAGACTGCGGTGAAGATGGTGGCGAGGGTGTAGACGTTGCGGGTGGTGCGGCCCTTCTGCAGCGACTGCAGCAGCTGGCCGATGGTTTCGCGGTCGTCGTTGGCGGGGCGGGAGGCAAAGCTGCGGTCGGCGACCGGCTCGAAGCTCGGCGGCGGCGGCGGCGCGATCCGAGGCTCGGCCGTCAGTTCCGGCAGATCGGGCAGGCCAGGCTCGGTGTCCGAAATTGACGCACTTTCCTTCGGCCCTTCGGCCTGATCGTCACCGGCCGGCGGCGCATCGGGGATGTTCAGGGCTTCCTGAATCGCCGACAGCGCGACTTCGGTCGGATCTTTGATCTTCTTAGGATTGTTCGCCATCTTGATTTACGCCCTTGTTACGCATCCGGGGACGTCGGTTCAGTGGAGACCGCAGACAGGCCCCTCGGTGCTCCCCCAGCACGGCGAAGTTGAACCCCATTCCCACCGCGCTTTTGTCCGCCACTTCCTCAAACATCCTATTGGCTGGTTCGAGCGAATGAAATGGTTCGGATTAAGACTTTCTTAATCATCGTTAACGGCATCCGGGGCTAAGCCCTTCGGAGAACGGAAAAATCCTACTTGGCCGAGCGGTAACGGTGGCATTTTAGCGACTTAAGCGCGGCAACTTCGCGACACTGTGCCAAAACGGTGCGCTTGCACCGGCAAGGATACGTTAACCAGACTCATGGTTCGCTTCTCGGCCTGGATTGTCCAGATGTGGAAAACCGCAATTCTGTGCCGAGGTGAATGTGCCGCTACGGGTCGAACGGATCGAATGGATGCCATCACCGCCTCTGGTTCCGGACCTTGAGCCGATCGACGACGCACATCTCTATAAGATGACGCTGGGCGACCCCGCGCTCGAGCGCGAGGTGCTGCTGCTGTTCACCGCGCAGGCGGCCAGTCTGATGGCGCTGCTCGCCTCCTGGCCGCCCGATGCGGCTGCGCTCGCGCATACGTTGAAAGGGTCGGCGCGTGCGATCGGCGCGTTCGGGGTGGCCGACGCCGCCGCTGCGGTCGAAGACGCGCTGAGCCGCAATGATGACGCCGCCGAGCCGCTGATGGTGCTCGAAGCGGCGGTCGAGCACGTCCGCGCCGTGATCGACGCGCGCGCCAAGCCGGCCGGTTCCGGCTTTTGACGGGCGCGACGGCTGGCGGAACGCCGGCCGAGACGCTATAGGACTGGCGCGTCAGCCCATAATTCATAAAACGAGCAAAGCGTCCGACGAGCAATCATGGCCAAGATTCACTTCGTTGATCACACCGGTGAAACACGTACTGTCGACGTCGAGGAAGGCGCGACCGTGATGGAAGCGGCGATCCGCAACGCGATCCCCGGCGTCGAGGCAGAATGCGGCGGCGCCTGCGCCTGCGCGACCTGCCACGTCTATGTCGACGAAGCCTGGCGTGAGAAGGTCGGCGCTCCGTCGCCGATGGAAGAAGACATGCTCGACTTCGGCTACGACGTGCGCCCGAACTCGCGGCTGTCGTGCCAGATCAAGGTCTCGAGCGAACTCGACGGGCTGGTCGTGACCACGCCCGAACGCCAAGCCTGAGCCGCGCTGATCTCATCCACCGGCAGCCGTTGTACAGGCTGTTATGCGACAGCGCGCGGACCGCGGTTTATGTCTCCCACGGATCCTGCGCGCGTCGCGGCCGGCCGATGCGAACTATCATCTGGCCAAGACGCCTCGATCAATCGTGCTCGACGCCGCGGTGCCACCACGGCGCCAGATTGGCGATGATCTGTTCGGTCAGCGGCGCGGGCTTGCGGCTGGTCTCGTCGACCAGCACGGTGACGGCGCGCGCCGAGGCGACGCAGACGCCCTCCGAGAAAACCACCTGATCGAAATGCGTCGAGGTGCGCCCCAGTTTGACCAGGCCGAGCCCGAGCTCGATCTTGCCCGGCCAGTGCAGCTCACTACGGAAGTGAATGTCGAGCCGTACCAGCACCCAGGATAGTCCAGGGGGGATCAGTCCGTTGTTCGGGTCCTTCATCAAGGTGACCCGGCCGGTCTCGAAATAACTGGCGTAAACCGCGTTGTTGACGTGGTTGTTTGGATCGAGGTCGGCGAAGCGGACGTTGTCCGCGAGACGGAACGGGAAGTCGGCGAGCTGCGGCAGCGCGTGGTCACGGGATCGTGCGGTCAAGGGCCATTCTCCGGGCTTTTTAGAACCATTGAACGCAAATCTTGCGCTAGAACAAGATACCAATGGTCTTTTATGGCTTTTCTCCCCCGCCTGGCTTGGTTAGACAGGCCGCGACCGGACGGTCCGCGTCCGAACATCTTCAACCGACAAAGAAGCAAAGATGACCGAAACGATCAAAACCGACGTGCTGATTGTTGGCGCCGGTCCGTGCGGACTATTCGCCGTGTTCGAGCTGGGTCTGCTGGACGTCAAAGCGCATCTCGTCGACATCCTCGACAAAGTGGGCGGCCAATGCGCTGAGCTCTATCCGGAGAAGCCGATCTACGACATTCCCGGCGTGCCGATGATTACCGGCCACGGCCTCACTGAGGCGCTGATGGAGCAGATCAAGCCGTTCAATCCGACCTTCCATCTCAGCGAGATGGTCGAGAACGTCGAGAAGATCGGCGATCCGGGGTTCCGCGTCACCACCAACGCCGGCAATGTGTTCGAATGCACCGTGCTGGTGGTGGCGGCCGGTGGCGGTTCGTTCCTGCCGAAGCGTCCGCCGGTGCCGGGCGTCGAAGCCTACGAGGGCAAGTCGGTGCACTACGCGGTGCGCAAGATGGAAGACTTCCGCGGCAAGGATATCCTGATCGTCGGCGGCGGCGACTCCGCGCTGGACTGGACGCTCAACCTCAACCCGATCGCCAAGAGCATGACGCTGGTGCATCGCCGCGACGATTTCCGCGGCGCGCCGCATTCGGTCGAGCAGATGCGCCAGCTCGTCGCCAACGGCAAGCTCGACCTCAAGATCGGCCAGATCACCGAGCTGCAGGGTGATAACGGCCAGCTCACCGGCGCCACTGTGAAGCTCAACGACAACTCGGTGTCGCAGATCAAGTGCGACGCGATGCTGCCGTTCTTCGGTCTCACCATGAAGCTCGGCCCGGTCGCGAACTGGGGTCTCGATCTCGAGAACAACCTGATCCCGGTCGACACCGGCACGTTCGAAACCAACGTCCCGGGCATCTTCGCGATCGGCGATATCAATACCTATCCGGGCAAGCTGAAGCTGATCCTGTCGGGCTTCCACGAAGGCGCGCTGATGGCGCAGAAGGCCGTCAAGTACGTCTATCCGGACAAGCGCGTCGTGTTCCAGTACACGACCTCGTCGACCAATCTGCAGAAGAAGCTCGGTGTGAACTAATCGCGACGTCCGATACCAGGAAAGCGATTGAAGGGCGCGCCGGCGGGTGCGCCCTTTTTCATTCCATCTATCTGGATTGCTTTGCTCGCTCGTAATGCATGACGAGGCTACTGACTTGCCGTCGTGTTGGGGCTGCTACTTGCCGCCGAGCAGCAATTTTGCCGCTTTGAGCGGCCCGAGCCGGAGCAGAAGTCCCCACAGCGCTGCCCTCGGGATGGTGAGGTCTTCACGGCGCAGCAGGTTCTGAATCGCGGCTCGCGCGAATTTGCGTTCGCCAGCTGTCAGGTTGCGGAGCTGGGAGGCAATGGCGTCGAGATCGATCGCCGAGGCCGGGGTTGCGGCGGCGATGATCGGGTCGGCGAGTTCGAGAATCCGGAACAGCCTTGAGCTGTCGCGCTCGAATCGGCCAGGAGCGGGATCGTGCCAGTCCGGCGGCGCGGTCAGGGCGGTGGATGGGTCCGGCTGGCCGGCGCGTCGGGCCGCAGCGGCGAGTTTGGCGAGGCGGGCGGAGTAGATCTGGCGCAGTTGTCGCGTGCGGGTGACACTGCCGCCGTGCTCGCGGTAGCGGATCGACAGTTCCGGCAGAATCGCCACCTCGCCGACGTCGGCCAGCCGCAGCCAGAAATCGTAGTCCTCGCCGGCTTCGAACGCGGCGTGATAGCCGCCGACCCGGCGCGCGGCCTCGGCGCGGAACATCACGGTCGGATGGATGAACGGGCTTTTCTTCATCAGGGTCGCCCGCAAACCGTCCGGGCTCGGGCGCATGTCGCGGCCCTTGGGCTGACCGTTCTCGTCGATGACAGTGGCCCAGCCGCCGAGCAGAACCACCTCTGGGTGTTGCTCCATATAATCAACCTGCCGCGCCAGCCGGTCGGGCAGGGCGATGTCGTCGGCGTCGAGCCGCGCGATCAGCATGGCCCGTGCAGCCTCCAGCCCGCGGTTGAGGCCAGCCACCAGCCCGTCGCGCCGCTGCTGCAGGATCACCAAGCGCGGATCGGCGGCCGCAGCCTCGGCCAGAATCGCAGGTGTGGCGTCCACGGAACCGTCGTCGATCACCAAAAGCTCGAAGTCGGCAAATGTCTGGTCCCGGACGCTCCGGATCGCCTCGGCGACCCATCGTTCGCCGTCACGAACCGGCATGATCACCGAGACTTCGGGCTGCTCCGGCGGCACGCCATCCCTCATTGCTGTGCAGGCCTTCGACCGGCCAGCGGAGGAACTTAGACTCCGGGCGGGGACGCAATGCAAGCGGTCGGCATTGACGCTGCAAAGCCGAACCCGCTAGACCCGCCGGTCAGCGGCCGCCGGGCCGGACACCAAAGACGGACAGCACCTTGTATCAGCCCGCCGACCGGAACGATCAGCCCTGGCTGTGGATGGACGTCTCGACCAGCGCGCGGGCGCGCTCCGGCCAGATGAACGGTACGCTGCGGGTCGAACAAAGTTACATCCGGGCTCTGTCGGCCGAAATGGCGCCGGGGTTGCGGTTCTGCCGCTACGAGCCGTTGCGGAGCGACTACGTCGCGGTCGCAGTCCCACCCGATCTGAGCGGCAAGCCTGTCGCCGGCAAGGCCAAGGCGAAGCAGGCGAGCGGGATCGCCGCTGTGCTGAAGCCAATCGGCAAGTCCGTCGAGCGCACCGTGAAGACCGCAGTTCGCGGCGCGACCGCGTCGCTGTTGCGCAAGGCGAGCCAGGCCGAGCCGCTGCCGAAGCTCGGCGGCGACGGGCTCGGCGAGGTGCTGTTTCTGGCCGGCGAGAACTGGTCGCGGGTCGATTTTTCTGCTGTCGTCCGGATGCGCCGCGAGCGCGGCACCAAGGTGGCGGCGCTGTGCCAGGACTTCATCCCGGCGGTGGCGCCGCAGTTCTTTGCCGGCGGCGACTTCGTCGCCAAGTTCGACGCCTATGCGCAGTTCCTGATCAAGGAAACCGATCTCGTGGTGTCGATCTCGGAGGCGACCAAGCGCGATATCCTCGGCTATGCGCAGCGCCATGGCGGGATGCGCGGCAACGTCGAGATCGTCCATCTCGGCGCTGATATTCCGGCGCCGCAAACGGCACGGCGGCCGGCGGCGCTGAGCGAGACGCAAGCCGCGCGTTTCGTGATCAGCGTCTCGACCATTCAGTCGCGCAAGAATTTCGATCTCTTGTACCACCTGTGGCACCGGCTCACCCAGCAGAACACGCCCAACCTGCCGACGCTGGTGATCGTCGGCCAGCCTGGATTCGGGAGCGCCGACCTGCTGTGGCAGATCGCCAACGATCCGGTCACGGCGGATTCGATCGTCCATTTGCCGCGCGCCGGCGATGACGAACTGGCATGGCTGTACCAGCACTGCCAGTTCACGTTGTATCCGTCGTTTTATGAGGGATGGGGACTGCCGGTATCTGAAAGCTTGGCCTTCGGCAAATACTGCCTTGCCTCCGATGCCTCGTCGCTCCCGGAAGCCGGTGCAGGTCTCGCCCGCCATCTTGATCCGCTTGATTTTGCAGCCTGGCGGACCGCGATCCTTGACCTGATTGCCGCGCCTGAGCAACTTGCCCATCACGAGGCTGCGATCCGCGCCGGTTATCGCCCGGTGACCTGGGCTCAATCGGCAACTCAGCTCGCCGGCGTGCTGCGCGGTCTGGCCGCGACGGGGTCGTCTGCACACCCCAGATAGAGGTTTCATGGTGTCTGTTGCCGCTCAATCGTCGCCGCCGAATTCGCTGTTCGATCGGAGCCGTGCCTGGCTGTTGGCAGTCAAAGCGCCGGAGCGGCTGTTCGTGCTGGTGATGTGCCTGATGTATCTGATGCACAACATCTGGCTGTCGCGGACCATCCTCTGGTTCCTGGTGTTGCCGACGCTGCTGATCACCGCGCTGCCGCTGCGCAACCTCGTGCCGATCGTCAAGTCCGGGGTCTTCCTCGCCTCGGCCGTCTTTATGGCTGTCATCATCGTCACGTCGCTGCTCGGCGACGGCGTGCCCGGCGCCTTGCTCTGGAAGAACATCCGCTACGTCGCGGCGGTGCTGGTGTTCATCATGATCGTGGCTCATCTCGCCAGCCGTGATGGCGACTTTCTTCGCGTGTTGTTTCTCTGGCTCGCGCCGGTGGCGGCGTTCGCCGCAATTCGCGACGTCGGCACGTTCAGCCATTGGTCGGTATCGGAGATGCTGACGGTGCGGCTGCAGGGCACCAAGGGGTTGAGCCTGTACTACAATTCCAACGTCGTCGGCCTGATGTATGCGATGCCGTGCGTCGGCGCAGTGGCGATGATGGCGACGCGGCGGTTGCGTCCCTGGCAGTTCGTGTTGCTGTTTGTGTCTGCGCTGGTGCTGCTCGCCGCGGTGCTGCTGTCGGGAAGCCGGGGATCATTGATGGCGACGCTCGCCGGCATCGGTGTGGCGGTGCTGCTCGCAGCCAATTGGCGGATCGCAGCGGCGGTCGTTGCGCTCGTCGGGATCGCCGCGGTGGCGACGCTGCTGACGCCGCTTGCGAGTGAATTGGTGCAGCGTAAGGACAGTCTGCGGTTCGAGCTGTGGCCGGTGTATCTTCATATGGTGACGCTGAAGCCGTGGTTCGGCTACGGTCTTGCTTTCGATCCCCGCGTTACGCTGCCGAATGGCATCGAGGTGATGAACGGTCACAACATCTTCATGTGTGCGGCCGTCCGCGGCGGCGTGATCGCGGCGCTTGCGTTGGCGGCGGTGGCGCTCACCGCATTGGTGAGCGGCTGGCGCGCATTCCGCCGTACCGGAAAGGTCGCGGGACTGGCGTTGCTCGCGGCCGGATTGGTGGCGAGTTCGGTCGACTATGAGATCATCCCCAGCGATCTCGGCTATCTCTATGTCCTGCTCTGGTTGCCGGTGGCGATCTGCCTCGGCTCCGCGCTGATCCCAACGGGGCCGGTTCCCGCGACGCGGCCTGTTAGGTCGCCCGCTGACATCGCCACGTCATAAAATCGGTCCCGATCCGCCGCGCTCTGCTCACTGGATTGCCGGATCGATCCGCCATATTGTCGTCTCATCGCGGTGTTTCAGGTGTTGCTATGATCACACATCGACCGACTACACATCGACCGATCCGATTAGTCGCGCAGGCCGCTGTCGCGGCTTTCGCGCTGTTGCTATCCGCGGCCGCCCCGTCGGTTGCCGCGGAACCCACCGCTGCAGGCCTCTGGCAGCGCACCGACACCGGCAAGCCCGGCGGCAAGCCGGTGGTCTGGGTGCTGATGCTCGATCGCGGCAACAACATGTACGAAGGCGTCGTCGCCAAGAGCTTTCCGCAGGCAGGGCAACCCAACCTGACAATTTGCGACGAATGCGAGGACGACCGCAAGAACCAGCCGATCCTGGGCATCTCGCTGATCCGCGACATGAAGCGGAAGGGCCGTGTCTATGAGAACGGCAACATCCTCGATCCGCGCAACGGCGACGTGTGGAAGGCGATGCTGACGGTCAGCCCCGATGGCCAGACTCTGACGCTGCGCGGCTATCTGATGACGCCCGCACTCGGCCAGGACGAGGACTGGTTCAGGTTGCCCGACAGCGCGATCTCTCAACTCGATCCGGAGATCGTCGCCAAGTTCATGCCCGAGCAGGCCGCGACCCAGGCGGCGCAGGCCGGCAAGCCGGCCGCGGTTCCCGGCACCGCCGGCAAGGCCAAGGCTGCCCCGGCACCGGCCCACAAGGGCGGCGCGATGGCGCCGGCCCCGGTGAGATAAGACTGCCCGATCAGCGGCGGCCACGTATCGAGATGGCCGCCGCACTCAGAAATCCACCGTCATCGACAGCCACAACGTGCGTGGCATGCCGAGGATGAGGTAGCCGGACGGGTTGGCGGTCCAATAACGCTTGTCGGCGATGTTGGTCACGCTGGCCCGGAAGGTGGTCGGCCGCCCGCCCAGCTTGGTGAAATAGCGCGCGCCGATATCGAACGTCGTCCAGCTCGGCACGTCCTGCAGATTGTCGGCGCTGACATAGGCCTTGCTGGTATACACCGCGCGCGCGGTTGCGGTGAGACCGGGTACGAACGGCGTATCCCATTCGACGCCGAGATTGCCTTGCAGGTCGGGCGCCGCGATGGCGTGATTGCCGTCGTTGAGATGTCCCGCCGTCTGGGTGAGCCGGGCGTCAAGCCATGTGACGCCGCCGAGAATGCGGACTCCGCTCGCGATCTCGCCGAAGGTCATCAGCTCGATGCCGCGGTTCCTCTGCTCGCCGTCGAGGCTGAAGATCTTGGTGACCGGATCGAGCACGCCGCTCGGCTGACTGATCTGGAACGCCGCCAGGGTGGCGCCGAACCGTCCGAAGTCGAGCTTGGTGCCGACCTCGTATTGCTTGCTCTTGAACGGTGCGAACACCTGATTGGGGTTCGCCGCCCCGGACGGCGCGGTGGGCCCCGCCGACAGGCCTTCGATATAGCTGGCATACAGCGACAGATACTGCAGCGGCCGAATCACCAGAGCCAGCGACGGCGATGTCGCGCTCTGATCGTAAGCCGTCGTGGTGACGCCGGTGATCGGGGCGTAGCTGTTCGAGATCACCTGCTGCTGACGGGCGCCGACGGTCAGTTGGACGGCGCCGTTCAGGATCGACAGCGTGTCGGCCATCCCGATGCTCCGCAGTTCGAGCGTGCTGCCCTTGCTTTCCGGAAAATAAGACGCCGGTCGGCCCGGCCCGGTCAGCATGGTCGGGGCGTAGATGTTGGTGCGATAATTTCCGTACAGCGTTTGTCCGAGCCAATTGGTCTGCGTCAATGCAGAGCCGCTGATGACCACTTCATGGTCGATCGGCCCGGTGGTGAGACGCGACCGCACGCCGGCTTCTCCAGAGACGGCGTCGGACTTGCCGGTCTGAAACGTCGAGGTCGACTGCGCATCGCCGGCCGAGTTGAGAATCGTCGGACCCGGCGACTCGCGTTTGTCGAAGCCGAACAGGTTCCCGCCGACTGCGCCGAACACCGTGACGTCGGGCGTCAAATCGTATTCGGCACGCGTGAGGCCGGTGACGCTCCGCGAACGTGAGTAGTCGAACGGCTGGGACAGGTTGATCCTGGGATCGGGCGCCGCCGGCACGGCGATTCCCGGCACCGGGCCGTAGCCGCGCGTGCCGGACTTGAGCCAATCATCCTGATAGATCAGGTCGGCCGACCACCTGAAGCGTTCACTGCGATAGTCGATGCCGAGCGAGCCGGCCCCGTCACGGATCGACTGTCCGTCGATCGCCGGCCAACCGCCTTCGAATGCGCCGTTGGCGCGCACGCCCCACTGTTTCTGGTCGCCGTAGCGGCGCGAGACGTCGATGTTGTTGGTGAAGCGGGCATCGGACATGTAGCCGGCGGTGTAGCGGGTCAGCGGATCGTCGCCGGCCCGCTTGGTCACGACGTTGACGGTGCCGCCGATGGAGCCGCGCGGCGACATCCCGTACAGGAAAGAGGCGGGGCCCTTGAGCAGTTCGATGCGGGCGATCGGCGCCGGGTTGATGCGATAGTTCGGAACGAGGCCAAACAGCCCGTTCAGCGCGAAGTCGCTGTTGTCGACGCGGAAGCCGCGAATGGTCAGCGCATCGTATCGGTTGCCGGCGCCGATCGCGGCGCGAACCGATGGGTCGCTGTTGGTCAGCACTTCGGCGACGCTGGTGGCCTGCTGATCGCGAACGGTCTGGTCGGTGTAGCTGGTGAGGCTGAACGGCGTCGCCATATAGTCCTTGTTGCCGAGCAGGCCGAGCTGCGCGCCGCGCGCGACCTGGCCGCCCGTGTAGCTGGACGGCTGGGCCGCCCGCTGTGCGCCGAGCGACGGGACCGGCGCTGCGGCGGCATCGTTGCGCGTCGTCCGCCCGCGCGGCGCGGCTGGCTGCGATGCGGCGGCGGGCCTTCGTTGCGCCCGGGCGACCGCGCGCCGCCGCACCGGAGCGTCGACCACGACAGACGGGAGGGCCTGACTCGGGGAGGACGACGGGCCGGCTGCCGTGACGGCCGGGCGTGCCGTTGCGGCGGCGGTCGGACCTGCTTGTTGCGCCTGTGCTGCATGCGCCGTCAGCAGGATCGATACGCAGGCCAGAGGGAGTGCCGCCGCGCGCGGCGAATTCAGGTCGTTCAACATTCCGTCCCCAAGCGTGTTTGCTTCGTGCTTGATTGCGACAGGATCAATCAGAGGTGATCGAGTCCCGCGGTCGTGCGCACGCTAAGGAGGACGGTATCCGGCTCCTAATAGAGCCGTTCCAGTTGAGGTAGCTTCTTAGACTGATCGTCAGGGTTGTGTTTTGTGGCGGGAGTCCGGCAGACGAGAGTGGCCGCAGTGTCCACTCTGCGATGCGGTCACCCAGGATCGTGCGGATGCTCAGTCCGCGCTCGGAACTGGCGCCTGCGGTGGCGGCAGCGGCAGGCTCTCGACGTCGGGGCCGCCGGGCTGCAACGACAGCACGGATTCGACTGCCGGCAACGCGGCGTCGGCCATCGCGGCATGGCCTTCGGCCGTCGGATGGATCGCGCCGCCATACACCGCCGACACCACGCCCCACGTCGCATCGTGGATATCGGCCGGCTGGATCGCCGCGGCCAAGCCTTGCGGGTAGGTCATCGCCGCGAAGTAGCTGTCGTTGGCGTCGCGGATCCAGCGCGCGCGCGGCAGATAGGCGCGGTAGTTGCTGGCGCCGGCGCCGCAGGTCATTGGTGAGCTGCCGGCGGTGACGATGTCGGGGTTGAAGCTGTTGCCGCTCTGCGAGAAGCAGGTGCGATCGAATTCCGGGTCGGTGGCGGCGCGGGCGCAGAAGCCGTGCTCGGCGAACACCCGCTGATGGGAATCGACGAAGGTCATGCGGTCGGCCGACGGATCGCGGCACAGCACCCCGTTGGCGCATTGCGCCAGATCCTTCAGCCGCGGCAGAAATTCGTTGTCGACGAACGAGCTGACGGCGCCGAGCCGGGTCGGGTCGGCGTTGAACGAGGGATGGATGTCGAAACCGGCCGGACCGCCGGGGCATGGCGTACCGCGGCTCGCCAGTGCCGGATTGGCATAGGCGACATAGACCACCCGCGACAGATCCTCGACCATCGGCTTCAGCGCCTCGCGCAGCCGGGCAAAATCCCGCGGCAGGGTGCGGGCCAGCGCGGTGCGCGACTCGTCGACTGAGCCGATCACGCCGGAGCGGCGGAATAGCGCCCGCTCGGTCGGAGAGTCGACGATAACGTCGGCGACCAGACCGGAGAAGTTGATGTCGTTGGCGCCGATCGACAGCAGAACCAGGTCGAGGTTGCGGTTCGGCTGGCGGCGATGCGCTGCGGCGAGCGCGGCGCGCAGTTCGCCGAGCTGACCGTCGACACTGCCCGGGCAGGTCGTTCCGGATTTGGTGCGGATGCACTCGCGGGCGCGCTGCGAACCGAACAGCCCATCGGCGATGGTGGCGCCGGTGCAGGCCAGCGGCAGATAGGTGACGGCGATGTGCGGATGACGAACCGCGAGCGCCAGCGCAGTGCGGGTCTGGTAGCTGTACAGCGAGCGGTGGCAGGCGGCGTTGAACCAGGTCGCCGAATAGCGCTGCCAGTTCGCCAGCGTGTCGGGCGCCTCGCAGGCGCGGCCGCCTTTGAAGCCGGCGCGGCTCGGCCGGTAGAACTGGCCGGTGCCGCTGCCGAGATAGGATTTGAAGCAGAAGCCCTCGTCCGACAGAGCGATCGCGCGGTCGGGGTTGCCTTCGCCCGAGCCGATCGAGTCGCCGAGGCCGGCGATGAAGAAATCGCGCACCCGAATCTGAGTGGTGACGCGCAGCGGCGCGTCGGCGCCGCTGGTGACGTCGACGGTGGCGCTCGTCGGCTTGCCGTAGCGGGCGCGGAAATTGATCGGTTCGGCGCAATCCTGGGTGGCGTTGCGCGGGCCGTCGCCGTCGTCGAACGTCCAGGCACAGATCGCGCCGACCGGGATCGCCCCGGTCAGCCGCACCGTGACCGGATGCTCGGTCGGTGTCAGATAGCTCTCCTTGACGCCGTCGCGGGTGCAAGGCTCGTTGACGCGGCCGGCGAGGTCGATGCACAGCCGGTTGACGGCATTGCGAGCCCAGCCGCGGCCTTCACTTTGCCGGCCGAGCGTCTCCTCCGAGGCCAGCACGGTCAGTCCGTTCAGCGCCTCGACCTGCTCGCGGAAATCGCGCTCCTCCCGGAACAGCCGGAAACGGTTGCGCACTTCCCAACTGATCTGCATCGAGCCGTCGGTGAGCGGCACCGCCGCAATCGGCGGGGCCGCTGCCGGTGGCGCAGTGGGCGCCGGCGCTGCGCCGGGTGGCGCTGTCGTGGGGGGCGCTGCCGTTGGGGGCGTCGCGGGGGCAGCCGGTTCGGGACTGCTCGATCCGCCGAACAGCGAGAACTGAGCCAAAGCGGGGGCCGACCAGGCGCCTGCCGCGCCGGTCAGCAGCAACAACAACGCCAGGAAGCGGAAACGGGACATGTCACCACGCGGTCAACAAGGATCGCGGCCATTGACGCTGCGGTTGAGGCCAAAATATGGGGCCGCCGCGGCGTTGAACGAATCTCGCGATCAGAGCTTCGGAGAACGGTGCAGGGCTTGTCCGACCGGTGCCCGGACCGGAGCTGCGGCAGGGGTGGGCGTTGCGGCGGTGGCCGCGTGGCCGTCGGCGCAGCCGTTGCGGCGCTCTCGCCAGGGCTTGATCACGCTCAGCCAGATCTCGCGGAAGCCCATGATCGAGATTGCGACCCCGAACGGCAGCAGGAAGTACAGCACGCGGTAGATCAACAGCGTCGCGATCACGTCCTCGCGGGCGAACATCGGCAGCGCCACCAGCATCGCGGCGTCGAACACGCCGAGGCTGCCTGGCGCGTGGCTGGCAAAGCCGAGCAGGGTGGCGAGGATGAACACCACCGCCAGCGATACGTAGTCGATATACGGCTCGGAGGGCATCAGCAGGTACATCGCCAGGGCGCAGAAGCCGAGATCGACCACGCCGATCAGCACCTGCACCAGGGTCAGCTTGGCCGATGGCAGCACCACCTTCCAGCCGTTCTGGCCGAGCTCGCGGCGTTTTTTGCCGGTCGCCAGCCAGATGAAATAGGCGGCGATGCCGGCCAGACAGGCGACGCCGATCAGCCGGTTGATCTCGTCGGGCAGCAGATCCATCGCGCTGGCCGCGGCCGGATGCCAGATCATGCCGATGCCGAGCACGAACAGGTTGCCGAGCCAGAACGTCAAACCGGAGATGAAGCAGATCTTGGCGACGTCGATCGCCGACAGGCCGTAGTCGGAATAGATCCGGAACCGGATCGCGCCGCCGGTGAAGACCGTGGCGCCGAGATTGTGGCCGATGACGTAGGAGGTGAACGCCGACATTGCGGCGATGCGGTACGGCACGTGCAGCTTGCCGATCGTGCGCAGCGCGAAGAAATCGTAGAACGTCAGGGTGCAGAACGCACCGACCACGCACAGTGCCGCCAGCCCGATCTGGGTGGGGCTCTTGTCGGTCAGCGCGGTCAGAATGACGGTGTGATCGACCCCTTTGAGGGTTCGGATCAGCGACGAAATCGCGAAGCCGATAATCAGGATGCTGGCGACGATACCGACACGTTTCCAGCCGATATACGTCTTGAAGCCACGCCCCAGCGCGCTCAGCAGTCGATGCATTCGTCCTCCCGGCGGGGCGGCAACGCGACGAACGCCATCTGCAGCGCGACCCTGCTACCGGCGTCCGACTTACTCATCCGTGCAATTCCTTAGGGCATAAAGGGCCCGTCGTGCAATCCGCCGTACTGTCGCGAGCGAACCGCGCATCCATGAGACGGTCGGCGGCTGGCGCCCTTGACGTGGCGCAAACGAGCCGACCGGTGGCTGCATGGCCGCTCCCTGCCGGGGCGCCGTGCTGGCCGAGCCCGCTGGATATAGGGCGCTGGCGCTCTTTGCGCCATCGCGACTGATCGTCCCGCGGAACCGCGGAACGGCGATCGCCGCCGCTGGTTAACGCCTCGAATGCCGTGGAGGGCGCCGGACGGATTGCCGTTCCGACTCGCCTCAGGCCAACCAGAGAGGAACCGCGATGGGACTTTTCACCAAAGACATCAAGACGATGGACGACCTGTTCGTGCACCAATTGCAGGACATCTACTACGCCGAAAAACAGCTCCTGAAGGCGATCCCGAAAATGGCCGACAAGGCCTCGGATCCGATGCTGAAGCAGGGGTTCCTGAGCCATCTCGACGAAACCAAGGGCCATGTGAAGCGGCTGGAGCAGGTGTTCGAAATGCACGGCGTTCGGCCGAAGGCGGTCGATTGCCCGGCGATCGACGGCATCATCGAGGAAGCCGATGAAACCGCCGGTGAAGTCGATGACAAGAAGGTGCTCGACGCCGCACTGATCAATGCAGCTCAGGCGGTGGAGCACTACGAAATCGTCCGCTACGGCAGCCTGGTTTCATGGGCCAAGCTGCTCGGCAGAAATGACTGCGCCGCGGTGCTGCAGAAGACGCTCGACGAAGAGAAGGCGACCGACAAGAAGCTCAATACGCTCGCCGAGAGCCAGATCAACCTGCGTGCGGCGGGGTGAGCCGGTTGGCGACAATCTTGTGACGCGATGATGAGGCCAAAGGCCGCGCGGATGTCCGCGCGGCCTTTGGTGTTTTCAACAGGGTGGTGAGTCCGCCCGCGGTTAGACTTTGCGCAACGCGAAATAAGCGCCGCAGAACGCCATCGCGGCGCCAAGCAGCAGGGTCACCAGACCTGCGATCACGCTGGCTGCGGTCGGTACGGCGGAGGGCGCCGAGGCGGCTTGCCCGGCGGCGGCGAGCACCAACACCATCACCACGATCAGAAACTGACGCAGCCGCGGTGGAATCTGGCCGGCCACGGCGTGGTTCATCAGCCGCGCCGTGAAGTAACCGCCGCTAAATCCGGCGGTCGCAACCAGCCACCACGCCAGCGCCGCGCTCGCCGGCATGAAGTTGCCGGAATCGTTGCGCCATAGGCCGCCGAGATCGAGGCCGATGCGTTGGCCGAGCATATGCAGCGCCAGCGCCAGCAACAGGCCGGACATCAGGGCGCCGCCCAGGATCAGGTGGCGAGGATAGGGAGCGACTCTGGTTTCGGGCATAGTTGGGTCCGTGCGAAAGCCGGATTGTAGAAAGCAGCATCCCCGACGACAAGTTGATGCGGGCAAACCGGGGCGTGCGGGCCGAGGCCGCATTGCGTCGCCGCTTGGGTTCCGGCAATGACGGCGGACCGGCAGAGAGGGCTTTCACCTTGGCTTCACGATCCGATCCAGAAGAGCAGGGCGATGCCGGGGCGGCTTACGCTTACAAAGCCTCGCTGATCGGTGCGGCACAGCAATTCGAACTCGGCGAGGCAGGTCTGATCTGGCGGATCGGGCCGAAAGCCGGGCTTTGGCCTTATGCGACCATCGCCAAGGTGCGGCTGAGCTACCGGCCGGTGTCGATGCAATCACGCCGCTACCGCGCCGACATCGAAGACGTCTCCGGCGGGCGGCTGCGGATCTTGTCGACCACCTGGCAGACCGTCGCGTTGATGGCGCCGCAAGATCAAGCGTATCGGGAGTTCATGCTCGAACTGCACCGCCGGATGCGCGCCGCCGGCAGCCGAGCCGAACTGATCGGGGGGCTGCCGCCGATGGTCCACACCGCTGCTCTGGTGCTGATCGCGCTGGTCGCCGCAGCGCTCACCGGGCTGCTGGCACGTGCGGTGGCGGTCGGGTCATGGTCGGGCGCGCTGTTCCTGGCCGGCTTCGCGCTGCTGTTCGGCTGGCAGATCGGCGGCTTCATCCGCCGCAACCGCCCGCGCCGCTACACCTTCGACGACGTGCCGAAGGATCTACTGCCGTAACCGAATATACCAAGCAGCGCAGGCCAACATTCTGAATCAGGAATTTCACGTCCTTGTTTTTGTGCAATGATTGCATCATATTTGTAGGAGCGTCGCTGTTGAGAGCCTCAATGCATCCCTCAGCAACTGCAAGATCTATGTGTATGCCGGAGATCACAACCCGCCCCATTTTCACCTGAGGGGTCCCAATTCGAGGGCGCTGGTCGATATCGTCACGCTCGAAGTGATCGCCGGACAGGCGTCGAGAAGTGATCTCGAGGAGGCGAGAACGTGGGCGAGGCGGGCCGAAAACCAGGCCGTGCTGATCGCGGAACGGAGGCGGCTGAATGAGCGCGAATGAGGTCGTCGACAGCGGCGTGATCATGCCCCGGATCGCCAAGGTCGAACCGTTGCCCGATGCCACACTCAGGATCGTCTGGGCGGAAGGCCGTCGAGCGGGGCGCGAGGATGTAGTCGATCTCAGCCCTGCGATCTACAGCTACAAGATCTTCAGACCGCTTCGCGGCAACGGAGCGTTGTTCTCGACGGCTCATCTCGTTGAAGACGGCGACGTGGTCGCCTGGAATGGCGATGATCTGGAGATGACGGCCGATCTGTTGCAGGCTCTTGCAGAAGAGACCATGAATCCGAAGGATTTCGTCGCGTTCCTGGCTCGGCACAAGCTGACTCAGGAGGAGGCGGGGGTGTTGCTCGGCCGCAGCCGCAGGCAGATCGCGAACTACGTGTCGGTGGGGCCGATCCCTCGCGTTGTCGCGTTGGCCTGCTACGGATTCGAGGCCAGAAAGCGAGACGCGGTGATTGCGCGGGAGATCCAGACGTCAGCTGCGACGCTGGGTAATCCGGAGCTGACACCGGAGAAGCAAAAAGGCGGCAAGGCCGCGTCAGTCGTGCGGGAGCCGACTTAGTCCCGCACCACCAGCACCGAGCAGGGGGCGTAGCGGACGACGTGGCCGGCATTGGAGCCGAGGAAGTAGCTGCGCATCGCGGGGCGGTGCGAACTCATCACGATCAGATCGGCGCTGATCGCCGCGACCTCTTCGAGGATCTCATGATAGATGCCGCCTTGGCGTACATTGGTCGACAGCCGCTGCGGCGGGATGCCGGAATTGTGTGCGATCTCGGCCAGTGCCGCTTCGGCCGATTGCCGCTGCTGATCGTCGAAATCCGCCGGAACGTATTCGGCCAGCATCACCGGGGTAATCGCCAGCACGTGCAGCAGTCGCACCTTGCCGTCGTAGCTTTCGGCCAGCTTGGCGGCGGTCGCGATCGCCGGCTGCGCCAGGGCGGTCTCGACCAGATCGATCGGCACCAGGATGGACTTGAACATCGCCGTCACCTCCTGATCAACGGAAGGGCGGGCTCATCGTCTTCCGTCAGCTCGCCTCGCGCAACACTTTCGGGCTGACGAAATGCTGCAGCTTGCCGGTGCCGAACGAGGCGTCGGCCCAATCCGCGATCGGGAAATCGATCACCGCCACCGCGGCGGTGGGCATGCTGCCGGATATCTGTCGCCGCTGCGCCTCGTTGCAGGTGCAGGTCAGCGCCAGCGCCAATTCGTGCAGGCCTGGATTGTGCCCGATCAGCATCAGCCGGTTGATGCCGGCCGAGACCTCGTGGATCGCCTGCAGCAGCTGCGAGGCGCTCGCGCTGTACAGCTCCGGCAGGTATTCGACCTGCGGCGCCGCGTTCGCCGGAAACAGTTCGGACAGCACGTCCCAGGTCTGGCGGGTGCGGGTGGCGGTCGAGATCAGCACCTGGTCCGGGACCAGGTGCTCGGCAGCCAGCCAAGTGGCGATCTCGGCGGCGTCGCTGCGGCCGCGGTCTTCCAGGCGGCGATCATGATCCTTGCCGCTCGGCGCGTCCCTCTCGGTTTTGGCGTGTCGCAGCAAAATCAGACGGCGCATGAGTCGTTTCCAACGGGCGGAGCTTGCGGATTAATCGAGACCAGCGGCGAGGACAAGGTGACAACCGCCTGCGCTGTCCGTATTGAACGCGTATCTCGCAAAATCGTAACCCCTGCTTGCGGATGCGCTCTTTAGGAAACGGCATGGATTCGCTCCCGACAAGTGCGACCAATGGACCGGGTTTTACCGCCGAAACCGAGACGGAACCGCATGCGCGGCTCAACTTCGACCTCGATGTCGATCTGTGCGTGATCGGGGCCGGGCTGGCCGGTCTGTCGGTGGCGTTGGAAGCCGCACAAGCCGGGCTCAGCGTCGCGGTTTTGGAGAGCGGCCGGATCGGCTGGGGTGCGTCGGGGTACAATCTGGGCTCGGTCATGCCGGGCTACGGCGTGCCGATCGCCGATCTGATCGCCCGCGTCGGCCTCGATCACGCCAGCGCACTGTGGGCGCTGACGCGCGAGGGCATGGAGATCGTCCGGGCCCGCGCCGCCGACGAGGCGATGACCGACGTCGCGTTGTCGGACGGCGCGCTGGAAGTCTCCAACGTCGATCGCGGCGACCGGCTGGTGGAGCGGCTGCAGACGCTCGGCGTCGATTTCGGCTCCGAAGTCGAAGGCTGGGCCACCGACAAGGTCCGCGATGTCCTGCGGACCGACCGCTATTTCCACGGCATCCACTATCCGACCGCGTTCCAGATCGACGGCCGCAGTTATTTGCGTGGGCTGGAGCGGCTGGCGCGGCGGGCGGGAGCCCGGATCTTTGAAGAGACGCCCGTCGTCGAGATCGATTTTTCCGGCATCCGCAAGCGGATCTTCACGCCCAATGCCCGGCTGCGGGCCTCCGATATCGTGCTGGCCGGGAGCGTGCATTTGGGAGCGCCGTCGCGGCGCGTGGCCGAGACCTTGCTGCCGGTGTGGCGTGCCGCCGCGCTGACGGCACCGCTCGGCGACCGGCTGCCCGAGGTGATCGGCTTCGCTGGCTCGATCGCCGATACCGATGGCGTCGACCACTACCGCATCGTCGGCGGCGACCGGCTGCTGTGGGCGAGCGGCGAAACCACCTTCGAAGTCGCCCCGCAGCGCCTGGAAAGGATCGTGCGGCGCCGGATCCGGACGGTGTTTCCGCAGCTCGGAGGGGTCGCGATCGACCGTAGTTTCAGCGCCGCGGTTGGAGTGACCGTGCACGGCATGCCGCAGATCGGCGAGTTGCGGCCCGGCCTTTGGGTCGCCAGTGGATTCGGCCGCCAGGGGCTCGCCACCACGGCGATCGCCGGCCGCTTGATCGCCCGCGGCCTGTCTCATGCCGACGAGCGCTGGAAGCTGTTTTCGCCGTTTGATCTGGTGTGGGCCGGCGGCAGGATCGGCCGCATCGTCGGGCAGGGCGTGTATCTGGCGGCGCGGGAGGGAGCGCTCGCCGCCGGTGCGCTGGCTCGGTATCGGGAGCGCGCGGCGGATCGGACCCGGGTTCGGGACGCGCGCGCCGAAGTGAAGCGAGAACAGCGTCAGGCCCGGGTCGCGTTGCTCCGATCTGCCGAGACCACGCGTGCACTGCCTCCGAACCCGCCGTCGCGCCGGCCGGTGCCGCCGCCATCGGCCGAATAACTCAGGCTCGGTGCTCGCGACAATGTGAGCGGACCGCGCGGCTGCCGGTGTAACCTGAGGCGCGGCGGCTACGTAACTGACGTAGTGCCGCCGGGGCGCCCGTGCCCGTCACGCAGGGAACTTGACGATGATCGATCGCCGCATGCTGCTCGCTTCCGCCGCCCTTGCCGCCGTATTCGGCTTCCGTTGGCTGCGGCCGGATGCGGCCCGCGCGGCCGAGAAGTTCGAGATCGAAAAGACGCCGGAGGAATGGCGCAAGCAGCTGACGCCGATGCAGTATCACATCCTGCGCGAGGAGGGCACCGAGCGGCCGTTCTCCAGCCCGCTGCTCAAGGAGCATCGCAAGGGCACCTTCGCCTGTGCCGGCTGCGATCTGCCGCTGTTCTCGTCCGATACCAAGTTCGACAGCGGCACCGGCTGGCCGAGCTTCTGGCAGCCGCTGCCGAACGCAGTCGGCGAACGTCGTGACACCACGCTCGGCATGGCGCGGACCGAAGTGCATTGCCGGCGCTGCGGCGGTCATCTCGGTCATGTGTTCGATGATGGACCGAAGCCGACCGGGCTGCGTTACTGCATGGACGGCTACGCGCTGACGTTCCATCCGGCGACGCCGAACCCGAGCTGAGGCAGACCAGCGAGGGAGCCACCGATTGGCGATCGCCCGAAAGGTTTGCTCCTGCGTCTCAAATCCTGCGGCACCCGTCGGCAAGTCGGCGGCGTGTGTTGACAACCATGCGCAGCCCCCGCATATCGCCCGCACGTTAATGTTCAGAAACGTGGCGGCCAGCCCTGATGCAACCTGTGGTGTCGCAGCCAGGGGGCTCTCGTAGCCTGCTGGCTATTCTCGCTGCGGCGATTATTCTTCCAGTCCTGCTCGCGGCGATCGTGTTTCCGACGCCGCTGTACGACACCCGTGAATTGGTCGCCTGGGGGCGGCACTTCCCGCTGATCACGCCGGTGCATCCGCCGATGATGGTGTGGGCCGGCGGCGTGGTCGACCGTCTGTTCGGCCCGTCCGGCACCGCAATCGTCGCCGCCAATCAGGTGCTGATGGCGATCGGATTTGCGTATCTGTATGCGATCCTGCGGCTGCTGGTCGAACGGACGATGGCGATCTACCTGGTCGTGCTCGCCGGCACCTCGTTCTATGCGGTGTTCGCGCCGCTGTCCTGGGCACTGAACGCCGACATCCTGCAGCTCACGTCGTGGCCGGCGGTGATCTATCACTTCCTGCGCGCGCGGCAGAGCGATCGCTGGCTGCATTGGGGTCTGCTCGGCGTTTGGGCGGCAATCGCGGCGCTGACCAAATACAATGCGGCGGTGCTGTTTCTGGCGATGACGATCGGTGTCGTCGCGTTGCCGTCGTTCCGCCGCTGTCTGGCGCGCCCGGGGCTCTATGGGGCGATGCTGATCGCCGCGCTGCTGCTGCTGCCGCACGTCGTCACCGCGCTGAAATTCGGCAGTACCATCGCCTATGGCGAGCGGCACTTCACCGGCTTCGGTTCGATCGGCGACACCGCGCGCCGCATCGGCCTGCTGGCGGCCGGCTATCTGCCGATGCTGTTGCCGGGCGCGGTGATCGTCGCGGTCTCGAGCCTGCGGCGGATGATCGTGGTCCGCCTGCCGCGGTTCGCCGACAGCAGTGACGAATTGAAGTTTCTGGTGATCGTCAACATCGCGATGGTGCTGGTTCTGCTCGGCATGATCGTGGCACTCGGGCTGGAATACATCGCGCGCTACGGCGCGCCGTTTTCGCTGCTGGCGGTGCCGATGCTGGCGCCGCTGCTGCGCTGGAACGAGACCCGGCGCGAGATCTGCGAGCGGCAGACCGGCTGGACGTTGGTCGGGCTGTATGGCGTGCTCAGCGCCGCGGTGATGATCGCCTATCTCGGCCCAGCTTCGCACAGCGGGCTGCAGGAGCCGACCGCCGATGCGGCGCGGCTGATCATGAGCGACTGGCGCAGCCACTACAGCTGCGGGCCGGGCTATTTCCTCGGCGACCGGCAGACCGTGTACGGCATCGGCATCGCTGCGGGGCCGGAAGGCGACTCGGTCACCGTCCAGTTCATTCCGGCGACCCGCTGGTTCGATCCGCGCAAGCTGGAGGATCAGGGCGCTGTGCTGGTGTACACGCTGCCGCAGGTGCCCGCGCATTTCCATGCGGCCTATCCCAATATGGCGATGTCGGACGAAAAGCGCATCGACGTGCCGGTGCTGCGCACCCACAACGGCAAGATCAAAGAGTATTTCTATCGCTTCGTCGCGCCCAAGGCGT
The DNA here is from genome assembly GCF_003226555.1 of Rhodopseudomonas palustris. Classification (GTDB taxonomy): domain Bacteria; phylum Pseudomonadota; class Alphaproteobacteria; order Rhizobiales; family Xanthobacteraceae; genus Rhodopseudomonas; species Rhodopseudomonas palustris_I. The sequence continues at coordinate 171,458 of NZ_QKQS01000038.1, read as the reverse complement.
GCGGCAAGTAGTGGTCGGGAATTAGCGGCCGGGAATTAGCTCGGAAGCGGCGGCCGGCGGGTCAGCCCGCCAGCGATCGCCATTTTTCGGCGGCGTCGATCGCGGCGGGACGCAGGCTGTCGGCGGGCAGGCCGCGGTGCAGCGCCTTGGCGTATTCGCAGATCGCCATGAAAGTCGATGAGCGGGCCTCGTCGACTTCGCAGGAATGCACGGTCCCGGCGCCATGGATGTAGCTGATCAGACGCTTCAGCGACGACACTGCAGAGTGCGGCTCCGCTGTTTCGGTCTGGTGCAGGCAGGATAACACCTGCTGTGCGATCTCGATCTCGGTCATGGGTACGCTCTTGGCAACGCTCGCGGACAAACATGCTCGGGCCGGAATGAAGGCCTCGATGCCACGCTTGAATGTCTGGAGAAATGATCTGCCTCAATGCGATAGCCGAGGCTCGGCCGGCGGGCGATCACATTGGCGCGAACACTGCCTCTGCTGGCATTCGCCGGTTCCGTGGAACGGAACCTCCTCAGCTCCGCTCGGTCATCGCCTTGCGGAGGGCCTTAGACAGATCCTCGACCGAATACGGCTTGTGCAGCAGGTCGAAGCCGTGGTCCTCGTCGGCCAGCATGTGAGCGTAGCCGGAGTTCAGAACGACCGGCAGTTCCGGCAAACGCTTCTTGATTTCCCGGCCCAGCGTCACTCCGTCCATCCCCGGCATCGCCACATCGCTGAGCACCAGATCGAAGCGCTTGGCGTTATCGGCGAGCAGCGCCAGCGCCTGCTCGCCGGACGAGGCGAGCACGGTCTGGTAGCCGAGATCGTGCAAGAGCTGGGTCGAGAACTCGCCGACCTCGGCATTGTCCTCGACCACCAGAATGCACCCCCGCTGCCGGCCGTCGACGACGTCGGTGCCATTGCCGTTGCGGCGTTGGATCGGCTTGTCGCTGAGCGGCAGCCGCAGCGTGATCGTGGTGCCGCGGCCGATCGCACTGTCGACATTGATGCTGCCGTCGGACTGCTGCACGAAACCGTAGACCTGCGACAGTCCGAGGCCGGTGCCGCGGCCGATGTCCTTGGTGGTGAAGAACGGCTCGAAGATCCGCTCGATCTGCTCGCGTGGAATGCCGCAGCCGGTGTCGGCGATCGACACTTCGACGAAGCCGCGGCGACCCGCGGCGGCTTCGGGCGAAGTCGACGCGGAGCGCTTCACTGAGACGGTGAGGGTGCCGTGGCCGTCCATTGCGTCGCGCGCATTGGCCACCAGATTGACTAACGCCGCATCGAACTGATTGGTGTCAGCCTCGACCGGCAGCGGTCGCTCGGCGATGTTCAGATTGAACACCGCGCGCGAGCCGAGTGCGGTCTTCAGCATGTCGGACACATGCTCGATATGCGCGGCGGCGTCGAACACCTCGCGGTTTTGGGCGTGGCGGCGCGCGAAGGTGAGAAGCTGGCCGGTAAGCTTGGCGGCGCGGTCGGCGGTGTCGGAGATCGCATCGACATAGCGGCGGATCCGTTCGGGCGGCAACTCGCGGCGACGGAGCAGATCCGCCGAAGAGCGGATCACCGTGAGCATGTTGTTGAAGTCGTGGGCGACCCCTCCGGTGAGCTGACCGATCGCTTCCATCTTCTGCGCCTGCCGGAACGCCTCTTCGGCTTTGCGCCGTTCGGTGATGTCGACCGCTTCTGGAACGATCGCGATCACTTTGCCTTGCGGGTCCTGCACCGGACGCATCTGCAGGTCGAACCAGCGCCAACCGTTGGCCGGCAGGTTGACGTGGAGTTCGCGTCGCACGGTTTCGCCGGCCGCGACCGCGGCGATATCGCCGCGGATCGTCTCCGGCAGTCCGGGCGTTCCGGCGAACCACGGCGTGGCCCACACCGGCTTGCCGACCACCGCATCGAGTTCGGCATCGATCCCGGCGAGCGCGGTGCGGTTGGCGTCGAGCACCACGCCGTCGACATCGAGCAAGGCCTGGTAGGTGTAGCTGGCGGCGAAGATGGTGCGGAGCCGAGCCTCCTTCTGCTGAAGTTCGGCAGTGCGCTCGGCGACCTGCTCCTCGAGCTGCTCGTTGATGTCGCGCAGCGCAGCTTCGGCCTTCTTCTGCTCGGTGACGTCGCGGAAGTATACCGAAATGCTGTTGCCGTTGGCCGGCGTCACCCGCAATTCGAACCAGCGCCTGCTCGGCGGATCGTAGCTTTCGAACTCGCAGGCGATGCGCTCGGTCATGGCGCGGCGATAGGCTCGCTCGATCTCGGTCCCGAGCATCATCGGGTAGACTTCCCAGCAGACCTTGCCGATGAGGTCTTCGCCGCTGCTTCGGATCAGCCGCTCCGCGGCGGCGTTGACGTAGGTGAATCGGTACTCCTCATCGAGCGCGATGAAGCCGTCGCTGATCGATGCAAGAATGCCCTCTGCATGCTTGCGTGCCGCCTGCGCTTCCTCGCGCAGCGCGTATTCGGTTTGCAGCGCTGTCCGCCGGATCGCGGCGGTATCGAGATTGGTCCGAATCCGGGTGAGAAGCTCGCGGGCGCTGAACGGCTTGCTGAGATAATCGTCGGCGCCAGCCCCGAGTCCTTCCAGTTTGGCTTCCTCGCCAGCGCGCGCGGACAAGAAGATCACCGGCAGGTCGGCAAGCGCCGGATCGCCGCGCAGCGCCTTGAGGAGGCCGAAGCCGTCGAGCCGCGGCATCATGACGTCGCTGAGCATGAGATCCGGCCGACGCCTCTTGGCGGCTTCCAACGCTGCGGCGCCATCGCCGACAGCCTCGACCTCATAAGTCTCACCGAGCAGCCGCGCGACGTAGTCGCGCATGTCATGATTGTCGTCTGCGAGCAGGACGAGCGGGCGGTCCGCCGCGGGCCCGGTGACAATTCCGAGATCCTGCGCGCCGGAGGCCGGCGGCAGGTCGGCGTCGCCGCCATCGTCGAGCCAGCCGATCGCCTCGTCGAGATAGGCCTGGGCGCGGACATTGGTCGAAACCTGCAGAGCGGCGTGCTGCGGCCGGTCGGCGGGAAGGTGAGCGGAGCCGAACGGCAGCATCAGCCGGAAGGTCGAGCCGCGGCCGATCTCGCTGATGACGCTGATCGAGCCGCTGTGTAGCTTGATCAGCTCCTGCACCAGCGCCAGGCCGATGCCGCTGCCTTCGATCGAGCGGCCGCGCGCGCCTTCGACCCGGCGGAATCGTTCGAACAAATAAGGGAGCTCGGCCTGCGGAATGCCGGTCCCGGTGTCGCTGATCTCGATGACGGCGTGAGTGCGGTCGGGATCGGTGCCGACCCGGACCGCGATCTCCCCGTCAAACGTGAACTTGAATGCGTTCGACAGCAGGTTGAGGATGATCTTCTCCCACATGTCGCGGTCGACATAGACCGGCTGCGGCAGCGGGGCCGCATCGATCACGAAGCGGAGGCCGGCGCGGTCGAGCGCGGAGCGGAAGTTCGACGCCAGTTCGGCCGTGAACGACGACAGGTCGACCGGGGTGAAGTGGGCGGTGACGCGGCCGGCTTCGATCCGGGCGAAATCGAGCAGGGTGTTGACCAGCTTCAACAGCCGCAGGCCATTGCGGTGGGCGATGCCGAGCAGCGACCGCTGTTCGTCCGGAATGCCGTCTCCTCCCAGCGCTTCTTCCAGCGGGCTGAGCATCAGCGTCAACGGCGTGCGGAATTCGTGGCTGACGTTGGAGAAGAACGCAGTCTTGGCGCGGTCGATCTCGGCCAGCGCCTCGGCCCGGCGGCGCTCCTCCTGATAGGCGTCGGCATTGGTGATCGCCGCCGCGATCTGGCCGGCGACCAGCGCGAGGAAGTCCTGATAGGCGCTGTCGTACAGCCGGAACGGGTTGAGGCCGGCGATCAGAAATCCGGAGCGGCCGGTGTCGCCGCTGGCCGGGATCGGCAACACCACCGCCCGGGTCGGGGGCTGGCGCCAGCCGCCGGTCGGAAACGCGGTGCCGAAACGGTCGTCGAGATCCGGCACCAGAACCGGCGCGTTGAGGCGGAAGGCGTCGGCGATCGGCCAGGGCTCGTCGCCCGTCAGCGACAACGTCGGCTTCACCGCAGGATGGCCGGCATCAATCCCCGACGAGGCGGCAAGGTCGGCGTGGCCGCTGCCGTGGTCGGTCAGATAGATCAGTGCGAAGGGCAGGTCTTGGGGATCGGTGGCGAGCGCGGCCGCGCTGCGTTCGCAGGCTTGACCGACGCTGCGGGATTCCGCGGCGCTGGCGGCGAGATCGCGCAGCAGCGACAATTGCCGCTCGGTGATGACGCGCTGGGTGTCGTCGGTGTTGGCGCAGAAAATGCCGCCGGGCGAGCCGTCGTCGGTCGGGATCGGGCTGTAGGAGAAGGTGTAATAGGTCTCCTCGGGGAAGCCATTGCGCTCCATGATCAGGAGCTGCGCCTCCACATAGGTGCCCTCGTCGCCGCCGGACGCTTTGGCGAGCAGGGGAGCGATGTCGTCCCAGATCTCGGACCAAACTTCTGCGGTCGGACGCCCGAGCGCCCAAGGGTGCTTGCCGCCGATGATCGACTTGTAGGGATCGTTGTAGAGATAAATCAGCTCTTCGCCCCAGCCGATCCAGATCGGCTGCTGCGAGGTCAGCATAATGCGGACGGCAGTTTTGAGCGCCTGAGGCCAATCCTCCGGCAGCCCGATCGGGGTCGAGGCCCAATCGTGCGCGCGCATCAGCGCAGCGAGTTCGCCGCGCCCGAGAAAGAGGCTGTCTTGGCCGGCTTCGCCACGGCCCGGTCGCCCACCCGGCATATCGTCAGCAGCCAAGTGATCCCCCGATCAACCCCTCTCTGATCGATCGCAAACGCGCAGCCCGAGATTTTGTTCCTCGGTATCCGGTTCGGGGGCGGATTTCGTTCCCTTGTCCCGGCAATTGTTGCCCGACCCGGCAAAACCGCCCTGGCCACCCGGCTTCGAGAAATCCGTCAAGCCATTGCAATTGCATGACTTTGATCGTTGGCACGAGGCTTGCGGAGTGTCGGTCTGGAATCTCGCAGTCTCAGCCGACGCAGACGGTCGCAACGGGAGAAGTCAGTAATGGGTATTTTCGGCGCTCTCACCACCTCGGTTGCGGGCCTCCGCGCCAACTCCTACGCGCTGGAGAACATCTCGGGAAACATCGCCAACTCGCAGACCACTGCGTTCAAGCGCATCGACACCTCGTTTCTCGACCTGATCCCGCAGACCGGCAACAACGCCCAGCTCGCCGGTTCGGTGAACGCTGAATCGCGATCGACCAACACGCTGACGGGCTCGGTGCAGTCGGCCGCGGTGGGGACCTATATGGCGATCAACGGCGACGGCTTCTTCGTGGTGCAGAAGCCAGCCTCTTTCACCGACAACAACCCGATCTTCGGTGGCGTCAACAACTTCACCCGCCGCGGTGACTTCTCGCTCGACAAGAACGGCTATCTGGTCAACGGCGCCGGCTACTATCTGCAGGGCGTTCCGATCGATCCGACCACCGGCAACCCGTCCGGCAGCGTGCCGCAGATCCTGAAGTTCCAGAACGACTTCCTGCCGTCGCAGAAGACCACCAAGGTCGACTACCGAGCCAACCTCGCCAACTATCCGCTGACCTCCAAGGCCAACAAGTCGGTGCTCGGTTCGGAATTGCTGCGTCCTGCGGATTTCGTCTCCAATCCTCTGCCCTTGGGAACTCCAGCGGCGCCGTACACCAACACCAGTATCCTCGGCTCGGCCCGGACAAATTTCCAGACTCCGGCGGTGCCGATCACAGGCGCCACCTTGCTGAAATCCGCTACCGGCACGGACTCGCTGCAGGCCGGCTTCACGGGCAGTGACACCATCACGGTGAAGACGACCACCGGCGGCGTCACCACCAACAAGACGGTGGCGTTCTACGACTCCAGCGCTGGCGGCAGCGCCGGCTCGGCTCCTGACACGGCCTACGTGGATCTCAACGGTGGCAGCGTTTCGACCCTGCTGACGGCGATCGACAGCCTGACCGGCACCGCCGCGCCGAACCTCTCCAGCGTCGCCAGCGGCGTCGTCACCATCAACAGCGGTCTTGCTAACGACATCCAGCTGTCGTCGTCGAGTTCGGCTGCGTGGAATGCCCTTGGCTTCACCGGAACAATGACGGCGCTACGCGGCGGCGGTGGCACCGCGGGCACAGGCGTGGTGATTGGGTCGGACAATCAGGCTTTCCTCGACGAATCCGTCGCCGGCGGCGCGCTCACCGCCTACGACGGCAGCGGCGCTCCCGTCAGCCTGCAGTTCCGCTGGGCCAAGGTGGCGTCGTCGACGGTCGGCGGCACTGATACCTGGAACCTGTTCTACCAGACCAATCCCAATGCGACGGGTTCGGATGTCGGCTGGGTCAACGTCGGCACCAACTTCACCTTCAGCCCTAACGGTCAGATGCAGCCGGTGGTCGGACAGGTCACTCTGCCCGGCGTGACTGTGAGCGGCGTCAGCCTCGGCAACCTGACGATGTCGTTCGGCACCGGCGGCCTGACGCAGTTCTCGGATAGCAACGGCAACGTTCAAGTGAATCAGCTGCAGCAGGACGGCTACGCGGCCGGCCAGCTCGTCAGCGTGTCGGTCAGCAATGAAGGTCGCGTGGTCGGCGCCTATTCCAACGGTCGCAACATCGATCTGGCGCAAGTCTCGGTCGCCACCTTCAACGGCGCCAACTTCCTCAAGCGGATCGACGGCGGCGCCTTCGAAATCACCAACGAGTCGGGTCAGCCGGTGTACGGCAAGGGCGGCAACATCTCTGGAGCTTCGCTGGAGTCGTCGAACACCGATATTGCCGACGAGTTCACCAAGCTGATCGTCACCCAGCAGGCCTATTCGGCAAATACCAAGGTGATCACCACCGCCAATACCATGGTGCAGGACCTGCTCAACGTGATGCGTTGAGCGGTCCAACGGCGTCGTTCTCGAACCCGGGTAGCCAGTCATGAGTCTCGGAGACGCACTATCGATCGCAATGGCCGGCCTGCGGGTGAACCAGTCGGCGATCTCGCTGGTATCGTCCAACGTCGCCAATGCCGAAACGCCCGGCTACGTCCGCAAGACTCTCAACCAGGGCGTCACGGTGTCCGGCCAGGCCGGCACCGGCGTCCAGGTCAATGGCATCAACCGTCAGCTCGACGACTATATTCTGGCGCAGCTTCGTACCGAGACCTCGGGGGCGGCGTATGCGTCGCTGCGCTCCAGCTATCTCAGTCAGCTTCAGGGGCTATACGGAGATCCGAACTCCACCGGCACCCTCGAAGACTCGTTCAATGGCCTGACGGCCGCGATGCAGGCGTTGTCGACCAGCCCCGACAGTACCTCGGCGCGGATCGGGGTACTCAATGCCGCCCAGACCCTGGCCAGCGGCCTCAACTCGATGTCGAACGGCATCCAGACGCTGCGCGCCGGGTGTGAGACCGGTCTCACCGACTCCGTCAACACCGCCAACAATCTGCTGAAACAGATCTCCTCGATCAACAGCCAGATTCGTACCAACCCGCAGGGCGGCACGTCGACCGACGCGGCGACAGCGGCGCTGCTGGATCAGCGCGATCAGGCGATCAACCAGCTCTCGCAGCTGATGGACATCCGCGTCGTCACCAACGGCGCCAACCAGGTCACGGTGTTCACCGGCTCTGGTGTGCAGCTCGCCGGCATGGAAGCGGCGACGCTGTCGTTCAACGCGCAAGGCACCGTCAACCCGTCGACGACTTGGTCGGCGAACAGCGTGACCAGCAAGCTCGGTTCGATCTCGGTGAGTTACGACAGCGGCGCGTCGATCGACATCACGTCGTCGCTGAAGTCAGGCCAGATGGCCGCCTATATCGAGCTTCGCGACAACACGCTGGTGACGGCGCAGGCCCAGCTCGATCAGTTTGCGGCCACGCTGTCCAGTTCGCTGTCGGACAAGACGACGGCCGGCACCCCGGTGACGTCGGGCACGTCGTCCGGCTTCGCGCTCGACCTGTCGGGCATGAGCAACGGCAACACAATCAACATCGCCTATACAGACACCGCCACCGGTCAGCAGCACACCGTCACCGTGGTTCGGGTCGACGACCCAAATCTGCTGCCCTTGCCGCAGAATGCGACCAACGATCCCAAAGACTACGTTGTGGGGATCGACTTCTCCGGCACATCCGGATCGGTGATCTCGCAGCTCAACTCCGCCCTCTACAGCCGAAATCTGCAATTCTCCGGCACCTATCCGGGGGCCGTCAACGTGCTCGACAATGCCGGGTTCTCGACGGTGAATTCCGCCTCGGTGACATCGACGGTGACAGCGTTGGCCGGCGGCAGCGTCGAGGTGCCGCTGTTCAACGACAACGGCAAGGCTTATTCCGGCGCCCGCGATTCGTCCGGCAATCAGATGACCGGCTATGCGCAGCGGATCACGGTTAACACGGACCTGGTGAAGGACAACTCCAAGCTGGTGGTCTATTCGACCTCACCGGCCACCGCCGCCGGCGATACGGCCCGGCCCGACTTCATGATCAAGCAGATGATGAAGAGTCAGTACTACTACTCGGCGTCCACAGGCATCGGGTCCGACACTGCGCCGTTCAAGGGCACGCTGGAGAGCTTTCTGCAGCAGTTCGTCGGCCAGCAGGGCTCCAACGCCGCGGCGGCCAAGCAATTGTCGGACGGCCAGAACGTCGTGCTGAACACCCTGCAGCAGAAGCTGTCGACGTCGTCCGGGGTCAATATGGACGAGGAAATGGCGCATCTGCTCTCGTTGCAGAACGCCTACGCGGCGAACGCGCGGGTGATGTCGACCATCAACCAGATGTATCAGACCCTGATGCAGGCGATTTGAGGCGAGCCATGGCGATCGACGGCGTAAGCGGGCGTACTTCCTACATCGGTTCCACCATCCTCAATCTCCGCAGCCAGCTGGAGTCGTTGAGCCAGCAGCTCGCGACCGGCCGGGTGTCGCAGACTTATGCGGGCGACGGCACCGGCCGCAGCCTCGCAATCGGCTTGCGTGCGCAGATGGCGAACATCGCCAGCTACAGCGACACGATGACCAACATCACCACACGCATCAGCACGGCGAACCTGTCGCTGCAGCGGCTGGCCGACATCAGCAGCGAGGTGAAGGGCGCCGCGGTCAGCGCCGGTTCGACGCTCGACAACACCGGGCAGACGCCGGGACAGCGGACCGCGGGGCTCGACTTCTTCGATTCCGTCGACGTGCTGAACGCCAAGGTCGGCGATCGCTATCTGTTCGCCGGCCGTGCCACCGACACCGCGCCCGTCACCGCAGCCGACGTCATCATGAATGGCGACGGCGCGGCGGTCGCCGGGCTGAAGCAGGTGGTCAGCGAGCGCCACGACGCCGACGTGGGTACCAACGGGATGGGGCGGACCATCGTGTCGGCCGGCGCGACCGCGACCGCCGTGCAGGTCGGCGAAGATTTCGCCGCCAACCCCTATGCGACGCCCGACCCGATCGGAGCTTCGCCATTCGGATTGAAGCTGAATGCGATCTCGACGACGATCAGCGGTGCGGTTGTCACCCAACCGACGGAGACGCCGCCGACCACTCCGCCGGCCGCACCGAATCCGGTGGCGATGGGGATCGATCTCAACGGCGCGATCCCGAACGAAGGCGACGTCGTCAAGCTGACCTTCGATCTGCCGGACGGCACTCAGGAAACCATCACGCTGACGGCGTCGTCAAAGACGCCGCTGCCGGATGATAGCTTCGCAATCGATCCAGGCGATCCAATGGCGGTGCCGCCGGTGGCGCAGTCGTCCGCGGTCACCGCGGCCAATCTGCAGACGGCGCTGACGGCCGCCGTGAAGAAGCTCGCCAACGGCCCGCTAGCCGCGGCGTCGGCGATCAAGGCCGGCGACGACTTCTTCAACAACACTCCGCCGCTGCGGGTTGCCGGCACCGCACCGTTCGGCGCCGCAACCTCCCAGGTCGCCGGCACCAAGGCCAATACGGTGTTCTGGTACAACGGTGAGCCGGACTCGGCGAGCGATCCGGCGCGTGGCACCGCGGTCGGCAAGATCGACGACGCCATCACGGTGCAATACGGCGCCCGAGCCGATGAGCAGGCGCTGCGCAAGCAGTTGCAGACGGTGGCGGTGTTTGCGGCGGTGACGACCTCGGCGACCGATCCCTACGCGTCGGGCAAGATCGCAGGACTGAATCAGCGGGTGGCTGCTAATCTGGCGGTGGTACCGGGTGAGCAATCGATCCAGACCATCCAGGCCGATCTCGCCGGTGCGCAGGCGTCGATCAAGGCGACTACTGCCCGTCAGGTGCAGGGCAAGGCATTGGCGCAGACCATGCTGAGCTCGATCGAGGGGATCAACAACGACGAGGTCGCGACAAAGATCCTGGCGCTGCAGACTGCGCTGCAGGCGTCGTATCAAACGACCTCGCAGCTCTATCAGCTCAGTCTCGTCAAGTTTCTCTAGTTAATTATCTCTGAACAGAAGGCCGCCGCCCCGGCGGCCTTTCGGCCCGGTATTTGGGGCCACGCAGCTGCGGCGGGTGCCGCGCAAATCCAGATAAACACTCGCTGATCTTGACGAACCACGTAGTCTTCCGAGGCTGCGTGGTTCGTTCCTGTGCCTGCCTCATATTGCGCGAGCCCGTGATAATACGGGCGTTTCCTTCCGTTAAAGGCGCCGATCTCGCTTTACGTATTCTTAGATTCTGGCGGTCAAGGTTCCGCGGCCGATCAAGAAGATCGCGTTTTGCACACCAGGAAGGTAGCAACACAATGTCCGGTATCGTTCTATCCAACGCCGTTCGCCAGAATCTCTCGTCGCTCCAGGCCACGGCTGATCTGCTCGCCACCACCCAGAGCCGCCTGTCTTCCGGCAAGAAGGTGAACTCGGCGCTCGACAATCCGACCAACTTCTTCACCGCCGCTGCACTCGACAGCCGCGCCAGCGACATCAACAACCTGCTCGATGGCATCGGCAACGGCGTGCAAATCCTGCAAGCCGCCAACACCGGCATCACCTCGCTGAGCAAGCTGGTCGACAGCGCCAAGTCGATCGCCAACCAGGCTCTGCAGACCTCGTCCGGCTACGCCACCAAGTCGAACGTGTCGGCGACCATCGCTGGCGCCACCGCCGACGACCTGCGCGGCACCCAGAGCTATTCGAACGGCGTCGCCACCGGCAACGTGATCTTCGACGGTAGCGCCGGCGGCGCCACCGCTGCGTCGGGCACCGATACGCTCGGCGGCGCGATCGTCAGCATCGCGGCGTCTGCGGCCGTCACCGTTCTCGGCGCCGCCGACAACACCGCGCTCGGCAGCGTTCTCAGCGTCGGCACCGCCGCAGCGACCGCGGCCGGCACCAACCTGATCAGCGAACTGACCAACGGTTCGACCACCACGGCGACCGGTCCGGCGGCGGGTGACTCGATCACCATCAACGGCAAGACCGTCACCTTCACCACCGCCGGTGCCGCCAGCAAGGACAGCTCGGGCAACTACACGATCGGTCTCGATCAGACCGTCAACTCGCTGCTCGACACCATCGACACCATCAACGGCAATACCAGCTTGTCGTCGGCCGTGACCGCCGGCAAGCTCGAGCTGCATTCCGGCACCAACAGCCCGCTGACGATCGCGGACAATTCGGGTGGCGCCGTTCTGGCCAAGCTCGGCCTGACCGCGCAGACCGTCGATACCGTCGCTGCGACGGCTTCGGCGAACATCTCGGCCAGCACCCAGTTGTTCAACACCAACGGGGGCCTGACCACCACGGCAATCGCCGACGGCACCACGCTCTCGGTCAACGGCAAGACGATCACGTTCAAGACCTCCGATGCTCCGCAGGGGAACAACATCCCGTCGGGCACCGGTGTTCTCGGTCGTATCGGCACCGACGGCAACGGCAACTCGACGATCTATCTCGGCGACCAGAGCAAGTTCACCAACGCGACGGTGGGCGATCTGTTGACCGCGATCGATCTCGCCAATGGCGTCAAGTCGGCTTCGATCTCGAGCGGTGTTGCCACCATCAGCACCAACTCCGGCCAGACCGCGTCGGACGTGTCGGGCGGTATCACCACCATCCGCAGCTCGACCGGTGCTGATCTCAACGTCACCGGCTGGACCGATCTGTTCAAGAACCTCGGTCTGACCACCGCCACGGGTACCGGCCCGCTCACGCTGACCAAGCAGCGCACCACCGGCGGCACCACGATGGGGACGCTGATCGCGGACGGCTCGACGCTGAACGTGAACGGCAAGACCATCACCTTCAAGAACGCCGCGGTGCCGACCGCGTCGGCGAGCCATCAGGGCATCTCCGGCAACGTCGAGACCGACGGTCAGGGCAATTCGACCGTGTACCTGCAGAAGGGCACGATCGACGACGTCCTGAAGGCGGTCGATCTCGCCACCGGTGTCCGCACCGCTGCGCTCGGCGTCTCCGGAGCGACGATCTCGACTGCTAACGGCACCGCCAACTCGTCGATCACGAGCGGCTCGCTGAAGCTGTCGACCGGCCTCGCGGCCGATCTCAGCATCACCGGCACCGGCAACGCGCTGGCCGCCCTCGGCCTGACCGGCCCGAGCGGCAGCTCCAGCTCGTTCACCGCCGCTCGCGGCGTGGCGGCCGGCAGCCTGAACGGCAAGACGTTGACCTTCTCGTCGTTCAATGGCGGCGCGGCGACCAACGTCACCTTCGGCGACGGCACTAACGGCACCGTCAAGTCGCTGTCCCAGCTCAACGTTGCGCTGGCCGCCAACAACCTGACGGCGTCGATCGACAATGCCTCCGGCAAGCTGACGATCGCGGCGTCGAACGACTACGCGTCCCACACTCTGGGCGGCAACGAAGGCGGCGTGATCGGCGGAACTCTGGCTTCGACCCTGACCTTCTCGGTGCCGACCGCACCGGTGGCGGACGTCAACGCTCAGAACACCCGCGCGGGCCTGGTCAAGCAGTTCAACGACGTGCTCGACCAGATCAAGACCACTGCGCAGGATGCCTCCTTCAACGGCGTCAACCTGCTCAACGGCGACAACCTGAAGCTGGTGTTCAACGAGACCGGCAAGTCGACGATCTCGATCCAGGGCGTCACCTTCAATCCGACCGGCCTCGGCCTGTCGAGCCTGTCGTCGGGTGTCGACTTCATCGACAACAAGGCCACCAACGCGGTGCTCGACAAGCTCGGCAGCGCCGCCACCACGCTGCGGTCGCAGGCCTCCGCGTTCGGTTCGAACCTGTCGATCGTGCAGGCCCGTCAGGACTTCTCGAAGAGTCTGATCAACGTGCTGCAGACCGGCTCGTCCAACCTGACGCTGGCCGACACCAACGAGGAAGCGGCGAACAGCCAGGCGCTGACCACCCGCCAGTCGATTGCGGTGTCCGCGCTGTCGCTGGCCAACCAGTCGCAGCAGAGCGTGCTGCAGCTCCTCCGCTAATCGCGGCGTAGCTGATTGAATGATCGAGGGCGGCGGGGGTGACTCCGCCGCCTTCTCTTTTGCACCCGCTGCTCCCGTCCCGAGGTTCGTGTTGCGGGCATGGATGCAGTAAGGTGCAGGTGATTCGGGTTCTCCTGGAAACGGCGCCCCTTGCATGACCGACACCGCCCCGACGGCCGATCTCGTCGCTGCGCCTGCGGGCGCGCCGGCACCGTATTCGCCGGGTTCAGACCGGATCCTCGCTGACATCATCGCCGCGCTGCCTGAGCTCGCGCGGCATCACGCGCCGGGCGGCAACGCCTACAATGCGCTGGCGTCGGCCGCTCGCAGCGCCGTGGTGGCGTTGTTTGCTCACGGCGGCAGCGACGTGCCGTTCGGCCCGTTCGGGTCGATCAGTTTTCCCTATCACCGGATGGGCGCCGTGGACTCGCTCGACCTGTTCGGGCTCGACGAGCTGATCCTGTTTTCGTTCTACTGGCAGAACCGCGGCCGCTATCGGCGTGTCGCCGACATCGGCGGCAATATCGGCCTGCACAGCCTGGTGATGGCCCGCTGCGGCTTCACGGTCGAAACTTACGAGCCGGACCCCGAGCATATCGCGCTGTTTCAGGCCAATATGCGCGCCAACGGCGTCACCGCGGTCCACGTCAACGAGGCCGCGGTTTCGGCGCAAGCCGGCGAGGCGGAGTTTCTCCGGCTACGCGGCAACACCACCGGCAGCCACATCGCCGGCGCCAAGCTCGATCCCTACGGCGAGATCGACCGCTTCAAGGTCCGGCTCGCCGCGTTCGACGAGATCGCTGCACAGGCCGACTTCGCCAAGATCGACGCCGAAGGCCACGAGGCGGTGATCATCACCTCGCTGCCGCGCGAACGCTGGGCGACGATCGACGTCATGCTCGAGATCGGCAGCGACGCCAACGCCGCGGCGATCTTCGACTATGCCCGCGGCGCCGGTGTGAATCTCTTCACGCAGAAGACCGGCTGGCGCCGGGCGGAGACGCTGGCCGACCTGCCGACCTCCTACAAGCAGGGCAGCGCCTTCCTCACCGCCAAGGACGCGATCCCGGGGCTGTCGCCGTCATGATCATCCGCGCCTGCCAGGTAGTATCCCGAGGCGTCCGGCCCTGCGCGGCAGGGACCGGTCATGATTTACACATTGCTAACGAATCATGCGCAACCGTGATGGTTCGGAATGCCGAGGACGCCGATGACGCAATCGCGTAACAGCACCGCCCCCGTTGCCGACGATGGATCCGAGGACGTCGTCGCGACGCCGTTGCTGTCGAAGCGGCAGATGTTCGGCTATTACGATCATCTGCGCGCCACCCTCACCAGCGCCGAGGTGTCGGATTGCGAAGGCCGCCCGTTCGCGCAGGAAATCGCCGCCTCGCTGGTGATCGCCTGGGCCCGCGAGGTGCATGCCGACGGCCGCAAGCTGATGTTCATCGGCAATGGCGGCAGCGCCGCGATCGCCAGCCACATGGCCACCGACTATTCCAAGAACGGCGGGATGCGCGCGCTCTGCCTCAACGACGGCGCGATGCTGACCTGCCTCGGCAACGACTACGGCTACGAGCAGGTGTTCGCCAAGCAGATCGAACTGTTCGCCCA
This sequence comes from Rhodopseudomonas palustris, assembly GCF_003226555.1. Lineage (GTDB taxonomy): Bacteria > Pseudomonadota > Alphaproteobacteria > Rhizobiales > Xanthobacteraceae > Rhodopseudomonas > Rhodopseudomonas palustris_I. Next base: position 156,448 of record NZ_QKQS01000038.1, on the reverse strand, counting down.
GGACGGCGACCTGTTGATCGCGATCTCCTCGTCCGGGCGCTCGCCGAACATCCTCAACGCGGTGGCTGCGGCGCGCGAGCGCGGCTGCCGGGTCATCACTTTGAGTGGGTTTTCGGCGGACAATCCGCTGCGCCGCGAGGGCGATATCAATTTCTATCTGGCCTCGGACCAATACGGTTTCGTCGAGCTCGGCCATCTGACGATCTGCCATGCCATCCTCGATTTCGCCTGCGGCCAGCGCGTGCCGCTGCCGGCGGCCGGCTGACCGGACGGGGCGAGCAACGATCCGCGCGGCCCTATCAGGGCATGCAAAAATGCGTGTATCTCTTGCATTCAGGCTTGCAGTGATTCGTCGGCGCCGCATCGCGGCGCGCCGTCTGGCGGTTCAATCAGTGGGAATGATACGATGAAGATCCTGGTGACCGGCGCCTGCGGCTACGTCGGAACCACCCTGGTGCCGAAGCTCCTGGCGCGCGGCGACGACGTGGTGGCGTTCGACATCATGTGGTTCGGCAACGATCTGCCGCCGCATCCAGCGCTCACTGTGGTGCGCGGCGACGTCCGCGATACCAGCTCGATCGATCTCTCCGGGATCGACGCCATCGTGCATCTCGCTTCGGTCGCCAACGATCCCTGCGGCGATCTCGATCCCAAGCTGACCTGGGAGATCAGCGCGCTCGCCACCATGCAGCTCGCCGACCGCGCCGCGCGCGCCGGCATCCAGCGCTTCATCTACGCCTCGTCCGGCAGCGTCTACGGCATCAAGGACGAAGAGCAGGTCACCGAGGACCTGACGCTGGAGCCGATCTCGGAATACAACAAGACCAAGATGGTGGCCGAGCGGGTGATGCTCAGCTACGCCGGCGACATGGCGGTGCAGATCGTGCGCCCTGCGACGGTGTGTGGGCCGTCGCCGCGGATGCGGCTCGACGTCTCGGTCAACATGCTGACCATGCAGGCGCTGACCAACGGCGAGATCACCGTGTTCGGTGGCAATCAGGTTCGCCCCAACATTCATATCGACGACATCACCGATCTGTATCTGATGTTGCTCGACCGGCCCGAACTGCGCGGCATCTACAATGCCGGCTTCGAGAACATCTCGATCCTGGATATCGCCAAAATGGTCGATGCCCAGGTCCCGACCAAGATCACCGTCACCGCCTCGAACGATCCGCGCTCCTACCGGATCAACTCCGACAAGCTGCTGGCGACCGGCTTCAAGCCGAAGAAGACGGTGAACGACGCGATCCGCGAGATCATCGTCAAATTCCAGCGCGGCGAACTGAAGAACGAGGACCGCCACTACAATCTGAAATGGATGCAGCGGAGCCTACAGGCGTGACCGGCATCGTTCCCGCGTCCGCACCGTGTGCGATGGCCCGCGCGGGCTTCGACAAATATCTGGTGGTCGGCTCGAACTCGTTCACCGGCGCTTCGATGGTCAGCTATCTGCTCGATCAGGGCGCCGAGGTGGTCGGCATCAGCCGCTCCGACGAGCCGCACCCGGCGTTCCTGCCGTATCGCTGGAAGAATGCCGATCGCTTCCGGTTTCGGAAGCTCGACCTCAACCATGATCTCGACGCGATCATGCAGCTGGTGACCGCCGAGCGGTTTCCCTGCATCATCAATTTTGCAGCGCAAAGCATGGTCGGCGAGAGCTGGGCCAACCCGGACCATTGGTTCATCACCAATGTGGTGTCCACGGTGCGGCTGCACGAGCGCTTGCGCGCTTGCGATTTCCTCGAGCGCTACGTTCACGTCACCACGCCGGAAGTCTACGGCAACGCCACCGGCACCCTGACCGAGGATGCGGTGTTCGATCCCTCGACGCCCTATGCGGTGTCGCGCGCGGCCGGCGACATGAGCCTGCGCTCGTATTTCCGCGCTTACGGCTTTCCGGTGCTGTTCACCCGCGCCGCCAATGTCTACGGCCCAGGCCAGCGGCTGTACCGGATCGTGCCGCGCACCATCCTGTTCATCAAGCTCGGCCGCAAACTGCAGCTGCACGGCGGCGGCACGTCGGAACGCTCGTTCATCCATGCCGCCGATGTCGCCGACGCCACGCGGCGGATCGCCTGCAACGGCAGGCTCGGCGACAGCTATCACATCTCCACCGACCGCATCGTCACCATCCGCGCCCTGGTCGAGATGATCTGCGCGATGATGGGCGTGCGGTTCGAGGATCAGGTCGAGATCGTCGGCGAGCGGCTCGGCAAGGACGCCGCCTACAAGCTCGACAGCAGCAAACTGCGCAGCGAACTCGGCTGGAGCGACCAGATCACGCTGGAGCAGGGCATCGAGCAGACGATCGCCTGGATCGATCGCTGGTTCGAGGAACTGAAGAGCCAGCCGTTCGACTACGCGCACAAGCCTTGAGGACCGCAATGGGCCAGGAAATCGATCTGCTCGTCAACTATCCGCGCACCAAGCGCAATGTCGACGAGCGCGGCCAGACCAAGTCCGAAGAGGATCGTGCGATCGCGCGCAAATTCGGCAAGGAGTTCTTCGACGGCGACCGCCGCCACGGCTACGGCGGCTTCAATTACATGCCGCGGTTCTGGCAGCCGGTGATTCCGACGTTCCAGCAGCATTTCGGCCTCGACGCATCGTCCTCGGTGCTCGATGTCGGCTGCGCCAAGGGCTTCATGCTGCACGACATGGCCGAGCTGATCCCCGGCATCACCGTGAAGGGCGTCGACGTCTCGGATTATGCCATCGAGCACGCCATCGACGACATGAAGCCGCATGTCAGCGTCGCCAGCGCGACCAAGCTGCCGTTCGCCGACAAATCGTTCGACGTGGTGATCTCGATCAACACCGTGCACAACCTCGTCCGTGACGACTGCGCAACGGCGCTGCGCGAGATCGAGCGGGTGGCGCGGAAGGGTGCGTTCATCACCGTCGACGCCTATCGCGACGACGACGAGAAGCGCCGGATGATGGCGTGGAACCTGACCGCGCAGACCATCATGCATGTCGACGAGTGGAAGGCGTTCTTCGCCGACATCGGCTACACCGGCGACTACTACTGGTTCATCCCATGAATCCCGAGACGTCGCGTCGCCTGCTGTTCGACATGCTGCGGATCCGCAGCGTGGAGGAGACCATCGCGGCGCGCTACGGCGAGCAGAAGATGCGCTGCCCGACGCATCTGTCGGTCGGGCAGGAGGCGGTTGCCGCGGCGGCAGGTGCGGTGCTGAGGCCGACCGATCTCGCGGTCAGCGGCCATCGCGCCCACGCGCATTATCTCGCCAAGGGCGGATCGCTGAAGGCGATGATCGCCGAGATCTACGGCAAGGTCACCGGCTGCGCCCGCGGCAAGGGCGGCTCGATGCATCTGATCGACGAGAGCGTCGGCTTCATGGGCTCGACCGCGATCGTCGGCGGCACGGTGCCGGTCGGCGTCGGGCTGTCCTACCCGATGAAGTTGAAAGCCACCGGGCAGATCGCCTGCGTGTTCCTCGGCGACGCTGTGCCGGAAACAGGCGTGTTCTTCGAGTCGGTGAACTTCGCGGTGGTGAAGCAGCTTCCCGTGTTGTTTCTCTGCGAGAACAACGGCTACTCGGTGTATTCGCCGCTGAGCGTGCGGCAGCCGCCCGGCCGCAAGCTGTATGAACTCGTCGCCGGCTTCGGCCTCAAAACGCATCACGGCGATGGCAATGATGCCCGTGCGGTGGTTGCGGCGCTGAGCGAAGGCGTGGCGGCGATCCGGGCCGGCGAGGGGCCGCGGTTCTATGAGTTCGAGACCTATCGCTGGCGCGAACATTGCGGGCCGAACTATGACAACGACATCGGCTATCGCTCGGTGGCTGAATACGAGGCGTGGAAGCTGCGCGATCCGGTGCCGGCGCTGCAGCGCGCGCTGGTCACCGAATCCATCGTGACCGAGGCCGACGTCGCCGACATGCTGGCGGCGATCGATGCCGAGATCGAAGAGGCGTTCGCCTTCGCCGAAAGCTCGCCGTTCCCGCCGCCCGAAGACGCCTTCACCGACGTCTACGCGGCGGCTGGCTGAGGAGGGCGGAATGGCAACCAGTTTCGCTGCCGCGATCCGCGACGGGCTCGCCACCGCGCTGGCGGCCGATCCGAACGTGATCTGCTTCGGCCTCGGCACCGACGATCCCAAGGGCGTATTCGGCACCACGCTCGATCTGCACAAACAGTTCGGCCCGGACCGCGTATTCGACATGCCGACCTCGGAAGCGGCGATGACCGGCTTTGCGATCGGTGCGGCGCTGAACGGCATGCGGCCGGTGCTGACGCATCAGCGGCTCGATTTCGCGCTGCTGTCGCTCGATCAGCTGGTCAACAACGCCGCTAAATGGCGCTTCATGTTCGGCGGCAAGCGCGGCGTGCCGATCACCATCCGGATGATCATCGGCCGCGGCTGGGGCCAGGGCCCAACGCATTCGCAGAGCCTACAATCCTGGTTCGCGCACATTCCCGGTCTGAAGGTGGTGATGCCGACCACCGCTGCGGACGCCAAGACGCTGCTGCTCGGCTCGATCTTCGACGACGATCCGGTGATCTTTCTCGAGCATCGCTGGCTGCACAATATGCAAGGCGAGGTGCCGGCCGGCGACGTGCGCGAGCCTTTGGGCAAGGCGCGCGTGGTCCGAAGCGGCGACGCGGTGACCATCGTGGCAATGAGCTACATGACGGTCGAGGCGCTGCACGCGGTCGATCATCTCGCAGCCCAAGGCATCGTCTGCGACCTGATCGACCTGCGCAGCATTCGTCCGCTGGACTGGCCGGCGGTGATCGCCTCGGTGCAGAAGACCGGCCGGCTGCTGGCGCTTGACAGCGGCCATCTGACCGGCGGTGTCGCCGGCGAGATCGTGGCGCGGATCGCGACCGATCACTTCGCCAACCTGAAATGCGCGCCGCAGCGCCTCGCCGCGCCGGACGTGCCGGAAGCGACCAGCCCGGCGCTGACGAAGAACTACCACGTCCGCGCCGAACACATCGCGCAAGCCGTCGGCCAGATGCTCGGCCGCGAGGTGGAAACCGCGTCGCTGGTCGCCCAGCGCAGCTTCCCGCACGACGTGCCGGGCACCTGGTTCTCGGGACCGTTTTGAGGGAGCGATGATGGCACGGACTTTCCACGTCATTGCGAGGAGGCGAAGCCGACGAAGCAATCCAGCAGATCTGTGCACAGTGCTCCTGGATTGCTTCGCTTCGCTCGCAATGACGGGGAGAAAGCAAGACTCGACCACGCGGAGGCCGCCATGTCCGTGACCTTCCGTGCCGCGGTGCTGTACGAGCTCAACCAGCCGCTCTCGATCGAGACGGTGGAGGCGCCGGCGCTCAGCGCGGGGCAGGTGCTGGTCAAGCTCGCGTACTCCGGTGTCTGCCACAGTCAGCTGATGGAAGCGCGCGGCGGGCGCGGGCCGGATCGCTATCTGCCGCACATGATGGGCCACGAAGGCTCCGGCGTTGTCGTCGAGACCGGTCCCGGCGTCGGCAAGGTCGTGAAGGGCGACCGCGTCATTCTCGGCTGGATCAAGGGGCAGGGCTCCGACACTCAGGGCGTGCGCTACACCAGCGGCGAGCGCGTCATCAATGCCGGCGCCGTCACCACCTTCAACGAATATGCCGTGGTTGCCGAGAATCGCGTCACGCCGTTGCCGGCCGGGCTGCCGATGGATGTGGCGGTGCTGTTCGGCTGCGCGCTGCCGGTCGGTGCCGGCATCGTCATCAACATCGCCAAGCCGCAGGCTGGTAGCACGCTGGCGATCTTCGGTCTCGGCGGCATCGGACTTGCCGCGCTGATGGCCTGCAAGCTGTTCGCCTGCAAACAGGTGATTGCGGTCGATGTCGAACCCGCAAAGCTGAAGATGGCGGCCGAGCTCGGCGCCACCATGGTGATCGACGCCTCGCGCAGCGATCCGGTCGAGGAGATCCGCAAGCTCACCGGCGGCCTCGGGGTCGATATCGCGATCGAGTCCGCCGGCCTCACCCGCGTCATCGAGCAGGCGTTCGATGCCACGCGGCGGTTCGGCGGGCTGTGCGTGTTCGCCTCGCATCCGCGCAGCGGCGAGAAGATCGCGCTCGATCCGTTCGAGCTGATCTGCGGCAAGCGGATCCTCGGCACCTGGGGCGGCGACAGCAAGCCGGAGCGCGACATCGAACTGCTGGCCGGGCTTTACCGCGACGGCAAGCTGCCGCTCGACGCGATGTTCAGCCGCCGCTACGCGCTCGACGAGATCAACGAGGCGCTCGACGATCTGGAGCATCGCCGCAGCGTGCGTCCGTTGATCGAAATCGATCCGTCGCTGAGGTGACCCCGATGCTGCATCCCGAGACCGAGACGACGCTCGCGGAGATCCGGAAACTCGCCGGACGACGCCGCAGCATCGTGTTCGTCTCCGGCAATTTCAACATCGTTCATCCGGGCCATCTGCGGCTTTTGAAATTCGCCGCCGATTGCGGGGATTTTCTCGTCGTCGGCGTCACGGCCGATCCCGGCTACGACTGGATGCTGCCGGCCGAGCTGCGGCTCGAAGGCGTGCGTGCGATCGGCGTGGTCGATCACGCTTTCCTGCTGCACGACGCGCCGGAGGATTTCATCGCCGAGTTGCGGCCCGCCGTCGTGGTCAAGGGCAAGGAACACGAAGGTGCCGACAATCCTGAAAAGGCGGCGCTCGACGGCTATGGCGGCCGGCTGGTGTTCTCCTCGGGCGAGGTCGCGTTCTCGTCGCTCGATCTGATCAAGCGCGAGTTCCGCGAGTTCAATCCGTCGTCGATCATTAAGCCGCTCGACTATCCGCGGCGGCACCGCTTCGAACCGCTCGAGCTGAAGAGCGTGCTGGCGGGCTTTCCCAAGCTGCGGGTGCTGGTGATCGGCGATCTGATCGTCGACGAATACATCGCCTGCGATCCGCTCGGCCTGTCGCAGGAAGATCCGACCATCGTGGTGACGCCGGTGCTCCGCGAGCTGTTCGTCGGCGGCGCCGGGATCGTTGCCGGTCATGCCGCCGGCATGGGCGCGCAGGTCGGTCTGCTCACCGTCGGCGGCGGCGATGCGATGGCGGACTTCGCCCGCGAGCGGCTGGCCTCGTACAACGTCGACGCCACCATCCTCACCGACGAGAGCCGGCCGACCACGACGAAGCAGCGGTTTCGGGCCGGCAACAAGACGCTGCTGCGCGTCAGCCATCTCAAGCAGCACGATGTCGACGCCGATCTGCAGGCGCGCATGCTGGAGACGATCGAGCACCGGTTGCCGAGCACGGATCTCGTGGTGTTCTCGGACTTCAACTACGGCTGTCTGCCGACCCGGCTGATCGAGGCGGTCGGGCAGGCGTGCCGCGCCCGCGGCGTGCCGATGGTGGCCGACAGCCAGTCATCGTCCCAGGTCGGCGACATCTCGCGCTTCACCGAGATGCTGCTGATCAAGCCGACCGAGCGCGAAGCGCGGCTGGCGATGCGTGACTTCGACTCCGGCCTCGTCGTGCTGGTCGAGGCGCTGCGCGAAAAGGCGCGGGCCAAGAACGTGATCCTGACGCTCGCCGCCGAGGGCCTGTTGGTCCACGCCGAGACCGGCGCCGGCGGCACGGTGGTGACGGACAGGCTGCCGGCGTTCAACACCGCGCCGAAAGACGCTGCCGGCGCCGGCGACTCGTTCTTCGTCTGCGCCGCGCTGGCGCTGGCGATCGGCACCGACATCTGGCGCAGCGCGTATCTCGCCTCGATCGCCGCCGCCTGCCAGGTCGGCCGGATCGGCAACATCCCGGTCACCGCGCGCGACATCATCCGGGAGCTCGACACGTGAGCGGCAGCGCCAAAGCGCTCTTGGTCGCGGCCGGCCTCGGCACGCGGCTCGCGCCGCTCACGGGCGTGCTGCCGAAATGCCTGATGCCGATCGCCGGCCGTCCGCTGCTTGGGCTGTGGCTGCAGATGCTGAGCGAGGCCGGCTTCTCCGAGATCGTCGTCAATCTGCACCATCACGCCGATCTGGTGAGCGAGTACATCCGCCGCAGCCCGTGGGCGGAGCGGGTGATCCTCGCGCCCGAGACCACGCTGCTCGGTACCGCCGGCACGCTGCTGCGGCATCGCGAGCGCTTCACGGACGGCCCGACGCTGTTCGCCCATGCCGACAATCTCAGCCTGTTCGATCCGCGCGCCTTCCTTGCCGCGCATGCGGGGCGGCCGGCGGATTGTGCGATGACGATGATGAGTTTCGTCACCGATCATCCGCAGAGCTGCGGCATCCTCACGCTCGATCCCGCCGGCCGTGTGCTTCAGATGGACGAGAAGCCCCAGCATCCCAAGGGCAACCTCGCTAACGCCGCGGTTTATATCGTCGAGCCCGAGGTGATCGATTTCATCGCCTCGCTCGGCAAGCCGGTAGTCGATTTCTCGACCGAAGTGCTGCCGGTGTTCATGGGCCGGATCTTCTCGTTTCACAACGGCAGCTATCACCGCGACATCGGCAATCCGGCGAGCTTGGCGCAGGCGCAGCTCGATTATCCATTGGCCGTACTCGCCTCTCCCCGTCATTGCGAGGAGGCGCAGCCGACGACGCAATCCAGCCCCGTGCACGGGGACTCTGGATTGCTTCGCCTTCGGCTCGCAATGACGCAGACCAATAGCGACGATGCCTGGTACGGCCTGATGACCGACAACGACGGCGCCTTGGCGCATGCGTTTACGCAAGCTGCGGCCAAGACCTATGGAGGCCAGCGATGAGCGGCAGCGTCGTCATCGCGGCGATCTCCAGCGACATCGGCATCAGGTTGGCGCAGCTGTATCGCGCGCAGGGCTACGACGTGATCGGCACCTATCGGTCGAGCGATAACTTGAGCGAGCTGCAAGCCGACGCCGGCATCCATCTGGTGCGTTGCGATCTGACCGACGCCGGCAGCGTGCGCAGCGCGGCGGCGGAGATCGCTGCGCTCGGCAGGCCCTGGGAGCGGCTGATCAGCGCCGCCGGGCAGTTGTCGCCGATCGGCGGCTTCTTCGGGCGTGATTTCGAGGACTGGGCGGCGTCGCTGTCGCTGAACTCGGTGGCCCAGATGCGGCTGCTGCACGCGCTGTATCCGCTGCGCGCGCATACCTCGATCGCCAAGGTCGCGTTCCTGGTCGGCGGCGGCATCAACGGCCCGTTCCGCAACTACTCGGCCTATTGCCTCGGCAAGGTGATGCTGGTGAAGCTGTGCGAGCTGCTCGACGACGAGTACGCGGACGTGCACGCGATCGCGGTCGGCACCGGCTGGGTCAACACCAAGATCCATCGCCAGACCGTCGAGGCCGGCGACGACGCCGGCGTCAATCTGCGCCGCACCCTCGAATTCCTGGACAGCGGCGCACAGGGTACGTCTTACGAGGACATCTTCGGCTGCATCGAATGGGCGTTCGAGGCCGGCCGCGCCGCGACCGGCGGGCGCAATCTCTCGGTGGTGCACGATGCCTGGCGCGGCGGCGGTGCGGCGCTGACCGAACGGCTGGCCGCCGATCCGAACATCTACAAGCTGCGCCGCCACGGCAATTGATCGGCCGCGCAAGGAGGACAAGCGTGAAGCTCTCCGATTACGTCATCGATTTTCTCGCGCGGCGCGGCGTCACCCATGTGTTCGGCATTTCCGGCGGCGCCGCAGTGCATATGTTCGATTCCGCCCAGCGCCATCCGGATGTCACCCCGATCTTCCCGCAGCACGAGCAGGCGGCTGCGATCGCCGCCGACGGCTATGCGCGCGCCACCGGCAAGCTCGGCGTCGCCATCACCACCTCGGGCCCCGGCGCCACCAATCTGCTGACCGGCGTCTGCTGCGCCTATTACGATTCGGTGCCGACGCTGATGATCACCGGTCAGGTCGCCACCCACCGGCTGAAGGGCAAGAACCAGATCCGTCAGCTCGGCTTTCAGGAAACCGACGTCACCTCGATCTTCGCGTCCGTCACCAAATACGCGGTGCAGATCTCTGACCCCGCCACCATCCGCTATCATCTGGAGAAAGCGTATCATCTCGCATTCGAAGGCCGGCCGGGTTCGGTGCTGATCGATCTGCCGGACGATCTGCAGCGGACCGAGATCGACCCAGACGCGCTGCCTGGCTTTACGCCGGAGCCCCCGGCTGGACCGACCAATCTCGACGCCGAAATCGCGGCGCTGCTGCCGCTGATCGCGCGGGCGAAGCGCCCGGTGCTGATCCTCGGCGGCGGGCTGGCGACGCCGCGGATCGGGTCGATGCTGGATCAACTGGTCGATCGCCTCGGCATGCCGGTGCTGACCACCTGGGCTGCGACCGATCTGATCGCAGCCGATCATCCGCTGCGGGTCGGGCCGTTCGGCGTCTATGGGCCGCGGCTCGGCAACTTCACGGTGCAGAACGCCGACCTGATCCTGTGCCTCGGCAGCCGGCTGTCGCAGAACGTCACCGGCGGCATTCTGCCGTCGTTCGCGCGCGAGGCGACGATCGTGATGGTCGACGCCAGCCGCGGCGAGATGGACAAGTTCGACGACCGCGGCATCCGCATCGCGACGCGGATCGCAGCGCGGCTCGACGATTTCGTGCCGAAGCTGCTCGCCGCGATCGAGGCGGCGCCGCCGCGAGACGCGTGGCTGAGTACAATCGCGCATTGGCGCAGCACGTTGCCGGACGATCGGCCTGGCCCCGCGCCCGACAACGCCGGTTTCGTCGACGCCTACGACTTCATCGACGAGCTCAGCGCCGCTGCGCCTGCCGATGAGCTGCTCTATGTCGACACCGGCGGCAACCTGACCTGGACCTGCAACGGCTTCCGTATCCAGCGCGGCCAGCGGCTGATCTCCGACTGGAACAACACCGCGATGGGCTACGCGCTGGCGGCGTCGATCGGCGCCGCGGTGCAGGCGAAGGGCGGCGTCACCTGCATCATCGGCGACGGCGGCCTGATGCTGTCGCTCGGCGAACTGGCGCTGCTGAAGCGGCACGAACTGCCGGTGCGGCTGATGCTGTTCAACAATCACGGCCACGGCATCCAGAAGCAGACGCTGGAGACCTGGCTCGACGGCCACTATGTCGGCGTCGATGCGCCAAGCGGATTGTCGTTCGTGGACTTTCGCAAAGTCGCCGAGGCGATGGATCTGCCGGTGGTCACGATCAGCCGCAGCGCCGATATCGCCGGCCAGCTATCCGACGTCTATGCCCGCAGGGGCCCGGTGTTCTGCAACGTCGAGATCAACCCGGCTCAGAAGCTGTATCCGGTGTTGAAGTTCGGCGCGCCGCTGGAAAGCCAATTGCCGTCGATCGACGACGACTTGATCAAACGCGAAATGCTGATCGCCCCGTTCGTCCCCGGCACCGCGCCGAAGCACAGCGGCGGCGCCGGCGTGTAGCGGATCTCAGCGGCCGCGGCGCAGGGCGCGGTCCTTGGCTTCGTCGAACGGCGTGGCGCACCAGCGCTTCCACATCGTCCGATACGCGTCTTCGACCGCGCGGGTGTAGGCGGCCGGGCCGCAGCGCTGCAGGATGAAGTCGCGCAGTCCGCGGCGGATGGTGCGCAACCGCTCCAGATCCGGCTTACTGGCGATCTCGATGTAACGCGCATCGTCGGTCGCGATGAAGTCGGGCAGCCCGGCGGCGGCGAGCACTGCGCAGCCGACCCGGCTGGGCACGGTGGTGCCGAGCCGGCTGACCACCGGCACGCCCATATGCAGCGCTTCCCAGGTCGAGACGCCGCCGGCCTGCGGGAACGGGTCGAGGCAGAGATCGATCTGCTTGAGCGTTTCCAGATGATCCTGGCGCGAGCTGGAGCCCAGCAGGGTGATCCGGCTCGCCGCGATGCCGCGAGCGGCGAACTTCTCCAACAGGGTCTGGCGCACCGACGGATCGTCGATCTGGTGATCCTTCAGGATCAGCCGCGACGTCGGCACGGTCGTGAGCAGTTGCGCCCACACCTCGATTGCGGCGTCCGAAATCTTGGAGATGCGGTTCAGCGAACCGTAGGTCAGATAGCCGTTGCGGTCGAACGGCAGCTCCTGCGAGCGCCAATCGTCGGGCAGCGGCTCGATGATCACGATCGACGGCAGGTCGTAGATCGTTTCGGCGTAGAACTGGCGGTCCTCACCGGGGATCGCCACCGGGTCGCCGAGCAGATAGTCGATCACCGGCAGGCCGGTGCCGGTGGCATGGCCCCAGGCGGTGATCTGCACCGGGGCGAGCTTGCGGGCGAACACCCGCAGCCGGTTGCCGCCGGAGTGGCCCGACAGATCGACCAGGATGTCGACCTTGTCCTGCCGGATCGCATCGGCGACACGATCGTCGGCCCATTGCGAGATGTCGCGCCATTTGTCGGCGACGGCCATGAAGCTGCTGGTAGTGTCGTCCGGAATGATCACGCCCGAGTAGCAGACGATCTCGAAATTCTGCTTGTCGTGATGCATCAGCACCGGGCGGAACGAGAACGCGGCCGAATGGGCGCGGAAATCCGCCGACACGTAGCCGATCACGAGACGTCGGTCCGGGTCGCGATCGTTGGCCGGCGGCACCGCGCAGGCCCGGTAGATCGGCGCGCCGACTTGCGTCCACCAGTTCTTGCGCGTCGCCTGCTGCATCTCGATGGTCGAGCCCGCGCTGAAATCCATCGCGAAGATCTTGCTGGAGATCGCGGCCTCGTAATGCGGGGCCAGCTCAAGCGCGCGGCTGTGCAGCCCAATGGCAGTATCGGCGTCGCCGAGCGCGGCCATGCAATTGCCGAGCAGCGTTAGAGCCGGCACCGAACTCGGCTCGACCTTGAGCACCGCGGTACAGGTCGCCATCGCGTCCTTGACCTTCTTCATGGCCAGGAGCGTCTCGGCGCGGCAAATTCCGGCCTCGACCGGGCGCTTGCCAATCGACAGCGCGCGGTCGTAGCTGGCGAGCGCCAGATCGAATTGCTTCAGCTCTTTGAAGGTGCTGGCGCGGTTCATGAACGCGGCGTCGTTGAGCGGATCGATCTCGATCGCTTTGTCGTAGCTGGCCAGTGCTTCCTGATAACGGCCGAGCTTGTGCAACGCATTGCCTCGGTCGTTCCAGCTGTCGGCGCGGCTCGGCAGCAGCTCGATCGCCTTGTCGAAGCTCGCCACCGCTTCGTCGTAGCTGCCGAGGGAGGCCAGCGCGAGACCGCGGTTGGCGTGCGCGAGGGTGAGGCTCGGATCGAGCGCGATCGCCTTGTCGGCCGAAGCGACCGCCTCGGCGAACCGGCCGGAGGTGAGCATCAGGATGCTCATGTCGGAATGCGCCTGGGCGGACGTCGGCTCGATCAGCAGGGCGCGCTTCAACGATCGGATCGCGGGTTCGAGATTGCCGCTCTGATATTCGGCCAGCGCGTAGAAATGCAGCGCGCCGAAATTGTCCGGCGCCTTCTTCAGCACCTTCTTGTAAGCGGAGCGCGCTTCGTCGAGCTGTCCGTTCTGATGCAACAGCCGCGCGCGCATCAGCAGCATCACCGGCTCGTAAGCCTTGTCGGTCTGGCTGCGGGGAGGAACGGCCTTGTTGCGTCCGGGCTGCATCTGATGATCCGAATCTGGCTGAGTGATCGTATCTCCTCGGGTCCTGTGGCGCACCTGAGAGACGCTCGTAGGCGCGCCATCCTCGGCGATGCGTGTAAACAATTCATTAACCATAAGGGGCGCCGCGGCGGCATCCGTTCCCGGACCCCGCGAATCAGTCACAAGCGGCCCGCAGCCGTCCAAAAGGTTAGCGAATCACTCTCTTGGAACCCCTCTCCGCGCGGATTCAACAGGCGGCCGATTGGTCGCCTCTTTGATTTAATTGGATTTTTTCTCCTTAAGATGCTGTTAACCATATTTTAAAGGGCCCCGACCATAGTCCCCGGTGCTCAGGAAGAAGGTAGGCCGAGAATCGGCCGCGTTGATCCGGTGCGCACGGGTGTCGTGCAGCCGAGGTCCCTCTCCAGAACAGGCGTCTAAACACAACCGGCAAGCGTCGCAGCGGCAACGACCGTTCGACGCGAGCAGCGACGTGCGACTGAAGGTCGACGTCAAGCGCGGATCAGGAAGGTTTGCACCATGTCTGATGTGGTTCTCTCAGCAGCGGTTCGCCAGAACTTGCTATCGCTGCAGTCGACTGCCGATCTGTTGGCGACGACGCAGAACCGTCTTGCTTCCGGCAAGAAGGTCAACACCGCGCTCGACAATCCGACCAACTTCTTCACCGCGGCAGGTCTCGACAGCCGGGCCAGCGACATCAACAACCTGCTCGACGGCATCAGCAACGGCGTCCAGATCCTGCAGGCAGCCAACACCGGCATCACCTCGCTGAACAAGCTGATCGACACCGCCAAGTCGATCGCCAACCAGGCGCTGCAGTCGAACGTCGGCTACTCCACGAAATCCAACGTTGCGGCGACCATCGCGGGCGCCACCCCGGACGATCTGCGCGGTACCCAGACCTTTGCCAGCGCGACCGCCACCAGCGCGGTGGTCAATGACGGCAGCGCCGGCGGCACCACCGGCGTCTCCCTGACCGACACGCTCGGCGGCGGCGTCGGCAGCATCGGCGGCGCTCCGATCACCCTGCCGACCGCGGCCGACGCCACTGCTACCGGCGCTGTGCTCCACACCGGCACCGCGACCGCCGCGGCAACCGGCGCCGACCTGATCAGTTCGCTGACCAACGGCTCGACCGTTACGCCGACTGGCCCGCAGGCCGGCGATTCGATCACGGTCAACGGCAAGACCATCACCTTCACCACCACGGGCTCGGCCAGCGCCGACACCAACGGCAATTACACGATCGGCATCAACCAGCCGATCAGCGCGTTGCTGGCGACCGTCGACACCATCAACGGCAACACCAGCAACCCGTCGGTGGTCGATGGCACCGGTCACATCCAGCTTCACACCGGCACCAACCGGGCGCTGTCGGTCAGCGACTCCACCGGCGGCCTGGTGTTGGCGAAGCTCGGCTTCGGCGCCACCGTCAACGTCGCGCTGGGCACCGGCGCATCGACAGCGATCACCGCCACCACCAAGCTGTTCAATTCGGTCGGCGGCCTTGGGCCGGCGATCGCCGATGGCACGACGCTGACCGTCAACGGCAAGTCGGTGGTGTTCAAGTCGAGCGATCCGCCGAGCGCGGCCGGCTTGCTCGCCGGCTCCGGCGTGCTCGGCAACATCGTCACCGACACGTCGGGCAATTCGACGATCTATATGGGGACGAGCAACACCTTCACCTCGGCCACGGTGGGCGACGTGCTCACCGCGATCGATCTGGCCAGCGGCGTGAAGACGGCGACGATCTCGGGCGGCGTCGCGACCTTCGCGGCCAACGGCACGCCGTCGCAGATCAGCGGCGGTGCGGTGACGCTGCAGACCTCGACCGGCGCCGATCTTAGCATCACCGGCCCGGCCGACTTCCTCAACTCGCTGCAACTGACCACCTCGACCGGCCCGGGGCCGGCGACGCTGACCGTCACCCGCTCGACCAGCGCGTCCACCATCGGAACGCTGATCGAGGACGGCTCGACGCTGAACGTCAACGGCAAGACCATCACCTTCAAGAACGCGCCGACGCCGACGCCGTCCTTGACCCACCCCGGCGTCACCGGCCACGTCGAGACCGACGGGCTCGGCAATTCGACCGTGTATCTGCAGGGCGGCACCATGGCCGACGTGCTGACCGCGATTGACCTCGCCACCGGCGTGCAGACCGCGAAGCTGAGCCAGGGCGGCGCCATGCTGAGCACTCAGACCGGGTCGGCCAACTCGTCGCTGTCGAGCGGCTCGCTGAAGATCTCGACCGGCAGCGCCTCCGACCTCACCATCAGCGGCACCGGCAACGCCATGCTGGCGCTCGGCCTCGCCGGCAACACCGGCACCTCGACCGAGTTCAAGGCGTCGCGCGCCTCCGGCACCGGCGGCGTCGCCGGCAAGACGCTGACCTTCACCTCGTTCAAGGGCGGCACACCGGTCAGCATCACCTTCGGCGACGGCACCGGCGGCACCGTGAAGTCGCTGGCGCAGCTCAACGCCAAGCTCGCGACCAACAACATGATCGCGCAGATCGACGCCAACGGCCTGCTGACGATTTCGTCCAACAACGACTACGCGTCGTCGACGCTCGGCTCGATTGCCGACGGCGGCGTGCTCGGCGGCACCATCACGGCGACGCTGACCTTCAGCACGCCGAACCCGCCGGTGCCCGACGCCACCTCGCAGATGGCGCGCGCCAAGCTGGTCGATCAGTACAACAACGTGATCGCGCAGATCACCACCACGTCGCAGGACGCGTCGTTCAACGGCGTCAACCTGCTGAACGGCGACACCCTGAAGCTGGTGTTCAACGAGACCGGCAAGTCGACGCTGACCATCGTCGGCACCGCGCTGTCGCCGGCGGCGCTCGGCCTGCCGACGCTGGTGTCCGGCACCGACTTCATCGACAACGCCGCGACCAACAAGACGCTCGCTGCGCTGAACACCGCCTCGACCACGCTGCGGTCGCAGGCGTCGTCCTACGGCTCCAACCTGTCGATCGTGCAGATCCGTCAGGAGTTCGCCAAGAACCTGATCAACGTGCTGCAGACCGGCTCGTCCAACCTGACGCTCGCCGACACCAACGAAGAAGCAGCCAACAGTCAGGCGCTGTCGACCCGGCAATCGATCGCGGTGTCGGCGCTGTCGCTCGCCAACCAGTCGCAGCAGAGCGTGCTGCAGCTGCTGCGGTAGTCACGGCGGTCCCGGCCGCGCGCCGGGACGACGGTCGCAGCGGCGGGTCGCCGCCGTCGCGACTCGCCGCCGCGCAATCGGCTGTTGCACTTTTCCCCTGAAACTACGGCGCGTTTGCACTGGATCGATTCGGAAAGCCTGCGCATAAGGAAAATGGCTTGAGGATGAGTCGATTTTGGTCCGTTGACCGTACGCGAAGGGAGACACCATGCCTCTGCGAGTCGAATTGAAACCGTTCGAGCGGATCGTGATCGGGCAGAGCGTGATCACCAACTCCGACGCCCGCACGACTTTCCTGATTGACGGCGATGCGCCGATCCTGCGCGAGAAGGACATTCTCACCGCGGAGACCGCCAACACGCCGGTCAAGCGCATCTATCTGTGCGTGCAGATGATGTATCTGCAGAACGACATTCCCGCGTACCAGGAGCTGTACCTGGGCTTCATCAAGGAATTGCTCGAGGCGGTTCCGAGCTTCCGGGAAACGATCGAGGCGACCAGTAATCTAATCTTAAGCGGCAATCTCTATAAGGCACTCAGAGAGCTGCGCCCCCTCATCAAGCGTGAAGAAGAATTATTGTCGAGGTAGACGATGTCGAGTGCCGCGCAAGCCTACGCCCGAACCGCGCAGAGAACAGCATCTCCTCGCGAAATCGAGGCGCAAGCGTTGTTGAAGGCGGCCAAACAGCTCCAAGACATCGTCACCAACTGGGAAGAGAAGGGCGCGATCGGACTTCAGGAAGCGCTGATGTTCAATCGCAAGCTGTGGTCGATTTTCGTTTCTGAAGCGATGCGCGACGACAATCCGCAATCGATCGAAATTCGCCAGAACATCGCCAATATTGGCGTGTTCGTGCTCAGCCAGTCCAGCGCGCTGCAGATCAAGCCGGAAGTCGAGCGCCTGCAGGCGCTGATCGACATTAACCGAAACATCGCCGCGGGCCTCAGCGGTCGCGCGTGAAATGATCCCGCTGAATGTGCGTGATGGTTCTGCGCCGGTGCACAGTTCCTCCTTGCGGGCAGCACGAAATCCCCGCGCCTGCGACCGGCAGGCCGGGAAGATCCCGTCGAACGATCCGAGCGCGCGTCAGACGACGCGGTCGGTTGCGAGCGATCCGCTCCGGGCGGTCTTGGACTGATCGAGCTCGCGGAAGTAGGCGCGAGCCTTGAGCTGCCAAGATTCCGGATATTGGCTGATCACCGCCTGCGTGTCCTGATCGAGCGCGACATATACCATCTCTGCCGCAGCCGGATCGAAGATCACCTGACGGGCGATCGGCGAGCGGTCGGATTGAGACCTGACTCCCGTCGAGCCGGATCCGCTCTCCGCCGCGGTCACACTTTGTGGCGCGGGAAGATCGGTCGGTATCGCAGTTCGCGCCGCTTCAGGCTCCGGCCTGAGCATCGGCGTAATCACCGGCGCCCCCACCGGTTTGACGTTGAAATCGATACTCATGTCAGCCTCCTGGCTTCCATCAGGTCAATCCCACACCTCCTCGATCATCGTGGCAAACAGTTCTGAAATTCCTCCTGCAAAGACTGCGATGATTTGAATCGAAAGCGATCGACCGCACGAGCATGCGCGCGCACGAAGCACCGCGCGCAGCGATGGCGATGATCGGCGTTCGGAAGGAGAGGGCTACAGCGAACGGCTGACCGCGATCGGCGTCAGCTGACGCGGGCTCGGCGCGGTGTGCCGGCCGTAGGCGGTGTAGGTCTGCGGGCCGTTGCGCTTCTGCACTTCGGCATTGACGCCGCGCACGATGCCTTCCGACACCGCGTGCGCGGTGGCCAGCACCGTCAGATTGACCTGCAGCATCGCGCGGAACACTTCGTGGTGCCGATGTAGCGTGGCGAGCAGGTCGGGCGTCGCTTTCGCCATGTAGGGCTGGCTGGCGCGCACCAGCGTGATGGCGCTGATGTAACGCTTGGTGCGTTCGGCCTTGTCGCCTTCGAGCTGCATCGCTTCGGCGATCTTGCCGGCGCGGACCAGTTCGGTCTCGCGCTCGATCAGCTTGAGCAACCCGTCCATCACCTCGATCAGGCCTTCGGCGAGCTTGCGTGCATCCGTGGGGGTCGTCACCGACTGCACGGCGGCGGGCTGAACTTGTTGAGGTTGCGTGGAGATCATGGCGTCGTCCTTTGCGGGCTCAGGAGCGGGCTGCCTGTTGCAGGATCAGTGAGCGGTACACGTCGGCGGCGATGCCGACGCCGCCGGCCTTGGCGATCATCTGCGAATGCTGGTCGGTGAGCATCGAGCGCCAGACGCCGGTGCCGACGGTGTCGCCGAACGGCCCTTCACCCTTCAGCCCCGTCGTCATCTGCGAAAACATGGTGTTGAGATACATCGCCTCGAAGTCGCGGGCGTTGGCCTTGGCCTTCTGCTGCAGCTTCGCCGGCACTTTCGACAGCGCTTCGGCGAGCTCGAAGTCGGGCCGGCCGTTGTAGGTCGGAAGCGACGGGCCGTAAGTGGTGGCAGTGGTCATCACATCACCTCGATGTCGGCTTCGATGGCGCCGGCGGCCTTGATCGCCTGCAGAATGCCGATCAGGTCGCGCGGGCCGATGCCCAGGCTGTTGAGGCCGTCGACGAGCTGCTGCAGCGACACCCCGTCCTTGACCACGGCCAGCTTCTTGCCGTCCTGCGTTACCGACACGCGGGTATTGGGGGTGACCACGGTGTTGCCGTTCGACAGCGGCCCAGGCTGGCTCACCTGCGGGCTTTCGGAGATCGACACCGTCAGGTTGCCCTGCGCGACCGCCACGGTGGCGACGCGGACGTCCCGGCCCATGACGATGATACCGCTGCGCTCGTCGATCACGATCTTGGCGGCCTGATCCGGCTCGACCTGCAATTGTTCGATCTCCGTCAGCAGCGCCACGGCATTGCCTTTGAATTCGGCCGGGATCGAGAGCTGCACGGTGGAAGGATCGAGCGGTTCGGCGCATTTGGTGCCGAGATAGTCGTTGACCGCGGCGGCGATCCGCTTGGCGGTGGTGAAGTCGGCATTGCGCAGCGCCAGCCGCACGTTCGGCAGCCGATTCAGAGCGAATTCGATCTCGCGCTCGATGATCGCGCCGTTGGCGATCCGGCCCACGGTCGGGACGCCCTGGGTGATGCTCGCCGCGGCACCCGCGGCCTGGAAGCCGCCGATCGCCAGCGAGCCCTGCGCGACCGCATAGACGTTGCCATCGGCACCGAGCAGCGGCGTGACCAGCAGGGTGCCGCCCTGCAGGTTCTTGGCGTCGCCAAGAGCCGAGACGGTGACGTCCATCCGGGTGCCCTGGGTGGCGAACGGCGGCAGATTGCCGGTTACCATCACGGCGGCGACGTTGCCGGTCCGGATGGTGGCGCCGCGGATGTTGACGCCCATCCGTTCCAGCATCGCCTGCAGCGACTGCTTGGTGAAGGGAATGTTGTTGAGGGTATCGCCGGTGCCGTTGAGGCCGACCACCAAGCCGTAGCCGATCAGCTGGTTCTGGCGGATGCCTTCGATGTTGGCGAGGTCCTTGATCCGAGAGGTCGCGTTCGCCGCCTGGCCGGTCAGCAGCAGCGCGCACAGCACCGCCGAGGCCAGCTTGAGGATTCGGGTGGTCGGACGCAGCATTCACGGCTCCTGTCGATCCATCGACGGCATGCGCCGACGACGTGGGTCAGCCATTCCTTGCCAGTCCTGTGCCACTCCGCGAGTCGGCGCAACTTGTTGATATTACGTATGGAAGTTCCATTTTCCGGAGCCGGGTTCGGGTTCCCGCAGCGCCGAAACTGCCGCTCCCGGCAATTCTTGCCGGGCCGTTTACTCGCCGTTAACCATAAAACGGTTTGCTGCGGGTCGGGGGCCTCAGCCCTGTTGCCGCCCTGGGTGTAAGCTGTTCCGCGGCGAGCCTGGACACGGCGAGAGATACGATGCGCATTTACGGTCCAAACGGCACCACCACATCGACCGGCACCGGC
Source organism: Rhodopseudomonas palustris (assembly GCF_003226555.1). Lineage (GTDB taxonomy): Bacteria > Pseudomonadota > Alphaproteobacteria > Rhizobiales > Xanthobacteraceae > Rhodopseudomonas > Rhodopseudomonas palustris_I. Next base: position 135,840 of record NZ_QKQS01000038.1, on the reverse strand, counting down.
CCAGTCCGGCGCTCCGGATCGAGCACGTTCTCGCTGCCCACCGCGCCGACGCCGCACGACTCCAAGCCGATCAGCGCGCCGCGCCCGGCGGCCGGCCTCGACGCGCTGCTGGCGATGCAGGGGGTCGAGGATGCCACCGAGCGGCGCAAGCGCTCAGTGCGGCGCGGGCGGACTGCGCTGGACGCGCTCGACGATCTGAAGATCGGGCTGCTGTCCGGCTCGCTCGACGCCGCCATGGTTGCCCGGCTGCGGGCCGCCGCTGCCGAATTGAAGGACAGCTCCGGCGATCCGGGCCTCGACGCGGTGCTCGGAGAGATCGAGCTGCGAGTCGAAGTCGAGCTCGCCAAGGCCGGCCAGGGTTGAGCTTTCCGAAACCTGTTCCCCAGCGATTTCGCTGTTCCGCTACGAACGTTGCGGTCGATATTGTCTGTCACACCCCGGCGCTATATAAGCTGCCGCGCAGGCGGGGTGTTTACCGCCTCATGTGGATCATGGATTGCCCTTGGAAAAGTTGAAAGACTATCGACCATCCGAGAAAGAGCCGTTCATGAACGAGCGGCAGCGCGAGTATTTTCGCGCCAAATTGTTGGCTTGGAAGGACGAGATCCTGCGTGAAGCCAAACTCACGCTCCAGGCACTACAGGAAGAGAACGTCAATCATCCCGACTTGGCCGATCGCGCCTCTTCCGAAACCGACCGCGCTATTGAGCTGCGCGCTCGCGACCGTCAACGCAAGCTGATCGCCAAGATCGACGCGGCGCTGCAGCGGATCGAAGACAACACCTACGGCTATTGCGAGGAGACCGGCGAGCCGATCTCTTTGAAGCGGCTCGAAGCGCGCCCGATTGCGACGCTCTCGGTCGAAGCCCAGGAGCGCCATGAGAAGCGCGAAAAGGTGTATCGCGACGAATAGGCGGGTCGCCTGATCGAAGTTTTACGGCGTCGCTTCCGGCCGGAAGCGGCGCCGTCGTTTTTCGGTAACTACCGTTACACCCTCGCGCAGGTGATCCGGCATCATGACCGCCGTCCGTCGGCGCCTCATTGCCGGCGATGATGGAGCTGCCGCTTCGGCGGCGGAGCGTCCTGCGGCTCGGAAGCCTGTGGCCTCTCACTGAACGCGAAGACCGGATTGATGTCGCAATAAGCCAGGGTGCCCGAAGCCGTCACCATGCACTGCTGGTAGGAGTCGAACTGGCAGTTGCCGGGGTAACCCCATCCGCCGCCCTGCAGGCAATAAGGGAAATCGCGGGCCGAGGCCGGAGCCGCCGCCAGAGTGAGAATGGTCGCTGCCGCGAACAATGCGGCGCCGGTCTTGGTCATCTGATTTCTCCATTGGGCCCGAAGACTCCACGCCAGAATCACCGAGCGCGGGGAACGTAGCGTTCCCCGGTCGCGATACAACTACGATCGCGGGATGCCGTCGATGCGCCGGATCATGTCTGCGGATGTCTCGGCCGGCGAGTTGTGATCGGCCGTGATGCGGCGTGTCCGAAGTGCGCGTATCAGGCTCCGCAGGTCAGTCTTTCCGCGTCATCGCGATCAGCCGCGCCAGTAGCTTTTTGCGGTCCATCCGCAGATCGGGGGCGAGGTGGGTGAGGTCGGCGAGCCAGGCGCCGTCGGCGGCGAGCCGGACGATCTCCAGCGCCGGCGCCGAGTCGGTCTTCCTGTGCTTGGTCAGCCACGCGCGCATCCTCTCCGACCAGCGCGGCCGCAGCAGCGGATCGGTCATCATCGACACCGCCAAAGCGCCGCCGCACTGGCTATCGTCCTGATCGCTGAGATTGAAGGTGGCCCGCACATAGGCGCGAGTGAAGCAGCCGTAGCTGGAATGGTCGTCCTGCAGCGCCTCGTCGACGGCGGCGCCGAACACGTCGAGCTGCGCGTCGAACACCGCCTCGATCAGTCTCTCCTTGGTCGGAAAGTGATGAAACAGCCCGCCCTTGGTGACGCCCGCCGCGGCGGCGACGGCCTGCACCGTGACGGCCTGCAGGCCGCGCTCCAGCGCCAGGGTGGCGGCGCAGTCGATCAGCGCGCGGCGGACCACCTCCGGTTGCTTCTTTCGCTCATAGGCGCTGCTCATCGCGGCGAGAGACTTTCGATGTGACGTCTGGATGAATCTAGACGGTGGCCGGTTGTCACTGTCAACAATCTAATATACCAACCGGATGGTATCTTTAGGGCGGTTGCGGTGTGGCTGGGGGCTCCGCGTTCGCGCCGAGCAAAGGTGAGTTGCGTGACGACGAAGATGAAGGCCGCCCTCCGGGCCGCTTGCGCGTTTGGCGTAGTGGTAAGTCTGGCCGGCTGTGGTGACGGCAAACAGGCGGGGGCCGATCAGGCAGCGCCGCCGGTGAAGGTCAGCGTGGTGACGGTCGCGCCGGAAACGGTGCGCATCGTCAGCGACCTGCCCGGGCGGATCGCGCCGACCCGGATCGCCGAGGTGCGCCCGCGCGTCTCCGGCATCATCGTCGAGCGCGTGTTCAAGCAAGGCACCATCGTCCAGCAGGGCGACGTCCTGTACCGGCTCGATCCGGCGCCGTTTCAGGTTCGCGTCGCCAGCGCCAAGGCGGCGCTGCAACGCGCCGAGGCGACGCGTGCGCTGGCGGCCCAGCAGGCCGAGCGCCAGACCCAACTGAAGAATCGCGACGCGACCACCGGCCAGCTCTACGACAAGGCGATCGCCGAACTGGCGCAGGCGGAGGCGGATGAGGCCTCCGCGCGCGCCGGGCTGCAGGGCGCCGAGCTCGATCTGCAGTACACCGAAGTCCGCGCGCCGATCACCGGCCGGATCGGCCGGGCACTGATCACCGAGGGGGCACTGTTCACCGTCGGCGGCAGCGAGAGTCTGGCGACGATCCAGCAGCTCGACCCGGTCTATGCCGACTTCACCCAGTCGGCCAACGACCTGCTGGCCCTGAAGCACGCCGCGCAGCGCTCGGCGAAGCCGGGCGATGAGATCGAGGCCGAGGTGCGGCTGCGGTTCGACAATGGTGCGAGCTATGCCCATCGTGGCCGTCTGCTGTTCTCCGAAGCCTCGGTCGACGCCACCACCGGGCAGGTGACACTGCGCGGCGAGTTTCCCAATCCGGACGGCGACCTGTTGCCCGGCATGTATGTCCGGGTGCAACTCGTGCAGGGCGAGCAGGCGGGCGTGCTGGCGGTGCCCGACCGCGCGCTGCGCCGCGATCCCGGAGGTCAGGCGCAGCTCTACGTCGTCACGGCCGACCGCAAGGCCGAACTGCGGCCGGTGACGCCGTCGCGTCTGGTCGACGGCCGCTGGATCATCGCCGACGGGTTGAAGGCCGGCGACGCGGTGATCGTGCAAGGTTTCCACACGCTGTCGCCGGGGGCGTCGGTCGACCCGAAGCCTTGGCCCGGCGTCGCGACAGCCGGCAGCGCCGGCACCGCCTCCCACGCGAAGTAAGGCTCAGCAGCCATGCCCGATTTCTTCATCGCGCGGCCGGTGTTCGCGTGGGTCGTCGCAATCTTCATCATGATTGCCGGCGCGTTGGCGATTCCGTTCCTGCCGGTCGCGCAATATCCGAACATCGCGCCCGCCAAGATTTCGGTCACCGCCAACTATCCGGGAGCGTCGTCCGAGGAGATCTATCAGGGCGTCGTCCGGCTGATCGAAGATCAACTCGCCGGCATTCCCGGCCTGATGTACTTCGAGTCGACCACCGACGCGACCGGTCAGATCTCGATCGAGGTGTCGTTTCAGCCGGGGACCTCGCTCGCCCAGGCCACGGTCGACGTGCAGAACCGCATCCGGCGCGTGGAGTCGCGGCTGCCGAGCGCGGTGACTCAGCGCGGCATTCTGGTCGACGAAGCCTCCAGCACCTTCCTGATGTTCATCTCGGTGCAGACCACCGACGGATCGCTCGATAGCATCGCGGTCGGCGACTACATCACCCGCAACATCATCAGTGAAATCCGCCGGGTCGAAGGTGTCGGCAAGGCGCAGCTGTTCGGCACCCAGCGCTCAATGCGGGTGTGGATCGATCCGGACAAGCTGTTCGGCGTCGGGCTGACCGTCAGCGACGTCTCGGCGGCGATCGCCGCACAGAACGCGCAGGTCGCGGCCGGACGGATCGGCGCGACGCCCAATCCGGTGTCGCAGGAGGTCACCGCGCCGGTGCTGGTCAAGGGCCAGCTCGGCACGCCGGAGGAATTCGGCGCCATCGTGCTGCGCGCCAATCGTGACGGCTCGTCGGTGCGGCTGCGCGACGTCGCCCGTGTCGAGGTCGGCGGCGAGGACTACAATTCGGAAAGCCGGCTGAACGGCCAGCCCGCAGCGTCGATCGGCGTGCAGTTGTCAGCGACGGCCAATGCGCTCGCCACCTCCAAGGCCGTCACCGCCAAGATGAAGGAACTGTCGCAGTACTTCCCCAAGGGGATGACCTACGAGATTCCCTACGACACCACGCCGTTCATCAAGGCGTCGATCGAGAAGGTGCTGTCCACGCTCGCCGAAGCGATGGCGCTGGTGTTCGTGGTGATGTTCCTGTTCCTGCAGAACATCCGCTACACCCTGATCCCGACCCTGGTGGTGCCGATCGCGCTGCTCGGCACCTGCGCGGTGATGTTCGCCACCGGCTTCTCGATCAACGTGCTGACGATGTTCGCGATGGTGCTGGCGATCGGCATCCTGGTCGACGATGCGATCGTGGTGGTCGAGAACGTCGAGCGGCTGATGGCGACCGAAGGTCTGTCGCCGCGTCAGGCGGCCATCAAGGCGATGGAGCAGATCAAGGGCGCGATCGTCGGCATCACGCTGGTGCTGACCGCGGTGTTTCTGCCGATGGCGTTCTTCCCCGGTGCGGTCGGCATCATCTATCGCCAGTTCAGTCTGACGATGGTGGTCTCGATCCTGTTCTCCAGCTTCCTGGCGCTGACCTTGACGCCGGCGTTGTGCGCGACGTTCCTGAAGCCGGTGCCGGACGATCACCACGAGAAGGGGGGCTTCTTCGGCTGGTTCAATCGCAGCTTCGCGCGCGTCTCCGGCCGCTATCGCAACGGCGTCCGCTGGGCGACGGGGCGCACCGGGCGGTTGATGGTGGTGTATCTGGCGCTGCTCGTTGGACTCGGCTGGGCGTATTTGCGGCTGCCCGCGGCGTTCCTGCCGACCGAAGATCAAGGCTATTTGATCGTCGACATGCAGGCGCCGACCGAAGCGACCCAGACCCGCGCGATGACTTCGATCGAACAGGCCGAACGTGTCTTCCTCGCCGATCCGAGCGTGTCCCAGGTGTTCACCGTGGCGGGCTTCAGCTTTTCCGGCAATTCGCAGAGCGCCGCGGTGGCGTTTGTGACCCTGAAGGATTGGAGCGAACGCGGCCATGACAGCGCGGCGGTGATTGCGAGGCGCGCCAATGGCGAACTTGCGAAGATCGGCGACGCCGCGGTGATGGCGTTCGAGCCGCCGCCGATCGACGGCCTCGGCAACTTCACCGGCTTCACCTTCCGGCTGCAGGACCGCAGCAGCCTCGGCAATGCGGCTCTCGATGATGCCGCGACGCGGCTGACCGCGGCGGGGGCGGCGAGCCCGGTGCTGACCGGCGTCCGCGTCGAGGGGGTGGCCAATTCGGCGCAGCTGCATCTGGTGATCGACCGCGAGAAGGCGAACGCGCTCGGCGTGTCGTTCGCCGACATCAACGCCACCATCACCGGAAGCCTCGGCTCGGCCTACGTCAACGACTTCCCCAACGCCGGCCGGATGCAGCGCGTCACCATTCAGGCGCAGGACGATCGCCGGATGGACGCGGACGACCTGCTCAAGCTGAACGTCCGCAACGCCGCAGGCGGCATGGTGCCGCTGTCGGCATTTGCGCGAACCGAATGGTCGAAGGGACCGATCCAGGTGATCGGCTTCAACGGCTATCCGTCGGTGCGTTTCGCCGGCGACGCCGCGCCGGGCCATTCGTCGGGCGAAGCGATCGCCGAGATGGAGCGGCTCGCCAAGCAGTTGCCGCGCGGCTTCGGCTTCGAATGGGCCGGGCAGTCGCTGCAGGAAATTCAGTCCGGCAATCAGGCGCCGTTCCTGATCGGGCTCAGCGTGCTGTTCGTGTTCCTGCTGCTGGCGGCGCTGTACGAAAGCTGGTCGATCCCGCTGTCGGTGATGCTGGTGGTGCCGCTCGGCATCATCGGCGCGTTGCTCGCGGTGATGATCCGCGACATGCCGAACGACATCTACTTCAAGGTCGGCCTGATCGCGATCATCGGTCTGTCCGCGAAAAACGCGATCCTGATCGTCGAATTCGCCAAGGACCTGCACGCCCAAGGCAAGCCGCTGCGCGAGGCGGCGATCGAGGCGGCGGCGGTCCGCTTCCGCCCGATCATCATGACCTCGCTTGCCTTCATCCTCGGCGTCTCGCCGCTGGCGTTCGCGAGCGGCGTCAGCGCCGGAAGCCAGAATGCGATCGGCACCGGTGTGTTCGGCGGCATGCTGTCAGCCACCGTGCTGGCGGTGCTGTTCGTGCCGGTGTTCTACGTCTTCGTGCTGCGGCGGGTCGAGCGGCGAAAGGCGGCGGGCAGCAAGGGCACGACGGGGCAGGGCGAGCCGCCAGCGACGACGGCTGCGCGGTCGTAAGCGGCTCATCCAGTCGCGTGCTTTAAAACGACCGCGGCCCCCGTCCGGAGGGAGAGCCGGACGGAGGCCGCGTTGGAACACCTGACCGCGCCTAGGTTCGCGGCCGGGTGTGGGAGCTCGTTGTCAGGTCATGACGGTCAGAACGGGAGCAGCACGTCCATCACCTGCTGGCCGTAGCGCTGCTGCTGGACGTCGGTGATCTGGCCGCGGCCGCCATAGGCGATGCGGGCCTGTGCGATCTTGCTCGAGTCGATGGTGTTGTCGCTCTGGATGTCTTCGGGACGGACGATGCCGGCGACGATCAGTTCGCGCACTTCGAAATTGACGCGGATCTCCTGCTTGCCTTCGACCACCAGGTTGCCGTTCGGCAGCACCTGCGTCACCACCGCGGCGACGCTGGTTTGCAACGCTTCCTGACGCTGCACCGAACCCTTGCCGTCGGACGACGAGGTGGAGTCGGTGGTCAGGATCCGGCCCGGCAGCACCGCGGTCGCGGGGGTCGTGATCGTCTTGCTGCCGATGAAATCGGTGATGCCGGAGTCTTCCTTGCTGGTGCGGCTGCGCTGAGTCTCGTTGGCGATATTGGCCTTGTCGGTGAAGTTCACCGTCACGGTGAGAATGTCGCCGATCTTGGCGGCGCGCTGATCCTTGAAGAAGGCGCGGCTGCCGTTCCGCCACAGCGAGTTGGCATTGTAGGACGCCACTTCCGGCTTCGGCATCGGCATCTGCACCGGCTTGTAGCCGGGCTGCGTGGTCGGATTTTCGATCGGGGTGAGCGCCGGCCGTTCGCCGATCGCGGCGAGACGATCGATCGAGGAGCAGCCCCCGGCGAGTCCGCCCGTGGCCACCAGAGCGGCGACCAGAACGATGCGTTGCAGCGGCACTGACTTCGACATGAACTTTACTCGGGTTTCGTGGCGCTGGCGACGACGCGCGGAGAGATGACGGTGATGGCGACCTGGCCGCGACCGACCACCGTGCCGGTGATGGTGCGCTTGGACTGAAGGTTGAGCACGCTGACGACGTCGCCCTCGGCCCCGGTGTCGAGCGCCTTGCCGCGCGCGGTGAGATACAGACCGGCGGCGCGGTAGATCAACGTGACGGCCTGATCGCGGAGTACCAGGTCGGGCTTGGAGAGGTCGGCGCTGCGCAGCACTTGGCCGCCGCGCAGAGTCTGCCGCACCTGCATGCCGATCGCCGCATCGCGCGCGACGGCGTCGGAGGCGACCTCGCTCTTCGGCCGGCGCTCGGTTGCGATGTCGGAGGCCTTGATCACGTCGTTGCGTTGCACCGGGCGCGTCAGCACCGTGGCCATCACGGTTTCGATCGCGGTGCCGGTGACCCGCAGCCGCGCCGGCGCGGTGCCTTGCCCGCCGGCGATCTCGTAGCTGATGTCGAACCGGCCGCTGCGCAGGTCGAACCGCTCGCTGACGAGTTGCAGCGCGCCCGCATAGGCGGCCGGCAGCGTCTTGGTTTCGACGTCGCGGTCGAAGTTCACGGTGATGTCCTCGGCCTCGCCGAGACTGTGGCGCTGCTGCAGGGTGCGGATCACCTGCTGCTCGATTTCCTTGGCCGACAGCGTGCGCGCCAGCCGGGTCACGGTGATCTCGGAAATGTCGCGGGTGTCGACGCCGATCACCTGATGGGCGCGCAGCGCGGCGAGCACGGTCGCGGTTGGCAGCGCGCCGGTGGTGCCGAGATCGGGCGAGCGATAGATCGCGATGTCTGCGGCGGCCCCGGCATTGTCGATTACGTCGCCGATCCGGACCAGCTCGCCGGTGACTTCGACGTGAGCCCGCAGTACCGGTGTCTTCAGCACCTCGCTGGGCCGCAGCTCGGCGGCCGGCTGCGGTTGCGGAGCGGCGGTCTGGCCGGAAGCGGTGGCGCCGGCGGCAGCGACGAAGCTGGCCGCGAGAAGGAGAGTCCGGATCATCTGACGCCTCCCTCAGCGGAACATGTTGGACGTGGACTGCAGCATCTGGTCGGCGGCGCTGACCACCTTGGCGTTCATCTCGTAGGCGCGCTGCGCCGAGATCAGGTCCGAGATTTCCGTCACCGCTTCGACGTTGGCCTGTTCCAGCGTCTTCTGCAGGATGTCGCCGAGGCCGTCGGCGGTGGCGATGCCGTCCTGCGGCGTGCCCGAGGCCGGGGTTTCGACGAACAGATTGTCGCCCTGCGGCTGCAGGCCGGCCTTGTTGATGAACCGCGTCAGGCCGATCTGGCCGAGCACGGTCGGCGTGGTCGAGCCGGACACCGTCACCGAGACCTGGCCGTTGGTGGCGACGGTGATGCTGGTGGCGCCGTTCGGAATCGTGATGGTCGGCTGCACCGGATTGCCGCCGGCGGTGACGATGCGGCCGGTGTTGTCGGTGGTGAACGAGCCGTCGCGCGTATAGGCGAAGGTGCCGTCCGGCATCTGGATCTTGAAGAACCCTTCGCCGCGCACCGCCATGTCGAGGTCGTTGCCGGTCGGCGACAGCGTGCCCTGGGTCATCAGCCGCGGCGTCCCGACGGTCTTGACGCCGCCGCCGATGTCGACACCGACCGGCAGGATCGTGCCCTGGTCGGACGCCTGCGCGCCGACGCGGCGGACGTGATCGTAGATCAGGTCCTGAAACTGCGCGGTCTGCTTCTTGAACCCGGTGGTCCGCATATTGGCGATGTTGTTGGAGATCACCTGGACGTTGAGTTCCTGGGCCGCCATTCCGGTCGCTGCGGTGTAGAGTGCGCGCATCGTCAGTCTCCGTTAGGCCGGCACTTCGGCGAGCCGCTCGATCGCAGTCTTCCGCAGCTCGCTCTCTTGCTGCAGCATCGCCGAGATCTGGGTGTAGGTGCGGGTGACGTCGATCATCCGCGTCATTTCCATCACCGAGTTGACGTTCGATTTCTCGACGTAACCCTGGCGCAGGACCGACTTGATATCCGGCGTGCCCTGATCGGAAGTCGCCGCGAACAGATTGCCGCCTTCCTTGATCAGGCTCTGCGGGCGGTCGAACGACACCACCCGCAGCTTGCCGCGCAGCGAGTCGATCATCGAGGTGCCTTCCAGCACGCTGACGCGGCCGTCCGGCGAGATCGACACTTCCTTGTCGGTCGGCTGGAGTACGATCGGGCCGCCGGTGCCGAGCACCGGAAAGCCCGAGCCGTTAACGAGTTGGCCCTGAGCGTTGACCTTCAGCGAGCCATCGCGGGTAAAGCGCTCGCCCTGGGGCGTCTGCACCACCAGGAAACCCTTGCCGTCGATCGCGAGGTCGAGCGGGTTCTTGGTCTGCTCCAGCGGGCCGGTCGACAGGTCGTGGTAGGTGGCGCGGTCCTGCACGAAGCTGACGCGCTGGTCCGGCCGCGCGAAATTGTCTTCGTGCGCGCGGGTGTTGAGAAATTCCTGAAACATCGACCGCTCGGCCTTGAAGCCGGTGGTGCTGACGTTGGCGAGGTTGTTCGCGACGACATCCATCTGTCGTTCGAGCACGACCTGTCGTGACAGTCCGACGAGAAGTGCATTCTCCATCGGTGGTTCTCCCTTCAATGATCCGCCGCCAAGCCCTCCCAGACCGGTGGCGGATCGTGCGAACCGCAGGTGCTCTCCCAAGCGTGCGGTTCACGGAAGCTCTTGCGAACCTCGTGCCAAATCTAAAAATCAATAAATTTCAGTGGCTTGATAATTTTAAGCGGGTCGCGCAGGCGGCAATAAAGGACTTGTTGACCATACCGGCCGGCAAATTCTTCCTAGCTGCGGCCGCTTGGAAAGGTTCCGTTAACCATTGCGCCATAGCGTCGTGTCATCAGAGCCTTGGGCGCTGGCGGCGTTAGTCTCGCGTTTACGGTTCGCCCCGGCTGCGGCTCGCTTTTTTTAGGACATGGCGATTCGGCCGATGGCGGACGCAGAGAAACCGGAAGAAGGCGCCGAAGCCGGTGAAGGCGGAGCGCCGAAGAGCAAGAAGAAGCTGATCATCATCATCGCCGCTGCGGCCGTGCTGCTGCTCGGCGGCGGCGGCGCATATTTCTTCCTGTTCGCGGGGCACGGCGAAGATGCCCACCAGGCCGAAGCCGCCAAGGAAGTGAAGCCGCCGAACTTCGTCGAAGTGCCGGAGATCATGGTCAACCTCGCCGGCCAGCCGGGCGAGCGGGTGCAATATCTCAAGGCCAAGGTCGTTCTCGAGGTGAAGGACGAGAAGGTGGCCGAACAGATCAAGCCGAACATGCCGCGGATCACCGACCTGTTTCAGACTTACTTGCGCGAGCTGCGTTCCGGCGATCTCAACGGTTCGGTCGGGATGTTTCGGATGAAGGAGGAACTGACCCGGCGCGTCAACCTGGCGGTTGCACCCGCGCAGGTGTCGGCGGTGTTGTTCAAGGAAGTACTGGTGCAGTGAGCTGAGCATGGCCGGCCAGGACCAACTCGACCAGGACGCAATTGCCGCCCAATGGGAAGCCTCCATGGCCTCGGAGGATCCCGAGGCCGCGGCGAAGGCGGCAGCGGAGAACGAACTCACCGGGACGATGGCGGAGCAATGGGCCGCCATGGTCGAGGATGGCGGCCGCGATCTCGGCGGCGGCAAGAACGGCGGCGAGCGGGTGCTGTCGCAGGAGGAGATCGACAATCTCCTCGGCTTCAGCGTCGGCGAGGTACACCTCGACGAGAACTCCGGCATTCGCGCGATCATCGACTCGGCGATGGTCTCCTACGAGCGTCTGCCGATGCTCGAAATCGTGTTCGACCGCCTGGTGCGGTTGATGACGACGAGCTTGCGCAATTTCACCTCCGACAACGTCGAAGTCTCGCTCGACCGCATCACCTCGGTCCGGTTCGGCGACTATATGAACTCGATCCCGCTGCCGGCGGTGCTGTGCGTGTTCAAGGCCGAGGAGTGGCAGAACTTCGGGCTCGCCACCGTCGACTCCAGCCTGATCTATTCGATGATCGACGTGTTGCTCGGTGGCCGCCGTGGCCAGGCGGCGCTGCGCATCGAGGGACGTCCCTACACCACGATCGAAACCAATCTGGTGAAGCGGCTGCTGGAAGTGGTGCTGGCCGACGCCGAGCAGGCGTTCCGGCCGCTGTCGCCAGTGTCGTTCTCGATCGACCGGCTCGAAACCAATCCGCGTTTCGCCGCGATCAGCCGGCCCGCCAACGCCGCGATCCTGGTCCGCTTGCACATCGACATGGAAGACCGCGGCGGCAACATCGAGCTGCTGCTGCCATACGCCACGATCGAACCGATCCGCGGCGTGTTGATGCAGATGTTCATGGGCGAAAAATTCGGCCGTGATCAGGTCTGGGAAGGTCACCTCGCCACCGAGATCGTGCAGGCCGATATTTCGGTCGATGCGGTGCTGTACGAAGCCGAGCTGCCGCTGCGCCAATTGATGGCGCTGCAGGTCGGCGACACCCTGCCACTCGAACTCAGCGCCGACGCCACCGTGGCGGTTCGCTGCGGCAACGTGACGTTGACCGAGGGCCGGATGGGCAGGGTCGGCGATCGCGTCGCGATCCGCGTCACCAAGCCGTTGCGTAGGCCGCTGACGACCTACGCGATGTTCGAGCGCACCGACGAGCAGAGCAAAATGATGGAGGCACAATGAGCCACACCTTCGCAATCGTGATCGAAAGCCTGGTCGCCGTGCTGCTGCTCATCACCGTCGCGTATTGTTGGCTGCTCAACAAGCGGCTGCTGCGGCTGAAGGCCGACGAAGCGTCGCTGAAGGCGACGATCGGCGAATTGATCACCGTCACCGAGATCGCCGAGCGCGCGATCGGCGGCCTCAAACTCACGGTGCGTGAGGTCAACGAGAACCTCGGCCGCGACATCGCCGCCGCCTCGGCGCTGTCCGATCAGCTCAAGAAGCAGCTCGGCGAGGGCGACAACGTGCTCCGGCGGTTGTCGAAGATCGTCGCGGCGGCGCGGCCGGCGGGCGAACAGCAGCCGGTATCGGCGGCGCAGGCCAATGCGGCGGCGGCGCAGGCTTTTGCGGAGCGTAGGCGACAAAACGGCTTGGCTGCATGAACGCATTCCGGGACATCCGCATCCTGCCGGTGGTGCTGGTCGCGGTCTTCGGCCTCGCGGTGCTGAAGATCGCCGGACTGGTGCTCGATGGCGGCTACGTGTTCGATTACGATCCGAACGCGACCAAGCCGTCATGGGCCCAGGAGAACCTGAACTTCCCCGGACGGAAGCCGATCGATCCCGACATCACCGGCTCGGTTCACGGCGAGCCGAAGAAGAAAGAAGAGCCCAAGCCTGTTGTCGCGCCGCCGGAAGAGACCAAGCCGGCCGAGGCCGAGCCGGAGACGCCGCCGATCTCAGCTTCCGAACGCGCCATCCTGGAGCGGCTGCAGGCGCGCCGTCAGGAACTCGACGCCCGCGCCCGCGAAGTCGAAATTCGCGAAAGCCTGCTCAAGGCGGCGGAGAAGCGGATCGAATCCAAGGTCCAGGAGATGAAGCAGACCGAGGGCCAGATCGGCAAGGCGACCGAGGAGAAGTCGGAAGCCGAGGCGGCGCGCTTCAAGGGCATCGTCACGATGTACGAGGCAATGAAGCCGAAGGACGCTGCCAAGATCTTCGATCGCCTTGAAATGCCGGTGCTGATCGAGATCGCCACACAGATCGCCCCGCGCAAGATGTCCGACATCCTCGGGCTGATGACGGCGGAAGCCGCCGAGAAGCTCACCGTGGAAATGGCCCGCCGCGCGACCGGCAAGGCTTCGGTGGCTTCGACCGCGGTGCTGCCGAAGATCGAAGGCCGGCCGGTGCCGCGTCCCTGACGGGCGCCGCCGGTATCGCGAGCTACCCGCTGATCCGCGTCAGTACTGCCTTGAAGCCCAGCGAAGGCGCTTGAGCGGCCACCCCCTCGACCTGCGCGTAGTCGCCGATCGTCGAGCCGTGGAAGTCGACGCGGACGTCGTCCACGCCGAACACCGATTGGATCGCCGGGTCGACGGTATGTCTGCGCGCCGTGATGGTGCCGTGGATCGTCTGGCCGCTCTGTTCGAACGCGCCGATATAGGCGAACGCCGAACTGCCGCCGTGAAGCCGGCCGTCGGACGCGAAGACCACGCCCACCGCCTTGCGGCGTGGCGTTTCGAATTCGACCTTGTAGAGACCCTTCAGCAGCATGGCGTGGTCGGACAGGTTGGAGATTGGGGGGCGCGTCTCTCGTTCGTGGGACGTCGGCGGATGGACGGCCTCAGGTGGTTGCGCTCCGCACTCGCTCACTACTATCAAAAACGTGTCTATGCCGACAATCTAAATCACTGATTGAAGAGGCGTTCGGTGCAGCAATCTGTGCGCGGCCGAGCATCGAGCGCAGCGGGCCGCCGCAACGTCGCACGAAGGTTAAACCACCGTTAACAGCTTCTATGCCCTAGTGGCGGCAGGCTGCGGTTCTGCGCGCTTCCGCCGCGCCCGATCGCATGCTCGAACTGTGTATTGATGGCGAGCGGCGAAGCCGCTCTGAATCGGTCGGCGACGGGGTCGTTGACCGAAAGATACGACGGATGGCGCGAATGGCTGCCGCTGGAGTTTGGTCACAGGCGCTGGTCGGGCGCGTCGCAAGGTTCTGCCTTGCGCTCGCGCTGCTGATCGCCGCCGCGCTGACCGCACAGCCGGCCACAGCGCAGGTCCGCGGCGAAGCCAGCTTCGAAGCAAAGGGCGGTTACGGCCGGCTGCTGCTCAAGCTCGCCGAAGACGTCGAGTCCGACGTTGCCACCGCCGGCTTGATCGTCGTGATCCGCTTCAAGCGCCCGGTCGACATTCCAGTCGACAAACTGGCCGATTCCGCACCCGGTTATATCGGCTCGGCGCGCATCGATCCGGACGGCTACGCGATCCGTCTGGCGCTGACGCGCAAACTCACCGTTAACGCGATGGCCGCCGGCGAGCGAATGTTCGTCGATCTGCTGCCGGAGACCTGGACTGGTGCGCCGCCGGGATTGCCGGCCGACGTGGTCAAGGAACTCGCCGAACGTGCCCGCGCCGCCGAGCGCGCGTTGCGAGCGCAGCGCGCCGCCGCCGAAGTCAAGAAGCGACCGCCGATCCGGGTCCGGACCTCGGTGCAGCCGACTTTCGTGCGTTACGTGTTCGAAGTCCCACCCGACGTGCGGGTGTCGTCGACCACGACCGACCGCAAGCTCAGCGTGCAGTTCAACACGCCGCTGACCTTCGACCTCGCCGATGCGCAGCTCGCATCGCCGCCGAGCGTCGCCTCGATCTCCCAGGCCATCAACGGCGGCAATTCCTCGGTCGACTTCACGCTGATCGGCGGCGCCGACGTGCATTCGTTCCGCGAGGAAAAGAACTTCATCATCGACGTCGGCTTCCAGCCCACCGGATCGGATGCGCCGCAGACCATGGGGCCGTCCGCGTTGAAGCTGCCCGAGGTCGGCAAGCTGGACCCGAAGGCGTTGCAGGCCGAGATCCTGAAGCAGGATGCCAAGAAGGAGGGCGGCCAAAAGGCGGAAGCCAAGGACGCCGGTCATCACGCGGATGCTCACGCGGCGCCGGCTTCCGCGGAAGCCAAAGCGATGAAGCCGGCCACGCCTGCCGGACCGCAGCCTGCGCCCGTTGTGTCCGTTCCCGCGCCGTCGCCGTCGGCGGCCGGTCCCGCGGTGACGCCGTCGCTCGCCGGCCCGCCCGCCAAGGACAGCCGGAGCGCCGTCGCTGCCGCGGCGCCTCGCCCTGCTGCACCGAGCATCGCTCCGCCGAGCACCGCGCCTGCAGAGACGCAGCCCGCGGCGGCCGAACCGGCCAAGCCGGCTGTCTCGAACTCGGCACGCCCGGTCGAAGCCCAAATGCAAAACGACGGCCTGCATCTGAGCTTCGCGTTTGCCGTGCCGACGCCGGCGGCGCTGTTCCGTCGCGGCGACGCGCTGTGGCTGGTGCTCGACAACACCGCGCCATTCGATCTGTCGGCGATCCGCCGTGAAGGCAGCGCCGTGGTCGCCGATGCCAGCAGAGTGCCGCTGGCCAACGGCCAGGCGATCCGCATTCGGCTCAACCGGCCGCAGATCGCGACGCTCGGCGAAGAAGATGGCTCCGGCCGGAGCTGGTCGGTGATCCTCGCCGATGCGGGGCGCTCGGCATCGCGGCCGCTGGTCGCGGTGCGTAATATTGCCGATCCGGGCCGCGCCAGCGTGTCGGTGGCGTTGCCGGCGCGCGGTCAGGTGCAGAATCTCGTCGATCCCGACGCCGGCGACACGCTGACGGTGGTGACGGCGCTGCCGCCGCCGCGCGGTTTCATCAAGCGCCAGAACTTCGTCGAGTTCAGCCTGCTGGAATCGATCCACGGCGTGGTGATTGATCTGAAATCCGACGACGTCCGCGTCGAGACCACCGCAGATGCGGTGGTGCTGACGCGGCCCGGTGGATTGACGCTGTCGTCGGCGCCCGAGACCAATGGGGATGCGGTCGCCCAGCGTCCGTTCTTCGACGTCAGGCAGTGGGAGAAGGATCAGACCGGCAGCTTCAACGAAGCACTCGACGCCCGGCTTGCCGCGGCCTCGGTCGCGGGCGGTGACGACAAGCTGCCGGCGCGGCTCGATCTGGCGCGGTTCTACATGGCGCGCGGGCTGTATCAGGAGGCCAAAGGCGTCCTCGATCTGGCGCTGTCGACCAGCAAGCCGGGGCAGGAGGATGCCACCGCGATGATGGGGCATGCCGCCGCCAGCGCGCTGATGTGGCGGCCGGACCAGACGCTGAAGGACGTCGCCAATCCCGCGATTGCGTCGACCTACGACGCGCAGATGTGGAAAGGCGTGGCACTGGCGCGGCAGGGCAAGTGGCCGGAAGCGCGCGAGAAGCTGAAGAGCGTGCAATTCGCCGTCACCGCGCTGCCGCTCGACATCCAGCGCGCGGTGCTCGCCGCCGCGATGCGCGCCTCGCTCGAGGTGCGGGATTATGCCGGCGCCGCCAAGCTCAGTTCCGATTTCGATCTGGCCGGCATCTCGCCGGAGATCAAGCCGCAGGTCGCGTTGATGCGCGGCTGGCTCGACGAGGCGCTCGGCCGCGATCCGGAGGCGCTGAAGAAGTACAAGGAGGCGATGGCCTCGACCGACCGGCAGGTCGCCGCCGAAGCCCGGTTCCGCGATATCTTGCTGCGGATGAAGCGCGACGAGCTGACCGCGGCCGAGGCGCTGCCCGAGCTGGAGCGGCTGTCGGTCAATTGGCGCGGCGATATGCTCGAAGTGAAGACCCAGCAATTGCTGTCGAAGATGTACGCCGACGTCGGGCGCTATCAGGATTCGCTGCAGGCGGCGCGTGTCGCGACCCAGCTCGCGCCGAACTCGGAGCCCGCCCGCAAGGCGCAGGACGATTCCCGCGCGCTGTTCTCGGAGATCTTCCTCGGCACCAAGGGCGACGGCCTGCCGCCGATCGAGGCGCTGGCGATGTTCTACGAGTATCGCGAACTAACTCCGATCGGCCGCCGCGGCGACGAGATGATCCGAAGGCTCGCCGACCGGCTGGTCGCGGTCGATCTGCTCGATCAGGCCAGCGAGCTGTTACAATATCAGGTCGACAAGCGGCTCGAAGGCGCGGCCCGCGCGCAGGTCGCCTCCAAGCTGGCGATGATCTATCTGATGAACCGCAAGCCGGACCGCGCGATCGCGGCGCTGCATTCGTCGCGGATCGCCGATCTCGCCGGTGAATTGCGTCAGCAGCGACTGCTGCTCGAGGCGCGGGCGCAGAGCGACATCGGCCGCCACGACCTAGCGCTCGACATCATCAGCAATATCGCCGGGCGCGAGGCGATCCGGCTGCGCTCCGACATCTATTGGGCGGCGCGGCGCTGGCGCGAATCCTCCGAGCAGATCGAATTGTATCTCGGCGACCGCTGGAAGGATTTCACCCCGCTGTCGCCGGCGGAGAAGAGCGACGTGATCCGCGCCGTGGTCGGCTACGCGCTGGCCGAGGATTCGCTCGGGCTCGATCGCTTCCGCGAGAAGTTCGCACCGCTGATGACGGATCCGGCCGACCGCGCCGCGTTCGACATCGCCAGCAAGCCGACCGCCGGCAATAGCGCTGCGTTCGCCGCGATCGCCAAGATGGCCGCCAGCGTCGATACGCTGGAAGGTTTCCTGCGCGAGATGAAGCAGCGCTTCCCCGACGCATCCGCCCGCGCCACCCCGCCCGGCGCCGACATGACCTCGACCGGCTCGCTCCCCCAGATCCCGCCGAAAGTCCGCGTCATCCAGACGACGCGGTAGCGGCAACGCGCCGGACGCGAACGATCCGCGCCTCGCACGGCCTCGCGTTCGTCATTCCGGGGCGCGCGTCGCGCGAACCCGGAATCTCGCTGCGCCCGTGGATCCAGATTCCGGGTTCGCCCGCCTGCGGCGCGCGCCCCGGAATGACCCGTGGAGAGGGAGACATCCGCAGCTTCGATGTCGGCGAACTACCCGCCGCCGGTGTAGCTCTGCACCAGACTGCCCGCGACCAGCGACCAGCCGTCGACCAGCACGAAGAAGATCAGCTTGAACGGCAGTGACACCACCACCGGCGGCAGCATCATCATGCCCATCGACATCAGGATCGAGGCGACCACGAGGTCGATGATCAGGAACGGCAGGAACAGCAGAAAGCCGATCTCGAAGGCGCGCTTCAGCTCCGAGATCAGGAACGCCGGCATCAGGATGCGCAGCGACAGGTCTTCCGGCGTCGCCGGCGGCGGTTCGCCCGACAGGTCGAGGAACAGCTTCAGGTCCTTCTCGCGGACGTTCTTCTGCATGAAGATCCGCAGCGGTCCGGACGCCCGCACCAGCGCGTCGTCGACGCCGATCTCGTTGGCGATCAGCGGCTTGATGCCGTCGTCATAGGATTTCTGCAGCGTCGGTCCCATCACGAAAGCGGTGAGGAACAGCGCCAGCGCGATGATCACCGAGTTCGGCGGCGCGGTGGCGGTGCCGAGCGCGGTGCGCAGCAGCGACAGCACCACCACGATCCGGGTGAACGACGTCATCATGATCAGGATCGACGGCGCGATCGACAGCACCGTGAGCAATGCGATCAGCTGGATCGCGCGCTCGGTGACGCCGGGGCTGTTGCCGCCGAGATTGATGCTGATGTCTTGCGCCTGCGCAGGCGCGATCATCGCGAGCACCGCGACGATCAGGACCGAGAAACTGATGAGAACTCTACGCGGGCCGGCCGAGGCGCTCACGTAGGCGACTTCGGGCGGCCGAGCAGGGCGGCCATCTCGTCTTCGAGGCTCTCGAAGCCGGTCTTGCCGGCAGCCGGAGCACTGGTCGCAGCGGCCGGTTCGGCCTCGGTCGGTTGGGCACCGCGCGAGGGCGGCGGTGTCGGCCGGGCCGGCGGCTCCGGCGCGACCGGCGGAGCCGGTTCGGTCGGAGCGTTCGGTGGACGGCGCAGTGCGGCTTCGAGCCGGGTCGCCATCTCGGCGAGATTCTGGTCTGCGGAGGACGCCGGAGCGGGCGGCGGAGCCGGTGGCATCGGCGGCGCGGGTGGCGCAGGGCGTTCGGCGCGCGGCGCCGGCGCAGCGGGCTTCGGCTCGGGGCGCGGCGGTCGCGGCATCGCCGGCTCGGCGCGCGGGCGCGGCGCCGGGTCCATCCGCGGCTCGGGGCGCGGCTCCGGCCGGGGCGGCTCGGGCCGCATGATCGGCGGGTCGGCGCGCATGATCGGCGGCTCGGCTCGCTGCATTGGTGGCATTGGCGGCTCCGCCCGTTGCATCGGCGGCATCGGGGGCTCGGCCCGCGGCATCGGCGGCAGCGGCGGTTCCGCGCGCGGCATTGGTGGCATCGGCGGTTCGGGCCGGGCAATCGGTTCCGGCACCAAGCCGGCGAACGGATCGGCCGGTCGGCGTTCGGGCATCCGCTCCGGCATCGGCGCGCGGCGCGGCTCCTCGGCAAAAGCCGGACGCGACGGACGCGTCGGGATCGGGGGCAGCTCCGGCTCCTGCGGCTCGGCGGCGGGCTCGTCCCACGGTGCCGGCTCCGGCGCCGTCAGGCGGGGCTCCAGGCTGCCGCGGGTCGGCAGTTGATCGCGGGAGGCACTGGCGCGGACGATATTGGGCTCGATCACGATGTCGCTCGGCCCGCCGATCATCAAAAGATGTTCAACATTGTCGCGGCGGACCAGAACCAAACGGCGACGGCCATCGACCGCGGCGGCATCGATCACCGCGAGCCGCGGCATTCGTCCGCGATTGGCGTTGGAGCCGAGCCGGTTGCCGGCGAAGTGACGGACCAGCCAGGCGGCGACGCCGATCAGCGCCAGAACGGCCAGAAATGCGACAAAAAACATCAATGGCTGCGACGACATGCTGTATCCCCGGCAAAAACGCTGACGTCCCGGCGCTTCCTGAAAGTGCCGACCCCGGACGGCGAACGCGACCGGTCCCAGTGATGCGCGGCGGCCCCGCCTCGTCCCTTCTTAATAATCCACGGCAAGAACTGCCATCCGTTTCTTCTCATAATCCACCAATGATGCCGGCCCAACCGAGTTTTGTGCGGTTTTGGTGGCACTTGCGTCGCCGCTGCGGTGTCGGTGCGAGGCTCTTAACCAGTCGTTAACCATAGGGGCGGCAAATTCTGCCTACCCGGCGGAATCGCGTGGCGGCAAGACCGGGGCGGAGGCGGCTAATGTCGATCAACGATCTGCCGGAACTGACCGCGTTGCGCACCAAGATGCAGTGGCATCAGGAGCGCCAGAAAGTCCTGGCCGAAAACATCTCGAATTCCGACACGCCGAATTATCGGCCACGGGATCTGGTGGCGCCGCAATTCACCCCCGAGGGCTATCCCGCCGGTGGTCCGGGCGGCTCGTTGCCGCTGCTGCGCACCAGCGCGGCGCATCTGAAGCCGCCGGGCGGCTCGCCCAGCTTCTCGACCGACAACAAGGGCGGTTTCCAGACCCGGCCGGCCGGCAACGCCGTCAACCTCGAGGACGAGATGCTCAAGGTCTCGGCCAACCAGATGGACTACGCCGCCGTGACCTCGCTCTACAGCCGCAGTCTCGGCCTGCTCAAAACCGCGATCGGCAAGCGCTGACGCCAGCGCCGGGAGGCTGAACCATGGCAGACGACGGCAACGACTTCGCCCGCTCGATGGGCATCGCCACCTCGGGCCTGCGCGCCCAGGCCGGCCGGATGCGGGTGATTTCCGAAAACATCGCCAATGCCGATTCCACCGCGCAGACCGCCGGCGGCGATCCGTACCGCCGCAAGGTGCCGACCTTCACGTCGGCGCTGGATCGCTCGCTCGATGCCCGGGTGGTGGCGCTCGGCCGGGTCAAGCCCGACACCTCGGCGTTCCGCGTCAAATACGAGCCGACCAATCCGGCGGCCGACGCCGCCGGCAACGTCAAATATCCCAACGTCAATCCGGTGATCGAAATGACCGACATGCGCGACGCGCAGCGGTCTTACGAGGCCAACCTCAACATCATCAGCGCCACCCGCCGGATGATCCAGCGCACGCTCGATATCCTCAAAGCCTGATCCGCCCTCAACGCATCGCAGCAGGACACTGACCCATGGCCACCCCGATTTCCGCAGCGAACGCCTATGCGAGCCTCGCCCGTCTGGCCAAGCCGGCCGGCGCCGACAAAGGGAGCGAGGACGCCCCGTCGTTCGGCAATCTGGTCAAACAGGCGATGGGCAGCGTGCTCGACGCCGGCCGCAAATCCGACGCCCAGTCGATCGCGATGGCGTCCGGCAAATCCAACGTCATGGACGTGGTGACCGCAGTCGCGGAGACCGACGTCGCAGTGTCGACGCTGGTGTCGGTCCGCGACCGGGTGATCCAGTCCTACGAAGAAATCATGCGGATGCCGATCTGATCCGCACAGCGGCGCGATGGTCGTCCGTCGTCGTCATGCCCGGCCGTGTGCCGGGCATCCGCGCCGCACCGACGGCGCCGTGAACAAGACGTGGATGGTCGGGACGAGCCCGGCCATGACGGGCAAATCCAAAGGAATAGCGAAATGACCGGCCCCGAAACCCTCGACGTCGCCCGTGACGCGATCTGGACCATCGTGGTGGTGTCGGCGCCGCTGATGGTGGTCGGCCTCGTGGTCGGCGTCGCGGTGTCGCTGGTCCAGGCGCTGACCCAGATCCAGGAACAGACCCTGGTGTTCGTGCCGAAGATCCTGGCGATGTTCGTCACCCTGGTGCTGGCGCTGCCTTTCATGGCGGACGCCCTGCACGCGCAGATGATCCGGATCTCATCGCGAATCATCGGCGGTTGACGCATGATCGAAGCCCGCGCCGCCTTGCTGGTTGCGTCCGCCGCTGTGCGCGGCCGGATCGTGCCGCCGGCTCGCGCGCGCTTCGAGCCAGATCGCCGCGATGAACATCGACCTGACCTTTCTGCCGGCGCTCGCCGCCGCCTTCATTCTGGTGTTCGCCCGCGTCGGCTCGATGGTGATGCTGATGCCGGCGCTCGGCGAGAGCAATATCCCGACCCGGGTGAAGCTGTCGGTCGCGCTGCTGCTGACGCTTATCATGCTGCCTCTGCACCGCTCGGCCTATCAGGTCGACATGTCGTCGCTGACCCCGCTGATGGTGCTGATGCTGCAGGAGATCGCGGTCGGCATCGTGCTCGGCGCCAC
This sequence comes from Rhodopseudomonas palustris, assembly GCF_003226555.1. Classification (GTDB taxonomy): domain Bacteria; phylum Pseudomonadota; class Alphaproteobacteria; order Rhizobiales; family Xanthobacteraceae; genus Rhodopseudomonas; species Rhodopseudomonas palustris_I. Next base: position 113,694 of record NZ_QKQS01000038.1, on the reverse strand, counting down.
CGCGCGGGTGACGCTGTCGGCGCTCCAGGTCGCCGGTGCGGTGATCGCGCAGCAGCTCGGGTTGGGGTTCGTCTCGGCGGTCGATCCGACCCAGGGCCAGCAGGGCGTGCTGATCGGCAACTTTCTGACGCTGCTCGGCGTGACGATGCTGTTCGCCACGGATATGCACTATCTGGTGATCCAGGCGCTGAGCGACAGCTACAAGGTGTTCGCGCCGGGCGAATTGCTGAGCACCGGGGACGTCGCGGCGCTGGCGACCAGAGCGTTCGCCGCCGCCTTCAAGCTCGGCCTGCAATTGGCGGCGCCGTTTCTGGTGTTCGGCCTGGTGTTCAACATCGGGCTCGGCGTGCTGGCGCGGCTGATGCCGCAAATGCAGGTGTATTTCGTCGGCGTGCCGCTTTCGATCGTGATCGGCTTCATCGTGCTCGCGGTGGTGCTGACCACGATGATGGGAGCGTTTCTCGGCTATTTCGGCGGCGTGATGCACGACCTGACGCCGAGCTGATGTTCGGCGTCGTTCGGAGCTGAGCGATGTCCGACGACAGCGACGAGAAAACAGAAGAGCCGACACAGAAAAAACTCGACGATGCGCTCAAACGCGGCGACGTAGCCAAGAGCCAGGAGGTCAATACCTGGTTCCTGATCGCCGGCGCCACGCTGGTGCTGTCGTCGTTCCACGAATCGATCGGGGCCGGCATCCTCGCACCGATGCGCAATCTGATCGAGAAGTCGTGGATGTTGCCGGTCGACGGCGACGGGCTGATCGCGCTGGTCAAGAGCCTGTGCTACGCGACGCTGGCCGCTGTCGGCATCCCGCTGCTGATGCTGATGCTGGTGGCGATCGCCTCCAACATGATCCAGCACCGGCTGGTGTTCTCGGCCGAGGCGCTGACCCCGAAATTCAGCAAGCTGTCGCCGCTCGAAGGCGCCAAGCGGCTGTTCGGCAAGCAGGCACTGGCGAACTTCCTCAAAGGCCTGTTCAAGATTGTGGCGCTCGGCATCGTGATGGTCGCGGTGCTGTATCCCGAGCACGACCGGCTCGACGCGCTTCTGAAGATGGACGTCTCCGCGCTGCTCGGCGTCACCGTGGCGCTGACGCTGAAGCTGCTCGGCGCCGTGGTGGCGATGCTCGCCTTCGTCGCGGTCGGCGATTACTTCTTCCAGTATCGGCAGTGGCACGAAAAGCAGAAGATGTCGCTGCAGGAGATCAAGGAAGAGTACAAGCAGTCCGAAGGCGATCCGCACATCAAGGGCCGGCTGCGGCAGCTCCGCTATCAGCGGATGAAGAAGCGGATGATGGCCGAAGTGCCGAACGCTTCTGTGGTGATCACCAACCCGACCCACTTCTCGGTGGCGCTGAAATACGAGCGCGGCATGGCTGCGCCGATCTGTGTCGCCAAGGGCGTCGACGCGGTGGCGTTCAAGATCCGGGAAGTGGCGAAGGAAAACGACGTGCCGATCGTCGAGAACGTGCCGTTGGCGCGGGCGCTGTACGCCACCGTCGAGGTCGACGAGGAGATTCCGGTCGAGCACTACCAGGCGGTCGCCGAGGTGATCGGCTATGTGATGAACCTGAAGCGCAATCTGTTCGGGCGGCGGACCTAAAAAACGGATCGACCGCAGGGGCGCCGCCGAATCGTCCGCTGCGGCGTGTCGGAGGCCGGGGCGAGCGCTAGATTCGCTTGCGTTTCCGGCCGCGATTCAGGCAGTTGGAGCCGTGCCGCTGTGTGCCCGGCGGGCAAGGGACCGGTTCGGTGACCATGACTATCAAGGATCAACAGGCTCCGTCCGAGCTGCGCTCGGCATCGCCGGAGCCCGCCCGCCGCGGCGGTAGTATCGCTCTGGTGCTGCTGCTGGCAGGCGCCATCGTCGCCGCCGCCGTGGCGTTCATGACGCTCGGCCGCGCCGGCGCGCAACCGTACATCCTCGTCCTGCTGGCGCTGCTGGCGATGGTCGGGCTGTTCATGCTGTTCGCCTTTGCGGCCGGCATCATCGGCTTCGCCGACCGCGCCGCCGAAGACCCGATCCTGCGGGCGATTCCTGAGAACGCCTTCGACGGCATCGCGGTGACCGACGCCGGCGGCCATGTCGTCTACGCCAATTCGACCTATCTGGCACTCACGGGCGCGGCGACGATGCAGGACGTCCGCCCGGTGGAGCGGGTGTTCATCGGCAATCCCGACGTTTCCGAGGCGGTGTTCCGGCTGCTCAAGGCGGCGCGTGAAGGACGGCGGCTGCAGGAGGAAGTACGGGTCGCCGGTGCAGACGGCAATCAGGGCCGCTGGATGCGGCTGCGGGTTCGCCCGCTCGGCACCGGCAAGCGCGAGGCGCGGCAGACGGTGTGGTCGATCGCCGACATCACCCGCGACCGCGAGCGCCAGGAGGACGTGTTCCAGACCCTGCAGCACGCCATCGAATATCTCGACCATGCGCCTTGCGGGTTCTTCTCGGTCAATCCCGCCGGCAACCTGGTCTATGTCAACGCCACGCTGGCGAACTGGCTCGACCATGACCTCGCCGAGATCGGCTCCGGGGGTCTGAAGCTGTCGGATGTCGTCTCCGGCGACGGCGCCTCGCTGCTCACCTCGATCGTGCCCGAGCCGGGCGAGGTGAAGACCGAAGTGTTCGACATCGACCTGAAGAAGCGCGGCGGCCAGACCGTCCCGGTGCGGCTGTATCACAAGCTGGCGTTCGGCGCCGACGGCACGCCCGGCCCGTCGCGCACCCTGGTGATCAGCCGCGCCCGCGATGATCGGCTCGATCCGCAGCGTGCCGCCGAAATCCGCTTCATGCGGTTCTTCGATCAAACCCCGATGGCGATCGCCACCGTCGACAAAACCGGCATGGTGGTGCGCGCCAACGCCCGGCTGGCCAAGCTGACACAGAGCCTCGATCCGGCCGGTTCGGCGGGATCGAAGTCGATCCTTGCGGCGGCCTCCGCCCGTGACCGTGCGGTGCTTGCCGGCGCGATCGAGCAGGCCGCCAAGGGGCAGGCCGATATCGCCCCGGTCGAAGTGATGCTCGCCAGCGCCAAGGAGCGCTGGGGCCAGTTCTTCGTCACTGCGGTCGCCGACGAGACCGACAACGAAGCGGCGATCGTCTACATGCTGGAGACCACCGAGCGCCGTGCTCTGGAGAACCAGGTCAACCAGGCGCAGAAGATGGACACCATCGGCCAGCTCGCCGGTGGCATCGCGCACGACTTCAACAACGTGCTGTCGGCCATCATGATGGCCAACGACTTCCTGCTGAACGCCCACAAGCCGACCGATCCGTCGTTCCAGGACATCATGCAGATCAAGCAGAACGCCACCCGCGCTGCGACCCTGGTGCGGCAGCTCTTGGCGTTCTCGCGCAAACAGACGTTGCGGCCGCAGGTGCTCGATCTCGGCGAGGCGCTGACCGACATCGACCGGCTGCTCAAGCGGCTGATCGGCGAGAGGATCTCGCTGGAGATGCAGCACGGCCGCGATCTGTGGCGGACCAAGGCCGACGTCTCGCAATTCGAGCAGGTGATCGTCAATCTTGCCGTCAACGCCCGCGACGCGATGCCGGACGGCGGCAAGCTGACGATCCGCACCGCCAACGTCACGGCCTCCGCGGCCGCGCAGCTCGGGCACAACGGCATGCCGGCGGCGGACTATGTCTGCGTCGAAGTCTCCGACACCGGCACCGGCATCCCGCCGGAGATCGTCGACAAGATCTTCGAGCCGTTCTTCTCGACCAAGGAAGTCGGCAAGGGCACCGGGCTCGGACTGTCGACGGTGTACGGCATCATCAAGCAGACCGGCGGCTTCGTGTATGTCGATTCGGAAATCGGCAAGGGCACCACCTTCCGGATCTATCTGCCGCGCCACGAGCAGGCCGCCGAGCCGCAGGTCGAGGCGCCCGCCGTCGCCGCTGCGTCCGAGCCGGCACCGGCGACGCCGAAGCCGCGCGCCGACCTGACCGGGCAGGGCACCATCCTCTTGGTCGAAGACGAGGAAGGCCTGCGCTCGCTCAACGCCCGTGGCCTGCGTTCGCGCGGTTATGAGGTGATCGAAGCCTCCAACGGCGTCGAAGCGCTGGAGGAATTCGATGCCGTGAGCGGCGAAGTCGACCTCGTGGTATCCGACGTGGTGATGCCGGAAATGGATGGCCCGACGCTGCTGAAGGCGATGCGCGGCCGCAACCCGGACCTGAAGATCATCTTCGTCTCCGGCTACGCCGAGGACGCGTTCGAAAAGAGCCTGCCGGAAAACGAACAGTTCGCCTTCCTGGCCAAGCCGTTCGCACTCAGCGCGCTGGTTGCGAAGGTGAAGGAGACGATGGAGGCGAGTTGAAATACAGTGGTGAGAGGACGTATTTGATTTCTGAGATGATTTGATCAGTCCCGGTCTAGGGGCGGGCTGCTCGATGAGCATTTCGATGAGCATTGACGACAAGCGATCTAAGCTCACCCCACAGGCATTGGCGGGCAAAAAGAGGCTCGAGGTCTGGGCGCTCTTTCTGGAATGGCTTGACGGTCACGCCGATAGCGGTTGGGTCTTCCGCGGGATGGGAGATCCAGGGTTCGAGCTGGTGCCGGGTATTGGGCGTGGAAAGTACTCGCTCGCCAAGGAGCGGACGCTTATCGAAATATTCGAGCGGCGAGCTGCCGAGTTCATGGATTTGTCTCGGCTGAGCCGGTGGGAACGACTTGCCCTCGCTCAGCATCATGGCCTGCCCACCCGGCTGCTCGACTGGACAACCAATCCTCTTGTCGCAGCCTATTTCGCCGTTACGGCGTCTCCCAAGAGTGTATCGGTCCGGCTTACCAGACCGCGCTCGCCCTCGTTTCAGGCGGTGCCCGCCGCTGGCGAGGTCGGTGCGCGTATCGTCGCTTACCGAGTGAGGACACGGCAGATCATCGATCAAACGGAGGACGAGGATCCTTTCGCAAGGAGCGAAGTTGGATTTCTGCTTCCGCGTGCGGTGGCTACGAGGATCGTCAATCAAGGTGGGTTGTTCAGTTCTCATCCTGCACCGAACGTGCCGTGGGCGGCACCGCTCGACGAAGCCGCTCACGTTTTCGACATTCCGGCTGCTCTGCGCGGCTATTTTCAGCGGCGGCTGTTCTATTTTGGTATGGATTCGCAGCGGATCATGGGCGGATTGGACGGCCTGGGTGCGCGCCTTGCTTGGCAGTACAATGCTGGTATCGGATTGGGAGCGGTCAGATGACGGTCTCCGGCGCTCACAAGGTTCCGAAGCTGAAGCCGGTCGAAGATCGGAGGCTGCTTCGAGCGATCATTGATGCTGTCAGCGAGTACGATCTCGCCTCTTCGCCGGAATGGGATCAACTCGATCAATTATCGACCCACACCGAATTCGAGTCCATCGACGCGAATCCTGACGGTATTTTTGAGGGACCGGACAATTCGTTCGAGGCTGTGGGCGACGTGTATGTGACGTTGAATTACGGCGATCGTCGCGATTCGACGGCCGTCTCCGATGCCTTTCCGGTGCAAGTGGCGGGGACCTTTGACAGGCAGACCGGGAAAGTCGTCGTCGAATCCGTCAGCGTCGACACTTCTTCCTTCTACAATTAGGTTGCCAATTCACGCCTCCCGCGACCGAGGGCCGCAGGCGTGCGACGACGCGCCCGCTTCCTTTTTGATGGGCGCTGCCCATTTTAGCAGCGCTTCCCCCTGCCGGGGATTGAGGGAGTGACATGAATTTCTTGCATCGCACGCGTGGCATCGTCGCTGCTCTTGCCGTGACCATGGCTTTGGCGCTGCCGATGGCGATGGTGCTGTCGTCGGCCGCCGACGCCCGTGCCGGTCGGAGCAGCAGCATGGGCTCGCGCGGCTCGCGCAGCTTCTCAGCGCCGCCGAGCACCAGCACGGCGCCGGGCGCCGCCCAGCCGTTCAACCGCACCTACAGCCAGCCGGGCAGCCCCGGCATGAGCGGCCCGGCCGCCGGTGCCGCCAGCAAAGGCGGCTTCTTCAATCGTCCGGGCATGGGCATGCTCGGCGGCCTCGCCGCGGGCTTCCTCGGCGCCGGTCTGCTCGGCATGCTGTTCGGCGGCGGCTTCCTCTCTGGTCTCGGCAGCTTCGCCTCGATCATCGGGCTGGTGCTGCAGGTCGCGCTGGTCGTGATCCTGGCGCGTCTGGCCTGGGGCTGGTGGCAGCGCCGCAACAATCCGCAGGCGGCCTATGCGCCCGGTCCGGTGGCCGGCCAGGGACCGCGGCCCGATGGCGCCTATGCGATGGACCAATCGGCCAACCAGGGCGCACAGCCGGCCTCACGCGGCGGGTTCGGCTTCGGTGGCGGCGCCGGCAACGACCGGCCGCTGGAGATCAAGCCGGAGGATTACGAGGCGTTCGAGCGTCTGCTCGGCGACGTCCAGGCCGCTTGGTCGAACGAGGACATCGACCGGCTGCGTCAGCTCGCCACTCCGGAAATGGCGTCGTATTTCGCCAAGGATCTGGAGGAGAACAAGGCCGCCAACGACATCAACAAGGTGTCGGATGTGAAGCTGCTGCAAGGCGATCTCGCCGAAGCCTGGCGCGAGGGCGAAACCGACTTCGCAACCGTGGCGATGCGGTTCTCGCTGGTCGACAAGACCCTGGAGCGCGGCACCGATCGGCTGGTCGCCGGCAGTGAGACGCCTATCGAGGCGACCGAGATCTGGACCTTCACCCGGCGTCCCGGCGCGAGCTGGGAACTGGCGGCGATCCAGCAGACCAACTGACACCGTTCTCCCGAGCGATCCCTTCATCGAAGCGCCGCGGACCTTCCGCGGCGCTTTTTTGTTAGGCTTGGGCGTGCGGCGCCTTGCGGAAGGGCGGCGCGTCGATCACCACGGGGGGCCGAACCGATGGCTTACGAACTGTATTACTGGCCGACCATTCAGGGCCGCGGCGAATTCATCCGGCTGGCGCTCGAAGAGGCCGGCGCCGACTATGTCGATGCTGCCCGCCGCAGCAAGGCTGGCATGGCGACGATGATGAAGCTGATGCAGGCCAAGCAGGGCACGCCGCCATTCGCGCCGCCGTTTCTCAAAGCCGGCAAGCTGACGATCGGCCAGACCGCCGGCATCCTGCTGTATCTCGGCGGCCGCCACGGCCTTGCGCCCGCCGGCGAAGCGGGCCGGCTGTGGGTGCATCAGCTTCAGCTCACCATCGCCGATCTGGTGCAGGAGGTGCACGACACCCATCACCCGATCGGCACCATGCTGTACTACGACGACCAGCGGAAACCGGCGAAGAAGCGCACCGCCCAGTTCTGGGAGAACCGCGCGCCGAAATTCCTCGGCTACTTCGAACGCCTGATCGCCGGTGGGGGCGGCGCTTATCTCATCGGGCGCAAGCTGAGCTACGCCGACCTGTCGCTGTTTCAAATTGTCGAGGGCCTGCGTTACGCGTTTCCGAAGCACATGAAAAAATTCGAACGCGACATCCCCAAGCTGGTCGCGTTGCACGATCGCATCGCCGAGCGCCCGAACATCGCCGCCTACCTCGCCAGCGACCGCCGGATTCCGTTCAACCAGGACGGCATCTTCCGGCACTACAAGGAACTGGACAAGTAACAGCTCGTCGGTGGCGCCCGACCTCTCCCCACGTCATTCCGGGGCGCGCCGAGAGGCGCGAACCCGGAATCTGACCTGAGCCCATCACTTCGAGGTTCCGGGTTCGCTCGCTGACGCGAGCGCCCCGGAATGACCGTTGAAGGTGTCGCTGCGGACTACCTGTGCTGCTCGCGCCGGCGGAGTGTAGACGCGCCGGCCGTGCGCCACACGGCCTGCCGTTCGGCCCAGCGCCGAAACGACAAAGCCCCGCGCGTGGCGGGGCCCGTCGTCGCTTCTGAAACGCGCCTTCGCGGTCTACGCGAGCTGGTCGACGCGGGTGCCCTGTCCGGGCGGCAGCGCCGCTTTCGGCGGCTGGATGCTGGTGGTGTCCTTGTCGTCTTTCGGCGGCGGAGGTGGCGGCGGTGGGCTCGCCTGAGCCGCCGGCTTGGCCACCGGTGTCGACGACACGCTCGAAATGCTGTCCATCAGTCTTTCCTCGTGTTGGCCAACGTCCCCCGATGAGATGGTGCGTCGATGGCGGCTTGCCATCTGCCGCGCCCGGGTAGGCATCGGATCACGGCTGATGATCGCGCTGTCCGGTGAACTTTGCGCGCACCGCCGCGCCGGCATTTGTTTCAAATGCCGCGTTGTCGCCGCAGGACCAGCCGGGCCGGTTGCGGTTACTCGCTGCTGTCGCGGCTGATCGAGATCGAGGAGTCGGTCTTGGTCCGGGCGCAGCGCATGTCGAGCCGGCGGAAGCGGGTCTTGATGTCGTTGCCGCGCAGGATGCCGACCCGCCCAAAGCAGCGCTTGACGGCGCGCAAGCTGTCCGGCTTCGGGATCGTGAACACGATCGCGGCGGCGCTGGCGATCAGCTCCTGAAACTCCGGCGACGGCTTTCGCGCCGGGGCCTGACCGTAGATCTCGTTCTTCACCGTGCGGCTCGGACACCCCAGCCGCAGCGCCTTCGTGGCCGGATGCGACAGGTAGATCATATTGGCCGCGGTCTTGCCGATGCCGATCCCGCCGATCTGGGCCTTGAGCTGCTTGGCGAGATCGTCACAACGATCGGCCCGGGCGGGGGAGGCGGCGAACGCGGCGGCGGTGATGGCGACTCCGACGAGCCACGCGGCGCGGTCAGGCAAGCGGAACCAACGGTCGGCAACGGCGGTCATCAATCCCTCCGCGATCAGTTCGGGGCGAAGTCTCATAGCGGAGGGTGGCGGAAATGCAAACTGCCCCACCTTCTGTTGACTGCTGCGCTTTGTGGATGCTCTTGAGGCCGTACAAAAGTATGGTAACATAGCCATACCAGCGTGGCGGTCGGCCGATGACGAGCTTCGAGTGGGACGTCACCAAGGACAGGCTCAATCGCGCCAAGCACGGCGTCGGCTTCGCAGAGGCTCAGCTCGCATTCCTGGATCCATCGCGCGTGATCGCCGAAGACCTTGGTCATAGCCAGACCGAGCAGCGCTATTTCTGTTTCGGGAGAGTGGGACCCGGAATTCTCACGGTGCGTTTTACGTGGCGCGGCAGTCAGATCCGGATCTTCGGCGCCGGTTATTGGCGAAAGGGAAAGGCGACCTATGAAGAAATCAACGGTCAAATATAGCAAGGGAGAGATCGGCCGTGTTCGCGTCGTCGACGATTTCCTGCCGCCGCCGGATCAGCTCGTGTTGCGCGAAGCCAACGTCAAGGTGACCCTCAGCCTGTCGCAGCGCTCGGTCGAGTTCTTCAAGCGCGCCGCGGCAAAGCAGAACGTGCCGTATCAGCGGATGATCCGTGCGCTGGTCGACGCTTATGCGGAAAAGCAGGAGGGACGACGGTAGTTGAGCCGGCATCGCGGCTGACCTGCCCCCATCCCCGTTTTGAACCCTTCAAAACTCCGCCGAAACCGCCTAGACAGGGCCGCGAATTTCCCCATTCGAGGCCTTGTCCATGAACGCTCCCACGCCGATTCCGTCCGCCGCCACCCCGGTTCCGCCCTACAGGCACACCCCGCTGTTCCCGCTGGGCAAGGACGACACCGTCTATCGCAAGATCACATCGGATGGCGTGCGGGTCGAGAAGGTGCTCGGGCGCGACATGCTGGTGGTGGAGCGCGAGGCGCTGCGGGCGTTGTCGGAGGCGGCGTTCGGCGAGATCAACCATTATCTGCGGCCGGGGCATCTCGCCCAGCTCCGCAAGATCCTCGACGATCCGGAGGCGAGTCCGAACGACAAGTTCGTCGCGCTGGATTTTCTGAAGAACGCCAACATCGCCGCCGGCGGTGTGCTGCCGATGTGCCAGGACACCGGCACCGCGATCATCATGGGCAAGAAAGGCGCGAACGTCATCACCGACGGCGACGACGAGGCGGCGCTGTCGGAGGGCGCGCGCGACGCTTACTTGCGTCGCAATCTGCGCTACTCGCAGGTCGCGCCGCTGTCGATGTTCGAAGAGAAGAACACCGCCAACAACATGCCGGCGCAGTGCGAGATCTACGCCGAGGGCGACGACGCCTACAAGTTCATGTTCATGGCCAAGGGCGGCGGCTCGGCCAACAAGAGCTTCCTGTTCCAGGCGACGCCGTCGCTGCTGACGCGCGACCGGCTGCTGGCGTTCCTGAAAGAGAAGATCATGACGCTCGGCACCGCGGCGTGCCCGCCCTATCACCTGGCGATCGTGATCGGCGGCACCTCGGTCGAGACCACCATGAAGACGGTGAAGCTGGCGAGCGCGCGCTATCTCGATGCGCTGCCGACCCAGGGCTCCGAACTCGGCAACGCCTTCCGCGACGTCGAGATGGAGCAGGACATCCACAAGATGACGCAGAGCCTCGGCGTGGGCGCGCAGTTCGGCGGCAAGTATTTCTGCCATGACGTCCGCGTCATCCGGCTGCCGCGCCACGGCGCCAGTCTGCCGATCGGGCTCGGGGTGTCGTGTTCGGCCGACCGGCAGATGCTCGGCAAGATCACCAAGGACGGCGTGTATCTGGAGGAGCTCGAGCACAACCCGGCGCAGTATCTGCCCGAGGTCGAGCAGGCGCTCGGCGACGAGGTCGTCAAGATCGACCTCAACCAGCCGATGAAGGACATTCTCGCCACGCTGACCAAATATCCGACCAAGACCCGGCTGTCGCTGACCGGCACCATGATCGTGGCGCGCGACGCCGCCCATGCCAAGCTGCGCGACCGGCTGGAGAAGGGCGAGCCGCTGCCGGACTACTTCAAGAACCACCCGGTGTACTACGCCGGCCCGGCCAAGACGCCGGACGGCTACGCCTCCGGCGCGTTTGGTCCGACCACCGCGGGGCGGATGGATTCGTTCGTCGATCAGTTTCAGGCGGCCGGCGGCTCGATGGTCATGGTCGCCAAGGGCAACCGCGCACCGGCGGTGCGCGAGGCGTGCAAGAAATACGGCGGCTTCTATCTCGGCTCGATCGGCGGCGCGGCGGCCAACCTCGCCGAGCACTGCATCAAGAAGGTCGAGGTGCTGGAATATCCCGAGCTGGGCATGGAGGCGATCTGGAAAATCGACGTCGTCGACTTTCCGGCCTTCATCATCGTCGACGACAAGGGCAACGACTTCTTCAAGGAACTGAATCTGGGGTGAGCTGCCGATCGGCGCTCACCACTCGCACCGTCATTCCGGGGCGCTCACGACGTGAGCGAACCCGGAATCTCGCCGTTCACGGCACCCAACCGGTTCAATGCAGAGCATCTCGGGATTCCGGGCTCGCTCGCTGACGCGAGCGCCCCGGAATGACCGCTTGGGGCAGGGGGGCTGCCGCGTAGGCGGGGCGCTTTATGCCTTCGTCCCGGTGAACGGGAACGAGCCCATCGGGCCGATGCCCATCTCGCCAGAGATGCTGTCGCTCAGGATATTGTACGTCAGCAAACCACCGTCATTCCGGGGCGCTCACGACGTGAGCGAACCCGGAATCTCGCCGTTCATGGCACCCAAGCGGTTCAACGCAGCACATCTCGGGATTCCGGGCTCGCTCGCTGACGCGAGCGCCCCGGAATGACTGCTTGGGGCGGGCACGCTGCCGCGCAGGCGGGGCGCTTTACGCCTTCGTTCCGGTGAACGGGAACGAGCCCATCGGGCCGATGCCCATTTCGCCCGACATGCTGTCGCCGCTCACCGTGCCGGTGTAGCTCAGGGTCAGCGGCATCGGGTTGGTGATCGACAGTTTCCAGGCGACGTCGTCGCCGCTCACGGTGCCGTCGAAGATCTCGCCGGCATCGCCGTCGGCGGATTGCGTGCCGGTGAGCGTGCCGCCGTCGGCCTTCAACGTCAGATCGGCCTGCCGCTCGCCCATCGGCGTGCTCATGGTGAGTTTCCAGTTTCCGTCGACTGCCATGTGTTTCTCCCCTTGGTCCCGGCCCTCGTGAGTTCACCGGGCGGCCCCTCTTAGTATGCTGCGGGAGCGACAAACAAGCCCGAAGCTGCGGTACGGCTGCGGCCAGGGGCCGCGATGCTCCGAACGCGCAGATCGGGCGGTGTCCTGCTCCGCCTATCGTCCATGCAGATACCTGTGGTGCACTGCACACGTCGTGCTATTCTGATGCAACGATGGAGGACGCCTCGAGGTTCCACGGTAACGGTGGAGGCCCGACATGCGTTTGTCATTTGCGATCGCCGCGTTCGGCTGTGCGGCGCTACTGTCTGGAGTGATCAGCACCCCGGCCGCAGCCCAGGTCGAAGTGGTGTCCGAAGTGACCACGACCGGCCTCGACGTTGTGGCGCAGCCTGCAGTTCCCGGACGGTTTGTGTTGAACGCGGCCGTCCGCACTGACTACGGCGCCGGCGTCGCCGACGGGCGGATCGTGTTCTACGACCTTTCGACCAGCACGGTGTTGGGCTGGACCGATGCCGCAAGACCGAGCCTGACGGTGGATGGTCTGGCGCCGGGCCGGCATCTGCTGCGCGCCGATTACGCCGGCAGCGCCAGCCGGCTGCCGCTCGTCGTGCTGCCGAGCCAGTCGGCCGAGGTCGCGCTCGACGTCCTCGTCAAGCCGCGGCTGATCCTGTCCTCGTCCAATCCGGCACCGGCGCCTGGCGCGGTGGTCACGTTGACGGCGGCAGTCACGGGCTCGCACGGCCCGCCCACCGGCATGGTGAGCTTCCGCGACGGCGACCGGGTGATTGCCGCGCATGTGCCGCTCGATCGCACCGGGCAGGCTACTTTCACCACCTCAGCGCTCGACAACGGGATCGGAGGTGTCGTGGTGATTTACGAAGGCGACTGCCACTATGCCCCGGCCGCGGCCCAGATCGGCCCCACCGAAGATGGTGCCCTGGCGCTGGCAGCGACACCGCGGATGTAAGTTGCCACTAAGATTCCGCGCCGACAGGCGTGGCCACAGCCGGGTCGGCGACCGCCGCGGCTCGTCGCCGGTGACGGATCGCCAGCCGGAACACCAGATACTGCGCGGCGACGGCCGCCACCTTGAATGCCGGCGCGATCACCATGACGTAGAACGTCCAGATCTTGATGTCGCCGGTCATCGCCGCCGCGACCACCCCGGCGCCGAGCAGCAGCATCAGCGCCGCCCAGCCATAGCCGGCGATCCGCACATAGTCCGGGATGGTTGCGCCGACGATCGGCGGCACGTAGCGCAGCATCCAGTCGCGGCGCAGCATCAACAGCCCGACTGCGATGTGGCCGACGCTCGGCTTGATCAGGACGAAGCGGGGGTCATTGGTCAGCAGCGTCGCGCCGCCGAGCACCACCACCAGCGCGACGCTGGCATAGGCCATCACGTCGAGCCGCTGGCCCTTGATCTTGGCGTAGATGAACTGTCCGACCGCACCGAGCACGGCGACGATCGTCGCCAGGGCGACGTTGCCGGTGGAGAAATACAGCACCACGAAGATGATGGTGGAAAAGAAGTCGCTGCCGAGCTTGGCGAACACCGCCTTCATTGCACGTTTCTCCAGCTCGCGCCGCTGGCGGCCAGCCACGGCGGCGCGACGTCGGCCCCGCGCGATAGTGCGGGCCCCGTCTGGGGAAGTAAACCGCGGCGGCCCGGCGGCAAGGGCCGGACACCTACTTTAGAACGAGTTCAGTTTGGCGCGGCCAGGGCGGTGGCCCGGCCCGGGGCGCCGAACGGTTTGGGCCTGTCCGTGCCGCAGGCAAAGCCGCGCGCCAGCTCGTCAGCGGCCTGCCGCGCCAGCTCATTGGCGTTGCGGTTGGCGGCGACGTCGACATAGGCGACATGGCACACCGGGCCCGGCGGCAGCCGCGTCACCACCAGCATCTGCTTGGTGTTGGGCCGGCCGGCCTTGCCGACATCGTCGTTGTCGGCGAGGTGCCAGCGCTGGATGATCGCGAACGGCTTGCCGGCGCCGTCGAGCCGCCACTCCACCGTGTCGGTGGTGGAGTTGAACGGGCCGAACGAGGCGCTGGCCGCCGGCTGATCGTTGGCGTCCTTGCGGTTGCGGCCGACGGTGACGGTCTGGCGCAGGTCGATCTCCGCCACCACCACCACCAGTCCATCCTGGCCCGGGCAGAGCCACTCGCCGGCGTCTTCGTCCTTCCCGGCCGCCCGCACGACGCGGCAGGATTTCGGCGCGGTCGAGCTGTAGACGCTGGTCGCGCCGTCGGCCCGGGCCGGCGTATCGAGCGCCGGCAGTGCGGCGAGGAGGAGCGGCAGGGCGAGGGCAGGGAGCAGTCGCATCGGCAAGCCTTGCATCACATATCTCGTCGGTTCGACGCCGCTCGGCTGGGGAAGGTTCGAGACCGAATCCGCGAAAGCACTGCCATTCGTCGCGGAATCGCTCTAGAACGGCGCCTTCGTGTGTCCTTTAGCCGCGTTCGAATCGAAGAACCATGCCCCTGTTGTCGAAAGACCATTACCGCGTCGGCCGCTCCAAGACCGGGCTCGGCCTGTTCGCCGTCAAGCCGATCAAGAAGGGCGCCAAGATCATCCGGTATTTCGGACCGCTGCTCGATGCGCGCAACAAGAAGCACGACGGCATCGAGAACAAATATCTGTTCGAGCTGAACAAGCGCTGGACCATCGACGGCTCGGTGCGCAAGAACATCGCCCGCTACATCAACCACGCCTGCAAGCCGAACGCCGAGTCCGACGTCAACCCGAGCAAGAAGCGCGTGATCATTCGGGCCATCAAGAACATCGAGCCGGGCGAAGAGATCAACTACGACTACGGCACCGACTACTTCAAAGCCTATCTGAAGCCGATCGGCTGCAAATGCGCGTCCTGCGAAAAGAAGCGCAAGAAGAAGGCCGCCGAAGCCAGGGCCGAAAAAGCCAAGCTGAAGCTGAAGGCCGAGCGCAAGGCGCAGGCCGAGGCCGACAAGGCCGCCCGCAAGGCCGCGAAGGCGTCCGGCAAGGCGACGAAGGACAAGGCCTCGAAGCCGGACAAGGTCGCCACGTCGAAGGCGCCGGAAGGCGCGAAGGCGAAAACGGCGGCGACGACGAAGGGCACCAGCAAGGCAGCGAAGACCAAGGTGGTGACCGCGAAAGCCGGCAAGACCAAAGCCGCCAAGTCGGCAAAGACCACGTCGTCGCGCAAGACGTCTGCGAGCAAATCCAAGAGCAAATCCAAGGCCGCCTGATCGTCGGCATCGCCTCTCATCGCGTCATTGCGAGGAGGCGAAGCCGACGAAGCAATCCAGACCCGTGCACGAAGCTGGATTGCTTCGCTTCGCTCGCAATGACGGCGGAAGCTTTGGTGCTAACTGGCCAAGGCTGCATCACTCCGCTTCAGCCCGATGAACTGCAACTCGGCGAAGATCCCGACCACCGTCGCCTGCAGCAGCACGAAGGCGATGCCGAGCGCGTTCGAGGCTACTGACCCGCTGAGCAGCAGGGCGACGCTGCCGAGCGTCCACAGCGCGTTGCCCGCAATCACAATCAGCACCAGCGCGCGCGGCAGCACGGCGCGGGTGCCGAGCCATCCGACCAGAGCGGCGTAGCCGATCAGGAACAGTCCGGTTTCCAGCAGCAGCGGCTGCGGCAGGGCGAGAAGGCGCGAGAGTGTGCCGGCCGCCAAGCTCAGCAGCAGCGCCATCGCGCCGCTGACGAGTGCGTCGGCCTGCAAGGCGCGGCGGAGCAGCGTCGAGGGGCGGGTCATGGAGAGGTGGATCATGGAATATCTCCTTCGGTTGCAGCGATGCCCCGAAGGATGCCGCGATGCGCGACGCAATTCGATTACCTGGCAGGTCAGAGACGCTTTACCTCGGAGGTCATGGATGCTGTGCGGCGCGCGTGCTAGCCTTCGCGCATGAACACCAACGTGTCGTCGATCAGCGCCGTCGCCGGCGCGCAGCCGGTCCGGATCGGCGATTACTTGCGGCAGTGGCGGCAGCGCCGCCGGCTCAGTCAGCTCGATCTCGCGCTCGACGCGGAAATCTCGGCGCGGCATCTGTCGTTTGTCGAGACGGGACGCGCCTCGCCGTCACGCGAGATGGTACTGCGGCTCGCCGAACGGCTCGACGTGCCGCTCCGTGAACGCAACGTGCTGCTCGTCGCAGCCGGCTTCGCACCGGCGTTCCCGCAGCGCTCGCTGGACGATCCGGCGCTCGCTGCGGTGCGGGCTGCGGTCGATCAGGTGCTTGCCGCGCACGAGCCGAACCCGGCGCTGGCGGTCGATCGGCACTGGAACCTGGTGTCGGCCAACCGCATGGTGGCGCCGATGCTCGACGGCGTTGCGCCGCATCTGCTGGCGCCGCCGCTCAACGTGCTGCGGCTGTCGTTTCATCCCGAAGGCTTGGCGGCACGCACCGCCAATCTGGGCGAGTGGTGCGCGCATCTGCTCGAGCGCCTACATCGGCAGTGCGAGACCTGCGCCGATCCGAAGCTGATCGCGCTGTACGAGGAACTGAAAACCTATCCTGTGCCGGCACGCGCTACGCCAATCGCGCCGGATTCGGTCGCAGTGCCGTTCCGTCTGCAGTTCGGCGACGAGGTATTGAGCTTCATCTCCACCACCATGGTGTTTGGTACGCCGATTGACGTCACGCTGTCGGAAATCGCAATCGAGACATTCTTTCCGGCCGATCCGATCACGGGGACGCGATTGCGTGAGCTGGCGGCGCGGCTCTGATCCGCCTTGTCCGGCGTTGCCTGCGCCCCATCTGTGTGGGAGGGTGCCGCCAACGACAACGAGGAGACGCCGATGAGCACGCTGAAGCCGCTGACGATCGACGTGGTGTCCGACGTAGTCTGCCCGTGGTGCTACATCGGCAAGAAGCGCATCGAGCAGGCGATCGCGCTGGCGCCGGAGGTGCCGGTCGAGCTGATCTATCGGCCGTTCTTCCTCAATCCTTGGGTGCCGCGCGAGGGCATCAGCCGCGACGAGTACCTGACCAAGAAGTTCGGATCGCCCGAACGCTATAAGGAAATCGCCGGCCGCATCGCCGAGACGGCCGCGCAGGAAGGTCTGGAGTATCACCCCGAGCGCGTGCAGCGGCAGCCGAACACGATCGATTGCCATCGCCTGATCCATTGGGCGAGCGCGATCGGGCAGGGGCCGGCGATGAAGCAACGCCTGATGGAATTGTACTTCCGCGACGGCGGCGATCTCACCGATCCCGAGGTGCTGGTGCAGGCTGCGGCCGAGTGCGGCCTCGATGCCGACGACATCCGCGCCAGGCTCGCCACCGATCAGGATATCGAGGAAGTCTCGGCGCAGGCGCAGGAGGCCACCGAGAAGGGCATCTCCGGGGTGCCGACCTACGTGTTCATGCATCAATACGCGGTGTCCGGCGCGCAGGAGCCGGCCCTGATCGCCCGCGCCATCCGCAAGCTGTCGGCGGAGCTGAACGCCGAGGCTGCGGAGTAATCAGCGCTTCAATAGCCGCTTGGCGAGGTGCCGCAACCGGTCGCGCGCCGACAGCACCGCGACGATCGGCGCGAACAGCGGATCGCGCTTGCGCAGCGGCAGCACCAGATCGCCGACCGCGAACCGGCCGCGCCAGATCGGATCGATCATCGGATGCTGGGCGCTGGCGGTGGAGTCGGCGAAGCTGATCTCCTGGTCGGCGCACAGATGCCGCGTCAGCGCCAGCGTTAGCAGCACGCCGGGCGAACAGCGCGCAAAACTCTCGTCGATCCCGAGCTTGAAGAAATAGGCCCGGTCGCCGTGGCGCAGCACGATGCCGGCGGCGACCGGCGTCGTGCCGGCCGACAATGTGATCACTTCGCATTGGCCGCGCGAGGCGAGCGCGACCGCGGCGCTGCGCAGCCGGGCGGCCAGCTCCGGCTGCCGCTTCAGCGAACTGCCGCCGCGGCCCTTCCAGCCGCTGTCTTCCAGGGCGAGAAACACGTCGAATGCGCGGGCCGCATCGTCCGCCGAGCGTGCGGCAGTGAACCCCACTTCGCCGTGTTCGCCGAGACGCCGTTCCAGCCGGCGCAATTCCTTCAGCTTCTTGGCGCCGAGGCCGTCGCGCAGCAGCTCTTCCGCGTCCCGTGTGGCGTCGAGGCAAGCGCGGGTCCAGCCGCGGATCAGCCGCGGGGCGAGCCCTTGCGCCGCGAGCACACGGGTGAATGCTGCCACCGCTTCGCCGTCGCGCGCGACGTCGCGCAGCACCAGCGCCCTGGCACCGGCGGCGCGGGCCTGCGCCAGCAGCTTGGCGGCGGCTTCATCCGCCGCGCCGCGATCGAGCAGCGGGGTGTCGAGCGAACGGAACAGATCGGCCGACACCAGGGCCGGCAGCGGCAGGCGGAACGCGCGCCAGCAGGAGAGCACCGGTGCCACGCCGATCAGCCGTCCGATGGAATCGTGTGCGGTCAGCGTCCGCGTTGCAGCGTCGTCGCCATTCGCCGCAATCACCCAGTCCCGCAGGTAGTAGCCGTTCGGCTCGACCACTCGGGTCGCCAGATCGCACCACGCTGCCTGATCGATCGCGGCGATGCCGGACAGGACGCCCGGCCCGTCGGCCGTCGGCGCGGCGGCGCCGGCGCGTCGATGTACCAGCGGCGTGGTGGGGAAGGTCTCGGCCAAGGCTGTCGGTCCTCGAACTTGTCGAACGGCGCCGGCGAGCAACCCGGCGCGGGTGGTTTCAGAACCTAACCGCCGATCCCCCAACATCGCCTTGGCTGCGCAAGGCAAATTGCCGACAACGTTAACCGCAGCTTTCCTTGGCGATCGGCGCGCGGCGTCGATTTGCCACGTCGCGCGCCTGAACCGGCCGGCCCTGGACGGCGACCAACAGCGATTACCGACTGGGCAAGGAGGCGCCATGCGACGGGCGATGCTGAAGACCGCGGCGGTTGCCGCCGGTTTGCTGTTCGGAGTGGCCGCCGCCGCGGCGGAGAGCCGGGTCGCGCTGGTGATCGGGCAATCGGCCTATCGGGCGGTTCCGGCGCTGCCCAATCCGGTGAACGACGCCAAGGCGGTCGCCGCGCTGCTCGGCGAGGCCGGCTTCGAGGTCAGCGAGGCTGTCGATCTCGGCCAGACCGAGCTGCGCGCCAAGCTCGGCGACTTCGCCGCCACGGTCGCGGCCAAAGGGCCCGATACGGTGGCGCTGCTGTTCTATGCCGGCCATGGCATTCAGGTCGATGGCGAGAACTATCTGATCCCGGTCGATGTCGACCCCAAGCGCGAGGCCGACATTCCGCTGCAGGCGGTGAGGCTCGACGACGTGCTCAACACGCTGAGTTCGGTGCCGAGCAAGAGCCGGATCATCATGCTCGATGCCTGTCGCAACAATCCGTTTCCGAGCATCAACAAGACCACCGGGCAGGGGCTGGCGCTGGTCGATACCAAGTCCGGGGCGCCGGGCACGCTGCTGTCGTACTCGACCTCGCCGGGCGCGGAGGCCGAGGACGGAGGCGGCAGCAACAGCCCCTACACCGCCGCGCTGCTGAAGGCCGGGCGCGAGAACGGGCTGAAAATCGAAGATACCTTCAAACGGGTCCGGCTTGCGGTGCATCAGGTGACCGAAGGCCGGCAGACGCCGTGGGAAAGTTCCTCTCTGGTCGAGGACTTCCAGTTCTTCGCCGCCCCTGCCGCAGCGCCGAGCGACGACGCGACGCCGAAGCCGCGCACGGTCGAGGAGTGGCGCGATTTCCTCAAGGGCAAGCCGGTGGATCAGGCCAACGCGCTGATCGTGTCCGATGGTTCGGCCGACGCCTATGAGGCGTTCGTCGGGCTGTATGCCGAGCCGCCGTTCGCACCGGAGGCCAAGCGCTGGCTCGATCGCCATCGCCGGATGAAGGCCTGGAACAGGGCGGTGCTCACCAACACCGGTTCGGCCTACACCGCCTTCCTGACCGAATATCCCGACAGCGACTTGACCGGAACCGCGCGCAAGCTGGCGGAGCGGCTGCGCAACCGGCCCGACAATGCGGTGGTGGTGCCGGCCGCGCTGGCGACGCCGGTCGTGGCGGCTGCGGGCGCGACCTGTCCGTGCGGGCCGACGCCGCTGCTGAAGCAAAAGGTCGAGCCGAAGAAGGCCGACGTGAAGAAGACCAAGACCCGCGCCGAGCGCGACGATCCGCCCAAGCGCGGCAAGAAGGCGTCGCGTAGCCGGGTCTATGTCGAGGACGAAGAGGATGACGTCGTGGTCGTGCGGCGTCCGCCGGTCTACGCCGTGCCGCCCGGCCCGGTGATCCAGTTCGGCGGCGGTTACCGTGGCGGTTACGGCGGGCCCAATCGCGGCGGTTCAATCGGTCCGAGCCGCGGTCGCTACTGAACCTGCCACCCGCAAAGGTGTCGAGCGGCTGTTGTGAAGCCGGCGTCCGGCGCGCTCAGAGCATCGCGAACGCGCTCGATACCATTGCCACCGGCTTCCGGTCGTTGGCGCCGAGCAGCGTGACCCGGCCGAAGCTCATGGTGCGGCCGAGCCGGACCAGACGCGCGTCAGCGATCACGTCAGTCGAAGCGACCGCTTTGAGGAAGTGGGTGGTCTGATCGACCGTGGTCATCGGGCGGAAGCCGCGGTTGCCGGCGCAGACCGCGAACACCATCGCGGTGTCGGCCAGTGCCATCAGCGCCTGGCCGCAGACCACGCCACCGCTGCGGCACAGCCGCTCGGAGAATGCCATCCGCAAGACGGCGCCGGGCTGCCAGTCGGACGGGCTGCCGGCCGGCGGATCGAGTTCGAGCGCTTCAATCGACAGGCCGAGCTCCAGCACCCAGGGCGCGAACGCCTCCTGCAGCATCCGCCGCGCCTCCTGGAGGCCGAACTCCGCCAGATGCTGCTCTGCCATGCGTCTCTCCCTGACCCGTTGATTATCCGCGTGTTTCGCGACGTTTCGCAGCATCCCACCCGATTCGGGACGGCTTGAAAACGACACCGTCGATCCCTTAAGTTCGGCGGCATCCGAAAGGGGACACGATGGTCAGACGAGTTGCGTTGGTGGTCGGCCTGGTGGTGACGGCGATCGTGGTGAGCGGTTGCACCAAATGCGGTCCGATCTGGGAAGACTGGCAGTCGCCGAAATCCTGCCGGTCGGATCATCTGTAGCGCGGCAGCCGCTGAGGCGGCGCGGCGCGAGAGGAGTTTGCGATGAAGATTCTGCACGGCGTTGCCGTCCTGGCCCTGCTGACCGGACCGGCCTTTGCCCAGGGCGAGGGCCCGCACGTCAATCTGGTGCCGGAGATCCAGCACAAGAGCCCGGAAGAGAAGGCCCAGGACGCGATCCGGCAGAAGGCCTACCAGGAGTCGCTGCGCAAGATCCCGGACGCCCAGGCGCCCAACGACCCCTGGGGCGGCGTCCGCGGCGCGGACTCCGGTCAGCCCAAGGCCAAGCGCAAGGCCCATCAGGCCAATTAAGCTCGTCTGAAGACCACACCCCGGGTGATCGGCAGGTGGTCAAAACGGCACAGATTTTTTCTGCGATTTGAGGATGATGCGCTGACGGAACCTTGGCGTACGCAACTCGGTGCGCGCCGGCTCCGGCTGACTCATTCGTTTTCGTTCGCAGGATATCACGTGTCGTCAAGCGAGGTGCCGTTCGATCCAAAGGTCTTTCTTCGCAGTGCAGGTACGGGGCGCACCGTTCTGCAATTTCGAACCAACCAGACCATTTTCACGCAGGACGAAGCGGCCGACTGCGTGATGTATATCCAGCACGGCCGCATCAAACTGTCGGTAATGTCGGAGCAGGGCAAAGGCGCAGTCGTCGCCATCCTCCAACCCGGCCAGTTCTTCGGTGAGAGCGGGTTGCTCGCGCATCGGCGTCGCGCGACCGCGATCGCGCTGGAAGAGTGCACCGTCACCACGATCACCAACGCGACGATGATGGCGACGCTGCAGCGCGAGCCGGCGCTATGCGAGCTGTTTACCCGGCATCTGGTCGCCCGCAATACGCGGGTCGAGGACGACCTGATCGACCAGCTGTTCAACAACAGCGAGAAAAGGCTGGCGCGGCTGCTGCTGCTGCTCGCCGACGCGGTCGAGGATTCCCGGCCGATACCGATCGAGATCAGCCAGGAGACGCTGGCGGAGATGATCGGCACCACGCGCTCGCGCGTCAGCTACTTCATGAACAAGTTCCGCAAGGCCGGCTTCATCGACTACAATGGCCGGATCGAGGTCCATCCCACCTTACGAAACGCGGTCCTGCCCGACCGGCCCCGTGTTGTCGCGAGCGACCGCAAGCAGGAATGATCCGAGGCGGATTGATCGCGCCGGCTGGACCTCGGCCGGCGCTCTGCTGCGTGCCGCGTTAAACCGGTGTCTGGTTCATTCTTTCTTGTCGCCGAGTAGATGCCCGGTGCGGCGGTCGACGAAGTGCATCTGCGAGCAGGCCGGGCAATGCAGCAACTCGAAGGTCGCTTGGGCGGCGCTTTCGGAATCGTCTTTGAGCCAAGCCTGGACCTTCATGCCGGTCCGCGGACACTGATAAAGCACATGCGCCATAGGGAAGGCCGGTTCCGCCTTTAGTTCTAGAAGACGACTTGCCGGCAACGGCCGTCCATGCGCTTGATCTAGATCAATTAGCTTACTATTTTACCGTTAAATTGGGTTTGAATCGCAGGCAAGCCCAATCCGGTTGATACTCGCGGTAATTGATGCAGCCGCCCACAACCGAATCGTCAAGTCGCTGATCCGGAAAAGCAAAAGGCCGCAGGCGTCGAACGCCGTGCGGCCTGTTCAATGTTGCTCAGTCAGTGCGCGGGTTACTTGCGGGCGCAGCTCACCTCGATCCGCACCGAGCTGGCGCCGCAGCGCGCGGTCATGGTGCCGTTCTCGACTGTGATGTTGTCGCTGAACCGGGCCGAGCCGTTGCTGACGCAGAGTGCGGAGACCAATGTTTCGCCGGCTTCGCAGGTGGTCGGGCAACCATTGGCCGAACAACTGGTCGAGGTCAGGGTGCGGATGCTGGAGGCTGATGCGCCATCCTTGCCGGCAGGGCCCGCCGGTCCGGCGGGACCCGCTGGTCCTTGCGGGCCGGGCTCGCCTTGCGGTCCGCGGGCGCCTTGGTCGCAGCCCGCCAGCGCGATGGCGGCACCTGTTAGCGCGATCAGTGCGCTCATCCGAAGTCCATGCTTGGCTGCCCGCCGCATCGCGCACTCCCTGTCGCTTCGGCCGGATGCTGTCGGCAA
The DNA here is from genome assembly GCF_003226555.1 of Rhodopseudomonas palustris. Lineage (GTDB taxonomy): Bacteria > Pseudomonadota > Alphaproteobacteria > Rhizobiales > Xanthobacteraceae > Rhodopseudomonas > Rhodopseudomonas palustris_I. Next base: position 90,656 of record NZ_QKQS01000038.1, on the reverse strand, counting down.
CCGGCCACTCATCTGTAAGGCGATCATCGAGCTGGTCGCCGCTTGCACCTGAATCCTAAAGCATCCGGGCTTGAAACGGAACCTGGCCGGGTGGTGACCAAATTGCCGCAGCAGCGCCGAATGGGGGAAGCTGCTGGTCCGCCACCTTCCGGCATGCAGCAGTTCTGGACGGGGAAAACAAGGAGCCCCGAACGAGGCCGTGTTCGGGGCTCCGGTCAGCGTCGAAACTCCCCACCTCTAGAAAGTTCGGCAGTGACACCGCTACGCTAGCGGCGCGGATTTGGCATTGCCTATGCGTCAGATCAAATACCGCTACGGCCACTAACCACTGGTGCTGGTTTGCGGATCGCGCTCGGTGAGCTGGGCGATCAGTTGCTTCAGCACCCGGCGCCGGTCTTCATCTTGGGTCTCTGCCAGCAGCCGGCGATACAGTTTCAGGTTCTCGTCACGGACGAATGTTTCCAAGACGCTCTCCTGTGCGTTGCTCCCCGAGGGGCTCGGCCACCATCCCGGCGCATGCTCCCGTCGTTGCTCGCCCCCTTCGCAGCCGGATGGCAATACCACATTAATACACGTAAAAGTTCATGTCGATCCGAAAGCTGTCCGAAAGTTGCAGGTCGCCGCCAGCCGATGTCCGGAGGACACTGGACGTCATGTCCATCGTCAACGGGGTGACCTCATCCGAAGGAATGTATGGCGAGGACGCGCGCGTGCAGTAAAGCTGACGGGCGGTCATTTCGCGGGACATGGAAGATGAGCTTTTGGTACGTGGTCGACGCCGTCGCGGTCGGAATCGTCCTGCCCTGGATCGTCGCGACCTATCGATTGCTTGAAGCGTTCAAGCGCGGCACCGGCGCCGGCCTGACCAAATGGGCGATCTATGCCGCGGTCTGCGTGCCGGCGATGCTGCTGGTGATGTGGGGAATCCAGAACCTGCGCTGAGCCCGGACGGCGCGGCGCTTACTGCGGCTCGGGAACGCCGTACACCGCCGTCGCGACGCTGCCGTTGCGGATCCGCCGCGCCTCGGTCATTGCCCGCTGCACGTCGAGGTCGCCGGAATCGCTGGAGAAGGTGATCAGGCGGTTACAATGCGGGCACTGGGTCTGAAACCCCTCCCGCATGTTCCTGATCTTCTCCCGGAACGGCACCCGGCAGCGGCTGCACTGCACCCGAACCTTGTCCGGGAGTTTTGGCGTGGCGAGAAGGCTGTCCATCCAGGCTTTGTGGCAAAGGAGAGTTAAAAAGGGTGAAACAGGGAGCCCAAACCGCTCTCTTTGGTCGGTCAAGGTCGGAGGGCACCGGCAATTCGGAAAGAACATATTGCGAACTGAGAACAAATGGAGTACATTGATTTCGCCGGCTGAGACCGGCGCCTGTTTGTCCGCTTGGCGAATCCGTCCATAAGGAGCACGTTGATGGCTGCCCCCACTGCATTGCGTATCGTCGAAGGTTCTTCCATGGACAAATCCAAGGCGCTGTCCGCGGCGCTGTCTCAGATCGAGCGCCAGTTCGGCAAGGGCTCGGTGATGAAGCTCGGCAAGAACGATCGCTCGATGGATATCGAGACGATCTCGTCGGGCTCGCTCGGGCTCGATATCGCGCTCGGCGTCGGCGGTCTGCCGAAGGGGCGGATCGTCGAGATCTACGGGCCGGAATCCTCCGGCAAGACCACGCTGGCGCTGCATTGCGTCGCGGAAGCTCAGAAGAAGGGCGGCATCTGCGCCTTCGTCGACGCCGAACACGCACTCGACCCGGTCTATGCCCGCAAGCTCGGCGTCAACGTCGACGACCTTTTGATCTCGCAGCCCGACCACGGCGAGCAGGCGCTGGAAATCGCCGACACCCTGGTGCGTTCCGGCGCGATCGATGTGCTGATCATCGATTCGGTGGCGGCGCTGGTGCCGCGCGCCGAACTCGAAGGCGAAATGGGCGACGCGCTGCCCGGCCTGCAGGCCCGCTTGATGAGCCAGGCGCTGCGCAAGCTGACCGCCTCGATCAACAAGTCCAACACCATGGTGATCTTCATCAACCAGATCCGGATGAAGATCGGCGTGATGTACGGCTCGCCGGAGACTACCACCGGCGGCAACGCGCTGAAGTTCTACGCCTCGGTCCGACTCGACATCCGCCGCATCGGCCAGATCAAGGAGCGTGACGAGGTGGTCGGCAACCAGACCCGCGTCAAGGTGGTGAAGAACAAGCTGGCGCCGCCGTTCAAGCAGGTCGAGTTCGACATCATGTACGGCGAGGGCGTGTCCAAGATGGGCGAAATCCTCGACCTCGGCGTCAAGGCCGGCATCGTCGAGAAGTCCGGTGCCTGGTTCTCGCACGACAGCCAGCGATTGGGGCAGGGACGTGAGAACGCCAAGGCGTTCCTCAAGGCCAATCCGGACATGACCGCCAAGATCGAGGCGGCGATCCGTCAGAACTCCGGCCTGATCGCCGAACAGATCCTCGCCGGCTCGCCGGAGCGCGACACCGACGGCGAGGAGCCGATCGAGGAATAAGCCGCGCACGGCCGGGCGGTCGCGCCGCCGGCTTTGTCCGGTCCGAGCTTTCGAAGCGAACGCAAGACGGCGAGTGCAGCGATCCCCTGTTGCCGGGGCCCCCGCGGCGCTCGCCGCATCCGTTTTGGGACGGCTGGATTGCTGCTCGAGACCGAAGATGCTGTGCTGATGCGTTGTTCTCAAACAAGCGCTGTTCTCGAACAAATGTCATGCGCGAGCTTGACCCGCCTGCGCGGTCGTAGCCGCTTCGGCGCGGCGAAGGCCCGCGCATCCATCGCGCGCGCAGCGCGCTCAATTGAGGCAAGTTGCAAAGAGGATGGATCGCCGGGGCGCGCCCGGCGATGACGTCTTCAGTGTGGCGAGGCCGCCTATCCAAAGACCGATCTTCCTACTCCGCCGCGCGGGCGTAGTCGGCGGCGAGTGCGTAGTCTTCAACCGGCGGGCACGAGCAGATCAGGTTGCGGTCGCCATAGACGTTGTCGACGCGGCCGACCGGGCTCCAATATTTGTCGGTGCGCGAGTTCGGCGCCGGGAAGCAGCCTTCGGTGCGCGGATAGGGCCGGGTCCATTCGGCGCTGGTGACGTCGTGCGCGGTGTGCGGGGCGTGGCGCAGCGGCGACTGGTCGATTTTGTAGCGGCCGTCTTCCACCTGCGCGATCTCGCGGCGGATCGCGATCATGGCGTCGCAGAACCGGTCGATCTCGGCCTTCGATTCCGACTCGGTCGGTTCGATCATCAGCGTGCCCGGCACCGGGAAGCTCATGGTCGGGGCGTGGAAGCCATAGTCGATCAGACGCTTGGCGATGTCGTCGACGGTGACCCCGGTGGTGGCCTTCAGCGGCCGCGGATCGATGATGCACTCGTGCGCGACCCGGCCGCGCTGGTTGCGATACAGCACCGGGAAATGCGGCTGCAGCCTTGCTGCGATGTAGTTGGCATTGAGGATCGCGATCTCAGTGGCGCGCTTCAGGCCGGCCGCACCCATCATCAGGATGTAGATGTAGGAGATCGTCAGGATCGAGGCCGAGCCCCACGGCGCCGCCGACACCGTGCCGCCGCCATGCAGGCCGCCGTTCAGCGGTTCGCCCTCGGCCGGATGGCCGGGCAGGAACGGCGCCAGATGCGCGCGCACGCCGATCGGCCCCATGCCCGGGCCGCCGCCGCCGTGCGGGATGCAGAAGGTCTTGTGCAGATTGAGGTGGCTGACGTCGGCGCCGTAATCGCCGGGGCGTGCCAGGCCGACCTGGGCGTTGAGATTGGCGCCGTCGAGATAGACCTGGCCGCCATGGGCGTGGACGATGTCGCAGATGTCGCGGATGTGTTCTTCGAACACCCCGTGGGTCGACGGGTAGGTGATCATCACCGCCGCGAGATTGGCCGAGTGCGCCTCGGCCTTGGCGCGTAGATCGTCGACGTCGACGTCGCCATGGGCGTCACAGCCGACCACCACCACGTCCATGCCGGCCATCGCCGCGGACGCGGGGTTGGTGCCGTGCGCCGACGATGGAATCAGGCAGACTTTGCGATGCGGCTCGCCGCGCGACAGATGATAGCCGCGGATCGCCAGCAGGCCGGCATATTCGCCCTGCGCGCCGGAGTTCGGCTGCAGCGACACCGCGTCATAGCCGGTGATCTCGGCGAGCCAGGTTTCCAGCCTGGCGAACAGCGCGTGATAGCCGGCGGCCTGCGCCTTCGGCACGAACGGATGCAGGCTGCCGAACTCGGGCCAGGTCAGCGGCATCATCTCGGTGGTGGCGTTCAGTTTCATGGTGCAGGAACCGAGCGGAATCATCGCGCGGTCGAGCGCGAGGTCACGGTCCGACAGCTTGCGCATGTAGCGCAGCAGTTCGGTTTCCGACCGATAGTCCTGGAACGCGGCTTGCGTCAGGTAGTCGCTGGTCCGCTTCAGCGCGGCCGGCAGCGCGGTGCCGAGCGCGTCACCCGCCTCGCGTTCCACCGCCGCATAATCGAGCGAACCGCCGAATGCGCGCCACAGCGCTTCGACGATCGCCGGCGTCGTGGTCTCGTCGAGCGAGATGCCGAGCGAGGAGGCGTTGATCCGCAGATTGATCCTGTCGGCCTCTGCGCGCGCCACGATGGCGTCGCGGCGATCGCCGACCGCGATGGTCAGCGTGTCGAAATACGTGCCGTTGTCAGGGGCGAAGCCGAGCTGCCGCAGGCCGGCCGCCAGCACCGCGGTGCGCCGGTGAACGCGGCGTGCGATTGCGGCGAGGCCGTCGGGCCCGTGATACACCGCATACATCGCGTTGATCACCGCCAGCAGCACCTGCGCGGTGCAGATGTTGGAGGTCGCCTTCTCGCGGCGGATGTGCTGCTCGCGGGTCTGCAGCGCCAGCCGGTAGGCCGGCTGGCCGTGGCTGTCGATCGACAGCCCGACGATGCGGCCGGGCAGGCTGCGCTTCAGACTGTCGCGCACCGCCATATAGCCGGCGTGCGGTCCGCCATAGCCCATCGGCACGCCGAAGCGCTGCGCCGAGCCGATCGCGATGTCGGCGCCGAGTTCACCGGGCGGAGTGATTAGCGTCAGCGCAAGCAGATCGGCCGCGACAACAGCCAGCGCGCCCTTGTGGCGCAGCGCCGCGATCGCGGCGCGCGGATCGCTCAAACGCCCCGACGACCCGGGATATTGCAGCAGCGCGCCGAATACGTCGGCGCCTTCCAGTTCGGTCTCCGGATTGCCGACGATGATGCGCCAGCCGAGCGGCTCGGCGCGGGTGCGCAGCACCGCGATCGTCTGCGGATGGGTGTCGGCATCGACGAAGAATGCCTTGGCGCTCTTGGCCGCCGCGCGTTCGGCGAGCGCCATCGCTTCCGCCGCCGCGGTGCCTTCGTCGAGCAGCGAGGCGTTGGCGACGTCGAGCCCGGTGAGGTCGCAGATCATGGTCTGGAAGTTGAACAACGCTTCCAGACGGCCCTGGCTGATCTCGGGCTGATACGGCGTATAGGCCGTGTACCAGGCGGGATTCTCCAGAATATTGCGCTGGATCACGGTCGGCAGGATGGTGCCGTAATAGCCTTGGCCAATCAGCGAGGTGAACACTTGGTTCTGTGCGCCGAGTTCGCTCATATGCGCCAGCGCTTCGCTCTCGGTCAGCGGCGCGCCGAGCTTCAGCGGCTCGCGATGCCGGATCGCAAACGGCACCGTCTCGGCGACCAGCTGCTCCAGGCTGCCGGCCCCGACCGTCGTCAGCATCGTGGCGATGTCCTGCGGTGAGGGCCCGATATGCCGACGCACGAAGTCGTTGGCGGCGTCGATCGGTCGGCGATGCGGCATGCTCTGGTCCTCGTCAAATGCAACGGCCCCGAGGGCTGTTGCTCGGAATGCTCTACGCGTCATTGCGAGGAGCGAAGCGACGAAGCAATCCAAGGCTCAGTGCTCGGGACTCTGGATTGCTTCGCTTCGCTCGCAATGACGAATGTGAAAGTTGATCGACCTAAGCCGTGTGGGCCTTGTAGGCGACCTCGTCCATCAGGCCGTCGAGTTCGCTCTTGTCGGTGATCTTCAGTTTGAAGAACCAGGCGGCGCCGCCGGCGTCGGAATTCACCAAGCCGGGCTCGGTGCCGAGCGTCTCGTTGATCTCGAGCACTTCGCCGGTGATCGGCGCGTAGACGTCGGAGGCGGCCTTGACCGATTCCACCACCGCGGCGGCCTCGGCCTTCTTCACGGCGCGGCCGACCTTCGGCAGCTCGACAAACACCACGTCGCCGAGCTGTTCCTGGGCGTAGTCGGTGATGCCGATCGTGGCGACGTCGCCCTCGATCTTCAGCCATTCATGATCGGGGGTGTAGAGCGTGGTCATGACGAGTCCTCAGCGCTTGTAGGTGTTCGGAACGAACGGCATTGCCGCGACGCGCAGCGGCAGACGCTGGCCGCGCACTTCGGCGAAAACGACGGTGTCGCGCACAGCCAGCGCGGCCGGCAGATAGCCCATCGCCACCGGCGCATTCAGGCTGGGCCCGAAGCCGCCCGAGGTGACAGTGCCGATCGGCTCGGCCGAATCGGCGGCTTCGAACAGCGGCGCGTTCTCGCGCACCGGCGCGCGGCCTTCGGGCCGCAGGCCGACACGCAGCCGCGCAGCGCCTGCATCGAGCTGGCTGAGAATCGCCGGGGCGCCGGGGAAGCCGCCAGGACGGGCGCCGCCATTGCGGCGGCTCTTCTGGATCGACCAGTTCAGGGCCGCCTCGACGGGCGTGGTGCCGGTGTCGATGTCGTGGCCGTACAGGCAGAGACCTGCTTCCAGCCGCAGGCTATCGCGGGCGCCAAGGCCGATCGGCAGCACGTTCGGATTGCCGAGCAACGCAGTCGCAAGCCGTTCGGCGCCGTCCGCCGGCACCGAGATCTCGAAGCCGTCTTCGCCGGTGTAGCCGGAGCGCGACACGATGCAGGCAAGGCCGTCGAGGCTGAGCTCGGCGACATCCATGAACTTCATCGTGGTGACGTCTGCACAGAATTTCGCCAGCGCGGCTTCGGCCTTCGGGCCCTGCAGCGCGATCAGCGCGCGATCTTTCAGCGCAGTGATGTCACAAGCGTCCGACAGATGCGCGCGGAGGTGGGCCTCGTCGGCGTCCTTGCAGGCGGCGTTGACCACCAGAAACAGCCGGTCGCCGAGATTGGTGACCATCAGATCGTCGAGAATCCCGCCGGATTCATTGGTGAATTGCGCATAGCGCTGGCGGCCGGGCGGCAGCGCCACGATGTCCTGCGGGATCAGCGTTTCCAGCGCGCGGGCGGCGTCTTCCAGCTTGCCGGACTTTGCCCGCAGCTCGATCTGGCCCATATGCGAGACGTCGAACAGCCCCGCCGCGCTGCGCGTGTGGAGATGTTCCTTCAGCACGCCAAGCGCGTATTGCACCGGCATGTCGTAGCCGGCGAAGGGCACCATCTTGCCGCCGCGGGCAAGATGCAGCGCATCAAGATGCAGCGCATAAAGAGGCGTGCGTTTCAACGATTGGGTGTCGTCACCCGCCAGCATATCCAGGCTCCCAAGGTTCCCGAGACCGATTTCTCGTCACCATCCGAGCCCCATCTGTCGCTGTGCCTGAGAGCATTATCCCGTCGGCGGACCCGTCCCGGGATCGCCCGGCAGGGTCTCTTTCCAGATGTCAGTTGGCCGCGCGGTCCGTTTGCCTGAGAGTTTCCGGGGCGGTTGCTCCTTCGGCGCCGGCCCCCCCTTCCCTGAAGGATTGGGCCGATCTCTCCCGACGCGACTTAGTCTTAGGTAGGTAGGACACAAACACGGCTTCAACAAGGCTGTCAACGCGGGTCGGCGAGCTATCAACGGGTCTTCGTAAACGCCCGTGGAAGTGGGCCTCCCGGCTGGCAAACAACTGGATCTATGCCCACTTTCTAGACAGCGCGCGCCCCCGCGTCTAAAAGGCATGACACCGGAAGAGGTGGGTTCGGCGGGCGTTTCGCGGGCATTCCGGGTGATTGGACGAACATGAGCGGCGTTAACGAAATTCGGTCTACGTTTCTGAACTACTTCGCCAAGAACGGCCACGAGATCGTGTCGTCGTCGCCGCTGGTACCGCGCAACGACCCGACCTTGATGTTCACCAATGCCGGCATGGTGCAGTTCAAGAACGTGTTCACAGGGCTGGAGAAGCGCAGCTATCAGCGCGCCACAACCTCTCAGAAATGCGTGCGCGCCGGCGGCAAGCACAACGACCTCGACAATGTCGGCTACACCGCGCGGCATCTCACCTTCTTCGAGATGCTCGGCAACTTCTCGTTCGGCGATTACTTCAAGGAACGCGCGATCGAGCTCGCCTGGAATCTAATCACCAAGGATTTCGGGCTGAAGAAGGATAAGCTGCTGGTCACCGTCTATCACACCGACGACGAGGCGGCCGGCTACTGGAAGAAGATCGCCGGCTTCTCCGATGACCGCATCATCCGGATTCCGACCAGCGACAATTTCTGGGCGATGGGTGACACCGGCCCATGCGGCCCGTGCTCGGAGATTTTCATCGATCGCGGCGAGCACATCTTCGGCGGCCCGCCCGGCTCGCCGGACGAGGACGGCGACCGCTTCCTCGAATTCTGGAATCTGGTGTTCATGCAATACGACCAGGTGACGAAGGACGAGCGCGTGGATCTGCCGCGTCCGTCGATCGACACCGGCATGGGCCTGGAGCGGATGGCTTCGATCCTCCAGGGCGTCGACAGCGTGTTCGACACCGACCTGTTCCGCAGCCTGATCGATGCGACCGCGTCGGCGCTCGGCCGCGGCCCGACCGAGCGGGACGCCGCGTCGTTCCGCGTCATCGCTGACCACCTCCGTTCGTCGTCGTTCCTGATTGCCGACGGCGTGCTGCCGTCGAACGAAGGTCGCGGCTACGTGCTGCGCCGGATCATGCGCCGCGCGATGCGTCACGCTCAGTTGCTCGGCGCCAGCGAGCCGCTGATGTGGCGGCTGGTGTGGGCGCTGGTGCGCGAGATGGGCCAGGCCTATCCGGAGCTGGTCCGCGCCGAGGCGATGATCGAAGAGACGATGCGGCTGGAAGAGACCCGCTTCCGCAAGACGCTCGACCGCGGCCTCGCGATTCTCGACGAGAAGAGCGCCGGCCTGAACAAGGGCGACATGTTCGACGGCGAAACCGCGTTCACGCTGTACGACACTTATGGCTTCCCGCTCGACCTGACCCAGGACGCGCTGCGCAACCGTGGCATCAACGTCGATATCGCCTCGTTCACCGACGCGATGGAGCGGCAAAGGACCAAGGCGCGCGCGTCATGGGCGGGCTCGGGCGAAGCCGCCACCGAGACGGTGTGGTTCGGTTTGCGTGAGAAGCTCGGCGCCACCGAATTTCTCGGCTACGACACCGAGACCGCCGAAGGCGTGGTCACGGCGCTGATCAAAGACGGCGCCGAAGTCGACGCGCTGAAGGCCGGCGACGCCGCGGCGATCGTGATGAACCAGACGCCGTTCTACGCCGAATCCGGCGGTCAGGTCGGCGACACCGGCGTACTCAGCGCCGACGGCGTCCGTTTCGTCGTCACCGACACGCTGAAGAAGGCCGGCGATCTGTTCGTGCATTTCGGCACCGTCGAGCAGGGGACGATCAAGCTCGGCGACGCGCTGGCGCTCGATGTCGATCACGCCCGCCGTTCGGCGATCCGCGCCAATCACTCGGCGACGCATCTGCTGCACGAGGCGCTGCGCCAGGTGCTCGGCGATCACATCGCCCAGAAGGGGTCGATGGTCGCGCCCGACCGGCTGCGTTTCGACTTCGTGCATCAGAAGCCAATCAGCACCGAGGAACTGCGCAAGGTCGAAGACATCGCCAACGACATCGTGCTGGAGAACGGCGAGGTGACTACTCGCCTGATGGCGGTCGATGATGCCCGCGAAGCCGGCGCCCGCGCGCTGTTCGGCGAGAAATACGGCGACGAAGTCCGCGTGGTGTCGATGGGCAAAGCGGCGCGCGAGCACGGCTCCAACGCGCTCGGCTGGTCGGTCGAACTGTGCGGCGGCACCCACGTCAAGCGCACCGGTGATATCGGCCTGGTGTCGATCACCGCCGAGAGCGCGGTCGCGGCCGGCGTCCGCCGCATCGAGGCGCTCACCGGGCGTTACGCGCGGCAGAGCGCCAATGCGGCGATCGCCACGGCGAAGCTCGCCGCCGCCGAGCTGCGGACCACGCTGGACGACATGCCATCGCGGATCACCGCGCTGATGGACGAGCGCAAGAAGCTGGAGCGCGAACTGTCCGAGGCGCGCAAGAAGCTGGCGATGGGCGGCAGCGCTGCCGGCGACGGTGCCGCCTCCGACGTCCGCGACATCGGCGGCATCAAGCTGATGGCGCGTGCGGTCGAGGGCATCGAGATTAAGGATCTCAAGGGTCTCGTCGATCAGGGCAAGAAGCAGATCGGCTCCGGCGTGATCGCGCTGGTGGCGACCTCTGAAGACGGCAAGGGCTCGATCGTGGTCGGCGTCACGCCGGATCTGGTGTCGCGGTTTTCCGCGGTCGATCTGGTCCGCAAGGCGTCCGAAGTGCTCGGCGGCAAGGGCGGCGGCGGCAAGCCCGACATGGCCCAGGCCGGCGGCCCCGACGGCTCCAAGGCCGGCGCGGCACTCGACGCGATCGCGGCTGCCATCGGCGGCTGATATGGACCACGTACTGGCGTGGCAGGTCGAACAGGCCTGCCACAATGCTTGGCCGAGCTTACGTAGCGCGCTGATGGGCGATTGGCTGCTGCGGTTCGGCGACGGCGTGTCGCGCCGGATCAATTCGGCCAATCCGCTGCATCCGGGCATCACCACGATCGCGCCGCAGCTGGGCGCATTCGATCGCCTTTATCAGGCGCAGGCGCAGCCGCTGATCGTGCGGCTGGTCTCGCTGCTGCCGGCACAGGTCGAGCGCGAACTCGACGCGCGCGGCTTTATGGCTGAGGGCGAGGCCTGCACGCTGTATCGCGATCTGGCGCCCGACAGCTTCGCCGGCGCGACGCCGGACGTCACCATCGCGCCGCGCGCCGATGCCGAATGGCTGGCCGCGATCACGCGGCTGCAGGCGCAGTCATCAACGCATGCGTCCGTCTATGCCCGCGTCGTGGGGGCGATCGCGCTGCCGACCGGCTTTGTCGCGCTCCGAAACGACGGCCGTATCGTCGCAACCGCCTACGGCGTGCTGCACGGCGATCTGGTGGTGATCGAGTCGGTGGTGGTCGACGAAGCGCTGCGTGGCCACGGCCTCGGCAAGCGCCTGATGACCGCACTGCTTGGCTGGGCAGCCGCCCAAGGCGCCACCGGCGCCTGCCTGCAGGTCGTCACCGACAACACCGCCGGCCGCGCGCTCTATGCCGGCCTCGGCTTCGACCGCGAGCTCTATCGCTACCATTTCCGCCGCGCGCGGACGAAGTAACAGCTTGCCCCATCATTCCGGGGCGCGAGCGCCAGCTCGCGAACCCGGAATCCCGATCGATTGAGCACTGAGCACAACAATCTCGAGATTCCGGATCGCCGCTGCGCGGCGTCCGGAATGACGTAGGCCGTCTATGACGACGCCGTTAATCCGCGGCCACGCCCTCGCGCACGCGCTTCTTGCGGGTGTCGCGCTCGTCGTGGATTGCGGCGATCACTTTGCCGGCCGGGACGCCGAGGGTCTGCAGCACCGAGCTGGCGATCTCGAAGCTGGCTTCCAGCACTTCGCGAATCACGTCGGTGGCGCCGAGCTGGAACAGCCGCGCGGCATGGTCGGCGTCGCGGGCGCGGACGATGATCGGCAGGTCGGCGCGCTCGGCACGGGCGGCGGCGACGACGTGCTCGGCCGCGGCGGCGTCGTGCATCGTCACCACCATCGCCGGCGTGTCGCCGAGCCCGCATTTGCGCAGGAAGGCGCGCTGGCTGGCGTCGCCATAGACGATATTGGCACCGGCCTTGCGCGCCCGCGCCACCGCCTCGGCGTCGACGTCGACGCCGATAAACGGCTTGCCCTGCTTGGTCAGGATCTCGCCGACGATACGGCCGACCCGGCCGTAGCCGACCAGGATGATCAGCGGCGTCTCGCCGGGTTGGGGATCGGCGTGGCCGGCCGCGACCGCCACCGCGCTGCGCGCCCGCGCGCTGGCCTTGCGGCTGAGACGCGCCAAATACGGCGTCAGCATCATGGTGCCGGAGGACACCAGCAGCATGAACTGCTCGACCTCGCGCGTGACCAGACCGCTTGAGCTGGCGAGCCCGAGCACCAGGAAGGCGAATTCGCCGCCACCGGCGAGCAGCAGGCTGGCTTCCGCAATCACCGGCCGCGACAGCCGGAATATCCAGGCCAAGCCGGCGATCACCAGTGCCTTGAGCGCCGTCATGCCGATCACCGAGGTGGCGACCATTACCGGATAACGCGCGACTTCGGCCAGATCGATCCGCATTCCGACCGAGATAAAGAACAGCCCGAGCAGCATGCCCTTGAACGGTTCGATATCGACTTCGACCTGGCGGCGGAATTCGGTCTCCGCCAGCACCAGGCCGGCGAGAAACGCGCCGAGCGCCATCGACAGCCCCGCGACATGGGTGACCAGCGAGGTGCCGACCACCACGAACAGAATCGTCGCCATGAACAATTCGCGATTGTTGGTCGAGGCCACCAGCCGGAATAGCCGCCGCAGCACCAGCCGGCCGAAGCCGACGATCAGCAGGATCGCGGCCGCCGCCTGCACCAGCGCCATCAGCAGGCCGAACCAGACCTGGCCGGCTTCGATCGAGGCGTCGCCGGCCGCCGCGCTGGCCTTGCCGAAGACCACGATCAGAAACAGGATCGGCACCACGGCGAGATCCTGCGCCAGCAGCACCGCGAAAATGCTGCGGCCAGCCATGGAGGCGAGCCGCTTCTGCTCGGCCAGCAGCTGCAGCACGATCGCGGTCGAGGACAGCGCCAGACAGGCGCCGATCACCAGGCTCGATTCGATCGTGTTGCCGAACGCCAGTGCGATGCCGCTGATCGCGGCCGTCGTCAGCACCACCTGCGACATGCCGAGACCGAACACCAGCCGCCGCATCGTCCACAGCCGGTCGAACGACAATTCTAGGCCGATCGTGAACAACAGGAAGGCGACGCCAAGTTCGGCGAGCCGATCGACCGCATCCTGCGACGTGATGGCGATGTAGCTGAGGACCGGGAGGTCGGCGCCGATCCGGCCGAGGCCGTGCGGGCCGAGCACCAGCCCGGCGACCAGAAAGCCGAGCACAGGGCTGACGCGAAATCGCGTCATCACCGGGATCAATACGCCTGCGGTCCCGAGAAACACCAAGGCTTCCCGGTAAACTCCGACACCGTTTTCGACTGCCATCGTTCCTTCAATCACGTGAGGTAGCGGGAGGGCGACGACATCGATCAAATCGTCGCAGGCTGCGGCAATAGAGCGCGATTCTGCACGCGGCCAAAACTGGTTCCATCTGCGCCGCGTTCGACGGCGATCGGTAGCCTCGTTCGGATGGACGGTCGCGGCGTCATGCCGCATATCGGCACGATGGAGCACACCACACCCCACTGATTTCTACCATCGCGGCCGACTTGGTGCTGGCTTTTGCGTTCAGTGTGGTGGCACAGCGGCTGAAGATCTCGCCGCCAAAGGCGGCCAGATCGTCGCCAAAGCGCGCGCGATCAATCCGGGCCTCTGGATCATGGCCCGCGCGATGATCGCCCGTCTCGGCGTCGAGCCCGGCAGCGGCGATGCAAGGGCAGGCGGCAGCCCCGCTGCCCCGGCTTCGGCCGGCGCGGCGGCGTGATCCGAAAGCCCTCCGGCTTGGCGAAGGTGCTCAGCGCGCGTGCTGCCGCCGCCGCCCGATCCACAGCCACAGCCCGGTCGCATACAGCGCCGGAAGCGCGATCCCGCAGAGGAAGACGACCGCCTGTCCGCTCCAGCCGAACCGCAGATCGGCGTGCAGCGGGTTGAGCCAGTCGCGCCGCAATGCGGCGTTGGCGTCGGCGACTTCGGTGACCGGCGCGGCACACCCTGTCCGAACCTCCACGGCGAACTCGCTGCGGACCGACCCGGGTGGGCGCAACCGGATCTGATAGGCGCCGGCCGGGCCGCGCGGCAGCGCGACACCGACAATGCGAGCGTCGGGGTGAGCTTGCGCCGCGGCGGCCATCGCGGCACGAAGATCGCCGCCCGCGGCACAGGCCGCATCAGCCGTCCCGAGGGCCGGTCTGGCCGGCGCGGCGCCCGGCAATCCCAGCCATTGCGGTTTGGTCAGCGCGAGTCCCGTCGTTGCCAGTATCAGCATCGGCGCCAGCAGATAGGCGGCCGACACGCCGTGCCATTCGATCAGGCGCCGCCGTCCGGCGGCGGATGCGCCGATCCACAATGATCGCCACCATTTGCGCTGCCGCGGCCACCACAGATACGCCCCCGACAGCAGCGACAAGGCAAGGCCGATACCGCAGCAGCCGACCACGCTGGCGCCGAGCGGCCCCGGCAGCAGCAGCCCGCGATGCAGATTGACCAGCGCGGCGAACCACGAGCGGTCGAACGCGAACAGCCCGAGCGGTTCGCCGCTCTGCGGATGCACGAACACGACGCCGAGTTCGCCCGGAGGCAGGCGGCCGAACACGATCGCAGCATCGCCGGGCAGGAAGCCTGCACCCGGCGCGTTGGCTCCGATCACTTTGAGATCGGGGTAGCGCTTGCTCGCTTGCGCGATCCAGATGTCGGCGGTGGCATCCGGCTGTCCCGCGCTACGCGGCGGCTTGACGATGTCGGTGCCGACCTCAACCGCCAGCAGCGGCTCCTTCAGCACCAGCAGCGCGCCGCTCGCGCCGATCAAAGCGAGGGCGGCGCCGACAATCAGCGCCAGCGACAGATGCAGCGTGCGCCAGATGCGGCGAGCCGGCCCCCGCCGCGCTGGTTGCTCGGCGTGCATCGTCACTGCGACAGCAGCTTCAATGTGCCGTTGCGATAGATCGGCCCCTGGACCTTGCCGCCGGTGAGCACGTTGGTCTGATATTGCTGGGTGATGCCGTCGAGCGCCGTCGACAGCTCGGCGCGAAACATCGCAAAGCCCGCCGAGTCGATCTGCTTCGGCACCGCGCCCTTCGCGAACAGCTGCTGCTTGGCGGCGTCGGGGGTCTGCGCCCGAACCCCGCCGCTCACCATCAGGTCGACGATCAGGCGGTCGCCCCGCCACCGGGCGGAGCCGCTGGCTCCGAGTTCGGCGTCGTCGAGCAACAGCGAGCCGGCGACCAGGTAGTCGCCGCTCGGCAGCGCAGCGAAACCGAGGCGCAAGGTGCCGGTCTCTCCGTCCTCCGATCGCCATGCCCAACGCTGTTCGCCGCGATAGGTGACGGCGGTTTGGGTAACGCCCGGCCGCAGGTCATGCGCTGAAGCGGAGCAGGGCGCCGTTGCGGTCCACGCGACGATGATCGCGGCGCGGGTCAGGTGATTCATGAAGCGCATCGTCTGGTCTCCTGAACGGTTCACCACCGGTAGCGAAGGCTGGCGATGACCGAACGGTCGAAGCCGGCATTGCAGCTCGTGGTCGAGCAGCTCACGTAGTATTGCTTGTTGGTGAGGTTGGTGGCGTTGACGGCGAGCCGCATTCCCTTCAGGTCGCGGTGAAGCTGGCCGAGGTCGTAGTGCAGCGCGGCGTCGAACAGCACATAGGACGGCACGCCGATGGTGTTGGCCGCGTCCGCGAACGTCTCGCCGACATAGCGCGTGCCGAGACCGGCGCCGAAGCCGGCGAGCGGGCCGCTCTGGAACGTGTAGTCGCCCCACAGCGACGCGGTGTCCGCCGGCAGCCCGGTCGGGCGATTGCCGAGCTCGGCCATTGTGTTGCTCTTGGTGACGGTAAGGTCGGCGTGGGTGTAGGAGGCCACCAGATTGAGCCCGGCGATCGGGTTGGCGACGCCCTGCAATTCGAAACCGCGGGAACGCACCTCGCCGACTTGAAGACGATTGAGGGCGTTGTTCGGATCGGTGGTCTGCACGTTCTCCTGATAGAGATCGAACACCGACATCGTGACGAAGCTGGTCGCTCCGACCGGTTGGTACTTGATGCCGATCTCGGCCTGCCGCCCGGTCGTCGGCTTGTAGGGCTGGCCGTAGAAGTCGGTGCCGAGCACCGGGCTGAACGAGGTCGAGTAGCCGACATAGGGCGCGAGGCCGACGTCGCTGAGATAGACGAGCCCGGCCCGGTAGGTGAACGCCTTGTCGTCCTGCGTCGCGGTCGAGCGCTTCAGGCGATTGTCCGTGGCGGTGTTCGACCAGTCCTGGCGGCCGCCGAGGCTCAGCACCCAATGGCGGTCGAACTTGATCTGTTGCTGACCGTAGATTCCGACCTGGTCGGAGGTCTGCCAGGTCGATGCGCTCGGCGTCGTCGCCACGCCGAGTGGCTGATCATAGACCGGATTGAAGATGTCGATCGATGGAGCGCGGCCGCTGTTGAGGTAGTAGTCCTCGGTCGAACGGCGATAGTCGACGCCGGCCAGCGACACGAATTGCGTCGATCCCATCCACCAGTCGGCCTGGATCTGATTGTCCGACGCGTAGGTGTCGCCGACGATGCGGAATTGATACAGCGCGCGGTTGAGCGTCCGCTGGTCGGCCGCAAGACTCATGCCCGACGCGGTGTTGGTCAGAAGGTCGACATGGCCGTAGCGGAAATTCGACCGCACCGTGAAGGTGTCGTCGAGATGACGTTCGAACAGATAGCCGGCGGAGTACTGTGTGCGATCGTTGTCGAGGCCGGGCTGGTCGAGGAACTGGTTGCGCGGCAACTGCCCGTTCTTGTTCGGAAGCAGCGTGCCCTGAATCGGAATATACGGGCGCGGCGGCCCGAACTTTTCGTGGCTGTAGTCGGTCAGAATGGTCAGCGTGGTGTCGAGGTCCGGCCGCCAGGTCAACGCCGGCGCGATGAACACTTTGTCGTCCGCGATCGCCTTGAATTGGGTATTGCTGTCGCGCACCAGCCCGGTCAGCCGGTAGAGAAACTGGCTGTCCTTGTCGACCGGTCCGCTCAGATCGAATTGTCCCTGCAGCCGGTCGAAGCTGCCGCCTTGCAGCATCACTTCGTGGAACGGAGTTTCGAGCGGACGCTTGGTGACGAGATTGACTAGGCCTCCCGGCGAGTTCTGGCCATACAGCACCGAGCTCGGCCCGCGCAGCACTTCGACCCGTTCGAGACCGTAAGGCTCGGTCTTCGGCCAGGCCTGCGCAGTCGTGCCGCGTAGGCCGTCGCGCAAGATGCCGCTGTTGCTGGCATCGAAGCCGCGAATGCTGAACGTGTCGAAGCGCTGCGAGATCGCCGGTGTGGTCGCCACGACGCCGGCGGAGTAGCGCAGCGCGTCGGTGACCGACTGAACGTTCTGGGCGTCCATTTGCTGACGATTGATCACCGAGATCGACTGCGGCGTCTCGATCAGCGGGGTGTTGGTCTTGGTCCCCGTCGTGCTGGTCCGCGCCACGTAGCCCGGTCCGTCTGCGGCGCGTGGGGTGCCTGGGCGTGACGCCTGGCGGGGTGGCGCTGCGGGAGCAGCGATCGCGGCCGGCCGTGCGGCGGTCCGCTTCGGCTTGCTGCGCTTCGGGGCGCTGACGACCACCGGAGGCAGCGCGCTCGCCGTCGGGGCGGCGGGCGTCGATGCGGCGGCCTGAGCCCGGGCATCCTCGGTGACGGTGCCGATCAGCAACAGCGCGCTCATCGGCAGCGAGGCGGCGAATCGGCGGCCTCGGCGTTTCGCGGGCTGTCGTGAATTGCGTAGTTCGGCCGAGCGCGGCTGTGTCGTCATCTTGATATTCCTCCAGGACGCGGCACAGAAGCGCGACTGCGAGGAATGCGGCAAGCCGCCGGACTTTTGATATCCGGACGAATTCTTACGATTACAAACGTTCTACGTTGTCGGCTCGGGGAGGCGGCCGAAAAGCGCAATCACAGTAGATCGCGCGGCGAAATGCCGAAGCGCTTTCGGAACACCGCCGAGAAGTAAGCGGGCGTGTAGCCGACGCGGTGCGCGGCTTCCGAGACGTTGGTGGCGCCGCTCGACAGCAGCCGATACGCTTCCTTCAAGCGTGCATCCTGCAGGAAGTCGTTCACGGTGGTTCCGAACGCCGCCTGGAATCCGTCCGTCAGCTTTCGCGTATTGAGCCCGACCGCCGCCGCCAGCGCCGGCAATTTCGGCGGGGCCCCGAGCCGCTCCAGCAGAAGGGCGCGCGCCTTCTTCAACCGCTCGATGTCGGCGAGCGAGGGCCGCAGCGTCTCGACCGCGGATGTCGTCTCGACCGCTTCGCATGCCCAAGCGAGGATCTCGAGCGCCTTCGCGGACAAGAACAGCTCGCGCGCCGCACCGACGAAGGGGCAGACTTCGAGCTGCGTGCACAGCGCCTGCAGCGCGCGCGGCGCAGCGATGTGTTGCAGGCTCGGGCGGTCGGTCGAGAGCAGCGATGTCAGCGGATCGCGTGCAGGGTCGGGCTTGCTGCCGGGTTCACAGCCGGCCTTGACCATCACGTAATGCAGCGGTTCGTCGGCGCTCACCATCTGACGACCGCAGGCGTCCGCCGGCGAGCGGATCACGCAGACCGTAGGGCCGGCGATCCTGAACTCGCCGCCGCAGCCGTCGATCCGCGCCCGCATCGCGCCGCGCAGGACCACGACCACCTTGGTGCCGTGATGTAGCTGTTCGTCGACCCAGTCGCCGTCGGGCTGTCGCAGCACGCCGCTGGCCAGATCGAGCTGCGAGATCGCGCCGGTCCACCTGTGCTCCAGTGTCATGCTTCGGCCGTTGAACTCCGCTGGTGGAAACGAGGAACACTATGACACCGAAGATGAACGTCGGCACCGGTGCTGCGTGGGGCGGATTCGAGAACATCTCAAAATTCGCGATGCGGAATGCACGGCCGGATGCGTCGAGGCTGCGAAGCGGCCTATGCCGGAAGCGAGCGCGGTCCGAACAGGATCGCGGTCATGCCGACCAGGCAGATCGCGGCGCCGATCACGTCCCAATGGTCGGGACGATTGCCTTCCATCGCCCAGCCCCACAGTAGCGCGCTGGCGATGTAGATGCCGCCATAGGCCGCATAGGCGCGGCCGGCGAGCGGGCTGTCGGCCAGCGTCAGCAGGTAGGCGAACAGTGCCAGCGCCAGCATGCCGGGGATCAGCCACAGCGGCGACTGGCCCAGCCGCAGCCAGGCCCAGAACGCGAAGCATCCGGTGATCTCCATCAGCGCGGCGGCAAAGAAGGTCAGCAGTGAGGTCATGGGCGCAGGCGGTCGCTTTCAGTGATGACGGATCGATGCGCCGAACCTTAGTCCAACGGCGCGACAAACGAAAAAGGCGCGGAAGACATCCGCGCCTTTCGATTGTTCAGCCGTTGCGCCCGATCAGGCGGCCTTGGTCTCGCTCATCGCCTTGTTCAGGTTCTGCGCGACCTTGTCGAGGAAGCCCTCGGTCGACAGCCAGCGCTGGTCGGCGCCGACCAGCAGCGCGAGGTCCTTGGTCATCGCGCCGGCTTCGACGGTGTCGACGCAGACCTTCTCCAGCGTATCGGCGAAGCGGGCCAGCTCTTCGTTGCTGTCGAGCTTGGCGCGATGGGCGAGGCCACGGGTCCAGGCGAAGATCGAGGCGATCGAGTTGGTCGAGGTCGCCTTGCCCTTCTGGTGTTCGCGATAGTGGCGGGTGACGGTGCCGTGAGCGGCTTCGGCTTCCACCGTCTTGCCGTCCGGCGTCATCAGCACCGAGGTCATCAGGCCGAGCGAGCCGTAGCCCTGCGCCACCGTGTCGGACTGCACGTCGCCGTCGTAGTTCTTACAGGCCCAGACGTAGCCGCCCGACCATTTCAGCGCCGAGGCGACCATGTCGTCGATCAGCCGGTGCTCGTAGGTCAGGCCCTTGGCGTCGTATTCGGTCTTGAACTCGGCGTCGAAGATCTCCTGGAAGATGTCTTTGAAGCGGCCGTCGTACACCTTCATGATGGTGTTCTTGGTCGACAAATAGACCGGGTAGTTGCGCATCAGGCCGTAGTTCAGCGAGGCGCGGGCGAAGTCCTTGATCGACTCGTCGAGGTTGTACATCGACATCGCGACGCCGGCGCCGGGCGCCTTGAACACTTCGCGCTCGATCACCGAACCGTCTTCGCCGACGAACTTCATCGTCAGCGTGCCCGGGCCGGGGAACTTGATGTCGGTCGCGCGATACTGGTCGCCGTAAGCGTGGCGGCCGATCACGATCGGCTTGGTCCAACCCGGCACCAGCCGCGGCACGTTCTTGCAGATGATCGGCTCGCGGAAGATCACGCCGCCGAGGATGTTGCGGATGGTGCCGTTCGGCGACTTCCACATGCTCTTGAGGCCGAACTCCTTCACCCGCGCTTCGTCCGGGGTGATGGTGGCGCACTTGACGCCGACGCCGACCTGCTTGATGGCGTTCGCCGCATCGATGGTGACCTGATCGTCGGTCTTGTCGCGGTGCTCCATCCCGAGGTCGAAATACATCAGCTCGACATCAAGGAACGGGGTGATGAGCTTGTCCTTGATCATCTGCCATATGATCCTGGTCATCTCGTCACCGTCGAGTTCCACGACGGGATTCTTCACCTTGATTTTCGCCATGCGGGATCGGGCCTTCTTGTGATTCTGCGCTTAAAGGGGCGGGAATTGGACTAAAGCCGCGCCCGCTATAGCACCGCCCCGGACCGGCCGAAAGGCGATTGGGGAAGCAATTTGGACGGATTCGCAGCGCGTTCGCGCATGGCTCGGGACCGCAGCGGCCCCGAGCACCGCCGCGGCCGGCGGCGGGGCGGGCGCGCGCTGTGTCAAGCGCACGTCACAGCGGTGCAAAGCGTGCGGCAAATCCACTATTTGCTTGAGAATTGCGCGCCGCCTTGGCAACGGGAAGGCGCGGCGGCCGCCGTTGTCCGGCCCGCGCCCCGCGGCTTTCCCCGCTTCCTCCCGCGCCGCCTCGGATCACTCCGAGGGCGCCCGTTTTTGAAAGACCATGCCCATGTCCGGTTCCGGCACCGACCGATCCAAGCCCGCGACCGCGCTCGACGGGCCGGTGGTGATTCTGGTCGAGCCCCAACTCGGCGAGAACATCGGGATGTGCGCCCGCGCGATGGGCAATTTCGGGCTGACCCGGCTGCGGCTGGTGAAGCCGCGCGACGGCTGGCCGAACATCGCCGCGCAGCGCTCCGCCGCCGGCGCCGACCACATCCTGAACGCGGTGGAGCTGTTCGACAGCGTCGCCGAGGCGGTCAAGGATTGTACGCTGCTGTTCGCCACCACCGCCCGCGCCCACGATCAGGCCAAGCCGGTGCGCGGGCCGGAAGCCGCCGCGAGTGAGATCGTCGCCGAGACCGCGTCGGGCGGCACCACTGGCCTGATGTTCGGCCGCGAGCGCCATGGCCTGGAGAACGACGAGGTCGCGCTCGCTAACCGCATCGTCACCTTCCCGGTCAACCCGGCGTTCGCTTCGCTGAACCTGGCCCAGGCGGTGCTGCTGATGGGCTACGAGTGGTTCAAGCACGCCACCCAGAATGCGCTGCCTTACGAGATGCCGGAGCGCAGCCCGCGCGCCTCGCAGCATCAGATCGACGCGTTCTTTTCCAATCTGGTCGCCGAGCTCGACCGCGTCGAATTCCTCCGCCCGCCGGAGAAGCGCGACACCATGCTGGTGAACCTGCGCAACATCTTCACCCGGATGGAGCCGAGCAAGCAGGACATGCACACGCTGCACGGGGTGGTGATGGCGATCGCCGACGGCCGCAAGGGCCCGGCCAAGGGCGGTGTGCTCGACGGCGAGCAGGCCACGCGGCTGCGCGCGCTGCTGGCCGAGCGCGCGGCCGGCGGCACCGAGGCCGACGGTGGCTCGCTGCGCGGGCTGGCGCGGCTGCTCCGCCGCAATCCCACCGACGCCGAGCGGCTGTTGTGGGAGAAGCTGCGCACCGACCGCCGCTTTGCCGGCAACTTCAAGCGCCAGACCCCGGTCGGCCGCCACATCCCGGATTTCGTCTCCTTCACCCGCCGCGTCGCGATTGAGCTGATCCATCCGGGAGAGGGCGAGACGGTCGCGAACGACCGCGCCGCGCGAAAAGACTGGCTCGAACAGCGCGACTATCGCGTGGTGTGGGTTGAGGCCGCCGAGGTCACCGCCGACATCGCAGCGGTGCTGGCGCGGCTGGAGACGGTGCTGGCGCAATAGGTGCCCTTGCGGGGGCATCGCGTGAGGCATATGTTTTTGGCATATGCCAAGAGGAGGCTGCCCGTGACCGATCGGCGCCACGTCCGCCTGTTCCGTAACGGTCGCAATCAGGCCGTTCGCATTCCGGTGGAATTCGAGATGCCCGGTGATGAAGCGATCATGCATCGCGAGGGCGATCGCCTGGTGATCGAGCCGATCCGCAAACGCGGACTGATCGCTTTGCTGAAATCGATGACGCCGCTCGACGAGCCGTTCCCGGTCATCGATGATCCCGCGCCGGCGCCGGAGAAGGTGCTGTGACGCGCTACCTGCTCGATACCAACATCCTCTCCGATCTGATCCGCAATCCGCACGGCGCTGCTGTTCGCCGCATCGCCGAGGTCGGTGAACGGAACGTCTGCACGAGTATCATCGTCGCCGCCGAACTCCGCTACGGCTGCGCCAAGAGCGGGTCGGTCAGATTGACCAAGGCCGTCGCCGATCTGCTCGAGGAAATCGACGTGCTGCCGTTCGAGCCGCCTGCCGACGAAGCCTATGGGGCGATCCGCTGTTCTCTCGAAGCGGCCGGCACGCCGATCGGCAGCAACGACCTGCTGATCGCAGCTCATGCCAAGTCGGTCGGTGCGACTATCGTCACCGCGAACACGCAGGAGTTTGGCCGCGTGCAGGGCTTGGCAGTCGAGAACTGGCTGGCGTGATCTTTCCGGCAAGCGAGTTGTTTGCGTTCGGCAGGCCCCGTTGACTTGCGACGCGGCGCACGTTCAGCTCTTACCAAGCGGCGGCTCGCCGCAGCACAAGCAATCGGGAGGGGACATGATGACGACATCGACCATGCGCCGGGCGGGATGGCTCGCCGGACTCGGCCTGCTGGCCGCGATCGCAGCGACCACAGCCGCGCGGGCCGACGACGTCGTCGGCACCTGGCTGCGCGATACCGGCGCCTCCAAGGTCAAGTTCGCGCCGTGCGGCGGCGCGGTCTGCGGCACGCTGGTGTGGATCAAGCCGGGCGTCGAGACCCCCGCCAAGGTCGGCCAGAAGGTGTTCTTCGACATGAAGCCCACCGGGCCGAACGCCTGGGCCGGCAGCGCCTTCAATCCGGAGGATGGCAAGACCTACACCGGCAAGATGAGCCTGTCCGGCGCCACCCTGACCACCCAGGGCTGCGCGATGGGCGGCCTGATCTGCAAATCCTCGACCTGGACGCGGGCGAACTGAGGCGGCAACGCATAGCGGGGCCGGTTGGCGAAATTTGCCGATCGGGTTAGTCTCGATGGCTCAAGGAGTTCCACCATGCCGACCCGTCACGTCAATCTCACCGACGAGCAGGACGCGTTCGTGGAGGATATCGTCCGCGCCGGCAAGTACCAGGATGCCAGCGAGGCGATCCGTGATGCCGTGCGTGGTTTGCAGCATCGCCTGAGGTCCGACGAATTGCGGCTCGAACTGCTGCGCACGCAGCTCAAAGCCGGACTCGACGCATTGGATCGCGGCGAATTCACCGAGGTGGAAGATGCTGACCTCGACGCCGCGCTGGACGACCTTGCCGCGTCCGATCCGCGGTGATCCGTGGCACGCTATCGGCTCTCACCGGCGGCGAGGGCGGATATCGCCGCGGTGCTGCGCAACAGCGAGACGCTGCACGGCGTCGATGCGCGCGTCCGTTATCGCGCTCTCCTCTCCGCAGCCCTGCGGCGCATTGCAGCGGATCCGAAGGGGCGCTCGACGGTCGATCACGGCGAACTATTCGCAGGTGTCCGGAGTTTTCACATCCGGCATAGTCGGAATGACAGCTTGGAGCCCCCGGTCGGCCGGCCGGTCCATGTGATCTTCTATCGAGTATTCGAGCCAGGCCTGATCGAGATCGTCCGCGTCCTGCACGACCGGATGGAACCGGGACGGCACGTAGAGGTCGAGAGCTGAAATCCGAAACTGGCCGATGGCTGATGTAGCGGTGCCGTTTTGGTGCCGAGATGGAGTTATGAAGTGAGCGTCGCTTTTACCAAGGAAGACAGTGCCGAGACCGCCTCGGAGACCGTGCTGCCGGATCGCCCGATCTCGCCGCATCCGAACCTCGTCACCGCCGCCGGGCTGGCCGCGCTCGAGGGTCTGCTTGCGGAAGCGAAGGCCGCGCTCGAAGCCGCAGCTGCGATCGAGGACGTCAACGAACGCCGCCGCGCCGAAGCGATCCCGCTCCGCGACGCCCGTTACTACGCGGCGCGCGTTCGCACCGCGCAGATGATGCCCGATCCGCCGTCCGCCGACGAGGTCGCGTTCGGCTCCACCGTCACCTTCCGCCGCGCCGACGGCCGCGTCCAAACCTACCGCATTGTCGGCGAAGACGAAGCCGACCCCAAGCAGGGCACGATCTCGTTCGCCTCGCCGGTGGCGCGGCTGCTGATAGGCAAGAGCGTCGGCGACGTGGTGGGGAAGGGCGCGCAGGAGTTGGAGGTGGTGGGGATCGGATGAGATGCTTTATAGTGCTGGAGATAGTTGTGCTTAATATCGATGCGAGCATCGATTGACTGATGGCGACGCGAGATCAACTTTATGCAAAGTTCGGAATAACTGCAGAGGCAGCTCAATTGTTCGAAGTTGAGCTGGGTACGCTGATTCTGTGTGCTAAGGGCCTGAAGAACGGTTGGCACGTTTTTCCGGATGCTGAGGCCGCCCAATCGGCGCTCGATCAAATAGACCGAAGCACGTTAGGTAATCTGTTTAGCTCTCTGAAGGCCTGCGTTGAAATCAACGAAGATATAAGTGATCGCTTTGTATCTGCTGTGCGGGCGCGCAATCGATTGAACCATGGATTCTTTGAAAGGAATCACCTCAAGATCCAGACTGACGAAGGTCGTGATGCGATGATCGCGGATCTTGAGAATTTGCACGATGAGCTCTTCAATGCTTGGCAGATTGCGAGCACGATGACCACATGCGCTATGCAGGCGCTCGAAGAGGCCTGCGCCAATGAGTTTTCAAAGCCTGCTTAGCAAGCCCGTAGGGCGTAATAGCGAAGCGTATTGCGCAGCTTGAGCTATGGGATGATGCTGCTCTGTCCTGCTAGCTGATCGTCAGCAAAATAGCCTTGCGTCTCAAAATCGCCGAAGGGTTCGAGCGTCACGGCCTGGATTCGCGCAGATAGCGCGCTTGCAAGCGCAACAATTCGCGTCGGCTCAGATGTCCCGCGCGCTGCAGGGACATCAACGTCTGCTCGATATCGTCCAAAACGACATCGTCACCCGCCAGCCGGCTGATGTGCCGCGCGAGGACATCGGATTCCGTCGCGGTAAGCTCAACCCGGTGCCGCCGCGCCAGATCCGCGATCAAGTCGGCAGCAGCATTGCGGTGGCCGGACATCGGATTTTCTCCCTCCTTCTTATATCACCTAAACGGCTGAAAACCCAAAAGATCCCCTTTGGAATGGAGTCGGCGGGGCGAGCAGAGGCTTGGCTGTTTGGCGCGTGAATGACCGACAGTTTCGTCCGAGGCGCGTTCACTCCGCTTCAGCGCCAGCGCGCTGTCCCCCGGTCTCTCTCGTTAACGTTTATCGCCCTCGGCCCGGTCGTGCTGCGTTTGCGCATGTCCATCTCTTGTGTGCGCAAGCTCGCCTACGCGCGAGATGCAGTGCGCAGCTTCCTGCCCGGCCCGATTCGCTGTGATTCGTCACCGCTTTGTTCCGGCTGCGTTCGGAACGTTAAGGCGTGGGATGGCGGCTGTCGCAGGGTGGGACACCTCGGCTGTCATGGGCGGCTTCGACGCTGCGACCGGCCCCGTGCTAGCGTCCCGCCAACACCAGCCAACATCACAGGGAGATCGCCGATGATCAGCACCGCCGCCAAGCGGGCCACGTTTCGCAAGCTGCACGAGTCCGGCTGCTTCGTGCTGCCGAATCCGTGGGATGTCGGCTCGGCGCGGGCGCTGGCGTCGCTTGGATTTCAGGCGCTGGCCTCGACCAGTGCCGGCTTTGCGTGGTCGGCGGGGCGGGCGGACAATCAGGTGAGCTGCGACGACGTGCTGGCGCATCTGACCACGCTGTGCGCGGCGGTGGATCTGCCGATTAATGCCGATTTCGAGAACGGCTTTGCCGACAGCCCCGACGGCGTCGCCGCCAATGTCACGCGCGCGATCGCCACCGGCACTGCCGGGCTGTCGATCGAGAATACGACCACCGATCCGGCGCAGCCGTTTTACGACGACGCGCTCGCCGCCGAGCGGATCAAGGCGGCGCGGGCGACGATTGACGCGTCGGGTAAGGACGTCGTGTTGGTGGCGCGCTGCGAGGGTTTCTTCAAGGGCGAGCGCGATCTCGCCAAGACCACCGCGCGGCTGGTGGCGTTCGCCGAGGCCGGCGCCGATTGCCTGTACGCGCCGGGCGTCACCACCGAGGTCGAGATCATCACGCTGGTGAAGGCGGTGGCGCCGAAGCCGCTCAACGTGCTGATCGCGCAGCCGAGCATGACGGTGCCGATGCTCGCCGACCTCGGCGTCCGCCGCATCAGCGTCGGCGGCTCGCTGGCGCGCTGCGCCTGGGCCGGCTTCCTCGGCGCCGCGCGCGAGATCGCCGAGCAGGGCACGTTCACGGCATTCGCCGGAGCGACCAAGGGCGCGGAACTGAACGGGCTGTTTGCGGGGAAGTAATAACTCTGCCTCGAAACCTTGCCGGTCCTCACTCTGTATGATAAGAACAAAATGAGAACATTTGTTGTCGTTGTTCGCATCCCAAAACTGGGATATTGTCATGCGACCGAAACTTGTGAGTGGGGAAAAGCCGCTCCGCTGGGTGGGGTCATCGAAAGACGACCTTTGCGCCTTTCCGTTGCCGGTGCAGCGCGAGATCGGCAATGCGCTGGGGCTGGCCCAGTTCGGCGGTAAGCATCCGCGCGCCAAGCCCTGGAAGGGTGAGGGGCCGGGCGTGTTCGAAATGGTCGATGATTTCGACGGTGACACCTATCGGGCGGTCTATACGGTGCGCTTCCGGCACGCGGTCTACGTGCTGCACGCATTCCAGAAGAAGTCGCCGCGCGGGATCCGAACCGCACGCGGCGATATCGAACTCATTGCGCGGCGGCTTAAGTTCGCACGACAAGACGACGAGGCTCATGATGGCGAGAATGATCACTAACAAAGACACGGCAGCCGAGATCACTCGCGGCAGCGGCAATGTGTTTGCGGACCTGGGCATGCCCGACGCAGAGGAGAGGCAGACCAAGCTCAGGCTCGCCCATGCTTTGAACGCGTTGATCGACCGCGCTCGCCTGAGCCAAGCCGCCGCCGCCGTGCGGCTCGGGATCAACCAGCCCAAGGTCTCGGCCTTGCGAAACTACAAACTGGAAGGCTTTTCGGTCGAGCGGCTGATGACGCTGCTCACCGCGCTCGATCAGGATATCGAAATCGTCATCCGCAAAAAGCCACGCTCGCGCGCGGCGGCGCGGATCAGCGTAGTGGCGGCGTAGTCGAGGAGGAAATCGGCCACGGTATAGGGCGGTTGACCGTATGCACTACACGTCAATGCAAACGCCTTTTTGATTGCGGCCTGGCAAAATACACCCGGTAAGAGATATCGTGCTGTTGGGCGTGAGACGCCGATTTGACGGTGAAGAAATTGGTGACGCTTTGAAGGACATCGAAGGCCCCCGCAACGATAAGCCTATTACCGAACCAACCGACGACAGGTTTGGAATTGATCCTTTCGCCAAAGCACTCGCTGCCAGCATCCGTAAAATGCGTGCTCCTGAGGGGACTGTTATTGCGTTGAATGGGCCATGGGGCTCAGGCAAGAGCAGCGCCGTCAACCTAATACTGCACCATCTAACGGATGCCATCGAGAACGATGAGATTGCGGTGGTTAATTTCGCGTGCTGGTGGTTTCGGGGGGAGGAGGCGTTGGCGCTCGCCTTTTTTCGCGAGCTTTATGCTGGTCTTGGTCCGTCACTAGGTGACCAGTTCAGAAAGGTGCTTCCAAAAATCGGCGCGCGGCTCTTGCGCGCGGGTTCTGTCGTTAGCGCTGGAGCTGACCTCGCTGGGGCGCGAGGCATTGGCTCCGTTGCTGCGGGGACCATGTCATGGTTTTCCGATCTGATCCATGCGGAAGATACGGTCGAAAAACTTCACGCTGACCTGACGAAGGTTCTCGGAGAACAGAAGAAGCGATTTCTTATCGTGATCGATGACATCGATCGGCTTTCGCCCGATGAGGCGCTATTGATCTTTCGCCTCGTAAAGTCGATTGGCCGTCTGCCAAACGTTATTTACTTACTTGTGTTCGATCGCTACCTCGCTGAGGCGATCGTGTCTGAGCGCTATCCCTCGGAGGGGCCCCACTATCTCGAGAAAATGATTCAAGCAGGCTTCGATATTCCGGAGCCGCGCCAAGTCGATCTGAATCACGAACTGCTTCGCCAAGTTGAAGCTATCTGCGGTTCACCGACCGAGGATTCCTTGGTTCGTTTCATGAATGTCTTCTACGACGTGATCGCACCCGAAATTCGGACCCCCCGCGATTTGACACGCCTCACAAACGCGCTCTCGGTCACGTGGCCTGGAGTGGGCAGTGAGGTTGATGTGGCTGACTTTATCGGGGTAGAGACCCTTCGGCTTTTCAGGCCCGGACTTTACCGTGCAGTTCGCGGCAACAAAGAAAGACTATGTGGCACAGGCGACAGATATGGGCGTTCCGGTCGTGATCAAAAGGCCGAGATCGATGCGCTGATGCTTGGCTCTGTTGATGCCAAGGAGCATGAGCGGCTTCGTCGTGCGCTTATGCGCTTGTTTCCGCGTCTTGAGTCTGTCTGGAGCAACATGAATTACGGAGGGGATTCTGCTAGTCAATGGGCGCGGCAGCGTTTTGTTTGCTCCAGTGAGCATTTTGAATCTTACTTCCGTTTCTCGATTGGTGATGACGTTCTGCCACGTCGTGAGATCGACGCCTTGATTGCGAGGGCCTCGGACAGCGAATTCATAAAGCAAAAGCTGCGCGAGGCGCTCACCGTTACCCGCAAAGATGGGAAAACCAAAGCCATGCTCATCCTTGATGAGCTTAATCGATATGCTGCAAACGTCTCTGATGAAGATGTTGAGCCTCTTCTCGCAGCGATATTCGAGCTTGGCGATGATCTCGATGTTGAATCAGATAAGGCTGGCGCTTTTCGTATAGGTGACAATCAGCTTCGTATACATTGGCTGCTTCGCCGACTAACGCTTGATCGCTTTGATTTGGCTACACGCTCTGCACTTTTTATGGCAGCGATTAAGAGAGCGGCTTTAGGCTGGCTTGTGCATTTCTCGCAATCTTCATATCAGGACTACCACCCCCGGGAAGGGAAGAGTCCTGAGCCCGAAGAGAACTGCCTTACCACTGAATTAGACGCCGAGGCGCTTCGGCACCTATCACTTGGGCGCCTGCGCTCTGCAAGCCAATGCGGCGAACTAGTCAATTCAAACCCGCTTGCGTATCTGATGTTTGCATGGCGAGAGCTAGCCAATGACGATGGGGCGGAGGTAAAAGCGTGGACCGTTTCTAAAATGAACGATGACGCCGCTATCGCCTTGTTCGCCAAGGCATTCACATCGTATTCTTGGAGCCAAGGGCTCGGCATGGCGGGTCTCGGAGACAGGGTAGCTAAGCGGACTACGCGTGCAGGCATTGATTCAATCGACAAAATTCTTGACAAAGATGCATTCCGGGCTCGAGTCGAAGAAGTGGCGGCGAAGAATGAGCAGGAAGAAGCAGGCAGGGTCGTCCGCGAATTTTTAGCCGCGTGGAAACGTCGCGATGAGAATCCTCGAGACTAGACCCAAGCCTCCACTTATGCCCTTCGAACTTGCCATTGGAGCCGCGCAGCCATCGGTCATGCGCGGCGATGTCGCTGCGAACTGCTTGATGGATTCGGCCAGTGTCGCATAGCGGATGAAAGTAATTAGGCCGGCGCTGGCGCTGTGATTGCGGCCGCCTCCCCGCAAGGGGGGAGGGTGAAGCCTGTGGCGACTGCAAACTGTCGCGGGCGAATGTACAGCCCATTGCCCCGCTTACTTCCTCCTCCTCGGCCCCCGCCGCACCACCTCTCGTACCGGCGGCGTGTAGGCGTCGTCCAGCAGCGCCATGGCTTCGGCGGGGATGCAGGTGGTGAAGACGCCGGCGTGGCGCATGTCGGTGAGCGCTTTGCGGATCGCGGGCTCGCGGTCGAGCCAATCCTCTTCGGTGCGGGGCGCCGGGCCGGGTTTGCCGGGGCGGCCGCGACCTTTGTAGGTGAGCCGCGCCATTTTCAGCACCTCCATGGCCTCGATCAGCCGGTTGAGATCGACCGATGGTGCTCGCCACAGCTCGTCGGCGTAGCGTTCGGCGAGCTGCTGCAGTTTGCTGCTGAGCATCCGCAGCTTCAGCCGGCGGCCGGCGCGCTCGGTCGGCACGGTGTCGCTGGGGCGCGGCGCCAATGGGTGACGCGTCCAGTTGAACTCCCGCGTCCAACGTCCGACGGTGCCGGCGCTGACGCCGGTCTTCGCCTCGATCTCCTTGTAGGTGTGCGACGTCTGCTCGATCAGACGGCGCACCTGCGCGACCTTGGCATTGGTATGCAGCCGCTTACAGCCCTTCGGGCGGCCGCCCGGGACCGGCGGCGGGCCGTCGTCCAGTGTGGCCAGCACCGGTCGGTCGATCGAGGAGTTGCTCATGCGGATCAGGGAGGAAAACAAGGGGGAGCGCATGCGGGCCTCCGGCAAAAGCATAGCGTCATCAATAAATAAGAATATATACCTAGATTTGGTGTCCCGGCAAGTCCCGCCTCGCAGCGGGCTCGGTCGGGTGAGTGCAGTCGGGTCGGGATGGACACGGCGGGAGCCGAAGCCGCGCCATCTCTTGAAGATCCGACCTCCGCCGCCTCCAGGTCGTTGCGACCATCGGCATTAACTCTTGCGCCCCGTTTCACCGCCGGCGGCGAGGAATCGGCTTCCAGCCTTGGTGGGGGCCTGCGTGTGGAGGCACGACGGACAGCGCTCGGCTCGCGGGGGACGGCCGATTCGCAGCGATTCGTCGCTGCTTTGTTCCGTCTGCGTGCCGAGTGTTAACGCCGCAAGGGTGGGCTGTCGCAGAGCGGGACACTCTCGGGCTGTGGTCCGCCTCGGCAGCGCGCGGCGGAAACACGAATGCCCGGGACTGGCCCGGGCATTCGGCAGATCAGGTCAGGGAGCTGGCCGCTGTAGCGGCCGGCGGGGACCTCAGGTCCCGGACTTCACGTCTTGCACCGCCTGGGCATAGAACTCGGCCATCTTGGCGCGCAATTCGGTCTCCGGCAGGGTGATGCCCTTGTCGGTGAGGTCCTTGGTGACCTTGCGCACGACGTCGTCGTCGCCGGCCTCTTCCAGGTCGGCGATCACCACGTCCTTGGCATAGGCGGCGGCTGCGTCGCCGGACAGGCCGAGCTTTTCGGCGATCCAGAGGCCGAGCAGCTTGTCGCGGCGCGCTTCGGCCTTGAACTTCTGCTCTTCGTCGAGCGCGAACTTCCTCTCGAAGCCTTCCTCGCGCTTGTCGAACGTGGTCATGTCTGTGTTCCGATCTTGAGCCGGCAGAAGGGCCGGTTTGCGGTGGGCGGGTTCGATGCCTAGATATCCAGAGCCGCCCGTTAAGACAACTGCCACAATGGCGCACAGCGAGGGGTAAAACTCCGGGCCTCCCGGCCGGATCGATTGTATCGAGGGGGCCAATCAGCTAGGTTGCAGCGAGGCTGGGTTCTCGTTCTGTTTCCTATTCCCGGCCTGTTCGGCAGCTCCGCCGTGGGCCGCTTTCGTCAGACGGAGCCCACCACCCGATGGATTTCAACAAAACACGGTACATCCCCATGAGCCGGCGACGTCGCATTTACGAAGGCAAGGCCAAGGTGCTGTATGAAGGTCCGGAACCCGGAACGCTGATTCAGCACTTCAAGGACGACGCCACCGCGTTCAATGCCAAGAAGCACCAGGTGATCGAGGGCAAGGGCGTCCTCAACAACCGGATCTCCGAGTACCTGTTTCAGCACCTCAACGACATCGGGGTGCCGACCCATTTCATCCGCCGCCTCAACATGCGCGAGCAGCTGATCCGCGAAGTCGAGATCGTGCCGCTCGAGGTGGTGGTGCGCAACGTCGCCGCCGGCAGCCTGTCGCAGCGGCTCGGGATCGAGGAGGGCACCCAGCTGCCGCGCTCGATCATCGAGTTCTATTACAAGAACGATCAGCTCAACGACCCGATGGTCTCGGAAGAGCACATCACCGCGTTCGGCTGGGCCACGCCGCAGGAGATCGACGACATCATGGCGCTGGCGATCCGCGTCAATGATTTCCTCACCGGCCTGTTCCTCGGCATCGGCATCCGCCTGGTCGATTTCAAGATGGAATGCGGCCGGCTGTTCGAGGCCGAGATGATGCGCATCATCGTCGCCGACGAGATCTCGCCGGACAGCTGCCGGCTGTGGGATATCAAGTCGAACGAGAAGCTCGACAAGGACCGCTTCCGCCGCGACCTCGGCGGCCTCCTGGAGGCCTACACCGAAGTCGCGAAAAGGCTCGGCATCCTGATGGAAAACGAGCGCCCGATCGGCTCCGGCCCGGTGCTGGTGAAGGGCTGACGACGCGCGGTCATTCGCAACGTCATTCCGGGGCGCGCGTAGCGCGAACCCGGAATCCAGAACTTACAGAACGATCGAGATTCCGGGTTCGCGAGCTGCGCTCGCGCCCCGGAATGACCGGCAGGGCGAGGCTTGCGCCCGGCATGACGAGGGGATCATCGAGGCGACCATGAAGGCACGGGTAACTGTTACCTTGAAGAACGGCATCCTGGATCCGCAGGGCAAGGCGATCGAGGGTGCGCTGAAGTCGCTCGGCGTCGCCGGTATCGCCAGCGTGCGCCAGGGCAAGGTGTTCGACATCGAGCTCGACGGCGCCGCCGACACCGCCAAGGCCGAAGCTGCCCTCAAGGACGCCGCCGACAAGTTGCTGGCGAACACCGTGATCGAGAATTATGCTATCGAGGTGAAGGGTTAGTTTCTGCGTCTCGCGTGGAGCGGAGGGCAGTGCAATGGCTGAAATCAGTCCCGAGCTGATTTACGAAGTGCTGAAGTCGGTGCAGGCGCGCCTCGCGCAAGTCGACGGCAAGGTCGACGAGCTGAAGCAGGACATGCAGGCGTTGCGCCACTCGCACAACGGCCTCCGCCACGAGATCGTCGGCATTCATACCGAACTCGGCAGCATCCACGCCACGCTGGTGCGCCACGAACAGCGGCTCGACCGCATCGAACGTCGTCTCGAACTGAACTAAGTATCGACCTCATGAAATCCGCCGTCCTCGTCTTCCCCGGCATCAATCGCGAGCGCGACATGGCGCGCGCGTTGAAACTCGTCTCCGGCAACGATGCCGCCATGGTGTGGCACGCCGAGACCGAGCTGCCGAAGGGCACCGACCTCGTCGTCGTTCCCGGCGGCTTCTCCTATGGCGATTACTTGCGCTGCGGCGCGATCGCGGCGCGGGCGCCGGTGATGGACGCGGTGCGCAAGTTCGCGGCCGATGGCGGCCTGGTGCTCGGCGTCTGCAACGGCTTTCAGATCCTGTGCGAATCCGGCCTGCTGCCGGGCGTGCTGATGCGCAATGCGCGGCTGAAGTTCATCTGCCGCGACGTGCATCTGCGCGTCGAGCGCAACGACACCCCGTTCACCAGCGGCTACACCGCCGGCCAGGTGATCAAGGTGCCGGTGGCGCACGGCGAGGGCAATTACGAAGCCGACGAAGACACCGTGAAGCGGCTCGAAGGCGACGGCCGGGTGCTGTACCGCTACTGCTCGCCGGAAGGCGAGATCGGCGAGAGCTCAAACATCAACGGCGCCGCCGCTTCGATCGCCGGCATCGTCTCCGAGCGCGGCAATGTGCTCGGCATGATGCCGCATCCGGAAAACCACGTCGAAGACATTATGGGCTGCACCGACGGCCGCGGCCTGTTCGCCGGCCTCGCTCAGCATTTCGCCAAGGCGGCGTGAGCGGCGAGGCCTCGTCGGTGGTCTAACGCCGAAGACAGCGCGTCATCCTTCGAGGCTCGCTGCGCTCGCGCCTCAGGATGACGTTCCCTACGTGTCGGCCGCAGCGGCGAAGCTCGTACGTCTGCTGCAGCCACAAAAAAGCCCCCGCAAACCGGGGGCTTTTCGTTGGGCTCCGTGCCGCTGTCGACAGCTCGCCTCAGCTCTCGCCGAACACCCGCTTGAAGATGGTGTCGACGTGCTTGTGGTGATAGCCGAGGTCGAACTGCTCTTCGATTTCGGCGTCGGTCATGTACTTCTTCATGTCCGGATCCTGCTTCAGCAGCGTCAGGAAGTCGCCTTCGCCGCGCCACACCGGCATCGCGTTGCGCTGGACGAGTTTGTAGCTCTCTTCGCGCGAGCAGCCCTTCTGGGTCAGCGCGGTGAGCAGCCGCTGCGAATGCACCAGGCCGCCGAGGCGGTCGAGGTTCTTGGTCATGTTCTCCGGATACACCACCAGCTTCTCGATCACGCCGGCCAAACGATTCAGCGCGAAGTCGAGCGTGACGGTGGAGTCCGGTGCGATCATGCGCTCGGCCGAAGAGTGCGAGATGTCGCGCTCGTGCCACAGCACCACGTTCTCCATCGCCGGCATCACATAGGCGCGCACCATGCGGGCGAGACCGGTGAGGTTCTCGGTCAGCACCGGGTTGCGCTTGTGCGGCATCGAGGACGAGCCCTTCTGGCCTTGCGAGAAATACTCCTCGGCCTCGAGCACTTCGGTGCGCTGCAGGTGGCGGATCTCGGTGGCGAGCCGCTCCATCGACGAGGCGATCACGCCGAGCACCGCGAAGAACATCGCGTGGCGGTCGCGCGGGATCACCTGGGTCGACACCGGCTCCACCGCGAGGCCCATCGCTTTGGCGACGTGCTCTTCGACCCGCGGGTCGATATGCGCAAACGTGCCGACCGAGCCGGAAATTGCGCAGGTCGCGACTTCTTTGCGGGCGGCGATGAGGCGTTCCTTGGCGCGCGAGAATTCGGCGTAGGCGTAGGCCATCTTCAGGCCGAACGTCACCGGCTCGGCGTGGATGCCGTGCGAGCGGCCGATGGCGGGGGTCATCTTGTGCTCGAAGGCGCGGGCCTTCAGCGCCGCCAGCACGCGGTCGAGGTCGGCCAGCAGAATGTCGGCGGCGCGGGTGAGCTGGACGTTGAAGCAGGTGTCGAGCACGTCCGACGAGGTCATGCCCTGGTGCACGAACCGCGACATCGGCCCGACGAACTCGGCCAGATGGGTCAGGAAGGCGATGACGTCGTGCTTGACCTCGCGCTCGATCTCGTCGATCCGCGCCACGTCGAACGCGGCGTCCTTGCCGCCCTTCCAGATCGCCTCGGCGGCCTCCTTCGGGATCACCCCGAGCGCAGCCTGCGCATCGGAGGCGTGGGCCTCGATCTCGAACCAGATCTTGAAACGGGTCAGCGGCTCCCAAATGGCAGCCATTTCCGGACGGGTATAACGCGGGATCATCGCAAACTCGTGAGTTTTGGGGATTACGCCGCGCTTTAGCAGATCGGCGGGGCAGGGGCTAGGCAGGCGGGCTGGCCCGTAGCCCGTAGCCTCGATGAAGCGAAGCGAAATCGGAGGTCTGCCGCGACCGCGGCCGACCTCCGGTGCCTGGCGTCGCCGCTCCCCGGGATCACGCTGCGCTCCATCCGGGGTACAGATCTTGACAATATTCCTATTATGATTATAATCCGCGCTGTCCTGTCCGTGAGGGGCGCTTCGCGAGGCGTCGTCAAGCGGGACAGATCACCGGCCGGGAGGCTGGCCGGTGACGGCCTGGCGAAGCCGCGCGACGCGGTAACGTCCGGCCGGATGCGGCGTCCTGCGCGATGTGCTTCGCACGCATCTCGTCCGGGAGGCCGAGGGCCACCGTCCGCCGCTACTACGAGCGGCCGCCGCTTCAAGAGGCTGGACGGGTCGGGTCGAGGCCGGGGAAAGCCCGCAAGCTCGCCCGGTCCCGGAAGCACGGTCCTTCGGCCCAAAAATCGCCGCTGGTGGGCGCGCCGTGAGGCGACGCGAGGGATCGCAAGCCCTCGCGACAAGCACCACCCGTTGCGCCAACCGGCGCGCCCCCACCCCTCGCTGTGATAGCGACGGGTGCAGAGCTCGGGCTCAATAGAGCCGCGAGAGGGAAGAGGCGTGGCTGTTTGACATCGCGATCAGCATGGACGTAGCCCGGATGAGCGCAGCGACATCCGGGAAGCAGCCTCAGCCCCGCATATCGCTTCGCTTATGCGGGCTACACGCCGCTGTTGCGCGCCGGTAGCCAGACAAGCGTAGCGACAATCGGAAAGCTGCGTCAGCTCCTCATAACGCTTCGCTCATGCGGGCTTCTTGCTAGGATCGTTAGGAGAGATGACACGCCGGTCATCGAACTTCACTTCTAGCGAGGCCCGGGCTTGAAGCATGAGCCGTTCGGCAAAGATCCTGAAGCTGGTCCAGCCTGCGCTGCCAGGTGCCGTGCTCTGTCGCGACGTTTTGGTGCTCGCGCCGACGGGCTACCTGCTGCGCGGGTTCTTTCTGAACGCGACGTCGCAAAAGCATCACATGGATCTTTGGAAGGTGGTGATGCCGCTGCACCGCCCGTTCGATACTCTCGTGCTGACCTACGGTACTATCATCGCCGGGCCTGATGACCACCGCGTCAAGGTCGATGATGTCGAGCGAGCGGCCGAAGTGGTGAAGCAGTGCCTTCGCCATGAAGTTCAGGCGTTGCGAGATCTCGAAGGACCACCGCAGTTCTTACAGCGTATCAGTCGGATGAGCGACAGCGAGTTCGAGCTGGTGCAACTCGACTTCGCGCTGACGCATTTTCTGATCGGGAACGTCTCAGAGGCGAGGCGGATCCTGCGCTCGCAGATGGAGCGCCCAGAGATCTATCCAACCCATAGGCAAGTCACCCGGTGGGCCTTCGATGCGTTGGAAGCCGGCCCGGAGGCGCTGCAGAGTCTCATCGATGGCTGGCGAGACGACAACATTGCGCGGTTCGGCCTCGAACCAACGAGCCGCAGGCCGTCAGGTGTGCGGCTCGTTGGACCAACTTAAACCACTTCCCCCCGCGCACTCATCGCCGCATTCCTGATCCCCGCGATATTCGCCTTGTACGCTTCCAGCGTCCCGCCCTTGAACACGGCAGAGCCCGCCACGAGCGCATTGGCGCCGGCGGCTGCGAGTTCACCGGCGACCTTGTCGGAGACGCCGCCGTCGACCTCGATGTCGATCGGGCGGTCGCCGATCATGGCGCGGATCTGGCGGATCTTCTGGACCGCGCTCGGGATGAAGGCCTGGCCGCCGAAGCCGGGGTTGACCGACATCACCAGCACCAGGTCGATGTCGTCGAGCACGTATTCGATCGCGCTCGGATGCGTGCCGGGATTGAGCGAGACGCCGGCCTTCTTGCCGAGGCCGCGGATCGCCTGCAGCGAGCGGTGCAGATGCGGGCCGGCTTCGGCGTGCACGGTGATGTGGTCGCAACCGGCCTTGGCGAAGGCTTCGAGATACGGATCGCACGGCGCGATCATCAGATGGGCGTCGAAGATCTTCTTGGTGTGCGGCCGCATCGCCTTGATCACGTCCGGGCCGTAGGAAATGTTCGGCACGAAATGGCCGTCCATCACGTCGAGATGGATCCAGTCGCAGCCGGCGGTATCGACCGCGCGGACCTCTTCGCCGAGCTTGGAAAAGTCCGAGGCGAGGATCGAGGGCGCGATGGCGAGCGGACGGTGCGCGAAGGAGGACATCAGGGCTTCCAGTTGCGTGTGAGCGGATCAGCTTCGCTACCACGCCGCGCCGGTTCCTCGCAAATCGAGAACGCAAGGTCGGTCGGGCGCGCCCGGCAGGTTGTGCCGGAGGAGGCAGAAATTGCCGTCCGGGCGGCGCTGCCGCAAGGCGAAAAGCCCAGCATTTCCGGTCGTTTCGAGGCTGGCACGGGGATTGCTCAATCACATCCGGAATGATCCGTGCGTAGTTGCCGGCCGCGGCTCGCGGTGGAATGCGGAGTTTCAGTCATGCTGCCTGCTCTTGGCGCGCTCGGCGCGCTGTCCGGACTGCTCAACACGCTGAGTGCGGCGACGTCGAAATCGTCGGCGAAGACCACCGGCTTCACCAATCCGTTCGAGACATCGAGCAGCAGCGCGAGCACCTCGTCGTTCCCGAGCCTGCCGACCGGCGGCAGCGGCGCGTTACCGTCGAGCGGGCTGTCGCAGGAGACGATGCAGGCGCTGCTCGATGCGCAGAGCCAGCAATCGGTCAGCAACCCCAACTCGACCGCCTCGAAGACGCGAGACGCCGCGCTGAAGGATCTGTTCAATCAGATCGACGCAGATGGCGACGGCGCGATCACCAAGGGCGAGTTCGAAGACGCGCTCGGCGCCGGCGGCACCAACCTCGCCAATGCCGACAAGGTGTTCGGCAAGCTCGACAGCGACGGCGACGGCAAGGTCACCGCCAAGGAGCTCGCCAGCGCGCTGATGCCGCGCAAAAAGAACGATCACGACCATGACGAGGCGAGCAAGGCCGGCCGCGGTAACGGTGGCGGATCGGGCGATCAGCTGCTGCAGGCGCTGTCCGGTTCATCCTCGACCAGCGCCACCAACTCCGACGGCAGCGTGACCACCTCGGTCACTTATGCCGACGGCAGCAAGGTGTCGATGACCTCGGCGGCGACCAGCTCGTCGTCCAGCAGCGCCACGTCGTCCTATAATTTCGTCGAGCAGTTGATCCAGCGCCAGGCCGCGCAGATCCAGGCCGCCTCGGCGTCGTCGCTGTCGGTCAGCGCCTGAACCGATCGCGCCACGCCGGTTGCGCGCCCTTGAACGGCAGGGCAGTGGCTTCATAGACGCCGCGCGCGATCGCCCGCGCCACCGCATTGGCCGCGATGGTGCCGAGCTCGGTCAGGCCGGCGAGCGGCTCGACCGGTTTGACGCCGGTGGCCGCGGCGAACACCACGTCGCCGTCGAGCGGCGCATGCACCGGATAGATCGCGCGGGCAAACCCGGTCTGCGCCAGCATTGCCAGCCGCTTGACCTGGGTCTTGGTGAGCGCGGCATCGGTCACCACCGCGACCAGCGTGGTGTTCTCGATCGCGCTCGCTGCTGCCGCGCCTTTCAGCCGCACCTTCAGCATGTCGGGCGTGAAGCTGCTCGGCATCCCGAGCCCGCCGAATTCGT
Organism: Rhodopseudomonas palustris; assembly: GCF_003226555.1. Classification (GTDB taxonomy): domain Bacteria; phylum Pseudomonadota; class Alphaproteobacteria; order Rhizobiales; family Xanthobacteraceae; genus Rhodopseudomonas; species Rhodopseudomonas palustris_I. Next base: position 51,291 of record NZ_QKQS01000038.1, on the reverse strand, counting down.
CGCCCTGTTCGAACGGCGCCGACCAGAACCACGGGCCGTCGCCGATCGTGGCGCTGCCGATCGCGTTGACCACCGCGATGGCGCCGACGGTGACGCCGCTCGGCGTCGTCGCGGAGGCCGAGCCCAGTCCGCCTTTCAGCGTCGCGGTGGTGGCGCCGAGGCCGGCGCCGACGCTGCCGAGCGCGAAGCTGTCGCCGGCCGCTTCTGCCGCCGCGTAGCCGAGGTCACGATACGGCGAGAACCGGCCCCAGGCCTTGTCGCCGCCGTTGATCATGTCGAACACCACCGCACCCGGCACGATCGGGATGGTCGCATCGCCGATCGCGAAGCCGCGGCCACGCTCGGCCAGCCAGGCCTGCACGCCGCCGCCGGAATCGAGGCCGAAAGCCGAGCCGCCGGACAGCGTGAATCCGTCGACCTGCTCGACGGTGTTGACCGGTTCCAGCAGCACGCCATCGCGAATCCCCGGGCCGCCGCCGCGCACGTCGATCGAGGCGACCGCCGGCTTGTCGAACAGGATGGCGGTGACGCCGGAGGCGAGCTTGGTGTCGTGTGCATGGCCGACGCGGACGCCGGCGACATCGGTGATCAAGTTGAGCAAGATCGATCCGTCCGGAAAACTGACTGAAGGGGGAACAGTTTCGGCATAAACAATTGGTCGAAGCAATCCCTCCGGCGCGATCACAAGGCGCGGAACGATGACGCAGCGGCTTGCATGGGTGCGAAGCGGGGGGCATGTAGCCGGCCATGATCCACGACGTCTCGATCCCCGCCGCCCTGATCGCCGGCCTGGTCAGTTTCCTGTCGCCTTGCGTGCTGCCGCTGGTGCCGCCGTATCTGATCTATCTGACCGGTGCGACGATCGAGCAGGTCGCCGCCGACGAAGCCGAGCGCAATTCGAAGCGTGCGGTGATGATCTCCGCGGCGATGTTCGTGCTCGGCTTTTCCACCGTGTTCGTCGCGCTCGGCGCCAGCGCCAGCCTGGTCGGCGCCCTGATCCGAGCCTATTCGGCGCAGCTGGCGATTCTCGCCGGCATCGTGATCATCCTGATGGGGCTGCACTTCCTCGGCCTGACGCGGATCAACATGCTGATGCGCGAAGGCCGCCTGCCGATTCCGAAGCCGGTCGGGCTGTGGGGCGCCTATGTGATGGGGCTGGCGTTCGCGTTCGGCTGGACGCCGTGCATCGGTCCGATCCTCGCCGCGATCCTGTCGGTCGCCGCCGCCGAAGCCACGGTCGCGAAAGGCGCCGGCCTGCTGGCGGTGTATTCGCTCGGCCTCGGCGTCCCGTTCCTGCTCGCTGCGCTGATGGTCGAACAATTCTCCGGCCTGTTCGCCCGGATGAAGAAACACCTCGCCACCGTCGAACGGGTGATGGGCGTGCTGATGGTCCTCACCGGCATCGGCTTCCTCACCGGCGCCATCAGCGACGTCTCGATCTGGCTGCTGAACACGTTCCCGGCGCTGGGGAATATCGGGTGAGGGCACAGCCGCGGAACTGATGCGGCGCAGCTCATCAGCGAAGGCGTATCCCATTCACAATCGTCATCCTCCGCGAATGCGGAGGATCCAGTATCCCAGAGTGTTCATTGCTCTACATGAGTAGCAGCACTCTGGAATACTGGGCCGCCCGGTCGAGCCGGGCGGTGACGGTTTGTGGATGGAACGAGCGCGCGCGCCGCGGAAGCCGCAGCGCGACGATCGGTCGGCTCAGTTGCTGATCTCCGCGTAGTTGCCCTTGGCGTCCCATTTGTAGACGACGTAGTCGATCGCCTTGATGTCGCCCTTGGCGTCGAACGCCATCTTGCCGAGCACGGTGTCCCACTCGCCGGCCTTGATGGTGTCGATCACCTTCTTCGGGTCGGTCGACTTCGCCTTCTCGACCGCCTGCGACCACACCTGGAACGCCGCGTAGGTGTACAGCGTGTAGCCTTCCGGATCGATGCCCTTGCCCTTGAAGGTCTCGACGATCTGCTTGGCGGTCGGCTTGTTGCGCGGATCGGGGCCGAAGGTGAACAGCGTGCCTTCGGCGAGCGGGCCGGTGATCGAGGCGAATTCCTTGTCGTTCATCGCGTCCCCGGCCATCATCACGGTGCTGAGGCCCTGGTCGCGCATCTGGCGCAGAATCAGGCCGGCCTCGCGATGATAACCGCCGATATACACCAGATCGATGCCGTCGCGCTTCAGCCGCGATACGATCGAGTTGAAATCGTTGTCGCCCTTGTTGTAGGACTCGAACATCTTCTCCTGGAAGCCGGCCTTGTTCAGCGCCTTCTTGGTCTCGTCGGCCAGCCCCTTGCCGTAGGTGGTCTTGTCGTTGAGAATGGCGACGTTCTTGCCCTTGAAGTTCTTCAGGATGTACTCGGCGGCGACCAGGCCCTGCTGATCGTCGCGGCCGCAGACGCGCAGCACATTCCACAGCTTGCGCTCGGTGAACAGCGGGTTGGTCGAGGCCGGGGTGATCTGCAGCACGTTGCCGTCCGCATAGGCTTCCGACGCCGGGATCGACGACGAGGAGCAGAAGTGCCCGGCGACGAACGGGATGCCGTCGCCGGCGATCTTCTCGGCGACCGAGCGAGCCTGCTTCGGATCGCAGGCGTCGTCTTCGACGTCGAGCACCAGCTTCTTGCCGAGCAGCCCGCCCTTGGCGTTGAGGTCGATCACCGCCTGTTCGGCGCCATTCTTGAGCTGTCGTCCGAACGCGGATTCGCCGCCGGTCATCGGGCCGGCGACAGAGACCTTGATGTCCTGCGCCAGCGCCGTGGTCGAGAGCGCCAGCGAGGCGCCGAATGCCAAACCGAGGAGTTTCAGTTTCATCGATGAATCCTTGCGATGGATTTGCAAACGAATAGCCGCGCTCCAGCCCGCCCGAAGCGCCTAACCGGCCGGCATTGTTGGCTGATTTTCGCGACAAGTCATCGACAAAATACGTCGCGGGCGGCACCCGGTTGCCGCATTGTGCCGCAGGGCTCGCGCTGTCGGGGGGAATTACCTCAGACCTTGCGACCGCCTTCGAGGTAAGCCGCCCGCACCTCGGGCTGCGCCAGCAATTCGGCGCCGGAACCGCTCATGGTGATCAGCCCGTTGACCAGAACGTAGCCGCGGTGCGCCAGCTTCAGCGCGTGGTTGGCGTTCTGCTCGACGATCAGCACGGTGAGGCCGTCCTGTCTGTTCAGCGTGCGGATCGCTTCGAAGATCTGCCGGGTGATCAGCGGCGCGAGGCCGAGCGACGGCTCGTCGAGCAACAGCAGGCGCGGCCGGCTCATCAGCGCGCGGCCGATCGCCAGCATCTGCTGTTCGCCGCCGGAAAGCGTGCCGCCGCGCTGGCCGAACCGCTCGCGCAGCCGCGGAAACAGGGTCAGCACCCGCTCCAACGTGGCGGCGCGTTCCTCGTTGCTGCCGGTGCCGGCGTCCGCGCCCATCTGCAAATTCTCGGCGACGCTCATCCGCGGGAAGATGCGGCGGCCCTCCGGCGATTGCGCGATGCTCATCCGCGCGATCAGGTGGGTCGGCATCGTGGTGATGTCGACGCCGTCGAACACGATGCGGCCGGCCTTTGCGCGCGGCTTGCCGAAGATCGACATCATCAGCGTCGATTTGCCGGCGCCGTTGGCCCCGATCAGGGCCACGATCTCGCCCGGCTGAATCGAAAGATCGACGCCCTTCAGCGCCTCGATCTTGCCGTAGGCGGCGCGGAGGCCTTCGATACGGAGCAGGGGAGCGGTGGAGGTCATGATGCGACCTCGCCGAACACCCTGCGACCCCGCTTGTCATTGCGAGGAGCGCAGCGACGAAGCAATCCAGGAGCCCAGTGCACGGAGTCCCTGGATTGCTTTGCTTCGCTCGCGATGACGATCGTGGATGGCCGGGTCAAACCCGGGCATGACGACGGACTGTGGCGCAACGACCTCACAGCCCGAGCTCCTGCTCGACCTTTTCGACCTCTTCGTCCTCGACGCCCAGATAGGCGGCGATGACGCGCGGGTCGTCGCGGATCTCGGCGGGGGTGCCGTCGGCGATCTTGACGCCGTAGTCGAGCACGACGACGTGGTCGGAGATCTCCATCACCACGCTCATGTCGTGTTCGATCAGCAGGATCGAGGTGCCGTGATCGTTGCGGATCGACAGCAAGAGTTCGCTGAGCTCGGCGCTCTCGCGGGCGTTGAGGCCGGCGGCCGGTTCGTCGAGACACAGCAGCACCGGCTCGGTACACATCGCGCGTGCAATCTCCAGCCGGCGCTGATCGCCGTAGGGCAGGTTGCCGGCGGCGTCGTCGGCGCGGTCCTGCAGGCCGATCTGCTTCAGCCAGAAGGTGGCGCGTTCGATCGCCAGCTTTTCCGCCGCGCGCCAGGACGGCGCACCGAACAGGCCGAGAAAGGTCAGGCCGGAGGCGCGCATCAGCGCGTTGTGCTGCGCCACCAGCAGGTTCTCCAGCGCGGTCATGCCGGCGAACAGCCGGATGTTCTGGAAGGTGCGCGCCACCTTGGCGATCTTGGTGATGCGGAAGTCGCCGAGCCGGTCCAGCCGATAGCTCGATCCGTCGCCATGGGCGAGGCTGATCCTCCCCGCGGTCGGCTTGTAGAACCCGGTGATGCAGTTGAACACCGTGGTCTTGCCTGCGCCGTTCGGGCCGATCAGCGCGGTGATCTTGCCCTGGCGCGCCGTGAACGACAGCTCGTTGACGGCAATGATGCCGCCGAACTGCATGGTCAGACGATCGACCTGGAGGATGTCGGGCGCGCTGCTCATCCGTGGCCTTCCTTGACGAGGTCGGACGAGATCGTCTGCTTGTGCTGCAGATACACGGTCGGCGCGCGGTGGCCGATCAGGCCGCGCGGCCGCCAGATCATCAGCAGCACCATCGCCATGCCGAACACCAGCATGCGGAACTGATCGAGGCCGCGGAACAGTTCGAAGCCGCCGATCAGCGCCACCGCGGCGAGCGCGACGCCGAGCTGCGAGCCCATGCCGCCGAGCACGACGATCGCCAGCACCAGCGCCGATTCCTGGAAGGTGAAGGATTCCGGCGAGATGAAGCCCTGCCGGGTGGCGAAGAACGCACCGGCGAAACCGCCGAATAGCGCGCCGGTGGCGAAGGCGGTGAGCTTGGTGGTGGTGGTGTTGATGCCGAGCGCGCGGCAGGCGACTTCGTCCTCACGCAAGGCTTCCCATGCGCGGCCGATCGGCAGCCTTCGCAGGCGGATCGTCGCCCAGTTGGTGATCAGCGCCAGGATCAGGATCAGATAGAACAGGAAGACGAGGCGATGCGTCGGCGAGAACGGGATGCCGAGCTGCGCCGCCAGTCCGTTCGGCCCCGGCGCCAACGGAATGCCGAACAGCGTCGGGCGCGGAATGCCGCTGATGCCGTTCGGGCCGCCGGTGAGATCTTGCCAGTTGATGATGACGAGGCGGATGATCTCGCCGAAGGCGAGGGTGACGATGGCGAGATAGTCGCCGCGCAGCCGCAACACCGGAAAGCCGAGGATCACGCCCCAGAACGCCGCGAGGATGCCGGCGAGTGGCAGGCAGATCCAGAATGACAGTCCGAAATTGGTGGCGAGCAGCGCGTAGGAATAGGCGCCGACGGCGTAGAACGCGACGTAGCCGAGATCGAGCAGGCCGGCGAGGCCGACCACGATGTTCAGCCCCCAGCCGAGCATCACGTAGGTCAGCACCAGGATGCCGAGATCGAGAATGTAGCGCTGATTATAGAAGATCACCGGCACCAGAAAGGTGAAGATCAGCAGCGCCGGGGCGACGATGCGGCCGGCGAGGCCGAGTGTCTTGCGCGCGCCGGCCGGCATCATCTTCGCGGTATCGACCGGTCCCCACCACATCCGCAGCAGTTCGACCACGATCGAGCCGACAAACACGCCGCCGACCATGCCGGCGAGATCGCCGAACCGCGTCCAGTAGATCAGGCCGCCCTCTGGGCCGGCTTCGGTGCGAACACCGATCATCAGCGAAAACAAAACCAGCGCCACCAGGGCGCTGATCAGGGCTTTCTTGAAGATGAACGCGACGCCGACATGGGCGGCGGCGGGGGCAGCGGCGGCGTGCGCGAGCTTTGCCACGTCGGTGCCCGCTCAGACTTTTTCGACTTCCGGCCGGCCGAGCAGGCCGGTCGGCATGAAGATCAGCACGATGATCAGGATCGAGAACGCCGCGACGTCCTTGTATTCGACCGAGAAATAAGCCGACCAGAAGGTCTCGATCAGGCCGATCAGTAGTCCGCCGAGCATCGCGCCGGGCAGCGAGCCGATGCCGCCGAGCACGGCCGCGGTGAACGCCTTGATGCCGGCGATGAAGCCCATGGCGAAGTCGACCAAGCCATAATACAGCAGGTACATCATGCCCGCGACCGAAGCGAGCGCGGCGCCGATCACGAAGGTCATCGAGATGGTGCGGTCGACGTCGACGCCGAGCAGCGCCGCCATGGTCTGATCCTGCTCGCAGGCGCGCATGTCGCGGCCGAGCCTTGTCTTCGCCACCAGCCAGGTGAAGATGCCGAGCAGAATGACCGTGGTGACCACCACCAGAATTTGGACGTTGGAGAGCTGGACGTTGAAGCCATCGGTGCTCTCGTGCAGCGTGTAGCCGCCGGTGATGATCGGCGGCACCGGCTTGACGCGGGCGCCTTGCGACACCTGGGCGTAGTTCATCAGCACGAACGACATGCCGATCGCCGACAGCATCGGGGCGAGGCGGAACGAGTGCCTGAGCGGGCGGTAGGCGATGCGTTCGACCGTCCAGCCGTACAGCGCGGTGATCGCCATGGATACCAAGAGCACGACCAGCAGGATCAGCGGCACGAAGGTGAGGCCGAACGACACCAGGATCAGGAAGCTGATCAGCGCGATGAAGCCGCCGATCATGAAGATGTCGCCGTGGGCGAAATTGATCATGCCGACGATGCCGTACACCATCGTATAGCCGATCGCGATCAGGCCGTAGATCGAGCCGAGCACGAGACCGTTGATGAGCTGCTGGGCGAAATAGTCCATGCGCTGCCGTCGTCAGAGGACTCGAAAGATCGGAACTCGAAAGACCGTGGATTGCGACGCAAACGGCACCGCTTTGGAGATCGCGCACGCACTGCACAAACGACGCGGCGAGGGCCCCGGCAGCCGGAACGTCGCGTCGCTTCGTAATTTTCTAACAGTGGGTCGCGATCGCGGCAACAGCACCCGATTACAACCTTTTGCCCTGTGGATGGCGGCGGTGCTCACTCCGGTTCCGCTGGGCGCGATGCCGCCGCGCAAAAGCCGCGCAAAGATCACGAGTAAGCGCGCAACCGCAGGCATGGTGTCGCCGTTGTGAGTGCGGGGGCAACACTCCGCTAAAGGAGACCCATGATGTCGAATCAGAATCAGCAGAAGCCGACCCCGAGCCAGACCTCGGCGGGCCAACAGCAGCAGGGCGGCGGCGCCCGCCCTGGCCGACAGCAGCAGGATCCTGGTCGTCCGGGGAATGCGCCGGATCGGCAGCAGGGCGGCCAACAGCACGGCGGCCAAGGCCGATAGCCGGACGGCCGCTAACGTCAAGCTCGCCCGGTCACGGTTTTCTCCAGACGGCCGTGCGCCGGAGCGAGAGCAGGGAGCCCCGCCCCACGGCGGGGTTTTCCGCGTCTGGCCTATCGTTTCGTACGAATTCACGCCAAACAAGACGCAAGTTTCATGCCGAATGTTCGCGTTTTCCCCGGATCGCCGTCGTCCATAGTCCACGACCTCGTGTTAAGGTTAACAAAACGTTTCCATTGCCGGTTATCGTTAACCTGGGGTTAGCTTTGAAGGCGCGGCTCGGATTCGGCGCGCTCAGGCTGGCGGGATACGATGATGAAAACGGATTGGCGGATCAGCTCGGTGAACGGCGTTCTGCTCGCGGCCTATATCGCACCGACTTGGCTGATCGTCGCGTATCGCCTGATCGTCTCGCCGATTCACGCGCTGTACGACCGTCCGAACATCTCGGTGGCGATCTTCGTCAGCGATCACCTGCACCTCGGCGCGGTTGCGACGATGAAGATGGCGTGGCTGTTGGCGCTCGCCAAACTGACGGTCGCCGGCTTCCTGCTGGTGTTTTCGGCATTGCTGACACGGCCGTCGGTGCGTCTATCCGGCGGCTGCAACGAGGCGCTGGCGTTCGCGCTGACGCTCGGCAGTGTCATCTCGTTCGCCAGCATGGTGATGGCCTCGCAGGTCGCCGAGCCGGAAGCGATGCGGCTGCACGCCACCGAGCTGCTGCTGTTTCTCGGCACCGCGATCCTGATGCTGGTCGAGCCTTCGGCACAATCTGCGGCTGCACCGCGTCCCAGCAAGGCGGCGTTTGAGCCGAACTATCCGGCCGCAGCGCAGCGCTCCTGATCGCGATTTCGCCGTCGTGATGGCTTGACGCTGGCGCTCCGGCCGGGCGGGACCTATCTCACCACCCGCATAACTGTTATCGCCGCCGGTCACTTGGGCGCGGTGTTGAGATACTTTTTCTTTGCCGTCCGGCATGCTTAAGTAGTCGCAATGCCGCTGTCCGAGGCGGTGCGCCGATCCGGGAGGAAATATCCATGGCCATGACGATGAACGGCGAAGTCCAACTGGACGCGCCGAAAGATTTGGTGTGGAGCAAGCTCAATGATCCGGAAGTGCTGAAGGTCTGCATTCCGGGTTGCGAGGAATTGGAAAAGACCGAGGACGACAGCGGTTTTCGTGCGGTGGCCAAGTTGAAAGTCGGCCCGGTGTCGGCCCGCTTCAAGGGCAAGGTGACGCTATCCGATCTCGATCCGCCGAACGGCTACAAGATCACCGGTGAAGGCGAGGGGGGGGTCGCCGGCTTCGCCAAGGGCGGTGCCACGGTCGGTCTGTCCGACAAGGATGGTGGCACGCTGTTGTCCTACGATGTCGAGGCGCATATCGGCGGCAAGCTGGCGCAGCTCGGGCAGCGGCTGATCAACGGCTCGGCCAAGAAACTCGCAGACGAGTTCTTCGCCAATTTCTCGAAGGCCGTGCAGAACGGCAACGGCGCGGCGTGACGGCGCCGCGGCGTCCGATCACGCGGATGTCATTACACGGCCGCGGCTCCGGCACGGCCAGAGCCGATCGCGGTTGCCGATCCTGGGGTTGCCCCGTAAGATCGGTTCAAGAAACACAACTAAAAGACGAATGATCGCCGTGCAACGCGGCGGTGCGCATTGAAGAGAGGGCCGATGGCCAAGATTTCCCTGATCGTCAATGGCAATCCCGTGACCGCGAACGTCGATCCGCGCACGCTGCTGGTGCAGTTTCTGCGCGAGAACCTGCGGCTCACCGGCACCCATGTCGGTTGCGATACCTCGCAGTGCGGCGCTTGCGTCGTGCATCTCGACGGCAAGGCGGTGAAGTCCTGCACCACGCTGGCGGTGATGGCCGACGGCCATGAAGTGACGACGATCGAAGGGCTCGCTGCCGACGGCGCGCCGCTGCATCCGATGCAGGAGGCGTTTCGCGAGAATCATGGCCTGCAGTGCGGCTTCTGCACCCCGGGCATGATCATGACCGCGGTCGATATGGTGCATCGCAAGGGCCACGATCTCTCCGACGAGACGATTCGCGAAGAGCTCGAAGGCAATCTCTGCCGCTGCACCGGCTATCAGAACATCGTGGTGTCGATCGCGGCCGGCGCCAAGGCGATGGCGAACTCCGACCGCACCTGACCGGCACTGCGCCGGCCCGCTTCAACGAGGCCGCGCGGCACGCCCAACGAGACGCAGGAAGCTCAGGGAAGCGCAATGTACGAATTCAAATATCACCGCCCCGGGACCGTTCGCCAGGCCGCCAATCTGCTGCTGAAGAACGAGGACGCCAAGCTGATCGCGGGCGGCCACACGCTGCTGCCGGTGATGAAGCAGCGCCTGGCGGCGCCGCCGCATCTGGTCGACCTGTCGCATATCGAAGGCCTGAGCGGCATCGAGATGAAGGGCCGTTCGCTGGTGATCGGCGCCACCGCCACACATGCGGAAGTCGCAAACTCGGCGATCGTCGGCGAGGCGATCCCGGCGCTGGCCGAACTGGCGTCGCTGATCGGCGATCCGGCGGTGCGCCACAAGGGTACGATCGGCGGCTCGCTCGCCAACAACGATCCGACTGCGGACTATCCGGCGGCGGTGCTGGCCCTCGGCGCCACCGTGGTCACCAACAAGCGCAAGCTGAAGGCCGAAGAGTTCTTCCAGGGCATGTACGCGACCGCGCTCGAGCCGGACGAGATCATCACCAAGGTGCAGTTTCCGCTGCCGAAGAAGGCCGCCTATATCAAGTTCCGCAACCAGGCGTCGCGCTACGCGCTGGTCGGCGTGTTCGTCGCCCGCCGGCCGTCGGATGTCCGCGTCGCGGTCACGGGGGCAGGCGCCGATGGCGTGTTTCGTGTCACTCAGTTCGAAGAGGCGCTGAAGGCGCGGTTCAATTCCAAGGCGCTCGACGGCCTGCACGTCTCCGCCGACGGACTGAACAGCGATCTGCACGGCAGCGCCGAGTATCGCGCGCATCTGATCGGCGTGCTCACCAAGCGTGCGGTCGACGCCGCCAACGGCAAGGCGTGAGCCTGCAACCGGATCGGTCATGACCGCAACCGCGCCTCCCGCCTCCGTCGACGCCACGCTTGAGCTGCTGACGAGCCGCGGCTATCTCGCCGAGCGGTCGCTGGCGACGGTGGTGTTTCTGGCGCTGCGGATGGGCCGGCCGCTGTTTCTTGAGGGCGAGGCCGGCGTCGGCAAGACCGAAATCGCCAAGGTGCTGTCGGCTGCGCTCGGCCGCCGCCTGATCCGGCTGCAGTGCTACGAGGGACTCGACGTCGCCTCCGCGGTGTACGAGTGGAATTCGTCGGCACAGATGATCGCGATCCGGCTCGCCGAAGCCGCCGGCGACACCGACCGCGACCAGCTCTCCAGCGACATCTTCTCCGAGCGCTTCCTGATCAAGCGCCCGCTGCTACAGGCGCTGGAGCCGGACACGGCTGGCGCGCCGGTGCTGCTGATCGACGAGCTCGACCGCGCCGACGAGGCGTTCGAGGCTTACTTGCTCGAAGTGCTCAGCGACTTTCAGGTCACCATTCCGGAGTTCGGCACCATCAAGGCGCCGGCGCCGCCGATCGTGATCGTCACTTCCAACCGCACCCGCGAGATCCATGACGCGCTGAAGCGGCGCTGTCTCTATCACTGGGTCGACTATCCGAACGCCGAGCGCGAACTGGCGATCGTCAAGTCGCGCGTGCCGGGGATCTCGGCCAAGCTGTCGCAGCAGGTGGTGAACTTCGTCCAGGCGCTGCGCGAGCAGGATTTCTACAAATCGCCCGGCGTCGCCGAAACGCTCGATTGGGCGACCGCGCTGACCGAACTCGACGCCCGCGCGCTGACCGCCGAAGTCGTCGGCGACACCCTCGGCGCGCTGCTCAAGTACCAGGACGACATCGCCCGGATGCAGGGCGACACCGTGCAGAAACTGGTCAAGGATGCGACCGAAGGGAAGTAATAGGCCTCTTTAGTCGGGCTCTCTGGTTTGTTGCCTGCTTCGGCTTTCGCCACAGCGGCAGCGCGCTCCCTCTCCCGCTTGCGGGGGAGGGCTGGGGTGGGGGAGCCCCAGGCACGGTGCTCGCGTCGCCCTCACCCCACCCCTCTCCCGCAAGCGGGAGAGGGAGCAGGTCGTGCGGCCGGCGAGGGCGTGTATTGACTGGGTGTTCGTCATTCCGGGGCGCGAGCGGAGCTCGCGAACCCGGAATCTGAAGCGGGCACTGATGTCGAGATTCCGGGTTCGCGCTGCGCGCGCCCCGGAATGACCGAGGAATAGGTTGTCGTCAGATGCAGCGTAATCCGACCGCGATGATCGACCATCTCAATCCGCCGACCGGCAAGATGGCGGACAATGTGGTCGGGTTTGCCCGGGCGCTGCGGGCGGCGGGGCTGCCGGTCGGGCCGGGCGCGGTGATCGATGCGCTGGATGCGCTGCAACTGATCGAGATCGGCCATCGCGACGATCTGTACGCCACGCTGGAAGCGATCTTCGTCAAGCGCCGCGAGCATCTGTTGATCTTCGACCAGGCGTTCGCGCTGTTCTTCCGGGCCGCCGAGGACTGGCAGCACATGCTGGATTCGATTCCGCTGCCGGACGCCGCCAAGAAGAAGCCGCCGCCGGCTTCGCGCCGGGTTCAGGAGGCGATGGCGCCCGCCGCAACGCGCGACATGCCGTCGGCCGAGGAGCAGGAACTGCGTCTTGCCGTCTCCGACAAGGAGATCCTGCAGAAGAAGGACTTCGCGCAGATGAGCGCGGCGGAGATCGCCGAAGTCACCCGCGCGATCGAGCGGATGCGGCTGCCGCAGGCCGAGCTGCGCACCCGCCGTGTCAGGCCGGATCGCCGCGGCCTGAAGCTCGACCTGCGCCGCACGCTGCGCGCGTCGTTGCGCACCGGCGGCGAGGTCGTCGACATCAAGCGGCTCGGCCTGATCGACAAGCCGGCGCCGATCGTGGCGCTGCTCGATATCTCGGGCTCGATGAGCGAATACACGAGGCTGTTCCTGCACTTCCTCCACGCCATCACCGACGATCGCAAACGGGTCTCGACCTTCCTGTTCGGCACAAGGCTGACCAACGTCACCCGCGCGCTGCGCCAGCGGGATCCGGACGAAGCGCTGGCGAGCTGCACCTCCTCGGTCGAGGACTGGGCCGGCGGCACGCGGATTGCGACGTCGCTGCACAGCTTCAACAAGCTGTGGGCGCGGCGGGTGCTCGGCCAGGGCGCGGTCGTGCTGCTGATCTCCGACGGGCTGGAGCGCGAAAGCGATTCCAAGCTGGCGTTCGAGATGGACCGGCTGCACCGCTCCTGCCGCCGGCTGATCTGGCTCAACCCGCTGCTGCGTTACGACGGCTTTGAGCCGCGCGCCCAGGGTATCAAAATGATGCTACCCCACGTTGACGAATTCCGACCGGTGCATAATTTGACCTCGATGCACACGCTGATCGCGGCGCTGTCGTCGGCACCGCCGCCGCACTATTTCAGTACGATCCGTTCCGTCGCCTGACCGGCACCCGCAACAGCCACGCAAGAGGAGACGCCTCCATGCAGCTCGATCGCGACGAAGACATCCTGCGGGCCGCCGAGGACTGGCGCAAAGCCGGCCGCGGCGTTGCGCTCGCCACCGTGGTCGAAACCTGGGGGTCGGCGCCGCGCCCCGCCGGCTCCAGCCTGGTGATCAATGACGAGGGCACCTTTCTCGGCTCGGTGTCCGGCGGCTGCGTCGAGGGCGCGGTGGTCACCGAAGCGCTCGACGTGATCGACAGCGGCACGCCGAAACTGCTCGAATTCGGCGTCGCCGACGAGGCCGCCTGGAAGGTCGGGCTGAGTTGCGGCGGCACCATCCGGGTGTTCGTCGAAAAGGTCGATTAGTTGCCATGGAATTGGGAATTTTCCGTCATTGCGAGCGGAGCGAAGCAATCCAGAAGTCCAGTGCACCTAGCTCGGGATTGCTTCGTCGCTTCGCTCCTCGCAATGACGGAGTTTCAATTCCAAGGTCGTTGTCTTCGGTTGGGCTCTGAGGCGGGATCTAGGCAAGTGGGGCGGTCATCGTGAAGTTCGAGATCCTGCAGCAACTCAACGCCGAGCGCGCCGCGCGGCGTCCGGCGATCGTGGTCACCGACACCGCGACAGGCGCGCAGCGGCTGGTGAAGGCCGCCGACATTGCCGCCGATCCGCTGGCCGCCGAGCTTGGTAAGCAGCTTCGCATGGGCAAGAGCGCGACCATCGAGGCGGATGGCGGAAAGCTGTTTCTCAACGTCTATGCGCCGACCGCCAAGCTGGTGATCGTCGGCGCCGTGCATATCAGCCAGGCGCTGGCACCGCTGGCGCGCTCGCTCGGCTACGACGTCACCGTGGTCGATCCGCGCACCGCGTTCGCCAGCCCGGAGCGCTTCCCCGACGTGCCGTTGATCGCCGAGTGGCCGGACGTCGCACTGCCGCCTCTCAACATCGATCACTACACCGCCTTCGTGGCGCTGACGCACGATCCGAAGATCGACGATCCGGCGCTGCTGCACGCCTTCGCGCGCGACTGTTTCTACATCGGCGCGCTCGGCTCGAAGAAGACCCATGCCAAGCGGCTGGAGCGGCTGAAACAGCAGGGCGCATCCGACGCCGATTTGGGGCGGATTCACGCGCCGATCGGGCTGGCGATCGGTGCGGTGTCGCCGTCCGAGATCGCGGTGTCGATCATGGCGGAAATCACCGCGGCGCTGCGGCTGCCAGCGTCGTCCAAGGCGGCCGCGGCATGAAGTTCGGCCCGCGCCGTCCGGCCGATGCGATCGGCGGCGTCACCGTGCATTCGCTGCGGCAGAATGGATTGCTGCTGAAGAAGGGCACGACGATCGGCGCCGCCGAAGTCGCGGCGCTGGAGAAGGCCGGCATCGCCGAGATCGTAGTGGTTCAGCTCGAACCCGGCGACGTGTCCGAGGACGTCGCGGCCGCGGATGTCGCGGGCGCGGTCGCCGACGATGGCATCACAGTCGATCGCGCGTTCACTGGCCGGGCCAATCTGTTCGCGGCGCGGACCGGCGTATTGGTCATCGATCGCACCGTGGTCGATCGCGTCAACGCAGTCGATGAAGCGATTACGCTCGCGACGCTGCCGGCGTACAAGCCGGTGGTCGAAGGCGAGATGGTCGCCACCGTCAAGCTGATCCCGTTCGGTGTCGAAGGCGGCCTGCGCGATGCCGCGGTGGCGGCGGCGCAAGGCGGCGCGCTGCGGGTCGCGCCTTACCTGATCAAGCGCGTCGGCGTGGTGTCGACGCTGCTGCCCGGCCTCGCCCCGAAGGTGATCGACAAGACGCTGCGCGTCACGGCCGAGCGGTTGGCGCCGGCCGGCGCCGAAATCATCGCCGAGCGCCGCGTCGCGCACGACGAGGACGCGCTGTCAGCCGCGATCAAGGAACTACTTGGGCTCGGCGCCGAGATGGTGATCGTGTTCGGTGCTTCGGCGATCGCCGACCGCCGCGACGTCATCCCGGCAGCGATCGGCGCGGTCGGCGGCACGATTTCGCATTTCGGCATGCCGGTCGACCCCGGCAATTTGCTGCTGGTCGGCTCGGTGTCGGGCGTGCCGCTGCTCGGCGCACCGGGCTGTGCGCGCTCGCCGGTCGAGAACGGCTTCGACTGGGTGCTGATGCGGCTGCTCGCCGGGCTCAGCGTCACTCGCGCCGACATCACCGCGATGGGGGTCGGCGGCCTGTTGATGGAAATCGTGACGCGACCGCAGCCGCGGGTGCCGGTCGCTGAGAGCGGCCGCAATGTCGCGGCGATCGTGCTCGCCGCCGGGCGTGGCACCCGAATGGGCGGGCCGAACAAGCTGCTCGCCGATCTCAACGGCAAGCCGCTGGTGCGGATCGTTGCCGAGCAGGCGCTGGCTTCACAGGCCGCGCGCACCATCGTCGTCACGGGCCATCAGGCAGAGGAGGTCGAAGCGGCGCTGAATGGGCTCGATCTCACCTTCGTGCACAATCCAGACTTTGCCGAAGGCATTGCTTCGTCCGTGAAGTCCGGCATCGCGGCGCTGGGCGACGATGCCGATGGCGCGATCGTCTGCCTCGGCGACATGCCGCTGATCGACGCCGCCTTGATCGACCGGATGATCGCCGCGTTCGACCCCGATCGCGGTGCGCTGATCGTGGTCCCGGTCGCGGAAGGCCGACGCGGCAATCCGGTGCTGTGGTCGCGGCGGTTTTTCGCCGAGCTGATGACGCTCGGCGGCGACGTCGGCGCGCGGCATCTGATCGCCAAGCACGGCGAAGCGGTGGCCGAAGTGCCGGTCGAAGGCGAGGCGGCGTTCCTCGACATCGACACCCCGCAGGCGCTCGACCAAGCGCGGCGGGGCTGACACATCGCGGCTGACACATCGCACTCGGCGAAACGTTCAATCCTTCATCGCACCGGATCTGCCGGATCGAGGATCTGGAGATCCGACTCCGATTGTCTCGAAGCCGGATTCCAGCGCGCCGCGCGATTGCTATTTCTTCTTGGTGCCGGTGAGCTTCTCGCTGCCGGTTCCCGCGGCTTTCGCTGCGTCGGCGGATTTCATCAGCTTGGTCTGATCGCCGTTGGCGAACTTGAAGAAGTCCGCCCCGGCGCTGATGCCGTTCCAAGCCACCGGCTCGGCCAGCGACAACAGCCACAATCCCTGGAAATCCGCGCTGGTGGTGAGCTGGCCGGTCCACACCGTGGTCGAGTCGCAGCCGGCGAAATTCACCGCGAAGCTGATTGCGGTGCCGGTGCCCCACGACAGCCAGCCGGTCATCGGCTGCGGCTTGCCTTCGTCGCAGCTGTTTTTCGCGTTGTTGGTATAGGTTCCAGATAGCGCGCCGGTGTTGGTGTCGAACGAGTTGACCGCCAGCGTCGAGCCGTACTGGTTCTTCCAGGTCCATATCGTCTGGGCATCGGCTGGGATCGTCGTCGCCAGGGCCAGATATGCACCTCCAACCAAACCGATGACCAATTTGCCGATCAGTCGCATGGCCGTCTCCTATGACTAGGTTTCGAAATACCACTATCTTGGTGTATCATCATGTAATACAACCATAAGGAGAGTAGTCACGAGGGCGTGTGAATCCGAACGGGTCCCGCGCCGTTCGTCACGGCCGGTCGTCTTGGCTCTGGCGCGGCGCGTGTGTTCAGTGGCCGGGGGCGCGCGCGAGCCGGGCCGCAAATGCCGTCGCTGCCTTGGTTTCAGACGCCAGCTTCCACAGCAGCGCGACGTTTCGCTCCAGCGTCAAGCCGGTGACGTCGAGTGCGCGCAGCGTGCCTTCGCCCCAATTCGCCGGTGCCAGAGTGCAGCCGACATTGGCTGCGACCAGCATCGCCGCGGTCGCCTCCTGATGGGTTTTTGCCACGACGCGAAACCGAACCCCGGCGGCGTCGAGCAGGCGCCTGCCGTTGCCTAGTCGCTCGCAGCCCTGTCGCAGGATGAACAGTTGCCCGGCGAGTTCGGCGAGGGCGACGCTGCGCCGTCCCGCCCATGGGTGATCCGGGCCGACGAACAGCTGAAACGGCTCCTTTATCAGCACCCTGTGCGGGAGCTTGCGTTCGGGCGCGATCGACAGCGCGAAGTCGAGCGCCCCGTTGCGGACGAGTCGCTCCAGGTCGCCGCTCGCCGCTTCGACGATATCGACCGCACCGGCTCCGGCGCTGATCAGACCAGGGAGCCAGCCGGCGGCGAGGCTCGGCAGCACGCCGAGCTTCAGCCGCGCCGGCGCCGATCCGCCGAGTTCGCGCTTGGCCTCGGCCAGCGTCTGCAGCGCCGCGCGCACCTTGGTCTCGAGCTGCTTGGCGCTCGGCAGCGCGCGAATGCCGCGGCCGTCGGGCGCGAACAACGGTGCGCCGAACTCGCGCTCCAGCCCTTTCAACGCCTGCGACAGCGTCGGCTGGGTGATGCCGAGCTCGCCGGCGGCGCGCGATACCGAGCCGGTACGCATCACGGCGAGGAAGTAATGCAGGTGCTGCACATTCATCGAAATTCTCTATCGATCATTGAGATCAATCGATTTTACCGTGAGAAGCGCCGAATGCTACATCGAATGCCGTGAGTTGAAGCGAGGAGCGCGGCCCGCGATGTTGGTGGAGATCGAACGCAACGATGCCGTCGGTGTCGTCACATTGAACCGGCCGAGTGCGCGCAACGCGCTGTCGCGCGAGCTGATCGCCGATTTGGCTGAGGCGCTCGATGCACTGGAGCGCGATGCGGCGATCGCGGCGATCGTGCTCACCGGTCGCGAGGTGTTCTGCGCCGGCGCCGACATCGCCGAGATGCGGGGCATCGATCTGGCGACGGCGCTCGCCGAGGATTTTTCCGGCTGCTGCGATCGTCTGGCGTCGTGCACCAAGCCGCTGGTCGCCGCGGTCGAAGGTTACGCGATCGGGGGCGGCTGCGAGCTGATCGAGATGTGCGATCTGGTGATCGCCGGCGCATCCGCGAAATTCGGTCACCCCGAGATTGCGCTTGGCACGCTATCGGGCGGAGGCGGTACGCAAAGGCTGGCGCGTGCGATCGGTCGGGCCCGTGCGATGGATCTGGTGCTCACAGGGAGGTTGATTGCCGCGGCCGAAGCGGAGCGGATCGGCCTGATCAGCCGCGTGGTCGCGGACGGTACGGCGCTCGCTGCCGCCTGTGAGGCCGCCGTGCAGGTCGCGGCGCATCCGATGCATGCGGTGCGATTCGCCAAGCAGGCGGTCGATCGCGCGGTCTCGGTCGGGCTCGCCGATGGGCTGGCGCTGGAACGGCGACTTTTTCATCTCAGCTTCGCCGCAGGCGAATTTCTGCCGCGTCTCGAACAGTTTCTGGCGCGGCGCGGTCCGGTGCGCTGATCGTCCTCGACCGGACGATACGTGAGGTGCGGTTTGTTCACCAAGTTGAAACGGCCTCGCGGATAATTTGGAACCCGGGATGAACCTCGGGGGAGGGGGACGTTGAAATTGTCGATTGCCGCGTGGCGCAGAGCCGCGCTGATTGTCGTTGTTTGGATCGCCTGTCTGCATCTGCTCGCGCCCGCGCATGCGGCTGGAGCTTTGGCGATCGGCAAATGCGGCGCCTATGGACAGGCGTTCGACTATTCGGCCGAGGAGGCGGCGATCGCCGCGGCGCGCAAGCGCTGCAAGGGGGATTGCACCACGCTCACCATGCGCCGGGCCTGTGCCGCGCTGTCGATCGACATGAGCAACCCGTGCGGCGCGCACGGCTACGCCGTCGAACCGAAGATTTCATCCTCGCTCAACGCTGCGACCCGCCGGTGCTACGAATATGGCGGCAAGGAATGCGTGATCCGCGCCTGGGCCTGCGACGCCAAGGGCTGAGCGATGTGATCTGAAACGATCGTGAGCTGACAGGCCGGGACCGCCCTGCTATCAGCACGGCATGCAGTTCGATACCAAGATCGCGCTCGTGATCCGCACCGACCTCGAAGCCTGGCAGAAGCTGAACGTTGCGGCGTTTCTCACTTCCGGCATCACGGCGGCGTTCCCGGAGTGCATCGGCGAGCCCTACGAAGACGGCAACGGCACGCCGTATCATCCGCTGATCGGTCAACCGATCCTGGTCTACGGCGCCGATGGCCCCGGCCTGTCACGCGCGCTGGAGCGGGCGCTGGCTCGCAACGTCAAGCCGGCGATCTACACCGAAGCGATGTTCAAAACGACGCACGACGCCGCCAACCGCGATGCCGTGAAGGCAGTGGCGCGGGCCGATCTACCGCTGGTCGGCCTCGCCGTCCGGGCCGACCGCAAGGTCGTCGACAAGATCCTTGACGGCCTCAAATTCCACACCTGAAGACGGGGTTATTCCGGCATCGGCCGCGGTCGCTCCTGCAGATCTTCGGCGCGATAATTCTCCTTGGTGACCGTCTCGGTGGTTCGCTTCTCGGCCGCGCTGCGGGTCCGGTTGCGCATCAGCGCGTAGGCGATCGCGATGCCGAGCACGACAACGCCAATTCCCCACATCCATTCCGTCGACATGTTTTCTCTCCCAGGACATTCCTGTCAGGACAATCCCAAGTGCTGTCGGCCGTTCCCGATCGGTCGCCTCGTCGGGCGCGGCTTAGCGCCTCGTTAGGCATTGCTTGCGGAACCCGTGAGCAGCGGCGCCTTAATCAACGCGGCGTAAGTGATCGTGGGCTCAAGGAGTATCGCGGCGGCATCGCCGATTTTCGCGGACGAGAGCGTGAACGAACTGTTCCCTATCGATCAACAGCGTCGGGCTTCCGATTGGCCGGAAGCCGCCCGTCAGATTCGGGGCGCGGGTGCGCGCCAGCGCTTCCTGGTCGGGGCGCTGCTGGTCAATGTCGCAGCGCTCGCCATCGACGTTGCCGTGCTGGACCCGCGGCATCTCGCAGTGGCTGCAGGCCTGCGGCTGCTGCTGGTGACACCGCTGGTGCTGCTGGCGCTTACGCTCAACCGTCGGCCAGCCGATCGGCCGCTGCAGGCGGTGATACAGGCCACAGCCGTCGTCGTCTTCACGCTGTCGGTCACCGCGATCGGGCAGTTCGCACCGGAACCGTTCGCCGGGCGTTACATGATGTCGGCGCTGTTCGTCGTGTTCGCCGGCGCGCTGGTGTCGGCGTTGTCGTGGCGCACCACCAAGATCATGACCGTCACCGCGACGGTGCTGTATGCCCTGATCGTCGTCTCCGGCCTTCGCTGGCCGCCGGCGTGGGCCAATATCGATCTGGTCGGACTGAGCCTCGTCACTTGTGTGGTCGGGCTGCGCGCCCGTCGACGCAAGGAAGCGCAGATTGCCGAGTTGGTGGCGATCCGCCGCAGCGATGCGCGCCTGAAGCGCGATCTGCGCCGGGCGAATGCCGCGCTCGAGCAACTGTCAGCGACGGACGCGCTGACCGGTGTGTTCAACCGCCGCTATCTCGACGACTTGATCGAGCAGGAGACGGCTTCGCTCGTCCCATCGCTCGGCCAGAGCGTGTTGATGATCGACGTCGATCACTTCAAGCTGTTCAACGATCACGGCGGCCACGCCGCCGGCGACCGTTGCCTGCAGCAGATCGTGACCGCGATCCGCCGCAACCTGCGGTCCTGCGACGTCGTGGTGCGCTACGGCGGTGAGGAGTTCGCCGTGGTGCTGCCCGGGCTCGACGAATCTGAGCTGCAGGAGACCGCCGAACGGCTGTGCCATGCGGTCAGCAATCTGAAGATCGCGCATCCGGGTCTCGGGGACGGGGGCGTGGTCACCATCAGCGTCGGCATTGCGCCCGCTGTGCCGGCTGAAACGCTGGCGCATGCGATTCAGCGCGCCGACCAATCCCTGTATCGCGCCAAACACAGCGGTCGGAACCGAGTCAGCGCCTGAACGATCAGGTCGCTTCGACGATGGAACTTTTCGGCATTGACGATGACTGACCAGTCAGTCATAATACTTTGATGAAACGCACGCCACCCGGTCCATCGGCTTCTGCTCCCGTCACCCGCAAGAGAGCCGGTACGGCTGTGTCTACGAAACCAGATTCCGAGGCGGACGCGCTGTCGACCCGGGCGGCCAAGGCAGCGGAACGGCGCACGGCGATCATCGAGGCGGCGCTCGATGAATTCACCGCGCGCGGTTTCGCCGCGACCCGGATCGACGACATTGCCAAGCGCGCCGGTGTCGCCAAGGGCACGATCTATCTGCACTTCACCGACAAAGAAGCGATGTTTCAGGAACTGGTGCGCACGGCGCTGGTGCCGAAGTTGCAAAGCCTGACCGCGGAGCCTGCGCCCGGCACCTCTGTGCGGCAGATGCTCGAGGTCTTCGCCGACACCTTCTTGCGTGACGTGGCGCAGACCCGGCGGGGCGACATCGTGCGGTTGGTGATGGCGGAGGGCACCCGGTTTCCGTCGCTGGCGGAATTCCATTACCGCAATGTCGTCGAGCCCGGCATTGCCGGCATCGGCCGCATTCTGGAAATCGGCGTCGCCCGCGGTGAAATTAGCGTGGCGGCGTTGGCGCGATTCCCTCAGCTCGCGATCGCGCCGGTGCTGCTGTCGGTGATCTGGCAGGGGCTGTTCGGCCGGTTCGCGCCGCTCGACGTCCAGGCGATGCTGCGCACCCATCTCGATCTGATCTTCGGCGAAAGGACAGAGTCATGACGCGAGCCTCGGTCGTTGTGCGCGGCTGTGCCGCTGTCGTCCTCGCGCTGGCGCTCGCAAGCTGCGGCCCAGACCGCGACCCGGGCTATCAAGGCTGGGTCGAGGCCGATCTGATCTTCGTCAGCCCGGATGAAGCCGGCCGTATTACAAAGCTCACCGTGCGCGAAGGCGACGAGGCCAAGAAGGGCGAGCTGATCTACACGCTCGACGACGATCTGCAGCAGGCCGACCTCAATCAGAATCTCGCCACGCTCGCCAACGCCAAGCAGACCTTCGATCGCGCCCAATCGCTGTCCAAGACCGGTTCCGGCACCCAGGCCAATCTCGACTCGGCAGTCTCGGCGCTGCGCGTCGCTGAAGCCCGGGTCGAAACCTCGAAGACTCGGCTGGCGCGGCGCCAGATCCGCTCGCCGGTGACCGGCACGGTGCAGCAGATCTACTTCCGCGAGGGCGAGATGGTTGCGGCGCAGAAGCCGGTGCTGTCGATCCTGCCGCCGGGCAACATGAAGATCAGGTTCTACGTGCCGGAGCCGGAGCTGCCGAAGCTCGCGATCGGCGACAAAGTGCGGGTGACGTGTGACAACTGCACGCCGGATCTGTCGGCCGAGATCTACTTCATCTCGACCACCGCCGAATACACCCCGCCGGTGATCTACAGCCTCGATGAGCGCAACAAACTCGTCTATCTGATCCAGGCGCGGCCGAGCAAACCGGCAAGCCTGCGGGTCGGCCAGCCGATCAGTGTGTATGTCACGCCGAAGGCCGCGGCTTCGCCGGTGGCGGCCGGCCGGTCATGACCGAGGCGCCGACCATCGCGGCGGACCATCGCGACATCGCGATCGATGTTCGCGGCCTCACCAAATCCTTCAACGGCCGCGAGGTGGTGCACGATCTGTCGATGCAGGTGAAGCGCGGCTCGATCTACGGCTTCCTCGGGCCGAACGGCTCCGGCAAGACCACGACGATCCGCATGCTGTGCGGCCTGCTGACGCCGGATCGCGGCGACGGCACCTGCCTCGGCTTCGACATCCGTACCGATGCGGCCAAGATCAAACGCCGCGTCGGTTACATGACGCAGCGCTTCAGCCTGTATCAGGACCTGTCGGTGCGCGAGAACCTCGAATTCGTCGCCCGGCTGTACGGCGTGCCCGATGCGCGCGGCGCAGCCCGCGAGATGATCAAGCGGCTCGGCCTGTCGGGGCGCGAGGAGCAACTAGCCGGCGAGCTGTCCGGTGGCTGGAAGCAGCGGCTCGCGCTCGGCGCCTGCACGCTGCCCAACCCGCAATTGCTGCTGCTCGACGAGCCGACCGCCGGCGTCGATCCGAAAGCGCGCCGCGACTTCTGGAACGAGATCCACGCGCTCGCCGCCGAAGGTCTCACCGTGCTGGTCTCCACTCACTACATGGACGAAGCCGAGCGCTGTCACGAGATCGCTTACATCGCTTACGGTTATCTCTTGGCGCACGGTACCGTCGATCAGGTGATCGCCGGCTCGCAGCTCTCCACCTGGGTCGCCACCGGCGAAGGCCTCGGCGCGCTGGCGCACGAACTCGCCGGTAAGCCCGGCGTCGACATGGTGGCGCCATTCGGCACCAGCCTGCACGTCTCTGGCCGCGACCAGGCCGCGCTCGAACAGACGCTGGCGCCGTATCGCAGCGATCCGCGACAGAGCTGGCAGCACGGCGCGCCGTCGCTCGAGGACGTGTTCATCGAGCTGATGAGCCGGTCGAAGGACAACTTCCAATGACCATGGCCGATAACGATGCGCCGAAAGCCGGTGCACCGATCAAGGAGCGCCGGTTCGGATTTCTGCGCCGCTCCTACGCGATGCTGGTCAAGGAGCTGATCCAGCTCAAGCGCGACCGGCTCACCTTCGCGATGATCATCGTCATCCCGGTGATGCAGCTGCTGCTGTTCGGTTACGCCATCAACACCACCCCGCGGCATCTGCCGACCGCGGTGCTGCTGCAGGAGGATTCCGATCTCGGCCGCTCGATCTTGAAGGCGCTGGAGAATACCGCGTACTTCAAGTTCACCCGCGAAGTGCACAGCGTCGCCGAATTCGACGATCTGTTGCTGTCCGGGCGCGTGCTGTTCGGCGTCGAGATCCCGCGCGGCTTCGAGCGGGCGGTGCGGCGTGGCGAGAAGCCCGCGATCCTGGTCGCGGCCGATGCCACCGATCCGGTGGCCGCCGGCTCGGCGCTGTCGTCGCTCGGCCAGATCGTGCAGAACGCGCTGGTCCACGACCGTGTCGCCGGCGAGCCCGCCGATCCGCCGTTCGAAATCCGCGCTCACGCCCGCTACAATCCGGCCGCCTCGTCGCGGCTCAACATCGTGCCGGGTCTGGTCGGCACTATCCTGACCATGACGATGCTGATCTTCACCGCGCTGTCGGTCACCCGCGAGATCGAGCGCGGCACGATGGAGAACCTGCTGTCGATGCCGATCACCCCGGTCGAGGTGATGCTCGGCAAGATCCTGCCTTATGTCGGCGTTGGCTTCATCCAGGCGTCGCTGATCCTCGGCATCGGTGTGCTGCTGTTCGGCGTGCCGCTGCGCGGCAGCTTGGCGATGCTGGCGCTGTTGTCGACGCTGTTCATCACCACCAATCTGGCGATCGGCTACACCTTCTCGACCCTGGTGCAGAACCAGTTGCAGGCGATGCAGGCGTCGATGATGTTCTTCCTGCCGTCGATCCTGCTGTCCGGCTTCATGTTTCCATTCGCGGGGATGCCGATCTGGGCGCAGTATATCGGCGAGTGCCTGCCGCTGACGCATTATTTACGGATCGTTCGTGCGATCATGCTGAAGGGATCGACGCTGGAGAATCTGCACTACGACGCGCTCGCGCTGCTGGCGTTGATGCTGGTGGCGATGACGATCGCAGTGACGCGGTTCAGGCGAACGCTGGACTGACGGCGCCACCGCGGGCGGGGACAGGACGATGCAGATGCGGTGGCGGCTGGCTGCGAAGGTGCCGCGCAAATCGTCATTGAAGGAAGAGGTCGGCGGCGCGCTTACGCGTGAAATCCTGCGAACTGAATTGCTGCGCGTCAGGGTTGTGCTGGTCACGGTGTCGCTGTTGATGGCGACGATGGTGAGCGGCTATTGGCTGTTTCCGACCGAGATCGAAACGATCTGGCACGGCAAGTTTTCGTTTGCGCAACTGCTGGTGTCGTTCACGCCATTCCTGGTGTTCGAGACCTATCTGATGGTGCTGCTGCGCCGTCGGTTTGCGCAGGGCAGCGATCTGCCGGTTTGGCGACGCTATGTCGGTGTGCTGGTCGAAACCAGTCTGCCGACCGTCGGCATCTATCTGCAGATGGATACGATGGGGGCCAATCAGGCGCTCGCCTTCGCGGCACCGTTGGGTTATTTCATCTTCATCATCCTGTCGACGTTGCGTCTGGATTTTTGGCTGTCGACCTTCACCGGCTTCGTCGCCGCGGCCGAACTGCTCGGCATCGCGATGCTGTACCAACCGCCGGGCTTCGCCGACCATCAGCCGCCGGATTTCGCCTTCCACTTCATCCGCAGTGTCATCGTGTTCACGTGCGGCATGCTCGCCGGCGGTGTCGGGTTGCAGCTGAGGCGGCAGTTCGAGTCCTCACTGGTGGCGGTCGATGCACGCGATCACGTGACCAATCTGTTCGGTCAGCACGTCTCGCCGCAGGTGGTCGACAGACTGCTGTCCACCGGCACCAGCGGCGCGGGCGAGGTCCGCAAGGTGGTGGTGATGTTCGCGGATTTTCGCAACTTCACCGCCGGTGCGCGCGAGCGGTCGCCCGATCAGGTGGTGGCACGACTCGACGAAGCCTTCGCGATCCTGGTCGAGATCCTCGATCGTCACGGCGGCATCGTGAACAAGTTTCTCGGCGACGGCTTTTTGGCGCTGTTCGGCGCTCCGATCGAGGATGCGGCCGCGGCCTCGCAAGCGGTGGCGGCCGCCCGCGAGATGATCGCCGCGATGCACAGCCACAATGACGGGCACGACTGGCCGCTGCGGATCGGCATCGGCATCCACACCGGCGACGTCGTGGTCGGCAATGTCGGATCACCGCGCCGCAAAGAATACACGGTGATCGGCGACACGGTGAATTTCGCTTCGCGGCTGGAGTCGTTGAACAAGGAGTTCGGCACGCAGCTGCTGATTTCGTCGGCGATGCGCGATGAAATCGGAGCGGCGGCCGCCGATGCCTCGCTGATCGGCTATGTGCCGGTCCGTGGCTATGCCGAACCGCTGGCGGTGTGGCGGATCGATTAGCAATGCGCTTCGCTACGGCCGGAGCTGAGCCCCCATCCGCATATAGACACCGCCTCTGCCAAAGCTGTCGCGGACGTAGCCGGCGGCAGCTGACCATTCCAGCGCGGCGATCCGCAGGCCGCTGAGATGCAGTCCGATCCGGGTCTGTCGACTGAACTCGTCGGCCGAGCCGGACATTTCCGGCCCCCACCAGAACATGTCGAGCGCTCGCCGTCCTGCGGCGATGCGCGTGCCGTAGCTGCTCGCCACGGTGGTCGCGTAGAACGAATAGGTCAGCATCGTCTCCGGCGTCGGCTCGGCCCAGCCCTCTATCGCGATCCGCAGGCCGCCATGACTGCCGCGCCAGCGTCTGTCGCGGATGTCCGGGGTCGAGGTGCGATGTTCGAGATCAGGACCGGCGAGGATCTTCAGCTCGAACTGACCGACCTTG
The DNA here is from genome assembly GCF_003226555.1 of Rhodopseudomonas palustris. Classification (GTDB taxonomy): domain Bacteria; phylum Pseudomonadota; class Alphaproteobacteria; order Rhizobiales; family Xanthobacteraceae; genus Rhodopseudomonas; species Rhodopseudomonas palustris_I. The sequence continues at coordinate 24,973 of NZ_QKQS01000038.1, read as the reverse complement.
AACCGCCAGCCTGCCAGCACGGAGGCGCGGGAGATGTCGCTGACATAGACGAAGCGCGTGGTCTGATAGCGTTCGAGAGCTTCCGAGGCCTGCAGACGGATCACCCATCCGTTCTCGGCCGGCCCGATGCCGGACCATTCGGCCCCGCCATAGAGCGAGACCCCGTTGCGCCAGACGTCCTGGCCGCCGAAAAGCAGCGCGTGGTTCGTTGCCTCTGCCGCGCTTGGGCGGCCGGTTTGGATCACGGCCAGATCGGCAAGATCGTTTCCGTCGGGAAGATCGCCCCACAGTCCGTCGTCGTCGGTTGGGTCGAACCAGGTCGCGTCCGCGGCCGGTGAGCCGAGCGGTGCAGTCAGTGCGGCAGGCGACGGCAGCTCTTCGGAAGCCTCACCATCAAGGGTGGGCTCGAATGTCTGGGATTGGGCGCCGTCGGGGTCTGCGACCAAGATCGCGATCAGGCTCAACGCGCCGATCCACCCAACGCAACGCACCGTCCGGCCACCCAACGCAACAACTTTTAAGAGAATTATATATACATATAACTCACGGTTGTCGAGGTTGTCCAGCCGGGACGGTGCTTGGAATTAATCAGGCTGCGGTTCGTGCTGATCGCGGCGCGTGATCGCGTGTTCGAGTTCGACGGCGAGCTGACGATTGATATCGGCCATACCGTCGATATAGGCCTCGGACAGCGACAGCCCCTGCGGAGCGTTCGGCGCGGCGCGAGCCTTGGTTTCGAAATGGTGGCGCAGGATCGTCGGCGAGGGATGCGACTTGATCAGCGCATTGGCGAAGTTGAGCAGGGCCTTGATCTGCCCGTTCATGAAGTCGATTTTGTCCATCCGAAACCGGACCCTTTTGTTGAGGTAGTACATGCGCCCGAGCCTATGGGGCGCGCACGATCATCCCATTGATTGGCCGCAAGGCTTTGCGGTGACGCAATGTCGCGCGTCACGACCGCTCACTTGGCCGTGTTTGCCGCAGTTTAGCCGACGAGTTTGATCAGCTCCATCGCGGCGGCGGGGGCGCGTACCTTGCCTTCATGAATCACATAGGCGAACACATCCCGCTTTCGCGATTTCTCAGGTGCCGGATCGACCTTCGGCAGATCGTCCGGTTCGCCGCCGCCCGCCCAAAGCTGCAGCCGCCGCGCCCATGCCGACAGCGCCTTTGCCGGATAGCCGGTAGCGATGTCGTCCTTGCCCTTCTGCAGCCGCGCATAGACGAAGTCTCCGGTCACATCGGCGATCTCCGGATAGATCGCGTGTTCGGAGTACACGACCGGAATGGCGTGCTCGCGCAGCAGCGCGATGAAGGCCGGCGTCTTGAAACTGTCATGCCTGACTTCGACGACATGCCGCAGCTTGCGGCCGTCGAGTTCACGCGGCAACAGTTCGAGAAATTTGCCGAAGTCGGCTTCGTCGAACTTCTTGGTCGGCGCGAACTGCCACAGGACCGGGCCGAGCCGGTCGCCGAGTTCGAGCACGCCGGAATGATAGAACCGTTCGATGCTGTCGCCGGCTTCCGCCAGGATCTTGCGGTTGGTCGCGAACCGCGGCCCTTTGAGCGAGAACACGAAGTCCGCCGGCACCTCGCTCGCCCATTTGCGAAAGCTCTCCGGCTTCTGCGAGCCATAGAACGTTCCGTTGATCTCGATCGAGGTCAGCTTCGAGGCGGCGTATTCCAGTTCGCGCCGTTGCGGCAGCTTGTCCGGATAGAACACCCCGCGCCACGGCTCGTAGGTCCAGCCGCCTATCCCGATCCGGATATTGCCCGCCTGCGCTTTCTTCATATCTCCCCCTTGCGAATGCCGTGTCCCGTTCCTATCTTGGTTGCAACGGCGACGTCGATGCTCCGAGATGGAGCGTGCGACGCCGAGACGACCACTGAATAGTAGGGAGCGCCGGATGTACGCGCACCTGTTGTTCGTGGTCGTTGACCTTTTTGGGGGCCTCACGCCACCCGATTTCCCTACATTTCTGGACGGATTCGGGCCGCGCTCGCCTTGGCAGGGTCGGGGGCGGCGGCTATACGCATGGCGCAATGATCGATGCCAGTCCAGCCGCGGTTGCGACCCGTGCCCAGCCTGCCGCGGTTCCGCTGCAGCTCTCGGTGGTCGTCCCGACCTTCAATGAACGTGATAATGTCGAGCTGCTGTTCCATAAATTGGAGGCGGCGCTCGCTGGCGTGGCGTGGGAGGTCGTCTTCGTCGACGACAATTCTCCCGACGGCACCTGGCAGGTTGTTCGCGACATGGCGCAGCGCGATTCCCGCGTGCGCTGCATTCGCAGAATTGGCCGGCGCGGTCTGTCGGGCGCCTGCATCGAAGGTATTCTTGCGTCCGGCGCGCCGTTCGCCGCGGTGATGGACGCCGACCTGCAGCACGACGAGACCCAGCTTGCCAAGATGCTGTCGCTGCTGGAGAGCAACGCTGCCGATCTCGTGATCGGCAGCCGCTACGTCGAAGGCGGCAGCGCCGACAGCTTCAACAAGCAGCGCGCCGGGATCAGCAGCATCGCCACCCGGGTCGCGCAGAAGGTGCTGAAGATCGAGGTCGCGGACCCGATGAGCGGCTTCTTCATGATCCGCCGCGACCGCTTCGAGCAGCTCGCACCGCAGCTTTCGACCCAGGGCTTCAAGATCTTGCTCGACGTGATCGCGACCGCGCGCGGCAGCCTGCGGATCGTCGAAGTGCCGTTCACCTTCGGCTCGCGGCTGCACGGCGAGAGCAAGCTGGATTCGATGGTGGCGCTGGACTTCCTTGGACTGGTGCTGGCGAAGTTCAGCCACGACGTGCTGTCGCTGCGCTTCATCCTGTTCGCGTTGGTCGGCTCCACCGGCGTCGTGGTGCACTTCGCCACGCTGTTCGTGGTGCTGAAGCTGTTCGAACAACCGTTCGCAGAGGCGCAGGGCGCCGCCGCGCTGGTGGCAATGACCAGCAACTTCATTCTCAACAATTTCCTGACCTATCGCGACCAGCGCCTCAAAGGCTTCGCGATTCTGCGCGGCCTGCTGCTGTTCTATCTGGTGTGTGGCGTCGGTCTGCTCGCCAATGTCGGCGTCGCCTTCGCGGTCTACAACGAACACATCACCTGGTGGCTGGCGGGGGCGGCCGGTGCGCTGATGGGCGTGGTGTGGAACTACGCGATGTCCGGCCTGTTCGTCTGGCGCAAGCGATGAGCGACGCGATACGGCGGCCTCCCGTCGCCACGATCCTGATCGTCGTCGGGCTGGTCGCGCTTCGGCTGGTCGCCGCGGCGGTGACGCCGCTGACCTTCGACGAGGCGTATTACTGGACCTGGTCGAAGAATCTCGCGCTCAGCTATTTCGACCACCCACCGATGGTGGCGGTGGTGATCAAGCTCGGCACGCTGATCGCCGGCGATACCGAGTTCGGCGTCAGGGTGGTGTCGATCCTGCTGGCGCTGCCGATGAGCTGGGCGGTGTGGCGCGCCGCTATTCTATTGTTCGACGACGAAGGCATCGCCGCCACCGCGACCCTGCTGCTCAACGCCACCATGATGGTGTCGGCCGGCACTACCATCGTCACCCCCGATGCGCCGCTGCTGGTGGCATCCAGCTTCGTGCTGCTGGCGCTGGCGCAAGTCGCTGCGACGGGCAGGGGCGTGTGGTGGCTCGCGGTCGGCGTCGCGGTCGGGCTGGCGCTGCTGTCGAAATACACCGCGCTGTTCTTCGGCCCGGCGATCCTGATCTGGCTGTTGTGGGTGCCCTCGATGCGGCGCTGGCTGCTGTCGCCCTGGCCGTATCTCGGCGGCGTGATCGCGTTCGCGCTGTTCTCGCCGGTGGTGATCTGGAATGCGCAGCACGATTGGATTTCCTTCGTCAAACAGTTCGGCCGCGCCAAGCTCGGCGGGTTCGAGCCGCATTTCCTCGCCGAGCTGATCCCGACCCAGTTCGTGCTGGCGACGCCGTTCGTGTTCGTGCTCGGGGTGATGGGCCTGATCGCGCTCGGCAAGCGGAGCACGGGACCTGCGGCCTCGCGCGTTCTGGTCGCCGCCACGGTGTGGACGATCGCGCTGTATTTCGCCTGGCAGGCGCTGCACGACCGGGTCGAGGCGAACTGGCTGAGCCCGCTGTATCCGGCGTTTGCGCTCGCCGCTGCCGTTGGGGCCGCCTATCCGCATTGGAAGCCCGGCCTCGCGCGTGTCGTCACGGTGTGCCGGCGCTGGGCGGTGTCGACCGGCGCGGTGCTGTTCGCGCTGGTCGTCGTCCAGGTCAATACCGGCGCGCTGACCGGCTATCGTCGCGACGCCACGGTGCGGTCAGTCGGCGTCGGCGTCCCGCAGATGGTGGCGGAGATCGATCAGGTGCGGCGGCGGATCGGCGCCAGCTGCGTGCTGACCGACGATTACGGCACCACCGGCTGGCTGGAATTCTATCTGCCGCCGGGTACCTGCGTGGTTCAGCGCGGTGAACGGTTCCGCTGGCTCGCGGCCCCGGCGCCAACTCCTGAGCAACTCGCCGGTCCGCTGCTGGTGGTAGGCGTCGAGAACGCCGCGGCGCGGCCGGATCTGCAGGCCGCTTTCGCCAAGATCGAGCGGGTCGGCGCGGTCACCCGCTCGCGTGGACCGCTGCTCGTCGATGCGGTGCCGCTCGACATGCTGTCGGAGCCGAAAGGGCCGATCCTCGATCAGCGTCCGCCGATCTACTGACGCGGTCGGGTAGCCGCCCGGCAAACCTGCTGACCTGTGGTGGCCGAGTATGCTACAGGCTGGGTCGATCCCCACCTTCCGCGCGTCCGCCGCGCCGATCCCAACTCAACGAGCTCAACGATGAACGACACGGTCTTGATTGCTGGAGCCGGACACGCCGGATTTCAGGTCGCCGTATCGCTGCGCCAGGCGAAATACGCCGGGCGTATCGCGCTGATCAACGACGAAAAGCACCTGCCGTATCAGCGCCCGCCGCTGTCGAAGGCTTACTTGAAGAGCGGCGGCGATCCGAACTCGCTGATGTTTCGCCCGGAGAAGTTCTTCCAGGATCAGGCGATCGAGTTGATTTCCGACCGGATGGTGTCGATCGACCGTGAGAGCCGCAAGCTGCTGCTCGCCTCCGGCACCGCGATCGACTACGGCCACCTCGTGCTCGCCACCGGCGCGCGTAACCGGATGCTCGACGTGCCCAACGCCTCGCTGCCGGATGTGCTGTACTTGCGCACGCTCGACGAGAGCGAGGTGCTGCGGCAGCGGATGCCGGACAAGAAGCACGTCGTGGTGATCGGCGCCGGCTTCATCGGTCTCGAATTCGCCGCCACCGCACGGGCCAAGGGGCTCGAGGTCGACGTCGTCGAGCTGGCGCCGCGGGTGATGGCGCGTGCGGTGACGCCGGAGATCTCCAGCTACTTCCACGACCGCCACAGCGCAGCCGGCATCCGCCTGCATTACGGCGTCCGCGCCACCGAGATCGAAGCCGATGGCGACCGCGTCACCGGCGTCGCGCTCAGCGACGGCCAGACGCTGCCCTGCGATCTCGTCGTGGTCGGCGTCGGTGTGCTGCCGAACGTCGAGATCGCCGCTGCTGCGGGGCTGCCGACGGCGGCCGGCATCATCGTCGACCAGCAGCTTCTCACCAGCGACCCGAACATCTCGGCGATCGGCGATTGCGCGCTGTTCGAAAGCGTGCGGTTCGGCGAGACGATGCGGGTGGAGTCGGTGCAGAACGCCACCGACCAGGCGCGCTGCGTGGCCGCGCGTCTGACCGGCGACACCAAGCCGTATGACGGCTATCCGTGGTTCTGGTCGGACCAAGCCGACGACAAGCTGCAGATCGTCGGCCTGACGGCAGGCTTCGATCAGGTAGTGATCCGCGGCAGCGTCGCCGAGCGGTCGTTCTCGGCGTTCTGCTACAAGGCCGGCAAGCTGATCGGCATCGAGTCCGTCAACCGCGCCGCCGATCACGTCTTCGGCCGCAAGATCCTGCCGCTCGACAAGTCGGTGACGCCGGACCAGGCCGCCGATCTCAGCTTCGACCTGAAGAAGGCGGTGGCGTAGTTCGGTGCCGCACCCTCAGTGCGATTAGATAGAATCTAGCCGTCGCCTTATTGCCGGAACCGCCCCCGTTATCTAGCCACAATGGCGATATCGGGGGACCCTATGATCATCATCAACCATCGACGATACGTGCTTCTCGGCGCAGCGACCACCATCGCGTCGCTTTGGTTCTGCAGCGTCCCCTCTCTCAGCCGAGCGCAGACGGCACCGTCGACCACGCTGCCGCCGGTTTCTGTCGACCCGCCTCGACAGCGCGAACGCGCCACGACTGTTCGCACGCGGTCGGCAGCGCCAAAGCGCGCCGGCCGCGTTGTGCCCCGACAATCCGCCGAACGGCCTCCGGCGGCCAGACAGGCCGCCACGGTCGGGACCACGCACACGATTGGCGATCCGCCGCCCGCTTACGCCGGCGGGCAGGTGGCGATCGGCGGCCGAGTCGGTCTTCTCGGCAATCTCGCCTACGCGAACTCACCGTTCAGCGGCGTCTCGTACACATCCGAACTGATCAGGAATCAGCAGGCCACCAGCGTCGGTGACGTGCTGCTCAACGATCCGACGGTGCGTGTCGCGCAAGGATTCGGCAATTTCGCCGAGCTCTACATCATCCGCGGCTTTCCGCTCTACGGCGATGATCTTGCCCTCAACGGCCTGTACGGCATCGTGCCTCGCCAGTTCGTCGCAGCGCCGATGGTCGAACGGGTCGAAATCCTGCGCGGCGTCAGCGCCTTCGTCAACGGCGCGGCACCCGGCAACAGCGGCGTCGGCGGTTCGGTCAATCTCGTGCCGAAGCGGGCCCCGTTGTACGACCGGAACAGCCTCACCGTGGGCTACGAGAGCTCGGGTCAGGTCGTCAGCACCATCGACGTGGCGCGCCGGTTTGGCGATTTCAAAGAATGGGGCGTTCGTGTCGGTGCGATCGGGCGGACCGGAGAGACGGCGGTCGACGGCCAGGATCGAAGGCTCGGCGCCGCATCGCTCGACGTCGACTACAACGGCGAGAATGCGCGTTTCAGCGCTGATCTCGGCTATCAGGATCATCGGCTCGACAGCCCGCGGCCGCAGGTCGGACTGACTGGCGCGCCGCCCAGTCCGCCGAAGGCCGACCAGAACTATGCGCAGCCGTGGACATACGCGAAGGATCGCAATCTGTTCTTCGTCACCCGCGGCGAGGTCGACCTCACCGAATCGGTTACGGCGTGGGCTTCGGCTGGCTTCCGGTTCGGCGACGAAGACAATGTCCTCGCAAATCCGAAGGCGACGTCGACCGGCACCTTGAGCGCCTATCGGTTCGACAACGTTCGAAAAGACACGGCCTTCTCGGGTGATGCCGGTGTGCGAGCCACCTTCGATACCGGCCCGGTGGGGCATCGCGTGGTCGTGTCGGCGGCCGGAACCACGCTCGATTCCAAGAACGCGTATGCGTTCTCCAATTTCGCGGGGTTTGCAGCGGGCACGCTCTACAATCCCATCAGTGTCGCGCCTCCCGCGGCGAACTACCTTCTGGGCGGCATTCTCGCCGATCCTTTGACGACGGAGAAGACGCGCACGTCGAGCTTCGCCGTCGCCGACACGATGTCGTTTCTAAGCGAGAGCGTCCTGCTGACGCTCGGCGGTCGCTACCAGAAAGTATCCCAGGACACGTTCGACTATAATACAGGGGCGCTCGGATCGGCTGCCGAGGGGTCGGCGGTCACACCGGTAGTCGGGTTTGTGGTGAAGCCCCTCCGCGGTGTGTCGCTTTTCGCCAACTATGCCGAGGCGCTTCAGCGCGGCGGAATCGCACCGGCGACCAGCGGTGGGCAGGTCATTCGGAACGCCGGTGAGGCGCTCAGTCCCTATGTCAGCAAGCAGTACGAGGTCGGCGCCAAGTTCGACGGCGGCAATTTCGGCGCGACGCTCAGCCTGTTCTCGATCACCCAGCAGCAGGCGATCGTCGAAAACCAGATCTATCAGGCGGCTGGAGAGCAACGAAACCGGGGCGTCGAACTGTCGTTCTACGGCGAGCCGGTGAAGGGAGTGCGGCTGCTCGGCGGTGTCACCGGCATCGATCCCAAGCTGCAGAACACGCAAGATGGACTCACCAATGGCAACTACGCCGTTGGCGTGCCGCGGTTTCAGGGCAATCTGGGCGCGGAATGGGATCTGCCCTTCATCCCCGGCATGACCGTCGACGGCCGGCTGATCCACACCGGCAAACAATACACCGACACGGCGAACATCTATCAGGTCGACGGCTGGACGCGTCTGGATCTGGGTTTGCGCTATGCCACGGCCTGGAACAAGACGCGCGTCACCTATCGTTTCCGCGTGCTCAACGTGGCCAACGAATCCTATTGGGCCTCGGTCGGCGGATATCCTGGAGCGAACTACCTTGTGCAGGGGGCTCCTCGAACCTTCCTGGCCAATATGAGCGTGGACTTCTAAGCCAGCTGCAATTGGCGGCACGAAAGCGTCTTCCAGTAACGTGGAAGCCGCTTCGCGTGCGGAAAGCGCATCAGAACAAGCAAAGCGGCGTTCCGGTTCTGATCAAATCAGAACCGGACCTTTTCTAGTCCGCGGCCGCCGCGAACTCGCGCTTGACGGCTTCGATATCGGCCACCGTCGGCAGGCCGGCTTCGTTGCCGAGCCGCTGGATCTTGAAGGTCGAGGCGGCGCGGGCGAATTCGAAGTGGTGCTGCCAGCTCTGCGCCGGGTTGTTCAGGTACGAGAACACATAGGCGCCGTGAAACACGTCGCCAGCGCCGTTGGTGTCGATCACCCGTTCGCGCGGGATCGGCAGCGCCGGCAGGGTCCGCACCGTGCCGGCTTCGTCGTACCAGTACAATCCGCGCTCGCCGAGCGTGATGCCTCCGACCCGGCAGCCGCGCGACTTCAGATAGTCGAGCATCTTCTCCGGCGTCATGTCCATCTGTTCGCACAGCCGCTCGGCGACGATCGCGACGTCGATGAACTCCAGAAGCTCGTGGGTGTTGGTCCGCAGGCCGCCGCCGTCGAGCGAAGTCAGGATGCCGGCCTCGCGGCAGAGCTTTGCATAGTGGATCGCAGCATCAGGCTGATGGCCATCGACGTGCAGGGCGCGGCAGGGGCCGAGATTGAGCAGCGGAAACGGGTGGATGTGCTCGTCGTCGCGGCAGCGCACGATGGCGCGCTTGCCGTCTTTCGGCATGATGAACGACAGCGACGACGAGGCGACCTTGCGCGGGTGAATCTCGATGCCGTATTTCGCGCTCATGTCCATGAACATCCGCCCCAGCCAATCGTTGGCGATGGTGGCGATCAGGTCGGGCACGATCCCGAGCTTGGCGCAGCAGAATGCCGCAGTCACTGCGTTGCCGCCGAACGACACCGCATAGTCGGACGCGACGTGCTTTTCGTCGCCGGTCGGCAGGTGGTCGGTGATGAACGTGACGTCGATATAGGTCTGTCCGATGAAGAGTGCTTGCATGAGAGTCCCGAGGCTGCGACCTGTTCTGGCGCGTTCAGCATAGCATTGCCGTTCGCTGCGCATTCGCTAAAATTTTCCGCAGGATCACAACTGATACGACAGCGATTTCGCCGAGAATCCGGTCATAACGGTGTGCGTGCTGCCTTGTTCCGGGCAGCCGCGGTCAGGGAGGCGAGGGTGGCGGTTGGGTGCGAGCGGACGGCTCACGGCATGGCCGGTGACGGCGACACCTCGTTATCGTCCGGGGTTTGCATGCCGATGAACCGCCGTGACAAACCCGATAGCATCGCACAGCAAATCACCGCGTGGGGGCGGTGCTTGCGAGGGAATGTCCATGATCAGCGCGATTGATCATCTCGTTGTCTTGGTCAGCGACCTTAACGAGGCGGTCGCGACCTACCAGACGCTGTTCGCCCGCGCGCCGGCTTGGCGCGGCGGCGACGACGGCTCCGACAACGTCCTGTTTACTCTCGACAACATGTCGCTGGAATTGATGGCGCCGTCCGGCAGCGGACCGACCGCCGAGCGCCTGCGCACGCTGATCAAGCTGCAGGGCGAGGGGATCGCCAGCCTGTGTTTCCGAGTCGCCGATGTCGCAGCAGCGCACCACCGGCTGGAGCGGGTGGCGTTGCGGCCGACGCCGGTCGCCGAGGTCGAGGGCCGCGATCGGACGACCGGTGCCACGTTGACATGGAAGCGCACCCGGGCCGCGACCGAGGCCACCCGCGGGGTGCGGCTATTCTTCCTCGAACTCGGCTCCGAGCGGCCACATTCGCCGGTGACCGGGCCGTCGCCGGTCGTCGGATTGGATCATTTGGTGATTTCGACATCGGCTCCCGAGCGTGCCGCGGCCCTTTATGGAGCCAGGCTGGGGCTCGACATGGCGCTGGACCGGTCGCAGCAGGACTGGGGACGGCTGATGTCGTTTCACTGCGGCGATCTCAGGATCGAGGTCGTGCACCGCCCGGTCGCGGGTTCGGACGCCGAGCATGACAAGCTGTGGGGCGTGGGCTGGCGTGTCGACGACGTCGAGGCGTCCCGCGAACGGCTGATCGCGGCCGGCCTGACCGTCACCGCGTCGCGGGCCAGCCGTCACGCCGACACCCGTGTAGTGACGGTGCGCAGCGGCACCAACCGGATTCCGACGCTGCTGGTGCAGCGAATGTCGGCTCCAACGATGGCGTGACCAGCGCGTGACGCTGGCGCGTCACCACCAGCTCGATTGCGGCTGATAGTAATAATCGCCGCCGCGCCGACGAGGGGCGGAGCGGCTCTCCATCCGGCGGGGGAAGCCGTCGCTCGACCAGCCGTTGTCCCAGCCGCTGTTGTTGTCCCAGCCGCCGTCGCCCCAGCCGTCGTCGCTCGCCACCGGCACCTCGCGCGTCGGCTTGCGGGTGATGAAGCCCCCCTGCGGCTGATCGCTCAGCACCGCGACGAACTCGGTGCGATAATTGGTCTCCGCGCTCAGCGGCTCGTCCGAGATGATGATCGACGAGCGCGGCTGCGCGGTCGGGGCGATCCGCTCCAGCACCTCCGGCGGAATCGTGATGCGATCGAGCGCGCTCTTGGCGTCGTCGGCGTTCTCGATCGACACCGCGCTCCAGCGCAGGCCGGAATCGCCGCGTGCCATCGCGGTGAAGATGTGAGTGCCGATCGGCCGGTCGGGATCGCGGATCGTCACCGGGACCTCGATCGAGGCATCGAACAGCTCGCCGCCGTCCGGCAGCGGCTTGTGGGTGTTGCGCCGGACGTAGAGCTTCTGCGTCGCGCGGCTGATGTAGATCGACACCGGCTCCATCGCCAGCTTGGCGTCGGTCGCCAGCTTCGCGGTCTCCGCCTTCTGCGCCGCCGCGGCTTTCGCGGCCTCCTTGGTGGCGGTCATGGAGGCCTGCTTGGCATCGGCGTCGGCTTTGGCGGTTTCGAGCTGGGCCGCGGCCTCGCCCAACTGCTCCGCGGCCTTCTGCTGCCGCTCTTCCGCCTTGGCCTTGGCCTCGTCGGTCTTGGCGGCGATCAGCACCTTGTCGGCGGCCTTCAGCGCCGCTTCGGCACGCGCCTTGGCGCGCTCCAGCTTGCGCAGTTCGCCCTTCAGCGGCTTGACGGCGCGGGCGGCCGCGGCCGCGGCGGTCTTGGCTTCGTCGGCGGCCTGGGCGGCCTGCTCGGCCTCCCGCGCCGCCGTCTCGGCTCGCGCCGGCGCGGCGGCGAGCGCATCGGCGGTCGGGGAAAACAATACCGGGTGGCTGATGTCGACCGGGGCGGCATCGTCCGGGGACACGATCACCCGCATCCCGATCTTGGCCTTGTCGAACACCCGCTCGGCGAAGCTATAGGGCATCCGCACGCAGCCGTGCGACGCCGGGTACCCGGGCAGCGGGCCGCCATGCAGCGCGACGCCGTTCCAGGTGATGCGCAGCATGTTCGGCATCCAGGCGTCGTCGTACATCGTCGAGCGGTGGTCCTTATCCTTCTCCACCACGGCGAACACGCCGGCCGGGGTCTCGCGCCCAGTGGTGCCGGTCGAGACCGGCGCGCGATAGATCCAGCCTTCGGAGTCGTACAGCGTCACCCGCTGGCTCTTGATCGACACGATCGCCATGATCGGCTCGCCGGCTTCCCGCGGAGCGGTCGCTTCGGTGGTTGCGGCAGGGCGCGCCCGTTTGGCGCTGGCGTCCGGTGTCGGTGCTGTGACGGCGAGCAGCGTCGCCAGGCCGAGGAGGGTGGGCGTTTTGAAACGCCGCAAGGCGCCATGCTTCATCGTCGATCGAATCACTGCGCCTCGCTTGAGAAATTGCCGCCCGGATCGGCCGGACGAATCCTTGCCTATGTTGTTCGAAATCCGGAAGCGCCGCCACCGGTTGCATGCCGGTTGGCGGTGCGACGATCTGCCCGGATCTTCGATCGATAGCCTTCGCAGGCGAGTGTGGCGGGTCGATGGGAATCGGCGCCGGCTTCAGCCGAGCCTGCATGGGACGCTGAGGTACCCTCGGAACCGGACCCGGCCACCACGTTGCGGCGGCCCGTCGAGAACGTAGTCCGGGAAGCGGGCGAGAAAGCGGGCGATTGCGATCGCCCCTTCAAGCCGCGCCAGCGCCATGCCGGCGCATTGATGCGGCCCCGACGCGAAGGCCAGATGCCGGTTCGGGCTGCGTGCGATATCGAACCGGTCCGGATCGGTAAATTGCGCCGGGTCGCGATTGGCCGCGCCAATGCACAGCGTCAGCGAGGTGTTGGCCGGCATCGAGATGCCGCCGATCTCCACCTCCGCGGTGGTGATGCGGTTGCCGAGCTGGTTGGAGCTTTCGTAGCGCAGGATTTCTTCGACCGCTGGTTTGGTCAGGGCCGGGTCGGCGATCAGCCGCTGCTTCTGATCGGGATTGAGCGCCAGCGTCACCAGGCCGTTGCCGATCAGATTCGTAGTGGTCTCGTGGCCGGCGTTCAGCAGGAAGATGCAGTTGTGCAGCAGCTCCTTGGCGGTCAGCTTCTCGCCGCCGGTCTCGCCCTGGATCAGCCGGGTCAGCACGTCGCGCTCCGGATCGCCCGGCTGTGCGGCGCGGCGCGTGATCAAGGTGTCGAGATAGCCGAGAAACTCATGCACCGCCGCGTTGCCGAACGCGAAGGCATCCGCCCCGATCACCGGCTCAAGCGCCCCGAGGATCGCCAGCGACCAGCCGCGCAGCGGCGCCCGTTCGTCGTGCGGCACGCCGAGCAGATTGCCGATCACCTCGATCGGAATCGCGGCGGCAAAGTCTTCGATCAGATCGACCCGGCCCTTGGCCGCCATCGCATCCAGCAGGCGGTCGACCAGCGCGACCAGGTCCGGCTCCATGCCGGTGATCGCCCGCGGCGTCAGCGCGCCCATGATCAGCCGGCGGACGCGGGTGTGCGACGGCGGGTCGTTGAACACCAGGCTGGTGGTGTGATGCTCGAACAGCAGGGAATCGCCGTATTTGGGCGCGAATTCGCGCTTCTTGTCCGACGAGAACAGCGAAGTGTTCTTGTAGACCGCGACCAGATCGTCGTAGCGGGTCAGGAAGTAGCCGCCGCTCGCCAGCCGCTTGACCGGCTGATGCGCCTGCAGCGCGTGATAGGTCGGGTAGGGATCGTCATAAAAATCGGGCGTCAGACGTGCGAGATCGAACGCTTCCGCGAGCTGTGCTTGGGACGTTTCCATGTCGTTTCCGTTTTTTGACGTGTATAGGCGATTTACGACGTTGCCGAAACGATCGGGAAATCCGCCGCCGAGGTCTTGCGGATGGAACCCGTCCGACGCATGTCTGGCGACGCCCGGTTTTGCGGATCGGACGGCGCGGCAGGCTTCGGAGCGGCGCAGAGGACCGACCTCCACCTCACGATTTAGTGCGCAGCCGCGATCGTGATTGACAATTGCAAAGGTGAGCGCTTACTCACAAGATGACCTCATTGCGCATGACCAGCGATTTGCGCCGGGAATTGATCCTGAGCGCAGCCAAGCGTTGTTTCGCCCGGAACGGCTTTGCAGGAACCACCACCAAGAGCGTCGCGGCTGCCGCGTCGATCTCGGAAGGGTTGCTGTTCAAGCATTTCCCGAGCAAGGCGGCGCTGTATGCCGAGATCCTGGCTTGCGAGTGCGAGGCCGACCCGGCGTTGCTCGATTTGCTCGGCACAGAGCCCTCGACCAAAACGCTGGTCGTGCTGATCCGGGAGATGGTGCAGCACTTTATGCACGCCTCCGACCAGCCCGACCAGGACGAGGAGCAGCGGTTGCGCCTGTTGGTGTCCAGCCAGCTCGACGACGGCGAATTCGCCCGTCTGGTCTACGAGAAGATCACCGGGCTGATCGCGCGGACGTTCGCGGCTTCGTTGGAGCGGGCGGTGGAAGCGGGCGACGCGGTTCGGGTCGGCCAGGAGCCGATCAATCTGTTTTGGTTCGCGCACCACACTGTGCTGATGGCTGCGCTGGCGCAGCTTCCGGCTGTCCCGTGTCTGAGCTACGGCGACCCCGACGGTCTCGAGCGCCAGATGTGCGAATTCATCCTACGTGGAATTGGTCTGAACGAAGCCGCAATTTCCGTCCATCTCGACCGCGAATTTTCGCCGGGTCGGATGCGGACGGAAACGACAGAAAGTGCATGATATGACGCTTGCGACAGAAACTCCGCCGTCGGCGCGGAGCTCCAGCGAGAATCCCCGCCCGCGCCCGGTGCGGACGGTGCGCTGGTTCATCATCGTTGGGTTGCTGCTGGCGCTGCTGGTCGGCATCCTGGTCGGCTTCAATGCCTTCCGCAATCATATGATTGCGCAGTTCTTCGCCAACAACAAACCGCCGCCGATCACCGTGACGGTCTCCGAGGCCAAGAGCGAAGTGCTGCCGAATCTCTTGACCGCGGTCGGCGATCTGGCTGCCGTGCATCAGGTCAATGTCACGTCGGACGTGTCGGGCCGCATCGTCAAGATCATGTTCGAGCCCGGCTCGGATGTCGACAAGGGCGCGCCGCTGGTACAGCTTTTTGATGGGCCGGATCAGGGCGATCTCGCCAACTACAGGGCGCAGGCCAAGGTCGCCGAACTGTCGCTCGATCGCGCCAAGCAGTTCGCCGCCCGTCAGTTCGGCCCGCAAGCGACGGTCGACCAGGCGCAGGCCGCCTTCGACCAGGCCAATGCCGGCATCGCCAAAACCGAAGCGATCATCTCGCAGAAGCTGGTGCGTGCGCCGTTCGACGGCGTGCTCGGCGTCCGCCACGTCGAAGTCGGCCAGTATCTCACGGCCGGCACCCAGATCGTGACGCTGACCAATCTGTCGCACATCTTCGCCAACTTCACAGTGACGGAGAAGGACTCCGGAACCTTGAAGGTCGGCCAGGCGGTGCGGATCAAGGTCGACGCCTATCCGGACCGCCAGTTCGATGGAACCATCACGACGATCGAGCCGCAGATCTCCTCCGACACCCGTAACATCCGGGTGCAGGCGACGCTCGACAATCCCGGGCATGTGCTGCGGCCGGGCATGTTCGCCACCACTACGGTGGTGCTGCCGGACAAGCCGGCGGTGATCACCGTGCCGGAGACCGCGGTCGACTACACGCTGTACGGCGACTCCGTTTTCCTGATCAAGGAGGAGAAGGGCGAGGACGGCAAGTCCAAGCTGTCTGCGGTGCGGACCTTCGTTCGTACTGGGGACCGGATCAACGGCCGCACTGTCATTTTGAGCGGGTTGAAGGCAGGGGATCGCGTCGTCGCGGTCGGCCAGCTCAAGCTGCAGTCGGGTGCCGCGGTCACGATCTCGACCGATCCACCTCCGCCGCAGCCGAAGACGCCGCCGCGTTACTAACGCCAGGAGTGCTGGCTGCGCCGTATGGCGCGGCCAACTCGTCGTCGAAATGGTCCGGCCGGCGATCGTCGCCGTCCGGGGACAACTCAACCGCAGCTCGGTCGCGCAAGGCGCACCGGGCGTGCGCCACGGAGCGTCCGTATGGTCCTCACAGACATCTTCATCAAGCGCCCGGTGCTGTCGCTTGTGGTCAGCATGCTGATCCTGCTGATCGGCTTTCGCGCCGCGATGACGCTGCCGATCCGGCAGTATCCGAAGCTGTCCAACACCGTGGTGACCATCACCACGGCGTATCCAGGCGCGTCTCCGGATCTGATGCAGGGCTTCATCACCACGCCGCTGGAGCAGGCGGTCGCCTCGGCCGAGGGCGTCGACTACATCACCTCGTCCTCGACCCAGGGGCAGAGCCTGATCACGGTCTACGTCAAGCTCAACTTCGATCCGAACCAGGCACTCACCGAGGTGATGGCCAAGGTGAATTCGGTCAAATACCTGATCCCGAAGGAAGCCAACGACCCGGTGATCGTCAAATCCACCGGCCAGACCACGGCGGTGATGTACATCGGATTCTCGAGCAACGAATTGTCGGGCTCGGCGATCTCGGACTACCTGACGCGTGTGGTGCAGCCGGTGCTGTCCACCGTCGACGGCGTCGCCTCGGCCGATATTCTTGGCGGCCAGACGTTTGCGATGCGGATCTGGCTCGATCCGATCCGGATGGCGGGGCGCGGTGTGTCGGCGAACGACATCACGGCGGCGATCCAGGCCAACAACTTCCAGGCGGCGGCCGGTCAGACCAAGGGCTATCTGACTGTCTCCAACATCACCACCAACACCGACCTGCAGAACGCCGATCAATTCAAACGCATGATCGTCAAAGCCAAGGACGGCGGCTTCGTGCGGATGGAGGACGTCGCCACCGTCGAACTGGCGGCGCAGAGCACCGATTCCAGCGTGGCGTTCTCGGGTGAGCGAGCGATCTTCATCGGTGTGCAGGCGACGCCGCAGGGCAACCCGCTCAACATCGTCACCGGGGTACGCGCGCTGTTCCCGGACATCGAGCGCAATTTGCCGCCGTCGATGCACATGAAGGTGGCCTACGATTCCACCAAGTTCATTCGCTCGTCGATCGACGAGGTGGAGAAGACGCTGATCGAAGCGGTCGGCATCGTCATCGTGGTGATCTTCCTGTTCCTGGCCTCGCTGCGGTCGGTGATCATTCCGGTGGTGACGATTCCGTTGTCGCTGATCGGCGTCTGCACCGCGATGCTGGCGATGGGATTCTCGATCAACCTCCTGACGCTGCTGGCGATGGTGCTGGCGATCGGTCTCGTGGTCGACGATGCCATCGTGGTGGTGGAGAACATCCATCGCCATCTGGAGGAGGGCAAGAGTCCAGTCCAGGCCTCGCTGATCGGCGCCCGCGAAATCGTCGGGCCGGTGATCTCGATGACCATCACGCTGGCGGCGGTGTACGCGCCGATTGGTTTCCTCGGCGGCCTCACCGGCGCGCTGTTCCGCGAATTCGCGTTCACGCTCGCCGGCTCGGTGATCGTGTCCGGCATTATCGCGCTGACGCTGTCGCCGATGATGTGCTCGGTGCTGCTCAAGCATCAGGAAAGCCAGGGCTGGTTCGCCCGCAAGGTCGATTCCGTGTTCAGCGCGGTGACGCGGTGGTACGGCCGGCAGCTCGACCGCTCGCTCGACTACCGGCCGATCACCGGGCTGTTCGCGGTGGTGATCCTCGGCCTCGTCGGCTTCATGTACATGAATACGTCCAAGGAGCTGGCGCCGGAAGAAGACCAGGGCATCGTGTTCGCGGTGACCAAGGCGCCGAAATACGCCAACATCGACTACGCCAACTATTACGGCGAGAAGCTCGACAAGGCCTATGCCAGCTTCCCCGAAACCGATCTGCGCTTCATCCTCAACGGCACTTCGGGCCCGAACAACGGCATCGCCGGCATGCTGCTGAAGCCGTGGGACGAGCGCAAGCGCACTGCGATGCAGCTCAAGCCGCTGGTGCAGGCCGAGCTCAGCAAGATCGAAGGCGTTAACGCTTTCGCCTTCAACTTGCCGCCGTTGCCCGGCGGTCCGGGTGGTCTGCCGATCCAGATGGTGATCAACTCCACGGCCGGCTTCCGCGCGGTCTACGAGGAGATGGTCAAGCTGAAGGACGCCGCGCGCAAGAGCGGGC
This sequence comes from Rhodopseudomonas palustris, assembly GCF_003226555.1. Taxonomy (GTDB): domain Bacteria; phylum Pseudomonadota; class Alphaproteobacteria; order Rhizobiales; family Xanthobacteraceae; genus Rhodopseudomonas; species Rhodopseudomonas palustris_I. Next base: position 7,016 of record NZ_QKQS01000038.1, on the reverse strand, counting down.
TGTTCATCGTCTCGGACAGCGACCTCGACTTCAACCAGCCGGTAGTTCGGGTGACGATCGATCGCACCAAAGCGAGCGACCTCGGCATCAACATGCAGCGACTCGGCTCGACGCTGGCGACGTTGCTCGGCGGCAACTATGTCAACCGCTTCAACCTCGAAGGCCGGTCGTACCAGGTGATCCCGCAGGTGCCGCGCGCCGACCGCCTGACCCCGCAATCGCTCGATGGTTTCTATGTGCCGAGTGCGAGCGGGCAGCAGGTGCCGCTGTCGACGCTGGTGAAGATCGAGACCGCGACCGACCCGAACGCGCTGACGCACTTCAACCAGCTCAACTCCGCCACCTTCCAGGCGGTGCCAATGCCGGGCGTCACCGTCGGCAAGGCGGTCGACTTCCTCGAACAGCAGGCCAAGAACCTGCCCTCGGGCTTCAGCCACGACTATCTCGCCGACGCGCGGCAGTACGTGCAGGAAGGCAACCAGCTCGCGATCACTTTCGGTTTCGCGCTGATCATCATCTTCCTGGTGCTCGCCGCGCAGTTCGAAAGCCTGCGCGACCCGCTGGTGATCATGATCTCGGTGCCGATGGCGATCTCGGGCGCGTTGATCCCGCTGTTCTTCGGTGCGGCGACGATCAACATCTACACCCAGGTCGGTCTGCTCACCCTGGTCGGCCTGATCAGTAAGCACGGCATCCTGATGGTGGAGTTCGCACGCGAGCTGCAGATCAAGGAGGCGCTCGACAAGCGCACCGCGATCGAGCAGTCGGCACGAGTGCGGCTGCGGCCGATCCTGATGACCACCGCCGCGATGGTGACCGGCCTGCTGCCGCTGCTCACTGCCTCGGGCGCGGGCGCGGCGAGCCGGTTCTCGATCGGTCTCGTCGTGGTCTCGGGCATGTTGATCGGCACGCTGTTCACGCTGTTCGTGCTGCCGGCGGTGTATGTGGCGATCGGCACCGATCACCGCGCCGCGCTGGAGTCCGATCGCACCAAGCAGATCGAAGACTACGAGATGGAGCACGGTTCGCCGGCGTTGAAACCGAGCTGAGCCAACTGGCGACGATCCGACCAAGCATGGCGGGCCGGTTGGCCCGCCATTGTGTTTTCGGCGCGGCGATTCGTCATCGCTCTGTCATTCGGGGCGCGCGGCCCTCGAGAATATGCCTGTCGCAATGACGTGAAAGAGAGCGCGTTGCCCGGCGTTTGAGCGGTCATTGAGGAGACTGTTTGCAGCGCGCCGCGCCAGTCGTGATGCGCCGTTATGGCACCATTGCAAACGCGGTTTGGGATTTGCGAACTCGCCGCGATGCGCTTAACTCGGAGCCATGAAGCGGAACGAGACCGATGTCGTGGTGCTCGGCGCGGGCATCGTCGGTGTCTGCGCTGCGTTACATCTGCAGCGCCGCGGCCGCGACGTGGTGCTGGTCGATCGCAACGGCACTGCGGGCGACGAGACCAGCTACGGCAATGCCGGGTTGATCGAATGCGCCTCGGTGTTTCCCTACGTGTTTCCGCGCGATCTCGGCCATCTGCTGCGCTACGCACTGAACGGTTCGGCCGAGGCGCATTACCAGGTCTCCGGCATTCCCGAATTCCTGCCCTGGCTGGTCCGCTATTTTCTGGCCTCCTCGCCGCGACGCGTCGCCGAGACAGCCAAGGCGGCGTTGCCGCTGATCCGGCGCAGCCTCGCCGAACACGAGACGCTGATCGCCGAAGCCGGCGTGCCGGAGCTGCTGCGCAAGACCGGCTGGATCAAGCTGTTTCGCTCGCCGAAGAGCTTTGGCAAGGCGCTCGGTGACCTGGAACGGGCCCGGCAGTTCGGTGTCGTCGCCGACGTGCTCGATCAGCGCGGCATCGCCGAACGCGAACCGAATCTCACCGGTGAATTCACGGGGGCGATCCACTGGCTGGAGCCCGGCTCGATTCCGGATCCGGGCGGGCTGGTCAAAGCCTACGCGACGCTGTTCTCCCAGCGCGGCGGTCGATTCGTCAAAGGCGATGCCCGCACGCTGCAGCAGGAGGAGGGCGGCTGGCGGGTTGCGACCGAGCTCGGAGTCGTCAGCGCGCGCGAAGCGGTGGTGGCGATGGGGCCGTGGTCGGACCTGGTGTTCAAGCCGCTCGGCTATCGTTTCCCGCTCGGCGTCAAGCGCGGCTATCACATCCACCTCGCGCCGCGCGGCAACGCCAGCCTGCAGCACGCAGTGCTCGACGCCGATCGCGGATACCTGCTGGCGCCGATGAATCGCGGCATCCGCCTCACCACCGGCGCCGAATTCGCACGTCGCGACGCGCCGCCGTCGCCGGTGCAGGTCGCGCAGACGTTGCCGATGGCGCGCGCGCTGTTCCCGCTCGGCGACACCATCGAGCCGCAGCCGTGGATGGGCGCGCGGCCGTGCCTGCCCGACATGCTGCCGCTGATCGGCCGCGCGCCGCGCCATCCCGGCCTGTGGTTCGATTTCGGCCACCAGCATCACGGGCTGACGCTGGGGCCCGTCACCGGTCGGCTGCTCGCCGAGATGATGACCGGCGAACAACCGCTCACCGATCCGCGGCCGTTCTCCGCCGAACGCTTCGGTTGAATCGACGTGGCAGCGCGTCGGATCGCTTGCATCGCGGCACCAGTCGCGGCGATACTGCAGTGATGCGTCAATGCAGGACTGTGGAGCGGCCATGAAAGTCAACGTCGAGATCGATTGCACGCCGGAGGAAGCGCGGCAGTTCTTCGGGCTTCCCGACGTGCAACCCATGCAGACCGCGGTGATGGACAAGCTCCAGGAGCAGATGCTGTCGAACATCGAGAAGGTCTCGCCCGAGGCGTTGATGAAGACCTGGTTCACCTTCGATCCCAAGCTCGCGGAACGATTCGGCGAGATGTTCATTTCGATGACCGGCCTCGGCAGTGCGCTGACCAAGGACAAGAAGTAACCGATCATTGGAGACGCGATGCCTGTCGACAGCGGCGCCATCGTGAATCGCGAGCGGCTGAAGCCGCCCAGCGTCGCGTTGCTGCTCGCCGAGGCGCGCAGCTTCTTCGAATTCAACGCCAGCCTGCTGCTGTCGCCGCTGCTGCTGCAGGCGCCGCGCGGCGACGGTCATCCGGTGCTGGTGCTGCCCGGGCTGCTGGCGAGTGATCTGTCGACTGCGCCGATGCGGCGCTATCTGAAGCAACTCGGCTATCAGGTGTTCGCCTGGGAGCTCGGCCGCAATCTCGGTGGCATCTATCGCATGCGCGCCAGACTGCGGCGCCGGCTCTCCGCCGTCTATGAGGCGAGCGGCCGTAAGGTCAGTCTGGTGGGGTGGAGCCTCGGCGGCGTCTATGCCCGTGACCTCGCGTTGCACGCACCCGAGATGGTGCGCGACATCATTACGCTCGGCAGTCCATTCACCGGCGACGTCACCGCCACCAACGCCAAGCGGGTCTACGAGAAGCTGTCCGGCGAGGAACTGACCGAGGTCCGGCTCGAAGATCTCGAACCGCTCGGCGGCGAGATGCCGGTACCGGCCACCTCGATCTATTCGCGCACCGACGGCATCGTGAACTGGCGCACCTCGCAGCTGACGCCGTCGCCGCGCGCCGAGAACATCGAGGTGGTGCTCGCCAGCCATATCGGCCTTATCGTCAATGCCGCGGTGCTGTGGGCGATCGCCGACCGTCTGGCACAGCCGGAAGGCGAATTCACCCCGTTCGATCGCTCCGGTCCGTTTGGCTTCGCCTACGCCGCGCCGACCCGCTAAAAGGTCGTCGCGCGGTGTGCCGCGCGGATGAAAAAGGTCGTCGCGCGGTGTGCCGCGCGGATGACAAGAGGGGAGACGGCAATGGCCGACAAGGACAACGATCCGGCAGCGGCGTGGCAGGCGATGTTCGGCGAAATGAGCAAGGGTTTCGCAGCCTTCGCCAATCAGGCGCTGACATCGCCGGAGCTCGGCAAGGTGGCGCAGCAGGTCGGCGGTGTCTCCGCCGAGGCGCACAAGCAGTTCGCCGAGATGATGGACAAATATCTCGCGGGTATGAATCTGCCGTCACGCGCGCAGATGCAGGAGTTCAACACCCGGCTCGCCGAGGTCGAGCGACGGCTGGACGAACTCGCGGCCGCGATCCCGCCGGCGAAATCAGGCAAGCCCAAGGGTTAGGCTCGCAGTTCATTTCGAGCATTTCGCATGAAAAGCACGGTCTGGTTGTTGCTCTCGTAACTAAAAATGTAATTATTTCAATGGTATGTTCCAGATACCGTGTTGCGTTGCAATAAACATATTGCGGTGCAACATGGTTTATGACATATTTTCCCTGCCCGGGCCGCAGTTCGGACGGGAAGACCATAGCTCAGCCAACGAGGATGGAGATTTCAGATGACCGATGCTGCTAATCACGAGAGCTACACCCAGGCGGCCGAAACGGTGGCCGACAGCGTCAAGCAGGCGTTCCAGCCGGTGACCGACGCGTTCAAGAACTTCCAGACCCTCGAGGTTCCGGAAGCCGCCCGCGACTTCGTCAAGCGTGCCGCTGGCACCGCCAAGGAGAAGGCCGCGGATTTCCACGCCGGTTCGGAGAAGGTGACCTCGGTGATCGAGGAAACCGTGGCCAATTCGGTGAGCGAAGCCGCCAAGATCACCCGCAACATTCAGCAGGCGATCTACCACGACACTGAAGCGTTCTTCACCGGCATCGACAAGCTGGCGTCGGCGAAATCGGTCAACGAGGCGTTCCAGATCCAGTCCGACCTTGCGCGTTCGCAGGGCGAAGTGCTGGTGTCGCGCGCCAAGTCGGCGACCGAGTACTTCAGCAAGCTGGCCAGCGACAGCGCCAAATCGGTGCAGGACAACTTCGCCAAGACCTTCAGCAAGTCGGCCTAATCGCCGCTGCTGTAGACCCCGAGCCTCAGCTATCGAGGCTCGAAGTTCCTCCCGACCTCGGCCCGCTCGCGCGGGCCTTTCTTTTTGATGGCACCTTGTCCCCGTCATTCCGGGGCGCTCGCGTCAGCGAGCGAGCCCGGAATCCCGAGGTTGTTGTGCGAGGTCGAGATTCCGGGTTCGCGCCTTCGGCGCGCCCCGGAATGACTCGGGGAGGGAAAGTGCGTGACCTACGCCCGCCGCGCCACCGCCGCCCGCTCGTTCTTCTTGCGGGGCGATGCGCGCTCGGCTTTGCCCGGCGGCGCGGTGATCGCGTCGATCGCCTGTTCGGCGCCGGCGATCATCAGCGTGGTCACCATCTGCGCGTAAGTCTCACGCGACAGGCCCTTGCCCTCGCGGAACCAAAGGTAGTGCCAGTTCAGCATGCCGAACAGCGACATCGTCAGCGGCTTCAGTAGCTCCGGCTTGGCGGCGGCGGCCGGGATCGCGGCGGCGATCGCATCCGACATCGAGACGACGAGTTTTCGCTCCAGCGCCTTCAGCACGTCCTGCTGCTCCGGCGGCAGCAGCTTCAGGCTGGAGATCTGCACCTGATGCTCGGCATCGGCGCCGCGATAGGCTTCGAGCAACGCCGCCGAGATCGCGAACAGCCGGTCGCCTGGATCGCCATTGCCCTGTGCAGCTTCGTCCACCACCGTGACCAGATGCTGCAGATGATCTTCGAGCAGATCGAACAGCACCGCATCCTTCGACGGGTAGTAGTGATACATCAGCGCCTTCGAGACGCCGCAAGCGTCGGCGATCATGGTGATCGAAGTGCCGGTGTAGCCGTGTTCGGCGAACAGCCGCGCGGAACGGCTGAGAATGCCGCGGCGTTTATCGTCGTAGTCGGTGGCTCGCGTGCGCGCCATGGGCGGTCGGAATCCTGTTGGCGGACAGTGCGTTGCGACGCACCATCGATGATCGGTTCCGACACTTGCATTGACCGTCCAATTGGTCAATTATATTTCCAACAACGCCGGAGGAGATCGCCATGTACACCCAGGCACTGAACGTGTCCGACGGTGACGAGCGGAACATCGAGGACGCCGAACGGGCGGCGCGGTTCCAGGCGCGGATCGACGCCGAGGAGCGGATCGAGCCGAACGACTGGATGCCGGCCGCTTACCGCAAGACGCTGGTCCGCCAGATCTCCCAGCACGCGCATTCCGAAGTCGTCGGTATGCTGCCGGAAGGCAATTGGATCACGCGCGCGCCGACACTGCGGCGCAAGGCGGCGCTGCTCGCCAAGGTCCAGGACGAGTGCGGCCACGGCCTGTATCTCTACGCCGCCGCCGAAACTCTCGGCGCCTCGCGCGAGGAGCTGGTCGACCAGCTGCTCAGCGGCAAGGCCAAATACTCGTCGATCTTCAACTACCCGACCCTGACCTGGGCCGACATCGGCGCGATCGGCTGGCTGGTCGACGGCGCCGCGATCATGAATCAGATCCCGCTGTGCCGCTGCTCTTACGGGCCCTATGCGCGCGCGATGATCCGCGTCTGCAAGGAGGAGTCGTTCCACCAGCGCCAGGGCTACGAGATCATGCTGACGCTGGCCAAGGGCTCGGCCGAACAGAAGGCGCTGGCGCAGGACGCGCTGAACCGCTGGTGGTGGCCGTGCCTGATGATGTTCGGCCCGCCGGATCAGGCCAGCCAGCACAGCGACACCTCGACCAAGTGGAAGATCAAGCGGTTCTCCAACGACGAGCTGCGCCAGAAATTCGTCGATGCCACGGTGCCTCAAGCGCATTATCTGGGCCTGACGCTTCCCGATCCCGATCTGAAGAAGAACGAGGCGACCGGGCATTGGGAGTATGGCGCGATTGACTGGGACGAGTTCAAGCAGGTGCTCGCCGGCAACGGCCCGTGCAACCGCGACCGGATGGCGGCGCGCCGCAAGGCGCATGACGACGGCGCCTGGGTGCGCGAGGCGGCCGCCGCCTACGCCGAGAAACGCAAGAACAAACTGGCGGCGTAACAACCGCCGTGGAATTTTGAACCTCTCCCCGCGCGCGGGGAGAGGTCGGATTGCGCAGCAATCCGGGTGAGGGGGCGGCGGCCGAATGGTCGAGACTCGCGGAGGCGGGGGGGGGGGGGGGGGGGGGGGGGGGGGGGCGGGGGGGGGGGG
>NZ_QKQS01000037.1 GCF_003226555.1 Rhodopseudomonas palustris | reverse complement strand
CTAGAGCAGGATGATTTCAGGCTGAATCGATTTTGGATTCCCAAATCGGAATTGTTCTGATTCAACATGCTGGCTGGAGGAGGTCAGCATGGATGGGACGAGCCTATTCGACTGATTTGCGTGAGCGGGTTGTTGGGGCGGTGATCGAAGGTGGCCTGTCGTGCCATCAGGCGGCGGCGCAATTTGGAGTCGGGATCAGTACGGCCATTCTGTGGGTTCAGCGGTTCCGCCGGACCGGCAGCGTGGAGCCGGACAAGATCGGCGGCTACAAGCCGCGCAAGATCGCGGGCGCCCATGAAGATTGGCTGCTGCGGCGGTGCCGTGAAGCGGACTTCACGCTGCGCGGCCTGGTCGCCGAGCTTGGCGAGCGCGGCTTGAAGGTGGATTATCGGTCGGTGTGGGAGTTCGTCCACCGCGCCAAGCTCAGTCACAAAAAAAGACGCTGATCGCCGCGGAGCAAAGCCGTCCGGACGTTGCCCGGCGTCGCACGCAATGGTGCAAATATCGCGGTCGGATCGATCCTGGCCGACTGGTCTTCATCGACGAGACCTGGACCAAGACCAACATGGCGCCACTGCGGGGATGGGCGCCGCGCGGACAGCGGCTCAAGGCCAGCGTACCGCACGCTCACTGGCAGACGTTGACCTTTCTGGCCGCCCTACGCTGCGACGGCGTCACCGCGCCATGGCTACTTGAGGGGCCGATCAACGGCGAAAGCTTCCGCCTCTACGTCGAGAGCATTCTCGTCCCAACACTCCGGCCGGGCGACATCGTCATCATGGACAATCTCGGTTCGCACAAGGGACACCCCGTACGCACCGCCATCCGTGCCGCCGGCGCCCGGCTGCTGTTCCTGCCGAAATACTCCCCCGACCTGAACCCGATCGAGCAGTTCTTCGCAAAGCTCAAGCATTGGCTCCGCAAAGCCGCACAGAGGACCGCAGACGCCGTCTCGGCAGCGATCGGCGAGATCCTTAAAGCCACTCCACCAACCGAATGCTCAAACTACTTCACCAATGCTGGCTACGATCAAACGTAAAATCATCCCGCTCTA
>NZ_QKQS01000036.1 GCF_003226555.1 Rhodopseudomonas palustris | reverse complement strand
ATGGCCAAAGCAAAGTTTGAACGTACGAAGCCGCATTGCAACATCGGGACGATCGGTCACGTCGACCATGGCAAGACGTCGCTGACTGCGGCGATCACCAAGGTTCTGGCGGAGACGGGCGGTGCGACGTTCACGGCCTATGACCAGATCGACAAGGCGCCGGAAGAGAAGGCGCGCGGCATCACGATTTCGACCGCGCATGTCGAGTACGAGACGCAGAACCGTCACTACGCGCACGTCGACTGCCC
>NZ_QKQS01000035.1 GCF_003226555.1 Rhodopseudomonas palustris | reverse complement strand
TGGCGCACGGTGGTTTGGCGGGAAGGCTCGGCCGATTTTCTATCGTCGCGCTTCGCGCGCGTGCGCGTCAGTGTCGGACACAACAAGCTGATCCCGGAGACGCTGCGGCCGGAGTGGCTGCTGGTCGAGTGGCCGGAGAACGAAACTGACCCGACCAAATATTGGCTTGCGACACTGCCGGAGACGATCGGCTTCCGACCGCTCGTCGACCTCGCCAAGCTGCGCTGGCG
>NZ_QKQS01000034.1 GCF_003226555.1 Rhodopseudomonas palustris | reverse complement strand
CGTCCGGCGACCGAATACGGCTATATCTGTCCCGGCGACGCGATCGTCGGCAAGGTCCGCAATGTCGCCAAGTTCGTCGAGAAGCCGGACCTCGCCACCGCCGAAAGCTATGTCGAGTCGGGCTATCTGTGGAACAGCGGCAACTTCATGTTCCCTGCCGCAGCCTTGCTTGACGAGTACAATGCGGTCGATCCCGACAGCGTTGCCGCGATCACCGACGCTGTGACGTCGGCCGGCCGCGACCTTGGCTTCGTGAC
>NZ_QKQS01000033.1:160125-160435 GCF_003226555.1 Rhodopseudomonas palustris | reverse complement strand
CTGCGGGGCGCGGGAAGCTGTCCTTCCTGGGCGACCGCTTGTTTCTGACGTCATCCCCGCACAGGCGAGGATCCAGTATTGCAGGGCGCTGGTGACTGGCACGAAGGCTCTGGAATACTGGGTCGCCCGCCTGCGCGGGCGATGACGGGCGTTTTTTTGTCTGCGTCGAGATTCCGGGTTCACGCGCTGGGGCGCGTGCCCCGGAATGACTTGGGCGCGGGCTGAGCGACCAACGCCGCCCCACTCCCGACAACGCGCCGTCATTCCGGGATGCGTGCGACAGCACGCAGACCCGGAATCTCGCAGTGTT
>NZ_QKQS01000033.1:64165-160115 GCF_003226555.1 Rhodopseudomonas palustris | reverse complement strand
CGTCATTCCGGGATGCGTGCGACAGCACGCAGACCCGGAATCTCGCAGTGTTCTGCGGGGCGCGCGAAGCTGTCCATCCTCGGCGACCGCTCGCTTCTGACGTCATCCCCGCGCAGGCGGGGATCCAGTATTGCAGGGCGCTGGTGATTGGCACGAAGGCTCTGGAATACTGGGTCGCCCGCCTGCGCGGGCGATGACGGGCGTTGTTGGTTGCTCACGTCGAGATTCCGGGTTCACGCGCGGACGCGCGTGCCCCGGAATGACTTGGGGTGGGCTGAGCGACCAACGCCGCCCCACTCCCGACAACGCGCCGTCATTCCGGGAGGCGTGCGCAGCACGCAGACCCGGAAGCTCGGGATATGCTGCGGGGCGCGCGAAGCTGCTCATGATTTGCGACCGCTTGTTTCTGACGTCATCCCCGCGCAGGCGGGGATCCAGTATTGCGGGGCGCTGGTGACTGGCACGAAGGCTCTGGAATACTGGGTCGCCCGCCTGCGCGGGCGATGACGGGTGTTGTTATTTGCCTGCGGCGAGATTCCGGGTTCACGCGCTGGGGCGCGTGCCCCGGAATGACGGGGAGGGAGATAGCGGCGCGGAATGAGGCGGACGCGGAAGACGTCACCACCGGAATGCCAACGCCCAAGGCGCTGGCCCGGAAAGCCCGGCGCTATTCGCCCCAGGCCTTGAAGGCGTCGTTGAAGGCGCGTTCGCCGGGGCCGCCTTTTTCGATCGCGATGATGGCGCGGCGGCCGTTGCTGTAGACGATCGGCACGTCGAACCAGGACCGCTCCTTGAGCAGCTGCAGGTTGCGCGAGCGATCGGCTTCGACGTTGCTGAGACCGACCAGGAAGAAGCCGTCGGTGACCTTGACGGCGAGCCCGGCGAGCGGCGTGCCGCGCGACTGCTCGTTCGACTTCATCAGGATGCCCGGCACGTTGGACACGCCGCCGCCCTGGAAATCGGCCGGCAGAACGAAGGTCAATTCCGCGGTGTGACTGGCCGGCAGCGACGAGTCGGTGTTGCGGCGGAACGACATCGTCATCTTGAACTGCCGCTCCGGCACGTCGATGTCGGCCCGCACCGCGACGTCGGCGCCGCCCTTGGCGCTGGCGCCCTTCACCTGCTCGGTCTTCCATACCACCGAGCCGACATATTGCTTGCCCTTCGGGTCGTTCGGATCCTCGTCGTACAGCACCACGCGCTGCGCAACCGGAGCGGCCTGCTCGGTCGACGGCTGACCGACCCGGTCGGTGATCTTCGGCCGCTCGGTCGGGGCCGCCGGCGTCGCCGGGGCCGCCGTCTCGGTCGAGGGCGACGAGCGCATCAGCGACATCAGGCTGGTCACCGCGCCCGGTCCCCAGACCAGGCCGGCGCCGAGCAGCATCACCAATATGCCGACCACCAGCGCAATCCGCAGCGGGAATTTCGACCGCCCGCTCGCTGCCTTGCGCTTCGGCTCGGCCTGAGCCCGCGGCGCGGCGGACGGCGGCGCATAGCGCGCCGCTTCGTCGACCGATTCGTCGTAGGAATACGCCGCATCCGGATCGGCGCGGTTCTCCATCGTCGGCTCGAGCCGGTCGAATTCCGGCGACGGCGCGACGTTGGCGTAGGTCTTCCGCGCGGCGCGATTGGCCTGTGCGGCGGCATTGCCGAGCCCGTCGAGATCGGCGGTGACGTCGCTGAAGCCGCGCAGGCCCGGCGAATTGGCCGGCGGCGGCGGCAGATTCGCCGGCTGGTTCGGCGGAGCATTGCGGCGGGGCGGCACGGCCGGGCCACGGCCGGGCAGCGGCGGCTCCGGCGGAATCGGCGGCGGCTCGACCCGCAGGGTGCGGGTCGGACGCGGCTCCGGCGTCTCCTCCGGGACCGGCTCGTCGTCCGGTGTGCGCGAGCGCACCGCCTGCGGCAGCTCCGGCTCGGGCATCGCGCCGGCCGCAGCGCCGCGATTGACCTGCGGCGGCGGATCGCCGGGCCGGCCGAGCGGACGGCTGGACGCGCGCAGCGCATCGCCGGGGCGCGGCGCGTCGCCGGGGCGGCCACGGCCCTTCAGCTCGGCGCGGGTGGCGTCGCGGGCGCGCTGCGCGGCCTCGGACTCGACCTTGCGCACCGCCTCTTCGAGCGCCAGGCGCTCGCGGGTGATTTCGGATTCGGTCAGCGGCGGCTGCACGCCGCGCAGTTGTGCGATCAGCGCAGCGCGCGCCCGCTCGTAGATGGCGCGCCGCTGCTCGCCGGGAGCACTCGGGTCCAGGCTCGAAATCGCGCGGGCGATCAGCGGATAGTAATCAGCCATCTCGACTCAATTTACGATGTCTTTGGGTAACATCTTATTAAGCCTCGAACGGATTCTGCACCAGAATTGTGTCCTCGCGCTCGGGGCTGGTGGACAACAAAGCCACTGGGCAGCCGACCAGTTCCTCGATGCGGCGGACGTATTTGATCGCCTGCGCCGGCAGATCGGCCCACGACCGGGCGTTCGCGGTCGGCTCCTTCCAGCCCTCGATGGTCTCGTAGATCGGCTCGACCCGCGCCTGGGCGCCTTCGCCGGCCGGCAGATAATCGATCTCCTTGCCGTCGAGCTTATAGCCGACACAGACCTCGACACTGTCGAAGCCGTCGAGAATGTCGAGCTTGGTCAGCGCCAGACCATGGATGCCGCAGGTCCGCACCGTCTGCCGCACCAACACCGCGTCGAACCAGCCGCAGCGCCGCTTGCGCCCGGTGTTGACGCCGAACTCCTTGCCACGGCGGCCGATCTCTTCGCCGATCTCATTGGTCAGCTCGGTCGGGAACGGTCCGGCGCCGACGCGCGTGGTGTAGGCCTTGCAGATGCCGAGCACATAGCCGACCGCGCCAGGGCCCATACCGGTGCCGGTCGCCGCCTGCGCCGCGACGGTGTTGGACGAGGTGACGTAGGGATAGGTGCCGTGATCGACGTCGAGCAGCGCGCCCTGCGCGCCCTCGAATAGGATGCGCTTGCCCTCGCGGCGCTTCATGTCGAGCAGCCGCCACACCGATTCGGCGTAAGGCAGCAGTTGCGGCCCGAGCGCCAGCAGATCCTTCAGGATCGCGGCGCCGTCGAATTCGGGCAGGTTGAAGCCGCGGCGCAGCGCGTTGTGGTGCGCCAGCAGGCGGTCGATCTTCTGCGGCAGCGTGTCCGGATCGGCGAGGTCCATCAGCCGGATCGCGCGGCGGCCGACTTTGTCCTCATAGGCCGGGCCGATGCCGCGCTGGGTGGTGCCGATCGCGCCGGCCTTGGCGGCGTTTTCGCGCAGCGAATCCAGTTCGCGGTGCAACGGCAGAATCAGCGTGACGTTCTCGGCGATGCGCAGATTGTCCGGCGAGATCGAAACGCCCTGCCCCTGCAGCTTCTTCACTTCGTCCAGGAAGGCCTGCGGATCGAACACCACACCGTTGCCGATCACCGCCAATTTCGACGGCCGCAGCACGCCCGACGGCAGCAGCGCCAGCTTGTAGGTCGCACCGTTGATCACCAGGGTGTGGCCGGCATTGTGACCGCCCTGGAAACGCACCACGATGTCGGCCTGCTCGGAGAGCCAATCGACGATCTTTCCCTTGCCTTCGTCGCCCCACTGGGCGCCGACCACGACGACATTGGCCATTTCGAGAAGGTTCCCCTGTCACTCTACCGGATGAAGCACGATCGCGGCGCGCCGGTGGCGACGATAACGGATCGGACTCGCGCGCCCTGACAAACGCGACCGCAGCCGCTCGCACGCGAGGCATCGCACCGGATAACGGAAGCCGGCTTGCGACGCAAGCGAAACGCCCGTCCCACGGCGCTGCAACGCATTGTATCCCCTCTGAAATCCGTCGCTATGCGAAGCATCGGGGGATGGAGCTGCGCGGTCAAACGCTCGCGCGCAGACCGGGCGCCCGCTTGGCGCCTTTGCGCGCCACGACGAAGCGCACCCCGATGGTATCGCCCTCCACCCGCACCAGCTCGCAGCGCCGATAGGCGGCACCGTTCGGCGTCAGCACCAGGAAGAACTCGCGCAAATTCAGCCCGGCCATCGAGGCCTTCAGGATCAGCCTGGCGCCGGTCTGCGAAATGTCGGCGACCGCGCAGTCGCGCCGCCAGGTGCCGTCGACGGCAATCATCACTGAGTCCAGCGCCTTCTCGAAACGCACCCGAGGGTCTTTGCGATCGCCATAGGTCACGCGCGGCTCCGTGCAATTCATCTCGCCGCAACCTCGGTGTCGCGGCCAATCGCTGTGCTGTTCGAAACTCTCAATCGACACAACCGCCGAGAGCCGCACACGAGCCGCCGCTCCGCGTCCGCGAAGCAGCTCCTGGAACGATCACTCCCGTCAGTTGTATTTCATCGTAATGCACAACCACTTCGGATTCGTAAAATCTGATGCAGATGTCAGGCGTTCGCATTCACGATGCGTTGACCTTATCTGCCGGGCTGGCGCCGCCCTCCCCCGCCTCGCGTTGCTTAGCAGACTTCCGAATCTCATCGGATACAATCGGAGCTCACGTTTTGATTGACGCGTTGTCTTCGCGCCAACCGACATCCACATCGCGCGACAACGCTCCAGGAGACCGCATGGACAGCATCAAGACCCAAGGACTTCACGTGCCCAAGCTCGGGCTCGGCACCTTCAAACTGCAGGGCAAGGATTGCCACGAGGCGGTGCTGACCGCGCTCGGCCTCGGCTATCGCCACATCGACACCGCCGAGATGTACGCGAACGAGGATTTCGTCGGTGACGCGCTGGAGGACACCGACGTGCCGCGCGACCAGATCCATCTCACCACCAAGGTGTGGTGGACCAACCTCGCCCCCGACGCGATCCGCAAGGCGTTCGACCAGAGCCTGCGCAAGCTGAAGACCGACTATGTCGATTTCTATCTGATCCACTGGCCCGCACCGGAGATGAATCTCGGCGCCGCGCTGGAGACGCTGCTGAAGATCAAGGACGAAGGCGGCGCCCGCGCGATCGGGGTGTGCAACTTCCCGGTGGCGCTGATGCGCCAAGCGGTGGACGAGATCGGCGCGCCGATCGCCTGCAACCAGGTCGAGTATCACGTGCTGCTCGGCCAGACCAAGCTGCTACCCTATCTGCAGAGCAAGGGCATTCCGCTCACCGCCTACGCGCCGCTGGCGCAGGGCCGGCTCGCCTCCTATCCGGAATTGCAGCAGATCGCCGACAAGCACGGCGCCACCGCCGCGCAAGTGGCGCTGGCCTGGCTGCTCGAGCAGGACGGCGTGATGGCGATCCCGAAAGCGCGCGGCAAAGCCAGCCAGCAAAGCAATCTCGGCGCGCTGCAGATCAAGCTCGACTTCGACGACAAAGCTGTGATCGCCAAGCTGCCGAAGGACCAGCGTTTCGTCGATCCGGCGTTCGCGCCGAAATGGGATGAGGCGTAGGGGCGCGACGATCGCTGCGACAATTACGGCAAGTATTTAGCCCCCGTCATTCCGGGGCGCTCGCAAAGCGAGCGAACCCGGAATCCCGAGATGCAAGCCGCCCCGCTCTGCCCCACACCTCCAGATTCCGGGTTCATGCGCTGACGCGTGTGCCCCGGAATGACGGCGGGGCGGGACCGAGCGACCAACGCCGGGGCCACTCCTGACAACGCACCGTCATTCCGGGATGCGTGCGACAGCACGCAGACCCGGAATCTCGCAGTTATCGCAAAGAAAGAAAGACACCGCGAGGCGCGGGGCGACCGCCGTGCCCAGGCCCATCGAGATTCCGGGTTCGCTCGCTGGCGCGAGCGCCGGAATGACGGCGGGGCGGGGCCGAGCGACCAACGCCGGGGCCACTCCTGACAACGCACCGTCATTCCGGGATGCGTGCGACAGCACGCAGACCCGGAATCTCGCAGTTATCGCAAAGAAAGAAAGACACCGCGAGGCGCGGGGCGACCGCCGTGCCCAGGCCCATCGAGATTCCGGGTTCGCTCGCTGGCGCGAGCGCCCCGGAATGACGGTGGGAGCGGGCATGTTCGCGTTGCATTGCTTCACAGCACGCGCAGTGACAATGTGCACCGCGGCGCGCGAGTCCTCTCCGCGCCGTCCTGCTACCTGCCTCGAGTCCCCACCATGTCCAAATCCACCCGCGCCACTCAGATGCTGGAGAAGCTCGGCGTCGCCTACAAGCTGCACGCTTACGACTACGATCCGAACGCCGAAGCGATCGGGCTCGCGGCGGCGGCGGCGGTCGGCGTCGAGCCGAAGCGGATGCTGAAGACGCTGATGGCCGAACTCGACGGCAAGCCGGTGTGTGCGGTGATCGCTTCCGACAAGGAAGTCAGCATGAAGAAGCTCGCGGCCGCGCTCGGCGGCAAGAGCGCCAAGATGATGAAGCCGGCCGATGCCGAGCGGCTGACCGGCTATCATGTCGGCGGCATCTCGCCGTTCGGGCAGAAGAAGCGCGTGCCGGTCGCGATCGACGAGGCGGCGCTCGCCGAGACCACGGTGTACCTCAACGGCGGCCAGCGCGGCCTGCAGATCGAGCTAGACCCTAAAGCGGCGGTCACTGCGCTCGGTGCGGTGGCTCGGCCGATCGCGGCGGATTGACGCCGCTATCCGGCAAGCGCGCCGTGAATACTCTGGTAAATTGATACTTTGCCTGCGACCGCGGTCTGCGCGGGTCGATTTCTTTCGGCCCGGCGCAGGACTATGCTGCGCCACGACTCGCTGGAGGGGCATCCGATGACCGCAACGGGTGAACGACGTGGAGAGGTCAGGCCGCTCGGCCCGGCCGACGCCGATCGTTACTGCAATCATTTGATGCGGCTCGATGCCGACGCGCGCCGGATGCGGTTCTTCGAGGACGTCTCGGAATTCCACGTGCTGTTTCACGCCGGCGCGGCGCTGTCCGACGGACGGCCGGTGCTGGGCTATCTCGAGGACGACGAGATCCGCGGCGCCTGCGAATTGCTCGAGACCGATCGCGCCGATCATCTCGCCGAAGCCGCCTTCAGCGTCGAAGCCGAATGGCGCTGCCAGGGCATCGGCGGCTTGCTGATGGCGGCAATGATCACCGAGGCGCGCCGGCTCGGGGTGCGCCGGATCGAAATGTCGTGCCTGCGCTCCAACCTGCCGATGCAGGCGCTCGCGGCCCGCTTCACCTCGGACCTGCGCCAGATCGGCGAAACCGCGCTGGCGGTGCTGGACAACAGCGCGGAACCCAGCGCCGCCTGACCGGCCGGCGGCGCGTCCGACGATTTGGGGTTGCAGGCCGACCGATATCTGCCATAATTCGAATATTCGAATGTACGAAAGTATCGGCCGCACCGGCCGAGGCAGACAACAACAATCAACGGCGAGCTGCCGCCGGACCAGCGAGGAAAACACGATCGCCGCGGCACGCCGCGCGCCGGCGGCAACAAGGAGTTGGCGACGATGGCACACATCCTGATCATGGGCGCCGGTCTCGGCGGCGTCGTGATGGCCTACGAGATGAAGGACCTGCTCGGGCGCGACGACGACATCACCGTCGTCACCAAGGACCCGATCTATCACTTCGTTCCGTCGAACCCGTGGGTCGCGGTGAAGTGGCGGACCCGCGAGGCGGTCGAGGTCGATCTGGCGCCGACCTTCGCCAAGCGCGGCATCACCTACAAGCCGGTGCCGGTGACCAAGCTGGAACCGGACGAGAACCGCGTCACCCTCGCCGACGGCAGCGTGATCGGCTACGATTTCCTGGTCATCGCCACCGGGCCGGAGCTTGCCTTCGACGAGATTCCGGGGCTCGGCCCCGAGGGCTACACCACCTCGATCTGCCACGTCGACCATGCCACCGCCGCGGCCGAGGCGTTCGAAGAATTCTGCAAGAATCCGGGCCCGATCGTCACCGGCGCGGTGCAGGGCGCGTCCTGTTTCGGCCCGGCCTACGAGTTCACCTTCATCCTCGAGACCGAGCTGCGCCGCCGCAAGATCCGCGACCAAGTGCCGATGACCTTCGTCACCGCCGAGCCCTATATCGGCCATCTCGGCCTCGACGGCGTCGGCGACACCAAGGGCCTGCTCGAAGCCGAGATGCGGCAGCATCACATCAAGTTCATGACCAGCACACGGATCGCCAAGGTCGAGCCGGGCAAGATCACGGCGGAAGAAATCGCCGACGACGGCTCGGTGAAGAAGACGGTCGAGCTGCCGTTCGGCTTCTCGATGCTGCTGCCGTCGTTCCGCGGCATCGCGCCGCTGCGCGGCATCGAGGGGCTGGTCAATCCGCGCGGCTTCGTGCTGATCGACAAGCACCAGCGCAATCCGAAATATCGCAACGTGTTCTCGGTCGGCGTCTGCGTCGCGATCCCGCCGATGGGGCCGACACCGGTGCCGTGCGGCGTGCCGAAGACCGGCTTCATGATCGAATCGATGGTGACCGCGACCGCGCACAACATCCGGCAACTGCTCGACGGCCAGGAGCCGACCCATCAGGCGACCTGGAACGCGGTGTGCCTGGCCGATTTCGGCGATTCCGGCGTCGCCTTCGTGGCGCAGCCGCAGCTGCCGCCGCGCAACGTCAACTGGTCGTCGTCGGGCGTGTGGGTGCACAATGCCAAGATCGCGTTCGAGAAGTACTTCATGCGCAAGATGAGCCGCGGCGAGAGCGAGCCGTTCTACGAGAAGGCGATGCTCGACATTCTCGGCATCGGCAAGCTGAAGAAGACCACCGAGTCGGCGTGAGCGATTGGTGCCGCGCGCCGCCGGCGGTCAGGGCTTGGCCCCGAGGCGGCGCGGCCCCGGGCCGTGCCGGCCGAGTTCGTCGTCGGGATTGCGCAGCGGACATTCCTCCAGCGACAGGCAGCCGCAGCCGATGCAGCTCGTGATCTGGTCGCGCAATTGCGTCAGGCCGACGATGCGGGCTTCCAGCATGGCCTTCCACGCCTTGGCGAAACGCGCCCAATCGGCTTTGGAGGGGACGCGATCGTGCGGCAGATCGATCAGCGCGTCGTGGATGGTCGTCAGCGGAATCCCGGCCAGCAGGGCGACGCGGATGATGGCAATGCGGCGAAGCACCGAGCGGTGATAGCGCCGCTGGTTGCCCTCGGTGCGCCAGCCCTGGATCAGCCCCTTGGCCTCATAGAAATGCAAGGTCGAAACCGCCACGCCGCTCCGCTTGGCGGCTTCGCCGACGGTGAGCGCGATCTTGGTGGTGGCATCGGTCATCTCAGAAACTCTGCGCAGGCAACTGAATCCAGCGACTCTCTACAACCTGCACGGTCCGACGCATACCGAATGCGTGCCGACGGCACGACCCGGCGCGGTGACGCACGGCTTCGACCGCACTCGGGCTGCGAGCGCGCACCGGATTACGCGGAGACGGCGTCGGACTCGGCCGACGTCCGGCGCTGTGCGCCTGCCGCACCGGCGTGCCGGTCGGCGGCGATCAGCGTGTAGAAGGTCGGCAGCACGAACAGCGTGAACAGCGTCCCGACCAGCATGCCCATCACCACCACGATGCCGATGGCGAAGCGGCTGGCGGCCCCCGCCCCCTCGGCGAACAGCAATGGCACCAAGCCGGCGACCATCGCGGCCGTGGTCATCAGCACCGGCCGCATCCGCACTTTCGCCGACTGCAGGATGGCGTCGCGGCGGCCGAGCCCCTGCTCGCGCTGAATCTGGTTGGCGAACGCCACCATCAGGATGCCGTGCTTGGAGATCAGCCCGATCAGGGTGACGAGCCCGATCTGGGTGTAGATGTTGAGGGTGGTGTAGCCGAGATACAGCGGCAGCAGCGCGCCGCAGATCGCCAGCGGCACCGTCACCAGGATCACCAGCGGATCGCGGAAGCTCTCGTACTGCGCGGCCAGCACTAGGAAGATCACGATCAGCGCGAAGCCGAAGGTGACGGTGAGGCGGTTGCCTTCCTGGACGTATTGCCGGCTGTCGCCGAGCCAGTCGATGGTGACGCCGGGCGCGCGCGGCTGCGCTTCCATGAACGCCACCGCCTGCCCCATCGTCACGCCGGGCCGCAGCACCGCCGACAGCGTCGCCGCGTTCATCTGGTTGAACTGCGGCAATCGGTTGGCACTCGGCGTCACCGACACCGAGGCGACGGTCGAGAGCGGGATCATCTCGCCGGAGCGGGTGCGGAGCTGATAGCGCCCGATCGTCTCCGGCGTCAGCCGGTCGCTGCGGCGAACCTGCGGGATGACGTCGTAGGAGCGGCCGTAGTAATTGAAGCGGTTGACGTAGTTCTCGCCGACCAGCACCGCGAGGGTGTCGGCGATCGCCTGCATGGTGACGCCGACTTCGCCGGCTTTGGCGCTGTCAATGCGGATCCGCGCGGTCGGGCTGTCGAAAGCGAGGTCGCTGTCGACGAACACGAACAGGCCGCTGCGCCACGCCGCCGCCTTCAGCGCTTCCATCTCGCGGTAGATGGTGTCAAATCCGGCGGGCGACCGCAGCACCATCTGGAACGGCAGGCCGCCGGTCGAGGCCGGCAGCGCCGCCGGCTGGAACGGCGTGACGGAGGCCTCGTGGACGCTGCCGACGGCGCGGTACAGCGCCGCCTGGATGTCGGTGGCCGAGCGCCGGCGTTCGCTCCAGTCCTTGAGAATGATGCCGCCGAACGCGTTGTTGAGGCCATCGGTGCCGACGACGAAGAAATTGGCGTCGTATTCCGGCATCGACCGGAAGATCTGCTGCACCTGTCCGGCCGCCGCCGCCGTGTAGTCGAGATTGGCGTATTGCGGCGCCCGCACGGCGGTGAAGACGTAGCCCTGGTCTTCCTGCGGCGCGAGCTCGCGCTTGGCGCCGAAGAACAGCGCCACGATCGCCAGCAGCATGGTGCCGGCAACCAGCAGCACCGCCGGCCGGATCGCCAGCGTCGCGGCGAGCAGCCGGCCATAGCCGTTGGCGAGCGCCGCGAAGCGATGCTCGATCATCGTGGCAAACCGACTCTGGGCCTGCTTGCCGCCGAGTAGGCGCGAGCTCATCATCGGCGACAGCGTCAGCGCGATCAGCCCGGAGACCACGACCGAGCCCGCCAGCGTGAAGGCGAACTCGCGGAACAGGCTTCCGGTCAGGCCGCCCATCAGGCCGATCGGGGCGTAGACGGCGGCCAGCGTGATGGTCATCGCGATCACCGGCCCGACGATCTCGCGGGCACCGACCAGCGCAGCCTCCACCGGCGACAGCCCATCCTCGATGTGGCGATGGATGTTCTCGACCACCACGATGGCGTCGTCGACGACGAGGCCGATCGCCAGCACCATCGCCAGCAGTGTCAGCAGATTGAGCGAGAAGCCGAACGCCAGCATCAGCGCCGCAGTCCCGACCAGCGACAGCGGGATGGTGAGCACCGGAATGATCACGGCGCGCAGCGAGCCGAGAAACAAGAAGATCACCACCACCACGATGACGCCGGCTTCGATCAGCGTGTGTTGCACCTCGTCGATCGCCGCATTGACGAAGTGGGCGACGTCGAACTGGTTCTCGACCGTGAGGCCCGGCGGCGCGACGCTTTGCATCGCCGGGATCAGCGCCTTGGTGGCGGCGACGATCTCCAGCGGATTGCCGTCGGGAGTCGGCGCGATCTTGAGATAGACTGCGCGGCGGGCGCTCGCCCAGCCGAGGGTGTTGCGGTTCTGGCTGCCGATCTCGACGTCGGCGATGTCGCGCAGCCGCACTAGGCCGTCGGCGCCGGTCTTGATCACCATGTCGCGGAAGTCGTCGGCCGTGGTGACGTCGGTCGCGGCGGTGATGTTGGTGACGGTGCGGCCGTTCTCGAGCTGGCCGGGCGCGGCCTGCACGTTGTTGGCGCGCAGCGCCGCGGAGACATCGCCCGCCGTCAGGTTGCGGGCCGCGAGCTTGACCGGATCGAGCCACACCCGCATCGACAGCGCCTGCGCGGCGGCGAGATCGGCGGAGGCGACGCCCTTGACCGACGTGATCAGCGGCTGTCCGACCCTTGTGACGAAATCGGTGATCTGCGGGATCGTCAGCGTGTCGCTGACGAAGGCGACGTACTGCACCGCGGACGCACCGTCGGTGATCTTGGTGACCACCGGATCGTAGGCGCCGGCCGGCAGCCGGTACTTGACCTGCTGAACCTTGGCCAGCACGTCGGTCATCGCCCGGTCGGAGTTGGCGTTGAGCACGAGCTTGGCCTTGACCTGGCTCTGCCCCATGGTCGAGGTCGAGGTGAGATATTCGATGCCGTCGGCGGAAGCGATCGCCTGCGCGATCGGGGTGGTGACGAAGCCCTGCATCACCTCCTGGGTGGCGCCGGGAAACATCGTATCGACCGTGATGGTCGCGCTTTCGAGGTTGGGATATTGCCGCACCGGCAATGAGAAAAACGCGCTCGCGCCGGCCATCAGGATCAGCAGGCTGACCACCACGGACAGAATCGGCCGGCGGATGAAGAGATCGGTGAACCGCATGGCGCCGCCTCACCGCAACGGGTTTGATGCTGCCACCGAAGCAGCCACGTTGACCGGCGCGCCCGGCTGAACGCGGAGCTGGCCGCTGGTGATCACCACGTCGCCGCTGCCGAGCCCGGTTTCGACCACGATGCGGTCGCCGACCCGTTGGCCGGTGGTGACCGGCACAGGCGCGGCTTTGCCGTCGCGAACGACGAGGACGCTGTCGCCCGACGCGCTGGTCTGGATCGCGGTCGCCGGCACCAGAATTGCCGACGGGCGCGACGGCTGCGCGATGCCGACGGTGACGTAGAGGCCGGGCCGCAGCTTGCGGTCCGGATTGCCGAGCGTCGCCTGAACCCGCACGTTGCGGGTGTCCTGCTGCACCATCGGCTCGATCGCGTTGATCCGCGCCGCAAACTCCTGACCCGGATAGGCGTCGGTGCGCACAGTGACCTCGCCGCCGAGATCGAGCTTCGACAGATCCTGCTGCGGCACGGTGAAATTGGCGTAGAGCCGGTCGAGCGCGGTCAGCGTCGCCAGCACGTCGCCGGGATTGACGTATTGCCCGAGATTGACCCTGCGGATGCCGAGCAAGCCGGCGAACGGCGCGCGGATCGTCTTCTGCGCAATCAGCGCCTCGATCCGCTGCACCGTGGCGTCGGCCTGCTCCTGTTCGGTGACGCGCTGATCGAGCAGCTGCTGCGTCGCGGCGTCGGTCGCGACCAGCCGGCGCGAGCGGTCGAGCTGCAGCCGCGCGAACTGCGCGCGCGACACCGCCTCTGCAAGCTGCGCCCGCTCCGGCGCGTCGTTGAGTTCGACCAGCGGCGTGTCGGCCTCGACCGACATGCCCGCCTCGAACCGGATCGCGACGACGCGGCCGGCGACCTCGGGCGCCAGCGTCAATTCCTGCACCGCCTGCAGCGAGCCGGTGGCTTCGAGCGATTGCGGCAGCGGCTCCGGCTCGACCGTGAGGGCCGAGACCTCGACCGGCGGGCGGGCATGCCCGGCACTCGCGGGCGCGAGCCGCGCCTGACGCCACAGATGGATCCCGGCGAAGATCGCCGCCAGGATCGGAATCACGATCAGCACCGGCGCCAGGCGGCGCCGGGTATCGGTCAAGGGTCGCAAGGTGTCGGTCATCGCCGCATCCAAACCGCATTCAAGCGCGCGTTCGGAACAAGCCGCTGCAGCGGAGCAACCTGCGCTGTGGCGGGCCGGGACGAACGAGCCGACCACCTCCGTACAACCTCAACAATAGTTGAGGTCTACTGCTCCAATAGTTGAGGGCTTGGTGCGCGGCTGACGCCGCTCAGGACCAACTCGTCGCCGTCCGAGGAGCGCGGATGCTCCTCGGCACCGGCAAGCTGAAGAAAACTCTGGAATCGGCGCGATTAATTCAGCCCGATTCCGGCCGCCCGCATGCGCGCAATGCGTGCAGCCGGCTTGTGATCGGTGCGGAAAGCCGTATTGCTTGGGCAAACCCAAAGGGAGGCGACGTTCGGCTCGTGCGGCCAAGGCGTAGCGTGCGCCGCCTTTCAACGCTCGGGCCGGCCCATGACCACGACGACACCACCTGCCGAAACCTCGCATCGCTTCGGCTGGATCACCGATCAGCCTTATCTGCTGCTCAGCCTGACCTCGCTGTTCTGGGCCGGCAACGCCATCGTCGGCCGCGCCGTGGCCGGCCACTTCCCGCCGGTGACGCTGTCGTTCCTGCGCTGGGCCTGCGCGTTCCTGATCGTCGCGCCGTTCGCCTTCCGCCATCTGATCGCCGACTGGAAGGTGATCCGCCGCCATCTCGTCCTGATGGTGACGGTGTCGGTGATCGGCATCTCCACCTTCAACACGCTGCAATACACCGCGCTGCAGTACACCACCGCGCTGAACGTACTGCTGCTGCAATCGACCGGACCGCTGTTCGTGGCGCTGTGGGCGCTGATCGTGCTTCGGGTGCGCCTCACCTTGATGCAGGCGGTCGGCATCGCCACCTCGATGGTCGGCGTCGTGGTAATCATCCTGCACGGCAACATCGCCGAACTCGCCGCGATCGAACTCAACATCGGCGATGTGATGTTCGTCGGGGCGCTGGCGATGTTCGGGCTCTACACCGCGTTGACGCAGAAGCGGCCGCAGATGCACGCGCTGTCGTTCCTCGCCTTCACCTTCGGCTGCGGCGCGCTGTTTCTGATCCCGCTGGAGATCTGGGAGCTCACCACCAAGCCGCTGCCGGCATTCGACTGGGCCAATGTCGGCGCGCTGTTCTACGTCGCGGTGTTCCCGTCGATCATGGCGTATCTCTGCTACAACCGCGGCGTCCGGCTGGTCGGCGCCAATCGCTCGGCGCCGTTCTTCCATCTGATCCCGGTGTTCGGCTCGGCGATGGCGATCGTGTTTCTCGGCGAGCAGCCGCATCTGTATCACGCGGTCGGCT
Source organism: Rhodopseudomonas palustris (assembly GCF_003226555.1). GTDB lineage: Bacteria > Pseudomonadota > Alphaproteobacteria > Rhizobiales > Xanthobacteraceae > Rhodopseudomonas > Rhodopseudomonas palustris_I. The sequence continues at coordinate 145,335 of NZ_QKQS01000033.1, read as the reverse complement.
ACGCGCTGGTGCTGACCGGCGTGATCGTCGCCGCGCGCAAGCCGAAGGCGGGCTAAACGGCGTTTCGACGGACGGCAATAGAGCCCTGGAGAGACGATGCCACCTACGGTGGAACTTTGTTCCGTGCTATAGGCCGAGCCTTTGAGAACAAGGGCGAGGATCAATGGCGACGAACAGCCCTGCCGGGGGTCTCAAGCTTCTCGCGACTTTCTTCAACAACATTGCGGTGGCCTGGGTCGCGACGGGAGTCATCGGCCCAATCGTCGGCTTGATCTACGATTACGATAAGTTTGCCAAGAACATGACCATGCTCTGGAGCCTCCCGGTCATTTGCGTTTGCATGGCCGTGGTCCTACATTTAGCGGGGCAGTACGTTCTCCTTGAGCTGGAGAAATTCGATGAGTCCTGAAGCGGTCGTTCTCAGCTCCGCTGTCGCGGTGCCTTTGACAATCGTCGCCCTCGGAATTATCGGCGCCAAATTGCTCGTCAGGCGCAGTCTGGCAAGGAAGGCCGTTGCTGGGGCAGGAGCTGAAGCTGATTTTGACGCTGCGCTCCGCCGGGCGCTTTCACGCGTGAGAGCCGCCTTCGGAGTTGAAGCGGCCGGGCTCGCCAGCCCCAATGCCGTTTCAGCGCCCTCACCGCTCACCGCCGACGCTCTCGCGAGCCTTTCCGAGGTGTTGTCTGAAACGAAAAAGAGAGATGTCCTGCAGGCGGAGGCAGCCTTGCAAGCGGCTGTTCTGTCGGCCCGAGCCGCTCACGAACTGCAGCTGCGAGAGTTGGAACGTCGTCTGAGCAGTTACAAGAGCATCATTGCGGCGAGCGAGGCTTCGGCAGCTCAGGCAGAGTCCGAAGACCAGTCGGCGGAGGAAGGCGCGTCAAGAACGCAGGCACGGCCATGACACCACTGCCTTGTTGGAGTGGTTCTGTTTTTGATGGAATTAGGACCGCACTGTCTAACGGGTCGCAACTGACAAAACCTCATGGTGAGGAGGCGCGAAGCGCCGTCTCGAACCATGCGCCGCAGGCGATGTGGCTCCTCATCCTTCGAGACGCCCGGCTTTGCCGGGCTCCTCAGGATGAGGACTTGAGTGCGCTTGGAAAGGCCAAGTCCGCTTCGATCAATCGATGAAGCACTCTAGGCGGGCCGGACGAAAACTGGTGCCAGGATCTCTGCCGCTTTCGCCATCGCAGCAAGCCCGTCGACGTAACGCTTTCGATATGCGCGTCGTGGAGATTGAACCGAGCAGGGATCGTTGGCGCCGCGGTCACTTGGTGGGGATGTGGAACTTGCTGAAGGCTTCGCGGGTGCAGAGGATCAGATGTTCGGCGCAGGCGTTGCGCCGATGCGGCTCGCACTGGGAGAGATATTCCGGCGACTGCATCATTCCCAGGAACGCGTCGACCGACGGGTAGTACACCAGCGAGACGTAGTCCCAGCGTCCATGATCGGCGTTGCCGAACGCCACCGCCTTGGCGTTGCCGTTCCACAGCAGAATCCCGCCGTAGCTCTTCACCAGCGCCACCTTCTGCGAGCTGTAGCGCAAGTAAGCGTCCCAGCCGGTGCCGTCACCGTCGCCGGCCTGCTCGCTGAACCGGATCAGATTCACCATCACCACAGGACCAGGATCGTCACGCTCCAATTGGGTCAGGCCTTGGATGTTCAACTCGTCGATGCTCATGTGCGCCCCATTCGACTTTCCGGCACAAGATGCGCGGATCGCCCGTGATGTGGTAGCCGATTCTTCGCCGCAGTGGACCGCTCGCGCCATCCTTCAGACATCGCAGCCGCGATGGAACCCGCGCGGCCAGCGATGGCCACGCATGCCAGCAATCCGCTGCGCGCATCTTTTGCAACGGCGCGAATTCGGGCACCAAGGGCGGCTCGTTCCCTTGCCCCGGTCCCTTGTTTGATCGCCCGGTTCCGCTCCATGTTCGGCTGGCTCGCCCACCAGCCCTATCTGCTGCTCAGCCTGACCTCGCTGTTCTGGGCCGGCAACATCGTGCTCGGACGCGCGGTGGCCGGCCATGTTCCGCCGGTCACGCTATCGTGCGCGCGCTGGATCGGCGCGATGCTGTTGCTGCTGCCGTTCGCCTGGCCGCATCTGCGGCACGATTGGCGCAAGCTGCGCGCGCATTGGCGACTGATGATCGTGCTGTCGGCCACCGGCTTCGCGATCAACAATGCGCTGTCCTATTGGGGGCTGCAATATACCCAGGCGCTCAACGCGCTGCTGATGCAATCATCGGGACCGCTGTTCGTCGCGCTATGGTCGCTGCTGCTGTTCGGCGTGCGGCTGTCGTGGATGCAGGCGATCGGCATCGCGCTGTCGCTGCTCGGCGTCCTGACCATCATCCTGCGCGGCGATTTCGCGGCGCTGGCCGCAATCCAACTCAACCGCGGCGACCTGATGCTGGCCGCCGCGCTGTGCGCGTTCGGGCTGTATTCGGCGCTGATGCCGAAGCGGCCGGCGACGCATCCACTCTCGCTGATCGTCGTCACCACCGGCGGCGGCGCGCTGTTGCTGCTGCCGTTCGCGATCATGGAATACGCCAGCGGCGTGCGGCCGAGCGCCGACTGGATTACCGCGGTCACGCTGGCTTACGTGGTGATCTTCCCGTCGATGCTGGCGTATCTGTGCTTCAACCGCGGCGTGGCGCTGATCGGGCCGAACCGCGCGGCGCCGTTTCTGCATCTGATGCCGGTTTTCGGCTCGGTGATGGCGATCGTGCTGCTCGGCGAAAAGCCCGAACTGTTCCACCTCGCCGGCTACGCCATGGTGGTGGCCGGCGTGTTCATCGCAGCCCGACGCTGAGGCACCGCGCGGCTGCTACGCCGCGCGCACCGTGTGCAGGAACTTGCCGACCTCGGCCTTGAGCCGGTTGCTCTCGCCGGCGAGCGACTGCGCGGCGTGCAGCACTTCGCCGGCGGCGGCGCCGGTGCCGCTGGCGCCGTGCTCGACCTCGACGATGTTGGACGACACGTCGCGCGTACCTTCGGCCGCCTGCTGGATGTTGCGCGAGATCTCGCGCGTCGCCGCGCCCTGCTCTTCGACCGCAGACGCGATCGTCGCGGCGATCTCCGACATCTTCTCGATGGTGCCGCCGATGCCCTTGATGGCTTCGACCGACTCGTGCGTCGCCGACTGGATGCTGGCGATCTGCTGACCGATCTCGCCGGTCGCCTTCGAGGTCTGTTCGGCGAGCTGCTTGACCTCCGCGGCGACCACCGCGAAGCCGCGGCCGGCCTCGCCGGCGCGCGCCGCTTCGATGGTGGCGTTGAGCGCCAAAAGGTTGGTCTGCTGCGCGATGGTGTTGATCAGTTCGACGACATCGCCGATCCGCGCCGCCGCCTGCGACAATTCCTCGACCCGTTGATTGGTGTGCTCCGCCTGGGCGACCGCTTCCTGCGCGATCTGCGACGAGCTCTGCACCTGACGGCTGATCTCTTCGACCGATGCGGTCATCTCCTCGGCCGCGGACGCCACCGATTCCACGTTGGTGGACGCCTCCTCCGAGGCGCTGGCCACCTTCACGGTGAGATCCTGCGACAGCGCGGCGTGGCGGCTCATCGTGCCGGCCGAGGCTTCGAGTTCGGTCGACGCCGACGACACCGTTTCGATGATCTCGCCGATCGCGCTTTCGAAATCGTCGGCCAGCTTGTGCATGTCGGCGCGCCGCTGGGCGGCGACGATCGCATCCTGGCGGATCCGGGCTTCGGCCTCTTCGCGCGCCTTGGCGGCGGCGTGGACCTTGAGGTCCTCGATCGCGTTCGCCATGTCGCCGATCTCGTCCTTGCGGTCGAGCCCCGGCAGCGTCAGATCGAGCTGTCCCTGCGCCAGCTTGTGCAGCGCGCCGCCGAGCTCGGCCAGCGGCCGCAGCACGCGGACGAAGGTGATCCACAGGCTCACCAGCACCAGCGCGCCGGCGGCGCCGAGCGCGGCGAGCGACTGCATCAGACGTGAACTGCTGCGAGCCGAATCGGCACCGGCTTCGGCGTCGGCCGCCTGGCCGATCGCGCCGGCCAGTTTGAGGATGGTTTCGATGCCGTCGGTCGCGCGAGCGATGTAGTCGCCGCCGCTGAGCGGATAGGTGCCGGTTTCGCCGGCGGCGAGGACGCTGTCGCGCACCCGCGCATAGGTTCCGAAGTAATCGCTGTCGACGGTGCGGATCGCATCGATCACTGCGGGCGGGGCATCGGCGCGCTGCTTCAGCGCCGCGACCATCGGCCAGGCAAGAGCGATCTGGCCGCGAAACGCCGCGGTCTCGGCGATCTCGGCCGGCGTGAACTTGGTGCGTGCGCTGACCTTGGCGCCGAGATAAGCGCGCTCGCGCCCCGCGTTCTCGGCCATCATCGCCGTCAGATGCCGCAGCCGGATCATCTGCGCCAGCGTCACCGATGGCGGATCGGTCAGCGTTTCGAGGGTGCTGCGCAGCGAGTTGGCGGCGAGATCGATCGAACGGGTGATGATGCCGAAAGCACCACTCACCACTTGCGAATCGCGGGCCGACGCCGGCCTGCCGATCTCGTCGTCGATCCGAGAACGCAGCGCGACATGATCCTGCCGCGCGCGCCGAGCGGCGGCGACGGCCGCGGCGGCGGCCTTCATTTCCGGCACCTCGCCGATCAGCCGCATTGCCTCGTCGAAGGCCGCATCGCCCGCCTCGCGCACCTTGGCGAGGTCGGCCCGCCGCTGCGGATCTGCAGCATTCGGAGCGCTCAGCGCCGCATTGCTCAGGCCGCGCTCCAGTGCCCAACGGCCGGCACTCGTCAGCAGCAGCTGGGAGATGCGATTGTCCGCGACGAAGGCTTCGGACTGACGGCGCCGGATCAGCGCATCACGCGCGTCGAAGCCAGCGAGCGTCATGGCTGTGGCGGCAAGCGCGAGAACGATCAACGGCAGCAATACACGGATCTTGAGAGTCATCGCCGGCTCCTGGTTGGCGCAGTTCACACGAGCGACGGCGACGCGTGCCGGTTCCGGAAACGGAACAAGCCGCAGCAAATCTATGTTCGATTTCGATGGTGGGGGTTCGCCGTTGAACGCCGTGCATCACGCCAATCGCAGCGGTTCAACACTACCTACGCGAGTATCAATTTTCGTTAATCGTGGACTACGTAAGAGTCCTCAGCGACGAAAGACGAAGACACACGTCGCGTGTTACTTCGCGGCCTTGAAATACCAAGGCGCCGCCGTCGTGCGAAACGGCGGCGCCCTGGTCGTAACCGTTACTGACGACAGCCACGTCAGGCGGCACGGATCGTATCGAGGAAACGGGCGACTTCGCGTCGGAGCAGATTGCTGTCGCCGGCGAGCGACTGCGCCGCCGCCAGCACTTGCGACGAGGCAGTGCCGGTCTCGCCAGCGCCGCGCTTGACGTCGGCAATGTTGGTCGTGACCTGGCTGGTGCCGCGCGACGCCTGCTGGATATTGCGCGAAATCTCGCGGGTCGCTGCGCCCTGCTGCTCGACCGCTGAGGCGATCGAAGCAGCGATCTCGGAGATATGGCTGATGGTGTCTGTGATCTCCTTGATGGCCGTCACCGATTCGCCGGTGGCCGACTGGATGCCGCTGATCTGCGCGCTGATCTCGCCGGTCGCTTTGGCCGTCTGTTCGGCAAGCTGCTTGACCTCGGCGGCCACCACGGCAAAGCCGCGGCCGGCCTCGCCGGCGCGCGCCGCCTCGATGGTGGCGTTGAGCGCCAAAAGGTTGGTCTGGCCGGCGATGGTGTTGATCAGCTCCACCACGTCGCCGATCCGGGTCGCGGCCTTGGCGAGTTCGCCGACGCGGTCGTTGGTGCGCTGCGCCTGACCGACCGCCTCGTTGGCGATCCGCGAGGAGTCCTGCACCTGCCGGCTGATCTCGTTGACCGAGGTCGACATCTCCTCGGTCGCGGTAGCGACGGACTGAACGTTCGACGAAGCCTCCTCGGACGCCGTAGCGACCATCGAAGTCAGTTGCTGCGACCGCTCCGCCGTCGTCGTCAGCCTGCCAGCCGAAACTTCCAGCTCGTTGGAGGCCGAAGACACCGTTTCGACGATCTTGCCGACCGCCGCCTCGAACTTGTCGGCCATGTCGTTCATGTCGCGCCGACGCGTTCGGTCGGCATTGGCCTGATCTTCGGCGCGCTGCGCGATGCCGCGCTTCAGCTCGCCCTGCATGGTGCGCAGCGACGCGGCGAGCACGCCCACTTCGTCGGCCTGTTCGATCGCAAGTTTCTGGTCGAGATCGCCTTTAGCGATGCCGTCGGCGAAGCTGGCGCAATCGCCGATCGGCCGGGCGATGCTGCGCGCCGCGAACGCAATCACCGTGATGGCGAGCACGACAACCAGGATGCCAGTGCCGAGCTGCCAGAACATCGCCGAGTTGGCACGCTGGTTCAATGCGAGATCGAGTTGGTGGGCCGAGGACAGCACGACGTTGCGCGGCACCGAGATCAGCACCGACCACGGCGTGCCGGTGCGACCGACCGAGATCGGTGAGTAGATCTCGACGTTATCCCATTTGGGATCGTCGAGGACCTTGCCCTTGCCTTCCTTGACGATCGCCTGACTTTCCGACCAGCGCGGGTCGGCGCTCGACGCCGCCTTGCCGATCGACTCCGGGTTGGCGCTGTTGGCAACGATCAACCCTGTGTCGTTGAGGATCACGACCTTGCCGTCGCCGCCGAACAGCGAGCGGTTGGCCTGGGTGGCGAGCTTCTGCACGAAATCGAGATTGTAGTCCGCGCCGGCAACGCCGACGAACTTGCCGTCGATCTTGATCGGCACCGACATGGTCGCCAGGAACACCGCTTTGCCCTGCACGATATAGGGCAGCGGACCGAGAATGTTCTCCTTGCCGGTGGCCTTCGGATTGATGAACCACGCGCCTTTCACCAAGCCATTCGGATGCCGCTCCTGGCTATCGTATTCGACCAGCGGCTGCAGCGCGATCGCGCCGCTGGCGCTCCGGGTCCAGTAAGGAAGAAAGCGGCCGGTGCTATCCGAGCCCATCGTCTGGCGGCCTTTGAACGCGACGTCGTTGCCGTCGAGCGCGTTGGGCTCCCATGCCGAGTAAGTACCGTTGAACGCCGGGTTCTGCTCCAACGTGTTCTTGAGCACCGCGTTGAGCTGAAGCCGGCGGTTGCCATCGGTGGTGCCGGCATTATTCGGATCGGCGAGAACTTCGAACGCGTGCGCCATGTTGCGCGCGGAGTCGAGGCCAAGATCGAGCTCGAACTTGATCGCGGCGGCTTCGGCGTTGGCGCGATTGAGCAGACTTTCCTTGGTCTGCTGATCGACCAGCTTCATCACTTCGGTCGAAACGTAGTGATGGGTGCTCTGCGCAGACAGCACGCTGTAGCCGATCAGGATCAGACTGGCGCCGGTCAAGCAGAGGCCTGCCACCAACGCGATCTTCACCTGAATCTTGCGGATGGATTTGAACGAGAACGTCATGGGGAACTCCTCAGAGGGCCCCACACTGCTCGTGGCTTGTTTTGAATTGTTTAAGCAAACGCCTCGTGCGGCTACGGGGGCGAGGCGCTCCCGACTAATACTTACGTCGAAATCGGAGCGTCTAACTATGCGCCGCCGATCAGGATACCTACGGCCAGCACAATGACGCCGCCGAGCACGATCTGAAACACCGCGTGCAGGAACGGCGTGTCCATGTATTTGGCGCGGACGTAGGCGATCGCCCACAATTCGACGAACACCACCAAAGCGGCGATGCCGGTCGCGATCCAGAACGCGTTGGCCCAACTGTCGGGCACGAGATACGGCAGGGTGTGACCGAGGCCGCCGAGCGTGGTCATCAGTCCGCAGATGCCGCCGCGCAGCCACGGCGAGCCGCGCCCGGTCATCGAGCCGTCGTCGGACAGCGCTTCGGCAAAGCCCATCGAGATGCCTGCGCCGATCGAGGCGGCCAGACCCACCAGGAAGGTCGGCCAGTTCTGATGGGTGGCGAAGGCGGCGGCGAACAGCGGCGCCAGCGTCGACACCGAGCCGTCCATCAGGCCGGCGAGGCCGGGCTGGACGTATTGCAGCACGAACATCCGACGCGCCGCATGATCCTCGGCGCTGCGGGCGTCGGGGGTGAGGATCTTGTCGGTGAGCTGCACGGCACGCTGCTCGTGGCGCTTTTCGAACTCGGCGAGGTCGGTGAGCAGCTTGCGAATGTGAACGTCGGTAGCGCGCTCGGCGGCGCGCTCGTAGAAGCGCTGCGCCTCGAACTCCATCGTCTCGGCTTCTTTCCGGATGCGGTCGAGCGGCAGGTTGCGGGTCAGCCAGATCGGGCGGCGGCGGATGAAGCCTTTGACGTCCTCGCGGCGGATCGGCGGCAGATTGGGCCCGAACTGCTCCTCGTACATCCGCAGCAACATGTGGCGATGGCCCTTCTCCTGCTGGGCCATCTCCGTGAAAACCCGCGCTGAGTCCGGGTAGCGGTCGGCGAGATCTTCGGCGAAGGCGAGATAGATCCGACTGTCCTCCTCTTCGCTGGCAATCGCCACCGCCAGGATTTCGCGCTCGGTCAGCTCGGAAAACGCCTTCATCGCACCGCTCTTAAATTTAGAATGCTTCTAAATAGAGTTGCCGGTCGCCGCTGTCAAAGCCGGCGCACATCCGGGACAGCCAATTGGTCGCAGGGCTCGTCATCGCTGCTTCATCGATCGGTCAGGCGATTGTGACGTCGCACCGTCACAAGACCGGCTTCCATCACAGGAGGCTGTTTCATGCGAAATCTACTGCTCGGTTCGGTTGCGATCTTTGCGCTGGCGACGTCCGCGGCCCTGGCCCAATCCGAAGGCGAATTCCCGGCCACTCTCGCCGGACACGCCGTGATGCCGGCGGCCTCGTTCATCGAGGCGCCGAAGGATGCGCCGGACGACCTGAAGACCTCCGGCAAGTACACCACCGGCAAGCGCGTCGACGCGCTCGGCAGCATCGAAGGCAAGTCCAACGGCCGGCCGACCGGCGTGTCGCTGCCGTTCCAGGGCCAGCCGCTGCAGGGCCATTCCGGCATCAAGAAGATGGACGACGGCAGCTTCTGGGTGCTGACCGACAACGGCTTCGGCTCGCGCTATAATTCGGCCGACACCATGCTGTTTCTCAGCCACCTCAAAATCGACTGGGCCGGCAGCAAGGTCGACCGTGTCGCCACCGTGTTCCTGCACGATCCCGACAAGAAGGTGCCGTTCCGGATCGTTCACGAGAACACCGACAAGCGCTATCTGACCGGCGCCGATTTCGACACCGAAGGCTTTCAGATCATCGGCGACCGCATCTGGATCGGCGAAGAATTCGGCCCGTATCTGATCGAAGCCGACATGGCCGGCAAGGTGCTCGGCGTGTACGAGACCACCGCCGACGGCAAGCCGGTGAAGTCGCCCGATCATTGGTCGGTGCAGTCGCCCGGCGCCCCGGGCGCCAGCTACAACGCCGCCGTCAACCTGAAGCGCTCCAAGGGCTACGAAGGCTTCGCCGCCTCCAAGGACGGCAAGTTCCTGTACGGCCTGCTCGAAGGCCCGCTGTGGGACGCCGCCAAGAAGGACTGGGAAAAGGTCGACGGCAAGGAAGCCGCACGGATCCTCGAGTTCGACGTCGCGCAGAAGAAGTTCACCGGCCGCTTCTGGACCTACGTGTTCGAGCAGAACGGCAATGCGATCGGCGACTTCAACATGATCGACGCCACCCATGGTCTGGTGATCGAGCGCGACAACGGCGAAGGCACCAAGGACAAGGCCTGCCCCGAAGGCAAGCCGGGCACCGACTGCTTCGCCGATCTCGCCAAGTTCAAGCGGATCTACAAGATCGAACTCACCGACGTCGGCGCCGGCAAGCCGGTGAAGAAGATCGGCTTCATCGACCTGATGAAGATCCGCGATCCCGACAAGAAGGCGAAGAAGCCGCTGACCGACGGCGTGCTGGCATTCCCGTTCTTCACGATCGAGAATGTCGACAAGGTCGACGACAGTCACATCATCGTCGGCAACGACAACAACCTGCCGTTCTCGACCAGCCGCGAGCCGAACAAGGCCGACGACAACGAGTTCGTGCTGCTCGAAGTCGCCGACTTCCTGAAGGCGAAGTAAGCGCTTCGCCTTCGTCGTTCCGGGGCACGCGCGCGAGCGCGTGAACCCGGAACCTCGCGGTGATGATCAGAGGCGTCGCTCGCAACCTCCGGATTCCGGGTTCGCGCGTTTCACGCGCGCCCGGAATGACGTTGCGGGGGATGAGCGCCGCTCCAGCGCGTGCGGCGAAGTAATCGATGTATCTACGCCGGCGGCGACATCCAGCGCGTCAGCCGCGCGAACATGCCTTTGGCCGGCAGTGCGGGCGCGGGGTCGGCCTGCTCGATATGGTTCAGGAATTTTTCGAGAAAACGGTCGTCGCTGGATTCGATCACCAGGAAGTCGGTGTCCCCGGTCGAGACGCTGTAGACGTAGCACAGGCCGTCTGTCCGCGGCGGCGTCGCCACGCCGACCGCATCCTTGGCGATCGTCACGCCATCGGGATCGATGTCGCGGGCGATCAGAGCGCGGGTCAACCACGCCAGATTGCCGACGAACTCCGGCTCGAATGCGATGGTGCCTTGCAGCATCACGGGCATGCGCTACCTCTCGTCATTCACGCATCCCCCCAGCCCCCTATTGTCATCACCATCACCGAAAAGGTTCAAGTCACGTCATTCGTGATCAGGCCGCTCGGATCTTGCGCAGGAAGTCCTGGACCGACGATCGCAGCGCACCCGACTGGCCGTCGAGCGCCTGCGCGTGCGACAGCACATCAGCGGCGGCATCGCCAGTCGCGGAGGCTGCGGAACTCACCCCGCCGATGTGATCGCTGATCTCGCTGGCGCCGGCCGCAACCGACTGAATGTTGCGGGCGATCTCGCGGGTGGCGGCGCCCTGCTGCTCCACCGCAGTCGAGATCGCCATGGTGATCTTGTTGATTTCGCCGATCGTCGCGGTGATGCCACCGATCGACTCCACCGCGCTCGAGGTCGATGCCTGCATCGCGGCGACCTGCGCGGAGATTTCCTCGGTGGCCTTGGCGGTCTGGCCGGCCAAGGCCTTCACTTCGTTGGCGACCACCGCAAAGCCGCGGCCCGACTCGCCGGCGCGCGCCGCCTCGATGGTGGCGTTGAGGGCGAGCAGATTGGTTTGCGATGCGATCGAATGGATCAGCTGCACCACCTCGCCGATCTTCTCGGCGCCGACCGAAAGCTGCATCACGGTCTCGTTGGTGTGCTCGGCGTCGTTCACCGCCCGCCCTGCGATCTCGCGCGATTGCTCGACCTGGCGCGAAATCTCCTGCACCGACGCCGACAGCTCTTCAGACGCCGACGCGACGGTGCCGACCATGGAGGACGAGGAATCCGAGGCGGAACCGACCGCTGCGGCGCGGGTCGAGGCATCCGCCGCGGTCGAGGTCATCGACTGCGCGGTCGACTGCATCTGCCGAGTCGCATCGGCGACGCTCATGACCACGCTGTTGACGCTCGATTCGAAATCGTCGGCGATGCTGCGCATCAGCGCGGCGCGCTCGGCGGCGGCCCGTCGCTGCGTCTCCTGCTCCTGCTGCTCGAGGCCACGGATGCGGAGCGCATTGTCCTTGAACACCTGCACGGTGGCGGCCATCTCGCCGACCTCGTCGCGACGCTCCACGCCCGGAATCGCGGCGTCGAGCTGGCCCTCGGCGAGCCCCTTCATCCGGGTGCCGAGGTCGCCGAGCGGTTTGGTGATGCTGCGGCTGATCGCCCAGGCGACCAGCGAGCAGATCGCGCCGATCGCGAGGATGGCGGCGCCGAGCCACATCAGGATCGGCCTCAGTTTTGCGTCGATATCGTCGAGATACGCGCCGGTGCCGACCAGCATGTCCCAACCCGGGATCGCGGCGGCATAGGAGATTTTGCGGATCAGCTCCTCGGAGCCCGGCTTCTTGTACTCGTAGGGCAGGACAACGAAGCCCTTGGCGGCGACGCCGTCGCGCAGATCGCGCACGATTTTGCGCCCGCCGGTTTCGACGTCGAGGCGGTTGGTGCCGATCAGCTTCAGGTCCGGCATCACCATCGTGGTGCCGTCCATCTTGTAGGCGAACATATAGCCGTTGCCCTTGTCGTAGGTCATCGCATGGGCGCGCTGCTGGAATTCGGCGATCGCAGCATCCTTGGTGAGTTTGCCGGCATCGACCTGCTTCTGGAGCCCGATCGCCATGTTCACCGCGGTCTCGACGATCGCTTTGGTCTGCTCGAGGCGGTCGCTGCGCATCTCGCGCAGCAGGATCGACGCGGCGAACAGACCCGAGGCCAGGAGACCAAGCATCGCCACGGCGACCAGGACACCGAGCTTCGGCGTGATCCGCAAATTAGTGAACTTCACTGCGTGGGACTCCTGCGCATCTGAAACCAGCTGCGAGAAGCGTTAGCGGCTTTACAGTGTCCAATCGGTTTAAAGAGTTCCACGTAGGAACCCGAGGGTGGCTCCTGACCGCCCGTCGAAACGCGAAGCCCCGGGCAGACCGTCAAGTCTGCCCGGGGCGAAGTGATTAGCGAGAGCCGAAACTGCCGGTGGTCAGGCGGCGCGGACCTTGCCGAGGAAGTCGTCGACCGCCCGCCGCAATTCGCCGGACTGCGCGTCGAGTTCGCGGGCGTTGGCGAGCACCTGGTCTGCGGCCGAGCCGGTCGCGGTCGCCGCTTCGGTGACGCCGCCGATATGCATACTGATCTCGTTCGATCCGGCCGCGACCGACTGGATGTTGCGGGCGATCTCGCGGGTCGCGGCGCCTTGCTGCTCCACCGCGGTCGAGATCGCCATGGTGATCTCGCTCATCTTGGCGATGGTCGCGGTGATGCCGCCGATCGACTGCACCGCGTTGGTGGTCGAGGACTGCATCGCCGCCACCTGGGCGGAGATTTCCTCGGTGGCCTTGGCGGTCTGGCTGGCGAGCGCCTTCACTTCGCTGGCGACGACCGCAAAGCCGCGACCGGACTCGCCGGCCCGCGCCGCCTCGATGGTGGCGTTGAGCGCCAGAAGATTGGTCTGCGACGCGATCGAGTGGATCAGCTGCACCACCTCGCCGATCTTCTCGGCGCCGGTGGAGAGCAGCTTGACGGTCTCGTTGGTTTGCGCCGCGTCGTCGACCGCCTTGCTGGCGATCTCGCGCGACTGCTCGACCTGACGCGAGATCTCGGTGACCGACGCCGACAGCTCTTCGGCTGCGGAGGCGACCGTGCCGACATTGTTGGAGGCGCTGGCCGAGGCCGACGACACCGTCGCGGCGCGGGCGCTGGCATCGGTCGCGGTCGCGGTCATCGACTGCGCGGTCTGCTGCATGCCGGAGGTCGCAGACGTCACCGACTGCACCACGCCGTTGACGCTGTGTTCGAATTCGTCGGCGAGCCGCTCCATTGCGCTGCGCCGCTCGGCCGCGGCGCGTTCCTTGGCGGCTTCCTCGGCGCGCTCGAGATCGCGGATGCGCAGCGCGTTGTCCTTGAACACCTGCACGGTCTTGGCCATCTCGCCGACCTCGTCGCCGCGGTCGGTGCCGGGGATCGGTTGCTCCAGTTCGCCGTCGGCGAGCGAAGCCATCCGCGTCCCGAGTCGGCCGAGCGGACGGGTGATGCCGCGGGCGATCAGTACCGCAAACAAGCCAGCGATCAGCGCGATGGCGAAGATCGTGCCGCCCAGCGTCCAGAAGATCGGCCGCAGCTTGGCATCGACGTCGTCGAGATAGGCGCCGGTGCCGACGAACATGTTCCAGCCGGGAATTGCCAGACCGTAGGACATCTTGCGGATGTTCTCGTCGGTGCCGGGGCGGCGGAAATCGTAGAACAGGGTGACGTCGCCGTTGGCGGCGACGCCGTCGCGCAGCTCGCGCACCAGATAGCGATCGCCGGTCGCCACGTTCATCCGGTTGGTACCGACCGCTTTTTTGTCCGGGGTGGCGATGGTGAGGCCATCCATGGTGTAGGCGAACAGATAGCCCTGGCCGTTGTCGTAGGTCAGCATCGCCGCATCGCTGCCAAACTGCGCGATCGCCTGCTCCTTGGTGAGCTCGCCGGCCTCGACCTTCTTCTGCAGACCGACCGCCAGATTGCGACCCATCTCGGTGATCGCCTTGGCCTGATCGAAGCGCGCGCGGAGCATCTCCCGCTGCATCATCACGCCGGCGAAGATTCCAGCCAAGCACAAGCCAATCATGGTGCCTGCAACCAGCAGGCCCAGCTTGGGGGCGATACGAAGATTGCTGAACTTCACGAAACTCTCCCCGAGGTACGACACCGCATGCGAGAACAATGCGCTCGTACAACTACGTGGAAAGTGTTCCCGGACGGTTACTGCAGCGCACGCAATGCCACAAATTGCGTACTTGCGGGCGGGCGCCACAAAAGCAAATCCCTCCCCCAAGGGGGAGGGATTCATCAAGTGTTAACCGGGACCGCAGGTCGCCGCCGGGTGATCGCGCCAGTGAGCTGGCGCGACTCTCGGAGATCAGAAGGTCAGCGGCTTGACCTGCTTGACCTGCGGCAGCGCCTGGACCTTCTCCAGGACATCGGCCGGGGCCGGACCGTCGATCGTCACCAGGGCGATGGCGTCGCCGCCTTCACTGTGACGGCCGAGGTTGAAGGTCGCGATGTTGACCTTGGCGTCGCCGAGCAGGCTGGCGAACTTGCCGATGAAGCCCGGCTTGTCCTCGTTGGTGACGTAGATCATCGAGGCGCCGAACTCGGCGTCGACGCGGATGCCCTTGATGTCGACCAGGCGCGGCTTGCCGTCGGCATAGACCGTGCCGGACACCGAACGCTCCTGCTTCTCGGTGGTCACCGTCAGGGTGATCAGGCTCTCGTAGTCGCTCTCGGCGGCGCGGACGACTTCGTCCACCACCATGCCGCGCTCCTTGGCGATCACCGGCGCCGAAACCACGTTGATGTCGCCCAGCATCGGGCGCAGCAGGCCGCTCAACACCGCCGAGGTCAGCGCCTTGATCTTCATCTCGGCGACCTCACCCTCATAGGTGATGGTGACCTTGGTGATGCCGGTCTCGGTGAGCTGGCCGGCGAACGAGCCGAGCTTTTCGGCCAGCTCGATGAACGGCTTCAGCTTCGGCGCTTCTTCGGCGGTGATCGACGGGAAGTTGATCGCGTTGGTGATCGCGCCGGTCAGCAGATAGTCGCTCATCTGCTCGGCGACCTGCAGCGCGACGTTCTCCTGCGCTTCAGTGGTCGAGGCGCCGAGATGCGGGGTGCAGATCACGTTCGGCAGGCCGAACAGCACGTTCTTGGTGGCCGGCTCTTCCGAGAACACGTCGAACGCCGCACCGGCAACCTGGCCGGACTTCAGCGCTTCAGCGAGCGCGTTCTCGTCGACCAGACCGCCGCGGGCGCAATTGATGATGCGGACGCCCTTCTTCATCTTGGCGATCGCAGCCGCGTCGATGATGTTCCGGGTCTTGTCGGTGAGCGGGGTGTGCAGGGTGATGAAGTCGGCGCGCTTGAAGACGTCTTCGAGCTCGACCTTCTCGACACCGAGATCCTTGGCGCGCTCCGGCGACAGGAACGGATCGAACGCGATCACTTTCATCTTCAGGCCGAGGGCGCGGTCGGCGACGATCGAACCGATGTTGCCGCAGCCGATCACGCCGAGGGTCTTGGCGGTGATTTCGACGCCCATGAAGCGGTTCTTTTCCCACTTGCCGGCCTGGGTCGAGGCGTCGGCGGCCGGAATCTCACGGGCCAGCGACAGCATCATGGTGATGGCGTGCTCGGCGGTGGTGATCGAATTGCCGAACGGGGTGTTCATCACGATGATGCCCTTGGCGGTCGCCGCGGGAATCTCGACGTTGTCGACGCCGATGCCGGCGCGGCCGATCACCTTGAGCCGGTTGGCCTTCTCCAGGATCTTCGCGGTCGCCTTGGTGGCGGAGCGAATCGCGAGTCCGTCGTAATTGCCGATGATTTCGGCGAGCTTGTCTTTGTCCTTGCCGAGGTTCGGCTGGAAATCGACGTCGATGCCACGATCCTTGAAGATCTGCACGGCGGCTTCCGACAGCGCGTCGGAAATGAGGACTTTGGGAGCGGTCATGGGATGTGATCCTGATGAATCTTGAATAGGGGAAGCAGTCCAACGAGTCGCGGCGCGCTCCCTCGCCCCGCTCTTGCGGGGAGAGGGTTGGGTGAGGGGCTGCTGAATCCGCGATGTGCGGAAGCGCCCCCTCACCCGACCCAGCTACGCTGCGCTCCGCCGGGTCGACCTCTCCCCGCAAGCGGGGAGAGGTGAAAAGGCTCAGGCGGCTTGCGCGAGGCCGGCCTTGGTGGTCTCGAACGCGTAGTCCAGCCACTGCGTCAGCGCGGCGACGTCGGCGGCTTCCACCGTGGCGCCGCACCAGATCCGCAGGCCGGGAGGGGCGTCGCGATAAGCACCGAGATCGTAACCGGCGCCTTCCTTCTCGACCACCGCAACCAACTTCTTGGCGAAGTCGGCTTGAGCGTCGGCGGGCAGTGCGGCGATGGCGGGATCCACCACCTTGAGACAGACCGAGGTGTTGGAGCGGATCGCCGGATCCTTGGCGAGGAAGTCGACCCAGGGGGTCTTGGCCGCCCAGTCGGTGATCACCTTGGTGTTGGCGTCGGCGCGGGCGATCAGGCCCTTGAGGCCGCCGACCGACTTCGCCCAGTTGAGGGCGTCGAGATAGTCCTCGACGCACAGCATCGACGGGGTGTTGATGGTTTCGCCCTGGAAGATGCCCTCGATCAGCTTGCCGCCCTTGGTGAGGCGGAAGATCTTCGGCATCGGCCAAGTCGGGGTGTAGCTCTCGAGCCGGGCAACGGCGCGCGGGCTGAGGATCAGCATGCCATGCGCGGCTTCGCCGCCGAGCGCCTTCTGCCAGGAGAAGGTGACGACATCGAGCTTGGCCCAGTCGAGCGGCTGCGCGAAGGCGGCCGAGGTAGCGTCGCAGATGGTCAGGCCTTCACGGTCGGCCTTGATCCAGTCGGCGTTCGGAACGCGGACGCCCGAGGTGGTGCCGTTCCAGGTGAAGACGACGTCGGTGTTGCAATCGACCTTGGAGAGGTCGGGAATTTCCCCGTAACCAGCTTTGAGCTTGGTGACGTTGGGGAGCTTCAGCTCCTTGGTGACATCGCCGACCCAGCCGTCGCCGAACGATTCCCAGGCCAGCGTGGTCACCGGGCGCGGCCCGAGCAGCGACCACAGCGCCATCTCGACGGCGCCGGTGTCGGACGCCGGAACGATGCCGATCTTGTAGTCGGCGGGGACCTCGAGCACGTCGCGGGTCAGATCGATCGCGAGCTTGAGCTTGGCCTTGCCGACCTTCGCGCGATGCGAGCGGCCGAGCGGGGCGTCCTTGAGATTTTCGGGGGTCCAGCCGGGGCGCTTGGCGCAGGGGCCGGAGGAGAATTGCGGCGCGTTCGGCCGCGAAGCGGGCTTCGCTACAGTCATAGTCTATCCTTCCAGATAGCTGCCTCTCGGTGGGGAGAGGTTTCCCGCCGCTGGGGATAGTCCTTTGGCTTCGAATGTCAAGGAAGTTCGCCATCCGGAAGATCACGGACAGCTACGACTTTCGCCGCCGCCGCGCCCCCCTCCCCGATCACGACGCCGCGATGACGGCGGGGGACAAACCCACGCCGCCGACGTTGCCGCCGGCGGCGCTTGGGATCTGTCGTTCGGCTCGCGGTCCGGCTCAGGCGACCTTGGCGACGAAACTCTGCACCTGAGCGCGCAGCTTGTCGACCTGGCCGGCGATCTCGCTGGACACCCCGTTGACGCGCATCGCGATCTTGCCGGTGTCGTCGGCGGCGTGGCTGATACCAACGACGTTCGACGTCACCAGCGCGGTGCCGGACGAAGCCTGCTGCACGTTGCTGGCGATCTCCCGCGTGGCGGCGCCCTGCTCCTCGACCGCGGACGCGATGGTGGTGGACACCTCGTTGATCTCGCTGATCCGCTTGCTGATCGCTTCGACCGCTCCGACCGACTCCTCGGTGATCGACTGCATCTCGCCGATCCGCGCGGTGATTTCCTCGGTGGCCTTGGCGGTCTGGCTGGCGAGCGCCTTCACTTCGGCCGCAACCACCGCGAAGCCGCGGCCGGACTCGCCGGCGCGCGCTGCCTCGATCGTGGCATTGAGCGCAAGCAGATTGGTCTGCGCCGCCACCGCGTTGATCAGCTTGACGACATCGCCGATCCGCTGCGCCGCATCGGCCAGGTGCCTGATCTTCTCAGTGGTCTGCGCCGCCTCTTCCACTGCCTGATGCGTGCTGGTGGTGGAATGCTGGATCTGCCGCGAAATCTCGGAGATCGAGGCCGTGAGTTGCTCGGCTGCGCTGGCCACGGTCTGCACGTTGGCCGAGGCCTGCTCGGCGCCGGACGCGACGCTGACCGATTGGCGGCTGGTTTCCTCTGCCGCTTCGGCCATCGCCCCGGCATCGGATTTCAGCCCGGTGGACGCCGTGGTCAGCAGCCCGGCAACGTCGTCCATGCCCGCCGCGAAGCATTGCGCTTCTTTCGCCACCTCGCGCACCCGGCGGTCCATCGAGTCGGAGGCCGTATTGATCACCACCGAGGCGTTCTTGAACGAGCCGGGCAGACCGCGGGTCAGCACCTTACGAAAGGTCTTACCGTGGCTGACATACTCCATCGAGGCGGACGACTCGCGAACGAAGGCGTCGACGATGTCGAGCATGTTGTTGACCTCGGCCTGAGCCCGGCCGATCTCACCGCCGTCGCGGCGGCCCTGCACGCGGGCCTCGAGATTGCCGTGCGCGGCTTCGACGCAGACGGCAGCGATCTCTTTGAGCGCCGCCGAAGTGCCTCGCAGCAGCCAGACAGCGTAGCCAATCAGCATCAGGGCGATTCCGATTGCGGCCAGTTCGACGATATAGCCGAGCGAGCCGACCACCATTCCGACGGCACTCAGCCCCACCATCACCACCGCGGCGGCAACGACAGCGACGATCGCCTTAGACAGAGAAGATGAACTCATCATACTCGACACCCCGATCCTTGAGCATGTTCATCAGCATTCCATATCCGGCCATCATGCCGTCCTTGGCGTTGCGATGCTTGGTTTCTTCGTCGCGCAATTGGCGATACAGCGCCTCGATCTGGGTGATCTGATCGCGATCCGGCTTGCGTCGATTGGAATGGAACCCTGTGACGTTGCGCTGGGCGTCCAGCGTCGGAGTGACGTGCGCGAACACCCAGTAGTGATCACCATCGCGCGCCATATTCACCACATAGGCAAAGATCTCTTTCTTCGCCTGGATCGTGTCCCACAGCAGCTTGAAGATCGAGCGCGGCATGTCCGGATGGCGCACCAGCGAATGCGGCGCGCCGATCACGTCCGACCGAGGATACTTCGCAAGCCGGACAAATACGTCGTTGGCGTATGTAATATGCCCTTTCAAATCGGTCTTGGAGACGATCAGTTCATCTTCGTCGAACGGGCATTCGATGCCCGTAGGCTTCACCTGCGGCCGAGTCATCGATCGTGCACTCCTAATTTCCGACAAGCTAAGTTGACAGTTGTCGGGGCAGCAGCCTCCCTTCCCGAGAAGCCGCGCCTCCTATAGCGCACAGAATCTTACTGACCCTATTACCTCGACGTTAAACTGCCACCAAGTAGCAATACTGGGCCACGACAACCGAAGGGATTTATCGAATTAGAATCGTATCGTCATGCCGACATGCGACGGCTCGAAGCCCAATCGGACATAAAAACGTTGCGCGTCGACACGGCTTTGATGAGTAAACAATTCGATAAGTTTGCAGTGCCGGCCCCGCGCTTGTGCGATCGCCCAGCGTACCAACTGTTCGCCGATCCCGCGGCTGCGGCAATCGCTGGCGACGCGCACGTCTTCGATGATCGCCCGCGAAGCGCCCTGGGAGCTGAGACCGGGCAACTCCGCGAGCTGCAGACAGCCCACGACGCGGCCGTCCCGATCCTCCGCCACCACCATCTGGATGTGCGGCGTCCGCTGCAGCGCCTCGAACGCCGCGTAGTAGGAGTCCGGTAGCGGGTCTTCCAGCTTTTCGCGGCCGGCTCCCAGATGATCGTCGGCCAGCATCGCCACGATCGCGACCACGTCGTCCCGGCGTGCGGCCCGAATGGTGACGGCGGACTCGTCGCTCATTGGGGCGATGCGGTGACAGGGTCGAAGCCAGGCAGGCCGAGCCCTGCTTCGGCACGGCCGATCCAGCCTCGCACGGCCGGATAAGCCTGCAACGCAAAGCCGCCCTGCTCGGCCATTCGCGTGTAAGCGAGCAGCGCGACGTCGGCGAGCGACAGCTGGTCGCCGGCGAGAAAGCCGGACTGCGTCAGATGCTGCTCCATCCGGGCCAACGCGGCGTGGCCGCGGCGAACTTTGTCCGGATCGAGTTCGCTGACCGGCTTGCCGAGATAGACCATCTGGAAACGACACACCGCGATATACGGTTCGTGGCTGTACTGCTCCCAGAACAGCCACTCGTCCATCTTGGCCGCGAGCCATGGATCGGCAGGGATCAGGTCGCTGCCGCGGGCGAGATAGCGGATGATGGCATTGGATTGCGCCAGCGTGCGGCTGCCGTCGAAAGCGACCGCCGGTACCTGCCCGGCTGGGTTCAGCGCCAGGAATGCCGGCGTCCGGCTTTCTCCTTTCATCGTATCGACGGCGATCCACTGATACGGCAGGCCCAGCCGATCGCAGGTCCACTTCACCTTCAGGCAATTGCCGGAATTCAGATCACCGTAGATCTTCATGTGTGCGCCATCATCAGTGATCGCCGACGATTGGCCATCAGCATCGCCGGATCAGAATTTGTACCCAAGGCCGGCGCGCACGGTGGAGACGCTGGTGTCGACCGGCGCCGAAAACTTCAGGTACTCCCACTCGGCGCGCAGAAACAGGCCGCGATACAGCATCATGTCCATGCCCAGACCGCCCGCATATCCGTAGATGAAGTGCCCATTCTGGACTTTGGTGGCGGACAACGGCATCACCGTGTTGCCACCCTGCGTGCCGGTGATGGTCGCGGTGCGGATGATGTCAGCCTGTCCGAGCGAGGCACCGATGAAGGCGTAAGGCAGGAAACTTCCAAATGCGTAGCCGGCACGCAATCGGGCCGAGCCTATATCGTTGACGTTGATCGCGGCACTGCTGGTGTAGGTCGCGCTGTAATTAACATTGTTGTAGGTGATCTGGCGCCCCATCGACCCGATCGCGGAGCCACCGAAACTGCCGTGCATGTAATTGGCTTCGATGCCCAGCACGACGTCGTCCCATTGGGCATTGTAACCAACGAAAGCGCCCCATCCTTGACCGTGCGAGGAGGTCTTGCCCAGCACGGGCCAAGACGACACTGCCATCTGACTTTCGACAACGGTGTTGGCCAGCAGATTCGAGGCGATGTCACTCGTCGAGTTCGTGAAATTCATGTCGGAGGTGCCGTAGCCGCCCTGGCCACCGACGTAGAAGCCCTCCCAGTTGACCACCCGGGGCGTCTCCACCAGCGCGCCGCGCAGCGGGCCGTAGTCCGGCATGTCCGCCGCGTACGCCGCCTGTGCCATCACGCCGACCGCCGCGGCCACCACAACTCTACGCATCGCACACTCCCCCGACGAACCCTTCCACGCTGCTGATCATGCGGCGTTAACCTTAATTCTTCGTTGTCGGATAGGGCTCCGGACAAACAAAAACGGCGCGGGAAGCTCCCGCGCCGTTAACACTCGTAAACGAATGGAGGGCGATCAGCCCTTGCGCATCAGCACCGGCGGCTCCGAATAGACCGGGCCGGCATCGAGATTCCAGCGCACGCCGAACTTCACGTCGTGCGAGGTGATATCCTTGAACTTGAAGCTGTTGTTCGTGGTGAGCCCGGTGAAGGTCGACAGCGAACCGGTGTAGCCGTCGCCGAGATTGAGATAGCTGTAGGCCAGTTCGAGGGTCAGGTTCGGATTGACCTTGTAGGCGAGACCGGTGTGGATCGCCCAGGCCAGATTCCATTTCGACGCGGTCGGCGCGCTGGCGAAGCTAGCGGTCGAGAACGGGATGTTGTTGATCCCGGTGTCGGTGAAGTTGGCCATCGTCACCCGCGCAGCACCGACGCCGGCGCCGACGAACGGGGTGATGCACCACCAGGTACCGAGATCGACATAGGCGTTGGCCATCACCAGCCATTCGGACTTGGAGGCGCCGTAATTGTCGATACCGTTGTACGCGAAGCCGCTGGCGGTGCCGGTGAAGCGGTCGGTGCCCTTGAAGTTCGAATTGCCGCGGTACTGACCGATCAAGTCGGCGCGCAGCCACGGATTGAACTGATAACCGACGCCGAGGCCGTAGATGCCGGCCGAGTCGAACGAGGTCTGCTGGTCGAACGAGGTGAGCTGCGAGTAGGCCGATTCACGCCCGTAGCGCAGATCCTTGACCTGCTGGTTGCTGAATCCGATGTCGCCGCGCAGATACCAGCCGCCGAAATCTTCGGCCGGCGGCGGCGCATAAGCGGGCGGCGGTGCAATCGGCATGTCGGCGGCCACCGCGGCCGAGGCAATCAGCGAAGCCGCTCCGGCGGCCATCAACATCTTCACGCTACGCATTGGCTTCGTCCTTTGGTCCAATGATCAATTACGAAGGCCCCACACCCGGAAACCTATGGACCACACGATGCCATCAATTCCTTAAGCGCGACTTAACCCTAATTTTTAAGGTTGACATTTAGTGACGTACCACCGGCCCTGGTAACAATCACCAAGCGTGGACCTGCGGCGGCGCGCTTGACTAACAAATCGTGAACGACCGAGCCGAGAGCCGCCATCAGACAAACGGCTCCGGTTCCAGTGGGGAACCGAAGCCGTTTTGTGAAGATCATCGAGGACCGAGCGAGCCCGACCCCGTCGTGTCAGTGGGCGTGGCGCGGCATCTTCGGCAGCAGCACCGCCAACAGCCCGAGCGCCGGCAGGAACGAACAGACCTGATAGACGAAATCGATACCACGGATGTCGGCGACCTCGCCGAGCGCCGCGGCACCGAGGCCGCCGATGCCGAAGGCAAAGCCGAAGAAGATCCCCGAGATCATGCCGAACCGGTGCGGCATCAGCTCCTGGGCGAACACGATGATCGCCGGCGTCGCCGACGCCAGGATGAAGCCGATGAACACGGTGAGCACGGCGCTGGCGTACAGCCCGGCATAGGGCAGCGCCAGGGTGAACGGCAGGATGCCGAGGATCGAGAACCAGATCACGTAGCGGCGGCCGAACCGGTCGCCGAGCGGACCGCCGAAGAACACCCCGGCCGCGGTGGCGGCCAGGAAGATGAACAGGAACATCTGCGCGGTCTGGGTCGAGACGTGGAACTTGTCGATCAGATAGAACGTGTAGTAGCTCGACAGGCTCGACAGATAGAGCTGCTTGGAGAACAGCAGCGCCACCAGCACCACCAGCGCCACCATCACCCGCCGCCGGCTCGGCGCGTGCGGATGCGACTGCACCACCATTCTCTTCTTGCCGGCGACCTGCGGCTTGTACCACACGCCGATCCGCCACAGCACGATGATGGCGAGGAACGCGATCGACGAGAACCAGGCGATCGACGGCTGGCCGAACGGCACCACGATCAGCGCCGCCAGCACCGGGCCGAGCGCCGTGCCGGCGTTGCCGCCGACCTGAAACACCGACTGCGCCATGCCGTGGCGACCGCCGGAGGCGAGCCGCGCGATCCGCGCCGACTCGGGGTGAAACACCGCCGAGCCGAGCCCGATCATCGCCGCGGCGATCAGGATCACCGCATAGGAATGCGCGACGCTGAGCAGCAGCAGGCCGAGAAACGTCGAGCCCATGCCGATCGCCAGCGAGAACGGCTGCGCCTTCTTGTCGGTGATGTGCCCGACCACCGGCTGCAGCAGCGAGGCGGTGAACTGGAACGCCAGCGTAATCAGGCCGATCTGACCGAAGTCGAGCGCGTAGTTCGCCTTCAGGATCGGATACACCGACGGAATCAGCGACTGCATGGTGTCGTTGAGAAAATGCGAGAAGCTGATGCCGCCGAGCACGATATAGGCCGGCCCGGCCGCGGCAGGCGCCGCCGGCTTGGTGAGTTCGGGCAACGGCAGCTCGGCCGGATTGACCGGAGCAGCGATATCCGCATCGACGGTGACAGGCTTGTTCACGGCGTTTCCTGAAATGGGCTTGGGGTGCCGACTAAATTGCGCGGCGCAACAACAACGAACGGCCGGCACGTTGGCCGACCGCTGACAAAGTAGTTGCAAGCGCCACGAGTGTGTAGCGCGGATTCGCGATGGCAGCGTTGCACCCCGCCCGACGCGGCGGGGCGGGCCTCAGGCCGCCGCAGCCGCCGCGTTGCCGAGCGCGTCGACGATGCTGTCGACCACTTCTTCGACCATGTCGTGATCGTCGCCCTCGCCCATCACCCGGATCACCGGTTCGGTGCCGGAGGGGCGGATCAGCAGCCGGCCGTGGCCGTTCAACCGCTTCTCGCCGTCCTGGATCGCCGAGATCACGCCGCCGTCGTCGAGCGGACGACCGCTGCGATAGCGCACGTTCTTCAGGATCTGCGGCAGCGGATCGAAGCGGTGGCAGACTTCGGACACCGGACGGCCGAGCTTCTGCACCATCGCCAGCACCTGCAGCGCCGCGACGAAGCCGTCGCCGGTGGTGTTGAAGTCGGACAGGATGATGTGGCCGGAGGACTCGCCGCCGACGTTGTAGCCGTCCTTCAGCATCTGCTCGAGCACGTAGCGGTCGCCGACCGGGGTGCGCAGCAGCGCGATGCCTTCGCCTGCGAGGAAACGCTCCAGACCGAGATTGGACATCACGGTGGCGACCACGCCCGGCTTGGCGAGGCGGCCGTCTTCCTTCCAGCTCTGGCCGATCACCGCCAGCAGCTGATCGCCGTCGACCACATGGCCGCGCTCGTCGACCAGAATGACGCGGTCGGCATCGCCGTCGAGCGCGATGCCGATGTCGGCGCGCATCTCGCGGACCTTGGCGCACAGCGCCTGCGGCGCGGTCGAGCCGCATTCCTTGTTGATATTGAAGCCGTCGGGCTCGACCCCGATCGAGATCACGTCGGCGCCGAGCTCCCACAGCGCCTCGGGCACCACCTTGTAGGCGGCACCGTTGGCGCAATCGATCACCACGCGCAGGCCTTCGAGGCTGAGCTCGCGCGGCAGCGTGCGTTTGGCGAATTCGATGTAGCGGTCGTGGACGCCGTCGATGCGGCGGGCGCGGCCGAGGCTGGCGCTCTGCGCCAGCTTCTTGTCGAGCGAGTCGTCGAGCATCAGTTCGATCTGCTTCTCGACGTCGTCGCTGAGCTTGTAGCCGAGCGGGCCGAACAGCTTGATGCCATTGTCCTCGAACAGGTTATGCGACGCAGAAATCATCACGCCGAGATCGGCGCGCATCGACTTGGTCAGCATCGCGACCGCCGGGGTCGGCATCGGGCCGACCAGCAGCACGTCCATGCCGACCGAGGTGAAGCCCGCGACCATCGCGTTCTCGATCATGTAGCCGGACAGACGGGTATCCTTGCCGATCACCACCCGATGGCGATGCTCACCGCGCTGAAACGCGAGGCCCGCGGCCTGGCCGACCTTCAGGGCCAGCTCCGGCGTGATCAAACCGTTGGCGCGGCCCCGGATTCCGTCCGTCCCGAAATATCTGCGGCTCATCAATTGTCCCCCGCCCTTGCCGGTCACGGCCAAAAACCCACGATTCGTCCGGGGCTTGCCGTGCGGCGAAACGGCCTTATAGGCCTAAAATGATTGCGAGGACTTCAAAAAATGTAATCAAAGATTACGCCGCCGAGCTGGACCGGCGGCGTAACCTTCTGAAATACTGAAATTATCCGGCAATTTGCAGGGTCGGATGATTAACCCTTCCGGCGCTTATCCCCATCCGGCTTCGACGGGGCAGGCTGAGTCACGCTGACCGGATCGGAGCCCGGAAAGGAGTCCTCCAGACCTTCGTTGAGTTCCTCTTCCAGCTCTTTCTTGTTCTTGGTCGGGGTGTCGGCGGTCTTGGCGTCTGTCATCACGTCCTCCTGCTCCACCTTCGCGAATTGGGATGGAAAACGCGCCGCGACGCAGCGAGTTCCCAGACTTCACCGATCTCTGACGCGACGATTTTGCACAGGGCGCCCGCGTGCTACAGGACGAGCGGCTCGCAACACCCGGCAACAGGCAGACGGCAATTCCATGAAAGAGATCACCTGCATCGAAGACCTCCGCCAGATCCACAAGCGCCGGGTTCCGAAGATGTTCTTCGACTATGTCGACCACGGCTCCTATGCCGAGGAGACGCTGCGGGCGAACGTGGAAGACTTGAAGCGGATCAAATTCCGGCAGCGCATTCTGGTCGACATCTCCAAGCGCGATCTGGCCACCACCATCCTCGGCGACACTTACGCGATGCCGCTGATCCTGGCGCCGGTGGGCTCGACCGGGATGCAGCACGCCGACGGTGAGATCCACGCCTGCCGCGCCGCGCAGGCCGCGGGCATCCCCTATACGCTGTCGACGATGTCGATCTGCTCGATCGAGGACGTCGCCGCGAATGTCGAGAAGCCGTTCTGGTTTCAGCTCTACGTGATGCGCGACCGCGGCTTCGTCAAAGCGCTGATCGAGCGCGCGATCGCCGCCAAGTGCAGCGCGCTGGTGCTCACCGTCGACCTGCAGGTGATCGGCCAGCGCCACCAGGACATCAAGAACGGCATGACGGTGCCGCCGCAGCTGTTCAAGTTCAAGAACGTCGTCGACATCGCCACCAAGCCGGGCTGGGTGAAGGGCATTCTCGGCACGTCCCGGCGCAATTTCGGCAACATCGCCGGCCACCTGCCCGGCTCCAAGGATCTGGAATCGGTGTCGGCCTGGGTGGCGTCGCAGTTCGACGCCTCGCTGAACTGGCGCGACATCGACTGGATCCGTTCGATCTGGCCCGGCAAGCTGATCATCAAGGGCATCCTCGACGTCGAGGACGCCCGCGAGGCGGTGAAGGTCGGCGCCGAGGCGCTGGTGGTGTCGAACCACGGCGGTCGCCAGCTCGACGGTGCACCGTCGTCGATCGAGGTGCTGCCGGAGATCGTCCACACCGTCGGCTCGCACATCGAGGTGATGTTCGACGGCGGCATCCGCTCCGGCCAGGACGTGATGCGCGCGCTCGCGCTCGGCGCCAAGAGCTGCATGATCGGCCGCGCCTACATCTACGGCCTTGGCGCCTATGGCGGCCCGGGTGTCGCCAAGGCGATCGACATCATCGGCAAGGAGCTGTCGACCACGATGGGCCTGTGCGGCGTCAATTCGATCCACGAGATCGACGAGAAGGTGCTGGCGGAGTAATTCCGCCCTGCCCTCTCCACGTCATTGCCAGCCAACGGGTCGGCACGAAGTGCCGCCCGATGACAGGCTCCGCGAAGCAATCCAGCCGAGTGCACGGCGCTGGATTGCTTCGTCGCTTCGCTCCTCGCACTGACGGGGAGAGGACAACTAACAACAACAAAAAGCAAAAATTAGGAGGAAACCGATGACCAACATGCACACGAGCGTACAGTCCGCTTCCAGCGAAGTGCTCTATGCGGTCGAGGATCACATCGCCACCATCACGCTGAACGCGCCGGAGCGGCTGAACACGATCTCCGGGCCGATGCTGAACACGCTGGCGGCGCTGCTGACCAAGGCCA
This sequence comes from Rhodopseudomonas palustris, assembly GCF_003226555.1. Lineage (GTDB taxonomy): Bacteria > Pseudomonadota > Alphaproteobacteria > Rhizobiales > Xanthobacteraceae > Rhodopseudomonas > Rhodopseudomonas palustris_I. Next base: position 117,667 of record NZ_QKQS01000033.1, on the reverse strand, counting down.
ACGAAGATCCGGACGTCCGCTGCGTCATCCTCACCGGCAATGGCCGCGCGTTCTGCGCCGGGCTGGATCTCAACAAGGAGCGCGGCGACGAAGGTCTCAGCGCGGCGTCGTCACCGACCACGCTCGACTTGCGCAACACGCCGCCGACCGTGCTGCAGGCGATGGACAAGCCGGTGATCTGTGCCGTCAACGGCGGCGCGGCCGGCTACGGCATGGACACCGCGCTCGGCTGCGACATCCGCATCATGGCGGAATCCGCCAAGCTGGCTGCCGCCTTCGTCAAGCGCGGCGTGGTGCCGGAGAGCGGCGGCACCTGGTTTCTGCCGCGAATGATCGGCTGGGCCAAGGCCGCCGAGCTGATCTTTACCGGGCGGACCTTGAGCGCACGCGAGAGCCTGGAATGGGGCCTCGCCAACGAAGTCGTGCCCGACGCCGAGCTGATGGGCCGCGCCCGCGCGGTCGCCAAGGAGATCGCCGGCAATGCGCCGCTGGCGGTGCAGGCGGCCAAGCGGATGATGCGGATGGGCCTGAACGAGACCTTCCCGGACCACGTCCATCACGTGTACTTGCAGCTGCTGCCGCTGTTCAAGACGCAGGACATGAAGGAAGGCATCGCGGCCTTCATGGAGAAGCGCGAGGCGAAGTTCGTCGGCCGTTGAGGACCGGCGACTGCTCGGAGACGCACGATGTTCGAGACCGTCACCACGCTGCTCGACTGGCTCGGCGTGGTGGTGTTCGCCGTCACCGGCGCGCTGGTGGCGTCGCGCAAGGAAATGGACATCGTCGGCTTCGCGCTGCTCGGCACCGCGACCGGCATCGGCGGCGGCACGCTGCGCGACGTGCTGCTCGACCAGCCGGTGTTCTGGATCCGCGAACCGGCCTATCTGGTCGCCTGCGTGCTGGTGTCCGGAGTCGTGTTCTTCACCGCGCACATTCCGCATTCGCGCTACAAGATGCTGTTGTGGCTCGACGCCATCGGCATGGCGCTGTTCGCGGTCAGTGGCGCCGAGCGCGCCGCGCTGGCGGGCGCCAACGGCATCGTCGCAGTTGCGATGGGCGTCGTCACCGCGACCTTCGGCGGCATCATCCGCGATCTGCTCGGCGGCGAGATTCCGGTCATCCTGCGCCGCGAGATCTACGTCACCGCCGCGCTGCTCGGTGCCGCGACCTATGAGACGTCGACGGCATTGGGGGCCAGCCGCGAATTCGGCACCGTCGCCGGCTTTGCGCTGGCGCTGCTGATCCGCGCCGCAGCGCTGCAACGCGGTTGGTCGCTGCCGCGCTATCGGCCCCGGCCCGGCGCCCGGGACGAATGACGGAACGTGCGCCGCCCCCGGCAGACGCCCGTCCTATTTGTGTCCAAGCAGATCGGCTTCGACCAGCGCGCGCAGCTCCGCGGTGACGTGCGGCCGCGCGCCGAACCAGAGATCGAAGCCGCGCACCGCCTGATGCAGCAGCATGCCGAGCCCGTCGGCAGTGCGCAGGCCGCGCGCCCTGGCAGCGGCGAGCAGATCGGTTTCCAGCGGCACATAGACCAGATCGGCCACCACCGCGTCCGCCAGCAGTACCGACAGGTCGATCGGGAGCGGCGGCTGTCCCTTCATCCCGAGCGACGTGGTGTTGACCAGAAGTCCGGCCCCCGGCAGCGCCACCGGGATATCGCTCCAGGCAATCGGCACAACGCGGTCGCCGAACAGATCGCGCAGCGCCTGGGCCCGTTCGATCGAGCGATTGGCGAGCGCGATCCGGCCGATGCCCCGTTCGAGCAGGCCGAACACCACCGCGCGCGACGAGCCGCCGGCGCCGAGCACCAGCGCATGCGCGGTGCGGTCCCAGCCCGGCGCCGACGCGTCGAGATTGCCGATGAAGCCTTCGACGTCGGTGTTGGTCGAGCGCAAAAGATCGCCGTCGTAGTACAGCGTATTGGCGGCGCCGACTGCGCGGGCGCGCGCGTCCGGCTCGGTGAGCTGCAGCGCGCGCTCCTTGTGCGGGATGGTGACGTTGGCGCCGACATAGCCGTGCGTTCTCAGGTTCAGCACGAATTCGGCGAAGCCTTCCGGCGGCACGGCTTCGATCGAATAGCCGCCCTCGATGCCGAGCTGGCGCAGCCAGTAATGATGGATCAGCGGTGAGCGCGAATGCGCCGCCGGCCAGCCGATCAGACACGCGGCGCGCTTGATCGCAGTCATTTCGCCCTCCCGCAGCGAGCCCCTTCCGAAACGCTTCCGTGAAAATCAGGCCGGCGCGCCAGCGTCAATCGCAAAACGCGCCGCCGCGACGGAAGTCGGTGGCCTCACGCCGTGGCGGGCTGCGGCGACGGCCCCTCCTCGGGAGCGACGGTCTTGCCCTTGATCTCGTCGACTGCGGTCGCAATGTCGGGCCGGTACTGCGCCAGCGGCGGCTTGACGCCGTGGGTCAGCAGCGCGCGCCGCACCGTCGGCGAGGCGCCGGTGACGATCAGCTTGATGCGTTTGCGCTGCGCCGACAACGCGACGCGGTAGATCGCATTGGCAGCGGTGGAATCCAGGAATGGCACCGCGGCGAAGTCGACCACGAAGACCTTGTGGCGATCGGCGATGTTGTTGAGCACCGAGGTGACGGTGGCAGCGGCGCCGAAGAAGAACGCGCCGGTGATGCGGTACACGACGACGTCCGGATCGGTGACCAGCGCCAGATCGGCGGCGGTGCCGCGGCGCTTGCCGTTCTCGTCGGCGCGGTCCTCCTGCGCCAGCCCGGAATAGGCTTCGACGCCGGTGACTTCGGACATGCGGTGGATGAACAGCACCGCGCCGAGCGCGAAGCCGACCACGATGCCTTCGGTGAGATCGCGGAACACGGTGAGCAGGAAGGTTGCGAGCAGCACCACCGCGTCACCGCGCGACGAGCGCAGCAGCGTGGCGAATTCGTGCTTCTCGGCCATGTTCCAGGCGACAATCGCCAGCACCGCGGCGAGCGTCGACAGCGGGATGTAGCTCGCCAGCGGGGCCGCAACCAGCATGAACAGCAGCAGGAACATCGAATGCAGCATGCCGGCGATCGGGGTGCGCGCGCCGGTGCGGATGTTGGTGGCGGTACGCGCGATCGCACCGGTGACGCAGATGCCGCCGAACAGCGCCGACCCCATATTGGCGAAGCCCTGCGCCACCAGTTCGCAATTCGAACGATGCCGCCGGCCGGTCATGCCGTCCGCCACCACGGCGGATAGCAGCGACTCGATCGAGCCGAGCAGCGCGAACGCGATCGCGTCGGGCAGCATCTCGATCACCTTGGCGGTCGAGAACGCCGGCCAGGACGGCAGCGGGAAACTCTCCGGAATGCCGCCGAACCTTGTGCCGATGGTCGCGACCGGCAGCGAGAAGCCCCACACCAGTGCAGCGGTGACCGCGACCGCGATCAATAGTCCCGGCCAGTTCGGCCGCAGCTTCTTCAGGCCGACGATCAGCACGATCGCGGTGAGCGCGATGCCGAGCGCATAGACGTTCATGGTCGGCAGCGCCTGCGCCAGCGCTTCCAATTTGGGGATGATCGGGCCCGGCTCCTTCGCCAGCTCGATGCCGAGCAGATCCTTGATCTGGCTGGCGAAGATGATCACCGCGATGCCGGCGGTGAAACCGACCGTGACCGGATAGGGAATGAATTTGACGTAGGTGCCGATCTGCAGAAAGCCGGCTACCACCAGGATCATCCCGGCCATGAAGGTCGCCAGCAGCACGCCGTCGATGCCGTGGCGCTGCACGCTGAGCATCACCAGCACGATGAAGGCGCCTGCCGGTCCGCCGATCTGGAAACGCGAACCGCCGAACGCGGAGACCAGGAAGCCGCCGACCACCGCGGCGTACAGGCCGCGATCCGGCGTGACGCCGGAGGCGATCGCGATCGCAGTCGACAGCGGCAGCGCCACGATCGCCACGGTGAGGCCGGCGATCAGATCGGCGCGGAAATCAGCGAGGCCGTAGCCTTCGCGCAGCGCGGTAATCAGCTTGGGCGTGAACAGCTCGCGGAAGCTGGGTTTGGTCGCAGCCATCAGTCGCCGGGAGGTATCCATACCGTTTCTCCTGGTCCGCCCCGCTGCTGCACCGAAACCGTCAGGCCTCGTTGCGGGGCGGCGCCGGCTCTTTGAACCGGACGCCGCGACCGCCGCCTTCGCTGCGGGAATTGTCTCCGATCAGAACCACGCCGCCGCGCTCGAGGGCTTCGATGACCTTGGTGAGGGATTCCACCACACCACGGACATTGCCTTCGCTCGCCTCCATCCGCTGGATGGTCGGCAGCGAAACGCCGGACAATTCGGCCAGCGTGCGCTGGTCGATGCCAAGCAGCGCACGGGCGGCGCGCAATTGGGCTGCGGTCATCATAGGTGAGGCATGACTTCTGATGTCTGAAGTCTGCAATATGATGCTTTAGACGAGATCAGGCAAACAGAAAGCGGCTGGAGTGATGTTTTAAACATCAGTCCAGCCGCTTTGGAGCAGTCATATTTTGGTGAGCGCCGGGCGAGAACCCGACCAGCGCTCTGTCGAACTCAGGCCGCCGCCTGCCGATGCGCCGCGACGATCTGGTCGGCGGTCCGTCCGGAGACCTCGGCCATGTGGTCGAAGCTCCGTGTGAAGCTGCCGGCACCGGCGGTGGCCGAGCGCAACTCGACGATCAGGTCGCTGATCTCGGCTTCGGGCATGGTGGCCCGCACCATGTCCCAGCCCGGCCAGCCCTCGCGGGTATCGAAGCCGAGGATCTGGCCTCGCCGCCCGGACAGGATGGCGTTGACCTTGGCGGTCGCCTCGGTCGGGCAAACGATCTCGACGGTGTGGATCGGCTCCAGCAGCACCGGCTGGCACTGCGGCAACGCTTCGGTGATGCCGATCCGCGCCGCAGTGCGGAACGCCATGTCGGACGAATCCACGCTGTGATACGAGCCGTCGGTCAGGGTGACGTGGACATCGACCACCGGGAAGCCCAGCGGACCGGCGCGCAGCGCGTCGACCACCCCCTCCTCGACCGCGCCCATGTAGTTGCGCGGCACGGCACCGCCGACCACGGTCTCGGCGAAGGCGAAGCCCTCGCCGCGCGGCAGCGGCTTGATGTCCAGCACCACGTCGCCGAACTGGCCGTGGCCGCCAGACTGTTTCTTGTGACGACCACGCTGGGTCACCGGTTTGCGGATGGTCTCGCGATAGCCGATGCCCGGGGCGTGCGACTTCACGGTGACGCCGTAGCGATCGCGCAGCCGCTCCAGCGCGACCCGAAGGTGCATCTCGCCCTGCCCCCACAGCACCATCTCGTGGCTCTGCGGATCGTGCACGATGGTGAGCGACGGATCCTCCTCGTTCAGCCGCTGCAGCGCCTGGCCGAGCTTGACGTCGTCCTTGCGATCGGCGGCGGCGAGCGCCATCGCCAGCACCGGCGGCGCGGCATTGACTGCGACCAATGCGGCCGGTGCAGTCTTGCCGTTGCCGAAGGTGTCGCCGGTCTTGATCGCATCGAGCTTGCCGAGCGCCACCACGTCGCCGGCCGTCGCCGACGAGCGCTTGCTGTCGGCACCGCCGCCGACGGTCTGGATGCCGGAGACGCGCGCGGCTTCACCGGACGATGACAGCACATTATCGCCATCAGCGAGCGTGCCGGCGAACAGCCGAGCCAGCGACAGCTTGCCGCCGTGCTGCAGATGCTGAGTCTTGAAGACGTAGCCGACCGCCTCCTTGCCGGCGGTGACGCCGAGGCGCGCCGCGGTTTCAGCCACGTCCGGCGCCTCGTGGCGCAGCGCCTTCAACAGACGGAGCACGCCGTTCTCGCGCAGCGCCGAGCCGAGCAGCACCGGACAGATCACGCCTTCTCGCAGCTCGCGGGCGAGATCGTCGAACACCGAGTCGCGCGGCGGCTGGATGTCGTCGAGCAGTTGCTCCATCAGCGCGTCGTCATGATCGGCGAGCTTCTCGAGCATCGAGAACCGCGCTTCCTTCTCGCGGTCGAGATCGCCGCCTGCGAGATCGATCACTTCGGAGGGCTTGTGCTCCCGATAGACGAAGGCGCGCTCCAGCGCGAGGTCGACATAACCGGCGATCAGGTCGCCGTTCCAGATCGGAATTTGGCGCAGCACCAGCGGGATGCGGGATGCCGGCTGCAGACTGTCGAGCACTTCGCGAATGCGTTTGTTGGCGCGATCGATCTTGTTCAGGAACAGGAATCTGGGAATGCCGAGATCTTCGAGTTCGCGCAGGATCAGCTGCAACTGCGGCAGCTTGCGCTCGTCGGCTTCGCACACCACCACGGCGGCGTCGACGGCGGGAAGCGCCGCGCGCATGTCGTGCGCGAATTCGACGGAGCCGGGACAATCGAGGAAGGTGTAGGTCTCACCCATGAACTGGGTGGTGACGGCGGTGAGGCTGAGGCCCATTTTGTGCTGGCGGGCCTCGGGGCTGGAATCGCCGTGCGAGGTGCCGGCATCGACCGAGCCGGCTCGTGGGATGGCGCCGGTACGCGCCAGGATCGCTTCAAGTAGTGTGGTTTTTCCGCTTTGGAATGGGCCCACCAGTGCAATGCACCGGGGACCACGGGGACTTCTGACGTCTTGTCCCATCGCCGCCTCCTGACTTTGGAGCTCGGCCCGTGATTGGGTCGGCAAGACGTGATGCTTTCGCAACACACGACACTTGGCAAGCGCGAAAAATTACGACGACACCATGTCGGTGTTGAGCAGGATCAAGGACACCAAAAAAAGCGCTGCGACGCGTTTGCATCGCAGCGCAATGTTGCATAGCTGGAATTGAACCGGAGCGGTCGCTGTTAGTTAGCGGCCCGGACGCAGCTCGAGTTCCTGCAGGCCGACCGCGACGTTGACGCCGGTCTGTCCCTGCAGGCTGACCGGCTGCAGCGCGATCGAATTCGCCGAGCCCCCGATCAACACGTTGGCGCCGACACCGACACCGACCGACGCAGAGCCCTGCGCCCCAGCGTAGTTACCAGCGAGGTCCCCAGGGCCGAAGCGCTCGACCGGCGCCAGCACGACCCAGCTCAGTGCGGTTTCCGGCGTGATCCCAAGGTCGAGACCGACCTTGCGGATGGTGGCGACATAGGGCGTGTCAGGGCGGCCGTCACTGCGCAGGACGCAGCCGAGATTGGTTACCGAACCGACGATGAATCCCATGCTGGCGCCGCCGCGGCATTCGAGCATGCCGACCCGCACCCGGTTCTGCTGCGCATTGGCGGCGGTGACGGTCAACGCGGCGGCGGCGAGTCCGACGAAAAGCGAGAGGCGGCGCATGGTGAAAATCTCCGACGTAGGAAGGTGATGCGGAAGACGACTCGATTCGTTCGAACCCGATCGAACAATCGCCGTCATCTAGTCACAGCAATGGCAAATCTTCAATGACAGCCGGGTCCGCGAAAGCGCGGCGATCTGTCCGAACGCGCGGCGTTCGATTGTAAAACGTATCGAAAATGCAAGAAGGGCCCGCGGATGCGGGCCCTTCTGCGAACGATGTCGAATGCGCCGGAGGCGCCGTCAATTAGTGATGACGATGATGACGGCGATGCTTGCGGTAGTGCTTCTTGGCGATCGGCGCCGGCAGGAGCTGCACGTCGACGATGCCCGCGGTGGCGTTCAGGCCGGTCTGGCCCTGCAGGCTGAGCGGCTGCAGTGCGAAGGCGTTGTTGGAGCCGCCGACCAGCAGGTTGCCGCCGACGCCGAAGCCGAACGACGCGTTGGCGCCGACGCCGCCGTAGCTGCCGCCGAGGTCACCGCGGCCGATGCGACGGGTCGGAGCGTACACCGCCCAAGCAAGACCGGTGGTCTGCGTGAAGCCGAGGTCGACGCCAATGCGCTGCACATGCGCGATGTACGGCTCGGGACGACGACCGTCGGTCCGGAACAGGCACTCGAGCTGAGTGGTCGAACCGACCACATAACCGACGTTCGGACCGCCGGCGCATTCGATCACGCCGACCTGCACGCGCTCCTGCGCGCTCGCACTCGCGACCGAGGCGATCAGCGCGACCGCAGCGATGCCGAACTGTCTAAGGGTAAACATAGAAGCACACTCCACATGTGGATTGAGATTGCGAGGGCGACAAAAAGGAAGCGTCTTGTCCAAAACAAGGCGCTTCCAAAGTTTTGGAACGAATCCTGTGAACCTTGCGGATTGTTAATGAAATATTTACCGCAAGTTTCCGCAAAACCGCTGGATGCGCTTGCAGGCGTCTTCCAGATCCGACGTCTTGGTGGCGTAGGAGATCCGGAATGCCGGACCGAGGCCGAACGCCGAGCCTTGCACTACCGCAACGCCTTCCGCCTCCAGCAGCTCGGTGACGAAGTCCTGGTCGGTCTCGATCTTTTTGCCCGACGGCGCGGTCTTGCCGATGGTGCCGGCACAAGACGGATAGACGTAGAACGCGCCTTCGGGCCGCGGGCAGTCGATCCCGGCCGCCTGGTTCAGCATCGACACCACCAGATCGCGGCGCTCCTTGAACACCTTGTTGTGCGCGTCGATGAAGTCTTGCGGACCGGTGAGCGCCTCGACGGCGGCCCACTGGGCGATCGAGCACGGGTTCGAGGTCGACTGCGACTGGATCGTCGACATCGCCTTGATCAGCTCGGCCGGGCCGCCGGCATAGCCGATCCGCCAGCCGGTCATGCAATACGACTTCGAGACGCCGTTCACCGTCAGGGTGCGATCGAACAGCTTCGGCTCGATCTGCGCCGGGGTGGTGAACTCGAAGTCGTCATAGACGAGGTGCTCGTACATGTCGTCGGTCATCACCCAGACATGCGGGTGCTTGACCAGAACGTCGGTGAGCGCCTTCAGCTCGGCACGGCTGTAGGCCGCGCCGGTCGGGTTCGACGGCGAGTTGAGAATGATCCACTTGGTCTTCGGCGTGATCGACGCTTCCAGCGCCGCCGGCTGCAGCTTGAAGCCGAACTCGGCGGTGCACACCACCGGCACGCTCTCGCCGCCGGCGAGCGCGACCATTTCCGGATAGCTGACCCAATACGGCGCCGGGATGATTACCTCGTCGCCCGGATTGATGGTCGCCATCAGTGCGTTGTACAGCACCTGCTTGCCGCCGGTGCCGACGATGATCTGGTTCGGCTTGTAGGTGAGGCCGTTCTCGCGCTGAAACTTGGCGATGATCGCCTGCTTCAGCTCCGGAATGCCGTCGACCGCGGTGTACTTGGTCTTGCCGGCCTCGACCGCATGGATCGCCGCCAGCTTGATGTTGGCGGGGGTGTCGAAATCCGGCTCGCCGGAGCCCAAGCCGATGACGTTGCGCCCGGCCGCTTTCAGCTCACGCGCTTTGTCCGTGACCGCGATGGTCGCGGACGGCTTGACACGATCGAGCGCGGTGGCGAGGAACGGCATCGTCTTCTCCTTGCAGCCGTCATGAGTCGGCATTTGGCACGACTCTTCCATCTCTGACGGGAATGCCTCCACACTAAGCGTCGGCACGTTGCATCGCAAGAAGCTTGCAGGAATGGTGGCATTGCCCGAATGCCGTACAACCGCTGCGGCGTAGGCTCCGGGAGCGCTGTTGCCAGTCATGCGCGGCAGACCACCCTCACCGCCGATTTCGCATAGCGAAAAGGCCAAATCGGTCGCCGCCGCGCGTTTTTCGAGCCCCGACCGCCGCCTTCGCAATGCGGCATGGGATTTCGATGCTTTCCAGCGCTTGGGGCTTGCGACGCCTGCCGGGGGGCATCATTGTTTAGCCGCGTTGGGCGCGGCAGATGCCGGCGGCAGGGAGAGCGAAGCGACCTTCAGGATGTACAAGCTCTATTCGATGCAGCGATCGGGAAACAGCTACAAGGTTCGCCTTGCGCTGGCGTTTCTCGATGCCCCCTACCGCGCGATCGAGGTCGATATCCTGCGCGGCGAAAGCCGCACGCCCGACTTCCTCGCCAAGAATCCGAGCGGCCAGGTGCCGCTGCTGGAAACCGCGCCAGGCCGCTACCTCGCCGAGTCCAACGCGATCCTGTGGTATCTCGCCGTCGGCACCTCGCTGGCGCCGGACACCCGGATGGACCGGGCCGAAGCGCTGCAGTGGATGTTCTTCGAGCAGCACGCGCTCGAGCCCAACATCGGTTCGGCGTATTTCTGGCTGTGTCTGGTGAAGGGCGGGCGCGATCTGCAGACCCACGCTCTGGAAGACTGGCTGGAGCGCGGCTACGCGGCGCTGCAGGTGATGGAAAACCACCTCAAGACCAACGATTACTTCGCGGCCGGCCAGCTCACCATCGCCGACATCGCGCTGTACGGCTACACGCATGTCGCCGACCAATGCGACTTCGACCTGTCGATGTTCCCGGCAGTCAACGCCTGGCTGCGCCGGGTCGAACAAACGCCGGGTTTCATTACCATGGACTGGACCCCGGAGGCGGCGGTCGCAGACGCCGCGAACTTCGCCGCCGAGGCTTGACGCCGGTCACCCCGCTCCAATTCCGCCACGATTTGGACATGTTTGGCGCGCCTCGGCGCCGCACAAGCGCCCGTGATTGCAGGACAATCGGCTGACGCCGGTGATTCGCCGGCGATTGGTTCGAGGATTTCGAGTCATGCTTCCGTCGCCCGGCTTCATCCGGCCCGTCGCGCACGTTACCTCCGCCCGCCTGCTGCGGGCCGTCGCCGCGTCGTTATTGCTCGCGGTCGCCTCGCTCGGCGCGATCCTGGCGCTGACGCTGCTGTCGCCGCACCTCGTTGCGGCATGACGACATCTTTCGCGCGGCAATCCTCTCAGTCACGATCTTTTTCCATCACGGTGCGTTGAACCGCGCCGGTCCGCAGCCGCGACGGCCATTCTGCGACGAGGCATTGCGATGAAGGCACCGATCGTCTGGGTTTCGGGCACGCTCACCGCGGCGACCGCGCTGGTCGCCTCTCTGGTCATCGTCACCGCCAGCCGCGGCGCCATCACGACCTTCGAATCGTCCGCCGGTCCGCTGAGCGTGCAGACGGTGGCGGAGGATCTGGTGCATCCCTGGGGGCTGGCGTTCCTGCCCGATGGCCGGATGCTGGTGACCGAGCGCCCCGGCCGGCTGCGACTGGTGACGCAGCAGGGCCAGGTATCCAAACCGCTGCAGGGCGTACCGGAGGTCTGGGCCTCGGGTCAGGGCGGACTGCTCGACGTCGCCGCCGACAAGGACATCGCCACCAACCGCACGCTCTACCTGTGCTACGCCGAACGCGACGGCCGCGGCGGCCGGACCGCGGTGGCGCGCGCTCGGCTGACCGAGGGCGATGCACCGCGGCTCGACGACGTCCAGGTGATTTTCCGCCAGCAGGGGCCGCTGTCGTCCGGCAATCACTACGGCTGCCGGATCGCACAGGACGGCGGCGGCGATCTGTTCGTCACTCTCGGCGAGCACTACGCCCATCGCGATCAGGCGCAGAATCTGTCCAATCATCTCGGCAAGATCGTCCGGATCGCGCCCGACGGCAGCGCGCCGAAGGACAATCCATTCGCCGGTCGCGACGGTGCCAAGCCGGAGGTCTGGAGCCTCGGCCACCGCAATCCGCAAGGCCTCGCTTTCAATCCCGCTGACGGCAGTCTGTGGGAAGTCGAGCATGGCCCGCGCGGCGGCGACGAGGTCAACCCGATCCGCAGGGGTGAGAATTACGGCTGGCCAGTGATCGGCTACGGCGTCGATTACAGCGGCGCTAAAATTCACGAGGCGACCACGAAGCCGGGCATGCAGCAGCCGGCCAAGTATTGGGTGCCGTCGATCTCGCCGAGCGGCATGGCGTTCTACACCGGCAAGCTGTTTCCGAACTGGAAAGGCAGCCTGTTCGTCGGCGCGCTGTCGGGACAGATGCTGGTGCGGCTGTCGCTACAGGGCGACAAGATCACCGGCGAAGAACGGCTGTTGCAAGCGTTGAGCGAACGGATCCGCGACGTCCGCCAAGGGCCCGATGGCGCGCTGTGGCTGCTCACCGACAGCGCCGCCGGGCGGATTCTGCGAGTGACGCCGGCAAGCGAGTGACGAGTCCGAGGATGGCGAGACAGGTCAGCCGCCGGTCACCCCGGCGACCGGCTCGGCATACTCGGACCGCGCCAGAAGTCCTGCCGAGTCGCGTCCGGATTCATGATGCTGCTTCCAATGCTGCGAGCATGTCGGAGATCGCGACGAACTTCTCCCGCGGCCGACCGTTTGCCGCGCCGTTGCGTTTCTCCACAGCGTCGATCGCCGCCCAGTCCTGATAGCTCACGAGCCGCGGCACGCGAGTCCACAACCGCGCCAGCAACGCCTCGGGCGCGCCGCGCGGCGGCGCACCCGCCGACAGATCGGCGATCACGGCCTCGGCCGTCGCCATGCCGCAGGATCGGTTCGTGCCGATCGTGCCGCTCGGGCCCCGTTTGCTCCAGCCGCAGACGTAGAGACCCGGGACGACGCCGTCTTGGTCCGTGACCCGGCCGCCGATATTGGCGTGAACGCCGCGCGCCGCATCGTAAGGAACGCCCGCGATCGGCGCGGTGCGACGGCCGATACTGCTGAAGATCGCCCCGCATGCGATGCGTTCGGCCGCCACGCCGTCCCGCGCCAAGGTGATCGCCTCGACCCTGTGCCGGCCCTCGATCGCGACCGGCGTCAGCTCGAAGCGGAAGATGCTCCGCCGCGACTTGGATGGCGTCTGCGCCGCGAAGGTGCGAAGCAGAGCGAGCTTCTCGTCGCGCTCGGGATCATCGGTCGCCTCGGGCACGGCGGCGAGGTCGCGCGGATCGACCCAGGCATCGCACGCGGTGAGGCTGAGGAAGTCGCGCAGCTCCTTGGCGCCGAATTTCGCCTGCAGCGGACCACCGCGACCGACGACATGCACCTCGCGCACCTGGCTTTCTGCCAGAACCTCAAGTGCGTGAGCGGCGATGTCCGTCTGCCGTAGTTCATCGGCGGTCTTCGACAGGATGCGCGCGACGTCGAGCGCGACGTTGCCGTGGCCGATGACGGTCGCCACCTCGTGGCTGAGATCGAAGCTTCGATCGCGATAATCGGGATGGCCGTTGTACCAGGCCACGAACTCGCCGGCCGAGTAACAGCCCGGCAGCGTTTCGCCGGGAATATCGAGCGACCGACTGAGATCGGCTCCAGTGGCGAGCACGACCGCATCGTAGGCCGCACGCAGTTCGTCGATCGTCACATCCTTGCCGACCGTGACGCCGCCGACAAAGCGAAAGCCGGACAGCGCCGCGATCTTGTCGAAGGTGATACTGACCAGCTTGAGCTTGGGATGATCGGGGGCGACGCCGAACCGCACCAGGCCGTAAGGCACCGGCAGCTGCTCGAACATATCCACGGCGACCGGCATGCCGGAGCGCAGCAGCGCTTCGGCGGCGTAGAATCCGGCCGGCCCGCTGCCGACGACGGCGACATGAAATGCAGACGTCATCGTCCCAGCGCGACCTTTCGTTTGTCGGCGCCGGGCAGCGGTGGCAGCCGCGCGGTGATCACCGGGGTTTCGGCCACGCGCTTGCGGTTGACGGCGATCCAGAACTTCTTGTCCGCCGCGAGCCGGTAGTCCGGCTCGATCGCACCGACCGGGCAGGCCGGCACGCAGCCACCGCAGTCGATGCAGTTCTCCGGATCGATATAGGTCATGGTGCCGTCGAGATGGAAACACTCGACCGGGCACACCGTCACGCATTCGGTGTAGCGGCAGCCCTTGCAATTATCAGTCACGACGTGTGTCATCGTCGGAACTCCGGTTTTGACGAGAGGAGAACGGCCGACGCCGCGCCGGCGCCGGCCTTGTGGATTGAGACGCGCTTACAGCCGTCCGACCTGTACCAGCACGTCGGAGAATGTCGGCGCGCGGCCGAGATCGGCGAAGGCCGGCGGCGTCAGCGCATGCACGGTGGCGCCCTTGCGGTTGGAGCGCTGCCAATAGCCGGACGGCGCCACCACGACGCCGGCCATCACGTCGGCAGACACCGTCGCATAGGCCTCGAACGAACCGCGATCGTTGAACACGCGGATCGGCGCGCCGGCCTCGATGCCGCGATGCGCGGCGTCGTCGGGATTGAGGATCACCGCCTGCTCCTCACCGGCCTGCGCGGTCTGCGCCGGCAGGTTGCCGTAGTTCGAATTGAGGAAGGCGTGGCTCTTCGGCGAGATCAGACTGAGCGGGTAACGCTCCGCCAGTTGCGGCGCCGTGCGGGCGCTCTCGTTCGGCGAGATGTAGTGCGGCAAGGGATCGATCGGGCTGCCGTCCTGATCGCCATTATAGCCCTGCCGGAACAGCGGCGCGACGAAGTTGCCGCCCTCCGCGATCGTCGACTTGAATTCGACTTTGCCGGTCGCGGTCGGGAAATTGCCGTCGCGATGCGGCGCCCAGTCGCCGGGCGCCGGCATGTTGAGCCGCGAATAGCCCTTGGCCTTGACGTCCTCCAGCGTGATCCCTTGCAGCACCGGATTGCTCCAATCCAGCGCGGCTTCGATCATCTCGTCGTCGCCGCGGAAGAAGCTCGGATCGGTGATGTCCATCGCCTTGGCGAGGCGGCGGAACAGCTCGGTGTTCGGCACCGCTTCGCCGAGCGGCTCGATCGCCTGATTGTTGTAGGACAGATACAGGTGTCCCCAGGAGAACATGATGTCCTTCTGCTCGAGCTGCGTGGTCGCGGGCAGCACGATGTCGGCATATTTAGCCGTGTCGGTCAGGAAGTGATCGCTGACGACGGTGAACAGGTCCTCGCGTTCGAGTCCTTTTTCGATCTTGTCCTGCTCGGTGACCATCGCCATCGGATTGGCGTTGTAGACGAACAGCGCCTTGATCGGCGGATCGAAGCCGAGTTCGCCGGTCAGCGCCGCGCCGAGCCGCCAGGAATTCAGCACGCGCATCTTTTCCGGCGCGAGCTCGGGCCGCATCAGCACCTCCCATTTCACCGGGAATGCCCAGATCGGCAGCTGCAACAGGCCGCCGCCGACGTGCTTCCAGGCGCCGATCAGTCCCGGCAGACAGGCGATCGCCCGCACGGTCTGGCCGCCGCCGGCGTGACGCTCCACGGCAACGCCGATCCGCACCACCGCAGGCGGCGTGGTGGCGTATTCGCGCGCAAGCTTGAGGATGTCCTCGACCGGGATGCCGGTTTCCTGCGCGGCGAATTCCGGCGTGTAGGTCGCAACGCGCTGAACCAGCTCGTCGTAGCCGACCGTGTGCTTGTCGATGTAGTCGCGATCGACCAGGTCTTCCTTGATGATCACGTGCATCATCGCCAGCGCCAATGCCGCATCGGTGCCGGGACGGATCGGGATGTGCCAGTCAGCGAGCCGCGCGGTGCGGGTCTTGACCGGGTCGATCACCACCAGCTTGGCGCCGTTCTTCTTGGCCTGCTCGATGAACGGCCAATGATGCGAGTTGGTGCTGAGTGTGTTGCACGCCCACAGAATGATGTACTTCGAATGCACGAAGCTTTCCGGATCGACGCCCGGCGTGTGGCCGATCGTCAGCAGATAGGCGGTGCAGGAGCCGGAATCGCAGAAGGTGCGTTCGAGCACGGTGGCGCCGAGTTTGTTGAACAGTGGGTCGCCGACGTTCAGGCCGTTGATGATGCCCTGGGTGCCCAGATAACTATAGGGCAGGATCGCCTGCGCGCCGTGCTCGGCGATGACCGTCTTCCAGCGCGACGCGATGGTGTCGATCGCCTCGTCCCAGGAGATGCGGGCAAACTGCTTGGTGCCCTTCGGCCCGACGCGCTTCATCGGATAAAGCACGCGCTTGTCGCTGTAGACGCGCTCCTCGTAGTTGTTGACCTTCACGCAGAGCCGGCCGCGCGTGAACGGATGATCGGGATTGCCGCGCACTGCAATCGCCTTGCCGTCCTCGACGGTGGTCAAAATCGAACAGGTGTCGGGGCAATCGTGGGGGCAGGCGCCTACGACGGTGGTCCGGGCCATGTGTCTCCTCCATGTGCACATTCAAAACATGCGCAAGGATGCGGCACCCGGGGCGGCGTGGCTTTTCCAATCCTGCTTGGTTGTTTTCCAAATCTGCCATGGACCAAAACCCGGTCTCGTGGCATGGTAATTGCTTACCCGGACTGTTCTTGCCTGCACTCGCGTCAATCTGTGGAGATTCACGATGGGGATGCTCGGCAATTCTGTCGATAAATATGTGACCGGCAGAATGCTCCAGACTTCGAACGACCGGCGCTGGTCTCACCTGCTCGCGGAGCGGTGGAGTCACGAGTCCGGCGACCTGCCGTCGCTGCTGCCGCGCGACACCGAGATCGCCGTGCTGCTCCGTGGCTCTTCGGTGGTCGACCGCGAAGGCGCCGGGATGCGGCAGCGGACCCATGGTCGGCGCGGAACGGTCTGGCTGTGTCCGGCCGGAATCCGCGAGGATTTCATCCGGGTCGAGAGCCAGATTCACGAATGCTTGCACATCTTCCTGCCCGGCCGTCCGTTCGAGGACGCGATGCTGCAGGACATGGACATCGATCCCACCGGCATCACGATCCGCTACGAGGCGATCGACCACGACATCTTCATCGAGCATGTCGCCGATCGCATCCTGCATGAACTTGCGCACGAATCCTCGACCGGGCGTCTGCTGGTCGAAAGCCTCGGCCGCGCGCTGTCTGCGCACTTGGTACACACCTACGCCGACACGGCCGTCCGTTTGAAGCAGGCGCAGGCGGCGAACCGGCCGCTCGACGCGCGGCGGCTGGCGCGCGTGACGGACTTTATTAGTTCGTCCGTCGAGCGCGATTTCACCGTCAACGATCTCGCCTCGATCGCCTGCATGAGTCCGGCTCACTTCTCGCGCAGCTTCAAGGCCGCGACGGGCTGCGCGCCGCACGAATATGTCAGCCGGCAGCGGCTCGATCTCGCCAAGCGGCTGTTGGCATCCGACGAGCTGTCGCTCGTCGACATCGCCTATGCGACCGGGTTTTCCTCACAGGCGAACTTCAACCGCGCATTCCGCAAGTCGGTCGGGACCACGCCCAGCCTCTATCGGGCCCAGCAGCGGGCGACGATCAGCAAGTGCTGAGGATCGTCTCTGCAGGTGTGCAGGTATGCCAGCGCGCCGCTTCTAATCGATACGTCACTGCCGTGTAACAAACTACCGTTACGGTTCGCTCGCGTCTGATCGAGGCCCCCGTCGCCGATCAACGTCCCCAGCGGTCCCCGTCAGTCGCCGCGTCTGACCGGGGCCGCACCTTTTTGAGCGGCACAAAGTTATTGCCATGCTGCGATTCATCCTCGTCATTGCCGCCGTCGTGCCGCTGACTCTGACACTTCTGCCGGTGCATCTGCTGGCGATCCGGTTCGGCTGGCGCGCGCAGCGCACGATTCCGCAACTGTATCATCGCATCGTCTGCGCGCTGATCGGCGTGCGCATCCATCAGGTCGGCCGCCGCTGCGACGGGCCAGCGCTGATCCTGTCCAATCACGTCTCCTGGCTCGACATCTGCGTGATTTCCGCGGTAGCGCCGGTGTCGTTCATCGCCAAGAGCGAAGTCGCAAGCTGGCCGGTGTTCGGCGCGCTGGCGCGCTGGCAGCGCACCGTGTTCATCGATCGTCAGGCCCGGCACCGCACCGGCGAGGCGACGCGCGAAATCGGCGCGCGGCTGCAGGACGGCGACGCCATGGTGCTGTTCGCCGAAGGCACCTCGTCCGACGGCAGCCGGGTGCTGCCGTTCCGCTCGGCGCTGGTCGGTGCCGTGCATCACGCGATCGGCGAACAGAGCGGCGACGGTGTCGCGGTGCAGCCGATGGCAGTGACCTATACGGGGCTCAGCGGCCTGCCGATCGGCCGCGAGCTACGCGAACGCGTCGCGTGGTACGGCGACGCCGAGCTGATTCCGCATTTCTTCGAGCTATTATCGGCCGGCGCGATCGACGTCACCGTGAGCTGGGGCGATGCGGTCGCGACCTCGATCGACGCCGACCGCAAGCAGATCACGCGCGACGCCGAGCAATCGGTGCGGCGGATGTGCGAAGCCGCCCGCCGCGCCGGCATGCGCGGCGCCATCGCGCCGCGGCCCGTCGCAGCTCCCGACGTGCAGCCGGAAGCCGCATAACCGACAAGCTTCACGCCACCGCGGACACCGGCGACCATTTGATCTCGCCCGAGCCGACGAAACAGGCGTGCGAGAACAGGCCGAGGTCCAGCTCGTTGATCAAACGGACGTCGCTCAGATCTGGGCAGCTCTTCTTGGCCGGATCGTAAGAGCGGTCGATCTGCGAGATGATCACCAGGATCACGCCGGCCGCGCGGGCGAACGAGCGCAGCGCGCGAATCTGCACGTTCAACTCCGGCGTGTCGCGGCGCCGATCGAGCAATTGCAGATAATCGACCACCACCAGTGCCCCGTTCGGCGCCGAGGCCGATTGGGCGATGATGTAGTCGGCGCAGATCGCATCCGACGTATCGAGCGTGAACTTGTCGGCCAACGACACCGGGTCGGCTCCGATCGCGCGAAGCCGCGCCAGCACTTCGACCTCGGTGTATTCGAGCGTGAAGAAGGCGCTGGTCCGCCCGGCCTTGATCGCCTCCACCGCGAGTTCGAGGCTGAGCAGCGTCTTGCCCTGCCCCGGCCGCGCCCCGAGCAGCACCAGATCGCCCGGGCCGAGCGCGGCGAACAGGCTCGCTGCAGGCGAAGCCGCCGCCGAATCGACCAACAGGCTCCAGCGCGCGAACCCTTCGGCCGCGGCGACTTGATCGAGCGCGGCGTGCAGCGGCAGGTTTTGGGAACGGGACAGCAATTTGGCTTTACGTTTCAGACGATAGACCGGCGCAGACAAGCGCATCTCGACAACCTCCTCGATCGAGCCGTTCCCGCAATCCCTCCTTATGCCGGTGCTCGAACAAGTGGTTCGACGGTCGTGCAGCCCGGTATGAAAGATACTTTCCCAACGGAGGGGGAGGCGCGGGCCACGCCAGAATCAAATTATAGCTCGCCTCGCCCGCGCCGAGAATGGCTTTCGCATCCGTGATGCCGTCACGACGCACCGCATGACGCGGCTGTGATCGGCGACGCGGGTTGCGGCGCTGGGGGGCGCGCGCCACAATGCGCGGCTTCACGCATCTCTCAAGGACAGTTCATGGACATTCGCAATCTCGGCGGCAGCGGCCTGCGGGTCTCGGTCGTCGGCCTCGGCTGCAACAATTTCGGCCAGCGCACCGATGCCGAAACCTCGAAGCAGGTGATCCACAAGGCGATCGACCTCGGCGTCACGCTGTTCGACACCGCCGACATCTATGCCGGCATGGGCGGCTCGGAGACCGTGCTCGGCAATGTGCTCGGCGACCGCCGCAAGGACATCGTGCTGGCGACCAAGTTCTGCAAGCCGATGGCGACCGACGCCACCAAGCAGGGCGCGTCGCGGCGCTACATCGTCGAGGCGGTGGAGGCCAGCCTGAAGCGGCTGAAGACCGACTGGATCGACCTGTATCAGCAGCACGATTACGATCCCCTGACGCCGATCGACGAGACGCTGCGTGCGCTCGACGACCTGATCCGCGCCGGCAAGGTGCGCTACATCGGCAATTCGAACTTCCCGGCGTGGCGGATCGCCGAAGCCGAGTACGTGGCGCGTGCGCTCGGAACGCATCGCTACGTGTCGTGCCAGGACGAATACAGCCTGGTGGTGCGCGACATCGAGAAGGACCTGCTGCCGGCCGCGCAGGAATACAAGCTCGGCCTGCTGCCGTTCTTCCCGCTGGCGAGCGGCCTTTTGACCGGCAAGTATCAGCGCGGCACCGAGGCGCCGGCGCACACCCGCTTCGCCAAGATGCCGGCGATCCGCGACCGCTACTTCACCGAGGTCAATCTCGACGTCGTCGATCAGCTCAAGGCGTTCGCCGAAGCGCGCGGCCACTCGCTGCTCGAACTGGCGTTCTCCTGGCTCGCCTGCCGCCCGCAGGTCTCCAGCGTGATCGCCGGCGCCACCACGCCGGACCAGATCGAACAGAACGTCAACGCGGCGAGCTGGAAGCTGACGGCGGAGGAGATGGCCGAAGTCGACGCGATCTCGAAGGGGTAGTTCGCGCCCACGCCTCCTCACACCGTCATTCCGGGACGCGCCCGCCAGGGCGCGAACCCGGAATCTCGTGGTGTTCTGCGTTGAGGCCCTTCACCCTGCACAGCGGGATTCCGGGTTCGCTCGCTGCGCGAGCGCCCCGGAATGACAAGTGGAGAGATCGCGCCCCTTCTCTCGATCCGGACTGCCGCTGCCCCTCCCCTCCGCGACCTTCCGCGTATTGCATCACGGCCCAGGCGGAGTACGCTGCGAGCGTGTTTCAACCTGCGTTCATCGACCAGCGAACATGCCGCTCCGTCCAACCAGTTCCGCCACGCCTGCGCCGCCGCCGCGACGGCTGATCTGCGCCGGCTGCGGTGCGGAGTTTTCGTGCACGATGGACAGCGGCTGCTGGTGTTCGGCGGAGCCGGCGCAACTGCCGCTGCCATCGGATGCAGTCGACTGCCTGTGCGCGGAATGTCTGCGCGAAGCCGCGAAGGCGAGCCGCAAATCGTGAACGCCGCGCAGGACTGGTTGATCGCAGCGGTGCTGCTCGATATGGACGGCACGCTGGTCGACACCGAACGGGTGTATCTGGAAAGCCTGACCGAGGTGCTGAACGGCTTCGGCCTGCCGGACGCGACAAAGACCTGCGAGTCGATGATCGGGCTGCCCGGGCCGGAGTGCCAGGCGCTGCTGGTCGCGCGCTACGGCGAGACGCTGCCGCTGTCCGCCATCAACCATGCCTTCGTCCAGAAGCGCGACGCCCGGTTCGCGACAGGATTGCCGGTGAAGCCCGGCACTTGCGAGTTGCTCGATGCGCTCGACGACGCGCGCTGCCCGGTGGCGGTGGTTACCTCGTCGTCGC
Organism: Rhodopseudomonas palustris; assembly: GCF_003226555.1. Lineage (GTDB taxonomy): Bacteria > Pseudomonadota > Alphaproteobacteria > Rhizobiales > Xanthobacteraceae > Rhodopseudomonas > Rhodopseudomonas palustris_I. The sequence continues at coordinate 96,854 of NZ_QKQS01000033.1, read as the reverse complement.
GCAAGACCGCCGACCTGCATCTGACGCTCGCCGGCATCCGCGCGCGGTTTGGTACCATCCTCACTCGGGACGACGTCGCCCACGGCAAGCCGGCGCCGGATCTGTATCTGCTCGCCGCCGACCGGCTCGGCGTGCCGCCGGCGCAATGCATCGCGGTGGAGGATTCCAGCGTCGGCGTCACCGCGGCGGCCGCCGCAGGCGCCATCACCCTGATGGTGCCGGACCTGCTGCAACCCGACGCCACCACCCGCGGCAGATGTGCCGCGGTGCTGCCGGATCTCAACGCGGTGCGGAGTTTGCTTGAGATGCGCGGCCGGTTCGCGGCGTCGGACGCTTTGTCCGTGCCACGCTGACCGGGTGCGGCAAGGCTGCGGCCACCAGCCTGGCCGCCGCGGCACCGGCGGTCTCCATGTAGCTCGCATCGCGATGCAGTAGCACCACCGCGAACGAGCCGTCGAGCAGCAGCAGCATCTGCCGCGCCAGCTCGTCGGCGCCAGCGATGCCGGCTTCGGCGAACGTGTCGCGTAGCCAGCGCTCGAACTTCTTCTTGTGCGCGGCGCCGATCTTGATCGCCGGATGGCCCGGCAGATTGGCGAGCTCCGCCGAGGTGCGCAGGAAGCCGCAGCCCTTCCACTTCGGATGCCGCGCGGCGCGGGCGAGATTTAGAAAGATGCCCTCGACCTTCGCCGGCAGCGCGCCCGGCGTGCCCTCGAACCACTGCCGGAACAGCGCCAGATTCGGCTGGTCGCGCCCCTCGAGATAGGCGGCGACGAGATCGTCCTTGCTGCGGAAGTGATAATACAGCGTCCGCTTGGTGATGCCGGCCTTCTCGGCTACCGTATCGACGCCGACCGCGCGGATACCCTCGGCATAGAACAGCTTGGCGGCGGCGGCGACGATGCGCTCGCGCGTGGTATTGCCCTCGCGGGTCTTCGGAGACGGTGCTGACATTCGGGCGGCCATCCTTCCCATGTATACCGACCAGTAAATATACACAATTCGCCTGAAGCGGTAACGATCGGACGACCCGATGGAGACCTGGACATGACCGAGCTGGTGCCGATCGAGCTGCGCGACGGCGTCGCGCTGCTGACGCTGAACCGCCCCGACAAACTGAACGCGCTGAACTACGCGCTGATCGACCGGCTGATGCAGCGGCTCGACGCGATCGAGGTCGATGACGCGATCCGCGCCGTGATCCTCACCGGCGCCGGCGAGCGGGCGTTTTCCGCCGGCGCCGATATCGCCGAATTCTCCGGCAGCGTCGCGCGCGGCGCCGACCATGCGGTGCGCGATTTCGTCCGCCGCGGCCAGACCATGACGGCGCGGCTGGAGAGTTTTTCCAAGCCGGTGATCGCGGCGGTGAATGGCCTCGCTTATGGCGGCGGCTGCGAGATTACCGAGGCGGTGCATCTGGCGGTCGCCAGCGAGCGCGCCCGCTTCGCCAAGCCGGAGATCAAGCTGGCGATGCCGCCGACCTTCGGCGGCACCCAGCGGCTGCCGCGCCTCGCCGGCCGCAAGCGCGGCCTGGAGCTGTTACTCACCGGCGAGCCGTTTTCGCCCGACCATGCGCTGGCGATCGGCCTAGTCAACCGCGTGGTGCCGCACCACGAGCTGCTGGCCGCGGCGGATGCGCTGGCGCGGCAGATCATCCGGCATCCGCCGGGCGCGGTCGCGGCGGTAATCACCGCCGCGACGCGCGGGCTCAATCTGTCGATCGACGAGGGCCTATTGGTCGAGCGCGCGCAATTCGCCGCGCTGGCCGGCGGCGAGGAACTCGCGCGCGGCCTCGCCGACTGGCGCAACCGGCCGCGCGCGGCAGCTCAGACCGGATAGCCCGGCGTGGCGCGCGCCAGGCCGCCGAACGCATCGAGCAGCCGTTCGCGCCAAGCGTAGATCGGATCGTCGTTCTGCAGCAATTGGAAATCGCTGACGATGCGCGCCCATTGGAAGCCGCCGAACACGATGTAGTCGGCGTAGTTCGGCGCCGCCCCGCCGATGAAGGCTTGCGTCTTCAGCGTCAGCCGCAACGGATCGAGCGACCGGCGGAAACCTTCGACCGCGCGGTCGCGGGTCGCGGCGGCTTCTTCCAGCGACATCTTCAGCCGCGCCTCGCGCGACTGCCGGAAATAGGTTGCGTCCTCTGGATCCAGCCGTTGCACGATATCGGCGGCCACCATCGGGAAAATGCCGCCGACGACCGCGAGGTCTCCCCACCAGTTCAGCATCCGCGCCATCGCCCGGCCGCCGTCGCCGCCGAACAGCGACGGCCGGTCCGGATAGGCGTCCTCGAGATAGTTGGCGATCGCCCAGGAGTCGCAGACCGCCTTGTCGCCGTCGAGCAGCACCGGCACCTTCTCGGAACCGTGGCAGGCGATCGCCGCCTTGTCGGTGAAGCGCCACGGCATCGTCTCGGCGCTCAGCCCCTTGTGCGCCAGCGCCATCCGCGTCCGCCACACGAACGGCGAGAACGGCCGGCCGGCATCGGCCCCGACCAGTTCGAACAGTTTGAGAGTCATGTTGCGCGTCATCCCTCGTTGATGCGCCGCTGTGATCCGGCGCTTGCCCGACTACCGACGTCATCGCCGGACTTGATCCGGCGATCCATCGTTCGGGAGATGGATGCGCGGGTCAAGCCCGCGCATGACGGGTCGCTTAAGTTCGTCATTCCGGGGCGCTCACGAAGTGAGCGAACCCGGAATCCCGAGGTGATTTGAACATCGAGATTCCGGGTTCGCGAGCTGCGCTCGCGCCCCGGAATGACCGACAGGCTGAACTACTTCACCACCGCGGCGGTCTGGCCGAACAGCATCTTCTTTTCTTCCTCGGTGCGGATGGTCGGCTGACCGAAACTCGGATTGACCTCCTTGGCCTTGGCATAGGCGCGCTCGGTGGCGGGCCGCGCCGCGATGGTTTCCAGCCAGCGCTTCACATGCGGGAAATCATCAATGTTCTGGCCCTGGTTCTTGTACGGCACGATCCACGGATAGGACGCCATGTCGGCGATCGAATAGTCCCCGGCGAGGAATTCGCGATCCGCCAACCGCTTGTTGAGCACGCCGTACAGCCGGTTGGTCTCGTTGACATAGCGGTTGATGGCGTAGGGAATCTTCTCCGGCGCGTAGACGTTGAAATGATGGTTCTGTCCGGCCATCGGCCCGAGGCCGCCCATCTGCCAGAACAGCCATTGCAGCGCGTCGTTGCGGCCGTAGAGATCCTTCGGCAGGAACTGCCCGGTCTTGTCGGCGAGATACAGCAGGATCGCGCCGGATTCGAACACCGACAGCGGCTTGCCGCCGCCGGCAGGCTGATGATCGACGATCGCCGGCATCCGGTTGTTCGGCGCAATCGCCAGGAAGTCCGGCTTGAACTGATCGCCGGCGCCGATGTTCACAGGCACGATCTTGTAGTCCAGCCCGGCTTCTTCGAGAAACATCGTGATCTTGTGGCCGTTCGGCGTGGTCCAGTAGTAGAGATCGATCATGTGGTGGGTCCTGCTGCCATGGTCATGCCTGCTGCCCGACCGCGCCGAACGGAACGATCGTCGCAGATTAATGCAACTGCATCCAATCTGCCGGAACCGGTCGCGAAGTCAATGCCCGGCACCGATCAACAGCCCGTGTGACGCGCGGCAATGCAGCGACTTTGCCGCGGGGCAGGCGTGCACAGCTCGTGGCCGCGGCCGCCCTTTTCTCGCTAGGGCTTCGGGCCCATATTCGGCGCATGGCGAAATCCCCCGACTCTTCCGACAAGCCCGCGCGCGCACCGAGGGCCAAATCCGCTGCCGCGAAAACGCCGAAATCCAAGGCGCATCGGCCCGAGGTGCAGCCGATCGGCCCGGCGCTGGCCGAGCTTTTGAATCCGGCGCTGAATCGCGGCGACGCGGGCCTCGGCTCCGGCACCGGCCTGCAACCGCCGCCGGACAATTCCCACGACCGTCGCAGCGGCGGCGAAGCGGCGGTGCATCGCGGCCGCGCCTCGACTGCGAAAGCGGGCGACGGCGCGACGCCGCGGCCGACCGCGCTGCAGCCCTATCCGCAGCCGCCGGGCGCCAGCCGAGGCGGCCTCGATGAGGCGCCGCAGGCCAATTACGGCACCGCCGCCACGATTCCGACGCTCGATCCGGAACTGGCGCGCCAGCTCGGCCTGCCGACCGAGGAGGACGACGCCGAAGCGCTCGCGCGGCCGCCGCGCAGCAAGATGGAGGCGCTCGGCGTCAAGGCCACCGCCGATGCGCTGGAGAGCCTGATCCGCGACGGCCGCCCCGAATTCAAGGGCGAGGACGGCGGCGTCAAGCTGTGGGTGCCGCATCGGCCGCCGCGGCCGGAGAAGTCCGAAGGCGGCGTGCGCTTCGTGTTGAAATCCGACTACGAGCCGCGCGGCGACCAGCCGACCGCGATCAAGGAACTGGTCGAAGGCATCGACCGCAACGATCGAACCCAAGTGCTGCTCGGCGTCACCGGCTCGGGCAAGACCTACACCATGGCCAAGGTGATCGAGGCGACGCAGCGCCCGGCGATCATCCTGGCGCCGAACAAGACGCTGGCGGCGCAGCTCTACGGCGAGTTCAAGAACTTCTTCCCCGACAACGCCGTCGAATACTTCGTCTCGTATTACGACTACTACCAGCCCGAAGCCTACGTTCCCCGCACCGACACCTATATCGAGAAGGATTCGTCGATCAACGAGCAGATCGACCGGATGCGCCACGCCGCGACCCGCGCGCTGCTGGAACGCGACGACGTCATCATCGTCGCCTCGGTGTCGTGCATCTACGGTATCGGCTCGGTCGAGACCTATACGGCGATGACCTTCGCGCTGAAGCGCGGCGAGCGGATCGATCAGCGGCAGCTGATCGCCGATCTGGTGGCGCTGCAATACAAGCGCACCCAGGCCGACTTCACCCGCGGCACCTTCCGGGTGCGCGGCGACGTCATCGACATCTTCCCGGCGCACTACGAGGATCGCGCCTGGCGGGTGAAGATGTTCGGCGACGAGATCGAGGGCATCGAGGAATTCGACCCGCTCACCGGCCACAAGCAGGACGAGCTGGAATTCGTCAAAATCTACGCCAATTCGCACTACGTGACGCCGCGGCCGACGCTGATCCAGGCGATCTCCTCGATCAAGACCGAGCTGAAATGGCGGCTCGATCAGTTGCACGCCCAAGGCCGCCTGCTCGAAGCGCAGCGGCTCGAGCAGCGCACCACCTTCGACATCGAGATGATGGAGGCGACCGGCTCCTGCGCCGGCATCGAAAACTACTCGCGCTACCTCACCGGCCGCCGGCCGGGCGAGCCGCCGCCGACGCTGTTCGAATACGTGCCCGACAACGCGCTGGTGTTCGCCGACGAGAGCCACGTCTCGGTGCCGCAGATCGGCGCGATGTTCAAGGGCGACTTCCGCCGCAAGGCGACGCTGGCCGAATACGGCTTCCGGCTGCCGTCCTGCATGGACAACCGGCCGCTGCGCTTCGAAGAATGGGACATGATGCGGCCACAGACGGTCGCGGTGTCGGCGACGCCGGCGGCGTGGGAGTTGAACGAAAGCGGCGGCGTGTTCGTCGAGCAGGTCATTCGCCCGACCGGCCTGATCGATCCGCCGGTCGACATCCGCCCGGCCCGCACCCAGGTCGACGATCTCGTCGGCGAAGTCCGCGCTACCGCGGCGCGCGGCTATCGCACGCTGATCACCGTGCTGACCAAGCGGATGGCCGAGGACCTCACCGAGTTCCTGCACGAACAGGGCATCCGCGTCCGCTACATGCACAGCGACATCGACACCATCGAGCGCATCGAGATCATCCGCGATCTGCGGTTAGGGGCGTTCGACGCGCTGGTCGGCATCAACCTGCTGCGCGAAGGTCTCGACATTCCGGAATGCGCGCTGGTGGCGATCCTCGACGCGGATAAAGAGGGCTTCCTGCGCAGCGAGACCTCGCTGATCCAGACCATCGGCCGCGCCGCGCGTAACGTCGACGGCAAGGTCATCCTCTATGCCGATCAAATGACCGGCTCGATGCAGCGCTCGATCGACGAGACCAACCGGCGCCGCGAGAAGCAGATCGAATACAACACCGCGCACGGCATCACGCCGGAGAGCGTCAAGAAGTCGATCGGCGACATCCTCAACAGCGTGTACGAGCGCGACCATGTGCTGGTCGAGATCGGCGACGGCAAGGGCGCCGGCTTCACCGACGACGCCGCGGTGATCGGCCACAATTTCGAGGCGGTGCTGGCCGATCTCGAAACCAGGATGCGCGAAGCCGCCGCCGATCTGAACTTCGAAGAAGCCGCCCGTCTGCGCGACGAAGTGAAACGCCTCCGCGCCACCGAGCTCGCAGTGATCGACGACCCGACGGTGAAGCAGCGGGGCGTGGCGGCGAAAGCCGGCAGCTACGCGGGCAACAAGCGCTACGGCGCGGCTGCGAATTTGCCAGCGGAAGCGGGCAAAAGCGGGCGCGGCAAATCACCCTCCCCCTTGCGGGGAGGGTCGGCCGAAGGCCGGGGTGGGGGTGCCCTGAGCACGTCGTCCAAGGTCCACAAACCCGACCTCGACGAAATGGGCATCGCCGGCTTCCACGAATTCAAGAAAGTCCAGCGCCCCAAGCCACGCAAGCCGACGCTCGACGAGATGGGGCCCGGCACGGAGAGCAGGATCTTTCAGCCGACCTCCAGCCGCGACTCCGGCCCGGAATTCGGCCCCTCCCCGCGCTCGACCGGCGGCGCGCCGGGAAAGAGGGGCGGGTGGAAGAAGCGGTGACGCGCTGTTGCCAAACTCGATTGTAGCGCTTAAGCTACAATCGAGGGCGGCCCCGATGCCGACGATCCGAAAGACACACGAGTTCGAGCGTTGGCTCCGCAATCTGCGTGATCGAAGAGCCCGTATTCGAATCTTGTTGAGGCTCGATCGTCTGGAGTTGGGAAATCCCGGTGATGTCGCTCCTGTCGGAGAAGGCGTCAGCGAACTTCGCATCCACTACGGGCCGGGCTATCGCGTGTACTTCGTCGAGCGCGGCGCGACCGTTGTGGTGCTGCTTTGCGGAGGCGACAAGAGTTCACAGGCCGCGGACATCGCTGCAGCCAAGAGGCTGGCGCGGGACTTGGAGGATACGACATGGTGAGCACGACGCCGTTCGACGCTGCCGACTATCTCGACAGTCCGGAAATGATCGCGGACTATTTGACCGAAGCCTTCGAGTCCGAAGACCCTGCGCTCATTACCAAAGCCATCGGTGCGGTTGCGCGCGCCAAGGGCATGAGCGGCGTTGCCGAAGAAACCGGCCTTTCCCGCGAGAACCTCTACCGCGCCCTTGGCGGCGATGCCAAACCCGAATTCGCCACCGTGCTGAAGGTGCTGCACGCGCTCGGCATCAGTCTGGTGGCGCAGCCGAAGGCGGCCTGAACGAGGTCAGGCCATCGCACCACGCGACCAAGTAGCGGTCACGCACTCTCGCTTTTCATCAATGCCGTCACCGCAACTGCTGCCTTTTTCAAATCCTCCACCAGCACATATTCCCCGCGTCCCAGCGTCGCCGCGCTTGCGGTGACCGCCGCGCGCTTCGGGCAGATGCCGAGGCAGCTTGTGGTGACGAGCTTGGGCCGTTTGCCGCCGCGCCCCGCGGCCGCCTGCTTCAGTTCCGCCTTCAACGCCTGCTTCAGCTTCTTGCCGCCGTCGACGCGCGACAGGCACTTCCCGCAGATCAGCACAGGCGGCGGGCGTTTCGGGCGGGCGATGGTGGGGGAAGATTTGGCGGACATGATCGTCATATAGGGACGATCGTGGATCGTAGGATGGGCCGAACGCAGTGAAATCTGCGAGGTCCTTGCATCTCTCCGTCATGCCCGCGCTTGTCGCGGGCATCCACGTCTTCGGAGTGAGAACTTTCAGCAAGACGTGGATGGCCGGGTCGCGCCCGGCCATGACGATGTGGTGAGGAGCGGCCGAAACAAAAAAGGGCGACACCTGAGGCGTCGCCCTTTTCAGTTAGCCTGGTTCCTCAACGAGGCGGGGGCTGCTCGACGCTGCTACGCGTGGCGGTGCCTCGTCCCCTGCCCTCACACCCGCTCGATGATGATCGCCGGGGCCATGCCGCCGGCGGCGCACATGGTGACCAGGCCGCGCTTGAGGTTGCGGCGCTCCAGTTCGTCCAGGATGGTGCCGACCAGGATCGCGCCGGTGGCGCCGATCGGGTGGCCCAGCGCGATCGCGCCGCCGTTGACGTTGACCTTGGAGCGGTCGAGGTCGAGGTCGCGCATGAACTTCTCGGCGACCACGGCGAACGCTTCGTTGATCTCCCAGAGGTCGATATCGTCCTTGGTGAGACCGGCTTTCTGCAGCACCTTCTTGGCGGCCGGCACCGGCGCGTTCAGCATCAGCGTCGGATCGTCACCGATATTGGCCATCGCCACGATCCTGGCGCGCGGCTTGAGGCCGTGCTTCTCGGCGTATTCCTTCGAGGTGAGCAGAACCGCCGCGGCGCCGTCGACCACGCCCGAGGAGTTGCCGGCGTGATGAACGTGCTTGATGTCGACGTCCGGATACTTCTGGTTGATCAGCTTGCGATAGGTGGTGCCCTTGTCGTCGAGCGGATAGTCGGCCATCGCGGTGAAGGCCGGCTTCAGCGCGGCGAGGCCTTCGGCGGTGGTTTCGGGGCGCGGATACTCGTCCTTGCCCAGTACCACCTTGCCCTCGTCGTCGACCACCGGAACGATGCTCTTGTCGAAGCGGCCTTCCTTGATCGCGATCGCGGCGCGGCGCTGGCTTTCCAGGCCGAGCGCGTCGAGCGCCTCGCGGCTGATGCCTTCCATGCTGGCGATGGCGTCGCCGCAGATGCCCTGATGCGACTGCGGATGCACCTTGGCGAGGCGGGCGTTGCCCGAGCCCATGCCGAGCGGCGGCTTGCCGGCCGCCATATCCTCGGCGGCCATCGATGCGGTCAGCGACATCATCTCGGTGCCGCCGGCGATCACCACGTCTTCCATGCCGCTCATGATCTGCGCCGCGGCGAAGTTCACCGCGGTGATGCCGCCGCCGCAGAAGCGGTCGAGCGTGGTGCCGGAAGCCTTGATGTCGTAGCCGGCATCGAGCGCCGCCATGCGGCCGAGGTCGCCGCCCTGCTTGCCGCGCTGGGTCGAGGTCGACCAGATGATGTCGTCGACGTCGGCGGTGTTGAGCTTGTTACGTTCGGCGATCGCCTTCAGCACGGTGGCGGCGAGGTGCTGGGGATGCATGTCGGCCAGAGCGCCCTTTCCGACCTTGCCGATGCCGCGGGGGGTGCGGACTGCGTCGATGATATAGGCGTCTGCCATCTTGTTCTTCTCCCGATCTTGTTTGCGGTTTGTTGGGGCTTGGCGGCGAGATTGTCCGAGACGGCGACGAAGTCAAGCCGCAGCGGCGATGCAGCACCATGCAATCGCCGGCTCGCGTCGGCTTATGCCGCGCGGCGGAACTGACGAATTGCCAAGCGTGGTGCGGCTCTGCATAGTCGCGCGCAAATCGACACTTCTGGGGGACTACCAACATGGCCGAGGCCGATCTCGACGCGATCATCCGGCAGCTCGCAAAACAGCAGACCAAGGCGCTGACCGCCGCAGTGAAGAAGCGCCGAGCCGCCCTGCAGGCGCGCGCCGCCAAGGCCAAGGACGCGGCCGGCAAGGCACAGGCCAAGGCGCTCGCCACGGTCGCCTATGAGCTGGGACTGGCCGCGGCGAAGCGGCTGCAGATGGCCGCCGACAACGCCGCGGACTCTTATGCCCGAGCGATGCGCAAGGCGGCCGAGGACGCAGCCGCGGCGGCCAAGCCGAAGGACAAGCCGGTGAAGGAAGCCGCGCAAGACGCCACCGGGAAGACGGCTGCAAAGACGCCCCCGGCGAAAAAGCCGGCGAAGGCGAAGAAGAAAGCCAAATCGAAAGCCTGATCGGCCGGTCTTCCCGGCCGATCGAGGCACCTCGCGGGATGCGGCGGCGCTGGAGAGAACCGCCGCATCCGCGCGGCGCGACCGGTCGTCACGCGGAGCTTTTGATCATAATCGGATCAGCCCCGCCGACCGGCCGCCGATCGAAGCGGCCCGCGCCGCGGAACGCTTCGGCAGCTTATGCCCGCGAGGCTTATTGCTGGCGGATCACGCCAGCGACCTTGTTGGTGCGCGGGTTCACCAGCACGATGCGGTCGTTCAGCATCGCGTAGTTATAGTTGCGGATCACCGGGACCTCGTTGGTCGCCTGCGACGGCAGCGGCTTGGTGTTGACGTTGTTCGGCACCACCTCGCCGACATTGCCGCTGAAGCTGGCCGGCGGAGTCTGGCGCTGCGCGTTGCTGCTCAGGTCGCCCCACAGTTTCTGCTTCTGCGCGTCCGACAGCGTCAGCCTGCCTTGGGGCGCCGTCGAGCCAGTGGTGGCGTGCTCCATCCGGTCGTTGCGCTTCATCGCATTGGACGTGTCACCGCGCTCCATGCCGGTCGCGGCGTTGTTCTGGGACATGCTGCCCGCGAACGCAGCGGATGCGCCCGCAAACGTCAACGCGCTCGCCAGGATGATCGACAGATGCTGCTTCATGGACTCCTTCCTTTCGTTCGGTTCGGTTTTCACCCCCGAAAGCCGAGCGGTGTCGACGCTCGGACTTGACGGGCCAACGCGCCCCGACGCGCTAACGTTTCGTTAAACATCAGCCAGCTCGTCACGACGATGTGAGTCCGGCGCGCCTGCAAGAAACGCCGAGCACCGTCGGCGAGAACTCAAAATCAGCTGTGTGCCCAGGGATTTAGGCTGACCGATGCCGCTGGCGCAGGCACCATGGTCCGCCAAGCGCAATTTTGTGCAATGCACAATAATTCGATTGCATTTAACTCGCATTGTAACTAACTGGACCACATCCGCGCAGCAAATTGCGAAGGGCACGGCATCCTCGGCGATGCCCAGGTGCCGCTGCTTGCCTCGACATCAAATCTCGAATGGGATTGCCAATGACAGAGCATAGTCTCTGGCGGTTCTCGCGCGCATTGCATCGCGCCATCACCGACCGCCAGCAAGAAGACCTCGCCGCCATCATCGACGACAATATCGACTGGGCGATCTACGGTCCGATCGACATGTTTCCGTTCTTCGGCGCCCGCCACGGCAAGGCAGCCGTGCTCGAAGTGTGCCGCCAGATCGCTGATTGCGTCCAAGTCTATCGCTATCACCGCGAGTCGGTGATGCTCGGGCTCGATTCTGCCGCCTCGATGGTGCGCTATTCGCTGACCGCGACCGATACCAACCGGCCGATCAGCGTGCGGATGGCGCTGTTCACGCAGTTTCAGAACGGCCGGCTGATCAATCTGCGCATGGTGCTGGACACATTCGATCTGGTCGAACAGGCGCTCGGCCGCCCGATCCATCTGCCGAAAATCGCCTGATCCGCAACGCCCGGAGACCGCCACCCCAGGGCGCCGCGGAACCGCCGTTAATCCGACGTTGAGGATTGTCGCCGAAACACCGAGGCGGCGCCGCAGAACGGCCGCGATGCGGTCAAATTGCGCTGGAGTCATGCGGCGGCAGAATACGTGCGGGCGATCCCCGCGCGGCGTGACGCTCAAACAGGGGACCAACCGAATGAACGCCATTCCTTCCGAGAAGATCGAAACCGCCGAAGCCGACGAGAACCTCGCCGCCGTCTCCGAGGTGGAAGCGGGCATCCGCGACTTCGTCCGCAACGACATCGCCTATCTGCGCCGCCCCTCGGCGACCACCTCGACCACCGACACTGCCGCCGCTGCTCCGGCCTCGACGCTAGGCCTCGAAGGCGGCGCCGAAGCCGCGGTCAACAACGTCAACTCGCTGATCCAGCGCGTCGCCGGCACCTCGCTCGGCGAGATCGAGAACCTGATCGGCGAACTGGAGACGCTGCGCGACCTGCTGCACGCCGAGGGCCAGCGCGTTCAGCGCGAGATCTCCAGCTACGCCCAGCTCAGCCAGGCGGCGATGAAGTCCACTCGGATGATCGCCGAGAACGTCTCGCAGTGGAAGCGCACCGCCGAGACCCTGCGTCACGGCTGATTCGCCCAAGCGGCGGCTGCGGCCGGGATCGGCGGCAGCCAGACCGATGGGTGAAAACGACAGCTCGAGAAGACCACAGCTCAAAAACGACAAAAGCAGCCATCGCGAGGTGGCTGCTTTTTTGTCGTCGATCTCGAAAAACCACTCGGATCGAAGATGTCGAGGCCGGCTTAGTCACCGGCCGGCTGAGCGAAACGCTCAGCGATCGGACAGCGCGGCCGGCGCCTCGAGGCTATAGGAGCCCACGGCGTAGCCCTTCACGATCATTCCGGTGGTGATCATCACCGCCAGCGTCACGGTGGCGAAAATAACCCCCACCCATTTCAGTCCAGCTTGGTCAGCCATTGTCTTCAATTTCCCTCAGCCCTGCGTTCGTCGACCGTGGCGCCCGCAAGGTTCACAACTTCCTAATATCCCCGCCGTTCCGGCGCCGTCTCGCGGAAAAGCCCCGCATTTGGTTAAAATGCGGCCGGCTGTGTCCGCCGTGCCTCACTCGGCGTGCGGCCGTCGCGGCACGAACGCAGTGGCCAGGAAGGAGAACACCTCCTCACCGCGCTGATTGATCCCGGTGTTGCGCGCCTGCATGATTCCCCATTGCGGGCGCGAATCAGAGGGCCGCAGATTCTCGACCCGCTTGTAGTAGGTGATGGTGTCGCCGGCCAGTACCGGCTTGAGCCAACGCAGCTCGCGGAAGCCCGGGGACGGGCCGCCGCTCGCAACCGGCTCGCCGCGCTTGGCGGCCTCGGCCGCATCGCGCTGGGCGTCCGCCACCATCAGCTTCATACACACTGCGGCGATGTGCCAGCCGGAGGCCGCCAATCCGCCGAACAGCGAGGCCTTGCCGGCCTCTTCGTCGAGATGGAACGGTTGCGGATCGAACTGCGCCGCGAACGCCTTGATCGAGTCCGCCGTGAAGGTGAACGTGCCGATCTCGTGGCGTTGGCCGATCGTCATGTCTTCGAGAAAACGCATGGTGATCGCTATCCGTTGCCGCCGGCGGCCGGCGCGGCGGCCGCGTCCCGGCGCTTGAATATGATCGGCGAAACCATCTCGCTCAGCATCTGGCCGTGGCCGTTGCGGACGTAGCACTTGAAGGTGACGATCCCGGTCTCGGGCCGGCTCTTCGACACCCTCGCTTCGATCACTTCGACGTCGAGCATCAGATCGTCGCCGGGGCGCAGCGGCGACATCCAGCGCATCTCGTCGACGCCGGGCGATCCGAGCGAAGCGGCGTCCTTGATGAAGCCGTCGTACATCATCCGCATCATCAGCGACGACAGGTGCCAGCCGGAGCCCGACATGCCCTTGAGCATCGAAGCGTTGGCGGCGTGATCGTCCAGATGCATCGGCTGCGGATCGTATTCCGAAGCGAAAGCGATGATCTCCTCGCGCGTCACGCGGCGAGGTCCATAGCGGCCGAAATGGCCGGGCGCGAAATTTTCGAAGAACAGCGTCGTCATGGCATTTGCTGGTGGGAGGCCTGATTGTGGCCGCTATTGCGGTCGATCACAAGCCCATCATTCGGTTTGTTGGGGGAGACCACCGATGTTCAATTTTCGGGACCTGTTTCAATGGGACCGCTTCATCACGCCGACCATCATCAAGACCTTCTATTGGCTGGTGATCGCATTGACGGTGCTGTTCGGAATTTCCGGCGTGTTTTCCGGGCTGGCGGCGATGGCGGTGAGCCCGTTCGGCGGCTTCATCCTGGTGCTGTCCAGCCTCGCCTCGATCCTGGTCGGGATCGTGTTCTCGCGCATCGTCGCCGAGTTCGTACTGATCGTGTTCCGCATCAACGAACACCTCGGCGCGATCCGCGACCAGCAGGGGTTCAGGTGACCCTTGCTTCGCGCCGCTCTCGCCCTCTCGTTCGTCATTCCGGGGCGCGCGCAGCGCGAACCCGGAATCCATAACCCCTTGCCTGATTGCCCTGCATGAGGATCGTCAACTGCCGCCGTGCGTCACCGCACCGCTAGGACGTATGGATTCCGGGTTCGCTCACTTCGTGAGCGCCCCGGAATGACGAACTCAAAGGCTTTATCCAAGCCTCAGGTATTAAACCTGAAGTGCATGACGTCGCCGTCGGCGACGATGTATTCCTTGCCTTCCAGCCTGAGCTTGCCGCCGTCGCGGGCGCCGGCTTCGCCGCCGAGACGGATGTAATCGTCATAGGCGATGGTTTCGGCGCGGATGAAGCCTTTCTCGAAATCGGTGTGAATCACCGCTGCGGCCTGCGGCGCCTTGGTGCCCTTGGTGATGGTCCAGGCGCGCGCTTCCTTGGGGCCGACGGTGAAATACGTGATCAGGTGCAACAGCTCGTAGCCGGCGCGGATCAACCGGTCGAGACCGGCCTCGTGCAGGCCGAGCGTGTCGAGAAAATCGGTGCGCTCTTCCTTCGACAGCGTCGCAATCTCGGATTCGATCTTGGCCGAGATCACCACCGCGACCGCGCCCTCTTCCTTGGCGCGCGCCATCACGGCCTCCGAGAACGAATTGCCTTCGGCGGCGGAGCCTTCCTCGACGTTGCAGACGTACAGAACCGGCTTCGAGGTGAGCAGGCCGAGCATGCGGAACGCGCGCTCTTCCTCCGGCTTGCGCTCCAGGAAGCGCGCCGGCTTGCCGTCGCGCAGCAGCGTCAGCGCGCGCGTGACCAGCTCCAGTTGCTCCTTGGAATCCTTGTCGCCGCCCTTGGCCTTCTTGGTCAGGTTGTCGACGCGCTTTTCCAGACTGTCGAGATCGGCGAGCATCAGCTCGGTTTCGATCGTGTCGATGTCGGCGAGCGGAGCGACCCGGCCCTCGACATGGGTGATGTCGCCGTCTTCGAAGCAGCGCACCACATGCGCGATCGCGTCGACCTCGCGGATGGTGGCGAGGAACTGGTTGCCGAGACCTTCACCCTTGGAGGCGCCCTTCACCAGACCGGCGATGTCGACGAAGGTCAGCCGGGTCGGGATGATCTGCTGCGACTTGCCGACCTCGGCCAGCTTGTCGAGCCGCGGATCCGGAACCGCCACTTCGCCGACATTCGGCTCGATGGTGCAGAACGGATAGTTCGCCGCCTGCGCCGCCGCAGTCTCGGTCAGCGCATTGAACAGCGTCGACTTGCCGACATTCGGCAGCCCGACGATCCCGCATTTGAAGCCCATGGTGTGTCCCGCTGTTCGAGGCCGGCGCGCTCGCGTCTCGTTTCTGTGTCATGCGCGGGCTTGACCCGCGCATCCATCCTCTTCGCAAAGCGATGGATCGCCGGGTCGAGCCCGGCGATGACGCACGTTACTTCTCGCGCTCGCCGCCTTTGGCCTGTTTGTCGTTGTCGTAAAATCCCTTCGCCTGCATCGCCAGATGCACCTTGTTGGCGAAGGTCGAATCCTTACCCTTGGCGATCAGGCCGGCATTGTCGGCGGCGATCTCGCACAGAGCCTCGACCCAGGGCCGCTCGCTCTTGGCGAAGTCGCCGAGCACGTGATTGTGCACCAGCTCCTTTGCGCCCGGATGGCCGACGCCGAGTCGGACGCGAAGATAATCGTTGCCGACATGGGCCGAGATCGACCGCAGCCCGTTGTGCCCGGCGATGCCGCCACCGACCTTCACGCGAACCTTCGCCGGCGGCAGTTCGATCTCGTCGTGGAACACCGCGATCTCGTTCTGCCCGATCTTGTAGAAGCCGGCCGCTTCCTGCACGGCGCGCCCGGAGTCGTTCATGTAGGTCGTCGGCTTGAGCAGCGTGATCCGCATCCCGTCGAGCACGCCGTCCGCGGTCTCGCCCTGAAAACGACGGCGCCATGGCGAAAAGCCATGACGCCGCGCGATTTCGTCGATGACCATGAAGCCGATGTTGTGCCGGTTGCCCTGGTACTTCGCACCAGGATTGCCGAGCCCAACGAACAGCCGCATGACGCGGGACCCCGCGCCGGATTACTTCTTCTTGGCCGCCGGAGCCGCAGCAGCCGGAGCCTTGGCGGCAGCGGCCGGAGCCTTCGCCGCAGCAGCCGGCGCAGCGGCCGCAGGCGTGGCGCCCGCCGCAGCCTTGTCGTCGTTGTAGCCCGACGGCGGCACGATGGTGACCAGCGTGACGTCCTCACGCGACACCGACTTGACGCCCTTGGGCAGCGCGATGTCCGACAGATGCAGCGACACGCCGATGTCGAGGGTCGACACGTCGGCTTCGATGAACTGCGGGATGTTGTCGGCCGGCGCTTCCAGGTCGACGGTGTGGGTGACGATGTTGAAGGTGCCGCCGCGCTTCACGCCCGGAGCGACTTCGAGACCCTTCAGGTGCAGCGGCACGCTGATGCGGATGGTCGCACCGGCACCGAGCCGCAGGAAGTCGACGTGCAGCGGGAAGTCCTTCACCGGATCGAGGTGATAGTCGCGCGGGATGACGCGATGCTTCTGGCCGTCGAGGACGACGTCGAAAATCGTGGTCAGGAACCGGCCGGCCAGAATCCGCAGGCGAAGCTCTTTCTCGTCGACCGAGATCGGCAGCGGGGGCTGGTTGTCACCATAGATCACTCCGGGCACGCGGCCGGCGCGACGCTCGGCCCGGGCGGCCCCCTTGCCGCTCTTCGGACGCTCGGTCGCCTTCAGTTCCAAGACGCTCGTCATCTGCTTAAGTCCTTGATCTGTAAAAAGTTAAAGGCCGCAAAGCGGCCCATTGCACACGCCGCGGCAAGCCTCCAGGGGTGCGGGGGCCGCAGACGTGGCGGGGTTCTAGCCGCAAAGGCCGCAAATGACAAGGAAATCAAGTCTTCCCGAGCACGGCCTCATCCTGAGGAGCCCGCGCCGCCCGCAAGGCGGCGGCGGGCGTCTTGAAGGATGCGCCCGGGTGCAGGCTGAGCCTCATCGGCCTTCAGGTTCGAGACGGCCGCTTCGCGGCCTCCTCACCATGAGGGACTCGAGCAGGGCAAACTGGCGCCTGTTCGCCGTCCTCACGCCAGCGCGGTCGGGGGCTCGGAGCCGCCGCCCTGGCGGGCTTCGAGCGCGGCGATCCGGGCTTTCAGGGCTTCATTCTCTTCGCGGGTGAGGCGAACCATTTCCTTGAACGCCTCGAACTCCTCGCGCTTCACCAGATCGAGATCGCGCAGGATCTTCTCGGCCTGGCTGCGCACCACGCCGTCGATCTCGCGCTTGACGCCCTGCGCCGCGCCGGCGGCGTCGTTCATCAGGCGGCCGATCTCGTCGAAAAGCCGATTGTTGGTCTGGGTCATGGTCGAGATCTCCGTCGCGCGTCGTGCGCGGTTGCAAGCCACACGGGCATTGGCGGTGACAATGGCGATGGAACGGGCTTCCTTCAAGACCGCGAGGCCGCGGCCCGAGCCGCCCCGCCCCGATTTGCCTCTCCTTGCGACGTTCGCACCCACGTCGCAAGGTCGATTTAAGCATCAGTCGACAGGTCCGGCGGCGCAGATCGCGGCAATTGGCGCTGTACCGTTGCGGGCTTTGGAGCTAAGCCAAACGAACAATGCCATTCTTCGCCGTTGCCTTTCCCGTGTTCGATCCGGTGGCCGTCGCGATCGGTCCGTTCGCGATCCGCTGGTACGCGCTGGCCTATATCGCCGGCATCGTCATCGGCTGGCTGTATGCCCGGATGCTGCTGCAACGCCAGCGGCTGTGGGGCGGCCCGTCGCCGATCTCGCTTCAAGCGTTCGACGATTTCATCCTCTGGATCACCATCGGCATCATCCTCGGCGGCCGCACCGGCTACGTGCTGTTCTACAATCTCGACTTCTTCATCCGGCATCCGGCGGAGATCTTCGAATTGTGGAAGGGCGGGATGTCGTTCCACGGCGGCTTCATGGGCTGCGTGCTGGCGGTCGTGCTGTTCGGCTGGAAGCGCAAGGTCCCGATCCTGTCGCTCGGCGACATCACCTGCGCGGTCGGCCCGATCGGGCTGTTCCTCGGCCGCATCGCCAACTTCATCAACGGCGAATTGTGGGGCCGGCCGGCCGACGCCTCGGTGCCGTGGGCGATGGTGTTTCCCCACGCCGGACCGCTGCCGCGGCATCCGAGCCAGCTCTATGAAGCCGGCCTCGAAGGCATCGCGCTGTTCGTGATCCTGGCGCTGATGATCCGCGCCGGTGCGTTGAAGCGGCCGGGCCTGATCATCGGCGCGTTCCTCACCTTCTACGGCCTCGCCCGCATTACCGGCGAATTCTTCCGCGAACCCGATCCGCAGCTCGGCTTCCTGTGGGGCGGGCTGACGATGGGGATGCTGCTGTCGGTGCCGATGGTGATCGTCGGCATCGGGGTGATGATCACGACCTGGCGCCGCGGACAAGCGGCCCAACCTGCGGCCGCAGCCCATCCGAGCGAGTCCGCCTCATGATCGACCAGACCGCGCTCGCCACCGAGATCAAGCGGCTGATCAAGGCCGCCGGCCCGATGCCGGTGTGGCGCTACATGGAATTGTGTCTCGGCCACCCCGAGCACGGCTACTACGTCACCCGCGATCCGCTGGGGCGCGAGGGCGACTTCACCACCTCGCCCGAGATCAGCCAGATGTTCGGCGAACTGCTCGGGCTGTGGTCGGCCTCGGTGTGGAAGGCTGCCGACGAACCGCAAGCGCTGCGGCTGATCGAGATCGGCCCCGGCCGCGGCACCATGATGGCCGACGCGCTGCGGGCGCTGCGGGTGCTGCCGATCCTGTACCAGTCGCTCAGCGTGCATCTGGTCGAGATCAACCCGGTGCTGCGCCAGAAGCAGGAAACCACGCTCGCCGGCATCCGCAACATCCATTGGCACGACAGTTTCGACGACGTGCCGGAAGGTCCCGCCGTCATTCTCGCCAACGAGTATTTCGACGTGCTGCCGATCCATCAGGCGATCAAGCGCGAGACCGGCTGGCACGAGCGGGTGATCGAGATCGGCGAGGCAGGTGACCTGATGTTCGGCGTCGCCGCCGACCCGATCCCGGGCTTCGAAGCGCTGCTGCCGCCACTGGTTCGGCTGGCGCCGCCCGGCGCGGTGTTCGAATGGCGGCCCGACACCGAGATTCTGAAGATCGCCAGCCGGGTGCGCGACCAGGGCGGCGCGGCGCTGATCATCGACTACGGCCATCTGCGCAGCGACGTCGGCGACACCTTCCAGGCGATCGCCAGCCACAGTTACGCCGACCCGCTGCAACATCCCGGCCGCGCCGACCTCACCGCCCATGTCGATTTCGACGCGCTCGGCCGCGCCGCCGAAAGCATCGGCGCCCGCGCCCACGGTCCGGTGACGCAAGGCGCCTTCCTCAAGCGGCTCGGCATCGAAACCCGCGCGCTGTCGCTGATGGCGAAAGCGACCGCGCAGGTGTCGGAAGACATCGCCGGCGCGCTGCAGCGGCTGACCGGCGAGGGCCGCGGTGCGATGGGCTCGATGTTCAAGGTGATCGGCGTGTCCGATCCGAAGATCGAGACGCTGGTCGCACTCAGCGACGACACCGACCGCGCCGTCGAACGCCGGCAAGGGACCAACGGATGATCATCACCTCGCCGCTGCTCGGGGCCGCGCCGGGCCTGCGCCATGCGTTCTTCACCCGCGAGGGCGGCGTGTCCGAGGGCATCTATGCCGGGCTGAACGCCGGCGTCGGCTCGAGCGACGACCCCGCCAAGGTCGCCGAAAACCGGCGGCGGATGGCAGAGGCGCTCGGCGTCACGCCGGAGCGTTTCCTCACCGTCCATCAGGTGCACTCGCCGGACGTCGCGGTGGCCGAGACGCCGTGGGATCCGGCAAACCGGCCGAAGGCCGACGCCATCGTCACCCGCACGCCGGGCCTCGCGATCGGCGCCTCTGCGGCCGATTGCGGTCCGATCCTGCTTGCCGATCCGGCCGCGCGGGTGATCGGCGCCGCCCATGCCGGCTGGAAAGGCGCGCTGGCTGGCGTACTGGAATCCACGCTTCAAGCGATGGAGCGGCTCGGCGCAGACCGCAGCCGCGTGATCGCGGCGATCGGCCCGCTGATCCGGCAACCGTCCTACGAGGTCGGCGACGAGTTCGTCGCTCGCTTCACTGAAGCCGATCCGGCCTACGCGGCCTTCTTCGCCGAAGCCGGCCGACCGGGTCACGCGCAGTTCGACCTCGGCGGCTTCATCCGGATGCGGCTGGAAACCGCCGGCGTCGGCATGATCGACGATCTCGGCCTCGACACCTATCCGGACGAGCGGTTCTTCTCCTACCGGCGCACCACCCACCGTGGCGAGCCCGATTACGGCCGCCACGTCCACGCGATCGTTCTGGAGTAAGGCCACGAGGACAAAGGTAAACGTGGATTAACCACGTTGGTTTACGGATCGGGCCGGGCCAATAGCGACAATTCGCTGAAACCTTTAGAGAAATTGTTGCGCGGCGGCGGCAAAAGGTTAACCGGGCGAGCGCCGCACCCTAGACCTTAATGCATTTTAACGATATCGCTTCGTCCGTTCGGCGGCCGCTGTGCCGCGTCTTCGACGGGACCCAGCATGTCGGCTCGCCTGCCCCGCCAGATTGCCTCGCGCGCGACGCGCACCGCTCTCCTGCTCACATTGCTGACCGGCCTCGCCGGCTGTGTCACCGAAGGCGGCCCCGGCGCCGGCCCGATGGCTTCGGCAGGCGGCAGCGGCGTCGCATTCGAATCGATCGACGGCCCGCCGCCGCAGGTGTTCGACCGCATGGTCGCGGTGCTCGACAGCGAATCCAAGCTGCGCCGCATCCCGGTGGTGTCCCGCGAAGGCGGCGCGGCCTATCGGGTCCGCAGCTATCTGTCGGCGCAGGTCCGCGGCAACCGTACCAACATCGCCTGGGTCTGGGACGTCTACGACCGCAACCAGCAGCGCGCACTGCGGCTGTCCGGCGAGGAACCGGCCGGCAATGGCCGCGACGCGTGGGCCCAGGCCGACGACGTCGTACTACGCCGGATCGCCCAGGCCGGCTTCACCGGGCTCAGCGGCTTGGTGAACGGCGGGTTACCAGCCGAGCCTGCCGCACCATCGGCGCCGGCTTCGAGTGGCCCGGCGATCGCAAGCGCCGAGCCGGCCCCAGCGACGAGCAGCGATGCGCCTTCTGCAGCCCTGAGTTTCGCTGCGCGCTGATTGCCGCAATCGCACGCGACATAGGTCGAATCCGCACCGGAAAACCGTCACGATGGGTTGCCATCGCTGGCGGGCGACTGATATCACCTCGCTCGCAAAAGTGTCCGATTTCGCGAGTCAACCGATATGCTGAACGTAGTATCCACCGCGCCGAGGGGGGACGCGTCGATGTCGGGCAAGAACGGATCGGTCAAACTGGTCGCCGGCAATTCCAATCCGGCTCTGGCGCGCGACATCGCCGAATGGCTGAAGATGCCGCTGACCAAAGCGAGCGTCCGCCGTTTCGCCGACAACGAAGTCTTCGTCGAGATCCAGGAAAACGTCCGCGGTTCGGACGTCTTCATCATCCAGTCGACGTCGTTTCCGGCCAACGACCACCTGATGGAACTCTTGATCATCACCGACGCGCTGCGCCGAGCTTCGGCGCGCCGCATCACCGCGGTGATCCCGTATTTCGGCTATGCCCGGCAGGACCGCAAAGTCGGCTCGCGCTCGCCGATCTCGGCCAAGCTGGTCGCCAACCTGATCACCCACGCCGGTGTCGACCGGGTGATGACGCTGGACCTGCACGCCGGCCAGATTCAGGGCTTCTTCGACATCCCGACCGACAACCTCTACGCCTCGCCGGTGATGGTGCGCGACATCAAGGAGCGCTTCGACCTGTCGAAGGTGATGGTGGTGTCGCCCGACGTCGGCGGCGTGGTCCGCGCCCGCGGCCTCGCCAAGCGCCTCAACACCCCGCTGGCGATCATCGACAAGCGCCGCGAGCGCGCCGGTGAATCCGAAGTGATGAACGTGATCGGTGAAGTCGAAGGCTACACCTGCATTCTGCTCGACGACATCGTCGACTCCGGCGGCACGCTGGTGAACGCCGCCGAAGCGCTGATCGCCAACGGCGCCACCGACGTCTACGCCTACATCACTCACGGCGTGCTGTCCGGCGGCGCCTGCGCCCGCATCACCAACTCCAAGCTCAAGGAGCTGGTAATCACCGACTCGATCCAGCCGACCGAGGCGGTGTGCAACGCGCCGAACATCCGCACGCTGTCGATCGCCACCCTGATCGGCGAAGCGATCGGCCGCACCGCTGCGGAAGAGTCGGTGTCGAGCCTGTTCGACTGAGGATTTGCCAACCTTATTGGCGGCCTTCTCGCTCAAGCGATTGGAAGCTTTGGAGCGTAAAGGCGAGTATTAGGCTGATTCCCTTATTCTCAACCCCAAATTTCCGACGTGCATCAATCGCATTGTCTAGATTGTGCCAATCCCTCGTGAGTTCCTTCCAATCTTCAGACTCAATAATACTAAAATCCAGATCTGAGAACTTGCTCTGCAGGAAAGATGCAATCGTCTGATTGCGCGCATGCTGTCTCACTTCGCCAATGGCAAGGTTATCGTGCTTTCCACTATCCAAGGCAGCAATAAACTCCCAAAGTAGAAACTTATACTTCGCTGCAGTCATCATGAAAATTCTCCCTTGAGAACATTGAAACAAAAAGTCGAGATAACACTCTTCGCATTTTCATAGTCTACACGATCCCCGCCGCCACCTGCCCGCGGAGCCTTTCGAGGCTCAGCAAGGTGTCGGCGCAGGCGTGGGCGACGTCGGCGCCCTTGGTGGCGAAATGCTGACGGAAGCGATCGGTGTCGGCATCGCCGCGCTCGAAGCTCTGCGGCGTCGCCACCGCGGAAAACACCGGCACCTCGGTCTTCAGCTGCACGTCCATCAGCGCCTGGATCACCGTCTGGGCGACGAAGCCGGTGAGGCCGTCGTCGACCACGAGGCCGGCAGCGACGATCGCGGTGTAGCGCCGGGTCTTCGCCAGCATCTGCACGTGCAGCGGAATTTCGAACGAACCCGGCACTTCGAACAGATCGACCTGGGAGGCGACGATGCCGCGCGCGACGATCTCGCGCACGAACGAGTCCCAGCAGCCGGCGACCACATCGTGATGCCACGACGACTGCACGAAGGCGACGCGCTGCGGCTTGGCAAAGCGCGGATACGACCGCTCGGCCGGCGGCGCAGTCTCGGCGGTATCGGTGACGGTGTCGTTCATCGGCGGTCTCACTCGGCTGTAATCTGAATGTCGGCCCAGGCTACCAGTGGGCGGGCACGAATCAAAGGTTGCCCCCGCGCCGAAAGACTCGCATGGAGCGAATTCCGCGCCCCGGACTCGGCTTGCGCGAATCCGATTCCGTTTTGTTCTCGCGATGCTCGTTCCGCTGTGGACGGGTTACTCTTTGGTTGTGGAATTGGCAAAGCGCGGGATTGCACGGATTCCGCAAATCACATCATTTCATCCCTGCAACCTCGGTTCGTCCGGACTAATCCTTCCGACGCGAGCACAGGTACAGGCGCGTACCCGGCCTGCCTCATGCGTATCAGCATATTCCAACGTAAGGTCGAGACGGCATGCCCTTGCTCGAAGGCATCATCGATTCCCGAAATAATCCGCTGGCGGTGGTCGAAGACATCGCTGCGTCGAACGACCTCGCCTTCGAGCGCTCCGGCGAGGATGAAATCACCATCGTCGCCAAGGGCCAGTGGACCGATTACACGCTGTCGTTCACCTGGATGCACGAGATCGAAGCGCTGCATCTGGCCTGCGCCTTCGACATGAAGGTGCCGTCGGCGCGCCGCACCGAAACGCTGCGGCTGATCGCAGCGATCAACGAACAGCTCTGGGTCGGACATTTCGACGTGTGGAATCACACCGGCACCGTGATGTACCGCCAGGCGCTGGTGCTGCCGGGTGGCCTCGCCGCAACCGAAGCACAGTGCGAGACCATGCTGATCAGCGCCATCCACGCCTGCGAACGCTATTATCCGGCGATCCAGTTCACGGTGTGGGCCGGCAAGACCGCCGCCGAAGCGATGAGCGCGGCGATGTTCGACACCGAAGGCGAGGCGTGAGCCGAGCGCCGCGCATTGTCGTTCGCGACGATGCGTCCGAGCAGGACCGCGCCGCGATCCTGCGCGCGCTGATCGCGCATAATGAGCAGGCCGGCGGACCGTCCGGCTTTCAGCAAGTCTGCTTAGTCGTCGAAGATCCGGATACCGGCGAGACTATCGGCGGCCTGTGGGGCCGGATCGTCTACGATTGGCTGTTCGTCGAACTGCTCGCCGTTCCGGACACGTCGCGCCGCAGCGGGCTCGGCACCGAGCTGCTGAGCCGCGCCGAGCAGATCGCCAAGGCACGCGGCTGCGCCGGTGTATGGCTCGATACCTATCAGTTTCAGGCGCCGGACTTCTATCGCAAGCACGGCTATCAAGAGTTCGGCCGCATCGCCGACCATCCGCGCGGATCACAGCGCCTGTTCTTCCTGAAGACGCTCTGATCTCTGCGCGCGGCGCACAGCGCACGGCGCTTGTGACCCCTTCGAGCATCCCATAAAACCCAGCCAGAACGCGCCGCCGTCGCGGCGCAGATGGATGCTCGCGATGACCAGCTCTGCTCAATCTCCCCTGCAAAAACTCGGCGGCACCGTGGTGCTGGCCGGCGCCGGCAAGATGGGCGGCGCGCTGCTCACCGGCTGGCTGGCGCAGGGGCTCGACGGCGGCGACGTCGTAGTGATCGAGCCGCATCCGACCGACGAGATCGCGGCGCTGAGCACGCGCGGCGTCCGCCTCAATGCCTCCGCTGCCGATGTCGGCGCGGTGTCGACGCTGGTGGTCGCGGTGAAGCCGCAGATGTTCGGCGAAGCCGCCGCGGCGCTGCGCGGCTATGTCGGGCCGTCGACCCTGGTGGTGTCGATCATGGCCGGCAAGCCGATCGCAGCACTGTCCGACCAACTCGGCGGACACGTCGTCCGGGCAATGCCGAACACCCCGGCCGCGATCGGCCGCGGCATCACCGTCGCGGTGGCGGCCTCTAACGTCACCTCCGCGCAGCGCGGCATCGCCGATGCGCTGCTGCGCGCCACCGGCGGCGTCGAATGGGTCGACGACGAAGCCCTGATTGATGCCGTCACCGCGGTGTCCGGTTCGGGCCCGGCTTACGTGTTCCTGCTCGCCGAAGAACTCGCCCGTGCCGGCGTCGAAGCCGGCTTGCCCGAAGGCCTCGCCATGACGCTCGCCCGCGCCACCGTCGCCGGCTCCGGCGAACTACTGCACCGCTCCGACCTCGACGCCGCCACGCTGCGCAAGAACGTCACCTCCCCCGGTGGCACCACCGCCGCCGCGCTGGAGGTGCTGATGGCGGAGGATGGATTGAAGCCGCTGATGATCAAGGCCGTGGCGGCGGCGACGCGGCGTTCGCGGGAATTGGCGAAGTAAGCAACGCTACGAAGCGTCATCCGCGGGCTTGACCCGCGGATCCATCACGCGCGAAAGCGCGCGCCCAGATGCAGCAGCATTCCGCGAAGAGGATGGATCGCCGGGTCGAGCCCGGCGATGACGCTACCTCGAATAAGACCCGTCATCGCCCGGCTCGTCCGGGCGACCCAGTATTCCAGAGCGCTCGGTTCAAGTCATCGGCGCTCTGGAATACTGGGCCACCCGCATGCGCGGGTGATGACGGTTGAGGATAGGAAGACGCCGACGAACGACACGAATAGAACTACACCGGCACCCGCACGATCGCGCGCAGGCCGCCCATCGGGCTGTCGCCCAGCGTAATGTCGCCGCCGTGGGTGCGGGCGATGTCGCGGGCGATCGCGAGACCGAGACCGGTACCGCCTTCGTCCTGATTGCGGGCGTCGTCGAGCCGCAGGAACGGCTTGAACACCTCCTCGCGCATCGCCGTAGGAATGCCGGGACCGTCGTCGTCGATCGTCACCGTCAGATAGCGGTGATCGCGCTGCCCCGTGATGGCGATGGTGTGGGCGTGGCGGGCGGCGTTGGACACCAGATTGGCAAGGCAGCGCTTGAACGAGGCCGGCTTCACCGTGACCACCGGCTGGCCGGTGAAGGCGACGCTGACGACGTGGCCGTGGCGCTCGGCATCGGAGCGCAGCTCCTCCAGCGCCGCCACCATGTCGGTCGGCTGGGCCTGCTCGCCGCTGTCACCGCGCGCGAACGCCAGATACGCCTCCAGCATCGCCGACATCTCGTCGACGTCTTTACGCATACCCTCGGTCTCGGGCGCTTCGCCGATCAGCTCGAGCTCCAGTTTGAACCGGGTCAGGATGGTGCGCAGATCGTGGCTGACGCCGGCCAGCATCGCGGTGCGCTGTTCGATCGAGCGCTCGACGCGGGCCTTCATCTCGATAAACGCATAGGCGGCGCGCCGCACCTCGCGGGCGCCGCGCGGCCGGAAGTTCGGCGCGTCGCGGCCCTTGCCGAAACTCTCTGCGGCATCGGCAAGGCGCAAGATCGGACGGATCTGATTGCGCAAAAACAGCACCGCGACGATCAGCAGCACCGTCGAGGTGCCGACCATCCATAAGAGGAAGATCTCCGAGTTCGACGCATAAGCGGCGCTGCGCAGCGCGAACACCCGCATCACCGCATCGTCGAGCTGGATCCGGATCTCGACCAGATTGGATCGGCCGACGGTGTCGATCCAGAACGGCCGCGCGATCTGCTTGCTGATCTGCTTGCTGATCGACTGGTCGAGCAGCGAGAAGAACGGCTTCGGACCGGGCGGCGGCATCTCGCCGGGGCCGAGGAAATCCACCACCAAGCCGAGCCGGCTCTGCGCGATCCGGCGCAGCACCGCCTTGTCCTTGTCCTGGGGGTAGCTCTTGTAGACGTCGATCAGCGCCGCAATGTCCTGCACCACCGCCGCCGACAGTCGCTGCGTCACCGTGTTCCAGTGCCGTTCCATGAACACGAAGGCGATCACCGACTGCAGCAGCACCATCGGCACGATGATGATGAGCAGCGCGCGGGCATACAGCCCCTTCGGCATGAAGTCGTTGAAGCGCTGGCCCAAGTAACCATTGACCGCCGACACCCGCCGGCTCGCGGTTCGGATCAGCGTCAGCCCGGTGTCGAGCGTGCTCATCACGCGGGTCGCCCGATTGCGCGCGCAACGCCGATTTCGGCGTCAATGCTGAAAGCAAGGCACTCGCCCCAAGCACGGCGAGCCCCCTCTCCCCGCCCTTGCGGGGAGAGGGCTGGGGTGAGGGGCTGCGGAGCATCCGCGGTTGCAGATGCTTGCAACCAAAGCCGTGCCATGCCCCTCACCCGGCGCGCGAACGCGCGCCGACCTCTCCCCGCGCAGGGCGGGGAGAGGTTGCGTCGTGCATGGTGCAAGGCCGTGCGCATGATCGGAGGCCAAGCCTACGGCGCCGCTACCAGGCGATAGCCGATGCCGCGGACGGCTTGCAGGAACAGCGGGTTGGCGGGGTCGCGCTCGATCTTGCGGCGGAGGCGGTTGATCTGGACGTCGACGGCGCGTTCGTTGGCGTTGCCGGCGCCGCTGAGATCGCCGCGCGGCACGGTCTCGCCGGGCGCCGCCGCCAGCATCCGCAACATGTCGCGCTCGCGGTCGGTGAGATGCACGATCTCCTCGCCCTGGCGCAGTTCGCCGCGCTCGATGTGAAACACATACGGCCCGAACGCCACCGTCTCGGCCTTGGCGGCCGGGGCCGGTGCGGTGCGCTTGAGGATGTTACCGATCCGCAGCAGCAATTCGCGCGGCTCGAACGGCTTGGCGACATAGTCGTCAGCGCCGATCTGCAGCCCCTCGATCCGGCTCTCGGCCTCGTGCCGCGCGGTGAGCATCACGATCGGCACGTCGGAGGTCTGGCGGATCGAGCGGGCGAGATCGAAGCCGGTTTCGCCTGGCATCATCACGTCGAGGATCAAGAGATCGAAGTCCAGCCCCGCCAGCTTGGCGCGGGCGTCGCGCACACTCTGCGCGGTGGTGACGCGATAGCCCTCGGAAGCGAGAAACCGCGACAGCAGGTCACGAATACGGCGATCGTCGTCGACCAGCAGGAGATGCGGCGCATCGTCGGCGGGCCGGACCGGTTTCTTCGCCAGTGTTGCGAGCTGGATCACGTCACGTCCTTTGCGCTGGCGCCGTGCAGAATGGTCTGGAGCACCTTGTCCGGATCGTCCCGATCGATCATGGCGCGGAGGAATTTTCCGACCGCCTCGGCGCCGGCGGGCGGAAGATCGCGCAGCGCGCGGTCGATCCGCTCGGTCTGCAGCCGGGCCAGTTTCTCCACCAGCGCCTCGCCCTTAGCGGTGGCGAAAAGAAGGCGCTGGCGGCGGTCGCTGTCGCCGGCCTTCTGCACGATATAGCCCTCGTCCAGGAGCTGCTTCAGCACCCGGCTGAGCGACTGCTTGGTGATCCGCAGCACGTCGAGCAGATCGGCCACCGTCAACCCGGGATAACGGCAGACGAAATGCACCACGCGGTGATGGGCCCGGCCGAAGCCGAACGCCTCCAGCACATGGTCCGCATCGCCGACGAAGTCGCGGTAGGCGAAGAACAGCAGCTCGACGATGTCCCAGCGCGGCGGATGCGGGTCCGCGACGGACCTTGACTCCGCCGGGGCATCGCCCGACGGCCGGGTCATCTCGTTGAAATTTATGTCAGCCATGTTGACATATCAGGTCTTTATGTTACAAAACCGCCGACCAAGACGAAATATTCGACTATTCCGCTTGCGACCCGTGCCCGCGCAGTCCGATAAAGGAAGCTGCCCGGCGGCCTGCATGCGATGGTCGGACGGCTCGGCCGAAACATTAGCGGAGTTCGGCAATTCCGCCAAAAACATCTCCCGGCGACCGCCGGGACCGATAACCACCTTCTGCGGCCGGCTTTCGTAGCCGGATCCGCGACAACCACGGCCACCCGCAGGCGCGCCGGTCCAGGAGAAGATCGATGGGAGTTTCGTTCGACAAGATCGACGGCTCGCTCTGGCTGAACTTCGACATCCAGCCCTCGGCGAACCCGACGCCCGACAAGGAACGCGACGCGAAGCTTGAAAACCTCGGCTTCGGCCGGGTCTTCACCGACCACATGGCGATTGTCCGCTATGACCAGGCGCACGGCTGGCACGGCGCCCGTATCGAGGCGCGTTCGAACTTCCCGCTCGATCCGGCGCACGCCGTGCTGCACTACGCGCAGGAGATCTTCGAAGGCCTCAAGGCCTACAAGCGCGACGACGGCGGCGTGAACCTGTTCCGCCCCGACGCCAATGCGCGCCGTTTCCGCGACAGCGCCGACCGCATGGCGATGGCACAGCTTCCCGAGCAGGTGTTCATCGAGGCGATCGAGCAGCTGGTGAAGATCGACCGCAACTGGATCCCGGGCGGCGAAGGCAGCCTGTATCTGCGGCCGTTCATGATCGCCAGCGAAGTGTTCCTCGGCGTCAAGCCATCGTCGGAGTACATCTTCTCGGTGATCGCCTCGCCGGTCGGCTCGTACTTCAAGGGCGGCCCCGCCCCGGTGTCGATCTGGGTGTCGGAGAACTACACCCGCGCGGCGGTCGGCGGCACCGGCGGCGTCAAATGCGGCGGCAACTACGCGGCGTCTTTGCGCGCCCAGGCCGAGGCGATCGAACGCGGCTGCGACCAGGTGGTGTTCCTCGATGCGCTGGAGCGCCGCTACGTCGAAGAGCTCGGCGGCATGAACGTGTTCTTCGTGTTCGACGACGGCTCGCTGTCGACGCCGCCGCTCGGCACCATCCTCCCCGGCATCACCCGCGACTCGATCATCGCGCTGGCCCGCGAGGCCGGCCGCACGGTGCGCGAGGAGGCTTACACCATCGATCAGTGGCGCGCCGATGCGGCCAGCGGCAAGCTGAAGGAAGCGTTCGCCTGCGGCACCGCCGCGGTGATCTCGCCGATTGGCAAGGTGTGCTCGAACCACGGCGACTTCACCATCAATGGTGGCCAGGCCGGCGAGGTGGCGATGGGCCTGCGCAAGCAGCTGGTCGACATCCAATACGGCCGCGCGCCGGACAACCATGGCTGGATCAAGAAGGTGTTCTGAGACAGCTCACCACGGGCACGGCCGCTCCCTCGCCCCGCTCTTGCGGGGAGAGGGTTGGGGTGAGGGGCGACACTGGCACAGAGTTTCGACCGTGCGGAGACGCCCCCTCACCCGGATCGCATCTACGATGCGATCCGACCTCTCCCCGCGCGCGGGGAGAGGTGACGATCGCTCGGTAGCGCAGCGATAACAACTACCTCCGCCCGAACAGCTTCTCGATATCGGTCAGCGTCAGTTCGACGTAGGTCGGGCGGCCGTGGTTGCATTGGCCGGAGTTCGGTGTGGCTTCCATTTCGCGTAAGAGCGCATTCATCTCTTCCGGCTTGAGCACGCGCCCGGCCCGCACCGAGCCGTGGCAGGCCATGGTGGCGGCGACGTGCATCAGGCGGCGCTCCAGCGGCAGCGCTTCGTCCCACTCGGCCATGTGTTCGGCGAGATCGCGCAGCAGGCCGCCGGCATCGGTCTTACCCAGCAGCGACGGCGTCTCGCGCACAGCCACCGCGCCGGGACCGAAGCTCTCGATCACCAGGCCGAACTGCGCCAGCTCCTCGGCGCGCGCGACCAGACGCTCCACCGTCGCCTCGTCCATCTCGACGATGTCCGGGATCAGCAGGATCTGGCGCTGCACGCCGTTGGCTGCGAGCGACGCCTTCAGCCGCTCATAGACGATGCGCTCGTGCGCGGCGTGCTGATCGATGACGATCAAGCCATCGCGGGTCTGCGACACGATGTAGGTCTCGTGGATCTGAGTGCGCGCCGCGCCGAGCGGCCGGTCGAGCAGATCCGGCGTGATCTCGGCCGGACGAATGTCGGCGCTCGGCGCACCGACATCGAACGCCGCCTGCGCGCGCTCGGCGAACGACGGCGCGGCGCTGCCGCCGACCGGGTAGGACGGCGAAGCTCGCCAATCCCAGTTCGCCGGCGGCATCGACGCCGGCCGAAATGTCGAGATCACGCTGCCGGCGCTGTTGGCCGCGGTGCGGCGGCCCTCGCGCGCCAAGCCTTCTTTCAGCGCGTGCACGATCAGCGCGCGGACCAGGCCGGCATTGCGGAAGCGCACCTCGGTCTTGGCCGGATGGACGTTGGCGTCGACCTCGCGGCTATCCAACGTGACGAACAGCGCCACCACCGGATGGCGGTCGCGCGGCAAGTAGTCCGAATAGGCCGCGCGCACCGCGCCGATGATCAGCTTGTCGCGCACCGGGCGGCCGTTGACGAACAGATACTGCCCGAGCGCATTGGCCTTGGTCAGCGACGGCGCCGCCGCAAAGCCTTCGACCACCACGCCCTCGCGCTCGGCTCGGACCTCGATCGCGTTGGCGCGAAACTCCGCGCCAAGGATGTCGCCGAGCCGGATCAATTGCCCGGGCGCGCCGGGCAGCGCCGCCGCCCAGGTCACCGGGGCGCGCTCTTCGCCGGCGAGCGTGAACGCGACGTCCGGCCGCGCCATCGCGAGGCGTCGCACCACTTCGCGGATCGCCTCGGCCTCGGTGCGGTCGGTCTTGAGAAACTTCAGCCGCGCCGGCGTCGCAAAGAACAGATCGGCGACTTCGACACGGGTGCCTTGGGTCAACGCCGCCGGCGCGATCGGAGTCTTGTCGCCGCCCTCCACCCGCATCGCCCAGGCGTGCGGCTCGCTGGCGTGGCGCGTGGTGATCGACAGCTTCGCCACCGCACCGATCGACGGCAGCGCCTCGCCGCGAAACCCGAGGGTGCGGATCGCCAGCAGGTCCTCATCGTCGAGCTTCGAGGTCGCATGGCGATCGACCGCGAGTGCCAGGTCGGCCGCAGTCATACCGGAGCCGTCGTCGGCGATCACGATCTTCCGCCGGCCGCCGCCGTCCGAGAAGATGTCGATCCGGCTGGCCCCGGCGTCGATCGCGTTCTCGACCAGCTCCTTCACCACGCTCGCTGGCCGCTCCACCACCTCGCCGGCAGCGATGCGGTTGACGATGGTTTCGGGGAGCTGACGAACGGGCATGGGGGCGACTCTGTGTGCGGCAGTGAAGTTTAAGCGACGCCGATGCTCAAGGCGATGCGGCTGCAAAAGAACTCTCTTCACCCTCCCCTGGAGGGGGAGGGTCGGCACGCGGTCCGCGAAGCGGAGTGCGTGACGGGGTGGGGTGAGCCGCGAGCACGGCGGATGAACTCTTCGCCACCCCACCCCGCTCGCTAAAGCGAGCGACCCTCCCCCTCCAGGGGAGGGTGAAGGGGCTCAATCGTCGAAGCTCTTGCCGCTCCGCCCCGCCTTGATGTCGCCGCGGCGCTTCTTGCCTTCGAGGCGGCGTTTCTTGGAGCCGAGGGTCGGGCGGGTGGCGCGGCGCGGGATCGGGCGGACCAGCGAGGCTTTCAGCAACTCTTCAAGCCGCTCCAGCGCATCGGCCTTGTTGCGCTCCTGGGTGCGATAGCGATCGGCGCGAATGACGATGACGCCGTCCTTGGTCATGCGCTGGCCTGCCAGACCGATGAGGCGCGCCGCCGCGTCCTCCGGCAGCGCGATCTTATGCGTGTCGAACCGGAGCTGCGCCGCGGTGGCGAGCTTGTTGACGTTCTGCCCGCCCGGCCCGGAGGCACGGATGAAGCTGATCTCGATGTCGTCGTCCTCGATCACGAGGGTGCGGCTGATCCGCAGCATGGGGCACCAAAGCGGTTGATGCCGCGCGGACCGCACGGCGGCCCGCTGTGTAGCACGGTCGAGCCGCTTCCGCCCCCT
>NZ_QKQS01000033.1:0-64066 GCF_003226555.1 Rhodopseudomonas palustris | reverse complement strand
GGCGCCCCCTCACCCGCCCGGCTTCGCCGGTCGACCTCTCCCCGCACGCGGGGAGAGGTCGGGTCGTGCTCGGGGAGAGGTTGGGCGAATACGAGTCTGAGCGTGGCGTCAGTTCGCCCGCGCCGGCGGCGGGGCGCCGGCGGGTTTCACCATGTTGGGCTGGGCGGCGGCTTGGGGCTGACGGCCGACCACGACGGTGAGCAGGCCGTTCGACCACAGCCGCTGCGCGGCGCGCTGGGCGTCGGCGAGCGTGACCGCGTTGACGATATCGCTGCGCTTGTCGATGTAGTCGATCGGCATGCCGTCGTTCTGATACTGCAGCAGCGCCTGCGCCAGCTTGGCCGAGGTGTCGAGCGACAACATCTGCGAGCCGTTGATGTAGGATTTGGCCTCGGCCAATTCCTTCTCGCTCGGCCCTTCGCCCGCGATCCGCTTCACCTCGGCGCTCACCGCGTCGATGGTTTCGGTGGCCCGGTCGGCGCGGGTGCCGGTGGAGCCGATGAACAGCGCCGAATGCTGCATCCAGAGCAGCTGCTCGTAGATCGAGTAGGCCAGCCCGCGCTTCTCGCGCACCTCGCTGTACAGCCGCGACGACAGCGAGCCGCCGCCGAGGATGTGATTGACGACGTAAGCCGCCATGAAATCCGGATCGTGCCGCTTGATACCGGGCCCGCCGAACATCACCACGGTCTGCGGCACGTCGAGCGTGACGTTGGTCCGCTGCGGCGGCTTGGTGGCGACGACGTCCGGCACCGGCGTGAGCTGCGCCTTGGCCGGCAGGTCACTGAAGGTATCGTCGAGCAGCTTGGCGAGCGCGGCGGCATCGATGTCGCCGACTACCGCGATCTTCAGCGCATCCTTCGCCAGCACGTGGCCGACATAGGCCTTCATGTCGTCGATCGTGACCTTGGGCAGGCTGTCCAGCGTGCCGGTCGAAGGCCGGCCGTAGGGATGATCGCCGAACGCGACCTCGAGAAACTTGCGGCTCGCCAGATTGTTCGGATCGAGCGACTGGCGGCGCAGCGTCGAGCTCAGCTGGGCGCGGATCCGCTCGACGTCCTTCGGTTCGAACCGCGGCTTGGTCAGCGAGGTGCGCAGCAGGCCGAACGCTTCGTCGCGATCCTCCTTCAACATCCGGAGCGAGCCGCGGAAGTGATCGCGGTTCACCGAATAGGACAGCTGGATGGCGCGGCGATCCAACCGCTCGTGGAAGGTCGCCGAATCCATATCGCCGGAGCCTTCGTCGATCAGGTTCGCGACCATGTGGCCGACGCCCGGCTTGTCGGCCGGGTCCTGGCTGGCGCCGCCGTCAAACGAGATCTCCATCGAGATCAGCGGCGCGGTGGCGTCCTGGACGAACCACGCCACCAGGCCGCCGGGAGTGACCAGCCGCTGGATCTTGGCGGCCGCATAGGACGGTGCGGCGGACAACGCGACCGCGAGGCCGAGGCAGGCAGAAAGCGCGAGGCGCCGCGCCGAGGTCAGGTCGATGCTCACGAGCGCTTCTCCTCCTGCTTGGCGGCCGGGCCGTTGATCAGATAGCCGGTGGCCGACCGGTTGCGGTCGAGCCATTGTTTCGCTGCCGCGCGGACGTCGTCGGAGGTGACGGCCCGAATCCGGGCGGGCCAGCTCTGCACGTCCTGCACGCTCAGCCCGGTGGTGAGCGCCTGGCCGTACCAGCGCGCCAGCGTGGTCTGGTTGTCCTGGGCATAGACCGCAGCGGCAACCAGCTGGGTCTTGACCCGCTCCAGATCCTCGGAGCGGACCGGATGATTGACGAGGTCGGCGATCACCTCGTCGATCTTCTTCTCGATCGCCGCAAATTCGACCCCCGGCTTCGGCGTGCCGGCGACGATGAAGTAGCTGTCGTCGAGCGCGTTGCCCTGGTAGTTGGCGCCGACCGAGATCGCCAGCGGATTGTCGATGACCAGCGCGCGGTACAGATACGAATTGCTGCCTTGGCCGAGCAGCTGCGCCAGCACTTCCAGCGCGGCGCTGTCGCCCTTGGCGCCGGTGTGGGCCGACGGCACCAGGTAATAGCGCCGCACCGTAGGTTGCTCGACGCGCGGATCGGCCAGCGTCACCGTGCGCGGGCCGGCCGGCGTCGGCTCCTGCGGGCGCACTCGCTGCGCCGGGATCGCCGGCTGTGCCGGGATTACACCGTAGATCCGCTCGGCGAGCGGACGAACCTCGTCGGGCTCGACATCGCCTGCGATCACCAGCGTGGCGTTGTTGGGCGCGTAGAACCGGCGATAGAACGCCAGCGCGTCGTCGCGATCGAGCTTGGCGATCTCCTGGTGCCAGCCGATCACCGGTCGGCCGTAGGGATGGTTGAGATACAGCGCTGCCATGATCTGCTCGGTGAGCCTGGCGTCCGGGCTGTTGGCGACGCGCATGTTGTATTCTTCGAGCACGACGTCGCGCTCGGGCAGCACGTTCTCGTCCTTCAGCACCAGGCCGGTCATACGGTCGGCTTCGAACGCCATCATCTGTTCGAGATAGGGGCGCGGCACCCGCTGGAAATAACCGGTGAAGTCGTACGAGGTGAAAGCGTTCTCGTTGCCGCCGATCTTCAGCACGGTCTGCGAGAACTCGCCGGCCGGATGCTTTTCGGTACCCTTGAACATCAGATGTTCGAGGAAATGCGCCAGCCCCGATTTGCCGGGCGTCTCGTCGGCCGAGCCGACCTTGTACCAGATCATCTGTGTCACCACCGGCGTGCGGTGATCGGGGATCACCACCACCCGCAGGCCGTTCTGCAGCGTGAAGGTCGTCGGCGGCGCGGCGGTGACGGTCTGCGCTACGGCCGGCGCCCCGATCAGCGCGGCGGCGAGAACAGCGAGCGCTGCGAGCGGGCGGCGGCGCGAGGCGGCGAATGCGATCATATCAGGCATCATCCCGGCTGGAGGGCGGAGAAGGGCGCGGCGGCTCGGCGCACCACCGCAACGGCTCGACGTGCCGAGGCACGCGGAGCCGAGCGAACGAGATCGAGAATGCCGCGCCAGGCGGCGATGTGTGCCGAGACGGGACGGACAGCAACCAGACTC
The DNA here is from genome assembly GCF_003226555.1 of Rhodopseudomonas palustris. Taxonomy (GTDB): domain Bacteria; phylum Pseudomonadota; class Alphaproteobacteria; order Rhizobiales; family Xanthobacteraceae; genus Rhodopseudomonas; species Rhodopseudomonas palustris_I. The sequence continues at coordinate 61,019 of NZ_QKQS01000033.1, read as the reverse complement.
AATTGCTGGTTTCTTTGCCCGTCATGATGTCGATGCGCTTGTTGCCGAGCGCTTCCTTCGGCCCGGTGCCGTAAGCGAAGTTCGGCGACGGCGTCTGATAGCCGACCGGGGGCTCGGTCAGGCTCTCACGCGGCGGTTCGCCGGTGAAGGTCGCGGTTTCGGTCTTGTTGCCGCCGAATACGTTCCACAGCGAGCCGTTGAAGCCGAGCTGCGACGGGCTCAGCATCGGATTGTTCTGCTGGTTGCCGGGCTGCATCGGATCGTTGCCCCCCTTGTTGGAATCGGCGCGGACCGATTTGAGCTGCGACGGGGTCAGCGGCTGGGCGGATTCCCACGGCGTCGGCTTCGCCTTGGCCTCGGCCGCCTTGATTTCCTTGCGCCGCTGCAGATCGGCGTCCTTCGGCCAGTTCGGCGCAGGCGCCGCCGTCGAGGCGGTTTCAGGCGGAGGCAGATCGAGCTTCGGCGGCACCACCAGCGGCGACCGCTCGCGATAATTGATGCCGGAATTGTCCATGTTGGTGGCGCCGATGCCGGACATCAGGCCCTTGATGATCTTTTCCTCGAAGGTAGAATCGTCCTGTTCTTCCTGGGCGCGGGCGATCCCAGCCGTCAGCACGATGCCGACCCCGAGGGCAACGGCGGCGAACCGGGCGGTGCGGAGCAGCGCGGCGGTGGACGTCTCCGGCGTCGAAAGGCGGCTGTCGGTCTGGCGCATGGCGTTGATCCTATTCACGTCTTGCGGTCTGGCCGCAACCCGGAAGGCGCCCCAATTCCGCGCGGCCGGTATCGGCCGGGATCAGGGCGCTTTTGCGGCGGGTAGCCCTATCAGGGAGTCATACAGCAGGGCCGCCACCCCGACAACAATCGCCACGTCGGCGATGTTGAACACGTACCAGTTGTAGGTTTTGCCGGCGATTTCAACGTGAAACAGCGCGAAATCGACCACCGCGCCATAGGTCAGCCGGTCGATCGCATTGCCGATCGCGCCGCCGATGATCAGGCCGAGACCGATGGTCGCAAGCCTGGTGGTGGAGCGCGCCATCCAGATCGCCAGCGCCACGATCGCCACCGCCTTGAACGCCAGCATCAGCATCTGCCCGGTCGGCCCCTGCCCGGCGAACCAGCCGTAGGAGATCCCGGTGTTCCAGGCCAGCACCAGATCGAAGAACGAGGTGACGGGCACCACGCCCTTCCGCGCCAGCTCGAAGCCGTAGAGCAGCCACAGCTTGGTGGCCTGATCGAGCGCCAGCGCGATCACGGCGGCGAGGATGCCCAGGCGGACGGGGTTCATGCGCATGAGCTCGCGGCACAACGAGGCGTCGTCCCCGCGCAGGCGGGGACCCATACGCCGTGTCGGTCATGTTGAGACGAAGCATCGGTCATCGGCTTGGCCTCGAACGCAGGCGTCAGGGGTTATGGGTCCCCGCCTGCGCGGGGACGACGAGAGCTTTAGATCGGAGCCCCCAGCGCCTTCCATTCGCGCAGCGCCTGGGCGTCGCGGGGGGAGACGTCGGGATAGTCAGGATCGGAGCCGACGCTGGACAGGATCTTCCAGGAGCGGGCGCATTTGGTGCCCTGGGCGCGTTCGACCACGACCGCGACATCCGCTAGCTCCGGCAGCCGGAACGCGTCCGCCGGCGGCATATCGTTGCCGCGCAGGATCTCGACCATCGCGTTCGAGGTAATGCAGATCTCGGCCCAGTCGACGTCGAAGATGTCGCCCATGAACGCTTCCGGCAGATAGATCATCGGCGAGGCTTCGAGCGACGACCCGATCCGCTTGGCGGCACGTTCGACCTCCAGCGCACCGGTGACGACGCGGCGCACCGCGCGGATCAGCGTCCACTTCTTGGCCAGTTCGTCATCGCGATATTCGCCGAGGTCGAGCGGGAACAGCGTCAGATGCACGCTCGGCTCTGCGTCGGGCCGATACATCGTCCACGCCTCGTCCGCGGTGAACGACAAAACCGGCGCCAGCCATTTCAGGATCGCGTCGCAGATGATGTCGATCGTGGTCAGCGCCGCCTTGCGGGCCAGCGACGACGGCGGGTCGCAATACAGCGTGTCCTTGCGGATATCGAAATAGAACGCCGACAGCTCGGTGTTCATGAAGGCCGCCAGCGACGCCACCACGGTCTTGTAGTCGAACTCCGCGTAAGCGGCGCGGATCGTCGCGCTCTGCTCGGCGAGCTGATGCAGCATCAGCCGCTCCAGCTCCGGCATGTCGGCGAATGCCACCGCCTCGTCGCGCTTATAATGATGCAGTGTGCCGAGCATCCAGCGGATCGAGTTGCGCAGCTTGCGATAAGTCTCGACCACGTTCTTGAGGATCTCGGGGCCGATGCGCTGATCGTCGGCATAGTCGGTGGCGCACACCCACAGCCGCAGGATGTCGGCGCCGGAGGACGCGATCACCTTGGCCGGATCGGTGGTGTTGCCGAGCGACTTCGACATCTTGCGGCCCTGCTCGTCGAGCGTGAAGCCGTGAGTCAGCACGACGTCGTAGGGCGCGCGGCCGCGGGTGCCGCAGCTCTCCAGCAGCGACGAATGGAACCAGCCGCGATGCTGGTCCGAGCCTTCCAGATACATCACCGTATCGGCGCCGCCGTCGACCTTGCGGCGGATGCCGGCGAGGCCGGGGAAGTTCTGTGCATCTTCCAGAACGAACGCATGGGTCGAACCGGAATCGAACCAGACGTCGAGAATGTCGTCGACCTTCTGCCAGCCTTCGGCGGCGCGTTCGCCGAGGAAACGCGCGGCGGCGCCTTCGGCGTACCAGGCGTCGGCGCCTTCCTGCATGAAGGCTTCGGCGATGCGCTGGTTGACGATCTCGTCCTGCAGGATCTCGACCGAGCCGTCGCCCTTGTCCTTGATGAACACCGCGATCGGCACGCCCCAGGCGCGCTGCCGCGAGATCACCCAGTCCGGACGGCCGGAGATCATGCCGTTGATGCGGTTCTGGCCGGCCGGCGGCACCCATTGGGTGACCGAGATCGCCTGCAGCGCGCGGGCGCGCAGCGTGTCGCCGGGCTTGGCGACGCCGTCATCGACGATGTCCTTGTCCATCGCGATGAACCATTGCGGCGTGTTGCGGAAGATCACCGGCTTCTTCGAGCGCCACGAGTGCGGATACTGATGCTTGAGCTTGCCGCGCGCCAGCAGCATGCCGCGCGTGATCAATTCCTGGATCACCGCCTCGTTGGCGTCGCCCTTCTCGCCCTTGTCGTTGATCACCCGCTTGCCGGTGAAGCCCGGCGCCTGCTCGGTGAGCGCGCCGTTCTCATCGACGGTGTAGGGAATGACCGACGAGATGCCGCGCGCTTCCAGCGCGCGGGCGTTGTGCATCCAGATATCGAAGTCCTCGCGGCCATGGCCCGGCGCGGTGTGGACGAAGCCGGTGCCGGTGTCGTCGGTGACGTGGTCGCCGTCGAGCAGCGGCACGGTGAACTCATAACCGCCGGCGAGACCGCGCAGCGGATGCGCGCATTCGATCGCCTTCAGCATGTCCGGCGTGACGTCTGAGACCTTCTCATAGGCTGCTACGCGCGCCTGCTTGAAAACGCTCTCGGCGAGCGCGTCCGCGAGGATCAGCAGATCGCCCGTCTTCGCCCAATTATCAGCAGGCGCATCGGTGACCTTGTAGAGGCCGTAGCCGATCTTCGACGAGAAGCTGATCGCGCGGTTGCCCGGTAGCGTCCAAGGGGTTGTGGTCCAGATGACGACGGAAGCATGCTTCCAAGCATCTCGAAGAATAACTGACTCTTCAGGAGTTGAGCCGATTCCCATTGTTGGGAAACCGCTTGCTCGTCCGACAACCGGAAACTTCACCCACACCGTATCGCTGGTGTAGTCCTCATACTCAACCTCCGCCTCGGCCAACGCTGTCTTCTCGACCACGCTCCACATCACCGGCTTGCTGCCCCGATACAGCGTGCCGTTGGCGGCGAACTTCATCAGTTCGCGGGCGATCTGGGCTTCGGCGGCGTAGTTCATCGTTGCGTAGGGATGATCCCAGTCGCCGATCACGCCGAGCCGCTTGAATTCCTCGCGCTGCACGTCGAGCCAGTTTTGCGCGTAGGCGCGGCATTCCTTGCGGAACGCCACCATCGCGGCGGAGTCCTTGAAGTTCGGCTTCGGCTTGCCCTTGGAGCGATAGTTCTCTTCCTCGATCTTCCACTCGATCGGCAGGCCGTGGCAGTCCCAGCCCGGCACGTAGTTGGAGTCGAACCCGAGCATCTGCTGGCTCTTGGTCACGACGTCCTTGAGGATCTTGTTGAGCGCGTGGCCGATATGGATGTGGCCGTTGGCGTAGGGCGGGCCGTCGTGCAGCACGAACTTGGCGCGGCCCTTGGCGCTGTCGCGCAGCTTGCCGTAGAGGTCCATCTCCTCCCAGCGCTTGAGCATCTCCGGCTCGCGCTGCGGCAACCCGGCCCGCATCGGAAATTCCGTCTGCGGCAGGTACAGGGTCTTGGAATAGTCGTTGCCGCTCGGGGCGGCGTCTTTGGCGGGCTTTTCGGTCATGGCGGCGTGAATAGCGGTTTTGGAGGGCTTCGGAAACCCGATTGAACTGCCCAGGCGATCGAATTTGCCCCGAGATGCGCCGTTTGCGGCACGCCCGCAAGGTGCCGGTTGCAGCCGACCTCCAAAAGACTAATCTATTGATCGACGGAGGAATTCCATGTCGGTCAGGCCGCCTGCGGAAGTCTTTGAGGAATTGAAGAGGCTTCGCCGCGAGGGGGATAACCGCCCCCTCGACGAATTGCTCGACGACGCCCGAGTGGCACTTCAGGGACGACCCGACTCCCCCATCAACCTGATCCGCACGCTTGAAATCCGGACCCTGGCCGACCGGGTCTTTGCCGATCCTGCCAAGGCGGAGGGTTGGCTCAACCGTCCGAACAGAAGCTTGAACGGACAGCGTCCCGTGGACCTGCTGCGTGACGAGCTCGGCGCTGCGGTCGTCCGCGAAGAGCTGGAGCAGATCGACCACGGAATCTTCGCCTGAGTCCCCTGCCATGGAGCTCTGGCGGATCTCGAATTATGCGGATCTGACCGGGACAGGCGGGCTCAGAGCCAGCGGTCGCTGGCACAGCCGGGGGAGACGGATCGTCTATCTCACCGATCACCCGTCGAGCGCGATGCTCGAAATGCTCGTCCACATGGACCGCGAGTTTCTGCCTCCGACCTACCAAATGCTCCGCATCGCGATCCCCAGCGGGGTCGAAACGGATGTCGTCGCGTCTGACGAACTGCCGTTGGATTGGGCCGAACGGCTCGAAGTGAGTCGCCGGATCGGCGACAATTAGCTCGATCACGGGTCGCACCCGTTGCTCCGTGTGCCCTCAGTCATCGTGCCGCAAGCGGTCAACTACCTACTCAATCCGGCTCACCCCGGCGCGGCAGGCATCGCGATCGCCGAGATCGTCCACACTCGGTTCGATCGGCGGCTGATCGGCGAATAGAGCTGTTTCAGCCCTTCCCGAGCGGCTTGGCCGGATTGCCGCCGACGATGGCATTGGCCGGCACGTCCCGGGTGACGACGCTGCCGGCGCCGATCACGGCGCCGTCGCCGATGCTGATGCCGGGCAGGATGATGGCACCGCCGCCGATCCAGACGTCGGCGCCGATCGTCACCGGGCGGCCGAATTCGAGCCCGTCGCGGCGGGTGGCAGCGTCTCTCGGGTGGTCGGCGGCGTAGATCTGCACTGCCGGCCCGATCTGGGTGCGGTCGCCGATTTTCACCGGCATGATGTCCAGGATCACGCAGTTGAAATTCAGGAAGACGTTGTCGCCGAGAAAGATATTGTAGCCGCAGTCGCAGAAGAACGGCGGCCGCACCACCGCGCTTTTGCCGACAGCGCCGAAATGCTCCGACAGCAGCGCATGGCGCTCCGCAGCAGGCTGGGCGCCGGAAGCGTTGTATCGGACGATCCAGGCCTTGTTGGCGGCCTCGTCGGCGGCGAGCTCCGGGCTGCCGGGGCGATACAGTTCGCCCGCCAGCATCTTCTCTTTTTCGGTCCGGCTCATCGCAACGTTCCGAGCTTCGGGAACGCCCCGTGGTCGGCGGCGAGCGCGGCGCGGGCACGGGCGGAGTCATCGTCCATCTGACGGATCAGCGCCTCGATGCTCTCGAACTTCTCCTCGTCGCGGATGAAGGCGATGAAGGCGATGTCGAGCGTCTCGCCGTACAAAGGCTCGCTAAAATCGAACACGAACACTTCAAGCAGCGGAGCGCCGTTGTCGAAGGTCGGGCGGCGGCCGAAATTCGCCACCGCGTCGTAGTGCCTGCCGTTTCGGCCGACCCGCACCGCGTAGATGCCGTGCTTCAGGCCGCACTCCGGATCGAGCCTTATATTGGCGGTCGGATAGCCGAGGTCGCGGCCGCGCTTGTCGCCGTGGATCACCTGCCCGGTGACGAACCATGGCCCGCCGAGCATCTCCGTCGCGGCGGCGATATGGCCCTCCTCCAGACATTTGCGGATCGCGCTCGACGACACCGGATGATCGCCGAAATCGACATGCGGCTGGACGTCGACCTCGATCCCGAGCGACGGCGCTTCGGCCACCAACATCGACGGCGAACCGCCGCGGCCCTTGCCGAAGTGGAAATCATAGCCGATCGCGATGCCCTGCACCCCGAGGCGGCCGATCAGCTCCTGCTGGATGAAATCGTGCGCCATGGTCGAAGCGCGGTGCGCGTCGAAACTGAGGATCACGGCGCCGTCGAGCCCGGTGCCGGCGAGCAGCCGCAGCTTGGCGGTCTCGTCGGTGAGGCGGAATTGCGGGACGTCGGGGCTGAAGAACTTGCGCGGATGCGGCTCGAACGTCACCGCCAGCGCCGGCGCCTTCTTGATCCGCGCCATGTCGAGGCAGGCGCCGATCACGGCGCGATGGCCGCGGTGGACACCGTCGAAATTGCCCATCGCCACTACCGCGCCCTTCGGGATCGCGGCCGCCGGCGTATCGTCGCGGATTACGGCAAAGCCTGTCATTTCGGATTCAGTTCATCGCTTTCAGGAGGGACCCGGACCGTGACGCGGAGCCGCGCACGGTGTCAAGCCGTCGCTCGGCCAGGGACACCTGCCAGGACGCTCTCCGAACCGGCAATCGCCCCTCAGCCGCCGCGCTGCGGCGGGACTTCGAGCCGGTCACGCCGGCAGGCGCGGCGGTCGACCTCCTTGCAGGCCCGGAACTGCAGATCCTTGCTCATGCAGATCCGCACTTCGCTCAGCCGTTTGCGGTCGCACATCACCGCGATCGCCGCATTCGATAGCCCCGGATTGACCTTGATAAAGGCCTCCTCGACCTCGTCGGGGGTGACAGTCCGCGGCTCCTTGGCGTCGATGAACTCCGGCGGCACCCGGACCGCGGCGCGGGCCTTGCGGATCTGCTCGAAATAGCCGCGCTGCGACAGCCCCGCGCAAGTGCCGTGCTTGTCCCACTCGTTGTAGATCAGCCCTGGCGCCGGCATCAGATCCAGCATCGAATCGACGATGCGGCGATCGAGCCGCGGGGCCGAGCGCTCGCAATATTCGGGAAAGCCGCGCTCGTATTGCGGCCACAGCCCGTGCACCACGAAGGCGAACGGCCGGCCGCCACACTGCAACTGCTGGGAGCGGCCGGTGAGGCCGCGCTCGGAAGCCTGGGCGCAATAAGACGGCGACCACGACAGCGCGAGCACATAGAAATCGAACTCGCCGGGCGCGTTCTGGCGATGGTCCTGGGCTGCCGCGGGGGCGACCAACAGAGCCGAGATTGCCGCGCAGGCGGCGATCAGCGATCGTCGTCGACGAACAAATCCAAGCATGTCACAGGGCCCTGTTGCTGGAACGCGAAAAGCCTACCAGGACTCAGGAACGTTTCAAGAACGCAAAAGACGATGGTGCCGCAGCGCCCCGGCTCAGGGCTTGGCGGCTCGGCAGGCCGGGTTGAACGCCCAGTTGCGGTCGAGCCCGACTACGCAGAACTCGACGCCGTCGGTGAACCCGGCAAGACCGCCGTCCTCGACGATCGAGAAATACACCGGACGCGTGGTGTGATCGTTCAACTGCACCTCGCCGGCGCAGTAGCGGCGCGGAATGTTGTCGCTCTGCCAAGGCCGGAACGCGATGTCGCGGATCTTGCCATAGGCGGTGATCCGCAGCGACGAATTCCAGAAGGTGCCTTCCTTCTCGGCGAACTGGTGGGTGATCGACGGCAGCGCGGCTTCGCACGGCGGCAGGTTGCCGTCGTAACGTGGGCCGGACAGCCAGAAGTTCATCTCGAGCGGATTGGCCGCGTGCGCGACCGGCGCCAATGCGAACAGGCCGAGCAGAACCGCGATCGCGGCGACGGGCGTCTTGAACGTCTTAAGGAATCGCATGGCTCACTCACCGGAATTCGATGCGGCGGACGGTGCCGCGAAGCCATGCCGAGGTCAAGTGCGGCGCGGCCACACCTTCCGCAAACCCGATGCGGAACGGCCGCGCGTTCTTTTCATTCTGGCAGGGGCGTTCTAGACTCGAATCCAACGACATGAGGAGATTGCAATGCGATTGATGGGGGCCGCAGGCTTGGCCATTTTGGGTGCGGTGCTGGCGAGCACGGCGGCACGCGCCGACTACGTCGCGCCGTTCACTGGCAATGATACCGGCGGCATCATCTCCACCAGTCTGATCGGCCACGCCGACATCCGCGCGATGGCGATCGACCACTGCGCCCGCTATGGCAAGGTGGTGAAGCTGCTCGGCGTCCAGGCCAATTACGGCGGCTATGTCTCGTTCGCCTGCCGCTGGGTGCCGTATGGCGCCGACCAGCGGCCGCTGCGCACCAAGTACTGAGCGGAGCCGCAGCGATGAGCCGTGGCCGCTTGCATTGTATCTGGCTACTTCCACTGCTGCTCGCCGCACCGGCGACGGCGGCGCAGGCGATCGATCTGCCGACCCGCAAGCCGGGACTGTGGGAGCTGAAGATGCAGGGCTCCGGCTCCGGACAGAACGTCGCGATCCAGCACTGCACCGACGAGACCATCGACAAGAAGATGAACGCCGCGGTACAGCCGCTGGCCAACGACTCCTGTTCAACGCCAGCGATCCAGAAGACAGCCACCGGTTACACCAACGACTCGGTGTGCAAGGTTGCTGGAATGACCACGACCTCGCACGCCGAGATCACCGGTGACTTCAATTCGGCCTACACGGTCAAGGTGACGTCGCACAACGAGAACCCGCTGCCCGGTGTTCCCAAGGATTCCACCACGACGCTGGAAGCGAAATGGCTCGGCCCCTGCAAAGACGGCCAGAAGCCCGGGGACATCGTGATGCCCGGCGGGATCAAGATGAACATCGCCGACATGGACAAGCTGAAGGCGCTGTTGCCGAAAGCGAAGTGACGCCACGAAAGCTGGCGCAAAAGTCACACTCGCCGACCTTCGTCAGCACCTCCGTTGACAGCGGAGGCCGTTGCCGCAATGTTACATTGTAACGTTGCATGGTGGGGACGACGCCGGCAACGTGAGAGGCTGGGGCGGCATGGACTGGGTGCGGGCGAACATCCGAGGGGGGGCAAGGCTGGCGCTGATCGCGCTGGTACTGCAATTCGCCCTGTCGTTCGGCCACGTCCACAGCCTGGCGCAGACGGCGGCTGCGGTTGCCGAGATCACCGCGACCGACGGCCAGACTGATCCGGATATCGACCATCAACATCCCGGCGCCGCCGATCTCTGCGCGATCTGCGCAGTGGTCTCGATGGCCAGCCTGGCACTGGCCGCAACGCCGCCAGCGTTGCCCCAGCAACAGGCGCACACCTTCCATTACCGCCTCGCCGTCCTCGACGATGCCGAACTGTCGTCACCACCTGGTGCATTTCAACCGCGCGGCCCTCCGTTGTCCTGACCACCGATCCTTTGTGAACGCCGCGCCCGGCCACTTTCCGGCGGCGCGCGGGTCAACGTGATCGATCTGCGTCACCGCAGATCCCGGCTCCGCTGCGGGCCGGCAGTCAGGACAGAACCATGTCATCTCGCCTCAAGACCGGGCTGTTGCTCGGCACCGCAACGCTCGCCGTATGCAGCGCCGGCGCCCCAAGCGCGCGCGCGCAAACCGCTTTGCCCGAAGTCACCGTCACAGCGCCGAGCCCGATTCAGCGCCGTCACCACACCGAGGCCAAGCCCCGGCCTGCGCCGCGCGTCACCACGACGGCCCGGCAGCGCGGCGCTGCACCGGCGGAGACGCCGCCGGTGGCCCAAGCCGCACCGGCGCCGCTGCCCGGCACCCTGCCGATCGTCACCGATCAATTCGCGACCGTCACGGTGGTGCCGAACGAGGAGATCCGTCGCACCGGCGGCGGCACCCTCGGCGATCTGCTCGGCAACAAGCCCGGCATCAGCGCGTCTCAATATGCGCCCGGCGGCGCCAGCCGGCCGATCATCCGCGGCATGGACGTCAATCGCGTCAGCATCATCGAGAACGGCATCGGCAGCAACGGCGCCTCCGATCTCGGCGAAGACCACTTCGTGCCGGTCGATCCGTTGTCCACCAACCAGATCGAAGTGATCCGCGGCCCGGCGACGCTGCGCTACGGCTCGACCGCGATCGGCGGCGTGGTCAGCGCCACCAACAACCGGATTCCCGACGCGCTGCCGCCCTGCGCACAGCCGTTCCAGAGCTACGGCATGGCGAAGCCGCCGACGCTGTTCGGCGGCGCCGGCTGCATGAACGGCGAAGTGCGCAGCTCGTTCAGTTCGGTCGATCGCGGCACCGAAGGCGCAGTGCTGCTCGATGCCGCCGGCAACAACGTCGCGGTGCATGCCGACGTCTATGGCCGCCGCGCCGGCGACTACGACGTGCCGAGCTATCCCTATGCGGCGCCCGGCTTCGCCTTCAACGGACGTCAGGCGAATTCGGCCGCGCAGGCGGCCGGCGGCTCGATCGGCGGTTCGTATCTGTTCGACGGCGGCTTCATCGGCGCGGCGGTCACGCAGAACAACTCGCTGTACCGCATTCCCGGTGCGGAGGGCGCGGAAGTCGGCACCCGGATCGACGCCAAGCAGACCAAATTCAGCGCCAAGGGCGAGTATCGCCCCGACACGGCTGCGATCGACGCGATCCGGTTCTGGGTCGGCGCCACCGACTACAAGCACAACGAGATCGGCCTCTCCGATTCGGCCGACCTCACCAGCGACGGCGTGCGCCAGACCTTCACCAACCGCGAGCAGGAAGGCCGCCTCGAGGTGCAATTGGCGCCGTTTAACGCCGGCTTCGCGGCGGTGACCACCGCGCTCGGCGCTCAGGTCGGACATCAGGAGCTGACTGCACCGAGCCCCGATGATCCGGGCAGCCCGCTGAACGGCCTGTTCGACCCGAACAAGAACACCCGGGTGGCCGGCTACATTTTCAATGAGCTGCAGTTCACCAACACCACCAAGGCGCAGGTCGCCGGCCGCATCGAGCACGTCGAACTATCTGGCTCGACGCCGTCCGCGATTCCGGAACTCTTCAACCTCGAAGACGACCCATCTGCGATCGGCCCTGCGACCCAGCGCAGTCTGTCGTTCACCCCGAAGAGCCTGAGCCTCGGCCTGATCCAGGCGTTGCCCTGGGGCCTGTCGGCCAGCGTCACCGGGCAGTACACCGAGCGTGCGCCGAAGCCGGCCGAATTGTTCTCGCGCGGCGGCCACGACGCCACCGCCACCTTCGACATCGGCAATCCGAACCTGAAGATCGAAACCGCCAAGTCGGTCGAGGTCGGGCTTCGCCGCGCCGAAGGTCCGTTCCGGTTCGAGATCACCGCCTACTACACCCAGTTCAGCGGCTTCATCTATCGCCGCCTGACCGGCAATACCTGCGAGGAGGTGGAGTGCGGGGCCGGCGCCGGACTCGAGCTCAACCAGGCGATCTACTCGCAGCGTGACGCCACCTTCAAGGGCGGCGAATTCCAGAGCCAGCTCGACGTCGCCCAGCTCTATGGCGGCACCTTCGGCATCGAGAACCAGTTCGACATCGTGCGGGCGACCTTCGCCGACGGCACCAACGTGCCGCGGATTCCGCCGATGCGCGTTGGCGGCGGCCTGTACTGGCGCGACGCCAACTGGCTGATGAAGGTCAATCTGTTGCACGCCTTCGCGCAGAACGACGTCGCACCGATCGCCGAGACCACGACGCCTGGCTACAATCTGCTGAAGGCCGAAGTCAGCTATCGCACCAAGCTCGATCCCAGCGTCTGGGGCGCGCGCGAGATGCTGGTCGGCCTCGTCGGCAACAACCTGCTCAACGAGGATATCCGCATCGCGACTTCCTACAGCAAGGACAACGTGCTGATGCCCGGCATCGGCGTCCGGGCGTTCGCGAACGTGAAGTTCTGATCCACGCCAGTCATTCCGGGGCGCTCACGTAGTGAGCGAACCCGGAATCCAGAAGTTGTCGCAAGGAAAGATTCCGGGTTCGCGCTTCGCGCGTCCCGGAATGACGACCGAAAGATCTTGACCGGCGGTGCCGCTTGGGCGGCAGCGCCGGTTTTCGCCTCATCGCCGGCAGGCGAGCAACCGCTCGATGCCGGGCTCGGATGAACCATGGATTGGGTGCGGACGCATATCCGTCTCGGAACGCGGCTGGCGCTGATTGCGCTGGCGCTGCACTTTGTCGTTGCGTTCGGACACTTCCACCGGATCGTCATCCAGTCGGCGGTGCTTGCGCTCACCGCTTCCGATCCGGCTGCTCCGGACTCCGGCTCGGACTCTGACGACAGCGCCGATACCTGCACGATCTGCGCCGTCATGGCGATGGCCGATGCGATGCTCGGCGCCTCGCCGCCGGCATTGCCGCTCCGGCAAGCTACCGCCTTCACTCACAGCGTCCCGGATCTGGTCCTGATCCGCTCCCGCGGCATCCGCACCGCCTTCCATCCCCGCGCGCCTCCCGCCTGCTGACATCGCCCACACCTTGAACAAGGGTTCGCCCTCGCAGGGGGCGATCTCGCCAGATGTCAGCCAAGCCCGTCGGCCACCGACGGCAAGCCACCGCCCACATCATCTGCGGCGACGATCAGTCGCCCGGTGAGCGCGCGCGTGGCTTCGAGGAGACTCACTATGCTTTCTCACATGAAACGAAGCCTCGCGGCTTCGAGCACAGCATCGTTGCTGCTCGTCGCGCTCGGTTCGCCCGGCCTCGCGCAGAGCGCAGCGCCGGCCACGCGACGCACGACACCACTGCCGGAAATCGACGTAACCCAGCCACAGCGCACACCTCGCCCGGCTCATCACCCGAGGACCCGGACGGCAGCGCGGACACGCCGCGGCACAGCGGCGAAACAACCGAAGCAGAACGCCGAGACCGCTGCGCAAATTGCGGACCGAGCCGTTGCCGCCAAACATGCCGGCTTCGACGCCGCACGGCAGGCGATCTTTAGGCCGAACGGCGCCAGCGCCTTCGACATCAACCACGCGGCGATCGTGGCACTGCCGCAAGGCACCAATGCCACGCTCGACAAGGTGCTGCTACAGGCGCCGGGCGTGTCGCAGGATTCCGCGGCTAGCGGCGATCTGCACGTCCGCAACGAGCACGCCAACGTGCAGTATCGGATCAACGGCATCGCGTTGCCCGACGGCGTCAGCGGCTTCGGCCAGATGCTCGACACCTCGCTGGTCGGCACATTGACGCTGCTGACCGGCGCTCTGCCGGCACAGTACGGCCTGCGCACCGCCGGCGTCGTCGACATCACCACACGGACCGATGCGTTCAACAACAGCGGCACCGTCAGCGTCTATGGCGGAAGCCACCAGACCATCATGCCGAGCGTCGAATATGGCGGCACCGCCGGCAACACGCAGTACTTCGTCTCCGGCCGCTATTTCGGAACCGGGCTCGGCCTCGAGAACCCGACCTCGGCATCGAACGCGATCCACGACGACTCTCAGCAGGGCAAAGGCTTTGCCTATCTGTCCACTGTGATCGACGACTCGACCCGGCTGACGTTCATCGGCGGCGCTTCGGCCAACAACTACCAGATCCCCAACAATCCAGGGCAGGCGCCGGCATTCACCGCGTTCGGCGTCTCGAATTTCGACTCCGCGCTCCTCAACGAAAACCAGCGTGAACGCAACGGTTTCGGGGTGCTGGCGCTGCAGAAATCGATCAACGGCTTCGACCTGCAGCTGTCGGCATTCTCGCGCTACAGCATGCTGCACTTCACGCCAGATACGGTCGGCGATCTGGTGTTCAACGGTGTGGCCTCCGACGTTTACCGCAAGAGCGTCGCCAGCGGCATCCAGGCCGACGGCTCCTACCGGCTCAGCGACGCCCATACGCTGCGCGGCGGCTTCCAGGTCACAGCCGAACAGAGCCGAGTCACGAACTCATCGGTGGTGCTGCCGCTCGACAATAGCGGCAATCCGTTCGACGCACCGTTCGATGTCACCGACTCCAGCAGCAAGCTCGGCTGGCTGTTCAGCACCTATCTGCAGGACGAATGGCGGGTCACCAACACGGTGACGCTGAACTCCGGCCTGCGGTTCGATCAGATGGCCGAATACACCAACGCCAACCAGCTCAGCCCGCGCGTCAGCCTCACCTGGAAGCCGTTCGAGGGCACCACCTTCCACGCCGGCTATTCGCGCAATTTCACCCCGCCCGCGCAGGTGTTGGCGGCGCCGACCAATCTCGCGCTGGTCGGGAATACGACGTTGCAGCCCGCCGTCAACGCCAGCAGCCCGGTGCTGCCGGAGCGGTCCAACGTGTTCGATGTCGGCGTCACGCAACGGCTGCTGCCCGGCCTCGAAGTCGGCGTCGACACCTACTACAAGACCGCACGCGACCTGCTCGACGACGGCCAGTTCGGCTCCGCCTACGTGCTGTCCGCCTTCAACTACGACCGAGCCGAGAATGTCGGCGTCGAGTTCAAGGGCTCGTACACCAGCGGCAACTTCCGGATCTACGGCAATCTCGCGCTGGCACGGCAGATCGCCACCAAGGTCGTCTCGAACCAGTATCTGTTCGATCCGGACGAGCTCGCCTACATCGCCAACAATTACATCTACACCGACCACGCGCAGCTCGTGACGGCGTCCGCCGGCGCGTCCTATCGCTGGCACGACACCAGTTTCAGCGCATCGATGATCTACGGCAGCGGCCTGCGCTCGGGCTTCGCCAATATCGGAACGCTGCCGTCCTACACCCAGGTCAATCTCGGCCTCTCGCACGACTTCTATCTGGCGAGCGCGACCAAGCCGACGACGGTGCGGTTCGACGTCGTCAACCTGTTCGACAGTGTCTACGAGATCCGCGACGGATCGGGGATCGGCGTGTTCGCGCCGCAAGATGGGCCGCGACGCGGCTTCTATGTCGGTGTCGCGCAGAAGTTTTAGGCGCAGCCGGAACAGCAGGGCGCGTCAGCGCGCCTTGCTCCAATCCGGGCGAATCGCGCCACTGACGCCGTCGAACGCGCCGTCGGTGAGCTCGAGCACCAACAGGCGCGCCGCATCGACGGGGCCCGGCATGGTGACCCGGCCTTTTGGAATCTTCTTGAAGCCGACCCGGCTGTAATACGGTTCGTCGCCGACCAGGACGATCAGCTTGTGGCCCTGAGCCCGCGCATCCGAGATCGCGCGGTCGAGCAGCCGCCGGCCGACGCCGCGCGAGCGGAACGGCGGCTCCACCGTCAGCGGCCCCAGCAGCAGCGCGGGCGTCTCGCCGATCACGATCGGCAACTGCCGGACGGAGCCGACCAGCAGCGTGCCGATCCAGGCGGTGAACGACAGTTCGGCGAGGTGGTCGACGTGCTCGCGCAGTCGGTAGGCGCTGAGCACGAAGCGGCCGGGCCCGAAGGTACGCTCGTGCAACCGCTCGATGGCGTGCGCGTGGTTCGGGGACTCGGGCAGGATGGTGAGATCGAGATCGGTCATGGCGGACGCGCAATAGCACCGCGTCCGCACCAGGTCCATCGCCGCCGGCTAGACCCGATCGGCAGCGGCGGCAGCGGCCGCACTGTAAGACGACCCGTGATCGCTCTCGGGCGGCTGCGCGACGTCGACCGCATCTGCCGACTTCGGCACCGCCACGCCCTTGTCGCGGGTGACATAGATCGTCTGCGACGGGAAGGCGAAACCGCTGCCGGCCTCGTCGACCAGCTCCATGATGCGCAGGAACAGCTCCTCCTGCACCTCCAGGAACTCGTCCATGCTCGTGGCGTGAACGTAGGAGAAGATCTCAACCCTGAGCGAGATCGCGCCGAGCGCAATAAACCGCACGCGCGCCGGATCGTTGTCGACCTTGGGATGGTCGAGCAGCAACTGACGGATCGACGCCGTCAGCGCGCGGATCTGAGCCGGAGTGGTTTCGTAGCGCAGGTCGAGAACCGGGTGAAACCAGAACTTGTCGCGGCGACTGTAGTTTTCGATCTGCACCGCGGCGAGCTGACCGTTCGGCACCGTGACGACGGTCCGGTCGAGGGTGCGAATCCGGGTCGAGCGCATCCCGATGTCTTCGATCGTGCCCATCGTCTCGCCGAATTTGCAGAAATCCCCGACCCGCATCGGCTGATCGGTGACCAGCGTCAGGCTGCCGACCAGATGCTCGATCGTCTTCTGCGCACCGAGGGCGATGGCGATACCGCCGATACCGAGAGCGGCGAGACCGGCGGTGACGTTGTAGCCCAGCGAGTTGAGGCCGGCGATCAACGCGAAAGCGATCAAAGCAAATTTGACGGCGCGACGGATGAAGTTCACCGCCGACAACATCGACAACCTGCCGCGCAGCGTCATGCGATCGATTGCGAATGCCGCGAGCGCGTCGACGATCCGCCACACGATCCACGACAGCGCCAACCAGCCGAGCACCTCGGTGACGCTGTTCATGTGCTGCCGCGCCACGATCGCGACGCCGGCCAGGATCATCGCGACCCGCAGCATCCAGGCGGCCAGGAATAGCCGGATCGGCATCGCCGAGGCTTCGAGCACGCGGCGAATGCGCGAGTCGCCACGATCTCGGAAGCGGAACAGCACCCACCACAGCGCCCCGGTGATCAGCCAGACCACCGCGTAGGACAGAAAGGCGAGCACCACCACCGCGAGCCAGTGCCCGATCGGAACGCCGGCCAGACGATACTCGTCACGCAGCGCATAAGGCAGCAGCTTGTCGACCCAGCTCGACACCACGGTCCGCGACAGGTCCGGCAGGTCGGCGACCGTCCGCGGCGACACCAGCCAGATCTTGACCCCGTCCTTGTTCTCGACCCGGTGCGCCAGCAGATCGACGCTGCCGTGATCGGTCCGGACCAGGCCGAACTTCTCCTGGTCGGGCGCAAGGCCATCGTCCTGGTCGCCGGCCGGATCATCGCTCAGCCGCAGCCGGGAAAACACCACCCCGCCGCGATCGAGGATGCGCTGCAGTTGCTGCGCGACACTCGGCCCCCAAGCGCTCTTCTCCTGCGACAGGTCGAGATATTGCGCGGCCTTTTCATAATTCTGCTCGGCGGCCGCGCCGATGAAACCTGCGACCATGCCGGCCGGCGTCTCGCGGCCGAGCGGATCGGTCGGCGGCGCGGGCTGTGCAGGCGCCGCACCATTGCCATTGGTGCCGGGGATCTGAGCAAAGGCGGAACTCGCGACCAGCATCGTCGCGACGACGATCAGGCTTCGGAACAGCGCGCGTAGGGATGACGTCAAAATCGCTCCTCTTGAACGGACAGGCGCGGAATCGGGACGAATCGCCCCCGGCCACCGCCGTCTACCGGCGGCGCCATGATCCCGGCGCAAAATGCTTCGGCCCCGCCGATAGCCACGAAATGGGCCATCTCTATGGTCTCGCGAACATTGTGCTGCGGTGCGCCACCAGCATCACGCGGGGACCGGGTGGTCAAGTTCGGGCTGGAGCCAACCGCCTTGGCAAATTTTACCGCCAGGTTGCGCTCGGCGGCCGGCCCTCCAGCACTTCGGCAATCCGCTGCCGAGTGCCGGGCGTTGTTTCAGGCGGCAGTTCGTCGGCGGCGAAGAAGCCGCTATCGATGATCTCGCGGTTGGGCTCCGGCGGCCGGTCTTGCCGGTATTTTCGAACCACATAGACGGCGACGTGGTCGCGGGGCGACACATGGCTGTTGAAGAAGATGCCGTGCAACACCGGCGCGCCGGTCAGCGCGATGCGGCCCTCCTCCATCAGCTCGCGGGCCAGCGCATCGGCGAAGCTCTCGCCGACCTCGACACCGCCGCCCGGCAAATGCCAGCCGACGACATACGAATGCTTGATCAGGAACACCCGATCCTGATCGTCCAGCACCACGCCGCGGGCGCCCAGTGTCATGCCGCGGGCGAACCGCCAGTACAGGTGGAACATCCGGGTCAGGACCGGCTCGAACCTCAAACGCATCCTATGAACAGCGGTCACCGCCGGACGCCCCTCGCGCGAAGACGCAACCCGAGGGTTGCGCCGGTCCGGGCAACTTGCCAAAACCACAGGCGTTTTCACAGCCGGGAGTTTGCAGCCGGCTGGCATGCCCCTCGCGACCGGATCGTGCGATGACCGTGTTCACCCTGGCGCATCTATCCGACCCGCATTTGCCGCTGCCGCCGAAGACCGGCCTGCGGCACCTCGCCTCCAAGCGCGCGTTCGGCTACCTGAACTGGCGGCGCAACCGCCATTTGATCCACCGCCGCGACGTTCTCGATGCGCTGGTGGCGGACCTGCAGGCCCGGCAGCCCGACCACATTGCGGTGACCGGCGACCTGATGAACATCGCGCTGGCGAATGAATTCGCTCCCGCCCGGCAATGGCTGGAAAGCGTCGGCCCAGCCGACCGGATCAGCCTGGTGCCGGGCAATCACGACGCCTACGTCCGCTCCACCGCGCATCGATTCGCCGAGACGTTTCCGGACTACATCAGCGGCGACGACGGGCAGCCCGGCTTTCCCTATCTGCGCCGGCGCGAGGGAATCGCGATCATCGGGGTGTCGAGCGCGGTGCCGACCGCGCCGCTGCGAGCGACCGGCCGGCTCGGTCCCGCGCAGCGCGCGGCGCTGGAAACGCTGCTGCAAAGCCTGTCCGGCGAACGCATGTTCAAGGTGCTGTTGATCCATCACCCGCTGCAGTCGCGCTCGCGGCACAAGCGGCTGACCGATTCGGCCGAGCTGATCGCGCTTCTCCAGCGCGACCCGGTCGATCTGGTGCTGCACGGCCACGACCACGTCCACGCCACCATCCGGATCGACACACCGTCCGGCGCAATTCCGGTCGTCGGGGTGCCGTCGGCCTCGGCGATGAACGACAGCCACCGCCCCTCGGCGGCCTACAATCTGTTCGCGATCAGCGAAGCCCCTGACGGCTGGCGCTGCGAGCACCGCGTCCGCGGCTTCCAGGCCGGCGAGCTGATCGAGGATTTGCGGCCGCCGGAGTGGCTGTAGCCATGTCACTCCGGCTCTCCCCGTCATTGCGAGCGAAGCGAAGCAATCCAGGTCACTGCACGGCCATGGATTGCTTCGTCGCTTCGCTCCTCGCAATGACCGGGGAGGCGGAAGTTCGTAATGACCGGGAGATGCGGTGCCAATGACGCCGCACGGCGTCAGGAAATCCGCAGCGCCGCGAACAAGGCCAGCGCGAACAGCGCCAGCGCACCGGCGACGAAGCCGAGCACGAAGGTCCACAGTCCGCTGCGGCGCTGCGGCGCGGGAGGCGGTGGCGCGGCTTGGACGGGGGGCGCCGACAGCGCCCGCTCGCGCTCGACCAAACGGCGGGCCACATAGCCGGTCACCGCATCGACGATCTTGGCCGCCTCGTGGGATTCGGCCAGGACGATGCGGCCATAGGCGGTGTCCTGGACGAAGCGGTAGATCCGCTTGTCGCGGCCCATCACCACGTGGGCGACGACGTCGATCCACAGCCGCGGCGTATCGCCCGGGCTGATGCCGCGATCGAACAGCTCGACCCCGGCCGGCACTTCGGCGAACAGCGGATCGAGCGCTTCGTTGAGGATTTCGAGCCGGGCAAGTTCGGCATCGCGCAGGTCGACGACCACGCCAGTGCGGTCGGCGGCCTCGATCCGGGCCTGCCGCAACGCATCCTTGAGCCGCATCGGCCCTGCCGCCTTGTTTACGGAATTCTGAGCGTCGGCCATTCTCGACTTCAGCCTCGTGCCTGCCTTAAGCCCGCCGCCGATTAACCTATCAGTAACCCTTCGGCCGCGAAAGCCGGTTGCGGATCAACCAGTTGGCTCATCCACGGTAGTCTGACGGACGTTTCAGCATCCGGCCTGAGGGGCCAAAACGACGATGGCGGCCCTGCCGGGTTGCCCCGACAAGACCGCCAAAGTCCTTGGACGTCTTCTATCTCGTCAGCTCGCCGGACGGCGCGTGCGCCGCCGCGGCTGGGGAACGGATCAGGCCGGGGTCACGGCC
The DNA here is from genome assembly GCF_003226555.1 of Rhodopseudomonas palustris. Lineage (GTDB taxonomy): Bacteria > Pseudomonadota > Alphaproteobacteria > Rhizobiales > Xanthobacteraceae > Rhodopseudomonas > Rhodopseudomonas palustris_I. The sequence goes on along the minus strand of NZ_QKQS01000033.1, from coordinate 40,666 downwards.
CGGTTCGGCTCTTCCACGATCGAGAACCGAACGCCTGCGCGATGGCGGTTCTCCTCGGAAAGGACCTTCCAGGCTTCTTCGGCCTCCTTGCGCGTCTTGAAGGGACCCTTCACCTGGGCCGAGCCTTCGACGAGCTTGTGGAAGTTCATCGAGCCGAACTCGCCACCGATCACCCAGAAGTTGCTGCCCGTTGTCATGGTCCTTCTCCTGCTTCTTTCCGTTTAGCTGAACTGATTCATCGTGTTGTGGGCACCGCCGGCCTTCAGCGCGGCTTCGCCAGCGAAATATTCCTTGTGGTCGTCGCCGATGTCCGAACCGGCCATGTTCTGATGCTTCACGCAGGCGATGCCCTGACGGATCTCCTGGCGCTGCACATTCTTAACATAACCCAGCATGCCCTGGTCGCCGAAATACTCCTTGGCGAGATTGTCGGTCGACAGTGCCGCCGTATGGTAGGTCGGCAACGTGATCAGATGATGGAAGACGCCGGCGCGCTTGGCGGCATCCGCCTGGAAGGTGCGGATCCGCGCGTCGGCTTCGATCGCCAGCGCGGTCTCGTCGTACTCGGCCTTCATCAGTTCGGCGCGGTTGTACTTGCTGACGTCCTTACCTTCGGCCTTCCAGGCATCGTAGACCTGCCAGCGGAAGTTGAGGGTCCAGTTGAACGACGGCGAGTTGTTGTAGGCGAGCTTGGCGTTCGGCACGACCTCACGGATGCGGTCGACCATGCCGGCGATCTGCTCGATATGCGGCTTCTCGGTCTCGATCCACAACAGGTCGGCGCCGTTCTGCAGCGAGGTGATGCAGTCGAGCACGCAGCGGTCTTCGCCGGTGCCGGGACGGAACTGGTACAGATTGCTGGCGAGACGCTTGGGACGCAGCAGCTTGCCTTCGCGGCTGATGACCACGTCGCCATTGCCGACCTTGGTGACATCGACTTCCTCGCAATCGAGGAAGCTGTTGTACTGGTCGCCAATGTCGCCCGGCTGATGGCTGACGGCGATCTGCTGGGTCAGGCCGGCGCCGAGCGAGTCGGTGCGGGTGACGATGATGCCGTCTTCCACGCCCATCTCGAGGAACGCGTGACGGATCGCGCGGACCTTGGCGATGAACACGTCGTGCGGAACGGTGACCTTGCCGTCCTGGTGGCCGCACTGCTTCTCGTCCGAGACCTGATTCTCGATCTGCAGCGCGCAGGCACCGGCTTCGATCATCTTCTTGGCGAGCAAATAGGTCGCTTCGGCGTTACCGAAACCGGCGTCGATGTCGGCGATGATCGGCACGACGTGGGTCTGGAAGTTGTCGATCTTCTCGATCAGCGCCGTTTCCTTGGCCTTATCGCCTTCCTTGCGGGCGGCGTCGAGCTGACGGAAGATGTCGTTGAGCTCACGGGAGTCGGCCTGACGCAGGAAGGTGTAGATCTCTTCGATCAGCGCCGGCACCGAGGTCTTCTCGTGCATCGACTGGTCCGGCAGCGGGCCGAACTCGGAGCGCAGCGCCGCAACCATCCAGCCCGACAGGTAGATGTAACGCCGATCGGTCTTGCCGCCGCCGTGCTTCTTGATCGAGATCAGCTTCTGCTGGGCGATGAAGCCGTGCCAGCAGCCGAGCGACTGGGTGAACTTGGTCGGGTCGGCATCGTAGGCCGCCATGTCGGCGCGCATCACCGCCGCGGTGTAACGCGCGATGTCCAGGCCGGTCTTGAAGCGGTTCTGCAGCCGCATGCGGGCAACAGCCTCCGCGGTCACACCGGTCCAGGTCGGCTTGTCCTTGAGGAGGGCTTCGGCCGCTTCGACTTCGCTCTGGTAGGTGCTCGGAGCGTGGATGGCGCTGATGCCGCGTGGCTGGAAGTTCATGACATGATCCCTTCGATACGAATAATTCGCGACGCGACATTCGTGACAACCGCGCTGCGAAACGTGCCGAGAGATAAACGCGAGATGACAGAAGACGTACAGACCTCTTGCGAACGAATGGTGATGTCATGTAACTTCAGTACATGTAACAAATGTAATTTTGTAAATTTTGTAAAAGAAGATATCCGGGGCGGAACCTGAAAGGACCCTGAAATGGCCGGCGACACCGGTAAAAAACTGTTCGTGGGCCCCCGCTTCCGCCGCATTCGGCAGCAGCTCGGGCTGTCGCAAACCCAGATCGCTGAAGGTTTGGGCATTTCTCCGAGCTACGTCAACCTGATTGAGCGCAACCAGCGCCCGGTGACCGCCCAGATTCTGTTGCGGCTGGCCGAGACCTACGATCTGGACCTGCGCGACCTCGCCACCGCCGACGAGGACCGGTTCTTCGCCGAGCTGAACGAGATCTTTTCCGATCCGCTGTTCCGGCAGATCGATCTGCCCAAGCAGGAGCTGCGCGACCTCGCCGAACTGTGCCCCGGCGTCACCCACTCGCTACAGCGGCTGTACGCCGCCTACACCGAGGCGCGCCGCGGCGAGACCCTGGTGGCGGCGCAGATGGCCGATCGCGAACAGATCCGCTACGAGGCCAACCCGATCGAGCGCATCCGCGACCTGATCGAGGCCAACCGCAATTACTTCCCGGAGCTGGAGCAGGCCGCCGAGGCGGTGCGCGACGAGCTCAACGTCGGCTCCCAGGAGATGTTCGGCGCGCTGACCGATCGGCTGCGCGAGCGCCACTCGATCACCACCCGGATCATGCCGGTCGACGTGATGCGCGAGACGCTGCGAAGGTTCGACCGCCATCGCCGGCAACTCTTGATCTCCGAACTGATCGACGGCCCCGGCCGCGCCTTCCAGGTCGCGTTCCAAACCGGATTGACCGAGCACGGCGGCGTGATCGACGCCATCGTGCATCGCGCCGGCGGACTGGAAGATCACGCCCGGCGGCTGTACCGCATCACCCTCGGCAACTACTTCGCCGCCGCCGTGATGATGCCCTATGCGGCGTTCCACACCGCCGCCGAGCAGCTCTCCTACGACGTCAACGTGCTGGCGCAGCGCTTCAACGCCGGCTTCGAGCAGGTCTGCCACCGCCTCACCACGCTGCAGCGGCCGAACGCGCGTGGCGTGCCGTTCTTCATGCTGCGGGTCGACAATGCCGGCAACGTCTCCAAGCGGTTCTCGTCCGGCACCTTCCCGTTCTCGAAATTCGGCGGCACCTGCCCGCTGTGGAACGTGCACTCGACCTTCGATACGCCGGACCGCTTGCTCAAGCAGGTGATCGAACTGCCCGACGGCAGCCGCTACTTCTCGATCGCCCAGATGGTCCGCCGCCCGATCGCCCCGCATCCGCAGCCGCAACCGCGCTTTGCCATCGGCTTGGGCTGCGAAATCCGCCACGCCGCCAAACTGATCTACGCCGCCGGCATGGATTTGGAGAAAGCCGAAGGCACCCCGATCGGCGTCAACTGCCGCCTGTGCGAACGCGAACACTGCAGCCAGCGCGCCGAGCCGCCGATCACAAGGACGTTGATCCTGGACGAGAACACGAGAAGGGCGAGTAGTTTTGCGTTTAGTAATGCAAGGGAGCTGTGAGCTGGCGGGCGTAACGCAAACGTGTTACAGTAAAGTATGACGGCGAAGATCCAGACCAAAGCAGCCCGCTCACCCGCCAAGCGGGATGGGAAGACAGCGGGCAAGACGGCCGCCCGTAAGCCACTCAAGAGCGGCTACATCAACGCGCGAGTCGAGCCGAAGCTGAAGAAGAGCGCCGAGGCAGTGCTCGACAAGCTCGGGCTGTCGACCACCGACGCGGTGACGATGTTCCTCAAACAGGTCGTCGCCCATAAAGGCATGCCGTTTCCGGTGAAGATTCCGAACAAGGAGACCATCCGCGCCTTACGTGATGCCGAACGCGGGCGGGTCACGCGGTTCAGCGGCACGACCGAAGAGTTCTTCGCCCATCTGGACAAGACAACCCGCTGAACGGGGTGTCATGAAGGAGCTGGACCATACTGGCTCGTTCAAACGCGACTACAAGCGGATCAAGAAGCGTGGTTACGACCTGTCGAAATTGGCGGCGGTGATCGACCTTCTGCGACGGGACATACCTCTGCCCGCTTCCAATCGTCCGCACGCCCTCAAAGGCCGGTGGCGAGGCTTTCTGGAATGTCACGTCGAGCCGGATTGGCTGCTGATCTATCAGACCGACGCACACAACGTGCTCCTGGCACGAACCGGCACCCACTCCGACCTGTTCGACGAGTGACCACCGCGCGACCTCTCTCATCAAGCGTCGTTGCCGGGCTTGACCCGGCAACCCATCCCAACAAGACTCGCCGTCTGATTTGATGGATCGCCGGGTCGCGCCCGGCGATGACGTTTGTGGAGAAGGCGATGCTGCGGCTGAAAACGACGGCGAGACACCTGCGGACATCCGTTGGCGCGATGGCCGCGGTCGTAGCTATCGCGGCGGCCGCCTCCCTCGCCGCTTCCCCCACCTTCGCCCAGCGCGGCGCATCGTGCCATGGCGGACAGAGCTTTCCGCAGTTCCTCGCGGGGCTAAAGCAGAAGGCGGTTGCGGCCGGCGTGTCGCAAAGCGCAATTGCGGAAGCCTCGCCGTATCTCGTTTACGATCAGGGCATCGTCAATCGCGACCGCGGCCAGCGGGTGTTCGGACAGATCTTCACGGTGTTCGCCGGGCGGATGGCGTCCGAAGGACGGCGAGTCAAAGGTCAGCAACTGATCAAGAGATACGCGGGCGCGTTCGCGCGGGCCGAGAAGGAATACGGCGTGCCGCCGGCGGTGATCACCGCGTTCTGGGCGCTGGAGAGCGATTTCGGCGCGGTGCAGGGCAATCTCTCCACGCTGCGCTCGCTGGTGTCGCTGGCCTATGATTGCCGCCGCTCCGAGATGTTCCAGGACGAGACCATCGCGGCGCTGAAGATCATCGACCGCGGCGACCTGACGCCGGGTGAGATGATCGGCTCCTGGGCCGGCGAGCTCGGCCAGACCCAGTTCCTGCCGCGGCATTATTTCGACTACGCGGTCGACTACGACGGCGACGGCCACCGCGACCTGCTGCACAGCGCGCCCGACGTGATCGGCTCGACTGCGCACTACATCGCCACCGGGCTGAAATGGCGGCGCGGCGAACCGTGGTTGCAGGAAGTGCGGGTGCCTGAGAACCTGCCGTGGGATCAGGCGGATCTCACCGTGAAGCATCCGCGCTCGCAATGGGCGCAATGGGGCGTGACCGCGGCGGACGGCCGGCCGCTGCAAGGCGATGCGTTGCCGGCATCGCTGCTGCTGCCGATGGGGCGCCACGGCCCCGCCTTCCTGGCCTATCCCAATTTCAACGCCTACACCGAGTGGAACAATTCGCTGATCTACGCGACCACGGCGGCTTATCTCGCGACCCGGATCGCCGGCGCGCCGCCGATGCAGAAGCCGCGCGCCGCGGTGGCGCAGCTCTCGTTCAATGAGATGAAACAGCTGCAGCAACTGCTGGTGCGTGCCGGCTTCGACGTCGGCAAAGTCGACGGCGTGCTTGGCCAGAATACCCGCAGCGCCGTCAAGGCGATGCAGACGAAATACGGCCTGCCGGCGGATTCCTGGCCGACCGCCGAGCTGCTCGCCCGAATGGGCGGCAGCGCGGCAGCTCCATCTGCATCAGCCGAGCCTACGCCGGCCACCGAACCGCGACGCGTCAGACGGAGCCGGCCGGCCCCGCCGCTGCAATAGCTGAAAATCCGGTCCACGGCGCTTCAGATTCGGTCGATCTGGCGCAACATTTCCCAGCTGGGACAATGTGCGTCACCCGAAAGTCTAAGGGGCTGAGCTGACATCTCGCGAGGACGCGGCTCGCTCACCGGCGGTTGATGAATACCATACTACTCAGCGACTGATTGCAGAATTTCGGTACTTAGATGCCTTCATGCGGCACTAGATACCTCCTGCAGCCCGCACGCACGCCCTGAACTGCGAGGCATTCTCTGCGCTCGATCAATATCGTGTGCATCGCAACAAAGTATCCTGTTGCCGCTGAATAGGCGCCTGCCCATAGCGGCGCCTTTGTCGACATAGGACATCCTCCCTCCTCCAGCACCACTCAAGCTGCGACAGGCGAGGATCGTCCGACCAAACAGGAAGTTGGAATGATGCTGCTCTTGGTCCTTACCGCGATCGCCTTCGTCGCCACCGCTGTGGTTGCGCGCGTGCTGGCCGCCTCTGCGCCGGAAGGCAAATTGTACTGCCAGGCGGCCGGTGCCGCTTCGATGGTGGTCGGGCCGTTCATCACGCTGATCGCCGCCTTCGTGCTCGGCAAGGTCGGCATCGGCGGCGAAGTGCTCGACGCCGCCGCCACCCTCAGGGTCGCGGCGCTGCCGGCGTTCGGCACGCTGTTCGTCGGCCCGATCGCGTTCTGGTTCTTCCGCCGCCAGCGCCGCACGGTTGCGGTCGCCTGACGATCGTAAGCGCCTGACAACCAGTTCGGCGGCGCTCCGCCGCCGAACCTCGGCCCGTAAGATTCTTCTTCTGGACCATCCACTCCGGCAGACCTGTTTGATCTCGAACGGCCGCTTCGATCCGCCGTTCAAAATTTCATGCGGACGCATCTATTTTTCGCCCGGGTCATTGTGTTTCCGGTTCCGCGCCCCACGTTCCTGGCACCCGCAACTGTCCAGGACTACCCCATGTCCCAATCCAAGCTATTCGAGCCTTACCAGCTCGGCCCGATCACCCTCGCCAGCCGCGTCGTGATGGCGCCGCTGACCCGGAACCGCGCCGTACCCGAGGGGCTCGTCCCCAGCCCGCTGGCGGCTGAATATTACGGCCAGCGTGCCAGCGCCGGGCTGCTGATTACCGAGGCGAGCCAGGTGTCGCAGCAGGGCCAGGGCTATCAGGACACCCCCGGCATCTATTCTCAGGCGCAAGTCGAAGGCTGGCGCAAGGTCACCGGCGAGGTGCACAAGCGCGGCGGCAAGATCTTCATCCAGCTCTGGCACGTCGGCCGTATCTCGCATGTCGACCTGCAGCCGAACCACGGCGCGCCGGTGGCGCCGTCGGCGATCCGCGCCAATACCAAGACCTTCGTGGGCGGCCAATTTGCCGACGTCTCCGAGCCGCGCGCATTGGAGCTGTCTGAAATTCCTGGAATCATTGAAGACTTCCAGAAAGCCGCCGCCAATGCCATCGCGGCCGGCTTCGACGGCGTCGAGATCCACGGCGCCAACGGCTATCTGCTCGACCAGTTCGCCCGCGACAGCAGCAACAAGCGCACCGACGACTATGGCGGCTCGACCCAGAACCGCGCGCGCTTGATGCTGGAAGTCGCCGCAGCGGTGGCCAAGGAGATCGGTCCCGAGCGCACCGGCATCCGGATTTCGCCGGTGACGCCGGCCAACGACGTCTCGGACTCCAACCCGCAGGCGCTGTTCGACTACATCGTCGACGAGCTGAATAAGCTGAAGCTGGTCTATATCCACGTCATCGAGGGCGCCACCGGCGGCCCGCGCGACATCGCACCGTTCGACTACGCGTCCTTGCGCAAGCGCTTCAGCGGCACCTATATCGGCAACAACGCCTACGACCTTGCGCTCGCCAACAAGCAACTCGACGCGGGCGCGGCCGACCTGATCGCCTTCGGCAAGCCGTTCATCTCCAACCCGGACCTGGTCGAGCGCCTGAAGCGCAACGCTCCGCTCAACGAGCCCGACAAGTCGACCTTCTACGGCGGCGGTGCCAAGGGCTACACCGACTACCCGACGCTGGAGTCGGCGCAAGCGGCGCAGTAGTTGTTACCTCTCCCCGCGTGCGGGGAGAGGTCGACCGGCATCGCGCAGCGAGGCCGGTCGGGTGAGGGGGCGCGTCCACGCGGCCGAGACTCAGTGCTCGCGTCCGCCCCTCACCCCACCCCTCTCCCCGCAAGAGCGGGGCGAGGGAGCGCGCTCACAGCGCGGCGGCCTCAGCGGGTCAATTCACCTTCAGCAAACAAAAGGCCGGGATCGCTCCCGGCCTTTAGCATCGGTGGTGCCTTGTTGGCGGCCGCTTACTTCGCTTCGGCGCGCTTCGGCGGGGTGGCCGGCCACGACTTGATCAGGGTGTCGTAGTCGACGGTTTCTCCCTTCGGCTTTTCGTTCGCCAGCTTGCGCTGCGGAGCGAGATTGCCGTCCTTGGCGGACTTCTCGTACCAGTACTCCGCGGTCTCCTTCTTGTTCAGCTTCGGACCGCAGTCGCCCTGCACCTTCGAGCGTTCGAGCCGCTCCAGCACCGAGTCCTGCGCCGCCGCGAGCGAGTCCATCGCCTGTTGCGGGGTCTTGGAGCCCGACGCTGCGTCACCGATGTTCTGCCACCACAGTTGCGCCAGCTTCGGATAGTCGGGGATGTTGTTGCCGGTCGGCGACCACTGCACGCGGGCCGGCGAGCGGTAGAACTCGATGAGACCGCCGAGCTTGGGCGCACGCTCGGTGAACGACTTGTCCCAGATGTCGCTCTCACGGATGAAGGTGAGACCAACGTGGCTCTTCTTCAAGCTGACAGTCTTGGAAGTGATGAACTGCAGATACAGCCAGGCGGCCTTGCGGCGATCCGGCGGGGTCGACTTCAGAAGCGTCGCAGAACCGACGTCCTGATAGCCGAGCTTCATGCCCTGCTTCCAGTACGCACCATGCGGCGACGGCGCCATCCGCCACTTCGGCGTGCCGTCGGCGTTCATCACCGGCAGACCAGGCTTCACCATGTCGGCGGTGAAGGCGGTGTACCAGAAGATCTGCTGGGCGACGTTGCCCTGCGCTGGCACCGGGCCCGACTCCGAGAAGGTCATGCCCTGCGCCTGCGGCGGCGCGTACTTCTTCATCCAGTCGAGATATTTGACGATCGAATAGACCGCCGCGGGGCCGTTGGTGTCGCCGCCGCGCTCGATCGACGAGCCGACCGGACGGCAGCCTTCCATGCGGATGCCCCATTCGTCGACCGGCAGACCGTTCGGAAGGCCGCGATCGCCGCTGCCGGCCATCGACAGCCAGGCGTCGGTGAAGCGCCAGCCGAGCGACGGGTCCTTCTTGCCGTAGTCCATGTGGCCATAGACTTTGACACCGTTGATTTCCTTGATGTCGTTGGTGAAGAAATCGGCGATATCTTCATAGGCCGACCAGTTCACCGGCACGCCGAGCTCGTAGCCGTACTTCGCCTTGAACTTGGCCTTGTATTCCGGATTGGTGAACCAGTCGTAGCGGAACCAGTACAGGTTGGCGAACTGCTGGTCCGGCAACTGGTACATCTTCTTGTCGGGCGCGGTGGTGAACGAAGTGCCGATGAAGTCCGGCACGTCGAGCATCGGATCAGTGACGTCCTTGCCCTCGCCCTTCATGTAGTCGGATAGAGCGACCGTCTGGTTGTAGCGGAAGTGCGTGCCGATCAGATCGCTATCGTTGATCCAGCCGTCATAGACGTTCTTGCCGGACTGCATCTGGGTCTGCAGCTTCTCGACGACGTCGCCTTCCTGGATTAGGTCGTGCTTCAGCTTGATGCCGGTGATCTCGCTGAACGCCTTGGCCAGCGTCTTGGCTTCATATTCGTGCGTCGTCAGCGTTTCGGAGACGACGTTGATCTCCATGCCCTTGAACGGCTCGGCCGCCTTGGCGAACCACTGCAGTTCCTTGAGCTGTTCCTCCTTCGAGAGCGTCGAAGGCTGGAACTCCTCGTCGATCCACTTCTTCAGGACCGCATCGTCGGCGGCGCGCGCCGGCACTGCCAGCGTCACCGACGCCGCGGCGAGCGCGGCAACGCTCGCCATCGCCATCAGGCGTCTTCTGCTCGGGTGGGGGATTCGTCCGATCATCGTTGATTTCCTCCGTTGCACCACATTAATTCAGGCCCGGGTTGATCCCGGATCTGGTCCTCCTTCGCCGGGGTCAGACGGTGCGGAAGATCGCAGCGGCAGAGACCAGCGACAGCCCCGTGGCGAGCCACAGACTCGACACTTCGACTCCCTCTCCGATCGGCAGCGTCGCGATCGGATCACTCCCGACCAGGGCGATCCAAACCAGATGGATCACCGCGGCCAGAATCAGCGAAATGAACAGCCGATCGCCGCGCGTGGTCGGAATCCGCAAGATTCCGACGCGCTCGACCTCGGGATAAGCCACCGCGAGCCAGGTCATGGTTGCGAGCGTGCCGGCGAGCACGATGAAGAAGATCGCGGTCGGCCAGGTCCACGCCATCCATGCGAAAGAGTCCATCGTCGCCTCTTAGACCCGGCCGAGCGCGAAGCCGCGCGCGATGTAGTTGCGGACGAACCAGATCACCAGCGCTCCCGGGATGATGGTGAGCACGCCGGCCGCGGCGAGCAGACCCCAATCCATGCCGGCGGCCGACACCGTCCGGGTCATCACCGCCGAGATCGGCTTGGCGTTGACGGAGGTGAGCGTGCGGGCCAGCAGCAGCTCCACCCAGGAGAACATGAAGCAGAAGAACGCCGCGACGCCGATGCCGCTGGCGATCAGGGGCATCAGGATCTTCACGAAGAACCGCGGGAACGAGTAGCCGTCGAGGAACGCGGTCTCGTCGATTTCCTTCGGCACGCCGGAGACGAAGCCTTCGAGAATCCACACTGCCAGCGGCACATTGAACAGACAGTGCGCCAGCGCCACTGCCCAGGGCGTATCGAACAGGTTCAGTGCCGAATACAGATTGAAGAACGGCAGCGCATAGACGGCGGCCGGCGCCATCCGGTTCGACAGCAGCCAGAAGAACAGGTGCTTGTCGCCCAGGAAGCGGTAGCGCGAGAACGCGTAGGCCGCCGGCAGCGCGAATGAGATCGACAGCACGGTGTTGATGACGACGTATTGCAGCGAGTTGATGTAGCCCGAATACCAGCTCGGATCGGTGAAGATGGTGCGGTAATTCTCCAGTGTCGGCTCATGCGGCCACAGCGTCATCGTCGAGACGATCTCGCCGTTGGTCTTGAAGCTCATGTTGACGAGCCAATAGATCGGCAACATCAAAAACAGCAGATACAGCGCCATGACGATGCGGCGGCCGGGGATCGAATGCATCACACGCTCCCTTCGGTCGGCCGGCGTTCGCTGCCGGCATTGGTCATCACGGTGTAGAACACCCAGCAGACGATGATGATGATCAGGTTGTAGACGATCGACAGCGCCGCGGCCTTGCCGAGGTCGAACTGGCCGAGCGCGATCTTGACCAGTTCGATCGAGATGAAGGTGGTCGAATTGCCCGGCCCGCCGCCGGTGACAACGAACGGCTCGGTGTAGATCATGAAGCTGTCCATGAACCGCAGCAGCACCGCGATCAGCAGCACGCGGTGCATCTTCGGCAGCTGGATCGCCTTGAACACCGCCCAGCGCGAGGCGCCGTCGATCTGCGCCGCCTGATAATACGCGTCCGGGATCGACTTCAGGCCGGCGTAGCAGAGCAGCGCCACTAGGCTGGTCCAGTGCCAGACGTCCATCACCACCACGGTGGCCCAGGCGTCGAACTCGTTGGAAACATAATTGTAATCGATGCCGAGGCTGTTCAGCGTGTAGCCGAGTAGGCCGATGTCGGGGCGGCCGAAGATCTGCCAGATGGTGCCGACCACGTTCCATGGGATCAAGAGCGGCAGCGCCATGGTGACGAGGCAAAACGCCACCGACCAGCCGTGGCGCGGCATCGCCAGCGCCACCACGATGCCGAGCGGGACTTCGATCGCCAGGATGATCGCCGAGAACGCCAGATTGCGCCACAGCGAGGCGAAGAACCGGCCGCCGAGATCGGTCGACGGATCGAGCAGCTCCTTGAACCAGCCCACTCCATTCCAGAAGAACTGGTTGTTGCCGAAGGTGTCCTGCACCGAGTAGTTCACCACCGTCATCAGCGGCAGGATTGCCGAGAACGCCACGATGGCGAACACCGGCAGCACCAGGAACCAGGCTTTCTGGTTGACGACCTTGTCCATCAGGCGACCTGCTCCAGTGAGCTGCCTTCGACGATTTCGCTGTCGGCATAAACGTGGATGCGCGAGGGCTCGAACCGCAGCGCGGCTTCATCCCCGCTCGGTGAGAAGCCGTCCGGGACGCGCGCGGCAAATCTGACATCGCCGACCCGCACCGAGGCGAAGCGGATCCGGCCGAGATCGTCGATCCGCTCGATGCGGCCGGTCATCAGGCCGGGTGCGCTCGCAGTGAGGTGAACGAACTCCGGACGGACACCGATCTCGATCTTGCCTGGCGGCAGCTTGTCGTAGCTGCGCGCGAGCGGCACGCGGTGGCCGGCGACCAACGCCTCGCGCCCCTTCACCTCGGCCGGCACGATGTTCATGCCGGGGGAGCCGATGAAGTAGCCGACGAACGTGTGAGCAGGACGCTCGAACAGTTCCTCCGGCGTGCCGCTCTGCACGACACGGCCGTCGTGCATCACCACTACGGTGTCGGCGAAGGTCAGCGCCTCGGTCTGGTCGTGGGTGACGTAGATCATCGTCAGGTCGAGCGCGCGATGCAGCGCCTTGAGCTTTGAGCGCAGCTCCCATTTCAAATGCGGATCGATCACCGTCAGCGGCTCGTCGAACAGGATCGCGGCGACGTCGCTGCGGACCAGGCCCCGACCGAGCGAGATCTTCTGCTTGGCGTCGGCGGTGAGCCGCGTCGCCTTGCGGTTCAGGTTCGGCGTCAGGTCCAACAGATCCGCGATCTCGGCGACGCGCTTGTCGATGTCCGGCTTGGCGACGCCGCGGTTCTTCAGCGGAAACGCCAGATTCTCCCGCACCGTCATGGTGTCGTAGATCACCGGGAACTGGAACACCTGAGCGATGTTGCGGTCGCGGGTGGAGAGCTGGGTGACGTCCTGGCCGTCGAACAGGATCTTGCCGCGCGACGGCGTGACGATGCCAGAGATCAGATTGAGCAGTGTGGTCTTGCCGCAGCCGCTCGGCCCGAGCAGCGCATAGGCGCCGCCCTGCCGCCAGGTCATCGACACCGGCTTCAGCGCATAGGCCTGCGGCGGCAGGTCGTCACCGACCAGATAAGAGTGAGCAAGATCGACGAGATCGATGCGCGCCATCGGGCTGTCCCCTCAGATCGGCTTTGGCGCGGCGACGAGGCGATCGGCCGCGTCGAACACGAACAGATTGGCGGGGTCGAGGATGGCGTCGAGCGTCTGGCCCGGCTCGAACTCGTGGATGCCCTGCAGCACCGCGACCCAATAATCGTCGCCGCGCTTCAGATGCACGAAGCTCTCCGAGCCGGTGATCTCGGTGACTGCGACAGTGGCCTGGAAGGCGTGACGCTCCGGATCGGTGCCCTTCACCTCGATCTGATGAGCCCGGAAGCCGACTCGGTAGGCGCCATCGGAGAGCCCGGCGAACACGCCGGTCGCAGGCGCGGTGACGCCGCCGGAATAGTGCACCGTGCCGGCCTTTTTCTCGGCCGCGACGATATTGAGCGGCGGATCGGAGAACACCTGCGCCACCCGCATCGTGTCGGGCTGGCGATACACGAGCGGGGTCGCCCCGACCTGCAGCGCCTGACCTTCCCACATGCAGATAGTTCGGCCGCCGAGCAGCAGCGCTTCCGACGGCTCGGTGGTGGCATAGACGAAGATCGCGCCGGACGCTTCGAAGATCTTCGGCAGCTCGGTGCGCAGTTCCTCGCGCAGTTTGTAGTCGAGATTGGCGAGCGGCTCGTCGAGCAACACCAGATCCGCGCCCTTGACCAGCGCGCGGGCGATCGCAGTGCGCTGCTGTTGGCCGCCGGAGAGCTGCAGCGGCGTGCGCTGCAGATATGGCTCGAGCTTGAGCAGCTTCGCCGCCTCCTGCACCCGCCGCTCGATCTCGGCGCGCGGCTTGCGCTGCACCCGCAGCGGCGAGGCGATATTCTCGTACACCGTGAGCGACGGGTAGTTGATGAACTGCTGATACACCATCGCCACCGAGCGGCTGCGCACGTCGGCGCCGGTGACGTCCTTGCCGTCGACCAGCACGCGCCCACTGGTCGGCTTGTCGAGGCCGGCAAGCAGCCGCATGATCGAGGTCTTGCCGGACAGCGTCGGCCCAAGCAGCACGCTCAGCGTGCCGCGCTCCAGGTTAAGCGACACGTCACGGATCGCCGGCATGCCGTCGATCGTCCGGGTGACGTTTTCCAGGCTGACACTCATGCCCCTGCTCCCGCTTGCTGCTGGGGCTTCTCGGCGGCGCGGTGGACTGTGACCCACTCGTCGAGGGCGGCGACCGCGGCAGGCGTCAGTCGCAGACCGAGCTTGGATCGCCGCCAGACGATGTCGTCCGCGCTGCAGGCCCATTCACGGCTCATCAGATAGCGGACCTCGGCCTCCGTCAATGTGCCGCCGAAGTCACGGCCGAGATCGGCCGCCGACTTCGCCGGGCCGAGCACGTCGCGTGCCCGGGTGCCGTAGGCGTGCACCAGACGGGACGCATGTGCGGACGACAGGAACGGGTAGTCCCGCAGTAGATCCCCGATCAGCTCCGGCGCGCCGTCGACAGCAAAATCGCCGCCCGGCAGCGGCTGATGCGCGGTCCAGCCCTGTTCAGATGCTTCGCCCTTCAGATACGGCGACAGCTTCTCCAGCGCCTCTTCGGCGAGCCGCCGATAGGTGGTGATCTTGCCGCCGTAGATCGACAGCAGTGGCGCGCCGCCCGGGGTGTCGAGCTCGAACACGTAGTCGCGGGTCGCGGCCTTGGCCTCGCTGGCACCGTCGTCGTACAGCGGCCGGACGCCGGAGAACGTCCACACCACATCGGCCGGCGTCACCGGCTTGGCAAAATAGCCGCTCACCGCCTTGCACAGATAATCGATCTCTTCCGGCGTCGCCTTCACCTGCGAGGGATCGCCATGATAATCGCGGTCGGTGGTGCCGATCAGGGTGAATTCGCCCTGATACGGAATCGCGAACACGATGCGGCCGTCGGCGTTCTGGAAGATGTAGGCGCGGTCGTGATCGTAGAGCTTGCGGGTGACGATGTGCGAGCCCTGCACCAGCCGCACCTTGTAGCGGGCATCGACCCCGGCACCGGCGGCGAGCACGCCTTCGACCCACGGTCCGGCGGCGTTGACCAATGCCCGCGCCTGAATCTTACTGCAGGCACCGCTCCCCTCATGCTGCAGCGTCACTTCCCAGATGCCGCCCTCCTGGCGCACGTCGACTGCGCGGGTCCGGGTGCGGATCTCGGCGCCACGGTCCGCGGCATCGCGCGCGGTGAGCACCACCAGCCGGGCGTCGTCGACGAAGCAATCGGAGTATTCGAAACCCTTGGTGTAACGGCCCGGAATCAGCGGTTTGCCGACCTCGTCATGCGCCAGATCGACCGAGCGGGTCGGCGGCAGCAACTTTCGGCCGCCGAGATAATCGTACAGGAACAGCCCGAGTCGCAGCCGCCAGGCCGGACGCAGGCCGGCGTGATGCGGCAGCACGAAGCGCAGCGGCCCGATGATGTGCGGCGCGATCTGCCACAGCCGCTCCCGCTCGATCAGCGCCTCGCGGACGAGGCGAAACTCGAAATATTCGAGATAGCGCAGCCCGCCATGGATCAGCTTGGTCGACCACGACGAGGTGCCGCTGGCGAGGTCGTTCATCTCGCAGAGGAAAACGGAATGTCCCCGGCCCGCCGCATCGCGCGCAATGCCGCAGCCGTTGATCCCGCCCCCGATGATCGCGAGGTCGTACACCATCCCCACCGACGCTCCTCACCGCATCGCAGCACTATGCTGCAATGCACTTTCGCTTCTATCGCTTTGTGCTGGAAAACGAATAAAGCACAAACCAAAACGAAAGCAACTGCGATCTGCAAAGGGATCGCGCGGGCAGACGCGGAATCGCGCCCAGACGCCAGGAGACAGGCAGAAGTTGGATGTGGAAGGAGCGGTTTAAGCCGCGGATTCGTCGAGATCCGGTTTCGCAGGACCGGCCTCGATTACC
The DNA here is from genome assembly GCF_003226555.1 of Rhodopseudomonas palustris. Taxonomy (GTDB): domain Bacteria; phylum Pseudomonadota; class Alphaproteobacteria; order Rhizobiales; family Xanthobacteraceae; genus Rhodopseudomonas; species Rhodopseudomonas palustris_I. The sequence continues at coordinate 24,821 of NZ_QKQS01000033.1, read as the reverse complement.
TCGATACCGTTCGTATCGCAGATCGCCTGCAGCGACGGCGGCAGCGCCCGGTCGGTCACGAAGGTCTGGATCTGGCTGAGATCGGCGATGCGCACCGGCGCGTTGCGCTCCAGCTTGGTCGAATCCGCCACCAACATCACGCTGCGGGCGTTGGCGATGATCGCCTGAGAGGCCTGGACTTCCCGATAGTCGAAGTCGAGCAGCGCGCCTTCCTCGTCGATCGCCGAGGCGCCGATGATGGCGTAATCGACCTTGAACTGGCCGATCAGGCTGGTAGCGGTGGAGCCAATCACCGCGCCGTCGGCCCGGCGCACGGTCCCGCCGGCGACGATCACCTCGATCCGCGGATGCCGATACAGCAGCATCGCGACGTTGAGATTGTTGGTGATCACCAGCAGGTCCTGATGCGCGCTCAGCGCGCTGGCGACCTCTTCGGTGGTGGTGCCGATGTTGATGAACAGCGAGCAGCCATTGGGAATCCGCGCCGCCGCCGCCGCGCCGATCGCCTTCTTCTCGTCGGCGGCAACAAAACGGCGTGCCTCATAGGCGAGGTTGGCGACGCCGGAGGCAATGATCGCGCCGCCGTGGATGCGCGTCAGCGAGCGCTGGTCGCACAGATCGTTGAGATCCTTGCGGATAGTCTGCGCCGACACTTCGAAGCGTCGCACCAGATCCTCGACCATCACCCGGCCCGACGCGCGGGCGATATTGAGGATTTCAGACTGACGATGGGTCAGGGCCGTCACGCACGCACCTTGCAACGTTGATGCGCCATGGTGCGGCGGTTCGCCCGTCAGGTCAACGCGCGGCGCGAGACGGCTGCGATCCGCAACACGCACGGCCTCATGGTGAGGAGGCGCGAAGCGCCGTCTCGAACCATGGGCTGCTGGTACTGCGCGGCCCACGCTTCGAGACGCCCGGCTGCGCCGGGCTCCTCAGGGTGAGGACTCAGTGACCGCAGCAAGGCCGCAGGACGGGCCAAAACGGAGGCGACGGCCGTCTGGACTCACAAGCCGCTAGGCCGGGCGCGGCATCTCGAACATCGCCTCGGGGCGGATCTCGAAATAGTCGCCGCGCCGACCGGCCCGCACGATCGGCCGCGCCGCGGCGGTCTGATAGACGCCGTCCTCGATCAGGCGCTTGTCGATGTGCACCATCACCACTTCGCCGATCGTCAGCCAGGCGTCGACTTCGACGCCGTCGGCGCCCTTGAGGCGGACGATTTCCGACAGCTTGCATTCGAACGACACCGGGCTCTCGGCGACGCGCGGCGGCTTGACCAGATCGCTGCCGAGCTTGGTGAGATTGCCGAGCGCGAATTCATCGACCTCGTGCGGGACGGTCGCTGAGGTCGCGTTCATCGCATGCGCCAGATCCATCGTCACCAGATTCCAGACGAACTCGCCGGTGCGCTGGATGTTGGCGACGGTGTCCTTCCAGGTGGTCGAGGAAAAACCGATCAGCGGCGGGGTGTAGTTGAAGGCGTTGAAGAAGCTGTAGGGCGCGAGATTGACGCGGCCCTCGGCATCGCATGACGAAATCCAGCCGATCGGCCGCGGCGCGATAATGGCATTGAACGGGTCGTGCTTCAGGCCGTGGCCTTCGGCCGGCTGGTAGGAGTGCAGATCGGTCACGCGGGTGTCCCTGTTGCTATGGCGCCTCGGCACCCCGATCGGCGCCGAGCGCAGTCAGCACGAAATCGATCATCTGGTCCAGGGTCGGCTGTTCCTTGGAGAAGCTCTGCGCGATCATCTGCGGGTGAAAGAACCGGACCATCGCGGCGCAGGTGCAGCTCGCCGCCTGCGGCACATCCGCGACCTTGAATTCACCGCTCGCGGCGCCCTGCGCGATCACCTCGCCAATGGTGCCGGTGACCAGCTCCATATGGGCGATGCAGACGTCCCAGTTCTCCTCCATCGCGATCGCCACCATCTCGTGCAGCTTGGCGTCGCCGATGTAGCGCTCGCAATTCATCCGGTGCACGGTGGTGAGCAGATCGCGCAGCCGTTGCCTGGCGGAGCCGGACGAATGCGCGATCTCCTCGGCGGCCTGCTCGACCTCGCCCATCAGATGTCGCGCCACGCCCTTGTGGATCGCCTTCTTCGAATCGAAGAAGCGGTAGACGTTGGCAGGGCTCATCTGCAGCAGCTTGGCGATATCGGCCACGGTGGTCTTCTGGTAGCCGATTTCGCGGAACAGCCGCTCGGCCACCACCAGGATACGGCGGCGCATGTCGGCTTCGGTGTTTTCCGTCAAAAGAGTCATGGCCTGCAGATATTCAATTATTCCGCAGCAGCGGCAAGCGGAAAGCTCCGCTGCCGATCGTCACCATGCTGCGGCGCGAGATCGGCGCCGTCGGCGCCGCGCTCGTCCAGGCTGTTCCGGAACCACAGCGCATACAGGCCCGGCAGATAGAACAGCGTCAGGAAGGTGGCGACGAACAGGCCGCCCATGATGGTGATCGCCATCGGTCCCCAGAATGCCGAGCGCGACAGCGGGATCATCGCCAGGATCGCGGCCAGCGCGGTCAGCACCACCGGCCGCGCCCGGCGCACCGTCGCCTCGACGATCGCCTCGCGTCGGGTCGAGCCCTGCGCGACATCGCTCTCGATCTGGTCGACCAGGATCACGGTGTTGCGCATGATCATGCCGGCGAGCGCGATCAGGCCGAGCAGCGCGACGAAGCCGAAAGGAGCGGATGCGACATTGAGACCAAGCGAGGCGCCGACGATGCCGAGCGGTGCGGTGAGGAATACGAGGAGCAACCGCGAGAAACTCTGCAGCTGAATCATCAGCAGCGTCAGCATCACGATCACCATCACCGGAAACAGCACGAAGATCGACGCATTGCCCTTTGCTGATTCTTCGATCGCGCCGCCGGTCTCGATGCGGTACGCCGGTTGCAGATTGGCGCGGATGCTTTCGAGCTGTGGCCAGATCGCGTTGGTGACGTCCGGCGCCTGGACGCCGTCGACGACATCGCCGCGCACTGTGATCGCCATGTCGCGATTGCGCCGCCACAGGATCGGCTCCTCGTGCGAATACTCGACCTTGGCGACCTGCGACAGCGGCACCGCCATGCCGTTGCGGGCGGTGATGGTGAGTTCGCCGATCCGGGCAAGATCGAGCCGCTCGTTCGGCACCGCGCGTGCGACCACGCCGATCTTTTCGACGCCGTCACGCACCGTGGTCACTTGGGCGCCAGAGATCAGCATCGCCAGCGCCTGCGACACGTCCTGCGGTGTCAGCCCGAGCGCGCGGGCACGCGACTGATCGACGACGAGTTTGAGATACGGCGATTGCTCGTTCCAATCGAGGTGCGGATCGACCACGTTGGCGTTCTTCTTCACCACGTCCCGGACCTGATAGGCGATCTCGCGGACTTTCGCGGTATCCGGCCCAATCACCCGGAACTGCACCGGGAAGCCTACCGGCGGGCCGAAGTTGAAGCGGTCGACACGCACCCGCGCCGCCGCGAGCCGGCCGTCGTGCGCAGCCTGCTCGATCCGCGCCTTGATGCGCTCGCGTGCCGCTACGTCCTTGGCGACGATCACGATCTCGGCGAAGGATTCGGTCGGAAGCTGCGGATTGAGGCCGAGCCAGAACCGCGGCGAGCCCTTGCCCACATAAGCCGTGTAGGTCGCGATGTCGCCGTCGTCCTTCAGCAGCGTCTCGGCTTCCTTCACCGATTTCATCGTGACGTCGAAGGCGGTGCCTTCGGGCAGGCGCAATTGCAGGAACAGCTCGGGACGCTCCGACAGCGGGAAGAACTGTTGCTGGACGTGGCCGAATCCGACCACCGCCGCGACGAAGATCGCGACCGTCGCCATCACCACCGTGCCGCGCCAGCGCACGCACCACGTCACCGCGGCACGCAGCGCCCGGTAGATCCGGGTGTGATAAACCTCGTCCGGATTGTGGCCCTTCTTACCGGCGAAGTCCGGCAGCAGCTTGACGCCGATATAGGGCGTGAAGATCACCGCGACGAACCACGAGGCGATCAGCGCGATCGCCACGATCCAGAAGATGCCGCCGGCATATTCGCCGACGCTCGAATTGGCGAAACCGATTGGCAGGAAGCCGGCCGCAGTGACCAGCGTGCCGGTCAGCATCGGAAACGCCGTCGACTCCCAGGCGAACGACGCCGCCTTGGCGCGGTCCCAGCCTTGCTCCATCTTCACCACCATCATCTCCACCGCGATGATGGCGTCGTCGACCAAGAGGCCGAGTGCAATGATCAGCGCGCCGAGGGTGATGCGGTGCAGATCGAGCGACATCGCATTCATCACGATGAACACGATCGCCAGCACCAGCGGCACCGACAACGCAACCACGATACCGGTGCGCCAGCCGAGCGCCAGAAACGAGACGAACAGCACGATCACCAGCGCCTCGACGAACGAGCGCATGAATTCGCCGACAGCGTGTTTCACCACATCGGGTTGATCGGCGATCTGCTCGATGTCGATGCCCTGCGGCACATCGGCCATGAACGACGCCGTCGCAGCGCCGACCTGCTCGCCGAGCTGCAGGATGTTGGCGCCCTTGGCGGTGACGACGCCAATGCCGATCGCCGGCTTGCCCTTCTGCCGGACCTGGTAATCGGTCGGGTCGACATAGCCGTGGTGAATCTCGGCGACATCCCCGAGCCGGAACACCCGGCCGCCGCTCTCGACCGGCGTCTCCGCCACCGCCTGCGCCCCGTCCAGCGCGCCGGTCACGCGCAGCGGCACGCGCTGCGACGAGGTCTCGACCGTGCCGGCCGGCACCACAGCGTTCTGCTTGGCGAGCGAGTCGAAGATCGCCTGCGGCGTCAGCCCGAGCGTCGCCAGCTTGGCGTGCGAGAACTCGACATAGATCTTCTCGTCCTGGGTACCATAGATGTTGACCTTGGAGACGTTGGCGACTTTGAGCAGCCGCTGCCGCAAGCCTTCGGCAGCCTTCTTGAGCTGCGCGTAGCTCGCGCCGTCGCCGGTCATCATGTAGAGGATCGAGTCGACGTCGCCGTATTCATCGTTGATCGACGGGCCGATCAGATTGCTTGGCAGTTGCGGCGCCACGTCCCACAGCTTCTTGCGCAGCAGATAGAGCAGGTGCGGCACTTCCGCCGCCGGCGTGGAGTCGCGGAACGTCACCTGCATCGCGGTGAACGACGCCTTGGAATAGGTCTGCACCTTTTCGAAATATGGCAACTCCTGCAGCTTCTTCTCGATCGGGTCGGCGACCTGTTCCTGCATCTCCTTGGCGGTGGCGCCCGGCCAGATCGCCGACACCACCGCGACCTTGACGGTGAACGACGGGTCTTCGCCGCGTCCGAGCCGCTGATACGAATAGATACCGGTGAAGCCGAGCGCACAGATCAGAAACAGGATCAACGCCGGATGTCGGACCGCCCAGGCCGACAAATTGAAACGCATCTTCGCACTCCCCAGCGCAGATCAGAACGTCAGAGCCGACACCACCCGCACCTTTTCGGCAGGATCGAGTTTCTGCACGCCGAGCGTGACCACCTGGTCGCCTTCGTCGACGCCGCCGGCGATCAGCACGTCTTCGCTCTCGTAAGCCTTGACCGCGACCGCCTTCAGCCTCACCTCGCCGGCCGCGTCGACGACGTACAGCGACGACTGGCCGCCCTGGTTGAACAGCGCCGACAGCGGCACCCGCGCGACACGAATTTTGTCCGGGTCGGTGAGGGTCAGCGTCGCGGTCATGCCGAGCGCAACGCGGTCGTCGGCATCGGGCAGAGAGAACTTGGCGAGGAACGTGCGGGTCGCGGGATCGGCGAGCGGCGCCACCTCGCGCAGCTTCGCCGCATAGTGCCGGCCAGGCTCCGACCACAGCGTGACGTCGGCCAGCCCCTTGGTGGCGCGAGTGATCAGCGTCTCCGGGATCGCCACCACCGCCTCCTTCTCGCCGATTCGCGCGAGCCGGAATGCAGCCTGGCCGGTCGCCACCACCTGCCCGGACTCGACCAGAACGGCGGCGACGACACCTGGGCCGTCCGCCTCCAGCGTGGCATAGGACAGCGCGTTGCGGGTCAGTTCGACCGAACGCTCGGCTCGAGCGAAGCGGGCGCGAGCCTCGTCCGCTGCGGCCCGGGCTTGGTCCATCTGCGCGTCGGTCGCCCAGCCCTTGACCCGCAGCTCCTTGGCGCGGTTCTCGGAAGCGATCGCCTGCGCGAGCACGCCCTTGGCGGCACTGTACTCCGCTTCGGCCTGCTCGGCCTGCAGCTTCAGATCGGTCTGATCGAGGATCGCCAGCTTGTGGCCGGCTTCGACGCTCTGGCCAACCTCGACCAAGCGCTTGGCGACCTTGCCGCCAACCCGGAAGCCGAGATCGGTTTCGGTCCGCGGCTTGATGGTGCCGACGAAGCTGCGCTCCGGCGCCTGCGGCGCGTAATGCACAGCGGTGATCAGGACGGGACGCTTCGACAGTCCCTGTTTCGGGTCCTTACTGTCGCAGCCGGCGAGACCGATCATCGCGACGGCCAGCAACGAACCAGCCAACAGTCTGAAAAACCCATCAAAAAGTGTAATCGCGCGCATCGACAGCCCTCCCTAGACGGCAGGGAACTGTCGGCTGATCAGTGACGATTGTCAATAATCATCACTGATCAGGAATCCGTGATACTAGCTTGGGTGTTTGGCGGTCTCCCGCCGGGTTAGGGGTCAACTTGCGCGACGCAGCAGGGATGACCTGACAGGACAAGCCGTAACGGTCCGCGGGCCGCAGCCCGACGGCCGGCGTCGAATTTCCAGACGAAACAATTGAAAGAGCTTCAGCTCGCCAACTTCAGGCTGCCTTCGTAGTGCCGGCGCAGTTCGGCGAGCGCGTTGGACAATTGGCCGGTCAGGAGGTCGAGCAGTTCGGGGGAAGCCGTTTCGGCATCCCGCTCGATGGCGAGGGCGATTTCGGCGATCGCATGGAAACCGAGCGTGCGCGCGCCGCCCTTCAGGGAATGCGCCTCGACCTCGAGAGTTTGACGATCGATGTTCTCAACGAAACGACGGAACAGCGCGATCCGACGCTCGGTTTCGGCGAAGAACAGCGACACCATCTCGGCAACCTGATCGCGGCCGATCTCCTCGGTGAGTTCGGCCAGCGTATCGAGATCGTTCTGCACCGTGGGCACCGGCAGTGACGGCGGCGGCACGGGCGCGTGGCGCAGCGCCCGCAGCACGGCGGCGACAAGCGCAGGCTTGCGCAGCGGCTTGGCGAGGAAATCGTTCATCCCGGCCTCACGGCACACTTTGACGTCGTCCGGGAATGCGTTGGCGGTGAGTGCGATGATCGGCAGCTTGGCGAGCACGCCACCCTTGCCGCGGATCGCACGGGTGGCGGCAAGGCCGTCCATATTGGGCATCCGCACGTCCATCAGCACCACATCGAACTCGCCCTCGGCGGCGGCGTGGACCGCATCGCCGCCGTCGGAAACGATAGTGATCTCGGCGGCGAATTCCTGCAGCATCTTCATCACCACCATCTGGTTGGTGGTGTCGTCCTCGGCGATCAGCACGCGGAGCGGCCGACCGAGCAGCGCGATCCGCGTGCGCAGATCGTCGCTGCCGAGCCGGTCAAGCCGGTGATCGGCGACCCAGGCGTTGCTCCACGGCAGGTCGAGGCTGAAGCGGAAGGTCGAGCCCTCGCCTTCGCGCGAGGTCACGGCGATGTCACCGCCCATCTGCTCGACGATCCGGCGGCTGATCGCGAGGCCAAGGCCGGTGCCGCCGAACCGGCGGTTGATCGACACGTCGGCCTGCGCGAAATCGGTGAACAGGCTGCCGACGCGATCCGCCGAAATGCCGATGCCGGTGTCGGTGACCTGCCACTCGACGGTGGCGTGGCTGTCGTTGCGCTTGACGCAAGTCAGCACGATCGCGATCGAGCCGCGCTCGGTGAACTTCACGGCATTCGAGGCGAGGTTTAGCAGCACCTGGCGAATCCGTGCTGCATCGCCGCTGAGCGACGGCGGCAGCCGCGGATCGATGTCGACCTTCAGTTCGACACCCTTGCCCCTGACCTCCGGCTCGATGATCGCGCGCACCGATTCCACCAGAGTCGCCGGCGAGAAGTCGGCCTGCTCGAATTCGAGCCGGCCGGATTCGAGCTTCGACAGATCGAGAATGTCGTTGAGGATGCGCAGCAGATCGTCGCCGGAATCGCGGATCGTGGTGACGGCCTGTTGCTGCTCGAGATCGAGCTTGGTTTCGAGCAGCGAGTTGGCGAGGCCGAGCACGCCGTTCATCGGAGTGCGGATCTCGTGGCTCATCATCGCCAGGAAGCTGGACTTGGCGCGGTTCTCGGCCTCGGCCTGCTCGGCGCGCCAGCGCTCGGTGACGTCGCGGCCGACGCCGCGATAACCAGCGAATTCACCGGCGGCATCGACCATCGGTTTGGCGGTGAGCGACCACAGCCGCGGCGAGCCGCCGATCACGACATGCACGACGAAATCGTTCATCGGCTCGCGCTGCGCCATCTTCGCGGCGACGCCCATCGCGCAGCGGCCGTCCTCCGGGCACAACATCCCGATCACGTCCGACAGCGTCGCGCCGGCCAGCAGCGTGGACGGCAATTTCGCGACTTCGACGAACCGTTCCGGCACATGCACCAGCCGGCCATCGGCGTCGGTCTGCCATAGCCAGTCGCTGGCGTTGGCCTGGAAATCCTTGAGCAGCAGCGAGATAATTTCGGTCTGGCGTTCCAGCTCGAACTTCGCGCGCAGATTTTCGAAGAACATCTCGCCGTGCGAGACCAGGCTGCGCGACATGAACACCGCATACAGCAGCAGAAATGCCGCGGTGATGCGATAGGCGGTACCGTCGCTCATCGCCAGCGATAAGGCCGAGCCGGCGGCCAGCGCCCAGGTATAGGCGAGGCCTGCGCGCGGCACCGTCGACAGCGTGAAGGCGCCGCCGGAGATCATGCCGGCGGCGACGCAGGCGACGATCAATTGATCGCTCGGCGCCGCGCTGGCGAATACCAGCACGGGCATCGCGCCCCAGACCGCTCCGAGGATCAATGCGTGCAGCGTCATCCGCTGGATCGCATTGTCGGATGCTTCGAGTCGGGGTTCGAGCCGGGCATTCAGCCAGGACTTCACGGCGGTGGTGGCGGCAAACACGATCAGGCCCATCCACACCAACAATTGCGGGCGTGCACTGCTATCCCAGAACGTGAACAGGATCAGCGCCGCATTGGCGACGTTGATACTCATCGTGACCGGGGTCAGACGGGTGACGCTGTCGATCTGTGCGGCGCGGATCCGCCGCATCTCGTGCTCATCGACGTCCGTCTGGCGCAACAGCGTGCCGCCGCCCCGGCCGCCGAGCCAGAAGTCGAGTAGCGCAGCCCGGTCGGTTCGGGACGCCCAGGCCGCCGTCATTGATTGCCACAGGCCGGACATCTCGAAGCGCTCTCTCGGCCGTCCTTAGATCGGAATCCTCGCTGCTCTGTGCGCGGCCTCGCATGGAGCAGTTTAGCCGTCCGGGAGGATGAAGTCTTCTTCCGTACGACAGCACCGGCGGCGATCGTCCATGTGTCGCCCGTCGGTCAGGTGATAGGCCATCGACCATGCGGCGGGGGTGCTTCACGAACGTTAACTCGACCGCCGAACCTCCGGCGCAACGGCCGCCGGGGTTAACAATCCGCCAAGTCGATCTAATAACGGTAACAAGGTAGCTATTAAGCCATCTAAAATCGCGCATTTTTCCCGAACTGCAACCCACACCCTGGGGAACGTTCGAGGGGTCTGCCCGTTGCCTCATCGAAGCGCATGAAGCGAAGGAGAGATCTGATGGGTAGCACGACAGACAAGATCAAGGGTCAGGCCAACGAACTCGCCGGCAAGGCCAAGCAGGGAATCGGCGAAGCCACCGGTTCGGACAAGTTGCAGGGCGAAGGCGTGATGCAGGAAGCCAAGGGCCACGGCCAGCAGGCGCTCGGCAACGCCAAGGACGCGGTCAAGGATACGGCCGACAAGGCCGCCGCCGCCGCGCACAAGAATCTGTGATCTCTGCGCGTTGACCGCCGCCGAGGCGGCGATCAGCAGATGCAAGACCGGCCCTCGGGCCGGTCTTCGCATGTAACGACCAAGGACGTTTGGATCAAACGCCCTCGAGATCAGTAGCCGAGCGCGCAACCGTCCTTGCGCGGATCGGAACCGCCGGTCAGCGTGCCTTTATCCCAATCGATCCAGATACCCTGACCGCCGCCATGGGGTGTGCCGATCGGAACGACCTTGTGACCAAGCGCCTTGAGGCCCTCGACAGTCTCGGCCGGCACGCCATCCTCGAGCTGATAGATGTCCTCGTAGTGCAGGCCGCGCGGCAGATCGATCGCTTCCTGTATATCAAGTCCGTAGTCGAGCACGTTGGTCAGCACGTGAACCTGGCCGACCGGCTGATACTGGCCGCCCATGACGCCCCACGACATCCGGGCGCGGCCGTTCTCGGTCGCAAGTGCCGGGATGATGGTGTGGAGCGGGCGTTTCTTCGGCGCGATGCAGTTCGGGTGGCCGGGCTGAATGCGGAAGCCGGCGCCGCGATTCTGCAGTAGCACGCCGGTCTTGTTCGACACGATCGCCGAGCCGAACGAATGCGCGATCGAGTTGATGAACGAGCAGACGTTGCGCTCCGCATCGACCACCGTGATGTACACCGTCGACGGATTCATCGGCGGCGACACCACCGGCAGATCGAGCAGCTTGTCGAGCGCGATCTGACTGTAATGCTCCTCGGCGAATTCTTTCGCCAGAATACGCAGCACGTCGACATCGACATGCTGCGGGTCGCCGATGTGCTGCTCGCGGATCATGTAGGCGATGCGGGTCGCCTCGGCTTCCAGATGGAAACGCTCGACGCTGAGCGGGCCGAACTTGGTGAGATCGAACCGGCTGAGGATGTTCAGCATCACCAGCATGGTGATGCCCGGGCCGTTCGGCGGGCACTGCCAGACGTCGAGGCCCTTGTAGATCGTGCCGATCGGCGAAGTGGTTTCAGTAGAGTGCTCGGCGAAGTCTTCCAGCGTATGCAGACCGCCGAGCCCGCGCAGCGTCTCGACCATATCCTCGGCGACGGCGCCCCTGTAGAAGCCGTCCGGCCCCTTGTCGGCGATCAGCTTCAGCGTGTTCGCGAGCTCCGGCTGAGTAATGACGTCGCCGGTCTTGGCGGCTTCGCCGTGCGGCAGCAGATAGCGCTCGGTGTTGGCGCCCTTCTTCAGCTTGGTGAAGCCGTTGGCCCAGTCGAACGCGATGCGCGGCGCCACCACGTAGCCTTCCGCCGCCGCCTTGATCGCCGGCTGCAGCACCTTGTCGAGACCGAAACGGCCGTGATCGCGCAGGATCGTCGCCCAGGCGTCGATCGTACCGGGTACCGTCACCGAATGCGGGCTGGTCAGCGGGATCGCGTCGATGCCCTTTTCCAGAAACCACTCCGCCTTGGCGGCCGCCGGAGCCCGGCCCGAGCCGTTATAGGCGGTGATCTTGCCGGTGCCCTTGGGCTGCACCAGAGCGAAACAGTCGCCGCCGATGCCGGTGGATTGCGGCTCGATCACCGCCAGCAGCGCCGAAGCAGCGATCGCGGCGTCGGCCGCGGTGCCGCCGGCCTTCAGGATCTCGATCGCGGCCAGCGCCGCCTGCGGATGCGAGGTCGCGACCATGCCGTTGCGCGCATGAACGGTGGACCGGCCGGCGAGATGGAAATTCCTCATAGGCACAAGCTCGTTGGGTTGGTTACGCCGCGCTCCGGCGCCGGCCTAGTTGGCATATTCCGCGGGGCGCGAGCAATCCTCACCGAGACCGTCGCGGACGGCCGTGATCCCCCTGGGAGGGCCGGTTTCCAGCAGGTGCCAGCGCTGTTAAACCCGCCCGTGCAATGCCGCGCTCTGCATCCGGGCCGGCGACAACCTCTGCGTCTTGCCAGCCGATGGCGAGATCGAGCCGAAATGGAGCGGGCGATGGCCGGCGAGAAAGATCTGAACGATCGTGTCGAAGCGCTCGAAGTGCGCCTGAGCTACCAGGACGAGACCATCGAGGCGCTGAACCAGACCGTCACGGCGCAGTGGAAGCGGATTGACGCACTGACCCGGCAGATTACTGCGCTGAGCGAGCGGCTCGACCAGGCCGAGAGCAGCGCCGGCGCTCCGATCAACGAACGTCCGCCGCACTATTGAGGGAGAAGGCTCGCCCGCTTGAGCGCAGGCCCTCCCCTCGTCATTCCGGGGCGCGCGAAGCGCGAACCCGGAATCTCCTTGTCGCAACAACCTCGGGATTCCGGGTTCGCTCACTGCGTGAGCGTCCCGGAATGACCGTCAGATTGTAATCACGAGGCCGCCTTCAGGCCGAGGCGTTGGTCGCGGAGTTCGCGCTTCAGCACTTTGCCGATCGCGCTGCGCGGCAGCGACTCGACCAGGATGACTTCGGCGAGCCGCTGGGTCTTGCCGACCTGCCCGTTGGTCCAGCTCTTCAGCTCGGCAGGGTCGATAGCGCGACCGGGACGTGCCGCCAGGAAGGCCACCGGGGTCTCGCCCCATTCTTCCGACGGCATGCCGACGACCGCGACTTCGAGCACGTCGGGATGCTTGGCGACCACCGCTTCGATGTCGCTCGGATAGATGTTGAAGCCGCCGGAGATGATCATGTCCTTCTTGCGGTCCATCAGGGTGATGAAGCCATCGGCGTCGAACCGGCCGACGTCGCCGCTGCGCACCCAGAGGTTGCCGTTCTTGTCGGTCCAGAACACTTCGGCGGTCTTCTCCGGCTGATTGAGGTAGCCCTTCATGATGGTATCGGAGCGGCCGACGATTTCGCCGACCTCACCGTTGGGCAGGAAGTTGCCGTCCTCGTCGATCATCCGGATTTCATGGCCGGGCCGCGGCTGGCCGACAGTGTGCAGCTTGTTCGGGAATTCGTGGGCGAGCAGCGTGCACGAGCCGCCACCCTCGGTCATGCCGTAGTACTCGGTCAGGCCGCCCGGCCAGCGCTTCAAAATATCGGCCTTCAACTCGGGCGCGAACGGCGCCGAGGTGCAGAACTTCATCTGGAACGACGACAGGTCGAATTGATCGAACTCCGGCAGCGCCATGATCCGGCGATATTGCACCGGCACCAGCATCGCGTGGGTGACCCGATGCTTCTGCGCCAATTCGAGGAAGCCGCGGGCGTCGAACTTCTTCATCAGCACCACAGTGCCACCGCCGGCGAGCGTCGGATTGAAACACACCAGCGTGGTGTTGGAATAAAGCGGCGTCGACAGCAGCGTCACTGCCTCGGGGCCGAAACCGATCGGATCGAGCTTGCCGTATTGCGCCCAGCGCATCCGGTGGCTGTGGACGATGCCTTTCGGCGTGCCGGTGGTGCCCGACGAGTAGATGATGTTGAACACCCACTCCGGATCGATCGTCACCGGCGCAGGCTTGGTACCTTCCGGCACCAGCCAGCGCGAGAACGCTTCGCCGCTCGTGCCATCGTCGAACGCCACTCGCTTCACCGCAGGATCGATCTCGGCGTCCTTCATCGCACTGGCGGCAAAGTCGTCCGTGAACAGGATCTTGGCGCCGGAGTCCCGCACCATCGCGGAGAAATCCTTGGCCGTCGACGACGGCGCCAGCGGCGCCACGGCAACGCCGGCGCGCAGCGCGCCGAGGAAGGTCGCCACGTATTCGATCGACGACAGCGCGCAGATCGAGATGGTGTCGGTCGGCTTCAGACCGTCGCGCTGCAACGTCGCGGCGATGCGATCAATCAGCGCATCGAATTCCGCGTAGCGCAATTGCCGTTCCCCGTCGATCACCGCGATCCGGTCCGGCCGCGCCTGCGCGGTACCGCGGACCAGGGCAGGAAGAGTGATGAAGTCGGGCATTTCGGTCTCCACGTTTCTTGGTTATCGAGTTCGAACAGGGCTCTGCCATCGCGAAAAGCGAACCGACGACGCAATCGCTCGCAATGGCGTGCGAGACAAATCAGCTCGCGTCAGCGATCCAAAGCCTCGCCTTTCAACCACTTCGCGCCGCTGGCGTACAGCCGCTCGACGGCGTCGCCTTTCAGCCCCGGCATGTCGCGCTTGATCGGATAGCCGAGGCCGCTCTGCAAGTAAGCGAGGTGACGATAGCCTTCCGGGAACTGCGCGAGCAGACCCGGATCGAGCGACAGCTTCGCCGCAGGGTCGACCGGATCCATCCGGTCCTTCTCATAGATCGGCTGGCGCAGCACCAGGCCCCAACGGCCATCGCGCTTTTCGAGAAAATCGTAGAAACGGCCGGTGCAGACGACATCGACCACGACGTCGTGCACGCTGGCGCGCTGCGAAATCGCCATCTTGGTCTGCGAGATCGCGCGACTGCCGGCGAGGTCGATCGACTGGCCGCCGAGGAAGTGCAGGATCGACACGCCCTTGACCCAGCCGGCCTTGCTCATCGCGATGAATTCGTCGGCGGTGCCTTGCGTCCAGGTCGCCATCATCCGGCCGTCGTCGAACCAGACGCTACGGAATCGGTCCCAATCGCCAGCGTCCCGCCACACCACCCAGTTCTCGATCAGTGCGCGGATCGCGAGCCGATCGTGCCGCTCCTTGTCGTCCATGCCGTTTCCGCCCTGCGTCTTGCGCGCGGGGTGCATTATAGTGGCGGCGCTGCCGCGCGTATCGGGCAAAAGCGAATAGCGGTTTTGCGGTCCGAAGCCCTGCGAATGCCTTGACCGCAGCGCCGGGGAAAATGCAGCGGCGCAACTAGCTTCGGGCCGCTTCCCGACCGTGCAGCACGGCGCTGAGCCGGGCCGGATGCACCTCGATGGTGCGATCGTAGCTGATCAATCCGAGCTTGCGGAACTTGTTCATGAAGTAGCTGACACGCGATCGCGTGGTGCCGATCATCTCCGCCAGCGTCTCCTGGCTGATGTGCGGCGCGATCGGCTGCGGTTCACGGCCCTGATCGAACTCGGCCAAGCGGAGCAACAGCCGCGCCAGCCGTTTCTCACTGCAGTTGAACAACTGATCAAGCAGATCCTCTTCGATCCGCCGGTTGCGCAGCAGCAGATGCCGCACGAACAATTCGGCGAAGTCCGGTTGCACTCGCAGCGTCTCGATCAACCGCGCACTCGGGATAGTCGCAACCACGCACTCTTGCATCGCGATAGTGGTGGTGGCGCGCGTTTGCTCCCCGACCAGGCAGCCGTCACCGAAGAACTGCCCGGGCGCGACGATCCCCGTCGCAGCCTCTTTGCCTTCCTCCGACAGCACCACGACTTTGATGCGTCCCTGCAGCAGCAAATGAACACTGTCGGCATCGTCCCCCTGCGCGAAAACCGTCTGATTCTTGGCGAATTTCGCGATCGAACTGCCCGTGCCGAGCTTGCGCAGCAGGTCGCGGGGATCGAGACCGGCATCCAGCTTCATCATCGCCTCCACGGATTGATCAGCGTTGGATCGCTTGATCAAAGTTGCCGTAGAATAGCCCCTAGAACGATGGATTCACTGGTAAAACTGATTTCCTCGGGATGTTACGAAGGGCGCTGCGCGAGCGGGGAGCGCAACGAACGCAGTTAACGAATCATCAGCCTTAAGGCCGCGGCTGATCAGACCACCGGCGTGGTCCGTTCGTCATTCCAGGACAGACCGAACTCCTCCAACCCATCGGCGAGGTAATCACCGAGCAGCGGCTCGCCGAGCAAGTAGCGCGCGGTGTGACCGTTGCGGCCTTCGGCCGCCTCGCGGCGGAGATCGTCCCATTCGTCGAGGCTGCCGTCGCCACGCCCCAGACGCATCAAGGCGACGAGGTCGATCTGCTCTTCTTCGGTCATTGCGCCGATGAAGCTGCTGATCTCCTGCACCACCGGGTCGCTGCCGGTGTCCTCGAGCACGTCCACCATGTTGTCGTCGGCGCCGTTCGATCCGGAATCCGCATCGCTGACGCCTTCCTTGACGTCGAATTCACGCGCCTTCTCGATCAGAAACGCGACCTTGTCGGTCGAAATCGCGAGCTCGGGCATCGTCCATCCTCCGTTTTCGCGCCGCCTGCGGCGCAGTCCTCGGCCAGGCTAACGCATCGCAGCGCGACGCGATCCATTGCGCCACGACCGCAAAACCCGCATGTTCGGGCAAAACAAAAGCCTGGGAGAAGACGTGGGATGGCGTGGTCAGTCGGCAAGGTCAAAATCACAAAAATCGTCGAGATGGAGATGACCGGCGGGACCCGGTTCATCCTGCCGCAAGCTACCCCTCAGCAAATTCAGACCATGCCTTGGCTGACGCCGCAGTTCGCCAATGACGAGGGGCGGCTGACGATGTCGGTACATAGTTGGGTGGTGGAAACGCCGACCCGACGGATCGTGGTCGATACCTGCATCGGCAACGACAAGCAGGGCCGCGGCGTGCCGCATTGGAACGGGCTGGACAAGCCGTTCCTGCAGGATCTGGAACGCGCCGGCTATCCGGCCGACAGCGTCGACACCGTGGTCTGCACGCACCTGCACGTCGACCACGTCGGCTGGAACACCAGACTGGTGGACGGGCAATGGGTGCCGACCTTTGCCAAGGCGCGCTACCTGTTCGGCCGCGTCGAGTATGATTACTGGAAGACGCATTCCACCGACGCGGCGCACGCCGCGGTATTTGCCGACTCGGTGCAACCAGTGATCGATGCGGGTGTGGTCGATCTGGTCGATAGCGATGCGCAGATCGCCGACGAGATCACGCTGATCCCGACGCCCGGCCACAGCCCCGGACACGTTGCGCTGCACATTCGCTCCGAGGGCGAAGAAGCGGTGCTGTCGGGCGACGTTGCGCATCACCCCTGCCAGATGGCGCGGCTGGATTGGTCGTCCAGCTTCGACTCCGATCCGCTGCAATCGATCGAGACGCGGCGCCGGCTGTTCTCGCGCTTTGCCGATACGCCGACTCTGCTGTTCGGCGGGCATTTCGGACCGGGCCGGATCGTGCGCGACGGCGACGCCTTCCGCCTTGTGGCGCAGCTATGACAGCTCGCAGCGGTGGCGTGCATAGCCCGGCGGCGCCAGCATGTATTGAACTCGACTCACCACTGGTCCATCAGTTGGACTACCTGCAATACTGCGGAGGAAACGCCGGATGAAGCTCGTTCGTTATGGTGTCGTCGGCCACGAGAAGCCAGGACTGATCGATCAGTCCGGCCAGCTTCGCGATCTGTCCGGACAGATCGCCGACCTCGCCGGCGAGGCGTTTTCGCTCGCCGGCCTCGCCAAGCTGGCGGCGCTCGATGTCGCCGGACTGCCTGCCGTGCCCGGCCAGCCGCGGCTCGGTTCACCGGTCGGCGGCGCGCCGAAGTTCATCGCGATCGGCCTGAACTACGCCGATCACGCCGCCGAAGCCAACATGCCGATCCCGGCCGAGCCGATCGTATTCATGAAGGCCAACAACTCGCTGTGCGGACCGAACGACGACGTCGAGAAGCCGCGCGGCTCGACCAAGCTCGATTGGGAAGTCGAGCTTGCGGTGATCATCGGCACCCGCGCCAAATACGTCAGCGAAGCCGACGCGCTGAATTATGTGGCCGGCTACGCGGTGTGCAACGACGTCTCCGAGCGTCACTTCCAGATCGAGCGAGCTGGGCAGTGGACCAAGGGCAAGTCGCACGACACGTTCGGTCCGCTCGGACCATGGGTCGTCACCAAGGACGAGATCGCCGACGTCCACAAGCTCGGGATGTGGCTCGACGTCAACGGTCAGCGCTGTCAGACCGGCTCGACCACGACCATGATTTTCAACGTGCCGAAGATCGTGTCGTATCTGTCGGAGCTGATGACGCTGATGCCCGGCGACATCATCACCACCGGCACGCCGCCCGGCGTCGGCATGGGCAAGAAGCCGCCGCAGTTCCTCGAGGTCGGCGACGTCGTCACCCTCGGCATCGAAGGTCTCGGCGAGCAGAAACAGACCATCGTGGCGGCGTAAGGATATCCACGCCGTCATTGCGAGCGAAGCGAAGCAATCCAGCGCCATTCGCGCGAGACTGGATTGCTTCGTCGCTTCGCTCCTCGCAATGACGGCGAAAGCAACAACGCTTCGTCCCTGAGGACCTTATCTGATGAAACTCTCTTTCTCCCAAGCCTCGCCGTTCGCCCGCAAGGTGCGGATCGCGGCGATCGAACTCGGACTGATCGACCGGATCGAGTTCGTGACTGCGACCGTGATCCCGGCGCAGGCCAACGAGCAGTACATGCACGAGGTCAATCCGCTGAAGAAGCTGCCGGCGCTGATCCTCGACAATGGCGAGGTGATCGTCGACTCCTATGTGATCGCCGAATATCTCGACGACCTCGCCGGCGGCGGCAAGTTGATCCCGGCGTCGGGACCGGAACGCTGGCGGGTGAAGAGCGACCACTCGATGCTGCAGGGCATGCTGGATTCGATGCTGCTGTGCCGCTACGAGAAGCTGGTGCGGCCGAAGGAGCTGTTCTGGCAGGGCTGGTACGACGATCACTGGGCGCGCGCCTGGGCCGGCATGGCCCGGTTCGATCGCGATACCGCAATGCTGAACGGGCCGCTGACGATCGCGCAGATCGCGCTTGCCTGCGTGCTCGGCTATGCCGACTTCCGCTTTGCCGATTGCGGCTGGCGCGCGGCCTATCCCAATCTCGACGCGTTTTATCAGCGGATGATGCAGCGGGAGTCGCTGAAGGTGTCGGTGCCGCCAGCTGCCTGAGCATCGGCGGCTCGACTCAGTCGAACAGGCTCGGCGTGTAGTTGACCGCCGCGCCTTCGATCGCCAGCAGCTTCAGCTTGGTGGCGACGCCGCCATTGGCCGAGAAGCCGCCGGGCTTGTCCCCGGCGGCGAGCACGCGGTGGCACGGCACGATGATCGGGCACGGATTGCGCCCCAAAGCCTGGCCGACCTCGCGCGACAGCTCCACGCCGCCGAGCTGCTTGGCGATGTCGCCATAGGTCAGCGTCCTGCCGGCCGGAATGCTGCGGGCGATGTCGTAGACCCGGCGCTGAAACGCGGACGTGCCGTCGAGATCCAGCGCGACGCCGGTGAAATCGATCGCCGCGCCTTCGAGCAGCGCGACGATCCCGTCGATCGCGAGCTGAACGTCGGCCGGCGGCGGCGCTTCGGCGCTGTCGGCATGACGCTGCATGATCCGGGCGAGGGTCTGTGGTTCGGTGGGTTGCGGCAGTTGCACTGCAACGATCCCACGGGAACCCCAAACGATGCCGCAGCGGCCGATCGCCGTGTCGAACAGGGCGTGATTGTGCTGGCTGGTCGGCATCATGGCACCGAGATTACGACGGCCGGACTGGCTCAGCCACCCGATTTCACGCCGCCGGGACGTGCTGCTCCAGCCGCGCAGCGACCGTGGCCAGAAGCTTCTTCGGATCCGCCGGCAGCACACGGGCGCGGGCCGGATCGAAGTCGTAGGCAATATGATAGGCGTCGAGCTGGTCCTGGGTCAGGAACCACAGCTCGGTGCGCGAGGCTGCGGCGAACACGCCGCGCTCCAGCGCCAGCCGGATTCGTTGCCGCGGCGGCCACGCCCACAGCCGGTCGCGCAGGATCGCCGCATCGTCGGCGACGTAGTGAAAATCGGCACCCGGCACCAGTTCGAACGACAGCAGCGCATCCGGCTGATGCTGACGGCGGTGCTCGCGGACGGCGCGGGCGAAATTGCGCGCCCGGCGGTGATTGGTCAGGCCGCGAGCCTTCACCCGGACGGTGACGATCCGGTCGAGCGGTTCGGGCGACGGGATGGTGGTGACGATGGTGACGGCGTGGCCGCGACCGGCGAGATGGCGCGCGATGGCGATGCAATCGCGTTCTTTGCCGCTCTGCTTTTCGAGTTGGAAGACCGCCAGCAAGATTTTCATGACGCGGCGGTTGGTTCGCGACGGGTCGGGGTGACTTGACCGAGGGCTTATAGCGCGGCGGATCGGCGCGGCGCAACATTTCGGCCGCCGGGCTCATCCCCGACGTCGGGTTAGCCGGCGTTGCCGCGGGCGGCGAGCTGCATCCGCTTGTGACGCCGGCGCGACAGATACAGCAGCACCCCGGTCACACCGAACAACGGCATCGCCGCCGCCGCCAGCATGAACAGCAACTGACCGGGCCACCCGAAAATGCTGCCGCGGTGGATGTCGAGCAAGCGCGCCAGTACCTTTTCGCCGATCGTCTTGTCTGCATAGAGGTCGGCGGACAGGATTTGGCCGGTCCGGCCGTCGATCCGGAAGTCGTCGTGCACACCGTCGCGGGCGTCGGTCAGCCAAGCGCGGACCCGGACGGTGCTGTCGCGGCCGGACGGCAGCGTCAGGCGGGCGGCGGCGAACCTGTCCCCACGCTCTGTCACGAACGTCGCCCAGACCCGATCCAGCGAAACCGGCACGGACGGCGCTTCGGGCACGGCGGGACGATTCGGACGCTGTGTCGTGACCGGCGATCTCGCCAGAAGCCAGGTCGCGGCGGCCTTGTACCAGTCGAACGACCACCACAGTCCGGTCAGCGTCATGATCAGGTAGACCAGCAACACCCAGGTTCCGATGACGGCGTGCAGCGACCGGTGCAGTCCGCGTCCGCGCAATTGCCAGTGCGGCTTCAGCCACACCCTGATGCTGCCGGGACGATGCGGCCATCGCAGCACCAGCCCGGTGAGCAGCATGGTCAGCAGTCCGAGCACAGTCACGCCGGTGATCGTCCGGCCATAACCGTTGCCGTCGCCCGGCAGCAGCAGCCAGCGGTGCAGCTTGCGGACCGTCACAAAGAACGCGTCGGCGGCCGGATGGCCGAGACTGTCGCCAGTGTAGGGATCGAGATAGAGCGGCGCCGGCCGGGTGTGATCCGGCTTGCGCGCGAACCGGACCTCGACGGCGGACGTCGCGGCGCGCGGCATCGTGATCGATGCGACCGGATCGGCGCCGGCCTGCAGTTTCGCGATCAGCGCATCCGGCTGCATCCTCGATAACGGGTTCGCTGCGGGCTGCACGCGGCCGGCATCCAAGGCGCCGCGGATTTCATCTTCGAAACTCATCACCGCGCCGGTCAGCGCCACCAGCACCAGCACCGCCGCAAGCACCAATCCCGCCACGGAATGGAGTTGCAACAGGATGGCCTTGAGCGTCGTCGCCCGCATCGCGCTAGAACTTGACGGTTGCGGCCAGCGAAAAGCGCCGGGCGTCGCCGAGCGCGACGTTCAGGGAATTCACGGCGGACGGGTAGTACACCGTATCGAACAGGTTCTTGACGTTGAACTGGTAGACCACCGGCGTTCGCCCGTAATTGACCTCGTAGGTCGCGAACAGGTCGGCTACCGTGTAGGACGGCAATACGAAAGAGTTGTCGCTATCGCCCGGCCGGTCGCCGACGTAGCGGGCGCCGCCGCCGAGCCGGAGCCGGCCCGGCAGCGCAGTGCCGAAATCGTAGACCAGGAACAGCGACGCCGTGTTCATCGCGACGTTTTGCAGCCGCTTTCCGACGAGCGCGGGATCGTCGGTGACGATGGCGTCGGTGTAGCCATAGGACGCGATCGTGCTCCAATGGTCAGTCAGACGGCCGGTGACATCGAACTCGACGCCGCGCGAGCGGACTTTGCCGGCGGCGCGATATTCGTTGAGGCCGGTCCCCGCGTTGAACTGCGACACCAGCACGTTCTTCTTCTCGATGTCGTACAACGCGAGCGTGCCGGAGAGGCGCTTGTCGAGATCGAACTTGACGCCGGTTTCGTACTGCGTGCCCTCCTCCGGCGCGACGCTTGCCCCGATCACATAACCGCCGCTCAGCGGCGCGATGCTCGATGTCGGCTGCAGCGACTGGGTGTAGCTGGCGTAGAGCGAGATCTGATCGGTGAGCTTGAAGACGGCGCCGCCGAGCGGCAGCAGCTTGTTGCCGCTGAGGTCGGTGTTGGCATTGAACGGCCGTCCCCGGCCTGCAAGCTGCTCGTAGTCCATCCAGCGCAGGCCGCCGACCAGCGAGAACCGGTCGGTCAGGTGCAGTGTGTCCTGCGCGAACACGGCGCGGGTCTCCAGCCGGTCGGTCTGGTCGCTGTCCGACGCCGACACCGTGGTGCCCGGCCCGACGCGGCCGTAGACGGGATCGTAGAAGTTGAAGGTCGGCGTCGCCTGCCGGATCAGATCCTGGCGATAGATCACCCGGCGTTGCGCCTCGCCGCCGATCAGCACCTCGTTGCGAAAACCGCCGAGCCAGACATCGCCCCGCAGATAGGACGTGCCGTAGCCCACATAAGCGAGCGCACCATGCGTGCCGTCGTTGCTGCGCTTCTCGATCCCGGTGACCGGGTCGACGGCGGTGATACGGAGCTGATTGGCTTCGTAGATCTCGCGGTTGTAGCTGTAGGCGGCGGTCAGCTTCCAGTTATCGTCGAGGCGCTGGTCGACCGATGCCTGCAGCAGATCCGATTGGCCCCAGGTGCGATTGAACGCCTCGTCGAGGCGGCGCGTCGCCGGGATCGCCAGCGGCGCGCCCTTGACGAAGGCGGTGCCGCGGTCGAACGGATAGCTGAAATCGCGGTGCTCGTAAGACAGCTGCACCGTGGTGGACTCGCCGTACCAGGCCAGCGACGGCGCCAGCAGCCGCTCGCGGTTGGCGCCGAAGTTACGCCAATAGTCCTCGTCGAGACCCGAGCCGATCACCCGATAGGCCAAGCCGCCGGTGCCGAGCGGCCCGGTCAGATCGAAGATCGCATTGGCGCCATTGTGGCCGCCGCCGAAGGTCGAGCCGATCAGGGTGAGCGAGCCGTGCTGATACAGCTCCGGCCGCTTGCTGATGGTGTTGACGACCCCGCCCGGCGACTGAATCCCGTACAACAGCGACGCCGGCCCCTTCAACACCTCGACGCTTTCGACCGTGGGTCCAAGGCTGCGTCCCTGAACCAACGGCATGCCGTTGCGCATGATGGAGCCGTCACGGTTCTCGCCGAAACCGCGACGGATCACGGCATCGAACGAGCCCGCCAGCGTGTTGGTCTGGGTCACGCCGGAGACGTTGGCGAGCGCATCATCGAGATTGCGCGGCAATTGATCCTTGAGCACCTGCTCAGGGACGACTGCGACAGCTTGCGAGGTGTCGAGCGGTGACGCGCCGCTCCGCAGCGTGGTCGGACTCGGCATCGCTCGGTAGCCGAGTTTGGCTTCGTTCAGTTGCGTGGCAGCTGCCGCTGCTCGCTCGGACGGGCTCGGCGGCGCAGCGACTGGCGTGCGACGCGCCTGCCTTCTGATGGGGGCACGCGTGTTTCGCTGCGGCTCTGGCACGGACCGAGCTGCAACCGCACGATTAGGTGCCTCGACGGTGACGCTCGGCAGTTGTTGAGATTGCGCCTGCGCATCCGCGACTCGCGGCAGCATCGCCACCCAGCACACGGCCGAGCCGAATGCGACACGGCCGACCACAGTGCCGCAACTCGTCAGGAGAGCCCGATGGGCTCGGCGGCGGGCAGTGGATCGGTCGGACATCTGGCTCTTCTGTTGCGTCGCAATAGATGCGATCGCCTAGCAGAAGCAAGCAACCAGGAGAATGCGAGTGAGCCTGGAATCGGTCTAAGGCAGCCGCGAGGTCTCGGCATCGGTCACCGCTCCCCAACTCCGCCTGCCTTTGGCGCCAGCAGAAGCCGCGCGACACGACAGCGCCGCCTCTCGAGACAGAGGCGACGCTTAACGAGCTCGGCTTTTCCGGTGACGGCTATTCGTCGTCCTCGAGCGCCTGGGACAGCGCATCGTAATTCTTCAGCACCAGATCGATATTGGTCTTGTTGGTCACAGCCGGCCCAGGATTCTTCGCAGCTTCATTGAGGTCGGCGAGCGCCTGTTTCTTGTCGTCGGCTGACATCTTGGTGTCGGCTTCGACCGCAGCAATCTGATCCTTCAACGCGGCGGCGGGGCCCACATAGGTCTTGGTCTTGGGATCCGTGCCGGCCAGCACCATGCCGATCGCTTCGATCACATCGCTGTATTCGTCGTAGGACGCAAAGCCGTGCTTCTTGGCCGCGTCATCGAGTTGCTTCAGCACCTTCGGATCAGGCTTGGAGTCCTGATCATCCGGCAGCTTGGCAGCGATCGCATCGACGTCCTTGTGCGCAGCGAGCACACCCTGGATCTGCTTATCGGTGAGAGTGATTTCCTTCATTGCCGGCTCGGCAGCGGCCGGGGCCGACGGCGCGGCTTTGTTCGCCTGAGCGAACACCGCAGTGGTCGAAGCCGAAGCAAGTGCGACGGCGATGACACCAGCGCCGAGAGCAACGACGACGGGACGAAGGGCAAAAGGCATGAACGATCTCCTCGGGTGGACCTGGCTTGCAGGCGACCGTTGTGAAACGTGACGCGAGCACCGCGGTTCACGATCAATCTGACGACAGATCGAGTCGGAACGGGGGCGAGGCTAGGCCAATCGAGATGAACCACTGCCAAATGCCGCGCTGAACGCACAGGAAACGCGTTTCATGCGCCCCGAACGCGAAACGCCGCCTTTCCCGGAGGAAGGCGGCGTTTTGTGTTTGGCTGTGTCATCGTGATGTTTGAGGGGATTTTGTCCTTTGCAGGCCTGGCAGCGACCTACTCTCCCGCGTCTTGAGACGAAGTACCATTGGCGCTGAGGAGTTTAACGGCCGTGTTCGGGATGGGAACGGGTTCAGGCTCCTCGCTACAACCACCAGGCCGGCGAAGGACAAAAGCACGAAGCAATATCTGGTTTCTTGGTCACCACATGTGTGGTGGACACTGATAATGAGAGCAATCAAGCCAATCGAACGATTAGTACCGGTAAGCTACATGCATTGCTGCACTTCCACATCCGGCCTATCAACGTGGTCGTCTTCCACGGTTCTCAAGGGAATGCTCGTTTTGAGGTGGGTTTCCCGC
>NZ_QKQS01000032.1:75025-82017 GCF_003226555.1 Rhodopseudomonas palustris | reverse complement strand
GCCTCCATCTGCCAAAATCTGAATCTCAATAAATACTTGAGTCCTACCTCACAGGCCCGCGACCTTGTGACTCAGTACAACTAGTTAGCCGAAGGCGTAACCCGCCGAGCGGCGGCTGGGCTTGCGTCCAAGTGGCGGCGGATTACGCTTCGCTCATCCGGCATAAGGGCTCCGGCCTGGAACTGATGTGGGAGGCAGAGGATGGGGTTACCTCAAGAACCATATGTATGGCTGACAGTAGAGACATATCGCGAGAGCGGCTCAGGAATGCACGGCGACATTCATGTCCGCCCTTTGCCCGGACAGGGTGTGCCGACCACTTACCGCGTTCGCTTTCCGAGAGCGCCGAGGAAAGCTTACCCAATTGGACAAAAATTCAGGGTGCCGGCGAAGGTTACCAATCGGGACGGGGGAAACAAATTCGTCCACACCAACCACGCGTGGGACTATGAGGTAATTAAGGACTAAACGTCACCGGCGTAAAGCGCTGCGCGGCGGCCGAGGTCGTGTTGGCGCTCCGCTAATCCGCTCTGTGAACTAAAATTGGAGGTGCGTGTGAAGGCTTCGGAACTGGCTGACGAACTTCGGAAGGCTTACGCAGCATCGGAAGATGGTAATAAAGTGGTTTCCATTCATCTATTCGGAATTCGACGTGCCAACGAGTTAGATGGGCAATCCTGCAAAGACATTGCTGTACTGGCCGGCATTCCGGATTCCTATGCGACGGAGATCAGAAAGGGAATGAGGCTCGCGCCGTATGTCTCCGTGAGAGAAGCTGATTGAAGTTGATTAGTCTGTTGGCATGTCCGGAATGCCGTCGGCGCGATCAGCCGAGCGGTGTCTGTATGGCGGATTACGCTTCGCAAATCCGTCCAACCGGCTGGGAGATCGAGGATGGAATTCGACACCGGCAAGATCGACGACGCGACTCTGGCGCTGCTGTATCTGACGCTGCATGACCGCACCCGCGCCTGGAAAGGCCACGACTGGGACACGCTCGACCGGCTGCACGACAAGGGGCTGATCGGAAACCCGGCCGGTAAGGTGAAGTCGGTCGTCTTCACCGACGAAGGCCTCACGCGCGCCAAAGAGGTGTTCGAGACGATGTTTGCGAAGAAGGGCGCGTAACGCCGGCGTGTGACCGTCGGGCGGGTGAGCCGAAGGCGTAACCCGCCGAGCGGCGGCTGGGCTTGCGTCCAGGCGGCGGCGGATTACGCTTCGCTAATCCGCCCTACGGGCTGAGCGTGCCCCGGAATGACGAATAGGTAGTTTGTCGGCTCGTCGCGCGCAGCATCGTTGATGCTTCCAAGCGCCACTCCGCCCCCCAACCGTCATCCCCGCGTAGGCGGGGATCCAGTATCCCGGAGCGCTCGCAGCAAAGCACCGCATCGCCACAGGCGCTCTGGAATAATGGGTCGCCCGATCAAGTCGGGCGATGACGCCGTGAGTGAGGCAGGCGCCCCGCATCTCCCCGTTCTCCGATCCACATTGTCAAACAGCCACGGCTAATCCACTCTCGCGGCTCGATGAGCCCGAGTTCTGCGCCCGTCGCTATCGCAGCGAGGGGCGGGGCGCGCCGTGTGGCGCGGATGATCGGGTGGTCTCGCGAGGGCTTGCGATCCCTCGCGCAACGCCTCACGGCGCGCCCACCGCGGCGATCTTTGGGCCGAAGGACCGATCTTCCGGGACACAGCGAGCTTGCGGGCTTTCCCCGGCCTCCACTGTACCCGTCCAGCCTCTGAAGCGGCGGCCGCTCGTAGTAGCGGCGGACGGCGACCCTCGGCCTCCCGGGCCACGTGGCTGCGAACCACGCGACGCAGGACGCCACCCCTCTCCCCGCCTCAAGACGCCTCCGGAGGCGCCCCCCGATGGGAGAGGTGATGAGTATTTATTCCTAATCGACATGCTTGTCAACGTTGATTTTTGCCGCTTGGCGGCGGGCGCATTTCCACTGCGCGTTTCGAGCGAGCGCAGGGCGGGTTAGATTAGCCGAAGGCGTAACCCGCCGGGCGGCGGTTAGGCTTGCGTTGGAGCGGCGGCGGATTACGCTGCGCTAATCCGCCCTACGGGCTACGAGCGATCTTGTCTTCAATCGCAATCAACTGTGAACGCCACCAATAAGTAGCCTCCCTCATTAGCTGAATTCCATCCTTCTCAAGTTGCGAATGCCAAAGTCCTTCATCGTCAATATCAACGCCGAATTTGTATGCTTTTAGTATGTTGTTTCGTTCATCTTCAATAAACTCCCAGAATATCCAATTCTCGTGCTTGTTCTGCTTCCAAGCATCCCAATATTCCTGAATGATTACTTGGTTAACGTCGGAGGCTTTGGCGTCTATTTTTGCCAACACGTGGCCTATGGTGCGTAGCATAGCCACGCCAAACACCCAGTGGATGCGCCACTCAGGATGCTCGTCATCAATATCCGAATTCTGGAGAATGAAATTCGTTTCGACGCAGTCGTGGTATGGTTTCCAAGCATTCAGGGTAGGTCTTTCAACAGCCTTCGTAAAAAGGTCGCTCCGGCATGGAATGAACGTTGTTCTCGCCTTGGCAGGTTGTCTCAAGCCGTCCTCTAGTTCGTTTTTTGCCCAATAGTTGGGTGCGTTTAAGTAAGCTCTGAGTATGCCGCAGGTTCTACGGAACGTCGCTTCGCCGCGTGGCAGTTCGACTTGCGTTGATATGGAGGCGAATTGCTCTTCGATAATCCGTCTTACGAGCTGCGTTAGTTTGCCGGTCGAGCTGTTGATCGAATTGCGCCGATAACTTGATCAGCAAGATCTTTATAGCGGATCGCTTGTTCCGCCGTTATCGGAAGGTCTTCTTGCGGATGGACCGCAAGATTACGGAGGGACCGAAGGTCCTTCAGTGCGGCATAGGTCGGATCGTCAAGAATTCCTTGGTGCCGGAGTTGGCGAAGTATTTGGAAAGTGGGTGACCTCTTTTCGATATTAAGTTCGCTTTGACTCGCCAAGTCTTGCAATGCTGCCTCAACTTGAAGCCAGGCTTCTAATACCGCATAGCTCGGGGATGCCTCCAGGATTCGATTAAATCTCTCGGAGCTTTCGGCCGAGATCGGGGCGGGTAAAGTTGGAATAGGAAGCTTGCTCGCTTCATCCTCGACTTCTTTAAGTCCATCAGAAAACTGAGCTTCTATATCCTTGTATTTGAAGTGTCGCAGTCGAGGGAGGAGTTTTACTACGCTCATTCTGAGCAGAAGAACAATAGTGACTGTCGCGATGGGCCAAGCTAGAGATGATGTCATTGACGAGAAAAATTGTAGCCAGTCCATCTGTCTTTCGTCCGATCATCAGCATTATCAGTCCGCGGTTTCGACGCGGAGGGTGAATTAGTATAGCGTAATACGCTGGCCGATGCTGCGGAAGAGGTGGGGCGGGTTACGCCTTCGTCTACCCCGCCCCACAGGTATCATGAACAACGGCCGGGCTTTCGCCCGGCCGCTTCGTCTCTGATGGATGCCCGGGTCGAGCCCGGGCATGACGTTTGTGGTGTGGTGAGCGCGCTGCCTTACGACAGCGCCTTGTTGCTCTCTTTCACCTTCTCGGCGTCGAGATACACGCTGCTTCCCATCTCTTTGAACTTGGCGCTCATCTGGGCCATGCCGTCTTCGATGGTGCCGGAGATGGTCATGCCGGCGTGGCCGACCGGGTAGAGCGCGGCTTTCTCGTTGTCGCCCAGCCCCGCCGCGTAGTCGCGCACATCCTGGGTGATCTTCATCGAGCAGAATTTCGGGCCGCACATCGAGCAGAAATGCGCGACCTTGTGGGCGTCCTTCGGCAGGGTTTCGTCGTGGAAGGCCTGGGCCGTATCGGGATCGAGGCCGAGGTTGAACTGGTCCTGCCAGCGGAATTCGAAGCGGGCGCGGGACAGGGCGTCGTCGCGGAGTTGTGCGGCGGGGTGGCCCTTGGCGAGGTCGGCGGCGTGGGCGGCGATCTTGTAGGTGATCACGCCGGTCTTGACGTCGTTGCGGTCGGGCAGGCCGAGATGCTCCTTCGGCGTGACGTAGCACAGCATCGCGCAGCCGAACCAGCCGATCATCGCGGCACCGATGCCGCTGGTGATGTGATCATAGCCCGGCGCGATGTCGGTGGTCAGCGGGCCGAGGGTGTAGAACGGCGCCTCGCCGCACTCTTTCAGCTGCTTGTCCATGTTGATCTTGATCTTGTGCATCGGCACGTGGCCGGGGCCTTCGATCATCACCTGGCAGCCCTTGTCCCAGGCGATCTTGGTGAGTTCGCCGAGCGTCTCCAGTTCGGCGAACTGGGCGCGGTCGTTGGCGTCGGCGATCGAGCCCGGCCGCAGGCCGTCGCCGAGCGAGAACGACACGTCGTACTTCCGCATCAGGTCGCAGATCTCGTCGAAATGGGTGTAGAGGAAGCTCTCCTTGTGATGCGCCAGGCACCACTTCGCCATGATCGAGCCGCCGCGCGACACGATGCCGGTGACGCGGCTGGCGGTGAGGTGGATGTATTGCAGCCGCACGCCGGCATGGATGGTGAAGTAATCGACGCCCTGTTCGGCCTGCTCGATCAGCGTATCCTTGTACAGCTCCCAGGTCAGCTTGACCGGATCGCCTTCGCACTTCTCCAGCGCCTGATAGATCGGCACGGTGCCGATCGGAACCGGCGAGTTGCGCAAAATCCATTCGCGGGTGGTGTGGATGTTGCGCCCCGTGGAGAGGTCCATCACGGTGTCGGCGCCCCAGCGGATCGCCCACACCATCTTGTCGACTTCCTCCTCGACCGACGAGGTCACCGCCGAGTTGCCGATATTGGCGTTGATCTTGGTGAGGAAGTTGCGGCCGATGATCATCGGCTCGAGTTCGCCGTGGTTGATGTTGGCCGGGATGATCGCGCGGCCGCGGGCGATCTCGTCGCGGACGAATTCCGGCGTGATGAACGCCGGCACCGCGGCGCCGAACGATTCGCCATCCGCCAGCGCCGCTTCGGCGCGCTCGAGCTGCTGCTTGCGGCCCAAATTCTCGCGCTCGGCGACGTAGATCATCTCCTTGGTGATGATGCCGCGGCGGGCGAATTCGTACTGCGTGATCGGCGCATCACCGACGCCGCGCAGCGGCTGGTGATGCGCGGTGAAGGCTTTTGCCGCGTGCGCAGCGCCGACATTGCCGTTGTCTTCCGGCTTGATGTCGCGCCCCTGATATTGCTCGACGCCGCCGCGCTCCATCACCCACTGCGTGCGCGGGCGCGGCAGGCCCTTGTTGACGTCGATGATCACGTTCGGATCGGTGTAGGGACCGGAGGTGTCGTACACCGGCAGGTTCGGCTCGCCCGCGCCTTCGCTCAGGATGATCTCGCGCAGCGGCACGCGCAGGTCCGGCGCGGCGGTCGGGTTCGCGTAGATCTTGCGCGAGGAGGGCAGGGCGCCGGTGGTGACGGCCGCGCGGGTGGTCTCGGGATTGGAGCGGATATTCATGCCATCCTCCTTGTTGTTTCGTTCTGCTTATCGGGGCGCCGTCATCCTGAGGTGCGCGCACCTGCGCGCCTCGAAGGATGACTGCAACGAACTCAGTGCCTCCGCCGTCGCCCTTCGAGGCGAGCCGAAGACGGCTCGCACCTCACGGTGACGGCGACATCCTTTGTGCCGCGGCTCACGCCTTCTCAGCGACGAAATCGAGCCAGGCGCGCACCCGCGCGTCCGGGTCTTCGTTCTGGGTCACGTCGCTGACCACCGCGATCGAGTCGGCGCCGGCGGCGAAGATCTCTTCGGCGTGCTCCAGCTTGATGCCGCCGATCGCGACCAGCGGGATGTCGCCGATGCGCTTCTTCCATTCGGTGATCTTCGGAATGCCTTGCGGCGCGAAGCGCATCGATTTCAGCGTGGTCGGGAAGATCGGGCCGAGCGCGATGTAGTCCGGCTCGGCGGCGAGCGCGGTCTCCAGCTCGGCGTCGTCGTGGGTGGAGAGGCCGAGCGTCAGCCCGGCGCTGCGGATCTCGGCGAGGTCCGCCTCGGCGAGGTCTTCCTGGCCGAGATGCAGATGCTGGGCGCCGGCGACGATCGCGGCGCGCCAGTAGTCGTTGATGATCAGCTTGACGCTGGTGTCCTTCACCGCCGCGAGCGCGTCGGTGACGAGCTGCAGAGCTTCGCCGTCGTCGAGGTCCTTGGCGCGGAGCTGCACGGTGCCGACGCCGAGCGCGGCGAGGCGTTTGACCCACGCGATGCTGTCGACGACGGGATAGAAACGGTCAGGATACGGCATGCCAGAACGGGGTCCCGATCACAGGGGTGGAGGGCGAAGCGAAATCGCGGGCGCCCATCAGCCCCGCTTCGTAACCAGTGCGGCCGGCTTCGACCGCGAGCTTGAAGCCGCGCGCCATCGCCACCGGGTCTTCGGCCTTGGCGATCGCGGTGTTGAGCAGCACGGCGTCGTAGCCGAGCTCCATCGCTTCGGCGGCGTGGCTCGGCGCACCGAGGCCGGCATCGACCACCAGGGTGATATCGGGCAGCCGGTCGCGCAGCAGCTTCAGCGCGTCGCGACTGACGATGCCGCGCGCGCTGCCGATCGGCGCCGCCCACGGCATGATCACCCGGCAGCCGGCATCCACCAGCCGCATCGCCACCGACAGATCCTCGGTGCAATAGGGAAACACCTCGAAGCCGTCCTTGATCAGGATGCCGGCGGCTTCGACCAGGCCGACCACGTCCGGCTGCAGCGTGTCGTTGTCGGCGATGACCTCGAGCTTGATCCAGCTCGTGCCGAACAATTCGCGCGCCAGCTTGGCGGTGGTCACCGCGTCGCGCACGC
This sequence comes from Rhodopseudomonas palustris, assembly GCF_003226555.1. GTDB lineage: Bacteria > Pseudomonadota > Alphaproteobacteria > Rhizobiales > Xanthobacteraceae > Rhodopseudomonas > Rhodopseudomonas palustris_I. The sequence goes on along the minus strand of NZ_QKQS01000032.1, from coordinate 75,233 downwards.
CGCGGCAGCCGGCGGTGTTCGGCAGCACGGTGACGCCGAGTTCGCGGATCAGCGACCAGAACTGATCGCCGGTCTTGCCGCCCGCGGTCTCGCGCCGCAGCGACACCGTGACGATCTCGGCACCGGACTCGCGGATCGAGTCCTGCATGATCGCCGGCGACGGATACAGCGCGCTGCCGATCAAGAGGCGGGAGCCGAATTCGCGGTC
>NZ_QKQS01000032.1:0-74955 GCF_003226555.1 Rhodopseudomonas palustris | reverse complement strand
CCATGAAGCATCTCCAGTGCCGCGCCGCGCTCCCTCTCCCCGCGTGCGGGGAGAGGGCTGGGGTGAGGGGGCGGTTCGGCGAGTTCGAGCCTCTCGGCCGCGCGGAGGCGCCCCCTCACCCGAACGCTTCGCTGCGCTCAGCATTCGCCCTCTCCCCGCGCGCGGGGAGAGGTGAGTAGCAGCGCTGCGACTCGCCGACCCCCACCCCCGACCCCTCCCCGCAAGGGGGAGGGGGGCGGAGGCGCTGCGGCGCGTAGCGTGTATCACCGCCATCCTCATCCCCACCACAGTCGTCATCCCCGCCACGACCGTCATCCCCGCGAAGGCGGGGATCCAGTATGCCAGAGAGTTCGCGGCTGAACGCCGGCGCTCTGGGATACTGGGTCGCCCGGTCGAGCCGGGCGATGACGTCGATATCCGGGGCGAGGGCATCCTCATCCGCCCTGCCGCGGCGTCAGAATCTCGATTTCGTCGCCGGCGGAGACGGGGGTTTCGTCCCATTTGCCGCGGGGCACGACGTCGTAGTTCAGCGCGACGGCGAAGTGGCCGCCGGTGCAGTCGAGCTCGGTCATCAGCGCCGCGACGCTGGCGGACTGGATCTCGCGCTGTTCGCCGTTGATGGTCACAAGCATCGCATCACCTGATTGTCGATTTCGCCGCGCTCGACATAGGCCACCACCTTCTCGGCCAGCGACGGCGCCATCAGGAAGCCGTGGCGATACAGGCCGTTGGTGGCGACGCGGCGGTTGCCGATGGCGATCCGCGGCAGGTTGTCGGGGAAGGCGGGACGCAGCCCGGCGCCGAGTTCGACGATATGGGCTTCGCCGAACGCCGGATGCACCGCGTAAGCGGCGCTGAGCAGTTCCAGCGCCGAGCGCACCATCACAAGCTCGTCTTCGCTCTCGACCGTGGTGGCGCCCAGCATGAAGTGATTGTTTGCGCGCGGGATGACGTAGAGCGGCCAGCGCGGGTGCATCAGCCGCACCGGGCGCGACAGCTGCACCTCGGCGGTCTTGATCACCACCATCTCGCCCTTGACGCCGCGCAGCTCCGGCGCCTTGTCGCGGGCAGCCAGGCCGCGGCAGTCGATCACCAGGCCGTCCAGATCTTCCGGCGTCATTTCCGATTCGAAATGGATCGCGCCGCCGGCCTCGATCAGCCGCTCGTGCAGCCGCGCCAGCACCAGCCGCGGCTCGACATGGCCTTCGTCCGGAAAGAACAGACCCTCGCGGAACCGGCCGGCCAGCGCCGGCTCAAGCTCGGCGATGCCGTCGGCGTCGACGCGCTGATGCCCGGTGGTCATCCTGGCGAAGCGCTCGAAGTCGGCGCGGTCGCGCGGATGCGCCACCACCAGTGAGCCGTTGAACACCGCGTCCGGGAATTCCTTGCGCCACATCTCCAGCGAGCGCATGCCGATCTGGCTGACCATCGGCTCGGCGCCCTCGGCCTCGCAATACGGTGCCAGCATGCCGCCCGCCCAATGGCTGGTGGCCTGTGTCATCTCGGTGTCGCCGCGTTCGTATAGCGTCACCTGACGCCCGGCGCGCGCCAGCAGCAGCGCCTGCCAGGCCCCGGCGATGCCGGCACCGATCACCGACACCGGCGCATCCTGGCGCAGGTCCGGCTTCTCGCTGCGCAAAGCTGCGGCGGTCAATGCCGAAGCACCTGAAGCCGAAGCAACCGAAGCCGAAGCAACTGAAGCCAAAGCGGAAAGATTGGCGGATTCGGCCCCGCCACGGCCTTCGACTGTCTGATGCATCCCTGTCCCTTCGCCGGCATGACCCGGATCAGGTTCAAAGGGTCACCGCGGTCTCTGTGCTTCGCGAATCGAAGCTGTGAGCGTGCGGTATCTCAGCTCCTCATCGGAGCCCCCCTCGGAACGCGCTCAATGTAGGCCGATGCCCTGCCGTGTCAACGTGGCTTTGGTGCAGGGCTGTGCGGATCCGATCCCGCCGCGGCATGGAACGATGCGCCCTGCGGCGGCCGTCAGGTGGCGCGGCTCGGCGCCGCGCGCGGCAGCGTGAGTCTCGCGATCAGGCCGTGCGGCTTGCGATCGTGCAGGGTGAGGTCGCCGCGATGGCCGCGGGCGATGGCGCGTGCGATCGACAGGCCGAGGCCGAACGAGGAGCTGTCGTCGAGGTTGCGGGCGTTGTCGCCGCGGACGAACGGCTGCATCACGCTGTCCTTGTCGGCCTCGGCAATGCCGGGGCCGTCGTCCTCGACTTCGATGCTGATCGCATCCGGCGTCAGCGCCAGCCGGATCGTCACCTCGGTGCCGAACCGCACCGCGTTCTCGACCAAGTTCGTCACCGCGCGATGCAGGTCGCCGGGGCGCGCCATCGCCATCGCGTGCTCGGGGCCCTGATAGCCGACCTTGGCGCCGGTGTCGGCGAACTGATCGGCGATCAGCTGCATCGCGCTGGCGAGGTCGATCAGCGTCGGCGCATCGCGGGTGGCGCCGTCGCGCAGAAAGGTCAGCACCGCGGTCAGCATCGCGCCCATCTGGTCGAGATCGTGCAGCGTCTGGGTGCGCTGATGCTCGTCCTCGATGAACTCGGCGCGCAGCCGCATTCGGGTGATCGGGGTGCGCAGGTCGTGGCTGATTGCCGCCAGCATCCGGGTGCGATCCTCGATCAGCGTGGTGATGCGCTCGCGCATCCGGTTCAGCGCCCGCGCCAACGCGCGGATCTCGGCCGGGCCGCGCTCCGGCAGCGGCGCGTCCGAACTATCCAGGCTGAAAGTCTCGGCCGCGGTGGCGAACGCCGACAGCGGCGAGGCCAGCGTGCGGGCCGCCCACAGCCCGAGCAGGGCGAGACTCACCACGCCGATCAGCAGCGACGCCATCCATGGATTGCCCAGCACCGGCCGGTGCCGATCCGGCGGCAGCCGTGCGCCGAGCGCGCCGCCGCCGGGCAGGGTGATGACGATCCGGTCGCCGCCGGCGAGATCGACGCGATAGTCCGGACCGAGACGGCGGCGCAGGTAGTCGATCTGATGCGGCGGCCAGGCGCCATCCTGGGGGCGCGCCGCGGCCGTGGTGACTGCGAGGTCGAGTTGCGGGAAAGCCGCCGCGATCGTGGCGATCAGCTGCGGCCGCTCGGCCGCGGGCGTGCGGCCGATCAGATCGGCCAGCGCATAGAGCTGATGCGGCTCCGGCTGCGGCGGACGCGGCATGTCCGGCCGGTTGGCGAAGAACGCCACCGCGATGATCAGATGGCTGGCGATGATCGAGGCCAGCACCAGGATCGCAATCTGGCCGCGGATGCCGTCGGGCTTGAGGCTGAAGCCGAGCGCCGGCAGCCGCGCGCGCAGGCTCATGCGGCTTCGACCTCCGGCGTGAACACGTAGCCGCCGGCCCGCACCGTCTTGATCAGCGTCGCCTCGCGCGGATCGGGCTCGATCTTGCGGCGGATCCGGCTGATCAGCACGTCGATCGAGCGCTCGAAGGCGCCGACGTTGCGGCCGTGGGTGAGATCGAGCAGCGCCTCGCGCGACAGCACCCGGCCGGCGCGCTCGCAGAGCGCCTGCAACAGATCGAATTCGGCGCTGGTCATCGCCACCAGCGCGCCCTCGGGATTGCGCAATTCGCGGCGCCGGCAGTCCATCCGCCAGCCGAGAAAGCCGAGCGTGGTGGCGCCGGGCGCGGCGCTGGCGGTGACCGCGCTGGCCTGCCGGCGCAGCACCGAACGGATCCGCGCTAGCAGCTCGCGCGGATTGAACGGCTTCGGCAAGTAATCGTCGGCGCCCATTTCGAGGCCGAGGATGCGGTCGACGTCGTCGCCGCGCGCCGTCAGCATGATGATCGGCAATGCCGAATTGGCGCGAATCTTCCGGCACAGGCTCAGCCCGTCTTCGCCCGGCAGCATCACGTCGAGTACCACGAGGTCGACGCGATGGTCGGCTATCCAGCGCTCCATCTCGCGGCCGTCCGCGGCGGTGGCGACCGTGCAATTGTTGGCGCGAAGATATTTGGCGATCAGCGCGCGGGTCTCGCGGTCGTCTTCGACGACCAGGATCGATGGGGGTGCGGTGCTCATGGCGGGGTTTTGCGATGTTTTGCCGGAAGTGTAGCAGAGAATCTTGTTTCCGATTGTTTCCACCTGGCGCAGCGCAAAAACCTGCAACTCATTCAAGCGTTTGGCGAAGATCTTGTTAATCCATTAACCATAGCGTCCGGCCCGATCCAAACCCGGAGCGTGCCATGACCTCCATTCCCTCCGCTGCCGCAGGTGGCAGCTATCTGTCCCCGTTGCAGCTCCTGCAGAAGGAGCTCGCGTCGGAAGTCTCGTCCGGCGCCGTCAGTTCGACCGACTCCGACGCGCTGTCCTCGGCTTTGCAGGACATCGATTCGGCCCTGCAGAGCAGCCGCTCCGGCGGCAGCTCGGAGACCCGCCCGACCGATCTGAAGTTCAAGATCGACGATCTGATCGCCGGCGAAGTGTCGAGCGGCAAGCTGACCACCGATCAGGCCGCCGAGCTGCAGAATGTGTTCAAGAGCACCTTCGCCGGTGGTCCTCGTCCGGGTGGTGGTCCCGGCGGTCCGCCGCCGGATGATGCCACCGGCGCGGATGCGTCGCGCACCTCGACCGACACCTCGTCGACGGATGTCAGCGACATCCTGAAGCAGTTCCTGCAACTGCTGCAGGATCAGCAATCGTCCACCGCCAGTGGCTATAGCGCCAGCGGCTCCGCCGCCGATTCGGGCTCGTTCACTGCGCTGCTGATCAACTACCAGACCTGATACGACATCGATTTCCATCCGACTGTGTGACGCCGTCGGTTCGAGCGCATTCCCTTCCGCCGCGGCGCAAGGGGATGCGCTCTCCTTTTGCTCTCCTGGTGGCGTATTGTCGCGGATGCTGCCCCGACGCTCGGGAACTTGCTGGAACTCGCTGACCCTCGCGAACTAATCACTTGGTGCGGCGCGGTGCGCTAAAAATAGTTCAATCGCGGGAACGTCGCGTCGAGTCTGCGGTTCTGTAGGCACCATTCACAAGCAAGAGGGCATTTCCATGAAAGCCAATACGATGATCGCCGGCCTGCTGGGCACCACGCTGCTCGCCACTGCCGCCTACGCGCAGAATCCGGCGCCGGCCGACAGCTCCAGCACGATGTCGAAGTCGTCGAGCACCGCCGCTTCGCAGCAGCACATGGGTCAGTGGCGCGCGTCGAAGATGATGGGCCTCGACGTCTACAATCAGAGCAACGAGAAGCTCGGTGACATCAACGAAATCCTGCTCGACAACCAGGGCCGCATCCAGGCGGTGGTGATCGGCGTCGGCGGCTTCCTCGGCGTCGGCGAGCGCGACGTTGCCGTGGCGTTCGACAAGCTGCAGTTCGTCAACACCCCGGTGTCGTCGAACACCGCGATGAACAAGACCGCGCCCGCGGGCTCGGCCAGCTCGACCACCTCGCCGGCCGGCACCACCACCGGTGCCGCGACGACCACGACCACGACGACGACCACTGCGGCCAACAACGCCGACCGCTGGTATCCGGACCACGCCGTGTTCAACGCGACCAAGGACCAGCTGAAGTCGATGCCGGAGTTCAAGTACTCCAAGTAACGAGTCACGACGCGGGCGTAGCCTGTATCACGCGAACGCCGCCGGTTTTGCCGGCGGCGTTGGTGTGCGTTCAGACGATATCATGAAGACCAGATCAGCGCGGTTGCGGCTGCGGTAGTTCCGGCGGCTTGAGCCGGGTCACGTTGACTTCGAGGATGCCATTCGCCTCGGCGGTGATCCGCAGCATGTTGGAGTCGAACACCAGGTCTGACAGCCGCAGGCTGGAGATTTCCGAAGAAATCCGCAAGCCGTCCTCGTTGCGCTGATAGGAGGCGATCATGTTGCCGACCCGGCGCTGAACGTTGGCGGCTTCCGGCTTCAGATCGATCACCGCCTTTTCGGCGATCGCCTTTTCCAGATACGGGATGGCGGCGCGGGTGGTGTCGCCGAGCAGACCGAACGCGGATTCGGATTCCACCGCGAGCTGAATATCCGACAGCCGGAGCGTCTGGTTCTCCTGATCGAGTGTCGGCCGGCCCCAGATGTGCAGCGTCGCCTCGGTGCCGAAGCCGAAGAAGCTGCGGTTCTCCTTGGCGTCGACCAGCAGCGAGATCAGCAGCCTGTCGCCGCTGGCCGCCAGTTTGGCGCGCTTCACCGTGATCGCGGCGTGGCTGTCGCCCTCGGGGAAGGTCTTGCCGACGAACTGCGCTTCGAGGATGCGATCGAGCTCCTGGAACGGAATGTCGATCGGCACCGCGACTTTGACGCCGGCGTTGTCGGGCGCGATCATCTGCAGCGCCGGCGGGAATGGGCATTGCGGCTTGGTCGGTCCGGCGGTGATGCGGGTGTCGGCCACGATGCCGAGCGTCAGCGTCGCCGCCGCCGCATCAACCTGCGGCTGCGCCGCCAACGCCCGGGTCGGGCGGATCTCCAGAAAGAATCCGTTCGGCACCCCGGCGCCCTGCAACGGCACCGATCGGCACAGCCGATTCCATTCGCGCCGGGCGCTGCGCTCCAGCGCGCCGTCGTCGCGGATGCGGCGCTCCAGCGTGCCGAGCTGATCGGCGACCGCCTTGTCGATCACCGGCTTGATCTGCTGCGGTACGTCGATGCGGACGCCGCCGACCGAGACCCCGGAATCCGACAGCGCGACCTCGGCATCGAGATGCGGATCGACGTGCCAGTTCGGCAGCACCTGCGGCCGGGCGCTGATCACGATGTTGCCCTTGATCTCGCCGTTCGCATTGAACGACTTGATGTTGACGCCGATCTGCTTGGCGACCTTGCTGCCGAGCAGCCGGCCGAGCGTCTCGTCGACTTTGGACTGGGTGTTGGCGGACAGCGAGCCCTTGGCGTTCACCGTGCCGGTGAGCGGCGAGGTGATGGTGAGCTGATCCTTGGCGCCGCGCACCGTCACCGCGCCGCGGGTCGCGGTCCATCGGATGTCGGCGTTCTGCACATAGTGCGCCACAGGATTGTCGGCCTTGCCGGAGAAGCTGCGCGGCGCGACCGTGTCGACCAGATCGCGGATGGTCCCGAGCGGCACCGACACCGGCACCACCACGGTCGACTGCCGGATCGGCGGCAATGGCGGCAGCGCCTGCAGGTTCGGCGGCGAGATGGCGCGCGGCGTCAGCCAGTCGAACGCCTTCAGCGTGACAGTGAACGAAATTGCGACGATCGCGAAGGCGACCAATCCAAACTTGACGAAACGCATCGATACCCCGGGCGCGAACGGCCGGGACAATACAGGCCGGGACCAGGGTGCGCCAGCGCCGCTGGAACGCACTTTTGTGAGGCCGTAGAATGGCCTGAGAACCGCCGCGGTGTTGCCGGACACCGCGTCGCAGATCCGGCTTTGTGTTGCCGAAGATTACAACCGGACCGGCCCGTCGGGCTCGCAGCCGAGGCTCCGCCGCGCAGTGCCCACAAATTGTCGCGACGAACTCAGCCGCGGCGTCCGCTGCCGGCATCCGCGGCGCGGCGGTTGTCGGGCAGCACGATCACCTTGGCGCCGACGCTGACCCGGGCATACAGATCCTTGACGTCCTCATTGGTCAGCCGGATGCAGCCGGACGAGACGTGGGTGCCGATCGTCGACGGCGCGTTGGTGCCGTGGATCCGATACACCGTGCCGCCGAGATACATTGCGCGGGCACCGAGCGGATTGCCGGGGCCGCCGGCCATATGTCGCGGCAGATAGGGTTGGCGGGCGATCATTTCCGGCGGCGGGGTCCAATCTGGCCATTCCGCCTTCTTGGCGACCGACTTGATGCCCGACCAGGTGAAGCCGTCGCGGCCGACCCCGATACCGTAGCGGATCGCTCGGCCGCCGCCGAGCACGTAGTACAAATAGGTGTTCGGCGTATCGACGATGATGGTGCCAGGGGCTTCGCGGGTCTGGTAGGCGACGATCTGGCGCTTCAGCCGTGCCGGCAGTTCGGCGACGTTGCTGTCCTCGTCATCCTGCGGCGCGGCCTGGGGCTGCGGCGCAGCCTGTTCGACGGGCGCGTAGGCCAGCGGCTGCATCGCTATCGGCTGCGGCAGGAAGGGCAGGAACGGGAAGGGCAGTTGCTGCGCCGCATTGGCGGGCGCGGCGGCGGCAATGCTGCCGATCGCGACGATGGCGACTGCGGCGACACGGTTGGTACGCGGAAAACGGATCATGGTCGGTCCCCCTGTGGGTGCTCTGTTCGTTCGCCTCGACGCCTTTGCGGCGACTTGTTGGCGTTACCAGTACCCCAGCATCCGTTTCCGGACGTTTTCGCCGACCAGCGGATTTGGTTTCGTCGCAGTAGGGAATTGTTTCACCTGACGCCCGGGACGATACGTCCGGCGGCGCGCTGGGCCGTTTGATCAGGCGCAATTGAGAATGGCGGCCTGCCCGATAAGCCAGGGCCCCCGCGCGGTGCGGGAGAACGGTCGGGGGAGCTTGCGACATGGCGACAGTGAAGTTTTTCGGCAACGAGGCGGTGCCGCTCGAGATGCACAAGGTGCGGATCGTGCAGAAGCTCAGCCTGCCGCCGGTCGAGCGCCGCCTGGAGAAGATCACCGAAGCCGGCAACAACACCTTCCTTCTGAAGAACGACGACGTCTTCCTCGACATGCTGACGGATTCCGGCGTCAACGCGATGAGCGACCGCCAGCAGGCCGCGATGCTGACCGCCGACGACAGCTACGCCGGCAGCGCCACCTACACCCGGCTCGAAGACAAGCTGCGCGAGATCTTCGGCATGCACTACTTCCTGCCGACCCATCAGGGCCGCGCCTGCGAGCACATCCTCGCCAAGGTGTTCGTCTCCCCCGGCAAGGTGGTGCCGATGAACTATCACTTCACCACCACCAAGGCCCACATCACCCTGCAGGGCGGCACCGTCGAAGAGCTGGTCAGCGATGTCGGACTGGAAGTCGTCAGCGCCAACCCGTTCAAGGGCAACATGGACATCGCCAAGCTGCGCGCGGTGATCGAGAAGGTCGGCGCCGCCAATATCGGCTTCGTGCGGATGGAGAGCGGCACCAATTTGATCGGCGGCCAGCCGGTGTCGCTGCAGAACCTCGCCGACGTCAGCAACGTCTGCAAGGAGCACGGCATTCCGCTGGTGCTCGACGCCAGCCTGCTGGCCGACAATCTGTACTTCAACAAGACCCGCGAGGATCACTGCAAGAGCCTGTCGATCCGCGAGATCACCCGCCGCACCGCGGACCTGTGCGACATCATCTATTTCTCGGCGCGCAAGCTCGGCTGCGCCCGCGGCGGCGGCATCTGCATCCGCGACCGCGCGCTGTACGAGAAGATGCGGCCCTTGGTGCCGCTGTACGAAGGCTTCCTCACCTATGGCGGCATGTCGGTGCGCGAGATGGAAGCGCTCACCGTCGGCCTCGACGAGACCATGGACGAGGAGATGATCAACCAGGGGCCGCAGTTCATCGCCTATATGGTCGATCAGCTGGTCGAGCGCGGCGTGCCGGTGATCACCCCCGCCGGCGGCCTCGGCTGCCACATCGATGCCAAGCGCTTCGTCGATCACATTCCGCAGTCGCAATATCCGGCGGGTGCGCTGGCGAGCGCGCTCTACATCGCCTCCGGCATCCGCGGCATGGAGCGCGGCACGTTGTCGGAGCAGCGCGAGCCCGACGGCAGCGAGATCTACGCCAATATGGAACTGGTGCGCCTCGCAATGCCGCGGCGGGTGTTCACGCTGTCGCAGGTCAAATACGCGGTCGATCGGCTGGCCTGGCTTTACACCAACCGCAAGCTGATCGAAGGCTTGACCTTCGTCGAGGAGCCGGAAGTGCTGCGGTTCTTCTACGGCCTGCTCAAGCCGGTGTCGGACTGGCAGAACAAGCTGGTGGCGAAATTCCGCGAGGACTTTGGCGACAGCCTGTAAGCATCGCTGTTACTCGAGTCTTGCAGCACAAACGTCGTTATGCCCGCGCTTGTCGCGGGCATCCACGTCTTGGAGACGTGTCGGCGAGCAAGGCGTGGATGGCCGGGACGATGCCCGGCCATGACGAGGGCGGCAAACCCACGCTCGATTCAATTCGGTACGACGCCGCGTCTTCGGAACCAGCGATTCCTGAGTGCGTTGCTCACGGGGCAACATCAGGAGGCCAGCATGGCTGCGAAGAAAGCCACCAAGAAGACCACGACGCGCGGACGCAAGCAGGACCGCGTCCGCGTCGCCGCCGGCCAGGACTACGAAGTCCGCTACGAGGCCAAGAAGACCGGCCGCTCGGCGCCCGCAGTGAAGAAGGCGGTCAAGAAAGTCGGCAACGCGCGCAAGAAGGTGGAGAAGCGGCTGGCAAAGAAGGGGTGATGCGCCGGCCTGCGGGTCGAACCCGGCGCTCCTCGCAATGACCTGGCCGGGACGCTGCATTCAGGTGCAACATCCTGCGGACGAGTTTCCATCGGGCTTGGTGGCCCGGACGAATCCGCTGAAGAACTTGTCCTGCATCTTTGGGGCGAGGGCGTCGACGTCGATGCCCTTGCCGGCGAGGAATTCGCGGGCGTCCTCGATGTCGTACACGCGCGTCGGCTCGATCGAGATCTGCGCGAAGCCGGCGGCTTCCAGCCTGGCGACGTAGTCGGCCTCGTCGAGCGCGCCGGCGAGGCAGCCGACCCACAGCAGCACGTCGCGGCGCAGCGCTTCTGGAATCTCGCCGCGCGTCACCACGTCGGACACCGCGAACCGGCCGCCCGGCTTCAGCACCCGGAACGCCTCGCGCAGCACGCGGTCCTTGTCGCCCGACAGGTTGATGACGCAGTTTGAGATGATCACGTCGACCGAAGCGTCGGGCAGGGGGATCGCCTCGATCTCGCCCTTGAGGAATTCGACGTTGTCGAGCCCGGCCTTGCGCTGGTTGTCGCGCGCCAGCGCCAGCATCTCGTCGGTCATGTCGAGGCCGTAGGCCTTGCCGGTCGGGCCGACACGGCGCGCCGACAGCAGCACGTCGATGCCGCCGCCCGAGCCGAGATCGAGCACGGTCTCGCCCGGCGACAGTTGCGCCAGCGCGGTCGGGTTGCCGCAGCCGAGCGAGGCCAGCATCGCCTCGGCCGGCAGGCCCTGTTCCTGCGCGGCGTCGTAGAGATTGCTGGTGATCGGGCTGGCGCCGGGAAGCGCCGAAGACCCGCAGCACGACGCGCCGCCGCCGGTGGCGACCTTTAGCGCGGCGCCGGCGTATTTCTCGCGGACGATGTCCTTGACGTCATGGATAGCTGAGCCCGGCATGATGCGTTCCCTTCCTTGGCTAGTTCGAAGAAACTAGAATAATCGAATAAACAGACCTGACGATTTCAGGCCGCGGTCTTGGCGTCCGCGCGTTCGACCGCGTCGGCGCAGCATTCCGCGACCATGAAGTCCATCAGGCCGCGCATCACCTGGTAGTTGGCATGGCAGTACAGCGTGGTGGCCTCTCGGACCTGACGGATCAGGCCGGCGGCGACGAGCGTCTTGAGGTGGTGCGACAGCGTCGAGGGCGCGATCTTCAGCCGCTCCTGCAGCCGGCCGACCGGCGTGCCGGCCTCGCCGGCGCGCACCAGCGCCCGATAGATCTTCAGCCGAGTCGGATTGCCCAGCGCCTCGAATTTGGCAGCGGCGTCGTCGATCTTCATGATGCCGCAACGCTAACGCCATCTCGCCGGGCGCGTCAAACGGTATTTCTAGCATTATCGAAATAATCGCCGGTCGGCGCTTGACATCGGCTTATATATATCGATAATTCTGGATATATGGAAACGGAGCAGGCGATCCTGGCGCTCGGCGCCCTGGCCCAAGCGACCCGGCTGGAGGCGTTCCGGCTGCTGGCCGCGCACGAGCCGAGCGGCCTGCCGGCGGGGGCGATCGCCGACACGCTGGCGGTGCCGCAGAACACGATGTCGTCGCATCTGGGGATCCTGGCACTCGCCGGGCTGATCACCTCGCAGCGCCGTGGTCGCTCGATCGTGTACCGCGCCGACCTCGCGCGATTTCAGAAGGTCGCGCTGTTTCTGATCAAGGATTGCTGCGGTGGCCGCCCGGAATTGTGCGCGCCGCTGATCGCCGCCCTTCAACCCTGCTGTCTGCCCAAGGAATCCGCCAATGTCTGATCGCATCTTCAACGTGCTGTTTCTGTGCACCGGCAACACCGCCCGCTCGATCATGGCCGAGAGCATTCTGCGCAAGGACGGCGCCGGCCGATTCAACGCCTTCTCCGCCGGCAGCCAGCCGAAAGGCGTGGTCAATCCGTTCGCGCTGAAGGTGCTGGCGGACGGCAACTACCCGACCGAGGGGCTGCGCTCCAAGAGCTGGCAGGAGTTCGCCGCCGCCGACGCCCCGGTGATGGATTTCGTGTTCACCGTCTGCGACAACGCCGCCGGCGAGGCCTGTCCCGTGTGGCCCGGCCAGCCGATGACCGCGCATTGGGGGATCGACGATCCCGCCGCGGTCGGGGGCAGCGATCTCGACAAGGAGCGCGCCTTCGTTCAGGCGTTCCGCTTCCTGAAGAACAGGATCGACGCCTTCACCGCGCTGCCGATCAAGATGCTCGACGGCGTCGCGCTCGGCACCAAGCTGCAGGAGATCGGCCTGCTCGCCGGCGTCAGCTTCGGCCGGCCGAAGGTGGCGTGATGGACGTCGTCATCTATCACAATCCCGCCTGCGGCACCTCGCGCAACACCCTCGGCCTGATCCGCAACGCCGGGATCGAGCCGCACGTCATCGAATATCTGAAGTGCCCGCCGAGCCGGGAGCTGCTCAAGCAACTGATCACCCGCGCCGGGCTGACGCCGCGGCAGGCGCTGCGCCAGAAGGGCACGCCGTATGCCGAGCTGAAGCTCGACGATCCGACGCTGAGTGACGACGACCTGCTCGACGCGATGATCGCGCACCCGATCCTGATCCAGCGGCCATTGGTGGTGACGCCGAACGGCGTGCGGCTGTGCCGGCCGTCCGAAGAAGTGCTCGACCTGCTGCCGCCGCAGCAAGGCGAGTTCTTCAAGGAAGATGGCGAGCAAGTGATCGACGCCAGTGGGCGGCGGGTGGCAACGGTTTAGTACTTGTTGAGGTGAAGAGGAAGCAAGGCGCCTCCCTCTCCCCCGCCGTCATCGCCCGGCTTGTCCGGGCGACCCAGTATCCCAGAGCGCCGCTGAGTTCGCGCGGCGATGCGAGTCGTTGAAATCGGGCGCTCCGGGATACTGGATCCCCGCCTACGCGGGGATGACGTCGGTGCGGAGGATCGCGCCGCTGCTATCAAAGAAATCATCGGTTCGCCAAAAGGGCCCCCCATGTCCACCTTCGAACGCTATCTGACGCTGTGGGTCGCGCTGTGTATCGTCGTCGGCATCGCGCTCGGGCATCTGATGCCTGGGGCGTTTCAGGTGATCGGGGCGGCGGAGATCGCCAAGGTCAATCTGCCGGTGGCGGCGCTGATCTGGCTGATGATCATTCCGATGCTGGTGCGGATCGACTTCGCCGCTCTGGGCCAGGTGCGCGAGCACTGGCGCGGCATCGGCGTGACGCTGTTCATTAACTGGGCGGTGAAGCCGTTCTCGATGGCGGCGCTGGCGTGGCTGTTCGTCGGCTGGCTGTTCAGGTCGTATCTGCCGGCGGACCAGATCAACTCCTACATCGCCGGCTTGATCATCCTCGCCGCCGCGCCGTGCACCGCGATGGTGTTCGTATGGTCGAACCTGACCAAGGGCGAACCGCATTTCACCCTGAGCCAGGTCGCACTGAACGACACCATCATGGTGTTCGCGTTCGCGCCGATCGTCGGTCTCTTGCTCGGCCTGTCGGCGATCACCGTGCCGTGGGACACGCTGGTGCTGTCGGTGGTGCTGTACATCGTGGTGCCGGTGATCATCGCGCAGGGCTTGCGGCGCTGGGCGCTGGCCTCGGGCGGTGAGGCGACCTTGCAGCGGCTGCTCGGCGTGTTCCAGCCGCTGTCGCTGGTGGCGCTGCTGGCGACGCTGGTGCTGCTGTTCGGCTTTCAAGGCGAGCAGATCATCCGGCAGCCGCTGGTGATCGCACTCTTGGCCGTGCCGATCCTGATCCAGGTGTATTTCAACGCCGGGCTGGCCTATCTGCTCAACCGGCTCTCGGGCGAGCAACATTGCGTCGCCGGGCCGTCGGCGCTGATCGGCGCCAGCAACTTCTTCGAACTCGCGGTCGCCGCCGCGATCAGCCTGTTCGGCTTCGAATCCGGCGCCGCGCTCGCCACCGTGGTCGGCGTGCTGATCGAGGTGCCGGTGATGCTGACGGTGGTGGCGATCGTCAACCGCTCCAAGCGCTGGTACGAGGCCAGCGCTTCGGTCGAAGCGAAGCCGACGGCTTAGCGCAGCTTCAGCCCGGTGGCGGCTTCGAGTTCCGCGATTGCCTGTTCGCCGCTGGTCACCTTGATCGTGGTCATGCCCATCTCGCGCGCCGGCTTCAGGTTGACGCCGAGATCGTCGAGATACACGCATCGCTTCGGATCGACGCCGAGCTTGTCGGTCATCATCTCGTAGATCTTGGGATCCGGCTTGCGCAGGCCGATCTTGGCGGATTCGATGACGTGGTCGAACAGCGCCATGACTTCGGCGACATACAGCGTCCGGCCCGACGCCGAGCCAATTGCGTTGGCCGGCAGATTGTTGGTGATGCAGCCGGTCTTGTGGTTCTGCTTGATGATCTTCAGCGCCTCGACCATCTCGGGGCGCAGCGTGCCGGACAGCAGCGGCAGCACGTCGCGGCCGCGCACTTCGGCGCCGAGCGCGCGGGATTCTTCGGCGAACAGCGCATCGAACGTGTCGAGATCGATCTCGGCGCGCTCGAATTTGGCCCAGGCGTTCTCGAAATGATTGGCGGCGTTGGTGCGGCGAATGATGTCGATCGGCAGCCCGCGCTCGGTCTCGAACCGTGCAAACGCCTCGAATGGCGAGCTCGTGAGCACCCCGCCGAAATCCCAGATCACCGCCTCGACCATCGCGTTCCGTCTCCCCGCTGTTGTTTGCGGGAGCGCTAGCATGCGTCGGCGGCGGGGACCAGCCTGATCGCCGATGTGGGTTCCAATAATGGTTCCTATTTGCATCCCAATCCTGAACCTTTAGGCTGTTTCCTGAATCGGGTCGCCAATGACCTGAGAGGTGACGGGGCGGTTGCGTGCAGGTTCGTGGAATTGGGGAACTGAGGTCGGGGGCAACGGATCGGGCGGCGAGAGCGCGAAGGCGGATCTTGCTTTCATCGCTGCTGGCTTCGACGGCGCTGGTCGCAATCACCATGCCCGCGTTGTCCCAGCAGGTCTGGGTCGGCGCAGATCAGCTGTACAACACCCCCTCGAATTGGAGTGGCCCGGCCACTGTTCCAGACACCGGGGACACTGCCGTCTTCCGCAACAACGGCGCGTCGACGTCGACGTCGATCGTGCTGTACACCACGCGCAACCCCGACGGTTTCACGTTTGAAGCCGGAGCGCCGGGCTTCCTCATCGGGGTTTTGTCCGGTGGCCAGCTCAATTTCAACGGCGCCGGCATCGTGAACAATTCCGGCACCACGCAGCAGCTGATCATCGGTTCGGGCAGTCAGATCGATTTTCGGGGCAGCAGCACCGCCTCAGATGTCAAGATAACGAACACCGGCGGGACACTGCTCTTTAGCCAGACGTCGTCGGGCGGGACGGCGGAAGTGGTCAGCAATGGCGGGGATCTCGGGCTGCGGACCACCACGGGTTCGATCTCGATCGGATCGCTGTCGGGCAGCGGGACCGTGCAGGCGACGGCGGCCGGCGTGCCGGTGCAGAGCCTGACGGTCGGCAGCCTTAACACCTCCACGGAATTCTCGGGCACATTCGTTGATAACGGTGCAAAATTCGCGCTGGGTAAGACCGGCACCGGAACGCTCACCCTGACGGGTGACAGCTTCTACACCGGCGGCACCACGATCTCGGGGGGAACGCTGCAACTCGGCAATGGCGGCATCAGCGGCTCGATCACCGGCGACATCACCAACAATGCGACGCTGGCCGTCAACCGCAGCAACGGCACCAGCCTCGGCGGCGCGATCTCCGGGACCGGCAATCTGGTCAAGCTCGGCGGCGACATCCTGGCGCTGCTCGGCAACAACACCTACACCGGCGGCACCACGATCTCGGCGGGCACGCTGCGGGTCGGCAACGGCGCCACCAGCGGCTCGATCGTGGGCGATGTCGTCAACAACGGCGTGCTGCAGTTCAATCGACACGATTCGATCGGCTTCGGCGGCGCGATTTCGGGGAGTGGATCGCTCGAGAAGATCGCGGCGGGTACGCTGACCCTGACCGGCGCCAACACCTACACCGGCGGCACCACGATTTCGGCCGGCACGCTGCAGATCGGCAATGGCGGCACCACCGGCTCGATCACCGGCGACGTCGTCAACAATGGGTCGCTGGTGTTCAATCGCTCGGATGCGGCGGGCTTCGGCGGCGTGATTTCCGGCACCGGCAGCGTCACCAAGCTCGGCAACGACGCGCTGATCCTGCTCGGCGAAAACACCTACACCGGCGGCACCACCATCAGCAGCGGATTTTTGCAGGTCGGCAGTGGCGGCACCACGGGATCGATCGTCGGCAACGTCGTCAATAACGGGACGCTGGAGTTCGCCCGCTCGGACGCCCATACGTTCAGTGGCGCGATGTCCGGCACCGGCAATCTGATCAGCTTCGGCGGCAGCGTCGGCAGCGGCGTTTTCACGTTGACCGGGGCCAATACGTACACCGGGGGCACGACCGTCTCCAGCGGCACACTGCAGATCGGTGACGGCGGCACGTCGGGTTCGATCGTCGGCGATGTCAGCAACAGCTCGACGCTGGCGTTCAATCGCTCCGACGCGACCAGCTTCGGCGGCGCGATTTCCGGCAGCGGCAATCTGATCAAGCGCGGCGCCGGCAATCTGTCGCTCGCCGGCATCAGCAGCTACACCGGTGCCACCACGGTCGAGGCCGGCACGCTCAGCGTCAACGGCTCGATCGCGTCGTCGTCATTGACCACGGTGAATGCCGGCGCGGCGCTGGGCGGCAACGGCACGGTCGGCACCACGCTGATCAACGGCGGCACGCTGGCGCCGGGTAATTCGATCGGCACGCTGAACGTGAGCGGCAACCTGACGCTGACGGCGGCATCGAGCTACATGGTCGAAGTGTCGCCGTCGAGCGCCGACCGCGTCAATGTCAGCGGCACGGCGACACTCGGCGGCGCGACGGTGAATGCGTCGTTCGCCAGCGGTGGCTATGTCGACCGACAATATACCATCGTCAACGCCACCGGCGGCGTGGTCGGCACTTTCGGCGCGCTGGTGAACACCAACCTGCCGTCCGGCTTCAAGTCGAGCCTCGGCTACGACTCCAACAACGCCTATCTCAATCTGGTGCTCGACTACACGCCGCCGACGCCGCCCGGGCCGCCAACGCCGCCAGTGGTCAACAGCGGTCTCAATGCCAACCAGACCCAGGTCGCCAATGCGCTGACGAGCTACTTCACGCGTACCGGCAGCATTCCGATCGTGTTCGGCGCACTGACCCCGAGTGGGCTCAGTGCGGTATCGGGCGAGACCGCGACCGGCGCACAGCAAGCGACGTTTGGCGCCATGACGCAGTTCTTGGGCGTGCTGACCGATCCGTTCGGCAACGGCCGCGGCTCAGCGAATGCGACCTCCGGCGCCTTGCCGTTCGCCGATGCCGGGCAAGCCGGTTCGGCCCGTGACGCCTATGCGATGCTGACCAAAGCGGCCGCGCGCACCCCGTTCGCGCCGCATTGGAGCGTGTGGGGCGCCGGCTTCGGCGGTTCGCAGACCACCGACGGCAATGGCTCGCTCGGCTCCGCCAGTTCCACCAGCCGGCTCGTCGGCATCGCCGCCGGCGCCGATTACTGGCTGTCGCCGCAGACCGTTGCCGGCTTCGCTATGGCGGGCGGTGCGACGCAATTCGGTCTCGCCAACGGCCTCGGCTCGGGGCGCTCCGACCTGATGCAGGTCGGCGGCTTCGTCCGCCACAGCTTCGGCGCCAGCTATCTCACCGCGGCGGCGGCCTATGGCTGGCAGGACATCACGACGGAGCGGACTGTCGTCGTCGGCGGCTTCGATCAGCTTCGTGCCGACTTCAATGCGCATGCTTATTCGGCCCGTGTCGAAGCCGGCCATCGCTGGGTTGCACCGGCGCTCGGCGGCGTCGGCCTCACGCCTTACGCCGCCGCGCAGGTCACCGCTTTCGATCTGCCGGCCTATGCGGAACGGGCGGTGGGCGGCAGCAGCGTGTTCGCACTCGACTATGCAGCCAAGACCGTTACCTCGACGCGCAGCGAACTCGGCCTGCGCAGCGACAGGTCGTTCGCGCTGGACGGCGCGCTGCTGACGCTGCGGGGCCGAGCGGCATGGGCGCACGAATTCGACGTCGAACGGTCTGTCACCGCCACCTTCCAGGCGCTGCCGGGCGCCAGTTTCGTCGTCGGCGGCGCCCGCCCGGCACGCGATGCGGCGCTGACCACGGTGTCGGCGGAGGTGAATTGGCTGAACGGATTCTCGGTCGCAGCCGCGTTCGAAGGCGAGTTTTCGGACGTCTCGCGCAGCTATGCGGGCAAGGGCGTGCTGCGCTATTCGTGGTGATCGCTGCGGCGGGCATCTGCCGCACCCGACCGCTCAATGCATGGTCTTGCTGCTCTTGAGGAACGGCCGGCGGGCGGATTCGTGTTTCTCGTAGAGCTCGAGCCAGCGGCAGTCTTCGGGCCGGACCCACTCATTGCGCGTGACCTGCGGCAGCGGCATGCTCTTTCTGATAATTTCCTCCAGGCGGAAATATTCGGCGGTTTCTTCCGCCGTCAGCCCGATCAGCACCCGGTTCCCGAACCGGTCCAGCTCGTAGTCGTCGTCTTTGATCATGCGGTTAGGTGACCACGCCTTTCGGCCCGGTCAACGCGATTACGTTCTTAACCTAACCGATCAACCTTACTTCGTAGCTCAGGTAGTCCGAATTCGTGGCTCTACGAGGTAAGCGTTAACCGCTTCTTGTAGGCTTGCACTTAGTTGTGAGCACAACGGATCACAAGCAGCGCCCAGAGAAGGACCCGCACAGATGCTCAACTCGATTTCGGCCCGGATGATTTTCGCTATCACGCTGGTCGCGATCGGCTCGTGCGCGGTTTTGGCCGGCTTCAGCGTCTGGCGGCAGCAGGCGACGATCGACGTCGCGCTGGAGCGCGAACTGCGCGCCGACTATGCCAACATCACCGCGGCCACCGAAGCCGAGACGCGGACGACGCTCGCACTCAGCGATAGTCTGGCGGCGTTGCAACCAGTGCGTGAAATGACCAAGGCGGGCGATCGCGCCGGGCTGATGAAGCTGCTGAAAGAAGGCCGCGACCTCACCACGCAGCGCGGACTGTCTCTCTACACGATTCAAATCCCGCCTTCGTCGACCCTGATCCGAATTCATAATCCCGAGAAGTTCGGCGACGACGTCTCGGCGCGTCGCAAGATGGTGGTGCAGGCGATGACCACCGGCCAGGCGGTCGGCGGCATCGAGCCGGGCCTCGATAACCTCACCGTGTTCGGCACCACGCCGATGGTCGAGAACGGCAAGGTGATCGGCACCGTCGATATCGGCGCGCCGTTCGGCAAGGCCTTCGTCGAGCGGATGAAGGCGCGGTTCGGTGTCGACGTCGCGATCCTTCAGCTCAACGGCGACAAGGTCAACGTGATCGCCTCGAGCCTCGCCAAGCCCGGCACCGACCTCGCAACCCTGCGCCGTGCGTTCGGCGGCGAATTGGTGATCGAAAAGGGCGAGGCCGACGGCAAGGCGGTGGCCACCACCTTCGGTCAGATCAAGCGGTTCTCCGGCGATCCGGTTGCGGTGCTGCAGATCGTGCGCGATGCCAGCGCCTACGCGGCGCTGGAACGGCAATCGATGCAGTGGCTGGCGTTCGCGGCGATTGCCGCCGTGCTGGCGGCTGCCGCGGTCGCGGTGTGGCTCGGCCGCGGCATGGCGAAGCCGATCCAGGCGCTGGAAAGCGCGATGCGCGCCATCAGCAGCGGTCGTCACGACGTCGAGGTACCCGGTAAGGGCCGCCACGACGAGATCGGCTCGATGGCCCAGGCGGTCGAAGTATTCAAGGAAGGGCTGATCGAGACCGGCCGCCTGCGCGCCGCGCAGGACGAACAGCGTATCAGCCACGAGAGTGAGCGGCGCAAGGCGATGCACGAACTGGCGGCGCGGTTTGAAACCGGCGTCGGCAGCGTGGTCACGCTGGTCGGCTCGGCCGCGACCGAACTGCGCGGCACCGCGGATTCGATGGTCGGCACCTCGCGCGAATCCGAGCGCCGTCTGGTGGCGGCGACCGCGGCCTCGTCGCAGGCGACGTCGAATGCACAAGCCGTCGCGGCTGCGGTCGAAGAGTTGGACGCCTCGATCACCGAGATCGGCAACCGGGTCGATCAGTCGGCGCGGGTCGCCAACGAGGCGGCGAACCAGGCCGGCCGGACCAATGACGAGGTGAGGGGGCTGGCCGAAGCGGCGCAGAAGATCGGCGAGGTGGTGACGCTGATCAGCGACATCGCTTCGCAGACCAACCTGCTCGCGCTGAACGCCACGATCGAAGCGGCACGCGCCGGCGATGCCGGCCGCGGCTTCGCCGTGGTCGCCGCAGAAGTGAAGGCACTGGCCGAGCAGACCTCCAAGGCGACCGAGGAGATCACCACGCAGATCAATTCGATCCAGCAGGCGACGCAGTCGTCGGTGCATGCGATCGAGGGCATCACCGGCACGGTGGCGCAGATCAACGAGATCGCCGCCGCGATCGCCAGTGCGGTGCGCGAGCAGAGCTCGGCGACCCGCGAGATCGCCCACAACGTCGCCGAAGCCGCGCGCTCCACCACGGAGGTGTCCGGCAACATTGCCGGCGTCAACGAGGCCGCCCGCGAAACCGGTGTGGCGGCGACCCAGGTGGTCGAGTCGGCGTCCGAATTGTCGCGCAGCGGCGAGGCGCTGAGGACTCAGGTCGAAACCTTCCTGCGCGAAGTGCGCGCCGCCTGATCAGACGAGCGTGTTTTCGAGCGAAGCCGACACCGGTTGGCGTGCCGAATACGCCTCACAGCGAAAGACAAGAGCCCCGGTTCCGACGCGATCGGAATCGGGGCTCTTGCGCATGACGACATCGCGGCGCCGCGGACGTAACTGTCCGCGCGCGGCGTATCGTTAACAAATCGTCGCCCGATACCGTTCAATTCTCTTTAATCAGATTGGTGGACTGTGCGCGGATGACGCGCGGAGTTCGTTTGTATCTCGTCGGCTCCTTCGTGCTCGTCTCGCTTGCGGGATGCGGTCGCGGTCTGTTTCAGATCGCCGAACGCGAACCGTGGCGGGCCGAGGCCGAGATCGCATGCCTGAAATCGGGCGCGGTCCGAGAAGGCCCGGATTTGGTGCGGATCGATCCGATCTCCGGTCCCGGTGTGTGTGGCGCCGAGTTTCCGCTGAAGGTCGCTGCGCTCGGAGAAAGCGGTGCGATCGGCTATGCCGACGATCTGCGTCCGCCGGGTGCGATCGGTGGCACCGCGCAGCAGCCACGCTGGCCGGCCGGCCAGCAGCCCTACGGTGCCTACAAGGCGCCGGCCCAACGCAGCTATCAGGAGCAGCCGCGCGCCGGCTACGGCACCAACGCCGGTGCCGCGCAGCCTTACGGTGCGGGCGCGCCGGGCTATGGCCGCGGTAGTGCGCCGGTGTCCCTGAATGCGCCGGGTGTGGTGCCGGCCCACCCGGACAGCGATCTGCCGCCAGAGGGCGAGCCTGCGGCCGAACGTCCGCCGGCGGAGAACGTCACCGGCTATCCGCAGGATCGCAACTACTCGCCGAACTCGCACTATCCGAACGACGCCGAGCGACCGCTGCCGCGGCTCGGGCCGGGCCAGCAGGCCGGCATCACCGGCTCGGTCGGGCCGGTCGCAATCAAGCCGACCGCGACGCTGGCGTGCCCGATCGTCTCGGCGCTGGATCGCTGGCTGGTGGAAGCGGTGCAACCTGCGGCGATGCGCTGGTTCGGCGTGCGGGTGGTCGAGATCAAACAGATCTCGGCGTATTCCTGCCGCGGCATGAACGGCAATCCGAACGCGCACATCTCCGAACACGCTTTCGGCAATGCGCTCGACATCGCCGGCTTCGTGCTGGCCGACGGCCGTCGCATCTCGGTGAAGAACGGTTGGCGCGGTCTGCCGGAAGAGCAGGCGTTCCTGCACGACGTGCAGGACTCGGCGTGCCGGGTGTTCAGCACGGTGCTGGCGCCGGGCTCGAACGTGTATCACTACGACCACATCCACGTCGATCTGATGCGCCGGCGCAGCCAGCGCACCATCTGCAAGCCGGCCGCGGTGTCCGGCGAGGTGATCGCGCAGCGACTGCAGCAGCGCAATCCTTACGCGGCGAGCGGCTGGAACGGGCCGACCGGCTCGATCGGCCGCGCAACCGGGCGCAAGGCAGTGGATCGCGACGAAGCCGAGGACGATTAGTCCAAGCGGCTTAGTTGCCGGGCTTCTTCCGGTAGGTCGCCAGAAACATCCGGGTCGCGCTGTCGACGACTTCGGCGATATGTTCGGCCGAGGGCGCGCCCATCGTCTGGAAGATGTACGGCAAGAACAACGTCGCCTGGCACAGCTTGGTGAATTGCGCCGCGGCGAGATGGCAGTCGTCGATCTGCAGCGCGCCGGCTTGCACCTGCTGCTGCAGATAGCGGGTGAACTTGCCGAGCGAATTGGCGATGACGCGCTCGTAGTAATGGCGGCCGACGTCCGGCATCCGTTCGGCGATCGCCATCACGGTCCGGATCGCGGAGGCGCCACGCGGATCGCAGAGCAGCTTGATATAGGCCTCGCCGAACACCTTGAGAGAGGTTTCGACGTCGAGATCCGGCGAGAACTCGAATGCCAACATGCCCTGTGCCACGCTCTCCTGTTCCATGATCTCGCAGAACAGCGCGTTCTTGTCGGCGAAATACACGTAGAGCGTGCCTTTGGAGACCCCGGCCGCGCGGGCGATCTCGCCCATGCTGGCGCGGTCGAAGCCCTGCTCGAGAAACACCGTGCGGGCGCCGTCGAGGATCTGGCGTCGCTTGGCGCTGTCCTCGTCGTTGTGAATCGGCACCGCCGACGCTGTTGCAACCATTGGTTCAGCCTGTCCGGTAAATTCAGTCGAGATAGGGTGAGAGCGGAATTGCTCTAATGCTACCCTTCTGTCGGCAGATTATGTTGACCGAACCGTTCGGTCAATGGTAGTTGAGGGTGCCAGCTCGGGCTACCGTCGGGCTGGTCGTTTTTTTGTCGTGCGAGCTGAGTTCAGGAGAACCCGATGTCCGGACGCGACCAAGCTGCCCGCGTGCTGCGCTCCGAGCCGGAAAACGGGGAGGCCGTCCCGGCCGCCGGCGCGTCGCCGCATCCGGCTGCGCCGCAAGGTGCGCCGTCGCAGGCCGACGCGCTGCGATCGCTGCTGGAAGATCCCTCGACCCTGAAGCTGGCCGATCCGCCGGAGCCGGAAGCCGAGACCGAGCCGGTGGCACCGGCCGCGCGTCCTGGCACCGCCGCCAAGCCGCCGAGCAAGAAGAAGTTCGTGCTGATCGGCGTCGGCATCGCGGCGCTGGCCGCGCTCGGTTACTTCGGCACCGAGTACATGCTGGTCGGCCGCTTCATGGTCGGCACCGACGACGCCTATGTCCGCGCCAACAACACCACGCTCGGGGCCCGGGTTTCGGGACACCTCGCCGCGATTCTGCCGCGCGACAATTCCGAGGTGAAGGCCGGCGACGTCGTGTTCCGGATCGACGACGGCGACTACAAGATCGCCGTGGACTCCGCGCGCGCCAAGATCGGCACCCAGGAAGCCACCATCGCCCGGATCGGCCGCCAGATCACGGCGCAGCAGAGCGCGGTGGAGCAGGCGCAGGCGCAGCTCGACTCCGCCGAGGCCGCAGCCAAGCGCGCCGCGCTGGATTTCGATCGCCAGCAGGCGCTCTCGACCAAGGGCTTCGCCTCACGCGCGGTGTTCGAGACCTCGCAGGCCAGCCGCGACCAGACCGTCGCCTCGGTCGCCGCCGCGAAGGCCGCGTACGATGCCGCCCGCGACAACGTCGAAGTCACCAAGGCTCAACAGGCCGAAGCCCGCGCTCAGCTCCTCGAGCTGCAGAGCGCGCTGGCCAAGGCCGAGCGCGATCTCGCCTTCACCAGTGTACGGGCGCCGGTGACGGGTGTGTTCTCCAACCGCCTGGTCAATGTCGGCGACTACATCAATGCCGGCCAGCGCATGGCCAATATCGTGCCGCTCGACGGCGTTTATATCGACGCCAATTTCAAGGAGACGCAGCTGCGCCGGTTGAAGCCGGGCCAGAAGGTCGCGATTTCGGTCGACGCGTTCTCCAGCCGTAAGATCGAAGGCACGGTCGACAGCCTGTCGCCGGCTTCCGGCCAGGTGTTCACCCTGCTGCCGCCCGACAACGCCACCGGCAACTTCACCAAGATCGTGCAGCGCGTCCCGGTCCGCATCCGCGTCCCCGCCGACGTCGCGCGCGAGAACCTGCTGCGCGCCGGCATGTCGGTGTACGTCGACGTCGACACGCGGACGGGCGAGGCGAAGTAGTTCCTTTCTGTCAGCGTCATTGCGAGGAGCAAAGCGACGAAGCAATCCAGCGCAGTGCACCGAGCCCTGGATTGCTTCGCTTCGCTCGCAATGACGGAAACTCTCTTCGAATCTTGACGGCCCTTCGGGGCGGGCGCTGAGAACGCAACGATGTCCGCGACCACCACAGCAGACACCCGGGCCGCCGCGGCGCCCGCCGAACCGTCCGAGCACGTCCCGGCGAGCCGGCTGATCGCGTTCCTGATCATGGTGTTCGGGATGTTCATGGCGATCCTGGACATCCAGATCGTCTCGGCGTCGCTGTCCGAAATCCAGGCCGGCCTGTCGGCGTCGTCGAGCGAAGTCTCGTGGGTGCAGACCGCGTATCTGATCGCCGAAGTGATCGCGATCCCGCTGTCCGGCTTCCTGTCGCGCGCGCTCGGCACCCGCAATCTGTTCGCGATCTCGGCGGCCGGCTTCACCTTTGCGAGCTTAATGTGCGGCTTCACCTCGACCATCGCCGAGATGATCGTGTGGCGCGCGATCCAGGGCTTCCTCGGCGCCGGCATGATCCCGACCGTGTTCGCCTCGGCCTATACGGTGTTTCCGCGCAGCAAGTTCAACATGGTCGGCCCGATCATTGGCCTCGTCGCGACGCTGGCGCCGACCATCGGGCCCACGGTCGGCGGCTACATCACCGATCTGATGTCGTGGCACTGGCTGTTCTTCATCAACGTCGTGCCCGGCGTTCTGATCACCATCGGCGTGCTGGCGCTGGTCGATTTCGACGAGCCGCATTACGAGCTGCTCGATCACTTCGACTGGTGGGGCCTCGGCTTCATGGCCGGCTTCCTCGGCTCGCTCGAATACGTGCTGGAGGAGGGGCCGCGCAACGACTGGTTCAACGACGAGTCGATCTTCATCTTCGCGATCGTTGGCGCGGTGTCGGCGGTGGCGTTCTTCTGGCGGGTGCTCACCGCGCGCGAGCCGATCGTCGACATCCGCGCCTTCACCGACCGCAATTTCGCGATCGGCTGCATGTTTCAGTTCTGCGTCGGCATCGGACTGTACGGCCTGACCTACATCTATCCGCGCTATCTCGCCGAAGTGCGCGGCTACAGCGCGCTGATGATCGGCGAGACGATGTTCGTCTCCGGCATCGCGATGTTCTGCACCGCGCCGATCGTCGGCCGGCTGATGGCGCTGGTCGACATGCGGATTCTGGTCGCCGTCGGTCTGTTGCTGTTCGCCGGCGGCACCTGGCAGATGACCTGGATCACCCGCGACTTCGATTTCTACGAGCTGCTCTGGCCGCAGATCTTCCGCGGCGTCGGCATGATGATGGCGATGGTGCCGGTCAACAACATCGCGCTCGGCACGCTGCCGCCACACCGGGTCAAGAACGCCTCCGGCCTGTTCAACCTGACCCGCAACCTCGGCGGCGCGCTCGGGCTGGCACTGATCAACACCGCGCTCGACAACCGCACCGACTTCCACATCTCCCGGCTGCACGACAAGGTGAACTGGGGCAACGCCCAGGCGGTCGAACTGCTCAACACCTTCACCCAGCGCTTCCAGGGCATGGGCGACGCCTCGATGATGGCGCTGAAACAGCTCACCAACATCGTCCACCGCCAGGCGGTGGTGATGAGCTACGGCGACGCCTTCTTCCTGCTGACGGTGTTCTACCTCGGCCTGACCACGCTGGTGTTCCTGCTGGCCAAGCCGGCCAACCCGATGGCCGCGGCGGGCGGCGGGGGGCATTGAACTGCTCTCGTCAGTTGCGTTCTCTGCGGCTGGCGGAGCAGCTCGTATTCTAGTTACCCACGAGGTGCGTCGAGCCAAGGGAAGCTTTGGGATAAAGATCGGCGAAGGTCCTACTAGATAGTAGGATTGCGAGCTATTGGCGTTTGGAGCGGCTTGTGGATAGCCGGGACAACCCAAATCTATCTAGCCAGCAGTTGGAGATCAATGCGAGCTTGTTATTACCGACGAATCAAGTTTGCTGGATTGCGCACTAGATTAGTCTGGTGGTGAGCAGGACGTCGCATTGAGAGAAGGGAAAGACTATGAGTTCGGACGACGAAAAGATCTTCGGGACGAATTCCATCGGGGATATCTCGACTAATTCGTTGACTACCTCGCACCTTTTCAAACCGGTCAAGTCTGACTCGTCCCCAGCTCAGCAATCGCAGCCAGCGTCGGAAGTGGCTCCCAAGCCGCCGAAAAAGCAAGAATAAATATGCCTTATGCGGATGAGGTGAGCTATCTGGCAAATATTACTGCAATTTTGGCGCTTCTGATTGGCGTCGTCGCACTATGGTATGCTGGTCGGCAACTCGATCTGGCGCGTAAGGCGGGGTCAGCGACGGCGCTTATTGCTCTTGCTCAATCGTTTCGGAGTGGGTGGTACTTGGTGCGGACGTCAAAGAATGATGATGAACGAGGTTATCACTTTGCCGACCTCATGAATGAGCTTGAGATCGCTTGTGCTGTCATTCGCGACGAAGTGTTTTTCGATAAGTCCAAGGATTTATTGGAGTGCTATCTGCTTGATGTGTTTGATGGAATTGAGCGTGACGAGCAAACTTTGGCGTTGTTGCGACCTTGCTTGGCGGATGCCACGACATTCGAGAACATTCGCGTCTTTTTGAGAAATCATCGCAAATCAGCAGAAGCGTTCGTGCCGAGCTAGGGCGAAGGGCCCGACGTTTCCGCCGAGCCCTTCATGAAGAAGTATCAGCCGGCCTGTAAGCCGGGTTCTGGAGAGCACCGCGTCCTTGCGGACGTGATACGCGACGGCCATTCCTCTGGGACGCTGTTTGCACAGCGCCTCGAGCAACCTACCCGGACGGCGGGTTTGACATCACCCTGCGGAGTTATCGCTGCGAGCAGCGAACTATCCGCGATGCCGTCCCTATTCGGTTTTGCTCCCGGTGGGGTTTACCATGCCGTCTCCGTTGCCGGCGACGCGGTGCGCTCTTACCGCACCTTTTCACCCTTACTTGCCCCCGCCCCGAAGGAAGGGGGAAGCGGTTCGTTCTCTGTGGCACTTTCCCTGGGGTCGCCCCCGCCGGACGTTATCCGGCACCGTATGTCGATGGAGCCCGGACTTTCCTCCCCCGCAGCCTTTCGGCCCTAGCGGGAGCGGCCGTCCGGCCGACTGACGCGGCAAGCCATGCGGGCTCGGGCCGTGATCGTCAAGCTGCAAGTGGTGTGGAGGAAGCGCTCAGCCCAGCGCCGCGATGGCGCGGGCTTCGACCGGGAGGCGGTCGAGCAGCGTGTGCAGCGTCGCCAGCGTCGAGGCGTCGGCGATGCCGTCGACCTTCTCGGGGCGGAAGTGACGCTGGAACGCGGTGACGACGTCGTTGGTGGCGTGGTCGTAGCTGCCGTTCACCGGGACGCGGTAGCCGTAATCGGCGAGCGCCTGCTGCATCAGCCGCACTTCGTCGCCCTCGGCGCCTTGCTGCAGCGCCGGCCCGGGCACGATCCGCGCCGGCTCGACCCATAGGCCGACGCCGGAGGCGGCGAGCGAGCGCCACGGGAATTTCTCGCCCGGATCTTTCTTGCGGGCCGGTGCGACGTCGGAATGGCCGACGACGCGATGCGGTGGCACGTCGCGGCGCAGGATGATGCCGCGGCACAGCGCGATCACCGCCGCGATCTGGCGCAGCGGGTAGTCCGGATAGCCCCAGTCGTGGCCGCGATTGATGATCTCGATGCCGATCGAGCAGGAGTTGATGTCTTCCTCGCCGGCCCAGCAGGCGAGGCCGGCGTGCCAGGCGCGCTTGGACTCCTGCACGCATTGCAGGATGCGGCCGTCCTCGAGCACGACGTAATGCGCCGAGACTTCGGTGCCGGCCTTGCACAGCCGGGTCAGCGCGCCTTCGACGTCGGGCATGCCGGTGTAGTGCAGCACGATCATGTCGGGCCGGCGCGCCTTGTTGCGCTCGCCGAAATTGGGCGACGGCAGCACGTCGGACACCATCGACGAGTCGGGCGTGAAGGTCTGCATGGACGAGATGCCCTTGGGCAAAGGGAGGGCACGTCGACGTTTCGACTCCGGACCAGCGGACGCTAACGAACCTGACAACATCGGACGACTCAATACTGGCAGGACCACGGCGAGGCGGAGCGGCGCCGGCTGCAACTTCCAATTTACTATCTGAGTCCCTACGGCTTCCTGCAACGCGCTGTATTCACGATTTTGCCATTTTCTGTGGACGAGGCCGGGTTCCTTCATCTTGCAGCGCATCGCGATGCAGTGACGAAACGCCGCCTGCTCCCCCGCGCGGAATGACCGGGCAGCCGTCAACGGTTTCTTAAGCGTAAGCGCCGTTACTGAGGGGTGAACAGCCGGTGTCAAATTGCCGGCAAAATCTCCTGTGACGCCCCATAAGCCGATGGAAATCAACCAGATTTCTTACGGAGAGCTAGGTTCGTCGGCCGTCTTGGCCGGCTGGCACAGCGCTCTGTCGGCGGATTGGGACGAGGCGAGGCACGATGCGCCCATTGCCCTGCAGCAAGCCGACGATCAGCCGGGCCGGTTTTCGCACGATGCGGACCGGACGTGGCTCTGGCGCGGCCGGGGCGATCGCATGACGTCTTCCGACGCGCGCCATATTCCGGTGCTCGGCCCCGAAGCGGTCGGTCTGCTCGCGCCGCGCGACGGCGGCGTCTATGTCGACGGCACGTTCGGGGCCGGCGGCTATACGCGGCTGATCCTGCAGACCCCCGGCAGCCGCGTGATCGCTATCGACCGCGACCCGACTGCGATCGCTGGCGGCGCCGAGTTAGTGGCCGAAGCCGGCGGTCGGCTGACGCTGGTGCACGACCGGTTCTCCAATCTGGCTGACGTGTGCGCCGGGCAGGGCGCCGATAAGGTCGACGGCGTGGTGATGGACATCGGCGTGTCGTCGATGCAGCTCGATCAGGCCGAGCGCGGCTTCTCGTTCCGGTTCGACGGGCCGCTCGACATGCGGATGGGGCGGGACGGGCCGAGCGCGGCCGATGTCGTCGCGCGCGCCTCCGAAACCGATCTCGCCAACATCATCTACATCTTCGGCGAGGAGCGCTATTCGCGCCACGTCGCCCGCGCCATCGTGGCGGCGCGCAACGAAGCGCCGATCACCACCACCAAGGCGCTCGCCGACATCGTCGCCAAAGTGGTGCGCGCCAAGCCCGGCGAGATCCACCCGGCGACCCGCACGTTCCAGGGCCTGCGGATCTTCGTCAACGAAGAGCTCGACGAATTGCATCGGGCGCTCGACGCCGCCGAGCGCGCGCTGAAGCCGGGCGGCCGGCTGGCGGTGGTGTCGTTCCATTCACTGGAAGACCGCATCGTGAAAACCTTCCTCACCGCGCGCAGCAAGACCGGCGGCGGCTCGCGCCATCTGCCGGAGCTCGCGCAGGCGGCGCCGAGCTTTACGCTGCTCGGCAAGCGGCCGGTCGTTGCCGGCGATGCCGAAGTCGCGGCCAATCCGCGCGCCCGCTCGGCCAAGCTGCGCGGCGCCGAGCGGACCCACGCGCCCGCGCACCCCGCCGGCGATCTGCCGGGATGGCCGACGCTCGCCAGCGTGATGAGGGCCGGCCGATGATGCGCCTCGTCCATGTGCTGGTGATCGGCATGCTGGTGTTCGCCGCGGCCTATGTTTACCGCATCAAGCTGGAATCCACCGTGCGCACCGAGAAGGTGCTGCAGCTCCATGCCGAGCTGCGCAAGGAGCGCGAGGCGATCGCCCGGTTGCGCGCCGAATGGGCCAAGCTGGACTCGCCGGGCCGGCTACAGGGGCTTGCCGCCCGGCACCTCAAACTGAAGCCGGTCGCCGCGCGCCAGTTCGATGCACTGAAGAACCTTCCCGAGCGCCCGCCGGCGGTCGTCGATCCCAACGCTCCTGATCCGATCGCCTCGATGATCGAAAAGATCGACCCCGACATCGTCACCGGCTCTCTGCCGGCTCCGGAGCCCGCCCAGTGACAGATTCCACGATGCCGCTCGTCGGCCACCACATCAAATGGCGCCAGCGCCTGATCCGCAGCCTGATCTACGGCAGCGAGGTCGACCGCGACGCCAAGGCGCGGGCGCGGGTCGGGCTGGCGATGATCGCGTTCGCGGCGGTGTACGGCGTGATCGCGTTCAAGCTGGTGATGATCGCGGTGATCGGTGACGGCCATGGTGCACGGCGCGGCGTATCGCAGGACGCGGTCGCCACCGCACGGCCGGACATCGTCGATCGCAACGGGCAGATCCTCGCCACCGACGTCAAGACGCCGTCGCTGTTCGGCGAGCCGCGCCGGATCATCGACCAGGACGAGGCGGTGGAATTGCTCACCGCGACGCTGCCCGACCTCGAAACCCAGGAGGTGCGCGAGCGGCTGGCGTCGAAGAAAGGTTTCGTCTGGCTGAAGCGTGAAATCACCCCGCGCCAGCAGGCCGAGATCAAGAAGCTCGGCATTCCCGGCATCGGCTTCCTGCGCGAGAACAAGCGCGTCTATCCCAACGCCGCCGAAGTGTCGCACCTGATCGGCCTGGTCAACATCGACAACCAGGGCATCGCCGGCATCGAGAAGTGGCTCGACAGCAATGGCCTCGCCGACCTGCACCGCGCCGGCTTCGCCTCCGACCGGATGCAGCGGCCGATCGAGCTGGCGCTCGACGTCCGCGTCGAGCATGCGCTGCGCGACGAACTGCTGAAGGCCAAGGAGAAGTTCAGCGCCAAGGCGGCGTCCGGCCTGGTCTCGGACGTCAACACCGGCGAGATCGTCGCAATGGTGTCGCTGCCGGACTTCGACCCGAACAATCCGAAAGAGGCCAACGACCCCGACCGGATCAACCGGCTCACCACCGGCGTCTACGAGATGGGTTCGACCTTCAAGACGCTGACGCTGGCGATGGCGCTGGACAGCGGCAAGGCGACGCTGAGCTCGATGTACGACGCGCGCGCGCCGCTGCAATACGGCAAGTTCAAGATCCACGACGACCACCGGATGGGGCGCTTCATCTCGCTGCCGGAAGTCTTCACCTATTCGTCCAACGTCGGCGCGGCCCGGATCGCGCTGGCGCAGGGCGTCGAGGCGCACAAGGCGTTCCTGAAGAAGATCGGCCAGCTCGACCGGCTGCGCACCGAGTTGCCGGAGAGCGCCTCGCCGCTGGTGCCGAAGCGCTGGGGCGAACTCAACACCATCACCATCTCGTTCGGTCACGGCATCGCGGTGGCGCCGTTGCAGGCGGTGATGGGCATCAACGCCATGGTCAACGGTGGCTATCTGATTCCGCCGACCTTCCTGAAGCGCACCCACGAGGAGGCGATGAAGGTCGCCAAGCGGGTGATCAAGCCGGACACCAGCGAGAAGATCCGTTACCTGATGCGGCTCAACGCCGAGGTCGGCACCGCGCGCCAGGCCGAGCAGATCGCCAAGGGCTACTATCTCGGCGGCAAGACCGGCACCTCCGAGAAGGTCATCAACGGCCGCTACGCCAAGAAGCAGGTATTGAACTCGTTCACCGCGATCCTGCCGGCCGACAAGCCGAGATACCAGGTGCTGGTGATGCTCGACGAGCCGAAGGGACTGCCGGAGACCCACGGCTTCATCACCTCGGGCTGGAATGCGGTGCCGACGGGCGGCAAGGTGATCGAACGAATCGCGCCGCTGCTCGGAATCGAGCCACGGTTCGACCTGCCGCCCCCGGACCGCCTCATTCTTGCGGCATCGCGGGCCGGCCAATAGCCGCGCGGATTGCCGCGCCGGCGGCACTCCTGTCGTTTTGCGTGGCGCCCCGCTTGCGCTAAAAGCCTCGCAGGCGTGAGAACATCTCTCGAATCGGACGCCCGAGGACCATGAAGCTCCGCGACCTCTTCAGCGACGAGGCCGAGATCGCCGCGCCGGCGGCCGACCTCGCCATCGGCGGGATCGCCGTCGACAGCCGCGCGGTGAAACCGGGCGATCTGTTCTTCGCGCTCGCGGGCGCCAAGACCGATGGCGCACGCTTCGTCGCGGCGGCAATTGCGGCCGGTGCAGTGGCGATCGCAGGCGAGCATCGGCCCGAGGGCCAGCTGGCGGTGCCGTTTGTGCGGCTCGCCAATCCGCGCCTGGCGCTGGCGCTGGCCGCGGCACGGTTCTATCCGCGCCAGCCGGAGGTGATCGCCGCGGTCACCGGCACCAGCGGCAAGACCTCGGTCGCAGCCTTCACCCGGCAGATCTGGCAGCGGCTCGGCCATGCCTCCGCCAGCATCGGCACCATCGGTCTGGTGACGCCGACGCGCAGCGTGTACGGCTCGCTGACCACGCCGGACCCGATCGCGCTGCATCGCTCGCTCGACGAGATCGCGCGCGAAGGGATCACCCATCTGGCGCTGGAAGCCTCCTCGCACGGGCTCGATCAGTTCCGCCTCGACGGCGTCCGCGTCGCCGCCGGCGGCTTCACCAACCTGTCGCGCGACCACATGGATTATCACCCGACCATCGCGCACTATCTCGATGCCAAGCTGCGGCTGTTCCGCAATCTGGTGCAGGACGGCGGCGCGGCGGTGATTTCCGCCGATCATGACTGTTCGGCGCAAGTGATCGAAGCGGCGCGGACCCGCGGTCTGCGGCTGATCGCGATCGGCCGCAACGGCGATCCGGGCGCGGGCATCAAGCTGATCGACGCCGCAGTCGACGGCTTCGCGCAGCGGCTGACGATCGAGCACGAGGGGCGGCGGTCCACCATCAAGCTGCCGCTGGTCGGCGAATTCCAGATCGAGAATGCGCTGGTCTCGGCCGGTCTGGTGATCGGCACCGGCGGCGACGCGGCGGCGAGCTTTGCCGCGCTCGAACATCTCGAAGGCGCGCCGGGCCGGCTCGACCTGGTCGGCGCCCGGGGTGGCGCCCCGGTGTTCGTCGACTACGCGCACAAGCCCGATGCGCTCGCCAAGACGCTGCAGGCGCTGCGGCCCTATGCGAAGCGCAGGCTGGTCGTGGTGTTCGGCGCCGGCGGTGACCGCGACACCGGTAAGCGGCCGCTGATGGGCGCGATCGCCGCCGAGAACGCCGATGCGGTGATCGTCACCGACGACAATCCGCGGAGTGAAGATCCCGCTGCGATCCGCGCCGCAATTCTCGCGGCCGCGCCCGGCGCGCGCGAGATCGGCGACCGCGCCGAGGCGATCCGCATTGCGGTCGATGAACTGCAGCCGGGCGATGTGCTGCTGATCGCCGGCAAGGGACACGAGATCGGGCAGATCGTGGGCGACACGGTGCTGCATTTCAGTGATCACGAAGCCGCGCACGCGGCGTTGTCAGCGAGCGCCGCATGAGCACAGAACCGCTATGGACCTCCGACGCGATGGCGGAGGCGATGGCCGCGGCGCCGAGCGGCACGCTGCCGCGCGACGTGTTCGGCATCTCGATCGACAGCCGCACGCTCGCACCCGGCGACGCATACTTCGCCATCAAGGGCGACGTGCATGACGGCCACGACTTCGTCGCCGCGGCGCTGAACGCCGGCGCGGCGCTGGCCGTGGTCGAGAAGGCGCAGCGCGACAAGTTCGCCGCCGACGCGCCGCTGCTCGTCGTCGACGACGTGCTCGAAGGCTTGCGCCGACTCGGCATCGCGGCGCGCTCGCGGCTGCCTGCCAAAGTCATCGCGGTCACCGGCTCGGTCGGCAAGACGTCGACCAAGGAGGGCTTGCGTGCTGTGCTCGGTGCGCAAGCCCCGACCCATGCGTCGGTGGCATCGTTCAACAATCATTGGGGCGTGCCGTTGACGCTGGCGCGCTGTCCGGCCGGTGTAAACTACGCGGTGTTCGAGATCGGCATGAACCACGCCGGCGAGATCGAACCCTTGGTGAAGATGGTGCGGCCGCACATCGCCATCATCACCACGGTCGAACCGGTGCATCTGGAATTCTTCTCCGGCATCGAGGGCATTGCCGATGCCAAATCGGAGATCTTCGCGGGACTGGAGCCCGGCGGCATCGCGGTGCTCAACCGCGACAACCCGATGTTCGACCGGCTCAGCGCCAACGCGCTGCGCGCCAATGTCGGGCGCATCGTCACCTTCGGCACGAATGCTGCGGCCGATGCGCGACTGCTCGACGTCGCGCTGCACGCCGATTGCTCGGCGGTGCACGCCCGCATTCTCGGCCACGACGTCACCTACAAAATCGGCATGCCGGGCCGGCACATGGCACTGAATTCGCTGGCGGTGCTGGCTGCTGCGGAGCTTGCCGGTGCCGATCTCGCGCTCGCCGCCTTGGCGATGTCCCAGGTCCAGCCCGCATCCGGTCGCGGCGCGCGCAAGCCGCTGTGGATCGGCTCCGGCGAAGCCACGCTGATCGACGAAAGCTACAATGCCAATCCGGCCTCGATGGCGGCGGCGCTCGGCGTGCTCGGCGGCGCCGAGATCGGCGCGCAGGGGCGGCGGATCGCGGTCCTCGGCGACATGCTTGAACTCGGCCCGACCGGACCGGAGCTGCATCGCGTGCTGGAAGCGGCGGTCCGAGCCAATGGTATCGATCTGGTATTTTGCTGCGGTCCATTGATGCGCAATCTGTGGGACGCCCTTTCCTCCGGCAAACGAGGCGGCTATGCAGGCGATGCGGCCGGACTCGAATCCCAGGTCGTCGCCGCGATCAGAGCCGGCGACGCCGTGATGGTGAAGGGTTCGCTCGGATCACGCATGAAAACGATTGTCACCGCGCTCGAGAAGCGCTTCCCCGGCAAGGCCGCGCGCGACGGCGCAGCGGTGTAAGGCGGCTTGAATGCTATATTGGCTGATCGACCTCTCCAGCTCGTTTCCTGCGTTCAACGTTTTCCGCTACATCACTTTCCGCACCGGCGGCGCGATGGTGACCGGGGCGCTGTTCGTGTTCATGTTCGGCCCGTGGATCATCGACAATCTGCGGCTGCGGCAGGGCAAGGGCCAGCCGATCCGCACCGACGGTCCGCAATCGCATCTGGTGTCCAAGAAGGGCACGCCGACGATGGGCGGCCTGATGATCCTGTCCGGGCTGACGGTCGGCACCGTGCTGTGGGCCAATCCGCTCAATCCCTATGTCTGGATCGTGCTGGCGGTGACGCTCGGCTTCGGCTTCGTCGGCTTCTACGACGACTACATGAAGGTCACCAAGCAGACCCACGCCGGCATCTCCGGCCGCACCCGGCTGCTGATCGAATTCACCATCGCCGGCGCGGCGTGCTTCGCGCTGGTGTGGCTCGGCCGGGCGCCGCTGTCGAGCTCGCTGGTGATCCCGTTCTTCAAGGAAGTGATGATCAACCTCGGCTGGGCGTTCGTGGCGTTCGGCGCCTTCGTGGTGGTCGGCGCCGGCAATGCGGTGAACCTGACAGACGGGCTCGACGGCCTCGCGATCGTGCCGGTGATGATCGCCGCGGCCAGCTTCGGGCTGATCTCCTATCTCGCGGGCAATGCAGTGTTCGCCGAATATCTGCAGATCAACTACGTCGCCGGCACCGGCGAACTGTCGGTGCTGTGCGGCGCGCTGCTCGGGGCCGGGCTCGGCTTTCTGTGGTTCAACGCGCCGCCAGCTTCGATCTTCATGGGCGACACCGGCTCGCTGGCGCTCGGCGGCATGCTCGGCTCGATCGCGGTCGCGGTGAAGCACGAGATCGTGTTGGCGGTGATCGGCGGCCTGTTCGTGCTCGAGGCGGTGTCGGTGATCGTGCAGGTCGCCTCGTTCAAGCTCACCGGCAAGCGCGTGTTCAAGATGGCGCCGATCCACCACCACTTCGAACAGAAGGGCTGGACCGAGCCGCAGATCGTGATCCGGTTCTGGATCATCGCGGTGATGCTGGCACTCGCCGGCCTGTCGACGCTGAAGCTGCGGTGAGGGAAATGATGCGCACCCCTCCACGAGTCGTCCCCGCGAAGGCGGGGACCCATAACCCCTGTGGTTGGGATGAACGTATTCGGCTCCATACTCCGACCGAGAGCGCAGGGAATATGGATCCCCGCCTTCGCGGGGATGACGGCTGTGCAGTTGGTAAGGCGCGCGCGCCCATCTGGAGTCCGGCATGATCCCCGTCACCACTTTCGCCGGCCGCTCGGTCGCGGTGTTCGGGCTCGGCGGCTCGGGGCTGGCGAGCTGCCATGCGCTCAAGGCCGGCGGCGCCGAAGTGATCGCCTGCGACGACAATCTCGACCGCATGGTCGAGGCGGCGCAGGCCGGCTTCGTCACCGCGGATCTGCGCAATCTGTCGTGGATCAATTTCGACGCGCTGGTGCTCACGCCCGGCGTGCCGCTGACGCATCCGACGCCGCATTGGACCGTGCTGAAGGCGCAGGAAGCGGGCGTCGAGGTGATCGGCGACGTCGAACTGTTCTGCCGCGAGCGCCAGGCGCATGCGCCGCGCGCGCCGTTCGTCGCCATCACCGGCACCAACGGCAAGTCGACCACGACGGCGCTGATCGCGCATCTGCTGCGCGAGGCCGGCTGGGATATTCAGCTCGGCGGCAATATCGGCACCGCGATCCTGTCGCTGGAGCCGCCCAAGGACGGCCGTGTCCACGTGATCGAGATGTCGTCGTATCAGATCGACCTGACGCCGTCGCTCGATCCGACCGTCGGCATTCTGCTCAATGTCACCGAGGATCACATCGATCGCCATGGCACTATCGAGCACTACGCCGCGGTGAAGGAGCGATTGGTCGCCGGCGTGCAGGACGACGGCACTGCGATCATCGGCGTCGATGATGAATTCGGCCGCGCCGCGGCAGACCGAATCCAGCGCGCCGGCAAGCGCGTGGTGCGGATGTCGGTGCAGGGACCGCTCGAGGCCGGTATCACCGCCGATCTCGATGCCATTCGCCGCATCGACGGCGGCACCTCCACCGAGGTCGCCAAACTCGGCGGCATCGGGTCGCTACGCGGCCTGCACAATGCCCAGAACGCAGCGGCGGCTGCCGCGGCGGTGCTGGCGCTCGGCGTGTCTGCCGAAGTGCTGCAACGAGGGCTGCGCAGCTTCCCCGGTCTGGCGCACCGGATGGAGCAGGTCGGCCGGCAAGAGGGCGACAAGGGCGCGACGCTGTTCGTCAACGACTCCAAGGCGACCAACGCCGATGCCGCCGCCAAAGCGCTGTCGTCGTTCGGCGACATCTTCTGGATCGCCGGCGGCAAGCCGAAGACCGGCGGCATCGAGAGCCTGGCCGAGTATTTCCCGCGGATCCGCAAGGCCTATCTGATCGGCGAGGCGGCGGCCGAGTTCTCCGCCACGCTGGAGGGGCGGGTTCCTTACGAAATCAGCCGGACGCTCGAGAATGCGGTGCCCGCCGCGGCGCGCGATGCCGCCGCGTCGGGGCTCGCCGAACCGGTGGTGCTGCTGTCGCCGGCCTGCGCGTCGTTCGACCAGTTCCGCAATTTCGAAATCCGCGGCACCAGGTTCCGTGAGCTGGTGACGGCGCTGGACGGCGTGCACCCCATCCCCTGACGTCATCGCCCGCGCAGGCGGGCGACCCAGTATTCCAGGGCGTTTCGATTGAAGCGATAGGCTCTGGATACTGGATCCCCGCCTTCGCGGGGATGACAGTGGAGGGGGGACAGCGCGTGTGGGATGGGAACGGGTCCGTCGTTCACATCTCAATTCCGCCTCAAAGCATTAACCGCGTGGCAACCACGCGAGCGCACCAATGGGCGGTCTGTTTACCCAGGATCGCCGATGATCTCCCGTGACCAACGCACCCCATTCAGCGAATGGTGGTGGACCGTCGACCGCGTGCTGCTGGTGGCGCTGATCGCGCTGATGCTGGCGGGCGTGATCCTGTCGCTGGCGGCATCGCCGCCGGTCGCGACCCGGATCGGGCTCGACCCGTTCCACTTCTTCAACCGCCACGTCTTGTTCCTGTTTCCGTCGATCGTGGTGCTGATCGGCGTGTCGTTTTTGTCGCCGCGGCAGATCCGGCGCTCGGCGCTGGTCGTGTTCGCGCTGTCGGTCGCGTTGATCGTCGCCACGCTGCTGATCGGGCCGGAAGTGAAGGGCGCGCGGCGCTGGATCACGCTGGTCGGCGTCAACATCCAGGCCTCGGAAATCGCCAAGCCGTCGTTCGTCATTCTCGCCGCCTGGCTGTTCTCGGAAGCGGCGCGGCGGCCGGAGATGCCGGCGACCTCGATGGCGATGATGCTGCTGCTGACGCTGGTGTCGCTGCTGGTGATGGAGCCGGATTTCGGCCAGACCATGCTGATCACCATGGTGTGGGGCGCGCTGTTCTTCATCGCCGGCATGCGGGTGATCTGGGTATTCGGGCTCGGCGCCACCGCGGCGGGCGGCTTGTTCGCCGCTTACTTGCTGGTGCCGCACGTCGCCGGCCGCATCAAGCGGTTCATGAACCCGGCCTCCGGCGACACGTTCCAGGTCGACATGGCGAGCGAGGCGTTCAGCAATGGCGGCTGGTTCGGCCTCGGGCCGGGCGAGGGCATCGCCAAGCGCAGCCTGCCGGACAGCCACACCGACTTCGTGTTCGCGGTCGCCGGCGAGGAATTCGGCATCGTGCTGTGCCTGGCGCTGCTGGCGCTGTTCGCCTTCATCGTGCTGCGGACGCTGTCGCGGGCCTATCGCAGCGAGGATCTGTTCTCGCGCTTCGCCGCTTCCGGGCTGGCGATCCTGTTCGGCATCCAGGCCGCGATCAACATGTCGGTGAACCTGCAACTGATCCCGGCCAAGGGCATGACGCTGCCGTTCATCTCCTATGGCGGCTCGTCGATGGTGTCGCTGGCTTACGGCGTCGGCATGATGCTGGCGTTGACGCGGCAGCGGCCCAAGACCGAGGTCAATGCGATCGAGGCGGCGGGAAGCTACGCTTGAGATCATGACAGATGCACCCTTGATCCTGCTCGCCGCCGGCGGCACCGGCGGGCACCTGTTCCCGGCCGAAGCGCTCGGCGTGGTGCTGATCCGGCGCGGCTATCGCGTCCGCCTGGTCACCGATCATCGCGCCACCCGCTACAGCGGGCTGTTCTCCGCCGAGATGACCGACGTGGTGCCGAGCGAAACGGTGCGGGGCAGGACGCCATGGGCGCTGGCGAAGACCGCGCTCAAGCTCGGCTCGGGCGCGGTGCTGGCGTTCAATCTGATCGGGCGGCTGAAGCCGGCTGCGGTGGTCGGTTTCGGCGGCTATCCGACGTTGCCGCCGCTGCTGGCGGCGACCTGGCGCCGCGTGCCGACGCTGATCCACGAACAGAACGCGGTAATGGGCCGCGCCAATCGCTTCCTGGCGCCGCGGGTCGATGCGATCGCCACCGGCTTTCCCGGCCACGAGACCGCATGGCCGGCCCTGGCGGCCAAGATCAGCAACACCGGTAACCCAATCCGTCCAGCGGTCGCCGATGCCGCGACCGTCGCCTACGACTCGCCGGCCGCCGGCGGCCCGTTGCGGGTGCTGGTGTTCGGCGGCAGCCAGGGCGCCCGGGTGATGGCCGATATCGTGCCGCCGGCGCTGGAGAAGCTCGACCCGGCGCTGCTACAGCGGCTGGTGCTGACCCAGCAGGTGCGGGACGAGGACATGGACCGGGTTCGCGCGGTGTACGCCCGGCTGCAATTGAGCTGCGAGCTGGCGCCGTTTTTCACCGATCTGCCGCAGCGGCTGGCGGCGAGCCAGCTGGTGGTGTCGCGCTCCGGGGCCGGCACCGTCGCCGAACTCGCCGCGATCGGCCGCCCCGGCATCCTGGTGCCGCTGCCGGGCGCGCTCGACCAGGACCAGTTCGCCAATGCCGGCGTGCTGACCGCGGCCGGGGGCGCGATCCGTATCGTTCAACCGGATTTTACCCCGGACCGGCTCGCGGCCGAGATCACCGCGCTGGCCGCCGATCCGGCCAAATTGGCTCAAATGGCCACGTCCGCCCGCCAAATCGGCCGTCTGGATGCGGCCGAGCGGCTCGCCGACGTGGTCGGCCGCGTCGCCCAGGTCTAGCTCCGGCCAAGGAAAACGTCCCAGCGGCGCATTTGCCGGACTTGTACCGGCCATCCCCGTCTTGCATGAAGTGACCTTGAATCGGGAATGCCCGGGACAATCCCGCGTATGACCAGCAACGATAGAGACCCTCCCCATGAGATTGCCGCGCGAGATCGGACCCATCCACTTCGTCGGGATCGGCGGTATCGGCATGAGCGGCATCGCCGAGGTGCTGTGCAATCTCGGCTACACCGTGCAGGGCTCCGACGCCTCCGAAAGCGCCAACGTCAACCGGCTGCGCGAGAAGGGCATCCAGATTCACGTCGGCCACCAGGCCGACAACATCAAGGGCGCCGACGTGCTGGTGGTGTCGACCGCGATCAAGCGCGACAATCCGGAACTGCTGGCGGCACGCGCCCAGCGCATTCCGGTGGTGCGCCGCGCCGAAATGCTGGCCGAGCTGATGCGGCTGAAGAGCTGCGTCGCGATCGCCGGCACCCACGGCAAGACCACCACGACCTCGATGGTGGCGGCGCTGCTCGACGCCGGCGAGCTCGATCCGACCGTGATCAACGGCGGCATCATCAACGCCTACGGCACCAATGCGCGGCTTGGAGCCGG
Source organism: Rhodopseudomonas palustris (assembly GCF_003226555.1). Lineage (GTDB taxonomy): Bacteria > Pseudomonadota > Alphaproteobacteria > Rhizobiales > Xanthobacteraceae > Rhodopseudomonas > Rhodopseudomonas palustris_I. The sequence continues at coordinate 33,870 of NZ_QKQS01000032.1, read as the reverse complement.
CGACTGGATGGTGGTCGAGGCCGACGAGAGCGACGGCACCTTCCTGAAGCTGCCGGCGGATGTGGCAATCGTCACCAACGTCGATCCCGAGCATCTCGATCACTTCAAGACCTTCGACGCGGTGCAGGACGCATTCCGCAACTTCGTCGAGAACGTGCCGTTCTACGGCTTCGCGGTGATGTGCATCGATCATCCGGTGGTGCAGACGCTGGTCGGCAAGATCGAAGACCGCCGCATCATTACTTACGGCGAGAACCCGCAGGCCGACGCGCGGCTGCTCGACCTGACGCCGTCGGGCGGCGGCTCCAGCTTCAAGGTCGCGTTCCGCGATCGCAAGGCCGGCACCGCGCACGAGATCGCCGATCTCAAGCTGCCGATGCCCGGCCGTCACAACGCGCTCAACGCCACCGCGGCGATCGCCGTGGCGCACGAACTGGGGCTCTCCGATGAGACCATCCGTAAGGCGCTCGCGGCGTTCGGCGGGGTGCGCCGCCGCTTCACCAAGACCGGCGACTGGAACGGCGTCACCATCATCGACGACTACGGCCACCACCCGGTCGAGATCGCCGCGGTGCTGAAGGCGGCGCGGCAATCGACCTCGGGCAAGGTGATCGCCGTGGTGCAGCCGCATCGCTTCACCCGGCTGCAGTCGCTGTTCGAAGAATTTTGCACCTGCTTCAACGATGCCGATGCGGTGATCGTCGCCGACGTCTATCCGGCCGGCGAAGCGCCGATCGAAGGCGTCGACCGCGATCACTTCGTGCTCGGCCTGCGCGCCCACGGCCATCGCGAAGTCCATCCGCTGCAGGATTCCGCTTCGCTCGCCGGCGTCGTCGCCGGCCTCGCGCACAGCGGCGACTACGTCGTCTGCTTAGGCGCCGGCAACATCACCCAATGGGCTTACGCGCTGCCCGGCGAATTGAAGGCGCTGGGCGGCTGACGCGACACGAGGCGCCGATGGCGGTCCTGAGCGACGACACCTGGAAACGGCACGCCAATCCGTGGAGCGTATGGACCCGCTACGCCGCGTTTCCGCTGTTGATCCTCGCGGTCTGGAGCCGGGACTGGATCGGCTGGTGGTCGCTGCTGCCGGTCGGACTCTCGATCGCGTGGCTCGCCTATAATCCGCGCGCGTTTCCGCCGCCGGCTTCGACCGATAGCTGGGCCTCGAAAGCGGTGCTCGGCGAGCGGATCTGGGTCGGGCTGAAGCGCGACGAGATTCCGGAGCGGCATCGTATCGTGCCCGGCGTAGCCGCGGGCATTTCGATGTGCGGCCTGCCGGTGCTGGCCTGGGGCCTGATCGTGCTCGATCTCGCCGTCACGCTGCTCGGCATGATCGTCGTCATTCTCGCGAAGACCTGGTTCGTCGATCGCATGGTGTGGCTGTTCGAGGACATGAAGGATCAGAACCCGGAGTATCGTTCTTGGCTGTACTGAACTTCCCCGACATCACCCCGGAGCTGAAAGCCGCGATGCCGGAGCTGCGCGGGCGGTTGCTCGGCAACGAGCCGCTGGCGCCGCTCACCTGGTTTCGTGTCGGTGGGCCGGCGCAGGTGCTGTTCACGCCGGCCGACGAGGACGATCTCGGTTACTTCCTGTCGCGGCTGTCGGCCGAGATTCCGGTGCTGTGTCTGGGGCTCGGCTCCAACCTGATCGTGCGCGATGGCGGTTTGCCGGGGGTCGCGATCCGGCTGTCGCCGCGCGGCTTCGGCGAGCACCGGGTCGAGGGTGAAGTGGTCCACGCCGGCGCCGCTGCGCTCGACAAGCGCGTCGCCGAGACCGCGGCGGCGGCGCAGCTTGGCGGACTTGAATTCTACTACGGCATTCCAGGCTCGATCGGCGGCGCGTTACGGATGAATGCCGGCGCCAACGGCCGCGAGACCAAGGACGTGCTGATCGAGGCCGCCGCCTATGATCGCAGCGGCACGCGCCGGCTGTTCGACAACGCCGCGATGCAGTTCTCGTATCGCCACAGCGGCGCCGATCCTGCGCTGATCTTCACCTCCGCGCGGCTGCGCGGCACGCCCGCGACGCCGGATCACATCCGCGCCAAGATGAACGAGGTGCAGGCGCATCGCGAATTGGCGCAGCCGATCCGCGAGAAGACCGGCGGCTCGACCTTCAAGAACCCGCCCGGCCACAGCGCGTGGCGACTGATCGACGCCGCGGGCTGCCGCGGCTTGCGCATCGGCGGCGCGCAGGTGTCGGAGATGCACTGCAATTTCCTGATCAACACCGGCGATGCGACCGCTTCCGACATCGAAACACTCGGCGAAACCGTCCGCGCCCGCGTCAAGGCGCAGTCCGGCGTCGAGCTGCAGTGGGAAATCAAGCGGATCGGCGTCGCGCCCGGGCAGGGCTGACCAGGTTGTTACTTCGGCGGCGGGCCGGGCGGCAGTTCAGGCGTATCCGGCAACGACAGCACGTGTTCGAGCGGCAGCGGTGATACCCGGAAGACGCCGCTGAATGGGTCTTCCTGCAGCGCGATCAGACCGAGCGCGACGATCGCTCCGGTGGCGAACACCGACAGCGCCGCGATCATCGGCCGCTGCTTGTCGAGATGTACCAGCGCGAGTGCGATCTGGGTGACGACGCCGAGGATCAGCACCGAGATCCATTTCAGATCGCTGGTGCGGTCGGTCGACAGGCTGATCCGGGTATTCCGTGCGGTGCCGACTCTCACCGCCGAACTGAGCAGTGCGACGTGGACCGCCGCGCCGGAATCGCGGGTGATGGCCGGCGCGCTGATTTCGCCGAGCATCTTGTCGAAGGCGGTGCTGGTTGCTGGCGCGGCGACGCCGTTCACCGTCGGCCATTCGTTCTTCAGCACCGAACTGACATAGTCCTTCAGCGCGATGCGAATATTGCGCATGTCCGACGCTGCGGCGATGCTGAGGGTGTAGACGTTCTGCAGTTCGCCGGCCTCGGTCTGCACCGCACGTGTCGCCTGCCGGTTCCGTTCGGCGACATCGTAGCCGAGGAAGCCGGTCAGCAGGCCGAACAACACCGCCACCGACGAAAAGAACGGCGCGACCACCCCCTGGAATCTCGCGATCGATCCGCTGAGCGGCGAGGCAAAGACCACGGCGACCAGCGCGGCGGCGACGCCGTAATACAGCAGTGCCAGCGTCGCGAACGTGCCGAACGGCGGGAGGTCGAGCCAATCCTGAATCATTTGTCTCTCTTTATTTCGGCGCAACGCAATGAAACAGATTCGCCGCCCGCCGCACGAATGCGCGTACGACATTCGTCTAGTTTCGGCCGAACCATGGCGGTTTTCGTCGCTATCGTCCATCGGGACGGCGCGAAGGGTTTGGCTGCTCTGCGCGTATCGGAGGTGGCGCGTCACGGTTCCGCCCGACGCGGCTGCCACACCTATGCTGGACAGAGTTGGAGCATCCCGCCTTGCAACCGCAATTCGCGCCCCGCTGGCGGGCTCTCAGCCGCTACGAAATCGTGCTGATCGTCGTGGTTGCAGCGGCGCTGTGCGTCTATCTTCCGATCGTCGTGCGACGTTCTGCCATGCAGGGCTTCGGCGACGTTCAGGTGTTCTTCCGCGCCGGCTGGGCGGTGTGGACCGGATATCCGTTGTATCAAGTCGCGGATCATCACGGCTGGACCTATCACTATCCGCCTACCTTCGCATTGCTGATGGGGCTGTTCGCCTATCCGCTCGAGGGCTTCGCGAAGCCGAACTGGGCGCTGTCGCTGCCGGTCTCGGTCGGCGTTTGGTACGTAATCAGCGCGATTGCGATGCTCGCGGCGCTGGATCTGTGGGCCAAGGGATTGCAGCGCTTCGCGCCGCAGCCGCTCGATCAGGGTGGCTGGAACGGGTGGTGGCTGTTGCGGATCGGGCCATTATTGGCGCTGTTGCCGTTCTTCGGCGATGGCCTCGGGCGCGGACAATTGAGCGCGCTGGTGCTGCTGACGATGGTGGCGTTTCTGGTGCTGTATGTCCGCGGCCGGATCTACATGGCCGCCTGCGCGCTGGCGATCGGCTTCACCATCAAGCTGTTTCCGCTGGCGCTGCTGATCTTCCCGGTGCTGCGCGGCGATCTCCGCACCGTGCTCGCCACCTTGGGCTTCAGCGCGGTGTTCCTGTTCGTGGTCCCGGCGCTGTGCCTGGGGCCGTCCGAAGTGGTGACGCTGTATAGCGCGATGTGGACCGAGCATCTCAGCGGCATCATGACCGGCGTGCCGAATCCGAAGATCGCCGACGAGATCACCTTCACCTCCTACGACATGCTCAGCATCGGCGCGATGCTGGCGCGGATCGCGGCCGGCGGCCTGCCGGCGACCGACACGCTGCCGCGCTTCGCAACCGCCGGGCAACTCGGATTCGATGCGGTCTTTCTGATCGCGCTGGTGTGGATCGGCCACGGCCGGTTCTGGCGTCTCAATGGCCCGCAACCGCAGCCGGCCGAAGCGCTGCTGATCGGTGGCGCGATCCTGGCCGCGGCGCTCCCGGTGATGCTGTCGGTGTCGCAACCGAACTACGTCGCCTTCGCGGCGCCGCTGGTCGCAGTGGTGCAGTTCGAGACGTGGCGGCGAACGGGGCGGGTCGATGTGGTGCCGGCGCTGGTCGCCTGGGGGGGCGTGATGTGGTTCGGCATGATCGCCACCGAGGGCGGAATCTGGCAACCACTGCGGGTGATCGGTCTCGCAACGCCGGCGCTGATCGCTCTGCTGATCTGGGGGCTGGTCTGTCTGCGGCGTGCCGCCGCGCCGACGTAACGCCGCTTCTCCGAATCGTCCAAATCGGCAAAATGGCGCCGCGCGACGGCCCGCGGGGCGCATCTTTCTTCGACTTCAGCAGGGACCGCGCGGCGGATCGACCATGCGACACACCATTCTGTTCGGCGGCACCAGCAAGGAGCGGCTGGTGTCTGCCGCCTCGGCGCAGGCGCTGCACGGCGCGCTGCCGGATGCCGATCTGTGGTTCTGGAACGACGACGACCGCGTCCATGCCGTGTCGGCCCAGGCACTGCTCGCGCATGCGCGCCCGTTCGAAGAGGCGTTCGTGCCGGACGGTGAAGTGATCGGTGTGCTCGAAGCCGCGCTCGACCGCGCCGCCGCGGAGCAACGCCTGCTGGTTCTCGGCCTGCACGGCGGTGTCGCCGAGAACGGCGAACTGCAGGCGATGTGCGAACTGCGCCGCGTGCCGTTCACCGGCTCGGGTGCCGCGGCGTCGCATCTTGCCTTCGACAAAGTCGCCGCCAAGCGCTTCGCCGCGATCGCCGGCGTTCGCACCGTGACCGGCATATCGCTCGCCGATGCCGAAGCTGCGCTCGAAGCGCATGGCCGGTTGATCGCCAAGCCGACCCGCGACGGTTCGAGCTACGGCCTATTCTTCATCAACGCCAAGCAGGATCTGGTCGCGGTGCGCAACGCCGCCAAGACCGAGGACTACCTGATCGAGCCGTTCGTCGCCGGCATCGAGGCGACCTGCGGAGTGCTCGAGGCCGAGGATGGTTCGCTGCGCGCGCTGCCGCCGATCGAGATCGTGCCGGCGGACGGCGGCTTCGACTACACGGCGAAATATCTCGCCAAGTCGACCCAGGAGATCTGCCCCGGCCGGTTCGCCCCCGAGGTTGCGGCGGCGATCATGGATTATGCGGTGCGGGCGCATCGGGTGATGTCGTGCCGCGGCTACTCGCGATCGGACTTCATCGTCGGCAAGGACGGTCCGATTTTCCTGGAGACCAACACGCTGCCCGGCCTGACCAAGGCCTCGCTCTATCCCAAGGCGTTGAACGCGCAAGGGATCCCGTTCGTCGACTTCCTGGTCGGCCAAATCGTGCTCGCCGAACGCGCCGTGCGGAACTGAACGGACCCTGCCGGTTCCCTCCAGAAGGGGTGTCAGAAAAGCCGCCATTTCGCCGCAAATCCTTCTCAGGACGCAACAAATTCGGTTCTGCGCAGGCCTGCTTTACGATTTGTTTACCAGGAGGGCCGAAGGTTAACGCTGGCGGCGCATCCTGGCGCTCGGCTGTCGTGGCGTAAGCCGGGCGGAGCAGTTTTTTCCGTTTCGGTCTCACATTGCAACAGACGGTCCGGCCCGTAGTCGGGTCCGGAACCACCGAGACGTCACTTGCGCGATTGCCCGGAGTAGGCGCGGGCGCAACGTGTAACGAGCTCTTGCAATGGACGGTGGAGGGCGCCTCGCCCGGTCGTCAAGACTGTCGAGGCTTCAGTCTGACCTGAAGGCGGTCGCCCTGGCGGTGGCTGCGCTGCTGCGCGAACGCCGTTCGCGCAAGAAGCAGGCGCAGCCGCAGCCTTTGGCGCGGCCGGAGCCGCAGCGTGGTGTGATCGCCGCGCTGGAGCGCTGGCTGCCGCGTCGGGTCGGCGTCGCCTTCACCGCGCTGATCCTGCTCGGCAGCGCCGGCATGGGCATCGTCAAAGGCGGCCATGTCGATGAATTCATCGAGGCGCTCGACGATACCCGCAACGCCGCCGCCAATCTCGCCGGCTTCCGGATCACCCAGGTGGCGATCGCCGGTCGCAAACAACTGACCCAGGACGAGATTTTGGCGATCGGCGGCATCACCGGCCGGTCTTCGCTGCTGTTTCTCGACGCCGCCGCGGTGCGCGACAAGCTGAAGGCCAATCCGTGGATCGCGGACGCCACCGTGCTGAAATTCTATCCGGGCGAACTGCAGATCGACATCGTCGAGCGCAAGGCGTTCGCGCGCTGGCAGCTCGACGGCCATATGTCGGTGATCGCCGACGATGGTGCGGTGCTCGAACCCTATGTGGCGCGGCGCTTCCTGTCGCTGCCGCTGGTGGTCGGCAAGGGCGCCGGCGAGCGCGCCAAGGATTTCATCGCGCTGCTCCAGCGCTATCCGCAGGTGTGGTCGCAGACCCGCGCCGTCGCTCTGGTCGGCGAGCGGCGCTGGAACGTCTGGCTCACCAGCGGCCTCGTCATCCGGATGCCGGAGCACGATGTCGGCAATGCGCTGACGATGCTCAGCAAGCTCGATCAGGACGACAAGCTGTTCTCGCGCGACATCACCGCGATCGACATGCGGCTGCCGGACAGGCTGACGGTGCGGCTGTCGGACGCCGCCTTCAAGGCCCGCGAAGAACAGTTCAGCAAAGACAAGAAGTCCAAGAAGAAGGCTGGTGACGCGTGACCGTCTTCGATCGCACACAGACCCCGAAGACCCGGCCGATATCGCCGCATCGCACAGCGATGGTGGCGTCGCTCGACATCGGCACCAGCAAGATCGCCTGCATGATCGCTCGGCTGAAGCCGTGCCCGCCGCAGGAGGCGCTGCGCGGCCGCACTCACGCCATCGAACTCGTCGGCTACAGCCAGATCCAGTCGCGCGGCGTCAAGGCCGGCGCCGTGGTCGATATGGCCGAATGCGAAAAGGCGATCCGCCATGCCGTGGCGCTGGCCGAGCGGATGGCCAAGGTGCGGGTGGAGTCGGTGCTGCTGTCGGTTTCCGCCGGTCGGCTGCAGGGCCAACTGATCGAGGCCGCCTCCGATATCAGGGGCGGGGCCGTCACCGCCGAAGACATTAGCCGCGTCACCTCGACCGGCATGCACCACGCCACCGGCATCGGCCGCGCCGTGCTGCACGCGCTGCCGGTCGGCTACACGCTCGACGGCGTCAAAGGCATTCGCGATCCCCGCGGCATGGTGGCGCGCCAGTTCGGCGTCGACATGAACGTGGTGACCACCGACGCCACCGTCGCCAAGAACCTGATGCTCGCGGTCGAGCGCTGCCATCTCGAAGTCGAGGCGATGGCGGCGAGCCCCTACGTCGCCGGCCTGTCGATGCTCACCGACGACGAGATCGATCTCGGCGCCGCGCTGATCGAGATGGGGGCTGGTACCACGACGATCGCGATCTATTCGGGCGGACGCTTCGTTCACGCCGGCGGTTTTGCGGTCGGCGGGCATCACATCACGATGGATCTGGCGCGCGGACTAGGCGCGTGCATTGCGGATGCCGAGCGAATCAAGACGTTATATGGCACGGTGCTAACTGGCGGTTCCGACGCGCGCGAGTTGATGTCGATTCCGGCCGCCGGGGACGAGCGGGACACCCCGCAGGTTATTTCCCGCGCCACGATCGCGAACATCATCCGGCATCGGGCCGAGGAGATTTTTGAAATGGTCAGGGACCGGCTGGCGGATTCGCCGTTCGCGGCAGAGCCCCGGGCGAGGGTGGTGCTCAGCGGCGGTGCGTCGCAGCTCACCGGCGTTCCCGAGCTCGCGACGCGGATCCTCGGCCGTTCGGTGCGGGTCGGCCGGCCGCTCGGCGTCAGCCGGCTGCCGAACGAAGCCAAGAGCGGTTCGTTCGCGGTTCCGACCGGTCTTTTGGTGTATCCGCAATACGCCCATCTCGAGCACATCGAGCCCCGCCATACCCGCCACATCCGGGCCGATGCCCATGCCGGTTACTTCGGCAAAGTCGGCCGCTGGCTGCGCGAGGGCTTCTGATGACTCTTTTCCGCCCCCTTCCGCCATCACAGATCGTCCAGGCCATTTGCCGGGGACTTCACGAACCAACGCGCGCGTAATCGAGAGGCAACCATGACCATCAATCTCAACGTCCCGGATATTCGCGAGCTGCGGCCCCGGATCACCGTGTTCGGCGTCGGTGGCGCCGGCGGCAACGCGGTCAACAACATGATCACGGCCGGGCTCGACGGCGTTGATTTTGTGGTCGCCAACACCGACGCGCAGGCGTTGACGATGTCGAAGGCGCAGCGCCTGATCCAGATGGGCACGCAAGTGACTCAGGGTCTCGGCGCCGGCTCGCAGCCCGACGTCGGTTCCGCCGCCGCGCAGGAAGTGATCGACGAAATCCGCGACCATCTCACGGGCGCCAACATGGTGTTCGTCACCGCCGGCATGGGCGGCGGCACCGGCACCGGCGCAGCCCCGGTGATCGCCAAGGCGGCGCGCGAGATGGGCATCCTGACCGTCGGCGTCGTCACCAAGCCGTTCCACTTCGAAGGTGCGCGCCGGATGCGCACCGCCGAGACCGGCATCACCGAGCTGCACAAGGTCGTCGACACTCTTCTGATCATCCCGAACCAGAACCTGTTCCGGGTTGCCAACGAGAAGACCACCTTCGCCGACGCGTTCGCGATGGCCGACCAGGTGCTGTATTCGGGCGTCGCCTGCATCACCGACCTGATGGTCAAGGAAGGGCTGATCAACCTCGACTTCGCCGACGTCCGCGCCGTGATGCGCGAGATGGGCAAGGCGATGATGGGCACCGGCGAGGCCTCCGGCGAGAAGCGCGCGCTGACCGCCGCCGAAGCCGCGATCGCCAATCCGCTGATCGACGATTCCTCGATGAAGGGCGCCCGCGGCCTGCTGATCTCGATCACCGGCGGCAAGGACCTGACGCTGTTCGAAGTCGACGAAGCTGCCACCCGCATCCGCGAGGAGGTCGATCAGGACGCCAACATCATCGTCGGCGCCACCTTCGACGAGAGCCTCGACGGCATCATCCGCGTGTCGGTGGTCGCCACCGGCATCGAGCAGGCGCAGCTGTCGCGCAACGCCGGCACCCCGGCGGCTGCGCCGACGAGTGCGGTGGGAAACGATAGCCGCTTGGCTGAGCTGACAGCCAAGCTGCGGGCAGACAATCAGCGGATCGCCGAAGCCGCCGCGATGCGCGCCGCTCAGGCCTCCGCTGCTCCGGTCGCCGCTGCCGCCGAACCCGCTCCGCGCCAGGCCGCCAATGTCGAGCGCGCCGCGCTCGCCGCGATCGCCGCCGCGGTCGGCAACGAGCCGATGCCGCAGGCCGAGACCCCGGTGCAGCCGGCGTCGTATGGCGACGTCACCGTCCGCGCGATCCCGCAGAAGCCGTCGCTGTTCCCGGATCCGGACCAGTCGCGCGTCGTGGCCGAAGAGCCGACCGCTCCGGAAGCCTTCGTGCCGCCGGCCGCCGACCGCGCCGCGATGCGCCCGCCGCGGATGCCGCGGTTCGACGAACTGCCGGTGCCGGCCCAGAACGAAATCCGCCAGGCCCGCGGCGACGCCGAGGACGATCATCCGCAGAAGAATCGGCTGTCGCTGCTGCAGCGACTCGCCAACGGCCTCGGCCGCCGCGAGGACGAGCCGGCCGAACAGCCGATCGCCCGTGGCAACGGCCCGGCGATGCCGCAGATGCCTCCGATGCCGGAGCGTCGGCAGCAGCGCAGCGTCGCCGAGCAGATGGGCAAAGAACCGGTGTCTGAGTACGCCAAGCGTGCGGCGCCGCAGGGCCTCGATATCCACGGCCGCCCGGCACCTGTGGCCCCCGCGCCACAGGGTGACGACCATCTGGATATCCCCGCCTTCCTGCGGCGGCAGGCGACCTGAAACAATGACTGAAATCTGACACAACCCAGGGCCTCGGCGAACCGCCGGGGCCCTTTTTTGTGGCAAGCCCGGGTTTTCGCCACTGCGATTTAAGTTACTGAAATATCGTCAATTTGCGACTTTAGGCGAAATTGAGTGAAAGCCGCTGCGATCACGATTGATGTCGAATTCGATCGCGGGGCGGCGGTAATGCGGCGGAGTTGGGGTAACAATCCGTAAAAAAGCGTGAGTTGGCGCGATTTGGGGCAGTGCTATGGTCAATCCGGACTTGGGGACGCACAGAGCGAGTCGCCCGGCCGCCAGGACCGGATCGATTTCCGCACTGCGTCAGTGGGACAATTTACTTATGAAGTTCAGCCGGCAAACCACGCTGCGTTCGCAAGCCACGGTGACGGGCGTAGGTGTTCATTCGGGCCGTCCTGTGACACTGACGTTGGGACCCGCAGATGTCGATGCGGGTTTTCTTTTTGTACGGACTGGACTTGAGGGCGCCGATCGCGAGATCAAGGCGACCTCCAAGGCGGTCGTCGCCACCGAGCTGGCGACCGTCCTCGGCGACAGCGACGGGCCGCTGGTTTCCACCGCCGAACACGTTCTGTCCGCGCTGCGCGGCATGGGCATCGACAACGCCACGATCGAAGTCGACGGTCCCGAAGTTCCGATCATGGACGGCAGCGCCGCCCCGTTCGTCGCCGCCATCGATCAGGCCGGCCTTCGCGAACAGACCGCTCCCCGCCGTTATCTCCAGGTTCTGAAGCCGGTCTCCGCATCGATCGGCGAATCGTTCGGCGAATTCCGCCCCTATGCGTCGGGCTTCCGCGTCGAAGTCGAAATCGACTTCACCAACCCGCAGATCGGCAAGCAGAAATATGCGCTCGCGGTCGAGCCGGAGATGTTCCGCCGCGAAGTGTCGCGCGCCCGCACCTTCGGCCGGATGAGCGACGTCGCCCGGCTGTGGAAGATGGGCTACGCGCTCGGCGCCTCGTTCGAGAACTCGGTGGTGTTCGACGAAGACCGGCTGCTGAATCCGGAAGGGCTGCGCTATTCCGACGAATGCGCCCGCCACAAGGCGCTGGACGCGATCGGCGACCTCGCGCTCGCCGGCCTGCCGATCCTCGGCGCCTATCGCTCGGTTCGCGGCGGTCACAAGCTCAATCACACCGCACTCACCACTCTTTTGGCCGATCGCAGCGCTTGGCGGGTGATCGAAGCCGAGCCGGCCCGCCGCGCGGTGCGCGGCCACGCCGAAGCCGTCACCGGTCTTGTGGGCGGCATGGTCGCTCCGGCCTACGGCCCGGACGTGTCCTGAACGCAACAGGCGCGCGCTGCTTTTCCACATCGTTGCCGCCGGTTAACCGATTGGGCCGGCCGCCTTATTCCCGGCGAATTGGCTGCTTACCCGGTTGGTGAAGTCGCCTTTTTCGGCTAAACAGCCGGCGGTCGTCTATTTTCGTCCGGCGTAGCTAGATGGCTGAAGGCCGTCGCGGCTTCGGTCGGGTGCCGGAGCACACCGTTCTCCATTTGGTCGGGTTGGAATTGATGTCGGTACAGCGGATCGCGCTCGGACTGCGGAACGGGGAAACTTCGCGCAGGCTCGATCGCCTGCGGCGCGGCCTCCCGATGGTCTTCAGCCTGCTGGCGCTGTCGCTGCCGCTCGGTGGCTGCGGCACCGGTGCAATCTGGGACAAGTTTCTGGCCAAAGACGACAAGATGGTCGATGAGCCGGCGGACAAGCTCTACAACGAGGGCTTGTACCTGATGAACAAGGACAAGGACACCAAGGGCGCCGCCAAGAAGTTCGAGGAAGTCGACCGCCAGCACCCGTATTCGGATTGGGCGCGCAAATCGCTGCTGATGTCGGCCTACGCCTATTATCAGGCCGGCGATTACGACAGCTGCATCGGCGCCGCCACCCGCTACGTCACGCTGCATCCCGGCAGCCCGGATGCCGCCTATGCGCAGTATCTGATCGCGGCGTCGAATTACGACCAGATCCCGGACATCTCGCGCGACCAGGGCCGCACCGAAAAGGCGATCGCGGCGCTCGAAGAGGTGATCCGCAAATATCCGACCTCCGAATACGCCACCAGCGCCAAGCAGAAGCTGGAAGGCGCCCGCGACCAGCTCGCCGGCAAGGAGATGGATATCGGCCGCTATTACATGAGCAAGCGCGACTACACCGCCGCGATCAACCGCTTCAAGACCGTGGTGACGCGCTACCAGACCACCCGCCACGTCGAAGAGGCGCTGGCGCGGCTGACCGAAGCCTATATGGCGATCGGCATCGTCGGCGAGGCGCAGACCGCCGCCGCCGTGCTTGGCCACAATTTTCCTGACAGCAAGTGGTACAAAGACGCCTACACTCTTGTAAAGTCGGGTGGACTCGAACCGACCGAGAACAAGGGCTCCTGGATCTCTAGGTCGTTCAAGAAACTCGGCCTCGGATAGGACCTGTCTCTCATGCTGGCGCGCCTTTCGATCCGCGATATCGTGTTGATCGAGCGGCTCGACATCGAATTTTCCCGTGGCCTTGCGGTGCTGACCGGCGAAACCGGCGCCGGCAAATCGATCCTGCTCGATGCCTTTGCGCTGGCGCTCGGCGGCCGCGGCGATGCGGCGCTGGTCCGCCACGGCGCCGAGCACGGCCAGGTCACCGCCAGCTTCGATGTCGCCAAGACCCATCCGGCGTTCGCGATCCTCAAAGCCAACGGCCTCGACGATCGCGAGGTCGACGAATCCGGCGAGCTGATCCTGCGCCGCGTCCAGCTCGCCGACGGCCGCACCCGCGCCTTCATCAACGACCAGTCGGTCAGCGTGCAGACCCTCAAAGCGGTCGGCGCGACGCTGGTCGAGATTCACGGCCAGCACGACGAGCGGGCGCTGGTCGATGCGGCCACCCATCGCCGGCTGCTCGATGCCTTCGCCGGTCTCGACAAGGACGTCGCCGCGCTGGAGACGCTGTGGGACGGCCGCCGCACCGCGCGTGCCGCGCTCGATGCCCATCGCGCCGGGATGGAGCGCGCCGCGCGCGAGGCCGACTATCTGCGCCACGCCGCCGATGAGCTGAGGCAGCTGGCGCCGCAGGACGGCGAGGAGACCTCGCTGGCCGAGCGCCGCGCCACCATGATGCAGGGCGAGAAGATCGCCGCTGATCTGCGCGAGGCGCAGGAGGCGGTCGGCGGGCATCATTCGCCGGTGGCTTCGCTCGCCGCCGCGGTGCGCCGGCTGGAGCGCCGCGCCGGCTCCGCGCCGCAACTGGTCGAGCCGGCGGTGAAGGCGATCGACGCCGCCATCAATGCGCTGGAGGAGGCCGACCAGCTGCTCAATGCGGCGCTGGCGGCGGCCGATTTCGATCCCTTGGAGCTGGAGCGGATCGAGGAGCGGCTGTTCGCGCTGCGCGCCGCTGCCCGCAAATACTCGACCCCGGTGGATTCGCTCGCCGCGCTCGCCGCCCAATACGTCGCCGACGTGGCGCTGATCGACGCCGGAGCCGATCGGCTGGTGGTGCTGGAGAAAGACGCGGCCGAGGCCGATGCCCGCTACGACGCGGCGGCGGCGAAGCTGTCGGCGGCGCGCACCAAGGCGGCCGACAAGCTCAACAAGGCGGTCGGCGCCGAGCTCGCGCCGCTCAAGCTCGAACGCGCCAAGTTCATGACCCAAGTCGAGGCCGACGCGGCCGCTCCGGGGCCGCAGGGCATCGACCGCGTCGAATTCTGGGTGCAGACCAATCCCGGCACGCGGCCGGGCCCGCTGATGAAGGTGGCGTCGGGGGGCGAGCTGTCGCGCTTCCTGCTGGCGCTGAAGGTGGTGCTGTCCGACAAGGGCTCGGCGCCGACGCTCGTGTTCGACGAGATCGACACCGGCGTCGGCGGCGCGGTGGCCGATGCGATCGGCGCGCGGCTGGCGCGGCTGGCCTCCAAGGTCCAGGTGATGGCCGTCACCCACGCCCCCCAGGTTGCCGCCCGCGCCGACCAGCACCTGTTGATCTCGAAGGCCGCCCTGGACAAAGGCAAACGCGTCGCCACCCGCGTCGCCGCTTTGGCCGAGGAACACCGCCGCGAAGAAATCGCGCGGATGCTCGCCGGCGCCGAAATCACCGCCGAAGCGAGAGCGGCGGCCGACCGGCTGATCAAGGCGGCGGGGTAGGGACCTCTTCCCAGTGGTCGAGATTCCGGGTTCGCGAGCGACGCTCGCGCCCCGGAATGACTCGTTGAGAGGTGTGTTGCCAAGAATACCGTCATTCCGGGGCGCTCGCGAAGCGAGCGAACCCGGAATCCCGAAGTTCAGGGCACCCGGCCTCAGCCTATCGCGCGATGGTCTCGAACAGATCGTCCCAGCCCGAATTCTCCCGCTCGATCAACGCCACCTTCCACGCCCGCCGCCACTTCTTGACCTCCTTCTCCCGGGTGATCGCGGAGATCGGGTCGTCGTGGATTTCGAACCACACCAGCCTAGCGATGTTGTATTTCGACGTGAAACCCGGCACGGCTTTGGTGCGATGTTCATAGACCCGGCGGACGAGGTCGTTGGTGACGCCGACATACAGCGCTCCGTCTTTGCGGCTGGCGAGCAGATAGACATAATAGGCCACCGGCAGTCGCCGCCCGCGGCGAGATTCCGGGTTCGCTTGCGTGCCGCAAGCGCCCCGGAATGACGCGCGGTAAAGCTAAACACCTCTCCCCAAGGTCATTCCGGGGCGCGAGCGTGAGCTCGCGAACCCGGAATCTCAAGTGTCAGCAGATGGTCTCAAAGTCTAAGTCAGTGGATCCCGACCTCTCCAAGCTCACCAGAGCGAAAGCCAAGGTCGAGGCGATGCGATTGCGGCTTGCGATCGAGGGGCACGACAAGGCGTACTATCAGGACGACGCGCCGAAAATCTCGGATGCCGACTACGATGCGCTGCGGCGGCGGCTGGAGGCGATCGAGCAGAAGTTTCCCGAGCTGGTCAGCGCGTCGTCGCCGAGCCAGACCGTCGGCGCCGCGCCGGCGCGCGGCTTTGCCAAGGTGCAGCACGTCGTGCCGATGCTGTCGCTCGGCAATGCGTTCGCCGACGACGAAGTCGCCGAGTTCGTCGAGCGGGTGCAGCGCTTTCTCAAGCTCGACGACGTGCCGGCGATCGTCGCCGAGCCGAAGATCGACGGCCTGTCATTGTCGCTGCGCTACGAGCACGGCGAGCTGGTGCGCGCGGCGACCCGCGGTGACGGCTTCACCGGCGAGGACGTCACCGCCAATGTCCGTACCATCGCCGACGTGCCGAACACGCTGAAGGGCAAGGCCATCCCCGCCGCCTGCGAATTGCGCGGCGAAGTCTATATGCTGAAGCACGACTTCCTTGCGCTCAACAAGCGCCAGGAGGAGGCGGGCGAGACCGTGTTCGCCAATCCGCGCAATTCGGCGGCCGGCTCGCTGCGGCAGAAGGACGTCGCCATCACCGCGTCGCGGCCGCTGAAGTTCTTCGCCTATGCGTGGGGCTTGATGAGCGACTATCCGATGGACGAGCCGACCCAGCACAAGATGCTGCAATGGCTCGACCGCGCCGGCTTCGTGGTGAATCCCGAAATCACGCTGTGCCACAGCGTCGAGGACGCGCTGGCGTTCTATCGCCGGATCGGCGAACAGCGCGCGTCGTTGCCGTATGACATCGACGGCGTGGTCTACAAGGTCGACCGGCTCGACTATCAGGAACGGCTCGGCTTCGTGTCGCGTAGCCCGCGCTGGGCGATCGCGCACAAATTCGCCGCCGAGCAGGCGACCACCGTGCTGGAGAAGATCGACATCCAGGTCGGCCGAACCGGCGCGATGACGCCGGTGGCGCGATTGCAACCGGTGACGGTCGGCGGCGTGGTGGTGCAGAACGCCACGCTGCACAACGAGGACTACATCAAGGGCATCGGCAACGACGGCGAGCCGATCCGCGATGGCGTCGACATCCGCGAAGGCGACACCGTGGTGGTGCAGCGCGCCGGCGATGTGATCCCGCAGATCGTCAGCGTGGTGATGGACAAGCGCCCCGCTGCAGCCGAGCCCTATCACTTCCCGCACAAATGCCCGGTGTGCGGCAGCCACGCCGTGCGCGAAGAGGGCGAGGCGGTGTGGCGTTGCACCGGCGCGCTGATCTGCCCGGCGCAGGCGGTGGAGCGGCTGAAGCACTTCGTGTCGCGGCTCGCCTTCGATATCGACGGGCTCGGCGAAAAGCAGATCGAGCTGTTTCACGAGCGCGGCTGGGTGCAGGAGCCTGCCGACATCTTCACGCTGAAGGCGCGCAATGCGGATCTTAAGCTCGAGCAGCTCGAAGGCTATGGCGAGACCTCGGTGCGCAATCTGTTCGCGGCGATCGACGCGCGGCGCACGATCGAACTGCACCGGCTGATCTTCGCGCTCGGCATTCGCCACGTCGGCGAGGGCAACGCCAAGCTGCTGGCGCGGCATTACGGCACGCTGGATTCGTTCCTCACCGCGATGCGTGCCGCTGCTGACGCGCAGACCGAGGAGGGCAACGCCTCCGAGGCGTATCAGGACCTCGACAACATCGCCGGGATCGGCGACGTCGTGGCCGAAGCGGTGGTCGAGTTCTTCGCCGAAGAGCGCAACATCAAGGCGCTGGACGCGCTGCTCTCCGAGCTGACCGACGTGCTGCCGGCCGAGAAGGCCAAAAGCGACACCGCGGTCGCGGGCAAGACCGTGGTGTTTACCGGATCGCTGTCGAAATTCACCCGCGACGAGGCCAAGGCCACCGCCGAGCGGCTCGGCGCCAAGGTCGCCGGCTCGGTATCGAAGAAGACCGACTACGTGGTGGCCGGCGAGGATGCTGGCTCCAAGCTGACCAAAGCGAAAGACCTCGGCGTCACGGTGCTGAACGAAGACGAGTGGCTGGCGCTGATTGGCGGGTAGTTCACGGCGTTGCTGCGTCAACCGACGTCATCGCCCGCGTATGCGGGCGACCCAGTATCCCAGAGCGTTGACGCGATCCGCCATCGCCTCCACGAGTCATTCCGGGGCGCGCGCAGCGCGAACCCGGAATCTCTGCTGTCGTGCAGGTGTCAGATTCCGGGTTCGCTCACTGGCGTGAGCGCCCCGGAATGACTCGGGGAGGGGTAGCGGGCGGCAGTAAGGCTCTAGATACGGGATCCTCCGCTTTCGCGGAGGATGACGGTGGAGGAGCGTCGCTCTACACCAACGTCTCTTCTTCCGCCTGTTCGATCATCTCTTCGGTCGCGATCAGATTGCGGCGCGGCACCAGGAAGATCATGGCCGAGGCGCAGGCGAGCGCGGTTCCGAAGATCGCGATGTTGAGCGGCAGCGGCGTCGCGAAATGGCCGCCGAGCCAGGCGCCGGCCTGCGAACACAGCGAGCCGAACCCGAATTGGGTGAAGCCCATCAGACCGGAGGCGGTGCCGGCCGCCTGCGGGCGGATGCTGATCGCGCCGGCGGCGGCGTTGGCCATCACCGCGGCGTTGCCGAACATGATGATCATGTGGGTGCCGAACAGCCAGCTGGGCACCTGATTCCAGCCGAGGACGCCCCACGCCAGATTGAGCGCGGCGCCGGCGATCTGCAAGCCGAGGCCGAACCAGATCAGCCGGTCGAGCGAATGCCGCGGCGAGAACTTCACGCAGAACAAATTGCCCATCAGATACGCGAAGCCGGAGCTGGCGAACCAGGCGCCGTATTCGGCGCTGCTGCGGCCCATCTGCGTCACCACGACGTAGGGGCCGCCGCCGGCGAAGATGAAGATGATCGCCGAGGCGAGCACCTGGCACAGCACGTAGCCGATGAAGGCGCGGCTGCCGAACAGGCTGCGCAGGTCGGTGCGGAAGCCGCCGCGCTGCGCGGCGGGCGCGCTGCTGCGCCGGCTCGTTTCCGGCAGCGCCAGCGTGATCGCGGCGGCGACGACGATCGCCCCCGCGGTGACGGCGTAGAAGATCGCGCGCCAGCCGAACGCGGTTTCGATCACGCCGCCGGCCAGCGGGCTCAGCATCTGCGCGATCATCATCACGGCGATCACCAGGCTGAGCATGCCGCCGACGCGGTCGCGGCTGTAGAGATCGCGGATGATGGCGCGGCTGATCACCATGCCGGAGGCGCCGCCGAGCGCCTGCAGGAAGCGCAAGGCGATCAGTTGCGGCAGCGTCTGCGCGAAGATGCAGCCGATGCTGGCCGCGACCATCAGCGCCAGCCCGCCGAGCAGCACCGGGCGGCGGCCGAACCGGTCGGACAACGGCCCCATGATCAGCTGCGAGCAGGCCAGCCCGACCATGTAGAGCGACACCGTCATCTGCGCGACCGAGATGTCGCTGGAAAAATCGCTCGCCAGCACCGGCAGCGCCGGCACGAAGATGTACAGCGCGATCGGTGCCGCACCGTTCATCAGCACCAGCAGCAGAAGCAGCAGCTTCGACGGCGGCGCGTCGCGCCGGCTGGCGTCGATCGTTGCGTATCTGCCGACGATTCCGTGCATGCGTGAGCGGTTCCCGACGGGCTTGCCGTGGCGAAGGATTTGAGCTGATGAAACAACTGTAGCCTGCCAGGGCGATGCTAACAGGCGGTTTTTCGGCATAAGGCTATGCGCACCCGGTCGTCCGGGCGCGCGCAGAGACTCTCGATTGTCATTCCGGGGCGCCGCGCAGCGGCGAACCCGGAATCTCGAGCTTAGCGTGCGCGACGCAGCTCCAGGCCGTACTCGTTTCAGATTCCGGGTTCGCGAGCTTGGCGCTCGCGCCCCGGAATGACTCGTGGAGAGGTCAGTGCGCCAGCGGTGCTGTCGCGGCGTCGAGCCAGGCCTGGGTCGGGCCGTCGAGCTGGGGGCGGATCAGGTCGCGGACGCGGGTGTGGTAGGCGTTCAGCCAGGCCAGTTCTTTGCGGCTCAGCATGGCGACGTCGATCAGGCGGCGGTCGATCGGCGCCAGCGTCAGGGTCTCGAAGCCGTTCATCGGCTTCTCGGCGCCGTCGATGGTTTTCTCCACCACCAGTTCGAGGTTCTCGATCCGGATGCCGAAGCCGCCTTCCTTGTAGTAGCCGGGCTCGTTGGACAGGATCATGCCGCGCTTCAGTGGCGTGGTGCCGAGCTTGGAGATCCGCGCCGGGCCTTCGTGCACCGACAGATAGCTGCCGACGCCGTGGCCGGTGCCGTGTTCGAAATCGATCCCGGCCTGCCACAGGAATTGTCGCGCCAGCGTGTCAAGCTGCGCGCCGGTGGTGCCGTCGGGAAACACCGCGCGGGCGATCGCGATGTGGCCGCGCAGCACCCGGGTGAAGCGGTCGCGCATCTCCGCCGTTGGTTCGCCGACCGCGATGGTGCGGGTGACGTCGGTGGTGCCGTCCTGATACTGCGCGCCGGAATCGATCAGCAGCAGGTCGCCGGGCTGGATCCGGCGGTTGCTCTTGCGGGTGACGCGATAATGCACGATCGCGCCATTCGGGCCGGTGCCGGAGATGGTCGGGAACGACACGTCCTTGAGCGCGCCGGTGTCGCGGCGGAACGTCTCCAGCGCCTCGACCGCGTCGATCTCGGTCAGCGTCTCGTTCGGCGCCTCGGCGTCGATGAAGGCGAGAAAGCGCGCCAGCGCCACCGCGTCGCGGCGATGCGCCGCGCGGGTGCCGTCGATCTCGGAAGCGTTCTTCACGGCCTTCAGCAGCGCCACCGGATCGGCGCCGCGCAGCGGCTTGCCGCCGGCCTCCTTGATCAGCCGGGTCAGCGCGTCGGCCGCGGTGACGCTGTCGAGCGCGATGCTGGCGCCGGCCTTGGCGAGTTCGCGCAGCATCGGCGCCAGCGCCGCGGGCTCGGCGACCTCGGCGGTCTGTTCGAGATGATCGCGCACGCTGTTCGACAGCTTGCGGCCGTCGATGAAGATGGTGGGGCGGCCGTCCTTCGGCAGCAGCGCGTAGGACAGCGGCAGCGGCGTGTGCGAGACGTCGGCGCCGCGGATGTTGAAGGTCCAGGCCACCGCGTGCGAGTCCGACAGCACCAGCGCATCGGCCTTCAACCGGGCGAGCTCGTCGTTGATGCGGCCGAGCTTGCTGGCCTCGCTCTCGCCGGCAAATTCCACGCCGTGGACGCTGACCGGGCCGAGCGGCGGGGCGGGGCGCTCGCTCCACACCGCATCGACCGGATTGCCGTCGACCGCGACCAGCTCGGCACCGGCCTTGGCGCAGGCGGCCTGCATCCGCTCGACTGCCGAAGAAGTGTGCAGCCATGGATCAAATCCGAGGCGATCGCCGGCTTTCAGATGGGTCTCGAGCCAGCGTTCCGGCGGCGGCTCGATCAGCGACTCGATGCTCCAGGCGTTGCCGTCGACCTGCTTGGCGGCCTGCAAGGTGTAGCGGCCGTCGACGAACAAAGCGGCCCGATCGATCAGCACGTAGGCCAGACCGGCCGATCCGGTGAAGCCGGTGAGCCACGCCAGCCGCTCTTCGGACGGCGGCACATATTCGTTTTGTTGCTGATCTGCGCGGGGAATCGCAAATCCGGTGAGCTTGCGCCGCAGCAGTTCTTCGCGGAACGCCGACAGCCGCGCGGCGAGTGCGACGCCGCCTTCGGGCTCCTCGAAGCTCTGGAAATGCGACTCGAACATAACGGTCTGCTCCTCCACCTGTTGCGCGCTGCTCACGCGCTATGCATAAAGCTGGGCTTATGGCACGAGTTATGCTTGATTTATCGAGCCCGCAAGAGACGGGCGCGAGCTCGCAGCGCCCGCTGCACACGCTCTGACAACGCGTCCGGGACAAGCCCGGGAGTGTCTCAACTCAACAACGAGGTGATACACCATGCCTGCTTTCACGTTTGAGAAGATTTCTCCGCCGGTCCGCCCGGGTGGTACGCCCCCGAACGTCGAGCCCGAGCAGAAGCAGCCGCGTGGTGTGATCGTGCGCATCCTGGATCGCTTCGTCGAGACCGCGGCGAGGCGCGCCGCCCCGAAGGGCGACGCTCATAGCCGCTTCCCCGACAAGCCCGCCCCGTAGCCGCTCAGAACGTCTTCACCAGCAGCAGGCTGCTCCAGCCTTCGATCACCAGCTGCCGGAGCAGCACGCAGCCGCGCGCCCGGTACGCCGCGATCACGCTTTGCGCCTGCGGCTGCAGCAGCCCGGACAGGATCACCAGCGCGCCCGGCGCCAGGTGCTCGCTCATCGGCTGGGCCAAGGCGCGCAGCGGATTGGCGAGGATGTTGGCCAGCACCAGATCGAACGGCGCGTGGGCGGCGAACACCGGCGAGGCGAAGCCGGTCGCCCATTCGGCCTGCACCAGATTGCCGACGCCGTTGAGCCGCGCGTTCTCGCGCGCGACCAAAACCGACTGCTTGTCGATGTCGGTGGCCAGCACGGTGTGGCGCAGCGCCTTGGCAGCAGCGATTGCCAGCACGCCGGTGCCGGTGCCGAGGTCGAGCACGCGCTGCGGCGGGCCGGCGCGCAGCACCAGGTCGAGCAGGGTCAGGCAGCCGCGGGTGGTGCCGTGATGGCCGGTGCCGAACGCGAGCGCCGCCTCGATCTCGATGCCGAGCTTGTTGGCCGGCACCCGGTCGCGATCATGGCTGCCGTGGACCACGAAGCGGCCGGCCGGAACCGGCACCAGCCCTTCCAGGCTCGCCGCGACCCAGTCCTTGGCGGCGACGGTTTCGACGCTGATCGCCTGTGCGGCCTCGGGACCGGCGGCCTGCGCCACCAGCTCGCGGATGTGGTCGAGGTTCGGCTGCTCGCCGAAATGCAACGCGACCTCCCAGCTCCGGTCCGGCCGCTCGAACGCCGCGATCGCCATCTCGGCCTCGTCGAAGCACTCGCCGAGCAGGTCGGTGACGCGGCGGGCGGTGGCCTCGTCGCCGAGCACGAAGCTGGCGCGGACGGTGGGGGCGGGATCAGTCATGGCGGGTCCGAAGGTTGGCGGCGAAGGAGCGCCGCTGAAGCGATTTATCAACAGATCGTCCACCGCTTCTGCGCCGGAAACACACAGCTTGTCCACCGGTTAAGCACAGAGGTGAATCCGATTGATTCAGAAGCTGAGAGGATAGTTTGACTCAAAGCCGAACAGGCTGAATTGTAATTGCGTTGTGATGCAATCGAATTATTTCGATCGAAGGTTCTTGGATTGACAATCAATTTTGTACCCGAGCGCGGCCGGATCTTGATGTGCGACTACGATATGGCCCGCGTCCCACCGGAGATGGAGAAAATTCGCCGGGTCGTGGTGGTATCTCCGCGCTCTTACAATCATCGACATGGGAGCAGGCCGGGGCGATGTGTCGTGGTCCCATTCTCGGCGACCGATCCGGACCGTCATGCGACACCTGCCGATGTCCCTTTCGACGGGGCGACGTATGAGTGTTTGACAGTCAACACGTGGGCGATCTGCTCCGCAGTCATGAGCGTCTCACATGACCGGTTGGATCGTGTTCAGATTCGCCGGCATGGTGCGCCTCCGCGCTATTCGTCTGAAATGCTGACGACGATCGACATGATGCGGATTGAACGTGGGCTGAAGCACGCTCTCGGCGCTTGAAAGCGATGCGGTTCCTCGTCTTGTAGGGATTCGCTTTCGGCTATATGTTTATGGCCATCCCTTCGGGGACCTGTGGGGCCGGGTGCCTGCTCGCAGCGCGCCGAGCAAAGGTCCGGTCTCGAATTACGCCCCGTTCCTACTCAGGAGCGGGGCGTTTCGTTTCTGAGCTTAGTGTTTCCTCGTCATAAGCCGCGGCATTTAAAGGCAGTTTGGCCTGCCTTATGCACAGCTTGAGGCAGAGATTTCCACAGCTTCTCCACAGGCTTATCCAGGTCCTTATCCGCGGTTTGCGAACGAGCTGCGACGGTTGTTGAGGATCGCGGCCGCGGCGTTGGGCCGGCTTTCGGGCCGCCACGCTGGCGGCAAGGCGGGGCATAGCTGGCGTCGCCTCATCAGGCGGTGACTTCGGTCGGGCGTCCAGGAGTTGCCTTCCCGCAGTGGCACGCGGAACCAGTACAGGGCTGGCAGCGTTTCAAGTTTTGGTTGTGAGCGTCCTATTGTCGCCTTGATCTCTGGCCAATGCGTTCGCGCGCTTGGCCGCAGCTGAATCACGGCGCCGCCAGCGACGATCCCAAACAGCGAACGTGAGGTGTGATGATCAAGGCCAACGAAGTTTCATTTGCGACCGCCACCCGGCGTCGGGGACTGTCCGCGATTGTAGCCGTTTCAGCCTTGGTCGCACCGGTCGGCACGTCCGCGGCATTCGCCAACGGGCAGGGCGGCGTTACGCCGGTGGCTTTCCCGGCCGGGCAGCCGGCCATTCCGACCGGCGTCGACTGCGTCACGGTGCGCTACTACGTCAACGAACACGGCCGCGCCAAGTCGATCGCCTGGGCAATCAAGAACGGCTACAGCTGGGCGCAGATCGCCGAAGCCAAGCGCTGCCTGCGCGGCTAAGCGACGGCTCGCAAAAGCCGGTGTCGGCAACAGGTTTTCCACAACTTATCCACAGGCTTATCCCCGGACTTACCCACGGCTTGCGAACAGGCTGCGGTGGTCGTTGAGGATGGCGGCTGCGGCGTTGTGGCCGGGGGCGCCGGTGACGCCGCCGCCGGGGTGGGCGCCGCTGCCGCAATGGTACAGGCCCTTCAGCGGGCCGCGATAGTCGGCATGGCCGAGTAGCGGGCGCGCCGAGAACAGCTGGTTCAGGCTGAGCGCGCCGTGGAAGATGTCGCCGCCGACGAGGCCGAACTCGCGTTCGAGATCGAGCGGCGACAGCACCTGGCGGCCGAGCACGCTGGCGGCGAAGCCGGGCGCGTAGCGGTCGACGGTGGCGATCATCAGGTCCGCGACCTCGTCGCGATGATCGTCCCAGGAGGCACCGTCCGGCAGGTCCGGGGCGACGTGCTGGCAGAACAGGCTGGCGACATGCTGTCCGCTCGGCGCCAGGCTGTCGTCGAGCGTGGAGGGGATCAGCATCTCGACCACCGGCTCGCGGCTCCAGCCGTGGGCGCGGGCGTCCTGATAGGCGCGGTCCATATAGCCTAGGCTGGGCGCGATGATGATGCCGGCGGTGAGGTGGTCGCCGTCGCCGGGCAGTGCGGTGAACGACGGCAATTGCGATAGCGCGACGTTCATCCGGAAGGTGCCGGAGCCGGTCTTCCAATGCTGCATCCGGCGGCGGACGTCGTCGGGCAGGGCATCCTGCGGCAACAGGCGGGTGTACAAGAGCTTCGGATTGACGTTGGACGCCACGAACCGGGCACGCACGCTGCGGCCATCGTCGAGGCTGACGCCGACAACGCGATCCTGCTCGACCAGCACCTCGCGCACCCCGGCCGAGGTCTCGATCTCGGCACCGGCGGCGCGGGCGGCGGCGGCCATCGCCTGGGTGATCGCGCCCATGCCGCCGATCGCGTGGCCCCACACGCCCTTCTTGCCGTTCACCTCGCCGAAGGCGTGATGCAGCATCACGTAGGCCGAGCCGGCCGCATATGGGCTGGCGTAGTTGCCGACGATGGCGTCGAAGCCGAACAGCGACTTGACCAGATCGTGCTCGAATCGTGCGTCGAGCATCTCGCCGGCCGAGCAGGTGAACAGATCCAGCAGCAGCCGCTGCTGCTCCATCGTCATGGCGCGAAGCCGGTTGGCCGTTCCTAGCGCGTTCAGGCTCTCGCGGATCGCCGGCAGGCCGAACTGCGCCACCAGATTCGGCGGCGCGCGCAGTACGAAATGCCGCAGCACGTCGGCGATGGTTTCGAGCTCGGCCGCGAAGCCGCCGAACGCCGCGGCATCATGCGGGCTGAGCCGCGCCAGCGAGGCGGCGGTGACGTTGCTGCCGGTGAGCAGATATTGGCCGTCCGGCGCGGGCAGGAAGTTCTGCGCCTTGCGCTCGACGATTCTGAGGCCGTGCTCGTGCAGCTTGAGGTCGGCGATCACTTTCGGATTGAGCAGGCTGACCGTGTAGGCCGCGACCGAATTGCGGAAGCCGGGGTGAAACTCCTGCGTCACCGCAGCGCCGCCGACCACGCTGCGGCGCTCCACCACCTTCACCTTCAGCCCGGCGCGCGCCAGATAGGCCGCACAGGTGAGGCCGTTGTGGCCGGCACCGATGATCAGGACGTCGGGATCGGACATCGGAAGTTTCCCGGACCGGGGGTGACAAATGGATGCGTGGCTGGTTTTGCCATCGTTCATGGAGCGACGCTAGGATGCGGCGCGTCACGGCCCGGCCGGAATCGACTGCCATGACCGAAGATGTCGAGCGTCCGCGGTAGCGGGCCGCAGCAGGAGCCGCCATGACCGAGCCGTCGTCCGCCGCCGCGAGCCGGAATAGCCCGGCGCGCAACCGGCAGATCCTGATCGTCTATACCATCGCGATCTTCGTCAGTGCGTTGCTGCTGTTCTCGGTGCAGCCGCTGTTCACCAAAATGGTGCTGCCGCGGCTCGGCGGCTCGCCGGCGGTATGGTCGGTGGCGATGGTGTTCTTCCAGTCGCTGCTGCTCGCCGGCTACGCCTATGCGCACGGCCTGAGCCGGTTTGCCGATCGCCGGGTGCCGGTCGTCGTCCACCTCCTGCTGCTGGTCTGCGCGCTGCTGACGCTGCCGCTGGCAATCGCGACCGGCTGGGGCACGCCGCCGTCGAGCGGCTATGAGCTGTGGCTGCTCGGCCTGTTTGCGGTGTCGATCGGCCTGCCGTTTTTCGCGCTCGCCGCCAACAATCCGCTGCTGCAGGCGTGGTTCGTCCGTACCGGTCATCCCGACGGCCGCGATCCGTACTTCCTCTATGCCGCGTCCAACATCGGCAGCTTCCTGGCGCTACTGTCGTATCCGGTGCTGCTCGAGCCGCTGTTGACGCTGCGGCTGCAGAACCTGGTCTGGACCGCCGGCTACGGTGTGCTGATCCTGCTGATCGCCGGCTGCGGCGTGCTGCTGCTACGGGCGCCGGCTACGGCGGCGGCCGAATTGATCGCCGACGGCACCGACGCGCCGTCGCCGTCGTGGCTGACGGTGGGGCGGTGGGTGTTTCTCGCCGCGGTGCCGTCCGGGCTCCTGATCGCCGTCACCGCGCATATCTCCACCGACGTCGCTGCGGCGCCGCTGCTGTGGGTGCTGCCGCTGTCGCTGTACCTGCTCACCTGGGTGCTGGTGTTCCAGTCGCGCCCGCTGCTGCCGCATAGATGGATGCTGGCGCTGCAGCCGGTCGCGATCGCGGTGATCATCGTGCTGCTGGCCTATTCGGCCTCCGAGCACAATCTGCTGCTGACGCTGGGCGGGCACCTGGTCTGCTTCTTCATCATTGCGATGGCCTGCCATGGCGAGTTGGCGCGGACCCGGCCGCCGGCCCGGTATCTCACCGGCTTCTATGTGGCGCTTTCATTCGGCGGCATGGTCGGCGGCTTGTTCGCGGGGCTGCTGGCGCCGTACACGTTTTCGTGGATCGCAGAATATCCGATCCTGCTGGCGCTGGCGGTGTTGTGCCGGCCGCAAATGCCGGAACGCGTCCCACAATGGTCGCTGCGGATCTGGCTGCTGATCGCCGCGCTGGCAGTGGTGCTGATCACTTCCGCCTTCACCACCGGCAAGCTGCACGACTGGTTCATGACCAACCGCGTGCTGGTGATCGGCGACGTCGCCGCCTTCGCCGCCGTGATCGCACTGGTGCTGCGCGCCGGCCCGGCCAAGCTGCTCGCCACCGTCGCGTTGGCGCTGCTGCTGATCCGGCTGTATCCGGCCGATGATGGCCGGGTCGAAACCGTGCGCAGTTTCTTCGGCGTGCACAAGATCCAGGTGACCTCGGATGGCCGCTTCCATGTGCTGCTGCACGGCACCACGATCCACGGCGCCGAGCGGGTGATGAACGACGACGGCACGCCGGTGACCGGCCGGCCGGAGCCGATCTCGTACTACTACAAGGACGGTGGCATTGGGCAGGCAATCACCGCGATCCGCGAGCGCAAGGGCGGCCCGATCCGCGCTGCCGTGATCGGGCTCGGCTCCGGCACGCTGACCTGCGCGGCGGCACCGGACGAGCACTGGCGGTTCTTCGAGATCGACCAGTCGATGATCGACACCGCGCGCGACCCGAAATATTTTCGCTTCGTCAGCACATGCGCCCCGGATCTGCAACCGGTGGTCGGCGACGCCCGGCTGACTTTCGCGCACGAGCCGGACGGCACCTACGACCTGATCATCGTCGACGCCTATTCGTCTGACGCGATCCCGATCCATCTCGCCACCCGCGAGGCGATGGCGATCTACAGGGCCAAGCTCGCGCCGCAGGGCGCGGTGCTGATGCACGTCTCCAACCGCCATCTCGAATTGGCGAGCGTCGCGGTCGGCATCGCCGACGCCAACGGGCTGAAGAGCTGGGTGGCGTCGCAGGATGCCGGGCGCGATGCCGAATACATCTTCGCCACCTCCGTGGTGATTTCGGCGCGCGAGGCCGCCGACATCGGCCGGCTCGCCGGCAACGACGATTGGACCCTGACCGCGCCGCGCGCTGGCGACCGGGTGTGGACCGACGACTATTCCAACGTGCTCGGCGCCGTGTGGCGCCGGCTGCGCGACGGTGAGGACTAGGCAAAACAAAACGCGCGGCCCGGGAGGCCGCGCGTTGCAATCGGAACAATCGGAGCCGCGGTTCAGTAGGCCGAGTAGCCGCTATAGCCGCGGTCGTAATAGCCGCGCGGCTGGTAATAGCGCCGCGGCGCGTAATCCTGGGCGTAGGAGTCGTTTTCGACGTAGCCGTATTGCGGTGGCGCCAGACGGCGATAGCCGGGAGGGGCCGGGTAGCGGCGGTCGGCGTAGCTGCCGTCGGCCGGATAGATATAGCCGTCGTCGGCGACCTGCGGAGTTGCGACGCGTGGCTGGCTCGGCGCCAGTTCGACCGGAGCCCCGGCTGCATCGTAAGTCGGGTCGGGCGCCGGTTCGGCGCGAGCGACGGCGCTGCCGGCCTTGGTCTTCAGCCGCGCCAGCGCGACCCGCGATGAGCCGGTCAGCGTCACCGTGGTATTGAGCACGCCTTCCTTCTCGACCAGCGCGTACAGCGTGGCGGCGTTCTCGCGCGACAGCCGCACGCAGCCGTGCGACACCGGCACGCCGAGCTTGCCTTCCGACGTGGTGCCATGGATGGCGTGGCCCTGCTTGGTGAAGAAGATCGAATGCGGCATCGGCGCGTCGTCGAACTCCTTCGAATAATGGTCGGCTTCCATTCTGAATGTCTGGAATTTGCCGTTCGGGGTTTCGTGCGACGGATTGCCGGTCGATACCGGCCACCGGTAGCGCTCGACGCCGTCAACCGCGACCGAGAGCTGCTGATTGTCCTTGTCGACGGTGATGGCGACTTTCGCCTGCGCGGCGCTGGAGAGCGCCAGCAGGATCAGGCCGGTGAGAGATACAAGATACGAACGCATGGTGCCGGCCTCCTGGCCCGATCCTTCCACTTCCTTGCCCGCCCGAAGGTAATATGCATAGCGACCGCGACAGTTTCCAGTCGCCGCCGCACCGCAACGGCAAAACCTTCGGCATCGTTAAGATGGCTTCCGCGACTCCAGCGGCAGCATCAAGACACCGACGCGGCGGAATCTCGGCGAAACGGGAACCCGCGGCGGGGTGCGGCGTTAACGTGTCGCACAATTCGCGGCCGACGTTCTGTCGGGCGTTTCAAATCCGGAGGGACATCGATGAAGACCACTGCCAACGCGTTCGCCGTTCGCGCCGACCAACCCCTGTTCAAAGCGCTGTTCGCGGCGGCTGCTCTGGCGCTCGCGGTGCTGACGATTCCGACCCCCGGCCATGCGCAGGGCATTGTGCGCGGCGCCGAGCAGGGTGCCCGGGAAGGTAATCGCGCTGCCGGTCCGATCGGCGGCGCGGTGGGCGGCGCGATCGGCGCCGGCGTCGGCGGTGCGGTCGGTGCCGTCAACGGTGTGCTCGGCATTCCGAACCAGGGCCCGCGCTATCGCTATCACCGCGGCCATCGCTGCAAGGGCTACTACACCCGCAGCGGCAAATTCCGCTGCTATCGCCGCCGCTGAGGCAAGCGGGTCTGATCAAATGGGGCGCGGCCGGTCGGCCGCGCCCTTTCGTTTGTAACGATGGTTTCAGGCGGAACGGCCGCGCTCAGGCCTTCAGCCGATAGCCGGTCTTGAAGATCCACCACACGATCCCGAGGCAGACGAGCAGGAAGCCGAAGGTGGCGGCGAGGCTGACGGCGACATTGACGTCGGCGATCTCGTAGAAGCTCCAGCGGAAGCCGGAGACGAGATAAACCACCGGATTGAACAGCGCGATGGTCTGCCAGAGCGGGGGCAGCATCGAGATCGAATAGAAGCTACCGCCGAGGAAGGTGAGCGGCGTGATGATCAGCAGCGGCACCACCTGCAGCTTCTCGAAGCCGTCGGCCCAGATGCCGATGATGAAGCCGAGCAGGCTGAACGTCACCGAGGTCAGCACCAGGAAGCCGAACATCCACACCGGATGGGCAATGTGCAGCGGCACGAACAGGCCGGCGGTGGCCAGGATGATCAGGCCGAGGATGATCGACTTGCTGGCCGCAGCGCCGACATAACCGACCGCGATCTCCAGGAACGACACCGGCGCCGACAGGATCTCGTAGATGGTGCCGGTGAACTTCGGGAAATAGATGCCGAACGAGGCGTTGGCGACGCTCTGCGTCAGCACGCTGAGCATGATCAGGCCGGGCACGATGAAGCTGCCGTAATTGACGCCTTCGACCTGGTCGATCCGCGAGCCGATCGCGGCGCCGAACACGATGAAATACAGCGAGGTCGACAGCACCGGCGACACGATGCTCTGCATCAGCGTCCGCCAGGTCCGCGCCATTTCGAACAGATAGATCGCGCGGATCGCCCGCAGGTTCATGCTCACGTCCTCACCAGGCTGACGAAGATCTCTTCCAGCGAGCTCTGGCTGGTGTCGAGATCGTGGAAGCGGATGCCGGCGGCGCGGACGTCGCCGAGCAGGGCGGTGATGCCGGTGTGTTCGGCGCGGGTGTCGTAGGTGTAGATCAGCTTGTGGCGGTCGTCGGACAGCGCCAGGTCGTAGGCGGCGAGCTGCGGCGGCACCGCGTCGATCGGGGTGTCGAGATGCAGCTTGAGCTGCTTCTTGCCGAGCTTCTGCATCAGCGCCGACTTCTGGTCGACCAGGATCAATTCGCCGTGGTTGATGACGCCGACGCGGTCGGCCATCTCCTCGGCTTCCTCGATGTAATGCGTGGTCAGGATGATGGTGACGCCGGTCGCCTTCAGGGCGCGCACCACCTCCCACATCCCCTTCCGCAGTTCGACGTCGACACCGGCGGTCGGCTCGTCGAGAAACAGGATCTGCGGCTCGTGGCTGAGCGCTTTCGCGATCATCACGCGGCGCTTCATGCCGCCCGACAGCGTGATGATCTTAGAGTCCTTGCGGTCGAACAGCGACAGGTCGCGCAGCACTTTTTCGATATGCGCCGGGTTCTTCGGCCTGCCGAACAGGCCGCGGGAGAAGCTCACCGTGTCCCACACCGATTCGAACGCGTCGGTGTGCAGCTCCTGCGGCACCAGCCCGATCAACTCGCGCGCCGCGCGGTAGTCGGTGATGATGTCGTGGCCGTCGACCGTCACCGTGCCGCCGGTCGGATTGACCAGCCCGCAGATCGTGCCGATCAGCGTGGTCTTGCCGGCACCATTGGGCCCGAGCAGCGCGAAGATCTCGCCGCCCATGATGTCGAGGCTGACCCCGTTCAGCGCCTTGCGCCCGGTGCCGTAGGTCTTGCTCAGATTCTTGACGGAAATAATCGGGGCCATGCGGGCTCGCGAAGCGTGGGGCGCAGGAAAAAGGGCGAAACGCAGCCGGGAGGCGCGGGCGGCTTACATAAGGACGGCCGAGCGCGGGCGCAACCGACAGCACGAACAGGCCGGGGCGGGGAAAATTTCGCGTCACGGCTTCCTGACACCGAACCTCACCGCGTCGCTTCGTGGCATCGCCCCTCACCGCGTCATTGCGAGGAGGCGAAGCCGACGACGCAATCCTGCGACTGGGGAGACGTTGGTGCGATCACTCTGCCGCGTGGGCGCGGCTTGGTGTTTCGATCAGCGCGACGATGTAGTTCTGGATGTCGTCGGCGACGTCAGGATCGGCCTTCAGTTCGGTCAGCGAGCGCGGCTTGGGCTGCGGCTTGCCGTCTTGCTCGACCTGCGCGAGGTACAGCTCCAGCGCCTCGGGCGCATTGCGCAGCGCCTCGTCGAGATTGTCGCCCGCGGAGACGCAGCCGGGCAGGTCGGGAAACCACACCCCGACAGCCACGTCCGGCCCGGCGTCTTCGATGATGGCGATGTAGTGGGTCATGGCCGACCTCAATCCGGCTCCCAGCCTGCGCCCTTATAGATGGCACGGACCAAGCCTTTTCCCAAGTCCTTCTTGGGGTGCGGCACGGTGACGATGTCCCGGCGCACGGGATGCTTGAAAACGTGATGCGATCCAGTGACGCGGACGCAAGTCCAGCCTTCACGTTCGAGACGTCGGATGACATCGCGGCTACTGGTGAGCATCGGGCGGTCGTCAGGTAATTAATTTAAACTGCAATGCCGCAGCCTACATCTCCTTCGCCAAAGGAGCGAGCGCGTTCTTCCTCTCGGTCACCTCAAATAGCTCACGCCCGGCCGCTATTCGGCTGCGTCTGCCTCGGCATCAAATTCGATCAACGCCAAGATCGCGTCTTTGCTCGCTGCGACGAAGACCGGGTCATTGTTCAGCTCGTCGATCGACCGCGGCGGATTCAGCGCGATCGCACCATCTGAATCTTCCATCGCATAGGCGAGAAGCTCGGCGGCTTCCTCTTCGGCTTCTTCGATCGTCTCGCCAGCGGTGACGACGCCCGGAATGTCGGGAAACGACACGCTGTAGCTGCCGTCGGCGTCCTGATGGATCAAGGCGACGTAGTGCACCATCACACCCGCTCCACGAAACTATCGACCACCTTCTTCTCGCCGGCCTTGTCGAACGCGATGGTGAGCTTGTTGCCGTCGATCTTGGTGACGTGACCGTAGCCGAACTTCTGATGGAAGACGCGGTCTTTCAGGGAGAAGTCCGACTCGGTGCCGGTGGATTTGGCGACCAGTTCGCCCTCGATGGTGAAGGGGGCGCGGCGGGTGGTGCCGGAGGAGTAGGACGAGCCACTCTCACTGAAGCCGCCGCTGCGACCGCCGTTGCTGCCGCCACCGCTGCGGCCGCGATTGGCCTGGGCGCGCTGCCAGCCGGGTGTCGAATAGCTCGAGCCGAACGACTCGACGTTGTCGAACCGCGACGGGCCGTAGCCGCTCATGCCGCCCCAGCCGGAGCCGCCTTTCGACTCGGTGATCTCGACATTGGCGGCTGGTAGTTCATCGAGGAAGCGTGACGGGATCGTCGTGTTCCAGGTGCCGTGGATGCGGCGGTTGGTGGCGAAGTACAACTTCGCGCGCTTGCGGGCGCGGGTGATGCCGACATGGGCGAGGCGGCGCTCTTCTTCCAGCCCGGCGCGGCCCTGTTCGTCGAGCGCGCGCTGATGCGGGAACAGCCCTTCCTCCCAGCCGGGCAGGAACACGGTCTCGAATTCCAGGCCCTTGGCGGAGTGCAGCGTCATCACGCTGACGGCGTCTTCGTCGGCGCCGCCGTCGCGGTCCATCACCAGCGAGATGTGCTCGAGGAAGCCTTGCAGGTTCTCGAATTCCTCCATCGAGCGGACGAGTTCTTTCAGGTTCTCCAGCCGGCCTGCGGCGTCGGCGGAGCGATCCTTCTGCCACATCTCGGTGTAGCCGCTCTCGTCGAGCACGATCTCGGCGAGTTCGGTGTGGGGCAGGGCGTCGCGCTGCACCTGCCAGCGTTCGAAGTTCTCGATCAGGCCGCGCAGGCTGCCGCGCGCTTTCGGCTTCAGCTCGTCGGTGTCGATCACCATCCGGGCCGCCTCGAACAGCGGCATGCGGCGCTTCCTGGCATGATCGTGCAGCATCTGCACGGTGGCGTCGCCGAGGCCGCGCTTCGGCACGTTGACGATCCGCTCGAAGGCGAGGTCGTCGGCCGGCGAGTTGATCACCCGCAAATACGCCAGTGCGTCGCGGATTTCGGCGCGCTCGTAGAACCGCGGACCGCCGATCACCCGGTAGGGCAGGCCCAGGGTGACGAAGCGGTCTTCGAATTCGCGCATCTGGAACGACGCGCGGACCAGGATCGCGATCTCGTTCAGCGCATGGCCCTGGCGCTGCAGCTGTTCGATCTCTTCGCCGATGGCGCGAGCTTCTTCTTCCGAATCCCAGGCGCCGGTGACGGTGACCATCTCGCCGTCGACATCCTCGGTCCGCAGCGTCTTGCCGAGCCGGCCTTCATTGTGCGCGATCAGGTGTGAGGCGGCGGCGAGGATGTGGCCGGTCGAGCGATAGTTGCGCTCGAGCCGGATCACCTTGGCGCCGGGGAAGTCGTGGTCGAAGCGCAGGATGTTGTCGACCTCGGCGCCGCGCCAGCCATAGATCGACTGATCGTCATCGCCGACGCAGCAGATGTTTTTGGGTGCGGAGGAGGTGGCCATCTGCTCGGCCTGCTCCCTCTCCCCGCGTGCGGGGAGAGGGGTGGGGTGAGGG
>NZ_QKQS01000031.1 GCF_003226555.1 Rhodopseudomonas palustris | reverse complement strand
CAGGGGCATCGCGGCAGGGTTTTGGCGAGTGCGCGGATCAGGCGCAGACGCATGGTTGCGATCGAGTTCGGGAGGTGGCGTTCGGGCCGCCACGGCGGATCCCCTGGGTCGATAGTCGTCGGGAAGGCGAGACGCCGGGAGCAGCGTGGCGGGACGAGGTCCTGAGGGGGGAATCGTCGCCCGCTCGGCGACCAGGAATCCGTAGGCGGCGA
>NZ_QKQS01000030.1 GCF_003226555.1 Rhodopseudomonas palustris | reverse complement strand
GCCTTCAGCGCCATGTCCTGGATCTTGGTGATCTTCGCCGCGTGGGTCTCGGACAGCGAGCCGCCGAACACGGTGAAGTCCTTGGCGAACACGAACACCTTGCGGCCGTTGACCGTGCCCCAGCCGGTGACGACGCCGTCGCCGGGGATCTTGGTCTTCTCCATCCCGAATTCGGTCGAGCGGTGCTGGACGAACATGTCCATCTCCTCGAACGAATGCTTGTCGAGCAGCAGGTCGATCCGTTCGCG
>NZ_QKQS01000029.1:3014-73294 GCF_003226555.1 Rhodopseudomonas palustris | reverse complement strand
CCCCCCCCCCCCCCCCCCTCTCCTCGAAGCCGAGCAGTTAAGACTCGCGGAGACGCCCCCTCACCCCAGCCCTCTCCCCGCAAGCGGGGAGAGGGAGCAGAGGCGGCGCCACTGCGAAAGACCTACGGACGCGCAAAGGACACTGAAATGCCTGCCGCCTCGATCGAACTCACCGACACCCCGCTGTTCACCTATGCGCTGCGCCGCGCCGATGATGCGCTTGTGCTCGGGCATCGGCTGTCGGAATGGTGCGGGCATGCGCCGATGCTGGAAGAGGACATGGCGCTGTCGAACATCGCGCTCGACCTGATTGGACAGGCGCGCGAGCTTTACAGCTATGCGGGTCAGGTCGAAGGGCAGGGCCGCGGCGAGGATCAGCTCGCCTACCTGCGCGAGGAGCGGCAGTACCAGAACCTGCTGCTGGTCGAGCAACCGAACGGCGATTTCGCCCGCACCATCGCCCGGCAGCTGTTCTATTCCGCGTTCGCCGATCCGTATTGGCGGGCGATGATGCAATCCTCCGACGCCACGCTGGCGGCGATCGCCGCCAAGTCGGAAAAGGAAAGCGCCTATCACCTCCGCCACGCCGCCGAATGGATGATCCGGCTCGGCGACGGCACCCACGAAAGCCACCGCCGCGCCCAGGAGGCCGTCGACGCGCTGTGGGCGTTCACCGGCGAGCTGTTCGAGACTGACGATGCCGAGCGTCGGCTGATCGAGAGCGGCGTTGCGATCGATCCGGCGAGCCTGCGTGGCACTTGGCGGAGCACGATCGACACCGTGCTGCGCGAAGCGACGCTAACCGTGCCGAGCAATCCGTGGATGCAGCAGGGCGGCCGCAGCGGCCGTCACACCGAGCATCTCGGCCGGCTGCTTGCCGAGCTGCAGCACATGCAGCGGACCTATCCGGGGCAGACATGGTGACGCTGACCGGCAGCGACGCCGAGCTGCGGCAGCGCGCCTGGGATGCCGCCGCCACCGTGTGCGATCCGGAAATCCCGGTGCTGAGCATCGCCGATCTCGGCGTGCTGCGCGAGGTGCGCGTCGACCACGGCCGAGTCGAGGTCGCGATCACCCCGACCTATTCCGGCTGTCCGGCGATGAACATGATCGCGCTGGAGATCGAGACCGCGCTGGCGCGTGCCGGGATCGAGCATGCGCGGGTGACGACCGTGCTGGCACCCGCCTGGACCACCGACTGGATGAGCGAGGCCGGTCGCGCCAAGCTGAAGGACTACGGCATCGCGCCGCCGCCGGCGACCGGCTCGCGCCGCGCGCTGTTCGGTACGCTCGAAGTCGCGTGTCCGCAATGCGGCTCGACGGACACCGAGCAATTGTCCGAATTCGGCTCGACCTCGTGCAAGGCGCTGTGGCGCTGCAAGAGCTGCCGCGAACCGTTCGATTACTTCAAATGCCATTGAGCGCCGCCATGAACATCTCTGCCAGCATTCCGCGTTTCCATCCGCTAACCATCGCCGATCTGCGCCGCGAGGGGCGGGATGCGATTTCGCTGAGCTTTACGATTCCGCCGCAGCTGGCAGGCGCCTATCAGTTCGTGCCCGGCCAATATCTGACGCTGCGCACCACGATGGACGGCGAGGAGGTGCGGCGCTCCTATTCGATCTGCTCCGGCCCCGACGACGGCGAGCTGCGCATTGCGGTGAAGAAGGTCGACGGCGGCGCGTTCTCGGTGTGGGCGACCGAGGAGCTGAAAGCCGGCGATACGATCGAGGTGATGACGCCGACCGGCCGGTTCGGTGCGCTGCACGCGGCGGAAGAGACCCGCACCTACGTCGGCTTCGCCGCCGGCAGCGGCATCACGCCGATCCTGTCGCTGATCAAGGGCGTGCTGGCGCGCGAGCCGGCAAGCCGGTTCTTCCTGTTCTACGGTAACCGCACCACCGATCAGATCCTGTTTCGCGAGACGCTGGAGGCGCTGAAGGACCGCTATCTCGACCGGCTCGCTGTGTTTCATGTGCTGTCGCAGGAAGAGCAGGACGTGCCGGTGATGCAGGGCCGGCTCGACCGAGACAAGGTGCGGCTGCTGCTCACCGCGATGGTGCCGGCCGCAAGTGTCGATCACGTCTTCATCTGCGGTCCGACCGGCATGAGCGACGAGGTCGAGACCACCTGCCGCGACCTCGGCATCGCCACCGAGCGCATCCATGTCGAACGCTTCGTCTCGGGTCTCGGCGGCAAGCCGCGGCCGAAGACGGTGGTCGAGCCCGGTACGCCGCCGAAGGCGATCGCGTCGCTGATCATCGACGGCAAGCGCCGCGAGGTGCCGGTGGCGGAGGGCGAGGCGATCCTCGACGCCGCGCTGCGCGCCGGCGTCGACCTGCCGTTCGCCTGCAAAGGCGGGATGTGCTCGACCTGCCGCGCCAAATTGGTCGAAGGCGAAGCCAAGATGGATCTCAACTACTCGCTCGAGCCCTGGGAACTCGCCGCCGGCTTCGTGCTGACCTGCCAGGCCAAGCCGATTACCGAACGCGTAGTGGTGGATTACGATCATCTGTGATCTGAGGAGGGGCGCACTCACGTCTCCACTCGTCATTCCGGGGCGCGCGTAGCGCGAACCCGGAATCCAGAGGTTGTGGAACGATAAGGCTGAACAGCTCGAGATTCCTGGTTCGCTCACTTCGTGAGCGCCCCGGAATGACGACGGGGCGGGCTTATGGCTTCGCCGGATGAATGAACGGCCACGGGCTGGCTTCGCTGTCGCGCGGGACGTCGATCGCGATCAGTTGTGGGCCGCCGGCGGCGAGGGCCTTTTCCAGCGCGGGGCGGAAATGGTCGGGCGCGGTGACGCGCGCGGCGCCGACGCCGAACGATTCGGCCAGCTTGACGAAATCCGGATTGACCAGATCGGACGCCACCACGCGGCCTTCGAAGCCGTGCAACTGGTCGCGGCGGACGTTGCCGTAGGCGGAATTGTCGAACACCAGCGTCACCACGCCGATGTTGTACTGCACCGCGGTGGCAAGCTCCTGCACGCCGAACATGAAGCCGCCGTCGCCAGTGATCGCGACCACCGGCTTGTCTGGGCACGCCACCTTGGCGCCGAGCGCAGTGGGGAAGCCGGAGCCGAGCGTGCCCTGATAGCCGGAGGTGAGGAAGGTGCGCGGCTGGTAGATCGGAAAACCGTACCACGACGCGAAGCCGACCTGCGACAGTTCGTCGGTGACGATGGCATCGTCCGGCAGCACATCGCGCAGGATCTTCAAATAGGACATCTGCGGCTGGATCGCCTGGATGTCCTGCTGCGTCTTCGCCGTGGCGGCGCGGATCGCCTCGCGGCGGCCTTTCGTCTTCGAATAGCCCGCCTTGCTCACCGCATCGGCGAGCGCCCGGGCGCCGGCTTTGGAATCCGACACGATCGCCGCGTCGGGCGCGAACCGCCGCATCTCGGCCGGATCGATGTCGATCCGTACCGACTTCAGGCCTTCGGGGCGGAACGGCCAGCGGAAGGTCGTCGGCAGCTCCATCCGGGTGCCGATGCCGATGATCAGGTCGGTCTGCGGCCACAGCTGATAAGCGGCCGCGAAGGTGAGGCCGAGTTCATGCCGGTTGCTGACGATGCCGCGGCCGGAGCGGAACGCCACCACCGGCGCGTCGATCATCTCGGCGAGTTCGAGGATCTCGTCGCCGGCCTCGAGCGCGCCAGCACCGACGAAGATCATCGGCGTCTTGCTCTGCGCGACCAGCTTTGCGGCGGCGGCGACGCGATCCGGATCAGGCGCGGGCGGTGCGATCGGATCGAGCTTCTGCGCGGCGCCGGTTTCGGTCG
This sequence comes from Rhodopseudomonas palustris, assembly GCF_003226555.1. Taxonomy (GTDB): domain Bacteria; phylum Pseudomonadota; class Alphaproteobacteria; order Rhizobiales; family Xanthobacteraceae; genus Rhodopseudomonas; species Rhodopseudomonas palustris_I. Next base: position 69,507 of record NZ_QKQS01000029.1, on the reverse strand, counting down.
CCTGCGTGAACACCTCCCACGGCATCTCCAGCGCCACCGGTCCACGCCGGCCGCTCATCATCTCCTGGAATGCGCGCGCCACCAGTGCCGGCGCGCTGCCCGGATACTCGATCCGCTCGGCCCATTTGATGAAGCTGCGCAAGGTGGCGAGCTGATCCGGCATCTCGTGCAGATGGCCGCGGCCCTTGCCGAGATACGCGCTCGGCACCTGGCCGGTGAGGCACATCACCGGCTCGTTGCAGCCGAACGCGGTGAGCAGCGCGGCGCCGGCGTTGAGCACGCCGGGGCCGGGCACCACACTGAACACGCCCGGTTTGCCGGATGCGCGGGCGTAGCCGAACGCCATATAGCCGCAGGCCTGCTCGTGCCGCGCACCAATCACCTTCAGCTGCGCTTTGGCGAAGCCGTCGAACAGCCCATAGATCTGCGCGCCGGGCAGGCCGAACACGGTGTCGACGCCGTGCGCAACCAGGCCCTGCACGATCGCTTCGCCGCCGGTCATGATGCTCATCTGATAATCCGCTGCTTGCTGGAAAGAACTACTCGGCTTCGTCGATCACGCCGTTGCGCAAGGTGCCGATGCCGTCGGCCTCGACCTCGATGACATCGCCGGGCTTGAGATACACCGGCGGTTCGGCGCGGGCGCCGGCCCCGGCCGGGGTGCCGGTGACGATCAGGTCGCCCGGCACCAGCGTGGTGAAGGTCGAGATGTAGGCGATCAGGTAGCGGAAGCTGAAGATCATCCGCGAGGTCCGGTCGTCCTGCCGCGTCTCGCCGTTGACGCGGGTCGTCAGCCGGATGTCGGCGATCTGCGACTCATCGCTGTAGGGCACCAGCCACGGCCCCAAGCTGCCGGTGTGGTCGAAGTTCTTGCCCTGGGTGACGTTGAATTTCGCGTGCCGGACCCAGTCGCGGATCGTACCCTCGTTGCACAGCGTGATCGCGGCGACGTGGTTCAGGGCATCGGCCTCGGCGATGTGCCGGCCGCCTTGGCCGATCACCAGCGTCAGCTCGCCTTCATAGTCGAGCAGCTTCGACGCCCTCGGCCGCACCAACGGTGTGCCGTGGCCGACGAAGGAGCGCGGCGTGCGCATGAACATCGACGGAAACTTCGGCGCCTCGCTGCCGTCTTTGTATTCGGCGTTGCGGTCCGGATAGTTGACGCCGACGCAGATGATCTTTTCCGGCTGCGGAATCGGCGGCTCGAACTTGACGGCATCGCGTGCAAAGTCCGGCGCGGTGTGGTCGGCCTCGTCGACGATCCGCTGCAGCGCGCCGGCCGCGATCACCTCGCGCAGCGTCGGATAGTCGTTGGCGTGGCGCGCCGACAGATCGACCACCCCATGATCGCACACCGCGCCGTAGCGGGTGAGGCCGTTGACGGTGAAGGTGGCGAGGCGAGGGGTGGGCATGGGCGTATTCCTTGAGGTCGTCGTCACCCGCGAAGGCGGGTGACCCAGTATTCCAGAGCGTCCGGGTTTAGACACCACTGCTTTGGGATACTGGATCCCCCGGACGAGCCGGGCGATGACGGTGGAAGGTTCAATCCGCAATCACCACATCGGCCACGAAGGCCGGCTCGCGGACCTCCTGGCCGAGGAAGGCCGAGCCCTGCTCGAACCAGGACCGCGGCGCAGGCGCCCCCCACAGCGTCTGGCGGCGCGGGTCGCGCAGCGACCAGCGCAGCGGCTCGTGGTCGTGGTCCATGGTCTGGTAGTCGCTGCAATACAGCTCGATGCGATGGCCGTCCGGGTCGCGGACGTAGAGGAAGAACGCATTCGAGATGCCGTGGCGGCCGGGTCCGCGTTCGAGCGCGAGCCCGCTCGACGCCATTACGTCGCACAGGTGGATGATGTTGAGCGGGCCGGGCACCCAATAGGCGAAATGGTGGAGCCGTGGGCCACGCCCGTTGGTCAGCGCGAAGTCGTGGACGTTGCCCTTGCGGTGCATCCACGCCGCGGCGATCCGGCCGCCGTCGCCGTCTTCTTCGGCGTATTCGGTGAGGCGGAAGCCGAGCCTGGCGTAGAACTCGATGGTGTCCTGGGTCTCGGCCGCAAACACGTTGAAATGGTCGAGCCGCTGCGGATGGCAGCCCTTGTAGCGTTCGTAGCGGCGCAGCAGATGTGGCCGCTTCTCCATCGTCGCATAGAGTTCGAGCCGATAGCCAAACGGATCGGTGACGTGCAGGGTGCGGCCCTGGAACGGGCGATCGACGAAGCTGTAGATCAGCCCGTTCTCGGCGAAGAAGCTGCCGGCCTTGTCGAGATCGTCTTCATTGCCGACCTTGAAGCCGAGCCTTGCCGCAGCGGGCGCGTCCGCTTTGCGCAGCACCAACGAATGATGCTGATGCTCCTCGCAGCCGCGCAAGTAAGCGGTGGCGTCGTCGCGATCCTCGACATGCAGGCCGATGATCTGGTCGTAGAACGCGACGCTTTTGTCCAGATCGACGACGTCGAGCACCACATGGCTGGTGCGGACGATGTTGAACGGCGGATCGAACACATGTTGCGGCACCGGCATTGGCGAGGTCCCCAGGAAGCTAAATTGTTAGTTCACAGCATCAAAGTTCGTCATTCCGGGGCGCCGCGCAGCGGCGAACCCGGAATCCATAACCCCTGTGTTGGCGACTGTGCACGGCCGCGCCGGCAGGGAGTATGGATTCCGGTCTCGCGCTTCGCGCGCCCCGGAATGACAAAAGCGGGCGCGGCGAGATTCCGGGTTCGCTCGCTTTCGCGAGCGCCCCGGAATGACAAGTGGAGAGGCTTGGCACTACACCACCCCCAGCTTCTGAATCCTGTGCGTGCCGCGGGCCAGCGAAACGTGCTTGGTCTCCATGTAGAACTCGAACGAGTAGTCGCCGCCGTCACGGCCGATGCCGGACTGCTTCATGCCGCCGAACGGCGTCGGCAGATGGCGGACGTTCTCGGAATTGAGCCAGATCATGCCGGCCTCGAGCGCATCGGCGACGCGCAACGCACGGCCCATGTCGCCGGTCCAGACATAGCCGGTGAGGCCGTAGCGGACGTCGTTGGCGATTTGCACCGCTTCGGCTTCGTCCTTGAACGGGATCACCGTGAGGAACGGACCGAACACCTCGTCCTGCGCCACTTGCATGTCGCTGCGCGCGTTCGTCACCAGCGTCGGCTGCACGTAGTGGCCGCCGCCGGGACCATCGAACGGCGCGCCGCCGACCGCGATGGTGGCGCCGTCTTTCCGGGCGACGTCGACATAGGAGCAGACCTTGTCGAGATGGCGTTGATGGATCAGCGGGCCGATCTCGGTCGACGGATCGAGCGGATGGCCGACTTTCAGCACGCGCACCCGCGCCGAGAGCTTTTCGATGAACTGATCGGCGATCGAAGCCTGCACCAACAGCCGGCTCGACGAGGTGCAGCGCTCGCCGTTCAGCGAGTAGATCATGAACACCACGGCGTCGAGCGCGCGATCGAGATCGGCATCATCGAACACGATCACCGGGTTCTTGCCGCCGAGCTCGAAATGCACGCGCTTCAGCGTCGGTGCGCCCTGCGCCATGATGGCTGCGCCGGTCGCGGTTTCGCCGACGAATGCGATCGCCTTGATGGCCGGATGTTCGGTCAGCGCCTTGCCGGCCTCTTCGCCGAAGCCGTGCACGCAGTTGAGCACGCCGTCGGGCAGCCCGGCGTCCCTGCTGATCCGCGCCAGCAGGTCGGCGGTCACCGGCGACCACTCGGCCGGCTTGTGCACGACGGTGCAACCCGCCGCCAATGCCGGCGCGATCTTCCAGGTCGACAGCATGAACGGCGTATTCCACGGCGTGATCACGCCGACCGGTCCGATCGGCACCCGGGTCGAGACGTTCCAGTGCTCGTCGCTCGGCGTGTTCAGCCCGTCGCGCGCCTCGGTACATTTATTGGCGAAGAACCGGAAGTTTTCCGCGGCGCGGATCGCCGCCTTGGCCATGAAGCGATGCGCCTGGCCGGTGTCGATGCATTCCAGCACCGCGATGTCGTCGGCGCGCGCCTCGATCGCATCGGCGATGGTGTGCAGCAGTTTGCGCCGCTTGGCGGGCGCCATGTCGCGCCACGCCGGAAACGCCGACTTGGCCGCTTTGGCGGCGCGGTCGATGTCCGCCGCCGTGCCGCGCGCCACCTGGGCCAGCACCGCATTGTCGATCGGTGAGGCCGTCTCGAACACCTCGCCGGATGAAGCGGCGACGATCTCGCCGCCGATCAGGTGGCCGATACCATCGGCCTTCAGCTGCTTCAGCAGCGGCGCGGCGCGGTCGAGATTGGCTTGAAATCCGGAAGAGGTCGTGGCGGCATCAGCCATGGCGGGCCTCGGCGATCAGGAGGTCGTGGATCGAGTTGCGCTTCCAGCTCGTCTCCTTGTCGTTGACCATCATGTCGAACGACAGTGCGAAGCCCTCGTCGCCGAACAGCGGATCAAGATGATGCGAGAGCTGGGCGAAGATGTGGTCGCCGGCGCGTTTGCGGGCGGCGAGGTCGCGGCCTTCGCCGAGCCGCAGCAGCATCGCCATGAAGCCAAAGCCGGGCCGGCCGTCGGCAATCGCGTAATGCTCGCAGCGGATCGCGCGGACGCGGATGCCGCCGACCGGGAAGATCCCGGTCTCGATCGCAGCGACGCGGACCAGTTCGACGATGTCGGCGATGTCGATCCGGTCGTCGAGATTGGCGGAATATTCGATGGTGAAATGCGGCATGGATTCCTCGCTTCGGTTCGTCACCCGAAGTAACAACTCACGGTGCCGTAGGGGCCGTAATCGGCCTGGATCGTATCACCCTTCGCCGTTTCGATCGCGCGAATGAACGAGCCGGCCAGCACGATCTGGCCGGGCTCCAGCGCCAGCCCCTGCGGCGCGATCTTGTTGGCGAGCCACGCGACCGCGGTCGCCGGATGGTTGAGCACGCCGGCGGCGAGGCCGGTCTCTTCGAGCTGGCCGTTTTTATAGGTCAGTGCGCCGATCCAGCGCAGGTCGGTGTCGAGCGGGCGGATCGGCCGGCCGCCGAGCACGATGCCGGCATTCGCGGCGTTATCGGCGATGGTGTCATAGATCTTGCGCGTCGCCTTGGTCTCCGGATCGACCCGCTGCACCCTCGTGTCGAGGATTTCGAGCGCAGGCACCACGAAGTCGGTGGCGTTCAGCACGTCGAAGATCGTGCAATGTGGGCCGGCGAGGCGATGCTTGATGACGAAGGCGAGTTCGGCTTCGACGCGCGTCGCGATAAAGCGATCGGTCGGCACCATGCCGCCGTCGTCGAAGAACATATCGTCGAGCAGGATGCCGCTGTCGGGCTCGCCGATGCCGAGCTGGCTCTGCATCGCCTTCGAGGTCAGCCCGATCTTGTGGCCGCGCACGCGCCGGCCCGCAGCCTGCTTGATCTCGATCCAGGCAGCTTGGATTGCGTAGGCATCGGGAATCGTGATCGCCGGGTGATCCAGCGACAGCTGGCGGACCTGGACTTTCGTTTGTTCGGCGCGATCGAGCCGTTCGGCCGCCGCGCGGATGTCGTCGTTCGAAAGCGCCATCGTCGCTCCAGCGAAAATCGTTTCACGCCCGCGCGGTCCATTCAACAAAACCGTCGCGCGGCAGATGATTAACATGTTAAATGATTGCGCTCAAACCGAAACCGCTCCTGTTGCGATGCAAAAAACTCCGCCACCGTCATTGCGGCCGAAGCGAAGCAATCCGGCCGCGCGCCCCAAAGCTGGATTGCTTCGGCGCGATGCGCCTCGCCATGACGGGGAGGAATCGGGTCGAAGCAAAGCGCCGATGCGCGAATTCTCGCGCTCGCTGCCGATGCTGTTGCTGCGCGGCCGCGAGGCGGTGATGCGCCACTTCCGGCCGCTGCTGCGCGCGCATGGGCTCAGCGAGCAGCAATGGCGGATCCTGCGGGCGCTCACGGCGGTCGAATCGCTCGAGGTCACAGAGCTGGCGGAGCGCGCCTTCCTGCTCGGCCCGAGTCTGTCGCGGATGCTGCGCGATCTCGAGGCGCGCAAGCTGGTGGCGCGCAAGCCCGCCAAGGACGATCAGCGCCGCAGCATGATGTCGATCACTGCCAAGGGGCTGAAGCTGATCGAGACCGTCGCGCCGTTTTCGGAAGCGATCTACGCCGAGATCACGCGGCGGACCGGCGGCGTCCGGCTCGCCGAACTGCAGGATCTACTGCGCGCGCTAGAGGCGAGTCTGATCGCGATGCCGGTGCGCCATGCCGGAAGCGCGGTGGACAGCGAAGCCGAATTTCGCTCAACTCGCGCCACACAAAAACGACCGCGGCCGAAGCCCGCGGCGCCGGGAGGAGACGACGAATGACGCAACAGCCCATGACCGCTGGCCGGCGGAGTGCGCCGGCATGGTGACGGTGCAGGTCGATCGGCTGATCGATTTCGTCGCCCAGGTGTTCGAATGCGCGGGCTCGTCCAAAGAGGAAGCGCGGCGGATCGGTTCTTATCTCACCACCGCCAATCTCACCGGCCATGACAGCCACGGCGTGATCCGGGTGCCGGTGTACATCCGCTGGCGCAATGCCGGCGCGGTGCATCCGGATCAGACCGTCGACGTGCCGGTCGATCTGCCATCGCTCGCAGTGGTCGACGGCAAGTTCGGCTATGGCCAGACCGTCGGGCCGCAGGCGGTGCGCATCGGTATCGAGAAGTGCAAGGCGCAGGGGCTGTCGGCGGTGGCGCTGAAGAACGCTGGCCATATCGGTCGGATCGGCGACTGGGCCGAGATGGCCGCCGCCGAAGGGCTGGTGTCGATCCATTTCGTCACCGCCGCGGGCTCGATCCTGGTGGCGCCATTCGGCGGCGTCGAGCGCAGATTGTCGACCGCGCCGTATTGCGTCGGCATTCCGCGCCCCGGCGCGCCGCCGGTGGTGCTCGATCTCGCCACTTCGATCGTCGCGGAGGGCAAGGTGCTGGTCGCGGCGCGCGGCGGCAAGAAGCTGCCGCAGGGCGCGCTGATCAATTCCGACGGCTCCTTGAGCGAAGACCCGGCGACGCTGTATGGCCCGCACGAGAAGGACGGCCCGATCAACCACGCCAACGGCCAGGGCGCGATCCGCGCCTTCGGCGAGCACAAGGGCTCGGGCCTGGCGCTGATCTGCGAACTGCTCGGCGGCGCGCTCACCGGCAACGGCGCGACCGGGCCGAACCGGCCGTTCGCCAACGGCATGTTCTCGATCTATGTCGATCCGAAGAAGATCGATCCTGCACACGTGTTCGACGCCGAAGTCACGCGCTACGTCGATTACTTCAAGAGCGCCAAGCCGATCGCCGGCGTCGATCAGGTTCTGATCCCCGGCGATCCCGAAACACGCATGCGCGCCGAGCGCACCCAAAACGGCGTCCCGCTCCCCGACGACACCTGGGCCGCCATCGTCGCCACCGCCCGCGAAGTCGGCGTCGACGAAGCCGCGATCCAGGCGGCGACGGCGTGATGGATCGCGACCGGCACGACCTCATCCTGAGGAGCCGCGCGCAGCGCGGCGTCTCGAAGGATGGGCCACGCGGCGCGCGCTATCCACGCAGCCCATGGTTCGAGACGGCGCTACGCGCCTCCTCACCATGAGGGATTGTGCTTGGCTGGGTCACATGGCGTCATGCGCTGGCTTGACCCGCGCATCCATCCTCTTTCGCAGGATGGATCGCCGGGTCGAGCCCGGCGATGACAGTGGCGACTAACAACATCGTCTCCATCACAACGCTCGAGGAGCAACATGGCGAACAGGGTGAAGGAATTGTGGGCCGACGGCAAAGTCGTGGTCAACGGCTGGCTGGCGATTCCGTCGGGGTTCTCGGCGGAGGTGATGGCGCAGTGCGGGTTCGACAGCGTCACGGTCGATATCCAGCACGGCGTGCAGGACTATCAATCGATGGTCACCTGCTTCCAGGCGATGCAGGCGCATCCGGTGACGCCGATGGTGCGGGTGCCGTGGAACGAGCCGGGCATCATCGGCAAAGTGCTGGACGGCGGCGCCTACGGGGTGATCTGCCCGATGGTGAACACCAAGGAAGAAGCGGAGAATTTCGTCCAGTATTGCAAGTACCCGCCGCGCGGCACCCGCAGCAACGGTCCGATCCGCGCCGGGCTGTACGGCTCGTCGGGCAATTATCAGGCGACTGCGAACGACGAGACGCTGTGCATCCCGATGATCGAGACCCGCACCGCGGTCGAGAACATGGAAGCGATCCTCGACGTCGAGGGCATCGCCGGCGTCTATATCGGGCCGAGCGATCTCGGCTTTTCCTACGGCCTGGTGCCGAAGCTCGATCGTGACGAGCCGGAGATCCTGAAAATCTACGACAAGCTGTTGAAGGAATGCGACAAGCGCGGCCTGTATCCGGGCATCCACTGCTCCGGCCCCGAAGGCGCCGCCCGCAACATCGCGCTCGGCTTCAAGCTGGTGACGCTGCTCAACGACAGCGGCATCATGGCGATCGGCGCCCGCAGCTGGGTCGCCGAGACGCGGAAGAATTCGGGCGGGAAGGCGTAAGGGCCGGCGTCCATCTCCATTCTCCACCGAGTCGTCTTCCAGAGCCGCCGCCTTCAATCCCCACTCATCGTCATCCTCCGCGAAAGCGGAGGATCCAGTGTTCCAGAGCATTGGTGTTCGGTCGCAGACGCTCTGGGATACTGGGTCGCCCGCCTGCGCGGGCGATGACGGCAGTGTGTGGGGGGCCAGACGCCTTCCGCTTGTGCACCCCTTGCCCTTTGTTAGCGCTTGATCGCCCCGAGTTCCGGTGTTCTGCTCAAATTCAATGCCGGAGCTGCCCTCGTGTCGATCTACGTCGCCCTTCATCACGTCACGCATTACAAATACGACCGCCCGGTCGACATCGGCCCCCAGACCATCCGGCTGCGTCCGGCGCCGCATACGCGGACGCCGATTCTGTCGTATTCGCTGAAGGTCACGCCGGCCAACCACTTCATCAATTGGCAGCAGGACCCGCAAGGCAATTGGCTGGCACGGTTCGTGTTTCCGGAGAAGGCGGACGAACTCAAGATCGAGGTCGATTTCACCGCGGCGATGACGGTGATCAACCCGTTCGACTTCTTCGTCGAAAGCTACGCCGAGAGCTTTCCGTTCTCATATACCGCCGACCTGCAGCACGAGCTGGCGCCGTATCTGGCGACGATCGAGCCGGGGCCGTTGTTCAAAGCCTATCTCGATTCGATTCCGCGCGAGGCCGAAAGCACGGTCAATTTCCTGGTCGATCTCAACGCCAAACTGCGCGAACGGGTCAATTACATCATCCGGATGGAGCCGGGGGTGCAGACCCCGGAAGAGACGCTGGCCAAGAGTGCCGGCTCGTGCCGCGACTCGGCTTGGCTGCTGATCCAGACGCTGCGGCATCTCGGCCTCGCGGCGCGGTTCGTGTCCGGTTACTTGATCCAGCTCCGCCCGGACATCGAGTCGCTCGACGGGCCCAGGGGCGCGGCGCACGACTTCACCGATCTGCACGCCTGGGCCGAAGTGTATCTGCCTGGCGCCGGCTGGGTCGGCTTCGACGTCACCTCGGGATTGCTCGCCGGCGAGGGCCACATCCCGGTCGCCGCCACGCCGCATTATCGCACGGCAGCGCCGATCTCCGGCGTGGTCGGCTTTGCCAATGTCGATTTCAAGTTCGACATGCGGGTCGAACGCATCCGCGAAGCCCCTCGCATCACCAAGCCGTTCTCCGACGAATCCTGGGCGCGGCTCGATGCGCTCGGCGAGAAGGTCGATGCCGATCTGGTCGCGCACGACGTGCGGCTGACGATGGGCGGCGAGCCGACCTTCGTGTCGATCGACGATCTGGAATCGCCCGAGTGGAACGTCGCCGCGGTCGGCGGCGCCAAGCGGATGCTGGCCGACGATCTGATCCGGCGGCTGCGCAGCCGCTTCGCGCCCGGCGGCCTCCTCCATTTCGGTCAAGGCAAATGGTACCCGGGCGAAAGCCTGCCGCGCTGGGCGTTCGGCCTGTATTGGCGCAAGGATGGCGTGCCGATCTGGAACAATGCCGAGCTGATCGCGCCGGTGGTGGGGCAGCGCCCGGCCAAGGTCGAAGAGGCCGAGCAGTTCGCGATCGGGACCGCGAAGCGGCTCGGCATCGACACCGATTACGTGCTGCCGGCCTATGAGGATCCGAACCATTGGCTGCAGAAGGAGGCCGCGCTGCCGCCGAACGTCGACCCGCACGACAACAAGCTCGCCGATCCAGAAGAGCGGGCGCGGATGGCGCGGGTGTTCGACACCGGGCTGAATACGCCGCGCGGTTTCGTGCTGCCGATCCAGGCGTGGAATGCGGAAGCGACGGCGGCGCAGAAGAAGCGTTGGCGCAGCGAGCGCTGGAAGCTGCGCCGCGGCAATCTGTTCTTGCTGCCGGGCGACTCGCCGCTCGGCTTCCGGCTGCCGATCTCGTCGCTGCCGCACATCCCAGAAGACGATTATCCGTTCATCGTGCCGCGCGATCCGCTGGAGCCGCGCGGCACGCTGCCGCTGTTCGCGCCGCCGCCCGCGAACGATGCGGAGCCTGAGCGCGAGCAGATGGCGGTGTTCGAACAAGGCTCGGCCGAGGCGACCACGAACCAGCCGGTCGAGGAGCAGAAGCTGCGCAAAGGCGGCGTGCGCACCGCGATGTCGATCGAGCTGCGCGAGGGCGTGCTGTGCGCCTTCATGCCGCCGACCGAGCGAATCGAGGACTATCTCGAACTGATCGCCGCGGTCGAAGCCACCGCCGAAGAGATGCAGATCCGCGTCCATATCGAAGGCTATCCGCCGCCCTACGATCCGCGCATCGACGTCATCAAGGTGACGCCCGATCCCGGCGTGATCGAGGTCAACATCCAGCCGGCGCAAAACTGGCGTGAGGCGGTGCGCACCACTTTCGGCCTGTACGAGGACGCAGCCCAAGTGCGGCTCGGCGCCAACCGCTTCCTGATCGACGGACGCCACACCGGCACCGGCGGCGGCAATCATGTGGTGGTCGGCGGCTCCAGTCCGGCGGACTCGCCGTTCCTGCGCCGGCCGGATCTGCTCAAGAGTCTGGTGCTGTTCTGGCAGCGGCATCCGTCGCTGTCGTATCTGTTTTCCGGCATGTTCATCGGCCCGACCAGTCAGGCGCCGCGGATCGACGAGGCTCGCCACGATTCGCTGTACGAACTCGAAATCGCGCTGGCGCATGTGCCGCCGCCGGGCGTGAAGGGCCCGCTGTGGCTCGCCGACCGGCTGTTCCGCAATATTCTGGTCGATATCACCGGCAACACGCATCGGGCCGAGATCTGCATCGACAAGATGTATTCGCCGGATAGCCCGACCGGCCGGCTTGGCCTGGTCGAATTCCGCGCGCTGGAGATGCCGCCCGATCCGCGGATGAGTCTGGCGCAGCAGCTTCTGATCCGTGCGCTGATCGCGATGCTGTGGCGCGAGCAGCTCTCCGGCAAGTTCGTGCGCTGGGGCACGGCGCTGCACGACCGCTTCATGCTGCCGCATTATCTGTGGGAGGATTTTCGCGACGTGCTCGGCGAGCTAGGCCGCGCCGGCTATGCGTTCGAGCCGGAGTGGTTCACCGCGCAGCTCGAGTTTCGCTTTCCCGTGTTCGGCAGCGTGTATCACGGCGGTGTCACATTGGAGCTGCGGCAGGCGCTGGAGCCGTGGCATGTGCTCGGCGAAGAGGGCACCGCGGGCGGCACGGTGCGGTTCGTCGACAGTTCGGTGGAGCGATTGCAGGTCAAGGCCGAAGGCTTCGTCGAAGGCCGCCACGTCATCACCTGCAATGGCCGCCGGCTGCCGATGACGCCGACCGCGCGCGCCGGCGAGGCGGTGGCGGCGGTGCGGTTCAAGGCCTGGCAGCCGGCTGCCGGGCTGCACCCGACGATTCCGGTGCATGCGCCGCTGGTGTTCGACATCGTCGACACCTGGAACGGCCGCTCGCTCGGCGGCTGCGTCTATCACGTGGCCCATCCGGGCGGCCGGGCCTACGAGACCAAGCCGGTGAACTCGTATGAAGCCGAGGCGCGGCGGCTGGCCCGGTTCCAGGATCACGGCCATACCCCGGGGCGGATCGATCCGCCGCAGGAAGAACGCACACTTGAATTCCCGCTGACCCTCGACTTGCGCACGCCACTGCTGCATTGAATCCTTCTACATGGGGGATGAGACAATGGCGCAGCAAGGCGGCCCGGCCCGGAAGGCTCGACCGCGCGATCGCAAGGTTGCGCAGTGGAGCCGCGACTATGTGCGCCTGCCTGGCATTCCCGACGAATTCATCGGTGCCGACGGCCAGCCGCGCGCAGTGTGGAGTCGCTATTTCGACGCGTTCGCGGCGTTGTCCTCCGACGAGATCGAGCGCCGCTTCGCCGCCGCCGACCGGCATCTGCGTGACGCCGGCGTCACCTATCGGGCGCCCGGGGACGCGGTGGATCGCGCCTGGCCGCTCAGCCATGTGCCGTTGCTGATCGGTGAGACGGAGTGGCAACAGATCGCCGCCGGCATCGCCCAGCGCGCCACGCTGCTGGAGAGCGTGCTGCAGGACATCTACGGCGACGGCCGGCTGATCGCCGACGGTGCGCTGCCCGCCGCGGCGATTGCCGGCAGCGCGGATTATCTGCGGCCGATGGTCGGGGTGAAGCCACCGGGCGGTCGTTACTTGCATTTCTACGCCGCCGACATCGGGCGCGGGCCGGATGGGCAGTGGTGGGTACTGGGCGATCGCACCCAGGCGCCGTCCGGCGCCGGCTACGCGCTGGAAAACCGCCTGGTGCTGTCGCGCGCCTTCAACGATCTGTATAAATCGATGAATGTCGAGCGCGTCGCGTCGTTCTTCGAAGCGTTCCGCGACAGCCTGCGCGCGATCGCCGATCGCGACGAGCCGCGGATCGGGCTGCTGACGCCGGGCCGGTTCAGCGAGACCTATTTCGAGCACGCCACGCTGGCGCGCTATCTCGGCTTTCTGCTGGTCGAAGGCGACGATCTCGCAGTCGCCGACGATCGTCTGCACATCCGCACCGTCGCCGGCCTGAAGCGGATCGACGTGCTGCTGCGCCGGATCGACGCCAATTCGCTCGATCCGCTGGAGCTGGACGCCTCCTCGCAGCTCGGCGTTGCCGGTCTGACCGACGTTATCCGCAAGGGCGGCGTCGTGGTCGCCAACATGCCGGGCTCCGGCGTGCTCGAAGCCCGCTCGCTGCTCGGTTTCCTGCCGCCGCTGGCGCGCCGGCTGCTCGGCGAAGATCTGAAGATGCCGCACATCGCCACCTGGTGGTGCGGCCAGGCCGCGGCGCGCGAGGAGGTGCTCGACCGGCTCGACGAGTTCGTGATCGAAGGCGCCTACGGCCAGAGCGTGCCGGGCTTCTCGCATCACGGTCCGGTGCTGCCTGGCGAATTGCCGCCGGTGGTGCGCGATCATCTGCGCGACGCCATCGCAGCCCGCGGGCTCGACTACGTCGCTCAGGAGCAGGTGCGGCTGTCGACCACGCCGGTATGGGACGACGGCAAGCTGGCGCCGCGGCCGTTCGTGCTACGGGTGTTCGCCGCCGCCACCGAACAGGGCTGGGCGGTGATGCCCGGCGGGTTCTGCCGCATCGCCGACCGGCTCGACTCGCGCGCGGTGTCGATGGGCGAGGGCGCCCGCGCCGCCGACGTCTGGGTGGTGGCCGATCATGCGGTCGAGCCGTCGTCGCTGCTGCCGGCGGTCGACAGCGTCCGCATCCGCCGCATCACCGGCGTGCTGCCGAGCCGGGCCGCCGACAATCTGTTCTGGCTCGGCCGCTATCTCGAGCGCGCCGAAGCGACGCTGCGGCTGCTGCGCGCGCTGAGCGCGCCGCAGCGCGATCCCGGAAAGGGGCCGTTGCACCACGCCATCGAGAAGATCCAGCGGCTGCTGATCGCCTGGGGTGCAACCTCGCTGGGGCCCCGCGCCCAGACCGCCAAGATCGCCGCCGACGCGCTGCAGAGCCCGGATGAGTTCGGCTCGGCACTGTCGCTGATCCGCGCCGCCCAGCGCAACGCCTCGTCGCTGCGCGAGCGGCTGTCGCCGGACGCCTGGCACGTCATTACCCAGATGGAAGCGCGCCTCGCGGTACCGGTCGAGGGTGAAGAAGCGGTGGTCCAGGCCGCCGACGTGGCGCTGCAGGAACTGGCTGGTTTCTCCGGCCTGTCGCACGAGAACATGAACCGCGCCGCCGGGTGGCGCTTCCTGCGGATCGGCCGCCGCATCGAGCGGGCCGTCAACACCGCCCGGTTCGCCCGGCAGTTCTCCTGCGACGGCGCGACCTCCGAAGACCTCGACGTGCTGCTGACCCTGGTGGATTCGCAGATCACCTACCGGTCGCGCTATCTGCTGGCGCCACTACTGGCGCCGGTCCGGGATCTCGCGGTGCTCGATCCCTACAATCCACGTTCGGTGGCGTTCCAGGTCGAAGAACTCAACGACCACATCGCCAGCCTGCCGGCGCTACACGAAGGCGGCCTGATCGAACGGCCGCAGCGGCTCGCAGTGTCGGCGCTGGCAAATCTGACCGCGGCCGAGGCCGAGGCGATCGACGCCTCCTGGCTGTTCAGTCTGGAGCAGGACCTGCTCGGTCTCGCCGAGGCGGTCGGCGCGCACTACTTCCCGCACGGCGCCAGCGCGATGCGCCCGGAAAAGCTGACGGGGCTGGCGTGATCTACGACATTCGCCACGTCACGACCTACTCCTATGGCAGCCAGGTCAGCTTCGCCCGCTGTTCGCTGCGGCTGAAGCCGCTTGCCGATGCCGATCAGCGGCTGCTGTCGCACGCGATCGAGATCAAGCCGCGGCCGGCCGTGCGCACTGCTCGGACCGATTATTTCGGCACGCTGACCGAAAGTATCGTGATCGATGCGCCGCACCGCGTCTTGCGGATCGACAGCCGGTCGCGGGTCGAGGTGACGCGGCAGCCGCCGCCGCGCGATTCTGGTAGTCAGCCGTGGGAGGCTGCGCGTGACGCCGCGCTCACCAGCCCGAGTCTCGGTGCGGCCTCGCCGGTCGGCTACGTATTTTCCAGCCCGCTGGTACCGATCCAGTCGGCGGTAACGCGCTACGCGGCGCACAGCTTTCCCCCTGGTCGCGGCGTGCTCGCCGGCGCCGCCGAACTGATGCGGCGGATCCGCACCGAATTCCGCTACGATCCCAAGGCGACGGTCATCTCGACCCCGCTGGCCGAAGTGTTCGAGAAGCGCCACGGTGTCTGCCAGGACTTCGCTCATGTGATGATCGCTGGTCTGCGCGGGCTGGGGCTGCCGGCCGCCTACGTCAGCGGTTACTTGCGGACCTATCCGCCCAAAGGGCAGGAGCGGCTGCAGGGCGCCGACGCCACCCACGCCTGGGTCTCGGTGTGGTGCGGCAATGAACTCGGCTGGATCGGATTTGACCCGACCAACGATCTTCTGGTCGGAACCGACCACATCGTCCTGGCGATCGGCCGGGACTTCTCGGACGTCTCGCCGGTCGACGGTGTCATCGTCGGCTCGCGCCGGCAGAAACTCTCGGTTGCGGTCGACGTCATACCAATCGAGTAACCACTCGGACGGTCTCAGTTCGTCCCGAATGTCCGCTGCCGTACCGGCGAGCCGATAAAATCAGTAGATTTCCCAGTTAGTTATTAGTTCGAAGGCCGATCGCCTGGTAACAACCCGAGGTAGTTGTTTAACACTACGTTCGCGTTTGAACGTCAGTGTGACCGGGCATTGAACCTGTGGTCTTTCCAGGAGGACATCTCCAATGAACAAGCACATCCTTGCCGTCGCCGCCGCAGCCGCGATGGCCTTTGCCGCCGCCCCCGCCGTCGCCGGCGCGAGCAAGGACGACGCCATTGCGATGGTCAAAAAAGCCGTCGCCGCGATCAAGGCCGATGGCGCCGACAAGGTTTATCCGACGATCAGCGACCGCGGCGGTCCGTTCGTCAAGGATGATCTCTACGTCGTGGTTTACCAGCTCGACGGAAAGGTATTGGCGCACGGCGCCAACGCCAAGTTCGTCGGCAAGGATATGATCGAGGCGCAGGACGTCGACGGCAAGTTGTACGTCAAGGAGCGTGTCGAACTGGCCGCCAAGCAGCCGTCGTTCTGGCAGGACTACAAGTTCGTCAATCCGGTCAGCAAGAAGGTCGAACCCAAAGAGATGTACTGCGAGCGGCTGGAAAACACCGCCGTCTGCGCCGGCGTCTACAAGATGTGACCTCTGCCGGTCACGCTCGATCGCCGCGGAATGGATATCGGAACATCGTTGATGACAAGCTGGATTAAACACATCGGGTTGTCGTGGAAGGTCCAGCTTGCTCCGGCATTCCTCGTCGTGGTGATGATCGCGATCGGCGCCTTTGCGCTGCAGTCGCTGCGCGCTAATCAGCAAAACGTCGACAAGCTGGTGTCCGGCCCGGTCAGGCTGTCGGAGCTCGCGGCCGACCTCAACAACACCGCCTGGACCGCGCACGCCAAGCTGTACCGGATGGCCGCGACCGCGGCGAACGAGACCGACGCGGCCAAGCTCGCTCAGGTGATCAAGGAAGCGTCCGCCGGCATCGGTCAGATCCCGGCTTCGCTCGGTGAAGTCGAGAAGGCGCTCGGCGCCGACGCCGCCAAGCCGTCGTTTCAGAAATTGAAGGCGGCGGTTGCCGCCTATCAGAAACAGGCCAAGAACGCGGTCGAGATGGCCGACGGCGACGCCGGCTCGGCGATGCTGTTCATCAAGAGCGCGGAAAAGAGCTTCGGCGAGATCGACCGGCAGATCAGCGATCTGCTGCTGTCGACGGCCGACACGCGCGACCGCGAGATTGCGCAGACCGGAATCGCGCTCGATCGCGAACAATTGGTGCTCGGCAGTATCCTCGCCGTGGCGTCGTTGGTCGGTATCGCATTCTCGTTCCTGATCGGCCGCAGCATTGCCCGACCGGTGACGGCGATGAGCGGCGCGATGCGCGAACTGGCGACTGGCAATTTCGAGGTGCAGTTGCCTGGTCTCGAACGCGGCGACGAAGTCGGCCAGATGGCGCGCGCCGTGGAGGAGTTCAAGCTTCAGGCGGTTGCGAAGGCCGAACGGGAACAGGCGGAACGCCAGCGACAAGATCGCGAGGCCGCCGAGGCCAGGCGCGCCGAGCTGCATCAGCTCGCCGACAGCTTCGAGGCCGCGGTCGGTCAGATCGTCGAACAGGTCGGCATCGCTTCGCAGGCGCTGGAAGCCTCCGCCGGCGCCCTTGCCAAGGGCAGTGCCGAGACCCAGCAGCTCGCCACCACGGTCGCGGCATCGTCGTCGCAGACGTCGAACAACGTGCAATCGGTGGCGTCGGCCACCGAAGAGATGACCGCCTCGGTCGAGGAGATCAGCCGTCAGGTCAGCGAGTCCCGCAAGATCGCCGACGAGGCGGTGCAGCAGGCCGAACAAACCGATGCGCGGATCGCCAAGCTGGCGCAAGCGGCCAACCGGATCGGCGACGTCACCCAGCTGATCACCACCATCGCCGGCCAGACTAATCTGCTGGCGCTCAACGCCACCATCGAATCCGCTCGTGCCGGCGAGGCCGGCCGCGGTTTCGCCGTGGTGGCGCAGGAGGTCAAGGCGCTGGCTGAGCAGACCGCCAAGGCCACCGACGAAATCAGCGCGCAGATCGCCGAGATGCAGGCGGCCACCCGCGAGTCGGTGGTGGCCATCAAGGAGATCGGCGGCACCATTGGCAAGATCGCCCATATTTCGTCGACGATTGCGGCGTCGGTCGATGAGCAGGGCAGCGCCACCCAGGAGATTGCCCGCAGCGTGCAGCAGGCAGCGGTCGGCACCAATCAGGTTGCGGCCAGCATCGGCAACGTCAACCGCGGCGCCGCCGACACCGGCGCGGCTTCGGACGAGGTGCTGACCTCGGCTCAGATGTTGTCCAACGAGAACAATCGGCTACGCGCCGAGGTGACTAAATTTCTCGCAACCGTGCGGGTCGCCTGACGCACGCGGCTTTGCTACGCTCCGGCCTGAGCTGCAATCGCAGCACTTGGCCGGAGACGCCATGATCTACCGCCACAGCATCGGCAACGTCTCGTTTGTGTTCGAAGACCTGCGCGACCTGCTCGCCAAGGCGAGCCCGCCGCGCTCCGGCGATCGTCTTGCCGGCATTGCCGCCGACAGCGCCGAGCAGATGGTTGCGGCGCGGATGGCGCTAGCCAATCTGCCGCTGCGGCAATTCCTGTCCGAAATGGTGATCCCTTACGAGGCCGACGAAGTGACGCGGCTGATCGCCGATCGTCACGACGCGGCGGCGTTCGTGCCGGTGGCCTCGCTCACCGTCGGCGGCTTTCGCGACTGGCTGCTGTCGGACGCCGCGACGCCGTCATCACTGGCCGCGCTGGCGCCGGGGCTGACGCCCGAAATGGTCGCCGCGGTGTCGAAGCTGATGCGCAATCAGGATCTGATCCTGGTGGCGAAGAAATGCAGCGTCGTCACCCGCTTCCGCAACACCATCGGGCTGCCGGGCCGGCTGAGCGTGCGGCTGCAGCCGAACCATCCGTTCGACGACGCCCGCGGCATCACCGCATCGATTCTCGACGGCCTGCTGCTCGGCGCCGGCGACGCCTGCATCGGTATCAATCCGGCGAGCGACGACCCGGCCGTGCTCGGCCAGTTGGTGCGGCTGCTCGACGACATCATCGCGCGGCTGGCGATCCCGACGCAGAGTTGTGTGCTCACCCACGTCACCACCACGCTGCGCCTGATGGAGCAGGGGGCGCCGGTCGATCTGACGTTCCAGTCGATCTCCGGCACCGAGGCCGCCAACCGCAGCTTCGGCATCGATCTGGCGCTGCTTGCGGAGGCGCATCAGGCGACGCTGGCGCAGAAGCGTGGCACCGTCGGCGACAACGTGATGTATTTCGAGACCGGGCAGGGCTCGGCGCTGTCGGCGAACGCGCATCACGGTGTCGATCAGCAGACCTGCGAGGCGCGCGCCTATGCGGTGGCGCGGGCGTTCTCGCCGCTGCTGGTCAACAGCGTGGTCGGCTTCATCGGTCCGGAATATCTGTACGACGGCAAGCAGATCGTGCGGGCCGGCCTGGAGGATCATTTCTGCGGCAAGCTGCTCGGCCTGCCGCTCGGCGTCGACATCTGCTACACCAACCATGCCGAAGCCGATCAGGACGACATGGATACGCTGTTGACGCTGCTCGCAGCCGCGGGCGTCAATTTCATCATGGGCGTGCCCGGTGCCGACGACGTGATGCTCAACTACCAGTCGACCTCGTTTCACGATGCGCTGTATGTTCGCGATCTGCTCGGGCTGAAACGCGCGCCGGAGTTCGACGATTGGCTTGTCCGTGCCGGCTTTGCCGGACCGGATCACCGCCCGCTGACGGACGGTGTCCTGCTGCCGGACATCGCCGCGCGTTTGATCGCCTGACGGCGCCGCTTGGACAGACACCCCGACAAGAATCGCTGGCCGCTCCGCTGGCCCCGTGATTAGATCATGCCTCGCGGCCGCGCTCGGGAACTTCAGAGCCGAGGGGAACCGGTTGCGACTCTCGTGGTTGTATTGGACTTGCCGTTTTTGGGGCCGGTGGTCGAACCGTGCGGGCGATCGCTGCAACCAACTCGGGACAGCGTGACGTTCGCGGGGAAAGTTCGATGAGAGCCGAGTCGGGGCAAACCAGTCGTCGCATACTGTGTGTCTTCCCGCGCTACACCAAGTCCTTCGGTACGTTTCAGCACTCCTATCCGCTGATGGACGACGTTGCGGCCTTCATGCCGCCGCAGGGGCTGCTGGTGATCGCAGCCTATCTGCCCGAGGAATGGCAGGTTCGCTTCGTCGACGAGAACATCCGTCCGGCCACCGAGCAGGATTTCACCTGGGCGGAGGCGGTGTTCGTCAGCGGCATGCACATCCAGCGGCAGCAGATGAACGACATCTGCCGGCGCGCGCATGATTTCGATCTGCCAGTGGCGCTCGGCGGCCCTTCGGTCAGCGCCTGCCCGGACCACTACCCGAATTTCGACTATTTGCATGTCGGCGAACTCGGCGACGCCACCGATCAATTGATCGCGAAGCTGTCGCAGGACGTCGCGCGGCCGAATCGCCAGATCGTTTTCACCACCGAAGACCGCCTCGATATGACGCTGTTTCCGATTCCGGCCTACGAGCTGGCGGAATGCAGCAAATATCTGCTCGGCAGCATCCAATATTCGTCGGGCTGCCCATATCAGTGCGAATTCTGCGACATTCCGGGCCTGTACGGCCGCAATCCGCGGCTCAAGACGCCCGAGCAGATCATCACCGAGCTCGACCGCATGGTCGAATGCGGCATCCGCGGTTCGGTGTATTTCGTCGACGACAATTTCATCGGCAACCGCAAGGCGGCGCTCGATCTGCTGCCGCATCTGGTCGAATGGCAGAAGCGCACCGGCTTTCAGCTGCAGCTCGCCTGCGAGGCGACCTTGAACATCGCCAAGCGTCCCGAAATTCTCGAGCTGATGCGCGAGGCGTATTTCTGCACGATCTTCTGCGGCATCGAAACGCCGGATCCGACCGCGCTGAAAGCGATGCACAAGGACCACAACATGATGGTCCCGATCCTCGAAGGCGTGCGGACGATCTCGAGCTACGGCATCGAGGTGGTGTCGGGCATCATTCTCGGCCTCGACACCGACACGCCGGAGACCGGCGAATTCCTGATGCAGTTCATCGAGCAGTCGCAGATCCCGCTGCTCACCATCAATCTGCTGCAGGCGTTGCCGAAGACGCCGCTGTGGGACCGGCTGGAGCGCGAGGGCCGGCTGGTCCACGACGACAACCGCGAGTCCAATGTCGACTTCCTGTTGCCGCACGATCAGGTGGTGGCGATGTGGAAGGACTGCATGGCGCGAGCCTACCAGCCCGAGGCGCTGCTGAGGCGCTACGCGTATCAGATCGAGCACGCTTATGCGACGCGGCTCCATCCTGCGACGCCGCAGCGTGCATCGAAGGCCAACATCAAGCGTGCCCTGATCATGTTGCGCAACATCATCTGGCAGATCGGTGTTCGCGGCGATTACAAGCTGGTGTTCTGGAAGTTCGCGCTGCAGCGGTTGATCCGCGGCGACATCGAGAACCTGCTGCTGGTGATGGTGGTGGCGCATCATCTGATCATCTACGCGCGCGAAGCCTCGCGCGGCCACGCCAATGCCTCCAACTACTCCCTGCGCCTGCGGGAAGCGGCCGTGCCGGCCGAATAGGACTGCTATGACTTCACCCGCCACTCCGCCGCGCTCGCTTGCCGAGCTGCGCCGTCTCACTCCGGCCCGCGTCGCCCTTGGCCGCGCCGGCGCCAGCCTGCCGACTGAGGCGCTGCTGGATTTCACCCTGGCCCACGCCCGCGCCCGAGACGCCGTCCATGCCGGCTTCGATGCCGCGGCCATCGCCGGCGAGCTGCAGGCGATCGGCCTGCCGGCTTTGCAGGTGGCGAGCCGCGCCGCGGACCGCCGCGACTATTTGGCCCGGCCCGACCTTGGCCGCCAACTGGATCCGACCTCGCGCGACTCGCTGGCCGGTGTCCTGCAAGGGGGCGATGTCGCACTGGTGGTCGGCGATGGCCTGTCGCCCGTTGCTGTGGCGGCGCAGGCCGCAGGCGTGGTGCGACAACTGTTGCCGCGGCTCGCTGCGGCCCGGATCAGCATCGGCGCCGCAGTGGTCGCGACCGGTGCCCGAGTTGCGCTGGGCGACGAAATCGGCGCCGCACTCGGCGCCCGGATGGTGCTGGTGCTGATCGGCGAACGGCCTGGACTGTCGGCGCCGGCCAGCCTTGGTGCCTATCTGACCTTCGGGCCGCGCGCCGGGCTCACCGACGCCGACCGCAACTGCGTCTCCAACATCCATGACGCCGGTATCTCGGCGGATGAGGCGGCGCACAAGATCGCCTGGCTGGTGCGCGAGGGATTGGTGCGCGAGGCGACCGGCGTCATCCTCAAGGACGAGAGCGGCAGCCCGATTCCGGAGCTGCCGTCGCCTTGATCCGAGGCGATCGGAAAACTCGCAAGCGGACCGCGAATCTGTTGGATTCCGGTTCCCAGTCTCGATGCCGAAGGGCGGTCGGTCCGAGCCTGCGCACGTGGTGAATTGCTGCATGTCCGAGGACCTGGATGCCGGGCGATGCGACGCTGTCGTATTCGTGCCGGGAATTCTGGCTAGGACGAGCGATCGACAGGACGGAATAGCGCATGCTGGATAAAAACGTGAACGATGCCGAAGTCGCGGAATTGAAGCGGCGGCGGGTCAGCATCGCCTTTGGCCTGGAGCGGCTTGGCCTAATCCCGCTACGCGCGCCGGTGGTGTCCTGCATCATCCTGCTGGCGCTGATCGTCGGTGCGGTGTTCGGCATCGAGCGGATCAAGATCGATGACTCCCTCAGCCAGCTGTTCCGCTCCGACACCAAGGAGTTCAAGCAGTACGAGGAGGTCACCAAGCGGTTTCCGTCGACCGAGTTCGACGTGCTGCTCGTGGTGGAAGGCAAGGATCTGCTGGCACGGGACAATCTTGAGAAACTGCGCGACACCGTCACCGACCTGCAACTGATCGACGGCGTGCGCGGCCTGATCTCGCTGTTCTCGGCGCGGCAGGCGCCGGAGCCCGGCAAGCTGCCGGCGGCGCTGTTTCCGCCCGATCTGCCGGAAGGCGACGCCTACGACCAGTTCATCCAGACGGTGAAGAGCAACGAGATCATCCGTGGCAAGCTGTTGTCCGAGGACGGCACGCTGGCGCTGGTGGTGCTGTCGCTCGATCCCAAGGTGGTGGGCGACACCACCCGGCTGCGCGCGACCATCGGCGAAATGCGCAAGACGATGGACCAGGATCTCGAGGGCTCCGGATTAACGCGTGAGTTGTCCGGCGTGCCGGTGATGCAGCTCGAAATCCGCAACGCGGTCGAGCGCGACGGCCTGATCTACAACGTCGCCGGCATCCTCGCCGGTTGCGTCATCGCCATCCTGTTCTTCCGCAAGATCTCGTTCATGGTGGTGGCGGCGTTTCCGCCGCTGCTGGCGATCCTGCTGGCGCTCGGCGTGCTGGGCTGGGCCGGCTTCAGCCTCAACATGTTCCTCAACGTGATGACGCCGCTGATCATGGTGATCAGCTTCTCGGACTCGATGCAGCTCACCTTTGCTGCACGAGACCGGCTGATCGCCGGCGAGGACAAATACACCGCGTTCAAGAACGCGGTGCTGGTGGTCGGGCCGGCCTGCGTGCTGACCCACGCGACCGCCGGCATTTCCTTCATCGCGCTGCAATTCTCCAATTCTGATCTGATCCGCGCATTCGGCGAGGCCGGCCTGCTCGCCACCGTGCTGGCGCTGATCGCGGTGCTGACGCTGGTGCCGGTGTTCGGCGTGCTGCTGGTCAGGCACGAAGAGGCGTTCGCGGCCAAGTTCCAGAGCGGCGATCTCGGCGTCAACGCGCTGCGGCGGTTCTGCGCCTTCATCGCGGTGCGGATGGTCGGCCGTCCTGGCCTGTTCAGCCTCCTGGCGGTGCTGGTGGTCGGCGGACTGTCGGTGATCTACGCCAATCTCGAGCCGCGCTACCGCCTGGCCGATCAGGTGCCCGACCGCGAACAGGCGGTGCAGGCCAGCAGCCGGCTCGACGCCAAGCTGACCGGCGCCAATCCGATCGACGTGCTGATCGAATTTCCCAAGGGCGAGACGCTGTATTCGCCGCAGACCTTGCAGATCATCGCCCAGGTCCACGCGACGGTCGAGAAGCAGGCCGGCGTCGGCAACGTCTGGTCGCTGGAGACGCTGCGACGCTGGCTCGCCGAGAAGGCGCATACCACCAGCGTCGACACGTTGAAGGAGTACGTCGACCTGTTGCCGCAGAGTCTGGTCCGTCGCTTCATCGCCGAGGATCAGACCGCCGTGGTGGTCTCCGGCCGCGTGCCCGATCTCGATTCCAGCCAGATCCTTCCGGTGGTGGAGAAGCTCGACCATGCGCTCGACAAGCTGCGCGCCGAGCACCCGGGTTACGAGATCGCGGTCACCGGCCTGTCGGCGATCGCCGCGCGCAACAGCGCCGATATGATCTCCAAACTCAACCACGGCCTCACCATCGAGTTCGCGCTGGTGGCGGTGTTCATCGGCCTGGCGTTCCGGTCGGTGGTGGTGATGCTGGCCTGCATCCTGCCGGGCATCTTCCCGGTGGTGCTGTCCGGAACGATGCTGTGGGTGATGGGGGAGGGGCTGCAATTCGCCAGCGTGGTGGCGCTGACGGTGTCGTTCGGTCTCGGCTTGTCGGCCACCATCCACTTCCTCAACCGGCTGCGGCTGGAGAGCCCGCCGGGCGTCAGCGCCGCGCAGGCGGTCGAACGCGCCACCGTGCTGGTGGGACCGGCGCTGATCCTCACCACCGTGGTGCTGGCCTGTGGCCTCGGCGTCACCGTGTTCTCGGATCTGCCGTCGCTGCGGCTGTTCGGCTGGCTCAGCGCGTTCGCGATGGTGGCGGCGCTGATCGCCGACCTGTTCATCCTGCGTCCGACCGCGATGTGGCTGATCGCCACCGCACAGCGCCTGCGCGGCGGGCGCCATCGCGCAGGGCCGGTGGTTTAGAATCATCCACGCGAACAAAAGCCCCCGGATCGCAAGATCCGGGGGCTTTGTGATTCAGAGCGTCGGCCGAGTGTTCGGTCAGCCGCGCGTCATCGAGATGTTGACGCCGCGGATCTCGCCCTTGGAACTGATCGCCACCGATTGCTTGTTGCCGCGGGTGGTGAGCGAGATGCTGGCGGCGAAGCCCGCGGCTTCGACGAACACTTCGATGTGGCCGCCGCCGGCCTTGCCCTGCAGGCTGCCGTTGACGTTGCGGCTGGCTTCGCTCCAGTTACCGGAGATGCGGTCGCCGCTGCTGGCGACGTCGGCCGACAAGTCGAACTTGTAGCTGTCGCTGGCGCAACGCAGCGTTTGGGTCAACTGGTTGCCGCCGCTGCCGACCCGATAGGTCGCCTTGCAGCGGATCCGCTCCTTGGTGCCGTCCGACAGCGCCACTGTTCCGCTGCCCGACCACGATCCTTCGAACCCGGCGAACGGTCCGGAGTCCGCGACCGCGGCCGATGCCGACAGCATCATCGCGGCGCCGAGCCCGGCTGCCTTCAACGCGTGGAGGGAGGAAGTGGAGGAACGAAGCAGGCGCATTCTGGCCATCCTTGAGTCGCTTGGTGACGACCTTGCGTCACGTCGCTGGTTAGTGTGTTCGCCTCACGGCAGGTTCAAATCAAATAGTGACGCCGACCCCCCACACCAAGCGCATGCTCATGCTGTTCCGCTGCGCCCGCCGCGGAACTATCGCATTTGCATCAAATCGGCAACGCTTCGACAAAAAGCCACTGGTATTGCGTGCCTTTCAGCAGCATCGCCGCGTTGACGCGTGCGTCGGCACTAATTTGGCCGTATTTGTCTCCTTGATCGACACATCATACCGTTGTGCCGATCGTGCGTGCGTCCCGCGATTCTTTCATGCGGCGCCATTGATGTGATCGAGAACGGGTTTCGAACCCCAAGCCCATATCGAAGGAAGACAATGCAAAAGACCTTGGTTGCGCTCGCGTTGCTGCTCGTTTCGATGTCCTCCGGTGCCTATGCCCAGCAACCGCAGCGTAGCGGCACCGAAGCCGAGCAGAAGGCCTGCTCGCGCGACGTGTCCCGTTTCTGCCGCTCGGTGATGGAGCAGAGCGATCTGGTGATTCTGTCCTGCCTGCAGCAGAATCGCCCGAAGATCAGCAAGGCCTGCAACCAGGTGTTGGTCAGCCACGGCCAGTGAGGCGGTGAGCCGGCGGCCGCCGCCGGGCCGTTTTCGGCCCGGTTCGGCGGTTCCGGCGGCGATCCGGGCAAAACTGCGGCCCGGACATCCTCCGTCAAGATCGTTGGTTTAGCCGGCGATTTCCCTTATATGGCGTCGCGAACGGTGCGCCCGGCTCCGCTGGGTGCGGCCGTTCGCTTTTTTTCGTCACCAAACCAAGTGTTTAGCCAGTGCCGATGACGACTGCGAGCGAGCTTCGATCGGGTAAGACCCACCGGGACGAGAATTTCCCGGTCGCGTCGTGGATCATCCATCCGCGGCACCGTGACCTGATTCTGGCGTTCTACAATTTCGTCCGGACCGCCGACGACATCGCCGACCACGCGATGCTCGATGCCGCCACCAAGCTGGAATATCTCGACCTGCTCGAAGCCGAGCTGCTCGGCCGCGGCGAGACCCAGGCCGAAGCGGTGCATCTGCGCCGGGCGCTGGCGGAGCGCGGCATGCCGCCGCGCCATGCGCTCGATCTGCTGATCGCGTTCCGGATGGACGTCACCAAGCTGCGCTACGAGGATTGGGACGAGGTCATTCATTACTGCCGCTATTCGGCGATGCCGGTCGGCCGCTTCATGCTCGACGTCCACGGCGAAAGCACCGCGACCTGGCCGGCGTCCGATGCGCTGTGCGCCGGGCTTCAGATCAACAATCACCTGCAGGATTGCGGCAAGGACTATCGCACCCTCAACCGCGTGTATCTGCCGCGCGACGTGCTCGATGCCGCCGGCGCCAAGGTCGAGGACCTCGGTCTGCCGAAGGCGTCGCCGGCGCTGCTGAAGTGCCTGCAGGGGCTTGCGACCCGGACCGCGTCGCTGCTCGGCGACGGCCGGCCGCTCGCCGCCGAGATCAAGGATTTCCGGCTCGGCCTCGAAGTCTCGGTGATCCAGGCCTATGCCGACCGCATCGTCGGGATGCTGCAGACCCGCGATCCGCTCAGCGAGCGCGTGCACCTGAAGCCGATCGAATTCGCCACCGCCAGCTTCGGCGCGATGGGCTCCGAGATCTTCCGCCGCAGCTTCGGGAAGGGACCGGTGTCGCATCCGGCGCCGCGCGCATGACCGTTCACGCCACGCCGGAGCCGGCCGCGCATCAAGGCGTCGCGCTTGGTAGCTCGTTCTACGCCGCGATGCGCATCCTGCCGCGCCCGCAGCGCGAGGCCATGTTCCAGGTCTACAGCTTCTGCCGCTTCGTCGACGACATCGCCGATTCCGATCGGCCGCGCGAGGTGCGCGTCGCCGAGCTGCAGCAATGGCGCGACGACATCGCGGCGCTGTATCGCGGCGCGCCGTCGCCGCGGCTCGCGGACTATCAGGAATCGCTGCGCACCTTCGGGCTGAAGCGCGAGGATTTCGAGGCGATCATCGACGGCATGGAGATGGATGTCGACGCCGACATCCGTGCGCCGGACGAAGCCACGCTCGATCTGTACTGCGATCGCGTCGCCAGTGCGGTGGGGCGGCTGTCGGTGCGGATCTTCGGTCTGCCGGAAGGCGACGGCATCGAGCTGTCGCATCATCTCGGCCGCGCCCTGCAGCTCACCAACATCCTGCGCGACATCGACGAGGATGCCGGCATCGGCCGGCTGTATCTGCCGAGCGAGCTGCTGCACAAGGCCGGTATCACCGCTACCGATCCGCGCGTGGTCGCGGCGCATCCGGCGCTGCCGAACGTCTGTGCGCCGCTGGTGGAGCGCGCGCTTTCGCATTTCGCCGCCGCCGACAAGGTGATGAACCGCAATCCGCGCCGGCTGGTGAAGGCTCCCCGCATCATGGGCAAGTACTACTACGCGATCCTGCAGCTTCTGATCGCGCGCGGTTTCGCAGCGCCGCGCGCTCCGGTGAAGCTCGGCAAGGCCTCGAAGATCGCCATCCTGCTGCAATACGCGATCGTGTGATGTCGAAAACAGTTCACGTCATCGGTGCGGGAATCTCCGGTCTTGCGGCCGCGACCCGGCTCGCCCGCGCCGGCCTCATTGTCCACGTCCATGAAGCGATGCAGCAGGCCGGCGGCCGCTGCCGCTCGTATTTCGACGCCCAGACCGGGCTGGTGATCGACAACGGCAATCACCTGCTGCTGTCCGGCAATCACGCTGCCTGCGCGTATGCGCGCGCGATCGGCACCGAGGCCGGGCTGGTCGGCCCGGAGCGTGCCGAGTTCGACTTCATCGACCTGCCGACCGAGGCGCGCTGGCGGCTCAAGCTCGGCGGCGGCAAGCTGCCGCTGTGGCTGTTCGATGCGAGTAGCCGCGTGCCGGATACGTCGATCGGCGATTACCTCGGCCTGATGCCACTGTTGTGGGCGCCGACCACCAAGCTGATCGGCAACACCATCAAATGCTCCGGCCCGCTGTACGACCGGCTGGTGGCGCCGCTGTTGCTCGCTGCGCTCAACGTCGATCCGCCGGAAGGCTCCGCCGGGCTCGCCGGTGCGGTGGTGCGCGAGACGCTACTGGCCGGCGGCAAGGCTTGCCGGCCGCTGATCGCCCGCGACGGTCTGTCCGCCGTGCTGGTCGAGCCGGCAGTGGCGCAGCTCGCCGCCACCGGCCCCGGCGTGCGGTTCGGTCACGAGCTGCGGGGGCTGACCCCGGCCGGCGACCGCGTCGGCGCGCTGCAGTTCGGCGGCGAGGATGTCGTCACCCTTGGTCCGGACGATGCGGTGGTGCTGGCGGTGCCGCCGCGCCCGGCGGCGTCGCTGCTGCCTGGGCTGAAGACCCCGCAGGAATACCGCGCCATCGTCAACGCGCATTTCAACTATGCGCCGCCGCCCGGCATGCCGGCCCTGACCGGGGTGATCGGCGGGGTGGTGGAGTGGCTGTTCGCGTTCCCGAACCGGCTGTCGGTGACGATCAGCAACGGCGACCGCCTGGTCGAGGCGCCGCGTGAGCAGCTCGCGGCCGAAATCTGGGGCGAAATCTGCAAGATCGCCGGCATCTCCGCCAA
The DNA here is from genome assembly GCF_003226555.1 of Rhodopseudomonas palustris. Classification (GTDB taxonomy): domain Bacteria; phylum Pseudomonadota; class Alphaproteobacteria; order Rhizobiales; family Xanthobacteraceae; genus Rhodopseudomonas; species Rhodopseudomonas palustris_I. Next base: position 40,785 of record NZ_QKQS01000029.1, on the reverse strand, counting down.
TCTGCCGCCGTGGCAAATTGTCCGCGAGCGCCGCGCCACATTCGCCGCTACACCGGCGCAGAACGCCCTGCGCCCCGGGCCTGTCACCCAGTGGAGAAACCTATATCTCGCTGGCGATTGGACTGATACGGGGTTACCGGCGACCATCGAAGGATCGGTCCGATCCGGCAACCGTGCCGCAGACTTGGTGCTGGCAGCCGGTCGCGCCTGATCCACCCCCACAACGGAGACTCAGCAGATAAAATGGATTCCGGCAGCTACGATACCGGTGTCGGGCGCAATGCGCTCGAAGCTTCGATCGATGCGGCGCGCAGCGCGCTGCTGAACTATCGTCGCGACGACGGCCATTGGGTGTTCGAACTCGAGGCCGATTGCACCATTCCTGCCGAATACGTGCTGCTGCGGCATTACCTCGGCGAGCCGGTCGATGCCGCGCTCGAAGCCAAGATCGCGACCTATCTGCGCCGCATCCAGGGCGCCCACGGCGGCTGGCCGCTGGTCCACGACGGCGATTTCGACATGAGCGCCAGCGTGAAGGGCTACTTCGCGCTGAAGATGATCGGCGACAGCATCGACGCGCCGCACATGGTGCGGGCGCGCGAGGCGATCCGCTCGCGCGGCGGCGCGATCCATTCCAACGTCTTCACCCGGTTCCTGCTGACGCTGTACGGCGTGACCACGTGGCGCGCGGTGCCAGTGCTGCCGGTCGAAATTATGCTGCTGCCGAGCTGGTCACCCTTCACACTCAACAAAGTGTCGTACTGGGCGCGGACCACGATGGTGCCGCTGTTGGTGCTGTGCGCGCTGAAGCCGAAGGCCAAGAATCCCAAGGGCGTCGGCATCGACGAATTGTTCCTGCAGGACCCCAAGACGATCGGGATGCCGGCCAAGGCGCCGCATCAGAATTGGGGGCTGTTCAAGCTGTTCGGGTCGATCGACGCCGTGCTGCGGGTGATCGAGCCGGTGATGCCGAAGCGGCTGCGCCAGCACGCGATCGACAAGGCGCGCGCCTTCATCGAGGAGCGGCTCAACGGCGAGGATGGCCTCGGCGCGATCTTCCCGCCGATGGCCAACACCGTGATGATGTACGAGGCGCTGGGCTATCCTGAGGATTATCCGCCGCGCGCCATCCAGCGCCGCGGGATCGATCTGCTGCTGGTCGATCGCGGCGACGAAGCCTACTGCCAGCCTTGCGTCTCGCCGGTGTGGGACACGGCGCTCGCCAGCCACGCGGTGCTGGAGGCGGACGGTCACGACGGTGCCAAGGTGGTGAAGCCGGCGCTCGATTGGCTGCTTCCGCGCCAGGTCCTCGACGTCAAGGGCGACTGGATCGTGAAGGCGCCGAATGTCCGCCCCGGAGGCTGGGCGTTCCAGTACAACAACGCCCATTATCCGGATCTCGACGACACCGCGGTGGTGGTGATGGCGCTCGATCGCGCCCGCAAGGACCAGCCGAACCCCGCCTACGACGCCGCGATCGCCCGCGCCCGCGAGTGGATCGAGGGCATGCAGAGCGACGATGGCGGCTGGGGTGCCTTCGACATCAACAATACCGAGTATTATTTGAACAACATCCCGTTCTCGGACCACGGCGCGATGCTCGATCCGCCGACCGAGGACGTCACCGCGCGTTGCGTGTCGATGCTGGCGCAGCTCGGGGAGACGGTCGACAGCAGCCCGGCGCTCGCCCGTGCAATCCGCTATCTGCGCGACACCCAGCTCGCCGAGGGTTCCTGGTACGGCCGCTGGGGCATGAATTACATCTATGGCACCTGGTCGGTGCTGTGCGCGCTCAACGCCGCCGGCGTTTCCCATTCCGATCCGATGATCCGCAAGGCGGTCGCCTGGCTGGAGTCGGTGCAGAATCGCGACGGCGGGTGGGGAGAGGACGCCGTCAGCTACCGACTGGATTACCGCGGCTACGAAAGTGCACCCTCCACCTCCTCACAAACGGCATGGGCTTTGCTTGCTCTGATGGCTGCGGGCGAGGTCGATCATCCCGCCGTGGCACGGGGCATCGAGTACCTGAAAAGCACACAGACCGAAAAAGGACTGTGGGACGAGCAACGTTACACGGCGACGGGCTTCCCGCGGGTGTTTTATCTGCGGTATCATGGCTATCCGAAGTTCTTCCCGCTCTGGGCGTTAGCGCGGTACCGGAACTTGCAGGCCGCGAACAGCAAGGTGGTAGGGGTCGGGATGTGATTCTGGGGGCAGTGGACGAGCAGGCCGCGGCGAATCGCCAGGATCCGCGGCCGGTATTGATTGTGACGGGCCTGATTCAGGAAGCACGTATCGCGGCGGGGCCGGGCCTCACCGTTATCTGCAGCAGCAGCGACCCCAAGCAACTGCGCGCGATCATGGCCGATTTCGACCCTTCGTCGATTCGCGGCGTGATCAGCTTCGGCGTCGCCGGGGGGCTCGATCCGTCTCTCGAGGCCGGTGACATCGTCATCGCCACCGAGGTCGTGGCGGGTGAACGCCGCTGGGCGTCGGAAGTTGCACTCACCGACGAATTATTGCGAAGCGCCGGGCTCGGCCGCCACCGCGTGGTGCGCGGCGGTCTGGTCGGGGCCGAGCAGGTGGTCGCCGCCCGCACCGCTAAGGCGGCGCTGCGCTCGGAGACCGGCGCGGCCGCGGTCGATATGGAGAGCCACATCGCCGCCGATTTCGCCGCCGCCGCCAAGCTGCCGTTCGCGGCGCTGCGGGTGATCAGCGATCCGGCGGGGCGGAGCCTGCCGCAGATCGTCTCCAGCGCGATCAAGCCGAACGGCGACGTCGATCTGCGCAAAGTGCTGCGCGGCATCGCCCGCCACCCGACCTCGATCCGGTCGCTGGTCTCGACCGGCATCGACTTCAACCGCGCGCTGCGGTCGTTGCGCGGCTGTCGGAACTTCGTGCAAGAAGCCGTTCTGGGCGGCAGCGGTAGCGGCATAGTCGCCGAGATCTGAGAGCCAGCGATCTGGGAGCCCAGCCCATGGGCTCCCCATTCTTGAAGACGCTCGGCTTTGCCGGGCGCGTCAGGATGGGCTTAGGGCCGACGTCCTGATCTCCTCCTTCAGCCATTCCAAGAACCGGCCGAGATAGCGCGGATCGGCGCGCGAGGTCGGGTGAGCGGCGTACTTTTCGCCCTTCACGACCAAGTCCGGAAACGGGCAGACGAGCCGCCATTCGGGCTTTCCGGGAAAGAACTCCTTCGGCGCGACGATCGAGCCGAATCCCTCGCGCACCGCATGCATCGCGACGAACATGTGGTCGAAGCGGTGACCGCCTTCGAACAGATGGTCGCGCAGGCCCGCTTTCTTCAGCCAGGCCTCCCAGTGTCCCGGCCGCGTGGCCGAGGTGATCAATGGAAAGGTGAGAAGATCCTCCGGCGTCGCGATGACCGTCTCCTGCAGCAGGTCCACGCTGCAGACCGGCGTCAGGTTCTCTTCGAACAACGCCGTCGAGGCTTTCGAATGCCCGCCGATCTTCCCGCTGCTGCCGCGCGTGATCAGGAGATCGTGCGAGGCCACGTCCGGTGTCTGGCCCGTCATCCGCGTCGAAATCCAGACCGCCAGATCGGGATTGGCCGCCTCGAACCGCTTCAGCCGCGGCATCAGAAAATACATGGCGAATGTCGACGGCGCCTCGACCGCCAGCACCGCCTTGCTGCGACGACGGCGGACATACTGGCAGGCAGCCTCAATACTGCGGAACGACTGGCTCAGTTGTTCCGCCAGGACGCTGCCATAGGGCGTGAGCGCCACACTGCGGCCTTCTCGGGTGAAGACCTGCTGACCGAGCCAATCCTCGAGGAGCCGCACCTGCTTGCTGACGGCGCCGTGGGTGACACCCAGCTGCTCGGCGGCCGAACTCAGGCTGTCGCTGCGCGCAGCCACGGCAAACGCCCGTAGGGCAACCAGTGGCAGTTCTCGTTCTTTCAAAATGACCTCCGTGTGACGACAGCGACCGGAAAGCCTCGCTGATCTGCGACTTATACTCACGTGTTTGTCGATTTTATTCGATCGATTCTCACATGTGAACGGCCTACCACCCGGGACGCCAGCCGCCGCAGGGCGGCGCTCAGGACTGGGATCACTGTATGACGCTCCATTCTCAAACCGCCCGACCTCTGCCGCTGGTCGAGGTCAACGGGCGCAGCTACGCCGTGCCGCGACGACCGGTCGTCGTGATCTGCCTCGACGGCTTCGACCCCGAATATCTGGAGCGCGGCATTGCGGATGGCGTGCTGCCGACCCTCGGTGCGCTGAGGTCAAGCGGCTATGTCGGCACCGCGCTGGCGACGCTGCCGACGACCACCAACACCAACAACACCTCGATCGTCACCGGCGTGCCACCCGCCATCCACGGCATCAATGGCAATTATTATCTCGACGCCGACACTGGCGAAGAGATCATGGTGACGGATGCGCGCCGGCTGCGTTGCGGCACGATTCTCGGGGCCATGAGCCAAGCGGGCGTGCGGACCGCGGTGGTCACCGCCAAGGACAAGCTCTTGAAGGTGCTCGCCTACGAAATGGAGGGCATCGCGTTCTCGTCCGAACACCCGAACGCTGCCGATCTCACCGCGCTTGGTTTCAAGAACGGTGAGGAGATGGTGGGGCGCGCCAAGCCGGATCAGTATTCCGCCGATCTGTCGCTGTTCGCATTGGACGCCGGCATCAGGCTGCTCGAGACGGCCAAGCCCGACCTGATGTATCTGTCGACGTCGGATTATGTGCAGCACAAGCACCAGCCGGGTGACGACGAATCCAACGACTTCCACGCGGCCGTGGATCGGCGCATCGCGCGCCTGATCGAACTCGAGGCAACCGTCGCGCTGACCGCCGATCACGGCATGGCCGACAAGTCGGATGCGGATGGCCAGCCGAACGTCGTCTATCTCGAGGACGCGCTGAACGAGAAGTTCGGGCCCGGCATCGCGCGCGTGATCTGTCCGATCGCCGATCCGTTCGTTCGTCATCACGGCGCACTCGGTGGCTTCGTGCGCGTGCACCTGCTCAAGCCCTGCGATATCGCCGCGATGATGACCTTTGCACGGTCGCTGCCCGGCATCGAACTCGTGCTCGATCGCGCGACGGTGTGCGAACGCTACCAATTGCCGCCGGATCGCGAGGGCGACTTCGCGGTGTTCAGCGATCGCGGCACCGCAGTCGGCGCGCGGCGTGAAGACCACGACCTCTCGGCGCTTGGTGACCACCGCTTGCGCTCGCATGGCGGGCTGGGCGAGCAGCGCGTGCCGTTCGTGCTGTCGCGCCCGCTCACGCGTGACTACCGCGAGTGGGCGGAAACCGGCGTGTTACGCAACTACGACATCTTCGACTTCGCCCTGAACGGCGCCGAATAATCCCGCACGATTGCATAGAGGAATTCAGATGCGCGCGATTCGCTTCGCATTGATGGCGCTCGCCATCAGCTCGGCCGGCGTGACGGCCGGTCGTGCCGAGACTCCAGTGATGGGGACCGGTTCGGCCTTCGCCGCGCCGATCTACATCAAATGGGCGGAACAGATGAAAGCGGCCAAGGGGCCGGCGATCAACTATCAGCCTTCGGGATCGTCGGTCGGGCAGCTCCAGGTGCTGAAAGGCCTGACGGATTTCGGCGGTTCGGACGTGCCGATGGACGACAGCAAGCTGAAGGAAGGAAATATCCGGCAGTTTCCCACCGTCGTCGGCGGCTATGCCGTGGTGGTCAATATTCCGGGCGTCTCGGCCGGCAAACTTCGGCTCACCGCGCCTGTGCTCGCCGACATCTTCATGGGCGACATCAAGTCGTGGGACGACACGCGGATCGTACAGCTCAATCCCGGGCTTGCGCTGCCCAGCCTGCCGATTTCCCTGCTGTATCATGCGGGAGGGTCAGGCGGCACCTACGCGATCTCCCGCTATCTGTCCAAGATCAGCACGGCATGGCGCGACAGAATGGGGATCGGGATGACCCTGAGTTGGCCGGTTGGCGCCGGCGTCAAAGGCAGCTATGGCGCGGCGTCGACCGTGCCGATGACGCCCGGCGGGATCGGCTACGCCGAGCTCTCCTACGTCATCGCCAACAACTTGGCGACCGTGCAATTGCAGAACAAGGCAGGGCGGTTCGTGCTGCCGAACGGGAGTAGTTTCGCCGCCGCCGCCGAGACTGGCGACTGGTCCGTGCCGAACTATGCGGTCGATCTCACCGACATGCCGGGTGAGCACGCCTGGCCGATCGTGACGGCGACCTTCGCGCTGGTGCCGAGGAGCCCGGACAAGCGCGCTACGTCGGCGGCCGTCTTGGAGTTCTTCAAATGGGCGTTCACCCATGGCGACCCCACAGCACGGTCGATGCAGTTCGTCCCTCTGCCAAGCAAAGTCAAAGCCGACATCGTGAAGAACTTCATGGATTGAATGGCCGGTCGTGCCCAACGAGAGATTCGCCAAACAAAAAAGCGCGACCCGCCGGCCGCGCTTTTGATCTGTGAGCCAGGGGGCCGGATCAGGCCGCGGTGGAGGCCTTCTGGCGCTTCTCGGCCTCGGCGGCTTCGTCGCGGCGGAGCTCCGTCAGCGTCTTCTGGACCTGCTCCGAGAACACGTACTGGGCCGGGCGCTGCTTCGACAGGTCGATCTCCGGCGCCATCGGCCCCGAGGTCTTGATCCCGCGCAGCGCCACCCAGGCGGCCTTCAGCGGATTGTTCAGCGACGCCATCGCCGCGGTTGGTTCGTAGCCGCAATGCGCCATGCAGTCGGCGCACTTCTCGTACTTGCCGGTGCCGTAGGAATCCCAGTCGGTGGTCTCCATCAGCTCCTTGAAGGTCTTGGTGTAGCCTTCGCCGAGCAGGTAGCACGGCTTCTGCCAGCCGAAGATGTTGCGTGCCGGCATGCCCCACGGAGTGCATTCGAACGACTGGTTGCCGGCCAGGAAGTCCAGGAACAGGCTGGAATGCATCAGGTTCCACTTCTTGCCCTTGCCGCGTGCGAACACCTGCCGGAACAGTTCCTTGGTGTTGGTGCGGTTGAGGAAGTGGGCCTGATCGGGCGCGCGCTCATAGGCGTAGCCCGGCGAGATCGACACGCCGACGCCGAGCTCCTCGGTGAAGTCGAGGAAGTCGGCCAGCTCGTCGGCCGGATAGTTGTCGAAGATCGTGGCGTTGACGTTGACGGTGAAGCCGCGTGCCTTCGCCGCCTTGATCGCCGAGACGGCGCGGTCGAACACGCCCTTCTGCGACACCGCGCGGTCGTGATGTTCCTTCAGGCCGTCGAGATGCACCGAGAAGAACAGATAGGGCGAGGGCTCGAACAGATCGAGCTTCTTCTCGAGCAGCAGCGCGTTGGTACACAGCGACACGAATTTCTTCCGCGCCACCAGGCCGCGCACGATCTCGCCGATCTCCTTGTGGATCAGCGGCTCGCCGCCCGGGATCGCGACCATCGGCGCGCCGCATTCCTCGGCGGCGTCCCAGCACTCCTGTGCGGTCATCCGGCGGTTGAGGATGGCGTCGGGATAATCGATCTTGCCGCAGCCTGCGCAGGCCAGATTGCAGCGGAACAGCGGCTCCAGCATCAGGACAAGCGGATAACGCTTCCGCCCAAGCAGCTTCTGCTTCAGCAGGTAGCCGCCGATCACCAGTTCCTTGTGAAACGGTATAGCCATTACGAAATCTTCTCTTTCACGGCACGTCGGTTGGTGCGGATCAGGTGGTCGCCAGTTCCGCAGGCAGAACGAATTCGATGTTTTCCTCCCGGCCGGGCAGCACCGAAACGGTGACCGGAACGATCCGGCGCAGCGCTTCGATCACGTCGTCGACCAGCACCTCCGGCGCAGAGGCGCCGGCGGTGATGCCGACCGCGCGCTTGCCGTCGAGCCATTCCGGGTTCAGCTCGCTGCCGTCGGCGATCAGATAGCTCGCGATTCCGGCCTCGGTGCCGATTTCCCGGAGCCGGTTGGAGTTCGAGCTGTTGTTGGCACCCACCACCAGGATCAGGTCGACCAGCTTGCTCATCTGCCGCACCGCCGATTGCCGATTTTGCGTGGCATAGCAGATGTCGCGGGTGTCAGGCCCCTCGATATTGTGGAATTTCTCCGAAAGTGCGGCGATGATGTCCTTGGTGTCGTCGACGCTCAGCGTGGTCTGGGTGATGTAGGCCACCGGGGTGTCCGGCGGCAGCGTCAGCGACGCGACGTCTTCCAGATTCTGAACCAGCAGCACCGGGCCGGGAACCTGGCCCATCGTGCCCTCGACCTCGGGATGGCCGGCGTGGCCGATCAGGATCAGGGTGCGCCCCTTCGAGGTATAGCGCTTACCCTGGTTGTGGACCTTGGTGACCAGCGGGCAGGTGGCGTTGAGCACCGGCAGGCCGCGGGTCGCCGCCTCTTCTTCGATGCTGCGCGCGACACCGTGAGCGCTGAAGACGGTAACCGCATCTGGCGGAACTTCCGACAGCTCCTCGACGAAGATCGCGCCCTTCGCCTTCAGGCTCTCCACCACATATTTGTTGTGCACGATCTCGTGCCGCACATAGACCGGCGGGCCGTACTTCTCCAGCGCGCGCTCGACGATCTCGATCGCGCGCACGACGCCGGCACAGAAGCCACGGGGTTGGGCAAGAAATACTTCGAGAGGGCGGACTTCAGACAAGGGGCACCACGCTCATGATCTTTCGGTCTCCTGGCAGCACGTCGCATTCCCCTAGCATGATCTAGCTGGTATGAGGACACCCGCAACCGCAAGGGGCGCAAGGGACTTATCGGCGTATTGCAACACGCGATGCAAAACGCCCTTGGCAATCCTGCCTGGTGAGATTACTTCCGCGAACACATCTCCGCCGGCTTGTTTTCGGCTGTTTTGTCCAGTCCTTGGTCGCAGAACCATCAAAAACAGTTCGATCGACTCGGAACCCAGCGGAGCGGGCGTATTTTATGCCAGCCGGCAGCAATAGAAAGTGTAAATGTGCTGAAGAGTGCCATCGTCTCCATTGTCAAGGCCAGCACCAGGTTTGCGGCTTTTACTGTGCTGATCGGCGTATTTCTCGCGATCGCGGCCGGTTTCTATACTTACCAACATTTCGGGATCAACACCGACATCAACCATTTGATCTCGCCTGATCTCGACTGGCGCAAACGTGATATCGCGTTCGAGAAGGCGTTCGATCAGGAAAGATTGATCCTGGCGGTGGTCGAGGCGCCGACGCCGGAATTCGCGAATGCCGCGGCGGCTCAGCTGACCGCTGAATTATCCAAGAATAACAAAAACTTCGAGTCGGTGAAGCGGCTCGGTGGCGGTCCGTTCTTCGACCGCAACGGGCTGTTGTTCCTGCCCAAGGACGAGGTCGCCAAGGCCACCGGCCAGTTCCAGCAGGCGGTTCCGCTGATCGAGATCATGGCCGGCGATCCGTCGATCCGCGGCCTGACGGCGGCGCTGGAAACCGGTCTGGTCGGCCTCAAACGGGGCGAACTGACCCTGGACGCCACCGCGAAACCCTTCAATGCCGTCGCCGCGACGGTCGAAGACGTGCTCGGCAAGAAGCCGGCGTTCTTCTCCTGGCGCGGTTTGGTCAATCCGGAACCGCTGACCGACGCCGACCGGCGCGCCTTCATCGAGGTCAAGCCGATCCTCGACTTCAAGGCGCTGGAACCCGGCAAGGACGCCACCGACGCGATCCGCAAGGCGGCGGTCGATCTTAAGCTCGAGCAGGAACTGGGCGCCCGGGTGCGGCTGACCGGTCCGGTGCCGATCGCCAACGAGGAGTTCGCCACCGTCAAGGACGGCGCCGTCGTCAACGGCATCGGCACGGTGCTGGTGGTGCTGCTGATCCTGTGGATGGCGCTGCATTCCTCCAAGATCATCTTCGCGGTGGCGACCAATCTGGTGATCGGCCTGTCGATCACCACGGCGGTCGGCCTGATGCTGGTGGATTCGCTGAACCTGCTGTCGATCGCGTTTGCGGTGCTGTTCGTCGGCCTCGGCGTCGATTTCGGCATCCAGTTCAGCGTCCGTTATCGATCGGAACGCCACAAGACCGGGGATCTGCAGCAGGCGCTGGTGCAGGCAGCCGAGTATTCGGCGGTGCCGCTGTCGCTGGCGGCAATGTCGACCACCGCCGGCTTCCTGTCGTTCCTGCCGACCTCCTACAGGGGCATTTCGGAACTGGGCGAGATCGCCGGCGCCGGCATGGCGATCGCGTTCTTCACCAGCATCACGGTGCTGCCCGCGCTGATCAAGCTGCTGAACCCGCCCGGCGAGAAGGAACCGCTGGGCTATGCGTTCCTGGCGCCGGTCGACCACTTCCTGGAAAAACACCGCATCGGCGTGATCGCGGGCACCCTCGGCGTCGCGATCGCCGGCCTGCCGCTGCTCTACTTCATGCAGTTCGACTTCAACCCGATCAATTTGCGCAGCCCGAAGGTCGAGTCGATCGCGACCTTCCTGGATCTGCGCAAGGATCCGAATACCGGTGCTAACGCCGTCAACGTGCTGGCCCCGTCGGAACAGGCGGCGCGCGAGGTCGAAGCCAAGCTGAGCAAGCTGCCGGAAGTGTCGCGGACGATCTCGCTCGACACCTTCGTGCCGCCGGATCAGCCGGAGAAGCTGAAGCTGATCCAGGCCGGCGCCAAGGTGCTGGAGCCGGCGCTCAATCCCGAGCAGGTCGATCCGCCGCCGTCGGATCAGGATAACATCGCTTCGCTGAAGAGCTCGGCCGACGCGCTGCGCCGCGCCGCCGGTGAGGCGGGTGGTACCGGGGCCGATGCCTCGCGCCGGCTCGCCGCCGCGCTGACCAAGCTCGCCGAGGCCGATCAGTCGACCCGCGAAAAGGCGCAGGACGTGTTCGTGCGTCCGCTGCTGATCGACTTCGAGCTGCTCCGCAACATGCTGAAGGCCCAGCCGGTGACGCTGGACAATCTGCCGCCGGACATCGTGTCGTCGTGGAAGACCAAGGACGGCCAAGTCCGCGTCGAGGTGCTGCCGAGCGGCGATCCCAACGACAACGACACCCTGCGCAAATTCGCCGCGGCCGTGCTGCAGGCCGAGCCGCTGGCAACCGGCGGACCGGTGTCGATTCTGAAGTCGGGCGACACCATCGTGGCGTCGTTCGTCCAGGCCGGGCTGTGGGCGCTGCTGTCGATCTCGATCCTGCTGTGGATCACCCTGCGCCGGATCACCGACGTGGCGCTGACCTTGATCCCGTTGCTGGTTGCGGGCGCGGTGACGCTGGAGATCTGCGTGCTGATTGATCTGCCGCTGAACTTCGCCAACATCGTCGCCTTACCGCTGCTGCTCGGCGTCGGCGTTGCGTTCAAGATCTATTACGTGACCGCCTGGCGCGCCGGCCGCACCAACCTGCTGCAGTCGGCGCTGACCCGGGCGATCTTCTTCAGCGCCCTGACCACCGCCACCGCGTTCGGCAGCCTGTGGCTGTCCAGCCATCCGGGAACCGCCAGCATGGGCAAGCTGCTGGCGCTGTCGCTGCTGACCACCTTGGGCGCCGTGCTGCTGTTCCAGCCGGCGCTGATGGGCAAGCCGCGTCACATCGACGAGAGCGGCGACACCGATCTGTGAGTCGCCCTGTCCGGGGCGTCGGCGCTGCCGGCGTCTCGGATAGGGGCTTTACCGAGGGGGCGTTTTTTCTTCGCACCTTGCGTTTCGGAGCATGAGATCGCGCTGAGACCCGCAAGCAAGGCGGGATTGCCGCAGGCGAGGTGACAGGGCTGGCGCCGCATGGGTTGTTGGGACTATACCAACCTCGGGGCAGGGGGCTTGCCCATGCGGAAGCGGCCGAGAAACCGGTCTGTCTCCCGCGCATCACAACTCTGGAAAGAATGCTCCAGTGCGACGTGCCGCCGGCCTTTAGGTGTTGACGGCAGCTCCAACAAGCGACGTATGTAGCCCATGCACCAGCCGAATTTAGACCTCGCCGAGATGTTCGCGGCGCGCGAAGCGCAGCGCAGCTCGATGCACACGCGTCACCTCAACGAGCAGCTCGTCCGCGTTCTCAAAACCATCGGCTACGACGTCGGCTTTCAGAAGGGCACCGGCCAGTATCTCTACGATCGCGACGGTGCCCGCTATCTCGATCTGCTCAGCGGCTTCGGCGTGTTCGCGCTCGGCCGTAATCATCCGGTGGTGCGCAAGGCGCTGCAGAGCGTGCTCGACGCCGATATGCCCAATCTGGTGCAGCTCGACGTGTCGACGCTGGCCGGTATCCTGGCCGAGCGGCTGCTGGAGCAGGCGCCGTATCTCGACAAGGTATTCTTCGCCAATTCCGGCGCCGAATGCGTCGAAGCCGCGATCAAGTTCGCGCGCGGCGCGACGGGGCGCAACGGTATCGTCAACTGCGACCACAGCTATCATGGCCTGACCTACGGCGCGCTGTCGCTCACGGACGATCAGAATTTCCAGGGCGGTTTCGGCCCGCTGCTGCCGGGCGTCACCACGATTCCGTTCAACGATCTCGAAGCGCTGGAGAAGGCGCTGTCGACCCGTGAGGTCGCCGCCTTCATCGTCGAGCCGATCCAGGGCAAGGGCGTCAACATGCCCACCGACGAGTTCCTCCCCGCAGCGGCGGCGCTGTGCAAGCGCTACGGCACGCTGTTCGTCGCCGACGAGATCCAGACCGGCATGGGCCGCACCGGACGCTTTCTTGCGGTCGAGCATTGGAACGTCGAGCCCGACATGGTGCTGTTGTCGAAGGCGCTGTCCGGCGGCCACGTTCCGGTCGGCGCGGTGCTGACGCGCAAGTCGATCTTCGACAAGATCTTCAACCGCATGGACCGTGCCGTGGTGCACGGCTCGACCTTCGCCAAGAACGATCTGGCGATGGCGGCCGGAATTGCCACGCTCGAAGTGCTGAAGGCCGAGAAGCTCGTCGAGGCCGCCGCCAAGCGCGGCGCCGAGCTGCGGTTGGCGCTGACGCGGATGGTCCCGGGCTACGAGTTGCTCAAGGAAGTGCGCGGCAAGGGCCTGATGATCGGCGTCGAATTCGGTCCGCCGAAATCGCTGCGGCTGAAGGCGTCGTGGACGATGCTGGAGAGCGCCAACAAGGGGCTGTTCGTCCAGCTCATCACCGTGCCGCTGTTCAAGGATCACAAGGTCCTGACCCAGGTCGCGGGCCACGGCCTGCACACCGTCAAGCTGCTGCCGCCGCTGACGATCACCGAAGACGACTGCGCCTGGATCGAACGGTCGTTCGATCAGGTAATCGCCGATAGCCACAAGGTTCCCGGCGCGATCTGGTCGCTCGGCAAGACCCTTGTCGACAACGCGGTGCGCAAGTCCGCGTAGTTCGGGCGCGCACGGCGAAGGCTAGTGCAGTGAAGATCCGAGCGACGCTTGGTGCGCCGCTCGCGACCAACTCATCGATCCGAGTGTACGGCTGCGTTCAGATCGCGTGGCGTCGGCGTTGACTTGAAGCAACACCGCATCCGCGCGCTGACCTATCCTTGCAACTAGTGCCGGCAGCGACTGGCTTCGATCAGTGGTGAGCGAATGGCCCTCAAGACAATCGTCGTGTTCGTCGACCAGACCGCAGCCAGCGATGCGCGGGTTCGCTACGCCGCCGGTCTGGCGATGCGTCACCAGGCGCATCTGATCGGCCTCTTCATCGTCCCGAATGCGTGGCAGCACGATCGCGCCGATAGCAACATCCAGGGCGGCGCGGCGATCCACGAGATGCTGGAACGGCACAATCTCATTGAAAGCGATGCGCTGCGAGCCGCCGGCCGCAGTTTCGAGGCGATGGCTGCGCGCGACGACGCCTCGTTCGAATATCGCGCTGTTCGCGGCGGCGACGTCGGCGAACTGGTGCGGCTGCATTGCCTCCACAGCGATCTCGTGGTGGTCGGGCATCCGTCCGCGGGACTGCCCGCGGGATGGTCGCCGGAGCAGATGCTGCTCTCGACCGGCGTTCCGGTGCTGATCGTTCCGGCAAGCTGGCCCGAGGGGACGATCGCACGCAAAGTTCTGTTCGCCTGGAATGCGAGCCGCGAAGCGCGGCGCGCGATCACCGACTCGCTTCCGGTGCTGCGCGCGGCGGAGTCGGTTTCGGTGGTCGTGGTCGATCCGACCAACAATCCGCTGCACGGCCAAGAGCCCGGCGCCGACATCGCGCACCATCTCAGCCGCCACGGTGTCGCGGCGCGGGTCGAGCAGCTGCAGTCCAGGGGCGAGCCGATCGCCGAGGTGATCCGTCGCTACGCCGCCAAAGACCAATCCGACCTGATCGTGCTCGGTGCCTACAGCCACTCGCCGCGGCGTGAATTGCTGTTCGGCGGCGTGACCCGCACCTTGCTCGGCAAAGTGACGATCCCGACGCTGATCTCGCATTGAGGTCGAAAGCGGAGCCGAAGGCAGCTCGCAGCGACCGCGAACGTAGATTGCTGCCGCAGCAGGCGATGCAGGTGCTTTGACGATGTCCCGGCTGCGTGGTATCTATCAAAGGTAGATATCAGTTTGGAGGCGAGGTCATGCCCAATCGTGCCAAGAGGTCCGGGGCTGCGTCGCCGTCCGCGCCCGATGCGCCGGCGACCGCCAAGCTGTTCATGCACGGCCGTAGCCAGGCGGTGCGCCTGCCCAAGGCATTCCGCTTCGAAGGCTCGGAGGTGCGCGTCTCGCGGCAGGGCGACAGAGTTATCCTGGAGCCGCTGAAGCGGAAGCCGTTCGACGCCGAGGCGTTCTGGGCCAAGCTCGACGCGCTCGGCGCGCGCGATTTCCCGGATCTGACAGACGACGACCTGCGACCGGACCTCGACGACAAGCCTTCGTTCGATTGACGGCGCCATGTTGTTTCTTGATACCAACGTCGTGGTCGATCTGCTGCGCAAGCGATCGCCGCGGCTGCGCGACAATTTCGCCGCTGCCTGCGCCTCCGACAGTCCGCTCGCGATCTCGAGTATTGTGCTGTTCGAGCTGCGCTTCGGCGCACACAATAGCCAGCGGCCGGAAGCGAACATGCGCGCGCTCGAGGCTTTCCTGGACGATACCGGCATAACCGTCGTGACTTTCAACGCAGCCGACGCCGCGCAGGCCGCGGAGATCCGCGCCGGGCTCAGCCAGGCGGGCGCACTGATCGGCCCCTATGATATCCTGATCGCCGCGCAGGCGCGCGCGCGGGGCGCGATTCTCGTCACCGCCAACCGGCGCGAGTTCGAGCGCGTGCCGGGGTTGATGGTAACAGATTGGACGGCGTGACGGTCAGTCGACCACGAACAAGACGCAGGGCGACGCTTACTTCCCATCCTGCAAAATCATCTCCGCGCCCTTCTCGGCGATCATCGCGGTCGGGGTGTTGGTGTTGCCGGAGGTGATCGTCGGCATGATCGAGGCGTCGACGACGCGCAATCCGTCGAGCCCGTGGAAGCGCAGCCGTTCGTCGACGACGGCGAGCGGATCGTCGGCACGGCCCATCTTGGCGGTGCCGACCGGGTGAAAGATCGTGGTGCCGATGTCGCCGGCGGCTTTGGCGAGCGAAGCGTCGTCGTCGCCGACCGCGGGGCCGGGCAGATACTCTTCGGGGTGATGGCTCGCCAAGGCCTGCTGCTTCATCAGCCTTCGCGTGACGCGGATCGCGTCCGCGGCGACCTGGCGATCCTGGTCCGTCTGCAGATAATGCGGTGCGATCGACGGCGCAGCGTCGAGCTCAGCGGATGTCAGCTTGATCTCGCCGCGCGAAGTGGGGCGCAGGTTGCAGGCGCTGACGGTGATCGCCGGAAAGCGGTGCAACGGATCGCCGAACTTGTCGAGCGACAGCGGCTGGACGTGGAACTGGATGTTGGCGCGCTCCTGATGCGGGTCGGAGCGGGTGAAGATGCCGAGCTGCGACGGCGCCATGGTGAGCGGGCCGCGCCGGCGTAGCGCGTAGTCCATCCCCATCCAGGCGCGGCGCGGCAGCGAGTGATAGGTCTCGTTCAGGGTGCGGCCGCCGCTCACCTTGTAGATCGCCCGTTGCTGCAGATGGTCCTGCAGGTTGCGGCCGACGCCGGGACGGTCCAGCACCGGCTCGATGCCGAGCGGCCGCAGCCATTCGGCCGGGCCGATGCCGGAGCGATGCAGCACCTGCACCGAGCCGATCGCGCCGGCGCACAGCACCACCTCGCGGCGGGCGCGGGCTTCGATCGGCACCCCGTTCTGCAGGAAGCGGACACCGACGGCGCGGCCGTTCTCGACCAGCACCCGGTCGACCACCACGTTGGTTTCGAGCCGCAGGTTGGAGCGATGCAGCGCCGGCTTGAGAAAGCCGCGCGCCGACGACCAGCGCCGGCCGCGCTTCTGGTTGACGTGGAAATAGCCGACGCCTTCGTTGTCGCCGGTGTTGAAGTCGGCGCTGCGCGGGATTCCCATCTCGCAGGCCGCGTTCGCGACCGCGTCGAGGATCGGCCATGACAGCCGCGCCGCCTCGATCCGCCAGCCGCCGCCGGCGCCGTGATGCTCGCTGTCGCCGAGGAAATGGTCTTCGAGCCGGCGGAACACCTTGCGGACGTCGTCCCAGCCCCAGCCGGCAAGGCCGAGCTGGCGCCAATGGTCGTAATCGGCCGCCTGGCCGCGCATCGAGATCATCGCGTTGATCGCTGACGAGCCGCCGATCACCTTGCCGCGCGGATAGGCCAGCGAGCGGCCGTTGAGTCCGGGCTCGGGCTCGGTCTTGAACATCCAGTCGGAGCGCGGATTGCCGATCGCGAACAGATAGCCGACGGGAATGTGAAACCAGATCCAGTTGTCGCGGCCGCCGGCCTCCAGCAGCAGCACCTTCCGGCTCGGATCGGCGGAGAGGCGGTTGGCGACGATGCAACCTGCGGTGCCTGCGCCCACCACGATGGTGTCGAATTCGCCTTCGATCCGTGCCGTCATCGAGTCCGCCCGTGCGTTTATGGTTGGGCAGAGGCTTAGCGCCGCGGGGCGGCGCTGTACAGTTGCCGGAGCGGGACGGGGCGGTTAGCCTGCTCGCTTCGATAACTGGAGCCCCACCGCCTCATGCCCGTGATCAACCGCGTCGCCGATTTGCAGCCCGACATCGCCGCTTGGCGCCGCACGCTGCATCAGCAGCCGGAGCTGATGTACGACGTCGACGGCACCGCGGCGTTCGTCGCCGAGCGGCTGCGCGAATTCGGCTGCGACGAGGTCGTCACCGGGCTCGGCCGCACCGGCGTGGTCGGCGTGATCCGCGGCGCCAGGCCTGCCAACGGCGGCGAGATCCGCACCATTGGATTGCGCGCCGACATGGACGCGCTGCCGATCATGGAGGCGACCGGGCTGCCTTACGCCTCCAAGGTGCCGGGCAAGATGCACGCCTGCGGCCACGACGGCCACACCGCGATGTTGCTCGGCGCCGCGCGCTATCTCGCCGAGACCCGCAACTTCGCCGGCGACGCGGTGGTGATCTTCCAGCCAGCCGAGGAGGGCGGCGCGGGCGCCGCGGCGATGATCGACGACGGGCTGATGGAGCGGTTCGGTATCGAGCAGGTCTACGGCATGCACAACGGCCCCGGCATTCCGGTCGGCGCGTTCGCGATCAGCCCGGGCCCGGTGATGGCGGCGACCGACGCGATCGACATTCGCATCGAAGGCCATGGCGGCCACGCCGCGCGGCCGCATCTGTGCGTCGATCCGGTGCTGGCCGGCGCGCAATTGATCACCGCGCTGCAGGGCATCGTGTCGCGCAACGTCGACCCGTTCGAAGCCGCGGTGGTGTCGATGTGCGAGTTCCACGCCGGCAACGCCCGCAACGTGATCCCGCAAGTCGCCGAGCTGAAGGGCACGGTGCGGACGATGACGGCCGCGGTGCGTGACATGATCGAGCAGCGGGTGCGCGACGTCGTCGCCGGTGTCGCGCAGGTGACCGGCACCAAGATCGATCTGACCTACGAGCGCGGCTATCCGGTGTTGGTCAATCATTTGGCCGAGACCGACGTGGCGATGCGGGTGGCGCGCGATGTCGCCGGCGAGGCCAATGTGGTGCCGCTGCCGCCGCTGATGGGCGCCGAGGATTTCGCCTACATGCTGGAGAAGCGGCCGGGCGCATTCGTGTTCATCGGCAACGGCGACAGCGCCGGGCTGCACCACCCCGCCTACGACTTCAACGACGAGGCGATCGTGTACGGCACCTCGTATTGGGTCCGCCTGGTGGAAACCCAGCTCGCGGCGTGACGCGCAGCGCATGGTTCGAGACGGCGCTGCGCGCCTCCTCACCATGAGGTTTTGTCTGTTGGGAGCGCTGCAGAGCGCCAACCCCGGAACCGATCGGAAACAGAACGGTCCTAAAACTGCGTGCGCAGTCGCGTGGCGATCAGGTGCACCGGGCCGCGGTCGCGGTTGAACGCCGGGTTGGCGATGAACTGATAGTCCGCGGTCAGCCGCCAGGAATACAGCGGCAGGCTGTAATAGGCTTCGAACACTTTCTCGTCGCCCGGATTGGGCAGCCGGCCGTCGCCGATGATCGCGGTCAGGCCGCCGGCGTCGAGATAGGCGATCCGCGACGCCGAGATGTGGTTGAGCAGGCCGCCGAGCCCGACCGTGTCGCCCTCGCGGCCCCACAGCCGCCCCGACAGCGACAGCCCGGCCGACAGCGTGCGATCGGAATCGGTGAAGGCGTTGGTCTCGAGATTCGGGCTGCTGAAGCCGGCGCGTGCGAACATTCCGATGTCGGCGGTGAGCTCCTGTTCGAGGCTGGCGGACAGACCGGTCTTGGAGGTGTAGCGGCGCACGTCGGCGATGCTCGGCGTGGTGCCGGCCGCCTGCGCCTGCCGCACGGCGTCGTTGAAATTGCCGAGCCGGGCGCGGTTGAGGAAGCCGGTGACCAGTACCTTGCCGGCGAGGCCCCACAGCTCGTGGCGATGTTCGATCTCGCCGACCAGCTGGAATTGGCCGAAAGTCGGATCGAGGTCGCTGTTGTTCGGCGTCACCGGCAGATCGAACACGCCGCCGCGCACCGTCCAGGCGCCGGTGTACCATTCCAGCGCGGTGCCGTAGGTGAAGGCCCAGGCGTCGGCCGCGTAGTCGAAGGTCAGCGCGTCGGCGAGGCCCCAGTTGAGGAAGTCGACGCGTGGGTCGTGGGCGTATTTGTTGACGTCGAAAATGTCGGCGACCGAGAACTTGCCGGCGGTGATCACGATCCGGTCGGCGGACTGCTTGCCGGCGAACTGGTTGGGCCCGCCCTGCACGGTTTCGACCGGGCCGCCGAGATCGAGCGTCTGCCGGACGAAATAGCGCGGCACCCGCGCATACGGATAGTCGGCGCCGACCTTGTACGACTCCGCGCTCGGAAACGCCGCGACGCCGAAGGTGCCGCTGAGACCGAAGCCCTGGTTGATCTCCGGATTGATCCAGAACTCGGCGCCGTCCCACAGCCTGGCGCCGACATAGAGTGTGGCGTCGAAGGTCTGCCGCGCCTGGTTCGGCTTCAGGCTGTTGGTGCCGAGATAGGGCGAGCGGAAGCCGGGGGCGTATTGCCAGGTAAAGGTGCTCTGGCCGTGCACCGCGAATCGCTCCAGCTCCAGTGCGTCGATTCCCTTGGTGAATACGTCGGATTTGGTCAGGTCGTCGCCGAGCCGGTAGTTCAGGCCGAGCCGAAACGCATGGGTGAGCACGTCGGAGGTGACGCGCTCGCTGGCGATCGGAAAGTCGACGGTGCCGTTGCCGAACCCGGTCGCCAGATATTCGACGCGCGCGCTCCAGGCTGACGACAGCGGCAGGTCGACGCCGGCACCCGCGGCCCAGCCGAGTCGCCACAGCAGCGCGGTCTCCTGCTGCACCAGCGCGGGATCGGGCGTCCAGCGCAGCCGGTCGTAGCTCCAGGCGAAGCCGGCGGTGAGGTAAGGCAGCCAGCCATCGAACGCGTAGCCGAGCCGGCCACGCACGGTGCCGCCGAGCAGCACCTGGTGATCGTGGCCGCCGACCATGCCCGAAGGCAGCGTGGTGCCGGCGGTGCCGCCGATCGTATTCGGCGAATTGAGGTCGGCCTCGATGCCGATCAGCCAGCGCGACGGCAGCGTCCAATTGTAGCCGGCCTGCAGCCCCATCACGTAGCTGCCGGTGCCTTTGAACAACTGAAACGCATCGAACAGGTCGATCGAGCCGCTGGTGCCGGCGGGTGCTGCGCTCCAGTCGGAGCGGCCGGCGACCGCGCTGAGATGCGCGCCGATGTAGAAGCCGCTCCAGTCGAACACCGCGCGCGGGGCAGCCGGCGCCTTGCGCGGCAGATCGGCCGCGGCGGCGGGGACGGCCCAGACCGTGGCGGCTGCGAGGATCGGAACGAGCAGAGAGTGGCGCACGCGTTGGTTCGTCCTGGTCGTCAATGCCGGGTCCCGTATCACAGCGATCGGAGAGCCGGCGTCATGGACTGAGCACGCCGGCTGATTTCGCGGCAGCGTAGCCATCGGGCCACAGCCGTGCTGCGAGCGGGCCGGCGGAGCGCCGCAAGGCGCGGCGGGGAGCGGAAGGGGAGATACACCGGGACTACCTGATCAGGCCGAAACGCTTCATCACCACATAGGCGACGAACGACGACAGCAGCATGATCAGGATCGCCCAGCCGAAGCCGCCGCCGCCTTCGGAGAACGGCAGGCCGTGCAGGTTCATCCCGAACATCCCGGTGACCAGGGTCGGCGGCAGCAAAAGCGCGGTCAGGACCGACAGCACCCGCAGGCTGTTGTTGCCCTGTTCTTCGATCTGCAGGTGCAGCTCTTCCTGCAGCAGCCGGCTGCGCTCGCGCATTTCGGTCACGGTGCGGTCGAGCCCGTCGAGCCGCTGCGCCAGCTTGCCGGCGTGGGGCCGCAGCGACGGCGGCAGGTCGGCGCCGCCGTCACGATCGAACCGGTGCAGCACGACGCGCAGGCCGGACAGATGACGATGCAGCCGAACGCAGGTGCGGCGCAGCCGGCCGAGTCCCTGGCGCAAATCGTCGGTGTCTTCGGACAGCAGTTTGTCCTCGATCCGGTCCAGCGTTTCGCCGACATTGTCGGTGATGCTCTCCATCGCATCGGCGACATTGTGAACGATCACCTCGAACAACGCCGCGCAATGATCGACCCGGAGGCCGCGCTCCAGCGCCCGCCGCGCAGTTTCCACCGCGCACAGGGCCTGATAGCGACCGGTGATCAGCAACCGCTCCGCCATCACGAAACGCAGGAACCCGGTGTCCTCGGTGGCGTCGGCGATATCGCGCATCAGGTCGGCGATCACGCCGTAGACGCAGCCGTCGACGCTGTGGAGCTGCTGATAGGTGTCCTTCGATTGCAATAGCGCCCGCGCCGGTGGCGGCAGCACGAGTTCCGATAGCCAGAGCTGGGCGCGCGAGTCGGCCAGATTGAAGTGCAGCCAGTACCAGCCGTCGGGTTCGAACACGAACGGCGCCTCCTGCGGCAACGGCTGCGCGACGCCTGCAGCGTCGATCCGGAACGCCCACACCAGGCCGGGCACCGGCATTCGCGCCCCTGACGCGGCGTCGGCCAGCGGTGGGGGCGTGTCGCCGAAGCGGTCCGCGATCGCGCGGTTGCGGGGCAGGGGAATGGACATCGGCTCAGTCCGGAATCCGTCGCGCGCCGCGCCCGGCCGGTGCCATGGCGGTGGTTGGGCCGAACGTTTCCGGGATCATCATCACCTCGCAGCAGCACGACGACTGTGCCGCAGTGATTTGACAGTTGGATGACAACGGTGCCCTAGGAACGATCTGGCGAAGGTTGCGTTGGGCGGGAGGGCAAGGCCCCTCACTCACGGTTTCATGGAGAGTACCAATATGGCTGGGACCAAGGACAAGGACCTCAACGACCTGTTTTTCGATACCCTGAAAGACATCTACTTCGCCGAGAAGCAGATCCTGAAGGCGCTGCCGAAGATGGCGAAGGCGGCGACCTCGGACAAGCTGCGCGCCGCATTCGAGAAGCATCGTGACGAAACCGAAGGCCAGATCGAGCGGCTGGAGCAGGTGTTCGAACTGCTCGAGAAGCCGGCCCGCGGCAAGACCTGCGACGCCATCCTCGGTATCATCGACGAGGGCAAGGAGATCATGGACGAGTACAAGGGCACCGAGGCGCTCGACGCCGGCCTGCTCGCCGCCGCCCAGGCTGTGGAGCATTACGAGATCTCCCGCTACGGCACGCTGAAGACCTGGGCCGGCCTGCTCGGCATGAAGGACGCGGTCAAGCTGATCGACCAGACTCTGCAGCAGGAGAAGACCACCGACCAGACGCTGTCCAAGCTGGCCGAGAGCGAAGTCAACTACGAAGCCGCGGCGTAACCGGCCGCCTTTCGCAGGCTATCCGCGGATCGAAACGACGAAGCCCCGGGCGTTGCCGCCCGGGGCTGTTGTTTGTTGCTGGATCAGTCCAGGTCAGCCCCCGACATCGGCGCTGATGACGTCGCCGAACAGCTCCCACTTCTCGCCCTTGAAGCGCTGCAGCTGCAACTGGCTGATCGGTGCGAAGTCGGTCGCCGAGGTGTTGATCTTGACGCCCGGCAGCAGCACTTCGGTGCGGAAGTCCTTCAGGCTGGCGGCCTGCTTCATCACGTTGGCGCGGGTGAGGTTGTCGCCGCAGTTCTTCAGCACGTGCACCAGCGTCTGCGCCACGCCGTAGCCGACCACGGTGCCGCCGTCGAGCTTGTTGCCCTCCGGGAACTCCTTGTCCATGAAGGCGATGAACTCCTTCATGCCGGGGTCGTTCTTCCACTGCTCGTCGGAGACGTCCTTCAGATACGCCGCCGAGATGATGCCTTGGGCGTTGTCGAAGCCCGCCGGCTTGATCACGCTGCCGACCGAGGCCGACACGTTGTTGAGGAAGTGGGTCGGCTTCCAGCCGATCTCGGCGAGTTTCTTGATCGCCTGGGCGGCGAATTTCGGCGTCGTGATGTTGATGAAGACGTCGGCGCCGGTCGACTTCAGCTTGACGATATGGTTGTCGATCGTCGGCTCGGCGACCTCGTAGCTCTCCTTCATCACGATCATCGAGGCGTGCTTGGCGCCGAGGCCGTCCTCGAAGCCCTTCAGATAGTCCTTGCCGTAATCGTCGTTCTGATACAGCACGGCGATCTTGGCGTTCGGCATGTTCTTGAGGATGTATTTCGCGTAGATCTGGGTCTCGCTCTGGTAGTTCGGCTGCCAGCCCATCGTCCAGGGATAGTTCTTCGGGTCGTTCCACTTGCTGGCGCCGGTGGCGACGAACAGCTGCGGCACCTTCTTGCTGTTCATGTATTTGTGGATCGCCGAGTTCGGCGGCGTGCCCAGCGAGTTGAAGATCAGCAGCACTTCGTCGCTCTCGACCAGCTTGCGCGCCTGCTCCACCGTCTTCGGCGGCGAGTAGGCGTCGTCGTAGCTGATGAAGTTGATCTTACGGCCGTTGATGCCGCCCTTGTCGTTGATCATCTTGAAGTAGGCGGCCTCGGTGCGGCCGATCACACCGTAAGCGGAGGCTGGGCCGCTGTAGGGCATGATGTTGCCGATCTTGATTTCGGTATCGCTTGCGCCCCGATCGTATTTCTTTTGCGCGAGTGCGCCGTTCGAGGCTGCGAAACTGACGAGAACTGCCGCGGAAAGCGCAGCCGCGTGCGAACGGAGTGAAGGCATTGCTGACTCCCTTTTCTTGGATGTGTGTTTGTTGTGTCGGGTTTACGGGCTCTTGATGGCCCTTTCGCCGACATTGAACACCTTCCGACTCGGTCCAGCAAGCGCCAGTCGTCGTTACTTCAGCATGTTGCAATGCGAAGTAACCATTCCCGAACTAATCATCCAGGTAGAACTACGTGTGGCGCTATCGTGCAGGGTCTTGGTGCGCCGCACCCGCTCGTGTCGGTTGTGGGTGGAATCGCCGGTTGGTGCGGTGGCGGCCGTCGGCGCAATCGATGACTGATGCTGCGTTGCGGCCAAGAGCTGCGATTCGCCTGCCGGCAAAACAAAGCCCCCGGCAATCGCTTGCCGGGGGCTCGGTGGACGGAAGGGGTTATCGCGTTCGAGCGATCACTTGCTCGCGGAGTCGGCGGAGATGATGTCGCCGAACAGTTCCCAGCGCTCGCCCTTGAATCGCATCATCTGCAACTGGCTGATCGGGGCGAAATCGGTGGGCGAGGTGTTGATCTTGATGCCCGGCAGCAGGGTGTCGGGTTCGAAATCCTTCAGGCTCGCCGCCTGCTTCATCACGTTGGCGCGGGTCAGATCGTCGCCGCAGCGCTTCAGCACCTCGACCAGCGTGGCGGCGGCGCCGTAGCCGTACACCATGTTGCTGTCGGACTTGCTGGCGCCCGGCATGTACTTGTCGACGAACGCATGCCAGTTCTTGAACTTCGGATCGTTGTCCCACTGCGGGTCGGTCGGATCCTTGGCGTAGGCGGCCGACAGCACGCCCTGCGAGTTGTCGAAGCCGGCGGGCTTCATCACGCTGCCGACCGAGGCGGAGACGTTGGTCAGGATCTGCATCGGTTTCCAGCCGAGCTCGGCGGTCTTGCGGATGGTCTGCGCGCCGAATTTCGGCGTGGTGTAGATCAGCAGCACGTCGGGATTGAGCGCCTTCAGCTTGACGATGTGCCCGTCGATCGACGGCTCGGAGATCTCGTAGGCCTCCTCGGCGATCACCATCGACTTGGCCTTGTCGCCGAAGCCGTCGATCGTGCCCTTGAGGTAGTCCTTCCCGAAGTCGTCGTTCTGATACAGGATCGCCACCTTGGCGTTCGGCTTCTCCTTCAGGATGTACTTGACGTAGATCTGGGCTTCGCTCTGGTACGACGGCTGCCAGCCGATCGTCCACGGGAAGTGTTTCGGATCGTTCCACTTGCTGGCGCCGGTGGCGACGAACAGCTGTGGCACCTTCTTGGCGTTGAGATACTTCTGGATCGCGGTGTTCGACGGCGTGCCGAGCGGATTGAACACCGCCAGCACTTCGTCACTCTCGACCAGCTTGCGCGCCTGCTCGACGGCCTTCGGCGGCGAATAGGCGTCGTCGTAGCTGATGAAGTTGATCTTGCGGCCGTTGATGCCGCCCTGGTCGTTGATCATCCGGAAATAGGCTTCCTCGGTCTTGCCGATGGTGCCGTAGGCGGATGCCGGGCCCGAATAGGGCATGATGTTGCCGATCTTGATTTCGGTGTCGGACGCACCGGTGTCGTATTTCTTTTGGGCGAAGGCAGTGCCGCTGAACGCGGCGAAACTGACGGCGACGGCTGCCGAAACGGCAAACGCGCCCGAACGGAAGGCGGGCATCAATAGGCTCCTTGGGATTTCGATTCTTTTTGTGGACTTCGAGGTCCGGAGCCAATTGAACACGGTTCTCGCGGTTGCAGCAACTAAAAGCCGCGTCGAGGGAAATCGGCGCGGCGGTGGTGATCATATCCCGCCATGCGGAGTTTTTCCGAGGCGGTGCATGCGTGGAGTTTAGTCGCGTAGCCTGCCGTCGATCACCGGGCCGAACAGCTCCCAATGATCGCCGGAGAACCGCATCATCCGCAGCTGTTCGATCGGATGGAAGTCGTCCGCTGCCGTGTTCACTGTGATGCCGGGAAGCAGCGTATCGGGCGCGTAGCCCTGGAGGCTTGCGGCTTGTTTCATGATGTTGGTGCGGCTGAGATCGTCGCCGGCGCGGCGTAGCACCTCGACCAGGCATTGTGCGGCGCCGTAGCCGTACACGACCGAATTGTCACCGCGGTCGACATCCGGTGCGTAGGCGTCGAGGAAGGCGTGGAACCGTTGCATGCCGGCATCGTCACGCCACTGCGGATCGGCTGCGTCCTTGTTGTAGGCGGCCGAGACCAGCCCCTGCGAGGCGTCGAGCCCGGCGGGCCGCAGCACGGCGGCGATCGAGGCCGACACCAGCGCCTGCACATAGAGCGGATGCCAGTCCAGCGCGGCGGCAGCCTTGATGCTCTGGGCGGCGAATTTCGGCGTGGTGATCGAGACGAACACGTCGGCGCCGGACGCCTTCATCCGCGCGATGTGGTTGTCGGCAGAGGGCTCGGCGACTTCGTAGCTCTCCTCGAGGGCGATCATCGCAGCGTGGCCGCCGAGGCCGTCCTTTAGACCCTTCAGCAGGTCGCGGCCGAGATCGTCGTTCTGATACAGCACCGCGATCCGGCCCTGCGGCCGGATGGCGAGGATATACTTGGCGTAGACCCGGCCTTCGCTCTGGTAGGGCGGCTGCCACCCCATCGTCCACGGGAATGCCGTGGGATCGCCGAACCGGGTGGCGCCGGTGGCGGCGAACAATTGCGGCACCTGCTTGAGGTTGAGATATTTCTGGATCGCGGCATTCGTCGGTGTGCCCATCGCGCTGAACACCAGCAGCACCTGGTCGCGCTCGACCAGCTTGCGCACCTGCTCGACCGCCTTGGCCGGATTGTAGGCATCGTCATAGGAGATGAACTCGATCCGGCGGCCGTTGATGCCGCCCTGATCGTTGATCATCTTGAAATAGGCCTGTTCGATCCGGCCGACGATCGAATAGGCCGAGGCCGGCCCGGAATACGGCATCAGATTGCCGATCCGGATGACGCGGTCGTCGCTCCCCGCGGCGGAGTCAGCAAGCGCCGGCGAGGCCAGGGTGAGGGCGGCGGCGGACAGGACCAGCAGCGCGCGTCGGCGCGTCCGGCAGAAGCTCAAGGACGACATGGCTCGATCGGATCGCGTGTGGCGCGCGGTCGCCGCGCGCTGCGTTGGCGCCCTGCATACGCCCGTGCCGCACGGCGCGACACCCTCCGATCGGGCAACAGCTACGCCGTCGGTGCAGAGGCGCGTGAGCATTCGGCCAAAGAAAAAGCCCCTCGCGAGCGGGTCGCGAGGGGCCGGAGTGGACGGTGCGGGCGGGTTATGCCCGCCGGCCGAGTTTGTGCACCCAGTTCTGCACCGTGTAGGCGATCTGCCGCGAGCCGTGCGGCAGCAGGAAGATGATCAGCACCAGGATCACGCCGAACACCGCACCGGAGAGGCCCTTGGAAAACTCTTCCGCGATGTTCGGCACGAACACGATGAACGCCGCGCCGACGATCGAGCCGGGCAGCCAGCCGACGCCGCCGACCACCATGCCGAGGAACAGCGCGATCGCGAGCTGGATGGTGTAGCTGTCGGGCGCGACGAACTGCACCGCGATGGCACCGAGGCCGCCGGCGACGCCGGTGATGCCGGCGCTGATGCCGAACGCCAGGGTCTTGTAGCGCGCCACGTCCACGCCCATCGCCGAAGCGGCGATTTCGTTGTCGCGGATCGCCATCATCGCCCGGCCCGAGCGCGACTTCAGCAGGTTGACCGAGGCGACGTAGATCACCATCGAGACCGCCAGCACGAAGTAGTACAGCCACATGTCCTGCGACATCGGCAGGTCGAACGGCGCGTCGGGCTTGGTGATGACCAGACCCTGGACGCCGCCGGTCCAGTGCTCGAAGTAGTGCAGCTTGAGGAGTTGCGGCATTGCGGTGGCGAGCGCGAAGGTCGCGAGCGCCAGATAGATGCCGCTCAATCGCAGCGCCGGCAGGCCGAACAGGTAGCCGCAGAGGAAGCAGATCGCTCCGGAGATCGGCAGCGTCAACGCGTAGTTGACGCCGAAGTTCTCCATCAGGATCGCCGAGGTGTAGGCGCCGACCGCATAGAATGCGCTCTGGCCGAGCGAGAACTGGCCGGAGCCGCCGGTGAGGATGTTCAACGCCAGCACGGCGATGGCGTAGATCAGAACCATCGTCAGCTGGAAGATGACGAAGTTCTTGGCGAGCAGCGGGGCGAGACAGAGCAGCAGCACCACCACGACAGAGGCCGTGGTGCTGAGCGCCATGTACTTCTTCGGCGTGGTCTCGACCGGTTGGGTGTCGTTGACGACTTCCTGGAGAGCGCTCATGTTCAGACTCGCTTGACGATGGTGCGGCCGAACAGGCCAGTGGGTTTCACGACGAGAACGGTGACGATCAGCGCCAGCGCGATCGGCAGTTTGAGCTCGTTGCCGACACCCGGGATGTAGGTGCCGGCGAGATTCTCGAACACGCCGACCAGGAAGCCGCCGACAACCGCGCCGAACGGGCTGGACAGACCGCCGAGCACGGCCGCTGCGAAGCCGTAGATCAGCACGCCGCCCATCATGTTGGGCTCCAGGAACACCACCGGCGCGATCAGCATGCCGGCGATCGAGCCGATCGCGGCCGCCATGCCCCAGCCGAGTGCGATCATCCACGAGGTGTTGATGCCGACCAGCCGCGCGGATTCAGGTTGCGAGGCCGCCGCACGCATCGCGAGACCGATCCTGGTGTACTGGAAGAACAGAAACAGCAGGATCAACAGCACGATCGTCACGCCGATCATCCCGGCCTGGTGGGTCGAGATCAACTGGCTGCCGAGGAACGGCGAGGAGCCGAACGGCGACGGGAACTGCTTGATGGTGAAGTCCCAGGTCAGGCCTGCGACCGAGTTGATGATCGCGAACAGCGCGATGAAGCCCGCCACATGGGTCAGCACCGGCGCGTTGCCGAGCGGCTTGAACAGCGCCCGTTCGATGATGACGCCGCCCGCGAACGAGAACGCCAGCGTCAGCACGAAGGCGCCCCAATAGGGCACGCCCCATTGCATCAGCTGCCAGGCGACGAAGGTCGAAAACATCGCCATTTCGCCTTGCGCGAAGTTCAGATGGTCGATCGCCTGGTAGATCATCACCACGGCGAGCGCCATACAGGCATAGATCGCACCGGTGGCGACGCCAGCCAGGATTTGGTTCAGAAACAGATCCACGGCCAGTCTCCTCAGTAACCCAGATAGGATTTGCGGACGTCTTCGTTGCTGGCGATCTCCGCCGCATTTCCCGACATGACGATCCGCCCGGTCTCGATCACATACGCCTTGTCGGCGAGTTCGAGGGCGAGCTGGGCGTTCTGTTCGACCACCAGGATGGTGACCTTGTCCTCGCGGTTGATCTTGCCGAGGATCTTGAACAGATCCCGCACGATCAGCGGGGCGAGGCCGAACGAGGGTTCGTCGAGGAGCATCAGCCGCGGTCGCAGCATCAGCGCGCGGGCGACCGCGAGCATCTGCTGTTCACCGCCGGACAGCGTGCCGGCCTGCTGAGTGTGGCGCTGCTTGAGCACAGGGAAGTGCGCGTACATCCGCTCGATGTCCGAGGCGATCGCCTTGGTGTCCTTGCGGGTCATCGCGCCGAGCTGCAGGTTCTCCTCCACGGTCATGGTGGTGAAGGTGCCGCGGCCCTGCGGAACGTGGGCAATGCCGAGCTTGACGATGGATTCCGTCGAGCTCTTGTTGATGGTCTTGCCCTCGAACTGGATCGAGCCGGTCGAGCGCACCATGTTGCAGATCGCCCGCAGCGTGGTGGTCTTGCCGGCACCGTTGGCGCCGAGCAGGGTGGTGAGGCTGCCTTCGTGCAGATCGAATTCGAGCCCGTGCAGCGCTTGGACCTGGCCGTAATAGGCGCGCAGGTCGCGAACATTGAGCATCGCGGTCATTGTTCGTCCTTGCTCCCCAGATAGGCTTTGATCACATCCGGGTCGTTCTGCACCTGGGTCGGTGTTCCCTCTGCGAGCTTGCGTCCGAAATTGAGCGCGACCACGTAGTCGGCGGTCGACATCACCATGCCCATGTGGTGTTCGACCAGCAGCACGGTGATGCCGCGATCGTCGCGGATGCGGCGGACCAGGTCGCCGAGGATGTGGACTTCCTCGTGGTTGAGACCGCCGGCCGGTTCGTCCAGCAGCAGAATCTTCGGCTCGGCGGCGAGCGCACGCGCCAGCTCGACGCGCTTCTGCGTGCCGAAGGGCAACCCCGACACCGTGGTGTGGGCGACGCCGCGCAGCTCGAGATAGCCGAGGATGTCGTCGACCTTCTTGTTCAGCGCCTTTTCGCTGCTGCGGATCCACGGCATCCGCAGCGAATCCGAGACGATGTCGCTGCTCGTGCGGCAATGCGCGCCGACGCGCACGTTGTCGATCACCGACATGTTGGGAAACAGCGCGACGTTCTGGAAGGTGCGACCGATGCCGATCTCGGCGATGCGATGCGGCGGACGCGTGAGAATGCTCTCGCCTTCGAGCAGGATGTCACCCTTGCTCGGCTGATACAGCCGCGACAGGCAGTTGAACAGCGTGGTCTTGCCGGCGCCGTTCGGGCCGATCAAGCCGAGGATCTGTCCCTTCTGCATGTTGAAAGAAATGCCGTTCAGGGCGACGATGCCACCGAACACGACGCTGACGTCGCGCACCGCAAGAAGCGGTGACGCGGAAGACGAAACCTGAGCCTGCGTCATTTGCAGCAGCCCGGTCGAGGCAGCGACTTGCTACCTGATCCCCTCGACGACACGCGCAACTTTCCCTCCTTTTGTTCTTTTGTTATCGGATTTTCTTGGTTGCGGCGCAGCTACTCCCCCGAGCGCCGCTTCGATTTTCCTTACCATCGCCACGAGGCGAGGTCCAATGTCGTTGATTAGCCGCTCTTCCGTGAAGCGGAAAGCCGGAGCACCGCAGTTGAAAGCATAAGTTCCGGTGCCGTCGTTGAGAGTCATCGCGACGCCTGCCGCGTGGACATCGTCCTGCCACTCGCCGACTGAAATCGCGAAGCCGTGCTTTTCCACCATTTCTTCGGAGCGCTCGATGCCTTCTTTGATGCGCGGCCAGCGACTGCCGTAATACTCGCGCATTTCTCTCATTAAAATCGCGCGTTCTTCATTCGGCAGTGCACACAGATAGGCGCGGCCCATCGCGGTGGTGGCAATCGGAATCCGCGAGCCGACATCGAGTTGCACGCCGACGGTGAGGCTCGACCGCGCTTGTCCGACATAGATCATGCTGAGACGATCGCGCGCGCCGACCGCGACGGCGCCGCCGGTCTGCTGCATCAATTCGTCGCGGAACGGCTGGGACAAATGCCGCAGTCCGAGATTGGCCACTGCAGCGTAACCGAGCGACATCGCCGCCGGCGCGAGTTGATACTTCTCGAACCGGGGGACCTGCGTCAGATAGCCGAGCTTGGTGAGGGTATAGGTCAACCGCGAGATCGTCGGCTTGGGCAGCTTGGTGCGCGCCGCAAGCTCCTGATTGCCGAGCAATCCGTCGTTCGGCCCGAATGCGCGCAGCACCTCGAGTCCGCGCGCCAGGGCGACGACGAAACTACGGTCGTTGGCGGTTTTCTTGGGTGGACGCTTCATCCCTGCACGCGTTTCGTTTTATGGTCGTCGTTGACAATCGACGCTCTTCAAAATAACCCTCGATGTCAAGATGTGGAATTAATTTTCGCAGTGCGAAACGAACCAAGAAACGAAAACCCAAGGAGAATGGCATGAGCGAAGTAGTCACACGCGCAACGCAGGATCAGGTCGCGATCGTCACTGTGGACAGTCCGCCGGTCAATGCGCTGAGTGCGGCTGTTCGCCGCGGTATCCTGGAAAACGTCACTGCCGCCGTAGCCGATCCGGACGTGCAGGCGATCGTGCTGGTATGCGCGGGCCGCACCTTCATTGCCGGCGCCGACATCACTGAATTCGGTAAGCCGCCGCAGCCGCCGGCGCTCACCGAGGTTATTGCCGCGCTGGAAAATTCATCGAAGCCGACGATCGCTGCTATTCACGGCACCGCGCTCGGCGGCGGCCTCGAAGTCGCGCTCGGTTGTCATTTCCGCGTCGCGGTGAAGGAAGCTAAGCTGGGCCTGCCCGAGGTCAAGCTGGGATTGTTGCCGGGTGCAGGCGGCACGCAGCGGTTGCCGCGCGCAGTCGGTCCCGAGCTGGCGGTGCAGATGATCGTCGGCGGCAACCCGATCGGCGCGGCCGAAGCGCTCAAGCACGGCTTGGTCGAAGAGATCGTTGACGACCTGGTCGCGGGTGCGGTGGCGTTCGCCAAGAAGGTGCTGGCCGACAAGCGCCCGCTGCGCCGGCTGCGCGACGACGACTCCAAGCTCGCCGCCGCCAAGGCCGATCGTTCGATCTTCACCAATGCGGTTGCGGCGATCACCAAGAAGGCGCGCGGCCTCGAAGCTCCGTTCGCCTGCGCCGACGCAATCGGCGCCGCGATCGATCTGCCGTTCGACGAAGGCATGAAGAAGGAGCGCGAGGGTTTCATGAAGCTGCTCGTCTCCGACCAGTCGAAGGCGCAGCGTTACGCATTCTTCGCCGAGCGTGAGGCCGCCAAGGTCGATGGCGTGCCTGCCGGCACCAAGCCGCGGCCGGTGTCGCGCGTCGCGATCATCGGCGCCGGCACCATGGGCGGCGGCATCGCGATGTCGTTCGCCAATGCCGGCATTCCGGTGACGCTGATCGAGACCGGTGAGGAGCAGCTCAAGCGCGGCCTCGGCATCATGCAGAAGAATTGGGAAGCCACCGCGGCGCGCGGCGGCATTCCGGCGGATGCGCCGGCCAAGCGGATGGCGCTGATCACCGGCGTGGTCGGGCTCGAGAACGTCAAGGACGCCGACCTGGTGATCGAGGCGGTGTTCGAAACCATGGCGGTGAAGAAGGAAGTGTTCACCGCGATCGACGCCCACGCCAAGCCGGGCGCGGTGCTGGCGTCCAACACGTCCTATCTGAACATCGACGACATCGCCGCCGTCACCAAGCGGCCGCAGGACGTGCTCGGTATGCACTTCTTCTCGCCGGCCAACGTGATGAAGCTGTGCGAGATCGTGCGCGGCGCCAAGACCGCACCGGACGCGCTGCTCACCGCGGTGTCGATCTCCAAGAAGATCGCCAAGGTCCCGGTCGTGGTCGGCGTGTGCGACGGCTTCGTCGGCAACCGCATGCTCGCGGCCCGCTCCAAGCAGTCCGAGAAACTGTTGTTCGAAGGCGCGCTGCCGCAGCAGGTCGACGCCGTCGTCACCAAGTTCGGCATGCCGATGGGACCGTTCGCGATGGGCGATCTCGCCGGCCTCGACATCGGCTGGCGCTCGCGCAAGGACCGCGGCATCAAGTCGGAGATCGCGGACGCGTTGTGCGAAGCCGGCCGCTTCGGCCAGAAGACCGGCAAGGGCTACTACAAGTACGAACAGGGGTCGCGTTCGCCGCTGCCCGATCCGGAAGTCGAGACGCTGATCAACGACACGCTGGCCAAGCTCGGCCTGAAGCGCCGCGACATCACCGACGAGGAGATCCTCGAGCGGATGGTGTACCCGATGATCAACGAGGGCGCCCGCATCTTGGAGGAGAAGATCGCGGCGCGTCCGAGCGACATCGACGTGGTGTGGCTGTACGGCTATGGCTGGCCGATCTATCGCGGCGGCCCGATGCACTACGCCGACTCGGTCGGCCTCAAGCACATCGCCGAGCGACTGAGCGCCTACGCCAAGGCCACCAACGACCCGTCGCTGGAGCCGGCGCCGCTGCTGAAGAAGCTCGCCGACGAAGGCAAGACCTTCGCGTCGATCGGCCAGCCGAGCAAGGCGGCGGCGTGATCGCAGGCCTCTCCACCTGTCATTCCGGGATGCGCCCCTCTGGGGCGCAGACCCGGAATCCATACCCCCTGGCTTTTCGGTTGAGCACTGCGTGGCAGCGCTCTTTCTCTCGCGGCGAGGCCAGGGGATATGGATTCCGGGCTCGCGCCGCGCGCGCCCCGGAATGACGAACTCATACTTCACCCCCAATCGCGAAGTGGCCCGCATGTCCAAACCCGGCGAACAGTTCTACCCCCCTGGTATCCGCTGGGATGAGCCGATTCCGCGTGGCACCTTGGTCGATCTGCTCGCGCAGGCGGCGAAGGATTACGGCTCGCGCCCGGCGCTGGAATTCCGTGATCGTCAGATCACCTACACCAAGCTCGAAGCGCTGGCCGAGACGGCGGCCGCGGCATTGCTCGCGGCGGGCTACAGCCGCGACTGCTCGGTCGCGCTGTTTCTCGGCAACACGCCCGACCATCCGATTAATTTCTTCGGCGCGCTGAAGGCCGGCGCCCGCGTGGTGCATCTGTCGCCGCTCGATGGCGAGCGGGCGCTGTCGCATAAACTGACCGACTCCGGCGCGCGGGTGCTGATCACCACCAACTCCGCGGCGCTGCTGCCGATGGCCACCAAGTTCCTGGAGAAGGGGTTGCTCGACCGGCTGATCGTCTGTGCCGACGATGATTGGGGCGCGGCCGGCACGCCGCAGGTGCCGCTGCCGGACGATCCGCGGGTGATTACTTACGCCAATTTCGTCAAGGACACCTTGAAGCCGATGTCGTGGCCGAGCGTGTCGCCCGACGACATTGCGCTGTTGCAATACACCGGCGGCACCACCGGGTTGCCCAAAGGCGCGATGCTGACCCACGGCAATCTCACCGCCGCCGAAGCGATCTTCAGCATCTGGTGGGCGCCGAACCGGCGCGAGGGCGTGATCGAGCGCGTGATCTGCGTGCTGCCGCTGTTCCACATCTACGCGCTCACCGTGATCCTGTTTCGCACGCTGCGCCAGGGCGACCTGATCTCGCTGCACCAGCGCTTCGACGTCGCCTCGATCTTCCGCGACATCGAGGAGAAGCGCGCCACCTCGTTCCCCGGCGTGCCGACGATGTGGATCGCGCTCGCCAACGATCCGTCGCTGGAGAAGCGCGATCTGTCGTCGCTGGTCACCGCCGGCTCCGGCGGCGCGCCGCTGCCGGTCGAGGTCGCGCGGCTGTTCGAGCGCAAGACCGGGCTGTCGCTCAAGAGCGGCTGGGGCATGACCGAGACCTGCTCGCCCGGCACCGGGCATCCGCCGCAGGGGCCGGACAAGCCGGGCTCGATCGGCCTGATGCTGCCGGGGATCGAACTCGACGTCGTCGCGCTCGACGATACGTCCAGGGTGCTGAAGCCCGGCGAGGTCGGCGAGATCCGGGTGCGCGGCCCGAACGTCACCAAGGGCTACTGGAATCGGCCGGAAGAGGCCGCCCACAGCTTCGTCGGCGACCGCTTTCTCACCGGCGACATCGGCTACATGGATCAGGACGGTTACTTCTTCCTGGTCGACCGCAAGAAGGACATGATCATCTCCGGCGGCTTCAACGTCTATCCGCAGATGATCGAGCAGGCGATCTACGAACACCCGGCGGTGCAGGAAGTGATCGTGATCGGCATTCCGGACGATTACCGCGGCGAGGCAGCCAAGGCCTTCGTCAAGCTGCGCGACGGTGCGAAGCCGTTCAGCATCGATGAACTACGTGCGTTCCTCACCGGCAAGCTCGGTAAGCACGAGCTGCCGACCGAGGTCGAATTCCGTGACGAACTCCCGCGCACCACGGTGGGCAAATTGTCCCGCCACGAACTGCGCAACCAGCAGACCACCACCAAGACCTGACAATAACGACCAACAGCAACCGCAGGAGCCTGCCCATGACCGAGGCCGTCATCGTTTCCACCGCGCGCACGCCGATCGGCAAGGCGTATCGCGGCGCTCTCAACGCCACCGAGGGCGCCACGCTGCTCGGCCACGCCATCGAACACGCGGTCAAGCGCGCCGGCATCGACCCGAAGGAGGTCGAGGACGTGGTGATGGGTGCGGCATTGCAGCAGGGCGCCACCGGCGGCAACATCGCCCGCAAGGCGCTGCTGCGCGCCGGCCTGCCGGTGACCACCGCCGGCACCACCATCGACCGCCAGTGCGCCTCCGGCCTGCAGGCGATCGCGCTCGCCGCCCGCTCGGTGATTTTCGACGGCGTCGAGATCGCGGTCGGCGGCGGCGGCGAGTCGATCAGCCTGGTGCAGAACGACAAGATGAACGCCTTCCACGCCGTCGACCCGGCGCTGCAGGCGATCAAGGGCGACGTCTACATGGCGATGCTCGACACCGCCGAAACCGTGGCGAAGCGCTACGGCATCTCGCGCGAGCGCCAGGACGAGTATTCGCTGGAGAGCCAGCGCCGCACCGCGGCGGCGCAGCAGGGCGGCAAGTTCAAGGACGAGATCGCGCCGATCTCGACCAAGATGGGCGTCGTCGACAAGGCGACCGGCGAGGTCTCGTTCAAGGACATCACGCTGTCGCAGGACGAGGGCCCGCGGCCGGAAACCACCGCTGAAGGTCTCGCCGGTCTCAAGGCCGTGCGCGGCGAGGGCTTCACCATCACCGCCGGCAACGCCAGCCAGCTCTCCGACGGCGCCTCGGCCACGGTGATCATGAGCGACAAGACCGCGGCCGCGAAGGGCCTCAAGCCGCTCGGCATCTTCCGCGGTATGGTCTCGCACGGCTGCGAGCCGGACGAGATGGGCATCGGCCCGGTGTTCGCGGTGCCGCGCCTGTTGAAGCGCCACGGCCTCACCGTCGACGACATCGGCGTCTGGGAGCTGAACGAAGCCTTCGCCGTGCAGGTGCTGCACTGCCGCGACAAACTCGGCATCGATCCGGAGAAGCTCAACGTCAACGGCGGCGCGATTTCGGTCGGCCATCCTTACGGCATGTCGGGCGCGCGCCTCGCCGGCCACGCGCTGATCGAAGGCCGCCGCCGCAAGGCGAAGTACGCAGTGGTGACGATGTGCGTCGGCGGCGGCATGGGCTCCGCCGGCCTGTTCGAGATCGTGCAGTAAGCCTCACGGGAGTCATTCCGGGGCGCGAGCGCAAGCTCGCGAACCCGGAATCCCGATGTGGCTGCGGCACTCCTCAACAGCTCGAGATTCCGGGTTCGCGCTTCGCGCGCCCCGGAATGACGAATGATAGTTTCGTAGACGAATTCGACCCAAGGAGGATCCGATGGATCTGAATTTCAGCAAGGAAGAGATCGCGTTCCGCGACGAGGTGCGGCAGTTCTTCAAGGACAATGTGCCGACCAAGACGCGGCAGAAACTGATCGAAGGCCGCCATAACACCAAGGAAGAGATGGTGGAGTGGTATCGCATCCTCAACAAGAAGGGCTGGGCGGTGACGCACTGGCCGAAGGAATATGGCGGCACCGGCTGGAGCAGCGTGCAGCACTACATCTTCAACGAGGAGCTGCAGGCCGCGCCCGCGCCGCAGCCGCTCGCCTTCGGCGTCTCGATGGTCGGCCCGGTGATCTACACCTTCGGCAGCGAGGAGCAGAAGAAGCGCTTCCTGCCGCGCATCGCCAATGTCGACGATTGGTGGTGCCAGGGCTTCTCCGAGCCGGGCTCGGGTTCCGACCTCGCGTCGCTCAAGACCAAGGCGGAGAAGAAGGGCGACAAGTGGATCATCAACGGCCAGAAGACCTGGACCACGCTGGCGCAGCACGCCGACTGGATCTTCTGCCTGTGCCGCACCGATCCGGCCGCCAAGAAGCAGGAAGGCATCTCCTTCATCCTGGTCGACATGAAGACCAAGGGCATCACCGTCCGTCCGATCCAGACCATCGATGGCGGCCACGAAGTCAACGAAGTGTTCTTCGACGACGTCGAGGTGCCGCTGGAGAACCTGGTCGGGCAGGAGAACAAGGGCTGGGACTACGCCAAGTTCCTGCTCGGCAACGAGCGCACCGGCATCGCCCGCGTCGGCATGTCGAAGGAGCGCATCCGCCGGATCAAGCAGCTCGCCGCGCAGGTCGAGTCCGGCGGCAAGCCGGTGATCGAGGATCCCAAGTTCCGCGACAAGCTGGCCGCGGTCGAGATCGAGCTGAAGGCGCTCGAACTCACCCAGCTTCGCGTCGTCGCCGATGAAGGCAAGCACGGCAAGGGCAAGCCGAACCCGGCGTCCTCGGTGCTGAAGATCAAGGGCTCCGAGATTCAGCAGGCGACCACCGAGCTGCTGATGGAAGTGATCGGCCCGCTGGCCGCGCCCTACGACGTCCACGGCGACGACGACTCGAACGAGACGATGGATTGGACCGCCCAGATCGCCCCCGGTTACTTCAACAACCGCAAGGTCTCGATCTACGGCGGCTCCAACGAGATCCAGCGCAACATCATCTGCAAGGCGGTGCTCGGGCTGTAAGCGGCTCAGCGAAGCGTCTCCCAAACCTCTCCCCGCGCGCGGGGAG
>NZ_QKQS01000029.1:0-2933 GCF_003226555.1 Rhodopseudomonas palustris | reverse complement strand
AGGCCGAGAGTCAGCGACTCGCGTCGCCCCTCACCCCAACCCTCTCCCCGCAAGCGGGGAGAGGGAGCGAGGCAACCGGATTTCTCAAGGAAGCATCACGATGGATTTTGATTTGTCGGAGGAGCAGCGCCTCCTCAAGGAAAGCGTCGAAGGCCTGCTGAAGGGCTCTTACGATTTCGACAGCCGCAAGAAGTACGCCAAGGAGACCGGCGGCTGGAGCCGCGCGGTGTGGGGCAAGTTCGCCGAGCAGGGCCTGCTCGGCCTGCCGTTCTCGGAAGAAGACGGCGGCTTCGGCGCCGGCGCGGTCGAGACCATGATCGTCATGGAAGCGCTCGGCCACGCGTTGGTGCTCGAACCCTATCTGCCGACTGTGGTGATCGGCGGCGGCTTCCTGCGCCGCGCCGGTTCGGCCGCGCAGAAGGCTGCGCATCTGCCCGGCATCATCGACGGCTCCAAGACCTTCGCGTTCGCCCAGCTCGAGAAGAACTCGCGCTGGGATCTCGGCGACGTTTCCACCACCGCCAAGAAGAACGGCGACGGCTGGGTGATCGACGGCGAGAAGTTCGTGGTGCTGAACGGCGAGGCCGCCGACACCCTGATCGTCACCGCCCGTACCAAGGGCGGTCAGCGTGACCGCGCCGGCGTCGGCGTGTTCCTGGTGCCGGCCGATGCCAAGGGCATCACCCGCAAGGGCTATCCGACCCAGGACGGGCTGCACGCCGCCGACATCACCTTCACCGGCGTCCAGGTCGGCGCCGATGCGGCGATCGGCGATCCGGAGAACGCGCTGGAGCTGGTCGAGGCGGTGGTCGACGACGCCCGCAGCGCGCTGTGCGCCGAAGCGGTCGGTCTGATGGATGAATCGCTCACCACCACGGTCGAGTACATCAAGACCCGCAAGCAGTTCGGCGTGCCGATCGGCAGCTTCCAGGTGTTGCAGCATCGCGCTGCCGACATGTTCGTCGCCACCGAACAGGCCCGCTCGATGGCGATGTTCGCCACCATGGCGGCGGAGTTCGACGACGCTCGTGAGCGCGCCGCGGCGATCGCGGCCGCCAAGGTGCAGATCGGCAAGTCCGGCAAGTTCGTCGGCCAGCAGTCGATCCAGCTCCACGGCGGCATCGGCATGACCATGGAAGCCAAGATCGGCCACTACTTCAAGCGGCTGACCATGATCGAGCAGACCTTCGGCGACACCGACCACCACTTGGCTCGCGTCAGCGCGGGCGGTGGACTGATCTGACGCCACGCGAACCGCGTAACCTCTCCCCGCGCGCGGGGAGAGGTCGGATTGCGCAGCAATCCGGGTGAGGGGGCGTCTCCGCAAGGCCGAGTGTCAGTGCCCGCGTCGCCCCTCACCCCAACCCTCTCCCCGCAACAGCGGGGCGAGGGAGCAGGCCGGCGCAAGTTGGTCCGTCCCGACCAACATGTTTGTCATTCCGGGGCGCGCGCAGCGCGAACCCGGAATCTCGGCGGCACAAACAACCTCGGGATTCCGGGTTCGCGAGCTTCCGTTCGCGCCCGGAATGACGGGGAGAGCCGTCGGCCGACACGAACTAAAAACAACAACAAACAAACCCCAGGGAGTATCGCCATGACCACGAATCCGTTCGATCTGTCCGGCAAGGTCGCCGTCGTCACCGGTTCGTCACGGGGCATTGGGCGGGCCTCCGCCGAGCTGCTGGCCAAGCTCGGCGCCAAGGTGGTGATCTCGAGCCGTAAGGCCGATGCCTGCGAGGAAGTCGCCGAGGGCATACGCAAAGATGGCGGCGACGCCCACGTCATCGCCTGCAACATCTCGCGCAAAGCCGAGGTCGAGGGGCTGATCGACGGCGCGACGGCGAAATACGGCAAGGTCGACATTCTGGTCTGCAACGCCGCCGTGAATCCGTATTACGGCCCGCTGCTCGATATCGCCGACGAGGCGTTCGACAAGATCATGGCCTCGAACGTCAAGAGCAACATCTGGCTGTGTGCCCGCGCGATCCCGCAGATGGCCGAGCGTGGCTCTGGCTCGGTCGTCATCATCTCGTCGATCGGGGGCTTGCGCGGCTCCACCGTGATCGGCGCCTACGGCATCTCCAAGGCCGCCGATTTCGCGCTGTGCCGCAGCCTCGCCGGCGAGTGGGGGCCGAAGGGGGTGCGCGTCAACGCGATCGCGCCCGGCCTGGTCAAGACCGATTTCGCCCGCGCGCTGTGGGAAGACGAGGCCAATCTGAAGCGCCGCACCGCCGGAACGCCGCTGCGGCGGATCGGCGAGCCGCACGAGATCGCCGGTGCGGTGGCCTATCTCGGCTCGGACGCGTCGACCTTCATGACCGGCCAGACCATCGTGATCGACGGCGGCGTCACGACGGCTTCGGTTTAAGGCGCTTTCGCGCCAAGCCGGCACCCGTCCGCAGCCCGACATCGCGTTGAACCGAAGCGCCGCCCGACGTCCGATTTTCTCGGAACCAAAGCTCTAATCCGGAGTTTTCCACAGTCCTCGCCGGCACCATTTTGGCAGCGGCGAGGGCGACACCTTGCGAAATATGCCCATATTACGGGGTTCTGTCACCATCAGGCGGTTCGTCGCGCGGGTGGTCCAGGGAAGGCGCGTGGTGCGCTTTCCACCCGGAACCGGGTTTTTCGCGAAACCTTCATTTTCCGCTTGCGGACCCAGAAGGGGGCGACTATACACACATCTACGCGCTGCCCGCCGGTCGGGCGCTCCCACGGTCCTCGGATCGCGGGAGTAATTGGCGCCTTCACTGCTCCTCACTTCGTTGAGTGACGCAACAGCCGATAGTTGTCGGTTGATGCTTCTCTTCGTCGCTGAAGGGCAGGTTCTCTCTTTAAGTAGAGAGTGAGATTTTCGGATCTCGGGCTGTTTGACAAGTGAAGAAGAAGAAAGAGAAACGTGGACGGCGAAGTCCTTGCGGGTCTTGGTTTTG
>NZ_QKQS01000028.1 GCF_003226555.1 Rhodopseudomonas palustris | reverse complement strand
ACGGCGCGCCCACCAGCGGCGATCTTTTGGCGTCGGGACCGTTCTTCCGGGCGCGGGGAGCACGGGGATTTCTCCCGCCTCGTTCCGTCCCGTCCAGCCTCGCACTGGGCAGCCGCTCATAGTAGCGGCGGCATAGCAGTTTGCTTTGCGCAAACTGCGTAAACTTGTTTGCGCTGACCTTCTGCCTCCCGGACGATCGGCTTGCGAGGCCGCTCGCGCAGGACGCCGCGTC
>NZ_QKQS01000027.1 GCF_003226555.1 Rhodopseudomonas palustris | reverse complement strand
AACTTGATCTCCTTCGGCACGCCCGCCTTCTTCCGGCGCGCCCGATCCTTGCTCCAGTCCTGCGGCAGATACAGGCGATAGGCCACCGGAAGGCTGGCCGTGTGATTGGCGACCGACAGCGTCACCGTCACCTGGCAATTGGCCTGCTTACCGAGCTGCCCGCAATATTGGTGGTGCACGCCGACCGAATGCTTGCCTTGCTTGGGGAACGACGTGTCGTCGATGATCCACGCCTCGATCGG
>NZ_QKQS01000026.1:385580-428169 GCF_003226555.1 Rhodopseudomonas palustris | reverse complement strand
GCCTCCATCTGCCAAAATCTGAATCTCAATAAATACTTGAGTCCTACCTCACAGGCCCGCGACCTTGTGACTCAGTACAATTAACCGAAGGCGCAATCCGCCTCGAATAGGGGCGGTGAGTTACAGACTTATAACCATCGGTACGCCGCGACGAGAAAGATGACAAGGAAACATGCCGCTGAGATGCCAAGCACCCCTTCGGCACTGACGTCGATCTTCCAAAAGCGGATCTGGAATTTAGGCGGTTGGTTCATGGCGCAGCTCTCCATTCAAAGAAGCAATCAGCTGCGCGAAGCAAAGACTCTTACGCACGAAATTTCTGGAGATGGCAAGAGGGACAAAACGGATAAGATTCAGGTTTGCCAAACCTAATAGTGCCCAATCGTCACGTTCGTGATCGCTAGGCCCATAACCTTAAAACCATGCAGATTTTTTTATTATCGCTTAGACAGGGAAGCCATATCACTCGTTTATAGAAACCTGTGGAAAACGTACGCAACCAGCAAGCGTAGCCCGGATGAGCGTAGCGATATCCGGGGACTGTTCGTCGTCTCGGATGTCGCTTCGCTCATCCGGGCACCGGGCCGCGGCTTTCCGGCGCCTCTCGACTCGTCATCCCCGCAGGCGGGGATCGATCGCCGCAGCGGCTCGCCAGAGGCGGTGTGGCGGAGGCCGTTCGTTCGACTGTCAGGCCAGGGGTTATGGGTCCCCGCGTTCGCGGGGACGACGGGTTGCGAGTCCGGCGGGCGGACGAGCGAAGGCGTAATCCGCCGCTCTCGAAGATCGTGGGTTACGGCTTCGCCTAATCCAACCGACGGCGCTTATTCCGCAGCTACGCGGGACAATTCGCCCGCGTCTCGGAGTTCGACATAGAGCTGGATCGGGTCGAGGTCGAAGCCGTTGGGCCAGGTCGGTGCACCCATCTCGACGAAGGCACGGGCGAAGTAAGCGGGATCGCGGAGCGGCGCCAGCATCGGCCCATCGGCGCTCAGGACATCCGACAGATCGCGCACGCCTTCGCTGCCGTCGGTGAAGCGCAGCCACAAACGGCGGTCATCCAGCGCCTTGAGGCGCAATACCTCGACCATCGGCCAATCATTCGTCGTCATCGGGACCCGGCACCTTTTCCAGCGGGCGATAAGCTCGGGCACGTCGCCAATTATCCTGCAATTCGGATCGGCGCGCCAGCGCCCAATCGCGAACCATCCGGCTTGCGACCGGAGGCAATTCGCCTGCCATGATCACCCCATCCGACAATCGGACCAAGGCCTTGGCTCGGCCATACCGCGCATGGAAATGCGGTGGCTCGTGGTCGTCGTAGTACATCTGGATAGTAATACCGTAGAACCAGGCAATTGTTGGCATAGCGGAAGACCTTCGCTACAAACGTGACAATGGCCTGACGACTAACAGCATGAGAGCCTGCCGCTACACGCAAAAAGGTCTGGATTACGCCGCCTTTGCAATCGTTTCGTCGTTCGCTGGCCAGACACTCGGTTTTACAAGTAGCTCCGCAGCTGCCTCCTTCTTCCCTCCCCGTTGCAGGGAGGGGCGGGGTTGGCGACCCGCGGGCTCTGCGACGCGTGGCCCCCAGCCGGGTATCCGTGGAGCCTGTGCTCGGACGGCGCGGAGTGCCGATCCGGGCGAGGGGTCTCCGTTCCAGATTACCGAATCAATACGCGCGTCGCCCTCACCCCAGCCCTCTCCCGCAAGCGGGAGAGGGAGCGCGCTGCGGCGGGAGGCAGGCGTGGTGCGAGAGTACGTCTCGCGGCGCAACGGCACCGGCAGCCCGTCGGGCGCATAAGCCGACGGCGTCATACGCCGTGGGTGAAGATGGTGGGTTACGGCTGCGCCTACCCCACCCTACTACGACTCCTCGTATTTGGACGGCCTAGGTGTCGCGCTGTTCGCGGCTGTGGAAGACGCGCAGGATGACGACGCCGTTGGCGCCGTAGGCATAACGAAGAACGTAGGTCCCGCCCATGACCGGAAGGACCAGCTCGCGAAAATCCCTATCGCGGATCGGGCGGCCAAATTCCGGGTAGTCGCTGAGGACTTCCGCCCGCTTTAAAATTTCGGCGCCGATGCGCCGGGCCAGGGCGGGATGATGATCCTGAAGAAAAGCCGCAAAGCGGTTCAGGTCGGCAAGCGCAGCCCTCGACCACGAGAGCTTCATGGCACAGGGCGCTTCATTTCACCGGAAACGGCTTGTAGTCCGGCGTGCCCCAAGTCTCGAGCCAGCGCGCGACCTGATCATGAGGGACCACTCCCTCTTCGCCAGACTGAATCGCCGCCCATTGCCGATCGAGTTCGGCGAGGTCTTCGGGGGAAATTTCGACAGGACTCTCGGCCAGCGCTGTCAGGCCGGCGACCACTTCGGCGACCGAGATGCCCTGCGCGTCGGCGCGTTCGCGAAGACGGGTTGCGGTGGTCTCGTCGACCTCGATCAGCTGCCGCTTCGATGCCATCGGCTTGGCCTCGGCTTCATCAGGCGTGGAAGGTGGGCACGGCGCAACAGCGTCTTTGCCCACCCTACTCTCGTCAGTTATCGAGGAACGACCGCAGCTTCCGGCTCCGGCTCGGATGCTTCAGCTTGCGCAGCGCCTTCGCCTCGATCTGACGGATGCGCTCGCGGGTCACCGAGAACTGCTGGCCGACTTCTTCCAGCGTGTGGTCGGTGTTCATGCCGATGCCGAAGCGCATGCGCAGCACGCGTTCTTCGCGCGGGGTCAGCGAGGCGAGCACGCGCGTGGTGGTTTCGCGCAGGTTCGACTGGATCGCGGCGTCGATCGGCAGCACCGCGTTCTTGTCCTCGATGAAGTCGCCGAGATGGCTGTCCTCTTCATCACCCACCGGGGTTTCGAGCGACAGCGGCTCCTTGGCGATCTTCAGGACCTTCCGCACCTTCTCCAGCGGCATGCCGAGCTTCTCGGCGAGCTCTTCCGGGGTCGGCTCGCGGCCGATCTCGTTGAGCATCTGCCGCGAGGTGCGCACGATCTTGTTGATCGTCTCGATCATGTGCACCGGGATGCGGATGGTGCGGGCTTGGTCGGCGATCGAGCGCGTGATCGCCTGCCGGATCCACCAGGTGGC
Source organism: Rhodopseudomonas palustris (assembly GCF_003226555.1). GTDB lineage: Bacteria > Pseudomonadota > Alphaproteobacteria > Rhizobiales > Xanthobacteraceae > Rhodopseudomonas > Rhodopseudomonas palustris_I. The sequence goes on along the minus strand of NZ_QKQS01000026.1, from coordinate 425,076 downwards.
GTAGGTCGAGAACTTGTAGCCGCGGCGATACTCGAACTTGTCGACCGCCTTCATCAGGCCGATGTTGCCTTCCTGAATGAGATCGAGGAACTGCAGGCCGCGGTTGGTGTACTTCTTGGCGATCGAGATCACGAGGCGGAGGTTGGCCTCGACCATTTCCTTCTTGGCCTGACGGGCTTCGCGCTCGCCCTTCTGCACCGAGTGCACGATCTTGCGGAACTCGCCGATCTCGAGGCCGGTCAGCGCCGCCATCGACTGCACTTCCTGGCGCAGGTCCTTGATGCGGTCCTTCTCGTGGTGGACGAAGTTCTTCCAGCCCTTGGCCGAGAGCTTCGACACCCGGTTGAGCCAGCGCGGATCGAGCTCCGAGCCCTGATAGTTGCGCAGGAAGTCGTCGCGGGCGACGCCGTGGCTGTCGGCCAGCCGCATCAGCCGGCTCTCGAACGACACCAGCTTCTTGTTGATGTCGTAGAGCTGCTCGACCAGGCTATCGATACGGGCCTGGTTGAGGCGCAGCGACTTCACCTCGACGATGATCTCGTCCTTGAGCTTCTTGTACTTGCGCTCCTGCGACGGCGACAGCTGCTCGTTCTGCAGCTGGTTGGCGATGTCCTGCTCCTGCAGCTTGCGCAGCTTCTTGTAGTTGTCGGCGATCTTGTCGAAGGTCTCGACCACCTTCGGCTTCAGCTCGGCCTCGATCGCGGCGAGCGACATCTGGTTCTCGAACTCGTCGTCGTCGCCGTCGCCTTCCGACGCGCCTTCGCCGCCCTCGCCGGATTCGGCCGGCGCGGCGCCGCGCTGCTGCGCCGGACGGAACGGGGTGGCGGCGGCCGGAGCGGCCGGCGGCGCGGCGTGCGCGGGCGCACCGCCCTCGCCTTCGGCCGAGGCTTCCTCGCTGTCGTTCCCGATATTGTTCTTGCCCTCGGGGCCGGCGTAGGTCGCTTCGAGGTCGATGATGTCGCGAAGGAAGATCTTTCCTTCGTTGAGTTCGTCGCGCCAGATGATGATCGCCTGGAACGTCAGCGGGCTTTCGCACAGCCCTGCGATCATCGCCTCGCGGCCGGCTTCGATCCGCTTCGCGATCGCGATTTCGCCCTCGCGCGACAGCAGCTCGACGGTGCCCATCTCGCGCAAGTACATGCGGACGGGATCGTCGGTGCGCTCGCCGGGCTCGGACTTCTTGGTCTCGGTGACGGCCTTGGCGGTGACTTCGACCAGATCGTTGTCGAGCTCCTCGTCGGCTTCCTCCTTGGCCTCTTCCTCTTCGGCCTCGGTATCTTCCGCCTCGGACACATTGATGCCCATGTCGGACAGCATCGACATGATGTCTTCGATCTGCTCCGGCGACGTGGTGTCGGAAGGCAGCACTTCGTTGAGCTGATCGAAGGTGACGAAGCCGCGCTTCTTGGCCTGCTTGATCATCTTCTTGACGGCCGCGTCCGACAGGTCGAGGAGCGGCGAGGGAGCGTCGACGGTGTCCTTCTCCGGCGCGTCTACCTTGTCGTCCTTGTCCTTGTCTTGCACCTGAACCGTCTTCGCCTTGCTGGCCATCCACTGCTCCTGAACGCGCTCACGGACGAGGCGTCACCGCGCCGCCATGAAAACTTGCCTTGCTGGGTGAGACGCGCAAAGGGCGGCGCCAGCCTGCACCACCCCACACGATCCCGCTCGCTGGTCACCCAAATTGGTCGCCCGAAGGCCTTTTAACCGAAATGCCGTTAAGCCCTTACTAACCCTGTTTTTGCAGCGAATTCAGGGGATTTGCGAGTCTTTTCGACTCGCCGACCGCCCCAGCCGAGGCCCAACCGCCTCAGACGCTGCGCTGGAACCGGCCGGATGATTCGCCGAAACCTTCGATCAGCGCCTCGGTCCCATCGACCTGTGCCAAGCGCGCCTTGACGTCGTTCAACCACTGCACGTTCGCCTCGCTGCCGTCCTCACCCAGCGCCAGCTCGGCATCCTTCAATTCCCTAAGTAAGGAGTGAGATTGTCGATGCAAGGCAACGAGTTGCTGCCACGTCGAAAGGACGTCCTCGCGCGCCGCCTTCGGCCCTGCCCCCCATACCGCGGAGGTCGTGATCGCCCGCTCAACCCGCTGCAATTGCTCGGATAATCCTGCCTTAACCAAATCGGCGCGGAGCTTCTCGGCCTGCTCGGCCGGATCGTCGGTGCGGTGATGATGCTGGGCGAAGGCGGCGATGATCGCCGCCCGCAGCCGGTGCGCCTCGGGGTGGGCGAATTCCAGCGCGGCGATTTCCTCCAGATGGTCGTCGAGCAGCCAGGGGTGGTTGAGCAATGTGATCAGGATCAGGGCCTCGCGGCGCGACATCGCCGAGCGCTGGCCGCGCATGATCGGGCTCGAAATCAGATCCGGGCTGGCAATCTGGTAGGGGCCGCGGCCGAGCAACGAAGCGGACCCGCCCGGCGCGCCGCGCGGGGCAAACCGGCCGCCGCCTTGTGGATAACCTCCGCGCGGGGCGAACCGCCGCCCCGAATCGCCGCCCCCGCCGCCGCGGAAGCCGCCACCGCCCCCATAGCCGCCCTGCGGGGCGAACGTCGCGCGCAGCCGCTCGATCAGGTCCTGGCGATAATAGCGCCGCACCACCTCGTCGTGGATGCCGTTCGACAATTCGTTGATCCGCGCCTCCAGCGCCGCCCGGCGCTCGGGCGTGGCGAATAATCCGCCCTCGGTCTCCCGCGCCCACAGCATATCCGCCAGCGGCCGCGCCGCACGGATCACCTCCTCGACCGCGAGCCGGCCGCCGGCGCGGGCGAGATCGTCGGGGTCCTGGCCTTCCGGCAGCAGCGCAAAGCGCAGGCTCTTGCCGGGCTTCAGATGCGGCAGCGCCAGGTCGGCGGCGCGATACGCCGCCTTCTGGCCGGCGCGGTCGCCGTCGAAGCACAGGATCGGCTCGTCGGCCATCTTCCAGAGGTGCTGCAGCTGCGCCTCGGTCAGCGCGGTGCCGAGCGGCGCCACGGTGGCAGGGAAGCCGGCGGTGACGAGCGCGATGACGTCGACATAGCCCTCGACCACGATCACCGCGCCGCCGTCATGCGCGGCTTTGCGCGCGGGCGCATGGTTGTAGAGATTGTCGCCCTTGTGAAACAGCGGCGTCTCCGGCGAGTTCAGGTACTTCGCCGCGACGTCCTTCTCCAGCGCCCGGCCGCCGAACGCGATCACTCGGCCACGCAGGTCGGTGATCGGAAACATCACCCGGTCGCGGAATTTGTCGAACGGCACCGGGATATCAGGGCCCGCCGACAGTAGCCCGGCCTCGATCATGTCGGGCACCGGCACGCCGTGCTTGCCGAGATGCTCCTTCAGCGCGTAGCGCTCGTTCGATGCGTAGCCGAGCCGGAACTTGACCTGGGTGCCCGGCATGACGGCGCGGTCGGCGAGATAACCGCGTGCGCGGGCGCCGGCGCGCGAGGCGAGATTGTCGGCGAAGTAACTCGCCGCCAGCTCCATCACGTCGTACAGCGACTTGCGGCGTTGCTCCTGCCGCGCCGAATCCGGCGACTGCACCGGCAGCGCCATGCCGGCCATCGCCGCCAGCCGCTCTACCGCTTCGGGAAAGTCGACGCCCTCGGTCTGCATCACGAAGTCGAAGATCGAGCCGTTCTTGCCGGACGAGAAGTCGAACCACGCCTGCTTCTCGTCATTGACGAAGAACGACGGCGTCTTCTCCTGCTGGAACGGCGACAGCCCTTTCCACTCCCGCCCCGCCTTCTTCAGCTTGACGCGACGGCCGACCACCTCCGACACCGCCAGCCGGGCTTTCAGATCGTCGAGGAACTGCGGCGAGAAGCGCATGGGGCTCGGGAGTTACGGGCTCAGGGAAACAGCGCTCAGCGGCGGCGCCAACCGACCATGGATATAGGCTCCGGACCTGGATGGGTTAAAGGGGCCGAAGTTGTCCCGGTGATTCACAGGCGGATCGCGATCAGAAAAGACGCTCGTTCAGCCGGATAGCCGCGCGCGAACCAGCTGCGTCGGCAGCCGATGGTTGCATTTACGTGTACCGACGAGGTTGCACACGCACGTCATCACCTCGCAATATTTCGCATTGCGGGATGAAGAATACCCCTGTAAACCCGCGACAACTCGCAAGCGGAGCAGGTTTGATCCAGCTCATTGCTGCACCGCGAAAGCGGGAATGAACTGCCGCACCCTGCGCGATACAGGGGAGTCGGGGAGAACGATCAGCCAAGGTTCCAAGGGCTCGCCCGCGTCGTTCCCGACCTTTCGGGAAGCCGCGTTCAAACGATAGGAGCCAGATCATGGCTACGTGTGCCCATTGCAATGCGCAGATGACGTCGCTCGGCGTGGAAGCCGTCGACGGTGTGTACGAAATCCATTCCTGGAAATGTGACGACTGCGGCCATGTCCTCGACATCGCCACCGCGTCCGTTGAAGCCTACGACTTCCCGAGCTTCTGCCTCACCGAGCCGGGCGATCCGGACTGGCTGACGCTGCTGCCGCTCGCCGCTAATGCGCGGATCGAGCTGCACCTCACCGGCTAGGACCTTAACGGCTGCACCGAGCCGCGCTACGCGATCAGCCGGAAAACGCTTCCGGCTGGTAGCGCCCCGAGACGATGCGCGGCAGCCGCGCCACATCCCAATTGAAATAATACACAAACGCGTCGAGCTCGGTGCCGCTGTCCAGTGTCACCTGGGCGACTTCGCGCCGGTATTCCGCACGCTGATCCGACGGTCCGCAGCCTTCGTAATCGTCAAGCTGCGCCAGCACTTGTTCCGGCCGATGCAGCCGGAACACCTCGCCATGGACGCGATCGGCGGGATCGTCGGAGAGAACCAGCCCCGGATAGTGCCGCACCAGATAAAGCCGGCCCGGGATCGAGGCCGCCCCGAGAAAGTCGGCATTCGACGATAGCAGCCGGGCCATCGGATGGTCGTAGCCGCGCATCAGCGTGCCGTAGACGAACAGACGATCGGACATCATTCACCGCGACTTCAGCATATCCGGCGGAAGCTATCGCAAACGTCGGTGGGCTGTCATGTCCGGGTCGTGCCGGCAACGTTCAATCAACTCGACGCCGCGCCGGCGAATCCGCTACCGATTTGGCGGGGCTCGGCCGACAATCGTCGATAGGCAGGTTGTGATAATGGACGGCGTACGCGATCATTTTCTCAGCCTCGATGCCGGAGAGCCTCCGGTGATCGAGCGCAATCCGAACGGGCAGTCGCCGTTCCTGCTGGTGTGCGACCATTACGGCCGCAGGATCCCGGCGCAGCTCGGCGATCTCGGCCTGCCCGAAGCCGAGCTGACGCGGCACATCGCCTGGGACGTCGGCATCGCCGGGGTGGCGGAGCGGGTGTCCGATGCGCTCGGCGCGCATCTGATCGCGCAGCGCTATTCGCGGCTGGTGATCGACTGCAACCGGCCGCCGAGCGCGGAGAGCTCGATTCCCCTGGTCAGCGAGGCGACCACGATCCCCGGCAACGACGGGCTGACCGGCGAGCAGGCGGCGGAACGGCGGCGGCTGATCTTCGATCCGTATCATCAGCGGATCGAGGCTGCGATCGAGGACCGCCAGATATTCGGCCAGCCGACCGTGCTGCTGTCGCTGCATTCGTTCACGCCGGTCTATCACGGCATGGCGCGGCCCTGGCACATCGGCACGCTGTATCAGGACTGCTCGGTGCTGCCGCCGCTGCTGCTCGCCGAGCTGCGGCGCGAGCCCGACCTCGTGGTCGGCGACAACCAGCCCTATGCGGTCGCCGACGGCACCGACTACACCATCCCGGTGCACGGCACCGCGCGGGGCCTGATTACCTCGGGCATCGAAATCCGCCAGGATCAGATCACCGACGAGGCCGGCCAGGTCGAATGGGCCGGGCGGCTGGCGCGGGTGCTGAGCACCATCGCCGAACAGCTGCAACAGCAGCAGGGGCTGCGGTAGCAGCCGTCCCGCGCCGCTCCGGCGTCATTGCAAGCCCAAGGCCGCGCACTCCAGATCCGCCGCGCAATCGCCGGTTCCGGATTGCTGCGTCGGCTTGGCCGGTGCGCAATCACGGAAAAGCGCGGCGCTCACTTCGCCCGACTGAGCGCCAGCCAAACACCGCCTCCAATCATGAAGCCGCCAGAGATCCGCGACAGCAGCCGCGTGCGCTCCGCCGCGAACATCGTGCGGGCGCGGCCGGCGAGCAGCGCGTAAACCGCATCCGTCATCGCCGCGATCACCATGAAGGTGACGCCGAGCAGCGCCACCTGCGGCACCGTCTCGCGCTGCATGTCGACGAACTGCGGAATGAATGCGCCGAAGAACACCAGCACCTTCGGGTTCGACAGCAGCACCAGGAAACCCTGCAGGAAGAACCCGCCCTTCGGCGGAGGCGGCGGCTGGTCGGTCGACAGCCCCTCGACTGGCCGGCGGATCAGGCCGATGCCGAGCCACACCAGATAGGCGGCGCCGAGAAACCGCACCCAATCGAACCAATAGCCCATCGTTGCCATCAGCGTGGTCAACCCCGCGGCGACCAGTCCGATCACCAGGCCGAGCCCGAGTTGCGCGCCGGCGATGTTGAGCAATGCGGCGCGGGTGCCGTGGCGCAGGCCGTTGGCAATCACCAGCGTCACGACCGGTCCGGGCAGCAGCGCCAGCACAATGCAGGCGCCGACATAGGTCAGGTACAGTTCGAGAGACATCGCATTCCCACTCACGCAGAGATTCCGCTGTCACCATAGCAGTCCGGTTCCCAGGGGGCGACCAGCGAAAGCCTCATCGCCGATGCCCGGCTTGACACGCAACCTTCTGGTTGCCTATTGTCGCGTCTATGGATGAGGTCTTCAAAGCGCTGGCAGACAGTTCACGGCGCGCCCTGCTCGACCGCCTGCACGCCCGCAACGGGCAGACACTGAGCGATCTCTGTGGCGGCCTGGCGATGACGCGGCAGGCCGTGACCAAGCACCTGGCAATTCTCGAAGCAGCCAATCTGGTCGCGACGGTTAAACACGGCCGCGAGAAGCTGCACTACCTGAACCCGGTGCCGATCCATGAGATCGGCGAACGCTGGATCAGGAAATTCGAGCGCGGCCGGCTCGCCGCCCTCGGCGACCTGAAACGCACATTGGAGACGCGCGATGAGTAAGCCGGAATTCGCCTACGTCACCTATATCCGCACCACCCCGGAGAAGCTGTGGCACGCCTTGACCGATGCCGAGTTCACCCGGCGCTACTGGATGGATTGCACGCTTCGCTCGGACTGGAGCGTCGGCTCGGCGATGACGATGGAGCGCGGCGGCGAGATCAAGAACAAATGCACCATCGTCGAGGCCGATCCGCCGCGCAGGCTGGCTTACGATTGGGTGTCGGTGTGGGACCCGGCGATGCGTCAGGAGAAACCGTCGCGCGTGACTTACGTGATCGAGCCGCAGGGCGAGCTGGTCAAGCTCACGGTTACGCACGAGCACTTCGCCGAGGACAGCGCGACGCTGCCGAGCATCAGCTTCGGCTGGCCGATGGTGCTGGCGAGCCTAAAGAGCATCCTGGAGACCGGGCAGCCGCTTCCGTTCGACACTCAGTCCCATGCGGCGGCGGAAGTCGCCCATCGCTGAACAGGCGATCGGCGACTCCATTCGATCGCAATGTGTCAGCCCGCCGCGGCGCGCCTTGGCATCACCACCACCTTGCTGGCCGCCTCAATGTCCTCCTCCGCAGGCAGCTCGGCGGCAACCGGCGCGACGATCTTCCGATACAGGTGCCAAGTCGTATGGCCGAGCACCGGCAGCGTCACGATCAGGCCGAGGAAATACGGCAGCGCCGACACCGCCAGCAGCACCACGATGGTGACGGCCCAGCCGATCATCGGCAGCGGGCTCGTCACCACCGCGCGGACGCTGGTGACCATTGCGGTGACGAAATCGACGTCGCGCTCCAGCAGCAGCGGGAACGACACCACCGTCAGCGAGAACAGCACCAAAGCTAGCCCGGCCCCGACGCAATTGCCGACCGCCAGGAACACCAGCCCTTCGTTGGTGGTAAGCACCACCGAGATGAATTCCTGCAGGCTGCCAAACGAGGCGCCGACACCGAGGAACAGCGCGATCAGCAGTCTGACCTGGTACATCCAGACCACGAACAGGAACAGCGTGACGAACGCCATCCAGCCGAGTTCACTGCGGCTGCGCATCAGCCCGACGATCTGCAGCCATGACGGCCGCTTCCCGATCTCGCGTTGCCGGCTCACCTCGTAAAGCCCGAGCGCGACGAACGGCCCGATCAGTGCGAACCCCGCGCCGAGCGGGTACGCCAGATACACCATGTGGAAGGCAGTGAGGCAGGCGATGATCAACAATCCGCCCGCCGCATAAAACGCACCGAACGCGAGTCCGTATAGTGGTGCGGCCTGGAAGTCGCGCAGGCCCTGCCCCAACGCTTCCGCAATGTCACCGATCGTAATCGGCCGCACCACGGGATCAACCTTACCGGAGATCGACATGGTCGCTCCTCCCTGGCTCGTTGGCATTATCAATTATTAGATCGTTAGTTGCGTGTATTAAGGCCCGCACTTCAGCGGCCGTCAATCACTTGGCAGACAGACATGAGATGCGAGCTATGTGATTAAGTTAGTTCCCGCCGCGTCGCACAACTACTTCGCGACGCAACAGGCGTGAAACTGGCGGCCGATAGAGCCGATTCCAGCAGTTTTCCGCCTTGCGCTACTGCACCAACAGCATTGATCCACCCTGGGGGGACCACGAACGCCCAGCTTCACACCACCGTGAACACGGTTGGCGGCCAGACGCCAACCGGTGCGCCTTTCGCGGCTGCATGGCCGAATCGACGCGAAAGCGCCGATTTAGAAAGGTTTTGCGGCTTAGCGATTCGGCCAAGTGAGGTCTGCAGTTTCACAAGGGAACCCATTTTGCACTGCAGTGTTAGTTCCGCGAACGCGGTCGATACCGCGCCCAAGAGCGTTCCTGATGAAAACCCTGAACAGCCCCTTCGCCGCCGGTTCCGATCTTGCGGATCGTGAGCGCCGCCCAGCAGACGCCCGCTCCGAAGCCCAGCCGCCCCCGACCGAGCAGCGCCGCCGCAACCAAACTGACGATTCCCCCGAGCAAACAGGCGGTGAAACCGGCCCGCAAACGGCCGCACCGAGCGGCCTGAAGCCGTTGATCGGGCGGCATCCGGTGGCCTCGGCCATCGTCGCGATGCTGATCGCCGTCGCAATCGCCGGCGGCATCGTGTGGTGGCTGCATGCCCGCAATTACGAGAGTAGCGACGACGCCTTCATCGACACTCGCACGGTGCTGATCAGCCCGCAGGTGTCGGGCGCGATCACCAGCGTCAACGTCACCGACAATCAGGTGGTGAAGGCCGGTGACCTGCTCGCCACCATCGACCAACGCGACTACAAGGCCGCGGTCGATCAGGCTGCCGCGCAGATCCGCCAGGCGCAGGCGTCGATCGCCGACATTGAGGCCCAAATCGGCGCCCAGCAAGCACAAATCCAGCAGGCCAACCAGCAGGTCCAGGAGGCGCAGGCCGCCTACAATTTCTCGGTGGAGGAGAACCAGCGCTATCAGGAACTCGTGCAGAAGGGCGCCGGCACGGTGCAGCGCGCGCAGCAGGCGGAGTCCGATTTCCGTTCCAAGAAGGCGGCACTGGACGCCGCCAACGCCGCCAAGCTGGCAGCCGACCGCCAAGTCGACGTGCTGCGCGCCAAGGCCGAACAGGCCAAGGCGCAGCTCCAGGCCGCGCAGGCGCAGAAGGAGCAGGCCGACGCCAATCTGCAGCGCACCCAGCTCCGCGCGCCGACCGACGGCCGCATTGCCAAGCTGACCGGCGCGGTCGGCGCGCTGGCCTCGCCCGGCCAGGCGATCATGGTGCTGGTGCCGCTCGACGTCTGGGTCACGGCAAATTTCAAGGAGACGCAGCTCGAGCTGATGCGGGTCGGCCAACCTGTCGACATTCACATCGACGCCTACGACAAATCCTATCCGGGCCATGTCAACAGTATCCAGGCCGGCAGCGGCACCGCTTTCAGCCTGCTGCCCGCCGAGAACGCCACCGGCAACTACGTCAAGGTGGTGCAGCGCATTCCGGTGAAGATCACTTTCGATCAGCCGCCGGACGTCGAACTCGGCCCCGGCATGTCGGTGGTGCCGACCGTCACCGTCAGGCCGTGAGGCGACCGCGATGGCAGAAAGCCAGGGCGAATATGTCGGCGCCAATCCGTGGCTGATTGCGATCCTGGTGTCGGTCGCCACCTTCATGGAAGTGCTCGACACCACCATCGCCAATGTGGCGCTGCGCTACATCGCCGGCGGCCTTGCGGTGTCCGGCGACGAGGCGTCCTGGGTGGTGACGACCTATCTGGTCGCCAATTCGATCGTGCTGTGTGCATCGGGCTGGATCGCCCAGATGTTCGGCCGCAAGAACTTCTTCCTGGTCTGCATCGCACTGTTCACGGTGAGCTCGTTGCTGTGCGGGTTCGCCTGGAATCTGCAGTCGCTGCTGCTGTTCCGGATCATGCAGGGCCTCGCCGGCGGCGGCATGACACCGGTCGCGCAGTCGATTCTCGCGGCGGCGTTTCCGCCGGCCAAGCGCGGCCAGGGGTTCGCGCTGTACGGCATCGCCGTGGTGGTGGCTCCGGTGGTCGGACCGACGCTCGGCGGCTGGCTCAGCGACAATCTGTCGTGGCACTGGTGCTTCCTGATCAACGTCCCGGTCGGCGTGATCACGCTCGCGCTCATCTATCTGATCATTCCCTCCTCCGAGAAGCAGCGTCAGGAACGCGCCAAGCTGTGGGCGAAGGGTCTGAATTTCGACTTCGTCGGCTTCGCGCTGGTCGCGACCTTCCTGGGAGCGCTCGAAGTGGTGCTCGATCGCGGCCAGGTCGACGACTGGTTCGGCTCGGCCTTCATCGTCACGTTCGCGATCATCTCGGCGGCAGCGCTGATCCTGTTCGTGCCGTGGGAGCTGTCGCGCGAGCGGCCGCTGATCGACATCAAGATGCTGACGGGCCGGCAGTTCGGCACCTGCTTCGTGATCATGCTGGCGACCGGCGCGCTGTTGATCGCGACCACGCAGATCCTGCCGCAGCTGTTGCAGGAGCGGTTCGGCTACACCGCTACCCTGGCCGGTCTGGTGATCTCGCCCGGCGGTCTCGTCACCATGGTGATGATGGTGATCGTCGGCCGGCTCGGCCCGATCCAGCCGCGCTGGCTGATCGCGCTCGGCGCCTGCATTGCCGGCGGCGCGATGATCGATCTGATGCGCATGTCGCCGGACGCGGACTATTGGTTCTTCGCCTGGTCGCGGATCTATCTCGGCATCGGTCTGCCGCTGATCTTCATCCCGATCACCACCGCATCCTATGACGGCATCGCGCCCGACAAGACCGACCAGGCCTCGGCACTGATCAACCTGGCACGGAATTTCGGCGGCTCGATCGGCGTCTCGATCAGCCAGACCGTGCTGGCGCAGCGCGAGCAATTTCACCAGAGCCGGCTGAGCGAGCATATCGGCGCGTGGAATCCGGTGCTGCACGACACGCTGGCGCAAATTCAAGGCTATCTCGGCACCCAGAACGCCACCGGCAGCAAGTCCGGCAGCGCAATGGCAATCGTCAGCCAGATGGTCCAGAACCAGGCCGCACTGCTGGCCTATCTCGACGTCTTCGTCGCCCTCGGCATGATCGCCGCCCTGATGATCCCGCTCGCTCTGTCGCTGCGTAGCGTCGACAGGAGCGCGAAGCCGGCGATGGGGCATTGAGGTCAGCGACCGGATTGAAGGACGGCGGCCGGGCACTCCGATAGCGATTTCGTCATTGCGGGCACCCGGATCCGCGCTTCGCGCGGTCCGAGCACAAGCTACGCGAAGCAATCCAGCACCACACGAGCAGCATGGATTGCTTCGTCGCCACGCTCCTCGCAATGACGGCCGACACCAAGCACAGCGCGCCCCCTCTCCCGCTTGCGGGAGAGGGTCGGGGTGAGGGCGACGCGAGCACTGACTCTCGCTTATCGAAGCTACTGACTCTCGGCCGTGTTGAGACGCCCCCTCACCCGGATTGCTGCGCAATCCGACCTCTCCCCGCGCGCGGGGAGAGGTTAGGCAGTGCTCGGGGCTCTGGATTGCTTCGCTGCGCTCGCAATGACGCTGAAAGGTCCTTAGCCACAACCACCGTCATTTCGGGATGCGTGCGACAGCACGCAGACCCGGAATCTCGATGGGTTCATCCGCGGCGGGCGCCGCGCCCCCCAACTTCTGGATTCCGGGTTCGCGAGCTGCGCTCGCGCCCCGGAATGACGAGACAGGAGGTGATGAAGCCGCGCAGTAGTTGCGCCAACTAACCGGTCAGCGCCGCCTTTACCAAGCCGCTGGCTTTGCCGAAGTCCATTTGGCCGGCGTACTTCGCCTTCAGGGCGCCGATCACCTTGCCCATGTCCTTGATGCCGGCGGCTCCGGTCTCGGCGATGATGGCGTCGATCGCGGCCTTGACCTCGTCGTCGGACATCTGCTGCGGCAGATAGGCCTGGATCACCGCGATCTCGGCGCGCTCCTGGTCGGCGAGTTCGGCGCGGCCGCCCTGGTCATAGAGCGCGACCGATTCCTGGCGCTGCTTGATCATCTTCTGCAGCAGACTGAGCAGGTCGCCGTCGCTGAGCGGCGGCTTGCCCTGGCCGCGGGCCTCGATGTCGGCGTTCTTGATGGTCGAATTCACCATCCGCAGCGTCGACAGCTTGCGCTCGTCCTTGGCCTTCATCGCCTCTTTCACGGCGGTGTTGATGTCGTCGCGCAGCATGTCGGGCTCCTTCGTATTCGATGCTTCATTGCGAGGAGCGAAGCGACGAAGCAATCCAGAGGCCGCGAAAAGAGCCTGGATTGCTTCGCCTTCGGCTCGCAATGACGAAATGGAAAATCTGCCGCTGATGTAGGCGCTTCGGTAGCCTCAGACAACTCTAGTTCCGCAGCCAGCCCGCCAGCGCCGCGGCGGTGGCGGCGGGCTGCTCGATCTGTGGCAGGTGGCCGCAATCGGGGAGGATCACCAGCTTCGCCCCGGCAATTCCGTCGGCCATCTCCTCCGACAGGTTGTTCGGGATGGTGGTGTCGGTGTCGCCGGAGATCACCAGGGTCGGGCAGCGGATCGTGCCGAGGGTGGGGCGGGAATCGGCGCGGGCGATGATCGCGCGCTGCTGTCGGACGAAGCCCGCAGCGCCGACGTCGTCGCCCATCTCGTGCACGATGACTCGTAGCGCAGCGTCATCGCGGCGCGAGGGATGGACGAAGCCGGGATAAAGTTCGTCCAGCACCGCATGGAGCCGGCCGGCTTCGGCCTCCCCGATCTGCCGGGTGCGGCGCTCGGTGGCCTCCGGGCTGTCGGGCCGGGCCTGGGTGTTGATCAGCGCCAACTTGGCGACCCGGTCCGGCGCCTGGCGCATGATCTCGAACGCGATGTAGCCGCCCATCGAATGCCCGGCGAGCGCAAAACGGGCCGGGGCCTCGGCGAGAATCCGCCGGGCGATCGCCGCCATGCTGTCGTCGCGGATGTGGTTGGCGACCGTGACCGGCGCCCCGCACGCCCACAGCACCGGCACGATTTGGGCATAGATCCGCGGCGACCCGGCTAGACCGGGCACCAGCACCACCGGCAATGATGTGTCCATGCAACCTCTCCCCACGCACGATTCTGCCCCGGCGCCCGCCGCGGAGCCTAGGACAGCCAAATTCCCTGTCAAATCCCGCCCAGAAGCAAACAATTTGAATGGTTCAGCGCTTTGACGTCGGCAACGCCCGCGACTATGTAGTGCGCTCATGACCAATTCAGCATCCCATCCCGCCTGGCCGGACCACAAGCCGACCGCGCTGCTCGTGCTCGCCGATGGCACCGTGTTCGAGGGCTTTGGCCTCGGCGCAGAGGGCCACGCCGTCGGCGAGGTCTGCTTTAACACCGCGATGACCGGCTACGAGGAGATCCTCACCGATCCATCCTACGCCGGGCAGCTCATCACCTTCACCTTCCCGCATATCGGCAACGTCGGCACCAACGACGAGGATATCGAGACGGTGAACATGGCTGCGACGCCGGGCGCGCGCGGCGTGATCCTGCGCAGCGCCATCACCGATCCGTCGAACTATCGCTCGGCGAAGCATCTCGACGCCTGGCTGAAGGCGCGCGGCATCATCGGCCTGTCGGGGATCGACACAAGGGCGTTGACAGCGCTGATCCGTAGCAAGGGCATGCCAAATGCGGTGATCGCGCATTCGCCGAGCGGCGAGTTCGATCTGCACGCGCTGAAAGAAGAAGCCCGCGAGTGGCCCGGCCTCGAAGGCATGGACCTGGTGCCGATGGTCACCTCCGGTCAGCGCTTCACCTGGGACGAAAAGCCGTGGGCATGGGGCGAGGGCTTCGGCCGCCAGGAGACCCCCGAGTTCAACGTCGTCGCGATCGACTACGGCATCAAGCGTAACATCCTGCGGCTGCTTGCCGGCGAAGGCTGCAAGGTCACCGTGGTGCCCGCCACCACCTCGGCCGAAGACATCCTGGCAATGAATCCGGACGGCGTGTTCCTGTCGAACGGCCCGGGCGATCCGGCCGCGACTGGCAAATACGCGGTGCCGGTGATTCAGAGGGTGATCGAGACTGGCGTGCCGACCTTCGGCATCTGCCTCGGCCACCAGATGCTCGGCCTCGCGCTCGGCGGCAAGACCGTAAAGATGCATCAAGGCCACCACGGCGCCAACCATCCGGTCAAGGATCTCACCACCGGCAAGGTCGAGATCACCTCGATGAACCATGGCTTCGCGGTCGACAAATCGACGTTGCCGGCCAACGTGCAGCAAACCCACGTCTCGCTGTTCGACGACTCCAACTGCGGCATCGCGCTGGCCGACAAGCCGGTCTTCTCGGTGCAGTATCACCCGGAGGCCTCGCCCGGCCCGCAGGACTCGCACTATCTGTTCCGCCGCTTCACCGATCTGATGCGCGCGAAGAAGGCCGCCGCGTAATCGCGGCGGCTTTGGCTGCGATCACCATCCCTACTCATCATTCCGGACCACGCGCGTCGCGCGTGAGCCCGGAATCTCGCCTTCTGGATCACCGTGTGTGTGTCCGGGCTCGCCGCTTCGCGGCGTCCGCTGGCGTTTGGCCTCGATCTTTGGTATGATCATTATCATTCAATAAAACGGGAGGCGCAGTCATGGACGCCCGGAACGATCGGCCGACAGAGTACGGCGTGGTGCCGATGGAGGTGATGGCGTCGATGTCGGGGCTCGATTTCGTGCGCGGCATCTTCGGCGGCACCCTGCCGCAACCGCCGATCATGCAGACGGTCGAGCCGTTCGACTGCACCGCTGATCCCGGTGAGATCGTGATGCACTCGGTGCCAGCGCTGCGGCACTACAACCCGATCGGCTCGGTGCACGGCGGCTACGCCGCCATCCTGCTGGATTCGGCGATGGGGCTCGCGGTGCAGAGCATGCTGAAAGCCGGCCAGGGCTATACCACGCTGGAATTCAAGATCAGCTTCGTCCGCGGCATGAGCGCCGACAGCGGCGTGGTGCGCACCGAGGGCCGCACCTTCAACGTTGGGCGCCGCGCCGCCACCGCCGAAGCCCGTATTCTCGACACCAACGGCCGGATGTTGGCGCACGCCACGACGACGTGCCTGGTGTTCGACCTGCCGCGTTCGGCAATCGGAGGAACCACCTCCGCAGCGTGACGTTATCCCAGCGTCATCAAACCCCACGCCGGAGACTTCATGTCGCTCGCCCGCGACCAGATCAAGCCGCAGCTTCATCGCTTCGACGACGATGGACTGATCCCGAACAATCCGATGCCGCTGCTGCTGTACAAGCGTGCCGTCGAGATCGCGGGCGGCGATCCGGAACAGACCATCGAGGATCTGTTCGAAGTCAACGGCTGGGGCGACAGCTGGCGCAACGGCATCTACGATTATCATCACTACCACGCGACGGTGCACGAAGCGCTCGGCGTGGCACGCGGTCGGGCGCTTGTGTTGTTCGGTGGCGAACAGGGCGAGGCGATCGAACTCCGCCCAGGCGATGTCGCCGTGCTGCCAGCTGGCACCGGTCACAAATGTGTCTTCGCCAGCCATGATTTTCGGGTGATCGGTGCCTATCCGCCAGGCGCAACCATGCAGGTGACGCGCCCCACCCCGGACAATTACCGAAAGGCGCTGCAGAGCATCCCCAAGGTGCGGCTGCCGGACACCGATCCTGTGTTCGGCAAGGATGGGCCGCTCTTGCGGCTGTGGCAGAAGTAAGCGGAAGAAAGCGTCTGGCTGTTTCCGTCGAGGCACGCGTCTTCGCTTCGCCCCGCACGCGCGGAGAGGTCGGATCGCAATAGCGATCCATGTGAGGGGGGCGTCTTCGCGAAACCGAAAGTAGTCGATAAATCGAGGTCGCAAACTCAGTCCACGCGTTCCCCTCACCCCGCCCCTCTCCCCGCGAATGGCGGGGAGAGGGAGTTCGCTGTGCTTGGGGCTGGGTTGTTTTCCCAAGGAGCATTCGTCTCGAGCTTGGTCGTTACGCCTCGTTGGCGCCTTCCTGACGAGTGGCTTCGAACAGGAACCAGGTGCGCTTTTCGGTTTCGTCGATAAAATTCTCGAGCAGGCCGGCGCTCGCCGCGTCTTTGCACTCGTCGACGATCTCGTGCGCCTTGCGCATCGCGGCGGCGACCTTCTTGTTGTCGTTCATCAGTTCGCGCAGCATCTCGCGCGGCGGAACGTAGTCGTCGTTGTTGTCGTGGATCGTCTGCAGCTTCGAGATATGTCCGATCGACCTGAGCGTGGTGCCGCCGACCTTGCGGACGCGCTCGGCGAGATCATCGGTGGTGGCCAGGATCTGCGCCGACTGCTCGTCGAGCAGCAAGTGATAGTCGCGGAAGTGGCGACCGCTGATGTGCCAGTGGAAATTCTTGGTCTTGAGATACAGCGCGAAGGAGTCGGCCAGCAGGCCGTTGAGCGCGGTCGAGATCTTCTCCACCGCCTGCGGCGGCAGGTCGGTCGGGGTGTCGAGTTCAGGGGCGACAGAGGCGGATTTTGCTTTGGTCACGATCAGCGTCCTGCAGTGATGCGGTTGACGAAAAGGGCGGATGCAACGGTCAGGCGGGGCAGGCGAGGCCCGATCGATCCAGGCAGCCTGCAAAATTGCCGTGTTGGATGGTTCGGCTGTGCATTGGTGTTTCCCGCGAAACACGTTAGACCCCGCGACAACGCGCGGCGTGCGGTGGCGTTCCATGGATGGAACAGCTATGCGGAAGCCGCGGTGCTGCGGCGATCGGGCCCGGATTGGGCCGTGTTCGGCCTGGTTTCGGCGGGTTTCGAGGTCAAGGGATGGACGACTGGATCGACTATTACGACTCCACCCACACGATCTATGTCAGCAATCGCCATCGTGACGTGCACTTTGCCGAGATCGCGCGGGATATCATCGACTACATCCCCTCTCCCGGCGCGGTCGTGCTGGACTATTCCTGCGGCGAAGCACTGTCCGCCCCGGCGGTGGCTGACGCCTGCGGCAAGCTGATCCTGGCCGAGCCCGCGCCCGGCGTGCGCGGCCGGCTGATCGCCCGCTACGCGCTCAACACCAAGATCCGGGTGCGGTCGCTCGACGACCTGCGCACCATGCCGGGCGGCTCGGTCGATCTGGTGGTGATGAATTCGGTGGCGCAATACATGAAGCCGGCAGAACTCGACCAGGCTTTCGCGGTGATCCAGCGGCTATTGTCGCCGCCCGGCAGCCTCGTGCTCGGCGATATCCTGCGGCCCGAGGTCGGGATGCCGCGTGACGTCCTGTCCTTGCTGATGATGGCGCGCCGCCACGGCTTTCTGAAAGACGCGCTGTGGGGGCTGGCGCGGACCGCTTTGTCAGACTATCGCGAGCTGCGCACCAAGATCGGCCTGCAGCGCTACAGCGAGTCCGAGATGCTCGCCAAGCTCGCCGCCGCCGGCTTCACCGCCCACCGCGCCGAGCGCAACATCGGCCACAATCCGTGGCGGATGACGTTCGTGGCGCGGAAGGCGGAGTAGTTTCATCATCCCGTCATTCCGGGGCGCTCGCAGCGCGAGCGAACCCGGAATCCAGAGGTTGTTGGAAAACGAGTCGATGCAGAACATCTCGGGATTCCGGGCTCGCGCCCTTCGGCGCGCCCCGGAATGACCGGAGACTGCCACCTACACCACCACACTCAGCCGTTTCGCCGCCCTGGTGATGCCGGTGTAGAGCCAGCGGGCGCGGCTGTCCTGGAACGCGAAGCTCTCGTCGAACAGCACGACGTCGTCCCATTGCGAGCCCTGGGATTTGTGCACGGTGAGCACGTAGCCGTAGTCGAATTCGTCATAGGGCTTGCGCTGATCCCACGAGATGTCCTCGATGCCGCCGGCGAAGCACTCGTTGCGGACCGAGACCTTGGTGAGCCGGCCGCCGAAATCCTCGTCGGGCGTCACCCGCATGGTGATGATCTTGGTTTTGATCGGCGAGCGCGACTTCACCCGCCACAGCCCGCCGTTGAACAGCGCCTTCTTGCGGTTGTTGCGCAGGCAGACCAGCTTGTCGCCGCCGACCGGGAACGGATCCTCGATGTTCAGCCGCTGGCGAAAGCGGGCGTTGTAGGCGCGACGGGTGTTGTTGCGGCCGACCAGCACTTGGTCCGCCTCCATCACCCGCTGCGGATCGAGCTGATCGCGGCTCACCACCTCGGTTTCGCCATAGCGGCCGCGTTCGAGCCCCCGGCCCTCGCGCACGTCCATCGACAGCCGCACGATCGGATCGTCCTGCGCCTGGCGATGCACCTCGGTCAGCATCACGTCGGGCTCGGCATTGGTGAAGAAGCCGCCGCCCTGAATCGGCGGCAACTGCGCCGGATCGCCGAGCACCAAGAGCGGACAATCGAACGACATCAGGTCGCGGCCCAATTCCTCGTCGACCATCGAGCATTCGTCGATCACGATCAGCTTGGCTTTGGACGCCGGCGCGTCGTCCCATAGCTCAAAACTCGGCTGTTCGACGCCGCTCTCCTTGGTGCGGTAGATCAGCGAATGGATGGTGGAGGCGTCGTCGCAGCCCTTGTTGCGCATCACCAGCGCCGCCTTGCCGGTGAAGGCCGCGAACTTCACCTCGCCGGAGACGCCCTCGGCGATCTCGCGCGCCAACGTGGTCTTGCCGGTGCCGGCATAGCCGAACAGCCGGAACACCAGCGGTGTGCCGTTACGGCCGGGTTTGGCCTTGAGCCATTCGCCGACGGCTTTCAGCGCCTCGTCCTGGACTGGGGTGAAGGTGGTCATGGGATCTCGCGGGCGGACCACGCGGCGGGCAACGCCCGCAGCGACTCGGTGCCGGCAAGCTAGCGCGTCGCGCGCTCAGTGCAAGCCGGCGGCGGCCGGCTCGTCGATCTCGTCGGTCCAGACCTTGAAGCTCACCAGCGTGTTGGGGCCGAAGGTCTGGGTGATCGGCACATCGGCGGCATCGCGGCCCTGCGCGATCAGCACCCGGCCGAGCCGCGGCACATTGTTGCGCGGATCGAATGTGTACCAATGACCGCCGATGAAGGCTTCGAACCAGCCGGCGAAGTCGCCGGCCGCCCACGGCTTCGGGGTGCCGACGTCGCCGAGATAGCCGGTGCAGTAGCGCGCCGGAATGTTCATGCAGCGGCACAGCGCAATCGCCAGATGGGCGTAATCGCGGCAGACGCCGCGGCCCTCATCGAAGGCCTGATGCGCCGTGCGGGTGGCGCGGGCGTGCTGGTAATCGAACTTGATGTGATTGTGCACGAAATCGCAGATCGCCTGCACCCGCGGCCAGCCTGGAGACGTCTTCTCGAACATCTTCCACGCGGTATCGGACAGAAGATCAGTCTCGCAATAGCGGCTGCCGAGCAGATACACGATGGTGTCGGCCGGCAGATCCTCGATCGCATGTTGAGTCGCCGACGGCACCACCGGATCTGGCACGCCGCTGTCGCGCACGATGCCGTCGGCGGCGAGCCGCATCCGCCCCGCAGGCGCCACCAGGCGGCTGCACCAATTTCCGAACATGTCGCGATACGGGGTGATCTGCACCGCCGGATCGGTGGTGAGGAAATCCGGAGCGATGATGTCGGAGGCGCGACTGAAATGCGTTCCGAGCACCACGATCATCGGCGTCGGTTGCGGGAAGTCGTAGATCATCTCGTAGCCGATGCGGAGCTTCATGAGGTCGGCTTCTCCGCCATCGCGCCGTGGGCCTGATCGGAACTGATCGCCGGCTGCCTGTCTTAAATGGCGATCGCGGGCCGAAAAACAAGCTGCCGCGACGCGGCCGGGCCGATTGCAACGAATTCGATGGCTATCGCGGATGAAAAGGCGCAGCATAGTCGGCAATCGTCGGAACGCGGGACAAGCGCGACCGGCGCTCGGACGCAGCGGCCCGAAGGAGGCGTCCATGACTACGCGAACGCGCCGCGAAACCATCGTCTTCTCTCATCCGTTTCGACTCCGCGGCATCGACCGCGAGCTACCGGCGGGAGTTTACGCGGTCGTCACCGACGAAGAACTGATCGAAGGCCTATCGTTCCCGGTATTCCGCCGCGTCGCGACCATGATCACGATCCCCTGCGCGCCGCCGCATCAGGCCTCGGTCGAAATGATCGCAATCGAGCCCAACGCGCTGCGAGACGCGCGGCAAGCCGATCGCAGTACCAGCCGTCCCTGACACGCGCGGCGCCGCCCGCAACACGAGGATGATCCGCCATGAGCTTCACCAGCGGCGACTTTCGCGGTTACGACGAGGACCGTTCCGTGGTGCTGTTTTCGATGATCAACGATCTGACCGAAGTGCCATGCGCCATCAGTTCCGACGCAATGGACTTTCTCGACGGTGCGAAACGGACGCCCCCGGCGCAGCGCGAGCAGCAGTTCATGCGACTGCGCGAAAGCATCGAAAGTTGCGCCGAGCGCAAATTCGCCAATGCCGAAATGGAAGGCCGGCCTCCCGGGATCATTCTGCGGCGACTGGATTTCCGCGGCTGATACGGATTTGACTCCGGTGTCCGGATCGCCATCTTCCGCAGAAGCGGAAGGATGAGCGAGATGCGGCGAATTGCGACCTGGCTGTTCTATGGCGTCGGCGCGCTCGCCTGCGCTTACCTCGCGCTGTACGCCTATGCGATGCTGACCGCGCCGAAGCTGGTGCCGGGCGAGCCAATCAAAATCTACCGCAATCCGGACGCCCCGAAATATTCCTGAATCGTGGCTTCAGGTGTCTTCGGCTGGCGCCGCCGGTGCTGCCCGAACGGGATCCACCGGCGGCGCATACTCGACCGGTGAACCGAACTGTTCGACGCGGCGCGCCGGCCTGTTGTTGAACAGCAGCCGGGTCACGTCCGGACGTGAATAGTGGCCGGCCGGATCCGCGGACGCCTTGGCGAAGGGGATGAGGTCGAGATCGATGTCGGCCACGACCAGCCCTTCTTCGTGCGGATCGAGATTGGCGCCGATCGATCGCCCGTCGGGCGCAAAGATTCGCGCGAACCCGCCGCCGGTGGGACACATTGCTTCCTTCATCGGATCGCCCTGGCAAAGCATCGCTTGCTGCTCCTTGCCGACCACCGCGCAGGCGGCGATGACGAAGCAACCGCCTTCGACAGCATAGATCATGCTGGCGCCGCCGCTGACGGTCGGGCCGTAGGCGTAGGCCTCGTCGGAAACCGCCGACAGGTTCGGCCATGCGGCGCAATGGATCTGTTCGTTCTGGCTGTACATCGCGTATTTGCTGAGCGGCTGCAGATGCTCCCAACATGCCAGTTGTCCGACCCGGCCGATCGACGTCTCGCACACGGCGAGATCGCTGCCGTCGCCTTCGCCGAACACCGTCCGTTCGACATGGGTCGGCTTCAGCTTTCGGCGTCGCTTGATGACCTCGCCGGTCTCCGCATAGTGCCACTGCGCGATGTATAGGCTGCCGCCATCCCGCTCGGACAATCCCATCGAGACCTGGATGTTGTTGCGGCGGGCGGCGTCCGCGATCGCCTGGTCCTCCGCCCCACCGGCCTGCAGGCTGTTCTCGAAGTAACGACCGAAGAACTGCATCGACCATGCCGGCGCGCCGAGCCAGATCTGATTGGGATAGCCGGGCAGCCAGGTCTCCGAGAACACGACGAGCTTGCAGCCCTGTCGCGCGGCCTGTTCGATCAGGTCGATCGCCTTGGCGACGCCGGCACGAAGATCGAGAAACGCGGGTACCGCCTGCACGGCGGCCACCTTGAACTGCTTCGACGTCTGCATTGTCGTCCTCCAGGGCAGATTGCCTCTTGGAGGATAGCGCCGGCCCAACCACGCGCTTTCGTATTTGGGCGCCGAATGATTTGATATTTGCCCGGCACAAGATAGACTTCGTCCCGTGCCCCAGCAGGCGAGCAAGGCGATGCTCACACGATACGACGCGGCCTTCGTGCGACCTCGCGATCGGGTCGCTTATTTGCGCGACGCGGTCTGCGCGAGCTATGTTCAGCTCTCGTGCGAAATCACCGACCCGCGCGATGTCAGAGGCGCGATCGAGATCAATCACTTGTCGAACCTGTCGGTCTCGGAAGTGAGTGGTTCGGGCGGCAAGGTCAGACGCCGCCCGGGCGACATCCGCCGCGCCTCAGAGGAGTTCTTCCTTCTCAGCCTGCAGCTCGAACGCGCCGCAACCGTCAGCCAGCGTGGCCAAACCGCCCGACTGCATCCCGGCGACATGGCGGCCTACAGCAGCACGGAGCCCTACGATCTCGGCATGGAGAGCGACTTCCGTCAGCTCGTGCTGCAGATCCCGAAAGCCTCATTGTTGCTCCGCGTCCCCAATGCGGAGCTGGCGCTTGGCAAGCGGATCGATGGAGCCTCCGCCCTCGGACAACTGGTCGGCCAGAGCATCCTGCGCTTCGGCAAGCACACCGCTGACGCGGATGCCGCGCTGAACGATCAGCTCGCCGACCTTCTGGCCGATCTGTTTGCGACGGCTCTGACGAGTGTCGCGACCGGCCCAATCGAGCTGAAATCCTCGACCCGGCTGCTTCTGCTTCGCGCGCAAGCGATCATTCGGCGCCGATTCCGCGATGCCGAGTTCGATCGGATCGCGCTCGCCAAATCGGTCGGGATATCGGTACGCCGACTGAATGAGATTTTCGCGACGCAGCAGACCTCGGCGAGCGAATTCATTCGCGAGACGCGCCTGCAGATGGCTGCGGAGGAATTGAGCGATCGCCGCCGGTCCGGGCTGACGGTGAGCGACATCGCAATCCGAAACGGCTTCGGCAGCTTTTCGCATTTCTCCACAGCGTTCCGGAAGCGATTTGAGGCATCGCCACGCGAATGGCGGCGGGCCGGATCGCATCAGGTCCGAAAGCTGCGTTCCACGCTCGATTAAGCCGCGAAAGGGCGCGCGAGGCTGGCGTTTCCTCTCCGCCCCACCTCCTTTCAGGAGGAGGGGCGGAGGAGAGACCTTCCAGAGGGGGCCGGAGGGCTCTCTTCAGGATTGGCGAAACACGATCGGCGGTCAGGCCGTCTGCACGAAGGCGCGCGGTTCGCCGCCGCCGGCGGGTGGGATCGGCAGGCCGCCGTCGGCGTATTCGTTGAGCTTGTTGCGCAGCGTGCGGATCGAGATGCCGAGGATGTTGGCCGCGTGGGTGCGGTTGCCGAGGCAGTGCTTCAGCGTTTCCAGGATCAGGTCACGCTCGACGTCCGCCACGGTGCGGCCGACCAGCGCGCGGGTGACCTGCTCGGCCGCAAACGTGGCGTGCGCCACCGCCGCCGGCGTCTTGGTCTGATCGAGCCGATCGCCGTCAGGCGTGATGATCGCTTCGGGGCCGATCTCGTCGCCCTGCGCCATCAGCACCGAGCGGTGGATGGTGTTCTCGAGTTCGCGAACGTTGCCCGGCCAGCGATTGGTGGTGAGCACGCGGCGGGCTTCCGCCGACAGCGGCCGCAGCGGCACGCCGTTGGCGTCGGCGTATTTCTTCGCGAAGTGCTGCGCCAATTCGAGAATGTCGGCCGGACGCTCGCGCAATGGAGGGATCTTCAGATTGACGACATTGAGCCGGAACAGCAGATCCTCGCGGAAAGTGCCTTCGCGCACCGCTTCGGACAGATTGCGGTTCGAAGTGGCGAGGATGCGGATATCGACCGGCACCGGGCCCTTGCCGCCGACGCGGTCGATCACCCGCTCCTGGATCGCACGCAGCAGCTTCGACTGCAGTCGCACGTCCATTTCGGAAATTTCGTCGAGCAGCAGCGTGCCGCCGCTGGCTTCCTCGAACTTGCCGATACGGCGCGCCACCGCGCCGGTGAAGGCGCCCTTCTCGTGGCCGAACAGTTCGGATTCCAGAAGATGCTCGGGGATCGCCGCGCAGTTGATGCTGATGAACGGTTTCTTGGCGCGGTTGGAGCGGCTGTGGACGTAGCGCGCCAGAACTTCCTTGCCGGTGCCGCTCTCGCCGGTGATCATTACCGAGGCTTCAGACGCGGCGATCTGCTGTGCCAGCTTCACCACCTTGGCCATCGCGTCATCGCGATACACCAATTCGCGGGAATCGTTGGCCACCGCCGCCAGCACCGCGGCGATCAGCTCCGGATCCGGCGGCAGCGGGATGTACTCCTTGGCCCCGGCGTGGATCGCTGCGACCGCCGCGCGGGCATCGGAGGCGATGCCGCAGGCGACGATCGGCACATGGATGTGCTCGGCCTCCAGCCGCATCACCAGATCGCGAATGTCGAGCGCGACGTCGACGAGGAGCAGGTCGGCGCCCTTGCCGCCGCGCAGCACTCGCATCGCCTGTTCGTTGTCGGCCGCGTGGGTGACCGACGCGCCATTGTCGATCGCGATCTTGGTCGCGGTGGTGAGCTGGCCCTTCAGGGTGCCGACGATGAGAAGCCGCATGGATTGCTCCTGGATATCCTTCCGCGCGAAATCCGCGCGCTTCGCGTTTAGGTTTCCGCCTTGATGATTTCCGTCATGGTGACGCCGAGCTTGTCCTCGACCAGCACGACTTCGCCGCGCGCCACCAGGCGGTTGTTCACATAGATGTCGATCGCCTCGCCGACGCGGCGATCGAGCTCCAGCACCGCGCCGGGCCCGAGCTTGAGCAGCTCGCCGACATCCATCTTCGATCGGCCGAGCACGGCCGAGACTTGCACCGGCACGTCGAACACCGCCTCCAGATCGGCGGCGACGCGCGAAATCTGCTCGTCGTCCTGATAGCCGACGTCGGCCAGCGGCGGCGCATCGGCGCCGTTGAGGTCGGGAAGCGGCACCTGGCCGTCATTGTCGCCCATGTCTCACCTTCCTCTTGTCATCGGCCGCTGTTGCGAGTCGCCATGTAGCGGCCCACCAGTTCGTCGATCTTGGCTTCGACGGTGGCGCGCTCCAGCACCACGCCGCCGTCGGCCCATTCGATCTTGCAGTCGCCGCCGGCGATTTCCGGATCGGCCAGCAGCACCAGGCGCCCGGCGAAGCCGCTCTGCTTGGCGAGCAGCTCGATGCGCTCGCGCGCGGCCTCGTACAGCGCATCGTTGATCCGCACCACCAGATGCGGCGTCGCCACCAGATGACGGAAACAATCGCCGACCAGCGCGGTGATCTCGGCGAGCGGCTCGGCGGCGATCAGCTCGCCGCACAGCTTGCGCGCCGTCGCGATCGCGACCTCGACCGCCTCAGTCTCCATTCGGGTTTCGACACCGCCGATGCCGCTGGCGATGACATGCATCGCCTGCGCGACCTGCTCCAGCGCTATCGCGCTGCGCCGCTGCGCCTCGACCACGGCCTCGTTCTGACCGGCACCGAAGCCGTTCTGATAGCCGCGTTGCTCGGCGGCAGCGACTGCCTGAGCCAGCTCGGCGACGCCGATCGTGTTTTCGCGGGCCTTTTCCGGCGCCCCGAAATCGTCGTTGAACAAGAACTTCTGCGCGGGAGCGGCCATCAGTACACCAATTCGTCGTCGGCGCGGTTCTTGGTGAGCACGATCTCGCCCTTGGCGGCGAGATCCTTGGCGAGGTTGACGAGCAGCGCCTGCGCCTCGTCGACATCGCGCAGCCGCACCGGACCGAGCGCGGCCATGTCGTCGAGCAGCATCTTGCCGGCGCGCGACGACATGTTGCCGAGGAAGAAGCCGCGGACCTCTTCGTTGGCGCTCTTCAGCGCGATCGCCAGCTTGTCCTTGTCGATGTTGCGCATCAGGGTCTGCGCCGAGCCGGCGTCGAGCTTGACCAGATCGTCGAAGGTGAACATCAGCGCCTTGATGCGCTCGGCGGCTTCGCGATTGTCTTCTTCCAGCGAGGTGATGAAGCGGGTCTCGGTCTGGCGGTCGAAATTGTTGAAGATTTCGGCCATCACCTCGTGGGCGTCGCGGCGGCGGGTCTGCGACAGATTCGACATGAACTCGGAGCGCAGCGTCTTCTCGACGCTCTCGATCACTTCCTTTTGCACCGCCTCCATCCGCAGCATGCGGTTGATGACGTCGAGCGCCATGTCCTCGGGCAGGATCGCCAGCACCTTGGCGGCGTGCTCGGACTTCAGCTTCGACAGCACCACCGCGGTGGTCTGCGGGTACTCGTTCTTCAGATAATTGGCGAGCACCTCTTCGGAGACGTTGGAGAGCTTCTCCCACATGTTGCGGCCGGCGGGACCGCGGATTTCTTCCATGATGCCGGAGACGCGATCGGCCGGCAGATATTTCTGCAGCAGTCGCTCGGTGGCGTCGTAATTGCCCATCAGCGCACCGGATGCCGACATCCGCGATACGAATTCGAGCAGCAGATCCTCGACGGTTTCCGGCTCGATGGTGCCGAGCGTCGACATCACCGAAGACAGTTCACGCACTTCCTCGTCGTCGAGCAGGCCCCAGATCTTGCCGCCATATTGCTCGCCGAGCGCCAGCATCAGGATCGCGGCGCGCTTCGGCCCGCTGAGCGGCTTGCTCGGCGGTCGGCCACTCTGACGCTGCGCCAACGTCGCGACGACGGTGGCGATGTCATCCTGATTGGTCGCTGGGACGGAGGCTTCAGCCATGGCGGATTAGGCGGGTTCAGCCAGCCATTGACGAATAATGGCGGCGGTTTCGTTGGGATTGCGTTCGGCGAGTTCACCGACCCGGTGCACCGACTGGGCGTGAACCTGGCCCTGTACCTGGGCGATATCGATCATGTTGGGCGCCACCGGCTGACCGTCGGCGCCGATCTGCGGCACGGTGCCGTCGGCCAGCGCCGGCACGCCGGGCGGAGCTTCCAGCGCCGGATCGGCGGCCAGGATGCGCTTCACCAGCGGGCGGATGACCATGAACAGCACCACCAGGCCGAGCAGGAACATCACCCCGAGCTGGATCATGTTCATGATGTCGTCCTTGGTGAACTGGAACATGCCCATCAGCCCGGCCGGCTCCGGCAGCTTCTCGATCTGCGGTGCTTCAGCGAACTTCAGATTGACCACTTCGACCTGATCGCCGCGCTTCTGCTCGAAGCCGATCGCCGAGCGCACCAGCGCGGCGATGCGATCGAGCTGCTCCTTCGGCCGCTCGGCGTAGACCAGTTCGCCCTTTTCGTTCGGGGTGTAGATGCCGTCGACCAACACCGCGACCGACAGCCGGTTGACGCGGCCGGCCTCGGTCACCTCGGTCTTGGTGACACGGGAAATCTCGTAATTGTTGGTCTCTTCCGACTTCTTGCTGACGTCGCGCGGTCCAGCGGTCTGGCCTTGATTGTTGCCCGGCAGCTCGTTGTTGACGGTGACCTGGCCGTCGGCCGCGGAAGTCGCGGCCGATTCTTCACGGGTCTGGCTCGACCGCAGCACACGGCCTTCGGGGTCGAATTTGTCGGAGGTCTGGGTGATCTTGTTGTAGTCGAAATCGGCCGAGACCTGGACGCGGGCACGGCCGGCGCCGACCACCGAGGAGACGATGCCCTCGATCTGGTTGCGCAGCCGCTTTTCGAACGCGGCACGGCGCTCGTCGCTGGTGGCGCCTTCGGCGGCCTCGCCGCTGGCCGAGCCGTCTGCGAGGAGCTGCCCGGCCTCGTCGACGATCGACACCCGCTGCGGCTTGAGGCCGTTGACAGCCGAGGCGACGAGGTGGCGGATGGCGCGAACCTGCTGCGGCTCCAGCGTGCCGCGCACCCGCAGCACGATCGAGGCCGACGGCTCCGGCGCTTCGCGCGCGAACAACGGACGCTCCGGCAGCACCAGATGCACCCGCGCCGCCTGCACCCGGTCGATCGCCCGGATGGTGCGCGACAACTCGCCTTCGAGTGCGCGCAGATGATTGATGTTCTGAACAAAGCTGGTGGTGCCGAGCGCATCCGACTTGTCGAAGATCTCGTAGCCGACGCCGCCGCCCTTCGGCAGGCCGCCTTCGGCGAGCTTCATCCGCAGCCGCGTCACCTTGTCCCTCGGCACCATCAAAATGGCGCCGTCGTTGCGCATCTCGTAGGGAATGCCCTGGCGCTCCAGCTCCTTAATGATGCTGGAGGAGTCGTCCATGCTGAGGTCCGTATACAGCGTCGTCATCTGCGGCTGCGACACCCGCATGATGACGAAGGCGAAGAACCCGAGCAATGCAACCGAGACGGCGATCATCGCCATCAGCCGCGCGGCTCCCAAGCCTTTCAGGAAACTCAACAGATTCTGCAAAGACCAGCCCCTCGGATGCACAGCGCGACCGGCCGGCGGGGCAGCCTCCCCGCACGGCTAGGCAAATCTTGCCTATGGGAT
This sequence comes from Rhodopseudomonas palustris, assembly GCF_003226555.1. Lineage (GTDB taxonomy): Bacteria > Pseudomonadota > Alphaproteobacteria > Rhizobiales > Xanthobacteraceae > Rhodopseudomonas > Rhodopseudomonas palustris_I. Next base: position 396,370 of record NZ_QKQS01000026.1, on the reverse strand, counting down.
GGTTTCCATATGGTTAACGAATCTTAACGGACCGGAAAAACCCTAGAAAATGCTGAAAGCCGGCTTCCCGAAACGGGGCCGGCTTTCGTCAAATCTTAAACGTCTCGGAACGACTGGTTTACTGGCGATATTGCTGGATTCGGGTGGTGCGCAGGCCGGCCAGACCATGATGGTCGATCGAGAACTGCCAGGACAGGAACTCGTCCACCGTCAGCGTGTAACGGCTGCAGGCCTCTTCCAGCGAGAGCAGGCCGCCACGAACGGCAGCGACGACCTCGGCCTTCCGGCGGATGACCCAGCGCTTGGTGCCGGGTGCAGGCAGGTCGGCAATCGTCAACGGGCTTCCATCAGGCCCGATTACGTATTTTACCCTCGGGCGGTGGGGCTCTGTCATGGCTTACTCACAACTCGCAAAGCACTCAACTCACAGGAATAACCTAGGTGGTCCGGCTTAAAATTTGCCTAAGCAGACTGCAGGATTGTGAAATGCGGTGTTAGTAAAGCAGTAACGATTTGCCTCGGCCCACGGCAGCGCGCAGCGGCGGCCCTGATGTGACTACGTGGACCGGCCGGAAAACCGCAGCTTCGACTTTCGAAGCGGTGATCGATCGTCTAGTGCTCGTCACATGAACGACGACAGCACAGCGGCAGCAGAGCCAACCAGCAACTCACACCCGATGGCGAGCGACGGCGCCGATGCGGCAGTTCTCGACGACGCGACGCTGGCTGCGATCGATCAGTGGGCGATGGGCCGGCAGCTGTCGCGGAGCGAAGCGCTACGCCGACTCGTGCACCTTGGGCTCAGCATCGCCCCCGGTGCGCGCCCACCGCTGGCGATCGCGCCGGACCGCGCGGTCGAACTCGCAGCATCGCAGATCCACGCGCTGATCGATCCCGAAGCGCCGCAGGATGAACGCGACCGGCGAGTCGCGTGCCTCGTCGAAGGGCCACCAGAATTCGTCACCGCGCGGGTCGACCTGCCGCGTCGCCGCGCCACCGATCTGCTGCCGCCAGGCGAGGCCGCACTGACGCAGCCGGCACCGGGCACGCCGCAGCGCCGTGTTACGGATCGATCAGTACGCCCGGATTGAGCATCGACTGCGGATCGAGTTCGCGCTTGGCGGCGCGTAGTGCAGACGCAAACAACTCCGGCCGCTGGCGGTCGTACCATTTGCGATGATCGCGCCCGACCGCATGGTGGTGGGTGATGGTGCCGCCGGCGGCGATCAGTGCATCGCTCGCCGCATCCTTGATGGCCTGCCATTGCTCCAGCAGCGCGCCGTGGCGGCCGAGCGCATGAAACGAGAAATACGGCGCGGGCCCGTCGGGATACACATGGGTGAAGCGGCAGGTGACTTCGCCCTTGATCCCGGTCGCATCCAGAATCGCCTGCTCGGTCGCGGCCTTGACGCTGTCGTGGAAGCTCTCGAACCGCTCCCAGGTGATCGCCGTCTCGAAGGTGTCGTTGATCAGGCCGGCGGGAGTGAGGAATTCCCGCGCATAGGGCATCCGGATGAAGGCGTTGCGCCACAGTCCGGCAGCGCCTTCGAGATGCGCTGACGACGCTTCCGCCTCTTCCTTGGTGCCGCCGTGATCGGCGCAGCATTGCAGCGCCCGCGCCATCCACGGCTCGACCGGATGATCGCCGCTCTCGAACGCAAGTACCATGATGGCGACGTTGGCGTCGGCGGCACCGGTGTTGTACGCCTCTTGCGGATCGAGAATGCGACAGTTCGACGGATACAAGCCGGCCTGTGCCACCGCGCGGACCGCGCGCGCCGCGGCGAAGAAATTCGCAAAGCGCACCGAGGCACCGGCACGAAAGGTGGGACGGGATTGCAGCCGCATCCACGCCGCCGAGATCACGCCCAAAATGCCTTCGGAGCCGATGAACATCCGATCCGGACTCGGGCCGGCGCCGGAGCCCGGCAGCCGCCGCGTCTCGACCACGCCGCGCGGCGTCACCACGCGGACGCTTTCGACGAAATCGTCGATGTGGGTGTAGAGGCTGGCGAAGTGACCGCCGGAGCGGGTCGCGATCCAGCCGCCGAGCGTCGAATATTCGAAGCTCTGCGGGAAATGCCGCAGCGTGACATTGTGCGGCTTGAGCTGGGCCTCCAGCGCGGGGCCATAGGCGCCGCCCTGGATCAGCGCCGCGCGCGAGGTGGCATCGACCTCCAGGACCTGGCCGAGATGGCGCAGGTCCAGCGTCACCGCCGCCTTGTAGCGGCTGCCGTCGACTCGGCATTCGACGCCGCCGCACACCGACGAGCCGCCGCCGAACGGCGTCAGCGCCGCACCGGCGCCGCCGGCCCAATCCATCACCGCGGCGATCTCCGCCTCGTCGCGCGGATAGGCGACGACGTCGGGCGCCGCGTCGTAATCGCCGAGCATGCCGCGGACGTAGTCCGGATAGGACTTGCCGTAGGCGTGGGCGGCGCGGTGATAGACGTCGACCGCGCAGATTTCCGAGAGCGACTTCGGCGGCACGATTCGCGGCTCGTGCAGCTTGATTTCGTCGAGCCTGGCGACCTCGACGGTGTCGAAGCTGTCGCGCCCGAACTTCGTCTTGTAGCGGCCGAGTACGAACGCCTGCTCGGCCTCGGTCATGCCCTCGCCTTCCCGTCCCCAGCCGTAGTGCTTCAGCCGCGCGCCCATCCTCGACCTCCCGGTTGCTCGCCGGCGAGGTATCGATGCCGCGCCGATCGGCGGGGAGTGTGGCGGGCAATGCCGAGGCCGGCAAGCCGGCTCGGGTTACCCCGCGGTGCTGTCGCGGACCGGGACCACCAGGATGTCGCGCTGCAAACGGCGCAGCACTTCCTCGGTCACGCTGCTGAGCAATAAACGCACCGCACCACGGCGCGCGTGGGTGCCGATCACCACCAAATCCGGGCGCAGCTCGGTGGCGGCCTCGATGATGTCGGTGGCGGGGCCGGCGCCCTCCCTGACCACGGTCGAGTAGTCGACATCGTCGAGCCGCAGTGGTTCGAGGAAGCGCACCAGATCGCGCACCGCATCAATGCGGGTATCGACCAGATAGTCGTCGAGGCTGGTCTTGTCGACGCCGGCGTAGTTCAGCATGCCGGCCGCAGCGGCGTCATAGACGTGCATCACGATCAGCCGGGTGCGCTGCAACAGGCCGAGCCGGCGCGTGGTGTCCAGCGCCTGGGCCGAGCAGTCGGTCAGATCGACCGGCGCCAGGCTCTTGGCATAAGGCAGCGCCGGATCGAGATTGGCCATCAGCACCGGCACCGAACTGTTCCGGATCACCCGTTCGGCGGTGGTGCCGGCGAAGATGTCGCGCAGGAATGCGCGGCGGTGGCTGCCGACGACGCACAAATCGGCGCCGTGCTGTTGCGTGGCACGGACGATGGCGTCGAACGGCGTGCCGAGCACCACCAGCGGCGTGCAATCCAGGCCGGCGAGATAAGTGTGCTCGCGGATCGCGTCGGCGAGCGCGGTCTCGGCGAGCTCGACCTCCACCGCAACGATGTGCTCGGGCTGATCGTCGTCGACCACATGGGTGATCACCAGCCGTGCGCCGCTCTGCCGGGCGAGCGCCGCGGCGCGGCGCACCGCGCGTTCGGAGCGCGCCGAGAAATCCGTGGCGGCGAGCACCACCTTCAGGCCGGACATCGTATCGGGACTGGGCAGTTCGTTCATCATGAACCTCGTCGTTGGTGTGAAGCGCGTGGGGCGACGCGATGAAACCGGTTACGGCTCGAGACGGTGCAGCGCACCGATTCTGCGCATCACCAGCTTCTCCAGCTCGAGCACGATCATCAGAACCACGCCGGCGCCGATCACTACCGCACCGTCGATCAGCGACAGCGGCGTAGTGTCGAACAGGCTGTGCATGAACGGCGCGTAGGTGAAGGCGAGCTGGGCGGCGATCACCACCACCAGCGCCGCCAGCACCGGCATGGTGCCGAGCGCGCCGCGCAGCGAGATCGACGAGGTGTGCAGATAGCGGACGTTGAACAGATAGAAGATCTCGAACACCACGATCGCATTGACCACCATGGTGCGTGCGGTCTCCAGCGGCAGCCCCTTGCCGAGCGCGAAGAAGAAGATCGCCAGCGCGCCCGCGGTGAACAGGAGCGACACGAAGAAGATCCGCCACACCAAAAAGCGCGACAGCAGCGGCGCATGCGCCGGCCGCGGCGGACGTTTCATCACGCCGGGCTCCGGCGGCTCGAACGCCAGCACCAGGCCGAGCGTGACGGTGAGGATCAGGTTGATCCACAGGATCTGCACCGGCGTCATCGGCATGGTGAAGCCGATCAGGATCGCCATGATGACGGTGAACACCTCGCCGCCATTGGTCGGGATCGTCCAGGCGATCACTTTGCGGATGTTGTCGTAGACGGTGCGGCCTTCCTGCACGGCGGCGACGATTGAGACGAAATTGTCGTCGAGCAGTACGACCTCGGAGGCCTCTTTGGCGGTCTCGGTGCCCTTGTGGCCCATCGCGATGCCGACATCGGCCTGCTTCAGCGCAGGCGCGTCATTGACGCCGTCGCCGGTCATCGCCACCACCGCGCCGGTCGACTGCAGCGCCTGCACGATCCGCAGCTTGTGCTCCGGATTGGTGCGCGCGAACACGTCGGTGCGGCGCGCCAGATCGACGAAGCCGGTGTCCGGGGTGCGATCGAGTTCGGCGCCGGTGACGACATCGGGATGATCGGTCAGATCGAGTTGGCGCGCGATCGCCTCAGCGGTCGCGGCGTGGTCGCCGGTGATCATCTTGACGACGATGCCGGCGGAGCGGCATTCGGCGATCGCCTGGATCACCTCGTCACGCGGCGGATCGATGAAGCCGACCAACCCCATGAACGCCAGCCCTTCGTCGAGATCGGCGAAGCCGAGCTGATCGGAGTCTCGCGCCGGCGAGCGCAGCGCGAATCCGAGCACGCGCTCGCCTTCGGCAGCGGCGCGCGCGATCTGCGCGGTCCAGAATTCGGGATCGATCGGATGCAGCGCGCCGCCTGGACCGACCTGGGTGGCGCACATGCCCAGCAGCCGCTCCGGCGCGCCCTTGACAAAGATCACCTGCGCGCCGGTGTCAGTGGCGTGGCGGGTCGCCATGAAGCGATGCTGAGCGTCGAACGGAATCTCGTCGGAGCGCTTCCACGCCGCCCGCTCGCCTTCCGGATCGAGCCCGGCCTTGATCGCGAGCGCGACCAGCGCGCCTTCCATCGGATCGCCATCGACGACGTAGTGGCCATCGACCTGGCGCAGCTGCGCGTCGTTGCACAGCAGCGCCGAGCGGATCAGCTGCGTCGCCGAGGCGACCGCATCGGGATCGTCGCGGCCATCGACCGTGAGCTCGCCCTTGGGCACATAGCCGGAGCCGCTGACCAGGATGGTGTGATCGGCGGTGACGATGCGGCGCGCGGTCATCTCGTTGCGGGTCAACGTGCCGGTCTTGTCGGAGCAGATCACCGAGGTGGCGCCCAGCGTCTCGACCGCCGGCAGGCGGCGGATGATGGCGTTGCGCCGCGCCATCCGCTGCACGCCGATCGCCAGCGTGATGGTGATCACCGCCGGCAAGCCCTCCGGCACCACGCCAACCGCGAGCGCCACCACGGCGATCAGCGCATCCGGCCACGCATAGTCGCGCACCAGCGTGGCGAAGGCGAAGATAGCGGCAGCCGCCGAGATCGCCACCCAGGTGAAGCGTTCGCCGAATCTGTTGATCTGCGCCAGCAGCGGCGTGGTGAGCTGCTCGACGCCCTGGATCATCGTGCTGATCCGGCCGATCTCGGTGCGGGCACCGGTGGCGACCACGACGCCGAAGCCCTGCCCCGCCGATACCAGCGTGCCGGAGAACGCCATGCACAGCCGATCGCCGAGCGGCGCATCGGGCGCCGCCGGCTGGTCGTGCTTGTCGGAAGCGACCGACTCGCCGGTCAGCATCGCTTCGTCGATCAACAGGCCGCGGGCGCGCGTGAGGCGCAGATCGGCCGGCACGCGGTCACCGGCCTCGATCATCACCACGTCGCCGGGCACCAATTGTTCGGCCGGCACGACGACACGGTGGCCGTCGCGCCAGGCATGGGCGCGCGGCGAGATCATCTTCTTGATCGCCGCCAGCGCCTTCTCGGCCTTGTCCTCCTGGATGAAGCCGACGATCGCATTGATCGTCACCACCGCGACGATCACCGCAGCGTCGATGCGGTGGCCGAGGAACGCGGCGGCGACCGCGGCAGCGAGCAGGAAGTAGATCAGCGTGTTGTTGAACTGCGACAGGAACCGCAGGATCGCCGAGCGGCGCGGCGGCTCCGGCAGCGCATTCGGTCCGTAGCTCTGCAGCCGGTGCTCGGCCTCCTGGGTGGCGAGGCCGCCGCGGCTGGTGGCGAGGGTGGTGAGAACGCGGTCGGCATCGACCGCATGCCACATCTCCTCGGCGGCCTGATCGTTCGGGCCCTTGATGTCGGCTTGCAGCAGTTCGGTCATGGTCGGATCTCGACGTCTTGGGCGCGGGGACGACGCTGCGGCTCGCGGTCCGGGACGCGTCTTTCGACAGAAGCGTCCATGGCCTCGGCGTCCGACCCAGAACCTGGAATCGGCCACGCAGCACGAAGGGGAGAATCGGGATGCCGGACGGCGTCGCTGCGGCGATCAGGCGATCCGAGGCACGGCACCTCGCGCCGTCGGACGGCGGCTCGCTCGATCGGGATCAGCGGACGAAAATCGCGGCGCGAGGATCAAGCGGCGATTGGAGGCCGAAGCTGCGGCGGCTCGCTGCGATCGAGCATCGGCTCTGCCGGCGGCAGGCGCACGCGGCTCGACTGATCGCAGCCGATGCTTCTGAACGACACCGGGGTGAGCGCATGGGCACTGTCGGAGGTCACGATCTCCGGATCGTCGCTGAGGTTCAGCGGCGGCACCGGCAACGGCGTCTTGACGAATTCGAGCTGCGTCCGCGGAGCATCGTCAGCCATGGCGGTCGAAACGTTGCCGAGGACGAGCACCGCGAACGCACAGACGCAAATCGCCGCCTTGAGCCACAGGCGCAATGCAGCGGAGATCGTCCGGCCGTCGCTATGTCGTTCAGATCGCATCGCCGCGCAGCGTACCCCATCAGGATGGTGACCGACAAAGGGTAGCGGCCGGACGTCGAGCGTCACATTGACCTCTATCAAGGGGTTAGCCGTTTGGCTGCGGCGGGTGGTCACAGCCGGCGGACAGTCGTGGCGACGGCAACCGAGTACCAAAGCACCGGACCGCGCCAACGCGGCGGCACACGCGGACGCTTGACCGCAACGGCTCGGACGCGCAGTACGGCGGCTTCCGCAAAGGCAGATCCATGACCGACTCCTCTCACCTCTCGCGGCCGACGCCGACGCTGGCGCAACTGCTCGACGCCGTGCGCTTCCTCACCATTCTGCCGGTGCCGAGCGCCGACCGCGCCCCGGAGCCGGACTGGCTGATGCGGGCGATGGCGTTCTTTCCGGTGGTCGGGGTCGGCATCGGCGTGGTGTCGGCGGCGGCGATGATCGTCGGCACCTCGCTGTTCGGACCGACGCTTGGCGCGCTGCTTGCGGTGACCGCCTCGATCGCGCTGACCGGCGCCTTCCACGAGGACGGGCTCGCCGACACCTTCGATGCGTTCGGCGGCGGCTGGACGGTCGAACGCCGGCTCGAGATCATGAAGGACAGCCGGATCGGCACCTACGGCGCGCTGGCGCTCGGCATCGGGGTGGCGTTGCGGGTGGCGGCGCTGTCGCTATTGCCGCTCTGGGCGGCGCTCGCCGCGCTGGTCGCCTGCCACGCGGCGTCGCGCGGCGCCTCTTGCCTTGTCGCGCATCGGATGAGCTACGCCGGCAACACCGCGGCGATGAAGGCGCGCTACGCCGACACTACGCTGCGCAAGGACGAACTGGTGGTCGGTGCCATCGCGGTCGCGCTCGGCGCGCTGCCGCTGCTGTTGGTGTCGCCGATCGCCGTGGTGATCGGCCTTGGTGCAGGTGGCGCCTTTGCCGCCGCGATGGCCGGCTGGGCCAAACGCCTGATCGGCGGCTACACCGGCGACGTGCTCGGCGCCAGCGAGCAATTGTTCGAGATTGGGTTCCTACTCGGCGTCGCGGCGGTGATCGCGGGGTAGTCAGCTCGCACAGTCCTTTTCCGTCATTGCGAGCGAAGCGCAGAGACTGTGCCCGGACGGCGCTAACCACCGATCCGGGTGCTCCTCGCAATGACGTAGGAGACTCAGTGGCTGATCATCCACGGCCGCGCGGTGGGGAAGCCTTTGGCGCCGCTCTTGGTACGGGTCTGCAGCCGTGCCGGCTTCTTGATGCCGGAACAGCAACTGCAGCCCGGCGCATGCTTGGCCTTGTATTCGCCGACCGTCATCGGCGCGTTGCGGCTCTTCTCGTTGGTGGCGTGCGCGTTGCGCTGCGAGGACGGCATGCAGGAGAAGTTCGGCGCGGTGAGGATGACGCGGGGCGACGAGGTCTCGCAGCTCGGGCAGAACTGCGGGTCGTCGCATTCGGCCATCGGCCGCAGATCGGTGAACGGCCCGCAGGCGTCGCACATGTATTCGTAAACAGGCATCGTCGTTTCCCTTGCGCTGACGATTGGTTTGGGCCTGTGCGATGGGAGCGGGGCGGAAAGAACGCCCCGTCCCGCTCCCCGTCGCGCAGGGAACCTTTGCCGTCATTGCGAGGAGCACCCGGATCGACGCTTCGCGTCGTCCGAGTACAGGCTCCGCGACGAAGCAATCCAGGGCTCGTTTCACCGGACTGGATTGCTTCGCTCGCAATGACGGACCTTGTTACTTGTCCGGCGAGATCGGCATGTCGATGCCGCCCTTGATCGCCTTCACCGGGCCGGCCGAGGTCGGCATCATGTCGAAGTCGAAGATCTCGGTCGGCAGCCACAGCGTGGCGCACGCGTTGGGGACGTCGACGACGCCCGAGATGTGGCCCTGCACCGGTGCGGTGCCGAGGATCGAGTAGGCCTGGGCGCCGGAGTAGCCGAACTTCTTCAGATACTCGATGGCATTGAGGCACGCCTGGCGATACGCCACGGTGACGTCGAGATAATGCTGCTGACCGGCCTCGTCCACCGAGATGCCCTCGAAGATCAGGTAGTCCTTGTAGTTCGGCGTCACCGGCGACGGCTTGAAGATCGGATTCTTGACGCCGTATTTCGAGACACCGTCCTTGATGATGTCGACCTTGATGTGCAACCAGCCCGCCATCTCGATCGCGCCGCAGAAGGTGATCTCGCCGTCACCCTGGCTGAAGTGCAGATCGCCCATCGACAGACCGCCGCCCGGCACATAGACCGGGAAGTAGATCTTCGAGCCGCGCGACAGATCCTTGATGTCGCAGTTGCCGCCGTGTTCGCGCGGCGGCACGGTGCGGGCGCCTTCGGCCGCGGCCTTGGCCTTGTCGTCGCCCTTCAGCTTGCCCATGTGGGCGGTCGGCGCGAACGGCGGGTTGGCGAGGCCGGGCACGCGGGTCGGATTGGTGGCGATCAGCGCGGTCTCACGCTCGTTCCAGGCCGACAGCAGCTTCGGATCCGGCAGACAGCCGATCAGGCCGGGATGGATCAGGCCGGCGAAGCTCACGCCCGGGATGTGGCGCGACGAGGTGTACATGCCCTTGAAGTCCCAGATCGACTTCTGCGCCAGCGGGAAGTGATCGGTCAGGAAGCCGCCGCCGTTCTGCTTGGAGAAGAAGCCGTTGAAGCCCCACAGGCTGTCCTTGACCGGGCCGACGTCGAGCAGATCGACGACCAGAAGGTCGCCGGGCTCGGCGCCCTTGACGCCGATCGGGCCGGACAGGAAGTGCACGATCGACAGGTCGATGTCGCGGACGTCGTCGGCACTATCGTTGTTCTTGATGAACCCGCCGGTCCAGTCGTAGGTCTCGACGATGAAGTCGTCGCCGGGATTGACCCACGCGGCCATCGGAATGTCCGGATGCCAACGGTTGTGGACCATCTCGTTGTCGTAAGCGGACTGCGTGAGGTCGACCTTAATCAATGTCTCTGGCATCGGAAGCTCCCCTTGTTACCAGTGGACGGTTGAAAAACTACACGGACAGATATTTCGCGACCTGCGCCTCATCGACGCCGGCGCGCGGCTCATCGCGAACGATTTCGCCGTTCTCGATCACCAGCACCCGGTCGGCGACGTCGAGCGCGAAGCTCAGCACCTGCTCGGAGACGATGATCGAAAGACCGCGGCTGTCGCGGATGCGCTTCAAGGTGCGCGCCATCTCGCGAATGATCGACGGCTGGATGCCCTCGGTCGGCTCGTCGAGCAGCAGCACTTTCGGCCTGGTGGCGAGCGCGCGGGCGATCGCCAGTTGCTGCTGCTGGCCGCCCGATAGATTGCCGCCGCGCCGGCCCTTCATTTCGAGCAGCACCGGAAACAGCTCGTAGATGTCGGCCGGCACCTCGCTGTCGCCGGAGGCCGCGAGCCCGGTCTCGATGTTCTCCTTCACCGTCATGGTCGAGAAGATCATTCGGCCCTGCGGCACGTAGGCCAGCCCCTGGGCGACGCGCTCGTAGCTCTTGAGGCCGCCGAGCTCGACGCCGTTCATCGCGATCGAACCCTGCCGCTGCGGGATGATGCCCATCAGCGATTTCATCAGCGTGGTCTTGCCCATGCCGTTGCGGCCCATGATCGCGACGATCTCGTTCGGCGCGACGTCGATATTGAGCCCGTGCAGCACCTCGCTCTGGCCATAGGCGACGTGCAGATCGTTGATAGCCAGCATCGGGATCTCCTCTAGCCTGTGCGGATGGTTGCTCCCTCTCCCCGCTTGCGGGGA
>NZ_QKQS01000026.1:99376-385407 GCF_003226555.1 Rhodopseudomonas palustris | reverse complement strand
CCCTCACCCGCCGCGCAAGAGCGCGTCGACCTCTCCCCGCGCGCGGGGAGAGGTGAGGCTGCTATCGAGGCGAAGGTCATCATCCTCAATGCCCCAGATAGACTTCGACGACCTTGGGGTCGTTCTTGACGACGTCCATCGTGCCCTCGGACAGGATCTGGCCCTGGTGCAGCACGGTTACTTTGTGGGCGATGTCCTCGACGAACTTCATGTCGTGCTCGATCACCAGCACCGAGCGGTCTTTGATGATGGTGTGGAGCAGTTCGGCGGTCTTGACGCGCTCGGACACGCTCATGCCGGCGACCGGCTCGTCGAGCATCAAGAGATCGGGGTCCTGGATCAGCAGCATGCCGATCTCGAGCCACTGCTTCTGGCCGTGGCTGAGCAGATCGGCGCTCATGCCGAGCTTGTCCTTCAGGAAGATCGCCTCGGCGACTTGTTCGACACGTTCGCGCACCGCGGCGGTGCGCTTGAACGTCAGGGCGCCGAACACCGAACGGCCCTGCGGATAGGAGATCTCCAGATTCTCGAACACCGTGAGGTCTTCGTAGATCGACGGCGTCTGGAACTTGCGCCCCACCCCGGCCTGGACGATCTGGTTCTCCTTCATCTTGGTGAGATCCTTGCCGCGGAAATGGATCGCACCGGAGGTCGCTTTGGTCTTGCCGCAGATCAGATCCAGCACCGTGGTCTTGCCGGCGCCGTTGGGGCCGATGATGACGCGGATCTCGTTCTCCTCGACATAGAAGGACAGATCGTTGACCGCCTTGAAGCCGTCGAACGAGACCGTGAGACCTTCCACGGCGAGCAGGAAGTCGGGTTGTTGATGACCGATCAGCATGACTGCCTCCTCATTCCGCCGGGGCGCCGTCGGCCACCGGGCCGAACGACTTGCCGCTGGTCGGATCCGAACCGGACTTGCGCTTCACGATCAGCTTGCCGAACAGCGGCTGGACGTAATCGCGCCAGATGCCGGCGAGACCATTCGGGAAGATCAGCACCACCGCGATGAACAGCGCGCCGAGGCCGAACAGCCAGAGCTGCGGGAAGGATTCCGACAGGCTCGTCTTGGCGAAGTTGACGAGCAACGCGCCGTAGACGGCACCGAAGATCGACAGCCGGCCGCCGACCGCCGTGTAGATCACCATCTCGATCGACGGCACGATGCCGACGAAGGACGGCGACATGAAGCCGACGTTGAGGGTGAACATCGCGCCCCCGATGGCGGCGAAGACCGCCGCGAGGCAGAACGCGAAGATCTTGAAATTGGCGACGCTGTAACCGGAGAACCGCACCCGGTCCTCCTTCTCGCGCATCGCCACCAGGATGCGGCCGAGCTTGGCGTGGCGCACGAACAGCGCCAGCAGGATGCAGCCGAACAGGAACGCGACTTCGACGAAATACAGCACCACCTTGGCGTGGTCGGGGCGGATGTCCCAGCCCTTCAGCGTGCGCAGATCGGTGATGCCGTTGATGCCACCGGTGTAGCCCTGCTGGCCGATGATCAGGATGGTCATGATCGCGGCGATCGCCTGGGTGATGATGGCGAAGTAGACGCCGCCGACCCGCCGCTTGAACATCGCCGCGCCGACCAGGAAGGCGAACACCGCCGGTACCACCAGAATGGCGATCACCGTCAGGGTGAGGCTGTGGAACGGCTGCCAGAACCACGGGATGTGGGTGATCTGGTTCCAGTCCATGAAGTCCGGGATGCCGGGGGTGGACTGGATCTTGGTGTTCTCGACGCTGGAGGCCTCCAGCTTGAGATACATCGCCATGCAGTAGCCGCCGAGGCCGAAGAACACGCCCTGCCCCAGGCTGAGGATGCCGCCGAAGCCCCAGCACAGCACCAGCCCGAGCGCGACGAAAGCGTAAGTCAGATACTTCGCGACCAGGTTGAGACGGAACACGTCCAAGGACAGCGGCAGGATCACCACCAGGAGCAGAGCGAGGACGGCGAGACCGAGCAGATCGGTACGACTGAGAAAGCGCGGGCTTTCCATGACGAAGGCTCCTGTTACTTGCGGACCTTGAGGGCGAACAGACCTTGCGGACGCACCATCAGGATCGCCACGATGGCGAGCAGCGTCAGCACCTTGGCCATCGAGCCGGACATGAAGAACTCCATGGTCGACTGCGCCTGCGAGATGCTGAAGGCGGATGCGATGGTGCCGAACAGGCTGGCGGCGCCGCCGAACACTACGACCAGGAAGGTGTCGACGATGTAGAGCTGGCCGGAGGTCGGCCCGGTGGAGCCGATCATGGTGAAGGCGCTTCCGGCGATGCCGGCGATGCCGCAGCCGAGGCCGAAGGTGTAGCGGTCGACCTTCTCGGTGTTGATGCCGACGGCGCCGGCCATCACCCGGTTCTGCACCACGGCGCGCACCTGGCGGCCCCAGCGCGACCAGAACAGGACGTAGGACACCGCCAGCGTGATCAGCACGGTGAGCGCCATCACGAACATGCCGTTGATCGGAATTTCGATGGTGTCGGTGACCTGCTTGGAGCCGAGCATCCATTGCGGCAGCTCGACGCCGACCTCGCGGGCGCCGAAGATCGACCGGTAGGCCTGCTGCAGGATCAGCGACAGGCCCCAGGTCGCCAGCAGCGTGTCGAGCGGGCGCTTGTAGAGGTGGCGTATCAGCGCCCACTCCACCAGCATGCCGAGCGCCCCGGAGGCGATGAACGCCAGGATCATCGCCAGGAAGAAGTAACCGGCGAACAGCGACGGCAGATAGGATTGGAAGAAGTTCGACGTCATCCAGGTGACGTAGGCGCCCAGAATCATGAACTCGCCGTGCGCCATGTTGATGACGCCCATCTGGCCGAAGATGATCGCCAGCCCGAGCGCCATCAGCACATAGACGGAAAACAGAATGAGTCCCGCGAAGCCCTGCATCGCGAAGATCGCGCCAAGATCGCCTAACGAGTAGTCGCCGAACATGATTCGCTTCCCTGAGATTGAATTGATCCGGACGCGGCGGAGTCGCCGGCGCCGCCGCTCAACCAGCCGTCATGCGCGGGCTTGACCCGCGCATCCATCGTCCGAAGAGGATGGATCGCCGGGTCGAGCCCGGCGATGACGATCGAGTGCGTGGTCGGCGCCTGACGCCGCTTACTGGTAGCCCTTCGGGAACGGATCGGGCTCGACCAGGTCGGCGGTCTCGTAGATCAGTTCGTACTGACCGTCCGCCTTGGCGCGGCCGACGCGGGTCTTGGACCAGAGATGATGGTTCTCGTGGATCCGGACGTAGCCTTCCGGCGCGCCCTTGAACTCGACGCCCGGGGACGCCGCCGCGACCTTGTCGATGTCGAACGAGCCGGCCTTCTCCACCGTCAATTTCCACAGCCACGGGCCGAGATAGGCAGCCTGGGTGACGTCTCCGATCACCGTCTTCGGCCCCCACATCTTGTGGAACGCCTCGACGAACGCCTTGTTGTTCGGGTTGTCGAGCGACTGGAAATACTTCATGCAGGCGTATGCGCCCGCGATGTTCTCGCCGCCGATGCCGTCGATTTCGTCCTCGGTCACCGAGATCGTCAGCAGCGTCTGCTTCGACAGGTCGATGCCGGCGGCCTTGAGCTGCTTGTAGAACGCCACGTTGGAGCCGCCGACGATGATCGCGTAGATCACGTCCGGCTTGGTCAGCTTGATCTTGTTGATCACCGAGTTGAACTGAGTGTGGCCGAGCGGGAAGTATTCTTCGCCGACGACCTTGCAGCCCGTCAGGTGGTTCTCGATGTGCTTACGGGCGATCTTGTTCGAGGTGCGCGGCCAGATATAGTCGGAGCCGAGCAGATAGAAGCTCTTGGCGTTCTTGGTCTTGTTGACCCAATCGAGGCCGGCGATGATCTGCTGGGTGGCTTCCTGGCCGGTGTAGATGACGTTCTTGGACTGTTCGAGGCCTTCGTAGAAGGTCGGGTAGTACAGCATGCCGTTGTATTGTTCGAACACCGGCAGCACCGCCTTGCGCGAGGCCGACGTCCAGCAGCCCATCACGGCGGCGCATTTGTCGTTGACCAAGAGCTTCTTGGCCTTCTCGGCGAAGGTCGGCCAGTCGGAGGCGCCGTCTTCCTGCACGAACTTGATCTTGCGGCCGAGCACGCCGCCGGCGGCGTTGATCTGCTCGATCGCCAGCTTCTCGGCCTGCACCGAGCCGGTCTCGGAGATCGCCATGGTGCCGGTGACCGAGTGCAGGATGCCGACCGTGACCTCAGTATCCGTCACCGCGAGTCCGGTCGTATTGACCGCAGAAGTTGCAGGCACATCGGCGAACGAGGTGCGCGGCAGCATCGTGAGGGCGGGGATCGCCGCCATCCCCATCAGCAGTTTACGCCGGAGCGGCGAGTTCAGGCCCGTCTTGGTTTCGTCTGACATTAACTACCCCTTCGTGGTTCGTGGACGCGAGTGCAGTCGGGGTAAACGATCGACGAATTCGGCGGCTGGACCGATACGCAAGATCACGTATGTTGCATCGCAAGATCGCGACGTAGGTTTTTTCAAGGCGCCGGGACTTAGTCCGGTGCCGCAACAACGAGCTCGAGGCCGGCAAATTACGCGCGCCGTGACGGCAAATCCGGCAACATCGCCGGCGGATCGGCGCTAGGATCGAGCAGAAACGAGGAGAAGCGCGTGGCGGGGCGGCAGCGTATCGATCGCGTCCGGCGCCAGTACAATCAGTGGGTCGCCAACCAGACCCTCGAAGACTACGCGCTTCGCTTCACCGCCAAGAGCTCGCGCCGCTGGTCGGCAGCGCGCGTCGCCAACACCGCGCTCGGCGCGATCTCGTTCCTGGCACTGGAAGCGATCGGCGGCACCATCACGCTAAACTACGGCGTCACCAACGCCACCGCGGCGATCCTGGTGTGCAGCGTGGTCATCTTCTGCTGCGGCCTGCCGATCGCCTATCACGCGGCCAAATGCGGCGTCGACATCGATCTGCTGACCCGCGGCGCCGGCTTCGGCTACATCGGCTCGACCATCACGTCGCTGATCTACGCCTCGTTCACCTTCATCTTCTTCGCGATCGAAGCGGTGATCCTCGCCAATGCGCTGGAATTGTGCTTCGGCCTGCCGTTGCCGATCGGCTATTTCTTCAGCGCGGTGATCATCATCCCGGTGGTGACCTACGGCATCACGCTGATCAGCCGGTTCCAACTTTGGACCCAGCCGTTCTGGGTGCTGCTGCACATCCTCCCGTTCGCGGCGATCGCGATCAAGAGCCCGGAATCCTTCGTCGGCTGGACGCAGTTCGCCGGCGAGCACGGCAGCCCGGACGGCAAGCTGGATTTGCTGCTGTTCGGCACCGCCGCCTCGGTGGTGTTCGCGCTGGTGGCGCAGATCGGCGAACAGGTCGACTTCCTGCGCTTCCTGCCGCGTGATCGCCGCGCCTCGCACGGTGCCTGGTGGATCGCGATGATCAGCGCCGGCCCGGGCTGGATCGTGCCCGGCGCGCTCAAGCTGCTGGCCGGATCGTTCCTGGCCTATTTCGCGCTGAGCCACGGTACTCCGCCGGACCAGGCGGCGGAGCCGGCGCACATGTATCTCGAAGCGTTCCGCACCGTCCTGGAACAGCCCGGCTTGGTGCTGGCGCTGACCGGCGCGTTCGTGATCCTGTCGCAGATCAAGATCAACGTCACCAATGCCTATGCGGGCTCGATCGCCTGGTCGAACTTCTTCTCCCGGCTGACCCACAGCCATCCCGGCCGCGTCGTCTGGCTGGTGTTCAACGTGTTGGTGGCGCTGCTCTTGATGGAGATCGGCGTCTACAAGGCGCTGGAACACACGCTGGCGCTGTACTCCAACATCGCGATCGCCTGGGTCGGCGCGCTGGTGTCCGATCTCGTCGTCAACCGGCCGCTCGGACTGCGGCCGCGCCATATGGAGTTCAA
Organism: Rhodopseudomonas palustris; assembly: GCF_003226555.1. Taxonomy (GTDB): domain Bacteria; phylum Pseudomonadota; class Alphaproteobacteria; order Rhizobiales; family Xanthobacteraceae; genus Rhodopseudomonas; species Rhodopseudomonas palustris_I. The sequence continues at coordinate 379,515 of NZ_QKQS01000026.1, read as the reverse complement.
GCGCGCGCATCTGTACGACATCAATCCGGTCGGCGTCGGCTCGATGACGATCGCCACCGTGGTGTCGATCAGCGCGTTCTACGGCGTGTTCGGACCGACCGCGAACGCGCTGGCGCCGTTCGTGGCGCTCGTCGTCGCTTTCGTCACCGCCCCGGTGATCGCCTTCGCCACCGGCGGCCGGTTCTATCTGGCACGCAAGCCGAAGCGGGCGTGGCAGGGCGTGGAGTCGATCAAGTGCTGCATCTGCGAGCACTCGTTCGAGCCTGAGGACATGGCCTATTGCCCGGCCTATGCAGGACCGATCTGCTCGCTGTGCTGCTCGCTCGATGCGCGCTGCCACGATCTGTGCAAGCCGCATGCGCGGATCGACGCGCAGTTCACCAGCGCACTCGGCAAGATGCTGCCGCAGCGCGCCTACGAGCTGCTGAACTCGCAGCTCGGGCACTATCTCAGCGTATTCGCGGTGTCGACCGGACTGATCGGGCTGTCGCTGTTCCTGATCTATCTGCAGGTTGGAATAGCCAGCGAGGCACAGCGGATCGAGCTCGCCGAGGTTCTGTGGAAGCTGTTCTTCGCACTCACCATCATCGTCGGCGTCGTGAGCTGGCTATTCGTGCTGGCGCGGCTCAGCCGGCAGGCGGCGGAGGCCGAGACGCGGCGGCAGACCACGCTGCTGATGCAGGAAATCGACGCCCACCGCCAGACCGACGCCGAGCTGCAGCGCGCCAAGGAAGCGGCCGAATCCGCCAACCTCGCCAAGAGCCGCTACGTCGTCGGCCTCAGTCATGAGCTGCGCTCGCCGCTCAACGCGATCAGCGGCTACGCGCAGCTGTTGGAGCAGGACTCCACGCTGCCGCCGCGCCCACACGATCAGATCCGGCTGATGCGGCGCAGCGCCGATCATCTGTCGGGACTGATCGACGGCCTGCTCGATATTTCGAAGATCGAAGCCGGCCGGCTGTATCTGTCGCGCGACGAGGTGCGGTTCGGCGAATTCCTCGATCAGCTCGTCGGCATGTTCCGGCTGCAGGCCGCCGCCAAGGACGTCGAGTTCGTGTTCAAGCGGCCGCAATATCTGCCGCCGATGGTCTATGCCGACGAGAAGCGGCTGCGCCAGGTGCTGATCAACCTGTTGTCGAACGCCATCAAGTTTACCCAGCAAGGCAGCGTCCACTTCATCGTGCACTACCGCAATCCGGTGGCCGAACTCGAAGTCCGCGACACCGGTCCCGGCATTCATGCCGACGACCTCGAACGCATCTTCGCGCCGTTCGAGCGCGGCGCCCTCGGCGCCGCACAGCCGCACAGCGGCACCGGACTCGGCCTCACCATCAGCAAACTGCTCGCCGGCGTGATGGGCGGCGACCTCACCGTCACCTCGACGCCGGGCAAGGGCTCGGTGTTTCGGGTCAAGCTGCTGCTGTCCGAGGTCACCAACCCGACCCGCACCCGCTCGATCCGCGCGCCGGTGCTCGGCTATCACGGCCCGCGCAAGACCATCCTGGTCACCGACGACGATCCGGCGCAGCGCGGCCTGCTGCAGGACGCGCTGGCGCCGCTCGGCTTCATCGTGCTGGTCGCGACCGACGGCTATTCCTGCATCGATCTCGCCGAACATTGCCAGCCCGATCTATTCCTGCTCGACATCTCGATGCCCGGCATGGACGGCTGGACGGTGGCCGAGACGCTGCGCTCTCAGGGCCATCATCACGCCCGGATCCTGATGCTCTCGGCGAGCGCGCTGGAGGCGCACGGCACGCTGCTGTCGCAGCCGTTCCACGACGCCTATCTGATGAAGCCCGTCGATATTCCGCGGCTGCTCGAACTGATCGGCCAGCTCCTCAAGATCGACTGGATCTACAAGGGCGAAGCCACCGCGACGTCGGACAACGCTACCGAGATTCAGCACCCGCCGATGCAGCACGTCGAGGAATTGATCGAGCTCGGCAAGATCGGCTACATCCGCGGCATCGAGTCGAAGCTCGATCAGATCCACACCGATTATCCGGAAACCTGGGCGTTCGTGTCGCGGATCCGAACGATGGTGGAGCAATTCGACCTCGATTCCTACATGAAAACGCTGAACACGCTGTATCGCCATGACCAATGATATGAAGAAGCGCGATATCGCCCTGGTCGTCGACGACTCTCCGGAGACGCTCCGGATGCTGACCGACGCGCTCGACGGCGCGGGCATGACGGTGATGGTCGCGCTCGACGGCGCCGCGGCGATGCGGATCGTCGAACAGATCACGCCGGACATCATTCTGCTCGACGCGGTGATGCCCGGCATGGACGGCTTCGAAACCTGCCGGCGGCTGAAGCGCAGCGCCGGCCTGTCCGACGTGCCGGTGATCTTCATGACAGGGCTGTCGGAGTCCGAGCACATCGTCCGCGGCCTCGAAGCCGGCGGCGTCGACTACGTCACCAAGCCGATCGCGATCGTCGAAATGCTGGCGCGGATCCGCGTCCATCTGAACAACGCGCGCGTCAGCCAGAGTGCGCGCGCCGCGCTGGACGTCTCCGGCCGCTTCCTGCTCGCGGTTGATCGGCTCGGCAGGGTGCTGTGGGCGACACCGCAGGCACAGAAGCTGCTCGCCGCCGACGACGCAGCCGAGGACGGCCTGCGACTCGATCTGCCGAAGCCGTGGCTGGAATGGTTGGAGCAGATCCATACCGGGCTCGCCCAGCCGAAGATGCCGATGAAGTCTTCGATGCTGCGCAACGACGAACTGCGACTGCAATACATGGGCAAGCTCGGCCCCAACGAATTCCTGCTGCGGCTGGCGCGCGACACCGCCACCGACGCGCCGGCGCAATTCTCCGCCGAATTCGGCCTTACCAGCCGGGAGAGCGAAGTGCTGGCCTGGCTCTCCAAAGGCAAGACCAATCGCGACATCGCGCAGATCCTGGGTCTCAGCCCGCGTACCGTCGACAAGCACCTCGAGCAGATCTACGCCAAGCTCGGCGTCGAGAACCGCACCGCCGCAGCCGCGATTGCGACCAACGCGAGCCGGCGAGATTGATACGCGTATCAAGCAATCGAATGACTATCACCGCACACGGCGCCGCCTTAAGAGCTGGCCGGCGTGTTGTGGGCGCGGCCGGCGCGGGCTTCGATCTCGGCGTTGAGTTCGCCGCCGACCAGCACCACGATCGCGGTCATCCACATCCAGATCATCAGGCCGATTGCCGCGCCTAGCGAGCCGTAGGTCGCGTTGTAGTCCGCGAAATTCGCGAGATAGTAAGACAGCGCCGCCGAGCCGGCGAGCCAGCTTAACGCCGCCAAGACACTTCCCGGTACTACCCAGCGCCACGGAGGCGCCGGCCGGTTGGCCGCAGTGCGATAGAGAATCGCGAGCCCGCCGAGCGTCATCAGCGCCAGCGCCGGCCAGCGGCCATAGTCTATCGCCACCGCCACCAGGCTGCCGAGCCCAACGCGCGCCAGCACGATCGGTGCCGCGATCACCAAGCCGATCGCCGCCAGCACAGCGCACAAGGCGCCGAGCGTGAACAACAGCGAGAACGCGTTGAGCTTGAAGAAACCGCGCTCTTCCTCGACGTCGTACACGACGTTGAGAGCGTCGATCACCGCCTTAACGCCACCATTGGCGCTCCACAATGCCAATGACAGGCTGATGAGGAATGCAAGACCGAGCTTGGCTTGACCGTTCGCGAGCACGCGGCCGACCTGATCCTGGATCACCGAATAAGTTCCGGCCGGCAGCACCGCCGACAATTCTGCGAGGTGTCCACGGATCGTCGCCCCATCGGTGAAAAGTGCGTAGGACGACACCAGCGCGGTGATAGCGGGAAACAGCGCGAGCAGCCAATAGAACACGACGCCGGCCGCGACCAGCAGCAGCCGGTCGTCACCGATGCGAGTGTAAGTGCCGAGCGCAATTCTCTTCCACTGATCGCTCAGAACCTGCCAGGGCGAGTCGAATCGCCTCCGCGTCTCGTTCGGGCGGCGACGTTCAGATGCGCGCCATCCTCGGCGCGCGGCAATGCTCGGCTCCGCGGCGGTCATCTGATCCCGACTGTTGGATGTATGTGGACTTCTAGTGCGTCTCGGAGTTTTGCCAGCGTTCCAGATCCGGCCTGTCGGGCGGATTCTGGTCGTCGACTTGCGAGCTTTGTCCCGGCTTCTTCCAGGGCTCGCGCGTTCCGCTCTTCATCGCATCGTCCGGGCGATCATCGGGTGCCTTGTCGTCCGCCATCGCGATCACTCCAACCGCACGTTGTCTTCGGCCGCCTCGGCGACCCGCTTGGCCTTTTCGCCGACCTCGCGCGCCGCCGCTACCGCGGCCTCCGGCGTCAGTCCCTGACGGCGAGCCTCTTCGGCCGCGGCGCCGGCGACGTCTCGTGCCATCTCGCCGGCACGCGCCGCCTGCTGTCGCGCGTAGTCGCGCGCCTGCGCCATCATCTCGTCACTGGTGTCGCCGAACAATTCGCGCTCGGTGTCGGTCGCCGGCAGCGACGCCGCAATCCCTGCGCCGATCGCCACGCCAATCGCGCCGAGCAGCAGTGGCTGCTCCTCGAACAGATCACCAAGCTTCAACTTAGCGCTGTCGAATAGATCGGCCCCGGTCTCAGGTATCGCACGGCCGAACTCGGTCGCCCGATCGATTACGTCGGCGCTGCGGTCGCGGGCCGCACGCACGGTCTCTGCTGCGGCGCTTGCGGCACTGTCGCGAACCTCCGATAGTCGGTCGCCGACATCGGCAAAGCGTTCGCCGACCCGGTCGAGCGCGTCAGAGGCGACATCCGGCACGTGGTCGAGCCCGGCACTCCGCACGATTCGCCCCGCGCCGGCCTTGGCACGGTCGCCGGTGAACAGCCACAACAGACCCATGCCGATCAACGCAGTCGACACAGGATTGCGCCGCATCGCGCCGCCGAGATCGCCGATCAAAGGCAAGCCATCCCTCTTGGTCATCGCATCAACTCCCCGGCTGCTTTCTTGTCGCGCTGTAATTGTTCGATCGTCATCTCCGGCTTCAGCGCCTCCGGCGACATCCGGTTGGCTCCGAAGCCGATCAGCACCGCCGCAATGCCGGTGGTGCAACCGCCGACGATCAGATACGCGACCGAGCTCGCAAAACCGTGCTCGACCAGCGCCGCGGCGGCAGCCATCAGCAGGACCACCAGCCCTGGGATCAGGATCACAGCGCCGGCGCCGATCATCATCGCCGCCCGGCCCACCTGCCCGATCTTGTCGGACATCTCGGCACGCGCCAGCTCGAATTCGTTGCTGACCAGCTTGGCGAACTGCGTAAACGCGTCGCCGACCAGATCCGGAATCGAGCGATTAGGATTCGGTTCGGTCATCATCGAAACTCCGGTTAGGTTCAGCGTCGACGACGCGGCTGCCGCGCGTACCTGCCGAGCTCTTCAGGAAACGCACGGCGCCGAAGCCGGCGAGCACAGCCAAGCCGAGAAACACGGTCGGCTGCCGCCGCGCGAAGTCCTGTACGCCGTGCACGAGATCGGACAGGTCGCCGCGCTGCACAGTGTCTGAAATATCCTCGACCTTGTTGGCCGCCTTGCGCATGTAGACCCCCGCGATCGGCAGATCATCGTCGAACTCGCGAGAGGCGCGCCGGATCGCATCGGCAATATGGGCGACGTAGTCGGCACCGGCCTGCTTTTCTTCATAGGCGCGGCGCTTCAACGACTCGCCGGCCTCGGCCGCGAAATCCTTCGCGGTTTCGGCGAACTCCTCGGCCTTGGCGCGGGCGGCCTCGGCCGACTCGCTTGCGACGCCAACGATCCGTTCGCGCAGATCGCGTTCGGGTTCGGCTTCCGCGCCGCCGGTTTCCATGGTGCGCTCCTGCGGGTCCTTTTTGGCCGATTTCGGCGGCTGTTGACGACCGCCATTGTTTCCGCCCGTGGCGCCAGGTGTCTTTACGATCTGCTCAGCCATATGCCCTGTCTCCGATCAATGCTTGTTCTGCGAGGGCGGCGACGCCTCGAACGACGCCGCGGCGGCCTCGGCTACCTTGCGGACGCGCTGGCCGAGATCGCGGACGTTTTCGGAAATGTCTTCGCCGGTAAGTCCCTGCTGCTCGGCCTCCCGCACCGCTCCCTGATAGGCGGCCCGGCCCTTTTCGGCACCGCGAGCGGCGGCCTCACGGGCGCGTTCGCCGACCTGCCGGCCGACTCGCTTGCCGCCGGCGCGGACGCGCGGAAAGGCACTGGCTATCAGTCCGCCGATCAACAGCCCGGCTCCCGCGACCAGCAAGGGATGGTCGGTCACGGTGCGCTTGGCGGTGGTGGTGGCGCGTTGGCCGAAATCGGTGGCCTGATCGCGCAGGCGCTCGGCCGCATGCATGCCGGCGTCGCGGGTGTCGTGGATCGTTTCCCGCACTCTGGTCGCCGCATCGGCGGCGCGGTCGCGGACCTGCCCGGCAGCGTCGCGCACGGTGTCGGCCACCGCACTGGCGATGCCGGTGCCGCGCGCTGCGAGCTGGTCGGCTTCACCGGCGAACGCCTCGCCGGTCGCCGTGGCACGGCGGCGCAGATCCTCACCGCTGTGCGCGACGCTGCGGCTAAGGTCGTCCCCCCTATGCTTGAGATCGGCCGCGGTGGCAACGGCGGCCTGGCGAAACTCTTCTGCGCGGCTGTTCACGGCTTCACTGGCGGCACCGATCGCACCGGCGGCGTATTCGCGCGCCGCGATGGCTGTGTCGGCGGCATCGGCCGAGAATTCGCGCGCGCGGCGGTCTAGGTCACCGGCCAGATCGCGCGCCTTGTCAGATGCACGCTGCGTGAGTTCGGTGCCCGAGCGGGTGCCGGCGAGATACAGCCCGGCACCGATCATCAGCACTGGTGTCGGGATAGCGCGAATGATCCTCCACAGCGGATAGGCCAGCGTCCCGCCGACCGCAACTGCCTGCACCGGATTGTTGCGGATCGAATGGCGGACGCCGTCCGCCAGCTCCTCGCCACGCGACTTGATATAGCTGTTGACCTCGGCCTTGATGGCGGTCGGAGAGTATTTCTCGCGCACTTCGTGGGCGGTATCGGTCACCGTGGCACGCAACTGCCCCACGGTCTCGGTCAGGCCGGCCCGGGCGCGCTCGGTGTCGCGGCGAATTTCTTCCAGGCTTCGGTTGTCGTTGGCCATGAGGTGCCTCCAATCCCTAGTGTTGCGTCCCCAACTCGGCCGGGTCGGCTATGTTCCTTGCCACAATCCATTCACAGAGATGGGGATTCGGGAACAGCGGGGGAAGCCGGCGGCCCTTCAGAAGACGAAATTGGTTGGCTCGACGCGAGCCCGACGAGCCATTTTGGCGGTAGCGAGATCCAGGCTTGAGCTCGTTCCGGGATCATGCTTTCCGCAATTCGAAGATGTTCGCTACAAAGCAGATGCGCACGGCGGCACACCGGCCGGCGCGACAATCCGGGCGAGCCGCCAGCGAGCGAACACAGCCCGACCGAGGGGGACGAAACGATGGCGCTTCACGATTTCACGCTGGCCGACGTCTACCGCCGCAACGCGGCGTTGTTTCCGGAGCGCACCGCCTTCGTGGTCGACGGCGTTCGCCTGACCCACCGCGACTATCTGGCGCAGGCTGAGCGGCTGGCGAGCGGCCTGCTGCGCGACGGCGTACAGCCCGGCGACCGGGTGGCGATCCTGTCGCAGAACTGCATCGAGATGGTCGAGCTGATCGGCGCGGTGGCGCTGATCGGCGCGATCCTGCTGCCGGTGAATTACCGGCTCAACGCCGACGAGATCGCCTTCGTGCTCGGCGACGGCGCGCCCAGTGTGGTGATCGCCGGCACCGATTATCGCGACATCGTCGCCGGCATGCTGCCCGCGCTCGGCAGCGTGAAGAAAGCCTATGCGATCGGCGGCGGCAGCGGACCGTTCGCGCCGTTTTCCGACCTCGCCTCCGACGCCCCGCTCAACCCGCCAGAGTTCGGCGCCGCCGACGGCTTCGTCATCATTCACACCGCCGCGGTCGGCGGCCGGCCGCGCGGCGCGCTGATCTCACAGGGCAATCTCCTGATCGCGCAGAGCTCGCTGGTCGAGGCTTGGCGGCTGACAGAGGCTGACGTCAATCTCGGCATGCTGCCGCTGTTTCACGTCACCGGCCTCGGCCTGATGCTGACGCTGCAGCAGGCCGGCGGGATGAGCGTGATCGCCGCGAAGTTCGATCCGGCGCAGGCGACGCGCGACATCGAAGCCCACAAGGTGACGGTGATGGCCGAATTCGCCCCGATGCTGGGCAACATTCTCGATCAGGCCCAGCCGGCGCAGCTCACAAGCCTGCGCGCCGTGACCGGACTCGACACGCCGGAGACGATCGAGCGGTTCGAAGCCACCTGCCCGGACGCAACGTTCTGGGCCACCTTCGGCCAGTCCGAGACCTCGGGCCTGTCGACGTTCGCGCCGTATCGCGACCGGCCGAATTCCGCGGGCCGGCCGCTGTTCTGGCGCACCGTCGCGGTGGTCGACGCCGAGGACCGGCCGCTACCGGCCGGCGAAGTCGGCGAGATCGTGCTGCGCGGCCCGACGGTGTTCAAAGGCTATTGGAACAATGTCGCCGCCACCCAGCACGCGTTCCGCAACGGCTGGCATCACACCGGCGATATGGGCCGGTTCGACGCCGACGGTTACCTGTTCTACGCCGGCCGCGCGCCCGAGAAGGAGCTGATCAAGACCGGCGGCGAGAACGTCTATCCGGCCGAGGTCGAAGGCGCATTGAAGCAGCATCCAGCGATCGCCGAAGCTGTCGTGATCGGCGTCCCCGATCCGCAATGGAGCGAAGCCATCAAGGCGGTGTGCGTGTGCAAGCCCGGCCAGAGCATCGCCGCCGACACCCTCGCCGAATTCGTGGCCTCGCTGATCGCGCGCTACAAGAAGCCAAAGCACGTCGTGTTCGTCGAGGCGCTGCCGAAAGACGCAAAGGGCGCGATCGACCGGGCTGCGGTGAAGGCGTCGCACGGGCAGGGATAGAGCGTTTCATCGATTGATTGAAGCGGACTTGAGCCTTGCCAAGTGGGCTAAAAGTCCTCATCCGGAGGAGCCCGGCGTAGCCGGGCGTCTCGAAGGATGAGGAGCCGCAGGGCCTGCAGCGCATGGTTCGAGACGGCGCTGCGCGCCTCCTCACCATGACGTTGAGCCTGTTGTGAGCAGTCCGAAGCACAGTCCCGATTCTATCAAATACAGAACTGCTATAGATCCTTGCGCCGCGCTCGCACGGATTAGTCCGCAGCCTTCTCCGCGATCCGCAGCAGATGTGTTGCACGCGTATCGATCACCGAGCGAACCGTCTCGAGAATCGGATGATCGATTCCGGCGTCGCGTAGCTCTGCGAGCAGTTCGTCGGCAGCGGCGCCGATCCGGCCGGCCAACTCGCTCAGGTTCTTGACGAGCAAGCGCTGCGCGCTGCGCGTTCCGGGCATGAACGCCTGCCACTGCTCGAGCAGGATCGTATCCGGAACATTGCGGCCGCCGATCTTCATCGCGAGCTTTTTGGCGAGCCGCGGATAGGCGGCCGTACAGACGACGTCGTAGAGGGGCGCGAGGTCGGGGCGCGCGCTCTGATACAGCAGGGCGTAGTTCTTTCCGTGCGCATCGGCATTGCCGACCAGATAGTGGAAGATCAGCATCCTGATGAAGCTGAGCCGGCCGGCGGCCGGACGCGCCGTGGCACGGTCGATCAGATCAAGACAACGCTGCACGCCCGGCCCGCCCTCGTCTTCGTATTTGAGCTCGGGTGGCACGCTCAACGTCTGACAAAAATCTTCCTGATGCAGACGGATGATCCGGCCACCTGGCTGTTTCATGCGGTCGTATCGCTCGATGAGCAGGAACGTGGTCTGCTCGCTGCGACGTAACGCGACGTCCGGTGCCGGCAGTTTCAGACGTGCGGCAAGACGCATGCAGAACAGCTCGTTCTCGACGCTGCCGTCGAGCGCCTGAATGAAGGGCTTGAGGATATGCGTCGTCGGCCGGCCGCCTCGCGCCAGGCCGATCGCATCGCCCTCCACGCAGACGGCGAGCTTGTCTTGCGCTCCAGCGAGCGAAAGCCGAACGCCCTCCTCGCCTCCGAGCAGCGGACGGTCGCGCAGCTTGCTGATGATATCCTGGAGGCGCGCAGGCGTGAGCAACTCGATGCCATCGTCGTCGGCTGGCGGAGGAACATGTCCGACTGCGCACAAGGACAGCGCGCCGGCGCATTCACCGCCAATGACTTCGAGTAGTCCGAAAGCGTTGCCGGCCGAGAGGCCGAGCACACCTGCCAGACGCTGTCGTGCGCCTCCGTCGGGCAACAGGCCGGAGAAAAACGGCCGCGCGATGCGATCGCCATAGGGCTCTTCCCGCAACGGCATGGAAAACGAGACGGCGGATGAACCCGGCGCTGACAAATAATCGGAATCGTAGACGTAACTCAGGGCCCCAGCCTCGTCCTGGCTGAGAGCGCCCGCCTTGGCGTCTCGAAAGAACACGTCCAGTCGGCGGCTCAAGGCGCGCGCTCCCGTCCGCTGCCGACCGACACCGTCAAGCCCAGAGCGGCGGCGACCTGAAGCGCACGTCCGATTTGGCAACTCGGTTTGCCGGCCTCCAGCTCGCGCACAAAACGCACGCCAACACCGGTTAGGCCGGCGAGCTCCTCCTGGGTGAGCCGCTGCGCCTTCCTTTCCGCGCGGATCAGCGAGCCAAACCGCTCGGCGTCGATCACTGACTGCATAATCACCCCTTTCGGGATGATTATAGCATCAGATCAGAGCTTTTCCAGATAAACGAACCGATCGGGATTATTGTGAGCCGCACCGTCGTTTCACAACAAAATAATCCCGATCGGGATGATTCACTTCGACCGATTTACTGCAGCGAGAACCGCACCGGGACGGTGAAGCTGAGCGACGATTGGGTGATCTCGCTCGGGATCGGCGGCAGCGGCTGGGCGCGGCGGATCATCGCCATGGTCTCGGCATCGAGCGCAGCATGGCCGGAGCTGCGCGCCAGCCGGCTGCTGAGCAGCTGGCCGCCGCGGCCGACCGTGAACGACAACATCGCGGTGCCCTGCTCGCGGGTCGCCCGAGACGCAGCCGGATATTGCTTGTAGCGGGCAAGATGCGCGGCCAGCCGGTCGCGATACGACGGCAGTGCCGCAGCGGCGGCGGCGCGCCCGGCGTTCGGCGCCGCGGCAAGCGCCGCCCGACGCTCGGCCTTCGGCGCAGCGGTGGTGCGCGGCGCAGGCGGATGCCGATGCGGCTTCGACGGCGCCGCAGCGCGCTTGGTCCGATCAGGTCGAACCTCCTCGCGCTTCGGCTTGGGCTCTTCGCGCTTGGCCGGCTCGGCCACGGCGGGCGGCGACGGCAACACCGCTTCCGGCGCCGGCAACGACGGCGCCGGCGGCTCGGGCTGCTGCGCCGCGAGCTGCTGCGGAGGTTCAGGAGCCGGCGACGGTAGCGGCGGTTTCGCCTCCTCCTGCGGGGCCGGCGCTTCCTGCATCTGCGGCCCCGGCGCGAGATCCTGCGGCTGCAGCGCGGGCGCGGCGGAGGACGGCGCCATGTCGACCAGGATTGCCGGCATCTCCACGCCGGGCGACGGCGCCTGCTGATACCAGGCGACCGCCGCGGCGATCAGTGCGAAATGCGCCACCACGATCGCCGCCGCCGACAGCAGCCATTGGCTGCGGCCGCGGCGGGGCGTCTCGTGCAGCACGTAGTCGTTCATGGCTCGTCCCGGCCGTCGAGCCCGACCAGCGCGACCTTCAGATAGCCGGCGTCGCGCAGCAGGTTCATCACCGCCATCAGCTCGCCATAAGCCACCGCCTTGTCGGCCCGCAGGAAGATGCGTTCGTCCTTGTTGCCGCCCGTCGCGCTCTGCAGCGCAGACGCCAGTGCGTCGCGCGCCACGATGGTCTCGCCGACCGCCAGCGTCAGATCCGGCTGAACCGACAGATAGACCGGCTTGTCCGGGCGCGGCTGCGGCGCCGCGGTCGAGGCCGGCAGATCGACGCCGATGTCGACGGTGGCGAGCGGCGCCGCGACCATGAAGATGATCAGCAGCACCAGCATCACGTCGATGAACGGCGTGACGTTGATCTCGTGTGCGATCTCGAGATCGTCCTCCGCCAGCCGCCGCCCGCCGAGCCGCACGCCCATCGCGTCACCCCGCCCGCATCTGCCGCGCCGAACGGCCGCGATCGCGGCTGACCAGCAGCAGCACCTGGGCTGAGGCATCGCCGAGCAGCGCACGATAATTGGCGATGGCGCGGACCAGATAGTTGTAGATCACCACCGCCGGCACTGCGGCGACGAGGCCGAGCGCAGTAGCGAGCAGCGCCTCGGCGATGCCGGGCGCGACCACCGCGAGATTGGTCGTGTGCGCTTCGGAGATGCCGATGAAGGCATTCATGATGCCCCACACCGTGCCGAACAGGCCGACGAACGGCGCCACCGCGCCGATGGTGGCGAGGATGCCGGTGCCGCTGGCGATCTTGCGCGCCATCGCCGCCTCGGCCCGCTCCAGCCGCAGCGCGACGCGCTCCTTGAAATCGGCGTCGAAATTCCAGCCCGACAGGCTGCCTTCGCGCGCCGCGGTCTGGATCAGTTGCGACACCGCGTCATGCGCGCCTTCGCTGCCGCGGCCGAGTTCAGCCAGCGTGGTATCGGCTTCGAGCTTGGCGAGGCCGGCGCGAGCGCCGGCGGTTTCGCGCCGCAGCTCGATGGTCTTCGACAGCCACACCGTCCAGGTCGCGAGCGACGCCAGCGCGAGGCCGGCCATCACCACCTTCACGACGATGTCGGCGTTCTTGAACATGCCCCACGGCGACAGATCGCGCGGCAGACTGGCGAGGTCAGCGGCTGCAAAAGCGGCGCTGCCGAGCAGCAGCGCGACCGCGGCGCCGAGCGCGCCGGCACGAACGAGATGGCGGATCATCGGCGTGACGCGGAACGGCGGCATCATCCACTTTCGACAGGCAAGGAGGTTCGGCGCGGGGCCGCAAGCTATCGCACGGATCGCCGGCTGCCCGAAATCAATTCTGGCACCGCCGAACCGATACTGAACGGCCATCGCATAATCACGCCGGACGCGGATTGTTCTGGCTCAATGCGGGTGGTTTCCGGAACCAGTGCGATCGCCAGCGGCTCTTTGCCGCCGCGCTCCACCGCGCGGAATTCCGCGGCAGGTGCGGCAGACAAGCTGTTTGCAGTCGCGCCCGCGACCTGCCACACTCTGCGGAACACAACCGGCGCCATAAGCCGAGACAACAAGAAACGGGAGGATGGATGAGCTCCTACGAAACGATCCTGGTCGAGCGACCGGATCCAGCGGTCGCACGTATCGTGATGAACCGCCCCGACGCGCGCAACGCGCAAAATCTGCAGATGACCTACGACCTCAACGCCGCGTTCGACGACGCGGTGCAGGACGACAGCGTCAAGGTCATCATCCTTGCCGGCAACGGCCCGCACTTCTCGGCCGGCCACGATCTGCGTGCCACCACCAAGAACGAAGCCGGAGTCGACTTTCCACCGGTCGGCGCCTGGGGCGGCTTTCGCGAGCCCGGCGCGCACGGCCGGATGGCGCGCGAGCAGGAGATCTATCTGCAGATCACAAGGCGCTGGCGCAATCTGGCCAAGCCGACCATCGCCGAAGTACACGGCAAGTGCATCGCCGGCGGGCTGATGCTGGCCTGGGCCTGCGACCTGATCGTCGCATCGGACACTGCCGAGTTCTGCGATCCCGTCGTGACGATGGGCGTGTGCGGCGTCGAATGGTTCGTGCATCCGTGGGAGCTCGGCCCGCGCAAGGCCAAGGAGCTGTTGTTCACCGCCGATAGCTGGAGCGCGCAAGAAGCCCATCAGCTCGGCATGGTCAATCACGTCGTGCCCGCCGCCGAACTCAGCGACTTCACGTTGCAGCTCGCGCTACGCATCGCCGCCAAACCCGCTTTCGCGCTGAAGATGACCAAGGAAGCGGTAAATCGCTCGGTGGATATTCAGGGGCAGCCGGCCGCGATCGATCAGGCGTTCGCGCTGCATCAGCTTTGTCACGCTCACAATCTGCAGGAGTTTGGAATGATCGTCGATCCCTCGGGACTGCATCCGTCGGTACGCAAGCAAGTGAAGGTGTAAGCGATGGATCTGACGCCGAGTGACGAGCAGCGGCTGCTGCGCGAAAGCGCCGACCGCTTCATCGCCGAGACCTATACGGCCAAGCTGCGCGAGCACAACGCCAAGGAGCCCCACGGCTTCAGCGAAACGATCTGGAAGCAGTTCGCCGGGCTCGGCTGGCTGGCGCTGCCGCTGCCCGAGGCCCATGGCGGCATCGGCGGCGGTGCGATCGAAGTCGGCATCCTGATGGAAGCGTTTGGACGCGGCCTCGTCAGCGAGCCGTATCTGTCGACCGTAGTGCTCGGCGCCGGCCTCGTCGCCGAACACGGCCGCGACGAGCAGAAGGCGGCGCTGCTGCCGAAGGTCGCGGACGGCACGCTGCGGCTCGCTTTCGCGCATGCCGAACGCGCGGCGCGTGCGGATCTGTCGCGTGTCGACACCACCGCGCGCAAAGACGGCGACGGCTACGTGCTCGATGGTGCCAAGGTCGCGGTGCTGGACGGCGCGTCGGCCGATCAGTTGATCGTGTCAGCGCGGCTGGCGAACAATGGCAGCGGCTCGCTGCGGCTGTTTCTGGTTCCGCGCAACGCGGCGGGCCTGACGCTTGCCGACTATCCGCGGCTTGGCGGCGGCCGGGCCTGCAATCTCACGCTGCAAGGCGTGCGGGCGCCGGCCGAGGCGATGCTCGGCGGCGATGTCGATGCCTATCCAGCGGTCGAGGCGGTGGTCGATCGCGCGCTGGCCGCGATGTCGGCCGAAGCGGTCGGCATGATGCAGACGCTGACCGACAAGACGCTCGACTACACCAAGGTGCGCAAACAATTCGGTCGGCCGCTCGCCGCCAACCAGGTGATGCGGCATCGTCTCACCGACATGTCGGTGCAGGTCGATGAAGCCCGTTCGATGGCGCTGCGTGCCGCGCTGAAGGCCGAAGCCGATGCCGCCGAACGCGGACGCGCCGCCTCCGGCGCCAAGGCCAAGATCGGCAGGGGCGCGCGCTTCGTCGCCGAGCAGTCGGTGCAGCTGCACGGCGGCATGGGCGTCACCGAGGAGCTCGATGTCGGCGCGTATTTCAAGCGCCTGCTGGCGTTCGAGACGCTGTTCGGGGGCAGCACCCATCATTATCGCCGCCACGCCGCGCTCAGCGGCCGGCCTGTTTAAGCACAGCGAGGCATCGACATGGACATGACCTTCGGCGAAGCCGAGCTCGCCTTTCAGCAAGAGGTCCGCGACTTCATCGCGGCCAATCTCACGCCCGACATGAAGCGGGCGGAGTCGCTCAACGCCTCGGTGTTCTCTGAACCCGAGACCGGCGTGCCGTGGCAGCGCGCCCTGAACGCCAAGGGCTGGGGCGCACCCGGCTGGCCGGTCGAATATGGCGGCACCGGCTGGACGCCGGCGCAGCGCTGGATTTTCGAGACCGAATGCGCCCACGCGGGCGTGCCCTCCCCGACGCCGATGGGCGTCAAGATGGTCGGGCCTGTGATCATCGGCTTCGGCTCGCCGGAGCAGAAGAACTACTTCCTGCCCCGGATTCTGTCCTGCGAGGATTATTGGTGCCAGGGTTATTCGGAGCCGGGCTCGGGTTCGGACCTGTCGTCGCTGAAGACCCGTGCGGTCCGCGACGGCGACGACTACGTCATCAACGGCACCAAGATCTGGACCACCCACGCGCACAACGCCAACATGATGTTCGCGCTGGTGCGCACCAGCGACGAGCCGCGGCAGCAGGACGGCATCAGCTTCGTGCTGATCGACATGAAGAGCCCCGGCATCACCATCCGCCCGATCCTGACCATCGGCGGCGACCACGAGGTCAATCAGGTGTTCTTCGACGACGTCCGGATTCCGGCGTCGAACCTGGTCGGCGAGGAAGGCAAGGGCTGGACCTACGGCAAGTACTTGCTGGAATTCGAGCGTGGCTCGGGCATCGCCTCGGCCAAGCTCCGCAAGGCGCTGCACCGGGCGGCGGCGTTCGCCGAGTCGGACGCGACCGGCCGAGCGATCGAGGATCCGGACATCGCGATCCGGATGTCGGAGGTCGAGGTCGACATCGACGCGCTGGAAATGACCGAACTGCGGGTGCTGTCGGCGCTGCAGAACGGCCAGAACCCCGGCGCGGTGTCGTCGATCCTGAAGCTGCGCACCAGCGAGATCTACCAGGCGGTGAGCCGGCTCGCCGTCGACGTGATCGGCACCGACGGCCTCTACGTCGAACCGACCCGCCCGCTGCACCGCCTCAACGCCCCGCCGGCGATCCCGGAGGACGAACTCGCCGTGATGCCGACGCATCTCAACGGCCGCGCCTACACCATCTTCGGCGGCACCTCGGAAATCCAGCGCGACATCATCAGCAAGCTGGTGCTGGGGCTGTAACAACTAGGACCAACCCTACCCCGTCATTGCGAGCGGAGCGAAGCAATCCAGGAGCCACACGTGCGGCCTCTGGATTGCTTCGTCGCTGCGCTCCTCGCAATGACGGGGAAAGGCTGATCACATATTCCGCTGGTCCTTCACCCGCACAGCCTTGCCCTGCGAGCGCGGGACTTCGCCCGGCGATTTCACCGCGACCTTGCAGGTGACGCCGATCAGCGACTTGACGTGATGGGTCACCTCGGCCGCCTTCTTGGCGAGCGCGGCTTCGTCGCGCGGGGCGTCGGGGGCGATCTCGACTTCGACCGTCATGGCGTCGAGCGCCTTCTCGCGGGTCAGCACGATCTGATAGTGCGGCGCGATTCCGGGGAAGCCGATCAGCACCGACTCCACCTGCGACGGATAGACGTTGACGCCGCGGATGATCAGCATGTCGTCGTCGCGGCCGGTGACGCGCATGATGCGCAGATGGGTGCGGCCACAGGCGCAGGGCTCGGTGTTCAGGCTGGTGATGTCGCGGGTGCGATACCGGATCATCGGCAGCGCTTCCTTGGTCAGCGTGGTGATCACCAGTTCGCCGACGGAGCCCATCGGCAGCACCTCGAGCGTCTCCGGATCGATGGTCTCGAACAGGAAGTGATCTTCCCAGCCGTGCAGACCGTTCTGCGCGACCGCGCATTCGCAGGCGACACCCGGCCCCATGATCTCCGACAGGCCATAAACGTCGACCGCCTTGATGCCGAGGCGCGCTTCGAGATCGCGGCGCATCGCATCGCTCCACGGCTCGGCGCCGAACAGGCCGACCCGCAGCGGCGCATCGCGCAAATTCACGCCCATCTGCTCGGCGACTTCGGCGATGTTCAGCGCGTAGGACGGCGTGCAGCACAGCACATTGGCGCCGAAATCGACGATGAGCTGCACCTGTCGCTCGGTGCCGCCGCCGGAGGCCGGCACCACGGTGCAGCCGAGCCGCTCGGCACCGTAGTGGGCGCCGAGGCCGCCGGTGAACAGGCCGTAGCCATAGGCGTTGTGGACGATGTCCTCCGGCGATGCGCCGGCGCCGACCATCGAGCGTGCCATCAGGTTCGCCCAATTGTCCAGGTCGGTCCGGGTGTAGCCGACCACGGTCGGCTTGCCGGTGGTGCCGGACGAGGCGTGGATGCGCGGCATCTGATTGCGCGGCACCGCGAACATCCCGAACGGATAGTTGTCGCGCAGATCGGTCTTCTTGGTGAAGGGAAACTTCGCGATGTCGGCGAGCGAGGCCAGGTCGGCCGGCTTGACGCCGGCTTGGTCGAAGCTGTTGCGATAGTGCGGAACGTCACGATACGCCCGCTCGACGATTTTGCGCAGCCGCTCAAACTGCAATGCCGCGAGCTGCGGCCGCGGCATGGTTTCGATTGCGCGGTCGTGCATATAGACGGTCTGTTCGCGCAATGCGGGCTGGGCGCTCATCGAAGCAATCCTTTGTCAGTATCGGACTCTCGCTCTCTCCGCGTGCCGGGAGAACGAGAGACACGTTTCATGTCTGAGTTCGGAACAAGACCTTCGTCCCGCGCAAGGCGAGCTCCCTCGCCCCGCTCTTTGCGGGGAGAGGGTTGGGGTGAGGGGCGACGCGGGCACCGAGGCTCGGCCGCGTGGAGACGCCCCCTCACCCGCCGCGCAAGAGCGCGTCGACCTCTCCCCGCGCGCGGGGAGAGGTTCGCGCAGTGCCTGGTGACAGCTTGCGATCACGATGCCGCCGCCGCGACGGCAGGCGCCTTGGCCAGCGCGGTGCCGGCGGCCAGCGCGTCCATGTTGAGATCGAGGAAGCCACGCGGCGAGGATGCGCGCACCACCTGCTCGACCGATTTGTGCTTGCAAATGCCCGACAGCTCGACCAGCACGCCGAGCGCCACGATGTTGGTGACACGCTCGCTGCCGAGCTCGATCGCGGTGCGGCTGAGCGGCAACGGGTAGCGCTTGAAGCGACCGGCTTCCGGCAGCTCCGGGCACAGCCGGACATCGGAGATCACCAGCGCGCCGGCCTTCAGCTTCGGCCACGACGGTTTGATGGCGATCTTGTCGAGCAGCACCAGATGGTCGAATTCGATCGGCAACGGATAGTCGACCTCGCCATGGGCAACGACGAGGTCGGCGTTGCAGAAGCCGCCGCGCGAGGTCGGCTCGTAGGTCTGCGACTGCGCGACGTGGCGGCCTTCCAGCGACAGAGCGTCGGCGAGCAGCTTGGCGCTGAGCAACAGCCCCTGGCCGCCGGTGCCGCCGAAGCGAAGTTCGATGCGGGATGTCGACATGGCTGCTCTCCCCGTCACTTGCCGGCACGCGCGGCGGCCGCGGCGCGTAACGCCGCGCCGTATTCCGGCCGGTTGTTCTGGGCCAGAATGCCGGTCGGCAGATCGGTCGAACGGAACGGCTCGTCGACGCTGTCGCGATACGCCGAGGGGCGCATCTCGCTCTTCTGCCGCATCACCATCTCGGCCGACGAGCCCATGTCGTTCTTGCGGCCGTAGACTTCGGTGCAGTCCGACACCACTTCGACGAAAGCAAAGCCCGGATGCTGCAGCCCGGCCTTGATCAGCTCTTTCAACTTCGGAACATGCCGCGTCACTTCGCGGCCGACGAAGCCGGCGCCGGCGGCGGTCGCCAGCGCGCAGGCGTCGAAGTTCGGCTCGGTGTTGCCGTGGGGCGTCGTCGTCGTGAGCCGCGTCTCTGATGTGGTCGGCGACACCTGGCCGCCGGTCATGCCGTAGATCTCGTTGTTGAGCATCAGGCAGGTGAGCTTGAGATTGCGCCGGCAGGCATGGATCAGATGGTTGCCGCCGATGGCCAGGCAATCGCCGTCGCCGGTGATCACCACGACGTGCAGATCCGGCCGCGCCAGCGCCAACCCGGTCGCATACGCCAGCGGCCGGCCGTGCGTGGTGTGGAAGGTGTTGGCGTCGATATAGGCCGACAGCCGCCCGGCGCAGCCGATGCCCGACACCACCGCGAGCTTGTCGCGGTCGATGTGGAGTTCATGGATCGCCCACAGTAGCGCGCGCAGCGCCATGCCGTGGCCGCAGCCTGGGCAGAGAAAGTGCGGCATCATCTCCTTGCGGAGATAATCGCGGACGTCGAAATGCGGCGCGTCGCGGAACATCTCAGACCTCCGAAGCAAGCTTGCTGGCAGCGGCTGCAATCTGCGCCGGCGTGATCGGTTCACCGCTGATCAGATGCAGACCTTCGACACGGCGATCGCGAAGCTGACGCTCGATCTCCAGCCGCAGCTGGCCGATATTGAGCTCGGGCACCAGGATCGCCTTGGCGTTTCGCGTCGCCTCGCGCAGCGCGATCTCCGGGAACGGCCACAGCGTGACCGGGCGGAACAGCCCGACCTTCTTGCCTTCGGCGCGGCAGGCATCGACCGCGCGGCGCGCGGCGCGTGCGCTGATGCCGATCGCGACGATCACCACCTCGGCGTCCTCGCAGCGCACCGCCTCATAGCTGTCGATCAGATCGCGATGACGATCGAGCTTGGCATAAAGCCGGCCGAGATTGCGCGTCACGATCTCCGGGTCCTGGCTCGGAAAGCCGGTCTCGCTGTGCGTCAGGCCGGTGGTGTGGGTGCGATAGCCGTCGCCGGGACGCGGCATCGGCGGAATCAGGTCGGCATCGGCCGCATACGGCTTGTAAGCCTCGCGCGGGCCGCTCGCCCATTTTCGCGTGGCATGCACCGAGGTGCGGCCGCCGAGCGCCACGGTCTCCGACGACTGCGCGATCACCTGGTCGTACAGCAGGATCACCGGCGTGCGGCACAACTCGGCGAGGTCGAAAGCGCGGATGGTCTCGTTGTAGATCTCGCGCGCCGAGGCCGGCGCCAGCACGATCATCGGATAGTCGCCGTGGCTGCCGTAGCGGGTCTGGAAGATGTCAGCCTGCGACGGCCGGGTCGGCATGCCGGTCGACGGACCGCCGCGCATCACGTTGACGATCACGCACGGAATTTCCGCCCCGGCCGCGTAGCCGATGTTCTCCTGCTTCAGCGAGAAGCCGGGACCGGAGGTCGCAGTCAACGATTTGACACCGCCCATCGAGGCGCCGACCACCGCCGCCATCGCGGCGATCTCGTCTTCCATCTGGATGAACACGCCGCCGGCCGCCGGCAGCATGGTCGACAGACGCTCGGCGATTTCGGACGACGGCGTGATCGGATAGCCGGCGAAGAATTTGCAGCCGGCGTCGATCGCGCCCTGGGCACAGGCGGCGTTGCCGGACAGCAACTTGGCGGCGGCCTTTGGGATGTGGCGATCCGGCGCGTTCATTGCGCGGCCTCCATCGCGGGCGCTTCGGGGTCGAGATGGACGCGGATCGCAAAGTCCGGGCACAGCCATTCGCATAGCCGGCAGCCGGTGCATTTCTCAGGCGCGACCAGGGTGGCGATGCGATCGGCGTTCAGGGTCAGGCAGCGCTCCGGACACAGCTTGACGCAGATTTCGCAGCTCTTGCACCAGGCCTCGGTAATCTCGAGGCGCGGCTGATACAGCGTATGCGCCGGCACCGCAGCGGGCGCGGCATCCACGGTCGGCGGCTCGCTCTTGGCCTCAGCGATCCAATTACGGCCGAGCTCGAACGCTGCCGAGTTCACCGCGATGGTCTTCTTCGGGACGAACGCGGTGACCGTCTTCTCCCACTCCGGCAGCGCGAATTCGAGCACGGTCGACAGCGCGCCGAGCAGCACGACGTTAGCAGCGCGCTCGTTGCCGAGCTCTTCGGCCATCTTGGTGGCGTCGATCGCGTAGGCTTCGGACACGTAGGCGGCGACCTGCTCCGCAGTTTCGGTGGAGTAGCGCATCGGCGCGCCGGGACGGCGACTGCGGCAGGCGAACGGCGGCACGATCCGTTTGGTGTCGCAGATGAACACGCCGGTTTCGCGCTTCAGATGCGGCAGCCAGCGCAGGCCCTCGGCCCATTCCAGCGCGATCAGCACGTCGGCCTCGCCCTTGGCGATGGTGGGCGACCACACCCGCGGCCCGAACCGGACATGGCTAAACACGGTGCCGCCGCGCTTGGCCATGCCGTGGACTTCGCTCTGCTTGACCTCGTAGCCGTGCGCCTGGGCCAGCGACGCCAGCACCTTGGACACCAGGATCACGCCCTGGCCGCCGACGCCGACGATCAGCACGTTGGTGGGCTCCGCCAGCGCGGCGTTGAACGCCGTCGGCTCGCTGGCCGCATTCAATGCGACCACATTGCTCTGCTCGTTCATTGCGTCACCGCCGGGCTCGCGATCTTGATGCAGTCGATGGTGCAGACCTGGGCGCACAGCGTGCAGCCGATGCACAGCGCCGGATCGATCTTGACGCGGTGCCGGCCCTCGAACCATTCGTCGCTCCAGGTCAGCGCCGGGCAGCCGAGATTCATGCAGGACTGACAGGCGGTGCACTGGCTGGTGATGACTTCCAGCGGCGGTCCCTTGATCTTGATCGGATCGAGCACGCACGGCCGGTTCGAGATCAGAACCGCAACGCCACGATAGTTGATCGCCTCGCGCAGCGCCTGATGGGTGGCAGCGAGATCGTACGAGTCGACCTTCTTCACCCATTTGACGCCGCAGGCTTTGATCAGCGCCTCGTAGTCGACCTGCGGCGCAGGATCGCCGCGCAGCGTCTTGCCCGTGCCGGGGTGCTCCTGACCGCCGGTCATTGCGGTGATGTGGTTGTCGAGCAGCATCACGGCGATGTTGGCCTGATTGTAGACCGCGTCGATCAACGCCGGGATGCCGGCGTGCAGGAAGGTGGAGTCGCCGATGGTGGCGACGATCGGCTTGGTCTCGCCGGCCTTGGCCATACCGACGGCGTTGCCGATCGACGAGCCCATCGCCACGCAGGTATCGATACCGCGCAAGGGATCAAGCACCGCCAGCGTGTAGCAGCCGATGTCGCCGGCGACGCGGGCGCCGGAGGCGCGCACCGCCATGAAGCTCGAGGTGTGCGGACAGCCGGCGCACAGCACCGGCGGACGCACCACCGGCTCCGGCACCCAGGCATTATGGGACGGCGGTGCCGGCAACAGGCCGGCTTGCACCAGACCGGCACGCACCACTTCGGGCGAGAATTCGCCGGCGCGCGGAAACAGCCGCTTGCCCTCGACCTTGATGCCGAGCGCGGCGACTTCCTTCTCGATGATCGGCTCCAGCTCCTCGACGACGAATACTCGCTCGAACGCCCCGCAGAATTCGCGCAGCACCTCTTCAGACAGCGGCCAGGATGCGGCCAGCTTCAGCACGGGAGCGTGCGGCAGCACTTCGCGGACATAGGGATAGCAAGTACCGGCCGTGATGATGCCGAATGAGCCCTCACCATGCTCCATCCGGGTGATCGCCGACACCGCCAAGAACTCTTTCAGCTTCGCCTCGCGCTCCAGTACGAACAGATGCCGGCCGCGGGCATGCGCCGGAATCATCACGTTCTTCGACGGCTGCTCGAGGAAGACGCGCGGCGGCACCTCGACGCGCTCGCCGACCGACACCGTGCTGCGGGTGTGTGACAGCCGGGTGGTGCTGCGCACGATCACCGGGGTGTCGAACTGCTCGGAGATATCGAACGCGAGCTTGGTGAAGTCGTAGGCTTCCTGGGCATCGCTCGGCTCCAGCACCGGGATGCTGGCGAGCTGGCCGTAAATCCGACTGTCTTGCTCGTTCTGCGAGGAGTGAATGCCGGGATCGTCACAGACCACCAGCACCAGTCCGCCGTTCACGCCGATATAGGTCGCGGTCATGAACGCGTCGGCGGCGACGTTGAGGCCGACATGCTTCATCGCGCACAGCGCGCGTGAGCCGGCGAACGACGCGCCCATCGCGACGTCGAGCGCGACCTTTTCGTTGGTCGACCACTGCGCGTGCAGATCCTCGGCCGGATAGGTCGCCAGCGTTTCCAGAACTTCGGTGCTGGGCGTACCAGGATAAGCAGCCGCGACACGGACGCCGGCTTCCCAAGCGGCACGCGCAATCGCCTCGTTGCCGGTGAGCGGGCGAAGCTCCCTGGCTTCGCTCTTCAGAGCAGTGGCGGCTTGCCAAGGTGTATGCATCACGAGCTCCCCCCAAGCGCACGCCACTGCGGCGATTAGAACTGCTGTAAAGAGGCTCTCTTTCCCAAATTTACCTTCGGTCGTATTTGCGCTAAGTCAACGGCGCGCACAGTTATCGATCAGCATGATCACTAAGCGCGCATCGTTTGCGGCAGCGGTTTTGTGCTGAGTCAATTCTGTGCAATGCAGCGACGATTACTGCTACGCGAGAGCGGATCGCAGCTGCGATCGCGCGGGTAGTTGGACTTTAGACGAACAGCGAGGACGGCATGACGACGACGGCTCCGGACAACGTCCAGACCACCCCGGCTCCGAGCAAACCGGCGCCGGAACGCGGACCGGACAAACATGTCGAAGCACGGATGGCCCGGATCGAGGCCGCAGTGCAGCGCATTCAGCTCGTCATCGTCATGGGCGTCGGCGTCGGCGCAATTCTGTGGTGCCTCGACTTCGCCAATCAACTGATGCCGTTCCCACCGTCGGCAGCGTGGTACTATGGCGGCCAAGCGGCTGCGATCCTGATCGGCATGGGCATCGCCTATGCGGTGGCCAAGCTGATCGGCTACCCGCTGGAAGTGCTAAGGCGGGCGTGACCGGCCGGCGCGCCGGTGAGCTGTTTTGGACGTCGCCCGATCGGGCACAACGCTACGTCATCGGCCCGTAAATCTGCTAGGGTACCGCGGGTGGTCAAGTTCTTCGCCCGTGGGACAAAATGCGTCGAGTTCTCAAGAAATCTGCGGCCAGGCCGGCTACCGGCCCGGCGCATGACATCGTTCTGTCGCAAGACATCGGCAGCGGCGAGGCATTTCGAGCGATCGCGACCGAAATGCTGCGCCAGATCACCGTGCAGCAGCCCAAAGTGCGGCGCCGCGACCCGACCGGCGTGCACCAGATGCGAATCGCGCTGCGGCGGATGCGCGCCGCGATCTCGGTATTCGGCGATCTGATCGACGGCCGCGATACCCAGCGGATGAAGCGCGAATTGAAGTGGCTGGCCGGACGGCTGGCGCCGGCGCGCGATCTGCACCTGCTGGAAGTGAAAATCAAAAGCGCGCAGCTCGGCGCCGGCTCCCCGGCATTCCTGAAGCGGCTCGGCTCCGACCGCGGTGCGGCATTCGACAGCGCCAGTGCGACCGTGGAGCTGCAACGGTTTCGTAAACTGCTGGTCGATCTGCAGCGCTGGATTGATGCGGGCGAATGGACCAAGGCGGCGGACGGTGCGGATCGCCCCTCGGCCGCAGCCTTCGCCGAACAGGTGCTGGCGCGGCGCGCCCGCAAGCTGAACAAGCGGCTGGCGACGCTCGCACAGCTCGATGACGAGGAGAGGCACCAAGTCCGCATCGCCGCCAAGAAGCTGAACTACGCGATCGGCTTCTTCGCGAGCTTGTTCGGCGGCAAGACCGGCAAGCGGCTAGAGCGGTTCAGGAAGCACCTGAAGAAGCTGCTCGACGCGCTGGGCCAGCTCAACGACGTCGTCGTCCACCGCAGGCTGGCCGGCAAATTCAACCGCGGAACCAAGGCGAAGCTCGATCCCGATGCCGCCCGGCAGCTCGCCGACCTTGATGCTGCCGAGATCCGACAGCAGATGAAGGCGGCCGCCAAGGCCGCCGCCAAGCTTGCAGAGGACCCGCTTTTCGGCGATTGACGGCGATCGGCCCGCGCTGAAGGACACGATGCAACCAGATCCCCACCCTCTCGTCGAGGCGGCGACCAGCACCTCGCGCTTCGCGGTGACGCGGCGCTGGCTCACGCGAGTCTCGGAATGGTCGGCCAAGGCGACGTTCCGGATCAAGCGCGGTACGCCGGTGGTGACGATCGACGAACTCGGCAAGAGCTGGGACCTGACGGAGGCGCAGCGCGCGGCGCTGCTGCAGCTCGGCGAGACCAAGCCTGGCGCGGCGTTCATCGACGAGAAGGTCGCCAACATCAACCGCGCCGCATTCCATCGCTCGGCCTTCGTGCTGAACGCGGCGACGCATCTGATCTTCGTCGACCTCGCCGCACAACTTTTGCTGTCGCTGTGGGAAGTGAAAGCGGTGCTGGTCGCACTCAACCTGCTGCTGGCGCTGATCGCCCATTTCCAGATGCGCGAGAATTATCGCGCACTGCTCGCCGGCCCACGAGAGCTGCCAAAGAAGCGCCGGCTCTGGGGCCTACTTCGCAACCCGCGCTACAACAAGGCGGTGAAGAAGAGTTCGCGCCCCTACGCGCGCAGCGCCTGGAAGGAACAGACGCTGTACCGCACTGCGTATTTCGCCAACGCGGCGATCATCTTCCTCGGCTCGCAGTTCATCCTGCCGGCGGAGCGGCTGATCTTCCCGTTCGGATTCCTGATCGGCAAGATCACCGGGCTGATTACAACCATCGTGGTGTTTTTTGATGGTTGGCGCGGCATCCGCGCCGGCGACGACGCCCGCCTCGCGCGCGAGCGCGAGGTCTCGGTATATCGCAATCTCAAGATCTGAGACAGGAGAGCATCGTCTTCTCGCGACGAGGAGCCCCTGGATTGACGGCATCCGGCCATCCGGGCCGATGCTACGAGAATCGCTGCGTGCTCAGTCACTCTCAATCAACTGGATGAGCGAAGCATAAAACGAAGTCCGAGCGGGAGCGTCGCTTCTGCTCGGCCACGCGCGCATCTGAGTATCTGTCGACCGACTATCGCACACCCGGTGTCGTCCCAGCGGGAGCGCGAGAAACGACAGCACTTATCCCCTGAAACTAAACGTGCGCGTGCTCAACTGATATCGTCTCCGTCTTTCGATTCGGCCGGATTGCGACATGCCCATTAACGAACATCCTCTTCCTGGGACGATTCTGATTTGCGACTTCGACGGCACCTTCAAGCAGCCTGAGATGGTGAAGCCTCGCTGCGTAGTTGTCCTAAGCCCCAAAATCGCAGCCAGAGCAGGATTATGCACCGTCGTCTGTTTAAGTACGACGCCACCGGACCCGATCATGTCTTATCACTGCCAAATCGATATCCGACCACCACTTCCCGCGGGCTGGGAAAGCGATGGAGTATGGGTGAAGGGCGACATGATCTATGCGGTTGGGTTTCATCGCCTCAACTTGATTCGGACTGGGAAAACACGCGAGGGAAAAAGAACTTACCGATATGAGGTGCTCTCGACCGACCAGATGAAACTGATAAAATCCTGTGTACTCAAAGGCTTGGGCATGTCTCTCTTGACAAAACACTTGTAGTATGTACATTGACGCATGTGTGAGGCTCTGGCTTGCCATCCTCGTCTAAGACCCCACCAGGGGCCGTCATATGGCCGGGCAATAACAAGCCTTCATATGACGCAGAAGTCAGGCCCCGCCTTTTCTCAGGTGGGGCCTT
The DNA here is from genome assembly GCF_003226555.1 of Rhodopseudomonas palustris. GTDB lineage: Bacteria > Pseudomonadota > Alphaproteobacteria > Rhizobiales > Xanthobacteraceae > Rhodopseudomonas > Rhodopseudomonas palustris_I. The sequence goes on along the minus strand of NZ_QKQS01000026.1, from coordinate 352,649 downwards.
TTTCGTTTCAGCAAGGTCATTAGAGGACGACGTCTTTTCCGTTGCCGTGCGTTGGCGTGCTGTTTGTCAAGCCAAGGAATTCTCTGGGACCTTCGTATCCGAACTCCCTCGAAGCAATACGATCAGTAGCAGTTGAGCCAATCGCTCGCATCAATGATGCGCCGCTTCGCTCTTGCCCCAGCTCAGGAACAGGCCGATGTCACCCGGGATACCGTCCGGGAAATCCACGACGCGGGCCTGCAGCACGAAGCCGTGCGGGCGCAGCTCCGCCTTCCAGCGCAAGTAAATGTCGGCGGCCATGCCGCGCAACGTCGACGGCCATTCCGGATCGGGCGCATTCACGGCACGGCCGTGGTCGGTGCACAGCTCGGCTGGAAACCGCAGCAGTAGACTCTCCTGCTCGCCTTTCTTGGCAGCCGACCGGGCGTTGCGCAGCAGCTTCTGCCAAGTCTCGTCCGACAGATGCGACGCCAGCATGTCGCTGGCGAGGCGATGGTGCTTCTCGTCGGCCAGCTCCTTGGCGTGTTTGCGCTTCTCGTCCTCCTCGTGCTCATGCTCGATCCCGAGTTCGCGAAAGGCCGCGGCCGACAAATCGTCGGCCGCCGCACCTTGCGGTGGCGCGGCCGGCCGCGCAGCTGGCCTCGTTAGTGCCGCCAGCTTGTCGGACGGCGTCGGCCAGGCATTGGGATCGTCGTGCACCGGGTCGCCCCCGCTATGGTTGAGTCCAGTCATGGTCTTGAGCAGGTCGGCGCGGCTGACGATGCCGACGATGCGTCCGCTACGCACCACCGGGACCCGCTTGATCCGCTTTTCGACCAACAGGTCGGCGATGTCGGCCAGCGCCGTGGTTTCTTCGACTGTCACCACCGGGCCGACCATCACGTCCTTGGCGGTGCGGGTATCGGACTTCAGGAAGCGAACATAGTCGGGATGCACCGCCTCGCCTTCCGACAGGATCTGCAGCCACCAATCGTGACGCGCCTCGCGGTCGCTATCGGCGCGCGGCATCAGATCGCCCTCGCTGACGATACCGATCGGTGCCCCACCACCGTCGATCACCGGCACGGCGCTGATGCCGTGCTTCAGCAAGGTCTCGGCGATGGCGTGGACGGGCGTGTCGGGCTGCACCGTCACGATGGCGGTGGTCATCACGTCTACTGCTTTCATGGGGGACTCGTCGGTGGTTTCGGCCTCGGCATGATACGCGGTCTGTATGGCGGCCCGATGCGCGCGGGGCGCGGGACGGCATTGCTGCAGTGCAACGACTCATTCGACCGCCGTCAAGCAACCGCCGCAATTCGCAACTGCGGTGCAACCGACTAGCGGCCGATGCTGCACCGGATGCGGTCGATCGACCCACACCCATGTCTACGCCGGCCTTGATCGTTCGACTACCACACGGGCGCGCGACTGCTACCCGGGAGTCCCCCGGCGTCATTCATCAACCCTAACGAATTACAGCGCTTTCGGCCGCAATGACGACGAGGCTGCGGTCGTGCTACATGTCGACCGCCAGCGCTAAACGGTTTTGACATACCTCAAAGCGCTGGTGCAGATGCGTGTTCATTTGATTTTCGACAATGCAGCTCGCGGCGGGCGAAACCTATACACCTCGCGCCGGCCTGCCCTGAATGGAAAGACGTGACATGGAGTATTTCTCCGCGCTCGGTCCACTGCTGATACTCATGTTGTTCGGTGGTGGCTTCGTCATCGCTGCGTATCTGACGTTCGACGACATGCGCACCCGCGGCAGCTCGTTCGACGCTGCTGCCATCTCCGCCTCAATCCGCAACGCGATCGAACGGATCAGGGCGCTGCCCACCACGACGCTGATCATGATCGGGGCGGTCGTGGCTGCGGCGCTGTTCCTCTATCTGGTGTCCGCGAGCGGCTACTATGCGCGGCCGGCCGCACCGGTTCCCGCCGCCAGCGAGCCCGCGACCGAAACGGCTGCACCGGCAGCAACACCCGCTGCGGCCGCTCCCGCGGCTGCCGCCAAGGCAACCCCGGCTCCGGCCCCTGCTGCCACCCCTGCTCCCGCGCCCGCAGCCAAGACGCCGGCCGCCGCCGACAAGCAGACCTCGGTCCCAGCGCCGACCACGGTCGCTGTGGTCCGCAACGTCACCTCGACGAGCTGCGCCTCCGACGGCTGCCCGGTGACCTGCGCCGCCAACGAGACGCTGACCTCGGCCTATTGCGTCAACGGCGGCGCCGCCAAGCTCGCCGATCAGCTCACGGTCAAGGATGGCTCGGTGACGGCGAAGTGCAGCCCGAGCGCCAGCGCCATCAAGGTCGCCTGCGCCCGCAAGTGATCGGCCGCTGACGGCGCCCGATCGGTCTCGGGACAACATCCAGCCAATCGAGCCCGGCCTCTCCCCGCCGGGCTTTTTTTGTGCGTCGCGGAATGCTTCGGCGCCGTCACCACGAAGCTGTCGGATCTCTTTAGCCCTTCACAGCAAAGCGCCGCCCTGCTTTCGCAGGACGGCGCGCTGATTTAGCAGGTCTGATCGAACCGTGACGGACGATCAATCGTCCTTCTTGTCCATGTTCCAGAACACCGGCGTGGCGGGGCCGTCGAGCACGCCAGTTAGCTCGGTGCGCCACACCGTCGGCGTCTTATACTGGCCGACATGAAGATAGGTCACCTGATCGTACACCCGCTTCTGGAGGTCGGTGGCGATCTTCTTCTGGTCATCGGCGGAGGTGGCGCGGACGAACTTGTCGAGCAACGCCTCCATCTCGTCGTCCTTCGGCCAGCCGAACCAGCCGCCCGACTTGCCCTTACCGTTGAGCATGACGTTGGCGACCGGGTTCATCACATCCGGCACCACCCAGTTGGTGAAGAACAGATTCCAGCCGCCTTCGGCCGGCGGCTTCTGGCTGGCACGCCGCGACACCACGGTCTGCCAGTCGGTCGCCTGCAGATCGACCTTGAAGCCGGCCTCGCGCAGCAGCTGGGCAGCGACGATCGGCTGCGCCTTCAGCGTCACGACGTCGCCCGGCGCCATCAGCACCACCGGCGTGCCGTCGTAGCCGGATTCGGCAAGCGCCTTCTTGGCTTCCGCCATGTCGTCGCCCGAGGTCACTGGCGCCGAGCCGACGTCGGTGGCGAGCGGCGTGCCGCAGCCGAAGATCGCACCGCAGATCTGATAGTAATCAGGATTCCCGACCAGCGCGTCGAGAATCGGCTTCTGGCTCATCGCCAACAGCGCGGCGCGCCGCACCTTCGGATTGTCGAACGGCGGATACAGGAAATTCATCCGGCCGATGGTGACGTAGCCGAGCTTGTTGAGGACGTCGACCTTGAGCTCTTTGTCCTGCAGCAACACCGGCAGGATGTCGAAAGACGGGTTCTCGACGAAATCGATGTCGCCCGACTGCAGCGCGTTCACCGCGGTCTGCGCGTCCGGCATGGTGATCCATTCGACGCGATCGACCTTCACCACTTTGCCGCCCGAGGTCCAGCTCGGCGGCTCCTTGCGCGGCACATAGTCGGTGTTCTTGACGTACACCGCCTTGACGCCCGGCTGGAATTCAGACGCGACGAATTTGAACGGACCTGAGCCGATCTGCTCGGGGATCGCCTTGTCCGGCGGCGTCTCGGCGATCCGCTTCGGCATCATGAACGGCACGATCGACGACGGCTTGGCGATCGATTCCAGCACCAGCGCGTAGGGTTCTTTCAGCTTCAGAACGATGGTTTTGGCATCGGGCGCCTCGAGGCTGGCAGTGAACTGCATAAGCTTCTGACCCATGCCGTCCTTCTTGCCCCAGCGCTGCAGCGAGGCGATGCAGTCCTCCGCCGTCACCGGCTTGCCGTCGTGCCACTTCAGTCCGTCACGCAGCGTGAAGGTGTAGGTCAGCTTGTCGTCGGAGACCTTGTATTCGGCCATCTGCGGCTGGACCTTGAAGTTGGAGTCCATCGCCAGCAGCGTGTCGTACACCATATAGCCGTGGTCGCGTGTAATATACGCGGTGGTCAGGCCGGGGTCGATGATACGCAGATCGGAATGCATGACGGCCCGAATCGTCTTGGCATCGACGGTCGCGGGCAGCGCGAGCGACGCTGCGAGCGCGAGCGCCGGCACGACGAATTTCGACGCGGCGACCGAGCGCATCCAACGCGGTGGATGGAACATTCGTGTTCTCCTGACTTGAAACTGATCAATCACAGATGATTGCTTGTGCAGGGCGATGTGAATCCGGGCGCAGCACCACGCGATCAGCGCGTTACTGCATCCTGATAGTCGAAGACTTGCACCAAGCATGCCAAGCGTCAATCATCAGCCGACGATACCGCATGCGTGCAGCCGCGTAGTCGGCGTCGAATCTTTCGCTTTACAAATGCGCCGCCAATCAGTCTCGTAAGCCATCTTCAACCGAGAGCGCGCAATGAATCCAGCAAATCTTCCTTTCGATTCCGACACGATGCTTCAAGGTCTGCGCGCATGGGTTGAATGCGAGAGTCCGACCTGGGACACTTCCGCAGTCGACCGTATGCTCGATCTCGCAGCGCGGGAGATGGCGATCATGGGCGCGACGATCGAGCGCATCGCCGGTCGCCAAGGTTTTGCCGGCTGCGTCCGCGCGCGGTTTCCGCATCCCAAGCAGGGCGAACCGGGCATCCTGATCGCGGGCCATCTCGACACCGTGCACCCTGTCGGCACCATCGAGAAGCTGTCGTTCCGCCGCGAAGGCAACAAGGCATTCGGCCCGGGCATCTTCGACATGAAAGGCGGCAACTACCTGACGCTCGAAGCGATCCGTCAGCTCGCGCGCGCCTCGTTCACGACGCCGCTGCCGATCACCGTGCTGTTTACGCCGGACGAGGAAGTCGGTACGCCATCGACCCGAGACATCATCGAGGCCGAGGCGGCGCGCAACAAATACGTGCTGGTGCCGGAGCCCGGCCGCCCCGACAATGGCGTCGTCACCGGCCGCTACGCGATCGCGCGGTTCAACCTGGAAGCGATCGGCAAGCCGAGCCATGCCGGCGCGACGCTGTCGTCGGGTCGTTCCGCAATACGGGAAATGGCCAAGCAGATCCTCGCGATCGACGCGATGACCGGCGAGGATTGCACTTTCAGCGTCGGCATCGTGCACGGCGGCCAATGGGTCAATTGCGTCGCCACCACCTGCACCGGCGAAGCGCTCAGCATGGCCAAGCGTCAGGCGGATCTCGACCGCGGCGTCGAGCGGATGCTGGCGCTGAGCGGCAGCAGCAACGACGTCACCTTCAAGGTGACGCGCGGCGTGACCCGCCCGGTGTGGGAGCCTGATGCCGGCACCATGGCGCTTTACGAAAAAGCGCGCGCAGTCGCCTCCGAGCTCGGCTTCAGCCTGCCACACTGCAGCGCAGGTGGTGGCTCCGACGGCAACTTTACCGGTGCAATGGGGATTCCGACGCTCGACGGCCTCGGGGTGCGCGGCGCCGACGCACACACGCTGAACGAGCATATCGAAATCGACAGCCTCGCCGAGCGCGGCCGGTTGATGGCCGGGCTGCTCGCGACACTGGACTGAGTGCGGATCCTGCCAGCGCTGTATAATATCGAGCAGCGCTGGCACGGGACTTGCTCACCAGCTCACTGAAGTTCGAACGGTTTTCGACGACCGCAGCGCAGGTGATCATGACGAACCACATCTTCGGGATAAGTTTCACTAATCGTCGAATCCAATCCGTGGAGCGCCGATGCTCGGCTATCTGATCCGCCGCCTGCTGGCGGCCATCCCGGTGATGGGCGTGGTCGCGTTGTTCGTTTTCCTGCTGCTGCGGCTGACGCCGGGCGATCCGGCGGCGATCATTGCCGGAGACAGCGCCACCCCTGAACAATTGATGCGCATCCGCGCCACGCTCGGCCTCAACGAGCCGCTCTACGTGCAGTTCTTCACCTGGGTCGGACGATTGCTGCACGGCGATCTTGGCGTCTCGCTGATCTCGCAGGTTCCGGTGCTGAAGATGATCGGACAGCGCATCGAACCGACCATCACGGTGGCGCTGGCGACCATCGTGCTGTCGGTGATCGTCGCGGTGCCGCTCGGCGTCGTCGCTGCGTGGAAGCACGGCACCTGGATCGACCGCTTCGTGATGGGGCTGTCGGTGATCGGCTTCTCGGTGCCGGTGTTCGTCATCGGCTACGTACTGATCCAGGTGTTCGCGATCGAGCTGCGCTGGTTTCCGGTGCAGGGCTTCCGTTCGCTGTCGCGCGGCTTGGGTCCTTTCGTGGAGCGGCTGGTGCTGCCGACATTGACGCTGTCGTTCATCTACGTCGCGCTGATCGCGCGAATGACGCGCGCCGCGATGCTCGACGTGCTCGGCGAGGACTATGTCCGCACCGCGCGCGCCAAGGGTATCACCGAAAGCCGGGTGCTGCTGCGCCACGCGCTACGCAATGCGGCGGTGCCGGTGATCACCGTGATCGGCACCGGCTTCGCACTGTTGATCTCCGGCGTCGTCGTCACCGAGAGCGTATTCAACCTGCCGGGAATCGGCCGTCTCACCGTCGATGCAGTGCTGGCGCGCGACTACCCGGTGATCCAGGGCATGATCCTGCTGACCTCGGGCATTTATGTCGGCGTCAATCTCCTGATCGATCTGGCCTACACGCTGCTCGATCCCCGTATCCGGTACTGAGGGCGCGCGCACAATGGCGATCGATACCATGTCCGAACCGACCCTTCCGGTGCCGCGGCCGATGCGCCCGCGCCTCGGCTTTCTGCTCTCGACCCCGATTATCGCTGCGGCGACGATCTGCCTGACGCTTGTCGTGCTGATGGCGATCTTCGCGCCGTGGCTGGCGCCGCACGATCCGGTGAAGCTGGCGCCGGCGCTCCGGCTGAAGCCGCCGAGTGCCGAGTTCCTGCTCGGCACCGACGCCTATGGCCGCGATCTGCTGTCGCGCATCATTTATGGCGGGCGGGTGTCGCTGTTGATCGGCATTGGCTCGGCGATCTTTGCGATCGCGATCGGCCTGGTCGTCGGCCTGGTCGCCGGCTTCTTCCGCTGGGTCGACGCGGTGATGATGCGGATCATGGACGGCCTGATGGCGATCCCCAGCATCCTGCTGGCGATCGCCGTGGTGTCGCTGTCCGGCGCGAGCCTGACCACGGTGCTGATCGCGATCACCATTCCGGAGATTCCGCGGGTGGCGCGACTGGTGCGCTCGGTGGTGTTGACCGCACGCGAGGAACCATATGTCGAGGCGGCGATCTCGCTCGGCTCCAGCCTGCCGAAGATCATGTGGCGGCACCTGATGCCCAATACCGTGGCGCCGCTGATCGTTCAGGGCACCTATATCGCGGCGTCCGCAATCCTCACCGAAGCGATCCTGTCGTTCCTCGGTGCCGGCATCAGCCCGGAGACGCCGACCTGGGGCAACATCATGGCCGAGGGCCGCGCGGTGTTTCAGATCAAGCCGATGCTGATCTTCTGGCCGGGCCTTTTGCTGTCGATCGCGATCCTCTCGGTCAACCTGATCGGCGACGCCGCCCGCGATGCGCTCGACCCACGGATGAAACAGCGCGAGGGCTCGCGATGAAGAGGCAGCTCATCATGTCTGCTCTCCCAGCCCCGCAACGCGCACCGACCTCACCTCTCCCCGCGCGCGGGGAGAGGTCGGATCGCATCGCCAGATGCGATCCGGGTGAGGGGGCTCATCCACGCGGCCGAGCCGCTCTGACTCGCGGACACGCCCCCTCACCCCAACCCTCTCCCCGCTTGCGGGGAGAGGGAGCGCGCCGTGCCCGACTGCGGAGCCCGACATGACCGATAACGTTCTCGAAATCGACAACCTGGTCGTGCGGCTCGGCAAGAGCGGCAACGGCGACAAGGTGATCGACGGCATTTCGCTCACCGTCGGCGCCGGCGAAACGATGTGCCTGGTCGGCGAAAGCGGATCGGGCAAATCGGTGACGTCGCTCGCCACCATGGGACTGCTGCCGAAAGGCGTACTGCAAGCATCCGGCGGCGAGATCCGGCTCGCCGGAGAGAACGTGCTTGCCGCCAGCGAGCGCCGGCTGCGCCAGCTCCGCGCCTCGCGGATGGCGATGATCTTCCAGGAGCCGATGACCGCGCTCAACCCGGTGGTGCCGGTCGGCAAACAGATCGACGAAGTGCTGCGCTTCCACACCGATATGCCTGCGCGCGAACGTCGCCGCCGCATCCTCGACATGATGGAGCAGGTGCGGTTGCCCGAGGTCGAACGGATCTTCGCCTCGTATCCGCATCGACTCTCGGGCGGCCAGCGCCAACGCATCATGATCGCGATGGCGCTGGTGCTCGAGCCGAAGCTGCTGATCGCCGACGAGCCGACCACCGCGCTCGACGTCACCACCCAAAAGCAGATCCTGACCCTGATCCGCGAATTGCAGCAGGCGCACGGCACTGCCGTGCTGTTCATCACCCACGACATGGGCGTGGTGGCCGAGATCGCCGACCGGGTCGCAGTGATGCGTCACGGCCGGCTGGTCGAGACCGGCCAGCTCGACGACGTGCTGCGCCGGCCGCAGATGGAGTACACCCGCAACCTGCTGTCGGCGGTGCCGAGCCTGGTGCCGCGCGCGCCGCGCACGCCGCAGGCGCTGTCGGTGGTGCTCGAAGCGAACGAACTCGGCAAGGTGTATCGCGAGCGCTCGTTGTTCGGCCATCAGCGAGAAGTGGTCGCGGCGAAAGACGTGACGCTGACGCTGCACAAGGGCCGGACTCTCGGCATTGTCGGCGAAAGCGGCTCGGGAAAATCGACGGTGGCACGTTGCATCGTCCGGCTGATCGACCCGACCTCGGGCGGCATCCGGCTCGCCGGACGCGAGATCTCCGAGCTGTCGCGGCGTCTCCTACGGCCGCATCGCAAGAAGATTCAGATCGTATTCCAGGACCCGTATCGCTCGCTCAATCCGCGCGTCAACGTCGGCGAGAGCATCGCCGAGGGACCGATCAATTACGGCATGCCGCGGGCGGAGGCCCTGGCGAAGGCGCGCGATCTGCTCGAACTGGTGCATCTGCCGCCGGACGCGATCAACCGCTTCCCGCATCAGTTCTCCGGCGGCCAGCGCCAGCGCATCGCGATCGCCCGCGCACTGGCGCTCGAGCCCGACGTGCTGGTGGCGGACGAGGCGGTGTCGGCGCTCGACGTCTCGGTGCAGGCGCAGGTACTCAAGCTGCTCGACGAGATCCAGACCCGGCTCGGGATCGCACTCTTGTTCATCACCCACGATCTCCGCGTCGCCGCTCAGATCTGCGACGATGTCGCGGTGATGCAGAAAGGCCGCGTCGTCGAACAGGGCCCGGCCGCCGAGGTGCTGACCAATCCGAAGCAGGTCTATACCCGCCAACTGCTCGAAGCCGCCCCTGGCCGCGATTGGGACTTCGCCAATTTTCGGCCGGTCCACGAAGCGCCGCAAGCGGCGGCGAGTTGATCATCCCCTCCCCACTGTCATTCCGGGGCGCTCACGCAGTGAGCGAACCCGGAATCCCGAGATGACCTGAACCTCTGGATTCCGGGCTCGCGCTGCGCGCGCCCCGGAATGACGAAGCAAGAGAAACAACCATGACCCGCATCGCCGTCGGCGGCTTCCTGCACGAAACAAACACCTTTGCGCCCACCAAGGCGACCTGGGAGGCGTTCGTGCACGGCGGCGGGTGGCCGGCGATGACGATCGGCGCCGATGTGCTCAAGGTGATGCGCGGCATCAATGTCGGGCTCGCCGGCTTCGTCGACGAAGCCGATGCCAAAGGCTGGGAGCTGATCCCGACCATCGCCTGCGGCGCCAGCCCGTCGGCGCACGTCACCGAGGATGCTTTCGAGCGTGTCGTCAAAATCATGATCGACGGCATCAAAGCAGCCGGCAATCTCGATGCTGTGTATCTCGACCTGCACGGCGCGATGGTGACCGAACATCTCGACGACGGCGAAGGCGAGATCCTGGCGCGGGTACGCGACGTGATCGGCCCCGGTCTGCCGCTGGTGGTCAGCATCGATCTGCATGCCAACGTCACGCCGCGGATGGTCGAGCATGCCGACGCGCTGATCGCCTATCGCACCTATCCGCATGTCGACATGGCCGACACCGGCCGCGCTTCGGCCAAACACTTGGAGCTGCTGCTGAGCAGCGGCCAGAAGCTCGCCAAGGCGTTCCGGCAACTGCCGTTCCTGATTCCGATCTCGTGGCAGTGCACGTTCGATCAACCGACCAAGGGCATCTACGACAAGCTCGCAGCGCTGGAGAGTGATGTCGTGCCGACGCTGTCGTTCGCCCCCGGCTTCCCCGCCGCCGACTTTCCGGATTGCGGCCCATCGGTGTTTGCCTATGGTCTCACCCAGGCCGATGCCGACGCTGCTGCGGATGCGGTTGCGGCGCTGGTGATTGGCCACGAGGATGATTTCGACGGCAAGATCTTTTCGCCCGACGAGGGCGTGAAGCATGCGATCGAACTGGCGCGGACCGCGGCGAAACCGATCATCATTGCCGACACCCAGGACAATCCCGGCGCCGGCGGCGATTCCGACACCACCGGGATGCTGCGCGCGTTGGTACGCAACAATGCGAAAGGCGCCGCGATCGGCGTGATCTACGATCCGGACGCCGCCAAGGCCGCGCATGCGGCAGGCGTCGGCGCGATGATCTCGCTGGGGCTCGGCGGCAAGTCCGGCATTCCCGGCGACGCGCCGTTCGAAGAGATCTTCGTTGTCGAGCAGCTTTCCGATGGCCGCTTCGTCGCACCCGGCCCATATTTCGGCGGACGCGAGATGGAAATGGGCCCGTCGGCCTGCCTGCGGATTGGCGGGGTGCGCGTGGTGGTGGCGTCGCACAAAGCACAGCTCGCCGATCAGGCGATGTACCGCTATGTCGGGATCGAGCCGACCGCGCAGGCGATCCTGGTGGTAAAAAGCTCGGTGCATTTCCGCGCCGACTTCCAGCCGATCGCCGAGCGGCTGCTGATCTGCGCCGCACCCGGCGCCATGCCCGCCGACACCGCGGCACTGCCGTGGACGCGGCTCCGGCAGGGCGTTCGTGTCAAGCCGAATGGACAACCATTCGCAGCGAACTAACAACTTCCATGATCGACTGACGTCAACTCGCGCTGACGCTACTGCCCTCGTCATCGCACCAGCCCGCGGTTCGACTATCATGCATGGATGAGTCGATCCAGGCGCGCCGCATTGTATGTGAGTACCACTTTTGTATTTGGCGCGCCGAAGCCGCACGCAACGTGGAACCTTCGCGGCTTCACGCGATTGGCTCGACGGTTCGCTCCAATTCAAGAGAGGTCGCAGATGCCGTTGGTCAGTGGACAAACAATCGATGCAGGGCGCATCAAGCAGAATCATGCGCGAGCAAGTCTCGCCAATCCGGTGGCCGGCGCGCGAACCGACATTACCAGCGTGGTTGGACGGCTCGCCGTCTATGCCGCGGGCGACACGAAACCGGACGGCAGCGGCACGCCCCTGCTGCTGATCCACAGCATCAACGCCGCGGGCTCGGCCTACGAGGTCAAGCCCCTGTATGATTACTACGCGCAGCATCGCCCGGTGTATGCGATTGACCTGCCGGGCTTCGGTCAGTCTGATCGCGACGACCGCGAATACACCGCGCGGATGATGACCGACGCGGTGCATGCAGCGGTCGAGCAGATCCGCCGCATCCATGGGGAGCAGCCGATCGACGCGCTGGCGCTGTCGCTGGCCAGTGAATTCCTCGCCCGCGCAGCCACCGAAACGCCGCAGGCGTTTCGCTCGCTCGGCTTGATCAGCCCGACCGGCTTCGAAGGCAAGGCGCGCGACGCACGCACCCCCGGCACCCGCGGTCGCTCGTGGATCATCGACGTATTGCGCGTCAAGCTGTGGGACCGGGGCTTCTTCAAGATGCTCACCGCCCGGCCGGTGATCCGCAAATTCCTGGAGAAGGCGTGGGGCTCGAAGAACATCGACGAGCCGATGGTCGACTACGACTACGCCACCACGCATCAGCCCGGCGCCCGCCATGCGCCGTATTACTTCGTGGCCGGCTTCATGTTCAGCACCGACATCCTCAACGTCTACGAACAGCTCCGGCTGCCGGTGTGGATGGCGCACGGCGTGCGCGGCGACTTCGTCGATTATCGGCACAAAAGCCGCGTCGCCGGCCGTTCAAACTGGACCATCGTGCAGTTCGATACTGGCGCGTTCCCGCACTTCGAAGTGCTGGATCAGGTGGTATCTTCGTATGAGAAGTTCCTGACCGAACTGCAGCCGAGCGATGCCAATAAGCCAACCTTGGTTCATTCAGCGTGAGGCTGGCGCATGCGCAACGCAACTCCGCAGATCATGATCAACAACAGCGTGAGTTGCGTTCGCCTCGCAGTTGAAGAAACTATAGCCTACGCGATCCATGGAACGCGATTCCCGGCGCAGCTTCCGCATCGGACAGCGCCAGGAGGGCTTCAATTGCGGAGGTTGCTGACGGAATGAACTACGCACAGCTTCTCACCGGACCTGCCGACACTGACGCGACGCCGATTCATCCGCTTACCCACCACGAGATCCTCTCTCTGGTGCAGCCGTTTACGCGGCGCGGCTATCAGGTCGACCTCGCCGCCACCGACCGGATTGCCCGGCGGCTGATGTTCAAGCCGGTGATGCACGATGAAGCAGGTCAGGGCGGCATCGATGCCACCGAGCTGCTGCAGCTCGACAGCTCGCGCCCCGGCCAGCATGTTCTGATTCGAAACCTGACATTGGCGAACGGCCTGGCGGCAACGCTCGAGACCCAAGGCGACGATATCGATCGCCTGCTGCAGCGAATCCAGACGGTGCTGCCGCAACAGCAATTTCGGACGGTCGAAGGCACGGTGATCGCGCTGAGCTATCGCCTCACCGCAAGCAAGACGCCACAGGTGGGTGACGCCACGGTGCAGCGCGTGTTGCTGCGCGGCGAAGCCGAGGTCGCTGGCTTCCGCGTAGTGTTGCGCGGCGCGCAGGTGCGCGGCTATCCGGCCGAGATCGACATCACCCCGCGCACGCAAGGCGTACCTCTTCCGGAGGATCTGCTCGCGGTGATCGGCTGGGCATGGTCGCCGCTGCGCAAGAGCAAGGCCGGCTTCACCGGCAAGGTCCAGGTGCGCGGCCAGGAGCCGGAGCGGAGCCCGCGAGTGGAGGCTGCGCTCGAGCGCACCGTCGCGCATCTCGCCCGCACCCTGACGCGACCGCCGGCCGCCTACTACGAGACGCTGCGCGGCGCGCGTTGGAAGGTGACCTTCCGCCGCGCGATCCCGGCGCTGTTTTTCGGCGGCCTGATCGCCGGTGCGGCCAGCCTGACGCTGATCGACGTGCCCCAGGATTCGATCTTCAACCTACTCCTGATGGGCGCACCGCCGCTGCTGATGTTCGGCGCGTTCGGGATGCGCGAGACGCCGTCGCTGGAAATTCCGCCACTGCCGCGGCGCTGGAAGGCGACGTGGCTGCCGGAGCCTGAGGCCGCTCCATCACAGATGGAAGCGCAGACGACCTGACGAGCGAGGACACGATCGATGCACGGCAACCCGATGAACATCCCCCCGGTCTCGATCGCTGCCGCCAAGGCCGCTCTGATCGAGCAATACGCCGACCCGACACTGCGGCGGCGGGCGTCGATGCTGTGGGGCACGCGCGGTGTCGGCAAATCGTCGATCGTGCGCCAGATCGCGGCGCATTATCAGGTGCCGCTGATCGATCTGCGGCTGACCACGATCGAGCCGGTCGACATCCGCGGTGCGATCTATGCGGACGAGAACCTGGCCAAGACGGTGTGGTTTCCGCCGGAGTTCCTGCCGTCGCGCGACCAGCCCGAGGGCGTGTTGTTTCTCGACGAACTCACGGCCGCCGATCAGCGGCTGCAGATTTCGGCCTATTCGCTGATCCTCGATCGCCGCGTCGGCAATTATCATTTGCCCGACGGGTGGCAGGTGGTGGCCGCGGGCAACGCCAGCTTCCACGGCGCGATCAGCCACGACATGGGCACTGCGCTCGCCGACCGCATGTTCCACTTCAACGTCCAGACGGCGATCGACGCCTTCCTCGGCCACGCCATGGCCCACGACTTCGCGCCCGAAGTGATGGCATATCTGAAGATCCGCCCCGACAAGCTCGACGACACCCAGGCGCAGCTCGCCGGTGATCATCTGATCGGCGCCAGCCCGCGTGGCTGGGAGGACATCAGCAACGTGCTGAAATCCGCCTTGTCGGATCACGCCAAGCGGCTGTTCGTACAGGGACGGATCGGCGCCGCCAATGCCGCGGAGTTCTTCGGCGTGCTGCGCGAGATCCAGGCCGGCACCGACGTGCTCAAGCTGCTCGCGGCGCGTCCGGGCCCGGAGACCGCGGCGCTGCTGCCGAAGTCGCTCGATGCGCTGTACGGCATGCTGTACGGGCTGCTCGCCGCCTGCACCGACAAGGACACGCTCGCGCGGGCGCTGGAGATCATCGAGCAATTACCTGACATCCGCAGCGCCGTGCCGCTGCCGGTCCGCGAAGCGCAGACGCTGGCAATGGAGCTATTGATGCAGCGCGGCCTGGAGAACGGCCTCGAAGCCGCGATCCTCGACAGTCCGGCCTACGCCAGCTACGCCGGCCGCCGACAATTGGAAGCCGCAGATGCCTGAGCCCGGCGGGCCGTATAGCCATCGCGGCACGCGCGCGATCCAGCGCATGGTGGAGTTCGCGCCCTCGACCGGCGGGCTAGCGCTGTGGGTGCAGCATCGCGACTTGCCGGACGACACACCTGCGGAAGCTCCTGCGGCGGTGACCGACGGCACGACGGTGTACTACAGCGCCGCGTTCGAACGACTGCCGCTGCCCGACCAGGTGGGCGTCGTGGCGCACGAGGTGCTGCATATCGCGCTCCGCCACTCGCAGCGCTTCGTCGAGCTTCAGCGCACCCAGGGCGACGTCGACCTCGAACTCTTCAACGTCTGTGCCGACGCCATCGTCAACACCACGCTGGCGCATCTGAGCTGGCTGCACTTGCCGGACAATGCGGTGATGCTCGAACAGATCGTGTTCAAGGCGCTCGGCCGCGAGCAGCAGCCGGAATCGGCGCTGCTCGAATGGGACGTCGAGAAGCTGTACCGCGCGATCGACGACCGCGACGACGGCAGCAGCGGCAAGCAGCAGTCCGGCCAGCAATCGCAGCAGGGATCAAAGCCAGATTCGTCCGGCTCCGGCGGCAAGGACCAAGCGCAATCGCAATCCGGCGCCTCGCAGAGCGAGAACGCCCAGCGCGGCGACGGTGCCCGCTCCGCCAAGGTGCGAGCGCTCGGCGCCGGCGGCGCTCGCGACCTGGTGCCGAACCCCGAGGCTCAGTCAGCCCCCGAACACGAGGCAGAGCTGGCGCGCGAATGGAGCGAGCGCATCCTGCGCGGCCATGCCGGGGACGGCGCATTCTCGATGCTGCGCGCGCTGATCGCTGATCTGCCGCACAGTCGGACGCCGTGGACGCAGGTGCTGCGGGTGCAGCTCGCGCGCGGCCTCGCCCGCAAGCCGGCGCTCACTTGGTCGCGCCCGACCCGTTCCTACATCGCCAATCAGGGCCGCGCCGGCAATCATCGGATGCCGTTCGAGCCGGGCTTCTCGCCGACCAAGAACGAGCCGCGGCTGGCGCTGATCATCGACGTTTCCGGCTCGATCGACGATCAGCTGATGCAGCGCTTCGCGACCGAGATCGAAACCATCATCCGGCGCCAGGAAGCCGGTTTGGTGCTGATCATCGGCGACGAGCGGGTGCGGCAGGTCGAGTTCTTCGAGCCGGGCCGACGCTTCGTGCTCAGTGAGATCGAATTTGCCGGCGGCGGCGGCACCAATTTCACGCCGTTGCTGACCGAGGCCGACCGCCACAAGCCCGACATCACCGTGGTGCTGACCGACCTCGAAGGCCCGGCGGAGTTCAAGCCGCGCTGGCCGGTGATCTGGGCGGTGCCCCAGGAACATGCCCACGCGGTGCAGCCGTTCGGACGGCTGCTCGCACTCGACTGACGACTTGCGGCGATGACGAGGAGGCCGACGATATGCTGCAGGTGAGAGGCGTCCCGACGACCTGGGACAACATCGCGCCGATCCCGATGGAATGCGACGCGCCGTTTCTCGCGATCAAGGGCGAGCTGCCGCGCGAGCTGAATGGCACGCTGTACCGTAACGGCGCCAACCCGCAATTCGTCTCGCCGAATGCGCATTGGTTCTTTGGCGACGGCATGCTGCACGCATTCCATCTGGAGGATGGCCGCGCGTCGTATCGTAACCGCTGGGTGCGGACGCCGAAATGGCTAGCCGAGCACGCAGCCGGCCGGCCGCTCTACGGCGAATTCAATATGCGGCTGAAGGATGCTCCGGCCTCGACGCCACGCGACGGCAACGTCGCCAACACCAACATAGTGTATCACGCCGGCCGGCTGCTGGCGCTGGAGGAAGCGCATCTGCCGATGCAGATCGAGCCGGACACGCTGGAGACGCGCGGCTATTGCGACTATGGCGGCGCGCTGCAGGGGCCATTCACGGCGCATCCGAAGATCGATCCGGTGACCGGAGAAATGCTGTTCTTCGGTTACAATGTCGGCCGGCCGCTCGGCCGCGGCATGATGCACGGCGCGATCGATGCCTCGGGACGGCTGACGCGGCTGGAGCGCTTCAAGGCGCCGTACTCGGCGATGGTGCACGATTTCATCGTCACCGAAAAGCATGTGCTGTTTCCGATTTTGCCGCTCACCGGCAGCATCTGGCGCGCAGTGCGCGGCAAGCCGCCTTACGCCTGGGAGCCACGCAAGGGATCCTATGTCGGCGTGATGCCGCGCAGCGGCGGCGTCCGCGACATCCGTTGGTTTCGCAGCGAGCCGTGCTTCGTGTTCCACGTCATGAACGCCTGGGACGAGGGCAACACGATCATCGCCGACGTGATGCAGTCGGAAGCGCCGCCGTTCTTCACCGATACGAACGGCCGTCCGACCGATCCGGACAAAGCGCGCGCCCGGCTGTGCCGTTGGACGTTCGACCTCGCCGGCCGCAGCGACAGCTTCCAGCGCACCTACCTCGACGACATCAATGGTGAATTTCCGCGGATCGATGAACGCCACGCCGGCTTGCGCAGCGGCCACGGCTGGTACGCCTGCATGAATCCGGAAGCGCCCGATGTGCTGTCCGGCCTCGTGCACGTCGGCAGCAACGGCGAACGCCGCGCACGCTACTTCTTGCCGATCGGTGACACCATCGGCG
Source organism: Rhodopseudomonas palustris (assembly GCF_003226555.1). Lineage (GTDB taxonomy): Bacteria > Pseudomonadota > Alphaproteobacteria > Rhizobiales > Xanthobacteraceae > Rhodopseudomonas > Rhodopseudomonas palustris_I. The sequence continues at coordinate 335,436 of NZ_QKQS01000026.1, read as the reverse complement.
AGCCGGTGTTCGTGCCGCGGAGCAAAGACTCAGGCGAGGCCGACGGCTGGCTGCTCGCAGTGGTGTGGCGCGGCTGCGAGAACCGCAGCGATCTCGCCGTTTTCAACGCGACCGATATTGCGGCCGGCCCGATCGCCCTGGTGCAACTCGGCCATCGTATTCCCGACGGCTTCCACGGCAACTGGGTGGCGGCGGGTTGACGATCCGTCGCCCGCGCAGCGCCTCATCGAATCCGATCCTTGTCCTTGAGTAGGCGGCGATAGTAGGTACTCCGATCGATCCCAAGCCGGCGCGCGGCGCGCGAGACGTTGCCGCCACTGGCGTCCAGGGCGGCCTGCAGGGCGGACCTTGTATGCTCCGCGAGCGAAGTCACCGGCGGCACTAAGCCCTGACTGTCGCATGCACTCACCGCGCGGATTTCGGCTGGAAGTGCCGAAACCTCGACCGGATGTCCCGGCTCGCCGAGCACCAATAGGGCGCGCAGCGTGCCGACCAGCTGCCGGTAGTTGCCCGGCCAGTTGTAGGCGGCGAGCACGCGCTCGACCTCGACCGAGAGCTGGACGCCCGCTTCCTCTCCGCCGAGCTGGCGCCATAGTTTCCGCACCAGCGCGAGCCGGTCCGGGTGATGGCGCACCGGCGGCCGCTCGACGACATATTGGGCGATGCGGAAGTACAGATCCTGGCGGAACGCGCCGGCGGCCAGCAACGAGCCGAGCGGCTGATGCGTGGCGCAGATCAGCGCGAAGTCGACCGGCACTGGACGGCCGCCGCCGAGCGGCGAGATCTGCTTGTCCTGCAGCACGCGCAGCAACCGGCTCTGCAGCGACAGCGGCATGTCGCCGATCTCGTCGAGAAACAGCACGCCGCCGTCGGCCTGTCGCAGCAACCCCGGCGCGCCCTGCCGCCGCGCGCCGGTGAAGGCGCCGGCCTCGTAGCCGAACAGCTCGGACTCGATCAGCCCCTCCGGCAGCGCCGCGCAGTTCACCGGCACGAACGGCTTGTTGCGCCGCGCGCTCTCGGCGTGAACGCGGCGGGCGAACACGTCCTTACCCGATCCGGTCTCGCCGAGCAGCAGCACCGGAATCCCCGCCTCGACCAGCCGGACGGTGCGCGACAGCTGCGCCAACATCTCCGTATCGAGGATCGGCTCGACCTCCCCCACCGGCGACGCCGGCGACGGGGCGGCTACCACCGCAGCGGAAGCCGCTCGGGAGCGGCATTGCGGTGGCTCGACCAGCCGGCCCCATAGCCGCGTGCCACGAGGGCCTCGAAGCATCTGGATCTGATCGGACGGGCGGACACTAGGCAGCAGCGTCTCGAGTCTGGCCAGATCGAGCGCCGGCCAATCGAGATTCATCAGATCGAGGCCGTGGCGGTTGGCGCCGACCAGCACACCGTCGGCAAACGCCAGCACGCCTTCGCGCGGCGTGCCGAGCAGCGCGCGGTCGGTGTGCAACCGCAACACGGTGCAGCGCTCGAATCCTTCCGAGAAGAACCGGTGCTCGATCTGCTCCGCGGCGAGCCGCATCAGGCCGAGCGCATGGACATGGCGAATTGCCGCCGGTCCGGTCATGTCGAGCGCACCCGCGACCCTGCCGCGCGGATCGATCAGCGGTGCAGCGGCGCACGCCAGAATCCGGTGACGCTCGAAGAAGTGCTCGGCACCGTGCACCGCAATCGGCTGGCGCTCGACCAGCGCGGTGCCGATCGCATTGGTGCCAGTGTCGGCCTCGCTCCACGACACGCCGGGCCGCAGCGCCACTTGTGCCGCACGGCCGGCAAATTCGCCGGAGCCGATCATGTCGAGCACCACGCCGGCCGCGTCGGTGAGAATGACGACGCTGCCGGTCAGGCACGCGTCACCTTGCAGTGCATTCAGCTCCGGCCGCGCGAGGCGGCCGAGACGATCATGGCGCTCCTGGAGTTCGCGCAATTCATGGGCGGTGGGCGGCTCGACCAGCGGCGAGCGGCTGGCGTCCAGTCCCTGACCGGCGCAGCGCTGCCACGACCGCAGGATCGGCGCGGCGAGCATTCCATCGACGGGGCGCCCCTCTCCGAAGAAACGGCGGCGCGCAGTGACGACGGCATCACGGCTTGATGCGATTGACATGGGCGGATCCTCGGAGTGTTGGATTCTGCAACAGGTGTTGCGTCCAACTGCTGCAATTATCACACGCAGCCGGAGGTGCTGTCTAGAGATCACCACCAGGCGCTGCCCTCGCCGGATCTAGAATCCTCCCAGCCTTTTCAACGAACTGATCAGTTCGCAAGCGCGATCGCCGCTGGCTGTGCGATCCTTGGCACAGGTTGTGCGTAGTTCCATCCGCTTCAAACAAACGGGAGGAAGCCATGAACCTCATCACAACGATGCATCCGGACGCCAGCACGGTGTTCAAAACTCGCTATGGCAATTTTATCGGCGGTCGCTGGGTGGAACCGATCGACGGACGCTACTTTGACAACACCACGCCGATCACCGGCGCCAAACTGACTGAAATCCCGCGTTCACAGAAGGAGGACGTCGAACTCGCGCTCGATGCGGCGCACACAGCGAGCTCCGGCTGGGCGAAAACCACAACAACAGAACGGTCACTCATTCTCAATCGCATCGCTGATCGGATGGAAGCCAATCTCGATCTGCTAGCGATCGCCGAGACGCTCGACAATGGTAAGCCGATCCGCGAGACGCGCGCCGCCGACCTACCGCTCGCGATCGATCACTTCCGTTACTTCGCAGGTGCGTTGCGCGCGCAGGAAGGTTCGATCTCGGAGATCGACCACGACACCATTGCGTATCACTTCCACGAGCCGCTCGGCGTCGTCGGTCAGATCATTCCGTGGAACTTCCCGCTGCTGATGGCGGCGTGGAAGCTGGCGCCGGCACTCGCCGCCGGCAACTGCGTGGTCCTCAAGCCGGCCGAACAGACTCCCGCCTCGATCTTGGTATGGGCCGAACTGGTCGGCGATCTTTTGCCGCCCGGCGTCGTCAACATCGTCAACGGCTTCGGCGTCGAAGCCGGCAAGCCGTTGGCCTCCAGCCCGCGCATCGCCAAGATCGCCTTCACCGGCGAGACCTCGACCGGCCGGCTGATCATGCAATACGCCAGCGAGAATCTGGTGCCGGTGTCGCTCGAACTTGGCGGCAAATCGCCGAACATCTTTTTTGGCGACGTCGCCGCCGAGGACGATCCGTTCTTCGACAAGGCGATCGAAGGCTTCGTGATGTTCGCGCTCAACCAGGGCGAAGTGTGCACCTGCCCGAGCCGCGCGCTGGTGCAGGAGTCGATCTATGAGCGGTTCATGGAGCGAGCACTCGCCCGCGTCGCCGCGATCCGGCAGGGCGACCCGCGCGACCCGGCCACGATGATCGGCGCCCAGGCCTCGCAGGAACAGCTCGAGAAGATCCTGTCTTACATCGACATCGGCCGGCACGAAGGCGCCGAGCTGCTGGCCGGCGGCGGACGTGCGGAGCTGCCCGGCGATCTCGCCGGCGGCTATTACGTGCATCCGACCGTGTTTCGCGGCCACAACCAGATGCGGATCTTCCAAGAGGAGATCTTCGGCCCGGTGGTGTCGGTCACCACCTTCAAGGACGAAGCCGAAGCGGTCGCGATCGCCAACGACACCCAATACGGTCTCGGTGCCGGTGTCTGGACGCGCGACGGCACTCGCGCCTATCGATTCGGACGCGCGATCGCCGCCGGCCGGGTATGGACCAACTGCTACCATGCCTATCCGGCGCATGCCGCGTTCGGCGGCTACAAGCAGTCGGGCATCGGGCGCGAGACCCACAAGATGATGCTCGATCATTATCAGCACACCAAGAACCTGCTGGTGAGCTACGGCACCGGCCCACTCGGCTTCTTCTAACACGCGACTGATTTCATCGGCGGGTGCACAGCCCTCGGCCGCAGCAACCCCGGACGGCGTCTCCCGCGCCGTTCGGACGGCGGGGCATTGCCCTGCAAAACGGAGCGCATCTGGACCGGCGCACTCGCCGGCCGGACAGCTCATCGACCATCGACCAACAACAAACGCATGGAAGGAAGCACCAATGACCGCAACGACCTTTTTCATTCCCTCTCTCAACCTGTTCGGCGCCGGCTGCGTGTCGAGCGCCGCGGACCACGCCCAGGCCCGCGGCTTCAAGCGCGCACTGATCGTCACCGACAGCGGGCTGCACAAGCTCGGCGTCGCCGATCAGATCGCCTCGATGCTGATCGAGCGCAACGTGACCAGCGTGGTCTTCCCCGGCGCCAAGCCGAACCCGACCATCAAGAACGTCGAGGACGGACTCGCACTGCTGAAGCAGGAAAACTGCGATTGCGTGATCTCGCTCGGCGGTGGCTCGGCGCACGACTGCGCCAAGGGAATCGCGCTCACCGCCACCAACGGCGGCAGCATCAAGGACTACGAAGGCGTCGACAAATCGGCGCACGCCCAGCTCCCGCTGATCGCCGTCAACACCACCGCCGGCACGGCGAGCGAAATGACCCGGTTCTGCATCATCACCGACGAGGAGCGCCAGGTGAAGATGGCCATCGTCGATCGCCACACCACACCGCTATTGTCGGTCAACGATCCGGTGCTGATGCTTGGCAAGCCGCCGGCGCTGACCGCCGCCACCGGCATGGACGCGCTGACCCACGCCATCGAGGCCTATGTGTCGATCGCCGCGACGCCGATCACCGACGCCTGCGCGCTGAAGGCGATGTCGATCATCGCCAACAGTCTGCGCACCGTGGTGGCCGAGGGCCAGAACCTCGCCGCCCGCGAGGCGATGTCGTATGCCGGCTTCCTCGCCGGCATGGCGTTCAACAATGCCTCGCTCGGCTATGTGCACGCGATGGCGCATCAGCTCGGCGGCTTCTACGACCTGCCGCACGGCGTCTGCAACGCGGTGCTGCTGCCGCATGTACAGGCCTACAATGCGCAGGTCGCGGCGGGACGGCTGAAGGACGTCGCCCATGCGCTCGGTGTCGACACCACTGGCCTGACCGACGCGCAGGGCGCCGACGCCGCCATCCATGCGATCCGGCGGCTATCTGCCGATGTCGGCATTCCGTCGGGACTCGGCGGCCTCGGCATGAAGGAGACCGATGTGCCGATCCTTGCCGCCAACGCGCTGAAAGACGCCTGTGGCTTCACCAATCCGAAGCAGGCGACCCAGACCGAAATCGAAACCATCTTCCGCGCCGCGGCCTGACGGCGTCTTCCGAACCTGCGGACGCGCGTCGCGCGTCCGCGCCTTGCCCAGCGCGACTTCGCCGATCCGCAGACGACATCGATTCTGAAGCATTCTTCACCGGCCCGGGAACGACAGGGGGATGCCTCACCGCCCCCAGCGGTCCTGCCAGACCTTCTCGCCGATCAGGCACGACACCCGTGCCGGGCGCTGCTCGTCGGCGATCGGGACGATGCGAGCCGGCGGGACGCGGCCGGCGACTTCCATCACCAGCTTGGTGTGGATCGCTTCCTTGAATTTGGCGCGGTCCTTGATCGTCACCACGAAGGCGCCGGGACCGCCGATCACGCAGTCCTCGTAGTAATAGTCCAGATTCTCGATATCCATCATCGAGTAGGACGGCTCCTTGACCATGATCGGCAGACCGTTGATGACGACGCCCTTGGCGACCGCGGCATCGCGCGCGATCGTCACCGGCTCGCCGTTGTTGTTGGGGCCGTCGCCGGAAATGTCGATCACCCGGCGCAGCCCGTGATACGGGTTCTGCTCGAACAGCGGCAACGCGAAGTTGATCGCGCCGGAGATCGAGGTACGCGAGGCGCGGCGCAGCGGCGCCTTCATGATCTCGGCCGCGACCGCATCGGCCGATTCCGGCCCGTCGATGATCTGCCAGGGCAGAATGATCTTCTGATCGCTGGAAGCGGCCCATTCGAAATAGGTCACCGCGATCCTGCCGTTCGGGCCGGTCTTCAGGGTCTTAAGGAACTCGTTGGACATCAACGCCTGAGCGTAGCCTTCACGCTGTACGGCGAGTTCGTCGACATCCATCGAGTAGGAGACGTCGACCGCCAGCACCAGTTCGACGTCGACCTGCTTGGCGTCGTCGCGCCCCGCTGCGAATTGCGGCGCTTGTTTCGGCGCGGCGACAGCGGCCACGCCGGCCGCCGCGGCCGCGAGCAGGATTCCGATCGAGACCCACCAGCGCATCACCAGCCCTCCGGTCGACCAATCGCGATGGTGACATGCAACTGACGTGACGGAAAGCAGGGCGACCGGTTCCATTCCGATCACTTTCCGGTCACTGGCGATCATGGTTCGTGATCAGGCGGCAGCCGGTTTCGCCGCGGGCACCGACGCTGTAGGATAGCGCCTGCAGTTACTTCAGCAGCGAGCCAACCGGTCGGCACCGAATGAGCAACATCGACCTGAAGCCGAAGACCAAGGCCAAAATCAAGATCGAGCGGCCGAAGCTGCACAAGGTGATCCTGGTCAACGACGACTACACGCCGCGCGAGTTCGTGGTGTCGGTGCTGAAGGCCGAGTTCCGGATGACCGAGGATCAGGCCTACAAAGTCATGCTCACCGCACATCAGCGCGGCGTCTGCGTCGTCGGGGTGTTCACCAAAGACGTCGCCGAAACCAAGGCCACCCGCGCCACCGACGCCGGCCGCGCCAAGGGCTACCCGCTGCTGTTTACGACCGAGCCGGAGGAGTAGTGACCTCCGCGGGATTCCACCTCTCCCCGCGTGCGGGGAGAGGTCGACCCGACGGAGCGAAGCGACGACGGGTCGGGTGAGGGGGCGTCTCAACACGGCCGAGCTTCTCGGCCTTGCAGAAACGCCCCCTCACCCCAGCCCTCTCCCCGCAAGCGGGGCGAGGGAGCCTCATCACTCGTGCGGCAGCAATGTGCTCAACTACCAGTTATCGATTAGTTGCCCGTAGCGCGGCTCAGCATCGTCAGCGACTCTCCGGCCTCACAACCCTTCGGCTGCCAGCGGCGTCTCGTCGGTGAGGCCATGGACACGTTCGGCATGGGAGAAGCCAGCCATCGGGAATTCGCCGAGGTCGCTCCAGCCTTCCGCGCACAGGCCGACAAAGTCACTGGAAGCGACCACGGTGCGGCCGAGGCGGGCGGCGAGCCGCTCGAGCCGCGCGGCGAGATTCACCGCCGGGCCGATGCAGGTGAAGTCGAGCCGGTTGCCGCCGCCGATATTGCCGTACAGCACCTGCCCGACATGCAGGGCGACGCCGAAGCGGAAGCTCTCGATGATGTGGCTGCCATCGACGAAATTCAGCGCCGCGATGCTGGCGCGGCATTCGTTGGCGGCGGCCAGCATCCGGCCGCAGACTTCGGCGGCGTCGGCACCGTCGTCGATCGGAAACACCGCGAGCAGGCCGTCGCCCATGAACTTCAGCACCTCGCCGCCATGGCGCGCGATCGCGGCGACTTGGCAGTCGAAATAAGCATTCAGGACCTTGACCATGATCTCCGGCGGCAGGCCGTCGGACAGCGCCGAGAAGCCGCGCAGATCGGACAACCAGATCGCGGCGCGCAGATGCTCGGCGTGGCCGCGGCGAATCTGGCCGGCGAGAATCCGGGCGCCGGCGCGGTTGCCCACATAGGTGTCGAGCAAATTGGTGGCGATGTCGCGCAGGCTAATCACCTCGACCAGCCGCGACAGCGGCGGCATCATCGCCCGCAGCGCGCCGAGCTGGGAATCGGTGAAGCCGCCGGGCTGCTTGGTGGCGAAGCTGGCGGCGTGATAGGTGCCGTCGAGAAACCGCAGCGGCAGCGCGGTGTAGTCGGTCACGGCTTCGGCACGCAGATCGTCGAGGAACGGAAACCGGGCGCTCTCCGGATCGTCGAGCCGGAAGCGGACCTCGACGCCGTAGTCGTACAGGATCTTCAGCGGACTGCGCTGATACTCCTCGGACATCTCGACGTCCTGGGTGGTCGAGCCGACCTCGACTTCGCCGTCGGCGCGCCAGATGAAACGATGGCCGTAGATGTCGGGGTGCAGGGTCTCGACGAACACGCCGACCCGGTGCAGCGGCAGGCCGGCGGCGACGAGCTGCTCGCAGGTCAGCTTCATCTTCATCGCCGGGTCCGGCTCGGAGCGGGCACCGTCGCTCAGCCAGTCGAGAATGCCGCGGATCTGTTCGGAATGCATGGCAGCACTTTAGACGTCCGCCGTGTCGATTTGTAGCAGGGACGGACTCATGGCAGTCATCCGCCCGACTCCCGAGGCGGAAGTGAGGCCGTGAGCGTCCCGATCTGCAATCAGCCGCCGATTTGGCCGCGGTGGCGCAGCAGATGATCGGCCAGCACGCAGGCGACCATCGCCTCACCGACCGGCACGGCGCGAATACCGACGCAGGGGTCGTGGCGGCCCTTGGTCAGGATTTCAGTGTCGTGGCCAGCGCGGTCGACGGTCTTGCGCGGTGTCAGAATCGACGAGGTCGGCTTGACGGCGAACCGCGCCACCACCGGCTGACCGGTGGAAATGCCGCCCAGGATTCCGCCGGCGTGGTTGGACAGAAAGGCCGGACCATGATTGCCGGTCCGCATCTCGTCGGCGTTCTGCTCGCCGGTCAATTCAGCGCTGGCGAAGCCGTCGCCGATCTCGACGCCCTTGACGGCGTTGATGCTCATCAGCGCCGCGGCGAGGTCGCCGTCGAGCTTGCCGTAGATCGGCGCACCAAGCCCGGCCGGAACGCCCTCGGCGACGATCTCGATCACCGCGCCGATCGACGAGCCGGATTTGCGGATGCCGTCGAGATAATCGGCGAACAGCGCGGCGGCGTCCTTGTCCGGGCAGAAGAACGGGTTGTTGCCGATCTCGTCCCAGTCCCATTTGTCGCGATCGATCTTGTGCGGGCCGATCTGCACCAGCGCGCCGCGCACCGTCATGCCGGCGATCACCTTGCGGGCGACGGCGCCCGCCGCCACCCGGCTCGCGGTCTCGCGCGCCGACGAGCGGCCACCGCCGCGATAATCGCGGATGCCGTACTTCGCCTCGTAGGTGAAATCGGCGTGGCCGGGGCGATACTTGTTCTGGATGTCAGAATAGTCCTTGGAGCGCTGGTCAGTGTTCTCGATCTGCAGCGCGATCGGGGTGCCGGTCGTCACCTGCACGCCGGTCTCGGGGTGCACCATCACGCCGGACAGGATCTTCACCTGATCGGCTTCCTGGCGCTGGGTGGTGAAGCGCGACTGGCCGGGCCGGCGGCGGTCGAGATCGCCCTGGATGTCGGCCTCGGTCAGCGGGATCAGCGGCGGGCAGCCGTCGACCACACAGCCAATCGCCACCCCATGGCTCTCGCCGTAAGTGGTGACGCGAAACAGGTGACCGAAAGTATTGAACGACATGGCGCGGGCCGCCCCTCTTGAACTGTGCCGGTGTGGTAACGCGCCGGCCGGACAGGGTCAAACCGGCCTCTTCCCCCACTCCCACGAGGGGGAAGAGAAGGACGCCGCGGAAGCTCAGCTCACGATCTCGAAGCCGCCGTTACGGAAGACGTAGACGGCGCCCTGCTGGATCGGGCCTTCCAGCGCCTCGCGCGGGGTCTTCAGGCCGAGCGCGACGAACAGGGTGCGGCCGGTGCCGACATGCCCGACCGCGACGGTGTCCCGCGTCAGCGAGGCGACCCAGTCGGCGACGAAGGGCAACCGTTGGGCGTAGCTCTCGCCGCGCAGCGGGGCGACCGACCAGCGGTCGGCGTTGCGCGCGGCGTAGACCGCGGCGTCCGAGCGCTCCATCTCGGCCAGCGTGTAGCCTTCCCAAGCGCCGTAGGTGATCTCCCGCAGCCGGTCGTCGATCGCGTAGCCCTGCGCCGGCAGACCGAGCGCGCCCCGCACCAGCTCCATGGTGACGCGGGCGCGGCCGAGCGGGCTTGCGTGATAGACCAGCTCCACCGGCTGCCGGCCGTCGCGCGCGAGCAGCCCGCCGAGCACGCCGCCGGCCGAAGCCGCCTGCCCCCGCCCCTTGTCGTTGAGAGGAATGTCCTGCGTGCCCTGATAGCGCCCGGTCGCGTTCCAATCGGTCTCGCCGTGGCGGATGAAGTAGATGGTGGGCATGAATGCCGATCAGCCTCAGCGTCATTGCGAGGAGCGAAGCGACGAAGCAATCCAGCAGTCACATGATCTGGGCCCTGGATTGCTTCGCTTCGCTCGCAATGACGGGACAAATGCAATGCGCGAAAGCCCGCGCATGACGATTCTGGTTGTGTCTCAGTCCTTCCCGCCCAGCGAGATGTCCGGCGCGTCGGGGCGTTTCATGCCGACGACGTGGTAGCCGGAATCGACGTGATGGGTTTCGCCGGTGACACCACGCGACAGGTCGGACAGGAAATACAGCGCGCTGTCGCCGACCTCGTCGATCGTCACGGTGCGGCGCAGCGGCGCGTTGTATTCGTTCCACTTGAGAATGTAGCGGAAGTCGCCGATGCCGGACGCCGCCAGCGTCTTGATCGGGCCGGCGGAGATCGCGTTGACGCGGATGTTCTTTTCGCCGAGGTCGGCGGCGAGATAGCGCACGCTGGCCTCCAGCGCCGCCTTGGCGACGCCCATCACGTTGTAATGCGGCATCCACTTCTCGGCACCGTAGTACGTCAGGGTGATGATCGAGCCGCCATCGGTCATCAGTTTCTCGGCGCGCTGCGCGATCGCAGTCAGCGAGTAGCACGAGATCAGCATCGACTTGGAGAAGTTCTCCGGCGTGGTGTCGACATAGCGGCCGTCGAGCTCGTCCTTGTCGGCGAACGCGATGGCGTGGACCACGAAGTCGATCTTGCCCCACTTCTCCTTCACCGCGTCGAACACCGCGTCGATGGTGGCGCCGTCGGTGACGTCGCAGTGCCCGAGCACGAGGCCGCCGAGTTCGGCGGCGAGCGGCTCCACCCGCTTCTTCAGCGCGTCGCCCTGATAGGTCAGCGCGATTTCGGCGCCCTGCGCGCGGCAGGCTTTCGCGATGCCGTAAGCGATCGAACGGTTGTTAGCGACGCCGAGAATCACGCCGCGTTTGCCCTGCATCAGGCCGGAAGCTGTCGACATGGAGGATCCTATCGTCTTGCAATCGGCCTTCGACCTACACCACCGGCCGGGCCGGGTACAGCCCAATGTCCGCGTGCAAATTCAACCATTTGGGCAAGGCGACGGGCGGCGCGAAGAGGCGCGGAATCGAGCTGGCCGACGATGAGTTGCGGCTGCCGCGCGCTGTTGCAGCGCGCGGCCTGTCCATCAAGCGATCCGGCTCAGCCGAGATCGCCGCGCGGATTGTAGGGGTGGCTGTCGCGCCACTTCTGCATCAGCTTCTCCAGTTCGGCGTCGTGGCCGTCGGGGAGGATGATGCGGGTGGTGACGAAAAGATCGCCGGTCGCGCCGCCTTTCGACAGCCCCTTGCCCTTGAGCCGGAAGATGCGCCCGCTCGAGGTATTCTTCGGGATCGACAGTTCGATCGCGCCGGTGAGCGTCGGCACCCGAACCTTGGCGCCGAGCACCGCCTCGTACAGCGTCAGCGGCAGCTCGAGCTTCAGATCGTTGCCGTCGATCTTGAAGTAAGCATGCGGGGCGATGTTGACGGTGATCAGCAGGTCGCCGGCGCGGTGACCGGGTGCGCTCTCGCCCTGCCCCTTCAGCCGGATCTGCTGGCCGGCATTGACCCCGGCCGGAATCTTGACGTTGAGCTCCTTGCCGCTCGGCAGCCGCACCCTCTTTTCGGTGCCACGAACGGCTTCCTCGAGCGTCACCGTCATCGACACCGACTGATCGAGGTCGGGCGCAAAACCGGTGTCGAAGTCGAAGCCCTGGGTCCGGCCACGTGCACCGGCGCCGCGCGCGCCGGCCGCACCGCCGAACATCGAATTCAGGATGTCCTCGAACCCGGCCGCGCCGCCGAACCCGGCACCGGGCCCGCCGCCGCCGGAGCGGAAGGAATATTGCTCGAACCCGCCGGCGCCGCCCGCACGACCGCCGCCACCGCCAGGGAACCCCTGGAAGCGCGGCTTGCCTTCGGCATCGATCTCGCCGCGATCGAATTGCTTGCGCTTAGTTTCGTCGCCGAGAATTTCGTTGGCGGAATTGATTTCAGCGAAACGCGCGGCGGCTTTGGGATCGTTCTTGTTGCTGTCTGGGTGATGCTTTTTCGCCAGCTTGCGATAGGCGCTTTTGATCGCCGCAGCGCTGGCGTCCCGCTGCACCCCCAGGACCTCATAGGGGTCGCGCATCCGTCTCGTCTCCTTCAGGAATTCGAACTGTGGGCGAACGCCCGTCGGCAGTCATCTGGGGCGTTCATGTCGGTTTTGCAACCGGAATCGGTCCGATTGGCGGCGCAATCGACCGGTTCAGCTGCGCCGCCACGGTTTGAGCGCGCGAACTTCCCAATGGCCACGCGCGGTGCGACAGGCCGCGCCCTGCATCCAGCTCTCAGTCTTGTCCCTGACGTAGGAGGCGAGAAAACCCCGGCAGGTGCGGCCGTCATTGCTGTAAGCGGCGGCCAGCGGCGTCACCGAGCCGCGCGCTCCGGTCGCCGGATTCTCCCACGGCTGGCTGGAATCCTTGTCGCCTTTGGTCAGGACATCGGAAGCAGCCATCCGCGCCAGCGCTAGATCGGCCTCGGTCGGTCCATCGTCTTTGGCCGGCAGGATCGCGCCGATCGATCCGGTGAAGTCGCTCGAGTCCATCTGCGCGAACGGCCCGTCGCGCCCGGTCATGCCGCAGCCGCCGAGCGAGGCACCGATTAGAATCGCTATCATTGCCGAAGAAGGCGGCAGGATCGCCGATAGGCCAATGCGTTGCCGTGCCCTATATAGGTCGAACCTATACAGGACCCGCAGCGCGTCCCAGACCGCGGTGAAGCACAATTCGGATTCCCTCGCATGAGCGACCCTACGATCAGACCACAGAGTGAGTTAACGTCCGGTGATTTCACTGCGGCGGAGAATCCGTTTGCGCTGTTCGCTGAATGGCTTGCGGAAGCCACCAGGTCCGAACCCAACGATCCCAACGCGATGGCGCTGGCCACCGTCGATGCCGACGGCCTGCCCGACGTGCGCATGGTTCTAATGAAGGGCTATGACGACCACGGCTTCGTGTTCTACAGCCACATCGCCAGTCAGAAGGGCCGCGAACTCGCCGGCAATCCGAAGGCCGCACTGCTGTTTCACTGGAAATCGCTGCGCCGGCAGATTCGGATTCGCGGCACCGTGGCGCCGGTGACCGACGCTGAGGCCGACGCCTATTTCGCCACCCGGCCGAAGCAGGCGCAAATCGGCGCCTGGGCGAGCAAGCAGTCGCAGCCGCTGGAAAGCCGGTTCGCGTTCGAGCAGGCGATCGCCAAAGTCGCCGCGCGCCATCTGGTCGGTGAGGTTCCGCGGCCGCCAGGCTGGAGCGGCTGGCGGATCACGCCGAGCCGGATCGAATTCTGGCACGACCGTCCGTTCCGACTGCACGACCGTATCGAATTCTGCCGGGACACCCCGGATCACCCCTGGATCAAGACAAGGCTGTATCCATGAGCCCCGACTCCCTGAAGCCGCGCCAGCCCGAGAGCAACGCGCCGCGCCGGACCATGATTCTGACCGGCGCCAGTCGCGGCATCGGTCATGCCACGGTGATCCGCTTCTCCAGCGCCGGCTGGCGGGTGATCACCTGCTCGCGCCATCCGTTTCCCGAACAATGCCCGTGGGGTGCGGGGCCCGAGGATCACATCCAGATCGACCTCGGCGACCGCGCCGACACGCTGCGCGGCATCGACGAAATCCGCGAACGGCTCGACGGCGGCGTGCTGCACGCGCTGGTCAACAACGCCGCGATCTCGCCGAAGGCGGCCGGCGGCGGACGGCTCGGCACCATCGACACCGACCTCGACACCTGGGAGCACGTGTTCCGGGTGAACTTCTTCGCGCCGATCATGATGGCGCGGGGACTGATCGAGGAATTGAAGGCGGCCAAGGGCTCGGTGGTGAACGTCACCTCGATCGCCGGCTCGCGGGTCCACCCGTTCGCGGGCGCGGCCTACGGCACCTCGAAAGCGGCGCTCGCCGGGCTGACGCGGGAGATGGCGGCCGACTTCGGCCATGTCGGCGTCCGGGTGAATTCGATCGCGCCGGGCGAGATCGACACCTCGATCCTGTCGCCGGGCACCGAGAAGATCGTCGAGGAGCAGATCCCGATGCGCCGGCTCGGCACGCCGGACGAAGTCGCGAAGATCATCTACGTGCTGTGCACCGAGACGTCGTCCTATGTGAACGGCGCCGAGATCCACATCAACGGCGGTCAGCACGTCTGATCCTGCGGCGGGTCTTCGGCCAGCCCTCGCCAAAGACCAACGCCCCGCTTCCGAAAGCATCGGAAACGGGGCGCTGAGACGATCGCATCGATTTTGCTGGATGCGGCGCGGCGGCTTGCGGCCGCTACGCCGGTCGTCATCAAATCAGTCTGCGCGGAACACACGTGTCGGCCGCCGGCGGGCCGGCGACTGGAGGGCAACCCCAGCACTCGAGCAATCGTCCTCCGACTCGTCATCGAGCAGCGCCGCTCCGCAGTGTCTGCACCGGCGTCCCGCGTCTCCCCGAATGCCGAGCGGCTTGGCTCGGTAGCTGGCGAGATCGACGACGTTTCGGAGATCCGGAGTTAAGACTTTTTCAAGCATGCTGTCCTCGTGGCGTAGGCCGACGTTATCGCAGCAAACCGATCTGCCAAATCTTCAGCCGAATACTCAAATTTTACCGGCTGACCGGTGTCACGTGAGATGCTTTCCAAAGAACTGCGTCGCACGAGTCCACGCCAGTTCCGCCGCCGCACGATCATGCACCGCCGCGCGCTGCTCATTGACGAAGGCGTGGTCGGCCTCGTAGCGGAAGAACTCGGCCGACTTGCCGGCGTCCTTCAGGCCCTTCTCGAATGCGTCGACCACCTGCGGGGTGCACCAATCGTCGCGATTGGCAAAGTGACCCTGCATCGGCACTCGCACTTCCGACGGCTTGGCGGCCTGCTCCGGCGGAATGCCGTAGAACACCACCGCAGCGCTCAGCTCGGGGATCTTGCAAGCGCCGATCACCGTCACCGCGCCGCCGAGGCAGAAGCCGGTGAGGCCGACCTTGGCGCCGTTGCGTGACAGATAGTTCACCGCGCCGCGCACCGTCTGGGTGGTGGCATCCATGAAGTCCAGCGAACTCATCTCTTTGTTGGCGGCGTCCGTGTCGTGATACGGCACCACCGTGCCGTTATAGAGGTCGGGTGCCAGAGCATCGAAGCCGGCATGCGCGAAGCGATCGGTCAGTCCCTTGATCTGCTCGGACAGCCCCCACCATTCCTGAATCACCACCACGCCCGGTGCATTGCCGCTGGCGGAGTTGGCGAGATAGCCGCTGGCTTCCTTGCCGTCCGGACGTTTGAAAGTGATCAGCGTGCCCATGGTGCCTCCTCGCGGGTTACATGCAAATGCTTTTGATTATTTTGTCCGGAGCAGACGCCGGATGCAATCGCTGCGACGCATCACGCTGTGAGATGCGGACAACAAAAAAGCCCCCGAAGGGGCTTTCCTGTCTCGATAGCGACGACCAGTCCGATTAGTGGACGTTCGACCACACCTTGCGCTTGGTGAAGTACAGCAGGCCGGAGAGGATGATCAGGAAGATCATCACCTGCAGACCGAGGCGCTTGCGGGCCTCCATGTGCGGCTCGGCGGCCCACATCAAGAACGAGGTCACGTCCTTGGCATACTGCTCGAGCGTTTCCGGCGTACCGTCGTCGTAGGTCACCATGCCGGCCTGGATCGGCGGCGGCATCTTGATCGAATGGCCCGGATACCACTTGTTGTAGAACGAGCCGTCCGGGAGATTGAAGCCTTCCGGCGGGGTGTCTTCGTAGCCCTGCAGCAGCGCGGCGATGTAGTTCGGGCCCTGCTCCTGGAACTGAGTGAAGAAGTCGAAGACGAACTGCGGGAAGCCGCGCGGATAAGTGCGTGCCTTGGCCAGCAGCGACATGTCCGGCGGAACCGCACCACCGTTGGCCGCACGGGCCGCCTGCTCGTTCGGGAACGGCGAGTGGAAGGTGTCGGCGAGCCGGCCGGGACGTTCGAACATCTCACCCTGATCGTTCGGACCGTCCTTGATCTGAGCTTCGGCCGCGATCGCCTTGGCCTGCTCGACGGTGAAGCTCGGGCCACCCGGCTCGGCGAGGTTGCGGTACTGCAACAGCTTCAGCGAGTGGCAGTTGGAGCAGACTTCCTTGTAGATCTTGAAGCCACGCTGCAGCTGGGCGCGATCGTAGGTGCCGAACGGACCTGCAAAGCTCCATTCCAGCGACGGCGGATTCTCGCCGCCTTCCGACGCCTTGGCCGGCTGCACGCCGCCGACCATTAGGCCGCCCGCGAACAGCACCGCCACGAGGCCGGCCACCGCCTTGGTCACCTTGCCCTTGTTGAGCACGTCTTCGGCGATCGAGTTCGGCAGCGGCAAGGTCTTTTCCATCCGACCCAGCACCGGGAGCACGATCAGGAAGTAGGCGAAGTAGCAGAAGGTGAAGACCTGCGCGAGCGTGGTGTAGATGCCTTCCGCCGGCTTCGATCCGAGCCAGCCGAGCATCAGGCAGGTCACCACGAAGCCCCAGAAGAAGCGCTTGGCAATCGGCCGATAGCGCGACGAGCGCACCTTGCAGCTGTCCAGCCAGGGCAGGAACAACAGCACGATGATCGCGCCGAACATCGCGATGACGCCCAGCAGCTTGTTCGGGATCGAACGCAGGATCGCGTAGAACGGCAGGTAGTACCATTCGGGCACGATGTGCGCCGGCGTCACGCCCGGGTTGGCCGGAACGTAGTTCTCGGCGTCGCCGAGGTAGTTCGGCATGTAGAAGATGAACCAGGAGTAGAACACCAGGAAGCACGACATGCCGAACACGTCCTTGAGGGTCGCGTAAGGCGTGAATGCAACGGTGTCCTTCTCGGTCTTCGGCTCGACGCCGGCCGGGTTGTTCTGGCCGGTGACGTGCAGTGCCCAGACGTGAAGCACGACCACGCCGGCGATCACGAAGGGCAGCAGGTAGTGCAGCGAGAAGAACCGGTTCAGGGTCGGGTTGCCGACCGAGTAACCGCCCCAGAGCAGCGTCACGATGCTGTCGCCGACCACCGGGAACGCCGAGAACAGGTTGGTGATCACGGTGGCGCCCCAGAAGCTCATCTGGCCCCACGGCAGCACGTAACCCATGAAGCCGGTCGCCATCATCAGCAGGTAGATGATGACGCCGAGGATCCACAACACTTCGCGCGGCGCCTTGTAGGAGCCGTAGTACAGACCGCGGAGCATGTGGACGTAGACGGCGATGAAGAACATCGACGCGCCCGCCGCATGCATGTTGCGCAGCAGCCAGCCGTAGTTGACGTCACGCACGATCCGCTCGACCGAGTCGAAGGCGAGGTCGACGTGCGGGGTGTAGTGCATGGCCAGCACGATGCCGGTGACGATCTGCACCGCCAACATCATCGACAGGATGGCGCCGAACGTCCACCAGTAGTTCAGGTTACGCGGCGTCGGGTAGGCGATGAAGGAGGAATGAACGAGGCCGGCGATCGGCAGTCGCTGCTCCAGCCACTTCATCAAGGGGCTTTGTGGCTGATAGGTCGAGGGTCCGCTCATGATGCGATCCTAGTAAGCAATGGTACGGCGCACGGGAACGTCAGCCGATCTGGACTTTGCTGTCGGAGACGAATTGATAGGGGGGAATCGGCAGGTTGAGCGGCGCCGGCCCCTGGCGAATGCGCCCGGAGCTGTCGTACTGCGAGCCGTGGCAAGGGCAGAAGAAGCCGTCGTACTTGCCTTCGTGCGCGATCGGGATGCAGCCCAGATGGGTGCAGATGCCGACCACCACCAGCCAGTTCTCGTGGCCTTCCTTGGTCCGCGCCTGATCGGTCTGCGGATCCTTGAGGTCGGACAGCGGCGTGTTGCGCGCTTCCTCGACCTGCTTCTTGGTGCGGTTCATGATGTAGATCGGCTGACCGCGCCAGAACACCTTGATGTCCTGACCTTCAGCGATCGGGGTCAGATCGACTTCGATCGGCGCGCCGGCGGCGATGGTCGACGCGTCCGGGTTCATCTGCGAGATGAACGGCCACACCGCGGCCGCCGCACCGACGGCGGCAACCGCGCCGGTTGCGATGTAGAGAAAATCACGGCGTGTCGGTTCCGCCGAAGCCTCTGTCGTCACGATCCAAAGCCCTTTCATCTCTGCGACCGGCACAGCGCTCTCGGCAAAGCTTGCGAGACGATCGCCCGGGGAGGTCGCGAGATCGGCGGCCTTCAACATGCCCCGGGCCGCTTGTCATGGCCGGTCGGGTAGAACAGACAGTCCAGAATCGTTCTATTGGCACCCTTGCCGGTAGAGCGCAAGCCCGCGAAGGGCTAATTGGCGCGCCTCGATCGATTCGAAGACGTGCTGTGACACACCGCGCGTTATCGTTCAGTTGATAGGGAGCATTACGGGATGCGGATCGCCTTGTTTCAACCCGATATCCCTCAGAACACCGGCACTATTCTTCGGTTTTGCGCGTGTTTGAACGTCGAAGCGCACATCATCGAGCCGGCCGGCTTCCCGATTTCGGATCGGCATTTCCGCCGTGCCGGGATGGACTACCTGGATCAGGTCAGCATCGTTCGGCACGATTCCTGGTCAAAATTCGAGCAATGGCGGGAAAACACGGGTTGCCGGCTGATTTTACTTACGACCAAAGGAGAAAGGCCTTATTTCGAACAGCGTTACCAGCCGACTGACGTGCTGATGCTCGGCCGGGAAAGCGCCGGAGTGCCGGACGACGTCGCCGCGGCCGCCGACGCCAAGGTAGTAATTCCCATGAAGCCCGGCCTGCGCTCGCTCAACGTCGCAATGGCCGCCGCGATGGTGACCGGCGAGGCGCTGCGGCAAATCCAGTTCGAGCAGTGAGGACAAACGCGGGTGAGCTACGCGGTTAAGGAGATCTTTCTGACGCTGCAGGGCGAAGGCGCCCATGCGGGCCGCGCAGCCGTGTTCTGCCGGTTTGCGGGCTGCAATCTGTGGACCGGACGCGAGCAGGACCGCGACCAGGCGATCTGCAAATTCTGCGATACGGACTTCATCGGCACCGACGGCACGCTCGGCGGCCGCTATGCCGGCGCCGACGCCCTCGCCGAGACCATCTCCGATCAATGGATCGGCGAGCCGCGCGACCGCTACGTGGTGATCACCGGCGGCGAACCGCTGCTGCAGCTCGACGCCGAACTGATCGCTGCACTGCACGCGCGCGGTTTCGAAATCGGCGTCGAGACCAACGGCACCATCGAGCCGCCGAACGGGATCGACTGGCTGTGCGTCAGCCCGAAGGCGGGCGCCGAACTGCGGATCCGCCGCGGCGATGAGTTGAAGCTGGTGTACCCGCAGCAAGGCGCTCTGCCGGAGGCATTCGCCGCGCTCGACTTCGCGCGGTTCTCACTGCAGCCGATGGACGGTCCCGAGCGCGACGACAATACCACGCGGGCGATCGCTTACTGCCTGAAACATCCGCAATGGCGACTCAGCCTGCAGACCCACAAGATCACCGGCATCAGATAGCTCGCGCCGGCGTGATCGGGCTGTCATGACGAATCGCTAGGCTCGCCGCAGGGTCAACAACCGAGCAGGAGCCGACCATGGACTTGAAACCGGGCGATATCGTCATGCTGAAATCCGGCGGCCAGGCGATGACGGTGGCGGAAGCCAGCAACGACAGCGCGACCTGTGTGTGGATGGGCGAGGACGGCGATCTGTTCCGCGAAACCCTGCCGCTCGCCGTGCTCGACTCGATCACCGTCGAAGTCGACGACGATGATGAAGACGAAGACGATCTCGACGACGAACAGACCAAGGTCGCCTGAACGAGCAGGCTCTCTTCGCCATGACTGGCGCGGCCGCGGATCAGCACGCGGTCGCGTAGTTTCCAGACGAGCATGGCGTTGTTCGGCTCCGGCGCTTTCTTCCTTGCTAATCGTCGCTGCGACTACAGCAGATGATCGCGCGCGAACCGTGCGGCGGTCTGGTCTGCGATGGTGCGGAGCGCGGCCGGATCGAGTGGGAAATCGGCCGCCAGCCAGGCATCTTCGGCAAGAGTCAGGACATGCCCCAGCGCCGGCCCGGCGGCAAAGCCGCGGGCGAGGAAGTCTGCAGCCTTGAGCGGAAAGGTCGGCGGCTGCCAGCGCTGCGGCAGCGCGATCGACTGGCGCCACGGCGCCGGATCGGCGGCGCGGCCGGCGCGCGCCCAGGCCAGCATCATGCGGTCGTGGAACCGCGCTTCGCCGAGCCGATACAGCCGCCGCCGCGCAGTCGCCTCGTCCATGCCGGCGAGCCGCCACCAGCGGTGGCCCATCGAGTCGAGGCGCTTGGCCTCTGCATTCGACAGCCGCAGCCGCTGCGCTATTCGCTTCGCATCTTCGGTCACCGCCACGGCCAGCGCGCCGAGCCGCCGCACCGGATCGGGCTCGAGTCCGAGCGCGCGTTCGGCGCCGATCATCGCCGCGAAGACACCGAGGTAGGTGACGCCGCCGAGCACGGCGAGCAGCAGCCCGCCATCGGCCATCGCCACCACCGAGGCCTCGGCGCCGTCGGCAACCATCAGCTTCAGCATTTCCATCCGCAGCCGTTCGGCCGACAGCGTCGAAACACCGCAGCGGCCGCGGATGCAGGCCAAATACGCGTCGCGGTCCGGCGCGCCGACGCCGTAGGCGGCGTGGATGCGGAAGAAGCGCAGAATACGCAAGTAGTCCTCGGCGATACGCTGATCCGGATCGCCGATGAAGCGCACCCGCCGCGTGGCGATGTCGGCGAGACCGCCGACATAATCGTGCACGGTGCCGTCGGCCGACATCGACAAGGCATTAACGGTGAAATCACGGCGCTGCGCATCGCGCTCCCAGTCGCGCCCGAACGCCACCTTGGCCTTGCGGCCGAAGGTCTCGACGTCTTCGCGCAGCGTGGTGATTTCGAATCCGCGACCTTCGAGCACCAGCGTCACGGTGCCGTGCTCAATCCCCGTGGGCACCGCCTTGATGCCACCGGCCTTGGCGCGGCGGATCACCTCTTCCGGAAGTGCGGTCGTGGCGATGTCGATGTCGCCGATCGGCTGACCGAGCAGCGCGTTGCGCACGGCGCCGCCGACCACCCGCGCCTCTTCGCCGTCGCCGTTCAGCAGCCCGAGCACCCGCGCCGCTGGTCCCGTATGCAACCACGGTGCATCGCTACGCACCGGCACGTCGGTCATTTCTCTACCCCAGGCACCAGCCTGCCGTCCTCCAGATGTGCCGGCACATAGGTCGCTCCCGGCGGTGCACCCGAATATTGCACCAACAGCAACAAGCTCAGGATCACCAGCACCAGAGCCGCCGCCGTCAGCCACCCGACCACGCGCAGCGGCCAGGACGCAGGATGCAGCATTGCGGCTCGCGTGGCGATCAGGAAGATCGCGTAGAGCACGAAAGGTATGAGGAAAATTCCAAGCTCGGTGAGCACCGTCCGAATCATGGCAGGCAGACCCGCTCGTACAGCGCGCGCAGGATGCCGGCGGTCGCTCCCCAGATGTAACGCTCGGCGAACGGCATCGCGTAGTAGGAACGTAGCGCGCCGCGGAACTCCTTGCTGTGCAACTGATGATTGCCGGGATCCATCAGGAACGCGAGTGGTACTTCGAAGGCGTCGTCGACTTCCGATTTGTTGATGGTCAGCTCGAATCCCGGACGCACGCGCGCGACGGTCGGCAAAATCCGGAAACCGAAGCTGGTGCCGTAGACATCGAGATAACCGATCGGCTCCACATACGAACGATCGAGCCCGATCTCTTCTTCGGCCTCGCGCAGCGCCGCGTCGAGCGGCGAATGGTCGGTGGGGTCGATCTTGCCGCCGGGAAACGAGATCTGGCCGGCATGGTCGTTGAGATGCGCCGCCCGCATCGTCAGCAGCACGGTCGGTTCGGCGTGCTCGACCACCGGAATCAGCACCGCGGCGGGGCGGATCGGCCGCTCCTGCGCGATCGTGCGCAGCATCTGGTCGTTGCCAGCATCGCCGGTGGCCGGAATCACGGCGGCGTCGGTGAGCGCCGCCGGCACCTCGAATCGCAGCCGCCGCAGGGCACGATCGAAGAAGTCCGCCGAACTGATGCTGCTGCTGGCAGACTGCGTTCCCGTCATCGGTCCGGTCAATGCGCTTCCCTCATCAGCTCGGCATCGGCCATGGCGAAGAATGCGCCGCCGGAGGCAATGCCGAACATCGAGCGACCATCGACCACTCGCTCCTCGCCGATGTCAACCAGATCGTAATACACCGCGCGTGTCACCTTGGCCCATAGGTCTGCGCGTACGTGAAGGTACGGAGTCACTCCGCCATCGGCGGCGACCTCGAACCGCAGCCGATGATCGCCGTCGCACCTCACCCAGTCGTCGACATTGGTGCGAAAGCGCAGCAGCGGGCCACTTTCGTCCTGATCCTTCACCATTTCGACCGCGAGAAACGGCGCATCATCGACGGTGATTCCGACCTTCTCGACCGGCGTTACCAGAAAGTGCTTGTCGCCTTCGCGCTTCAGAACCGTCGAGAACAGCCGCACCAAAGCCGGACGCCCGATCGGCGTGCCGAGATAGAACCAGGTTCCGTCGGACGCGATGCGCATGTCGAGATCGCCGCAGAACGGCGGGTTCCAGAGATGCACGGGCGGCAAGCCCTTGCCTTTGGCGGCGCTCTCCGCGGCCTCCCGCGCGGCCGCGGTGAGGCCATCGAGATTGTGCGATGAACTCTGCCCTTGCTTCGCCATTGTTTACCCTGACCCTCGATTTACGTCCTGGCACGATAGCTGCACCATTTCGCCATGCGCAGCATGATTTAACTCTCCACATCGTGATCCGCGCCAACCCGCGATGTTCATAATGTGGGGAAAGATTTGGCGAATGAAACCAGGGCCTTCGCTGTCTTCCGGCGAACAGCCTAACATGCTCCGGTGAAAACGACCGGCCCGGCGGCGACCGGTGTGGACAGGAGAGACGATATGGCCGGCGCAGACAGTGTCGAGAAACTGGAAGACGTCATCGTCCGCTCGGCCGAACAGGTCGCCAGCGAAGTGCGCGCCGCCAAGGAGGCGATCTCGACCGTGATCTTCGGTCAGGACCGCGTCGTCGAAAACACGCTGGTGACGATTCTGTCCGGCGGTCATGCGCTGCTGATCGGCGTGCCCGGCCTCGCCAAGACCAAACTGGTGGAAACCCTGGGCGTTACGCTCGGACTCGATGCCAAACGTGTGCAGTTCACGCCCGACCTGATGCCGTCCGATATTCTCGGCGCCGAGGTGCTCGACGAAACCGCGGCGGGCAAGCGTTCGTTCCGCTTCATCGCCGGCCCGGTGTTCGCGCAGCTGTTGATGGCCGACGAAATCAACCGCGCCAGCCCGCGCACCCAATCGGCGCTGCTGCAGGCGATGCAGGAGCAGCACATCACCGTCGCCGGCGCCCGCCACGATCTGCCGAAGCCGTTCCATGTGCTGGCGACGCAGAACCCGCTGGAGCAGGAAGGCACCTACCCGCTGCCCGAAGCGCAGCTCGACCGTTTTCTGATGGAAATCGACGTCGACTATCCGGACCGCGACGCCGAGCGCCGCATCCTGTTCGACACCACCGGCGCCGAGCAGAGCGCGCCGAAGGCGGCGATGAGCGGCGAGACGCTGCTGTCGGCGCAGCGGCTGGTGCGCCGGCTGCCGGTCGGCGATTCGGTGATGGAAGCGATCCTGTCGCTGGTGCGTTCGGCCCGCCCGGGCCCCGAGGCCGGCGAACTCGGCAAGCTGATCGCCTGGGGCCCCGGCCCGCGCGCCAGCCAGTCGTTGATGATGGCGGTGCGCGCCCGCGCGCTGCTCGACGGCCGGCTCGCGCCCTCGATCGACGACGTGCTCGACCTCGCCGAGCCGATCTTGAAACATCGCATGGCGCTGACCTTCTCGGCGCGCGCCGAAGGCCGCACGATTGCGGACGTGATCCAGAAGCTGAAGAGCCGGATCGGCTGATGGCGCAGCCGGCCGAGCATCGCACCCAGGAGACGCTGGCGGTCCGCCGCGCGGACGGCGAGAGCCGCACGCTGGCGGCGTCGTTGCCGCGGCTGATGCTCGAGGCCCGCCGGATCGCCAACAACGTCACCCACGGCCTGCATGGCCGCCGCCGCGCCGGCGCCGGCGAGAATTTCTGGCAGTATCGCCGCTTCGTCTCCGGCGAGCCGGCCACGAGCGTCGACTGGCGTCGATCGGCGCGTGACGATCATCTCTACGTCCGCGAACTGGAATGGGAAGCCGCGCATACGGTGTGGCTGTGGCCGGACCGGTCGCTGTCGATGGCGTTCGCCTCCAAGGGCGCACGCGACAGCAAGCTGGAGCGCGGCCTGATCGTGACCTTCGCGCTGGCCGAATTGCTGGTCGCGGGCGGCGAGCGCGTCGGCATTCCCGGGCTGATGAACCCGACCTCGAGCAACAACGTCGTCGACAAGATGGCGCAGGCGATCCTGCACGACACCCGCACCCGCGACAGCCTGCCGCCGTCCTTCGTGCCGTCGTCGCTGGCCGAGATCGTGGTGCTGTCCGACTTCTGGTCGCCGGTCGGCGATATTCAGAAGATGCTGGCCGGCCTGTCAGCCTCCGGCGCGCACGGCACGCTGGTGCAGATTGTCGATCCTGCGGAAGAGAACTTCCCGTTTGCCGGCCGGGTCGAATTCGTCGAGCCGGAAGGCGGCAGCGCGATCACCGCCGGCCGCGCTGAGAAATGGGCTAGCGACTATGTCGCGCTGGTGGCGGCACATCGCGACGCGATCCGGGCCGAGACCGCCAAGCTGGACTGGCTGTTCTCGACCCACACCACCTCGCGCTCGGCCGCCGAGCTGCTGCTGTTCCTGCACGCCGGCATGAGCACCGCCAAAGGCGCCGAGCGCGGCAAAGCCGGACGCGGCGCATGATCGGCGCCCTGCCCCTTTCGTTCGCCCAACCGCTGCTGCTGATCGGCCTGCTGGCGCTGCCGGCGCTGTGGTGGCTGCTGCGGGTGATGCCGCCGCGGCCACGGCGGGTGGATTTTCCGCCGACCCGGCTGCTGTTCGAGATCGCCCCCAAGGAAGAAACTCCGTCGCGCACGCCGTGGTGGCTGACCGCGCTGCGGATGCTGGCTGCGGCGCTGGTGATCATCGCGCTTGCCGGCCCGATCTGGAATCCGCAGACCGCCGCCGGCGGCAGTCAGGCGCCGCTGCTGATCCTGCTCGACGATGGTTGGAGCGCGGCGTCGAGCTGGGAGGCGCGGATCAAGGCCGCCGACGAACTGATCGCCGAGGCCGACAGCGCCCGCCGCCCGGTGGCACTGGCGCCGCTGTCGGAGACGGCGCGCGATCCGGCGCTGATGCCGGCCGGCACCGCGCGAGTGTCGCTGCGCCAGCTTGCGCCCAAGCCTTACGCGGTCGACCGGGTCGAGGCGCTGCCAGGGATCGAGCGGTTCCTGAAGGCGACCGGGGATGCCGAACTGGTGTGGTTGACCGACGGCATCGACACCGGCCGCGGCAGTGATTTCGTCGCCGGGCTGAACAAGCTGGTGCAGAACCGCAGCGCCACCATCGTCGAGGGCGGCGCCCCGCCCGCCCATGCGCTCGCCGCCGCCGAGAACGCCGCGGCGAAAATGACCGTCAAGGTGTTGCGCGCTCAGAGCGGCGGCGTCGATGCCGGCGTCGTCCGCGCGCTCGACGCCAAGAGCGCGCCAATCGGTGAAGCCCGCTTCAGCCTCGCGCCCGGCGCCACCGAAACCGAGGCGTCGTTCGAACTGCCGGTCGAGCTGCGTAACGACATCGCCCGGCTCGAGATCGCCGGCGAACGCTCCGCCGGCACCGTACAACTGCTCGACAAGCGCTGGCGCCGCCGCGCGGTCGGCATCGTGTCGGGCGCCAGCAGCGACACCGCTCAGCCGCTGCTCGCGGCGACGTTCTATCTCACCCGCGCGCTGTCGCCGTTCGCCGATCTGCGCCAGGGCGACCGCGGCGCGCCGCAGCAGGTGATCGCGCAATTCCTCGACCAGAAACTGCCGATGATCGTGCTCGCCGATGTCGGCGCGCTGTCGCCGGAGATCCGTCAGCGGCTCGATGCCTGGATCGAACAAGGCGGCGTACTGATCCGCTTCGCCGGCCCCCGCCTCGCCCGCCAGGACGACGACGATCTGGTGCCGGTGAAGCTGCGCAAAGGCGGCCGCAGCCTCGGCGGCAGCCTGACCTGGGAGAAGCCGCAGAGCCTCGCGGCCTTCTCCGCCGACGGCCCGTTCGCTGGCCTCGCGGTGCCGAGCGACGTCACCGTCAACCGCCAGGTGCTGGCCGAGCCGGACGCGACACTGCCCGGCAAGAGCTGGGCGTCGCTCGCCGACGGTACGCCACTGGTCACCGGCGAACATCGCGGCAAGGGGCTGGTGACGCTGTTCCACGTCAGCGCCGATATGCGCTGGTCGAACCTGCCGATGTCCGGCACCTTCGTCGAGATGCTGCGCCGGCTGGTCGATCTGTCCGGCTACACCTCCACGCCGGGCGCGGGCGTCGCCGCCGATGCCAACGCCGCCGAGACGGTGTCGCCGCTGCGAAACCTCGACGGCTTCGGCGCGCTCGGTCCGCCGCCGGCTTCCGCCAAGCCGATCCCGGCCGATTATCGCGAGCGCGGCACCGCCGAGCATCCGCCCGGCTTCTACGGCCCCGCCGACGGACCGATCGCCGTCAACGCGGTCGCGAGCGCCGACCGGATCGCGCCGCTGGACACCTCGGCGATCAACGCCCGCCGCGCCGCCTACAGCAATGCCGAACCGCGCGACCTGCGCGGCATGCTGCTGGCCTCCTCGCTCGGCCTGTTCGGGCTCGACGCCCTGATCGTCGCCCTGCTGGGCGGCGGGCTGGCGGCGCTGGTAACGCGGCGGCGCCGGGTCGCAGCTGCGTTGGCGCTGATCATCGCGCTGCCGCTGGCGTCGATGCCGGCGCCGCTGCGCGCGGACTCCGCCAAGGACGAGTTCGCCATCAAGGCGACGGCACAGACCCACCTCGCCTACGTGATCACCGGCAATGCCGACGTCGATGCCATCGTCAAAGCCGGGATGAGTGGTCTGACACTGTTTCTGGCGCAGCGCACCGCGCTCGAAGCCGGCGAGCCGATCGGGGTCGATCCGGCGCGCGACGAGCTGTCGTTCTTCCCGCTGATCTATTGGCCGGTGGTCGCCGGCAGCCCGAAGCCGCCGCAGGACGCGCTCAACAAGATCGACGCCTACATGAAGCAGGGCGGCACCGTGATCTTCGACACCCGCGACGCGATCGAAGCGACGCCCGATGTGAACGGCGCCTCGCAGACGCCGGGCATGGTGACGCTGCGCGGGATTCTGTCGTCGCTCGACGTGCCGGAGCTGGAGCCGGTGCCGCGCGAGCACGTGCTGACCAAGACGTTCTATCTCTTGCGCGACTTCCCCGGCCGCTTCACCGCCGGACAGACCTGGGTCGAGGCGCTGCCGCGCGAGAACGACGACGACGACAATACGAGGCCGGCGCGCGGCGGCGACGGCGTGTCGCCGATCATCATCACCTCCAACGATCTCGCCGGCGCCTGGGCGATGCGTCCCGACGGCCAGCCGATGCTGCCACTGACACCGGGCGAACCGCGCCAGCGCGAATTCGCCTTCCGCGCCGGCGTCAACATCGTGATGTACACCCTGACCGGCAACTACAAGGCCGACCAGGTCCACGCCCCGGCGCTGATCGAACGGTTGGGGCAGTGATGCGCGCACAACGTTTGCTTTGTCATTCCGGGATGCGCCGCGCCAGCGGCGCAGGCCCGGAATCCATACTCCCGGCGGAGGTTATGGATTCCGGGCTCGCGCTCCGCGCGCCCCGGAATGACGATGGCAGAGGGAGTACTTGATGCACTACGGCATCGCCTTCGCCCCTTTGGTCCCCACCCTCGTGCTGTGGGTCGCGATCGCTGCGATCGTGCTGATCGCGGTGGTGCTGCTGGTCGGGCGGTCGCGCGGCGCGGCGATCCGGATCGCGGCGCTGGCGCTGATCGTGCTGGCGCTGGCCAATCCGTCGTTCACCCGCGAAGAGCGCGAGCCGCTGTCGTCGGTCGCCGCCGTGGTGGTCGATAAGAGCCCGAGCCAGAATTTCGGCAAGCGCACCGAGGAAGCCGAGCAGGCCAAGGAAGCGCTGGTCGATCGGCTGAAGCAGATCAAGGGCCTCGAAGTCCGCGTCGTCGAGGCCGGCCAGGCCGACGGCGAGACCGACGGCACCAAGCTGTTCGGCGCGGTGACGTCGGCGCTGTCCGACGTGCCGACCGACCGCGTCGCCGGCGCCTTCCTGATCACCGACGGCCGCGTCCATGACATCCCGGCAAACGCCCAGGCGCTCGGCTTCCAGGCGCCGGTGCAGGCGCTGATCACCGGCCGCAAGGACGAGCGCGACCGCCGCATCGCGATCCTGGCGGCGCCGCGGTTCGGCATCGTCGGTCAGACCCAGACCATCACCTACCGGCTCGACGATCAGGGCATCACCGGCGACCGCGCCCGCGTCGTGGTGCGGCGCGACGGCGAAGTGCTGAATCAGCGCACCGTACTGAGTGGCCAGACCGTCAGCGTCGACGTCGACATCAAACACGCCGGCCAGAACATCGTCGAAATCGAAGCCTCCCCGGTCGAGAACGAACTGACGCTGGTCAACAACCGCGCCGTGGTCTCGATCGACGGCGTGCGCGACAAGCTCCGGGTGCTGCTGGTGTCCGGCGAGCCGCATTCCGGCGAGCGCACCTGGCGCAACCTTTTGAAATCCGACGCCAGCGTCGATCTGGTGCACTTCACGATTCTGCGGCCCCCGGAGAAGCAGGACGGCACCCCGATCAACGAACTGTCGCTGATCGCCTTCCCGACCCGCGAACTGTTCCAGCAGAAGATCAACGAGTTTCAGCTGATCATCTTCGACCGCTATGCCCGCCAGGGCGTGCTGCCGATGGCGTATTTCGACAACATCTCGCGCTATGTGCGCAACGGCGGCGCGGTGCTGGTGTCGGCGGGGCCGGACTACGCCTCGACCACCTCGATCTGGCGCACGCCGCTCGACACCCTGCTGCCGGCCGAACCGATCGGCGTCACCGAGAAGCCGTACTACGCGCGGCTGTCGGACGCCGGCAAGCGCCACCCGGTGACGCGCGGGCTGGAAGGCTCGGCCTCCGAGCCGCCGCACTGGAGCCGGTTCTTCCGCACCGTCGACACCCGCAACACCACCACGCCGCCGCTGATGACCGGCGCCGACAACATGCCGCTGCTGCTGCTGTCGCATTACGGCGAGGGCCGCGTCGCACTGCTGCTGTCCGATCACATCTGGCTGTGGGCGCGCGGCTATGAGGGCGGCGGCCCGCATCTCGATCTCTTGCGGCGGATGTCGCACTGGCTGATGAAGCAGCCGGATCTCGACGAGGAAGCGCTGCGGCTGAAAGCCGAGGGCAAGACCCTCGAAGTGCTGCGCCAGACCATGGGCGACAGCGTGCCGCCCGTCACCGTCACCTCGCCCTCCGGCAAGACCCAGGAACTGACGCTGAAAGCCGGCGATCCCGGGATCTGGCGGGCGAGCCTGCCGGCCGACGAGCTCGGACTGTGGTCGGCGACCGACGGCACGCTGAAGGCGCTGATCAATGTCGGCCCGGTCAATCCGAAGGAATTCGCCGAAGTCACTTCGACCACCGAAACGCTGAAGCCGCTGGTGCAGGCGACCGGCGGCGATGCACGGAGGATCGCCGACAACGGCAGCGTCGAGCTGCCGCGGATCGTGCCGGTGACCTCGGCGACGATCTTCCGCGGCGACGGCTGGCTCGGGGTGCGGATGCGCGACGCCAGCGTCGTCACCGGCGTCGGCGTGCTGCCGGTGTTCACCGGCCTGATCGGCCTGTTGCTGCTGCTCGGCGCGTTCGCCGCGACCTGGCTGCGCGAAGGCCGCTGATCCCTCTTCAGAAACGACGCCGGGCTGCGCTTACCAGCGCAGCTCGCGGGTCAACGCCAGCGGCGGGTGACCGAACAATTCGGTGATCGCGGCGGTGTCGAGCCGGTCGATGCCCTCGAACGCGTCGGCATGGATGCCGCGGGTGACGAACAGCAGGTCGATGCCGTAGCCCTGCGCGCCGGCCAGATCGGTCCGCACCGAGTCGCCGATCGCCAGCACCCGCTCGGCCGGCGTATCGGAGCCACGGATCTGGCGCGCCAGCGCCATCGCCCGATCGTAGATCGGCCGGTGCGGCTTGCCGTAGAAAATCACCTCGCCGCCGAGCTCGCGATACAGCTCCGCTATCGCGCCGGCGCAATAGATCAGCCGGTCGCCGCGCTCGACCACGATGTCGGGATTGGCGCAGACCAGCGTCAGCTTGCGCGCGAGCGCCTGCCCCATCATCTCGCGATAGTCTTCGGCCGACTCGGTCTCGTCGTCGAACGGGCCGGTGCAGATGATGTAGTCGGCTTGTTCGAGCGGCGTCAGCTTGGCGTCGAGGCCGCGATAGATCGAGTTGTCGCGGTCCGGACCGAGCCAATAGACCGACTGGCCCGGATGTTCGGCCACATAGATGCGGGTGAGATCGCCCGACGACACGATGGCGTCGTAGCAATCGTCCGGCACATCGAGCTTGCGGAGCTGGCGCTGCACCGAATCCGCCGGCCGCGGCGCGTTGGTGATCAGCACCACGGTGCGGCCCTGGTCGCGCGCGGCCTTCAGCGCCGCGCAGGCGTCGGGGAACGATTCCAGGCCGTTATGCACCACGCCCCAGATGTCGCTGAGCACGACATCGACCGAGCCGACGAGCTCGTGCAGATGCTCGACAAAACGCAGCGTGGTCATCGGCAGAAACGATCAGAACGGGCCGGCGGCGCGGCGCACCAATGCGGCGTTGCCGGTGACGCGTACCGGCTCGATGCGGGCGAGCGGTGCCTGCGGAAGCTTGCCTGGATCAAGATTGAAGTCCTGCTGGGCCGGGGCGTTGGAAGCCGGCGCGGCCGCGTTGATGGCGGTCTCGGGCCGCAGCGGACGGGGCGCTGCGAACAAGAACCCCTGCCCAAACCGCACATCGTAGTCAAGCAGGTCGACCACCACCCGTTCGCCCTCGATCCGTTCGGCGACCAGATCGATGCCGAAGCGCCCGAGCAGATCGGACAGATCGACCGGGTGGATGTCGGCGGACGCCGTATCGTTGGCCGCCAGCAGAAGCTGTGCCGGAACTTTGATGAAGCGGACGCCGCGGTCGGCCAGCTCGCGCGGCTCGAACCGCAGATCGGTGACGTGGTCGATCGAGAACCGGAAGCCGCGCTGCGCCAGCGCCGCGAGATGCTCGGTCTCGATCGGGCCCAACTTGCGCAAGGTGCTCTGCTTGAATTCGAGGATCAGCGACGGCCCCAGCGTGCGATTGGCTTCGAGGAAGTCGAGGCACTGCGCGAACGCCGCTGTGTCGGACAGCGTGGCGCCGGCAATATTGACGAACAGGCCGACCTCCTTGTTGCGCACCAGCAGTCGACGGACCACCTGGACGGCGCGCAGCAGGATCGCGAGGTCGATCCGCCCCATCAGGCCGGCGCTCTCGGCGACCGGAAGATAATCGGCGGCCGCAATCGGCTGATCGGCTTCGTCGCGCAGCCGGGTCACGACCTCGTAAGCCCGCACCTTGCGCTGCGGCAACGACACCATCGGCTGCAAATGAAGATCGTAGCGCTCCGCCTCGACCGCGCTCTTGACCGCAGCCAGCAGCCGCGCCGCATCGGAACGAGGCGCCTCGGAACGAGACGCAAGGTCGGGACGCGGCGCAGGCTCGGCTGGCACCGCGTCAGAGGGTTTCGGCGGTTCGGACGCGGCGCCGGTTCCAACCGGCTCCGCGGTCCCAGCGGCGGCGGGCCCAGGAACGACGGCAGCCGGCACGGCCACAACTGGAGCGGCGAGCGCCGGCGGCGAGGCGATCGGCTCGCCAAGCTCCAATGGCGCCGCCCCCGCCTCGGTGCGGATCACACTGCGCGCGGCGGCGCTCAGTAGTTCTTCGTGGGTGGCGACCGAGGTCGCGAGCTGTTGCACCAAGGTGCCGAGTTCATCGATCTCGTTGGAGACGTGCTGCACGCGGTCATGCTGGGTGGACTGGGCCGATACCAGCTTGGCCTCCACCACCGCCAGCCGGCGGCCGAAATCACCGACCTGTCGGGCGAGATCGGCGGTACCGCGCGACAGGTCGGCGATCTGATGCCCGGCTTCGGCGCGGTCGCGCATCCGCATCGCAACCGCCTGATACAGCACGAACAAAGTCAGCGCCGTGAGGCCGACCAAGGCCGCCTGCGCCATGCTGAATCCGGCGACCGCATACACCACCATCCCGAGCGAGGTGGCGATCAGCACCATGCAGACGGCGATGAAAATGGTCGAGA
This sequence comes from Rhodopseudomonas palustris, assembly GCF_003226555.1. Classification (GTDB taxonomy): domain Bacteria; phylum Pseudomonadota; class Alphaproteobacteria; order Rhizobiales; family Xanthobacteraceae; genus Rhodopseudomonas; species Rhodopseudomonas palustris_I. The sequence continues at coordinate 303,023 of NZ_QKQS01000026.1, read as the reverse complement.
TGCGGATCATTTAAGCCGGTGGTTGCCTGCCGATCCGCCATCTTTGTCGATTCGGCGGACGAGTCCACTGGATTCGTCCGCCATCCCAAGGGGATATCGGGCGGATATCAGGCCACGGCGCGGATCACCTTGCCGACCTTGTCGACGATCTCGCCGATATGGTCTTCGCTGAGGATCAGCGGCGGGGTCAGCGCCAGGGTGTCGCCGGCGATCCGCAGCATCAGCTCATGATCGTGGAAAGCCGAGTTCATCGCTTCGAAGCCGCGCTTGCCGGGGGCATCGGCGAGCAGGGCCAGATCGATGCCGGCGGTCAGGCCGACGGTGCGGATGTCGACCACGTTCGGCAGGTCCTTCAGCGACATCACCGCCTCGGCGAATTTCGGCTCCAGCGCCTTGGCGCGCTCGAACAGCTTCTCGTCGCGATAGATGTCCAGCGTGGCGATGCCGGCCGCGCAGGCGAGCGGATGCGCCGAATAGGTGTAGCCGTGGGCCAGCTCGACCATATGCTCGGGCCCGGTCATGAAGGCATCGTGGATCTCGGTCGAGGTGATCACGCCGCCCATCGGCACCGCGCCGTTGGTGACGCCCTTGGCGAAGGTGATCATGTCCGGGGTGACGCCGTAGCGCTCGGCCGCGAAGGCATAGCCGAGACGGCCGTAGCCGGTGATCACCTCGTCGAAGATCAGCAGGATGCCGTGCTTCTTGGTGATCTCGCGCAGGCGCTTGAGATAGCCCTTCGGCGCCGGCAGCACGCCGGTGGAGCCGGCCATCGGCTCGACGATCACCGCCGCGATGGTGTTGGCGCCGTGCAGATTGACGAGGCCTTCGAGCGCATCGGCGAAGTGCGCGCCGTATTCCGGCTCGCCCTTAGTGAAGGCCTGCTTGTCGCGATCATAGGTCGCAGGCAGATGGTCGACGCCGTTCAGCAGCGGACCGAACATCTTGCGGTTGTTGCCGATGCCGCCGACCGCGGTGCCGCCGAATCCGACGCCGTGATAGCCGCGCTCGCGGCCGATCAACCGGGTGCGGGAGCCCTGGCCCTTGATCTGCTGATAGGCGACCGCGATCTTCAGCGCGGTGTCAGCGGCTTCCGAGCCGGAATTGCAGAAGAACACGTGATCGAGGCCCTGCGGCGCCAGATCGGCGATCCGGCTGGCGAGTTCGAACGCCTTCGGCTGGCCGAACTGGAACGGCGGCGAGTAGTCGAGCTCGTCGGCCTGCGCCTTGATCGCCTCGGCGATCTGCTTGCGGCCATGGCCGGCGTTGGTGCACCACATGCCCGAGGCGGCGTCGATGATCTTGCGGCCGTCCGCGGTGATGTAGTGCATGCCCTCAGCACCCACGACCATCTTGGGCGCGCGCTTGAAGGCCCGGTTCGCGGTGAACGGCATCCAGAACGCGTTCAGGTCGTTCGGCGCGTTGACGGCGGACGTGGGCTTGATCTTGTCTAACATGGGGCTCCTCATGCACTGCGCGGCCGGGGGTGGAAGGCGCGGCACGGTATCAGCTTCACGCCCTTACGGGAACGCCGCGAGCCAGCAAATTTCCGTGGGTCTTCCATCTGTTAATGAAAGCCACCGGCGGGAGATTTGCGCTGGATCATGCAACCCCGCCTTGCTGCGGCGGACAGCGGCTGATACCAACCCGGCCCTGACTTGGAAGGCGACGATGGCTGAAAAACCGAAAAAACCCTCGAAACTGCGCGCACGGCTGCCGCGCGGCCTCGCCGATCGCGGCCCGGCCGAGATCGCGGCGACGCGCGCCATGGTGGAGAAGATCCGCGAGGTGTACGAACGCTACGGCTTCGAGCCGGTGGAGACCCCGGCGTTCGAATACACCGACGCGCTCGGCAAATTCCTGCCCGATCAGGACCGCCCCAACGAGGGCGTGTTCTCGCTGCAGGACGACGACGAGCAGTGGATCAGCCTGCGCTACGACCTGACCGCGCCGCTCGCCCGCTACGTCGCCGAGAATTTTGACGCACTGCCGAAGCCGTATCGCAGCTACCGGTTCGGCTGGGTGTTCCGCAACGAGAAGCCCGGCCCCGGCCGCTTCCGCCAATTCATGCAGTTCGACGCCGACACCGTCGGCGCGCCGACCGCCGCCGCCGACGCCGAAATGTGCATGATGGCCGCCGACACCATGGAAGCGCTCGGCATCCCGCGCGGCAGCTACGTGGTGAAGGTGAACAACCGCAAGGTGCTGGATGGCATCCGCGAAGCGCAGGGCATCGACAGCGACGCGCAGTGGCTCACAGTGATGCGCGCCATCGACAAGGCCGACAAGTTTCCGATCAGGGATATCATCCAACTACTTGGTCCGGGCCGCTGGGATGGCGGTGAAGAGGGCAAAGGCGACTTCACCAAAGGCGCCGGCCTCAATGACGCTCAGATCCAAGCGATCATCAGCTTCATCGGCGACAAGGACGCTGGGGCCAGCATGCAGGGCGCCGACAATCAGTCGACTGTCGCAAACATGCGGACGCGTGTAGAAGGTTCGAAGACCGGCAGCGACGGTGTCGCCGAACTCGCGACTATCGCCGAGCTGGCGGACGCAGGCGGCTACGGCGAGTGCGTGAAGATCGACCCGTCCGTCGTCCGCGGCCTCGAATACTACACCGGCCCAGTCTATGAGGTCGAACTACTGCTCGACACCAAGGACGAGAAGGGCCGCCCCGTGCGGTTCGGCTCGGTCGGTGGCGGCGGGCGTTACGACGGACTGGTATCGCGCTTCCGCGGCGAGCCGGTGCCGGCAACCGGGTTCTCGATCGGCGTATCGCGGCTGCAGGCGGCACTGACGCTGATCGGCCAGCTCGATAACAAGCCGCAAGCCGGCCCCGTCGTGGTCACCGTGTTCGGCGGCGACATCGCCGGTTATCAAAAAATGGTCGCGAGCCTACGCAGCGCGGGCATCCGCGCCGAATTGTACTTGGGCAATCCCAAGCACTCGCTCGGCCAGCAGATGAAATACGCCGACAAGCGCAACGCACCCTGCGCCATCATCCAGGGCTCGGACGAAAAATCGCAGGGCATCGTGCAGATCAAGGACCTGATCCTCGGGGCCGAACTCGCCTCGCTGGAGAAGGACCGCGACGAGTATCTGAAAAAGCAGGCCGAGGCGCAGTTCTCCTGCAAGGAAGACGAACTGGTCGCCAAGGTACAGGAGCTGCTGCAGCGCCGCGGGGTGAGCTGGAATTAGCCGTCATTCCGGGGCGCTCGCGCAGCGAGCGAACCCGGAATCCCGAAATTCAGGGCACCATCAGATTCCGGGTTCGCGCGATGCGAGCCCCGGAATGACAACAACGAAGACCAAGCAAAAAGGGAGAAACCACCGATGCCCGAGATCACCGTCAACATGGCCATGGGCCGCACCGACGAGCAGAAGGCCGGGATGATGCGCGACATCACGACGGCGCTGGTGACGCATCTCGGCGTTGTGGCCGAAGACGTGGTAATTCAGATCAACGAGGCGCCGCTCAATAACAAGATGAAGGGCGGCAAGACCTTCGTCGAGCGCAAGGCGGCACAAGGGAAGTAGGCCATCCTGTCCCATCCGTCGTCATTCCGGGGCGCTCACGAAGTGAGCGAACCCAGAATCTCGCACTGTTGAATGGTTGGCTGATCACTTCGGGATTCCGGATTCGCCGCTCGCGCGGCGCCCCGGAGTGACGAGAGTGTGGTCTGACAATTAGCAAGGAAGACTGCAATGGACGCACGCGACTTCGTCTCCGTCGGCATGAGCGCCGAGCGGCTGACCACGGTGACGCAGGACATCACCGTGCAGCACTTCGTGCCGTACATGCCGGCCGTGTTCGCCACCCCGCTGATGATCCTGGAGATGGAGATGGCTTCCGGCGATGCGGTCGCGCCGAAGCTGCCCCAAGGCTGGGTGACGGTCGGCAGCGAAGTCGACATCCGGCATCTGGCGCCGGCCTTCGTTGGCCAGACGGTGCGAACCACGGCGGTGGTGAGCGCGGTGGAGCGCCGGGTGATCCGGTTCGAGGTCGCCTCATTCCTCGGCGACCGCAAGGTCGGCGACGGTCGCCACGCCCGCGGCCTGGTCGACGTGGCGCTGTTCACCAAGCGCTTCGCCGCGGGCTGAGCCCTCGGCCCCGCATCCAAAAGCAAACGCGCCCCTCGATGAGGAGCGCGCCGGAAAGCTGTGCAGAGAACCGAAGGTCGGTCGGCTTACGCCGCGACGTGATCCGGGAACACCGCCTCGATCTTGGTCTTCAGCGTCGCCGCATTGAACGGCTTGACGATATAGTTGTTCACACCGGCCTTCTTGGCCGCGATCACGTTCTCGGTCTTGGATTCCGCGGTGATCATGATGAACGGGGTCTGCGACAGATTGGGATCGGCGCGGACTTCCTTGAGCAGGTCGTAGCCGGTCATCGGTTCCATGTTCCAGTCGGAGATCACCAGACCGTACTTCTTGGCCCGCATCTTTTCGAGCGCCGCCGAGCCATCGCTCGCATCGTCGATATTCTCGAAGCCGAGTTGCTTGAGAAGATTACGAATGATCCGGATCATGGTGCTGTAATCGTCCACCACTAGAACCGACATCGACAAATCAACCGCCATCTTCAACTCCCCAAGGCGCCGCAGGGTGGTTCGACCACCGCCCGACCGGCCGGCTAACGCAGGTTCTCTTGAAAGTCCTGGCGTGCAACCGCCGGTCTCTCGCAAGCCAAGAACTAGCATCGGGGTTTAAACAGCGCGTTAATCCACGCAGCGCTTCTGTTCCGACCGAATTGTTTTGTTTTTTCAATACACTTGCGGGCAAGTTGACGACCAAACGGGCGCCACCCCGGTATTGCTACCAGGGCGCGACACAACCACCGGGGTCTGGCTGCGCGGGCGCTGCCGCCAAGCCATGGCGGCGCAGCCCCGGCCCTGCTAGGGGTCGGCGCATGAATTATCGCCACGCCTTCCACGCCGGCAACTTCGCCGACGTCATCAAGCACTTCGTGCTGGTCCGGATTCTGACCTATTTGCACGACAAGCCGGCCGCGTTCCGGGTGATCGACAGCCACGCTGGCGCCGGACTGTACGACCTGACCAGCGACGAAGCCCGCCGCGGCGGCGAATGGGCCACCGGGATCGCCCGGGTACTGCAGGCACGGTTCTCCGACCCGGCCTACGCGCTGATCGCGCCGTATCTCGACATCGTCCGGGCGTTCAATCCGCAGCGCGAGCTGACCGCCTATCCGGGATCGCCGCTGATCGCCCGCGCTCTGCTCCGCCCCCAGGACAGTCTGGTGGCGTGCGAGCTCGAGCCGGTGGCACGCAAGCAGCTGATCGGCGCGCTGCGCCACGATCCGCAAGGCCGGGTGGTCGATCTCGACGGCTGGACCGCGCTCACCGCCTTCGTGCCGCCGAAGGAACGCCGCGGGCTGGTGCTGATCGATCCGCCGTTCGAGCGCAAAGACGAGTTCGAGCAGATGGCCGCCAAGTTCGCCGCCGCCTACGCCAAGTGGCCGACCGGCGTGTATTTGATGTGGTATCCGGTGAAGAACCGCCGCGCGACCGAAACCCTCGCCGCAACCGTGGCGTCGGTCACCGCGGCGGCCGGCGCCGACAAATGCCTGCGGCTGGAGTTCAGCGTCGCACCGCAGCAGCCGAACGGGCCGCTGACCTCGACCGGGTTGCTGATCGTCAACCCGCCTTGGACTCTCGCCGACGAGCTGAGAACCGTTCTTCCTGAGCTGGAGCGACCGCTCGGGCTCGGCGGGGTCGGACGTTACCGCCTCGAATTCCAGAAGCCCTGATTACTCATCGGCTGCCCGCACCAGCAGGCGAAAAGTCGCAACTCGACCGTAGGCAATCAGTGTATTTCCGTATTATGCTAGTTCCATTGGACTGGCTTTACGTTCCGCTTCCGCAAATGGGGGCGGCGGAGTGACAAGGCCTCAAAGCGTATTTGATTGGACCCGCAGTCAGTAGCAGGTCCCGCTCTCGGCCAAGCTATCCGGCAGCGAAATGCCAGGTCGCCCGTGGCGCTGGCGCGCGACGGAAAGCATGCTGGGAGGAGCTTCCGGAATGGCAATGACGGGAACGGTGAAGTTCTTCAACGGGGAACGCGGCTACGGCTTCATCAAGCCCGACGACGGCGGTCGCGACGTGTTCGTGCACATCACCGCAGTCGAACGTGCCGGATTGAAGGACCTGACCGAAGGGCAGCGTATTTCGTTCGAAGTGGAACCCGACAAGAAGGGCAAGGGCCCCAAGGCGGTCAATCTGGTCATATCGTAGCGCCGCCGGCCGACGCTCACGGCGATCGCGCGGCGCGGTCGCTGCAGCCCGGCGCGGCGATGCAGGCGAACGACGCGCGCGGCTGACGACGCGGAAGAACGGGCAGGGTTGCGCGGGTGAGTAGATTTGCGCCTGAACATCACACCGTATCGAGCCGGCCAAGCTAGCTCGGCAACCTGCTTTGGCCCCCGTCCGGGTGGCAGGTAGCAAGCTCGTCCGGCTGGTGGCGCGGGTTCGACGAGGCGTCGATCCGGTCACCAATCAGCCAGCTCGCACAAAGAAAATCCCGGCCGCGCACGGCCGGGAGTTGTGGTCGACGAGTTTCTTGATCGCGAAGGTTTCGTCGCGGCTTAGAAGTGGTAGTTGATGCCGGCCCGGACCACGCCGAAATTGTACCCATTCGGCACGCCGGTGATGAAGAAGTTGCTGGTCGACAGGCTGCCGTACAGATACTCGACCTTGGCGCTCAGCTTCGGCGCGAACGCGAATTCGGCACCGGCGCCGACCGTCCAGCCGGCACTGCTGTGGGTCTCGCTGGCGAGCAGATTCTGGCCCTTGAGCTGGCCGAACGCCAGACCGCCGGTGGCATAGAGCAGCACATCGTTCATCGCGTAGCCGATACGGCCGCGCGCGGTTCCGAACCAGGGATTCGAGAACTTGTAGGCTGCGAAGGTATCGTCGGCGGTCGAGAACTGGATATCGCCCTCGAGACCGAACACGATGTTGCCGGACTGCCAGTTGTAGCCGCCCTGCACGCCGCCGGAGAAGCCGGCCGGCTTGGTGATGTTGTTGGTGACGTTCCCGAAGGTGTAGCCGAGGTTGCCACCGAGATAGGGGCCGGCCCAGCTGAACGCATTCAGCGGCTGATTGACGGTATAGGGGGCATTCGACCGGTAGTACCCCATGTCGGCCGCCTGAGCCGTCGAAACGCTCGCGGCGATCACGGCCGCCGCTGCCAGTGTAACTTTACGCATCTTACTCTCCTCGACGACCCGCCCGCGCCCGCAGCGGCGCAATTTGCGTCCGGTCATCGGCCGCCCACGACCGATGGGAAAACGTTCCGAATGGTTACGGTTTTCCTCACTTTTACGGTCGAATTTATCGAGAGTTTTAAGTTAAGCGGTTCTTAACCCGGCCCCGGTTCCGAGGCGCATTGTTAACAGACCCTTACTTCCTGGGGATCTCGGCAACACCATGGCAAGACAGAGCAATTTCGATCGGGCGGGTTCCGTGCCGGGGCCCGCTCTGGCACCCGCGGGGCCGAGCGCATAGGTTGGGGCAGCCATGATTCACGATCCCGCCGAGCCGCAACCGGCCGCGGCCGAACCATCCGCCGACGCCCCCGCGACTGCCCCGGCGACGCCCGCCGCGGAGCCGTATCTCCCTGCGGAGGCGCAGGACATCGACGCCGCCACCGCCTCGCTTGCGGTCGAGGAGGACGACGATTCACGCCTACCCGAGGCTGAGGACGAGCCGGCCGCCGAGCAGCCTGCCCAGCAGGCCGCCGGGCCGATGGCGGTCGGCCGCTCGGCGATCGCGCGCGCGGTGCGGCTGGCCCCGACCTCGCCCGGCGTCTACCGGATGCTGAACGAAGGCCGCGACGTGCTCTATGTCGGCAAGGCCAAGAACGTGAAGAAGCGGCTGGCGTCCTACGCCCGCCCCACCGGCCAGGTGCTGCGGATCGCCCGGATGATCGCGCTCACGGTCGAGGTCGAGGTGATCTCCACCACCACCGAGACCGAGGCGCTGCTGCTCGAAGCCAATCTGATCAAGCAGCTGCGTCCGCGCTTCAACGTCCAGCTGCGCGACGACAAGTCGTTTCCCTACATCCTGATCACCGGCGACCATTGGGCGCCGCAGATCCTCAAGCATCGCGGCGCGCAGAGCCGTCCCGGGCGGTATTTCGGTCCGTTCGCCTCGGCGGGCGCGGTCAACCGCACCATCACGGCGCTGCAGCGCGCGTTCCTGGTGCGATCCTGCACCGATTCGTTCTTCGAAAGCCGCACCCGCCCCTGCCTGCTGTACCAGATCCGGCGCTGCGCCGGCCCGTGCACCGGCGAGGTCGACTTTCCTGGCTACAGCGAGCTGGTGCGCGAAGCGACCGACTTCCTGTCCGGCCGCAGCCGGGCGGTGAAGCAGCTGCTCGCGGCCGAGATGGAGAAGGCGTCCGGCGAGCTCGAATTCGAGACCGCGGCGCTGTACCGCGACCGGCTCGCGGCGCTGTCGGCGATCCAGTCCCAGCAAGGCATCAATCCGCGCACCGTCGAGGAAGCCGACGTGTTCGCGATCCATCAGGACGGCGGCTATTCCTGCGTCGAGGTGTTCTTCTTCCGCACCGGCCAGAACTGGGGCAACCGCGCCTATTTCCCACGCGCCGAGAAGACCTTCACGCCCGAAGAAGTGCTCGGCGCCTTCGTGGCGCAGTTCTACGACGACAAGCCGCCGCCGAAGCTGATCCTGCTGTCGCACGAGATCGAGGAAACCGAGCTGCTGACCGACGCGCTGTGCGTCAAGGCCGGCCGTAAGGTCGAGGTCCAGGTGCCCAAGCGCGGCGAGAAGAAAGAGCTGGTCGCCCACGCCCAGACCAACGCGCGCGAAGCGCTCGGCCGCAAGCTGGCCGACACCGCGACCCAGGCTCGGCTGCTGGAGAACCTCGCCAGCACGCTCGGCCTGCCGAAGGTGCCGCAGCGGATCGAGGTCTACGACAACAGCCACATCCAGGGCACCAACGCGGTCGGCGCGATGATCGTCGCCGGCCCCGACGGCTTCATCAAGAACCAGTACCGCAAGTTCAACATCCGCTCCGAAGGGCTGACGCCGGGCGACGACTACGCGATGATGCGCGAAGTACTGCAGCGCCGGTTCAAGCGGCTGGTGACGCCGCCGGCGGAGGGCGACGCCCCCACCAAGCCGAAGGACGACGACGTGCCGCAATGGCCGGACCTCGTCATCATCGACGGCGGTCGCGGGCAGCTCAATGCCGCGCGCGAAGCCTTGGCCGGCATCGGCCTGACCGACCAGGTCACCCTGCTCGGCGTCGCCAAGGGACCGGACCGCGACGCCGGACGCGAGACCCTGTTCCTGCCGGACCGCGACGCGATCAAGCTCGAGCCGCGCGACCCGGTGCTGTATTTCATCCAGCGTCTGCGCGACGAGGCGCATCGCTTCGTGATCGGCTCGCACCGCACGCTGCGCAAGAAGGACATTCGCGAGGCCGGCCTGCAGGAAATCCCCGGCATCGGCCCGACCCGCAAGCGCGCGCTGCTTTTGCATTTCGGCACGCTGAAAGAGATCGAGCGGGCGTCGATGACCGACCTCGGCAAGGTTCCGGGAATCAGCGCCGAGAGCGCGCGGCGGATCTTCGAGTTTTTCCATGCCCGCCCGGACTGACGCACCGTCCGCCCCCGACCAAAGTCGGCGATGCCGAAGGCAGCCGCGCCCCATGCGGATTTCACCTTTTCCTGATACGGAACGTAAGCCCCCTGGTCGGAGGTTGACCTTCCGTCGCGGGCAGTATTGGTAAGCCACGATGAACAACGTCTCGACGAGAGCGCCGGTGCGGGGAACGAGAACGTCGCTGACGCTTCCGAACATCCTCACCTATGCACGCATCGCCGCAATCCCGGTGGTGGTCGGCTGCATTTTCGCGCAGTCGATCCTCGGCGGCCCGCTGGCGCTGCGCTGGGTGGCGCTCGCGGTGTTCATAGCTGCGGCGATCACCGATTTTCTCGACGGCCATTTCGCCCGGATCTGGGACCAGCATTCGGCGTTCGGCCGCATGCTGGATCCGATCGCCGACAAGCTGCTGGTAGCATCCTGCCTGCTGATGCTTGCGGCCGACAGCATCATCCACGGCTGGACGCTGTGGGCGGCGATCGTGATCCTGTGCCGGGAGATCCTGGTCTCGGGCCTGCGCGAATATCTCGCCGCGCTGCGCGTCAGCGTGCCGGTGACGCGGCTGGCGAAATGGAAGACCACCGCACAGCTGGTCGCGATCGGCTTCCTGCTGGCCGGCGAGGCGGGCAACCAGATCCTGCCCTTCACCACCGAAATCGGCGTCTCGCTGCTGTGGCTGTCGGCGCTGCTGACGATGTACACCGGCTATGATTACTTCCGCGCCGGCATCCACCATCTGATCGAAGAGGATCAGGCATGAAGGTGAAGTATTTCGCCTGGGTGCGCGAACGGATCGGCTTCGACGAGGAGACCGTCGAGCCACCGCCGACGGTCACCACGGTGGCCGATCTGATCGGCTGGCTGGCTTCGCGCGGCGACGGCTATGCGATGGCATTCGAGAAGCCCGGCGTGATCCGCGCTGCGATCGACCGCACCCACGTCCGCGCCGAGACACCGATCGCCGGCGCCCGCGAGGTCGCGTTCTTCCCGCCGATGACCGGCGGTTGATGTCGTCCGCGCACGGGATGATCCGATGACCGTTCCGGTGACCATCCGCATTCAGGACGCCGATTTCGATCTCTCCGCCGAAACCACGGCGATGACGAAGGGCCGCACCGACATCGGCGCGGTGGTATCGTTCATCGGGCTGTGCCGCGGCATCGAGGGCGACGACACCGTCGCCGCCCTGACGCTCGAGCACTATCCCGGCATGGCGGAGGAAGAGATCCAACGCCACGCCGACGAGGCGCTGCGGCGCTGGCCGGCGATCACCGCGCTGACGATCGTTCACCGCGTCGGCCGCCTGGTGCCGGGCGACAACATCGTGCTGGTGCTGGCCGCCTCGGCGCATCGCCAGGCCGCATTCGCGGCGGCGGAATTCCTGATGGACTACCTCAAGACCAATGCGCCGTTCTGGAAGCGCGAGGAGCGCGCCGGCGAGACGCGCTGGGTCGAGGCGCACAGCCGCGACGACGCTGCGCTGGCGCGATGGAGCAAGGATTGATGGCGAAGAAAGCAAAACCAAAAGCCACCAAGGCCGCCAAGCCGAAAGCTGCGAAGACCACCGCCGCGAAGGCCAAGCCCGCCAAACGCGGCGTCGCAGCCAAGTCTGCGCCCGCCAAGTCCGTGGCCGCCAAGCCACCGAAGGTGGCGCCGGGCGAACTGGTGACGCTGCTCGATTTCGTCCGCTACGCGGTCAGCCGCTTCGCCGAAGCCGGCGTGGTATTCGCGCACGGCACCACCGATCCGATCGCCGAGGCTGTGTTCCTGATCGGCGAGACGCTGCATCTGCATCCCGATCAGTTCGAGATGTTCGCCTCCGCCCGCGTCACCACGCGCGAAGCCGCCGCGATCCTCGGCCTGATCGAGCGCCGCATCGCCACGCGTCTGCCGGCGGCGTATCTGGTGAACAAGATCTACATGCGCGGCGTGCCGTTCTACGTCGACGAGCGGGTGATCGTGCCGCGCTCCTTCATCGGCGAACTGCTCGACTCGCATTTCGACGGCGGCGACACCTCGCTGATCGACGCGCCGGAGGCGGTCGAGCGCGTGCTCGACCTCTGCACCGGCTCGGGTTGCCTTGCGATCCTCGCCGCCTACGCCTTCCCCAACGCGACGGTCGACGCCGTCGAGCTGTCGAAGGATGCGCTCGCGGTCGCCGCCCGCAACGTCGCCGAGCACCGACTCGACGATCGCGTCAGCCTGTATCACGGCGACCTGTTCGGCCCGCTCGGCGAGGAGCGCTACGACCTGATCATCAGCAACCCGCCTTATGTCGACGCCGACGGAATGGCCAGCCTGCCGGCCGAGTGCCGCGCCGAACCGGCGATGGCGTTCGACGGCGGCGACGACGGCCTCACCATCATCCGCCGCATCCTCGCCGAGGCGAAGGATCATTTGACGCCCGACGGCGGCCTGCTGTGCGAAGTAGGCCGCTGCCGGCCGCAGATCGAAGACCAATTCCCCGAGCTGCCGCTGCTGTGGCTCGACAGCGAAGATTCCGAAGCCGAAGTGTTCTGGATCGCCGCGGCGGATTTGTAGCTTCCTGCGCGCACGGTCATTCCGGGGCGCGAACACAGTTCGCGAACCCGGAATCCAGAAGTTGGTGGAGCGAGATTCCGGGTTCGCGCTGCGCGCGCCCCGGAATGACGGGTTGATAGGTTTCGCGAAATAACTACGCGTCCGCCCCGAACCGCAGGAAGGTAAACTCCGTGTCGTCATAGGCACGGCGGTCGAGTTCGGTGTAGCCGGCGGGAGCCGTGAAGCCGGCGTCCTTGGCTTCCTCGACGATCACCAGCGCACCCGGCAGCAGCCAGCCGCCGTCACGCAGCGACGCGAGGGAAGCCTCCGCGAGCTGCTTGCGATACGGCGGATCAAGGAACGCGACGCCGAACGGTTCGACCGGATGCGCCGGCCCGAGATTGGCGGCGTCGCGGCGATAAACCTTGCTGACGCCGCCGAGCCCGAGCGCCTCGACATTGGCGCGCAGCAGTGCCCGCGCCTCGGCGCCGTTGTCGACGAACAGCACGAATTTGGCGCCGCGCGACGACGCCTCGATGCCGAGCGCGCCGGTGCCGGCGAACAGGTCGAGCACGCGCGCATCTAGCAGCGGGTTCTCGTAGGCGTGCATCAGGATGTTGAACACCGACTCGCGCAAGCGATCCGCCGTCGGCCGAATCTCCCGCGACGACGGCGCCACCAGATTGCGCCCCCGCAGCCGCCCGCCGATCACGCGCATCGCAACTGTCTCCATCCACTCCGATGTAAAAGGAAGCGATCGCCGCGATGGCAGCGCGCTCCCTCGCCCCGCTCTTGCGGGGAGAGGGGTGGGGTGAGGGGCGACACAGGCACGGAGTCTCGACCGCGCGGAGACGCCCCCTCACCCGCCGCGCCAATGCGCGTCGACCTCTCCCCGCCCGCGGGGAGAGGTTCAGCCGTGCGCGCTGCAATGCCTATCGCCGTCACGACTGCTGAGCTTACTCGTCCCGCGGCGCGAGGTCGCGTTTGCCGTGGTAGCGGCGCGCCGGGCCGCGCGACAGCGGACGATCTCCGCCTTCGCTGGCGGTGCGTTCGACCTTGACCCTGCGGCCCTTGCGATCCTCGACCGCGCCACGCTTGGTGATCGTCTTCTTCGTCTTGGCTGCGCCCTCGGCCACCGACCATTCCTCGGCGGACACGACCTTGCCGGCGCGCGGCTTCGGCTTGCTCTCGCTCGGCGACGGTCCTGCGAAATCGCAGCCGGCAAGCGCAATCACCTTCTCGCCGAGCTGTTCGCGCAGCACCCTGGTCTTGACCTCGTCGACCTCGCCTTCGCCGAGTTCGAGCAGTTGGAACGGGCCGTAGGAGACGCGGATCAGGCGGTTCACCTCGAGGCCGAGATGCGCCAGCACGTTACGCACTTCGCGGTTCTTGCCCTCGCGGATCGCGAACACCAGCCAGACATTGGCACCCTGGTCGCGTTCGAGCTTGGCCTCGATCGAGCCGTATTGCACGCCGTCAACCTCGATGCCGTTCTGCAGCTCGTCGAGCTGCGCCTGGGTAATCTCGCCATGGGCGCGGACGCGGTAGCGCCGCAGCCAGCCGGTCTCCGGCAGTTCGAGCGCGCGCGCGAGGCCGCCGTCATTGGTCAGCAGCAGCAGGCCCTCGGTGTTGAAGTCGAGCCGACCGATCGAGATCAGCCGCGGCAGCCCTTCGGGCAGATTGTCGAACACCGTCGGCCGGCCTTCCGGGTCGCTGTGCGTCGTCATCAGCCCGCGCGGCTTGTGATACAGGAACAGCCGCGTGCGCTCGCGCTCCGGCAACGGCTTGCCGTCGATGGTGACGACGTCGCTCGCTTTGACGTCGAGCGCTGGCGAATCGATCACCTTGCCGTTGACGGCGACGCGGCCTTCCGTGATCCACGCCTCGGCATCGCGGCGCGAGCACAGCCCGGCGCGCGCCACCACCTTGGCGATGCGCTCGCCGGCCTTGTCGGACTTTGCCGGCGCAGCGGGCTTACGCTTGGCCAATGCGGGATCCTGCTTGCGATACGCGCCACGGCCGCCGAACGCCGGACGCTTGGCGAAGATCCTGCCGCCGTCCTCGTTGTCGCGGCGCGGGCGATCGTCACGCGGGCGGTCGAAGCTACGCTCGTCGTCACGGCTGCGGCGCGGACGATCGAAGCCACGCCCCTCATTCTTGGGGTGCTCGTGCCAGTCGCCGTGCTTGGCGGCACGGTCGCGCTGCGGGCGGTCCTCACGGGGCCGGTCGCTGCGGGGCCGGTCACTCCGCGGACGATCCTCGCGCGGGCGATCGAAGCTGCGCTCGCGGAACGGACGCTGCTCGCCGCGTTCGCCGTCGCGCGGGCGCGAAAATTTCGGCCGGTCGCCGCTGCGTTCCGGACGTTCGGAGCGCTCGCTACGATCGAACCTGGGCTTATCGCCACGGGGCTTGTCAAACCTGGGCTTGTCGCCCCGATCCCGATCGAAGCGCGGCTTGTCGTCGCGCGATTTGGCGAAGCGCGGCTTGTCGAAGCCGCCTTTGTCGAATTTGCGGTCACGATCTCCGCCGGCACGTGCCGGCCGATCCTCGCGGGCCCGCCACGGCTTGTCGTCGCTGCGGTCGCGGCCGGGCTCGCCGTCACGCTGGAACGGACGCTTCGGCCGATCAGCAAAATCGCGCTTGGGGCGGTCACCGAAGTCGCGCTTCGGGCGATCACTGAAGTCGCGCTTGGGGCGGTCACCGAAATCCCGCTTCGGACGGTCACCGAACTCCTTGCGCGGCCCCCGCTCGGCACGATCGCCGCCGCTGCGGGCGGGCCGGTCGTCGCGGCTGAAACGGGGACGCGGCGCATCACCGTCATCGCGGCGCGGACGGTCGGAAAAGTCGCGACGCGGCGCGGCGCCATCGCGCTTGGCATAGGGCCGCTTGCCCTCGCCGCCGAACGAGCGCTTGGCGTCACCGCCGAACGATTTCTTGGCGTAGGTCTTCTCGCCACGGCCCTCGCTGGCCCCCTCGCCGGCGCGCTTGGCGAACTTCTTCTCCGGCCCTCGCGCCGCGCCCGAACGGCCCTTGCCGCCCGCCGGACCTTTGCCACCCGGGCCTCTGCCGCCGAAACCACCCTTGCCGCCGGCGGGCCTGTCGCGGCGGCCACGCGCAGAATCGTTGTCTTTACGGGTGTCGCGGGGCATGACTGGTCTTTCTATCGGAACACGAAATGGGGCACAGGCAGTCGGGAACGGCTCGCAGGCCGCGCGCTCCGATCGAAACGCGCATGGTCACGCAAAACAGCCATCCACTTTTGCTGAAGTCGGTCTCCTAGCAGAGTTTTCGGAGCGAGACGAGCCAAGAACGACGATGACGGCTTCCACTTTCATGGAATTGGCGCTGGCCGAGGCGGCCGCCGCAGGGGCCGCCGGTGAGGTGCCGATCGGCTGCGTGATCGTCCGCGACGGCGTGGTGATCGCCAAAGCCGGCAACCGCACCCTGACCGACCGCGACCCCACCGCCCACGCCGAGCTGCTGGCGATCCGGCAGGCGTCGGCCAAGCTCGGCAGCGAGCGGCTGGTCGATTGCGATCTCTACGTCACGCTGGAGCCGTGCACGATGTGCGCCGGCGCGATCTCGTTTGCACGGATCCGGCGGCTGTATTTCGGCGCGTTCGATCCGAAGGGTGGCGCGGTGGAATCCGGCGTGCGGTTCTACGGCCAGCCGACCTGCCACCATGCGCCGGAAGTGTATTCCGCAGTCGGCGAGCGCGAAGCCGCCGCGATGCTGCGGGAGTTCTTCAAGGCGCGGCGGTGAAGAACTTCAACAACGCTTCGGCGGTCTGATCCGGCGCCTCCTCGGTGAGGAAGTGACCGGAATCGACCGGTCCGCCCTGCACGTCTTTCGCCCAATTCTTCCAGGTGTCGAGCGGAGTCGCGGCCGATTGCGCGATGCCGGCGTCGCCCCACAGCGCCAGCATCGGCACCGGGATCTTGTTGCCGGCTTCGACATCGGCCTTGTCGTGCTCGAAATCCGCGAACGCGCCGGCGCGGTAGTCCTCGCACATCGCGTGCAGCCGCATCGGATCGCGGAACGGCGCCAGATAATGCTCGAGCGCGCGCGGATCGAAGCACGACAGATCGTGCTGCTTGGCCCAGCTCGCCAGCTTGTTCTTCAGGAAGAAATCCGGCGCCGCCGCGATCAGCGTTTCCGGCAGCGGCGCCGGCTGCGCCAGGAAGCTCCAGTGATAGATCTTCAGCGCATAGCGCCGGTCCATCCGCTGCCAGTATTCGTAGGTCGGCAGGATATCCAGCACCGCGAGCTTCGACAGCCGCCCCGGCGAGTCCAGCGCCATCCGGTAGCTGACCCGGCCGCCGCGGTCGTGGCCGGCGAGCGCGAAATGGACATGGCCGAGCTGCTCCATCGCCTCGATCAACTGCTTGGCCATCGCCCGCTTGGTGTAGGGCGTGTGCGTTTCGTCGCTGCGCGGCATGTCGGACCAGCCGTAGCCCGGCAGATCGGCGATGATCAGCTTGAAACGCTCGGCGAGCTTCGGCGCAACCCGGTGCCACATCACATGGGTTTCGGAGAAGCCGTGCAGCAGCAGCAGCGGCGGCCCGTCGCCGCCGGTGCGGGCGAAGATCCGGCCCGACGAGGTGTTGATCCATTCCGAGCCGAAGCCCGGAAACAAATCGGCGAGATCGGGCATCGGCGGTTTCTCCTTTGGTGATTTGGCACAGCGAAGCAACGCGGTCGGCGCAACCTCTCCCGCTTGCGGGGGAGGTCGGATCGCGTCAGCGATCCGGGTGGGGGAAGCTGAGTCTCCGAACTACGTGGCCTCTGTGCCCGCGTCACCCTCACCCCAACCCTCTCCCGCAAGCGGGAGAGGGGGCGCGCCGAGCAGAATGCTCGTCACCCACACGAAAAACAAACTACTTCCCTCGCCGTTCCCGCGCCACCGCCTGCCAGCCGATGTCGCGACGGCAGAAGCCTTCGGGCCAGTTGATCACGCCGATCGCCTCGTAGGCGCGACGCTGGGCTTCGGCGACCGTCTTGGCCGATGCGGTGACGGCGAGCACCCGGCCGCCGGTGGCGAGAATCCAATCGCCCGACGCGATCGTGCCGGCGTGGAAGATCTGGACCCCGGCAATCGCGTCGGCGCGCTCCAGCCCGGCGATCCGCGTGCCCTTCTCGTAAGCGCCGGGATAGCCCTTGGCCGCCATCACCACGGTGAGCGCCGGCTCGTCGTGCCAGCGTAGGCTGAAATGATCGAGCTGGCCGTCGGCGCAGGCGAGTAGCGCCGGCACGATGTCGGACATCAGCCGCATCATCAGCACCTGGCATTCCGGATCGCCGAAGCGGACGTTGTATTCGATCAGCTGCGGGCCTTCCTCGGTGATCATCAGCCCGGCGAACAGCACGCCCTTGAACGGCGCGCCCATCGCCTTCATGGCTTTCAGCGTCGGCGTGATAATCTGGTCCATCGCCTGCTGGCAGATCGCATCCGTCATCACCGGCGCCGGCGAATACGCCCCCATGCCGCCGGTGTTCGGGCCCTTGTCGCCGTCATAGGCGCGCTTGTGGTCCTGCGCGGTGGCGAGCGGCAACGCGTGCTCGCCGTCGCACAGCACGAAGAACGACGCCTCTTCGCCGACCAGGAAATCCTCGACCACGACTTCGACACCCGCCTCGCCGAGGCCACCGCCGAACATCATGTCGATCGCGGCTTCGGCGTCCTGCAGCGTCATCGCCACCACCACGCCCTTGCCAGCGGCGAGGCCGTCGGCCTTGATCACGATCGGCGCGCCTTGGGCGCGGATATAGGCCTTGGCCTCGTTCGGATCGCCGAACCGCTCATAGGCGGCGGTCGGAATGTCGTGCGCTTTGCACAGATCCTTGGTGAAGCCCTTGGAGCTTTCGAGCTGCGACGCCTTCCGGCTCGGCCCGAACGCCTTGATGCCGGCTGCGGCGAGGTCGTCGACGATGCCGGCGGCGAGCGGTGCCTCCGGCCCGACCACCACGAAGTCGACCGCATTGGCCTTGCAGAACTCGACGACGGCCGGATGGTCGGCGATGTCGAGCGCCACGCAGGTCGCCTCGCGGGCGATCCCGGCATTGCCCGGCGCGCACCACAGCTTGGTGACCAGCGGCGAGGCCGCGATCTTCCACGCCAGCGCATGTTCGCGCCCGCCCGAGCCGAGAAGGAGAATATTCATGAAAGCCTGACCGTGCACCCCGTGGATGGTCCGCGAGGTGTAACACGCGGCACGCGCCCGGCAACGCGCGCCGGCGCGGATGTGGATATGTCCGGATGACGGACCGGCGGCTTCCGCGGGTTGGCGGCCGGGCCGAAAGTCCCTACCTTCCGCCGCACCCGCAAACCTCCGATCGAATCGCATGGCCCGACTGCAGTCTCCCCAAGCCCTCGCCAATGTCGGCGAATTCACCGTTTCCGAGCTGTCGCAGGCGCTGAAGCGGACGGTCGAGGACACCTATGGGCATGTCCGGGTGCGCGGCGAGATCACCGGGTTCCGCGGGCCGCATTCGTCGGGCCACTGCTATTTCGCCCTGAAGGACGAGGGCGCCAAGATCGAGGCCGTGATCTGGAAGGGCGTCGCCGGGCGAATGCGGTTCAAGCCGCAGGAAGGCCTCGAGGTCATCGCCACCGGCAAGCTGACCACCTACCCCGGCTCGTCGAAATATCAGATCGTGATCGAGGCGCTCGAGCCTGCCGGCGTCGGCGCGCTGATGGCGCTGATGGAAGAGCGCAAGAAGAAGCTCGCCGCCGAGGGCCTGTTCGACGAGGCGCGCAAGCAGCTCTTGCCGTGGCTGCCGGAAGTGATCGGCGTCGTCACGTCACCGACCGGCGCTGTGATCCGCGATATCCTGCATCGGTTGGAAGACCGCTTCCCGCGCCGGGTGCTGGTGTGGCCGGTGCGGGTGCAGGGCGAGGGCTCGGCCGAGCAGATCGCGGCCGCGATCCACGGTTTCAACGCGTTGCCCGAAGACGGGCCGATTCCGCGGCCGGACCTGTTGATCGTGGCGCGCGGCGGCGGCTCGCTGGAGGACCTGTGGTCGTTCAACGAGGAGATCGTGGTCCGCGCCGCAGCGGACAGCATGATCCCGCTGATCTCGGCGGTCGGCCACGAGACCGATGTCACTTTGATCGACTTCGCATCCGACAAGCGCGCGCCGACCCCGACGGCGGCCGCCGAAATGGCGGTGCCGGTGCGCGCCGAGCTGTTCGTCGAGGTCGGCGGGCTGGCCCGGCGGATGCTGTCGAGCTGGCAGCGCGGCCAGGATTTTCGCCGCAACGAGCTGCGCGCCGCCGCCCGCGCGCTGCCCGGCGCCTCCGATCTGCTGGCGATCCCGCGGCAGCGGCTCGACAGTGCCTCCGCATCGCTGCCGCGCGCGCTCCGCGCCAACACCCACGCCCACCATCGCCGCTTCGCCGCTGCGGCGGCCGGCATGACGATGAAAGTGCTGCGGGCGCAGGTGTCGCATGCCGCGCATCGGCTCGATGTCTCCGGCACCCAGCTGCAACGCTGCGCCCGCGCCACGCTGCGGCATCGCCGTGAGCGGTTCGAGGGGCTGGCGGTGCGGCTGCAGGCCTCCAAGCTCGCCAACGCGCAGGCGCAGCGGATGCAGATCGCCCGCGAACAGGAGCGGCTGCAGCGCCTCGCCGAGCGGGCCCGGCGGGCGCTGACCACGCTGCTGGAGCGCCGGCAGGCCCGGGTCGACGCCACAGGCAAGCTGCTCACCGCACTGTCGTACCGGGGCGTGCTGGCCCGCGGCTTCGCGCTGGTGCGGGATGCCGATGGCCGCTCGCTGCACGCCGCCGCGTCGGTCTCCGCAGGCGTTCGGCTCAGCGTCGAATTCGCCGACGGCCGGATAGGTGTCACCGCCGATGGCGGCAGCGGATCGCCGGTCGAGGCCGCAAAGCCGTCGTCCACCCCGGCGAAGGCCCCGAAGCGACCGGCGAAGCCGGCCGGCCAGGGATCGCTATTTTAGAGATGGAATAGCCCTTTTTAGAGGTGGAATGCCTCTGGCCGCTGCGAAAACGACGCCGCCATGACGTCGCGGCGGTTTGCAACTCGGCGCATCCGTTCTATCTGTCAGGTGTATCGACCCGCAGGCTTGGCGTCGTTCCGCAACCTGCGGTTTTCAGGAGATCAGCCGTGCTCAACAAATTTGGCTTCTCGGGTTCTGGCGAAGCCCAGGTGCAATATCTCGATGGCGACTTCCGCGTGATCTCGCCCGGCACCTATGTGCGCTGCGCCGTCACCGGGGAGCAGATCCCGCTCGACGAGCTGAAATACTGGAGCGTCGATCTCAAGGAGCCCTACGCGACTCCCGAAGCCGTGCTGAAGCGGCACTATCCCGGCGCATTCCAGCCCAAGGGCTGAGCCCGAGCCCTCAGCGCTGCTCGGCGAGCTTGGCGGCGCGGGTGCCGTTGAGCCGGTCGAGCAGGAACAGCCGCAGCTTCGCCTCGTCGTCGAACGCCAGCGTCACCGCAAACGGCACGACCTCGACGCCGAGCGACTCCGCCGCCCTCCCGATCCGGGCCAGATCCTTTTCGGTCGTCACCAGCGTCAGCCGATCGCGCTTGGCTGCGTCGGCGAGTTCGGCCAGTTCCTCCGCCGTGAACGGATGGTGATCGGGATACGCGCGCTGCGCGACCACCTCGACGCCGCTGGCCCGAAGCGTCGCGGCGAACCGCGCCGGATCGCCGATGCCGGCAAACGCCAACGCCCGGCGGCCGCGCAGTGCCTCCACCGAGGCCGTTTGCGGCACCAGCCGGGCCCGCAGCATCAGTCCGCCTTGCTTCGTAATCTTCTGCGCGAGGCCGTCAGCCGCATTGCCGTCGCCGACCACGACCAGCGCGTCGGTGCAGGCGATCTGCAGCGGCAGCGGCGCTCGCAGCGGCCCGGCCGGAAACACGCTGCCGTTGCCGATGCCGCGATGGCTGTCGACCACGATCAGCGACGCATCCTTGATCAGCGCCGGATTCTGGAAGCCGTCGTCCATCAGGATCACGCTGGCGCCGAGCGCACAGGCCAGCGCCGCACCGTCGGTCCGGTCGCGCGCCACCACCACCGGTACGCGGTGCGCCATCATCAGCGGCTCGTCGCCGATATCAGCGGCGTTGTGCCGCGATGGATCGACCTGGATCGGTCCGTGCAGACGCCCGCCATAGCCGCGGCTCAGCACCACCGGGGTTTCGCCGAGCTCGCGTAGCAGCGCGACCAGAGCAAGCGTCGTCGGCGTCTTGCCGGCGCCGCCCATGTGATAGTTGCCAACGCACAGCACCGGCACGCTCACCGCGGTACCAAGCTTCTGCATTCGCGTCGCGGCGATGACGCTGTAGATCGCGGCGATCGGCAGCAACAGGCGCGACACCAGAGAGGGAGGCCGGTGCCAGAAGCCCGGCTCACGCATTCGTCGCGCCCCGTTCGATCTGCAATTGCAGCAGATAGGGTTCGAGCGCCGCGATGGTGCGGTCGAGCGCGCCGCCGAGGCGGTCGACCACATTCGTGGCCGCCGTGATCGAGATCTGCCGCGCGTCATGGTTTGACAGCAGCGATGAGATCCGCAGCACCAGCGCGTCGACATCGGGGACGGCGAACGCTCCCCCCTCATCGTCGAGCGCGCGATAGACTTCAGTGAAGTTGGAGACGTGCGGACCGTGCACGATGGCGGCGCCGAGCTTGACCGCCTCGATCGGATTCTGGCCGCCGTGCTCGACCAGCGAGCCGCCCATGAAGACGATCGGCGCCAGCCGATAAAACAGTCCGAGTTCGCCCATGGTGTCGGCGACATAGACCGCGGTCGCGGCCATCGGCTGCTGCTCGCGCGAGCGCTGCGCCACCGGCAGACCGGCAGCATCGACCAGGCCGGCGACCTGCTCGCCGCGATGCGGATGCCGCGGCACGATCACCGTGAGCAGCGTCGGGAAGCTGGCGATCAGGCGGCGATGCGCCTCGACCAGCAGCTCTTCTTCGCCCGGATGGGTCGAAGCGGCGACGATCACCGGACGGCCGCGGGTGACCGCGTGCAGCCGCTCCAGCCGCCCCGGATCGGCCGGCGGCGGAGCGACATCCATCTTCAGATTGCCGGTGGTAATCACGCTCGGACTGCCGAGCGCGCTGAAACGTTCGGCATCGACCCGCGACTGCGCCAGACAGATGTCGAACCGGCCGAGCAGCGCGCCGATCGTCGCCGACGCGCGCTGCCAGCGCGGAAACGAGCGCTGTGACATCCGGCCGTTGATCAGCACCATCGGCACCCGCCGCGCCGAAGCGTCGAGGATCAGGTTCGGCCACAGATCGGATTCGATGAAGAGCGCCAGGCTCGGGCGCCAGTGATCGAGAAAGCGCGCGACGAAGCGCGGCGCGTCGTATGGAATGAACTGGTGGATGATGTCCGGCGGAAACCGGTTCGCCACCACCTGGGCCGAGGTCAACGTGCCGGAGGTCAGCAGGATGCGCAGGTTGAGCGCGCGCAGCCGTTCGATCAGCCCGGCCGCGGCCAACACCTCGCCGACGCTGGCGCCATGGATCCACACCACCGGCCCTTGCGGGCGCGCATCACGACTGAGCCCGCGACGTTCGCCGACCCGCGCAGGATCCTCCTTGCCCTGTCTCAGCCGCCGGCCGATCCACAGCGACGCCATCGGCGCCGCGGCAGCGGTCAGCTTGCGATAGACGCGAAGCGTCATCGGCACCGGATCAGCCATCAACGGCCCCGTCTGTCACCGCGAAGGTGACGCGCATCATCGCGAAGCGACATCGTCAGTCCTGCGCGATCAGTGCTGCGCGGACCGGGCTTCTTTTTCTGGATCGAGCAGACGATGCAGATGAACGATGAAATACCGCATGTGCGCATTGTCGACCGTCTGATGCGCCCGGGCCTTCCACGCCGCGTAGGCCGTCGCGTAGTTCGGGTACACCCCGACGATGTCGACCTTGTCGAGATCGCGAAAGGTCACGTTCTCGAGGTCTTCCAATTCTCCCCCGATTACGAGGTGGAGCAATTGCTGCGCATTGTCCGACATCAAACTTCCTCATTACGGCGAACAGGCATGCGCGCGCTCAGCCTCGCGGAGAAGCGCGAAAATGCTCGATGATGTGAGCATGACGCTCGCGCCCCGCAGCCACCAGCACGCCATGTGTGACCTCGGAGCGGTTGTAGACGATGGTCTCGCCCGCGAGAGTTGTCATTGTACCATCCGCTTCGTGCACGATCAAATCGGCCGCGGCAAGATCCCAATCGCGACTCTGCCCTCCGGCGAATGCAATATCGACCTGCCGATCAGCGACACGGCACAGCCGCAGCGCCAGCGAGCCGATCCGCGGCAGGATGAGCGCGGTGGACGGCAGCGCCAGTCGTTCGATCAGCGGCTTCGGCCCGGCGACCTTGGCACCTTCCATCGTCGTGCCGACGCTGGCGTGCAGAGACGCGCCATTAAGCGATGCCCCCGCGCCGCGCGTCGCGAAGAAGAACTCACCCGAAACCGGCGCGAACACCGCAGCGAGAACCGGCTTACTGTCCGCGATCAGCGCCACCGACACGCACCAATCCTCGCGGCCGGCCAGATAAGCGCGGGTGCCGTCGATCGGATCGACAATCCACACCAGATCCTTGTCGAGCCGTGTGAGATCGTCGACACTCTCTTCGGACAACCAGCCGTAGTGCGGCGTGACCGCCTGCAGCCGCGCGCGAATCAATTCGTCGACGGCGATGTCGGCTTCGGAGACGGGCGAGGACGCGCCCTTGGTCCAGGTCTTGAGCTCGGTGCGGAACATCGACAGCGCCAAAGCGCCGGCCTCGCGCACCGTGTCGGCGAGCAGCGCCGCATCCTGCGGCGCGACAGTACTATGCTTTGTATCTGGACTAGCGTCCGGCAATCGTCAGCCCCTCGATCCGCAGCGTCGGCGCATTGACACCGTAACGGAAGGTCAGGTCGCTGGCCGGCGTCAGGGTCTTGTACATGTCGAGCAGGTGCCCGGCGATGGTGACTTCGCTGACCGCGTAGGTTCGTTCACCGTTTTCGATCCAAAAGCCGGCGGCGCCGCGGCTGTAGTCGCCGGTGACGCCGTTGACACCGGAGCCGATCAGGTCGGTGACGTAGAAGCCCTGTTTGATGTCGGCGATCAGCTCGTCGGCGCCGAGCGAACCGGCTTCCAGATGCAGATTGTAAGGTCCCGGCGACGGCGACGACGACACTCCGCGATGCGCGTGTCCGGTGGTGGCGAGGCCGAGTTCGCGCGCTGTGGCGCAATCCAATAGCCACGACGTCAGCACACCGTCGTCGACGATCGACAGCGGCTTCACCGCGACGCCCTCGGCGTCGAACGCCTGCGAGCGCAGCCCCCGCTTGCGCAGCGGATCGTCGACGATGCGGATGCCATCCTTGAACAGCTTCTGGCCGAGCCGATCCTTGAGGAACGAGGTCTTGCGCGCGATCGAGGCGCCGTTGGCCGCGCCGACCAGATGACCGACCAGCGAGCCGGCGACGCGCGGATCGAACACCACCGGCACCTTGCAGGTCTCGACCTTGCGCGGCCCGAGGCGCGCCGCGGTGCGCTCGCCGGCAACGCGGCCGACGTTCTCCGGCGACATCAGGTCGGAGGCGTGCGGCGCCGTGGTGTATTCATAGTCGCGCTCCATGCCGGTACCGTCGCCCGCGATCGCGGTCATCGAGATGCTCTGGCTGGAGCGCAGGAAGGCGCCGTGGAAGCCGGTGGACGTCACCAGCACCATGCCGCCGATCCCCGACGAGGCCGAAGCACCGCCCGATTTGCTGATGCCGGGAACCGCGAGCGCCGCGGCCTCCGCGGCGCGGGCACGATGTTCCAGTTCCGCGGTCGACGGAGTGTCGGGATCGAGCAGATCGAGATCGGGGAAGTCCCTCGCCAGAAGCGCCGGATCGGCGAGGCCGACATATTTGTCGTCCGGCGCGACGCGAGCCATCGCCACCGCCCGCTCGGCCAGCTTGGCGACCGCGTCGCCGCTGATGTCGTTGGTCGAAACCACCGCCTGGCGGCGGCCGACGATCACACGCAGCCCGACATCGTCGCCCTCCGAACGTTCGGACTCCTGCATCCGTCCGTCACGCACTTCGACGCCGTGTGACACCCCGCGCACCGCCACCGCATCGGCCTGATCGGCGCCGGCGCGGCGCGCCGCTTCGACCAGCCGTTGCGCCAGATCGCTCAGCGCCGATTGATCGAACAAGGCGGAATCCACAGAGGACGGAGCGGGCGAACGTGCGCTTGGTGAAGAGTTCACAAATACAAATCCTAAGGCTGGAAGTAACGACGCGGGGGCCAGCGACCTTCGCTACGAACATCACAGATGTGCCTGTTCGGCGCGGACTTCAAGCACTTTGCACAACACCGGAACAAATCAATTTTCGGGCCGAGCGCAAGATTGCGTCAATCATGTCGGCCAAGGTTCTGTCAATCATGAGCGGCGAAGCAGCCGGGGTCAGTTTCGATTAACCAGCCTTATTAAGCGAATTCGGACCGGGCTCTGGCAAGCTCTCATCCATCGACCGGAAACATAATTCCGGCGGGGAGATCAAAGCCGTGAGGCGTCAAACAGCAACAGGCGGGGCTAACCTCGCCGGGTCGAGCCGCAATCTGCGGCTCGACCCTCTCTCACTGCCGATCCGCTTCGACGCGCACGATGTGCGGGCCGACGGCGGCATCCGGCAAATCGAACTACATCGCGAGCGGGTGGTGCTACGCCGCGCGGTCGCCGGCATGCGAATGGCGGTGAACGTCAGCGTCAGCGACTTCCGCGGCATCGGTTGCCGGGGTCTGGACGACGGCCGGATGCTGATGCTGGTGCATCGCGATCCGTCGCTGTCGATCCCGCTCGGGATCAGCGACGATGCCGAGGAGATCGAACGCATGTGGGCACTGTGGAGCGAAATCTTCGGATTGCCGCAGCTTCCCGAAGACACGTCGCGCGAACCCGCGCAGCGCCGCCGCCGTCATCATGTGATCAGCAAGCGGCGTCCGCGCTTCCTGATGCGTCGACGGGTCGGCCGTCTGCTCGATGCGCCGAAGAGCTTCTCAGGCGAACGCGAGATCATCGCGCGCAACTAATCAAAAATGGACCTGAGCGCCGGGCGCCGCCCGGCCTCACGCCACGGTGCGCGAGACCGCGTCTGCTACCAGGCCACCGAACAGCAGCAGGCCGGCGTCGCGGTTCGACTTGAACAGTTTCAGGCACAACGGACTGTCGTGAATATCGAGCCGCACGACCTGCTGCACCAGATGCGCCGCGAAGGCGGCAAGGCCGATCCAGGCGAACCAGCCGGCATCGGCCAATTTCAGCGCCACCCCGATCAGACTGACCGCCACGCCGAACAGCAGCACCAAAGCCAGCTTGGTGTTTTCGCCGAACAGCAGCGCGGTCGACTTGATGCCGACCATCAGGTCGTCTTCAGCGTCCTGATGCGCGTAGACAGTGTCGTATCCGATCACCCAGGCGATCGAACCGGCGTACAGCGCGAACGCCACCAGATCGAGCCGCTCGAACGTGCCGGCAAAGCCCATCAGCGCGCCCCATGAGAACGCCAGGCCGAGCACGAATTGCGGCCAGTAGGTGATCCGCTTCATGAACGGATAGGCCGCGACGATGATCAGCGACGCGATGCCGGTGAGAATCGCGAAGCTGTTGAACTGCAGCAGCACGACCAGACCGGTCAGGCAAAGCAGCACCATGAACACCGCCGCCTGCTTGGCGGTGACCTGCCCGGCCGGAATCGGACGCGACCGGGTGCGCTCGACCTTGTCGTCGAGGTCGCGATCGGTGATGTCGTTCCAGGTGCAGCCGGCGCCGCGCATCACGAACGAGCCGATGAAGAACAGCGCGCAGAACAGTGGCAGACGGCTGAGGTCGTGGGCCATGCCGGCGGCGAGCGCCGCCGACCACAGGCACGGCATCAGCAACAGCCAGGAGCCGATCGGGCGATCGAACCGCGCCAGCCGCAGATAAGGCCGCGTCCACAGCGGCGCGTGGTTATCGACCCAGTTTCCGGTGGAGTCGGCGACCCGCCCGGCAGCGCCGCTGGCCGGAACGCCGGTCATCGCGACAACACGTTGCCGTTGAGCGTGTCGAAGGTGGTGCCGCCGAACTTCTTGGCCGAGGTGTTGGCCTCAGGTGCGGCGGTCGACGAGCCGAGCACGTCGGCGAAGCTCGGTCCCGCCGGGCCGCGCTGCTGCTGCTGTTCGGCGATGTTGCAGACCTGTTTCTGCATCTGCTCGGTCTTCTTGTGGCCGGACTTGAGCTGCTCGGCGATCTCGCCCGGGATGCCGCAGCGCTTGGCATTGCCGACGACGTATTTGATCATCGCGACTTCCGAACTGGAGAATGCGCCGATCAGCTTGCAGGCCTCGGCCGCCGGCGCCTTGCGCTTGCCGGCGGCCTGGATCGCCTGACCGCGCTTTTCGGCTTCTTTCCGCAGCTTGAGGAAGTCGTTCATGCAGGCTTCGCCGCCGGCCTGCTGACCCATCGGCGCAGCACCAGGCGGTGGGCCGAATGCACCGCCGCCACCGGCGAGCGGGGCTGCACCCGCAGCCGGGAATGCTCCGCCCGAGCCGTTGACGGGAGGGAAAGCCGGGTCGTTCACGGTGCCGGTCGCCGATTTATTGGGCAGCGGCGCCGGAAACGGCGATGCGGCCGACTGGTTCGGCAATGGCGCGGGAAACGCGCTCTGGGCCAGTGCTGGCGCGGCTTCAAAGGCGAAAGCGGCGGCAACCGCTGGTACGATCAAACGTCGGATGATCAAGGCTGCTCCTCCGGCAAGGTTCGATGGTCCCCGTTGGCCCGATAGCACGTCAAAAAGACAGTCGTGCGGGCCTTTTACGATTCCGGATCGCCCTTAACAACCCGCCGATTAGGGCGGCAGCGCGGCGCTTCGCCCCACAGGCGGCTGATATTCTTGAAAAATTGGGCTAGAAGCGGCGCGTGAGAGCCAACCCATGAGCCGATACGACTTCCGCAGCCCCCGCCTTTTCGTCGATGCCGCCCTTGCGTCTGGTACCCAGGTGCCACTTGCGCGCGACCAGAGCAATTATCTCGGCAACGTATTGCGGCTGGGCGCCGGCGCCACAGTGCTGGCCTTCAATGGCCGCGACGGCGAATGGCGCGCCACTATTGCGGGCCGTAAGCGCCCCGAAGCGCTTGAAGTGGCGGAGCAGACACGGCCGCAGGACCGTCTGCCCGACGTCGCCTATATGTTCGCCCCGCTGAAGCACGCCAGGCTCGACTACATGGCCCAAAAGGCTGTGGAAATGGGCGCCGGCCGGCTGCAGCCGGTGCTCACCCAGCACACCCAGGTGCATCGGCTCAACACCGAACGGATGCGCGCCAACGTCGTCGAGGCGGCCGAGCAATGCGGCATTCTCAGCCTCGCTGAGGTCGGCGAGCCGATCGGGCTGGACCGGTTTCTGGCTGGCCGAGCGAACGGCGAACGGCTGCTGGTGTTCTGCGACGAAGACGCCGAAATCGCCGATCCGGTCGCGGCGCTGCAGGCCGCGCGGGATGCGGCGGCCAAGGGCGTCGACCTGCTGGTCGGGCCCGAGGGCGGGTTTTCCACCGAAGAGCGCGCCTTGCTGCTGAAACAGCCCAACATCCTGCGGCTGGCGCTCGGCCCGCGGATCATGCGGGCCGATACCGCAGCAGTCGCCGCCCTGACGCTGGTTCAAGCGGTGATGGGCGATTGGACTTAGCCGAGGCTGCCGTTTGTCAAATCGATTTTGGACTAACTGAAACGTTGAAACCCTTAGCTTCAATTGCCTTCATCAAATCTTCAAGGGGCATGGCCTCAAGCGACACAGTCTTCAAGCAAGACGAAACCTCCTCACCATTCTGTAAAAATTCCTTTGTAACTCCAAGAACCTGGGCAATTGACGACAGCATATCCGGCCGAGGCACAACGTCGTTTTTCTCCCAATTCCAAACGGCCGTGGGAGTCACATCCAATAACTTCGCCAAGTCCGAAGCGCTCATCGAGCGCGCTTCTCGGGTAGCGCGAAGGCGGCCAGCAAAACCGTTATTCTTCATACCTTTAGACATAATCAATCCTTTCTCAGATGCGCAACGCTCAGAAAAGATAGCACGTCTTTCATATTTTTCAATATAATTTTTTATTTTAATGAAATTTTTTAAACTTACAATGACGCGACACTTCACTTGTACCGGGTCGAAACTGTCATCCGCCCGTGTTAAGGGCTGCGCCGACCAACATTTTCTGTTCCACCTCCCTGCCCGGGACCGCAGGACTGACCGATCATGACCAAGACCGCCGCCACTCGCGCGACCGGATCCGCCGCGTGGGCGGAGGCGCTGCTGCAATCCTTCGCCGCGACCGGCTATGCCCAGGCCACGCCGCCGATCCTGCAGCCCGCCGAACCGTTCCTCGACCTGTCGGGCGAGGACATCCGCAAGAGCCTCTACCTGACCACCGACGCCAGCGGCGAGGAACTGTGCCTGCGCCCCGACCTGACGATCCCGGTGGCGCGCGACTACCTCGCATCCAAAGCCGCCGGGCAGCCGGTCGGGTTCTGCTATCTCGGCCCGGTGTTCCGCCAGCGCGGCGGCAAGCCGAGTGAATTCCTGCAGGCCGGGATCGAGTCGTTCGGCCGCCAGGACCGCGCCGCGGCCGATGCCGAGATGCTGGCGCTGGCTCTCGGAGCCACCACCGCACTCAAGGCCGGCGAGATCGATGTCCGCACCGGCGACGTCGCGCTGTTCGCCGCGCTGATCGACGCGCTCGACCTGATGCCGGTATGGCGGCGGCGGCTGATGAAGGATTTTCACCGCAAGGCCAGCCTGGCGCAGGATCTGGAGCGGCTGACGCTCGCGCCCTCGACCAGCAACGAATACGAGGGCGTGCTCGCCGCGCTCGCCGGCTCCGACCGCAAGGCGGCGCTGGCGCTGGTCACCGACCTGATGTCGATCGCGGGCGCCACCACGCTCGGCGGTCGCTCGGTCGCCGAGATCGCCGACCGCTTCCTCGAACAATCGACGCTGAAGAGCGGCGCGCTGCCGCGCGACGCGCTCGACAAGATCAAGCGCTTCTTGGCAATCACCGGCACGCCGAGCGATGCCCTCAAGGCGCTGCGCGCGCTCGCCGCCGACGCCAGGCTGTCGATCGATGCGGCGATCGATCAGTTCGAAGCGCGGATCGGCTTCATGGCCGGCCACGGCATCGACTTGTCCAAGGTGCGGTTCTCGACCGCCTTCGGCCGCGGCGTCGATTACTACACCGGCTTCGAATTCGAGCTGCACCGCGTCGGCAACGGCGACGAGCCGCTGGTCGCCGGCGGCCGCTATGACGGGCTGATGAGCCAGCTCGGTGCGGCCTCGCCGATCCCCGCGGTCGGCTTCTCGATCTGGATCGACGCGATGACACAGACCAGCGCCGGAGGTGCCGCATGAGCGCGCCGTTCGTTTTGGCGGTCCCGTCCAAGGGCCGCCTGCAGGAAAACGCCGAAGCGTTCTTCGCCCGCGCCGGGCTGGCGCTGAGCAAGCCCGGCGGCGCGCGCGACTATCGCGGCACGATCGCGGGCCTCGACAATGTCGAGGTGGCGTATCTGTCGGCGAGCGAGATCGCCGCCAATCTGGCGCGCGGCTCGGTGCATTTCGGCGTGACCGGCGAAGATCTGGTGCGCGAGAGCATCACCGATGCCGACAAGCGCGTGCTGCTGATCGACGGCCTCGGCTTCGGCTACGCCAACGTCGTTGTCGCAGTGCCGCAGGCCTGGATCGATGTCCGCACCATGGCCGACCTCGACGACGTCACCACCGGCTTCCGCGCCCAGCACAATCGCCGGATGCGGGTCGCGACCAAGTACATCAACCTGACCCGCGGCTTCTTTGCGGCGCACAACGTCGTCGACTACCGCATCGTCGAGAGCGCCGGCGCGACCGAGGGCGCGCCCGCGGTCGGCACCGCCGAGATGATCGTCGACATCACCACCACCGGCGCGACGCTCGCCGCCAATGGCCTCAAGGTGCTCGACGACGGCGTGATGCTGCGCAGCCAGGCCAATCTGGTCGGCTCGCGCGAGGCCGACTGGAGCGAGGCGAACCGGGAAACCGCGCGCGTCATTCTCGACCACATCGCTTCGCGTGCCCGCGCCGGCAAGTACAAGGAAGTCCGCACCCGTTTCAAAGGCTGCAACGACACGCTGCTGGCCGAGGCACACAGCCGGTTCGGCGTGGTGTCGCCGTTCGGCGGCCCGACCTCGTCGGGCATGCTGACGTTGCATTGCCCGCCTTCGCAAATCTACGCGCTCGGCAGCTTCCTGCGGCAGCATGGCGCAGACACGGTGTCGGTGGCTGCGCTCGACTACGTGTTCGACAAGGAAAATCCGCTATTCAGCAAACTTGCAGCGTTCTTGCCGCAATAATGCCGCGTGCCGCGCCCGTGGTAGCGTCGGCGCGCGGAACCACCATATAATCAGCAGTAGACAACAAGGCGCGTGCGGGCCGGAATCGATCGATGATGCTTGGGAGTGACGTCTCGGGTCTGTCCACCGAAGCGGGAGCCGCCGCGGCGCAGGGCCTGTCCATCGTGGTCCCGGCCTACAACGAGGCAGGCGGACTGCAAGCGCTGCACGGCCGGCTGATCACGCTCGCGGCAACGCTGCGGCAACGCTACGGCCTCGCCTGCGAGGTAGTGTATGTCGACGACGGCAGTGCCGACTCGACTCTGAGCATCGCCCGCACTCTTCCGGCCACCATGCTCGACGTCCAGGTGGTGTCGCTGTCGCGCAATTTCGGCAAGGAAGCCGCGCTGATGGCCGGGCTCGACCACGCCCGCCGCGGCGCCGTGCTGTTCATGGATGGTGACGGCCAGCACGCGCCGGAACTGGTCGAGACGCTGGTGGCGCATTGGATCGACGACGGCTACGACGTCGTCTACACCGCCAAGGCGCATCGTGATAACGAACCGGCGCTGCGCCGGACCGCGGTGCGAGGATTCTACGCGCTGATCAATTGGGGTGCGCGACAGAAGATCCCGGAAGACGCCGGTGACTTCCGCTTGCTGTCGCCGCGGGCCGCGCAGGCACTGCGGCAACTGCCGGAACGCAACCGCTTCTTCAAAGGCCTGGCGAGCTGGATCGGCTTCCGCCAGAAGCGTGTCGATTACGAACCCGAGCCGCGCGCGCACGGCTTCTCGACGTTTTCCACCGCGCGGCTGATCGGGCTGTCGATCGAAGGCCTGACCTCGTTTTCGGTGGCACCGCTGCGGATCGCCAGCCTGCTCGGCGTCGGGCTCGCGATCAGCGCATTCCTGTTCGGCCTGTCGATCCTGTGGGAGACCTGGGTCGGCGGCAAATCGGTGCCCGGCTATCCGTCGATCATCGTCGGGATGATGACGATCGGCGGCGTGCAGCTGCTGATGATCGGCATCGTCGGCGAGTACATCGGCAAGATCCTGTCCGAGATGAAAGCGCGGCCGATCTATTTCGTCGCCGAGCATACGGTGAAGAAGGCCGAGCCCGATGCCGGTGCCGATCCGGCGAAGCGGTCCGCGGCCGAATGAGTGAAGCTGGCCAGCGCCGGATCTGGCTGGTCGCCGACGATTACGGCATCAGCCCAGGGGTCAATCGCGCGATCCGCGATCTGATCGGACGCGGCCGCATCAACGCCACCTCGGTGATGATGGTCGGCCCCGCCATCGGGCGCGACGACGCTGCGGAGCTGCTCAACGCCGTCGCCGCCAATCCGCATGCAGCGATCGGGCTGCACGCGACGCTGACCGCGCCGTTCGCGCCACTGACGATGCACTATCACCCGCTGCACGGCGGCCAGTTCCTGCCGCTCGGGCGGAAGCTGCGCGGCACGCTGCTGCGCCGCCACGACCGCCAGGTGATCGCCACGGAACTGCACGCCCAGATCGAGGCCTTCGTCGAGCGGTTCGGCCGCACGCCCGACTACGTCGACGGGCACCAGCACGTGCAGTTGTTTCCGCAAGTGCGCGACGCGTTCATCGACACGGTGAAGACGCTGGCGCCGCAGGCATGGGTTCGGCAATGCGGCCGCAGCGTGCCGCTGGCGCGCCGGCTCGGCAATCCCAAACCGCTGCTGCTCGACGCTCTCAGCGCGCCGTTCCGTAGCCGCGCGGCGCGTGATGGCGTCGCTTTCAATTCAGGCTTCGCAGGTGCCTACGACTTCCTGCGCGAAACCGATTTCGGCAAGCTGATGGACTCGTTCCTCGACGGCCTACCCGACGGCGGTCTGGTGATGTGCCATCCCGGCGAGGTCGACGATACGCTGATCAGCCTCGACCCGTTCACCGATCAGCGCGAACGGGAATACGCCTATCTCGGCAGCGACCGTTTCCCGGAATTGCTCGCAAAACTCGACGTCAGCCTGGCTGCACCGCCGCCGCAAGTGTCCGGGCAGACTGGTTTGTCGCATACGGAAATTTAATCCGGGGCCGGACTTACGGCCGCCTCAAGGTTCCTTAAATTTGGTGACACCCGCGCCCGCGATCGCCGCCGGCGAACGCCGCGGCGCAGGTTCGAGTGATGCTCAGGGAGATCATCATGACACCGCAGGAACGCCAGCTTGTGGACGATCTGTTCGAACGGCTCGCCCGCCTCGAAGCCACCCCACGCGATCCGGAAGCTGCCGCTGCGATCTCGCAAGGGCTGCGAATCGCACCGAACGCGATCTACGGGCTGGTGCAGACCGTGCTGGTGCAGGACGAAGCGCTGAAGCGGGCCCATGACCGCATCCAGGAACTGGAGGCCGATCAGGCACCGCAGGAGCACGGCGGGTTCCTCGATTCGATGCGTGACACGTTCTTCGGCCAGGGCCAGACCTCGCGCGGCTCGGTGCCGAACGTGCCCCCGCCGGGCACCGGCGGCCGGCCGGCGTGGAACACCGGGCAGGTGCTCAGCTCACAATCCGCAGCGCCACCCTACTCGCAACCGCCGCAGGGCCCGTATGGGCAGCCGCCGCAAAACGGTCCGTTCGGCGGTGGCTCACCGATGGGCGGAGGCGGCGGATCGTTCCTCGGCACTGCGGCGGCCGCGGCCGCCGGCATGGTCGGCGGCTCGCTGCTGCTCTCCAGCATCCGCGGCATGATGGGCGGCGGCTCGCATCAGAGTCTTGCCGACCAGACCGGATTGGGCAGCGGCCTGCAGAACCCGTGGGGCGGCAGCGACTCGTCCGGCGGCAACCTCGCGCAGCAGGCAGGCCTCGGCGATATCGGCTCGCAGAGCGGCGGCGTCGACGATAGTTCGCGCTACGGCATGATGGATCAGAACAACAACGACTACGACCAAATGGCAGATGCCGGCACCGACCACGACGACATGGACATGGACTCCGACGATTTCGACGGCGGCGGCGACAGCGACTTCGCCTAGCTAGCGTCTGCTGGTATCCTGCAATAAGCATCGGCCGCCCACTGGGCGGCCGATGTCGTTTGACGCTCAGCTCTCGCGCGCGGCGATCAGATCACCACCACCTTGGTGCCGACGCCGACGCGGCCGTACAGGTCGATGACGTCCTGGTTGCGCATGCGGATGCAGCCAGAGGAAACGTTGGTGCCGATCGTCCACGGCTCGTTGGAGCCGTGGATCCGGTACAGCGAGGAGCCGAGATACATCGCCCGGGCCCCGAGCGGATTGGCCGGCCCGCCTTCCATGTGACGCGGCAGATCGGGACGGCGCGCTAGCATTTCCTTCGGCGGCGTCCAGGCCGGCCATTCGCGCTTGGCGGTGATCGTCTTCACGCCCGCCCAGGTGAAGCCGGGACGGCCGACACCGACGCCGTAGCGCAGCGCCTTGCCGTCGCCCTGCACCAGATAGAGGAACTTGTTGGGGGTATCGATCACGATCGTGCCGGCTTTTTCGGCGCCATGGTAATCAACCAGTTGCTTTTCGTAGCGCGGGTCGAACTCGGGGCGAGCCGGCTCGATCGCCGCCTCCTGCTCCGGGATCGACTGCGGAGCGGCCGGCAAGTACTCGGGACGCGCCTCGTAGGCCGGCTCTCGCCGGTAGTAACGCGAGGATGGCGGCGGCTCGCCGTCGCTGAACAGGAACTCGATGAAGCCGCCGCCCAGATTCGACCGCTCGGTGTAAGCGGCGCGCACCGGCGCCGGCCGCGGTGTCGCGTAGATCACCGCGGGCTCTGGTTCGGACGAAAATTCCTCAGCGAAGGCAGGATGATAGCTGGCGGCGAGACAGGACACGCTGGTCAGCAATGCGAGGGTGGTTTTGTTGAACATCGACGTACTCTGCACTGTTTCGTCGTGGATGCGCCGAAGATGCGGCGGTGAACGCAACGGATCAGAAACCAAAACCCGATCGGTTTGGTAAACGCGGACCGCGTTTCGATTCACCACGTCGTCGCGATCGGCCAATTCCCGTCGGCAGCGTTTATTTTCGATGAACAGCGCCGGCTCATGGTTAACACGCCGTATGGACTCGGCTGTTAGTTGAAGCGAACCCGGTTCCGGCGCTCAACCCGTCGTTAAAGAGATCGCTGTACGAGAGCGAGGTAGCAAATCACGGGATCAGCCGATGTCACTTCCACGTAAGCGCTTTCGCATTGAAGAACTGACGCTAGGAGCAGCGCCAATGCTTGCACCGATCGAATTCGAAGCTGGTCCGAGCAACCGCGACCTGATGGCCGAGCTGCGGGCAATCCGTGCTCAGATCGTCAACGGCGTGCACCCGGTCGCCGCCGGCGACTCCGGCAGCAAGCAGGAGATCGACGCATCGCTCGCCGCGGAGGCTGCAGAAGCCAAGGCACTACTCGCCAGCTACAAGGCACAGGTCGAGCAGTGCGAGAAGCTGAAGGTCGAGCTCGATCTGATCCACAACGCGATCGACCAGACCAAGCGCGAGATCGCGGTGCTGCACTCCAAGAGCTTCAGCGGCGAAGAGATGGCCAAGGTCAACGGCGAACTCGGCGCCGTCGTCGGCGGCACCGAAGAGGCCACCCAACAGATTCTCGAAGCCGCCGAAGCGATCGACCAGGCGGCGACCGCGCTCGGCAAGGTGAACTCGGCCGACCAGCAGCAGGCGCTGAGCGATGAGATCCAGGAGCGGGTGATCTCGATCTTCGAGGCGTGCAACTTCCAGGACCTCACCGGCCAGCGCATCAGCAAAGTGATGAACACGATGAAATTCATCGAGCATCACATCGTGGCGATGATGGAGATCTGGGGCGGCGTCGACGAGATCAAGTCGCACGCACCGCCGGTGGTCGACACTCGCGACGATGACGCCAAGCTGCTCAACGGCCCGCGCGCGCTCGGCGAAAGTGGCCACGCCTCGCAGGACGACATCGACGCGCTGTTCAACTGATCTCAGGCTGACGCCTCAGCGCCGTTCCGCGGCGCGGGGCGGCCGCAGTGCCAGGAAACAGCCCAGCGCTGCTAGCGCGCAGACCATACCGACCTCGACCACCGTGGCGTCGGAGAACCGCTCGACAGCCGCCGCCACGATG
Source organism: Rhodopseudomonas palustris (assembly GCF_003226555.1). Lineage (GTDB taxonomy): Bacteria > Pseudomonadota > Alphaproteobacteria > Rhizobiales > Xanthobacteraceae > Rhodopseudomonas > Rhodopseudomonas palustris_I. The sequence continues at coordinate 266,415 of NZ_QKQS01000026.1, read as the reverse complement.
AACGGGGCGGACGCCTGCACGAACAGCGCCGGCCGCGCGATCCGGCCGATCACCCGCCCATAGCCCTGCGCCCCGAACATCAGCAACGGCAGACTGCCCCGCGCGATCGTCATCACGCCGTTGGCGGCGCCGAACGCCACGCAGAACACACCGGCGGCCAGCACCGACGGGCCGGCGAATGCGAGCATCGCAAACGAACAGGCCATCAACGCCACCGCCCCGCGTGCGATCCATAATGGATGGGTACGGCCGGCGAGCAGGAAGTCCGCCAGTCGGGCGACGACCTGGGACGGGCCGAACAACGCACCGAGCATCACCACGGTGCCGGCGTCCAGCCCACCGCGCTGGAACATCGCAAGCAGGTTCGACGTCACCCCCGACAACATCAAGGCGTAGATCGCAAACGCAGCCGCGATCAGCATGAACGGCCGCCCCTCGGGGCGCAGCGGCTCCGCTGGCATCAGATGCGGGGTCGGACTCGGCGCCACGGTCGAGGGGGCGGCCTTCCGCGGCAGCACCAATCCGTGCAGCGGCGCGACCACGCAGGCCAGCACCGCGGCGAAGACCAAATAGGTGCCGCGCCAGCCGACGGTGTCGAGCAGCAGATGTGTCGCCGGCCACCCCACCGTGGACGCGAAGCCGCCGGCGAAGGTGACGAAGGTGATCTGCCGGCGCGCGGTCGCGCCGAACAGACGGGCCAGCGTGGCGAATGCCGGATCGTAAAGGTTCGTGGCCATTGCCACGCCGAGCAGCGCCCAGCCGAGGAAATACACCGGCCACAGGTCGACACTGGCGATCGACACCATACCGAGCGCGCCGAGCAATGCGCCCGGCGCCATCACGACGTTGCCGCCGTGACGATCGATCAGACCGCCGATAATCGGAGACAGGATGCCGGAGATCACCAGCGCCAGCGAAAAACCGGACATGCCGAACGCCAGCGACCAGCCGTGCGCCTCTGCGAGGTGCGGCATGGTCAGCACCGGCGGATAGATCAGCATTCCCCAGCAAAGAATCTGGGTGACCGCGAGAACTCCAACCGCGCGTTCCGGTCCGAGCGCCAGTCTCCGCAGCGCGGTCATGTCGTCATGGCGTCAGGTTCGACCCGATCTTGTTGGTGGCGGCAGTCTCAGGCGCGCGGCGCGCAGCGGACATAGACCATGTTGCCATAGCGAGTGGCGGCATCCTTGTCGACGAAGCGGGTGATCATGACCCGGCCGTCGAACGAGATGATCTCGCGGTCCTGATCGGTGATCGGACCAGCCGGACCGATGTAGTTCTTGCCGCTCGGCGAGCCCTTCAGCCGCAGTTCCTGCGGGGTCGCCTGATCGGCCAGATGCATGATCACGCCGCCGGTCGGGCCGGCGCCGATCACATAGGGATTCTTGCACTGTGCCAACGCAGCCTTCTCGGTGCGGGCGCGGTCGGACGGATTGAGATACGACGCCAGCCCCCAGCGGCCGACGATCTCTTCCGAACGAATGGTGGCCGGCAGGTCCGGCGGCGGCGCCGGCTCCTGCACCGCGGCCGGCTGCGAACCGCCGAGGCTGAAGCCGCCCCCCATGCTGCCGCACGCGCCGAGACCGAGCGCCATCAGCGACGCCATACCCAGATTGAGCGACGCGCGTGCGTTGCGTGAATTGACCATGATTTCTCCCCGAGCGAACGCCCCGCGTGCCCCTTGCGCCAGAAAACCGCAAAACGCCCTAGCAGGCAATGCGGTCACACCGATCATGTCGGTGCCCCGGTCTGGCGGCCGGAGCATCTTACAGCGACATCACCAAGCTCTTAAGCCCTCAGCTTGACAGAACAAGCATCTGGCCATATTCCCGGGCGCACAATTAGCACTCTCGCAGCACGACTGCCAACACGCGGACGCAACCCAAGCCGCGGATCACGAACCGGCACTCGAACGCCGAGCCCCTTCAGTAACAGCACAGGACAGCCCATGGCTAAGCTCAATTTTCGTCCTCTCCATGACCGCGTGGTGGTGAAGCGCATCGACGCCGAAACCAAGACCAAGGGCGGCATCATCATTCCGGACTCCGCCAAGGAGAAGCCGCAGGAAGGTCAGGTGGTCGCCGTCGGCCCGGGCGGTCGCGATGAAACCGGCAAGCTGACCCCGCTCGACGTCAAGGTCGGCGATCGTGTGCTGTTCGGCAAGTGGTCGGGCACCGAGATCAAGCTGGACGGCGAAGAACTCCTGATCATGAAGGAGTCGGACATCATGGGCGTGGTCGGCTGAGCCGCATCGCGACAGTATTAAAGACATCAGGAGCGAATGAATGGCAGCCAAGGACGTCAAGTTTTCCGGTGAGGCCCGCGACCGCATGCTGCGCGGCGTGGACGTGCTCGCCAACGCGGTCAAGGTCACGCTCGGCCCGAAGGGCCGCAACGTGCTGATCGAGAAGAGCTTCGGTGCGCCGCGCATCACCAAGGACGGCGTCACCGTCGCCAAGGAAGTCGAGCTCGAGGACAAGTTCGAGAACATGGGCGCCCAGATGGTGCGCGAGGTGGCCTCGAAGACCAACGACCTCGCCGGCGACGGCACCACCACCGCCACCGTGCTGGCCCAGGCGATCGTGCGCGAAGGCGCCAAGGCGGTCGCCGCCGGCATGAACCCGATGGACCTGAAGCGCGGCATCGAGATCGCCGTCGCAGCCGTCGTCAAGGACATCCAGAAGCGCGCCAAGCCGGTCGCCTCCTCGGCCGAGATCGCCCAGGTCGGCACCATCTCGGCCAACGGCGACGCGCCGATCGGCAAGATGATCGCCCAGGCGATGCAGAAGGTCGGCAACGAAGGCGTCATCACGGTCGAAGAGAACAAGTCGCTCGAGACCGAAGTCGACATCGTCGAAGGCATGAAGTTCGACCGCGGCTACCTGTCGCCGTACTTCGTGACCAATGCCGAGAAGATGACGGCCGAACTCGACGACGCCTACATCCTGCTGCACGAGAAGAAGCTGTCGGGCCTGCAGGCGATGCTGCCGGTGCTCGAATCGGTGGTGCAGTCGGGCAAGCCGCTGTTGATCATCGCCGAGGACGTCGAAGGCGAAGCGCTGGCCACCCTGGTGGTCAACCGTCTGCGCGGCGGCCTCAAGGTCGCGGCCGTGAAGGCGCCGGGCTTCGGCGATCGCCGCAAGGCGATGCTGGAAGACATCGCGATCCTGACCGGCGGCCAGCTGATCTCCGAAGAGCTCGGCATCAAGCTCGAGGGCGTCAATCTGAAGATGCTCGGCCGCGCCAAGAAGGTGGTGATCGACAAGGAGAACACCACCATCGTCAACGGCGCCGGCAAGAAGCCGGAGATCGAATCCCGCGTGTCGCAGATCAAGGCGCAGATCGAGGAGACTTCCTCGGACTACGACCGTGAGAAGCTGCAGGAGCGTCTGGCCAAGCTGGCCGGCGGCGTCGCGGTGATCCGCGTCGGCGGCGCGACCGAGGTCGAGGTCAAGGAGAAGAAGGACCGTGTCGAGGACGCGCTGAACGCGACCCGCGCCGCGGTGCAGGAAGGCATCGTGCCGGGCGGCGGCGTCGCGCTGCTGCGCGCCAAGAAGGCCGTCGGCCGCATCAACAACGACAATCCGGACGTCCAGGCCGGCATCAACATCGTGCTGAAGGCGCTGGAAGCTCCGATCCGCCAGATCGCCGAAAATGCCGGCGTCGAAGGCTCGATCGTGGTCGGCAAGATCCTCGAGAACAAGACCGAGACCTTCGGCTTCGACGCTCAGACCGAGGAATATGTCGACATGCTCGCCAAGGGCATCGTCGATCCGGCCAAGGTCGTGCGCACTGCGCTGCAGGACGCTTCGTCGGTCGCCTCGCTGCTGGTGACCACCGAAGCCATGGTCGCCGAGTTGCCGAAGGCCGAAGCCCCGATGGCGATGCCGCCGGGCGGCGGCATGGGCGGAATGGGCGGCATGGGCTTCTGAGCCCGCGCCTCTCGTAACGAGCATCGATCACGCAAGGCCGCCTCCGGGCGGCCTTGTTTTTTTGGCCGCGCGTCGGGCACGCCTTGGTTCGGATGCAATTCGAATCGACTAGGTTCGAACCAGCCCGATTCTTGCGAGGTTCGATTTCATGCGCGCGTTTCTGTTCAGCCTGCTGGCGCTGTTGCCGGCGACCGACCTCGCTTTCGCACAAGCCAAGTCGGCGACGAAATCCGCGCCGCCGGCCGTCGAAACGCGCTACTTCGCCACCCTCGACGGCTTCATCGACGGCGCCGACGTGATCCTGAAGGAAAAACGCCAGGGCAAGACCGTCACCTCCGCCGAGCTCGACGTCTGCTATGCGCCGTCGAAAACCTCCGACCGGCGCGACCGCTTCGTCGTCCCCCTGACGCCGAACGGCCAGGCGCTGACCGGCACCACCCAGACGCTGGGCAGCAAGACCCCGGTTTCAGTCAACCTGCAGCAGAAGCCGAACGGTGAAACGTTCGACTTCAAGGGCGTGGTCGGCATCGGCACGGCGACCCACGAGATCAACTCGACCGACAATTCCGACCTCAGCGAAAAAGAATTTGAGGAAACCCAATCGGCCGACGAGAGCATCGCCCAGGCGCCGAAAGATTTTACCGCGGTGTCTCCGGAGGCGGTCGGCATTCGGGTCGCGCTTGAGGCGGCGTCGGATTTCCTCAAGACGCTGAAGACCGAGAACGTCGAGGTTTCGCTGTCCAGCCTGAGCATCGGCTGCGACGCGTTGCGGGCCGGCAAGCTGGTGATCAATCTCAGCGTCGATCCGGAACGCGCGGCGTCCGTGATCGCCAAGGCCAAGGCGTTTCCCGGCGTCTCTGCCGCCGGCTGGACCAACGGCATCGTCGACATGGACCGCGCCATCCTGTTCCCGGCGGCCGGCTGGCGCAGCGGCGACAAGCTTGATCGTACCAAGATCGCCACAACGGTGACCGCGACGCTGGCGCAGACGCTGGAAGCCAAGCTGGCTTCGGCCAATTGGGACGACGTCACCGGCCGGCTGAAGATGACCTTCAAGCGGCCGAGCGAGACCTTCCCGGCGCTGCAGCTCACCGAGGTGATCACGGTGGAGGCGCAGGTCAGCGCCGACAAGCCCGGTGGCAGCGACAGACTGATGCTGTGGCTCGGCAACCCGAGCGACACCACCATCGACGAGAACGCCCCGCCCCGGCTCAGCTTGAACGACGACGTCACTGGCGAGGAGGAAGCCGAGCCGCGCAGCGACGGCGGCGCGGTCGCGGCGCTGGCAAAGGAACTCAAGGGCCAGCGCTGGGACGCCGAAAGCTCGACCTGGCAATAACTGCTGCGCCCCACGATCGGCCCGTCCGGATCCTGGAACCGCTATTTGACATGCCGCTGCAATGCGGCAATGAAGCGCTTCCCTTTGACGGCAGGATGATCGGCTGAATGACGCGCTTTGATGCAGTGGTGATCGGCGCCGGGCTCGGCGGCCTGACTGCGGGCGCGATCCTGGCCCGCGAAGGCCGCAAGGTGCTGGTGATCGAACGCGGCAACTCGGTCGGCGGCGCGGCGTCGAGTTACAAGGCCGGCGAATTGTTCGTAGAAGGATCGCTGCACGTTACGGGTAACCCGCAGCACGGACGCGATCCGAAACACCGCGCCCTCAACCGCGCCGGCGTGCTCGACGCGGTGCAGTGGATTCCCGCCGGCGCGTTGTACGAGATGCGCGGCGGGCCGGTCGGTGCCCCCTTCACGCTGCCCGACGAATTCGCCGCCGCCCGCGATGCGCTGAACCAGCGCTTCCCGCATGCCAGCGCCGGCATCGCGCAATGGCTCGGCGACCTCGAACGTCTCGCCGGCACGCTCGGCGACGGCGGTCTCGACGCGGTGCTGGCACTGGCGCCGGAATATCCCGATTGGCACGCCTCGCTCGGTGCCAAGCTGCAGGCGCTGTTCGGCGACGATGAAGCGGTGAAGTGCGCGGTCGCCGGCAACCTGTCTTACGTTCACGACGATGCCGCGGCGCTGTGGTGGGTGGCGTTCGCCATGGTGCAGGGCAGCTTCCTGCTCAGCGGCGCACGTTTCATCCAAGGCGGCTCGCAGCGGCTGTCGAGTGCGCTCGCTCGCGCCGTGCGCAAGGCCGGCGGCGAGGTGCTGCTCCGCCGCGTCGTCTCCGGCTTGGTGATGGCGGGTCCCGACGGGCCGCATCAGGTCACGCACGTCGCCCGGGACGGCGGCGATCCGCAGATCGTGGAAGCTGCGACCGTGATCGGCAATGCCGCGCCGGCGACACTGGCGACGCTGCTCCCCGCCGACCAAGCACAGCGGCTCACTGGCAGCTACGCCGACCGCTCGCCGTCGCTATCGCTGTTCGCGCTCACTCTCGGCCTGTCGAAGCCGCCACGCGAATTCGGCGTCAGCAGCTACGCGACGCAGTTACTACCGGACTGGATGACCACGCTGGCGGCCTATGCTGACGCCAAAACGTTGATGGCGCACGAGCCGGGTACGCGGATGCCGCCGCTGGCGATCGCCGATTACACCGCGATCGATTCCGGCGTGCCGTCGCCGCCCTACGTGCTGTCGGTCGTCGGCCCGGACCGGGTGCTCAACTGGGATAGTCTCGAGCAGGACGCGTATCGAGCCAAGCGCGAGCGCTGGCAGCAGGCGCTGCTCGCCCATCTCGATCGCAGCTATCCGGGGCTTGCCGAGGCCGTGACCGCGACGGCGTTCAACACCGCCTATTCGGTGCAGCAATACCTCGGCGCACCACAAGGCGCGGTCTACGGCTTCGCGCCCTTGCTGCCGACCTCCGACGCGCCCTATCGCGCACCACGCACCACACTGCCCGGCCTGTATCTGTCCTCCGCCTATGCCGGCATCGGCGGCTACAGCGGTGTGATACAGGCCGCCGAGGGATGCACGGAGCTGATTCTGAAGGATCAGGCCTAACGTCAATTGGTGTTGAGGTGGAACCGGAGCGTCTGCGGACCGCCGGAGAGGCTGACGACGTCACCTTGGCGGCTCCAGGTCGTCGCCGCCGCGAGTGCCGCGACCAGCGCGTCGTCGGCCTCGGCGCGATCAGCCGGACAATTGCGATCCTCGATCGTTCCCGGCACGAAGATCACGGTGTTGCCGGCTACCGAGAACTGCCCGCTGCCGCCTTTGCACCACAGCTCCAGCCGTACGCTGCCCTTGTCGCCGATTTCGAGATTCGGAATCCGTTTCGACCCCGGCTTCGGCGGGGCATCCAGCGTGACTTCCAGGCCGAAGGGGAATTCCTGGTCGGATTGCGCCGGCGCGGATGAGGCCGTGACCGACAGGATCGCCGCGCCGAGCACGGCAGCTTGCATCAGGGATAAGGCTCGCATCGCACCTCGGCATGGTCGGGTCGCGCCGCGCTCAAGCTTGCACGAGAGCGCCGCTGAAGCTGGCACGAGCGGGCCGTAGCCGCCCGTGCACGATTGGCTTGCACGCTATAGTGCGAACCGCCCCAGCTTGGCCAGACCGCCTGCGCCCGATCACGGCTCCTATCACCCGCTCACAAACACGCGAACGCGCCTCGCTGCGGCTTGCCGGCACCGCCGCCGTGCTAGGGTGCGACAAGAGGGCGCGACATCTGACCGTGGGTGAATGAACCTGCAAGTTCCGTCCAAGGCCTCCGCACGGCGGAGCCTCCTACCCGGAGACCCTTTCCTGTGAACGCTATCCGAACCACCTTGGCGACCGCCTGGCGGATCGCCGTGCCGTATTTTAATGCCGAAGACAAATGGATGGGGCGTGGCCTGCTCGCAGCGGTCATCGTCATCGAGCTCGCCGTCGTCGGCCTCACGGTGCTGTTCAACCGCTGGAACAACGTATTCTACAACGCTCTGCAGGAGCGCAATTACGACGTGTTCACCTCCCAGATCATCTACTTCTGCGTTCTGGCGACGATCTGGATCGCCCTCAAGGTGTATCAGCTCTATCTCAACCAGTGGCTCCAGATCCGCTGGCGAAAATGGATGACCGAGCGCTATCTCGGCGGTTGGCTGCACGACGCCAACCACTACCAGATGCAGCTCACCGGCGACGCCGCCGACAACCCCGACCAGCGTATCGCCGAAGACACGCAGTTGTTCATCGACCGCACATTGGCGCTGGGTATCGGCCTGCTCAATGCGGTGGTGACGCTGGCGTCATTCGTGGTGATTCTGTGGGGGCTGTCGAACGAAGCGCCGCTGCATCTGTTCGGCCACAGCGTTCCAATCCCCGGCTATCTGGTGTGGGGCGCATTGATCTACGCCGTGCTCGGCACCGCGCTGACCCATTGGATCGGCTCGCCGCTGGTCGATCTCAACTTCCGGCAGCAGCGTTACGAAGCCGACTTCCGATTCAACCTGGTCCGCGCGCGTGAGAACGCCGAGCAGATCGCGCTGCTGCGCGGCGAACCGGCCGAGCGCGGCAAGCTTTCCGAGCGGTTCGGCCACGTCGCCGAGAACTTCATGCGGATCATGCGACGTAACAAGCGTCTGACCGCTTTCACCGCCAGCTACTCGCAGGCGTCGGTGATCTTCCCCTACATTCTGGTGGCGCCGGCGTACTTCGCCCAAAAGGTGCAACTCGGCGGCATGATGCAGACCGTCTCGGCGTTCAGCAGCGTTCAGGATTCGCTGTCGTTCTTCATCTCCGCCTACCGCACGCTGGCGGAATGGCAGTCGGTGATGCAGCGGCTCGAGGGATTCGAGCGCGCGATCGACACCGCCGTGGCGCGGCGCGACAATTCCGGGGTCGTCCGAATGCCCTCGTCCTCCAATGCCATCGAGCTGAAGGATCTCAGTCTGACGCTGCCGGCAGGGGCGCCGCTGATGAGTGCCGATGGCTTTACGCTCGGCGGCAATGAACGCACCCTGATCGTCGGTCCCTCGGGCGCAGGCAAATCGACGCTGTTCCGGGCGATCGCCGGAATCTGGCCGTTCGGCTCGGGCTCGATCGCGATACCTGCCAATGCGACGCTGATGATGTTGCCGCAGCGGCCCTACTTCCCGGTCGGCGAACTGCGCGCCGCGATCGTCTATCCGGCGGAGGCCGATACGTTCAGCAGCGAGCAGGTGGCGGAGGCGCTGCGCGAGGTTGGGCTACCGGCGCTCGCGGAACGGCTCGATCAGCACGGCCATTGGAACAGAACGCTGTCGCTCGGCGAGCAACAGCGGCTCGGGATCGCCCGCGCCCTCTTGCATGCCCCGCAATATCTGTTCCTCGACGAGGCCACCGCGTCGCTGGACGAGCCGTCCGAAGCGGCCCTTTACAAGCTGCTGGACCGCAAGCTGCCGGGCACGACGATCGTCTCGATCGGCCATCGCTCGACGCTGGAGGCCTTCCATCGACGTGACGCGATGCTGTCGCGCAGCGGAGATCGCTTCACCCTGCAGGATCGGGTGAAGCCGGCCGAGCCGGTTGCCGGACTGGCGGGGAGCTAACCGCCCGCCGAAGCAAGGGACGACAAGACGCCAGCTCGCGGCGCATTCCATCGCAGCCGATCGGGATGCACCGTGTTGGAGGCCCTCAAGCAATCTCATCACGCGGCGACGACGGTCAGAACAACCAAGGGCGAGCACCCGGCCGGAGCTCGCCTTTTCGTCGTCTCGCGCCACGGCAGCGAGCAAACAAAAAGGGCGGCAGATTGCTCTGCCGCCCTCAGCCCCCGGAAGGGATTGTCTTACTTCAGCGCGCCGAGCGTCACGTCAGCCGAGAGCTTGGCGATGAAACGGGCACCGCACCAACCAGAGGTCACACCGTTCGAGGTGAAGTCGGAGGTGATCGCCTGGCAGCCGGCCTTCGACAGGTCGCTGTCGGTGTAGCGCAGGTCGAGGGTGAACACCTTGTAGGTGAAGCCCACGCCAACGTTCCAGGTGTTGTAGTCCGGCAGAGCGGTGAACGCGTAGAACGCGTCGGTCGTGCCCAGCCACTGATGGCCGTATTCACCCGAGATGTAGGAGCCGATGCCGCTGGTGCCGAAGAAGGTGCCCGGCATGGTGATCTTCGCGTTCACCGCGGCGTAGGTGCCCGAGGTGCCGAAGCGCAGGAAGTCCGGCGAGTAGTTCACGGCAGCGCCAGCGGTGAACATGTCGTTGAAGGTGTAGTTGAACTTGCCGTAGAACTCGTAGAACGACACGTCCTTCTTCATCACGTTGCCGTTGGCGATCGCGCTCGAGCCGAGCGGGCACAGGTTGCCGCCGCCCTGCACGGTGTCGATGCACTGGCCGCCCGGATAACCGTAGTACCAGAAGCCGAAGTCGAACGCGGCCGGACCGAAGGTCGGGCGGATACCGACGTAGCCGTCGATCTCAGCAGCGGCGCGGTTGGCGAACGAGATGCTCGAGGCCGACACGCCGGCATAGATCTGCAGGTCGGGATTGATGTTGTAGCGCGGCTCGATGTAGCCGCTCACGGACGGCTGGTGGTTCGACTGGGTGATGCCACGGAACACGTAATCGCTCGAAACCGAGGTACCGAACGCCACGTCCCACGGATTGAACGCCACCACCGGCGGGGCCTTGGTGTACATCTTGGCCGGCAAATCTGCCGCCGAGGCCGAACCGACGCCAACTGCGAGCACTGCCGCGACCGACAAGATTGTCTTCTTCATTTTGATCCCCATCGTTTCAAGTCAGCCGGACCGAAGTTCAAGGACGCGACATCGACCTGCCAAAACCAAATGTGACAGCAATGTGCGGCGCGTCACGCAAACCGTGAAGCAAAAAACACATGCAGATGCCGACTTTTTGTGCAATCCAGCTCATTCAGCCACTCGTAGTTGCGGAGTGTTGCAATTCGATCACGTGATTGCGAGCGAGTCTTAGGCGAAACGCGGCTTTGCGGCTCCTTGAGCAACACTTTCGACTAAGTCAAATTCGAACTATGCGGGAATCGAATCGCCAGCCTGGGGCCGCAACGGTCGAGCCGACGAGGTACTCCCTGCGGGCTACCCGTCAGTCGCTCGGGCTTGGCTGCTTGGATGAACCTCGCCCCCAACGACAAAGGCCGCAGTTCGCGACCGCGGCCTTTGACAATTCAGCTCGCCCTTGCGGGCGTCGGGTCTCGGTTACGCTGGATCGGACTTCGACTCCTGCTCCGCCCGATCGAACTCCTCGTCTGCCGCGGCTTCCTCGCTGGTCGATTCCGCGCTGTGGGCTGTCGGCTCAGCCGGGGCTTCGACCGAGTCGCTCCACGTCGGCGTTTCCACCGGTTCATTGTCCTCGGCGGAGGCGGCTTCATCGGCAGGGAACGGATCGGCGGGCGCGGCCACGACCGAATCGCCCTCGTGATCGGCCTCCGGTGCTGAGGGGGACTCGGGCTCCAAGACCAACGCCTCAGGCTCCGCGGGCGGCGGCGCTGGCTTCTTAGCGCGAGGCTTGCGCGGCTTGGCTGGGGCGGGCGGAGCCAACGGCGGCGTTACCTCCACGACCGGCTCGACGACAGCCTCCGCGGCACTGGGAGCCGGCTTGGCCTTCTTCACAGTCCTGGTCGAAGCCTTCTTGGGCGCTTTGGGCGCTCGCGGCGGCGCGACGGGCTTGGGTGCGGATTTGGACGTCGACATGGTCGCCGGCTTGACCGCCGGCTTTGCGACCGGCTTGGCCTTGGCCGCCGGCTTGGCGCCGGCAGCGCGTTTCGCAGCGGCCTTGCTGGCGGCAGGGACCTTCGCGGCGGGCTTCTTCACTGCCGGCTTTTTCGCTGCCGATGTCTTGCCAGCGCGTTGCTTGGGAGCTGCCTTCTTCGCGCCAGCAGAACGGCCGGAGGCCGTCTTCGGGGCGGTCTTCTTGGCTTTGTTCGCCGGCTTTTTGGCTGATTTGCCCGCTGCGGACTTCGGCTTGGATTTGGCCTTCGACTTCGACTTGGCGGCCGACGCCTTGTTGGACTTGCCGTCTTTCTTGCCCGCCTTCTTGGCGAGCAGCAGTTTGGACTTCTTCTTGGTCTTGGACTTCTCGGCCTTCTTGTCGACCTTGTCCTTCTTCTTCGACTTCTTGTCTTTCGCCATGGTCGTCCTCCAGTTGTGCGGATCGCTGCTCGGCCAGCAATCACGCGCCCCGCGACCGGCGTTCCAGGCTCCGATCAGTGCGGAGCAGGACGGGGCCCGCCTGTCGCCCAATCGAGAAGTTCAATCGTGTGCACCACAGGGACTTCCGTTCCGCTGGCGATCTGCACCATGCAGCCGATATTGCCCGCAGCGATCATGTCCGGCTTGACGGAAGCGATGTTGGCGACCTTCCGATCGCGCAATCTGGTCGCGATGTCAGGCTGGAGAATGTTGTACGTGCCCGCCGAACCACAACACAAATGACTCTCAGGAATATCTTTCACCACGAATCCAGTCTTGGAAAGCAATTCTTTGGGGATCTGCGTGATTTTCTGGCCGTGCTGAAGCGAACAGGCGGAGTGATAAGCAACTACGACATCATCGTGCTGACGCGGCGATGACAATTCGAGACCGGCGACATACTCGCTGATGTCTTTGGCGAGCGCCGAAACCTTCGCGGCCGCCGCCGCATAGTCCGGATCTTCTCGCAGCATGTAGCCGTAGTCCTTGATCACCGTACCGCAGCCGGAGGTGGTCACCAGGATCGCATCGAGACCGCCACGCTCGATCTCGGCCAGCCAGGCCTTGATGTTGGTGCGGGCGTAGTCGAGCGTGCGGGTATCGCGGCCGAGGTGATGGATCAAGGCGCCGCAGCAGGCCTCATCCGCGGCGAGCACCACTTCGATGCCGTGCCGGGTCAGGAGATTGATCGCAGCGCGGTTGATCCGAGGTGCCAAGACCTGCTGGGCGCAGCCGTGCAGCAGCGCGACCCGTCCGCGCTTCGGCCCGATCGCCGGAAACGTCGTCCCGGAGTCGGGGCCCGGCTCCGGCAGATGCTTGGGCGCCAGCGCCAGCATCGCCTTGACGCGGCTCAGCACCGTTGGATGGGCCAGATCGCGGGAGCCGGGCAACAGCGCGGCGACCGGCCGCACGATCCGCGCCGCCCACATCCCGAGCCGGAACATGCCCGGATGCGGCATCATCCACGACAGCGCCTCGCGCACGACACGATCCCAGAACGGCCGCTTGTACTGCTTTTCGATCCGAACGCGGGCCTGATCGACCAGGTGCATGTAGTTCACGCCCGACGGGCAGGTCGTCATGCAGGCGAGGCACGACAGGCAGCGGTCGATGTGCTTGACGACATCCGCGGTCGGAGTCTGGTCGCTCTGCAGCATCTCCTTGATCAGGTAGATGCGGCCGCGCGGACTGTCGAGCTCGTCGCCGAGCAGCACGTAGGTCGGACAAGTCGCTGTGCAGAAACCGCAATGCACGCAGGCGCGCAGGATCTTGTCGGCCTCGGCGATGTCGGGATCGGCGAGCTGGGCCAGGCTGAATTCGGTCTTCATGTCGCGGATCCTCGCGACATCCGGCCGCGATTGAGAATGTTGCTGGGATCGAAGCTGCGCTTGACGCGGCTGCCGAGCGCAGCAAGCCCGGCCGGCTGCGGATGGAACACGTCGATCGCCGCCCGCACCGCGTCGCTGCCGCGGATCAGGCTGGCATGCCCGGCAATCTTCTCGACGCGCTGGCGCAGCGCCTTGGCGTGGCCGTCGGCCGCGGGCGGCAGCGCCGCCCAGATCAGGCCGCCGCCCCAATCGTAGATCACCTCCCCGCCGCTCTCGCGGCAGAGCTGCTCGCCGAACGCACCGCCGGCCGCCGGCGGGCAGACGATCCGCCACACCGGCCACAGCGCCCGCGGACCCGAGGCAGCGAACGGCTCGACGTCGCGCACCGCGCGCCACAGCGCCGCGGAAGCCTCGTCCTCGACCAGCTCGGCGTCGCCAAAACTCTTCAGGGCTGCGCGCAGCGACTGGGCGCGGTGGCTCGCCGACGATGTGATGCCCTCCAGCCGCAACAGCGTCAGCGCCTGATCGGGCTGGCAGATCTCTGCCAGCGCGCCGGCGGTGGTGCGCAGCGCCGAGCCGGGCAGATGCGCCGCACCGGTGATGTCGTAGGGCGAGCCGAGCGCCGCGGTCATCGCCTTGTTGGCGGCAACGTCGCCGAGACCGCGCAGCACCAAAGTGCGCTCGCTCTCCGGCCGCGGCGTCACCTTCAGGGTGACCTCGGTCATCACCGCGAGCGTCCCCCAGGAGCCGGCGAGCAGCTTGCACAGGTCGTAGCCGGTGACATTCTTCACGACCTTGCCGCCAGCCTTGAAGCTCTCACCGAACCCCGACACCGCATTGGCCCCGAGCAGGTGGTCGCGAGCGCCGCCGGCCTTGATCCGCCGCGGCCCCGCAAGGCCGGCGCCGATCATGCCGGCTACCGTGCCAGCCCCCGGCGCGGTGCCGAGCAGCGCCGCGGTGTCCATCGGCTCGAACGCGAAATGCTGATTCTTGGAATCGATCAGCGACAGCACGTCGGCGAGCGGCGCGCCGGCCTGCACGGTGATGATCAGCTCGTTCGGCTCGTACGCGGTGACGGCATTGAGCGCCGACAGCTCTAGCACCGCATTGGTCGCCATCGGCTGGCCGACGGTGCGCTTGCTGCCATGACCGACGATCTCGATCGGCTGCTCATTGGCGATGGCGGCGCGTACCGCGTCCTCGACCTCCTGGGCGTCGCGTACTTTCAAGGTGTCCACGGGCGAAATTCGTCCTTCAGAATGCGAGGCATTTTCCCCTCCCCCGTCATTGCGAGGAGGCGAAGCCGACGAAGCAATCCAGGAGCGCCGTGCGCCGAGGCCCTGGATTGCTTCGCTTCGCTCGCAATGACGGTGAAAGGCTCTACTTCGTGCATCGGCGATCACACTACTCGGTCAGAACCGCGGAATATCCGGGAACGGCAACTTCCCCTTGTGCACGTGCATCCGGCCGAGCTCGGCGCAGCGGTGCAGCGTCGGGAATACCTTGCCGGGGTTGAGCAGACCTTCGGAGTCGAACGCACATTTCAGCCGCTGCTGCTGGTTGAGATCGATGTCCGAGAACATCTCGGGCATCAGATCGCGCTTCTCGATGCCGACGCCGTGCTCGCCGGTGAGCACGCCGCCGACCTCGACGCACAGCTTGAGGATGTCGGCGCCGAAGGCTTCGGCGGCGTCCTGCTCGCCCGGCTTGTTGGCGTCGTACAGGATCAGCGGATGCAGATTGCCGTCGCCGGCGTGGAACACGTTGGCGACACGCAGGCCGTATTTTTCCGACATCTCGTTCATCCGCCGCAGCACCAGCGGCAGCTGCGCGCGGGGAATCGTGCCGTCCATGCACAGATAGTCCGGCGAGATCCGGCCCACCGCCGGGAATGCCGCCTTGCGGCCGGACCAGAACAGCAGCCGCTGCTGCTCGCTGGTGGAGATCTGGCAGGTGGTTGAACCGCAGCCGAGCGCGATCGCCTCGACGCGGCCGATCAGCTCGTCGACCTCGACCTGCGGCCCGTCGAGCTCGATGATCAGCAGCGCCTCGACGTCGAGCGGATAGCCGGCGTGCACGAAGGCTTCGGCGGCGTGGATCGCGGGCCGGTCCATCATCTCCATGCCGCCCGGAATGATGCCGGCGCTGATCACATCGGCGACGCACTGGCCGGCGGCTTCGACGCTCTGGAACCCGATCATCAGCGCCCGCGCGGTCTCGGGTTTGCGCAGGATGCGCACCGTGACCTCGGTGATGACGCCGAGCAGGCCTTCGGAGCCGGTGATCACGCCCATCAGATCGTAACCGGCACATTCCGCCGCCTTGCCGCCGATCCGCAGGATCTCGCCGGTCATCAGTACGATCTCGCAGCCGAGCACGTTGTTGGTGGTCATGCCGTATTTCAGGCAATGCACGCCGCCGGAATTCTCGGCGATGTTGCCACCGATCGAACACGCGATCTGCGACGACGGATCGGGCGCGTAGTAGAAGCCGGCATGATCCACAGCCTGACTGATCGCCAGATTGGTGACGCCGGGCTCGACCACCACGGCACGGTTGTCGAAGTCGATCTCGCGAATCCGCTTGAACTTGCCGAGTCCGAGCAGCACGGCATCGGCGAGCGGCAACGCGCCGCCGGACAGCGAGGTGCCGGAACCGCGCGGCACCACCTTGATGCCGTTCTGGTGGCAATAGCGCAGCACCTCGGAGACCTGTTTGGTCGTGCTCGGCAGCACCACCACCATCGGCGGCTGGCGATACGCCATCAAGCCGTCGGACTCGTAGGGCTTCATTTCGGCAGCGCTGGAGATCACCCCCTCGCCCGGCACGATCTTGCGCAGGGCCGCGATGATCTCGTCGCGGCGGGCCAGCACCGACTGGTCCGGCTCGGGCATCAGAATGGTCATGCGAGATACTCCTGCGCAGTCTGCTGCGCTCGAGCTGGTCGCGTCTCCGGCGAGCGGGAACGGGTCGTGTCAGGAGACTTCGATTGTCATAACCACAGCGTTTGCAGAGGGCAAACGGGAACTGATCACGCCCCGACCAGACTACGCGACGGCACCACGGCCTGTACCACCAGGCCGCGCGCGCGTGCATCCATCACGCCGACCGCCCGTAGCGCCAGCAGCGTCACGGTTTGCACCGCATCACGCAGCTTCGCCGGATCGTCGAGATTGTCCGGCGCAAGCGGTCCGACCAGCGATTCATGCACTGCGCCGAGCAATGCGGTCGCGGCCAGTGCGGTGTCCTGGGCCGGAAGATGCCCGGCGCGGACCGCGGCATCGATTCGCAACTCGATCTCACCTGCGATCTCGCGCCGGCTCGCCAGCCGTGACGCCGAGACGTCGACATCGACCGGCTCCGCCAGGATGCCCCAGGCCAGCTTGCGATGCGACAGCACATGGACAGCCACCGTTGTCACCGCCGCGGCGAGAGCCGAAGACGGTCCCGGTGCAGCGTCGGCAGCGCGGCGGATGGCGGCAAGCTCGTCGCGCGAAACGTCGGCGATCAGTTCGGAGATCAAATCGGCCTTGGACGGAAAGTACCGGTACACAGTTCCGGCGGCGACTTTGGCGCGCGCGGCCACTGGCGCAATCTGCACCGCCGCCATCCCGCCTTCGGCAGCGGTCTCACGCGCTGCAGCGAGAATTGCACTGCGGCGCGCAGCCAAACGCTTCACCACCTGATGGGTCCGCCGGTAAACCATTACACTGTCGTCCCGGAAACGAGCTGGTCCGCAGTCCGCTTATGCGGACCGGAAGAGCTCACCAAGTTGCTGGACTAGCGAAGGAAACCGACGCATCGCCCCCGCCAAATCAGTGAAAAAAGTGAACACCTATTCAGAAGCGATGGCAAGCCCTTACGGCAATGAAATGAATAGCATTCTTGAAAACTAGCCGGGCAATCCCAGCGCGCGGGCCAGTGCCGCTACTAACATACCAGTCACCACCGCCAGAAAGTCGTTGCGGCGCACCACACTGACCGCAATCGCCGCAGCGAGCGCCACCATGACGATCGGGCCGCCATTGACCGCCACCGGCAACGCAGCCGCAACGATGATCGACCCAGGCAGTGCATCGAGCATGCGCCGCACCCGCGGCGTCACGTCGACATAGCGCATCATAAAGTAACCGCCGAGCCGGGACGCCACTGTCACCGCGGTCATCACCGCAAAGGCGATCATCACGTCGCTGCGAAGCATGTCAGTCATGACGATGCTCCGCAGCCGCGGCGACCGGCGACTCGTCCATAAGCCCGGCGGTGATCGCACCGGAGAGTGCGCCGGCGATGATGAACCAATAGCCCGGCAGCAGCCAATGCACGGTGAGCGCCACGGCGCCCGACACTAACCACGGAATCGCGCGCCGCGGCCCTTTCCAGGCCGGCACCAGCAGGGCTGCGAAGAACGCCGGCATCGCGATATCGACGCCGAACTTCTTCGGATCGGCGAGCTGCTCGGCGAGCAGGAAACCGGGAATGGCCGAGACCAGCCACACCAGATACAGCACGACCGCACCGCCGACGTAGAACCAGGCATTGGCGCCGCCGTGCTCGCGGTAGCGCATCGCCGCGAGCCAGCCGCCATCGGTGACCAGCAGCAGCGGAGGATAGGCCTGCCACGCCGGCAGCGTGCCGAACCACGGCCGCATCGACGCGGTCATCAGAAAGAACCGGATGTTGACGGTGGTGGTGAGCAGCGCCAGCGCCGCGATCGACGACGGCGTCAGTGCGTCGGGCCAGGCCTGAACCGCGACGAACTGCGACAGTCCGCCATACACGGTGGCCATCATCACTTCGACTTCGGCGAGCGTGAAGTTCTTCTGCGCGCAGAGCGCGCCGAACGCCATGCCGAACGCCAGCGTACCCGGCAACATCGGGCCGATCGCAACGATGCCGGGCCAGATCGCATCGCGCGACCAATAGGCCGGGGCTTTGGGGAGATGAGTTGTCATCACAGAGTCCGCCTTACGCGCCTTGGTTGCGCGCTGCACCCGGCGGCGTCAAGCGAAGGCCGCTCATGCGGCCATGCGGCGGGATGGCGAAGACCGTGTGCTAGGGCGCATCGCCCGGACGGGTCTTGGCGCGCTGATCCTTGACGTAAGCGATCGGCACGCCGAGCCGCGACACCGTCGCGGCGACCTTGGCCTGGATGTCCTGGTCGCAATTCATGTGGGTCGGCGCGATGAAGAAATCCGCGGTCTCCCACACCTGGGCCCAACGCAGATTCGGCGGCTTCAGATGCAGGAAGCTGTCGCGCGGACCGCAGACCGCGACGGTATAGATCCGCCCGCGGGCATCCGGCGGATCGGTGCGGGCGATGTAGGTTTCCAGTCGCGCCACCGCTTCCGGCATCGCGGTGAACCAATAATCCATGACATAGCGGCGCGACGCACCTTGCAGCCCGCCGGCCAGCGGATTGTAGAACAGGTACTGGTACGGGTGCAGTCGGATCAACGTCGCGGCGTTCCAGCTCAGCGCCGCGACGATCACCGCGAGCGCGGCCGCACCGAGCATTGCCGAAGCGCGGGTGGTCGCACGCAGCAGGCCGTCGAGCCCGATACCGGCCAGCACCGAGAGCGGCGGCAATACGAACATGAAATGCCGCATGCCGCTGAAGGCCGGACCGTGCGCGGTGATCTCGCAAGCGACAGGAAACACCGCGGCCAATGCGACGATCGCGATTTCGCGACGCCGACGCGCGTCCAGATCACCGAGCAAACGCGGCCAGGCAATCCAGAACAAGGCAACCGCCGCGCCTCCGAGCACGACGATGGGCGTCTTGATCAAGAGATAAGTCGGGATGTACCAGCGCGGCACCGTCGCCATCTCGTACACCTGCCCGGCCAGCATGGTGCGGATCGCGTAGTGGAAGTCGCCGAACGACACCAAGCCGCGGATCGGATTGAGCGGCGCCAGCGCCGACCACGGCCAGGTGATCAGCATGATCGCATAGGCGATCAGCAGTGCCGGCAGGAAGGCCAGCAGCGACCGGCCGGCGAACGCAGCGCTGTCCTGCCAGCCCGCGACCGGCGGAAGCGGACCGCTCAGCACGATCGCGACCGGCAGATAGCACACCAGCAGCAGCCCCAGCACCTTGATGCCGAGCGCGCAGCCGGTGAGCACGCCGAAACCGATCAGATGGCGAAGCTGCGGCTTCGGGCAATCCCGCGTACCGCGAATCAGGAAGTACAGCGCGCCGGCCGTCGCGGCGCCGAGCGGCACGTCCTTGGTATGGTGGAACATCGCGCCGTACCAGAAGCCGCACACTGCGAGCGCCACGCCGGCGAGCAGCCCGGCGCGCGGGCCGGCCACCAGCCGCGCGGTCGCGATCGCCGCGCCGATCCCGGCCACGCCGCAAGCCGCGCTGAGCAGATGCCGCAGCTCGAACAGGTCGAGCGAAGAGACCTGGTGCAGCAGTGTCGCGGCGACATCGAACAGGCCGCCATACAGATACAGATTGTCGAACGAGAACAGCGCACGATCGATCAGGCCGCTGCGGTAGTAGTCGATGATCAGCTCGCCGTAGCGCTGCTGCACCCATTCGTCATTGGTGATGCCGTAGGAGCGAAACGTCATCAGCACCAGGACGCCGAGCACGCCGAGCAGAGCGATCGAGGCGAGGTCGTAGAGGTCGCGAGCTGCCAACGGTCGGGCCAGTTTGCCGGGTCCGCGCGCGCCGTCGGGCAGAGCTTGGCCCGGCGCGCCGAGGCCGAGCGCCGGGTCTGGCGTCATGTCAGTCATCGATCGAATGCCAGCGACTAAGCCGAATTCCGCGGCGCGCCATCCTTGAACATCCTGCCCTGTTTGGATCAGGACCTACGCCTCTGGGTCGCGCCGGGCCATAAAAAAACGCGGCGTCGCCGCCGCGTTTTGCAACAATCCAATCCGTCAGGCTTACGCCTGCGGCTGCGGCTCGAGGCCCGGATCGGGCCGCGGCCGCGGCTTGCCGGCGGGCGGCACCGCGGAGGTGCGCGGGCCCGACGGCTCGAGGACCGATTCGCGGTTCGGCTTCTTGCCGTTGATCAGGTCGGTGATCTCGTCGCCGGTCAGGGTCTCGTATTCAAGCAGGCCCTTGGCCAGCGCTTCGAGGTCGGCGCGGCGCTCGGTGAGGATGCGCTCGGCCTCCTTGTAGCCCTCTTCGACCAGCCGTTTGATCTCGGCGTCGATCTTCTGGATCGTCGCCTCGGAGGCGTTCTGGGTGCGCGACACCGACATGCCGAGGAACACTTCGTCCTGGTTCTCGCCGTAAGCCACGGTGCCGAGCTCTTCCGACAGGCCCCAGCGGGTCACCATCATCCGGGCCAGCTTGGTCGCCTGCTCGATGTCCGACGCCGCGCCCGAGGTCACCTTCTCACGGCCGAAGATCATCTCCTCGGCGACCCGGCCGCCCATCATGATGGCGAGGCGCGAAGTCATCTGCTCGAGCGACATCGACAGCTTGTCGCGCTCGGGCAGCTGCATCACCATGCCGAGCGCACGGCCGCGCGGAATGATGGTCGCCTTGTGGATCGGGTCGGTAGCCGGGACGTTGAGGCCGACGATGGCGTGGCCGCCTTCGTGATAGGCGGTGAGGAGCTTCTCCTCTTCCGTCATCACCAGCGACTTGCGCTCGGCGCCCATCATCACCTTGTCCTTGGCGTCTTCGAATTCGGTCTGGGTGACCATGCGCTTGTTGCGCCGGGCCGCCATCAGGGCCGCTTCGTTGACGAGGTTCATCAGGTCGGCGCCGGAGAAGCCCGGGGTGCCGCGCGCGATGTTCTTCAGGTTGATATCCGGCGCCAGCGGCACCTTTCGGACATGGACCTTGAGGATCTGCTCGCGGCCGACAACATCCGGATTCGGCACCACGACCTGACGATCGAAGCGGCCGGGACGCAGCAGCGCCGGATCGAGCACGTCGGGCCGGTTGGTGGCAGCGATCAGGATCACGCCCTCATTGGCCTCGAAGCCATCCATCTCGACCAGCAACTGGTTGAGAGTCTGCTCGCGCTCGTCGTTACCACCGCCGAGACCGGCGCCACGGTGACGGCCGACCGCGTCGATTTCGTCGATGAAGATGATGCACGGCGCATTCTTCTTGGCCTGCTCGAACATGTCGCGGACGCGGCTGGCGCCGACGCCGACGAACATTTCAACGAAGTCCGAACCCGAGATGGTGAAGAATGGCACGTTGGCTTCGCCCGCGACCGCACGCGCGATCAGGGTCTTACCGGTGCCGGGAGGGCCGACCAGCAGCACGCCGCGCGGGATGCGTCCGCCGAGGCGCTGGAACTTGCCCGGGTCGCGCAGGAATTCGACGATCTCCTGCAGGTCCTGCTTGGCCTCATCAACGCCGGCGACGTCTTCGAAGGTGACGCGGCCGTGCGCCTCGGTCAGCATCTTGGCGCGCGACTTGCCGAAGCCCATCGCCTTGCCGGCGCCGCCCTGCATCTGCCGCGACAGGAAGATCCAGACGCCGATCAGCGCGATGAACGGCAGCCAGGACACCAGCAGCGAAACGAACCACGGCACGTTGTCGCCCGGCGGCTTGGCGGTGATCGACACCTTGCCGTTGTAGAGGCGGGTCACGAGCGACGGATCGTTCGGCGCGTAGGTCTGGAAGGTCGAGCCGTTGGTGAAGGTGCCGCGGATTTCCTGGCCCTGGATCACCACGTCGCGAACGTGGTTCTGATCGATCTCGCTGAGCAGCTGCGAGAACGGAATTTCCTGAGACGCGGTGCGCTGGCCCGGATTCTGGAAGAGGGTGAACAGCGCCAACAACAGCAGCACGATGATGACCCAGAGGGCGAAATTGCGCAGATTGGCGTTCATCGGTCTTCCTTATGGGTCGCGCGGATCGCGACCGGGTGGGCCCTGCGGCGCCGAAACGATGGCCCTGCGGGAGATTCCCGCGAGCCGGCCCGCCTAATCTAGGTGTGAGCCGGCCCCCTGCCAAGAGAACCACACAGGACTATTTGGCGCATTCTAACTGGTTTCTCGCTCAAATCGTGGCGATCACGACGTCTTCATGCGGGTGGTTAAACGTCCGTGCAGGACGGCTCAGCGACTGCGGCCACGTCGCGGCGGTGCCGGGCCGATCATCAGGCGATCCTTGGTGAGCGTCACGATCGCGCCCGCCAACGTCTGCCTGAAGCGGATTTTGCCGGCCGGGGCAGCCTTGGTCATGGCCTGCAGCAAGGCCGCGGAGAGCGTCTCGACCTTGCCGAG
Organism: Rhodopseudomonas palustris; assembly: GCF_003226555.1. Lineage (GTDB taxonomy): Bacteria > Pseudomonadota > Alphaproteobacteria > Rhizobiales > Xanthobacteraceae > Rhodopseudomonas > Rhodopseudomonas palustris_I. The sequence continues at coordinate 243,871 of NZ_QKQS01000026.1, read as the reverse complement.
CTCCGGCAGCCCCTCGTAGCCTTGCTGGGTCAGCCACCGAAGCAACAACCGAATCCTGATTTCTGCCGGAAGCTCCAAGAACGCGACCGCATCGACGCCCGGGCGTTCCGAGGTCCCGCCCAGGGACGCCAAAAACTGCGCGGCGCCATCGGCCATCCGTTCGAGCGCGGCGTCGGCCCTCGCCGCCCGCGCCGCGAGCCGGGCCAATGAATATGCATTGCAGCCTTCGGCGGCGAGCAGCGGCATCAGCTCGCGCCACCGCGGCCGGGCAAAGCGCGGGTCGGCATTACTCGGATCCGACGCAAAGCCGACTTTGGCTTTCGCCAGCGTCGCGAGCAGACGCGCCTTGGGGACATCGAGCAACGGCCGCGCCAGCACCACACCGTCGCGTTCCGTTTCGCGGGCCATCGCCGCAAGGCCGGTGATACCGCTCCCCCGCGACAGCCGCATCATTACCGTCTCGGCCTGATCGTCACGGGTATGGGCGATCATGATGTGGGTCGCGCCGGCGCGCTTGGCCGCCCCCGCCAGCAGCGAATAGCGGGCCGCGCGCGCAGCAGCCTGAATGCCGGAGGACGGCTTGGCGCCGTGCCACTTCAGCGTGCGGTGAGGCAGATCGAGCGCTGCTGCCTGCCGCTTGACCGCGCGGGCTTCCAGCGCAGCCTCCGGGCGCAAGCCGTGATCGACGGTAACGACTGACAGTGCCGGCCCCCGCTTCAGGGCTTTGCGCCAGCGCGCCGCCAGCCACATCAGCGCCAGGGAATCAGGCCCCCCTGAGACCGCCAGCACGATCGCCGGCGCAGCCTTCCAGTCGGCGAACAGCCGGCTCGCCTCCCGCGCGGAAATCGGCTCGTCATCGGTCCCGGACATCGGCCGCCCGTCTGCCGGTTGTCACGCCTCGGCGGCGCCGAGGACGTGATGAATCAGCACTTAAGCTTCTTCTGCTCGCGTTCGACCGCTTTCTTCACGCCGGACGAAGCGTGCGGATATTTGCGGCTGACCTCACCGAGGGCAGCGCAGGCTGCTTCTTTTTCCTTCAGTGCGGCCAGCGACTGACCGAGCCGCAGCAACGCGTCCGGCGCTTTGCCGGACTTCTCGTGCTTGCTGGTCACCGCGAGAAACGCTTCGGCGGCGTCGCGGTACATCTGGCGCTGGAAGAAGCTCTCGCCGAGCCAATATCGCGCGTCCGCGGCCAGCGGATTGTCCGGATACTTCTGTGCGAAGTTGCGCATCGTCTCTTCAGCCAGCGCGTAGTCGCGGCGCTGCATGTAGCCGATGCCGAGATCGAACTCGTCGCGCGGTGATTGCGACGGCGGCTGCGTCGTCAACGCGCCCCCGGCGGGAGCCGGCGGCTGTTGCGGCGCGGACGGAGCGCCGCCTTGCGGATAGCCTCCCTGGACGTAGCCGCCGCTGCCGTTCGACAGATCGATCGGGGCGCCCGGGGTGCGGCCGGCCGGCGTGCCGCCGCCCTGCTCCATCGGCATCTGCCCGCCTCCGAGCGGCCGTGGGACACCCGGCGCATTCGGGTTCTGCGACGGATCGAAGGCATCGCCGCGCCGACCGCCGCCTGCCGGAGCGGTCGGCTGCGGCTGCACCATCGGCGCCTGCTGACCATAGCCGGGCTGCTGACCGTAACCCGGCTGCTGCGGCTGACCGTAGGATGGCGCCGGCTGCGGGGCCGGTTGCGCCGCACCGGGGGTGGTCGCCGGCTGCTGCGCGCCGGGCGCGCCAGGTGCACCGGCACTGCCCTGCAACTGCCGAAGCTGATCCTCGAGCTTGCGATTGCGATATTGCAGCTCTTCGTTCTGGCCGGTCAGCGTCCGCAGCCGGTCCTCGAGCTGCTGGATGCGGATCTCGGGATCGACCTCACCACCATACTGCTGGGCCAGCGCGGGAGCGGCGACGACGAGCGTCGCCATCAAAGCGAGGTTGCGTGCGGAGACGGCAAAACCTGATGACATGACAGTCCGACGAGTTGGAGGGCGCACCGAGCGAACGGCGCTGGATTGATCGTCGTACTACGCCAAAAATGTGACTGAGGCGACGGCAGAAACTGCCGCACAAACAAAAACGGTGCCCAGCGGGCACCGTTCGCAAACTCAGATCGATGCGTTGGCTCAGGCGCCAGCGTTCAGCACGGTCACAGCACGGCGATTCTGCGACCAGCACGAGATGTCGTTGCAGACCGCCACCGGCCGTTCCTTGCCGTAGGAGATCGTCCGCATCCGCTGCGCGTCGATCCCGCGCGACACCAGATAGTTGCGAACCGACTGGGCGCGACGCGCACCGAGCGCGATGTTGTACTCGCGGGTGCCGCGCTCGTCGGCGTGGCCTTCGATGGTGAAGGTGTAGCGATTGTAGGTCTGCAGCCACTGCACCTGCTTGTCGAGCGTCGCTACCGCCTGCGGCGACAGATCCGACTGATCGCTCTCGAAGAAGACGCGGTCGCCGACGTTGACCACGAAATCCTGCTGGCTGCCCGGAGTGGCCGCACCGGCCATCGCACCGTCGGCACCACCGAGCCCGTTCTTGTTGGCGCAAGCCCCCATCGACAGCGCCACCGCGAGCACCGCGGCCAGCTTCAATCCCTGGAGGATTCGCTTGTGATTGGTCATTCCGGAGCCTCCACGCTCGCGATATTCCGACTGTGGTTTCGGTCTACAGGGCGATGGTTAAGCGAACGTTCCGTCAACCTTGACGAGGTGTTGCCGAACTCGATCAATTGCCCCCGGTCGGCCAAAAGCAAACGCGATGGTTAATGAGGAGTAAATGTGGCGTCAGAGTGAAGCTGTGGCGTTCCATTCCTGGATACGTGCCGGCAGGGCGGAGCCACCATAGCCGGCAGAAGGCCACGCCTGCATGATTGATGATCGTCGGTCTATGCCGACGATCATTCTGAAAACGAGTTCGATCGAGTTGGCCGCAGGCCGCGCGTTGTCAGAGGTGCGTCCGACCGAGTGAGAGCGGCACGAGATTTGGGGCCTCGGCCAGAGTCAAATTCGGAACCCTCCTCGCGTGTTCGAACAAGCTGCGCCGCTCGGATTCACTCGAGCGTAAGAACGGATAACGGGCGTATAGCTTGTCGCGCATCGCAGGGAAGTCGATCTCCATCAGGCTGATTGGCTTTTTCAGCCCCGGATAGGGCCGAGATTCACAGATCAAGCGCATCATCACCCGACGATAGAATGCCTGATGTTCGCTCCTCACCGAAGCTAGGCCAATGTCTGCGTTAAAGTACTCACAGGACACATTAGCCAGACGCAGAGTGAGATACGGTAGTTCGGGCAGTCGATTGGCGCTTGTAGGGTCCGCTACGAATCTTGTCGGATCCACGATGACCTTGCCCTCCGCCAGCCAGGGCTGAAGGAAGTCCGGGAAGACGTCCATCGAGGGGGAGTCATGATAATCCGGGGATGCAACTGTGATCCGCAGTGAACTGCTGAGCTCCCCTTCATAGAACACGCCGAAGATCCATGAATTCGGCAGATTATCGTACCGGTCAGTGACGATGCCGCTATTATTGGCATCGATCGCCCCTTCTTTGAGGTAGGCGCGATATCGCAACCGGTAGATCGCCTCGCGTTCTGCGGGAGTTTCGGCGAGTCGATAATCGACCTTCTCAAGCAACGCGAGCCTTCGGGTGGCGATACGGTTTTGCTGTTCTGCTGGACGTACGACTCCCATCACTCTCACCCCACCCACATGTCCGACAACACACCGACCGTACGAAAACGTTAACGAATCCTTAACGGCCCGGCAAAGCATTAGAATTATTAGGGTTAATTGTTATAATTCCACTGTGGTGAATTTCCAGCGACGATGGGGGAATTGAAGGAAATTTTGCCTTGAGGACGTGCCCCGGAAAGGACTTAGGCGATCGATCGAGTCGGCAAAGACAGGACCTTGCCGTCTTTTTGGCGTCCACCCTGCGACGCGTTCAGCAATTGCCGAATGCGCTGGGCAGGGACCGGACGGCTGAACAAATAGCCCTGAGCCTCGGTCACGGTGCCGTCGGCGCTGATCAATTCAAGCTGCTCGTTGGTTTCGATGCCTTCCACCACTACGGACATCCCGAGGTCACTGCTCAGCCGGGCAACGCCGCGCAGCAGTGTCAGAGGCCGGTCGCTGTCGATGCCCTCAAGGAAAGAGCGGTCAATCTTGACCTTTTGGAGGGGGAAGCTGTGCAGATAGCTGAGCGAGGAATAGCCGGTGCCGAAATCGTCGAGCGAGATCCGCACACCCTCGGCATGAAGCTGCTGCAGCGCGTCGTGGGTCCATTGCGTGTTGCGCAGCAGAGACGATTCGGTGATCTCGATTTCGAGGCGCCTTGCCGGTAGGCCGGAGACTTCAAGCGCGTAACGCACTTCAGTGAGGACGTCTCGCTGATGGAACTGCTGCGACGAGAAATTGATCGCAACGCTCACCGGATCCGGCCAAAGCATGCACTCCATGCATGCTTTGCGCAGAATCCAGCGGCCGAGATCGACGATCAGCCCCATCTCCTCGGCAACCGGAATAATATCGACCGGTGAGACTGTGCCGCGGACCGGATGATTCCAGCGCAACAGCGCTTCGCAGGTTGTGATCTTGCCGGATTTGAGATTCACCAGTGGCTGGTAGTAAAGTTCGAATTCTTCGTTGGCGAGCGCCTTGCGCAGATCGAGTTCGAGAATGCGGCGCGCCTCGACGGTCTGGGCCATTTCTTGACGGAAGAAGCAGAAATTACCGCGACCATCGGCCTTAGCGCGGTACAGCGCCATGTCGGCGTTCTTGAGCAGGATGTCGGCTTTGGCACCCGGTGACGTCATGGCGATCCCGATCGACGCGCCGATCTCGACGACGTGGTGGTCAATCAGATAGCGGTCGCTGAGCCGATCGACGATCCGGCGCGCCAGTGCGGCTGCGTCCTCGTTCGACGTAATGTTCTGCTGAAACACTACGAATTCGTCACCGCCGAAGCGCGCCACGAGGTCGTCCGGGCGCAGCATATCGCGCAGCCGCTCGGCGACCGAGCACAGCAGACGGTCACCACAGGGATGACCGAGCGTATCGTTGATCTGCTTGAATTGGTCTAGATCGATGAACAGCAGCGCCGATAGTCGTGTCTTGCCCCGGCCATGCTCGGCTTCGAGAATCCGCTCGATTTCGTCGCGGAAGCTGACGCGGTTCGGCAGCGCCGTCAGTTCGTCGTAGCGCGCCAAATGGACGATTCGCGCCTCCGCGTTGCGGCGCTCGGTGATGTCCTCGATCAGCACCACGGCGCCACCGTCCGCCATCGGCTGAAACGTCCAGCACAGCGAACGGGGAACCACCTCATCACCGACCGTGACGATTTCGCCCGCAAGTCCGTTCTCGATCTCGGACAGAATTAAGCGGCCATTGGCCGCGGAGATTGCCCCGATCGCCACGCAAGCGGAGATGATCTCCGTCGCCGACGGTGAACCCTTGGCGAGTTCGGTGCGGAGACGCATCATGTCGGCAAACCGATGGTTCATCACCGCAAGACGGCCGTCGGCGCGGAACATGCAAAGTCCGTGCGGCATGTTGTTCAGCGCGGTATCAAACTGGTTCGCCAGCGCCGCTTCACGCTCCCTGCCGGTCCACGCATTGAGATAGATCCGCTGTAAGCTAGATGTCAGATGACGTATGGAAATGAAAAACACCGCACTGAGTACGGCGAGCGTCAAATAATAGACTCCTCCGATCATCACCATCGCGAAGATCAGTGGGCCGCAGCTCAGGAGCACCTGTAAGTGGAAAATCTGAGGGCGTCCAAACGTGCGTCCAACGCCGGCTGAGGTATATGCCACAACGGTTGCAATGCACAGCATATGCGCGGCTGAGTCCTCGGTCCCGAGTAATACGGCCAGAGACCAGAGGCCAAGCGAGATTCCGTGAGCGATCGCGCCGAGTCGATAGCGGCGTTCCCAGATCTCAGCTTCCTCCACTGTGAGTGGAGCATTGCGTTGTCGGTAACGCCGCATCTGCAGAGCGCGTGCGAAGCCGATCAAGACGAACAACGGAACACATAGCCAATTCAGGATGTTTCCAGTGACGATCCCGATTACGGCGCCGGCAATTGCAGGCCCAAACGCCCCGACAATCATCGGCGCCGGATTCATGAACAACGAGTCGACCAGGCCCGCGTGAATCGCAGGCGACGTCTGCTCCGAATCCTGTTCGTGTCTGGCAAGCTGCATAAGGCGCAAGCGTGTCCTTTCGGACTCGTTGTATCCTGGGCAGATGAAGTCTTTCTGAGGGAACATGCTTAGCAGATCATTGCCATGTTCACCTGAACGACCAGTCAGCGCGCATGCGGAACTTGCCGCGTTCCCCGTCGGGACCTTATTGGAACTCAAGATTCGATAATCAGGACAGCAGCGGCGACCAAGCCGGGTCCGACGCGTAGCCGGGGGTAGGAACCCGCAGCTCGTTGCGGCCCGAGACGTCGACTGTGAACAGCGACGGACCGCCCTTGCCGCCGGGATCGCGGAAGAACATCAGCACCCGGCCGTTCGGCGCGAAGGTCGGGCCCTCATTGTGGAAGCCGGAAGTCAGGATGCGTTCGCCCGAACCATCCGGCTTCATAATGCCGATCGCGAACTGGCCGCCGCCCTGCTTGGTGAAGGCGATGTAGTCGCCGCGCGGCGACCACACCGGAGTCGAATAGCTGCCGTCGCCGAACGAGATTCGCTGCGCCTGCCCGCCGCCGGCCGGCATGATGTAGATCTGCGGCTTGCCGCCCCGGTCGCTCTCGAAGCAGATCCGGCTGCCGTCGGGCGCGTAGGACGGCGAGGTGTCGATCGCCGGGGTGTCGGTGAGCCGTGTGGTCGCCTTGGATCGCAGGTCCATCACGAACAGGTTGGAATTGCCGCCCTGCTGCAGGCTCATGATGATCTTCTGGCCGTCCGGGGAGAACCGCGGCGCGAACGACATGCCAGGGAAGTTGCCGACGATCTCGCGCTGACCGGTCTCGACATTGAACAGATACACCCGCGGCTCGCCCTGGCCGAACTCCATGTAGGTGATTTCCTGGGTGCTCGGCGAGAACCGCGGCGTCAGCACAAGATCGGTGCCGCGCGTGAGATAGCGCACGTTGGCGCCGTCCTGGTCCATCAGCGCAAGACGCTTAACCCGGCGCTCGGCTGGTCCGCTTTCGTCGATGAACACCACACGGCTGTCGAAGTAGCCCTTCTCGCCGGTCAGACGCTCGTAGATCTGGTCGGAGATGATGTGGGCGATCCGCCGCCAGTATTCCGGCGAGGTGAAATACTGCTGGCCGGCGAGCTGCTGGCCGGTGGCGACGTCCCACAGCCGGAACTCGGCCTTCAGCCGGCCGTCGCCCTGCCGCGTCATCCGCCCGGTCACCAGCGCCTGGGCGTTGATGCTCGCCCAGCTCTTGAACTGCGGCGGCACGTCGATGTTGCTGATCTTTTCCAGATACGCAGCCTGATCGATCGGCGCGAAGAGGCCCGAACGCTTCAGGTTGTTGGTGATCACCTGCGAGACGCCGGCTCCGACTTCGTTGTCAGACGGCGTGCCGGCGACGAAATTCGGAATCGCGATCGGCAGCGGCGCGACGTTGCCTTCGGTGATCTGCACCCGGGCCTGGCCAAACGCGTCGCGGGCAGGACCGAGTGCGAGCGCGCCGGCGGCCGTCGCGGCGGAGATCATCAATTGGCGGCGATTGAGGTCAAACGACATGGCGTGCAATCCATCGGGTCGGTCAGGTGATCCGCGCCGGAGGGCGCGAGCAATGGGGAACGGCGTCTCGCATCAGGGGCGCCGATCGGTGAACACGGGAGCGAAGAACTTCCATTCGTCGAAGAACTGGGCCGGCAGGTTGTACGGCTGGCATTCGATGATCGCGCGCAGCGCGCTCTCCTGATACACGCGCAAGTACGGCGTCGACGGATGCCCATCCGGCTGCGGCATGGTTTCCAGGGTGCCGTCGCGCTTCAGACGAATGACGAACGCCGCTTCGGCGCGCTGCGCCTCGATGCCGCCATACGGCTTCTTCCAACAGCGCTCGACCTGCGACTGGAACATCGCACCCCAGGTCGCGGAGTTGTCGGCGGACTTGCCCTTCGACAATCCGAGCGCCGCGTTGGAGTTCAACACGTCGCCGGCGACCGCATTGCGTGTCGGATCGCGCTTGTCGAGCAAAGCCGCAATCTTGGACTGATCGAACACCCGCTCGGCCTTCTGCTTGGTCGGCTCCGGCGGCTTGGCGGCGGCTTGAGTCGGCTTCGGCGGCGGCTTCTTCTTTTCTTCCTTCTTCAGCGCCTCGGCGATCGGATCAACCTTCGGCTCCGGCTTCTTCTCGGCTTCCTTGGCCGGCTCCTTGCTGGGCTCGGGCTTCTTTTCGGCCTTCTTCGGCTCTTCTTTTTTCGGCTCTTCCTTGACCACCGGCTTGGGCGGATCGGGCTTCTTCTCGACCGGCTTGTCTTCCGGCTTCGGCTTGGGCTGAGGCGGCGGCGAGGTATCGGTCACCACCGGCGCCTTCTCGCTGATCTTGCCGACGGTGTCGTCGACCGGCTTGGCCTCGGCGACCTTCTCGACCAACGGCTTGGGATTTTCCTTCTTGCCGGTACGCATACCGGCCATCACCTTGGCAAGCTGATCTTCGGAGATGGTATCGACCGCAACCGAATCCTGCGGCTCGAGCTCGAACGCCTTGGAGGTGAACGACAGCATGGCCCAGCCGAGCACGAGGACGTGCAACGCCACCGACGCAGCCCATGTCTTGTCGATCTTCACCTTCAGAATTCCTGCTCCACCTTCGCGGCCGACGCCGGCGGTGCCGGCTCAACCCCCCTGTTCGGGAACGATGACGATGTTCGCCTTGAAGCCGGCGGTCCGGATGTTGCCGAGCAGCTTCATCATGTCCGTATAGCAAACGTCCTTGTCGCCCCGCAGATACACCACGTTGTCGGTCTCCGACCTCGTCTCGCGGATCGCCTTCATCTTGGCTTCCAGTTCGGAGGCCGCGATCGGGCTGTCTCCGAGATACAGCTCGACCTGCGAGTTGCAGGTGCCGCCGGTACGCTTGACCGACAGCGTCAGCGGCGGCGAATTCGACTGGATCTGATTGCCGCCGCGGGCGACCGGCAGATCGATGTCGATCGAGGTGGTAAGCAGCGGCGCCGCAACCATGAAGATGATCAGCAGCACCAGCATCACGTCGACCATCGGGGTGACGTTGATCTCCGCCATCACCGGGCGCCGGGCGCCGCGGCGCCGACCGCCGCCTCCGCCGCCGGTGGCTACGTTCATTCCCATGATCGAATGCCCGCTGTGCTCACCTGGCCTCCGTTCACGTGCGCTCGTCGATCTGCCGCGACAGGATCGCCGAGAACTCGTCGGCGAAGCCTTCCAGCCGCTGCGTCTGCCGGTTCACTTCCGACGTGAACTTATTGTAGAAAATTGTCGCCGGAATTGCGGCGATCAGGCCGATCGCGGTGGCGAACAGCGCCTCGGCGATACCGGGGGCGACCACTGCCAGCGAGGTGTTCTTCGACGCGGCGATCGACTGGAAGCTCGACATGATGCCCCAGACGGTGCCGAACAGGCCGACGAACGGGCCGGCCGAGCCGACGGTTGCCAGCACCAAGAGGCGGCGTTCCAGCCGTTCGACTTCGCGGGCGATCGAGACGTTCATCACCTTCTCGATCCGCATCTGCAGGCCGGCGAAGGAGCGCGAATGACTTTCGAACGAGCGCTTCCACTCGCGCATCGCGGCGACGAAACAGGCGGCCATCGAATGCGTCGGCTTGGCCGACAGCGCGCGGTACAGTTCGTCGATCGACTCGCCGGACCAGAACGCCTGCTCGAAGCGATCCATCGCGCGCTTGGTGCGCGAGAACAACAACAGTTTGTCGATCGCGATCGCCCAAACCCAGATCGAACAGCCGAGCAGCCCCAGCATGATCGACTTGACCACCCAGTGGGCGTGCCAGAACAACGAAATCAGCGACACGTCCGTGGAGACCGCCGGAGCAAGCTGTGTCACGTCGGCCGGGTTCATCGTCGCAATCCTCTCACACGTTTCGGCATCGGCCGATTCCGCCAAAGGCTCCGGCTCCCCGCGGCCACGCGCCGCGATCTGGCCCAAGCGCCACCGTGGGAGCCTTCAGTTGTCGCAGGGGATGGCCTGTGCGAAGCCGGCCCCTCAATCCCCTGTCAACGTGTCAAAACAAGGGCTGATGCCGCGTTTTGACGTATCTCACCAAACCCTCATCAGGGTTAATAAGGGGTTACTATAACAGGGAAAATACCAGCGATCGGGGGCTGGGCGTGCTCCTGCCGGCCGCGATGGGACGGCCGGTTGCGGTCAGCACAGGCCGTCGGAGGCCGATGCCGGGTGCAGATGCCGGAGCTTGTCGGGGTTCCGGACCACGTAGATCGCGACGATCCGCCCCCCGGTAATGTCGAGCGCGGTGGTCTGGATCAGGCCGTCCGGCTCACGCGAGACAAAGCCGGGAAGACCGTCGATCACCTGCACGGCGAGCAGCGAACTCGCCCCCGCCGGCGTCTTGCGCGCAATCCCGGCGAGCAGGCGCGCCACCCGGTCGCAGCCGCGGATCGGGTTGATCGCTGCCGGTCGCTTGCCGCCGCCATCGCTGACGAACACCACCTCGTCCGCGAGTAAAGACGTCAGCGTGCCAAGATCGCCGCTCCGCGAGGCGTGGAAGAACGCAGCGGCGATCGCCTGCCCCTGCTCGGCCGAGACTGGAAACCGCGGCCGCTCGGCCCGGACATGCCCTCGGGCTCGGGCCGCAAGTTGCCGGCAAGCGGCGGCATCGCGGCCGAGCGTGGTTGCGATCTCATCGAAGCCGACGCCGAATACGTCGTGCAGCAGAAACGCGGCACGCTCCAGCGGCGACAGCCGCTCCAGTGCCAACATCAGAGTCAGCGTGATGTCGTCATCCTCGGACTCGGGCTCCGGCGCGACGATCGGCTCCGGCAGCCACGGCCCGACATAGGTCTCGCGCCGCTGCCGCGCCGATTTCAGCACGTCGAGACACAGGCGGGTGACGGTCCGCGTGAGAAAACCTGCCGGGTCGCGCACCTCACTGCGATCGGCGCGGTGCCAGCGCAGGTAAGCGTCCTGCACCACGTCTTCGGCTTCGCTGATCGAGCCCAGCATCCGGTAGGCGACGCGGAGAAGCCGCGGCCGCAGCGGGGCGAAGCTCGCTGCGGCGTCGTCGGCGAGCGCTGACTCAGGAGGCCTTGGCATGAGCGGCGGCGACCGGATGGATCAGGCGGAAGCCGATCGCGAGGCGATTCCAGGTGTTGATCGCGCCGATCAGCATGGTGAGATTGACCTGCTCGGCGGCGCTGAACTGCTGCGCCAGCACCTCGTAGTCCGCGTCCGGCGCATGCGTTTCGGCCACCAGCGTCAGCGCCTCGGTCCAACCGAGCGCGGCGCGCTCGCGGTCGGTGTAGAGCGGCGACTCGCGCCAGGCATTCAGCAGATACAGCCGCTGCTCGGTCTCGCCATGGGCGCGGGCATCCTTGCTGTGCATGTCGAGGCAGAACGAGCAGCCGTTGATCTGCGAGGCGCGCATCTTCACCAGTTCGATCAGGCTCGGCTCGAGGCCGCTATTCTTGATCGCGGTTTCGAGCGTGACCATCGCCTTGTAGGTTTCGGGCGCGGCGCTGGCGGGGTTGAGGCGGGCTTTCATCGTCGTCTCCTGCGGTTGGATGAGGATAGGACGAGACAGCGGCGTCGGGTGTGACATTGCCGCGAGCCAAATCGCGACAGAAAAGAAGCCGCCCGCCTGGGGGCACAGGCGGGCGGCGGTTGGCGCTGAAGGCTCAGATCAGGCGCGATCAGCCCTGCGCCGAATTGTCGGCGGACGGGTTCGGCTTGGTTCGGTGCTGCGCCATGAACGCGTCGAACTCTTCCTTGTCCTTGGCGTGGCGCAGGCGCTCGAGGAATTCCTTGAACTGGACCTGCTCTTCTTCCAGCCGGCGCAGCGTCTCCATCCGATACTCATCGAAGGCGCGGTTGCCGCTCGACGGCGGGCCGAAGCCGAAGCCACCGCGATCCATGCGGTTGCGCATCCGCTCCATCTTCCACTGCATCCGCTCCATCTTATTTGCGAAGCGATCGCGATCCCAGCAACCCATGTTTCTGCTCCAGAGCGTGTAGAAGAGAAGTGCGAGGCCGATCGGCCACCAGACGATGAAGCCGGCCACCGTCAGCAGGATCCAGCCCGGGCTCCAGGACGACCGTAGCGCGGGCTGGTAGCGCGCCCCGGGGGGACCCCATCGGTCGTAGTCAGCGGCGTTGGCCATTTGCTTCTCCATCGGCTCGATGCCGTTGTGAATGTAAATAACATTTACATACTTGGGCGGTTCTATCGGTTTGTCAAGAAAGACCGGCCCGAGGTTTGGTGGATTTTTCGCCGCAGGGCTCACCCGGCGCAAAGCACGCGATCAGACGGCCGGGCCCCAGGGACCAGAACGCCTTGGTTCGGCGGGCTTTTCTGTCGCCGCCGCGGCGTCGGCCGAAAACCCGAGACCACGCAGATAGATCAGCACGCCGGCTTCGAGCAGCTCTTCGGGCGCCATCGGCAGTTTGCGCCGAGCGGCATCGCCGCGGCCGAACAGCGAGGCGATGCCGTGGGACATCGACCAGATGTGCAAGGCCATCATCAGCGCCGGCGGCCGGGTCACGCCCGGCGGGGTCAACGCCGCCAACCGCTCTGCGGCGGCACGGATCACGTTGAAGGCGCGTTCCGAAGCGGTCAGCAGCATCGGATCGACGTCGATCGGAACGCCGGATTCAAACATGGCCGAGTAGTAGGCCGGCTCGTTGCGGGCGAACGCCAGATAGGCCGGACCGACCCGCATGAAAGCGGTGATGGTGTCAGGACGGCCGTCGTTCCAGGCCTTGGCGAGCACCTGTTCGAACAGCTCGAAACCCCGCTGGGCGATGTTCGACAACAGTTCATCGCGGTCGCGGAAGTGGCGATATGGCGCCGCCGGGCTGACGCCGGCCATCCGGGCCGCGTCCGCGAAGGTGAAACCGGCCGGGCCCTTCTCGGCGATCAGCCCGAGCGCGGCCTGCAGCAGCGCTTCCTTCAGATTGCCGTGATGATAGCCGCGCTCGGCGCGGCGCTCTTCCTTGCGCCAGCTCATGTGAAGGGCTTTTACATGAGGGGGGACGAAAGGTCACGGGCGATCGTGCGGCGTCAAAACCATGCGGCGAACCCGCGGCAGCCGCGATCCGACGGCATCGCCTGCGGCAAACTGAAGGCAGCCGCCGCCCGGTCCGGCCCTCCTCTACCTGGCACATCGGCACCGCCTGTCCGGTCGCCCACTCGCACGCGATCAGCGGCGGCGCCGTTCAACATTCCGCGAGACGGCAGAGTTTTTGCCCAGTCATCCACCGCATTATACCTTCTCGTCCTGATCGATTATCACAGCCGACAAACTTTTTAGTTGCATTCGACCGGCTGACAGCACGAGACTTGCGGCGTTCCAACTAATCAGTTCAGACGTTCATTTCTGAGGGGGATGACGATGCGTGTCCCGTTCCGGCGATTAGTTCGTGCATTTCCGATAATGACCGCACTGCTCGGCGCCGTCGCGGCGCAAGCGCAGACGCAGACTCCAATCTTCGCCGACCAGGGCAGCGATTGGACCGCCGCGACCCGCGCGGATTTCTACGAGCGCGACCAGGGCTCGCGCATGATCCCGCTGTCGTGGCTGAAGGCGCTGCGACAACCGGACGGCCAGCCGTTTCTCGAGGCGAGCCTGTCGCGTTACGGCTATCTGCCGAATCCCGCCAACACCGACGGCCTGCCGGTCGGCTTCAGCACGTCCGGCGCCGCCGGCTCCGAGATCGTCGGCATGACCTGCTCGGCGTGTCACACCCGCCAGATCAGTGCCGAAGGAAGGACCTATCGGATCGACGGCGGGCCGGCGATCGTCGACTTCCAGACCTTCGTGGCCGATCTCGACGCCGCCGCCGGCCGCGCGATCGCCAACGATGCCGAGTTCAAGGCGTTCGCCGCCCGGGTGCTGAAGACCGCCCCGCCCGATCCGGCCGATGTCGCGGCGCTGCGCGTGTCCTTCGATCTCTGGTACTTGCGCTTCCACACGCTGATGCAGAAGGCGCTACCGAAGCACCAATGGGGACCAGCGCGGCTCGACGCGGTCGGCATGATCTTCAATCGGCTGACCGGCCTCGACCTCGGCCCGCCACCGAGCTTCCTGATCGCCGACAACATCAAGGTCGCCGACGCGCCGGTGCGCTACCCGTTCCTGTGGAACGCGCCGATCCAGGACATGACGCAATGGCCCGGTTTCGCCGACAACGGCAACGACATTCTGGCGCTGTCGCGTAATCTCGGCGAAGTATTCGGCGTGTTCGGCATCTTCCAGCCGACCAACAACGGCATCTACGTCAACTTCCTCAACAACAACTCGGCGAATTTCGACGGCCTCGGCAAGCTCGAGAATCTCGTCAAGAAGATCGGCCCGCCGAAATGGCCGTGGCTGGTCGACAGCACGCTCGCCGCCAAGGGCATGGCGATCTACAACGCCGCGGGAAGCTGCGCAGACTGCCACGGCATCAAGCCCGGCGTCGTGCGCTTCTTCCACAACAACACCTGGAAGACGCCGATCCAGAACGTCGGCACCGACACCAAGGAATACGACATCCTGGCGTGGACGGCGAAGACCGGCGTGCTGCAGGGCGCCTTCATTCCGCTGGTCACCGCGCCGCTGAAGGAAACCGATCTGGCGTTCAACATCCTCGCCACGTCGGTGATCGGCTCGATCGCCGAACAGGCGCTGCGCGCCGCCGGCGGCTCGCCGACTTCGGCGCCGATCGCGACCGCACAGGCGCCGTTGTCCGACAAGGCGCTCGCTGAGCGCAAGACGTCGCAGCCTGCCCCGCAGCTTCTGCCGCTGCCGCCGGAGCTGCGCGACCTGCGCGGCGCCTTCCACGGCATCACGCCGCCGCCCGCACAGCTGAAGAACTTCTCGGTGCAGGGGCTGCAGATCCCGGCGCCCGCGGCAGCTCCGCCCGCGCCGCCGCACGGCGCCTACGAGGCGCGCGTGCTGCAGGGCATCTGGGCCGCCGCCCCATATCTTCACAACGGCTCGGTGCCGAGCCTCGCGGAACTGCTGAAGCCGGCAGCGCAGCGCGTCAAGCAATTCAAGGTCGGCCCGGCCTACGACATCGTCAATGTCGGACTCGCCGCCGACCAGACCGCATTCGACTACACGCTCGTGACGACCGACTGCAGCCACCTGAACTCCGGCGACAGCAATTGCGGTCACGAGGGGAAGGGCTTCGGCACCGATCTGTCGGACGACGACAAGCGCGCGCTGCTGGAGTATTTGAAGACGCTGTAACGGCCGCATCGCTCGCCGTCGCCGACTTCGCGGCGACGGCAGCGCGATAAGGGCTTTGCGACCGCCTCGGCCGACAATCCGAATGCAGGATCATGATCCGACGCTGGTGCCGGACCGATCACTGCAGCAATACCGATCGGCGTCTGCGCTGCAGTGCAATGACGCCTCCCTGCAAAAGCACGCAAGCGTACATTCGCATCGAACAAATTCCCGCCGCATTGATTGACGAACGTTCATGCATCGCTATTCGCAGAGTGGGGACTCTAAGTGCGAATGGTCGTCGCGGGGTGTTCAGCGTATCTCATCAACGATCAAGTCCGGCGCGAATCATTGTCGGACTCTGCCTGTGCGATGCAGGCGGTCTCAGATCGTATTGCCCGCGGGGACCGCAGCAACGGCTCTGCAGACTGGGGAGAAAGCCGCATGAACGACACGACCAAACTCGTAGCTTCTCGCGCGTTCGCGCATCTGCTCGCAGCAGCGGCGCTGCTGACCATCGCGGGCGTGGTATTCTACGTGCGTTGACCTTCGTCGGATGCAACTGATCGAACGCCGCCGGCACAGAATGCCGGCGGCGCTTCTTTTGATAACGGTCAGCTATTGGTCGTAACGCTCGGATCCGACTGAAGCCGATCGTAAGTTTCTTTTTCGCCGCGGACTTCCTGTTCCGCCTGCAGCCAGAATTCTTCGCTCCGGCCCTCCGGCTGCCCTTGCGCTTCCCACAACTCGCGGGCGCGATGCCGAATTCGCTGTTCGATGTCGTCTTGCATACCAGACCTCCAGACCTCAACGGCGGCGTATCCGCCTGAACACGAAGTTGTATTTCAGTTCGATGTAAACCAGATGTCGTCGACTTGTTCCCTGGCCGCGAGTGCCGCGACGGCCTGCCACGCTGGACAGCATTGGCACGGCGCTGGCATGTGGAGCTTCGACCGCCGCCCTTGCGCTCGATGACACTCACATGACTGGAATGCCCATGACCGTATCCTCGCCCCACGTCGCACTGGTGACCGGTGCCGCTCGCGGCATCGGCCTCGCTGCCGCCAAACGCTTTCTTGCCGATGGCTGGTCGGTGGCACTGCTCGACCGCGACGACGAGGGCCTGCGCGTTGCGATGGACGATCTGGCGCTGCCGGATCGCATGATCGCGCTCCATTGCGACGTCGCCGATCGCGGGTCGGTGTCGCGCGACATCGCGGCGATCACCGAGCGGTTCGGCCGGCTCGATGCGTTGGTCAACAATGCCGGCATCGCCGTGTTCAAGCCGCTGATGGACACCACGCCCGACGAGTGGCAGCGGGTGATGGACGTCAACCTCACCGGTCCGTTTCTGATGACTCAGGCTGCCGTGCCGCTGATGCGCGATTCCGGCGGCGGCGCGATCGTCAACATCACCTCGATCTCGTCGCTGCGCGCGTCGACGCTGCGCGTCGCCTACGGATCGAGCAAGGCCGGACTGGCTCACTTCACCAAACAATGCGCGGTCGAACTCGCCGCGCTCGGCATCCGCGTCAACGGCGTGGCGCCCGGCCCGGTCGACACCGCGATGGCCAAGCAGGTCCACACCCAGGACATCCGATCCGACTATCGCGATGCAATTCCGATGGCGCGCTACGGCCTGGAAGAGGAACTCGCCGAGGCGATCTTTTTCCTTTGCAGCGAGCGAGCCAGCTACATCACTGGGCAGATCCTGGCAGTCGACGGCGGCTTCGATGCCGCCGGCATCGGCCTGCCGTCGCTGCGCGGCGAGCGCAAGAACAGCTAGGCGGCAGCGGGCCGCGTCAAGCCGCCATCAACCTCGTCTTCAGATCGGACAACGCGCGGGTGAATACCGCGGCATCGTTTCGCGCGCGGGCCAGCACCAGGGCGCCCTGGATCGACAGCACCGCATCCTCCGCGCGGCGCCGCGCGGTGGCTGCCGGCAAGCCGCAGCGGCGCAGTGCGACGGCGAGTGCGTCCTGCCAGCGGGCGAAATAGTCGTTCACCGGGGCGGCGAATTCATCGCGCGCGTGGCCGAGTGCGATCACTCCGACCAGACAGACGCGATGACCGGAGCGGAAGTAGCTGTCGACGCCGGACAGCATCGCCGCAATCGCAGCCCGCGGGTCGGACGGATCGCGCAGCGGCGCGAAGATGTTCGCTTCGAACCAGCCGTCGATCTCGGCCAGCACTTCTTCGGCCATCTGCTTTTTGCCGCCGGGGAAGAAGTGATACAGGCTGCCCTTGCCGAGCCCGGTCGCTGCGCTGATCAGAGCCAGCGACGCGCCCTCGTAGCCATGGGCGCGAAACACTTCGCCGAGCAGCGGCAGCAAAGCGGCGCGGTCGGTGGTTGCTTTCGCGGCGGGTGGTCGCAGTGTCTTCACGGGCTACAGATCGAGTCAGCAACAACCCCATCGCCCTCATGGCCGGGCTTGTCCCGGCCCCGTCGGATGTGATCAGTTGCCTTTGGTTCTTTATCAGTTCTGCATCGAACTTAAAACGGCTCCGCGGCCAGCCCGGGTACATCGGCCGGGCGCGGCCCCGGCGCCGGCCAGTGGAAACGGCGGTCGCCCTCGCTGATCGCGACGTCGTTGATGCTTGCCTCGCGCCGGCGCATCAGACCGTCGTCGTCGAACTCCCACTGCTCGTTGCCGTAGGAGCGATACCAAAGCCCGGCGTCGTCGTGCCACTCATATTGAAAGCGCACGGCGATGAATCGGCCGTCGAACGCCCAGAGATCCTTGACTAGGCGGTAGTCCTGTTCCTTCGCCCATTTGCGGGTCAGGAACTCGACGATGGCGTCGCGGCCTTGCAAGAAGTCGGCGCGATTGCGCCAGCGACTATCGGGCGTATAGGCCAGCGACACCCGAGCTGGATCGCGCGAGTTCCAGGCGTCTTCGGCCATCCGCACTTTCTGGGCGGCGGTCTCACGGGTGAAGGGCGGCAACGGCGGACGCGACATCACGGCTTCTCCAAGGCGAACGGGACGCCGCCAAACTGTACCGATCGGTACAACGAGTCAAGCGCGCTCGGCCGACTTCATCTCTGGCGCGGATGTCTCGGCGCTCGGCGCCTTCTCAGCCGGTGTCTGCTGCTGATCGCCGTGTTCGATCGGCACGGTGGGCGGAACCGTCACCAACGTCGGCAAGGTCCGATACCAGGTCGCCAGCCAGGCCACGCCGGTCATCAGCCCGATGCCGCCGACGCTGACCAGGATCTGCATCGCGATGCTGCTCGACACCTGCACAAGGATCCAATGTGCCGTGAAGGCGAGAATCACACCGAAGCAAAACACCGGCAGCGAGCGCTGGCCGCAGAGGATGATCGGGCGCAGCCACTCCGAGCGCAGCGCCGGCAGATCCGGCGGCAGCAGCTTCACCACGATCGCGAGCAGCGCGAGAAAATGGATCAGCCGCACCGGGGCCAGGCTGGTCTTGTCGATCGGATACAGGATCTTGCCGATCGATTCCGGCACCAAGCCGTACAGCGCTTCGAAATTCCACGACAGCGCGATCACCAGTGCGACCACCACGATGGTCCAGCTCAGCAGCTGGTTGGGCAGCGACTTCACCCAGGGGCGGATCTGCGGACCGTTGCCGAAACCGCACCAGATGCCGAACACGAACAGGAACTGCCAGGCGAACGGATTGAAGTACCAATGACCGTCCGGGAACGACGGCAGGTTCCAACCGAAGTGACGCGAAGCGAAATACAACGCCGCCGAGCACACCAGGGTCAGATGCGGACGGCGTAGCAGCCCCCACAGGATCAACGGCGCAGCAACGACCAGCACGATATACAGCGGCAGCACGTCGAGATTGACCGGCTTGTAGGTCAGCAGCAGCGCCTGCTGGATCATGACGTCGGGATTGGCGAGGAACTGCGCGACGTTGAATTCGTCCTTGTACATCGGATCGTCGAACCGACGCGCCGCGCGGGCGACCTGCGCGGTGAAGAACAGGAACAGAAAGATGTGCGCGACATAGAGCTGCACCGCGCGGGTCCACAGCCGCTTGGTCGCCGCCACCATTTCGCCGGAGCGAACCGCCGGCCCATAGGCGAAGCCGATCGAATAGCCGGAGATGTAGACGAAGAACTCGGCGGCGTCGCAGAAGCCGTAGTTGCGCAGCGTGAACCAGCTGAGAAAATTGTAGGGAATGTGATCGATGAGGATCATCCACTGGCCGACGCCACGCAGGAAATCGAGCCGCAGATCGCGCTCGCCCTGCCCCATCAGCGCAACCTCGCGGGCCCGTATTCCCTTCGTCACGTCTCGTCCTTCCAGCGCGACCGAATCAACCGTTACGCAGACAATCTAACCGATGGCAGCCGCGACGGCTGTCCGTCAGGCACCGAGACGACAACGCCACTCGGTCGTCAATGCAGCTTCACCGTCGGGGTCGGGCGCGTCGCGCCGGACAGCACGCTGAGCAGAGTTCGGCCGCGGCCGTACAGCGCGGCTTCGTGCATCTTGTACAGCGAGCGGTACATAAAGCGGGCGAAATAGCCTTCGATCAGGAAGCTCTTGCCGACCAGCGAGCCCATCAGATTACCGACTGCGGAATACTTGCCGAGCGAGACCAGCGAGCCGAGATCGCGATAGCGGAACTCACCGAGCGGCTCGCCCTTCAGGCGTTTCTCGATCTGCTCCAGCATGAATTCGGCTTCCTGATGAGCGGCCTGCGCCCGCGGCGGAACGCCGTTCTCGTAGCCGGGGATGACACAGGCGGCGCAGTCCCCCATCGCGAACACATCGTCATCCCGCGTCGCTTGCAGCGTCGGGCGGACCACGATCTGGTTGATGCGGTTGGTATCGAGCCCGTCGATGCCCTCAAGGAAGTCGGGGGCCCGGACGCCGGCGGCCCACACCACCAGCTCGGAGGGGATCACTTCGCCGTCCGCGAGACGCACCGCATGATCGAGCACTTCCGCCACGCGTGCACCGGTCCGCACCTCGACGCCGAGGTCTTGCAGCAGCTTCAGCGTCGCGTCCGAAATGCGCGGCGGCAGCGCCGGCAGAATGCGCGGCGCCGCTTCGATCAGCACGATCTTGAGGTCGTGCTCGGGGTCGATCTTGTCGAGCCCGTAGGCAATGATCTCGCGCGCGGTGTGATGCAGTTCGGCGGCGAGTTCGGTGCCAGTGGCGCCGGCGCCGATGATGGCGACGTGAAGCTGCCCCGGCTCGATCGGACTGTGCTGATGCTGGGCGCGCAGGCAGGCATTGACCATGCGCTTGTTGAAGCGCGACGCCTGCTCCGGCGTCTCCAGCGGCACAGCGTGCTCGCGCGCGCCGCGCGTGCCGAAATCATTGGTGACGCTGCCGATCGCGATCACCAGCGTATCGTAGCCGAGCTCGCTCTCCGGATTGATTTCCCGGCCCTCGTCGTCGATCACCGGCGCCAGCTTGACCATTTTGCGGGCGCGATCGAGCCCGTTCATCTCGCCGAGGCGGTAATGAAAGCCGTGCCAATGCGCCTGGGCTAGGTAGTTCAACTCGTGCTGGGAGCGGCGCAGTGAGCCGGCCGCAATCGCGTGCAGCAGCGGCTTCCAGATGTGGGTGCGGCTGCGGTCCACCAGGGTGATACGAACGGCATCCGACTTGCCGTATTTGTCGCCAAGAGCGGTGGCGAGTTCCAGGCCGCCGGCACCGCCGCCGACAATGACAATCCTGTGGGGCGTATCACTCATGACGTTGTCCGAGGGTTCGAGCTTCCGGCTCGCTCCCTGTAACATCAAATCCCGGACCGCCCTAGCTCGGGAAACCGGCAGCGCCCGAAGTCGAACGCGTCAGGAAACGTCGGCCTTCATGGCGACGCGAAGCGGTACTGGAATAGGCTTAGCACGGCCACCGGAGACAAACGCGACTTTGACCTTGGCCTCCATCAGCACCAGATCGCCGCGCTTGATCTGCTGCTGCATGGTGATCGAGGCGCCGCGGACTTCGACCGGCCGGGTGATCACCTCGAGCAGGTCGTCCATCTTGGCGGATTTGAGAAAATCGAGCTGCATCGCCCGCACCACGAATGCAAAGCCCGGCGTCTCGCTCTCCGCCTCGGCAAACAGCTCGCTCTGCGCCGCCCCGAGCAGCCGCAGATAATTGGTCCGCCCGCGCTCCATGAAGCGCAGATAGTTGGCGTGATAGACGATACCGGAGAAGTCGGTGTCCTCGTAGTAGACACGGACCTGCATATGATGCGCGCCATCGATGATGGCGCCGTCGAGGGGGTGGGACAACTCGTCACTCCACTTGGGCGGAGATCGATAGTCGATCGGCCACCGCTTTTAATCTCTTATCGCGCGTCCATAGCTGCGCCTCAGGCGTCAGCAGCGTCGAAGCGACTAGATGTGCATCCACGTAGCCGATTCCCGAGCCGCCCAGCTCGGCGCGCGAAATGAGCCGCAATACCTCACCAGGCACCGCAATCGTCGCTTGAGGAAGGTCCGAAAGGTCGGCCGCGATCGTCTCAAAGTGAACGTTATGGCCCAGCGCTAACTCGCCCATAACAAAAGCATGGACCAGGACCTCTTCCCGACCAAGAGCGGCGCTGAGCGTCGAGTCTCCCTTGCGGAAATGGTCGATCCAGATCGATGTGTCGACCAGGAGCATCAGTCGTTGGTGAATTTCGGTGAGCGCCGACGCGGGGGCGCCTTGGCATCGGGCATCGACCCACCCAGGCGCGCAAGTCGCCTCGCTGCTTCACGTTCGACATAGGCCTGCAGCGCCGTCTTGATCACCGCGGACTTTTCGTCGAGGCCTGCGAATTTCTGAGCTTTCGCAAACAACTCATCGTCGATGGCAATCGTCGTTCTCATGAGGCTCCTCCATCGGCATCAAATATAGCATCATCCGATGCCGATTTCTATGCCGCCTTTATTCCTCCTCCCCGCCGAACAGCCCGAACTGCGACGGATCGCGTGACGGGGCGGCGAGGCCGAGGTGGCGGAAGGCGTGGTCGGTGAGCAGTCGGCCGCGCGGGGTGCGCTGCAGGTAGCCACACTGGATCAGATACGGCTCGATGATGTCCTCGATGGCGTCGCGCGGCTCGGACAAAGCCGCCGCCATGGTCTCGACGCCGACCGGGCCGCCGCCATAGTTCAGCGCGATGGTGGTGAGGTAACGGCGGTCCATCGCATCGAGCCCGGCACTGTCGACTTCCAGCGCGCCGAGCGCATGATCGGCGATGGCGCGGTCGATCGCTTCGGCATCGGCGGCGGAAGCGAAGTCGCGGACGCGGCGCAGCAGCCGGCCAGCGATGCGCGGCGTGCCGCGGGCGCGGCGGGCGATCT
Organism: Rhodopseudomonas palustris; assembly: GCF_003226555.1. Lineage (GTDB taxonomy): Bacteria > Pseudomonadota > Alphaproteobacteria > Rhizobiales > Xanthobacteraceae > Rhodopseudomonas > Rhodopseudomonas palustris_I. Next base: position 221,230 of record NZ_QKQS01000026.1, on the reverse strand, counting down.
CGTTGGCGCCGTCATTGGTGATCGGGGTCCCCAGCACGCGCGCGCCGCGGCGCACGATGCTCTCCAGCTCATCGATCGTGTAGAAGTTCAGCCGCACCGGGATGCCGAAGCGGTCGCGCAGCGGATTGGTGAGCAGGCCGGCGCGGGTCGTCGCGCCGACCAGCGTGAATTTCGACAGATCGATCTTCACCGAACGCGCTGCCGGGCCCTCGCCGATGATCAAATCGAGCTGAAAATCCTCCATCGCCGGATACAGCACCTCCTCGACCGAGGGGCTGAGGCGGTGGATCTCGTCGATGAACAGCACGTCGCGCTCTTCGAGATTGGTCAGCAGCGCGGCGAGATCGCCGGCCTTGGCGATCACAGGTCCCGAGGTGGCGCGGAAGCCGACGCCGAGCTCGCGGGCCACGATCTGCGCCAGCGTGGTCTTGCCGAGGCCGGGCGGGCCGACGAACAGCACGTGGTCGAGCGCCTCCTTGCGCTTGCGCGCGGCGTCGATGAACACCTGCAGATTGGCGCGCGCCTGCTGCTGGCCGACGAACTCGGACAAATTCTGCGGCCGCAGCGCCGCGTCGCCAAGATCATCGCCGCGGCGCTCGGGGGTGACGAGGCGGGGGTCAGTCATGGGGGCAACGTAGCATGCTACGAGCGCAGCGCCTCTTCTCCCCTCCCCCTTGCGGGGAGGGGGCGGGGGTGGGGGTCCGCGAGCACAGTGCTCGCGTCGCCCTCACCCCAGCCCTCTCCCGCAGGCGGGAGAGGGAGCGCGCCGCGCAAGGAGAGAGGGCAGCGGCTGACATCAGCGCTCCAATCACAACACCCGCTCCCGGCTGTATTTGTTCGGCAGCAGTTCGCTGATGCTCACCGCTTCGGCGCCGTCCGGACCCGGCACCAGCACGCGGGCGCCTCGGTCGTAGTCCCAGATCAGTTCGCGGCAGGCGCCGCAGGGCGAGACGACGCGGACGGTGCGGTCGGTGTCGTGCGGCTTGGGGTGGCGGACCGCCACGATGGTGTCGATGCCGGCCTCCCCAAGCTCGGTGATCACCTGACCGAGCGCGACCGCCTCGGCGCACACCGCCATGCGGCCGAGATACGCGTCGAGATTGACCGCCACGAAGCGTCGGCCGGTGCGGGTCAGCAGCGCGGCACCGACTTCCTGCCAGTCGTTGCGATAACGCTTGGTAATCGTCTCGATCGCGGCGGTGATCAGTTCGCGGTCGGCGTCGGTGATACTCACTTCGACAGCTCCTTGAGGCCGAGCTTGATCAGTTGCGCGGTGGCGGCGTCCTCGCCGGCCGTGCGCGACGCCGCGGCAACCGCGGCGGCCGCTTGCGGCTGGCCGTAGCCGAGATTGACCAGCGCCGAGATCGCGTCGGCGACGGCGCGCGGCGCGGTGTTGTCGTCGATCGCGCCGGACAGATGCACCACCGCGGGATCGACATTGCTCAGCGCCGGCACTTTGTCCTTCAGCTCGGTGACGATGCGCTCGGCGACTTTCGGGCCGACGCCGGGGGTGCGCGCCACCGCCGCCTTATCGCGCAGCGCGATGGCGTTGGCGAGGTCGTGCGGCGGCAAGGTCGAGAGCACCGCCAGCGCCACCTTGGCGCCGACGCTCTGCACGGTCTGCAGCAGCCGGAACCACTCGCGCTCGGTATCGGTGCGAAAGCCGAACAGCTTGATCTGATCCTCACGCACATAGGTCTCGATCGACAGCGTCGCCGCCTCTCCGGGCGGCGGCAGCGCCTGCAAGGTGCGGCTGGCGCAATGCACCTGATAGCCGACGCCGTGGACGTCGAGGATCACATAGTCCTCGCCGTAGCTGTCGATGACGCCTTTGAGCTTGCCAATCATGGGAGGGCTCCGCGGCGCGGCGCGCTCCCCTCTCCCGCTTGCGGGGGAGGGGCCGGGGGTGGGGGTGCCACCAGCACGGTGCTCGCGTCGCCCTCACCCCACCCCTCTCCCGCAGGCGGGAGAGGGAGCACGCTGTGCGCAGGGAGGGGGACTGCCCTGAACATACTGTTCCTCATGCCCCCACCGCCTTCAGCCTCTGCGCGCTGACGCGGTGGTGGGCATGGGTGATGGCGATGGCGAGGGCGTCGGCGGCGTCGGCGCTCTTGGGTTCGGCCTTGGGCAGCAGGATCTTCAGCATCATCTGAATCTGGGTCTTGTCGGCATGGCCGGCGCCGACCACCGTTTTCTTGACGAGATTGGGGGCGTATTCGGCGACCAGCAGGCCGTGCATCGCCGGCACCAGCATCGCCACGCCGCGCGCCTGGCCGAGTTTCAGCGTCGCGGCGCCGTCCTTGTTGACGAAAGTCTGCTCGATCGCGGCCTCATCCGGCGCGTAGCCGGTCAGCACCTTGTCCAGGCCATCGTGGATCGCCAGTAGCCGCTCGGCGAGCGGCAGCGTGTCCTTCGGCTCGACCGAGCCGCACGCCACATAGACCAGCCGATTGCCCTCGCTCTCGACCACCCCCCAGCCGGTGCGGCGGAGGCCGGGGTCGATGCCGAGAATGCGGACGCTGCGATTCGACGCTGAGTTCATGGCGCATGTGATAACGCCGAAAAGCTTAAGAACAAAATAGCAACGACGTGCTGAGCGGAGCCCTCCCCGGGGGCCGCATCGAGAGTCGTGGGGAAACGGCACCGCCCTCGTACAAACACGAGGCGAGCAGATTGTATTTTACAACCTAAAGTTGTGATGATTGCATAGTGCTATCGGAAATAGCCGATGGGAGATCATCATGAGCCGAGTTATCACTCACGGTCAGGTTAAACGTGTTTCGGAAACTGACGCCTACGCGGTGCCGGTTGAGAGCCTGACTTTTCCCACCCTCGCGCCGGTCGGCCCTTTGCCACCGGCCGGAACAACGGGCGTGCTGATCACGCAACGCGTGCCGAACACGCCCTACACGCCGGCTCCGCCCCCGCCGCCACCGGTGCCGGCGAACCAGACCATCATCTATGAGGACGGAAACAACAACAACACCATCTACATGCGCGTCGCCTCGGTGGTAGGCCCCGCGAAATACAATATGGTCGTGCTGTAAAGCGGCTTCTGCCGGATGCGCGGCCGACCGGCCGCGCAGTCCTGGTCAGCCCGCCATCTTCGCCATCAGGGCGTCGGAGACTTCGAAGTTGGCGTAGACGTTCTGGACGTCGTCATGGTCGTTCAGGGCGTCCATCAGCTTGAACAGCTTCTCGCCGGTCTCGTCGTCCACCGCGACGGTGTTCTGCGGCTTCCAGATCACCGCCGCCTTGCGCGCCTCGCCGAACTTGGCTTCGAGCGCCTTGGCGACGTCGCGGAAGGTCTCCTGCGAGGCGTAGATCTCGTGGCCGGCTTCAGACGACACCACGTCGTCGGCGCCGGCTTCGATCGCCGCCTCGAGCATGTCGTCGGCGCTGGCCTTGTCGGCATCGTATTCGACGATACCGGTGCGATCGAACATGAACGACACCGATCCGGTTTCACCGAGATTGCCGCCGGACTTGGTGAAGAACGAGCGGATGTCGGAGGCGGCGCGGTTGCGGTTGTCGGTCAGCGCTTCGACAATCACGGCGACGCCGCCGGGACCGTAGCCCTCGTAACGGATCTCGTCGTAGTTCTCCGAGTCGCCGCCGATCGCCTTCTTGATCGCGCGCTCGATATTGTCCTTCGGCATGTTTTCCGCGCGCGCCGCCAGCACCGCGGCGCGCAGCCGCGGGTTCATCGCCGGATCCGGCGTGCCGAGCTTGGCGGCAACGGTGATTTCGCGGGCGAGCTTGCTGAACAGCTTGGACCGCTGTGCGTCCTGCCGGCCCTTGCGGTGCATAATGTTCTTGAATTGCGAATGTCCGGCCATGCGCTCTCTCTCGCGGGTCGATCCGTTGGAATTTTCGGGCTGCGGCGCGGGGTTATAAGCGGCGCATCCGCCAAAATCAAAGACTTGCCACCGTACCGAAGCGGGAAATCCGTAATTCCACCGAAAGAAAATTTAACCGTACCTTCACGAGGAAACGCGAGAGTAGCCGACCAAATTCTAGTTTTGCGGGAGGAACCATGGCGTTCGGCCTATTTCGAAAGCGGCTGCCGGAGACGGCGGCCCCGAACGTCGTTCCGGTTTCGGCCCCAGCGCCGACCGAACCCGTTGCTTCGGAGGCCGATTCGGCCAGAGAAATTCTCGAGCTGCTCGAACTGGAGCTCGGCTCGTTGATCCGCCAATTGGAGCGCGCCGCCCAATCGGTGACCACGGGCGTGCAGGCCACCACCACGACCCTGCACACCATCCGCGAACGCACCGACGCCCTCAACGGCCGAACCAGCGCCGCACAGGCGACCGCGAGCTCGTTCTCCCAGGCCGCCGATAAATTCACCCATTCGGCCCATGGCATCGGCGCCCAGGTGCGGCAGGCGTCGCAGCTCGCCGATGACGCGAGCGCCGCCGCCGACGAGGCCACCGCCAATGTCGAGCGGCTGCGGGACTCCTCTGCAGCGATCGGCAACGTCGTCAACCTGATCTCCCAGATCGCTCGCCAGACCACGCTGCTGGCGCTGAATTCTACGATCGAGGCGGCCCGCGCCGGCGCTGCGGGGCGCGGCTTCGCCGTGGTCGCGACCGAGGTGAAGGCGCTGGCGGTGCAGACCCAGGAGGCGACCGAGGAGATCAAGCGCAAGATCGACGCCCTGCAACACGACGCATCCAGCTCCGCCGACGCGGTCCATCGCATCACCAACGCGATCGCGGCAATCCGGCCGGTGTTCGAGACCGTCAACGGCGCGGTCGCTGAACAGAACGCCACCACCGGCGATATCGCCGACAACGCCACTTCGGCCTCGACTTTCATCGCCTCGGTCGGCGACAGCGCCGCCGAGATCGACAGCGCCACCCGCGAGGCCGAGCAGCACGGCAACGAGGTCGCCCGCGCCGGCCAAAACGTCACCAACTTCGCCGAGAAGCTGCGGTCCCGGACCGCGGTCCTGCTCAAGCTCGGCGACCGCGAGGACGCCCGGCGCCGCGAGAAGCTTCCATGCCACCTGCAGATCGAGCTCGACACCCCGCGCGGCAAGGTCTCCGCGCCGGTGTACGAAATCTCGATGGACGGCGTGCTGATCAGCGGCCCGGCCGCGGCCGGGCTCGCCACCGGGCAACAGCTCTCCGCCGAGCTTCAGAACATCGGGGCCTGCCGCCTCCGCGTCGCCGAGCACGGCAAGGCCGGCGCGTTGGCGCGGTTCGTTGCGCCGGATACAGCGTTGCAGCAGCGGATCGAGGACCGGCTGTGGGCGATCCGCGACGAGAACACCGAGTTCGTCACCCGCGCGATCGAAGCCGGGCACGAACTCGCCAAGATCTTCGAGCGCGGCATCGCCTCGGGCGCGCTGGCGCTGGAGCAGATGTTCGACGAGAACTACGTCGAGATCCCCGGAACCGACCCGAAGCAATACCGCACGCAATATCTCGATTGGGCCGACCGCGCGCTGCCACCGTTCCAGGAAGCGTTCCTGGCCAAGGACCCGCGGATGGCGTTCTGCGTGATGATCGACCGTAACGGCTATCTGCCGGTGCACAACAGGCTGTACTCGCAGCCGCAGCGGCCGGGCGACGTCGCCTTCAACACCGCCAATTCGCGCAACCGGCGGATCTTCAATGACCCGGCCGGGCTCGCGGCCGGTCGCAACACCCGCTCGTTCCTGATCCAGAGTTACGCCCGCGACATGGGCGGCGGTCAGACCGTGATGATGCGCGAGATCGACGTGCCGGTGCGGGTTCGCGGCCGCCACTGGGGCGGCTTCCGCACCGCCTACAAGCTGTGAGCAGAGGCGGCTACTAACCGGCCAACCGGTAGCGGCCGCTGATCACCGGATCGCCCTCGGTGGCGACGACGCCGCGCGTCACCAGATCTTCCAGATGTGCCAGCACCGAATAGCCGGCAGCGCCCACCAGTCGCGGATCGATGCCGATATAGATCGCCCGCACCATGCTCGGGATATCGGTTTCGCCCTTGCCGAGCCGGTGCAGGATCGAGGCTTCCCGCGCCAGCCGGTGCCGCTTCAGGAAACGCGAGTAGCGCGGACCTTCGTGAATCTCGGCGCCGTGACCGGACAGATAAAGCTGCTCGTCGCGGCCGATCAGCCGGTCGAGCGACGCCATGTAGTCCGGCATAGAGCCGTCCGGCGGCGCCACGATAGTGGTCGACCAGCCCATGATGTGATCGCCGACGAACAACGCATCGCCCTCGCGCCAGGCGAACGCCATGTGGTTGGCGGTGTGGCCCGGCGTCGCCACTGACTCGATGGTCCAGCCGTCGCCCTCGATCACGTCGCCGTCGCGGATCGCCATGTCTGGCTTGAAGTTGCGGTCGGCACCGGATTCGGTCGACACCGTCTCGCTCTCGAAATACGGCCGCGACGCCCGATGCGGACCTTCGGCATAGACGGTCGCGCCGGTCGCCTGCTTGATCAGCGGCGTGCCGGGCGAGTGATCCTTGTGGGTATGGGTCACCAGGATGTGGGTGACAGTCTCGCCCTTCACGGCATCGAGCAGTGCGGCCGCGTGGGCTTCATCGGCCGGTCCCGGATCGATGATCGCGACCTTGCCGCGGCCGACGATGTAGCTGACGGTGCCGGTGAAGGTGAACGGCGACGGGTTGTTGCAGAGCACGCGGCGCAGGCCGGGACGGATTTCCTCGACCACGCCCGGCTGCAACCCGAACTCGCGATTGAACGGAACGTCGTCCGAAGGTGCGCTCTCGTCGCTCATGGCGTTTCCAACCAAATTAGATTGTTGTTTGTTCTTACCCAATCACCCGGATGGTCATCCCCCGCGCATGCGGGGGATCCAGTAATCACCGCCATCGCATATAGCGAACGCTCTGGGATACTGGGTCGCCCGCGTACGCGGGCGATGACGGCAGAGCGCGGAACGAAGGGCGCGGACTTACACCACGCCTTACGCGAACGCCTGCAGCCCGGTGATTGCCCGCCCGAGGATCAGCGCGTGAACGTCGTGGGTGCCCTCGTAGGTGTTCACCGTCTCGAGGTTCTGGGCGTGGCGCATCACGTGGTATTCGATCTGGATGCCGTTGCCGCCGTGCATGTCGCGAGCCATCCGGGCGATGTCGAGCGCCTTGCCGCAATTGTTGCGCTTGACGATCGAGATCATCTCCGGGGCCATCTTGCCCTCGTCCATCAGCCGGCCGACGCGAAGCGACGCCTGCAGGCCGAGGGTGATCTCGGTCTCCATGTCGGCGAGCTTCTTCTGCACCAGCTGGGTGGCGGCGAGCGGACGATTGAACTGCTTGCGATCGAGCGTGTACTGCCGGGCGCGGTGGAAGCAGTCTTCCGCAGCGCCCATCGCGCCCCAGGAGATGCCGTAGCGCGCGCGGTTGAGGCAGCCGAACGGCCCCTTGAGGCCGGAGACGTTGGGCAGCAGATTTTCCTCCGGCACCACCACGCCGTCCATCACGATCTCGCCGGTGATCGAAGCACGCAAAGACAGCTTGCCGCCGACCTTCGGCGCCGACAGGCCCTTCATGCCCTTCTCGAGCACGAAGCCGCGGATCTGGTTGTCGTGCGCGGCCGACTTCGCCCACACAACGAACACGTCGGCGATCGGCGCGTTCGAGATCCACATCTTGCTGCCGGTGAGGCGGTAGCCGTCGGCAACCTTCTCGGCCTTGGTCTTCATGCCGCCGGGATCGGAGCCGGCGTCCGGCTCCGTGAGGCCGAAGCAGCCGACCCACTCGCCAGAGGCGAGCTTGGGCAGATACTTCTTGCGCTGGTTCTCGTCGCCGTAAGCGTAGATCGGATACATCACCAGCGACGACTGCACGCTGTTCATCGAGCGATAGCCGCTATCGACCCGCTCGATCTCGCGCGCCACCAGGCCGTAGGCGACGTAGCTGGCATTGGCGCAGCCGTAGTCCTCCGGCAGCGTGACGCCGATCAGGCCGAGCGAACCCATCTCGTTGAAGATCTCGCGATCGGTCTTCTCTTCGAGATACGCCTGATTGACGCGCGGCAGCAGTTTGTCCTGAGCGTAAGCGCGCGCGGTGTCGCGAATCATCCGCTCGTCTTCGGTGAGCTGGTCTTCCAGCAGCAGCGGATCGTCCCACTTGAAGCTCGCCGGAGTCGGCTTGTCCTTGGCTTGCGCGCGCACGCTCATCGATTGTCCTTTCAGACCTTGCCGCATCGGGCGACGTTGATGGGAGGGTAAGACCTCGGTCAGGTGCCTTCAAGGTGCTCGTTGCCGACGATCTCGATGCCGAAACCGGACAAGCCCTTGTAGTCGATCTGCGACGTGGTGAGGTGCCGGATCGAGGTGACACCGAGGTCACGCAGGATCTGCGCACCGACGCCGATCTCCCGCCATTGCCGATGCCGGTCGGCTTCGGCGGTCTTCTGCTCGTCGAGCGGCGCGACCGGCACGCCGGCGGCACCGTCGCGCAGATAGATCAGCACACCCGAACCGTTCGCCTTGAAATGATCGAGCACCGCCTGCATCCGCCGGGCACCGGTGAAGAGTTCCTTGACAATGTTCGGCTTGTGGAACCGGGTCAGCACGTTCTTGCCGTCGCCGATGCCGTTGTAGACGCAGGCGACGTGGGCGATCTCGTCGAACGGCGATCGATAGGCGTAGCCTTGCATCGGACCGATCGGACTGTCGATCGGAAACGTCGCGACGCGCTCGATCAGTTTCTCGCGCGCCTGACGATACGAAATCAGATCCGCGATGGTGACCAATTTGAGATTGTGGGTCTTGGCGAATTCGACGACCTGCGAGCCCTTGGTGACGGTGCCGTCGTCGTTCATCAGTTCGCTGATGACGCCCACCGGCGGCAGACCGGCGAGCTTGCACAGATCCACCGCGGCTTCAGTGTGCCCGGAGCGCAGCAGCACGCCGCCCTCGCGCGCGATCAGCGGAAAGATATGCCCCGGGCGCGCAAAGTCGTTGGCGCCGGCATTCGGATTGGCGAGCGCGCGGCAGCACGACGCCCGTTCGTCCGCGGAGATGCCGGTGCCGCCATCGGGCTTGTAATCGATCGAGACGGTGAAGGCTGTGGTGTGGTTGCTATCATTGTGCGCGACCATCGGGTCGAGCCGCAGACGCCGCGCATCTTCCATCGTGATCGGCGCACAGACGATGCCCGAGGTGTGGCGGATGATGAACGCCATCTTCTCCGCGGTGCACAGAGAGGCGGCGACCACCAGATCGCCTTCTCCCTCGCGATCGTCGTCATCGGTGACGACGACGATTTCGCCGGCGGCGAAGGCTTGCAGAACTTCTTGAATGGGATGCGCCATGGTCGGATCTCTGAAACAGGACCCGACCATATGACGCAGCACGAGCTGGGACGCAAGGCGCGCCGGCCAAGCGGCCTGTTTGCGCGAAATTCTCTACCGCAGAGCGAAATTCAATGAATGAATCGACTGCGGTTGGCGGTTACTCCGCAGGCGAGGTCGCCGCCGCTTTCTTCTTGGCGAACTGATCATAAGCCTCGACTGCCTGGGCGGCGTACATCACGCTGGGGCCGGCGCCCATGTAGATCGCCATGCCCATGGTCTCCATCACCTCGTCGCGGGTCGCGCCGTGCTTGACCGCGGCTTCCGCGTGAAAGCCGATGCAACCGTCGCAGCGCGTCGCGACCGAGATGGCCAAAGCGATCAGCTCCTTGGTCTTGGTATCGAGCGCGTTGGCCTTGAGCGCCGCCTGCGCGATCGCCGAGAAGCCCTTCATGACGTCCGGTGTCCCGGTGCGGACTTCGCGCAGCGCCACCGAGAGCTCGCCCGTCAGATCGATCCAGTTCTTGTGCATAGTTTCCCCTGTTCAGAAAAAGGCAGCTCCCGGGAACGGGCTGCGCCGCCCCGAGAGCCACACTTGGGTCGTCCGCGTCAAGACTTGGTCGCGCAGGTCTTGATACCGAACAGCGTATAGGCCGGGCAGAAACCGATCGCCGCAGTCAGCAACGGCACGACGCCGATCCAGGCCCAGATCGGCCCAGTGGTGAGCGCCCAATAGATCAGGCCGGCTCCGACAATGGCGCGCAGCACGCGATCGATCATTCCCATGTTCACAGTCATTTTCGTTCCCCTCGCTCGGTTGAGTGACACGCTGGTTGTAAGGCGAGCGGGAGTTGAGGTCTGTGACCAAGTCACCGGCGATGAGCGAGCAGCCGAAAGTCTACGAGCGGATACTCAGCGTGCCGATTGCGCCGCGGCGCGCAGCGGTGCGGCGTTGCGCAACTCGACCCGTCCACGTCCGAGGCTGACCCAACCGCGGCGTTCGAAGGTCTTGAGGTGACGACTGACGACCTCCCGTGCCGAACCAATCTCGGCGGCGAGCTGGGCGTGGGTGATCGACAATTCGCGGCCGTCGGACGCGAGCGCCAGCAGGCGCGAGGCCAGCCGGGTCTCGATCGATGCGAACGCGACGTTCTGAATCACCGCCATCAGATCTGCCATGCGGGCGGCCTGGGCATTGAACACGAAGCTGCGGAACTGGGCCGAGCGGCCCATCAGATCGTGAAAAGTCGTGGCCGGCAGGCCGATTGCGTCGACCGCACTCTCGGTCACCGCGAACGCGCTGTAGCTGTCGGAGGCGAGCAGCGCCAGAGTGGTGAGGATGCAGATGCTGCCCGGCCCGAGCCGATACAGCACGATCTCGTTGCCGGCCGGATCGAGCTGGAAAACGCGCACCGTACCGCGGCAGACCAGAATGAACATGCCGCATGGCTGATCGGGGGCGAACACCGAGGCCCCGGCGGGCAGGCTCATGGCCATCGCCGCGCCGGCAAGCGAGGTTCGTTCCGAATCCGGCAGTTCCCCAAGCGCTGGGAAACCGCGCAACCAGTCTACCGCAGGCAAGTTCATTGCAACCAACCAAGGCTCACGCTCGACCCGCCGAGGATATGGGCGAGAGCCGAGGCAACCCGTTGATCTTTATCAACCCGCCGCTGTGACGACCAGCCGCGCCTTGACGCCCCTGCTCTGCCAAGGCCCCTTCTCTGCCGAGAGAGCCTTCAGCCGCCGGGACGGAGGCCTTACGGATTGTCGGTTGCAGTCGACGGACCTGAGATCACGTCGCCGTCGCGGTGGCGCCAGTAGCGGGCACGCAGCCGGGGCGCGATCACCCAAGCGATCGGCGCGGCCAAAATGAAACTTGCTGCAACCGTGAGCGGCACCCAATCCATGGCATTCCGTGCCAGCGCCGGAATTGTCAGCACGGCCACAATTCCGATGCCGAACAGCACAGCATTGGTCATCATGTAAACGAGCGAAGCGATGCGAAACCGATTGGACATTTGAACCTCCTGTTGAGAGGTCAATGTCTGCGAGGTGAATGTTGTTCCGAGAGGAACAAGACGTCCGTCTCCCGGGGCCGCCACGGACAAGACAAGCTGACACGCCCTGCGTCGATGCCGGCCGCCAAGATCGCACCCGTCCGGTTCTCGTGGGTCAGTTTCTGACGGGCCTCCGGACGTGCAGTGGTGCCACGCTACTTGCGCGTTGTTCAATTTGCGAAGTGCCAGCGCGGCGATCTTCAGCTATGCTTGTTGAAGTCGCCAGGGACTTCAACGCGATGACTTGCTTATGGAAATCGCTGCTGATCGGTGCCGCTGCTGTGCTCGTCGCCCCGGCGCAGGCGCAGCTATCGCCCAATCCCGGCGCGGTCAATGATTGCACAATGCTGACCGACCCAACGGCGATGCGCCGCTGCATCGAGAATCAACAGGGCGTCACGACTTATTCCGAGACGCCGCCGCGGAGCGACGTCTCGCCGCTGCTCAAGCGCGAACGCGACTATTATCGTCGCTCAAAGGTCAAAAAGCCGAAGCGTAAGCACCGCTCCAGACGATGACCGGCAGGAGCGGCTGACGATTCGCCTCGCTGCTCACTGAGTCGGAAAATCAGTAAGCTGTCTGCAAAATGCACCCCCGGCCGCTCGCAGATAGCGACGCGCACAATTCGGCTTCGACGGTGGTCTTCTTCGCGCCCTTGCGAACAACCTCGGCTCCGCGCGCCGCGCGCGGCACCGCTGGACGCGACGCGGGAGAGGCTGCAGGTGGCGCCGTGGCCGCCATTGCCGGCGACGAGATGGCCGGCACGGCTGGAGCCGCGGGCGCGATCGCGGAAGCGTCGACACGGTTGGCGGCCCAGTCTTCGGCGCTGAAGCCGGTGATGCGGAGCACATAGTCACGCGTCTCAGCCGGCAGGTCCGACGTCCCGCGCAGCCATGCCGTCACCCGGCCAGCACCGGCGTTGTAGGCGGCGGCGGCGAGGCCAATATTGCCGAGCTGCCGGCGCAGGTCGGCGAGGTAGCGTGCCGCTGCCGGGATCGCCTTGAGTGGGTCGAACGGATCGTCGAGCCCCCGCGCCGCGGCGGTCCCGGGCATGAATTGGGCGATGCCCATGGCACCGGCGCGACTCACCGCGAGCGTGAACATGGTGCTTTCTTGGTTGAGCAGCCGGATCAGGAACGCCGGCGGCAAGCCGTTGTCCCTCGCGGCCTGCACGATCACTTGCGCCCATGGCGCTGTCGCGGTGGCGGGCGCATCGAACGACGATTCGGCGGCGCGCGCGCTCACCACCAAGCCACCAACATCGGCAACGCGTTGCTGCGCCATCGCACCCCCGCAACTCGCACCAGCCGCGACCGCGGCAAGTGGCGCAGTTCTCAGCCAGATGAGAATCGCGCGCGCGGCCATGGTCAGCTCCGCGGCGCCCATTCCGGCGAATGGTCGACGCGCTCGGCCTCGATCCGCTCCTCCCTGGTGAGATACGGCTTCATGAACGCCGGCTGCGGCTTGTCGCGATCGAGATAGTCGCGGATCAGCTTCGCCTCCATCACCGGGTCGGCGAAACGCCACAGCTTCTGCCGCGCACCCTCCATGATGGTGGAATACACTGCAAGATCGATCGCCTGCCGCACGGCCAGCTGCGTCGGTTCGCTGCGGGTGATGCCGGCCTCGATCTGCAGCAGTTTATCGAGCGCGACGTATTTGTAGGTGTTGCCCTGCAGCGACACCGAGTAAACTGTCTTGGTGGTGGTGACGCTCGTCAGCACCTCGCCGCTCTGCACCGAGGCGACACGCAGACCGACCGTCACCATATCGCGGCGAAATTTGGTGTCGGCACCGATGCCGAGATAGTTGGCGCCGATTCCGCCGGTCATATAATTGGCGTCGAACGCGACGATACCGCCCTCGATCAACAGACCGGCGAAGCGCATCGGCGGCAGCGGTTTGGCACGTTCTCGGTCGAACTCCTGGCGCGTGGCGCGGACCAGCTGACGCTCCTGCAGCAGATCGTTGAGGCCGTTGCGCTCGACGACACGGAACCAAGCCCCGCCGCCGGCGCGCTTCAGCGCATCGATCGCCAAACCGGCTCCGCCCTGGGTCACCGCGCGGGAGAACACTGCAACGTTGTCGTTGGGCTCATTCTTGCCGGTGAGATCGGGGAATTGATAGATCGCCACATCGATCTTCTGCTGGGGCGGCGGCAACGTCTCGAGATTGACGGCGGTCGGCGACGGCGGCGTCACCACCGGCGGCTCCTCGAAGAAAGCATCGCGATGGCCAGGCCGCGTGCAGCCGGCAAGCAGAGCGGCCACTGCGGCGAGGCCAATAATCGATCTGAAATAATGGGCCACGCGAAATATCCTCGAACAAATCCGGCAAAACGCCGGAACACGTCCAAATCAGGTCAATGCGTCACGGTCGGCAGACTGATCTGCGTGATGGTCGAACCGTCGTTGATGGTGATGTTGGTCTGACCGTCGACCTTGGCGAAGCTGATGGTCGTGCCCTGGAAGCTGAATGTACCGCTCTGTTGGGCGTTGGTGCCGAAGATCGCCTGCGTGACCTGATTGGCGAGCGAGGCGTAGAGCTGGCTTTGCAATTGCTGTGCGAAGATCTGCGACTGCGTCATCTGCTGCGGTCCACTGGTCGGAGCGGCCCGGTTGAAGTGATTGCCGGCAGTCGCCTGCTGCATCTGCCAAGAGCCGTTCAACGGGCTGCCGCCGAATGCTGGATTAGTCGGAGTGTAGACCAGGCTACCCGCATCAGCTCCGGCGGCACTGGCACTCAAGGCGAAGGCGGCGAGGATACCGGCATATTTCATCGATGACCTCCCATTTGTACGATGACGGCCCCGCCATTGTTGCCGACCTGGCTGAGGCCGTAGCTGAGATTGCTGCCGATCTGCGTGCTGCTGTAGGCGTTGCGGCTACCGGTGACGTCGATCCTGGCGCTATTGCTGTCGCCGATCTGACTGTTGTGCAGCACGTTCTGATTGCCGTTGACGATGAAGCTGGAGTCATTGCCGGAGCCGAGCTGCGACTGCAGCGTCGCGTTCAGCGAACCGTGCACGTCGGACGTCACAGAGTTCGCGTTGCCAGTCTGGCTGGCGATCGCCGTATTGTGGTTGCCGCTCGGCAGCGCGCCGTCGGCGAACATCCCCTGCTGCGCACGGCTCACCAGATAGCCCGAAAGATCGGTATAGAGATCGGCCGATTGCGCCGACGCCATACCGATAAATGCTCCGAGACCGAGCATTGCCACGGCCACCCGCCGCGCGGCCGGTCGCATTTGTTGCATCGACGCGGTCATTTGACTGTCTCCGGATCGAGATCGCATTGGATGGTGATATTGCCGAACGACACGTCCAGTCTGGCTGCGTATCGGTTGGCGGTGCTGTAATCGAGTACGACATTCCCGACAGTCACGCGTTGCTCGGCAACGGCACTGAAAGCACCTGCCTGCTTAATCCGCGAGGTCCCGGCTGCGCCGGTCTTGTCGACGGCCAGCGTGTAGCTGCCGCCACCGTCGCGCACCGCAGTGATTACGCCGCGCAACGTGACGTGACCGGCACTGACTGCAGCCTCGACCTCACACTGGACAGCCGGCGGGACTTGATCCACAGCCATAAGAACTCTCCGCGACACCGACACAAGGAGATCGGCGACCGGACTTGTCCGGTCGCTCCAGTTCCCGGAGGAGAGCGAGACACGCATGCCTCGCCTCACGGCTTCAGCCCGCCATCACGGCTTCTGCTGAATGTTGGCGTGATTGCCAGTGCCGGCCTGATTCACGTTGGAGAGATTGTAATTGCCAACCTGAGCAACCACGATCGAATTGCTCGTGCCGTCCTGCGTGTAGTAACTCGCGCTGAACTGCCCGGTTTGCGACACATTGGCCGAATTGAAGCTCCCACCAGTCTGCAAACCCTTGCTGTACAGACCGTCGCCATTCTGCACGACATAGGCAGTGCTCGACACCGACGCGATCGACTGCTCGTTAATGATCTGGTTGAAGGCGGCACCTCCGGTGTTGACCTGTGTATAGGTCAGACTGTTGCCGGTGCCGGCCTGAGAATTGCTAACATAGTTGTATGTGCCAGCTTGCGTACCGAGGAGTGTTTCGCCGGTACCGGTCTGCGTGTTGTACACTTGGTTGACGTTACCGGCCTGAGAGCCGTTGGCGCTATTGTTGGATCCGGTCTGGGTGTTGATGTAAGCGTTGCTGTCGCCGGTCTGCGTGATCGGGCTATCGGTCCCGTAAATGCTCCCCGTCACACCGACAACGTTTCCGACGTTCGTCTGGATCGACGTGAACAAGTTTCCGTTGCCGTTCTGCCAAGCGTTGGCGCCCTGCAGATTGCCCGACTGGCTGATCGACAGGGAATTCGAGTTGCCCCCGCCCTGCACGGCGACGGCGTAGTTCAGGCCGGCGTTATTCTGCGTGATCGAGGCACTGTTGTAATTGCCGCCGGTCGGCAGCGAATTGCCCGTGGAGGCGTCGGTCTCCGCGGCGCCGATACCCTGGCGAACATAGGCCATACCCCACTCACCGGTCTGATTGACCGAGGTCGAGTTGCCGGTGTTGCCCTGCTTGATGCTGAAGACGTTGTTCTTGCCATCCTGGATGACGGACACCTTGCTTCCGTTCGACGACGAATCCTGGGTAATCTTGTTGAAGACTCCCGGATCATTGCTCCAGTTCCAGCCGGCCGGAACGGCGCCATTGCTGGTGCCGGTCTGCTGCAGTTCGACATCGCTGCTGGTACCTGCCTGAAGGATCTCGGCAGAGTTGCCCGCGCCGGATTGCTTGCCCTGGATGTCGCGACCGACGCTGTTGGAGTTGCCGGTCTGCGTCACGGTAAGGAGATTCGCTCCCGATAGCGAACCGTCTTCCTGAGTGAATCCCGAATTGCCATTGAAGACACCGACACTATTGCCGTTGCCCGATTGCGTGATGTTGGCCTGCTGACCGTTGCCGGTCTGATTCAAATACACCGTATTGGAATCCGCAGCGAACGCGGCTGTTGCGGACAGCGCCAGCACACTGGCGGTGACAAAAAATAGATTACGCTTCATCGACAAATACTCCCCTGTTGAAAGATCAATGCCGTCCTTCCATCGCGTCTGCTGCCGCGCGGAATGTTGCGTTATTAGGAGGACTCCAAAGATCAGACAATGATTAAATTGTGTCATTATAGGGCAATTGCGTATTTGATCATGTACACTTCGTGAGTGAACTATACACACATAAGTAATCGCTTCGGTTTCTTAAAATGGAACAGTTTTGACGCCACACCAAACCAGGATAAACTTTCACTTTTGTAAGTAATAGCTACTGATAGCTCGGTGAGACAGCAAGATTGGACTCGCTTCTTTCAAAGTTCCGGACTAGAAGATAACTACACGCCCAACCATGGGTGGTATTACGATGCTTCGTTTGATCTATGCAGCAGTCCTGGCATCGAGCGTCGTCAGCGCGGCTCATGCACAGCCTTCACAGCCGACTTCCGCCCCCAAACCAGCTCCCTCGAACGCAGCCGGTATTCAGCCACCCGCAAGGAGCGCGCCGGTACCAACCGATTCGCCGAAATGTCCCGAGGCGTGCGTGCGCGCCAACAACGAGAAGGCCTCGGCGATCTGTGCGCGCAGGATCGAAGCGCAGGCTCCAGGAGACTTCGAATGGATCAGCCGGCCGTTTGCCGGCATCTTTCAGCAGGCCGACCCGTCCAAGCCGGACAACGCAATCGTCAACTATCGCGGCGACTCGATCCGCTTCCTGTCGCCGCAGAAGGAGTGGGTGCGGGTGTCGTATGAATGCGCCTTCGACGCCGAGCGGGGCACAGTGGTCGGCGTCCGCGTCCGGCCCGGGCGACTCGATCAGCCGCTCGCGCTGCAGGCCCCTTCGGGCCCCAACGGTGAGCCGCCGCAGGCTGGCCCGGTGAAGCCAGGACCTCTAGCCGAGGCTATTCTGAAAGCCGCCAAGCAGCGCAGCGCCAAGCCGCAAAAACCGCCGCCCCCGCCCAAGGTCGGCGAACCGAGCCCGATCGACTTCACCCAGATCGATTCCCGCCGCGGCAGCTGGTGAATGCCGCATCGACCAAGCGATACGCTCGGCTTCGCCGCTGCGGCGGCACGTCGTGATGCTGTGAAACGAAAAATGGATCGGGAAAGGACGGGGGTAATCCCGTGAAATCTTGGTCGGAGTGGCAGGATTCGAACCTGCGACCCCTGCGTCCCGAACGCAGTGCTCTACCGGGCTGAGCCACACTCCGACAAGAGGACCGGCTTATAGCGTCCGCCTTCCGGCTTCGCAAGCGTTCCAATGGGGATAACGAGAGGATTTTTATCCAACCGCCGCCCTCCGGTCAGGGGCGGCGGTTGCGCGCTCAAAAGCTCAGCCCTGAACGGGCGTGAAGCCGTAAAGACGATAGGCGTTGTCGGTGAAGACGCGGTCGCGCGCGGCCGCATCGGGCACCCAGTCGGCGAGCAGATCGAGCAGCTCGCCGACATTCATCATGTGCTGCCAAGTCGCGACATGCGGCCAGTCGCTGCCCCAGACGCAGCGATCGGGCGCCGTTTCGTGCAGCAGGCGGGCGAACGGAATGGTGTCGAGGTAGGGATATCCCGCGACCGTATTCCGATAGGCGCCCGACAGCTTCACCCAGGCCCCGTCGCGCACCAGCGACACCAGCGTCTGGAAGCCGGGGTCATCGATCCCGCGCGACACCGGGAAGTGCCCCCAGTGATCGACGATGAACGGCACCGGCAGATCCCCGAGCTGCGGCGCCAGCGGCACCAGATCCTTGGCGTCGATCAGGAACTGCAGATGCCAGCCGAGCTCCTTGGCCATCGCCGCGTATTCGCCGACGCGCTCGAAGCCGATGCCGCCGCCATACAGGATGTTCAGGCGAAGGCCGACGACGCCGGCCTCCTTCAGCGCCGCCAGCTCCTTGTCCGGCAGGCCGAGCGGAATCACCGCGATGCCCTTCAGCCGATCGCGGTGGGCCTGCAACGTGTCCAGCATCAGGCGATTGTCGGTGCCGTGCACGCTGACCTGCACCAGCACGCCGTAGGTCATGCCGGTGGCATCGAGCATCGCCAGATACGATTCCGGCGTCGCGGCGGGCGGCGTGTAGCTGCGAGCGGCGACGAACGGATAGTCCGGCGGCAGCCCGATGACGTGAGCGTGGGTATCGACCGCGCCGGGCGGGACGACGTAGCGCGTCGGCCGCCGCGGGGCTGGATCCGGCCCCGGACACGCCGGAGCCAGATCTTTTGGATGATCAGCGTTACTCATCGGCGCTCAACACCCTGCCGCGGGTCTCCGGCAGCGCATAGGCGGCGGCGAAGAACAACACGTAGGCGAACACCGCGAACAGGCAGATCGCGTTGGCGAGCGTGGTGACCTGCGACAGGTAGCCGACCAGGAACGGGAACAGCGCGCCGACGCCGCGGCCGAAATTGTAGCAGAAGCCCTGCCCCGAGCCGCGCAGGCTGGTCGGAAACAGCTCGGTCAGGAACGCCCCCATGCCCGAGAAATAGCCCGAGGCGAAGAAGCCGAGCGGGAAGCCGAGCACCCACAGCATCTCGTTGGACAGCGGAAGCTGCGTATAGGCCAGCACCACCACCATCGCGCCCAGCGAGAACGTCAGGAACAAGCTGCGGCGGCCGAACCGATCGGCGAACCACGCCCCGACCAGATAGCCGACGAACGAACCGATAATCAGCGTCGCCAGATAGCCGGTCGAGCCGACGATCGACAGCTTGCGCTCGGTGGTCAGGAAGCGCGGCACCCAGAAGGTAATCGCGTAGTAACCGCCCTGACAGCCGGTCGCGACCAGCGAGGCCAGGATGGTGGTCTTCAGGATGCGGCCCTGGAAGATCGCCAGGATCGAGCGGCTGCCGCCCGCCGCGGTGACCTTGGCGCGGGCTTCGACCGCAACCTCGGGCTCTTTCACATAGGCGCGCAGATACAGCACCAGCAGCGCCGGCAGCGCGCCGATCGCGAACATCCAGCGCCACGCCTGGTCGGGCGGCAGCAGCGAAAACAGCGCAGCCTGCGCCAGCACCGCCAGCCCCCAGCCCACCGCCCAGCCCGACTGCACCGAGCCCACCGCCCGCCCGCGATACTGCGGACGAATCGTCTCCCCGATCAGCACCGCGCCGGCCGCCCATTCCCCGCCAAAGCCGAAGCCGAGCAGCGCGCGCAGGATCAGCAGCTGTTCGAAATTCTGCGCGAACGCGCACAGCAGCGAGAACAGCGAGAACCAAATGATGGTGAACTGCAGCGTGCGGACGCGACCGATCCGGTCGGCGAGATAACCGGCGGCCCAGCCGCCGATCGCCGAGGCCAGCAGCGTCACGGTGCCGGCAAGACCGGCCGAGCCGGCATCGACCTTCCACAGCGCGATGATCGTGCCGATCACCAGCGGGTAGATCATGAAGTCCATGCCGTCGAGCGCCCAGCCCGTGGCACAGGCCCAGAACGTGCGCTTCTCGGTGACGGTCATGTCTTTGTAGAAGCCGGTCAGGCTGGTGTCCGTGATCGGCGCGACCGTGCTCGAAGATGTCGTCATACGTATCCTCCCTCGCTCGCCTTCACCGGGCGATCGCTCACGGGCGACAAATTTCGCAATCGTGAGAACACGTCTGCCGAAAAATTATCAGTTCCCTATGGAGCTGACAGCTTTCTGTCGGAAAATTACTCGCGGCCGCGCTGAGACCGGCGATACCGGGCCGGGCTTTCGCCGGTCACCTGACGAAACGCGACGCCGAAATGCGATTGCGACGAGAAGCCGACCCCGAGCGCGATCTCGACGATCGGCAGGTCGGACGTCTCCAGCAACCGGCGGGCGGCGGCGACGCGCTGCTCCACCACGAATCGATGCGGCGTCATTCCGGTGGAGCGCTTGAAACTGCGAATGAAAGTGGACGGGCTCATGCCCGCGACTTCGGCCATTGCGGCCAAGGTGATCGGGGCGCCGAGATCAGCCCGCACGAATTCGGCGATGCGGTCACGCACCGGCGCTTCGAGCGGCGCAGATTGGTCCGCCGTCGCGCCGCGCGGCGCCGAATAGCGATCGGTCAGATGCAGCGCCAGCGTATAGGCCAATTGCTCGGCGAGGAGCGCATTCGGCCGGTCGCCGCTATCGCTCGCCTCGACCAAGCGTTTGGCGGAGACCTCCAGCAGCGGATCGTCGATGTCCCAGGCGGTGTCGCGCAAGCTGATCGGACCCGCGGACCCGAGCGAAGCCCCGACTTCCCTAAGCAACGGCTCACCGAGATACAGCAGCAGCAGCTTGCCCCACTGGGTATCCGGAATCGCGTCCACCACCACGCGGCGGCCCGGCTGGCCGATGCGGAACCGCCCCGACCGCACCGGTGCGTCGCGGCGCACCTTGCCGTTCTCCATCAGCACGTGGCGGCGGACGTCGTACAGCGTAATTGCGACGGTCGGCACCGGCAGCTCGCCGAACTCGTAGATATGCGGCCCCGTCACCTCGCTCACCGCGGCGGCAAAGCCCGTGGTCGACCACAGGTCGATCAGGGCGGATTGCCTTCGGCCGGTGACGCGTTCGGCGTGACGGAGGGGATTGAGATGCATCGGATGGGTCGCCTGTTTGAACGGGCCACCTCACTCCATATCAGAGTGGCTTGCAAGTCGCGGCGCCGCGGAGCAGTTCCAACCCACGATTTTCCTTGGGTTTTCGCGCGCGGAGCGGCCGGATTCGCGGTCTCCGCGAAGGCACGGGCAACAAGATCGTGCCACGTAGCTGCACCGCGATGCAATACAGCGCGTCGACTTTGCTGCTTCGCATCCGCGCGAATTGCGATATGAAACCCGAAATGATGCTCGACCTGATCACCAAAAGGCTCGCCGCGACCGATGCGGACGAAGCCGCGCGCGCTCTGCGCGGCGGCGGGCTGGTCGCGTTCCCGACCGAGACCGTGTATGGGCTGGGCGCCGATGCGGCCAACGCCGAAGCCGTGGCGCAGCTCTACGCAGCTAAAGGCCGGCCGTCGTTTAATCCGCTGATCGCGCACGTGGCTGATCTAGAAGCTGCGCGCGCCATCGCGCGGTTCGATGCCGCGGCTTCGCGCCTTGCAGAAGCGTTCTGGCCGGGCCCGCTGACGCTCGTGCTGCCGAAGGCGAAGCATTGTTCGGTATGCGATCTCGCCACCGCCGGCCTGGACAGCGTCGCGGTCCGCGTCCCGTCACATCCGGTGGCCCAGGCGCTGCTGCGCGCCTTCGGCGGTCCCGTGGTGGCGCCCTCCGCCAACCGGTCCGGTCACGTCTCGCCGACGACGGCCGCGCATGTCGCCGAAGATCTCGACGGCCGCATTGATGTTATCGTCGATGGCGGACCGGTGATGGTCGGTGTCGAATCGACGATCGTCAGTTGCCTTGGTACACCAGTGTTGCTGCGCCCCGGCGGCGTGCCGCGCGAGGCGATCGAGCGTGTGCTCGGTCACGAGCTAGGCGCACCAGCGGCAACGAACAACGCCGATGATCACGCGCCACTCGCTCCCGGCATGCTGGCGTCGCACTATGCGCCGCGCGCAACGGTGCGGCTGAACGCGACCGAGGTAAAGCGGGGTGAAGCGTTGCTAGCCTTCGGCCCAGATTCGCTGCCGGGTGCCGACACCGCCGTCGCGGTGCACAACCTGTCGCCGCGCGGCGACCTCACCGAAGCCGCGGCGCAGCTGTTCGGCGCACTGCGCACGCTCGACGATCGCGGCGCCCGCGGCATCGCGGTGATGCCAATCCCGGCTCACGGCCTCGGCGAAGCGATCAACGATCGCCTGCGCCGTGCAGCGGCGCCGCGCCCATGACCAACCAACAAATCCATCGCGACGTCATCGGACGCGAAACGAACCGATCCAACCGCGTCTAAGACGCGCTTCGCGTCGGTTCGCTTCGTTCCTCGCAACGACAGGGAAGAGGAAACACCATGAATATCGTCAGCCCGCTCTCGCCCGCTTCTCTCTCACCCGAACTGATCGCACGCTTCACCGCGATCGTCGGCGACAAGCATGCGCTGACCGATCCTCTCGAGCTCGAAGCCTACATCACCGAGGAGCGCAATCTGTATCGCGGCCACTCGCCGCTGGTGCTGCGCCCGGGCTCGACCGAGGAGGTGGTGGCGATCTGCAAGCTGGCGAACGAAGCGCGCGTTGCACTGGTACCGCAAGGCGGCAACACCGGCCTCGTCGGCGGCCAGACCCCGCACAATGGCGAGGTGGTGATTTCGCTGAAGCGGATGGACAAGATCCGCGAGATCGACACCTCGTCCAACACCATGACGGTCGAAGCCGGCGTCATCCTGCAGCGCGCGCAGGAGAAGGCCGCGGAGGTCGATCGGCTGTTCCCTCTGTCGCTCGGCGCCCAGGGCAGCTGCACGATCGGCGGCAACCTCTCGACGAATGCCGGCGGCACCGCAGCACTCGCATATGGCCTGGCACGCGACATGGCGCTCGGCGTCGAGGTCGTGCTCGCTGATGGACGGGTGCTGAACCTGCTGTCCAAGCTGAAGAAGGACAACACCGGCTACGATCTGCGCGATCTGTTCATCGGTGCCGAAGGCACGCTCGGTATCATCACTGCGGCAACCCTGAAACTGTTCCCGAAGCCGCGCGCCGTCGAGACCGCGTTCGTTGGGCTGCAATCGCCGGACGACGCGCTGAAGCTGCTCGGCATCGCGCAAGGAGAAGCCGCCGGCAATCTGACCAGCTTCGAACTGATCGCCGAGACCCCGCTCGACTTCTCGGTGCGCCACGCCAACAACCGCGACCCGCTCGAAGCGCGCTATCCGTGGTACGTGCTGATCGAATTGTCCTTGCCGCGCGACGATGCCCGCACCGCGCTGGAATCGATCCTCGAGCGCGGCTTCGAAGACGGCATCGTGGTAGATGCTGCGATCGCAAGTTCGGTGCAGCAGCAGCAGGCGTTCTGGAAGCTGCGCGAGGAGATCTCGCCGGCGCAGAAGCCGGAAGGCGGCTCGATCAAGCACGATATCTCAGTGCCGGTCGCGGCCGTGCCGCAGTTCATCGAACAAGCCAACGCCGCGGTTGTGAAGCTGATTCCTGGCGCCCGCCCGGTGCCGTTCGGCCATCTCGGCGACGGTAACATCCACTACAATGTCAGCCAACCGGTCGGCGCCGACAAGGCCGAGTTCCTGGCGCGCTGGCACGACGTCAGCCAAGTGGTGTTCGAGGTGGTGCTCGGACTCGGCGGCTCGATCTCGGCCGAGCACGGCATCGGCGTGATGAAGCGCGACGAACTTGCCGAAGTGAAAGACAAGACCGCGATCGAGCTGATGCGGTCGATCAAGGCCTTGCTCGACCCGCACGGCATCATGAATCCCGGCAAGGTGGTATAGCTTCAGTCGGAATGGTCCGGGTCAAACGGACGGCGCACCGAATGCCGGATGTGAATGATCCAAACCTCCGCGTTCTCGACGGAATAGTGAACGCGGTAGGGATAACGACCGACGAGGCAGCTTCACAGCGCCGGCGCTCTGGAGTTGCGCAGTCCAATATGAGGACGGTCCGCAATCAATCGGACCGTCGCCGCAACGGACTGTCGAACTCGATCGGCCGCAGCAGGATTACGCGCGCTCAAATAGTCGAGGATTTCACGAAGATCTTCGGTTGCTCGCCGGGTGAACCGGACGGTCACGCGCGGGGCGGCGACAGCAGCGCCGCAATTTCGTCGGCAGAAGCGAATTCGCCGCGACGGGCTTGAGCCAATCCTTCTTGAATCGCGGCCCACTCGTCGTCGTCAGGCTGATAGAATTCGCCCTCGCGCGCTTCCAACGCGAGCAGCAGCTGCGCCGCGTCCTCGCGGCGTGCGCGCGGCCAACTGAGTACGCGTTCCAAAATCTCTTTGACCTGCTCGTCCGTCATGGGTCGATCCTACCATGTTGGCCGCTCAGAACAACGATCCCTGCCCGCCGTCGTCGCCGGCGACCTTGACCCGCGCGGCGCGCTTCGGCGGCGCCGGCTTTGCAACGGCCGGCCGCGGAGCCTCGACCTCTTCTGCGGCGATCGGCAGGATCAGCTGCGGGTTATCGTTGGTGGTGCGGTTGACCGCGGTCGAGACCGGGTGCCAGACGAACTCGCTGTCTGCCGGGGCGCGCAGCAGCGCCATCACCGCCCCGGAGTCGGTTTCGTCGGTCTCCAGCCAGCGCGCGAAATGATCCGGCGCGATCGTCACCGGAACGCGGTCGTGCAGCTCGGCGAGGCGGCCGCGCGCCGCAGTGGTGACGATCGCTACGGTGTCGAGTTCCTCGCCGTTCGGCCCGATCCAGGTCTCCCACAGCCCCGCAAATCCGATCGGCCCGCCGCCGGCCGGGTGGATGAAATACGGCTGCTTGCGCGAACCGCCGGGTTTCCACTCGTAGTAGCCATCGGCCGGAACCAGACAGCGCCGGCGCCTGAACGCATTGCGGAATGCCGGCTTGTCCTGCACCGTCTCGGCGCGGGCATTGATCAGCAGCGAAAACGTCCGCGGGTCCTTCACCCAGGACGGGATCAGCCCCCAGCGCATCAGCCGGAACCGGCGCGCCCCCTGATCGACGATCACCACGGGAATCGGCTGGGTCGGCGCAACGTTGTAGCGTGACGGAAAATTAGGCTGGTCGGCGTAGCCAAAGAGCTGTCGGATAGCGGCGGGGGCCGAAGTGATCACGAAGCGTCCACACATGCTGTCAGGATCCGGTGGCGTGTTCAGTTCTTGTTAATTTCGGTAAACAAAAATGCCGCCGATGGCGTCGAGTGAATCCACAGCTGCACACAGTGCGCCCGCCCGATACGACGAGGCGCGCGCAGCTCAGTTTGCTGCGGCCAATATCAACCCGAAGACCGGCCTCGCGACCGACTACCTGAATCATTTCAACGAAGCCGTGATGCTGCTCGAAATGATTCCGGACATGCCGGAGTGCTCCGAAGACTTCCTGTCGTGGCATCCTCTCTCCTACGCGGAACACTTCAAGGCGTCGAATTTCAAGGCTCGTGATCTCGCGATCGAAGCCTATGACACGGCCGATCCCGGAATAAGATCGGATTTCGACGACATCACCAACAACATGACGACGATCCTCACCGCGGTCGGCGAGGCGATGCGCCAAGCCTCGCAGAATGACACCCGGGCGAAGCTGGCCGAGAGTGCGGTCGGCTGGATCAAGCCGCTGATCGGCCGCGCCGGCGGCATCATCAACGGCCAGGGCAGCGAAGCCGACGTCGACTACATCATGGCGCATTGACAGCCGTGACCGAAGCAGCCCCGGCGCAGCCGCGTCATCCGCAACTCGCCGTCAGCGCCGCGATCTTCCGCGACGGCCGACTGTTGCTGGCTCGCCGCGCGCGAGCGCCCGCCAAAGGGCTGTATTCGCTGCCGGGCGGCCGGGTCGAATTTGGTGAAACGCTGGAACAGGCGGTGGCTCGGGAAGTCGCCGAAGAAACCGCGCTCTCGATCGAGATCGTCGGGCTTGCAGGTCGCCGCGAGGTGGTGCCCTCCCCCGCCAGTGCGGCCGGGCATTACGTCATCATGGTGTTCGCCGCGCGCTGGGCGGGCGGGGAGCCGCAGCTCAACGAGGAACTGGAGGACGCGCGCTGGATCGACCCCGCCGACCTAGCCACTTTCTCGACCACCGAGGGGCTAGCCGAGCTGGTTGCGGACGCCCGCGCTCTGATTGGAACCTGATGGCGCCGCCAGGGCCCGCCGATGCCTTGCTGCGGCCGATGAAACGGCCTATCAGGCCGGCCATGCTGAAGCGTTCGCTTGCCGTGCTGATGATCCTGGCCTGCTGCGGGCTCGCGCCCGCGCGCGCCCAGGACGGCGCGGCGCCGTTCGACGCCGAATTGCAGCGGCTCGCGGAAATTCTGGGGACCTTGCATTATTTGCGCGGGATCTGCGGCGGCAACGATGGGCCGAAATGGCGCAACGAGATGCAGGCGCTGATCGATGCCGAGACCCCGTCCGGGGAGCGCCGGACCCGGCTGATCGCGGCCTTCAACCGAGGCTATAACGGATTCCAGCAGACCTACCGGACCTGCACGCCGGCCGCGACCGTGGCCGTCCGGCGGTATCTGGAGGAGGGCTCGAAGCTGTCGCGCGACCTCACCGCGCGGTACGCGAACTGACGGCTCCTGCGACCGGATTTCAACAGGGCCGTTAACCTTTCCTAAAGAACTGCCTAGGCGTTCAGCACCCGCGTGCTAACACTATCCCACCGCGCTTCGCTGGGGGAGCGCGCCGAGCATGCTGAAGTTCATGAGCCTCACGACTTACCCGACCGATCACGACGTCCAATCCGACCGAGAGCAGAAGCAAACCGCCCTCAACTATCTCAGCGAGGCATGGGCCGAAGCCCTGCACGAAGGGGTTGACGGCGATTGTCTGGCGCAAGCCAGCCTGTTCACGGCCTTCGCCGAGCTGGTCGCGACCTATGGCGAAGACGCGGTCGCAAAATTCGTCGAAGGCCTTCCCGGCCGCGTGCTCAACGGCGAGTTCTCGATCGGTCTGGCCAAGCAGTAACGCGAATCACTTCGCGAGACGGCTCAGGTCCGGGCAAATGCCTGCAGACCTTTGAACGTCAGCCGCTTCGGATCGCGGACGCCGGCGAGATAGAACCGGCGAATGAATTCGGCCACCACGGAACGGTCGTATCCGGTCAATGCGACGATCGCTTCGACCGCGGTCTTCTGAGCTTCCATCTGGAATCCCCCTTCGGCGTATCGGTCAATCGACGATCCCGGCGATCGTGCGACGCGAAATGCTGCGCCCGTTAAGTTGCTTTCCTGTTAACCAACCGTCCTGCCGCGCTCCCCGCGCGACCGAATCGTTCTGGCTCCGATCATCGCTGAAGATGATCGCGCGAGGGATACGCAAAATACCCCACCGGAGTTCCCCGGAGCCGAGGGCAAAACGACACGGCGCACAGGCTGCGGCGGACCAGCCTCAGTGGGCCGGACCGACCTGCATCGCGATCAGCTCGGCGGTCGCGGCCGACAGCGTCCAGCCGAGGTGACCGTGGCCGGTGTTGTAGAACACGCCCTTGCGGCGACCGCGGCCGACATGCGGCATCATATCCGGCATCATCGGCCGGAGCCCGGCCCATGGTACGACACGGCGCGTACTGATCCCGGGGAAGTTCCGCTCGACCCAATCGACCAACGGCCTGATTCGGTCCGATCGGATGTCGCGGTTGAAGCCGTTGATTTCGGCAGTTCCTGCGACACGAAAACGATCCGAACCGAGCCGACTGGTGACGATCTTGGCGCGCTCGTCGAGCAGGCTGACGCGCGGCGCTGCGGTCTGGTCGGACAGACTGTCGAGCTGCACGGTGATCGAATAGCCCTTCACCGGATAGATGTTCACCCGATCTCCCAGCGTCATCGCCAGATGCCGGCTCTCCACGCCGGCGCAGATCACCACCGCGTCGAAGCTCTCCTGCAGCGCGAAGCGGTCGGCAGAACCGACCGGCTCCGGTGACCACTCGACGCGGACGCCGCCGTGCCGCTCGGCCATGACTTCGGCGTTGGTGCCGAGCCGAAACTCGACGCCGGTGCGCGCGCAATGGGCGGTCAGTCCAGTCACGAACTTATGGATGTCGCCGCTGAAATCCGACGGCGTGTAGAATCCGCCATGGTACTTCCCGCTCAGCGCCGGTTCGATCGTCCGGATCTCCTCGGCGCCCACCGGCCTGCGATCGAGCCCGCCCGCCTGCAGCATTTTGTTGGACTTCGCCGCCTGCTCGAAATCATGCGCATCGTGATAGACGTGCAGGATGCCGCGGGTCTCTATGTCGAAGTCGATCGCCGCTGTCTCGGCCATGCGGAGGAGGTGCTGCCGCGCTTCGATCGCCAGCCGTGTGGTCTCGATCGAGTTCTTCTCGTAATTCCGGATGCCGACCAGAAACTCGGTCAGCCAGGAGTATTTGTGCCAGCTCGGCCTGAGGTCGAGCGACAGCGGCGCATCCTTGCGGAGCAGCCAACCGATTCCCTTCCGCACCGTCGCCCAGTTATTCCAGACTTCTGCGTTGCTCGCCGACAACTGACCGCCATTCGCGTAGGAGGTCTCCATCGCGGCGTAGCGATGGCGGTCGAACACAGTGACCTTGTGGCCGCGTTCGCGCAGGGCGAACGCCGTTGTCACGCCGGTGATGCCGGCGCCGATAATGGCGATCTTGGACATGATGGGACTCGCATCGAAGTTGATCTGGGAGTTGGTGTCGCCGAGCGAGCTCGGCAGCGGCCCCATCTGTTCGCTTTACCTGAGAGCTTAGCCGGCGATGGCCGACCTTCCCCTTCGGTGGACGCAGCTAAGCGTCTCTCTCCAGATCATTGCGCGATACAGTCCTTGTGCCTGAGAGTTTCCGGGGTGTTGCTCCTTCGGCGCCGGCCGTTCGGCCGGACTCTCCCGCATCGCGTAGCTTGTAAACTGGTAGCGTCCTCCTTTCAGTCGCGCACAATATAGATAGGACTAGACCACGCCTGGTGCCCGTCTGCAAACGTCGCACGCAGCCAGATCGGGTTGTCGCCGACGCACATTGCAATCGAACGGCGTAGTTTCAAGGCGTGTTGATCGTAACGATCAGGCTCCCGAGACAGCCGCAGCTCGCGGCCGAGCTTGCCGAGCCGATGCACGACCGGCTCATGGGTCAACTCGGCCAGCGTATGTTTGAACGTTCCGAGCGGCGTGGTGATCTCGATCACCGCATCCGTCGACGACAGCGACAGGTCGACGCCGGCGAAGTTGCCGGTGGTGATCGACTGCCACGCCAGTTCGTGCGGCGACACCTGCCGCAGCGGCCGGTCCGGATTGAAGAAGTTGATCGGCTCGAACGCCGTGATCTCGGCGCCCGCGACCTTCAACGCTCCGTCCCAGATCGTTTGCCGGGCGCGGCCACGATATTCGGCGCCGCTCCATTCGATCCGGCACCGCGTGCCGAGCGGCGACGCGGTGTGCGGACGGATGACCTCGAGCACTTCGGTGCCGCGGCGGATCTCGACGTCGAGGATCGGAGATGCCGCCTCGATGCAGAAATCGAACTCGACCGTGTCAGGGGCGCCGGTGACGATGTCGCCCATCATCACCGACGTTGCAGCAGCCTGCCGCGCGCCGGCGATGCGTAGATCGTCGGTCCACACCGTGACCGGCTGATCGAAGCAGCTCTGCACCGTCATGTGCATGCGGGAGCCCGTGGTGGCGTAGTGATGCCGCGCCTGCAGCGCGTCGAACATCGCATCGCGCGTCAGTTCCGGCAGCCAGTAACAGGTGAGGCCGCCGAGCGCGCCGAACATCGACGCGCCGGGCGGTTCGTAGCCGGGGCGGCCTTTGTGACCGTCGCTGTTAGCGACGATGCCGACACGGTAGCCGTTCTCGAACGCGTCCGCCGCCAGCCATTCGAATGTACCCCAGCTCGAATGCACCTCGACGGATCGCTCCAGCGCGTGGTGATGCGCATATTTGATATCCGCGTAGCGCCCGCCGCAATGCGCCCATACCACGGTGTCGGCAGCCTTTGGCTCCAGCGCTTCGAACAGCGCCCGCGCATCCCAGCAATCGGTGTCGGCATCACTCCGCTCCGGCACCAGCGCGTGGGAGGAGCGATGGATGACGCGATCCTCGGTGCGATAAAACACGTTGCGGTCGCCGCCGAGCGAGGTGTTGCCCGACCATTCATAGCCTGGAATGGTGACGAAGCGCCCAGGCTCGTTCCAGTCGCGCATCAGACCGTTGAGGATTTCCCAGAACTGGCCGGTGATCTGGAAATCGTTGCCCTGGTGCCCGATCGCATCAAGGAAGGCGCAGTCCCGCGCATAGGTCATGTAGTCGTGCGCCGAGCCCGAACCGATGGTTTCGCCGGACTGCGCATGCAGGTCGCCCCAATAGGGACGCAGCTTCAGCTCCGGCTCGACGACGAGCAAATTGGAGCTGGTCAGCGTGCGGCCGTCAGCGACAAGATCGACCGACATGCGGCCAGCTTGGTTCGCGCGCAGGCCCGTGATCTCCGTCGCCGGCGCAGCCGGATTGAACGGCACAGTCTGCGGCAGACCGTCGATGGCACCGCGACATAAGAGCTGAACTTGCTCGACGCCGCGCGTAGTGGTCGGGTTGCCCCACATGTCGTCGGCACGGATGCCGAGGCTGAATTCATCGCCGATCGCCCGGCAGGTGGGCAGCACCGCATGCCAGCGCGCCGCCGGTCCGGCGACGATCGGCATCACCGGCACGCTCGGCACGTCCACGAAAGTGTAGGTCGCGATCGGATCGACCAGCACGCGGAAGCCGAATTCCGGATCGACGAAGGTCTGCATCCGGATGCCCGGCCCGCGCGGGTCAGAGCCGAACTCGATACGGATGGTGTCGCCTTCTTTCATGAAGCCGGCGACGATCTTGATGTAGATAGTGCGGTCCCACGGCCGCGTGTTCTGCTTATAGTCGAACCGCACATCGAGCGTCGCGCCGTTCGAGGCCGTGACCTTGACGTAGTTCGGCGCCGCCGGATCGGTGAACTGCGGACGGCCCATGTCGGACGCGAAGCGATAGCAGATTTTCAGGCAACCTGAGTCGTCGATGCCGTAACGACCTGCCGTGTAGGTCATGGTGAAGCGCTGATAGCTGCCAGCGACGAACGGACCGGTGTTGTCGATCGTTACCGAGCCGGCATCCGCAGCCGCCACCGGCGTCACTTCCGGCATCCAGTTGGCCAGCACGGAATGGCAGGTGCGGGCGGGTGCAAGTTTTGTCGTCATGTCTGAGCCTGAAGTCTGCGAAGCGTCGAAATGAGCGGGGCGGTGCAGGTTCATCGCTGCATGCCCCAGCGGCGCACGGTGCGGCGTTCGATGGCGCGGAAGATCAGGCCGTCGACCAGAAGGCCGATGACGATCACCGTCAGCAGGCCGGCGAACACGTTGGCGGTTTCCAGCGAGTTGCGGTTTTCGAAAATGAACCAGCCGATGCCGCCGGAGCGCGAGGTCGCACCGAACACCAGCTCGGCGGCGATCAGCGTGCGCCAGGCGAAGGCCCAACCGATCTTGAGGCCGTTGAGGATCGACGGAAACGCCGCGGGGACCAGGATGCCCAAGATGTAGCGCAGGTTTCGCAGGCCGAAATTCTGCCCGGCCATCCGCAGCGTCTCGCTGACCGACTGAAACCCGGTCTGCGCATTCAGCGCCACCGCCCACAGCACCGAATGCACGATGACGAACACCATGCTGGACATGCCGAGGCCGAACCACAGCAGCGCCAGCGGCAGCAGCGCGATCGCCGGCAGCGGATTGAGCATCGCGGTCAGCGTCGCGAGCAGATCGCTGCCCCATTTGGTCGAGACCGCGAGCGACACCAGCACGCCAGCCAGCACTGCGCCGATGATGTAGCCGGTGAGCAGCACCTGGATCGAATACAGCATCCGCCAAAACAGCGGACCGTGCACGAAGGCGTCGTACAACGCCGTCAGAGACGCCCAGAAGCTCGGCAACAGCAGGTCGTTCTGCAGATACGTGGCGTAGCCCTGCCAGGCGGCGGCGAGCAGGACCAGGATCGCGCCGCGGCGGAACATCGTGTTGCTGCGCAGCCGCTCCCACAGCGGCAGCACTTTGCTGATGTCGCCGGTCTTGGCGTCGTTGGCGTCGGGTTGGCGATAGACATTGGGGCGCGGCAGCAGCGCCGATTGAGCGATGTCAGTCATGGGCGGGCTCCCCACTGTTGAACAGCATGTCTTCTATCTCGCGCTGCAGATCCTGGAATTTGCGGGTGGAGACCGCATCCGGTCCGAGCCCGGTGGCGTCGAGCTCGGCGCGGACCTGGCCGGGATGCGGCGACAGCACCAGGATGCGCGTGCCGATGATCAGTGCTTCTTCGATCGAGTGGGTGACGAACAGCATCGTGAACGCCGTCTCGTCCCACAGCCGCAGCACTTCGAGCTGCATCGCGCGGCGCGTCAGCGCATCCAGCGAGGCGAACGGCTCGTCCATCAGCAGCATCGCCGGCTCCATCGCCAGCGCCCGTGCAATGGCGACGCGTTGCTTCATGCCGCCGGACAGCATGTGCGGATAGGCGTCGGTGAATTTCGCCAGGTTGATCTTCTCGATGCACTGAAGTGCACGGCTACGGATTTCCGACTTGGGAAAGCGGCGGCTGACCTGCATCGGATACATCACGTTCTCGAGCACGGTCTTCCACGGCAGCAGCTGGTCGAACTCCTGGAACACCATCATCCGGTCCGGACCGGGCTCGGTAATTTCCTTGTTGGCCAGCCAGACGCGCCCCTCGGCCGGCGGCAGGAAGCCACCGACGCATTTCAGCAAGGTGGATTTACCGCAGCCCGACGGCCCGAGCAGCACGAACCGGTCGCCGACATGGACATCAAACGACACCCGCCAGGTCGCCGTCACCAGATGGTCCGGCGTTTTGTATTGCAGCGTGACGTCGCGCGCCGACAGCAGAACCTCGGATGCGGCAGTCGTTGGATCGGCCGGGCGGGCTGGCGTAGTCATCAGCATGTCCGTGGGGTCATTGAGCTCGGAACGAAGGGCGGCGGCGGGCATCAGCTGCCCTTCTCGTTCTTCATGGTGTCGAAGAAGTAATCCTTCCACGACGCCGGCGCCGACTTCAGGATGCCGGTGCGCTGCATGAAGCCCGCCATCGGCATCGTCGCCTTGGGCACGACATCGAAATCGTATTCGGGGGATGCCAGGATGGTCTCGATCAGCTTGCGGTCGGTCTTGTCGTTGGTGACCGCGAGATACTCGTCGATCGCCTTGGCGCGATCCGTTGCGATCAGCTTGACCGCCTCGCGTTGGGCTTCGATGAAGGCTTCCACCAGCTTCGGATTGCCGTTCACGAAATCAGACTTCGCGTAGGCCACGCTGAAGGTCGACGGACCGCCGAGGATGCTGAACGAATCCGCTACCTTGTGAATGCCGGGCTGCATCAGCGCCCGCTCCTGGAACGGCGAGGTCGCCATGTAGCCGGTGATGCCGCCGGCCTTGGTGGTCAGCGCCGCGTAGGCTTCCGGATGCGCCATCGCCACCTGGATGTCGTCGAGCGCGTTGGCCTTGCCGGCGCCGAACGCCTCTTCGACGCCCATGTTGAGGACGATGGCGTTGATCGAGATCTTCACGCTCGCCACCGCGATGCGGTCCGCCGGGGTGAAATCCTTGATGGTCTTGACGTTGGGATTGTTGGTCAGCAGATACATCGGCGCGGATGCGACCGCCGACAGGCCCTTGACCTTGTAGTTGGTCTTGGTGCGATCCCACAGCGTCAGCAGCGGCGCTAGGCCGGCGGAGGCGACCTGCACCGAGTCCGACAAGAGCGCATCGTTGAGCGGCGATCCGCCGCCAAGCCGCAGATACTCGACCTTCAACGGCACGCCCTTTTCGGCGGCCTTCTTTTCCCAGAGCTTGTCGTGCTCCATCACAATCAGCGGCAGATAGGCGAGACCGATCTGGGTCGCGACGCGCACCTGGCCGAGTTCCGCACGCGCTGCCGTGCTGGCGAACAGCCCGGCGAGCAGCTTCAGCCCCAATCTGCCGACCGATCTGGTTTTCATGTCCGCACTCCCGTGATAAGCGTTGCCGATGAGCAAAGACTAGTGTGCTGGTTGACCAGCACACAAGATCATTTTTCAGGCGGATGAGTTCCGCAAATTGGGCGGTTTCCCGCAGGATCAGCGGGGGTGTGCAAGGAAATGAGGCGGTCGATGACTGGCATGGCAGCAGAAGTCGGGGACATCCGGCAGCGCCTGAACGAGACGCAGCAGCCGCTCTACGTGTCGCTGTCCAACCTGCTGGAGACCGAAATCTACGAAGGCCGCTGGCCGACCGGCGGGCAATTGCCGACCATTGCCGAACTGTCGGAGCGTTACGACGTGGCGCGGGTCACCATCCGTCAGGCGCTCGGCGTGCTGTCGGCCAAGGGGCTGATCGTCGCGATCCAGGGCAAGGGCACTTTCGTGGCCGACCAGGTCAAGCCGCGGAAGACGATCGCTCTGGATTCGGATTGGAACTATCTCTTGTCGACGCTGGACGGCAACAGTGCCGAGTCGATCGAGGTGGTGAAGAGCTGCGCGCTGCCGCCCGCCGTCGACGAGCCGGAGAAGCATTTCAAGGACTACCGCTACATGAAGCGGATCCATCGCGCCTATGACGAGCCGTATTGCGTCAACGACGTGTATCTGGCCAACGATTACTACAACCGCGATCCGGACACCTTCGATCGCCAGATGATCATCCCGCACTTGACGAAAGTGTCACGCGCCAAGCTGAAGCGAATGAAGCAATCGGTCCGCATCACCTCGGCCGACCTCGCGGTCGCCCGACACTTGGGGATTCCGGTGAACGCGCCGGTCGCGGAGGTGCGGCGGTTGATCACCAACCGCAAGGACGAGATCGTGTTCTACTCGACCGGTCTCTACCGCGGCGATCTCGTGGTGTTCAACACCACGATCGACGTGCCGGGGTAGGCTTTCGGCGGTTTTCACACGCGAAGTCCTCATCCTGAAGAGCCGCGGCATTGCCCGCAGGGCGAAGCCGAGGCGTCTCGAAGGATGAAGCCACAGGGTGCATGCGGCGCATGGTTCGAGACGCCCGGGCTACTCTCTTCGAGCTCCGCAGGCTCCTCACCATGAGGCTGTACTTATTATGCGCGCCTACGGCTTCAGCGTCTCCAGAAACCGCACCGGCTCGCCGCGCGACGGGGTGGTCAGTTCGCCCTGCCACATCACCTTGGCGCCTCGCACGAAGGTGCCGACCGGCCAGCCAGTGACGCGCACCCCGTCATACGGCGTCCAGCCGGCGCGCGAGGCGACCCAGTCGTTGGTGATGGTCTCGCTGCGCTTGAGATCCACCACCGTGAAGTCGGCATCGAAGCCCGCGGCGATGCGGCCCTTGCAGGCGATGTTGAACAAGCGCGCCGGGCCGGCGCTGGTGAGATCGACGAAGCGCGCCAGCGACAGCCGGCCGGCATTGACGTGGTCCAGCATGGTCGGCACCAAGGTCTGCACGCCGGTCATGCCCGAGGGTGAGGCCGGATAGGTCTTGGCCTTTTCTTCCAGCGTATGCGGCGCGTGATCGGAACCGAGCACGTCGACCACGCCCTGCGCCAGCCCGTGCCAGATGCCGTCGCGGTGCCAGGCATCGCGCACCGGCGGATTCATCTGCGCTTTGGTGCCGAGCCGCTCGTAGCACTCCGGCGCCACCAGCGTCAGATGATGCGGCGTCACTTCGACCGACGCGACATCCTTGTGCTCACGCAGAAACTCCATCTCCTGCCGGGTCGAGACGTGCAGCACATGGATACGCTTGCCGGTCTCGCGCGCGATCGCGACCAGCCGCTGCGTCGCCTGCAAGGCTGCAACGTCGTCGCGCCACACCGGATGCGACCGCGGATCGCCCTCGATCCGTTCGCCCTTGCGATCGTTGAGGCGATACTCGTCCTCGGCGTGAAACGCGGCGCGGCGCTGAATCACCGACAGGATGCGCTTCAGGCTCGGGTCGTCCTCGACCAAGAGGCTGCCGGTCGACGAGCCGATGAACACCTTGACGCCGCAGCAGCCGCGGGCGCGCTCGAGCTTTGGCAGGTCTTCGACATTGTCGCGGGTGCCGCCGATGAAGAACGCGAAGTCGCAGTGCATGCGATGCTCGGCGCGCTTCACCTTGTCGGTGAAGGTCTCCTCGGTGATGGTCAGCGGATTGGTGTTCGGCATCTCGAACACCGCGGTCACGCCGCCCATCACGGCGCTGCGCGAGCCGGTTTCGAGATCTTCCTTGTGGGTGAGGCCGGGCTCGCGGAAATGCACCTGGGTGTCGATCACGCCCGGCAGGACGTGCAGGCCGCGGCAATCGATCGTTTCGCCGGCTTTTTCGGCGCCGAGCGAGCCCAGCGCAGCGATGCGGCCGTCCTTGATGCCGATGTCACCGACGCCTTCGCCGTCCTGGTTGACGATGGTGCCGCCCTTCAGAATGGTGTCGAATGTGCCAGTCATGACGTCCTCGGGTGCCCGTTTTGGAGCGAAACGGCGCGAGTCTTGCTAAGCCTTGTTGACCAGCGCCCGGCCGCCTACTTTGAGATGTCTTAGTCGGCCGGACCGTTAACGCAAGGATGTTTCCGGCCGGCGTCACGAGAGAAATCAATGCAGGCAGCCTTCCTCGCCGACCGTGGCGTTCTCAAGATCAGCGGGCCCGACGCGCGGCATCTGCTGAACGGACTGGTCACCACCGATCTCACCAAGCTCGCACCCGGCGCCGGCCGGTTCGGCGCGCTGCTGACGCCGCAGGGCAAGATCGTCACCGATTTCCTGATCACCGAGCTGCCGGCTGAAGACGACGGCGGCTTCCTGCTGGATTGTCCGAAACCGCTCACAGACGCGCTGGCCACCAAGCTGAAATTCTACAAGCTGCGCGCCAAGGTGCTGATCGAGAACCTGTCGGACCGGCTCGGCGTGCTGGCGCTGTGGGGCGGCGAACCATCGCAGCCGCCGGAGATGGGCTTCCGCGATCCGCGCGGCGAGCAGCTCGGCTGGCGCATCCTGGTGCCGGAGATCCTGGCCAAGGCCACTACCGAAGCGCTCGGCGCGATGCTGGCGACGGCGGACGACTACGACTCGCACCGGATTGCCTGCGGCGTCCCGGCCGGCGGCGTCGATTTCGGCTATGCGGACGCGTTTCCGCACGAGGCCAATATGGATCGGCTGTCCGGCGTCGATTTCAACAAGGGCTGCTACATCGGCCAGGAAGTGGTGTCGCGGATGCACCATCGCGGCACCGCGCGCACCCGAATCGTGCGCGTCACCTTCGACGGCGCCGCGCCGCAGCCCGGCAGCGACATCACCGCCGGCGACAAGAGCGTCGGCACCATGGGATCGTCGGCAACCGGCCGCGGGCTGGCGCTGCTGCGGATCGACCGCGTCGCCGAGGCACGCGAAGCGTCGCTGCCGCTCCACGCAGGCGTCGTGAGCTTGCAGATCGCCGATCCCGATGAGCTGACGCAGGCACAGCGGAAGACCGCACCATGACCCGCGCCGCACGCATCGGTGCCGACGGCCTCGTGCGCTGTCCGTGGCCGGGCGACGATCCGCTTTACGTCGCCTATCACGACACCGAATGGGGCGTGCCGGAATACGACGACCGCGCACTGTACGAGAAGCTGATCCTCGACGGTTTCCAGGCCGGGCTGTCGTGGATCACCATCCTTCGCAAGCGCGACAATTTCCGCCGCGCCTTCGACGATTTCGATCCCGAGAAGATCGCCCGCTACGACGCCGACAAGATCGCGGCGCTAATGAACGACGTCGGCATCGTCCGCAACCGCGCCAAGATCGAAGGCACGATCGGCAGCGCCAAGGCATGGCTCAAGATCCAGGAAGAAGGCCCGGGCTTCTCGAAACTGCTGTGGGACTTCGTCGGCGGCGAGCCGAAGGTCAACAGCTTCAAGACCACCGCGGGCGTGCCGGCCTCGACGCCGCTGTCGGTGAAAATCTCCAAAGAGCTGGCGGGACGCGGCTTCAAATTCGTCGGCCCGACGATCGTGTACGCCTTCATGCAGGCGGTCGGAATGGTCAACGACCATCTGGTCGATTGCCACTGTCACGCCACCTGCGGGCAGATCAAGAAACCGGCGCGGCGAAAAACGTCGCCGCCACGCCGGTAGCCCTCGCGCGGCTCGTCCGCAGGACGAGCTCAGAAATGCGCGTTGCGCACGACTTCGACGTCGCTGATCGCCAGAATGCCGATCTGGCGCTGGACGATCGGGTAGATGCCGTCGAGCAGCAGCGGCAGGTCGGCGGGATCGAGGATACAAATCACCGCCATCATCTTGCCGGCGTCGCCCACGAGGCCGCTCGCCTCCCAGCGGCCTTCGTGACCGTTACCTGCCAGCACCGGCAGCACGCTGTAGCCGGAGACGCGTAGCGAGTCGAAGCGCGCCACCACCCGCCGCAGCAGCGGCGCCTCGATGAAGATTTCGACTCGTTTCTTCAGGTGGGTTTCCATCGCAGCCTCCTTCACTTCGTCAGATGAGTCGCCAGCGCGATGTAGAGCGGGATGCCGACGATGAGGTTGAACGGGAAGGTAATGCCGAGCGACAGCGTCAGCGCGATCGCCGGATTGGCGCGCGGCAGCGCCAGCCGCATCGCCGCCGGCGCCGCGATGTAGGACGCCGACGCCGTCAGCGTGATCAGCACCGCGGCGCTGCCGCTGGACAGGCCGAGCGCCATGGCCACCACGCTGGCCAGGGCCGCACCGATCAGCGGCATCACCAAACCGAACGCCGTGGTGGCCGGGGACAGCTCACTCCAGCCCCGCGTCAGCCAGCGGCCGGCGACCAGGCCGAGATCGAGTAGGAACAGGCAGAGCAGCCCGGGAAAGAGGTCGCTGACGAAGGGCTTCAGCATCGTCATGCCGGAGTTGCCGCTGATGGCGCCGATCACGAAGGCACCGACCAGCATCACGATCGAGCCGTGCAGCGCGATCTCCCGAAACACGCTGCGTTCGGAGGACGCATGGTCGCCGCTGCGGCCGTGCGCGATCATCAGCGCAGTGAAGATCGCCGGCGTTTCCATCGCCGCCGCGACTGCTACCAGCCAGCCGTCGAACGGGATCGACAGTTGGGTGAGCGCACCGGTGACGGCGAGAAACGTCACCGCCGAAATCGACCCGTAATGGCCGGCTACCGCGGCGGCGTCGACTGAGTCGAGGCCGCAGATCCGGCGCAGGATGATATAGGCGATGATCGGCACGGTGGCGGACAGCAGCACGCCGGCCATCATCGTCAGCACCAGGAGCGAGCTGAAGCCGTGGTGCGCGACCTCGGCGCCGCCGCGGAAGCCGATCGACATCAACAGATACAATGCCAGAAACTTGCTGATCTGCTCGGGCAGGCCGAGATCGGAGCGTAGCAACGCCGCGATCAGGCCGAGGCCGAAGAACAGCACCATCGGCGACAGCAGGTTTGCAGAAGCGAGGTCGAAGATTTGCACGCGTTGGTCCCTTTCAACTTCGCCCGGCTCGCGGCCGGAGCGATGACGTCGGGGTTCCGTAAGGCGGCGGCTATGATTTTTGAAATTGATAATATAAAATCGTTACATTGCATAAATTGATGATGCTCGGATGCCCCGCCGCCTGACCAATCTTGATCTCGACCTCGTCCGCACCTTCGTCGCCATCGCGGCGATGGGCAATTTCACGCGCGCCGCGCAATCGCTGCGGCTGCAGCAGTCGACTGTGTCGCTGCAAATGCAGCGCCTCGAAGACGCGCTCGGCCACAGTCTGATGCAGCGCAGTCCGCAGGGCGTGCGGCTGACCGCCGAAGGCGAGATCTTCCTCGGCTATGCGCGGCGCATGCTCGAGCTCAACGACGAGGTGGTGGCACGCGTGGTCGAGCCGCAAATGCGCGGCGTTGTCCGGCTCGGCACACCCGAGGATTTCGCCACCCGCCATCTCCCGGACGTGTTGGCGCAGTTCGCCCATGCCTATCCGGCGGTGGCGCTGGAGGTGACCTGCGACCTCACGCTCCATCTCATCGATAAATTCGGCAAAGGCGCATTCGACCTCGCGCTGGTCAAGCGCGAGCGCACGAACAATGGCGGCGGCATCCGCGTCTGGCGGGAACCGCTGGTCTGGGTCACCGTCGATCGCCGGGCGATCGATACCGGTCGGCCGCTGCCGCTCGTGGTGTCGCCGACGCCGTGTGTCTATCGCAAGCGCGCCGTCGACGCGCTCGACCGCGCCCGGAGACCGTGGCGGGTGGCCTATACCTGCGGTTCGCTCGCCGGTTCGCTCGCCGCCGTCAAGGCCGGCCTCGGCGTCACCGTGTTGCCCAAGGACATGGTGCCGGCCGACCTCGATACGATCGACGGCGCGCCGCTCCCGGATCTCAAAGATACCGAGATCGCGCTGCTTCACGCGTCCGATCTGTCGCCGCCGGCGCAGCGGCTGAGCGAACACATCGTGCGCTGTCTCGGCTGACAGCGTAAGAAGCGGCGACCGACACGCCCCCTGCAACAAGGAAACCATGACGAATTCGCCAACCGCAATGCGCGCAGCCTCGCCCCGCGTCTGGCAGCGGATGCTGTCCGGCCGCAGGCTCGATCTGCTGGACCCCTCGCCGCTCGACGTGGAGTTCGCCGACATCGCCCACGGCCTCGCCCGGGTGGCGCGGTGGAACGGCCAGACCAGCGGCGCGCACATCTTTTCGGTGGCTCAGCACACCCTGCTGGTGGAGGCGGTGATGCGCGAGAAGAACCCGCGGATCGACGCCAGGCTGCGGCTCGCCGCGCTGTTGCACGACGCCCCGGAATACGTGATCGGCGACATGATCTCGCCGTTCAAGGCGGTGATCGGCGAATCCTACAAGCGGGTCGAAAGGCGGCTGCTCGGCGCGATCCACATCCGCTTCGGCCTGCCAGCGGTGCTGGACGAAGCGATCGAACGCCAGATCAAGGCCGCCGATCGCGGCTCCGCCTACCTCGAAGCCATTCATCTCGCCGGTTTCACCAAGACCGAGGCCAAGCGGCTGTTCGGTAACGATCCGGGGCTGCCGGAGGCGATGGTCGAGGACTATCTGACGCCGTGGCCGGCCGGAAAGGCCGAAAAGCGGCTGCTAGCCCGGTTCCAGAGCCTGCAGGATTGAGTCCCGTCATCGCGCTTTCACCGCTCGCGGCGCAGGATTAGGATTGCGCCAATCTCGGAAAGGCCCATGATTCACGTCTGCTCGCTCGCAGCCCTGCATCCGACCGTTGCGACCACCGAGGCCAGCCATGTGCTCTCGGTGATGGCCAATGTCGGCCAGGTGCAGCGCCCGGCCACGGTGCTGGAGGCCAACCATCTGCGCATCGAGATGGACGACATCACCGAGGTGATGGACGGCTTCAACGCGCCGAAGCTCGATCACATCACGCAGCTACTGGATTTCGTCCGGGGCTGGGACCGCGCGGCGCCGCTGGTGGTGCATTGCTACGCCGGCATCAGCCGCTCCACCGCAAGCGCGTTCGCAGCCGCCTGCGCGCTCAATCCACACCGCGACGAGGTGACGATCGCCCGCCAGATCCGCCGGGCCTCGCCCTGCGCCTCGCCGAACAGGTTGATCGTGGCGCTGGCCGATCGGGCGCTGGGGCGGGAGGGGCGGATGCTGCGCGCGCTGGAGGCGATCGGGCCCGGCGATCTCAGCATCGAGGGCGTGCCGTTCCGCGTCGACCTCGAATGAGCCTGCCCTCCGAGACGAGCGACAAGGCCAAGGTGCCGATCGAGATCGGGCTGACCGCGGCGATCGTCGCGATCGAGGCCAACGAGCCGATGATCCTGACCGCCTCGGGCGGCAACGGCGGTGCCGGCCTGCCGTATGGACCGTTCGACGCCATCACCCACCGCACCCTGGAAATCGGCTTGCGGGCCTGGGTGGAAGAACAGACCGGGCTGCGGCTCGGCTATGTCGAGCAGCTCTACACCTTCGGCGACCGCGGCCGTCATGCCCGGCCCAGCGACACCGAGGTCCACGTCGCTTCGATCGGCTATCTGGCGCTGACGCGCGCGGCCGACAACGCCGCCCGCGCCGCCGGTGCCACCTTCGAGCCGTGGTACCGCTTCTTCCCCTGGGAAGACTGGCGCGAGCAGCAGCCCGCGATCATCGCGCGCGACATCATTCCCGAACTCACCGCCTGGGCGGCGCAGGCCGAGGAGCCGGATACGGCGCGGGCGCTGGCGCGCAAGGACCGCGTGCGGCTGTTCTTCGGGATCGACGGCGCGCCGTGGGACGAGGAGCGCGTGCTCGACCGCTACGAGCTCTTGTACGAGGCCGGGCTGATCGAGGAGGCGCGCCGCGACGGCCGCCCCGCGGCGCTGTCGCGGAGCAAAATGCCGATGCTCGGCGTGGCAATGCGGTTCGATCACCGCCGAATCCTCGCCACCGCGATCGCGCGGCTGCGCGCCAAACTGAAATACCGCCCGGTGGTGTTCGAACTTCTCCCGCCCGAGTTCACACTCACCGAATTGCAGCATACCGTCGAGGCGATCTCCGGCCGGCATTTGCACAAGCAGAACTTCCGCCGCCTAGTGGAAGCCGGCGCGCTGGTCGAACCGACCGGCGAGATGTCGACACGAACCGGCGGGCGCCCCGCCGCGCTGTTCCGCTTCCGCCGCGAGGTGCTGCAGGAACGCCCCGCCCCCGGCCTGCGCGTGCGCGGCCGGCGGTAATTCAGTCAATGCGAAACGCCCCGCCGTCCGGGCCGCTCGCCTGGAGGTTGGATGTTCGAGCTACTGGCTTTTGCGATCGCCATCGTCGCCTTGGTGACCGCCCGCAAGGCGCAGACCCAGATTCGCGACCTGCGCGCCCGGCTCGACGCCCTCGCCGCCGGACAGCCGCTGCCGATAGCCCCCCAGGCCGCCACCGCGCCGCCCGCCGCGACCAACGAAGCGCCGCTGGCTCCCGACGTCGAGCCGGCGCCGGAGCTTGCCGCGACGATCGCCGCTGAACCACCGACGACCGCGACCACGACCGCGGAGACCACGTCTGACCCGGCAAAACCCGGCTTCGAGGAGCGGATCGGCACCCGCTGGGTGGTGTGGGTCGGCGGCCTGACGCTGGCGCTCGGCGGCTTCTTCATGGTGCGCTACTCGATCGAGCAGGGCTTGCTCGGCCCCGGCGTGCGTGTGCTGCTCGGCGGACTGTTCGCGCTGGCGCTGCTGATCGCCGGCGAATGGACCCGCCGCAAGGAAGCCGTGACGCAGCTCGCCGCGCTGCCGATCGCCAACATTCCGGCGATCCTCACCGCAGCCGGCACCGCGGTGGCCTTCGCAACCGTCTATGCGGCCTACGCGCTGTACGATTTTCTGGTGCCCGCGACCGCCTTCATCCTGCTCGGCCTCGTCGCGCTCGGCACGCTCGCCGCAGCGCTGCTGCACGGCCCGGCGCTCGCCGGCCTCGGCGTCGTCGCCGGCTTTGCAACGCCGGTGCTGGTGTCGTCCGGCGAGCCCGACTACTGGGCGCTGTATATCTATCTCGCGGTCATCACCGCCGCCTCGTTCGCGCTCGCCCGCATCCGGCTGTGGCGCTGGCTGGCGGTGACGACGGTCGCGCTCGCTCTGCCGTGGACGCTGCCCGGCCTCGACGGCGCCGCGACGCTCGTCGCACCGCACGCGTTCCACGTCATCGCCGGCTTCGTGCTCGCCGCACTCTTGGTGGTGTGCGGCCTGCTGTTCGGCCCCTCGATCGAGCCGGGCCGGATCGAGCCGGTGTCGTCGGCCGCGCTCGCGACCTATCTGCTCGGCGCCGCGCTGATCGTCGTCGCCAGCGCCCACAGCGACGCGGCGCTGACCGTGTTCGCGGTACTGATCGCCGCGACCCTCGCCATCGCCTGGCGCGCGGCATCCGCCACCGCCGCGGTCGGAGCCGCGGCAGTCTTGGTCGGCCTGGTGTTCCTGTCCTGGGTGGTGCACGACAACCCCGACCTGCTGGTGCTGCCGGGCGGCGCGTTGCCGGGCATCGGCGCCGATCCGCTGGCCGGCGCGGTAACCACGCATCTGATCGCCGCCACCGTGTTCGGGATCGGCTTCGCCGGCTTCGGCATCCTAGCGCAAGGCCGTTCGCCGAACGCCAGCGTGCCGGTCATCTGGGCAGCCTCGGGGGTATTCGCGCCGCTGGCGCTGGTGATCGCGCTGTACGCACGGATCGCCCATCTCGACCGCTCGATTCCGTTCGCGATCGTCGCTCTTGTGCTCGCCGCTGTGTTCGGTCTGGCGACCGAGCGGCTGAGCAAACGAGACAACCGGCCCGGACTGCCGATTTCGATCGCGCTGTTCGCCACCGGGACGCTCGGCGCGCTGGCGCTGGCGCTGACCTTCGCGCTGGAGAAGGGCTGGCTCACCATCGCGCTGGCGCTGATGGCGGCGGGGACCGCGTGGATCTCGCTGCAGCGTCCGATCCCATTCCTGCGCTGGCTCACCGCGATCCTCGCCGGCATCGTGGTGGCAAGTATCGGCTGGGAGCCGCGGATCGTCGGCGACGCGGTTGGTACCACGCCGGTGTTCAACTGGCTGCTGTGGGGCTACGGCGTGCCGGCGGCCTCGTTCTGGCTCGCCAGCATTTGGATGCGCCGGCGCGGCGACGACAAGCCGCTCCGCATGGTGGAATCCGCCGCGATCCTGTTCACCGTGCTGCTCGCCTTCATGGAGATCCGCCACGCCGTGAACGGCGGAGACGTCTATCGCGACAGCGCCGGGCTCACCGAAGTCGCCCTGCAAGTCTGCGTCACGCTGGCGATGGCGATCGGCCTGGAACGGCTGCGGCTGCGTAGCCATAGTCCGGTGCACAATGTCGCCGCCATCATGCTGGCGGTATTCGCGGCGCTGGGCAGCGTGTTCGGCCTGCTGCTGCTGGAGAACCCGGCGTTGTGGCCGGCCTATGTCGGTGGGCTGGTGATCAACCACCTCCTGCTCGGCTATGCGCTGCCGGCGGTGCTGGCGCTGCTGCTGTCCTACGCGGTGGCAGGCGTGCGGCGCCCGGCCTACGCCAACGGCTTTGCCGCATTGGCGCTGATCATGGCGCTCGCTTACGTGACGTTGCAGGTGCAGCGCGTGTATCACGGCCCGATCCTGTCGGATGGTCCGATCACCGATGCCGAACAATACACCTACTCGGTGGCGTGGCTGGTCTGCGGCGTGATGCTGCTCGGTGCCGGCCTGCTGTTCAACTCGCAGCGCGCCCG
This sequence comes from Rhodopseudomonas palustris, assembly GCF_003226555.1. Classification (GTDB taxonomy): domain Bacteria; phylum Pseudomonadota; class Alphaproteobacteria; order Rhizobiales; family Xanthobacteraceae; genus Rhodopseudomonas; species Rhodopseudomonas palustris_I. The sequence goes on along the minus strand of NZ_QKQS01000026.1, from coordinate 176,253 downwards.
GCTGGCCTCGGCGGTCGTGATCGGGCTCACCGTGCTGAAGGTGTTCGTGATCGACATGTCGACGCTGACCGGCGTGTACCGGGCGCTGTCGTTCATGGGGCTCGGCGTGGTGCTCGTGGCGATCGGTTGGCTGTATCAGCGCATCCTGTTCCGTCCGCGCGGCACAGCGGCGGCAACTGCGCCATTGCAGCCTCCGCCGCCGTCGGACTCGTCTTAAATGTGATCGGTCGGCGCCGCCTCAGCCGGCGGTCTCCGTCGATCGCCCGGTCAACGCCGTGAGGGCGATCTTGACCCGCCTGTTGTGTCTGCCCTTCTTCTCGACGCTGGTCACAGCGAGGCTTACGATCTCGCCGGTGGAGCGCACATGGGTGCCGCCGCACGGCTGCCGGTCGATGTCGCCGATGCTCACCAGTCGAAGCTGATTCCCGGTTTGCGGCGGCGCAGCTTGGACTGTTCGCACCAGCGACGGCATGGCCGACATCTCGTCAGCGCTCCGATACTGAATCTCGACCGGAAGATCCTTGCCGATGAGCGCATTGAGGCGGTCCGTTAATAGCTGACGATCGAGGGGCCCCTCGATGTCGAAATCGAGGCGAGCGTAGTCGGGATAGATCGCGCATCCCGTCACCGGCGCATCGACCAGACTGCACATCAGATGCAGGGAGGTGTGGAGACGCATCAAGCGGTATCGCCGCTCCCAATCGATCCGGGCCAGCACCTTGGCGCCGATCAGGCTCCGATCGGGCGGCGTCGCGAGGACATGAGCGATCCGGAGACGGCCGGGAATATACTGCGTATTCACGACCCGCAGCGGCACGCCGCCATCTAGGACGAGTTCGCCGACATCACCCGGCTGGCCGCCACTCTCCGCATAGAAGATCGTCTTCTCGAGACACACTCCCGCATCGGACTGGTCCACGATCGTGGTCTCCAGTTCCCGGATGTGAGCGTCGGTTTCGAAGAGTTTGATCGTGGGCACGATGGTCATGGCGCCTCGGTTGCGGACAAACAGTATGGGCGATCGGGTGAGCCCAAGCGACAGCCGTGCTCTGGCGATGCCGCGCGTAGTGCGGCCACCGCCGGAGATGCATTCGCTCCGGATATCATCGTGCTCAGATTGTTGGTGTCAAAGGCAACTCAGACGCAGGACTACCCGCGAGCACAGCTCGAACGTGATACGTCGATGTTCGTCGGAACACGACCGGGATGTTGCCATGCGACCTCCTGCTCGTCGGCCTCGCACCACGCGTCCCTCTTGGCCGAACTAACAACACGACCAGAGGTTGATTTGCATCATCTGCAGCCGCATTGTTCGGGTCAATCGAAACATTGTCTGGCAAACAATGTGGACACCCGTCCTGACCGGCAGACATCCCGTGCGCTACGTCGCGATCGTCGAGGCTCTGGCCGAGGCGATCGCGACCGGCGTGTTGCGGCCGGGAGACCGGCTGCCCACTCATCGTGAGCTCGCCTGGCGCCTCGAGGTCAATGTCAGCACGGTGTCGCGCGCTTACGCCGAGGCGAGCCGGAGACATCTGATCTCCGGCGAGGTCGGCCGCGGCACCTATGTGTTGTCCGAGAGCCGTGAAGCTGTGCTGTTCGTGCTCAAGGACCCGAACCACGACGCCCCTCTCCGAGTCACCGACCTCTCCACCAACGTTCCGGCGATCGATCCGTCGATCACAGATCTGGATCTGGCCCTGGCGGACATCGCACGCGATGGAGGATTGGCCGCCGCGCTCGATCACCCGACACCCGCGCTCATTGCCCGCACCCGCGCCACCGCAGCGCGTTGGGTCGCCGCGCGCGGCCTCGAATTGCGCCCCACCGACATCGTGCCTACGGCAGGCGCGCACCAGGCATTGCTCGCGGTGCTACTTTCCATCTGCACTGCCGGCGAACCGGTACTGGTTGAGGAACTGACCTTTCCCGGCATCAAGGCGTTGGCCCGCCAGCTCGGTCTGCCGCTGCATGGCGTCGCGATGGATGCTCAGGGCATCGTGCCGGAGGCGCTCGATCGCGCGGCGCGGGCGACCTCGGCGCGCGTCGTGGTGCTGGTCCCTGCGCTGCAGAATCCCACCGGCGCGACGATGAGCGAGGCGCGCCGCGCCGAGGTGGCCGAGATCGCCGAGCGGCGCGATCTGCAGATCATCGAAGACGATATCTACGGCACCCTGGCAGCGACGCCGCCGCTGGCGATGCTGCTGCCGGACCGTTGCACACTGGTCACGAGCTTCTCGAAGTCGGTCGCCGCCGGCCTGCGCTTCGGACTAGTTGCAGGAGCCGGTCCGGTCGTGCGCGCCGTGGCGGCCGAGCCGCAGACGACACTCTGGCCGTTAGCGCCGCTAATGGCGGAGGTCGCCTGCCGATGGATGGAAGACGGGACCGCCCTGCGCCGCGCCGAATGGCAGCGCGACGAGGTGGGTGTTCGCCACCGGCTCGCCCGCCGCATTCTACCGAATGGTCGGGTTGGCAATCCGCCGCCGTCGCCGCATGCGTGGCTCGCGGTGCCGCCGGAGATGACGGACCCGGTGTCGGCGTGCCGAGCTGTCGGTGTCGATGTCGTCTCGGCCGCGACCTTCGCAGTCACTCGCGAGGCGCCACCTCGAATCCGGATCAGCCTGACAGCAGCACAGACGCGCGCCGAGCTCGGCCGCGCGTTGGACCGGCTCGCAGCCGTCGGAATCTCATGGCCAACGAATTCTGAAACGTGACGCGGGCGACGTGCCCCGATTCAACTTAGTCCGTCGAGCGGCGCAGTTCGGACGCGGCTTCGACCTTGGCGGTTTCGGCCTTGGCGTTGTCGGCCTTGGCGTTGTCGGCCTTCGGCGGATCGAGCCTTGCCGACTCGACGCGCGGCACCGGCACGCTGGCGGTGACTTCGGCGCGCTGCTGAACGCCGGGCGCATGCAGCGACCGCGGGCGGCTCTGCGTATGCGAATGCGAAATTGCTCGGGCGAGCTGAATTCGGCCGGAATGGCGGAAGTCGCAATAGGCAAAGCCCATGCCCGACACCGAGCCGCGGAAGCTGCGTTCGCTGGTCTTGGTGAGGTTGAAGCAGGGCTCGAATGGGATGCCCTTGATCGATGCGCAGATCGACTCGCCGCGGACCTGCAGCGTATTGCCCGGCAGGCGCATGAAGCGGTTCGGGCCGGAGCCGGAGAACTGGACTTGGCCGGCGGCGCCGCCGTCGTCGAACACGCGGCCTGCGCCGCGTGTTCCATCGAAGCAGGTGAAGGCGAACACCTTGTTGGCCACAAATTTACGCGCCTCGTCCGCATTCATCGAACCGGCCATCGCCGGAAGGACGGCAGCACCTGAGATCACGGCGCCGAAGACGAAACGCGCAAACATGCCTGTACTCCTACTGGGAGCGGGTGGAACTCGTTTAACCCGATCCTTACCATACAAACTGAGGCAAGAATGGCGCAGCTTGGTTGGTAAAGTCTGAACGAAGTAACCGATCCCCTACGTAATTTTCACCACGATGCGGCCGCGAACCTGGCCGGCCAGCACCTTGGCGCCCGCGTCGATGACCTGGTCGAGGCTGATTTCTTGCGTAATTTCCGCGAGTTTCGCCGGGTCGAGATCGGTGGCGAGCCGCTCCCAGGCGCGCTTGCGCTCGGCCAGCGGGCACATCACCGAGTCGATGCCGTAAAGACACACTCCGCGCAAAATGAACGGAGCGACCGAACTCGGCAGGTCCATGCCGGCGGCAAGGCCGCAGGCCGCGATGGCGCCGCGATACTTGGTCATCGACAGCAGATTGGCCAGCGTGGTCGAGCCGACGCTGTCGATGCCGCCTGCCCAGCGCTCCTTCGCCAGCGGCTTGGCCGGACCGGACAGTTCGTTGCGGTCGATGATCTCGGCGGCGCCGAGCTGACGCAAGTAAGCCTCTTCGGACGCACGGCCGGTCGAAGCAATGACGTGATAGCCGAGCTTGGACAGCAGCGCGATCGCCACCGAACCGACGCCACCAGCCGCGCCGGTGACCACCACCGGGCCATCCTTCGGGGTCAGGCCGTGCTTCTCCAGCGCCAGCACGCTCAGCATCGCGGTGTAGCCCGCCGTGCCGATTGCCATCGCGTCACGCGCGCTCAAGGATTGCGGCAAGCGCACCAGCCAGTCGCCCTTGACGCGGGCCTTCTCCGCATAGGCGCCGAGATGGGTTTCGCCCATGCCCCAGCCGTTGCAGACCACCTTGTCGCCGGCCTTCCAGTCGGGGTGCGAGGACTCCAGCACGGTGCCGGCGAAATCGATGCCGGCGATCATCGGGAAGCGCCGCACGACGGGTGCTTTGCCGGTGACGGCGAGACCGTCCTTGTAGTTCAGGGTCGACCATTCGACCGCCACGGTGACGTCGCCATCCATCAGCTCGGCTTCATCGAACTGGGTCAGAGCTGCCGTCGTGCCTTTGTCGGCCTTGTCGATCCTGATCGCCTTGAACGTCGCCATTCCACTCCCCTTGAATTGTGGTTGTCAGTGCCGACGTGAGTTAGAGAACCAAAGGGTCGGCTGTAAAGGTCGCGGTGCAGCGCAGCGATGCAATTCCGTGACTCTGGTGTGACGATTTAGCCCTTTCGGCCTCTGGCGGAACCCGACTGCGCGTGTTATATTAGATTTGCTCTTAATGAGGATAAGTCTTGTCCTCTTGAGTTCCGAAAGCGGGCGCGCAGGCGCTGGTTGCTTGACGGAAGCGGTTCAAAGCGCAGCGGATGGAAGCTTGCCGGCCCTTTGTGGCCGGATTTCTCAAGCCCGGAATATGCTCAAAGTGAGTATATGCTGGGTCGCGTACCAGGGGAGGCGTCGATGCCGCTTGCTGAACTCTATGGCCCCGAGAATTTCGGCCTGCCGCCGCACGCGCGCCAAGGTGCGCTGTCGCGCGCCCCGCTGAGCGTTGCGGAGAAGGCGCGCGCGCTGCCGATGCCGTCGCTCGACTGGACGCCGGAGGTCGAGGCTGCGACCGCGCATCTGTATGCGAAGGTGCAGAATGTTATCCCGCCCGTCGAATGGCCGTTCATGGCGCCGTACGTCAAGGCGATCAACGAGCTGAAGCGCGAGCGCGACGCCGTGATCCTGGCGCACAACTACCAGACGCCGGAAATCTTCCATTGCGTTGCCGACATCGTCGGCGACTCGCTGCAGCTCGCGATCGAGGCCACCAAGGTGAAGGCTTCGACCATCGTGCAGTGCGGCGTGCACTTCATGGCCGAGACCTCGAAGATCCTGAATCCGGAGAAGCGCGTGTTGATCCCGGATTCACGCGCCGGCTGTTCGCTCGCCTCTTCAATCACCGGCGCGGACGTCCGGCTGCTGCGCGAGAAGTTTCCCGGCGTGCCGGTGGTGGCTTACGTCAACACATCCGCGGACGTGAAGGCCGAGGTCGACATCTGCTGCACCTCGTCCAACGCCGTGCGGGTGGTCGAAAGCCTCGGCGTCGATCGCGTCATCATGGTGCCGGATCAGTATCTGGCGAAGTACGTCGCCTCGCAGACCAAGGTGAAGATCATCGCCTGGAAGGGCGCCTGCGAAGTGCACGAGCGCTTCACCGGCGACGAGCTGCGGGTCTATCGCGAGGCCGATCCGAGCGTGAAGATCATCGCGCATCCGGAATGCCCGCCGGACGTGCTGGCCGAGGCCGACTTCACCGGCTCGACCGCGCACATGATCGACTGGGTCAAGACCAAGCACCCCAAGCGCGTGGTGATGATCACCGAGTGCTCGATGGCCGACAACGTCCAGGCCGAGCTGCGCGACGTCGAAATGGTGCGGCCGTGCAATCTGTGCCCGCACATGAAGCGGATCACGCTGGCGAAGATCCTCGACAGCCTGGTGTACCTGCGTGAGGAAGTGACGGTCGATCCCGCCATCGTCGCGCCGGCCCGGCGCTCGGTGGAGCGGATGATCAACCTGAACAACTGAGCCTCGCGGCTCGCGACGAATGGCGGCGTCCGTGCCGCCATCGCTGTGCATCGAAGGCGTTCGCGGACAGTCGCGTGAGAGTTGGATCGCCGCAATGAGCAGCACGCCCGAGTTCGCACATCTTGGCGTCCATGGTGACGTCGTCATCGTCGGCGGCGGTCTCGCCGGCCTGTTCTGCGCACTGAAGCTGGCACCGCGTCCGGTGACGGTGATCAGCGCCGCGCCGCTCGGCGAAGGCGCCTCGACCGCCTGGGCGCAAGGCGGCATCGCCGCCGCGGTCGGCGAAGGCGACAGCGCCGAATCGCATGCGGCCGACACCATTGCGGTCGGCGCCGGGCTGGTCGACGAGGCGGTGGCGCATCGCCTCGCCGGCGAAGCCGCCGCGCGCATCCACGATCTGCTCAGCTACGGCGTGCCGTTCGACCGCGATCTCGAAGGCCGGCTGGCGGTGGCGCGCGAAGCGGCGCATTCGGCGCGGCGCATCGTTCACGTTCGCGGTGACATGGCGGGTCAGGCGATCATCAGCGCGCTCACCGAGGCGGTGCGCGCCACGCCGTCGATCAAGGTGATCGAAGGCTGGTTCGCCGACGGGCTGCTGATGCACGACGACGCGGTCGCCGGACTGCGGCTGCGCAAGGTCGGCGACGCCGCCGGCACTCCGATGCACATCCCGGCGCGCGCCGTGGTGCTGGCCACCGGCGGCATCGGCCATCTCTATGCCGTCACCACCAATCCGATCGAAGCCCGCGGCGTCGGGCTTGCAATCGCGGCGCGCGCCGGCGCGCGAATTGCCGATCCGGAGTTCGTACAATTCCATCCGACCGCCATCATGGTCGGCCGCGATCCGGCGCCGCTCGCCACCGAGGCGCTGCGCGGCGAAGGCGCGATCCTGATCAACGGCCAGGGCGAACGCTTCATGCTCGCAGCGCATCCGCTCGCCGAGCTGGCGCCACGTGACATCGTCGCCCGCGGCGTGTTCGCCGAAGTCGCCTCCGGCCGCGGTGCTTATCTCGATGCCACCAAGGCGCTCGGCGCGCATTTCGCCGAACATTTCCCGACCGTGTACGAGAGCTGCATCTCGGCCGGCATCGATCCGGCCACCCAGCCGATTCCGATCGCGCCGGCAGCGCACTACCACATGGGCGGCGTCGCGGTGGACATGAACGGCCGCAGCTCGCTGCGCGGGCTCTGGGCCGCCGGCGAGGTTTCCTGCACCGGCGCACACGGCGCCAACCGGCTCGCGTCCAACTCGCTGCTGGAAGCGGTGGTGTACGCGGCGCGGATCGCCGAAGACATCGCCGGCACCGAACTCGCCGCCACCAAGTTGCGGCTCGATGTCCCCGAACCGCGCAGCACGCCGATCGATCCGGCGCAGGAGCTGCTGCTGCGGCAGACCATGGCCGGCAAGGTCGGCGTGATCCGCGACCGCGACGGGCTGACCGAGGCGGTGCGGACTTTAGCGGCGCTCGAGGCCGAAACCTCGTCGACCACGCTCGCCAACATGGCGTCGACCGCGCTGCTGGTCGCCACCGCGGCGCTGGCACGCACCGAGAGTCGCGGCGCGCACTACCGTGCCGACTATCCGGCCGAAAATCCGCAGGCCAAGCGTACCACCACGTCGCTGGCCGAGGCCCGCGAGCGCGCCGCTGCGCTCGGCGGCGCTGCTGCGCGCGCTCGCCTTTCTGCGCAAACCGCCCTCGCCTGATTCAGGACGCCCTTTCATGTTGCCGACTGCCCTGCTGCATCCCGATGCATTCCTGTCGCCTTTGGCGATCACCGACGCGGTGCGCCGCGCGCTCGACGAGGATCTCGGCCGGGCCGGCGACATCACCTCGATCGCGACGATTCCGGAAGCGACGCAGGCGCACGCTATTCTGGTCGCGCGCCAGGCTGGCGTGATCGCCGGACTGCCGCTGGCGATCGAGACCTTTCGCCAGCTCTCGCCGGACATCACCATCACCGCGCATGCGCGCGACGGCGACACGGTGGCGGCGGGCATTCAGGTGCTGACGATCTCCGGTCCCGCGCGGGCCGTGCTGACCGGCGAGCGCACCGCACTCAACTTCGTCGGCCGGCTGTCGGGCATCGCGACGCTGACCGCGGACTATGTCCGCCACACCGCGGGCAGCAAGATGCGGATCTGCTGCACCCGCAAGACCACGCCGGGCCTACGCGCGCTGGAGAAATACGCGGTGCGCTGCGGCGGCGGCTTCAATCACCGTTTCGGCCTCGACGACGCTATTCTGATCAAGGACAACCACATCGCGGTCGCCGGCGGCATCCGCCCGGTGCTGGAAGCGGCGCGCGCCAAGATCGGCCACCTCGTCAAGATCGAGATCGAGGTCGACACGCTCGATCAGCTCCGCGAGGTGCTCGACACCGGCCTCGCCGACGTCGTGCTGCTCGACAATATGGATCTCGACACCTTGAAGCAGGCGGTGGCGATGAGCGCCGCCCGCGTCGTGCTCGAAGCCTCCGGCGGCGTGACCCGCGAGTCGATCAGCCGCATCGCCGCAACCGGCGTCGACTATGCCTCCTCCGGCGCGCTGACGCATTCGGCCCCAAACTTCGACGTCGCACTCGATATCGACGCTTAGGCAGCCGGTTAGCCGAGGCGCTTTCGGCTAAAGCCAGACTCCGCCACGTCATTCCGGGGCGCTCGCGAGAGCGAGCGAACCGGGAATCTGTAGCGGGGCAAAGCGCCGCCTTCCAAACCGCGAGATTCCGGGTTCGCGCTTCGCGCGCCCTGGAATGACTTGCTTGGGGCATGTGGACGATATCACTCCGCGGGGCGATGCCCGCACACCACGACGCGCTTAGTTGCCCTTCGCCTGAATCTCGGCCGAACTCTTGGCGGCTTCGGCGAGCCGGGCGGAGATCGAGGCGGTTTCGGCGGCGCTGCCCCAGCTCGGGGCATCGCTGCCGTCGCCCCAGGCGCGCGGACGATAGAAGGTGTGGACGCCGAATCGGTACATCTTCTTCATCTCGTGGACCCACGACGGCCGCACCCAGTAGGCGTGGTAATGAGTCGACTTGCCGACCTCGGGCAGCCACAACTTGCCGTCGAGCATCGCGCGGGCGATCTTGCGGGCGCGATCCCACATCTCCGGTTCACGGACCACGTCGGCGACGTTGTCGCAGGCGAAGGTGAACTGGCAGGCGTAGCGGCGGTTCTTGTTCTGATAGACGACGCCGCAGACGTTGCTCGGGTAGAAGCCCGAGAACGCGCGGTTCAGCACCACCTGCGCCACCGCGATCTGGCCGCGCACTTTCTCGCCGCGCGATTCGAAATACACCGCCTCCGCCAGGCACTTTTCGTGCTTGGCCCACAGCTTCGAACCGGCGACGAGGCCGAGCCGTTCGGCGGGCGTTTTGACGTGATGATCGGTATTGACCTGCCCCTTGCCGGCCACGGTCTCGCCGGACGCGTTCGGATCGCCGGGCGCGGCCTGCGGCGACTTCATGTCCAGGTCGACGGCGTTCGGTGAGACGATGATCGGTTCCTGGCCGGGCTGCCACTGCTCCAGCGTCTCTTCCATGCCACCGAGTGAGCCGGTGCCGAAGAACAGGCTGACGGTCTTGAATGCGAACGGATCGCGCGGCGGCGCAGCCGCAGCAGGTGCGGCCCCTTGGTGCTGTGCGTCCGGCGGCAGCGAGCCGTCGTATTGCGGCAGCGGTTCGGACTGCAGCGCCTCGGCGAGTTCGGGATCGAGCGCCGGTGCGGCCTCGGCAGCGGCGACCGCCGCGTTCGGCGTGGAGGTCGGGAGCTGTTCGGCGGTCTTGGCGCCGGCGACGTTGGGCGCCTCTGATCCTGCGTCGTCGGACGTGGGCGCGACTTCGAGATGCGGCGTCTGATCCGGCTTGGCGAGTGCCAGGCGATCCCCTTTCAGGGTGCGGTCGACCTTCGGATAGTCGGACGCCTGATAGCGCGAGGGAGATTGCAGCAGCGGGTTGCGGGTCGTCGCCAGGCCGCCGCTGCGGCCTTCGATGCTGACGAGCCGCGACGCGCCGAACTGCGGCGCCCAGGTTCCGATCGGCCGGCCGAACGAGAACGTCGCGACCTGAACCGAGCCGAGCGCGGAGGCGAACATCCGCTTTTGCCAGCGTTCGGTGACGCCGGTCTGCCGGACCAGCAGCGACGCGATATCCTGGTGGCCGATTTCATTGGGCAGCGCCGCAAAGACACAAACCCCGAGGCCGAAGGACGCAATCCGTGCGCCCTTCGACCGGTTACGCATGACTGACATCGATACGCTCACGCAACGCTTACTCGCGATCAGTTCCGAGGGTTTCGGACAAGTTGATCGTTTGCGTTGTTATCCGATTAAAGTTGCCCGTGCGTTAATGGCCGATGCACGCGCGCAACACGCAACAGCAAGCTGTTAGTTAGCTGAGCCGATGACCGACGTGGTGAATCCTGGCTTCACGACGCTGGTTAAGATCGCGTTGCCAGACGTCGTTAACGAGACGTTGCTTTGCGGGCGGAATGCGCATGCGCCGAAAATACAAATGACCGAAATACAGATCACCTAAACACAAATGGCCGGGACGATGCCCGGCCATTCGAAATCCGCTCAATTCATCAAGCGCGGCTTACGCCTGGCTGGCGATGCCCTTGCCGAGCGCGGCCTGCGCCGCGGCGAGCCGCGCGATCGGCACGCGGTACGGCGAGCACGATACGTAGTTCAGGCCGATCTCGTGGCAGAACGCCACCGACGCCGGATCGCCGCCGTGTTCGCCGCAGATACCGACCTTGAGGCTGGAGCGCGTCTTGCGACCGCGCTCGACGCCGATTCGGACCAGTTCCCCGACGCCGTCGCGGTCCACCGACACGAACGGATCGACCGTGAAGATGCCCTTCTCGATATAGGTACCGAGGAAGCTGGCGGCGTCGTCGCGGCTGATGCCGAACGTGGTCTGGGTCAGATCGTTGGTGCCGAACGAGAAGAACTCCGCGCTCTCGGCGATGTCGCCGGCCATCAGGCAGGCGCGCGGCAGCTCGATCATGGTGCCGACCTGGTACTTCAGGTCGCTGCCGGTATCGCGGTTCACCGCATGCGCGGTGGCGTCGATCCGGGCCTTGACCAGCTCGAACTCGGCGCGGGTCGCGATCAGCGGAACCATCACTTCGAGACCGACCTGCTCGCCGGTGCGCTTCTCGGCCTCGACCGCGGCTTCGAAGATCGCACGCGCCTGCATCTCGGCGATCTCCGGATAGGCGATCGCCAGACGGCAGCCACGGAAGCCGAGCATCGGGTTGAACTCGGCGAGCTCGCGGGCCCGATCGGCGAGGCGGCGCGGATCGGCGTTCATCGCCCGCGCCACTTCCTCGATCTCCGCCTGGGTGTGCGGCAGGAACTCGTGCAGCGGCGGATCGAGCAGGCGCACCGTCACCGGCAGCCCCTTCATGATCTCGAACAGCTCGACGAAATCGGCGCGCTGCATCGGCAGCAGCTTGGCGAGCGCGGCGCGGCGCGACTGCTCGTCTTCGGCGAGGATCATCTCGCGCACGGTGCGAATGCGGGTCTCTTCGAAGAACATGTGCTCGGTGCGGCACAGGCCGATGCCCTCGGCGCCGAACTTGATCGACGTGCGGGCGTCGGCCGGGGTGTCGGCGTTGACGCGAACCCTGAGCTTGCGGACTTCGTCTGCCCAGCTCATCAGCGTGTTGAAGTCGCCCGACAGTTCCGGCTCGATCATCGGCATCTTGCCGGCCAGCACCTGGCCGTTGCCGCCGTCGATGGTGATGATGTCGCCGGCCTTGAAGGTGCGCGAGCCGATCATCATGGTGCCGCGGCCGTAATCGACACGGATCGTACCGCAGCCGGAGACGCAGGGCTTGCCCATGCCGCGCGCCACCACGGCGGCGTGCGAGGTCATGCCGCCACGGGTGGTGAGAATGCCTTCCGAAGCGTGCATGCCGTGAATGTCTTCGGGGCTGGTCTCGATCCGGACCAGGATCACCTTGCGGCCGTCGGCATGCAGCTTGGCGGCTTCATCCGACGAGAACACGATCTCGCCCGAGGCGGCGCCCGGCGAAGCCGGCAGGCCGGTGGCGATGACGTCGCGCTTGGCGTTGGGGTCGATGGTCGGGTGCAGCAGCTGATCGAGCGAGCCCGGCTCGATCCGGGTCACGGCATCCTTGCGATTGATCAGGCCTTCGTTGGCGAGCTCGACCGCGATCCGCAGCGCCGCCTTGGCGGTGCGCTTGCCGCCGCGGGTCTGCAGCATCCACAGCTTGCCCTGCTCGATCGTGAACTCCATGTCCTGCATGTCGCGGTAGTGCTTTTCCAGCAGGGTGTAGATCCGCGTCAGCTCCTTGAACGCCTCCGGCATCGCCATTTCCATCGACGGCTTGTCGGAGCCGGATTCGACGCGGGCGTACTCGGTGATGTCCTGCGGGGTCCGAATGCCGGCGACGACGTCCTCGCCTTGGGCGTTGATCAGGAACTCGCCGTACAGCCGGCTTTCGCCGGTCGAGGGGTTGCGGGTGAAGGCGACGCCGGTCGCCGAGGTCTCACCCATATTGCCGAACACCATCGCCTGAACGTTGACGGCGGTGCCCCAGGATTCCGGAATGTCGTGCAGGCGGCGGTAGGTCACCGCGCGCGCGTTCATCCACGACGAGAACACCGCGCCGATCGCGCCCCAGAGCTGGGCGTGCGGATCCTGCGGGAAGTCCTCGCCGGTCTCACGCGCCACCGCGTCCTTGTACTGGCCGACCAGATCGACCCAATCGTCGGCGTCGAGATCGGTGTCGAGCGTGTAGCCCTTGGCGTCCTTGTAGGCGTCGAGGATTTCCTCGAAGTGATGATGCTCGAAACCGAGTACGACATCCGAGTACATCGTGATGAAGCGGCGGTAGCTGTCGTAGGCGAAGCGGCGGTCGCCGGACTTCTCCGCCACCGCTTCGACGGTCTCGTCGTTGAGGCCGAGATTGAGCACGGTGTCCATCATGCCCGGCATCGAGGCGCGGGCGCCGGAGCGCACCGACACCAACAGCGGGTTCTTGGCGTCGCCGAACTTCTTGTTGGTGAGCTTGCCGACGTGCTCGAGCGCGCGCTCGACCTGCGACTGCAGCTCCTTCGGATAGGTTTTGCCGTTGGCGTAGAAATAAGTGCAGACCGAGGTCGGGATGGTGAAGCCCGGAGGCACCGGCAGGCCGAGATTGGCCATCTCGGCGAGGTTGGCGCCCTTGCCGCCGAGCAGGTCGCGCAGATTGGCGCGGCCTTCGGCCTTGCCGTCACCGAAGGTGTAGACCCATTTGCCGGCCTTCGGCGCGGCAGCGGCTTTCGCCGCGGCCTTCTTGGCGGGCTTGGCGACGGCCTTCGCGGCCGGCTTGGTCGCAGGCTTGGTTGCAGCCTTCGCTGCAGCCTTGGCGGCGGGCTTGGTCACCGTCTTGGCGGCCGGCTTGGCCACCGTTTTCGACTTCGCGGCCGCCTTCGAGACGGGCTTGGCGGCTGGCTTGCTAACAGCCTTCTTGGCCGGCTTCGGCGGGCTCTTCGCCACTGCCTTGCGTGCGCTCGACGCGGCAGCGCCCTTCCCACGCGCAGTCTTGGAAGACTTGGATTTGGGGGCGGTCTTCTTCTTCGAAGCGGCTTTGGCCATGGCTCTCAACGGTCCGCGAAAGAGGAACAGAAAACGGGCGCTTTAGACCACGTTTTGACGGTCGCAAGCAAGGCGGCGGAACCCGAGCCGACTAAAGATGCAAGAAACGCAACGCTCCGAGGCCGATCAATCCGACGCAGATCAGATACAGCGCGACGATGAAGTTCAACAGCCGCGGCATCACCAGAATCAGGATACCGGCGATCAGTGCGACGATGGCTGGAATGTGGGCAGTGGTGATTGTCATGGCAGACGGTCTCCGGCGGGGGAAGCTATCGAGATCGAATCGCAGGGCTGATTGGTAGCGGACGGCGGCGAGGAACGATACCGGCGGCTGATGACGCGGTCGCCTATCTCCAGGTTCCCCACACGGCGAAAATCACCGTCACTGCGACATTCGCGCAAGGAACATGACGCGCGGGCGGGCATTGCCTCCATACCGCTGAGCGGCGCCGCAATCCCCCAGGTGCTGTTTCGGATCGTTCAGGTGGACGCGCGAGTCGCTTGAACGTGGGTCCGGACGCAACCGATGCGGCCGGATCGGAGAGCCCCGTCCCGTTCCCCCGCCGGGCGGGGCTCTTCCACGTCTGCGGCTGCTCGTCGTCATCGCTTCTCGCGCTTCGCCCCACCTGCTAGAGTTCCGCGCCGGCCCGGTTGGCGCGCTGGCGCCGCGGCCTTTTCCGCGCCGAGTTCGTCCCGCGCTGGTTTGGCCCCTGCCGATGCCGATGATCGCCACCCCTTCCGTTCACAGCTTGGCTCTGTTGTTGCTGCTGAGTTTCTTTCTCGGCTTCGCCTTCGAGGAATTCTTCGAGCAGCGCAAATCCGCACGCCCCGGCGGCGTTCGGACCTTCCCGCTGCTGTCGCTCGGCGGCGGCGTGCTGTACTGGCTCGATCCGACCCACCTGGTCGCTTTTACCGGCGGGCTGCTGGTGCTCGGCGTTTGGCTGTCGATCTTCTACACCGTCCACCTGCGCGAGCGTGACGAGCAGGGCGAGCGCAACGCCGGGCTGGTGGTGCTGCTGCTCAATGTGCACGCTTATCTGCTCGGCGCCATCGCGCTGGCATTGCCGCATTGGGTCGCCGTAGGCGTGACGGTGACGGCGGTGATGCTGCTGACAGGGCGCGACTGGCTGCACCGGCTGGTGCACAAGGTCGACACCCGCGAGATCACCACCGCGGCGCAATTCCTGATTCTCAGCGGTGTGGTGCTGCCACTGCTGCCGGCCGAGCCGGTGACTTCGCTCACCAGCATCACGCCGCGGCAGGTGTGGCTGGCGCTGACGCTGGTGTCTGCGCTGTCCTATGCGAGCTATCTGGCGCAGCGCTATTGGCAGCGCGCCGCGCAGGGACTGTGGATGGCCGGGCTCGGCGGGCTGTACTCCTCGACCACCACGACGGTGGTGCTGGCGCGTCAGGCCGCCGTCAGCGACGCGTTCCGCCGCCAGGCGACAGCGGGCATCACGCTCGCCACCGGCATCATGTATCTGCGTATCCTGGTGGTGATCGCGGTGTTCAACATGACGCTGGCGCGCGCGCTGGCAGCGCCGATGCTGGGGCTGGCCGCGATCGCTTTGGCGGTCGCAGCGCTGCAATATCTGATCGTCAAGGCCCCCAGCGGCGAAGCACCCCAGCCGTCGGAGCGCGGCAACCCGCTCGAACTCGGCACCGCGGCGGTGTTCGCGGTGCTGTTCATGGCGATCTCGCTGGCCTCGACCTGGGTCAAGACTGAATTTGGCACGCAAGGCATCTATTGGCTGGCGGCGATCGTCGGTTTTTCCGATATCGATCCGTTCGTGCTCAACCTGGCGCAGGGTGGCACCGCCGGGATCGGCGAACACGCGGTGGCGATCGCGGTGCTGATCGCGGCCTCGTCCAACAACGTGCTGAAGGCCGCCTATGCGGTGGCGTTCGGCGGCCGGCGCACCTGGCCGAGTGCGGTGGTGCTGGTCGCCCTGGCGATCGGCGGCGTCGCGCTGGCGGCGTGGCTGGCGCAGATCGCGGCGTGAGCGGCGGCGAACCTACCCGCGCTTCAGCATCGACAGCAGCGAGTTGGTCGCCTTGTAGCTCTGCACCGCATTGTCGCGGAATGCCGGCGTCCAGTTGGTCGCGGTGCGCTCCTCGGCGCTCATCCCCGCATAGGTATTGAGCAGGCCGAGGCTGAATTCCGCCGGATTGCCGGAGGTCTGGCTCTGCTTCAGCGCCGACAGGATGCTGGCGCGGTTGCGGCTGTCGAGTTCGCGCTTGGCAGCGAACACCTCTTCCTTGGAGAACAGGTCGTCCTTGTTGAGCGAGATCGCCGACAGCGCGCGATTGTCGAGCACCGACAGATCTGCTTGCTGGCCGGTCTTGCGCGCCGGATCGTACACCAGCAGCTTGCCGGCGGCGGTCGCCTGCTTGGCCTGATCGTCGAGCGCGGCGCGCGCCTGCTTGGCGACGCTGCCGAAATCCTTGGCCGTGGTGGTGCTGCCGGACGGATAGCGCGCCAGATAGGCGGCGACCGGGTCGTTGCTGATGCCGGCCGGGATCTTGGACGGATCGCTCTGCGTCGCCGCCAGCCCCTGGGTGATCGCCGCGCGCTCGGCCTGCCAGGTGGCGGTCGCCTTCTCTTCGCTGGAGGCGCCGTCGAGATAGCTAGCAGCGGCCTTGTACACCGTGCTGAAGTCGCCGATCAGGTTGGCGGTCTGCGTCGCCGGCGACAGCGCGTCGTTGAACTGGGAGATCCGGTTGGTCGCCGCCAGCGTCTGCTCGGCGTCGGTAAACCGGCCGCCGGCATTGGAGGCGATCGCGAACAACGCCCGCCGATCCAGCCCCAACAAATCGATCGTCGGCTTGCCGCTGGCGTCGTAGGGCGCGGCGACGTTCGCCGCCTTGTACAGCTTGTCGATCGCGGCGCGGCTGTCGCTGATCACCGCGGAGAAGTCCTTGGACGAGCCGCCCGCGAGCTGCGCCCGCGCCGCGGCCGACAGCGTCAACTGCGTGGCTGCATTGGTGCTGGCGCCCGGCAGCACGTCGTCGCCGCTGCCGTTCAGGATGCTGGCCAGCGAGGTCTGCGCGCCCGCGGTCCGCGCATAGGCGGCGCCATATTGCGCGTAATTGTTCAGCCCGTTGGTGATGCTGGTCATCGCGCCCTGCGCCCCGCTGCCAAGGAGGACGGTTAAGGAACCGTTACCGGTCGCCAACCTGTCAGGACATGGTTAACGAGTGGTTAATCATTTCGCGATGTTGCCGATCGGTGCAGCTTTTGAGGGGTACGCGGTAGTGCGCTTCACCGTCATTCCGGGTTGCGTGCGACAGCACGCAGACCCGGAATCTCGCGGTTATGGCAAAGGGTGACGCAGCGACGCGCGTGGCGGA
The DNA here is from genome assembly GCF_003226555.1 of Rhodopseudomonas palustris. Lineage (GTDB taxonomy): Bacteria > Pseudomonadota > Alphaproteobacteria > Rhizobiales > Xanthobacteraceae > Rhodopseudomonas > Rhodopseudomonas palustris_I. The sequence goes on along the minus strand of NZ_QKQS01000026.1, from coordinate 159,369 downwards.
TGCCGTGCACGACCACATCGGGATTCCGGGTTCGCTCGCTGACGCGAGCGCCCCGGAATGACGAGGTGTTAGTCCTGAATCTTCGAGAAGTCCGCCACCGCACGGGTCGCGGCGCGGATTTCGTTCAGCAGCTTCAGCCGGTTTTCACGGACGGCCTTGTCGTCGGCGTTGACGGTCACCTTGTCGAAGAACGCATCGACCGCCGGCCGCAAGCCGGCCATCGCGGTCATCGCCGCGGCGAAGTCCTCCTTGGCAACCGCGGCACCGGCATCGGCCTTGGCACGGTCGATCGCAGCGGCCAGCGCCTTCTCCTCGTCCTGCGCGTAGAGCGAGGCATCCGGCACGCCGTCGAACGCGCGGCCGTCCTTCTTCTCCTCGATACGCAGGATGTTGGCGGCGCGCTTGGTGCCGGCCAGCAGGTTCTTGCCGTCGTCGGTGGCGAGGAAGGCAGCGAGCGCCTCGACGCGGCGGACGATCATCAGGATGTCGTCCTGACCTTCCAGCGCGAACACCGCATCAACGAGATCGTGCCGCGCGCCTTGATCGCGGAGTTGGACTTTCAGGCGGTCGGCGAAAAACAAGAGAAGGTCGCCGATCGCCTCGTGCGACAGCGCAGTAAGACCACGACCACGTTCGGCATATGCACTCCACTCACTGCGAAGGTGTGGGGTAAGCGGCAGTCGAATATCGTTAGAAATAATTGAACGAATGACGCCGAGTGCTGCTCGGCGCAAAGCATACGGATCCTTGGACCCGGTTGGCTTCTCGTCCTCAATCCAAAAGCCCACAAGAGTGCTAATCTTGTCTGCAAGACCGACAGCGATGCTGACCGGATCGGTCGGCACGCGATCGGCCGGGCCCTGCGGCTTGTAGTGCTCCTCGCAGGCGGCGGCGACGGAGGCGTCTTCGCCTTGCGCCAGCGCGTAATACTTGCCCATCAGGCCCTGCAGCTCGGGGAATTCGCCGACCACTTCTGTGAGCAGGTCCGCCTTGCACAACCGCGCAGCGGTCTTTGCCTTTTCGACATCGGCGCCGACCAGCGGCGCGATCTCGGCGGCGAGGCGCTCGATGCGGGCGATGCGCTCGGCCTGGGTGCCGAGCTTTTCGTGGAACACGATCTGATCGAACTTCGGCAGCCGGTCTTCGAGCTTGGTCTTCAGATCGGTCTCGTAGAAGAACTTCGCGTCCGAGAGCCGCGCGCGGATGACGCGTTCGTTGCCGGCGGTGATGGCGGCGCCGCCGTCGCTGGCTTCGATGTTGGCGGTCAGGATGAACTTGTTGGCGAGTTTGCCGGTCGACGGATCAGCGACCACGAAGCACTTCTGGTTGGCGCGGATGGTGGCGCGGATCACTTCATCCGGGATGGTCAGGAAGTCTTTGTCGAACGAGCCCATCAGCGGCACCGGCCATTCGACCAGACCGGAGACTTCGTCGAGCAGGCCTTGGTCCTCGACCAGTTCGTAGTTCTGCGCCTGAGCCAGCGTCTTGGCATCGGCCAGGATGATGTCCTTGCGCCGGGCGGGATCGAGCACGACCTTGGCGGCAAACAGTTTGGCCTCGTAGTCCTCGAACCGGCGAACCTCGAATGCATCCGGCGCCATGAAGCGATGGCCGCGCGTCGTCTGCCCAGCCTCGATGCCGTCAACGTGGAAATGCACCACTTCGGGCTCTTCGGTGTCGATGCCGAAGGTGGCGACGATCGAATGCAGCGGCCGCACCCATTGCAGCGCGCCGGGTTTGCGCGAGCGCTCGCCCCAGCGCATCGACTTCGGCCACGGGAAGGTGCGGACGATGACGGGCAGGAATTCGGCGATCACCTCGATCGCCGGCTTGCCCGGCTTCTCGATCAGCGCGACGTAGAAATCGCCCTTCTTCGGGTCGCGCTGGATCTTGGCCTCGTCGAGCGAGGCGAGCCCGGTCGCCTTGAGAAAGCCCTGCACCGCCGCCTCCGGCGCGCCGACCTTCGGCCCCTTGCGCTCGTCCTTCAAATCCGGCTGCCGCGCCGGAATGCCATGCACGGTGAGCGCCAGCCGCCGCGGCGTCGCAAACGCCTTGGCGCCCTCATAGACGAGCCCTTCGGCGACGAGCTTGTCGGTGACCAGCCGCTTCAAATCATCAGCAGCCTTCCCCTGCATCCGCGCCGGGATTTCTTCGGAGAACAGTTCGAGGAGGAGATCGGGCATTACTTGTCCTCCCCACGCACGGCTTCACCCTCCCCTGGAGGGGGAGGGTCGCCTGCCGCAGGCAGGCGGGGTGGGGTGACAGCGGTGGCGTTGTAGATGGCGTCCATCACGGCGTCGGTCTTGCTCATCACATCATTGTTCCAAAATCGGATCACCCGGTAGCCTTCCGACTGCAGCCATTGCGTACGAACCTCGTCACGCTTCAGGACGTCTTCGTCGCTGTGCTGCGAGCCATCAACCTCGATGATCAGTCGCTTCGCGAGACAGGCGAAATCGGCGATGTACGGCCCGATCACCACCTGCCGCCTGAAGTGACTTCCTTCCACATTCATTCGTCGCAACCGCCGCCACAGGATGTCTTCGGCAGCGGTGGTATTCGTCCGCAGTTTGTTCGCGGTGGCGCGCTTGAAGTCGCTGATTGGGCGTTTGGCCATATCGCTGACGCTGTCACCCCACCCCGCTCGCTGCGCGAGCGACCCTCCCCCTCCAGGGGAGGGTAAACAAGAACTTAGTCCCCCCGCCCCGCTTCGGTGTGCACCCAGGCTTCGCCGCAGGCCTTCGCGAGCTCGCGCACGCGGAGGATGTAGCTTTGGCGTTCGGTCACGGAGATCACGCCTCTGGCGTCGAGCAGGTTGAAGACGTGGCTGGCCTTGATGCACTGGTCGTAGGCCGGCAGCGCCATGGCGTGGGCTTCGCGCTTGCCGCCATCGGCGGACATCACCCAGCCGGCGTCTAGATACTTTTTGCAGGCGGCCTCGGCCATTTTGAACTGCTCGAACAGCATCTCGGTGTCGGCGACCTCGAAATTGTGCTTCGAGTATTCCTTCTCGGCCTGCAGGAACACGTCACCGTAGGTGACCTTGTCGTCGCCGTCGCGGCCGTTGAAGTTGAGGTCGTAGACGCGGTCGATGCCCTGGACGTACATCGCCAGACGCTCGAGGCCGTAGGTCAGCTCACCGGCGACCGGTGCGCATTCGACGCCAGCGACCTGCTGGAAGTAGGTGAACTGGCTGACTTCCATGCCGTCGCACCAGCACTCCCAGCCGAGGCCCCAAGCGCCCAGCGTCGGGCTCTCCCAATCGTCCTCGACAAAGCGGATGTCGTGAAGCTTAGAATCGACGCCGATCGCGGCTAGCGATTGCAGGTACAAGTCCTGGATGTTCGGCGGCGACGGCTTCAGGATCACCTGGAACTGATAGTAGTGCTGCAGCCGGTTCGGGTTCTCGCCGTAGCGGCCATCCTTCGGCCGGCGCGACGGCTGCACATAGGCGGCGTTCCAGCGCTTCGGCCCGAGCGCCCGCAGCGTGGTGGCCGGATGGAAGGTGCCGGCGCCGACTTCCATGTCGTAGGGCTGCAGGATGACGCAGCCGTAATCGGCCCAGAAGCGCTGCAGCGTCAGGATCAGGCCCTGGAACGAGCGTTCCGGGCGCATGTGCGGAGGCGTCGGGTCCATGATCGGCTTTGGATTCGCAAGGGTTTTCGGAAAAGCGGCCGGACCGTATCGGCCGCGCCCCGGCAAATCAAGGCGACGGACGGGCGAAAGCGCCGGTTAACGGACGCTTAACCGCGTCGCCGCGATCGAAGTGGAGCGCATCGCGGGCCGGCGGCGGCCGAGGCTTCAGCCGGGCCGATAGGCGCCGGTCGCCGGATCGAACCGCAGCGTCGGCAGCTCGGTGCGATCGGCATCGGCGAACATCGTCGCGCGGGCGACTTCGAGTTCCTGATTCACACGCCCGGCAGTACGGAAGGCCCACCGCACCATGGCGATGCCAACCAGGCTTCCAGCCAATACGAGCAGCGGCGGCATCGTCCAACCTCTCTCCTTGAGTCGCGTCACGCCCCTGTTGCATCTTCGCTCAGTGGGTGATCACTCGCAACTCACGCTGACGGGACCAAATGGCGCGGCCGCTACGCTACCGGCATCTCTCAAAAGCCGTATTTGGCCCAGATCGCCCTGGTTTCCAGCGCCGTAATCATTGATTCGGGCAGCGCCGCAACGCCGTCGAGCGCGGCTTCGGCGCCGCCGGATTTGCGCGTCAGACTGGCGAGCAGGCCGGTCGGCGGCGAGATCAGCGGGGTGCGGACCTTGTCGCCGAATTTTTCGCGCAGCACCGCGCGGAGGTCGCCGATCGAATCGGCGAGGCCGAACGACACCGAGGTGGCGCCGGCCCAATATTCGCCGGTGAACAATTGCGACTCCTCGCCCTTCAGCCGGGCGCCGCGGCTCTCCTTCACCAGGCTGATGAACAGCGCATGGATCTCCTGCTGCAGCACCTTCAGCCGCGCGACCTCCTGCGGGTCTTCCGGCAGAAACGGATCGAGCTGCGCCTTGCGCTCGCCGGCGGTGTACAGCCGGCGCTCGACGCCGATCTTCCTGATCAGCTCCTGAAACCCGAAGCCGCCGCCGACCACGCCGATCGAGCCGAGGATCGACGACGGATCGCAATAGATCTCGTCGGCCGCGCAAGCGATCATGTAGCCGCCCGAGGCCGCGACGTCCTCGACGAACGCGTACACCGGCAACTTCTTCTCGGCGGCGAGCGCGCGAATGCGCAGATAGATCAGCCGCGACTGCACCGGCGAGCCGCCCGGCGAATTGATCGCCAGCGCCACCGCCTTGGCGTTGCGGGTGGAGAACGCGCGATCGAGCAGCTTGGCGATTCCGCCAAGCGTCAGGCCCGGGCGCAGCGGCGTCACTGCGCCGATCGTCCCCGACAGACGCACGACCGGTACCACCGGAATGTCCCGCCGAAAGCGCGCCGGAATCCAGCTGCCAAGACCGGCGAACCAGCCCTGCTCGCTGCGACCGCTGCTCGCAGCCTCGCTCATCGCTTCATCCTATTGTCGAGCATCGCGGGTATCACCATTTGGTAGGTATGGAACGTGTTTTGCAACGCAGGCTTCATATAGGGACGAGGCTGCAACGACGCAGCGGAGGGACCAATGAAAATTTACCTGCTGATGCTGTTGATCGGAGCGATTTTGACGGCCGTTCACCTCACCAGTGCGCCGGCCAAGCACAAAGAGCCGCAACCGCAGTGATCCGAGCTGCGCAGTTTTTGCCCAGCCACTGATCAGGACTGCGCCAGCGGCAGAATTTGCTCCCCTGCCAGCACCGCCCGGGCGACCGGGTCGGGCTGCTCGGATGGGCCGTTGAGCAGCAGACTTGGTAGCAGGAGCAGCGGCGCGCGTCCGCCTTTGGTCGCACGGACCAGGATCCGGATCGCCGACTTGTCGGCATTGCCGTGCACCGGCTGGACCATCACGCTGCCGAAGCCGCGCCCGAGCACACTCAGCACCTCGGCAAGCCCGTCCGCCCGCCAGATCATCGTCAGCGTTCCGCCCGATTTGAGCAGCCGCCGCGCCGCATGAACCCAGGCTTCCAGCGTCGTCGCGGTCGCCAGATGCGCCGCCTGCCGCACGGGATCGGGCGAGCCGCGATGCCGGACGGCATCATGGAACGGCGGATTCATCAGCACCGCGTCGGCGCTGTCCGGCGGCAGGCCCGCGGCGGCGAAGGCCTCGGCACTGCCTGCGACATCGAGCACCACGGTTCGCGCCGCGATCGCATTGGCGGCGGCGTTGTCGCTTGCGAGCTCGGCGAGTGACGCAGCGATCTCGACCATCACCAGATCGATGCCCGCGACACGTCGCGCGAGCGCAAGCCCCGCGGCGCCGACGCCGGCGCCGAATTCGACGACCCGGTCTCCGGCCTTCGCCCGGGTCGAGGCAGCCAGCAGGATGGCGTCATGACCGGCACGGTGGCCGGTAGCATATTGCCGCAACCGCAAGCGCCCGCCCAGGAAACCGTCTTCGGTGGTGGTGTCCGGCCCGCGCAAGCCCGTTTCAGCCATCGGGGGCGAGCTCGTGCGCCAGGCCGGCGTCGGTCAGCAGCCGGCGGGCAGCGGCCAGATCGTCATCGGGCACCAGAATCCGGCGCGGGATCACCCCGAGCGAGCCTTCGAGGATGCTCATGTTCTGGTCCAGCACCAAATGGTCGATCCCGGCGCCGTCGAGCAGCGCGCCTACCGCCGAAAGCAGTACCGCGTCGTTGGTCCGCAGCAGTTGTCGCAACCTTGCCTCTCCTGTCGTCCCTGCATTATAGCTCGCGCCGACCGTTGCGGGGGATCGATCGCCTCGTTGCAGGGTCGTTCCCATGCTATAAAGGGAACCGCAATGAGGCGCGGAATGGTCGAGCCGGCCGGCGCCTCGATAAGGACCAAGGTGCGGATGGCGCGAGCAGCTTCGCCGCATCCGTCCCCGGAATTTGGAGACCCAGCGTGGCCGTAATCGTACCCTTCGAGGGCCCCTCGACCGCCTCGATCGACCAACTGGTCGAACTCGTCGCGGCGGACATGGAGCGGGTCAACGCCACCATCCTGTCGCGGACCGGCTCCGACGTCACCATGATTCCGGAGGTCGCCAACCACCTGATCTCGTCGGGCGGCAAGCGGCTGCGCCCGATCCTGACGCTGGCGATGGCGAATCTGACCGGCTACACCGGCGACGGCCACATCAAGCTCGCCGCCGCGGTCGAATTCATGCACACCGCGACGCTGCTGCACGACGACGTGGTCGACGAGAGCGAAATGCGCCGCGGCAAGAAGTCGGCGCGGATGCTGTGGGGCAACGAGGCCAGCGTGCTGGTCGGCGACTTCCTGCTCGGCCAGGCGTTCCGGATGATGGTCGAGGTCGGCAGCTTGCGCGCGCTCGACATCCTGTCGTCGGCCTCCGCCACCATCGCCGAGGGCGAGGTGATGCAGCTCGCCGCCGCCAAGAACACCGCCACTACCGAAGACGAATATCTGGCGGTGATCCGCGGCAAGACGGCCGAATTGTTCGCCGCGGCCTGCGAAGTCGGCCCGGCGATCGCGAACCGCCCGAAGCCGGAGCAGTCGGCTTGCCGCTCGTTCGGCATGAACATCGGCATCGCCTTCCAGCTGATCGACGACGTGCTCGACTACGGCGGCAAGGCCGCCAAGCTCGGCAAGAACGTCGGCGACGATTTCCGCGAAGGCAAGATCACCCTGCCGGTGGTGCTGGCGTTCCGCCGCGGCAACGACGCCGAGCGCGAGTTCTGGATCAAGTCTCTGGAGCGCAGCGAGATCTCGGATGCCGACCTCGATCAAGCGATCAAGCTTATGACCAAGCATCGGGCGCTCGAAGACACCATCCAGCGCGCGCATCACTACGGCGCAATGGCGGTCGACGCGCTGGCGCTGTTCCCGTCCTCGCCCATGAAGACGGCGCTGGAGCAGGTGGTCGCATTCTGCCTCGCCCGCTCGCACTGAGCCTGCCCCACGCACCGTCATTCCGGACGCCGCGCCAGCGGCGATCCGGAATCCCGAGATGTTCTGAACTGCGAGATCCCGGGTTCGCGCTGCGCGCGCCCCGAGCTGACCGCCGCTGAAGCGGCCGTCAGCTCAAGCTGCCGGCGTGGACCCACCAGCCGGGGTTCGCGGCCCGGAGCGTATCGGCAGCGGCGCGGGCCGCCGCATGATCGGCATACAGCGCAAAGCAGGTCGCGCCCGAGCCGGACATCCGCGCGAGCTGAACGCCGGCGGTCGCGCGCAGCGCTTCCAGGACGGTGCCGACCACCGGCTCGACCTTCAGGGCCGGCGGCTCGAGATCGTTGGTGCCGGCGTCGAGCGCTGCGATCCAAGCGGCGAGCGGCGCGCCTGCTTTCGGCCAGGCCGGCGCAGTGAGGACGTCGGTGGCGCCGATCGTCAGCGAGCCCGGCTTCAGGCCGAGTGCGGTGAACACGTCCTTGGTGGCCACCGGCACCCGCGGATTGACCATCACGGCCGGGATCTGCGGCAGCGGCAGCGGCGACAGCTTCTCGCCGACGCCGGTCATCACGCAGGGCTTCGACGGCAGGCACACCGGCACGTCTGCGCCGGTCAGCCGGGCGGCCTCGATCAGGCGCGGATCGCCAACGGCGAGATCGTTAGCCCGGGCGAGAAGCCGCAGCGCCGCCGCGGCGTCGGCCGAACCTCCGCCGATGCCGGCCGCGACCGGCAGATGCTTGTCGAGGGTGAAAGCGCCGGTCGTCAGATTCGGCACCCGCTCGCCGAGCAGCCGCGCCGCCTTCAGCACCAGATTGTCGGCGCTGTCGCCGCAATCCTGCGCGCCGGGGCCGATCGTGGCCAGGCTCAGCGCCGCGCCGGGCTGCAGGGTGAGGTGATCGGCGCAATCGGCAAACGCCACCACGCTGTCAAGCTCGTGATAGCCGTCGGGCCGGCGGCCGACCACGCGTAGCGTCAGGTTCACCTTGGCGCGGGCTTCGTCGCGCAGTGTCGTCGCAGAGCCGTCAGTCACGGAAAAACTCTCCTGGAGCGCCGGTTCTGGTCGAATCCGGACCGGAGCTCCACCCCCCTTTTAGGCGCGTTCGCGATTCCACCGCAAAGGCCGGCTGCGCCGCCTCAGCCGCCGCCCTTGCCGTCTTCCTTCTTCTTGTCGGCGGAGGCCGCCGAAGCCTTGTCCTCTTCGGGCAGGCCGTTCGCGATCTTGGCTTCGATCTTCGGCAGCTCGTCCGGATCGGGCTTGAGATCGCGGGCGTGCGACCACTGGAATTTGGCTTCGAGCGTGCGCCCAACGCGCCAATAGGCGTCGCCGAGGTGATCGTTGATGGTCGGATCCTCCGGCTTCAGTTCGATCGCCCGCTCCAGCGTCTTCACCGCGTTCTCGTAATCGCCGATGCGATAGTACGCCCAGCCGAGGGAGTCGACGATGTAGCCGTCGTCGGGCCGCTGATCGACCGCGCGCTTGATCATGGTCATTGCCTCGTCGAGGTTGATGCCCTGATCGATCCAGGAGTAGCCGAGATAGTTCAGCACGTGCGGCTGCTCGGGCTGCATCTGCAGCGCCTTCTTCAGGTCGGCCTCGGCCTTGGGCCACTGCTTGGAGCGCTCCTCGCAGATGCCGCGGAAATAGTAGTACACCCAGGCGTTCTTCTCGGCGCCGGTAAGCGCGTCGATGCCCTTGGAATAGGTTTCGCTGCAATCGGCGAACTTCTTGCGGCCGCGCTCGATATTGCCGAGCGCCATGATGGCTTCGAGATCCTTGCCGTCCTCGACGATCACGCCCTTGAGGATCTTGATCGCTTCCTCGCTGCGGTCGGAGGCGTCGAGATCGGTCGCGAGCTGGATCTGGGCGTTGCGCTTCAGTGGCGAGGACGCCGGCACCCGCTCGTACACCTTGATCGCCATCTGCGGCTTCTTCACCGACTCGTAGAGATCGCCGAGAGCCAGCAGCGCCAACGCATGGTTCGGTTCGAGGTAGAGCGCGAGCTGCAGATAGACCAGCGCCAGATCCTCGCCGCCGCGCCGAGTCAGCGACGCGCCGATGCCGTAAAGCGCCTCCGCAGCGCCGGCCTGCGGGCTGTCGACCAGCGGCGGAAGTTTCTTTCCGGCCTTGACCTCACGGATGCCGTCCTCGATCAGCGGATGACGCGGCAGCTTCTTGTCGAACGCCTGATAGACCCCGAGCGCCTCGGCCTCGCTCTTGTTGCGCGACAGCCAGCGCGCATAGGACTCGACCACGCGCAGCGCCGAATCGTCGAGCTTGTAGGCGCGCTCCAGCCGTTCGCCGGCGTCCTTCTGGCGGTTGGCCAGTTCCAGCATCATGCCGGAATGCAGATCCTTGAAGATCGGATACCATTCCGGCCCGGCCAGCTTGTCGATGCTGCCGACCGCGCCCTTGACGTCGCCGGCGCCGTACATCGACCAGCCGGAAATCAAGGTGGCGACCAGATCGGTGATCGGGCCTCGCACCGACTGGTTCACGTTACGCACCGCGGCGGAATATTTCTTGGTCTTCAGATCGCGAATGCCGATCACCAGCCGCGCAACCCGGTTGGACTTGTCGATCTTCAGCACGCGATCAGCGAGCTTGACCGCCTCGTCGATATCACCCTCGGCGAGCGAGGAGATGAAGGCGCGGTCGAGCAATTCGTTGTTCTTCGGATCGGTGCGGAGCGCGGAGCGATAGAACGCCGCCGCTGCCGCCGCGTCGCGCTCGATGCTGGCGTGGCGCGCAGCCAGATAGCTGCCCGCGGTGGTCATCGTCCGCAAGTCCTGGCTAGTCGGAAACTGCGCCGCGTTGTCGGCGGGATGATCCGGTGTCTGTGCCAGTGCCGATCCGGCGATCGGCATCGTCACCAGCGCGAGGGCGACGATCATCGATCGACGGCTTCGAAGGGAAAGCATCAAGGTTGCCTAGCTCCAGGAAAAGGCTCGGTTGACCCGGCCGCCGAGCCGGCAGCATCGCATCCACGACAATGCCGCGTTTAGCGCTCAACCGCAAGGATAGGACCGGCGGCGCACAACGCCACAATCCCCGCACGCGGACGGCGGACGGGTCGATTGAGACGGTGGCAACATGGCAGGATCGTGGCCGGGCGGCGAGGTATCGCCACGCCGTCGCTCACGGACGCGTGGTCAAAAACTCGCGCTCAAAGACGCCTTGTTCAAAGACGCCTTGCAAAAGATGCCGGGCCAACGCCTTGGGGCCGAAAGCCGCGCGGTCACATCCCTTGGTAATTCGGGCCGCCGCCGCCCTCCGGCGGAACCCAGTTGATGTTGCCGTTCGGATCCTTGATGTCGCAGGTTTTGCAATGCACGCAGTTCTGCGCGTTGATCACGAAGCGCGGGCCGGTCGGTTCCTCGACCCATTCGTACACTGCAGCCGGGCAGTAACGGCCCGACGGGCCGGCAAAAACGTCGTGTTCCGACGTCTTCTGCAGCTGCATGTCGGCGACCTTGAGATGAACCGGCTGGTCTTCCTCGTGATTGGTGTTCGACAGGAACACCGAGGACAGCCGGTCGAAGGTCAGCTTTCCGTCCGGCTTCGGATTCTTGTGCGGCTCGTGCGACTTCGCCGGATCGAGCGTCGAGCGGTCGGGCTTGCCGTGCGACAACGTGCCGAACACCGAGAAGCCGAGGGTCGAGCACCACATCTCAAAGCCGGCCAGCACCACGCCGACCGCGGTGCCGAACTTCGACCACAGCGGCTTGACGTTGCGGATCTTGAACAGGTCGCGGCCGATCGGCGACCCGCGCCACGACTCTTCGTAGCTCTTCACCTCGTCATTGGCGCGGCCTTCGGCCAGCGCCGCAGCGACATGTTCCGCCGCCAGCATGCCGGAGCCGATCGCGTTGTGGACGCCCTTGATGCGCGGCACGTTGACGAAGCCCGCGGCACAGCCGATCAGCGCGCCGCCCGGGAAGGTTAGGCGCGGCACCGACTGATAGCCGCCTTCGGTGATGGCGCGGGCGCCATACGAGATCCGCTTGCCGCCCTCGAAGGTCGGCGCCACCGACGGATGGGTCTTGAACTTCTGGAACTGCTCGAACGGCGACAGATACGGATCGTCGTAGTTTAAATGCACCACGAAGCCGACCGCCACCAGATTGTCCCCGTAATGATACAGGAACGAGCCGCCGCCGACATTGTTGGTGAGCGGCCAGCCGAACGAATGCGCGATCCGACCCTTGCGATGCTTCGACGGCTCGACCTGCCAGACCTCCTTGAGGCCGATGCCGAATTTCGGCGGATCGGAGTCCTTGTCGAGCTTGTAGTTGGCGATCAGCTGCTTCGACAGGCTGCCGCGTGCGCCTTCGGCGAACAGCGTATACTTGCCGAGCAGCTCCATGCCGCGGGTGTAGGAGTCCTTCGGCTTGCCATCGCGGCCGATACCCATGTCGCCGGTGGCGATGCCGCGGACTTCGCCGCCTTCGCCGTATAGCACTTCGGTGGCGGCAAAGCCGGGATAGATCTCGACGCCGAGTTCCTCGGCCTTCGGCCCGAGCCAGCGGCACAGATCGCCGAGCGAGCCGATGAAATTCTTGTGGTTGTCGAGCATCGGCGGCACCATGATGTTTGGTACCTTGAGCGCTTTCGACGCCGTCATGACGTAGAAGTGGTCGTCTTCGACGTGGGTCTTCAGCGGGCAGCTCTCGTCCTCGCGCCAGCTCGGCATCAGCCGATCGAGCGCCGACACGTCGATCACCGCGCCCGACAAAATATGAGCCCCGACCTCGGAGCCCTTTTCCACGACCACCACCGACAACTCGGGGTTGATCTGCTTCAATCTGATCGCGGCGGACAGTCCCGAGGGGCCGGCACCCACGATCACGACGTCGAATTCCATCGATTCGCGGGGCGGCAGCGTTTCGTCACTCATCGTTTTTTCTCGCAGGACTCTCGGGAACGTTTCCAGGGGTGTTCTTTCGCATTTTTAGAAGAAGAACAACCACCCAAATGTACCGGCCGTCTCATCTTTCCAGCGTTGCGACAGTAGTTGCGAAAATTCGTTTCGCAGTGCGGAATGAAACAATCGGGCAGGCTGCTGTTCTGTGGCGCGCATCCGCTGTAAACCACCACGCATGACACCCGATCCCGTGCCGAGCCTGCGTCAATTGCTCGCGTTCTATCTGGACGCAGGGGTGGATTGCGCTTTGGCCGAGGATCCGGTGAACCGGATGCTGGACGATGCGCCCGAACCGATAGCGAGTGCCACCGAGTCGAGCCGGGCCGTCAAGCCTGCCTTACAGGCACAGCCAACTCCTCCCCCGCCGCGGCCTGCACAACCGGCAACGCCGGACGCCGCGATCGTCTCGGCACGCGAGTCGGCCGCCACCGCGCCGACGCTGGAAGCGCTGCGCGACTTGATGCAGCGGTTCGACGGCTGCGCGCTGCGGGGGACCGCGAAACAACTGGTGTTCGCCGACGGCAATCCGCAAGCGAAGCTGATGCTGGTCGGCGAAGCGCCCGGCCGCGACGAAGACATCGAAGGGCTGCCGTTCGTCGGCCGCTCCGGCAAGCTGCTCGACCTGATGTTGGCGGCGATCGGACTCGACCGCAACAGCGTCTACATCGCCAACGTGATTCCGTGGCGGCCGCCTGGCAATCGAACGCCGACGCCGCAGGAGACTCAGATCTGCCTGCCGTTCATCAAGCGGCAGATCGAATTGGTGAACCCCGATCTGCTGGTCACGCTCGGCAACCCGTCGACCCAGGCGCTGCTCGGCACCCGAGACGGCATCATGCGCACCCGCGGCCGGTGGTTCGACTTCGATACCGGCACGCGCACGATCCGCGCGCTGCCGACGTTGCACCCGGCCTACCTGCTGCGGCAGCCGACCTACAAACGGCTCGCCTGGCAAGATCTGCGGGCGATCGCGACCGCACTTGCCGCAATCTCGGCTTGAGATCGCGTCGCCGGGGCGACGTCGCCACACGTCAACGGCACCTGAACGTCTCGCTACACTCAGAGCGCGACTCCATAGAAGCCATCTATTCTACTCCGCGTTCGGTTGACCTTTGGTGGGTGATCCAGCACCAAAGTACCGGGGAGCAAGATATGGAAACGATCTCGCAACGATCAGTAAGCTTCTCGACTGTCCGTCGGCCGACGAGGAGATTCCACATCATCGACATCGCGTTCAATCGTTTCACAATGCGCTCACTCGGCGCTCGTCGCTGACATTCGCTTCGGCCGAGCACCTGGCAATGCCGTGATGTCGGTCGAGATGCCCGCGAAATCGTTGCGGCAACGCCGCAACTAACAGGCCCGCCTCCAACCAAAGCGGCGCACCCGCCGCGTCAGGATTCCCGATGTCCCGTTGTCGAGCTCTCGGCGGCGCGAGCCTCGTCGTGCTCAGCGCATGGCTGGCCGCCAGCCCCACGTCCAGCCACGCCCAAAGCGCGCAGCCGCTGCCGTCCGTCACGGTCGATGCGCCGCGCACAGCACGCAGCAAGCCGGCGGTCGCGCCGCGCCGAAGCGCTGCGCGGACGGCTGCACGGGCACGCGCGGCGGCCGCGAGGCCGCAGCCTGCGCCCGACCGAGCCGCGAGCCGATCATCGGCGTCGGACCGACCGGCACCGTTCGCCGGAGGCCAGGTCGCGCGGGGAGCCCTGCTCGGCATGCTCGGCAACACCGATACGTTCCGCTCGCCGTTCTCCACCGCCAGCTACACTAACGAGGCGATCCGCAATCAGCAGGCCGCCACGGTCGCTGACGCGATGCTGCTGGATCCCTCGGTTCGCGTCACCAGTCCGGTCGGCGGCTTGGTGGATTCGTTTTACATCCGCGGCTTTCCGATCGCCGAAGGCACGGCGGGCGAAGTCGCGTTCGACGGCGTCTACGGCATCGCGCCGAACTTCCGCATCTTCAACGACTATGTCGACCGGATAGAAGTGTTCAAGGGGCCTGCGGCGATGCTGTCCGGCGTCTCGCCGAACGGCGGCGTCGGCGGCGTGATCAACGTCGTGCCGAAGCGGGCGGAGACCGATCTCAGCCGGATCGGCGTCGGCTACGCGTCCAAGGGGTTCGCCTACACCAACCTCGACGTCGCGCGGCGGTTCGGCGATCAGCGCGAATTCGGCCTGCGCTTCACCGGCAAGCTCGGTGGCGGAGATACCGCGATCGATCACCAGAACGACCGGCTACAAGTCGGATCGCTCGCCTTCGACTATCAAGGCGAGCGCTATCGAACCTGGATCTACGCACTGACGCAGAACGAGCACATCACTGCGCCGGTCCGCCCCTTCTTCACGGCCAGCGGCGTCGCGGTGCCGCCGGCGCCGGTCGGCAGCAACAACCTGACTCAGACCTGGGAATGGTCGCGGACTCGCGAGTCTTCGGCACTGTGGAAGAACGAATTCGACCTGACCGATTCGGTGACGGTGTTCGGCAATGTCGGCGGCTCCAAGACCAATGTCGAACGGTTCTTCGGGCTGCCCACGATCCTCAACAGCCGCGGCGACACCTCGACGACGGCGCAGTACTACAATCTCGACGTCGACCGCTTCACCTTCGACGGCGGAGTACGGGCGAAGTTCGACACCGGATTTGTCCGCCATGCGGTCACCGTTCAGGGATCGCACTATCAAGACGAGCAATACCGCGCGTTCCCGTCGGGGCAGTCGTATCTGTCGAACCTTTATACGCCGCTGGTGCAGCCGGAACAGACCTATACGGTGCCGGCGTTCAAGCCGCGGCTGTCCGACACCCGCCTTAACGGCGCGGCGATCGCCGACACGATGTCGGTGCTCGACGAGCGCGTGATGCTGACGCTCGGCGTTCGCCGCCAGCAGGTGATCGCGCATAATTACTCGACCACGACCGGCGCGCTGACGACCTCCTACGACCAGTCCGCCACCACGCCGATGGCCGGCCTGGTGATCCGGCCAATCGAGCACCTGTCGGTCTATGCCAACTACATCGAAGGGCTCAGCCGCGGCGACGTCGCACCGATCAGTGCGTCCAACTCGGGCGAAGTTCTGGCGCCGTACCGGACCAAGCAATACGAGGCCGGCGTCAAGCTCGATCTCGGCCGCATCGGCACGACCTTCGCGCTGTTCCAGATCACCAAGCCCAATGGCGAGCTGAACGCCGGCGTGTATTCGGCCGGCGGTGAGCAGCGCGTGCGCGGCGCTGAATTCACCGTGTTCGGCGAGATCGCGCCGCACCTGCGCGCGGTCGGCGGCGTGACGCTGTTCGACGCCGAAGTGACCAGGACCGCGACCGCTGCCAATCTCGGCAAGACGCCGATCGGCGTGCCGACCACGCAGGTCAATCTCACCGGCGAGTGGGATCTGCCAGGGCTGCGGGCGATGACGTTGGTCGGGACCGTGGTTTACACCGGCCGGCAATACGTCAACAACAGCAACACGCAGGTGTTGCCGGATTGGACCCGCGTCGATCTCGGCGTGCGCTACGTCACCATGATCGAAGGCCGCAAGACGACGCTGCGCGGAACGGTGCAGAACGTCGCGGGCACCAATTACTGGGCCGGCGTGGCCTCGTTCGGCACCATGGCGCTCGGCGCGCCGCGGACCTACTTGGTGTCGCTGGACGTCGAACTGTAAGGCGGCGGAGGGCTGGAGCCGCCGGGCCGAGCCCGGCTACGGCACCTTCGGCCGCACGATCGCCCAGCCAATGCGGAGCAGCGGCTGGCGGCCGGAGATCATCCGCTCGAACGCACGCGGCAGCTCCGGCACGATCCCCGGGAAACGCCGGGCGATATCGTCCGGCGGCTTGCCCGCTGTATCGGCGGCCCGCCACACCACTACGCCGCCGTTGCGGTCGAAGTCGCCTTGCGTCACCCACGGCGTTCGCGCCGATGTCGCATCGAGGAACAGATGCGGGCGCGACGGCGCCAAGGCGATCAGCGTCGCCAGTTGCGGATCGCCGGCCACCGCCGGCAGCGGCTTGCCGGTGCGGCGTTCGAAGCTTTCGGCGAAGAACTGTGCCATCTGCCGGCCCGGCAGCGAGGTCGGCACCTCGGTTCGGCTCAGCCAGGGCTGCACCACCACGGTGAGGATGATCGCGACGGCGGGCGCGACGATCAAAGCCGCCCAGGCCGAGCGCAGCAAGCGCTGGCGATGCAGATAGAGCACGTCGCCGATCAGCATCATCACCGCGAGGCCAGCGAGCAGCAGCACGACGCCGGAGCCGCCGACGACATGGCCGAGGCCAAACACGGCCGCCGCGATGCTGGCGACGATCGGCGGCACCAATGCGAACACATAGACGAACTGCCGCGCTAGCGGATCGACCGGCGGCCGAGCGATCATCGGCGCATCGTGATGCTTGGGCGCGAACCAGCCGGTGTTGAGCACCGCGAGCAGCGCGATGCCGGCGAGCGAGACCAGGAGGCCACCGAACAGCTTGAGGCCCAGCACCGCTCGATCGGCAAGGTCCGCGGTGGACGGCAGCGCCGGCCATGCGAACTGATCGGCGCGCAGCAGCCAGACTCCGTAGGGCATCACCAACACGGCGATCACCAGCAGCGCAAACACCGTATCGAGCGACAGCAGAGCACGGCGGCAGCGCGCATTGGCGAGCGCGAAGGCGAGCGGCAGCAACAGCAGCGCCGGCGCAGCGACAGTCGTGAGGAGCAGCAGGCCGATCTCGATCGACAGCGCGAACCACGCCGCACGGCGGTGCTGGCCGACGACCTGCCAGCCGTGCCACAGCACCAGTGCCCACAGCGGCCGAGCCAAGACCAAAGGACCGAACTCGGCGCCGGAGCCCGCGAAGGCGGTGATGGTGGACGTCAGCACGACTGCGACCACGGCGTATTGCGGGCCGACGACGCTGCGGGCAAGCTGGAACAAGGCATAGAAGGTGACGATGAAGCAGAGCTGCGCCAGCACGTAGACGCCGATGACATGGCCACCGGCGGCCCGATACGCGATATCGGCGAGCCAGAACGCCAGCGGCGGGCCGAGATCGGTGCCGACCTGATACTCGCGGCCATAGGCGAGCACGAGCCCCATATCACCGGGCGGGCTGGCGTAGAACAACGCCGGGATCAGAACCCACAGCAGCGCCTGGGCGCTCACCACCAGCCAGAACACCAGCAGCGGCCGTGCGCGGATCAGTTCGACGATCAGGGAGGCGAAGCGCATGTGGGGCCAGCGAAATTCGGTTCGACCGTGATAGAGCCCGCCGACCGCACGCGCAACCGGCGCGGCCGCACTCACACGGTGACGCCGATCGTGGCGGCGGCCTCGAACAGATCGCGGCTTTGCGGCGGCGGAGCGCCTTGGATCCGCTGCCAGGCCGCGGCGACAGGCGCGAAGGAGCGGCGGTGATGCACCGTCGGGCCGAGCCGGGCCAGTGCGTCCAGATGCTCCGGCACGCCGTAGCCCTTGTGCTGCTCGAAGCCATAGCCGGGGTACTCTTCGGCGAGCCGGCACATCAACCGGTCGCGCGACACCTTGGCAATGATCGAGGCAGCGGCGATCGAAGCGATCAATCCATCACCGCCGATCACCGCCTCACAATCGCACTTGGTCGCCAGCCGATCGCGGCCATCGACGAACGCATGGCGTGGCATCTCCGGCAGCGCGTGGACCGCGCGGGTCAGCGCCCACAGCGAGGCGCGCAGAATGTTGTCGCGGTTGATTCGCTCCGGCGAGGCGTAGACCACCGAAACCTGTGCGGTGGCGCAGATCTCGTCGAACAGCGCCTCGCGCTTGTCTGCCGTCAGCCGTTTGGAATCGTCGAGTCCCTTCGGCACCCGCTTCGGATCGAGCACCACGGCGGCGGCCACCACCGGCCCGGCCAGCGGCCCGCGGCCCGCTTCGTCGCAGCCGGCAATCGGCCAGATGCCGCGCTTGATAAGCGCCCGCTCGCGCCGAAAGCTCGGCGGCGCTACGGCGATCACGCCTTTCAGGCCCTTGGCGGAGGCGGGCTTGCCAGTCCCATCCTTCGCTCCCGTCTTGGAGCCGGACTTGGCCTGGCCGTCCGGAGCTTTGCTGCCCGATGCCTTGCTGCCCGATGCCTTGCCGGCCGGCTTCGCCGGAACCTTGATCGGCTGTTTGCTGTCTCGAATCATGCCGCGATGCTGCGGGCGAGGCCCGGCAGGTGCAACCGGAAACTCCGGATCATGCCCGCAATTCAAGCGGGAACCTGCGCCGCACGGCCTCAAAACAGACTGAGCTGCTGCCCGGCCTTCTCCGGCTTCTCGAAATGATCGAGGGTAAGCTTGGAGCGCCGCTTGTTCAGCCCGAGCCGCGTGCAGGCGGTTTCGAACCTGCGGCCAATCATCCACGCGATCGGGCCGGTCCCCTTCATCCGCGTGCCCCACTGCGAATCGTAGTCGCGTCCGCCGCGCATATCGCGGATCAGGGTGAAGACGTGACGATAGCGGTCCGGATAGTTCGCCATCAGCCATTCGCGAAACAGGTCGCGCACTTCAAGCGGCAGCCGCAACAGCACGTAGCTCGCTTCCTTGACGCCGGCGTGGGCGGCGGCGTCGAGGATGCGCTCGATCTCCATGTCGTTGAGCGCCGGGATCACCGGCGCCACCATCACCGTGGTCGGGATGCCTGCGTCAGCCAGCAGCTTCAACGCTTCCAGACGCTTGGCGGGCGACGAAGCGCGCGGCTCCATGCTGCGCGACAGCTTCGGATCGAGCGAGGTGACCGACAGCGCCACCTTGGCGAGCTGGCGCTTGGCCATCCGCGACAGGATGTCGATGTCACGCACCACCAGCGCGGATTTGGTGATGATGCCGACCGGGTGCCCGGTCTTCTCCAGCACTTCGAGAATGCCGCGCATGATCTTTCGCTCGCGCTCGATCGGCTGATATGGATCGGTGTTGGTGCCGATCGCGATCATCCGCGGCTCGTACTCCGCCGCCGCCAACTCCTTTTCGAGCAGCGCGGGCGCATCCGGCTTGGCGAACAGCCGCGATTCGAAATCCAATCCCGGCGACAAGCCGAGATAGGCATGGGTCGGCCGCGCAAAGCAGTAGACGCAGCCGTGCTCGCAACCACGATACGGATTGATTGATCGGTCGAAGCCGATATCTGGCGATTCATTGCGGGTGACGACTTTGCGAGCGGTATCCAGCGCCACCGTCGTCTTGAACGGCGGCAGGTCCTCCAGGCTCTCCCAGCCGTCGTCGAAGGCAGTTCGCGCCTCCGCCTCGTAGCGGCCGCTGACGTTGGACTGCGCGCCACGACCGCGGCGCCTTTGCTCATCGACCGCCGCCTCGATGGCGGGGAAAGGGGAAGGCGCGCCCACCGGCTCGGAGGGCGCCGTGACCGGCGGGCGCTTGAGGGCATTGGATGCTCTGCTCATGCCCCCAAGATAGCGAGTCCAAAGAACAAATCAAGAACAAACGTGCAGATCGAACATTTCGACTCCCAGC
This sequence comes from Rhodopseudomonas palustris, assembly GCF_003226555.1. Classification (GTDB taxonomy): domain Bacteria; phylum Pseudomonadota; class Alphaproteobacteria; order Rhizobiales; family Xanthobacteraceae; genus Rhodopseudomonas; species Rhodopseudomonas palustris_I. Next base: position 139,517 of record NZ_QKQS01000026.1, on the reverse strand, counting down.
TTAGTGCTCGTCCTTGCCCGGATGATGGGCATCGCGCAATTCACGGCTGATTTCGCGGCAGCGAGGTGCTAAGCGTGGCGCGCATCTGTCGTCGAAGGGTCACCCGCCGGACATGTTGAGTGTGATCGTTTCCACCGAAGGGGTCGAGCGGACCGCGGTCGCGACGCTGGCATCCCTGGTCCCCGGCGCTGCGGCCGGCGTCGTCAGCGACGTGACGCTGGTCGATCGCGGCGGCAGCGACACCATCGCGCGTGTCGCGGATGTGGCTGGCTGTAACTATCTCGCATTCGACGGCAATCGCGCCGAAGCGCTCGCCGCGGGAGCACGGAAGGCGCGCTCGCCGTGGCTGATGTTCCTCCATGCCGGCGCCGTGCTCGATCCCGGTTGGATCGAGGAGACGACGCAGTTCATCGAAGGCGTGATGGCCAGCGGCCATCCGCGCGCGGGCATCTTCCGCTACGCCCGATCGCCCTATGCGCCGACCGGTTGGCGCGAAAGCCTGACCGGGATCATCCGCAGCTTCTCGAGCTCCGCTGCGGATCAGGGCCTGGTGATCGCCCGCGATCATTACGACCGGCTCGGTGGCCACGCCGGGCGCGGCGCAGAAGCCGTTCTGCCGCGCGACCTCGGCCGGTCGTCCCGCACCCTGCTGCGCAGCCGCGTCATCCTCGCCGCCTGATCCAGCCGTCCAACATCCACCGGCCATGCCGATCCATATACTTGCTTTCGGCAACTATATAGTTGACGGAAGCAATCATATCGGTTTGGATTGTTCCGTCGCAGATGTGGCGATGGAAAGAGCAGCAGACCGGTGCAACAGGATCTGAAGCACGACGAGACGGTCGAAGCCGTCCGCGCCTTTAACCGCTTCTACACAGCCCGCTTGGGCGTGCTGGAGCAGCATCTCTATGCGAGCCCCTATTCGCTGACGGAAGCGCGCGTACTGTACGAGGTGTCGCAGCGCGAGCATGTGACGGCGACGGAGGTCGCCGCCGAAATCGGCATCGATGCCGGCTATCTTAGCCGAATCATCCAAAGCTTCGACAAGGCCGGGTTGATCAAGCGCACACCGTCCGCCGCCGATCGTCGCCAGCATCTGCTGTCGCTGACCGCCAAAGGCCGCGCCTCCTACGCCAAACTCGAGCGGAGTTCACAGCAGGACGTCAGCCGGATGCTCTCGGCGCTGTCGCCGGACGACCGCGCCGAAGTTGCAGCCGCGATGGCGACGATCCAACGTACGATGTCGTCGGCCCAACAGCCGCCACCGATTCTGCGCGAACCGCGGCCCGGCGACATCGGCTGGATCGTCCAGAGCCATGGCGCGATCTATGCGGGCGAATACGGCTTCAACGCTGCATTCGAAGCGCTGGTGGCGCAGATCTGCGGCGACTTCCTGGCGAAGAACGACCCCGCGCGCGAACGCTGCTGGATCGCCGAATACAAAGGCGTCCAGGCCGGCTCACTGTTTCTCGTCGACGCCGGCAACGGCATGGCCAAGTTTCGGTTGCTGCTGGTGACGCCGCAGGCGCGCGGTCATGGCCTCGGCAAGCGCCTAGTCGATGAAGCCATCGCGTTCGCACGTCGCTCCGGCTACCGCGGCATCACGCTGTGGACGCAAGGCGTCCTGGTCACCGCGCGCAACATCTATCAGCGGGCGGGATTCGAGCTGGTCGGGACCGAGCCGCACACGATGTTCGGCCCGGAGATGCTCGGCGAGACCTGGGAGCTGATGCTGTGAGTCCCGCGCGTCGCGAGGATACGCGGCGCGTCACTGCAGAGCAGATCGCCTTCCACGCCCAGCGTGGAAGGGCGCTGCGACGCGCCGCAATGGTTGCGATGCTATGGACCGTGTTCGACGGTCTGCGCTTAGTGCTCCATCGGCTGAAGCAAAGCCTCAGGCGGCACGATCTGCGACCATCGTCTGAGCGAACTGGGGATAGCACTCGGCGAGCTCGTCGGTGACGCGGCCGCGTAGCAGCGCCAGCGTCTCTGCATCCGGCTCCGGCGTGAACGGCACCTGTGCGGGCGCGTCGTAGTCGAATCCGGTGGCGGCGCGGACATCCTCCGCCGAGCTGCCGCGATGCACGCTGCGCAGACAGAACCGCTTGCGCTGCTGATCGAAACCAAACAGCGCCAGCCCGGTCAGCAGCACGTGCGGACCGCCACTGCGATAGATCCGCTCGCTCGCGCCGGGCGCGCTGACGAAATCGACCTTGTCGACCAGGACGCGCGGCGAATGCTCCTCGCGAAACAGGATCACCCGCGGCACCAGATAGTACATGAAGGCCGATCCGAACGAGCCCGGCCAACGCACGCTGCTCGCCGGATAGTCGCCGGTACCGACGAGGTTGATATTGGCCTGCCCGTCGATCTGGCCGCCGCCGAGGAAGAACGCATCGATCCGGCCTTGCGCGGTGGCATCGAACAGTTCGAACGCGCCGTTGGTGAAGAAGTTGTGCTGGCGCGAGCCGAGCACGATCACCCGCACCGGATCGCGGCCGCGGCTCTCGTTGCGGGCGCGCAGCAGCATCGCGCCGGCGGCCGGAATCGGCGACGAGGCGCCGACCGCGACGGTGCGGACTCCGTCGAGCAGATCGGCGATGGTGGCGATCAGGATTTCGCGCGACGTTGCAGGCGCCGTACTCATGCCACCGCCTCAAACTTCTGGGCGAAGCCCTGCATGTACGTCGCAAAACCCTCGGCCGAGCGCGCCATCTTGGCGTAGCGCCCGACCTCGGCGGTGTCAGTGTTGTATTCGCCGGCGAGGCTGAGCGGCCACGCGCCGTTCTTGGCTTCGGCGATCGCACCGACATAGAGCGCCGGCAGCACGCCGGCGGCGGCGTTCTCGTCCGCCAGCAGTGAGGTCTCGACGATACGCTCGACCGTCACCAGCGTCGTCTTGGCCGCGTAGGCCATCGCGGCGAGTTCGGTCTGCCGGCCGATCCGGACGTTGCCGAAGCGGTCGGCCTCGGGCGCATGGAACAGCGCCACGTCGGGCCGGATCGCCGGCACCACCACGATCGGATCGTCCGGCGCATACGGATTGTCGATGACCTTCCAATCGTCGCGCGTCTCCAGAATATCGCTGCCGATGATGCCGCGGATCGGCATGAACGGCACGCCCTTCTGGCCGGCGACCAGGCCGGCGAGAATCGCCGGGCAGGTCGCGTCCTTGATCGCGAATGCGCCGCTGCGGATCCCGTCGGCGAACCGCGGCGCGCCGCCGGCTTCGCCGAGCGTGATCGCGCTGGTTTCGACGGTGCCGACCAGGCCTTCGCCGATCAGCATGTCAGCCTGCAGGCCACTGATCGGGATGCAGACGAGATGCAGATTGCGCGGACGGTTGGCGATGATGGCCGCAGTCGCGGCCATGGCGACGCCGCTGGTGTCGGACGGCACCGCCACCGTCATGCCGTCGCGGATTTGTGCGGCGAGCGCCTCGATCGATACGATCTGGCCCAAAACAACCTCCCATCGTCGCGGCGCATTGTTGCGCCTTGTGCTTGGCGACGATGGTTTCGCGGTGAGCCCTGACTGTCAAGCCACGCCGGCACGAAGCCGATGTGCGACGCTCAGTTCTTACCGCGACGCAAGTGCTCGTCGAGCCGTGGCATGATTTCGACGAAGTTGCACGGCCGCGTCCGAAAATCGAGCTGCGCGGCCAAAATGCCGTCCCAACCGTCACGGCAGGCGCCGGGCGAGCCCGGCAGGCAGAAGATGTAGGTGGCGCCGGCGACACCCGCGGTGGCGCGCGACTGGATCGTCGAGGTGCCGATCTTGCCCCAGCTCATCATGTGAAACGCGATCGAAAATCCATCCATGCGCTTTTCGAACAGGGGCTCGATCGCCTCCGGCGTGACGTCGCGCCCGGTGAAACCGGTGCCGCCGGTGGTGATGATCGCATCGACACCATCATCTTCGATCCAGCGCCTGACGATGGCGCGAATCTTCTCGACATCGTCGGTGACGATCTCACGCGCCGCCAATTTGTGCCCCGCCCCGCTCAACCGCTCGACCAGCGTCGCCCCGGACTTGTCGTCGTCGAGCGACCGCGTATCGGATACCGTGAGCACGGCGATGTTGAGCGGGATGAAGGCTTTGGGTTGATCTTTGCTCGCCATGGCCGCCTCTTCGAACCTCTGCCAGCGTCATGGCCGGGCTCGTCCCGGCCATCCACGTCTTCGCCCCATCGCAAAACGTGGCTGCCCGGCACAAGGCCGGGCGTGACGAATTGATACGTACCTCTGTCGGTCGAGACTTTACAGCCGTTCCGCCGCAAACGTGTTGCAGGCCTGGATGGTGCCCTGCTGATAGCCGGTCATGAACCAGCGTTTGCGCTGCGCTGCGGAGCCGTGGGTGAAGGAGTCCGGCACCACTTCGCGGCCGGCGCGGCGCTGCAAAGTGTCGTCGCCGATCGCCGCCGCGGTGGTCAGCGCGGCATCGATGTCGCCGTCTTCGAGGAAATTCGGCCGCTTCTTCTTTTCACGGTTGACCCAGACGCCGGACAGGCAGTCGGCCTGCAGCTCGACGCGCACCTGAAGCGCATTGGCCTCGGCGCTGTCGCCGTATTGCCTTTGCTTCTGCGTCACCTTGCCGAGAATGCCGAGCTGATTCTGGACATGGTGGCCGACCTCGTGCGCGATGATGTAGGCGGCGGTGAACTGGCAGGCCGAGCCGGAGCAGCCGTGGAAGCGAGTCTCCACCTGCTTGAAGAACGAGGTGTCGATGTAGATCTGGCGGTCCGGCGGACAATAGAACGGCCCCATCGCCGCCTGCGCCATGCCGCAGCGTCCACCATTGGTACGGCCGCGGAACAGCACGATCTTCGGACCGACATACTTCTGACCGCTGTCTTTGAAGATCTCTGTCCAGCGATCGTCGATCTCGCCGAGCACGCCGGAGATCATGCTTCCCATCTCGTCGGTCGGAGCGCCCTGCTTGCCGGAGCGGCTGTCGGCCGGATGTTGCTGCGTCGAATGGGAAATCATCTCGGCGCCGCCGATCAGCAGCCGCGGATCGATGCCCAGCGCCCAGCCGACGATACCGAGCACCACGATGGTGCCGATGCCGAGGCCGCCACCGCCCATTGGAAATCCGAATCCGCCGCCACCACCACCGCCGTCCTGATCCCGGCGGTCGTCGATATTGTCGCTGCGACGGAAATCATCGAAACGCATCAGCCTGTCCTCGGTTTGGCCCGAACCGGCGATCTGTGCCGGCCGTCACGTTGCAGCCGATCTGGAAAAATCGGCGACAATTAGCATTAACCCGCCCGGCAAATATTGCCTAGTGCCGAGCGCCGCCGCCGGACCGGCGCCGAAGCGCGTCCGAGCCGGACCGTCCGTGCGAAACATCGATGATAGCCACAGCGCCAGTTCCCTCCATCGGGATGCCGGCAAAGAGAACCGCTCTGACCTGTGTTCGTTCCTTGGTCACCAAACTGCAATCCAATTAAGTCGATTTTTACTTTGCCACGGCAATGTGTCGCCAGTCGGTTGTTTTGTCCCGCGTCTCCGACGGCGTCACATGAGTCAGGTTAGTTGAGTCATGATTGTGTCGCGTAGCGGGGCGTCTGCAAAGGCGCCCCGCACTCAATTCGAATACGAGCCCGAGAGCAAAATCATCGTCGGCGATTGCATCGCCGAAATGGAAAAGCTCCCGGCGAAGTCGGTGGATCTGGTATTCGCCGATCCGCCGTACAATCTGCAGCTCAAAGGTGCGCTGAAGCGTCCCGACGAATCGGAAGTCGACGCCGTCGACGACGATTGGGACAAGTTCGCGTCCTTCGCCGCTTACGACAACTTCACCCGCGCGTGGCTGCTCGCCGCGCGGCGGATCATGAAGCCGTCGGCGACGTTGTGGGTGATCGGCTCCTATCACAACATCTTCCGCGTCGGCGCGATCATGCAGGACCTCGGGTTCTGGGTGCTCAACGACATCGTCTGGCGCAAATCCAATCCGATGCCGAATTTCCGCGGGCGTCGTTTCACCAATGCGCATGAAACGATGATCTGGGCGGCGCGCGACGAGAACGCCAAGGGCTACACCTTCAACTACGATGCGTTGAAGGCCGCCAACGAGGACGTTCAGGCGCGCTCCGACTGGCTGATTCCGCTGTGCACCGGCGACGAGCGACTGAAGGGCAAGGACGGCAAAAAGGTGCACCCGACGCAGAAGCCCGAACAGCTTCTGGCGCGTGTGCTGCTGAGCTCGTCCAAGCCCGGCGACGTCGTCGTCGATCCGTTCAACGGCACCGGCACCACAGGTGCCGTCGCCAAGCGGTTGCGTCGCAACTACATCGGCATCGAGCGCGACAAGACCTATGCCGAAGCGGCGCGCGAGCGCATCGCTGCGATCCAGCCGCTCCCGGACGATACGTTGAAGCCGTTCGTCACCGCCCGCGATGCCCCGCGGGTGGCGTTCTCCGAATTGATCGAGCGCGGCATGATTTCGCCCGGCGCCAAGCTGGTCGATTCGAAGAAGCGGCACGGCGCATTAGTGCGTGCCGACGGCGCGATCATGCTCGGCGACAAGGTCGGCTCGATTCACCGGATCGGCGCGATGGCCCAGGGCTCCGAAGCCTGCAACGGCTGGACGTTCTGGCACGTCGAGACCGCCAAGGGTCTTCGGCTGATCGACGAGCTCCGCGCCGAGATCCGCAGCATGATGATCGTCTGACGAATCAAAGATTGCCCCGGTTCTGAGCTAATCAGAACCGGGGCTACTTTTTTGCCCAGGCTGCTCAATGCGAGCCGCGCAGATTTCCCCAAGACGTCGCCCTAGCTTGCGCCGACGAACCTTCCAATCCGGTACTTCGGTAGCAGCGCGTCGGCTTCCGGCGAGTGCTTCCGGCCCTTGGTCTTGGTATCGTAAGCCTCGGTCGCTTCCTTGCCGCACCACGGCTCGATGATGCTCGGCCGCGACGGATGGTCCGGCAGATACGGTGTCAGATCGTAGACGCTGCCGTTGATCGCCATCCAGCAATCGTCCGGCTTGGCGTGCCGGGCGAGTTCGGCGGCGCCGATGGCATGCTCGGCGGCGGTCGCGGTTTGTTCGGCGCCGGGGAGAAGCAGATTGCCGGTCCAGAAGCCGGCAACGGCGACCCAGAATGCGGCGGTCGAGACGTAGAACAGCTTGCGCATCATCTGAACTCGAAGTTCTCGTAGTGAATGTGCCGCGCGGCAACGCCACGGGCGGCGAGCAGCGGTGTCAGTGCGGCGACCAGCCCCTGCGGTCCGCACAGATAGCATTCGACGCCTGACAATTCGCTGGCATCCGGCAACAGCGTGTCGAGATCGGGGAGACTGTCGCCGGTCGCGACCGCGTGCAGAGTGAAGTTCGGATCCGAATTCCCCGCCGCCCGCAGTTCCGGCAAGAACGCGGCGTCGGCCTCGGTGCGAAACAGATAGAGCAGCCGCGTCGGCTGCGGCAGCGTCCCCGCGTCGAGGAGCGCCATGAACGGGGTGACGCCGATACCGCCCGCGATCCAGAGCTGCGGCGCCGCATCGCCCTGCGCCACAAAACCGCCGAAGCCGCCGATCACCCGGGCCGCGACGCCGGCTTCGATCGCCAGCATCCTGCTGGTACAGTCGCCGAGCGCCTTGATCGCCAGATGCAATTCATTCGCGGCGCGAACGGCACTGACGGTGAACGGATGGAATTCGCCGCAGCCGCGATAATGGCCGCCGTTTCCGAACGCCACCAGCACGAACTGCCCGGGCGATACCAGCGCCGGCTCACCGAGCGGCCGAAGCACCACCTCGACCGAGCGGGCCGCGAGGGGGCGTGCCGCCGTCACGACATAGGGCCGCGCGGCGAGGCCGAGATCGCCGCGGATGAGCCGCCAGCCGAGAATCGCCGCCGCGACCGCCAGAATCGGCAGCACCGGCTCGTCGATGCCGAGCAACATCAGATGCACCAGCCCGACCAATACCCCGAGGCCGAGCAATGCATGCAGCCAGCGCCAGATGCCGTAACGGATACGGCGAATGAAAGTGGTGACGAGGCCGCCCATCAGCAGCAACAGGCCGAGCCAGCCCGACCACACCGGCCAGCTTTCGGTGAATGGTGACAGCGTCTGCCACGCGATCCGCCGCGACGGCAGATTGTTGGCGGCGAGCAGCAGCGGATGCAGCAGCAGAAACAGATAAGCGGCGACGCCGGTCGCGTGGTGCCAACGATACATCCGCTCCAGGCCGCCGAGCCAGGCGGCAAGCCGCGGCTCGCGCAGCATCAGCAGCAGACTGACCAGCAACAGACCGCAGCCGAGCCAACCGGTGACGATGCCTGCGGCACGGACCGGAGCCAGACCGTGGGGAAATGCCCAGACCGCGAACCCGACCGGCACTGCTGCGGTCAGCAGCGGTATGACCGCGGTCCGCAACGCTGGTCCGGCAAAGGCCATACGCTCAATCCGCGCCGGGCTTGAGATGATCGCAGAAGTCGCGACCGCCACCCGGAAGATCGAGACCGCGCTCGCGCGCTCGCTGCACCATCAGCGCGTGATGTTCGGCGCGATACGCCTCGCAGGCCGTGTAGTCGGTGAAGCTGCGCACCCGCGCCTGATGCTCGATCCGCTCCTGCGGCGACATCAGCATCCAGCCGCGGGTATTGGTTTCGCTGGCACGCCACGGCGCTGCTGAGGCCGAAGGTCCGCCCGCTGCTAGACTGACGACACTGAGCGTGAGGGCGGCGCCTGCCGCCAAGCGGATGCAAAACATAGCGTCACCCCGCTACATGGCGCCGCGTCAGATTAGCCTGACGCACCGGGTGCAGGGATGACTCAGATCAAGCAACGAGCGGGTTTGAAAGCGGCACCCGCCCGCTCGCCGTCATTCGCTCGCGAGGACGGAGGAAGGGGCAGAGTCCGAAGCTGTTACTTCTTCTCGTTCTTCTTCGCCGCCTCACGGGCGTCCTTGATCGCCTGCTTGAACAGCGCGACGTCGAGCACGCCGGGAACCCGGAACCGGCCGACTATGAACGACGGCGTCCCCTGGAATCCGAACGCCTTGGCCTGAGCGTCGTTGCGCTTGAGGATCGCCTCGATCGTCGCACGGTTGGCGTCGAGATCCTTGGTGGCGCGAGCCACGTCGATGCCGCCGCTTTTGAGCGTCTCGGCGAGGTTGGAGTCGGTCAGCTTGGAGGGGGCGCTGATCAACGCCTCGTGCGCCTCCAAAAACTTGCCCTGATATTTGGACGCAAGAACGAGCTTCGCCGCTTCGACCGAGACGCCCCCGAAAATCGGCCAATCCTTCAACACCAGCCGGATGTTGCCGTCCTCCTTCACGACCTGCATCAGGTCGGGAGCCACCTTCTTGCAATAGGGGCAGCGATAATCGGACCACTCGACGATGGTGATGTTGCCCTTGGGATTGCCGGCGACCGGAATCTCGGGATCATACAGCACGGCATTGGTCGACAGCACGTCCTCAGCATCAGGCGCGGTCGGCGCTGCCAGGGCTTTGGCTGCCGCGAACGCCGGAGCCAGTGCCAGCGCTGCCGTCAGCGCCGACCGTCGGGAGATCATCATTGGTTCCAATCCTCAGGACCGCCCCAGGGTCAGGGGGCGCCCCTGTTGTGCCTCGGATCGGACCGCGATGCCATCACTTTGCCGGGGCTGGCGGCGGGGTCGGCGATTTGTCGCGCAGCACGATGTAGATCGCGGGGATCACCAGCACCGTCAGCAGGGTCGACGATGCCAGGCCGAACAGCAGCGAGATCGCCAGGCCCTGGAAGATCGGGTCGAGCAGAATCGTGGCCGCGCCGATCATCGCCGCCAGCGCGGTCAGCAGGATCGGCTTGAACCGCACCGCGCCGGCTTCGAGCACGACCTCCCGCAGCGATTTGCCCTCACCTCCCGAGTGCCGGATGAAATCGACCAGGAGGATCGAATTGCGCACGATGATGCCGGCGAGCGCGATGAAGCCAATCATTGAAGTCGCGGTGAACGGCGCCCCGAGCAGCCAATGGCCGATCAGGATGCCGATCAGCGTCAGCGGGATCGGCGTCAGGATCACCAGCGGCAGCTTGAAGCTCTTGAACTGCGCCACCACCAGCACGTAGATGCCGAGGATGGCCGCGCCGAACGCCGCCCCCATGTCGCGGAACGTCACCCAGGTGATCTCCCACTCGCCGTCCCACAGCACGGTCGGCTTGGACTCGTCGGACGGCTGGCCGTGCAGGCTGATCGCCGGCTTCGGCAGTTTGCCCCAGTCGTGGGATTCGATCAGCTTGTCGACGTCGAGCATGCCGTACAACGGCGCTTCGAACTTCCCGGCGAGTTCGGCCATCACCATGTCGGCGAACCGGCCGTCGCGGCGGAAGATCATCAGCGAACCGACTTCCTTGGTGGCCTTCACCAGCTGGCCCAGTTCGACCACGGTCTTGGCACCGGGCAACGAATTGGCCGGCACCGGCGTCGAGGCCAGCGCCTCATTCCATGCGAGGTCCCGCTTCGGCAGCCCGACCGTGATGGCGATCGGATTGCGATCCTCACCGCGATGCGAGTAGCCGATCGAGGTGCCGCCAAACAACGTCGCAATCGTGTCGTAGACGTCTTTCTGCTCGACTCCGAAGAATTCCAGCCGGTCCTGATCGATCGACAGGCGCAGCCGCGGCCGCGGTTCGCCGATCGAATTATCGACGTCGACGATGAACGGCACCTGCTTGAAGATCTTCTCGACCTCGGCCGCCACAGCACGGCGCGTAGCGGCATTGGGGCCGTAGATTTCGGCGAGCAGTGTCGACAGCACCGGTGGACCGGGCGGCACCTCCACCACTTTGAGGCTCGAACCTTCGGGCAGCTTCAGTGCCTGCAGCCGCTTGCGCAGGTCGAGCGCGATGTCGTGGCTGGCGCGGCTACGGTCTCCGCGCTCCTGCAGATTGACCTGCAACTCGCCGAGTTCGGGCCGCTCGCGCAAATAATAGTGCCGAACGAGGCCGTTGAAATTGAACGGCGCAGGGGTGCCGGCGAAGGTCTGCACCGAAGTGATTTCGGGCAGGCCACGGGCGATGTCGGCAGCCGCGAACAGCGTGCGCTCGGTGTCTTCGAGCGTGGCGCCTTCCGGAAGGTCGAGCACCACGGCGATCTCGCTCTTGTTGTCGAACGGCAGCAGCTTCACCGTCACCGATTTCGTATAGAACAGCGCCATCGACAGCAGCGTGGCGATGCCGACGCCGAGCAAGAAGATCCACGACGCGCGCTTGCTGGCGACGATCGGCGTGGCGAAGCGGCGATACAACCGGCCGAGCCGGCCATCGTCATGATCGCCGTGCGCAGCGATCGCAGCGCCCTGTTTCGGCGCCAGCTTCAGCATCAGCCACGGCGCCACCATCATCGCGACGAAGAACGAGAACAGCATCGCGGCCGAGGCGTTGGCCGGGATCGGCGCCATGTAGGGCCCCATCAGCCCGGACACGAACAGCATCGGCAGCAGCGCCGCGATCACGGTCAGGGTCGCGATCACGGTCGGATTGCCGACTTCGGCCACCGCCTCGATGGTGGCCTGCAGCCGAGAGCGACCGTCCCTCATCGCCCAATGCCGGGCGATGTTCTCGACCACCACGATGGCGTCGTCGACCAGGATGCCGATCGAGAAGATCAGCGCGAACAGGCTGACGCGATTGATGGTGTAGCCCATCAGGTTGGCGGCAAACAACGTCAGCAGAATCGTGGTCGGGATCACCACCGCGGTGACGATCGCCTCGCGCCAGCCGATCGCGATCGCGATCAGCACCACGATCGAGACCGTGGCGAGACCGAGATGGAACAATAGCTCGTTGGCCTTCTCGTTGGCGGTTTCGCCGTAGTCGCGGGTCACGGTGACGGCGACGTCGTTCGGGATCAACGAACCTTCGAGCGTCGCCAGCCGCGCCTTGATGTCGTGCGACACCACGACGGCGTTGGCGCCGGCGCGCTTGGCGAGCGCGAGCGTCACGGCCGGCGTGCGGTCCCATTTGCCGCCCGAGTCGCGGGCATCGTTCCACACGCGGTGCTCGGCCATATTCGGCCCGATGATCACCGAGGCGACGTCCTTGACGTAGACTGGGCGGTTGTCGCGGGTCGCGATCAGCAAAAGGCCGATGTCGGGAATGCCCATCAGGGTCTGGCCGGCAGAGACGCTGCGCATCGTTCCGGCGTCGCGCACGTTGCCGGCGAGGAACGAGCGGTTGGCGTCCTTCACCTTGGCGACGAGCTGCTGCAGCGTGACGCCGTACAGCGACAGCTTCTCCGGATCGGGCTCGACCCGGATCTGCTGCGGATCGCCGCCGGAGATGTAGGTCAGGCCGATGCTGTCGACCTTCATCAGCTCGGAACGCAGCTTGTCGGCAAGCTCATAGAGATCCTTGTCGGTCCAGCGCGCCGCGGCGTCCGGCTTGGGCGAGAGCGTCAGCACCGTGATGGCGACGTCGTTGATGCCACGGCCGACGATCAGCGGCTCCGGAATGCCGACCGGAATGCTGGCGATATTGGCGCGGATCTTCTCATGCACCCGAAGGATCGCGTCGTCGGCGGTGGTGCCGACCAGAAACCGCGCCGTGACCATCACACGGTCGTCTTCGGTCTGGCTGTAGACGTGCTCGACGCCGTCGATGCCCTTGACGATGGCCTCCAGCGGCTTGGTCACCAGTTCGACCGCGTCCGGCGCGCGCAAGCCGTCGGCATTGATGCGGATGTCGACCATCGGCACGCTGATCTGCGGCTCTTCCTCGCGCGGAATCGCGGCGAGCGCGATCAGTCCGGCAATCAGCGACGCCAGAAGAAACAGCGGGGTCAGCGGCGATTGAATGGTCGCCTTGGTCAGGCGGCCCGAGATTCCCAGATTCACGGCTGCACCAGTCTGTCACCGTTGCGCAGACCCGAGAGGATCTCGAGCCCGTTGGGCATCATTTCGGTCGGATGTTCGCGGCCGCGCTGCACCGGCACAGCCACAGTTTTTCCGGGCTCGCCGATATGGACGTAGTCGATGCCGAATTCGGTCGAGACGAACTTCGCCGGAATCACGAAGGCGTCGCGCTCGCCGCCGGAGATCCACACCCGCAGCCGGTCGCCGACGAAATATTGCGGCAGCCCCTCGACGGTGGCGTCGGCCACCACGCGGCCGTCCTCGATCTGCGGATACACCAGATCGATGGTGCCGAACTTGGCGAGGTGATCGCCGAACTCGCTGCCGTCGACCCGGACCTTGTCACCCGCCTTGAGGAAACGGGCGTGCCGCTCGGGCACCCGCAGCCGCAGCTTGTAGTGCTGCTGGGCGATGGTGACGATCGGGTCGCCCTGCAGCACCACCGAACCGAGGGTGATCATCTTCTTCAGCACCCGGCCGTCGTCCGGCGACAGCACCCGGCCTTCCTTGAACTGCTGCTGCACCACCGACCGCTCCGCAGTCTTGGCGCGCAGATTGTTCTCGGCGACATTGAGTGCGGTACGGGCCTCGTCGAGCTTGGTACGCGGCAGCGTGCCGCGCTCGACCAGCCCGGAGGTGCGGTCGTAATCGATCTGCGCCTGACTCGCCTGCGCCTGCAGGGCCTGAATCTGGGCGTCGAGCGAATTCATCTGCAGCGTCAGCTTGTCGTCGCCGATGGTCGCGATTTCCTGGCCGCGGCTCACGCTGTCGCCCTCGCGGACCTTGAGGGCGATCACCGTGCCGCCAATCCGCGCCCGCGCCGGCACCACACTGATGCTCTCGACGGTCGCGAACACGGCCTTCTCGTCGGAGATCTTGCTCTCCGCCACCGTCAGAGTACCCGCCGGATGCGCTGCCGCAGCACCCATCAGCATCGCGGCCACAATGCCGCCCATCGTCCATCCGCCCATTCTCATGTCATGCCCTTGCAGGTTAGCGACTGGTCTTCTCGATCGGCTGACCGGGACAATAGACCCGGTACAGAGTCGTCAGTAGTTCGCGCGCCGGTTCACTGGCGATCGAATAGAAGATCGACTGCGCGTCGCGGCGCGCCGACACTAGCCCGTCCTTGCGTAGCAGCGCGAGATGCTGCGACACGGTCGAGTCGCGCAGCCCGACACTCTCGGCGAGCTCGCCGACCGAACGATCGCCGCCGATCAATTGACAGATGATCAGCAGTCGATGCCTGTTCGACAGTGCCTTGAGAAGCTCGCTCGCCGCGTCTGCGGCAGCCACCATCGGGTCGACTGTTATTTTCATACTTGCGTATATACGATTATTCGAATATATCGTCAACACGAATTCGAAAGCGGGACCGCACCGCGGCCCGGGCAGTTGAGAAAGGGACAGGGCATGAATCTCGATCAGACCGTACTCGCCTTCGCCGGCACCGTGGTGCTTGTCAGCCTCGCGCTCGGCTGGCTGGTCAGCCCGTACTGGCTGCTGCTGACGGCGTTCGCCGGCGTCAACATGATTCAGGCGTCGTTCACCGGCTTCTGTCCGGCGGCGATCGTGTTCAAGAAGCTCGGCCGTCCGGCCGGCAACGCGTTTTCGTAAGCGCGCAACGCATCAAGCGCGTCGTTGCCGGGGCTCGACCCGGCAATCCATCACGAAGAAAATCGCTCCGGCATTGCTGTGCATGTTCAGCAATGACGAAGCGATGGGCGATCGCCTGACCCTGCCTCAGGCCGCGCGGCCGCAATTGCAGTTGCAGCCGCCCTCTTCTTCCTCGTCGTCGTGATCGTGCGGCGCCGCGGGCGCCAGCTTTCCGGCGAGGTAGTTCTGAACCGCGGCGACCGGATCGGTCTCTGCGGTGGTAATGGCCACGACACCGCGCGCCGCCATTCGGCTGAGGAAGCCCGGCCCGGCGCTGCCGGCAATCACCACGCTCACTTTGTCGAGCGGGTGCGCTCCGTCTTCCTTGAATTCGTGGATCGACATCTCCTTGGGCAGGTCGAGCCGATCGACCTCCTGCGGCGGACGGCACGGAGCCGCATCGAACACCAGGAAGCGGCGGGTCTTGCCGGCATGGCCGGTCACGGTGCGGAAGTTCTGGCTGGCGACTGCGATCAGCATGATTGGAGCTTTCGGGACTGTGAGTGGAGAGAGAGGGCCGCTGCGGCGGCTTCAACAAGGACGGCGCGCATCAACTCGAATGGATCGTCATTGCCGGACTTGACCGGCGATCCATCATTTTCGCGCAACCGCTCTGGGCGCGCTGACGCGCGCGACGGATGCGCGGGCCAAGCCCGCGCATGACGAATTCGATCGTGGCTTACGCCGCGCTCAGGTCTCGCCGATGATGATCTGCGTGTCGTTGGCGAATTTGTAGGGCACCAGCGGCAGATTGCGCGGCGCCGGCCCCAGCCGGATGCGCCCCGACGAGTCGTATTGCGAACCGTGGCACTGGCAGAACCAGCCCTCGTAATTGCCCTGATGCTCGGTCGGCACGCAGCCCAGATGGGTGCAGATCGCCGACACGACCAGCCACTGTTCCTTGCCCGGCTTGACCCGCGCCGAATCCGGCTCCGGATCACGGAAGCTCTGCCAGTCGGCCGATTGCGCCGACTCGATTTCCTTCGGCGTGCGGTGGTTGATGAAGATCGGCTGGCCGCGCCAAAACACCTTCACGACCTGACCTTCCGAGATCGGCGACAAGTCGACTTCGAGCGGAAAGCCGGCCGCGATCGTGCCGGCATCCGGGTTGAGCTGAGATACGAACGGCCACACCAAAGCGGCGGTCCCGACCGCGGCCAGGGCGCCGGTTGCCAAGTACAACACGTCGCGACGGTTGGGCTGTTCAGACGTAATGGCGGTCATTGTCGTCTCCTGAGTGTTGCCACCCGGCGGGTTACCGTTCCGCCGTGCGGTCGAATGCGTCGTCCAATGATGTGGAACCAGTCCACACCTACGTCTTGCGAAGCTCGCCGGCGGCGCGGGCGAGGATCGCAACAAGCTCTGCTTCGTTGTCCGGATCTTTGACGATCTGACGGATCGCGATTTCCCGAAGGTTGTCGAGCGCCGCGCGAAGTAACGACGGCAGATCGTTGCCGTCCGCTCCGCCATCGCCGTTCTGCTGCCGCATCATGTCGCCGAAGGCGGCGAGGCGCTCGAACACGGCGTCGGCCAGCGACCGGTTGGCCGCAAGGTGATCGCGCCCCTCGTCGGTGGCCACGTACAACTTCTTGGCGCCTTCCGGCTGGGCGATGACGTGGCCGGTTTCTTCGAGGAAGGTCAGCGTCGGATACACCACGCCCGGACTCGGGGCGTAGAAGCCGGCAGTCCTCTCCTCGATCATCTTGATGATGTCGTAGCCGTGGCGCGGCTGCTCGGCGATCAGCGCCAGCGCGATCAGTTTGAGATCGCCTTGCGCCAGCATCCGACCGGCGCGCGTCATCTCGCCGCCGCCCATGCCGCGCCCGCCCATGCCGCGGCGTCCCCAGCGGCAGCCCGGCATCCCGAAACCGCAACGTCGTCCGACGTTTTCGACGCCGTCCATGACGACCTCCTGAAAGATATATCTTACGTAGGCACGCCCTGTGTCGAAGTAAAGATATATCTTTCTAACAGACAGGGCCTTTTCCGCATTCCATGAAAAAACGGTGTTCGGTTACTTATGTGCCTCTAAGCACGACGGTTTTCTGATACTGACCGCTTGATCCAGATCAAACTTAGAAGCGAACCAAAATATATCGTCCGGGCACATTCAAATGTTCCCCCAACATTTGAATGTGCCCGGATGGCCCTTTGCTCGGCCCGGGCGCCGGGGACTGGACAGCCCTGGCCAAGCAACAGGAGAGATTCATGTTCAAGGTTGCGGTTGTGGTTTGGATCATCGGCGGTGCGACGCTCGCCGGCATGTTGATGGTCGCGGTGCTCGTGGTGCCGAGCCTGTCCGCGGAAGCAATGCACTGGATTCCCATCGCGGTCGGCTGCGGCTTCGTGATCGCGATGCCGGTGTCGTTCGTGGTCGCGCGCAAGATCGCCACGCCATCCGTCCGCTGAACGATGAGATAGGGACGCCCGCACCTGGCGTCCCGCCCCAGCCTGCTTGATCCCGCGAGACTTCGCCCGGAGACGCCACTCCCCTCTCCGGGGACGAAGCTCCAGCGAAAGCCCTCCCATGACCGAAACCAATATCGAGGGTCCGCTCTACGCGGCCCGCAACAAGATCTATCCGCAGGCGGTCCATGGCCGCTTCCGCCGGATCAAATGGGCGCTGCTGGCGATCACGCTGTCGATCTACTACTTCACGCCGTTCCTGCGCTGGGATCGCGGACCAGGCCTGCCGGACCAGGCGGTTCTGATCGATCTGCCGGCTCGGCGGTTCTACTTCTTCTTCATCGAGTTGTGGCCGCAGGAAGTGTACTACTTCACCGGCCTTCTGATCATGGCGGCGCTGGTGCTATTCCTGATGAACGCGCTCGCGGGGCGGGTGTGGTGCGGCTATCTGTGTCCGCAGACGGTGTGGACCGACCTGTTCTACGCGGTCGAGCGGCTGATCGAGGGCGACCGCCGCGACCGTATCGCCAAGGACAAACACGGGTGGACGGTGCGCCGCGTCGGTGAGCTCGCGCTCAAGCACTTCATCTGGCTGATGATCGCGTGGTGGACCGGCGGCGCCTGGGTGCTGTACTTTGCCGATGCACCGACGCTGGTGAAGGAACTCGTGACCTTCCAGGCGCCGATGGTCGCCTATGTCTGGATCGGCATCCTCACCTTCACCACCTACACCCTCGCCGGCTTCATGCGCGAACAGGTGTGCATCTACATGTGCCCGTGGCCGCGTATCCAGGCGGCGCTGACCGACGAATGGGCCCTCAACGTCACCTATCGCTACGAACGCGGCGAGCCGCGGATGTCGATGAAGAAGGCCGAAGTGGTGCGCGCCCATGGCGAGGTCGCGGGCGACTGCATCGACTGCCACCAATGCGTCAACGTCTGCCCGACCGGCGTCGACATCCGCCAGGGCCTGCAGCTCGGCTGCGTGCAATGCGGCCTGTGCATCGACGCCTGCAACACGGTGATGAAGCAGGTCGGCCGGCCGCCGGACCTGATCGCCTACGACACCGACATCAACATCCAACGCCGCATCAGCGGCAAGGCCTCGGTGTATCGGCCGATCCGCGCGCGGACGCTGATGTATTCCGCCCTGATCGTGCTGGTCGGAGCCGTGATGGTGTATGCGCTGGCGACGCGCGGCTCGCTCGACATCAACGTGCTGCACGAACGCAACCCGCTGTTCGTCGCGCTCTCCAATGGCGGCGTCCGCAACGACTACACGGTGCGGCTTCTCAACAAGCGCCCGACCGCCCGCGTGATGCAGGTGTCGGTGAGCGGCGTCCCCGGTGCACGGCTGCAGGCGGTCGGCATCGATCCGGACACCAAGGACCGGCTCGACCTCGAAGTGGGCCAGGACCAGACCCGGGAACTGCGGCTGTCGGTGCTGGTGCCGAGCGGACAGGTGCCGAGCCAGTCGCTCAACATCACTTTCGAGGTGAAGGATCCGCTGACCGGCGAGAGCGCGACCACCGTCGACCACTTCGTGCCGCCGACCTCGAACTGACCGGACCGGCGCGGGGCGGCGTAGACTACGCCTCCCCGCTTCGCCTTACACCACGTCGCCTTAGACCACGTCGTCGACCGGCTGCAGATCGATCCCGAAGGTTTCGAGAAACTTCGACGTCATGATGTAGAAGCCGATCGCGAGTTGCAGCTCGACCAGCGCCGCCGGGGTCAGCCGCGCGGCGATGTCGCCGAACACCGCGTCGGTCGGCCGATCCAGCTTCACGACCTCGTCGGTAAAGGCCAGGGCGGCGCGCTGGGTGGCGTCGAAGCAATCGGCGCTGCGCCAGTCGTCGAGCGCAGCGTTCTGCGCGGCACTGACGCCGACTCCGGCGCCGATCTTCTTATGTGCGGCGACCTCGTAAGGTGCGTTGCACAAGATGCCGGTCCGGGTGATCGCCAGCTCGCGTAGCACCGGATCGAGCTCACCCTTGAACCGGATCGCACCGCCGAGCCGGCAGTATTGCTCGAAATGGCTCGGCGCATGCGCCAGCATCCGGAAGATGTTGGCATTACGGTTCTTGGCCAGCACCTCGCGGGTGCGCGGGCTCGCTGTGGCCTCGTCGCAATACTCGATCCGTGCCATCGGTCTTTCTCCCTGTGTTGTTGTTCGTGTTGTGTCGCGATCAGCCGCGGATCAGATCCGACAGCCCCTGATACACCAGCGCCACCGACACCACGAACAGCAGCACGTAGGCGATCCTGTAGAACAGCCCGGTCGGCGTCCGCCGCACCAGCCAGATCCCGGCCATGTTCGCCGCCGCGGCGAGCGGCAGCAGCGCCAGCGAGGTGCCGAGATTGGCCGGCGTGAACTGACCGAGCAGGAAGTATGGGCCGATCTTCAGCACGTTGATGATCGCGAAGAAGATCGTGGTGGTGCCGACCAGGGTCAGCTTCGGCAGCAGCTGCGGCAGCATGTAGACCTGATAGGGCGGACCGCCGCCTTGCGTCATGAACGATGTGAAGCCGGACACCGCGCCCCAGAACACACCGGCCGCGTCCGACAGCTTCACTGCCGAAGCGTGCGGCCGTAGCCAGACATTGAGTACGAACACCAACCCGACGCCGCCGACGATCAGCCGCACCGCATCATCCGACACGATCGAGGCCATCCACCACGCGAACGCCATTCCGATCAGCGCGCCGGGCAGCAACACCTTCAGGCTGCGCGCATCCCAATGATGCCGATACACGTACAGCGAGATCATATCCTGGGTGATCAGCACCGGAAGCAACAGCCCGGCGGCTTCCAGCGGCGGCAGATACAACGCGAGTAGCGGCGTCGCGGCGATGCCGACGCCTGAGAAACCGCCTTTGGCGAGCCCGAGCAGAAACACCGCAGGGATTGCGACCGCATAGAACCAGGGATCGAGAATGATCGACAACGCTGAGGGCTCGAACTGTCGGAGGAATGGCGCGCGAACGGCGACACTCCCGCTGTACAGAGGAAAGTCAGCCCCGGCAAATCCGCGCGGCGCATGCGGCATTGCGCTTGCGCCCGCCTATGAATTGGAACAATATTTTCGCTAGAACTAAGAACCAGGGAGGAAGCGGCCGGCGCGAGCATGCGCCGAGGCGTGCATTGGTTGCGCGCGATCGACATTGATGCTCTCCACCCGTCCGCGCGCCTCCTTCTCCACGAAATTCGCCGTCGCGAGATTGTCGGCTTCAGCGGCACGAAGCCATCGTCCGGTTCGCTGCACCAGCCTCCTCATCAAGCCGATCCATTGCATTCGCTAGTCCACCGCGCCGCCTTGCCGAGGCTGCGCGGCATTCGCCTATCCATCATGCACAGCCGGACCAACCGGCGCAGACATCAAGGGAGAGACCGGGTGAGCGCAACCAACCAGAAGACCTTCGGCGGGCGGATCGGCAGGACGATTGCCGATTCCAAACCATGGTGGCCAGAGCCGCCGTCAGCGCCGGCGGGTGCGCCGAACATTCTGATGGTGCTGTTCGACGATGTCGGCTTTTCGGACTTCGGCTGCTACGGATCGCCGATCGCGACGCCGACGATCGACAAGCTCGCGGCCGAGGGCCTGCGCTACACCGGCTTCCACACCACCGCGATGTGTTCGACCACCCGCGCGGCCTTGCTGACCGGCCGCAACCATCACTCGGTCGGCGTCGGATGCCTGGCAAATTTCGATTCCGGCTATCCAGGCTATCGCGGCAAGATCGCCAAGGAGGCCGGGACGCTCGCCGAGATGCTGCGCGCCCATGCCTACCGCAACTACATGGTCGGCAAATGGCACGTCACGCCGCTGACCGAAACCGGCGCGACCGGCCCGTTCGACGGCTGGCCGCTGGGGCGCGGCTTCGACCGCTTCTACGGCTTCCTCGACGCCGAGACCGATCAGTTCTCGCCCGAACTGGTGTCGGACAACACCCCGATCGACGCGCCAGGCACCTTCGAGACCGGCTATCATTTGACCGAAGACCTGATCGATCAGGCGATCCGCTTCATCGCCGATCACGCCGCCGACCGCCCCGAACTGCCGTGGCTGACCTGGGTGGCGCTCGGCGCCTGCCATGCACCGCATCAGGCGCCGATGGACATCATCAAGGGCTACGACGCCACCTTCGCGCACGGCTGGGACGTCGAGCGCGAGCAGCGGATGGCGCGGCAGAAGGCGATGGGCATCGTACCCGAGACCACCGACATGCCGCCGCGCAACGACGGCGTGAAGCCCTGGAGCGAGCACACGCCCGACGAACAACGCGTGTTCACCCGGCTGCAGGCGGCGTTCGCCGGCATGCTCGACCACGCCGACCGGCACCTGAAGCGGCTGATCGACTTCCTCGACGCCTCCGGGCAGCGCGACAACACGCTGATCCTGGTGCTGTCCGACAACGGCGCCAGCCAGGAAGGCGGTCCGCTCGGTTTCATCAACGCGATGGGCCCCTATAACTTCCGGCTCGAACCGATGCCCGACAAGGTCAAGAAGATCGACGACATCGGCGGCCCCAACTCCCATTCTAACTTCCCGCACGGCTGGGCGATGGCGTCGAACACGCCGCTGCGGCGCTACAAGCAGAACACCCACGGCGGCGGCATCCGCGATCCGTTCGTGGTGAGCTGGCCGAAGCGGCTGCCGGCGCGCGGCGAACTGCGGCATCAATTCGTCCATGCCAGCGACCTGGTGCCGACGCTGCTCGACCTGATCGGGGTCGAGGCACCGGCCGAGATCGGCGGGTTGAAGCAGATGCCGCTGGAAGGCGAAAGCTTCGCGCGGTCGCTGACCGAGCCCGGCGTGCCGTCGAAGTCCTCGCCGCAGTATTTCGAGATGTTCGGCCATCGCGGCATCTGGCATCAGGGCTGGAAGGCGGTCGCGTATCACCCGCCCGGCAAGCCGTTCGACGACGACAAATGGGAGCTGTTTCATCTCGACCGCGACTTCTCCGAAGCGCACGATCTCGCGGAGGCAGAGCCCACGCGGCTGGCCGAACTGATCGAGATGTGGTGGGCCGCGGCGGAACGACATCAGGTGTTGCCGCTCGACGACCGGTTCGGGCCACGCTTCGCCGAAAACGCCGCACGCTTTCACGGCGCCCGCAAACACTTCGTGTTTCACCGCGGCATGGGCCACGTCCCGACCGACGTCGCGCCCGACGTCCGCAGCCGCAGCTACACCATCGAGGCCCATGTCGAACTCGATGCCGGCAGCGAAGGCGTGCTGATTGCACACGGCGACATGACGTCCGGCTACAGCCTGTACATCAAGAACGGACGGCTGGTGCACGACCTCAACATCGGCGGCCATCATCACGTCGTCACATCGGAACAGACGCTGCAGCCGGGCCCGCGCCGGCTCGGCGTCAAGGTGGAACGGCTGCGCCGGACCGAGCCGCCGGCCAAGGGCTCTCGCACCGGCGTCAGCCGCTACACGCTGACGATCGACGGCGAGCCGGCGGGATCGATGGAGACCGGCCTCGCCTTCCACACGCTGATCTCATGGTCCGGCCTCGACATCGCCCGCGACGGCGGCAGTCCGGTGTCGCATTACGATGCGCCGTTCGAATTCACCGGCCGGATGCTGCGGGTCGAGGTGTCGATGTTCACCGACCAGGAGCTCGACGGCGAAGCAGTCGGCAATGTCGAGATGGCAAGGCAATAACAGCCGGTCATTCCGGGGCGCTCGCCGCAGGCGAGCGAACCCGGAATCTCGATCCACGCAGAACATTGCGGGATTCCGGGTTCGCGCCTCGCGCGCCCCGGAATGACGACTCGACTTACCCCCGCTGCTTCAGCCCGTGCTGCTGCAGGCGCCACAGCAACAGATCGAGCCGGTCCTGGCCGAAGAACGGCTCGCCGTTGAAGACGAACGTCGGCACGCCCCAGTGACCGGACGCGGCATGGTCGCGCTCGTTGCTGCGGATGGTTTCGTCGTACTTGTCAGGATCGGCGGCGATCTCCGCTTCGAGCTGCGCCAGATCGAGCCCGGCCCGCTCGGCCGCTTGGGCGAGATGATCGCCCTCGTGCCAATTGTCGACAGCGCCGCCATACAGCACCGAGCTGACCTCGCGGATGAACGACAGGCCGCGGCCGGCGAGCTGGGCGGCGGCGCCGAGCCGCGTCAGGCGCCTGATATACGGCTGCTCGGCCGAGACTTCGAGCGTCTGCATGTCCTGCACGATCGGATCGGGCCGCGGGAAGCGGAACGGGATCCCCTCCTTCTGCGCCACGCGAAAACTGTCGAGCACGACGTAGCGCGCAAACCTCGGATCGGTCCGCTTGAAGAAGGTCGGATCGCGCACCGCCAGCGGATACACCGGCCGCGCGTTGATGGCGAAGTCGTATTGCTCGACGAGCCGCACCGCCTTGGGCAGCGACAGATAGCTGTATGGGCTCCGGAACGACCAGAACAGATCGACGCTGAGACTCATCGGCCGGTCACCAACCCCAATGCGACAGCCTACCTGTCGCATTGCAAACTCAACTGCGCCAATTTCCGCCCGGCGGGCTTCGGGAGCTTTTCAACAGCCGTGATTAGTTTCATGAATGTCTCCCTCGCCTGCCGCGGCGCTTCGGGCATCATGTCGTTACATGAACTAATCGTAAGGTGCGGACCTGCGATTGCAATCCGTTTCTGCATCGGTTGAGATGCCGCCGTCGCGGACAGACGACGAAGACCGGAGGAGACCGAGGATGAGCGAGACCGCCAAAATCGCAGACGATGCGCTTGCGCCAAAGGATGCCTCCGCACCTGTGATCGCCCGCCACGCGGCAGTGCTGAACGAGCTGCCATTCTCCGACACCAGCGACTTCGACGACGCCGCACGCGGCTTCCTCGGCAGCATCGATCATGCCACGGTCGAATCCGCACAAGGCCGCACCGTTTGGAGTCTCGAACCGTACCGGTTTCTGCAGGACGAAACCGCGCCGCCGAGCGTCGATCCGAGCCTGTGGCGGCAGTCCCGGCTGAACATGCAGCACGGGCTTTTCGAGGTCGTACCCGGCGTGTATCAGGTCCGCGGCTTCGACATCGCCAACATGACGCTGATCGAGGGTGACAGCGGCGTGATCGTGGTCGACACCCTGACCTCGATCGAGGGCGCCCGCGCGGCGATGCAGCTCTATTGCCGCCACCGCGGCGACAGGCCGGTGGTGGCGGTGATCTTCACCCACACCCATGCGGATCATTGGGGCGGCGCCCGCGGCGTGCTCGACGACAACGCACTCGCGAGCGGACGGGTGCCGATCATCGCGCCCGATCTGTTCATGGAGCACGCCGTCTCCGAGAACATCATCGCCGGGCCGGCGATGCTGCGGCGCGCGCAGTATCAGTTCGGACCGCTGCTCGCCAAGGGGCCGCGCGGCCATGTCG
The DNA here is from genome assembly GCF_003226555.1 of Rhodopseudomonas palustris. Taxonomy (GTDB): domain Bacteria; phylum Pseudomonadota; class Alphaproteobacteria; order Rhizobiales; family Xanthobacteraceae; genus Rhodopseudomonas; species Rhodopseudomonas palustris_I. The sequence continues at coordinate 115,219 of NZ_QKQS01000026.1, read as the reverse complement.
ATTGCGGCCTCGGCAAGACGATGGCCGCCGGCAGCACGGCGCTGTTGCGGCCGACCGACCTGATCAAAGCGACCGGCGATACCCGCTGCATCGACGGCGTCGAGTTTGAATTCCAGATGGCGCCGAACTCCGAAGCGCCCGCGGAGATGCACTTCTACATTCCGCGCTACAGACTGCTGAACCTCGCCGAAAACTGCACCCACAACTTCCACAATCTGCTGCCGTTCCGCGGCGCCGACGTGCGCGATGCGCTGGCGTGGTCGGGCTATCTCGGGGAAGCCCTGCAGCTCTGGGGTGGCAGGGCCGAGGTGATGTGCGGCCAGCACCATTGGCCGGTGTGGGGCACCGAGCGCATCGACCTGATGATCCGCCAGCAGCGCGACATCTACAAGTTCGCCCACGACCAGACGCTGCGGCTGATGAACCACGGCCTCAACGCCGCCGAGATCGCCGAGACCATCCGCCTGCCGAAGAGCCTCGACGCGGCCTGGCATGCCCGCGGCTATTACGGCCACATCCGCCACAACGTGAAGGCGATCTACCAGAAGTATCTCGGCTGGTACGACGCCAACCCGGCCAATCTCGATCCGCTGCCGCCGGTCGACGCCGGAAAGAAGTACGTCGATTACATGGGCGGGGCGGACGCGCTGTTGGCGAAGGCGCGCGCCGATTTCGACCGCGGCGAATTCCGCTTCATCGCGCAGGCGCTCAGCCATCTGGTGTTCGCCGATCCGGACAATCAGGAAGGCCGGCATCTGCTGGCCGACACGTTCGAGCAGCTCGGCTACCAATCCGAGAGCGCCACCTGGCGGAACGCCTATCTGTTCGGCGCCCAGGAGCTGCGCCACGGTATGCCGAACATGCCGGCCCGGCCGGGGATGCCGCGCGAGACGCTGGCGGCGCTCAAGACTTCTCAGATCTGGGATGTGCTCGGCGTCCGGCTCAACGGGCCGAAGGCGGAAGGCAAGACCATCGTGCTGAACTGGCAGTTCACCGACACCGGCGAAGACTGGGTGCTGACGCTGGAGAACTGCGCGTTGACCTATGTGGCGGGCGTCCAATCGGCCACGGCCGACGCCGGCTTCGCGTTACCGCGCAGCCTGCTCGACGAGGTGATCGCCAAGCAGACCTCGTTTCCGGAGGCGGTGATGGCCGGCAAGATCAAGGTCAGCGGCAATCCGATGAAGCTCGCCGAACTGATGGGGCTGATGGACGAATTCCCGCGGATGTTCGAGATCGTCGAACCGAAGCGGAATGCAGTGAGCTGAGCGGCGGGGCTGCGAACTTCGTTTGGAGGTCATTGCGAGCGCAGCGAAGCAATCTAGACGCATCCCGCATGGCGCGCTGGATTGCTTCGTCGCTTCGCTCCTCGCAATGACGGCATCGCAAGGTGATAATGCGCTTACGCCGCGGACCGCGCCGACGCTTGCTCGACCGCGAACTGCAACCGCAACGGGCTGCGGAAGGTCGACGACGGCATCCAGTTCAGCTGCTGCTCGGTGCGCGTGTAGTCCGGCACGACCTTGTGGAATTCGTCGAACGCGATTTTGATCGCCATCCGGGCGATCGCCGATCCGAGACAGCCGTGCACGCCGCCGCCGAAGCCGAGATGGCCCTTGGGCTTGCGCTTCAGGTCGTACACGTCCGGATTCGGAAACTGCCGCTCGTCGCGATTGGCCGAGCCGTAGGCCAGGCAGACGAAGTCGCCCGCCTTCATGGGCACGCCGTGCAGGGTCAGGTCGCTCTGCAGGCAGCGCCTGAATCGCTGCGCCGAGGTGTTGTAGCGCAGCGACTCCTCCACCGCGTCCGGCAGCAGCGCCGGATCGGCCACCACGGTGCGGCGAGCGTCGGCGAAATCGGCCAGATTCAGCGCCAGCATACTCATGAAGCCGCCGAGCGACTCGATGCCGGCCATGATCAGCGTCGTGGTGGTCAGCAGCACCTCGCGCTCGTCGAGCCTGTCGCCGTCGATCTCGGCCATGCTGAAATGCGAGATCAGGTCGTTCTTCGGCTCGGCGCGGCGCTGTGCGATCACGCTCGACGCGTAGTCCTGCATCCAGGCATAGGCGGCGAGATGCTCAGGGCCCTTGGCGCGGGTCACCGGATCGCTCTGCACCATCAGCACAGCCTTGTCCCGCACGGTCTGCTCATCGCCCATCGGCAGGCCGAGCGCCGCAAACAGCACCCGCACGGTGAACTTGGACGAAAAGTCGCTGATGAAGTCGAACTGCTCGCGCCCGCGCAAGGCTTCGGCGGCATCGCGCGCGATCTCGCGCATCGGCTCGGCCAGCGCCTCCAGATTGCGCTTCATGAAAGCGTGCTGCACCAGGCCGCGCAGCCGGTCGTGGCGCGGCGGATCGGTGGTGCCGAGCGTGGCGCCGGCGCGGTTCGGCAGCTCGGTCATTAGGTTGCCCTTGGCCGAGGAGAACACCTGCCAGTTGCTGCCGGCGCCGGCGACATCGAGATAGCGCGACAGAATCCACATTTGCGCCGGCTCGCTCCAGTACACCGGATGTTCGTCGCGCAGCGTCTTGTAGAGCGGGAACGGGTCGGCATCGACCGCGGGGGAGTAAGGATCGAAGCTGAACATCGGGCGAATCCTCGGGAGTTGCTGCGGCTTGGTACTTCGTCATGGCCGGGCTTGACCCGGCCATCCACGGCAACGGTCACTGCGTTGCTTGGCTTCGCCGATGCCCGGGTCAAGCCCGGGCATGACGATCTTTGCGTAGGAACGCCGCGGAACCGACGAGCCTACGCCGCCCGCGCCAGCCGCGGCCGGTTCTCGATCAGCATGATGCCCGACGCGGTGTTGGAGATCGGCAGATGATAGTTGCGGTGCAGCTCGTGGAGGTCGCCGAGAAGCGCGCCGCGCATTGCCACCCAGTTCATCACCTCGACGCCCTGGCTACCGGCGAGTTCGACCAGTTGGTGCGGGTCGATGTCGAGCAGGCTCTCGATGTCGCCGGTCATCGCGTCCATGCAGCGCTTGTCGAACGCGGTGTTGATGAAGCCGGCACGCTGGCCTTCGAGCTGATGCGACAGACCGCCGGTGCCGATCACCACCACTTTCAGATCTTCCGGATAGCTCTCGATCGCGCGACCGATCGCCTGACCGAGCTTGAAGCAGCGGCGCAGCGACGGCAGCGGATGCTGCACGGTGTTGACCACCACCGGAACGGTCGGAATCTCGTGAGCGCGGCCGCGCAGGAACAGCTCCATCGGCAGGCTGTAGGCGTGATCGACCAGCATCTCCTGACAGGTGACAGGATCGAATTCGGACTCCACCAGCGTCTCGATGATGTGCCACGACAGCTTGGTGTCGCCCTTGAACGGCGCCATCACCGGGATGCCCCAGCCTTCGTCGTCGTTGCGATACTCCGGCGCGGCGCCGACCGCGAAGGTCGGCATCTTGTCGAGGAAGAAGTTGAGGCCGTGATCGTTGTAGATCACCACCGCGGCATCGGGCTTGGCCGCGTCGAGCCAGCGGCACGGTGCGTCGAAGCCATCGAAAAACGGCGCCCAGTACGGATCCTTCTGCAGGCCCTTGGCCATCGCCCCGCCGATCGCGGGGACGTGCGAAGCAGCCAGGCCGCCGATGATCGTCGCCATGTCAGGTGTCCCCTCTCAATTGTCCCGCGCCGCCAAAAGCTTCGCCTTGAACTGCTCGACCGTCATACCGGTCTGCAGCGCGCCGATGTCCTGCATGTTGAGGCCGAGGATGCCGGCGAACTTGGCGAGGTAGTAGGCGTTGCCGCCCTCGTCGAGCAGCTTGAGCAGATCGCGTCCGAGGATCGCCTCGGTCTGCGCGGCGGTGAGACCGTAGCGCGCGCAATACGCGGCCTCGTCGCGGACGAATTCTGCGCGGTTAGAAGCCTCGTTGAACGAGAAGCACATCTTGTTGAGGGCGTAGCCCTTCTGCGCGGCTTCCGGACCGAAGATCGGTGTCCCGAAGATCTCGCGCTTGGCGCGTCCGGCGCCAGCCGCCAATGCCTGACTCATGGCATCCCCTGTTGACGTTTCCTGCCTGACGGCCTTGCGGCCAAATTTCGCGAACGATAGGCGGCAGCAGAGGGCCTTGATTGACTTGGATCAAATGTCAGGAGAATTCCGACCACAGCGGCGCGCTCCGTTTTGAAACGATCACGAGCGCCGCTCACCCCGCATCCATCGGCGCAGTCGTTGCAGCAGCGACAGCGGTGGCTGAGGTTCGAGCGCGTCGGAAGGCTGCTCCAGCGCCAAAGACGGAGCTTCGGCAAGGTCGGCGACCAACTCATCGCCGGTCGGCAATGGGCTGGTCGGGCAACGCGGCGGAGGAGGCGTGGCGGACGCTTCGGACGAGACGTGGCCGGCCGCTTCCAGCACCAAGGCGCCGACCTCGCTCAGAAACGCCTGCTCGTAGCTGCGCGACAGACGCAGGATCGCTTCATCGAGCGGCAGCCAATCGACCGCACGAATGTCCTTCATCAGCGGCAGGGTCTGCTCCGGCTCGGCTTCCATCCGCCAGAAATGCACCGCCTTGAAACGGCCGCCGGAATCATAGGCGAGTGTGCCAATGAACTCGTGCACCGCGACGACATGGCCGGTTTCTTCGAGCACCTCGCGCTCGGCAGCCGCGCGCGGCGTCTCGCCGAGGTCGAGCTTGCCCTTGGGCAGCACCCAATCGTTGCGCTTACGCATCCGGACGACCGCAAACAACGGTTCGTTACCGCGCCGCAACACAATTCCGCCTGCTGCCAGCACCGGAGTTCGCAATCTACCGCCCTTCGTCGTCGGAAATTCTGCCTCCTCAATATAGGATCAAGCGGCCGTCAAGCGAGCCGCGGCGGAACATGACACCTCAACATTGTCGCGCATTCCCGCGCGGGGCGCCGAAAGCTACTCAAGGCGCCGGCGGCGGCGTCACCACCGGATAGCTGCGATCCGGCGTCAGCACGCAGCGATACACCCGCTTGCTGCGGGTCTGCCACGCCTCGACGATCCGGCCGCAATTGGCGCAGTGCAGATTGCCCGGCTCACCGTCGAGCGTTTCGGATTCAGCGCAGCGGTACATCGCACCGCATTCACATTCCACGTCTGACAATCTCATCGCTGGTTCCCTGATATCAATCGGCGGAGGCTACCGCCGCCGTAAATTGCTATCCTAGGAGGCCATGCTGACGTCGTTGTGTCAGCGCGTCGCTGACACGGGACAATTTCCGCGCGGTGGCACACCGAAGCGCCGACTGGCGGTTCACCGCCGAGCCGGGATAGAATTACCGCGGCGCTGCAAACAGCCGCCCGACGATCGCGGGAGCCACCGCGGCGTCCCAACGACCAAAGAGGAAACACTCATGACCTTCTGGCCCGAGGCCGGCATCGGTGGCGCGCTGCGCCGCGAGACTCACTACGACGGCCGGTCGATGCTGTGCTTCTCCGAGCGCCCCGCCCATCTCGCAGCCATGTTTGAGGATCTGGTCGCGCGGTTCGGCGACCGTCCGGCGATCGTCGACGACCGCGCGCTCAGCTATCGGGAGCTCGATCGCCTAGTCCGCAGCATCGCGGCCTCGCTGACCGCGCTGGGCACCCGCAAAGGCGACCGGGTCGCGCTGTTCCTCAGCAATTGCTGGGAGTTCCTGGCGGCGACGCTCGCCTGCAACCGGCTCGGCGTGCTGGTGGTGCCGATCGGCATCCGCCAGCGCCGCGCCGAACTCGAATTCCTGCTGAACAACAGCGGCGCTAAGATCGTGGTGTTCGAGGCCGAGCTGGCAGACGAAGTCCCGGCAGCCGCCGAGGTGCCGCAACTTGTGCATCGCTTCGTCGCGCACGGTGGCGCCGACGGCGCGCGGCCGTTCGAGGATCTGCTCGCCGCCGATCCGGCGAACGCGCCGCTCGCGGAGATGCACGAGGACGACACCGCGGTGATCCTCTACACCTCCGGCACCACCGGCAAACCCAAGGGCGCCGAGCTGACACATCTCAGCATCCTGCATTCGTCCTACGCGTTCGCGCGCGCGCACGAGCTGACCGAGCGCGACCGCGGTCTGGTCGCGGTGCCGCTGTCGCATGTGACCGGCCTCGTTGCCGTATCCTACGCGACGATCGCCGCCGGCGGCTGCGTCGTGCTGATGCGGCAAGCGTTCAAGACCGCCGACTTTCTGGCCCTCGCGGCCCGCGAACAGATCACTTGGTCGATCCTGGTGCCGGCGATCTACACGCTCGCCGTGATGCACCCCGACTTCGCGCAATACGATCTGTCGGCATGGCGGATCGGCTGTTTCGGCGGCGCGCCGATGCCGGTCCCGACCATCGAGATGCTGAGCAAGCGGCTGCCGAACCTGCAGCTCCGCAACGCCTATGGGGCGACCGAAACCACGTCGCCGACCACGATCATGCCGCAGGCCTATTGGCGCGATCACATGGACAGCGTCGGCCAGGTGGTCCCCTATGCGCATGCCCGGGTCGTCGATGCCGACGACAAAGAGGTCGCGCCCGGCGAGCCCGGCGAACTGTTGATCTCCGGCCCGATGGTGGTGCCGCGCTATTGGCAGCGGCCCGACGCCAACGCCAAGGAGTTCGTGGACGGCTATTGGCGCAGCGGCGACATCGGCTCGATCGACAAGGACGGTTTCGTCCGCGTATTCGACCGCAAGAAGGACATGATCAACCGCGGCGGCTTCAAGATCTTCTCGGCCGAAGTCGAGAATGTGATCTGCGGCATCGACGGTGTGCTGGAAACCGCGATCATCGGCACACCCGATCCGGTGCTCGGCGAGCGCGTCAATGCCATCGTGGTGACGAACGAAGGTGCCAGCCTGAGCGAGCGCGACGTCGTCGCCTACTGCGCGGCCAGAATGTCGGACTACAAGGTGCCGGAAAGCATCATCATCCGCACCACACCCCTGCCCCGCAACGCCAACGGCAAGATCCAGAAAACGGTGCTCCGCGAGACGATCGCGGACCGGGCGGCGAGTTACGCGAGGTCGTAGTTCACGAAGCGAAAGAGCTAGGCGTCGCGTAAATAGGGACCGTCATGCGCGGAGTTAGCGCACCCTCGCCCCAACGGCAGCGCAACCTCTCCCGCTTGCGGGAGAGGTCGACGCGCGAAGCGCGGCGGGTGAGGGCACTCCTCTCCGCGAGTGGCAAACTGCCCGGGAGGCCCTCACCCCCAGCCCTCTGCCGCAAGCGGGAGAGGGAGCGCGCCTCGCTTGTGGAGGAGCGCGACCCTGCAGCTAATTATTACTTCGCCGGCGTGATCCGCACCTGCACGTCGCGCGGCTTGGCGGTGTACGGCGCCGAGGTCACCAGCACCTGCGCGCCGGCCTCCCCATAGGCCGCGGCATTGCCGGCGTTGACGCCGCCGGCGACCGCGATCACCGGGCGCGAGGGCCGCGCGGCAAGTTGCTGCGCCAGCGCCGCGACGTCGGCGGGCGCGAATTTCTCGAGCTGCAGCACGTCGAAACCGGCGTCCGCCGCGGCGAGCGCCGCCTCGATCGACGCCACTTCGGTGATCAACTTCTTCTCCGGCAACGTGGCGCGCAGCCGGGACACCGTCGCCGCCAACGGCTCGTCGAGAAAGCCGCGATGCTCGCTGAACACCAGCACGGTTTCGGACAGGCCGAGCCGGTGCATGGTGGCGCCGCCGGCCTTCACGGCGGCGACCGCGAACCGCTTGGTGCCCGGCGTATTCTTGCGGGTGCAGGCGACCGCGATGCTTGGCGACACCGCGCGCGCCGCATCGACGATGTCGCGTGCCGCGGTGGCAACGCCGGACCAGATCTCGATCAGCGTCTGCGCCACCTTCCAGCTCCGCAGCAGCGCCGACGCGCTGCCGCGGGCGGTGAGGATCGAAGCACCCGCCGCGAGCCGACTGCCGGAGGAGGCGACCAATTCGACCTCGCCGCCGCACAGCCGGATGATCGCGGCGGCATCTTCAGCGAGCGCCAGCATCATCGGATCGCGCGCCGCAAACGTCATCACGCCGGGCGCGGCGCCGATGCCCAGCGCCTCGGTGGTGAGGTCGCCGCAAGGCACATCGTCGTCGAGCAGGCACTCCAGTTCGGCAGTGGTGGCGGCAGGCATGAATAAGGTCCCCCAGTTGGTCGTTCGGCGCATTTGACGCGCAGCGGTTCCGGCGCAACATCTCCGCTTCTCACCGTTATGTCCACGACTATACAACGCTGTCGGGTTTGCGATCAAAACCTCAGAGCTGATGGGCGGCATGAAACGATCGTCGAATCAACCGCCTAGCAGGCAAAGGAAGCACTCGGACAATCGGCACGGCGCTTGCTAAACCGATGATGAGCACACCGACCGGAGGGTGCAGGGATGACGCACAGCATCGCAGAGGCTCCGCAGATCGCCGCGATCGTCTACCACGGCGAGGACGACGTCGACACGCTGCTCGCGGAGTTCGCATTCGCGCGGCTCGCGGCCGGGGACCGGCTCGGCGGCATCGTGCAGCGGAACATCAGGGACGCGACCGGCAGGAAGATCGACATGCAGCTGATCGACCTGATGACCGGCGAGGCGATCGGCATCTCGCAGACGCTCGGCAGCGGCGCGGGCTCGTGCAAGCTCGACGCCGGCGGACTGGCCGAGTCCGCGCGCGCCGTGACGCGCGCGGTCGCGAGTGGCGCCGCGCTGGTCGTGATCAACAAATTCTCGAAACAAGAAGCCACCGGCAAAGGACTCCGCAACGAATTCGCCGAGGCGATCGTGGCCGGCCGGCCGCTGCTCACTGCGGTGCCGGAGAAATGCGAAGACGCCTGGCGCGAGTTCATCGGCGACGAAGGCGCGATCCTGCCGTGCAGCCGGGAGGCGATCGAAGCCTGGTGGGCCGGCATCGTGCCGCGGCTCGCGCCCGCCGCGGCGGGCGACGCAGCCGTCGACGACTGGATCTGGAAGACGATCTGCTGAAGGACGCGCTGCGATGGCTCACGTCGTATTCTACGAAAAGCCCGGCTGCGTCGACAACGCGCGGCAAAAGGCGCTGCTCACCGCCTCGGGTCACGAGTTGGATGTCCGCAATCTGCTCGCAGAGCCTTGGGCGCGGGAGACGCTGCGACCGTTCTTCGGCGACAAGCCGCTGGCGCAGTGGTTCAATCAGTCGTCGCCGAAAGTGAAAGCCGGCGCGATCGATTTCGCCGCGCTCAGCGAGGACGCCGCACTGAAGCTGATGATCGACGATCCGCTGCTGATCCGCCGCCCGCTGATGCAATCGGGCGACCGCCGCGAGGTCGGCTTCGATCAAGCCGTCGTCGACGCCTGGCTCGGGCTGCAGACCGGAGCCCCGCGCGTGTTCGACGGCTGTGCGATGGACGACTGATACCTCCGGCTATTTCGGTTTCCAACCGATCAGATCGATCAGCGCCGATAGTCCGGCGTGGCCGGCGCCCTCGTTGATCTCGCTGTCGTGCTCGCGAATGCTGAGATTGTCGAAATCGCCGAACGCCTGCTCCAGCAATTCGCGGGTGTAGAGGTTTTCCGCACGGCTCGGACCGCCGGTCTTGTAGACCAGTTGCTTCGGCCGATAGCCCTCGATCAGCAACAGACCGCCGGGCTTCAGCGCATCGCGGATGTTCCGGAACACCGCCGGGCGTTGCTCCGGTTCGACGAACTGGAAGAAGATGCCGGCGATCACGTCGACGTCGCGCGGCCATTGCCAGCTCAACAGATCGGCGCATCGCGTGTCGATGGTCACGCCGCGCGCAGCCGCCAGTCGTTGCGCCTTGGCCTGCGCGTTCGGCGAGAAATCGACAGACAGCACCGACAGCCCGCATTCGGCGAGGAACACGCCGTTTCGGCCCTCGCCATCGGCGATCGACAGCGCCCGCCCCTGCTTCGGCAGCAGCTCACGGCACGACGCCAAGAACGCATTCGGCTCAGTACCGAACACATAGCCGTCACCGCCAAACCGGCTCTCCCACATATCGAGGTGTTCGGATGCCATGGTCACCGGTTCTCCCCTTCAAAACGCCGAGTCGCGGCGCCAGCTTGGCGGCAGCGTGGGGCCGGCGCAATTCCCGATCGCTTGATGACAGATCGGACGCGCCGCGGCGGTGACATCGTCACAGACCGGCGGCCCGCGGCCATGCGACGGATCGGGCGGAGGCGACGTGCGACGCGCCAACGAGGATTCGCCACGATGCGGAACATCACCATCATCGGTTCGGGCTTTGCCGGCCTCACCGCCGCCCGCGAGCTGCGCAAGCGCAAGGTCGACGCCACGATCACGATGATCTCGCCGCGGCGTGAATTGCACTTCCTGCCGAGCTCGATCTGGATTCCCGCCGGCATCCGCCAGGGCGAGCGGCTGAAAGTGCCGCTCGATCACTTCCTGCGCAAACACCGGATCGACTTCGTTGAAGCCTCCGCCACCGGCCTGAAAGACGCTGGCCGCACCGTCGTGACCGACCGCGGCGAACTGAGTAACGATCATCTGATCGTCGCCACCGGCGGCCGCTTCATCCGCAAGCTGCCGGGCATCGAACATGCGCTGATCCCGTGCGAAGGCATCAAGGTCGGCGAGGAGATCGGTCGGCGGCTGGATGCGCTGAAGGGCGGCACCATCGCGGTCGGCTTCGCCACCAATCCGAACGAGCCCGGCGCGATGCGCGGCGGGCCGATGTTCGAGTTTCTGTTCATCATCGATACGCTGCTGCGCCGGCAGGGAAAGCGGCCGGGCTTCGAGATCGTGTTCTTCAGCCCGGCGCCGCGTCCCGGTGCTCGGCTCGGCGAGCGCGCAGTCGACGGCCTGCTGCAGGAGATGAAAAGCCGCGGCATCGCCACTCGGCTGGGCCGCAAGATTCTCCGCTTTGAAGAACGCAAAGTCGTGCTCGAGGACGGCGAGATCGACGCCGACCTGATCCTGTTCATGCCGGGACTGACTGGACCGGCCTGGCTGGAGGCCACCGAGCTGCCACTGTCAGCCGGCGGCATGATCAAGGCGGATGAACTGTGCCGCGTCGAAAATCTCGCCAATGTCTGGGTTGCCGGTGACGCCGGTTCGTTCCCCGGCCCCGACTGGATGCCGAAGCAGGCGCATCAGGCCGATTTGCAGGCGATCGCGGTGGCGGCCAATATCGCCGCGGTCGAAGCGGGGCAGCAGCCGAGCACTCGCTTCAAGCCCGAATTGGTGTGCATCGTCGACACGCTGGATTCCGGCATGCTGGTGTTTCGCAACCAGCGCTTCAACTTCGTCGGCCCAAAGATGAAGCTGTTTCATTGGCTGAAGCGCTTGTTCGAACGTCACTACCTGACGACATTCCGCTGACGACTGCATCGGCGCATAGCCGACAAGATGGAGACGAACGGCCTATGAGCGTGAAGACGATTTCGCCGATCGAAGCCCATCGCATGATGACGCACGACGGCGCGGTGCTGGTCGATGTGCGCGAGCGTCACGAGATCGAGCGCGAACACATCGACGGCGCGATCGAACTGCCGCTGACCGGTTTCAAACACGGCGATCTCGGCGCGGCGCAGGGCCACAAGGCGATCTTCTTCTGCCATTCCGGCGGTCGCACCCGGATGTATGCGGGGCAGATCGCAGCCAAGGCCAACGGCGTGTGCGAGCCTTACGTGCTCGGCGGCGGCATTCTGGCGTGGCGCAAGGCCGGCTTTCCCACGGTGCAGGGCCCGAAGCCGCCGGGTCTGTTCCAACGTCTGTTCGGGAGCAAACAGGAAGGCTGAGTGGGAACGTCGATCAGGCTTCGACCGTTTGGCGCTGCCGCCGCGGCGCAGTCGCGGTCTTGGCGCGCGCAACTGACGTTTTGTCCTTGTCGCGATCCTTGCGACAGAATGTGGCGTGCAGCGCCAGGATCAGGCTGCGCACTTCCTCGCTGGCGAGCGAATAGAACACCTGCTGACCGTCGCGGCGCGCCCGCACCAGCTTCTCGCTGCGCAGCCGGGCGAGCTGCTGCGACACCGTCGGCTGACGCTCGTCGAGCAATTCGGTGAGCTCCGACACCGACTTCTCGCCTTCCGCGAGCTGACACAGCATGATCAGGCGCGACACGTTCGACAGCGTCTTCAAAAACTCCGCGGCCACCACCGCATTTTCGCGCAGCTCGCTTGTGTCGACACGCTTCAGAGTCGGAGAGGTTTTCCGGACTCCGCTGACCGCAGCCATCGAGGCATCTCCGTTCGGTTGAGAAACAGCGCAGGGAAGGTGCGCCGCAATTCGGCAATGTCCACGCGCGATCGACACGACGTCGTCTTCGTAACCTCCATGCATATCCGTGTTGCCAAAGATTGTCAGCCCGCTATGGGGGAACCGGGTCGGGATCGCCGGGGCGCCGTCTGTGGTCCTGCAGACCCATTGAAGCGGTGATCGGCCCAGGCTATCTGCAGCCGGGGAAACGCACGAACAACAAGATGCAACAACCACAAAGCCGCTTCTTTCAATCTCACGGCCTGCGCCTGCACTATTGGGACTGGGGCAATGCTGCCGCACCGCCGCTGCTGCTGATCCATGGCGGCAAGGATCACGGCCGAAGCTGGGATCTCCTCGCCCGCGCGCTGCAGCCGCACTTTCATGTGATCGCGCCGGACCTGCGTGGCCATGGCGATTCGGATTGGGCGCGCGGCGGCAGCTACGCGCTGCCGGAATACGTCTATGACCTGACGCGCCTGCCGCCGCTCGCCGACGCCCCGCCTGCGACCGTGATCGGTCACTCGATGGGCGGCATGATCGCGATGCTGTATGCGGGAACGTTCCCGGAGCGGGTCGAACGGCTCGTCGTGCTCGACGGCGTCACGGTCCGGCCCGACGCCCAAATGGCGCCGGCGCACGAGCGGATGACCAGATGGCTCGGGCAGCTCGACCGGCTGGAAGGACGCGAGCCGCGCCACTACCCGACGATCGACGATGCCGCGGCGCAGATGCGCGCCCATAACAAGCGCCTCGGTCACGAGCTGTCGCTGCACCTCGCCACCCATGGGGCCCGCCGCAACGACGACGGCAGCTACTCGTGGAAATTCGATCCGTATCAACGGGTGACGGCGCCACACCGGCTGGCACCGAGCGAATATGCTGACTTGTGGGCGCGGATCACCTGCCCGGCGCTGCTGCTGTTCGCCGGCGAGAGCTTCATCGACCCGGCCGAGGCCGCTGCAGCGTCGCGTTATTTCAAGAACGCTCGTTCCGAGATCGTCAGTGACGCCGGCCATTGGCTGCAGCACGACCGCCCCGACGAGGTGCTGCGGCTGATCGGAGAGTTTGTGGAGCTTCCGTTCGCCTCGTCGAACTGATGCACATGCCTTTCCGCGTCATTTGCGAGGAGCGCAGCGACGAAGCAATCCAGCTCAGTGCACGGCCCCTCTGGATTGCTTCGCTGCGCTCGCAATGACGGAGAGAGGCAGTCCGTCGCTGCTACGGCGCCAGATATTGCAGCAGCCGCGGGTCGTTGCGGACTTCGTCGGCGGTGCCGGTGAGGGCGACGCGGCCGCGGTCGAGCACGAAGGCGCGGTCGGCGACGCGCAGGGCGAGGTCGAGATGCTGCTCGACGATCACCACCGCGATCTCCTTGGCGAGCGCGATCAGCCGATCGGTAATCTCCTCGATCACGCCGATCCAGACGCCCTCGGTCGGCTCATCGAGCAGCAGCACGCTCGGCTCCGACAGCATCGCGCGGCCGATCGCCAGCATCTTGCGCTCGCCGCCCGACAACGTCCCGGCCGCCTGATCGAGCCGTTGGCCGAGCTTCGGGAACATCTCCAGCACGCGGTCGACCGCGCGACTGTCCTTGTTGGTCAGCGCCCCGACCGCGAGATTGTCGCGAATGGTCAGCCGCGCGAACACCGGATGGTCCTGCGGCACATAACCGAAGCCGGCGCGGACACGCTGCTCGGTCGGCAGCTTGGTGACGTCGCGCGAATCCAGCGACACGCTGCCGCGCTTGGCCGGCAGTTCGCCCATGATCGCCTTCATCAAGGTGGTCTTGCCGGCACCGTTGCGCCCCAGAATGGCGACACCGCCGCGCCACGGCGCCGACAGCGTCACCCCGAACAGCACCTGACTGCGGCCGTATCCGGCATCGAGATCGCGAATGTCGAGATAATGATCCTCAAGCACGGCGCAGATACACCTCCTGGACCTTCGGACTGGCTTGGATTTGCTCGACCGTTCCGGTGTCGAGCACCGCGCCCTGATCGAGCACGGTGAGGCGGTCGCAGATGTCACGGATGAAATCGAGATCGTGCTCCACGATCACCAGCGAGCAGCGCGACTTGATCGGCGCCAGCAGCTCGCCGGTGACACGGCGTTCCTCCAGACTCATGCCGCCGGTCGGCTCGTCGAGCAGCAGCAGTTTCGGCTCCGGTGCCAGCGCCATCGCGATCTCCAGCCATTGCTGCTGACCATGCGACAGCGCGGAGGCGTGCTCGCCGGCGCGATCGACCAGCCGAAACTGCTCCAGCATCGCCATCACCTTGTCGTGCAACAGTCCGCGGGTGCGCGAGAACATCAGTTTTGTCAGCGCGGTTTGCCCCTGCAGCGCCAGCAACACGTTGTCGTACAGCGTCAGCGCCGGCAGCACCGAGGTGATCTGAAACTTCAGGCTCATGCCGGCGCGGGCACGCTCGGCCGGCGACGCCGCGGTGATATCGGCACCGTCGAAGCCGACGCGGCCCTCCGTCGGCACTTCGGCGCCGGCGATGCACTTCATCATCGTGCTCTTGCCGGAGCCGTTCGGCCCGATCAGGCCGTGAAACTCGTTGGGCTGCACCGTCAGCTCGGCGCCGTTCAGCGCGGTGAGCTTGCCGAACACCTTCTTCATGCCGCGCGCTTCAAGCAGAGCCATGGCCGCCCTCCTTGTGGCGCGGCTTCGGCGGCCGGCCGAAGCTGCCGATCCGTTCGCTGTGGCTGACGATCAGGCTGATCAGCCCGGCGGGGCGGAACAGGATCACCAGCAGCATCAGCGCGCCGAGAATGATCGGCCAGATGTCCTGGTAGGAATTCGACAGCCAGAACGACACGATCTCGATCACCACCGTGCCGATCACCGCGCCGATCAGCGTGCCCGAGCCGCCGAACAAGACATAGAGCACCACCTGGGTCGACATCACCACGCCGAGCATGTTCGGCCAGACGAAGCCCTCGTGGAAGGCGTAGAGGCTGCCGGCGAGCCCGGCGATCGCGCCGCCGAGCGAGAAGATGATCGCCTTCAGATGCTGCACCTTGTAGCCGAAGAAGGCGATGCGCTGTTCGTTCTCGCGCAGGCCTGCGAGCGCGAGGCCAAACTGCGAGCGCACCAGATAACGGCACACGGCGTAGACCAAGACCAGGATCACCAGTGCCAGATAATAGAACACCGGCCCCTCGCCGAGCTCGTAGCTGCCGACCGTCATCTGCGGGATCGACGGAATGCCGTTCTGGCCGCCGAGATAGTACCAGCCCCGCGCCAGCCGATCGAACGCGTAGGACGCCGTGAGCGTGCCGAGCGAGACGAAGATCACGCTGGACGGATTGCGGCCGAGCAGCAGGAAGCCGCCGATCAAGAGCGCCAGCGCAAACCCGATCAATACGCCGGCCGGCACCACCAGCAGCATCGAGGAGATGCCGAGGTCACGCCCGAGCAGCGCCACCCCGTAGCCGGCGCCGCCGAAGAACACGGCCTGGCCGAAGCTCATGATCCCGGCATAGCCCCACACCAGATCGAACGACAGCGCGAACAGGCACAGGATCAGCACGCGAGTCATGAACACTGTGAGATAGTCCTGCAACACCAGCGGCAGCAGCAGGAAGATCGCCAGCATCGCGATCTCGATGATCGGCAGCACCGCGCGGCGACGCCTGGTGCGAGACGGCGAGACCTCCGAAAGTGTCGACGAGACGTCTGTCATCGAGGCGCCCGACTGACAGCA
>NZ_QKQS01000026.1:55926-99233 GCF_003226555.1 Rhodopseudomonas palustris | reverse complement strand
CCCCCCCCCCCCCCCCCGCCGCAGCGAGTCGCAAAGGCTCGGCGGCGTGGAAGCGCCCCCTCACCCGACCGACCTCGCTTCGCGACGCCGGTCGACCTCTCCCCGCACGCGGGGAGAGGTGAAGTCCGCGCGAGCCGACGCGGCTCAGCATGTGAAGTTTTGCCAGTGCAAGACGTTGGCGACCGCATCAGCATTCCTTCGGGTCGACCAGACCCTTGCTGCGCTCGACGATCTCGTAATTGCCGTTCTTGGCAACCGCCGTGTACATGTTCATTTTGCAGTGGCGCTTGCCCGGCACCATTTCGGCGGGGCCGCCCGGACCTTCGGCGATCTTGGCGTGGTCGAGCGCCGCGGCGACGCCGTCACGGTCGATCTTGCCGGCTTCCTTCACCGCCGCTTCCCACAATTTCAGGCCGCGATAGGTGCCGGTGGCAGCGCTGCCCGCGGCGAACAGGAAGGTGCCGGGGAATTCCTTGTCGTACTCGGCCTGGATCTTGGCGCTGACCGGATCGGTCTTGGCCACCGCCTTGAAATAATCGAGGCAGCTCGCAAGCCCTTCGATCTCGTTCGGCTGATTGATGCCGAGCGTGTTCTCGTCGTAATACACGCAGGACAGCCGGCCGCCGTTCTTGAGAAAGCCGGCCTCGTAGAGCTGCTTGAAGAACGGACCGACGCCGGGCGGGATCACGGTGTTGAACACCACGTCGACCTTGTTGGCGATGATGCGGTTGACGGTCGACGAGAAGTCGATCTGATCGAGCGGGTAATACTCCTCCAGCACGACCTCGCCGCCATTGGCCTCGATCACCTTGCGGGCATAAACGTTGAGGGTGTGCGGCCAGACGTAATTGGCGCTCGGCAGCGCGAACTTCTTGCCGCCGTTCTTGATCAGCCACGGAATGAACTCGTCACATTGCTGCGCCGGGGTCGGGCCGGTGCAGAACAGATACGGCGTGCATTCCTTGCCTTCGTAGAGCTGCGGATAGATGTACAGCGTCTTGCCGCGGGCGACGATGACGTCCTTGATGGCGTTGCGCATCGACGAAGTGACGCCACCGAGCACGACATCGACCTTGTCGCGCTGGATCAGCTTGCGGACGTTGCCGACCGCGACGGCCTCGTTCGACGCGGTGTCCTCGATGTGCAGTTCCAGCGGGCGGCCGAGCAGACCGCCGGCATCGTTGATCTGCTTCACCACCATCTTGGCGACGTTGGCGTCGGCGTTGCCGGCGTAGCCGATCGGGCCGGTGAGATCGGTCGCGATGCCGACCTTGATCGGGCCGGCCGCCGCGTTCGCCCAGTCCGCGGGGATCACCCAGCTTCCGACTCCGGTGGCGATCGCGGTCGAGGCGAAGGCGAAGTTGGACAGAAAGCGGCGGCGATTGAGCTGAAGATCGGAGTCGCTGGACATCAGGCTAGATCCCTTTTCCCGAAACGAGGCCCTGCGGCCGGAATTTGATGAAGACGATCGCGATCACGAACACGAGGACGTCGGCGATCACCGGCTGGATCACCCAGGGAAGTGCCGCCGACAGCGTGCCGATGATGCCTGCACCGGCGACCGGACCGGCGAACGAACCGACGCCGCCGACCATCACGGCGATGAAGCCCTGGATCAAGAAGCGCAGCCCGAGATCGGCGAACAGCGAGAACACCGGCACGATCAGCGCACCGGCGAGACCGGCGAGCGCCGCACCGAACGCGAAGGTGGCGCCGTAGATCGCGTTGGTGGAGATGCCGGACGCGCGCGCCAGCGCCGGGTTCTCCAGCGACGCCCGCACCCGTAGGCCGAACGAGGTGCGCGACAGCAAGAGATAGCTGCCGACCATCACCAGCGCAGTGATCACGATGATCACCAGCCGCCAGGTCGACAGATGGACATCACCGATGGTGATCGAACCGCCGACCGGCTCCGGCACCGAAATATAGAGCCCACCGATCAGGCCGCGGACGATCTCGCGGATGATCAGACCGAGCGCGTAGGTGCCGAGCATCGCCACGATCGGTGCGGCGTAGAATCGCCGCACGATCAGTCGTTCGAGCACCAGGCCGAACGCACCGACCAGGAACGGCGCCGCGACCATGCCGGTCCACACCGGCAGGCCGGCGGTGTGGGCCAGATAGGTGATGTAGGCGCCGAGCAGGACGAACTCGCCCTGCGCGAAGTTGAAGATGCCCATCATGCTGGCGATGATCCCGAGCCCCAGCACCACCAGCACGACGATGGAACCGAAGCTCAGGATTTCGAACAAAGCAGCGAACAGGTTTTCCATTCGGACCTTACCGGCTGACGGACATCGCGCCTGGGCTACATCTTCTTCCAGTCGCCCGACTGCTCGAAGGCGTGGGCGGCGCGGTAGATCGTCGGCTCGTCGAAGTGCTTGCCGACCAGCATCAGCCCGATCGGCAGGCCATCGACCATGCCGCACGGGATCGACATCGCCGGATGGTGGGTGATGTCGAACGGCGCGGTGTTGCTGATCATCTCGAAGGCGCGGCCGATCACCTCCTCGCGCGGCGCATTCGGCGCCGGCAGCGGCGTCGCCTTCATCGGCGTGGTCGGCATCAGCAGCAGGTCGAAGTTCGCCAGCGCGGCGTCGTAGGCCGCGGCGATCCGGCGCGAGATGTTGAGAGCCTTGCCGTAATAGCGCGGCCCGAAGGTGTTGTTGATGTAGGTGCCGAGCAGCAGCATCATCTTGGTGGTTTCGGACAGCGAGTCCGCCTGGCCGCGCCAACCGCGATGCGCCTTCATCAACGTGGTCGAGTACAGATCCGGGCGACTGAGGCCGTAGCCGTCGCCGAACATCATGGTCTGGGTCATGCCTTCGGTGCCGATCGGCATCCACACCGCGCCGGCGAGATTGTGCGCCGGGATCGAGATCTCCTCGACGGTGGCACCGAGGCTCGCCAGCTTCTTGGCGGCTTCGCGGACACTTTCGTTGACCGCAGGTTCGGCGCCGGGCTGTTCGAAGCCTTCGCGGACGATGCCGATCTTCATGCCCTTGACGCCCTGGCCGAGCGCCTTGGTATACTCGTGCACCTTGGGCGCACGGATCCGCGGATCGTAACCGTCGTCGCCGGCGATGACTTCGAGCAGCAGCGCATTGTCTTCGACGTTCGCGGTCATCGGACCGGTGTGATCGACATAGATCTCGATCGGCATGATGCCGGTGTAGGGCACCAGCCCCCAGGTCGGCTTCATGCCGTAGGTGCCGCTGAACGACGACGGCATCCGGATCGAGCCGCCCTGGTCGCCGCCCATCGCCATATCGGCTTCACCGAGCGCGACCACCACGGCGCTGCCCGACGACGAGCCGCCGGCCGAGTAGCCCATCTTGTGCGGATTGTGCACCGGACCATTGGAGCCGGTGTGGCTGCCGCCGGACATGCAGAAATGCTCACAATGGGTTTTGCCGAGAATCTCGCCGCCGGCATCGAGAATGCGGGTGACGACAGTGGCGTCGAAATCCGGCACGTAGCCTTCGAGAGTCGAAGAGCCGTTCATCATCGGCACGCCGGCCAGCATGATGTTGTCCTTCAGCGCGATGGTCTTGCCCTTGAGCTTCCCCGACGCCGCGCCCTTCACGCTCGACTTGCGATACCAGGCGTTGCGCGGGTTGTCTTCCGCGCCGGGCGTGTAGCCGGGCGTGCGCGGATACTTCACCAGCGGCACTTCGTCGGGCAGCGCTGCGACCACGTTGTAGGCGTCGATCGACGGCTGCATCAACCCACGGAACGAGACGATATCGTCGTCGGTGAGCGACAAGCCGCACTGATCGGCGACTTCGAGAATCTGCGTGGGGGTGGGAAGCGAAACGGCCAAGTTGTTTCTCCTGCGCGTAAATGGCGACCCGGGGAGGGACGCCGGCGGCGGCTTGCAGCAGCGCCGCCGCGTCACGGCGTTAATACACAAGGAAATATTTTCCTTTTCAAGTATTATTTTGCGACGAGCCGATACTGACGAACTGGTTCGATTCAGAACGTGCGGAGCAGCTTGAAATCCAGGCCGTCGGCTTCGGCGAGATGCATCGTCATCCGGGCGCGGCCGTCCCGGATCGTCACCTCGCCGCGGCCGCCCTGATACACCACGTTTCGCGCCGCCTGCAGCAGCGGACGGGCCGCCAACGTCTGCGCTTTCTCGGCAATCGTCGCCAGAAACCGCAAGCCCTCGTAGTTCGATTGCCCAACCGAGCCGATCGGCGGCGCGGTCGGCCCGAACATCCGCCGATAGGAATCGCGGAACGCGTCGTTGGCGGCGCTGTCGTGGCAGCCGAAATAGCCCGAGGCGCAGAACAGATTCTCGGTGTTGTCGGCGCCGATCCCGAGCAGCACGGTCTCGTCCATCGCGCCGGCGAGCCGCAGGATGTGGCGAGAAAGCCCCGCTTCGGCAAAGGCGCGATTGAAGGTGACGCTGTCGTTGCCGATCAGTGAGATCAGCACCACGTCGGGCTGGGCGGCCCGGATCCGGTCGAGATGGCGTTCGTGATCGTCCTCGCCGAGCGGCACGAACTCCTCGCCGACCACCTTGCCGCCGGCGTCCTTGATGTATTTCTTGACCGCACGGTGCGACAGCCACGGCCAGACGTAGTCGCTGCCGATCAGATACCAGCGCTGCGCTCTCTTCTCCCGCGCCAGCCAGTCGATCGCCGGCCGGCTCTGCCAGCGCGGGGTTTCGCCGATCGCCATCACCCCGGGGGTCCGCTCGCCGCCTTCATAGACCGGCGTGTAGATGTACGGCACCCGGCCGCGAATGGCTTTGCGCAAGGCGACTCGCACGGCGCTGATATGCGAGCCCATCACGATATCGACGTCGTCGTAATCCACCGCCAGCGAGACACGATGGACGACGTCCTCGATCGGGCCGCCGGCATCGCTGAACACCAGCTCGATCTCGCGGCCGAGGATGCCGCCACGTTTGTTGATCTCGGCCGCTGCGAGCAGCGCCGCATTGGTCGATGCCGGGCCCCACAGCCCAGGCGAGCCCTGGAAGGTGACAAAATTCGCAACGCGAAGCTTGTTGCGCGCGCGGCGCGACGCCGCTCCGCCGCCGTCCCCCGGCCCTTCCACCCAACGCGCGTCGGCAAGTGCGCCGCGCTCGAGAAAGCCGAGCGGCGGCATGCCATAGGCGCCACTGTATCCGAGCCCACTATGTCCGAGATCGACAGCCGAAAGCACGCCCTCTCCTGCCTGGTGCGGGTGATCCCGCCGAAGTCCCCTCCCCGGGTTCGACGATTGATGCTATTCGAAAATATTGAATCTTCAAGGATTGCTGTGCATATAGATGCAGCAAACTGCGCATCCGATTCACTCAAACGGAACGATAAAGTCTCATCGTGGCCAAATCGCCCAGTCGCAATCCGCCGATCACGGAACATCTCGCCTACCTGCTGGCGCAGGCCAATCGTGAGATCAACCGCCAGCTCGAAGCGCGACTGCGCGGCGAAGGGGTGCCGGTGGAACAGTGGCGCATCCTCAAGGTGCTGTCCGACGGCAAGGGCCATTCGATGGGCGAGCTCGCCGAGGCGGTGCTGCTCAATCATCCGACGCTGACCAAGATCATCGACCGGATGGTTTCGGATTCGCTGGTGTACCGGGTTCAGGATCCGGAGGACCGCCGCAAGGTGCTGATGCACAGCTCCGACCGCGGCAAGGCGCTGACCCAGCGGCTGAACGCACTTGCGTTGAGCCAGGAGGCGCATATCGCCGAGAACTACGGCGACAAAGCCACCGCCGAGCTGAAGCGTCTGCTGGAAAGCCTGATCGACAGCGCGACCTGAGCGACATTCCAGCATTCCGCGTGCTGCGGCCGCGAACAGCGCTTGCGCCTGCAGCGACACGCCGCAAGATGCGGCGGTCGTAACGTCTATCCTGCACCGCCGAACTGGCCTAGATCAGCGGACGATGCGCTGTGCCAAACGGCCGCCCATTCGAGTGAGGAAACATGCAGTATCGATCGCCCTGGATGACCGAGGAGCTGGACACGTTCCGTGACCAGTTTCGTAAATTCCTCGCCAAGGACCTCGCCCCGCACAGCGACACCTGGCGCAAGCAGAAGATGGTCGATCGTTCGGCCTGGCTGAAGCTCGGCGAAATGGGCGCGCTGCTGCCCAGCGTTCCAGAAGAGTACGGCGGGCTCGGCGCCAGCTTCGCCTACGACGCGGCGGTCTATGAGGACATGGAGACCATCGTTCCGGACGCGCTGAGCGGCGTCACCGTGTCGAGCGGCATCGTCGCGCACTACATCCTCAACTACGGCTCGGAAGAGCAGAAGCGGCGCTGGCTGCCCGGCATGGCACGCGGCGAACTGATCGGCGCGATCGCGATGACCGAACCCGGCACCGGCTCCGACCTGCAGAGCGTGCGCACCACCGCCAAGCTCGACGGCGACGACTACGTCATCAACGGCCAGAAGACCTTCATCACCAACGGTCAGAATTGCGACCTGATCATCGTCGTCGCCCGCACCGGTGGCGCCGGCGCCAAGGGGCTGTCGCTGATCGTGCTGGAGACCAAGGACAACCCAGGCTTCAAGCGCGGCCGCAACCTCGACAAGATCGGCCTGCACGCCTCCGACACCTCCGAGCTGTTCTTCGAGAACGCCCGCACGCCGAAACAGAACCTGCTCGGCGGCGAGGAAGGCAAGGGCTTCGTGCAGCTGATGCAGCAGCTGCCGCAGGAGCGGCTGATCATCGCGATCGGCGCGGTCGCGGCGATGGAGCGCGCCGTGGCGCTGACCTCGGACTACACCAAGGAGCGCAAGGCGTTCGGCCAGTCGATCATCGAATTCCAGAACACCGCCTTCACCCTTGCCGAACGCAAGACCGAAGCCTTCATCGCACGGGTGTTCGTCGATTTCTGTCTGGTGCAGCTCATCGCCGGCAATCTCGACGCCGTCACCGCCTCGATGGCGAAATGGTGGACCACACAGAAGCAGGTCGAGACCGTCGACGAGTGCCTGCAACTGCACGGCGGCTACGGCTACATGCAGGAGTATCCGATCGGCCGGATGTTCATCGATTCGCGGATCCAGAAGATCTACGGCGGCACCAACGAGGTGATGAAGCTGCTGATCGCCCGCTCGCTGTAACTCGGCTTGCCAGCGCCTCCGATGCTGCCCCGCGCACGGAGTACGGAGCCGCCGACGGCAGCGTTCATTCGCCGCCGTCGGAGACTTCGCGCTTGAGCCGACGCGGATCCTGCGGCTGGCCGTCCCAGGGCACCGGGCGCTCCAGCCAGCGCTGAATGAAATTCCACGACCGGCGATAGCCGTTGTGCGGCAGGGTGCAGTCCGAGCAATCCTTGCGCGTCAGTCCGTTGCGGTCGACGAAGGTCTTGTACGGCCCCGGGCACTGATAAGCGCTCAGCGGGCAATAACAGAACAGGCAGTTGAACTCCCGCTCGACGCCGCTGTGGCACGGCAGGAACGGGCAGGCCTCGTTGGTGAAGCCCTTGAAGGCCTCGTTGGTAGTGGTGTCTTTCGGCTCCATGACCGTTCCTCGCGTCGCAGCATGGGAACGCCGGCTCGATCGCGGCGGCGCTGTGGTTGGTTCACATTTGAAGGGTGATAAGCGCAAGGCAGCGTGGAGCGTCGCATGACACTTCAGATCACCGCCGGCGCACGGCCCTGCCCGCTAAGAGAATCCGGTCATCGCTGCTCCGCTCTCGACCCGCCGTCGATCGGTTAGGTGCTGTTCGTCTCCGGCCGGTCTCCTGGCTCACGGATGTCGCCTGGACCGCCTTCCCGATGCCGATGGCAGCAGTGGCTGATTGATCCGGACAGATCCGCTTACAGTTGCGGGGGCAGCTACGGATTTGGTGAAAGTCACCGCACCGTATTCCCAGTTTCACCTCGCAAGCGAGGCACCGAAGACGGCAAAACCAGAGCATGCGGCAGCACCGCGTGCAAGCAAAAAGCCGCGGCGGAGAAGCGTCCGCGCTAGCCCGGCACGCGATTGACGTAAGCGATGCGCCACGCGGCAGAGCCCAGCCGCTCGATCAGCGTCAACGACAGTGGGTCGATCACGAAACTCAGCGCCGCTTCGGGCGAAGCTCCGAGCGCGATCGCCAGCACGGCGCGGATGGTGCCAGAATGCACGACCAGAACGGAGTCGCCGCCAGGGAGCCGTGCAAGCCCCTGCCGAACCCGCACGATCTGATCCACAAAACTCTCGCCGCCCGGCGGTGCCAGCCGAGCCGCATCCAGCCAGAACGCGTCGTAAGCGGGACCGAGTTCGCGCGCCAGATCGTCGTGGCGACGCCCGGTCCACGTCCCGAAATCCTGCTCGCGGAAATCCGGCTCGAGCTGCGCCTCGACGCCGAGCGCCGCCGCGGTCTCGCGGGTGCGCCGGCTCGGGCTGGCGACCGCGGCCGCACCGGACGGCAACATGTCGCGTAGCCAGCGCAGCCTTGCCGTATCGCCGAGATCCACCGCCGCGTCCGGCGCGTGGATCACACCTTTTGGGCCATCCACCGGCGCATGTCGCACCAGCCACAGCCGGCCGAGGTCAATCATCGGAATTCCTCGCAAAGCAGCGGACAGCATGCCGCCAAGACCGTCCCGATACGACAGAGCATGGCTGAGACCAGGTAGGCAAGAAGCCGCGCCATCTCGGCGCGCGCGGCGTATTGCAACTTGTTCCGCCATGCAGCGTTAAGACGCATCCCGTATCAGATGATACGCTCCAAAAAGGAGATCCGATGAAGGACGTCCACCGCGTCTTGATCGATAAGTTGCGGGAGCATTCCCGCCTATCGGCCGAGGACCTGACCGCGATTCGGAACCTGAGCTACAGCTTGCGCCAACTCGATAGCACCGAAGATCTCGTCCAGCAGGGCGAATCGCCAAAAGGCGCTGCGCTGGTCGTCGAGGGCATGGTCGGTCGGTATCATTTGCTGCACAACGGCCGTCGTCAGTTTCTCTCGTTTCACATGGTCGGCGATCTACCTGACTCGCAGGGGATGTTTCTCGAACGGATGGATCATTCGATCTGCGCGATCGGACCGGCGACCACCGCCACAATCCCGCATCGTGAGATCCTGCGGATGTTCGAGGCTCGTCCCGGCCTCGGCACCGCGATCTGGCGCGAGACCCTGGTCGATGCGGCGATCTTCCGCGAAGCGATCACCAACAACAGCGCGCGGACGATGCGAGCCCGAATGGCGCACCTGTTCTGCGAGCTGTTCTACCGCGCCGAGGTCTCGAAGCTGACGGACGGCAATTCAATGCAGCTCCCGATCAGTCTCGCCCAGCTCGGTGATACGCTCGGGATGGCGATCGCGACTGTCAACCGGACGATCTCGATGCTGCGGGCCTCCAAGACAATGGACTTCCGCTACGGCGTTCTGACTATCCGCAACTGGCAAGGGTTGGCAAAGATCGGCGAGTTCGATCCCAGCTATCTGCATCTCAAGCGCCCGCCGCCGCGCTGAAGAGCGGCCGGCTTTTCGCCGATCACCCAGTGCAATCAGGCAACGGCCGCGTCGTCGGGCTCCGGATAGACGCCGCGCAGCACGATATCGAAGTGCTCCTTCACCGCTTCATTGCAGCGGCACGCCCGCAACCGCAGCTTGTCGGGATCGTTCACGATCAACGCGCCGCGGCGGGTTGTGAGGATACCTTCCTGGCGAAACACCTGCAGCACGCGGCTGGTGTAGCTGCGCCCGACACCCAGCATCGCCGCGAGTTGGTCGTGGGTGAGCGGCACCAGATTTTCGCCGGTGCGGTCCATTGCCGCGGCGATCCATTTCGCACTGCGCTGCTCGATCGAATGAATCGCGTTGCACGCGGTCGCTTGGAACATCTGCGCCATCAGGCAGTCTGCATAGCGCGCGAACATGTTCTTGAAGCTCAGCGAGCGATCTTTGGCGGACTGGACGTTGACGATCGGCACGCGGACAAACGGACCTTCGAACTTGACGACGATCAGGCAATACGCCGGCAGGAAACCGGAACTGACGATTCCGCCGACCGCCCCTTCACGGCCGACCAGCACGGTCTCGACATTGCGACCGTCGCCATCCGTCACTTCGTATGACACCAGACTGGGACCGCAGGGAAAGTAGGCACTGCCGACGTGATCGCCCGGCCGATACAGCAGCTCTTCTGCCGCCTTGGTCTCGTACCTCAAATGTGGACGGATCAGCTCGTAATCTTGCGCGCTGAGAGCTCGCAACAAGTTGTTGTTCGGTCGCTCCGGAGAATGCAGCATTGACTGTTCCTATGTCCACTAGTGAACGGAACAATCAATGCGGGATCGCTAAGTTGGTTCCAGCGTCCAGGCGAGGCACGTGGCACGTGCCTCAGGCTCAGGCCCTGCGGACGGCTGGTTCCTCGGCTCACCGCACAGGCAGATCGATTTGGCTCTTGGCGTTGTAATACCTTCTAATACCCCACTATTTAGTCCTTCGCCCCGGAAACGCCGGGAGCGAAGTCACGCGCGCTGTGCTCCGTCCCAACGCGGTCCGCACCATGCCGAATGATGTGGATCTCTCCTCGTGCGATCGCGAGCCGATCCACATTCCCGGCCGGATTCAGCCGCACGGCTGCCTGTTGGCGTGCGACGCCCAGGCCGTTCGCATCACCCGAACCTCGCAGAACGCCGGCGCGATTTTGGGCCGCGAAACGCCACGCGTCGACGAGCGGCTCGCTGATTATTTCAACGAGGCGGACGCGCACACGCTGCGCAACGCGCTGGCGCAGGCGTCCGATCCGAGGCGACCGGCATTGATCTTCGGCTGGCGCGACAGCGCGACCGGTCGCTGCTTCGATGTCTCGCTGCATCAGCACGACGGCATGTCGATCATCGAGTTCGAGCCAGCCGCCGCCGACGAGGCGGACAACCCGCTTCGGCTGACGCGACAGATCATCGCTCGAACCAAGGAACTGAAGTCACTCGACGAGATGGCGGCGCGGGTGCCGCGCTATCTGCAAGCGATGCTCGGCTATCACCGGGTGATGATGTATCGGTTCGCCGTCGACGGATCGGGCAAGGTGATCGGCGAAGCCAAACGAAGCGACCTCGAGAGTTTTCTTGGTCAGCACTTTCCGGCGTCCGACATTCCGCAGCAGGCCCGGCAGCTCTACCTAAAGAACGCGATCCGCGTGATCACGGATTCGAGCGGCGCCGGGAGCCTCATCGTTCCCGAACGCGACGCCTCCGGCGCAGCGCTCGACCTGTCGTTCGCGCATCTACGCAGCGTCTCGCCGATCCATCTCGAGTATCTGCGCAACATGGGCGTCAAGGCCTCAATGTCGCTGTCGATCATCATCGACGGCGCGTTGTGGGGACTGATCGCCTGCCATCACTACGAGCCGCGCACCGTACCGATGGCGCAGCGCGTTGCCGCCGAGATGTTCGCCGACTTCTTCTCGCTGCATTTCACGGCCACGCATCATCAACGGCGTTTCCAGACCTCGCTGCGGACCCGAAAGACGCTCGACGGCCTCACCAGCAAGATGTCGTTCGATGCATCGGTGGACGACTTTCTTCGCGACAACCTCGAGCAAATCGCCAGATTGATCCCGAGTGACGGCGTCGGACTGTGGATCAACGGTGTCTGGACCTCGCACGGTTTGGCGCCGCCACAGACCGCACTGCCGGCGATTGTGCATTTCCTTGCCGACCGCGACAGTGGCGAGATCATCGCCACCCATGCGCTTTCCGATCGCATTGCAGCTGCGGCCGACTACGCCCAGACCGCCGCCGGGATGCTGGCAATTCCGCTGTCCCAGACCGGCAGCGACTACCTCATGTTCTTCCGCAAGGAGCAGGTGCAGACGCTGGATTGGGCGGGCGATCCGAACAAGACTTACGAAACCGGACCGTTCGGAGACCGGCTGACGCCGCGCAAGAGCTTCGCGATCTGGAAAGAGCAAGTCGAAAGACAATCGATCCCATGGAGCACCGACGATCGCGACACCGCCGCGACCGTACAGGTCGGGCTGCGCGAGGTACTGCTACGTCAAAGCGAGATCCTGTCGGCAGAGCGCAAGAAGGCCGAGGTGCGGCAGCGGGTACTGAACGAGGAATTGAACCACCGCGTCAAGAACATCCTGGCGCTGATCAAATCGCTGGTGAACCAGCCGGTCGACCATGAACGCTCCCTCGAAGAATTCGCCATCGCCCTGCGCGGCCGGATCATGGCGTTGTCGTTCGCACACGATCAGGTGGTGCGCTCGGACGGCGGCGGCGTGCTGCCCGATCTGATCCGCGCCGAACTGTCGCCCTATCCGGCAGCGCAGATCACGCTCGACGGCCCTGATGTCGGACTCGATGCTCGTGCCTATTCGGTGCTTGCCCTGGTGCTGCACGAGCTGGCGACCAACGCGGCGAAGTACGGTGCCCTGTCTCGATCGTCGGGACGCCTGAAGATCACCTGGACGATTCGCGACGATGGACGCTGCGAGATCGAATGGATGGAGAGCGGTGGTCCGCCGGTTCGTCCGCCGACCCGGCAGGGATTTGGCACGGTGCTGCTGAGCCGCAGCATCCCGTTCGATCTCAGCGGATCGAGTGAAGTCGACTATAGGCCGGGCGGCGTCGTGGCGAAGTTGTGCATTCCCAGCCAGTTCGTCGCAGCGATGCCCCAGCGCCAGGCGAGCCCGCCCGGCAGCGACCGACCGGCCGCGACCGACCAGTTGAACATCGCTTCGGCGACGATCCTGCTGGTCGAGGACCAGTTGGTGATCGCACTCGACGCCGAAGACATGCTCGGCGCGATGGGGGCAAAGTCGGTGATCTCGGTGGCGTCGGCAGATGAAGCCTTGCTCACCATCGCACGGACACCGCCGACGCTGGCTATCCTCGATGTCAATCTCGGCGCCGGCAGCTCGCTGCCGATCGCCGATGAACTGACGCGTCTCGGCATTCCCTTCATCTTTGCCACCGGCTATGGCGACACCGCGATGATCCCGGGGCGTTTGCGCGACCTGCCGATCGTGCGCAAACCCTATTCGATCGAGTCGCTTCGGGCAGCGCTCGCGGTGGTCCTCAATGGCGGCGGCTGAATGATTCCAGCCAATCAGCCGATACCGACACCGAGCAGCCGATCGGCCAATTCGCGATCAGCCCTGAACTCGGCCGCCCGGCCGCGCCAGACGATACGGCCGCGCTCGACCACCAGCACGTCGTCGGCGAAATCGAGTGCACGTTCGATCTGCTGTTCGACCAGCACCACCGTCATCTCGCCGGACTGTGCCAGCTTGACGATTGTCTCCATCAGCTGATCGCAGATCACCGGAGCGAGGCCCTCGAGCGGCTCGTCGAGCAAGAGCACGCTCGGCTTGCCGAGCAGCGTGCGCGCCAGCGACAGCATCTGCTGCTCGCCGCCCGAGAGCTGCATGCCGCCATGGTTGCGCCGCTCGGCGAGCCGCGGGAACATCGCGTAGACCGACTCGAGCTCAGACCGCGGCCGACCCTTGAGCCCGGTGAACAGGTTTTCCTCAACGGTGAGCGAGCGGAACACGTCGCGGGTCTGCGGCACGTAGCCGAGTCCCGCGGCGGCGCGGGCGAAGGTCTTCAGCCCGGTGACGTCGCGCTCGCCGATGCGAACCGCGCCGCCTTTGTGGGTGGTCAGGCCCATCAGCGTCGCCAGCAGCGTGGTCTTGCCGACGCCGTTGCGGCCGAGCACGGTCAGCCGTCCGCCGGCCGGCACCGAAAAGCCGATGTCGCTCAGAATGCTGACCGAGCCGTAGCCGGCACTGAGACCTTCGACCTCAAGAAGCGCGGCGGGCATCGGCGTAGTTTCCCAGATAGGCCGCACGCACGGCGTCGTTTTCCTTCACCTCGGCGGGGGTGCCTTCGAAGATCAGCGCGCCGTTCGCCAGCACCAGCACGCGCCTCGCAAATTTGAACACTAGATCCATGTCGTGTTCGATCATCAGGATCGCGATTTCCGGCGACATCCGCCCGATCGCTTCGAGAATCCGCGGCGACTCGTCGTGCGGCACGCCGGCAGCGGGCTCGTCGAGCACCAGCACCCGCGGCTTCATGGCGAGACCGATCGCCAGATCGAGCAGCCGCTGCTGGCCATAAGCCAGCTTGGTCACCGGCGTCGCCGCCAGATGGCCGATGCCGAGCAGACTGAGCACGCTCTGCCACTCGTCGCGCACGTCGGCTTTGTCCATCACCGACGAGAACATCCGCTTGGTCAGGCCGCGGCGCTGCATCACCGCGAGCGCGACGTTCTCGGCCACCGTGAGACTGGTGAACAGCCGCGTCACCTGGAAGGTACGTACCAATCCGCCGCGGACGCGCTCCGGGATCGACGCGCTGGTGACGTCCTCGCCGGCCAGCAGGATGCGGCCGTCGGACGGCGCCAGGTCTCCAGATAGCTGATTGACCAGCGTGGTCTTGCCGGCGCCGTTCGGCCCGATCAACGCGACGCGGTCGCCGCTCGACAGCGTGAACGAGACGTCGTCGGTGACGCGCAGGCCGCCGAACGATTTCGACAGGTGCTGGACTTCGAGCAAGGTGGTCATCGCGCCGCCCTCGCCTGCCTGAAATCGCCGATCCGCCGGGTCACCTCGTTGACCAGCCCCTTGGGGAAGAACAGCACCACCACGATCAGCAGCACACCGACCAGGATCATCCAGTGGAATGGGCTGGCGGCCGAGACGTAGTGGTGGAACAGCTCGAACAGGATGGCGCCGACCAAAGCGCCCCACAGATTGCCGGCGCCGCCGAGGATCAGCATGATCAGCGCTTCCGCCGAACGTTCGAAGCCGACGCTGTCGAGCCCGACCACACCAGTGTTGATCGCGGTGAGCCCGCCGCCGAGGCCGGCGACCGCGCCGGCGACGCAATACATCACCACCAGCCGCGGATACACCGAGACGCCGATCATCCGGGTCCGCAGCGTGTCGTCCTTGATCGCCCGGCACATCAGCGCGAACGGCGAACGCGCGAACCGCAGCAGCGCCACCATCGTGATCAGCAGCACGATCACCGAGAACACGTAACCGGTGCGGCCGAACATGTCGAAATTGAAGATCCCCAACACCGGCCCCGGCGAGATGCCGGCAAGGCCGTCGCTGCCGCCGGTGATCGACGACAATTTGTTGGCGAGCGCGGCGACGAGCTGGCCGAACGCGATCGACAGAACCAGTTGTGGCAGGCCGCGGAAGCGCGTCACCAGGAGCCCGGATACGAGCCCGGTCGCGGTGCCGGCGATCGCGCCGACCAGCAGCATCAGGATCGGATCGGTGACACCGGCGAGACAGAAATTCCCGGCCGCATAGGCACCGACGCCGAACAGCGCCGCGTGCCCGAGCGTAGCGACACCGCAATAGCCGGTGACGAGATCGAGCGAGATCACCAGGAAGGCGAGCCCGATCACGCGGATCAGAAAGGCGAGATCGTCGGGATAGACGAACCAGCCAACCGCGCCGAGCACGGCGATCACCATGGCGGCGATCAGATCGTTGCGGAAACCAGCCCATGCGGACGGCGCGGCGGTGACGGACAAGGTCGCCATCGTCAGTGCGCCTTTCCGAACAGGCCGTGGGGGAAGATGTAGACGATCACGATCACCGCGACATAGAAGAAGAACTCGCCGTATTCCGGCGCCAGATACTTGCCCGTGGTATCGGCGAGACCGAGCAGCAGCGACGCTGCCATCGCACCCGTGACCGAGCCGGCCCCGCCGACCGAGACCACGACCAGGAACGTCACCATGTAGCGCAGCGCGTAGAACGGCTCGACCGGCAGTAGCTCGGCGCCGACTACGCCGCCGAATGCCGCGAGCCCGACCGCAAGCGCGAAGGTCACCGAATAGACAATCTGGGTACGGATACCGAGCGCCTCGGCCATGTCGCCATTGTCCACCGCGGCGCGTAGCCGGACGCCAAATTCCGTTTTCTCGATCAGCAGCCAGAGCGCCACCGCGGTGACGACGCCGCAGCCGATCACGAACAGCCGGTGCGCCGGGATCATGCGGTATCCGAGATCGAACGGCCCCTTCAGCATCTCCGGCAGCGGAATCGGCTTTGACGTTGGCCCGAAGATGTAGTTCGCCACGCCGACGATGAAGAAAGTGATGCCGATCGTCAGCAGGATCTGGGTCAGTTCGTCGGAGCGACGATAGATCCGGCGATACAGCAGAAACTCGAACGGCACAGATATCACGACCGCGCCGATCACCGCGATCAGGATCGCGATCGGATACGACACGCCGAGCGAGGTCAGCGCAAACGAGGCGAAGTAGCCGCCAATCATCGCAAATGCGCCGTGTGCGAGATTGACCACCCGCATCAGGCCCATCATGATCGACAAACCGATCGAGATCGTGAACAGCACCATGCCGTAGGCGAGAGCGTCCGGCAGGATTCCGAGAATCGTCCGCATCACAGAGCCGCCCAAGCGGACGTCGCCGATCTGGTTCGATTCAATTCAGCCTCCACAACCTCACTCCCGACTCCACTGGGCGCGACAACCGTCGAATTTTGACGCGCCTTCCTCGCGCGGATCGCGATCCGCTTAACTGGAAGACGCTATAGTCGAGCAGGGCCCTCCACGCCAAGTCACGAACGAAGGCGCGAAGGGCCCAAAGTTTCGGCTTACTGCTTAACCAGTCCCCAGTCCGGCTGATCCTTGAAGGTCTCGATCTCCTTGTTGATCAGCTTGCCGTCCTGCTTCACCACTTCGCGCAGATAGACGTTCTGGGTGATGTGGCGAGTGGTCGGATCGATCGACACCGGGCCGCGCGGGCTGGTCCACTTCATGCCCTTGACCGCCGCGATCGCCTTCTCGGGATCCTGCTTGCCGCCGGTCGCCTCGATCATCTTGTAGATCAGGCGGGCGCCGTCATAGGCGGCGACCGACGTCATTGTGACGTCGCTGAGCTTGGCGCCGCCCTTTTCGAGCTGAGCCAGAAACGCCTTGTTCTCGGGCGAGTCGTGCGACACCGCATAGTGATAGGTCGACAGGATGCCGATGCCGGCATCGCCGATGTTCGGCAGATCGGGCTCGGTGACGACGTCGCCGGTCGACATCAGCTTGACACCCCCTGCCTTCAGGCCGTTGTCGATATAGGCCTTGACGAAACCGAGCGTCGGCGGACCGGCGGGCAGGAAGGTGAAGATCATGTCGGCGCCCGAATCCTTGATGCGCTGCATGATCGGACCGAAATCGGTCGTGGCGAGCGGCATCCGCACCGCCTCGACGACCTTGCCGCCTTCGGCTTCGAAGGTCTTCTTGAACGCGGTTTCGGCATCGATACCCGGACCGTAATCGCTGACCGCGATCGCGACCTTGGTGGCGCCCTTCTGCTTGGCGACCTTGGCGGCCGGCACCGTGTTCTGGAACATCGTAAACGAGGTGCGGACGATGTACGGGCTCTTCTCGGTGATCGACGAAGTGGCCGCGTTCATGACCACCATCGGCACCTTGGCTTCCTGCAGCAGCGGCGCCACCGCCATCGCGTTCGGCGTGAAATACAGGCCGGCGATGTACTGCACCTTCTCCTTGACGATCAGCTCCTGCGCCAGCGCCTTGGATTGCGCCGGGTTCGGCGAGACCTCATCGCGATAGACGAACTCGACGGTGTGGCCGCCGACCTTGTTGCCGTGCTCGGCGACCCAGGCGTCGATGCCCATTTTATAGTTCTGGCCGAACAGCGCATACGGCCCCGACATGGTGCCGATCACGCCGACCTTGATGGTATCGGCCTGCGCCGCACCGACACTGAACGAAATCGCCGCGGCTGCGCACAGCCACCCGAGTGCTTTCACCATCCGTCTCCCTCTCCTCTGCCTGATCCGGTTATTTTGCGTTCGGTTCGATGCTCAGAACATTTCGAAATATTCGCGCTGCTCCCATTCCGTCACTTCGGCCTGGAAACGCTCGATCTCGGCATTCTTGATGAAGGTATAATAGTCGACGAACTCGTCGCCCAGCGCGGTGCGGAAGAACGGATCGTCGCGCAGCGCGAAGATCGCCTCGCGCAGCGATTTCGGCAGCAGATCCGCCTTGGTCTCGTAGGGGGTATCCGCGGAGGGGCCGGGATCGAGCTTGCGATCGACGCCGTCGAGGCCGGACAGGATCTGCGACGACATATACAGATACGGATTGGCGGCCGGCTCGCCGACGCGGTTCTCGATCCGGGTCGCCTTGTCGCCCGGCCCGCCCAACACGCGCAACATCACGCCGCGATTGTCCCGGCCCCAGATCGCCCGATCCGGCGCCAGCGAGTAGGAGCGATAACGCTTGTAGCCGTTGATGGTCGGCGTGGTGAACACGGTCGCGGCGCGGGCGTGGGTCATCAGGCCGGCCAGATAGTGCCTGCCGAAATCCGACAGCACATCGCTATCCGACATGAAGGCATTGCCGCCGCCGTCGCGCGCCACCAGCGACTGGTGCAGATGCCAGCCCGACGACACCACGTTGGGAATCCGCGGCCGGCACATGAAGGTGGCGTGATAACCGTGCCGGCGGCAGATCTGCTTCACCGCGGCGCGGAACAGCACCATCAGGTCGGCCGGCAGCAGCCCCACCGTCGGCTGGAACGTGAACTCGCACTGGCTCGGGCCGAACTCGACCTCGATCGAACGCAGCGGCAGGCCGAGCGCGACGACGTCGCGGCGGATCAGTTCAAGCACCGGCTCCATCTGATCGTAGCGCTGCTCGGTGAGATACTGATAGCCGTGCGACAAGAGACTCACGCTCGGCGGTTCGCCGGGCTGGCCGGCATGCTCCGGCCGCATCTTGGAGTCTTCGACCTTGAAGACGTGAAACTCGACCTCGAGCCCCGCCTTGTAGTCGTAGCCGCGGTCGGCGAGCTTCTGCAGCACCGAGCGATAGATGCCGCGGGTCGCGAACTGCACCGGGCGGCCGTCCGCGAAATACAGATCGCACAGCACCCAGCCGGTGGTCGGCGCCCACGGCAATACGCGGAACGTCGTCGGGTCCGGCAGCATGACGACGTCGGCGCCGCCCTGCATCTCCGACATGCCGAAGCCGCCGCCGGCTTGGAACACTGGAAACACCGTCTTGTGCGAGGTGTCCTTGGCCAGCATCGTGGTGGTGATGGTGGCGCCGCTGTCGAGGCAGTTCAGCGCTTCGGACGCCACCAACGTCTTGCCGCGCAGGATGCCGTGCTGATCGGGGAACGAGAACCGGATGGTCTCGAGCCCCTGCTCCTCGGCGATGCGGCGGACCCGCGCCGCCGCATCGATCTGCTCCTCGGACCACAGCCCGTGCCGGGCCGCCAGGCTGTCGCCCGTTGCGTATCGCTGGTGCACGTTCATTCTGCGGCCGTCAGATGCGGGACCTTGGCGGCGATCTCGGACGGCACCGGCGCGGCCCATGGCGCACCGCGGCGCCGCTTGACGTCGACCTCCATCCAATAGGTTTCCCAGCCGCGGCTCGGGCCGATGCCGTCCATCGTCGCCGGCCCCTGGATCGCGCGCGCAGCGGCCTCGTCGAGGGCGAGCAACGGCCTGGCGCCGGAGGCGGCCTTTTCGATTTCCTGGCGCAGCAGCCGGCGATACTGGATGATCGCCTTGTCGCTCTGGCCGAGATGCTCGCGGGTGCGATCCTGGATCGCGCCCATCGACTCAACCGCCCACTGGTCGTGGACGTTGATGTCGAGCCCCATGCCGGTGTAAGTCGCGGTCGCCTGCTCGTGCGGATCGAAACCGTAATCGTTGGTCTTGTTCTTGCGCGACTTGTAGTCCGGCAGCTCGTACAGCTCGAGGCGCTGATCGCGCATCTTCACCTTGTCGACCGGCGCAGCGTAGCTGGTGAAAATCGCGTACCAGTAGCAGTGGGTGTCGTCGACTGGGACGTGCCACTGCGTGATCGTCATCTCGGTGCTCATCGGGATGACGAAGCCGTGCGGAAACAGCTGATTGGTGACGCGGACGTGGGTGCGTTCGTCGTCGATCTCGCGCAGCGCGATCAGCCGCAGACCGTATTCGGTGTGCTCGACATTGATGATCGGGCGATCATATTCGCGCAGCACCTTGGTCATCGGCAGATCGCTGCCCGCCGAGGCGCCGCGGAATTGCTTGCCGTAGGCCTGCGAGGTGTCCTCATCCTCGAAGAAGCGGTGCAGGAACGAGGCGTGCGCCGGGTCGATGCCGACCTCCAGCGCCTGCAGCCAGTTGCATTCCATCAGCCCCTTGAACGCGAACACATGGGTGTCGGGGGCGATGAAGCAATCGATCTCCGGAAATGCCGGCGGCTCGCCCGCGCCGAGATAGGCCCACAGGATGCCGCCCTTGGCGACCACCGGAAACGCGCGCTGCTTGATGTTCTTGCACAGCGGCGAGCCGGCCGGCTCGGCGGGGGTGTCGATGCAGTTGCCGTCGACGTCGAACAGCCAACCATGAAAGGCGCAGCGCAGGCCGCCGCCTTCAAGACGGCCGAACGCCAGATCGGCGCCACGATGCGGGCAGTCGCGATCAATCAGGCCGTAGCGGCCCTGCTCGTCCTTGAACAGCACGAAGTCTTCGCCGAGCAGACGCACCGGCCGGATCGGCCGCTCGCCTTCCAGCTCGTCGACCAGCGCGGCCGGCTGCCAGTAGGCGCGCATCAGCTTGCCGCAAGGCGTCCCCGGCCCGACCCGGGTGATCAGATCATTCTGTTCCTGGCTCATCATGGCGTTGGCCTCCTTCGCGCAGCCTCCGCCGGCTGCCTTCTTGTGAGCGCAGAAGCGATCGCGGTCGGCGGGCGCAGCAGCTTGCGGGTGCCATAGCCGCTGACATTGATCCTGACCATCATTCGCCCTGCACAGCAAAACGTTCGATAGACGAACATTCGTTCGTTTAGAATGAAACTGCCTCTAAAGAGCAAATCGTGCAAGAGCAAATTCTCCGCGGTTGCTGCCTACGAGGATGGCACCCGCTGACTGCTTCGACGAACTTGTGTTCGCATAACGAACAATCGTATAGCTCAGCGCCCATAGGTCGCGGAGACTTGCTATAGGGCTCGCCCGCAACCCCACACTAAAGTACCGCTTATGCCCAAGCTGAAACGCCCCGCCGCCAAGGATGCCCCGACCGAGAGCGCCGAGTTCATCGAGAGCCTGTCGCGCGGCCTGCGGGTAATCGAGGCGTTCGGCGCCGAGAAGCGGCCGATGACGCTGAGCGATGTCGCCAAAGCGTGCGATCTGCCGCGAGCGACCGCGCGGCGCATCCTGCTGACATTGCAGAGTGCCGGCTACGTCAGCAGCGACGACCGGCTGTTCGCATTGACGCCGCGCGTCCTTGGCCTCGCGTCGGCGTATCTGGCGTCGAACCAGATCAGCGCGGTGCTGCAGCCGCTGATGGATCGGGTGTCGGCCGGCGCCAAGGAAGTCTGCTCGCTCGCCATTCTCGACGGCGACGATGCGGTGTTCGTGGCGCGCGCCAGTCCGGCGCGGGTGTTCTCGGCCGGGATCGATCTCGGCTATCGGCTGCCGCTGTTCTGCACTTCGGTCGGCCGCGTGCTGCTCAGCCGGCTCGACAACAACGAGCTGACCGCGACCATCAACGGCATGACGCTGACCAAGCAGACCGAAGACACCATCGTCGACAAACAGACGGTGATTGCCACCATCATCGCCGATCGGACCAAAGGCTACTCGCTGGTCGACCGCGAAGCCGAGCCCGGCTTCCGCTCGGTCGCGGTGCCGATCCGCCGCTACGACGGCACCATCGTCGCCGCCGCCAATATCGGCGCCCATGTCGACCGCATCACCACCGGCGAGATGATCGACCGTTTCCTGCCACTGCTCAAAGCGATGGCCGAAGAGGCGACGCCGCTGATGATGTGAGTTCGTCCGCCGCCCGCGACCTCATTCTCCGGTCGGCCGTGTCCTGCGCTCGGAAATCGCCCGCCGCAACACCCGCGACAGCGCCTCCACCGAATACGGTTTCTGAATCAGCTCGAAGCCCTGATGCGCATTCTCGGCCAGAACGCTGCTGTAGCCGCTGGTCAGCACCACCGGCAGCCCGGGATAACGCTCGCGCACGATCGTTGCTAGTTCGACGCCGTTCTTGCCGGGCATGATCACATCGGAGAACACCAGGTCGAACGCGAACTCGTCTTCGGCCAAGGCGGCCAGCGCTTCGTCGGCGGTCTTCGTCCATTTGATGGTGTATCCGAGGTCCTGCAGCAGTTCGGTCGAAAACTTCCCGACCTCGACATTGTCCTCTACCACCAGGATGCGATGACCAAGACCGCCGGCCGGATCGGTGCGCGACAGCTTCGCGGCTACAATCTGCTCCGGAGCCTGCGCCTGCGGCAGATAGACGGTGAACGTCGCGCCCTCGCCTAGCGTGCTGTGCACGCTGATCTCGCCGCCAGACTGCTTGGCAAAGCCGAACGCCTGACTGAGGCCGAGACCTGTGCCGCGACCGACTTCTTTGGTGGTGAAGAACGGCTCGAAGATCACGTCGAGATTACTCGGCGCGATGCCGCTGCCGCTGTCGGTGACCGAAACCGCCACGAACGCACCCGGCCGCGCCGGCTGCGACCGCACCGGAGGGATTTCATCGACGCGGTGGAGCGCGATCGACAGCCGCCCCTCGCCGTTCATCGCGTCGCGGCCATTGACCGCAAGATTGACCAAAGCGGTTTCGAACTGCCCGATATCCGCGATCGCGTAGTTCGGCCCCGATCCGGTGTCGACGTCGATCTCGACCCGGCTGCCGACCAGCGGGCGGATCAGATTGGCGATGCTCTGGACCTGGGCGGCAACATCGAACACCACCGGCGACAGCGGCTGCCGCCGGGCGAACGCCAGGAGTTGGCCGGTCAGCTTCGAGGCGCGGTCGGCCGTATCCGAGATCGCATCGACATAGCGACGGCGGCGCTCCTCCGGCAGATCGCGCCGGCGCAGGAAATCCACAGCCGAGCGGATGATCGTGAGCAGGTTGTTGAAATCGTGCGCGACGCCGCCGGTGAGTTGTCCGACCGCCTCCATCTTCTGCGCCTGCCGCAGCGCCTCCTCGTTGCGGCGGCGCTCGGTGGAGTCGATGCCTTCCGCCAGCACGGCCATGATGCCGCCCTGTGCGTCCGACACGGGGCGCAGCGAGAAATCGATGTGGCGCGACCCGGCAGAGAGCGGCAGCTCCAAATCGACACGGGCGGTCTCTCCCGCGCACGCCGAGCGGAACGCGCGTTCGATCGCCTCGGATGCTCCGGACGCGGAGGCGAACCACGGCGTCTTCCAGAACAGCGCACCGAGCACTTGGGCCGGCTCAGCCGCGATGCCCGCCAGTGCTGTGCCGTTGACGTAGAGCAGCCGGCCCTTGAGATCGAGCAGACCCTGATACTGATTGGTGGTCTCCAGGATCGCGCGTAGCTGCGACTCGCTGGAATGCAACTGTGCGGTGCGCTGCGCGATCAGCCGCTCCAGGGTGTCGTTGACATTGCGCAGGTCGATCTCGGCCTGTTTGGCGGAGGTGATGTCGTGAGCCACGCCGATGAAGCCGACGTGACGGCCGGTCGGGTCCCATCGCGGTTGCGACTCCGACCTGATCCACCGCCATTGCCCGTCAGCGCGGCGGTAGCGGCCTTCGAGCGCAAACGGCTGCAGCGAGGCTTCGCCCGCAATGCTGTTGCGCACCACTTCGGCGACATCGTCGGGATGGATGATGCTGCGCCAGTCGAACTGCAGCGCGTCCTCGTAGGGCAGCCCGATGAAATCGCAATACGCACGGTTGGCGAAGCTGCGGGTGCGATCGAGCCGCGTCACCCAGATCGGCACCGGCGCGCTGTCGGCAATCAGCTTGAAGCGCTGCTCGCTTTCGCGCAGCATCTCGCGGGCGATCGCGCGGTCGGTGATGTCGATATGCGCGCCGACCATCCGCACCGCACGCCCCGATGCATCGCGCTCGATCCGCCCTTCCGCCGCGATCCAGCGCACCTCGCCGTCGTTCGGGCGGATGATCCGATATTCGGCCGAATAGCGATCGGAGGATCCCTTGATGAGATCGAGAAACTGCCGCTCGGCGCGTTCGCGGTCCTCCGGGTGAAGCCGGCTGACCCAATCTTCGTGGGTTTCGTTCACAGCATCCGGCGGCAGGCCGTGGATGGCCAGATACTCCGGCGACCGATGATTGCGGAACCCGGCGCTCAGATCCACCACCACACCGCCGACCTTGGCGATGCGCTGAACCTCCGCCAGCTCTCTTTCCCGATCGATGAGCGCCTGTTCCGACGCCGACAACCTGTCGTTCACCTTCGCCTCTGCTGAGCCTGATGGTCCGAGCCTAGCCCAAACGCCCGGTTGGCGTCGACGCCGATCGGGGCAACGGCAACATACGATCGTACCTGTAACGCCAATCGACTCGCCAGATTGATCAAACAACCGTCGCACGCTGCACATTGTTTGTGCGGCGCAATACTTCCAAACGCCGGTGAGTTGAGGCAACAATCTCAGTCAGAGTTGGCGGCTAGGGTTCCGGTCTGTGCGCAGATGCTGGTCCGAGAGCTGCCCCCCGAAGGGAGAAATCCTTCGGACGCACGGCGGGACAAAAGCCCGGGAGACCTCGTAAGCCGAGGAATTGGCAAACGATGGTCCACGTCAATTCCTCATCGCGACCAGATTCTGAGGAATGATCCGATGCGGAAAACACGTTTCCTATGTTCTCTGATCCTCGCCGGCTCGATCGTCGCCCTGAGCGTCGCCGGAGCCTCTGCCGCCCCCAAGAAGGACTTCAAGGTCGCTTGGTCGATCTATGTCGGCTGGATGCCGTGGGGCTATGCCGCCGATACCGGCATCGTGAAGAAATGGGCGGACAAATACGGCATCACCATCGAGGTGAAGCAGTTCAACGATTACGTCGAGTCGATCAACCAATACACCGCCGGCTCCTATGACGCGGTGACGATCACCAACATGGATGCGCTGTCGATCCCCGCCGCCGGCGGCGTCGACACCACCGCGGTGATCGTCGGCGACTTCTCCAACGGCAACGACGCAGTGATCCTGAAGGACAAAAAGGACTTCGTCGCGATCAAGGGCCAGAAGGTCAATCTGGTCGAATTCTCGGTGTCGCACTATCTGCTCGCCCGCGCGCTCGAATCCAACAAGCTGAGTGAGAAGGACGTCAAGGTGGTCAACACCTCCGACGCCGACCTCGCCGCCGCCTACAAGACGGCCGACGTCACCGCGGTGGTGACCTGGAATCCGATCGTCTCCGAAATCCTCGCCTCGCCCGACGCCCACAAGGTGTTCGACTCCTCGCAGATCCCCGGCGAGATCATGGATCTGATGGTCGCCAACACCGCCGTGGTGAAGGACAATCCGAACTTCGCCAAGGCGCTGGTCGGCATCTGGTACGAGACCATGGCGAAGATGACGGCGGACGGCGCCGACGCCAAGGCCGCCAAGGAAGCGATGGCGAAGGCCTCCGGCACCGATCTGGCCGGCTTCGAGAGCCAGCTTGCCTCGACCAAGCTGTTCAGCAAGGCCGCGGACGCCGAAACCTTCACCAAGAGCGCGGCGATCGGCAACACCATGGACCGCGTCCGCAAGTTCCTGTTCGAGAAGGATCTGCTCGGCAAGGGCGCGAAATCGGCCGACGCCGTCGGCATCGAGCTCGCCGACAAGAGCGTGCTTGGTGACAAGTCCAACGTGAAGCTGCGGTTCGACCCGAGCTTCATGGACATGGCCGCGGCCGGCAAGCTGTAAGCGATCACCTCACAAGCCAAGCCGGAGCGCGACGATGCGATGGGTGAACATCAGGCCTGGACGGCAACTCGCCATCTACATGGCGGCGCTGCCGTTCGTGCTGGTGATCATTGCGTATCTGCTGGGCTCCGGCGCCCGGCTGGCGGAGAATCCGAACGACAAGCTGCTGCCGGCGCTGTCCAGCATGGGACAGGCGGTGAAGCAGATGGCGTTCCAGCTCGACGCCCGCACCGGCAGCTATCTGATGTGGGTCGACACCCTGGCGAGCGTCGAGCGACTGGCGGCAGCGCTGGCGATCTCGACGTCGCTGGCGCTCCTGATCGGCATCGTGATCGGCTTGCTGCCGGCCGCGAATGCGTTGCTCGGCCCGTTCGTGTCGGTGACCTCGATGGTGCCGCCGCTGGCACTGCTGCCGATCCTGTTCATCGTGATGGGGCTCGGCGAGACCTCGAAGATCGCGCTGATCGTGATCGGCACGTTGCCTGCGATGATCCGCGACCTCGCGATGCGGGTGATGGAGCTGCCGCGCGAGCAACTGATCAAGGCGCAGACGCTTGGGGCCTCGACCTGGCAGATCGCGCTCCGCGTGGTGCTGCCGCAAATCCTGCCGCGGCTGATCGACTCGCTGCGGCTGCAGCTCGGCCCCGCCTGGCTGTTCCTGATCGCCGCCGAAGCGATCGCCTCGGACTCCGGGCTCGGCTATCGGATCTTCCTGGTGCGACGTTACTTGGCGATGGACGTGATCATTCCCTACGTGGTGTGGATCACGCTGCTCGCCTTCGCGATGGACTTCGCGCTGCGCCTCCTGCAGCGCAAGGCATTCCCCTGGTTCGCATCGGTGAGGGCGGAATGAGCGCCATCCGCTTCGACGACGTCTGGAAGGAATATGGCGATCACATCGTGCTCGAGCGCATCACGCTCGACGTCGCGCCGCGTGCATTTCTAGCGCTGGTCGGCCCGTCCGGCTGCGGTAAGACCACCTTTCTGCGGATGCTGCTCGGCGAGGAGACGCCCAGCCGCGGTCGCATCATGATCGACGGCGAACCGCTCAAGGCCGAGCCTGACGCCGATCGCGGCGTGGTATTCCAGCGCTATTCGGTGTTTCCGCATCTCACCGTGCTCGACAATGTACTGCTCGGCCGCGAATTGCAGCAGTCGCGGCTGCTCGGCCGGCTGTTGGGCAGCGCCCGGCGCGAGGCGACCGAGCAGGCGATGACGCTGCTCGACGAGGTCGGGCTGAAAGGCCACGAGCACAAATATCCGTCGGCGCTGTCCGGCGGCATGCAGCAGCGGCTTGCACTGGCGCAGGCGATCATGCGCGGCCCGAAGATCCTGCTGCTCGACGAGCCGTTCGGCGCGCTCGATCCCGGCATCCGCGCCGACATCCACGTCCTGATGAAGCGGCTGTGGAACGAGACCGAGCTCACCGTGGTGATGGTCACGCACGATCTGTCCGAAGCGTTCAGCCTGGCGACCCGGGTGATCGCGTTCGAACGCAATCGCAACCGTCCCGAGGAACGCGAGCGCTACGGCGCCACGATCTCGCGCGATCTCGAAATCTTCCCGCGGCGCGTTGCGCAGCCGCATACCGACCATCCGATCCGCTCCGGCCGGGACGACCCGGCCGCACAGGGAGCATGAGCCGGGACGACCCGGCGTTGTTCACCGTGAGGACAGCATGATCCTGACCGAGCAAGAAAAGGCCGAAGTCGAGGCCAACCGCCAGCGCTACGAACAGCACAAGGCGCTGGGCCAGCAGCAGGCACCGAAAGCTCTGCCGCCGCCGACGCCGCGCGACGGTGCGCCGATCGCGGCCGAGGCGATCATTCATCGCGAGACCGTGCCGGGCGGCTGGTACTACGTGACCAAGCTCGGCCGCGGCGAAGCGCTGCGTATCGTCAATACGAACGGCACGTCCTGCGTCAGCATCCAGGCCTGGAATGCGCGCGATCCGAGCGAGCGGCTGAACCACGCCGACACCATCAAGGTGCAATGGGCCGCATCCTTGCGCAAAGGCCGCGTGATCCTGTCCGACATGGGCCGTGCGCTGCTGTCGATCATCGAGGACACCAGCGGCGCGCACGACACCATGGTGGGCGGCTCCACCGCGGCGACCAATGCGGATCGCTACGGCGCCGGCAGTTTCCGCAACACCCGCGACAACTTCGTGCTCGCTGCCGGCAAGCTCGGGCTCGATCGCCGCGACCTGCACCCATCGATCGGATTCTTCGCTCCGGTCGCCGTCGACTCGCAGGGCCGGTTCGAATGGCACGGCGAGCGTCGCAACAAGGGCGACTTCGTCGACCTGCGCGCCGAGCTCGACCTGCTCGTCGCGGTGTCGAACTGTCCGCACCCGCTCGATCCATCCCCCAGCTACGCGCCGGGCGACGTCGACATCATCCGCTATCAGGCGCCTCAGCCCGCCGCCGACGACCTGTGCCGCACCGTGTCGCTCGAAGCCAAGCGCGCGTTCGAGAACAACGCCTTCTATCTCGCCGGCGTCGCAGGGAGGGCCTGAGCATGACCACGATTCCCGCTTCCGCCCGCATCGTGCTCGACACCGTGATCCCGGCGCGCGTGCCGTGGTCGGCGATCATCCGCAAGGGCCAGACGCTGCGCATCGTCGACAGCCACGGCCAGCAGGCGGTCGACACCCTGTTCTACGCCGCCGATGATCACGGCGAACGCTACAGCGGCCAGGACACGCTGCGCGCCCAGGGCTCGGCCTATGTCACCACCGGCACGCGGATCATGTCGACCGAAGGCCGCACCATGCTGCGCATGGTCGCCGACAGCTGCGGCCTGCACGACACTTCCGCCGGCGCCTGCTCGTGCGAGAGCAACACCGTGCGGTTCGGGCACCAGACCAAATATCTGCACGCCTGCCGCGAGAACTTCGTGCTGGAAGCTGCCAAGCACGGCCTTTCGAAGCGCGACATCGTGCCGAACCTGAACTTCTTCATGAACGTGCCGCTCGACACGTCCGGCAATTTCACCGTGGTCGACGGCGTCTCCAAGCCCGGCGACTACGTCGAGATGGTCGCCGAGATGGACGTGCTGTGCCTGATCTCGAACTGTCCGCAGGTCAACAATCCCTGCAACGGCTTCTTCCCGACGCCGATCCAGGTGGTGATCTACGAGGCAGGCGAGGACTGATCATGTTCAGCAAAGTTCTGATTGCCAACCGCGGCGAAATCGCCGGGCGGATCGGCCGCACCTTGCGCCGAATGGGGATCGCGTCCGTAGCGATCTATTCGGACGCCGACCGGTTCACCCGCCCGGTGCGCGAGGCCGACGAAGCGGTGCGGGTCGGCGGCGACGCCGCCAGCGACAGCTATCTCAATGTCGACGCCGTGATCGAGGCCTGCCTCTCAACCGGCGCGCAGGCGGTGCATCCCGGCTACGGCTTTCTGTCCGAGAACCGCGGCTTCGCCGAGCGGCTGA
Source organism: Rhodopseudomonas palustris (assembly GCF_003226555.1). Lineage (GTDB taxonomy): Bacteria > Pseudomonadota > Alphaproteobacteria > Rhizobiales > Xanthobacteraceae > Rhodopseudomonas > Rhodopseudomonas palustris_I. The sequence goes on along the minus strand of NZ_QKQS01000026.1, from coordinate 70,169 downwards.
AGCAGCACGGCATCGCCTTCATCGGCCCGCGCCCCGAACATCTCGAGGCGTTCGGCCTGAAGCACCGCGCCCGTGAGCTGGCGCAGGCCAGCAACGTGCCGCTGCTGCCCGGCACTGGACTGATCGACAGCATCGATGAGGCGCTGGAAGCCGCCGCGCGGATCGGCTTTCCGCTGATGCTGAAGAGCACCGCGGGCGGCGGCGGCATCGGCATGCAACTCTGTCACGACGAGGCGACGCTGCGCGAACGCTTCGCCACGGTGCAGCGCACCGCGCGCGCCAGCTTCGGGGACGCGCGGGTGTATCTCGAGCGTTTCGTCGCCGACGCCCGGCACATCGAAGTGCAGATCTTCGGCGATGGCCAGGGCAACGTGATCGCGCTCGGCGAGCGCGACTGCTCGCTGCAGCGGCGGAACCAGAAAGTGGTCGAGGAGACCCCGGCACCCGGCATCTCGGACGAGATGCGCACCCGGCTGCATCAGGCCGCGGTCGCGCTCGGCCAAAGCGTGAACTACGAGTCCGCCGGCACCGTCGAGTTCATCTACGACGTCGCTCGCGACGAATTCTACTTTCTCGAGGTCAACACCCGCCTGCAGGTCGAGCATCCGGTCACCGAAGCGGTGTTCGGCGTCGATCTGGTCGAATGGATGGTGCGCCAGGCTGCCGGCGACAGCCCGCTTGCGACCTACACGCCGCGTCCGCCGCAAGGCGCGGCGATCGAAGTGCGACTGTATGCCGAGAATCCCAGCGCCGGCTTCCGGCCCTCGGCCGGCCGGCTGACCCAGGTGGCGTTTCCGGATGACGCCCGTATCGACGGCTGGATCGAAACCGGCGACGAGGTGACGCCGTTCTACGATCCGATGCTTGCTAAGCTGATCGTCCATGCCGCTAACCGCGACGCCGCGATCGACAAGATGACCGGTGCCCTCGCCACGACGACCATCGCCGGGATTGAAACCAATCTCGATTACTTGCGCGCGATTGCGGCGTCCGATCTGTTCCGCAGCGGCAAGGTTGCCACCAAGGTGCTGGCGGATTTCAGCTTCGCGGCGCGCACCATCGACGTGGTGGCGCCCGGCGCGCAGTCCGGCCTGCAGGAGCTGCCGGGCCGATTGCATCTGTGGCACGTCGGCGTGCCGCCGAGCGGGCCGATGGACGAGCGCTCGTTCCGTCTCGCCAACCGGATCGTTGGCAATCCGGAAACCACGGCAGCGTTCGAACTCACCGTCAGCGGCCCGACGCTGCGCTTCAACGCCGACGCCGTGGTGGCGCTGTGCGGCGCCGCCATGGCAGCCAAGCTCGACGGTGTGGCGGTCGGCAACGACGCGCCGATCGCGGTGCGCGCCGGCCAGGTGCTGGCGATCGGTAAGATCGAGGGCGCCGGTCAGCGCTGCTATCTCGCCATCCGCGGCGGTTTCGACGCGCCCGAAGTATTCGGCTCCCGCGCGGTATTCACGCTCGGCGCGTTCGGCGGCCACGCCACCGGCGCGCTGAAGGCCGGCGACGTGCTGCATTTCGGCTCGCTCGCGCCGGTCGCGGAGCCGCGTGCGCTCACCGACGAGGAGCGGCCCGCGCTGACACGGGAATGGCAGATCGGCGTGATCTACGGCCCGCACGGCGCTCCCGATTTCTTCCGGGGCGACGACATCGCGACGCTGTTTTCCTCCGACTACGAAGTCCACTTCAACAGCGCCCGCACAGGCGTGCGGCTGATCGGGCCGAAGCCGCAATGGGCGCGTGCCGACGGCGGCGAAGCGGGCCTGCACCCCTCTAACATCCACGACAATGCTTACGCGGTCGGCGCGATCGACTTCACCGGCGACATGCCGATCATCCTCGGCCCCGACGGCCCGAGCCTCGGCGGCTTCGTCTGCCCGGCCGTGGTGGCACGCGACGAATTGTGGAAGGTCGGCCAGCTCAAGCCCGGCGACAAGCTCCGCTTCGTGCCGGTGATGCGCGCCGATGATCCGCTCGCAGGGCCGACTGTGATCTCCGCACCTGCCGAGCTCGGCTCGGCGATCGTCGGCCGCCATGACGATGGCGAGATCCCGGTGGTGTATCGCCGCGCCGGCGACGACAATCTGCTGGTCGAATACGGCCCGATGGAGCTCGACATCGCGCTGCGGCTGCGGGTGCATGTGCTCGCCGAGGCGGTGGAGAAGGCGGAGCTGCCTGGCCTGATCGACCTCACGCCGGGAATCCGCTCGTTGCAGATCCACTACGACAGCACGGTGATGTCACGCCGCAAGCTGCTCGACGCACTGGCGAGAATCGAGCGCGAGCTGCCCTCGGTCGAGGCGATGGCGGTGCCGAGCCGCATCATTCACCTGCCGCTGTCGTGGAACGATCCGCAGGCGGTGCTGGCGATGCGCAAGTATCAGGAGCTGGTGCGGCCCGATGCGCCGTGGTGCCCGTCCAACATCGAGTTCATCCGCCGCATCAACGGCCTTTCCAGCGAGGACGACGTCAAGCGCATCGTGTTCGACGCCAACTATCTGGTACTCGGCCTCGGCGACGTCTATCTCGGCGCGCCGGTCGCCACCCCGGTCGATCCGCGGCATCGCCTGGTCACCACCAAGTACAATCCCGCCCGCACCTGGACGCCCGAAAACGCCGTCGGCATCGGCGGCGCCTATATGTGCATCTACGGCATGGAAGGCCCCGGCGGTTATCAGCTGTTCGGCCGCACCATCCAGGTCTGGAACACCTGGCGCACCACCGAAATGTTCAAGCCCGGTCACCCCTGGCTGCTGCGGTTCTTCGATCAGATCCGGTTCTTCCCGGTGACGCCGGACGAACTGCTCGACGCCCGCGCCGCCTTCCCGCACGGGGCGTATCCGCTCAAGATCGAAGAGACGACGTTCTCCTATGCCGACTACAAGGCGTTCCTGGCGCGCGAAGCCGACGGCATCACGGCGTTCAAGACCCGGCAGCAGACCGCATTCGAGGCCGAGCGCCAACGCTGGCGCGACGCCAAGCTCGACGAGGTGGTGGAGGACGACACCGCGGCCGCGCTCGGCTCCGGCGGCGATGTGCCGGACGGCTGCGTCGGCCAATTCACCGAAGCGCCCGGCAACGTCTGGAAGCTCACCGTCGAGCCGGGCGAGCACGTCGAGATCGGCCAGACACTGGCGGTGATCGAATCGATGAAGATGGAGATCGCGATTCCGGCGACCGCGCGCGGCATCGTCAGAGCCCTCAACGCCAAGCCGGGGCAGACGCTGCGCGCCGGCGATCTGATCTGCGCGCTGGAGGAAGTGTGATGTCGGCTGCTGAACTCACCACCTTCCCGACCATCGCGACGCTGCACGCCGCGTATGCGGCCGGCGCCTCTCCGGCCGAGATCATCGCTGCGGCGTATCGTCGGATCGCAGCGGTGGCCGATCCCGGCGTCTTCATCACGCTGCGGCCGGAGCACGATGTTCTTGCCGACGCCGCGGCGCTCGGACCGTTCGATCCCGCTGCGAAGCCGCTGTGGGGCATCCCGTTCGCCGTCAAGGACAACATCGACGTCGCGGGCCTTCCGACCACGGCCGCTTGCCCCGGCTTTGCCTATACGCCGAGCGAAACCGCGTTTGCGGTTCAACGTCTGCTCGATGCCGGCGCGATCCTGGTCGGCAAGACCAACCTCGATCAGTTCGCGACTGGCCTCGTCGGCGTGCGCACGCCCTATCCGGTGCCACGCAACGCGATCGATCCGCGCTACGTGCCCGGCGGGTCGAGCAGCGGCTCGGCCGTGGCGGTGGCGCATGGCCTGGTGACGTTCGCGCTCGGCACCGACACTGCAGGCTCCGGCCGTGTCCCGGCTGCGCTGAACAACATCGTCGGGCTGAAGCCGTCGCTCGGCAGCGTGTCGTCGCGTGGCATGGTGCCGGCATGCCGGACGCTGGACACGATCTCGGTATTCGCCGGCACCGTCGCCGATGCCCACGCGATCTATCGCGTCATGGCAACCTTCGACCGCGCCGATCCCTGGTCGCGTCCGCATCCCGATGCGGCTGCTAAGCCCGCGGCCGTGGCACCGGGCCTGCGAATTGGCGTGCCCGATACGAACAGCCGCAAGTTCGCCGGCGACCAGGAGTCCGAATACGCATTCGACCGTGCCGTTACCGATCTTGCGACGGTCGTGCCCGGCCCCGCGCGTGCGGTGGACATGGCGCCGTTGTTCGACGTCGCCAGCCTGCTCTACAGCGGACCGTGGGTCGCTGAGCGCTATCAGGCGATCCGGCAGGTGATCGAGACCACGCCGGAGTTGCTGCATCCGGTGACGCGGAAGATCATCGGCTCCGCTTCGGCGTTCAGCGCGGCCGATGCGTTTGGCGGCCTGTACCGGCTGGCTGAGCTGCGCCGCGCCGCCGCTGCGATCTGGAGCAGCATCGACGTGCTGATGGTGCCGACCTATCCGCGCCCGCGCACGATCGCGGATTTGGAGGCCGATCCGATCGGCCCCAACAGCGAGCTCGGCACCTACACCAATTTCGTCAATTTGCTCGATCTCTGCGCGCTCGCCGTGCCCGGCCGCTTCCGCGCCGACGGCTTTCCGTCCGGCGTGACGCTGATCGCCCCGGCCGGCCGCGACGATCTGCTCGCCGCGCTCGGCGAGCGGCTTCACGCGGCCAGCGGTGTCCAGCTCGGCGCCAGCAGCGCGAAGGTGCCGGCGCCCATCGAGGTGTCGCCCTCTGCCGCTGCGAACGAGATCGAGCTGGTCGTGGTCGGCGCGCATCTGTCCGGCATGCCGCTCAATCCCGAACTGACCAGCCGCGGCGCGCGTTTCCTGCGCGCGGTCCCCACAACGCCCGACTACAGACTGTTCGCCCTGCAGGGTGGGCCTCCGTTCCGTCCCGGCCTGCTGCGCGTCGCAGCGGGCGAAGGCGTCCCGATCGCCACCGAAGTCTGGGCGATTTCCGCCGAAGGCTTCGGCAGCTTCGTCGCCGGCATCCCGGCACCGCTCGGCATCGGTACGACTCGCCTCGCCGACGGCACCACGCCAAAGGGCTTCATCGTCGAAGCCGAGGGCCTGAACGGCGCGACGGATATTTCGGCCTTCGGTGGATGGCGCGCCTATATGAAGAGTCTGGCGAGCTGATGCACCCGGCCTCAAGGCCAGGAAAACCATCCCCGGTCAAAGACTTGGGACTCATGGGCCGAGCCTGGCTGGGGCGGGAGGGATCGAACCTCCGCATGGGGGAATCAAAATCCCCTGCCTTACCGCTTGGCTACGCCCCAACGGCCTGAACCGGCCGGCTCATTGCAGCCGGTCGGCGGATTCGCCTCGGCTCCGCCGGTCTATCGAGACAGAAGCCGCATTTCAACCGCCCTGAGCCTCGATCGGCCAGCCGCCCCCGCATCAAATGCCGCAGCATCGCGGTGCCGATCGGCCCACCGCGCAGGCGCGACGCGGCGGACGGTTGAGACGAACGGCTTTTCGTGGAAAAAGGCCGGCATCCTTCCGTCAGCCGGGACACTGTCATGACCTATCGCGCACCGATCGACGACATCCTTCTTTCGCTGAACCACGGCGCGGGACTGCAGGCGGCGGTCGCCGCCGGCCATTTCGGCGATTACGACAGCGAGATCACCGCGCAGGTCCTGGACGAAGCCGGTAAATTCGCCAGCGACATCCTGGCGCCGCTGAACCGGGTCGGCGACAAGCACGGCATCAAGCTCGAGCACGGCAAGGTCACCACCGCACCGGGCTGGCCCGACGCCTATCAGCGCTGGATCGCCGCCGGCTGGAACGCGGTGTCGGGGCCGGAGGACTTCGGAGGCCAGGGGCTGCCGATGGCGGTCAATGCCGCCTGCACCGAGATCTGGGCGTCGTCGAACATGGCGTTCGGGCTGTGCCCATTGCTGACGCTATCGGCGATCGAAGCGCTGCATGCCCACGGCAGCGACGAGCTGAAGAAGATCTATCTCGGCAAGCTTATATCCGGCGAGTGGACCGGCACGATGCAGCTCACCGAGCCGCAGGCCGGCTCCGACGTGGGCGCGCTGCGCACCCGCGCCGAGCGCGCCGAAGGCGGCACCTACAAGATCTTCGGCAGCAAGATCTTCATCACCTACGGCGACCACGACATGACCGACAACATCGTGCATTTCGTGCTCGCACGGCTGCCGGACGCGCCGGCCGGCACCAAGGGCATCTCGCTGTTCCTGGTTCCGAAGTTCTTGGTCAACGCTGACGGCTCGCTCGGCGCCCGCAACGACATCTTTCCGAGCGGCGTCGAGCACAAGCTCGGCATCCACGCCTCGCCGACCTGCACCATGACGATGGGCGATGATGGCGGCGCGGTCGGTTATCTGATCGGCGAAGAAAACCGTGGCATGCAGTGCATGTTCACGATGATGAACCAGGCGCGTCTCGCCGTCGGCCTCGAAGGCGTCGGCATCGCCGATCGGGCCTATCAGCAGGCCCTGGCCTATGCGCAGGAGCGCAAGCAGGGCCGCGCGATCGGCAGCACCGGCACGGGCGCCGACCCGATCATCAAGCACCCCGACGTCAGGCGCACGCTGCTGACGATGCGGACGCTGACCGCCGCTGCGCGCACGATCTGCTATTCGACCGCCGTTGCGCTCGACATCGCCGCCCGCAGCAACGATCCCAAGGTCAAAGCATCCGCCGCCGCCCGCGGCGCGCTGCTGACCCCGATCGCGAAAGCGTTCTCCACCGACGTCGGCATCGAGGTCGCCTCGCTGGGAGTCCAGATCCATGGCGGCATGGGCTTCATCGAGGAGACCGGCGCCGCGCAGCATTATCGCGACGCGCGGATCGCGCCGATCTACGAAGGCACCAACGGCATCCAGGCGATCGACCTCGTCACCCGCAAGCTCGGGGTCAATGGCGGCGCCTCGGTATTCGCGCTGCTCGACGAATTGAAGCTGATCATCAAGGACGTCGAGGCTTCGAACGATCCGGGCTTCGGCCTCACCGGCCTGCGGCTGCGCGAGGCATTGGAATCGCTCGATCGCACCAGCCGCCATCTGCTCGACAAGCTCGGCAGCGCCACCAACGACGCACTGGCCGGCGCCACGCCCTATTTGCGCCTGTTCGGCGCCACGCTCGGCGGCTGCGCGCTGGCAGCCGAGGCGCTCGCGGCACGCGACCTCGACGGTATCAGCGATCCGTCGCGCTACGTCGCGCTGGCGCGGTTCTTCGCCGAGACCGTCGCGGTGCAGGCGCCGGCGCTGGAGCGCAACGTGGTCGATAGCGCCGATGCGGTGGCCGGCGCCGAAGCCGTGCTGACCGCCTGAGCCGGAGCGAAGCGCGCAACCTCACTAAAGCCCGCCACTGCGAGCGGGCGGTCCTTGGAGGAAACCATGTCGGACCATCTGATCGTCGCCGATGAAGAAGGTGTCCGCGTCGTCACCATGCGGCGTCCGGAAAAGAAGAACGCCCTGACGCAGGACATGTATCGCCGCATGAGCGAGGCGATCCGTTCGGCGCAGGACGATCCGAACGTCCGCTGTCTGGTGATCACCGGCGGCTCCGGGGTTTTCACCGCCGGCAATGACCTCGACGACTTCCTGAAAGCCGGCACCGACCAGAGCGGCGCGCCAAGGGTGACGGCGGCGACGGATTTTCTCTACGCGCTGGCGCACAATCAGAAGCCGCTGATCGCCGCGGTGGACGGGCTGGCGATCGGCATCGGCACCACGATGCTGTTTCATTGCGATGTCGTGCTGGCCTCCACCGCCGCGACGTTCTCGACGCCGTTCATCCAGCTTGGCCTAGTGCCGGAAGGCGCCTCCAGCCTGTTGGCGCCGCGCACCATGGGCCACCAGCGCGCCTTCGCCATGCTGGTGATGGGACAGAAGCTCAGCGCCGAACAGGCGCGCGAGGCCGGCTTCGTCAATGCCGTGGTGCCGCCCGGCCAGACCGAGGCCGACGCGATGAAAGCCGCCCGCGACATCTGCGCGCTGCCGGCCGAAGCGGTCGCGATCTCGCGCAAGCTGATCAAGCCTTCCCCGGACGAGCTGATCGCCCGGATCGATCAGGAGAGCAAACTGTTCGGCGAGCGGATGAAATCGCAGGAAGCGATCACCGCGTTCACCAAGTTCTTTCAGCGGAAGAAGGGCTGAGCCGATCGAGCGAGGTCGAACCCGCGCTCGATCGAACGTCTGCGATTACTTCTTCCCTGCCCCGAACTCCTGATCGCTGAACGGATTCGCATTCGGCCTGCGGATCGCGACGAAGCCGAGCTTCACCGACTGGTGGCAGGAATTGCACCCGGCGGTAAGCTCATCATAGGCGCGGGCGAACTGGCGGCCGTCCTTTGCGGCGATCGCCGCCGAGATCGCATCGAGCGGCTTGGCCATGGTGGTGACGTCGTTGACCGGCAGGCTCTGATACAACGCCGCGGCGTCTTCCAGCCTGGTCTTGAGTTGCTTGGTCTGGTAGGTCGCCAGCCCCCAATTGCCGGCCTTGCCGGCGAACCACAGCTTGATGTGCCCGACCTGCGCCCCCTGCATCAAATCGGCGAGACGCGCCTGAGGACGCTCGCCTCCCCGCGGCTGCTGCGCGACGGCGAACGAAATCGTGCCGATCAGCGCCATCGCCGCGACGATCGCCGCGGCGGGCTTGGCGAGCGAGAACCTCTTCATGCGTCATCCCCGGTGTTGTACGAGCGCCGCGACTCGACGACGCCCGCCGATTGATCAACATCAGTAGCGCGCCACCAACGTCCAATTCAATCGGCACGGCGACAGGGTTGGTATTCGGCGAAGCACCGCATGCGCCATGCGGCAAACCGACGCCACGCCGCACTTGCATTCGGGCCCACGGCGGGCGATGCGGAGCTTGAAAAAGCCTCGATCGGATCGCCGATGACCAAGCTCCGTCCCCGCCTGGCCTTGCTCGCCACCGCTTTCGCGCTCAATGCAGCTTCGATGTCGGCGGTGCGCGCCGCCGAATTGCTGCCGCCACCGGTCGACCTCCGCATCCTCGCGATCAACGACTTCCATGGCAATCTGAAGCCGCCGCCCGGTGGCATCGCCATCGATGATCCGGCGGATCGGACCAAGAAGATTCACGTCCCTGCCGGCGGCGCCGAGCATATGGCGACGCTGGTGAAGGCGCTGCGCAAGGATCACCCCAACGCGATCTTCGTCGCCGCCGGCGATCTGATCGGCGCCAGCCCGTTTCTATCGGCGATGTTTCACGACGAGCCGACCATCGAGTCGCTGTCGCTGATGGGGCTGGCGTTGTCGTCGGTCGGCAATCACGAATTCGACGAGGGCAAGACCGAACTGTTGCGGATGCAGAACGGCGGCTGCCATCCGGTCGACGGCTGCCAGGGCCCGCATCCGTTCAAGGGCGCAAGGTTCAACTACCTCGCCGCCTCGACGGTCGAAACTGCGACGGGCAAGACGATCTTTCCGCCTTATGCGATCCGCAAATTCGGCGGCGTACCGGTGGCGTTCATCGGCCTGACGCTGAAGACGACGCCCAACATGGTGTCGCCGCCGGGCGTGGCCGGCCTGTCGTTCAGGGACGAGGCCGAGACCGTCAACGCTCTGATCCCGGAGCTGAAGGTCAAGGGCGTCGAGGCGATCGTCGTGCTGATCCACGAAGGTGGCTTCCCGACCGGCGACTACAACGAATGCCCCGGCATCTCGGGGCCGATCGTCGAGATCGTCAACAAATTCGACCCCGCCGTCGACGTGGTGATCAGCGGCCACACTCACCGCGCCTACACCTGCCGGATCGACGGCCGGCTCGTCACCAGCGGGGACAAATACGGCACGATCGTCACCGCGATCGACCTCAAGCTCGATCCGACCACCGGTGACGTGATCAGCGCCAGCGCGAACAACACCATCGTTCGGACCGAAACACTCGCCAAGGATCCGGCGCAGACCCGATTGATCACCGCCTACGACAGGCTGGCCGGCCCGATCGCGGCGCGCCCCGCGGGCGCAGTGACGGCGGCGCTGTCGCGGGTGCCGAATGCGGCCGGCGAGAGCGTCCTCGGCGACGTCGTCGCCGACGCCCAGCTCAATGCCACATCGGATCAAGACAAAGGCGGCGCGGAGATCGCGTTGACCAATCCCGGCGGCGTCCGCTCCGATATTCAGGGCGGTGAAGGCGGCGCGGTGACGTTCGGCCAGGTCTTCGCCGCGCAGCCGTTTCGCAATCAGCTGGTGACGATGACGCTGACCGGCGCCCAGCTCAAAGCTGCGCTCGAACAGCAATGGGCGGAGCCGGCGCGGCCGCGAATCCTGCAGGTGTCGAAAGGCTTCAGTTTCGCCTGGGACGCCACAGGCGCGGAGGGCTCACGAATTCCGCCCGATAGGATGACGCTGAACGGGATGCCGATCGATCCTGCACGGACGTATCGCGTCACGGTCAATGCGTATCTCGCGGCCGGCGGCGACGGCTTTGCCGTGTTCAAGAGCGGTGCTGCACCGCAAACTGGAATCTACGACGTCGATGCGCTGTTTGCCTATTTCAAGGCGCACAGCCCGGTGGCGCCGCCAGCCTCGGACCGGATCGTGCGGCTGAACTGAGCACGCGCCGTGACTGGCTAAGCCTTAAGCGGCCCTTTCGCTCGCCGCGGCGAATAACTACATTCATTTGAATATTTCATACACTCACGGACCGGGGCGGGCTCTTTCCGAATGACCACGCTTTTTCTGACCCATTCCGCGTGCCTCGATCATCACACGCCGGAAGGACATCCTGAGCGCGCAGCGCGCCTCGTCGCCATCAACAAGGCGCTGGGCGAAGAACGCTTTGCGGCGCTGGCGCGCGCGGAGTCACCGATCGGCTCGCTCGAGCACATCGCGCTGTGCCACACCGATCACCACATCGTCGAACTGCGCCACATGTCCCCGTCCACCGGCATCGTCTATGTCGACGGCGACACCTCGATGTCGCCTGGTACGTTCGAAGCCGCGCTGCGCGGCGTCGGTGGTTCGGTCGCCGCGGTGGACGCCGTGATGAAGGGCACCGCCACCAACGCCTTCGTCGCCACCCGGCCGCCCGGCCACCACGCCGAGATCACCAAGCCGATGGGGTTCTGCTTCTTCGGCAACGCCGCGATCGCGGCGCGCTACGCCCAGCGGCAATACGGCATCGAGCGCGCCGCGGTGGTGGATTTCGACGTGCATCACGGCAACGGCACCCAGGACATCTTCTGGGGCGACCGCACGGTGATGTACTGCTCCACGCACCAGATGCCGTTGTTCCCCGGCACCGGCTCCGCCGGCGAGCGCGGCGAATACGACAACATCGTTAACGCGCCGCTTGCCTCCGAAGACGGCGGCGCCGAGTTCCGGTTCGCGTTCGAGCAGGCGATCCTGCCCCAGCTCAAGCGGTTCGCGCCGGAACTGATCGTGATTTCAGCCGGTTTCGACGCGCATTATCGCGATCCGCTGGCCAGCCTGAACCTGCGCGCCGAGGATTTCGGTTGGGTCACGCAACGTTTAATGGACGTGGCGGATCAGACCGCCGGTGGTCGCATTGTCTCGGTGCTCGAGGGGGGATATGACCTGGAGGGTCTGAGTGAATCTGTTGCGGCTCATGTGGGCGCCCTGATCGGTGCTTGAACCAGCCGCGCCGCCGGGCGACCAAGAACAACAACCAAAACCCGCCCACCGCCCCTCCCGGCGGTGCCGTCAGGAATGAGAAATGGCCGAAGCCTCCACCGCCGATGTGAAAAAGCTCAGTTTCGAGCGCGCGCTCGAGGAACTCGAAACCATCGTCAAGCGGCTCGAGGACGGCAAGGTTCCGCTTGAAGAGTCGGTCACGATCTATGAACGCGGCGAGGCGCTGAAGCGCCGCTGCGAGGACCTGCTGCGCCAGGCCGAGGCCCGGGTCGACAAGATTACCACCGATGCCCAGGGCACGCCGACCGGAACAGAACCGTTGGACGTGCAATAGACCATGCAAGAGGTACCCGGATCCACTCTTGCCGCAGCGCGACCGTGGTTGCGTTGCAACACCGAGGCTCGGAAATCCAGCCCATCAACCTTCTTGGCCGAAAGTCTGCGCCGCCTGACCAAGGCTTGGGCGTGCGGTGGTTGGCATTAAATGCAGGTTTGTGTAAAGGTATGAGCTTATGCGCCGAGCCTGACACTTGCCGGGATGGTACTGTCAAGTTTGGTGGACGTGTGCAGCCGCAATAAGTGACCCAGATCAGTCGTCGGTCGGAAGCGCACACGCTTCGATCGCCGAACTCTCCTGAACAAGGAGTGCGGAGCCGGGTGAGGCTCGTGCAGACCGGACACTCGGACCATTCGTCGAGGGACTCACCACCCTATAGTTATAGACTGGAATATCGCCGTGACCGAATTTAGTAAAACACCGCTTCTCGACACCATTCGCACACCGGAAGATCTGCGCAAATTGCGCATCGATCAGGTTCGTCAGGTCGCCGACGAATTGCGACTGGAGACGATCGACGCGGTCTCGGTCACCGGCGGGCATTTCGGCGCCGGTCTCGGCGTGGTCGAGCTGACGACCGCGATCCATTACGTGTTCGACACCCCGCGCGACCGCCTGATCTGGGACGTCGGCCATCAGGCCTATCCGCACAAGATCCTGACCGGGCGCCGCGACCGCATCCGCACCCTGCGCATGGGCGGAGGCCTGTCCGGCTTCGCCAAGCGCACCGAGAGCGACTACGATCCGTTCGGCGCCGGCCATTCGTCGACCTCGATCTCGGCCGGTCTCGGCATGGCGGTGGCCAGCGAGCTCGCCGGCGTCAAGAACAACGTCATCGCGGTGATCGGCGACGGTTCGATCTCGGCCGGCATGGCCTACGAGGCGATGAACAATGCCGGCGCGATGAACTCGCGGCTGATCGTGATCCTCAACGACAACAACATGTCGATCGCCCCGCCGGTCGGCGCGATGTCGTCGTATCTGTCGCGGCTGTATTCGGGCAAGACCTACCGGTCGCTGCGCGAGGCCGGCAAGCAGATCGGCAAGCACCTGCCGAAGGTGATCGCCGACCGCGCCGCACGCGCCGAGGAATATTCCCGCGGCTTCATGGTCAATGGTGGCACCCTGTTCGAGGAGCTCGGCTTCTATTATGTCGGCCCGATCGATGGTCACAACCTCGACCACCTGCTGCCGGTGCTGCAGAACGTCCGCGACGCCGACACCGGTCCGTTCCTGATCCACGTCGTCACCCAGAAGGGCAAGGGCTACGGTCCGGCCGAAGCGGCTGCCGACAAGTATCACGCGGTGGTCAAATTCGACATCGCCACCGGCGCGCAGTCCAAGGCCAAGTCGAACGCGCCGTCGTACCAGAACGTATTCGGCCAGAGCCTCGTCAAGGAAGCCGAGAAGGACGACAAGATCGTCGGCATCACCGCCGCGATGCCGTCCGGCACCGGCATCGACATTTTCGAGAAGTCGTTCCCGAAACGCACCTTCGATGTCGGCATCGCCGAGCAGCACGCGGTGACCTTCGCGGCCGGCCTCGCCACCGAGGGCTACAAGCCGTTCTGCGCGATCTATTCGACCTTCCTGCAGCGCGCCTACGACCAGGTGGTCCACGACGTTTGCATCCAGAACCTGCCGGTCCGCTTCGCGATCGACCGCGCTGGCCTCGTCGGTGCCGACGGCGCGACCCACGCCGGTTCGTTCGATAACGCCTATCTGGGCTGCCTGCCCAACATCGTGATCATGGCGGCCGCGGACGAGTCCGAGTTGGTGCACATGGTCGCGACCCAGGTAGCGCTCAACGACCGTCCGAGCGCGGTGCGCTATCCACGCGGCGAAGGCCGCGGCGTTGAAATGCCCGACGTCGGCGTGCCGCTGGAAATCGGCAAGGGCCGCGTCATCCGCCAGGGCAACAAGATCGCGCTGCTGTCGTTCGGCACTCGGCTCGCCGAGGCCGAGAAGGCAGCCGACGAGCTCGCCACCCTGGGCCTCTCCACCACCGTCGCCGACGCCCGCTTCATGAAGCCGCTCGACGTCGAGCTGGTGACCAAGCTCGCCCGCGACCACGACATCCTGATCACCATCGAGGAAGGCTCGATCGGCGGCTTCGGCAGCCACGTGATGCAGACCCTGGCCGAGCACGGCTTGCTCGACGGCGAGGTCAAGATGCGGGCGATGGTGCTGCCCGACGTGTTCCTCGACCACGACACCCCGGCGGCGATGTACGCCCGCGCCGGCCTCGACGCCAAGGCGATCGTCAAGAAGGTGTTCGAAGCGCTCGGCAAGGACGCCGCGACCGGAACCTCGAAGCTGGCCTGAGTGTCGACCCTCGCCCCGCTTGCGGGGAGAGGGT
>NZ_QKQS01000026.1:2808-55793 GCF_003226555.1 Rhodopseudomonas palustris | reverse complement strand
GCTCAGACTCGTTGAGACGCCCCCTCACCCGGAATTCGCGCTGACGCGCCAATTCCGACCTCTCCCCGCGCGCGGGGAGAGGTAAAAATCACCCACCCATGAAGATCTATCTCGCCGGCCCCGACGTCTTCCTGCCCGATGCGCTCGAGATCGGGCGGCGCAAAGCCGAGCTGTGCGCGGACTACGGCTTGACCGGGCTGTTTCCGCTCGACAATGCGGTGGCGCTCGCCGCACACGATGCTTCTCTGCAGATCTTCCGCGGCAACGAGGCGATGATGAATGAGGCCGACGCCATCATCGCCAATCTGACGCCGTTCCGCGGCCCCAGTGCCGACGCCGGCACGGTGTACGAACTCGGCTACATGGCCGGACGCGGCAAGCTGGTGCTCGGCTATTCGAACGATCCGGCGAACTATGTCGCGCGGGTCAAGCAGTTCGAGACCGTCGAGAGCCGCGCCGGCCTGCTGATCGGCGCCGACGGCCTTGCGGTCGAGGATTTCGGCCTCGCCGACAATCTGATGCTGATCCATTGCCTCGATCTGCACGGCGCGCCGCTGGTGACACCGCGCGCTGCGCCGGCCGATCCATGGCATGATCTCGGCAGCTTCACCGCATGCGTCCGGATCGCGGCGCAGCGGCTGGGGCCGAAACAGGCGCGCTGACGATGGCGAAGTCACCCGATGCCCCGTCCCGGAAGCGCGCCGACGTCGTGCTGGTCGAACGCGGGCTGTTCGACAGCCGCGCGCGGGCGCAGGCGGCGATCGAGGCCGGTCTCGTCTTCGCCGACGGCAAGCCGGTCACCAAAGTCTCTGAACCGATCGCCCTCAACGCTGAGCTCGAAGCGCAGCCGGCGCATCCCTGGGTGTCGCGCGGCGGCGTCAAGCTCGCCGGGGCGCTGGAGCGCTATCCGATTCCGATCGAGGATCACGTCTGCCTCGACGTCGGCTCCTCCACCGGCGGGTTCACCGAGGTGCTGCTGGCGCACGGCGCTGCACTGGTGTTCGCGGTCGATGTCGGCCGCGATCAGCTTCACGCCTCGCTGCGCGGCCATCCCAAGATCGTCTCGATGGAGGAGACCGACATCCGCAAGCTGGAAGGCACACGGCTGCCGCAGCGGCCGGACGTCGTGGTGATCGATGCCAGCTTCATCTCGCTGAAGCAGGTGCTGCCAGCTGCGCTGTCGCTCGCCGCGGCGCCGATGAGTCTCCTGGCGCTGATCAAGCCGCAGTTCGAGGCTCCCTCGAAGCGCGGCATCGTCCGCGACGCCAAGGTGCATCGCGCCGTGTGCAACGACGTCACCGCCTTCGCGGCCTCGCTCGGCTGCTGCGACATCGAAGTCTTTGCCTCGTCGATCGCTGGCGGCGACGGCAATGTCGAGTTCTTTCTCGGCGCCCGGCGCGGCTGAAACGCCGCAGCACGCCGCCGGAACCAAAGTCTTACTCCGGCCGTAACTTCGGTTATGGTGCGCGCCATGACCGCACCAGGTTCCAACATCGCCGCCGGCGCGCTTGCGCCGGCGAAGTCGTCTGCGTGGCGAACAGAGCTGATCGAGACGCTGTGGCTCGCGTGGCCGATGGCGCTGACCCAGCTCGGCCAGATCGCGATGATGACCACCGATCTGGCGTTGATCGGCCGGCTCGGTGACACCGCCGTGGCCGCGGCGGCGCTGGCGCATATCGTGCTGTTCTCGACCTTTACGATGGGCCTCGGTCTGGTCTCCGCGGTGACACCGCTGGCCGCACAGGCGTTCGGTGCCCGCGCGCCGCGGCAGGTGCGGGCGTCGCTCCGCGTCGGGCTGTGGGCGGGTGTGATCGCCGGCGTCCCGCTGACGCTCGGCCAGCTGTACGGCGAGGAATTGCTGGTCGCGCTCGGCCAGGACGCAACGACGTCGCGCCTCGCCGGCGATTATCTCGACGGGTTGGCATGGTCACTGGTGCCGGGCTGGCTGTTCATCGCGCTGCGCGGCTTCATGGGCGCGGTGAACCGGCCCGAGCCGGCGCTGTGGATCATGCTGACCGCAATCCCGATCAATCTCGGCCTCGCCTATGTGCTGATCCACGGCTCGCTCGGCCTGCCGCGGCTGGAGATCTTCGGCGCCGGCCTTGCCACCACGATCGTGTCCTGGGCGATGTGCGCCGCCGCCGCCGTGGTTTGCGTGACGATGCGGCCGTTCCGTAAGTACCAGGTATTCGGCGAACTATTCCGGTTCGACGGCGAGCTGATGCGACGGCTGTTGCAACTCGGCCTGCCGATCTCGGGCGCCTCTGTGCTGGAATACGGCGTGTTCGGTGCGGCGGCGTTGCTGATGGGCTTGTTCGGCACCACCGCGCTCGCGGCCCACCAGATCGCCCTGCAGGTCGCGGCGATCATGTTCATGGTGCCGATGGGGATTTCGGTTGCCGCCACGGTGCGGGTCGGCCACGCGGTCGGTCGCGGCGACCCGCCGGGTGCGCGGCGCGCCGGCTTTGCGGCGATCGGCCTCGGCTTCGTGTTCATGGCCGCGATGACGCTGCTGGTAGCGCTGACCCGGCATCAAATCCCGTATCTGTTTCTCGGCGAGTCGGAGACAGCGGCAGCGACCGCGGCACTCACCGCATCGCTGCTGATCGTCGGCGCCAGCTTCTTCATCGCCGACGGCCTGCAAGTCGTCGCCAACGGTGCGCTGCGCGGCCGCAACGACACCAAGATACCACTGCTGTTTGCGGTGCTCGGGTTCTGGCTGATCGGCTTTCCGTTCTGCTGGGTGCTCGGCTTCCACACCCAGCTCGGCCCGTTCGGGGTCTGGATCGGGCTGGCGATCGGCCTCATCGTCTACGCCGCGCTGCTGATGTGGCGCTTCCACCGGCTGACCCGCGATTCGATGGCAGCCGCCGTCGCCGCCTGATCAGTTCCGGCTTTACGGCCTGCCGGCTGGAGACTATCGCATCGCTATGATCCAGACCCTGACGATCGATCAGCTCGGCCACCGTGGCGACGGCGTCAGCCTGTCGCAAGGCAGCGCGATCTACGTGCCGTTCGCGCTGCCCGGCGAAACCGTCGACGTCGAGGCGGTGCAAGGCCATCCCGATCGCCGCAAGCTGCTGCGTGTCGAGGTGCCGAGCGCCGATCGGGTCGCGCCGTTCTGTCCGCATTTCGGCGTATGCGGCGGCTGCGCGATCCAGCATCTGCACGACGAGCCGTATCGGGCGTGGAAGCGCAATTTGGTCGTCGAGACGCTGACCCAGGCGGGAATCGACGTTGCGGTCGACCCGCTGATCGATGCTCACGGCGCCGGACGCCGCCGCATCACGCTGCACGCCCGCCGCGGCACGCACGACATCCTCAAAGTCGGCTTCAGCGCCACCGCAAGTCACGAGATCATCGGTATCGATCACTGCCCGATCCTCGATCCGGCGCTCGGCGGCGCGCTGGAAGCGGCCTGGGCGTTGGCCGAAGCGCTGACGCCGGTCGGCAAGCCGCTCGACATTCAAGTCACCGCCACCGAGAACGGGCTCGATATCGACGTACGCGGCTCCGGGCCGCTGCCGCCGAAGATGATCACCTTGCTGTCGCAGCTCGCCGAGCAGCATAGGCTCGCGCGGCTGACCCGGCATGGCGAATTAGTTCTGCTGCGCCGGCCGCCGGTGGTGACGATCGGCAAAGCCAAGGTGACGCTGCCGCCGGGGGCGTTCCTGCAGGCGACCGCGCTCGGCGAACAGACGCTGGCGGAGCTGGCGATGGCACATCTCGGCCGCGCCAAGCAGGTCGCGGATCTGTTCTGCGGCGTCGGCCCGTTCGCGCTGCGCCTTGCCGAGAAAGCGCGGGTGTTCGCCTGTGACAGCGATGCGCCGGCGGTCACGGCGCTGCAGAAAGCCGCACCGGGAACGCCGGGGCTGAAGCCCGTGAAGGCGGAAGCGCGCGACCTGTTTCGCCGTCCGCTGGCACCGCCCGAACTGCGCGACTTCGACGCCGTGCTGTTCGATCCGCCGCGCCAGGGCGCGCAAGCGCAGGTAGCACAGCTCGCGGCCAGCCGGGTGCCGCTGGTGATCGCAGTGTCGTGCAACGCCACCACCTTCGCCCGCGACGCCAAGCTGCTGATCGACGGCGGCTTCAAGCTGGAGCGTGTGACTCCGGTCGATCAGTTCAAGTACACGCCGCATGTCGAGCTGGTGGCGAGTTTTCGAAAGAAGTAACTCTCACAGCGTCATTCCGGGGCGCGAACGCAGTTCGCGAACCCGGAATCTGGAGCTGTTGCGCAGCCGGCATTTCCAACATGTCGGGATTCCGGGTTCACGCGCTCTGCGCGTGCCCCGGAATGACGGAGTAACAACTACCCGATCGCGATGCCGCCGCCGATGGTGCGGTTGAGGACCTGGGTGGTGCGTTCGATGCGTTCGGCGGCGCTGTTCAGTGCGGCGGCGACGGCGCGGTTGGTGGTCACGGTGCGGTCGAGCGAAGCCGCACGATCGTTGCGCAGTGCTTCCACTTCCTGCTGCAGAGCGGCGATGCGGCCGTGAGCGTCGAGCAGTTCGTCGGCCATCATCAGTGCGGCCATCACGGTGAGCCGCGCATCGCCTATTTCGCCGAACCGGCCGCGCAGGCTCTGAATCCGAGTCTCCAGATTCTCAGCGAGCCCGAGCAGTTGCGGTTCCTGGCCCGGCTCGCAGGCCATCCGGTATTGCCGGCCGTTGATGGTGACGCTGACGTGGTTGGCGGATCCAGCGGAGTCGCTCGAGCTCATGACTCCTCCTCGGCCGGCTGGGGATCGCCCGCTTCGGTGTCGAGCACCTGGCGGATGGTGTCGATGGCCGAATCGAGCCGCTGCGCGATCTCGCGGTTGACCCGCTCCAGCTTGCGGCTGCGCACCAGCGCACCGTCGAGCTCGTCGGCGAGGCGTGACCGATCGGCGCCGAGCGCCTGAATCCGCGACGCCAGCTCGTCCTCGTCGCGATCGGCCTCGGCACGGCGTTCCACCGCGCTTTCCAGCGCTTCGAGCGCCGCGGCAAGGCGACGCGCGGCGGCGACGATCTCGGCCGGCGCCTGATCGGTAGCGATGGAACCGTGGGCAGGACGATCCGTCATGCTCGTTGCGCGACCCCTCGCAATCTCCCACACCCGAGGCCTTGCCGACCCCCAACAAAAGCCACGATTGAACAAGCCTTTAGAGCGCGAAATTTACGTGGCGAGGAAGCATAGCGCAACGCTGCCGCAGAACTATGCACTGCAAAGCGCCGGTTTCGGCCCCGATTCCGGGCCGCCGAGTTGGCCGTAGCGGTATCGGGTGCTATGCGGACTGGCTTCCCGGCTGTTCAGCCCCATCTGTTCTGTTCATCGCCTTGCCATGGAGGCAGGGCACGGTCCGATTCTATCGGACTAACGGCAACCTCATTCTCAGGCGGAATCAATCATGGCGCAGGTCGATCAATCCCGTATGGCAAACGCAGTCCGGGCGCTGGCGATGGACGCCGTGGAGAAGGCCAAATCCGGCCATCCCGGTCTGCCGATGGGCGCCGCGGATGTAGCGACCGTACTGTGGACACAGTTTTTGAAGTTCGATGCGGCCGAACCGCATTGGCCGGATCGTGATCGCTTCATCCTCTCGGCCGGCCACGGCTCGATGCTGCTCTATGCGCTCCTCTACCTCATCGGCAACGAGGAGATGACGCTGGATCAGATCAAGAACTTCCGCCAGCTCGACTCCAAGACTCCGGGCCACCCGGAGAACTGCATCACCTCGTCGGTCGAAACCACCACCGGCCCGCTCGGCCAGGGTGTGGCCTCCTCGGTCGGCACTGCGCTGGCGGAGCGGCTGCTGCAGGCCGAATTCGGCGATATCGTCGACCATTACACCTACGTGCTGTGCTCCGACGGCGACCTGATGGAAGGCGTCAGCCACGAGGCGATCGCGCTCGCGGGGCATCTCAAGCTGTCGAAGCTGATCTTCCTGTACGACGACAACGGCATCTCGATCGACGGCCCGCTGTCGCTGGCCGACAACGTCGACCAGGTCGCACGCTTCCAGGCGCACGGCTGGAATTCGTTCCGGATCGACGGCCACGACCACAACGCGATCGCGGAGGCGATCCGAAAGGCCCAGGCCTCCGACCGGCCGACCATGATCGCCTGCAAAACCACGATCGGGTTCGGTGCGCCGCACAAGGCCGGCACGTCGAAGGCTCATGGCGAACCGCTCGGGGCCAAAGAACTCGCCGGCGCCAAAAAGGCGCTCGGCTGGGATTACGGACCATTCGAGATTCCCGATGACGTGCTCGGCGCCTGGCGCAATGTCGGCAAGCAGGGCGCCTCGGCGCGCACCGACTGGCTGGCGCGGTTCGACGCCCTGCCGGCGGACAAGCGCGACGAATTCAAGCGCCGGGTGATCGACCGCAAGCGGCCGGCGGCGATTGCGGGCACGATCCGCGCGCTGAAGGACAAGCTCGTCGCCGAACCGCAGACCATCGCCACCCGCAAAGCCAGCGAGCTCGCGCTCGAAGCGCTGACGCCGGTGGTGCCGGAATTGCTGCTCGGTTCCGCCGACCTGACGCCCTCGAACAATACCCGCGTCAAACAGGCCAAGGACGTCACGCCGGACGATTTCTCCGGCCGCTACATCCATTACGGCATCCGCGAGATGGGCATGGCGGCGGCGATGAACGGCCTCGCGCTGCACGGCGGCTTCGCGCCCGCGGGCGGTACCTTCCTGTGCTTCACCGACTACGCCCGCCCGTCGATGCGGGTGGCGGCACTGTCTCATGTGCCGGTGGTCTACATCATGACCCACGATTCGATCGGGCTCGGCGAAGACGGCCCGACCCATCAGCCGGTCGAGCATCTGGCCGCGCTGCGGGCGATGCCGAACATGCGGGTGTTCCGTCCGGCCGATGCGGTGGAGACCGCCGAGTGCTGGCAGCTCGCGCTGGAGAACACCAGCGGCCCGACCGTGCTGGCACTGTCGCGGCAGAACCTCGCGCAGCAGCGTACCGCGACCTCCGAGGCCAACCTCTGCACCACAGGCGGCTATGAGCTGATCCCGGCGCCGGGCAAGGCGCAGGTCTCGATCTTCGCCACCGGCTCCGAGGTCGAGATCGCGGTCGCGGCGCAGAAGCTGCTCGAAGTGCAGGGCGTCGCCGCCCGCGTCGTGTCAGTGCCGTCACTCGACCTGCTGCTGGAGCAGGACGACGCGACCCGCGCGGCAATCATCGGCGATGCGCCGGTGAAAGTCGCGGTCGAAGCCGCGGTGCGGTTCGGCTGGGACGCGGTGATCGGCCCGGACGGCGGCTTCGTCGGCATGACCGGCTTCGGCGCCAGTGCGCCAGCCAAGGACCTCTACAAGCACTTCGGCATTACTGCGGAAGCCGTGGCGGACGCCGCTAAGCGCAGGCTCACCGCCTAATAACGCGGCGCCCACCGGCGGGCGATTAAGGATCGCGCAATTTCGTCGGGCGCGGCAGTTCACCGCATCAGGTGAGCCGCGCCTGCGGTAAGTCTTTGATCTGAATCATGAACGAGCGGATTGCAACCGCTCGGTATTTTGGGCATGAAACCGCGCAAGAGTACGGGGGACGCCCCGTCGTAGAATTGAAAATCATCTGCAGCGAGGAGAAGTTGGATGGCAGTTCGGGTCGCGATCAACGGGTTTGGCCGCATCGGCCGTAATGTTCTGCGGGCGATCTACGAGTCCGGCCGTAAGGATATCGAAGTCGTTGCGATCAACGATCTCGGCCCGGTCGAGACCAATGCCCATCTGCTTCGCTTCGACTCGGTGCACGGCCGCTTCCCGCACGACGTCAAGGTCGACGGCGACACCATCGATGCCGGCCGCGGCAAGATCAAGGTGACGGCGATCAAGGACCCGTCGGCGCTGCCCTACAAGGATCTCGGCGTCGATATCGCGCTGGAATGCACCGGCATCTTCACCGCCCGCGACAAGGCTGCGGCGCTGCTGACGGCCGGCGCCAAGCGCGTGCTCGTCTCGGCTCCGTCGGACGGCGCAGATGCGACCATCGTGTACGGCGTCAACCACGACACCCTGACCAAGGACCACATGGTGGTGTCCAACGGCTCGTGCACCACGAACTGCCTGGCTCCGGTCGCCAAGGTGCTCAACGACACCGTCGGCATCGAAACCGGCTTCATGACCACGATCCACGCCTACACCGGCGACCAGCCGACGCTGGACACCATGCACAAGGATCTCTACCGCGGCCGCGCCGCGGCGATGTCGATGATCCCGACCTCGACCGGTGCCGCCAAGGCGATCGGCCTGGTGCTGCCCGAGCTGAAGGGCAAGCTCGACGGCGTCGCGATCCGCGTGCCGACCCCGAACGTCTCGGTGGTCGACCTCAAGGTCATCGCCAAGAAGGCCACCACCAAGGAAGAGATCAACGACGCGATCAAGCGCGCCGCCGAGCAGGAGCTGAAGGGCATCCTCGGCTACACCAACGCGCCGAACGTCTCGATCGACTTCAACCACGATCCGCACTCGTCCACCTTCCACATGGACCAGACCAAGGTGCAGAACGGCACGCTGGTGCGCGTGATGTCGTGGTACGATAACGAGTGGGGCTTCTCCAACCGCATGGCCGACACCGCCGTGGCGATGGGCAAGCTGATCTGACGACCTGATACCCGTAACTCATGGATCGAGACGCGGGCTTCGCCCGCTCCTCACCATGAGGATGGTGACATGGCGCGAGGAGATGATCTCCTCGCCGCTTGCGAAACCCTCATCCTGAGGGAGCCGAGCGCAGCGAGGCGTCTCGAAGGATGGGCCCCACACACAGGGTTCATCATGACCAAATCATTCCGCACCCTCGACGACGTCGATGTCAAAGGCAAACGCGTCCTGCTGCGCGTCGACCTCAACGTGCCGATGGACGCCGGCAAGGTGACCGACACCACTCGGCTGGAGCGCGTGGCGCCGACCATCACCGAGATCGCATCCAAGGGCGGCAAAGTGATCCTGCTGGCGCATTTCGGCCGGCCGAAGGGTCGTGACGACAAGAATTCGCTGAAGCCGGTCGCGGCCGCGCTCGCCGACGTCATCAAGAAGCCGGTCGGCTTCGCCGACGACTGCATCGGCGAGCCCGCCGCCAAGGCGATCGCCGCGATGGCCGACGGCGACATCCTTTGCCTGGAGAACACCCGCTTCCATCCCGAGGAAGAAAAGAACGATCCGGCTTTCGTCGCCAAGCTCGCCGACCTCGGTGACATCTGGGTCAACGACGCGTTCTCGGCCGCGCACCGCGCCCACGCCACCACTGAAGGCCTCGGGCACAAGCTGCCGGCCTATGCGGGCCGCACCATGCAGGCCGAGCTGGTCGCGCTGAACAAGGCGCTGGAAGCGCCGACCAAGCCGGTGATCGCGATCGTCGGCGGCGCCAAGGTATCGAGCAAGATCGATCTGCTGGAAAACCTCGTCACCAAGGTGCAGGCGCTGGTGATCGGCGGCGGCATGGCCAACACCTTCCTGCATGCCCAGGGCGTCAAGGTCGGCAAGTCGCTGTGCGAAAAGGATCTGGCCGAGACCGCGCTGCGGATCATGAACAAGGCCGAAGCCGCCAACTGCGCCATCATCCTCCCTGTGGACGCCACCGTGGCGTATCACTTCGAGGCCAATGCGCCGTCGTTCGCCTATGGGCTCGACGCGATCCCGGCCGATGGCATGATCCTCGACGTCGGCCCGCGCTCGATCGAGCGCATCCACGCTGCGATCGACGATGCCGCTACCCTGGTGTGGAACGGCCCGGTCGGCGCGTTCGAGATGACGCCGTTCGACAAGGGCACGGTCGAAGCCGCCAAGCACGCCGCCAAGCGCACCAAGGCCGGCAAGCTGGTATCGGTCGCCGGCGGCGGCGACACCGTCGCGGCGCTCAACCATGCCGGCGTCGCCGACGACTTCACCTACATCTCGACCGCCGGCGGCGCCTTCCTGGAATGGATGGAAGGCAAACCGCTGCCGGGCGTGGAAGTGCTGCGGGTCAAGTGATCTTTACCGCCGGCGCCCCGCGCGGCGCCGGCTTGCGACCGCCTCCACCGGAGCCTATCTTGCGTTACATGTAACGCTCCGGAGGGAGGAGACCTGCGATGGACAAGCCGGTCGAAAAGCCCGCGAAGGCCCAGATCCGAAAGCCCGGCACCAAGCCGCGCAGCGCCAGCGCCGAACGTGTGCGGCGTCACCGTGAGAAGATGAAGGGGATGGGGCTGAAGCCGGTCACCCTCTGGGTTCCGGACCACTACAACTCGCCTGAATACAAGGCTGAGATCAGGCGGCAGTGCCTGCTACTCAAGAACGATCCCCACGAACAGCAGATTCTCGCCGAAATTGAAGACTGGTTCGACCCAGAAGGCTGGAAGTGACCCGAGGCGACATCATTTTGGTCGCAATGCAGGGCGACTACGGCAAGCCGAGGCCGGCCGTAGTCGTGCAAACGGACGATTTCGAGGAGGTCCCCTCCCTCGCGGTTTTGCCTCTTACCACTGAGCTCCGCGATGTCCCGGCGATCCGCATTCCCGTCGAGCCAACCCCAGATAACGGCCTCGTGCAACGGTCGCAGATCATGTTGGATAAGATCACGGCTGTCGCGCGGCGCCGCGTCGGTCCACGGATCGGTTCCCTCTCGACCAACGACATGGCCGCGGTCAATCGTGCCCTCGCCATCTTCCTCGGCATTGTCTAAGACGCTGTCCGAACGGCTTCCCACCTCAACAAGAACAGCCAAAGGAGAGACGCGATGAACCTCGCTGACTTGAACCAGATCGCTCGCGCCATGGTCGCGCCCGGCAAGGGCATTCTCGCCGCCGACGAGTCGTCGGGGACGATCAAGAAGCGGTTCGACGTGATCGGGGTGGAGTCGACCGAGACCAACCGCCGCGACTATCGCGAGATGCTGTTCCGCTCCAAGGAAGCGATGAGCGACTACGTCTCCGGCGTGATCCTGTACGACGAGACAATCTGGCAGAACGCCGCCGACGGCACCCCGCTGGTGAAACTGATCGAGCAGGCCGGCAGCATTCCCGGCATCAAGGTCGACGAGGGCACCCAGCCGCTGCCGAACTGCCCGGGCGAGACCATCACGGTCGGCCTCGACAAGCTCGCCGAACGGCTCGCCAAATACTACAAGCAGGGCGCCCGCTTCGCGAAATGGCGCGCGGTGATCGACATCGACACCACCCGCGGCGTGCCGACCCATACGGCGATCATGACCAACGCCCACGCGCTGGCGCGCTACGCGGCGCTGTGCCAGCAGGCGCAGATCGTGCCGATCGTCGAGCCGGAGGTGCTGATGGACGGCGCCCACGACATCGACACCTGCTACAACGTCACCGAATGGGTGCTGAAGGAAACCTTCCAGCAACTCTACTTCCAGCGCGTCGCCCTCGAAGGCATGATCTTGAAGCCCAACATGGCGGTCCCGGGCAAGAAGTCAGCTAAGAAGGCGTCGGTGCAGGAAGTCGCCGAGAAGACCGTGAAGCTGCTGAAGGCCTGCGTGCCGTCGGCGGTGCCGGGCATCGCCTTCCTGTCCGGCGGCCAGTCGGACGAAGAAGCGACGGCGCACCTCGATGCCATGAACAAGATCGGCGGCCTGCCCTGGGGCCTCACCTTCTCTTACGGTCGCGCGCTGCAAGCCGCGCCGCAGAAGGCGTGGTCGGGCAAGGCCGACAACGTCGCGGCCGGTCAAGCCGCGTTCACGCACCGGGCCCGGATGAATTCGCTCGCCGCCAAGGGCGAGTGGAGCGCCGAGCTCGAAACTAAGAAGGCCGCCTGAGCCGCAATGAACGCCAAGCCCGCCCCATCGCGTCCGGCGCCGCGCCTGTATCTGGCGACGCCGGTGATCGCCGATCCCGCTGCGATTGTCGCAGCCCTGCCGAAGCTGCTCGCTGCCGCCGATGTGGCGGCGGTGCTGCTGCGGCTGGAACCGTCCGATCCGCGCACCCTGACGTCGCGGATCAAGGCGGTGGCGCCGGTGGTGCAGGCGGGCGGCGCGGCGCTCCTGGTCGACGGCCACGCCGATCTGGTGGCCCGCGGCGGCGCCGATGGGGCGCATCTGACCGGCCTCGAAGCAATGCAGGAGTGGCTGCCGCAATTGCAGCCATCCCGCATCGCCGGGGTCGGCGGGCTGGAAACCCGCCATGATTCGATGATCGCCGGCGAAGCTGGCGCCGATTACGTGCTGTTCGGCGAACCCGGAACCGACGGCACCCGGCCGTCGGCGGACGCGATCGCCGAGCGGCTGGACTGGTGGGCGGAGCTGTTCGAGCCGCCGTGCATCGGCTATGCGACCAGCCGCGACGACGTCCATCAATTCGCCACAGCAGGTGCCGATTTCGTGCTGGTGGGCGACTTCATCTGGAGCGCCGACGATCCCACGGCCGCGCTGGCGGACGCCGGCGAAGCGCTTCGCCAAGGCTTCGCTGCCGCCCCCCGGCAATGACACATTGGATTTGACGATGAAGGCGCTGCGCGCATTCGCGATTGTTGCGGCTTCGCTGCTGTTTGCAACCGGTGCCACGGCGCAGATCTCGCTGTCGCCGCCGTCTTCTGCGAACCCGTTCCCGAAGCCGCTGGAGCCGGAAAAGCCGAAGCCCAAGCCGCCGGCCCCTGCCAAGTCCCCAGCTGCCAAGTCCCCCGCTGCCCAGGCCAAAGACAAGGACAAGGCCGACGCCAAGGCTGCGACCGGCGCCGGCGCGGCCGATGCCGACGATCCCAATGTCGATCTGGTTTACGGCGCCTATCAGCGCGGCTTCTACAAGACCGCGTTCGACCTGGCGCAGAAGCGCGCCGCCGACAACGACGCCAAAGCCATGACCATGCTGGGCGAACTCTATGCCAACGCCCTCGGCGTCAAGCGCGACTACAAGAAGGCGGTCGAGTGGTACCAGCGCGCGGCGGATCTCGGCGACCGCGAGGCGATGTTTGCCCTCGCGATGGCGCGGATGGGCGGCCGCGGTGGCCCGCCGAACCGCGAGGAAGCCGCCAAATGGCTGGCGCAGGCCGCCAAGCTCGGCGAGCCGAAGGCGGCCTATAATCTGGCGCTGCTGTATCTCGACGGCCAGACCTTCCCGCAGGACGTCAAGCGGGCCGCCGAGCTGCTCCGGATCGCCGCCGATGCCGGCAATGCGGAAGCGCAATACGCGCTGGCGACCTTCTACAAGGAAGGGACCGGCGTGCCCAAGAACGTCGAGCAGTCGGTGCGGCTGCTGCAGGCTGCCGCGCTCGCCGGCAACGTCCCGGCCCAGGTCGAATACGCGATCGCGCTCTATAACGGCACCGGCACCCCGAAGAACGAGCCGGCCGCCGTGGCCCTGCTGCGCAAAGCCGCACGCGCCAACAATCCGATCGCGCAGAACCGCCTCGCCCATGTGCTGGTCACCGGCCAAGGAGCGACGCGCGACATCGTCGAGGCGATGAAATGGCACCTGGTCGCCAAGACCGCCGGCAAGGGCGATCTGTTGCTCGACCAGACCCTGGCGCAGATGTCGTCGGAAGATCGTGCCAAGGCCGAAGAAGCGGCCCGCAGCTGGATCGGCGGCGCCAAATGATCCGGGTTGACGCCGGGCCCCGCAACGGGCACCCCTTCGCCGGCAATCCCCTCACAATCCCTTCCAGACCGGACCCGTTCGCAGGTCGTCACGAGACCAGACCATGATCCATTCCGCCCTCATCAACGTCATGGTCAAGGCCGCGCGCCGCGCCGGCCGCAGCCTCAAGCGCGACTTCGGCGAGATCGAGAATCTCCAGGTCTCGCTCAAGGGACCGGCGAACTTCGTGTCCCGCGCCGACAAGCGGGCCGAGGAGATGCTGTACGAGGACCTGACCAAGGCGCGGCCGGGCTACGGCTTCCTCGGCGAGGAAGGCGGCACGCGCGAAGGTGCCGACAAGAGCCATCGCTGGATCGTCGACCCGCTCGACGGCACCACCAACTTCCTGCACGGCATCCCGCATTTCGCGATCTCGATCGGGCTCGAGCGCGAGGACACCATGATCGCCGGCGTGATCTACAATCCGGCCAATGAAGAACTGTACATCGCCGAGCGCGGCAAGGGCGCATTCCTCAACGACTCCAGGCTGCGTGTCGCCAACCGCCGCGAACTCCCCGACTGCGTGATCGGCTGCGGCCTGCCGCATCTCGGCCGCGGCAACTTCGCGCAGAACCAGCGCGAGATGGCGGCCCTGCAGCCAAAGGTCGCCGGCATGCGCCGGTTCGGCACCGCCTCGCTCGATCTCGCCGCGGTGGCGGCCGGCCGCTTCGATGGCTTCTGGGAACGCAATCTGTCGCCGTGGGACATCGCGGCCGGCATCGTGATGATCCGCGAAGCCGGCGGCACCGTCGGCGACATCAATGGCGGCGACGTCCTCAAGACCGGCGATATCGTCTGCGGCAACGAAACCATCCACGCCGAACTGGTGCGGATCCTGAAGCCGCTGAGCTGAGAGGCTCGTGGTCAGCCCTCCTTCTGCATCAGCATCTCTTCAGCAACCTTTCGGCTAGAGCCTCGGCCGCTTCCTCGTCGAGCGGCGTGCCGAAGAGCGCGCGCACGAAGAGCGGGGCGAGCAGAAAGTCGATGACGTCATCGACGGCGAGCGCGCGTTCGCCGCGGGCATTCGCGCGCGCCAGCATCTGCTCGATCTGCTCGATCCGCCGTGCCAGCGCTTCCGGCGGCGCCACGGTCCCGGCATGTGTCGGCGTGGCGGTGGCGACGAAAGCGCGAAAGAAAGACGAACCTTCGGGCCGGCTTAAGGTCAAAGCGATCGATCGCGCCCACTGGCGGAGATCGCCCTCGATCGATCCCGTGTCGGGAATGGGATAGTCGCGCATCAACTGCTCGACCGCGACCTCGCGGATCAGCGAGCCGATGTCTCCCCAGCGCCGATAGAGGCTCGTCGCCGCCACTCCGGCTCGCTCGGCCACGTCGGTCATGCTTACCGCCCCATGTCCCTTTTCCGCGACGAGCTCCACAACTGCTTGAAACGTAGCAGTTTTTGTCCTCGCCGCGCGACCGCCGGGTCGGGATTTAGGAGAATTACGCTGCATCGCGACAGTCCTTAACGCAAAAAATTTTGCAATAACGTTCCTCGATGCCTATCATGGTGGCTCGTTACAGGAGCATTCCCCATGGATCGTCGTTTCTTTCTCGCCGCGACTTCACTTGCAACTCTGTTCACCAACGCTGGCCACGCGCCAGCGGCGGCGGGCTCGCCTCCGGTCGATCGGCTGCTGTTTCCCAGCGATAATCAGTTCTGGTACGAGACGCTGCGCGCGATCGGAGCCGGAGAATACGGCGGCTCATCATTTGGCGAAGTTCTGGCGACGGCCAACAGCATCCAAGCTGGCGACGTGGATAGCTGGTACGCAGCATGGAATGCGACCGCGGACCGTGTTGCCGAGGAAGCGTCCAGACAGTTGGCGCGGGGCCATCGGGTCAGCGCGCGAGATGGTCTGTTGCGCGCGGCGACCTACTACCAGTGCTCCGATTTCTTCCTGCACGGAAGCCCGCACGACGCCAGGGTTTTGCGGGCTTATAAGCGGTCGGTGGAATGCTACGGCCAAGCCGCCAGGATGCACGAACCGGCCATCGAACCCGTCGAAATCCCATACGGGACCGGCACGCTGCCCGGCTATTTCCACTCAGCCGGCCGCCCTGGCGGGCGTCCGACTCTGATCCTGCATACCGGCTTCGACGGTTCAGCTGAAGAGATGCATGTGTTCGGCGCACGCGCGGCAGTCGAACGCGGCTATAATGTGCTGGCTTTTGACGGCCCCGGCCAATATGGCCCGCTGCATCGCGACGGCCTCGTCTTCAGGCCGGATTGGGAAAATGTGGTCGGTCCGGTGGTCGATTTCGCGCTGACGCGGCCCGACGTCGATCCGAAACGCTTGGCGCTGATGGGAATCAGCCTGGGCGGGTTATTGGCCCCGCGAGCGGCCGCCTACGAGAAGCGCCTTGCGGCTCTGATTGCCAATGACGGCGTCTACGATTTTTCCGCCACCTTCAAAGCGAACGTTCCGCCTGAAAAACTCGAAGGCTTCCTGTCGGGGTTGAAAGCGGATCAAGCGCCAGCGATCGATCAGATGCTGGTGCAGCAAATGAAGACGTCGACGACTTTCCGCTGGGCCTACGAGCACGGGATGTGGTCGACCGGCGCCGCGTCACCACGCGCTTTCCTAGCCAAGATGCTCGACTACAATCTTCGCAATGGGGTGGCGGAGGCGATCACTTGCCCGACGCTGGTTTGCGAGGCCGAGGCCGATCTGTTCTTCAAACAACAGCCACAGCAACTGTACGATCACCTGACCTGTCGTAAGACCTTGATCCGTTTCACGACGGCGGAAGGTGCCGGCGCGCATTGCCAAGTCGGAGCCAACCGATTGGCTTTCGCCCGAATCTTCGATTGGCTCGACGAGACGCTCGGCTAGCGGCAATCGGCCCGGCTGAGCGCCCCGGGGATTAACGTCGCCGGCGACATCCGGTGTACCCACCATGGTCGATGACCTTGGTGGCGGCGAGGTGCAGAATATTGAAGCCGCTGACTTAACGGGCTGAGAGCGCGCTCCCTCTTCGAACCAAGCGAGCGGTCATCGCCGGGCTCGTCCCGGCGATTCATCTTCGTCAAATGATGCTGTTGAGTACGCGCTGACGCGCGTGATGGATGCACGGGTCGAGCCCGCTCATGACGGAACCGAGTGCTGGTCCGCGGTGCCACCGGATCGGTCGTCATCGCCCGCGCAGGCGGGCGATCCAGTATTCTAGAGCTTTGCTTCAAGCATCGGCGCATCGCCGTACTGGATCCTCCGCTTGCGCGGAGGATGACGGTTGTTGGTGTTGAAACGGCACCGAGCTTCAAATAGTGGCAGTACTTACGCCGCCGGCACCATCCGCCGCACGTCGCCCGAGTCGGTGACAAACGCGGCGCCGGGCTTCGAGAACAGGAAGCCGTTGGACTTCTTCAGCGGATAAAGCTGGTCGAGCTTCTGCGCGCCTTCGGCCACTGCGATCTTGCCGTCGATGACGTCGCGATACAGCTTGGCGACCGCCACCATTTCGCACTGCTGCGGCGACAGCCGCATCGAAGAAACGCCGGCGTCCTTCAGCTTGTCGATGTCGCCGAGCAGGCTGGCGCAGGTGTAGGACAGCGTCTGCACGCCGTTCATCGCCAGGAACGGCTCGTCGTCGAGCGTCGTCACGGCGAGGCCGTCGGGATCCTGCTCGCAGACGAACTTGCAATTGTCCTTCGCCAGCTTGTTGAGCCGGGCGTGGTAGCAGCGCGCCGAGATCGCCAGCGGTACCCGGCCGAACGAGAACACCTCGAACGACACGTCGGGCAGCGACCCCGCGATACTGCGGATCGCCGACAGCGGCAGCTCCGGCGGCAGGCAGATCCGACTCGCGCCACGCGAGGCGAAATACGCAGCGGTCGACTCGTTGTAGATGTTGACGAACGGACCGATGGCGTGGGCCTTGCCGCCGAGCATGCCGAGGCAGGAGAGGTCGTTGACCTCCATCATGAAGCCGTCGTCGGCGGCGAGCTCGGCCATTGCCTTGCGCTCGCGCGGCAGCGACATCAGCACCAGCGAGCCCATCAGCACTTTCTTGCCGGCGCCGGCGAGGCGTTCGACCACCGCCGGGATGTGCTCCTCGAGGAACGGCTGGCGCTTCGAGCACACCACCTCGCCGACCACGACGGTGTCGACCGGCGCTTCGTCGGCGATGCGGAAATAGAAGTCGCGCCACTCTTCCGGCTTCCAGTTGAACAGCACCGGTCCAAGCGTGAGTTGCATGGGAGTAGCCTCGCTGTGGTTCGCGAAAAATCACTCGGCGCCGACGGGCGTCGGCGCCTTTGCTGTCAGCGCCAGGTCTTCTTGTAGGCGCCGGTGGTGGTGGACTGGCCTTCGGTGAGGCCACGCAGCGCGTCGACCGGTAGCGGCCGTCCCTCATCGAGTGCGGCGAGCACGTCCTTGAAGGTCTTCACCACCCGCTCGATATAGGCGCGGCCACGCTGGCGGCCTTCGATCTTCAGCGCCGCGACGCCGGCGGCGCGCAGGTCCGGCAGCATCGTGGTGGCATCGAGGCTGGCCGGATCTTCGAACAGATAGCCGCAACCTTCGTCGGTCTGGTAGCGGCCCTTGCACAGCGTCGGATAGGCTGCGGCCTCGCCCTTGGCGAATTTGTTGATGGTGAACTCGCCGAGCCGCGACACCAGCGAGCCGTTCTGCTCGCGATACTGGATCGAGGCGGCCGGCGAACACACGCCGTCCATGTTGGGCGACTTGCCGGTGGCGTAGGACGACAGCGAGCAGCGCCCCTCCTCCATCACGCACAGGCCGCCGAAGATGAAGACCTCGGTCTCGACCTTTACCTCTTTGGTGATCGCGGCGATTTCCTGAACGCTGAGCACGCGCGGCAGCACCACGCGCTGGGCGTTGAAGCTGTCGACATAGAACCGGATCGAATCCGGATTGGCGGCGGCCGCCTGCACCGAGACGTGCAACCGCTGCTCCGGATGGGTCTTGGCGCAGTAATCCATTACGCCGACATCGGCGAGGATCAGCGCATCGGCCTCGGCTTCGACTGCGTCGTCGACCGCGCGCTGCCACAGCTCGACATTGCCGGCGCGGGCGAAGGTGTTGATCGCCACCAGCACCTTGGTGCCGTAGCGATGCGCGTGCGCGATCGACTCCCGCATTTCCTCGCGGCTGAAATTCAGCCCCGGAAAGTTGCGCGCGTTGGTTTCGTCGTTGAAGCCGCAATAGATCGCATCGGCACCTGCGGCGACGGCATCGTGCAGCGCCGCGGGCGTGCCAGCCGGACAGATCAGTTCCATGCTCTAACCTCCGCCTCCGACACCCAGCTCTTCGCGATAGCTCGGCTGCGCGCCCACCAGGCTGCGCAGGATTCGTTCGATCGGCGCCGCCAGCGGGCCGAACCACGCCACCGACTCTTTCAGGAAATCGACCCGAGAATCGTCGATCGCATTGCGCAGCGCGACCACGGCTTCCATGTCGCCATCGATCTCGATGTCGCGCGAGAAGAACAGCGCGTCGCCGTCGTAGGAGCCGTCGGTCATGCCGATCAGCGCCGACAGCGGCCCCGCGATCCGCGCGTGGATGTTGGTGGGCAACGTGCGCACCACCGTGACCCGCGGATTCATCCGCCGCGGTTCGAGCACGAACGCGATCGGCAGATCGGTCGGCGCGAGGCCGTAACGCTTGCCGGTGTGCGGACCGAGGCGATCGAAGATCCGGGGATGGCGTGCGCGAATTTCGCGCAAGCAGATTCCGAGCAGCACCTGCAGCGGCAACAGCGGCAACACCCGCGTCGCAAGGGCAAGCGGCGCGGGCATCCTGGAGACGGACGAATTGGATACCGACATGGGCCACCTTATCGTGAACAATTCGCGTAGCCCGGCCCCGACGGTACTTCTTTGCGCCTGATCAAAGACAGGGTCGATGGCAAGTGCTGACCAATGGTCTCCGCAGGGAGACATCATGCTGAACCGCGTCAAACCGCCGTTTTCGGATCTGCGGGCGTTCAGCGCCTATCTCGAATCCCGCGGACAATTGCACCGCATCCGCAAGCCGGTGTCGGTGGTTCACGACCTCACCGAGATTCATCGCCGTGTGCTGCATGCCGGCGGTCCGGCGCTTCTGATCGAGAATCCGATCAAGGCCGACGGCACACCGTCCGAGATGCCGATTCTGGTCAATTTGTTCGGCACGGTCGAACGGGTGGCCTGGGGTCTCGGCATTCTGCCGGAGAATCTGTCGCGACTCGGCGAGGCCCTCGCCGAAATGCGAGAGCCGGCCCCGCCGCAAAGCCTGACCGACGCGCTCAGCAAACTGCCGATGGCCAAGGCTGCACTGGCGATGCGGCCCAAGCTGGCCAAATCCGCGCCGGTGCAGGAAGTGGTGCTGACCGGCGATGCGGTCGATCTGGGCCGGCTGCCGGTACAGATCCCCTGGCCGGGCGAACCGGCACCGCTGATCACCTGGGGCCTCGTCTTCACCAAGCCGCCGCCCGGCGCGCACGGCACCGACAATGTCGGTGTCTATCGGATGCAGGTGCTGGGCAAGGACCGGCTCATCATGCGCTGGCTGGCGCATCGCGGCGGCGCCAAGCATCACCACCAATGGAAGGCCGAGAAGCGCGAGATGCCGGTGGCGATCGTGATCGGCGCCGATCCGGCGATGATTCTGTCCGCGGTGCTGCCGCTGCCGGAGACGGTGTCGGAGATCAAATTCGCCGGACTGCTTGGCGGCGAGCGGCCGAGCCTGACGCCGTGCCAGACCATTCCGATCAGCGTGCCGGCCGATGCCGAGATCGTGCTGGAAGGCTTTGTGTCGCCAACCGAAACCGCGCCGGAGGGGCCGTATGGCGACCACACCGGCTACTACAACGCGGTCGAGGAATTCCCGGTGATGCGGATCACCGCCATCACCATGCGGCGGCATCCGATCTATCTGTCGACCTATACGGGCCGGCCGCCGGACGAGCCGTCGCGGCTCGGTGAGGCGTTCAACGACGTATTCCTCCCGGTCGCGCGGCGGCAATTCCCCGAGATCGTCGATCTGTGGCTGCCGCCGGAGGCGTGCTCCTACCGGATCGCGGTGGCCTCGATCAAGAAGCGCTATCCCGGCCAGGCGCGCCGGCTGATGATGGGGCTGTGGTCGATGCTACCGCAGTTCAGCTACACCAAGCTCTTGATCATCGTCGACGACGACGTCGACGTCCGCGACTGGGCCGACGTGATGTGGGCAGTGTCGACGCGCTGCGATACCTCGCGGGACATGGTTGCCATCAGCGACACGCCGATCGATTATCTCGACTTCGCCTCGCCGAAATCCGGCCTCGGCGGCAAATTGGGGATCGACGCCACCAACAAGATCGGCACCGAGACCGAGCGGGAGTGGGGCAAAGTGCTGGAGATGGACCAAGACGTGATCGCGCGGGTCGATGCGATATGGTCGAGCCTCGGGCTGTCGCCGCAACATCAGCCGGCCGCCGGGCAGCGCCGGCTGATCCGATGAGCGCGCGGCATCGCATCGTCGTCGGCGTCAGCGGCGCCTCGGGCGCCGCGGTCGGGCTGCGTGTGATCGAACTGCTCGCTTCCGTCGATTGCGAATTACATCTGGTGGTGTCGAAAGCCGCACGGCGGACCATCGCCTACGAGGTCGGGCCGAACGCGCTCGATCACGCCATCGACCTGGTGCATCGCCACCACGACATCGACGACGTCGGCGCCAGCATCGCCTCGGGCTCGTTCCGCACCGCCGGCATGATCGTGGCGCCATGTTCGATCCGCACTCTTTCGGCGATCGCCCATGGCGATCTCGACAACCTTCTTGTCCGCGCCGCCGACGTCCAGCTCAAGGAACGGCGCCGGCTCGTGCTGTTGCTGCGCGAGACGCCGCTGCATCTCGGCCATATCCGCAGCATGGCGCAGGTCACCGAAATCGGCGGCATCGTCGCGCCGATCTCGCCAGCGTTCTATCAGCGGCCGCGCTCGATCGCCGAAATGATCGACCACATGGCGCTGCGCGCGATCGGGTTGCTCGGGTTGAACGACCTGGAATTGTCTGCGCCCGAATGGTCCGACGAAACACCGCCGACCTGTCCGAAAAACTGAGCCGCATCCTTCGATGCACTGCCTGCTCCTTCTCCCCGCGCGCGGGGAGAAGGGTGGGATGAGGGGGCGTTTCCACGCGGCCGAGCGCGGATGGCGGTCATCGGGACTTACGAACTAACAGGTCGAGACGTTCGGACGCGCGGAGACGCCCCCTCACCCGCCCGGCTTCGCCGGTCGACCTCTCCCCGCGCGCGGGGAGAGGTTAGGCCGCGCGCGCGTTAGCCACACAGCGGAATGCGTTCGGGCACAGCCTCCTTCGGCACATCCTTGCGCAGATCCACATCCCTGGTCAGCGGGAAGAAATCGCCGGGCTGCTCGGTCTTCAGATAGGTGGTGATCAGCGTCCTCGCCGGCAGCGTGCCGATGCGGCACGCTTCGGCGCCGACGCCGATGATCAGCGAGCCGCGTTCGCCCTTCGCCTTGTGGGCGGCCATTTCGTCGCGAACGGCCAGCAGTTTCGGCACATCCGCCGGCGCGATCCGGAAGGCGTAGATCATGGTGCCGTTCGTCACCTCGCCCGCCAGGGACAGCAGCTCGGCTGGATCGTCGAGCTCGGTGAGCACGAACGCGTGCTCGCGCTTGTCGGAGCCCACCGCGATGGTGATCCGCAGCGTCACGCGGCGTGGCCGCAGGCCCTGCGGCAACCGGACGGCAATGCGCAGCGCCGCTGGATCGGTCGCTGACAGGTCGGTGCGCGCCAGCTTGACCATCGACGTCACTGGAACGGAGCTGCAGGCGGTGAGGACGCCGAGCGCCAGGGCGGCGACGGCGAGTTTCAACACAGCGGGGAAGCGCATGACGCTCATCCTATCTTGACGATGATAAATTATCGTTCTACGATAATTAAATCTCGAAATAGACGATGGAGAGGCGCAATGCAAGCACGACTATCGAGCTCCCCGATCGGACTGGCCGGCCCCGCGTCGGCGAAGCTGGTGCGGCTGTCGCGGGCGATGGAATGGGTGACCACGGTCGGAATCGTGCTGATTGTCGCGCTGGTCGGCGCCGCCTTCGTGGTGCCGAGCTGGGCACGCAATCTGCTGCTGGCGAAGCTCGGCGACATCGGCAATCGGCTGCCGCTCGATGCCGGCAATCAGACGCTGGCGGCGATCATCATCGCCGTGCCGATCGTGGTGATGCTGTGGGGGCTGGTCAATGTGCGGGCGCTGTTCGGCGAGTTCGCCTGTGGCCAGGTGTTCACCGCCACGGCCGCCACTCACCTGCAGCGCTTCGGCATCGCAGTGCTGGCGCAAGGCGCGCTCGGCCCGATCACTGCCACCGCTTTGGCGCTGGCGCTGTCGCTCGGCAATCCGCCAGGGCAGCGGCTGCTGGTGCTGACCCTATCGAGCAACGACTATGTCTCGGTGATCGTCGGCGGCGTGCTGATCGCAGTCGCCACGGTGATGCGCGAGGCGACGCGGCTCGCCGACGAGAATGCGAGCTTCGTCTGATCGATGGCAATCGTGGTCAATCTCGACGTGATGCTGGCGAAGCGAAAGATGCGCTCGAAGGAGCTGGCCGAGCAGATCGGCATCACCGAACAGAACGTGTCGCTGCTCAAATCAGGCAAAGTGAAGGGCATCAGGTTCGAGACGCTGTCGCGAATCTGTACTGTGCTCGACTGTCAGCCCGGCGACATTCTCGAGTACGTCTCGGACAGTTAGGCCGGACAACGAGCGAACAAGAAAAGGCCGGCATCTGCGGACGCGCAGATGTCGGCCTTCGAATTTTCAAGTCTGCGCCGTTCGGTCGGCGCAGGTCCGTTCGACGTTGGATCAGGCGGTCGCGGCCCGAGCGGAGTGCTCGTGCGGCCGCCAGTCTTCCGCCGCTTCGTCCCAATAATGGGCGTCGTCGAAGCGCTTCCAGTGCGCGCTCTGCGCCACGACCTCACGGCCGCCGATGATCAAGGCCACCAGACCGATCAGGCCGACCAGCCCGTAGATCGCTGCGATCAATGCAACAATGGTCAAGGCTCTTTCCTCACTGTTTGCGATAAGCACCCGGAATGTTGGACGGCGGGTGCGCCCGTCCTGAATGCTAAGTACAGTTCGCCGAACTCAGTGCGCCGAGGCGAACCAGCCGAAACGCTTCGCAGGCTGCTTGGCCGTTACCACCGGAGCCGGGGGCTGCGGTTGGGCACGCTGGGTCGCCTTCCGCCACAGATCGTCCACGACCAGATACGCGATCAACGCAGGGCCGACGGCGCACGTCAGGAACAACACAAGCGATCCGACAGAATCCAGAAACACGGTACACCTCCTGCTTTCGTCGAAGCGAAACTACGGAAAGTACCGCCGCCCGCATTGCGCCGGATCAATTTTGCCGGGCCGGCGCTACAACCAAGAACCGATTAGTTCCATGTAGTTAGCTGTCTATTAAACGGGATTTTGCGCCGCTTGGGGCGGTTCCGACGGCTTTACTCACCGTGTTGTGAATGCATCGCGGCGTGCAGACCACGACAGGGATCCGGCAGCCGAGCACTGCGCGGCACGCGCAGAGCGACAACACGTCGCGCCCCGCCACATCGCCATCAGGCCGGCTTCAGGCGGTAATGACTGACGCCCCACTCGTCGCCGTCGGCGTAGCCGAACAGGCCGGAGGTGGCGAGGAAGAACCAGCGCCAGCGCCGCATCCACAATGCGGTGTCGTCGCCGTAGACCGGGCGCAGGATGGTTTCGATCTCGCCCCGATGCTGATCGAAATTGGCGAGCCAGTCTTCCGCCGTGCGCTGGTAGTGACGGCCGCTCCAGCGCCATTGCTCGTCGATCTTGAACAGATCGGCATATTGCTGGATCAGCCGGTGGCTGGGCATCACCCCGCCGGTGAAGAAATGCTGCGCGATCCAGTCGGCCCGATCGGCGCGGTCGAACAAGTAAGCGCCGCGGCGATGGCTGAAGATGTGCATGAAGAACAGCCCGCCCGGCTTCAGCCAGCCGCGGATCCAGGCCATCAACTTGCGCCAGTTCATCATGTGCTCGAACATCTCGACCGAAACCACCCGATCGAAGGTCTCGTCCGGCTCGAACGCATTCATGTCGCAGGTCACGACGCGCAGGTTGGTCAGGCGCCGCGCAGCCGCCTCGGCCTCGATGTACTGCCGCTGCGACGCCGAGTTCGACACCGACAGAATCCGCGCATCGGGAAACCGTGCGGCCATCGCCAGCGACAGCGAACCCCAGCCGCAGCCGAGCTCGAGGATCGCCTGTCCGTCGCGCAGGTCGGCGTGCTCGATCGTCAGCCGCAGCGCCTCCGCCTCGGCCTGCCCCAGCGTGGTCTCGGCATCACGATAGAAACAGGACGAATATTTGCGGTGCGGCCCGAGCACTTTGCCGAAGAACGCCGCCGGCACCTCGTAGTGCTGGGCGTTGGCGGCGTCGGTGTGTTCGGCCACCGCGCGCGCGGCCATCGCCTCCGCGAACGCGGCATCGGTCGCCTGATTGCCCTGCGCCATCTTGGCGGCAGTCCGCGCGCACAGCGCCCGGATGCCGAGGCGGATCACCGCGTCCGGCAGCGGTGCCCGCTCGGCAATATCGATCAGCGAGGCGAGTGCGTTCATGATGCGCCGGAGCGCCGCGGCGGCAGCGGAAAGAACATCGAAGTTCGAGCCTGATAGTCACGATAGCGGTCGCCGCGCGATTGCAGCATCTGCTCCTCGAGCGGCGGAATGCCGGTGACGTACACCAGGATCCAATACATGAACAGCGGCGCCAGCAGCGCCGCGTAGCCCCAGAAATAGGACAGCGGCTCGGCGAACGGGATCGCGATCACCGGATAAGCCAGCCAGCCGAACCACTGGAAGAAGTAGTTCGGATGCCGCGACCAGCCCCACAGCCCGGCGTCGCAGACCTTGCCCTTGTTGGCCGGATCTTCGCGGAACGCCTTGAGCTGAGAGTCGGCCAGCCCTTCGCCGGCGATGCCGACGATCAGGATCAGCACACCAAGATAGTCCTGCAGCCGCAAGCTCCCGGCCGGCGCGTGGGCGGCGACGAAGATCGCGAACACCAGCGGGATGCTGCCGTAGGCCTGATTCTGTAGGAAGAAGAACATTTTCTTCGGCGCGTCCGCGCCCCACTGGGCGGCATAGGCGGCGTAGCGCGGATCGTCGGTGATGTGCCGGGTGCGGGCGGCGATGTGCGAGCCGAGCCGCAGCGACCATGCCGCGACCAGAACCGCCACCAACCATTGCCGCGCGTCCGGCGCGGTGCCGCCGATCGGCCAAAGCGACGAGGCGGCGCCGGTGAGCCCGAGCGAGAACGTCCAGATGGTGTCGACCCAGCCGGAATTGCCGGTCCGCTGCTGCACCACCCAGGCGCCCGCCATCAACACCGCCAGCGCCACCGCGATTCCCGCCAATGCCCCGAGATACGTAACTGTCATCATCCACCCGTCGTTCGACTGCCATGCTGAGACGGCAGATACGTGCCGGACCGCATCGGCGTTTCGATTCGAGTTCCCGCTCAACGCGGAAGCGGATAACCGCCGCGACGGCTTTCTTCCGCCCCGTGCTGTGCCATATTGGGTGAAACAGCCGCTTCCGGCAAACCGGAGACCAAACCGACGATGGCTTCAGGCCCTTCCCCGCGCCACGCGATGGAGATCGAACTCGACAAGCTGTCGTCGCCGCGAATCTTCCTGGTGCGGATGCTGGTGTTCCTGGTGCTGTGCGGCCTGATCGTGGTGGTGCTGTACAAGCAGGTGCTGGCCGCGTTCATGGCCAATCCCGGCCTCAATGGCCTGATCGGCGCGGTGCTGGCGATCGGCATCGTGCTGGCTTTCCGCCAAGTGATCCGGCTGTATCCCGAGGTCGCTTGGGTCAACAACTTCCGCATCAACGACCCTGGGCTGGCGCTCGACCGGCGCCCGAGCCTGCTGGCGCCGATGGCGGCGATCCTCGGCGGCGAACGCTCCGGGCGAATCGCGATCTCGCCGCAGACAATGCGGCACCTGCTCGATTCGATCGCCACAAGGCTCGACGAGGCGCGCGACATCTCGCGCTACATGACCGGGCTGTTGGTGTTTCTCGGCCTGCTCGGCACCTTCTGGGGCCTGATCGAGACCGTCGGTTCGATCGGCGGGGTGATCGGCAGCCTGAAAGTCACCGGGGACGCCGGCTCGCTGTTCGACACGCTGAAGGAGGGCCTTGCCGCCCCGCTCGGCGGCATGGGGATTTCGTTCTCATCGTCGCTGTTCGGTCTCGCCGGTTCGCTGATCCTCGGCTTCCTCGATTTACAATCGAGCCAGGCGCAGAACCGATTCTATACCGACCTCGAAGACTGGCTGGCCTCGACGGTGCGTAGCTCGGCCGGCGACGGCGTGCTTTCCGGCAGCGCCGATCTGCAGGCCGCGCTGGAGCGGCTGCGGCTCACCATGGAAGACGGCGGCGCCAACCGCGCCAC
The DNA here is from genome assembly GCF_003226555.1 of Rhodopseudomonas palustris. Classification (GTDB taxonomy): domain Bacteria; phylum Pseudomonadota; class Alphaproteobacteria; order Rhizobiales; family Xanthobacteraceae; genus Rhodopseudomonas; species Rhodopseudomonas palustris_I. The sequence goes on along the minus strand of NZ_QKQS01000026.1, from coordinate 28,793 downwards.
CACCGCCGCGATGGCCAACCTCGCCAATGCGATCCAAAGCCTGGTCGCGCATATGCGCAACGAGCAGCAGATGATCCGCGAATGGGCCGATGCCCAGGGCGAGCAGAACCGCGAGATCAAGGAGCTGCTGTCCGAACTGGTCCGCAAGCCCGAGAAAACCGTGCGCGAGCCGGAGAAGAGCTGATGGCTGCGGCGCTGCATCAGCAACGCGCACCGCTTAACCTCTCCCCGCGCGCGGGGAGAGGTCGGGTCGCATCGTCAGATGCGATCCGGGTGAGGGGGCGCCTCTGCGTGGCCGAGATTCAGTGCCTGCGTCGCCCCTCACCCCGACCCTCTCCCCGCAACAGCGGGGCGAGGGAGCGCGCCATGCCTACGGCGGCGATGCGGCTCAAGGGAGCGCGGTGATGGCGCTCGCTCGCGGCCGCCGGCAGGAGACCGGCTTCAACTACTGGCCGGGCTTCGTCGATGCGCTGTCGACGCTGATCCTCGGCATCGTGTTCCTGCTCACGGTGTTTCTGGTGGTGCAGTTCTTCCTGTCGCAGGAGGTCACCGGCAAGGACAAGGCGCTCCAGGAGTTGAACGCCAAGATCGCCCAGCTCAACGACATCCTGTCGCTGGAAAAGCTCGGCAAGCTCAATCTCGAAGAACAGCTCGCGCAGATGCGTGCCGGGCTGTCGGCCGCCGAGAGGGAGCGCGACCGGGTCAAGGGCCTGTATGACGGCCTCGCCGGCGCCGGCAACGACGCTGCCGGCCGGGCCGGTGAACTGGGCAAGGCGCTGGATTCGGAAAAGCAGATCTCGGCCCGGGCGCTGGCCCAGGTCGAGGTGCTGAACCAGCAGATCGCTGCGCTCCGCCGCCAGCTTGCGGCGCTGGAAGAGGCGCTCGACACCTCCGAGAAGCGTGGCAAGGAGTCGCAGAACAAGATCGCGGACCTCGGTCAGCGGCTGAACGTCGCGCTGGCGCAGCGGGTGCAGGAGCTGTCGCGCTACCGCTCGGAGTTCTTCGGCCGCCTGCGCGCCATCCTCGGGGATCGCCCCGACATCCGGATCGTCGGCGACCGCTTCGTGTTCCAGTCCGAGGTGTTCTTCGACACCGGCCAGGCAGTGCTGCTGCCGGAAGGCCGCGCCGAACTCGACAAGGTGGCCGACGCACTCAAGGAGCTCGACCGAAAGATCCCGGCGGAGATCCCATGGGTGGTGCGGGTCGACGGCCACACCGACAAGCGGCCGATCACCGGCGCCTTCAAGTCGAACTGGGAGCTGTCCAGCGCGCGAGCGATTTCGGTGGTGCAGTATCTGATCTCGCTCGGCGTGCCGGCGCAGCGCCTGGTCGCCGCCGGCTTCGCCGAATTCCAGCCGCTCGACACCGCCGACACCGAAGACGCCTACAAGCGCAACCGCCGCATCGAATTGAAACTGACGGAGCGGTGAGGTTGTTCTTGTCGTCGACCCCACGATGGTCATTCCGGGGCGCCGCGAAGCGGCGAACCCGGAATCTCGATCGGTGCGCGTGTCAGATTCCGGGCTCGCGCGCAGCTGCGCTGCGCCCGCCCCGGAATGACGGCACTTGGTGACGGCGATGCCCACCTTCACCCTCCGCCCCTACACCGAAGCCGACGAGGCCCCCGCGATCGCGCTGTGGCTGCGGACCTGGCAGCTCGCTTATCCTGCGATCGACTTCACCAAGCGGGTCGAGTGGTGGCGCGAGCGCTGGCACACCGAATTGGTGCCGCAGGCGGCGATCATCGTCGCCGAACAGGGCACCGCGCTCATCGGCTTCGTCACCATCGATGCGGCCGGCTATCTCGACCAGCTCGTCGTCGAACCCGAACACTGGGGATGGGGTGTCGCCGAAGCGCTGGTGGACGAGGCCAAGCGGCGCTCGCCCACTGAAGTCACCCTCAAGGTCAACGCCGACAACTACCGCGCCATCAAGTTCTACCGCCGCAACGGCTTCGCGGTGACCGGCGAGGAGCTCAACAGCTCCGGCCGGCCGGTGCTGAACATGCTGTGGCGACCCTGAGCTTCCGCAAGCTGCCGAGAATTGCTAGTCTCAAGCGATGACCAAGCTGCTCGATCAAGCGCTGGAACTGGCCCGCAGTCTTCCTGCCGAACTGCAGGACGATATTGCGCGGGTGGTGCTGCAGCTCACCGGCGACGATAACGTCGTTGTCGAGCTGTCGGACGACGAGCGTACTGCGATCGAACGCTCCAAGGCCGCCGCGGTGCGCGGGGAATTCGCCAGTGACGCGCACCTCAGTGCCGTGTGGGCCAGTGCGACTATCAAGCTCAGCTAAGCTAAGCTATGGTTGGGACGCCCACTGAGAACGGTGGAAAGCCGTTCGGCCTGTAACGGACAAGATTTTTCAGATTTGCGGCTACATTCTTATCATTAACATTAGAAATGATCCAATCGCGCGCTGCATCTCGGATAGTCTCGCAGAAGGCGACCACGTCAAGCTGAAGTAATCGTCCCTCCAGCTTCAAACTTGCCGCGGAAATTCCGCCAAATTCGACCCCGGCAGCAACCTCGATGACGACGTCGTGCATCTTGATCGTTGACTCGGGACCAATGAACATAACCCGATCAAATCGCGATTTAGGATGGTGAAAGTGCCCTTGATGCAGAACCCCGCCGCGTAGCCTAAAAAGATCGACTGCAGCTACATTCCGGAATCTGCCTTCCAAATTTCTTTCGCACCACGACACATACTTCTCTGGGGTTGCCCAGATCGGCTTAGATGCATCACATTCTAAGCAAGCGCAGATATCAGGAATGGAAAGCGAGACGGCGATGGCCAAATAATACAGTCGAGCCGACAAAGCCCGATCTATCTCTTGCAGTATAGCATCGAGCTCGATGGGGACTTGTGTCACTGAGAAGCCGAAAACGAATTGCGAGGAGTTTAGATAACCAGAAAAAGATTTGGAGAACCGCCACGCAGGTTCCATTTGCCTTGTGGCCCACAAAATACGTTACCCTACGCCGCCTCGAACTGCAGCTTGGCGAGACGGGCGTAGAGGCCGCCGCGGGCGACGAGTTGGGCGTGGGTGCCCTGTTCGACGATGCGGCCGTGCTCCATCACCACGATGCGGTCGCACGACAGCACGGTGGCAAGGCGATGGGCGATCACCAGCGTGGTGCGATCGCGCATCAACTGCTGCAGGGCGGTCTGCACCAGCACTTCGCTTTCGGCATCGAGCGAGGAGGTTGCCTCGTCGAGCAGCAACAGCGGCGCGTCGCGCAGGATCGCGCGGGCGATGGCGATCCGCTGGCGCTGGCCGCCGGACAGCGTCACGCCCCGCTCGCCGAGCATGGTGTCGAAGCCTTCCGGCAGGCGTGAGATGAATTCGGTGGCATGGGCCTGCTGAGCGGCCCGCTCGACATCGAGCTCGATCGCGTCGTCACGACCGAACCGGATGTTGTCACGCGCGGTCGCAGCGAACACCACCGAGTCCTGCGGCACCAGCGCGATCCGCTCACGCACCGCCTGCGGATCGGCGGAATTGATGGCGACGCCGTCGAGCGAGACCGTCCCGGAGATCGGGTCGTAGAACCGCAACAACAGATGAAACAGCGTGCTCTTGCCGGCGCCCGAGGGGCCGACGATCGCCACTTTCTCGCCGGCCCGGATGGTCAGCGACAGCCCGTCCAGCGCCCGGAAGTCCGGACGGGTCGGATAGGAGAAGCAGACATTGTCGAACACCACCTCGCCGCGCACCGGCATCGGCAGCGCCTTCGGTTGCGCCGGCGCGGCGATCTGAGGCTTCACGCGCAGAATCTCGAACAGCCGTTCCGCGGCGCCCGAGGCCGCCGACACTTCGCCCCACACCTCGCTGAGCTGGCCGAGACTGGAGGCCGCAAACACCGCGTACAGAATGAACTGACCGAGCCGGCCCGGCGTCATGATGCCGGTGGCGACATCGTGCGAGCCGACCCACAGGATCGCCACCACGCTGGCGAACACGATGAAGATAATGATCGCGGTGAGCAGCGCCCGCGCCGCGGTGGAACTGCGCGCCGCGTCGTAGGATTGCTCGACGGCACCACCGAACCGCGCATTGGCGACGCGCTCGTTGGTATAGGCCTGCACGGTGCGGATCGCGCCGACCAGCTCCGAAGCATAGGCGGAAGCATCGGCCAGGGTGTCCTGCGCGTTGCGCGACAGCCGGCGCACCCAGCGCCCGAACGCCACCAGCGGGATCACAATCAGCGGAATCGCCGCCAGCACGAAGCCGGACAGGCGCGGGCTCGAAACCACCATCATCGCGATCGCGCCGACGAACAGCAGCATGTTGCGCAGTGCGATCGACACCGAAGCGCCGACGGCGGATTTAATCTGCGTGGTATCGGCCGTCAGCCGCGAGATCAATTCGCCGCTGCGCGCAGAATCGAAGAATGCCGGCGACAGCGCGGTCAGGTGCCGAAACACGTCGCGGCGGACGTCGGCGACGATCCGCTCGCCGATCGTCATGACCAAATAATAGCGCGCCGCACTGGCGATCGCGAGCACAGCGACGACGCCGAGCATCACGGTGAAGTAGCTGTTGATCAGCGCGACACCTTCGGCGCTGAAGCCGAAATCGATCAGCCGTCGCACAGCGACCGGCACTACCAGCGTCGTCACGGCAGCAGCGATCAGCGCGATCAGCGCCAGCGTCGCGCGGCCGCGATAGCGTGCCACGTAAGGCATCAGCGCCAGCAGCGGCCTCAACCGGCTGCGCTTGGCGACCGCGGCCACCTCCTCGACCTGGCTCGGATCGGCATCGGCTCGCAATGTACCGGTGCGCGGACCGACGTTTTCGGTCGCTGCGATCGCATCCAGCGACAGAGTGATCGCCGACGCGTCGGAGTTGGAGCTCTGCGGTTTGTTCGGTGATGTCATTCGAAACTGCCAAATCGATGGTGACGCTTCAGCCGGCATCACATAGGCCGCAATCGCCGCGGGTGGCAAATCCGGTACACCCCGGTCACCAGATCGTGTGCGGTGCCTTGTGCAGGCGGCGTGGCTGGGATATAGAGCCGGCAAATTCGCCCGAAATCATCGCGATGCAGGCGCCGGCGAGCGCAAGGGATCACCCATGAAGACCGAGATTCACCCGGACTATCATACCATTACCGTCGTCATGACCGACGGGACCGAGTACCAGACGCGGTCGACCTGGGGCAAGGAAGGCGACAAGCTGAACCTCGACATCGACCCGAAGTCGCATCCGGCCTGGACCGGCGGCACCCAGCAGGTGCTGGACCGCGGCGGTCGCGTGTCGCGCTTCCAGAAGAAGTTCTCGGGCTTCCTCAAGAAGGATTGAGCCGGCCGCCGGCTTTGCCCGGCTGCTCGCCGCTTCTTCAAGGCCCAATACGACAAACGCCCTGCTCGCGCGGGGCGTTTTGCGTTGGCGGATCGGGCCGCCACTGGACTTCGGGACGAGGGAATCGAGCCGTGCCGGCGTTCAAAACGCCAATGGCCGGGACGAGCCCGGCCATAGCGACTTGAGACCAACCGAAACGGGCGCAGCGGCGTCAGTTTTCGAACGCCGCCTTCAGCATATTGAGCTGGGAGACCAGCGGATTGCCGACCGCAATCGGTTCCGGCGGGGTGTGCATGCTGGAATCCAGCCGGCGGATCCGGCTTTGCAGGTTCATCGACCGCGCGATCAGCGACTGCAGTTGTTCCGGCAAGCGTTCCAGCACGTCCGGCGCGCCGGGATCGGCGGCGGACAGCTTCACCTTGGTCTTTTCCCGGTTGGCCTGGATCAGCGTCATTTCGCCTTCCTTGACCGCCCGGTGCAGCAGCAACCAAGACGCGAGCTGCATCAGCCTGGTGGTCAGGCGCATGCTCTCGGTGGCGTAGGTGAGGCTCACGGCCCGATCGAGCAGCTTGGCCTCGGCGCGGCCATTGCCGTCGAGATAGGCGGCGGTCTCCTCGACCAGGTCCATCCCCTCCCGAAACAGGGCCGTGAAAGCGGCCGAACTGGTCAGCCGCTCGCTGAGCACCACCAAGGCGGCTTCGCCCTGCGCGACATCAGACATGATCAACGCCTCACACTACCGAGTACTTCTGCCGGCTCGCGAAGCTGCGCACCGGCTTATGATGAACAAATCATTACGCCGCCCTCGCCCGGAGTCCAGCGGACCCGCGCGCAAAGGTTAACGCAGCTTCAGAGACAGCATTGTGGCGGTCAATGACCAAAGCGTGACGCCGGCACTGCGGACGATCCCGAGGCCAAAAAAGAGCCGCCGTTTCCGGCGGCTTTTAAGTTGATAACAGGGAGGCGTCAAAACAGAGTGGACAGGAGCCACTCGGTCCAAAGATGGACATCCACAGTAATAAGCCGGAAAGCTTAATCGGGCGTAAACAAGCGAATTTGTTTACGCTCTGTTTGCCATGACGCGGCCGGCGCAGATTGTCCCAGCATGAGACAACTTCACGCCTGCTATCAACTTTTCGTTCATGATTTGAAGATGCGATCCGCTGCTTCGCGGGTCGCGCGCTTCATCTTCAGCGCGGTCTCGAGCCGGGCGATCTCGGCCTGCAGCAGCGCGATCCGCCCGCTGAGTTCTTCGACCGACAAGAGCGACAAATCCTGCCCGATGTCGTGGCTGGTCTTGGTCTTCGGCTTGTCGTCGTCCTCGATCGCCATGTCGTCCCTCGCCGCTTCGTGATCCGCTGCGGTTGCCAGCCGCCCTCCGGCTGTCTAATCACAGCCTGCTCCGCCAGATGACACCCACCCGCCTCGCCAGCCAAGGAAAAACCATGGAACCGATCCCTTCGCAAATGACCGTGGTCGGGATCAGCAAGCCCGGCGGCCCCGAAGTCCTGCTGCCCGAGACGCGTGCGGTGCCGCAGCCGGGTCCAGGTGAGATCCTGGTCAAGGTCGCCGCCGCGGGCGTCAACCGTCCCGACGTGGCACAGCGCTCCGGCAGTTACCCGCCGCCGCCCGGTGCCAGCGATCTGCCGGGGCTGGAAATTGCCGGCGAAGTGGTGGCGCTCGGCGACGGCGTCACCCGGCACAAGCTCGGCGACAAGGTGATGTCGCTGGTGGCAGGCGGCGGCTACGCGGAATATTGCATCGCCCAGGACGGCCAAGCGATGAAAGTGCCGGCGGCGTTCTCGATGACCGAAGCCGGCGCCACGCCGGAAACGCTGATGACGGTGTGGCACAACGTGTTCGAGCGCGGCGGCTTGCAGCCTGGCGAAACCCTTTTGGTACACGGCGGCTCGTCCGGGATTGGTACGATGGCGATCCAACTCGCGGTCGCGCTCGGATCGAAAGTGATCACCACCGTCGGCTCGCAGGACAAGGCCGACGCCTGCCTGAAGCTCGGCGCCAGTCGCGCCATTAATTACAAGACCGAGGACTTCGTCGCCGCCGTCAAGGAAGCGACCGGCGGCAACGGCGTCGAAGTGATCCTCGATATGGTCGGCGGCGATTACATCGAGCGCAACTACGACGCCGCCGCGATGGATGGCCGCATCGTCCAGATCGCGTTTCTCGGCGGCGCCAAGGCCAACGTCAACTTCGTCAAGCTGATGATCAAGCGGCTGCATCACACCGGTTCGACGCTGCGGCCCCGCTCCAACGCCGACAAGGCCGCGATGGTCGCTGCGATCGAAGCCAAAGTGATGCCGCTGCTCGCCCAGGGCAAGATCAAGCCGCTGATCGACGGCACCTTCGCGCTACGCGAGGCCGCCGATGCCCATCGGCGAATGGAAACCAGCCAGCATATTGGCAAAATTGTGTTGACCGTGTGAGTAGGGCAACTCCCGGGCTCGCTGTAAAGTCTATGTTTCCACTCGCTTTCATGTCATCTATCGGTTGCTCACGGTGCGCGGGGCCGCGCCGTTCGCCCCGGTGTGAACGCGGAGAACCGACTTGCGTCTGATCAGATGCCTCGCGCTGCTGGCGCTGGGCGTGATGATGGTTGCGGCTGCCCCGCAAGCCCACGCCCTCGATGCCGTCAGCGTTCGAAGCGACGCACCGGCGATCGACCTCACCGGTGTGCTCGAGCATCTGCACAGCGACAACGACCGGATTCAGATTTCCACCGCGCCCGGCAATGACGGCATCGTCCGCCGCGTCGAGGTTCGCGCCCGCGAAGGCGGCCAGAATTGGGTTGTGTTTGCGCTCGCTAACAACTCTGACGATCAGCTCGATCGTCTGATCGTGGCGCCGCACTACCGCATGGTCGGCTCCGGACTGCTGTGGCCCGACCTCGGCATGTCGCGGATCGCCACCATCACGCCGTCGACCGGCGACCGCCCCGAGCGGCAGGAAGGCCCGACCGCAGACATCTTCCGCGTCACGCTCGATCCCGGCTCGGTGATCACCTTCGTGGCCGAACTGCGCACCGACAAGCTGCCGCAGCTCTATCTGTGGGAGCCGGAGGCCTACAAGGACAAGGTCAACTCGTTCACCCTGTACCAGGGCATCGTGATCGGCATCTCCGGCCTGCTGGCGCTGGTGCTGACGATCCTGTTCGTGGTGAAGGGCAGCATCATGTTCCCGGCCGCCGCGGCGCTGGCCTGGGCCGTGCTGGTCTATATCGGCATCGATTTCGGCTTCTGGGGCAAGGTGCTGGACATGTCGTCCGGCGCCGAACGGGTGTGGCGCGCCTCCGGCGAGGCGATCCTCGCCGCGACCCTGTTGGTGTTCCTGTTCGCCTATCTCAATCTCAGCCGCTGGCACGTGCGCTATTCGCACATCACGCTGGGCTGGCTCGCCTTCCTCGGTTCGCTGGTCGGACTTGCGCTGTTCGACCCTGCGGTGGCGTCCGGCATCGCGCGCATTTCGCTGGTGCTGATCGCGTTCGCGGGCTTCGCGCTGATCGTCTATCTGTCGACCCACGGCTTCGACCGCGCGGTGCTGCTGATCCCGACCTGGTTCCTGCTGGTGGTCTGGGTGGTGGCATCCGGCATGGCGGTCGCCGGCGCCGTCACCAACGACATCGTCGGCCCGGCGCTGCTCGGCGGTCTGGTGCTGATCGTGATGCTGATCGGATTCACCGTGATGCAGCACGCGTTTGCCGGCGGCGGCGCCGCGGGCGGGGTGATCTCCGACGTCGAGCGCCGGGCGCTGGCACTGATCGGCTCAGGCGACCTGATCTGGGATTGGGACGTCTCGGCCGACAAGGTGTTCACCAGCCCCGAGACCGAAGCCCTGCTCGGCCTCAAGCGCGGCGCGCTCGAAGGCTCGGCGGCGAGCTGGCTGGAAGTGCTGCACCCGCTCGATCAGGACCGCTTCCGCGCTGCACTGGATTCGGTGCTCGACCAGCGCCGCGGCCGCCTGACCCAGGACTTCCGGCTGCGCACCCCGGACGGCCACTTCATGTGGTTCTCGCTGAAGGCGCGCCCGGTCGTCGGCACCGACGGCGAAGTCACCCGGGTGGTCGGGACTCTGACCGACGTCACCGAGATCAAGAACGCCGAAGAGCGGATGCTGCACGACAGCGTGCACGACAACCTCACCGGCCTGCCCAACCGCAAGCTGTTCATCGACCGGCTCGGCGCGGTGGCGAATTTCGCCAAGACCATGCCGACGCTGCGACCGACCCTGATGGTGATCGACCTCGACCGCTTCAAGCAGGTCAACGACTCGGTCGGGATTGCGGTCGGCGACTCCATCCTGCTGACGCTGGCGCGCCGGCTGAGCCGCATCCTCAAGCCGCAGGACACGCTGGCGCGGATCGCCGGCGATCAGTTCGGCCTGATCCTGATGTCGGAGCAGGACCCGGCCAAGATCACCGCCTTCGCCGAGACCATCCGCAAGACCATCAAGGCGCCGATCGCGTTCAACGACCGCGAGATCTTCCTCACCGCGTCAATCGGCCTCGCTTTGAGCGACCCGCAGACCCAGCTGTCCGACGAGATCATCAAGGACGCCGAGCTGGCGATGTATCATTCGAAGCGGATCGGCGGCGACCGCATCGACGTCTACAAGCCGGCGATGCGGGCGCGCAAATCCGACCGGCTGACGCTGGAATCCGAACTACGCCGGGCGATCGAACGCCAGGAAATCACCATCCTGTACCAGCCGATCGTGCGACTGGAAGACCGCTCGATCGCCGGGTTCGAGGCGCTGGCACGCTGGGATCATCCCAAGCTCGGCCGGATGTCGCCGAGCGAGTTCATCTCGATCGCCGAGGAGATCGGGCTGATCGTCGAGCTCGGCACCTTCGTGCTCGACCAGACCGCCAAGCAGCTCTCGATCTGGCAGCGTGCGATGCGCGCCCGCGAGCCGCTGTTCGCATCCGTCAACGTGTCGTCGCGGCAGCTGCTGCGCCACGACCTGCTGCACGACATCCGCACCGTGACGTCGCGCTCGTCGGTGGCGCGCGGCACGCTGAAGCTCGAACTCACCGAGTCGCTGGTGATGGAGAATCCGGAGCACGCAGCCCAGATGCTGCAGCGGATCCGCGAGCTCGGCGTCGGGCTGTCGCTGGACGATTTCGGCACCGGGCATTCGTCGCTGAGTTATCTGCAGCGCTTCCCGTTCGACACCATCAAGATCGACCAGTCGTTCGTCCGCACCACCAGCCGCGGCACCCGCCCGGTGATCCTGAAGTCGATCATCGCGCTGGCGCACGATCTCGGCATGGACGTGGTGGCGGAAGGCGCCGAGACGGACTCGGACGCGGTGGAGCTGTACCAGCTCGGCTGCGAATACGCCCAGGGCTTCGCCTTCGGCGAACCGATGGATGCGGACGCGGCGATGAGACTGCTGACCGAAGAACAGCGTCTGGCGGCGGCGAGCTGAGGCGACTACGCTGTCAGCACGTGGCGGATGGCAAATCGTGGCGGCTTGTAGCCGCCGCGCCCTCCCGAAACACCCACGTCATCGCCCGCGTAGGCGGGCGATCCAGTACGGCGGTGAGTTCGGGATGGAGTAAGGGCGGCGCTGGAATACTGGGTCGCCCGCATACGCGGGCGATGACGTCAGTGCGACGCTACGCGTGCCCGGCCTCCGCCGACAGCATCCCCGGCTCGATGCCGAGCTTGTGGAGCGCGCGGTCGTATTTGTCTTCGATGTCGTCGCCGAAGACCAGGTCCGCATCGGCGGCGCAATGCAGCCAGCCGTTTTCCTGGATCTCGGTTTCGAGCTGGCCGGGTGCCCAGCCGGCATAGCCGAGCGCCAGGATGGCGTGCTTCGGGCCGGTGCCGCCGGCGATCGCCTTGAGGATGTCCACCGTGGCGGTCAGACAAATGCCGTCATCGATCGGCAAGGTGGCGTCCTTGATGAAGAAGTCACTCGAATGAAGCACGAAACCGCGGCCGGTCTCGACCGGTCCGCCCCTCAGCACCTTCATGGATTCGGCGTGGTCGGGCAGTTGGATCTGCTCGGCCTTCTCGACGATGTCGAGCTGCACCAACAGCTCCGGAAAATCGATGCTGCCGGCCGGCCGGTTCACGATGATACCCATGGCGCCCTCTGACGAATGCGCGCAAATGTAGATCACCGAGCGCGCGAACCGCTCGTCTTCCATCACCGGCATCGCGATCAGGAGCTGGCCGTCCAGATAGCTCGGCCCATCGCCGCGCGCCTTCACGGCGCGGGACTTCTTGGCTGCGCCGGACTTCGGCCTTTTGGATTCAGTCTCCATCAGGGGATCCTCGCGTTGCACCGTCATCCTGATATTGGGTGCCGATCCTGTCAATCAATCTCGACCCGGCGAACAGTCGCGATTCAAACGCGATTTCAGTGGCTCCGCCGTCGCGCAAACTCTAGATACGCCAGATGATCGCAATCGTTCCTTCCCGTGCCGCTCTGTTCGTCGCCGCCGTCGTGGCGGCTTCGGCTTGTGGTGCTCGCGCCGACGAGGCCTCACCATGGGTCAGCGAGCAATATTCGGCGGTTCGGCTGCTGGCCGGATCGCGCAGCGGTGGGGTTCTGTTAGGTGGCATCGCCTTTCAGTTGCAGCCCGGTTGGAAGACGTATTGGCGCACCCCAGGTGATTCCGGGGTGCCGCCGCGGTTCGACTTCTCCAAATCGGAGAACGTCGAGTCGGTGACGATCCTGTGGCCTGCGCCGCAAGCGTTTCCAGACGGCGCTGGCGGCACCTCGCTGGGCTACAAAGGCCAAGTGGTCCTTCCGCTGCGCATCGTGACCAAACATTCCGACAAGCCGGTGACGCTGCGCGCGACGGTGGACTACGCCGTCTGCGACAAGCTGTGCATCCCGGTTCAGGCGAGCCCCGAACTCTCCTTCGTCAGCGTCGCATCGACCCAGGACGGTGCGCTGGCAGCCGCGCTCGACAGCGTACCGGTGCCCGCCAATGTCGGCGACGCCAATCCGGTGACGATCCGCGACGTCGTCCGCAAGGGCGACAAGGACGTCGAGGTCGACGTCGTCGCCCCGAAAGGCGCCAAGGTCAGCCTGTTCGTCGAAGGCCCGACGCCGGAATGGGCGCTGCCGGTGCCGAAGGAAATCAAGGGGGCGCCGCCCGGCCTGCGCCGCTTCGGTTTTGCGCTCGACGGGCTGCCACCCGGCGCGCAGGCAACGGGTGCGGCACTGAAATTCACCCTGGTGGGCCCGGACAAATCCTACGAGTTCAACGTCACGCTCGAGTAATTCGGACGTAGGGATCAGCGCGCGCTCCGCCGCTTGCGGCCGAGACGTCCGAGCCGATCGGCGAGGAATTCCGACAGCACCTCGACCCGCGCCGGCCGCGGCCCGCCGGGCGGCGTCACCAAATGCACCGCGCCCTCGCGCTGGTGCCAGCCATCCAGGATCACTTCGACCTCGCCGGCCGCAATCGCGTCGCCGACGATGAACTCGGGCAGGTCCGCAATGCCGAGCCCGGCGATCACCGATGGCAGCAGCGCTTCGCCATTGTTGACGCGGAGCGGACCGGCCAGCCGCACCGCCACCTGCTCACCGGCCTCGTTGCTGTAGTGCCAGGTGTTCGGCGTCGACAGATAGGCGTAGCCGAGGCAACGGTGCTGGGCGAGATGCATCGGATGCGTCGGGCGGCCGTGCGCCTGAAGATACGTCTTGGATGCCACCGTGTAGCGCGGCATCGCGCACAGCCGCCGCGCCATCAACGACGAATCCGGCAGCGTGGCAATGCGAACGCCGGCGTCGAAACCGTCACCGATCAGATCGACCATCGCGTCCGACAGATGCAGGTCGATCGACACGTCCGGATACGCGGCGAAGAATTCCGGCAGCAGCGGCGCGATCACCTTGACGCCGAACGTCATCGGCACTGCCAACCGCACCAGGCCGCGCGGCACCGCTGATTGCGCCAGCGCCTCGGCCTCGGCGGCCTCGCCGTCCGCCAGAAGCTGCGCGGCGCGCTCGGACAGCCGGTGGCCGGCGTCGGTCAGCGCCAGCCGCCGCGAGGTGCGGTTGAACAGCCGCGCCCCGAGCCTCGTCTCCAGCCGCGTCACAGCCTTCGACACCGTGGCTTTCGACAGCCCAAACTCAGTCGCCACCGCCGCGAACGAGCGCAGTTCAACCACCTTGGCGAAGATCGCCAGCGCTTCGAAGTCCGGCAGCTTGCTCATGGTACCGCTTAGGCTCAATTTTGGAAACAATGAGTTTCGATCATTTCTATTTATGGAATGATTGGTCGTCCTTATTCAAGAGCCAACGCAAGTCACTGGCGCCGACCCGGCGCCGACATCAGGAGGCTTCAATGATTGAACTCCGTCCCTTCGACCGGCTCGGCGGCGCCGACCATGGCTGGCTCAAGGCCAGGCATCACTTCTCGTTCGCCAGCTATTACGACCCCAACAACATGGGCCACGGCGCCTTGCGGGTCTGGAACGACGATGAGATCGCCCCCGACACCGGCTTCCCGCCGCATCCGCATCGCGACATGGAGATCATTACCTATGTGCGCGACGGCGCAATCACCCACCAGGACTCGCTCGGCAACAAGGGCCGCACCGAGGCCGGCGACGTTCAGGTGATGAGCGCGGGCTCGGGCGTCCGGCATTCCGAATACAACCTCGAGCCGGAGACCACCCGGATCTTCCAGATCTGGATCGAGCCGACGCAAAGCGGCGGCCAGCCGACCTGGGGCTCCAAGCCGTTCCCGAAGGCGAACCGCTCCGGCAAGCTCGTCACCATCGCGTCGGGCATCGCGGGCGACAACGATGCGCTGCCGATCCGCGCCGACGCCCGGGTGCTGGCGACGACGCTGAAGGCCGGCGAGACCGCCACCTACGAGGCCGACAAGGCGCGGCACCTCTATCTGGTGCCGGCGGTCGGCAGCGTCGAGGTCAACGGCGTGCAGGTGAATGCCCGCGACGGCGCCGCGATCCGCGACGAGGCCAAGGTCACCATCACGGCGCTCGAAGACGCCGAGCTGGTGCTGGTCGACGCGGCGTAAGGCCGCCGCCTCTCGTCACCAACGTCATGCGCGGGCTTGACCCGCGCATCCCTCCTCCTTCGCAAGAGTCGTAGCGAAAAAAGATGGATGGCCGGGTCAAGCCCGGCCATGACGACCTACTAACAACTTCAACTCCCCACCCAATCACCAACCAAACGGAGACACTCCATGGCGAAGGTCCTGGTTCTTTACTACTCGGCTTACGGTCATATCGAAGCGATGGCCAATGCAGTCGCCGAGGGCGCGCGCGAGGCCGGTGCGCAGGTCGACATCAAGCGCGTGCCCGAGCTGGTACCGCCGGACGTGGCCAAGGCGTCGCACTACAAGCTCGATCAGGCCGCACCGATCGCGACCATCGAGGACCTCGCCAATTACGACGCGATCGTCATCGGCACCGGCACCCGGTTCGGCCGGATGGCGTCGCAGATGTCCAACTTCCTGGATCAGGCCGGCGGCTTGTGGGCGCGCGGCGCGCTGAACGGCAAGGTCGGCGGCGCCTTTACCTCGACCGCGACCCAGCATGGCGGCCAGGAGACCACGCTGTTCTCGATCATCACCAACCTGCTGCATTTCGGCATGGTGGTGGTCGGCCTCAATTACGGCTTCGGCGACCAGATGCGGCTCGACCAGGTCACCGGCGGCGCGCCCTATGGTGCCACCACCATCACTGGCGGCGACGGCTCGCGCCAGCCGAGCGAAACCGAACTCGCCGGCGCCCGCTATCAGGGCAAGACCATCGCCGAAACCGCGATCAAGCTGCACGGCTGATCGGCCGGCGGGGCGCGCAGACCGCACCCCGCCGCCCTCCAGCCAAGTTTAATGCAGATGCATCTATCGCATGCCTGCTGCGCTGCAGCGGGACTACTGCGTCCCCTGCCTCCGCACCATTTCCAGCTTGCTGGTGGGGAGACGACGATATGCTCGAGATGGTTTTGATGCTTCAATTGGCGCGCAGCCCGCTGCAGGCGTTGGCGAAGCGCTTGGTATGCAAGAGCCTCAGTATCGCGACCTATGGCAAGCGACAGTGCAGAAGCTGCACCGGCGTCACCCCGCCGGACGCTGATTGATCGCTCCAGCCGCCTCGCTACGCTGAGCCTCACACCAGCGCCACAGCCGTAGCCACAGACTGCCCCCAGGCGTAACGCGCCGTGATCGTGTGGTGATGAACGGGCCGTGGGCAGAACCCACGACCCGCCCCCTCTCACATCAGCTTGTCGAGCGTCAGCGGCAGATCGCGGATGCGCTTGCCGGTTGCGTTGAACACGGCGTTGGCAACCGCCGCGCCGACGCCGGTGATTCCGATCTCGCCGATGCCGCGGGCGCCCATCGGGGCGCGCGGATCGGGAATGTCGGTCCAGATCACGTCGATCTCCGGCACGTCGAGATGCACCGGGACGTGATACTCGGCCAGACTCGGATTCATGATCCGGCCGTTGCGCTCGTCGAACTGCGTCTCCTCCATCAGCGCCAGGCCGAGGCCCATGATGATGCCGCCGCGGAACTGGCTCGCCGCGGTCTTCGGATTGAGGATGCGGCCGCAATCGTAGGATCCGAGGAAGCGCCGGACGCGGGTCTCGCCGGTGACGCTGTTGACCCCGACCTCGCAAAACAGCGCGCCGAACGAATGCATCGACCAATGCATGGTTTCGAGCGGCGCCGACGCGCTGCCTTCAGCCGAAACATGGTCGCGGCCCGAGCGGGTGAGGATCGACACGTAGCTTTCGTGACGCGACGTGTCGTCGAGCTTGGCAAGGCCGCCATTCACGGTGCCGACCTCCTCGGCGCTGAGGCCGGCGAGCGGCGAGTCGTTGCCTGCGAGCTTGAGCAGTTCCTTGATCAGCACGTGATGTGCGGCGATTACCGAGGCGCCGATCGATGCGGTCTGCTGCGAGCCGCCGGCCAGCACCACGCCGGGGAACGCCGAGTCGCCATAGGCAAATGTCACCTGATCGCGCGACAGGCCAAGCCGTTCGGCTACCACCTGCGTATGCGCGGTCGCGGTGCCCATGCCCATTTCATGCGCGGCGATCTCGACCTTGACGGCGCCGTCGCGGGTCAGGGTGATACGCGCCGCGCCGCCCGGCATGCGGTGGTACGGATAGGTCGCGGTGGCGCAGCCCATGCCGACCAGCCATTCGCCATCGCGAACACTGGCGGCGGTCGGATTGCGCTGCGACCAGCCGAAGCGTTCGGCGCCGGCCCGCCACGCCTCGGCGATATGCCGCGACGAGAATGGCGTGCCCTTCAGCGGATCTTCCGTTGGCTGATTGAGGATGCGCAGCTCGACCGGATCTATGCCGAGCGCCACCGCCATCTCGTCGATCGCCGACTCCATCGCGAAGGTGCCGACCGACTCGCCCGGCGCCCGCATGAAGGTGTTGGCCAGCATGTCGAGATGCACGGTCTCGACATCGAGCTTGATGTTCGGCGAGGCGTAACTGCTCATCGTCGGCAGGATGAACGGCTCGGGGAACGCGTTCTGTCGCGACGTCGGGGCAACGCCGGTGTGGATCAGCGCAACGAAGCGGCCATCCGGCTCGGCGCCGATCGCGAAGCGCTGTTCGGTGAGGGTGCGGCCGCCGATCATCCGGTACACGCCTTCACGCGACAGCGCGATCCGCACCGGCCGGCCGGCGAGCTTGGAAGCCGCCGCGCCCAGCACCTGATGCTGCCACAGACATTTGCCGCCGAAGCCGCCGCCGACGAACGGCGAGGTGACATGGACCTGCTCCTCGGCGATGCCGAACACATCCCCGAGCGACCACGCGGTGTGCTGCACCGCCTGCGAGGCATCGTGCACGATCAGTTTGTCGTCCTGCCACGCCACCGTGGCGGCGTGCGGCTCGATCGCATTGTGATTGTGCCGCGGCGTCGAATAGCGGCCGTCGACCCGGACCGGCGCTTGGGCGAGAGCCGCTTCGGCGTCGCCTTTCTCGGCTTTGAGCGGCTGGCCCATGAACAGGCCGGGCTCGGTGCCCTTGGCTTTGGCGGTGGCGAGACTGGTCAGCGCCGCGTCCGCCTCATAGGTGGCGCGGATCAGAGAGACGGCGTGATCGGCCTGCTCCTGCGTATCCGCCAACACGACCGCGATCGGCTGGCCGTTCCAATGGATGCGATCGTCCTGCATGATCGGCAGATTGTCGCCGCCGCCTGCCTTCTCGGCGGTCATGAACAGCGGCATCGGCTTCATGCGCGGCGCGTTGCGATGAGTCATCACCAGCGCGACGCCGGGGGCGGCTTCGGCCGCGGTGGTGTCGAGCGTCGTGATCCGGCCCTTCGGGACGGTGCTGAACATCAGTGCCGCATACAGCATGCCGTCGAGCGCGAACTCTGCGGCGAACGGCGCCGCGCCCCTCACCTTAAGCGGTCCGTCGATCCGAGGGACCGACGCGCCGATCGAGCCGTGCTTGGCGCGGATCAAGGGATCGGGCTCGCCGCCCGGCATCCAGCTATCGGGCGCGAGCGCGACGGCTTTCTCCATCACATCCATCGCGGCACCGCGCACGGCTTGTTTCGCTTCGTTGACGATGCTCATCGGGCATCTCCTGCAAGTTCGCCGAGAACGGCAGTGATCGTTCGTTTGGCCAGCTCGATCTTGAAGGCGTTGTCGCCGAGCGGCACCGCCGCGGCGAGCTCAGCGTCGGCCGCGGCACGGAACGCCTCCACCGTGGCCTCGCCACCGCGCAGCGCCTGCTCGGCCTTCAGCGCCCGCCACGGCTTGTGAGCGACGCCGCCGAGCGCCAGCCGCACGTCCTTCACTTTCCCGCCGTCGAGCTCGAGCGCGGCGGCGACCGACACCAGCGCGAACGCGTAGCTCGAACGATCGCGCACTTTGCGATAGGCCGAGCGCGCGGCGATCGGCTGCGCCGGCAGTTCGATCGCGGTGATCAGTTCACCGGGCTCAAGCGTTGTCTCCTGATCCGGGCGGTCGCCCGGCAAACGATGGAAGTCACCAAACGGCAGCGCCCGCTTCCCGGCGTGCCCTTCGACATGAACCACCGCGTCGAGCGCGGCGAGCGCAACGCACATGTCGGACGGATGCGTCGCCACGCAGGCTTCGGATGCGCCGAGGATCGCATGGTTGCGGTTGAAGCCCTCGATGGCGTCGCAGCCCTGACCCGGACTGCGCTTGTTACAGCGCGAGCCGGCGTCGTCGTAGAAGTAAGTGCAGCGCGTCCGCTGCAAGAGATTGCCGCCGACCGTCGCCATGTTGCGGATCTGCGCCGAGGCGCCGGCCAGAATGGCGCGCGACAGCATCGGATAGCGCCGGCGCACCGCGCGGTGCTCGGCCAGCGCGGTGTTGCGCGCCGCCGCGCCGATCACCAGACCGCCATCGTCGCGCTCGGTGATCTCCGCCGGCAGGCCGGTGATATCGACCAGCGCCGCCGGGCGCTCGATGGTCTCGCGCATCAGGTCGACCAGATTGGTGCCGCCGCCGAGAAACTTGGCCTGCGTGGCGGCGCCGAGCCGCACCGCGGCGGCGACGTCGCCGACGCGTGAATAATCGAAAGGAGTCATTCTGCAGCCTCCGCATAAGTATCGCGGATCGCCGCGATGATGCCGTTGTGCGCGCCGCAGCGGCACAGATTGCCGCTCATGCGTTCGCGGATTTCGTCGTGGGTCGGCGCGACGTGCTCGACGGCAAGATCGCGGGTGACGTGGCTCGGCACGCCGCGCTGCAACTCGGCGACCATGCCGATCGCAGAGCAGATCTGCCCCGGCGTGCAGTAGCCGCACTGGAAGCCGTCGTGCTCGATGAAGGCCTGCTGCAACGGGTGGAGTCCGTCACCGCCGGCGAGGCCTTCGATGGTGGTGACGCTGCGGCCGGCGTGCTGCACGGCGAGCGACAGGCACGACACGATGCGCTCGCCGTCGACCAGCACGGTGCAGGCGCCGCAGGCGCCCTGATTGCAGCCCTTCTTGGTGCCGTGCAGGTTCAAGGTCTCACGCAGCAGATCGAGCAGCGAGACCCGCGGATCGGCAGGGACCGGATAGTCGACTCCATTGATGCGGATCGCCGCGGCAGACGCGGCAGTGCGATCAGCGGTCATAGGACCTCCTTGGGGACGAGATGAGAGCGCGCAAGCGGTCGTGTTCGCGCGCGCATGTTGCGCGAGACGAAAAGTGCGAGACGAAACTCGCTAACCGCGGAGCGGCTGGTTAGTTCGGAGCGTTGGTTGTTTGACAGAGGCCGGATAGCCCGGCGGGGTTCGATATGAGATAACGAACCAGCAACTCCTTATACGGAACATTGTTCCGTTTATCAAGAGGTATTCTCGTGTCCGAAAAGCCGCCCGGAAAAGGCGCCTCCGCGGCCCGCGCGCCGCGCCGGGTCCGGGCGGACGCGCAGCGCAATTTGAAGACGCTGCTCGAGGCGGCGCTAGCGGTGTTTGCGACGGCGGGCGTGGATGCGCCGGTGCGGGACATCGCCGAGAAGGCCGGCGTCGGAATCGGCACGCTGTATCGGCACTTTCCACAGCGCTCGGATCTGATCGTCGCAGTTTTTCGCAACGGCGTCGATTGCTGCGCGGATGCAGCGGCGACGCTGGCGCAGGAGTATCCGCCTGTTGAGGCGCTGTCGCGTTGGATGCAGCATTATGTCGACTTCATCGCGACCAAGCGCGGTCTGGCGGCGGCGCTGTATTCGGGCAACCCGGCCTATGACAGCCTGCCGGCCTATTTCGAACAACGGCTGGTCCCGGCGCTGCAATCTCTGCTGGATACGGCTGGCGCGGCCGGCGAGATCCGCCGCGATGTCGACCCATTCGATCTGCTCAAGGCGGTGGCACAGCTCTGCAATTCGGCGCCCGGCAGCGATCCCGAGCATACGAGCCGCATGGTGGCGCTGCTGATCGACGGCCTGCGCTACGGGGCCGGCAAGGAGACTCGGCCCGGCGATTGATCGCAGGGCATCGACCGAATCGGAGCCGATGCTTCGAAGCGAGCGGACCGGATGCAGGTGAGGTGACGGGGGATA
Organism: Rhodopseudomonas palustris; assembly: GCF_003226555.1. Classification (GTDB taxonomy): domain Bacteria; phylum Pseudomonadota; class Alphaproteobacteria; order Rhizobiales; family Xanthobacteraceae; genus Rhodopseudomonas; species Rhodopseudomonas palustris_I. The sequence goes on along the minus strand of NZ_QKQS01000026.1, from coordinate 8,482 downwards.
GCGGAGCGATCCGCCGAGGGATGGTGGGCGCGACAGGGATCGAACCTGTGACCCCCTCGATGTCAACGAGGTGCTCTCCCGCTGAGCTACGCGCCCTCAGATCGTCTTCACGGGTGGCGTCCCTATATCGGCTCCGGGCCGGTCAGGCAAGGACACCAAAGCAGGATTTCGACGCCAATCTCAGGCGGCGAGCATCTTATTCACTTCGCTGACCAATTCCCGCAGGTGCACGGGCTTGGCCAGCACCTTGGCGTTCTTCGGTGCATCCGAATCGGAATTCAGCGCCACCGCGGCGAATCCGGTGATGAACATGATCTTGATGTCGGGATCGAGCTCGGAGGCGCGCCGCGCCAGCTCGATTCCGTCCATCTCCGGCATCACGATGTCGGTCAGCAGCATTTCGAACGGCTCTTCGCGCAGCCGCTGATAGGCCGACATGCCGTTGTCGAACGAGGAGACCTGGAAGCCGGCGTTTTCCAACGCCTTCACCAGGAAGCGGCGCATGTCGTTGTCGTCTTCGGCAAGGAGGATCTTGTGCATGTGGCTGGAACTTCAAATCCGGGCGAGGAGAACCGATCGATCCAGTTAGACCGAAGTCTGGTAAATTTCGGGTGAAATTCCCGCAGCCGGTCGCGTGAGGGAAGTGTGGATAATCCTGCGCCCGATCGCAGCCTGAATCAACAAATCCCAGATCGGCACATTTGTTTGGCCTCGGCGTTATGTCCGCGGTGTTTGGAAGGATTTTGCTTGGCAGCGCCCGCCCGATTGCCGACAATACCGCCCAACAAATCACCAGACGCGCTGTCGGCCAGACAGGAGAACGGCGAATCTGACGGGTGGCGGACAACGATGACCGAATTCGACGGTGAGTTCTCCCCCGCCTTCGAGATCGCAGAACCTGCGATCTGGCGTGCGCCGATCATTTTCAATTCGCCGCATTCCGGCTCGGTGTATCCGAACGCCTTCCTGAACGCCTCGCGGATCGACCTCGAAGCACTGCAGCGCTCCGAAGATTCGTTCATGGACGAATTGATCGGCCACCTGATCCACGACGGTTTTCCGGTGGTGCGGGTGCATTTTCCGCGCTCCTATATCGACGTCAACCGCGAGCCCTACGAGCTCGATCCCAGGATGTTCAACGGCCGGCTGCCGAGCTTCGCCAACACTCGCTCGATGCGGGTCGCCGGCGGCCTCGGGACGATCCCGCGCGTCGTCGGCGACGGCCAGGAGATCTATCACGAGCGGATTCCGATCGACGACGCGCTGGGCCGAATCGAGACGCTGTACAAGCCTTACCACCGCGCGCTGCGCCGGCTGATCAACCAGGCGCACCAGCAGTTCGGCTCGGCGATTCTGGTCGACTGCCACTCGATGCCGTCGGTCGGGATCTCCCGCGACGAGCCGAAGCGGCCGGACGTCGTGATCGGCGACCGCTATGGCACCAGTTGCGCGCCGCTGATTGCGGCCGTGATCGAAGAGACGATGGCGGCGCGCGGCTACTCGACCGGACGCAACAAGCCCTATGCGGGCGGCTTCATCACCGAGCATTACGGCAATCCGGGCACCGGGCTGCACACCGTGCAGGTCGAACTCAACCGCTCGATCTATATGGACGAGCGGCTCCGGTTGCGGAGCGATCGGTTCCCCACGGTGGCCGAGGATTTCAGCCGCCTCGCCGAGGCGCTGGCGGCGATCCCGCTGGACGACCTTCGTCCGTTCCAGGCCGCAGCCGAATAGCCGCGAGCTTCCCCTTTCTGATTTCCGGTCTGCTGGTCCCAATATGAGGGCCAGGTGCCTGAACGCAGATGCCAAGAAAAAAGGGCCGCTTGCGATGGCAAGCGGCCCAAGTCTAGGGAGGAAACGCCCAAGGAGGGCAGCGATAGCGCGAGGCGCTACCGCACCGCAACAATATGCGGCCGCGCCGCACAAAACGCAAGTGTTTTCAGGCGTTTTTCCATGCAAAAAACGCATGTCAGAGCACCGCCCGCGCCGCGGAACGGCTAAAATTTTTTGAGATGGATCAATGAGATGGGCGGAGCCGCGACCAAAGCCCGCACCGCCTTTTCGGCCGATTCCGAGCGCTCTTGTCGCACCTAGTTCCCCCATTCCCGGAACCCGCTTCAAAGCTGTGAGTGCGGCTTATTGCCAACGATTCAGACTATGGACCGGGAGTCACCCGCCATAATAAAGGAGCAGGGGTTCGGCCGCGCCCGTCTAAGATGGGGCGCGGTTCCATGTCTCGCCCGCAATGCTCGCAAAGGATCGCCCCGTGACGGTCATCGATTTCGCCGCGTTTATCGGCCGCCTTGCGACCTCGTCGGGCGACACCATTCTGCCGTTCTTCCGTACGTCGCTGACAATCGACAACAAGCATCCGGGCCGCGACTTCGATCCGGTGACCGAGGCCGATCGCGCCGCGGAAGCAGTGATGCGCCGGCTGATCAAGGCCAGTTTCCCGCAGCACGGCATCGTCGGCGAAGAGTTCGGCAATGAACGCGAGGATGCCGATTACGTCTGGGTGCTGGATCCGATCGACGGCACCAAATCCTTCATCGCCGGATTTCCAGTGTGGGGCACGCTGATCGCGCTGCTGCACAAGGGGACCCCGGTGTTCGGGATGATGCACCAGCCGTTCATCGGCGAGCGCTTCTCCGGCGACAATGCCTCGGCGACCTACAAGGGGCCGTCCGGCGAACGCAAGCTGGGCGTGCGGCGCTGTGCGGCGATCAAGGACGCGGTGCTGTTCACCACCTCGCCGCTGCTGATGAACGATGCCGATCGCGCCATCTTCGAGAAGGTGCAGGCCGGGGCACGGCTGACCCGCTACGGCGGCGACTGCTATTCCTACTGCATGCTGGCCGCCGGGCAGCTCGATCTGGTGATCGAGACCGAGCTGAAGCCCTACGATGTCGCGGCCCTGATCCCGATCATCACCGGCGCCGGCGGCGTGATCACTACTTGGGACGGCCAGCCGGCGCAGAACGGCGGCCGAATCGTCGCGGCCGGCGACAAGCGCGTGCACGAAGCCGCGATGAAGATCCTCAACGGCTGAACCGACAACCGTCAGTCCCTGACGCGGCGCGAGTTGCGCGCCCCACGCATTGACCTCCGCCTCGCGCTGGCGTTGCCCGGTCCTCGTGGATCGGGCTAGCTGGCCCGATGACGGTTTCCTTCCTGTTCGTGATCGCCGCGGTGTTCGCCTTCGCCGGCTTCATCAAGGGCGTGATCGGCCTCGGCCTGCCGACGGTGTCGATCGGACTGCTGGCGATCACCATGCCGCCGGCCCACGCGGTCGCCATCGTGATCGTGCCGGCGATCGTCACCAACATCTGGCAGACCTTCGTCGGCAGCTATCTGCGTGACATCCTGCGCCGGCTGTGGCCGCTGCTGCTCGGCACCGTGATCGGCATCCGCCTCGGCGCCGGTCTGATGACCGGGCCTTACGCCCGCTACGGCGCGCTGGTGCTCGGCGTGCTGCTGGTGGCCTACGGGATCCTCGGCCTCAGCAAGCACCGTTTTCACCTCGCGCCGAATCGCGAGCGTTGGGTCGGCGGCCCGGTCGGGCTGATCACCGGGGTGATCTCGGCCGCGACCGGCGTCCAGGTGATTCCGTCGATGCCGTATCTGCAGGCGATCGGGATGGAGAAGGACGAGCTGGTGCAGGCGCTCGGTGTGTTCTTCACCACCGCGACGCTGGCGCTGGCCGTGAACCTGACCGACGCCGGGCTGCTGTCGACCGCCACCGCCCTGCCCGGCGTGATCGCGATGGTGGCGGCCTTCGCCGGGATGTTCGCTGGCCAGGCGGTGCGGACCCGGATGCACCCCGACACGTTCCGGCGCTGGTTCCTGTTCGCCCTGATCGGGCTCGGCCTCTATCTCGCCGCCACCACGCTGGTGAAGCTGATCGGTTGACCGCGCTTCGGGCCGACCGCGAACTCGGGGGCCCGGGCGTGACATTGCGTAGCAGTCCCGAAGCGGCGGGCCGCAGACGTCGTGAATGCCGGACCGTGCGATTGCGCCTGGGCTGCGGCGGCTTCCGGCATCTTGGCCGCGGATTACGCCGTCTGCTGGGCCCGCCGCGCCTGCGCCGCATCGGTACGGCCGCTGACGCCAAAAAAACGCTTTGTTAAGCTGATCGAAACGTCGAACTGGCCTCCTCGCGGCCGGGGGCAGATGCGAGCAGACGGGATCGATCGATGACGGCAACTCACAATCGGCTGGCGCGCGCGGCAACGATCGCACTGATCGGCGCGACGCTGCTGCCGGCGGCGGCGACCGCGCAGACCGCCGAGCGCTCCAATCCGTTCGCGATCTTCGACCTGTTCACCGGCGCGCTGCCGGGCAATCGGCCCGCCGGCGCCACGCCGCAGCCGGTCAACGCCCCGGCCCAGGCGCCGGTCGCAGCGCCGGTGCGCGCGACCACCGAATGGAGCGGCGAGGACGGCGCCTCCGGCCATCCGCTGATGACAGCGGCGGCGATCCGGCAGGCGGCGGCGAATTTCGACAATTGCGTCGCCTCGATGTGGCCGGACGCCGCGCGCCGCGGCATCTCGCGCGAGAGCTTCGCCCGCTTCACCGCCGGGCTCAGCCCCGATTTGCGGCTGATGGACCTGATGGATTCCCAGCCCGAATTCACCAAGTCGATCTGGGATTATCTCGACATCCTGGTGAACGACACCCGGCTCGCCAGGGGCCGCGAGATCCTGGCGCAGTACAAGCCGCAGTTCGACGCCGTCGAGCGCGCCACCGGCGTCGATCGCTACATCATCGCGTCGATCTGGGGCATCGAATCGAACTACTCGACCCAGATGGGCGATCGCTACGTGGTCAATTCGACCGCGACGCTGGCCTGCGTCGGCCGCCGGCAGAAATACTTCAAGGACGAATTCCTGACCGCGCTGGAAATCCTGCATCACGGCGATCTGCGGCCCGAGCAACTGCGCGGCTCCTGGGCCGGCGCGTTCGGCCCGACCCAGTTCATGCCGACCGCGTTCAAGCGCTTCGCGGTCGACGCCGACGGTGACGGCCGCAAGGACGTCGTCGACAATCCCTACGACCTGATCGCCTCGACCGCCAACAACCTGAAGAAGGACGGTTGGCAGAGCGGCGAGACCTGGGGCTACGAGGTCGTGGTGCCGAAGGGCTTCAACTACATGCTGGCCGACCGCCGCCACAGCCAATCGCTGGCGCAGTGGCAGCAGATGGGCCTGCAGCGCCCGACCGGGCAGGCATTCCCTCGCCCGTCCGACAAGGCCTATCTGCTGGCGCCGGCCGGCGCCGACGGCCCCGGCTTCCTGATGCTGACCAATTTCCGGGTGATCATGAAGTACAACCCGGCCGAGGCCTACGCGCTGGCGATCGGCCATTTCGCCGACCGGCTGCGCGGCGGCGGCCCGTTCGTCCAGGACTGGCCGCGCCAGGAAAAGGCCCTGTCCCGCACCGAAAAGCTGGAATTGCAACAGCTTCTCGCCAACCGCGGCTTCTACCGCGGCACCCCCGACGGCCAGTTCGGCAGCATGACCCGCGAAGCGCTGCGGAATTTCCAAGCCTCGATCGGCGCGCCCGCGGATGGATTTGCGACGGGAGAGATGTTGGAGAGGTTGAGAGGAAGGTAGGGGTTGGACACCAACCCTAAGTTGATATGGTGGCTTGTCAAAATTCCAGAGCCACCACG
>NZ_QKQS01000026.1:0-2798 GCF_003226555.1 Rhodopseudomonas palustris | reverse complement strand
GTAGGGGTTGGACACCAACCCTAAGTTGATATGGTGGCTTGTCAAAATTCCAGAGCCACCACGCATAACCCCAAATTATGGCTCGTATTCAGTCCACGTTTGAACTTGAGATCTTTCGTTCGAATCTTACCAAGATCGAGCGTTTGTCTGAATTCCTGAATCTGTATGTGCTCCATTTTGGAGCTGAGCATCGAACGTCCACGAATGAACTCGTAGAATTCTTGCTTTCACCAATATTAGGACAACAGATCACGTACTATGGGCTTTCCTATGATGGCAATCCATGTGGGTTTGCGACCTTCATGTATTATCCGGAAGGCCATCTAGGCATTGTAGATCACTTGGTAATATCGCCCAATCAAAGAGGGCTTGGAGCATTCTTTAGCTTCTGCGACCTCATCGCCCGTGACATTGAGGAGCAGAGACTTCCGGTCAATTATCTGGCAGCGGAAATAATGCTCGAAGAAGGCGCCGTTGCAACAAGCATCGCGCCGACCAGTATGGTGCGCCTCATGCGCCTTATTGGATTCAAGGTAGCCAAGGCAAGATACTGGGCTCCGGACACTTCTATTGTACAAGACCGCGACAGTTGTAGGGCTGCACTGCTTATAGCCTCGCGACCAGATCGAAGCACAATATCAACTCCCGAATTCGTTCGAATTCTAGAACTAATTTACAGAACTCACTACGCGAAATGGTACAAGAGAACAATGCGGCCCAATCAGTATCGAGAATACAAGGAAGCTGCGGACAATTTGCTAGAGAACATGATTCTGGAGACTTCAAAACAGAAAAAAATCACCCTCAACGGAATGAAGAATCTCGACTTGGCATTTTCCATCGACCCTGCACCACGAGCGGATCCACCTACCCTGTTCTATGTCGCCCTACTCACTATCCCCCCAGCAGTTGGCTTGGCTGTTGCATTCACTCAAGAGAGGCTAGTTGCGGCCGTCGCCGCACTTTTGAGTGCCTCTCTCATACTAGGGTTTACTAGGCATCCTAAACTTCGGAGGCTTATATTTAAAGCTTTTCGGCTAGAATAATTCTGTCGTCTCCGAGACGGTCGAAGGGTTTAAGAGCGCAATCAAGGGCGGCCAATCCAGCTGCGCGTTGCTGGCTAAAGCCAACACGAAGCAAAAGTGCCGAAGCTATATGGAAGAATCTCTGCTTTAGAACCCTAAAGCCATTTAAGGTAAGCACACTATCTATATACTCTGAAGAATAGACCCACACCGCATCTTCTCGGCCATTGTTCAGCGTGTTGATCCGCGTGACCGGCGCTCCCCATCGCCTAGTCAAGAAATGTTCGAAGCTTGTTGACGTTTCGTAATGAAGCAACAAATGGCCGCCTTGCCGTAGAGTCCTTGAGAACTCAGATATCGTCTCGAGAGCCGGTACATAATTCATAACAGAAGCGACACAGATTATAAACTCGAATGAACCATCGCGGAACGGAAGTCTCGAAACGTCTCCAACTACACCTAATTGTCTCGCTGCTAGCTGCTTTTCAAAAATATCAAAGCCTATCGATAAAGGAGGCGTCCACGAATAAGGTTGGCAGCCACAACCCGCGTCTAGAACCGACTTGGACCTCGCCAACAAGGGGCTCACAAATTCCTTAGCGAAGCCGTCTATTCCGGCTCGCTTGTAACGATTCCACCGATCATGGGCATCCCATATGGCTTGGCCATCTCCATACAGCCGCTCAATTATCTTCTTGATGGGCAAGTCGTCGGACTGCAACATAATTTGGGGTTATGTGAATCTCGTTCAGCAGTTGCAAACATTAAGCGACCACAACCACTAACCCTATTATGAGATTCAGCTAATCGGAGCGTGTCGGAATTTCTTTTGTCCTTAAGAATACTCCGTCCATTGGGCGGAGTATCGAATGCCTCTCACGAAACTGATCGTCCGATTTCTCGACCACTGCTCAGTCGAGCGGCAGTTGTCGGAACACACGTTGCAAGCCTACGGGTATGATCTGGCGGACTTTGCCGCGTGGATCGAGACCCGGCGTCGCGAGGACAAGATGTTCTGCGCCGATGCGATGATCCTCACCGACCATCTCCGCGCCTACCTCGAGCACATGGCCGAGCGAAAGCTCTCCGCTGCGACGATCCGCCGGCGGCTGGCTTGTCTGCGGGCGTTCTTTCGCTTTCTCGCCGATCGCGACGGCACGCCAAATCCGTTCGACGGTTGGCGATTGAAGCTGCCGAAGCGGAAGCGGTTGCCGCGGACGTTGTCGCGGGACGAGACCACGCGGCTTTTGAAATCGGCGCGGGCGCCGGGCGCGGCGCGACATGCGGCGCCGGACGCGCCGTCGCTGTGCACCGAGATCCGGCTGATGATCGCGACCGGAATCCGGATCGGCGAGTTGTGCAAGATCGTCAGCAGCGACGTCGCCAGCGACGGCGCAGCGATTCGGATTCACGGCAAGGGATCACGCGACCGTGTCGTCTATGTCACCGATGCGGCGCTCCGCAACGAACTGCGCAAGCTGGCGGCACAGCGTCTGCGCATGCTCGGCGGCGACGGACCGCTGTTCGTCAATCGCAACGGCACCAAGCTGCGGCCGCATTCGTTCCGCACCAAGCTGCGCAACTTCGCCGGTCAGGCCGGCGTGCGGCGGCGGGTGACGCCGCACATGCTGCGCCACACCGCCGCGACGCTGCTGATCGAAAGCGGCGTCGACATCCGCATCGTGCAGCGGCTGCTCGGCCACTCCAGCATCGCCACCACCGAGATCTACACCCACGTCTCCGACGAAGCGCTGCGCTCGACCCTGGAGCGGG
>NZ_QKQS01000025.1 GCF_003226555.1 Rhodopseudomonas palustris | reverse complement strand
ACCGAAACCAGAGATCGATCCGCCCCAGCAGCGGCTCGAGTTTAGCGGACTGGTGATTGAGGGCCAACCGAAACCGATCTCTTCAAGGGGTTCGGCGATAGTCTAGTTTAGCGGACTGGTGATTGAGGGCCAACCGAAACACCACCACCTGCGGAGCGTCGGCCGGAAAAGTTTAGCGGACTGGTGATTGAGGGCCAACCGAAACAAGGACAGGCCGAAACGCCCAATTTGGGCAGTTTAGCGGACTGGTGATTGAGGGCCAGGCCGGATCGTGGCCGCCTTGACGTCCTTTTCGGGTTGAACCGTGCTCGGGTTCTGGCCGACTATGGCGCAGGCGGACGCGATCCGGCCGCTTCGTTTTGAGGGACTGGAATGCGATCGATCGGAAGGGCCGGCACGCGGCACGGAGCTGCACTATTCGCGGTCGTCGCCTGCGTGCTTACGCTGCTGGGCGCCGGCCCCGCATCGGCGGCGAAGAGGGTCGCGCTGGTGATCGGCAACGACAATTATCGCAACGTGCCGAAGCTGCAGAAGGCGGTCAACGACGCGCGCACCATCGGCGATGCGCTGAAGACTCTCGGCTTCCAGGTGATGGTCGCCGAAAACCAGACCCGCGCCGCCTTCAGCCAGAGTCTGCTGGCGTTCGACACCTCCATCGAACCCGGCGACACCGCGTTCTTCTTCTACGCCGGTCACGGCTTCGAGATCGCCGGGCAGAACTACCTGCTGCCCACCGACGTGCCGGCCGCCACCGAAGGCCAGGAGGAACTGGTCCGCGACGCCTCGATCATGGCGGACCGCATCGTCGACCGGCTGCAGAACCGCGGAGCCCGCACCGCGATCCTGGTTCTCGACGCCTGCCGCAATAATCCGTTCGAGCGCCGCGGCGTCCGTGCGCTCGCCGGGCGTGGCGGGCTGGCGCCGATGACGACGTTGCCGGAAGGCGTGTTCTCGATCTTCTCGGCCGGCCCGCGGCAGACCGCGCTCGACCGGCTGTCGGACCATGACAGCAATCCGAACTCGGTGTTCACCCGGGTGTTCGTCAAGCAGTTGCTCGATCCCGGCGAGAACCTGGTGCAGGTGGCGCAGCGCACCCGCCGCGCCGTCAGCGAAATGGCAGACACCATCGGTCACAAGCAGGTGCCGGTCTACTTCGACCAGATGGTCGACGACGTGTTCCTGAACGGGCGGCCGCAGGCCAGCGTCGCAGCTGCCGAGCCGCAGCAGAAGCTTGCGGCGCTGCCGCCGGTCGCCCCGCTGCAGCCGCCGGCCTCGGAAGCGCTGAACGCGCCGATCGCAAGCTTCTCCCGGCACAATGGCGGCTGGACGGTGTCGTTCTCGATCGCCGATCCGACGCTCGGCATCTCGTGGCGAATGGGCGAGGGCGCGTTCCGCGAAACCGGCTTCATGGACGCGCTCGATCCGCGTACCCGCAAGCGGATGCCGAACCCGTCGATCCAGCTTCCGGCGGATGCGCCCGCCGGCACCATCGAGCTGCGCTATATCGATGCGCAAGGCGAGATGCAGGGGCCGTTTCCGATCAAGTTCGAACCGGAGGCGGCGCTGATCCGCGATCAGCGCAAGATCCTCGACATGACGGCGACGAGCTGGCTGTCGTTCCGGCAGTTCAACGGCCTGCTGGTGTACTACACGCACCTGATGTCGTATCGCTGCGCAATCCGTGAAGTGCGGATCGGCATCGACAGCGCGGTGCCGGATAAGGTGCTGAAGATGCCGGCCTGCGACATGCGCGATCCGGTCGCGATCCCGAGCAGCGCGCAGCCGTATCTGAAGCTGGCGCCCGGGGTGAAATCAGTGTCAGTCGAGCTGACCTATCGCGACGGCAGCGTGTCGGAGATCAAGACGTTCAGGCGGTGAGTGCGGCATCGTCCGTCGTGTTGCCGTGCGAACAGACTTGAAATCTCCGCTATCTTGGCATTGACTACCAGCGATCGACTGATCGCATTTCATGACCTGTAGTTCGTTGAACGTCTTTGAATGACGGCTGGTCCGTCGGCGCGAGCATGCGATGCGAAGCGCGACTGTTTGGACGATTGTGCTTGGGATCGGCGCGGCTGCCGCTGTCGGCGCCGCGACATGGTTCGCACGCGCGCCTGCCAACTCGATCACCACCGAGCCGATCAGCATCACCGTCACGGCGCCGCCTCCGCCGCCCCAAGTCGTGCAGGCGTCCGCCGACGCTCGCACGTCCGGCGACGCCGATGGGCCGAACAGCAACGTGAAAGGGCAGGCCGGGCAGTCCCCGACGATCACCGCAGCCGAACACTGGTTTCGCTCCGACGCCTGGATGTGGGATTTCATGAAGCAAGGCGAGGCCGGCAACGTCATCGCCTCGATCGAGACGCCGCGCCCGCGACCGCCATTCCGCGCGCGGCCGTCCGGCACTCCCTCGTTGGCCCAAGCACAGACCTCGCAACCCACCGACCCGCCAACGCCGTCGCCGCCGACGACGGCGCAATCCGACGAAGCGGCCTGCCGTGCCAGGGAGCGCAGTCTCGGTATCGTCGACAATCCCGGGCCTTGCGTCGATCTCGCCGCAATCGTGGCCAATCTGCCGAGCGGCAAGTATCGGTTCAACCGCCCGAAATCGGCCTATGTCGGAGAGGCGTTCCGGCTGACGCTGGTGCTGCAGACGACGCCGGGTCAGAATGTCGATGACAGGTTCGGCGGCACCTCCGGCGAGGTGGTCGTGCGCGAGCGCCCGTTCGCGCAAGCGCTCGAAGCGACGCTGCGTGCGGACGATCTGAAGGTGGAGCCGGCCGCCGCGCAAGCGCGCACCGCGACGACGGCGGCGCCGGTCGAATGGACCTGGATGCTGACGCCGCAAAGCCAGGGCGAGAAGCGACTGATCATCGAGGTGGTCGCGACCATCAAGGTCGGGGCCGACAAGCATCCGGTGCAGGTGACGACGCTGCACGAGGCGATCGTGATCCAGGTCGGTCTGCTGCAGCAGGTCAAGCTCTACGTCGCCGAGTTCAGCGGCTTGATCGCGACCTTGACCGGTTTGCTCACGGCGCTGGGCGGCCTGTTCGCGTTCGTGCCGTCGGCACGACGTTTCGTCTTCGGACTGTTTCGCCGCGACGATCCGCAGCAGCCCACCGGCTGAACTCGGCGCAGAGAAACGCCGAGGGACGCATCCACGGGGAGCGCATCCAGTTGCGTTCGAGGATCACACCTTGCGCGAAACGAAGATCAGCAGCAGGCCGCCGAACGCGGTCGAGGCGCCGTACCACATCCACTGCGATTGGTTGATCATGAAGCTCTGGGCCGGCCACTGGATGAGGCCGGCGCCTTGGCCGGTCCAGACCAGACCCATGATGAGGGCGATGACGCCGATGACGAGAAACACTGTGCGCATGAGGCGATTACGCGCTTTTTCCGGCGTGCAATCAAGCCCCGTCGTCGTTATGACCGGAGTCGGTCTCCCGACGGGGGCGTTGCCAGCGCCGAGCTTTTGCATGCTCTGCTATCTGCGCCAGGGTCGTCACGCCGTATTTTGCTATCAGCTGCTTCTCCGCAGCCGCGTACGCCTCTTCGAGTACCGAATTGGCGGCACGTTCGACCGGACAGCTCGGGTGATCGCGTGAGACGGGGGTAGTCAGGATGGTCCCCGCGGTCAGCGCGCGCTGGACGTCGAGCACCGTGACCTGATCGAGCGAGCGTGTGAGTTTCCAACCGCCGCCTCGCCCCCCTTCAGATTCGACAATTCCATGGTCACGCAGCGCCCCGAGTGTACGGCGCACGACGACGGGATTCGTATTGAGCATCAGCGCAATTCGCTCTGACGTTTCTCGACCGTCCAACAGGCCCATGTGAACCAGCACATGCAGCATTCTGGCAAGCCGACCATCAGTCTTCATCATACATTGTTCCGCAACAATTGATGTTACGCGTTCTTGACACGCAAGCCTTATCCGTAACACGCATTGTTACGATATCAACCGAGCGCCTCGGTCGAGGCCCTGCCAACCGATCAAGGAGGTATCCGTGAAAGAGATGAACGTTCAGACCCGAACGATCAACATGAGCGTCCTCGCTGCAGGGACAGGTCCGTGCGTGCTGCTTTGCCACGGCTTCCCTGAGACCAAGCACGCTTGGCGACACCAGATCGAGGCATTTGCACGAGCCGGCTACCGCGTCGTTGCGCCGGATATGAGAGGCTACGGCCATACGGATGCCCCACAGCGGTCAGATCAGTACACCGTCTTCCACGCCGTCGGCGACTTGGTGGCCCTGCTGGACGCTTTAGGCGAGAAACAAGCCGTCGTTGTCGGCCAGGACTGGGGTGCGACCATTGCATGGCAAGCTGCGCTGCTGCGACCCGATCGATTCCATGCCGTCATCGCACTGGGCGTGCCGATGATGAACCAGCCACCCGTGCCACCCTCGCAGATCTTTCCGCAGACTGAGGACGCGCTCTTCTATGCACTTTATTTTCAACAACCTGATGTCCCAGAGGCTGAGTTTAGCCGGGATGTGCGTTTGACGCTTCGCAAGCTCATCTTCGCAGCAAGTGGTGAGGCAGGTCCGCGCAAGCCGTCCGATGGGACGCCTAATCCTTTCGGCATGGTCACGAGGAGCACCGGCTTGCTGGCAAGCCTCCCGACACCGGCCAAATTGCCAGGATGGCTCTCCGATGTCGATTTCGAACATTTGGTCGGCGCGTTCGAAACGTCAGGCTTCACCGGTGGATTGAATTACTATCGCAATCTCGATCGCAATTGGGAACTGCAGCAAGCGTATGCCGGTCGCGCCGTTGAGGTGCCGGCCCTGTTCATGATCGGCGAACGGGATACCGGACTGAGCATTCCGGGCATGGATCAAATCATTGCCGCAATGCCGAACCTAGTTTCGGATTTGCGCGGTTCCCACGTCCTTCACGAAGCCGGCCACTGGCTGCAGCAGGAACGATCGACCGAAGTATCAGAGTTGATTGCTCGGTTTCTGGGAGAGCTTTAGGGGCCGCTGAGCGAGCGACTGATCCGGGTGACGATCGCGTCCCATTTGCGCTTCTCGGTGGCCGGATAGTTGATCAGCACGCAGTTCATCACGGCGCGGCCGCGGTTGCAGCGGTTGTACCAGATGCGGCCGTTGCGGACGCTCGACACTGCGAAGAACCGCGGGGTGACGCGGCGATAGATGATGCCCGACGGCGGCTTGCGCGCGGCCAGGAACGCGGCCGGGGAGACGCCGTCGGGATTGGGCACCGCCTGCACGGTGAGATCGGCGCGGCCGTCGGCCGAGACGAACCGCCGGCCAGGGCCGTCCTGCGCCGGCCCGCCGTCCTCGCTGAAGATCGCGCGCGGCACATCGGCGGCCGCCGAGCCGGCGGCGACGTTGTAGCGCTGCCAGTCGAGCGCGCGCGGCTGGGCGTGGCTCAGGTCGGGGATCAGGACTATCGCGGCGGTGATCAGAAGCGCGTGTCGTGTCATCGGCGGTCTCCGGCAATCGCTGCAAACGCCGCTGCGACGGCAAGGTTGCGAAGGCAAAAGGTCAGGCAGCCTGCCGCAGTTCGTCAACCGCTCTGGCCGAGCGGCTTGAGGTTTACCGTTTGCCGTAGTATGAAATTGCCATGATCCGGTCATGGCGCAATGCTGCCACCCGGAAGTTATGGGACGGCAGCCGGTCCGACCAATTCCGCGGTCTTGATGTCGAGGCCGCGATCGATCTGTTGCTGGCTTTGAATGCCGCCAAGTCGCTGCAAGATCTCAGTCCTCTGCAGAGCGTAGGATTACACAAACTCAAGGGCGTGCGCAGGAACCAATGGGCGGTAACGGTCAACGACCGGTGGCGGATTTGTTTCGAGTTTCGCAAAGGTGATGCGTTCGAAGTCGAGATCGTCGACTATCACAAAGGGTGAAAAGAGGACGACCATGGCTCCTGTTTCCCATCCCGGCCGGCTGCTGAAGCGAGAACTGGCGGCGCGGAAACTCAGCGCCAACCGGCTGGCGCTGGACATCGGCGTTCCGTCTGGACGGATCACCGACATTCTCAATGGTCGTCGGTCGATTACTGCGGATACCGCGGTGCGGCTGGGTCGTTATTTCGGAAATGCTCCGCAGTTCTGGCTCGATCTGCAGAGCCAGTACGACATCGCCGTCATCGAGCGTGACAAGGGCGCGGAGATCGACCGTCAGGTGCGGCCGGCGGACGCCGCCTGACCGATCGAGTCCTCACACGTCCAGCATCTCTTCGCTGGCGAACTCGGCCTTTTCCGAGATGAAGGCGAAGCGGGCTTCGGCCTTGGTGCCCATCAGCCGTTCGACCGAATTGGCGGTGCCGTCGCGATCGTCGGCGAGCAACACGACGCGCAGCAGGGTCCGTCTCGACGGATCCATCGTGGTATCCTTGAGCTGCGCCGGCATCATCTCGCCGAGACCTTTGAAGCGGCCGACATCGACCTTGGCGTTGGCGTTGAACTCCTTCTTGAGCAGCTCTTCCTTGTGCGCGTCGTCGCGGGCGTACACCGTCTTGGCGCCGTGGGTCAGCCGGTACAGCGGCGGCACGGCGAGATAGAGGTGGCCTTCGTCGATCAGCTTCGGCATCTGCCGGTAGAAGAAGGTGATCAGCAGCGAGGCGATGTGGGCGCCGTCGACGTCGGCGTCGGTCATGATGATGATGCGCGAATAGCGCAGGTCTTCCTCGCGGTAGTTCACGCCGGTGCCGGCGCCGAGTGCCTGGATCAGGTCGGACAGCTGGGCGTTCGCCACCACCTTGTCCTTGCCGGCGGAGGCGACGTTGAGGATCTTGCCGCGCAACGGCAGCACCGCCTGGGTCTTGCGGTCGCGCGCCTGCTTGGCGCTGCCGCCGGCCGAGTCGCCCTCGACGATGAACAGTTCGGAGCCTTCGGCCGCGGTCGAGGTGCAGTCGGCCAGCTTGCCGGGCAGCCGCAGCTTCTTGACCGCGGTCTTGCGCGAGATTTCCTTTTCCTGGCGGCGGCGCAGCCGCTCCTCGGCGCGCTCGATGACGAAGTCGAGCAGCTTGTTGGCCTGCACCGGGTTGCCGGACAGCCAATGGTCGAACGGGTCCTTGATCGCCTGCTCGACGATCTTCTGCGCCTCGGCCGTGGCGAGGCGGTCCTTGGTCTGGCCCTGGAATTCAGGTTCGCGCACGAACACGCTGAGCATGATCGCAGCGCCGACCATGACGTCTTCGGAGGTGATCGAGGAGGCGCGCTTGCCCTGGCCGGCCCGCTCGGCGTGGTCCTTCAGGCCGCGGAGCAGGGCGCTGCGCAGGCCGGACTCGTGGGTGCCGCCGTCGGGCGTCGGCACGGTGTTGCAGTAGGACGACAGGAAGCCGTCGGCATCGGCGGTCCAGGCCACCGCCCATTCGCAGGCGCCGTGGGCGCCGTTGCGACCGGATTTGCCGGCGAAGATGTCCGGGTGCACCAGCGTGTCGTTGTGGATCGCTGCGCCGAGGAAGTCCTTCAGGCCGCCGGGAAAATGGAATTCATCCTCGGCCGGAACGTCCTCGATGCCCTTCAGCAGTTCGGGGTCGCACTTCCAGCGGATCTTCACGCCGCCGAACAGATACGCCTTCGACCGCGCCATCTTGAACAGGCGCTGCGGCTTGAACGCCGCTTTGGCGCCGAAGATGTCGGTATCCGGCTTGAATCGGACGCGGGTGCCGCGGCGGTTGTTGATCTTGCCGAGGCTCTCGAGCTTGCCCTTGGGGTGGCCGCGCTCGAACGTCATCCGGTAAAGCTGCTGGTTACGCGCCACTTCGACTTCAAGACGCGACGACAACGCATTGACGACGCTGACGCCGACGCCGTGCAGACCGCCCGAGGTCTCGTACACCTTGCTGTCGAATTTGCCGCCGGCGTGCAGCGTGCACATGATCACTTCGAGCGCCGACTTTTTCGGAAATTTCGGATGCGGATCAATGGGAATACCGCGTCCGTTATCGGAGACGGTGAGGAAGCCGTCGGCCGACAGCTCGACCTCGATGAAGGTGGCGTGGCCGGCCAGCGCTTCGTCCATCGAGTTGTCGATCACCTCGGCGAACAGATGGTGCAGCGCCTTTTCGTCGGTGCCGCCGATATACATGCCGGGGCGGCGACGAACCGGCTCAAGCCCCTCCAGGACCTCGATGTCCGCGGCGGTATAACCGTCCTCGGCGCCGCTCGGCTTGGCGGGCGCCTTGGGCGCGGCGGACTTCGGCGCGGCCCCGAACAGGTCGGTCCCGGATTTCGTTTTCGAACTAGCCTTCAGTGCCTTGGCCATGAATCCTGCAGTCTGGTCTGAGATCTTGCCGGCGCGGTGCGCCAAGCGAATCATTGTGGCTGACTATGCCATGGAAGGTTTGCGAATGTGACGCCGGGTGGGCCGCCACCGGATGCAGACCGGCGGTGTGCGGTCCGTGGCGACGGTCGACCGGGTGCAGAAAATCGTGCCGCGCCGGCCTTGCCTCCGCTCGTGCGGTGCGGACGACGATCACGCCGAACAGCACCACCGCGGCGGTGACGACCAGCGATCCGACGACCGGAACGGGCATATAGGCCGGTCCCTGGGTGATGGAAAGAGCGATTCCGGCCGGGAACAGCACGGCACCGGCAATGTGCAGGCCACCCTGAATGCGGGCCAGCGGGGTGGCGCCGGCGGCCGGGATCATCCGGTAATACAGGCCGAACAGAAACAGCATCACGCCGCCGATGAGATTGAGGTGGGCGTGAGCCGGACCGAGCGTGAAATCGTGGGCGATGCCCATGGCGATGCCGCCGACCATGCCGAGCACCAGTAACCCTGCGCTCGCGCACATCATTATCGATCCGATCATTGAAAGGTCCTTCAAAGCTGGGAATGGGGATGCCGCCGGCAATCAAACGTCCGGGCCGCAGGATGTGCGGGGTGGCTACCGGGGTACCTGCTTAGCCGCGTGCGCCGCGGAAAGGTTCAATCGAAAAGTGCGAACTTTGACGGCAGTGGCGGCGCGATGCCGCGCCGGGCTGCCGCATTGCGGCCATTCGGGTCAGGTCGGGAAGGGCGTGTCGCATGTTGGACCGGCCATGGTCCGTGCTATTGCGACAGCGACGTGAAGGCCGCGCCGGGAATGGCGGCCGACTGAAAGACGATGGAAGCCTATATCCACGACATTGCCGAGTTCGTGCGCCAGCATCAGGCGTGGGCCGCGCCCGTGGTCCTGATCCTGGCGTTCGGGGAGTCGCTCGCATTCGTTTCCCTGCTGGTCCCCGCCTGGGGCGCCCTGGTGGCGATCGGGGCGCTGATCGGGGTGTCCGGCGTCAGCTTCTGGCCGGTGTGGCTTGCGGGGGGCGTCGGCGCCGCGCTCGGCGACTGGGTGTCGTACTGGTTCGGCTACCGCTACAAGGACAGCGTCACCCGGATCTGGCCGTTGTCGAAATATCCTGGGCTGCTGCTGCGCGGCGAGGATTTCGTCCGCAAATGGGGCGTGCCGAGCATCTTCATCGGCCGGTTCTTCGGGCCGCTGCGCGCCTCGGTGCCGCTGGCCGCCGGGATCTTCGAGATGCCGTTCTGGCCGTTCCAGATCGCCAACGTGCTGTCGGCGCTGGTGTGGTCGGCAGTGCTGCTGCTGTTCGGCGACGGGCTGTCGATCGGGCTCGGCTGGATGCTGCGGTCGGCGTAGCCCCGATCAAATGCGCGTCATGACGTGATCGCGCGAGCGTTGCAGCTTAGACTGCGGCACAAATCACCAGCGAGGACACGCCATGGATCTGACCCGACGTCACGCCCTCACTGCGACCGCCGCGCTCGCGGCAGTGCCGCTGCTGCGCAGCGCACCCGTCCAGGCTGCCGCCCCGGCCGCCGACAAACAGGCGCCGAGCTACTACCGCTACCGGGTCGGCGACGCCCAGGTGAACGTGATCTCCGACGGCATCAACACCTTTCCGCTCTCCGACGGCTTCGTCACCAACGTGATGAAAGACGAGGTCAGCGAGGCGCTGGAGGCCGCGTTCCTGCCGAAGGACAAGATCTCGATCCAGTTCGCGCCGCTGGTGATCAACACCGGCGGCAAGCTGGTCGTCGTCGATACCGGCAACGGCCCGGGTGCGTTCGCGTCCAGCAAGGGCAATGTCGGCCAGTTCGCTAGCAATATGGCGGCGGCCGGGTTCGATCCGAAGGCGGTCGATCTGGTGGTGATCTCGCATTTTCACAGCGATCACATCAACGGCCTGCTCGATGCGTCCGGCAAGTCCGCGTTCCCGAACGCCGACGTGCTGGTGCCAGCGGCGGAGTGGAAATATTTCATGGACGACGGCGAGATGAGCCGCGCGCCCTCGGGCCGGATCCAGAACGTGTTCCAGACCGCGCGAAAAGTGTTCGACACCGGGCTGAACAAGAAGGTCACGCCCTACGAGTGGGGCAAGGACGTCGCGCAGGGGCTGCTGGCCGTCGAGACCCGCGGCCACACCCCCGGTCACACCTCGTTCGTGCTGTCGTCCGGATCGGACAAGGTGTTCATCCAGTCCGACGTCACCAACCTGCCCGCGCTGTTCGTCACTCATCCGGCCTGGCACCTGATGTTCGATCAGGATCCGGCGATGGCCGAGACCACCCGCCGCAAGACCTACGACATGCTCGCCGCCGAGAAGATGCGGGTGCAGGGCTTCCACTTCCCGTTCCCGGCGATGGGCCACGTCGCCAAGGACGGCGACGGCTACCGGCTGGTGCCGGCGCCGTGGAAGCCGGTGCTCTGAGACGACCGAGTGTCAGGCCGCGAGCCGCGGGGCGAGGTGGCGTATCAACGCGACGCCTTCCGGCGGCGGCTTCTGCTCGACCCGGCGATACACCCGGCCGTCGCGGGTGCGGGTCATCAGGCCGGTGTCGCACAGCATGCGGCGCAGCAGGGCGTGATCGCCGAAGCCGTGATGGCCGAGCAGCAGCTCGTTGAGCTGCTTCTCGCTCAGCTCGCGGCCCGCCGGCACCCGCGACCACATCACCCACAGGCAGAGCAGGCGGTGGCTGGCCTTCTTCGGCCACCGCGTCAGCACGCCGCTCGTATCGAAGTAGCGCGTCGCCTGCGCGACCTTCTGCAGATCGGGCACCGGCTCCGGTTCGGGCTGGCGTTGCAGCATGTCCTCGGCATCGAACTGCGCGCGAAAATGCTGGAAGTTGCGATAGCCGGCCGAGCGCGCCAGCAGGTTCAGCATCTCGACATGGCCGAGCTTGTGACCCTGGGCGTCGAGCTCGCGGTTGAGCGCACGCGCCAGCGCGGACACATCCTGGGTGGCGAACGGGAAAGCAGTTCTGGTCATGACCTCATCCTCGATCGTGCCGAACGATGAATGTCGTTGGTCGCTGACTTACGACGGCGGCACGGGATAAGTGTCTGCCGATCGAGGAAACAGGCAGGTTTAGCTTCCCCGAGGGGACAGCGACGCCTTGGTGAACTGCCGACCAATGCGCGGGGAAATACAGCCCAATAGTGCGATTGGCAAGCCGTGCGTGCGGCAGCGTCGTCATGATCGAGCCTGAGATCTGCGCGGATCGCGGGTTGACCGGGGCCGCGACCGCTCCTATCAACGCGCCATGCTCATCGCGCTCGCCACCGCCAAAGTCCGCCGCCGCATCCCCGCGGCATGGACTGACGCGCGCGTCTGACAGCGTCGTCCCTGCCGCCGGATACGGTCCGCGGCAGGTGAGCTTCACATCCCCCTCACGCGCACTCGATCCGGCGGCTCCCGTTCAAACCAGGAGCCTTTTCGATGTATGCGCCACCCCAGTTCAAGCCCGATCGGTCCGCCTGCCTTGCGTTCGCGGCGGCGCAGGGGTTCGGCCTCGCTTGCGCCCATGATGCCGCCGGGCCGATTGCTTCGCCGCTGCCGTTCGCGATCCAATATGCCAGCGACGGCACCCCGCTGTTGTCGTTCCACATCGCGCGCAACAACCCGCTGGCGCGCTGCGCCGACGCCCGCACGCCGTGGCTGATGGCGGTGACCGCCGGTCATGCCTATGTGTCGGCCGACTGGTACGCCTCGCCGGACCAGGTGCCGACCTGGCTGTATCGCAGCGTGCAGCTGACCGGTCCGGCGGCGGTGATGTCGGCCAGCGAGTTGGAGGCGCAGCTCGACGACGTCAGCGCGGTGTTCGAAAGCGCGTTGGCGCCGAAGCCGCCGTGGACGATGGTCAAGATGGCGGCCGGCCGGCGCAATGCGATGAAGCAGGCGATCGTCGGGGTGATGATGCGGGTCGACGTGGTGGCGGGCAGCTTCAAGCTCAACCAACACAAATCCGATGCCGATCACGTCGCGGTCGCCTCCGCGCTGGCGCGGCGGGCCGACCCCGGCTCGCAGGAGATCGCGGCCGAGATGGTCGCGCTGCGGCCGCATCTGGATTACACCGTGCCGGCACTCGCCGGCGAACCCGCTTGATCAAGGAGCGATAAATGACCCTGACCGACAGCACCAATCCAGGCCAGACGCGGGCTGCGAGCGGCAAGCCGGTGGTGTTCATCGACGGCGCCGCCGGCACCACCGGGCTCGGCATCCGCGAGCGGCTGGCCCGCCACGGCCAGGTCACCGTCAAGGATATCGCCGAGGACAAGCGCAAGGACGCCGCCGCCAAGCGTGCGCTGATGGCCGAAGTCGATCTCGTCATCCTGTGCCTGCCGGACGATGCCGCCAAGGAGACGGTGGCGCTGATCGACGAGCTCGGCGCGTCGGGGCCGAAGGTGCTCGACGCCTCGACCGCGTTCCGGGTCGCGCCGGACTGGGTCTATGGCTTCGCCGAGCTGGCGCCGGACCAGGCCGACAACATCCGCGCCGCCAAGAAGGTCGCCAATCCGGGCTGCTATCCGACCGGCGGCATCGCGCTGCTGCGGCCGCTGGTCGATGCCGGCCTGCTGCCGGCCGACTATCCGGTGACGATCAACGCCGTCAGCGGCTATTCCGGCGGCGGCAAGTCGATGATCGCGGCCTATGAGGCCGGCACCGCGCCGGCGTTCGAACTGTACGGCCTCGGCTTCGCGCACAAGCATCTGCCGGAAACCCAGAAGTATTCGGCTCTGTCGCGGCGGCCGATCTTCATCCCCTCGGTCGGCAATTTCCGCCAGGGCATGCTGGTGTCGGTGCCGCTGCATCTCGACACGCTTCCGGGCAAGCCGGCGGCCGCTGACCTGCACGCCGCGCTGGCGCAGCGCTATGCCGGCAGCACCTATGTGTCGGTGCCGCCGCTGGATGCTGCGCCTTACGCGGGCGGCCGGATCGAGCCGGAAGCGCTGAACGACACCAATCAGCTCGAACTCTACGTGTTCGGCAGCGATGCCCACCGCCAGGCGGTGCTGGTGGCGCGGCTCGACAATCTCGGTAAGGGCGCCTCCGGCGCCGCGGTGCAGAACATGCGACTGATGCTGGGCTTGCCCGACACCGGTGGGGTCGACTAGCGGATCGCTCTCAGCATTGCGGCTCGCGGTTTCGCGACCGGGAGCCGCGTCACTCGGAAATCGACATGACCCAAGCTTTCGACGACGACACGCTGCGGTTCTATCGCGGCAACGCCACCGCTTACGCCGAGCGCCAGCCACGCAGCGTGACGCTGACCAAGTTCCTCGGCGAACTGCCGGCGGGCGCCAAGATCCTCGAACTCGGCTGCGGAGCCGGCTACCAGGCCGAAGCGATGCTCGCGGCCGGCTTCGACGTGGACGCCACCGACGGCTCGCCGGAACTGGCGGCCGAAGCGTCGCTCCGGCTCGGACGACCGGTCAGGACCATGCTGTTCCATCAGCTCGACGCGGTCGACGCCTACGACGCCGTTTGGGCTCATGCCTGCCTGTTGCACGTGCCGCGGAACGAGCTTGCCGACGTGCTGAAGCTGATCTGGCGGGCGCTGAAGCCCGGCGGCCTGTTCTACGCCAGCTACAAGTCCGGCGACGGCGAGGGGCGCGATAAACTCGCGCGCTACTACAATTATCCGTCGGAGGAGTGGCTGCGCGCGCAGTACGCGGAAGCCGGCACCTGGGCATCGGTCGCGGTCGAGACCAGTGAAGGCAAGGGATTTGATCAGGAATTCGCCCGGTTCCTGCATCTGACGGTGCGGAAGCCGGAGTGAATACTTACCGGGACTGAGTTCCCAGTCGGCTATGCAAATTGAGACACACCTGTTGCTGCTGCGTCTCACCAAGGTCGTTGCTGGCCTGTTAGCGTACGGTTAGTACCCGGGCCGCAACATATGCGATTAGTTTGCAGTGATAATTGAGTGAGTTGTGCCGGGCGTCCTTGCCAGCGCCCGGCGACCTGAGCCAAGCTCTTAAGCGGGAGGCCGAGGGCGGGACCGCTTTCGGCTGCGAGAGCAGGTGAGGGCGGCAATGGCGAATGTGCAACCGGCGGCGCGGCCGTCGAAGCGGTTCCAGATCGCACTGATCAAACCATCGCACTACGACGACGACGGCTACGTCATCCAGTGGTTCAGGTCGTTCATTCCGTCCAACTCGTTGGCAGTGGTCTATAGTCTCGCGGAGGACGCCCGGCAGCGCCGCGTTCTCGGCGAGGTCGAGATCGATATTACGGCGGCGGACGAGATCAACACCCGCACGCGTATTCCGCAGATCGTCGAGCGGTTCCGGGCCCATGACTTCTTCGGGCTGGTGTTCATCGTCGGGGTGCAGTCCAATCAGTTCCCGCGCGCGATGGATATCGCCCGGCCGCTGCGGGCCGCCGGGGTGCCGGTGGCGATCGGCGGCTTCCACGTCTCCGGCTGCATCGCGCTGCTGCCGGGCATTCAGCCGGATCTGCAGGAAGCGCTCGATCTCGGCATCACGTTGTACGCCGGCGAACTCGAAGGCCGCTGCGACGAGCTGCTGCGCGACGCTGCCGGCGGCGCGCTGAAGCCGCTGTACAACTACCTGAACGACCTGCCGTGCCTGGAAGGCGCGCCGACCCCGGTGCTGCCGCGCAAATTCCTCAAGGGCACGTTCAGCCTGCAGACCTCGTTCGATGCCGGCCGCGGCTGTCCGTATCAGTGCTCGTTCTGCACCATCATCAACGTCCAGGGTCGCAAGTCGCGCGGCCGCAGCGCGGACGACATCGAGCGCTTGGTGCGCGCCAACATGGCGCAGGGCGTCAACTGGTTCTTCATGACCGACGACAACTTCGCCCGCAACAAAGACTGGGAGGTGATCCTCGACCGGCTCGCCGCGCTGCGGCGCGAATTTGCTGCCACCGGGCAGAAAGACATCAAGCTGGTCATCCAGGTCGACACGCTGTGCCACAAGATCGATGGCTTCATCGAGAAGGCACGGGCTGCGGGTGTGGTCCGTACATTCCTCGGATTGGAGAGTATCAACCCGCAAAATCTCGCTTCGGCGAAGAAGCGTCAGAACAAGATCACCGAATATCGCCAGATGCTGCTGGCCTGGAAAAAGGCCGGGGTGATCACCTATGCGGGCTACATCCTCGGTTTCCCGCACGACACCCCGAAGAGCATCGCCGAGGACATCGCGATCATCCAGAAGGAGCTGCCGCTCGACATCCTCGAGTTTTTCTGCCTGACACCGCTACCGGGCTCCGAGGATCACCAGCGCCTATTCAAGCAAGGCGTGGCGATGGACAGCGACCTCAACCGCTTCGATATCGAGCACGTCGTCACGCCGCACCCGAAGATGAGCCGGCAGGAGTGGCAGGGCGCATATTTGAAAGCGTGGGAGCTGTACTACTCGGCCGAACACATCGAACGGATGCTGCGCCGCGCCGCAGCGACCGGCGTCGGCGTGTCGCGGCTGGCGTCGATGATCTTCCTGTTCTCGTCGATGGTCCGGATCGAGAAGGTGCATCCGCTGCAGGGCGGCATCATCCGGCTGAAATACCGGCTCGACCGCCGCCCGACGCTGCCGGTCGAGCCGGCGCTGGTGTTCTATCCGAAGCTGGTCGCCGATGGCGCGCGCAAGCTAATGCAGAACGTGCGGCACTGGTTCTGGATCGACGGCCTGCGCCGCAAGATCCGCAACGACCCGAACCGGCTGAGCTACACCGACACCGCGATCACCCCGGTCGCCGATCACGAAGTCGAAGAGCTGGAGCTGTTCACCCACAGCCAGGCCGCCCAGGACGCGGTGGAGCACATCCGCAAGATCAACCAGCTCACCCACGCCAAGTCGGTGGCGTAGGGGCCGCTGCTTGTTCTCGTCATTCCGGGGCGCGCGCCAGCGCGAACCCGGAATCTCGCGGTGATCGCCAAGGTAGATGCCGCAAGGTGCGCGGCGGGCGCCGTGCACAAGCACGTCGAGATTCCGGGTTCACGCGCTGCGCGCGTGCCCCGGAATGACGGTGGGGTGACGTCCTTTCGGATCTGTTCTCAAGTTCCCGCCGTCATGCTTAAATCGCTCCGTTCCATTCAAACGGCTTCGGAGGCGGAATGACGGTGGCTCCTGTGCTGGTGATCCTCAGCGCGGCGACGGCGTTGGGGCTGTATCTCGGGCTGCTCTATCTGCGCGGCGAGCGCAAGCAGGGGCTGGTGGCGCTGCATTTGCTGCTCGGCTTCGGCGGGCTCGAGACCCTGGTGATGCTGCTGCACGGCACGCCGGATGGCGCCACGACGACGGACAGCGTGTCTTTCGGCAAGATCGCAGCCGGTCTGTTCGCGGTGTCGGCGTTCTCAGGCTTCATCGCCGCGCTGGCGCGGCGATCGCCGGTCGGCGCCAACGTCCTGCTCGGCACGCACGTCACTGTCGGGCTCGCCGGCTTCGCGCTGCTGCTGGCCTGGGTGTCGGGGACGTAGCGCACCCGCACGTTGGCCGCCGGCGCCGGCGTCAGCGGGCGGCAGAGAGAATTTCGTCGTCGTCGGTCGGCACAGGCGCGGCCTTCAATTGCGCCTCCTGTTCGATCAGCCGCAGCGTCTGCGCCAGATGGCGTTCGGTGGTCGCCACCACGCCATCGCGATCGCGATTTCGATACAGCGCCAGCAGCTCGGCGTGGTCACGATTATTCATGTCGCGGATGTCGGGATCGGCGAACAGCGACAGCACCACATAAGGCGAGGCCGCGTGGGCCAGATTGTAGACCACGCCGCCGAGCCGGCCGCTGGTGGTGTTGCCGGTCAGGGCGGCATGAAACTCCTCGTTGAGGCCGGCCCAGCTCTGCGCCGACACCTTGCCGCACATCTTGCGATAGCAGATCTCCGCCCGCGCCAGATCGTCTTCGGTGATGCGATCGAAGGTGCGGGCGGCCAACAGCGGCTCCAGCCGGATCCGCATCTGATAGATTTCCTGGACGTCGTCCAACGTCAGCCCGCGCACCACGGCGCCGCGCCGGGCGTCGAGCGAGATCAGCCCTTCGGACAGCAAGTCTCGAAACGCTTCGCGCACCGGCGTGGTGCTGACCTCGAGCTGGCGCGCGATCTCCTCCTGGCGCAGCCGCGTTCCGGCCGGGTAGCGCCCCTGCAGAATTTTGGTCCGCAGATCGAGCAGGACATGCTGGCGGACCGTCGTGGGCTGTCCAGGTCTCCGCATCGTTCACTCCCCTGATTGCCCTCGGCTCGTCGCGCCCCCGGCTGCTCATCCAGGTTGTCGCGCAGCCGCCGTTCAATCCCGCAATATCACAGTTCGGTTTGGGATCGCTGCCGCATTGCTGTGCATTATGCACAATGCATTACAGCCGCCGGCGGACCCCGGCGCGCAGCGGCGGCGATCGAGGCGAGGGCGGGCGACGGCGCGCTAATCGCTGTGGCACAACGGAAACTGATGCTTCTGCGACTTTGGTCGGAGTGCTGGCATGGCCTTTGCTAAGCATTCGCAAAGGAGCAAATCCATGGCAGAGCCGCAGATCCAACTCAGCGTTCGAGACGTCCGCAAGGTGTTTCCCGGAAAGGGCGGTGCCGTGCCGGTTCTCGACGGACTGTCTTTCGATATCTACGAGCGCGATTTCGTCAGCATCATCGGGCCGAGCGGGTGCGGCAAGACGACGATCTTCAACGTGATCGCCGGATTGCTCAACGCCGACAGCGGCAGCCTGATCTATCGTGGCGAGCCGGTCAGCAGCCTGCGCGGCCGCATCGGCTATATGATGCAGAAGGATCTGCTGTTTCCCTGGCGGACGGTGCTGGAGAACGTGCTGCTCGGCCTGCGGGTGCGCGGCTTTGCCGACGCCGAAGCGCTCGACACCGCGCGCGAGTATCTGTCGACGTTCGGCCTGTCCGGCTTCGAGAAGGCCTATCCGAAGACACTGTCGGGCGGCATGCGCCAGCGCGTGGCGCTGATCCGCACGCTGATCATGGACCCCGACATTCTGCTGCTCGACGAGCCGTTCTCCGCGCTCGACTATCAGACGCGGCTATATCTCGAAGGCGTGCTGATGGAGGCGGTCGAAACCTTCCACAAGACCGTCATCCTGATCACCCACGACGTCGACGAGGCGGTGGCGCTGTCCAAGCGCGTGGTGGCGCTGAGCGGCCGGCCGACCCGGGTCAAGAACGTCCACCACATCGATATCGAGCGCGCCGGACCGGTCGAGGCGCGCAGCGATCACCGCTTCTCGGAGTATTTCCACATGCTCTGCGGCGAGCTCGACATTCAAACCCGAAAAGTGAAGTCCAACTGATGAGCAGCGCCACAGAAATCGCATCCCGCGCCGGCGGCACCGCCGTCCGAACCGATCTCGAAAAGACCAGCGCCACGCAGCGTCTGATCGTTGCGCTCGATACGCATGTCGGCCGCACCGCGCTGCAGGCGCTCGCCGTGGTGGCGTTCTTCCTGCTGTGGGAGTTCGGCGTCCGGATGGGCTGGATCTCCGAATTCCTGGTCGGCAAGCCGTCAGGAATCTGGTTGCGGTTCGAAGCCCAATTGCTCGACGGCTCGCTGTTCGTCGACAGCGGTTACACCCTGTACGAAGCGCTGATCGGCTTCGTCGTCGGCACGATCGTCGGATCAGTTCTCGGATTGGCGATGTGGTATTCGATCTTCGTCGCACGAATGGTCGAGCCGTTCATCGTGGCGCTGAACAGCGTTCCGAAGATCGCGCTGGCTCCGGTGATCCTGCTGTGGTTCGGCACCGGGCTATTGTCGAAGGTCGTGTTGGTGGTGTCGATGACGGCCCTGGTGGCGCTGATCGCGGCGTATCAGGCCGCCAAGGACAGCGACAAGGACCTGCAGTCGCTGATGCTGTCGATGGGCGGCTCCAAGCACCAGATCTTCTACAGCGTGGTGGTTCCGTCGTCGCTACCGGCGATCATCGCCACCTTCCGGATCAACATCGGCTTCGCGCTGGTCGGCGCGGTGGTCGGAGAGTTCATCTCGTCCAAACGTGGCCTCGGCCATCTCGTCTACAACGCATCGAGCCTTTACGACCTCAACTCGGTCTGGGTCGGCCTGTTCGTCCTGATGTTCATGGGCTTCGTGCTCTACCACGGGATCGATGCGCTGGAGCGCTACCTGCTGCCTTGGAAACAGGACGCCGGACACGTCCGGATCCAGGCCTAGCGCGGCCGCACCAACTACCACCATCCTGTTCACTCAACCTCGGAGCCGAAACCTATGCGTTCGATCGGAAGACTCGTCGGTGCAGCCACGGTCGTGGCGTCGCTCGTGATCTCGACGGCGGTGCCAACTGCCGCGATGGCCAAGCAGGTGAAGATCTCGCAGGCCTTTCAATCCATGCTCTACCTGCCGTTCTATGTCGCGCTGGACAAGGGCTTCTTCAAGCAGCAGGGCCTCGACGTCGACAAGGAAACCGCCGGCTCGCCGACCACGGCGCTGTCCGCCGTGCTGTCCGGCAGTGCCGCGTTCTCGATCCACGGCCCGGAGTGGACCGCGATCGCCAATTCGAACGGCGCCGACGTCGCCATCATCTGCAACGTCGTGAACGGCGCTGCGGTGTGGGTCGCGGCGACGCCGGACTTCAAGTACGAGACGCTCAAGGACGTCAAGGGCCAGAAAGTCGTCTCCGGCCTGATGCCGACCACCAGCACTTCGCTGTTCATGAAGCTCTTGAAGGACAATGGCATGAAGCCGGACTCCGACGTCGATCTGCTGCAGGTGCAGATCGGCTCCGAGCCGGGCCCGTTCCTCGGCGGTCAGGCCAAGCTCGCGGTGCTGTACGAGCCCGGCCTCGATCAGGTGGTGGCCAAGGGCATGAAGGTGGTGATCGGCTTCCCGAAAGCCTACGGCCCGTATGCGTTCTCGTCGATCACCGCACGCAAGGGCGTCGATCCCAAGGATGCGCAGGCGGTCGTCAACGCGATGGAGCTGGCGCTGCGCTTCATGAAGAACAATCCGGATGAGACGGTCGCAATCGCCCAGAAGGAATTCCCGACGCTCGATCCCAAGATCGTCGAGGCGGCGGTGCGGCGAATGATGGCTGAAAACGTCTATCCGAGCAGTGTGCAGACGACCCAGCAGGCGTTCGAGACCGCGATGCAGACCCAGATCGCGCTCGGCAATCTGAAGCAGGCGCCGAAGTACGAGGATTTCGTCATCCAGGACTACGTCAAACCGGCGCTCGCGCTGAAGTAATCAAGCCGAAACGCCGGCGATCGGAGAGATCGCCGGCGTTGTCTTCCCGTGCCGCGCCGAGGACTATCTCCATCATGTCGTATCCGTTGGGACTGCTCGCAGTCCATCGCGCGTTCCGAGAAGGAACGCTCAGCTCTGTCGACTATCTTGCAACCTGCACCCAGCGCGCCGACGAGGCCGAGCCGTGGCTGAAGGCGTTCTGCTATCGGCCGCCGGCCGATCAGATCACAGGCGGCGAGGGGCCGCTGGCCAGCATCCCGATCGGCGTCAAGGATATCATCGCCACCGCCGGCATCCCGACCACCAACGGGTCGCGGGTCTACGCCGATCACGTCCCGGATCAGGACGCTCCGATCGTCGCGCGGATCAAACAGCTCGGCGGCATCGTGTTCGGCAAAACGGTGAGCACCGAATTTGCCTGGCGCAGCCCTGGGCCAACGGTGAATCCCCACAACCCGCAGCACACGCCGGGCGGCTCGTCGAGCGGCTCGGCGGCTGCGGTGGCGGCCGGGATTGTGCCGCTCGCTCTTGGTACGCAGACGGTCGGCTCGATCGTGCGGCCCGCCGCCTATTGCGGAGTGGTCGGCTTCAAGCCGAGCTTCGGTGCGATCGTGCGCGACGGCGTCCACCCGCTGGCGCAGTCGCTCGATCACGTCGGCTTCCTGACCCGGTCGGTCGCGGACGCGGCGTTCGCGTTCGGCCTGCTGGCGGACGGGGCCGACGCCGCGGTGGCGGCGCAGGCGGTCGAGGGTGATGTCCTTCCGGCGATGTCGTCGCTCCGCCTCGGTATGGTGCGGCCGCCGATCTGGGATCGGGTCAGCGCCGAGCAGAACCAGGCGTTCGAGGCGGCGCTGGAAAAGCTTCGGCGCGCGGGCGCCAGCGTCGAGCCGCTGGCGCTTCCCGAACGCTATTGGCAGGGCTTCGAAGCCGCCGAAATCATCCTGGCGGCGGAGGCGGCCGCGATCTTCGATGCGCTGGTGACCCAATATCCCGAGCTGACCAGCCCGCAGCTCAAGGAGCTGGTGGCGGCCGGCAATGCGATCAGCGCGCCGCGCTACATCTGGGCCCGTCAGTTGCAGGCGTCGCTGCAGCAGGAACTGCCGCAGCATCTGAGCGGCCTCGACGGCATCCTGACGGTGCCGGCGCCAGGGGAGGCTCCGGAAGGACTGACGTACACCGGTGATGCCAGCTTCTGCGCGCTGTGGACGATGCTGGGCGTGCCGGCGCTGACGATGCCGATCGGCCGATCGGCGCGCGGCCTGCCGCTCGGCCTGCAGGTGATCGGCGGCTTTGGCGAGGACGCCAAGCTGCTGCGCACCGCGCGGGTGGTCGAAGCGCAACTCGCGAACTGACTCGATCGACGCGCGGCTGCTGCTTTGCCGCCGCGCGACGGTTAGGATCGCACCTTGACGTAGCTGCCCGGCGCGTCTTCGAGCGGCGGGTAGGCTTCGTTGCCGATGGCGCGGGCGGGGACCTGCTCGTCGTCGAACTGGCCGACCCAGCCGCGCCAGTCCGGCCACCACGAGCCCTTGTGCTCCTCGGCGCCGCTGAGCCAGTTGGCGACCGAGCCAGCGAAGATGTCGGGGTTGGTCCAGAATTGGTACTTGTTCGCCGCCGGCGGATTGATCACGCCGGCGATGTGGCCGGAGCCGGACAGCACGAACTTCACCGGGCCGCCGAAGAACTGCGAGCCGTACAGCACCGACTCCGCCGGCGCGATGTGGTCTTCACGGGTGGCGAGGTTGTAGATCGGCACCTTGACCTTGGTGAGATCGAGCGTGGTGTTGTCCAGCACCATGGTGCCGGCCGACAGCTTGTTGTCGAGATAGCAGTTGCGGAGGTAGTAGGAGTGGTTCGCCGCCGGCATCCGTGTGGCGTCGGAATTCCAGTGCAGCAGGTCGAACGCCTGCGGCGGCTGGCCCTTCAGGTAATTGTTGACGACGTAGGACCAGATCAGGTCGTTCGGCCGCAGCATGTTGAAGGCCATCGCCATCTTGGCGCCTTCGAGCACGCCGGTGACTTTCATTTCGCGTTCGACCGCCGAAATCTGCTCCTCGTCGACGAACACCATCAGGTCGCCGGCATGGGTGAAGTCGACCTGCGTGGTCAGGAAGGTCGCCGAGGTGACCCGCACCCGGCGGCGTTCGGCGAGCCAGGCCAGCGTCGAGGCAAGCAGGGTGCCGCCGACGCAGTAACCCAGCGTGTGCACCTTCATCTCGCCGGTGACCTTCTCGACCACGTCCATCGCGGTCAGCGGGCCGAGCTTCATGTAGTCGGCGAAATCCTTGTCGGCGAGGCTCTTGTCCGGATTGACCCAGGAGATCACGAACACCGTGAGGCCCTGGTCGACGCACCATTTGATAAACGACTTCTCGGGTTTCAGGTCGAGAATGTAGTACTTGTTGATCCACGGCGGCACGATCAGCAGCGGGGTGCGCTGCACCGTCTCGGTGGCGGGCGCGTACTGGATCAGCTGCATGATCTCGTTCTGGAAGATCACCTTGCCCGGGGTCACCGCCATGTTGACGCCAACCTCGAGCCCGGCCGGGTCGGATTGGCGGATCTTCAGGTGACCGCGGCCGGACTGGATGTCGTCGGCCAGCATTTTCATGCCGCGCACCAGATTGTCGCCGCTGGCCTCCAGCGTTTGACGCGTCAGCTCCGGATTGGTCATCACGAAATTGGACGGCGCCAGCGCGGTGGTGAGCTGCTGGGCGTAGAACGCAGCCTTGCGCTTGGTGTGTGGGTCGATCTCCGCGTTCTTCACCAGTTCGTCTGCCCACTGTGTGGTCAGCAGATAGGCCTGCATCAGGAAATCGTAGAACGCATTGGCCTTCCATTCCGGCGAGGCGAACCGCTTGTCGCGCGGCGAGGGGGCGATCGCCGGTTCGGCCTGTTCGCCGGCGAGGCGCTTGGAGGCCGCGCCCCAGAGCTCCAGATAGGACTTGCCGAGCCGCTGCTGCAGCTCTTTGGAACGGGCCTGGTCGGACAGCCAGTAGTTGGCAACGGTGGACAAGCTGCGGACCATCTCGGTCAGACCAGGCGGCGGATGACCGTCCGGCGACGCGGCGCCGTTCTGCGACTTCATCATCGTCGCCAAGGCCTGACTGCCGCTCTCCATCGCCTGCGTCAGATTGCGGGCGAACGCATCAGGATCGAACTTCGGGGTAGCCTGGGGTTCAGCGAGCTTGTCGGTCATGAAGCAACACTACAGTCCGGTACGGGAATTCCACTGAGATTTGTCGTCGCGGCCACCGGATGATGGCATAGTTCGGTCAACGTCGCTGATTTCGATGTGCTGCAGTGCGACAAATTGCGCTTGATTTAGCCACATTGACACCCCACTGAAGTGGCCGGGTCGGTTAATGTCGTCGTTCGGTGCTGGCCGGTTCGAGACGGAATGAGTTAAGGTTTAATTCTCGAGTGCGACGATTGTTGCGGGCGGCGATGATCGAGAAGGCGGGGCCGGGTGCAGGCAAGCAAGGTGAAGCGAGTGGCAGGCAAGGGTGGACGGACGGGACCCGGCAGGCGGACTGCTGTTGCGGTCGCGCTGGTCCTCGTCGGCTGCGCGCTCGGCGGCTGCTCGGTTTCGCTGTCGGACATGCCGTTGCTCGGCAGCAGCGAGACCCCGGCCAAGCCTAAGCAAGCCGATGCTTTTCCGGCCGTGAACGACCTGCCGGCCAATCGCGACGAGGCGGTGTTGGCGCCATCTGAGCGCAACAAGATCGAGCAGGAATTGATCGCAGCCCGCGAACGCCAGGCGAATGCAAATGCCAGCGCGACGCCGCCGACCGCTACCGCGGCCGCCAGAACGGCGGCGTCGAAGTAGCCGGACCGACGCCGCCATTGACCACCCGCCGCCGGGGCAGGTGACGATCGCGAGCGGGCTGCATGTCAGCCTTGCCGCATACAGCCGTAAATTCGATCGAATCAGGGCGTTGCTGCACGTTAATCGGATTCCCCTCCGATCAAGAACGCGGTAACGATCCCACCGTTACCCGGAGTCGAGGACCATGGAAGAATTCTACCGCATCCGCCGCTTGCCGCCTTACGTGTTCGAGCAGGTCAATCGGGCCAAGGCCGCCGCGCGGAACGCCGGAGCCGACATCATCGATCTCGGGATGGGCAATCCGGACCTCCCGGCGCCGCAGCACGTCCTGGACAAGCTCAAGGACACGCTCGGCAAGCCGCGCACCGATCGCTATTCCGCCTCCCGCGGTATCACCGGCCTGCGTAAGGCCCAGGCCGCCTATTACGACCGCCGCTTCGGCGTGAAGCTGAATCCCGACACCCAGGTGGTGGCGACCCTCGGCTCCAAGGAAGGCTTCGCCAACGTCGCCCAGGCGATCACCGCGCCCGGCGACGTCGTGCTCTGTCCGAACCCGAGCTATCCGATCCATGCGTTCGGCTTTCTGATGGCGGGCGGCGTGGTCCGCTCCGTGCCCTCCGAGCCGACCCCGGATTTCTTCGCCTCGGCCGAGCGGGCGATCATCCATTCGATCCCCAAGCCGATCGCGCTGATCGCCTGCTACCCGTCGAACCCGACCGCCTATGTGGCCAGCCTCGATTTCTACAAGGATCTGGTGGCGTTCGCGAAGAAGCACGAGATCATGATCCTGTCGGATCTGGCCTATGCGGAAGTCTATTTCGACGACGCCAATCCGCCGCCGTCGGTGCTGCAGGTGCCGGGCGCGATGGACGTCACGGTCGAGTTCACCTCGATGTCGAAGACGTTCTCGATGGCCGGCTGGCGGATGGGCTTTGCGGTCGGCAACGAGCGCATTATCGCCGCGCTGGCGCGGGTGAAGTCGTATCTCGATTACGGTGCGTTCACGCCGGTGCAGGTCGCCGCCACGGCAGCGCTCAACGGCCCGGACGACTGCATCAAGGAGATGCGCGAGACCTACAAGAAACGCCGCGACATCCTGGTCGAGAGCTTCGGCCGCGCCGGCTGGGAGATCCCGCCGCCGTCCGCCTCGATGTTCGCCTGGGCGCCGCTGCCGCCGGCCTTCCGCGAGATCGGCAGCATGCAGTTCGCCACCTTGATGGTGGAGAAGTGCGGCGTCGTGGTGTCGCCGGGCGTCGGCTTCGGCGAGCACGGCGAGGGTTTCGTCCGCATCGCGATGGTGGAAAACGAGCAGCGTATCCGCCAGGCGGCACGCGGCGTCCGACGCTTCCTTGAAAGCGGCGTCGAAACGTTGCACAACGTCGTGCCTCTCGCCGTTCAGCGATAGGCCGTCATTGGAGGCCGCCCGCCGGCCTCCGGGTCTTTCCCCAAGAAAAGCCGGTTCCGGCAGCAGGTCAGCGCGTCATGGTCGCGCCACTCAGAGTGGGTATTGCGGGTCTCGGCACCGTGGGTGCCGAAGTCGTCCGCGTCATCGAACGGCAGGAGCGGACCTTGTCCGCGCGCTGCGGCCGTCCCGTGCGCGTGGTCGCGGTGACCGCGCGCTCCAAGGCGAAGAAGCGCGGGCTCGATCTCTCCGGCATCAAATGGGCCAAGAGCCCGCTGGCGATCGCCACCGATCCCGAGGTCGACTGCTTCGTCGAGCTGATCGGCGGCGCCGGCGATCCGGCCGGCCCGGCGATCGAAGCGGCGCTGGCCGCTGGCAAATCGGTCGTTACCGCCAACAAGGCGTTGATCGCCAAACACGGCCTCAAGCTCGCTTCGCTCGCCGAGAAGCACAATGCGGCGCTGAACTACGAAGCCGCCGTCGGCGCCGCGATCCCGGTGATCAAGACGCTGCGCGAAGGCCTCGCCGGCACCGACATCGACCGGATCTACGGCATCCTCAACGGCACCTGTAACTACATCCTGACCCGGATGGAGCAGGAGGGGCTGTCGTTCGACGACTGCCTCGCCGATGCCCAGCGGCTCGGCTACGCCGAAGCCGATCCGACCTTCGATATCGACGGCCATGACACCGCGCAGAAGCTCGCGATCCTGGCCAGCCTGGCGTTCGGCACCAAGGTGTCGGAGAGCTCGGTTTACGTCGAAGGCATCCGCTCGATCACGCCGGAAGACCTCCGCGCGGCCGATGATCTCGGCTACCGCGTCAAGCTGCTCGGCGTTGCGGTCCGCACCGCCAAGGGCATCGAGCAGCGCGTGCATCCGACCATGGTGCCGAAGACGTCGTCGATCGCCCAGGTGATGGGCGTCACCAATGCGGTGTCGATCGACGGCGACGGCATTCCTCCGATCACCCTGGTCGGCGCCGGTGCCGGTGCCGCAGCGACCGCATCGGCGGTCGTGGCCGATATCGCCGACGTTGCCCGCGGCATTTGCGCTGTGCCGTTCGGTCGGCCGGTGGCCGGGCTGAAGGCGACCGCCAAGGCGCCGATGCAGCGCCACGAAGGCGGCTATTACTTGCGGCTGTTGGCGCGCGATCACGCCGGCACCGCTGCGACCATCGCCCAGCGGCTTGCCGAGCAGGACATCTCGATCGAGTCGATCGTGCAGCGGCATCCGCACCGCAGCGTCGATGCCAACGGCAAGGCGACCAAATCGTCGATTCCGGTGCCGGTGATCCTGATTACTTACGCCACCGCCGAAGACGCGGTGCGCCGCGCGCTGCAGGCTGTGCAGCGCGACAAGGTGATCAGCGGCCGGCCACAGGTGATCCGGATCGAGAAGAACTGAGTTCGACCATTCGTACAGCCCCCGCCGCAAGCGCGGGGGCGCTGTTTTGAGGAGCTGGGCCGATGTCGACCACCATTTCCGTTCCGCCGCAATTGCTGCTGGAGCGCATCCTGACCCTGGAGATCGTGCGCGTGACCGAGCGTGCCGCGGTGTCGGCTGCGCGGCTGCGCGGCCACGGCAACGAGAAGGGCGCCGACCAGGCCGCGGTGGACGCGATGCGTCGGGAACTCAACAAGATGCCGATCGAGGGCACCATCGTGATCGGCGAGGGCGAACGCGACGAAGCGCCGATGCTGTTTATCGGTGAGAAGGTCGGCGCCGGCATCGACGCCGGTCCGAAGGTCGACATCGCGGTCGACCCGCTCGAAGGCACCACGCTGTGCGCCAAGAACATGCCGGGCTCGATCGCCACCATGGCGATGGCCGAAGGCGGCACGCTGCTGCACGCGCCCGACGTCTACATGCAGAAGATCGCGATCGGCCCGGGCTACGAGAAGAACCTGATCGACATCGATGCGCCGCCGGAAGACAACATTCGCCGCCTGGCGAATGCCAAGGACGTGTCGGTGCACGACATCACCGTGCTGGTGCTCGACCGGCCCCGCCACGCCGAACTGATCGCCAAGATCCGCGCCACCGGCGCCGGCGTCCAGCTGATCACCGACGGCGACGTCGCCGGCGTGATCCACTGCGCCGATCCGGACAACACCGGCGTCGACATCTACATGGGCACCGGCGGTGCGCCGGAAGGCGTGCTGGCCGCAGCGGCGCTGCGCTGCATCGGCGGTCAGATGCAGTGCCGGCTGCTGCTCGACACCCATTCCAAGCGCAACCGCGCCGAGTCGATGGGCATCGAGGATCCGAACTTCGTGTACCAGATCGAGGACATGGTGAAGGGCGACTGCCTGTTCGCCGCCACCGGCGTCACCGACGGTTCGCTGCTGTCCGGCGTCAAGTTCCGCAAGGACGTGATCCAGACCGAGACCGTGGTGATGCGCTCGGTCACCGGCACGGTGCGCTACATCAAGGCGGATCACCGCCAGTTCGAAAAGTTCCACCTCGATTAAGCACGGAGACGTCGGATGGCCGTCGAGATCCGTCCCGTCGGCCCCGACGAACGGGCCGCCTGGGAGCCGCTGTGGGCCGGCTACCTGGAGTTCTACAAAGCGACCCTCGCGCCCGGCACCTCCGACGTCACCTGGGCGCGGTTTCACGATCCCGCCGAGCCGATGCATCTGCTCGGTGCCTATGTCGACGGCAAACTCACCGGCATCGTGCAGTTCATCTATCACCGGTCGTGCTGGACGGCCGGTGATTACTGCTATCTGCAGGATCTGTTCGTCGTCGACACCGCGCGTGGACTCGGCCTCGGCCGCAAGCTGATCGAGGCGGTGTATGCACGCGCCAAGGCCGACGGCTGCAGCCGCGTGCATTGGCTGACCCAGACCGGCAACGCCACCGCGCGTCTGCTGTACGACCGCATTGCCGAGGATTCCGGCTTCATGCAGTATCGGAAGGTGTTTTAGCTCGTCATTCCGGGTTCGCGCTTCGCGCGTTCGGAATGACACGAGAGGGCGAGAGAAGAACAAGCAGGCAGCGACGACTGAATACGTAGCAAGGGAGGACAACGATGGCCGGAAGAGCCGAACCGACAAACGTGCAAGCCCTGATCTTCGACGTGTTCGGCACCGTGGTCGATTGGCGCACCAGCCTGATCGAGGACTTCACCGCATGGTCGGCGACACGTGGCATCGGCGGCGACTGGACCGGGCTGGTCGATGCGTGGCGGCAGGCCTACGTGCCGTCGATGGACGAGGTGCGGAAGAACCCGTCGCGCGGCTTCATCAAGCTCGATGATCTGCACCGCCGCTCGCTGGAGCAGCTCGCACCGCAGTTCGGGTTCGACAATCTCGGCGACGATGACCTGACCTACATCACCACCGGCTGGCATCGGCTGAAGCCGTGGCCGGACGTGATCTCCGGGCTGACCCGGCTGAAGTCGAAGTTCATCATCAGCCCGCTGTCCAACGGCAACGTCGGGCTGCTGACGCGGATGGCGAAGAATGCCGGGTTGCCGTGGGACCTGATCCTCGGCGGTGACGTGTTCGGACATTACAAGCCGGATCCCCAGACCTATCTCGGCGCCGCGCGCCTGCTCAATTTGCCGCCCGAGCAGGTGATGATGGTCGCCGCCCACAACAACGACCTCGCCGCCGCGCAAGCGCTCGGCCTGAAGACGGCCTTCATCCCGCGCCCGACCGAATACGGACCGCTGCAGACGCTCGACTTCGATGCCACGGGCGACTGGACCGTGGTGGCAAAGGATCTCAACGGAGTGGCCGATCGGCTGGGGTGTTAAAGGCAAATCCGCCACACAGCACGCCGTCATCCTGAGGCGCCGCCGCGCAGCGGCGGCCTCGAAGGATGAGCCACAAGTTGGTCGCCGCCGCATCCTTCGAGGCTCGCTTCGCTCGCGCCTCAGGATGACGACACCGTGCCGGTTCTGAGCGGAAAGCCATAGGGCGCGCCGCCTCGGTTTGCGCCGTCCGCGCTTCGTGCTTATCTGCGCGGACCATGACGCCTCCCGTATCCGTATTACCGCCCGAAACCGTGCCGGCGTTTCTCGGCGTGACCCGCTCGGCCACCGGCAAGGCGTGGCGCGACCGGCTCGACGCGCGTGCCACTGCCAAAGCGCAGGCGATGGTGCAGCGCTTTTCTTTGCCCGAGATGCTGGCTCGGGTGCTGGCCGGGCGGGGCGTGGAGATCGACCAGGTCGAGGACTTCCTCGATCCGACCATCCGCAAGCTGATGCCCGATCCGGCATCGCTGACCCAGATGGAAGCCGGCGCCAAGCGGATCGCCGACGCCGCGGTGCGCGGCGAGCAGGTGGCGATCTTCGGCGATTACGACGTCGACGGCGCGACCTCCTCGGCGCTGCTCGCCTGGCATCTGCGCCACTGCGGGCTCGATCCTCTGATCCACATTCCGGATCGCATCTTCGAAGGCTACGGCCCGAATATCGACGCGATCCGCATGCTCGCTGGCAAGGGCGCGACGCTGCTGATCACCGTCGACTGCGGCACCACCAGCCTCGAGCCGCTGGCTGAAGCACGGCGGCTCGGGATGAGCGTGGTGGTGATCGATCATCACCAGTGCGGAGACGAACTGCCCGAGGTCGACGCGCTGATCAATCCGAACCGCCCGGACGATCTGTCCGGGCTCGGCCATCTCGCCGCGGTCGGTCTGGTGCTGATGACGCTGGTCGCGGTCAACCGCGAGCTGCGGCATCGCGGGTTCTGGAGCACCGAGCGGCCCGAGCCGAATCTTCTGGACATGCTGCATCACGTCGCGCTGGGCACCGTCGCCGACGTCGCGCCGCTGATCGGGCTGAACCGTGCCTTCGTCGCCAAGGGCCTGATCGCGATGCGGCGGCGCGACCATGTCGGCCATACCGCGCTGATGGATGTCGCCCGTCTCAACGGCCCGCCGGAGGCGTGGCATCTCGGCTTCATGCTCGGGCCGCGGATCAATGCCGGCGGCCGCATCGGTCGCGCCGATCTCGGCGTCCGGCTGCTGCTCGAATCCGACGTCTCCGAAGCCGCCCGCATCGCCGCCGAACTCGACCGCCTCAACAGTGAGCGCCGCGAGATCGAACAGAAGGCCGAGGCCCAGGCGGAAGCCGAAGCGCTGGCGTCGCTCGGGCTCGAGGATAAGGGCGCGGTGATCGTTACCGCGTCGGAAGGCTGGCATCCTGGCGTGGTCGGGCTGGTCGCCTCGCGGCTGAAAGAGAAGTTCGGACGGCCCTCATTCGCGATCGCGCTGGAGCCCGGCGGCATCGGCACCGGCTCGGGCCGTTCGATCTCCGGCGTCGATCTCGGCAAGGCGGTACGTCAAGCGGTGCACGACGGCCTGCTGCTGAAGGGCGGCGG
The DNA here is from genome assembly GCF_003226555.1 of Rhodopseudomonas palustris. Classification (GTDB taxonomy): domain Bacteria; phylum Pseudomonadota; class Alphaproteobacteria; order Rhizobiales; family Xanthobacteraceae; genus Rhodopseudomonas; species Rhodopseudomonas palustris_I. Next base: position 24,814 of record NZ_QKQS01000025.1, on the reverse strand, counting down.
CCACGCCATGGCGGCCGGCGTGACGCTACGGAAAGAGCGGCTCGCCGAATTCCGCGCCTGGCTGGAAACGACGCTTGCGGACGACGTCGCCAAATCGCGCCACGTCAACGAACTATACGTCGACGGTGCGGTGTCGGCGCGCGGCGTCACGACAGAGCTGGCGGCGACGCTGAACCGTGCCGGGCCGTTCGGAGCCGGCAATCCGGAGCCGATCGTGGCGCTGCCAGCGCATCAGCTGGTCTATGCCGCCGAGGTCGGCCAGTCGCATCTGCGGCTGCGCTTCAAGGCGGGCGACGGCGCGACCGTCAACGGCATCGCCTTCCGCAGCGTCGGCCAGAAGCTCGGTAACGCATTGAGCGAGAACCGCGGGCAGGTTCTTCATGTCGCCGGCAGCCTCAGCGTCGACCGTTGGCAGGGCGCCGAACGCGTGCAGCTTCGCGTCATCGATGTCGCTGTGCCAGATGCCGGGCCGGCGATGATCAGGTGACGAGTACGCTTGAGGCGGCCTCGGGATCAGAAAGCCGAATTAGTCATGGCCGTCATCGCCGGACTTGATCCGGCGATCCATCTTCCAAGAGTGATGGATGGCCGGGTCGAGCCCGGCCATGACGTGAGTTGCATTCAGATGAGCGGGATGCTCGAAGCTAAGTACAAATCTCGCCCTGCATCACCAGTTCGCGAAACAGCTCGACCGCCTTCGGATTCAGCGCGCCTTCGTCCGGCAGCACCAGGGGGAGATCGGGCGGGGCGAGGATGGCGAACTGGCGGCCCCATTCGTACACCCAGGCCAGGCCATCCTGGAACATCACCTCGTCGTCGTAGCGCGGCGTGCGACCGGAGCGGGCCTCGGCAAAGCCGCGGCGGAAGGTGGTGTTCCAGACGATTTCGTCCAGCGGAGCTTGGAAGGTTTCGGCCTGCGGGCGCACGTCGGTCATGGCTCAATCCGGCGATACATCCTGAAGAAGGGGCGGAAGGGTATTATTCCACGGCTCGGCCGAGGCAAAACCCTGACTTTCGGTCAATCGCCCCGGTCGTGTTTGGCGGGGATCAGATAGGCCGGGATCAGCCGGCGGATCAAGCCGGCCGCTGCCTTGCGGAACGCTGCATTGTGCAGGCAGACGCCGCCGATCAGGCCGACCACGCAGCCGATCACGGTATCGATGAACCGCGCCTCGATGATCTGGTGCACCGGCTCCTGGCCGAGCGTGGCGGCATCGGCGAGGAAGATGGTGAGCGGGGTGATGAAGATCACCGCAAACCCGTAGTGCCGGATCACCGCGGTCTCGATGATGAAGCTCAGCGCGATCACCGCGAACGCGATGCTCCATTTCTCCAACGGCAGCGCCAGCAGAACGGCGGCGAGGCCGAGTCCGATCACCGTGCCGAGCAGCCGGTGCAGGTGCCGGTTCCAGACCGCGCGGACCGACAGGCCCTGGATCACCGCGAGACAGCTCACCGGCACCCAATACGGCCGCTCGAGCTGTAGCGCCTGGGCCAGCGCCAGCGCACCGCCGACGAACACGCCGATCACCACCGCGTCGAGCACGACGTGCTCGAAATCGTCGGTCGCCAGCGGCGGCACCGGCAGCGGATCGCGGATCCGCAGCACCACCACCGAGTAGACCATCGCGATCAGCGTGGCGAGCAGGCTGCCGAGCACGAACAGCCCCGCCTTCAGCGGCACCTGCATCAGATCGCCCGGCGTATAGGCGGCGATCGCGGCGGCCATCACGAAGAACATGCTGCCGGGCGGGCCGACCCGATAGAACCGGCACAGCATCGTCACCAGGATCGCCGTGAAGGTGAGCGCCGGCACCAGCAGCCAGGGTAGCAGATGAACGATCAGCCCGAGCGTGTAGCAGGCGGCATAGCCGAAGCCGGCCGCCATCATCGACACCATACGATGGTGCAACGGTGTGCGCGGCAGGTACAGAAACGCCATGCCGCCGAGCGACGAGATCAGGCCGTAGTCGAGATGGTCGAAATACGCACCGATCAGCATCGGCACGCCCGCAGCCAGCGCCGCCGAGAACGGCATCTGCCACGGCCGGTCGCTCGGATTGAAGGTGACGAGCTCGCGCCACTCCTCCTGCGCCAGCGCCTTGATCCGGTGCCACGTCCAGTGATGTTGAAGCATCGAACAGCCTGCGGTCTTTATCCACCCTGCCGCAGTCGTGCCAGCACCTTCAGCCCGCCGTAGCCGTCGGCGGGCAACAGGCCGGCCTTGAGCTGAAAGTCGCGGATCGCCTTCATGGTGTCGTTGCCGACCCGGCCGTCGGTGCCGCCGGTGTCGAACCCGGCACGGGTCAACCGCGTCTGCATCTCCTGCACCTCGGCGAGCGTCAGCGCGCGCTCCGAGCCGGGGAACGGATGCACGAACGGGCCACCGCCGAGAATGCGATCGCCGAGGTGGCAGATCGCGAGCGCGTAGTTCATCGACGGGTTGTAGCTCTTCACCGCGTAGAAGTTGGGGCCGATCAGGAATTTCGGCCCGCCCTCGACCGGCACCCACATCGTCGCGCTGGCTGAGGAATTGGGAAACGGCTGGCCGTCGGCGCGGGTGACGCCTGAACGCGACCACTCCGAGTAAGTGCGGCGGCTGCCGGCTGCGCCGCCGGCGGCTTCGACCTCGTAGCCCCAATGCTCGCCGCGTTGATACTTGCCGCGGCGGACGAGATACTTGGCGGTCGAGCCGAGCGCGTCGTCGGGCCGGCCGAACGGCGACACCCGGCCGTCGCCGTCATAATCGATGCCGACGTTCAGCCACACCTCCGGCATCCACTGGCTGTGGCCCATGGCGCCGGCCCAGGAGCCGCGCATCTCCTCCGGCGTCGACCAGCCCTTGTCGACGATCCGCAGTGCGTTGATCAGTTCGGTTTCCCAATAGGTCCGCCGCCGCGGCTCGCGCCACGCCAGCGCGGCCAGCGACGGAAACACCGGGCGCATATGGTTCTGCTGGACCAAGGGATCGCCAAAGGCGCTCTCGACGCCCCACAGCGCCAGCAGTGTGCCGCGCTCGACTCCGAAATCGCGCTCGATCCGGGCGAACAGCGCTTCGTTCTTGCGCAGCGCCTCGCGGCCGGCGGTGACGCGCCAGTCCGACACCCGGCGGTTGATGTACTGCCAGAGCTGCTCGTGGAACTCGGGCTGCTTCTTCAGCTTGGCGAACACGCTCGTGTCCGGCTCGAGGCCGCCCATCACCCGGTCCCAGGTTCGGGGCGAGACGCCTTTAGCCAGCGCCTTGGCACGGAAACTGTCGCGCCATTGGTCGAACCCCGCCGGGGCGGCGCTGACGGCCGTGGGCAGCAACACGGCGGCACCCACGGCGGCCTGCAGCACGAGCCGACGGGTAAGCAAGGAGCGGGAATCGGGCTTGTCCATGACCGGCATTGTATCGGTATTGCCGTCGCCGCTAAAGCCGCTGCGCGACGACGAGGGTGGCGCATTGCGTTAAGCAAATGGTTCCCGAACGTGGCAGCGACACGATGTCGTCGGACCGTGCTCTTGTACCATCTTGACCCGCGCCCAACTGGTGTCTGACCCAGCCATTGCCGCTCCGCGCCGCGGACGGTGGTCAACCGACGAGGACACCCGTGGACCAAGATCTCGACGTCGCTTCCTGCAACGCCGCGGCGACGACCACCGCGACTGGAGAGCCCGCCGGTTCCAAGCCTCGCGCCGCGGCGGGGCGGCTGCTGATGGTGATCAATCGCGGAAGCCGCTCGGGCGGCGAGGCGGTCGGCATTGCCTGTTCCCGATTAAGCGAAGCCGGGTTCGATCTGGTGGTGTCGTCGCCCGGGAGCCCGAACGAGATCTCCCCCTGGATCGAGGCCCATGCCGACGGCGTCAGCGGAGTCGTGGTCGCCGGCGGAGACGGCACACTGAACGCCACGGCGCCTGCGCTGGTCAGCACCAAACTACCGCTTGGGATTATTCCAGCGGGCACGGCCAACGATCTGGCGCGGACGCTCGGTGTGCCGCTGGACATGGCCGCTGCTGCGGACGTGATCGCGGCCGGCCACCGCCAGATGATCGATCTCGGTGAAGTCAACGGACACAAGTTCTTCAACGTCGCCAGCATCGGGCTGAGCGCGGATCTGGCGCGCCAACTCAACCGCGAGACCAAGCGCCGCTTCGGTCGGCTCAGCTACGCATTGACCGCAGCCAAGGTGCTGGGCAAAGCGCGGCCGTTTCATGCGGTGATTGCGTCCCCGGATGGTGAGGACCGGGTCAAGACCTTGCAGATCGCAGTCGGCAATGGCCGCTACTACGGCGGCGGCATGGCGGTCGAGCAGACGGCGACCATCGACGACGGCCAGTTCGATCTGTATTCGCTCGAATTCGCCAGGGTGTGGAAGCTGCTGGCGATGGCCTACGCGTTCCGCAACGGCCGGCACGGGCTGTGGCGCGAAGTGCGGGCCGCGCGTGGCACCTCGTTCGAAATCCGCACCCGCAAGCCGCGACCGGTCAATGCCGATGGCGAACTGGTGACGTTCACGCCGGCTCGGTTCGAACTGTTACGGAAGGCCGTCAGCGTCTTCGTCCCGAAACAGGAGCCGCCGATCCGCTGAGCTATCGGCTTGCCGAGCTCACGAAAAAGCCCGCCGGGATGCGGCGGGCTTTGGTCGCGATCAGTGCGGATCGAAATCAGTCCTTGGCGCGCTCGACGTAGGAGCCGTCCTCGGTCAGCACGACGATCCGGGTGCCGGTGCCGATGTGCGGCGGGACGGCGGTGCGGACGCCGTTCGACAGCACCGCCGGCTTGTAGGACGACGACGCGGTCTGGCCCTTGGTGACCGGCTCGGTCTCCACGACTTCGAGCGTGGCGCGCTGGGGCAGCGTGATCGCGACGGCAGTGGTGTCGTGCATCGACAGCTTCACCACCATGCCTTCCTGCAGGTAAGGCGCGGCCGAGCCGACGACGTCCTTGGCGACCTGGACCTGATCGTAGGATTCCGGCTCCATGAAGTGGAAACCTTCGCCATCCTCGTAGAGGAAGCTGTAGTTGCGCTCTTCGATGGTGACCTTCTCGACCTGATCGGTGGTCTTGTAGCGCTCCGAGATCTTCACGCCGTCGCTGATTCGGCGCATTTCGATCTGGCTGACGGGCGTGCCCTTGCCGGGATGGATGTTTTCGGCAGACAGGACGACGTAAAGCTTCCCATCTTGCTCGAGGACGTTGCCCTTGCGAATAGAACTGGCGATGACTCTCAAAGGAATGTTTCCTGTCGTTCAGGTCCGGGCCCGATCCGGGCGTTGGTATCCCGAGGCCGAAACGGTTTCGGGGCGCAACATACTGATTTGTGGCGCTGATGCCAGCGTTTTGCGCGGCCGGACGGGGGCGACTTGAGATGGAGGCACAGGCCCACCCGTCGCCCTGGTGGAACAGGGATAGGTATTTGGACCGTCAGCCATTTTTGCGCGCGCGGGGGACTGTGACCCGGGCCGTGCGAGGCTGGTTCGAAACGGCCGATTTTACCGAAGTTGAGACCGCCATCCTGCAGATCTCGCCGGGCAACGAGACCCATCTGCATGCCCCGCGCACCGAACTGCAGGGGCCGGACGGTGAGCGCCGCACCCGATATCTGCGGACTTCGCCGGAATTTGCCTGCAAGAAGCTGCTGGCGGCCGGCGAAGCGCGAATATTCGAGCTTGCGCGGGTGTTTCGCGACCGCGAGCGCGGCCGGGTGCATCTGCCGGAGTTCACCATGCTGGAGTGGTATCGCGCCGATACGCCATATCAGCAGGTGATCGACGACTGCGTCGCGCTGATCCGTACGGCGGCCGAGGCGACCGGGATCGGGGCATTTTCGTTCCGGGGGCGGCGCGCCGATCCGTACGCCGAGCCGGAGCGGCTGACGGTGGCCGACGCGTTCGCGCGCTTCGCTGGCATCGATCTGCTGGCGACGATCAGCCAAGGCGAGGGCGACCGGGCGGCACTGGCGTCCGCGGCGGCAGGCAGCGTTCGGATCGCCGACGACGACACCTGGTCCGACATCTTCAGCAAGGTGCTGGTCGAGCATGTCGAGCCGCGGCTCGGCGATGGACGGCTGACGGTGCTGAGCGAATATCCGGCGCCGGAAGCGGCGCTGGCGCGGACCAAATCGGACGATCCGCGCGTCGCCGAACGGTTCGAGCTCTATGCCTGCGGTGTCGAGCTCGCCAACGGCTTCGGCGAACTCACCAACGCCGCCGAGCAGCGCGCGCGCTTCATCGCCGCCATGGACGAGAAGGAGCGACGCTACGGTGAGCGTTATCCGCTCGACGAGGCCTTTCTCGCGGCGGTTGCCGAAATGCCCGAAGCGAGCGGCGTCGCGCTCGGCTTCGACCGGCTGGTGATGCTGGCCGCCGGCGCAACGACGATCGATCAGGTGGTGTGGACGCCGCCGGCAGGCGAGGACGCATGACCAAGGTCACCCGATTGAACACCCCGGCCGCGGCGACGTTGCGTCAGCCGGACGAACTGATCGCCGAGGGCCTCGCCGCAGCGGGTGATCGCGCGTTTCTGGATCAGATCGGCGCGCGCTACGCGATCGCGGTGACGCCGGCCGTCGCGGCGCTGATCGATCGCGATGATCCCGACGATCCGATCGCGCGGCAATACATCCCGCGCGCCGAAGAGCTGTCGTCGCTGGCGTTCGAACGCGACGATCCGATCGGCGATGCCGCGCATGCGCCGGTCGAAGGCATCGTGCATCGCCATCGTGACCGCGTGCTGTTCAAGCCGGTGCATGTCTGCGCGGTGTATTGCCGGTTCTGCTTCCGCCGCGAGATGGTCGGGCCCGGCAAGGACAACGCATTGTCGCGCGAGGCGACGGCGGCGGCGCTGGACTATATCCGCGCGCATCGCGAGATCTGGGAAGTGATCTTCACCGGCGGCGATCCGCTGATGCTGTCGCCGCGACGTCTTGCGGAGATCATGGCCGAGCTCGCTGCGATCGACCACGTCAAGATCATCCGCTTTCACACCCGCCTGCCGGTCGCCGACCCGGCACGGATTTCGCCGGATCTTGTGCGCGCGCTGCGCGCGGCGGGCAAGACTACGTGGCTCGCGCTGCACGCCAATCACCCGCGCGAATTGACCGAGGACGCGCGTGCGGCGTGCGCGCGGATCATCGATGCCGGGATTCCGATGGTCAGCCAGTCGGTGTTGCTGCGCGGCGTCAACGACGATGTGGCGACGCTGGAGGCGTTGATGCGCGCCTTCGTCGCGTGCCGAATCAAGCCGTACTACCTGCATCACGGTGATCTGGCACCGGGGACCGCGCATCTGCGGACCTCGCTCGCGGAAGGTCAGGCGTTGATGCGTGCGCTGCGCGGAAATGTTTCCGGACTTTGCCAGCCAGAGTACGTGCTCGACATTCCCGGCGGCTACGGCAAGGCGCCGGTTGGCCCCAATTATTTGTCGGACGCCGATGGAACGGAGGCGGATTCGCGCTATCGTGTCTCCGACTATTGTGGCGATGTGCATTTGTATCCGCCGCGATCCGACTAAGGGGCGGGGCAACTTGGCCGGCTCTTATGCGTTGGTCGTGAGTGGGTGCCGAACCGCCGGCGGATGCAGATCGCTGCAATTCTGGAGCCGTCGCGACCAGCGTCGCGGTGGCAGAGTGGATGGAAGGAGAGCTCCGATGAAACCTGTGATGATCGCAGTGGCGATCCTGACATTGAGCGGCGGTGTTGCGTTTGCGCAATCCGGCTCGGGTGGAGCTTCGACCACGTCGCCGGGCTCGGCGACGTCTCCGGGGGTATCGAGCGGATCAGGAATGAGGCAGGCGCCGATCGGACATCTGCAGCCGCGACGCTCTGATACGCCGCCGGAGCGGACGATCGATCAGATCGACCCGCAGGATGCGGCGCTCGACCGCAAGATCAAGAGCATCTGCCGCGGCTGCTGAGTCGAGCCGCGGCCGGCGATTTAGATCTCAGCTCGCCTTCCGAGCGGCGAGGGCCATCGCGATCAGCGAGGTCCCGCCGAACACTAGGTTGATGCCGATCAGCAAGCCGATCGCCCAGCTCGTGCCAGGCCAGCCCGAGATGATGATGAACGCCACCAGGATGTCGGCAATGCCGGCGGCGAGCATCCAGCCCCAGCGTTCCGACATCCGGCCGCGATGCTGGAAGGCGTACATGATGCTGGCAACGCCTTCGGCGAGGAAATAGACGCCGACGATGAAGGTGAGGGTGAGGGTGCCTTGCAGCGGCATCGCGATCAGCACCAGGCCGGCGATCAGCGCCAGCGCTGCCGACAGCAGCGACCACCAGAAGCCGGGGCCCTTGCGCGCCCAGATCGAGAAGCCGACGCCGGCCACGCCGGCGATGAAGAACAGCCAGCCGAGCATGATCGTGAAGGTGATGCTGGCAAGCAGCGGCAGCAGGATCGCGGCAAAGCCGATGATCAGTAGCAGAATGCCTTCGAACAGATAGGCCTTCCAGTGATCGCGGATGGCCGCCTCGACGCGGGCTTGCAAGCGCGCGACATCTTCGGGGCGAAGGCCGTCATCTGGCAGGGACATGGGAGTTCTCCTTCAGTGGTTCCCGTGCAGGAACTTACCCCGCGTAACGCGCGGCCGCGTTAAAAGGTTCAGACGAATTGCAGCTCTTCGTCTGCGCGAGATCGGCCGAGATCGAAAACAGCGTGGGCACCGGTAAATTATAGAGCCTGTTTGCGACGGCTTTCGTGGGAGATGAAAGACAATTCCAGCCGTGCGGACATCGGAAGCAGGCATCGACCGGCGTACGCTGTTCACGCTGGTGCAAATCGTTTGCGCCTGAGCCTTTCGCGCACCAACAACTCTGCAACCATGTTGGGCGCCGGACATGGCCGCTATTGAGATATTCGATTTCTTAAGTGAGGAGTTGGGGTGTATATTCAGCCATGTACAATTTTTGATTGAATTTAGGGTGGGTCTCCCGCGCTTCGATCAATCTGTCTCCGTTAGGAGGCGTTATGTTTACAGAGAAGCGGCCGCGATGCACGCGATGCGGAGCGCGCACAGGATTGGCTCGGGTTTCGCCCGTTCAGTCGATCGAACTGCGAATCTACGAATGCCCGAGCTGCGGCCAGACCGATTGCTACGAAGTCAGTCCGGTGCCTGATAGAGATTGGATATTGCTGACCGGCGAGCGGCTGGCCAGGATCATTGCTGCACTGAAGAACAAGGATGGCGCTCCCTAGCGGAATCGAACCGCTCTCTCCACCGTGAAAGGGTGGCGTCCTAACCGATAGACGAAGGGAGCGAAACCGCCGGACTCGCGCGATACGGAGATCGGCAAGCAGGAGGAAACGCACGGTTTTGACCCGAAACGGCTGCCGCAGCAGGCTCGGAAGCCGGCCCGCCGCGAAGCAGCGGCGAACGTATAGAGGCGTTTTTTCCGAGGGGCAAGCGCTTCGCGCCGCGATCCGTCGATACCCCGACTTTTCGCTAAATCTTGCAACGATTTTTCAACAGCCGCGGACCTAGAGGGGAGTGGTGCTGAACGAGCGGGGCTGTCGATCGGGCTCGCGCTCGGGGGCGCTTTGTCTTGCGGATTTCGTCCGCTGGGAAGCCGTCGAGCACGTTGAGGAGTCACCCATGGCCAAGGACAAAACCAAACGCGAGTCCCGCAAATCGGTGCGCCAGTCTGGCTGGATCACGCTCGACGGCGGATTTGCCGCGCGTCCGTGCGAGGTGCTCGATCTATCGAGTTCGGGCGCCAAGCTGGTTCTGGCGGAGACTGAGTCGCTGGGAGCCCGGCTGCGGTTGGGATTTTCGCGAGACGCACGCCAGGGGCGTCCATGCGAAGTGGTGTGGCGAAGCGGCTCCACGCTCGGCGTCAAATTCGTCAACTGAGCGAGCCGGCGTCAGACAACGCAAACGGACTCCGCGGGGACGCGGAGCCCGTCATGGCAGAAAAACAGTCGTCACACTCAGTGGCCGAAAAACAGCCAGAGCAGAATGATGATCGGAATCGGAACCCCGATCAGCCAAAGCAACAATCCTCGCGCCATTGATGTCCTCCGTTGGTTACTCGACCAACGCAAGGTTACGCGCGTCGTTCCGTGCCATCAGGCGGCTGCGGACATCGCGCTTGGAGCAGCGCTTCAGCAGCTGGCGCGCTCGCGCCTCACCAATGACCGGTGTTCGGCATCGAGGCCCATGGCTCTTGCGGCGGCAGGGCGTCGCCTTTCTGCAGCAGTTCGACCGAATGTAGATCCGGCGAGCGCACGAACGCCATCTGGCCGTCGCGGGGCGGGCGGTTGATGGTGATGCCGAGGTTCATCAGGCGCTCGCAGGTCGCATAGATGTCGTCGACTTCGAAGGCGAGATGGCCGAAGAAGCGATCCTCGCCGTAGGCTTCCTCGTCCCAATTGTAGGTCAACTCGATCGTCGGGGCAGGGCGTCCCTTCGATTGCTTCACCAGGTCCTCGTCTTCCGGCGCGCACAGGAACAGCAGCGTGAACTTGCCTTTGTCGTTGTCGATGCGGCGGACCTCCTTGAGGCCCAGCGCGCCGCTGAAGAACTGCAGAGCGGTGTCGAGATTGCGGACGCGCAACATGGTGTGCAGGTAACGCATGGGGTGGGGGTCTCCTTCGGAAAGGCTGATGGTTGATCTTGGGCTGGAATGACCGCGATGGAAAGCAGGGGGGCATTCGGCGAGGCGTCGATGAGCGCGTTTCTGCCGATTGGCACACCACACAACAATAAGGCCTGGAGCCGGGGCTCCAGACCTTATGCTCGCTCGAAGGAGGTGAGGCGAACAGGCGCGACGGCACCGAGCACGGCGTCGTCGTATCCCATCGCCGTCGGACAACCGACGAAAAAGAGCCCCGCCTTGGAGGTCGCGCGGGGCTCTTTCAGAGGAGGTCATCCGTTGAGACGGATTGAACTATCCGACCCGGGCACCCCTCTTGCAATTCAAAAAAATGTGGCTTCGAATCTGAGCAGGGGAACCGGCAACTTCTCCGCGGCAGGTGCGTCGATATCGGCGCCACCTCGTCGCTCGGTTCCGGCTTGCGGCGCGCGAAGGCTTGCGCGACGAGGTATTTTGAAATGATCCAACCATGATCGCACCCAGCCTTTCCAGCGGGGTCGAGCAGCTCGGCGACATGATCGCAAACGCTTCGTCGATTGTGCCGTTCACAGGCGCCGGCATCTCGACCGAATCCGGCATCCCCGATTTCCGTTCCCCGGGCGGCCTGTGGAGCCGCAACCAGCCGATCCCGTTCGACGAATTCGTGGCGCGTCAGGACGCACGCGACGAGGCTTGGCGTCGGCGCTTTGCAATGGAGCAGACCTTTTCAAAAGCGCGGCCCGGGCGCGGCCATCGCGCTCTGGCGTCGTTGTACAAGGCCGGCAAGGTGCCGGCGATCATCACGCAGAACATCGACAATCTGCATCAGGCGTCCGGCTTTGCCGAACACGACGTGGTCGAACTGCACGGCAACACCACCTATGCGCGTTGTATCAGCTGCGGCAAACGTCACGAGCTCGATTGGGTGCATCAGTGGTTTCAACGCACCGGCCATGCGCCGCACTGCACGGCCTGCGATGAGCCGGTGAAGACCGCGACGGTGTCGTTCGGTCAGGCGATGCCGCAGGACGCGATGCGTCGCGCGACCGAGCTGGCGCAGCATTGTGATCTGTTCATCGCGATCGGTTCGTCGCTCGTGGTGTGGCCTGCCGCAGGTTTTCCAATGCTCGCCAAAGAGTGCGGCGCCAAGCTCGTGATCATCAACAATGAACCGACAGAACAAGATGAAATCGCCGATCTGGTGATCCATCACGACATCGGCGACACGCTCGGACCGTTCGTTGGCAACTAAACCTCGTAAGATTCGCAGGCTTTCAAGGCTGTTTATAGTTGTCGTGTAACGATTTTTTTGTCTTTGCCGTTTGGACCACGATGTTATCTTCGAATCAACAGATTCGCGGCGGCGCAATCCTGAGTAGTTTGAGGAATGTCCGGCGAATCATCCTCGTCGCGGAAGCGGCGAATTCGTTGATGACGTGCGGGGTCCGGGGTCATGGGGTCGGACGGATTTGAGTCCAAGAGGCCGGGCGTTTTGCCCGTAGCCAGCGCTGCGAAGCCGAGAGCAGCGGAGTTTCCGGCCGGTGATTTCTCGCCGCGGGACTTCGGAGCCGGTGCGCATCGCGAGCTTACGACTCACGGTGACGTGAATCCGCGCGATGCTTTCACCAGCCTCGGCGAGGCCGCGAACCTGGTCGAAATCAGCGGCGTCATCAAGTGGTTCGATGCCTCGAAGGGCTATGGCTTCGTCGTTCCGGACAATGGTTGGCCGGACGTGCTGCTGCACGTCACGGTGTTGCGTCGCGACGGCTATCAGACCGCCTATGAAGGCGCACGCATCGTTGTCGAATGCGTGCAGCGCTCCAAGGGTTACCAGGCGTTCCGCATCGTCTCGATGGACGAGTCCACCGCGATTCATCCGGCGCAGATGCTGCCGGCCCGCACGCATGTCAGCGTGACGCCGACCAGCGGGCTCGAGCGCGCCCAGGTGAAGTGGTTCAACCGGCTGCGCGGCTTCGGCTTCCTGACCTGCGGCGAGGGCACGCCGGATATCTTCGTGCATATGGAAACGCTGCGCCGCTACGGCATGACCGAGCTGCGACCGGGGCAATATGTGCTGGTGCGGTTCGGGCCGGGCTCGAAGGGGATGATGGCGGCCGAAATCCAACCCGAGAACGGCACACCCGGCCTGTCTTCGCACTGACCGGGCAGGGGCGGACGTATCGGCGCGCATCAAGCGCGCCTTTCTTGATCGTGCCATCCTTGATCGCCAATTTGTGAATCGGCTGAGCCCGCCGCGCATGCTGTTTGCGGCGCGGAGCGCATTCGGCATGATCCGGGCCGCAATGCGCGACCGTGGCACGCGCAGACAACAGGTTCAACTCGATGCAGGCTTTTGAAATATTCAGGTTCCGCCGGCTCCGGTGGCTGGGTGCGTTCGCGATGGCGCTCATGCTATGCGGCCTCGTCGCCCATGGGGCAGTCGCGGCGCAGATGCAGTCGCTGGAAATCGTCGGCAAGACCGGCGTGCATGTGTTTACCGTCGAGATCGCGACGACCGACAAAGAGCGCGAAGTCGGTCTGATGTACCGCAAGAGCCTGCCCGACGGGCAGGGCATGCTGTTCGACTTCCGCCCCGAGCAGCAGGTCTCGATGTGGATGAAGAACACCTACATCCCGCTCGACATGATCTTCATCCGCGGCGACGGCACCATCCTGCGGATCGCCGAGAACACCGAGCCGCTGTCGACCCGGATCATCGCCTCCGGCGGGCCGGTCGCAGGCGTGCTCGAGGTCAGCGGCGGCACCGCCAAGAAGCTCGGCATCGCGGCCGGCGACCGGGTGGCGCATCCGCTGTTCAAGTCGCACTGAGCCCGGCTTGCTGGCCTGCCGTGAACCGTGTATCGACGGCCGTCGGCCCCGCATCCAGATTTTGGATCGTGGGGCATGGACCGGGGTATAGCGCAGCCTGGTAGCGCGGCAGTTTTGGGTACTGCAGGTCGTTGGTTCGAATCCAGCTGCCCCGACCAATTTCAGGCCACAACGGCCTTTGGGCGTGATATAATAGTCGTGTCGGCATGGCGGCCGATTGGCCCTATGGCGGCCGAAATTGTGGGCTCATCCGTCAAGTTGGGCGTTCATCAAGGATTTCTGATGGAGACGTCTGGTTCGAATGACCTGAGTGAAATCGACGTTGCCCGACTGACGATCGAGCAGGCGCGATCTCTTGCTCGGGACATCCGCGACCGTTTTGGATTCACCAGTCTGGTTCTCGAGAGCGATAGTTTGACGCCGTCCGTTGGTTCGGCTGTGGCCATCGATGTCCAGATTCGGAACGCATTGGTCGGCCAACTGGGACATGCATTGGCCTCGGAACATGCCTCGGGCGCAGCGGGCGTAAACGCGGGAGAAGCGTTTGCCGTCGCTCCGTCGAGCGCACGGCCGTCTCCGGTGTTCGAGGCAACCGACCTGGAAGACATGGACGGATCGAATGCCGATTGGCAGGAGGTCAAGATCGAAGCGCTGAAGATACTCGGGGCTGATCTGCTGGATTCTCCTTTTTCGCACCTCGCTTACCTGAGGGAGCGGCTCAAGCCGGTGATCGATCGTGGCGCCCTGGAGCCGTGAGAAGATCGCCAAGACGGCTCAGGAAGTCGCCGATCACCTGAAGCTCGTCGAGAATGTGAAGGCCCTGCAGCAAGGGCAGAAGGAGATCGCCGACGCTATTGCGGCGGTCGATAGTCGTCTGCGATCGCTCGAAGCCAATGCTGCGGCGTTGAAGGCCGAGGTCAAGTTCGAGGCGCTCAAAGAAACTCAACAGGCGCTCAACTCGGTTCAAGGGGCTTTCTACGAGAAGCTCACGGAACTGTCCGTTCGTGTGGCCCAACCTCGAATCGCAAGACGCTGCAAAGCGTCCGATCATTTCGATCGCCAAGCCGATCTCAGACCATAGCAGCGATGCTCCACAAGGCTGAAAAGACAATTCCATTTCGTTCAGGTCGACTTGCACGTGCAGCGTAGCAGGCCAGACTTCGCGCAATCGATGCAGCGAAGGGCAGCGCGCGGTCGCCCCGCAATCCTGCTCGTCGAGCTCCTCGGATGAGGATCGCGCTGGCGATCGTGTCGCTGTTCCCGAGCGGCGGCCTGCAGCGGGACTGCATGGGGATCGCGCGGCGGCTCATGGCGCGCGGCCATGACGTCACCATCCTGGCCTCGCGGCGGCAGGGCGAGCTGCCGACCGACCTGAACATCGAGTTGTTGCCGGTCAGCGCCTGGAGCAATCACGGCCGCGACCTGCGCTTCGCCGAAGTGGTGGCGCAGCGCAAGCCGGCGTTCGACCGGCTCGCCGGCTTCGGCAAGCTGACCGATCTCGACGCGCTGTATTGCGCCGACGGCTGCGACAAGGCGCGGCCGGCACGGTGGTCGGATCGGTTCACCGCGCGGCGGCGGATCAAGCTCAGCCTCGAAGCGGCGAGTTTTGCGCCCGGCCGGCCGACGCAATGTCTGCTTCTGAGCCAGAACCAGCTCGACTGCTTTCGCGGGGCCTGGGGCACCGAGCCGGAGCGGCTGACGTTGATGCCGCCGACGATCGATCCAGGCCGGCGTCACCCGGAGTTTCGCGCGGACAACACCCGCGAGCGGATCCGCGGAGAGCTCAGCATTGCGGGCGATACCGTCGCGTGGCTGGCAGTGGCGGCGCATCCTTTGACCAAGGGGCTCGACCGCGCAGTGGCAGCGCTCGCCGCGTTTCCGGAAGCCCGTCTGGTGGTGGCCGGCGTCGCCGAACACAGCAAGCAGGGACGACTGATGCGCCGGCTCGCCGCCGAAGCCAAGGTGTCGGACCGCGTCGTGCTGCTCGGCATGCGCAGCGACATTCCTGAATTGATGGCAGCGGCGGATGTTCTGATCCATCCGGCGCGCGTGGACACCACCGGCACCGCGATCCTGGAGGCGGTGGTCAACGGGCTGCCGGTGATCGCGACGTCAGTGTGCGGCTATGCGCTTCATGTGGCGGCAGCCGATGCCGGCGTGGTGCTGCCGGAGCCGTTCGGCCCCGGCAATCTGATCGAAGCGCTGCGCCAGGCCTCGGCGCCGGGGCGCCGCGCAGCATGGAGCGAGAACGGCGCCCGCTATGGCGCCCGCCATGATCTCTATTCCGGGCTCGACCGCGCCGCCGACATCATCGCCGTCGTCACTGCGGGCACTGTGGCTCCCTGACCGGAGGCCCGAGCGGGATCGTTGTCGACCCCGGAGGCGGCCACCGTTGTGGCCGGCGCGGCCATGCCGGCCGGTTGGGCGGCCTTGGCCGGACGGACGGGTTTGTCCTGCTGTTTCGACCACGAGATGTAGTAGGCCACCAGCGTCATCAGGGCGATGCCGGTCGCGCTCACGAGGATCTGCGCCAGCAGCGACCCGGAGCTCATGGTCAGCTCGAAATGCGCCACGAACGACAGAAAGACGCCGACGCAGAACACCGCGAGCGACTGCTGGCCGCATTTGATCAGGGGCTCGAACACGGGCCATTCCAGCCCCTTCCAGTCCTTCGGCACGAACCGGACCACCAGCACCACGATCACCGCGAAGTGCAGGAAGCGGTAGGGCGCGAGGTTGGTCTTGTCGTTCGGATTGAACGCGTCGTACAGCCAGCGCGGGAATAGGTCGCCGAATTCCTGGAAGCGGCCCGCCATCGTCATGACCAACGCGAACAGCAGATAGGCGATGCAGAACCACAGCATGCCGCGCGAGTTGATCAGCGATCGCGACCGGGTGGTGCCGCCGAGCGCACACCAGGCACCGAAGACGAACAACAGCTGCCAGCAGAACGGATTGAAGTACCAGGTGCCTTCCGGAAACGCCTGCAGATTCCATTCGAAATAGCGGGCGGCGAAATACAGCGCGAAGGAGCCGATCATCACCGCGTCGGGACGGCGCAGCATCAGCCACAGCACCGGCGGGAACAGCCCCATCAGCACGATGTACAGCGGCAGCACGTCGAGATTGACCGGCTTGAATTTCAGCAGCAGCCCTTGGCGGAACGTCTCGCCCGGATTGGCGACCAGACCTGCGATGTTGAATTCGTTGATGATCTCGGGATCGGAAAAGCGCTCCGCCACGTAGCCGATCGCCACGATGTAGATCACGAACAGCACGATGTGGGCGACGTAGAGCTGCCAGACGCGCTTGGTCAGCCGGGTGCCCCCGACGATGAACCCGCGCTCCAGCATCATCTTGGCGTACACGAACGAGGCGGTGTAGCCGGAGATGAACACGAACAGGTCGGCGGCGTCGCTGAACCCCCAGTTGCGGGTCGTGATCCAGTTCACCACGTTGTTTGGGATGTGATCCAGGTAGATCGCCCAGTTGGCGACGCCGCGGAAAAGGTCGAGCCGCAGATCGCGCCCCTTGCTGGGCAGAATGGCCTGAATTTCCATGGAGTCGATCGTCCGTATTGTTGCGAAGACCACCCGCCGGGCCCCACGATTGTCACGGTGCCGGGGACAGAATATAGGAAATCAGGAAACGAAACCGCTAGGCGACGGAATCACAAGTGGCCGGGACCAACCTCAAAACTCTACGTGATCCCGACCCGATCCGTTACGCGGCGGAACAATACACCAGGATCGCCGCTTCCACCAAATCGGCGCAGCGCCGCCCCCCGATAGGCTCGACCCATCCATGACCGCACGGATCTACAAGCCCTCCAAGAACGCGATGCAATCCGGGACTGCCAAGACCCGGGAATGGCAGCTCGACTACGAGCCGGAGAAACCGCGCACGATCGAGCCGCTGATGGGCTGGACTTCGTCCTCCGACATGCAGCAGCAGGTCAGCCTGCACTTCCACACCCGTGAGGACGCCGTCGCTTATTGCGAGCGGGAAGGCATTCCGTACCAAATTATCGAGCCGAAGGAACCGGCCCGCCGCCGTGCCGCCTACGCCGACAATTTTGCCTTCCGCCGTCCCGAGCCCTGGACGCACTGATCCGGCGTTGCAGCCGCGGTCGCTTGCGAGCGCCGCGGCGCGCCACGCGACCGCTCGGCGCAAGCCGTCGGCCGCGATACCCGGCTATGCGCGTGCTGTGTTGCGTCGGGGCAGGTTAAGGTTGCGCATATCCGCCCGGCGATGACACGATGTCTTCAACGCTTCGGTCCCGAAGCGAGTCAGAACCTGCCGGAAACGCCATGTCGCTGCACTCCAAGATCGATCCTGGCTCGGACGATTTCACGCGCAACACTGAAGCGATGCGCGCAATGGTCGCCGAACTGAACGAAAAGCTCGCGGCGGTGGCCGCCGGCGGCGGCGAGGCGGCCCGGGCGAAGCACACCGCACGCGGCAAATTGCTGCCGCGCGACCGCGTCGACCTGCTGCTCGATCCCGGCACCGCGTTTCTTGAATTGTCGCCGCTCGCCGCCAATGGTCTCTACGGCGGCGACGTGCATTCGGCCTCGATCGTCACCGGCATCGGCCGGGTGATGGGGCGCGAGTGCATGATCGTCGCCAACGATGCCACGGTGAAGGGCGGCACCTATTATCCGCTGACGGTGAAGAAGCATCTGCGGGCGCAGGACATCGCGCGGCAGAACAATCTGCCGTGCATCTACATGGTCGATTCCGGCGGCGCCTTCCTGCCGCAGCAGGACGAGGTGTTTCCGGACGAGCGGCATTTCGGCCGGATTTTCTTCAACCAGGCCAACATGTCCGCGCAGGGCATTCCGCAGATCGCGGTGGTGATGGGTTCGTGCACCGCCGGCGGCGCCTATGTGCCGGCGATGTCGGACGAGAGCATCATCGTCCGCAACCAGGGCACCATCTTCCTCGGCGGCCCGCCGCTGGTGAAGGCCGCGACCGGCGAAGTCGTCTCGGCCGAAGAACTCGGCGGCGCCGACGTACATTCGCGGCAATCCGGCGTCACCGATCATTACGCGCAGAACGACGCCCACGCGATCGGCATCGCGCGCAAGATCGTGGGTACGCTGAAGCCGCCGCAGCGGCCGGCGCTGAACACGCGGCAGCCGCGTGAGCCGCTGTATCCGGCCGAGCAGCTCTACGGCATCGTGCCGGCGGAAGCGCGCAAGCCGTTCGATGTGCGCGACATCATCGCTCGGATCGTCGACGGTTCTGAATTCGACGAGTTCAAGAAGCTGTACGGCCAGACGTTGGTGTGCGGCTTCGCGCATATCTGGGGCTTCCCGGTCGGCATCATCGCCAACAACGGCATCCTGTTCAGCGAGTCTTCGCTGAAGGGGGCGCATTTCATCGAGCTGTGCTGCCAGCGCGGCATTCCGCTGGTGTTCCTGCAGAACATCACCGGCTTCATGGTCGGCAAGAAGTACGAAGCGGGCGGAATCGCCCGCGACGGCGCCAAGCTGGTGACGGCGGTGGCCACTGCCAATGTGCCTAAGTTCACCGTGGTGATCGGCGGCTCCTACGGCGCCGGCAATTACGGCATGTGCGGACGGGCCTATTCGCCGCGGTTTTTGTGGATGTGGCCGAACGCGCGGATCTCGGTGATGGGCGGCGAGCAGGCCGCGATGGTGCTGAGCCAGCTCCGCCGCGACAATATCGAGGCCAAGGGCGGCAGCTGGAGCGCGGAGGAGGAGGACGAATTCCGCTCGCCGATCCGCGCGCAGTACGAGACGCAGGGCAGCCCGTACTACGCGACGGCGCGGCTGTGGGACGACGGCGTGATCGATCCCGCCGACACGCGGCTGGTGCTCGGGCTCGGGCTTTCCGCGTCGAGCAATGCGCCGATCGAGCCGACCAAGTTCGGCCTGTTCCGGATGTGATGGTCAGGATCTGATGATGGCAAACACCGCCCTGTATCGTCGCTTCCGCACGCTGCTGATCGCCAATCGCGGCGAGATCGCCTGCCGCGTCATCCGCACCGCGCGCGCCATGGGCCTGCGCACCGTGGCGGTGTATTCCGAAGCCGATTCCGGCGCGCTGCATGTCAGCGAGGCCGACGATGCCGTGCTGCTGGGGCCGGCGAAAGCGGCGGACAGCTACTTGAACATCGCCCGGATCATCGCGGCCGCGAAGCAAACCGGCGCCGAGGCCGTGCATCCCGGCTACGGCTTCCTGTCGGAAAGCGCCGAGTTCGCGCAGGCCTGCGCCGATGCCGGCCTGGTGTTCGTCGGGCCGACGCCGGAGATGATCACCGCGATGGGCTCGAAATCGGGCTCCAAGGCGCTGATGGAAAAAGCTGGCGTGCCGCTGGTGCCGGGCTATCACGGCACGGCGCAGGATGATGCGACGCTCGCCGCAGCCGCCGACAAGATCGGCTTTCCGGTGCTGGTGAAGGCCTCGGCCGGCGGCGGTGGCCGCGGCATGCGGGTAGTGCGCAAGGCCGATGAACTCGCCGCTGCCATCGTCAGCGCCAAGCGCGAGGCCAAGGCGGCGTTCGGCGACGACACGCTGCTGATCGAGCGCTATGTCGACAATCCGCGCCATATCGAGGTGCAGATCGTCGGCGACAGCCACGGCAATCTGGTGTCGCTGTTCGAGCGCGAATGCACGCTGCAGCGCCGCCATCAGAAGGTGATCGAGGAGGCGCCGTCGCCGACGCTGGACGCCGCAGGGCGTGAGAAAGTCTGCGAAGCGGCACGGCGCGCGGCCGGCGCGGTGAACTATGTCGGCGCCGGCACGATCGAGTTCGTCTCCGACGGCCGTGACGTGTTCTTCATCGAGATGAACACCCGCCTGCAGGTCGAGCATCCGGTGACCGAGCTGATCAGCGGCGTCGATCTGGTTGAATGGCAGCTTCGCGTCGCGTTCGGCGAAGCGCTGCCGCTCGAGCAGGATCAGCTCCGGCTCAATGGCCACGCCATCGAGGCGCGGGTTTATGCCGAGAACCCGGCGAAGAATTTCATGCCGTCGGTCGGCAAGATCACCACTTGGCGAACGCCGGCGGAGACGGGTGGCCTGCGTATCGACGCCGGCTATCGTTCGGGCGACAGCGTGTCGCCGTATTACGACGCGATGCTTGCCAAGGTGACCGCCTGGGCGCCGACGCGCCAAGCTGCGATCGACCGGCTCGACCGAGGCCTCAACGACACCGATGTCCGCGGCGTCGTCACCAATCTCCCATTTCTCTCGGCGCTGGTGACGCATCCCGAGGTGCGCGCCAATGCGGTCGACACCGGCTTCATCGAACGCAATCTCGCAGCGCTGACCGCGGCACCGAGCGCGCTCGGCGATCTCGAACTCGCCGCCGCGGTCGCGGCGATCCTGCGCGGTGAGGACGAGGCGGCGAAGGCCGAAGGCCCGTCGCCGTGGCGGGCCTCGGGCTGGATGCCGGTCGGTCGGCGCAAGCGCAGCTTCGTGTTTCGGCACGGGCAGGGCCACGACCATGCCGACTACCTGGTTCAGCTCAGCTATGGCGGCGGCGCGTCGACGCTGACGATCGAGGGCCGCGACATTGCGTTTGCGTCGTCGGCGAATGGCGACGGCATCGATCTGCAGCTCGGCGGCGTGCGCTCGCGCGTTGCCGCGGTGGTCGACGGCGCGGAGCTTTACGTGCGCACGACGAGCGGCCGGTTCGAGCTGCACCTCGTCGATCCGTTCGGCGGCGAGAGCGAGGAGGCGGTCGGCGAGGACAAGATCGTCGCGCCGCTGCCCGGCACCGTGGTGGCGCTGCTCGCGGAAGCCGGCGCCCGGCTGGAGAAGGGCGCGGCGATCCTGACGCTCGAAGTGATGAAGATGGAGCAGACCCTGCGCGCGCCTTTCGCCGGCACGCTGAAGACGGTCAAGTGCAAGGTCGGCGACATCGTCCAGGAAGGCGCCGAGCTCGCCGAGCTCGAGCCGGACCCGGAGTAGGTGATGACCGACACCGTCCGCATCGTCGAAGTCGGCCCGCGCGACGGGCTGCAGAACGAGAAGACGCCGGTCGGCGTCGCTGATCGCATCGCCTTCGTCGAGGCGCTGGTCGCGGCCGGCCTCACCACCGTCGAGGTCGGCGCCTTCGTGTCGCCGAAAGCGGTGCCGCAGATGCAGGGCTCGGGCGAGGTGCTGCGCGCGTCCTTGAAGCTGCCCGGCGAATTCCACGTGCTGGTGCCGAACGAGAAGGGCTACGAGGCTGCGCGCGCCGCCGGCGCGAAGGTTGTCGCGGTGTTCGCGTCGGCGTCGGAAGGATTTTCGCGCGCCAACATCAATTGCTCGGTGGCGGAATCAATCGAGCGATTCAAGCCGGTGATCGCCCGCGCCCAGGCCGACAATGTCAAAGTGCGCGGCTACGTGTCCTGCGTGCTCGGCTGTCCGTTCGACGGGCAGGTGCCAGTGCAGGCGGTGGTCGATGCCGCGACCACGCTGTGGGACCTCGGCTGCTACGAGATCTCGCTCGGCGACACCATCGGGGTCGGCACGCCGAAGAAAGTCCGCGAGCTGCTGCGCGCCTGCGCCGAGGCGATTCCAATGCAGTCGCTCGCCATGCATTTCCACGACACCTACGGCCAGGCACTCGCCAATCTCTATGCCGGGCTTGAAGAGGGCGCCCGCGTGATCGACAGCGCCGCCGGCGGCCTCGGCGGCTGCCCGTATGCGCCCGGGGCCACCGGCAACGTCGCGACCGAGGACGTGATCTACATGCTGGAAGGCATGGACGTCGCGATGGGGGTCGACATGGACAAGCTGATCGCTGCGACCAACAGCGTCGCTGCGCTGCTCGGCCGGCCGCCGGTCAGCCGTGTAGCATCGGCGATCAACGCAAAAAGCGGTAAGACTGTCCTGAGATCGTAATCACCTGACAGTTTGGCCCCGAAAGAACCGGGCGCGGACCGCAAGAGTCCGAGCGCCCGGTTCCGGTGGTCACGCCGCGTCCGAGCGGGTTTGATGGTGTCGCCAAACGACCAACCAAACCCACAGGACCAACGATCATGACCTCCAAGGACAAGATAGCACGGCGCAAGCTTTCGCTGCTGGAGCTCGCCACCGATCTGCAAAACGTCAGCCGCGCCTGCAAGCTGATGGGCTATTCCCGGCAGCAATTCTACGAGATCCGACGCAACTTCCAGACCTTCGGCGCCGAGGGCCTGATCGACCGGCTGCCCGGCGCCAGGGGACCGCATCCCAACCGCGTCTCGGCCGAGATCGAGGCCGCCGTGCTCGACCACGCGCTGGTCCATCCCTGCCACGGCGCTTTGCGAGTCGAGCAGGAGCTGCGGCTGAAGGGCCTGCAGGTCTCCGCCGGCGGCGTCCGCGGGGTGTGGCAGCGCCATGGCCTGCTGACCAAGCACGAGCGCCTGCTGCGGCTGGAGAAGACCACCGCCGAACGTACCATCGAGCTGTCCGAAGAACAGACGAGGCTGCTCGAACGGTTCTCGCCGGAGTTCCGGGAACGCCACATCGAGGCCCCACACACCGGCTCTCTGGTCGCCGTCGACACCTTCTTCGTCGGGCGTCGGCAAGGTTTATCTGCAGACCGCGATCGACTGTCACAGCCGCTTCGCCTGGGCCAGGCTCTACACCAGCAAGCTGCCGGTCACCGCTGTGCATCTGATGAACAACGACGTGCTGCCGACCTTCGAGGCCTACGACGCCAGGATCCAGACCGTGCTGTCCGACAACGGCCGGGAGTTCTGCGGCCGGCCCGATCAGCACCCCTACGAGTTGTTCCTGCAGCTCGAGGACATCGACCATCGCACCACCAGGGTGAAGCGGCCGCAGTCCAACGGCATCGTCGAGCGGCTGCACCGCACCCTGCTCGACGAGCACTTCCGGGTCGAGGGCCGTCGCACCTGGTTCGAAACCGTCGACGAGATGCAGACCGTTCTCGACGACTATCTGGTCGGCTACAATCAGCGCCGGCCGCATCAGGGCCGCGGCATGAACGGCCGCACACCGGCCACCGCCTTCATCGAAGGCCTGCCCGCGTCGCACCAAAAGAAGGAGGGAAAGAAAACCGAAAAACAAGCCGCCAAAGTAGCCGCCTGACGCTGCCCGCTCACCGCGGCACTGTCAGCCGATTGCCCTCTCTGTACAGTAAGACAGCAGTAACCGTCGTAACATCGCTTTAGTAGTAGCGAATTCCGAGGGCGAGCAACAAAACGCTCCTTCAATTCACTAGTTCCGTCGAACGTACAATTTTCGTCAGCCGGGTGATTATGTAATTTTTCTAACGCAAGTAGTCATAAGTATTCGGTCGTGAGCGGGAGGGCAGAGATTTGGATAACACCAAAACGTTAGATGTCGTATTTGCCAATTACGGCGGCGCTTTCGAATTTGAATTGGGTCAGAAGATGGGATTGCACAACATGAGAAGGGAGCTGCAGCGTTTCAGCTCTTCGATTTTATGTGACTACATCAATAATTCGCAATTTAATGCCGTAGCAAAATTACAGGGCGACAAAGAATATATTGGAATCTTCTACGGTTTCACTTTTTTCGTGTACTACATCTTTCTTACGATGATGTCGGACCCCAAGTTTTTGCCTGAGATTGGAGATGTCTCGCTGGAATCCCTTTCCGACAGACGTATTCGCTTGTTGAAGAATTCAACTGATCCAGAAGCTGCGTTGGTTTGTACGGCTTGGCCTAAATGTCCTGTACGTCGAAGCGCTGCAGACCACATGATCTATATCGCGCATTTATTCTTGTACTTTCATGAAGCGGCCCATCTGGAATTTTGCCATCTTTACCTTGTTCGCGATGAATTTCAATCCGACGTATATGAAGAGATCGAGGCATTTCCGCTATCAGACGAAGAAGCTGATGTAAGACAAGTCCTGGAACTTCAGGCAGACCAAGGCGGCGCTCTAACTAGCCTTCGGGAATGGCGTGCCGCATGGCAGCATGGCCCAGTAGCTGTGAAGCATTCTCTTGATGAGGATTTGCTCTGGTCGGCGTCTGTGGAAATACTTTTGATCCTCTTTCAATACATTCGAATCGCAAACAACAAAAAACTCTCTCCCTCACATCCAAATCCTTTTATCAGGTGGCTCAACGTCAAGATGAGCACCAGCATTTACGCTGAAGAGACCGGTTTGAAAAATGTGAATTCGCCGATTCCGCTAGGGAAACGCATTTCTGAATGGTTCTCGAAGACACTCCTTGATGGTGCGCCAATGTATTCTGATGTCGAACGAAAGAATGCAAAATTGGAATTGTATCATATTTGGGAACGTATTGGCCCCTACAGGGACAAGCTAAGGCAATATCAGTTGAGGCGAGGTCACGTATACTACTATCCTGGTGAGATAAGAACGTAGAGGGCTCGCTCCATCGACGGTTAGAGCGGGATGATTTTACGTTTGATCGTAGCCAGCATTGGTGAAGTAGTTTGAGCATTCGGTTGGTGGAGTGGCTTTAA
>NZ_QKQS01000024.1 GCF_003226555.1 Rhodopseudomonas palustris | reverse complement strand
GGCGGCGGGCCGCGTCGAGTGCGTGGATCAGTTGGATGACGGCATTGGGGCCGATCTCGGACACCGCCGAATGCGTCTCCACGTCAGTGGCGGGTGACCGAACCTGCGTCATGGGTGCTGTCCGCCATGCGGCTGGTTACGGTCTTGGCGAGCGCCGCCTTGGCGTCGGCTTCGCTCTCTTCCATCTGCTCGGTGCCGCCGCCGCAGGCCGAGACGATGGCCATCTGCGAGGCCGCCGCCTTGCGGGAGCGGTCGGCATTGGCTTCCCAATCGGCCATCTGCGCGTGCGAGATCTTCTTGGTTTCGTCGAAGTGGAAGTCGACCTTCTTCTTCGACTGCGGACCCCAATAGCCGACCCGGCCAAGGTCGTAGAACTTGCGCTCGAAACCGGCCTTGAGGAACGCCTTCAGGCAGCCCAGCAGATAACGCCGGCGTCGGCCGCTGCCCGACCACGGATACGAGAAGAACGCCTTGTACATGTAGAACCGGCGATAGTTGTTCATCACCCGGTCGAGCAGTTCGCCGCGCTCCATCGCCGCCGGCTTCACGATCGGCGTGACGAAGTTGTACTTGGCGAAGTCGAACACTTCGACCTTGTCCGACAGTTCCTTGAACAGCGGCGTGAACGGCCAGGGGGTGTACATCGACCAGTTGGCGAGGTCCGGCTTCCAGTCCATCGCCATGCGATAAGTCTCTTCCAGCGTCTCCGGAGTTTCGCTGTCGAGGCCGACGATGAACTGCGCCTCGGTGACGATGCCTGCTTCGCGGAGCAGACGGATCGCCTTCTTGTTGTCGGAGATCTTGGTTTCCTTGTTGAACAGGTCGAGCTTGAGCTGCGCCGCGGCTTCGGTGCCGAGCGAGACGTGCATCAAGCCGGCTTCGTTGTAGAATTTCAGCAACTGCTCGTCGCGCAGGATGTCGGTGACGCGGGTGTTGATGCCCCACTGCACCTTCTTGTTCAGGCCGCGCGCGATCAGTTCTTCGCAGAACTGGATGAACTTCTTGCGGTTGATGGTGGGTTCTTCGTCGGCCAGGATGAAGAAGCCGACGTCGTACTTCTCGACCAGTTCCTGGATCTCGTCGACCACCTTCTTCGGGTCGCGGACGCGGTAGTCGCGCCAGAATTTCCACTGCGAGCAGAACGAGCAGGTGAACGGACAGCCGCGCGCCATGTTCGGGATCGCGACACGGGTGTTCATCGGGATGTAGCGATACAGGGTCCAGTCGAGCACGCCCCAATCGGGCTTGATGGCGTCGAGGTCCTTGACCGTCGGCGCCGCCGCGGTGGCGACGATCTGGCTCTCGCCGTTGGAGCCTTCGGTGTAGGCGAGGCCCTTGATCTCGGAGCGGTTCGCCGGCCAGTTGCCCGAGGCAACGGCGCGCGCCAGCTCGACGACGATCTCTTCGCCTTCACCGCGGACGATCACGTCGACCCACGGCGCCTCGCTCAGCACCTGCTGATACATGAAGGTCGCATGCACGCCGCCGAGCATGGTGACGATCTTCGGGTTGACCTGCTTGGCGACCTTCAGCGCCTCTTCGGCTGCGTAGATCGACGGCGTGATCGAGGTGGCGCCGACCAGATCGGGCTGATACTCCGCGACGATCTTGGCGAGAGCGTCATTGGAGATGTCCTCGGTCATCGCGTCGACGAATTTGATGTCGTCGAAGCCGTTGGCCTTCAGCGCACCGGCCAGATAAGGGGCCCATGCCGGCGGCCAGTGGCCGGCGATCTCTGCGCCACCGGAATGATAATTCGGGTGAATGAGAAGGATGCGCACTGACTTTCTCCCATGATTGTCAAGAAACGATGACATGGTGTTTGTCAACGATGCTTGACGCAGATCAAACGAAATGGTGCTTTGGTATTCAGCAACGCGCGATCGACGCCGCTGCCGCTAACAGGTCGCGGCCCGCGAGGGCCGCCGAGGTGTGAGGAGTCACGTCTCCGCGACGAAGTTGGCGTCCTGCCGAAGCGTGTCCAATGTGTCGACGTTCAGGCAGTAACGTTGATAAGCAGGCACCAGCGTGCCCGCCGCGATATCGGCGTCGCATTCCTGCTTGTGCTCGCAGAGCGCGCAGGTGCGGCGGAGATCGTTCAGTAACATCGGCTCCTTTTCCGCGAGCGCGCGGATGCTGATCCGCAGCGCGTCGAGCAGGCAGGGCAGCTCCTTGGCGCTGCTGCCCTTGGTCGCGAGGCTGCGAACTTCCGCCGGCGACAATCCGAGATCCTTGACCATGTTGGCCATCGCCCGACCGAAGGCTTCCAGCTCGCTCGGGCTTGCTGCGATCTCTTCCCACTCTTTGACGACGTCGGCGACGGCTTCGGTCATGGGCGCGGTTCTTGTCGGCTTGCCGGGTGCGGTCATGGTCGCCTCCAACGCAACTTACCGCGCGATATACTCACACAAGTTCGCTCCTCCCATTGCGCTGGATCAACGAGCGCAACGCGGTTGCGATCGATCAAAGACAGGCCGTAAACTCCGGATGCGCCGTACAAAATCCGCCTGATACGAAACTGCCCGCGGCGCTGTGACGAGGAGCGGAAACCGTCCTTTCGGACTGTCGAGGAAGCTTGGGGGGAGCGCTGTGCTGCTAGGGCTATTCGCCGACATTCACGCCAATCGGCCGGCGTTCACCGCATGCCTCGCCGACGCGCGCCAGCGCGGCATCGAGCGGATCGTTCTGCTCGGCGACTATGTCGGTTACGGCGCCGATCCGGACTGGTCGGTCGATACCGTACGCGAGCTGGTGGCGGACGGCGCGGTCGCCGTGCTCGGCAATCACGATGCCGCGATCAGCCAGGCCCGGGTGCAGATGAACGCCGAGGCCGAGGCGGCGATCGAGTGGACCCGCGGCCAGCTCGATTCGGCGCAGCGCAAATTTCTCGCCGAGCTGCCGATGCGCCACGAGGACCACAGCCTGCTGTTCGTGCATGCGGAAGCGACCCGGCCCGATGCCTGGATCTACGTCACCGATACCTCGGTCGCTTCGCGCAGCATGCAGTCGGTGTCGGCGCACGTCACCTTCTGCGGCCATGTCCACAAGCCGGCGCTGTATTCGCTGTCCGTCACCGGCAAGATGACCACCTTCGTGCCGACTACCGACGTACCGGTGCATCTGCTGCCGGGGCGGCAGTGGCACGCGGTGCT
The DNA here is from genome assembly GCF_003226555.1 of Rhodopseudomonas palustris. Classification (GTDB taxonomy): domain Bacteria; phylum Pseudomonadota; class Alphaproteobacteria; order Rhizobiales; family Xanthobacteraceae; genus Rhodopseudomonas; species Rhodopseudomonas palustris_I. The sequence goes on along the minus strand of NZ_QKQS01000024.1, from coordinate 59,042 downwards.
GGGGTCGGTCGGACAACCGCGGGACGGCAACCCGGCTGCGGCCTACGCGCTGTACGACACCGTCAAGCACGAGCTGACCTATTGCCGGGTGGCTTACGATGCCGCCGAGGCGGCGCGCCGGATTCGCGACAACGGCCTGCCGCCGTGGTTGGCCGATCGGCTGTTGGTGGGACGCTAGGCGATGGATCAGATCACGTTCGAGCCCGGCTCGGCGCTCGATGGCTTCATCATCGAGGAGGCGATCCATCGCGGCGGCATGGCGACGCTGTTCAAGGTGCGCCGCGACGGCGACCCGATGCCGATGGTGATGAAGACGCCGCGGATCGGCGAGGGCGAGGACCCTGCGGCGATCGTCAGCTTCGAGATGGAGCAGATGCTGATGCCGCGGCTGTCGGGGCCGCACGTTCCGAAATTCATCGGGATGCAGGACTTCTCCAGCCATCCCTACATCGTGATGGAGCGCATTGCCGGCGAACCGCTCTTGGCGCGGCTGCCGGAGCTGCCGCTGCCCTACGACGAGGCGGTGGCGATCGCCGCCAAGATCGCCGGTGCGATCGCCGATCTGCATCGCCAGCACGTCATCCACCATGACATCAAGCCGAGCAACATCATGTTCCGCGAGAGCGGCGAAGCGGTGCTGCTCGACATGGGATTGGCCTGCAGCGATCAGCTGCCGGATCTGATGCAGGAGGAATTCCGGCTGCCGTTCGGAACCGCGCCCTACATGGCGCCGGAGCGACTGCTCGGCGTCCGTGACGAGCCGCGCAGCGATCTGTTTGCGCTCGGCGTGCTGCTGTACTTCTTCACCACCGGCGTGCGGCCGTTCGGCGAGACCGAGACGATGTACGGGATGCGCCGGCGGCTGTGGCGCGATCCGCATCCGCCGCGCAAGCTGCGGCCCGACTATCCGCCGTGGCTGCAGGAGATCGTGCTGCGCTGTCTGGAGATCGAGCCGGCGTGGCGCTACCCGACCGCGGCGCAGCTTGTATTCGACCTCACCCATCCGTCCGAAGTGAAGCTGACCACGCGCTCGGAAAAGCTGAAGCACGATCCGCTGCGCACCGTGCTGCGCCGCCGCTTCAACAAGGAGCTGACGCGGCCGCGCGCGGTCGAATCGATGGCGGCGCATCTGGCGTCGGCGCCGATCGTGGCGGTGGCGATCGATGTCGCCGAGGGCTCTGCGGCATTGAACGAGGCGCTCCGCGTCACTGCTTCGCGGATCCTCGCGACGTTGCCGTCGGCGCGGCTCGCCTGCCTCAACGTGCTCAAGCTCGGCCGCATGACCATCGACCGCACGCTCGACGAACACGGCCACAACAAGCATGTCGATCGGCTGGTGCAGCTCAGGCATTGGGCCGAGCCGCTGAAGCTCGAAGACGACCGCCTCACCGTGCATGTGCTCGAGGCGGTCGATCCGGCGTCGGCGATTCTCGAATTCGCCCAGGCGAGCCGTGTCGACCACATCCTGATCGGCGCGCGGCGCAGCTCGGTGCTGCGCTCGTTGCTCGGCAGCGTCTCGGCCAAGGTCGCTAGCGAAGCGGACTGCACGGTGACGATCGTGCGCGAGGCGCAAGTGGCGCCGCCGCGCAGCGCTCCGCGCGCCGCCGCGCAGGACGCGTGATCCCGCGCCGGGATCGGCGAAGCGCTCGGCCCTGCGCCGCCAAACTCAGTTGATCATCAGACGGTCATCGACGGCTGCTACGCCCGGTGTCGACCACGCGGCATTTTGCGCCGCGCGGCGCTCATCCCAGGTGTCGACTCGGCCTTCCAGGATCACGATGTTGCCGTTCTTCACCGTGACGCGGATGCTCTTCGATCCGATCTCGGCGTGGCGACGCAGCGCCGACTCGATCTTGTCGCGGATGCAGGCATGATCGGCGAGCGGATTGTTGATCACGATGTTGTTGGTGACGCCGGTCACGCCGGCGAGCTTACGGACGTCCTCCTCGGCGGCGGCACGTTCGAAATGCCAGTCGACCGTGCCGCTCAGCGTCAGCCAGCCGTTCTCGACCTGGACCTCGACCGCGCTGGCGGGAACCAGCACGTTCCAATCCAGCAGATCGCAGGCACGCTGTGCGATCTGATCGTCCGCGGTCCGGTTGAACGGATAGCGGACCTCGATGTGATCGACGATGGCGTGAACGCCTTTGACGCGACGCGTCGCCGTGACCGCCGCCACCCTCTCCGCGTAGCTGATGACGTGACCACTGAGGATCACCTTGTCGCTTTCGACAGCGACCTTGATGTGGCCGCTGTTGAAGCTCGGGTCGAATTCGAACTCGTCAAGGATGTTTTGACGAAGCTGGGACTCGGACATTGTGGCCTCAGGAGTACCGCTACGCTGACGCGCGGCATCTTGGTTGCTCGTGCTGCAAACACATTGATCAGAATCAAGAACGAGACACCGTCGCGATTGATCCGCATCAAATATCGTGCCGCTTCGTTCGCTGTGGCACGCTGCAATATCGATGCATGTCACACATGCGTGCGCGTCGCTTGCTGCAGAAATGCTCACATTGCGTTGCGTTCGCGCATGACTATGTCACGCAAAGCTGACATTGTTTGCGACCATCATCGCCGTGCGCGGGGGCGCGCCGCACCGTGTGACGTGGAAGCGAACCCGCCTGCCGGGCAAAGCCCTGCACCTGCGCCGATCCGGCGCGTACCAGCCTGATAATCTGGAGATGATGATGTCCGACGTATTGTCCAATGATCTGTTGCAGAAGATGGACGCCTATTGGCGCGCCGCGAACTATCTGTCGGTCGGACAGATCTATCTGCAGGACAATCCGCTGCTCGATCAGAAGCTGCAGCTCGAACACATCAAGCCGCGCCTGCTTGGACACTGGGGCACGACGCCCGGTCTGAATCTGCTCTACGTGCACCTCAACCGCCTGATCAACGCGCACGATCTCGACATGATCTACATCATCGGTCCTGGTCATGGCGGGCCGGGCATCGTCGCCAACGCTTATCTGGAGGGCACCTACACCGAGCGCTATCCGGCGATCGAGCGCAGCCGCAACGGCATGCAGCGGCTGTTCCGGCAGTTCTCCTGGCCGCACGGCGTGCCGAGCCACGTCTCGCCGGAAACGCCCGGCTCGATTCACGAGGGCGGCGAACTCGGCTACTCGCTGGCGCATGCCTATGGGGCGGCGTTCGACAATCCGAACCTGATCGTCGCCTGCGTCGTCGGCGACGGCGAAGCCGAGACCGGCGCGCTGGCGACGAGCTGGCACTCCAACAAGTTCCTCAATCCGGCGCGTGACGGCGCGGTGCTGCCGATTTTGCATCTGAACGGCTTCAAGATCGCCAACCCCACCGTGCTGGCGCGGATCACGCCGCAGGAACTGACCGATCTGATGCGCGGCTACGGTTATGAGCCTCACTTCGTCGAAGGCGACGATCCGGCGGTCGTGCACCAGACGATGGCCGCGACCTTGGAGCGCGTGCTCGGCGAGATCAAAGCCATTCAGGACAAGGCGCGTCACCACGGCGCCACCGAGCGGCCGCGCTGGCCGATGATCGTGATGCGCACGCCGAAGGGCTGGACCGGTCCCAAAGAGGTCGACGGCAAGCCGGTGGAGGGCACCTGGCGCGCGCACCAAGTGCCGATCGCCGACTTCAAGACCCCCGAACATCTGACGCTGCTCGAAGACTGGATGCGCAGCTATCGCCCCGAGGAGCTGTTCGACTCGACCGGTAAGCTGCGCGACGAACTGCAGGCGCTGGCGCCGACCGGCCGCCGCCGGATGAGCGGCAATCCGCACGCCAATGGCGGCGAATTGCTGGAGCCGCTGTCGCTGCCCGATTTCCACGACTACGCGGTGACGCTGGCCGCGCCCGGCGCGCTCAAGGCCGAAGCCACGCGGGTGCTCGGCACCTTCCTGCGCGACGTGATGAAGAACAGCCTCGATAGTCAGAACTTCCGCCTGTTCGGCCCGGACGAAACAGCGTCGAACCGGCTCGATGCGGTGCTGCAGGTGTCGCCGAAGGAGTGGATGGCGGCGATCGAGGACGTCGACGTCAATCTCGGCCCCGACGGCCGGGTGATGGAAGTACTCAGCGAGCATCTGTGCCAGGGCTGGCTCGAAGGCTATCTGCTGACCGGCCGCCACGGCTTCTTCTCGTGTTACGAGGCGTTCATCCACATCGTCGATTCGATGTTCAATCAGCACGCCAAATGGTTGAAGGCGTGCGCGACGATTCCGTGGCGGAAGCCGATCGCGTCGCTGAACTATCTATTGACGTCGCACGTCTGGCGCCAGGATCACAACGGCTTCTCGCACCAGGATCCCGGCTTCATCGATCACGTCGCCAACAAGAAATCGAATGTGGTGCGGATCTATCTGCCGCCGGACGCCAACTGCCTGCTGTCGGTGGCCGATCACTGCCTGCGCAGCCGCAACTACGTCAATCTGATCGTCGCCGGCAAGCAGCCGGAATGGCAGTGGCTCGGGATCGATGATGCCGTCCGTCACTGCACCGCGGGCGCCGGGATCTGGCATTGGGCCAGCGACGAGGGCGAACCCGACGTGGTGATGGCCTGCGCCGGCGACGTGCCGACGGTCGAGACCCTTGCGGCGGTGACGCTGCTGCGGCAGTACGTGCCGGATATCAAGATCCGCGTCGTCAACGTCGTCGACCTGATGGTGCTGCAGCCGAGCTCCGAGCATCCGCACGGCATGGACGATCGCCGCTTCGACGAGCTGTTCACCACCGACAAGCCGGTGATCTTCGCCTTCCATGGCTATCCGTGGCTGATCCACCGGCTGACCTACCGCCGCCATAACCACGCCAACATCCATGTCCGCGGTTACAAGGAGGAGGGCACCACCACGACGCCGTTCGACATGGTGGTGCTGAACGATCTCGATCGCTATCGGCTGGCGCTGGACGCCATCCTGCGGATTCCGCGGCTCGCCGAGCAGCGGGACGCCGCCACCGCGCGTTACTGGGCGACGATCCAGCGGCACAAGCTGTATGTCGGCGAGCACGGCGACGACATGCCGGAAGTGCGGGATTGGCGCTGGTCGGCCTGATCCGTCTGCGAGCGGCCGGCGCGATTCAGACAATTGCGCCGGTCCGCTCAAGCCAGTGTCAACCATCCGCGCACGCGGCAGCGTTCTCGCGGGTTGTCGGGAGATCGTATTAACCGGTGGTTGCACCCGTCCTGCTACCGCTCGGCGATCGAAGGATCGGGGAGAGCCGAGTGATGCGCAGCGACCAACGGCCCATCGGGGCGCAAGCCGAACCGCAAACCGACAGAGTGCTCGGCCTGCTCGACCTCCTGATCGTCGACGACGATGCCGCGCAGCGCATGCTGATCGCCGGCGCGGCCGAGAAGGCCGGCTACGCGGTGACCCATGCGGCGTCCTGCGCCGCAGGCATCGCGATGCTCCGGGTCAAGCATTTCGACTGCATCACGCTGGATCTGAAGCTCGAGGACGGCGACGGCGCCGATGTGATGCGGGCGATGGCGGGGGCCAAATACGAAGGCCCGATGATCGTCATCAGTGGCATGAGCTCCCTGCACCGCCGCGCTTCGCGCGATCTCGCCAAGTCGCTCGGCATGGAGCTGCTGCAGAGCTTTCCCAAACCGATCGATCTCGCCGCGCTCCGGATCTCGCTCGCCAATCTGCGTAGTGCGGTCGCCGGCCTGCCGATCGTGCATTCCTGGGGCGAGGTGTGCGGGCCCCGTTTCGAGCGCAACGGCTGATGACGCCGTCGCCGCCGATCAGTCGCCGCCGGGCACCGAAGACAATGTCTACCACGCGGAAAATGCGCGAAGCCGTGTTCGATTTGGCGCGTCCGTAGCGCCTGGATGTCTGTGGTCGTCCAACGCGAGGTGGGTGCGAAGAGCGGTTGTCCACGGTGGCATGCCCGCAAACTTCGTACTCCTACGTGGCCCAAAATTAACGAGAGCGTAGGCCGCGGGCAGATAAGTCTGGCAGTGGAGGTCATTTACGCTCTTTGAGCGAAAGGCCATCCGGTCGGCACGGCTGCAGGCGAAAGGCGTAACGCGTATGGACGATCTTCTTCGTGAGTTTCTGACGGAGACCTTCGAGAGCCTGGATACGGTCGACAACCAGTTGGTCCGGTTCGAGCAGGAGCCGAACAACGCGAAGATATTGGACAATATTTTTCGTCTTGTTCACACCATCAAGGGGACCTGCGGGTTTCTAGGATTGCCGCGTCTCGAGGCGCTTGCGCATGCGGCCGAGACGCTGATGGGCAAATTCCGGGACGGGATGCCGGTGACGGGCGAGGCGGTGACGCTGATCCTGACCACGATCGACCGGATCAAGGACATTCTCACGCAGCTGGAAGCGACCCAGGCCGAGCCGGAGGGCGAGGACGGCGACCTGATCGGGGAGCTGGAGCGGCTGTCGATGCGCACGGCGGAGGAGATCGCAGCCGAGCTCGGCGCGGCGCCGCAAGCCGTGGCCGAAGCCGAGGCGCCTGCCGAGGTGGTGGCGGCCAATTCCAATTCGACCGAAGGCAGCCTGGTGCCGCAGACGCTGGAACGCCCGCTGCGTCCGGGCGAAGTGTCGCTGGACGAGCTGGAGCGCGCCTTCCGCGAGACCGAGACCGAGATGGCCTCGCCGCCGCTGCAGCCGGCGGACGAAGCGCCCGTGGTGGCCGAAGCCGCGCCGGCCGAGGCGAAGCCGGCCGCCAAGCCGAAGGCCGCCAAGCCGGCGGCCAAGAAGTCCGGCGGCGAAGCTGAAGGGGCGGCCGAAGGCGGCTCCGGCGGCGGTGTCGCCAACCAGTCGATCCGGGTCAATGTCGACACCCTCGAACATCTGATGACGATGGTGTCCGAGCTGGTGCTGACCCGCAACCAGCTCTTGGAGATCAGCCGGCGCCACGAGGACAACGAGTTCAAGGTGCCGCTGCAGCGGCTGTCGACGGTGACGGCCGAGCTGCAGGACGGGGTGATGAAGACCCGGATGCAGCCGATCGGCAACGCCTGGCAGAAGCTGCCCCGGATCGTGCGCGATCTGGCGTCCGAACTCGGCAAGCATATCGAGCTGGAGATGCACGGTGCCGACACCGAGCTCGACCGCCAGGTGCTCGACCTGATCAAGGATCCGCTGACCCACATGGTCCGCAACTCCGCCGACCACGGCCTGGAGCGGCCGGAGGAGCGGGTCCGGAACGGCAAGCCCGAGCAGGGCACGATCCGATTGAGCGCCTATCACGAGGGCGGCCACATCGTGATCTGCATCGCCGACAACGGCCGCGGTCTCGACACCGAGAAGATCAAGGCCAAGGCCTTGGCCAACGGGCTGGCCACCGAGGCCGAGCTCGAGAAGATGACCGAGGCGCAGATCCACAAGTTCATCTTCGCGCCCGGGTTCTCGACCGCCGCCGCCGTCACCAGCGTGTCCGGCCGCGGCGTCGGCATGGACGTGGTGCGGACCAATATCGACCAGATCGGCGGCACCATCGAGATCAAGTCGGTGGCCGGCGAAGGCTCCAGCGTGACGATCAAGATCCCGCTGACGCTGGCGATCGTGTCGGCGCTGATCGTGGAAGCCGGCGGCGACCGGTTCGCGATCCCGCAGCTGGCGGTGGTCGAGCTGGTGCGGGCGCGGGCCAATTCCGAGCACCGCATCGAGCGGATCAAGGACACCCCGGTGCTCAGATTGCGCGACAAGCTGCTGCCGCTGATGCACCTGAAGAAGCTGCTGCACATCGACGACGGCACCGGTTCGACCGAGCCGGAGAACGGCTTCATCGTGGTGACGCAGGTCGGCAGCCAGACCTTCGGCATCGTGGTGGACGGCGTGTTCCACACCGAAGAAATCGTCGTCAAGCCGATGTCGACCAAGCTGCGTCACATCGGGATGTTCTCGGGCAACACCATCCTGGGCGACGGCGCGGTGATCATGATCGTCGATCCGAACGGGATCGCGCAGGCGCTCGGCACCGCGGTGTCGGCGCAGCACGACATCTCCGATCAGGCGGCGGCGAGCCGCAACGCCTCGGCCGAACAGCTCACCTCGCTCTTGGTGTTCCGCGCCGGCTCGAGCCAGCCCAAGGCGGTGCCGCTGTCGCTGGTGACGCGGCTGGAAGAGATCGCCTCCGACAAGATCGAGATGTCGAACGGCCGCTACATGGTGCAGTACCGCGACCAGCTGATGCCCTTGGTGCTGATGGAAGGCGTCGCTGTGGCGTCGAGCGGCGTGCAGCCGATCCTGGTGTTCGCCGACGAGGACCGTTCGATGGGCCTCGTCGTCGACGAGATCGTCGACATCGTCGAGGAGCATCTGCACATCCAGGTCGGCTCCAGCCGTGAGGGCATTCTCGGCTCTGCGGTGATCAAGGGCCAGGCCACCGAAGTGATCGACGTCGCGCACTTCCTCCCGATGGCGTTCTCCGACTGGCTGGCACGCAAGGAGATGCGGCAGACGCTGACCACGCGCTCGGTGCTGCTGGTCGACGACAGTGCGTTCTTCCGCAACATGCTGGGCCCGGTGCTGAAGGCTGCGGGCTACAAGGTGCGGGTCGCGACCTCGGCGGTCGAGGGCTTGGCCGTGCTGCGCTCGGGCGCGCAGTTCGACGTGATCCTGACCGATATCGAGATGCCGGAGATGAACGGCTTCGAGTTCGCCGAGGCGATCCGGGGCGACACCAAGATGTCGAACCTGCCGGTGATCGCGCTGTCGTCGCTGGTGTCGCCGGCGGCGATCGAGCGCGGCCGTCAGGCCGGTCTGACCGACTACATCGCCAAATTCGACCGTCCCGGCCTGATCGCGGCGCTGAAGGAGCAGACCACGATGCACGCGACGCCCGAAGTTCTGGTGGAGCAGGCGGCATGAGCGAGACCAGGAAAGACACCCCCGCGATGACCCGGACCGTCGACACGATCAGCGGCAACACCACCCAGTTCGCTACCGCGATGATTGGCGGCCAGTTATTTGGACTGCCGATCAGCCGGGTGCAGGACGTGTTCATGCCGGAGCGGCTGACCCGGGTGCCGCTGGCGCCGGACGACGTCGCCGGCGTTCTGAACCTGCGCGGCCGGATCGTCACCGCGATCGACATGCGGGCCCGTCTCGGGCTGCCCAAGAACGACGACGGCAAGCCGCCGATGGCGATGGGCGTCGATCTGCGCGGCGAATCCTACGGCCTTCTGATCGACTCCATCGGCGAGGTGCTGACCCTGCCGGACGAGGGTCGCGAGACCAACCCGGTCAACCTCGACCCCCGCATGGCCTCCTTCGCCAACGGCGTCCACCGCCTCGACGGACAGCTCATGGTCGTCCTCGACGTCGACAAAGTCCTCGAAATCGCAACCCAACGATTGGCTGCATAACGGCTGAGGTGATCTCGGCGCATTCGCACGAACGGCCCATCCGGGCGCGAACTGACAGAGGCAGAAAATGAAGACATGTCTGGTAGTCGACGATTCGAGCGTCATCCGTAAGGTCGCGCGCCGCATCCTCGAAGGCCTCGACTTCGAAATCGTCGAAGCCGAAGACGGCGAGAAGGCGCTCGAAGCCTGCAAGCACGGGCTGCCCGATGCGGTCCTGCTCGATTGGAACATGCCGGTGATGGACGGCTACGAATTCTTGCGCAATCTGCGCCGGATGCCGGGCGGCGACGCGCCCAAGGTGGTGTTCTGCACCACCGAGAACGACGTCGCGCACATCGCGCGCGCGCTGCACGCCGGCGCCAACGAGTACATCATGAAGCCGTTCGACAAAGACATCGTCACGGCGAAGTTTCAGGAAGTCGGCCTGATCTGACGGGGGTCGGAAGGTCGGTTTTGACGCCGCGTTCGGGGACGCGACGGGGAGTGGAAGTATGCGTTGCGTCGGTGTTCTATGAGCGTAGCTTTGGCAGGTAGTCCCGCTACGAATTCGGCGCAATACGAGCCGTTGCGCGTGATGATCGTCGACGACTCGGTCGTCATCCGCGGTTTGATCTCGCGCTGGGTCGAAGCCGAGCCGGACATGGTGGTGGCGGCCTCGCTGCGTACCGGGCTCGACGCCGTCAATCAGCTCGAGCGGGTCAAGCCCGACGTCGCGGTGCTCGATATCGAGATGCCGGAGCTCGACGGCATCTCGGCGCTGCCGCAACTGCTCGCCAAGAAGCGCGACCTCGTCGTGATCATGGCGTCGACGCTGACCCGCCGCAACGCGGAAATCAGCTTCAAGGCGCTGTCGCTGGGCGCCGCCGACTACATTCCGAAGCCGGAGACCACCCGCGAGCCGCACGCCGCCGACATCTTCAAGCACGATCTGTTGCAGAAGATCCGCTCGCTCGGCGGTCGCGTCCGCCGCCGTGCTGCGTCCACGCCCGCTGCGCCGGCGATCGAACGTGCGCGCGATCCAAATCCGGTCGCGCCGACACCCGCCGCCGCGACACCGAGCGTCGCGAGCCAGGCGGCGCTGGTGAAGCGCGCGTTCGGCCCGACTGCTCCGCGTGTGCTGCTGATCGGTTCGTCGACCGGTGGACCGCAGGCGCTGATGTCGGTGGTCGCCGAGATCGGGCCGGTGATCGACCGCTTCCCGGTGCTGATCACCCAGCACATGCCGCCGACCTTCACCACCATTCTGGCCGAGCACTTGGCGCGCGCCAGCCGGCGTCCGGCGCATGAAGGCGTCGACGGCGAGGCGATCAAGCCCGGCAGCATCTATCTCGCCCCGGGCGGCAAGCACATGCGTGTCGCCAAGCAGGGGGGCAACCCGGTGATTGCGCTCGACGACGGGCCCCCGGTGAATTTCTGCAAGCCCGCGGTCGATCCGCTGTTCATGTCGGCAATCGACGTCTGGCAGGGTGGCATTCTGGCGCTGGTACTGACCGGCATGGGGTCTGACGGCATGCGGGGCGGCAAGGACATCGTCGCCGCCGGCGGCAGCGTGATCGCCCAGGACGAAGCCACCAGCGTGGTCTGGGGCATGCCCGGCGCGGTCACCAATGCGGGCGTGTGCGCGGCGGTGCTGCCGCTCAATCAGATCGGGCCGAAACTGGTGCGCCTGTTCGCAGGAGACCGGTCATGAACCCGGCTGACTATGAATTCCTGCGCAAGCTGCTGAAGGAACGCTCCGGCCTCGATCTGTCGGCGGACAAACAGTATCTGGTGGAGAGCCGGCTGTTGCCGCTGGCACGCCGCTTCGGTCTCGGCGGGATCGCCGAGCTGGTGCAGAAGATGAAGGGGATGGGCGCCGACGCGCTGACCGCCGACGTCGTCGAGGCGATGACCACCAACGAAACCTTCTTCTTCCGCGACAAGATGCCGTTCGATCATCTGCGCGAAGAGATGCTGCCGGCGCTGCTGCAGGCGCGCGCGGCGCGGCGGTCTTTGCGGATCTGGTGCGCGGCATCGTCGACCGGGCAGGAGCCGTATTCGATCGCGATGACGCTGAAGGAACTCGGCCCGGCGGTCGCCGGCTGGCGGTTCGAGATCATCGCCACCGATCTGTCGCCGCAGGTGCTGGCGAAGTCGAAATCCGGGCTGTTCAGCCAGTTCGAGGTGCAGCGCGGTCTGCCGATCCAGCTTCTGGTGAAGTACTTCAAGCAGGCCGGCGAAGTGTGGGAGCTCAGTCCCGAGATCCGCTCCATGGTGCAGCACCGCCAGCTCAACCTGCTGCACGACTTCTCGTCGCTCGGCACATTCGACATCGTGTTCTGTCGCAACGTGTTGATCTATTTCGACCAGCCGACCAAGGTCGGGATTCTGGAGCGGATCGCCAAGCGGCTCGAGCCGGACGGCTATCTCACCCTCGGCGCCGCCGAAACCGTGGTCGGCCTGACCGACGTGTTCAAGCCGCACGCTTCGCGCCGCGGCGTGTACTTGCCGAACCTGAAATCGTCGCCGTCGATCGTGCCGGCGTTCCCGGCCACCTCGGCGCTCAGCAGCCTGCGCGCCGGCTGAGGCCGGCCCAGGGCACGCGCGATAATCCTCTCGTCTATCGTTCCGGGGCGCGCGTGAAATGCGCGAGCCCGGAGTCCCGCGATTGCTGGGCAAGGCCGCAGCCAGGCAGTGCCGGCCCCAGATTCCAGCTTCGCGCCTGCCGGCGCGCCCCGGACTGACGACGGATGGGCGCGTAAGGGCACGCCCGACCATCTCCAAAAAGAAAAACCCCGCCATTTGCGGCGGGGCTGGAGGCTCTCGGGATGAGCGCGCGACACGCGCTCGGTAGAACTCTGGCGGCGGTCAGGCCGGGATGCGGACGTCGTCTTCGGTCGGTTCGCGCAGCACATAGCCGCGGCCCCAGACGGTTTCGATGAAGTTGCGGCCGTCGGAGGCGTTGGCCAGCTTCTTGCGCAGCTTGCAGATGAAGACGTCGATGATCTTCAGTTCTGGTTCGTCCATCCCGCCGTAGAGATGGTTCAGGAACATTTCCTTGGTCAGCGTGGTGCCCTTCCGCAAGGAGAGCAGCTCCAGCATCTGATATTCCTTGCCGGTCAGATGCACGCGCTGGCCGCCGACTTCGACGGTCTTGGTGTCGAGATTGACGACGAGGTCGCCGGTCTGGATCACCGACTGGGCGTGGCCCTTGGAGCGGCGGACGATGGCGTGGATGCGCGCGACCAGCTCGTCCTTGTGGAACGGCTTGGTCATGTAGTCGTCGGCGCCGACGCCGAGACCCTTCACCTTGTCCTCGATGCCGGCGAGGCCGGACAGGATCAGGATCGGAGTCTTGATCTTGGAAACCCGGAGCTGCTTGAGAACGTCGTAGCCGGACATGTCCGGCAGGTTCAGATCAAGCAGGATGATGTCGTAGTCGTACAGCTTGCCGAGGTCGACGCCTTCTTCACCGAGATCCGTCGTGTAGACATTGAAACTCTCGGATTTGAGCATCAATTCGATCGACTGCGCAGTCGCGCTGTCATCTTCAATCAGCAATACGCGCATGCCAGTCCCCTCTAAGCGCCGCTACGGGCGTCAGGCGTCCGCACACTTGCGGCACTGGAAACGCCTTTGAAGAACTGATTCGGATCCTGACGAGGAATGGTTAACAAAAACTGATTCGGCTCCGCAAGGTCCTGTCGTGCAATTTTTGTCGAATCGCACTAAGGTGTTGCGGGAAAGCAGCTTTTTGCCGACCGGCCCCTTCAAGTTCCACATTAAGAGTTGGCGCTAACCGACTCTTTCGACTCACCCTTCATTCTGATGGGCGAGCGTGCTCAGCTACCAAAGACAGTGACGCAATGATTAACGATGCGGGTAAACACGAAGTTAAGGTGACAGCCCCCGCGTCGATGAACTTAAGAGTTTCGCAATGAAGGCCCTCGCGGAACAGATCGGCGACATCGACGCCGTCAATACGTATGGCCGCGTCGTCGGCGTGCGCGGGTTGATGGTCGAGATCGCCGGGCCGATTCACGCGATGAGCGTTGGCGCACGGCTGGTGGTCGAGACTGGAGCCCACCGCTCGATCCCCTGCGAGGTGATCGGCTTCACCGGTAACAACGCCATCGTGATGCCGTTCGCTGGCCTCGAAGGCGTGCGCCGCGGCTGTCGCGCCATCATCGCCAACTCCGCAGCCCAAGTGCGTCCGTCGCCGCATTGGCTCGGCCGCGTCGTTAACGCTTTGGGCGAGCCGATCGACGGCAAGGGGCCGCTGGTGCAGGGCCCGTCGCCGATGTCGTTCCGCAACCAGCCGCCGCCGGCGCATTCGCGCAAGCGCGTTGGTGCACCGCTCGACCTCGGCGTGCGGGCGTTGAATACGTTTCTCACCTGCTGTCGTGGGCAGCGCATGGGTATCTTCGCCGGTTCCGGCGTCGGTAAATCGGTGCTGCTGTCGATGCTGGCGCGCAATGTCGACGCCGCGGTATCGGTGATCGGGCTGATCGGCGAGCGCGGCCGCGAGGTGCAGGAGTTCCTGCAGGACGACCTCGGCGAAGAGGGCCTCGCGCGCTCCGTCGTTGTGGTCGCGACCTCGGACGAGCCGGCCCTGATGCGGCGCCAAGCGGCGTATCTGACGCTAGCGATCGCCGAATACTTCCGCGACAACGACAAGGACGTGCTGTGTCTGATGGACTCGGTGACGCGCTTTGCGATGGCGCAGCGTGAGATCGGGCTGTCGGCCGGCGAGCCGCCGACCGCCAAGGGCTACACGCCGACGGTGTTTACCGAGCTGCCGAAGCTGCTGGAGCGCGCCGGCCCGGGGCTGGGCGAGGGCACCATCACCGGCATTTTTACCGTGCTGGTCGACGGCGACGATCACAATGAGCCGGTTGCCGACGCGGTGCGCGGCATTCTCGACGGCCACATCGTCATGCAGCGCGCGATCGCCGAGCGCGGCCGCTATCCGGCGATCAACGTGCTCAAATCAGTGTCGCGGACGATGCCGAAATCGGCCGACCCAGTCTATCTGCCGCTGATCAAGCGGGCGCGGCAGATCATGGGAACCTATGCCGACATGGAAGAGCTGATCCGGCTCGGCGCCTATCGTCCGGGCTCGAGCGCCGAGGTCGACGAGGCGGTGCGGCTGCACGAGCCGCTGGAAGATTTCCTCCGCCAGGGCAAGGACGAGGCAACCAGCCTGCAGTCGGGATATGCACAATTGGAGCAGATCCTGAGTAATTCGGAAACGGAACGCTAACTTTGTCCAGCCATCATACTTGGCACATCAATCGATTTGCCGGTTGCCCCTGCGCGGCGGGCCGGTGATGTCCCGCGTTGAATTGGGACTTCTGGGGAGTACGAGTCGATGAAGTCACGTGACACGCTGATTCGCCTGAAGAAATTTCAGGTCGACGAGCGGCGCAGACGGGTTGCCCAGATCGAAGCGATGATCGCCGATTTCGAGCGGATGTCAGCCGATCTCGAGCGCGAAATCGTGACCGAGCAGGAACGCGCCGGTATCACCGATCCGACCCACTTCGCCTATCCGACCTACGCCAAGGCGGCGATTCAGCGCCGCGAGAACCTGACCCGCTCCGCCGACGAACTGCGCGTGCAGCTCGAGGAAGCGCGTGGCCAGTTGTCGGAGGCGTTCGACGAGATGAAGAAGGTCGAGCTGCTCGACGAACGTGATCAGGCCCGCGAGCGCGCCGAGGAAAGCGCCCGCGAACAGGCCGATCTGGACAGCATCGGATTGATGCGGGCCAGGCTCGGCGGCGCCGGCGCCGTCGCCTGAGTTCTCCCATCGCCGCGTCGAGATAGAAAGCCCGGGCCGCTCGGTCCGGGCTTTTGTTTGGCGTATCCACAATCGTTGCTGTGCCGTGGTGAATCTCCGCGCTGCGAGCTATGCTGGCGCGGTTCGGGCCGCTCGGTCCGGACGGGGGCGTGGCCGCAACGGCCATGGTGAGGTCTCGGAATGCTATCGCCTGCTGAGTTGGTTTCGCTGATCGCCGCGGTCGCAGAGCGCGATCAGGACGCGTTCCAGCGACTCTACGAAGCCACCCGGGCGAAACTGTTCGGCGTGGTCCTCCGTATCTTGCGGCGACAGGATCTCGCCGAAGAAGTCATCCAGGACGCCTACGTCAAGATCTGGAACAACGCCGCGCAGTTCGATGCCAAGGTCGCTTCGCCGATCACCTGGATGGCGTCGATCGCGCGCAATCGGGCGATCGACGTCGCGCGCAAGCGCAGCGAAATCTCGATCGAGGAGGAACCGGCCGCCGGCAACGTTGCGGCCGAGACGCCGGACCCGCTCGCTCGCCGGGAGATGACCGAGGAGCTGAAGCGGTTGCTGGAGTGTATCGGCCGGCTCGAGCCGGACCGCCAGAAGCTGGTTCTGCTGGCGTATTACAACGGCTGGAGCCGGGAACAGCTTGGCGCCAAATTCGGTGCGCCGGCCAATACGATCAAGACCTGGCTGCGCCGCAGCCTGCTCGATGTTCGGGGGTGTTTGGGACTGACCTGATGGCCCACAGTGAAGACCATAGCGCGCTCGCCGCCGAATACGCGCTCGGCACTCTCGACGCCGCCGAACGGGCGGAAGCCGAGGCGCTGATCGGCAGCGACGCGGAGTTTGCCGCGCTGGTGACGGCGTGGGAGTACAAGCTCGGCGCGCTTAATCAGATGGTCGGGCTGGTCGAGCCGCGTGCCGAGGTGTGGGATCGGATCAAGGCGGCGATCGCCGCCGAGTCACAGCGCGCGTCGTTGTCGCCGCTGGCTGCGCCGCCCGCGAGCGCCGCGGCTGCGGGAGCGCTCGGCGCGCCGGGAGAGCCGATTTTGCCACGCCCCGCCAACGACCACGGTCCCGCTCCGGTGAGCGAGTCGACCGAACTCAGCCCGGAATCCAAACGCGTCGTGTACTTCGCCAAGCGCGCTTACGTCTGGCGCGGCCTCGCAATGCTGTCGAGCGCGGCAGCGGTGGCGTTGCTGGCTGTGGTCGGCGCGCAGGTGTATCAGCCGGATGCGCTGCCCGACGCGCTGCGTCCGCCGGTCCGTACCAAGGTCGTGACGGTCGAAGCGCCGCCGCAGCCGATTCCGGCGCAATACGTCGCGGTGCTGCAGAAGGACGGCGACGCGCCGGCCTTCATCCTCACCGTCGATGCCGGCACCAAGACCTTCACGGTGCGCCGCGTCGCCGCCACGCCCGAGCCGGGCAAGAGCTACGAGCTCTGGCTGGTGTCCGACAAGCTGCAGAAGCCGCGCTCGCTCGGCGTGATCGGGGGACGGGATTTCACCGTCAATCCGGTGCTGTCCTCGTTCGATCCCGAGCTCGTCAACAAGGCCACCTATGCGGTGACGATCGAGCCGGAAGGCGGTTCGCCGACCGGGGTCGCGACCGGACCGATCGTGTTCACCGGCAAGCTGGTGGAAAGCGTTCCGCCCGAGCCGACGCGAGCAGCGCCGCCGAAGTAAGCAGCCGCTCGGCGCGCGCTGCGCCAATTGATCGAACGATGAGACGGCGCTTCGCGCGCCCTCACCATGAGGTTGTGCTGGGTCGGAGCACAACATCGCGCGTCTCTGATTGCACGAGAATCCCCACCTGCGCGACCGATCACCATGCACCAAAGAAAAACGCCCGTGGGGAGCGGGCGTTTTCCTCGGGTCGTCACTTGGGGTGAGTGCGACCTCCTCAGCTCACGCGTTGGCCAGGGGGGCTATCCGGCATGCGTGAAGGCTGGAACTGTCAGCGGACCGCTTCAGCGGATCACCATCGTCTCCGCCTTACTGATCGCCATCGGCTTGCCGGCTTTGATCACCTTCGCCGTCTGGGTATAGCCGTCGTCCGCACCGAGACGGGCGGTGATCCCGAGGCCCGCGACCGCGATCCCGGCGACCAATGCCACGGCCACAATCTTCAAGTGGGTGGTGCGATCGGCACTGTAGATCGAATGGTTCATGCGAAGCCTCCTGGTGTCTTTTTCCACCCTCGGAAATTCGTATTTGCTATCCCGAAGCAGGTTCAAAGAACTCACGCAGAAAACGTAGGAAAGCGCTCGGCCGTTCCGTAGAGGCGATCACAAGCGCGTGAATAACAGTGATAGTCCGCGAGAATGCGGTGCCAAACACTCACCTAACTTACTGAAAATTAATCAGATCCAGGGCGATGCGGACAACTTGAACGATTCCGTCCCCATCGCTTCAAGGATACCTTTTTGTCGCAAGAGCTCTTGTCTGTTGCTCAAAAGTCGCGCAGCCGACTTCGCAGTGCGGCAGCGTGGAACTGTTTGGTCAGACGCTGCCGACGGTCTTCAGCCGGGCGCGCGGATGGATCTCGGCCTGCGACATCACCGTGGTCTGGGCGCGGAACCGCTCTACCAGCGAGCGGACGAACGGCCGGATCGACGCCGAGGTCACCAGCACCGGCGCTTCGCCTTCGCGGGCGGCTTGCTCAAACTTGTCGCGCACCGCGGTCATGAATTCCGACAATTTCGACGGCGCCATCGCCAGGGTGCGATCTTCGCCCTGGCCGATGATCGATTCGGCGAACGCCTGCTCCCATTTGGCCGACAGCGCGATCAGCGGCAGATAGCCGTTGTAGGAGGTGTTCTGCGCGCAGATCTGGCGCGCCAGCCGGGCGCGGACGTGTTCGACGATGGTCGACGGATTGCGCGAGAACGCCAGCGCCTCGGCGACGCCTTCGAGAATGGTCGACAGGTCGCGGATTGAGACGCGTTCGGCGAGCAGCAATTGCAGCACGCGCTGGATGCCGGACACGGTGATCTGGCTCGGCACGATGTCCTTGACCAGCTCGCTCTGCTCGCTCGGTAGATCTTTGAGCAGCTTCTGGGTTTCGCCGTAGGACAACAGGTCGGACATGTTGGCCTTGAGCAGCTCGGTCAGATGCGTCGACAGCACGGTGGCGGCGTCGACCACGGTGTAGCCCTTCAGCGACGCCTCTTCCTTGAAGTTGGCGTCGACCCAGGTCGCGGGCAGGCCGAAGGTCGGCTCGGTGGTGTTGATGCCGGGCACCGTCACCTGTTCGCCGGCCGGGTCCATCACCATGAACTGGTTCGGCCAGATCCGGCCCGAGCCCGCGTCGACCTCCTTGATCTTGATGACGTAGGTGTTGGCCTCGAGCTGGACGTTGTCGAGGATGCGCACCGCCGGCATCACAAAGCCCATCTCGATCGCCAGCGAGCGGCGCAGCGCCTTGATCTGCTCGGTCAGCCGGTCCTGTCCGTCGGGACCATTCACCAGCGGCAGCAGCGCGTAGCCGAGCTCGATCTTGAGATCGTCGATCTTCAGCGCCGCGGCAATCGGCTCCTCCGCCGCCGAGGCGGCCGCCGCAGCGGCTGCGGCGGCTTCCGGCGCGGCTGCGGCCAGCGCCGCATCGGCGCCGACCTGCGCCTTGCGCTTGCCCGCCTTGAAGGCGAGATAGCCTGCGCCGCCGCCGAGTGCCAGGAACGGGATGGTCGGAATGCCCGGCAGCGCCGCCAGCACCAGCATCACCGCAGACGCCATGCCGAGCGCCTGCGGATAGCCGGAGAGCTGACCCATCATCGCCTTGTCGGCCGAGCCGGAGATGCCGGCCTTCGACACCAGCAGGCCCGCCGCGGTCGAAACGATCAGCGCCGGGATCTGCGTCACCAGGCCGTCGCCGACGGTGAGCAGCGTGTAGGTGCGGCCGGCTTCGCCGAACGACAGCCCTTGCTGCATCACGCCGATGACGATGCCGCCGATCACGTTGATGAACACCACCAGCAGGCCGGCGATGGCGTCGCCGCGGACGAATTTCGAAGCACCGTCCATCGCGCCGAAGAAGCCGCTCTCGTCCTCCAGCTCCTTGCGCCGCGCTTTCGCGGTGGCCTCGTCGATCAGGCCGGCCGACAAATCGGCGTCGATCGCCATCTGCTTGCCGGGCATCGAATCCAGTTGGAAGCGCGCCGCGACTTCGGCGATACGGCCCGAACCCTTGGTGATGACTACGAAGTTGACGATGATCAGGATCGTGAACACGATGATCCCGATCACGAAATTGCCGCCCATCACGAAGCCGCCGAACGCCTCGATGACGTGACCGGCGGCCGCGGTGCCTTCGTGGCCGTGCGACAGGATCAGCCGGGTCGACGCCATGTTCAGCGACAGCCGCAGCATCGTCGAGATCAGCAGCACGGTCGGAAACGACGAGAATTCCAGCGGCGCCTGAATGAACAGCGACGTCATCAGGATCAGGATCGACAGCGTGATCGAGATCGCCAGGAACAGGTCGAGGATGACCGCCGGCAGCGGCAGGATCAGCACCACCAGGATGGTCAGCACGCCGATCGCCAGCGCCAGATCACCGCGGCGCAGGATCGCGATCATCTCTTTGATGCTGGGGATGCCGGCCCCTGATCCCTGGCCGGCCGTGGTGTCCGTCATGTCCGTCGCCGCCTTTTGCGCATGTCGCTTGCCTCGCACGCCGGGGCGCAAAGCGGCCGAGGGGCCGCCGGGTCCGACGTGAGGCACCGCACTGGCGTCCACGGGCATGCCCCCGATGTTCGCGGCCGACGACACTTCAGTTCACTGGGCAAAATTTGCCCGGTGCATGGTTAGCAAAGTGTTAACGCCGGGCCGGGTGCGACCGCATGGCAGGGGGCCGGGGCGGCCGGCTTGACCCCAGGCCCGGCACCGGGAACCATGTGCAGATGGAAACGCCCTTGAAACAGAACGGCCAAACGCCGGCGTTCGTGCTCGACTCGCGCCAGGCCTGGGTCCGGCTCGGCTTGGCGCTGGTGATCGGGTCGATCGGCAGCGTCGGGATGTGGTCGGTGGTGGTGGTGCTGCCGACCGTGCAGACGGAGTTCGCCGCCAGCCGCGGCGCCGCGTCGCTGGCCTTCACCCTGGCGATGCTCGGCTTCGGCATCGGCGGCGTCGTCACCGGCAAGCTGACCGACCGGTTCGGCATCGTGGCGGCGATCGCGGCCGGCATCGCGCTGATCGCGGTCGGCTATTTGGGAGCCGGGCTGTCGGCCTCGCTGTGGCAGTTCATCGCGGTGCACTTTCTGATCGGCGCTGGCGCCTCGGCGACGTTCGGCCCGTTGATGGCGGAGGCGTCGCATTGGTTCGAGCGCTACCGCGGCCTCGCGGTGACAATCGCGGCCAGCGGAAACTACGTCGGCGGCACGATCTGGCCGCCGCTGGTCAATTGGGGCGGCGACACCCTCGGCTGGCGCGCCACCCATATTCTGATCGGCGCGTTCTGCGCTGTGTCGATGACGCTGGTCGTTCTGCTGCTGCGCGCGCAGATGGGCGGCCACGGCGCCACCAGCCACGCCGCGGCGCTGCCGCCGAAGATCGACCTGCGGCTTCCCACCAACACCCTGACGGCGCTGCTGTGCGTCGCCAGCATCGCGTGCTGCGTGGCGATGGCGATGCCGCAGGTCCACATCGTGGCGTATTGCGGCGATCTCGGCTACGGCGCGGCGCGCGGTGCCGAGATGCTGTCGCTGATGCTGGCGTTCGGCATCGTCAGCCGGATCGGTTCCGGCTTCCTCGCCGACCGGATCGGCGGCATCCGCACCCTGCTGCTCGGCTCGGTGGCGCAGGGCGCGGCGCTGCTGTTCTATCTGTTCTTCGACAGCCTGGGCTCGCTGTACGTGATCTCGGCGATGTTCGGCCTGTTCCAGGGCGGCATCGTGCCGGCCTATGCGATCATCGTGCGCGAGGCGATGCCGGCGCGCGAAGCCGCGACCCGTGTCGGCATCGTGATCATGGCCTCGGTGCTCGGCATGTCGTTCGGTGGCTGGATTTCCGGGGTGATCTTCGACGCCACCGGCTCCTACGCCGCCGCCTTCGTCAACGGCATGGCCTGGAACGCGCTCAACGTCGCGATCATGCTGATGCTGCTGCTGCGCGCCCGCCGCCGCGGGCCGCGGGTGGCGATGGCGTAGCGGCGAGGGCGCGGCGAGCAGGGGCCGGCGTCAGGCCGACAGCCGGTCGAGATCTTCGCCCTCGGCCGCACAGCAGCGATTGCGCCCGCTGCGTTTGGCCCGCAGCATCGCGTGGTCGGCGCGGGCGAGTAGCGCCGCGCCGTCCTCGGCGTGCTGCAGCGACGCGATCCCGATGCTGACGGTGACGCCGCCGTCGAGGTCGCGGAAGCCGTGTTCGGCGACCTTGCGCCGGATCGTCTCGGCGGCGTGTTCGGCGCCGGCGAGGCCGGTGCTCGGCAGCACCGCGACGAACTCCTCGCCGCCGAGCCGGCCGACGAAATCGCTGCCGCGCAGCGATCCCTTGATCACACCGGCGACCTCGATCAGCGCCGAATCCCCGGCGGCGTGGCCGAAGCTGTCGTTGATCCGCTTGAAGCGGTCGACGTCGACGAACAGCAGCGACAGCGCATCGCCGTGTCCGGCCGCGTGCACGACATCGGCATCGATGTGCTCCAGCAGCGAGCGGCGGTTGGCGAGCCCGGTGAGCGGATCGATCAGCGCGAGCTGCTGCAATTGCAGGGTGCGCTCGGAGACTTCGCGTTCGAGCCGGCCGCTGGCGTCGGCGATCAGGTCCTCGGACTGCTTGATGGAGGTGACGTCGGTGGCGGCGGCGATCAGTCCGATGCAGCGGCCGCGATTGGTGCGCGGACTGATCTTTTCGCGCACCCACGCCCACTCGCCGGAGCCGGTGCGAACCCTGAATTCGAGCGAGGCGGTGTGTCCGTTGGCGAGCACGTCGGCGATGCAGGCCGCGTAGCTGCGGCGGTCGTCGGGGTGGACGAAGCCGGACCAGTCGATCGCGGAGGCCGGTCCGAGCTCGGCGCCGACCAGATCGAACCACGGCTTGTTGGCGAAATCCCGCCGCCCGCTGGCGCCGCTGATCCAGATCAGCGACGGCGCCTCGTCGGACAGCATCCGGAAGCGCTTTTCGGTCTCCATCAAAGCCGCCACCAGCACCTGCTCGGCGGACATGTCGTCATCGGCCGGCGCGGTGGCGCGCTCGAGCAGCGCGCGGGCGACGCGGCGATCGAGCTTGAGGATGTGGGTCACCAGCCAGGTGATCAGCAGTTCCAGGAACGCGCCGGTGGCTTCCTCGTCGGACAGATCGGTGCGCGCCGCGACCTCGTCGACCTTCTCGATGAACGAGGCGTGCACGCAGGCGTGGCGTTCGATCTCGCGATGGGTGAGCGCGGAACAGCGCATCAACTGCTCTTCGTCGCAGAAGTGCGTTGCCGCATAGTCGCGCAGCTCTGCGACCAGCACCGCCAGCGTCGGAAGATTTTCGCCGTTCTGCACCGCGTGAGCGAGCCGGTTGGTGAGCTCGAACAGTTTGCGGTGCTGGTCGTCGATCCGCTGGTTGCCGGTTTCGAACAGCGGATTCCATTGAAACAGGGGCATTGACGCACACTGGCAGGTAAGATCGGAGTGCAATCTACGGCGCGAATGTTGGGGGAATCTTAACCCGTCCGGCCAACTCGGCGTCGAATGCGCTGCAATTCGTCGAAGCATCGCAGCCGGCGCCTGCGGCCTTCGGCGCCAGCACCGCGATGGCGCCGCCAGCACCAGCATCGAGGACGAGCATTGTCGCGGATCCTCGCCGCCGGGCCGTCGGCGCCCGCCGCGGCTCGCCGCGCGCGCAGCCGCCGGTCACCCTGCTTTGGTCGCGGCGGCGATTGCCGCAACTCCCACGCCATTGTAAGGGAGGGCCGTGCCCGTCCGCCGCCCCCGCGCGGCCGCCGGCGGGGCCTGTAGCTCAATGGTTAGAGCCGGCCGCTCATAACGGTCTGGTTGCAGGTTCGAGTCCTGCCGGGCCCACCACAGATCTAAATCATTAATGCGGTTCGATAACTCTCGCTTCTGCGGTAAAGCACCTTGCCAATAAACGGCAGTTGGGGACGGAGCCTGCGCTCCACCAGCAGCTTGGCTCAGTCTTTCACGTGACGCCGCCCGACGCTGTTCTTGCATGCGCCCCGCGCTCGGCCCACGCATCCTTGATTGCCTCCCGCAGCATCGAACACCGCCTTGGTGGGGCGAAGACATTACAGCAGCGCTTCAAACTCTCCCTCGATAACGGTTTTGCGGATCAAGGCGCGGCCTTGCTCGCATCCTTTGGTCTGGTGGGAGTAATCGGGATAGCTGCCATTGCGGTCTTTCGACCACTCAGCCGTCATGATCTGCCCGCAGCAGGCGAAAGCAACAACGCCGCAGAGCAGAAGCCAACGCATGTTTCTCGAACTGGAAGCGTATGCCCCGAATCGGACAGAATACGAAATGCGACGCATCCAAGGCTTCGAATCAAATTCAGAAATTGAAACACGACTACGTCGCCATTGGTAGGAGAGAGCGTGGCTGCAAACCCCATCATCAAACGAACAGCGATAACGCGGGCAGGATATGAGTATCAGGATCTTGTGGGGATCGAAATACTGATAGACCACTTCCGCGACCCCGGTCTCTACGAGTGGGTTCAGCTCGAAAGTGATGATGCAGAGTTTAAATCCCTCGACGACGTTGTTGCTCTCCGGAAGGACGCCTCCATTGAATTCGTGCAGGTGAAATTCACAGTCAATTCGGATGAGAACTTTCTCGACTGGGACTGGCTTCTGGAGGCGAAGGGCAAAGGCAGCTCAATGCTGTCGAAATGGGCGAAGTCTTATTTCCGTGCCAAGTCTCAAGGCCGCGTGCATCGCGCCCGTCTAGTTACCAACCGTGTGCCGTCTCCCCCATTCGCGGCGTGCCTCGATGGCGCTCTAGTCGATCTTGGTAGGATATCCGAGGATATGCGGGGCAGGATCGACTCCGCGTGCGGCGGGAGCCAGCAAACAGAAGAGTTTTTGAGCGAGTTCGAATTCGCGGGCGAGCAACTCGACTTGGATCGCTACGAAGAAGCCTTGCGGGATAAGCTTGTACCCACCGATACGGACTCCTCTGGCTGGTTGCTTCTGCGGACCTTTGTGCGGCGTTGGGCGATCCAGAAGAACGACCCTCAACCGGATGGCAAGATTCTCCGCGAGCATCTGGTGCAGCTCATCACGAAGCGCCGTCCTCAGCCGATCAGTCAGGAGTTTTACGTTCCGCCGGGATATCAGGTGCCTTCTCAGTCCTTTGATGAGACGGTTCGAGCCCGGATTGCGGCCCCTGAAACACCGATCACGATCCTTTGGGGAACGCCTGGCCGGGGGAAGAGCACCTATCTCAGCGATCTTACGCAAAAACTGCAGTGCGAGGACGAGGTGGTCCTGCGCCACCATTACTTTCTTTCGTCTGACGGCCCGCGGGCCAACCGCATGTCGTATTCCGACATCGCTGTATCGATCATTGATCAGCTCTTGAGCCGTTACCCTGACGTGGTGAACGGAATAGCAGCGGATGTGGACAAGCTTCACGCAGATCTTGGCGCCGTGGCCGCAAAACTGGCGAAGAAGGGTAAGCGGTTATACCTCGTCATCGACGGACTTGATCACGTCTGGCGCGATACCCTGCGAACCGATCAGTTGGAGTTTCTGTTCAACGCGCTGCTTCCCTTGCCTGCTAATGTCAGTCTGATTGTCGGGACGCAGCGTGTTCCGGATGCACAACTCCCAGGAAGACTGTTGGCGAGCGCCAAAGACGCGGACTGGATCGAAGTTCCGCGTATGGATGAATCCGCGGTTCATCGGTGGCTGGAAGCTCAAGACACCGCCCGGCCTCTGATCCTCAGTCAGAGAGACCATCGCGAACGAGGCGAGGAACTGGCAGACATAGCCGCAGCCTTGTTCCGCGTGAGTCAGGGGCATCCCTTGCATCTAATCTACGCTCTTGAAGGGCTCGTACGTACCGGCAAAGAAATCAGCACTGATGACATAGACGCTCTGCCGCCGTGCCCGGATGGCGATATTCGCTCCTACTATAGGGCGCTTTGGGTGAAGCTCCCGGTTACGGCCCGGAACATTCTTCATGCGTTGGCGGGCTCTGATTTCTTCTGGCCAGACCTTGGAATACGCCAGTGTCTCGGTGATTACAGCGAGATCGATTTTCTACTCGAACCCCGCAATGCGGGGATGATCCCCTTCCATCAAAGTATCTTCGCCTATGTGCGCGAGATGCCGGATCACGGGGCGAGCTATGCTGCGCTCCTGCCCAAGATCGTTCTCTGGCTCGAAACTCAAGCCCCGGAGTACTGGCGGTGGGGATGGTTGTGGCTGGCGCAAGCGGAGACGGGAAATTTCAAACCGCTATTCGAAGGGGCAAACAGGGACTGGGTTGTGTCATCCCTGGCGGCGGGCTGGCCGGAACGGCAGATCGCAAGGATATTGTCGACGGCTGAGAGTGCCGCTTTTGAGCAAGGCGATCTTCCGCAAACCGTCAGGCTGCGATCTCTGAAAACGCGAGTGCTCAATGCTCGGGATTTTCAGTCTGGCGACTATGGACAATTCCGGGCAACCGCGCTGACAACGAGCGATAACCGTCAGCAAACGTTGAACCTCATCGACGATCTGCAAGAGTTGTCGCCCGATGAGATCGTTTCGATAGCCAGATTGAGCCCGGCCACCCTCAGAACCGAAGTTGCGACAGCCAGCTTGAATGAGCTGGGACGACGCGTGAATGCTTGGATAGAGCTTCGTCACAAACCGGAACACGAATTTCGGGAGCTCTCCGATCGTTTGCTATCTGCTGCGGCCTTTGCCGGGGCTTCTGCCGTGCCTCGCACCCTTCGCTACCTGATGAGCTATCGAAATCCGGCTCCGCACTGCGATACATACATCAATCTTCTCGGAACGGCGCAGGACATTGAAGCCCTGCTGGCGGTCAGAAAGAGGATGCGGGGGGCAAAAAGCAGTCGGCAGAGGCGGCTCATCCAGGAGCATATTCTGAGGGCGGCCCTGTTCAAGGGGGCGAACCCGCGGCCGCTCATAAGCGACGTCGCTTCAGATCTTACCCCGTTCACTGCGTCGTGGCTCATACGGACGGGCGTGACGAGCAGCACCCGATTTCATGCATCGCCGCCGCCGGAAGACCTGTTGCGCGATCGGTATTCTGTCGGCAGCGACCCGGAGCTGTCCCAATACTTCTATGATTTCTTCTGGAGCGCGCTTTGCATCAGTCTTCAGGCAGTTGGGGACTTTTCGCTTTTCTATCCCTCGCGTGACAGCGACAAACTGGGATGGCTGGAAAGTGCGCTTCGATGCCTTGAAGATCTGGCGAGAGGGATTGCAGCCGGAAATTACCCGCTTTCATACTCGGCGGTCTTCGTGGCAGCCGATGCGCTTAAGTCTCTTGACCATGTTGGTCCGAACGACCGCAGCGCAGCGCAGTTCCGCGCATTCAGGCACTCCCTTCCGAATATCGCGCTGGACCTTCATTTACTTGGACTAGCCGACCAGCACCAGCCGGAAATTGCAACGGATGATTTCAATCGGGCAAGAAAGACTCTGCATTGGATCAACCAGCTCTGGATCGAACAGAATATCGAGAATCAGCTTCCGCTGCTCGAAGCGGCGGCGGCTAACACGTTCATTGAGGAAGCGAGTGCCGCTCTGGCCGGCAAGGTAAGCGAGTTCAACGAGAGATCGGACCAATGGACAAAGCTTGCGAGGCTCGCTTCACTCTATAACGTCCAGGATCCTGCCGCGCTGATGCTCAGGGCCGCGGATTGCCTTGTTGGATATGGCTGGAGAAAGGATCTTGGTGCAATGGATATGCTGGACGCGATCCAGCAGGTGCATGGAGCGGATGCGAGCCGCACAAAGGAATGGATTTTCGTCGTCAGCCCTATCATTAATGAGATCACCGAATTTACTGACGGTGATGAGACCAATCATGTCCGGTCCGAACTCATCGACGTCGTGTGCACCACCATGCCTGAATACCTTGCGGGCTTCTATGCCCACCATGTTTCGCAGGACGAGTGGCGCTATGCAGATGAGACGCTCGAAGCGGCGTTGAGCACAATTGATCTTTCCTCGAGGGCGGCGGCCGCGCTTTCCGGCACTCTGCTCGACGACAGGATGCTGAGAGGATTGGAAAAGCGGGGCGAAAGCGAGCCGATCGCACGCTCGCTGCTGCAAAAGCAGGTCGACTTCCTTGCCCGCTCGGAGCCCAAGGCCAGCGCCACCGAACCAAAAACCGAAGAGCTCAGACCGGAGGAGGAAAAGGCGCTACAGCAAGATCCGACAGCCATACCGCCGGGTGATTTTAAGGCGCTCGTTAGGCTCGTGTCTGGAGCATTTCCCTACCGGCATCGAGGTGAGTTCCTTGGTAAATGGCTAAGCCATTGGCAGGCTCAGGGCAAAGCATCGATTGCGCTCAATTCTATCAGAACCTTCTTCGACAATGAGGATCGATACTCCTACGCAGAGGAGATTCTGGATCATGCCTTCAAGGTCTGCTTGGCGGAAGAGGGCAAGGATGCGGCCTATCCGTGGCTGGTAAAGGCGCACATCTACCGCCACGGCTGGCAAAGTAACTGGACCTCCGAAAAGGAGGTCATGGAACGGCTCACCCTCGCGGCACAAACCTATCCCGAGAGATGGCAGGAATTCATCCGGGCGACTTCAGCTCAGACTCCCTACTATCAGCGCCGCGGGAAAGATTTCGTTCTGGGCTACCAGTATCTCGTGCGATACCTTCTCTTGGTTGGCCAAACGGGCATCGCGACCGCCGTCACAGACGAGTTTGTGAAGACGCTTGTGAGCGAAGTCAGGGATCAGCCGATCTCCGGTGCCTCTTGGCTGCGGATGCCGAGCGGCGCAGATCTCGCCCTAGAACTGCTCTTCGAGCGCCTGAACTGGCCGGTTCCAATGGTGCGGTGGAGAGCAGCCAAGGAAATTCGGAACCTTTTGAACGACCCGGCCACGATGAAGAACGCAGGCTCGCTGTTACTTGATCGCCTTGAGGCCTGCCGGACCGAGTCGGAAACCTGTTCTCTGCTGACAATCATCTTCCTGACCGATCCGGCTGGGCAGCCATCACGTGCGGATGTTGCCGACCGCCTTCATAAGCCGTCGGCCTTGTCGGATGCGTTGCTTCACCAAATCTATGCCACAGATCTCGACCCCAAAGCGTGGAGCAGTGCGCACTCAGGCGAGGCGCCGGGCGATTTCGAGCCGGATGGATATTTTGAAGAACACAAGACGGCTCATGTTCCGCCCATCCTATCCAACAACCTTGGGCGTCTTGAAGCACGGATCGGAAAGCCTTTCCTGCGCCAATGGGCATACGAATGGAAGCAACTGCGCGAGCGCCTTGACACAAGGTTCACCCGGTACCCCTATTATTTTGACGATGTAGGCGAAGTCCGCGGTGGCATCGTCGGCCAGTATCTCCAGCGCCAGAACGAAATCTACCGCTCAGCCTATCTCCGGGTATTTGCCCTGGCGGTTGACCTGTGGGGGATGCCTGCGAAACTCGCAGCGGAGTACTGCTCTGATAATGCCCCTGCGATCGCCGGCCTGTTCGAGCTTGAGCCGGGGAAAAGACCTGACTGGCTGGCGGACATCCCGGAGCGCTTTCTCGCCGCTGAGCCAGACTTCAAGGATGTTGTTCTGGAGCTGGTCAAAGCTGGCGAGATCGGCAGCCGGAAAATGGTATCGCTCAGCACGCCGTTTCGTAAGGACGCGGCGCTCTATGGACATCTGTCTGTGACGGCTTTCTTTGTCACAGACGATTTCAAACTCAGTGATGATCGCGATCTCTACGAGCCTTCGACGATCCTGCCGTTGTCCGACTATTTTGATCCGCGGGGAAGGCAACTGGCATTGCCGGAAGACAGCCCTGCGCAGGAAGGCGCCGAGGGAGAAGCTGTGCCGGTGTGCGAGACGTTGCTGCCCATACCGTTCGGCTATTGGCAGAGTGACTATTATTCTCGCGGCCTAAGCGTACCTGCGAGCTATTGGCTTCCCGAGGATGCCGTTTTGCAGTGTGGCCCTTCGGCGCTCGAACTCAGCAGCGTTGGTTCTCCCGTCGCCTCCACGCAAATCTGGCATGACGACTGGACACCGCGCTATCCGCGTGGCGGGCATACGCGCTGCGGCGTTGTTTCTTATCTCGATGCTTCCCTATTGTCCAAGGCGCAGACCGAGAGCGGCCTTCGCCTTGGTTGGTTCGTGGAACGGTCCGTCTGGACGCGCGAGAGCGACTACGGCGACTTCGAGCTTGAAAGGCAGCGGGCAATCGTGATCGAGCAGCCGTGAGGCTCTGCTCATCGGTAGAATTTGCTCGCTTCATCAGTCCGTCCTCGTCAGGGGCGGACTCTAATTCCAGCCGGGGAATTAATTCACGTTGGGTCCCTCTCAGGCGCCATCCGTAGAAAGCGTCATTGTTGAAGCGGACTTTCCGACCAGCCTCGAACGAGTCTTGCAGAACTTCTCGATGCGGCCACCGGTGCGATCTGTGCGCTGATCGTGCCCCGTCCTCGCGTCGATCCACCTGAAATCCACAGACGGTACACGGGTATCCCTTGCTCGGGACGAATCGTGATTAAGTCACGCGCGTAGTTTTGCGAGCCTGCGGCTTCGGGCCGGCGGGTAAGATACTGTTGCCTGCCACTGGATGGGTCGCAAAGTCGTTTGTGACCAAGTCGTTTCGAATGCGTGACGTCCTTTCGTTCCCGATCTGCGCTTGGATGCGTGTCGCCGCGGCGGCGATCGCCAGCTGCCCGGCCGCCGGCCCGGGCGAGAGAGACCGCTTGGTCCGATCATGAACATGCAAATAGATGTCGATCGCGACTGGAAGGATCGCGTCTCTGCGCGGGCCCTGGAGCAGATCCGGGAGCTCGATCTTTCGCTCGATCCGGAGAGCTTCGAGCTCTGGTACACGTTCTTCGCAGGCCGCCACAAAGCGCTGACCGAGGCGATCGACGCGCTGCTCGCCGCCAAGCCGCGGCCGACCTCGCGTGACATCGCCGATCTGTACGAGCGGGTGCTGTTTCCCGCGAAGGCGGCGACGCGGATCGAGGCGATCGGCGCCGAGGTGCAGACCCAGTCGAGCCGGTTGATCGACGTCATCGCGCAGGCGTCCGACGCCACCCAAGGCTATCAATCCCGGCTGTCGAGCGCAGCGCCGCGACTGGCGGGCGGGGGCAGCGAAGGCGGTGTCGCGGCGATCGTCGACGATCTGCTGCAATGGACGATCGAGATGCGCGCCACCAACGCGCTGCTGGTCGAACGGCTCGGCTCTGCGGCGGCGCAGGTTCGGCAATTGCAGGACCAGTTGGATCAGGTCCGGCTGGAAAGCATGACCGATCCGCTCACCGAGGTCGGCAACCGCAAGTATTTCGAGACCCTGCTGTCGCAGCACGTCGCCAGCGATGGGAGCGCTCCGCTGTCGCTGCTGGTCGTCGATCTCGATAATTTCAAGCAGTTCAACGATCGCCATGGGCATGTGGTCGGCGACGACGTGCTGCGGCTCGCCGCATCGGCGATCAAGCACAATTGCCGCCGCGACGATCTGGTGTGCCGCTATGGCGGCGACGAGTTCGCCGTCATCCTGCCGCGCACGCCGCTGCGGGAGGCGCTGCTGCTCGGCGAGACGATCCGGGCGGCGATCGCGGCCCGCGAGCTGCACCGCCGGTCGACCCACGAGAGCCTTGGGCGGCTGATGGTGTCGATCGGGGCGGCGGAGTTCAGGCCGGGCGAGCGGGCCGAAGACCTGGTCGAGCGCGCCGATCATTGGATGTACGTCGCCAAACAGGCGCGGCGGGATCGGGCGCACCCCTGCGCGGACGCCGCGGCTCACGATCCGGCCGAGCGACGGCCGGAGATCCTGTGGCACGAATCCTACGCCTGCGGCGAGCCCACCATCGACGCCCAGCATCGCGAGCTGTTCGACCTGGCCAATGTGTTGCTCGGCCGCGAGATCGACACGCTGGAGCCGTCGAAACTGAGGGAGTTCGTCGACCTGTTGCTCGGCCGCGTCGCCGAACACTTCCAGGATGAACAGGCGGTGCTGGAGGCGGCCCGCTACGATGAATGCGCGCTGCATCGCACCGAACACGACCATCTGCTGATCCAAGCCCGTCAGATCAGCGAGGCGGTTGTGTCCGGCAACCAACCACTCGCCGAGCTCCGGACATTTCTGGTCAACTCGGTGATCCTCGGTCATATGCTCAAGGACGATCGGCGGTTCTTCCCGCTGTTCGATCCGCATGCATCGTCCGGCCTTGCTGTCCCATCGGCCGTCCCGCATCGCGAACGCCGTCGGTCCCAGCTGGAACGCGATGATCACGATCGATTGGTGTGATCGGCCGCCGATTAGCAGTGAGTTGTTCGTCAAACTGCTGTAATATTGCCGATCTCGGTCGCAGGTGAGCCGGCTGGTCGCCGCTGATCCGACGACCGCTCCCCGCCGGGCAAAGGCGAAGATTGGCGCAGATGATCGGGTCGCAATTCGGCAATGTCGTGATCGTGGTCTGGCGCGAAGGCGTCGAGGCGCTGCTGATCGTCGGCATTCTCAATGCCTGGCTGCGCGCCAACGATGGTAGCGGGATCGGCCGGCGCTATCTGTGGGCGGGCGTTGCCACCGGCCTGTTGATCGCGATCGGCTTCGGCACCACCATCGCATGGTCCAGCAGTTCGATCCCGCACGCCAGCCGCGAGGTCTATGAGGTGATTGCGAGCCTGCTCGCAGCCGGCCTGATCGTCCATATGGTCACCTGGATGCGCGGGCAGGGGAGTTCGCTGCGCGACGAACTCGAGGCGGCGCTCCGCCAGGAAACCGGCGCGGCGAGCTGGTGGGGCATGTTCACGCTGGCGGCGCTGGCGATCGCACGCGAGGGCGCCGAGACCATT
This sequence comes from Rhodopseudomonas palustris, assembly GCF_003226555.1. Classification (GTDB taxonomy): domain Bacteria; phylum Pseudomonadota; class Alphaproteobacteria; order Rhizobiales; family Xanthobacteraceae; genus Rhodopseudomonas; species Rhodopseudomonas palustris_I. The sequence goes on along the minus strand of NZ_QKQS01000024.1, from coordinate 27,000 downwards.
CTGTTCCTGCTCGGCACGCTGGCGGCGGCCGAAAGCGTCTCACCGGCCGAACCGGTGCTCGGCGGGATCGCCGGCGTGACGCTGGCTTTGGCGACTTACGCGCTGCTGCAGCTCGGCAGCCGGGTGGTCACTTGGCGGCTGTTCTTCCGCGTCACCGAAGTGATGATGTTGCTGCTGGCGGCGTCGCTGCTGATCAGCGGCGTCGACACGTTGAGCGAGCTCGGCGCGCTGCCGTCGGCCGCACCGCTGTGGGACAGTTCGGCGGTGCTCTCCGACCGCGGGCCGGTCGGGGCGCTGGTGGCGGGGCTGACCGGCTATCGGGCGCAGCCGACGGTGCTCCAGCTCGGCTGCTACCTCGCGTACTGGATCTGCGTCGTGCTGCTGCTGCGCAGGGCCGAGGAGCCTGAACAGGCCGCCGTGGCAGAGAAACGCGCCGAAATTCAGCGCTGAGCCGCACGCGAGGCGCGCGCCGCGGCATCCTGCGCCGCCTCGTCCTCCATCGACCCGCGCAGGCGGCCCTGCTCGGCGAGGTGAGGATATTGCCGCTTCATCTCGGCCTGCAGAAATTTCACCGGCACATCGAAATACGCGCCGTGGTCGCGGACATATTCCATGAACCGCGCATCGTTGTTGTCGAACGCCTGCATCACCGCGTCCGACGAGCCGTCGAAATCGAGCGGCGCGACGCCGAGCTTGTCGCACAGCGTACGGTTGAAGGTCGGCGATGCCTTGACCCAGCGCGTCCCGGTGAAGCACTCGGCGTAGCCGTGCCAGGCGAACAGGTCGGTGCCCATGGTCCGGGTCAGGTTCTCGGTGGCGAGGTGATTGCGCACGTCGGCGAAGCACACCCGCGCCGGTATCCCGGCGGCGCGTGCCAGCGCCGCGAACGCCGACGCCTTGCCGACGCAATAGCCGCGCTCGGCGCGCAGCACGCTGGAGGCACGGAAGATCTCGGGGCTGGAAAAATCGACGTACGGATCGTAGCGGACGCCGTCGCGTACCGTCAGGTACAGCGCGCGCAGCTTGTCGGCCAGCGTGGCTGCGCCGCGGGTCGCCTCAGCGGCGCGCGCGATGATCTCCGGATGATCGCTGTCGACGAATTCCGCCGGCGCCAGACACACCGCGATACCGGAGGCGGCGTTGTTGGCGCCGCCGCTGGCGGGCTCAGACCGCATGCAGCTTCGGCCTTGCCGACAGGACCTGCTTGGCGATCACCACCGGGCAATCGTCCGCATGCTTGATCTCGTCGCCGGTCTGCAGCCACGGTACCGATGCCCCGCACAGCTTGCACTGATTGTGCGCCCCGCCATCCTCTTCTGAGACGATCTCGATGGCCGTCTTGAGCAGGGCGGTGGCGATCTTGCGGACGTCTTCGGCGGTGGTGTCGGTCATGGGTCTGGTCCGTGGAAACGTGTGCGGCGGTAGCCGCAGCGGAAGTGTGCCGCCGTTCGGCGGCGCATGCAACCGAGCGCTGTATGCCGAGACGAGACGGCGTCAGTAGCAGGGGTGGCGGCGGCCGTCCTGCCCGCGATAGGCGGCCGCGCCCTGGCCGCACAGCGCCGACAGCGGACCGTCATAGGTGGCGAATGTCTCGCCCGGCCACACCGGCGGCCCGTAATTGTGAGTGTAAGGCTCGCTCGACGGATGATGGTGCACACGATGGTGGTGATGGTGCGTACGGTGCCCGGCGAGCGCCGGGGCTGCGGTCGCGGCGGACAGGATCATCACGGCGCAGGCCAGCTTCAAAGTGGTCATCACAGACTCCATTGGTTCCCGGAGGGAACGCGCCCGCCCGGTTGAAGTTTCATCGCGCGGCTGGCGTCACTCGCGTCAGGTGCGTTCGGCCGCTTCGGTCCGCTTTGGCGCGGCGCGCTCGGTCACCGCATCCGCCAGCCGTTCGATCTCGGCCGCGATGGTATCGGCATGGGCGTGATGCGCCATGTGGCCGGCGCCGTTCAGCCGCAGCAGCCGCGCCTGTGGCACCGCCTGGGCCAGCGCCTCGGCATGGACCTGGGGCGGCACCACCGGATCGGCAGTGCCGGCGACGATCACGGTCGGCACCTGGATGGCGGCGTAGCGTGGAATGTGGTCGATCAGCTGATCGCGCAGTCCGGCATATTCTTCGAGGCTGGCGGCGAACCGTTTGGCGGTCAGCGCCAAAGCCAGCCGACTGCGCTCGGCATAGTCGGAAGGCGGCGTCTCGGGGCGGAAAATCCGCGCCGCGATCCGACGCATCATCGCCAGCGACAGCGGCGGCAGCAGCGTGTAGGTGACCAGCGGCTTCATCAGCACTTCGGCGGCGCGCTGGAACAGCGGCAGGCCCTGCGGCCGGGGATGCGTGGTCGGGTTGATCAACACCAGCCCGGCGACGGTATCGGGGTTGTCGAGCGCATAGCGCAGCGCGATCAGGCCGCCGAACGAATGCCCGACCACGATCAGCGGACCGGCATTGCGATCGCGCAGCACCTCGCGGATCAGCGTCACCTGATAGGCCGGCGAGGCGATCGGGCCGGTACCGGTGACGCTGTAGCCCTGGCCGGGACGGTCGGGGATGATCACCCGCAGCCGCTGCGCCAGCCGCTCGCCGAGCGCCATCCGCATGTCTTCGCAGCACAGGTTGGCGCCGTGCAGCAGCAGCACGGTCGGCTGGCCGGGAGCAGCCGGGCGGGCAGGAGCGAGGTCGAGCGCGTGCATCCGCACGCCGTTGGCGTTGATGAACACGCCGCGCGGCGGATAGCGCGCCTCCAGCCGGCGCGCGAGCCGGCACGACACCCAGCCCGCCGCCGTGAACAACGCGACGACGCTGAGCGCCAGCAAGATCAAGGTCGTCATCGCATCCTTCGGTCACAGGCGGTAAACCGCGGCGACTCCGCGGCAATCTGTGAAATTGAGCACGCGGGCGTGATGCCGCAATTGATCTTTCGCAATGGTCCCCACCGGTTCCGAGGCTAGCTCTCGGCAGGGCGATCGACCGCGGATCATCATGTTGCAGACAACCGAGCAGATCGAGGCGCCGCGTCCCAATCTGGCCGCACGCTGGGCGAGCGGATTGTGGCGTCACAAATGGGCCGCGCTCGGTATCGCGGTGGTCCTGATCGCGGCCGGGTCCGGCCTGTTCAGGTTGCTGCTCGGCCCGGAAGTGGTCGCGGTCGCGGTACAGCGCGGCAATCTGGTGCAGACCGTTGTGGCCAGCGGCCACATCGAAACTCCGTATCGCGTCGAAATCGCCAGCCAGATCACCGGCACCGTCAAGGACGTGCTGGTGAAGGAAGGCCAGCAGGTCCATCAGGGCCAGCAGCTCGTCGCGATCGAGGCGTCGGAATTGCGGGCCTCTGTGGTGCAGGCCGAAGGCGCCGTGGCGCAGGCGCAGGCGAGGGTCCGCCAGCTCCGCGAACTCACCAAGCCGGCCGCCGACGAAGCGCTGAAACAGGCCCAGGCCAACCTGCTCAATGCCGAGGCGATCTACGAGCGCGCCTCCAAGCTGGCGGCTTCCGGCTACGGCACCAAGGCGACGCTCGACGACGCCACCAAGAATCTCGACGTCGCCCGCACCCAGGTTCGCACCGCCGAGCTGCAGGTGTTCACCTCCAGCCCCGGCGGCAGCGACTTCGTCATGGCCGAAACCCAGCTCAGCCAGACGCTCGCCAATCTCAACAACGCGCAGGCGCGACTCGGCTACGCCACCATCGTGGCACCGCGCGACGGCGTGCTGATCACCCGTGCGGTCGAGCGCGGCAGCGTGGTGCAGCCGGGCAAGGCGCTGCTGGTGCTGGCGCCGGCGGGCGACATCCAAATCGTGGTGCAGATCGACGAGAAGAATCTCGGCCAGCTCGCGCTCGGCCAGCACGCGCTGGCCTCCGCCGACGCCTATCCGGACAAGCGGTTCGATGCGACGCTGAGCTACATCAACCCATCGGTCGACATCAACCGCGCCTCGGTCGAGATCAAGCTCAAGGTCGACGATCCGCCGGACTATCTGCGTCAGGACATGACGGTGTCGGTCGACATCGCCACCGCGCGGCGCGACGACGTGGTGATCGTGCCGGCGCGCGCGGTGAACGACGCGACCGCGGCCCCCTACGTGCTAAAGGCGAGCGGCGGCCGCGCGGTGCGCCAGCCGGTGAAGCTCGGCCTGCGCGGTGTCGGCTTCTACGAAGTGATCGACGGTCTCGCTCCCGGCGACCGCGTGATTCCGCTCGCCACCGGCGTCAAGCCGGATCAGCGCATCCGCGCGGTGCTGCGGTGAAACGCTGGCTGCCGTTCGAGTGGATCGCCGCGGTGCGGTTTCTGCTCGACGGCGCGGTGCAGACGCTGGTGATCGTCGGCGGCATCGCGATCGGCGTCGGCGTCATCGTGTTCATGTCGGCGATGCTGGCGGGGCTGCAGGCCAATTTCATCAAGCGGGTGCTGACCTCGGTGCCGCAGATCCAGTTGCTGCCGCCGGATCAGGTGGCGCGACCGCTGCGCGATGAGCCCGGCACGGTCGAGGCTGCGGTGGTGCAGCGCCCGACCCAGCGGATGATCTCGATCGACCAATGGCCGAAGATCCGCGCCGAGATGCAGGCGCGGCCGGACGTGGTCTACGCCGCCGCCACCGCGTCGGGCTCGGCGCTGGCGCTGCGCGGCGACACCAGCCGCGCCGTGACGCTGTACGGCATAGAACCGGAGATCTATTTCAAGATCGTCAGGGTGCCGGACTTCATCGTCGCCGGCGAGGCGCAGGTCACCACCGAGGGCATCCTGATCGGCATCGAGCTGGCGCGCGATCTCGGCGCCTCGTTGGGCGACAAGATCATCGTGTCGACGCCTCTCGCCGGCAACCGCATCCTCACCATCAAGGGCATCTTCGATTTCGGCAACAAGGCCGCCAACCAGCGCAACACCTTCGTCACGTTGCGCAACGCCCAGAGCATGCTCGGGCTGATCGGTGGCGTTACCTCGATCGATCTGACGGTGGCGGACATCTACACGGCCGAGACCATCGCCCAGGAGGTGCAGGCGATGCTGCGGGTGAAGGCGGATAGCTGGATCAAGACCAACGCGCAGTTCTTCACCGCGGTGCAGGCGCAGCAGAACTCCAACACGCTGATCCGGCTGTTCGTCGGCCTGTCGGTGGCGTTCGGCATCGCCGCGGTGCTGATCGTGACGGTGATCCAGCGTTCCAAGGACATCGGCATCCTGCGCGCGATGGGCACGCGGCGCGGCCAGGTCCTGCGGGTATTCCTGATCCAGGGCGGCTTGCTCGCCTTCGTCGGCTCGGTGCTCGGCTCGGCGCTCGGCGCGCTGGCGCTGTTCACCTGGCATCGCTCGGCGCGCCAGGTCGACGGCAGCGAGCTGTTTCCGCTGATCCTCGAGCCCGATCTGTTCGTCTGGGCTGCAGTGCTCGCCACCGCGACCGGCGTCGCTGCGGCAATCGCCCCGGCGCTGCGCGCCGCACGGCTCGATCCGGTGGTGGCGATCCGTGGCTGACGTCCTCGCGCTCGATGGGATCCGCAAATCCTACAATGTCGGCACGCCGGTCGAGACCGAGGTGCTGCACGGCATCGACCTGACGATGCAGCGCGGCGACTTCCTGGCGCTGATGGGGCCGTCGGGCTCGGGCAAGTCGACACTGCTCAACATCATCGGCCTACTGGACCGGCCGACCGGCGGCCGCCTGCTGATCAACGGTGAGGACACCGGACAGCTCGGCGATTCGGCGCTGACGCATCTGCGCGGCCACGCCATCGGCTTCGTGTTCCAGTATCACTATCTGATTTCGGCGTTCACCGCCCGCGAGAACGTGATGATGCCGATGCTGGTCGATCGCGGGCGCCCCGATACGGCGATGGAGCGGCGCGCCGACGAACTGCTCGACCGCGTCGGGCTCAGTCGTTGGCGCAACAACAGCGCCGCCAACATGTCCGGCGGCCAGCAGCAACGCGTCGCGGTCGCGCGTGCGCTGGCGATGGACCCCGACCTCGTGCTCGCTGACGAGCCCACCGGCAACCTCGACACTAAATCCGCCGACGACGTGTTCGAACTGATGCGCGAAATCAACCGCGAACGCGGCACCACGTTTCTGCTGGTGACGCACAATGACGATCTGGCGGCAAGGTGCGACCGCATCGTGCGGGTGGTGGATGGCAGGATTGCGGGGTAGGGCAAAGAAGACGCTGCTTTAGACGAGGCATGGCACGTCGCCCGCGTCACACTCCGCCGTCATCGCCCGGCTCGTCCGGGCGACCCAGTATTGCAGAGTATTGGCTGGTCGCGCAGGGCGTCGCCAGAGCCGCTCTGGAATACTAGATCCCCCGCATGCGCGCGGGATGACAGCTGGTGGTGGGGCAGCGCCAATCGTTCAAATAAATGGATTCGCGGGGCTGGCCCCGCGAATCCGTCGTCACTTCTAGCGTCGGTGGTTAGTTCGTAACCCTCGCCTCGAGGACCTCGCCGAACATCTCCCAGCGATCGCCCTTGAAGCGCATCAGTTGCATCTGCTCGATCGGGAAGTGATCGGTCGGCGAGGTGTTCATGGTGATGCCCGGCAGCAGCGATGCCGGCGCGTAGCCCTTCAGGCTGGTCGCCACCTTCATGATGTTCTCGCGCGTCAGGTTATCGCCGGCCTGCTTCAGGATGTGTTCCAGCGTCTGCGCGGCGCCGTAGGAATACAGCAGCAGACCGTTGGAGCGATCGGAGCCCGGCATGTACTTCTCGAGGAAGGCATCCCACTCCTTCACGCCCGGATCGTCCTTCCAGGTCGGATCGGTCGGATCTTTGACGTAGCTCGCGGTGATCGCGTCCTGCGCATAGTCCATCCCGGCCGGCTTGATCACCGCGCCGACGGAGGACGATACGTTGTTCAGAACGTGAATCGGCTTCCAGCCGAGTTCACCCATCTTGCGGATCGCCAGCGCGGCAAATTTCGGCGTGGAGAGATTGAGAAACAGATCGGCGCCCGAGGCCTTGAGCTTGGCCATTTGGGAATCGATGGTCGGATCGGTGATGTCGTACGTCGCCTCGGAGATGATCATTGAGGTCTTGGCGCCGAGCCCGTCCTTGACGCCCTTGTAGATGTCCTTGCCGTAATCGTCGTTCGCCACCAGCACGGCGATCTTGGCGTTGGGATGGGTCGCCATGATCCACTTCGCGTAGATCCGGCCCTCCGCCTGATAGGGCGGGTTGAACGGCATCGTCCACGGATAGGTCTTCGGATCATCGCCGAACCGCGTGCCGCCGCTCGACAGCATCAGCTGCGGCACCTTCTTCTGGTTCAGGTACTTCATGACGGCGGTGTTCGAAGGCGTGCCGAGCGTGTGGTACAGGAACAGCACCTCGTCGCCTTCCACCAGCTTGCGGGTCTGCTCCACCGCCTTCGGCGGCGAGTAGGCGTCGTCATACGAAATGAAGTTGATCTTGCGACCGTTGATGCCGCCCTTCTCGTTCAGCATCTTGACGTAGGCGCTCTGCACCTGACCGACGATTCCGTAGGCCGACGCCGGGCCGCTATAGGGCACGAAATTGCCGATCTTGATCTCGGTGTCGCTGGCGCCGGGCCCATAGGCCTTCTGTGCGAGTGAAACACCGGGCGCGAGCAAAGAGGTCGCCGCGACAACGGCCGCAAGTTTGAACAGTCTCATCTGTTTCCATCCCATTTTCTTGGCGCGATCGTTTTCGATCGTCACGGTCGCAATACTAGACGTGCATGGGATTGCGGCGCAATGCCGATTGCGTGGACCAAACAGCGCATGGGGTGGATGACGGCTGTTATTCCGTCGCATCGACTTGGCTCGGCGGCTGATGCCGGCAAGACTGCTGATAATTTGCTTCGTGCGGAATTAGCGGTCGGCACGGTACGTTCTTCTTAGGTGCCGCCGGCCGACCCTCACGCGGCGCCTTCTTGTTCTCCCGGCACCGAGGTCTGTCCGCCGAGCGTCTGGCGGACCCAGAGCTTCTGCACCAGCACCATGCAGGTCACGGCGAGCGGGACCGCCAGGATGATTCCGGGCCAGCCGAACAGCAACCCGAAGCCGGCGATCGCAAACAGGATGAGCGCTGGCGGTACCTGAACCGCGCGTCGCTGCACCAGGGGCGTGATCAGATTGCCTTCGAGCTGTTGAATGATCAGAATCGCCAACCCGGTCCAGATCACCGCCGAGCCGCCCTGCGCGAAGGACAGCAGCAGCGCCGGCAAGGCGCCGACGACGGGCCCGATCATCGGGACGAAATTGGTCAACCCCGCAATCAATCCCAAACCGATCGGCGAAGGCAGCCCGATCAGCCAGAAGGCGACGCCTGAAGCGATCCCGACCAGCACCATCGACACCAGCTGGCCGAGAAACCACAGGCGCAGTGCCGTCGCGGTGACGCTCATCGCATTCAGAACCCGCGCGTGCTGAGCGCTCGGAAACAGCAGCACCAATCCGGTCCGGTACACCTTCGGATCGGCGGCCAGATACACCGCGGCAACGAGCACCAGCAGAATGTCCAGCATGCCGCCGACGAACGAGTAACCGATGCTGGCCGCGCGGGTCAGCAGGCCGCCACTCGGATTGGACGAGAGTTCATCGCGCACCCGCGATGCGGCGTTGTCGAATCCAAACCGGCTGCCGAACGCGTCCAGTGCGCCCGGCGCACGCTGGAACACCTCGCCCAGCTGGCCGACCAATTGTGCGCCGAACAGCCACGCGAACGAGCCGAGCGCGACGATCAGGGCGGCGACGACCAGCGCGATCGAAGTGCCGTGACCGATCGGTGCGCGGGATCGGATCAGACGAGCGGAGCCGGACATCAGCACCGACAGCAACACGGCGGCGAACACCAGGGGCAGCAGATCGGCGATCGACCACGCGACATAGCCGAACAGCACCACGCCCGCTGCCATCAGCAGGCGGCGGAAGTAACGCCACTCCGTGTTCATCGCCGATTCCACCGCTGCGCCGAGCTATCGAGGATTGAAATTGTCGCAGGCGATCCACCACTGCGTCGGCAGCGTTGCATCGGCGAGGTTGTCGAGGATTCCGGGATTCGTGCCGGACCGGAAATCCAGGATGCATAGCTCGGTATCGCCGGATCGAACGCGGGTAATTTTCAGGTGCCGGCATTCATCCGGGATGAACTGTCCCTTGCTTCCGACAACCTGCTCGATCTTCTGCTGTGACGGGCAAGCGGGAAACGCGTTCTGAGCCTCGGCGAGGCTGGGAGTTACCGCGATCACACCGGCTATTGCAGCAGCGGAGCGTAACAGCATGGGGCGATCCTTTCGTTGTGGTCGAGGGGAGCATATTAGCTCGGGCGACGTAGCCGACATGTCCGGCCCGCGGTGCGTTTCATCCGTGCACCCCGATGAAACCCGGACCTGCTCGCGTTGGTTCCTCGGCTTGCGTAGCTGATGTGATCGCGGCGAAGCGACGTCGACTGTTCCCGGCCGCGATCACACGACCGGCCTCCGCAGGTGACATCTTGCCGCATTAGCTCGGCAGCGTCGGAAATTGCGTCGTCGAATCGGTGAAAGTAGCTGCGGTGCAGGGCGATCTGCAGCATCGGGTCCGCCTCCGCCGATACCGGCTGCGTCGCGCGAGCGGTGCAGCGAGGAGCGGCAATGACCTAAATCAATGCTGCGATAGTGACACATGCCTCTGCTGGTCCTGCTCTCTGCGAGTGCGCACCGGCGAATTGTTCGTTACCGAGCGATCCGGATCGAACGCGCGGCAGACGACGGCGAAATGTCGACCGGAGACGTCATCATTGCCCACCGCACCTTCATCGATCAGCCGCACCACCGATCCTTTCGTTGTCCCGGAGCAAGGATGGCATGCCGCGGAGGTCGAAGTCGTACTCGCGGCGTTGAACAGCCGGACAGAGGGGTTGGCCGAGCAGGAGGCGGCCGAGCGCCTGGTGACGTTCGGCCCGAATGCCTTACCGGGCGCGCTGCCACGCAGTGCGCTGCTACGCTTCCTGCTGCAGTTCCACAATCTGCTGATTTACGTGCTGCTCGGCGCCGGCGTGTTATCGGCCGCGATCGGGCATGTCACCGACGCGGCGGTGATCTTCGGCGTGGTGCTGATCAACGCGGTGATCGGCTTCATCCAAGAGGGGCGCGCCGAGAAGGCGTTGGACGCGATCCAGAAGATGATCGAACCGCACGCTGCGGTGGTTCGCGACGGGCGCCGGATGACGATCGCGGCCGATCAGGTGGTGCCCGGTGATATCGTGTTGCTCGAAGCCGGCGACCGGGTGCCGGCCGATCTGCGCATCATCCGCTCGCGCAATCTGCGTATCGACGAGGCGATCCTCACCGGGGAGTCGGTGCCGGCGGACAAAGGGAGCGCTGCGGTGGCGGCCGACGTCGCGCTCGGCGACCGCAGCGGGCTGGCGTTTTCCGGCACGCTGGTCACCGAAGGACTGGGCACCGGCGTGGTGGTGGCGACCGGCGCTAGCAGCGAGCTCGGCCGGATCAGCGCGATGATCGGCGCGGTGGAGAAACTCGCGACGCCGCTGGTACGGCAGATGGACCAGTTCGCGCGGCAAGTGACATTCGTGGTGCTTGCAGTTTCGGTCGCGGTGTTTGCCTATGCGGTGCTGGTGCAGGCGTATCGGCTCGACGACGCCTTCATGATCGTCGTCGGGCTGGCGGTGTCGGCGATCCCCGAGGGGCTGCCTGCCGTGATGACCATCACCCTCGCGGTCGGGCTGCAGCGGATGGCGCGGCGCAACGCCATCATCCGCCGGTTGCCTGCGGTCGAGACGCTCGGCTCGGTCTCGGTGATCTGCTCCGACAAGACCGGCACGCTGACGCGTAACGAGATGACCGTGGGTGGCATCGTCAGCGCGCACGGCCGGATCGCGGTCGAGGGCGCCGGCTATGCGCCGAAAGGAGCCTTTAGGCTCGAAGGTGTCGGGGCGATCGATCCTGCCGCCGACCCCGTGCTCGAACGACTGACGCTCGCGGCGCTGCTCTGTAACAACGCCGATCTGCGGAAGTCCGGCGAGGATTGGGTGGTCGATGGCGATCCGATGGAAGGCGCGCTGATCACGCTCGCCCTAAAGGCCGGTCACGACAGCGTCGCGGCGCGGCAGGAATTCATGCGCATCGACGAACTGCCGTTCGACGCCCGCACCCGCTACATGGCGACGCTGCACAGTGGCGACGGCGGTGCGGTCGCATACGTCAAAGGCGCTCCCGAAGTTGTGCTGACGATGTGCGACTCCGTCGCGACGGTGAGCGGCGCGCAGCCGCTGAATCGCGACCTGTTCGAGGCCTCTGTCGAGGCGATGGCGGCAAACGGCCAGCGTGTGCTGGCAATCGCGCGGCGCGATTGCGACGGCGCGTTGCGCGAACTGTTGCCCGAGCACGTCGAGTCCGGGTTGACGCTGCTGGGTTTGGTCGGACTGATCGATCCGCCGCGTCCCGAGGCGATCGACGCCGTCGCCGAGTGCCGAGCCGCCGGCATCCGGGTGAAAATGATCACCGGAGACCACGCTGCCACTGCGCGAGCGATCGCGCAGCAGCTCGGCCTTGCCAACGATCCGGTGACGGTCACCGGGCATGCGCTCGACGATGCGGCGGCGGACGAATTTCGTCGCACGGCGCGTGAGGCGGTCGTGTTCGCGCGCACCAGCCCCGAGCACAAGCTGCGCCTGATCGAGGCGTTGCAAGAGGACGGATCGGTGATCGCCATGACCGGCGACGGCGTCAACGACGCGCCGGCGCTGAAACGCGCCGACGTCGGCGTGGCGATGGGCCGCAAGGGCACCGAGGCCGCCAAGCAGGCCAGCGAGATGGTGCTGGCCGACGACAATTTCGCCTCGATCGCCGCCGCGGTGCGCGAGGGGCGCACCGTCAACGACAACCTGATCAAGGTGATCGGCTGGACGCTGCCGACCAATGGCGGCGAGGCGCTGACCATCATCCTGGCGATCGCGTTCGGGCTGACGCTGCCGGTCACCGCGGTTCAGATTCTGTGGATCAACATGATCACCGCGGTGGCGCTCGGGCTGACGCTGGCGTTCGAGCCGACCGAGCCGAACGCGATGCGCCGTCCGGCCCGGCCCGCCAATCAGCCGCTGCTGTCGCCGCTGCTGCTGTGGCGGATCGGCTTCGTCTCGATGCTGATGGTTGCCGGAACCTTCGGGATCTACGCCTGGGCGACCGCGCGCGGCCTGCCGGTCGAGACGGCGCGGACCATGGCGGTCAACGTGCTGGTGGTGATGGAGATCTTCTATCTGTTCAGCGTCCGCTACATCCGCGGTCCGTCGATCACCTGGCAGGGCGTGGTCGGCACGCCGGCCGTGCTGATCGGCGTGTCGATCGTCGTGCTGGCTCAGCTCGCTTTCACCTACCTGCCGCCGCTCCAGGCGGTGTTCGATAGCAGGCCGCTCGGCTTTGCCGACGGCCTCGTCATCATCGTCATCGGTGTGGCGCTTCTGGTGATCGTGGAAATCGAGAAGCGCCTATCGAGCCGTCATTGGCGCAGTTCTGCCGCCACCTGAATCAGGGGCGCCCTGGCGCGCACAACAGGCAAGAGCTGCTGGCGCGCCGGCGCCTCACCGCGTCTGCGGTGTCGTGCGGTCCTCGGCCTTGAAGTACTTGCGGGCATGGGCGACGATCTGGCCGTCGCTCGGGTGATCGGCGGTCTCGACCGCGGCGATCTTCGCCTTCAGGGCGGGGTTGTGATCGGCGATGTACTTCTCCAGCGCGTGCTTGGTCTGCGCCGGCCCGACGATCAGCACGATGCCGGCGTCGGCGATCGCTTCCATCGCGGCGTGGAGGAAATGTTCGTCGACCGGCTCGTGGCCGGAGCCGACAGCGCGGTGATGGTGGACGTGCCGGTTCGGATTGTCGGCGTGCACCACGAGTTTATCGGCCTCGGCCGGGTTGAAATGAAACACCCGCGCTTCGCGATGGTCGATCCAGATCACGGCGTGGAAATGGGAATTGGTCATGGGGCGGTCTCCCGGCTTCTGATGCGGTCCGCAGGCAACAACGATCGCGCGACCGCGCGGCGAGGCCGAGATTACGGCCCGCCGTGGCGTTTCGGCTTGATCGGCCGCAACTTTGGCTGGGAGCGGGGTGGTGCTCAGCCGGCGTGGCGCACCGGGCGGCCCTCGATTGGATAGGCCGGGTCGTTGTAGCCGGGTGTGGAAGGATGGCCGCTGGCCACCAGAGCGTCGATCAGTGCCTCGTCCTCGGCGGTGAAGCGATAGTCCAGCGCCCGGACGTAATCGTCCCACTGCTGTTCGGTGCGCGGACCGGCGATCACCGAGGTCACCAGCGCGTTGTTCAGCACCCAGCCGACCGCGAACTGGCCGGCGGTGGCGCCCTTGGCCTCGGCGTGGGCGCGGATCTGCTGCGCCAGCTTCAGCGATTCGGGACGCCATTCGGTCTGCAGCATCCGCTTGTCGGCGCGGCCGGCGCGGCTGTCCTTGTCGGGCTCCGCATCGGGCGCATATTTTCCGGTGAGTACGCCGCGCGCCAGCGCCGAATACGGCACGATGCCGAGGCCATAGAAGCCGCAGGCCGGAATGTGCTCGACCTCCGGCATCCGGTTCATCGCGTTGTAATACGGCTGGCTGACCACCGGACGATCGATCCCGAGGCGGTCGCAGATGTTGCAGATCTCGGCGACGCGCCAGGCGCGATAGTTCGAGACGCCGAAATAGCGGATCTTGCCGGCGCGGATCAGGTCGCCGATCGCCCGCACCGTCTCGTCGAGCGGCGTCGTGTGGTCTTCCTTATGCAGATAATAGATGTCGATCCAGTCGGTGCCGAGCCGCTTTAAGCTGTCGTCGGCGGCCTGGATCACGCGGCGGCGCGACAGTCCCGCGCGGTTCGGCCCATCGCCCATCGGGTTGGCGAGCTTGGTGGCGAGGATCCAGTGCTCGCGATGCGCTGCGATCGCGCGGCCGACCACCTGTTCGGATCCGCCCATCGAGTAGACATCGGCGGTGTCGATGAAATTGATCCCGGCGTCACGCGCCTTGTCGATGATCTGCGCCGAGGTCGCCTTGTCGGCGGCTCCGCCGAACATCATGGTGCCGAGGCATAGCGGCGAGACCTTCAGGCCGCTACGGCCGAGCGAACGATAGTCCATGGGGCTTTCCTTCGGGATCGTTTTAGCCGCGTTATTGCAGGCGGCGGCCGCCGCATTTCAGATCTTAGCCGCCCGCGGCCGTCATTGCGAGGAGCGAAGCGACGAAGCAATCCACCTCCGAGCACTGGGCTGGATTGCTTCGCTTCGCTCGCAATGACGAAGAGAGGCATCGAGACTATCGATGCCTTCGAAGTCAGTGCCCGCTACTTCTTCACCAGCGAACATGCCGGATCGGGCGCGCCGAATGCGTCCTCGCCCGAAATATGCGCGAGGATCTTGTAATAGTCCCACGGATATTTCGACTCCTCCGGCGTCTTCACCTGCACCAACATCAGGTCGTGGACCATCAGCCCGTCCTCGCGCAGCTTGCCGCCACGGGCGAAGAAGTCGTTGACCGGCTTTTCCCGCATCTTCGCCGCGACCTTCAAGGGGTCGTCGGTGCCGGCGTCCTTGACGGCTTGCAGATAATGCAGCGTCGCCGAATACACGCCGGCCTGCCACATCGTCGGCATCCGGTTCATCTTGGCGAAATAGCGCTTCGACCACTGCCGAGTCTGGTCGTCCATGTCCCAATAGAACGACGTCGTCAGCAAGAGACCTTGCGCGGTCGGCAGGCCGAGTGAATGCACGTCGGTGATCAGCGCCAGCAGCGCCGCCATCTGCTGGCCGCCCTTGAAGATGCCGAATTCGCCGCCGGTCTTGATCTCGTTGACGTTGTTGGGCGGGCCGGCGGCGATGCCGATGATCTTCGCCTTCGAGGCCTGCGCCTGCAGCACGAACGACGACACGTCCGAGGTCGCGAACGGCGGCCGCACCGAGCCGAGCACCTTGCCGCCACTCTTGGTGACCATCGCGGCGGCGTCCTTCTCCAGCGATTGGCCGAAGGCGTAGTCGTCGGTGATGAAGAACCAGCTGTCGCCGCCCCGCTTGACCACCTCCTGCGCGGTGCCCACCGCGAGCGCATGGGTGTCGAACACCCATTGCATCGTATATGGGCTGCAGAACTTGCCGTGGAAGTCCGCCGCGCCGGTCGATTGGGTGATGAACAGCCGCTTCTTTTCGTTGGCGATGTTCTGCACCGCGAGGCCGACCGCGGAGACCGGCACGTCGAGGATCAGGTCGACCTGCTCGACATCGTACCAGCGCCGCGCCAGCGTGGCGCCGATGTCCGGCTTGAGCTGATGGTCGCCGACGATCACCTGGATCGGCTTGCCGAGCACGGTGCCGCCGAAATCCTCCACCGCCATCTGCGCGGCTGTGACGGAACCCTGGCCGGTCGGCGTCGAGGCGGGGCCGTTCATGTCGGTGAGGACGCCGAGCTTGACGACGTCGTCGGAGACTTGCGCGCGGGCGATGGAGGACGACAGCAGCGCAGCCGTCATCATCGCCGCCGCAATCGATCTGGCGATCATTCCGTTTCTCCCTTGTTCCGGCTCTGCGGCCGTGTTGTGTTGACGAAACTTACACCATTCTGCCGCCGCCGCAATTTAACGGCGGCGTCACGGCCGGGGACCGATGTTCGCGATTTTGGGGTTGGGATTTCCGCTCGGGATGCCGCGCGCGCTTTCGCCTGAAGCGCGGCGTCAGGCGATCTTGCGCAGCGCGTCCGGCGCGGGGAGATGCGTCTCCGGCGGCGGCTCGGGCGCGGGCTCGTACACTGCGTAGCAGTCCTTGCCGAGCTTCTTGGCGTTGTACAATGCGACGTCCGCCGCCGCGATCAGCCGCTCGGGGTGCAGGCCAATCTGCGGGGTCCATTGCGCCACGCCGATCGATGCGGCGATCCTGATCCGCGCGTCGCTGCGCGCCGAAACGGCGCGGCTCTCTTCCAGGATGTGACGGGCGATCATCGCGCCTTCGCGCAGCGTCGTGCCGGGCATAACCACGCAGAACTCGTCGCCGCCGGCCCGCGCCAGCAGATCCCCGGGCCGCAAACGCGACTGTGCCACGTTCGAGAACCGGCGCAGGCATTCGTCGCCGGCCGCATGGCCGTGCCCGTCGTTGATCGCCTTGAAGCCGTCGAGGTCGATCGCCAGCACCGCGAACGGCTCGCCGGTGCGCACCGAGATCGCACACTGTTCCGACATCCGCTGCAGCAGATGCCGCCGATTGGAGACGCCGGTGAGATCGTCGAGCAGCGCCAGGTTCTCGACTTCCGAGCGCAGCCGGTCGATCGCCATCAGCAGGAAGGCGAAATTCCAGGTCATCGACAGGAACACCAGCGCCAGCACCAGGGAGGCCTGGAAGGCGTTGAAGTGAATGATCGACAATTCGCCGCCGATGCCGATCAGCGCTGCGATCGAGCGCACGACGTAGACCGCAATGATCAGCCAGGCGATCACGGCGGCCATCCGCGCGCCGGGGTTGCGGCGCCCGGACTCGGACATCACCAGCGGCAGCGTCATCGCGATCGGGATCAACTGCGCGATCGAGTACACCACGATCCGCATCGCCATCGAGTCGATCACGAAGGCAAAGAAGGTAAGTCCGACCGCAACAGCTCCGGTGACGATGATCGAGGTCGTCCACGGCACGCGCCGCCCGTAGAACTCGTACATGCCCATCGAGGACAAACAGCAGGCGAAGACCACCAGCGTGCCGCCACCGATCAGCGACAGTTCGAGATTGATCACCACCCGCAGCATGCCGACGACCGAACCGGTCGCGAGCACGAAGCAGGCCGCTGTCATGTAGCGGGCCGGGGTGAAGTTCGGATAGCTGCGGCTCACATGGACCCACACCAGACCCAGCGCGATGAAGTTGATCAGGAAGACGATCCATAGCGTCGGCATGCTCAACATGCGCGCCTCCGCTCGATGGAGGCCACCCAACCCCCGATTGTTATCTGCCGTCCGCCCATGACTACTCCCAAAGTTCAGCGGAGGGTGCGCCGTGAGCGTTTAACGGAATCTGATCATGCTTCGCAAAAATACGAGTTGGTTTTGAAACAGTGAACGGCGCCGCAGCATTGCGTGACAGCGGCCATTTACTTCGCGTTAACGTTGAGTTGTGCGCGGAATGAGCGAACAATTGTGGATAACAACGCGAAATATCTTCGTCAGCCGATAGAAGCGGCAGCGAATCTGTTCGGATCAAAATAGAGGCGGTTGCAAGATCGGCGAGCCCGGTCCCGTCTCGTGTGGAGTTAGTATCCATCAGCTCGAGAGGACGAGATGGCGAAGAAAGCCAAGAAGGCGAAGACCGTCGCCAAGGCCAAGAAGGCCAAGACGGTGAAGAAGGCCGCCAAGAAGGTCACGAAGAAGGCGACGAAGAAGGCCGCCAAGAAAGCGACGAAGAAGGCGACCAAGAAGACCGTGAAGAAGGCGCCGAAGGCGGCTAAGACGGCCAAGAAGGCGAAGAAAGCCAAGAAGGCCAAGAAGTAACTGCTCCGGAGGCGCCCGGTGCGGGCGCCTCCGCCGGCAGGGCAGCGGACGGCTCGATTGCCACCTGGCGGCGGGGCGGCTGTGTGGTGGGTGGACTTGCCCGCAGGCAGTTTTGCGGGCATAGCGGCTTTAAATGCGGCTGCCGCTCTTATATAGGTCCGCCGATGTTCCGGCCGGCACCGGCCGCCCAACCCCCGAAACCGATGAAGATCACCCAAGCGTTCCGCTTCGAAGCCGCCCATTATTTGCCCAATGTCCCGGCAACCCACCGCTGCAAGCGGATGCATGGGCATTCCTATCGGGTCGAGCTGGAGCTCACCGGCCCGGTCAATCCGGACACCGGCTTCGTGCTGGATTTCTTCGAGATCGAGGCGGTGTTCGGGCCGCTGTTGAAGCGACTCGACCATTATTGTCTCAACGACATCGAGGGGCTGGAGAACCCGACCGCAGAGAACATCGCGGTGTGGATCTGGCGCCGGACCAAACCGGACCTGCCGCAGCTTTCCGGCGTGCGGGTGTACGAGACCTCGGATTGCTGGGCCGACTACGCCGGCGAAGACGACTGACCTAAAGCTCCGGCTGCCCGATCAGTCTGGTCCGCGGGCACCTTGCGCCGCGGACCGCCGCGCCGATCAGGCGCGCGCCGGTGCCTTGCTGCGCTCGGCTTCGGTCTCCTGCTCCCAGCGCAGAATGGTCGCATAGAGATTCTGGAATTTGCTGGCGATCTCACCGTCGAACATCGGATCTTTCCGGTCGTCGATCCGCGAGTCGATCTTGGCCCAGTCTTCGGGGGTGAGGGTTTCGAGCGCGGCGGGGAACAGCAGTTGCTCTTCCTTCAGCATGTGGCGGCGCTGATGCTCGATGAAGTCGCGCGCTGCGGCGTGGAAGGTCTGGCGCGGCAGTTCCTGATCGGCGAGCACGTCGTCCACGACCTTGGCGAAGTGCGCCAGCCGGTCGACTTCCAGCTCGTGCTCCTTCTCGATGTCGCCGACAGTCCCGGCCACCGCCGGATTGCGCTCCTTGAGGATGCGGTAGACGACGTCTTCCTTCGGATGATGGCAGGCCTCCGGGTACTCCTTGAAGTACTGGATGATCGCCTGGAAAATTTCGTAGTCGGGACGTTCGCGGCGATCGAACACGCTGAGCTCTTGTTCGAGCACGTCGAGCAGGCGCGCGATGTTGCGGTGCTCTTCGTTCAGCAATTCAATGATTCGTGACATGGCCGACCTCGATGTCGCTATCCGCAAATACGCAGCGATTTGCAGCAAACCTTCGCGACCGCAAAATACGTCCAATCGACCGCCAATCCTTGCGTTAGATCAACTGGACGCAGGCGGCTCTTAGTCGCAACCGCGCCGCCGTCACAGCGCGGTACGGCGCAAGCGGAGCGCGTTGCCGATCACGCTCACCGACGACAGCGACATCGCGGCTGCGGCGATAATCGGCGACAGCAACAGACCGAAGCTCGGATACAGAATGCCGGCGGCGATCGGGATGCCGGCCGAATTGTAGACGAAGGCGAAGAACAGATTCTGCCGGATATTGCGCATCGTCGCTTGCGACAATTTGCGGGCGCGGACGATGCCGCCGAGATCGCCCTTGAGCAAAGTGACGCCGGCGCTTTCCATCGCCACGTCGGTTCCGGTTCCCATCGCGATGCCGACGTCGGCCGCCGCCAGCGCGGGGGCGTCGTTGACGCCATCGCCGGCCATCGCGACGATGCGGCCCTCCTTGCGCAGCTTCTCGACCACTGCGCTCTTCTGATCCGGCAGCACCTCGGCCTCGACATCGGCGATGCCGAGCTTGCGCGCTACGGCGCCCGCGGTGACGCGGTTGTCGCCGGTCAGCATGATCACCTTGATGCCTTCTTCAGCGAGAGCTTTCAGCGCGTCCGGCGTCGAGGGCTTCACTGCATCGGCGATCGCGAACAGAGCGGCGAGACGGCCGTCGATCGCGACGTGGACCACGGTGTCGCCGTCGCCGCGGAGCTCATCGGTTTTCGCCGCGAGCGAAGCCGTGTCGATGCCGAGCGAGGCCAAATACGCCGGGTTGCCAATCACCACCGTGCGGCCCGCGACCCGGCCAGTCGCGCCTTTGCCGGTCGGCGCATCGAAGTCGGCGACGTCGGCGAGATCGAGACCGCGCTCCTTGGCGGCGCGGACGATGGCGTCGGCGAGCGGATGCTCACTGGCGCGCTCGACGCTGGCGGCGAGCCGCAGCAGTTCGGTCTCGTCCGTGTCGTTCGCAGGCACGATCGCCACCACGCTCGGGCGGCCCTCGGTGAGGGTGCCGGTCTTGTCGATCACCAGCGTATCGATCTTCTCCATCTGCTCCAGCGCTTCGGCGTTGCGGATCAGCACGCCGGCCTGGGCGCCGCGGCCGACGCCGACCATGATCGACATCGGGGTGGCGAGACCGAGCGCGCACGGGCAGGCGATGATCAGCACGCTGACGGCTGCGACCAGCGCGAAGGTCAGCCGCGGCTCCGGGCCGAACGTCGCCCAGGCGGCGAACGCGGCGACAGCGGCGAGCAGCACCGTCGGCACGAACCAACCGGCAACCAGATCGGCGACGCGCTGGATCGGGGCGCGCGAACGCTGCGCTTGCGCCACCATCTGCACGATGCGCGACAGCATAGTGTCGCGGCCGACCTGATCGGCGCACATCACGAAGCCGCCGGACTGGTTCAGCGTGCCGGCCACGACCTTGCCGCCGGCCTCGCGGCTCACCGGCATCGACTCGCCGGTCACCAGCGATTCATCCAGCGTGCCGCGGCCTTCGACGATGGTGCCGTCGACCGGCACCTTTTCGCCGGGGCGGACGCGTAGTTTGTCGCCGACGCTGAGACTGTCGATCTCGACCTCGTGCTCGCTGCCGTCGGTTTCGATCTTGCGGGCGGTCTTCGGCGCCAGGCCGAGCAGCGCCTTGATGGCGCCGGAGGTGGCCTCACGGGCGCGCAGTTCGAGCACCTGGCCGAGCAGCACCAGCACGGTGATCACTGCTGCGGCTTCGAAGTAAACCGGCACGGTGCCGCCATGGCCGCGGAACGCGGGCGGAAACAGTTGCGGCGCGACGGTCGCGACCAGACTGTAGATGTACGCCACCCCGGTGCCCATCGCCACCAGCGTGAACATGTTGAGGTTGCGCGTCACCACCGATTGCCAGCCGCGCACGAAGAACGGCCAGCCGGCCCACAGCACGACCGGCGTTGCGGAGACGAGCTGAATCCAGTTCGACAGCGCCGGATCGATCAGGCCGTGACCGCCGACGAGGTGGCCGCCCATCTCCAGCACCACCGCCGGCAGCGCCAATCCCAGGCCGATCCAGAACCGCCGGGTCATGTCGATCAGTTCGGGATTGGGCGCGTCGTCGAGCGACACCAGTTCCGGCTCCAGCGCCATGCCGCAGATCGGGCAGGTGCCGGGGCCAACCTGGCGGATCTGCGGATCCATCGGGCAGGTGTAGATCGTGCCTTCCGGCACGTCCGCTGCCGGCTTGGCCTTGCTCTTGTCGAGATACGACACCGGATCGGCCGCGAACTTGGTCTGGCAGCCTTCGCGGCAGAAGTGATAGGTCGTGCCCTTGTAGGCGAAGCGGTGCTTGCTGGTGGCGGGATCGACCTTCATGCCGCACACCGGGTCGATCACCTTGCCGTCGTCCTCGGTCGCGCCGTGATCATGGGCCGCGTGATCATGCGCGCCGCCGCAGCACGACGAACTGGTCACCTTGGCGAGATAGCGCTGCGGATCGGCCGCGAACTTGGTGCGGCAGCCGCCGCAGCAGAAATGATAGGTGGTGCCGTCGTGCTCGAAGCTGTGCTTGCTGGTCGCGACGTCGACGGTCATGCCGCAGACTGGGTCGATCGCCTGGGCGGGCGCGTGATCATGCGTGTGATCGCCATGGCCGCTGCAGCACGACGATTTGGCCGGCAGCTCGGTGAGTTGGTGCAGCTTCGGAGCCGGCTTCGGCGGCAGCGAGAAGGGCTTTGCGGCCCTCGCCAGCACGCCAGCCGGATCGGCCGCAAAAGTGTCGCGGCAGCCGCCGCAGCAGAAGTAATAGGTGGCGCCGTCGTGATCGAACCGGTGCGGTGTCGTCGCCGGATCGACGGTCATGCCGCAGACCGGGTCGACCGCCGAAGCCGGCGTCGCGGCGCTATTGCCGCCGCAACAGGACGAAGCGGCCGGCGCGTTGGCGCCGTCCGATCCGCAACAACCCGTGTTCTTGACAGGGGCGTCGTGCCCCGCATGCTCACCGTCGCGCATCGCGTCACCCTGGCGCTTGTAACCCATACCGTGTAGGGGTATATATCCGGCATGCACAAAGACATCAAGGCGTCGTGTCAAAAACGGCTGGGACGGATCGAGGGGCAGGTGCGCGGTATCTCCAAGATGGTGGAGGAGGGGCGCTACTGCATCGACATCGTCACCCAAATCTCAGCGGTCCGCGCCGCGCTGCGGCGGGTGGAGGAAGAAGTGCTGAAGGACCACGTCGCGCATTGCGTCGAGCATGCGATCGCGAGTGGTGACAAGGCTGATCAGCGCCAGAAAATCGCAGAACTGATGGATGTGATCCAGCGCTCCGGCCGCTAGGCGAACCCGCCGCTCAGCGGCGCGGGGCGTTCGCGGTCGAGGCGCCGAACAGCGAGGTCTTCACCGCGCTGAAGCCAGCCGATAGCTGCGTCAGCCCGCAGGACACCGGATCATTGCTGCCGCAGGCATAGCGCGGTGGGTCCGGCGTTCGTCGGCGCGCGGCCTGGCGTTTGTCGGTTCGTGCTTTCGCCCGGTCGGCCGCGGCGCGCGGTTTCGGCTTGTCGGTCGCGGATTGGTCAGCCTGCGGCTTTTCGGTCGTCACGTCTGGCTTGCCCGCCACCGGTCGTGGTCTAGGCAGCGGTGGAGACTTGATCGCCTGCCGTTGTTCTTGCTGTTGCTGCTGCAGCGCTGCGATCTGCTGCTGCTTGGCCGCAAAGGCCGCCGCGATCATCTTGCGGCGGCGCTCGTCGAGATACGCCGTATAAGCCTCGTCGATCTTGCGTAGTTCCTCGGTCGTCGGGTTAGGTCCGGCGATGTCGAAACTGCGATTCTGCATGAAGTCGTAATAGCTGTAGCCGCCGCCCGGTTTGCGCCGCCCGGCGAACTTGGCGTCGCAATGCGATTGCAGCGTGGACTTGGCGTCGGGCGTGGTCGCGTTGGCTTCACCTTTGGCGACGCAGTCCTCGTAGTCGACCGGCTCCTTGTTCGACCACCATTGCGCCTGGGCGCGCGAAGACGGCGCCGCGATCCCGATCAGGATCGCGAGCTGAAGCATTCCCAGCTGTCGTACTCCGGTCATGCATGTCCCGCGGCTTGGGGAGCGTCCCATCGCGGGCGATTCCGCAGGTAGCGAGCCGTTTTGTCAAGGCGTCTCGGTGGTAATGCGAGCCGAATACACCTGCAAATTAACTTACATGAAACTCGACATTGACCTGACCGCTCCCGCTCGACGGGAAATAATCGCACAACTGCTCCGCTTCGCCTGTGTAATCGTCCCATCCGAGCGCTGCGAACAGCATCACGGTATCGGCCATGCCGCCTTCGCCGTTGCACTTCACCGCATAGTCCGGAAGCATCGCGGTGAACTCGCGGTAGCGCCGCGCCTGCCAGAGCTCGAGCACCCGCAGATCGACCTGACGGTTGAACTCGCTGGCAATCGTGGTCCAGGCGTCGGGGCCGAGATCCTTGTTCGGCCACAGCCGATGCGACAGCGAGCCCGATGCCAGAATCGCCACCCGTTCGTCCGAGGCTTCGATCGCACGCCGTGTCGCTTCGCCGAGGATGCGGCTCTCCTCGATCGAGGTGAACAGCGGCGAGGCGATCGACACTACCTTCGCCCAACCGTCGGGATTGAGATAATGCATCGGCACGATGGTGCCGTATTCGAGCCCGAGCGACGGGACTTGATGCGCCAGCACGTTCAGTCCATGGCCCTGCGCTTCTGCAGCGATCGCCTGCGCCAACGCCGGATCGCCGGGAAGATCGTAGCGCAGATCCTGAATCATATGCGGCGCTTCGTGGCTGGTGAACGAGCCGCGATGCTGCGTATTGGCGTTGATGTGGTAGCCGAAATTCGACAGCCAGTGCGTATCGAACACCACGAAGGTGGTGACCTCGCGTATCCTGGCGCGGCGGCCGAGTTCGCGCAGTGCCGTGACAGCGCCGGCGCGCGCTGAATGGAGAGGGCTGTCGGAGATCTCCGACAGCATCAGCGAGGGGACGTGACTGACCTTGGCCGCAAGCACCAGCTTGCTCATCGTGCAACTCCCGAGACGTGCTGGTGCTATTCGGCGTCGGCGAATTCCTTCTGGTGCAGCCATGCAGTGTGACGCGGCGGCTTCTTGGTCTCCGCCCATTCGTCGACCATGGCGTGGGCGACGCTCTTCATCTGCGCGAGCTGATCCGGCGTCGCGGTCCAGGCGGCGACTTCGAGCCGGTGACCGTTCGGATCGCGGAAGTAGATCGATTTGAAAATGGTGTGATCGGTCGGGCCGACCACGTCGAGCCCGTCGGCCTCGGCGCGCTGCTTGGCCGCCATCAGCGCATCGACGCCATCGACCTGAAACGCGATGTGCTGGACCCAGTCCGGCGTGTTGGGATCGCGCCCCATTGGCGGCGAGTTCGGCAGCTCGAAGAACGCCAGGATGTTGCCGGCGCCGGCGTCGAGGAAGATGTGCATGTAGGGATCGGGCGCCTTGGTCGACGGCACCCTGTCTTCGGCGATCGCGCCGATCAGCTCCATTCCCATCACCCGGCCGTAGAATGCGGCGGTTTCCTTGGCGTCCCGGCAGCGATAGGCGACGTGATGGATCTGTTGGATCTGCATGGTGTCCTCCCGATTGTTTTGATGCGTTTGATCCGCATTGGATCAAACGCCTCAGTCGGGAGGTTGACGTGGATCAACGATCCGGCCATCGGCGCAACGTGCCGATCGGCGAGGCCGGCGCCGGCAGCAGCCGGCACCAGCGGAACACCGGGTCTCAGGCGGCGCGGTTGTCGACCAGCACCGACTCGGCGTGCTCGATGTGCTCGAGCTCGGAGAGCTTGGTCGTGGTCTTGCCGCGGCACGACCAGGAGATCTGCGCTTCGTCACCATTGATCGACAGGATGATGCCGGTGGCGCCGCCCTGGGTGGTGACTTCGTCGCCGACCGAGAACGTCTGGTTGGCGAGTGCCGCTTCCAACGCGGCGCGCAGACAATAGATTTCGCTGCCGGAGGCGGCGCGGAACGCAGCGGCGGCCTTGGCAACCATGTCGTCGGTGACTTTGAGTTTGTGGGCCATTGCACGTACCTCGATGAGTTCGATCGTGGAGGGCTGCGACGTCGCCGACCCTCACGGGAGAACCACGCGGCGATTAGGCGGCTAGATGTGGTAGTTTCCGTTAAAGATGCAGCTCCGTAACGATACTGAAGCCTGCTCCATTACCGTTGGCGGTAATAATCCACCCGGTAGCGGATTTGCAATTGAGCTGCGTCAAAACGCAAAACGCGCGCCGAAGCGCGCATTTTGTTAGTTGGTATGACTGTAAGGTCGGTCAGACCGCGATCGAGTGCCGGACCGACGAATTGCGCAGGTAGGTGTCGAACACCGACGCCACCACGCGCGACAGCCGCACGCCGTCCGGCGTCAGGGTCAGCTTGCTGCCGTTGCAGACCACCGCGCCGTCGCGCTGCAGTTCGGCGAGCGACTCCTGCTCCGGCGTGTACCAGTCCTCGTCGTAGCCGAACGCCTTGCCGGCGGCGGCGAGGTCGACCTTGCCGTCGCACATGATCCGTTCGATCACGTGCGCGCGCAGATTGTCCTGCTGGGTCAGAGCATGACCACGCGCCACCGGAATCTTGCCGGCCTCAACAGCGCGCGCCCAGGCGCCGGTCTCGCTGATGTTCTGGACGTAGCCGCTCGGGGTGCGACCGATCGAGGTGGCGCCGAGGCCGATCAGGGTCTGCGCCGCGTCGGCGGTGTAGCCCTGGAAGTTGCGGTGCAGTTCGCCGGTCTTGGACGCAACGGCGAGCGAGTCGCCCGGCAGCGCGAAATGATCGATGCCGATCCGGACATAGCCGCCCTTCACCAGCGCTTCAGCGGCGGTGTCCGCCTGGGTGGCGCGCAGCTCCGGCTTCGGCAACGACTCGTCCGGGATCATCCGCTGGTTCTTGGCGACCCACGGCACATGGGCGTAGCCGAACAGCGCCACCCGGTCGGGCTTCATCTCGACGCATTGTTCGACGGTGCGGCGCAGATCTTCGGCGGTCTGATAGGGCAGGCCGTAGATCAGGTCGAAATTGATCCGTTCGACGCCGGCCGATTTGAATAGCTGCATCGCGCGCGCGACCATTTCGGGCGGCTGAATGCGGTTGATCGCTTCCTGTACCTTCGGGTCGAATTCCTGCACGCCGAAGCTGGCGCGGGTGAAGCCGAGCTCGCCGATCTTGGCGGCCATGTCTTCGGTCAGGGTGCGCGGATCGCTTTCGATCGCGATCTCGGCGTCGGGCAGGAATTCGAACCGCTCGCGCAGCAGCGTCATCACCGCGCCGAGGTCCTGCGGATCGATTACGGTCGGGGTGCCGCCGCCAAAATGCAGATGCCGCACCGGCATGGTGCCGGGCAGGGCGTCGCCGACCAGATTGATCTCGTCGATCAGGTGCTCGACATAGTCGGCGACCGGATCGTACTTCGCCGCAAGCTTCATGTTGCAGCCGCAGTACCAGCACATCTGCTTGCAGAACGGCACGTGCAGATACAGCGAGATCGGCTCGTCGGTGTCGAGCTGGGCGAGCCAGCCGCGATAGATCGACTCCGGGAAGTCCTTGGCGAAATGCGGCGCGGTCGGATAGCTGGTGTAGCGCGGCACCGAGCTCTTGGCGTATTTATCGAGGGCTGACGACATCGTCGTGATCTCTCTCATCGCCCGCGGATCAACGCGCGGAAAGGGTTTCTGATTGGCCTGCGATCGGCTCTGACCGCCGGCTGGCGTAAATATTGGCGGCGTCCGGAATCGAGGTCCAATCCGCGACGAAGCGACAGCAATTGTCGCCATGTGCGCCGCACGCCGTCTCGGTGACCCGTGTATAGGGCGACACCAGCGACTGGAATAGCCGTTGGAATACGGAGGCGTGCCAGACGCAGACGTTGTGATCGGCGTGTTCCCCCGCGCACAGCGGATTGGCGGCGATCTCGAATGTCACGGTCTTGCCGGCGGTCGCGGAGAACCTGCCGGAACCGGCGAAGGTCCAGGCATGCGCGGTGATCGCCTTGGTCAGCATTCTGGCGGCGATCGAGGCCGGCATGATCTTCAGCACGGCCTGGGCCAGCTTCGGAATCCGGTTGGCGAGGATGTAGTCGCCGGTGCGCAGTCCCGCATCGGCGAGGATCTCGGCGGCCTGCTGCGGCGGCAGCACTCGGCGCACCGCCTGATGGATCGCGGCCACAGGGCGCTCGTCGACCATCGCCGACGGCGGCTGGGCGAGCCAGTCGCTTGCCGCCGCCTCGGAGAAGATCTCCTTCGCGGCCGGCTGGAGGC
>NZ_QKQS01000023.1:1465103-1569122 GCF_003226555.1 Rhodopseudomonas palustris | reverse complement strand
GATCTACACCCACGTCTCCGACGAAGCGCTGCGCTCGACGCTGGAGCGGGCGAACATCCTGGCCGGATTGGCGCGGTAGCTGTCAGCGCGGCGATGCGCCGGAGACTGCCCCCGTTGTACTTTGTGGCGCCTCTCCCGCCGCAGTCTTCGGCGCGGTGCCGCTGACGCGCCACACGGTGTTACCGACGTCGTCGGCGATCAGCAGGGCGCCGGTGGAATCCAACGCGAGGCCGACCGGGCGGCCGTGGGCCTCACCGTCCTTGGTCAGGAAGCCGGTGACGACGTCCTCGGCCTTGCCGTTCGGCTTGCCGCCTTCGAACGGCACGAACACCACCTTGTAGCCGTTGAGGTGCTGGCGGTCCCACGAGCCGTGTTCGCCGACGAACGCGCCGCCGCGATATCTGGCCGGCAGATTATCGCCGGTGTCGAACACCATCCCGAGCGGGGCGACGTGCGAGCTCAGCGCGTAGTCCGGCGCGATCGCCTTGGCGACTAGATCGGGCCGCTGCGGATGCACCCGGGGATCGACATGCTGGCCGTAGTAGCTGTACGGCCAGCCGTAGAACGCGCCGTCCTTCACCGAGGTCATGTAGTCGGGCACCAGATTGGGGCCGAGTTCGTCGCGTTCATTGACCACCGCCCACAGCGCGCCAGTCTCGGGCTCGAGGCTGAGGCCGTTGGGATTGCGCAGGCCGGTGGCGAAGAGCCGCCACGCCCCGGTCTGGCGGTTGACCTCCCAGATCGCGGCACGGTTTTTCTCCGCTTCCATGCCGTTCTCGGTGATGTTGGAATTGGAGCCGACGCCGACATACAGCAGCGAGCCGTCGCGGCTGGCGACCAGGCTCTTGGTCCAGTGGTGATCGATCGGCCCGCCCGGCAGCGGCGTCAGCACCTCGCCCGGCCCGGTGAGCTTGGTGTCGCCGGTGTGATAGGTGTAGTGCAGGATCGCATCGGTGGCGGCGACGTAGAGATCGCTGCCGACCAGCGCGACGCCGAACGGCGAGTTGAGGTGATCGAGAAACGTCGTGCGTAGTTCCGGCTTGCCGTCGTGATTGGTGTCGCGCACCAGGGTGATGCGGTTGCTCGGCTCGCTGGAGGCGCCGCCGGAGGTGACGAAGGATTCGACCCAGCCCATCACCAGGTCCTTCGGCCGCTTCACCGGTTCGCCCGGCGGCTTCTTGGATTCGACGATCAGCACGTCGCCGTTCGGCAGCGTGTACACCGAGCGCGGGTGCTGCAGCCCGGTGGCCAGCGCGGTCACCTGCAGACCCTGCGGCACGACCGGCTTCTCGCCGTCCTTCCAGCCGACGATCGGGGCGAGTTTCATCGGCGGAAACAGATATTGCTGCGGCTCCGGCAGCTTTGGATTCGGCCCGATCTGGCTGGAGACGTCGAAATTGTCCTCGCCGCCGCAGCCGGCGAGCGTCAGCAGCGATGCGCAGGCGAGCAGCGTCGCGGTGCGCTTGAAACCGGTCGTGCTCATCGGGCGCCTCCGACGCGATAGCGATACACCAGCGCCCAGCCCATCCAGCCGGTCACCAGCAGGATCAGCACCGTCAGCGCCGACAGTGTCAGCCCCCACGGCACCACCGAGGTCCAGGCGTCGTGGGTGTGGACGAACATGTTGATGGTGGCGAGCGCCAGCACCAGCAGATTGCCGATGCCGTGAATCCACGCCGCGGTGATATTGCGGATGCGGCGATTGGCCAGCAGGTCGACAGCGCCGAAGATCGCGGCCAGCCAGCCGACCACGACGCCGACGCTGATCAACCAGGCGGAGAAATTCGACCAGGTCATTTCCGCCGTCTGCCAGTAAACGATATCGGTCAGCAGCGTGCCGACGAAACAGGCGATCGGCACCGGCACCAGCATCGGGTGGATCGGATGCGCGCCGATCCGCGCCGTCGAGGCCAATCCGTAGGGGCGTGTCGGGAATGTGTCTTGCGCCATCGCGTGGCTCCGCCGGGTTCTTGAGAGGGGCGAACGAAGCTGGCGGAGCGAGGTTCCTGGCGGAGCCGGCGCGGCGCGGGCGTTCACGGCATTGTTTGGTACGCGTCGGCACCAGCGCCCTGCTTGACAGCCGGCGCCCTGTCGCCGCATCTTCCGCCGCATGATCGTTCGTGCCGCCGCCTCGAAATCGAAAGCCTGCGCTCCTTCAGGGGCCGGTGGCTTGCGCGCGCGATAGATCAGTTTCGCTTTCACGCATGCACCCAACCCCGCCGGTTTCGACGGGGTTTTTTGTTGCTGCTCCGTCTTCCGGTCCGCCCCAAGGAGATCGAAGATGGACACCTGCACCGACCAACCCGACCAAACGCCGCCGCGCGGGCTGTGGCTGCCGCTGATCACGCCGTTTCGGGGCGGCGAGCTCGACGCCGCATCGCTGCGCCGGCTGATCGCCCACTATGCACGCGCCCCGCTCGACGGATTGATCCTGGGGGCCACCACCGGCGAAGGGCTGACGCTGAATGAAGACGAGCTCGAACGCCTGGTGATGCTGACCGCCGACGCATTGGCGGCGAGCGGCCGCAGGCTGCCGGTGTATCTCGGCCTGTCCGGCAGCGACACGCGCAAGCTGGTGAAGACGCTGGCGCGGACTGCGCGTTGGCCGGTCGACGGCCTGCTGATCGCCTGCCCGTATTACACCCGCCCGTCGCAGCACGGGATGGTGCTGCATTTCGAAGCCGCGGCGGACGCCACCGCGCGGCCGATCCTGATCTACAACATCCCGTATCGCACCGGCGTCAATCTGCACAACGAGGCGATGCTGCGGCTCGCCGAGCGCGCCAACATCGTCGGCGTCAAGGATTGCTGCGCCGATCCGGCCCAGACCGCGGAGCTGCTGCGGCTGCGCCCGCCGGGCTTTGCGGTGCTCACCGGCGAGGACGCGCTGGCTTTCGATGCGCTGAGCCGCGGCTGCGACGGCGCGATCCTGGCCTCCGCACATCTGGAAACCGAGGCGTTCGCCGCGATGATGCAGCGGCTGCAGGCCGGCGACCGGCTCGGCGGGACGACCGAATGGCAACGGCTCGCCGACCTGCCGAAGCTGCTGTTCGCCGAGCCGTCGCCGGCGCCGATCAAATACGCGCTGTGGCGGCGCGGGCTGATCGACAGCCCCGAGGTGCGGCTGCCGATGACGCCGGTCTCCGCGCCGCTCGCCGCCACCCTCGACGCCCGGCTGCTTGCCGGCCGCTCCGCCGCTTGAGCGGCCTCGGGCACCCCGGCCGCCCCTTGACGGGGATGGCCGGGCTCGCCTTATGGAGCGGGGCGAAAGCTGCCCGGTTGCGGCCCGAATCCGCTAGTATAGGGATCAGCTCCCGTTCCGAACGGTAGCGATTGCGCAAGATCCGTATGTCCGACAAGCCGAGATCGTTTTTTGGCGTCTTCACCGAGCGCGGCCCGCTGGCCGTGCTGGCGGTCGCCGGCGTGCTGCTGGTCGGCATCGCCGCGCCGGCCTCGGCGCAGTTCTTCGATTTCGGCGGCGGCCCGCCGCAGCGCCAGCAGCAGCGCGGCGGCGGCGGTTTCGGCTGGTTCGGCAACGACGTGTTCCAGCCGTTCCATCAGAACCAGCCGCAGCGCCGGCCGGCGCCGCGCGAGGACTATTCCAAGGCGCCGGCGCCGGAGAAGCGCGACACCGTGCCGGACCGCACCGTGCTGGTGCTCGGCGACTCGATGGCCGACTGGCTCGGCTACGGCCTGGAGCAGGCCTACACCGAGCAGCCCGAAATGGGCGTGGTCCGCAAATTCAAGACCATCTCGGGCCTTTTGCGCTACGCCCCGAAGGGCGAGCCGTCGGACTGGGTCGGCGCCGCCAAGGAAGTGATCGCCCAGGAGAACCCGGACGCGATCGTGGTGATGCTCGGCCTGTCCGACCGGATTCCGATCCGCGAGCAGGCGACGCCCGACAAGGACAAGAAGGACGACAAGGCCGCCAAGCCCGGTGAGGAAGCCAAGCCGGACGACAAGGCGGCCGACAATGCGGCGGACGACGACGAGGACGACGACGATTCGCTGCGGATCATGACCGAGAAGGGCAAGCGCGCCCCCGGCGGCGTCGCCCAGTTCCGCGATGATCGCTGGTCGGAGCTGTACGCCAAGAAGATCGAAGAGCTGATCAACGTCCTCAAGACCAAGAACGTCCCGATCCTCTGGGTCGGCCTGCCGGCGGTGCGCGGCACCAAGGCGACCTCGGACATGCAATTCCTGAACGCGCTGTTCCGCGAGGGCGCCGCCAAGGCCGGCATCACCTATGTGGACGTCTGGGACGGCTTCGTCGACGAAGGCGGCCGCTACGTGCTGCAGGGACCGGATTTCGAGGGCCAGACCCGCCGGCTGCGCTCCTATGACGGCGTGTATTTCACTAAGTCCGGCGCCCGCAAGCTGGCGCATTATGTCGAGCGCGAGATCGCCCGGCTGCTGGCGGCGCGCAGTGGCCCGATCGCGCTGCCGACCGAGCCGGCGAGCCCCGAAGAGGCCAAGCCGCCGAGCGGCCCGGCGCCGCGCCCGGTGGCCGGTCCGATCCTGCCGCTGGTTGCCTCCTCGGTTTCGACCGACCGCCTGCTCGGCGGCCCCGGCACCCAGCCCGCTCCGGTCGATGCGCTGGTGGCGCGCACGCTGGTGAAGGGCGAACCGCTGTCCGCTCCCGCCGGCCGCGCCGACGACGATGTCTGGCCGCGCCGCGAGGTGTCGATCGAAAAGGCCCAGGAGCCGCCGCCGCCGAAGGAACCGCCGAAGCCGGAGGTGCCGGTGGCGAGCACCAAGCCGAGCAGCAGCGGCTCGTCGGGCAGCGCCGCCGCGCAGCCGCAGCAGCCACAACGCCGGGTCGCCCGCTCCGCCCCGCCACCGCCGCCGCCGACCGCGTCCGGCTTCTTCGGCTTCGGCGGCCAGCAGCAGCAGGGCCGCCGCGCCCCGCCGCCGAGCGCGTCGGGCTTCTTCTCGATCTTCCGCTGAGGCGCACGACCCTGTCGTTGGTCATTCCGGGGCGCGCGCAGCGCGAGCCCGGAATCCATACGCCGCAGCGTTCATGATTTCGCGAGGCCGTAGTCATAAACGTCGCGACATAACCGCCACTTCGGCGGATATGGATTCCGGGCTCACGCGCTTTGCGCGTGCCCCGGAATGACGACTGGTTAGTTCGTAGGATGGGTCGAGCGCAGCGAAACCCATCCTGACGCGCGTCCCGCATGGGTTTCGCTCCGCTCAACCCATCCTACAGGCTCTGCTACAAAATCAGCCCGCCGTCGACGACCAGCGTCTGGCCGAGCACATAGGCCGACAGCGGCGAGGCCAGGAACAGCGCGGCCCCGGCCATGTCTTCGGGGGTGCCGAGGCGCTTCATCGGAATCCCTTCGATCGCGCCGGCGAGCCGCTTCGGATTGTCGGTGGTGACCTTGGTCATCTTGGTATCGACCAGGCCCGGCGCGATGCCGTTGACGCGGATGCCGTCTTCGGCCCAGGCCTGCGCCAGTGTCCGGGTCAGGCCGTAAGCGCCGGTCTTCGAGGCGTTGTAGGCCGGGTTGCCCTTGGTGGCGTGGAATGCCGCGGTCGACGACACGATGATCAGCTTGCCGGACGAGGCTTTGAGCTGGGCGTGGAATTTCGACGCGCAGGCCATCAGGCTCATCAGGTTGACTTCCATGACGTGGCGGAAGCCGTCCATCTCGAACTCGCCGCGGCGATAGATCACCGCGCCCTGCGCCAGCACCAGCACGTCGAGCTTCTGAATCGGCGGCGCGAACGCATCGACCGCCTGCGCCTTGCCGACGTCGAGCTGGACGTAGGTCAGCCCATCGAAGTTGCTGCCGTCTTCGCGCGCGTAGTCCGATGGCGCCGCGCGCGTGCCGGTGACGCAGACTTCTGCGCCGCGGGTGCGAAACGCCTGTGCGATGCCGTTGCCGATGCCGCTCGAGCCGCCGACCACCAGAACCTGCTTGCCGCTGAAATCGAGATCGCTCACGCGCGTCCTCCTGTTTGTTTGTTGTTCGTCGTCTGCGCGACGTTTGACCTGTGTGTCGATCGATGTCAGCCTTGTCAATCGGAAGACCGCGCGCCCCGCGCGCCGCACATTCCGCAACAAGAAACAACCGGAGGAAACCGATGTCGTACAAGCCCCTCAGCCGTTCCGTCAAAGACCTGCGCGTTCTCGTCACGGGCGCTGCGAGCGGCATGGGCCGCGCCACCGCGCATGTGTTCGCCGACGAAGGCGCGCGCGTCGCCGTCACCGACGTCACGCTGGCCGGCGCGCAGCCGGTCGCCGACGCCATCAAGGCGCGCGGCGGCGATGCCACCGCGTTCGCGCTCGATGTCGGCGACGCCGAGGCGATCCGAAGCGGCGTCGAACACATCGCGCAGACGCTCGGCGGGCTCGACATCGTCATCAACAACGCCGGCATCTCGGCGGCGCTGCCGATCGACGATGCGAATTACGACGCGGTGTGGGAGCGCGCGCTGAATATTCTGCTCACCGCGCATCCGCGCGTGATCCGCGCCGCGCTGCCCTATTTGCGCAAGTCGCAGTCCCCGCGCATCGTCAACATCGCCTCCACCGAAGCGCTCGGCGCCACCGCGCCGCACAGCCCGTATTCGGCGGCGAAAGCCGGCGTCACCGGCCTGACGCGCTCGCTCGCGGTCGAGCTCGGGCCCGAAGGCATCACGGTCAACTGCATCTGCCCCGGCCCGATCACCACCGGCATGACCGACCGCATCAGCGCCGATCACAAGCAGAAGTACGCAAGACGCCGCACCGCTTTGCACCGCTACGGCGACCCGGAAGAAGTCGCCCACATGACGCTGAGCCTGTGCCTGCCCGCGGCCTCGTTCATCACCGGCGCGGTGATCCCGGTCGACGGTGGGTTGATGGCAAGGAATGCGTGAGGATCACATGATCCTCACGTTTGTCATTCCGGGGCGCGCGAAGCGCGAACCCGGAATCCATACGCCGCAGCATCAGTGATGCGGCAAAGACGTAGTAACGGGTGCCTCGACGTAACCGCGAACACAGGGGCTATGGATTCCGGGTTCACGCAGCTTCGCTGCGCGCCCCGGAATGACTCGTGGATAGTTTGTACCTGATAACGTCGCCCCACCCTCAACCGTCATCCCCGCGTAGGCGGGGATCCAGTATCCCGAAGCGCTCGCAGCAAAGCACCGCATCGCCACAGGCGCTCTGGAATAATGGGTCGCCCGATCAAGTCGGGCGATGACGCCGTGAGTGAGGCAGGCGCCCCGCATCTCCACATTCTCCGATCCACACTGTCAAACAGCCACGGCCAATCGCTCTCGCGGCTCGGTGAGCCCGAGTTGTGCGCCCGTCGCTATCGCTGGCACATTGCGGATGGCATCCAGGCGGTCCAAGACCCGACTATCCTCGACGCTCGTACCAAGCCAAACGTTTGGAAGCGTCCCGACCTCCCTGCGATGCATGAACGACAACATGCGGGCCGGTCGCTTCGTCAGTATTTGGTAAGTGTGACGAGGCGTTTCCTCCATCACCTTCCAGACTCGGTCGACAAACTGAAATGGAACGTCTTCGTGAAAGAGGTCCGACATCGAATTCACGAAGACCTTGCGAGGCCGCGCCCACTTCGTGGGCACGGAGAGCGCCACGGCATCCAGTCGGATCTCGCCTGTCCAGACTGCGCGTCTCCCGCTCCGCCGCGTCAATCCTCGGTACTTCGGCAGCCCCATCGCATCCAATCGGGCGGCCATCCTCATGGCGTAGCAGTTGCTGCAACCGGGCGAGATGATCGTGCAGCCCGCGACTGGATTCCAAGTCGCATCGGTCCATTCGATCGAGGTGTCGGCCATGTCCGCCTCCGCGAGCCGCAGATTCGCGTCCGATCGAATCACGAAAGTGTCGCTAGCGGAAGCCGCTGAATTCCGTCTGCCTTGCCCCGCTTACCGCGGCAGCGTGGTCGCGCCCATCAGGAACCGGTCGATCGCCTGCGCACACAGGCGGCCTTCGCGGATCGCCCAGACCACCAGCGACTGGCCGCGGCGCATGTCGCCGGCGGCGAAGACTTTGTCGACCGAGGTGGTGAAGTGCGACAGGTCGGCGGCGACGTTGCCGCGCGGGTCGAGCGCGACGCCGAGCTGGGTCAGGAGACCTTCCTTGACCGGCGAGACGAAGCCCATCGCCAGCAGCACGAGGTCGGCTTCGAGCACGAATTCGGTGCCGGGGATCGGCTGGAACTTGGCGTCGACGCGGACGCAGTTCAGCTTCTTGACGACGCCGCCCTCGCCTTCGAACGACTGCGTCATCACGGCGAATTCGCGCTGCGCGCCTTCGGCCTGGCTCGACGAGGTGCGCATCTTCATCGGCCAGTTCGGCCAGGTCAGCCCCTTGTTCTCGCGCTCCGGCGGCGCCGGCATGATCTCGATCTGGGTCACCGACTTGGCGCCCTGACGGATCGAGGTGCCGATGCAGTCCGAGCCGGTGTCGCCGCCGCCGATCACCACCACGTTCTTGCCGGCGGCGAGGATGTCGTCGCCGTTCACGGCTTCGCCGGAGACGCGGCGGTTCTGCTGGGTGAGGAAGTCCATCGCGAAGTGGATGCCGGAAAGCTCACGGCCCGGGATCGGCAGATCGCGCGGCGCTTCCGCACCGCCGGTCAGCGCCACGGCGTCGTACTGCTTCAGCAGCTCGGCCGGATCGACCGCGCCCGGAGCGCTGCCACCGACCGGCGCGCCATAATGGAAGGTGACGCCTTCGGCTTCCATCTGGGCGACACGGCGGTCGATCAGATGCTTCTCCATCTTGAAGTCCGGGATGCCGTAGCGCAGCAGGCCGCCGGCCTTGGCGAACTTCTCATAGACGTGGACGTCGTGACCGGCGCGCGCCAGCTGCTGGGCGCAGGCGAGGCCGGCCGGGCCGGCACCGACGATCGCGACGCTCTGGCCGGTCTTGACCGCGGCGATCTCCGGCTTGACCCAGCCGTTGTCGAACGCGGTGTCGACGATCGCGCATTCGATCGTCTTGATGGTCACCGGGTTGTCGTCGATGTTCAGCGTGCAGGAGGCTTCGCACGGCGCCGGGCAGATCCGGCCGGTGAATTCCGGGAAGTTGTTGGTGGAGTGCAGGGTGCGCGCGGCTTCCTGCCAATAGCCGTTGTAAACCAGATCGTTCCAGTCCGGGATCTGGTTGTTGACCGGGCAGCCGGTCGCTCCCGGCTGCGGCGAGCCGGTGCCGTGGCAA
Source organism: Rhodopseudomonas palustris (assembly GCF_003226555.1). Classification (GTDB taxonomy): domain Bacteria; phylum Pseudomonadota; class Alphaproteobacteria; order Rhizobiales; family Xanthobacteraceae; genus Rhodopseudomonas; species Rhodopseudomonas palustris_I. The sequence continues at coordinate 1,559,932 of NZ_QKQS01000023.1, read as the reverse complement.
TACGGGATGCCGCAATTCATGCAGCGGGCGGCCTGGTCGCGCAGGTCTTTCTCGCTGAGCGGCACCACGAATTCGTTGTAGCCCTTGATCCGCTCGGCGACCGGCGCATAGGCGCGATCATGCCGCTCGATTTCCAGAAACCCCGTGACCTTGCCCATCGAACTCTGACGCCTCGAATTCTTGTCTTCGACTTTAAGTCTTCGTTTCGTGGCCCTCATGGTTCGAGACGGCGCTTCGCGCCTCCTCACCATGAGGGGACTGTGCTGGTTGCCGGACAGCGGCACGCCGCGCGTCCAGCCCTCATCCTGAGGAGCGCGCCTGCGGCGCGCGTCTCGAAGGATGAGCGATCGAGAACCTACGCCCCGATCGCGATCTTCGGCTCCTCGGCGGCGCGGGCTTTCATCTCGCGCAGCGCGCGGCGGTACTCGACCGGCATCACCTTGCGGAATTTCGGCAAGTAGCTCTTCCAGTTCGCCAGGATGTCCTGAGCGCGCTTGGAGCCGGTGTACTTGGCGTGACGCGAGATCAGCACATGCAGCCGCTCGACGTCGGCGCCGAGCAGATCGGAGAACACGTCGACCTTGCCGTGCGCTTCGAGATCGCCGGCCTGATGGAACGCGCCGGCGTTGATCATCTCCTCCGACAGCACCGGCTCGAGTTCGACCATCGCCATGTTGCAGGTCTTGGCGAAGCAGCCGTCCTCGTCGAGCACGTAGGCGACGCCGCCCGACATGCCGGCGGCGAAGTTGCGGCCGGTCTTGCCGAGCACCACCACGATGCCGCCGGTCATGTATTCGCAGCAATGATCGCCGGCGCCTTCGACCACCGCGACCGCGCCCGAGTTACGCACCGCGAAGCGTTCGCCGGCGATGCCGCGGAAGTAGCACTCGCCCTCGATCGCGCCGTACATCACGGTGTTGCCGACGATGATCGACTCTTCAGGCACGATGCCGGAGATCGCCGGCGGCCGGACGATGATCTTGCCGCCCGACAGGCCCTTGCCGACGTAGTCGTTGCCTTCGCCTTCGAGATCGAAGGTGATGCCGCGCGCCAGCCAGGCGCCGAACGCCTGCCCCGCGGTGCCCTTGAGGTGCGCCTGGATGGTGTCGGCCGGCAGGCCGGCATGGCCGTAGTGCTTCGCCACCTCGCCGGACAGCATCGCGCCGGCGGAGCGGTCGGTGTTGTTGATCTCGATCTCGAACTTCACCGGCGCGCCGCGGTCGATCGCAGCCTGCGACTTGGCGATCAGCTTGCGGTCGAGCACGCTGTCGAGATGATGGTCCTGGTGTTCCGAGTGGAAGATGGTCTGGCCGCTCTCCGCCTTCTGCTTGAAGAACAGCTTGGAGAAGTCGAGGCCCTTGGCCTTCCAGTGCGCCACCAGAGCGGCCTGATCGAGCATCTGCGACTGACCGACCATCTCGTTGAAGGTGCGGTAGCCGAGGCTCGCCATCAGCTCGCGCACTTCTTCGGCGACGAAGAAGAAGTAGTTGATGACGTGCTCGGGCTGGCCGGTGAAGCGCTTGCGCAGCACCGGATCCTGGGTCGCGACGCCGACCGGGCAAGTGTTGAGATGACACTTGCGCATCATGATGCAGCCGGCCGCGATCAGCGGCGCGGTGGCGAAGCCGAACTCGTCGGCGCCGAGCAGCGCACCGATCACGACGTCACGGCCGGTGCGGAAGCCGCCGTCGACCTGGACGGCGATGCGCGACCGCAGCCGCTCGCGCACCAGGGTCTGGTGGGTTTCGGCGAGGCCGATTTCCCACGGCGAACCAGCGTGCTTGATCGAGGTCAGCGGCGAAGCGCCGGTGCCGCCTTCGAAGCCCGAAATCGTGACGTGGTCGGCGCGCGCCTTCGCAACGCCCGCCGCGACGGTGCCGACGCCGATTTCCGACACCAGCTTCACCGAGATCGCGCTCGACGGATTGACGTTCTTCAGATCGTAGATCAGCTGCGCCAGATCCTCGATCGAGTAGATGTCGTGGTGCGGCGGCGGCGAGATCAGGCCGACGCCGGGGGTCGAGTGGCGCACCGCCGCGATCGTCGCATCGACCTTGTGGCCGGGCAACTGACCGCCTTCGCCGGGCTTGGCACCCTGCGCCATCTTGATCTGGATCATGTCCGAATTGGCGAGATATTCGGTGGTGACACCGAACCGGCCCGAGGCGACCTGCTTGATCGCCGAGCGCATCGAATCGCCGTTGGCCATCGGCTTGAAGCGATCCGCCTCCTCGCCGCCCTCGCCGGTGTTCGACTTGCCGCCGATCCGATTCATGGCGATCGCCAGCGTGGTGTGCGCCTCGCGCGAGATCGAGCCGAAGCTCATCGCGCCGGTCGAGAACCGCTTGACGATCTCGGCGGCCGGCTCGACTTCGGCGAGCGGCACAGGCTTGCGGCCTTCGGCCTCGGCGCCCTTGATCTTGAACAGGCCGCGCAGCGTCAGCAGCCGCTCCTGCTGCTCGTTGAGCAGCTTGGCGAAGGCGCGGTAGCGCTCCTGCGAGTTGCCGCGCACCGCATGCTGCAGCGTCGCGACCGAGTCCGCGGTCCAGGCATGGTCTTCGCCGCGGGTGCGGTAGGCGTACTCGCCGCCGACGTCGAGCGCGGTCTTGTACACCAGCGCCTCGCCGAACGCGTCGCGATGCCGGCGCACGGTCTCTTCGGCGATTTCGGCCAGGCCGACGCCTTCGATCTGCGAATGGGTGCCGGCGAAGTACTTGGCGATGAAGTCGTGACGCAGGCCGACCGCGTCGAAGATCTGCGCGCCGCAGTACGACTGATAGGTCGAGATGCCCATCTTGGACATCACCTTCAGCAGGCCCTTGCCGATCGACTTGATGTAGCGCTTGACGATCTCGTAGTCGTCGAGCTTGGCCGGCAGCCTGTCCTTGAGCGCGATGATGGTCTCGAAGGCGAGATACGGATTGATCGCCTCGGCGCCGAAGCCGGCGAGGCAGGCGAAGTGATGCACTTCGCGCGGCTCGCCCGACTCGACCACCAGACCGACCGAGGTGCGCAGACCGGTGCGGATCAGGTGATGATGCACGGAGGCGCAGGCCAGCAGCGCCGGGATCGGAATCCGATCGGCGCCGGCGGCGCGGTCGCTGAGGATGATGATGTTGACGCCGTCACGCACCGCGGATTCGGCACGGGCGTTGAGGTCGTCGAGCACCTGCTCCATCGCGGCAGCGCCGAGCGCCGAATGGAAGGTGGTGTCGAGCGTGCGCGACTTGAAGTGCGGATCGCCGATCTCGGAGATCGAGCGGATCTTCTCGAGGTCGCCGTCGGTGAGGATCGGCTGACGCACTTCCAGACGCTTGGTGCCGGCGAGGCCTTCGGTGTCGAACAGGTTCGGCCGCGGGCCGATGATCGACACCAGGCTCATCACCAGCTCCTCGCGGATCGGATCGATCGGCGGGTTGGTGACCTGGGCGAAGTTCTGCTTGAAATAGGTGTAGAGCAGCTTCGGCTTGTCCGACAGCGCCGACAGCGGCGTGTCGTTGCCCATCGAACCCGAGGCTTCCTCGCCGGTCGACGCCATCGGCGTCAGCAGGATCGAGATGTCTTCCTGGGTGTAGCCGAACGCCTGCTGCCGATCGAGCAGCGGCAGGTTGGAGCGCTGGCCCTTGACCGGCGCTTCCTTCAGCTCTTCGAGCACGATCTGGGTACGATGCAGCCAGTCGGCATAAGGATGGCTGGCGGAGAGCTGCGCCTTGATCTCTTCGTCCGGAATCAGCCGGCCCTGCTCGAGATCGACCAGCAGCATCTTGCCGGGCTGCAGCCGCCACTTGGTGACGATCTGGTCTTCCGGAATCTTGAGGACACCCATTTCGGACGCCATCACGATGCGGTCGTCCTTGGTGACCAGATAGCGCGCCGGGCGCAGGCCGTTACGGTCGAGCGTGGCGCCGATCTGGCGGCCGTCGGTGAAGGCGAGCGCGGCAGGGCCGTCCCACGGCTCCATCAGCGCGGCATGGTACTCGTAGAAGGCACGGCGCTTCTCGTCCATCAGCGGGTTGCCGGCCCACGCCTCCGGAATCATCATCATCACCGCGTGCGGCAGCGAGTAGCCGCCGCGCACCAGGAATTCGAGCGCGTTGTCGAAGCAGGCGGTGTCGCTCTGACCTTCGTAGGAGATCGGCCACAGCCGGCTGATGTCCTTGCCGTACAGCTCCGAATGCACCGACGCCTGCCGCGCCGCCATCCAGTTGACGTTGCCGCGCAGCGTGTTGATCTCGCCGTTGTGCGCGACCATGCGGTACGGATGCGCCAGCGACCAGGTCGGGAAGGTGTTGGTCGAGAACCGCTGATGCACCAGCGCCAGCGCGCTGGCGAAATCGTCCTCGTGCAGGTCGGGATAGTACTTGCCGAGCTGGTCGGCCAGGAACATGCCCTTGTAGATCACGGTGCGGCACGACAGCGACACCGGATAGTAACCGGCGAGGCCACGCTCGCGGCGCTGATAGATCGCATTCGAGATCGACTTGCGCAGGATGTAGAGCTGACGCTCGAACTCGTCCTCGGACTTGGCGGCACTGCCGCGACCGATGAACACCTGCATGTTGGCCGGTTCGGTCGGCTTCACGGTCTCGCCGAGCGAGGAATTGTCGGTCGGCACGTCGCGCCAGCCGAGGAGAGTCAGCCCTTCGGCCTTGATCCGGTCCTCGATGATGCTCTTGATCACCTTCCGCCACGAGGTCTCGCGCGGCATGAACAGCGCGCCGACGGCGTATTCGCCCGGCGCCGGCAGCGAGAAGCCGAGTTCGGTGGCCTTGCGGCTGAAGAAGGCGTGCGGGATCTGCACCAGAATGCCGGCGCCGTCGCCGGCGCGCGGGTCGGCGCCGACGGCGCCGCGATGCTCGAGGTTGCACAGAATGCGCAGCGCGTCGCAGACGATCTGATGCGACTTGACGCCCTTGATGTTGGCGATGAAGCCGACGCCGCAGGCGTCCTTCTCGCGCGACAGGTCGTACAGCCCTTCGGCCGGCGGACGCCAAGTGTGCTCGCGCGCAGTGGTTTTGACAGCCGAGTCCGCCGTCAGCGCATTGGCAACCATATTTTCGCGCTCGTACTCAGACCCGCTCATCTTCGTCCTCTTCATCCCGGGAGGGGATACACTATCCAGCATCGGCGCAGTTCGGACGCTCGCGGCACCCTCCGGGCCACCGCTCGCGCTCCGCGAGCCACGATTTGCGTATTCAGACCCCGGTGTCCATATCGCCCAACGGACAATCAGGTGCCGCGCGCGACGTCAATCGCCTCGCGTGACGCTGCAACCCCGTGCCGGGCTACCACCGTAAATGAGACAGCGATGCTGTCCTAGCACGACTTTGCCAAATTTTTGTCTAGCACACAAGCGCGCCCACGTCGCCCATTCGATGGTGGCTCCGGCGCGTTTCGGCGTCGATATCGACCGCCCAATGCCGCCGCACGCGCCACGGATTCACGCCAAACCCGCCCCGTTTGAGCCAACTCCGGGTCAAATTCACCCGCGAGGCTCCCGCCCGCGCCAGAACGGGGCGGGGCGCTGCAGGGAGCATCGAGCAATGAAGTTCAAAGGGTGGGTGATGTCGGCCGGTCTCGCCGCGACCGCCGCAACCACGGCGATGGCCGACCCGCTGCCGGCCGGCGGCGACGCACGGCCGCCCGTTTCCAGAGTGTCCGACATTCAGGGCTCTTATGCGGCGATGCCGCCTCCGCCGCCGCGGCGGGAGGTGCGCCGCATGGCGCTGCCGGCCGAGGGGCTCGACGTGCTGTCACCAGACGCGGTCACCCGGGCGGCGCGCGCCGAAGGCTTCGCCCCGCTCGGCTATCCGCGCCAGCGCGGCGCGGTCTACACCATGGCGGCGATCAATCCGGACGGTGACGATGGTCGCCTGGTGATCGACGCCCGCACCGGCCGTCTGGTCCGCTTCATGCCGGCCTGGCAGATGGGCGACCGCATGGAAGAGGTGACGGTCGCCAGCTACGGCCGGATCCAGGGACTGCCCCGGTTCGTCGAGACCAATCCGCCGCGGCCGCCGAAGCCGGTCGCCCGCGTCGCCAACCGCAATGCTGCCACACCGATCCCGCGGCCGGCGCCTCAGCATCCGGCCGGCGACAAAGCCGCTAAGGCCGCAGGCGACGCCGCCGCCAAGGACGGCTCCAAGCCGATGCTCGATCAGGCCAGGCAGGACGCCGGCAAGGACACCAAACAGGACACCGCAGCGGTGCAGAGCCCGGCCAGCGCCGTGCCATCGGCCGCAGGCCCCTCGCCGGTGCGAGCCAAGCCCTCCTCCTCGGCGACGATCCGCCCGACCGAAGCAATGCCGCCGGTGCAGGGGCTGGAGTAGCCGCTCGGTCGGCTTTTCAGACGACCTGTGCCCTTCGCGACGGACCGCGACGGCTCCGAAAGCAAAGCGCCCCGGTTGCCCGGGGCGCCTGCTTGGCTAGGGGTCTATGCAGCGAAAGAAAGTTCGCAAGCCGGCGGCGCGTTACGCGGCCGCCTTCTCGCTGTTGTCGGTGACCACTTGCGGGCCGGCCTGCGCATTGATGCTGATCGGAATGCTGCGCGGCTTTTTCGCCTCGGGAATCTCGCGCACGAGATCGACGTGCAGCAGACCGTTTTCGAGGCTGGCGTTCTTCACCGTGACGTAGTCGGCGAGCTGGAACGCCCGCTCGAAGGCGCGCGCGGCGATACCGCGATACAGCACTTCGGCCTTGCCGGCCTCTTCACCGCCCTTCTCGCCCTTGATGGTCAGCGTGTTCTCCTTGCTGACGATCGAAAGCTCGGACGGAGAGAAACCCGCGACCGCAACGGTGATGCGATACGCATTCTCGCCGGTCCGCTCGATATTGTAGGGCGGATAGCCGGGCGCCGCCGCATCCGCAGCGGTCTGGTCGAGCAGATTGAACAGGCGGTCGAAACCGATGGTCGAACGATAGAACGGGGTGAGATCGAAGCTACGCATGGTCAAAGTCCTCCTAGAAGCGACTATGGGATGACCCGCCCGCCATCGGGCCGGGCCTTGTCCGTGCAGCCGGAGAAGTCAGTTCCTGACCCCTTGGTGTGGCCTGCACGGAGATGATATGGGAGGGGTGTTTCGGGGTTCAAGAGGGGTCCCGAGGCCGTTCGCGCCCGCCGACTTCGTTCAGATTTCCAGGCATTTGCGCTCACCCGGACCCGATTCATGACGCTCGTCTCGACTCCTGCCAATCCGGTGCCCGAAGACGCCGTCTCCGGTTTCATCAAGACGCCCGACGGCGTGCAGCTCCGCTTCGCACGATGGGAGCCGACGGGGCACCGCAAGGGCACCGTGTGCGTGTTCACCGGGCGCACCGAGCAGATCGAGAAGTACTTCGAAACGGTGCGCGACCTGCGCGACCGCGGCTTTGCGGTCGCGGCGCTCGACTGGCGCGGCCAGGGACATTCGGAGCGCCGGCTACGCGATTATCGCAAGGGCTACGTGCGCAACTTCGCCGACTTCGAAATCGACGTCGAAACCTTCGTCCGCGAGGTCGTGCTGCCGGACTGCCCACCACCGCACTTCGCGCTGGCGCATTCGATGGGCGGCGCGGTGATGCTGCGCATCGCCCGCTCCGGCAAACGCTGGTTCGACCGAATGGTGTTGTCGGCGCCGATGATCGATCTGGCCGGCAACACCACCGCGCTGCCGATCAGGCTGCTGCTGCTGACGATGCGGCTGGCGGGCCAGGGCGGTCGCTACGTGCCCGGCGGCAATGACGTGCTCGCCAACACAGAGCCGTTCGCCGGCAACAAGCTCACCTCGGACCCGCTGCGCTATGCCCGCAATGCCGCGATCGTCGCCGAGGACCCGACCCTCGGCCTCGCCTCGCCGACCGTCGCCTGGGCCGATACCGCGCTCCGCGCCATGCACGCCTTCAAGGCGACGCACTACCCGTCGCAGATCCGGCAGCCGATCCTGATGGTCGCGGCCGGCATGGACAGCGTGGTGTCGACGCCGGCGATCGAAGAGTTCGCTTATCATTTGCGGACCGGCTCGCATCTGGTGATCCCCGGCGCCCGCCACGAAATCCTGCAGGAGCAGGATCGCTACCGCCAGCAATTCTGGGCGGCATTCGATGCTTTCGTACCGGGGACGCCGTCGTTCTGATGTGACAATCTGTCCCGATCGAGGCTTCGCGCCGGATTTCGGAACTCCACACATCCGCCTTGGTTGCAGGTTGCAAGACCGTCCGATGTCGCCTCCCGTACCCTCTCGAAAGATCTCCCGACCATGAAAATCCGCAAAGCCGTCTTCCCGGTCGCCGGCCTCGGCACCCGCGTTCTCCCCGCCACCAAGGCGATGCCGAAGGAGATGCTGACCATCGTCGACAAGCCGCTGATCCAGTACGTCGTCGACGAAGCGCGGGAAGCCGGCATCGAACACTTCGTGTTCGTCACCGGACGCAACAAGGGCATGATCGAGGATCACTTCGACCGTCAGTTCGAGCTCGACATGACCCTGAAGGGCCGCAACAAGACCGCCGAGATCGAGATTCTGGCGCGCGATCAGCCGGAGGCCGGCGCGATGAGCTTTACGCGCCAGCAGGCGCCGCACGGCCTCGGCCACGCGGTCTGGTGCGCCCGTGACATCGTCGGCAACGAGCCGTTCGCGGTGGTGCTGCCGGACGAACTGGTGCTCAACACCCCGGGCTGCCTGAAGCAGATGATCCAGGCCGCCGAGAAGCTCGGCGACAAGGCCAACGTCATCGCGGTCGAGGAAGTGCCGGCCGACCGCACCCATCAGTACGGCATCTGCGGCGTCGGCAAGCGGACCGGCAAGGTGTTCGAGGTCGACGGCATGGTCGAGAAGCCGGCGCCGGGCACGGCACCGTCGAACCTGTCGATTACCGGCCGCTACATCCTGCAGCCGGAGATCTTCAAGATCCTGGCGACGCAGGAGCGCGGCGCGGGCGGCGAAATCCAGCTCACCGACGCGATGATCGGACTGTCGAAGACGCAGAAATTCTACGGCGTCGAATTCGAGGGCGAGCGCCACGATTGCGGCTCGAAGGCCGGCTTCCTGCGCGCCAACATCGCGTTCGCGATGCAGCGCGCCGATCTGCGCGCCGGGCTGATCGACGACATGAAGCGCTACCTCGACAAGTAAGACTCGACAAGTAAATCGTCGCGATCCGGCCGCGGCTGCGGTCACGCCACCAGCGTGATCTCGCTGCGGCCACCGACGACGCAACGGTTGCGGCCGAGCTCCTTGGCGCCATACAGCGCGCGATCGGCGACTTCGACCAGGTCTTGCCAATGCTGCGAAGCGGTTGGCTTGGTGCTGGCGACACCGATCGAGACGGTGACGCCCCCTTCGAGGTTCGACCATTGCTCGACCTTGCGCCGGATAGTTTCGGCGACCGACACGGCAGCCTGCACGCTGAGCCCGGGCAACAACACCGCGAATTCTTCGCCTCCGAACCGCGCCGCACAGTCGCTGGCGCGCTGCACGGTGTCGGCGATGCAGACGGCGATGCCGACCAGCATCTGATCTCCGGCCTGATGGCCGAAGCTGTCGTTGAAGGCCTTGAAGTGGTCGGCGTCGATCATCAGAAGCGCGATCGAGCTGTTCTGACGAGCGGCTCTGCGCCATTCGGCATCGATCGCCGCGTCGAACTTGCGGCGATTGGTCAGCCCGGTCAGCGGATCGGTGGTCGCGAGTTCCTCGAGCCGCCGTTCGGCCTCGGCGCGCCGATCGATCTCATGAATGAAAAACACCGTCACGGCGGCGACGAAGGTGGCGAGTACCAAAAGCGCGATGCCGATCCAAATCGCTTCGCGGCGCCACATCGCATAGATGTCGTCCCACGACTTCGCCACCAGCACCACGAGAGGTCTGGTGCTGTCGCTCCAAACGAACATCCGCTTCACGCCATCCAGCGTTCCGGCGCCGGCGAACCATCCGCTGCGGCGGCCGAACATCTTCTGAACGCCGGGCGTGAACATCATGTTCTTGCCGATCAGCTCCGGCGTCAGCGGCGCACGCGTGATCAGCGTGCCGTCGTGGGCCAGGACAGCGATCATGTCATTCGGCTGCAGCCGCAGCCGTTTGAACAGATCCTGGAAATAATCGAACTTGATCGAGCCGGCGACGACGCCGAGGAATTGGCCGTCCTGGCCGGTCACCCGGCGGCTGACGATCAAGGAATAAGCACCATCGAGCTGCTGCGGTTTGCCGATGAACAGCCCGAGATTCGGGTCGTCATGTTGTGCCGTGAAGAAAGGCTGATCGGCTCGGTTCTCTGCGGCTGGATTCGGCACCGCCGAGTCGCGCATCAGATTGCCGTGCTGATCGTAGATCCGAATCGCACCGAATTGCGGGGCTGCGACCGAATGATCGAACAGGATCAGCCGAGCGATCGTCGGATCGACCGCGCTCAGTTCGGGCAGCAGCAGTTTGCCGGCGACCGTCCGCAGCGCGGAATCGTACAGTTCGAGATTGCGGTCGATGTCGGCATCGATCGAGGCCGCCAAATTCTCCAGCGTCTGCCGCGCCAGATCCTCGGCGCCGCGCCGCATATCGATCAGCACGCTGCCACAGACCGCGGAAAACCCAAGCACGGTGATCATCGAGAACACCACCATCAACCGCGCCGACATGCGTCGGCGGCGATGGATTTCTCTTCGAAGGGTGTCGAGCAGACCGTGCGTGTCCATTGCGGCAGGTTCCACGCAATGTCTTGCAGAGCGCTTAAGTTGCGTTATTGACGTAACGTGGGGTTAACGCGCGCTTTCACCCCAGGCTGTATGTTTCGCCCGGCGAACGTACTCCGCAAGCACCGACCTGTCCGACCGCTTCCACTCCTCCGACCAACGTTGACGCCGCCGATGAAGAACTTCGACCCGTTACGCGACTACCTTGCACAGCAAACCGCGCCGGAGCTCGTGCTGCGTATGGATGAAATCGAGGAGATGCTCGGCTTCGATCTGCCGCGCGCGTCGCACCGTGCCGCCTGGTGGGATTCGACCTACGCACCGGACGAGCACATGCCGCAGCGCGAAGCTTGCCTGGCCGCCGGCTATATCGCCACCCGGCTGCCGGACGGCTCCGGGGTGCGCTTCAGACGGATCAAGACCGACCGTTCGCGCTGGCGCGGCTGACAAATTGTCACTCGCCGCCGGTCGACTGGCAGTCAGCGACCTGCGGAGGATACGGCTCCTTCTTCGTCGTCGACCGAACGCGCCCGTCCGGCCACGACCTTGCGGGCGACCGGCGCAAGAAGCTGCGGCGCCAGATAAATCGGGAATTGCGACAAAGCGAAATACAGCCAGGTGACGCCCGGTAGCGCGCCGTCGGTCGCCGCCACCATCAATCCCATATTGCGCTGCGACACCATCAGGCCTAGCGCCAGCGCGCGATCCGGACCGATCTTCCTGAACATCAGCGTCGTCACGACCAGCAGGACGAGGAAAACGGCGAACGCCAAAGCCGCAAGCGCGATCATCAGCAGTGGCTGCGCGATGACGCTCGACACCACATTGCCCATCACCGCGGCGACGAAGACATACAGAATGAGGATGTTGGCGCCATCGATCGGCTGCTTTTGGCGATGGATGGCTTCCGCGCCGACCAGCTTGCGGATGATCGCCGCAACCAGCAGCGAGCCGCCGAGAATCGCCGACAGCTTCAGACCGAGCGCCAGCGGCGACAGCGTCATCGACGAGCCGACGAACACATAGGCGAACAGCGGCGCCGTGAACGGAATCAGCGCCGTGCTCGTCACCAGCGTCATCAGCACCAGAGTCGCGTCGAGCCCCATCAGCGCTGCCAGCGCCGGCGACGCCATCATCGGCGAGGCCACCGCCTGCAGCATCAACGCCAGCAACAAATCCGGCGCTCGCACATCCAGCCTCGCGGCAAAGCACGCGAGGCCGGCGAGCACCGGGACTGCCAGGGCGGTCCACGCCGTCGCCGCCAGCACGACGGCCGGCCGGCGCAGATTGGCGCGTACTTGCGCGACATCGACCCGCATGAACGAGATGCACAACAGCGCAAAGATCGCCTCGGTGACGAACGGCCGGAGCGCGTCGCCGAGCGGCGGCACCGCGAGGCCGAGAACCACCAGGGCGGCGATCGCCCTGGTCCCTTGCCGGCCGATCCATGCAAGCCCCTTCACGGGAATTGCGATCCCGCGCAACAGACCAACCGACATTCACCCCGTCCCCGCCCCTATCCTGCGGGGCGGGACACTCGCCGGTCGGAGCGGCGGAGCAAAATCACTTCTGATTGCGGCCTGTTGCAACGGCGTCGAACGACACGCGCCTCAGTTCTGCAGCCGGACGCTGAGCATCGCTACGGTGGCGTTGTAGCTGCCGCCGACGACATTGGAATCCAGCTTGTCGTAGCGGAGCTGCCCCTTCACCCACAGCGAGCGGCTGAGCTTGTAGATCAGATTGCCTTCGATCGAATTGAGCCGATCGGAACGGCCGGAGCCCTGATAATCGTAGGTCGCGTAAGTGAACCGGCCGATCGCCGTCAGCCAGCGGCGGAAATCGTGGCCGACCTCCGCCGTGTAGGTGTGGGTGAACACGCCGGAGACGCCGGCCAGCGGCGATTCCGAGATCTGGGTGTCGGCGTTGAACTTCACCGTGGTCAGCGGCGTCACCGTCCACACCAGCGAGGCCGCAGTGAGCAGGCCACCGAGCTTCTCGAGCCGCGGATCGACGTATCTGCGTGCCGCATAACCGATCGAGATTTCACCCGTCAGCAGCCGCGTCAGCTCGAAGCTGGTGCCGCCCTTGACGTACCCACCATCCGAGCCGCGCAGATACTGATAACGGTCGACCGGCACGTCGTGGACGCGAGTATCGCCTTCGATCTCGACGAACGGCTTCAAGCCCGGCTTCAGCTCGTAGCTGACCCGGCCGACACCGCCGTATTGATTGTAGTTGCGGTCCTTGTTGGGATAGCTGGTGCCGTCGGTCAGCTGCGAGTCTTGATACACGGTACGGTCGAAATTGCCGACCGCGGTGACCTGCAGACGATTGAAGTTTTGATCGATGCCGCCGGAGAATCCGGTGGTGGTGGACAGCGGATATTTGGTGAGGCCGGCCTGGATGTTCGGGCTGCCCGGATTGTCGGTGCCGACGATCAGCCGTCCCTGCCCGATCAGCCGGGTGTCGCGGCTGGCGTCGATCCGGCCGTCGACATGGCCGTTGAATTCCGGCCGATCGAGGCTGATCGGCGCGGGTGACACCGTGCCGGCCGGCGGATTGAAGTCGTGCCCGTAGCCGGTGAAGGCGCCGCGCAGATCGGCGACCAGCGCGTGGCGCTCCCAATCCGAGGTGATCATCAGTTCCGGCGCCACCTTGTAGAAGCCGGAGCTGCGCGGCGTGTTAGTGCGCGCCGGATTGGTATCGTAGCCGCCGCCGACTTCGAGCGCACCCTTGATCAGGAAACTGCCGGCGTAGTCGCCCACCGGGCCGAACGGATCATCGTCGATCTTGAGCTGTCGCCGGGTCGGCTGGCCGGGGACGCGGCCGGCGAGCGCAGCCGGGAGTGGCGGCTTGGCGGCGGTCTGCGACGGCGGCAAGGGCCGCGCCGGCGGCGGGGCCGGGGTGACCATCGGCGAGCCCGGGCCCACCGATTTTGGCCGCGGCGCGCCGGGATAGTATTTCGGCTTCTGACGCTTACGATTCAGCGCGTCGTAAGCGACGCCAGCATTGTCCGGATTGGCGTTGCCGGGCGGGGGTTGCAACGCCGCCGTCGAGGTCGAGCGTAGCGGCGTGCTGGCGGCGTCGTCCTGGGGCTGCGTGAAAACGTTGCGGGCCCGGGATGCCGAGATGGTGGTGCCGGGAGTCGGCCGCAGCGGCAGGTCCTGTGCAGCCACGAAACCGCCGCGCTGCGGATTGAGCAGATCGCGTGTCAGACTTTGAGCGCCCGCGCCAGTTGTGTTGAGCGCAGCGAGCGCCAGACATGCGGCGCCAGCGCACAACCCTGCGCGAGAGCGGCGGCCCGATGCTGGAGCCCACGTCACGACTGCCGAAACTCCAACAAAATCAGAACCATGAACGACACCAAGGGGCGGCGAGCCGCTCCTCATCGTTAATGGAGTTAAAACAACTATGGTTAAGGAGCGGTTGAGAACGGAGCGGAGCCGCGGCGGCCCTCGTCGCATCCCGGCCAGCCCCATGCTAGGAGAAGGCCCGGCCGCTTCGCGGCCCATGCCGGAGACCCTGCATGGCACTGTCCAAAACCCATACCAAGATACCCGCAATGAGCGAGCAAGCCGCCGCCGCGATCCCCTCGGCCCTGCGCACCCTGGAGGCTGAAGCCAGCGGCGTGACCGCGCTCGCCACTGCGCTGCAATCCGATCTCGGTGCCCGCTTCGCCGCCACGATCGACCTGATTCAGAACGCCAAGGGCCGCCTGATCATCACCGGGCTCGGCAAGTCCGGACATATCGGCCGCAAGATCGCTGCCACCTTCGCCTCGACCGGGACGCCGGCGTTCTTCGTGCACGCCTCCGAGGCGAGCCACGGCGACCTCGGCATGATCACGGCCGACGACATCATTCTCGCAATGTCCTGGTCCGGCGAGCAGCCGGAGATGAAGAATCTGATCAGCTACGCCAAGCGCTTCAAGATCGCGCTGGTGGCGATGACCTCCGACCCGACCTCGACGCTGGCCACCGCCGCCGACGTGTCGCTGACGCTGCCGAAGGCGCGCGAGGCCTGCCCGCACAATCTGGCGCCGACCACCTCGTCGCTGATGATGCTGGCGCTCGGCGATGCGCTGGCGATCGCGCTGCTGGAAAGCCGCGGCTTCACGCCGGGCGATTTCAGCGTGCTGCACCCCGGCGGCAAGCTCGGCGCCATGCTGAAATACGCCCGCGACCTGATGCACACCGGCGATGCGATTCCGCTGAAGCCGCTCGGCACCCGGATGTCGGACGCCCTGGTCGAGATGTCCGCCAAGGGCTTCGGCTGCGTCGGCATCATCGACACCAACGGTCAGATCGCCGGCATCGTCACCGACGGTGACCTCCGCCGCAATATGCGGCCGGACCTGATGACCGCGACGGTCGACGAGGTGATGACCCGCAACCCGAAGACGATCAGCCCGAACCTGCTGGCCGGTCAGGCGCTGGAACTGCTGAACTCCTCGAAGATCACCGCGTTGCTCGTCGCCGAAGGCAAGAAGCCGCTCGGCATCGTGCATTTGCACGACCTGCTGCGGGCAGGCGTGGCTTAAGCCTTCGTGCTTTCTCCGAGTCGTCATCCTGAAGCGCTCGCCCGCCAGGGCGAGCCGCGAAGGATGCTGTCGCGCGTGTAGTTGCCCCATCCTTCCTGGCCGCCGCTTCGCTTGAAGGATCGGAAGCAGGCCTACACCGCCGCCACTGTCAGCTTCACCCCATCCGCCGCGACGATTCGTACCCGGCTGCCGGCTGGGGTGTCGGGGCCGAACACGCGCCACACCGTATCGTCGATCCGAACCGTACCGACGCCGCCCTCGATCGGCTTCTCCAGGGTGAATTCGCGACCGACCAATGCATCGGTGCGACGGTTGAGGAACGGGTTGGTGGCGTGCGCCTCGGCGTCGCCGCCGCGCGCCATCCGCCGCCACAACGGCACCGCGGCGGCCGCAAACAGCCCGAACAGCAGGATCTGAACCTGCCATCCCGGCTCGAGCAGCAGCGCCAGCAGCCCGACCAACAGCGCCGCGAGCCCGAGCCAGAACAGAAACACGCCCGGCGCGAGCAGCTCGAGGCCCATCAGCACGAAGCCGAAAATCAACCAATTCCAGGCGCCGAGCGCGGTGAACATCGCGGTCATGGCAGCAGCCTCCGTCTCACCGCGCCGGCGGCACCGGCGTCGTCGGCGGCACCGAGCCGCGGCGGGCGGCAGCCTGCGCGGACGCGGCGCTTTCGCCGAACGTCGCCTTGGCGATCTCGCCGATCCCGGCGAGCGAGCCGAGCATGCTCATCGCCTCGACCGGCAGCATGATCACCTTCTGGTTCGGCGAGTCGGCGAGCTGGCCGAACGCCTTGATGTATTTGTCGGCGATGAAGTAGTTCAGCGCCGCGACGTCGCCCTTTGCAATCGCTTCGCTGACCATCTGAGTGGCCCGCGCCTCGGCCTCGGCGGAGCGCTCGCGCGCCTCGGCGTCCCGAAACGCGGCTTCGCGCCGGCCCTCGGCCTGCAGGATCTGGCTCTGCTTGGCGCCCTCGGCGCGCAGAATTTCCGACTGGCGCTGGCCCTCGGCGGCCAGAATGTCGGCGCGCTTGACGCGCTCGGCCTTCATCTGCCGCCCCATCGCCTCGACCAGATCGGCCGGCGGCGCGATGTCCTTGATCTCGATGCGGTTGACCTTCAGCCCCCACGGCGAAACCGCGGCGTCGACGACGCGCAGCAGCCGCTCGTTGATCTCGTCGCGATGCGACAGCACGGCGTCGAGGTCCATCGAGCCCATGACCGAGCGGATGTTGGTCATGGTCAGCACCACGATCGCCTGATTGAGGTCGGAGACCTCGTAGCTCGCCTTGGCGGCGTCGAACACCTGATAGAACGCGACGCCGTCCACCGTCACGGTGGCGTTGTCCTTGGTAATGACTTCCTGCTCCGGAATCTCGATCACCTGCTCCATCATGTTCACCTTGCGGCCGACACGATCGAAATACGGGATGATCAGATTGAGGCCGGGGGACAGCGTCCGGGTGAACTTGCCGAATCGTTCGATGGTCCAATCGAAGCCCTGCGGCACCGTCTTGACGCCGGCGAACAGCGTCAGGATCACCAGCAGGACGAGAACGATGGACACCACATCGAACCCGCTGAGATCATAGAACATGCAAACTCTCCTCGCCGGATTTCGCTTTTCGTGCGGGCATGGTGATGGGTGCGCCGGACCGGCGCAACCCTGATGGGTCGCGGCCTTAGCGATTCAGGTTCGAGATGACGGATTTGCGCTTGGAGCCGGCGGTCGCTGACGACAGCCGGTCTTCGATTACAGCCAGCCCTGCAGTTCGCGCAGTACGAGCTGGCGGATCACCTGGATGCCGGCGTCGGAATCGTTGAGGCAGGGGATCGCGGTAAATTCCTGGCCGCCGTGCTCCATGAAGATCTCGGCGTTCTCCTGCGCGATCTCTTCCAGAGTCTCCAGGCAGTCGGCCGAGAAGCCGGGCATCACCACCGCGATCTTGCGCACACCCTTGCGCGCCAGCGCCTCGATGGTCTTGTCGGTGTAGGGCTGCAGCCACTGGTCGAAGCCGAACCGCGACTGGAAGGTCAGCAGCAGCTTGTCGTCGGCCAGCCCCATCCGGTCACGCAGCGCCTCGACGGTGGCCACGCACTGCGCCTGATACGGATCGCCCTTGTCGATATAGGCCTGCGGCATGCCGTGGAACGAAGCGACGATCAATTCCGGCTCGAACGACAGCGTCGCAAGATGCGCATTGATCGAGGTCGCCAGCGCATCGATATAGGCCGGATCGCGATAATACGGCGGCGTCACCCGCAGCGTCGGCTGGGCGCGCAGCTCGCGCAGCACCCGGAACGCCTGATCGCACACGGTCGCGGAGGTCGCGGCGGAATACTGCGGATACAGCGGCACCACCAGCAGCCGGGTGCAGCCCTTGGCCACCAGCGCCTCGATGCGGTCGCGCAGCGACGGGTTACCGTACCGCATCGCCCAATCGACGATCAGATGGCCGCGATCGCCCAGCGACGCCGTCAGCTTCTCCGCCTGCGCACGCGTGATGGTCTTGAGCGGCGATTCGTTCGCCTCGTGGTTCCAGATCTTCTGATAGTCCTTCGCCTTGCGGGCCGGACGCGTGTTCAGAATGATGCCGTTGAGCGCCAGCTTCCAGAACAGCCCCTGGTTTTCGATGACGCGCGGATCGGACAGGAACTCGCGCAGATAGATCCGCACGCCCTTGGTGTCGCAGCTGTCGGGGGTGCCGAGGTTGACCAACAGCACACCAACGCGCTCCGGCGCGGGCGCCGGGGCGATCGCAGGTCCATGGATCGGAACAATGACGCTCATGTTGCTGCTTGGCTTCGCGCTTTGGCCTATCGTTGTCAAGACGACGCGGTGACGGGGCGGCTGTTCGATGACTGCAGCGCACTGCCGCGGTTCCGTGACGACCACATCATCTACGCACGAAACCCCATCGGGTTTTGCCACCACCGCTGAAAAACGAAGTTTGCGGTCTGCTGGTTAAAGACACGTCACACGTTCGGCTGCAACATACCCTAGGAGAAGTCCGCAGCCGAGCAACATGACCAGGGCGGCCGCACCAAATTCAAGCCCCCGCATCACCAGCATGCCACCCCCGTCGCGGTGTGCGGCAAGCCTGCGCGCCAGCCCCTTGGCCGACACCGCCGCCACCGCGATGGTCGCGACCGTGATCGCGGTGCCCAGCGCCATCACGAAGGTGGCGGCGATCCCGGCCCAGAACAACCCCTGAGCCAGCGCAAACACCAACAGCAGAATCGCGCCGGAACACGGGCGGACGCCGACCGTCAGCACCGCGCCCAGCCCACGGCGCCAGCCGCCGGGGCCGGCGAGCTCGCTCGGCTCCGGCCCGTGCGAATGACCGCAATGATCACAGGATTCGCCGGCGGCGTGATGATGGTGATCGCCATGGTCGTGCGCGTGACTGTGCCCGTGACCATGATTGTGGTCGTGGTGGTGGTCATGATGATGGTCGCCGGCCGGGTGCGCATGACGGGCGTGAGTATGGCCGTGATCGTGGTCGTGCGGATGATCGTGGCCATGGTCGGCCAACCCCGACGGCACCCCGGCCATCGCCAGTTGCGGCCTGTGAATATTCGCCTGCAGCGCGCGGAAAAATCCGCCACCCTTGATCCAGACCAAGCGCACACCGAACAGCGCGATCAGAGCGTAGCTGCCGATCTCGATCGCCCGCTCCGCCCCGCACATCGTGCTGGCGGTGGCATTCAGCAGCCAGGCGCAAATGCCGACGATCAGCACCGCGACGAGCGCCTGCAGCAACGCCGAGATGAACGACAGCGCGATGCCGCGCCGGGCGGTCTCCTCGTTGGCGACCAGATAGGACGAGATCACCGCCTTGCCGTGCCCCGGACCCGCGGCATGGAACACGCCATAGGCGAACGAGATGCCGAGCAGCGTCCACACTGCGCTGCCATCGGCCTTGGCGGCGCGGATCGTCGCCGACATCTGCTTGTAGAATGCCGATTGCTGCGCCAGCAGCCAGCCGATGATGCCGCCGACCTGCGGCTCCGCAGCGCCCTTCGGCGCACCGAACGGATTGTGCGCAAACGCCGCGTGCAGCGTAGCGTCAGCGAACGCGAGCGTGGCAATGCAGACCATCAAGGCGACGAGCGCGAAGCGGCGATGGGACGTCATGGGCAGGTCACCGTGATCTTGTTGGCGAACATCGCGCCATAGTTGAAGTTGGCACCGCTGAGGAAGTTGTCCTCGCTCATCCGCTGCGCGGTGGCGGTGCCGTCGTTGGGGCGCTGGAAGTCGAATTTGCAGCCCGCCGGCGCGCCGACCAGACTGACCGGGGTCTTCTCGGCGAACGAGAAGTCGATGAAGTAGCTCGGATCGAACACTTCGACCGACAGCTCGCTGCTCTTCACCGGGGTCTTCAGCGGCAGGAAGAAGTGCAGCGTCAGCACGCCGTCCTTGCAGGACAGATAATAGTCGACCGGCTCGCCGAACTTCTGCTTCTTGCCGTTGGCCTTGGCGAAAGTGAAGTAGGCGAATTCTTTCAGCGACTCGACATTGGTCTGCGCCAGCGGCGCCAGGTCCTCGCGGGTGTAGACGCCCTTCTCCTTGGTCTCGACGCCCTGCAGCGCATAGGTCGAGAACATGTCGTCGAACGCCCAGGAATGCCGCACGCCGGTGAACGAGCCGTCCGGCGCGTAGACCAGCTCGCTGGTCGAGGTCACCCAGACGTGCGGGTGCGCCTCGGCGGCGGACAGACCGAACAAGGCCAGCACCGCCGCGACCAGCGCGGAGCGGACGGCGGCGCGGCGCAATAGGCCGATCATGCGGCTACGCGGCCTCCGGCGTGTCGAGCAGGCCGCGGCGGCGCAAGAGCGCGTCGGGCTCCGGCTTGCGGCCGCGGAACGCCACATAGGCTTCCTCCGGGTCGCGCGAGCCGCCGGAGGCGTAGATGTCGTCGCGCAGCCGCTTGGCCACGTCGGCCGCGAAGATGTCGCCGGCCTCCTCGAACGCACCGAACGCGTCGGCGTCCATCACCTCGCTCCACATGTAGCTGTAGTAACCCGAGGCATAGTGATCGCCGGAGAAGATGTGGGCGAACTGGGTCGGTCGGTGGCGCATCGCGATTTCGTCCGGCATGCCGATCTTGGCGAGTTCGCGGCGTTCGAAGTCACGGACCTCGCCGATCGACGCCGCCGGCTGGGTGTGGAATTCGAGATCGAGCAGCGCCGAGGACACGAACTCGACGGTGGCGAAGCCCTGGCCGAATTTGCGGGCGGCGAGAAACCGCTGCAGCAGCTCGTCCGGCAGCGGCTCGCCGGTCTGGTAGTGTCGGGCGAATTGCCGCAGCACCTGCGGCTGCTCCTGCCAGTGCTCGTAGAGCTGTGAGGGCAGCTCGACGAAGTCGGTAAACACCGAGGTGCCGGACAGCGACGGATAGGTCACGTCCGACAGCATGCCGTGCAGGCCGTGGCCGAATTCGTGGAACAGGGTGCGGGCGTCGTCGGGCGACAGCAACGACGGCTCGCCGCCAGCGCCCTTGGCGAAATTGCAGACATTGATGATCAGCGGCGCCACCGCGCCGTCGAGCTTCTGCTGGTCGCGCAGCGAGGTCATCCAGGCGCCGGAACGCTTCGACGGCCGGGCGTAGTAATCGCCGTAGAACAGCCCGCGATGGGCGCCGTCGGCGTCCTTCACCTCCCAGACCCGCACGTCCGGGTGCCACACCGGCACATCCTTGCGTTCGTCGAAAGTGACGCCGAACAGCCGGGTGGCGGTGTCGAACGCCGCGGCGATCATGTTGTCGAGCGTCAGATACGACTTGATCGCGGCGTCGTCGAAATTGGCGCGGCGCTGCCGCAGCTTCTCGGCGTAGTAACGCCAGTCCCACGGCGCCAGCTTGAAATTGCCACCCTCTTCGGTGACCAGTTCCTGCAGCGCGTCGCGGTCGGCGAGAGCGCGGGCGCGCGCCGGCTTCCAAACCCGCTCGAGCAGGCCACGGACCGCGTCCGGCGTCTTGGCCATCGAATCTTCCAGCCGGTAGGCCGCAAAGGTCGGATAGCCGAGCAGCTTAGCGCTTTCCTCGCGAAGATTGAGGATCTCGCCGATGATGGTGTTGTTGTCGTTATCGTTGCCGTTGTCGCCGCGAGCGATGAAGGCCCGATACGCCTTCTCGCGCAGGTCGCGCCGGCTCGACATCTTCAGGAACGGCTCGACCGACGAGCGCGACAGCGTCACCACCGCTTTGCCGGGCAGGCCGCGCTCTTTCGCCGCGGCGCGAGCCGCCGCGACGAAGCTGTCCGGCAGCCCGTCGGTGTCGCCTTCGGCGAGCTCCATGAACCAGTCCTGCTCGTCGCCGAGCAGATGGTGGCTGAAGCTGGTGCCAAGCTGCGCCAGCCGCTCGTTGATCTCGGCCATCCTCGCCTTCGCCGCTTCGTCGAGACCGGCACCGGCACGGTGGAAGCGAGTGTAGGTGCGGTCGAGCAGCCGGCTCTGCTCCGGGGTGAGCCCGAGGCTGTCGCGCTGGTCGCGCAGCGCTGCGATTCGGCCGAACAGCACCGCGTTCATCATGATCGGATTCCAGTGCCGTGCCATCCGCAGCGACACCTCCTCGTCGATCTTCAAGAGCTCCGGGCTCGAATGCGCCGACACCAGATCGTAGAACACCGCAGCCACCCGGCTGAGCAGCTTACCGGAGCGCTCAAGCGCCGTGATGGTGTTGTCGAAATCCGCGACCGCCGGATCGTTGACGATCGCTGCGATCTCGCCTGCATGATCGGCGAACGCCTGCTCGAACGCCGGCATGAAGTGCTCGGGCTTGATCTCGGTGAACGGCGGGGTCTCGAACGGGGTGGTCCAGGCGGCAAGCAGCGGATTGCCGGATGTGAGGGGTGCGGCAATCGGCGCGGAGCTCTCTGACATCGATCCATCCTGCGTGCGGAGCGTTTCGGGTTTCGACATATACCATTGGGTAAGGCTTTTTTGCGCCCGGAACGCCCCGCTCTTGCCGGTAAATTGCGCAAGCCGACCGGTTGCCCCACTGCTGACACTTTACAAGATCATCGCCTACCGCTTGCCGCCGCGGGCGATTTCGCTAGATTGCGCCCGCCAGAAGGACCTTCGAACCATGAGCAAGCCTGTCACCGCCGCCGGATCGCGCCAGATCGCCTGGCCGAGCGTCATCACCGTCATCAGTGCCGCCATCCTGATTGGCGCCGAGGTGTTCGGAGCCGCGTTCGCGGGCGGGTGGGCACTGGCGATCCTGTTCGGTCTCGGTGACGACGCCGCCCATATCATGCAGGCGGTCTTGTTCGTGATTGGCGTGGTGATCATGATCGGCTTCGTCCGCAACGCGCAACGCATCGAGCCTTTCTTCAAGCGCGCCTGATTTCGGGCAACGCGCACACGCGCGCCGCCACGCCTCCGTCACATTTACCCCCGTGGCTGTTGACGAACTTGAACGGATGTTCAGCTTCGCGCTCGGCGGTGTGATGGATCGGCAACGCTGAGCGACAGGCGCGAGTAATTCGCCTGTTAAGACAAAAAAAATCTTGCGACCCGGCATCGAAACACCTATTTCCAGCCTTGCCCAATTTCGCACGTGCCCGTGGTCGTGTGTCAGTCGGTAGGTATCCGGACAAGAGGCCGGACAGCCGCCAAGGGATGAAGAGCCGAGGGTCTCCAAGCGTTCGCGCAGCGAGGCCAGCATCTCTCTCAAGAGATGCCGTTGAAGGTGTCTTCCTCTCTTGCAACCGTGACTGACAGCCGGAGGCGAACCGGCGCACCTCGTTCTCAACGGGGGACGCGACTTAAAGCAACGACGGAGCGGGCTTTTTTGGTCTCTGCCGGCTTTCCATCAGCCGGCGCGAATACCGAAGAGGCTTGTCCTTCATTGCCAGTGAGCGGGCGGGATCCTTCCCAACCAATCCAAGGCAGCACTGCTTGTCCGAGCTGATCGCTCGCCGCGCCTCCATCGCGCGACGGCGCTGCAGTCGTCGGACCAGCGCCATCGTTGGTTTGCGCCCGTCGCTGGGCGCGTGGGAGAGTGCCATGACCGAACGTATCCGCGAATTCCTGCGCGACCGCCGCGCCAAGGGTCTGGACGTCGAGCCGTGCCTGGTCGTCGACCTCGAAGTGGTCCGCGACAACTTCATGCATTTCGCCAAGGCGCTGCCGGACAGCCGCGTGTTCTATGCGATCAAGGCCAACCCGGCACCTGAAGTGCTGTCGCTGCTGGCCTCGCTGGGCTCGTGCTTCGACTGCGCCTCGGTGCAGGAAATCCAGATGGGACTGGCCGCGGGAGCGACCCCGGACCGCATCTCGTTCGGCAACACCATCAAGAAGGAGCGCGACATCGCGCGCGCCTACGAGCTCGGCATTCGCCTGTTTTCGGTCGACTGCACCGCCGAGGTGGAGAAGATCGCGCGCGTCGCGCCCGGCTCGAAGGTGTTCTGCCGTATCCTGTACGACTGCGCCGGCGCCGAGTGGCCGCTGTCGCGCAAGTTCGGCTGCGATCCGGAGATGGCGGTCGACGTGCTCGATCTCGCCAAGCGTCTCGGCCTTGAGGCGTACGGCATTTCGTTCCACGTCGGCTCGCAGCAGCGCAAGGTGAAGGCGTGGGACCGCGCGCTGGCGATGGCCGCGCAGGTGTTCCGCGATTGCGCCGAGCGCGGCATCTCGCTGTCGATGGTCAATATGGGTGGCGGCTTCCCAACCAAGTATCTGAAGGAAGTCCCGCCGGTGGTGCAGTACGGCCGCTCGATCTTCCGGGCGCTGCGTAAGCACTTCGGCAACCAGATCCCGGAGACCATCATCGAGCCGGGCCGCGGCATGGTCGGCAACGCGGGCGTGATCGAGACCGAAGTCGTTCTGATCTCGAAGAAGAGCGACGAGGACGAGACGCGCTGGGTGTATCTCGACATCGGCAAGTTCGGCGGCCTCGCCGAGACCATGGACGAGTCGATCCGCTACGCCATCAAGTCGCGCCACGACGGCGCCGAGATGACGCCTTGCGTGCTCGCCGGCCCGACCTGCGACTCCGCCGACGTGCTGTACGAGAAGCTGCCGTATCCGCTGCCGGTGACGCTTGAGATCGGCGACAAGCTGCTGATCGAAGGCACCGGCGCCTATACGTCGACCTACTCGGCGGTGGCATTCAACGGCTTCCCGCCGCTGGCGACCTATCACATCTGAGCTTTCCCCTCCCCGCTTGCGGAGGGGTCGGCTAGCAGGGTGAAGCAGCGACTCGTGTCGCCCTCACCCCGGCCCTCTCCCGCGAGCGGGAGAGGGAGCAGAAAAGTCGAGGCCGGCTCGCCGACCTCTCCCGTCACATGCGTTTTTTGCTGACAACATGCTGCCGGCGCGGTTCGCCGGAGAGCGTGGGGATCGACGTGCCATGACGAACACCCTCGCCACCCTGACCGCCTTGGACGTCGCAGCCGTTCCGTTCGCGATCCGTGCGGAAAAGAGCTCCGACATTGCCGCGCGTGAGCGCCTGCTGGATGCGTGCTTCGGCGAAGGCCGGCATGCGCGCACCTGCCAGCGTTTGCGTGATGGACGCGCGCCCGCGGAAGGCCTTGCCTTCTCCGCGGTCCGTCAAGGCCGGCTGGTCGGCACGGTGCGGCTCTGGCATGTCGACGCAGGGGGCCGGGCCGCACTCGTGCTCGGCCCCCTCGCCGTCCAGTCGTCGTGCCGTGAGTTCGGCGTCGGCGGCACCTTGATGCGTGCGGCGCTGGCGGAAGCCGCCGCGCGCGGCCATGGCGCCGTGATCCTGCTCGGCGATGCGCCGTACTACGCGCGGTTCGGCTTCTCGGCCGATAAGATGGGCGCGCTGGCGCTGCCCGGCCCGTTCGAACGCGACCGCCTGCTCGGGCTCGAACTGCGCGATGGCGCCCTCGACGGCGCTGCCGGCCTGATCGTCGCCACCGGCGCCGCCGCCAAGCCAGCGCGCGCCGAGCGGGTGCGTCTTCGTCGCGCCGCGTAAGGAGGGGCCGATGCGTAGCTTGCGTTTTCCGCGCCCGTCTCACCGCGTCTTCGCGCCGCGCGATCCGGCCAAGCGTCCGCGCGTCACGGTGCTGGTTCTCACCGTGTTCGCGCTCAAGATCGCCGTCGACGCCTGGCGCCGCCGGCGGGGCCGCGATGCCGAGACAACCGCAGCCTAACCCGATCATGTGTCAGGGCTGAGACAGTCTCGGCCTTGATTTGCAGAACCGGACGCGGCATTGGCTGCCGATCTCCCCTCAATTCCAGGATTGTTTCGATGTCGCGTCGTCTGATCTCCACCGGATCGCCGTTCGAAAAGACTGCCGGCTACAGCCGCGCCGTGGTCGATGGTGATTTCGTCTTCGTGTCCGGCACCACCGGTTACGACTACACCACCATGACGCTGCCCGAGGACGTCACCTCGCAGACCCGCAACTGCTTCAAGACCATCGGCGCGGCGCTGAAGGAAGCGGGGTTCGCGATGGAAGACATTGTACGCGCGACCTACTACATCACCGATCCGAAGGATGCGGATGCGGTGTTCGCGGTGTGTGGCGAGAACCTGTCGGAGATCCGCCCGGCGGCGACGATCGTCGCGGTCGCCGGCCTGTACAAGCCGGAAATGAAGATCGAAATCGAAGTCACCGCCAAGCGCCGCAGCTAAGCCTATCTAATTATACGATAATCGGCTCCCCGTTGACTTTCCGGCGGGGAGCCCTACGTTCCGACGATCATGATGATCTTGCCCCGCCATCGTTTGACGCTGCGCGCCGGTCGCCTTCACGCAGGAAGGTGACCCGGGCGCGCGCGTGCGCCGTCCGGGCTTAACGATCTCGTCGACGACTTCTCCCCTTTTTCAGACTGCTACTTATCCCGAAAATGCCGATGCGCATGAGGCGCGCGGCGTGACAAGGACCCGTGAAAGACATGATTCAGACCATTCGCACCCAACGCCCGCCGATCACTATCCGAAATTGCGACGCCGAACGGCTCGGCCAGCTCGCCGAAGCCGCCGCGCAGCGTTATCCGGCGACGGCCGAATTCCTTGCCGGCGAGGTCGCCCGCGCCAGTGTCGCGCCCGATAGCGATCCGCTGCCGGGGATCGTCTGCATGGACTCCGCCCTCACCTTCCGGGACGATACCACCGGCAAGGAAAAGCAGGTGACGCTGGTGTATCCGACCGAGGCCGACGTCGAGGCTGGTCGTATTTCGGTATTGACCCCGATCGGGGCCGCGCTTATCGGCCTCTCGGTCGGACAATCGATCAGCTTCGAGACCCCGTCGGGCGAGCAGCGCTCCCTGACGGTGCTCAGCGTGTCCGAGCCGAACTGAACAGCCGTCGCAGGTGACATTCGAAATTCACCTCGCCGTCACATTCCCGAACTGTCCTGGCCGCACATAGCGGCGTAATCCTGTCCCCCTGTCCGGAGTGCAAACCTGATGTCGTCTAACTCGAAGATCCACGCCAAGATCACCGGCCCCATTGTGATGATCGGCTTCGGTTCGATCGGCAAGGGCACGCTGCCCCTGATCGAGCGGCACTTCGAGTACGACAAGAAGCGGTTCGTGATCATCGATCCGCACGCGGACGGCGAACTCGCCGAGAAGCACGGCGTCCGCTTCATCAAGCAGGCGGTCACCAAGGACAACTATCGCGAACTGCTGGTCCCGCTGCTGACCGAAGGCGGCGGCCAGGGCTTCTGCGTCAACCTGTCGGTCGATACCGGCTCGGTCGACATCATGACGATGTGCCGCGAGATCGGGTCGCTGTACATCGACACCGTGGTCGAGCCGTGGCTCGGATTTTACTTCGACAAGAATGCCGGCCCGGAGAAGCGCTCCAACTACGCGCTGCGCGAGACGCTGCTGGCCGCCAAGGCCAAGAACCCCGGCGGCACCACCGCGGTGTCGACCTGCGGCGCTAACCCCGGCATGGTGTCGTGGTTCGTCAAGCAGGCGCTGCTCGACATCGCCCGCGACACCGGCACCGAATTCAACGAACCGAAGAGCCGCGAAGGCTGGGGCCAGCTCGCACAGAAGCTCGGCGTCAAGGGCATCCACATCGCCGAGCGTGATACCCAGCGCGCCAAGACGCCGAAGCCGATGAACGTGTTCGTCAACACCTGGTCGGTCGAAGGCTTCGTGTCCGAAGGCCTGCAGCCGGCCGAACTGGGCTGGGGCACGCACGAGAAGTGGATCCCGGACAACGGCCGCAAGCACACCGAAGGCTGTCAGGCCGCGATCTATTTGCTGCAGCCGGGCGCCAACACCCGCGTCCGCACCTGGTGCCCGACCCCGGGCGCGCAGTACGGTTTCCTCGTCACCCACAACGAGTCGATCTCGATCGCCGACTACTTCACGGTGCGCGACGGCCAGAACGTGGTGTATCGCCCGACCTGCCACTACGCCTATCACCCGGCCAACGACGCGGTGCTGTCGCTGCACGAGATGTTCGGCGCCGAAGGCAAGATGCAGCCGAAGTGGCACATCCTGGATGAAAACGAAATCGTCGACGGCATCGACGAACTCGGCGTGCTGGTCTACGGCCACGCCAAGAACGCCTATTGGTACGGCTCGCAGCTCTCGATCGAAGAAACCCGCGAGATTTGCCCGTATCAGAACGCCACCGGCATGCAGGTGTCGTCGGCGGTGCTGGCCGGGATGGTGTGGGCGCTGGAGAATCCGGAAGCCGGCATCGTCGAAGCCGACGAGATGGACTTCCGCCGCTGCCTCGAAGTGCAGACGCCGTATCTCGGCCCGGTGAAGGGCTACTACACGGACTGGACCCCAATCACCGACCGCCCCGGCCTGTTCCCGGAGGACATCGACACCTCCGACCCGTGGCAGTTCAAGAACGTGCTGGTGCGCTGAGGCAACGAGGTCGCCTCAACGGCGATTTCAGCTTCAAATAAGTACACGCGCCCCTCCCCGACCGCAGCGCGCCCCCTCTCCCGCTTGCGGGAGAGGGTTGGGGTGAGGGCGACGCGGACACTGACTCAGCGACTCGTTGATAGGAGTGCCCTCACCCGGATCGCTACGCGATCCGACCTCTCCCGCAAGCGGGAGAGGTGCGCTGTGCTTGGGGCTCCTTCGCCGACGACCACTGATCACCAAAAAAAACCGAGCCCGCAAATGCGAGCCCGGTGAGGTGATCGTCGGCCGTTTCTTGGTGGCGGCGGTCAGCCGCCCTTCGGCCGGATCGGCTCACCGATCTTCTCCGGCGGGGCGGGCGGCAGCGCCGGCTTGGCGCCGGACTGCACCGCATCCTGATCTGGGCGCGCCGGCTGGGGCGGAGTGTCGTGCGGGCGCGCGCCCGTGGGCTTAGTTTCGTCGGGAGCAGTAGGCTTGCTCTCTGCGCCGGGCGTCGAGGTCGGCGGCTGCGGCGTCGCCTGGGCGAAATGCAACCGCCCGGTGCGGCTATCGACCTGGGTCAGCGACAGGCCGGACAGCACCACACCCGCCGCGATCAACACGCCAGCCAGCAGCAGATCCCGCTTCAAGCCGCGCTCTTTGTCGTTCTGATTCGCCGTCATGATCCTCATCCCTTGCTTGCCGGACCAACGGACGCGCGGGGGCATCGTTCCGGGTTCCGCTGTCGCATCCGGTTCCGGAACGCTCGGAATTGCCGACAAAGTGAATCAATCTTTAGTGCTGGTTTCCCAGGTGGCGAAGTCGACGCCCGGCTCCTTGCCGAGCTCGGCGACCACCGCGTCGAGCTCGCTCGGCTCCACCGCGGTCGATACCAGGGTAGCGACGATCTCGACCTTGTCGTCGGCGCGTTCGGCTGCTTCCACCTCGACCTCCGCGACCGGATAGTCGGCCTTTTCCAGCCGCTTCTCGAGATGCTCCCGCAGCCGGCCGGCCTCAGCGCTCCCGGCGGTGACACGCACCGCATAGGTCGCTTCCGAGGTGCGCTCGTCGAACGGGATACGATCGATGGCGTTGACCAGCGGCCGCAGCAGGGTGTTGCCAGCGATCACGAAGAGCGTCAGCGCGACAGCCTGGGCCGCCAGGTCGCCGCCGGCACAGCAGCCGACCGCCGCCGAACTCCACAGCGTCGCCGCGGTATTGAGGCCGCGGACGTTCATGCCCTCTTTCATGATTACGCCGGCGCCGAGAAAGCCGATCCCGGAGACCACATAGGCGATCACCCGAACCGCACCGTCGGCGCCGGCCAGATGCATCGCCAGATCGACGAAGGCGGCCGCGCCGACTGCCACGAGGACGTTGGTGCGAAGACCCGCCGCGCGAGTCCGATACTGCCGCTCGGCTCCGATCAGCATGCCGAGCACGAAGGCGACGGTGAGGCTGACCAGCGTGTCGAAGAAGTCCGCGGTCTGGAAGGTCGTGAGGAAGCGCATCGGAAGCCGCCCGATTTCGGAGACGGCTTCCTCTTACAGCGGAAGAATGCCGGCCGCACCATCCTCGTCGGAGAACGCCAGCAGCGTGCCGGCGGCACTCCATCCGAGCGCTGCGATCGGCGGCGTGCCGTTGCGGCGGGCGAGGATCTCGGCGCCGTCGTTCATCCGCACCAGCAGCACGGTGCCGTCGCTGTAGCCGGCGGCGAGGATGTCGTTCTTGGGGTGGCAGGCGACTGCGCTGACGCGCGCCTCGAGCGGCGCCAGCATCGCCGGCTGCTTGCCCATCGGGCCGTCCTTGCTGGCGAACGGCCAGAGGATCACCGCATCCGCGCCGGAGGTCGCGAGCCCCTTGCCGCCGACCGTCCAGGCCATCGACCGCACCCGGCCGGGATAGCCGGTCATCCGCATGTGCTTGGAATCGGCGAGCCGCCAGCCGTGCAGCGCCGGCTCGTGCATCGCGGTGACCAGGAAACGGTTATCGGGGCTGAACATCACCCCGAGATGCGAGCCGGCCCATTCGAGCACTTCGGCGTTGCCAGCCATGTTCGGAAACCACAGCGTCACGCCGTTGTAGTGCGCGATCGCAAGCCGCAGCCCCTTGGGTGCAAACGCAAGACCGCCGACGGTTGACGGCACCTCGAAGAACTTGTCGTCGCCCTTGGACGCGCGGACATAGGCGATCTTGCCGGCCGACCACGCCACCGCGCCGTCGGCATGCAGCGCGACGTTGTCGATCCAGCGACGCTTGGCGTCGGTGGCGAGGGCCTCGGTCTTGCCGGAACCGTCGAGCAGCGTCACCTTGCCGTCGTCACCGCCGGTGACGATACGCTTGCCGTCACACGCCACGCTGAGAATGCCGCCGCCGTGCAGCGAAACGGTCGAGCTCGTCCCATCGGCGGCGAGCAGCGTCGCGTTCTCCTCGGTGCCGATGAACACCGCGGTCTCACCGAGGAAGTGGACCGCGCTGGTGCCGCCTTCGATCGTGACCGGCTTGACCCGGTCGGTGATCGACGCGATCGACCCGGCTTCGCCGGGCGCCTCGAAGCCGCTCATGACGCAATGCACTTGGCGAAGCCGTCGCGGATCGCCTGTTCGGGCAGATCGCGGCCGATGAACACGACGCGGCTTTCGCGCGGCTCATCGTCCTTCCAGGCGCGCTGGTGATCGCCTTCCAGCATCATGTGCACGCCCTGGAACACGTAGCGATCGTCGTCGCCCCTGAACGCGAGAATGCCCTTGGAGCGCAGAATCTTGCCGCCTTCGGTCTGCACCAATTGCTGCAGCCAAGGCATGAACTTGGCCGGGTCGAGCGGCTTGTCGCTCTTCAGCGACAGCGATTGCATGTCCTCGTCGTGATAGTGCTTCAGGCCATGACCGTGATGATGATCGTGGCCATGGTGGTGATGACCGTGATCGTGATGATGATCGTGATCGTCGGCCTCGAGGAAGGCCGGCTCGATTTCGAGAATGCGATCGAGATCGAACGCGCCGCGCTCCAGCACGTCGGCGATCGCGACCTGGCAGCGCTCGGTGCGATGCAGCTTGGCATAGGGATTGATCGCGCGAATCCGGGCTTCGACTTCGGCGAGTTCGGCCGGGCTCACCAGATCGGTCTTGTTCAGCACGATGACGTCGGCGAACGCGATCTGGTTCTTGGCTTCCGGCGCGTCCTTCAGCCGTTCGCTCAGCCATTTGGCGTCGGCGACCGTGACCACGGCGTCGAGCCGCGCGGCGTTCTGCACGTCTTCATCGACGAAGAAGGTCTGCGCCACCGGCGCCGGGTCGGCGAGGCCGGTGGTCTCGACGATGATCGCGTCGAACTTGCCCTTGCGCTTCATCAGGCCGGCGAGGATGCGGACCAGATCGCCGCGCACCGTGCAGCAGACGCAGCCGTTGTTCATCTCGAACACTTCTTCGTCGGCCCCGATGATCAGATCGTTGTCGATGCCGATTTCACCGAACTCATTGACGATCACCGCGTATTTCTTGCCGTGATTTTCCGACAGGATGCGGTTGAGCAACGTGGTCTTGCCGGCGCCGAGATAGCCGGTGAGCACGGTGACGGGAATTTTCGAGGCGGCGGTCGAAGACATCAGGCACGAACTCCAGCACGGAAGCCCCGTCCTGAATCACACGGCGTGCGCGTCTCCAAGGTCGGGGCCGGAAAAGGCGGGGACCGCGCGCCCCGCCGGGCGGCCGGACGCAGCGGGACCGGGGCCGCTAGCTGCTCAGAGCGCCGGTCAGCGTCTTTATATTGTGCCTGACCATATCAATGTAAGTGGGGGCCTCGCCGTTTTCAGGCGTCAGGCTGTCGGAATACAGCGTGCCGCCGATCTTGGCGCCGGTCTCGGCGCTGATCCGCTGCATCAACCGCGGATCGCTGATGTTCTCCAGGAACACCGCCGGCACCTTGTCCTTGCGGATCTGGGTGATGATGGAGGCGACGTCGCGGGCGCTGGCCTCGGACTCGGTCGAGACGCCCTGCGGGGCGATGAAGACGATCCCGTAGGCGTCGGCGAAATAGCCGAACGCGTCGTGGGTCGAGATCACCTTGCGGCGGCTTTCGGGAATCGTCGCAACGGCAGCACGGACGTCGCGGTCGAGCGCGTCGAGCTTGCCGAGATAAGCTTCGGTATTTGCGCGGTAGGTTGCGGCGCCGGCCGGATCGGCGGCGATCAGCGCGTCGCGGATATTCGCCGCGTAAATCTTGGCATTGGGCACCGACTGCCAAGCGTGCGGATCGGTCTTGCCATGGTCGTGGGCATGATCGCCGCCATGCCCGTGATCATGATCATCGTCAGCCTCACGTACCTTGATGCCCTTGGTCGCGGTCACGATAGTCGCCTTGCCGCCGGACGATTGCACCAGCCGCGGCAGCCAGCCTTCGAGCCCGAGACCGTTGACCACCACCAGCCTGGCGTCGGCGATGGTCTTGGCGTCGCTCGGCGACGGGGTATAGACGTGGGCGTCGCCGTTCGGCCCAACCAGCGTTGAGACCTCCACGCGCTCGCCGCCGACATTGCGCACGAAATCGCCGAGGATCGAAAAGCTCGCGACCACACGGATACGATCATCGGCCTGCGCCGGCGCCGCCATCAGCAGCGCCGCGATCAACACCATTCCCCAACGAATCATCGTCCTCAAGCCTCCAGATGACGGCCGGGAAACAGCTTGCGCACCACCCCGCCGGACCGACCAAAAAACAGCGAAATCAGATAGATCACCGCCGCGACCAGGATGATCGCGGGGCCCGACGGCAGGCCGCCGTGATACGACAGCACCAGGCCGCAATAGCCGGACAGCATCGCGCTACCGACCGCCACCAACATCATCCCGGAAATGTCGCGGGCCCAGAATTTGGCGATGCCGGCCGGTAGGATCATCAGCCCGACCGCAAGCAGCGTCCCGAGCGCGTGAAAGCCGTTGACCAGATTGATCACCACCAGCGCCATGAAGATCAGATGCGCGGGCGCGCCAGCGCGGCTGACGGTGCGCAGAAACAACGGATCAACGCATTCGATCACCAGCGGCCGCCAAATCACTGCCAGCGCCAGCAGCGTCAGCGTGGCGTTGAAGGCGATCACCAGCAGGGTGCGGTCGTCCATCGCCAGGATGTTGCCGAACAGCACATGCAGCAGGTCGATATTGGTGCCGCGCATCGACACGATGGTGACGCCGAGCGCCAGCGACACCAGATAGAACGCAGCCAGCGAGGCGTCTTCTTTCAGTTCGGTGACGCGCGACACCAGGCCGGCGAGAATCGCCACCGCGAAGCCGGCGATCAGGCCGCCGAACGTCATGGCGAACAGGTTGAGTCCCGACAGCAGGAAACCGATCGCCGCGCCGGGCAGAATGGCGTGGGCCATTGCGTCGCCGACCAGGCTCATCCGCCGCAGCATCAGAAACACGCCGATCGGCGCGCCGCCGAGAGACAGCGCGAAGATACCGGCGAGCGCCCGGCGCATGAATTCGAACTCGGTGAACGGCGCGATCAGCGCCTGATACAGCATCATGATGTCAGGCCGCCTGGGGCGCCGCGGTGCAGGCCGGCGCACCGTCATCGAACGCCTCGCACATCCGCCGGGCTTCGGTCTGGTTGTCGGCAGTCAGGACCTCCGCGGTCGGCCCCCACGCCACCGCGGTCCGCGCCAGCAAAAGCGTTTCCGGGAAGCTGGCATGCACCAGATCCATGTCATGCAACGCAGCGATCACTGTCCGCCCTTCGGCGTGCCAATGGCCGACCAGATGCACGAGGTCGGCTGTGGTCCGAGCGTCAACGGCGTTGAACGGTTCGTCGAGCACGATGACGCGGGCGTCTTGCAGCAGCACCCTGGCGAACAGCATACGCTGCATCTGCCCCCCCGACAGCGTGCCGATGTTCCGGTTTTCAAATCCGGACAGCCCGACCGCGGCCAGCGCGCTGGATATCCGCTGCTTGGCCTGCCGGCCGAGGCTGCCGAACGCACCGGTGGTGCGCCACAGTCCGGTGCCGACGAAATCGAATACCGAGATCGGAAATGTGCGATCGATCTCGGCGCTTTGCGGCAGATAGGCGATGTCGTGAACGTCGATCCCGTTGCGGTCGATCGATCCGGCCAAAGGCTTGAGAATCCCGACGATGCCGCGGAACAAGGTCGACTTGCCGGCGCCATTGGGACCGACCACAGCCAGCAGAGTGCCGGCTTCAACGCGACCGGAGAGGTGGTGCACCGCCGGATGGCGATCGTAGCCCAGCGTGACGTTCTGGAAGGTGAGCTGTGCGGCCATCGTCACCTCATTGCCAGCAGCACCAACGCCCACAGCACAGCGCTGGCGGCGAATGCCGTCGCCATCCGGCTGGCCAGCCCCATTCTCAGGATCGACCAGGGCGACGGCTGCGGTGGGTGCGGCGATTCGGCGCCGTTGCCCTGCAGAGGTACATGGTGGCCGCCGCGGCTCGGGGAAGAAGAAGAAATTTCGCTCACGCCCGATTCCATCGCCAGCCGCAGATTGCATCCTCGTTACATTATAACATCATTCTTGCGGGTGGAGGCAAGCGCACCGGACCGTACATATCCGTCATAAATCAAGGCGTTAAATGGGGATCCAAAAGCCGCCGAAAGTTTGAGCAGAGCCGGCTAGTCGCCGCCCAATGCAGCGCCGCCGCGGGTTCCAAATTAAGGCGGAATTTAGACTCGTTTAAGGTTCCATTAGCCATAAAAAATTGTGCGCTCTCATGAGGTTAGTTCCGAAGCGAGTGTGGCCTCCCGGTGACAGCATTTTACGTAAAATCCCGCTAAGCCAAGCAGCAGATGGCGCCGACGAACGGTGCGTCTGACAAAGTCTGGAGACAACACATGAAGAAGATTCTGCTCGGCACCGTGGCCCTGGTCGCCCTCGGCGCGGCCCCGGCCCTCGCCGCCGACCTCGCTGCCCGTCCGTACACCAAGGCTCCGGCCTACGCCCCGGCCCCGATCTACAACTGGACCGGCTTCTACATCGGTGGTCACATCGGTGGCGCCTTCTCGGGCGACAACAGCATCGGCACTGGCGTCACCGCCAGCAACGACGGCAAGTTCCTCGGCGGTGTGCAGGCCGGTTACGACTGGCAGTTCGCTCCGAACTGGGTGCTCGGTGTTGAAGGTCAGTACAGCTGGCTGAGCGGCACCAACAGCTCGGTGTCGTGGGGTGCCCCGGGTGCGGTGTTCACCTATGCTGACAACCAGCGTGGTCTGGCCTCGGTCACCGGCCGCCTCGGCTACACCTGGGGTCCGGCGCTGCTGTACGTCAAGGGTGGTTGGGCTTACGCCGACTACTCGAGCAGCCTGACCCTCAACGGCGTCGGCGTTGCGGTCGACAGCAAGACCGATGGCTACACCGTCGGTGGCGGTCTCGAATATCTGTTCGCTCCGAACTGGTCGGGCAAGATCGAGTACCAGTACTACGACTTCGGCAACGTCACCCTCGCCCCGGGCTTCACCGCGAAGAACGACGAGCACGTTGTCAAGGCCGGCCTGAACTACCGCTTCAACTGGGGTGGTCCGGTCGTCGCCAAGTACTAAGAACTGATCGCTTCCTCTTCTGGAAGCTGGAAAGGGTCGGCCTCGCGCCGGCCCTTTTTCATTTGCGAAACCATACCGACCACCACCGAACCGATCGCTCAAATCGCGATCGATCCTCGTGGAGTTACGTGAAGAATATTAACTCCCTAATCTGATACTCCCGCCAGGCGTCGCCGAGACCGACGCCACGTTGAATCGTGTCTGGTGGGGGAAATATGTCAGGGAAATTCGCGAAATTCCGACGACCGCGGCTCCGTCTTCCGCAACTCGGAATTCGCGGCAGCCTTTTCGCCGCATTCGCCGTGATCGCCGGTATGGCAATCCTAATCAGCGCCTGGTCAGGAATGAGCCTGCATCAGCTCGGCCAAACCATGTCCGAGCTGAGCGGCCGCGATATTCCCAAGCTGGCCGCTAGCCTGCAACTCGCCACCCAAAGCGAGAGCCTCGCCAGTCAGGCCCCGATTTTGCTCGATTCCCAAACCGACGACCAGCTTCGCGAGCGTTCGGCACGGATGAACGCTGCGCAGCAGGTGGCGCTTCAGAAGCTCGCCGACATTACCACTTACGGCGGCGACAAAGCCGTCGTGTCGGCGCTCAATGAGACGCTGAAGAACATCGCCGACACCATCCGGAGCCTCGGTTCCGCCGCCAAGGAGCGGCTCGATCTGAGCACGCAGCACGCTAAGCTTTATGCCGAGCTGCGCCGCTCGCACGACGCCTTCATCGCAGTCGCCAATCCGGCGATGCTCGACGCCCAAACCCAGATGAATGCGTTGCTCGGGGCCGCCAACCTGTCGCAAGACGACGCCACCGCCGCCGGCCGGCACATTGAACAGCTCGGCAACGTGATCGCCCTGAGCAATCTGATCGCCTCCGACCTGATGGCGGCGCTGTCGGCCTCCAGCTCCGACGACCTGGAGCCGGTGGAAGCCAGCTTCAAGGAAGCCCGGCAGGTGGTGAACAGCAATCTGGACGGCCTTCCCAACAACCAGACCACGACCGAGATCAAGACCGCGGCTCAAAAGCTGATGGCGCTCGGCGACGGCAAGACTGGCGCGTTCAAACTGCGGCAGCTCGAACTCGACGCCCGCGACTATCGCGACCTTTTGCTCGACGAAACTCGCAAGCTCAATGTCGGCCTCGGCATCAGTGTCAAACAGCTCGTCGACAACGTTCGCAACGAGACCTCGGTCGGAACGTCGCAAGCCCAGTCGCAGATCGCGTTGGCGACCCAGGTCATGATCGCGCTCGGTGCACTGACCCTGATCGGCTCGGCCTTGTTCGTCTGGCTGTATGTCGGCCGCAGCATCCTGCGCCGGATCGGCGGCCTGCAGAAATCGATGCAGAGCCTGTCGGCGGGCGATCTCGAGACCACGATCGATCGCGGTAGCCGCCGCGACGAAATCGCCGTGATGGCCGAGTCGCTCGAGGTGTTCCGCGACAGCATGATCCGCGCGCGTGCCTTGAGCGATGAACAAGACAAGGACCGAGCCGCCAAGGCCGAGCGGACCCAGCGAATCGAGGCTCGTATCGCCGAGTTCGAGGCGACCGTGCGCAGCACGATGGAAAAGCTGCAATCCTCCGCCGACCAGATGCAGGAGACCGCACACGCGATGGCGACGACGTCGGAGCAGTCGAGCGCGCTGGTCACCACTGTCGCTTCGGCCGCCGAGGAAACCTCGGTCAACGTCCAGACCGTTGCCACCGGCACCGAGCAGCTCGCCTCCTCGATCGCCGAGATCAGCCATCAGGCCACCACGTCGGCGGAGATCGCCACTCGCGCCGTGCGCGAGGCCGGCGAGACCGACACCACCATGCAGGGCCTCGCCGACAATGCCGAGCGGATCAGCGCGGTGATCGACCTGATCCAGAGCATCGCGTCGCAGACCAACCTGCTCGCCCTCAACGCCACGATCGAGGCGGCGCGGGCCGGCGACGCCGGGCGCGGCTTCGCCGTCGTGGCCGCTGAGGTCAAGGATCTCGCCAGCCAGACCGCGAAGGCGACCGAGGAAATCCGGGCCCAGATCGCCGCGATGCAAGGGGTGACGAGCACCGCGGTCGGCGCGATCCGCAACATCGGCCAGACCATCACCTCGATCAACGAGGTGACCACGGCGATCACCGCCGCGGTCGAGGAACAAGGCGCAGCCACCCGCGAGATCGCCCGCAACATCCAGCACGCCGCCGGCGGCACCAGCGAGGTCTCCAGCAACATCGTCGGCGTCAGCGCCGCCGCGGCTCAGGCCGGCTCCGCCGCCGCCGAGGTGCTCAACGCGTCCGGCTCGTTGCGCCAGGAGGCGGTGCTGCTGCGCGAGGAGATCGACGCGTTCCTGACCAACATCCGCGCGGCCTGACCGTCGGACAGCTTCGAACGGCCGGCGGCGTACGCGCCGCCGGCCTTTTTTGTGTCCAGACGCTGCACCGCAAGCCTTTTTGCGCGGCGAGGACCCTGCCCCGCTCCAACTGCAGCCGCCCCGGCCGTTTTTCGGCTGGCGCCACCGCTCCGCTCCCGCTAAGTCGGATCAGGGAGCCTGCGCCGAATGAATAAGAAGACCGACGCCACCACGCCGCACGACGAACTCCACTATCTGCACGACGGCCATCCCGGACCGGATCAGACGGTCGAAATCGCACCGGGCGTGTTGTGGCTACGGCTCAAGCTGCCGTTCCGGCTCAATCACGTGAACATCTACCTGCTCGCCGATGGCGACGGCTGGGCGATGGTCGATACCGGCTTCGGCAACGACGCCACCATCGAGGCCTGGGAAAGGCTGTTCGACGGCGCGCTTGCGGGCTTTGCCATCAGCCGGGTGATCGTTACCCATGCCCATCCCGATCATGTCGGCATGGCCGGCTGGATCGTGCAGCGGTTCGGCTGCCCGTTCTACATGTCGCAGATCGAATATCTGCAGGGCGTGTATCACCAGAACAGGCGAACCGACGAGCGGCTGGTCAACAACCGCGCGTTCTTCCGTCGGCACGGAATTGACGAAAAAGTGATCGAGCAATTGGTCGGACGCGGTCAGGACTATCTGAAGAAGACAGTACCGCTGCCAGCGGCGTATCGACGCCTTTCCAAGGGCCAAGAGATCCGGATCGGCGAGCGGTCTTTTCGTATTATCACCGGTGCCGGCCACTCACCCGATCAGGTGATGCTGTATTGCGCCACCGAGAAGCTGTTCCTCTCCGCCGACCAAGTGCTCAGCAAGATCTCGCCGAACGTCAGCGTCTGGGCTCACGAACCGGACGAAGACGCACTCGGCTCCTACCTCGGCTCGCTCGCGGAGCTCGACGCGTTGCTGCCCGACGACGCGCTGGTACTGCCCGGCCACGGACTGCCGTTTCACGGCGTTAAGGCCCGCATCAAGCAGCTTGCCGACCACCACCAAGAGCGCTGCGAGATGATCGCCGACGCCTGCCGTGACAGGCCGATGAGCTCGGCGGAGCTGGTCCCGGTGGTGTTTCACAAACACGTGCTCGACGCTCATCAGACCGGCTTTGCCGTCGGCGAGCTGATCGCGCACGTCAACTACATGCTTGCACAGAACCGCTTGCAGCTCGCGCCGGACACCGACGGCGTCCTGCAATTTACGCCGACTTAACTCTTGGCCG
The DNA here is from genome assembly GCF_003226555.1 of Rhodopseudomonas palustris. GTDB lineage: Bacteria > Pseudomonadota > Alphaproteobacteria > Rhizobiales > Xanthobacteraceae > Rhodopseudomonas > Rhodopseudomonas palustris_I. The sequence continues at coordinate 1,520,779 of NZ_QKQS01000023.1, read as the reverse complement.
CGCTGTCCGCGTATTCCCGGACACGCCGGAATGCCCCCTTCGAAGCGGCATTGATCTTCATCAAGCAATCACCTGCGACAGCGGTGATATGGATCGGAACCGGCGCAGCTCGAACGTCGAATTGCGCCTCGACTTCGGTGATGGAAGAGTTCTAATAGTCTCGCCGCGTGCGGCGTTCCGTCGTTCGATCCGCCTCCCCAACAGGTCATCGCGATGCAGTACAACCAGTTCTTTCAAGACGCTCTCAACCGCCTGCACGAGGAGCGTCGTTACCGCGTGTTCGCCGATCTCGAGCGACTCGCCGGCAGGTTCCCGCACGCCACATGGCATTCCGCTTCCGGACCTCGCGATGTCGTGATCTGGTGCTCGAACGATTACTTGGGCATGGGCCAGCACCCGAAGGTGGTCGGGGCGATGGTCGAGACCGCGACCCGGATCGGCACCGGCGCCGGCGGCACCCGTAACATCGCCGGCACGCATCATCCGCTGGTGCAACTCGAGCAGGAAATCGCCTCGCTGCACGGCAAGGAAGCGGCGCTGCTGTTCACCTCGGGCTACGTCTCCAACCAGACCGGCCTGTCGACCCTGGGCCGGTTGATCCCGAACTGTCTGATCCTGTCGGACGCGCTCAACCACAACTCGATGATCGAAGGCATTCGCCAGTCGGGCTGCGAGCGCGTGGTGTGGCGCCACAACGATACCGCGCATCTCGAAGAACTGCTGATCGCCGCCGGTCCGGACCGGCCGAAGCTGATCGCGTTCGAGAGCCTGTACTCGATGGACGGCGACACCGCACCGCTGGCGAAGATCTGCGATCTCGCCGAGAAGTACAATGCCATGACCTACTGCGACGAAGTGCACGCGGTCGGCATGTACGGCGCGCACGGTGCCGGCGTCGCCGAGCGTGACGGCGTGATGGCCCGCATCGACATCATCGAAGCGACCCTCGCCAAGGCGTTCGGCTGCCTCGGCGGCTACATCACCGGCAAGACCGAAGTGATCGACGCGGTACGCTCCTACGCTCCGGGCTTCATCTTCACCACCGCGCTGCCGCCGCCGATCTGCGCCGCGGCAACTGCGGCGATCAAGCACCTGCGCGCCTCGACCTGGGAGCGCGAACGTCATCAGGACCGCGCCGCCCGCGTCAAGGCGGTGCTGAACAACGCCGGCATTCCGGTGATGCCGACCGACACCCACATCGTGCCGGTGTTCGTCGGCGACGCCGAGAAATGCAAGAAGGCGTCGGACCTGCTGCTCGACCAGCACAGCATCTACATTCAGCCGATCAACTACCCGACCGTCGCCCGTGGCCTGGAGCGGCTGCGGATCACGCCGTCGCCGTATCATGACGACAAGCTGATCGACGCGCTCGCCGAAGCCCTGGTGCAGGTCTGGAACGAGCTCGGCCTGCCGCTCGGCGCCAAGGCGCTCGCCGCGGAGTGATCCGCACCGCGCGCACGATACGGTAGCGACTATTCAGCGGGGGCGCCCGCGACCGGGAAAATCCCTGTCGCAGGCGCCCCTTCGATTTTGGTAGGCTGACGATCGCGTCCCGCAAGGCTGCATCCGGCCTGGTGCGGGGCGATCGATCAATCGCCTAGCGCGAGGGAGCACGACCGCGATGCTGCACGATTGGGGCGTGATCGCAGCCGCTCTCGCCTACATCGGGTTTCTGTTCTGCGTCGCGAGCTGGGGCGACCGGCTGTCGAAAGGCCAGCGCGAACGGGCCGGCGGGCTGATCTATCCGCTATCGCTGGCGATCTATTGCACGTCCTGGACGTTTTTCGGCTCGGTCGGCTTCGCCAGCCGCTCCAGCTTCGACTTTCTGGCGATCTATGTCGGCCCGGTTCTGATGATCATGGTGGCGACGCCGCTGCTGCGCCGCGTCATCCGGCTGGCGAAATCGCAGAACATCACCTCGATCGCCGACTTCATCGCCGCCCGCTACGGCAAGAGCCAGAAGGTCGCCGCCACCGTGGCGATCATCGCGATCGTCGGCTCGGTGCCCTACATCGCGCTGCAGTTGAAGGCGGTGTCGTCGTCGCTGCAGACCATCCTCGGCGACGACCACAACATCGCCGACATCCCGATCGTCGGCGACATCGCGTTGATCGTGGCCATGGCGATGGCGCTGTTCACGGTGCTGTTCGGCACGCGCCAGGCCAGCGCCACCGAACACCAGCACGGGCTGATGCTGGCGGTCGCCACCGAGTCGATCGTCAAGCTGGTGGCGTTCCTGGCCGCCGGCATCTTCGTCACCTTCTGGCTGTTCAGCCCTTCGGCCCTGATCGAGCGGGCGATGCAGATGCCCGAAGCGGTCCGGGCGCTCGATTCGACCTCGCCGGCCAATTTCCTGACCATGACGGCGCTGTCGTTCTGCGCCTTCATGATGCTGCCGCGGCAATTCCACGTCAGCGTGGTGGAGAATTCCAACGACGCCGAGGTCGGCCGCGCCCGCTGGCTGTTTCCGCTGTATCTGGTTGCGATCAACCTGTTCGTGATCCCGATCGCGCTGGCCGGCCTGGTCAAGTTCCCGTTCGGCAAGGTCGACAGCGACATGTACGTGCTGGCGCTGCCGATCGAGGCGAATGCCCCGATGCTCAGCGTCGCGGTGTTCATCGGCGGGCTGTCGGCCGCGACCGCGATGGTGATCGTCGAATGCGTCGCGCTCGCCGTGATGGTGTCGAACGATCTGGTGATGCCGCTGGTGCTGAAGCGCCATGGCGCGCCGCGGGCCGACGAGCAGCGCAATTTCGGCAGTTTCCTGCTGACGGTTCGGCGGCTGGCGATCTTCGCGATCCTGATTCTCGCCTATCTGTATTACCGGGCTCTCGGCAACACTCAACTCGCAGCGATCGGCCTCTTGTCGTTCGCCGCCATTGCCCAGTTCGCGCCGTCGTTCTTCGGCGGGCTGATCTGGCGCCGCGCCACCGCGCGCGGCGCGATCGGCGGCCTGCTCGTCGGGTTCGCGGTGTGGGCCTACACGCTGTTCATTCCGAGCTTCATGGAGAACTCGACCGCCGGGCTGCTGCTGTTGCAGCACGGCCCATGGGGGATCGAGGCGCTGCGGCCGCAGGCTCTGTTCGGCTCCGACCTGCCGCCGTTGCTGCACGGCGTGCTGTGGAGCCTGTCGCTAAATCTCGTCGCCTATATCGTGCTGTCACTGTTGCGGCAGCCGTCATCGATCGAGCGGCTGCAAGCCGAAGTGTTCGTGCCCGACACGCTGACACCGATGACTCCGGCGTTCCGGCGTTGGCGCACCACCGTCACGGTGCAGGACATCGTCGGAGCGGTCTCGCAATATCTCGGCCCGGACCGCACCCGGGACTCTTTCCGCAACTTCGCCGCCGGCCGCCGCATCACGCTCGACCCCGCCGCGCCGGCGGATTTCGAACTGCTGAAGCACGCCGAACATCTGATCGCGTCGTCGATCGGCGCCGCCTCGTCACGCTTGGTGCTGTCGCTGCTGCTGCGCAAGCGCACAGTGTCGGCGGAAGCCGCACTGAAGCTGCTGGACGATTCCCACGCGGCGCTGCACTTCAACCGCGAAATTCTTCAGACCGCCCTGAACCACGTCCGCCAGGGCATCGCGGTGTTCAATCCCGAGCTGCAACTGATCTGCTCGAACCGGCAGTTCGGCGAGATCCTCGGCCTACCCCCGCACATCATCCAGATCGGCATTCCGCTGATCGAGATCCTGGAATTCCTCGCCAGCAACGGCATCGCCCCGACCGACGCCGAAGCGCATACTCAGATGCGGATGGCGGCCTACACCACCGAGGGCGAGCCGTTCATCGAACGGTTCCCAGAGCGGCATCTGGTCGTCGAGGTGCGCGCCAACCGGATGCCCGACGGCGGGCTGGTGATCACCTTCTCCGACGTCACCCCGAGTTTCGAAGCTGCCGAAGCGCTGGAGCGCGCCAACGCCACGCTGGAGCGCCGGGTGCGCGAACGCACCGAGGAATTGACGCGGCTGAATTCGCAGCTCGCGCTCGCCAAGAGTACGGCCGAAGAAGCCAACATCTCCAAGACCCGCTTCCTCGCCGCCGCCAGCCACGACATCCTGCAGCCGCTCAACGCGGCGCGGCTCTACGCCACCAGCCTGGTCGAGCGCCAGGCCGGTAGCGAGGATTCGCGGCTGGTCGACAACATCGACGAGTCGCTGCAGGCGATCGAAGAAATCATCGGCGCGCTGCTCGACATCTCCCGGCTCGACGCTGGCGCGATGACACCGTCGCTGTCGAGTTTCGTGATCGGCGATCTGATGCGGTCACTGGAGATCGAGTTTGCTCCGACGGCGCGCGCCAAGGGGCTGGAGCTGAGCTTCGTGCCGTGCTCGCTGCCGGTGCAGTCGGACCGGCTGATGCTGCGGCGGCTGCTGCAGAACCTGATCTCCAACGCGATCAAATACACCCCGCAGGGCCGGGTCCTGGTCGGCTGCCGGCGGCAGGGCCAGTCGCTGCGGATTGGCATCTACGATACCGGCGTCGGCGTGCCGATCCTCAAGCGCGGCGAGATCTTCAAGGAATTCCACCGGCTCGAACAGGGCGCGCGGATCGCTCGTGGTCTCGGCCTTGGACTGTCGATCGTCGAGCGGCTGGCAAGAGTGCTCAACCACGGCATCGCGCTGGATTCCAATCGCGGCGGCGGCTCGTGCTTCTCGGTGACCGTGCCGGTCGCCGAAGTCGTCAATCATACCGCCGCAGTGACCAGTGCGACGCCACTGTCCCGCGCGTCGATGAGCGGCATCCTGGTGGTCTGCATCGAAAACGACCCGGCGATCCTCGACGGCATGAAGACGCTGCTGACCACCTGGGATGCCAAGGTGATCGCGGTCGCCGATCCGGAGGCCGCGATCCGGGCGATCGAGAGCAGCGATCAGCGCGTCACCGGCCTGCTTGTCGATTACCACCTCGATCGCGGCAACGGCATCGCGGCGATCCGGGAAATCCGCGCCCGCTTCGGCCAGAGCATCCCGGCGATCCTGATCACCGCCGACCGCAGCCCCGGCGTCCGCGCCTCGGCACGGCAGGAAGAGATCGCAGTGCTGAACAAGCCGGTGAAAGCCGCCTCGCTGCGGGCACTGCTGAGCCAATGGCACGCGCAGCAGTCGGTGGCGGCGGCGGAGTAATCACTTATCCCGGCACACCGACCTCATCCTGAGGAGGCCGCGCAGCGGCCGTCTCGAAGGATGAGCTGGAAGGCAAGGCCGTGCCGCCTCATGGTTCGAGACGGCGCTTCGCGCCTCCTCACCATGAGGGAGAGGCTATCTCCGTCGTACAAAAGGACTAACTCTACGACGCGATCGGCTCTTCCTGGCGCCACTGGTTGCCGGAAATCTTGGCGGCGGCGATCACCGCCTGGGTCCGGCTCTCGACGCCGAGCTTCTGCAGGATCGCCGAAACGTGGGCCTTGATCGTGGCTTCGGAGACGCCGAGCTCGTAGGCGATCTGCTTGTTGAGCAGGCCTTCGGACAGCATCATCAGCACCCGCACCTGCTGCGGCGTCAGCGTCACCAGCCGGTCGCGTAGCTTGGACGTCTCCGGATCGGACGCGGCCGACAGGTCGACATCCGGTGGCACCCAGACGTCACCGTCCAGCACCCGCAGGATCGCCTCGCCGAGCTTCTCGACGCCGAAGCGTTTCGGCACGAAGCCCGAGGCGCCGAAATCCAGCGAGCGGCGGATGGTCTCGACATCGTCGCTGGCGGACACCACCACCACCGGGATCGCCGGATACTGCGCCCGGAGATAGATCAGCCCGGAAAAGCCGCTGATCCCCGGCATCTTGAGGTCGAGCAACACAAGGTCGACGTCGCCCTCGCGCTCGAGCATTGCAGTCAGGTCTTCGAAGGATCCGACCTCACCGATCTTCGCGGCGGACACGACGCTGGCAACCGCCAGACGGAGCGCATCGCGAAACAACGGGTGGTCGTCGGCAATGATCAAATGCGTGCTGGCGGGGGTGCTCATGATGTCCCTTACTCGCAAGCTGGAACCGAACCGAACTGTTCTTCTGCCGGCACGCCGCAGCGAACCGGTCGCAAGTGTCGCCCTCAGATGGACGGCTGGCAAGGCGGACATGTCCGCCTCGTCCGTATCATCATGCCCTCACGCGCAGCCGAAAACATTGAGCAAGCGCAACTGTGCGGATTTTCGGCGTCGAAAGTCGTAATGCCGCGATGCAGCGGCGGTGCTACCGTACACTGACGCACGATCCGCCAGCGCCGTTTGACGCGGCGCGTGCGTAATAAAAACAACAACATAGCCCTCGAAACAACCTCAGGGAGGCAAACGCTGATGGCTACACTCGCCGCGACGAGCAAGCGATCGGGCGGAATGACCCGCGACGAGCGGTTCGTCATTCTCGCTTCTTCGCTCGGTACCGTTTTCGAATGGTACGATTTCTACCTGTACGGATCGCTCGCCGCGATCATTGGTGCGCAGTTCTTCAGCGCCTATCCGCCGGCCACCCGGGACATCTTCGCGCTGCTGGCGTTCGCCGCCGGCTTCCTGGTGCGCCCGTTCGGCGCCATCGTGTTCGGCCGGGTCGGCGACATCGTCGGCCGCAAATACACCTTCCTGGTCACCATCCTGATCATGGGCCTGTCGACGTTCATTGTCGGCCTGCTGCCCAACGCAGCGACGATCGGCATCGCCGCGCCGATCATCCTGATCAGCTTGCGTCTGCTGCAGGGCCTCGCGCTCGGCGGCGAGTATGGCGGCGCCGCGACCTACGTCGCCGAACATGCTCCGCCCGGCAAACGCGGCTACTACACCTCGTTCATTCAGACCACCGCAACGCTCGGCCTGTTCCTGTCGCTGCTGGTGATCCTCGCCACCCGCACCATCGTCGGGGAAGCCGCGTTCGCCGATTGGGGCTGGCGCGTGCCGTTCCTGGTGTCGGTCGCCCTGCTCGGCGTCTCGGTCTGGATCCGGCTCCGGCTCAACGAGTCGCCGGTGTTCAAGCAGATGAAGGAAGAGGGCAAGACCTCGAAGGCGCCGCTGACCGAAGCGTTCGCCAACTGGGGCAACGCCAAGATCGTGCTGATCGCGCTGCTCGGCGCGGTGATGGGCCAGGGCGTGGTCTGGTACACCGGCCAGTTCTACGCGCTGTTCTTCCTGCAATCGATCCTGAAGGTCGACGGCTACACCTCGAACCTGCTGATCGCCTGGTCGCTGCTGCTCGGCACCGGCTTCTTCATCATCTTCGGCTGGCTGTCGGACAAGATCGGCCGCAAGCCGATCATCCTCACCGGGTGCCTGATCGCGGCGCTGTCGTTCTTCCCGATCTTCCGGATGATCACCACCTACGCCAACCCGGCGCTGGAGAAGGCGATCGAGACCGTGAAGGTGCAGGTCGTCGCCGACCCCGCCGGCTGCGGCGATCTGTTCAACCCGGTCGGCACCCGCGTCTTCTCCAAGCCGTGCGACACCGCCCGCGACTTCCTGTCGAAATCGTCGGTGAAGTACTCCACCGTCAGCGGCCCGGCCGGCTCCGGCGTCAAGGTCATGGTGAACGACAAGGAGGTGCCGTACATCGACGCCAAGACCTCGAACCCGCAGGTACTCGCGGCGGTGCACGAAGCCGGCTATCCGAAGGCCGGCAACCCCCAGATCGTCAAAATGGCACACCCGTTCGATGTGTTCAGCCCGAACATCGCCGCGGTGATCGGCCTGCTGTTCGTGCTGGTGCTGTTCGTCACCATGGTCTACGGCCCGATCGCGGCGCTGCTGGTCGAACTGTTCCCGACCCGGATCCGCTACACCTCGATGTCGCTGCCGTATCACATCGGCAACGGCTGGTTCGGCGGCCTGTTGCCGGCGACCGCATTCGCGATCGTCGCCTCGACCGGCGATATCTACGCGGGTCTGTGGTACCCGATCGTGTTCGCGTCGATCACGGTGGTGGTGGGCCTGATCTTCCTGCCCGAGACCAAGAACGTCGACATCAGCAGGACCTGATGCATTAGTTCGGCGCCTGCGCCGGACCAACCAGACAGCAGCGGCTGCGGAGTAATCCGCGGCCGCTTTGCATTTGGCCGTGAGATAAGGCCGCTAACAACCTGTGCAACTCGTGGCGAAGAGGCGCGAAGCGCCGTCTCGAACCGTCGCCGGGTTCTTGGGGATAAGGGCTCAGTGCATCTCGGGAAGAGTTATGACTCCGTCGCACCGAGAAACTGCAGCACGATCTCGCGGCGGTGCGGCCGTGCGCGGTGTTCGATCAGATAAACGCCCTGCCAGGTGCCCAGCGCGAGCCGTCCTTGTCGCACCGGGATCTGCAGTGACACCGACGTCAGCATGGTCTTGACGTGCGCCGGCATGTCGTCGGGTCCCTCGGTGTCGTGGCGCCAACCGGCGTTCTCCGGCGCGAGCCGGTTCAGCACGGTGGTGAGATCGGCCAGCACGGTCGGATCGGCATTTTCCTGAATCGTCAGCGACGCCGAGGTGTGGCGCACGAACACGGTGACGCCGCCGTCCTGCGCTTGCGCCTCGGCAACGAACGCAGCGATCTCGCGAGTGATATCGGTGAACCCGGCGCCGCCCGTCTGCACGGTCAGCAGCGAAGAGGCGACGGTCGTGACGGCCCCGCGCGCCAGTGGCGTGCGGGTCACGGTGCGGGATGAACTCATCGAAGGCCTCGCGCCACGACCGCTCAGATCTTGTCGCCGCTGATGTCCCGCTGCACCCGGGTCGCCATATCGACCAGCTTGCGCCAGGCGCGCTCGAGGAAGCCCACCACCCGATCGACGTCCTGATCGCTCGGTAGAGGGATTTCCAGCTTACGCTGGCCATCCTTCTCGGTGACCTGCGGCTGAGGCAGCCGGTCGCTCTTCGGCATCGCCTCATCAATCTTGGCACCCGGCTGCCCGGTACTGGCGAGCTGCGCTTTCAGGCTGTCGTTGGCGGCGCGCAGCGCATCGGCTTCCTGCTTCAGCCGATCGATCTCGGCCTGCAACCGTCCGGTCTCGGCATCGAACGCGGCGCGTTCGTCCGCGACCGCATAGCAGGCCCATCCACTGCCCTTGTCGGTGCAGGTCGAGACCTTGCCGGTTCGGGTATCGAGCCGCACCACCCCATCGGCCGACGGGGTGAAGGTATAGCGGCCATTCTCGCTGTCCGGCAGCGGCGTTTCAGCCACCGCACCACCTGCTCCGCCGAACGCGACCAGCAACGCCAACACGGCCGCCCGCGGGCCGCGGCGGGCGCCGCCGGAAAAATCCACGGCCAATCGTGCAAAGCTCATCGGGGATGCTCCGCGTTAAAGATTCGAGACCCCGCCTATATGGGGGCTCGGTCCACCGGCCGGTACGGCTCGCGACCGGACTTCAACGCATCCTCGAGGAGTTCGATCCGGTCCTGGCCCCAGAACACCTCGCCATCGAGCACGTAAGCGGGCGAGCCGAACACGTTGGCGGCGATCGCATCCAGCCGGTTTTGCTCGTAAGCGGCGCGAATCTGGTCAGAACCAGCCTGTGCGACCAGTCGTTCGCCCGGCAAGCCGGCGGCATTGGCGAGCTCGGTCAGCACCGCCTTCTGAGTGAGATCGAGCTCCCGTTCCCACACCGCGGCATAAGCGCGCTGCAGATAGGGCTCCGGATCGAGCCCGTCGGCGAGCGCGGCGATCACCACGCCGTCAGCGAGCCGCGCATCGAACGGCCAATGCTTCGGCCACAACTTGAAGTCGAGACCACGCTTGTCGCGCCAGCGCTGCAGTTCGACTGCGCGATAGAGCTGCCGTGCCGGATGCCGTTTCGCCAGCGGCAAGCCGCCGGTCTCGGAAAACAGCTCGCCCAACAACACGGGTTTGTAGGAGAGCTCGAGTGCATAGGTCTCCACCAGCCGCCGCAACGACTGATGGCCGATATAGGCCCAGGGCGATTGAAACGAGAAGTAGTAGTCGATCCGGCGCGACATGAGGTCTCCGATGGCGGGCTTTCCAGCGAGCCGTTGCGAACGGATCGCTGGAAGCGGAAGGCATCGGATCAGAGCCATTCGCACCATGCAAGCCGGATCATGGCGCAGCGCCGCAAATGCACTGCGGACAAGTTATCGCATCGACTCGCAGATCATCAATAAAATCAGCCAAAACAACGCTGTAAGTGGCTGCGACCGAATCTTGACTTGCCTACAGGCGGTCAGTATGGTCCGCGCGGCTTTTAAGGGTCTCTGGGGCGTTATTTCATCGTTAGCGGCAGCTAGTTCGGGTCTCCACGACATGGCGGACGACACGCACGACAGCAGCAGGCGACCGCATGAAACGCGCGACGGATCACCCGAGGAGGCCGCGCTTTCCGCAAGGCTCGGAAGCCTGGAACAACGGCTCACCCATTCTCGGGAAAGCCGGAAACTCCAGTCGGACCAATCCGGAACAGGAAGTGAAGACGGACCTGCCAGAGCCTCGGCGATGGCACTCGGTTTTCGGCTTTCCTCGGAACTGGTCGCGGGCGTTGCCGGCGGGGCATTGCTAGGCTGGGGTATCGACCGTTTGTTGTCGATTTCGCCTTGGGGTCTCATCGTGTTCGTGCTGCTCGGCTTCATCGCCGGTGTGGTGAACGTGGTGCGGTCGGCAGGCGTGGTTCAGAAGCCGACAATGCACTGACGTCGAGGCGCAGCCAGACGATTGATGTCATTGAGCCGGCGATAACCCGGCGGGACCGAGAGAAGCGGGCGGATGGTCGATCCGATTCACCAATTCAATATCCAGAAGATCTTCACGATCGGCCATATCGGCAATCAGGAGATCGCGTTCACCAATTCCTCGGCGTACATGTTCGCCGCGGTGGCGCTGATCGGCATTCTGATGCTGGCCCCCGGCCGTAAGCTGGTGCCCGGCCGGTTCCAATCGATGGCCGAACTCTCCTATGAGTTCGTCGCCAACACGATCCGATCGACGGCCGGCAAGGAAGGCATGAAGTTCTTCCCGCTGGTGTTCACGCTTTTCATGTTCATCTGCGTGTCCAACCTGGTCGGCATCATTCCCTACACCTTCACGGTTTCCAGCCACCTGATCGTCACCGCCGCGCTGGCGCTGCTGGTGTTCTTGACCGTGGTGATCTACGGCTTCGCCAAGAACGGCCTGAAGTTCTTCAAGCTGTTCGTGCCGTCCGGAATTCCGATCTTCGTGCTGCCGCTGGTGGTCTTCATCGAAGTGTTCTCGTTCTTCCTGCGGCCGATTTCGCATTCGGTTCGTCTGTTCGCGAACATGCTCGCCGGCCACATCGCCCTCAAGGTGTTCGCGAGCTTCATCCCGCTGCTCGCCGGCATCGGGATCGCCGGCTGGTTCGGCGCCACGCTGCCCCTGATCATGGTGATCGCGCTCACCGCCCTGGAAATCCTGGTGGCTTTCCTGCAGGCCTACGTGTTCGCCATTCTGACTTGCATCTATCTCAACGATGCGATGCATCCGGGCCACTGAGCCTGACCACCGACGTCTACAACCAAACCCCAACAGGAGTTCGTTAACATGGATCCGATTGCCGCGAAGTACATTGGCGCTGGTATTGCCTGCATCGGCATGGGTGGCGCCGGCGCTGGCGTGGGCATCATCTTCGGCAACTACCTCGCCGCTGCGGTGCGCAATCCCTCGGCCGCTCAGGGCCAGTTCGGCAACCTGATTTTCGGCTTCGCGGTGACCGAAGCGCTCGGCATCTTCTCGCTGCTGATCGCCCTGCTGCTGCTGTTCGCCCTCTAAGATCCAAAATCCGGTCCTGACCCTTCGGGTCGCGACCGGCCGAACAGGAGAAGCCCGTGGCTGAAGGTCATGGCGATGCCAAGGGCACCACTGCCCATACGCAAGCCGACGCCCATGGACACGCTGCGTTTCCGCCGTTCGACCAGAGCACTTTTGCGTCGCAATTGGTGTCTCTGGCGATCGCGTTCGTCGCGCTCTACCTGATCGTTTCCAAGATCGCACTGCCGCGCGTCGGCGGTGTGATCGAAGAGCGGCAGAAGACCGTCGACGGCGATCTGGCGGCCGCGCAGAAGCTGAAGGGCGAGGCGGACGACGCGCTGAAGGCCTATGAGGCCGAACTCGCCGACGCCCGCGCCCGGGCCCAGGCGATCGGTGCGGAGACCCGCGAAAAGCTCAATGCGCAGGCGGAAGCCGAGCGCAAGACGCTGGAAGAACGGCTGGCGGCGAAGCTCGCCGACGCCGAGAAGACCATCGCTGCAACTCGGACTGCGGCAATGGGTAACGTGCGCAACATCGCGTCGGACGCCGCCTCGGCGATCGTCCAGCAGCTTGCCGGCGTCACGCCGGACGGCAAGGCGGTGGACAGCGCAGTCGACGCTTCGTTGAAGGGTTGAGGCTGATGGCAATCTTCGCAGAAGCAGAGACCTGGGTCGCCGTTGCGTTCGTCATCCTGCTCGGCGTGTTCGCCTATTTCGGCGTGCACCGCACCGTGCTGCAGGCGTTGGACAAGCGTCGCGACCGGATCAAGGCGGAGCTCGACGAAGCGCGCAAGCTGAAGGACGAGGCTGCCAAGCTGCTCGCCGACTACCGGGCGCGCCGCGCCTCGGCCGAACGCGAAGCTCAGGCGATCGTCGACAGCGCCAAGGCCGATGCCGAACGGATCGCAGCGGAAGCCAAGGCCAAGCTGGAAGACTTTGTCGCTCGCCGCACCAAGACCGCGGAGAGCAAGATCGCCCTCGCCGAAGCCCAGGCGCTCGCCGACGTTCGCGCGGCGGCTGCCGAAGCTGCGGTTGCGGCGGCCTCGCGGATCCTCTCTGAATCGGTCAAGGGCAACCTCGCCGACGAGCTGCTCAGCAAGGGCATCCAGGAAGTCCGCGGCAAGCTCAACTGAGCTAACGCCTTTTTCCAGAACAAACCAAAAAAGGCCGGCGCGAGCGATCGCGCCGGCCTTTTGTTTTCTCGGTGACATCGGATCGGCGCCGCCGCCGTTCCTGACGAGGTTCGGCTATCTCCGCTTGCGGGACCGCGGCTCCGGCTTCAGCGCCTGAGGATCGAAGCCGATATAGAACACGTAGGCATCGTTGGCGGCGACCGACGGCGCCGGATAGGCGACGTCCTCGGCCACTAGGCTGAACGGCACACTGCCGTCGGGCTGCATCGAAACCGTCGTCCGATACGCCTTGGTGAAGATCGTCTTCGGCGACACGCCTTCCTGCACCACGGCGATGCGCAGCGGCACGTCGACGGAGGTCGGTGCGCCCGCCGGGCCGGCGATGATCCGGCCCTGAATGCCGATCTTGGCGGTGATGACACCGGAATTGAGATTGCATTCGCGCGCGGTGCGGCTGATCACCGCCTGATAGCGCAGATCAGCACCGCTAGCTTCCTTGCCCGGCAGGCCGACCGCATAAGTCGAGGCGCCGGAGCGCACCGTCACCGACGGACAGGTCAGCTGGCTTTCGACCGGCGGACCATTGGTGACGGTCGGCGACGGCTCCTGGTCGGACGAGCCGCCGAACAGGCTTTTGAAGCGATCGGTGAACGATTGCGACGACGCCGGCGTCGCCGCCAGCACTGTGCCGCAGATCGCCACCGCCACCGTGACCCGCGCCGCCCGCGAGGTCCGGTACCGCGTCGGCACCCGTTCAATCTCCTGAGCCATTCATTCCACCCGGCATTGCCATCGTTTCGTCGGCCGGGGTTATAGCAAAGCAATGCCGGCGAACCAAAGGCGCAGGCGATTCGGAATGGGACGAATCAGCCGCGGAAATCCTCGTGCAGAAGGCCGAACAACAGATGGTCCTGCCAGACGCCGTTGATGCACAGATAGCGCCGCGCCAGCCCCTCCCGGGTGAAGCCGCATTTCTCCAGCACCCGGATCGACGGGGAGTTGGTCGGGATGCAGGCGGCCTCGACACGATGCAGGTTGAGTTCGCCGAACAGCGTCGGCAGCAGCACCCGTAACGCAGCCGTCATATACCCTTGATGGGCGAACGGCTGGCCGATCCAATAGCCGATCGTGCCGGCTTGCACGATGCCGCGACGGACATTCGCCAGGGTGACTCCGCCGACTAGCTGCTGGTCCTGCTCGCGAAACACCAGAAACGGATAGGAACGATCGGCGGAAATGTCCTCGGCGTAGCGCCGCAGTCGGCGGCGAAAGCCGGCACGGGTCAAATCGTCCGACGGCCAGATCGGCTCCCACGGCGTCAGATAGGCCCGACTGTACTCACGCAGTTCGGCCCATTGCGGGAAATCCGCCATCTGCGGCGAGCGCAGCAGCAACCCGTTGCCGCGCGGCGCCAGAGCAGCAGGGCCGACGGAGGGCATACGAAACAGCGCCATGGCGGCACTCCCGACCCGCAAAATCGGCGGGCCACGAACGCCGCAACCCGCGGCGTCAGATCAATGATAGGACGTCTTGGACTTGGATTGTGTCAAGCCTTCAGCAAAGCCGGCAGCTCTGTCGAGACCGCGGCCGCTGCCCAGCGCCACCACGGCGGGCCGGCTGCGCGACAACAGCGTACGCCCCGCCTCGCGCGCGGTGTCGACGGTGACGGCATCGATCCGTCCGACCAGTTCGTCGACCGGCAACGGCCGGCCATAAGCGAGGATGTGGCGGGCGAGCTGCTCGGCACGCGACGAGCAGCTTTCGAGCGCCATCAGCAGGCCGGCCTTCATCTGCGCTTTTGCCCGCGCGATTTCGGCTTCGGTCAGGGTATCGACCGCGTCGTTGATGACGTCGACGATCACCTCCATCATCTCCGGCGCATCCGCCGGATCCGTGCCGGTGTAGAGGCCGAAGAAGCCGGTGTCGCTGTAGGGCGCGTGGAAGGTGTAGATCGAGTAGCACAGCCCGCGCTTCTCCCGCACCTCCTGGAACAGCCGCGACGACATTCCGCCGCCGAGAATGTTGGTGAAGACCTGCATGCTGAACAGCGACGGATCGGACTGCGGCAGCCCCTCCAGCGCCAGCGTCAGATGCGCCTGCTCGAGGTCGCGATGCACCACGCGCGCGCCGCCCGCGCCGAACATCGCCGGCTGCGGCTTGGGCGCCGGGTTGGCGTCGAAACTGGCGAAGCGATGCGCGACTTCCTCGACGATGCGGGCGTGATCGACCGCGCCCGCCGCCGCCACCACCATGTCGGGCCCACGATAATGCGTCGACAGGTAGGACTGCAGCTTCTCGCGGCTGAAGCTCTTCAGCGTCTTGGCGGTGCCGAGCAGCGAACGTCCGATCGGCTGCTCCGGGTAGCAAAGCTCGTTGAGATATTCGAACACGACGTCGTCGGGGGTGTCCTGGGCGGCACCAATCTCCTGCACGATCACGCTCTTCTCGCGCTCGAGCTCTTCGGCCTCGAACGACGGATTGGCGAGAATGTCCGACAGCACATCGAGCGCCAGCGGCACGTCGGCCTTCATCACCCGCGCGTAATACGCTGTGGTCTCGGTCGAAGTGCCGGCGTTGAGATCGCCGCCCACCGCCTCGATCTCCTCGGCGATCTCGCGCGAGGTGCGGCGCGTGGTGCCCTTGAACGCCATGTGTTCGAGCAGATGCGAGATGCCGTGCTCGTCCGGCTTCTCATCGCGGCCGCCGACGCCGGTCCAGACCCCGAGCGCCGCGGTCTCGAGATGCGGCATGGTGTCGGTGACGACCGTGAGGCCGGAGGGCAGCTTGCTGACTTCCACGGTCATCCGGCGACTCCTTGCTTGGCGGCGCGGCTCACCGCCAGCACATGATGTTCGATCGCCACCTGATCACGCGGCATGATCTTGATCGATTCGGGCTTGCTCATCAGCCCGTCGAGCCAGGCCGGCAGCCCGGGCCGGATGCCGCAGGCGGCTTCGACGGCGTCCGGGAACTTGGCCGCATGGGCCGTCGACAGCACGATGTTCGGCACGCTCGAATCGGTGGTGTCGCGGTCGGCCACCGCGAGCGCGACCGCGGTGTGCGGGTCGATCAGATCGCCCGCCTCGCGCCAGGCGGCACGGATCGCCGATTCGGTCTCCGCTTCATCGGCACGCCCGGCGTCGAACTCGTCGCGGATCGCGGCCAGCACCGCATCCGGCAGCACGAAACGGCCGGACTGAGACAGCGAGCCCATCAGTGAGCGGATCAGCGCAGCGTCGCGGCCGGAGGCCTCGAACAGCAACCGCTCGAAATTCGAAGACACCTGGATGTCCATCGACGGCGAGGTGGTGGCGTGGACCTCGCGGACCTCGTAGATGCCGGTCTTCAGCGTGCGCGCCAGGATGTCGTTGACGTTGGCGGCGATCTTCAGCCGCCGCACCGGCAGGCCCATCTTCTTGGCGACATAGCCGGCGAAGATGTCGCCGAAATTGCCGGTCGGCACGGTGAAGTCGACCAGCCGGTTCGGCGCACCGAGCGCCACCGCGCTGGTGAAATAGTACACCACCTGCGCGACGATCCGGGCCCAGTTGATCGAGTTGACGCCGGACAGCGCCACCTGATCGCGGAATTTGTGGTGGTTGAACAGCCCCTTCACGATCGCCTGGCAATCGTCGAAATGGCCTTCGATCGCCAACGGATGCACGTTCGGCGCGCCGGACGTGGTCATCATCATCCGCTGCACGTCGGAGATCCGGCCGTGCGGAAACAGCACGATGAGGTCGACATTGTTCAGGTTGGCGAAAGCATCGACCGCGGCGCCGCCGGTGTCGCCGGAGGTCGCTACCACGATGGTGGTGCGCTGCTTGCGCTTCTCCAGCACGTGATCCATCAGCCGCGACAGCAGCTGCATCGCCACGTCCTTGAACGCCAGCGTCGGGCCGTGGAACAGCTCGAGCACGAACTGGCTCGGACCGGTCTGGCGCAGCGGCACCACCGCCGGGTGGCGGAAGGTGGCATAGGCCTCGTTGGCCATGCGGCCGAGCTCGGCGTCGGAAATCTCGCCGGCGACGAACGGCCGGATCACCTCGACGGCGACCTCCCAATATGGCCGGCCGAACAGGCTGGTGATTGTGTCGGGGGTGAGCTGCGGCCAGACTTCGGGAATATACAGCCCGCCGTCACGGGCGAGCCCGGTCAGCATCACGTCACAAAAGCCGAGGCGCGGGGCGTCGCCCCGGGTCGAAACATAGGTCGTCAAGGGTGCCTCCAAAGGCCCGGCCCAACGCCCAAGCCTTTGATATTGATCGAGTTCAGTCTCACGCGTGGGTGAAATCGGCCTCACCATAAAGGAGTTTGAGGCGCAGGGGAAATCACTCCCATCGCAGAAGTCCTCGATCGCCCGATCAGGCGGGGCAGCACGATACCGTCGCTGCACGTCGCATCCGATGCATCATGTGCGCTGGTTTGGCGATACGACTTCAAAGAACCTCAGTGAACTCGTCCACCGTCAGGCCGGTTTGCCGGATAAGCGATCGCAGTGTACCGGGCTTCAGGTCACGTCTGCATGGACTGGAACGGTCACGGTGCGCGCCGGATCGCCCGGATATACCAGAACATAGTGACTGCCGACGATCCGATCGACGACAAAACCCGTTCTCATGAGCGCCTGAATTACCCGCCTGCCGTTGACGACCGGTAGCCGGCCGCCGACCATGTCAGGCGGCCACCGTCACGTGGCGAATTTCGGGATGCGCATCGGATGGAGGCGCCCTTCCTTGATCCCGCCTGTAGGCGAGGACTGCACGGATCGCCTCCTCGGCATTGGCGAGCGCTTCCTGCTCGGTGTCGCCCTCGGTCACCACCTCCGGCAGCGCCGGGACGAGCACAGTGAAGCCGCCCCCTTCCTGGGGCTCGAGAATGACCGAGTAGCTGTAGCTTGACGGCATGAGGTGGCTCCTGGACCCACAAGGGCTGAACCGGACCAGCGCTTCCGTACGATCCTACACGATCCGCCGAAGCCCGGCCAAGCCGCCGCGTCAACCGACCGCTGCGGCGGAGCGCCGGCTCTGCCCGAACAGCCAGACCACGAATGCGATCGTCACCGCCAGCGCCAGCCCGAACCAGGTGATGGCGTATTGCAGATGGTTGTCGCGCAGATGCACGCCCAGCGGCCCGGGCTTCGGCACGCCGCTGGCGGGCACCGGCGCTTCCAAATCGACGTAGAACGGCGCCAGTTCGGCCGGCCGGTCCCAGCCGAGCGCGACGGCCATCGCCGGTACGTCGCGGGTGAACCAGAGCCGCTTGTCGACGTTCGGCGAAGCGGTGAACAGGCCGGGGTGCTCGGGAAACCGCAAATAGCCGGTCAGCGTCGCCGGCTCGCCGGTGAGCAGCGGCGCGATCGCGCGATCCTCGGTGCCGCGCTGCTGCATGGTGTTGGGGACGAAGCCGGTATTGATCACCACGGTGCGCCCGTCCGGCAGCCGCGCCGGCAGGAATGCCCAGGTGCCGGGGCCGGCGACGTCGTCGCGCACCGCCGAGCCGGACGAATACACCATCGCGTCGGGTAGCTTCAGATAGGTCGCGGTGAAGCGGACGCGACGGAATTCGTGATGGACCGGATCGAGCGACGGCCAGTCGCGCGCGACCGGCAGCGCCACCGGCTCGGCCGCAAGCCGCTCGTGCAGCGCCGCGATCAGCCGGTGCTTCTCGTCGCGGCGCTGCAATTGCCAGACCCCGAGCGACAGCAGCACCGCCACCATCGTCAGCGCAATCAGGCTCATCCCGGCGGTGCCGCGCCGGTGCGCCGCGGCCGAGGTCATTCCTGCTCGCGGTCGACCAAGCGACCTTCCCGCGCCTTGTGGTGGAATTGCAGCGCGATCAACGCCGCCTTGATCGAACGCAGCGGCAGCAGCGTCGTGATCAGCACCAAGGGCAGCCAGAGTGCCGCATGCACCCAGTACGGCGGCTGATATTTGACTTCGACGATCAGCGCACACAGCACCACGATCGCGCCGCCGACCAGGATGGTGAACACCGCTGCGCCGTCGCCCACATCGGTGAAGCTGAAATCAAGGTCGCACACCTCACAACGCGGCGCCAGCGTCAGGAAGCCGGCGTACAACCGTCCCTCACCGCAGCGCGGACAGCGGCAGGCAATGCCGCGTAGCGCGGTTTGCAGGACGGAGGGAGCCTGATCGATCCGCTCCGTCATTGCGAGCCGAAGGCGAAGCAATCCAGGGCCCGGTGCATGGCGCTCCTGGATTGCTTCGTCGCTTCGCTCCTCGCAATAACGGATTGGTGCAAGCTCATCATCGTGCAGCCTTGAAAGCACGGAGGGCGACCGCGCCGGCCGCTCCCCGCGGATCGGTCGAGCTCAGCCGCCGTGTGCCATCGTCGAGGCTCCATGGCCCCAGACGTAGATGCAGACGAACAGGAACAGCCAGACCACGTCGACAAAGTGCCAGTACCAAGCGGCGAACTCGAATCCGAGATGCTGCTTCGGCGTGAAGTGCCCCGCATAGGCGCGGATCAGGCACACCAGCAGGAAGATGGTGCCGACCAGCACGTGGAAGCCGTGGAAGCCGGTCGCCATAAAGAAGGTCGCGCCGTAGACGTTGCCGGCAAACGAGAACGTGGCGTGGCTGTACTCGTAGACCTGGACGCAGGAGAACGTCGCGCCGAGCAGGATAGTGAAGATCAGCCCCTGTTTCAGGCCTTTGCGATCGTTATGCAGCAGGGCGTGATGGGCCCAGGTGACGGTGGTGCCGGAGGTCAGCAGGATCAGCGTGTTGAGCAGCGGCAGATGCCACGGGTCGAAGGTCTCGATCCCCTTCGGCGGCCATACCCCGCCGAACAGCTCGGCGCGGACGGCGTGGACCGGATCGGCCGGGAACAGCGCTGCATTGAAATAGGCCCAGAACCAGGCGACGAAGAACATCACCTCGGAGGCGATGAACAGGATCATGCCGTAGCGATGGCTGAGCTGCACCACGCGGGTGTGGTCGTGCTGATACTGCGCCTCGCGGATGACGTCGCTCCACCAGCTCGCCATGGTGTAGAGCACGCCGATGACGCCGACGCCGAATACGATCGGCGCGCCCTGGTACATCTGGTGCATCCACGACACCGCGCCGAGCGCCATGACGAACGCCGACACCGAGCCGACGAACGGCCAGGGGCTCGGATCGACGAGATGATAGTCGTGGTGCTTGACGTGCGCCGTGGCCATGGTCGCTCTCCGTTTCGATCCCCCCGGGATGCCGATGCTTAATCCCGGCTGTTCTTGTTGCAGCGTTTCCTGTCAGAGATTGCCTTTGCGCGGCACCGGATCGCTCGAAGCCACCGGCTTCGGCGCCGGATCGCGCACCGGGTAGTAGGTGTAGGACAGAGTGATGGTCTTGACGGTGTCGTTCTCCGAATCGGCGGCGAACGCCGGATCGATGTAGAACACCACCGGCATGTCGCGGCTTTCACCGGCCGCCAATGTCTGCTCGGTGAAGCAGAAGCAGTTGATCTTGGTGAAGTAGGATCCGACGGTCAGCGGCGTGACATTGTAGGCCGCCTGCCCGGTGGTGGCGTGTTTGGAGAGGTTGGTGACCCGGTAGTAGATCGTCACCACCTTGCCGATCGGGACCTCGATCTCACGCTGCTCGGGCTCGAATTTCCATGGCAGACCGTTGACGTTGGAATCGAAACCGACCGTAACGGTCCGGGAGAGCGGCGCGGCGCTTGGCGCCGCGCGCGCCACCTGCGTGGTGCCGTTGAATCCGGTCGTCCGGCAGAACCAATTGTAGAACGGCACCGCGGCAAACGACGCGCCGACCATCAGCGCGACCACGAGGCCGCACACCGCCGCCACCATCGTGTCGCGTCCGAGCCCGCGACGTGGCGCGGGCGGCTGCGGAGCTTGCGAGAGCGGCGGTGACATCGGCTTCTCCCTCACATCGGCCGCTGCAGCACCGCCGGCCCTTTGACCAGGGTGACCGCGAAGAACAGCACCACCAGCACACCGAGCGCCACCGCAATCGCGATCGAACGCTCGCGCTGGCGTTTCTTCTGGGCCTCGGTGAGAACGACGCCGGGCGGCTGCTTGTGACCTGGCTCCATCGCGTCCTCCGTCATCCGATCAGCCGCAAAACCGCCGCGGCAACGACCTCGACCAGGAGAATCGCAAACAGTGCGAACAGATACAGGATCGAGAACTTGAACAGATTGCGGGTCGCGCGCAGCGCGGCGCTGCCGGAGCGATGGCGATACACCCGCACCGCCAGCATCAGCATCCAGCCGCCGAGCGCGAGCGACGCGACGCCGTAGATCGCACCGAAGTAGCCGAGCGGCCACGGCGCGGCCGCCACTGCGACCAGCGCCACGGTGTAGAGCAGGATCTGCAGCCGCGTGTGATCCGGGCCGGCGACGACCGGCAGCATCGGCACGCCGGCGCGGGCGTAGTCGTCGTTGCGGAACAGCGCCAACGCCCAGAAATGCGGCGGGGTCCAGAAGAAGATGATCAGGAACAGCAGGATCGGCTCGACCGCGAGCGATCCGGTGACCGAGGCCCAGGCCACCACCGGCGGCAGCGCGCCGGCGGCGCCGCCGATCACGATGTTCTGCGCGGTCCAGCGCTTCAGCCACATCGTATAGATCACGACGTAGAAGAAGATGGTGAAGGCGAGCAGCGCGGCAGCAACCCAATTCACCAGGATGCCGAGCGTCACCACCGAGAAGAACGCCAGCGTCATGCCGAAGGTCAGCGCCTCGGGTCGCGTCACCCGGCCGCGCGGAATCGGCCGGTTGGCGGTGCGCGTCATCTTGGCGTCGATGTCATCCTCGTACCACATGTTCAGCGCACCGGCCGCGCCGCCGCCGACCGCGATGCAGATGACCGCGGTGATCGCCAGCACCGGATGAAAACTGCCGGGAGCCATCAGCAGGCCGACCAGCGCGGTGAACACCACCAGGGACATCACCCGCGGTTTCAGCAGCGCGATGTAGTCGGCAACTCCGGCTTCGGAAATCCGGGGCGCAAGCGGGATCGGATTGGCATCGATAACCGACAAGGTCTCACCTTTCGTTTCGGACTGCATCCGCAGTCGCAACAGCGGCGGCGGATGCAGGTTCCTTCACCGGTCTTACCGGACCTGTGGCAGCACCTCGAACTGATGGAACGGCGGCGGCGACGACAGCGTCCATTCCAACGTGGTCGCACCGGCGCCCCACGGATTGTGCGCCGCGCGCTCCTTGCGGATGAAGGCGAGCGTCATTCCGTAGAGGAATACCAGGACGGCGAAGCCGGAGATGTAGGAGCCGATCGACGACACCAGATTCCAGCCGGCGAAGGCATCCGGATAGTCGACGTAGCGCCGCGGCATCCCCGACAGGCCGAGGAAGTGCTGCGGGAAGAACACCATGTTGACGCCGATGAAGGTCAGCCAGAAATGCAGCTTGCCGATCGTCTCGTTGTACATGTAGCCGGCCATCTTCGGGAACCAGTAGTACCAGCCCGCGAAGATGGCGAACACCGCGCCGAGCGACAGCACGTAATGGAAGTGCGCGACGACGTAGTAGGTGTCCTGCAGCACCCGGTCGACGCCGGCATTGGCCAGCACCACGCCGGTGACGCCGCCGACGGTGAACAGGAAGATGAAGCCCACCGCCCACAGCATCGGCGTCTTGAATTCGATCGAACCGCCCCACATCGTGGCGATCCAGGAGAACACCTTCACACCGGTCGGCACCGCGATCACCATGGTGGCGGCGACGAAATAGGCCTGCGTCGTGCTCGACATGCCGACAGTGTACATGTGGTGCGCCCACACCACGAAGCCGATCACGCCGATCGCCACCATCGCGTAGGCCATGCCGAGATAGCCGAATACCGGCTTCTTGGAGAAGGTCGACACGATCTGGCTGATCATGCCGAAGCCCGGCAGGATCAGGATGTAGACTTCTGGGTGACCGAAGAACCAGAACAAGTGCTGGAACAGCAGCGGATCGCCGCCGCCTTCGGCCGAGAAGAAAGTCGTTCCAAAGTTGCGGTCGGTCAGCAGCATGGTGATGGCGCCGGCGAGCACCGGCAGCGACAGCAGCAACAGGAACGCAGTGATCAGCACCGACCACACGAACAGCGGCATCTTGTGCAGGGTCATGCCCGGCGCCCGCATGTTGAAGATGGTGGTGATGAAGTTGATCGCGCCGAGAATCGACGATGCACCGGCCAGATGCAGCGCCAGGATCGCAAAGTCGACCGCGGGGCCAGGGTGCCCTGTTGTCGACAGCGGCGCATACATCGTCCAGCCGGTCCCGACGCCGTTCGACGACGGCTCGCCCTCCACAAAAGTGGAAATGATCAGCAGCGTGAACGCCGCCGGCAGCAGCCAGAACGAGATATTGTTCATGCGCGGGAACGCCATGTCCGGCGCACCGATCATCAGCGGCACAAACCAGTTGCCAAACCCGCCGATCATCGCCGGCATCACCATGAAGAAGATCATGATCAGGCCGTGCGAGGTGACGAACACGTTGTAGGTGTGAGAATTGTGGAAGATCTGAACGCCGGGGTACATCAGCTCGACCCGGATCGCGATCGACATCACGCCGCCGATGATGCCGGCCATCACCGCGAACACCAGGTACATGGTGCCGATATCTTTGTGGTTGGTCGAGTACAGATAGCGTCGCCATCCGGTCGGGTGCGTGTGCGCATGATCGTCGTGCGCGTGATCGGAATGAGCGACCCTTGCAGCTTCCATTGCCATCTTCAGATCCTGACTTGAAAACCTTGGAGCCTGCGGCTCCCGTTCGACGTCTTACGATCCCGCCGCGCTCAGCGCGTGGCGGCAGCGGCTGAGGCGTAGGATGTGTCACGCATGCGCGAGGCGACCTGTTGCTTCTTCTTCCAGGCCTGATACTCCTGCTCGTTCACCACATGGACGACGATCGGCATGAACGCGTGGTCGCGGCCACACAGTTCGGAGCACTGTCCGTAATAGCGGCCTTCCTTGGTGGCCTTGAACCAGGCTTCGTTGAGCCGGCCGGGGATGGCGTCGATCTTCACGCCGAACGAAGGGACCGCCCAGGAATGGATCACGTCGGCAGCCGTGGTCTGGATCCGCACCACCTTGTCGACCGGCACCACCATCTCGTTGTCGACACCGAGCAGACGAGGCGGCGCCGGATTCATCTTGGCCCTCTCTTCGTCGGTCAGCATGATCGAGGTGAACTCGATCTTGTCGTCCGGATAAGTGTAGGTCCAGTTCCACTGGTTGCCGGTGGCCTTGACGGTGAGGTCCGGCTTCGGAATGTCGAGCTCAAGAAACAACAAACGGAACGACGGCACCGCGACTGCGACCAGGATCAGCACCGGCACAATCGTCCAGGCCACTTCGATCAGCGTGTGGTGAGTGGTTTTGGACGGGACCGGGTTGGCCTTGGCGTTGAACTTCACCACCACGATCACCAGCAGCGCCAGCACGAAGAGCGTGATCAGAGTGACCAGCCACAGCAAGAAGCTGTGAAACCAGACGATGTTTTCCATGACCGGAGAGGCGGGCTGCTGGAGGGTGACCTCCCACGGGGCGGGCTGTCCCATCTCGGCGAAGGCAGTCCCGCCGACCGCTGCCGCACAACAGGCGATCGCCAACCCCAGCGACCACTGGCCGATTCGCTCCTTCGACATTCTCATGCCGCCGCGCTCCCTATACCTGCTCACAGCAAGCCCGCCGTATTCGGCGTGACAGGCCGTTCAGTTTTTGTCGCGTCCGGCACAAAAGCGTAGCCTAAGTGCGAACGCTTCTTATTCTACTTTTGAAACACAATTCAGCGCGCCTCGCAATGAGGATTGAGATAAGCTCGCGTAAACAACCGGTGCTTCCTGATCGGCAACGGCATCACGTGTCTCGCGGCGCTGACGCGCTCACGAAGGAATGTGCGGTCGGCTTGACAGATGCTGGCCTCGCTGTAGGCAAAGCACCCGAACGTCACGGAAGCCTGATTCGCCGGCGCGCGAGCTGCCTTCATGGCGCCGTCATTGGCGGTCAGTCGGAACCCGCCACACATCGCATCGTTCACCCGTTACGACCTCGGAAACACCTCTGATGGGCTTTGCCAGACTTTCGCCGTTTCTTGCCCCAAGCCGACGTGCCGCCACCGGCGCCCTGCTTACGGTCGGCGTATTGGCGCTGACCGCACTGGCAGGCAGCGGGAGTGTTGCCGCCCAAGGCGCAGTCCGATCGGTGCATGGCGACTGGCAGATCCGCTGCGACACCCCGCCCGGCGCCAAGGCCGAGCAATGCGCGCTGATCCAGAGCGTGGTCGCGGAGGATCGCTCCAACGCCGGCCTCACCGTGATCATCCTCAAGACCGCCGATCAGAAGAGCAAGCTGATGCGCGTGGTGGCGCCGCTTGGCGTGCTGCTGCCGTCGGGCCTCGGTCTCAAGCTCGACAACGCCGACATCGGCCGCGCCGGCTTCGTGCGCTGCCTCCCGAACGGCTGCGTCGCCGAGGTGGTGATGGACGACAAGCTTCTCGCCCAGCTCCGCAGCGCCAAGACTGCGACCTTCATCATCTTCGAAACGCCGGAAGAAGGCATCGGCTTCCCGCTCAGCCTCAACGGCCTCGGCGAAGGCTACGACAAGCTGCCTTAGGCGGGTCTTGCGCGAGAACGGCTGTTTAACGCAAGCGTCCTTGTACTTCGCAATAACCCGGCGAACAGAATAATGCTGTCGTCCCCCGCGCATGCGGGCGACCCAGTATCGCAGAGCTTCCGTGGCAAGCGCGCGGCGAACCAACAAGCGCCCTGGAATACTGGGTCGCCCGCGTCCGCGGGCGATGACGTCAGCGTTGGCAACGGCCGCCTTGGCGAGGCGGCGCGGCCTCAAACCAGCGTCAACGTCACATCGATATTGCCGCGGGTAGCGTTGGAATATGGGCAGACGATATGGGCGCGATCGACCAGCGTCTGCGCCTGCTCGCGGTCCATGCCGGGCAGGCTGATCTTCAGCTCCACCTCGATGCCGAAGCCGGTCGGGATCGGACCGATGCCGACCACCCCGGTGACGCTGACATCCTTCGGGATCGGCAGCTTGTCGCGGCCGGCGACGAACTTCATCGCGCCGAGGAAGCAGGCCGAATAGCCGACCGCGAACAACTGCTCCGGATTGGTGCCGGCGCCGCCTCCGCCGCCGAGCTCCTTCGGCGTCGTGAGCGCGACATCGAGATGGCCATCGCTGCTAACGCCGCGTCCGTCGCGGCCTCCGGTGGCAGTGGCGGTGGCGCGGTAGAGAACTTTCTCGACTGACATGGTGTGGTCCTTCTCGGGTTGAGGGTCTTGGAAAAATCCGGCGATCGATTTACATCGTTCGCATAATTATCGTGCGCGATATTTTTTGCGCCGTTTGTCGATTTGTCCGGCCGCCCTTTCCGCATCAGGCGGCCTGAAACAACTTGGATCGGAGCTTGGTCAGCTTGTCACGCAGCTCGACGATGTCGTCGAGCGAACCGCCCATCGCGGTGCCAAGACAGTCCGGCACGTGCTTGAGCTGCTGGCGCAGCGCCCGTCCCTCATCGGTAAGGCCGACGATCACCTGCCGCTCGTCCTCGGCCGACCGCCGCCGGCTGATCAGCCCGCGCGTCTCCAGCCGCTTCAGCAGCGGAGTCAGCGTGGTCGTCTCGAGATAGAGCTGCTCGCAGATCTCAGACACGTTGATCTGGTCTCTCTCCCACAGCACCAGCATCACCAGATATTGCGGATAGGTCAGGTCGAACTCGCGCAGCAGGCTGCGATACACCTTGTTGACCCCGAGCAGCGTCGAATACAGCGCGAAGCAGAGCTGGTTCTCGAGCTTCTGCTTGTCCGCCGATCGCGGCGCGCGTGACGATGTCTGGGGCGATTTCATGGAGGGTGATTTATATCGCGCACGATACAATGTCAACCAACCCATCAAACTCAAAACTCGGTCTTTGCGCTAATAGATTTCCAGACAGACGGCATCATCGGCCTCGAACTCCGCAATCAAACCGGAATGGGTTCGAAGCAACAACGCGATTGCGGCGCGCGACCCATTTCCTGAGCGCACCCAAATAACTTTCGGCGGCGGCCCCAGCAGCATCGCCATGTCGGAAAAATCCGCGTCCTTGGAAACGATCGTCAGCTGATTGGCCCGAGCGAAACTCCATATCGTCCGATCGTCTGCCACCGTCAGGCCGACATCGCGAACGTGGCACGATCACGGGAAAAGATCGGAGACGTCTCGACAGAGCTTGAAGCTGAGGTTCTGGTCGAACAGCAGCTTCATTACGAAGCCGTGATGAGCCGCCGTTCACGATCCGCCGCATACGCGAGCGCCGCACGGATGTCCTGTTGGGTCAGCTCCGGGAAATCGGAGATAATCTCTTCCGGCGTCTGGCCATCTGCCAGCCAGCCGAGCACATCCGCGACCGCAATTCGCATATGGCGAATGCAAGGCCGACCGCCGCGCTTCCCCGGCTCGATGGTGATGATCTCCCGGTAATCCATCTGAACACCATAGCATGCTTTTTCGGTGGGGCGCAGGCGCCGCTCCCAAATCCGCCAACCCCTCGCAGAACCAGGTCAGACCACCTATGTTGTGCCCCGAACAACTTCGGGAACAGGACCTCATGACCAACCCAGCCCAGACCTCGCTCATCGACCGCGCCAATCTCGATCGCGACGAAGTGAGGCGCGAGATCGCGCGGGGGCTTGCGGGCGCCGATGATGGCGAGCTGTTTCTCGAATACAGCCAGACCGAGGCGCTGGCGTTCGACAATGGCCGGCTGAAGCAGGCGACCTACGACACCGCGCAGGGCTTCGGTTTACGCGCCGTTAAGGACGACGCGGTCGGCTATGCGCACTCCTCCGACGTGTCGCTGCCGGCGCTGATCCGCGCCGCGGACGCGGTCGCGGCCGTGCGCGGCGATTACAGCGGCAGCCTGTCGGTCGCGCCGCCGCACACCAATGTGCGGCTGTACGGCGACGACAATCCACTCGACGCGCCCGGCTTCGAGGCCAAGGTCAAGCTGCTCGGCGAGATCGACGCCTATATCCGCGACAAGGACCCGCGGGTGCGGCAGGTGTCGGTGTCGGTCGGCGCCACCTGGCAGGTGGTCGAGATCCTGCGCCCCGACGGCGAAAGCTATCGCGACATCCGCCCCTTGGTGCGGGTCAACGTCTCAGTCGTCGCCGGCCAGGGTGACCGTCAGGAGAGCGGCTCGAAGGGCTATGGGGGCCGTGAACCCTATGCGCGCTTCATCGAGACCAAGGCATGGCGCGACGCCGCAGACGGCGCGCTGCGCGAAGCGCTGGTCAATCTGGAATCGGTCCCGGCGCCCGCCGGCGAGATGGACGTGGTGCTCGGCCCGGGCTGGCCCGGTGTGATGCTGCACGAGGCGGTCGGTCACGGCCTCGAAGGCGACTTCAACCGCAAGAAGACTTCAGCCTTCGCGGGCCTGCTCGGCCAGCAGGTTGCCGCCAAGGGCGTCACCGTGGTCGACGACGGCACCATCTCGGCGCGGCGCGGTTCGCTGTCGATCGACGACGAAGGCACCCCGACCAGCCGCACCGTGCTGATCGAGGACGGCATTCTCACCGGCTACATGCAGGATCGCCAGAATGCCCGGCTGATGGGCATGAAGCCAACCGGCAACGGCCGCCGGCAGTCCTACGCCCACGTGCCGATGCCGCGGATGACCAACACCTACATGCTGGCCGGCCAGCGTGATCCGGCCGAAATCCTCGCCTCGGTGAAGAACGGCATCTACGCGGTGAACTTCGGCGGCGGTCAGGTCGACATCACGTCAGGCAAATACGTGTTCCAGTGCACCGAGGCCTACCGGATCGAGAACGGCAAGATCGGCGCACCGCTGAAGGGCGCGATGCTGATCGGCAACGGCCCGACCGATTTGCACCGCATTTCCATGATCGGAAGCGACATGCAGCTCGACGACGGCATCGGCACCTGCGGCAAGAACGGCCAGGGCGTGCCGGTGGGTGTCGGTCAGCCGACGCTGCGCATGGATCGGATTACGGTCGGAGGCACCGGCGGATGACGACGAAGACGGAGACGGCCGCGAGCACCGCGCGGCGCTGGGGCTCGCAGCTGACGCAGCTCGCCGCGGTGGTGGCGATCGTGCTGGTCGGCAAGGCTGCCCTCGCCGAACCGTTCTACGTGCCGTCGGGCTCGATGGAGCCGACGCTGCTGATCGGCGACGCGCTGCTCGCCTCGAAATATCCTTACGGCTATTCGAGCGCATCGCTGCCGATCCATGTCGCGTTTCCGGAGACCGGCCGGCTGTTCGGCTCGGCCCCGCACCGCGGCGACGTCGTGGTGTTCCGCTGGCCGGGCGACCGCTCGCAGGTCTGGGTCAAGCGGGTGATCGGCCTTCCCGGAGATCGGGTCCAGATCGACGGCGGCCGGGTGTTCATCAACGGCGAAGCCGCCAAGGTGACGCCCGACGGGACCGGCCGCGCCGAGGACGACAGCGGCTCCTACGAGACCGCCGCACGTTATATCGAAACCCTGCCCGGCGGCGTCGCCCACCCGATCTTCAAGCTGTACGACAACGGCCGGCTCGACAACACGCCGGAAGTGACGGTGCCGCCGGGTCATCTCTTCGTGATGGGCGACAATCGCGACAACTCCTCCGACAGTCGCGTCCCAGTGCGCGACGGCGGCGTCGGCCTGCTGCCGATCGACGATCTGGTCGGCCGGGTCGATGCCATCGTCGGCTCATGGAATCCCGGCGTCCGCCGCCAGCCGATCACCGACTGGTTGTCGGGCTTCCGGGTGGCGCGGTTCTTCACCTCGGTGCACTGAGGGCGGGCCTCGGCGCGCTGTCAGAACCGCGTCGTCAGATCGGTGAGCCAGTCCGGCGAGGCCGCGACCAACGCAGCCTCGATCTGCTTGTCGACCCCAGTCACGATCGCAACACCGATCGCGATGAAGGCGACGCCGAGCACCGCCTTGCCGAGCTTACCGGCCGACAACAGCCGCCCCCGGATCGCCATCAGGCTCGCCCGCGACAACAGGCCGAGCGCGATCAGCGGCAGCGCGGCGCCGATTCCGAACGCGGCCATGGTCAACGCCACCATCGGAAGATCGCGGCCTTGCGAAGCGAGCAGCGATGCCGCCCCGAGCGTCGGCCCGACGCAAGGTGACCACACCGCCCCGAGCAGCAGGCCGATGCCGAATTGCCCTGCGAGACCCGCGCCTGCGGTCTGGCCGAAATACTGATCCGCCCAACTCGACATCGGAGCGCCGGCGGCGGCGAGCCGCATCTGCGCCGCCGGAACCAGCAGCACCACACCGAGCGCGATCATCGTCACCGCTGCCGCAGCCCGAAAGAAGCCGGCGTCGAGGCCGAGGCTGAAGCCCGCCACCGCAACCAGCAGCCCGATCAGCGTGAACGACAGCGCCAGCCCACCCGCCAGGGCCAGCGGCCCATGGCGATGCTGCGCCACCGCGGCGCCAAGTACGATCGGCACCAGCGGCAGCACGCAGGGCGACAGGATCGACAGCAGCCCGGCAACGAAGGCCAGCGCCAGCGCGGTCACGGCGTCACAGCGCCTTGGCGAGCAACGATGCGATCGAGGCTTCCTTGGTGTCGCCGACCGAACGCCCCTTTTCGGCGGCGCCGTTGAACACGATCAGGGTCGACTGCATGGTGGCGCCGAACTGCTTCACCACGTCCTTCTGGCCGTCGAAATCGACCCGGAAGACCTTCAGCTTGGCGAATTTCGGATCAGCAGTGAGGCGCTGGATGATCGGCGTCTGCGCCTTGCAGGTCGGGCACCAATCGGCGTGAATCTCGATCAGCACCGGCTCACCGGCAGACTGCGCCGCCTTGAAAGCCGCCGGAGTGTAGGGACTGGCGGTCGACGCCAGCGCCGCCGACAGCGGCAGCAGCGCGGCGACGGCGGCCGCCAGCACGGCGCGGTTGAAGCTCTTTCGGGTGATGGTCGGCGACATGGCGTAGTCCTCCGTTGCGCAAGCGCAGGGCCGCTTCGGCCGCGCGCAACAGATACGCCGGGGCAAGCCGGGATGTTACCTGACCACGCCCGAAATAAACCCGGGCTTCCGCCGCGGCGGCTTGATGTGGCTCTTCAGGAAGCAGCGCGCGTTGCGCCCGACATAGCCCGGGCGGGCGTAGGTCCAGGCCCGGCATTTGTGCTCGTCGACGCAGGCAGCCTTGCAGGCCTCGTCGCCTTCGCCCTGCTTCAACTCGAAATTACGGTAGTCGCCGCCGTAACGATCGATCGAGACCTCGTTGGAATCGTTGCGTGGCTCCAGCACCCCGGCGCCACGGACACCCGAGACGCAGCAGGAGCTCGGCGTCCGGGGCGGTACCGTGCTCTTCAGCCAGCACATCGCCCCGTCCTCGGGCGAGCGCGGATAGCTGAAGGTCCACGACCGGCAACGCTTGTCGCGCTCGCACATCAGTCCGCATTCGGCCGGATCACCGCTGGTCACCGGCGTGCGCAGATAGTCGCCGCCGATCCGGTCGAAGTTCGCCTGTGCCCACGACGCATGCGGCGACAGCGTCGCCGCTGCCACGGCGAGCACGAGCCAACACGCCCTGAGCAGGCCGCTTCGCATTCACACTTGCTTTCGCGTTAGGCTCGGAATCCCGGCCGATGAAACTCTGCCGATCCGGAGCGCAGCCCCAAGCCCTCATCTGACGGCTGACAACCTGTATGGGGGATGAACGGCGCGGACCAGCGTGGCCTTGGTCCGCCAGCGTTCAGAACGCGTATTCGTCGTAGGCCGGCTCCACCGAGCCGCGCCAGACGCCATGATACTTCTCGAGCATTTCTTCGGCCGGCGTGCGACCGCTGTCGAGGATGTGGTCGAGCGGCGCCAGATGCCGCGATTCATCGAGGCCGGAACCGTCGATCCGCCCGCGGCGGCGCAGCCCAGCATGCGCCAGCACCAA
Organism: Rhodopseudomonas palustris; assembly: GCF_003226555.1. GTDB lineage: Bacteria > Pseudomonadota > Alphaproteobacteria > Rhizobiales > Xanthobacteraceae > Rhodopseudomonas > Rhodopseudomonas palustris_I. The sequence continues at coordinate 1,489,068 of NZ_QKQS01000023.1, read as the reverse complement.
GCAATCCTTGGCAACCTCGAACAGGAAGCGGTTGCCGATCTTCGCTTTGAAGCCGAGCCGTGGCACCTCGTCCCGCAGCACCTGGCGCTCCTCGGCGGTCCAGCCTTTGACCATGTCCCAGGCAGCATCAAGGCTGGCGTCATCGTACAAAAGGCCGACCCAGAACGCCGGCAGGGCGGTCAGCCGACCCCATGGCTGGCCGTCGGCGCCGCGCATTTCGAGATACCGCTTCAGCCGCACCTCGGGGAAGATCGTCGACAGATGGTTGGCCCAGTCCGACAGCGTCGGACGCTGCCCCGGCAGCATGTCGTTGTTGCCGTCGAAGAAGTCGCGGAACGAAGATCCGGCGACGTCGATGTAGTCGTCACCGCGCTTGACGAAATACATCGGCACATCGAGCGCGTAGTCGACCCAGCGCTCGAACCCCATGCCGTCCTCGAACGCCCAGGGCAGCATGCCGGAGCGATCATTGTCGGTGTCGCGCCAGATCTCGGAGCGGAACGACAGCAGGCCGTTCGGCTTGCCCTCGGTGAACGGCGAATTCGCGAACAGCGCGGTGGCGACCGGCTGCAGCGCCAGCGACACCCGCAGCTTCTTGACCATGTCGGCTTCGGAGGAGAAGTCGAGATTGGTCTGCACCGTGCAGGTCCGGTACATCATGTCGAGGCCGTAGGAGCCGACCTTCGGCATGTAGTTGGTCATGATCTTGTAGCGGCCCTTCGGCATCACCGGGATGTCGCTGCGCGACCACGACGGCGTCAGACCGAGGCCGAGGAAGCCGATGCCGAGCGGGGTGGCGACCTCCCGGACCTGGGAAAGATGCGCCATCAGTTCGGCATGGGTCTGGTGCACGGTCTCCACCGGCGCGCCGGACAGTTCGAACTGTCCACCCGGCTCCAGCGAGATCGCACCGCCGCCGGTCACGTCGTGCAGCCCGATGATGTGCGGCCCCTCCATGATCGGCTCCCAACCGAGCAGGATTTGCATACCGTCGAGCAGAGCGCCGATGCCGCGCGCGCCCTCGTAGGGCACCGGGTGATGCCCTTCCAGCGTGAACGGGGTCTTCTCGTGCTCGGTGCCGATACGGAATTCGGCCGGCGATTTTACGCCCGCTTCCAGCCACGCGACCAGTTCGTCGCGCGAATTCAGCGGGGTCATATCGAGTTGGTCACGCGCCATGGGCAGTCCGGAAGAAGCGCGCGAGATCGGGCGACGCCAGGTGGTGGAAACCGCGGCGGGAAGCAACCGCGAACGCGAAGCGAGAGTCGTTTATCATCGCGAGACTGCGGTGTCTCGCGCATCGAGCGCAGCGGCAGAGCCGTCACACGAGCAGCCGAGCCGGTCGAGCAGCCCGCACAAATCGGCGGCGTCGGCATCGGACAATTTCGAACCGACGTGCTTTTCGATCGCCGCCGAATAGGCGGTCCACATCCTCTTTTGCAACTCGCGCCCCGCCTCGGTGATTTCGACGAACTGGCCGCGCTTGTCGCTGCGACATTCACGGCGCACCGCCAGGCCCTCGTCGACCAGCCGGTCGACCAGGCGCGAGGTGGAGTATTGCGGGATCAGCATCTGCTTTTCGAGCTCGACCGGGCGCATCTCTCCGCCCGGCGCGCGCGCCAGTTCGAGCAGCGCGTCGTACCACGCCAGCGGCGGGAAGCCCGCCTTTTTCAGATCCTGTTCGACAGCGTCCAACACCCGGCTCCGGACCCGCATCAGGCGGACCCAGGCGGCAGTCGCCTCGGTCGACGGCTTGCGTTTCATCGACTCGTCCATCCGCGGCGACTGTAGCGCAGTGTATGCAGGTGCATCAATCTTGACTTGCCCATGCACCGGCATTTAATCGCCCGCGGCCGCAAATCCAATCCCACCCCGAGGAACCGCCCATGAAGCTGTATTATTCGCCCGGCGCCTGTTCATTGTCGCCGCATATCGCCCTCAGCGAAGCCGGCCTGCCGTTCGACCTGGTCAAGGTCGACATCCGGGCCAAGAAGCTGGAGACCGGCGACGACTACGGCGCGATCAACCCGAAGGGCTCGGTGCCGGCGCTCGGCCTCGACGACGGATCGGTGCTGACCGAGGGCCCGGCGATCGTGCAGTTCATCGCCGACCAGGAAGGCTCCGGCAAGCTGGCGCCGAAGGCCGGGACGATGGAGCGTTACCGGCTGCAGGAATGGCTGAACTACATCTCGACCGACCTGCACAAGAGCTTCGGCCCGCTGTTCGCCCCGACACTGAACGACGAGGCGAAGACCTTCTTCAAGGACCGCATCGCCCGCCACCTCGGCTACGTCGACAAGCAGCTCGCCGGCAAAGACTACCTGATGGGCTCCTCGTTCACGGTGGCCGACGGCTATCTGTTCGTGATCCTGAGCTGGTGCGACCGGATGAAGATCGACCTTACCCCCTACCCCAACCTCGCCGCCTTCAAGGCCCGCGTCGCGGCGCGGCCGAAGGTGCAGGAAGCCATGCAGCGGGAAGGCCTGCTACAGAAGGCGTGAGATTGGCGGCGACCGGAGGGCCGTTCCATCATCGGGCTCTCCGGATCGTCGACCGATTCTAGTCGGTGACCCGCCAGAAGCTGACACCGAGACCGAGCGTGCGCGGCGGCAATGTCAGAACACCCATGGAATCGACCTGCGCGGTGAATCGTTCGACGCGCTGCAGGTCCGGAGGCGGGTGGCTCGGGAGCGCCAGAAAGGCCTGCAGATTGCTGGTCCGGGCATCGATCAGATAGCGCTCGATGGTGACCTCGCGGCCGGCGAACGGCAGCCGGCGCAGCTCGACGGTGAAATCCTGCGCCGTGTCGTTGAAGTCGGGATTGTAGTTGAAGACGAGGACACCGGCGGAATTCGCATCGCTGGAGGCGATGGCGCCGATATCCGGGTTGCTCTCCGACAAACCCGATACCGGCCTGCGCGCCCCCGACATCATCGCGACCATCTGGAAGACGTTGGCTGGTGGCTTCGGGTGATACACGCCGTCGAGCTTGTGCACCAGACTGGCGATTGCGATCGATCCGGTTGCGGCTTGGCCAACTGCGTCGGTGTACTGCAAATACGAACCCAGCGCGATCTTGCTGGCAACGGCTTCGGCCAGGAACGCCGCCGCCCAGGCCGCGCCCTTATGCGAATAATTGATGTCGGTGGTTTCGTCGGCTCGGGGGCCCCACTCCGACACGAACAGATTGACCTCACCGCGCCCGACCGCCGCCAATTTCTCGCGTAGCCGCGTCGCAACGTATCTCAACGACGTGGTGGGACCATCCCAGCCGTTGCGAAAATCGCCATAATAGTGGAACGAGACGTAGTTCAGCGCCGACACGTTGAACTGCCCCCCGGCGGCGTTCGGATCGAACATCTGTGCGATGAATTGTTCCTCCAGCGTCGGCCGTTCGGTGCGGGTCGCCGGGTCCTCCGCCGATCGAAAGCTGTTGCCGGCAAACGCCGGCCCGGCGACCGCAATCGTCCTGCCCGGGTAGTTCGACATCAACGGCTGATCGGCCAGGACATCGGCGACGGCGTCGCAGTAGATCTTCTGCATCGGCGCGATGTTTCGGGTCAGGCGGCGCGGGTCGCCCGGAAACGGATAGCCACCGGTGCCCCAGATCTCCGGGTATGCGAGATCGTAGGTGGCCGGGTCGATCCACCACAACGCGCGCCCCCACGGCCCCAGCGGCAGATAGCCGAGCACGACCGGGTTGGCGACCGCCGAACAGGACGTGCCGCATTGGGCGAACCAGGCGAGCCAATCCTGGTAGTGCAAAGGCGTTTCGTCGGCGACGTCGAGCTCGTTGCTGACTTCGAACGTCACGGACGCGGCACCGCCGTCGAACGCCCGTTTCACCACATATCTGACGAGCTGCCGGGCGTAGGACTTGTAGCGGTCGACGATGGCCTGCGGCCAGGTTTCTCCCGGGCCGTAGGCAACGAAGCTGGCCGGCATGTGCAAGGCGAGCGGAACATGCAGCGAAAGCCCGTTCTGAACAGCCCAGTCGATCTGAGACGTCAGGTTGTCCCACGTGCCGGGCGGGCTCGGCATGAAGTTTCCGGCGACGTCGAGGTCGCTGTAGACGTCGGCGTGGAGAATCCGCATCCGCTTCATCTTCAGGTCGGCGAGTATCGGGCCGATCGGCGCCAGCGAGGCGAAATCATGGGGCGCATGAGCGCCCTGGAAAATGCTCTTCACGACCGCAAGATCGTCTCCGCTCTCGCTTTCCGCAACGACATCGGCGGCGTCCACCACTAGCGACGCTGCACGGCTCGCAATTGGAGCGGCCAGCCAGAGACATGCGGCGAGCACGCCGGCCGGAACGCTGACCGCCCGCAGGAAGAACTTGGGTAGCGATGATCCCGACGTCGCCCGAGGCACTGTACTTCCATCAGCAGACAATCGAAGCCACGCTATCGAGCCGCCATGTCGGCCGGTTGACAGGCGTGCCGAGGCGCGACACCGAGTGAGCCAGATTCGCTTGCAATGACGAGGGAAGAGTACGACGAAAACAAAAGAGACCGGATCGCGATGAGCCGGCCCGTTTCATTTTCGTCCATTTGACGAAGCGAAGGCCTCGCCCCACCAGCAGGGAGCTCCCTCGCCCCGCTCTTTGCGGGGAGAGGGTTGGGGTGAGGGGCGACGCGGGCACTGAGTTTCGGCCACCTGGAGACGCCCCCTCACCCGGATTGCTGCGCAATCCGACCTCTCCCCGCGCGCGGGGAGAGGTCAGCACTGTGCTTTGTGAAGCGGTTGCAGGGCTTACGCCGCCGCCTGCTTCTTCGGGGCGAAGCGGTGGTAGAAGGTGTCGCCGGTCTTGGCCATGTCTTCGAGCAGCTTCGGCGGGGTGAAGCGCGAGCCGTATTTGCCCTCGAGCTTGTGGCACAGCGCCACGAACTCCTTCGTCCCCATGAAGTCGATGTAGCTCAAGGTGCCGCCGGTGAACGGCGCGAAGCCGAAGCCGAGGATCGAGCCGACATCGGCCTCGCGCGGATCGACGATGACGTTGTCCTCGACCGTGCGCGCCGCTTCCACCGCCTGCACCGCCAGGAAGCGCTGCTTCAGCTCTTCGACATCGATGGTGTCGGGGTCGAGGTGCTTCGGCTGCAGCGCGGCGATGCCGTCCCACAGGCTCTTCTGCCCCTTGCCCTTCTCCGGATAGACGTAGAAGCCCTTGCCGTTCTTGCGGCCGAACCGGCCCTGCTTCTCGACCAGTTCGACCATCAGCTTCTTCTGCTGCTGATCGACCGCCTGTTCGCCGAGATCGGCTTCGGTCGCCTTCATGATCTTGAGGATCAAATCGAGCGCGACTTCGTCGGCCAGCGACAGCGGGCCGACCGGCATGCCGGCCATCTTGGCGGCGGTCTCGATCATCGGCGCCGGGACGCCTTCCATCAGCATCTCGAGGCCTTCAGCGGTGAAACGCAGCACGCAGCGGTTGGCGAAGAAGCCGCGGCTGTCGTTCACCACGATCGGGGTCTTGCCGATCTGGCGGGTGTAGTCGAGCGCGGTCGCGAGCGCGGTGTCGCCGGTGTTCTTGCCGACGATGACTTCGACCAGCATCATCTTCTCGACCGGCGAGAAGAAGTGGATGCCGATGAACTTCGACTGGTCCTTGAACTCCTCGGCCAGCGAGTTGATCGGCAGTGTCGAGGTGTTGGAGGCGAAGATCGCGCCTTCCTTCAAGAGCGGCTGCGCCTTGGCGTAGGTCTCGGCCTTCACTTTCCGATCCTCGAACACCGCTTCGATCACCAGGTCGCAATCCGAGATCGCATTGAAGTCCGGCGTCGCGGTGATGCGCGACATCAGCGCGTCACGGTCGGCCTCCTTGGCGCGGCCCTTCTTGATCAGCCCGTCAATGACCGACTGGCAATGCGCCTTGCCCTTGTCGGCGCTCTCTTGGTCGCGGTCGATCAGCACCACCTCGATGCCGGCCTTGGCCGAGACGTAGCCAACGCTGGCGCCCATGAAGCCGGCGCCGATGATGGCGAGCTTCTTGACCTTGGTCGGCGGTACGCCCTGCGGACGACGCGCGCCCTTATTCAGCTCCTGCATCGACAGGAACAGGCTGCGGATCATCGCGGCCGCTTCCTTGGTCTGCAGCACATGCGCGAAGTAGCGCGACTCGATCCGCAGTGCGACGTCGATCGGCACCAACAGGCCCTCATAGACGCAGCTCATGATCGCGCGGGCCGCCGGATAGTTGTCGTAGGTCTCGCGGCGATAGATGGCGTTGCCGGCCGGGAACATCATCATGCCCTGCTTGGAGAACACCGGGCCGCCGGGCAGCTTGAAGCCCTTTTCGTCCCACGGCGCCACCGCCTTGCCGCCGTTCTTGATCCAATCCTTGGCGGTCTTGATCAGGTCGGCCGCCGGCACCACGGCGTCGACCAGCTTCAGCGCCTTGGCCTTGTCGAGCTTGAGCTGATCGCCCTTGAGCAGGATGGTCATCGCGCTCTGCGGATCGACGATGCGCGGAATCCGCTGGGTGCCGCCGCCGCCCGGGAACAGGCCGACCTTGATCTCGGGGAGGCCGAGCCGGGTCTTCGGATTGTCGGCCGCGACGCGGTAATGGCAGGCCAGCGTGACTTCGAAGCCGCCGCCGAGCGCCAGGCCGTTGATCGCCGCGACCCACGGCTTGCCGCAGGTTTCGATGCCGCGCAGGATCTGCGACAGCTTGCGGCTCTCGTCGAACAGCATTTTTTGCGCGGCTTCTTCGCCCTTGTCTTTCCGGATCTGGGCGAACTGCTGGTTCATGCCTTCCAGCATCGACAGATCGGCGCCGGCGCAGAACGCCTCCTTGGCCGAGGTGATCACCACGCCCTTGACCGCGGCATCCTTGGAGGTCGCTTCCGCGATCGCGCCGAGTTCCTCGATCGTCTTGGCGTCGAGCACGTTCATCGACTTGCCGGGCAGATCCCAGGTGACGAGCGCGATGCCGTCTGCGTCGGTCTCGACTTTGAAATTCTGGAAGGCCATCTGATTAGCTCCTTCGATGCCAGCAGCCGTTGCGGCGCGGCGGTTGATGTTCTTCTCCCCTCCCCCGCAAGGGGGGAGGGAGCAGGCCCGCGCGCGTTGCACGGCCCGCGGCAATATCAAGTGATCACACCCGCTCGATGATGGTGGCGGTGCCCATGCCGCCGCCGATGCACAGCGTCACCAGTGCGGTCGCCTTGCCGGTGCGCTCCAGCTCGTCCAGCACGGTGCCGAGGATCATCGCGCCGGTGGCGCCGAGCGGATGGCCGAGCGCGATCGCGCCGCCATTGACGTTGATCTTGTCGTTGTCGATCTCGAACGCCTGCATGTAGCGCAGCACCACCGAGGCGAACGCCTCGTTGAGCTCGAACAAATCGATGTCGCTCTTCTTCATGCCGGAGCGCTCGAACAGCTTGTTGGTGACATCGACCGGACCGGTCAGCATCATCGCCGGCTCCGAGCCGATATTGGCGAAGGCACGGATTTTCGCGCGCGGCTTCAAGCCGTGCTTCTCACCGGCTTCCTTGCTGCCGAGCAGCACCGCGCCGGCGCCGTCGACGATGCCCGACGAGTTGCCGGCATGGTGGACGTAGTTGACCTTCTCGACTTCGGGGTGCGACTGAATCGCCACCGCGTCGAACCCGCCCATCGCCGCGATCGGCGCGAACGACGGCTGCAGCTGCGCCAGCGACTGCATCGTCGTCGAGGGGCGCATGTGCTCGTCCTTGGCCAGGATGGTGAGGCCATTGATGTCCTTCACCGGCACCACCGACTTGTCGAACCGGCCCTCGTCCCAAGCCTTCGCGGCGAGCTGCTGGCTGCGCACCGCGTAGGCGTCGACGTCGTCGCGCGAGAAACCGTATTTGGTGGCGATCAGGTCGGCCGACACGCCCTGCGGCATGAAGTAGGACGGCACCGCCATCGACGGATCCATCGGCCAGGCGCCACCCGAAGCGCCGATGCCGATGCGGCTCATCGATTCGGCGCCGCCGCCGATCACCAGCTCGTGCTGGCCGCTCATGATCTGCGCTGCGGCGAAGTTCACCGCGTCGAGGCCCGAGGCGCAGAACCGGCTGATCTGGATGCCCGGGACGGCTTCGCCGAGGCCGGCGTTCATCGCCGCGAAACGCGCGATGTCCGAGCCGGCTTCGCCGACCGGATCGACCACGCCCATCACCACGTCGTCGACCACGTCCTTCTTGATGTTGTTACGCTCCTTCAGCGCCTTCAGCGGCACCGTGGCGAGCGCCAGCGCGGTCACCTCGTGCAGCGAGCCATCGGCCTTGCCGCGGCCGCGCGGGGTGCGAACGTGATCGTAGATATAGGCTTCGGGCATGGGACCTCCCTCGATAAAAATGTGACGCGATGCTCTTTCAGGAGTCATCGCCCGGCTCGACCGGGCGATCCAGTCATCACGGCGCTGGCGATCAAACCGCCGGCGCCCGGCTTACTGGATCCCCGCCTTCGCGGGGATGACGGCAGTGTCGATGTCAGAACGCTTCCGCCGGCAGTTCCATCAGCGTGCCGCAGCCGGCTTCGATCCGGGTCAGCCGCAGCGCGGTCTCGGGCAGCATCCGCTCGGCGAAGAACCGGCCGGTGACCAGCTTTCTGGTCAGATAGGGCGTCGCTCCCTCGGCCGCGATCTTGTCCTGCGCCACCTTGGCCATCTTGGCCCACATGTAGCCCATCGCCACCAGGCCGAAGAGATGCATGTAGTCGGTGGCGGCGGCGCCGGCGTTGTCGGGCTGCGCCATCGCGTTCATCATCAGCCAGGTGGTGGCCTTCTGCAGGTGGCCGAGCGAGGTCGACAGCGGCGCCACGAAGGGTTTCATCGCCTCGTCGCCGCCGTGCTCCTTGGCGAAGGCGCCGACCTCGGCGAAGAATGCCATCACGGCGCGACCGCCGTCACGCGGCAGCTTGCGGCCGACCAGGTCGAGCGCCTGAATTCCGTTGGCGCCTTCGTAGATCATCGCAATGCGGGCATCGCGGACGAACTGTTCGACGCCGTTGGCGGCGATGTAGCCGTGGCCGCCATAGACCTGCTGAGCCGCGACCGCGTTGGCGAAGCCACCGTCGGTCAGCACGCCCTTCAGCACCGGCGTCATCAGGCCGAGATGATCGTCGGCGGCCTGGCGCTCCTTGGCGTCGCTGGAGCGATGCGCGACGTCGCTCTTCAGCGCAGTCCACAGCACCAGCGCGCGGGCCGCCTCGTTGAACGAACGCATCGTCAGCAGCGCGCGGCGGATGTCGGGATGCACGATGATCGGATCGGCCGGCTTGTCGGTCGCCTTCGGCCCCGACAGCGCGCGGCCCTGCAGCCGCTCGCGGGCGTATTCGACGGCGTTCTGATACGCGACTTCCGACTGCGCCAGGCCCTGCACGGCGACGCCGAGGCGAGCCTCGTTCATCATCACGAACATGCCCTGCATGCCCTTGTTCTCTTCGCCGACCAGCCAGCCGGTGGCGCCGTCGTAGTTCATCGTGCAGGTGGCGTTGCCGTGAATACCCATCTTGTGCTCGATCGAGCCGCACATCACGCCGTTGCGGGAGCCGACGGTGCCGTCCGGGTTGACCAGGAATTTCGGAACCACGAACAGCGAAATACCTTTGATGCCGGCAGGCGCGCCTTCGATCCGCGCCAGCACCAGATGGATGATGTTATCGGCCATGTCGTGCTCACCGGCCGAGATGAAGATCTTAGTACCGGTAATCTTGTAGCTGCCGTCCGCCTGCTTCACTGCCTTGGTGCGCAGCAGGCCGAGATCGGTGCCGCACTGCGGCTCGGTGAGGTTCATGGTGCCGGTCCATTCGCCGGACACCATCTTGGGCAGATAGGTCTGTTTCTGCTCCGGCGAACCGTGCACCGTCAGCGCCGCCGCCGCGCCCATGGTCAGGCCCGGGTACATCGCGAACGCCATGTTGGCGGAGTTCAGGAATTCCTGCACCGTCTGGGTCAGCGTGATCGGCAGCCCCTGGCCGCCATATTCGGTCGGCGACGACAAGCCCATCCAGCCGCCTTCGGCGATCTGCTTGTAGGCGTCCTTGAAGCCCTTCGGCGTCGTGACGCTGCCGTCGTCGTGACGGGTGCAGCCTTCGTGGTCACCGACCGCGTTGAGCGGATGCAGCACTTCCTCGCTCAGCCGGGCCGCCTCGTTGATGATCGCGTCGCGCACGTCGGCAGCGGCATCGGCGAACCCGGGCAGATTGTTGTAGCGATCGAACTGAAAAACGTCGTTGAGCAGGAAGCCGACTTCTTCAACCGGGGCCTTGTAGATCGTCATGCGGGTCTCTCGATCGGGATCAGGTGTGAAGTATGCGCCGCCTGAACCAACTTCAGACGACGGCGAGATGAATTCGACCAGCCGCCGGCGCGGTTAGTTCTGCGCCAGCTGTTCTCCCATCAAACGATGCAACAGGTTGATCGCTTTCAGGGGTCTTACCATGACCTTGAAGTGGGTAATACGCCCGTCGTCGGCGAATGTGATGATGTCGACGCCGTTGATCTTGATGCCGTCGATCACATTTTCGAATTCGAGGACCGCGCCATTATTGCTGCGCCATTCGCCCACATAGGTGAAGCCCGGGCCGCCCAGGACCTTCTCGGCACCCTTGAGGTACTTGAACACGATATCGCGGCCGGCCTGCGGGGTGTGAACCACCGGGCTTTCGAACACCGCATCCGGATGCAGCAAATCCCACAGCGCCGCTGCGTCGTGGGACTTCATGAACGCATACCAGGCGTCGAGCCCTTTCAAGGCCATCAGTCGCTCTCCAGATCGTTGCGGTAAAATTGCGAGGAAGACACGAGACGGGGCGGATGTTCGACCATCATCGGTCGCGACATCAAGCGCGATGACGCCGCGGCGCGCGCGGGCGCCGGCAGGTCTTCAAATTTCCGCGAAGCACCGGGATGGCGGATCGGAACAGGTCGACCATCGGCCGCAGGACCAACATGGCGTGCACGAGCGCTCCTCCGATGTGACGATTTCCAGCGGCCGCAACACGGCAGCCTGCCAGATCATCTCCATACACCTCTGAATGGCATCTAATGGCGTGGCTTGGCCGTGTCAATACACGCGTGTATGGTGGGAGCATGGATTCGGATACCAAAGACCGGCTGACGCGTGCGGACTGGCTCGCCCATGGGCTACGCACCCTCGCCCGACACGGCGCCAATGCGCTCAAAGTCGGCGATCTGGCCGCCGGCTTGGACGTCTCGCGCGGCAGTTTCTACTGGCACTTCAAGGACGCGACCGATTTCCGGACCCAGCTGTTGCAGCTGTGGAAGGAGCGGGTCACCGAGCAGGTGTTCCGCGACATCGATGCGGCGATCGTCGGCCCCGCACGGCTGACACATCTGATGAAGCTCGCCTTCAACGAGGACCGCAGCCTCGACCGCGCCATCCGCGAGCTCGCGGCCACCGATCCGGCTGCCGCTGCGATGGTCGCTTCGGTCGACGCCCGGCGGGTCGAATATCTCTCCAAGCTGATGATCGAAGCCGGGGTCGAAAGCCGTCACGCCCGCCCGCGGGCGGAGTTCCTGTACTGGGCCTATATCGGCCAGAGCGCGGTGATGAACCCCGCGCTCAATGCGGTCACGGAATCCGACATCGACGACCTCAGCGCGCTGTTCACCCGCGCCGGCAGTTAGCGACGCCGGCGGTAGCATTGGGTGCTCCGCGTGCGCTCAATGCCCCGGAAAACCACTGGAAAAGGCGGTTTTCGCCTCGATCGTTAAGTTTCATCCCGAGCCGCCGCGTTCCTTAACTCGGTATTTACCCTAACGGGAAAAAGTCACCCCAGAAGCAGACTCCCGCGTCGTGTCGATGTTCGCTCGACCGGAACGCGGAACGTTTGCAGGCGCGGCTGTGAGCCGGCTCGGGTGCGGACAAAAGCATGAATCGCGTGTCGTGGAGTATCGAGGAGATCGAGCCGTCAGTGCGCGAGAAGGCCGAGGCCGCCGCGAAGCGCGCCGGGCTGTCGCTCACCGACTGGATCAATGCTCAGCTCGGTGAAGCTGCGCCGCAGCCGGCGGCCGATCACTCGCACATTCCCAGCCGGCCGGCGATGCCGGAACGCAGCGCCAGCGAAGTCGCCGAGATCCACCAGCGACTCGACACCATCGCCCGCCAGATCGATCGGATTTCCCGCACCCCGGCGCGTAGCGAACCGCCGGTTGCGCGGCAACTGAACGACGCCATCTCGCGGCTCGACGCCCGCTTGGCGCGGATCACCGAGCCGAAGCAGGCGTCGCAGCCGACCGAATCCGCCGCAGTGCCGCCGCAGACGCCAACGGACCGCGTCGAGCGCGCCGCCGCGCACGTCTATCCTTCCCCGACGCTCGATCCGAATGCGCTCGACAAGGCGGTTGCCGAAATCGCGGCGCGGCAGAGCGAGCTCGATGCTGCCGCGAGCCGGATGCCGCGGCAGCCGGCTTCGTTTGCGCCGCCGATTGCGCCCGCAATGGCTCCGCCACCACCTGTCGGGCCGGACTTTTCCAGCCTGGAGCAGCAGCTCCACAAGATCACCAGCCAGATCGACGCGCTGCAGCGTTCCGACAAGGTCGAGCAATCGATCGCCGCATTCCGCAGCGAGCTCGCCGAGATCCGCCAGACCATCACCGAGGCGATGCCGCGCAAGGCGATCGAGTCGCTGGAAGGCGAGATCCGGTCGTTGGCGCAGCGGCTCGACGAAAGCCGCGCCAACGGCAGCGACAGCGAGATGGTTGCCGGGATCGAGCGCGCCCTCGGCGAAATTCACGGCGCATTGCGCTCGCTGACGCCGGCCGAACAGCTCGCTGGCTTCGACGAGGCGATCCGCAATCTCGGCGGCAAGATCGACATGATCGTCCGCAACGCCGACGATCCGGGCACGGTGCAGCAGCTCGAAAACGCCATCGGGGCGCTGCGCGGGATCGTTTCCAACGTCGCCTCCAACGAAGCGCTGGCGCAGCTCAGCGCCAACGTTCACACGCTCGGCGAAAAGATCGAGCAGTTGGCCCAGGCCGACAGCCACAGCATCTCGTTTGCAGCGCTGGAGCAGCGCATCTCGGCGCTGACCACGGCGCTGGAGAGCCGCGAGCGCCCCGCTCCGAGCGAGTCTACCGAACAGCTTGAAAGCGCAGTGCGTGCGCTGTCGGAGCGGATCGACCATCTGCCGATCGGCAACGACAACCAGTCGGCATTCGCGCATCTGGAACAGCGGGTCGCGCATCTGCTGGAGCGGATGGAAGCCGCGACCGAGCAGCGTGGCGGCAGCGCCAATCTCGGCCGGGTCGAGGAAGGTCTGCACGACATCCTGCGCATGCTGGAGCGGCAGCAATCGCAATTTGCGATGCTGACCGAAGCCGACCGCAGCCCGGCGCCGGCGCTCGATCCGAGCTTCGTCGACACCATCAAGCGCGAACTCTCCGACATGCGCTTTAGCCAGTCGGAGACCGATCGCCACACCCAGGATTCGCTCGAGGCGGTGCACAACACCCTCGGCCACGTCGTCGACCGGCTTGCGATGATCGAAGGCGATCTGCGCACCGCCCGTGCCGCTCCGCCGCTGGCGCCGCCGCCGGCCCCTGAGCCGGAGCCGGCCAAGCCTGCTTTCCTCGCCGCCGCCCCGATCGCGCCCCCTCCGGCCGCGCCCGCTCCCGCTGCGGCCGCACCGATCCAGCAGCCGCAGCCGGAGATGGTCAATCCGGCCGCCGAACCGTTCGCCGCGGCCCCGCGCGAGTTCAGCGCCGCCAAAGCCCCCGCCGCTCCTGCTCCGGCCGCGCCGGCACACAGCCCGCGCGCCTTCCATGATTTGCACGAGCCGGCCGCCGGCCCGCAGCAGCCCGCCAGGGTCGAGCCGGCGATCGCCGTGCCGCAACCGCCGCGGCGCGCGTCCACTTTGCCGCCGGATCATCCGCTCGAACCCGGCACCAAGCCGCCGACCCGCGCGGCGTCGCCGTCGGAACGGATTGCCGCGTCCGAGAGCGCGCTCGGCGCAATCGCACCGGCGCAACCCGAGCCGGCCAATGCCACCAGTTTCATCGCCGCGGCGCGCCGCGCCGCGCAGGCGGCGGCGTCCGCCAGCTCCGGCGGTGCCAAAGCCAAGGCCGGCAAGCCGAAGCAGGACGGCGATAAGCCGGATCCGGACGGCAGCACGCCGGGTTCGCCGCTCGGCTCCAAGGTCAAATCGCTGTTGGTCGGCGCCAGCGTCGTGGTGATCGTGCTGTCCAGCTTCCACATGGCGATGAAGCTGTTCGACAGCGGCGATGCGCCGCCGGTCGCCAGCGTCGGTACGCCGAAGCCCACACCGGCACCGGCGCCGGAGAAGCTGAACGCGCCAGCGGACGAGACCAGCTCCGATCCGACCGAACCTGCCGCGCCACCGCCGGTCGCGCCATTGACGCCCCCGCCGTCGATGATATCGCCGACTCCGGTCGAGCGGCAATCGCTGTATACGCCTCAGGCTGCGCCGCAGGCCGAGCCTGCAGCGACGAGCGCTGCCAACGACATCACCGGCACGATTCCGGCGGCGTCGCCGAGCGCTCCAGCGGAGAAATTCGGCACCGTCGCGATCCCGGCGACCGAGCGCCTGCCCGATGCCATCGGCGGCCCAGTGCTGCGCAAGGCTGCTCTGAAAGGCGACGCCGCTGCGGCCTACGAGGTCGCCCTCCGCTACGCCGAGGGCAAAGGCGTGCCGGTGAACTACGACGAAGCGGCCAAGTGGTATCAGCGCGCCTCAGATGCCGGCGTGACGCCGGCGGTCTTCCGGATCGGCACCCTTTACGAGAAGGGGCTGGGCGTGAAGAAAGATCTCGATATGGCTCGCAAGCTGTATTCGACCGCCGCCGACCGCGGCAACGCCAAGGCCATGCATAATCTGGCGGTGCTGTACGCCGACGGCGGCAGCAAGGGCGCGAACTATCGGACCGCCGCCGCCTGGTTCCGCAAGGCCGCCGAACGTGGCGTCACCGACAGCCAATTCAATCTCGGCATCCTGTACGCCCGCGGCATCGGCGTCGATCAGAACCTCGCCGAGTCGTACAAGTGGTTCACCCTCGCCGCCGCTCAGGGCGACGAGGACGCCGCCCGCAAGCGCGACGATGTCGGCAAGCGGCTCGACCCGCAATCGCTGGCAGCCGCCAAACTGGCGGTCCAGACCTTCACGCCCGAGCCGCAGCCCGACTCCGCGGTGAAGGTGGCGGCTCCGGCCGGCGGCTGGGACGATCAGCCCACCGCCGCGAGCAAGCACAGCTCGGCGAAACGCGCAGCGCGCTAACCTTCGTTGTTCGCCGGTTGGACGGCGCCGTCGCGGCCGGGACGAAAAAATCCCGGCCGCGACAGATTCAGGAATCCCGGCGCGAACTAATTTCGGCTATGCAGGAGTGCGGTTCGGATCGACCGCCGTCTGCCGCGCATCCCGCGACCGCGGGGCTCGGCTGGGCGGCTCGGATTCGCGCCCGGTCGACTCATCGAGCATCTCCACGCCGAACCGGTTGTCCGCTTCGGCGAGATTGCTGTTTTGCCAGCGAGAACTCCAAAGCGAACCCTGCGTGCAGCTTTATCTCCCGATCGCCGATATTCCGGTCAACGTCCTGCTCGTGCTGGCGATGGGCGCCGCGGTCGGGTTCGTGTCCGGGATGTTCGGCGTCGGCGGCGGCTTCCTGATGACGCCGCTGCTGATCTTCATCGGGATCGCCCCGGCCGTGGCGGTGGCCTCGGTGACCAGCCACATGGCGGCCTCGTCGTTCTCCGGTGCGCTGTCGTACTGGCGGCGCCGCGCGATCGATCCGTTGCTCGCTTTCTTCTTACTCTGCGGCGGCATCGCCGGCACCGGGCTCGGCGTCTGGTTCTTTGTGTTGATGCGCGCGGTCGGTCAGCTCGATCTGGTGATCGCGGTATCCTACGTGGTGCTGCTGACCGCTGTCGGCGGATTGATGGTGTATGAAGGCATCCGCGCGATCCGCCGCACCAACCGCGGCGAGGTCGCGCTGGCGGGCCGGTCCGGCAACCGCAACTGGCTGTACGCGCTGCCGTTCAAGGTGCGGTTCAAGCGCTCCAAAATCTATCTGTCGGTGCTCCCGGTGATCGCGATCGGGGTGCTGATCGGCTTCATCGGCGCCGTGATGGGCGTCGGCGGCGGCTTCATCCTGGTGCCGATGCTGATCTATCTGCTGCGGGTGCCGACCAGCACGGTGGTCGGCACTTCGATGGTGCTGACCCTGGTGACGATGCTGATCGCCACCGTGCTGCATGCCGCCACCAGCCATCTGGTCGATGCGGTGCTGGCGCTGATCCTGATGATCGGGGGCGTCGCCGGCGCGCAGTTCGGTGCCCGCGCCGGCCAGCGCATCCGCGGCGAACAGCTCCGACTTCTGCTCGGCCTGCTGGTGCTGGCGGTCGGCATCCGGTTCGCGATCGAACTCGGCATCCGGCCCGCCGAGCTGTTCACCTTGCGCGAACTGGGCCCGACGTAATGCCGCGGCGGATCGCATCGCTCCGCGTCCCCGCCGCCGGACTGCTGGCGCTGATGCTGGCGTTCGCCTCGCCGGCCGCCGCCGAGCGGCTGATCGTGTCGGTGTCCAACGCCCGCGTCACCGTGACCCCGAACTATTCGGGCGGCGAACTGGTGCTGTTCGGCGCGATCGAGAAGGACCATCCGGCCTTCGCCGACCAGGCCAAATACGATCTGGTGATCACCGTGCTCGGTCCCCGCGCCAGCATGGTGACGCGGCGCAAGGAGCGCAAGTTCGGGATCTGGATCAACACCGACTCGCGCGAGTTCCTGATGGTGCCGAGCTATCTGGCGGTGTTCGCCAATCGGCCGATCGACGCGATCGCACCGCTCGAGGTGCGGCGGCGGCAGCAGCTCGGCATCAACCATGTGCTGCTGACCCAGCGGATCGGAACCGACTATGCCGACGTCGTCGCCGACGACCAATTCCGCCAGGCCTTCGTCCGGCTCCTGGAAAACCGCAAGCTGTATCGCGAGGACACCGCCGCGGTGAAATTCCTCACCCCGACGCTGTTCCGCACCGGAATTCCGCTTCCGGCCGAAGTTCCGATCGGCAGCTACGACATCTCGATCAAGCTGTTCGCGGCCGGCGAACTGCTCGCCGAGACCGATACCTCGTTCGAAATCGCCAAGATCGGCTTCGAACAGTTCGTCGCCACCGCGGCGCGCCAGCACGGCATCATCTACGGCCTGGTTACCGCGCTGATGGCGCTGGCGACCGGCTGGATGGCATCGGTCGTGTTCCGACGCGACTAACCCGCCCCTCGCGTCATTCCGGGGCGCTCGCGTAGCGAGCGAACCCGGAATCCGGAGATTCAGAGCACTGTTCGGTTCACCACGACATCGAGATTCCGGGTTCGCAGGCTTTGCCTGCGCCCCGGAATGACCGGCGTGGGGCGGCCCCTACACCAGATACCCCACCGCCATCGCCACGACGCTCAGCCCCATCGCGGCGGTCGACAGCCAGCCGAGCCAATACAGCGGACCACGCACGATGAACCGGTGCATCACGTCGCGGCGCCGCGCGATCAGCATCAACAGCACCATCACCGGCACCGCGAGTACGCCGTTGATCACCGCGCTCCAATACAGCGCCGAGATCGGATTGATCGGCGCGAAATTGATGGCGACGCCGAGTACCGCCGACAGCGCCAGCACGCTGTAGAACGCCACCGCCTGCTTCGGCTTGCGCGCCAGCCCGACCGGCCAGCGCCGGCCCTCGCCGACCGCATAGGCCGCCGAACCGGCCAGTACCGGGATCGCCAGCAGGCCGGTGCCGACAATGCCGAGTGCGAAGATCCATTCGGCGAACGGACCGGCGATCGGCTTCAGCGCCTCGGCGGCCTGCGCCGAGGTCTCGATGTCGGTGCGGCCGCTGGCGTGCAGGGTCGCGGCCGCCGTGATGATGATCGCCAGCGCGATCAAGTTCGAGAACGCCATGCCGACGATGGTGTCGGCGCGGATGCGCTGGAACTCCCGCGGAGCGTCCTGCGGCGATTTCGTCAGCGGCTTCTTGTGCGGGTCGATCCGCTCATCCTCGGCTTCCTGCGAGGCCTGCCAGAAGAACAGATAGGGCGAGATGGTGGTGCCGAAGATCGCCACGATGGTGGTGAGATAACCGCTGCTCCAGGTGAGGTGCGGAATCAGCACGCCGGCCGCGGCCTCAGGCCAGTCCACTTTCGCCACCGCCAGCGCGCCGACATAGGCGAACAGGCACAGCGTCAGCCATTTCAGTACCGAAACGTAGCGCGTGTAGTCGAAAAAGATCTGCGCCAACACCGAAATCCCGCCGAACGCCGCCACATAGAGCAGCGGGTGACCGCCGATCAAAAGCTTGGTGGCGTCGGCCATTGCGGCGAGGTCGGCGGCGATGTTGATGGTGTTGGCGGTGAACAGCAGCGCGACGATCGCCGCCAGCAGTTTGCCGGAATAGTGCCGGCAGACGTTGCCGGCGATGCCATGACCGGTGACTCGGCCGACCCGGCCGGAGATTTCCTGAATCGCCACCATCAGCGGGAAGGTCAGCAGCATCGTCCAACTGATGCCATAGCCGAGCTGCGCGCCCGCCTGGCTGTAAGTGCCGATGCCGGACGGATCGTCGTCGGAGGCGCCGGTGATCAGGCCCGGTCCGAGTGTCTTGAAGAAGCCGCGGAGCCGGAAGCTCTCGAGCCGCTGGACCTTGGGGACGTCGCCGCGTGCCGGCGTGATGAAATCAGGATGTTCGACGGCGCCTTTGGCGTTGTTCTTCACGTTCGGTCCCCGGCTCGCCGATCTCGACCACAACGTAGCCGACGCCGGCCGGTTCCGGCAACGGAACAAGCCGGCTGATCACTCCGCCAGCACAACTCTCTTGGCCGGTCGCGTCACCAGATAGATGCCTATTGCGACCGGGATCACACCGAGCAGATCGCGGAGGTCGATCGCTTCACCCAGCACCAGCCAGGCGAACAGCATCGCCAGCGGCGGCATCACGAAGTGCCAGGCGCTGGCGGCGGTCGCGCCGTATAGAGTCAGCAAGCGAAACCACAACCAGTAGGCAACGATCGAGCCGCCGAACACCAGAAACGCGAAGGCACCCGCAAGCCGCCAGCTTGGCACGATGTCACTGACGCTCCACAGAGAAAACGCCAGCGGCGTCAGCACTAGTCCCGCGGCGAGATTCTGGATGCCGTTGCCGATCCACAGGCTGCCCTGCGGCGCCAGCCGCTTGAACAGGATGGTGCCGGCGACGATCGACGCCAGTGAGGCCAGCGTGAAGCCGATGCCGTGCCACGCCTCGGTGCCGATCGCGATGCGGTGCCAGACGATGAAGGCGACGCCGGCAACGCCGAGCACTAGGCCGGCAACCTTCCGCCAGGTCAGCGCCTCGTGCAGCACCAGCGCCGCCAGCACTGCGGTGAAGACCGGATTGGCGCTGACGATCAGTCCGCCGATGCCGGCCGAGACGGTCTGCAGGCCGACATAGCCGAGGCCGAGATACAGCGCGTTGTTGATGATGCCGAGCAGCGCGCACAGCGCGACGTCGCGCGGGCGCAGATTCCACTGCTCGCGCATCAGCACGGACAGTCCGAGAATCAGCACGCCGGCGAGGGTGAACCGGCCGGCCAGCAGGATCAGCGGCGGACAATCGGCGACACCGGCCTTGCCGGCCACAAAGGCGAAGCTCCACAGCGCGCAGAACAGCGCGATCTGCAGCGGACGGGTGTTGAAGCCGGGGGTCGCGAGCGAGGTGGTGGGCGCGAGGGACATCGGTGGCCTCCTGAAGACCCCTCCGATCTAGGCGCTCGCGTTGTCATCTGGAAATTAAATGATAGGATAGATCTCAGTGGATTTTTGAATGGCGGCCTTTGCGATGCTCGACCTCGAATTGCTGCGCAGCTTCGTCTCGGTCGTGGAGGCCGGCGGCTTCACCCGCGCCGGCGAACGCGTGCACAAGACCCAGTCGACCGTCAGTCAGCAGATCAAGCGGCTGGAAGACGACCTCGGCCAGCAATTGCTCGACCGCAGCGGCAAGGAAGTGCTGCCGACCGAGGCCGGCGAGCGGCTCTTGTCCTACGCACGGCGCCTCCTTGCACTCGCCGAAGAGGCACGCGACGTCGTGGGCCGGCCGACCACCGAGGGCGCGGTACGGCTCGGGATTCCGGAAGACTTCGCGCTGTATCGGCTGCCGCGGCTGCTCGGCAGTTTCTCCCGCGCGCGGCCCGGTCTGCGGCTCGATGTCCGCGCCGACCAGAGCCTCAATCTGAAGCGAGATCTCGCACGCGGCGACCTCGATCTGGCACTGCTGAAACGCGAGGCCGGCGGACAGGGCGCGGTCGCGGTGTGGCCGGAGCGGGTGTATTGGGTGAACAGCAAGAGCCACCCCTGCAACGCCAAGGCCGACAGCCTGCCGCTGATCTTCTTCCCCGGCGGCTGCCTGTATCGCACCCGCGCCATCCACGCGATCGAGGCCACCGGGCGGCGCTGGCACATGGCGTATAGCAGTTCAAACCTCGCCGGCATTCAGGCCGCGGTGGCGGCCGGACTCGGCCTGTCGATCCTGTCGGAAATTTCGATCCAAGCCGATCACCAGAAGCTCACCGCGCGCGACGGCTTTCCGCCGATCGACCGCACCGAGCTGGCGCTGATCGCCGCCCCGCAAGCCAGCCCGGCGACACAGCGTCTCGCCGAAACGCTGGCCGAATTCTGCGACCAGCTTCACGCCAAGGCGGTGTGATCCTTCTTCCTCGCCGTCATTCCGGGGCGCTTGCGTAGCAAGCGAACCCGGAAACCCGAGATTATTGCAAAGAGAGATTCCGGGTTCGCGCTTCGCGCGCCCCGGAATGACTCGTGGAGAAGGTGTGGGATCAGCAGCACCGCGCGGCGGCGATGGCGTGGAGGCGGTTGTCGCCGAGCACGTGGGCGGTGAAGGCCGCGCCGCCGAACAATCGCGCGAAAGCGGCATCGCGAATGTTGAGGCCCCCCGTATAGGCGCCGAACGCCGGCATCACCACGCGCATCCCGTCGCCGGCAAAGCAGCGCCGCTCGATGCTGCGGCCGCGACGGCTGACCCGCGCCTTGGGATGCAGATGGCCGGCGATCTCGCCGGTCGCGCCGGTCGGCTCGTGGCGGAATGCGAGCATCCCGATCGCAACGTCGCTGGCAACGCTGCCGCCGAGACTGCACGGCAGCTCCGGGTCGTGATTGCCGGCGATCCAGATCCAATCGCGCCGTGCCTGCAGCGCGCCCAGGATATCGCGATTGGCGGGCGACAGCCGGCCGTGCGCGTCGCGGTCATGAAAACTGTCGCCGAGCGCGATCACCACCTTCGGATCGAACCGCGCGATCACCGCGCCCAGCCGGCCGAGCGTCGCCACGGTGTCGTAAGGTGGCAGCAGCACGCCGCGCAGCGCGAAGCTCGAGCCTTTCTCCAGATGCAGATCGGAAACGACCAGCAGCCGCTCGTCTTCCCAATACAGGGCCCCCGCCAGATCGGCGACCAGCGTCACGCCGGCGATGGTGACAACAGGCACCTCTTCCAGTTCGTTCGAAGCGCGGTCTGCCAGCAAAACAATCCACCCGTAGGATGGGTTGAGCGAAGCGAAACCCATCGATTCAATGCGCGCGTGCGATGGGTTTCGCTGCGCTCAACCCATCCTACGAAGATCCCATCGCCTCGCGCACCAGGTCGTCGGCGGCTTCGGCGAGCAGGATGTCGGAGGCCTCGCCGTACACGGCTTCGCGGCCGATTTCCAGCATCACCGGCACCGCCAGCGGCGACACCCGGTCGAGTTCCTTGTGGACGATACGCCCGTTGATTCGCATCAGCATATCACTGAGGCGGCGCAGATCGAGCAGCCCGGTGGCGGCGGCGGCGCGGGCGGCGCGCAGCAGCACGTGGTCGGGCTGATGCTTGTTCAGCACATCGTAGACCAGATCGGTCGAGAACAGCACCTGCCGCCGTGATTTCTCCTCGCCGGCGAACCGCCGTGCGATCAGGCCGGAGATGATTGCGCAGTTGCGGAAGGTGCGCTTCATCAGCGCCGACTCGGCGAGCCAGGCTTCAAGGTCGTCGCCGAGCATGTCGGGATCGAACAGCGCGTCGAGATCGAGCCGGCCCTGCCGGATCATCTGCGACACGTCGGCAAGTCCCCACACTGCCAGCGCATATTCATTCGCGACGAAACCAAGCGGCCGGGCGCGGGCGCGTTCCAGCCGCCGCGTCAGCAGCATGCCGAGCGTCTGATGCGCCAGCCGGCCCTCGAACGGATAGCAGACAAGATAATATTTGGCGGCGCGCGGGAACGTCTCGATCACCAGTTCGCGCCGCGCCGGAACCTGTGAGGCCTTGGTCTGCAGCGCCAGCCAGTCGCGGACTTGATCGGGCAAGCCCTTCCACGCCCGCTTGTCGGCGAGCAGCCCGCGGACGCGTTCGGCCAGATAGGTCGACAGCGGAAACTTGCCGCCCATGTAGGACGGCACCCGTGCGTCCTTGTCGTGGGCGCGCGAGACGTAGACCTGATCCTCCATCAGCGCCTCGTAGCGCACCACCTCGCCGCCGAACACGAAAGTGTCGCCGGGCGTCAGACCCTCGATGAAGCCCTCCTCGATCTGTCCGAGCATCCGGCCGCCGCGCGCGATCGCACCGGTGGCGCCGCCGCCTTTGGAGCGCGACGAACGCACCAGCTTCACCCTCAGCATCGCCTCTTCGACAATGGTGCCGACATTGAGGCGATAACTCTGGCGCACCTTTGGGTTAGCGACACGCCAGCGGCCCTGCTTGTCCTGCTTGATCTTGGCGAAGCGCTCGTAGCTCTTGAGCGCGTAGCCGCCGCTGGCGACGAAATCGAGCGTGTCGTCGAAGTCGGCGCGCGACAGATCCGCATAGGGCGCAGCGCTGCGAATCTCCGCGTAGAGAGCATCGGCGAAGAAAGGCTCGCCGCAGGCGCAGCCAAGAATATGCTGGGCCAGCACGTCGAGCGCGCCCTTGCGTTGCGGCGGGGTATCCTGCGCGTTCTCGGCCACCGCGTCGATCGCCACAGCGCATTCCAGCACTTCGAAGCGATTGGCCGGCACCAGCACCGCGCGCGAGGCCTCGTCGATGCGGTGGTTGGCACGGCCGATGCGTTGCATCAGCCGCGACGACCCTTTCGGCGCGCCGACATTGACGACGAGATCGACATCGCCCCAGTCGACGCCGAGGTCGAGCGAGGAGGTACACACCACGCCGCGCAAGCGGCCAGCCGCCATCGCGTCCTCGACCTTGCGGCGCTGGCCGACGTCGAGCGAACCGTGATGCAGCGCGATCGCCAGATTGTCGTCGTTGATGCGCCACAACTCCTGAAACAGCATCTCGGCCTGGCTGCGGGTGTTGACGAACACCAGCGTCGTGGTGTTGCGCCGGATCAGATCGTAGATCTCCGGCAGCGCATGGCGCGCCGAGTGCCCGGCCCACGGCAGCCGTTCCTTGGTGTCGAGCATCTCGACCACCGCCGGCGCGGCGCCGGTCGCCACCACGATCTCCGCCGACACCGCTTCGCCGTCCGGCTGCGGCACCAGGAAACGGGCGAGTTCGTCCGGATCAGCCACCGTCGCCGACAGGCCGATGGCGCGAAGATGCGGGGCGATCCGCCAAAGCCGCGCCAAGCCGAGCGACAGCAGATCGCCGCGCTTCGACGTCACCAGCGCGTGCAATTCGTCGAGCACGATCCGCCGCAGGCTGCCGAACAGATACGGCGCGTCGTCGGAGGCGAGCAGCAGCGCGAGTTGTTCCGGTGTCGTCAGCAGGATGTCCGGCGGATTGCGCCGCTGCCTCGTCCGCCGCGACACCGGGGTGTCGCCGGTACGGGTCTCCACCCGGATCGGCAGCTTCATCTGCGCGATCGGCGCCTCCAGATTGCGCGCGATATCGACCGCGAGCGCCTTGAGCGGCGAGATGTAGAGGGTGTGGAGGCCACCGCGCTGGGCTGATGTTCCTTCTCCCCGCGCGCGGGGAGAAGGTGGCGCGGCAGGCGCAGCTTGCTGC
>NZ_QKQS01000023.1:1458738-1465043 GCF_003226555.1 Rhodopseudomonas palustris | reverse complement strand
GCGCGGTATGTGGGGGCGTCTCCGCATCGCGCGCCCCTGCGACAGAGGGAGGCTCATCAGCCCCCTCACCCGACTGACCGGCTGCGCCGGCCAGTCGACCTCTCCCCGCCGGCGGGGAGAGGTTAAGCCGCGACGCAGTGCTCAGCTCCACCAGCGACGGCAGGAACCCGGCCAGCGTCTTGCCGGCGCCGGTCGGGGCGATCAGCAGCGCGGACGCTTGCGCCCGCGCCTTCTCCAGCAGCGCCAATTGATGGTCGCGCGGCGCCCAGCCGCGCGCGGCGAACCAGCGCTGGAACAGCTCGGGCAACAAATCGTACGACGGGGCAGAATCGACGGCGCTCACGCTGCCAAAGTAGGCACTGACGTCGCTCGGGTCGAGATGCCGCCGACCGGGACGGGCCGGTTGCAGTCCCAGGAGCCGAAACGCAAACGCCCGCCAACAGGCGGGCGTCGAGAGACCGGCGAAGCACTCAGCAGCAGGTCACTCGGTGACGGCCTTCTCCGAAATCTGCCATTCCTTGCCGTCGAACTCCATGGTGTGCAGCGTCTTGATCGAGGTGTAGTCGGTCGGCGAGTACGAGTAGCTGACGTCGTCGAGCATGTGCGGCGCACGAAAGCCGCCGAGCATCGAAGCTTGCTTGAGAACGTTCGCACGCGTGAGGTTGTCGCCGCAGCGGCGCAGAATTTCCGCCATCGCGGCGGCCTGGCCATAGCCGGCGAACGCGATCGAATTGTCCGCCGCGACATTCGGCAGATACTTTTCGCGCAGCGCTTCGAACGCCTTCACATCGGAATCATTGGCGTATTTCGGCGATCCGATGTCCTTGACGTAGGAAATCGCCACGATGCCTTTGGCGTTGTCAAAGCCGGCGGCGTGCAGGATCGAGCGGCCGGTGGAGCCCGCCGACAGCAATTGCAGCGGCTTCCAACCAAGCTCCGCCACCTTGCGGATCGACTGCGACGTCGCCTTGCCGGTGGTGATGTTGTAGAACACGTCGGCGCCGGACTTCGACAGGTTGATGAGCTGGGAATCGATCGTCGGATCGGTCAAGTCGTAGCTCGCCTCGGCCACCACCTTGGCCTTGCCGCCGGCGTTTTCGAGCACCTTCTTGAACGGGCCGAGGAAGTCGCGGCCGAAATCGTCGTTCTGGTACAGAATCGCGACCTTGGCGTCGGGCTTCACGCTGAGCACGTATTTGGCGAGGATGCGCGCCTCGGTCGGGTACAACGGCAGGCCCGCGAGGGTCCATTTGAAGTGCTTCGGATCGTTCCACTTCGAGGCGCCGGTGTTGAGCAGAAGCTGCGGCACACCCTTAGAATTGAGATATTTATGCACGGCAGTCTGCGGCGCGGTGCCGAGCGAGCCGTACAGCGCCAGCACTTCCTCCTGCTCGACCAGCTGCCGGGTCGCTTCGACCGCCTTCGGCGCGCTGTAGGCGTCGTCCTTGGTGAAGAACCTGACTTTGCGGCCGTTGATGCCACCTTTCTCGTTCAGCATCTCGAAATAGGCTTCGCCGACCCGGCCGAGTACGCCGTAGAGCGAACCGGGGCCCGAATGCGGCACGGTCTGGCCGATCTTGATCTCGGTGTCGCTGGCGCCAGGATCGTATTTCTTCTCGGCCGCGACCGACGGGGTGGCGGCGAGCAGCAGCGCGCTCAACACGGCTGATGATGCAAGGACGGATTTCGAGCGTGGGTTCATGCGGTTTCCTCCTGATGTGCCGGCTCGCTGTGCGTCCGGTCTCGTTTGACCGCGGCTGCTCGCTTCTACGGCGGCATGTCCTCGGCAGAATGCGCGGGCTTCGTCACGCCGGTGGGGGTAGATCCCATCGACGCGACAAAGCCGAGCGTAACACATCACGTCTCAAGACGACTCGCAAAGCCGCCCGAGAGCAGAAACCTTACTTGATCGCGGAAAATTACTCCGTGAACGGCTTCTCCGAGACGTCCCAGTCGGTGCCGTTGAAGGTCGCGATGTAGAGCGTCTTCATCGGCGTGTAGTCGTCCGGCGTGTAGCTGTAGTCGATGCCGTCGAGGAAGTAGGGCGAGTGGAAGCCCTTCAGCGAGGCGGCCTGCTTCAATACGTTCTCGCGGGTCAGGTTGTCGCCGCAGCGGCGCAGGATCTCGGCCATCGTCACGGCCTGGCCATAGCCGGCGTAAGCAATGGTGTTGTCCTTGTCGACGTTGGGCAGGTACTTGGCACGCAGCTCCTCGAACGCCTTGACGTCCGGATCGTTCTCGAACCGCGGTACGCCGACTTCCTTCGAATAGCGGATCGCCACGATGCCCTTGGCGTTGTCCAGCCCGGCGGCGTTGAGGATCGAGCGGCCGGTCGAGCCCGCCGACAGCAGGTGCAGCGGCTTCCAGCCGATTTCGGAGATCTTGCGGATCGACTGCGACGTGGCCTTGCCGGTGGTGATGTTGAAGAACACGTCGGCGCCGGACTTCGACAGATTGATGATCTGTGAATCGATCGTCGGCTCGGTCAGGTCGTAGCTCGCCTCGGCCACCACCTTGGCCTTGCCGCCGGCGTCTTCGAGCACTTTCTTGAACGGCCCGAGGAAGTCACGGCCGAAATCGTCGTTCTGATACAGGATCGCCACCTTGGCGTCCGGCTTCACCGCAATGACGTGCTTGGCGAGGATGCGCGCCTCGGTCGGGTACAGCGGCAAGCCCGCCATGGTCCATTTGAAGTGCTTGGGATCGTTCCACTTCGACGCCCCGGTGTTCAGCAGAAGCTGAGGAACCTTCTTGGAATTCAGATACTTGTGAACAGCGGTCTGGGGCGCCGTGCCGAGCGAGCCGTACAGCGCCAGCACCTCTTCCTGTTCGACCAGCCGGCGGGTCGCCTCGACCGCCTTCGGCGCACTGTAGGAGTCGTCCAGGGTGATGAACTTGACCTTGCGGCCGTTGATGCCGCCCTTCTCGTTGAGCATCTGGAAGTAGGCCTCGCCGACGCGCCCGAGCACGCCGTACAGCGAACCGGGACCGGAATGCGGAACCGTCTGGCCGATCTTGATCTCGGTGTCGCTGGCGCCCGGATCGTATTTCTTGTCGGCTGCGGTCGCGGTGCCGATGGTCAGCGTCGCCGCCACAACCGCGGCAGCGGACGCAAGGACGGAATTGTAGGTTAATTTCATCGCGTTTTTCTCCCCTGGTGCCGGATCGAAGGTCCGGTTCTCGTTCGGCCGCGGCGTGGTTCGCTTCTGCGGCAGGGCATCCTTCTCACAAGGGGAGAGGGCCGCAACCCTCCAAAACATTGAGAAAATTCGATAAACACGCAGTACGTGCAAATCATGCCGCAGGACGGGCAATCTGCTAGCGACCTGACGCCGCACCCGGAACCCGGCGACCGGGAATTCCCTGCGTCAATCAATTGTTTACCCGCGAATTTCAGAGGGTGTGGCCGCGCGGGTACAGACGACTCGGCACCGCCCACGTAATGTTCGCGAAGGTTTAAGAGGGGATTCCCGTCCATGAAACGCATTCTCGCCGGTGTCGTACTGGCCAGCACCGCCGCCGTCAGCGCCCAAGCGGCCGATCTCGCCGTCAAGGCTCCTTACCTGAAGGCCCCGGTTGCCGCCGTCTACGACTGGACGGGCTTCTACATCGGCGCCAACGTCGGCGTCGGTGTTGGCCGCGATCTCACGGCGCATGCCTTCCCGGCCGGCGGCACGTTCAACACCACCTATTTGCAGCCTCAGGGCGCGATCGGCGGTGGTCAGATCGGCTATAATTGGCAGATCGGCTCGATGTTCGGCCCGATGCTGATCGGCGTCGAAGCCGACATCCAAGGCAGCGGCGTCAGTGATGGCGGAACGACGCTGAACAGCTTGGCCGGCCTGGTGAACTACAATCAGAAACTCGATTGGTTCAGCACCGTGCGTGGCCGCGTCGGCCTCGTGCGCGGCCCGGCGGTCGCCTACTTCACCGGCGGTTACGCGGTCGGAAACGTCAAGACTACCGTCACCGAAGGCGGCTTGGTGGCGTTTGACAGCAGCAAGACCCGCTCCGGCTGGGTGATCGGCTCGGGTGTGGAAGCAGCGCTGGGCGGCAACTGGACCGGCAAGATCGAATATCTGTATCTCGACCTCGGCAACCAGACCGACTTTTTCGGCAATCAGAGCCTGCGCACCGAAGTGCGCGAGAGCATCTTCCGCGTCGGTCTGAACTACCGGATCGGCGGCAACGGAGCATACATCACCCCGCCGCCGGCAAACTGGGCCGGCCTGTACATCGGCGCCAATTTCGGCGGTGCGCTTGGCCGCAACAGTTCGACCGCTTCGATCCTCGGCCTCACCGAGCAGTTCAGCCTGTCGCCCGACGGCTACGTCGGCGGTGGTCAGATCGGCTATAATTGGCAGGCCGCGAACTGGGTGTTCGGCGCCGAAGCCGACTTCCAGGGCTCGACCCAGAAGGACGATCGCACCGCGGTGTTCGGTTCGAACCTGATGTACAACCAGAAGCTTCCGTGGTTCGGCACCGCGCGCGCGCGCATTGGCTACTCGCTCGGCTCGACCCTGTTCTATGCCACCGGCGGTTACGCATACGGCAACGTCAAGACCAACATCACGACGCCGATCGTCAGCGACACTGTGACCCGCACTCGCAGCGGCTACGCGGTCGGCGGCGGCATCGAGACCCCGTTCCAACTGTTCGGCCTACTCGGCCCGAACTGGACCTCGAAGACCGAATATCTTTATGTCGACCTCGGGAAGAGCGACGATTCGTTCTTCGGTGGCGCCCTGAACAGCACCTCCAAGGTCACCGAGCACATGCTCCGCACCGGCATCAACTATCACTTCAATCAGCCGGTGGTCGCGAAGTACTGATCTTCAACGACCAGCACGAAGAACACCGAAACCCCGGCCTCGCGGCCGGGGTTTTTGTTTGCGTCAGCGCCGCAATGGAACCAGAACGGGGCCGGACTCGTTTGCCTGCCGGTCCCTCCTATATTGCCAGCATGCGCCCGTACGATCTCCTGACGCCGCTCCCCTCCGGCCTGTGCTGCAAGCCGGGTGGCTTCCACATCGATCCGGTGCGCCCGGTCGAGCGCGCGGTGATCACCCACGGCCATTCCGATCACGCCCGCGCCGGCCACGGTGCCGTGCTGGCGACCCGGCAGACGCTCGACATGATGCGGCTGCGCTACGGCGAGAATTTCGCCGGCATGACCCAAGCGGTCGCGTATGGTGAGACGATCCGGCTCGGCGACACCATGGTCACGTTGCATCCCGCCGGCCATGTGCTCGGCTCGGCCCAAGTCGCGGTCGAAGCCGGCGGCATCCGCATCGTCGCCTCCGGCGACTACAAGGACGCACCAGACCCAACCTGCACGCCGTTCGAGATCGTGCCGTGCGACGTCTTCATCACCGAAGCAACCTTCGGCCTGCCGGTGTTCCGGCATCCCGACGCGGCGGGCGAGGTCGCAAAGCTGCTCGACTCGGTCGGGCTGTTTCCGGAACGGGCGCATCTGGTCGGCGCCTATTCGCTCGGCAAGGCGCAGCGGGTCATCGCGCTGATCCGCCAGGCCGGCTACGACGCTCCGATCTATCTGCACGGCGCGATGGAGACGATCACGCATTACTATGCGGAGCAGGGCGTGCCGCTCGGCGAGCTGCGGCCAGTGAAGGGCGTCAAGAAGGCCGAGCTTGCCGGCACCATCACGCTGGCCCCGCCGTCGGCGACTTCGGATCTGTGGACGCGCCGCTTCCCCGACCCGCTCACCGCGTTTGCATCGGGGTGGATGCGGGTACGCGCCCGCGCCCGTCAGCGCGGCGTCGAGCTGCCGCTGGTGATTTCCGACCACGCCGATTGGGACGGCCTCACCGCAACCATCGCCGCCACCGGCGCCGGCGAAGTGTGGGTTACTCACGGCCAGGAAGACGCGCTGGTGCATTGGTGCCAGACCAAGGGCCTCGCCGCACGGCCGCTCGATCTGGTCGGCTATGGCGACGAAGATGAAGACGTCGGCATGCCGGCAAGCGACAGCGAGGCCGCAGAGGCATGAATCGCTTCGCCGAACTGCTCGACCGCCTCGGCTACGAGCCCGGCCGCAACAACAAGCTGCGGCTGATCACCAATTACTTCCGCGAAGTCGAAGATCCCGACCGCGGCTGGGCACTGGCGGCGCTCACCGGCGCGCTGTCGTTCCGCCACGCCAAGCCCGGACTGATCCGCGCCCTGATCGCCGAACGCACCGACCCGGTGCTGTTCGGCCTGTCCTACGATTACGTCGGCGACCTGTCCGAGACGGTGGCGCTGATGTGGCCCTCGCCGCATGCACAGCGCAACTCCCCTCCCCC
>NZ_QKQS01000023.1:377262-1458701 GCF_003226555.1 Rhodopseudomonas palustris | reverse complement strand
CCCCCCCCCCCACCCCCCCCCCCGGGGGGGGGGGGGGGGGGGGGGGGGGGCTCCACGACGGGACGCCATCCTCGGGGTGCCCTCACCCCAACCCTCTCCCGCACGCGGGAGAGGGGGCTCGCCGTGCAGAGGGAGAGGACAGTGTTTCAGAACTCAGCGCGGCAACGAGCACTGGCCACAACAACCCGCCTCCCCCCACGCTCACCGAGATCGTCACCGCGCTGCACAGTCTCGGCAAAGCCGAGCTGCCGGCGCAGTTGGCGCGGTGGCTGGATGAGCTCGACGAGACCGGGCGCTGGGCGCTGCTCAAGCTGGTGACCGGTGCCTTGCGGATCGGCGTGTCGGCGCGGCTCGCCAAGACTGCTGCTGCAGCGCTCGGCGACAAGGATCCGCACGACGTCGAGCTGGTGTGGCCGGGTCTCGAGCCGCCGTATCGCGAGCTGTTCGCCTGGCTCGAAGGCCGCGGGCCGCAGCCGGTCAATCGCGATCCGGCACCTTTCCGGCCGGTGATGCTGGCGCACGCGGTCGAAGACACCGACTTCGCCGGGATGAATCCGGCCGACTACATCGCCGAATGGAAATGGGACGGCATTCGCGTCCAGGCGGTCAGCGGCCAGAACGAGCACGGCGACACAGTGGTGCGGCTGTATTCGCGCAGCGGCGAAGACATCACCAGGAGCTTTCCCGATCTGTTGCCGTCGCTGCGCCTGCCGGGTGCGATCGATGGCGAGCTGCTGGTGCTGCGCGATCATCGCGTGCAGTCGTTCAACGTGCTGCAGCAGCGGCTGAACCGTAAATCGGCCACGCCGAAGCTGATGAAGGAGTATCCGATTCATCTGCGGGCCTACGACCTGCTCGGCGACGGCGACGAGGATCTGCGCACGCTGCCGTTCGCCGAACGGCGCGCGCGGCTGGAGGCCTTCATCGCCAGGCTCGACGATCCCAAGGTGGATCTGTCCCCCCTCGTCAGCTTCGACGACTGGGAAGGTTTGCGCGCCGCACGCCGCGATCCAGCCAGTGCCGGCGCAGGGCTCGATGCCGACGCGGTCGAAGGCGTGATGCTGAAGCGGTGCGGTGCGCTGTACCTACCAGGCCGGCCGAAGGGCCAGTGGTGGAAGTGGAAGCACGACCCGCACATCATCGACGCGGTGCTGATGTATGCGCAGCGTGGCCACGGCAAACGCTCGTCGTATTATTCCGACTACACGTTCGGGGTCTGGACCGACCGCGACGGCGGCGATCAGCTGGTGCCGGTCGGCAAGGCGTATTTCGGCTTCACCGACGAGGAACTGTTGCAGATCGACCGCTTCGTCCGCCGCAACACCACCGAGAAGTTCGGACCGGTCCGTCATGTCGTGCACGAGCCCGATCAAGGCTTGGTGCTGGAAGTGGCGTTCGAAGGCCTGCAGCGCTCGCCGCGCCATAAATCCGGCGTGGCGATGCGGTTTCCACGTATCAACCGGCTGCGCTGGGACAAGCCGCCGAAGGACGCCGACCGGCTGGAAACGCTGGAGCAAATGCTGAAGGTGGAAGCTGCCAATCCGCCGGCGACGGCGTCCGGCGGCCATTGACGGCAAAGCGCCGGTTCCCCATCTGCCCTGCACCGAATATGATGCCCAAGCCACGCGCGCGAGGACCATGACGATGCGAGACGACATCCGGGATCTGCCGGCCAACGACGACCGAATGACCCGCTTTCTCGGCGGCTCGCCGATGGCTGTGGCGTTTCGCCTGATCCTGATGTCGATCCTGGTCGGCGTCGTGCTGGCGGCGATCGGCCTCGATCCGTGGAACATCCTCGTCAGCATTCGTCTGATGTTCGAACGGATCTGGGACCTCGGCTTCGACGCGGTCAGCGGGCTGTGGCGTTACTTCCTGCTCGGCGCCGTGATCGTGATCCCGATCTGGCTGCTCAGCCGACTGTTCAGCACGCCGCGCGGACGCTGATCGCCGCCCGCCTCGTCCGGCCGTGGAGTCCGCAAATCCGTCCGTGACCATCCGGCAGGTGTTCGCCATCGCCGGGCCGGCGATGGTCGCCAACCTGACCACGCCGCTGCTCGGCGTCGTCGCCACCACCGCGATCGGCCGGCTCGGCGAGGCCACGCTGCTCGGCGGCGTGTCGATGGCGTCGGTGCTGTTCGACTGCCTGTTCTGGCTGTTCGGCTTCCTGCGGATGAGCACGCTGGCGTTCACGGCGCAAGCGCTCGGCGCTGGCGAGGCGCGCGAAGTGCCGGCGCATCTGCTGCGCGGCCTCCTGGTCGCCGTCGGCATCGGCCTGTTGCTGATCGCGCTGCAAGGTCCGCTCGCCGCAATTATGATCGGCGGGATGGGCGGCAGCGATGCGGTCAGCGCCGCCGCCAAGACCTACTTCACGATCCGGATCTGGTCTGCGCCGCTGGTGCTGGCGAACTTCGCGGTGCTCGGCTGGCTGGTCGGGCAGGCGCGCGCCATGCTGGCGCTCGCGGTGCAGATCGCCATCAACCTGATCAACATCGCCGCCACAGGGACTCTGGTGCTGTGGTTCGATTTCGGCATTGCCGGCGCCGCGATCGCGGCGGTGATTGCCGAAGGTTCCGGGCTGCTGATCGGCCTGGCGATCGCCGCCTGGCGCCGCCGTGGCCTGCTCGACGTGTCACGGGCGATGCTATTCGATCCGCACCAGCTGCGGCGGATGTTCGACGTCAATCGCGACATCATGATCCGCACCGCGGCGCTGATCGCGGTGTTTCTGTTCTTCACCGCGCAGGGCGCCCGCGGCGGCGACGTGGTGCTCGCCACCAACGCGGTGCTCAACAATTTCCTGATGATCAGCGCGTTCTTCCTCGACGGCCTCGCCAACGCCGCCGAACAACTGTGCGGTCGCACCCTCGGCGCACGCGACCGCGCCGGCTTCGTCAAGGCCACGCGGCTGGTGATCCTGTGCGGCTTCGGCTTCGCGCTGGCGGTGAGCGCGATCTACGCCGTCGCCGGACCGGCACTGATCGACTTCATCACCTCCAACGACGAACTACGCCGCTCGGCTGGTGACTATCTGTGGCTGGTGACGCTGGCGCCGATGCTCGGCGTGTTCGCATTCGCCTATGACGGCGTGTTCATCGGCGCCACCTGGGCACGCGAGATGCGCAACCTGATGCTGCTGTCGCTGGTGCTTTTCCTGGCATCGTGGTTCGCGCTTCGCCCGCTCGGCAACACCGGCCTGTGGGTCGCGCTGCTGCTGCACTACGTCTGGCGCGGCGCACTGCAGGCGCTGCGCTATCCGGCGATGGTGCGAAGCAGCTTCGCGGCGCACTGAATTTGTCTCAAACTTGGTTCGCGGAATTAACGCGGTGTTGATACCCGTATCGCGTGCGAGAAATCATCTCTTCGCAGATCGCAGTTCCACAAATACCATCACTCCTACATAACAGATCGAACAAGGGAGAGACGGAATGTGCGAGACGTGCCGCAGCGATGTATCGCGACGAACTCTGATGGCCGGCGGCCTCGGCCTGCTCGCCGCGGCCTCACTGCCGCTCGCCGCGCAGGCGCAGACCCAGGCGAATGCGCCGAGCGATACGCCCGACGCCGCGCTCGACAAGCTGATGCAGGGCAACGAGCGCTACATCGCCGGTCAGATGCGCGAGCGTGATTTCTCGGCGGGCCGCGCTGCGCGTGCGCAGAGCCAGGCGCCGTTCGCCGCGATCCTCGGCTGCGCGGATTCCCGCGTCGCGCCGGAGCTCGCCTTCGACCAAGGTCCAGGCAGCCTGTTCGTGGTGCGCGTCGCCGGCAACTTCGTCACGCCCGACGGGCTCGCCAGCCTCGAATACGGCGCCGCGGTGCTCGGCACCAAGGTGATCATGGTGCTCGGCCACAGCAATTGCGGCGCCGTCAACGCCACCGTCGCGGCGCTGCAGAAGGGCAACGACCTGCCCGGCCATATCGCCGATCTGGTGCGGGCGATGAAGCCCGGCATCGAGCCGGTGCTGAAGAGCAAGGAAGAGAATCTGCGACATCAAGCGGTCATCGCCAACGTCCGCGCCAATGTCCGGCAGTTGCAGGAATCGAAGCCTATCCTCGCCGAGATGGTGAATAGCAAGAAACTGCGGGTGGTCGGCGGCGTGTACGATCTCGCCAGCGGCAAGGTCGAACTGGTCTAGCAACGCGATCGGCGGGGCGCGACCGATGCGTGCCTGCGCGCAACGGTCGCGGCATCCGGCGATGGTACGGGTTACGTTCCGGGCACAGACGGCCTAGAGCTGAGTGACGGCATCTGAGCCAGTTCGACGGAACGCGAAATGCAGGTACGATTTGTCGGCTGTGGCGACGCGATCGGCTCCGGTGGCCGGCTCAACACCTGTTTTCACGTCTCGGGGCAGAGCGTCAATTTCCTGATCGACTGCGGCGCCACCTCGATGCCGGCGCTGAAGCGCTACGGGATTCTGCGCGAAGATCTCGACCTGATTCTGATCACGCATTTCCACGCAGATCATTTCGGCGGGCTGCCGTTTCTGATGCTCGACGCGCAGTTCCTGAAGCGCAAGCGGCCGCTGGTGATCGCCGGCCCGCAAGGCATCGAGATCCGGCTGACGCGACTGATGGAGGCGATGTTCGAGCATTCGTCGGCGACCAAGCCGAGCTTCGATCTCCAGGTGATCGCCCTCGAGCCCGGCGTGGAGCGACAATTCGGCGCCGTAACGGTGACGCCGTTCCCGGTGATCCATGGCGATTCCGGCGGACCGTTCTTCGCCTACCGGATCGAAGCTGAAGGGCGGATTCTCGCCTATAGCGGCGATACGCAATGGACTGAGCAGCTGGTCGACGCGGCGCATGACGCCGACCTGTTCATCTGCGAGGCCTACACCTACGACCGCACGGTGAAGAACCACATCAGCCTGAAAGTGCTGGAAACCCACCTGCCGCAGATCAACCCGAAGCGCGTGATCCTCACCCACATGGGCGACGAGGTGCTGCACAAGCTCGACACCGTCCCGCACATGGCGGCGAGCGACGGACTGATCGTGCCGTTGTAGAGACTCTCAGCGCGTCATTCCGGGCGCGCATAGCGCGAACCCGGAATCTGGAGATTCAGGGCCCTTCAGCAATCCTGCGAGGCAGACTTCTTCGGCCGATTACTGCGGGATTCCGCGTTCGCTCGCTGCGCGAGCGCCCCGGAATGACGCGGGGTGTGAGCAGCAGACCTTCCGCCGCTCAGATCGGCCATTCTTCCGCGGTGATCATCGGCGCGTCGGCGCCGACGATTTCGGCCAGGGACTCGCGACCGGTGCGGAGCAGTGTCGAGGCGAGGTCGGCCTTGATGCTTTCGACCAGGCCGAGGCCCTTATAGACCAGCGCCGAATACAACTGGACCAGCGTCGCGCCGGCGCGGATCTTGGTCAGCGCGGCGCCGCCGGAATCGATGCCGCCGACGCCGATCAGCGGGAACGCCCCCTCGGCGCGCACATAGGTCTCCGCCACCATCCGGGTCGACAGCCGGAACAGCGGCCGACCGGACAGCCCGCCCTGTTCGTTCATCTTCGTCCGCTCGCGCAGCGTCGGCGAGCGCGACAGCGTGGTGTTGGCGACGATCATGCCGTCGACCCGGCGGGACCGGGCGATGTGCACGACGTCGTCGAGTTCGCCGAGCGACAGATCGGGCGCGATTTTGAGCAGCACCGGTGTATCACCCGCCGCCGATCGCACCCGCTCGCGGGCGTCGATCACCCGCGCAAGCAGATCGTCGAGCGCGGCGGCCTGCTGCAGATTGCGCAGGCCCGGCGTGTTCGGCGACGAGACGTTGACGGTGAAGTAGCTGGCCAGCGGCGCGAAGGTCTCGATCAGCTTGACGTAGTCCGCCACCCGATCGTCGCTGTCCTTGTTGGCGCCGACATTGACCCCGACGATGCCGCCATATTGCGCGCGCGCCGCCAGCCGGCGTAGCACCGCCTCGGCGCCGTCGTTGTTGAAGCCCATGCGGTTGATCACTGCTTCGTCGCGGTCCAGCCGGAACAGCCGCGGCCGCGGATTGCCGGCCTGCGGCCGGGGCGTCACGGTGCCGACCTCGACGAAGCCGAAGCCGAGCCGCAGCAGCGCATCCGGCGCTTCGGCATTCTTGTCGAAGCCGGCGGCGATGCCGACCGGATTGGGAAAATTCAGCCCGAAGGCGCGCACCGCGAGCCTGGGATTGTCGGGGCGCGGCTTGACCGGCGGCCACAGCTTGAGGCCCTGGATCGCGAGCCGATGCGCGTCCTCCGGGTCGAGCCAGCGCAGCAGCGGCAACGAGACGGCATCGAACGCGCGAATCACGACGCGAGCTCCGGCACGACGTGGCTGCCATCTGGGCGGGTGGCGAGATCCTGCACGCCGGTGACCGCCGACAGCGCCAGCTCGCCGTACAGATGCGGAAACAACTCGCCGCCGCGCGACGACTCCCAGCGCAGCCGGTCGCCGAGCGCATCGGCATCGACCGCGACCAGCTTCAGACCGGTCTGGCCGGCATAGTGCTTGGCCAGCGTCCCGGGGAGCTGCGGCGCGGTCGAGAAATGGATGAAGCCGTCGCGGGCATCGTCGGCGCTGCCGCGGTACAGGCCGGCCCGTTCGGCGTCGCGCCAGGCCGCGGCGTCACAGATCTTGTAAATCGTGCGCAAGGGCGCGGATTCCCGTCGTTGCGGCTGGTTTCAGGGTCGGCGGCGATCGGTCCCGCCGATCCCCGGGCGACCGAAACATCCGCTGAAACAATAAGTTGCGCACGTCGGGAGCGCAAAGTCGAATCCGGCATAGCGGATCCGCGCGCGTTCGGTCGCCCGGCCATCGGCCGAACCTCGGCACGACCGTATCGGCCGCCCTGGAGCTCTGCAAGAGGCCGCGATTTTGTCATCGGGCGGGATTGCATAATGCCGCAAATTGAGGCAATAATTCCTAGTCTCAAGATCGTTTCGCGCCGGCGCGACGGCGCATCTGGGTGCCTCCGATGCAAATGCTGACGCACGATCAGATCTGGACCGCACTCGACAGGCTTGCGGAACGATCCGGCCTCTCGCCCTCCGGGCTCGCCAAGAAGTCCGGCCTCGATCCAACCACCTTCAACAAGTCGAAACGGATCACCAATGACGGCCGCGAACGCTGGCCTTCGACCGAATCGGTCGCCAAGGCACTGCAGGCCACCAACACCGCGATCGACACCTTTGTGCAGCTGATCTCCGACCGGCCGCGGGTGGTGCAGTCGGTGCCGCTGCTCGGCCTCGCCCAGGCCGGCGCCGGCGGCTATTTCGACGACGGCGGCTTTCCGGTCGGCAAGGGCTGGGACGAAGTCGGGCTGCCGTCGATCAGCGACGAGCACGCCTATGCGCTGCAGATCTCAGGTGATTCGATGAAGCCGGCATATCGGGACGGCGACATCGTCGTGGTTTCGCCCAGCGCCGCGGTTCGCCGCGGCGACCGGGTGGTGGTGAAGACCATCAAAGGTGAAGTGATGGTGAAGGAATTGAAGCGCCGCACCGCCAAGCTGATCGAACTGACATCGCTCAATCCCAGCCATCCAGACCGCACTCTGATGCCGTCAGAGGTCGAGTGGATCGGCCGCATCGTCTGGGCCAGCCAGTAGGAAGACACCGCCGTCGTTCATTCGTCCCACTTCCCTTTGTTCCATCGTCGAGCAATGCTAGTTCCCGCGCATCAACCCGGGAGACGTCGATGGACCGTCGCAATATCCTCAAGGCCTTTGCCGGCCTTGCTCTATGTCCGCTTTGCGCCAGCGCCGGCGCTGCCGCCGAAGGTGCCCATCATTGGGGCTACGAGGGCGACGGTGCGCCCGCCAAATGGGGTGACCTCGATCCCGCCAACCAGATCTGCTCGATCGGGGTACAGCAGTCGCCGGTCGACATCCGCTCGACCGTCAGCGCCAACCTGTTTCCGCTGCAGGTGCAGTGGGCCGACACTGCCGACACCATCGTCAACAACGGCCACACCATCCAGCTCAACATGGCCGAGGGGTCGACGCTCAAACTGGGCGGCGCGACCTTCAAACTGGTGCAATTCCATTTCCATTGTCCCAGCGAGCACCAGATCGACGGCAAGTCGTTCCCGATGGAAGTGCACTTCGTCCACCGGATGGAGTCCGGCACGCTCGGCGTGGTCGGCGTGCTGATGCAGGAAGGCGCGGCCAATCCGGCGTTCGCCAAGATCGTCGCGACCATGCCGCAGAGCGAGGGACCGGCGGTGAAGGCCGATCCGGCGATCAACCCGAACGCGCTGCTGCCGACCAAGCTCGCCTACTATCGCTACGAAGGCTCGCTGACGACGCCGCCATGTTCGGAAGTCGTCGACTGGATGGTGTTGACCGACCCGATCACCGTCGCGGCCGAAGACGTCGCAGCGTTCGCCAAGCTGTATCCGATGAACGCCCGCCCGGTGCAGAAAGACAACCGCCGCTTCGTGCTGCAGTCCAACTAATCTGCGCCAGCGCGCGCTCAACAAAAAGACCTGACGCGGGCGCCGCGTCAGGTCTTTTCGTTTTTGGAAGCAACAGTTTGGGAAGAGAGCTCAGCCGCCGGTATTGGGCGTCGCGTCGGCGACCGGCACCAACGGCACGTCGGCGACCAGCGACGACGTCATCGACGGCACCTGGGCACCGCTCGTCGCCTTGATCACCGCGAGTCGGGTCTTGGTGAAAGCCGCCTCGGCGCTCGCCGGAGACGACAGCGAATCGATCAATTCACCGACCAGCCTGCTGTTGGCGGCATCGTCGTCGTCTGCCACCTGGCCCGGCGTCGCGGCCGAGAGCACCAGCGCGTTGGTCGGAGCTTCGATCGGCGCCAGACCGTGCGAATAGGCGCGGAAGCGCCGTTCGTAAGGATTGCGGCGCGAGGCATCGAGCACCGCGAGGCTGGTGCGGGCGCCGGCAGCCTTAAGCTCCGCCAGCACTTGCTCGACGCTGACGCCGCTGCGGCGTACATCGGCCTCGGTCCAGATCTTGGCGTCGACCGGGATCATGTAGTTGTCGCGACCGGACTGAATGCCATAGCCGCCGAAGAACAGCATCACGGTGGCGTCCTTGGGGGCGCGGACCTTGATCCGCTCGACCGCGCGTAGGATGTCGTTGCGGCTGCCGTCCTCGATCATGTCGACATCGTAGCCGTCGCCGCGCAGCTTTGCACTGAGCGCGCGGGCGTCGTTGATCGGCTGCAGCAGCGGCGCCGCCGCGTCCGGATAATGACCATTGCCGATCACCAGCGCCAACCGCGACGACGAGGCCTTCGCCTCTTCGACAGCCGGAGCGGCACGAGTGGTATCGATCGGGCGCTTGTTCAGCGCCGCATGAGCGCCGATCCCCAGCGACACCACGCCCACAAAGGCCGCGGCCGCGGTGAGGGTCCGCCGTGACAAGCGATGCAATCGGATCTTCATCGTCGGTCGTCCTTATCGGCGCGCGCAGGCATTCGTCGCGTCGCTACCGTTCAGGTTCAGGGATGAGTGGTTGTGTTCTGGGTATGAATTGCGCTCAATTTGCGGCGCCGCACAATAACAACTCCTTAAAGACTCCAGGTCGTTCCGGCAAGCCGTCAGGAACTCGGCTCGTCGAACCGGAGCCGGCGGGTGCCATTTCGAACCGTTGACCTTTGTTATTCCTACTGCTTTTCACCGCGGCAGCCGCGAAAGCATTGCTAGCGTCGGCGAATGCTTCGCTGAGCATTCCTGCGACAATAATCACCTTTGGACGTCGGTTGTTCTGTCCTACCCATCGGCCCGCCGGGTCGGAGCACGGCCGGATGCGGCGGGTTTGTAATCCCCGCCCGTCCATGCAATTTCTCAATGTCTGGAAGACGTTCAGGCGCGCGGAAGACGATCATGGATGTGCTGAAGATGGCCGGCGCCGCGTACCGCGCGCTGACCGCCAGAAAACTAGCGCCATCGCTGTACGATTTGTGCGACCCGGTTTTCCTCGGCCATAAGCACGGCGATCCGCACATCTCCAAATTCTACAAGACCGCGCTCGCCAACCCGGCGCTGCGGCCGCTGCTGCGCAAGGCCGGGCTGCCGGAGTTGCACGACCCGGTCCGGTTCCGCGCGGTTCGCGACGCGCTGATCAGCGCGCGCGACGATGCCGAGCCCGATTGGGCGGCGATCGCGGCCCCGATCGCCGAGCTGATCGACACCGTCAGGCTCGAGCACCCGCATCCACCGAGCTGGGTGGCCCCGGCGCGGACGCCACGGCTCGCCGACGTCGACAGCGCGATCCGGGCCTGCGGCGATCACCTGCTGCAGTCCTGGAGCCGCAACGGCTTTCTTCCGGCCTATGCGGCCTTCAACCTGATCGGAGATCCGGATTTAGACGGCCGCGCTTTCATCGCGGCGCTGACCGGGCTCAATTCACGCTGCTACAAGAATTCGACGCTGCTGTTCAACCTGGCACGGGTGTTCATCGCCCGCTCGCCGGCAGCAGGCGTGATCAATCCGCGCTGGCGCGGGATCGCCGAGCCGATGTGGTCGCCGGTGCAGATCCGCCATCGCTCGGCCTATTACGACGCGTTCTACATCGAGGCGCTGCTCGGATTCATCGACACCGGACTAGGCACGCCGGACGACACCCGTGCGGCCCGGCGGATGATCGCCGACATGACCGAGTTCTGCCTGAAGACCAGCCGCGAACGAGTGCGGACGGCGGACGGCGAGCCGTTCGACGTGATCACCGCGCTGGCGCCGCCACCGCATCCGCGCTTCTCACGGTTCTTTGCCAAGGTCAAACAGAACCTCGGCTTCGGCATTTACGTACCGGATTGCGACACCACCGCCTGCTCGATCTCGGCCGCAACCCAGGCGAATTCGTCCGATCCGATCATCGATCAGCCGCTGATCGACCTGTACCGCGCCTATCAGGTTCGTGCCGGCAGCAACGCGCCGATGGTTACCGTGCCGCTCAACGACAACGTCGATTACGACGGCGGCATCGTCACCTGGATCGACAGCCTCGCCGGCGACCGCCCATTCGGCAACGATCTCGATCCGACGCTCAATCTCGACGTGCTCGAAGTCAGTTTCCGCAATTGCGCGCGGTGGCGGATCGTCGAGACGCCGTCACGGCTGGAGACGGTGCGCCGCATTGTCGATTTCCAGCGCCGCCTGGTGGCGAGCGGCGCGTTCGCCGAACCGAAATCGCATGTGTATTATCTGCCCGAATTGTACTGCGCGTATTTCGGCCGCTGCTACGCCGCGTTCCGGGCGCTGGACGAGGCCGCCAAGCGCGCGATCGATCCGGACGGCGTATTCGAGGCGATCCGGCAGCGCGTGCTCAGTTATGTGCAGGACGAACTGATCGCCAAGGAGATGAACGTGTTCGACGCCGCGCTGGCGCTGATCGCACTCGGCCATCTCGGCGGCGACACTCAGCACGTCGCGCCGGCGCTGCATTGTATCCTCAGCCATCTCGGCGAAGGCGGCCGCGCGCCATTCAAAGCCTATGAGTGGAACAAGATGAAGACGCCGACGCGCATCCTGGTAGGCGGCCCGGAAGCGACCTCGGCATTCGTGCTGATGGGGCTGGCGCTGGCGCGCAAGACACTGCTGCAGCCGGCGCACCAAACCTGAGCGTCGCACGAAGTTGAAGCAACGCGCCGCCGTTGCTCTGGCAGGGCGGCCCAAGATTCAGCACAATCGCCAGACCTGTTTGGCCGCAGGGTGACTGCCGGGAAGGTCGACGCATGCTCAAGCTGAAAACATGGCTGCTATCGCTTTTGCTCCTGCTGCTGCCAGCAGCTGCCCAGGCCGCCGACATCAGCGGCGTGCCCAAGATCCGCGACGGCGACCATATCCTGATCGGCAAGTCCCGCATCCGCCTCGCCGGGATCGACGCACCAGGGCGGGATCAGCTCTGCCTCAACACCAAAGGCGACCGCTGGACTTGCGGCATCGCCGCGCGCGATGCGCTGGTTCAGCATACCGCCGGCAAGAGCTGGACCTGCCACGTTCAGCGCGTCGACAAAGCCGGCCGCTCGACCGCCAAATGCGACGTCGACGGTGAAGACCCGGGGCAATGGATGGTCAAAAACGGCTGGGCCCTGGCTGCCCCGCAGTCGTCGCACGCCTACGACGCCGACGAGAAGGCCGCCCGCGCCGCCAAGTTGGGGCTGTGGCAGGGCTCGTTCATCGCGCCTTGGGCGTGGCGGGTGCGCAGCAGCAAGACGCCGATCCTCGGAGCCACCAGGCCGCCGAAGGATGCCCGCCGGATTCTGCTCGCTTCGGCGTCCGGACCGGTGGCGCCCTCTCCGGACTGCACCATCAAGGGCAACGTCAACAGATCCGGCGAATGCATCTATCACAAGCCGACCAGCCGCTGGTATGCACAGATCCGGATGAAGATCAGCAAGGGCACCCGCTGGTTCTGCTCGGTCGAGGAAGCCGAGGCCGCCGGTTGCCGCGAGACACGGCGCTGATCGAAGCGCGACCGGCCGGCTGCGGGGGGAAGGGTGAACGAGACGGCGCACGATCCTGCGCATCCACAACGGCCGCGTAAGCGCCGGCTGCGGCGCGCGTCGCAGATTTCGGTGGTGCTGATCGGCTGCTACGCGATCCTCGCTTATCTGGCGCTGCCGCTGTTCTGGACTCACTATGAACATCAGCGCCGGCTCGCCGACGTGCCGATGGTGACGCGCACGGCGCAAGGCATTCCCGGCGATCCGATCAATGTCGGGCTGATCGGCGATCAGCACGACATCGTCTGCGCGATCCTGGCGGCGAACTGGCACCCGGCCGATCCGATCACGCTGCGCTCGTCGATCGCGATCGCCGGCAGCGTGCTGCTCGACCGTCCCTATCCGGACGCGCCGGTGTCGAGCCTGTATTATCTCGATCGCCGCGAGGATCTCGCCTTCGAGAAACCCGACGGGCACAGCGCCGACCGGCGCAACCATGTGCGGCTGTGGAAGGTGCTCGACAGCGGCCAGGAAGGCCGCCCGGTCTGGCTCGGCAGCGCCACCTTTGACCGCGGCGTCGGCGTCAGTCACTACACCGGCGCGGTGACGCATCACATCGCATCCGACATCGACGCCGAGCGTGACCGCTTCACCGCCGATCTCGAGGCGACCAAAATGGTCGAGGCGAAATATCAGATCTCCGGGATCGGACCGACCGTCAACGGCCGCAACGGCGAAGGTGATGCCTATTACACCGACGGAGAAGTCTGGATCGTGCGCCTGACCGAAGGCTGCAAGACCCGTAGCGAACCGGCCGAGATCTTGCCGAGCCCGCTCGCCACCAAGATCAAGGACCAGATCTTCCGCACCGTCACCGACGCAATCGAGCCAGGCGCGCCGGCGCCTTGAAATCGACCTCGCGGCCCGGCATGGTCGCGAGATCTCTCACCACAGGGACCGACATCATGGCCGTCAGCGCCGGACGGGAATTCCTGGCGATTCCCGGACCTACCACCACGCCCGACGAGGTGCTGCAGGCGATGCATCGCCCAGCGCTCGACATCTATTCGAACGAGATGGTGGCGCTGAGCGAGGGGCTTCTTAGCGACCTCAGCCGGCTATTCGCCACCAAGGGCAGGTCCTATATCTACATCGCCAACGGGCACGGCGCCTGGGAGGCGGTGATC
The DNA here is from genome assembly GCF_003226555.1 of Rhodopseudomonas palustris. Classification (GTDB taxonomy): domain Bacteria; phylum Pseudomonadota; class Alphaproteobacteria; order Rhizobiales; family Xanthobacteraceae; genus Rhodopseudomonas; species Rhodopseudomonas palustris_I. The sequence continues at coordinate 1,445,131 of NZ_QKQS01000023.1, read as the reverse complement.
AGCAACGTGCTGTCGCGCGGCGACAAGGTGCTGGTGCTGGAGAGCGGACGGTTCGCGATCGGCTGGGGCAACGCAGCCCGCGCGATGGGCTGCGAGGTCGAGGTGATGCCGGGCGACTGGCGCCGCGCGGTGCGCGCCGACGAGGTGGAGGAGCGGCTGCGTCGCGACACCGCGCATACGATCAAGGCGATCGTGGTGGTGCAGGTCGACACCGCCTCCAGCGCCCGCAACGATCTCGAAGCGATCGGCCGCGCCATCAAGGCGGCGGACCATCCGGCGCTGTTCATGGTTGATGCGGTGGCGTCGCTCGGCTGCATGCCGTTCGAGATGGACGCTTGGGGCATCGACGTCGCGATGTCGGCATCACAGAAGGGATTGATGTCGCCGCCCGGCCTGTCGTTCGTCGCGGTCGGCGACCGCGCCCGCGCCGTGCATCAGCATGCCGGCCTGCGCACGCCGTATTGGGACTGGACCGAGCGCGACGGGCCGGAGCACTACCAAAAATACGCCGGCACCGCGCCGGTGCATCTATTGTTCGCACTGCGCAAGGCGCTCGACATCCTGTTCGCCGAAGGCCTCGACAACACCTTCCGGCGTCATCATCTGCTCGCCGGCGCAGTGCGCCGCGCGGTCGACGTCTGGTCCGAAGGCAACGTGCTTGGCTTCAACATCGAGCATCCGGACGAGCGCGCCGACACCGTCACCACCGTGCGGACCGCCGAGGGCCACGACATCGCGGCGCTGCACCGTTACTGCAAGGAGAAGTGCGGCGTGGTGCTCGGCGTCGGCATTGGCGAACTCCAAAACAAGGCGTTCCGGATCGCCCATATGGGCCACGTCAACGCCCCGATGGTGCTCGGCACCCTCGGGGTGATCGAGATGGCACTGACCGCGCTCGGCATCCCGCACAGCCGCGGCGGCGTCGACGCCGCCGTGGCGTGCCTCGCCGAGAACGTGCCGGCTTAAGCCGCTACCGCCACGGCGCGGCGCATCCAGCGCAGCAGCCCGATACAGCTGGCGATCGCGAACGCCAGCAGAGTCAGCGTACCGAGCAGAGCGAGGCGGCCCGAGCCGGTTTGCGCCAGCGTGAAGTAAACCGAGCCGAGCGCCGCGACGCCGGCCGCGCTGGCGATCTGCGTGGTGGTGCCGTAGAGCCCCGCGCCTGAGCCGGCGCTGGTCGCCTGCACGCTCGACAGTACCGCGCCCGACAGCGGTGCCATCACCAGCCCCTGGCCGTAGCCCGCGACCAGCAGCGCCAGCGCCAGCATGAACGGTGTCGGCGCCGCGATCACCGTCACCGTCGCGGCGATCAGGCCGAGGCCCGCGATCTGCAGCAGGCAGCCTTCGATCAGCACCAGCGTGCCGCGGCGCCGAGCGCGCGCGCCGGAGTGCCTCGACGCGATCACGAAGGCCAGCGCCAGCGGCAGAAACACCAAGCCCGCCTGCAGCGGTGGGACGTTCAACTCGAGCTGCATGTACAGCGTCATCACCAGATAGAATGATTGGTTGGCGAAGAAGAAGCAGAACACAGCGCCGAGGCCGCGGGTGAAGGCGCGGTCGCCGAGCAACGTCAGATCCACCACCGGCATGCCGCCGCGCGCAGCGAAGCGGCGCTCGTGGCGCAGGAACAGCGCCAGCATCGCACCGCCGCCGGCCATCACGACCCACACCCAGCCGGCCCAGCCGACACCGCGGCCGAACAGCAACGGCCCGATCACGCAGACAAGCCCGGCAAACAGGATCACGGCGCCGCCGAGATCGAGCCGCGTGCCCGGCCGCCGTGGGGTCTGCGGCATCACCCTGGCCGCGGCCGCGATGATGATCAGCCCGACCGGACCGTTGACGTAGAAGATCGAGCGCCAGCCAAAGCCGCCGAGATCGAGCGTCACCAACACGCCGCCGAGCGCAAAACCGGTGGCGCCGGCGAGCCCGAGCACGGTGCCGTAGATCGCAAACGCCTTGGCGCGCGCAGCATCGGGAAACAGCACATGCAGCGTCGCCAGCACCTGCGGCACCATGAACGCCGCCGTGGTGCCCTGCGCCAGCCGCGCCAGGATCAGCTCAAGACCGGAGCGCGACAGCCCGCACCACAGCGAGGTGAGGGTGAAGCCCGCGACGCCGAGCAGGAACACCGTCTTGGTGCCGAAGATGTCGCCGAGGCGGCCACCGGTGACGATCAGCGTCGCATAGCCGATCAGGTAGACCGCGACCACCGCCTCGAGCTGCGATGACGACGCGCCGAGTTCGGTCGCGATCGTCGGCAGCGCGACGTTGACGATGAAGGCGTCAACCCCGAACATGAACTGCGCGGCGACAACGATCGCCAGCACCCGCCAGCGACGCGAGGTGTCGATCGTGGGAGCGATGGTCTGGTGCATGGCGACGGATCCCGGCAAGGCTCGAGCTGTCCCACGGTCGCAGCCCGGCATCATCGGGTCGATTACCAGCCAGGTAAATAGACGTCGCTCGACAAGAGGCTGCCTCCCTCCCCGTCATTGCGAGCGGAGCGCAGCAATCCAGGAGACCTGCGTGCGGAGTTTATGGATTGCTTCGTCGCCTTCGGCTCCTCGCAATGACGGATGGACGTCACCGATAAGCAAAAAGGCCCCGGCGGACCGGGGCCTTCGAAGCATCGATCATCCGGCGCGGACTAACCCCACGGCCCGCGGTCGCGCGGCTGGCCGCCCCAGGGGCTGCGGCCGCTGCCGCGCGGGGGGACGCTCGCGGGAGCAACACCGGCGCTGCGCGAAAACGCCGAGGCCGGGCGATACGTCGTGCCGCCGATCTCGGCGGCGAGCCGCTGCAGCGCCGCGATCCGGTTGTCGGTCGACGGGTGGGTGGCGAACAGATTGTCCATGCCCTGCCCCGACAGCGGGTTGATGATGAACATGTGCGCGGTCGCGGGCGAGCGTTCGGCGTCGACGTTCGGCACCTGATGCGCCGCGGCCTCGATCCGGCCCAGCGCGGAGGCGAGCCACATTGGCTGGCCACAGATCCGCGCGCCCATCTCGTCGGCGGCGTATTCGCGGGTCCGGCTGATCGCCATCTGCACCAGCATGGCGCCGAGCGGCGCGAGGATCATCAACGCCAGCGAGCCGATCAGGCCCGGGCCGTTGTTGTTCTCGCGGTTGCCGCCGAAGAACATGCCGAACTGCGCCACCATCGAGATCGCACCGGCGATGGTCGCCGTGATGGTCATCAGCAGTGTGTCGTGGTGCTTGATATGCGCCAGCTCGTGCGCCACCACGCCGGCGAGCTCTTCACGGCTGAGCTGGTGCATCAGGCCGGTGGTGACGGCGACGGCGGCGTTCTCCGGATTGCGGCCGGTGGCAAAGGCGTTCGGCTGCGGGTTGTCCATGATGAACACCCGCGGCATCGGCAAGCCGGCGCGGCCGGCCAGTTCCGCCACCATCCGGTGGAGATCCGGCGCCGAGCGCTCGTCGACCTCCTGGGCGCCGTACATCGACAGCACCATCCGGTCGGAATTCCAGTAGGTGAAGATGTTCATCGCCGCGGCGACGATCAGCGCAATCAGCGCGCCGTTGGCGCCGCCGATCAGATAGCCGACCCCCATGAACAGCGCGGTGAGGCCGGCCAGCAAGAGAGCGGTCTTGAAGTAACTCATGGTCCTCCTCCAGCGTCTCCGCTCCGGCAAGGGAGCCAGGATAACGCATCCGTGAGATGGGGAATTCCGCCAGCCGGGGCAAGATCGCTTCGTGCGGCAGGCCGTCGCGGCTCGCTGCTGCAATCCTCAACGAAAGTTCCTGCGTGACCGATCCAACCGCACCACCCGACGCGATGCGCGTCTATCCCGCCGGCGTCAGCATCGTCCGCCGCAGCCAGCGCGGACCTGCCTGCATCCCCGCCAGCATTACGCTGTCCGAGCTGGACACCTGGCTGCTGCATGAAGCCTCCGCCGAGCCGGAGATGCTGCTGACATTCGAATCGCTGATGTGGCGGATGAACGCGGTCGGGCTGCCGGTGCATCGCGCCACGCTTCACATCCGCACGCTGCATCCGCAATTGCTCGGCTTCGCCTGGAATTGGCGGGCCTCCGACGGGCTGTGCGACGAAGTCCAGGTCAACCAATCGACCGCCGATACCGACGCGTTCCGGCTCAATCCGCTGCACAACCTGTTCGAGGGCGGCAAGGCGATCCGGCGCAATCCCCAGGATGCCGCTGCGCAGGCGGAATTCCCGATCATGCGCGACCTCGCGGCCGGCGGTTATACCGAATACCTGGCGCTGCCGATGGGCGGCGAGCGCTTCCGCCACGCCGTCACCTTGGCGACGACGCAGCCGGGCGGGTTCAGCGACGACCATCTGGCGCAGTTCCAGCGTCTGCTGACGCTGTTCGGCCTGCATGTCGGCCGTCACGTCGCGACCCGGATCGCCATCAACGCGCTCGGCGCCTATCTCGGTCCGGTGGCCGGCGCCAAGGTGCTGAGCGGCGATATCAAGCGCGGCGCCGGCGAGCCGATCCGCGCCATCATCTGGATGTCGGACCTGCGCGGCTTCACCGATTTGTCCGACCGGCTGTGCGGCAACGACATGATCGCGCTGCTCAACGCTTACTTCGAGGTGTTCGCCGACGCGGTGCTGCGCAACGGCGGTGACGTCCTGAAGTTCATCGGCGATGGGCTGTTGGCGGTGTTTCCGCTCGGCGACAATCCGCGCGCGGCCGGCAACGCCGCGCTGACGGCGGCGATGGAAGCGCAGGCGGGCCTGTCGCGGCTCAACCTGATCGATCCGGCGGGCGTGAACTGCGACGGCTGGCGGCCGCTGCGCGCCGGCATCGCGCTGCACGAGGGCGAAGTGTTCTTCGGCAATATCGGCGCCGCCGAGCGGCTCGACTTCACCGTGATCGGACCGGCGGTGAACGAGGCCAGCCGGGTCGAAGCGCTGCAGAAAACCAACGGCCGCAGCATCCTGGTGACGGCGGCAGCCGCCAACCATATCGACACACCGCTGGAGCCGCTTGGCGACTACCCGCTGCGCGGCGTCGCCGCGCCGATGACGATCCTGAGCCCGGCAGAGCAGCGGTTGCGCCAGCCGCTGGCCGCAGCGTCATAATCCTCCGCCGCCGCGGTTTGGCCTTGCCAAGCTACGCGGACGCCTCCTATTTTCAACTGCAACGCGCCACAGAACGGGGGCACACCTCCGCATGGCCGCTGCAACACGCCGGAGGAGGCCCCATGTCGATCCAGGTCGCGGATTCGTCACTCGTCGCTCGGCCAGTGCCGCCGAAGCGTAGCGCGCTCGCCCACATTCCCGGTGACGAAGGTTGGCCGATCATCGGCCGGACCCTCGCGGTGCTCGCCGATCCGAAAGGCGAGGTCGAGAAGATGGCGCGGACCTATGGTCCGGTGTATCGCAGCCGCGTTCTCGGCGAGACCTCGATCACCCTGCTCGGGCCGGAAGCCAATGAGCTGGTGCTGTTCGACAATACCAAGCTGTTTTCCTCGACCCATGGCTGGGGCCCGATCCTCGGGCGGCTGTTCCCGCGCGGCCTGATGATGCTCGATTTCGACGAGCACCGGCTGCACCGGCGCACGCTGTCGGTGGCGTTCAAAGCCGGCCCGATGCAATCCTATCTGGCCGAACTCAACGCCGGCATCGCCCGCCGTATCGCGGAGTGGCGAAATCGCCCCGGCGAGATGCTGTGCTACCCGGCGATGAAGCAGCTGACGCTCGATCTCGCCGCGACCTCGTTCCTCGGCACCGCGATCGGCGCCGAAACCGACGAGGTCAACCGCGCCTTCATTGACATGGTCGCTGCTTCAGTTGCGCCGATCCGCAAGCCGTGGCCGGGCACCGCGATGGCCCGCGGCGTCAAGGGCCGGCAACGCATCGTCGCTTACTTCGCCGAACAGATTCCGATTCGTCGCGCCAAGGGCGGCGACGATCTGTTCTCGCAGCTCTGCCGTGCCACCCACGACGACGGCGCGCTACTCTCGAACCAGGCGATCATCGATCACATGAGCTTCCTGATGATGGCGGCGCACGACACGCTGACATCGTCGCTGACCTCGTTCGTTGCCGCGCTCGCCGCGCATCCAGAGTGGCAGCACAAGCTGCGCGAAGAGATTGCCGGGCTCGGGCTGAAACCGGGCGAGCCGATCAGCTTCGAACAGCTCGACGCGCTGCCGCTCACAGAGATGGCGTTCAAGGAAGCGATGCGGCTGCGGCCGCCGGTGCCGTCGCTGCCGCGGCGGGCGACGCGCGCCTTCAGCTTCAGGGGTTACACGATTCCGGCCGGCACCATGGTGGCGGTCAATCCGCTGTACACCCACCACATGCCGGAGATCTGGCCGAACCCCGATCAGTTCGATCCGCTGCGCTTTACCGACGACGCCTCGCGCGGCCGCCACCGCTTCGCCTGGATTCCCTATGGCGGCGGCGCGCATATGTGCCTGGGGCTCAACTTCGCCTACATGCAGGCGAAGTGCTTCGCCGTACACCTGCTGCAGAACGTCGACCTGTCGTTGCCGCCAAACTATCAGGCGTCGTGGCAGATGTGGCCGATCCCGAAGCCGAAGGACGGGCTGCGAGTGCAGGTGGCGCCGGCGAAGTAATTTCGCGGAACAACTTCGACCGTCATTGCGAGGAGCGAAGCGAAGCAATCCAGACGCAATACTCGGTGCTCTGGATTGCTTCGCTTCGCTCGCAATGACGAGCAGTAGCTATCTCACCCCTCGGCCTGATCGAACGCCTTGCGCAGGGCAACGTAGCCCTGCTGCTGCGCCGTCCAGTTGCGGCCGCCGGTGATGCCGCCGTCGACCACGAGATCGTGACCATTGATGAAGGTCGACTCATCGCTGGCGAGAAACACCGCGGCCTGAGCGATATCGTCCGGAACGCCGGCGCGCTGGATCGGCTGCGCGGTCTTGTAGATCTCGCGCATCGTCGCCGCGGTCTTTTCGGCCGCGTCGGTGGTCAGCCCGAGCGCCTTGCCGAAGATGCCGGTGGCGATCGCGCCGGGCGAAATCGAATTGACGCGGATGCCGGATTCGCCGAGCTCCATCGCGACGCATTTGGTAAAATGGTTTACCGCCGCCTTGGCAGCGCCGTACACCAGCGACGATGAAAACCCGGCAAGGCGGCCGGCGATGCTGCCATTGTTGATGATCGAGCCTGAGCCCTGCTTCTTCATCACCGGTGCGGCATGCTTCATGCCCAGCATCACGCTGCGCACCAGCGTCGCCATTGCAGCGTCGAAGCGATCGACTTCGAGCCCTTCAATGCCGCCGGTCTGCGCCGGGCCGCCCGCATTGTTGAACAGACAGTCGAGCCGGCCGAATTTGTCGAGCGCGGTGCCGATCAGCGCCTGCACCTGCGCCTCGTCGGTAACGTCGGTCTGCTTGAAGACGCAGCACTCCCCGAGCTGCCCCGCCAGCGCCTCACCTTCGGCGACACGGCGCCCCGCGACCACGATTCTGGCGCCTTCCGCGACGAAAACCTCCGCCGTGCGCCACCCGATGCCGCTGGTTGCGCCGGTGATGATCGCAACCTTACCCTCGAGTCGTCCCATCCTTGTCGCTCCCTGATCGAGCAGGTGTCACCTGCTACCGCTTTCGTTGTCGGCGTTGACAAGCTGTTAATGACAAATACTCGACTGCAATTCAAATCCGCGACGGATCGGACGATCGCACCGGCATTCGCTGCGGCACTTAACCATTATTACAGCGGCCCGCGCGATCTTTTGCGCGCATGACGAGCGCCACACCAGCCCCTCCCTCGATCGGAACCACCGACGCCGCCGGCGATCGGCCCGCTGTGGCCTCACCGTCCGATTCCGCTGCAGCTGACGCCGAGGACTTTCGGCTGTTCAAAGACATCGTACGCGCACTGCCGGCGGCGGTGACTGTACAGGACGAGGAAGGCCGCTTTATCTTCGTCAACGACGCCGCTGCCGCGCAATATCGGCTCGCCCCGACGGCGACTGACGCCGTCGGCAACCTGCCACTTGAGCGGCGCCGCAACGACGGCGCCGCGCTGCTAGCCGAGGGCCAGGCCGGGACCCGCGAGGAACGCCTCACCTTCGACGGCGCGGCCCGCGCACTGCTGACCGCGCACAAGCCGGTGGATATCGCCGGGCGCAAACTGCTGCTGTCGAGTTCTCTCGACGTCACCGAGCAGAAGGTGATCGAGGACGAGCTGTTTCGCCGTGCCTATTACGACGAGCTCACCGGCCTGCCGAACCGCGCCGTGATCGAGCATCACGTCACCGCGCTGATCGAAGACCACCGGTCGCAGCATTTCGCGCTGGCGTTCCTCGATGTCGACAATTTCAAGCACATCAACGATTACTACGGCCATTCGGTCGGCGATGCGCTGCTGGTCGGAATCGCCAAGCGGCTGTCGCTGGAGCTGCGCGACACCGACGTGCTGTCGCGAATCAGCGGCGACGAATTCCTGCTGCTGCTTGATCCGGTGACCAGCGAAAACGAGGTCGCCGATCACGTCGAATTCCTGCTGCAGCGGTTGAAGGCGCCGTTCTACATCGACGGCACCGAAGTGTTCGCCTCCGCGTCGATCGGCATCAGCCTGTATCCGGATCACGGCAGCAGCTATGAAGCGCTGCGGCAGAACGCCGACATCGCGATGTATCGGGTGAAGAGCGACGCCAAGGGGGCCTTGGCGATCTTCAACGTCGCGATGGAGCGCGAGGCGCTGGCGCGGATGGCGGTGGAGCAGTCGTTGCGCCAAGCCATTCTCGACAAGCGATTCTGCTGCGCATTCCAGCCCAAGGTCGACATCCGCACCAACGAGATCAAGGGCATCGAAGCGCTGGTGCGGCTGCGCGACGACAACGGCGTGATCCAGGCGCCGGGCACCTTCGTCGATCTCGCGGTCGAACTCGGCCTGATCGACGAGCTGACCCATTTGGTGCTCGGCGAAATCATGAAATCGATCGACCTGATCAACGCCGCGTTCGGCGAACATGCCAGCATCAGCGTCAATGTCGCCGCCAAACAAGCCGGCTCGCCGGAATTCATGCGCTCGTTCTGTGAAGCGCTCGCCGCAACCGAATGCCCGACGCGCTTCATGATCGAGGTCACCGAAGACGCTTTCGTCGCCAAGGCGCACTTCCAGCAAGAGATTCTGCCGATGCTGCGCAAGATCGGCGTCGGGATCTCGATCGACGATTTCGGCATCGGCTATTCGTCGTTGTCGGCGCTTGCCGATATCACCGCCGACGAGATCAAGATCGACCGCTCGTTCATCACGGACATTCACAAGCGACCGCGTAGTCAGGGTATTTTGCGGGCGATCGAATCGCTCAGCGACGCGCTCGGGATGACGGTGATCGCCGAAGGGATCGAAACCTTCGAAGAGCTCGCTTACCTGCAGGCGATGACGCGAATTCGCTACGCGCAGGGCTACTATTACTCCAAGCCGATCTTCCTCGAAGAGCTGCGACCGACCGTGCCGGCGTTCACCAACGGCCGCCCCGACGCGCCCGGTCGCCAGGTCGAGAACGCGCGCCAACCGCTGACCCGCGCTACCTTCGCGCGGCGCTGAGCAGACGATCAGCTCCATCGCGTAGCGACGCTCAACCGTATTCCGCACAGCGAACAAACAACTGATTGTGTTGGCTCGGCAGCTTCGACCTCCGGTACTTTCCGAGGGCGTTTTGCTTGATCTATCGCAATGTGATTGCGGGATACTTCAGCGATTGTACCGCCACCGTCAGACATCTTGGAGGGCGAAATGCCTGCCCATAGCCGCCCCTATCCGCTCGTCGACCGGCTGATCGAAACCTTCGCCGACTGGCTGAAGCACCGCCGTGAAGTCGTCGAGATGTGTCAGTTCGATTCCGCTGAATTCGGCCGCATCGCGCACGACCTCGGCGTCACCGCATCCGACCTCGACGAACTGGTCCGACAGGGTCCGCACAAGGTCGAAGAGCTGCCGCAGCTCCTCAAGGTTCTCGGCATCGACGAGGCCGCGATCGCCCGCGCCCAGCCGCTGGTGATGCGCGATCTCGAACGCGTCTGCGCGCTGTGCCGCCACAAGGCCGAGTGCGATCACGACATCGCCGACGGCTCGCTCGCCGAACACTACCAGGCGTATTGCGCCAACAAGGTGACGCTCGACGCGCTGGAAAAGGACTTCCACGTCGCGCCCGGTACCGTCCGTCACTAAGCGCGGCGATGTCGCTCGGGTGGGGCAGATCATTTGCCACTGGATGTCTGATCGTCGCGGTGCTGCTGATGGTTCGGCTGCACCGCGCCGACGCGGTCGCCCCGCAGGACGGTATTTCGACAGGTCATAAGCTCGCCGCCCGATGGTGTGCCGAGTGCCATGCGATCGAGCCGGACGATGCCCGCGACGGCAAAGGTCCGAGCTTCTCCCGGATCGCGAATCTACCCTCGACCACCGCGCTGTCCCTGAACGTGTTCCTACGTTCCAACCACACCGATATGCCGAACTTCATCATCGCACCCGGCGATGCCGCGGAGATCGTGCACTACATCCTCAGCCTCAAGCGCAATTGACGCGGGCGCAGCGACGGCTCGCCCCCGCGCTACCAGCCTCGGCGGAATGTTCCGTCGCCTCTCTCGCCATAGAGCCCTGTATGGATTTCGATCACAGCGACAAGGTGCAACGGCTGCGCGCGCAGCTCTCCGATTTCATGCGTTTCCACGTCGAGCCGGCCAACGTTGCTTGGCATCGCGAGGTGGCGGCCGGGCGCTATCCTCTCGCACTGATCGAACGGCTGAAGTCGAAAGCGTTCTCCGAGGAACTGTGGAATCTGTTTCTGCCGGGTCTGAGCGACGGAGATCCCGGCCAACGCCTGAGCAATGTCGAATACGCACCACTCGCCGAGATCATGGGCAGGGTGCATTGGGCGTCGGAAGTGTTCAACTGCAATGCGCCGGACACCGGCAACATGGAGCTGCTGCATCTGGCGGCAACGCCGGAGCAGCGCAGCCAATGGCTCGATCCGCTGCTGATCGGCGAGATTCGCTCCTGCTTCGCGATGAGCGAGCCGGACGCGGCGTCTTCCGACGCGCGCAACATCCGCACCACGATCCGGCGCGACGGCGACCACTACGTCGTCAACGGCCGCAAATGGTTCATCACCGGGCCGGCGCATCCGAACTGCAAGCTGGCGATCGTGATGGGCGTCTCCAACGACAGCCTGCCGCCGACCTCGCACGAGCGACACTCGATGCTGCTGGTGCCGATGGACACGCCCGGGCTGTCGATCGTCCGCAACATCCCGATCATGCATTATCACTCGCCCGAAGGGCATTGCGAGCTGCTGTTCCGCGATGTCCGGGTGCCGGCCGCCAACCTGCTCGGCGAGGAAGGCAAAGGCTTCCGACTGGCACAGGACCGGCTCGGGCCAGGCCGGGTGCATCATTGCATGCGCACCATTGGCCAATGCGAAGTCGCGCTCGAACTGATGGCGGAACGCGCGCTGGAGCGCGAGGCGTTCGGCAAACACCTCGCCGACTTCGCCAACGTTCAGGACTGGATCGCAGAATCGCGGCTGGAGATCGATCAGGCGCGGCTCTTGGTGATGCAGGCGGCGCACCGGATGGACCGTGCTGGCAACGCCGCAGCGCGGGTCGATGTCTCGGCGATCAAGCTGGTAGCAGCGCGGTTGCAGACACGGGTCGTCGATCGCGCCATGCAGGTGTTCGGGGCGATGGGCCTGACGCCGGATACGCCGTTGTCTTATCTATGGACCTGGGGCCGGGCGATGCGGTTTCTCGACGGGCCGGATGAGGTGCATCTGCGCGTGGTGGCGCGCGCCGAACTGGCCAAGGCGAAAGCGCAGGCCGGCCAAAACGCCCACCACTTCGTTCCGCCGTCGCAGTTGCTGTCGGTGTGATCAGCGCCGCGCCGGCTGCGACATCACCGTGACGATCCAGCGCGGGGTCTCGCCGGTTTTGTCTTCCTTGACGGCATGGACGATGCCGGTGACCGAGGAACCTCCGACCTTCAACGTGGCGGCGCGACCGCTGAACTGCGCGATTCGCGATCGGCGGGCTTCTTTCAGATCCGTGGTTTCGAGCTTCTGCAGCATGGGTATTCTCCCCCTCAGGCTCGACTATTCGCAGTCGTCGTTACGCAGTGATTAAGCTGACCGCTGGTAAGAATACCTGCAGCGCTTGCGACCAAAGACCAAGAGGGCTGCTCCCGCCGCTGGTGAGGCGGCCCGCTGCGACCGCCCGCCGCACGTCATTCAACGTCCGGTGTCAGCAATTCGCCTGACTGGCAGGGCTTTCTCATTTGCCCTATTCAAAATGAGCTGGGAATCGGCGTTTGCCGGTTGTTTCGCGCTCAAGATCGTGGACGCAGTCGAGGATGACGACCTCCGCAGCAGCGTGCGCGTACCTGACCGTCTTTCCATCCCACCCGCGGCGATGCGCGCGTGGACGAACCTGAAAGGGCACCCGCCTCCGCTGGGTGACAATAGGTAAATCAATGCAGTATTGGATCGGTGCTTTTGCAATCGCCCTCGTGGTCGTCATCGGCTACGCCGGCGGTCCTCTCGCCGCCCTCGTCACCATCGCCACCTTCCTCATCGCGCTGTTTCTGTTGTGGGCGCGTGAAATCGGCTTCAAGGGCGCGTGGGAGAAGTTCGGCCTGCAGACCATGAATCCCCCGCTGTGGAAGGCGGAGAACTGGGATCGGTTCAAGCTGATCTTCGTCGACGAGAACAAGATCGTGAAAGCTTGCACCGTTGCGGTAGCGATGATCGCGCTGGCGATGATCCTGCCCCGCAATCTGGTGGCACTGCTGTATCTCGCCGTCGCGGCCTGGGGGGTGTTCGAAGTCTATCGCGCCAACAGCGCCACGGCTCCTCGTCCGGGCACGCCGATCAACTGACCGATAACAATCGGGCGCGCGATCCGCGCGCATGATGTTCAGAAGGCCGGCGGAGCGATCAGCCGGCCTTCTGCCTATGGGATGCCGCCCGTATACGTCGTTCGCCGCCGTTGACGCATCGCGTCTTGTGTGAGCAAGATTGAACAGCTCAGCATCGACCTTGTTGGTCCAGACGAGGCCCGATTCAAGTTTCGCTTACCGTGATTGCTAACCCGCCTCTCATTTGTGGCTGGTAGTTTTCACAGAATGCAGAGCCCCCGCCCCCGAGATCAGGCCCTCGGCCACCTGTCAGACGCCAGCGATCGGCCGTCGCTCGCCGGAGCGCTTCGCCACCGTCCGGTCCTGTGGCTCATTCTGAGCGGCGCGATCCTGATCGCTGGGATAGCCCTCACCACGACCTGGACGGTGAACAATTTCCGTGACCGGGCGCTGCAGAACAGCGAGCGCGAACTGTCCAATACTGCGCTGCTGCTGGCGCTGCATTACGACCGCGAGATCGAAGAATTTCTGGAAATCCAGAACGAGATCGTCGCGATAGCGCGCCAGGCGCAGCAACGATCCGCCGATGCGTTCAGCGGCGGGATGGCGACGCTCGCCGCGCATCAGATGCTGCGGTCCCGCGCCAGGGGCGCCACCGAAATCACCGCGCTGAAGATCTTCGACGCCACCGGCCGGCTGATCAACGCCTCGGACGTGTGGCCGGTGCCGGAGATCTCGATCTCCGAACAAGACTACTTCCGCGAGCACAAAGCAGGGACCACGCAACGGATCACGGTGGCGCTGGAGCACAACGCATTGGCAGGCGGCTGGACCACCGTGCTGGCACAGCGGCTGAACGACGCTCACGGCGAGTTTCTCGGCGTCGTCACCCGCGCACTCACACCGGCGCATTTCGAACGCTTCCTGTCGCAGGTATCGCTGATCGGCGATTCCGCGATCGCCGTGCACCACAGCGACGGCACGCTGCTGACGCGCCATCCTCATGTCGAGGGCATGATCGGCCGCAATTTCCGCGACGGTCCGACTCTACAGCAGGCGCTATTCGACGGCGATACCACTGCGCGATTGACCTCCCCGGTCGACGGCCAGGAGCGTCTGGTGGCCTCGCACGCGCTGAGCGGACTTCCAATCGTGATGGTCGCCACCATGACGACCGAAGATGCGCTGGCGAGCTGGCGCAGCCAGACCAATCTGCTCGTGTCGGTGGCGGTGGTGTCGGCGCTGGTGGTGACGGTGATCCTGCTGCTGATCGTTCATCAGATCTCCAAGCACCATCATGCCACCCAGCGCAAGTTGCTGCTCGACAAGCAACGTCTCGACACCGCAATCAACAACATGTCGCAGGGCCTGCTGCTGTTCGACGCCCAGGCGCGACTGGTGGTATGCAATCAGCGCTATCTCGACATGTACGGGCTGTCGCCGGAGATCGTGAAGCCGGGCTGCAGCCTGCGCGACGTACTGGAGCACCGCAAATCGACCGGCTCGGTGCACGGAGATGTCGACAGCATCGCCACGAACCTCATCGACACACTGTCGAGTCGAAGAATCTCCGAGATCCACAGCATCGGCAGCCGCTCGATCGAATTCTCCAGCGTCCCGGTGCCCGGAGGCGGCTGGGTCATCACCCATGAGGACGTTACCGAGCGCACCCATTACGACGAAAAGATCTCCTATCTGGCGCATTTCGACAGTCTGACAGATCTGCCGAACCGCACCATGTTCCGGCAGAGACTGGAGAATGAACTGCAGCGTGCCGGCCGCGGTGAGCCATTCGCGCTGCTGTACATCGACATCGACGAGTTCAAGAGTATCAACGACACGCTCGGCCATCCGGTCGGCGACGAACTGCTGAAGCAGGTCGCGGTGCGGCTGCGCGATTGTGTGCGCGAGATCGACTTTGTCGCCCGCCTCGGCGGCGACGAATTCGCCGTGATCCAGATCGCGGTCAGTGGCGCCGACGACGCCACCGCGCTGGTCGACCGCATCTACGAGTCGATCCGGCAGCCCTACCAGTGCCTCGGCCATCAACTCTCGACCGATGCGTCGATCGGGATCGCGATCGGACCGCGTGACGGCGCCGATCTCGACCAGTTGGTGAAGAACGCCGATCTGGCGATGTACAGCGCCAAAGCCGAAGGCCGCCGCACCTTTCGGTTCTTCGAGCCGGAGATGGACGCCGCCGCCAAGACCCGCCGGCAGCTCGAATTCGATCTGCGCAGCGCGATCGCCGAGCACGGCTTCGAAATCCATTATCAGCCGCTGGTCGATCTCCGCAGCGGCGCAATCACCGGCTGCGAGGCGCTGCTACGCTGGCGGCATCCGACCCGCGGCATGATCTCGCCGGCCGAGTTCATTCCGATCGCCGAAGACACCGGCCTGATCAACGAGATCGGCGCCTGGACGCTGGCGACCGCCTGTTCCGAGGCGGCGAAATGGGATTCCGACATCACGCTCGCGGTGAACATCTCGCCGGTGCAATTCCGCCAGCCGTCGCTGGCGCTGCTGGTCGCTTCCGTGCTGGGCGCGGCCGGGCTGCCGGCGGAACGGCTCGAACTCGAAATCACCGAGGCGGTCCTGATTCACGACGACGACGCGGCGCTGAACACGCTGACGCAGCTTCGAGGGCTCGGTGTCAAAATCTCGCTCGACGATTTCGGCACCGGCTATTCGTCGCTGAGCTATCTGCAGCGCTTCCCGTTCGACAAGATCAAGATCGATCGCAGCTTCATCGACGTGATCGACACCACCGAAGGCTCCACGGCGATCGTGCAGGCGGTGGTCAATATCGCGGCGGCGCGCCGCATGACGACCACCGCAGAGGGGGTCGAAACCCCGCGCCAACGCGAGATCCTGAGCACGCTCGGCTGCACCCAGATGCAAGGCTGGCTGTTCAGCCCGGCGGTCCCCGCCACCGCCTTCCGCAAGTTGCTCGACTCGCACCCTTCAACCTGCGCTGCCTGAGCGGCATGGCTGCTTCTGCGTCGTAGCAGCGGCGCGCGGCAGGCCCTAGACTGACCGGGCGCCGACGGCTGCCGTCGGTCCCCCCGCCCGTAGTCTCATCTCAGCGAAAGCCTCCGCATGACCGACCAGTTCAGCCATCTGCAGCAGATTCGTAAGCCGGCGATTACCGCCAAGGGCGGCATCGTCGCGGCGCAGTCGCGCCGAGCCGCCGAGATCGGCGCCGACGTGCTGGCCGCGGGCGGCGACTGCATCGACGCGGTGATCGCCACCACCTTCGCGCTCGGCGTGCTCGAACCGTGGATGAGCGGCATCGGCGGCGGCGGCGCGATGGTGCTGTATCGCGCCAAGGAAGACCGCACCGAGGTGATCGACTACGGCATGCGGGCGCCGCAGAGCCTGCGCGTCCAGGACTATCCGCTGACCGGCGCCGGCGCGGCGTCCGATCTGTTTCCGTGGCCGCGGGTCAAGGACGACCGCAACATCCACGGCCCGGCCGCGGTCGCGGTGCCGGGCGTGGTCGCCGGCATGGAAGAGGCACATAGCCGCTACGCGAAGCTGCCGTGGCGCGACCTGGTGGCGCCCAGCATCGCGCTCGCCGGCGACGGGCTTTCGATCGACTGGTGGACCACGCTGATGATCGGCAGCGTCGCGGCCGATCTGCGGCGCTACCAGGCCAGCGCCGCGTCGTATCTGGTCGACGGGCTGCCGCCGCACGCGCCGTGGGGCATCAAGTCGAACGTCGTCCTGCCGCAGGACCGGCTGCAGGCGACGCTGGCCCAGCTCGCCGAACAAGGACCGCGCGACTTCTACGAAGGCGATTTGGCACGCAGCCTCGCCGCCGATATCCAGGCCGCAGGCGGCACGCTGTCGGTCGAGGATCTGGCCGGCTTCCGCGCCCATCTGCGACAACCGCTGACGATCCCGTATCGCGGTGGCCAGGTGTTCGCGACGCCGGAGCTGACCGCCGGGCCGACGCTAGCGCATACGCTGCGAGTTCTCGGCGACAGCCTGACGCCCAGCGGCAATCAACCGAACGCCGATGCCTACGCCGCCTATGCGCGCGCGCTGCAATCGGCCTATGCCGAGCGGCTGCGTGACATGGGCGACGCCGACGGCCGCCGCGCCCTCGGCGCCGAGCATCTGGCGCCGGCCTGCACCACGCATTTCTCGGTGGTCGATCGCGACGGCAACATGGCGGCGGTGACGCAGACTCTGCTGTCGACCTTCGGCTCGAAATTCGAAACGCCGCACACCGGCATCATGATGAACAACGGCATCATGTGGTTCGATCCGGAGCCGGATCGGCCGAACTCGCTGGCGCCGGGCAAGCGCTGCCTGACCAACTACACTCCGGTGCTGGCGGCAGCGCCCGACGGCCGCAGGCTGGCGCTTGGCGCCTCCGGCGGCCGCCGCATTCTGCCGGCGGTGGCGCAGATCCTGTCGTTCGTGATCGACTACGGCATGGACCTCGACGCCGCGATCCACCAGCCGCGGATCGACGCCAGCGAAGGCGAGGTGGTGATCGGCGACGTGCGCCTGCCGCTGGCGACGCGCGAGGCGCTCCGCAGCCAATTCGATTACGAAGAAGCGCGGGTGCAGACCTTCCCGATGAAATTCGCCTGCCCGAGCGTGGTGCTGCGGCA
This sequence comes from Rhodopseudomonas palustris, assembly GCF_003226555.1. GTDB lineage: Bacteria > Pseudomonadota > Alphaproteobacteria > Rhizobiales > Xanthobacteraceae > Rhodopseudomonas > Rhodopseudomonas palustris_I. Next base: position 1,427,678 of record NZ_QKQS01000023.1, on the reverse strand, counting down.
CGGCGCCAGCAACAGCGGCGCGACCGAAATCGCCCAGCCGTGGGGCGATGCGGTGGCGGAAGGCTGAGGCGCGCCGCGCGTCAGGCCGCTGGGGGCCGGCTCAGGCGGATACTGCCTCCTGGGCCGGCTGTCGCCGCGTAGAGCGTCCACGCGCATCGTCGAAACCACGCCCCGATGCGGCCGCCGGCCGTCGCGGCCCGATCAGATCCGGCATCGCGACGACGTCCGCCGTCGCCAGCGCGCGATACGCCGCCACATGCGCGTCGAGTTGCGCCAGACCGAGCGCGCCGCCGTCTTCGCCGGCGACCGTCACGTCCCAGCCTTCGCTCTCCCAGATCCGCGCCTTGGCGAGCGCGATCAGCGCGCTGTCGCGCACGCAGCGCATCTTCTCGTCGCCTCGAACGGCCGTGATGGTGTAAGGCAAGCGTCGGCTCCTTATGCAGCGAACGATCCACCATAGCCGACCGCTTTGACCGCAATCCGCCGCCATCATGGCGATTTCGAGCTGCGGGAACCGGGTGTGGACAACTCGATGTTCGTCGAGAAGCAGCCCTCGCCGCCGATGATTGCGCAGCGCATCTTTCGGGTGAACGACACGCCGATCACATGCGGCTTTTCTCCCGCGCCGCGTCCTTCTAAATTCGCCACCTGACTTCGAGCCGCCGAAGCAGCCATTTTCGAAGTGCAGATCCTGATCGAAGTACGGATCTGATCGTTGCGAACCCCAAGGAGCTCACGATGTCTCCCGTATCGCTCGTCCTGAATATCCTCTGGATCGCGCTCGGCGGCTTCTGGATGGCGGTCGGGTGGGCGGTCGCGGCGGTGATCATGGCGATCACCATCATCGGACTGCCGTGGGCGCGCGCGGCGTTCAGTATCGGGGTCTACACGCTGTTTCCGTTCGGCCAGACCGCGGTGCCACGGGAGACCGTCACCGGACGCGAAGACATCGGCACCGGACCGCTCGGGGTGATCGGCAATGTGATCTGGCTGGTACTCGCAGGCTGGTGGCTCGCGATCGGACACGTCGTCACCGCCGTGCTGCTCGCCGTGACGATCATCGGCATTCCGTTCGCCTGGGCCCACCTGAAGCTGGCCGCCATCGCGCTTTGGCCGATCGGCAAGGTGATCGTGCCGATCGACCAATATTAGTGCGAGCAGACAAGGCGAGGAATGCAGCGCCGGTTGACAGCCTCACGGCATGAGTTTTCCACTCACGGCCTTGCTTCCCATTCCTTTCGAAGGATCGCGTACTGCATCGTGTTTTCGTAGATCGGAACCCCGTTGTCGTCGGCCTTGAACGACACGAACTCCACGAACAGCCCCTCCTGGCGCATCCCCAGTCTTTCACACAGACGTCGCGACGCCGTGTTGTGATCCTCGACATAGGCATAGAGACGACGAGCGCCTCCGGCAGCGAACAGATGCGCGAACAAAGCTCGGGCGGCCTCGAAAGCGAACCCCTGTCCACCGAAGTCCGGGTTGAGATTCCACCCGACCGAAACCGTATCGTCCTCGGGCACGGCGAACAGATCGCCGATCAGCCGACCTGAAGTCTTCAGGCAGACGGCGATGTGCTCGTCGCTCCGGCTGCGGTCTTCGGCCTCGGCCCGCGCGGCGCCGATGTCCTCCAGTTTCAGCGAAAGGAAGCAACTCGCCCTCGGTTCGCGCAAATAAGCGTAAAGGTCGGCCGCATCCTCGATCCGAAAATTCCGCAGGATCAGCCGGTCTGTTTCAATCGCGTCCATGCAACCTCTCTCGTGTGGTCCATGATCCTGCCTGACGAATCCGGCCAAAACAGCGCGCTGGCGCCCGGCTGCCGGATCTTCATCCTGTTCACCGCGATGCGTGCGCTGGGCGCGACCATCGGCACCCGCGGCGCAATCCGCCGCATCATTTCGAGGTTTCGTCGCATGCCCAGCTCACGCCCTGTCGTCCCCGCACTTCTGATCGCGTCCGCGCTGAATCTGGCGCTGATGGTGCCCGGCGGCTTCGTCGAAACCCGCGACTTCAGCGCCTATCCGGCGATGGTGCTGGGCGCGTTCAACGTGTTTCTGACCGTGCTCGGCCTGGGAAGCCTGGTGCTCGCCTATCTCGTTATCAGAACCGGCAGAGCATATGGCTGGGCTGGACTTGCCGGGCTCGCTTTCGTCGCCGTCTATCTGCTCGACCTCGGCCGCATCTTCCCGGTGACGCCCAATCCGATGTCGACGCTGCTGGCGACGCTGGAATGGATCGGCACAGCGCTCGGCGCCGCCTTGGCGGTTTCATCTGTGGTGCTGCGCGGCGCGGCGGGCACCGCATCCCCGGCCAAGCTGGCGCCGCCGATGCCGATCGTGCTCGGCCTCGTCGTCGTGGCATTGATCATCGTGGCTTTTGCCACCAAGTCGGCCATGGGCGTCTAGATTGCAAAGCGGCACGAGGAGCCGCCCAACCACAAACGACCCGCAGCCGCGCACGATCGATCGCCATCGGCGGAATTCGGCGCATCCGACGCGATTCGAACATGCGACCGCCATCCGAGGCGCTTACCCTTTGAAAAAATATCGCTTTTCTCCCCCGTTGCCGATCCGACTGCGATCGGCTACAGGAACGGGGCACGCACCCGTAGCTCAGCTGGATAGAGCGTTGCCCTCCGAAGGCAAAGGTCACACGTTCGAATCGTGTCGGGTGCGCCACTTCTAGACACATGAAACTACTCAAGTTTCGCGTCGACGCACCGCGCTCTCCAACTTCCCAAGAGAGCCCGTTCGTCACGTCGAGCTCCGCCGTGCCAAAATAGGCGCTGGCCTTGCGCAGGATCTCGTTGGCCTGCCAGACCTCGCGGTTCTCCGTTCCTGCGCCTTGGCAGCGATCGAGGTCACCGCCGCCCAGCGCGAGGAATGCTCGCCAGCGTAATTCAACACCATCCGAACCGCTCGCTCGCGTGCCTCGGATGAAAACTTGGTCGTCGTCGTACTCGTCGTGGCTCCATCTTCTCAAGATCTGGAGCCTCCAGCAAACCCGAGCGGCGAAGCCACTCGGTGTGATCGAACTATCGCATCTCTTTAGCTATCAGTCTCTATCCTCCGGCTCCGCCGGAATCGTCACCAGCCTTCCATAGCGGACGCCGCGTTCGGCGAAGATGTGGTCGGCGAAGTGCTGCAGCTCGCTGGCGTTGCCGTCGAGGATCGTCACTTCGAGGCACTGATCGTGGTCGAGATGCACGTGCATCGTGGCGCGCGACAGATCGTGGTGATGGTGGAAGCTCTGGGTCAGCTTGCGCGGCAGGTCGCGCTTGGAGTGATCGTAGGTGTAGACCATCGCGCCGACGCAATGCCCGCTGGTGGTCTCCGCCGCGGTCTGCTGGATGCCGATCCGCGCCAGATCGCGGATCGCCTCGGAACGGTTCTGGTAGCCGCGCGCCGCGATGATCGCGTCGAGCTTCTCCATCAGGTCGTCGTCGAGCGTGATGGTGACGCGGTGCATCGATAGTCCCCCTCTGGTGGTTACCACGTTGTCAGTATGAAGTTTCATTGACTTTGTCATACTGGCCGGGCAGGCTGCGGTCGTGGGCGCTCTGCCGGGACCGCCTGCGATAACAGATTCAGGGTGGGCGCGTCTTGCAGCGATGCAGGACTCGAGGGGGTGTGCGTGGCCAGGGTCCGGCGAGAGATGATGCGCGGCTGTGCGGCCGGCTGCATCGTGTTGAGTTTTACTGTGGTGACGGGGTTGGCGCGAGCCGAGCAGGCGCTGCCGCAGGTCACGATCGATGCCCCGGGCGCGGCGAAGCCGAAGCCGAAGCGGCACCACGCCCGCGAGGCGACCTCACGACAAGGCCGGGCAGTCCCGACACCGACACCGGGCGCCTCTTCGTCTTCGGCAGCCCCAGGCGCGGGCCAGGCCTCCGCACCCCTGAGCGCGCCGCAAAATCAGGCTGCAAGCAGCCGCGTCATCACCGGGGCCGAGATCAACGCCCTGCCGTTCATGCGGCCTGGCGAGGCGCTGGAAGCCGCGCCCGGACTGGTCGTCACCCAGCATTCCGGCGAAGGCAAAGCCAACCAGTATTTCCTGCGCGGCTTCAATCTCGACCACGGCACCGATCTCGCCATCACCATCGACGGCATGCCGGTGAACATGCCGACCCATGGCCACGGCCAGGGCTATGCCGACGTCAACTTTCTGATCCCCGAGCTGATCGGCAGCATGACGGTGCGTAAGGGGCCGTATTTCGCCGACGTCGGCGACTTCGGCTCGGCCGGCGCGCTCGGGATCGAATATCTGCGGGCGATGCCCAAGACCCTCGCCGAAGTCACGATCGGCAGTTTCGGCTATCGCCGGCTGCTCGGCGCCGGCTCGACCCGCGTGGGCGACGGCACCTGGCTCGCGGCGTTCGAAGCCAACACCTACAACGGCCCGTGGGACGTGCCGGACAACGTCCGCAAGCTGAACGGCGTCGTCCGCTACAGCCAAGGCACCACGACCGACGGCTTCTCGCTCACCGGCATGGCCTATTCCAACCGCTGGACCTCGACCGATCAGGTGGCGCAGCGCGCAATCGACCAGGGCCTGATCGGCCGCGACGGCTCGCTCGATCCGACCGACGGCGGCATCTCCAGCCGCTACAGCCTGTCCGGCCGGTTCGCGAAATCGAGCGACATCGGCCAGACCGACATCAGTGCCTATGTGATCCACTCGTCGCTGCAGCTCTACAACAACTTCACCTATTTCCTCGACGATCCGGTGAACGGCGACCAGTTCAACCAGCGCGACCGCCGCACGGTGCTCGGCCTGAACGGAACGCAGCGCTTCGACTATCGGTTTGCCGGCCTGCCGGTGGAGACCCGGGTCGGACTGCAGACGCGCTCCGACCGCATCAATGTCGGCCTCAACAAGACCTTCCAACGAGACTGGCTGTCGACGGTGCGCGCCGACGATGTCTCCGAGCAATCGCTCGGGCTGTGGACCGACACCACCGTGCGCTGGACCGATTGGCTGCGCACCACCGCCGGCGTGCGGCAGGACTATTTCTCCGGGCGCGTGATCAGCGATAATCCGGCGAACTCGGGCAACGCCTCGGCATCGATGACCAGCCCGAAGGCCGGCATCGTGCTCGGTCCCTGGGCCAGCACCGAATTTTACGGCAACGCCGGCACCGGGCTGCACAGCAACGACATCCGCGGCGCCACCATCACGGTCGATCCCAACACCGGCGATCCGGTCAATCGCGTGCCGCTGCTGGTGCGCTCCAAGGGCGCCGAGCTCGGCATCCGTAACAAATCGATCCCCGGGCTGACGACGTCACTCGCCGTATTCGTGCTCGATTTCGACTCCGAACTCCTGTTCGTCGGCGACGCCGGCACCACCGAAGCGAGCCGGCCGAGCCGCCGGGTCGGCGTCGAATGGACCAGCCAGTATCGCCCACTCTCGTGGCTCGGGCTCGATCTCGACGTGGCATACACGCGCGCACGATTCACCGACTTCGATCCAGCCGGCGATTTCATCCCCGGCGCGCCGGCCTGGGTGGCGAGCGCCGGCCTCACGCTCGGCGAGCAGCGCGGCTGGTTCGGTGCGCTGAAGGGGCGTTATTTCGGCCCGCGGCCGCTGATCGAGGACGACAGCGTGCGCTCGCTGTCGTCGCTGATCTTCAACGCCCGCGCCGGTTATCGCTTCGACAACGGTGTGCGGGTTCAGCTCGACGTTCTGAACCTGTTCAACGCCAAGACCAACCAGATCGAATACTACTATTTGTCGCGGCTGCCGGGCGAGCCGCTGGGCGGCGTAGACGACCGCCATGTCCATCCGATGGAACCGCTGGCGGTACGGCTGACGTTGGCGGGCACGTTCTGATCGAGCAATCTCTGTGCCTCGCATACAGCGCAGCGACATGCGGGCCTCATCCGAGAGAACCCGGATTTCGCTTCATTCCATCTGAGCCATCGATGATCCAAAACGACAAACGCGCGCCGGCGTGTGAACGCCGACGCGCGCCTCGTAACTCGCTGGTTCCCAGGCGCTGCGAGACGCCTCGGCCGAGCGGCTCACTGCCTATGCATCACTTCCGGCGAGCGGGTCTCGTGCCCGCCGCAACGATGCTCAGTCAGCCAACCTCAGCGGGCGTCCCCAGCGAGGTGACAGCGTTTCGAGTGAGACACTGGACCACCTCCTTTCGTTGTTTCCGATGAAGAGAGGATAAGTACGATTCTGCCGTTTGTGAAGAGGCGATGACGCGGGCTCGGACACGGAACAGGTTTCCGATCCGCTCGTTGGTTTTGCTTCACAGGGAGACCAGCATGAACCCAGAAGCCAACGAAACCCTCAAGCTGATCGGCAGCGACAAGGTGCAGGGAACCGCGGTGTACGGGCCGGACGGCGAAAAGATCGGTTCGATCGAGCGCGTGATGATCGAGAAGGTCAGCGGCCGGGTGTCCTACGCGGTGCTGTCGTTCGGCGGCTTCCTCGGCATCGGCGACGACCATTATCCACTGCCCTGGCCCGCGCTGAAGTACAATGTCGATCTGGGGGGCTATCAGGTGATGGTCACGGTGGATCAGCTCGAGCGCGCGCCGAAATACGGCCGCGGCTCCGAATGGGACTGGCGAGGCGCCCGCGAGGTCGACGATTACTACGGCGTCGCCCTGACCTGATTGCAACGACGTCAGCCTGTCCGTCGTTGCGAGCGGAGCGAAGCAATCCAAACGCGCTGTACGCGAGCGTGCTGGATTGCCTCGTCGCTTTCGCTCCTTGCAATGACATGCCCTCCGCCTCCTCCCAAGCCGCCGAGCCCCTATGATCGACGACCTCTGGTACAAAAACGGCGTGATCTACTGCCTCTCGGTGGCGACCTATATGGACGCCAATGGGGATGGAATCGGTGACTTCAAAGGCCTGACGCGGCGGCTGGATTATCTGCACGGGCTCGGAGTCACCGCGATCTGGCTGATGCCGTTCCAGCCGTCGCCCTATCGCGACGACGGCTACGACATCTCCGACTATTACGGCGTCGATCCGCGCTATGGCACGCTCGGCGACTTCGTCGAATTCACCCACGGGTGCAAGCAGCGCGGCATGCGGGTGATCATCGACCTCGTGGTCAATCACACTTCCGACCAGCACCCCTGGTTCAAGCAGGCCCGCACCGATCCGAACTCGCCTTATCGCGACTGGTACGTGTGGTCGGACAAGAAGCCCGCACACGCCGACCAGGGCATGGTGTTTCCGGGCGTGCAGAAGACCACCTGGACTCACGATAAGCAGGCCAAGGCTTGGTACTTCCACCGGTTCTACGATTTTCAGCCCGACCTTAACACTGCCAATCCCTATGTGCAGGAAGAGATCCTGAAGATCATGGGGTTCTGGATTCAGCTCGGTGTCTCCGGCTTCCGGATGGACGCGGTGCCGTTCGTGATTGCCACCAAGGGCCCGAAGGCCAAGAAGCCGGTCGAGCAATTCGACATGCTGCGGACCTTCCGGGAATTCCTGCAATGGCGCAAAGGCGACGCCATCATCCTGGCCGAAGCCAACGTCCGACCCGAAGACGATCTGCACTATTTCGGTGACGACGGCGAACGCATGCACATGATGTTCAACTTCCATGTGAACCAGCATCTATTTTACGCCCTCGCCGCCGCCGACACAGGCCCGCTGGCGAAAGCGCTCACCGACACCAAGCCGCGCCCGGCAACCGCGCAATGGGGGCTATTCCTGCGCAACCACGACGAGCTGGATCTCGGACGGCTGACCAAGTCGCAACGTCAGACGGTGTTCGAGAGATTCGGTCCGGACAAGAATATGCAGCTCTACGACCGTGGCATCCGGCGGCGGCTGGCGCCGATGCTCGGCGGCGACCAGCGACGGCTTGAGCTCGCCTACAGCCTGATGATGACGCTGCCGGGCACACCAGTGATCCGCTACGGCGACGAGATCGCGATGGGCGACGACCTGTCGCTGCCGGAGCGCCGCTGCGCGCGAACGCCGATGCAATGGTCGACCGAGCCGCACGGTGGCTTCACCGGGAGCGACAAGCCGGAGATCCCGGTGATCGATCACGGCGCCTACGGTTTCGAGCACGTCAACGTCGCCCAGCAGCGCCGCGATCCCGGTTCGATGCTGAACTGGACCGAGCGAATCATCCGGATGCGCAAAGAAGTGCCGGAGATCGGCTGGGGCGACTTCAAGGTGATCGCCGCGCGCGATCCCGCCGTCCTGATCCTCCGCTATGACTGGCGAAACAATTCGGTGCTGTTCGTGCACAATCTCGACGAGCAGCCGCGCGAGGTGTCATTCGCAGTGGGATTACCCGACGATGCCGGCGACACCTTGATCGATCTGCTCGGCGACAATCACAGTCATGCTGCGCGCGGCCGGCACAAGTTGCTGATCGAGGGCTACGGCTATCGCTGGTTCCGGGTCGGCGGCCTCGATTATCTGCTCCGCCGCACCGAGGTCGATGGCGGCGGACGCTCAAAGACCTGAACCAAAGGTGGTCTCTCCGATCGTCATTGCGAGGCGAAGCCGACCAAACAATCCAACGCTTCAGTGCGCGAAGCCCTGGATTGTCTTGCTTCGCTCGCAATGACGGAGAAACTGTCGGACGAGGTCGGGCGCTGCTCAGCCGGTTACACCACTTCCTCCGGCGCCCGGCCGACGATGATGCCTTCATTGCCGCGCAGATCGAGCGTCGCACCGACGCGTTCGCTGGCGCGGTCGAGCATGGTGGACAGCAGCACTTCGCCGTCGAGCCCGATCGCGTCGGACGCGACCGAGATCGGATCTGGACCCAGATTGAGCGCCACCAGCACCGACTGCCCTTGATGGTGCCGGCGATACAACAGCAGATCGCCTTCCGCGGCGAGCGGCTGATAATTTCCGAGTGACAGCTGCGGCAGTTCGCGCCGCAGCCGAAGCAATGCGCGATACAGATTGAGGATCGACTGCGCGTCTGCGCGGAGATTGGCGGCACAGTCCTGGGTGGCATCAGGCGCCAGCGGCAGCCATGGCCGGGCGTCGGAGAACCCGGCGTTGGCCGAAGCGTCCCACTGCATCGGCGTGCGGCAGCCGTCGCGGCCCACGCCGATGCCCGGCACGTTCTTTTCGAACGGGTCCTGTACGTCCTCAGGCGCGATCTCGACCTGCTCCATGCCGAGTTCATCGCCGTAATACATCGTGGGGGTGCCGCGCAACGTCAGCAGCAGCATCGCGGCAACGCGCGCCTGCGCCGGACCAACCCGGCTCGCCACCCGCGGCCGATCGTGATTGCCCAGCACCCAATTCGGCCATGCACCGGAGGGAAGCGCCTGCTCGTAACGATCGATCAGCGCGGCGATCTCGCGGGCGTGCCACTGGGTCGACAACAGCGCAAAGTTGAACGGCAGCTGCGCGCCCTTCAGCTCCGCACCGTAATACGCGACCAACCGTTCAATCGGCAGATAGATCTCGCCGATCAGGAGGCGATGATCGAACTCTTCGATCACGCTGCGCAATTCGGCCACCACATCCAGCGTCTCTGGCCGATCGGCGGAGTAGATCGGAATCAGCGCGGCGTGCGGCGGCATGCCCGGCCTGAAATCCGGATTGGGCGGATTGTCGCGAAATTGATCGTCCTTGATCAGGTGCCAGATCACGTCCACGCGAAATCCATCGACACCCTTGCGAAGCCAGAACCGCATCGCCTCATAGATCGCGGCACGCACCTCCGGATTGCGCCAATTGAGGTCGGGCTGCTGCTTCAGGAAGGCGTGATAGTAGTACTGCCCGGTCGCTTCATCGTACTCCCAGCCGCTGCCGCCGAATTCAGACAGCCAATTGGTCGGCGGCCCGCCATCCGGCGCCGGATCGCGCCAGATGTACCAATCACGCTTGGGATTGTCGCGAGACGACCGGCTCTCGATGAACCAGGGATGCTGGTCGGAGGAGTGGTTCGGCACCAGATCGAGGATGACCTTGAGCCCGCGGGCGTGCGCGGTGAGCACCAGCGCATCGAAATCGTCCATCGTGCCGAAGATCGGATCGATGCCGACATAATCGGCGACGTCGTAGCCGAAGTCCGCCATCGGTGATGGAAAGATCGGCGACAGCCAGATCGCATCGACGCCGAGGTCGGACAGATAGCCCAGCCGATCGATGATGCCGCGCAGATCGCCGATGCCGTCGTCGTTGCTGTCCTGAAACGAGCGCGGATAGATCTGATACAACACCCCCGCCGCCCACCACGACGCGCTCGCAACACTTTCCATTCACCTGTCTCCCGTGTCGGTCTCAGACGCGACAGGGCGCCGCTTTGTTCCGGGCGCTGTCGAATCGGTGGCTGCCGTCGTGGCACGCTGACGCGTCAACGGCGTGAAACGGTGGGGTTGTGCGGCGGGCGGCTTGAATAGTCCGTGCGGCCTCCAAACGCTTCGCGGCTCACCGCGGCCCCTGCCCGTCTTGCGACACATACCCTGCTACCGATCAACGCATTCGTGAACCGATGAATCGGGCGAAGACCAATGAACTGTCTTGATCGCAAGTGATTATTTACTGCAAACGAGCAGGTTCTGCTGCGGCGCGATGCTGCCGGTAACCTGATACTTGAAACGACTTGCCGCGCTGCAAAATTATGCCAAGCTGGGAACCGGTTTCGATTGTTGGGAATTGTCGGTCAAAGACTGAAATTCGCGCTAATACTTGGCTATAGAGGAAGGTAGGAATGACGCAGATCATCAAACTGTACCAGGACGCAGCTAAGGCGCAGGCGGCCGTCGCGGAGCTGAAGGCCGCCTCGTTCAGCAACGCCCAGATCGTCTCCAGCGACAAGAACGGCACCGTGGTGACGGTCGACCCGCCGTTCGGCAAGGGTGGCCAAGCGGACGCGATCCTCAACCGCCACGGCGCGATCCGCGACGTATCCGGCCATCACGGCAGCAGCGCCTCGCTGGTGGATTCGTCGACCCGCTTGACCGGCGCGCCGCGGCTGACCGAGTCCCGTACCACCCTCGGCGGGATCTTCCCCGAGCTGACCAGCCCGAACTTCTTCTTGTCGTCGATGTTCGGCCCGTTGCTGTCGGCGTCGCAGAAGCCCTGGTCGTCGCTGGCGTCGAGCCAGAAGCCGTGGTCGTCCTTGACCAAGAACCAGGATGCCTGGTCGTCGCTCGCCAGCAATCAGAAGGCCTCGGCCCAGCTCATCAACAGCCCGGCCCCGTTCTCCTCGATGCTCGGCTTGCCGGTGCTGGCCGGTCACTAGTCGGCGGTTGCCATCATTTTTGCGACAACAAAGGCGCCGGGCATTGCTCGGCGCCTTCATTTTGCGCTGCGGCAATCTTGAATTGAGCTAGAAATAGCTTGCACCGCTCTGCCGGTTCCGGAATCAATCGATTAGTTCCGGGAGTAACCATGCGATCGCCGTGCGCCGAGCTCAGCGTCCAAGTTACAGCGCCAGCGTGCGCAGGCAACAGCGCGCATAGATTCCGCTCGACAGTCCAGGTGGTCCACTCAGCCAAGTCTGCTCGCACGGAGCAAACCTGATGCTGGAGCTCAGCCTGATCGGTTTTGTCGGTGTCGTAGTAGTGTATGGCGCCGTACTGTGGTGGATGGGCCGGAACGGCGACGTGTTGTACGGCGATTTCGTCACCCCGGCGGAAGGCACTGCGCCGTTCGCGACGGCCGAGCAGATGCCCCAGCCATCACGGCGGCGGACAAATGATGCGCCCGCACCGCCTGCCCGGCCGGCAAAGTCTCCGATCAGGGCCCGTGCTTTACTGAGACAACCGGCCCCATCGGCAACGAACAGCAAGCCTCTTTCCGGCAGCGCTTCTTCCGGCAGCGCTTCGCTGCAAGCGCCCCGCATGCCGCTCACTTCACCGTCCCTCGCCGTCGACACAGAAAAGCCCCGGCCTCTACTCGGCGCGGTCGACGCACCTGCACGTAATGACGCACCTGCACGCAATAGCGTACCTGCGCGCACCGACGTGCTGATTTCGCTGCTCGAGACAATCAAGCACGACTTGAGCAACGCGGCCGGAAAACCCTGATACCGGCCGCGAACTCGACCACACGATCAGTCGTGGTGCGACACCGCGCGGACTTTGGCGTGGTGATGCTCACCTTCGTGACCACTCGCGATTACTACGCCGAACAGGATCAGCACCGTCGACGCCGCGGCCGCAGCCAACAGCAGGATGTCGAACGTCATCATGGTGCTCGTCATAGCCGTATCCCCCTGCAATGGAGCAGTAACCGAGCTTCGCGCCGATCAGGGGGCGTGGCGTTGACGCCGATCAACCGCAGCCACCTCCGATCATCAGAATTGCGCCGGATGCAGGGCGGCTGACGAGAACCGAGATCCTTCAACGATGCTTGCCAAGCACCGCCAGCGCAACCTTACGGCCGCGGCCATCGACCTGCAGGGCAAAACCGAGATAGGTGAGCTCGGGATCGAGCAGACGCTGCTGATATTGCGGATTGTCGAGCCACTGCCGCCGAAACGCCCGTAGATCCGCAGCCGTCGCCTCGGCGCCGCACCCGCCGCAGGCCTCTGCAATCACGCCGATCGATCGAAAGCTGCGCCGTTGATCGGCCGGCAGGTTCTGGAACGCATCGCCGTCCTTCAGCTCGATGCCATCGGAGCTCTCCGGCGGCATCATGGCGGTCGCAACCTCGGTCAGCGCGCGGCTCGGCTGTAGCGGCCCGGCTCCTTTCGCCTTGCGTGCGCGGTTGATCAGATCGGTCATGCGCGGCAGCACTTGATCCTCGGCGAGCACCTGCGGCTTGTCGTCCGGACTCGAGCCGCGCGGCGTGCCTGCACCCGCAAATGTCTGAACGCCGTACAGGCCCTGCTCCCCGTCGTCGACGAGACCGTAGCCAAAACGATCCAGTCCCTCGCGCAAGATGTTCTCGCGATGGTGTGGGCTGTTCATCCAGCCTTGCTGAAGCTGCTCGACGGTGCCGGTGGTCGCCGGCGGCCGACAGCCGGCACAACGGGCGATATTCTCCGCCACCAGCCGCCAGCGGCTGCCGCCCGCCGCGATGTAACGGTCCTGGACGTCGTTGCCCTCCGGCGAGTTGTGCGAGTAGTAGTTGCGCTTGAACATGTCGTCGGCGTGACGCTGCGCCGCGTCGTTCAGCGCTTCACCAAGCTGCAGCGGCGACAGCCCATGCTGCTGGCGGGCGGCGTTGACGAGTTCGAGCGCGCGCTGCCGGAGCTGGTCGATATCTTCCGGAGCTTCGGCCGAAGCGGGTGCGGCGATCAGCGTCGCCGCAACGGCTGCGAGCGCCAGCCAGCCGCCAGCGGAAGCGGAACAGACACGACACAATTGAGCGCGGATCGGATCGAGCATCGCCGGACCAATCCAGCCGGATAGGCTTCGTTCCTCCCGCGGCACCGATAGGCCTTGGCGGGACGGACAGTCTCGGCTAGATCAATAACTGTCCGGCGAAAGCCGCGACCCGGCGCGGGCGTAGTTCAATGGTAGAACGGCAGCTTCCCAAGCTGCATACGAGGGTTCGATTCCCTTCGCCCGCTCCAGTCGCGCAGCGCGGCAGCCGATCGATCGCGACGCGAACTGCGCTGCAGCATGACTTCTGCCCTCCATGGGCGTTAACGATCCGTTAACTTTGTGGATGCGTGTTGCGAGCGGCTTGCTATAGTCCACCTATGGCGGGGGCTGCCTACACGATCTTCGACACCATGATGGGCCGATGCGGGATCGCATGGGACGTCGAAGGCGTGCTCGCGGTGCAGCTTGCCGAAAGCCGCGAGCTCGACACCCGCCGCAGGCTGCTGCGGCTGTGCCCCGACGCCCGGGAAACGGGACCCACGGCCTGGATTCAGCCGGTCATCGACGGCGTTGCCGCGACATTATCCGGCGAACCGTGGGATTTCTCAGACGTCGGCCTCGATCTCGGCGGCATCCCGGCATTCGACTGCAGGGTCTATCAGGCGGTCCGCGCAATCCCGCGCGGTGAGACTGCGACTTTTGCCGACATCGCCAAGCAGCTCCGCGCGTCCGGCGCGGTGCACGCGGTCGGCCAGGCAATCCGCCGCAATCCGTTCGCCCTGATCGTGCCTTGCCATCGCGTCCTGGCTGCCGCAGGCGACACCAGCGGCATTTGCGCCAATGGCGGTGTCATCACCCGGCGCCGCCTGCTGTCGCTCGAAGGCGCATTGGCGAGCAGTGGTCCGACCCTGTTCGACGTGCTGCTGCCGTTCGCCCCGCGGCAAGCCGACCGTTAGACGATGATCGGCACGGCTGCCGGCTTGGGCCCCCAGCGCGTCACCAGCACGCTCAACGCTGACGTCACACCGAGCAACACCATCGAGCCGGCCGCCAGCAGATAGAAGCTGCCGGCGCTGCCATGGTGCTGGATCAGCAGCCAGCCGCCGATGCTGACAAACAGCAGCCGCCCGGTCTGAGCCAGGACCGGACCGAGCACCCGGGCGGCTCCCTGCGCCGAAAAATACATCGAGATCGCCAGCCCGATGAAGGCGTACATCGGCCCGGCGGCGCGCAGATACTGTTCGCCGGCGAGCCGCACCGCGGCATCGTCGGTGAACAGATCGATCCAGAGATACGGGAAGATCGCGATTCCTGTGCCGACCACGCCGACGAACACGAACGACACCAGCCCGGCGACCCAGGCAATCTGCCGCGCGCGCTTCACCCGGCCGGCGCCGATCGCCATGCCGATCATCGGCACCGAGGCGATCCCGACCGCGAATGCGATCGACGTGAGCATGAATTCGAGCCGGCCGCCGATACCGTAGCCGGCCAACACTGCGGTGCCGAAATGCGCCAGCATGTGGGTGAAGATCGTGATGGTCAGCACCGATTGCAGCGGCGAGAAGCACGACACGGCGCCCACTTTGAGAATGTCGAAAAACATTCCACGCTCGATCCGCAAGCCCGCCAGCCGCGGCTTCACGCCGGCGCGGCCGGAGAAGATCACCCAGGCCATCACCGAGGCGCCGATCGTAAACGCGATCAATGTGCCGGCAGCGACGCCTGGCATGCCGAACCGCGGAACCGGCCCGAAGCCGAGGCCGAGCACACCGCCGAGCACGATCTGCAGCATCGCCGCGCTGAGGATCATCAGCGACGGCAGCTTCATATTGCCGGTGCCGCGCAGGATCGCCGCGAACGTGTTCATCAGCCACGGCACCACCGCGCCGGCGAAGAAGATGTGAACGTAGCCGGCCGCTTGGCTCAGCACCGCGCCGCGACCGCCGAGCAGCGCCAGCGCCCGCTCGCCGAACGCCAGCATTCCGACCGTGAACACCAGCCCGAAGCACAGCCCGATCAGCAGCGCGTGCATCGCCAGCGCCGCGGCACGGTCGTCGTCGCCGGAGCCGAGCGCCCGCGCGATCGCCGAGGCGACGCCGCCGCCCATCGCGCCGCCGGACATCGTCATGGTCAGGATCACGAACGGAAACACCAGCGCCATCGCGGCCAGCGCCTCGGTGCCGAGCCGGCCGATATAGGAGGTCTCGGCGACGGCCACGCAGGTCCCGGCGGTCAGAGCCACGACGTTCGGCCAGGACAGCCGCAGCAGCGTCCGCAGGATGCCGTCGTCGAGCAGCGGATTCCTCGGAGGTGGAGGTGTCGGCGCGGGCGGGGCCGGCGCGGCTTGCGCGACCGGTGGCAGCTCCGCCACGGCGATATCGGACATGCATTCCCCCCGGGGCCCGATCTCGGCCGGGCGTCAACCTTCCTATCACCGTTCTCGGCGGACGCGATGCTCGCGTCGCGCATGGCCACCCGCGGGCAGGTGGGAACAGCTCAGCGCACCGTCCACAGCAGCGGCGTCGAGCGGTGATCGCCGGCCAGACTGACGGCGATGCGCCGACCGCATCCGGCAGCGAGCCCCTCGACCAGCCCCTCGAGCACACGAACGCAGGCCGGGTGGCCGTCGGCGACTCCGTCCATCAATTTCCAGTCGGCCTGTCGCAGCTCGAAACCGTCGCCGACGTTCCGCAATTCAGCGTCGTCGCCCTGTGCGGCGAACAACGCCTGCAGCAAGGCGGCGAAGCCGGCGGCATCACGGCTGGAGGGTCCGAGCGCCTGCGCCAGATCGTCGTAAGACTGCATCCCGATCAGCTTGCCGGTGAGGTGCAGCAGATAGCCGCCGTCGAGCGGGCCAAACAACTGCACCGCGATCGGAGCTGCGGTGCGGACATATTCCATCGCGTAGTTGCGGTGGGCCTTCTCCAGCCGCGGCTTCGGCCAGCTGTCGACCGGCAGCGCCGGCGCCATCGCGGGATCGAAAAGCGGCGCTTCGAGATGCCGGGCGAATTGCAGTCGATGATCCGGTTCGAGCGGCTCGTCGGCCTCGTAGTAATAGCCCTCCAGGCCGTCCTGGCCGTCGACGCTCTGCTTGGTGCAGACGAAGCCGAGCTTGAGATTGCCGAGCGCGACGCCGTTGTTGGCGTGCCAGCCGCGCAGCATTGCCTTCGAAACTTCACTGGGCACACCGCAGATCGCGGTACCGCGCCAAATCCAGCGCGGCGGCGGATAGCGGATCCACGCCTTGCGATCGTTCTCGTACATGTATTCGACGTGCACGCCGCCGATCCAGTTCGACAGATAGTGATATTGCGCTGCTGCCACCGCAGGCGGCAGGTGGTCGAGGCCGAGCTTGGCGAGGCCGGCGACGAAGCGCTCCTGCTGCTGGCGGCGAAACACCCGAAACACGAATTCGGCGGCATCGGCCGTGCCACGGCGACTGACCAGAGTGAGGATCAGGCCGGTGAACACGGCATGATACAGATCGGCGATGCCGCGCCATTGCGGATTGGAATGCTGCGGGGTGGTTTGGTCGGCTTGCGCGTCGAAGGCGGGCATCGTCGCTCCCTGGCTGTTGTCATTTTTGGGAGCAGACTAGCGGAGAAGGTGGTGAAGCACAGGCCCTTAAGAGGCAGCGCTGACCGCGCCCGACAACTTGCGCTATTGTGAAAGGCCGCTCATTCCGTCAGGTGGACTTGCATCCGAGACCAATCGCGGCCGGTCGCGGAACTGCAGACCGTCATAGATTTCGGCGAGCGTGAGCCGCACCTGCAATTTCGGCAGCTCGATCGCTGCATCGAGCCCTTTGAACACGCGGTTGGTCCACTGCCGGTCGTCGCCGCGGACATACAAATGAGCGTTCGGCATTTCGGTGTCGACGAACAGAATGTAGTCGAGCGACGGCAGCGTCTGATACTCGGCGAGTTTCACAGTGACGTCGAAGCCACTTGTGGTCGGCGACAACACTTCGACGAGAAGCGTCGGCCTCTCCGCAACCAGCGCGCTGTCGTCCGGCTTGCCGCAATCGACGCCGAGATCCGGCATCCGACGTGTCGTCGGAGACGTCGCAACATAAGTGTCGCCCGTGAAAGTCTGGCAGGGACCACCGCGGACCTGGGCATGGATCGCCGCCGTCAGGTTCACCACGATCGCGTCATGGCGGCGGCCCGCGCCGGCCATCGCGACCACTTCGCCCTCGACCAGTTCGTAGCGCTCCTCCTGCCCGGCCATCCAGGCGAGGAACTGCTCGGCGCTGACCTTTGCGGCGGGCGATGTTTTCATCCGGAAACGATAACATCGGGTCGCGGCACCGCCAAGACGATGCGGCGCGCGCTGCAGCGACGAGCACTACGCCTTAAAATGCTTGCTCAGCTTCAGGCCTTGGGCCTGGTAGTTGGAGCCGATGCGCTGGCCGTATAGCGCGTCGGGGCGCGACAGCATCTTTTCGTAGATCAGGCGGCCGACGATCTGGCCGTGCTCGAGGATGAACGGCACCTCGCGCGAGCGCACTTCCAGCACCGCGCGGGCGCCGGAGCCGCCGGCGCCTTCGTAGCCGAAGCCGGGATCGAAGAAGCCGGCATAATGCACGCGGAATTCGCCGACTAGCGGATCGAACGGCACCATCTCGGCGGCGTAGTCCGGCGGCACCTGGACCGCTTCCTTCGACGCCAGGATGTAGAACTCGCCGGGATCGAGGATCAGCGTGCCGTCCGGCCGCGCCGCGATCGGCTCCCAGAACTCCCCGGCCGCATAGCCGCCGCGGCGGTCGATATCGACCACACCGGTATGGCGCTTGGCGCGGTAGCCGACGAAGCCGTCGGAATTCTCGCCCGACAGGTCGACGCTGAGCGCGACGCCGCCGGTGAGGTCCGCATCGTCGGCATCGACCAGCCGCTCGGCGTCGTGCAGCGCATCGAGCTCGTCCTGCTCCAGCGTCGCCTGGCCGACACGGAAGCGCACCTGCGACAGTCGAGAGCCTTCCCGCAGCAAGACCGGGAAGGTCTTGGGGCTGATCTCGGCATAGAGCGGGCCGTGATAGCCGGCGCCGATCATGTCGAAGCGGCGGGTGCCGTCGGCGATCACCCGGGTGAAGACGTCGAGCCGGCCGGTCGAGCTTTTCGGATTGGCCGCCGCCACGATGTGGCGCGGCAGCGCCAGGCTCTCGAGCAGCGGCACGATGTAGACGCAATTGGTCTCCAGCACCGCGCCGTCCGACAGGTCGATCTCGTGCAGCTTCAGCTCGTCGATCCGCTCGGCGACCGTGCAGTCCGGCCCCGGCAGGAAGCTGGCGCGGACCCGGTAGGCGATCAGCCCGAGCCGCAGATCGAGACTGGCCGGCTGGATCTGGCTCTCGACGAACGGGTATTCCGGCAGGATCAGGCCCGATTCCGTCATCGCCGCGATCATGCGGTCGGGCAGAATTCCGTCGGCGTCGGGCGGCAGGGTGAACGGCACGATGTTGGTCCTTCGGAGCGCAAGCCATGCCCTCCGGGAAACTCAGATACGAGCGTCCACCGCTAGCCGAAGCCCGGCTTGACGGGAAGAGTGCGGAGGATTAAGAGCCCGACTTATCCCGTGGTGATTTGAGCCGGCCGGCTTGCAGCCACGTTAAACAAGTCGCTAAACAGGCCGGGGACGTTGTGGTCCCGGCCCGAGGGTTGATCCCCAGGCCGGTTTTTTTGTGTCCGCATCGTCCGATGTGGGCGCGCTGGAGACCACATGTCCGAGACCAAACCGACCATCCCCGTTCCCGCCACCGCGCATTTCCGCCGCGAAACCCGCCTGGTTCATTCAGGTAGCTTGCGTTCGCAGTTCGGCGAGACCTCCGAGGCGTTGTTCCTGACCCAGGGCTTCGTCTACGACAGCGCCGAGCAATGCGAGGCGCGCTTCACCGGCGACGACGCCGGCTTCCAATATTCGCGGTTCTCCAACCCGACCGTGTTCAGCTTCGAGCAGCGGATGGCCGAATTCGAGGGCGCCGAAGCGGCGCGCGCCACCGCCACCGGCATGGCCGCCGTCACGGCCGCGATCCTGGCGCCGCTGCGCGCCGGCGACCACGTCGTCGCGTCGAAAGCGATGTTCGGCTCGTGTCGCTACATCGTCGAAGATCTGCTGCCGCGCTACGGCATCGAGTCGACGCTGGTCGACGGCCTCGATCTCGACCAGTGGCAGCGGGCGATGCGGCCCAACACCCGGACCTGCTTCCTCGAAAGCCCGACCAACCCGACGCTCGACGTGCTCGACATCGGCGCGATCGCCGAGATCGCCCATGCGGGCGGCGCGCGCCTCGTGGTCGACAACGTGTTCGCCACCCCGATCTGGCAAAGCCCGCTTCAGCTCGGTGCCGACGTCGTGGTGTATTCGGCGACCAAGCACATCGACGGCCAGGGCCGCTGCCTCGGCGGCGTGGTGCTGTCGTCGCAGGCGTTCATCGAAGAGCACATCCAGACCTATCTGCGCCAGACCGGCCCGTCGCTGTCGCCGTTCAACGCCTGGGTGCTGCTGAAGGGCCTGGAGACGCTGGCAATCCGGGTCGAGAAGCAGACCAGCAACGCCGCGGCGATTGCCGATGCGCTGGCCGGACATCCGAAGGTGCCGCGGCTGGTGTATCCGGGCCGCGCCGACCATCCGCAGGCCGCCACCGTCAAGAAGCAGATGGGCGCCGGCTCGACGCTGGTCGGGTTCGAAGTGAAGGGCGGCAAGGCCGAGGCGTTCCGCTTCCTGAACGCGCTGAAGCTGGTGAAGATCAGCAACAATCTCGGCGACGCCAAGAGTCTCGTCACCCACCCGGCCACCACCACGCATCAGCGGCTCAAGCCCGAAGCGCGCGCCGAGCTTGGTATCAGCGAAGGCTTCATCCGCCTCTCCGCCGGCCTCGAGCACAAGGACGATCTGATCGAGGATCTGGTCGCGGCGCTGGAGAAGGTGTGAGCGATCAAGGCCCCGTGTCGTCAATGCGAGGAGCGGAGCGCGAAGCTATCGATCCGACCGGAGCCTGATCTCGGCGCGAAAGCCGGAGCGATCTGTGCGGTTGCCGAGCCGAAGCTCGGCGCCGCTGCGTTCCACCGCGAGCGAGGCGATCGCAAGACCGAGGCCGCTGCCGACCACCGACTTGTTGCGGCCGCGGAAGAAGCGTTGACCGATCTTGTCGAGCTCGTCCGCGGCAACGCCGGGCCCGGTGTCCTCGACCACGATCGAGCCAGGTGTCTCGCCGATCCGCCAACGCGCCTCGCCGCCGGCGGGCATGTATTGCACGGCGTTCTCGTGCAGATTGCGGAGCGCGAGCTCGAGACATTCGCGATTGCCGTTCCACACCACATCGGCAAGCTCGTCGTCGATCGTCACCGCGATGCCATCGGCGCGCGGTGTGGCGCGGACCACCTCCTCGATCAGCGGACGCATCGCAATGCGGGCGCGATCGTCGATCTCGGCATGCGCGTCGAGTCGGGCCAGCGTCAACAATTGCCGCACCAACCTCGTGGCGCGATCGACCGCGAGCAGGATCTGCTGCAAGGCCGCCCGTGATACGGCAGGGTCATTGGCAGCGAGCGCGACCTGAGCCTGGGTCTTGAGCGCGGTCAGCGGGCTACGCAGCTCATGCGCCGCAAAGGCGGTGATCTCCCGCTCGTGCCGCCGAGCCAGCGCGACTTTGTCGAACAGCGTGTTGAGTGCCTGGGTGAGCGGCTTCACCTCCGAAGGCGTGCGACTGGCATCGACGGGGCTCATATCGTCGGCGTCGCGGCGGCCGAGATCCGACGCGATCGTCTGCAGCGGCCGGAGGCCGCGTCCGACACTGATCCAAATCAGCAAGCCGAGCAGCGGCGCAATCAGCAGCGCCGGCCACATCAGCCCTTTGATCAGATCGGTGACCAGCCGGTCGCGCAGCCCGAGCCGATCGCCGACCAGCACGCGAAATCCCTTCTCTGGATCCTCCGCCGCATAGACCCGCCACGCCTCGCCGTCGATCTGTCGCTCCGAAAAGCCCGACGCCTGATCGCTGAGCTTCTGCTCCGGCGCGCCGCCCGAGCGCGCGATCATCCGGCCCTGCACCGACCACACCTGACAGGACAGCTGACGCTCGTAGTTAGCGGGTGACGACGGGGCGGCCATCGACGGCAGCGTTTCCGGAACCTGCCCCTGCATGCTGCCGACCAGCGACACCACCATCCGGGCCGCTTCCTGCAGCCGCGTGTCCAGCACATGCTCGAGTTCGCGCTGGCTCGATGCGTAGATCCACGTCACCGCGGCAAGCCACACCGCGCCGGTGGCGCCGAGCAGGACGAAAAACAGCCGCAGCCGCAGCGATCCGATCATGACGGCGCCATCCGATAGCCGAGGCCGCGGATGGTCTCGATGGTGCTTCGCCCAAGCTTGGCACGTAGATTGTGGATGTGAACTTCGACCGCGTTGCTGTCGACCTCGTCGCCCCAGCCGTACAGCCGCTCTTCGAGCTCGGCCCGCGACCGCACCACGCCGGGCCGCTCCATCAAGGCATGCAGCACCGCGAATTCGCGCCGCGACAACGCCACCGGCGCGCCGCCGAGCGTGGCATTGCCCTCGGCGGGATACAGGCAGATCGGCCCGTGCTCCAGGCAAGTGGTCGCACGGCCGTCGCGGCGGCGAATGATCGCGCGTAGCCGCGCCGAGAGTTCGTCGAGATCGAACGGCTTGCCGAGATAATCGTCGGCGCCGGCGTCGAGCCCGGCAATACGGTCGGCGATCTCGTCCAGCGCGGTGAGCAGCAGCACCGGCGTCGCGTCGCCGCCGCGCCGGATGTCGCGCAGCAGATCGATGCCGCTGCCGTCGGGCAGCATGATGTCGAGCACCACCGCCGAGAATTCATTGGCGGCGAGCGCGCTCCGTGCATCCTCGCAAGTGCCGACGCAATCGATACTCGCACCGGCGAGCGACAGCCCTGCACGAATGCCGTCCGCGATCATCGCATCGTCCTCGATCACCAAGACCCGCATCGATCCATCACCTTTCGGATCCCGACTTGCGACGCCCGCCTTAAGGCTGGCTTAAGCTGGCTGCGGAGACTGCCGGCGTCCGACCCAGCGATCAGGGAACCATGACCGTCCGTCTCTTCCGCCTTCTTGCCTTCGTCGCCGCCCTCGTCGCCGCACAGTCCGCATTCGCCGCGCCGAAGCAATCACCGTTCCGGCTCGGCGTCCAATCGGCAGCCGATGGCGTCACGCTGACCTGGACGATCGCGCCGGGCGTCTATCTGTACCGCGACAAGATCGTGGTGCGGACGCCGGAGGGCACCCAACTCGCGCCGCACTTGCCTGCCGGCGAAACCAAGGACGATCCGAACTTCGGCGTGACCGAAGTCTATCACCGCAGCGTCACCGCGACGATTCCAGCCGCGGCGCTGAACGGCGCCACGCGCTTGACGGTCGGTTACCAGGGCTGCGCCGAACGTGGCATCTGCTACCCGCCGGCGACCGCGAATGTCGACCTTGCGAGCGACACGGTGACGGCGGCGGAGCCAGCCAATGCCCCGCCGCAGATCCAGTGGCCGGACGCACCGGCGCTGACCGAGGCGGACGCTTCGTCGCCACCGGCGGAAGCAACCGCGCCTTCGATGCTGCCGTCGATGACCGAGGGGTGGGCGCCGTTGCTGCTGGCTTTCGCCGGGTTCGGCCTGCTACTGGCGTTCACGCCTTGCGTACTGCCGATGGTACCGATCGTCGCCGGGATGCTGACGCGCGCCGGCCAGGACATCTCGCCGGTTCGCGGCTTTGCGTTGGCGCTGACCTACACTGTGGCGATGGCCAGCGCCTACGCGGCGCTCGGCGTTGCCGCCGCCTGGTCGGGACAGAATCTGCAGGCCGCGTTGCAGACGCCGGCCGCGCTGCTGACGATGGCGGCGATCTATGTCGCGCTGGCGCTGTCCAGCTTCGGCCTGTTCGAGCTGCAATTGCCGGCACGGTTCGGCGACGCGCTGAGCGGTCGCATCAGCGGACGCGCGGGTCCGCTGATCGGCGCAGCGGCACTGGGCTTCACCTCGGCGTTGATCGTCGGGCCGTGCGTGACACCGCCGCTCGCCGCAGCTCTGCTCTACGTGGCGCAGACCGGCGACACCGCCCGCGGTGCCGCCGCGCTGTTCGCGCTCGGCCTCGGCATGGGCTTTCCACTGATCCTGGTCGGCATCTTCGGCGGCGGCATCCTGCCGCGCTCGGGGCCGTGGCTGGTGACGGTGCGCAAGCTGTTCGGCGTCGTCTTCCTGGCGATCGCAACAACGCTGATCGGCCGCATCGTCCCCGGCCCTGTCGGTCTCTTGCTGTGGGCGGCGCTGGCGATCGCAACTGCAGTGTTCTTCGGCGCCTTCGACCGGCTCGGCCGGCAGCACGGCCCGATCTCGCGACTGGCCAAAGCTGGCGGGCTGGCCCTGTTCGTCTACGGCGCGGCATTGATCGTCGGCGCGGCTGCCGGCGCCGACGATCCGCTGCGGCCGCTCGCCACGCTCGGCCAAAGACAGGCGGACGCGGCGGTCGAAGCCCGCACCGTGTCGTCGATCCAAGACATGGACACCGCGATCGCCGACAGTCGCGATCGCGGCAAACCGATCATGATCGACTTCTCGGCCGACTGGTGCACCGCCTGCAAAACGATGGAGCGCACCGTGTTCGCGGCTCCGGAGGTGAAGCGGCGCCTTGCCGGACTCACCGTGATCCGCGCCGACGTCACCGCGACCAATGCCGACACCGCCGCGCTGATGAAGCGGTTCGATGTGATCGGCCCGCCGACCCTGGTGTTTCTCGATCCTCGCCGCGGCGACGAGATCGCCGCCGCCCGCATCACCGGCGAAGTCTCCGCCGACGATTTCACCCGGACACTGCAGCGCCTCGGCGCGCGGTCCTGACCACCATCCTGCAGGAGGAAGATATGAATCGCAGACAGTCGCTGATGATCCTCGGTGCGCTCGCGGCGGTGCCGCTGGTGAAGTATTTCGGCGCGCCGAAGGCCTGGGCCGAGGGAGTGGACGTCGACGCGATCTTGCGCGACCCGGACGCGCCGGAGGCCGGCAACCCGAAGGGCGACGTCACCATCGTGGCCTACTTCGACTACAACTGCCCGTATTGCAAGAAAGCCGAGCCCGACCTCGAGAAGGTGGTGCGCAGCGACGGCAAGATCCGGCTGGTCTACAAGGACTGGCCGATCCTCACCGAGGCTTCGGTCTACGGCGCGCAGATGGCGCTGGGGGCGAAGTATCAGGGCAAGTATCAGGCAGCCCATGATGCGATGATGGCGATCCCCGGCCGCGGCATCTCAAAGGATCAGATGCGCGATGCCGTTGCGGCCTCCGGCGTGGACATGACCAAGCTGCAAAGCGACCTCGCCGCCCATGGCGACGCGATCACCGCATTGCTGCGGCGGACGCTGTCGCAGGCCGACGCGATGGGGCTGCAGGGGACGCCCGTGTATCTGATCGGCCCCTACAAGGTCGCCGCCGCGCTCGACGCCGACGCCTTCAAGAAGGTGGTGGCGCAAGCGCGCGGCCGCCGGACGGCGAAGTAATCGAGGCCGATCACAACAAATGCTGTCCCGCTCTGTACTGGTTCTGGCCATCGCCGCCGTCGCACTCGGCGGTTGCGTGACAACGGAACAAATTCCTTCGCCGACCGCCGCCGTGAGCACCGCGGTCGCGGCCCGCTACGCCGCGATCGACACTGAACAACACCCGATCGCCGGCGTTGCTGCGGACGATCTCGATCCCGCTTACGTCCGTCAGTTGGTCGACTACAGCACCACCGAACCGCCGGGCACCGTGGTGGTCGATCCGCGCAAGCGCTTCCTTTATCTGGTGATGGAGGGCGGCAAGGCGCTGCGCTACGGCGTTGGCGTCGGCAAAGCCGGGCTTGAATTCACCGGCACCGCCGAGGTCGGCCGCAAGGCGGAGTGGCCGCACTGGACGCCGACCCCGAACATGATCGCCCGCGAACCGGAGCGCTACGGAAAATGGGCCAAAGGCATGGACGGGGGAGAGAACAACCCGCTCGGGCCGCGGGCGCTGTATCTCTACAAGAACGGCAGGGACACGCTGTTCCGGATCCACGGCACCACAGAGCCGTGGACGATCGGACACGCGGTGTCGTCCGGCTGCATCCGGATGCTGAACCAGGACGTCATCGATCTGTATGGCCGGGTGCCGAAGGGCGCCAAGGTGGTCGTGCGATAGAACGGTTTCGGGCGACGTTGAAACTGGTTCGGCCGCAGGACACACGCCGCAGCAAGAAGTCGAGATCTCCGATTCTGATCGATCAGAACCGGGCCCTCGATCCACGCGGCTCACATCGGCCGATACGCTGTGACTTCGCCCGGCCCCGCGGTGCCGAGCTTGATCTGACCGACCGAGCGAATGATGCCGTCGCCGAGCAACTGCGCGAAGCAGGCATAGCCCCAGTCGTTCATGTGCAGCCCGTCGGCGATCACGAACTTATCGAACGGCATCGCATACTGCTCGTGCCATTCCTTCATCACTTCGAACCGCGGGAAGATGCCGACGCGGCGCAGCTCGGCGAGCCGGCCGAGCAACTTCACGGTCTTGCCGGCGTTCTCGCCGCGCTCGTTGACGCGAGGCGCGTATTGCGGATCGACCAGCACCACGTCGGCCTGCGACGCCTGGATCACCGAGATCCCCTCTTCCACCAGGCTGGCGGTCTTGTCGGCCGCGAGGTCGTGCAGAATGGCATTGGTACCCACCTGCCAGATCACCAGATCCGGCTTGGCGTCGAGCACCGTGGACTTGAGCCGTTTCATCATGTCGCGGGCGTCCTCGCCGCCGACCCCGCTGTTGATCACGGTGATGGCCGAGCTCGGATAATGACGGCGGAGCTGCGCGGCGAGCCGGTTCGGATAGTTGAAGGCCGGCGAACTCGAGCCGTAGCCTTGCGTCGAGGACGAGCCGAACGCCACGATCACCACCGGCCTGCCTTCGGCCAGCTTATGGGCGACGTGCGGCAGCGTTCCCATCGACTTGGCGCCGCCCTTGGGCGGCAGACACGGCACCCGGGCCAGAATGTCGCCCGCCTGCCGGGCGACGTCCTTGATCTTGTCGAGCGTCTTGCCGGCGATGCCCTTGTGGCGCTCGAGCGCGGCGACATCGATCTCGCCTTGCCCCGGTTGGGGAATGGGATCGGCGGCAACCGCCTGATCCTGCGCCAGGGCGGGCGAGGTCGGCTGCAGGATCAGCATCATCGACAGCAGCGCCGCGGCCGCGGCGGTGAACCGGAAACGAACTCTCATCAACGCTGGATCCTTACCTCCGCCGGATCGGTCTGCGCCGCCTCGATCACGAGCGCCATCAGCGCCCGCGCCAGACAATTGTGGACGCGCAGTGCCAGATCGATCCCAGGCGCCGGGCTGAACAGATCGAATTCGCCGGTCTCGTTCCAGTGGCGCATCAGGGCAAAACGGTCGAACAGCGGAACATCGTGCTCCTGCGCCACCACCCGCATTGCGTCGAGATAGGGCGCCGGATTGATCATGGTCTCGGTGCGGGGACTATACTGCAAATTCATCAAGATCATGTCAGCGCCGGCCTGCTTCACCGCATCGATGCCCTGGCCGAGGGCGGTGCGGAACTCGTCCGGATCGATCGAGCGGATCGCGTCGTAGGTCCCGGTCTGCCAGATCACCAGCACCGGCTTGCGTTCGGCGACCAGGGTCCCGAGCCCGCCGGCCACGTCTACGGCCGTCCGCTTCGGCCGCATCTCGACCGTCACATTGACGGTCACCCCCGGGAACCGATCTCGCAGCAGCGCCTGCAACCTTCCCGGATACGAGCTGTTCTCGGCCGACAGGATGGCCGAGGAACGGCTGCCGACCACCAGGATGTCGAGCTTGCGGGTGGTCTTCAGGGCTGCTGCGACACCCTTCAGCTTGGCTTCGGTCGCGAGCAGATAGGCCGGCGGCACGCAAGAGGGAGTGTCCTGGGCCGCAACGGCCGGAGACGACAGTCCGACCGCCATCAGCAACGCCGCGGCCGCCATCCAACCCAAGCCGGCCATCGCCACGGCCTTCATGCTGCATCGCCTCCCGCGAGGTCGGCATCCGGCGGTGTCCGCGACCCGGCCTTGCTCGCCACATTCTTGTACCACGAGAACAGCCATGCGGCGGCAGACATGATGCAAATCCCTGACAAGCTGACGACAAAATGCAGCAATGCACCGCCTGCAACCTCCGCCAGGATGAAATAGCCGGCGAAAGCGAGAAAGATGCCAATGCAGAAAATCTCCAGCGAGTGCTGACCGCACAGGATCAGCGGCCGCAACCACAGCGAGTTCAGCGCCGGCCAGTCGCGCGGAATGAACCGCACCGTCAGGGCCGCCAGCGCCAGGAAATGCGCGAACCGCAGCACGTCGAGGTTCGGCTTGTCGATCGGATACATCCACTGCTCGAGCCATTTCGGCAGGGTGTGGAACAATTGCGGCGTGTACCAGGTGAGTGTGACATAGAACGCGGCCGCCAGATAAACGGCCGCCAGCCACAGCGTCACTTTCGACGCCAGCACCCGCGACAGCCGCTTGGCTCCGCCCATCGCGCACCAGGCGCCGAACACGAACAGCAGCTGCCAGGCATATGGATTGAACACCCAGGCGCCGCTCGGATAGGCGGTCAGATGCAGGTCGAACTGCCAGGTCGCGGCGTAGAGCAGCGTCGCCAGCGCCAGCGTGGTGTCCGGCCAGCGCCGCATCAGCCACAGGATCGGCGGCAGGAAGAACATCAGCACGATGTACAGCGGCAGCACGTCCATATTGACAGGCCGAAACCGCAGCAGCAGCGCCTGCACGATGGTGACGTCGGGCTGCTTGAGGAAGTCGAGGATGCCCATTTCCTCGGAATACAGCGGGTTCTGGAAGCTGGTCGCGACATAGGAGATCTCGGCCAGAAAGATCGTGAACAGGAAGACGTGGGCGACGTAGATCTGCCAGACCCGCTTCAGGATGCGCGCGGCGGCCACCACGAAGCCGAGCTCGGTCATCGCCTTGCCGTAGACGAACGCGGCGGTGTAGCCGGAGATGAAGATGAAGATCTCGGTCGCGTCCGAGAAGCCGTAATTCCGCAGCGTGAACCACGTCAGCACATTGGCCGGCAGATGGTCGATGAAGATCAGCCACAACGCCAGACCGCGGAACAGGTCGAGCCGCAACTCCCGCTTCGGCACCACCTTGCGCGGCGGCAGGGCCGCCGGCTGCGACGGAGGCTCAGCCGGCTCGGCCGGCGGACCGCCTGCGGGCGGCACAGCTGCGACCGGCTCGACAACGGTGGTGGCGGGAGGAGTCATGCGGCTCCGCTGCGGCGCGGCATGCGCCCGTCGTTGCTATAGCAGCCGCGGCGCCGGCGACGAAGCGTCGGACAGCATCCACGGACGCCCTGACGCAGCATATAAGTTGCCGCTCCGGCGCTCATGCCGGCTAGCCCCGAACTATGTTGAAACCGCGGAGGCGCTGCCGCCACAACCTGAAAATCGTTCCGAACGATTGGTTTCAACAGTGCTTTTCGCTATATTTGCGCCAAAAGTTGGAAGTCGAGCCATGTACCGCGCCGTCACCCGCCGGATTGAAGTGACCGTTGAGCCCAATTACCTGCCTGAGCGTTCCTCGGCGGAGAACCGCCAATATTTTTGGTCCTACACCGTGGTGATCACCAATTCGGGCGAGGAAACCGTGCAACTGCGCACCCGGCATTGGGTGATCACCGACGCCTCCGGCCGCACCCAGGAAGTCCGCGGCGAAGGCGTGGTCGGCGAACAGCCGGTGCTCGCGCCCGGCGAGCGGTTCGAATACACCAGCGGCGTCCCCCTCCCCACCGCCTCCGGCTTCATGGCCGGTCGCTACCAGATGGAAAGCGAAACCGGCGAAACCTTCGAGATCGACGTCCCGGCGTTCTCGCTGGACAGTCCGGAGGGGAAGCGGACGTTGAATTGATCGTGCGCTCGTAGCCTGGGTTGAGCGAAGCGAAACCCAGGAGAGAGTATGCAAGCGGTGATGCGTTTCGCCTTCGGCTCAACGCATCCTACGACTTACTCCACCCCCGCCTCTTGCGGCGTAAATTCGTACACCGATGAACAGAACTCGCAGGTCACCACGACCTTGCCGTCCTTGACCATGTCGGCGCGGTCGGCGGGGGCGAAGCGGGACAGCATGCCGGCGACGGCTTCGCGCGAGCACGAGCATTCCGCCTTCATCGGCAGCGACGAGAACACCCGCACGCCGCGCTCGTGGAACAGCCGGAACAGCAGCCGCTCGCCGGACAGAGCCGGATCGATCAGTTCGACGTCCTCGACGGTGGCGATCAGCGACTGGCCTTCGACCCAGGCATCGTCTTCCTCGACCGTATGGGTGACGGTGCCTTCCGGCGCGTCGCCCGGATGCAGATCGGCCTGACGGGCGCGCTCGGGGCTCTTGGGCAAGAACTGCAGCAGCATGCCGCCGGCGCGCCAGTGATGCCGGCCCCCCTCGCCGCCGCGCCACTCCTCGCCGACCGCGAGCCGCACCCGCGTCGGAATCTGTTCCGAGCGCAGGAAGTATTCGTGCGCGGCTTCCTCCAGCCCGCCGCCGTCCAGAGCGACGAGGCCCTGATAGCGCCGCATGTCCGGGCCCTGGTCGATGGTCATCGCCAGATGGCCGCTGCCGAGCAGCGCGCCGGACGACAGCCCGGGCTCCAGCCGGGCCTCGTCGTAGCGTGCATAAGCGCGCAGCCGGTCGGGCGCCTGGAAGTCGACGATCAGGAACGACACCGGGCCATCGGTCTGGGTCTGCAGGATGAAGCGGCCGTCGAATTTCAGCGACGAGCCGAGCAGCGTCGCCAGCACGATCGCCTCGCCGAGCAGCTTGGCGACAGGGGCCGGATAAGCGTGCTTGGCGAGCAGTTCGTCGAGCGCCGGGCCGAGCTTGGTCAGCCGGCCGCGCAGATCGAGCGGACCGACCTCGAACGGCAGCACGCTGTCGTCGATCGGCACCGCCGACGGCGCACGCACGGAGGGATTGTCGGTGGTCCGGGGATCGGGGCTGTGTGAGGTCATGGGCGCTTATCTGGGGGCGAAGGACGAAGATCGAAAGGGCCGGGCTGGAGGGCGAATGGCAGCGATGCCGCGGAGCAGGCTTTAATCCCCCTCCCCCTTGCGGGGAGGGTGCAAAGGCGGCCTCCGGCCGCCGTCTTAAGAAAGACACGCCGATGCTTTGCATCGGCTTTGCCGTAAGGCCGGTCGGGTGGGGGTAGCCACACGCTCAGTGCTCGCGGCACCCCCACCCCGGCCTCCGCTTCGCTCGGCCGACCCTCCCCGCAAGGGGGAAGGGGACTGCGAGCGCTCCGCTCAAAATGGAGGAGTAACTACGCCACCGCGCCGAGGCACCAGGCCAAAATGCCCTTTTGGGCGTGCAGGCGGTTTTCGGCCTCGTCGAACACCACCGATTGCGGGCCGTCGATCACCTCGTCGGTGACCTCCTCGCCGCGATGCGCCGGCAGGCAGTGCATGAAGATCGCGTCCTTGTGGGCGAGCGACATCAGCTTGGCGTTGACCTGATACGGCTTGAGCAAATTGTGGCGATGTTCGCCGTCCTTGTCGCCCATCGACACCCAGGTGTCGGTGACGACGCAGTCGGCGCCGCGCACGGCTTCCTCCGGATCGGTGCCGATGCTGATCGCCGCGCCGCTGGTCTTGATCCAGTCGCGCAGCGCCTTGCTGGGCGAGAGCTGCGGCGGGGTGGCGATGTTGAGCTTGAACTCGAAGCGCTGCGCGGCGTGGGCGAACGACGCCAGCACGTTGTTGTCGTCGCCGGTCCAGGCCACGGTCGCGCCCTTGATCGAGCCGCGATGCTCCTCGAACGTCATCACGTCGGCCATCACCTGGCACGGATGCGACTTGCGGGTCAGGCCGTTGATCACCGGCACGGTGGCGTTGGCGGCGAGCTCGAGCAGGGCCTCGTGATTGAGGATGCGGATCATGATGATGTCGACGAAGCGCGACAACACCCGCGCGGTGTCGGCGATGGTCTCGCCGCGGCCGAGCTGCATCTCCTGCCCGGTCAGCATGATCGACTCGCCGCCGAGCTGGCGCATGCCGACATCGAACGACACCCGGGTGCGGGTCGACGGCTTGTCGAAGATCATCGCCAGCGTCTTGCCGGCGAGCGGCTTGTCGGCATCGGCGTTCGCCTTGCGCTTCGCCTTCATGGCGACGGCGGCGGCGAGCATGTTGCGCAGTTCCGAGGTCGGCAGCTCGGTGAGATCGAGGAAGTGCCGCGGCATGTTGCTACTCATCACACCGTCTCCTTCTGCGTCGGCTGTCCGGCAAGCGTGACGCAGGCGCGCTCCAATCGCCCGATCGCTTCGTCGAGTTCGGCCTCGCTGACGATCAGCGGCGGCAGCAGGCGCACGACGTTGTCGCTGGCGCCGACGGTGAGCAGCTTCTCGGCCCGCAGCGCCGCGATCAGCTCCGGCGACGGCACCACCGCCTTGAGGCCGAGCAGCAATCCTTCGCCGCGGATCTCGCTGACCACGCGCGGATGCCGATCGACGACGCCGGCGAGCTTCTGCTTCAGCAGCAGCGACATCTTCTTGACGTGGTCGAAGAAGCCCGGCTGCAGCATCACGTCGAGCACCGCGTTGGCGACCGCAACCGCGAGCGGATTGCCGCCGAAAGTCGAGCCGTGCGCGCCCGGCGCCATGCCCTTGGCGGCTTCGGCGGTCGACAGGCAGGCGCCGATCGGGAAACCGCCGCCGAGCGCTTTAGCCAGCGACATGATATCGGGCGCGACGCCGAGCCGCTGATAGGCGAACAGCTCGCCGGTGCGGCCCATGCCGGTCTGCACTTCGTCGAAAATCAAGAGCAGGCCGTGCGCGTCGCACAGCTCGCGCAAGGCCCGGAAGAACGCCGGCTCCGGCGAGCGCACGCCGCCCTCGCCCTGCAGCGGCTCGATCAGGATCGCCGCAGTCTCCGGACCGATCGCAGCCTTCAACGCGTCGATGTCGCCGACCGGAAGCTGGTCGAAGCCTTCGAGCGGCTGGCCGTAGCCTTCCAGGTACTTTGCCGAGCCGGTGGCGGCGAGCGTGCCGAGCGTGCGGCCGTGGAACGCGCCCTCGAAAGTAATCACCCGGGTGCGCTCGGGGTCGCCCTTCGAGAAGTGGTAGTGCCGCGCCATCTTCAGCGCGCACTCGACCGCCTCGGCGCCCGAATTGCAGAAGAACACCTTGTCGGCGAAGCTCTGTTCGCACAGCCGCGCCGCCAGCCTCTCGCCGTCCGGGCTCTTGAACAGGTTGGACATGTGCCACAGTTTGGTCGCCTGCTGCTGCAAGGCTTCGACCAGATACGGGTGGCAATGGCCGAGCGCGTTGACGGCGACGCCGCTGGTGAAATCCAGATAGCGCTCACCATCGGTCCCGTGCAGCCAGACGCCCTCGCCGCGCTCGAACGCGACATCCGCTCGGGCGAAAACCGGGAGGAGATGGGACGTTGAAGCGCTCTGAGACATGGCCGATCCGATCGGAAAAAAGCGGGCCGCCGGCCGGCCGCGTCATGCCCATGACACGAACGCAGTCCGGGACAACGTACCCCGAAAACGAAACGTGCCGCCTTTCCAGGCGGCACGTGGGATTATTCTAGAAGCGTCGAACTCACTGTCAACACGGAGCTTCGACGAAGTGCGGCCAGAAAAGCACTGCTCGTGCTGTTTGTTGTGGCTTGATGGACTCACTCACAGGAGAAGGTGTGGACGCACCGGGTCGGACTCTTGCGCCGGAGTCACGGCATATTGTAGCCTTTTGCCTGTCGGGTACGACATCTCGTGCGCGGTTTGTAATCCATTTCGAGTTCTCGGATGAGGCGTAACGCTGGGGCGGCAAGGGTCGTCCGGCGAGCGCTAAGGGATTCTGACAGCTGAGATTTTGACGACCTCACAGCCGCGGTTCCGCGCCGCTCCTTCGGCGCCCGCGGCAGGAAGGGATAGAACTATGACGGCATTGACCTGGACCGACGAACGCGTCGAGCAGTTGAAGAAATTGTGGGAGGGCGGGCTGTCGGCGAGTCAAATTGCCGCTGAGCTTGGCAACGTCACCCGCAACGCCGTGATCGGCAAGGTCCACCGCCTGGGCCTGTCAGGCCGGGCCAAGAGCCCGACCTCGGCGGCGCCGCGGCCGCGCAAGGCACGCCCGGTGCAGCAGATGATGCGGGTGAACCGTCCGGTGGCCCGCGGCAACACCGCTCTGGCGCACGCTTTCGAAGTCGAAGTCGAACCCGATCCGGTCGCCTTCGACAACGTCGTTCCGATCAACCAGCGGCTGTCGCTGCTGGAACTCAACGAGGCCACCTGCCACTGGCCGGTCGGCGACCCGTCGAGCCCGGAATTCTTCTTCTGCGGCGGCAAATCGCTGCCGGGCCTGCCCTATTGCGCGCATCACTCGCGCATCGCCTATCAGCCGGTCGGCGACCGCCGCCGCGCGACGCCGAAGACCACACGGTAATCACCGCGCGCGCAGCGCAGGGCCGCTCACCCTGCCAAACTGTCATCGCCCGCAAAAGCGGGCGATCCAGTATCCAGAGCTTCCGTTACTTTCCACTCACTCACTGCAATTACGGGATCCTCCGCCTTCGCGGAGGATGACGCTGCTGTGATGGGCTGAGGCCGCGGCTGAACGATTGCAGAAGCGATAGGGTCGGCAGAGGCGCGTCGCGCCGTGCCCACGGGTTACAACATGACGCTCGCGATCATCGTGATCTGAAACCAGCCTTTGGTGGGCACGCTTTGCCCACCTTGCGTCGCAAACCTGCTAACAACTACAGCGGGCTGCCTTCGACCTTGGCGAAGCGGTCGTCGAGGGCATAGCCGGCGCCGCGGACGGTGCGGATCGGGTCCTGCTCGCGGCCGATATTGAGCAGCTTGCGCAAGCGCCCGATGTGGACGTCGACCGTGCGCTCATCGATGTAGATATCACGGCCCCAGACACCGTCGAGCAGTTGCTCGCGGCTGAATACCCGCCCGGGATGCTCCAGGAAGAACTCGAGCAGACGATACTCGGTCGGGCCGAGATCGATCGGCCGGCCGGAGCGCGCCACCCGGCGCTTGTCGCGATCGAGCTCGAGATCGCCATAGGCCAGCACGGTGGCGAGCCGCTCCGGCGCCGCGCGCCGCAGCAATCCCTTCACCCGCGCCAGCAGCTCCGGCACCGAGAACGGCTTGACGATGTAATCGTCGGCACCGGTCGCGAGCCCGCTGACGCGTTCGCTTTCCTCGCCGCGCGCGGTCAGCATGATGATCGGCAGTTGCTTGGTTTCCGGCCGCGCCCGCAGCCGGCGGCACAGTTCGATGCCGGACAGGCCCGGCAGCATCCAGTCCAGCACTACCAGGTCGGGAATCCGCTCCTTCATCCGGGTGTCGGCGTCGTCGCCGCGCGCCACCGTTTCGACCTCGTAACCTTCGGATTCCAGATTGTATCTCAGCAGCGTCGTCAGCGCTTCCTCGTCTTCGACTACCAGAATGCGCGCAGCCATCGTCGTCCTCGTCTCAGTGTCGTCTCGATCCGTCTTCCGGCGGCCGCCCGGCATGGGCGACCGCCGGATCGACGTCAGTTGCCGGGTGTCGCGTTGGCGAAGGTCGTCATATCCCCCTTCGGACGCTTGTCCATGATCTGCTGGCCCTCGATCATGTAGAACACCGTCTCGGCGATGTTGGTGGCGTGATCGCCGATCCGCTCGATGTTCTTGGCGCAGAACATCAGGTGGATACAGAACGAGATGTTGCGCGGATCTTCCATCATATAGGTGAGCAGCTCGCGGAACAGCGATGTGCAGATCGCGTCGACTTCCTCGTCGCCGTTCCACACCACCATCGCGGCCGGCAGATCGTGCGCCGTGTAGGCGTCGAGCACCGCCTTGACCTGCGACTGCACGAGGTCGGTCATATGCTCGAGGCCGCGGATCAGCTTCAGCGGATGGAAGTCGCTGTCGATCGCGTTGACGCGCTTGGCGATGTTCTTCGACAGATCGCCGATCCGCTCCAGATCGGTGGCGACGCGCATCGCCCCGACGATGTCGCGCAGGTCGACCGCCATCGGCTGACGCCGGGCGATGGTGAGCACTGCACGTTCTTCGATGTCGCGCTGCATCTGGTCGATCTCGGCGTCGGCCGCGACCACGCGCGAGCCTAGCGCGACATCGCGCCGGATCAGCGCGTCGACGGAGTCGACGATCTGGCGCTCGGCCAGGCCGCCCATCTCCGCGACCAGCCGCGTCAATTCCTGCAGGTCGCCGTCGAACGCCTTGGTGGTGTGTTCGAATCCCATATCCGTGCTCCTCGCCCGCGGCGTCAGCCGAACCGGCCGGTGATGTAATCCTGGGTGCGCCGATCGCTCGGCGAGGTGAAGATCTTGTTGGTCGGACCGAATTCGATCAGTTCGCCGAGATACATGAAGGCGGTCGATTCCGACACGCGCGCCGCCTGCTGCATGTTGTGGGTGACGATCGCGATCGTGTACTGCTCCTTCAGCTCGTCGATCAGCTCTTCGATCTTGGCGGTCGAGATCGGGTCGAGCGCCGAGCACGGTTCGTCGAACAGGATCACTTCCGGCCGCACCGCGATGGTGCGGGCGATGCACAGACGCTGCTGCTGGCCACCCGACAGGCTGAGGCCGGAGGCGTTGAGCTTGTCCTTGACCTCGTTCCACAGCGCGGCGCCGCGCAGCGCCTTTTCGACCCGCCCGTCCATCTCCGATTTGGAGATCTTCTCGTACAGGCGAACGCCGAATGCGATGTTCTCGTAGATCGTCATCGGGAACGGCGTCGGCTTTTGGAACACCATGCCGACCCGGGCGCGCAGCAGGTTGAGGTCGAGCTTGGCGTCGAGGATGTTGGTGGTGTCGAGCAGCACCTGACCCTCGGCGCGCTGGCCCGGATACAGATCGTACATCCGGTTGAAGATGCGCAGAAGGGTCGACTTGCCGCAGCCCGACGGCCCGATGAAGGCGGTGACGCGGTTGGCGGCGAGCGCCAGATTGATGTGCTTCAGCGCGTGGTTCTGGCCGTAATAGAAGTTGAGGTCACGCACGGTCACCTTGGCCGGGCCGTCCGGCTGGGCGCCGATCGGCGGCATCGCGGACGGGACGCTGGTGGCGATCGAGATCTCGGTCATTTCGTGGTCCTCTCGGCGCCGATGATGCGCGCGCCAATGTTCAGGGCAAGCACGGTGAGGGTGATCAGCAGCGCGCCGGTCCAGGCGAGCTGTTTCCAGTAGGCATACGGGCTCTGGACGAAGTTGTTGATGGTCACCGGCAGGTTGGCCATCGTCTTGGTCAGATCCAGGCTGAAGAACTGGTTGCTGAGCGCAGTGAACAGCAGCGGCGCGGTCTCGCCGGCGACGCGGGCCGTCGCCAGCAGGATGCCGGTGATCAGGCCGGCGCGGGCGGCCCGATAGGCGATCCGCCGGATCACCAGCGAGCGCGGCAGACCAAGCGCCGAGGCAGCCTCGCGCAGCGAGCTCGGCACCAGCAGCAGCATGTCTTCGGTGGTCCGCACCACCACCGGGATCACGATCACCGCCAGCGCCAGCGCGCCGGCGAGCGCCGAGAACCGGCCCATCGTCACCACCACGGCTCCGTAGATGAACAGGCCGATGATGATCGAGGGCGCGCTGAGCAGAATGTCGTTGATGAAGCGGATCACCGAGGTCAGCTTGTCGTATTTGCCGTATTCGGCCAGATACGTGCCGGCGAACAGCCCGAGTGGCGCCCCGATTCCGACGCCGAGAATGGTCATCAGCACCGAGCCGACAATGGCGTTGAGCAGACCGCCGCTGGTCGATCCCGGCGGCGGGGTGCTCTGGGTGAACACTTCGAGATTGAAGCCGGCAAGGCCGTTCCAGAACAGCGTGAACAGGATCAGCGCCAGCCAGGTGACGCCGAACAGCGCCGCCGCCGAGCACAGCACCTTGATCACGATGTCGTTGCGATGACGCCGCTTGTAGATCGGATTGTCGAGATGGATCGGCGTCATTTTACTTGCCCGCCTTGAGTTCGAGCCGCAGCAGCAGCAGCCGGGCGGCCGCCAGCACCAGGAAGGTCAGAATGAACAGCAACAGGCCGAGCAGGATCAGGCCGGACTGGTGCAGGCCGTCGCTCTCGGCGAATTCGGAGGCGATCGCCGCCGAGATCGTGGTGCCGGGCGAGAAGATCGAGCCGGTGATCCGGAACGAATTGCCGATGATGAAGGTGACCGCCATCGTCTCGCCGAGCGCACGGCCGAGCGCCAGCATCACGCCGCCGATCACGCCGACCCTCGTGTAGGGGATCACCACACTCCGCACCACTTCCCAAGTGGTGCAGCCGACGCCGTAGGCCGCTTCCTTCAACACCGGGGGCACCGTCTTGAACACGTCGACCGAGATCGCGGTGATGAACGGCAGCACCATGATGGCGAGGATCAGCGAGGCGTTGAACAGGCTGAGATAGGACGGCGGACCGGCGAAGATATCACCGAGCACCGGGACGCCCTCGAACAGCGCGATCATGGCCGGCTGGAAGTGGTAGGCCAGGAACGGCCCGAGCACGAAGAAGCCCCACATGCCGTAAATGATCGACGGGATGCCGGCGAGCAGCTCGATGGCGAGGCCGATCGGGCGACGCAGCCACATCGGGCACAGCTCGGTGAGGAAGATCGCGATGCCGAGGCCGACCGGGATCGCGATCACCATCGCAATCAGCGACGTCACCAAGGTACCGTAGATCGGGCCGAGCGCACCAAGGACCGGCGGATCGTTCGCCGGTGCCCAGCGCGCCGTAGTGAGGAACGAGAAGCCGAATTCACGGATCGCGGGCCATGCACCGACGATCAGAGAAACAATGATGCCACCGAGGATCAGCAGCACCGAAATCGCGCAGGCGCGCGTCGCCCAATAGAAGGTCTTGTCGCCGAGCTTGAAGGCACTGAGGGCCTTGGCTCGATCGTAAGGTCCGGCAGCCGCTTGCAATCCGGTTGTATCAACCGCCATGTCCGCCACGCTCACTCTCCCTATGCCTTGTGCAGGGCCGAAACCGCGCTTCGCGGCTGGGGTTTTTTGAATTGAGACCGGATGCGCGATCGAGCGTCGCGCCTGCACCGACTGCGGTGCAAAACCGGAGTCCGAGAAATCCGTCGCTCGGATTCCGTCGTTCGCGTGAACGTCGTGCTGCGACCCGGGCGGAGCCGGATCGCAGCCAACATTCAGTCTATCAGCTCTTGATGTCCGCAGCCCAGGTCTTCTCGATCAGCTTGACGACCGGCTCCGGCATCGGGATGTAGTCGAGCGCTTCGGCAGCCTTGTCGCCCTTCGTGAACGCCCACTTGAAGAACTTGAGGGCTTCAGCGGAGGCA
This sequence comes from Rhodopseudomonas palustris, assembly GCF_003226555.1. Lineage (GTDB taxonomy): Bacteria > Pseudomonadota > Alphaproteobacteria > Rhizobiales > Xanthobacteraceae > Rhodopseudomonas > Rhodopseudomonas palustris_I. Next base: position 1,389,095 of record NZ_QKQS01000023.1, on the reverse strand, counting down.
GCCTTGTCGACCGGCTCCTTGTGCATCAGGATGAAGGTCGCGGCAGTGATAGGCCACGACGCGTCACCGGGCTGGTTGGTGAGGATCAGGTAGTAGCCCGGCGCCTTGGACCATTCGGCGTTCGAAGCGGCGGCCTGGAAGGCGGCCATCGTCGGCTGCACGGTCTTGCCGACGCTGTTCACCATCGCGGTGTAGGTCAGCTTGTTCTGCTTGGCATAGGCGTACTCGACATAACCGATCGAGTTCTTGGTCTGACCGACATTGCCGGCGACGCCTTCGTTGCCCTTGGCGCCGACGCCGACCGGCCACTCGACCGCGGTGCCTTCACCGACCTTGCTCTTCCACTCCGGGCTGACCTTGGACAGGTAGTCGGTGAAGTTGAAGGTGGTGCCCGAGCCGTCCGAACGACGGACCACGGTGATCGCCTCGCTCGGCAGGTTGACCTTCGGGTTCAGCTTCTTGATCGCCGCGTCGTCCCACTTCTTGATTTCGCCGAGATAGATCTTGGCGAGGGTCGGGCCGTCGAACACCAGCTCGCCCGGCTTGACGCCGTCCAGGTTCACCACCGGAACGATCGCGCCCATCACCATCGGCCACTGCACCAGGCCGTCCTTCTCGAGCTCTTCCGGCTTCAGCGGCTTGTCGCTGGCGCCGAAGGTCACGGTCTTGGCAACGATCTGCTTGATGCCGGCGCCCGAGCCGATCGACTGATAGTTCAGGCCGTTGCCGGTTTCCTTCTTATAGGCATCCGCCCACTTCGAGTAGACCGGGTACGGGAAGGTGGCGCCAGCGCCGGTAATGTCAGCCGCGAAGGCCGAGGTCGACGCCGCAACCATGCCGGCCGCGACGATTGCCTTGATGAAATTCATGGGGAAGGTCTCCATCTGTAAGCGAAGCGCTCAGCGCGCCCGACTGCGCTTACCCCGCTCCGTCTACGGGCGGTCGATTGACCTTTTATGAGGGTTTGATGACAGTCATGTGACTGGCCTAAGCCCATGAAATTGAAAGAATATTTGACTCAGACCTGGGGCTTTCCCTGAGGGAAGCAGACGGTGAAAGTCGCGCCTTTTTTCAGGACGCTTTCGATCAAAAGCCGGCCCCTGTGGCGGTTAACAATATGTTTCACCAGCGATAATCCTAACCCCGTACCGCCCTGGGATCGGCTGTCGCCGACGTCGACCCGGTAGAACCGCTCGGTCAATCGGGGCAGATGTTCGGGTGCGATACCGGGGCCGAAGTCGCGGACGAGCGCACGATATTCCGGTACTCCGTCACCGGAAACGGAGGCAACCACAGAGACGACCACGCGCCCGCCGGAAGCGCCGTATTTCAACGCGTTCTCGATCAGATTTTCGAACAGTCGCAACAGCTCTTCGCGATCGCCGGCGATCGTCGCGGCATCATCGGGAAGCTCCAGCTCGATCACCACCTGGCGCTCCTTGGCCAGCGGCTCGAGCCCGTCGGTGACCTGTTTGATCAACGGCTTCAAATCGATCATCGCGTCGGGGCGGACGTGGGCGCTGAGCTCGACCCGGGACAACGACAGCAGATCGTCGATCAGCCGCGCCATCCGCGTCGCCTGAGCGTGCATGATTCCAAGAAAACGTTCGCGCGCCTTCGGATCATCGCGGGCCTGTCCCTGCAGCGTATCGATGAAGCCCGACAAGGCGGCGAGCGGTGTGCGCAGTTCGTGACTGGCATTGGCGACGAAGTCCGCGCGCATCTCTTCGACCCGGCGCAGCGGCGTCAGGTCGTGGAACGTCATCAGCATGCATTGATCGGTGCCGCCGAACGCGGTCGGCACCTGCACCGGCGCAATCATCAGTTCCAGCCAGCGCTCGATCGAGCCGTGATCGAGGTAGGTGACGCGGCGCGGTTCCGAGGTCGCGATCGCTTCGCGCAGCGCGGTGACGATCTCGGGACTGTGCAGCGCGAACTGCGCCAGTTCGCGCGCCCGCAGGGCCGGAGCGAGCTCCGCCGCCGCGGCGTTGAGATGAATGACGCGGCCGGCGCGATCGAGCAGCACCGCCGGATCGGGCATGCCGCCGACGATGGCACGGACCACCGGCATTTCCACAGGGCTGACGCCGAGCGTTTCATCAAGCGCACTGGCACCGTCGTGCAGCCGCCATGGTACCAGCGCCGCGGCGATCAGGCAGGCGAAGGCAGCGAGTGCCGGGCCGATCGCGAGTTGAGCGAACACCACCAGGGCTGTGAGTGCGAGCGCAGCGGCGATCAAGATGATCGCGGCGTGACGGAGGCGATCGGACCAATGCGTCATCAGCGATGTCGGTGCAGACGGCGCGGCGAGCACGATTTCCCGGACCGGGCGGGTTTGCTCGTCGGGCGCGGGTGCGGTGGTCATGGCTCAACCTGGTGAGGGATCTCCGCGCACCGGTTTCGGCTTCAATGCTTCGGTCAGCGGACGAACCCGCTTCAGCCGAGCACCGAGCACGATCTCCCGGACCGCAAGTACGATCACCGATATCACGAACGGCACGATGTAGTACAGCAGGCGGAACAGCAGCATGCCGGCGAGCAGCTCTTCTTTGTCCATCTGCCAGAGTCCGACCAGCATCGCGGCGTCGAATACGCCGAGACCGCCGGGAGAGTGACTGGCGAAACCGAGCAGCGTCGCCGACACGAAGATCACCGCCACCACGACGAAGCCGACATTGGGTTCGTCGGGCGTCAGCACGTACATCGCCAGGGCGCAGAAGCCGAGATCGACGATGCCGATTGCGATCTGCAGCAGCGTCAGCTTGCCGCCCGGCAGCGTCACCGTCCAACTGCCACGCCCGACGCAACGCGGCTTGAACGACACCCAGGCGACATAAATCATCAATCCGGACAGGATCAGCAGCGCGAGCACGCGGTTGACCGACGGCGGCAGTTGATCGACCGCGGACGCCGCCTCCGGATGATAGGCGACGCCGAGACCGAGAACGGCGGCGTTGCCGAGCCAGAAGGTCAGGCCGGCAAGAAAGCACACTTTGGCGACATCGATCGCATCGAGCCCCCAGGCCGAGTAGATCCGGTAACGCACCGCGCCGCCGGTCAGCGCGCTGGCGCCGACATTATGACCGATCGAATAGCTGGTGAAGGCGGCGAGCGCGTTGACCCTGTACGGCACGTCGCCGCGGCCGATCGCATGGACGGCGAACAGATCGTAGAACGTCAGGGTGAAGTAACCGGCGGCGACGAACACCGCGGCCAGCGCGATCGAGCTCGGATCGGTCTGGCTCATCGCATCGAGCACACGCTCGAGGTCGATGCCGCGCAAAATATGGTACAGAACGTAGCAAGCGGCCGCGATGACCGCGATGCTGACCGCAACACCAAGTTTGTGCAGGATTTGCTTCTCGCGCAGAACTGCGATCGTTCTGCGTATTGCGATCCGCATCGAGACCTCGAATCCCCTTCGCCCGCGCTTCTACCCCTGGTGTCACGGCCTTGGCGCCGAGCTTCGGCCGGCCGTACATCGTTGGTAGCGTGTTTTCAGGCCGAGTGGAATTCGGTCAACGCCGGATGTCGGTCCACAACGCTTCAATTCCGCTTCAGCCAACCGGTTGCACCTTCGCCATTATTGGGATTTTGCTGCAACGCGGGACCTATCGTCGCAGCTGCCGGTCGACAACGGCGTCATCATCACAGCCGCGGCGACTGCCGCGCCACCACCCAGTAGCGGAGCCAAGAGCCGATGGCGCATCCGATCAGATAGGCGCCGACCAGGGCGAGGAAAAGATCGAGCCAGTAACCGCCGCGACCGGGAACCAGACGGGCCAGCGACAGCCCGACCAGCACCGCCGCGATCCCGCCGACGCCGAGCCCGGCGTTCTTGGACAGGCTAGGGCCGCGATGCACCACCGAGATCCACCCGACCGCGAAGCCGAGCAGCAACGATCCGACCAGCCAGCCCCAGAAGAAATCCGCCAAAGCCACCATGCGTCACCTGACCACGAAATCGATGCGGCGGTTCTTCGCCTTGCCCGCCTCAGTGTCGTTTTCGGCGATCGGAATCTTGCTGCCATAGCCGAACGCCTCGAACCGCTCGGGCGGCAGGCCGGCGCGGACCATATAATCGACGACCGCGCGCGCGCGCCGTTCCGACAGCGTCTGGTTGAAAGCGGCATCACCGTCGCTGTCGGTGTGCCCGGCGACCTCGATCTTGGCGCTGGGGCAGCGCATCGCGGTCTCGATCAACCTGTCGAGCAGGCTGGCAGAGTCCTTGTCGATGGTGGCGCTGGCGGAGTCGAACTGCACCGTCCCCTTCGCCAGCAGGCCGTTGAACAATTGCTGGCACACCGTTGCGTCCACCGGCGCCGCCTGCGGCTTGACCGACAGATCGATCCTCACCTTCCAGCCTTGCGGCAGTTCCTTGTTGAGGCCGCCGCGGATCTGGTTCGCCGCGACGTCGTAGAAAGCATCGCCCGACAGGTGCACTTCGCGGTCCGACAACACGAGGGTGCCGGTCGACAGTCGCGACAGCGCGCCAAGTGCCGGGACGGCAGCGTCGACAAATCCCTTCGGCGCCCCGATACTGGCCTTGAGATTATCGACGACCTTATCGCCGAAGAACTTCCGACCTGTCGCGGCGGCGAGAGCGGCATGCACGGCGTTGTCCGGCACATATCCCTCGAGCGTCACCTGGCCGGCGACGGGGTCCTTGTAGGCGCGGAACACATAGGGCGGCGCCTCGATCTCGTTGTCGCCGACCGTATAGCCCTCAGGCAGGTTCCGAAGCGCCGCCGCAATCGCTTCGCGCCCGCCGAGATCCTTCGCCATTCCCTTCAGCGCGACCGAGGTCCCGCTGAGGGTGATCTTGCCTTGTTTGAGCTTGGCAAGCTGGTCGATCAGCAGCATCGCCGCCGCATCGAAGCGCTGAGGCGCGCCGCGCGCCAGCGCCATATGGTCGACGACCTCGACGCCTGCGAACGCGACCTTGGCACCGTCGAACAGCCGCGATCTGCTGGCCGGCAGCGGAGCGCTGCCGCTCAGGGTCACCCGAACGACGTCGCGTTCAATCGACCACACGTAAGGGGAGGCTTCCGGCACCAGCTTGGTGCGATCATTGACCAGACGGATCCCTGGCACGGCCTCAACGGCGGACACCGCGGCACGGCGCCCCTCCTCGGAGAACGCCTCGGCCACCAATGTGATGTCCCGACCCGCTGCCGTGATCTTGGTTTTATCGAGGATCGTGTCCTTGAGCGCAGCCGCAGCGCGAACGGTGAGTTCTGCTTCCACGGCAGGCATCGTCGTCCAAGCGGCGACGGCCCAGAGAATGACCAGCGGAATGGCACCGGGCCACCATTTACCGCTGGAGCTGTAGAGTCCGCGCATTCCGCTTCCCGTGGATCAGAAGCAGAGAGAAATCAAACCGTTGGAAGGCTGTCAAACGCAATTCCCGAAAACAGCGACCAAAGTTGCCCCTGCCATAACCGTTTCTTCAGCCGTGGACTCCTAGCATGGCTCAGACATGATATAGCCTTCGCTTCGATGAAACATTTTCGCCACAGTATGATCCGCGCCGGGCTCGAAGCCCTCTATTACACGGGCGCGCATCGGGTGCTGCGCCCGCTCCTGTCCGGAATCGGCACGATTTTCATGCTGCACAACGTCCGGCCGAGCCGCGATGATTCGTTTCAGCCCAATCGCCACCTCGAGGTTACCCCGGATTTCCTGCGGGCCACGCTGAAGCATCTGCGGGAGCTCGGGATTGATCTCGTCCCGATGGACGAGCTGCATCGTAGGTTGCGGGCGCGCGATTTCGGCCGGCGCTTCGCCTGCATCACGCTCGACGACGGCTATCGGGACAACCGCGATTTCGCATTGCCGGTGTTCGAGGAGTTCGGCGCACCATTCACCGTATTTGTCGCCAGCGACTTCGCCGAAGGTAATGGGCGATTGTGGTGGGTAACGCTGGAGCGGCTGATCGCTAGCCAGAGCCGGCTGGAGGTCGCCATCGGCGGCCAGGAACTGCGCTTCGACATTCAAACGCCCGAAGCCAAGCAGACGGCATTCGAACGGTTGCACGATCTGCTGCGCCGCTTGCCGAACGGCGGCGACCTCGACGCCGCCATGACGGCGATGTGCCTGCGTTATGGCCTCGACGAAACTGCCGCGGCGCGGGAACTGTGCCTGCAGTGGGACGAGCTGCGCCGCTTCGCCTCTCACCCGCTGGTGACGATCGGAGCCCACAGCATCACCCATTGTATGCTCGGCCGGCAGAGCGAACTGGTCGCCGCGCACGAGCTGACCGGCAGCCGCGCCCGCATCCAGGACGAGTTGCAACATTCGGTCGACCATCTCGCGTATCCTTACGGCGACAAAGCTGCGGCGGGGCCGCGCGAATTCGCCCTCGCCCAGGCCGTCGGCTACAAGACCGCGGTCACGACGCGGCCGGGCATGATGTTTTCCGAATGCGCCGATCATCTCACCGCGCTGCCGCGGATTTCGCTCAACGGACATTATCAGGACGACCGGCTGTTGCCCGTGCTGACATCCGGCGCCGCAACCGCGATGTGGAACGGCTTTCGCCGCGTCGCGGCGTGATTCCTTGACTCACCCCTCCCCGCCGCCGCAAACAGGCGGCCAAACACCCGAGGGAGACGTCATGTTCAAGGATCTGTTTTCGCTGCAAGGCCGCGTCGCTCTGGTGACCGGCGGCTCACGCGGCATCGGCAAGATGATCGCGGCCGGCTTTCTCGCCTACGGCGCGTCGCGCGTGTACATCACCGCGCGCAAGGCCCCGGCCTGTCAGGCGACCGCCGATGAGCTCACCGAAATGTATCCCGGCGAGTGCGTCGCGCTGCCGATCGACATCTCGACCATGGCGGGCATCGAGATGCTGGCCGCCGAGATCAAACGTCGTGAGGCCTCGCTCGACATCCTGGTCAACAACGCTGGCGCAGCCTGGGCGGCCGACTTCGACGAGTTCCCGGAGAGCGGCTGGGACAAGGTGATGAACCTCAACGTCAAGACGCCGTTCTTCCTGACCAAGGCGCTGGCGCCGCAGCTTCGCGCCGCGGCGAGCGCCGAACAGCCGGGCAAGGTGATCAACATCGCCTCGATCGACGGCATCTTCGTGAACCCGCTCGAGACCTATCCCTACGCGGCCTCGAAGGCTGGCCTCATTCACCTGACCCGCCGGATGGCGGTGCGGCTAATCAAGGATCATATCGTGGTCACCGCCATCGCGCCGGGACCGTTCGCCTCCGATATGAACAAGGCTGCGCGCGACGAGTCGGATGCGGTGGCCCAGCGGGTGCCCTCCGGCCGGATCGGGACCGATGAGGACATGGCAGGCACTGCCGTGTTCCTGGCCTCGCGGGCGGGCGACTATGTGGTCGGCTCGACCATCACGGTCGACGGCGGCGTCGCCTTCGCCAATCCCGGCATCAAGGGCGACGGCTGGGCGTAACCGTTTCGCTTCGCGTCTCCCGCTGAAGCGGCGGGGGACGCACCTTCCGGACAATATCTCTCGTACCGCTCGGCGCACCCAGAGACACGTGGGTGTCCGTCTGCGGTGTTGCGTCCCATCGAACGACATCTGCCTTGAATTATAATGCATCGAACGACATTCGTTCGATTGCTGGCGCTTGTGGCCAGCACTATCTTTCCCCAAACAGACGTGAATGGACGGACATGGTCGAGCCAGACGACACCGACGCGAGCTTTCTGCTCGACCTCGGCCAGCACGTTCGCACCATGCGCGGCCGGCGTGGCATGTCGCGCAAGGTGCTGGCCAAGGTCTCCGGGATTTCCGAGCGCTACATCGCGCAATTGGAAAGCGGCAAGGGCAACGTCTCGATCGTGCTGCTGCGCCGGATTTCCGAGGCGCTTGCGACCCCCTTGGAAGATCTGCTGCCGTCTCCCGACGCTGCCGCCGAATGGCCTGTAATCCGAGACTTGGTGCGGCGCGCCACTCCGGTGCAGATCGCACACGCCAAGGACGTGTTGTCCGGACTCGGCAGGTTCGGCAGCACGACGCAGCGTCAGGCGACTTTCCATGGAATCGCGCTGATCGGCCTGCGCGGCGCCGGAAAATCCACTCTCGGCAAGATGCTGGCCGACCGCATCGGCTGGAGCTTCGTCGAGCTGAACCGTGAGATCGAGCGCCAGAACGGGCTGTCGGTATCCGAGATCATTGCGCTGTACGGCCAGGAAGGCTTCCGCCGGATGGAGCAGGCAGCGTTGACGCGGCTGCTGGCCCACAACGAGCCGGTGGTGCTGGCGACCGGCGGCGGCATCGTGTCCGAGCCGATCACCTTCGATCAGATCCTGACCTCGTTTTATACCATCTGGCTCAAGGCCGAGCCGGAGGAACACATGATGCGGGTCCGCGGCCAGGGCGACATGCGGCCGATGGCCGACGACCGCGCCGCGATGCAGGAGCTGCGCACCATCCTGCAGAGCCGCGAGCCATTGTATGCCCGCGCCGCCGGCGTTCTCGATACCGCAGGCCTGTCGATCGAAGCCGCCGCGCAAAACCTGGTCGCGATGGTATCGCCTGTGCTGAGCCGCGACGCCGGCGCTTTTGGACGACGCGAGACGGCGCCGTAGGGCTGTTACGGCTTGGTCCGTTCGAACTGCCGCAGCAGCTTGTTGCCGCGTTCGACCGCGGCATCCATTGCGGCCTGCGCGGGCTTCTCACCGCGGACCGCGTGTTCGAGTTCGTCTTCAATTGCGGTCCGCACCAGCACGAACGAGCCGAGCCGCAATCCGCGCGAATTCTCGGTCGGCGGCTTCAGCGTGATCTGTTCGATCGAAATCGCCGTCCCCGGATTGCGATCGTAGAAGCCCTGAGCGCGGGTGAGATCGTAGGCTGCCTTGGTGATCGGCAGATAGCCGGTGTGCTGGTGCCAGGCCGCCTGGATATCCGGCTTCGACAGGTAGGCGAAGAACTTGGCCACCCCTTTGTATTCCGCCGCCGGCCGGCCGCGCAGCACCCATAGCGTGGCGCCGCCGATGATGGTGTTCTGCGGCGCGCCGGCCACGTCCGGCCAGTACGGAAGGCGGCCGTAGCCGACCTCGAATTTGGCATTGGCCAGGATGTCGGCACGGGTCGCCGACGAGCCGATGAAGATGCCGCAGTCGCCCTGCTGAAACAGCGGCTCGGCCGCCGTGGCGCGGCCGCCATAGTCATAGATTTTGGTCTTCTGCCAGTCGGCGAGCTGAGCGACATGGCGCACCACCACCGGATTGTTGAACACCAGTTCCGCATCCAACCCGCCGAGCCCGTTCGACTGCGTCGCCAGCGGCAGATTGTGATAGGCGGAGAAATTCTCGATATGCACCCAGGACGGCCACGAGGTGGTGAAGCCACAGGCCGCCCCGGCATCGCGCAGCCGCGTCGCCATGGCGCCGACCTCCGGCCAAGTGGCCGGCGGCACCTCCGGATCAAGTCCGGCACGGCGAAACAGCGTTTTGTTGTAATATAGAATCGGCGTCGAAGCGTTGAACGGAAACGACAGCATGTTGCCGGACAGGTCGGTGTAATAGCCAGTGACCGCAGGCAGGTAGTCGTCCGGCGAGAACGTTTCGTTCTCGTCGCGCATCAGCTCATAGACTGGATAGACCGCTCCCCTCGCCGCCATCATGGTGGCGGTGGCGATCTCATTGACCTGCACGATCGCCGGCTGACTGGAGGAACGAAACGCGAAGATCGCCGCGGTCACGGTCTGGGTGTAGTTGCCCTTGTAGCTCGGCACCACCCGGTAGTCGGATTGCGAGGCGTTGAAATCGGTCGCCAGTTTCTCGAGCTGCCGGCCGAGTTCGCCGGACATTGCGTGCCACCAGACGATCTCCGTCGTGGCGGCGGCCGGCGCAATCCCGACGCCGCCCCAGACCAGGACGGCAGCCATCTGCGCGAGTCTTCCCAACATTCCGGCCATCGTCCGACGAACTCACTCCCGATAGCCATCGCCCAGGCTGATCTGCTAGCTTAGCTGGACTTCTCCGGTCCCTGCGAACGGCGTTAACCTTATGGGATTGAACTTGCCGCTGTCCAGCCGAGCCAATATTCCGCACGCCGACGCCGCGCGCGGCCCACTGGTTGCGGCTGATCGGGGAAACCGTCATCGACGCATCATCGACCGGGTTGGGCCCGATGCCTTCGCAGCCAGCTGACGCCGAGCTGCGGCCCGATAACCGGAGACGCACCAGCCTGATCGGCTTGGTGCGGGCCGTGCCGATCCGCTGGCGAATCCTGTCGATCGCGGGATTGAACTCGCTGGTGGTCCTGGTCCTGGTCAGCCTGATCTGGAGCGGCTCGCGGGAGCTGCGCACCGCCTGGGACGACGTTCGTCAGGTCAGGGAATCCGACAAGATCCTGGCTTTGCTGGAAAGCGAAACCGGAAGGCTGCAGAATCTCATCCATCGCTACATCAATCAACCCAGCCCCGATCTGTTTGCCGAAATCTTGCTGCTGCGCGAGGCGGTACTCGGGACGCTGACCAATCGCGCCTCGACCGATCCAATGCTGTCCGGCTCGGTCGAGGAGCTGGAGCGCGCGACCGAACGCTTTCTCAGCGGCTTTGGTGATTTGCGGGCGTTGCAGACCACCATCAAGGCGACCTACGAGAACCAGGTTCAGGCACCGGCACGCGACATCGCCGCGTTGTTCGCTGTGATCGGCGGCGCCACCGGCCAGCGCGACGCGATGATCCTGCCGCCGCTCGGCCGAGCCCGGGAGGCGTTTACCGCCCTGCTGGTCGCGGCAAACTCCTACTACCTGTCGCTGTCGCCGCAGGCCGCCGAAGACGCACGACAGAATACCGAGATGATCGTGCGAACCATCCCGGTGATGACCGAGCTCGCCGACAACGATCTGCAGAGGATGGGGCTGCAGAAGCTGAAGCTGCGCACCGCGGCGCTGAGCGACGGCTTGCAGGAACTGACCGATCAGCTCGCCAAGCGCAGTGACCTGCTCCGCAACTCGATCGACGCCAGTCAGGCCGCGACCATCGCTGCGATCGACGCGCTGTCGGTCAAGATGCGGCAACGCGAACAGAAGGCGCAGGAGAAGTTCGACCGCACCCTGGCCGGCATCTCGCAGAAGGTACTCACGATCGCGCTGATCTTCCTGGGCATCATCATCTCCGCCGGGATCGTGATCGCTCTCAGCATTCGCCTGCCGCTGCAGCAGATTCTCGCCGCGATGCACGCCATCACCTCGGGCAATTACGACCGCCGCGTCGCCGGCATCGAGGCCAGGGACGAGGTCGGCGCGATGGCACGCGCCGTCGAGGTGTTCCGCGAAAACGCCATCGACAAGCGCAAGGCGGAAGACGACCTGCGCGCATCGAAAGAGAAAGCCGAGAGCGCGCTGCTCGAACTAAAGACCGCGCAGCAGAATTTGATCGATGCCGAACGGCTGGCAGCGCTCGGCAGTCTGGTCGCCGGGGTGGCCCACGAGGTCAACAATCCAATCGGCATCAGCCTGACGGTGGCGTCGAGCTTCACCCGCCGCGCCACGACGTTCGAGGCGGAGCTCAAGGGTGACATGCCCCTGCGGCGCTCGCAGCTCGACGAATTCGTCCGCTCGGCGCGGGACGCCGCCCAACAGCTCGTCAGCAATCTGCAACGCGCCGCCGACCTGATCCAGTCCTTCAAGCAGGTCGCGGTCGATCGCTCGCACGCCGAACGCCGGCAATTCTCGCTGCACGAGGCGACCGATCAGATCGTCGCCAGCCTGAAGCCGGTGCTGAAGCGCGCACCGATCGATCTGCGTATCGACGTGCCCGAGGGGCTGTTGATCGACGGCTACCCCGGCGCCTATGGGCAGATCCTGACCAATCTGTTTCTGAACGCCGCCAACCACGCCTTCCCGGGCAACCAGCCCGGTACGATCACCATCACTGCGCGATCGCGCGGTGCCGACGACGTCGAGATCGTTTTTTCCGACGACGGCGCCGGCATGACGCCGGACGTGCAGCGCCAGGCGTTCGATCCGTTCTTCACCACGCGCCGTAACGAGGGAGGCACCGGCCTCGGCCTGCATATCGTTTACAATCTGGTGACACAGCAGCTCGGCGGCCGCATGGTGCTGGAATCAAGACTAGGACAAGGCACGACTTTTCGCATTATCATGCCGAAAACCGCCACCGGCGGCGTGGCACCAGCCGACCCGCCCAGCGACGGAACCCTGCAATGGCCGACCAGGACGATATCCTCGAGCTGATCGAAGACACCGATTCGACGCCGGAGGTATCGGGCGCACGGAAATGGAAGATCGCGGTGATCGACGACGACACCGCGGTTCACGACGGCACGCGGTTCGCGCTCAGCGACTACAGCCTGAACGGCCAGGGCCTGGAAATCGTGTCGGCCTATTCCGGCGCCGAAGGCCGCGAACTGATGCGTGCCAACCCCGACATCGCCGCGGTTCTGCTCGACGTGATCATGGAGACCGACGCTGCCGGCCTCGACTTGGTCGAGTTCATCCGCAACGAGCTGAAGAACGAGACCGTGCGCATCATCCTGCGTACCGGACAGCCGGGCCAGGCACCTGAGCGACGTGTCATCGTCGATTACGACATCAACGACTACAAGGCCAAGACCGAGCTGACCGCCGACAAGCTGTTCACATCGCTGACCGCCGCGCTGCGCAGTTACCAGCAACTCGAACGCATGGTGCAGACGCGGCGCGGGCTCGAGATCATAATCGACGCCGCCTCGACGCTGTACGACTTCAAATCGATGCAGCGGCTCGCCGAGGGCGTGCTGACCCAGCTGGCCTCGCTGCTCAATGTCGATTGCGCCGGTATCCTTGTATTGCGAGACGCCGGTGAGGAATTTGCGGTTCTGGCGGGGTCCGGTTGCTACAGCCGCTTCATCAGCGCGACCGGCCAAACCAATTCGCTCGACCTCAATCTCCGACAGATGGTCGAGGAAGCGTTCCGGCGCCGCAAGCACGAATTCGCCGACCACCGCACCGTGCTGTACATTCGCACCGGCAGCGGCCGCGAGGTGGTGGTGCTGCTGCAGGCCGAACGCGAACTGTCGGAGACCGACCGTTCGCTGGTCGAGATCTTCGGCGGCCGGTTGTCGATCGCGTTTGACAACGTCATTCTGTATCGGCAACTGCACGAGGCGAATACCCAGCTCGAAGAGCGGGTGGCGCAGCGCACCCGGGCGTTGACGCTGGCCAACCGCCGGCTGTCGACGCAGTGGCTGCGGCTGCAGCGCGCCAACGCGTTCAAGAACGAGATCCTCGGCACCGTCGCCCACGATCTGAAGAACCCGCTCGGCGTCATCCTCGGCCGGACCGAGATGCTGACCGAACTGATCGGCGCCGAAGCCTCCAAAGACCACGTGATCGCCCAGGTCGATCACATCCGCGATGCGACCAGACGGCTCACCCTGATGGTCGACCATTTGATTTCGGACGCGATGGCCGACGCATTCGACATCTCGATCCGGCGTGAGCCGGTCGACCTCGCCGCATTGGTCGGCGAGGTTGCGGAGGCCAACCGGCCGATGGCGCAGAACAAGCAGCAGGAGATCTCGGTTTCGACGCCGGAATCCTGCACCACGATGTGCGATTCCGACCGGATGCGCGAGGCGATCGACAATCTGGTCAGCAACGCCATCAAATACAGCCCGGTCGGCGGCAAGATTGCGCTCCAGGTCGACGGCGACGACGACGGCACCGTGATCCGCGTCTCCGACGAAGGCGCCGGTCTGTCGCCGGAAGACCTCGGCCGGTTGTTCGGCCGGTTCCAGCGGCTGTCCGCCAAGCCGACCGCCGGCGAGAGCTCGACCGGCCTCGGGCTGTCGATCGTCAAGAAGATCGTCGACATGCACGGCGGCCAGGTCACAGCCGCGAGCCCCGGTCCCGGCCAGGGCGCAACCTTCACCATCACCTTGCCCGCCGCATCGCTGTCATGAGCCAGAATCCGCACATTATCGTCGTCGACGACGAAGCCCCGGCCCGCGAAATGGTGGGCGACTATCTGAAGATGCACGGCTTCGCCGTCACGCTGTGCGACGGCGGCAAGAGCCTGCGCGCCGAGATCGCCGCCAAGCTGCCGGATCTGGTGGTGCTCGATCTCAACATGCCGGAAGAAGACGGGCTGTCGATCATCCGCGACCTCAAGGCGAGGTCCAACGTCCCGGTGATTATGCTGACCGCGACCGCCTCGCCAATCGACCGCGTCGTCGGCCTCGAACTCGGCGCCGACGACTACATCGCCAAACCCTGCGAGCTACGTGAATTGATGGCGCGCATTCGGTCGGTGCTGCGCCGCGCAGCACCGCCGAAGCCGGCCGCCGCCGAGACGGCGAGTCCAGTCAAGACCGATAGCGCCCAGCTCGTCCGGTTCGGCACCAAATGGCTCGATCTCGAAGCCCAGGCGCTGCGCGACGACGACGGCAACGAGCATCCGCTAACCGCGTCGGAATTCGGCCTGCTGAAGGTGTTCGCCGCCAATCCGAAGCGAGTGCTGTCGCGCGAACGGCTGCTGGAGCTGGCCAATGCGCGCGACGCCGAAGCGTTCGACCGCGCCGTCGATCTCCGCATCATGCGGATCCGCCGCAAGATCGAGCCGGACCCGACAAAACCAGCCGTAATCAGGACAATTCGCGGCGGGGGCTATTTGTTCTCGCCCGCCAGCGACCGCCCCTGACCCCGCCGGCATCCCGTCGCGATCGACGGATGCCCTGATCTGGCTCGTCTTTTTGCGCCGAATGTTTCGTCACCCCCTTCGAGACGAAACAATTCAAGCGTGGCACGAAACCATTTTCCGCTCCGGCGCAGACCTCCTGAAACGGTAGCTGACTAGTAGTTCTCCCAACACGCCGCAGGGGAGTGCGGCACGAAGGGAGCTCGTCATGCAGAACGTCATTGCGCTCAACGACGCCGGCCGCTTGGGCATCCTCGCCGCCAGAGCCACGAGCGATGAAACGCTGCTCGCCAACATTGCGGACGGCGACCGGACTGCGATGCACACGCTGTACGCCCGGCACAATGTCAGGGTGTATCGCTTCATCCTGCGGATGGTGCGCGACGCCGCCACCGCCGAAGATCTGGTCAGCCAGGTGTTCCTCGACGTGTGGCGGACCGCCCGGCAGTTCGAAGGCCGCGCCCAAGTGTCGACCTGGCTGCTGTCGATCGCCCGCTTCAAGGCGCTGACCGCGCTGCGCCAGCGACAGCACGAAGACATCGATCAGGACGACGTGCTGGAGATCGCCGACGACTCGGACTCGCCGGAGACGGCACTGGATCGCAGCCGCACCAGCGACATCCTGCGCGCCTGCATCGACAAACTGTCGCCGGCGCATCGCCAGATCATCAATCTGGTCTACTATCATGAGATGTCGGTCGAGGAGGTCGGGCGCATCGTCGGCATTCCGCAGAGCACGGTGAAGACCCGGATGTTCTACGCCCGCAAGCAGCTCGCCGAATTGCTCAAGCGGCACGGCGTCGAAAGCCTCGCGGCCTGACGTCGCATGCGGGCCGATCCGCGCCGCTTGGTCGCACGACCGCAGTTTGGAGCGGTTCTTGTCCGCCGCTCTCGCGCCACGATGTGGTGGTGGATATATATTCGATGCGGCTGCTCGATCGTGAAACGAAACAATTGAAACGATCGACGACATCGAACGGAAAGATCGGCCTGCTAGGGTGATCTCCGTCGACGCAGCGACCTCGAACACCGGTGGCGCGACAGCGAAATTCCAAAGCCTCCGACACCCCATCGTAGGCCTCCAAGGGACCCGGACGAGATGCCCCCTCGTCCGGGTTTTCGCTCGTTTGAGGCATGCCGATGCGATGTGTTGACGCAGCGAGATGCGCGCGCCCGCAAATCCGAAACAAACCGCACCATCGTCGATTGAATGCAGCGCCGTCGCGCAATTGTTAACGGCGGTAGACTAGGCATTGGTGCAGTGCGACGATACATAGCCGCATCGGTGATGTGCACATCATCTTCCGTTACGTCTACGGGTCGGTGGGATGTTCGAAAGTCTTGATGCGGTGGTGCTGGCGCGCCTCCAGTTCGCCTTCACGATGTCGTTTCACATCATCTTCCCGGCCTTTTCGATCGGCTTGGCGAGTTTTCTCGCTGTGCTGGAAGCGCTGTGGCTGTGGACCAAGCGCGAAGTCTTCATCAACCTGTTCAACTACTGGATGAAGATCTTCGCGATCGCGTTCGGCATGGGCGTGGTGTCGGGCATCGTGATGTCCTATCAGTTCGGCACCAACTGGGCGGCGTTCTCCGACAAGACCGGACCTGTGCTCGGGCCGTTGATGGCTTACGAGGTCCTGACCGCGTTCTTCCTCGAGGCGGGTTTTCTCGGCGTGATGCTGTTCGGCCTCAAGCTTGTCGGACCGCGGTTGCATTTCCTTGCCACGATGATGGTCGCGATCGGCACGTTGATTTCGGCGTTCTGGATTCTGTCGGCGAATTCCTGGATGCAAACGCCCGCAGGCTACGCCATCAACGACGCCGGACAATTCGTCGCGGTCGACTGGTTCAAGCTGATCTTCAATCCGTCGTTTCCCTATCGCCTGTTGCACATGGTGCTCGCCGCCTACCTGACGACTGCGCTGGTGGTCGGTGCGGTCGGCGCTTATCACCTGTTGAGCAACACCCGGCAGCCCGGCGCGCGGATGATGTTCTCGATGGCGATGTGGATGATCGCGGTGGTGGCGCCGATCCAGATTTTCGCCGGCGACGCCCACGGCCTCAACACGCTGGAGCACCAGCCCGCCAAAGTGATGGCGATGGAAGGCCATTACCAGAGTCATCCGGACGGCGCGCCGCTGATCCTGTTCGGCCTGCCCGACCAGGACGCGGCCGTGGTGCGCTACGCGCTGGAAATTCCCAAGCTGTCGTCGCTGATCCTGAAGCATTCGCTCGACGCACCGCTCGCGGGCCTCGACACCGTGCCGCGCGAAGACTGGCCGCCGGTACCGATCACCTTCGGGTCGTTCCGGGTGATGGTGTCGCTCGGCTTCCTGATGCTCGGCCTCGGCCTGTTCAGCCTGTGGCTGCGCTGGCGCGGCCGGCTGTTCGAATCCCGCCCCCTGCACCGGTTCGCGCTGGCGATGGGCCCAGCCGGCTTCATCGCCGTGCTGGCCGGCTGGGTGACCACCGAGACCGGCCGACAGCCGTTCACGGTGTTCGGCCTGCTCCGCACCACCGACTCGGTTTCGCCGCTCGCGGCGCCGGCGGTGGCGACCTCGCTGATCGCCTTCATAGTGGTGTACTTCGTCATCTTCATTGCAGGCGTGGTCTACATCCTGCGTCTGATGGCGCACCCGCCGCATCATGGCGAGGAAGGTCCGCGCGGCGATGCGCCCGAACGCGCCGCCGGCATCACGCCGGCACCCGCGATCGCCACCCGCAGATTCAGTTGAGCAGGATTCGGCTGTGACTATTGTTTACGACATCGCGACGATCTGGGCCTTCATCATCGCCTTTGCGGTGTTCGTCTATGTGGTGATGGACGGCTTCGACCTCGGTCTCGGCATTCTGTTTCCGCTGTTCCGCTCCAAACGCGACCGTGACGTCGTCATGAACAGCGTCGCGCCGGTGTGGGACGGCAACGAGACCTGGCTGGTGCTCGGCGGCGGCGGGTTGTTCGCGGCGTTTCCGCTGGCCTATGCGGTGCTGATGCCGGCGCTGTACACGCCGATCATTGCGATGCTGCTCGGACTGGTGTTTCGCGGCGTCGCGTTCGAGTTTCGCTGGCGCACCCAGCGCGAACGCAATCGCTGGGACCTCGCGTTCTTTCTCGGCTCGCTGGTGGCAGCATTGGCCCAAGGCATCGCGCTCGGTGCGCTGCTGCAGGGCGTCACCGTGGAAGGCCGAGCCTATGCGGGCGGGTGGTGGGATTGGCTGACACCGTTCAGCCTGCTCACCGGTGTCGCGCTGGTGGTCGGCTACACGCTGCTCGGCGCCACCTGGCTGGTGATGAAGACCACCGGCGATCTGCGCGAGATGGCTTATCGGCTGAGCCGCTGGCTGCTGTTCGCGCTGCTCGCTGCGATTGTCGCCGTCAGCGCCGCGACGCCGTTCCTCAGCTACGACTATTCGCAGCGTTGGTTCGCCTGGCCCAACGTGCTCGCCACCGCGCAGGTCCCGCTCGCGCTCGCCGTCGTCACCGCGCTGCTGCTGCGGGCGCTGGCGCAGCGACGCGATTACCAGCCGTTCCTGCTCGCCCTGTGCCTGTTCGCGCTGTCCTATGCCGGACTCGGCATTAGCCTGTGGCCCTATGTGGTGCCGCGCAGCATCACCATCTGGCAGGCCGCCGCGCCGGAGAACAGCCAGATCTTCATGCTGGTCGGAGTCGCCATCCTGGTGCCGATCATCCTCGTCTACACCGCGTGGGCCTATTGGGTATTCCGCGGAAAGGTCGATCCGGAGACCGGCTACCATTGAGCGCGCCGATTGAACCGAAGAGCCCGCTGCCACGACGACTGCTGTGGTTCGTGGCGCTATGGCTCGCCGGTGTCGGCGCGGTGACGCTGGTCTCGCTGCTGCTGCGGTTGTGGATCGGCAAGAGCTGACGTGATACATAGCCCACCGGTGGTTCGCGATGGGGGTATCATGAAATTTCCGCGCTTGTTGGGCCGGGTGGCAGTTGCGGCAGCCCTGATCACGCTTTCGTCCGTGCCGGGCTACACGCAGCAGCAGGATGTCGGCGACGAGCCCGGTCTGGTCGCTGATGACAGCTACGTGCTGCCGCCCGAATGGCAGAAGCAGATGGTGTACTTCCGCACCACCGAGGCGCCCGGCACGATCATCGTGCAGACCTCCGAACGCTATCTGTATCTGGTTCAGGGCAACAATCGCGCGTTGCGGTACGGCATCGGCGTCGGCCGCGAAGGCTTTCAGTGGAAGGGGCTGCTGAAGATCTCGCGCAAGGCCGAATGGCCGGACTGGGTGCCACCGCCGGAGATGATCCAGCGCCAGCCCTATCTGCCGCGCTTCATGGCCGGCGGCCCAGGCAATCCGCTCGGCGCGCGGGCGATGTATCTCGGCTCGACGGTGTATCGCATCCACGGCACCAACCGGCCCGACACCATCGGCACCGCGATTTCGTCCGGCTGCTTCCGGCTGGTCAATGCCGACGTGATGGACCTTTACGACCGCGTGCCGGTCGGCACTAAGGTGGTGGTCCGGCAACGGCCCGAGCTGTAACGCGCCCCTCGCGCCCGCCTTCCTGGCTCATCACGAAAGACTCAGCATGTTCAAACGGACGTTTCAGACCGGGCTCGCGATCGGGCTCGTGGTCGCTGCCGGCATCGCGGCGGCGGCGATCACTTATGAGCGCTACGATACCAAGACGCTGAAGCGCACCATCCGCCGCGACGCCGTGCTGTGCGGCGTCAACAAGGGCCTGCCCGGCTTCGCAACACCCGACGACAAGGGCAATTGGAGCGGCTTCGACGTCGACTTCTGCCGCGCCGTGGCGGCGGCAATCTTCGACGACCCGACCAAGGTCAAGTTCCTGCCGCTCGATGCCAGCGAGCGCTTCAAGGAACTGCAGAGCCGCAAGGTCGACATTCTGTCGCGCAACTCGACCTGGAGCATGTCGCGCGAGACCAATTACGACCTGTATTTCCCGGCGGTCGCCTATTACGACGGCCAGGGCTTCATGGTTCCGGCGTCGCGCAAGATCGACGGCGCGGTCGAACTCGACGGCAGCAAGGTCTGCGTCCAGAACGGCACCACCACCCAGCTCAACCTCGCCGACTACTTCCGCGCCAACAACATGAAGTATCAGGAGGTCAAGGCCGACAAGTTCGACGACGTGGTGAAGGCCTACAAAGACGGCCAGTGCGATACCTTCACGGCCGACGTGTCGCAGCTCTACGCACTGCGCAAGACCTTCGCCAACGCCGCTGATCACGTCATCCTGCCCGACGTCATCTCCAAGGAACCGCTCGCACCGGTGGTGCGCCAGCGCGACGACGACTGGATGATGATTGTGAAGTGGACGCTGTACGCGATGATCAACGCCGAAGAACTCGGCATCACCTCGCAGAACATCGACCAGGCACTGAAGTCGAAGAAGCCGGACGTGATGCGCCTGGTCGGCACCGACGGCGCATTCGGCGAGGATCTCGGCCTGTCGAAGGACTGGGCCGCCCGCATCATCCGCCACGTCGGCAATTACGGCGAAGTCTACGACCGCAATGTCGGCCAGCTCGGCATCCCGCGCGGCCTCAACCAGCTCTGGAGCCACGGCGGCATCCAGTACGCGCCGCCGATCAGGTGATCGATCGGATTCGAGACGCTGCCGAACACACTGCCGTCATCGCCCGCGCAGGCGGGCGACCCAGTATTGCAGAGCGCCGGCGATCAGCAACGAAGTCTCTGGAATACTGGATCCCCGCATACGCGGGGATGACGACTGTGGGTGGGGTTGAAGGTCTTTGGCGTTGAACGCCAACCGCTGATAGCACCCTCTCGTCCGTCATTCCGGGGCGCGCGCAGCGCGAGCCCGGAATCTCGCGGTTCAGGGCGAGATCTCGAAACAATCTCGGGATTCCGGGTTCGCGAGCTAGCGCTCGCGCCCCGGAATGACCACGAAAGCGTCCTGACGAAGGGGAGCTCAGTACTTCTTCCACTCCGCCAGCGCCTCGGCATGGTAGGCGCTGTCGCCCAGCAGTTCCTGCAGCACCCGGGCGCGCTTCATGAACAGGCCGATGTCGAACTGGTCGGTCATGCCCATGCCGCCGTGCATCTGCACGCCTTCCTGCACTGCGAGCGTCGTCACCGTACCGGCCTTGGCCTTGGCGACTGATACCGCCACACGCGCCTGAGCCGCATCGGCGTCGACCGCCTGCAGCGCCTTGAGCACGGCGGCGCGAAGGATTTCGATCTCAGTGTAGAGATGCGCGGCGCGGTGCTGCAGCGCCTGGAATTCGCCGATCAGTCTGCCGAACTGCTTGCGCTCCTTGAGATAGCTGACCGTCCGGCCAAACGCCTCGTCGGCGACGCCGAGCATCTCGGCGGCGACCGCGGCGCGGCCGAGATTCAGCACCGCCTCGAGCAGCGCGCCGCCGCGATCGACCTCGCCGAGCACCTGATCGGCATTCACCTCGACGTCGTCGAAGCTGATCCGCGCTGCGTTGTGCGCATCGACCATCACGGTGCGCTCGATCGCAACGCCCTTGGCCTTCGGGTCGACCAGGAACAGCGTCAGGCCGTCGGCATCGCCCGGCTGGCCGCCGCTCCGCGCGGCGACGATCAACAGATCGGCGACGTGACCGTCGACCACCAGCGCCTTGTCGCCCTTCAGTTTGAAGCCGTTGCCGGAGCGGGTCGCCTGCAGCGCGATCTTGGCAGGCCGGTGCTTGGCGCCCTCGTCGACCGCCAGCGCCGCGATCAGCGAGCCATCGGCGATCTTCGGCAAGTGAGCCTTCTTCTGCGCCTCCGAGCCGCCGCGAACGAGCGCGGAAGCCGCCAGGATCGCGGTCGACAGCAGCGGCGACGGCGTCAGGTTGCGGCCGATCTCCTCCATCACCACGCCGGCCTCGACGCAGCCGAGCCCCGAGCCGCCGAATTCCTCCGGCACCAACAGGCCGGCGAGGCCCATTTCGGCAAAACTCTTCCACAATTCTCGGGAGAAGCCGGTGGCATCGCGCTCGTCGCGCAGCTTGCGCAAATGCGCGACCGGCGCCTTGTCGCCGATCAGTCCGCGCGCCGAATCGCGCAGCATGGTTTGTTCTTCGGTGAGGACGAGAGCCATGGGTGAGTTTCCGATCAGATCAATGATGTTGCAACGATACGAGGACCTCATGGTGAGGAGGCGCGCGCAGCGCGCCGTCTCGAACCATGAGCGCCGCGGCCCCTCATCCTTCGAGACGCGGCCTGACGGCCGCTCCTCAGGATGAGGACACCTACTAAGCCCCCGGCAGATCGAGGATGCGCTTGGCGACGATGCCGAGCATCACTTCGCTGGTGCCGCCCTCGATCGAGTTGGCCTTGGTGCGCAGCCAGGCGCGGGCGCGGGCGCCTTCGTGGCTGCGCTCGCTCTCCCACTCGAGTGCATCGATGCCGCCGGCCGACATCAGGATCTCGTGGCGGCGCTTGTTCAGCTCGGTGCCGTAGTACTTCATCGCCGAGGAAAACGCCGGATGCAGTTGCCCGGCCTTGGCGAGATCGACCGCCCGCTCCGCCGCGCAGGCAAGCGCCGCCTCGTCGACGTCGAACGTGGCGATCTGGCCGCGCAGAATCGGATCGTCGAGCCGGCCCTGATCGTCGGTGCCGAGCGAATCCGCCGCGACCTGGCCGAGCGGCCGGCCGCCGTCGCGCCCGCCCATCCCGGAGATCATCGCGCGCTCGTGCTGCAGCAGATACTTCGCCACATCCCAGCCGCGGTTGATGGTGCCGACCACGTGCGACTGCGGCACCCGGACGTTGTCGAAGAAGGTCTCGCAGAACGGCGACTTGCCGGAGATCAGCAGGATCGGCTTGGTGGTCACGCCGGGCGACGTCATGTCGAATAGAATGAAGCTGATGCCGTCGTGCTTCTTGGCGGCCGGATCGGTGCGCACCAGACAGAAAATCCAGTCGGCATAATTGGCGTAGGACGTCCAGATCTTCGAGCCGTTGATGATGAAGTCGTCGCCGTCCGGCACGGCGCGGGTCTGCAGCGAGGCCAGATCCGATCCGGCGTTCGGCTCGGAATAGCCCTGGCACCAGCGGATCTCACCGCGCGCGATCTTCGGCAAGTGCTCGGCCTTCTGCGCCTCGTTGCCGTATTTCAACAGCGCCGGCCCGAGCATCCAGATGCCGAACGAGGACAGCGGTGGGCGGGCGCCGATCGCAGCCATCTCTTCACGCAACACCTTGTGCTGGGCGCCGTCGAGCCCACCGCCGCCGTATTGCGTCGGCCAGTCCGGAACCGTCCAGCCCTTGTCGCGCATCCGCTCGAACCAGACTTTCTGCGCTTCGGACGCGAAGGTGGCGTTGCGCCCCCCCCAGAAATTGTCCTCGTCGCCTTGCATCGGCGTGCGCATCTCGGCGGGGCAATTAGCCTCCAGCCAGGCGCGGGTCTCGGCGCGGAATTGTTCGAGATCGGTCATGCGGTTTCCATCCACATTTGCGCCGACGCTTTGCACGCCGGCGATGCATTGTTGGCGGCGACCTTGGCGCGTCGCGCGGTGGAATTCAATATCCGTCTCGCGCTGCAGTCTTGCGGCGATGTGCTAGGGAACGGATGCCCGACAGCCAAAGAGGACAACCGAGGATGCGCCTGAATTTGCTTTCGCCTGGCGAAATGAGCGCCGAGCAGCGCGCGATCTACGACGAGTCGATCGCCAGCAAGCGCGGCAGCCCGCCGCCGCCGATGATGGCGTGGCTGGCGAGCCCGGAGATGGCGCGGCACGCCACCCGGCTCGGCGCCTTCCTGCGCTACGACACATCGCTGACCGCGGCGGAATCCGAACTCGCGATCCTGGTGACGGCGCGGCACTGGACCGCGCAGTTCGAATGGTACGCGCACAAGAAGATGGCGCTCGACGGCGGGCTCGATCCGGCCATCATCGACGCGATCCGCGACCGTCGCACGCCATCACTCGACGATCCGAAGGCGCAGGTGATCTACGATGTCGCCCGAGCCTTGCACGAAGCCAAGGGGCTGCCGCAGCCGCTGTATGACGAGGCGATGCGGCTGCTCGGCGAGCGCGGCTTGGTCGAAGTGATCGGACTGTGCGGCTACTACACAATGGTGTCGATGACGCTCAACGCCTACCAGTTCCCGCTTCCCGACGGCGAGACTCCGGAGCTCGACTGATACCAACGGACATTGATATTGACCGACGAGCGCCCAGTCCGGCGGCCCGATTGGGTGCACTTTCTGCTGCCGAGGATCCCCTTCGGCAGCACGGCCGAACGCACGGCCGTTCCAGATGGACAGTAGGTGGCATACGGACGGTATCGACGCCCATCGCCGCCGTCATCGCCAACCCAGGCATGTCGTCTTGGGCCGCGTTGACAAGGCGGGCCGGATTAAATGCGGGAGAGACGGTGCTCGTCAACGACGCAACCGGTGCTGCAGGAATCCTGGCTGTGAGAATTGCCCGCCAACTAGGCTGCTTCTGACCAAAGCAGCCGCAGCCTCGGTCACGCGGGCTTCACTCCGCACCCGTCCGACCCGAACGGCCCACTCCACGCCAGCTAAGCCGCCCGGCTCCGCGCCTCGTCCCCTATCAGATGCACGCGATTGCGGCCCGCCGCTTTGGCCTGATACAGCGCGAGGTCGGCTTCTTCGAACAGGTCGGTGATCCGCCGTCGATGCGGGCGGCCGATCAGGGCGGCGCCGATCGACGCGCTGACCTTGATGCGATGACCGTTCCAGAACAGCGGACGGCCGAGCATCACGATTGTCCGCTGCAGCACCTCGGCGATCCGCGCCGGATCGGTCGGCGCCCGCAGGATGATGGCGAACTCGTCACCGCCGAGCCGGCTGATCAGACCGGCGTTTTGGAATGCACGCCGGAGGCGCTGCGCTACCTCGCACAGGCATGCATCGCCGGCCAGATGGCCGAGCGTATCGTTGAGATCCTTGAAGCCATCGAGGTCGATCAGAACCAGCGCCGACGCGCAACCGTGATTGAGGCCATCGCCCACCACTTCGCGATAGCGCGTCTGAAACATCGCGCGATTGGCGAGACCGGTGAGCGGATCGGTTTCAGCCTGCCTCCGGAGGTGTTCGATCGACAGCCGGTCGGCAGTCACGTCCTGCTTGCAGCCGAAGATCCGCACCGAACGGTCACCCACGCGCAGCGCATCGATCGACAGACGCATCCAGCGTCTTTCGCCGTTCCAGGTTCGGATCTCGGTATCGAGCGTGACCGGACGGCCGCTGCGGATCACGTCGGCGCGGGCGAGCTCCATGTGCCGCCTGGATTCCTCGATGTAGAGGTCGACAATGCTAGCGCGCCGCAGCGGGTTGCCCGCCGGATAGCCGAAGATGGCATAGACCCCCGACGTCCAGCTCAAACGCTCGGTCTCGAGGTCACACTCCCAGACGCCGATCCGCGCCGCATTCAGCGCACGATCATAGAGGCGCAAGCGATCCACGTCCGATAAAACCGAAGCAGCAGGGTTGTCCCTCATCGGTGATCCGGCATCATTTCGCGACTTTGTTACCGACTTTAGGACTAGGGCAGCGGCATTAACGAATTCTATATGCCGCCCCGTATTCACCGGTCGCAGGCATGCGCCGGCGTCTCGCCCCTGAACCGCGCCGCTGAACAATCGGGATCCAGCGCCTTAAGAAACCACCGCTCGTCCTGCCTCACAACGCCCCGACGCGCGGCTCGGCGATTTCGGCAAGCCGCGGCATGTCCAGGATGGTCAGGCGGTGGCGGCCGCTTTTGACCAGTCCTTGCTTCTGCCAGGCGCTGAGGGTGCGGCTCACCGTGAAATACGTGAGCCCGGCCATCGAGGCGAGGTCGATCCGGGTCACCGGGGATTCGATGTGGATGCCGTCGGCGTTGGCGGTGCCGGCCTGGGCCGACAGCCGCAGCAGCGAGGCGGCGATCCGCTGCGCGATACACTTGCCGGTCATCTCGGTCGCCCGCTGCAGCATCTCGCGGGTGCGATCGCCGGCGATGCAGACGACGTTGTCGGCGATCGCCGGGCTCTGCTGTGTCAGCGCGATGAACGAGTTCGTCCGCCACGCCAGCGTCGCGGTGGCCTTAATCGCAGTCGCTGTCGCCGGATAGGAGCGCTGACGAAACGCCGCCACGCAACACAGATCGCCCGGCCGCATGATCCGCAACGTGATCTGTTCGCCTGCGCTGTTGATCTGTGTGATACGGACCAGGCCGCTGACGATCTGGTACAAATATTCCGGGGTATCGCCCTGGTGAAACAGCGCCTGCCCGACCGGAAATTGTCGCAGGCTCGACGCGTCGAGTAGACGCGAGGCCTCCGCCGGTGGCAGTTGCGAGAACAGTCCGCTCCGTGTTGCGGCTGCGTGGAAGGCACCCTTGTCCATCGTCGACCCGTAAATGTGCGGCGTTTGTCGTCGGGCGTTTCCTACGTTCTCTTCCCTATCAGCGCGCAGGCCGGCTGTGTTTTGAAGGCCTCTAATCGGCGCGTGAATAAATGTCACAGTTGCAAGGATTTCCAACCCGGCGGCGCGCATCGCCGGGCGTTGTTTGCTCGAAAGCAAACAGCGCCGCGAGGCCGCTCGATATGGTCGGCGCCGATCGAGAAAGCCGGGTCGCCATCGAGATCACATCCGAAAGACCGTGATCGTCGTCGCCCGCCGTTGCCGGGCAGACGGGCCGCGGCGGCTGGTCTTTCGCACGCGAGAAAGGGCGGACACATCGCCGCCGCGCGCGTCGAGAGGACGGGCGATCATCGAATGGACGGGGCTTTGGGAATGAATACGGATGCACATCGTCACTTGCAGGGGATGACCGCCGAGGTCGATACGGCGGCGCGCCGCCGCCCGGTGTGGACGATCGGCCTCGCGGCGCTGCTGACGTCGAGCAGCCAGCTCTGCTTTGCGCAATCGGCGACCCCGGGCGCGACTATAATGCTCGATACCATCGTGGTCGAGCAGCGGCGCGAGGCGGCGCGAGCGCCGGCGCGGCCGCGTTCGGTGGTGCGCCGCAACGCGCCCGCTGCGACTCCGAACGCTGCGCAGACCGCTTCGACCGTCCAGACGGTGGATCTGGTCCGCGAGCGGTTCAACGTGCTGGCGGGCGGCGTCGCGCTGGTGTCGCAGCAGGACATGCCTAACGCCGGCAATCCGACGCTCGCCAATACGCTGTCCGGCATTCCGGGACTGATCGTCCAAAACTTCCTCGGCGCCAACGACCAGCCGCGGATTCAGATGCGCGGCTCGGCACAGCAAAACCCAGCCGAGCGCGGCGTGCTGGTGCTGTACAACGGCCTGCCGATCAACCGCGCCGACGGCTCCTACATCGTCGGCTTCGCCAATCCGCGGCAGGCCGAAGCGATCGAAGTGTATCGCGGCTACATGGCCAACCGGCTCGGCGCCACCGTGCTGAGCGGCGCGATCAATTTCGTCTCGCCGACCGGATCGAGCCAGCCCGGCGTGCAGATGTCGGTGAGCGGCGGCAGCTTCGGCCAGATCAACAGCAGCGCGCAGATCGGCACCAGGAAGGACAATGTCGACGCGTTCCTGCAATTCGACACCAGCCGCCGCGACGGCTTCCGCGACTACAATGCGTCGGACCGCACCAGCCTCAACGCCAATGTCGGCATCGCGCTGTCGGAGAACGTCAAAACCCGGTTCTTTCTCGGCTACACCGATCTCGGCTTCGACGTCGCCGGCCCGATCAACAAGGATGCGCTGTTCGCCAATCCGCGGCAGACAGCGACTGGACCGACCGTGGTCAATGGCGTCGCGATCAATCCGGGCCCCAACGCGGTGCGTGACAAGCCGCGGCGCGACGCCAGCCAGTTCATGATCGGCAACCGCACCACCGCGACCTTCGACGCGCATCTGATCGACATCGCGCTCGGCTACACTTACACCGACGACACCTTCCGGTTTCCGATCTCTTCCGGCGCGCGCGCCACCAAGGGCGGCGACTTCACCGGCCTCGTCCGCTACGCCTACAATCCGGCGGACGCGCTGCTGCCGCTGTTCGAGACCACCGCGCAATACAGCGTCGGATCGGCGGACCGCGACTACTATCTCAACCAGAGCGGCATGACCGGCGCGCAGTTCGGCAGCAACCGGCTGGATGCGCAGACGTTGTCGCTGTACGCTGGCGCCAACGTGCCGGTCTGGCAGCAATGGACGGTGTCGCCGGCGATCTCCTACGCCTATGCGACCCGCGACAACGACGACCGCTACACCGCGGCGACGCGGCCGACGATCGCGTACAATCCGGCCAAGCCGACCGTGCTGCTGCCGAACGGCTCAGTGCCGAGCCAGGACAACGGCTACGCGCGATCCTACTCCGGCTGGAATCCGAGCCTGGCGCTGTCGTATCGGCCCGACGCGACGCAGACCTTCTTCATCGCCGGCAGCCACAGCTTCGAGCCGCCGACCCACGACGATCTGATCGCCACCATCAACGGCACCCCGAATTCTAGCCCCGGCCGCCCGACGCCGCCCAGCCCCAAGCTGGTCGCCGCGGCGTTCGCGACGCCGAACCTGTCGGCGCAGACCGCGGTGACGGTCGAAGGCGGCTGGCGCGGCCGCGCCGATCGGTTCTCCTGGGACGTCGTCTCCTACTACGCGTGGGTCGACAACGAGCTGCTCAATTTGCGCGACGTCACCGGCGCCTCGATCGGCGCGATCAACGCCGACCGCACCACGCATTTCGGCGTCGAGCTCGGCGTTGGCGTCAAGTTCACCGACCGGTTGTCGGGCCGTCTCGCCTACACCTATCAGGACTTCCGCTTCGTCGACGATCC
Source organism: Rhodopseudomonas palustris (assembly GCF_003226555.1). Taxonomy (GTDB): domain Bacteria; phylum Pseudomonadota; class Alphaproteobacteria; order Rhizobiales; family Xanthobacteraceae; genus Rhodopseudomonas; species Rhodopseudomonas palustris_I. The sequence continues at coordinate 1,360,725 of NZ_QKQS01000023.1, read as the reverse complement.
GCTGCGCGGCAACAACAAGCTCGGCGGCGCGGTGCCGCATCTGATCTACGCGCAGTTGCAGCTGCAGGCGACCGACGCCTGGATGGTGCAGGGCGCGGTGCGCTGGAGCCCGGCCGAGGTGCCGGTCGACAACATGAACACGCTGTACGCCGATCCCTACGCCGTGGTCGACCTGCGCAGCGAGTACAGGATCAACAAGACCTTCCGGGTGTTCGGCGAGATCACCAACCTGTTCAACAAGACCTATGCGGCGACCACGTTGGTGGTGGATCAGGCGCGGCCCGATCAGGCCGCCTTCCTGCCCGGCGACGGCCGCGGCTTCTACGCCGGCATCAAGGCGTCGTTCTGATCAACCAGCAAGGATACGATATGACCAAACGTCTTCTTCTGGCGGCCATCGCGGCCGCCACACTTGTTGCGCCGGCGATCGCCGCGGACTCGGTCAGCCTTTCGCACTTCCTGGAGCAATGGGACGGCAACAATGACGGCGTCGTCACGCTGGCCGAGATCAAGCAGGGACGTGAGCAGCGGTTCTACGCCTTCGACGCCAATGCCGACGGCTATCTCGATCGCGACGAATACGCCCGCTTCGACAAGGTGCGCGACGCCGGCATCGCGCGGTTCTCGCCCGAGGAGCAGACCAAGATCCGGCAGATCGCTGACGGCTTGACGCTGCCGCGTAACGACACTGACGGCGACGGCCGGGTGTCACGGGCTGAATTCATCGACGGCAGCGCGGCGTGGATGAAGGCGATCGACAAGGATGGCGACGGGCAACTGACGTCGCGCGACTTCCCGGACTAGCGATCCGCCCGGGCCGATCAACACATCCGGCAACAAACCGCGCCGACATTAGGCAAATGGCGCCCCAATGTTGTGCATGTATCGCGCCAGTCGATAAGCTCAGCTTTTGGTCGCGATAAGAAGCGGCGCTTGGCGCAAAAAAAGAGCTGCGCACGATCGTGCGCAGCTCTGTTGGCGAACCGATCTGAGGTTTTGGTTACTGCAGTCCGATCGTGGTCACGTCCTGGAACCAGTGCTGCGCCTGGACGAAGCTCTTCACCTTCGGTGACAGCGCGTGCGGATTGGTATCGTGCACCACCCACACCAGCGCCGCGTCGTCGACGATCAGCGAATGCGCCTGCGCCAGCAGCTCGTCCTGCTTCTTGGGATCGAACGTGGTCTTGGCCTCGTCGATCAACGCGTCGACCTTGGGGTTCTTGTAGCCTCCCCAGTTGACGCCGACCGGCGCCACCTGTCCGGAATGGAAGAACCGCACGATCGCATACAGCGGGTCGGAGGTGACGTAGGCGATGTTGTTGGCGGTGATGCCGGCGTTGGATTCGTCGGCCGCCCCCTTCCGCCACGCGGTGTACAACACCTCGAGTTCGACCACCTTGAACTCGACGTCGATGCCGATCTCCTTGAAGCTCTGCTGCAGGAACTCGTTCATCGGCAGCGACAGCATCTGGCCGGTGCCGCCATTGGCGATGATGAAGGTGGTCTTCAGCGGCTTCTCCGGCGAGTAGCCGGCTTCCTTCACCAGCTTCTTGGCTTCGGCCAGATCGTATTTGATCTTGAACGACGGATGACCGAACCACGGGCTCGACGGGTCGACCTGACCGACCGCCGGTTTGGCGAGGCCGTTCATCAGCCCGACCACCGCATCGCGGTCGATCGCGAGATTGAGCGCCTTGCGCAAACGCACGTCCGTCCACGGCGAGCCGGGTAGCACGCTGAGGTGATAGTTCCAGACGTGCGGCGTGACGTTGTCGACGATCTTCATGCCGGCCGCTTTGAGCTGCGGCACGGCGTCGGGCGCTGGGGTTTCGATCAGATCGACCTGCCCCGCCAATAGCGCGTTGGTGCGGGTCAGCGCTTCGGGCATCGGCACCAGCACCAGCTTGTCGGTCTTCGGCAGCCGCGACTTGTCCCAGTAGTCGTTATTCTTCGTCAGCTCGGCGAGTTCGCGCGGCACCAGCTTGGTGAGCTTGAAGGGGCCAGTCCCTGACGGATTGGCGGCGAACTTGTCCCAATCCTTGCCGACCTTTTCATATTGCGCCGGGCTCGACACCAGGAACCACAGCATCTGATACGGGAAGAACGAGTCGACGGTCTTGGTGGTGATCTCCACGGTGTAATCGTCGATCTTCGCCCAGCTCTTCACCGAGGGCAGCCGCGTTTTCACCTGCGCGCTCTGCCGCTTGTCGAATTGCGGTGCCTTATCGTTGAGAACCTTGTCGAGATTCCAGATCACCGCGTCGGCGTTGAAGTCGCTGCCGTCGTGAAACTTCACGCCCTTGCGTAAGCTGAAGCGCCACTTGGTCTTGTCGGCGTCGTCGACCTTCCACTCGGTCGCCAGCCCCGGCACCAGCTTGCCGGGCCGGTCGCCGACGTTCATCTCCCACGCCACCAGCGGATCGTAGATGGTGTAGCCGGTGAACTGATAAGCGCCGGCGCCGCGATCCGGCTGACCAGTGGTCAGCGGAATGTCCGCCATCGAGATCCCGTAACGCACCACGGTTTCCGCGCGCGCCGCGCCGATCGCACTCGCCGCGGCAAACAACGCGCCCAGCACCCATGAACTCCTAAGCCGCACCATCGCAACTGATCTCCTGATGACGATGGGCGAACAGCCTGCAACCAGCGCGCCACGCGCGCACCGCAGTTTTGCATTGGGGGTCTGCGCACATTTTCAGGGATGCGGTTTCGGATCGCGGATGCACGCGACGGCAGTCTGCCGCTTTGCTTGGCACATGCATTGCATTGACCAGCCTGCCAATTAGTCACTGCAAAGGGACTCTCGTCGAATGCGTAATTCTCGTCTTAACAACCGTCGTGCTGTGCTGCTCGCTCTGTCGATGGCAAGCGTCTTCATGATGCCATCGCTGGCGTCCGCCGAATCCGTGCTGCGCATCGGCATGACGGCCGCGGACATTCCGCGCACCCTCGGACAGCCTGATCAGGGCTTCGAAGGTAATCGTTTCACCGGACTGACGATGTACGACGGCCTAACGATGTGGGACCTGTCGTCGGCAACCAAAGCGAGTGTCGTGATTCCCGGCCTCGCCACCGAGTGGAAGGTGAAGGACGATGATCACACAAAGTGGATTTTCAAGCTGCGCCCCGGCGTCAAGTTTCACGACGGTAGTGACTTCAACGCCGACGCCGTGGTTTGGAACGTCGACAAGGTGCTCAACAAAGAAGCACCTCAATACGATCCCAGCCAGATCGGTGTGACCGCATCGCGCATGCCGACCCTGGTGTCGGCGAAGAAGATCGACGACATGACGGTCGAGCTCACCACCAAGGAGCCCGACAGCTTCCTGCCGATCAATCTCACCAACCTGTTCATCGCCAGCCCGACCAAATGGAAGGCGTTGTACGACAAGGCCGAAGGCGCCGACGCCAAAGCGAAGTCGACCGCCGCCTGGGCCGCATTCGCCAAGGACGCGTCCGGCACCGGCCCGTGGAAGATGGCGAAGTTCACGCCGCGCGAGCGGCTCGAGCTGGTCAAGAACGATGGCTACTGGGACAAGAACCGCATCCCCCATGTCGACCGCATGGTGCTGCTGCCGATGCCGGAAGCCAACGCCCGCACCGCGGCGCTGCTGTCCGGCCAGGTCGACTGGATCGAAGCCCCCGCCCCCGACGCGGTGAAAGAAATTGAATCCCGCGGCTTCAAGATCGAGAAGAACGAACAGCCGCACGTCTGGCCGTGGCAGTTCTCGCGGATCGAAGGCTCGCCCTGGAACGACATCCGGGTTCGCCGCGCCGCCAATCTGTGCATCGACCGTGAAGGCATGCGCGACGGGCTGCTCGCCGGCCTGATGGTGCCGGCGACCGGTACGTTCGAGCCCGGCCATCCCTGGCGCGGCAAGCCCTCGTTCCAGATCAAGTACGATCTGCCAGCGGCGCAGAAGCTGATGAAGGAAGCCGGCTACGGCCCGAACAAGAAACTCACCGTCAAGGTGCAGACCTCGGCGTCGGGCTCCGGCCAGATGCTGCCGCTGCCGATGAACGAGTATCTGCAGCAGGCGCTGGCGGAGTGTTACTTCGACGTCAAGCTCGACGTGATCGAATGGAACACGCTGTTCACCAACTGGCGCCGCGGCGTCAAGGATCCGTCGGCGAACGGCTCCGACGCGATCAACGTCACCTACGCGGCGATGGACCCGTTCTTCGCGCTGGTTCGCTTCCTGCAGTCGTCGATGGCGCCGCCGGTGTCGAACAATTGGGGTTACATCAACAACCCGAAGTTCGACGAGCTGGTGAAGAAGGCGCGAACCACGTTTGACGACAAGCAGCGTGACGAAGTGCTAGCCGAGCTAAACGCCGCTTCGATCGACGACGCCGCGTTCCTTTACGTCGCCCACGACGTCGGCCCGCGCGCGCTCAGCCCGAAGATCAAGGGCTTCGTCCAGCCCAAGAGCTGGTTCGTCGACTTCTCTCCGGTGTCGATCGCACCGTAAGAGGCACTGCTGAAACTCCAGCCCGTCATTGCGAGGAGCGAAGCGACGAAGCAATCCAGCCCTATGCACTGATCACTGGATTGCTTCGCTGCGCTCGCAATGACGGGGGGAGACGCCCCGATCCGACTGACTGCATCCTCGTTCGAGTGAGAGTCCCGTGCTCGCCTATATCGCCCGCCGCATCGTTTATGTCGTTCCGATCGTCCTCAGCGTCGCGCTGGTGTGCTTCATGCTGGTGCACATCACGCCCGGCGATCCGCTGGTCGCCGTGCTGCCGGCGGACGCGTCGCAGGAGCTCGCGGCGCAGCTGCGCACCGCCTACGGCTTCGACCGGCCGCTGCCGGTACAGTTCGGGCTGTGGCTGTGGAAGGCGCTGCACGGCGATCTCGGCACTTCGATCGCAACCGGCCGTCCGGTGCTGGCCGAGGTGATGCGCGCCGTCAGCAACACCGTGATGCTGGCGATCGCTGCGGCGATCATCGGGTTTTCGTTCGGCCTGCTGTTCGGCCTGATCGCCGGCTACTTCCGCGACACCTGGATCGACAAGATGGCCACCGGCATCGCCATCGCCGGCGTCTCGGTGCCGCACTACTGGCTCGGCATGGTGCTGGTGATCGTGTTCTCGGTGCAGCTCAACTGGCTGCCCGCGGTCGGCGCCGGCCCCGGCGGCTCCGGGCAATGGGCCTGGGACTGGGCGCATATCCGTTTCCTGATCCTGCCGGCGATCACCACCTCGGTCATCCCGATGGGCATCGTCACCCGCACGGTGCGGGCGCTCACCGGCGATATCCTGTCGCAGGATTTCGTCGAGGCGCTACGCGCCAAGGGCCTGCGCGAAACCGGCGTGTTTGGCCACGTCGTCAAGAACGCGGCGCCGACCGCGCTCGCCGTGATGGGCCTTCAGCTCGGCTACATGCTCGGCGGCTCGATCCTGGTCGAGACGGTGTTCTCCTGGCCGGGCTCCGGGCTGCTGCTCAATTCGGCGATCTTCCAGCGCGACCTGCCGCTGCTGCAGGGCACGATCCTGGTGCTGGCGCTGTTCTTCGTGCTGCTCAATCTCTCGGTCGACATCGCCCAGGCGCTGATCGATCCGCGGATCAAGCGGGCCTGACGTCATGGGAGCACCGACGATGAGTTTGACCGCTTCCGACGCCGCGCCGCAGACCGCACCCGCCGGTAAAGCCCGCGGCTATTGGGCCAATGTCGGCCGGCGCCTGATCCGCGATAAGATCGCGGTCGCCTGCGGCATCATCCTGCTGCTGATCGTGCTCGCCGCGGTGCTGGCGCCGTGGCTGCATCTCGCCGATCCGTATCAGGGCTCGATGATCCGGCGGCTGAAACCGATCGGCACCGCCAACTATCCGCTGGGCAGCGACGAACTCGGCCGCGACATGCTGGCCCGGCTGGTCTATGGCGGCCGGCTGTCGCTGTTCATCGGCGTGCTGCCGGTGATTTTCGCTTTCATGATCGGCACCTCGCTGGGCCTGATCGCCGGCTATGTCGGCGGCAAGGTCAACACCGCGATCATGCGGACGATCGACGTGTTCTACGCCTTCCCGTCGGTGCTGCTGGCGATCGCGATCTCCGGCGCGCTCGGCGCCGGCATCACCAACTCGATCGTATCGCTGACCGTGGTGTTCGTGCCGCAGATCACCCGCGTCGCGGAAAGCGTCACCACCAGCGTCCGCAACATGGATTTCGTCGAAGCCGCCCGCGCCTCCGGCGCCGGCGCCTTCACCATCATGCGGGTGCACATGCTCGGCAACGTGCTCGGCCCGATCTTCGTCTACGCCACCGGCCTGATCTCGGTGTCGATGATCCTGGCCGCCGGCCTGTCGTTCCTCGGTCTCGGCACCAAGCCGCCGGAGCCGGAATGGGGCTTGATGCTGAACACGCTGCGCACCGCGATCTACGTCAACCCCTGGGTGGCGGCGCTGCCCGGCGTGATGATCTTCGCGGTGTCGATCTGCTTCAACCTGCTGAGCGACTCGATGCGCAGCGCCATGGACATCAGGAACTGAGGCGATGAGCAAAGCCGTTTCCGCAATCGCAGAAGTCGAAAAATTCGAGCCGATCGAAGACATCGGCGGCGCCGCCCAGCCGCTGCTGCAGGTCAACGGTCTCACCAAGCATTTCCCGGTGCGCGGCACCGGACTGTTCGGCGGCGCCAAGACGGTGCGGGCGGTCGACGACGTCAGCTTCTCGATCGCCAAGGGCGAGACGCTCGGCATCGTCGGCGAATCCGGCTGCGGCAAGTCGACCACCGCGCGGCTGTTGATGCACCTGATGCCGACGACCGCAGGCGAGATCATTTTCGACGCCCGGCAGGTGGGGCGCGAGCTCAGCTTACGCGAGCTGCGCCGCGGCATGCAGATGGTGTTTCAGGACAGCTATGCCTCGCTCAATCCGCGGCTGACGATCGAGGACTCGATCGCGTTCGGCCCGAAGGTCCACGGCATGAGCGACGCCAGCGCCCGCGCGCTGGCGCGCGAACTGCTCGGCAAGGTCGGGCTGCGGCCCGAGAACTTCGCGCATCGCTATCCGCACGAAGTGTCCGGCGGCCAGCGCCAGCGCGTCAACATCGCCCGCGCGCTGGCGCTGTCGCCGCGCCTGGTGATCCTCGACGAGTCGGTGTCTGCGCTCGACAAATCGGTCGAGGCGCAGGTGCTGAATCTGCTCGCCGACCTGAAGCGCGAATTCGGCCTGACCTATCTTTTCATCAGCCACGATCTCAACGTGGTGCGCTACATCTCAGACCGCGTGCTGGTGATGTATCTCGGCGAAGTCGTCGAGCTCGGCCCGGTCGACGACGTGTGGGATCAGCCTGCGCATCCCTATACGCGGGCGCTGCTGGCGGCGATGCCGTCGTCCGATCCCGACCGCCGCACCGAGGTTCCGCCGATCACCGGCGATCCGCCGAACCCGATTGATCCGCCGGCCGGCTGCCGGTTTCATCCGCGCTGTCCGTTCGCGGAGGCGCTATGCTCGCAGGCCAAGCCAAAGCTGTCGCCGATCGGCGACAGCGGCCATCAGGCCGCGTGCTTCATGTCGATTCCCGGCTCGGGACACAGCCGCGCCGCCTAAGGAGAAATCAGCAATGATCAAACCCGACCCCGCCACGATCAAATCGATGGCGGCGATCGCCGGACTTGCCGTCGACGACGAGGTGGCGGCGCGGATCGCCAATTCGATCGGCCCGGCATTCGACGGCTTCACCCCGGTCGCCGGCACGCTGCCGTTCGATCTCGAACCGTCCACCTATATGGTCGCGCAGAACGAGGGCGCGCGATGAGCGTAAGCGATCCGGCGTTGCTGACGCTGACCGAAGTCGCCGAGGCGATCGCGGCCAAGAAACTGTCGTCGCGCGAAGTCACCCAGACCTGCCTCGATCGCATCATGCGCGCGCAGCCGAAGCTCAACGCCTTCATGGCGATCGAGCCTGAGAGCGCGCTCGCCGCAGCGGATGCGGCTGACGCCGCACTGGCGAAAGGTGAACGCAAAGGCCCGCTGCACGGCGTGCCGCTGGCGCACAAGGATATGTACTACGAGACCGGCTTCGTGGTGACCTGCGGCTCCAAGATCCGCCGCGACTTCGTCGCCACCACCACCTCGACCGCGCTGGAGCGACTGAAGGACGCCGGCCAGGTCCGGCTCGGCAGCCTGCAGATGGCGGAATTCGCCTATGGACCGACCGGCCACAACGCGCATTACGGCGCGGTGCGTAATCCGTGGGGGCTCGACCACATCACCGGCGGCTCATCGTCGGGCTCCGGCTCGGCGGTCGCCGCGCGGCTGACCTTTGCGGCGCTCGGCTCCGACACCGGCGGTTCGATCCGGATGCCGGCGCATTTCTGCGGCGTCACCGGGCTGAAGACCACCGTCGGCCTGGTCAGCCGCGCCGGCGCGATGCCGCTGTCGCATTCGCTCGACACCGTCGGACCGCTGGCGCGCACCGCCGAAGACTGTGCGCTGATCACCGGCTTGATGGCCGGCGCCGATCCGGCCGACCCGACCGTCTCGCACCGCCCGGTGCCGGACTATCTGGCCGCCACGAAGCAGTCGCTGCAGGGCGTCAGCATCGGCATTCCGAAATCGTTCTACGTCGACGATCTCGACCCCGAGGTCGCGCGCGTGCTCGACGAAACCAAGGCCACATTGGTGCGCGAGGGCGCACGTGTCGTCGAGGTGGAATTGCCGGATCAGCGCCAGCTCAGCGCCGCGGCGCAGCTCGTGCTCGCGGTCGAAGCCGCCGGCTTCCACGGTCAATGGATGCGCGAGCGGCCGCAGGACTACGGCCCGCAGGTGCTGATGCGGCTGCAGAATGCGCTGGCGATTCCGGCCGTTACCTATCTGGAAGCGATGCGGTGGCGCGGCGTGGCGCTCGCTGAGTTCGTGGCGGCGGTGGCCGGCGTCGACGCGGTACTGGCGCCGGTGTCGCCGGTGCCGGCGCCGACCATTGCGGAGAGCGATGTCGGCAACAGCCTGAACGCCGAGGCCGTGATCCAGCGGCTGACCCGCTTCACCCGGCCGATCAACTATCTCGGCCTGCCGTCGCTGGCGCTGCCGTGCGGCTTCTCGAATGCCGGCCTGCCGATCGGGCTGCAGCTGATCGGCCGCCCGTTCGACGAAGCGATGCTGCTGCAGATTGGCGCAGGCTGGCAGCGCGCCACCGACTTCCATCGACAATGTCCGGAGCTGTAGATGAGCAACCTGGTCGACATCCGCGATCTCAACGTCCGCTTCACCGGCGAGCGGACGGTCTACGCCATCAATGATCTGAACCTGTCGCTCGGCCAGGGCGAGGTGCTCGGCCTGCTCGGCGAATCCGGCTCGGGCAAGAGCGTGACGCTGCGCGCCCTGATGCGGCTGCTGCCGAAGAAGCGCACCGCGATCACCGGCAGCATTCAGGTCGCCGGACAGGACGTGCTGGCGCTCGACGACGAGGCGCTGTCGACCTTCCGCGGCCAGACCGTGTCGATGATCTTCCAGGAGCCGGCGCTGGCGCTCGATCCGGTCTACACCATCGGCGATCAGATCGCCGAGTCGGTGATGCGTCACGAGGGCAAGAGCAAGCGCGAGGCGATGGCCCGCGCGCTGGAGATGTTGGAAGTGGTCCGCATCCCGTCGGCGAAGCGGCGGCTGGACGCCTATCCGCACGAGATGAGCGGCGGCATGCGGCAGCGCGCGATGATCGCGCTGGCGCTGGCCTGCAAGCCGAAGATCCTGCTCGCCGACGAACCGACCACCGCGCTCGACGCCACCGTGCAGATCCAGATCCTGCTGCTGCTCCGCGAGTTGCAGCGCGAGTTCGGCATGTCGGTGATCTTCGTCACCCACGACATCGGCGTGGCGATCGAGATCTGCGACCGAGTCGCCGTGATGTATGCCGGACAGACCATCGAGCAGGGCTCGTTGCGCGACATCGTGCGCGAGCCGCAGCATCCCTACGCGCAGGGCCTGCTCGCCTCGACGGTACACGGCGCCAAGCGCGGCGCGCGGCTGGAGACGATTCCCGGCGCGCCGCCGTCGCTCGACGCCAAGCCGCGGTCCTGCTCGTTCGCGCCGCGCTGCGCCCATGCCCAGCCGCGCTGCTCCGCCGGCCTGCCACCCGAAGTCGCACTCGGCCCGGGCCGGATGGCGCGCTGCGTCCTGGCCGAGCCGGCCGCGATGGTCGGCTAGTTCTGGCAGCAACGCGAGGCGTATGACAAATGAGGTAGCGGGAGACCGCCAACTGGTGTTCATTGCGCGCGAGGGCTGACCGCCGAATCTGGTGGCAGACCGTCCGAACCAATGGAACTCCGCGCCAGAATGAACCGCCAATCCCGGCCTCTCTCGATCGCGCATCGCGACCATCACTTCGCGGCGATTGTCCAGCATTCGTTCGATGCCATCGTTTCCAAGGACGTCGATGGAACCGTGCAGAGCTGGAACCCGGCGGCCGAGCGCATCTTCGGCTGGACCGCAGCCGAGATGATCGGACGATCGATCCGCGTCCTGATTCCTTCAGACCGTCAGCACGAAGAAGACGATATCCTGCGGCGAATCCGTGCCGGCGAGATGGTGCCGAAGTTCGAAACAGAGCGGCTGCACAAAAGCGGCCGCCGGATTCATGTCGCGGTGACGGTGTCGCCGCTGCGCGATCCCCATGGCCGCATCGTCGGCGCCTCGAAGATCGCCCACGACATCACCGAGACTTTGGAGATCCGCCACCGACTGATTGCCAGCGAACATCAGTTCCGGACCCTTGCCAATTCGATCCCGCAGCTCGCCTGGATCGCCGGCCGCGACGGCACCGTGATCTGGTACAATAACCGCTGGTTCGACTACACCGGCACCACGTTCGAGCAGATGCAGGGCGAGGGCTGGACCACGGTGCATCATCCCGACCACTTCGAACGTGTCAGCAGCCGCCTGAAGCACAGCTGGGACACCGGCGAACAGTGGGAAGACACCTTCCCGCTGCGCGGCAAGGACGGCGAGTATCGCTGGTTCCTGTCGCGCGCGATGCCGCTACGCGACCACACCGGCCAGGTGTGGCGCTGGTTCGGGACCAACACCGACATCACGGTGCAGCGCCAGCACGAACAGCAGATCCAGATGCTGATGGGCGAGATCAATCACCGCGCCAAGAACATGCTGGCGGTGGTGCAGGCGATGGTGATGCGCACCGCGGACCGCAGCTTCGCCGAAAGCCTCGGCGCGCGGCTGCAGGCGCTCAGCCGCAACCAGGACCTGCTGATCAAGCGCAACTGGTCAGGAACACCGATCGATGAATTGATCGAATCGCAGCTCGCCGCCGTGAACGACCTGATCGGCACCCGCGTATTGATCGAGGGCGAGCGCGAGTTGCTGTTCTCCCCGGTCGCCTCCGAAACGATCGGGCTGGCGATCCACGAGCTGACCACCAATGCGACGAAATATGGCGCGCTTTCGAATGCCGACGGCACCGTGCGGATCGCTTGCAACCTCCGCGATGCGGTGGATGGCCGCAAGCTCGACCTGGTTTGGCGAGAGCAAGGCGGCCCGCCGGTCGGCGAGCCGAACCGTGCCGGCTTCGGCACTGTGATGATCGACCGCAATCCCCGCGCTACGCTCGGCGCCGACGTCGAAATCAGCTACCTCGAATCCGGCCTGCGGTGGCGTTTGACCGCTCCGCTCGACCGGCTCGTCGCGGGGCCGTAGCCCGCCTCAGATATGCGCCGCGAGGTCGGCCAGGTCTTCGATCAGCACGCCGGTCTGCGCCAGCATGGTTTCAACCTGCGCCACGGCTTCGCCGACCGAAAGACCGGCGGTGTCGAGCACCAGTTCACTCGCGGTCGGCGGCTGATAGTCGTTGCCGATCCCGGTGAAGTTCGGCAAGCCGCCGGCGCGCGCCTTGGCATAGTGCCCCTTGGGGTCGCGCTGCTCGCAGACCTCGGCAGCGGTCGCGACGTGGATCTCGCGGAACCGGTCGCCGGCGATGCGGCGCGCCGCGGCGCGGTCGGCGAGCGCGGGCGACACCGCCGCCACGATCGCGACATGACCGTTGGCGGCCAGATGCGCGGCGATCTCGGCGAGGCGGCGGATGTTCTCGGCACGGTCCGCCGGCGAAAAGCCGAGGTCGCTGTTCAGCCCGGCGCGCAACGTGTCGCCGTCGAGCAGGATCGGCGAGCCGCCGCGATCGAACAGCCGCCGCTCCAGCGCGCGCGCCAGCGTCGACTTGCCGGAGCCCGGCAGCCCGGTGAACCACAGCACCGCGCCGTCGTGGCGATAGCGCGCGGCGCGCTCGCCCGGCTGCAGCGCGGACTCGACCGGCACGATATCGGCGGTTGCAGCGCGCTGGCCGCTGTCGACGCTGAGCACCAAGCCACCGCCGGCGATCCGGCCGTTGATCTCGATCACCAGCCGCCCGGTGCGCGGATTGTCGTCGGCCGGATCGGCCGCGACCGGCTGCGACAGCGACAGGTCGATCTCGCCGACATGATTGCGCTTGATCTCGGTCGCGGCCTCGCTGGCGAGATCGCCCGGGTCGACCGCCTTCTCGATCGCCACGACGTTAGCGCGAGTCTCGCGAGTGCCGAGCCGCACCAGCACCGAAGCGCCGGCGGTGAGCGGCTGATCGTGCAGCCAGAAAATCCGCGCGCGCAGGCGGCGGGTATCGCGCGGCGCGGTGCCGGCATGGCCGATCACGTCGCCGCGTTCGACGAATAGTTCGCGGTCGAGCGTGATGCCGACCGAACGGCCGGCGCCGAACGAACCCGCGAGCGGCGTCACCGGCCAGCCTTCGACGGTCTTGATCTTGGCGATCTTGCCGGCCGGCATGATGACGATATCGTCGCCCGCCCGCAGATGCCCGGACTCGATGCGGCCGGCGACGATGCGGCGATCGTCGAATTTGTAGATCGCCTGCACGGCGAGCCGCAGCGGCAGCGCGTCGAGCGGCGGCGCTGGCGTCAGGCCGTCGAGCGCCTCGACCACGGTGGGGCCGAGATACCAGGCGATGTTCTCGGTGCGGGCGGCGACGCCGTCGCCGTCGCGCGCCGAGATCGGAATCACCGCGGTCGGCGTGACGCCGAGCGAGGTCAGATGCGCGGTGATTTCGTCGCTGATGTCGCGGAAGCGTGCCGCCGAAAACTCGACCCGGTCCATCTTGTTGACCACGACGGCGACCTGCTTGATGCCGAGCAGTTGCAGCAGATAGCCGTGCCGCCGGGTCTGATCGCGCACGCCTTCGAGCGCGTCGATGATCAGCACCGCGCCGTCTGCCTGCGAGGCTCCGGTGATCATGTTGCGCAGGAATTCGGCGTGGCCGGGCGCGTCGATCAGCACGATGTCGCGTGAGCGGGTGCGGAAACGGATCTGGGTGGTATCGATGGTGATGCCCTGATCGCGCTCGGTCTGCAGCGCGTCGAGCAGAAACGACCATTCGAACGGCATGCCGCGCCGGGCGCTGACCGCCTTCAGCATCTCCAGCTTGCCTTCGGGCAGCGAGCCGGTTTCATGCAGCAGGCGGCCGACCAGCGTCGACTTGCCGTGGTCGACATGGCCGACGATGACGATACGCACCAGCGGACGAACGGCGTCGGCGGCGAGCGAGGCGGGCGGAACGGCGATGGTCATGGCGTCACTCACGGGTGCGGATCACAGATAGCCGGCGACGCGAAGCCGCTCGAACGCGTCCTCGGTCTCGTGGTCGAGCGCGCGGCCGGCGCGCTCCGGTACCTTGGTGGTCTCGAGTTCGAGCAGGATCTCATCGATCGACGCGGCGTTCGATGATACCGGGAAAGTGATGTCCTGATCGCCGAGCGATCGATAGCGCTTGCCATTCTGCGCCAGATACAGCGGAATGATCGGGATACCTTCGCGCTTGGTGTAGGCCCAGATGTCGGCCTCGGTCCAATGCAGGATCGGGTGAATGCGCAAATGTGCGCCGGGCGGCGGCGAGGCGTTGAACTGATCCCAGAACTCCGGCGGCTGGTCGCGCACGTCCCATCCGCCTTCCGTACCGCGCGGCGAGAACACCCGCTCCTTGGCGCGCGTCGCTTCCTCGTCGCGGCGGATGCCGGCGATCAGTCCGTCGAAGCCGTATTTGGCGAGCGCGAGCTTGAGGCCCTCAGTTTTGCGCGCAGCGGAGCGTGCGGCCGGCGGCAGCGTCGGATCGACGCTGTCGATCGGCGGGCAATCGTCGACGCGCAGATCGAGATCCCATTCCTTCGCGTAGGTATCGCGGAACGCGTACATCTCGGGAAACTTCTTGCCGGTATCAACGTGGAGCGCCGGAAACGGGACGCGGCCGAAGAACGCTTTGCGCGCCAGCCAGATCATCACGTTGGAATCTTTTCCGAGCGACCACAGCAGCGCCAGCTTCTTCAGCCGCGCGAACGCCTCGCGCAGAATGTAGATGCTCTGCGCCTCCAGCGCGTCGAGGTGATCCATCGCGCGAAGCTGATCTTCCAGCGGTGGGGCCGGGACCGAAACCAGAGCGGCGGTTTCTCGCGCAGCGAGCGTCATGACAAGCTCCCGAATTGGCGGTCCCGATCGACACCGGGCCGGGTCGTGGCTTGCGGGTTCGAAGACGCCGTCCGAAGCCGGAGAGAACGGGCATCTCTGGAACACGCAAAACGGAGATGGAATTTCTATTTCTGACACCGCGAATAGAAGGAATAATTTTCTATTCACCGCGCTTGCAAGATACATAGATAGAAAATAATTCTAGTCAATCCTTCTTCGTGGATCGGCGCGATGCTGCGGCGCCACGGCGGACAGTTGACGATGACGATCAGGACGCAGTGACCGATGACCGAGCTGGCGCACTCTCTCCCTTCCTCCGCACCCGCCTCCGCGGGCGTGGAGACGCGTGCGCAGGCGCTCGACGCGGCGCTGCGCAGCGCCTCGCCGGCCGAGATCATTGCTGCGGCGCTGCGCGAGATCGGTCGCGACAAGCTCGCGGCGGTGTCGTCGTTCGGCACCGAGTCGGCTGCTTTGTTGAAAGTAATGGCCGACGTCGACCCGGCGATCCCGGTTGTGTTTCTCGATACCGGCTGGCTGTTCGAAGAAACCCTCGCCTACCGCGACACGCTGACCGACCTGCTCGGCCTGCGCGACGTGCGCTCGATCAACCCGCTCGATGCCGATCTCGATCGCGACGATGCGGCGCGCGAATTGTGGTTCTCCGATCCGGACAAATGCTGCCTGATCCGCAAGGTCGAACCGCTAAAGCGGGCGCTGACGCCGTTCGACGGCTGGATCAACGGCCGCAAGCGCTTTCAAGGCGGCGCGCGCGCAGACATTCCGGTGGTCGAAGCCGATGGTTCGCGATTGAAATTCAATCCGTTCGCCAATGTCACGCCGACCGACATCGCC
Organism: Rhodopseudomonas palustris; assembly: GCF_003226555.1. Taxonomy (GTDB): domain Bacteria; phylum Pseudomonadota; class Alphaproteobacteria; order Rhizobiales; family Xanthobacteraceae; genus Rhodopseudomonas; species Rhodopseudomonas palustris_I. Next base: position 1,345,411 of record NZ_QKQS01000023.1, on the reverse strand, counting down.
GCGATCTACGCCGCCGCAAAACTACCGCCGCATCCGCTGGTCGGTTCGGGCTTCCTGTCGGTCGGCTGCATGCCGTGTACCAGCCGCGCCGAAGCCGGCGAGGATGCGCGCGCCGGCCGCTGGCGCGGCCGCGGCAAGACGGAATGCGGCATTCACACCGTCAAGACTTCATAGGACATTGCTGTCGTAACTAAGCGAACAATGAAATGCCGTTTCGTTGACTTGGCCTGCTTAGTTCGTGACCTTCACCTCTCCGCGCCGACGACAGAAATATCGTCGAGCACAATGGAGACAACAATGCTTCGCCGTTTCATTCCCATGGTCGCCGGCCTGCTGGTGGCTACCGCTGCAAATGCCGCCGACGTATCGCTGCTGAACGTGTCATATGATCCGACCCGCGAGCTATACGCCGATCTCAACAAGTCGTTCGCCGCCGATTATCAAAAGGAGACCGGCAATCGCGTCACCATCAAGCAGTCGCATGGCGGCTCGGGTGCGCAGGCGCGCTCGGTGATCGACGGCCTGCAGGCCGATGTCGTCACCCTGGCGCTCGCCTATGACATTGACGCGATCGCGGGCAGAGGACTGGTCGCAAAGGACTGGCAGAAGCGGCTGCCGGACAACTCTTCGCCCTACACCTCGACGATCGTGTTCCTGGTCCGCAAGGGCAACCCGAAGGGCATCAAGGACTGGGACGATCTGCTCAAGCCCGGTGTCAGCGTGATCACGCCGAACCCGAAGACCTCTGGCGGCGCGCGCTGGAACTACCTTGCGGCCTGGGGCTATGCGCTGAAAACGTCCGGTTCGCCCGAGGCCGCGCGTGACTTCGTCGCCAAGCTGTACAAGCAGGTTCCGGTGCTCGATACCGGTGCGCGCGGCTCCACCGTCACCTTCGTCGAACGCGGCGTCGGCGACGTACTGCTGGCCTGGGAGAACGAAGCCTATCTCGCCGTGAAGGAATTCGGCGCCGACAAATTCGAGATCGTGGCACCCTCGGTGTCGATCCTCGCCGAGCCGCCGGTCGCAGTCGTCGATACCGTCGTCGACAAGAAGGGCACCCGCGCGACCGCTGAAGCCTATCTGAAATACCTGTACTCCAAGGACGGTCAGGAAATCGCCGCACGGAACTTCTACCGTCCGCGCGATCCAGAGATTGCCAGGAAACACGAAGGCGCGTTCGCCAAGGTCGATCTGTTCACGATCGACGATGTGTTCGGCGGCTGGACCAAGGCACAGACCGAACACTTCGCCGACGGCGGCGTGTTCGATAAGATCTACAAGAACTGAGAGCGCGCGGGTCGCGATCCGACAGGAGTGGTAGGCAACATGTCTGTCAAAATTGCCGGCGCGCTCCCTCTCCCCGCGCGCGGGGAGAGGGTTGGGGTGAGGAGGCCTCTCCGCGAGACTAACCCGCTCGGCTTCGTTGCAGCGCCCCCTCACCCGACCGGCTTTGCTTCGCTCAGCCAGTCGGCCTCTCCCCGCAGGCGGGGAGAGGTTAGCGCGCGTTACGCGGCTTCTCTTTTGGTCAAAACACGTCTCCGATCTGCGCAGGTGCCTCTGTGAACACGCTCTCGCGCAAGCGCTCCCTACCCGGCTTCGGCCTCACCATGGGGCTGACGATCACCTGGCTGTCGCTGATGATCCTGATCCCGCTGGCGGGGCTGTTCGTCAAAACCGCCGAGCTGAGCTTCGCCGAATTCTGGTCGACGGTGACGGCGCCGCGCACCCTGCATGCGCTGAAGATCTCGTTCGGCCTGGCGTTCGCCGCAGCCTGCGTCAACCTGGTGGCCGGGCTTTTGATCGTCTGGGCGCTAGTGCGCTACCGTTTCCCGGGCCGCCGGATCTTCGATGCGATCGTCGACATCCCGTTCGCGCTGCCGACCGCGGTGGCCGGCATCGCGCTGACCACGCTGTTCGCGCAGAAGGGCTGGCTCGGCGCACCGCTGGCCGCGCTCGGCATCAAGGTGGCGTTCACGCCGCTCGGCATTTTCCTGGCGATGATCTTCATCGGCATTCCGTTCGTGGTGCGCACGGTGCAGCCGGTGCTGCTCGATCTCGGCACCGAACTCGAAGAGGCGGCAGAATGCCTTGGCGCCTCGCGCTGGCAGACGATCTGGCGCGTCATTCTGCCCTCTCTGACGCCGGCGCTGCTCACCGGCTTCGCCCTCGCCTTCGCCCGCGCGGTCGGCGAATACGGCTCGGTGATCTTCATCGCAGGCAACCTGCCCAATGTTTCGGAGATCGCTCCCTTGCTAATCGTGATTCGGCTGTCGGAATTCCGTTATGCCGACGCTACCGCGATCGCAGTGGTGATGCTGATCTTCTCGTTCCTGATCATCTTCGTCCTCAACCGGATCCAGCACTGGGCGCAGTCCCGGTCGCTGGCCACGGCGTGACGCCATGACGTTGGTTTCCGCTAGTCAAGCCAGGCGTGCAGCGATCACATCAGTAGGCGCGGCCGCGCCAGCCGTCGCCGGGCGCCGGTCCGCCCACACCGAGCCGGCCTGGGTACGGCTGCTGGTCATCGGCTTCGCCCTCACCTTCCTCACCATCTTCGTGGTGCTGCCGCTGATCCTGGTATTCTCGGAGGCGCTGTCGAAAGGCGTCGCGTTCTATCTGTCGGCGCTGGCCGACGAGGAGGCGCTTGCGGCGATCAAGCTGACGCTGATTGCGGCCGGCCTTTCGGTCGGCCTCAATCTGGTATTCGGCGTCATCGCCGCCTGGGCGATCGCCAAGTTCGACTTTCCCGGCAAGACCTTCCTGATCACCCTGATCGATCTGCCGTTCTCGGTCTCGCCCGTGATCTCAGGCCTCGTCTTCGTGCTGTTGTTCGGCGCGCAAGGTTGGTTCGGACCATGGCTGATGGCGCACGGCGTCCAGATCCTGTTCGCCGTGCCGGCGATCGTGCTGGCGACGACCTTCGTCACCTTCCCGTTCGTGGCGCGCGAACTGATCCCGCTGATGCAGGAGCAAGGCCAGCAGGAAGAGGAAGCCGCGATCTCGCTCGGCGCCGGCGGCTGGACCACGTTCTGGCGGGTCACGCTGCCGAATATCAAATGGGGCCTGCTGTACGGCGTGCTACTTTGCAATGCGCGCGCGATGGGCGAATTCGGCGCGGTGTCGGTGGTCTCCGGCCACATCCGCGGCGAGACCAACACCATGCCGCTGCTGGTCGAAATTCTCTACAACGAGTACCAGATGGTGGCCGCGTTCGCGATCGCCTCGCTGCTGGCGCTGCTCGCGCTGGTGACGCTGATCGCCAAGACCGTGCTGGAAGGCCGCATCGAACAGGGGCAGCATCCCGATGACCATTGAAGTCCGCAACATCGTCAAGCAATTCGGCAGCTTCCGCGCGCTCGACAATGTCGACCTGCGGGTCGAAACCGGCGAACTGATGGCGCTGCTCGGCCCCTCCGGCTCCGGCAAGACCACGCTGCTGCGGATCATCGCCGGGCTGGAATGGCCGGACGCCGGGACCGTGACGATCGATGGCGAGGACGCGCTGGCGCGTGGTGCCGCCGAGCGTCATGTCGGCTTCGTGTTCCAGCACTACGCGCTGTTCCGGCACATGAACGTGTTCGAGAACGTCGCGTTCGGCCTGCGGGTGCAGCCGCGCAAGATCCGCAAGAGCGAGGCGGAGATCAAGAAGCGGGTCGGCGATCTGCTCGATCTGGTGCAGCTCGGCTGGCTCGCCGACCGCTATCCGAACCAGCTCTCCGGCGGCCAGCGCCAGCGCATCGCGCTCGCCCGCGCGCTGGCGATCGAGCCGCGCATCCTGCTGCTCGACGAGCCGTTCGGCGCGCTCGACGCCAAGGTGCGCAAGGAACTGCGCGCCTGGCTGCGCAATCTGCACGAGGAAATCCACGTCACCTCGATTTTCGTCACCCACGACCAGGAAGAGGCGCTCGAAGTCGCCAACCGCGTCGTGGTGATGGACAAGGGCCGGATCGAACAGATCGGCTCGCCCGGCGACGTCTACGAACGCCCAGCCTCCGCCTTCGTGCACGGCTTCATCGGCGAATCGATCGTGCTGCCGGTCGAGGTGCGTGACGGCCGCGTTCGGCTCGGCGACCGCGACCTCGATCTCGCCGCGCAGGACGCCGCCGCCGGTCCGTCGAAGCTGTTCGTCCGTCGCCACGACGTCGCGGTCGGCCCGAGCGGCAGCGGCGTGTTCGAAGGCGCCGTCAAGGCTGTGCGCGCCTTCGGCCCGATGCAGCGCGCGGACATCGTGCTGAACGGCCTTGGCGGCGAGACCCTGATCGAGATCGACGCCCCGCGCGATCACTCGCTGAAAGTCGGCGACCGCATTGGCCTGCATCCGCAGCGCTACCGCATCTTCGCCGATCGCTAGGCCTTTGCTCGTCCGGTTGCGGAAGGCGGCTCGATGACCGGCGGGCGCGAGAGTTTGGCTCGTCCGATTGATGCGCCGAGGCCGCCCGAGCACTTACCAAACGATTAATCCGGTGATCGCGCGACTGCTGGAGAGGATCGCAGCACGTCTCCTGTCTCGACGCTGCCCGACGACGGCGAAGTGCTCAGCGACACCACCGAGCATCTCGCAGGACGCCGAAATCATCGTTTTCTCGATAATAACAATCAATCGCCCCATGCAACGACGCAGTTTGACGAAGTTTGACGCAAAGATAAGTACTATGTTGCCGCCACGACCAGTCGCTGAAGAACACACCACATCGGCGCAACGCTCAACGCCTGCGACAGAACGACACACTTCGGACTACCACGGAGCACCGCAAGCCACACCAACACCGCATTGCGCTAAGCGCAATTTGATTAGTTCCAATCATGAGTTAGTTGGAACGACAACAACTACTCAACCACCGCAACATCGCTCGTTCGCTGCATATGCTAACAGATGTGAATAATTGATCTCGATCAAATACGCGTTTTAGTACGGCATGTGACTTTTGATGACAGATTGTGACTAATTACTTCCCGGACAACTCCGGCAAGCGTCGTGATGCAGGCTGAACCTGCACCAACGGACTTTTTCAAACTGAAATGATCTTGGCTCGACGTCGCCCGCGACACGTGGACGGCGATCGATGGTGGCTGACAAAAATCATCGTGCTTTGAGCACTTGCGGGGGACGCAATGGGGGGCTCTCGGGGGACGGCGGCTGCGCGCGACCAAAATCGGCGCGGCCGCCGGAGCTGGATCTCGTCGCTATTCGTATCGATCGCACTGGCCTGGGGGACCTGGCCAGCCGGCGCCGAACCGGCGATGGTCGAACACACCGCCTTGCCGCATGACGGCCAGGTCGGCGCGGTCGATCCGTCCATCAACGCGCTGGTCGACTACGTGCGCGGGCTGCAGGGCGCCGGCAAGGCCGAACAGAACTTTACCCCGGTGCCGGCCCACGGCCTGGCGCTCGGCGGCTCGCAGGGCGGCAGCCCGCACGGCCACATCTCCGGCCACGGCTCGTCCGCCCAGGGATCTGCACATGGATCTCCACATGGATCTCCACATGGATCACCGCACAGTTCGCCGCATCGCGCTTCCGCAGCCGGGCCGCGGTTCGATACCCGCTTCGCCGGGCACGGCGCCGCCGAGAGCGCGCTGCCGCTGACGCCGATCGAAGGCGGCCCACAGCTCGACCAGATGCTGCGCCTCGTCGGAAGGCAGCGCGCCACGACGCTCGCCGAAAAACGCATCCTGCGCTCGCACGAGACCCGCCGCACCCTGGCGGCACGGCTCGCACGCGAGCCGGACTACGTGGCGCAGATGCCGGAGGTGGTTCGCGATGCCGCCACGGTGACGACCTGGGTGGCGCTGGAGAACTTCGACGACGCGATCGAGCAACCGCAGCGGTTCGGCTTCATCGAGCTCCTCGCCGCCAAGACCGACGATACGCGCCCCGTGCTGATGGTCGCAAAGCGCGAACCGAAGGCGGCGGCCGACGGCCGCGCGCCGATGGTGGCGCCGGCGCCGGGCGATCCGGACGGCCGTTACTTCGTCGGCTCCAAGCCTTGCGAGACCTGCCACGCCGGCCTGTTCGACGAATTCCAGCAGACCGTGATGGGCCGCAACATCAAGTCCGGCAAGGTCACGCCGCAAGGCAAGATGGAGTGCGAAACCTGCCACGGCCCCGGCTCGGCGCACGTCAACGGCGGCGGCGGCCGCGAGAAGGGCGGCATCCGCTCGTTCCGCCCGACCGACAGCCGCGGTTTCGACGTCGCCGAGGCCAATAGCGTCTGCCTGAGCTGCCACGAGAAGGGCGACCAGACTTACTGGCAGGGCTCGCAGCACGAGTCCCGCGGGCTGGCCTGCGTCAATTGCCACACCGTGATGCGCAAGGTGTCGCCGCGCAATCAGCTCAAGACCGTGCAGGTGATGGACACCTGCTTCCAGTGCCACAAGGACCGCAAGGCGCAGGTGCAGCGCACGTCGCACATGCCGCTTCGCGAGACCAAGATCACCTGCGTCAACTGTCACAACCCGCACGGCAGCGCCACCGAGAAACTGCTCAAGGAAGCGACCGTCAACGACACCTGCTACACCTGCCACGCCGATAAGCGCGGACCGTTCCTGTTCGAGCATCCGCCGGTGCGCGAGAACTGCCTGAACTGCCACGAACCGCACGGCTCCAACCACGAGTCGCTGCTGATCGTCGCGCGGCAGCGGCTGTGCCAGCAGTGCCACACCAATCCGCACAACCAGCCGGGCCTGCCGACGGCGGCACGCTGGGCGGTCGGGAACGCCTGCCAGAATTGCCACAACAATATCCACGGCTCGAACTCGCCGTCCGGATCGCGCTGGCACCGATAGTTCGGTGCCAGGGACAGCGACGGCTGCGGCCGCCGTCGCTTGCCACACCAACAAGCCGCGAAGGGTGATGGAAACGACTCGCGCGAAGGGGGCCTTGAAATGGCGTTGAAGCAATTCCTGCTGACGTCCGCGGCAATTTCGGTGATCACCGCAATGCCGTTGAGCGCGACCGCCGAGACGGCGGCGAAAGAGGAGCCGGCGCGCTCGGTCGACGACTTCGACGCCGCTCACGGCGGCTGGACGTATTCGGGTGAATTCGAAGCCGGATGGCGAACATTCATCCAACGCCCGCCGAAATCGGCGACGCCGTGGGTGTCGCCGACCAATCCGTTCGGCGGCGGCGCCCGCAACAACCGCTCGAAATTCGAAGAATACGGCCGGATCGCGCCGGGGCTGTATGCCGAGTATCTGCGGATGACGCTGCAGACCAAGGACGGCACCTACTGGAACGAACTGCGTGCCGACCACATCGGCAACAACAATCAGCGCTACATCTTCGACTTCTCCAAGGCCGGCGAACACTACCTGACTCTGAGCTGGGACGAGATCCCGCATCTCTACAACACCAGCGCGCTGAGCATCTGGAACGGCGTCGGCACCAGCAATTTGACGACGGCCGTCACCATTCCGGGCAGCGGATTGTCCGTCGTCGCCCCGGCGACCACGACCAGCCCTGCGCAGCGTGCCGCCGTCTCCAACGCGCTGGCGGGCAAGACCAGCATCATCGACGTCGGCATCGACCGCCGCAAAGGCTCCGCCGCCTATCGCTGGACTCCGGACCCGAACTGGGACGTCAAGGCCGCCTATTCGCACGAGAAGCGCGAGGGCACCCAGATCGCCGGTTTCCCGATCGGCGGCCTCGCCGGCACCGGACTGCAGCAGATGCAGGCGCCGCGCCCGATCGACGACACCACCCAGATCGGCAAGCTCAGCGGCCAGTATTTCGGGGCGACGCCGTGGGGCGGCCGCTACAACGTCCAGCTCGGCGGCGGCTTCTCGCTGTACGACAACAGCTACAACGCCTTCACGGTGCAGAACCCGTTCTACGACCCGGCCAATCCACGGGTGTTCTCGCCGGCGGCACGGATCAGCCTGATGCCGAGCAATCAGGCTTACAACACCTCGGTCACCAGCGGCATCGACCTGCCGTTCAAGACGCGCTGGAACAGCACGCTGCAATACACCACGATGCGGCAGAACGATCCCTTCATCCCGTTCACCGCCAATCCCAGCATCACCACCTTCGCGCTGCCGGCGTCGAGCCTCAACGGCGAGGTCAACACCGCACTCTACAATACCACCGCGACCACTCAATGGACGCCGGAATTCCGCACCACCACCCGCTATCGCTACTACGACAACGACAATCAGACGCCCGAACTGCTGATGCCGAACTACGTGGTGGAGGATTCGTCCGCGACCGGCATCGCCGCCGGCATTCCGCGCCGGTCGCTGTCGATGTCCTACACCAAGCAGAACGCCAGCGGTGAGGTGCAATGGCGGCCGGCCAGATGGGTGACGCTCGGCAGCAGCTTCGGCTGGGAGCAATGGGATCGTACCCGCCGCGACGCCAACGTCACTAACGAATTCATCGGCAAGGTCACCGCCGACTTCAAGGTCCACGACATCGCGACGCTGCGCACCAGCGGCCAATATTCCGAACGCCGCTACGACAATTACGACGGCTTGGCGATGGCGCGCGACACCTATTACAGCGCCACCGCCAACAACGGCACCAACTTGCTGATGCGCAAGTTCGACATGGCCAACCGCAACCAGACCAAGGCCAACGCCTTCCTCGACATCTCCGGTCCGAGCGGCAGCGTGTTCCGTGACTTTGTCGTGTCGCCGACCGCCGGGCTGCGGTTCGAGGACTATCCAGACGATCCGCTGTTCTTCGGCCTCAAGAAGAGCAACACCTGGAACGCCGGCATCGACGTCACCTACACCTTCGCGCCCGGCTCCGCGATCCAGGCATCGTATCTGTACGAGACTTACGACCGCTTCCAGGTCGGCAGCGGCACCCTCACCAATTCGGTCACCGGCCGGCCCAACGCCACCCCAATCAATGCGTTCGGCAGCAACACGCTGGAGAAGGTGCAGACCGTCCTGATCTCGAGCACGCTGGAGCTGATTCCCGGCGTGCTCGATTTCAAGCTCGGCTACGCGATCTCGCTCTCGCACGAGGACTGGGACTACGGCCCCTACAACGGCTACGCGATGGCGGCGAATGCCGGCGGCGCTGTGTACCGGCCGTTCCCGACCGTGTCGACCAACTATCAGCGGCTCGACGCCTCGCTCAGGCACACCATCGACCCGTCGATCGTGGCGAAGCTCGGCTGGACCGGCGAGGTCTACGTCAAGGGCCGCTACATCTGGGAACGCAACAGCGTCGACAATTGGCAGCAGGATCTGATGTCGCCGTATCTGTATCTGGTCGACACCACGCTGGCGCGGATGATCGACATGGGCGCGACCAATCCGAACTACGACGCGCAGTATCTCCAGATCTCGCTGAACGCGAAGTGGTGAAGAACCGGCGGCCCGATACGGCGCCGCCGGCAACGACAACTCGACGTCAACAAAGGGAGGACGACCACCGATGAAACACAAGCCCACCGATCAGCCGCTGTCGCGGCGGAATCTGCTGAAAGCGGGTGCCGGCGCCGCGGGAGTCGCCGCGCTGCTCGGCACCGGCGTCGCCTCGGCGACCGCACAAGTCACCAAGAAGGCGTCGCACAAGGATGCGGGCTATCAGGAGTCGCCGAACGGCGGCAAGCGCTGCGGCACCTGCCGGCAGTTCCGGCCGCCGAGCTCCTGCGTCACGGTCGAAAGCCCGATCAGCGAAAACGGCTGGTGCCGTCTGTACGCCGGCAAGGGCTAGCGCCCGGCACCGATCGTGCCGCGACGCCGCATCACGGTCTGTCGGTGCGCTGGATATCCGGCGCACCGCGACAGTCCAACGACCTACGCCGGCTGCGGCAGGGCCGCGACCGCCGCGACGCGATCACGCCTCGGCCGGCTCGCGCACCAGGATGCGCTCGCGCAAGGTCGGCTTGTGCACCTTGCCGGTGGCGTTGCGCGGTAGGGCATCGACGAAGCTGACGCGCTGCGGACATTTGAACCGCGCCAGCCGCTCGCGGCAATGCGCCAGCAGGCTGGCCTCGCTCAGCTCATGGCCCGGCTTCAGCGCAACCACCGCGATGCCGGTCTCGCCCCATTGCGGATCGGGCGCGCCGATCACCGCCGCCTCGGCGATCTCCGGCAATTGATACAGCACATCCTCGACCTCGGCCGGGTACACGTTCTCGCCGCCGGAGATGTACATGTCCTTGGTGCGGTCGACGATGTAGTAGAAGCCCTCGTCGTCGACCCGCGCCGCATCGCCGGTGTGCAGCCAGCCGTCGGTGAACGACGTGCGGTTGGCGTCCGGCCGGTTCCAATAGCCGGGGGTGATGTTCGGGCCCTTCACCCAGAGCTCGCCCATCTCGCCCGGCTTCACCGGCTCGCCATCGGGACCGACGATCTTCAGGTCGCCGTGCAGCACCGGCTTGCCGGCCGAGCCGGCCTTGCGGGCCGCATCATCGGCATCGAGCATCAGCACAGCCGGGCTGGTCTCGGTCATGCCGTAGCCTTGCACCAGGGCGCAGCCGCGGTCCTGCCAGATCTTGAGCAGCGGCACCGGCATCGGTGCGCCGCCGACGCCTGCGATCTGCAGCCGCGACAGATCGGTGCTCGCGAACGCCGGGTGCTGGCACATGAACTGATAGATCGACGGCACCCCGAAGAAGTGCGTCAGCCCGACCGATGGATCGCCGATGATCGACAGCGCCGCGCCGGGATCGAAGGTTCGCATCAGCAGCGTGGTGCCGCCGGCGTGCAGCACCGGGTTGGTGTAGCAATTCAGCCCGCCGGTGTGGAACAGCGGCAGCACGCAGAGAAATACGGTCCGCTGCGACACGAAGATCGGGATGCCGAGATTGACCGCGTTGATGAAGGTCATGCCATGGGTGATCATGGCGCCCTTCGGCTTACCGGTGGTGCCGGAGGTGTACATGATGGTGGAGACGTCATCGAGTGTTACCGGCTCGGGGGCGCCGAGACGCGGCGAGGCCGCCAGCGCCGCCTCGTAGGCCGGGCCGAACGCCAGCACATGCGGCACGCTACACGCGGCCTTCAGCTCCGCCGCCATCGGCGCCAGCTCGTCGTCATGCGCCAGCACGCGCGGCGCGGCGTCGCCGACGATGTAGGACAGTTCGTGCACGGTGAGCCGGACGTTGAGCGGCACGAAGATCGCGCCGAGCCGGAAGCACGCGAACTGCAGCTCCAGTGTCTCGGCCGCGTTCAGCGCCAGCACCACGACGCGGTCGCCGCGGCCGACGCCGAGCGTGGACAGATGCGTCGCCAGCCGGTCCACCCGCTCATCCATCGTGCCGTAGCTGATCCTGCGGCTGGTGGCGAGATCGATCACCGCGATCCGCTCCGGGCGGACCTCGGCGTGATGGGCGATCCAGTCGAAGTAAGCGAAGCTCATCGGTTTTCTCCCTCGGAAGGCCGGCGGCTCTTGGTGGCCGTCTCGACGAGGGAAGTGAAGGCGCGCGCTGGCGTGAAGTCAATCGTCGCCTCTTGTGCGGCGCAACTAACTGCCGCGAATTTAAACGGCGCGCGCAGCCGCTCGGCGCAAGACAGCACGCCGCGTGGCCCGACGCCTACTGATAGGCGGCGACGATATCCGAGACCGCGCGTTCGAGCTGCTTGGCGGTGGCGCATTGCCGAACCACATTGCAGAACGGCGCGTAGCGGAACATCTCCGAATCGCCCCAGCCCCAGCCCATCCGGCCTTCTGGATTGAGCCAGACCACGCGCTTGGCACGCTCCGAAATGGTGCGCAGAATGTCGGTGCGCGGATCGAGGTTGTTGCTGCGGGCGTCGCCGAGCACGATCACCGTGGTCTTCGGCGTCACGCTACGCAGCCAGCGTTTTTCGAAATCCGCCAGCGACGCGCCGTAGTCGGACGAGCCGAACCCGACCTTGGACATGATCTCGCGCATCGCCGCTTCCGGCTCCTGCTTGGCGAGGATATCGCTGACCTCGATCAGGTGGCCGGAGAACGCGAATGAGCGGACATCGTCGACCACCTCGTGCAGGCTGTGGATCAGCAGCAGGAAGAAATCCGACACCTGCGCCACCGAGCCGGAGACATCGCACAGCGCCACGATCTGCAGCCGATCGCGATGCCGGCGCTTCCAGGCGGTAAGGAACGGAATGTTGCCCCAGGCGGCGTTGCGGCGGATGGTGCGGCGGACGTCGAGATGGCCGCGGCGCTGCCGCTTGCGCGGCTTGCTGTAGCGCTCGCGCAGCCGCCGCGCGATGGCACGGATCAGCTCCTTCATCTGCTCGACCTGGCGCCGCTCCAGCCGCATCATCGGCGCGTTGCGCAGCACCTCGTGGCGCAGGTTCTCGGCCTCCTCGCGGCCGTACAATAGCAGCGCCTGCGCCACCATCTCGCGGACGCTGTCGCGCAAGCCGTCGAGCGCGGCGGCGAGCCGTTCGGCCTGCGCCGGATCATCGGCCTTGAGCCGGTCGAGATCGTCGCGCAACCGGCCGATGCCGAGCGCCTCCATCATCCGGCTCTGAAACAGGCCGCGCTGGGTGAAGAACCGGATGTTGGACAGCGAGGCTTCATTGGCAGCACCGGCGAGCGCCGCCGCGACCGCGCTGCGATCCTGCGCCAGCAGCATCTGCGCCAGTTCGCCGAGCTCCGGCGGCGCCGAGCCTTCGCCGCCGCCCTGCCCCGGCGCGCCGCTGCCGCTCGGCTGCGACGGCGAAGATCCGCTGTCCGCCTGCGGATCGACGTCGTCGGTGGCATCCGCATTGCTCTTCGGCTCGGGCCGGCTGAAGAACAGATCGAAGCACTGCGCCAGCGCCTGCTTCTCGTCCTGGGTCTTGGCCAGCGTCACCAGCAGGGTGTCGCGGAGCAGGCCGCGATCGGCGAAGCCGACCTCGGACACTGCCCGCATCGCGTCGATGCTCTCGGCCGGCGACACCCGCACGCCGGCGCCGCGCGCCGCCCGGAAGAAGCGGTGCAGCTCCTCGCGCATCAGCCGAACACGCCCTCGCGCCCGGACTTGGCGACGAAGCCGGAGACCTGCGGCAGCGCCGTCTCGATGTCGGCTTCGTATTTCAGCAGCACGTTGAGGGTGTCCTTCACGGTCTGGTGGTCGAGTTCGCTCGCCTGCAGCAGCACCAGCACCCGTGCCCAGTCGATCGTTTCGCTGACCGACGGCAGCTTCTTCAGATCAAGCGCGCGAATCTGGTTGATGAAGCCGACCATCTGGCGGCGCAGCGTTTCGCCGGCGCCGGGCACGCGGCTTTCGACGATGCGCTCCTCCAGCTTCTGCTCGGGGAAGCCGATGTGCAGATGTAGGCAGCGCCGCTTCAGCGCGTCCGACAGGTCGCGTTCGCCGTTCGAGGTCAGCAGCACCAACGGCTTCACCGTAGCGCTGATGGTGCCGAGCTCGGGAATCGTCACCTGATAGTCGGACAGGATTTCGAGCAGCAGCGACTCGAACTCGGCATCGGACTTGTCGATTTCATCGACCAGCAGCACGCAGCCCTCCGGCTGCTCCAACGCCTTCAAGAGCGGTCGCGGCTCGACGAATTCCTTGGAGAAGAATACGTCGCCGAAATCGTGCAGCCGGCCGAGCGCATCCGTCAGCGTCTGCGCGCCGCCGAGCACTTCGCCGAGCTTGTCCTTGAGGATCTGGGTGTAGAGCAGCTGCTTGGCGTATTTCCACTCGTACAGCGCCTTGGCCTCGTCCAGCCCCTCGTAGCACTGCATCCGGATCATCTGCAGGCCGCGCCAGCTCGCCAGCGCCTTCGCCAGCTCGGTCTTGCCGACGCCGGCCGGGCCTTCGACCAGGATCGGCTTCTCGATCTTTTCGGCCAGATACACCGCCGTGGCGATCTGGCGGCTGGCGATGTAGCCGACCGACGCCAGCCCAGCGGTAACGGCCTCGATGGATTGCATCGGCAGATTCGCAGTCATTGCGCTTGATTGCTCCAGAGAGATTGGCCGAGGGCGATCTGCCGCTGCTTGCGCGGCTCGCGCGCCACATTGGCCAGCACGTCGAACGCCGCCAGCGACCGGGTGAGTTGGTCGTCAAGGTGATCCGGCTGCAGCAGCGCGCGCAGCTCGTCGACGAGCATACGCGCCAGAGTGCGGACGCCAATCACGCGCGCGCCATTCGGCGGCTCGCCGCTGTCCAGCGCCCGCACCGCGGCGGCGCTTCCCGCCTGGGCCAGCGACAGCAGCCCGGCGAAGCGGCCGAGCGTCAGGGCGTGATCGTCGCTGGGCTCGACCCGCGCCGCGACCGTGTGCAGCAGCCAGTCGAGGAAGCCGACAGTCGTCGCGGTCGCGACCGTGTCCTCTAGGTCTCGGAACGGCAGCGCCATCGCCGGATAGGCATCCGGCATCGTGCCGATCCGCGCCGAGGCCGGCACGGTGCAGTTCACAAAGCTCAGCTCGCAATGCGACGCCGGCTTCAGCACGTCGAGTGACGGCATCGGGGTCAGCGTCAATCCTGCGGTGTCGCGCGGCAGCAGAAACAGACCGTAACGCTTGCGGCCCTGCTCGATGCCGGTGATCGCCAGCACCAGAAACAGATCGGCGACCGGACCGTTGGTGATCCACGCCTTGCGGCCGTTGATGACGTACTTGTCGCCCTGCCGCTCCGCAGTGGTCGCAAGATGTTTCGGATGCGCGCCGGCGCCGGGCTCGGAGATCGCCACCGCGGCCCAGCCTCGCCCGGCGGCAATCCGCGGCAACAATTCGCCGCGCTGTGCCGCGTCGGCAAAGCCGGCGATGAAGAACCGCGCGATCAGTTGCCGCCCGGCGAATGCGGTGGCGACGCCGAGCTCGCCGGTCGCCGCCGCAATCGCCTGTTCGGCCTGCGCGATCGCCCCATAGCTGTCGAGCGCCGCGTCGCCGCCGGGAAGACCGATCTCGAACAGGCCGGCCTCGGCCATCGGCGCGAACGGATCGCCGCCGGATTGATCAGCGGCCAGCGCCCGCCAACGCGCGATGCGTTCGGTGACCGCCGCCGCCTCTATCTTCCGCTGCGTCGCGCCTGACGCGCCCGTTGTTCGAAGCTCGCTCATGGCTCCGTGTGTAGAACAAGCCCGCGGCGGCGGCGAGTGTTTGTTGTATTCCGGCAAATGGAATGAGGCGCGCGGCGAAGCCAACCTCGCCGCGCGCCACCTATCATCGAGACCAGATCCGCGCGGAAGCGGCCGATCGCCGTATCCCGCGTAGTTAAACCGCGTGGACCTTCGGCTCGCGCTCCCAGAATCGCAGCTGGCTACACAGCTCCAGGAAGCGCCCTGCGTCCTTGGGCCCGCCCAGACTCATCACGCCGCCGTCAGGTTCAACACCGGCCTTCTCCAGTAGCGGCATCGCGTCCTCGGTGGTGGCGATGAACTTGGCGTGCGCGAAAGCGTCGGCGACGAAGTCGCGCGCGGTCGCTTCCTGCTGCAGCTGTGCGGCGCCCTCTGCCGAGACCAGGATCGCCACCGCATCGTACAGCACCGAAGGGCCGCCATTGACCTTCTGCTTGGCGGGCCGCTGCTTGCCGTCGGAGGCGGTGAATCCGCCGACTGTCGGGGCAACCAGTTCGACCAATGCGCCCTGCTGCTTGGCGGCTTTCTCCAGCGCCGTAAGTAACGCTGCGTCCACGCCGTCGCTGACCAGGATGCCGAGCTTGCGACCCTTGAAGCTGCCCGGCGCATTTTTGATGATGCTGAGCGCGGGCGAGGGCGGCAGATCGGTGATCGGCTTGCGGGCCGGCTCGGCCGCCTTGGGCAGCGTCATGCCGAGACCGTCGGCGACCAGCTTCGCCAGCGTCTTGTCGACGTTGATGAGATGCGACACCACGCGGGCGCGGATTTCAGGCGTCTCGACCTTGCTGAGCTCGAAGACGAACGCGTCCTTGATGTGGGTCTGCTCGGTCTCGCTCTGGCTGATATAGAACTGCCGCGCCTGGCTGTAGTGATCGGCGAACAATTCGCCGCGGGTGCGGCGCTTATCGCCGGCTTCCTCGGTCGGGAAGCTGCGAAAGCCCTTCGGCGTCTCCCGCGGTCCGCCGTTGGCGCCCCACGAGTTGGGCTCGTAGTTGGCGCGGCCGCGCGGGTTGTTCAGGGTCATGTGTCCGTCCTGCTGAAAGGTGTGGAACGGACATTTCGGCGCGTTGATCGGCAGATCATTGAAGTTCGGGCTGCCAAGCCGCTTCAGCTGAGTGTCGAGATAGGAGAAGTTTCGGCCCTGCAGCAGCGGATCGTTGGTAAAGTCGATCCCCGGCACGATGTTGCCGGTCTGAAACGCGACCTGCTCGGTCTCGTTGAAGAAGTTGTCGACGGTGCGGTCCAGCACCAGCCGGCCGACGCGGCGGATCGGCACGCGTTCTTCCGGAATGATCTTGGTGGCGTCGAGAATGTCGAACTCGAATTTGTCCGCGAAATCGTCGTCGAAAAGTTGCAGCCCTAGCTCCCATTCCGGATAGTCGCCGGCCTGGATCGCATCCCACATGTCGCGGCGATGAAAGTCCGGATCGGCGCCGTTCAGCTTCACCGCTTCGTTCCACACCACCGATTGCATGCCCAGCTTCGGCTTCCAGTGAAACTTGACGTAGGTCGACTTACCCTTTGCGTCGATCAGCCGGAAGGTGTGGACGCCGAAGCCCTCCATGAACCGGAACGAGCGTGGGATGGTGCGATCGGACATGATCCACAGCGCCATGTTGATCGATTCCGGCATCAGCGAGATGAAGTCCCAGAAATTGTCGTGCGCGGTCTGGGCCTGCGGGAAGCCGCGATCCGGCTCCTGCTTGGCGGCGTGGATCAGGTCGGGGAACTTGATCGCGTCCTGGATGAAGAACACCGGGATGTTGTTGCCGACCAGATCCCAATTGCCTTCCTTGGTGTAGAATTTGACCGCGAAGCCGCGGACATCGCGCGCCAGATCCGACGAGCCCTTGTTGCCGGCGACGGTGGAGAACCGCACGAACACGGGGGTCTTCTCTCCGGCACGCTGGAAGATGTCGGCAGCCGTGATGTCGGCGAGCGACTCGGTGGTCTCGAAGAAACCGTGCGCGCCGAAGCCGCGGGCATGGACGACGCGCTCGGGAATCCGCTCGTGGTCGAAATGGAAGATCTTCTCCCGGAAGTGAAAGTCCTCCATCAGCGTCGGGCCGCGCCGGCCGAGCTTGAGGCTGTTTTGGTCGTCGCTGACAGGCACGCCCTGGCGTGTCGTCAGCGACGCAACCTCGCCCTCCGCGACCTGATGGGTCTCGCCGCCCGCCCCCCGCTTGATCGACACGTCTGCCAGCTTGGCGGATTTCAGTTCGGGATGCTTGTCAGCCATGGAACCTCGCACACAGAAGGATGGATAGATCGGCGGCGCGTCTGGCTCTCGCGGCGATCGAAGCCGTCGCTGCCGTATCGATCCAACTGGTGCACGAGAGTCATCCGCCGGCGTGACTACGGCGGGAACGCGGTTTGGTTCCTGAGAGGAAACGAGTGAGGCAGAAGAGGTCGTGATCCTGTTCTGTCATCAAGTCGCAGGTCAGCGCCCACACCCGTCATTCCGGGGCGCTCACGCCAGTGAGCGAACCCGGAATCCAGAGGTTATCGTGGGCTGGATCCGCTAAATCGAGATTCCGGGTTCGCGCGTTTCACGCGCGCCCCGGAATGACCATTTCGGCGCGTACTTAGCCTCCCAGCGACGGTGAGAAGGCGCTGCTTGGCAGTCTCCCAATCCCGCCCTAGTTCAAATGCGCAAGGTAATGCGCCAGCGCGTAGATCTCTTCTTCGCTGAGCTGATAGGCGACGTCGGCCATCGCCGCCATTGCGCCGCCGGAGCGCTGGCCAGATTTGAATTCGTTCAGCGCCTTGATCAAATATTCCTCGCGCTGGCCGGCGAGCCGAGCGGTCGCCTTGGTGCCTGCAAAATTGTCGGTGTGGCACGAAGCGCAGCGCCGCCCCACCGCGGCCTCGGCGCCCTTGCGCGACAGCTCCGGCTTTTCGTCCGGCTTCGGATTTTTCATCGGCGGCAGCGATGCGAAGTACGCACCGAGATTGCGAATGTCCTCGTTGCTGAGATCCTCGACCACCGATCGCATATTGGCATTCTCGCGGGTGCCGGCACGAAAGAACACCAGCTGCCATTGAATATAGAGATCGGGCTGTCCGGCCAGCGACGGCGTGTACTCCATCTTGGAGATGCCGTTCTCGCCGTGGCAGATCGCGCAGACACCGGCCTTGGCTTTGCCGGCCTCGATGTCGCCTGCGAGAAGTGGGGAAGCACACAGAACGAGAGCAAACGACAGCGACAGCGCGGCAAGCAGGCGAGTCATGCAAGGGGCCTCTGTTGGCTCAGAGTTGTGATTGGAGTTCGTCATTCCGGGATTCGTCGCAGTCGGCGCAGCCGGCCGGGACGAAGGCCCGGGATCCATAACCACCGTGTTCGCGGTGAAGCACGAAGACGACTGTCGTACCTGACAACGGACCCCGGGAGTATGGATTCCGGGTTCGCCGCTGCGCGGCGCCCCGGAATGACGAACGTAGGGTGGCGCGCTCAGCTCGAGCTCATTTGCTGTAGCTGATACGATAGATCGCACCGGCCCAGTCGTCGGCCACCAGCATCGAGCCGTCCTTGGCCAGCACGATGTCAGCGGGACGGCCGAGATAGCCCTGATCGCCTTCGATCCAGCCGGTGGCGAAGTCTTCCTGCTTGGCGTTCTTGCCGTCCGGGTCGGCGATCACCCGCTTGATCAGGCCGCCCTGATATTTGTGCCGGTTCCACGAGCCGTGTTCGGCGATGAAGATGTTGTTCTTGTATTCGGCTGGAAACTGATCGCCGGTGTAGAATTTCATGCCAAGCGGAGCGACGTGGGCGCCGAGATTGAGCACCGGCGGCGTGAACTCCGAGCACTTGTGGCCCATCGCGAATTTCGGATCCGGCATGTCGCCCTGATGGCAATACGGATAGCCGAAATGCTCGCCGAGCTTGCTGATCATGTTGAGCTTGTCGCTCGGCATGTCGTCGCTGATCCAGTCGCGCGCGTTTTCGGTGAACCAGTATTTTCCGGTACGTGGATCGACGTCGCCGCCGACCGAGTTGCGGACGCCGAGCGCGACCAGCTCGGCATTGCCGGTCTTGGGATCGACGCGGCGGATCTGCGACAGCGAGGTCGGCGGAATCCCGATGTTGAAGGGCGGCCCGAACGGCACGTAGAACCAGCCGTCCTTGTCGGCGGCGAGATATTTCCAGCCGTGCGCCACATAAGACGGCATGTCGTCGTAAACGACCTTGCCCGTGCCGAGATTATCGAGATTGGCCTCGGCGTTGTCGTAACGGATCAGCTTGTCGATATCGACCACGTACAGCGCGCCGTTCTGGAACGCGAGGCCGGTCGGCATCTTCAGACCCTTCAGGATGGTCTTGACCTGTTTCTTGCCGTCCTTATCGGTGATCGCATAGACGTTGCCGAGCCCGAACGATCCCACGAATAGCGTGCCGTTGTCGCCCCACGCCATCTGCCGCGCGGCGAGCACGCCCGAGGCATAGACCTCAATCTTGAAGCCCGGCGGCAACTTGATCTTCTTGAGCGTCGCGGCCAGTTCGGCGTCGGACGAGCCGGTCGGCGGACCTGCGGGCGGTGCCAGCCCCTTCTGCGCTTCGGTCTCGTCGCCCAGGAACCAATCGGGCGGCGGGTTGGTCCAGAATTCCTTGGTGCCGGATTCGTACTTCTTCAGCCCTTGCGCGCCGGCTGGTGGCACCGTCCCGATCGCCAGGACGGCCGCGCACGCAACAACGGCTCGTGTGAAGCCCGATTTCATCGCGTTCACTCCCTCGCCACGGCCGTCAATGCAGCCGCTATTTTATTATGCGACGTCTGATGCGTCGTCAGCGGCGTTCGTGCGCCGACAGGCGAAGGCTAGCACAACAGCGGCAGGAGAGAAGATACTTGATGATGAATCGCAACAGGACCGAGACGATTACTTCGCTGCACTGCGATCGATGCAATGCAACGTGAGGCTCGATCGCCTGAAGTGATGCTCGCCTTCATACACGCACTGCGTCGTCATCCTGAGGTGCGCGCATAGCGCGCCTCGAAGGATGCGGCGACCGGGTGCGCATCCGCATCCTTCGAGGCTCGCCCTGCGGGCGAGCGCCTCAGGATGACGGCTCAGTCGTTGAAAGAACGACAATGCCCGGCACGAGGCCGGGCATGACGTGAAGAGCTCACCAACTTAGTATAGCAGTTGGCGTAGATCAGAAGATCTTCATCGCATTCTGCAGCGTGATCCACACGCCCCAGGCGAGCGGAACGCCGACGAACAGCCAAAACGCCGCGGCGCGGGCGTCGAGACCGCCCTTGCCGATGCCGTAGGAGCCGCCGCCGGCATTGGCGGCCGCACCCTTGGCCTGCAGCGCAGCAACTTCTTCGGGCTTCATGAACCATTTGTCGGCCAGCGGCTTCACCAACGCGTTGCAGACCAGACCGAGCACCAGCATGCCGGCGAGGATGTACATGGTGAAATCGTAGACCTGCGCCCGCGGCACGCCGGCGGCGATCTGCGCCTCGCGGATGTAGTTGACCACCACCGGGCCGATGATGCCGGCGGTCGCCCAGGCGGTTAGCAACCGGCCGTGGATCGCGCCGACGAACTGGGTGCCGAAGATGTCGGCCAGATAGGCCGGCACGGTGGCGAAGCCGCCGCCATACATCGACAGGATGATGCCGAAGGCGAGCACGAACAGCGCCTTGCTGCCCATCGCGGCGAGCGTCGGCACCAGCGCGTACAGCGCGATGCCGAGCAGGAAGAACACGTAGTAAGTGTTCTTACGGCCGATGTGGTCGGACAGCGACGCCCAGAAGAACCGGCCCGCGATGTTGAACAGCGACAGCAGGCCGGCGAAGCCGGCGGCGATGCCGGCGATCATGGTCTTCTGCTCAGCGGAGAGCTGGTTGAAGCTGAGATCGGGCAGACCGATCAGCTTGCCGGCGAAGATCTCCTGCAGCATCGGCGAGGCCATGCCGATGACGCCGATGCCGGCCGAGACGTTGAGGCACAGCACCGCCCAGATCAGCCAGAACTGCCGGGTCTTGTGCGCGTCTTTCAGGTGAACCTGGTGAGCGGTGATGTAAGCGTTGTTCTTTTCCGGCGGGGTCCAGCCGTCCGGCCGCCAATTCGGCGGCGCAAGCCGGTAGGAGAACGCGCCGATGGTCATGAACACGAAGTAGATCAGGCCCATCACCAGGAAGGTCTGCCACACGCCGACATCGGTCGGGGTGCGGAAGTAGTTCATCAGCATGTTGGCGAGCGGGGCGCCGATCATTGCGCCGCCGCCGAAGCCCATGATCGCCATGCCGGTCGCCATGCCGCGGCGATCCGGAAACCACTTCACCAGGGTCGACACCGGCGAGATGTAGCCTAGGCCGAGCCCGATGCCGCCGATCACGCCGGAGCCGAGCCACAGCAGCCACAATTGATGCAGGTAGATGCCGATCGCGCCGAGCACGAGGCCGCCCGCCCAGCACAATGCGGCGACGAAGCCGGCCTTGCGCGGACCGACTCGCTCCAGCCAGCCGCCCCACACCGCGGCCGAGGCGCCGAGCAGCACGAAGAACAGCGTGTACATCCAGCCCATCGAGGCGACACGCCAGTCGCAGCTGGTGGTGAACAGCTCCTGCACGATCGTCATGTCGGTGCACACTTTCGGCGCCGACAGCCCGACCGCGCGCGACAGCGGCAGCCAGAACACGCTGAAGCCGTAGGCCATGCCGATGCACAGGTGGATACACAGTGCCGCGGGCGGCACCAGCCAGCGATTGAAGCCGGCTGTGGCGATAATCCGCTCGCGATCGAACAGGCCGGGTCGTGCGCCGGACAGCCGTCCGGCCCCTTCCAATGTGGTCATGTCGTTTCCTTCCCCTGTTGCGACCGTCCGTTTTCGGACTGGCCGTTATCCCGTGCGCCTTTGCTAGGTCGTCACTTTCAAAGCCTCCACCGCCGCCCGCACTTCGGGCGCGAGCCCGTCGCCGCCGGCGTCGAGATGCGCGATGATCGCTCGCCGCATCCGCGGTTCCCAGAATTTCTTCAGATGCTCGGCGATACCCGGCACCGCTTTGTCCGGCCCCTGGCTGCGGAAGAACGCGCCGATCTGATTGGCCATGTACACCAGCCGGTCAGGCGACATCGGCGGCTCCCTTGTGATCGATCTCGACGATACGCTGCGGATGGCTGAACAGTTCGAAGCCGTCGGCGCGGGCGATCGCGGCAAGCGTAATCCCGGCGGCCTCCGCCATTCGCACCGCCAGCGCGGTCGGCGCCGACACCGCAACCAGCACCGCCGCGCCGATCGCTGCGGTCTTCTGGACCATTTCGACCGAGACGCGGCTGGTTAGCAGCACGATGCCTTCGCTCGGATCGATGCCGCCGCGCGCGATCGCGCCGGCGAGCTTGTCGAGCGCATTGTGGCGACCGACGTCTTCGCGTAGCGCCAGAATGCCGTGCTCCGGCGCGGCGTAGGCGGCGGCGTGCACCGCGCGGGTTTCGACGTTGAGCTTCTGCAGCGGCGGCAGAGCCTCGATCGCAGCGATGATCTGCTGCGGCGAGAAGCTTCGGCCCTGGCCGACGGTGGTGACCGGACGAACTGCCTCGGCGATCGAATCGACCCCGCACAGGCCACAGCCGGTCGGACCAGCGATATGGCGGAGGCGCAGTTGCAGACGCTCGGCGACGTCGCCGCCGAGCCACATCCGCAGTTCGACGCCATCGTCGTGCGGCACGACCTCGAAGCTCTCGATCTGCGAGGCGCGCTCGATCACGCCTTCGCTCAAGCTGAAGCCGATCGCGAAGTCTTCGAGATCGGCCGGCGTCGCCATCATCACCGCCTGGGTGGAGCCGTTGTAGCTGATCGCCACCGGCGTCTCCTCGGGGATGGCGCGGGCGCCATCCTGCATCCGGCCGTTGCGCCAGACCCTGGTCTTGCCGGTGTGGACCGAGGAACGCGCCATCACTCCGCCGCCTCTGCCGGCACCGCGATCCGCCGCGCCGCGGTGGCCTGCTGCTCGTAGGAGCGCTGCCATTCCGACGGACCGTTCGACGGCGCCACCTGCACCGCCGTGACCTTGTATTCCGGACAATTGGTGGCCCAATCCGAGTACTCGGTGGTGACGACGTTGGCCTGCGTGTCCGGGTGGTGGAACGTGGTGTAGACCACGCCCGGCGCGACGCGGTCGGTGATCAGCGCCCGCAGCGTGGTTTCGCCGGCGCGGCTGGCGAGACGCACCCAGTCGCCGTCGCGGACGCCGCGCTGCTCAGCGTCGTGCGGATGGATCTCAAGCCGGTCCTCGTCGTGCCAGACCGTGTTGGCGGTGCGCCGTGTCTGCGCGCCGACATTGTATTGCGACAGGATCCGCCCGGTGGTCAGCAGCAGCGGGAAGCGCGGTCCGGTGCGCTCGTCGGTCGCGACATATTCGGTGATGACGAACTTGCCCTTGCCGCGAACGAAGGCATCGATGTGCATCACCGGCGTGCCGTCGGGCGCGCGCTCGTTGCACGGCCACTGCACCGAGCCGAGTTCGTCGAGCTTGGCGTAGGAGACGCCGGTGAAGGTCGGGGTCAGCGCCGCGATCTCGTCCATGATCTGCGACGGATGCGTATAGGTCATCTTGTAGCCGACCGCCTCCGCGAGCCGCAGCGTGACTTCCCAGTCTTCGAGCCCGTTCTTCGGCGTCATCACCTTGCGGACCCGCTGGATGCGGCGTTCGGCATTGGTGAAGGTGCCGTTCTTCTCGAGGAAGGTCGAGCCGGGCAAAAAGATGTGGGCGTAGTTGGCGGTCTCGTTGAGGAACAGGTCGTGGACGATGACGCATTCCATCGCTTCGAGGCCGGCGGCGACGTGCTTGGTATTCGGATCGGACTGCAGAATGTCCTCGCCCTGCACGTACAGCGCCTTGAACGAGCCCTCGACCGCGGCGTCGAGCATGTTGGGAATGCGCAGGCCGGGCTCGTTGTCGAGCTTGACGTTCCACAGCGCCTCGAAGCTCTCGCGCACCGAGTCGGTCGAAATGTGCCGATAGCCCGGCAGCTCGTGCGGGAACGAGCCCATGTCGCAGGAGCCTTGGACGTTGTTCTGGCCGCGCAGCGGATTCACGCCTACGCCGGGCCGGCCGAGATTGCCGGTGGCCATTGCCAGATTGGCAATCGCCATCACGGTGGTCGACCCCTGACTGTGTTCGGTGACGCCGAGGCCGTAATAGATCGCGCCGTTGCCGCCGGTGGCGTACAGCCGCGCCGCGTCGCGTAACGTTTGCGGGTCGACGCCGGTGAAGGCGGCGGTGGCTTCCGGGCTATTGCGCTCGTCGGAGACGAATGCCGCCCAATGTTCGTATTCGCTCCAGTCGCAGCGCTCGCGCACGAAGGACTCGTTGGCGAGTCCTTCGGTGACGATGACATGCGCCAGCGCGGTCAGTACCGCAACGTTGGTGCCGGGCTTCAGCGGCAGATGCTGCGCCGCCTCGATATGCGCCGAACGCACCAGGTCGGTGCGGCGCGGATCGACCACGATCAGCTTGGCGCCGGCGCGCAGCCGCTTCTTCAGCCGCGAGGCGAACACCGGATGGCCGTCGGTCGGGTTGGCGCCGATGATCATCACCACGTCGGCATGCTCGACCGAATCGAAATCCTGTGTGCCGGCCGACGTGCCGAACGCGGTCGACAGGCCGTAGCCGGTCGGCGAGTGGCAGACGCGGGCGCAGGTGTCGACGTTGTTGTTGCCGAAGCCGGCACGGATCAGCTTCTGCACCAGGAAGGTTTCTTCATTGGTACAGCGCGACGAGGTGATGCCGCCGATCGAGTCGCGGCCGTATTTGGCCTGGATCCGCTTCAGTTCGGAGGCCGCGTAAGCGAACGCCTCGTTCCAGCTCACCTCGCGCCAAGGTTCAGTAATCTTGCCGCGGATCATCGGCTTGAGAATGCGCTCCTTGTGATTGGCGTAGCCCCAGGCGAACCGGCCCTTGACGCAGGAATGGCCGCGATTGGCCTTGCCGTCCTTGTGCGGCACCATCCGGACCAGCTCTTCGCCGCGCATCTCGGCCTTGAAGGTGCAGCCGACACCGCAATACGCGCAGGTGGTGACGACCGAGCGTTCCGGCGTGCCGATCTCGATCACGCTCTTCTCGTTCAGCGTCGCGGTCGGGCAGGCCTGCACGCAGGCGCCGCAGGAGACGCATTCCGAACCGAGGAAGCTTTCCTGCATGCCGGGCGACACCACGGAGTCGAAACCGCGGCCCGCGATCGTCAGCGCGAAAGTGCCTTGCACTTCCTCGCAGGCGCGGACGCAGCGCGAGCAGACGATGCACTTCGACGCATCGTAAGTGAAGTACGGATTCGATTCGTCGAGTCCGGGATTGGGATGCTTCTCGCCGGAGTATCCATAACGCACGTCGCGCAGGCCGACCGCGCCGGCCATGTCCTGCAGCTCGCAATCGCCGTTGGCCGAGCAGGTCAGGCAGTCGAGCGGGTGATCGGAGATGTACAGCTCCATCACGCCCTTGCGGATCTGCTTCAGCCGCTCGGTCTGGGTGTGGACGACGAGGCCGTCGGCGACCGGCGTGGTGCACGACGCCGGCGTGCCGCTGCGGCCGTCGATCTCGACCAGGCACAGCCGGCACGAACCGAAGGCATCGACCATGTCGGTGGCGCAGAGTTTCGGAATCGCTGTGCCGATCTCCATCGCGGCGCGCATGATCGAGGTGCCCTCGGGCACCGAGACGCTGCGGCCGTCGATCGTCAACGTTACCATCGTCTCGGAGAGCGAGCGTGGCGTGCCGAAATCGGTTTCATGTACCAGAGCCATATCGATCGTCCTTTATTCCGCGGCCTGCAGGCGGCGCGGCGCGAGGCCGAAATCTTCCGGAAAGTGAGTCAGCGCGCTCAGCACCGGAATCGGCGTCAGGCCGCCCAGCGCGCACAACGAGCCGAACTTCATGGTGTTGCAGAGGTCTTCGAGCACGGCGATGTTGGCGGCGGGCTTGTCGCCGGCGATGATCTTGTCGACGGTCTCGGCGCCGCGGGTCGAGCCGATCCGGCACGGCGTGCACTTGCCGCAAGACTCATGCGCGCAGAATTCCATCGCGAAACGCGCCTGCTTGGCCATGTCGACCGTGTCGTCGAACACAACGACGCCGCCATGCCCGACCATGCCGCTGCGCGCAGCGAACGCTTCGTAGTCGAAGGGGGTGTCAAATAGCGCACGCGGGAAGTAAGCGCCGAGCGGGCCGCCGACCTGGACGGCGCGCACCGGCCGGCCGCTCAGCGTGCCGCCGCCGATGTCGTCGATCAGTTCGCCGAGCGTGATGCCGAACGCCACCTCGAACAGCCCGCCGTGCTTGATGTTGCCGCCGAGCTGGATCGGTTTGGTGCCGCGCGAGCGGCCCATGCCGCAGTCCGCGTAGGCCTGCGCGCCGCCGTCGAGAATGTACGGCACCGCCGAGAAGGTCAGCACGTTGTTGATCACCGTCGGCCGGCCGAACAGGCCTTTATGGGCGGGCAGCGGCGGCTTGGCCCGCACCGTCCCACGCTTGCCCTCGAGGCTCTCCAGCATCGAGGTCTCTTCGCCGCAGATATAGGCGCCGGCCCCGAGCCGGACTTCGATGTCGAACGAATCCGTCGAGTGGCAGATGTGCTCGCCGAGATAGCCGGTGCGCCGCGCCGCCTCGATCGCGGCGTTCATCGCGCTGGCCGCATGCGGATATTCCGAGCGGATGTAGATGTAGCCGCGGGTAGCGCCGACCGCGATGCCGGCGATGGTCATGCCTTCGATGATCATGAAGGGATCGCCCTCCATCAGCATCCGGTCGGCAAAGGTGCCGCTGTCGCCCTCGTCGGCATTGCAGCAGATGTATTTCTGGCCGCGGCCGGCCTGGGCCACGGTGCGCCATTTGGTGCCGGTCGGGAATCCTGCGCCGCCGCGGCCACGCAGGCCGGATTTGACGACATCGTCGATGATCGCGTCCGAACTCATCTTCAGCGCGCGTTCGAGCCCGCGATAGCCCCCATGGGCGCGATAATCGTCGATCGAACGCGGATCGACGATGCCGCAGCGGGCAAAGGTCAGCCGGGTCTGCCGCTTCAACCACGGAATTTCCTCCGTGAACCCCTGCTGCAGCGGATGCGGGCCGTCGCTCAAAATCGCGTCGAGCAGCGCCGGCACATCGTCCGGCGTCACCGGCCCATAGGCGACGCGGCCTTCGGGCGTCTCCACCTCCAGCATCGGTTCGAGCCAGTACAGCCCTCGCGAGCCGGGCCGGACCAGATCGACCGGCAGCTCGCGCGCATGCGCCTGATCGAGCAACGCGGCCGCGACCTCGTCGGCGCCGACTGCGAGCGCGCCGGAATCGCGCGGGATGAAGACGCGCAAACTCATCGCTGCGCCTCCGTCAGCAGAGCATCCAGCTTGCCGGCGTCGAGCCGGCCGACCACGCGCTCGTCGATCATCGCCGACGGCGCCGTGGCACACAGGCCGAGGCAATAGGCCGGCTCCAGCGTCACCGCGCCATCCGCGGTGGTGGCACCGAAGGTCACGCCGAGCCGGGTCTCGACATGCGCCGCCAGCGCGTCGCCGCCGGCAGCCTGGCAGGCCTCGGCGCGGCACAACTTCAGTACATGGCGGCCGGGCGGGGCGCGGCGGAAGTCCGGATAGAAGGTGAGAACGCCGTGGACTTCGGCGCGCGACAGGTTCAGCGCCTGTGC
This sequence comes from Rhodopseudomonas palustris, assembly GCF_003226555.1. Taxonomy (GTDB): domain Bacteria; phylum Pseudomonadota; class Alphaproteobacteria; order Rhizobiales; family Xanthobacteraceae; genus Rhodopseudomonas; species Rhodopseudomonas palustris_I. The sequence continues at coordinate 1,317,805 of NZ_QKQS01000023.1, read as the reverse complement.
GATCATCGGCTCGGCGTCCTGCGGCACATAGCCGAACGCCTCCTGCAACGCCTGCAACATCAGCAGCGTCGCGCCTTCCTTGTGCGTCAGCCCGGCGATGATCTCGCTGGCGCGGGCCGGTTCCCATGATTCTTCGTGCATCGGCGCTCTTTGTCGTCGTGGATCGCCGGATGAGAATGAGAATTGTTCAAAAGATCAATAAAGCAGTCCAATGCTGCGATAAGGAATTCGCAACGACAAGGCGCATTGACACCGTCATTCCGGGGCGCCGCGCGGCGGCGAACCCGGAATCTCGCAGTTGTGAAGCCAGGAGATTCCGGGTTCGCGAGCTGTCGCTCGCGCCCCGGAATGACTCGTGGTGGCCGTTACACTCCAGCTAGCCTGGGGAGCGAGCCCCTGGATTGCTTCGTTCCTCGCAATGACGGACAGGTCCGCCCGCGATCAGCTCTGCAGCGTAGGCGCGACCTCGCGGGCGACCTGCATCAGGGCGGCGACCAGCGGCGTGTAGGGCTCACGCGGCGGCACGACGAGGCCGATGCTGTAGGCGACCTTGGGCTCGACGATCGGAATGGTGCGGACCTCGTCACCGAGCCCGAGCGTTTCGGCGAGCTTGGCCGGCATCACGCTGGCCCAGCGTCCGGTCTTGACGTGGGTGTAGAGCACGATGATCGAGTTCGACGTCAGGGTCGGCTGCGCACTGGTGCCGGCGGCGCGCAGCGCCCGGTCGATGATGCGGCGGTTCTGCATATTGGGCGTCAGCAGGCACAGCGGCACCTGACCGACCTCGCGCCAGGTCACCTGATCGCGATCGCCGAACATTCCGTCCGGCGAGGTAATCAGCCGATAGCTCTCCTGATACAGCGGCACGCTGCGGACTTTGCCCACCGGCTCGTTCTCGATGTAGGTCAGCCCGGCATCGACTTCGAGGTTTTCGAGCAGGCCCAGCACTTCTGACGAGGTACAGGACAGGATGCTGAAGCGGACATTGGGATGCTTGGCACGAAACGGCGTGGTAAGCTGCGCCACCATGCCGAGCACGGTCGGAATCGCCGCGATCCGCAGCTCCCCGGACAGCTCGGCCTTCAGCGCACCAATATCCTGGCGCATCGCGCGGCTGTCGGCGACGATCCGGCGCGCCCATTCCAGCGCCCGCTCGCCCTCCGGGGTGAAGCCGAGGAACCGCGAGCCGCGCTGCACCAGCATCACGCCCAAGATCTCTTCGAGCTGCTTGATACCGGTCGACATCGTCGGCTGCGTCACGCCGCAAGCCTCGGCGGCACGGCCGAAATGCCGCTCCTTGGCGAGCGCGAGGAGCAGCTCGAGCTTGTCGATCAAACCAGCCTCTTGGAAATTCGGGTGAATTTCAAGAGTCTTGCCCGATCAGGAGGCATTCGGCAAGGCGGCCCGGCAGCCGCGCTGCGGCACCGCCAGACAACAATAACCCCGCCTCCCGGTTGCGCATCGGGAGCGCGGGGTCAGTCTGGGGAGAGACGTCGCCGGCGCGGGAAGCACGAACCATCCGCACCACGCTTCGTCAGCAGAAACGTAGCTAACCGGCGGCCGCGCCGCTTGAGCTGAATCAAGCTGCGCGACCGGCGAGGCGTTGCAGCCGGCCTGGGGTCACCCGGCGTGGCCCCGCCGCATGTAGCAGTGGAAGCCGCCATAGATGCCCGAACGGTCGCGGTCGAAGCCGATCGCGCTGCGTTCGGCGTCGCGCTGCCAGGTCTGCTGCAGTGGGGCCAGCGGCTCGGTTTCCAGCGGCGATTCGGCCCCGGCGGTGCGGAAGATCACCCGCACCTGCTCCTTGCCGGCGCGGTCGATCGCATCCCACAGCGCGCGGATTTCGTCCGGCGCCATCCAGTCCTGGGAGTCGAGCAGCACTACGGCGTCGATCTGGCGGGCCGGCAGACTCTCCAGGAACACCCGCAGGTTTTCGTGCACCGGGATCACCAGGCCGGCACCGGCGCGCATCTGCTGATAACGGCTTTCCTGCAGATACAGCGGCAGGCAGCGATCGCCCGGGCCGGGATAGCTGCGGCTCAGCGCCTGCCAGGCGAAGTAGTTGGTTTCGTTCGGATAGGCGTCGATCAGCCGGAGCAGGCGCTGATGCAGCACCTCGTTGAGCGGCTGGTCGCCGCCGAGCAGTTCGCGCTGCTGCGGCGGAATGCCGAGACTGAACAACAGCGCCGGCGTCCCGGTAAGCAGCCGAGCGAACCGCGAATGGAACAGCCGGTCGACGCGCTGCAGCGCTGCCTGCCGCTCCGGCGAGTTCGGCGCGCCCTTCAGCAGCACGTCGAGATCGATCTTGGCGAGCCGCGCCAGCAGATGCGCAAACCCGATGAAATGGCCGAGCGCGCCGTGGCGATAGAACCCGTTGGTGAAATAGCGGTAGCGCGGCCGGCCGCGGAAGTCGCGCTCGTCCCAGTAGCTGCGGGCGTCGCGATCGAGCGCCGGGCGCAGCCGCCGGCGATACAGATCGGCGTTATCCGCCGCGGCGCCCTCGCCGAAAAACTGCCAGAATGACGCGTAGTCCGGCAGCGCACGCAGGCCGGCGAGCTTCAGTTTGAGCAGCGCCAGATGCGCCTCATTGAGATCGACCGCAAATACCTGCGCCGGCTTGGCGGAGAGGTAGGACAGCGCATTGCAGCCGCCCGACGAGATCGTCACGATGGTGGAGCCGATCGGCAACTGCATAGCCGCGAGGTCGGCCTCGGGATCTTCCCAGATCTGGGTATAGACCAGGCGGCGAAACCAGATCGAAAACAAAGCGTCCCACAGCGTCGACTGGCTGCGATCCTTGCTGTTGCGGACGGCGTCCGCGATCAGTTGCTGCGTATTCATCAAATCCTCGACGTGGCAATCGATCCAAACTAGCTGCGTAACACTGCAGTTTTGCGACAGCTCCGGCCCCGATCAGCAGCGGCGCCTTTGTCATCACCCTGTCGCCTGAAACCGCGATGGAAGGCGGATGATGCCGAACCAGGGTGGCAGGCCATGACAACGCTCACTCGCACCGATCTTCCGCGTACCGAGCTCACGCACCCCGAGCTCGCCGCCGATCCGGCGTGGCCGGTCGACGCGACCTCGCGCATGAATCGGATGTATCGCTATCAGCGCCACATCTACGATCTGACTCGCCGGTACTATCTTCTCGGCCGCGATCAGCTGATCGCCGAGCTGCAGCCGCAAGCCGGCGAAACCGTGCTGGAAGTCGGCTGCGGCACCGGCCGCAACCTGATCCAGGCAGCGGCGCGGTACCGCGACGCGAAATTCTATGGTTTCGACGTGTCGACCGAGATGCTGACCTCGGCGATCGGATCGCTCGAAGGCGCCGGGCTGATGGCCCGGGTCAAGGTCGCGCATGGCGACGCCACGACGTTTGCCGCGCAGGCGGTATTCGGCCAGGCGGTCAGCTTCGACCACGTCATGATCTCCTACAGCCTGTCGATGATTCCGGACTGGACCGCGGTGATCGATCGCGCGATCGCCAATCTGAAGCCGGGCGGCAGACTGCACATCGTCGATTTCGGCGACCAGCGCGGCCTGCCCGCGGTGGCGCGCAACCTGCTGCGGCGCTGGCTGGCGCTGTTCGACGTCAATCCGCGCGACGGGTTGGAAGCGGTGCTGATGCAGGCCGCGGCCCGGACCGGTGCCGGCCTGCGGTTCGAGCGGCCGTATCGCGGCTATGCGCAGCTCGCGGTACTGACGCTGCCGCCGCGCCACAAGCCATGACCGGCTGGCTCGCGCTGTTTGCCGCGGGCCTGATGGAGATCGTCTGGGCGCTGGGGCTGAAGCATTCCGAAGGTTTCACCCGGTTCTGGCCCGCGGTCGTCACCCTGGCCGCCATTCTGGCGAGCTTCGGCCTGATGAGCATCGCGCTGAAATCGCTGCCGTTCGGCACCGCCTACGCGGTGTGGACCGGAATCGGCGCGGCCGGCAGCATCGTGGTCGGCATGGCGCTGTACGGCGAGCCGGCCAGTGGGGTTCGGGTGTTGTGCCTGTCGATGATCGTCGCCGGCATGATCGGGCTGAAGCTCAGCACACCCGCGTGAGACGCTGGGCGCCCGACCAAGGCGGCGATTGACAAAGCCCCCCCGCTTCCATTTGATCGCGCCCGTTCAGGTGTGCCGGGAATCGTCCGGCACAGGGAAGCCGGTGCGGGCCCAAGCTGATGGCCGCAAACCCAAATCCGGCGCTGCGCCCGCAACTGTGAGCGGTGAGCGGTCCTTCAATCGGCCACTGGGTGCCCCGACCCGGGAAGGCGAAGGATCGCGACGACCCGTGAGCCAGGAGACCGGCCTGAGTGCGTCATCTTCCACCGTGCGGCGCGCGCGGCTGGAGCGGTCCGCCGCACAGGTGACAGAATGCTGCTCACCGGCCGGAGACCGCCATGACCGAACTCGTTCTGCCCGCTTCTTCCGATGGATTCCGCGTCCGCCTGATCGCCGTGCTCGGCGGCCTGGTGCTCGCCAATATCGCCGCCTGGGCCTGGGCGCTGACCGCCTTTGCGGGTGAGCCGGTGCTAATCGGCACCGCGGTACTGGCCTATAGCCTCGGCCTGCGCCACGCGCTCGACGCCGACCACATCGCGGCGATCGACAACGTCACCCGCAAGCTGATGCAGGAGGGCAAGCGGCCGGTCGCGGTCGGGCTGTTCTTCGCGCTCGGCCATTCCACCGTGGTGCTGGTGGCGTCGCTGGCGATCGCAATCGCGGCCAATTCGCTCACCGAGCGGTTCTCCGGCTATCGCGAGATCGGCGGCGTGATCGGCACATCGGCGTCGGCGCTGTTTCTGTTCGCGATCGCGATCGCGAATCTGTCGGTGCTGAGCGGCGTGTATCGGGCATTCAAGAAGGCCAAGGCCGGCGAGCTCGTGCACGACGACGACATCAACGAGCTGCTGCAGCAGCGCGGCTGGCTGGCGCGGCTGTTCCGGCCGCTGTTCCGCTTCGTCTCCAAGAGCTGGCAGCTGTTTCCGATCGGGCTGTTGTTCGCGCTCGGCTTCGAGACCGCCAGCGAAATCAGCCTGTTCGGCCTCGCCGCCAACGCCTCCGGCAACATTTCGCACTGGTCGATCCTGGTGTTCCCGGCGCTGTTCGCCGCCGGCATGACCCTGGTCGACACCCTCGACGGCGTGCTGATGCTAGGCGCCTATGGCTGGGCGTATCGCAACCCGGTCCGCAAGCTGTACTACAACATGACCATCACGATGGTGTCGGTGCTGGTGGCGCTGCTGATCGGCGGCATCGAGACGCTCGGCCTGCTCGCCGGGCGGCTCCATCTCGAAGGCGCGTTCTGGGAGTGGATCGCCGAGCTGAACGAGAATTTCGGCGCGCTCGGCTACGGCATCGTGGCGCTGTTCGTGGCGAGCTGGATCGTCTCGACCATCATCTACCGCCTTAACGGCTATCACAGGCTCGACCAGGGCGCCGCGGCCGTGCAGAAATGAGCCTGGCATGACCCAACGTTCCGGACCGAATTCGCGCGCGGCGGCGGTCACCGCCGCGCTCGCGGTGCTTGTCGCCGTGCTGGCGATCGGATCGCTGGCGGTCGGGCCGGTCAAGCTGTCGCCGCTCACCGTGGTGCAGGCGCTGGTCGGGGTCGGCGGCGAGGTGCAGCAGATCATCGTGCAGCAGATCCGGCTGCCGCGCACCATTTTGGCGCTCGCAATCGGGGGCATTCTCGGCCTGTCCGGCGCGGCGCTGCAGGGCCTGCTGCGCAATCCGCTGGCGTCGCCGTCGCTGTTCGGCGCGCCGCAATCGGCCGCATTCGGCGCGGTGCTGATCATCGCGCTCGGGCTCGCCGACGTCCGTTCGTTCGCGCTGCCGATCGCGGCGATCACGATGGCGTTCGTGTCGGTGTTCGTGCTGCTGGCAATCGCCGGGCGTAACGCCAGCCTGCTGCTGCTGATCCTCGCCGGCCTCGCGATCTCCGCGCTCGCCGGCGCCGCCACCGCGCTGGTGATGAACCTGTCGGCCAATCCGTTCGCCAGCCTCGAAATCGCGTTCTGGCTGCTCGGCTCGCTCGAGGACCGCAGCTTCCGTCACGTCGTGCTGGCGCTGCCGTTCATCGTCGCCGGCGGCGTGTTGCTGTTCAGCCAGCGCGCCGCGTTTCGCGCTCTCAGCCTCGGCGAAGAGACCGCGCAAAGCCTCGGCATCGACGTTGGCCGGCTGCGGCTGATCGTGATCGCCGGCACCGCGCTCGGCGTCGGCGGCGCCGTCTCGGTGTCGGGCACGATCGGCTTCATCGGCCTGGTCGCGCCGCATCTGGTACGCCCCCTGATCGGCCACGATCCCGCCCGCGTGCTGCTGCCGAGCGCGCTCGCCGGCGCGGCGCTGCTGCTGGCCGCCGACATCGCGGTGCGGCTGATCCCGGCCAGCACTGACATCAAGGTCGGGGTGCTGACCTCCATCATCGGCGTGCCGTTCTTCCTGTATCTGATCGTGCGCGAGCGCCGCGCGCTTGGCGGAGGCGTCGCATGACCGCCGCCTTTCTCACCACGCGCGATCTCGCCGTCTCACTGTCCGGCCGCGAGGTTCTACGCGGCGTGTCGCTATCGCTGACGCGTGGCCATCTCGTCGCGCTGGTCGGCCCCAACGGCGCCGGCAAGACCACGCTGCTGCGCGCCCTCGCCGGCCTGGTCGAGGCGCAGGGCGAGATCACGATCGGCGGCGATGCGCTGGCGCCGATGCCGCTGCGCGAGCGCGCCAAGCGGTTCGGCTATCTGCCGCAAGGCCATACGGTGCATTGGCCGCTGCCGGTACGCGACGTGGTGGCGCTCGGCCGGTTTCCGCATGGCGCCACCGATCCGGCCTGGCTGTCGCCGCAGGATGCCGAGGCGGTGACGCGGGCGATGGCCGTGACCGACGTCGCGCAGTTCGCGGACCGCATCGTCACCGAATTGTCGGGCGGCGAACGCAGCCGCGTCGCGCTCGCCCGGGTGCTGGCGGTCGAGGCGCCGGTGGTACTCGCCGACGAGCCGACCGCCTCGCTCGATCCGCGCTACCAGCTCGACGTGATGCAGACCTTGCGCAGCACCGCCGACGCCGGCACGCTGGTGATCGTCGTCACCCACGATCTCGGCCTCGCCGCGCGCTTCGCCGATACCGTGCTGGTGATGGCAAGCGGCCAGCTCGCCGCCCATGGCGCGCCCAGCGAGGCTCTGTCGGACGAGATCATGCAGCAGGTGTTCCGCGTCAGCGCCTACCGGGCACAGTATCAGGACAGCGGCGTGATCCTGCCGTGGTCCGGAACCTGACGGTGCCGCTACAGCGGCGCAGCGAGCGCGGCGGCGAGACGATCGAACCCCGCGGTATCGGCAGGCAGGCCGAACCTGAGCAGATCGTCCGCCCAGTCGAACCTGCGACACCAGATCCTCTGCTTTGCCAAGGACTCGTGCAACCGATGCGCCCCGGGGTGACGCGCCAGCCGGAACAGCGGGGTGCCGCCCACGATATCGAGTCCTGCGCCGCTCAGCACCTCGTCGAGCCGCATCGCCTGTTCGCGGAGTTCGTCGCGGGTTTCGATCGCCCAGGCTTGATCGCGCAGCGCCGCGGCGCCGATGCGCAGCGCCGGCCCGGAACAACTCCACGGCCCGAGTGCCAAACTGATCCGCCGCGCGATTGTTTCTCCCGCGATCGCAAATCCCAGCCGCACCCCGGCAAGCCCGTAGAACTTGCCGAACGAGCGCAACACCACGATCGGCAGCTCGGGCGTCAGCGATGCCGCACTGAACGACGGATCGACATCGGCGAAGGCTTCGTCGATCACCAGCCAGCCGCCGCGCCGGCGCAGTTGCGCGGCGGCGCGGCGCAAAGTGTCGATCTCGACCACCCTGCCATCTGGATTATTCGGGTTCACCACCACCGCGTGGCGGGCCTGTTCGGGAATGTCGTCGAGCGACGCGATGCCGACGAGCTCGCGCCCGGCATTGCGCCAGGCCAGCGCGTGCTCCGCATAGGTCGGCCCGATGATCGCGACGCCACCGGGCGCGGCGAGATGCGGCAGCCATTGGATCAGCGCCTGAGTGCCGGCGGCGGCGACGATGCCGGCCTCCTCGGGCACCTCGTAGGCAAAACGCGCGGCATCGTACAGCGCGGTTTCGTCGGCCTGCGACGGCAGGCGCTGCCACGCATCCGCAGCGATCTCCGGAATCGGCCAGGGCCGCGGATTGATTCCGGTGGACAGATCGAGCCAGTCGGCGGCATCGCCGCCGTGCCGTACCATCGCCGCTGTGAGATCGCCGCCGTGCTTCATCACCGTGTCTTGCCACCATCGCGGCCAAAGCGCGAGAGCCTCGGCGCCGTTTTAGCCGGATTGATGATGCTGTTAGTTGCGAGTCTCGCAACTGCCGCAAGCGCAGCCGCCGCGCCCAAGGTGGTGTCGATCAACACCTGCACCGATCAGTTGCTGCTGACGCTCGCCGATCCCGATCAGATCCTCGGGCTCAGCCCGTATGCACGCGACGCCGATCGCTCTTTCCTCGCCGCCGAGGCAGCGCAGTTTCCGCAATTGTCGGGCGGCGCCGAAGACGTGCTGATGCTGAAGCCGGACGTCGTGGTCGGCGGTCGCTACACCAAACGCGCCACGCGCGAGCTCCTGAAGCAGATGGGCCTGCGCGTCGTCGAATTCGATTCGGTGAAGACCATCGACGAATCCAAAGCGCAGATCCGGCAGATGGCAGATCTGCTCGGCCATCCGGAGCGCGCCGACGCCGCGATCGCGCGGATCGACGCTGCGGTCGCTCGCGCCAAACAGGCGGCATCGCGGACGCGCTTCACCGTGCTGCCGCTGGCACGGCGCGGCTGGGTGTCGGGCCGCGACAGCCTGATCAGCACGCTGCTCGACACTGTCGGGCTGCGCAACGCTGCGAGCGGACTCGGCCTGCAACGCGGCGGTTTCACCTCGCTCGAAGCCGTGGTGGCGCTGCGACCGGACTTTCTGCTGATGACGAGCGACAGCGATTTCGCCGAGGACGAAGGCCGCGCCTTCGTGCTGCATCCGGCGCTGCAGCGCTTCTATCCGTCGTCGAAGCGGATTACGGTGCCGGAGCGGCTGACAGTGTGCGGCGGGCCGATGCTCGCCGATGCGCTCGACCGGCTGACCGAAGAATTCACCCGCGTGGAGCGATGACATGTTGCTGGATTCCCACGCGCTGCTGATCGTCGTGGTCGCGCTCGTCCTGGACGCGCTGATCGGCGATCCCGACTGGCTGTGGAAACGACTGGCGCATCCGGTCGTCCTGATCGGCACGATGATCGGCTGGCTCGATCGCACGCTCAATCGCGACGACTGGTCGGAGCGGACCAAGAAGATCGCCGGCATCATCGCGGTGCTGTTTCTGATCGCGGTCGCGGGACTGGTCGGCCTGTTGCTCGAAGCACCGCTGCGGCAATTTCCCGGCGGCTGGATCGTCGCGGCCGTGCTGGCCGCGACGCTGATCGCGCAGCGCAGCCTGTACGATCACGTCGCACGGGTGCGCGATGCTTTCGCGACCGGCGGCCTCACGGAGGCACGCGAGAAAGTGTCGCTGATCGTCGGCCGTGATCCGCAGACGCTCGATGAAGCCGGTGTCTGCCGCGCCGCGATCGAATCCAGCGCCGAGAATTTCTCCGACGGTGTGGTCGCGCCGGTGTTCTGGCTGGCGCTGCTCGGGCTGCCGGGTCTCTTGATCTACAAGACGATCAACACCGCCGATTCGATGATCGGACATCTGACGCCGCTGCATCGCTCGTTCGGCTGGGCCGCGGCGCGGCTCGACGACGTGCTGAACCTCGTTCCGGCGCGGCTGTCGGGCCTGCTGATCGCGCTGGTGGCACCGATCGTCCGCGGCTCGGTCAAACACGCGGTCACAGTGATGCGGCGCGATGCCGGCAAGCATCGCTCGCCCAATGCCGGCTGGCCGGAATCGGCGATGGCGGCGGCGATCGGCGTCGCGCTCGCAGGCCCGCGCAGCTACGGCGGCAAGATCACCGACGATCCTTATCTCAACGCCGAAGCGCGCAGCGAGGCGACGCCGGCCGATATCGGCCGCGCGCTGCGGGTGATGGTCGCTGCCTGTGCTCTGCAGGCGGCGATCTACGCGGCACTGGCATTCGTGCTCTGACGGCTGCGCGCGATTGCAATCATCCGCTCGACGTCGAGATGCGCTTCGAGATGATCAGCCAGCGCGTCGAGAGCGGTTTCGATCTGAGAGTCGTAAGCGAGCTGCGAGGCGATGCCGAGACCGGAGAGCCAAGCACGGCGGAACTCATCGTTGGTGAACAGGCCGTGCAGATAGGTGCCTTGCACCCGGCCGTCGCGCGAGATCGCGCCATCGGGCCGTCCGCCGATCGTCACCACCGGCCGCTCACAATCCGGTCCCTCGGTGCGGCCGAGATGAATCTCGTAGCCTTCGACCGGCGCGCCAGTCGCAACGTGGGTGCCGTGCACCAGCGTGGTCGATTTGTCGCCCTGCATGATCGTGACGGTGTCGAGCAGGCCGAGCCCCTCGACCGTGCCGGGCGCACCGTCGACGCCGTCCGGATCGGCGATGCTGCGCCCGAGCATCTGATAGCCGCCGCACAGCCCGAGCAGATGCCCACCGCGGCGGACATGGGCCGCGATATCGACGTCCCAGCCTTGCGCCCGCAGGAAGGCAAGATCCCCGAGCGTCGATTTGCTGCCTGGAATCACCACCACGTCGGCTTCGGCTGGAATCGGCGTGCCCGGCGGCACGAACACCAACTTGACGCCCGGCTCCATGCCGAGCGGATCGAGATCGTCGAAATTGGCGATCCGCGCCAGCATCGGCACGGCGACGATGCGTGTCGCGGCCGACGACTGCGCCCGGTCGAGATCGACCGCGTCCTCCGCCGGCAGCAAGGCGGCGGACGGCAGCCACGGCACCACGCCGAGCGACGGCCAGCCGGTCAGCTCGGTAATCGCCGTCAGCCCATGATCGAACAGCCGCACGTCGCCGCGGAACTTGTTGATCAGATAACCAGCGACCAGTGCCCGCTCGGCTTCGTCGAGCACCAGATGCGTGCCCGCGAGGCTCGCGATCACGCCGCCGCGCTCGATGTCGCCGGCGATCACCACCGGCACCTTCGCGGCCTGGGCGAAGCCCATATTGGCGATGTCGCCGGCGCGCAGATTGATCTCCGCTGGCGAGCCGGCGCCTTCGACCAGCACGATGTCGGCCTGCCGCGCGAGCTGCGCGAAGCTGTCCAGGACATGCGGCAGCAGCGCTGCCTTCTTGTCGAGGAAGTGCTCCGCGCCGAGCCGGCCAAAGCGCTTGCCTTGCACGATGACCTGCGCGCCGGTGTCGGTCTCCGGCTTCAGCAGCACCGGGTTCATGTGAACCGTGGGCGGCAGTCTTGCGGCGCGCGCCTGCACCGCCTGTGCCCGGCCAATCTCACCGCCGTCCACCGTCACCGCGGCGTTGTTCGACATGTTCTGCGGCTTGAACGGCGCCACCTTGAGCCCCCGCCGCACCAGCGCCCTGCACAGCCCCGCCACCAGCGTCGACTTGCCGGCATTGGAGCAGGTGCCCTGGATCATCAGCGCGGGGGTAACAGTCATCGCGCCTTGCTCACCACTTGGCAGTCATTCCGGGGCGCGCCGACAGGCGCGAACCCGGAATCCCGAGGTGTTTTAAAATGTCGAGATTCCGGGTTCGCCGCTGCGCGGCGCCCCGGAATGACAAACACAAAGGCAGGCATCAAAACTCCACGCCCCTCTGCGCCTTCACGCCGGAGCGGAACGGGTGCTTCACCAGAGTCATGTCGGTCACCAGGTCGGCAATCTCGATCAGCGCCGGGTGGGCGTTGCGGCCGGTGATCACGACGTGCTTGTCGGCCGGTTTTTCGTCGAGCAGCACCGCGACGATCTCCTCGATCGGCAGATAGTCGTAACGCAGCACGATGTTCAGCTCGTCGAGCAGCACCATGCGATGACGGTCGTCGCGGATCAACTCTCTGGCGCGGTCCCAGCCGGCGCGCGCCGCGGCGATGTCGCGCTCGCGGTCCTGGGTCTCCCAGGTGAAGCCTTCGCCCATGATGTGCAATGTCGCCAGTTCCGGAAACTTGGCCAGCAGCTTGGCTTCGCCGGTATTCCACTTCTCCGACTTGGTGAAGTGCACCACGCCGACCGGCATGCCGTGGCCGATGTGGCGGAACACCATGCCGAGCGCAGCCGAGGTCTTGCCCTTGCCGGTGCCGGTGTGGACGATGATCAGCCCCTTGCTGTCGGTCATGCCCGACAGCTTCTTGTCGTGCGCGGCCTTCCGCTTCTTCGCCTTCTCGGCGTGGCGGGCGTTTTCGTCGCGGTCGGGCAACGGATCGGTCATGCAGCTTCCTTTGGCGTGAGAAATTCGGCGAGCAGGTCGGCGGCGCGGTTGGAGCGCGGCGTCCACAGCCCGCGTCGGATCGCTTCGTCGAACCGCGCCACGATATCGCGCAGCGCCGCGGGATTCGCCTCGCGCAAAAACTCGCGCACCGCGTCGTCGTCGAGATAGGCGGCGAACAGCAGGTCGAAATGACGGTTGCCGACCGCGTCGGTCGACGCCGCAAAACCGAACAGATAGTCGACCGTGGCGGCGATCTCGGACGCGCCCTTGTAGCCGTGCCGCATCACGCCCCTAATCCATTTCGGATTGGCGGCGCGTCCGCGCACCACGCGGGAGATCTCGTGCGCCAGCGTCCGCGGCAGCGGCGCCTCGGGCCGCGAGGTGTCGACATGGGCGATCCGCGGCGCCTGTCCGCGCAGGTTTTCGACCGTCGCGGAGAGGCCGCCGATGAACTGATAGTAATCGTCGGAATCGAGAATGTCGTGCTCGCGATTGTCCTGCGCCTGCGCCACGAGATCGATCTCTGTCAGCCGCGCCGCGAATTCGTCACGCGCCTCGGTACCCTCCTGACCCGCGCCATAGGCATAGCCGCCCCAGGCGAGGTACGCGCCGGCGAGGTCGCCGCGGCTGTCCCAACCGCCGTCGTCGATCATCGCCTGCAACCCGGCCCCGTAAGCCCCCGGCCTCGCGCCGAATACCCGCGCGCCGGCCTGTTTGGTCGCCAGCTCGGGATCGACACCAGCGCGAACTAATTGTTCGCTGCGGGCCCGCACCTGCGCGGCGATCGGATTGGCGTCGGCAGGTTCGTCGAGCGCCGCCACCGCCGCCACCGCGCTGGCGATCAGATCCATCTGCATCGGGAAGGCGTCGCGGAACAGGCCCGAGACGCGGAACGTGACGTCGACACGCGGCCGGCGCAGTTCCGACAGCGGCACGATCGCAAACCCGGTGACGCGGCCGGTCGCATCCTCCCAGGTCGGCCGCGCGCCGATCAGCGCCAGCGCCTGAGCGACGTCGTCGCCGCCGGTCCGCATATTGGCGGTGCCCCACGCCGACAGCGCGATCGAGCGCGGCCACTCGCCGGCTTCCTGCCAATAGGATTCGATCAGCCGCTCGGCGCCGAGCTGACCGATCCGCCATGCCGACGGCGTCGGCACCGCGCGAACATCGACCGCAAAGAAATTGCGTCCCGTCGGCAGCACGTCGGGACGGCCGCGGGTCGGCGCCCCCGACGGCCCCGGCCGAATGAAGCGCCCGTCGAGCCCGCGCAGCAGCGCATCGCGCTCGGCATCGCCGCAAGCCTCGATCGCGGGCCGCAGCGACGTCGCGATCCAGTCGAGCACGGGCCTCGCTTGCGGCCATTGCAGCGGCGGCGCTTCGCTCGCCACCAGCCGCAGCGCGAGCGCTTCGACGCGCTCGACCGTATCGCCGTTGGTCCGCCACGGCCGATCGCTCAGCGCCGCCAGAGCTGGCGGGCGTGCGCCAGCGTAGGGCGTCACGAGATCACGGGTCAGCGGATCGTAAGCGGCACCGTTCGCGTCCGTCAATCCGAGATCGCTTGCCAACGCCCGATGCAGCGAGGCGTCCTGCGGCTTCAGCTCGGAGCGCGGCAGCCGCGCGATCGACACCAAAAGCTCGTCGCGCTGCGAAGCTTGCGGCGTGCGGCCGAACACGTGCAGCCCGTCGCGGATTTGCATCTCCTTCAGATCGCACAGATGCGCGTCGATCGCCCTCAGCGCATCCAGCGTCGCGGTATCGCGGTCGATCGCAACGTCTTCGTCGAGCCGCGTCGCCCGCGCCAGCGAGATGATGTCCTCGGCGATGGCGTCGGCGCGATTGGGATCGAGATCGGCCGCCATCGCATATTCGTCGACCAGGGCTTCCAGCCCCGCCATCTCGTCATGCAATTCGGCGCGGGTCATCGGCGGCGTGAGATGATCGACGATCACCGCGGCGCTGCGCCGCTTGGCCTGGATGCCCTCACCGGGATCGTTGACGATGAACGGATAGAGATGCGGCAGCGGCCCGAGCAGCGCGACTGGAAAACAGTCGCGCGACAGCCCGGCGCTCTTGCCCGGCAGCCATTCGAGATTGCCGTGCTTGCCGAGATGGATCACCGCATCGGCGCCGAACGCCTGCCGCAGCCAAAGATAGAAAGCCACATAGTGATGCGGCGGCGGCAGCTCCGGATCGTGAAAGCTCGATTTCGGATCGATCGCATAGCCACGCGCCGGCTGCACGCCGACGAGAACATTGCCGAAGCGATGCAGGGCCAGGCGGAAGGCGCCATCCGCGACATGCGGATCGTTCTCCGGCGCTCCCCACCGCGCCGTCACCGCATCGCGCACCGCCTCGGGCAGCTCCGCGAACGCTGCCGCATAGTCCGCAACCGACCAGCGCACGCCACCTTCGCGCGCCGCGCGGCCATCCAGCTCATTGGTCGGGCCGCCCTGCAACTGCTCCATCAGCGCCGCGGTGTCGGACGGCAACTCGCCTGCGGCGTAGCCTTCGGACCGCAGCGTCACCAGCAGATCCTGCAGCGATTGCGGCGTATCGAGGCCGACACCGTTGCCGAGCCGTCCGTCGCGATTCGGATAGTTGGCGAGCACGATCGCGACGCGGCGCTGCTCGCGTGGCTGATGCCGCAGCCGCACCCAGGCCTGCGCCAGATCCGCCACCGCGTCGATGCGATCCTGCAGCGGCTGATACACGGTGGGGGCGAAGTCGGCATCACCGCCGCGCTGCTTGAACGCCACCGCCCCGGCGAACAGGCGGCCATCGACCTCCGGCAACACGACGTGCATGGCGAGGTCGCGCGGATTGAGGCCGCGGCCCGACTGCTCCCAGTGCTCGCGCGTCACCCCGGCCTGCGCCACCTGCAGGATCGGACAATCCGCCGAGGCCAGCACGCCGGACTCGTCGGTCGTGGTGGCGGTCGCGAACGCCGTGGCATTGACGATGACGTCGGGCGGCGTTGTGACCAGCACGCTGCGCAGAAACGCGATCGAGCGCGCATCCTTGAGGCTGGTGACGAAGATACAGGTGGGGTCGAGGCCGCGGGCAGTCAGCGCATCGCGCAGCGCCGCGATCGCCGCGGTATCCCCGCTCGCTGCCAGCGCCCGATAGAAGATCACCAGCGCGCGGCGACGCTGCGACGGTGGAGGTTCGGCCGGCCAGAACCCTGCCGCCGGCATCGGCCGCGGCGGCGGCGGGCAATCGTCGCGCAGGATCATCCAAGCGGCATAGCGCAGCGCCAAGCGAATGTTGTCGGCGCCGCCCTCGCTGCAATAGCGCCACAACGCGTGAGCGTCGTCTAGATCGGCGGTGCTGCGCGCGGCGAGCTCCGCGTTCCACTCCATCTCGCCCGGAACGCAGACGAACTGCACCCCGCGCGCCAGCGCATCGCGCCGCAGACTGTCGACGCCGTGCGGCCAATAGGCCTCGCCGCCCAGCATCCGCAGGATGACGAGCTTGGCTTTCGCCAGCGTGCGCTCGACATAAAGATCGACCGACGCCGGATGGCCGAGCGCGAGAAAATTGGTGAGCTGCAGCGTCGGATAATCGTCCGGCATCCCGGCCCGCGCCGAGCCGAACGCCGCCAGATCGCTGTCGGCCGCCGACAGCACCACGATATCGGCCGTCGCCTGCCCCAGATCGCGCGCGACGTCGCCGTCATCGATACTCGCGCTGGTATCGAGCTTCAGGTGCATGTGGAGCGCCGTTGCTGCACGACCGCCCTCTCAACGTCATTGCGAGCGAAGCGAAGCAATCCAGCTCCCGTCCCGGAGCTCCTGGATGGCTTCGTCGCTTCGCTCCTCGCAATGACGGGGAGAGGCATAAGACTATCCCGCCAGCGCCCGCCGGGCGGCGTCGGTGTCGAAGCCTTTGAGGCCGATCACCACCAGATGGTCGGAGCGTTCGGCATCCGGGCGGGCGAAGGCGAGATCGATGCGGGAGCCGACCGCCTGCACCACCACCGGCGCCGGCTTGCCGGCGACGCGGGCGTGGCCCTTGACGCGCAGCACGCCGTCGAGCCCGAGCGCATCGCCGACACGCGCCTTCATGGCGTCCAGCGTCTCCGCCGGCTGCGGCGTGATCACCAGCGAGTCGAAGTCGTCGTGATCGTGCTCCTCGCCTTCGGCGTGATGGCCGGCGCGGGACGCAAGATCGTTCTCGGCTTCGGCATCGAGCCCGATCAGCACCGACGGCGCCAGCGTGCCGTGCGAGCGCACGATGCGAACGTTCGGCCGCACCCGGCTCGCCAGCTTGGCTTCGAGCGCGGCGAGCTGGTCGGGCGCGACCAGATCGCTCTTCGACAGCACCACCAGATCGGCGCAGGCGAGCTGATCCTCGAACACTTCCTCGATCGGGTCGTCATGCGTGGCATCGCGCTGCGCCTTCACGGCGTCGTCGTCGAGCGGCACCCGGCCTTCGCTCAGCGCCAGCGCGTCGACCACCGTGACGACGCCATCGGCGGTGGCGCGGGTTTTCACCGCCGGCCAGGCGAACGCCTTCAGCAGCGGCTGCGGCAGTGCGAGCCCGGAGGTTTCGATCACGATCGCGTCGAGCGGCGTGTCGCGGTTCAGCAGCTTCTCCATCGTCGGGATGAAATCGTCGGCGACGGTGCAGCAGATGCAGCCGTTGGTGAGTTCGACGATGTCGCCCGGCGCACACACCGACGCGCCGCAATCCTCGACCAGCGCGCCGTCGAAACCGGCATCGCCGAATTCATTGACGATCACCGCGATGCGGCGGCCGCTGGACTGGTTGAGCAGCGCACGCAGCAGCGTGGTCTTGCCGGCGCCGAGAAAGCCGGTGAGCACCGTGACGGGAACGCGGGCGGTCATGAACTACTCTCCTGTTTGGCGCTTCAGCCACAGCGGCAGGCCGGCGGCGATGAAGGCGACGTTGGGCACGGCGGCGGCGACAGTCTGATTGAGGCGGCCTTGCGCGTCGCGGAAGGCGCGGCCGAGCGGCGTCTCCGGGACCAAGCCGAGGCCGACTTCGTTGGAGACCAGCACGATCGGGCCGGCTGCGACGCCGAGATAGCGCGCCAGCCGCTTGGCCTCGACCTCGGGGTCGCGGCCGGCTTCCATCAGGTTGAACAGCCACAGCGTCAGGCAATCGACCAAGACGGCGCGACCGCGGCCGGCGTGCTGGGTCAGCGCATCGACCAAGCCGAGCGGCTCCTCGATCGTGGTCCAACCGTCGCCGCGGCGCGCGCGGTGATGCGCGATCCGGTCGCTCATTTCGTCGTCGCTGGCGGTCGCGGTGGCGAGATAGATCCTGGCGAGACCGCTACCTGCGACCAGACGTTCGCCGAACACCGATTTGCCGGAACGCGCGCCGCCGAGCACGAAGGTGGAGATCAGCGCGCTCATGCCGGCGCCCGCCCATCGTCCGGGGACCATTGCGGCGGCGGTAGCCGGACGACGGTGCCTTTGCGCAGGACTTCCGGGCGTTGCCGCCACGGCACCAGGCCATAGTGGCTGCCCTGATACGACGTCACGAAAGCCGCCACCGCGTCGGCGCCGCTTTCGCCATCGAGATCGCCGAACACGAAAGTGTAGCCGCCTTCGCTCGACACAGCGACGGTGGCGGCGCGCTTGCACGCGGACAGGCACTGCACGGCGCGCACCTGCACGGTGGCGGAACCCGCCAGCACGGCGCGCACCGCCTCCAGCATCGGCGCGCCGACGGCGACGCCGTCCGTCGTCTTGCAGGTGGTGCAGACGCTGACGATCACCGGCACGCCGGGCAGGCTGCGCGACAGGTCGGCGCTCGGATCGGCAGTTGGGTCGGAATCCATCGGGCTCGAATCGTCGCGTCAGCTATCGAGCTTTGTCGGAACGCGCGGGAGAGACTTGCGGTCTGCCGCGCTGCTTCCGTCCGGTGCACCCCGCCCCGACGACGCCTTCAAAGCACAATACGCGATGGTAGGTCTCCTGGCTCGCGAGTCGTTGCCACTCGCCGCCTTCCCAGGATTTCCCAGTGGCCTCGGCGATGGCTCGTCGCTTACAGTTGCGGGGGCAGCGCCGGGATCGAGACGCATCGCGCCTCCCACCGGCTTCCCTTTTCACCTTCCTGACGGAAGGACCATCGCGGTGCACGCTATCTGCGACCGTGTTGCGGGTCAACAACGCGAAGGTGGTGTTGACCGAAGCTGCGCGGGCACGTCAGTTGCACGCCTCGCCGAACCAAAGGACCGTCCGATGCCGACCGACACCCTCGTCACCTGGCAGCCGCCCTCGATCACACCGGTCGATCCGTCGCTGAAAGCGACATTCCGGGCGCGGGTGGACGGCAAAGCCAAGCCGCTCGGCTCGCTCGGGCGGATCGAAGACCTCGCGATCGAGCTCGCGCTGATGCGGCATCCTCAGTCGCCGCGTGCCGACAATGCGGTGCTGATGGTTTTCGCCGGCGATCACGGTCTGACCGAAGAAGGCGTGTCGCAATATCCATCCGCCGTGACGGTGGCGATGGTGATGACCTATCTGGCCGGCAAGGCCTCCGCCAACGCATTTGCGGCGGCCAACCATGTCGACGTCCGGGTGATCGATGCCGGCGTCGCCGCCGAGCTGCCGAAGCATCCCGATCTGATCGATGCCAAGATCCGGATGGGAACCGCCAACGCGGCACGCGAGCCGGCGATGAGCGTCGCAGAGGCTTGCCAGGCGCTCGACCGCGGCGCCGAACTGGCGCGCGCCGAGATCGCCGCCGGCGCCGACGTGATCGCGCTCGGCGAGATGGGGATCGGCAACACGGCTTCGTCGTCGCTGCTGCTGCACCGACTCGGCCCGGCGCCGCTCGAGCAGAGCATCGGGATCGGCGCCGGCCAGGACGCCGATGGCATGGCTAAGAAGAAGGCGGCGATCGAAAAGGCGGCGATGCGCAGCACCGCCACCGCACCGCTCGAAGTGCTCGCCGAATTCGGCGGGCTGGAGATCGCCATGATGGCCGGCGCGGTGCTCGGCGCCGCCGCGCAGCGCCGTCCGGTGATCATCGACGGTTTCATCGCCACCGCCGCCGCGCTGGTCGCGGTGCGGCTGGCGCCGGAAGCGCGCGACTATTGCGTGTTCGCGCACCGCTCCGCCGAGCGCGGCCACGATCTTGCACTGCAGGCGATGGAGGCCGCGCCGCTGCTCGATCTGCGGCTGCGGCTCGGCGAAGGCACCGGCGCAATTCTCGCGGTGCCGCTGCTGCGCTCCGCTGGACGGCTGCTCACCGACGTCGCCGATCTCGCCGACGTATTGGCAGGCAAGCTATGAGCACGACGCTGACCAAATTGGTGGCGATGACCGATCCGGCCGAGATCGCCGCCGCCAACGCCAATCCGCCGGTGTTCGACGAAGCGTTCCGCGACAAATTTGCCGAACTGATCGCGTGGCGCCGCGACGTTCGCCGCTTCAAGACCGATCCGGTAGCGCCGGAGCTAATCGAGCAATTGCTCGATCTGGCGCAGCTCGCACCGTCGGTCGGCAACAGCCAGCCGTGGCGCTGGATCAGCATCGACACCGCAGAGATCCGCGCACGGATCCGCGCCAACTTCCTGCGCTGCAACGAGGTCGCGGCGAGCGCGTATCAGGGCGAACGCGCGGCGCTATATGCCAAGCTGAAGCTCGAAGGCATCGACGTCGCGCCGCGGCAGTTCGCACTGTTCTGCGATCGCACGACCGCGCAGGGACTCGGCGTCGGGCGGCAAACCATGCCGGAGGCGCTCGATTACTCCGTTGTGGCGATGATCGAGACTTTCTGGCTCGCCGCGCGCACGCTTGGGCTCGGTGTCGGCTGGGTCTCGATCCTCGATCCGCAGGCCATCAGCACCGAGCTCGAAGTTCCAGCGGACTGGAAATTCATCGCCTATCTGTGCGTCGGCTGGCCGGTCGAACATCATGTCGATCCGGAATTGGTGCGGCACCATTGGCAGGACCGCACTGCGGCGGGTCGCATCGTCCTGTCGCGCTGAATCCGTCCATCAACGTGCGCGAGCGTACTATCAACACGCTACGTTTGCCGATCGTTAAGGCAACATCGCACCAACAACCACAATTTACTAGAAATCGTCACATTCTCGCGTCAGGACTCCGTCCGCGTTTCCGATAATGGAGGACCGGACATGCGAATGACCAACCCTTGGACGACCACGCTGTTTGCCGGCGCGCTGATCGCGTCGAGCCTCTCTGCCGCTCCCGCGCTGGCGCGCGGCCAGCAGGACCAGCGCAATGCCAGCGAAACCGCATCGAGCTCGGGATGCACCTCGTACGAGCGCGCTCCCGACGGCTCGTGGCGGCCGATTCCCTGCGTATCCGCCGGTCCGGCTGCTGCGATCACGCGCAGTTCTGCGGCGCGGAACGCAGAGGCCAGCAACTGATCGCCACCACCATGCCGACAGGCGCGGTCTCAGAGCGCTTCCGCTGCGGCTGATGGCCGGACCGAATCCGGCCATCGTCGCAACGGATGTTACGCAAGATACCTGCGGAGCTGTCCGGACTCAGCGTCCGAACAGGCCGGTGATCGTCGTCTTCGCCAAGGTGTGGAAGTTGAGATCGAAGCCGACCAATGCCGGCATCGCGGCCGCACCGGCGTTCGGCAGCTTCTCGACGTCGACCGCAAATACCGTAATCTGATAGCGGTGCGGCTTGTCGCCCGGCGGCGGGCACGGGCCGCCATAGCCGGCCACGCCGAAATCGGTCAGGCCCTGGATGGTGCCGTCCGGCATCAATCCCTTCGCGACGTCACCCGCGCCTTTCGGCAGCGAGGTCGTCGTGGCCGGGATGTTGAACACCACCCAATGCCACCACCCGCTGCCGGTCGGTGCATCCGGATCGTACATCGTCACAGCGAAGCTCTTGGTGCCGGCCGGCGCGTCGCTCCAGCTCAACGCCGGCGAGACGTTGGCGCCGGTGCAGCCGAAGCTGTTGAACAATTGCTCGTGGGCGATGGTGGCGCCTTCGGCGATGTCGGGACTGGTGAGCTTCATGGCCTGCACTCCTGCCGCGTGCGTGCGCCGCACGCCGGCTGGCGCGCAAGGCACGTCATCGGGTCGCTGATGTCGTGGTCCCCGCCGGGCGGCGAGGCGGCCCGATGCTAGCAAGCCGGACCGGCGGACGGAAGCGGCGGCGCCGAACGCTTGCGACACATACGCCGGATCAGTCGGACTTGACGGCCGGCGCCTTGCGGGACGACCGCAGCAGCAGCGGGAAGCCCGAGAAATAGGTGTTGGAATCGATCAACAGCGGAATCCCGAGCCATTCCGACAGCGTGCGCGGTCCGCCGCGCAGATCCTGCCGTCGTTCCGCCGGTGGCGCCGCAGTCGCCGCCGGAGGAGTTGCCTGTTTCGCGGGGCCGGGCGCCGGCGGGGTGTCTGCCTTCGCCGGCTGCGGCGGGGGCGGAGCTGCCGGCGCCGGATTCGGGACCGGGTTCGCGGCAACAGGCGCCGCCTCCTTGCCGCGGTGCCGATCCAGAATAGCGGTTGCGGCCAGCGCCGATCCGAACGGCGGTTCGACCCGCACCACCGCGCCACCGCCGCTCGGGCCGCGGCGGTCGGGCACCTCGATCAGTTCGACCTGGCGGAAGCCGCGCTGCTTCAGTTCGGCGATGGCGGCCTTGGCCTGTGCGGCGCTGTCGAAAGTGCGGGAAATCTGCGTCATGTCTGTCCTGCCTCGGAGGAATTCTCGTCGGCGTGCAAACGACGCGAGGCGTGCGATCGTTCCGTGTGGAACGATCGCAGCATCCAACGGGACAGCCCGACCTGCTAGGCGCAGACGTCCGGCATGCAGCAACCGCCGCAGCCGCCCTTGCCGTCGCACATCGGCGCCTCCGGCCCGCCCTTGGCCGGCCTGGCGATCAACGACAATTGCTGCTCAAGGCTGGTGCTCTCGCAGGCCGGACACACCGCGGTATCACCGGAGAACAGCAGCGTCTCGAACTGGTGACCGCATTTGTTGCAGACGAAGCCGTAAATCGGCATGACGGATCTTCCGAAGCTGACAGGGAACAGCTCGCGCCTAGCAAACAAAGGGCCCGGCCCGCAACGCGGTGGATCAAATTCGCCGGAGGAACGACGCGATGGAACTGAGCGAAGCCTGCGTGGTGATGGTGACCGCGCCGAGCAAGGACGAGGCGGAACGATTGGCAGTCGCAACACTCGAGGCCCGGCTCGCCGCCTGCGTCCAGATCCAGGGGATCAGCAGCCATTATTGGTGGGACGGCAAGATCACCAGCGACGCCGAGCAATTGCTGTTGTTCAAGACGGTGCCGGCGAAGTTCGCGGAGCTACGCGATCTGATCACCTCGCTGCACTCCTACGACACCCCGGAGATCATCCAGCTGCCGGTGAGCGCAGGCGCCGACAAATATCTGAACTGGATCAGGCGCGAAACCCGGGCGTAGCGCTGGCCTGCAGCCACACCGGCGCTTCGCCTCCGGAGGCGAGCGCGGTACGAATTGCACGAGCTGAGACCCGCGACGGCCAGCGCAGCAGATGGCTGCGGCAGTGGCCGCAATCAGTGGCACCGAAGCCTTCGATCGGCACCGGCAGAAATCCGAGCCGAGCGACCAATTCGCATTCGTCGCCGCCGGCGATCGCCCAGGCGCCCAGCACCTCGCCGACCGTCGTCAGCTGATCGATGTGCCAGCGGATCGATTTATGTTGACGAAAGTGCCTGGCGAGCCGCGCCTGCAGCCCGCCCGGTCCATAGGCCGACCCGCAATACAGATAACGTCCCGGCCGAAGCCGCGCCGCGACGGCGTTGCGGAGCCGGACGGCGAGCGGAGCCGTGATCGCGATCGCCACCACATAGGCGCCGGGACCTGGCGGACAATCAGGATGCGTTGCGGAACTCATCGTCGTCGATGTGCGCCTGCCGTCTGCAACGGGTCAAGCCCACGGACGCCGGCTCCGGCTAATGTTTGGTCGGGATCTGGCTGAGCAGCATGCGCTTCAGCTTGGCGCGGGCGTGCATCTCGGTGGCGGACTGCATCACCAGCCCCTTCGGCGCATCGCTGAGGAATTCGGCCTGCGCCCATTCGGCGGCGGCGAGCCATTCCAGCTCGTCGGGCGACAGATTGCGGAAGGGAGCTGGGTCGGCGACCTTCATGGCGATTTCCTCACGGTGCGATCCGGACCACGGCAGCGCCGATCGCTTGTTGTTGTATCAACGAGCTTAAGCTGGCTGCGGAACGACAGCAATCGCGAGATAACAAGCGCCGCGGCCGAAATCTGCAAATGCATCGCTTCCGCAATTTCAATCCGAGCGGTTGCGCTTTGCATCCGGCAGGTGAATAGCTGCAGCCGTCTGCGTCCTTTCATGGCCCGCTCGTTCACAGCTCCTCACCCGCTCCGTTCGACATGACCGACCTGCGCTCGTATCGCGCCCCGTGGTGGTTACCCGGTGGCCATCTGCAAACCATCTGGCCGACGCTGTTCGCGCAGCCGCGGCCGTCGCAAGCCATCACGCTCGTACGCGAGCGGTGGCGCGCGCCCGATGGCGATTTCGTCGATGTCGATCATCTGTCCGGAGCAAAGGATGCGCCGTGGCTGGTGGTGTTTCACGGCCTGGAAGGATCATCGTCCAGCCGCTACGCGATCGCGTTCGCGCAAGGAGCGCTGGCACGTGGCTGGCGGCTATCGATCCCGCACTTTCGTGGCTGCTCGGGCGAACTCAATCTGGCGCCGCGCTCGTATCACTCTGGCGACTTCCAGGAGGTCGGCTGGCTGCTGGCGCGGATTCGCGACCGCGCCTCCGCGCCGGTGCTCGCCGCTGGCGTGTCGCTCGGCGGCAACGCGCTGCTGCGCTGGGCGGAGGAAGCCGGCAGCGGCGCCGCCGAGATCGCTCGCGCGGTGGCGGCGGTGTCCGCCCCGCTCGATCTGGTCGCCGCCGGTGCCGCGATCGACAGCGGCATCAATCGGCTGATCTACACGCGGCACTTCCTTCGCACGATGATTCCGAACGCGCTGGCCAAATGGCAACAGCATCCGGGACTGTTCGACCGCGAACGGGTGCAGCGGGCAACGACGTTGCGCGAATTCGACGACGCCTTCACGGCGCCGCTGCACGGCTTCGCCGGTGTCGACGATTACTGGACCCGCGCCTCGGCCAAGCCGCATCTGCACAAGATCAAGATCCCCGCCTTGGTCGTGAACGCACGCAACGATCCGTTCGTGCCGGCCGCCTCGCTGCCGACACCGGACGAGGCCGGCGCGATGGTGACGCTGTGGCAACCCGAGCAAGGCGGTCATGTCGGCTTCGCCACCAACCCGTGGCCCGGCCGGGTCACCGCGATGCCCGAAGCCGTCAGCGACTGGCTCGGCTCAATCCTCGACGGCTAATAGTCGGCGCTGCGGAGTTCGAATTGCGCGATGCTCTTGAAGCGTTCGCCGCGCGCATCCTGGCGCAGCACCGCGATGCGATCGATCGCGATGCGGTCGATACCGGTGGTCGCGAACTGGCCGCGCAGCAGCGCCAATAACTCGTCATGGCGGGCCGGATCGAGCGAGCCGGTCAGCGTCATGTGAAATCGGAACTCGTCCATCACGTAAGGGTAGCCCCAGCGGTCGAGATACCCGACCTGCGCCGGCGTCAGCCGTTCCGGCTTGCGCCGGGCGCGATCCTCCGCCGACAAGGCTGCGCGAAATTCGTCGAAGTCGCGGACGCAATCGGCAGCGAGCTGCTGCAGCAGCTCGGAGGGTGCCTCCGGCACCAGCGCGATGAAATGGCCGATCGGCCGGATCACCGGCACGATCAGCGGAATCGCCCGCGGCGTTTCGGCAAAGGTTGCGCAGGCCCACAACAGCTCGCTCTCACGGCGGCCGTCGGCCAATGCGAACGGCGCCTTCAGCGTGGCGTGGAAGCCGTAGCCGCGCGGATCGGCGGTGATCTCGCGCCAGTCGGCCACCGCCGCAGTCGTCGGCGCAAACGCCACCTCGTCGCCGGAGACGACGTCGTAACCGAGCATCGCCGCACCGAACTGCGCCAGAGCGCTGCCCGCGGCGGGCAGATAGTAAATCGCGTAGCGTGGAAAATTCGACATCACTGACAATGATAGCGCCGGATCACGCGGGAACGCCAGCGCTGTGCGGCAGCTTGCGCGTGATCACGAAGCGTTCAGGATCGTCGACATGCACCAGCCGGCCGCCAGCAATCACCGCGACAATCCGCGGCCGTAGCGCAACGCGATCGTCGACCAGCAGCACATCGGCACGCTGACCGCTTGCAATCGTGCCGCGCTCAGAGAGGCCTGCAGCGCGGGCGGGATTCTCCGAGATCAGCTTCCAGGCCTGTTCCAGCGGCAGGATGCCGTCGTGCACCAGGCGGAACACGGCAAGCAGCGGCGCCGGATAGTAGTAATCGGACGCCAGTACCGAACACAGCCCCTTGGCGATCATGTCGGCCGCCTTCGTCCAGCCGGTGTGGCTGCCGCCGCGCACCACGTTGGGCGCGCCGAACACGATGAAATCGCCGTGCAGCGCCGCGTCGCGCGCGGTTTCCTCGGTCGTCGGAAACTCGGCAATGCCGACACCGAGTTCCCGAAAGCCCTGCCGCATCGCCGGGGTGTCGTCGTCGTGCGACAGCATCGGCATCGACGCCTCACGTGCAATCGCGGCGAGACGCCGATTTGCCTGTGGCACTTCGTCGCCGCGCGCCGCGATCCGCTCGACCATCCGGTCGAATTCGTCGTCGCTCAGGCCGGTGCGCTCGACCATCCGGTTACGCTTGTGCGGCTTGTCGAGGTTCGCCAACGTCGAGTCCATATGGTCGTTGAAGGCGAACAGATCGACGCGGCGGTCACCGATCCATTGTACAATCTCGTCGACCGCATCGAGATTGAAGGTCTCGTGGCGGAGATGGATTCGGGTGTCGGCCGACAGCCGCGGCTTGGTCAGCTCGATCGCGTCGAGCATCCGCCGGGCATTGTCGGCGCTGCGCAAGCCCGGCTCCCACGACCAGGTAACGGCGTGGAACACCGTGGTCAGGCCATTGGCGATGGCCTGACGGTCGCTGTCGATCAGCGCGACGTCGATCGGAAAATCGACTCCCGGCCGCGGCATCATTTGCCGCTCGAACGCATCGCCGTGCAGATCGACGATGCCGGGCAGCACCAGCAGGCCGCGCGCATCGATCCGGATCGCCGCGTTGCCGCTGGCGGAGCCGACCGCCGCGATGGCGCCTCCGGCGATCTGCAGCGAGGCCTCGGCAATCTCGTCGCCGACCAGCGTCCGGCCACCTTCGATCGCGATCTCGGTCATCCCATCACCTGCTGGTCTGTCGCCGGCTTCCGGTCCGACGGCTGCACTTCGGCGGCACCTTCATATCGGTCGACGAATTCGTCCACTGACAGCTTCCGGAAGTCGGGCAGCGCCTTGCGCAGCGTGTCGTGATCCCAGTCCCACCATGCCAGCGCGATCAGCCGGTCGGCGACTTCCTCGGAGAAGCGTCGGCGGATCGGCCGGGCCGGATTGCCGGCCACGATCGTGTAGGCCGGCACGTCGCGAGTGACGATCGCGCCAGCCGCCACCACCGCGCCGGTGCCGATATTGCGGCCCGGCAGCACGATGGCGCCGTGGCCGATCCAGACGTCATGGCCGATCTCGACATGATGGGCCCGGCGCCAGGCGAAGAATTCGGCGTCGTCGCTCTCGCCCTCGAAATAGGTGCTGGCGCGGTAGGTGAAGTGCGCCTGGGTGGCACGATGCATCGGGTGATTGCCGGGGTTGATCCGGGTCATCGCCGCGATCGAGCAGAACTTGCCGATGCCGGTGTAGGTGATCTGCGAATCGTTGACCACGTAGGAGTAATCACCCATCGCCACTTCGTTCAAGATGGTGCGGGCACCGACTTCGCAATAGGCACCCAGCGTAACGTCGTGCAGCTTGGCAGTCGGATCGACGGTCGGCGCGACCGATAGCAGTTTCGCGGCCATGGGTTTCTCGTGAGCATTGATTGGCTGTGAAAGTCTCATCGGCGCCACCCGTGACATCTTCGTGACGCATCAATGACGCTGCGAATACCTTGATGTGTCAGCGGAACTACACGCTCTGTCACACGGCTGCAAAACAACAGGGGTAGCGATTCCTTCCGAACCTGTGTCGGGAGCAGTGCATGCTGGTAGTTGATGGTCTGACCTGCCGTTTCGGCAGCAAAGCCGCGGTGGACGACGCCTCGTTTTCAGTCGAGCGCGGCAGCTTCGTCGGGGTGATCGGCCGTTCTGGCGCCGGCAAGTCCACCCTGCTGCGCATGTTGAACCGGCTGGCGGAGCCTTCCCAAGGCCGAATCCTGTTCGAAGGGGTCGATGTCACCGCGCTGCAAGGCCGCGAGCTGCGGCAATGGCGCGCACGCTCGGCGATGATCTTCCAGCAGTTCAACCTGATCGGCCGGCTCGACGTGCTGACCAACGTGCTGATGGGCCGGCTGTCGGAAGTGCCGTCGTGGCGCTCGCTGGCGCAGATGTGGCCAGAGCAGGACCGCGCTTTGGCGATCTCGGCGCTCGATCAGTTCGACATGGCGTCTTACGCGGCGCAGCGCGCCGACCAGCTCTCGGGCGGCCAGCAGCAGCGGGTCGCGATCGCCCGCGCGCTGGTGCAGCAGCCCGACATCGTGCTCGCCGACGAGCCGATCGCCTCGCTCGATCCGCGCAACACCAAGATCGTGATGGACGCGCTGCTGCGCATCAACAAGCACTTCGGCATCACCGTGCTGTGCAATCTGCACTCGCTGGATCTCGCCCGCGGCTATTGCGATCGGCTGATCGGCATGGCGTCCGGCCGGGTCGTGTTCGACGGCGCACCAGCCGCGCTCACCGATCAGATCGCCCGCGAACTCTACGACCTCGAAGCCGACGAAGTTCTCGGCGCCGCGCCGCATGTGCCGCACGGCGTTCCCGCTCCCGCATTGGCCGGCGTCGCCGTGGCCTGACATCGACGGCGACTGTTCGCCGCCTCCTATCCGGCACCGCCGCGGCACGCCCGCGTGCGGTTGCCGTGTTTCGACCGTTCATCGACTTGAAGAGACAGGAACCGTCATGATCAAGCTCCGCACTCTCGTCGCCGCCGCTGCTGCGCTGGCGTTCACCGCGCAGGCTGCGCCGGCGCAGGACTGGAAAGCGAAATATCCCGAGCTGGTGTTCGGCAAGATCCCGGACGAAAACGCCTCCGGCACCACCACGCGCTGGACCCCGCTGACCGACTACCTCACCAAGCAGCTCGGCGTGCCGGTGAAATTGCGGATCGCCAACGACTACGCCGCAGTGATCGAAGGCCAGCGCGCCGGCAACATTCAGATCGCCATGTACGGTCCGGCGTCCTACGCCCGCGCCTATCTGGTCGGCGCCAAGGTCGAGCCGTTCGCCATCGAGGTCAACGGCGACGGCACCAAGGGCTATCACTCGGTGCTGTATGTGAAGAAGGACTCGCCCTATCAGAAGATCGAGGACTTGAAGGGCAAGAACCTCTGCCTGGTCGACCCGAACTCGACTTCCGGCAACAACGTGCCGCGTTTCATGATGAACAAGATGTCGATCGACCCTGATAAGTTCTTCGCCAAGGTGATCTACGCCGGCAGCCACGAGAACGCGGTGATCGGCGTCGCGCAGGGCACCTGCGATGCTGCGTTCAACTGGTGGAACAATGAGGACGAGTCCAACCTGAAGCGGATGGACCGCAAGGGCATGGCCAAGGAAGCGGATTTCCGCATCATCCTGAAGTCGGACCTGATCGTGAACTCGCCGATGGCCTATCTGTCGGACCTGCCGGACGACCTCAAGGCGGCGATCCGCAAGGCGGTGCTCGATCTCGCCACCAACGATCCGGAAACCTTCAACAAGATCTATGAAGGCAAGGCCAAGCCTTATGCTGCGACCAGCCACAAGGACTACGAGCCGGTGGTCGAGCTGATCAAGTTCGTCGACACGCTGCGCAAGCACAAGTCGTAACCCATCCCAGTACCTCATCGGACGTGGGCGGCCGACCGGTCGCCCACGTCGTCATGTCGGACATCCGAATGCAGGCCGCCGTCACCGAACTTCCCGACCCTCAGCTTCGCGCTCTCGCCGATCATTACGATGCGGCGGTGGCGGAGAAGCGGCGGCGGCTGGCGCTCGGCGGCGCGCTCCTGATCGTCGCGATCGCCGCGGCGGCCTGGATGGGCGAAGTCGATCTGGCCAAGCTGGCCGAGAATTTCTGGCGGTTTCCGTCGTATTTCATCTCGATCGCGCCGAAGCTGGCGCTCGCCACGCTGTGGACCGACCTGAACGAGTGGTTCTGGGGCATCAAGCGCTGGACCGGTCTGCTGCTCGACACCATCCTGATCGCCTATGTGGGCACGCTGCTCGGCGCAATCGCCGGCTTCGCGCTGTGCTTCCTGGCCTCGGCCAATCTGGTCCGTTCGCGCGCGATCGTGTTCGTCACCCGTCGCTTTCTGGAATTCTGCCGGACCGTGCCGGACATCGTATTCGCGATGGTATTCGTGCTGGCATTCGGGCTCGGCCCACTGCCCGGCGTGCTGGCGATCGCGATCCACACCACCGGCGCGCTCGGCAAGCTGTTCGCCGAGGTAGTGGAGAACATCGACGACAAGCCGATGGAAGGCGTTGTGTCGTCCGGTGGCGACTGGTTCGAAATGGTGCGGTTCGCCGTGGTACCGCAGGTGTTGTCGAACTTCGTCAGCTACGCGCTGCTCAGGTTCGAGATCAACGTTCGCGGCGCGGCCGTGATGGGCTTCGTCGGTGCCGGCGGCATCGGCCAGGACCTGATCGAGGCGGTGCGCAAGTTCTATTACAGCGACGTCAGCGCCATCCTGCTGCTGATCATCGTGACCGTGATGATCATCGACTATTTCACCGAAGGTGTGCGCCGCCGCCTGATCGGTCAGGAGCGACGATGAATACCGCCCGCCGCACTCTGAGCTTCGGCGACGAAACCGGCATCGTCGCGCGCTTTCCCGAGCAGTTCCGCCCGAATTGGATCAAGCGCGCCAAGCTGATCGGCGGGGTCACGCTGGCCGCGGCGCTGTTCGTGTTCGGATTGATCCGGCTCGAGATCCCGTTCGACCGGCTATTCAACGGCTTCGGCCAGCTGATCTTATTTCTCGGCCTGATGCTGCCACCCGACCCCGGCTCTTGGCAGCTCACGCAAGTCTATCTGCATGCGATGGGTGAAACCCTGGCGATCGCGTTTCTCGGCACGCTCGGCGGCGCACTGCTGGCATTCCCGGTGTCGTTCCTGGCGGCCCGGAACGTGCTGCGCATCCGGCCGCTGCAATTGCTGACGCGGCGGCTGCTCGATATGGTGCGCGGCGTCGATACGCTGATCTGGGCGTTGATTTGGGTCGGCGTCGTCGGGCTCGGGCCGTTCGCCGGGATCCTTGCGGTGATGTGCTCGGACTTCGGCAATTTCGGCAAGCTGTTCTCCGAAGCGTTCGAGGCCGCCGACAACAAGCCGATCGAAGGCGTCAAGGCGACCGGCGGCTCGCATGTCCACAGCGTGCGGTTCGGCCTTCTGCCGCAAGTGGTGCCGATCCTGGCGAGCCAGGTGCTGTACTTCTTCGAATCCAACACCCGCTCCGCCACCATCATCGGCATCGTCGGTGCCGGGGGTATCGGCCTGCAGCTCACCGAGCAAATCCGGGTGCTGGAATGGCAGAAGGTGTCGTTCCTGATCCTGATGATCCTGATCACCGTCGCCGCGATCGACTGGATCTCCAGCAAGCTGCGCTTCGCGATCATTGGGCGTAAGGCGGTCGCCTAATCGTCGGGTGCATAGTCGGCTCGGTCGCCCCACCCATTTTTATGTCGCGCTTATCAAAACGCGGCGATTACCGTCTCGATCCTTTATACTGATCGGCCGATCTTTCCCGGGCGTTCGGCGAGGCCTGAACGAGACGGAGGATCGGACATGTACAGCCAGCACGTGATCCATAGTCGGAGAGATCGCAGAACCACTGTCAGGTCGCAGAAGGCGTGGCGGTCGAGCTTGCTGCTCGCCACGCTGATGGCCGTCAGCATCGCCATCAATGCCGCCATCGTGCTCGCCACCGGCAATGGCGGATAGTCATCGCGGCTTCGACGCCGGCTAATCCGGTTCGATCACGAACTCGACCCGCTCCGCGGCAAAACGGGCGCGGGAGGTCAGCAGCGGGGTGCCGTCGGCGGCGACGTCGATGCTCTCCACCACCAGGACCGGCCGCCCGGCCGGCAGATCCAGCCGCGCAGCATCGGCCGCATCGACCATCGAGGCGGTGATCCGGGTCGACAACCGCCGATAATCGGCAACGCCGTAGTGCGCCAGCACCTTGGTCATCGAACGCTTGGCGGCGAACACTTTGGGCGCGTCCGGAAACCGCGCCGCCGACAGCCAGGTGGTGCCGAGGCTGATTGGCACACCGTCGGCGCTGCGTAGCGCCTCGATCCGGATGAGCGGCGCGCCGATGTCGAGATCGAGCTGGCCGGCCAGCGCGCCGCTCGCCGCCTCTCGCTCGGCGGCGATCAGTTGCCCGCGGGGCTCCCGCCCACCCGCGTTGATGATCTCGGAGAACCGTGTCCGGGTGCGCAGCGGATAGGCGATCCGCCCACTGCGGACGAAGGTGCCGCTGCCACGCTCGGCGCGCACCAATCCACGCTCCGCCAGCGCCGCGAGTGCCCGCCGCACAGTGTGGCGGTTGACCCCGTAATTCTCGGCGATCTCGGTCTCGCCCGGCAGCTTGCCGCCGGGCAGATATCGGCCATCGGCAATCGCCAGTTCGATGCCGTCGGCGACCCGGCGCCACAGGGCTAAGCCGGAGGACAGCGCCTCGGCTCTCATGACAGAAACGCTTTCGTGATCATGGACACGGAATTCGACGTCATCGAGTTTTCACATTGTGCCTCTATCAAGTTGTCTATTAACATATACAACTTGAATTGGGCAATGGTGATGCACGCGGACACCCAAAACTTCCCCGACCAAGCCGCGATCCCGCGCCGGCGCGCCGCGATGGCGGTGCTGGCAGCATCCGACGCCGCCGCGATCGACGCGCGCCTCGACGCGCTGGCACCACCGGCGTTCACGCTGCTGCGCGAACCGGAACAGGGGCTGGTGATGCTGCGCGGCCGGATCGGCGGCGACGGCGCCGCCTTCAATGTCGGCGAGGCGACGGTGTCGCGCGCTGCGGTGCGGCTCGCCAGCGGCGAGGTCGGGTTCGGCTACACGCTGGGGCGCGATCGCACCAAGGCTAGGCTGATCGCGCTGTGCGACGCGCTGCTGCAATCAGCGGACTATGCGGCCGCGGTCGAGGCTGAGGTGATCGCGCCGCTGCGCACCGAGATCGACGCGGCACGCGCCGAACAGGCGGCCCAGACGGCGGCTACCAAGGTCGATTTCTACACGCTGGTACGCGGGGAGGGCTGACCATGACCACCACCGAACTTGCCGCCGGCTTTGCCGACAAGGTGCTCGGCGCCCAATCGACTTTCCGAGCCGTGATGGAAGCGATGGCGCGGCCCGGCCGAATCCAGCGCATCAGCGTCGAAGCTGGCACACCGGCGGCGCTGGTGCACGGAAGCGCCGCCCTGGCGCTGACGCTGTTCGACCACGACACGCCGATCTGGTTCGACGACGCGATCGCGGCGGACGGCACGGTGGCGCAATGGCTGAAGTTTCACACCGGCGCGCCTTTGACCGAGGATCCTTCGGCCGCGGCGTTCGCGCTGATCGGTGACGGCGACGCCTTGCCGCCACTCGACCGATTCGCACTCGGCACGCCCGAATATCCGGACCGTTCAACGACACTCATTATTCAGGTGCAGGCGCTCGGCACCGGCGACAGCTTCCGGCTGCACGGCCCCGGCATCGATGGCGAGGCGCTGCTACGGGCATCGCTGCGGCCGGCCGACCTGTTCGAGCGCCTGAGCATCAACGCGGCGTTGTTTCCGCGCGGCCTCGACGTGGTGCTGGTGAACGGTGACCAAGTGGTGGCGATCCCGCGCACCACGCGCCTCGGCCAAGGGAGCTGACCGATGTATGTCGCAGTCAAAGGCGGCGAACGCGCCATCGACAATGCCCACCGGCTGCTCGCCGACGCTCGTCGCGGGAAACGCGACGTGCCGGAGCTGACGCTCGGCCAGATCTCCGAGCAGCTCGCGCTCGGCGTCGACCGGGTGATGAGCGAAGGCTCGCTGTACGATCGCGAACTCGCCGCGCTGGCGATCAAGCAGGCGCGCGGCGACCTGATCGAAGCGATCTTCCTGGTGCGCGCATTCCGCGCCACGCTGCCGCGGTTCGGCGCGTCCGAGCCGGTCGACACCGGCGCGATGGCGGTACGGCGGCGCATTTCCTCGACCTTCAAGGACATTCCCGGCGGCCAGATCCTCGGCCCGACCTTCGACTACACCCATCGGCTGCTCGATCCCCAGCTCGCCGAAGGTGGCGATCCTGCCGAGCCGGCGACGGCGGAAGCGAATGACGCGTCGACGCCACGGGTCACCGACATCCTGCGCCAGGACGGGCTGATCGAAGAGTCGCCGGAGGCCGAAGATGACGGCGCGGTCGGCGATCTCACCCGCGAGCCGCTGAACTTTCCGGCCGGGCGCGAGCTGCGGCTGCAGAATCTCGCCCGCGCCGACGAGGGCTTTCTGCTGGCACTCGGCTACTCCACTCAGCGCGGCTACGGCCGCAACCATCCGTTTGCCGGCGAGATCCGGTTCGGCGAAGTTGAGGTGTTCTTCGAGGCCGAAGACGCCGGCTTCGCGGTGCCGCTCGGCAGCGTGGCGCTGACCGAGTGCCAGATGGTCAATCAGTTCAAGGGCACGGCGACCGAAGCGCCGCGTTTCACCCGAGGCTACGGCCTCGCCTTCGGCCAGAGCGAGCGCAAGGCGATGTCGATGGCCCTGGTCGATCGAGCGCTCCGCGCGGAAGAACTCGGCGAAGACGTCAAGGCGCCGGCGCAAGACGAAGAGTTCGTGCTGTCGCACTCCGACAACGTCCAGGCGACCGGCTTCGTCGAGCATCTGAAGCTGCCGCACTATGTCGATTTCCAGTCCGAGCTTGGCCTGCTGCGCAAGCTGCGCGCCGAATTCAACCAGGACCAACCCGAGCTGCGCGAGGCTGCGGAATGACCGAAGCGACTTACAACTTCGCTTATCTTGACGAGCAGACCAAGCGGATGATTCGCCGCGCGATCCTGAAAGCGATCGCAATCCCCGGCTATCAGGTGCCGTTCGCCAGCCGCGAAATGCCGATGCCTTATGGCTGGGGCACCGGCGGCGTGCAGGTGACAGCCTCGATCCTCGGCCCGGACGATACGCTGAAGGTGATCGACCAAGGCAGCGACGACACCACCAACGCGATCTCGATCCGGAAATTCTTCGCCAAGACCGCCGGCGTCGCAACGACGACGACGACGACGGACGCGAGCGTGATCCAGACCCGACACCGTATTCCCGAAACGCCACTGCATGAAGGCCAGGTGCTGGTGT
This sequence comes from Rhodopseudomonas palustris, assembly GCF_003226555.1. Lineage (GTDB taxonomy): Bacteria > Pseudomonadota > Alphaproteobacteria > Rhizobiales > Xanthobacteraceae > Rhodopseudomonas > Rhodopseudomonas palustris_I. Next base: position 1,283,031 of record NZ_QKQS01000023.1, on the reverse strand, counting down.
ATCAGGTACCGATCCCGGAGCCGCTGCGCTTTCTGGAGCCGCGCGAGACCGAGACGCGGCGGATGCACGCGCTCGCCGAATACGGGCTGATGCACGTCAAGCTGTACGAAGACATCGCCAAATTCGGCCACATCGCCACCGCTTACGCCTATCCGGTGAAGGTCGCCGGACGCTATGTGATGGACCCGTCGCCGACGCCGAAATTCGACAATCCCAAGATGGACAATTGCCCGGCGCTGCAACTGTTCGGCGCCGGCCGCGAGAAGCGGATCTATGCGATCCCGCCTTATACCCAGGTGGTGTCGCTGGATTTCGAGGACCATCCGTTCACGCGCTATCGCCAGGACGGCTGCTGCGCGCTGTGCGGCGCCGACGATTCCTATCTCGACGAGATCGTCACCGATAACGCCGGCACCCGGATGTTCGTCTGCTCCGACACCGATTACTGCGAAGGCCGCCGCGCCCAAGGCCACACCGGCAGCGAGACGGCTCCGATGGAGAGCGCCCATGCTTGATCGCGTCTCATCCGCCGCACCGGACGACTTTACCGTGGCCGATCAGCCGCTGCTGATCGCCGATGGCCTGTCGAAACGCTACGGCCGGATCGATGCCTGCCGCGGCGTGTCGTTCGAGCTCTTCCCCGGCGAAGTGCTGGCGATCGTCGGCGAATCCGGCTCCGGCAAATCGACCCTGCTGCAGATGCTGTCGGGACAGATGACGCCGAGCGCAGGTCGCGTGTCCTATCGGATGCGTGACGGCATCCTGCGCGATCTCGCCGAACTCGGCGAAGCCGAACGCCGGCTGCTGCTGCGCACCGACTGGGGCTTCGTGCATCAGGACCCGGCGCAGGGCCTGCGCATGGCGGTCTCGGCCGGCGCCAATGTCGGCGAACGGCTGATGGCGGTGGGGTGGAATCACTACGGCAAGATCCGCAGCGTCGCGAGCGACTGGCTGGAGCGGGTCGAGATCGACACCGGCCGCATCGACGACGCACCACGCACCTATTCCGGCGGCATGCGGCAGCGGCTGCAGATCGCCCGCAACCTCGTCACCGATCCGCGTCTCGTCTTCATGGACGAGCCGACCGGCGGGCTCGACGTCTCGGTGCAGGCGCGGCTGCTCGATCTGGTCCGCAGCCTCGTGGCTGAACTCGGGCTCGCGGCAATCGTGGTGACTCATGATCTCGCGGTGGCGCGGCTGCTGTCGCACCGCATCCTGGTGATGAAATCCGGCCGCGTCATCGAAACCGGCCTGACCGACCAGGTGCTCGACGACCCGCGCGAGCCCTACACGCAACTGCTCGTTTCCTCGATCCTGCCGGCGTGATCACCATGACCCAAGCTCCCGCTCTCGTCGTCGACAATGCGCAGAAGAGTTTCGTCATGCACCTGCAGGGTGGCGTCACGCTGCCAGTGGTGCGCGGCGTCAGCTTCCAGGTCCAGCCCGGCGAATGCGTCGTGCTGTCCGGCCCGTCCGGCGCCGGGAAGTCGTCGATCCTGAAAATGATCTTCGGCAATTATCGCTGCGACTCCGGCGCGATCCGGATCGCCCATGAGGGTGATACGCTCGATATCGCCACCGCGCAGCCGCGCCAGATCCTCGCCGCACGGCGCGGCAGCATCGGCTATGTCAGCCAGTTTCTGCGCGCCGTCCCCCGCGTCGCGGCGCTCGATGTCGTGGCCGAGCCGCTGATCGTGCAGGGCACCGCTCGCGAGGCGGCACGCGAACAGGCCGGCGTGCTGCTGCGCCGGCTCAACATTCCGGAGCGGCTATGGACGTTGCCGCCGGCGACCTTCTCGGGCGGCGAACAGCAGCGCGTCAACATCGCCCGCGGCTTCATCTCGCACACGCCGATCCTGCTGCTCGACGAACCGACCGCGTCGCTCGACGCCAAGAATCGCGCCGTAGTGGTCGAACTGATCGCCGATACCAAGGCGCAGGGCGCCGCGATCATCGCCATCGTGCACGACGACGAGATCCGTGAGATCATCGCCGATCGCATCGTCGACGTGACATCGTTTGCCGCCGCCGCATGACCAACAGAATGAACGAGACCATGAACGATTCACAGGAGATGGTGCTGGGCAATGCCCGGCTGGTGCTGGCCGACCGGGTGATCGAGCACGGCTGGGTCGTGATTGCCGACGGTGTGGTCGCCGAAGTTGGAGAAGGCGATGCGCCGAAGGGCGCCAAGGATATGCGCGGCGATCTGGTGATGCCTGGCCTCGTCGAGCTGCACACCGATCATCTCGAAGCGCACTACACGCCGCGGCCCAAAGTGCAGTGGAATCCGGTCGCCGCCGTGGTGTCGTATGACGGCCAGCTCGCCACCTGCGGCATCACCACGGTGCTCGACTCGCTCCGGGTGTGGCGCGAGGAAGGCGCCGAGGAGGTCGATGGTCAGGCGATCGTGCTGGCCGGTGCGATCTCGACGGCGCGCGACGCGCAGCTGCTGCGCGCCGATCACTTCCTGCATCTGCGCTGCGAAATCCCGATGCCGAACGTGGTGGCGGAGGCCAAGGAGCTGATCGACCGCCCCGACATCCGGCTGATGTCGCTGATGGATCACACCCCGGGCCAGCGCCAGTTCCGCGACGAGGAGAAGCTGCGCGACTACTACCGCGGCAAGGGCGCCGGCATGACCGATGCGGATCTCGACGTGATGTTCGCGCGCCGGGTGTACTGCAAGGAGAATTACGCCGACGCCAACATGCGGGCGATCGTCGAGCTGGCGCATCGCTACGAAATTCCGCTGGCAAGCCACGACGACACCACGCCGGAGAACGTCGCCGACGCGATCCGCGACCGGGTCGCGGTCGCGGAATTCCCGACCACGCTGGAAGCGGCGCGTGAGCTGCATCAGGCCGGCATCGACATCCTGATGGGCGCCCCGAACGTGGTGCGCGGCGGCTCGCATTCCGGCAACATCGCGGCAATCGATCTGGCGCACGAAGGCCTGCTCGACATCCTGTCTTCGGACTACATCCCGTCGAGCCTGCTGATCGCGGCGCTACAATTGCCGATGCGGGCGCCGGCGATCGACCTTGCCGCCGCGATCCGCACCGTCACCAAGGCGCCGGCCGAGGCGGTCGGCCTCAACGATCGCGGCGAGATCTCCAAGGGCAAGCGCGCCGACCTGATCCGCGTCCATGTCGCGCATGACGTGCCCGCAGTGCGCAGCGTCTGGCGCGAAGGACAGCGCGTGGCATGACCGACATCGCGGTGGCGGAGCAGGCGACGACGCTGATCGGCCCAGGACGACTGGTGCTGGTGGTCGGCCCGTCCGGCGCCGGCAAGGACACGCTGATCAATGCCGCCCGCACGCTCGTTGCCGACGATCCGGCGATCGTATTTGCGCGCCGCGTCGTCACCCGCGAAGCCTCCGCGGCCGAAGACAATCTGCAGGTCACACCGGCGGAGTTCGACCGCCTCGCGACCGAAGGCGGCTTCGGGTTGCACTGGCGCGCCCACGGCCATGCCTACGGCCTGCCGCGCAACCTCGACGACGACATTCGCGCCGGCCGCACCGTGGTGGCGAACGTGTCGCGCATGGTGATCGACACCGCGCGCAGTACCTATGCGAACGTCGTGGTGGTGCTGATCACCGCGCCGGCCGACGTGTTGGCGGCAAGAATCGCGGCGCGGGCCCGCGCCAGCGACGGCAGCATCACCGAGCGCGTCGGGCGGAGCGTCGACGCAGCTCCGAACTTCACCATCAGCAATGTCGGCGACCCGGCCGCCCACGCCCGAGACTTGTTGGAGATCATCCGCCATGGACGCCCGCAGCCCTGACGACCGCAACACCGCCTTCCCTGCGCTCGATTCCGTCGAAGCGCTGGAGGCGATCTACGGCGTGCCGAACGACGCCTCCACCGAGAAGGTGGCGCACTGGATCACGCCGCCGTATCGCACGCTGATCGAGAAATCGCCGTTCGCAGCGCTCGCCACCGTCGGACCTGAGGGACTCGATTGCTCGCCGCGCGGCGACGTGCCGGGTTTCATCCGCGTCCACGACGACACCACGCTGCTGATCCCGGATCGCCGTGGCAACAACCGGATCGATTCCTTGCGCAACGTCGTGCGCGATCCGCGCATCGCCCTGATGCTGCTGATCCCCGGCTCGATCAACGCGCTGCGCATCAACGGCCGCGGCTATGTGACGGCCGACGAAAGCTTGCGGCTGTCATTCGACGTCGAAGGCAAGGCGCCGCGTACCGTGATCGTGATGAAGGTCGAGGAAATCTACTTCCAGTGCGGCCGCGCACTGATCCGCTCCGGCCTGTGGGATCCGAGCAAGCAGGTCGCGCAGGAATCGCTGCCAACTCCCGGCGAAATCCTCGCAGCGATGACCGAAGGCCGCGTCGGCGGCGAAGACTACGACCGCGCCTGGTCGGAACGCGCCAAGGCGTCGATGTGGTAGCTGCGCCCCCATACGTCCACCGTCATTGCGAGGAGCGAAGCGACGAAGCAATCCAGCTCGATGTGCGAGACTCTGGATTGCTTCGCGGAGCCTGTGCTCGGACGGCGCGAAGCGCCGACCCGGGTGCTCGCAAGGACCGGGCGGACGTTCGGTCTACCGAACGGAGACCGGCCTGCCAGGCCGCTGACGCGGCCTACTCCTTCGCCTGATCGGTGATGATATCGCCGAACCGCTCCCACTTTTCGCCGTCGAACGTCGCCATCTGGAACTGCTTGTTGACGCGATAATCGGTCGGCGTGGTGGTGACGCTGATGCCGGGGAGCAACATGTCGAGCGGCACGTTGGTCATATGCGTCGCCTGATGCATCACGTTGTCGCGGGTGAGATTGTCGCCGCAAGCCTTCAAGACGTGGACCAGAAGCTGCGCGGTGATGTAGCCATAGACGTTGAAGCTCGAATTGCGGTCGCCATCGGGATAATACTTCGCCATGAAGTCGAGATAGCGCTTGTTGCCGGGATCGCTCGCCCACTGCGGATCGTCCGGCTCCTTGACGTAGCCGACACTGATTACGCCCTTGGAAGCCTCCAGCCCTGCCGGCTTCAGCACCGCGCCGATCGAGCCGGCGTTGATGTCGATGATGTGCACCGGGTGCCAGCCGATCTCGTACAGCTTCTTGATCGCCTGGGCGGCCTGCTTCGGCGTCGCGGCGCTGAACAAGAGGTCGGCACCGGAATCCCTGATCTTGAGCAATTGGGAATCGATCGTCGGCTCGGACAGTTCGTAAGACGCCTCGGCCACGATCATCTTCGCCGCTTTGTCGCCGAGCCCGGCCTTGATGCCGGCGAGATAGTCCTTGCCGAGGTCGTCGTTCTGATACAGCACGCCGACCTTGGCGTTCGGATGCTGCTTCAGGATGAACTGACCGTAGATCCGGCCTTCGACAAAGTAGCTGGGATTGAAGCCCATGGTCCACGGATAGGTCTTCGGATCGGTGAAGCGCGCCGCACCGGTCGCAGCGAACAGCTGCGGCAACTTCTTGACGTTGAGATATTTCTGCACCGCGGCGTTCGGCGCGGTGCCGATGATCTGGAACGTCAGCAGCACCTCGTCGCTCTCGACCAGCTTACGCACCTGCTCCACGGTCTTCGGCGGCGAATACGCGTCATCGTACTGGATCAGATTGATTTTGCGGCCGTTGATGCCGCCCTGCTCGTTCACCATCCGCATATAGGCGGCCTGGGTCTTGGCGATCGAGGAGTACGCCGAAGCCGGACCCGACAGCGGCGCGGTCTGGCCCACCTTGATTTCGCTGTCGCTGGCGCCGGTATCGTATTTTTTCTGCGCCAGCGCGCCCGACACCGACAATGCGATTGCCAGCGCCGAGACGGCGAAGCTCGCTGCGACTCTCCTCATGACGTTCCTTCCTTTGATAGTGTTATTTTTTCGACGTCGGCGGCCTGCAGCCGGACCGATCATTTCTCTCTCAATCCGGCGTCCTCGATCACCCGGCTCCACTTCGTGGTTTCGGCGTCGATGAAGGCCGCGAATTCCGGCCCCCTCAGCCCGTGGGCGTCCAGTCCCTGGGCGAGCAGCTTGTTCTTCACCTCGGCATCGGCGAGCGCGCGCAGCACCAGCTCCTGCAACCGTTCGACGATCGGCGACGGCGTTGCGGCCGGCGCCATGAAGCCGTACCAGCCGGTGGCAACGACCTGCGGATAGCCGAGCTCGGTCAGCGTCGGTGCCTCCGGATAGATTGCGCTACGCTCGGCCGAGCCGGCGCCGAGGACGCGGAAGTTCCCGGCCTTGATATGCGGCAGCGCCGAGCTGATCGCCGTGAAGGTTGCATCGACGCGCTCCGCAAGCAGTTCAGTGTAGGCCGCCGCGTCGCCGCGGAGCGGCACGTTGAGCCCCTTGACGCCTGCGGTCTTGAACAACAGTTCGGCGGCGAGATGCGGCTGCGAACCCGGTCCGGGCGAGCCGAAGGTCAGGCCTTCCGGCTTCGCCTTGCCGTAGGCGATCAGCTCCGGCAGCGTCTTGAACTCGGACTTGGCGTTCACGATCAGGAAAATCGGCGCGAACGCCGCCATCGCCACCGGCCGCAGCTCGCTGCGTTGATAGTTGAGTTTCCCGAACAGCGCTTCCGCGGTGGCATAGGGCGCCGCCGCGTACAGCAAGGTGTAGCCGTCCGGTTGGCTATGCGCGACCATCTCGTTGGCAATGCGAGTGCCGGCGCCGGGCTTGTTCTCGACGATGAACTGCTGCTTGAGTTCGCGCTCGAAGAAGTCGTTGAGAATCCGCAGCGAGATGTCGTTGGCGCCGCCAGCCCCGTAGGGTGACACCGTCTTCACGACGCGGGACGGCCAATCGGTCGCGGCCATCGCCGGCCATAAGGGCGTTGTCAGAGCGGCAGCAGAACCGGCGAGCAGTGCGCGGCGGGTGATCGGCATCGCTTCCCTCCCTGTGCGTCGACGCTGGCGATGCGGCGTCGATCCAAGCGCGAACGCGACCGGCGCTTGCGCGCGGCGGCGTTCAGGTGTTTCACTCCCTGCGAGGCGATGTCCCCCGATGCGCCTGCCGCTGCGTGTGCAACGGCCGGGCAGAACCGGCGTCTCACCTCGTCTGTGTCTTGGCCCCTCGCGACGGCGGCGCGGCGGGCTCCGCCTGCACGACCAGTGCGCGAATACTCTCCGCCAACGCGCGGACGCGCGGGCCGATCTCGTTTTCGAGCTGCCCCGGCTGCAACCGAAACGCCGGGATGCCGCAATTGATCGCGAACGATCGATCGCGCAGCCGAAACAGCGGCGCCGCGATGGCGTGGATCGCCGGCATGTAGTCGCCGAAACAGGTACAGAACTGGCGTTCGGCGCATTGTCGCAGGCCGTCGCGATACAGATCGCGATAGCTCGCCCACATCGCGCCGTCGGCGGATTCGAGTCGCCGTTCGAACCGGGCTGCTTCGGCCTCCGACAGCGTGGCCGCCGCAGCACGCCCCATCGCGGTGCGCACCACCGGAATCGGCATCCCGATATCCGGCGTGTGCGGGCCGACATCCCCCGAGCGCGCAGTCTCGACATAGACCACCGCCGGACCGTCGAGCAGACCGATCGAAACCGTGCCGCGCACGCTGTAGGCGAGATCCTGCATCAGTGGTCGCGCGAGCTGACGAAACGGCATGCCGGCAAGCAGCGGGTGCAGCATCTGCAGCGCGCGGGCGCCAACCGTGTATTTGGCGATGCGGCCGTCGTAGGTCAGGTAGCCGAGCTCGGCAAGCGTGTGCGTCAGCCGCGCCACTGTCGGGCGCGGGATTCCGGTGCGCACCGAAATTTCCATGTTGCCGAGCGGCGCCGCACCCTCGAAGGCCTCGAGCACCACCAACCCCTTGGCCAGCGTGGTGGCAAACGCTGCATCGCCGGCGCTATCGGCCAGCACGGCTTCGGCAGATGGGCTCGACATGAAGGTCGGACGGATCCGAGTAGCGTCGGTCATGACCCAAGTATGCGGGAAGAAGTTCGCCGTTGTCCAATAAATTGCGAATTGCTCACTAACTCGTCCATTATATGGACATTGACACTTGCGGTGCTCGATCGTCCGCAACCGGGATCCTGTTCGCGAGTTGTGCCGCATCAGGAGGATTCCGCCATGGCTGACCATGACAACACGCTGCATCCGGACGATTTTCCGATCGAGGCCGAGCGCTCGGCGCTGAAGACAGCCGACGGCGAGACGATTGCCCAGGCGAAGACCAAGAAGCTCGCCGACGACATTGCCGACCGCCTCAATGAGCAGGCCGATCGCGAACAGCAGGATTGCTGGTCGGCGTAAGACTCGTTCGACCCAACAGCATGGAACCGGAAGCCCGCGCGAGGCGGATTGGTGCATCGGGCTCAGAAACATGCTGATAAGGCGTGGCCTGCGCGTCGGTGTGCGCTCAGTTTGAACGATTCCAAAGTTGCCCCCCTGGCGCCACATGCGCGACGCGGTACAGCGACGTTCATGAGACTGATATTCGGGCGACTCCACCGCTGGGCGGGCCTTCTCACCGCGGCATTTCTGCTGTTCTCCGGGCTCACCGGCGCGGTGATCTCGTGGGACCACGAGATCGACGAGAGCATCAACACCAAGCTGTTCCATGCCGTCCCGACAGGACCGGCAATTCCAGCGATCGAACTTGCCAAGCAGATCGAGCAGCGCGACCCGCGCGCCCGCGTCGTGTATTTCCCGATGGCCGAAGAACCCGGCCACTCGCTGGCGTTTTTCGTGATGCCGCGGATCGATCCGGCCACCAGCAAACGCTACGCGCTCGACTACAATCAGGTGTTCCTCGATCCCACCACCGGCGCCGAACTCGGACGGCGCTATTGGGGCGCGGTGTGGCCGGTGACGCGCGAGAACTTCGTCTCGTTCCTCTACAAACTGCACTACACCATGCACATTCCCGAATTCTGGGGCAGCGACCGCTGGGGGACGCGGCTGCTCGGCATCGTGGCGATCATTTGGACGATCGATTGCTTCGTCGGCTTCTATCTGACGCTGCCGGCGCGTCGGCTGCTGCGGACCGGACAGGCGCCGGCGGTGCGGCGCGAGCTCGGCAAAGGGTTCTGGGCACGATGGGCGCCGGCCTGGAAGATCAAGGCCTCGGGCAGCGCCTACCGGATCAATTTCGACATCCACCGCGCCTTCAGCCTGTGGACCTGGATGGTGCTGTTCGTCGTCGCCTTCACGGCGTTCTCGCTGAACCTGTATTTCGAGGTGTTCTCGCCGCTGATGAAGACAGTGTCGAGCTATACGCCGACGCCGTTCGAGCAGCGCCCCTTCCGCAGCCTGGACGATCCCATCGAGCCGAAGATGAGCTTCGCCGATATCGCCGCGCGCGCCAGCGCCGACGGCAAGGCGCGCGGCTTCGCCGAACCGCTCGGCTCGCTGTTCTATGGCCCGGCGCACGGCGTGTTCGCCGCGGCTTTCTTCAAGCCTGGCGAAGAGCACGGCGCCGCCGGCGTCGGCCCGGCACAGCTGTACTACGACAGCGAGGACGGCCACTTCCTCGGCGAACGGCTGCCTTGGACCGGAACTGCAGCGGACGTTTTCGTGCAGATGCAGCTTCCGCTGCACTCCGGCCGCATTCTCGGCCTGCCCGGCCGCATCTTGATCTCGGCGATGGGATTGGTGGTGGCGGCGTTGTCGGTCACCGGCGTGGTGATCTGGGCGCGCAAGCGCCGGGCCCGGCTGGCGGCCAAACGCAGCCGGCAGGCTGCTGCCGGCGTTCGACTGGCGCCGGCAGAGTAACGACGCTCAGTCCTGCGCCAAGATGGTCTTGGCGAAACGGACCCGGCAGATGCCGAGTGTCACGCCGCCGATCGCCAGCATCGCCAGCATTTGCGGCCACACGAGATCGATGCCGGCGCCACGATACAGCACGCCTTGCGCGAACGAGACAAACTGAGTGTTCGGCGTGAACTGCATCACGAACTGCAGCCACGACGGCATGGTTTCGATCGGGGTGGTGGCGCCCGACAGCAGATACAGGATGACGATCACCGGAATGGCCAGCAGGCCGAACTGCGGCATGGTGCGGGCATAGGTCGCCAGCAGCAGACCGAGCGCCGTCACCGAGAACATGAACAGCACCATCCCCATGGTGAACAGCAGCACCGATCCGACGATCGGTACGCCCAGCACGCCCTTGACCATGAACTGCAGCGACAGCAGCGCGGCGATGACGACAACCGAGCCGTTCGCGATGATCTTCGACAGCATGATGTCGAGCGGCCGCACCGGCATCACCAGCAGATGCTCAATGGTGCCGCGCTCGCGCTCGCGGATCAGCGCGGCGCCGGTCAGGATGATCGACAGCGTCGCGATGTTGTTGATCACCTGCATCACCGAAGTGAACCACGCGGAGTCCAGGTTCGGATTGAACTTGGCGTGCGTCACCAGATTGATCGGCGTGGCGCTGGTCCCGGAGTCCTTGCTCAAATACGCCGCGGTTTCGCGTAGTACGATGTTCTGGATGTCGACCGCGCCGTTGCCGGCAATCGCCATCGCGGTGGCGTCGACATTGATCTGGACCGTGGGGGTCTTGCCCGACAACGCGTCGGACTCGAACTGCGGCGGGATCTCGACGACGAACACATAGCGACCGCTGTCCATCGCCGAATCGATTTCCGACGGGCTGATCTGCTCGGCGGCCCGGAACAGCGGCGGCAGCATCGCGGCGGCAATCCGGCGCGACAATTCGGAGTGGTCCTCGTCGACCACCGCGACGCGCGCAGCCTCGACTTCGAACTTCGCACCCGTCGCGATCGTGTACACGGCAACGCTGAACACATAGACGATGAAGCCGAGCAGGATCGGGTCGGCCCACAGGCTGCGCAACTCCTTGCCGGTCAGACGATAGATGTGTCGCAGCATCGAGCCCATCGTCACGCCTCCTGCTTGCGCAGCGCCAAGATCGCACCGATCAGATAGACCAGACCGAAGCCGAACAGCACCACGAGATTCGGCGCCAACATCCAGAACCCCATGCCCTTGGTGAAGGCGCCGATACTGACTTCCTGAAACCAGGCTGCGGGAAAAGCCTCACCGAACAGGCGCCCGGTCTGCGACAGCGACGATACCGGCACCAACAGTCCGGAGAAATTGACCGCGGGAATGATCGAGATGATCGCGACGATGAAGATGGCGGCGATCTGGGTGCGCAGGAACGAGGAGAACAGCACCCCGAGCGCGGTGGTGGAGAACACGTAGAGCAGCGCACCGCCGATCAGCGCCAAGGCTGATCCCCGCACCGGCACGCCGAAAACCACCATAGCGCCGAGCAGCAAGAGCACGAAGCTCAAGAAAGACAGCAGCGCATAGGGGATCTGCTTGCCGAGCAGGAATTCCGTCGCGGTCACCGGCGTCGAACGAAAATTGGTGATTGAGCCGACCTCCTTCTCGCGGACCACGCCGACCGCGGTCAGCATCGCCGGGATCAACATCAGGATCAGCGTGATCACGCCCGGGATGATCGAATACACACTCTTGAACGCCTGATTGTAGCGAAACCTGGTCTCGATATTGATCGGCGGAGTCGGCGACGCCATTGCATGCCGCCGATACTGCTCAGCCAGATAGGCCTGCGACAAGCCGGTGACGTAGGAGCGCACGGTTTCGGCGCGGAATGGCATCGAACCGTCGATCCACACCGCCACTTCAGGCGATTTGCCGGTGAGCAGGTCGCGACCAAAGCCGTGCGGCACTTCGATCGCCAGCTTCAATTCACCGCTGGCGAGGCGCCGGTCGACTTCCGCCGCCGATTTGATGTCGGGCGCCTGCTTGAAGTAGCGCGAGCCGGAGAAGCTCTCGAGCAGTTCTCGGCTCTCCAGCGTGTTGTCCTGGTCGTACACCGCGTAGGTCAGGTTCTCGACGTCGAACGAGATGCCGAAGCCGAACGTCATCATCAGCACCAGCGGACCGAGAATCGCAAAGGCGAGCCGTAGCCGGTCCCGCAGGATCTCCATGGTCTCGCGGCGGGCGTATGCCCACAGCCGCGCCGGATCGAACCGCCGCCGAGGAGCGGCGACCTCGCGCGGGGCTACAAAGCTGGTCTCCTCGCCGTCGCGCGACGCGCCGGTCGCGTCTTCGAGGTAAGCGATGAAGGTCTGTTCGAGATCGGCGGCGCCGCGACGCTCGACCAGTTCGTGCGGCGCGCCGACCGCCAGCACCTTGCCGGCGTGCATCAGCGAGATCCGGTCGCAGCGCTCGGCCTCGTTCATGAAATGGGTCGAGATGAAGATGGTGACGCCGTCGTCGCGCGACAGCGCGATCAGCATCCGCCAGAACGAATCCCGCGCCACTGGGTCGACGCCGGAGGTCGGCTCGTCGAGGATCAGCACCTCGGGGCGATGGATCACCGCGACCGCGAGCTGCAGTCGCTGACGCAGGCCGAGCGGCAGGCTGTCGGGCCGGGAATCGGCGGCGTCCGCGAGATCGAACCGCGTCAGCATTTCGGCGACGCGACCCGGAATCTGGGCGCTCGGCAGCTCGAACAATTGCGCGTGCAGCAGCAGGTTCTGCCGCACCGTCAGTTCCGAATACAGCGAGAAGCTCTGCGACATGTAGCCGACGCGCTTGCGGGTCGCCATGTCGGAGGCATCGAGCACCTCGCCGAACAACCGCGCTTCGCCTTCGCTCGGCGTCAAGAGCCCCGTCAGCATCTTCATCGTGGTCGACTTGCCGCAGCCATTGGAGCCGAGGAAGCCGAAGATCTCGCCGCGTTTGATCTGGAAGTTGACGTGGTCGACCGCGGTGAAATCGCCGAACCGGCAAGTCAGGTTCTCGGCTTCGATCGCGTAGCCGTCGTCACTGTCCGGCAGTGGCGGCAGCACCACTTCGGCGTAGTCGGCGCGCATCTCGGCCGGCAGCAGCGCAATGAAAGCGGCGTCGAGGGTCGGCTGCTTGGTCTGTGCCCGCAGCTCGGCCGGCGTGCCGGCACCGATGATCTTGCCGTCGTTGAGGGCGGCGAGCCAATCGAATCGCTCCGCCTCTTCCATATAGGCGGTGGCGACCAGCACGCTCATCTGCGGCCGGCGACCGCGGATGCGATCGATGAGCTCCCAGAACTGCCGGCGCGACAGCGGATCGACGCCGGTGGTCGGCTCGTCGAGGATCAACAGGTCCGGATCGTGGATCAGCGCGCAGCACAGCGACAGCTTCTGCTTCATGCCGCCGGACAGTTTGCCGGCGGGCCGGTCGCCGAATGGCGACAGCCCAGTGGCGCGCAGCAGCTCGGCGATGCGTGCTTTACGCTCGGCCGTGCCCTGGCCGAACAGTCGGCCGAAGAAGTCGAGATTCTCGAACACCGACAGCGTCGGATAGAGATTACGTCCGAGGCCTTGCGGCATATAGGCGATCCGCGCCGCGCTTGCGGCGCGGTGGCGGGCGTCGCGCATGTCGCCGTCCAGTGCCAGCACGTCGCCGCTCTGGATCCGGCGCACGCCCGAGATCAGCGCCAGCATCGTCGATTTGCCGACGCCGTCCGGTCCAATCAGGCCGACCATCTTGCCGGCGGGCAGTTCCAAGGTGACATCGTCCAGCGCATGTGTTGCGCCATAGACGTGAGTGACATGCGTGAGACGCGCGGCAAAGCCGTTCATTGCGGCAGCTTGACCTTGAGGTTATCCGGCCACGGCTTGTCGTTGTCGGTGCGCAAGTAAGCCATGCCGCGCACGCCGGTCTTCACCTCGCGCTCGTATTTGCGCAGCAGGTCCGGCGGCAGCGTCAGCTTGACGCGGAACATCAGCTTCTCGCGCTCGTCCTTGGTCTCGACCGCCTTCGGCGTGAACTGCGCCTCGCTGGCCACGAAGGTGACCTTCGCCGGCACCACATATTGCGGGATCGCGTCCAGAATCAGCCGGGCATCGGAGCCGTAAGCCAAAGCGGCGGCGACGCTCGCCGGCACGAACACGGTCATATAGACGTCGGTGAGATCGACCAGCGTCAGCACGCGCGAGCCTGCACCGAGCACCTCGCCGGCCTGCGCCAACTTGTATTGAATCCGGCCACGGCGCGGCGCCTTCAGCTGCATGTCGTCGAGCACGGTCTTGATCCGCGCCACCTCGGCCCGGGCAGCATCGATCGCGGCGGCCGCATCGCTGAGGCTGGCCTTCGCAGCAATCAGCGCCGCATCGGCGACGTTCTGCGCGGCCTGGCGCTGGTCGCGGATTTCCGCAGTGGAGAAGCCTTTTTCGAACAACGCCTCGGCGCGGCCGAGCTGCTGTGCGGCCAGCTTCTGCTCGCTCTCGCGTTGCAGCACCATCGCCTCGGCCACCGCCTTGCTTTGCACCGCACGGCGCTCCTGCGCCTCGGCGGCGAGGAGCTGAGCCTGAATGTCGGAGACGTCCATCTTCACCAGAAGCTGGCCCTTCTCGACTTCGTCACCCTCCTTCACCAGGACTTCGGCGATCCGGCCGGCCAGCTTGGTGGCGATCTCGACCTGCTCGGACTCGAGCCGGCCGTTGGCCGAGGCGAAGCCCGCGGGCAGCCGCTTCGGCATCAGCTTCTGGATCAGCTTGTCGAATTTGTCGTCGGCGTGGGCCGGGAGCGGCCCGACCAAAATGCCGGCCCCAAGGCAGAGGGCGCTGAACAGCCGGACACCGCGGCGGGTCGGGTGGAAGTTCGTCATCATACGGCTCCGGAAATCACGGACAAACCAGTGAGCGCCCCCGCCTCAGCTATCCCTCCGTTCGGCCCAGGCCAATTCCGCATTGAACCGAGATTGCCTGCGCAGCCTGTTTGCGGTATTGAACACAATTGTTCAAATCAGATCAAGTGTGTCCAAGGAACGTGTCCAGCCCGGCGCAGCGGCAGATCTATCTGGCGGCGATGCAATTATTCGCCGAGCGCGGCCTGACGCAGATCAGCGTCACCGACCTGGCCCAGGCTGCAGGTGTCGCTCGAGGGACAGTTTACAATAATCTCGGCGACCTCACCGGCCTGTTCGACCTCGTGGTTAGCAATCTGGCAACCGAACTGAATCCTCGGCTGACCCTGGCCCTGGAGGATTGCCATGAGCCGGTGCGGCGGCTCGCCACCTGGATGCGGCTGCTGATCCGTCACGCCCACGAAGAGCCGCGACTCGGCCGGTTCGTCTGCCGGTTCGGTATGAGCCCGACGACGCTGCGGGTGGTATGGGACGGACGGCCGCTCGACGACCTCGCAACCGGGCTTGCGCAGCGCGGCCACCACCTCGGTCCGGCGCAGATCGCCTCGGCTGCCAATTTCATCTCGGGCGCGATGCTCGGCGCCATCTTCACCATCCTCGATGGCCACCGCACCTGGTCAGAAGCGGCGGCAGAAACGGTGGAATGGGTCCTGGTCGGCCTCGGCGTCTCGCGTGAGGAAGCGCGGAACCTGGCGGTCGGCGATCTGCCGCCGCTGCCCGAGTGATCACAGCGCCGAGACGAAACGCCACGCAGCGTTGAACTTACCGCCCCCGGGTCTTATGGCTGGGCGATGCAGATCGACCTCGCCAACGTCCCGCCGCTGATGACCCGGTTCCGCCCCGCTCCAGCGCCGGGCAAGCCCGCGCCGTTTCTGCCCATGAGCCGGGCCGAGATGGACAAGCTCGGCTGGGATGCGTGCGACATCGTCTTGGTGACCGGCGACGCTTACGTCGACCATCCGAGCTTCGGCATGGCGATCATCGGCCGCCTCTTGGAGTCGCAGGGCTTCCGCGTCGGCATCATCTCGCAGCCGGATTGGCAGTCGGCCGAGCCGTTCCGCGCGCTCGGCAAGCCGCGCGTGTTCTTCGGCGTCACCGGCGGCAACATGGACTCGATGGTCAATCGCTACACGGCGGACCGCCGGCTGCGCCACGACGACGCCTACACGCCGAACGGCGAAGGCGGCAGGCGGCCGGACCGCTGCACGCTGGTCTACGCCCAGCGCTGCCGCGAGGCGTTCAAGGACGTGCCGATCATCCTCGGCGGCATCGAAGCCTCGCTGCGGCGGATCGCGCACTACGACTACTGGTCCGACAAGGTACGCCGCTCGGTGCTGGCCGACGCCAAGGCCGATCTGTTGCTCTATGGCAATGCCGAGCGCGCCGTGGTCGAGGTCGCTCATCGCTTGGCTGCCGGCGAGGCACCGCGCGAACTCGACGACATTCGCGGCGTCGCGCTGTTCCGCCGCGTGCCCGAGAACTACACGGAACTACACGCCGACGATCTCGACGCTGCCGACGAAGGCGCGCGCCAAGAGCGCGGCGACGTGGTGATCCGGCTGCCGAGCTGCGAACAGGTCGAGCAGGACAAGGAAGCCTATGCCCGCGCCTCGCGCGTACTGCACCGGGAGAGCAATCCGGGCAACGCGCGGCCGCTGGTGCAGCGCCATGGCGATCGCGACCTGTGGCTCAATCCGCCGCCGATCCCGCTGACCACCGAGGAAATGGACTCGGTCTACGACCTACCCTACGCCCGCGCGCCGCATCCGACTTACGGCAGCGCCAAGATCCCGGCGTGGGACATGATCAAGACCTCGGTGACGATCATGCGCGGCTGCTTCGGCGGCTGCACCTTCTGCTCGATCACCGAGCACGAGGGCCGCATCATCCAGAGCCGCTCGGAAGCCTCGATCCTGCAGGAGATCGAGAAGATCCGCGACACGACGCCGGGCTTCACGGGCGTGATCTCAGATATCGGCGGCCCGACCGCCAACATGTACCGGATGGCCTGCAAGGACCCGAAGGTCGAAGCCGCCTGCCGGCGGCCGTCCTGCGTATTTCCCGACATCTGCCCGAACCTGAATACGTCACACGACGACCTGATCCGGCTGTATCGCAAGGTCCGCGAGGTCAAGGGCGTCAAGAAGGTGATGGTGGCGTCCGGGGTGCGCTACGACCTCGCGGTGAAGAGCCCGGCCTATATCAAGGAGCTGGTGAGCCATCACGTCGGCGGTTACTTGAAGATCGCGCCCGAACACACCGAGCGCGGCCCGCTCGACAAGATGATGAAGCCGGGCATCGGCGCCTATCACCGCTTCAAGCAGATGTTCGAGGCCGCCGCCAAAGAGGCCGGCAAGCAGTACTATCTGATCCCGTATTTCATCGCGGCGCATCCGGGCACGACCGACGAGGATATGATGAACCTCGCGCTGTGGCTGAAGCGCAATCGCTACCGCGCCGACCAGGTGCAGACCTTCCTGCCGTCGCCAATGGCGACCGCGACCGCGATGTATCACAGCGGCGTCAACCCGCTGCGCGGCGTCCGCCACGGCGCCAGCGAGCCGGTCGAGGCGATCAAGGGCCTGCGGCAGCGCCGGCTGCACAAGGCGTTCCTGCGCTATCACGATCCGGACAACTGGCCGGTGCTGCGCGACGCGTTGAAAGCGATGGGCCGCGCCGATCTGATCGGCTCACGGCCCGATCAGCTTGTGCCGGCGCACCAGCCGCCCGGCACCGGCAAGGCGGCGGGTACCCGCCGCCCGCTACGCGGCGACGGGCCGAAGCCGCAACGCTTCACCACCAAGGGTGTGCGGCTGGCTAAGTAACCGTCGCCGTCGCGACCGCGGGCTTACGTCAGCAGTCCGCGCTTGCCTTCCTTCCAGCGCGCGAACTCGGTCTGCAGCACCGAGACGTGCTCGTCCTCTTCGGCGGCGAGCTCGCGATACAGCTGACGCTCGACCGAACCGTCCGGCGTCTCGCCGACCCGGGTCTTGAAGAACGAGGCGGCGCGCCGCTCGAACTCGATCGCGGCTTCGAACAGCGTGGTCGGATCGCCGATCTGCCCTTTGACGCCGGCCATGATCGCCGCAGTGCCGAGGTGGAAACCCTCGGTCGCCTGCGGAATCGCCACGTGATAGCGGTTGGCCAGCGTGGTCATGTGTTCCTCTTCCATCTCGGCGAAGCTGAGGAACAGTTCCTGCAACGTCGGATCGGAGGTTTCCTTGGCAGCGCGCGCATAGAACGCGCGTCCCCCGAGCTCGATCTCGAACGCGGTGCGGATCGCCGCCAGCCCGGCCTCGTCGCTGACGCCGGCGCGGTCGAGCGGCTGCAGCTTGCCGCCGCAATGCGGGCACATGCCGTAGGGAAAGGCAAAGCCTTCGCTGACCTTGGCGCAGTCGTCGCAGCGCCATTGCAGCTCGGAGCCGGCGCAGCAGATGTACTCCTCCGGGCCTTCCAGCGGCTGGTGACACTTCGGGCAATGCGCCACGCCATCCTCCTCGATCGGCGGCGCCAGCTTGCCGGCGACGAAGTCGTCGGCGTCCTGCGCCGTAATGGGCCATTTGGTCTTGTTCAGCCGCAGCCAGGCGGCGATCGACTTCGCGGCGCGGCGACCCGCGCTCATCGCCAGGATCACGGTCGCACCGCCGGTGACGATGTCGCCGCCGGCGAACACGCCCGGCATGTTGGTCGACTGGGTGTCGTCGTCGGCCGCAATGTTGCCCCACTTGTTGAGCTCGAGACCCGGCGTCGCCTGACCGATGATCGGATTGGGCTTGGTGCCGAGCGCGTAGATCACCGTGTCGCATTCCAGCTCGATGAACTCATCCAGCGGCACCGGCTTGCGGCGGCCGCGCTCGTCGGCCTCGCCGAGCTCCATCTTCTGCAGCCGCACCGCACGCACGTCGCCGCTCGCGGTGACGAGAATCTCCACCGGCGAGTGCAGGAAGAAGAAATCGACGCCCTCCTCCTTGGCGTGACGGATCTCCTCGATCCGAGCCGGCGCCTCGGCCTCCGAGCGGCGATAGACGCAGCGCACCGTCTCGGCGCCGACACGGCGGGCGACGCGGAGGCAGTCCATCGCGGTGTTGCCGGCGCCGATCACGATCACGCTGTTGCCGACGCTGACCGGCGTGTCGAGATACGGGAAGCGGTCGCCGCCCATCAGGTTGATGCGGGTGAGGAATTCGTTGGCCGAGTACACCCGTCCGGCGAACTCACCGGGGATGCCCAGGAAGGTCGGCGCGCCGGCGCCGGCCGCGACGAATACCGCGTCGAAGCCGCGGCCGTTCATCAACTGCTCGATGGTGAAGGTCTTGCCGACGACCTTGTTGGTTTCGAACTTGACGCCGATGTCCTTCAGCCGCTGAATTTCTCGGTCGATGATGTCGCGCGGCAGCCGGAACGACGGGATGCCGTATTGCAGCACGCCGCCGAGCACGTGCAGTGCCTCGTACACCGTGGTCTCGACATTGTAGCGGGTGAGATCGGCGGCTGCGGCCAGGCCCGCGGGGCCGGAGCCGACGATCGCGACCTTGCCGATCGTCTTGGACAGATCGATCGGCTTGCTCTTCGGCGCCCGCGCATTGTCGCCGATGAAGCGCTCGAGCCGGCCGATCGCGACCGGCTCGTGCTTCTTGTACTTGCGGATGATGCACTGGGCTTCGCACTGGGTCTCCTGGGGACAGACGCGGCCGCAGATCGATGGGAAGATGCTCGACTGGTAGATCGTCTCCAGCGCCGCGTCGAAATCGCGGAACAGGATGTTGCGGATGAACACCGGAATGTCGATCCCGACCGGGCAGCCCGCCACGCAGGTCGGCGTGATGCACTGGATGCAGCGCTCGGCCTCCTGCAGCGCTTCCTCGACCGAATAGCCGAGATTGACTTCCTTGAAGTTGGTGGCGCGCTCGTGGGCGTCGCGCTCCGGCATCGGCGTCTGGTGCGGCGGCAGCGTCGCCAGCTTCTTGTAGTTGCGCTTGCCCTCGACGATCAGCTGCTTTTCGAGATTGCAGACATGGGCGAAGTGTTCGTTCGCCTTGTCTTCCTCGGTCTTGAACCGCTTCTGGCGGGCGTGCAGTTCGTGGAAGTCGACCTTGTGGCCGTCGAAATCCGGGCCGTCGACGCACGCGAATTTGACTTCGCCACCGACCGTGACGCGGCACGAGCCGCACATGCCGGTGCCGTCGACCATGATCGTATTCAGCGACACCATGGTCTTGACGCCGTGCGGGCGGGTGGTCTCGACGCAGGCGTGCATCATCGGCATCGGACCGATCGCCACCACCTTGTCCGGCTTCTGCTGCGTGATCACCCGCTCCAGCGCCGCGGTGACGAGGCCGGGTTCGCCGTAGCTGCCGTCGTCGGTGCAGATGATCAGCTCGTCGGCGAATTCGCGAAACTTGTCTTCCCAGAACACCAGATCCTTGGTGCGGAAACCCATGATCGCGGTGGTGCGCGCGCCGGACTGCTTGAACGCCCGAAGCTGCGGGAAGATCGGCGCGACGCCGAGGCCGCCACCGACGAACACGACGTGATCGACCTTGTCGATATGCTGCGGCAGGCCGAGCGGACCGACGAAGTCTTCGAACGCCTCGCCTTCCTTGAACTTGTCGCGCATCTCGCGCGTGGTCTTGCCGAGCGCCTGGACGACGACCGTCACCAGCCCCTTGTCGCGATCGAAGTCGGCGACGGTGAGCGGAATGCGCTCGGCGCCGTCGTAGAGACGGAGCATCACGAAATGGCCGGGCTCGGCAGAAGCGGCGATATCCGGCGCCTCGACGTCCCACAAGAAGGTCGCGTCCGAGAACTGCTCGCGTCGCACAATACGATACATGATGTCAGCACAGATTGGTTCGAGGCCGGCAGGCGGCATCGAGATGACGGGAAAGCGGCTCAAAATAGCCAAGGAGCGCCAAATTGATTTGACCTCGGTCATGTCCGGTCGAACGTCGCACGCCGATCACGGAGAAATGTCCGTTGACGACCCGTTCGCGACGCGCGCGCATGGCGGACATGCGAAGGCCACCCGGCTTGCGGCGGGCGGCCTTCGACAAAGGTCTAATGAGTTTGGTAGTGCTAAACTAATCGAACATCTCAGCCATCGCTCGTCGCGGCCTGCAGCATCGGCAGGACGTCAGCGCGCACTCTCCGGCGTATCCGGGCGGCCTGCCATACAGATTAGCGTCGCCTGTCCGATCGCGACCAGCGAGCGCCCTTCGGCGGCGTCGGCGAACACTTCGAGCTGACAGATCGTCAGCGTCTTGCCCGACTTCACCACCTTGCCGACTGCTTCCAGCGCGTCGCCGCGCGCCGGGTTCAAGAGATTGATCTTGAACTCGACGGTGAGAACCGAACTGTCCTCCGGAAACATCGTATAGGCGGCGTAGCCTCCGGCCGAATCCGCGATCGCCGACGTGCCACCGGCGTGGAAGTAACCGTGCTGCTGCGACAGCTCCGGCCGGAACGGCATCCGGATCGTCACCAGCCCCCGCCGCACCTCGTGAATCGCTGCACCGAGATGCCGCATCAATCCCTGACGGCCGAAGCTGTCGCGGATCCGTCGCTCCAGTGCCGGATCGACCGCGGCTCCAATCTTGCCCTTCATCGTGTCCCCCAATTCGTCTTGTCTGTTTGCTCTGCGGCCGAGTCTAACGGGCGGCGACCCTGGGGCCTGAGTGAAAAACTGCCGCACCATGCTGAGAAATTCTTGTCGTCGCCCGAGCCGAACTCATTCTCGCCTGATGAAATCTCAGCAGCGCCGCCGCTGTCGCCGTGCCAAGTCTGGCACAGCGCGCGCAGAACGACGGACAGCGCGATGGAGACCAGGATGCTGACGGCGCTCGCGCTCTACACTTTCGTGATGTGCATCACGCCGGGACCTAACAATCTGATGCTGACCACTTCCGGGCTGACCTTCGGGATGGCGCGGACCTGTCCCCACATCCTCGGCATTGCGTTCGGCGCCGCGACGCAATTGATCGCGGTCGGCGCCGGCCTCGGCGCTGTGTTCGCCCTCGAACCGCGGCTGCAGATCGTACTGAAACTGATCGGCACCCTGTATCTGCTCTGGCTCGCCGGCAAATTGTGGCGCGCAGCGGAGCTACGCGGCACGGCGCTGGCGGCGCCGATCACCTTCTTTCAGGCTGCGGCGTTCCAATTCGTCAACCCGAAGGCCTGGCTGATCGCCGTCACAGTGATCGCCGCCTTCGTGACTCCCGGCGACGGTTATGCGCTCCGGATCGCCTTGGTCTGCGCGGTGTTCGCGATCGTCGGCACACCCTGCATTGCGGTGTGGGCGGCGTTCGGTGCCGGCTTGCGCCGGATCCTGCACGATCCGGCGAAATTGCTCTTCATAAACCGAACCATGGCGGCCCTTTCGGCCATCACAGCAGGAATGTTCTGGCTATGACACGTCTGTCTCGCAGCGACCTCGAGCATCACGCGACGACCTGGATCGAGGCCTGGAATCGTCACGACGTCGGCGCGGTGATCAAACCGTTCGCAACCGACGCGGTGTTCGTCAGCCCGCGCGCCGCGACGGTGACCGGCGACGCCACCGTGCGCGGCCGCGACGCGCTCCACGCCTATTGGATCAAGGCGCTCGACGCGGTGCCGGACCTCGTCTTCAAATTCGAATCCGCAGTCTGCGACGAAGCCGCACAGACCGTGCTGGTCCACTACGTGTCGCACGCCGGTGGGCGCACGCTGCGCGCCTGCGAATTGATGCGGTTCGAGAACGGCCGGCAGGTTTACGGCGAGGCATTCTACGGCGCCGACGTGTCGCAGGCGTCGACATGAGCGCGGTCGAAGCAGCGACCATCCGCCCCGCCGACTGCAGAGGAACTGCATGATGACCGTCTACGCCATTGCCCAGATCACGATCCACGACAGGCCCCGTTACGAGCGTTACGCCGCGCGGTTCCTGCCGACGCTGCAGCCCTATGGCGGGCGGCTGCTCGCCGCCGACGAGAAGCCGCAGCCGGTGGAAGGATCGCTGACCTGCCAGAAAGTGATCCTGTTGGCGTTTCCCGACGAGGCGGCGTTTCGGGCGTGGGAGGCCTCGCCCGACTACGAGACCATCGCGGTCGACCGCCGCGCCGCGACCACTGGTCACGTCGTGCTGGTGCAAGGGCTCGGCTGACGCGCGGCGGCGAGCGGGCCGTCATCGCCGCGAGGCGGGCGTCGACACGACCGGCTTGGCCGCCTCGCTCATCATCCAGGCGCGGACATTCCTGATCCGGCGGTCACGCTCCAGCGCTGGCGGGTAGCACAGATAGTAGCCGGCATTGGCCGGGACGTGATGATCGAGGATCGGCACCAGCCGGTCCGCCGCGATGTCGCAGGCTGCGACCTCGATCCCGGCAAAGGTGATGCCCGCCCCGTCGATCGCTGCCTTCAGGCCGAGCCCGGACGTATCGACGATCGTGATCGCCGCCGGCTTGATCGGCCCGCCCGGCAGACTGGCGTTCCAGCGATTGAAATTCTCCTGCCGGTGCTGCGACAGAAACAGATTCGCGCGCGCGATCGCCTTGCGCATCTCGGCTTCGTCACGCCACGGCCAATCGGCCGGCCGCCCGAGCAGCGCGACGTTCTCGTCGAACAGCAGCTCGGAGCGGACGCCCGGCCACGATCCGCCGCCCTGCCGAACCGCCGCATCGGCCACACCGGCGCCGAGGTCGACTACCGATTGGGTGGTCGAGATCAACAGTTCAAATCCGGCCCGCGCGAACGGATAGGAGGTCAGGCGCGGCGACAGCCAATGCACCGCGAAAGTCGGTAGCATCGACAGCCGCAACGGCCCGAGCTTGCGATCGTTCTTCAGTCGCCCGACCGCGCCGGTGATGCGGGCAAAGCCGGCGCTGAGCTCCGGAGACAGCAGCCTGCCGGTCTCCGTCAGTTCCAACCGCGGCCCGACCCGGCGCATCAGTTCGACGCCCAGCAGCTCCTCGAGAATCCGAAGTTGATGGCTGACCGCCGACGGCGTCACGCCGATCTCGGCCGCCGCCATCTTGATCGACATGTGGCGCGCCGCCGCCTCGAACGCCCGAAGCGCATTCAGCGGCACACCGAGCCGCATCGCCTCATTGGGGCCATGCGCCTCCCGATCGGCAACGACCGTATCGGTGCCGACGACCGGCTCGCCGCGATCCGGCGCAACCGATCTCAGCGTAGCGTGACGTTTGCTCAATCGCGCCGCGCCGCGCTTGGGCGACAACGCGGCGGCGACTGACAGCGGCGCTGCCATGGCAGCGCTCGGTTCGGGGCATGCGCAATCTGATCGATTCTCGTTTCTGTCCACTTTCGATCTCCCGGGCCTGATCCTAGTGGACGTGACACTTTGCGCAAAATATAAAGCGTCACATTACACTCTGAGGCAAGTGCATGCGTCTGCAGTCTCCCTGGCATCCGCGGTTGGCCGAAGGCGCCGAGTCGCCGTGCGACCGGCTGGTCTCGGCGTTGTCCGAGGACATCGGAATCGGCCGCCTGGAGGTCGGCGCCCGGCTTCCGGCGCATCGCGACCTCGCCTGGAAGCTCGGCATCGGCCTCGGCACGGTCACCAAAGCGTATGGAATTCTGGAGCGGCGAGGTCTGGTCCGCTCGGTCACCGGGCGCGGCACCTTCGTGGCGGTGACCGAATCCCGCACCGGCGACGTCATCGACCTGTCGCGCAATGCCCCGCCTTCGGCGGTGAGCGAGCGGCTGATCGCACGGTCGCTGACCGCGATCGCCAAGCGCGTCGATGCCGACGTGTTCAACGCCTATCCGCCGGTGATCGGCCACATCCGGTTTCGCAGCGAGTTGGCGCGGTGGTTTCGCCGGCTCGGGATGGACGCCGACCCGGCGCATCTGCTGCTGACCAACGGCGCCCAGCATGCGCTCGCCGTCAGCCTGTCGACGCTGTGCGGCCCGGCCGGCACGCTGTTCGTCGAGCAGCAGACCTATCCGGGTATCATCGGCCTCGCCCGGCATCTCGGCGTGACGCTCAGCCCCGTCGCAATGGACCAGGAAGGCATGCTGCCGGAGGCGCTCGACCGCGAGTTGACGACGCAGCAGCTCCGCCCCGCCGCCGTCTACCTGACGCCGACGATGCAGAACCCGACCACCGGTTCGATGAGCAAAAGCCGGCGCGAGGCGATCGCTAAGGTCTGCCGCCGCCACGACATCGTGGTGATCGAAGACGACGTCTACGCGCTGCGTCCCGACCCGGACTATCCGCCGATCGCGACTCTGGCGCCCGATCGGGTGTTCTACATCAACAGCCTGTCGAAGACGTTGAACCCGGCGCTAAGGATCGGCGGCCTGGTGGTGCCGGCCGCCTGGTTCGCCCGCGCCGAGGCGGCGCTGCATGCCAGCGGGCTGATGATCAGTCCGCTGAGCTGCTCGGTGATGGAGCAATGGCTGCTGGACGGCACCGCCGACGCGGTGAGCGTCGCGATCCAGGAAGAGGCCCGACGTCGCCGGATCGTCGCGGCCGAACTGCTCGGCGCCGCGATGCATCACCCCGCTCACATCGGCTATCACGTTTGGCTGCCGCTTTCGCCCGCCGACGCCGAAGCAGTCGACGCCGCCACCAAGGCGCTCGGCATTCTGGTGACGCCGCCGTCTTCGACCTCGGTGGGCGGCATCAGCGCCGGTATTCGTCTCTGCATCGGCGCGCCGCCGCGGGCGGATCTCGAAAAAGCACTCGGCGCGATCAAGTCGATCATCGCGCGAATCGCCGCTCGCAGCGACGATACCTCGTCGGCGCTCCGCTAAGACCGAAGCCGAGTCGCCTAACTACGTTGATCGAACGCCAGCCGCACTCCGAACGCGACCAGCACCGAACCGGTCACGCCATCGATCGACCGCGTGAACGCCGGATTGCGGACCAGCCTCGCGAGCGGCCGGGTCGCCGCGGTAATCGCCGCGAACCAGATCAAGCCCATCGCGGCGTGAATGCCGGCGAGGCCGACGCTGAAGGCGACCACCGGCGCGTCCTGCGGAATGAACTGCGGCAGGAAGCTGACGTAGAACACGCCGACTTTCGGATTGAGCAGATTGGTCATCAGGCCGCGCACGAACCAGCCGGCCGAACGAGCAGCTGACGGCTCAGGCAGCGCAGCGTCCACGGCCGGCTCCGGCACCGCCGGTCGGAAGGCGGCGCGGACCATCTGGGCGCCGAGCCAGACCAGATAGGCGGCACCGACATATTGCAGAATGCGATAGCCGATCTCGGAGACCGTGAGCACGGCGCCGAGACCGACCGATGCCAATAGTCCCCACGCCAACACCCCGCTCACGACGCCGGCCCCGGCTTTCATCGCCGCACCGCCGCCTTCGACCGTCGCGGTGCGCAGCACCAGCGCGGTATCCAGTCCCGGCGTGATCGTCAGCAGCGCAGCGGCGACAGAGAACGTGGCGATCGCAGACATCCAATCCATCTCAACCTCCGAGGCCGGCGCAGAACGCATCGAACAGCAAGCGGCCTTGCTGCCACTCCCCCAGACCACTTGCGCCGTTGATGTGGCCGTGAGCGCCGGCGATCACCAGACCGGCGTTCCATTCGCGCGCCCGTCGCCGAGCGTAGTCGAGCGAGCCGTAGGGATCGTCGCTGCTGGCGACGATCAGGGCCGGAAACGGCAGCGGCCGTACCGGCGGATGACCAAAGCTCGCCGCTTCGGCCGGAAACGCCGCGGCATCCGGATCTGGCACCGCCACGAGGAAAGCGCCGCGCACACGGTCCCGGATCTGCTCGGCCGCATGCGCGACCAGCAGACAGGCCAGACTATGGGCGACCAGCACCGCAGGCTGCCGCGCATCGGCGAGCGCGGCGCCGAGCGCCCGTGTCCAGTCGGCGAGATCGGGCGCGTCCCAATCCGCCGGACGAAACCGCGCGAACGAGGGGGTGGCGGACTGCCACAGACTTTGCCAATGCGTCTCTCCGGAGCCGCTGATACCCGGAAGGATGATCACTGGTGCCATGGTGCCCGCCTGATGTTGATCATACGCAAGGTACCCTATGATGAAACTGAAGCGATCTCATCCGACCCGCAGCATTTCTCATCGCGGCGAGCGCAGCGTGATGGCTGCCGCGACTTGACAGCGAGGCCACCGATGGCGTGATGCTGAGCGACGATATGTCCGTTCCGGACAGCTCATTCGATCGGCACGCGTCACTCGTATCGAGACGTCGTGCGGAGCGCACGATGACCGACCTTCCCGGCTCGAAAACCGCCGTCGTCATTCGGCACGTCATCTTCGAAGACCTCGGACACTTCGCGCCCGTGCTCACCGCGGCCGGCTACGACATCCACTATATCGATCTCGATCAGGCATCGCTCTCCGCGATCGATCCCAACCAGCCCGATCTGTTGATCGTGCTCGGCGGACCGATCGGCGTCTACGAAGTCGAGGCCTATCCGTATCTGCTCGAGGAGCGCCGGATGCTGGCGGCGCGGCTCGCCGCGAAGCGGCCGACCTTCGGCATCTGCCTCGGCGCCCAGCAGATCGCCGCAACGCTCGGCGCCGATGTCGCCCCGATGGGTCACAAGGAAATCGGATTCGGGCCGTTGACGCTGACCGACGCGGGACGGCGTGGACCGCTCCGGCATCTCGACGGAGTCCCGCTGCTGCACTGGCACGGCGACGCGTTCCAGATTCCCGCCGGCGCCGAGAACCTCGCCACCACCGCGCTGTGCGCCACGCAGGGCTTCGCGATCGGCCGCAATGTTCTGGGCCTGCAGTTTCACCCGGAAGTCGAAATCGATCATGGCATCGAACGCTGGCTCACCGGACATGCGGCGGAGCTGTCGGGAGCCGGCATCGATCCGCGCGCGCTGAGGGCGCAGGCGAACGCCATCCCATCTGACGCGCACGTCGCCGGGCAGCGGATGTTCGAGGAATGGCTGTCGCAGCTCGACTGACGCCCGACGATCTCGCGCGGTTCGGCAGCGATCCGGCGCGCGGCGCTACGGCCCGGCCTTGAGCGTCAGCGTGAACACCGCGCCGCCGCCGTTTCGGTTGGCCGCCGCGAGCGTGCCGCCGTGCTCGCGGGCGATGCCGTAGCTGATCCACAGGCCGAGGCCGGTGCCCTCGCCGACCGGCTTGGTCGTGAAGAAGGGTTCGAAGATCTTGTCGATCATGCCGTCCGGCAGACCCGGGCCGTTGTCGGCGACCGCGATCGCCACCTCGTCGTCCTGCCGTCTGGCCGAAATCTCGATCCGCGGCGCGGCGTGGCCGCGCAGCGCATCGATCGCGTTGTCGACCAGATTGACCATGATCTGGTGAAACTGGCCTTCATTGCCGATCACCGTTGCCTCCGGCGCGATGTCGAAAGCGAGTTCGACATGGCCGGGCTTGGCACGCGCCGCCCAGCGCGCCGCGGTGCGCACGATGCGGTCGACGTCGATCGGCTGGGTCTCGCCGGTGCGCGGGAAGCTCAGGCGACGCAGGTTCTTCACCACGTCCGACACCCGCATCGCGCCTTCCAGCGTGCCCTCGATCAGCGACGCGTAGTCGGCGAGCAGCGCATCGATCTTCAATCGCCGGCGCAGCTCGTCAACCTCGGCCGGATCGGCGCCACCGTGGATCGCCGTCAGATACGCCGCCATCCGCTCGCGGTAACGCTCCAGCATATGGATGTTGCCGTAGATGAAGCTGATCGGATTGTTGAGTTCGTGCGCCACGCCTGCAACCAGGCGGCCGAGGCTCGCCATCTTCTCCTGCTCGACGAGCTGGCGCTGGGCGCGCTGCAATTCGCCGTGCGCGGTGTGCAGCGCCTCGTAGGCGCGGCGCAGCTCGCCGATCGGCCGTCCGGTCAGCACCGTGCCGACGCGATGGCCGGCCTGATCACATCGCGTCGCTCCGTTGATGGCGTAGAGATCCGACAGCCCGTGCGCGGTGACGAAGCGGATTTCCAGCGCGATCTCCGAGGACGACGGCGCCCGCAGCAATTCCTCGATCCGGGCACCGTCCGCGGCATCGACCAAATCGCCCAGCGGCCGTTCGACCACCGCATCGGCAGGCGTCGCCAACAGCCGCACTGCCGCCGGATTGACCTGAAGCACGATGCCGTTGCGGTCGCAGACGATCAGGATGTCGGAGACCGATTCGATGACGCTGGAGATGAACGCCTGCGCTTCCTCCAGCGCGGTGTTCTTCTCTTCGAGGTCGGTCTCGTAGCGGAGCAGATCGGCATAGACCTCGTCCATCTTGCGGATCACTTCGATCCACGCCGCCTCCTGGTCGCCGTCGAGCGGCGACAGCAGAGGCGAACCGACGCGCTCGATCAATCGTTCGCCGGGTGCGATGCGATCAGGCATCGTCGTCGAAGCCCTTGCGCAGATCGTAACGGCCGAGCTTGTTGCGCAGGCCGACACGCGACAGGCCGAGTTCGCCGGCGACGCGGCTGATATTGCCGCCGTGACGATCCAGTGCCTCGATGATCATGTGCCGCTCCAGCGCCTCGATATTGGTCTTCAGGGTGGCACTGCCGTGATGCGAGGACTGAAGCCGGATCGGCTCGTTGCCCTGCCGGATCCGCGCCGACAGATCCGCTTCCTGCAGCCAGCCGTCCTTGGTCAGCACCACCATCCGCTGGATTTCGTTCTGCAATTCGCGGACGTTGCCGGGCCAGTCGTAATGCCGCATACGCGCCAGCGCGCCGGGAGTGAAGCCGTTGACCGCGCGGCCGTAGGATTTGGTGACGTCGGCCAGCACCTTGGCGGCGATCAGCGTCACGTCCATCGGCCGCTCGCGCAGCGCCGGCATGTGCAGCGGGAACGCGGCGAGCCGATAGAACAGGTCGCGGCGGAAACGGCCGGCGCGGACCTCAGCCTCGAGGTCGCGGTTGGTGGCGGCGACGATGCGGACGTCGACCTTGCGGACGCGCTGCGCGCCGAGCGGGCGGATCTCGCTCTCCTGCAGCACCCGCAGCAGCTTGACCTGGAACGCTGGCGAGGTCTCGCCGATCTCGTCGAGGAAGATGGTGCCGCCGTCGGCGACTTCGAACAGTCCGACTCGGTCCTGATAGGCACCGGTGAAGGCGCCCTTCTTGCAGCCGAACAATTCGCTTTCCAAGAGTTCGTCCGGCAGCGCACCGCAATTCTCGACCACGAACGCCTTGCCGTTGCGCGCCGAGCCGTAATGGATCGCGCGGGCCAGCAGTTCCTTGCCGGTGCCGCTCTCGCCGGTGATGAGCACCGAAATGTCGAATTCGGCGGCGCGTTTGCCGAGCTCGATCACGTCGGCGAGCGGGCTTTCGGGCGCATGCACGATGCGGTCGAAATCGTACAGCTTGCGGGCTGCGCCGCGCTTTTCGGTGACGACGCGCTGCACCCGCTCCGGCGTCAGCTTGACGTCGATATTGGCGGTCTCGGTTTCCTTCTGCAGCCGGAACAGCTCGACCGCGCCGCGCACGATGTCGAGCAGCCGGTCCGGGTGCCACGGCTTGGCGATGTATTGGTAGACCCCGGCCTCGTTGATACCGGCGATGATGTCCTCGGAGTCCGAATAGCCGGAGATGATCATCCGGACCGGATCGGGCCAGGTCTCGCGAACGTGCTTGAGGAAGTCGACACCGGTCTCGTACTGCATCCGCTGGTCGCACAGGATGGCGTGGACGATCTCGCTTTCCAGCACGCGCCGCGCCTCGCCGGCATCCTTGGCGCAGATCACCTCGAACTCGTCGCTCAGCACGCGCTTCAGCGATTCCAGCGAGCGGATCTCGTCGTCGACCACCAAAACCGTCGCCTGACCGCTCATCGTCCTCGTTCCATCACTCACAACACCAGTCTAACGCCTTCAGCAAATCCGCGGCAATTGCTCGCCCGAGAGCCAGTCGACGATCCGTCCGCCGCCGAACGACGTGGTCATCTGCACGAAGTGATGATCGTCGGCGATCACCTCGCCGATCAGCGCCGCATCGCGTCCGAGCGGATGCGCCCGCATCGCGGCCAGCACCGTCTCGGCCGCCTCGGGCGCGACGATCGCGATCAGCTTGCCTTCATTGGCGACATAAAGCGGATCGAGCCCGAGCAGTTCGCAGGCGGCCGCCACCTCGGGCCGGACCGGCATCACGTCCTCGTCGAGCCGGAACCCGACACCGGATTGCTGCGCCAATTCGTTCAGCGTCGCCGCCACCCCGCCGCGGGTCGGATCGCGCATCACCCGCAGCCCCTGCGGAGCAGCCGCCACCATTGCGGCGACCAGTTCGTGCAGCGCGGCGCTGTCGGACTGGATCGAGGTCTCGAAGGCGAGGTTCTGGCGCTGCGACATCACCGCGACGCCGTGGTCGCCGATAAAGCCGGACAGCAGCACCTTGTCGCCGGGCCGCGCCAGCTCGGACGACAGCACCAGCTCGCGCGGCGCGATGCCGACACCGGTGGTGGTGATGAACACGCCGTCGGCCTTGCCGCGCTCGACCACCTTGGTGTCGCCGGTGACGATCGGCACGCCGGCGGCGCGCGACGCCGCCGCCATGCTGTCGGCAATCCGCTTCAGATCGGCGAACGCGAAGCCCTCCTCGATGATGAAGCCGGCCGACAGATACAGCGGCTTGGCGCCGGCCATCGCCACGTCGTTGATGGTGCCGTGCACCGCCAGCGAGCCGATGTCGCCGCCGGGGAAGAACAAGGGCGACACCACATAGCCGTCGGTGGTCATCACCATCCGGCCGCTACCGACTTCGAACGCCGCCTGATCGTTGCCGGCGCGCAGCATCGGATTGTCGAACGCGGCGTGGAAGATCTCGCCGATCAAATGCGCCATCGCCCGGCCGCCGGCGCCGTGCGACAGATCCACCCGCCCGTTCTTGAGGTCGAGCTTGCGCCGCCGGATTTCGCTGCTCATGCCACGTTCCTCTGCGCATGGTCGCGGAAGCGGCCATAGGTCCAGTGCGCCGCGCAGGCGCCTTCCGACGACACCATGCAGGAGCCCATCGGCGTCTCCGGCGTGCACAGCGTGCCGAACAGCTTGCAATCGGTCGGCCGCTTGATGCCGCGCAGGATGGTGCCGCATTCGCAGGCCGGATTGTCGGCGGCGGAGATCTCCGCCATCGCAAACCGCCGCTCGGCGTCGAAGTCACGATAGGCGTCGCGCAGCCGCAGCCCGCTGAGCGGCACCGCGCCAAAGCCGCGCCACTCGAAGCTGTCGCGCAGTTCGAAGATCGCCTCGACTTCGGCCTGCGCGATCGTATTGCCCTCCGGCGTCACCGCACGGATGTACTGGTTCTCGACCTCGTGACGGCCGTCATTGACCTGGCGGATCAACATCAGGATCGCCTGCATCACGTCGAGCGGTTCGAAGCCGGCCACCACCACCGGCTTTTCAAACTCGCGGGCAAACGGCGCGAATGCATCCGAGCCGATCACCGCGCTGACATGCGCCGGACCGACGAAGCCGTCGAGCTTTGGGCCGGGCTGGCCGTCGAGATCCGGGTGTTCGAGGATGCCGCGGATCGCCGGCGGCGTCAGCACATGATTGCAGAACACCGTGAAATTGCCGAGCGCCCTCGCTCTTGCCAGCTTGATCGCCAGTGCGGTCGGCGGCGTGGTGGTTTCGAACCCGATGGCGAAGAACACCACCTGGCGCTCCGGCTCGGCCTGCGCGATGGCGAGCGCATCCAGCGTCGAATACACCATGCGGATGTCGGCACCGGCCGCCTTGGCGCGTAGCAGCGAGGCACTGTGCGAACCCGGCACCCGCATCAGATCGCCATAGGTGCACAGCGTCACCTCCGGCCGCATCGCCAGCTGGATCGCCATGTCGATGCGGCCGACCGGCAGCACGCAGACCGGGCAACCGGGGCCGTGCACCATGCGCACGTTCGCCGGCAGCAGGTCTTCGAGGCCGTAGCGCGAGATCGCGTGCGTATGACCGCCGCAGAACTCCATAAAGTGGTAGCTGCGCGCCGGATCGGCCGCCTGCCCGATCGCCGCCGCGATCCGCCGCGCGACGTCGCCGTCGCGATATTCGTCGACGTATTTCATTGCGCGGCCTCCGCGAGCTGTCCCATCTCGGCGAGCAGCGCCAGCGTCTGCTTGGCCTCCTCCGGATCGATCCGCGTCAACGCGAAACCGACATGGACGACGACGTAGTCGCCAACCGCGACGCCCTCGACCAGCGCGACAGAGATCACCTTGCTGACGCCGTCGAGCGACACCCGCGCCATCTGGTCGGGCAGCAGTTCGACGACTTCGGCGGGGATGGCGAGGCACATCGGCGCTACTCCGTTTCGGCTATGAGTTGACCGGCGATCCACGCCTGGCCGAGACTGAGGCCACCGTCGTTCGGCGGCAGTTGCCGCGCCAGCAGCGGCGTCAGCCCGGCCGCGCGCAGCCGCGCGGCGAGATCTTCGCTCAGCACGCGATTGAGGAAACAGCCGCCGCCGAGCGCGACGGTCGTCAGTCCGGTCTGCTCCGCCGCCTGCACGGCCCATTCGGCGAGCGCGGCGGCGAGCGTGCCGTGGAACAGCTCGGCGCCGTCCTGCGCATCGGGTCGTTCGGCAAGGTGCGCGAGCAGCGGCGAGAGATCGAGCGTGCCGGCGCCGATCTCCCAGCCGCCGCCCAGCACGCGCGGGTGTCTCACCAGCGCTTCGAGCTGCATGGCCGCCTGGCCTTCGTAACTCTGTGTCGCGCAAACCCCGAGCAGGCCGGCGGCAGCATCGAACAGCCGGCCGGCGCTGGTGGTCGTCGCGCAACCATGACTGGCGAGCATTGCGGCCAGCGCCGCCGCGCGCGGCTGATCGGAAAAGCGCGCCGCGATCTCGGTGCCGCGTCCGAGCGCCTGCAACGCTGCCGCCGCCATCCGCCACGGCTCGCGCGCCGCCGCATCGCCGCCCGGCAGCGCCAGCGGCGCCAGATGGCCGAGCCGCGTGAAGCGCGGTCCCTCGACTCGCAGCAATTCGCCGCCCCAGGCGCTGCCGTCGCTGCCCTGGCCGTGGCCGTCGAGCACGATCCCGAGCAGCGGCGCGGCAACGCCGTGCTCGGCGGCGATCGAGGCGACATGGGCGTGATGATGCTGCGCGGCGACCAGCGGCAGAGCGAGACTTTCCGCGAAACGCGTCGAAGCGAAATCGGCGTGCAGATCATGCGCGACCGCGACCGGCGCGGCGCCGACCAAGCGCGTCAGATGCGCGATGGTGTGTTCGAAGAACCGCACGGTGTCGGCACTCGCCAGATCGCCGATGTGCTGCGACACGAATGCTTCATGCCCGCGCGTCAGCGTGACCGTCGTCTTCAAGTAAGCGCCGACCGCCAGCACGGGCGGCACCGCGTGCGGCAGCACGATCGGCTGCGGCGCGAAGCCGCGCGCCCGGCGCACGAAGGACGGCGCGCCGTCGATGACCGCCGCAACGCTGTCGTCGGCGCGCACCACGATATCGCGGTCATGCCCGACGATGAGATCGGCGACGCCGGCGAGCTTGCGTTCGGCATCGTCGATCACGATCGGATAACCGCCGCAATTAGCGCTGGTCGCGACCAGCACCAGATCGACCGGCGCGCGCTGCCAGTCGCGCCCCGGCGGCGAGCCGGCGGCGGCATGGAAGATCAGATGATGCAGCGGCGTGTAGGGCAGCATCACGCCGAGCGCCGCGAGGCCCGGCGCGATCGACGGCGCCAGCGCGCCGAGATGCCGTAGCAGCACGATCGGCCGCGCAACCGAGCTCAGCAGCGACCGCTCGGCCGCGCTCGCATCGGCAATACGATCGAGCGAGGCCTCCGACGCCACCATCACGGCGAACGGCTTGGCGTCGCGGCCCTTGCGGCGGCGCAGCTCGGCAACGGCGGATTCGTTCGATGCGTCGCACAGCAGATGATAGCCGCCGAGGCTCTTCAGCGCGACGATACCGCCGGCGCGCAGCCGCGCGACGATCTCGGCGATCGGCTGATCGAGCCGCGGCCCGCAGGCCGGGCAGGCGACCGGCTCGGCGTGGAAGCGACGGTTCGAGGGATCGCGATAATCACGCCCGCAGTCGGCACACAGTGCAAAGCGCGCCATCGAGGTGTTGTCACGATCATAAGGCAGGCGCTGCGTCAGCGTGTAGCGCGGGCCGCAATGGGTGCAGTTGACGAACGGATAGAGGTGGAAGCGGCTGGCGGGATCGAACAGATCGTCGAGACACGCCTCGCAGGTCGCCGCATCCGCGCCGATCCGCGTCGTCACCGCGCCGCCGCGCGTTTCGGCGATGTCGAAATCGCGCTCGCCACAGGCGCGGAGCGTTTCGGTCTCAATCGCGTCGACCCGCGCCAGCGGCGGCGCCTCGTTGCGCAGCGCCGCGATGAACTCCGGCAGCGATGCGCCTTCGACCTCGATCAGCACGCCTTCGGCGTCGTTGACGACGAAGCCGCCGAGCCGGTAGCGCTGCGCCAGATGATACACGAACGGGCGGAAGCCGACGCCCTGCACCGCGCCGCGCACGCGCACACGCGCGCGAGTGGCATCGGGAAACAAGGCGACGGCGGGCTGCATCGCACTACTCGGCCGCGTTCGCGGCGGCGCGGGAAGCCGCGGCACGCTTGGCGATCCAGGCGTAGAACGCCGGCATCCCCTCGCCGGTCTTGGCCGACACCGTCAGCACCTCGATCTTCGGATTGACCCGGCGGGCGTATTCGATCGTCGCCGCGAGGTCGAAATCAAGATGCGGCAGCAGGTCGATCTTGTTCAGCAGTAGCAGATCGGACGCCGCGAACATATGCGGATATTTCAGCGGCTTGTCCTCGCCCTCGGTGATCGACAGCACCGCCACCTTGTGCGCCTCGCCGAGATCGAACGCGGCGGGACAGACCAGATTGCCGACATTCTCGATGAACAGCAGGCCGCCCTGCGCCGACGGCAACTGATCGAGGGCATGGCCGACCATATGGGCGTCGAGGTGGCAGCCCTTGCCGGTGTTGATCTGGATCGCCGGCGCGCCGGTTGCGCGGATCCGCTCGGCGTCGTTGGCGGTCTGCTGATCGCCTTCGATCACCGCAATCGGATGCTGATCCTTCAGATCGGTGATGGTATTCACCAGCAGCGTCGTCTTGCCGGAGCCGGGACTGGACACGAAATTGAGCACGAAGGTGCCGGCGGCGGCGAAGCGGGCGCGGTTTTCGGCCGCATAGCCGTCGTTCTTGGACAGAATATCCTGCTCGATCTGCACCACGCGCGCTTGCGTCAGGCCCGGCACATGGACGCCGGCGATGCCTCCGCCGAAATCGATGCTGCCGTCCTCGGCCGGATGCGCGTGGTCATGATCATCATGGTGATGATGATCGTCGTGGTGATGATGCGCGTGGCTGTGGCCATGACCGTGATCATGCGCATGATCATGGTCGTGGCTGTGATCATGACCATGCTGGTGGGCATGGCCGTGCGCTTGCCCAGGGGCCACGCTGGCGTCTCCGCATCCGCAAACCGTGCACATCAATCGACCTCCAATTCCTTGATCCGCAACTCGTCACCCGCCGTGACCTGCAATTGATAGCCGCCGCAGTCCGGACACGGCTCGGCCCGCTGCGTCAGCGGCACCGTCTTGGCGCAGCTCATGCACCAGGCTTCGCCCGGCACGGTAACCACCTCGAACCGCGCCTCGGCGGCGATCCCGGCATGGGCGACCGCGGAAAAGCAGAACCGCATCGCCTCCGGCTCGACATGGCTGAGCGCGCCGATCTCGACCCAGACCGTCCGCACCCGCGAAAAATTCTGCGCCTTGGCCTCGCGCTCGATGATCTCGATCAGCCCTTCGCACAGCGACATTTCATGCATCGGCGGCCTCACGCAACGTAACGTCGTAGCCGACGCAAGGATCGAATGCCGCGACCAGCGACACGACGCGCTGCCGGTCGGCCTCGGTGGCGGAGAGCGGCGCGCCGATCAGCGCGCGGGCAAGCGGCCCCTGCGGATGGAAATTCCATTCGGTCGGGGCGAGAATCTCGTAACGGGCGATGCGGCCAGTCGAATCCAGCGCGATCAGATGATGCAGCCGCCCGCGCGCGCATTCGACCGCGCCGAGCCCGACGCCATCGCCGAGCCGCGTCGCCTGCAGGATGGCGGCAGCATCGGCATCGCCACGGCGCAGCGCGTGCAGAAGCCGCGGAGTGGCCTGCGCCTCGACAAGCCGGGCGAGCTGGCGGCCGGCAACGCCCGTTCCGACTGAGCATATCAGCGGATGATCCGCGAGCCGCGCCAGCGCGCCGGTTTCGGGGATGCGACCCGCAAGATCGGGCCGCGTCGCGAAGCAGGCGCCGTGCCTCAGGAGTTGTTCTCCGACGAGACTGTCATCGTCCGCGGTGAGTGGATCGACGGCGATGGCGGCGAAATCGGGCTGGCCCGGTGCTGGGATCGGGAATGCTCGGCTTTGGGGAGACGCCCCCTCACCCCGGCCCTCTCCCCGCACGCGGGGAGAGGGAGCGCGGGCGCTATGCAGTTGGGCGAGGGGAGAAACGGATCTGAGCCAAGTGTGATAGGCGCCGGCATCGTCGAAACTACCTGCCGGCAGGCCGAGCGCGTCCAGGCCTTGCGCGAGGGCGGCGATCGCCTCGGCCTCCAGCAAGCTGCGACCATCGAATCGGCGCGCGGCGGCGATCAGGTCGCGGAGCTGTGGCATGAAGGCCGGAAGTCGATCACCGGCGAACGAGGTGATGGTGCCGCGGAGCAGCTCGATCAGCCGTTCGGCGAGCACGGCACCGGCCTGCGCGGCCATCTGCTCCCGCGGCATGATTTCGCCGCGGGCGGCGGCGAGCGCGCAGCTTGCGGCGGCGCGTTGCGCCGAGGCGCACAGCGCGAACAGCCGCGGCACCAGCGCCACGACCCCGTCGGCCGGCTTGCCGAACGCCAATCGGCCGACGCCGACCGGACGGCGCGCGCTGATCTCGAGCCGCGCGACGCGGCCCTGCGCCAGCTCCACGCTGACGGCAATGCGATGCTCGCGCGGCAGGGCGTTCATGGCCGCCGCTCCGTCAGGACGCCGCGCAGAAAGCGGCGACGGTCGAGCGCCGGGGCCGGCTGCGGGACCGCGGCGGCTTCGGGCACGGCATCGACAACAAAATCCGGATCGAGCACCGCCGCAAGCGCCGCCAGAGCGGTGCTCTCCGCGATCTGCTGATCGGCGAAGCCGAACATCGGCGACGCCAGCGAGCAGCTTTCGATCACGCCGAAGCCGTCGAGCACACCGACGGTGAAATCCATCACGCCGGCCGGCATCGCCCGGGCCACCGTCGCACCCTGGCTAACCTCAGTGCCGCGATCCGCGGGCACCCGCACCAGATTCATGAACCACGGCGTCACCACCACGCCGAGCGCGGCGTCGCCCACCGCGCGAAAGCCGATCGTCGCGACCTCGAGCACAGGATTGTAGATCGGCAGGTCCTGCATCGCCCGATCGGCGACGCGATACACCGCAGCGATCGCCTCGCCTGACGCGCGCGCCTCGGCATCGCGATCGGGGGCGGGCTCAGCGGTCATCATCCACCTTGAGAAATTTGCTCGGCGGTGCGTCGCAGGTCGGGCAGCACCAATCCTCCGGCAGCGCGGCGAACGGCGTGCCGGGCTCGGCGCGGCCGCGGCTGTCGCCTTCGGCCGGGTCGTACACCGTCCAACACACGCCGCATTCCATCCGGGCGTGTGAGCTGGCTTCGACGCGCCCGAAATTCTCGAAGCTGCTCATGCGAAATACGCCTCGATAATGTCGCCTAGCCGCTCGGCGGAGTCGTGAAAATCTTCGTCGGCGGCGCGTACGGCCGCCGGCACGTCGCCGACCTCGATGGTGTCGAGGATCGGCGTGTCCATCGCGTTGAGATACTGCACCGACCAGACGTGACGGGCGCCGGTCGCGAGCACGCGGCAACTGCCGTAGCCGCGCGAATACAGCTGCAGCGGCCCGCTGCCGAGCGTCGCCACCAGATGCTCCATATCGGCCGGATTCATCGGCAGCAGCGTGAAGTTGATGACGTGCGGCGGCTGGCCGGCGCGATGCGCCGCCATGCGTTCACCGATTTCGGCGAGCACCGGCATTACGTTCATCGCGCCCGCGGGCGGCTCGGTGATGGCGATCTCGGCAGCTGGAAAGTCCAGCGCAGCGCGCGCCGCGATCTCGGGGACTGCACCGACCTCCAGATAGTCGTAGGCGCGCTGGCCGGCTTCGCCCTCGATCCGCACCCGCCACAGCCCGGCGAACACGGACTCCTGGATCTGCGCGACGCGGCGATCCGGCAGCGCAACGATGCCGGAGACTTCGCCCTCGCCGAGAACGTCGGCGAGTAGTTTGCGCTCGGCCCCGTCGAGCCCATCGATCCGCACCCGCGTCGGCGCCGCATCGGCACGCTGCACAGCGAGCGCCTGGCGGAGCTGGGCAAGGAGATCGGCGAGCCGCGGGCACTGCTCCAGCAGCTCGGCGCCGCTGCGGGTGGCGAGCGCCGCGATCGTGCCGGCCCCGGTCAGGCCGCGCCGTTCACCGCCGTCATGGCCGACCGGCAGCACGAGCAT
Organism: Rhodopseudomonas palustris; assembly: GCF_003226555.1. GTDB lineage: Bacteria > Pseudomonadota > Alphaproteobacteria > Rhizobiales > Xanthobacteraceae > Rhodopseudomonas > Rhodopseudomonas palustris_I. The sequence continues at coordinate 1,243,965 of NZ_QKQS01000023.1, read as the reverse complement.
CTCGATATCGTCGCCGCCCTCGACGCTGGTGTACCCCACTCTCATGCCGAGGCCTCCTGCGCGAGGATGCGAGCGTCGGCGTCGAGCAGCACGTTGATGCGCGCCAGATAAACCGACCAGTCCTGGATCTTGGAAATGGCACCGAGGCTGCGGCCCGGCCGCGCCAGCGCGATGCCGGGACAGACCTTGACGCCGAACCGCGGCATCAAGGCTTCCTCATCGCCGGCAGCAATCTCGGCGCCGACCAGTCGTCCGGCAAACGCGGTGATCAGTTCCGGCAGCACCACCGCGATATCGGTAGCTTCCGGAAACCGCGCGGTGTCGCCGCGAAAGAACAACACGGTGATCTTGTCCGATGCGGCGGCGATGAAATCGTCGACGGTGGCCTGATCGACGATCGGCAACGCATTCCTGTGCGCCGCGGCGGGCGCGAGCGAAGAGCCCATGTTTCCTCCCAGTCCCGATCTCTCTCATCGGTCGTGACTTGCTTGACCGGATATTCAGCAAGCCACGTGCCAATCGATCTCACCAAGCAACGGCGTCGAATTTACCGTCAAACCAGGCGATTTCCGACCGAACCGGCGGAGATGTCAGAACCACATGGAAACATACTTTTCACGGAAACTGGACGCTTAATTTCCAAGCGCCCAGCGGCGAGCGATCGACCGCCGTCGGCGGTGCTCAGTGCCGCTCGGTCCGCAAGTGCGGCGGGAGTTCGGGCTCGCGGTCGATCAGGTCGGCGAACAGATGTTCGAACGGACGTCCTTCGATCGCCGCAGCGAGGCCGTCGAGCGCATCGTCGATCTGCTGCGCCTCGTCCGGATCGAGCTTCCTGATCGCGCTGTCGATGAACACCAGCAGCCGGTCGCCGATCACGACCTCGCCGATCAGCGCGGTCGAGACGAGACGTTGCTCGGCACGGCGCTCGCACAGCGCCGTCGCGCCGTCGGCACGGATCACGGTCATCGGGACGCCGACGCACATTGTACTTTGTCCGGCGTTACAACGGCAGCGCCAGCGCGACCCCGGCGAGCGCAATCGCGCCGCCGGCCAGCCTGAACGTCGGCAGGCGCGAACGCAGTCCGCCGAGCGCCACACCCGCGCCGTGCAGCAGCGCAGTGGCGGCGACGAAGCCGAGGCCGTAGGCGAGCGGCGAGGCCATCGCCGGCATTTCGGCGCCGTGCGCAGCGCCGTGGAAGACCCCGAACAGCGCCACCATCGCGGCAGCCGCGCCGGTCGGCACCCGCACCGCCAGCGCCACCAGTACGCCGAGCGCGATCACCGACAGCGCAATCATCGGCTCCACTGCCGGGAGCGTAATGCCGCTCGCGCCGCCGATCGCACCGAGCGTCATCAGCGCGATGAAACTGCCGGGCACCAGCCAGCGCGCCCGCCCCCCGAGCGAAGCGGCCCACAGGCCGACCGCAACCATCGCCAGCAGATGATCGAGGCCGAGAAACGGATGCGCAAAGCCGGCTGCCGCCCCCTCGGAACTCAGCAGGTGGACTCCGGTGTGCGCTTCGGCGAGGCCGGGCACGCACACAGCGAGGCTCGCAAGCGCGGCAGCGCGGATCAATCGGGTCATGACATCTCCTCCCTCATCCTTGGACTGCGGCATTGGCCGGATCGGCGCGCCGCTCGTAGCTGTCGTGATCGATATCGTTGCCGAGCAGGCCCTGTGCCGGATCGAGCGGGACCGCGCGCGGCGCGACAGTGATGCCCCATTCGCCGAGAACCTCGCACGCCAATGCCAGCGCGTCGGCGATCCGTGCCTTCACCGGCGGCGTCAGCGCCCCGCCCCAATCCTCGAGATCCTGCGGCTGGCAGCCAATCAGTGTCAGCCGCTGCGGCGCCGCGCCGAGCAGATCGGCGGCGCTCAGCACTTCCTGAAAGCCGGTCTGGTGCAGGCTCATCTTCTTGGCGCCGGTGAATCTCGGCACCTCGTCGCCGTCGATGCGCTTCAGCGTTCCGGGCGGCAGGCCGTAGTCGATCGCGTCGAACACCAGGAGATGATCGTGCTCCTGCAGGAAGTTCACCAGATACAGCCCCTGGGTGCCGCCATCGAGCACGGTGACGTTGCCCGGCACCTCGAACGCGCGATGAAACGCCTCCACAGCACGCACGCCGAACCCTTCGTCGGCCCACAGAATGTTGCCGATGCCGAGGATCAGGATGCGGGGAGGCTGCGATATCGCCGGATGCTCGGTCATGTCGTGGGTGTCCTCGGCGAAGGCTGTTGCAGCGGAGCTCTGTTCACCCTCCCCTGGAGGGGGAGGGTCGGCGCGCAGTCCGCGAAGCGGAGTGCGTGACGGGGTGGGGTGAGCTGCGGGCACGGCGGATGAACTCTTCGCCACCCCACCCCGCTCGCTAAAGCGAGCGACCCTCCCCCTCCAGGGGAGGGTGAAGTACTCACAACTGATGGCACGCGGCGTGACCGTCAATTTCTCTACTCAATCCGGCAGGTCGTCGCGGAACAGGCGTTCGCCGGAGACCATCGACGAGATCATGCTCTGGCGGCTGAGGATGTCCTCACGCACCGCGGCGTAGATGTGGATGATCACGAACACCACGATCGCCCACATCCCGAGATGATGCAACGTGTGCAGCGTCTGGCTGGTGAAGATGGAGAACATGAAGCCGAACAACCCGTACTGCCAGCTGTCGATGCCCTGCCCCTCGGAATACAGCGCCATGCCGCTGATAATCATCAGCACCAGGAATATCATGAAGGAGAACATCGCCATGTGCGCCAGCGGGTTGTGGCCGATGTACTTCTTCGGATCCTTGACCAGGAACGCATACCACTTGAACTCGTACAGCATCCCCCACCACCAGGTCTTGTTGGTGAGCGGCAGCATGAACAGCTGCCGGGAGTATTTGTTGCCGACGAACGCCCAATACACCCGCATCAGGAAGAACACGATCAACAACTGCCCGGCGGCGAAATGCACGAAGCGGATGTAGCCCATCTGGAAGTTGGCCGACGCCTCGCCCGGCACCGAGGGCGGCGGCGAGCCGATGAAATAACCGGTGACGCACAGCGCCAGGATTAACAGCGCGTTGACCCAGTGCCACAGCCGCACCGGCGCCTCGTAGACATAGACGGTCTGGAGCGAGCGCGCGCGTTCGCCGGCCGAATCGAGCGCGCCCTGGACCCGAGCAATCTCCGTGGTCATCGTCTGTTCCTCCGGCTGGCGCTCAGCGCACGGTGACCTTGCTCATCTCGCGGCCGTCTTCGCTCATCACATGCGTCGAACAGGCCAGGCACGGGTCGAACGAATGCAGCGTCCGCAGGATTTCCAGCGGCTGGTTCGGATCGGCCATCGGGGTATCGAGCAGCGACGCCTCGAACGCGCCGATGCCGCCCTTGGGATCGCGCGGGCTGCCGTTCCAGGTGGTCGGCACCACCGCCTGATAGTTGTCGATCTTGCCGTCCTTGATCTTGACCCAGTGGCCAAGCGCGCCGCGCGGCGCCTCGGTGAAGCCGACGCCCTTGACGTCCTTGGCCCAGGTCTCAGGCTTCCATTTGTCGACATTGGCGGTCGAGCTGTCGCCGGCCTTCAGCGTCGCGATCAGCTTGTCCTGGAAGTAGCGCAGCTGATGCGCGGCCCATTGCGCCTCGAGCGCGCGCGCCGCGGTGCGGCCCAGCGTCGAGAACAACGCCGTCACCGGCAGGCCGAGATCGGTCAAGAGCTTCTCGGTCGGCTCCCTGAACTCCGCTTTGTTCTGTGCGTAGCCGATGATGTAGCGCGCCAGCGGGCCGACCTCGACGGCGTTGCCCTTCCAGCGCGGCGACTTGATCCAGGAGTATTTCGCCTCCTCGTCGAGCGCTTCGATCCGGGTCTTGGTGCCCTTGGATTTCGGGCCGAGCTCGTAATGCGGCACGGTGACGCCGTCCCAGGGGTGCAGCCCCTTGGTCTCGTCCGGATATTTGTACCAGGAGTGGGTGACGAACTCCTGCACCTGATTGGGATCGGCCAGATCGATCGGCAGCACTTCTTTGAGATTGCCGTTGAGGATCACGCCGCGCGGCAGCTTCAGCGATGCATCCGAATAGTCGTTGGCGTGTTCGGGGATGTCGCCGTAGCTCATCACCGATTTGCCCGACAGGCCGCCGCCGTAGGTCCAGTCCTTGTAGAACGAGGCGATCGCCTGCACGTCCGGCAGATAGACCTGATCGACGAAAGTCACCATCTGGTCGATGATCGAGGAGACCAGATTGAGCCGTTCCATGTTGATGGCGCCGACCGCGCCGGTGCCGTCGATGTTGATGGCGCACGGCACGCCGCCGACCAGCCAGTTCGGATGCGGATTCTTGCCGCCGTAGATGGTGTGGATCTTGACGATTTCCTTCTGGAAATCGAGCGCCTCGAGATAATGCGCCACCGCCATCAGATTGGCTTCCGGCGGCAGCTTGTAGGCCGCATGGCCCCAATAGCCGTTCTTGAACGGGCCGAGCTGACCACTCTCGACGAATTTCTTCAGCCGGGTCTGCAGATCCTTGAAGTAGCCCGGGCTCGACAGCGGCCACGACGAGATGCTCTGCGCCAGCGTCGAGGTCGCCTTCGGATCGGCCGACAGCGCCGACACGATGTCGACCCAATCGAGCGCGTGCAGATGATAGAAGTGCACGACGTGATCATGCACCTGCAGCGTGAGCTGCATGATGTTGCGGATGGTGTTGGCGTTCTCGGGGATCTTGATGTCGAGCGCGTTCTCGACCGCGCGCACCGAGGTCAGCGCGTGGGTGCCGGTGCAGACGCCGCAGATCCGCTCGGTGAACGCCCAGGCGTCGCGCGGGTCGCGGTTCTTCAGGATCACCTCGATGCCGCGCCACATCGTGCCGGTCGACACCGCGTTGCGGATCACGTTGTTGCTGTCGACATTGACCTCGACGCGCATGTGGCCCTCGATCCGGGTCACCGGATCGACCACGACGCGGCGGCCGGCATTGTCGAGTTTGAAGCCGTTGGGAGTGGTGACGTTGGTCATGATCGTGCTTTCCCGGGCTTACGCGGAGGCGCCGTTGGAGGAACCGTTCGACGCGCCGTTGGTCGGCACCTCTTTGCGCCGCGACAGGTTGCGCACGGTCGTCACGGCGGCGTGCGCCGCGATCGCGGCGCCGACCACGCCGGCCGCGGTCGCGCCGATCTTGTCGGCGTTGGCTTCGATGCCGAACTGATTGATGGTGGTGAGCCGGTCGTAGAACGAGCCCTGATCCCAGAAGCCGTCTTCGGAGCAGCCGATGCAGCCGTGGCCGGACTGGATCGGGAACGACACGCCGCCGTTCCAGCGCACCGTCGAGCAGGCGTTGTAGGTCGTCGGACCCTTGCAGCCCATCTTGTACAGGCAGTAGCCCTTGCGCGCAGCGTCGTCGTCCCATTCCTCGACGAACTGGCCGGCATCGAAATGCGGCCGGCGGTAGCATTTGTCGTGGATGCGCTGCGAGTAGAACATCTTCGGCCGGCCCTGGCGGTCGAGCTCCGGCAGCCGGCCGAACGTGGTGACGAAGGTGACCACGCCGGTCATCACTTCGGCGATCGGCGGACAGCCCGGCACCTTGATGATCGGCTTGTTCTTGATCACCTTGTCGATCGGGGTGGCCTGGGTCGGGTTCGGCTTGGCGGCCTGCACGCAGCCCCACGAGGCGCAGGCGCCCCAGGCGATCACCGCCATCGAGTCCTCGGCCATCTCCTTCAGCTTCTCGACAAAGGGGCGGCCGCCGTCGATACAGAACATGCCGTCTTCGTTGAGCGGCGGATTGCCTTCGACCGCGAGGATGTACTGGCCTTTGTACTTCTGACGGGTCTCCTGCAGGATCGCATCGGCCTGATGGCCGGCGGCTGCCATGATGGTGTCGTCGTAATCGAGCGAGATCATCGACAGCACCGCATCCTTCACCAGCGGATGCGCCGAGCGGATGAAGCTCTCCGAGCAGCAGGTGCATTCCAGCCCGTGCATCCAGATCACCGGAATCCGCGGCTTGGTTTCGAGCGCGTTGGCGATCTGGCTGGTGCCGATCGGACCGAGGCCGAGGCTGGTCGCCGTCAGGCTGCAGAACTTGATGAAGCTTCGGCGGGTGATGCCCTGCCGCCTGATCACCTCGTAAAAGGTTTCGGTCGCTGCGCCCATGATGGCTCCTTGGTGTCCTCGCCGCGTGCGAAGTCTGTGTCGGCTTCGCTGTTCGAGAGGTGTTCGCAAGAACCATGCCAGCGCTGCTCAGCAGCTCTGGTCAGCGCGCAAGTGTTTGAAAGCACCGGTAAAGATACCAAGCTCACGCGCCGCGCGATCACCTCGCGCGAGCGCCTCAGGTGATAAGCCGGTTGCGATGCTGATAAGCGCGTGACCGCAGGCGATGGGCGCGATCGGACTCAGTGTGCGGTGCACACCATGCAGGGATCGAACGAGCGCACGACGTGCTGCACGGCGACCGACCTGGCGCCGTCGTCGCCGACCTCGGTGCCCGCGAGCGCCTGTTCGAGCGGCCCCGGAACGCCGCCTTGATCGCGCGGCGAGAAATTCCAGGTGGTCGGCGCCACGATCTGATAGCGGCGGATCTTGTCGCCCGACAGATCGATCCAATGGCCGAGACTGCCGCGCGCCGCTTCGACCAGCCCGATGCCGGCGCCTTCGCCGCGACGCGCCGCGCGTTCCAGGAACGGCGCGCGCAGATCGAGCCGGCGTGCCCAGCCCTGCATCGCGCGCACGATCTTGGCAGTCTCGAGCAGCCGGGCGATCACCCGGTTGGTGACGTTCGGCCCGCTGCGTGCGACGAGATCGCGGATCAACGCATCGCCGTGAACCGCCTGGCGCGCCAGCGCGCCGACCTCGACCGGGCCGCCGGCATAGCGCGGCGCCTTGCACCAGCTATAGCCGGCGGGCTTGTCGGCATCCGGCTCGGTGTCGGCCTCCGCCGGCCGCAGCGCGGTGTCGCGCATCCAGGCATGGGCGACGTCTTCGGAAATCTCATCCGGATCGAGCGCAGCAAGCTGCGCCGCAGCCGGATCGAACACGCCGCGTGCAAACAGCGAGGCACTTTCCTCGTGATAGGCGCCGTAGCTCATCAGCGGCAGCGCGATGCGGCCGAGCCGGTCCAGCGCCAGATCGTCGGCGACACCGAGGAAGCGGGCGAAATCGCCGGCGCGGCCGTCACGCCAGGTTGCCAGCGCCGCTGCGCTGTCCAGCGCCAGCACATTGTCGAGACTGTCGGCGAACACATCGCGTTCGAGGAAGTCGCGAACGTCGCCGATGACCGAGAGCAGTTGCACCCGCTCGCCGAGGTCGATCGCGCGGGTGGTGCCGCCCGGCTGGAACGCCAGCGAGTGCGGCCATTTGCCGGCGAGCAGCCCCATGATCTGCAACAGCCGCGCCCGTGCCGGCAGCATCGCCTGCGCGGCGCTGCCGCGCACCGCCTTGAACCGGCCTGCGATCTCGCCGTGCCACGGCCGCGCCGCGTAAGCGTCGCGAGCGAAATCGGGCATGAAGAACAGATAGAAGTGGGTCAGATGGTCGGCCACGTTTTCCGCGGCGTGGCACAGATTGGCCGCCAGCACGCCGTTGTCGGCCGCGCGAATGCCCTCGGCGGCGCGCAGCGCCGCCACCGCGGCGAGCGACTGCGACACCGAGCAGATGCCGCAGATCCGCGGCGCCAGGGTGAGCGCATCCAGAGCGGGACGGCCGCGCAAAATCTGCTCGAAGCCGCGATACAACGGCGCGGTGACTTCCGCCGAACTCACCACGCCGTCATCGATGTCGAGCCGGACTTCGAGATCGCCTTCGACGCGGTTGAACGGCCCGACGGTGACGCGCCGCGTCATTTGCGGCGTCCGCTGTCGGTGCGCGGCGGCACGATGACGTGGTCGGAGGTGGCATTGGCGCGCACCCGCTTCGGGGTCGCCGATTTCGACAGCGCCGCCAGCGCCACGAACCAGGCCTTCGGCATGTCGAGCGGCAGCCCGACCGGAATCCCGCCGAGCTTGGCGGTCTCCAGGAAGTTCTGCGCGCTTTCGAAACCGGGCGAAGTGCAGGCGATGCAGGCCATGCCGCCACTGGTGCAGGAGCCGTTGCCGTTCCAGCCGCGCTGGTTGCAGTCGCCGACCGCCTGGGTCGCCTTGCAGCCGAGGTGCTCCATCATGCAGCCCTGCTGCGACAGCTCTTCGGCGCTGGCCTTGAACTCGTAATACTCGTTGCGGGCGCAGCCGTGATGCGCCAAGTGATCGGCATAGAACCGCGGCCGGCCGAAATCGTCGAGGGCCTCGCCGTCGAACCCGCCGAGCGCCAGCGCCGCCAGCGTCTCCGAGATCCACCCCGGATGCGGCGCGCAGCCGGCGATGTTGATCACCGGCAGGCCGGCGCGGGAACGGAACCCGGCACCGAGCGCGCCGCCGGCTTCGGCGCCCGCATATTGCAGGCCGCTGGCGTCGGTGGGGTTGGTCCCCGCCATCGGCACGCCGCCGAACGCCGCGCAGCTTCCAGCGGCGACGACGTAATTCGCATAAGGCGCCAGCGCGTTCACCCAATGCAGCATTGAACGGCCGGTGCCGCCGAGCATGTTGAACCGGCCGGTGCCGTTAGGGCCACGCAGTACCGAGCCTTCCAGCACCAGCGCATCGAGCCGCAGCGCGCCGGCCGCGATCCGGTCGAAGATCTCGACCACCTCGTCCGCGGTCGCTTCGCTCAGCGACGGATGCCACAGCAGATCGATGCCGAACCGGGCCAGCTCGGCGAACCAGCCGGAAGTGCCGTTGTCGAGCGCCGCCATGGTGCACCCGCCGCAACTCCCGCCCTGCAGCCACAGCACATTGAACGGCTGCATGCCCGAAGCCTCCCGCTGAACGTCCCCACCCCGATCACCGAATTAAGCCAAGTTCGACCGAGCCGGCAAGCGAGGCCGGACGAACGTACCGCCGGGGCGGATACGAAAATGATCCAGTTTGGACCGCGAGCTGACGACGCGGCTCGGCGATGAGGCCGGTCGATAGGCAGCCCATCTTGGTTGCGAAACGGCTGCGCTAGACGGCCGACGAAGGGGACGCGCCGCCCTATCAGAGCGCTCATCACTGCGTGCATCGCATCGAACAAACAATGAACAACCACCTTTTTGATCAAGGAGCTATCACGACGCGCACAGTTTCAGCACGAAATGCCTGCACTTTATGATGTTTGATGCATCAAAATTATTGACGGTTTGTCCGTCGTCTCCTTACGTTCGCCCGGTCGGACGCGGCACAGGCTGAAAGTACCCGACATTCAGGGAGACGATTGGAAATGGCTCAGGCTCAACCCATTAGAGCGGCACTGGCTGCGTTCCTCGGAACGGCCATCGAGTGGTACGACTATTATATTTACGGCACCGCCGCCGCGCTGGTGTTCGGCGACGTGTTCTTCGCTACCAACGACCCGTTCATGGGCGTGCTGGCTTCGTTGGCCACTTTCGCGGTCGGCTTCGTGGCACGGCCGTTCGGCGCGCTGGTGTTCGGGCATCTCGGCGACAAGGTCGGTCGCAAGAAGAGCCTGGTCATCACGCTGTTACTGATGGGAAGTGCGACGACGCTAATCGGCCTGTTGCCGAGCTATCATTCGATCGGTGTCGCTGCCACCGTTGCTCTGGTGATCCTCCGGCTCGCACAAGGCGTCGCGGTCGGCGGTGAGTGGGGCGGCGCGGTCCTGATCGCGACCGAGCACGCGCCCGAGAAATGGCGGACCTTCCTCGCGGCCGCCCCGCAATACGGCAGCCCGATCGGCCTCATTCTCTCGACGCTGGCGTTCCGGGCCGTCTCGTCGCTTCCGCAGGAAGATTTCCAGTCTTGGGGCTGGCGCATTCCCTTTATCCTGAGCGGGCTGCTGGTCATTGTCGCCTTCATCGTGCGCGCCGGCGTGAACGAGAGCCCGGAGATGGTGGCGCAGCTCGAAAAGGACCGGAGCCACGAGATGGTTCCGGTGCGCGAGGTGCTCAAGACCAAGAAGAAGGCGGTCGTGCTCGGCATCGGATTGAGCCTGCTCGGCATCGCCGGCTTCTACTTCATCACCACCTTCATGATCAGCTACACCACCACCTATCTCAAGGTCCAGAAGAGCCAGATCCTCGACGTCATCTCGTGGATCGGCGTCGTCCAACTGTTCGCGACCGTCACCGGCTCGTTCATCGCCTCCAAGATCGGCGAACGTCGCTTGCTGCTGATCGCCACGGGCGGCGCCTTCCTGTGGTCGGTTCCGATGATGATGCTCGTGATCACCGGTGAAATCCCGAAGATCGCGACCGCGGTGCTGGTGGCGACGTTCCTGATCGGCATGTACTACGCGGTGATCGCTGCCTATCTGCCGCGGGCGTTCCCAGTCCGGATGCGTTACACCGGCATTTCGCTGAGCTTCCAGCTCTGCGGTGCGATCTTCGGTGGCACGACCCCGATCGTCGGCGTCTGGCTGGCGCACACCTACGGCCTGCAGTGGGCGCCGCTCGCCGGCCTGTTTGCGCTGATCGCCGGCGGCGCATGCGCGAGCATCTACTTCCTGCCGATCGACGATGAAGAGGCGACGGCCGAAACTGCTGCCGCAGTCGGTGCGCCGAACTACGCCTTGAACGGCTGACCTGTTCTGCCCTGCGATGTCGTTGCACTGTCGCGGGGCAGGACTATCCGATGATCGATTGCGGAAATCGTCACAGGCGCGCCGGGCACTGCGAGTTCCGGCACACGCACTCCTGGTGGTAGGGCGAGGAGGTGCGTAAAGCCTCTCCTCGTCGAAGACGGCCGCCTGTTCGGTTGAGCCGACCATCGCCCGTCGGAGTTCTTGACAGCCGGGAGCATCGACAACAATCATCCCACCCCCATTGCACGGCAGACTGGTTTCGCAGTTTGCTGTCGATGTCGGGTTGTGGCATCGAACACGTTCGATACTCTCTGGGATGAGGCTTTCGCGTGCAGATCTTCGAACAGTTGGACAGGAGCAGCCTCTACGAGACTGTCTACTCGCAGATCTCACTGGCGCTGGTCGAAGGCCGGCTGCAGCCCGACGACAAGGTGCGTATCCGTACCCTCGCCGAACAATTGGGCGTCAGCGTCACGCCGGTCCGCGATGCGCTGCTTCGCCTGGTGCGAGAGCATGCGCTGGAGATGCGCGGTCTCAAGGACATCCGTGTCCCGCGCATGCAGGTCGATCAGTTTCAGGAAATCCGCCTCATTCGTCTGGAGCTCGAGGGACTGGCGGCGCGGCTGGTCGCGGAGAAGTCGACCCCCGAGATCATCGATATGCTCGGCGACATCCTCAGCCAGAACGAACAGGCCCGCACCAAGGGCGATGTCGCGCTCGCGCTCAAGCTCAATCGGCTGTTTCACTCGAAGATCGGCGAATGCTCCGGGCTGCCGGTGCTCTGCGGCTTGGTCGAGAATATGTGGCTCCGCATGGGCCCGATCATCGCGGCCGTGTATGTCAGGGGCGGTCAGACGATGATCTCGTTCCACTACGAGATTCTCGACGCCATCAAGAACAAGGATGCCGCCGCCGCCGAGGCCGCCATCAAGGCCGACATCAACGCGACCGCGAAGATCGTCCTCGCTGCCGGGATTCTCAAATCCGCCGATGCGGACGCCGAACCGCAGGCTCAAGCCGGTTAGTCGCTTCGGTACACTCGATCGTCTTCTTGAATTCGATGGCGCCGCCACGGTGACGGTGAGCATCGTGGTACATCCATGCGCGACGCCGAGAGATTTGCGCCGCTTGCAGCCGCATGCATCGGGCAAAACTACTTGACGCATGATGCATCAAAAAATATGATTTTGAGGACATGCCGCCGACATCGCGGCAAGAGATTGAGTGAAGGTCGCTGGGACACGTCGATTTGAGCGAGGGCCTTAGCCCCGTCAAGGGACAGGGCTCGGCCTTTGAGTAGGAACAGCGAACCGGCGCGACTGATCGCTCTCGAGCTTGGGTTAGATCACACTGAATGACTGCAACAGCACCTCTCGCGGCGACCCCAATCGGTGACGCACTCTCGACGCATTGGACCCTGCTGCCGCTCGGGCAAGTCGAGGACCTCGTCGCGCAGGTGTACGGCATTCAGGGCAACGTCACCCGTCTGTCGAGCGAACGCGACGAGACTTTCAAGTTCACGGCGCGCTCGGGCGACGCCTATATCCTCAAGATCGCCAACCCGTCCGAGGATGTCGCATCGCTTCGCTTCCAGGACGCCGCGCTGGCCCATCTGGAGACGGTCGCTTCGCCAGTGCCGCTGCCGCGTCTGGTCAGAACCAAGCACGGCAACACCGACTACGATCTCGAGCCCGACGAGGGCGGCGTGCGAACGGTCCGGTTGCTGAGTTATCTGGCGGGCGAGCCGGCGTATCGGCTTCGGCCCTGCGCCGATCGCAACCGGAATATCGGCCGATCGCTGGCGACGCTCGGACAGGGGCTGGCCGGTTTCGACGGCCGTCCGCCTTCCGGCAAGCTGCTGTGGGATATTTCGCATACGCTCGATCTTGCCAATCTGATCGACCATGTCGACGCCGGCCGACGCGACCTCGTGCTCGGCGTCTTGGCCGAGTTCGAGCGTCGCGCTGCACCGGTGATGGACGCGCTGCCCAGGCAGGTCATCCACAACGACTTCAACCTGCACAACATCCTGATCGATCCCGCATCGCCGAGCGCCGTCGCGGGCGTGATCGACTTCGGCGACATGGTGTTCGCGCCGCGCGTGAACGATCTCGCGGTCGCCTTGGCCTATCACGTCGACACCGTCGACTGGCGCAGCCTCCTCGGGGCGATGCTGAAGGGCTACAGCGAAGTCACCCGGCTGGAGGAGCGGGAAGTCGCTCTCCTCCCTGTGCTGCTCAAGGCACGGCTCGCGATCAGCATCATCATTCCGGAATATCGCGCGGCAAGCCGGCCCGACAACCGCCACTACATCATGCGCAATCATCGGGCCGCGTGGCTCGGACTGCAGACCCTGGCGGCGCTGCCGGACGCCGAGCTCGAACGGTTCGTTTCCTCACATTGTAAGGACTAAGCAAGATGGCGATGGTCAATGCTTTCACGGCGGACGACTTCGCGCGGCTGCCCAGCGCCGAGCAGGCCTTGATCGAGCGCCGCCAGCGTGTGCTCGGCCCCGCCTATCGGCTGTTCTACGAGCGACCGCTGCACATCGTCAGCGGCGAAGGCGTCTGGCTGAAAGACGCCGAGGGCAATCGCTATCTCGACGTCTACAACAACGTCGCGTCGATGGGCCACTGCCACCCCAAGGTGGTGGACGCGATCGTGGCGCAGACCCGCACGCTGAACACGCACACGCGCTACCTGCATGAATCGATCATCGCCTATGCGGAAGACCTGACGGCGACGTTTCCGTCCGACCTCAGCCAGGTCATGTTCACCTGCACAGGAAGCGAAGCGAACGATCTGGCGGTGCGCATCGCCCGGCATGCGACCGGCGGCACCGGCATCATCGCCACCAAGCTCGCCTATCACGGCCTCACCAGCGCGGTCGCCGAGTTCTCGCCGTCGCTCGGCGAGTTCGTCGATCTCGGTGTCCATGTGCGGACCGTCGCGGCGCCGGACCCGTATCGGAATCCGCCCGAGACCGTCGCCCAGCGCTTTCACGACGACGTCCAGGCGGCGATCGATGATCTGAAGCGCCGCGGCATCAAACCGGCGCTGCTGATCGTCGACACGATCTTCTCCAGCGACGGCGTCGTCGCAGGCCCGCAGGGCTTTCTGAAGCAGGCTGTCGATGCGATCCATCGGGCCGGCGGATTGTTCGTCGCCGACGAAGTCCAGCCCGGCTTCGGCCGTACCGGCGATGCGATGTGGGGCTTCCTGCGCCACGACGTGAAGCCCGATATCGTCACGATCGGAAAGCCGATGGGCAATGGCTACCCGATGGCGGGCGTGATCCTGCGTCCCGAGGTGGTGGCGGAGTTCGGCGCACGCGCGCGCTACTTCAACACGTTCGGCGGCAACCCGGTGGCGGCTGCGGCCGGCATGGCGGTGCTGAACGTCATCAAGGACGAGAAGCTGGTCGAGAACGCCCGCGACGTCGGCAATTATCTTCAGGACGGCCTGCGCCGTCTTGCGAAGGAGTTTGCGCAGATCGGCGACGTCCGCGGCGCCGGTCTGTTCATCGGCGTCGAACTCGTCGCCGACCGCGCGGCAAAAACGCCGGCGGCCGCCGTGACCACCAAGATCGTCAACGGCCTGCGCGACCGCCGCATCCTGATCAGCGCCTCCGGTCCGGGCGCGAATGTCCTGAAGATCCGGCCGCCGCTGGTCTTCTCGCGCGACAACGCCGACACGTTCCTGACGGGACTCCACGACGTCCTGAAGGCCTTGTAACGGCCGCCGCGAAACGACGCCTGCAACGAACTCCGCATTGAACGGGACTCACATTCGATGAATGCACCAATGGAAACCAGATCGAAGATCGCCGCCGCGGTCGATGCGCTGTTCGACGAGCAATTGGAATGCCTGCAGAAGCTGGTGCGTATTCCCTCGCAGCGCGGCGAGGAGGCCGCGGCGCAGGAGTTCATGGCGGAGCTGATGGCCGGCATCGGCCTCGATGTCGACAAATGGGTGATCGACGAGGCGGCCATCAAGGATCATCCCGGCTTCTGCCCGGTGTCGATCTCCTACGAGAACTCCTGGAACGTGGTGGGGACGCATCGTTCCCGCGAACAGGGGGGGCGATCGCTGGTTCTGAACGGGCACGTCGATGTCGTCCCGGTCGGGAAGGCCGAATCGTGGACCTATGGTCCGTATGAGCCGGTGATCAAGGACGGCTGGATGTACGGCCGCGGCGCCGGCGACATGAAAGCCGGGCTGATCGCCAACGTCTACGCGCTCAAGGCGCTGCACCACATCGGCCTGCAACCGTCGGCGACCGTGTATGTGCAGTCCGTCGTCGAGGAGGAGTGCACCGGCAACGGCGCGCTCGCGGCCGTCGTGCGCGGCTACACCGCCGACGCGGCCTTCATTCCGGAGCCGCTCGAACCGAAGCTGCTGCGCGGCCAGATCGGGCCGATCTGGATCAGGGTCGAAGTCTCCGGAGCCCCGGGACATGCGTCCGGCGACTTCGGCCTCGGCGCGGACGCGATCGCCAATGCCATCGAACTGATCCAGTCGCTGCGGGAGCTGGAGAAGCAGTGGAATGCGCGCAAGACGCAGTACCAGCCGTTCCAGAACCATCCGCATCCGATCAACTTCAACGTCGGTCGCATTCAGGGCGGAGAGTGGACGTCGAGCGCGCCGTCGGCCTGCACCTTCGAGGTCCGTGTCGCAGTCTATCCGGGACAGTCGCCGGCGGAGGCGTGCAAGGATTTCGAGCGGCACGTCGCGGAAGCGGCGTCGCGCAATCCCTATCTCAAGCACAACCCGCCGAAGATCAGCTATCCGGGCTTCATGCAGGAAGGCTACCATCTGACCGGAGCCGATGCGCAGGAAGAGGTCCTGCGTCGGTGTCACTCCGAGATCTGGGACCAGCAGCTCGAAGAGCACGCCTTTGCGGCGACGACCGACGCGCGCGCCTTCGGCCTGTACGGCAATTGCCCGACGCTGGTCTACGGGCCGTATTGCAAGAATCCGCACGCGTTCGACGAATGCGTCGATCTGGAGTCGCTCCGCAAGGTGACGAAGACGCTGGCTCTCTTCGTCGCCGATTGGTGCGGCCTCGAAGCGCGAGCGGCGCAGCCCTGAAGCTCGGCACCCGTCAGCTACGCCGGCACCAGATAACTCGCTGACCCCAGCTCCCGTCTGAGATGGCGATAGCTTCGAAAGTGGCCCGTTTGAGACGCTACGTCCTAGAGCGCGCGGCTGCACGGGTGCCAAGGAAAGAATATGCTCGATACGAACCCTGCGTCGACGCATGGATTCGTTGTGAAGAGGCAGAAGCTCGCAAAGCCGTCCATTGGCGGTGTCTCCGGAAACCGGCGACACCGTGGTGTCACATTCTTGGCCTGCAAACCGATATACATGAGGATGACGCTCTCCAGGCATTCATTTGCGACGGTCTCCGAAGATGGATGGCCGCGCCTTGCAGCGGCAGTGGGGAGCCGACCGAAGGTCTGTCTGCGTGAATGGACGCGGGTCGGCCAACGAATCCTGGATATGGTCTCTGGGCAACAGGTCGAAGGCAGGGCAACTCACGGAAAGCTCGAAAGCTGGCCCTTCGGACGTGGTACAGGGCGGCGCAGCTATCGCCTCAGTACGCAGAGCGCTTTGTCCTCTTGTAGACAAGCATGAGTAGCCTTCGTGCTGTTGCCCCTAGCGCCTCGATTTAGCGCAGTCGCACTCAATCGTTGTGCCCTATCTTGTCTGACTGGCACTCAAAAGATGATCGGATAAACCCAAGATCGACCGAGTCCCTTTCCAGTCTCCCGAGAGTATCGGGCTGAAAACGGGAAGATGAGGCTAGACGCCGTTCCTTCAAGCTCTCTCAGGTAGAACAAGCCAAAGCCCAAGGTATGCGGCTTCGTTGCGAGGGGGCTGAGATACAGATTCGAGAGACCGGCACCCTTCAATTTCGCGTATGCACGTGACAATTCGGCCGCGGTAACAAACGGGTCGTTTGCACTGCTGAATATCACATACTCATGATCACGAGCCTTACTGGCGGACGCGACGCGATCGAGACGCAATATGCTTTCGTGATACATGTCTGCACTAAGCGAGGGAAAGCAGTGCAACTGAATCAGCCGCGCACTCTCCTTCTCCAGAATGACGCGCGACATCAGTCCGTGATCATACCCCACTCCGACAATGAGGGCATCACCATCCATTCCTGGAACATGCTGGCCTTCATAGCCCAAAACACTGCGGACCTTGACGACGTCATCTATTGAGAATGTCGTTTCAGCCTTGCGCGAATAGTGCTCTGGCTCGGTATATATCATGTCGATCTGCTTCAGCCCCGCCTCCTTCAGGTACTTAAGAAAATACAGTATATGCGGCCGCATAAACCCAGTGATATCAATGCAGACGCTTTGCCCCGATGAGGCAGAAAAGCCGGAGCTTGCCAGCCCCTCTCCGATGAACTCCGATTCGTTTGCTTGCTGCGCAACCTCGATCACATTGGCGCTCGGCAATTCGTGGGACTGATAATTGTACTCGGGCAATGGCCACCAACACTTTCGGGAAGCGAAAATCCCCTCGAAAGGCTTTTGAACCCTCTCATTGTCGTTGTAGGCCGAAAGGAACAGGTCCCACCCCTGCCTCATCCGAGAGTCGGTGAGAGGCTGCTTACTGTCGATCAGGTATGAGAATTGCGTAATAGTCATAGCATCGACGGACCAGACTGATCCCGCCTCTTCCTTCCGAAGCCATCAAAGCGCATGTCAGCCACTCTACGGGTGAACGCCTTCAACAAGCCTTCGCCTAGTGCATGATCAAACAACGCATTCGCCAAATCGGGCTTAAGTTCAATTGAACCCCTCCGATGCGAGGACAGTCCCCACTTAGGCGCAAGCATCGGCGCTAGCTGGTACTTTGGATCCACCTGCTGGCTGTTGCGATTCTTCGCATCAACTTTGACTCGTATCAAATATGACCAGTTTTCTGCCGTCTGAACCACGCGCTTGGACTGAGGCGTAAGATGGCTGTACGTAGTGCTAAACGTACATAGGTCACATTCACTGGGACGCTCGCTGTATCGGATCGTTCTAAAGAGAACGGCCAATGCTTCAATCCCCTCTCTAACCTCGGTCCCGTAACTTTCTGGCTGAGCGTCTTCCCAGAACCATGCTGCGCTATCCATAACACCTTGAGATTGCGATTCAATACTTACTACTCCCCCCGCAAATGGACGCTCTCCGGCGAATGATGACCGTCGATATATGTGCTTCAATACTGCAAGGAGATTTCGAGGCGCACCTTGGGATAGGTGTATTAACGTATCGAGGCCAGCATACGGGCTTCTTCTTTGACAATCGCGAAACAACTGGGCGAGCAAATCGGAGTCAAAATGCTTTAATAGCTTGACGGCCCGAGATTTGCTCCCTTTATGAGCTGGCAATATCGCCTCAGATTCGCGGGAGATTTGTTCGGCAACCTTCGCAACCCGATCGCGCGATTTCGGCCAATCCCGATAGAACAGCAGCAATAACGCTTTCTCAATCAACGGCACATCGTGAAACTTGAAACAGTTCACCACCGCATCTAGTTCACTGTCGCGCAGGTCGAACGCCTCTTCAAGCTCCTTACGAAGTTTTGAGAAGTAAGGCCGTTCTCTTCCGGCTTTATCCCAAGTGCTCAGGATCTCCAGCGTCTCGGCCTGATAGTAATTCTCGGAGTTCAATTTCTTGAATAACCCGTCAATAGAAATGGCTTCACCTCGAATCGCAGGCAGATTGTGGAGCTTCAGCCGTTTCTCAATAAGCTCGCGACAGAACGCGCCAAACTGATCATCATTCTCTCTCAAAAAACTATCAAGCTCGATGCGCTCGTATTCGGCATCGCGCTTGATAGGCTCTCCCGATCCAAGGGTCTCGTATGTACGAATACCATAAAGACGGGCTCCAATTTTCAGCGTTGCATTCCCGCGCCGATATCGGATTAGAGTATTTACAAGGCGCTGCTGCCACTCGGTCAGATTTTCCGCTTCATCAATGAGGTAGACGAATAGAACGCCTCGAAGAGTTGGCACCAGGTCGGAGAGAATCTCCGGAATTCCAAAAACGAGTCGCCCAAGAGAAAATGTGATTGAGAGGTCCGCCAAGCTCCTAGTAAGCGCGGCATTGTTCACAACATAGTCTATATGTCTTTGAGCTTTTGAAATGTATGACGCGAACGAGCTTACGGAGCAAAAGTGATCGCCAACTTCTGCGTCGAAGAGCGCGGCAACTCGCTGACTGAAAGCCGCTTCAAATTCTTGATCGTCCGTCGGCAACAGGGCTGCGCATGTTTGTAATAAGTTACTTATGAGCCAAAGCTCAAAGTACATGCCGAATACACTACTCCAGCTCTCGAGGTCTTGCCCCTTGTCTGCGAACTTATGGATGTTCAACCCCTCTGTGCGGATATAAATTCCTATGTATCCGCCAGCAGTGACAGCCTTCGAAAGGTCGCCGCCGTTAAGCGTTGCCTGAACAGAGGCGGAGCAATAGCGCATTAGGTGCGTTTTTCCGCTGCCCTTAGAGCCCAACAACAGCATTGGCATTACTAGCCTAGGCTTAAGGATGTTCAGCAAGCCGCCCTGCTGCGCCGAAATATCAACCCAATACTCGATAACCTCAGCGTCCGAATAGTCGGATGCGCGGAGAGACTCAAATGGGTTCTGATCGAGATCAACCTTCATGTTCTATACTCAGAGCTTTGGATAACGCCTGAAAGCAGCTCGCCACGTGATTGGGGAGCCATTTTCACGATCTCTCCAGATAATCGGAAGGGTATTGTCGGGCGTGTTGTGATGAAACCCGAGAAGCAACTGACTATCCTCATACCCAAGGGGATCCGAAGGACAAACCAGCATTCCATAAGTATTGGCTACTAATTGAACATTGGCAGGGGAGATATCTGTAGGGACAACGCGTAGATAGCGAGACCTGGCGGACATGGACTTGTACGAGCCATCCAATTCAAATACCGCAGCCGAATTGTGTTCGAAGATGCTAGACCGTCTAACGCGATCTAGGCCAACTTCGGTAGCGAAGAGAGCGAGATAATGAAGCTCGACGCTCGGCTTGAGTGCCTTTAGCTCCCCTAACCATTGACTATAGCGGACTGCGGTTTCCCCTGACCCGCAGACGTCATCTACAAAAATGTATCGATCCACATCGGGGTATCGCAACACGCGCTGACCACCCCCATCGGTCATAAATATCTGGGCTGAGTCCAAGAAATGCGTCTTCCGAAGACTGTTCTCCTGACGAAAGTAGTAAAGCAGATGAACGCCGCTTTCTGATGGATTACCCACACCCAAGAAACGGGTTCTGTCAATACGTAGTGAAACTTCACCCAAGATCAGATTTGCATCTCGTGACCCACCGAGAGCCGCGCGAGAGCTTTGTATCGTAGGGAGAAGGACGAGGTCTCGGAATAGAGCACGGAGTAGAACCCGAATTTCCAGACTTCCAAAGTAGAGAAACTGCGAAAGTATATAGAGAGCGCACAGCCTTTCTTCTTCCACGCTAAGGCCGCTTCGACCATCGAAATTATCCAGCCATGCGCTGACGACTTCCCATTGGGCACGGTTTTCCCAAGCCCACTCGTTAAGGACCATTATTCGCCTTCGCAAGGTGTCGAGGCAGCTTTCCTTAAGAGGGATATCATCCTCGTCAAAGGCAGACTTCAGGCTACTGATCCGCGTCATGATTTCACTTTTGAAATACGAAAATGTGTTCTTTACTGATCATGGATGCCGTTGCGGCGCGTTTTGTCATCAGGCCTCGAGTATGAATTGCATCGGTCAATTCGAGTCTCGTCAAAAATCCCGACGCTTCGAATATTTCGCGGAGAAAAGAGGAAGACGGAAAGACCTCGCCGCAAACACAATTGTCACCAATTACCAGGACGACATGACCTCCGGGACGCAAGATTCTCTTCAGCTGCGCAACGACGGACTTCATCTCATTCAAGTAGGTCCGGACTATTGTCGCGCGGGTGGAATTCTTAGCGGATATCCTCGCGATCAACTCGTCAGCATCGACGATGCCAATCGGCTCCTCTTTGAGAATCGCAGCTCTATTGAAATGCTCCCGACCAATCGTGTCGTCCTCCAATGCACGCAGGCGACTACTCGCGACGAGCCCGAGCCATCCCAGGCTTAGACTGGATGCACGAACATACTTCTGCGCACCTGCGTAAGGTGGCGATGTTATCACCAGGCCGACGGACTCGTCGGGGATGCAACCGAGAGATTTTGCATCAGCAATTTCACATTGGGCAGACCCGATTTCACTACCAAACTCAGATAGTCGTCGGAGCCGTTTGGCATTTGCAAGATACTGCTCCTCAAACGCCCTCTTGACGCTTATTCTCGGACGTTTGACGTTGGCTTTGTGCCGCTTGTTCGTTCGAACAGGGACGGAAAATCGCGGGTCAGCTCTGCTCACCTTCCTCGCAACCGCCGAAAACGTTGTTAGCAATACGGTCTTCTCCGGCGAGTCCGACTCGGAGTCGATAGCGCGTCTTATTCTGCTTAGGTCGCGGATTGCGGCCGGTGTGTACCACAGCTTGAGATTGACTACATCCGGCTCTTCGAAGGTCTTGTAGCGATCGGCCCGTCGAGAGACGGCTTCATAGAGCGCGTGCAATCTGTTGTCACATACGGGTGTAGTTTTCGCTTGAGCAATCAGTTGAGCCAAGGGATTAACATCAGCGCAGATGGCCGATCGTCCAGACAAGACTGTTTCGAGTGCCACTGTGCCGCTTCCGCCAAATGGATCCAGAACTGCATCGTCTGCTTTCACAAATGCATTCGCGGCCAAAAAGAAGTGTGCGATCTGCGGCAGGAGCTTTGCAGGATATGGATGGATGTAGTGGGTCGCTCGCTCGCCGGGCCTAATCCAGCTCACGAGACCGCGAAATGAAACGGATATTGGCTTGCCGTGTTCGGAGTAGGCTTCGAAGAAACGAGCTAAAACCGCGGATGTGTCGACGGGGAATGCCCGCGGCGACTGTGAGCCCGCGGCCTGCGCACGCGCCACCGAGGAGCTCAACCGACCAGGCGCCGCAGGTTGCCGAGCTGACCGTTTGTTCGCAGAGAGGTCGACCTTCATCGTAGTTATTGGCCTCGATTAGCTATTCCTGCGTCGGCAGATCGAAAGCGCTTAATAGCTGATCCCAATCGCGTCTCGATAAGCCGCTGTCTTCGCGACGAACCGCTTCGCCCGACAACATCCGCTTTAGTACGGCTACGGCTGGCGCGGAGAGGACGATTGCATCGCGCTTGAAGTCAATGAATGCGTCAAATACTGAAGGAACCCAGAGCCGGACGATCTCCGCAATGACCTTTGCATAGTCTCGTATTTCCTTCTGTGCGTGTGGATCGGCTCGCAGTTTTAGGAAATGCAACAAGTTGTGTAAGTCAATCTTCCAGTACCATTGAGTATAAACGCTAAGTGGAAGACTGATTCTGGCCAACTCTCTCGCAAGACCAACTTCCAACTTGGCCGCATCGGCCAACTCATGCTCTCCGAGTAACCACAGGTAGTTTTCGTAGGCGCGAGCGGCCTCAGTCTTTAAGATTGAGAGCACCTTGTCTGCGGCATCTGTGTTGAGTAGATCGCCCCGACCTTGGCGATTAGAGGCTGACTGCGCCGCCAAGTCGCCTAAATCTGGAATATAGAACTCATTATCTAGGACTGAGTAACGCGCCGAGTATTCGTTTACGTTGGCCGTCCGGTGCCTGATCCATTGCCGAGCAACAAAGATCGGCAGCTTTATGTGAAATTTGATCTCCGCCATCTCGAATGGCGTCGAGTGCTGGTGCTGAAGCAGATAGCGAATGAGTCCTGCATCTTCGTTCACGCGCTTGGTGCCCTTCCCATATGATACGCGTGCGGCCTGAACGATTGCGGCGTCGTCTCCCATATAGTCCACGACCCGGACAAACCCGTGGTCCAGTACTGGGTAAGCGTTTTGGAGTACCGCTTCTAAAGCTGGAACAGTCGGCCGTCGCGTTTCGTATAGACGCGATCTAGCTGACTCGATTTCCGATTGATTTTCTGGTGAGATTGACAAGGTTCGCCCCCCGCAAGAGTTTAGTCTAGGCGTTAAACTCTTTATAGTTGTTCCTTCGAGGAGACGGCAGCGATCCACCGATGCTTCGCTGCTTCCTCGCCCCAAAACTCCCTGCACCCCATACACGTGTCCAGCGCCTTTGAGAGCGGTGATCCGTTTTGCAGAAAGCCGACTTTGGACCAACTCGGCCTGAACGCATTAAGGACTGAAATTCGTGGGTGCGCCGGGGCCAACCAACAGGTGGTGCATCAAAGTGGATTCGGCATTTTTGCCGGAAGGACCGTAATTTCGTGGCCACACCCAGCATTCGGGAGGTCACGCCGCACAGCCTTCAGCCGCAGCAACTTTTTGCAACGCTACCCGCCGCGGCCGCTTTTTGCCCCAGAGACGCAGCGCGCTTGGAGCCAAAAAGCGTTGATCGACGGGATTGGTATGAAGTTGGTATAGGATCGAAGATCGTCGTGCCAAAGCTAGAAGGGGGCCTCGGAGGCATAAAAAACGCCTTTCCGATCAATCCATTAATGGCGCGCCCGAAAGGATTCGAACCTCTGACCCCCAGATTCGTAGTCTGGTGCTCTATCCAGCTGAGCTACGGGCGCGTCTGCCGCGGGCTCGCTTGGCGTTGAGGCCTGGAGCCGCCGGCGTTCCGCAGCGGCGAAGCGCTGCGAAGGCCGCCATAGCTAGCGGCTCCGATCCGGATTGGCAAGCGCCGCGGCAGCTCTTTTCTGACGGATTGACGACGACGCCTGCGGCGCTGCGATTCCCGCCGGGAAAAACCGTTGGCTTCAGCACTGGGCGGGGCCGCACAGTGCGCGAAAGCGTCGGCCCGGAGACGGCTCCGGATCGCGGCGGCGCAGCCTGCCCGCGCAGACCGCCCCAAATTCCGCATGGACCGGCGCTTCCATCCGAGAAGACGAACTCGGGTCAGGCGCGGGCGCGTTCGTTGCGCAAACTGTGCAGATCGACTGGGCGGTCGGGGATCGAGATCCGGAAGGTGGCGCCGATGGTGCCCTCGACCAGGTTGATCTCGCCGCCATGGGCCCGTACCAGCTCGGCCGCGATCGCAAGGCCGAGCCCCGACCCACCGGCCCGCACCGAGCCGTGGAACGCCTCGAACAGGTGGTCGCGCGCCTTCTGCGGGACGCCGGGGCCGGTATCGGAGACCTCCAGCACCGTCACCGAGCCTTCGCGGCGGCCGGTGATGCGAATCTGCAGCAGATTGGCGTCGCCGCGCGGCAGGCTTTCCAGCGCCTGCGCAGCGTTGCGCACCAGATTGAGCAGCACCCGGAACAGCTGATCGGGGTCGGCGTCGATGGTCAGGCCGCGCTCGATCGCGCTCACCCAGGTGATCGCAGCCTCGTCGGCGAGCCCGGCGGTTTCGCGGACGTCGTTGACCAACGGCTCGATCAGGATCGAGCGACGGTCCGGCGCCGCCTCCTGGGCGCGGCCGTAGGACAGCGTCGACTGGCAGAACGCGATCGCCCGCTCCAGCGAGCGCACCAGCTTGGGCGCGAACCGCTGCACCCGCGGGTCCGGCAAGCTGGAGAGCTGGTCGGACAGCAGCTGCGACGACGCCAGCAAATTGCGCAGATCGTGGTTGATCTTCGATACCGCCAGCCCGAGCGCGGCGAGCCGGCTCTTCTGATGCAGCATCGACACCAGATCGCGCTGCATGTCCGACAATTCGCGCTCGGCGAGGCCGATCTCGTCGCCGCGCGGCCCCGGCACCACGATCGAGGCCGGGCTTTCCGGATCGCGGCGGAAGTTCACCATATTGGCGGTCAGCCGCCGCATCGGCCGCACGAACAGGAAGTGCAGCGCCAGATAGATCAGCGCCGTGGTCAGGCTGGTGATGGTCAGCGACACCAGCAGCAGATTGGACGAGAACCGGTACATCGCGTTGCGCAGCGGCGCGGCGTCGATCACCACTTCGATGAATTCGGCATTGCCTTCGGCCGGACCGATCACCCGGATCGCCGGATTACCGCTTTCCAGCATCACCACGAAGGAATCCAGGATCGCCCCCCAGGGCGTGACGTGGCGCATGTCGACGACGTGATCGACCTTGGTCGGCAGATCGGAGCTGGCGAGCAGCCGGCGCTGCTGCCCCATCTTGATCGCCACCGCGCGTGCTTCGATCGAGTCGAGAATCTGCTTGGCCAGCGAGTCCGGCACCCGCCCCGAGGGCGAAGCGTCCAGCACCAGCGCCGCCGTATTGGCGGCCGCCAGACGGTCGTTCAGCCGGTTCAGCCGGTAGTTGGCGATCGACGGTACGTAGATCAGGATTTCGGCGATCAGGATCAGCGGAATCGTCAGCAGCAGCAGCTTGCCGGACAGCCCGATCTTGGGCTCCAGGCCGCGCCGCCAAGCATGCGTCTCCGGCTGTCTGTCCGTGCTCTGCACCGAACCTCGCTCTCGGCCCTGCTCCCCGCCGCCCGCATCGGGCCGGATTCGCGACATTGTCTAAAGTCAAGATGCTCCTTTGCCGGAAAGAGGTCAAATTACCGTTTTCTCATGCGTGATCACGGCGCCCGCGGGACCGCCCGCGCGGCAGCACCTCGCCCGGCTTCGACATCGCCGAAGCGGCGACGGGCGCAATTGACGAAAACAGGACGCTCCCGTATAAGCCGCGCCAACTGTCCGCGATGACCCGGCTCTGCCCGGGGCGGTTCATTTTTGGGCTGCATCCGGCTCATCTGTGGGCCGGCATCACCGGGCTTACCCACCACTGATGACTAACTGACCCGGTGAATAACTGACCCGGCAACGGAGAACGACCCGTGAAGCGGACTTATCAACCCAGCAAATTGGTGCGCAAGCGCCGTCACGGCTTTCGTGCCCGTCTCGCCACCACCGGTGGCCGCAAGGTGCTGGCGGCGCGCCGCGCCCGCGGACGCAAGCGTCTGAGCGCCTGAGCGGGCTTGCCCGGAACCTGTTGATGGAGCGGTTACGGCAGCGGGCGGATTTCATCGCCGTTGCCGGCGGGCTGCGGATCAACGCCCCTGCCTTCGTGCTGCAAAGCCTGCACCGCGCAGATCAGGGTCCGATCCGGGTCGGCTTCACCGTAACCAAGAAAATCGGCACCGCGACCGAACGCAATCGAATTCGACGCAGACTGCGCGAATTGGTGAAGCGGACGGATCGCGGTTTTCTGCTGCCGCACAGCGACTATGTGCTGGTCGGACGCCGCGCGGCACTGAGCCGCGACTTTGCCGTCATGCTCGGCGATCTGCGCTCCGCGCTCGAGCGACTGTCGCGGCGATCACCCAAACCTGCGTGAGTGACGAGACCCGACGATGTCCGACAATCGCAACACCATTCTCGCCGTCGTTCTGTCGGGCCTCGTGCTGCTCGGCTGGCAATACTTCTTCAACATCCCGCAGATGGAGAAGCAGCGCGCCGCCCAGCAGGCTCAGCAGCAGCAACAGCAGGCCGCGAAGCCCCAAGACAGCACCGCGCCGTCGGCCGCGACGCCGGCAACTCCCGGCGCTCCTAACGCCGCTGCCCCGTCCAGCCCGCAGCCGTCCGCCGCTCCGACCGTCAGCCGCGAAGCGGCGCTCGCCGCCGGGCCGCGGATCAAGGTCGAAACCCCGCGCCTGGCCGGCTCGATCGCGCTGAAAGGCGCCCGGATCGACGATCTGGCGCTGACGCAATATCGCGAGACGGTCGATCCGAAATCGCCGCCGATCGAGCTGTTCTCGCCGTCGGGCAGCGACAAGCCCTATTATGCCGAGTTCGGCTGGGTCGGCGCCGCCGGCACCAACGTCAAGCTGCCGGACCACAACACAGTGTGGACTCAGGAAGGCTCGGGCGCGCTGACGCCGACTCATCCGATCACGCTGACTTGGGACAATGGCGAAGGCCTGACCTTCCGCCGCCAGATCACCGTCGACGACCGCTATCTGTTCACCGTCAAGGACGACGTCACCAACACCGGCGGCGCCCCGGTGACGCTGTATCCGTTCGCGCTGATCTCGCGCCACGGCACCCCGCACGTCGAAGGCTACTACATCCTACACGAAGGCCTGATCGGCTATCTCGGCGAGCACGGCCTGCAGGAATACTCCTACAAGAAGATCGACGAAGCCAAATCGGTGAGCCTCAAGGCTACCAACGGCTGGCTCGGCATCACCGACAAATACTGGGCTTCGGCGCTGCTGCCCGACACCAACGCGCAGCTCCAGGCGCGGTTTTCGGCGAGCCAGACCGGCAAAGTCACCACTTACCAGACCGACTATCTCGAAGACGCCCGCGTCATCCCGATCGGCGGCACCGCCACCGCCAACGCCCGGCTGTTCGCCGGCGCCAAGGAAGCGCGCGTTGTCGGCATCAACTTTCCGTTCGCTGGGCTCGGCGGTTACGACCGCCAGCTCGGGCTGAACCACTTCGACCTGTTGATCGACTGGGGCTGGTTCTACTTCATCACCAAGCCGATGTTCCTGGCGCTCGACTTCTTCTTCCACATGGTGGGGAATTTCGGCGTCGCCATTTTGCTGGTGACGGTGCTGGTCAAGCTGTTGTTCCTGCCGCTCGCCAACAAGTCCTACGCCTCGATGGCGAAGATGAAGGCGATCCAGCCGCAGCTCGCCGCGCTCAAGGAGCGTCACCCCGACGACAAGGTGAAGCAGCAGCAGGAGATGATGGAGATCTACCGCAAGGAGAAGATCAATCCGGTCGCCGGATGTCTTCCGATCCTGCTGCAGATCCCGGTGTTCTTCTCGCTGTACAAGGTGCTGTTCGTCACCATCGAAATGCGGCACGCGCCGTTCTTCGGCTGGATTCACGACCTGTCGGCGCCGGACCCGACCAACATCTTCAACCTGTTCGGCCTGATCCCCTACGATCCGACCGCGATCCCGGTGCTCGGCCACTATCTGGTGCTCGGCGCCTGGCCGCTGGTGATGGGCTTCACGATGTGGTTCCAGATGAAGCTGAACCCGCAGCCGCCGGATCCGACCCAGCAGATGATCTTCGCCTGGATGCCGGTGATCTTCACCTTCATGCTGGCGCACTTCCCGGCCGGTCTGGTGATCTACTGGGCCTGGAACAACACCCTCTCGGTGGCGCAGCAGGCCTTCATCATGCAGCGCAACGGCGTCAGGGTGGAGCTCTGGGACAATCTGAGATCGAGCTTCGCGAAGAAGAAAAAGTCGACCTGACCCTCGAGGTCATTCCGGGGCGCGAGCGTCAGCTCGCGAGCCCGGAATCCTGAGCTTCGGCGTGAAAAGAGACTCCGGGCTCGCGGCTGCGCGGCGCCCGGAATGACCTCGTTATTTGTTGCTAGCCCGGACGCCGCATGACCGACGCCATCGATGCCGACCTGATCGAACGCGGCCGCAAGATGTTCGCCGGTGACTGGCATTTCATCTGGGCGTCGCCGTCGATCGAGACGCTGCCGCCGATGGGCAGCGTCGAAATCGCCTTCGCGGGCCGCTCCAATGTCGGCAAGTCCAGCCTGATCAACGCGCTGACCGGGCGCAACGCGCTGGCCCGAACCTCGCACACGCCGGGCCGCACCCAGGAGCTGATCTTCTTCGAAGGTCCGCCCAATGCCGGGCTGCGGCTGGTCGACATGCCGGGCTACGGCTACGCCGCCGCCTCCAAGGCCAAGGTCGCGTCCTGGACCTCGCTGATCCACCATTTCCTGCAGGGCCGCGCCACGCTGGCCCGTGTCTATGTGCTGATCGACGGCCGCCATGGGCTGAAGGACGTCGACCTCGACATCCTGAAGACGCTCGACAAGGCCGCCGTCAGCTACCAGATCGTTCTGACCAAGGCCGACCAGGTCAAAGCCGCCGAGCTCGCCGAGCGGGTGACCGCGACCGTCGCGGCGCTGGCCAGGCATCCGGCCGCGTTCCCCGAGGTGCTCACCACCTCCTCGCGCACCGGCGACGGGATGCCGGAACTGCGCGCCGCCATGATCCGCCTGCTCGACGAGCGCCGCTGATGACCGCCGCCCTCCGCCTCCTGATTGCGATCGCCGGCCTGTACGGGGCCGCCGGCGTGGCGCTCGCCGCCGCCGCCGCCCATGTGCCGGATGCCGGACGGCTCGGCCCGGCTTCGTCGATGGCGCTGTTTCACGCCTGCGCGATCGCCGCGGTGGTGATGCTGGTGGAGCGCGGCATCGCCCACCGGATTCCGGGACTGGCGGCGATCTTCGGCTTCGTGTTCGGCACGGCGTTGTTCGCCGGCGACCTGACGCTGCGGCAATTCGCCGGCCACGGCCTGTTTCCGATGGCGGCACCGACCGGCGGCTCGATTCTGATCGGCAGCTGGCTGCTGCTCACCGTCGCCGCGCTGTGGCCGCGGCGCGGGTCCTGACCCGCATTCGCGGCCTCTAGGATCGGCCGCGCCGAAGTGCTAGCGATCTGTCCCGCCGCACCGGCCTCGGAATTGCCCGTTCAGACCGTCCCTTCAGCTCGAAAGACCGCTTCATGACCGACGCGCCCGTCATCAGCCCGCTCGATCAGGCCCGGATTCTGTCCGAAGCGCTGCCGCATATGCAGCGCTACGACGAGGAAACCATCGTCATCAAATACGGCGGCCACGCCATGGGCGCCGAGGACACCGCCAAGGCGTTCGCCCGCGACATCGTGCTCTTGGAGCAGACCGCGGTGAACCCGGTCGTGGTGCACGGCGGCGGCCCGCAGATCGCGCAGATGCTCAAGCGCCTCGGCATCAAATCGGAATTCGCCGCCGGCCTGCGCATCACCGACGCCGCCACCATCGAGATCGTCGAGATGGTGCTGGCCGGCTCGATCAACAAGCAGCTCGTCGGCTACATCAACGAGGCCGGCGGCAAGGCGGTCGGCCTGTGCGGCAAGGACGGCAACATGGTGTCGGCCACCAAGGCGACGCGCACCATGGTCGATCCGGATTCGCGGATCGAGGAAGTGATCGATCTCGGCTTCGTCGGCGAACCCGAGAAGGTCGACCTCACCCTGCTCAACCAGCTGATCGGCCACGAGCTGATCCCGGTGCTGGCGCCGCTGGCGACCTCGTCGAGCGGCCAGACCTTCAACGTCAATGCCGACACCTTCGCAGGTGCCGTCGCCGGCGCGCTGAAAGCCAAGCGCCTACTGTTGCTCACCGACGTCCCGGGCGTGCTCGATCAGAACAAGAAGCTGATCCCCGAACTGTCGATCAAGGACGCCCGCAAGCTGATCGCCGACGGCACCATCTCGGGCGGCATGATCCCCAAGGTCGAGACCTGCATCTACGCGCTCGAACAGGGCGTCGAAGGCGTCGTCATTCTCGACGGCAAGGTACCGCACGCCGTGCTGCTCGAACTGTTCACCAACCAGGGCACCGGCACGCTGATCCACAAGTGATGCGAGGCGCTAACGATCAGACCCGTCATGGCCGGGCTCGTCCCGGCCTGACGAAGGGGCTCGGCGCGGCGCACCCTCTGCTACTCGTTCGACAGTCTATCCACTACCATAGCCCTCATCCTGAGGAGACTGGCTGCGTCCGAAGGGCGAAGCCAGTCGTCTCGAAGGATGGCCGCGCGGCAACATGGTTCGAGACGGCGCGCTGCGCGCGCCTCCTCACCATGAGGTGGTGCGCGTGGCGGGCCAAGCTGACTATCCTGACCTTGCTCACGATCACCTCCGCCGCCCACGCCGATCTCAAGCTCTGCAACCGCATGAGCTACGTGGTCGAGGCGGCGATCGGGGTGGATTCGAGCGGCGCCACGGCCACGCGCGGCTGGCTGCGGATCGATCCGGCGCAATGCCGCGTCGTGGTGCAGGGCGCGCTCAACGCCGACAAGATCATGCTGAACGCCCGGGTGCTGCCGCTGTACGGCGCCTCACCGCTGCCGCAGAACGGCACCGACCGGCTGTGCGTCGCCGAGGACAATTTCGTCATCGCCGCCGCGCGGCAATGCCGCGGCAGCCAGACGCTGGCCTCCTTCACCGAGATCAAGCCGACCGACACCGAGGACGGCAACAAGATCGCATATCTGGCGGAGGATTCCGGCTACGACGACGAGCAGGCCAAGCTCGCCGCGATCCAGCGGCTGCTGCTGATCGCCGGTTACGACGCTTCGCCGATCGACGGCGTCGACGGCCCGAAGACGCAGGCGGCGCTGGCCGCATTTCTCAAGAGTCGCGGACTGAAGCCGGAAATCGTCGATGCGCCGGATTTTTTCGACGTGATGATCAAGGCCGTGCAGCAGCCGACCGGAAGCGGCCTGACCTGGTGCAACGACACCAAGTACAAGATCATGGCGGCGGTCGGCGAGGACGACGGCAAGACCATCACCAGCCGCGGCTGGTACGGCGTCGCGCCCGGCGAGTGCCTGCGCCCCGACCTCGGCGCACAGCCGAAGCGGGTGTTCAGCTTCGCCGAGGCGGTCGACGGCAGCGGCCGGCCGGTCAGCATCAAGGGCCGCGCGCTGAATTGGGGCGGCGGCACCACACTGTGCACCCGCGACAGCAAATTCGAGATCGGCGAACAGGGCGACTGCGCCGGGCGCGGCCTTGCCGCCACCGGCTTTGCCACGGTCGATCTTTCCGGCGGCAAGACCCTGAGGTTCTCGGCACCATGATGCAGCTCGGCAAACGCGGATTCGACCAGGTCGAGACCTGGGTGTTCGACCTCGACAACACGCTCTATCCGCATCACCTCAATCTGTGGCAGCAGGTCGATGCGCGGATCCGCGACTTCGTTGCCGAATGGCTGAAAGTGTCGCCGGAGGAAGCGTTCCGGATCCAGAAGGATTACTACAAGCGCTACGGTACCACGATGCGCGGGATGATGACCGAGCACGGCGTCCACGCCGACGATTACCTCGCTTATGTCCACGCCATCGACCATTCGCCGCTCCTGCCGAACCCGGCGATGGGCGATGCGATCCAGCGGCTTCCGGGGCGCAAGCTGATCCTCACCAACGGCTCTGTCGCGCACGCCGGCAAGGTGCTGGAGCGGCTCGGGATCGGTCACCATTTCGAAGCGGTGTTCGACATCATTGCCGCCGAGCTGGAGCCGAAGCCGGCGCCGCAGACCTACCGCCGCTTCCTCGACCGCCACGGCGTCGACCCCGCCCGCGCCGCGATGTTCGAAGACCTCGCCCGCAACCTGACCGTGCCGCACCAGCTCGGCATGACCACCGTCCTGGTGGTGCCCGACGGCAGCCAGGAAGTGGTGCGCGAAGACTGGGAACTCGAAGGCCGCGACGCCGCCCATGTCGACCACGTCACCGATGATCTGACGGGATTTTTAAAGACGCTGAGCGCCGCGAAGTAAGGCACCGCGCCTCCCCAATCACGACGTCATCGCCCGCGCAGGCGGGCGAACCAGTATTCCAGAGTGCCGCTTAGGGCGGGCCGGCGATCTCCGGGTACAGATCATTCCAATCCGGATTGTGCTGTTCGATCAGCCTGACCTTCCACTCCCGCGGCCATTTCTTCAGCCGCTTCTCGCGCCGGATCGCATTCTCGATATCGTCGAACACTTCGAAATACACCAGCCGATCGACGCCGTAGCGCAGCGTGAAACCCTCGACCTCCTTGGACTTGTGTTCGGCGACGCGACGGACGAGGTCGTTGGTGACGCCGACGTAGATCGTCCCGCCTATCCGGCTGGCCAGGATATAGACGTAGAACTGCCGCGGCATCGGCGGCCTCCCCCGAGGGTCCAACGCTCTAGGATACTAGATCGCCCGGACGAGCCGGGCGATGACGCGGGAGAATCGAAGCTGGCGCCACCACATCCACAACCGTCATCGCCCGCGCATGCGGGCGAACCAGTATCGCAGAGCGCTCGCGATCTTCCATCCACCGCCCCGGAATTACTGCATCCCCCGGACAAGCCTGATGCCGACGTGGGGACCAGGCGGCGCCTTGACTCCGCAGCGGCGAATCCGGACAAAGCGTCAACGTCCGCGTTGACACGCAACGCTTTTCCGACACACGCCAAGGATCCGTCGATGCCGCTCACTGCCCTGGAATCCACCATCAACGCCGCTTTCGACGCGCGCGACACCGTCACCCCTGCGACCCAGGGTGAGGTTCGGGAGGCGGTCAACGATGCGCTCGATCTGCTCGACCAGGGCAAGGTGCGGGTGGCGCAGCGCGACGCCTCCGGCGCCTGGACGGTCAATCAGTGGCTGAAGAAGGCGGTGCTGCTGTCGTTCCGCCTCAACGACATGGGCGTGATCGCCGGCGGCCCCGGCGGCGCCAATTGGTGGGACAAGGTCCCGTCGAAGTTCGAGGGCTGGAGCGAGAACCGTTTCCGCGACGCCGGCTTCCGCGCCGTGCCGGGCGCGATCGTGCGCCGCTCCGCCTTCATCGCCAAGAACGCCGTCCTGATGCCGTCCTTCGTCAATCTCGGCGCCTATGTCGATGAAAGCACGATGGTCGACACCTGGGCCACGGTCGGCTCCTGCGCGCAGATAGGCAAGCGCGTGCACATCTCCGGCGGCGCCGGCATCGGCGGCGTGCTGGAGCCGCTGCAGGCCGGCCCGGTGATCATCGAGGACGACTGCTTCATCGGCGCCCGCTCCGAGGTCGCCGAGGGCGTGATTGTCCGCAAGGGCGCGGTACTGGCGATGGGCGTGTTTCTCGGCGCCTCGACCAAGATCGTCGACCGCGAGACCGGCGAGACCTTCATCGGCGAAGTGCCGGAATATGCCGTGCTGGTGCCCGGCACCCTGCCCGGCAAGCCGATGAAGAACGGCGCCCCCGGCCCGGCCACCGCCTGCGCGGTGATCGTCAAGCGCGTCGACGAGCGCACCCGCTCCAAGACCTCGATCAACGAATTGCTGCGGGACTAAGCGAACCGTGACCGCAACCGCGCTCG
Organism: Rhodopseudomonas palustris; assembly: GCF_003226555.1. GTDB lineage: Bacteria > Pseudomonadota > Alphaproteobacteria > Rhizobiales > Xanthobacteraceae > Rhodopseudomonas > Rhodopseudomonas palustris_I. The sequence continues at coordinate 1,210,503 of NZ_QKQS01000023.1, read as the reverse complement.
ACATCGCGCGAGACCTGCTGCGCTGCCCATCGGTGACGCCGGCAGATGCCGGCGCGCTCGGCGTGCTGGAAGCGCTGCTAAAGGGCGCCGGCTTCGACGTTCATCGCGTCACCTTCTCGGAAGCCGGCACCGCCGATATCGACAATCTGTATGCGCGGATCGGCACCAGCGCGCCGCATCTCTGCTTCGCCGGCCACACTGACGTGGTGCCGGCGGGCGAAGCCGGCGCATGGACTCACGGCGCGTTCTCGGGCGACGTCGAAGGCGGCGTGCTGTACGGACGCGGCGCTGTCGACATGAAGGGCGGCATCGCCTGCGCGGTCGCGGCGACGCTGGACTATCTGGCGGCGAACGAGGGAAAGCCAAAAGGCTCGATCTCGTTCCTGATCACCGGCGACGAGGAAGACGTCGCGGTCAACGGCACCGTCAAGCTGCTGCAATGGGCGGCCGAGCGCGGCGAGAAATTCGATCACTGCATCGTCGGAGAGCCGAGCAATGTCGAGGCGATCGGTGACACCATCAAGATCGGCCGCCGCGGCTCGCAATCCGGCGTGCTGATCGTCGAGGGCACGCAGGGCCATGTCGCCTATCCGCACCGCGCCGCCAATCCGGTGCCGGACATCGCCCGGCTGATCACCGCGCTGAACGACGAGCCGCTCGATGCCGGTTCGCCGCAGTTTCAGCCGTCGAACCTGGAATTCACCTCGGTCGATGTCGGCAACGCCGCAACTAATGTGATTCCGGCGCAGGCACGCGCCAAGTTCAACATCCGCTTCAACGACCACCATACGCAAGAAACGCTGAAGGCGCTGGTCGAACAGCGGCTCGCGGCAGCGTGCGGCAATCGCATCCGCGCCCGGATCGAGTGGCTGCCGTCGAACGCCGACGTGTTCGTCACCAAGCCCGGCGCGTTCACGGACGTTGTCAGCGGCGCGATCGCCGACGTCACCGGCCGCACGCCCGACCTCAACACCGGCGGCGGCACCTCCGACGCGCGCTTCATCGCCAAATATTGCCCCGTGGTGGAGTTCGGCCTGGTCGGCCAGACCATGCACCAGATCGACGAACGCACCCCGGTCAGCGACCTCGACAAGCTGACCGCGATCTATCGCGGCGTGCTGGAGAGGTATTTCAAGTAATCACAACGACCCGTCATTCCGGGGCGCTCGCAAAGCGAGCGAACCCGGAATCTCGACGTGCTCTGAACCGCGGGATTCCGGGTTCGCGCTCCGCGCGCCCCGGAATGACGGCCGTGTGGCTCAGTAATCCACCTGCACCAGATACAACCCCTCCGGCGGCGCGACCGGGCCGCAGGCGGAGCGGCGGCGGGCGGCGAGCGCGGCGGCGAGATCGTCCGCGGTCCAGCGGCCCTCGCCGACCCACACCAAGGAGCCGACCATCGAGCGCACCTGGCTGTGCAGATAGGAGCGCGCATTGGTGACAATATCGACGGCGTCGCCGTCGCGAATCACGTCGAGCACGTCGAGGGTCTTCTCCGGCGAGGCGGCCTGGCACTCGGTGTCGCGAAACGTCGTGAAGTCGTGCTTGCCGATCAGCACCTGTGCGGCGCGGTGCATCGCGTCGGTATCGAGCCGCTTCGGCACCCGCCACACCTTGCCGAGATCGAGCGCCAGGTTGGAGCGGCGGTTGGCGATGCGATAGCGGTAGTGCCGCCGCACCGCCGAGAACCGCGCCTCGAACGTGTCCGGCACGATCTCGGCCGCCAGCACCGCGACCGGATTGGGCCGCAGATGCGCGTTCAGCGCGTCGCGGAGTTTGTCGGCGCGGAACGGCTTGGCAATGTCGAGATGCGCCACCTGCCCGAGCGCGTGGACGCCGGCGTCGGTGCGGCCGGCGCCGTGCACCCGCACCGCCTCGCCACAGGTCGCCAGCGCCGCCGCCTCCAGCGCGCCCTGCACCGACGGCAACTTCGGCTGCAACTGCCAGCCGCAAAACGGCGCGCCGTCATATTCGATGGTGAGTTTGTAGCGGGGCATGCGACTCGTCTTTGAGGCGCAGCGCTGCCCCAAGTTTTCCGTCATCGCCCGGCTTATCCGGGCGATCTAGTATTGCAGAGCGATTGTTACCAATAACGAACGCTCTGGGATACTGGGCCACCCGCTTTCGCGGGTGGTGACGGCTGAGGATGAGGCTGCGCCTCGGCTAGAACCCTAGGCGACCCGCACGCCCTTCGCGATCGGCGTGCCGCGCAGGAAATCCTCGGCGGTCATCGGCTGCTTGCCGGCGCGCTGCAATTGGGCGATCCGGATCGCGCCGTCGCCGCAAGCAATCGTGAGATCATCGCCGATCACTTCGCCCGGCGTGCCGCGGCCCTCGGCGAGCGCGCAGCGCAGCACCTTGATCCGCGCCGGGGCGCCGTCGATCGGCAGTTCGCACCACGCCCCCGGAAACGGCGACAGACCGTGGATGTGGCGCAGCACTGCGCGCGCCGGCTGCGAAAAGTCGATCCTGGCTTCGGCCTTGTCGATCTTGGCCGCATAGGTGACGCCGTCGTCGGGCTGCCTGGTGAGCTGCAGCTGATCGCGCTCCAGCGCCGCCATCGCCCGCACCATCAGATCGGCGCCGAGCCGCGCCAGCGCATCGTGCAGCTCGGTCACGGTCATCGCGTCGGTGATGGCGATGCGCTCGGCCATCGCGACGTCGCCGGTGTCGAGGCCGATATCCATCTTCATCACCATCACGCCGGTTTCGGCGTCGCCCGCCATGATGGCGCGGTTCAGCGGCGCGGCCCCTCGCCAGCGCGGCAGCAGCGAGCCGTGCAGATTGTAGCAGCCGAGCGGCGGAGCATCGAGAATCGGCTGTGGCAGAATCATGCCGTAGGCGACCACCACGGCGGCATCGGCCCCGTGGCTGCGGAACTCGGCCTGCGCGTCCTCAGTCTTCAGCGTCTTCGGCGTCAGCACCGGAATGCCGAGCCGATGCGCCGCCAGCGCCACCGGCGTCTCCTGCAGCTTCATGCCACGGCCGGCCGGCTTCGGCTCGCGGGTGTAGACCGCGGCGATGTCGTGCCCGTAGGCCGACAGCGCCAGCAGCGTCGGCACCGCGAATTCGGGTGTGCCCATGAAGACGAGGCGAAGCGGCATGACATAAGTCCCGTACAGATCTGGCGATGCGGGCCGAGCGGCCGCAACGCGCCGGCCGGTCACCTGCGCGAGCGCTCAGACGTATTTGATGCCGCGCTTGGCAGCCTTCTCGAACTTGCGGACCACCATCGCACGCTTCAGCTTCGACAGATGATCGACGAACAGCACGCCGTTGAGGTGGTCGATCTCGTGCTGGATGCAGGTCGCGAACAGGCCGTCGGCGTCCTCTTCGCGGACGTTGCCGTCGAGATCGGTGTAGCGGATCCGCACCGTCTTCGGCCGCTCGACCTCGGCGTAGTATTCCGGGATCGACAGGCAGCCTTCCTCATAGACGTTCATCTCAGCAGACGCGCCGACGATCTCAGGATTGATGAAGGCGCGCGGATCGCTTTTTCCGTCACCCTCCTTGCGGACGATATCCATCGTGATCAGCCGCACCGGCTCGGCGATCTGGATCGCCGCCAGTCCGATCCCGGGCGCCTCGTACATGCTTTCGAACATGTCGTCGGCGAGCTTGCGGATCTCGCTCGTCACCTCGGCGACGGGCTTGGAGATTTCACGCAGCCGCTTATCGGGCAGGATGATGATTTCGCGTAGGGCCATGGCGGCGATTTAAGCGGCGGCGAGGTTGCGGTCAATCCGGGACCGACCGGAGCTTCTGCCACTTTCGGTGCGGCCGGTCTTAAAGGTCTGTTCAACGTCGCGTTCTATCTTCGTTCTCCATGACGGCACAATCTGCGACACCGGCGGCGATGGATCAGATTCTGTTCAGGCTCGGCGACCTCCCGGTCAGCGTCGGCATGGCCGCCGCCGCGTTTGCGGCCGCGGCGCTGGCGCTGCTGGCGGTCATCGCCGTGCTGGTGGCCCGCGGCAGCGCTGCGCGGCGGGGTGCAGAGATCGACCAACGGCTGGCGCTGTTGATGCGGGCGCAGCACGAGGCCAACGGCCGGGTCGATGCGATGGGCCGCGCGCTCGCCGGCCGCCAGGCCGAGATGGCGCGGGCGATGAGCGATCGGCTCGACAGCGTCACCCACCGGTTCGGCCAGTCGCTGACCCAATCGACCCGCTACACCATGCAAAGCCTGCAGGCGCTGCACGAGCGGCTCGGCATTATCGACCGCGCCCACGACAACCTCACCGAACTCACCGATCAGGTGACGACGCTGCGCGACGTGCTCGCCAACAAGCAGGCGCGCGGCGCGTTCGGTCAGGCACGTATGGAAACGATCGTGCAGGACGGGCTGCCGAAAGGCTCGTTCGCGTTCCAATACACGCTGTCGACCGGCAAGCGGCCGGACTGCGTGGTGCTGATGCCGGATCAGCCGCCGCTGTGCATCGACGCCAAGTTCCCGCTCGAGGCCGTCACCGCGCTGCGCGAGGCGCGGACCGACGAGGAGAGAAAATCGGCCTCGCAGCGGCTGCGCACCGACGTGATGCGCCATGTCGACGACATCGCCTCGAAATATCTGATCCCGGGCGAGACCCAGGACACTGCGCTGATGTTCGTGCCGTCGGAGTCGGTCTATGCGGAGATCCACGACGGCTTCGACGACGTGATCCAGAAGGCCTACCGTGCCCGCGTCGTGCTGGTGTCGCCGTCGCTCTTGATGCTGGCGATCCAGGTGATGCAGCAGATCCTGAAAGACGCGCGGATGCGCGACGCCGCCGACCAGATCCGCACCGAAGTGCTCAGCCTGTCCGACGATCTGGCACGCTTGCGCGAGCGCGTCACCAAGCTGCAGACCCATTTCGGCCAGGTCAACGACGACGTCCGCCAGATCCAGATCTCGGCCGACAAGATCGAGCGCCGCGCCGTCCGGATCGAGGAGCTGGACTTTGCGGCGCCCGAAGCGGCCGCGCCGATCGCGTCGGCCGAAGCGCGAACCTCGGCATCGAGCCACGAGGCGCCGCTGGCGCCGGAGCGCACCGAACTGTTCGGCTCCCGCGCCTTCAAGATCGACGAGGTCACATCGGCCTGAGGCCACGCCACGCACCCACCGTCATCGCCCGCGTATGCGGGCGACCCAGTATCCCAGCGCACCACCGATTTCGCCGCGGCGCCTCCGCGCAACCTTCTCGCTTCATCACGCAGGGCGGTGAGTACTGGATCGCCCGCATACGCGGGCGATGACGTCTGGTTCGTGGTCACGGCTTCGAGCGACATGATGGCCATGATCCAAAAGCGCGGGCTCTCCGGCGGCATGCGCGCCCGCCGTCGAATCTGTTACGCCTTCGCCATGACCTCGTCCGACAACCCACCGAACGCCTCACTCGCGCCGATCGACAGGCCCAAACCAAGTTGGCGCGAGGCGTTTGCGGTGTATTTGCAGCCGCGGGTGCTGGTGGTGCTGTTTCTCGGCTTCGCGTCGGGGCTGCCGCTGGCACTGTCGGGCTCGACGCTGCTGGTGTGGATGCGGGAGTCGGGCGTCGATCTCGGCACCATCGGGTTGTTCGCGCTGGTCGGCACCCCCTACACGCTGAAATTCATCTGGGCGCCGCTGGTCGATGCGCTGCATGTGCCGCTGCTGACCCGCGCGTTCGGCCGCCGCCGCGGCTGGCTGGTGTTCGTCCAGCTGTTGCTGATCGCCGCGATCCTGCTGCTGGCGCTCACCGATCCGGCGAAATCGCCGCTGTATGTGGCGATCGGCGCGCTGCTGGTCGCCGCCGCCTCGGCGACCCAGGACATCGTCATCGACGCGTTCCGGGTCGAGAGCCTGCCGGAAGACGAACAGGCAGCCGGCATGGCGTCCTACGTCGCCGCCTACCGGATCGGCATGCTGATTTCGACCGCCGGCGTGCTGTTCCTGGTCAGCGCGTATGAAGGCACCGGACTGGCGCGCAGCACCGCCTGGATGTGGGGCTATGTGACGATGGCTGCGATGGTGCTGATCGGCACCGTCACGGCGCTGGTCGCCACCGAGCCGGAGCAGTCGCGCCGTGCCGAAGCGGCGACCAGCGGCGAAAGCGGGTTCAAACGGGTGGTGCACGCCGCGCTCGGCGCCTTCACCGAATTTCTCACCCGCAAGGATGCGCTTACCGTCCTCGCCTTCGTCGTGCTGTTCAAGTTCACCGACGCATTCTCCGGCACCATGACGGCGCCGTTCGTGATCGATCTCGGCTATTCGCGCAACGACTATGCGGCGATCGTCAAAGGCGTCGGCCTCGCCGCGACGCTGATCGGTGGCTTCGCCGGCGGTTATCTGGCGCGGCGCTACTCGCTGGTCGCCAGCCTGTGGATCGGCGCGGTTCTGCAGGCGGTGTCGAATCTGGCGTTCGCCTGGCTGTCGACCGTCGGAATCAACCAATGGGCGCTGGCGCTGGCGATCTCGGTGGAGAACTTCACCGGCGCGATCGGCACGGTGATCTTCGTGGCCTACCTGTCGGCGCTGTGCCAGAACCCGCTGCACACTGCGACCCAATACGCACTGCTCACCGCGCTCGCCGCCGTCGGCCGGACCTATCTGTCGGCGAGCGCCGGCTACGTGGCGCAAGCCACGGGCTGGCCGGCGTTCTTCATGATCAGCGTTGCTGTTGCGGCGCCCAGTCTGGTGCTGCTGGCCTTCTTGCAGCGCCGCGGCCATTTCGCCGCGCTCGGCCCGGTTAAAGTATAGGTGGAGGCAACGCTCGCTTCTCGCAGCGGCTGCGAGAGCCCGCCGCTTACTTCACCAGACTCCATTTAGTCACCACCGCTTCGCTCATCTGGCCGGGCTCGTTGGCGCAGGAGACCGAGACGACCTTCAGCGCGACCTGCTTGCCGCGGTGGGTCTTCAACTGCGTCGCCTGGGCGTCGTCCGCGGGAACGATCTGGAACGTCTCCGGGCCGTTCTCGAGATTGCACAGTCCGGACGGCGCCGGCAGCCGACGCGGATCGCTGACGAGCTGATACACCGGGCCCTTCTTACCCTTGGCCCGGGTCTTCAACGCGTTGAGTTCGCCGCTGAGAATGTCGCCCACCCGCAGCGCGGTCGGCTTCGGCAGCGCCGCCTGCGCCGAGTCTTGAGCCGACACCGCGGAGGCGGCGAGCGTCAGGGCGAGCGCGGCAATCGTCGAGAGCGGGAAGCGGAGTCGAGTCATCAGGTCCAATCCGGTTGTGTCAGAACAAGGTGCGCTGGCGCATCGCCGCCGACAGCGTTCCTTCGTCGAGATAGTCGAGTTCACCGCCGACCGGCACGCCGTGCGCGAGCCGGGTCACTTTGACATTGGCGTCCTGCAACAGGTCGGTGACGTAATGTGCGGTGGTCTGGCCGTCGACCGTGGCGTTGAGCGCCAGGATGATCTCGGCGACGCCGGGATCGTGCGCCCGCTTCACCAGAGCGTCGATCGTCAGATCCTCGGGGCCGACGCCGTCGAGCGGTGACAGCGTAGCCCCGAGGACGTGGTAGCGGCCGTTTGTGGCAGAGGCGCGTTCGAGCGCCCACAAATCCGCGACGTCAGCCACCACCACGATGATCGAGGAATCACGGCGCGGGTCGGTGCACACCGTGCAAGGATTCTGCGAGTCGATATTGCCGCAGGTGCTACACACTTCGATCTTGTCGATCGCGACCTGCAGCGCCGCGGCGAGCGGCGCCATCAGCGCATCGCGCTTCTTGATCAGGTGCAGGGCAGCGCGCCGCGCCGAGCGCGGGCCCAATCCGGGCAGCCGCGCCAGCAACTGGATCAGACGTTCGATCTCGGGGCCTGCGACCGCACCGGCCATCGGGTCTCCATCTTCCGTGGATTGATCACACGCGACGAGGCAGCGTTGCCGCCGCCGTGGCGCGGCGGTCCGCCGCGAATCGAAAAGGCTGGAAAGACTAACCCAGGCCGAGCCCGGGCGGCAGGCCGAGCCCGCCGGTCAGCGCCTGCATCTTGTCCTGCATCGCCGCTTCCGCCTTGCGATGGGCGTCGCCATGCGCCGCCACCAGCAGGTCTTCGAGCACTTCACGCTCCTCGGGCTTGATCAGAGACGGATCGATCGAGATGCCACGCACCTCCATCTTGGCGCTCATCCGCACCTTCACGAGGCCGCCGCCGGACAGCCCCTCGACCTCGATCTGGTCGAGTTCGGCCTGCATCGCCTTCATCTTCGACTGAAGCTGCGCAGCCTGTTTCATCATGCCGAGAAAGTCAGCCATGACCGGTTTCCTTTCAGATCGCTAATCGTCGTCGTCGATTCGCTCGGAGGGATCGTCCATATCAGAATCGATCTCCACCGGCTCGGAGGCGAGCCGCCGCACCGTCAGCTTGGCGCCGGGAAACCGCGCCAACACTTCCTGTACCCGCGGATCGTTCTCCGCCGCGCGCTCGCGCTCGTTCTGCTGCGCCAGGCTCTGCTGGCGCAGGGTCGGCTGGCCGGGCGCGTTGGAGACGATCACGGTCCAGCGCCGCCCGGTCCATTGCTCGAGCTTGCGGCCGAGTTCGTTGATCAGGCTGCGCGACGCGGTGGGCTCCAGCGCCAGTTCGAGCCGCCCGTCCTCGATCCGCACCAGCCGCACGTCGGCTTCGAGCGCCAGACGGGTCATCACATCGCGCTTCTCCGACGCCAGCGCGACGAGCTGCGGAAACGTGGTGATCTTCAGCGCCGGCGGTTCCGGCTCGGGCGCCGGCACGCTGACCGGTGAGCGCGCCGCATTGTCGAGACCGCCGCGCAGCATCGTCGGCGCCGATGCGGCGCTCATGGATGCCGCGCCCATGCTGGGTGCGCTACGTGGCATCGCCGCGCTCGGAGCGGACAACGATGCGGCCGAGGCGACCGGCGCGGACGAGCCGCCGCGCGCGCCGCCACCGCCTGGAATCGCCGGCGCATCGCCGCCGCCGCTCTGCTGCAGCATCCGCAGCGCTTCGTCCGGAGTCGGCAGGTCCGCCGCATAGGCGATCCGCACCAGCACCATCTCGGCCGCCGCCGCCGGCCGGGTCGCGCCCTGCACCTCGGCGATGCCCTTCAGCAGCATCTGCCACATCCGCGACAGCACCCGCATCGACAGCTTGGTGGCGAATTCGCGGCCACGCACCCGCTCGGTCTCGCCGAATGCGACGTTGTCGGCGATCGCCGGCACAATCTTCACGCGGGTGACGAAATTGACGAATTCGGCCAGATCGGACAGCACCACCACCGGATCGGCGCCGGTGTCGTACTGGTCGCGGAATTCGGCGAAGGCGGCGGCAATGTCGCCGCGCGCCAGCGCGTCGAACAGTTCGATCACGCGCGTCCGGTCGGCGAGCCCGAGCATCTGCCGCACCGCGTCCGCTCGCACCACGCCTGCGGCATGCGCGATCGCTTGATCGAACAGCGACAGCGAATCGCGCACCGAGCCTTCGGCGGCGCGGGCCACGATGCCGAGCGCTTCCGGCTCGACCTCGACGCCTTCCTTCTGGGCGATGTTCGACAGGTGGTTCATCAGCGCGTCGGCTTCGACCCGGCGCAGATCGAAGCGCTGGCAACGCGACAGCACCGTCACCGGGACTTTCCGGATCTCGGTGGTGGCGAACACGAATTTGGCGTGCTCCGGCGGCTCCTCCAGCGTCTTCAGGAAGGCGTTGAACGCCGCCGTCGACAGCATGTGGACTTCGTCGATGATGTAGACCTTGTAGCGCGCAGAAGCCGGCGCATAGCGCACACTGTCGTTAATCTGGCGGACATCGTCGACGCCGGTGTGCGAGGCGGCGTCCATCTCCAGCACGTCCATGTGCCGGCTTTCCATGATCGCCTTGCAGTGCACGCCGTGCACCGGCATGTGGATGGTCGGCCCCTTCACCGAGCCGTCCGGCAATTCGTAGTTCAGCGCCCGGGCCAAGATGCGCGCCGTGGTGGTCTTGCCGACGCCGCGAACGCCGGTGAGAATCCAGGCCTGCGGAATCCGGCCCGTATCGAACGCATTGGAGACGGTGCGCACCACCGCTTCCTGGCCGATCAGATCCTCGAAACTGTTGGGGCGATATTTCCGCGCCAGCACCCGATAGGCGTCCGCCGGCGCGCTCGTGCTGCCCGGCTGCTCGGGAGCAGCGGGCGGCGTCGCGGAAAGGCCAGAGTCACTCATCGGTCGGTCCGCAATGCTGCGTCAACGGGGCGGGCTTGCGGAAGGGAGCGGGGCGCTCGCGACGGGGCAGGATCATGTGGCTGGCCCGGAACACCCCTCACACCGGACCGGCATCGGCCGGCCCTGATCCACCTTCGTCCGGCCGCGGCGCCCCGAAGCCCAGGGCAGCACGGCCGAAAATGAGGTAGGAGACTGACGAGCGACCCGATCCAGACCTCGTTAGGGCTGCTTCCTTCCGGACCTGACCCGGTTGGCGAGAGGCTCGTCCACCGCCAATCTCCCGGTCCCTATTTGGCGCCAAACCAAACCGAATGCAAGTCGCCGGTCCCCGCCTTGGACCATAGGCTAGCTGGCGCTTCCGCCGGTCCGGGCGGCTTGGTATGACTGGGAGGCGGCCGCGCGGCCGTCCCCGCCACAGACAAGAGCCCACGCTCCCACAACGGGCCGATGGAACCGCAATGTCCTCCTCCGACTGGTCGCTGAGCCCACGGCTCGAACAAGACACCATCAACATCGGCGACCTGCCGCTCAGCCGGGTGCTGGTGATCAAGGACGCGCATTATCCGTGGCTGCTGCTGGTGCCGCGCCGGCCGGACGTCAGCGAGATCATCGACCTCGACGAGGTCGCGCAGGCGCAGCTGATGACCGAGATCTCCCGCGTCAGCCGCGCGCTCAAGGACGTCACCCATTGCGACAAGCTCAACGTCGCTGCGCTCGGCAATCTGGTGCCGCAGCTTCACATTCACATCATCGCCCGCCGCTCCAGCGACGTCGCCTGGCCGCGACCGGTGTGGGGCGTGATGCCGCCGCTGGCGCACGACGCCGAAGAGGTGCAGCAGTTCATCAACCTGCTCCGCCGCAAGATCTGGCTGAGCTGAGCCGATGAGCACATCCTTTCCGCTCGGCCAGCCGGCTTTCGTCACTCATGTGCTCGACCGCGCCGCGCATCTGCGCGGCAACGACGCCAAGCTGATGGCGATGGAGGAGCGCAGCGACACCCGCGCTTACGTTGTCCATCGGGATTCGCTCCTGGTGAAGCACGAACCCAACGGCCCGCGCGCCGAACTGACCATCAAGGAAGCGCTGGCGCTCGGCGCCAATGCCGGCACGATCTTTCTCGGCCTGCGCAATGGCGCTGCAGTGTTCGGCATGGGAATCGGCGGCCCTGCCGCTGACAAGCTCGCCGGACGGACGGACGCCGGCCTCGCCGAACTGCGCGGCCTCGCCATGCAGGGCATGCTGCCGGTCGAGCAGCTCTCGGCGATCGCGATGGCGAAATCGCTGGTCAACTGGCACCAGCGCCACGGCTATTGCGCCAATTGCGGCACCCGCACCACGATGTCGCAGGGCGGCTGGAAGCGCGATTGTCCGTCGTGCAAGGCCGAGCACTTCCCGCGCACCGATCCGGTGGTGATCATGCTGGTGACCGACGGCGAGCGCTGCCTGCTCGGCCGCCAGAAGCAGTTTCCGTCCGGGATGTATTCGTGCCTCGCCGGCTTCGTCGAGGCGGCCGAGACGATCGAGGACGCGGTTCGCCGCGAGATCGTCGAGGAGTCGGGCATTCTGTGCACCGACGTGCGCTACTACATGACGCAGCCGTGGCCGTATCCGTCGTCGTTGATGATCGCCTGCACCGCGACCGCGACCACCGACGCCATCACCGTCGATCGCACGGAACTGGAAGACGCCCGGTGGTTTTCCCGTGACGAGGCGGCGCAAATGCTGAAGCGCGAACATCCGGACGGGCTGGCCGGACCGCATCCGTTCGCGATCGCGCACCATCTGCTCGGCCGCTGGCTGGAGGACAATTCATGAGCGACACTGCCACGCGCAAACCGCGCGTATTGTGCATCGGGATCCCGGTCCGCGACCTCACCTTCCGGATCGAAGCGATACCGGACCGCGGCAACAAGGTGCCGGCGAGCGCGTTCGGCGAAATCTGCGGCGGCAATGCGCTCAACGCCTCGATCGGCATCGCCCGGCTCGGCGGCAAGGCGCAGATGTGCGGCCCGATGGGCGATGCCGAAGAAGCCGCGGCACGCTTCATCTTCGACAAGCTGGCCGAGGAAGGCATCGGCTCGGACCACCTCGTCCATATGCCCGGGCTGGTAACGCCGATCTCGGCCGTGCTGGTCGATCCGACCGGCGAACGCACCATCGTCACCTTCCGCGATCCAGGGCTGTGGAAGGTCGCGCTGCCCGACGCCGACACGCTGCTGAAGGATTGCGACGCGATCCTCACCGAGAGCCGGTGCTCGAGCTTCGTCACGCCACTGTGCGCCGAGGCGACCCGGCGCGGCATTCCGGTGGTGGTCGACGTCGACAACGCGATGGCGATGAACGAAGGGCTGCTGACCGCGGCGTCGCATCTGATCTGCTCGGCCGAGGCGCTGCACGGCACCGCCGGTACCGAGAACGACGAAGAGGCGCTGAAGAAGCTGGCGCGACTGACCAAGGCGTTCGTCGCCGTCACCCGCGGCCCGAAGGGCACGCTCTGGCTCGACGACAAGCAGCAATTCCGCGAGACCCCGGCGTTTCCGGTGCACTCGGTCGATACCCTTGGCGCCGGCGACATCTTCCACGGCGGCTTCACGGTGGCGTTCGGCGAAGGTCAGGACATCGCCCACGCGCTGCGCTTCGCCTCAGCCGCGGCGGCGCTGAAATGCACCCGCTCCGGCGGCGCCTTTGCCTGCCCGACCCGCGCAGAAGTCGACGAACTGCTGGCGAAATCACCGGTGGGTGCGCTCTGAAGCGATGGGTTAGGCGCAACGATGGATCAGGCGCTATCGCGCTCCAATGCAACGCGTTGAATTCACTATTTTTTCGGGCTTCGTCGCGCCTCGACCCATCCTGATCTCTCCCGCACCTCGCAGGAACGTCATCTACCAGTTGAAGCCCCCCAAATTTGTAATACGATGTATTATGAATTCGGGAGAATTGGATGAGCAAAGCCCCACTGTCCGACCCTTTGACGATTCGGCTTCCCATGGACGTCCTGGACGACATCGAGAAGATTGCGGCTGCCTCTGATCGCAAGCGAAGCTGGGTGATCGTGCGCGCATTGAAGGCTTACCTGGCAGGCGAGGGCTCAGATATTCTCGCTATCATCAAGGGACGCGAACAGATCGCCGCCGGGGGCGCCCACGACATGGACGACGTCATTAGGGAAATCGAAGCCATCGTAAATTCGAAGGCAGCTTGATGAAGGTCCGGCTTTCCGGCGATGCGCGAGACTATCTTCTGCGCGAAGCCAAATACTTGGCCGAAAGAAGCCCGGCAGCCGCGACTGCATTTCTTGAAGATATCCGGTCTGCTCGGCGACGCATCGGCAAGTATCCAGAGATCGGTTTCAAACTCATCCCAATCAAAGGCAGCAGACGCGTGGTCGTCGGCAACTACCTGATCGATTATGATTCAGGACCGGACGGCATCGAGATCACGGCCATTCGCCACGGCCGTCAGTCCGACGTCTCTCTCAGCCTCGAAGAGGATTTCGACTACGAAGCCGACGATGACACCACGTCTACCCACAAATCTTAATCTGCGCGTCGGGCGGACCGATCTGATTGTTGCCACGCAAGTGAAATCTGCGGGAACCCAGAAACTGGAAGGCCATTTACACGCATCTCCTCGACCATCATTTCGGCGATTGCTGCAGCAAGTTCAGCCGCAGAAAACCGTTCTTCTGAAAACAGGTCATTAACGCACCAACGTTGCCATCTTTCCAAAGCTCTGAAGACTAGCGCAGATCGATCACACCTGTTGCGCCAAAACTTGGCTACGAAAGATCGACCGACGTTTCCATGGCAGCCAAGCCGAGAGCCCATCGGGTGGATCTATTCAAGCGCGACATAAGCCAACGCCGGCTCCCAGCCCGGCGGCGCGAGTTCGAAGCCGGCGAAGTCGAAGCCCGGCGCCACCGTGCAGCCGACCAACGTCCAGTCGCCGGTCGATTCCGCGGCCTGCCAGGCGTGCGGCGGCACGATCGCCTGCGGCTGCTGCCCGGCGCCGAGATCGGGGCCGAGCATCACCACGCGCGCACCGTCGTCGCCGGCGATCTGTAGCGCGAGCGGCGCGCCGGCGTAGTAGTGCCAGACCTCGACCGCATCGATCCGGTGCCAGTGCGAACGTTCGCCCGCACGCAGCAGGAAGTGAATCGCCGTCGAGTAGCTGCGACCGGCGGCGTCGCAGCGCGCGTCGCGAAACGTCTCGCGATAATGCCCGCCTTCCGGATGCGGCTGCAGACCAAAGCGCGCGATCACCTCGGCGGCGCTGAGCGACATCGCGCTCATCCGTTGTTCTTGCGCTCGCGGATCTCGCCGAACACCTCGGCCGCGGACGCACCCGACAATCCGACCGCATCTGCGACCGACGGCACGTCGGCGCGCAGGAAGACGTTGGCCTTCTTTTCTTCGCCGAGCGTCACCGGAATCGTCGGCTTGCCGTCGGCGCGCAGCGCTTCGACCTGCTTGGCCCGGGCCTGCAGATCGGCGTTGCCGGGTTCGATCCCGAGCGCGAATTTGACGTTGGAGGCGGTGTATTCGTGGCCGCAATACAGTTTGAAATCGTCCGGCAGCGCCCGCAGCTTCAGCAGCGATTCCCACATCATCGGATAGGTGCCCTCGAACACCCGGCCGCAGCCGATCGAGAACAGCGTGTCGGCCGCGAACAGCGCGCGGTCGTCGTCGAACACATAGGAGATGTGATCGAGGGTATGGCCGGGGGTTTCCAACACCCGCGCGGTGAGGCCGCCGACCTCGACGACGTCGCCCTCCTGCAGCCGGACGTCGACGTCGGCGATCTTGGCGTTGGCGTCGTGCGGCGCATGGACGCGGCACTGATACTTCGCCTTCAGTTCGGCGATGCCGCCGACATGATCGCCGTGGTGATGCGTGACCAGAATGTCGGTCAGCTTCCAGCCTTCCTTGTCCAGCGCGGCGATCAGGGGAGCGGCTTCCGGCGCGTCGATCGAAGCGGTGGCGCCGGTGGCCGGATCGTGGATCAGATAGCCGAAATTGTCGGTGAGACACGGAACGATACGGATGTCGGCGGGCATGAGATCTCCGGGAAACTTGAAGGCAGCGTGAGCCTGCCCGGCGCCGTTTCTGTCGCCGGCAGAGTCGAACCCTAACATGGGGGCGGACCGAGACGAAATGAAGCGGTCACAGCCTCGTAAACCAGTCAGGGGGCGGCTTTGCCGGACCATGCGACGCCGTGATAAACAATCGTCATGACCATCGACGTCGTGGACCTGCGGGAATTCTACACGAGCCGGCTCGGCATCGCGGCACGACGGCTGATCAACCGCGGCATCCAATCACGCTGGCCGGATGCGCGCGGTGATCGCGTGCTCGGCTTCGGCTATCCGACACCCTATCTCGGCCTGTTCCGCGACCGCTGCGAACGCTGCATCGCCTTCATGCCGGCCGCCCAAGGCGTGCTAAAATGGCCGACCGCGCGGTCGACGCTGTCGTCGCTCGTCGACGAGCACGCGCTGCCGCTGCCGGACGCCGCGGTCGACCGTATCCTGCTGGTGCATGCGCTGGAGATGTCGGACGATCCCGAACGGCTGCTGCGCGAGGTGTGGCGGGTGCTGGCGCCGGCCGGCCGATTGCTGGCGGTGGTGCCCAATCGCCGCGGCGTTTGGGCGCGGCTCGACAATAATCCGTTCGGACACGGCCGGCCCTATTCACGCTCGCAGATCGCCGACCTGTTGCGGCGCACCTGGTTCACCCCCACGGCCTGGAGCGAGGCGCTGTTCGTCCCGCCGCTGGCGCAGGGCTGGCTGCTGCGCTCGGCGCCGGCGTGGGAGCGGATCGGCGCCGCGACCTCGTTACCGTTCGCCGGCGTACATGTGGTCGAGGCCACCAAGCAGGTGGTGCGCGCCCAGCCGGTCAAGCGCGAACGGGTCCGGCTGATTCCGTCGCTGGAACCATCACTGGTCCCGTCACCGACGCCGCTGCAGGCCGACGAACCGGACACGCCGCCGCTGCTGCGCTGAAGCGCCCCCCGAAACGACGAAGGCCGCACCCACGGCGCGGCCTCGTCTGATCGGAATACCCTGCTCGAGAGGCCGCGGCGAAATCAATCGCCGGCGCCGGCATCCTCACCCGACGGAGCCGGGGCGGCGGCCTGGGCCGCGGCGGGTTCGCCGCGCGGACGGCGCCGACGGCGCGGCGGGAAGCGCTCACCGCCGCCGCCATTGGCTTCGAATGCGTTGGGACCGAGCGCCGGCTGCGGGCCGGTGATGAAGGACGGCAGGCGATCGACCCCTTCGGCCACCGGCTGCGGCTGCTCGCGCGGCACGAATTGCGGCTGCGGGCGATGCTCGCGCGGCTGCGGCTGTTCGCGCGGCTGGTAGGGCTGCGGCTGCTCGCGCTGCTGGTACGGCTGCGGCTGCTGCTGCGCCGGCACCAGGCCGGGCTCGGCGCCGAAATTGGAGAACTCACCGTCCTCGCCGTCGTCGTTGTTATCCAGCGTGTCGTTGTCGATCCGCGGCGGCGGTTGGTTCTGCCGGAATTGCTCCTGGGCGGCCGCGATCAGACGGAAGTAGTGCTCAGCGTGCTGATAATAATTCTCGGCCGCTACCGGGTCACCCGAAGAGCGGGCATCGCGGGCGAGCTGAACGTATTTCTCGGCAATGTGCGAGGCGGTCCCGCGAATCTTGATATCGGGACCGTTCGACTCGAACACCCGGGTCATCGGATTCTGGCCGCGCCGGTTGTTGTTATTGTTGTTGCCGCCGTTGTTACGATTGCGCAGCCGCTTGTTGTTCTGCCCGTTTCTCATGTCCTACCTTCTTACCGAACCCCATTTTGCAAGGCATGGCTGCGCTACGCGCAGGTCTGGCCACGCCCGTCCGAACAGCCCATCAGTCTCGAATCGCTAATGCCGTGTGTCGCGCTCAACAAAGACGCGTTCTCCAAATCCGGCGGCCGTCGCACCGCCGGCCGGATCAATTCATCGAGCCCGTGCTAAGGGGCTCAGCTCATCTCGCGTGAGTTCTTCAAGCGTGAGTCGTCAGGCTTTCGTGCGCTCCGCGGCTGAAAGCTGCGCGGCTGTCCCAGCCTATCGCGCTTAATCGAAGCCGCCGTGTGGAACCTATTCGGTCAGGGGCTCTCATCGAGATCAACATGCCCCACTCCGCACCGCGGGGCCAGCCACTCTTACCGATATCTGGAGCGGAACGTAGTCGCTCTCGGTCGATATTCCAAGCGGTTTTTTGCAATTTGTTCCGACATCAGTGCACTGCGAGACGCCCGGTGACGGCCCGGAAAATCCCTGACAAATCAGTCCGGAGCGGGTCGGATAGGGATAATCCCGAGGTCCGCATCAGGGCGCTGACGTCGTCCTCCTGCCCCTGTCCGATCTCAACCACCAAGGCGCCGTCTGGTTGCAGTAGCCGGACCGATTCGGGGATAATTTTCCGGTAGGCGTCGAGCCCGTCGGCCCCGCCGTCCAGCGCCCGGCGCGGATCGTGCTCGCGCACCTCGCGGTCGAGCGTCGCAATCTCGCTACCTGGAATATAGGGAGGATTGGAGACGATCAGGTCGAACGGGCCGTGCAACGCCGAGGTGTAGTCGCAGGCGACGAACGCGGCGCGATCAGCAAGCCCGAGCCGCCTCGCATTGCAGCGCGCAACGCGGAGCGCACCGAGGCTGATATCGGTGGCGACGCCGGCCGCGCCTGGTAATTCGTGCAACAACGCCAGCAGGATCGCACCGCTTCCGGTACCGATATCGAGGATCCGCGGCGCGCGTAGGGATCGCTCTTCGAGGAACGCGAGCGCAGCCTCGACGATCGTTTCAGTATCGGGCCGAGGCACCAGCGTGTCGGCGGAGAGTTCGAACGGCAGCCCCCAGAATTCGCCAACACCGAGAATACGCGCCACCGGCTCGCCGCCGAGCCGCCGCGCCGCGAATGCCTGCAGTCGCTCGTTCTCCGCAGCGGTCAGGACCCGCTCGGCCTGAACAAGCAGACCGGTGAGATCGAGCCCGGTGACCTCGCCGACCAATAGCCGGGCGTCGAGCGCGGCCGATTCGATCGCCGCATCCTGAAACTGCCGGGCGAGACGACGACGCGCGGAGGCAATCGTCGGCGCCTCGCTCACGCGGCGTTGCCCTGCTCGGCGAGCTGTGCGGCCTGGTGCTCGGTGGTGAGGGCGTCGATCAGTTCGCCGAGCGCTTCGCCGGCGATCACTTGCGGCAGCTTGTACAGCGTCAGATTGATCCGGTGATCGGTGACGCGACCTTGCGGGAAGTTGTAGGTGCGGATGCGTTCGGAGCGGTCGCCGGAGCCGACCTTGGCCTTGCGCTCGGCGGACCGGGCCGCGTCGAGCCGCTGCTGTTCGGCGTCGTAGATCCGCGACCGCAGAATATTCATCGCCGACGCGCGGTTCTTATGCTGCGACCGGCTGTCCTGCATCATCACCACGATGCCGGTCGGCAGATGGGTGATGCGGATCGCCGATTCGGTCTTGTTGACGTGCTGACCGCCGGCGCCCTGCGCCCGCATGGTGTCGATCTTCAGATCGTCCGGCTTGATGTCGACGTCGACCTCTTGAACCTCGGGCAGCACCGCGACGGTCGCCGCCGACGTATGAATGCGGCCCTGCGTTTCGGTGTCGGGCACGCGCTGCACGCGGTGGACGCCGGATTCGAATTTCAGCTTGGCGAACGCGCCGCGGCCCTTCACCTCGGCGATGATCTCCTTGAAGCCGCCGACCGTGCCTTCGCTCGCCGAAATCACTTCGACGCTCCAGCCCTGCAGCGCAGCGAACTTCTCGTACATCCGGAACAGGTCGCCGGCGAACAGCGAGGCCTCGTCGCCGCCGGTGCCGGCGCGGATTTCCAGCATCACGTTGCGCTCGTCCATCGCGTCCTTCGGCAGCAGCGCGATGCGGATCTGCTGAATCAGTTCGTCGCGGTGGGCGTCGAGCGCGTCGCGCTCGGCCTCGGCCATCGCCCGCATCTCCGGTTCGGTCGCGGGATCTTCGAGCAGTTCGTCCATCTCGCCGAGCTCGTCGCGGACCTGGCGATAGCTCTTCACCGCTTCGACCAGCGGATTGAGCTCCGACAATTCTCGGGTGATGCGGACGTAATCCTCGGCGCCGACCTGCGCCATCAACTGCGCTTCGAGCGCGGCATGATGCGCGAGGAGGACGTCGAGCTTGGCTTCGGGCAATGTGGACATGGACGATCTCGGATAAACGCAGAAAGACGACGGAGCGGCGGACGGCCGCGTCGCTACAAAGCGAGCTGATGCGCTTCGGCGAATTCGGTCAGCTTGTCGCGAATCGAAACGCTGCCGGCCGGCGCGTCGAGCAGCGGACCGATCATCGCCTCGGCCTTGGCGAGGTCGAGGCCGAGGATCATCGCCTTGACCGGGCCGTGCGCCAGCGCCGACACCGACAGCGAGCGATAGCCGATCGCGATCAGCGCCAGCGCCGCCAGCGGCTGCGACGCCATCTCGCCGCACAGCGACAGCGAACGCTTCGCCGCCCGCGCCTTGCGGACGATGTCGCGCAGCGCCCGCAGGATCGGCGCCGACAAGGTGTCGAACCGCTCCGACACTTTCGAATTGCCGCGATCGACCGCGAACAGGAACTGGAACAAATCGTTGGAGCCGACCGAGACGAAGTCGGCGCGCTTGAACAGCTCGTCGAGCTGATACAGCAGCGCCGGCACTTCCAGCATGGTGCCGACATCGACCCGCTCCGGCAGGGTGTGGCCGTGCTGGCGCAGATAAGTCAGCTCGCGCTCGATGATGCTCTTGGCGGCATCGAATTCGGCCACCTCCGAGATCATCGGGAACATCACCCGCAGGTAACGACCCGCAGCGGCGCGCAGCATCGCCCGGATCTGGCTGCGCAACAGGCCGGGCCGGTCGAGCCCGAGCCGGATCGCGCGCCAGCCCAGCGCCGGATTCTCTTCGACCACCGTCTCCATATAGGGCAGCGCCTTGTCGCCGCCGATGTCGAGAGTGCGGAAGGTGACGGGCTTGCTGCCGGCGGCGTCGAGCACGGCGCGATACAGCGCGAGCTGATCGGACGAGCGCGGCAGGCTCTGCCCGACCATGAACTGCAGCTCGGTGCGGAACAGGCCGATGCCCGACGAGCCGGTGTCTTCGATATGCGGCAGATCGATGGTCAGGCCGGCATTGATCATCAGGTCGATCGGCTGGCCGTCCTTGGTGACGCAAGGCAGATCACGCAGCGCCGAATATTGCGCCTGGCGCCGGGCGCGGAATCGCACCCGCTCTGCATAGGCCGATTCGATCTCCGCCGAGGGGCGCACATAGATCGAACCCGAGGTGGCGTCGACGATGATGGCGTCGCCGGGATCGGCGATTCCCGGCGCGTTCGGCACCTCGCCGACCGCAGCGATGCCCAGCGCCCGCGCCACGATCGAAACGTGGGAATTGGCGGTGCCTTCCTCCAGCACCAAGCCGCGCAACCGCTTGCGATCGTAATCGAGCAGCGCCGCGGGCCCCATCGAACGCGCGATCAGGATGGCATTGTCGGGCAGTTCGTCACGCGAGGGCGCATGATCCTGGCCGACGAGCTGACGCATCAGGCGATGGCCGAGATCTTCAAGGTCGTGCAGCCGGTCCCGCAAATAAGGATCGGTCGAGCGCAGCATGCGGGCGCGGGTGTCGGACTGCACGCGCTCGACCGCGGCTTCGGCGGTGAGGCCGGTGGCGACCGCCTCGTGCAGCTTGTGCGACCAGCCGTGGTCATTGGCGAACATCCGGTAGGCTTCGAGCACGTCGCGGTGTTCGCCGCCTTCGGCGAAATCGCCGCGCTCCAGCATCCGGTCGAGATCGGAGCGCAGTTTGGTCAGCGCCGTGTCGAGCCGCTTGATTTCTTTCGGCAGGTCTTCGGCGATGTAATTGGTGATGACGACGCGCGGCTCGTGCAGCACGACGTGGCCAAGCGCGATACCGTCTGACAGCACCGCGCCGGTCTTGTGGATCGAATGCCGCGCTGCAGGCTCGGCACCGGGCTGGGCCAGCGCCGACAATTCGCCCGAGGCGATCATCTCAGCGAGCACCATCGCGGTGGTCTGCAGCGCCTCGACCTCTTCCTCGACATAAGTGCGCTTGGCGCGGTTCTGCACCACCAGTACGCCGAGCGTATTGCCGGCGCGCAGGATCGGCACGCCCAGGAAGGAGTGGTAGATTTCTTCGCCGGTTTCCGGGCGGAACGAGAACGCCGGATGGCTCTGTGCGTCCGACAGGTTCAGCGGCGTCGCTTCCGAGGCGACCAGACCGACCAGACCTTCGTGCGCGTTCAGCACGGTGTGGTGCACCGCCTCGCGGTTCAGACCTTCGGTGGCGTAGAGTTCGAGGGTGTTGTCGATCCGCAGCACATAGACCGAGCACACTTCGGCGACCATGTTGGCCGCGATCAGCACCACGATCTTGTCGAGGCGTTCCTGCGCGGAGACTTGCTCCGCCATGGTTTCGCGGAGCCGTCTCAGCAAGACGCGGGGGCCGCCCGACGTGCTCCGCATGGGTCGCAATCTCCTCTGCGAGCTTTGCCCTCCGGCGCGCACCGACACCAGCGGAAAAGCTCTAAAGACAATCACCGTCCGGCACAGGTCCGGCCGCGGCCGAGCACGTCGGCCCCAGCGCTCACGCGCACACGAACGAACGGCGGGACATGACGCGCGGAAAACCGTCGCCGTGCCTTCGCAACGCAACATCACCGGCTT
Organism: Rhodopseudomonas palustris; assembly: GCF_003226555.1. Classification (GTDB taxonomy): domain Bacteria; phylum Pseudomonadota; class Alphaproteobacteria; order Rhizobiales; family Xanthobacteraceae; genus Rhodopseudomonas; species Rhodopseudomonas palustris_I. Next base: position 1,188,666 of record NZ_QKQS01000023.1, on the reverse strand, counting down.
TGCCAACCGGCCTGTCAGCGCGCCGCGCCGTTCAGGCCGTATAGCGAATTGACGCTTGATTTGCCAAGCAAAACGCCTGCCAGCCGCACCCGGCAATCGCAGCCGGGCGCGCTCTTAAATCACCGAAAAATTGTTCTAAACTTGATCCAGTCCATAGAGCGTATGCAGGGTGCGCACCGCCAGCTCGGTATAGGCGGCATCGATCAGCACCGAGAACTTGATCTCCGAGGTGGTGATCGCGCGGATATTGATGTTGCGCGCGGCAAGCGCCGTGAACGCCTGGGCGGCGACGCCGGCATGGCTGCGCATGCCCGAGCCGATCACCGACACCTTGGCGACGTCGGTCTCGCTGTCGAACCGGGCGTAGCCAATCTTGTCCTGCGCCGAGGTGATGGTCTGCTTGGCGCGGGCGAAGTCGGAGGCCGGCACCGTGAAGGTCAGGTCGGTGGTCTTGCCGTCTTCGGAGACGTTCTGCACGATCATGTCGACATTGATGTTGGCATCCGCCAGCGGCCCGAAGATCGACGCCGCCACGCCCGGCTTGTCCTCGATCCGGCGCACCGAGATTTGCGCCTCGTCCTTGGAAAAGGCGATGCCGGTGACGACGTGGTTCTCCATGGAGTCCTCCTCGCTGCTGATCAGCGTGCCCGGCGGCGTGCCGTGCGGATCGATATCTTCGGGCTTGTCGAAACTGGAACGGACGAAGATCGGCATGTTGTGCACCATGCCGAGCTCGACCGAGCGGACCTGCAGCACCTTGGCGCCGAGCGAGGCCAGTTCCAGCATTTCTTCGAACGAGACTTTGTCGAGCCGGCGCGCCTTCGGAACCACCCGCGGATCGGTGGTGTAGACGCCGTCGACGTCGGTGTAGATGTCGCAGCGGTCGGCCTTCAGCGCCGCCGCGATCGCCACCGCCGAGGTGTCGGAGCCGCCGCGGCCGAGCGTGGTGATCCGGCCCGTTTCGGCGTGGATGCCCTGGAAACCGGCGATCACCGCCACTTCCTTGCGCTCGGTGAAGCGCTTGATGATGTCGCTGCCGTCGATCTCGACGATGCGGGCCGACGCATGGGCGTCGCTGGTGCGGATCGGGATCTGCCAGCCCTGCCAGGACCGGGACTGAATACCCAGCGACTGCAGCGCAATTGCAAGAAGGCCGGACGTCACCTGCTCGCCGGACGCCACCACCGCATCGTATTCGCGCGCGTCGTGCAACGACGAGGCTTCGGTGCACCAGGCCACCAGCTCGTTGGTCTTGCCGGACATCGCCGACACCACCACGGCGACCTCATGGCCGGCATCGACCTCGCGTTTGACATGGCGCGCGACGTTCTGGATGCGCTCGATATTGGCGACGGACGTGCCGCCGAATTTCATCACCAGCCGGCCCATGACGAATAGTGCAATCCTTGCAGACAACGGATATGGATGACGCGGAATCCGCCAGTCGGCAGCCGCGTGGCGCGTCATACACAGCGCCGCGGTTTCGGGCAAGCAACGGCATTGCGGCCGCCGAACAAGCGCAGGCCCGCTCCGGACGTTTGCCGGGACGGACAGGCACAGACATACTGGCACCGACGTTGAGGAGCACCGCGCACCCCATGGCACTGCAACCCGACACCCCCGGCGCTCCGGCATCGACCGTCGATCCGGCCGAGATCGCGAAATTCTCCAAACTGTCGGCCGAGTGGTGGGACCCGACCGGCAAGATGGCCCCGCTGCACCGGATCAATCCCTTGCGGATCAGCTTCATCCGCGACGCCGCCTGCCGGAAATTCGAGCGTAACGCCAAGAGCCTGAGCTGCCTCGAGGGGCTGCGGATGCTGGACATCGGCTGCGGCGCCGGCCTGCTCTGCGAGCCGTTCACCCGGCTCGGCGCCCAGGTGATCGGGATCGACCCCTCCGCCACCAACATCGCGGCCGCCAAGCTGCACGCCGACAAGTCGCATCTGGCAATCGACTACCGCAACATCATGGTCGAGGAGATCGACCCGCGTGAGCGGTTCGACATCGTGCTGGCGATGGAGGTGATCGAGCACGTCACCGACGTCGGCGCGTTTCTGGCGCGCTGCGCCGCGCTGGTAAAGCCGACCGGGATCATGGTGGTGGCGACGCTGAACCGCAATTGGAAGAGCTTCGCGCTCGCCATCGTCGGCGCCGAGTATGTGATGCGCTGGCTGCCGCGCGGCACCCATCAATGGGACAAGTTCGTCACCCCGGCCGAGCTGGAGCAGCATCTGAACCGGCTCAAGCTCACCGTCACCGAACAGTCTGGCCTCGTGTTCAATCCGCTCGCCGACCGCTGGAAGCTGTCGCCCGACATGGACGTGAACTACATGATGGTCGCCGAGCCGGTGCCGTAGAAATCCGTAAGGTGGGTTAGCGCGCAGCGCGTAACCCACCAATTCCACACCGCGATCCGAAGATGGCGGGTTACGGCGCTACGCGCCTGACCCACCCTCCAATGCTCACACACCCTTCAAGATGATCACCGTCGGCTTCGCCGGCAGGGTGTCGCGCGAGATGCGCAAGCTGCGTTCGCTGCGCTGATCGACCGTGAAGGACGCGCCGATCCGCAGCATGAAATCATCCAGCGGCGTCATGAAGCGGTGCATCGGCAGCACCACCGAGGCGCGCAGGCGCCGGGTGATTTCCGACATGCCTTCGAGCGACAGCGTGTAGCTGCCGTCGATCGGCACCATCACGATGTCGAGCCGGCCGATCGCAGCGATGTGGCTGTCGTCGAGCGTGGTGTGCAGATGGCCGAGATGGCCGATGCAAAGCCCGGCGACCTCGAAGATGAAGATCGAATTGCCGTCCTTGATCATGCCGCCGGAACCGTCGTCGAAGCGGAAGCGGCGGATGTCGGTGGGCACGTTGCGGATCAGCACGTCGCCGACCCGCAGGCGGATGTTCGCCGCCTCGCCGTTGTCACCCCAGCCGTGCAGCACATGGGCGATGGCCGGATCGGGGGCCAGCGTGTAGTGGGTCGAGTGCGCCCGATTCATGGTGACGACGTCGGGCACCCGGCCGGTGTCGTAGCTGCCGCTGTAATCGGTCGCGATCATCACGCCGCCCGGCGTTTCGATCGTGTAGGTCGAGTGGCCGCGATAGCTGATCGTCACCTGATCGGCCACAGCAGTCCGGCGCAAGCTGACCGGCGTCGCCCGCGGCGTCGCATTCGCCATCGCCAGACATTCGCTGCCGCGGAAGCCGTCCTGCGCCGCAGCCGCGCCGGCAGGCCCCAGCGCCGCGGCCAGCACGGCGACGATCCACCACAAGGTCCGCATCGTGCGATCCTCCCTGGCCGGCCGGTTTCCCGCGATCATCCGGCAGACCGCCGGCAAAGTGTAGCGGCAAACCGGCGCCCCGCAATGCAGGCATGACCCTGTTCCGGTTGACCGCGGCTAACCGGATCGCCGAGGGTGCGGCGTCCCTCCTGCCACCTGTGCCATGTTCACCGTCGCCTCACTCTGGATTCCCTTCACGCTCGTCGCTGCGCTCGGTCAGGTCGCGCGCAACGCAATGCAGCGTTCGCTGACCGGACCGCTCGGCACCTGGGGCGCCACCAACATCCGCTTTCTGTTCGGCTTCCCGTTCTCGCTGCTGTTCTTCGCCGGCGTGATGGTGGCGACCGGCGATGCGATGCCGTCGCCGGGCCTCGAGTTCTGGCCGTGGCTGCTGCTCGGCGCGCTGTCGCAGATCGCCGCCACCGGCATGATGCTGGCGGCGATGAACGAACGCTCGTTCGTGGTCACCACCGCCTATCTGAAGACCGAGGCGATCCAGACCGCGATCTTCGGCTTCGTGTTCCTCGGCGATCATCTGAACCTGTGGAAGGTGGTGGCGATCCTGATCGCCACTGTCGGCGTGGTGGTCACCGCACTGCGGCCGGGTGCCGCCCGCGGCCTCGTCAGCCTGCGGCCGACGCTGCTCGGTCTGAGCGCGGCGGCAGCCTTCGCGCTGTCGGCGGTCGGGTTTCGCGGCGCGATCATCGTGGTGCCGGACGTGACCTTCGTCACCGCCGCGACGTTCACGCTGGTGCTTGCGCTCGGCGTGCAGACCCTGGTGCTGACCGTCTATCTCTTGGCGCGGGCGCCGCAGGTGCTGCGCGACATCCTGAGGCTGTGGCAGCCGTCGATGTTGGCCGGTTTCGTCGGCGCCGCAGCGTCGCAGTTCTGGTTCCTGGCGTTCGCGCTCACCGCCGCCGCCAATGTCCGCACCCTGGCGCTGATCGAGGTGCTGTTCGCGCAGGCCGTGGCCTACTACTCGTTCAAGCAGCCGGTGGCGCTGCGCGAGATCCTCGGCATCGTCCTGATCGTGCTCGGCGTCGCGCTGCTGGTCGCGGTGTGATTACTTCAGCGCGATGATCACGGCGCCGGCGGCGATCAGCGCGATCCCGATCCACTCGGTGCCGGACGGCCGCTCGCCGAGAAACAACACGCCGAACAGCACGACAAGCACCACGCTGAGCTTGTCGATCGGCGCCACCAGGCTGGCGGGGCCGAGCTTGAGCGCCCGGAAGTAGCACAGCCACGATGCCCCGGTGCATAGCCCGGACAAGATCAGGAACAGCCAGGTCTTGCCGCTGATCGGCCCGTCGGTGACTAGCTTTCCGGTCGCCGCCAACAGCCCGCCGAGTGCTACCAGCACCACCACCGTCCGGATGAAAGTAGCGAGATTGGAGTCGATATCGGCGACGCCGATCTTGGCGAAGATCGCCGTCAGCGCCGCGAACACCGCCGACAGCACCGCCCAGAATTGCCAGGAGAGAAGGGTGTCGGGGTTCATGGGCAAGACCGCTGCCGACTGCCAGCCGATCAAACCTCTCGCTCGTCATTCCGGGATGCGCGCCTTGGCGCGCAGGCCCGGAATCCATAACCCCTAACGGCGAGTATGGATTCCGGGCTCGCCGCTTCGCGGCGCCCCGGAATGACGAATGAGAGAGTTGGTCCTTGGCGGCTCACGCATCAATTCCGATCGTCCGGCAGCACCGGCAGCGGCGCCACTTCGATGCCTTCGTCGATCAGCGCCTTGGCTTCGGCCGGCGAGGCCTCGCCGTAGATCGGGCGGTGCTCGATATCGCCGTAGTGCATCGCGCGCGCCTGATCGGGGAAGCGCTCGCCGACATTGTCGGCGGTCTTGACGATGTGGTCGCGCAATTCCTTCAGCTTGGCGCGCAGCTCGCGCTCCTGCGCCATCAGCAGCGGCGTCGGCGCATCGGCGGACGCGGTCTCGGCCGGGACGCTGGTCGCGGCGGGTTCGGCGGCGGCCGGTTCTGGCGCGCGGCCGCGGCCCTTCTTGCCGACGATCTGCGGCGCCATGATCGCCTTTTCGATCTTCACCGAGTCGCAGCGCGGGCAACTCACCAGCTTGCGCCGAACCTGGGACTCGTAGGCCGACGAGCTCTGAAACCAGCTCTCGAACAGATGGCCTTTGTCGCAGCGCAGGCTGTAGCGGATCATGACGGCCTAACCAGATGCAGATGGCCCGGGCCGGCGTTCGGATCGGCGACGGTGAAGCGGCGGCCGTGCTGCAGCGAGGGAATCTTGCCGCGCGCTTTCGTCACCTCGGTCGGATCGATCCGCGCCATGATGAAGCCGGGCTCGATGCCGCCTTCGGCCAGCACCTTGCCCCACGGGTCGATGATCAGCGAGTGGCCGAAGGTTTCGCGCTTGTTCTCGTGCAGGCCGCCTTGCGCCGCGGCGAAGACGAAGCAGCCGTTCTCGATCGCGCGGGCGCGCAGCAGAACGTGCCAATGCGCCTCGCCGGTCGGCTTGGTGAACGCAGCCGGCACTGCCAGGAACGACGCGCCGGCCTCCGCCAGCGCCCGGTACAGCGCCGGAAAGCGCACGTCGTAGCAGATCGTCAGCCCGAGCCGGCCCCACGGCAGATCGGCGATCACCGCGGTCTCGCCCGGCTGGTAGTTCGCCGACTCCCGGTAGCTCTCGCCATTGCCGAGATCGATGTCGAACATGTGGATCTTGTCGTAGCTCGCCAGGATCGCGCCGTCCGGATCGATCAGGAACGAGCGGTTGACCGCGCGCTCCGGCGAGGCGCGCAGCGCCAGCGAGCCGATGTGCAGATGGATGCTCAGTTCGCGCGCCAGCTCGCGATACGCCTTAAGCGACAGATCGTCGTCCTGCTCGGCGAGCTGCGCAAACAGCGCTTCGCGATTGAGCTGCATCATGTTGCTCACCTCGGGGGTGAGCACGTAGTCGGCGCCGGCCTTCACCGCCTCGCGGATCAGCCGGATGCCCTGTTCGAGATTGGGCTCGGGGGTGAGTCCGCTGCGCATCTGCACCAGGGCGGCATTGAACGGCCTCACCGCGGTCATGACGCCGCCTTCTCGCCGGCGAGCAGCGCGTCGAGCTTGCCCTCGCGATCGAGCGCATAGAGATCGTCACAGCCGCCGACGTGATAATCGCCGATGAAGATCTGCGGATAGGTCGCGCCGGGGCCGGCACGCTCGTCCATCTTCACCCGATAGCCCGGATCGACATAGACGTCGTATTCGGTGAACGCCGCCTTCTTGCGGTTGAGGAGCGACTTGGCGGCGCTGCAATAGCCGCAGCCGGGGCGGGTGAAGATTTCGATCGCAGCGGGCATTCAAGCTCCGTTTCGTTGCCGAGGACAGGCGCAAGGAGCGGATTATATGGGAGATTTCAAGGTATCGACAACCCGCGCGAAGACCAGCACGTCGACCGAGGCCACCCGCGCCCGGAGCAGCGCCCGGGCACAGGCATCGACAGTGGCGCCCGAGGTCAGCACATCGTCGATCAGGACGATTCGCCGGCCTTGGATCTCGGCCTTGCGATGTTTCGGAACCTTGAAGGCGCCCTGCACATTGGCGGCGCGCTCGCTGCGCGACAGCCCGACCTGATGCGCGGTCGGCCGCACCCGCTGCAACGCCTCGACCGCGACCGGCAGCCCAGCCTGCCGGCCGATCATTTGCGCCAGCACGCCCGACTGGTTGTAGCGGCGCGAGAAACCGCGGCGCCAATGCAGCGGCACCGGCACCAACAGGTCGGCATCCGCGAGCAGCTTCTGCCCGGCATGCGCCATCCAGCGCCCCATCGTCGGCGCCAGATCGGTGCGGTCGTGGAACTTGAGGCCATGCACCAGCGCCTTGGCGATCTCGTCGTAACGCACCGCGGCGCGCGAGCGCGCGTAAGCCGGAGGATCGGCGATCGCCTGCATCGACAGCATCCCCGGCCCTGGATCGTAGACGAACGGGATCCCGAGCTTGTCGCAATAAGGCGGGGCGATGAACGATAGTTGCGCCCAGCACGCCGCGCACAGCCCATCGCCTGCGACCGGCTCGCGGCAGGCGACGCACAGCGTCGGCAGCGCCAGATCGAGCGCGGCCCCGGCGGCACGACGCCAGATCAGGCGGAGGCGGCTCACCATGGCGGCGCTGCGTGGCGCCAGCTCGGCCAATTCTACACGCATTGCGAGAAATTAACGCCACCGACACAACCGTCAAGTCCGAGAACCGGGTAGTGCCGGCGACGAAAAAGGCGCACAACATCGCCAGTCCTTCTGCGGGAGATCGCCGTGTCCGAGCCTACCGACAAGTCCGTCGACATCACCTATCTGGATATTCCGACCGCGCCGCATCTGTATTTCGATATCGCCCCGGCGCATGGGGTGATCGCCAACGGTGTCGAGGTCGAACTCGCGGCGCGGACGCTGAACCCGCTGGCCGACGGCTCGGTCGAGGTGAAATTCGTCACCACCGCCCGGCTGCGCTGCAGCCAGGCCGGCGCGCAGCACTTGCGCAATGCGCTGGATGCGGTGCTGAAGATGTTCGAAGCCTCGCAGGAAGGGCCATCTTCCGCGGCGTCGAAGCTGAACTGATCGCGCCTCCGGACAATTTCGAATCTGCCATGAACGGTTCCACGCCGATCCTGTTCGATCGCCGCCTGCTGACGGCGCGGCTGCGACGCGCCGCGGCGCTCGGCCCCGCCAGCTTCCTGCTCGACCGCGTCATCGACGAAATGGACGAGCGGCTGCACGCGGTGCTGCGCGACTTCACCCGTGTCGCCGACCTGTGGACGCCCGGCGGGCTGAATTTGCCGCGGTTTGCAAATTGCACGCCGATCGCGATCGACCCGACGGGTAGCGAAGCGCTGCCGGTCGCGCCGGGCTCGCTCGACCTTGTGGTCTCGGCACTGGCGCTGCAATTCGCCAACGACCTGCCCGGCGTGCTGGCGCAGGTCCGCCGCGCGCTGAAGCCCGACGGCCTGCTGCTGGCGGCGCTGACCGGCGGCGATACGCTGACCGAGCTGCGCCAGGCCTTCGCCGAAGCCGAAGCCGAGATCGAAGGCGGGGTGTCGCCGCGCGTCGCGCCGGCGGCGGATTTGCGCGATCTCGGCGCGCTGCTGCAACGCGCCGGCTTCGCGCTGCCGGTCACCGACGTCGACCGCGTCGTGGTGCGCTACGACCATGCGTTCGCGTTGATGCAGGATCTGCGACGGATGGGCGCGACCAATCTGCTGGTCGAGCGCCGCAAGACGCCGCTGCGCCGCGCCACGCTGACCCGGATGGCGCAAATCTACGCCGACCGCTTCAGCGACCCCGACGGCCGTATCCGCGCCACCTTCGAGATCGTCTGGCTGTCCGGCTGGTCTCCCCACGAAAGCCAGCAGCAACCGCTGAAGCCGGGTTCAGCGAAAGCGAGTCTGGAACAGGCGGTCAGGGGAAGTCTGCCGAAGTAGTTCCGGCGTCATTGCGAGGAGGCGAAGCCGACGAAGCAATCCAGCTCAGTGCACGGAGGCTGGATTGCTTCGCTGCGCTCGCAATGACGTGGAGGCGGTGCCTCACATCAGCAGTTCGATCAGCGGCGGGATCAGCGGAATATCGGCCGGCGGCATCGGGTAGTCGCGGAGTTTGTTGGCGCGGACCCAGGCGAGCTCCTGGCCCTCGCGCGGCATCACCAGGCCTTCCCAGCGCCGGCACACATACAGCGGCATCAGCAGGTGAAAGTCTTCGTAGGCATGGCTGGCGAAGGTCAGCGGCGCCAGGCAGGCTTCCTTCACGGTGATGCCGAGCTCCTCGTCGAGCTCGCGGATCAGCGCCGCTTCGGGACGCTCGCCGGGATCGAGCTTGCCGCCGGGAAACTCCCACAGCCCGCCGAGCTGCTTGTGCTTCGGCCGCTGTGCGATCAGCACGCGGTTGTCGGCATCGATCAACGCCACGGCGACGACGAGCAGGAGGTTCATGCCGCGCCCCCGATGGGACGCACGGCGACTTTCCCACTAACGACGTCATGCCCCGCGAAGGCGGGGCATCCAGTATTCCAGAGCGCTTGCGAAAAACCACGAGCGGCACGGCGTACTGGGTCGCCCGCATGCGCGGGCGATGACGGCCTACAAGGAAATAGCGCCGTGCTACTCACGACCGAATTCACGACCGGTAATCGCCATTGATCGCGACATATTCCTTGGTCAGGTCGCAGGTCAGCACGCGGTCGCGACCCTTGCCGAGACCGAGCGCGACCTTGATCTGGATTTGCGGCTTCTTCATCTGCGCCGAAACCTCCTTCTCGTTGTACGACGGATCGCGCGCGCCGGCCTTGGCGACGCGGATGCCGTTGAACGAGATCGACAGCTTGTCGCGATCGGCCGGCTCGCCGGCCTTGCCGACCGCCATCACCACCCGGCCCCAATTGGCGTCCTCGCCGGCGATCGCGGTCTTCACCAGCGGCGAATTGGCGATCGACAGCGCGATCTTGCGCGCCGAGAGCTTGGTCTTGGCGCCCTCGACGATGATCTCGACCAGCTTGCGGGCGCCTTCGCCGTCGCGCGCCACCTGTTCGGACAGATCCGCCAGCACGGCGTTGAACGCCTTGACGAAGGCCTTCAGCCGCGGGTCCGAGGCGCGCGAAATCTTCGGCGCACCGTTCTCGGCCGCCGCACCGGTCGCAAAGGCGAGCAGCGTATCGGAGGTCGAAGTGTCGCCGTCGATGGTGACGGCGTTGAAGGTATCGGTGACGCCGGCCTTGAGCAGCGCCTGCAGGCACGACGCCGACAGCGGCGCGTCGGTGAAGATGAACGACAGCATCGTCGCCATGTCGGGCGCGATCATGCCGGCGCCCTTGGCCATGCCGTTGATCGTCACCTTGGCCTTGCCGAGCTTGACGGTGGCGGTCGCGACCTTCGGGAAGGTGTCGGTGGTCATGATCGCCTGGGCGGCGTCCATCCAGCCGTCGGGGCCGGCGTCGAGCGCCAGCGCGTCGAGCACGCCGTCGAACTTGGTGGCATCGAGCGGCTCGCCGATCACCCCGGTCGAGGCCAGGAATACTTCGGCCGGCTTGCAGCCGATCGCCTTGGCGGCGAGCTGCGCGGTCAGCGTGGTGGCCTGCTTGCCGGACTTGCCAGTGAACGCGTTGGCATTGCCGGAGTTGACCACCAGCGCCCGGGCGCTGCCGCCCTTGAGCTTATCGCGGCACCATTCAACCGGCGCCGAGGCGCATTTCGAGGTGGTGAACACCCCGGCGACGGTGGTGCCCTGCTCCATTTCGACCAGCAGCACGTCGGTGCGGCCCTTGTAGCGGATGCCGGCCGCGGCGGTCGCGAGGCGCACGCCGGCGATCATCGGCATGGCGGGGACATCGGTGGGAGCGAGCGGGGAGACTTTGCTGGACATCGTGCGCTTTCGGCAGGTTGTACCCCCGCCGGCGCGGGAGCGGCGTTCCCCTCTCTCACAAGCTCGCGACGATGAGAAGGAGAATTCGCCGAATCTGACGAAAATCCCATCGTCACAATCCGTTGCGGGCGCCTATGCTGGCTCGGGCCGGCGTCGCCTCCGCAGTCACCCGCACGCGGAATTCCGTGACAGCAGCGGTGCCGTCCGATATCCGGAAATAGCCATGGACAAAGTCGTGTCACCTTCCCGCCCCGCCGCCGACGAGCGCTTCGACAGCGCCCGGGTCTCAGCCGAGATCGCCACGCTCGCCGAGAAGCACGCCGGCAACGACGCCGCATTCCGCACCGCGCTGGCGATGCTGATGAAGGCGGAACTCGCCAAGGCCCGCACCGAGGCCGAGGCGCAGCTGCTACGCGACCGCCACGGCCGGCGCTGCGCCGAGCGGCTGTGCTTCGTCCAGGACGCGATCATCCGGCTCCTCTTCAGCGCCGCAACCGAATACCTCTACAACAGTCCGACGCCGTCGAGCTCGGAACGGATGACAGTGGTGGCGACCGGCGGCTATGGCCGTGGCCTGATGGCGCCGGAGAGCGACATCGATCTACTGTTCATCCTGCCCTACAAGCAGACCGCCTGGGGCGAACAAGTCGCCGAAGTCATCCTGTACTGCTTGTGGGACGTCGGCCTGAAGGTCGGCCACGCCACCCGCTCGGTCGACGAGTGCATCCGCCAGGCCCGCGCCGACATGACGATCCGCACCGCGATCCTGGAGACGCGGTTTCTGGCCGGCGACGAGGCGCTGTACGCCGAGCTGGTCGAGCGGTTCGACAAGGAAGTGGTCGAGGGCACCGCGGCCGAATTCGTCGCCGCCAAGCTGGCCGAGCGCGAGGAGCGCCACCGCCGCTCAGGCCAATCGCGCTATCTGGTCGAGCCCAACGTCAAGGACGGCAAAGGCGGCCTGCGCGACCTGCACACGCTGTTCTGGATCGCCAAATACGTCTACCGAGTGCGCGAGACCAGCGAGCTGTCGGAACGCGGCGTATTCGACCCGGCCGAGCTGCGCACCTTCCGGCGCTGCGAAGACTTCCTCTGGTCGGTCCGCTGCAACATCCACTTCGTGACCAAGCGCCCCGAAGACCGGCTGTCGTTCGACCTGCAGCGCGAGATCGGGGTCCGGCTCGGCTACACCTCGCATCCGGGGATGCAGGACGTCGAGCGTTTCATGAAGCACTACTTCCTGATCGCCAAGGAAGTCGGCAACCTGACCGCGATCCTGTGCGCCAAGCTGGAGGACCAGCAGGCCAAGGCAGCGCCGGCGCTGACCCGGATGATGGCGCGGCTGCGACCCGCCGCCAAGCGCCGACGGGTGCCGGAGAGCGACGACTTCGTCATCGACAACAACCGCATCAACCTGGCGGTGCCGGACGTGTTCAAGCACGATCCGGTCAATCTCATTCGGATCTTCCGGCTGGCGCAGAAGAACAGTCTCGCGTTCCATCCGGATGCGATGCGGATCGTGACGCGGTCGCTGTCGCTGATCACGCCGCAGCTTCGCGACGATCCCGAAGCCAACCGGCTGTTCATCGAGATTCTCACGTCCGACAACGCCGAGCCGGTGCTGCGGCGGATGAACGAGACCGGCGTGCTCGGCCGCTTCATCCGCGCCTTCGGCCGCATCGTGTCGATGATGCAGTTCAACATGTATCACAGCTACACGGTGGACGAGCATCTGATCCGCTGCGTCGGTAACGTCCAGGAGATCGAGCGCGGCGGCAACGACGAGTTCATCCTGTCGTCCGAGCTGATGCGCAAGATCCGGCCCGATCACCGCGCCGTGCTGTATGTCGCGGTGCTGCTGCACGACATCGCCAAGGGCCAGCCTGAGGATCACTCCACCGCCGGCGCCAAGGTGGCGCGCCGGCTGTGCCCGCGGTTCGGCTTCAGCGCCGCCGACACCGAGCTGGTGGCGTGGCTGATCGAGCAGCATCTCGTCATGTCCACCGTGGCGCAGTCGCGCGATCTGTCCGACCGCAAGACCATCGAGAACTTCGCCGCGGTGGTGGAGACCGTCGAGCAGATGAAACTGCTCACCATCCTCACCACCGCCGACATCCGCGGCGTCGGGCCGGGGGTGTGGAACGGCTGGAAGGCGCAGCTGATCCGAACCTTGTACTACGAGACCGAGCCGGTGCTGACCGGCGGCTTCTCGGAAGTGAACCGCGCCGAGCGGATTCGCGCCGCCCAGGCCGAATTCCGCGCCGCCTTCACCGAATGGTCGGAGGCCGAGCTCAACGCCTATGTGGCCCGGCACTATCCGGCGTATTGGCTGAAGGTCGATCTGCAGCGCAAGATCCGCCACGCCCGCTTCCTGCGCGCCTCCGAACAGGCCGGCCACAAGCTGGCGATCAATGTCGGCTTCGACGAGGCCAGAGGCGTCACCGAGCTGACGATCCTCGCCGTCGACCATCCGTGGCTGCTGTCGGTGATCGCGGGCGCCTGCGCGTCCGCCGGCGCCAATATCGTCGACGCCCAGATCTACACCACCACCGACGGCCGCGCCCTCGACACCATCTCGATCAGCCGCGAATACGACCGCGACGAAGACGAGGGCCGCAGAGCCACCCGGATCGGCGACACCATCGAGGAAGTGCTCGAAGGCAAGCTGCGGCTGCCCGAAGCGGTGGCGCGCCGCGCCACCAGCGGCAGCAAAGCCAAGCTGCGCGCCTTCGTGGTCGAGCCCGAGGTCGAGATCAACAACAACTGGTCGGACCGCTACACCGTGATCGAAGTCAGCGGCCTCGACCGGCCCGGCCTTTTGTATCAGCTCACGACCGCGATCTCGAAACTCAACCTCAACATCGCCTCGGCGCATGTCGCGACCTTCGGCGAACGCGCCCGCGACGTGTTCTACGTGACCGATTTGTTAGGTGCGCAGATCACCGCCCCGACCCGGCAGGCGGCGATCAAACGTGCGCTGGTGCACCTTCTCGCCAACGGCGACGCCGCCGAAAAGCCGGCCGCGTGAAAGGCCGCGGTGCCTTGATCGCGCCCGCTTCGCGCGTATCTGATCAGGCGTCCTATCCGGGCGCCGGTGTCCTCCTCGCAGGAACCGATCGCGGCCGCGGTCGGTTCTGGTTCCGCAACGCCACCACGGCGGCCGTTATCCGCCCCTTCACATGAGTTCGCCCATGCGCAAAGTCGTCGTTCGCTCCCTTGCCGTTCTCGGCATCGTCGCGGTTCCCGTAGTCTCCGCGCTCGCGCTGCAGCGCGAGCAAACCGCGCCCGCGGACCTCGACCTGATCGGCGGCGTGATCCAGCTGGTGCAGCGCGCCTATGTCCATCCGATCGCCTCGGACGAGCTGACCAAGGATGCGCTGAAGGGCATGCTGAACCGGCTCGATCCGCATTCGGACTACATGGACGAGAAGGAATTCAAGGACATGCAGACTGACATGTCGGGCCAGTTCGGCGGCCTCGGCATGCAGATTTCGGCTCAGGGCGGGATTCCGCGGGTGGTGTCGCCGATCGACGGCACCCCGGCGGCGCGCGCCAAGCTCGAGCCGGGCGACCTGATCATCAAGGTCGGCACCGCCAGCACCCAGGGCATGAGCCTGCGCAACGTCGTCGACATGCTGCGCGGCACGCCCGGCACCAAGGTCACCATCACCATCCTGCGCGGCAAGGAAGACCCGTTCGACGTCACCCTGACCCGCGAGATCATCAAGGTCGCGTCGGTGAAGTCGGAGATGAAACCGGACGGCGTCGGCTATATCCGCATCAGCCAGTTCGGCCAGGACACCGCCGAGGGCTTCACCGCCGCGCTCGCCAAACTGAAGGGCGACGCCAAGGACGGCGGCCTCAAGGGGCTGGTGATCGACCTGCGCAACGACCCGGGCGGGCTGCTCAACGCCGCGGTCTCGGTCGCCGGCGACCTGCTCAACGGCGGCACCGTGGTGTCGATCCGCGGCCGTCAATCCGACGATCAGCGGGTGTTCTCGGCGCCGTCGCGCGGCGACAAGCTGCCCGGCGTGCCGGTGGTGGTGCTGATCAACGGCGCCTCGGCGTCGGCTTCGGAGATCGTCGCCGGCGCGCTGCAGGACCGCAAACGCGCCACCGTGATGGGCACCACCAGCTTCGGCAAGGGCTCGGTGCAGACCGTGATCCCGATCAAGGGCCACGGCGCGGTGCGGCTGACCACGGCGCTGTACTACACGCCGGCCGGCCGTTCGATCCAGGACGAAGGCATCGTGCCGGACGTGATCCAGGAAGCGCCCAAGGATCAGCAGATCAGCGGCGGCCCGTTGATCCGCGAAAGCGCGCTGCACGGCGCGATCGCCAATCCGGGCAAGCTCGGCAAGCCGGACGCCACTGCCGACAAGCCGGTGCCGAAGCCCGGCGAGCCCGCCGACGACAAGATCAAGGCCGCGACATCGGCGCCGATCAAGGCCGACCTGATCGGCAAGCCCGAAGACGCCCAGCTCAACGCCGCGCTGGCGCTGGTGCTGAAGAAGGACGCCGCGTCGAAGTAACGAACAGCGCGCAAGCGCTGCGGTCCGCCTGATACACACAAGATGCCCGGCCTTGCGCCGGGCATCGACGTTTTGATCCGACCTAGCTCTTCAAGTCCGCGACAAGCGCGCGGCACGATGGCTCGAATTCGAGGCCGCTCATAACCGGAATGGTCACCGCGGCCGAGCGCGGTCGATGATCGCGGCGAAGTTCACACCCTTGGGCAGCGCACCGTAATGATGCGCGCCGCGCTGCCCCAGCCGTGATGCGCAATACGCTTCGGCGACATCTTCCGGCGCGTGCCGGAGCAGCACGCTGGCCTGCAGCCCGGTCGCGAGACGGTCGACGAGATCCCGAGCGCGCTCCTCGAAGTCCGACGCATCGCGCATGTCGTCCTTCAGCGCCGCAATGTGCTGATCGAACGTCACGTCGGCGCCCTTGGCCTGCTCCACCTCGGCGAAATACGCCTCGAGCGTTTCCGGCGTCCGGGTCATCGCCCGCAGCACGTCTAGGCACTGCACGTTGCCCGAACCTTCCCAGATTGCGTTGACCGGGCTTTCGCGGAAGTGACGCGGCATCGGCCCGTCTTCCATCACGCCGGAGCCGCCGATGCACTCCATCGCCTCCGCGGTGACGCCCGGCGTGCGCTTGCAGATCCAGTATTTGCCGATCGCCGACCCGATGCGGATCAGATGCGCCTCGTGCTCATCGGTACGATGATCGAGCGCGCGGGCGATCCGCATCGTCAACGCCAGCGCCGCTTCGGTCTCGAGCGCAAGGTCCGCCAGCACGTTCTGCATGATCGGCTGCTCGATCAGCAGCCGGCCGAACGCAGCGCGCTGCCGGCAATGATCGATCGCCTGTGACAGCGCCGCCCGCATGATCGCCGACGAACCGATCATGCAGTCGAACCTGGTCATCGCCACCATCTCGATGATGGTGGCGACGCCGCGGCCTTCCGGCCCGATCATCCAGCCGAGCGCGCCGCGCAGCTCGGTCTCGCTGGAGGCGTTGGAGGCATTGCCCATCTTCTTTTTCAGCCGCAGCACCTGCAGCGGGTTCTTGGTGCCGTCCGGTTTCCAGCGCGGCACCAGGAAGCACGACAGCCCGCCCGGCGCCTGCGCCAGCACCAGGAAGGCGTCGCACATCGGCGCCGAGACGAAGAATTTGTGGCCGAGCAGCTCGTATTCGCCGCCTGGACCGCCGGGGCCGATCGGGATCGCCCGGGTGGTGTTGGCGCGAACGTCCGAGCCGCCCTGCTTCTCGGTCATCGCCATGCCGATGGTGATGCCCTGCTTCTGCTCGGCCGGCACGTTGCGCGCATCGTAGCTGCGCGCCAGAATCTTCGGCAGCCACTGTTTGGCGACGTCGGGTTGCAGGCTGATGCACGGCACCGCCGCGAACGTCATGCTGATCGGGCAACCGTGGCCGGCCTCGATCTGGCTGTGCAGATAGAACCGCGCGGCGCGGGCGACATGCGCGCCCTTGCGCGGATCGGTCCACGGCGAGGAATGCAAGCCCTGCTCGATCGAAGTCTGCATCAGGCGGTGATAGGCGGGGTGGAAGCGCACCAGATCGGTGCGGCGGCCGTAGCGGTCGTGGGTGTCGAATTCCGGCAGGTGCCGGTTGGCGAGCGCGCCGAGCTCGAGATACTCGGCGGCGCCGATCCGGGCGCCGAAATCGGCGATGTCGTTGGCGGCCCATTCGGCGCCCTCGCGCGTCACCGCCTCGACCAGTGGCCGGTCGGCGCTGAACAGATTGTAGTCGGCGAGTTCGACCGGTTGGTTGATCACCTCGTGGGTGACGGCGCCGTAGGCGTCGGCGGTGGTCGTTGCGGCGTTGAGCATTTCAGATCTCCCGGAAGCGGCGCCTCTGGCGCTTGCGATGGTTCGGCGGGCATCATAGGCAAGCCGCATCGGGCAGGTGTTCGGATTGGGCCTGGATGGCGAAGCGCACGGAAACTCCAGCAAAATCACGGCGAAGGCCGGTGCAGCCGCGCTCGCACGAGACCTCGCGGGCGATCCGCGACGCATTTGTTCGGCTTCTCGACGAAAAGCCGTTCAGTGCCGTGACGATCCGCGAAATCGTGCTGGTGGCCGGAGTCGGGCTCGGCACCTTCTACGAATATTTCTCCAGCAAGGACGAGCTGGCGCGGGCCTGCGTGCATCTGCGCACCAAAGACCTGCTGCTGGCGATGCGCCGCCGCCGCACCGCGCTCGGCAGCTACGACATCGCGACCGGCGTCACCGCGGCGATCACCGCCCAGGCCGAGATCTACGCGCAGGCGCCGCGCGAATGGATGCAGCATTTCATGCTGGAGCGGCACAAGAGCGAGCGCAGCCACTATCTCGAGGCCTACGACCTGTTCCTGAAGGAATGGGAGGCGCTGCTCGAAGGCGCCGCCGACTGGCCGCCCGGCCGCTCCGCCAGGGACGCCGCACGGCCGGTTTTCACCCTGCTGTACGGCATGTTCGCCCACGCTTTGATCCGTGGCATGCCGCCCGCCGATTTTACAGTGTACCGCGACGAGCTGGTGCGGGCGGCGCTCGGCTGTGTGGCGGCGATGATGCCGCCCCAGACGAATGCCGGCGCGACGGAACCCAGCGGCGGTCGCCGCGCTTGAGATCGAGCGGGTTCCGCCGCGGCGAAACTGGGGATCGAGAGTGGCCGAGATCTGGACGCGTAAATCGCTGAGCAGCCTGCAGATCGAGGCTGGGGCTGGGGACAATGGCGACGGCGAGGTCCACCACCTGAAGCGGTCGCTGTCGGCGATCAACCTCGTGGCGCTCGGGGTCGGCGGCATCATCGGCGCCGGCATCTTCGTGCTCACCGGCCACGCCGCCGCGGCGAACGCGGGGCCGGCGGTGTCGCTGTCGTTCGTGCTCGGCGCCGTCGCCTGTGCCTTCGCTGGGCTGTGCTACGCCGAGATGGCCTCGACCGTGCCGGTATCGGGCAGCGCCTACACCTATGCGTATGCAACCATCGGCGAGCTGGTGGCCTGGATCATCGGCTGGGACCTGATCCTGGAATATGCGGTTGGCGCCACCACGGTGGCGATCGGCTGGTCCGGCTACTTCGTCAGCCTGCTCGGCAATTTCGGCATCCATCTGCCGAGCCAGCTCACCTCCGCCCCGCTCGCCTACGACGCCGCGGCGCGGAGCTGGTCGACCACCGGGGCGTTTCTCAATCTGCCGGCGATGGCAATCATCGTGGCGATCTCGACCCTGCTGGTGATCGGTATCCAGGAATCGGCGCGGTTCAACAACGTCATCGTCGCCATCAAGCTGACGGTGATCGCGCTGTTTCTGATTTTCGCCGCCCCGATGGTGACGCCGGCCAATTGGGTGACAGCCGCCAATCCGGACGGCGCCTTCATTCCGCCGGCGCAGGAGACCGGCATCTTCGGCTGGTCGGGTGTGCTGCGCGGCGCCGCGGTGGTGTTCTTCGCCTTCATCGGCTTCGACGCGATCTCGACCGCCGCGCAGGAGGCCAAGAACCCGCAGCGCGACATGCCGATCGGCATCCTCGGTTCGCTGGCGATCTGCACCGTGCTGTATGTCGCGGTGGCGTTCGTGCTGACCGGAATCGTGCCCTACGACCGGCTCAACGTGCCCGATCCGATCGCGGTGGGCATCGACGCCGCCGGGATCGGCTGGCTGTCTTCGATCGTCAAGATCGGCGTCGTCACCGGACTGACCTCGGTGATCCTGGTGCTGATGCTCGGCCAGACCCGCGTGCTACGCGCGATGGCGCATGACGGGCTGATGCCGAAGGCCGCCGCCGCCACCCACCGGCGCTTCCGCACCCCGCATGTCGCCACCATCGGCACCGGCGTTATCGTCGCCGGCCTCGCGGGGGTGCTGCCGATCGGGCTGGTCGGCGAACTGGTCAGCATCGGCACGCTGTTCGCATTCGCGGTGGTGTGCATCGGCGTGCTGGCGCTGCGGATCAAGCATCCGGAGCAGCACCGGCCATTCCGGGCGCCGGCGATCTGGTTGGTGGCGCCCGCCGGCGCGATCGTGTCGTTCATCCTGATGCTCGGCCTACCGCTGGATACCTGGCTACGGCTCGGGGTGTGGCTAGCAATTGGCCTTGCGATCTACTTCCTGTACGGCCGTCATCACAGCAAGCCCGCGGGGCGCTAGACTAAGCTCAGCGGACAATGCCAGGAGGGCATCCGATGAGCTCGATCGCCGAACACAAACGCACCGCGCTGGTGACCGGCGCCAATTCTGGCCTCGGCAAAGCGATCGCTACCGCGCTCGCGGCTGATGGCCTCCGCGTCGGGCTGGTGGCACGCGACCGCGGCCGCGGCGAGGCGGCGCTCGCGGACGTTCGCGCCGCCACTGGTAACGACGACCTGCATCTGTTCGTCGCCGACCTCGCCGATCAGGTCTCGGTCCGCGCGCTGGCGCAGGCGGTGCGCGACCGCTTCGACCGGCTGGACCTGCTGATCAACAACGCCGGCACCGCGTTCGCCGAGCGGCGGCTGAGCCCGCAGGGGATCGAACGCGCCTTCGCGATCAATCACCTCGGCCCGTTCCTGCTCACCAACCTGCTGCTCGATCTGATCAAGGCCAGCGCGCCGGCGCGGATCGTCAATGTCGGCACCCGCATCGACGCGGCGATCGATTTCGACGACCTCAACTGGGACAAGCGTCCCTACGGCATGATGAAGGGCTACGCCCAGTCCAAGCTCGGCAACCTGCACTTCACCTTCGAACTGGCGCGCCGGCTGCAAGGCAGCGGCGTCACCGTGAACTGCGTATTTCCCGGCGTGTTCAAGTCCAATCTCGGCGGCACCGACGGCGCCCAGGGGTTGTTCTGGAAACTACTCGCCAAGCTCGGCGGCTGGGCGATTCCGAAACCGGAAACCGCCGCCCAGCGCGTGCTGTATCTCGCCAACGCGCCGGAACTGGAGGGCGTCAGCGGCGAGTACTTCGCCAATCGCAAGACGATTGCCGCGCCGGCGCAGGCGCGCGACGCGGAAGCCAACAGGCGGCTGTGGGAGATCAGTGAGAGGATGACGGGGCTGGTTCTTCCGCACGCCGCCGACGACCGGGTCCGATGACCGCGCAATCCGACCTCTCGACCATCGAGCAACCGCACAGCGGCACGCCGGGCGAAGTCTTGCGGGTGTTTTTCAAGCTCGGGCTGAGCTGTTTCGGCGGCCCGATCGCGCATCTCGGTTATTTTCGCGACGAGTTCGTGGTGCGGCGGCGCTGGATCGACGAGCAGTCCTATGCGGAGCTGGTCGGCCTGTGCCAGTTTCTGCCCGGCCCGGCCAGCAGCCAGGTCGGCTTTGCAATCGGCCTGATGCGCGCAGGCACGCTCGGCGCGCTCGCCGCCTGGGCCGGGTTCACGCTGCCGTCGGCGGCCGCATTGGTGCTGTTCGCCTATGGGGCCGCGGCGCTGGACGGGCTGCTCGGCGCCGGGCTGCTGCATGGGCTGAAGCTGACGGCGGTCGCGATCGTCGCGCAGGCGGCGTGGGGAATGTCGCGGCAGCTCTGTCCGGATCGCGAGCGCGCCACGATCGCGGTGGCGGCGGCGCTGATCGTGCTGCTCAGCGGGGTACCGGCTGCGCAGCTTGGTGCGATCGCGCTCGGCGGGATCGCCGGCCTGCTATGGTGCCGCAGCGGCGCGGCACCGCGATTCGGCCAGGTCGGTGCGCGGGTATCACGGCCGGTCGGGGTCGCGGCACTGCTCGGATTCGTCGGACTGTTGATCGGCCTGCCGCTGCTCGGCGCAATCACCGGCTCCTCGGTCATTGCGGCGTTCGATGCGTTCTATCGCTCGGGCGCGCTGGTGTTCGGCGGCGGCCATGTGGTGCTGCCCCTGCTGCGTGACGCCTTTGTCGGTCCGGGATGGATCAGCGACGACGCATTCCTCGCCGGCTACGGTGCCGCCCAGGCCGTGCCCGGGCCGCTGTTCAGCTTCGCCGCCTATTTGGGAGCGATGGCTGCGCCCTCCCCGGGGCTGGCAGGCGCAGTGATCGGGCTGGTCGGCATCTTCCTGCCCGGCTTCCTGATCCTGCTCGGCGTGCTGCCGTTCTGGCATGGGCTGCGGCACTACCCAGCCGCGCAGGCGATGATGCGCGGCGTCAACGCCGCCGTGGTCGGCCTGCTCGGCGCCGCGCTGTACGATCCGGTGTGGACCAGCACGATCCACGGCACGGCCGACGTCGCGATCGCGCTGAGCGGCTTCGCGCTGCTGATGATCTGGCGTGCCCCGCCGCTGCTGGTCGTCGCCTTCACCGCGGCAGCAGGAATCGCCGCCGCATTGCTCTGACAGAGCTGGCTCCGGGTCTCGCGCCGTCATCCAGACTCGGGCGTGTGCTCGGGGGCGCCGACGGCGAGCGAGGCGGCGGGGGAGGTCACCAGTTGCAGATAGCGATCGAACTGCGCCAGCACGTCGGCGATCACCTGATCGCGCGTCATCCCCATCACGTCGTAGCCGCGGCTGCCGTCGCTGAAGAAGGTGCGGGCCTCGTAGCGGAAACCCGAATGGGTCGCCTCGGCCGGCGAGAACGCCGGCAGGCGATGCGCGGCCGGGCGCACGCCGTAGACGAAATCGCGCACGCCCTCGGCCGGCACATTCAGCGACACCGACCGGTCCGTTTCGGAGCGGGTCACGATCGAGCGGCGGCCCTGATGCTCGAGCTCGCGGCGGACGTCGTCGAGCGCCGGGGCGACCACCACTTTGATGTGCTCGCCGACTTCGGTCTCGGTCGGCGCGTTCAGGATCAGGCCGAGGCGGCGTTGCCAGGACAGGCCGGCGGCCGGATAGGCCTGCGGCGGCGCGGCGCCCTTATGCACCCGCCGCTGCGCCACGTCGGACGCCATGCCTTTGAACAGCGCCCATACCAGCACCAGCATGATCAGCGAGAACGGTAGCGCGGTGGCGATGGTAGCCGATTGCAGCGCGGCGAGTCCGCCGGTCAAGAGCAGCACAGCGGCGATCAGTCCCTCCAGCGCGCACCAGAACACGCGCTGGGCCGTGGTGGTGTCGGTGGCACCGCCCGCCGCCAGCGTGTCCACCACCAACGATCCGGAATCGGCGGAGGTGACAAAGAACACCGCCACCAACATCACCGCGATCGTCGACGTCAGCATCGGCAGCGGCAGATACTGGAAGAACTGGAACAGCGCAGTCGACAGGTCGCTCGCCACCGCCTGATGCAGCGCGCCTTGCGCGACCGTGGTGTCGACCCACAGCGCGGTGTTGCCGAACACCGTCATCCAGAAGAATGTGAAGCCGGCCGGAACGAACAGCACCGCGATCACGAACTCGCGCACGGTGCGGCCGCGCGAGATCCGGGCGATGAACATGCCGACGAACGGCGACCACGAGATCCACCACGCCCAGTAGAACAGCGTCCAGGCGTCGATCCAGGGACGCGGTTCGTAGGCGTAGATGTTGAACGTGCGCAGCACGAAGGTGTCGAGATAGAACCCGATGTTCTGCACGAAATCGCGCAGCAACTGCGCGGTCGGCCCGACCGCCAGCACGAAGCTCATCAGCAGCACCGCGAGCGCGAGGTTAAGCTCGCTGAGCCGGCGCACGCCGTTGTCGAGCCCGGTGACCACCGAGACGGTGGCGACCGCGGTGATCGCCGCGATCAGCCCGATCTGCACCGCGGCGTCGTTCGGCACGCCGAGCAGATAGGTCAGCCCGGCGTTGATCTGCAGCACACCGAAGCCGAGCGAGGTCGCGATTCCGAACAGCGTGCCGCAGATCGCGAAGATGTCGACGGCGTGGCCGATCGGTCCGTCGATCCGGCTGCCGAGCAGCGGATACAGGCCGGAGCGAACGGTGAGCGGCAGATTGTAGCGATAGCCGAAATACGCCAGCGACAACCCGACCACCGCATAGATCGCCCAGGCGTGTAGTCCCCAATGGAAGAAGGTGATGCTCATCGCCTGGCGCTGCGCCGCGATGCTCAGCGGCGCGGCCTCGGGCGGCGCGGCGAAGTGCTTCATCGGCTCGCCGACCGCGAAGTACATCAGCC
The DNA here is from genome assembly GCF_003226555.1 of Rhodopseudomonas palustris. GTDB lineage: Bacteria > Pseudomonadota > Alphaproteobacteria > Rhizobiales > Xanthobacteraceae > Rhodopseudomonas > Rhodopseudomonas palustris_I. Next base: position 1,165,502 of record NZ_QKQS01000023.1, on the reverse strand, counting down.
CGATGCCCATGCCGGCGGCGAACAGCATCGCCACCCACGACAGATAGCGGAAGTCCGGCGTCGAATCGTCGGGGCCGAGCTTGAGGTCACCGAACCGGCTCGCCGCGAACAGCACCACCGAGACGATGAAGATCCCGACCGCGAGCAGATACAGCCAGCCGAACCATTCGAGGATCCAGCTTTGCACCGCCGCAAAGATCGTCTCGGCCTGGCTCGGAAACAGGACGCCGACGGCGAGAAACAGCGTCGTGATCGCGACCGATCCGAAGAACACCGGGGGATTGATGACGAAACGGGGCATCTGGCCTCCTCAACCTGCCGGGCCATCGGACCGGCTCTCGCCTGCGAGGACCCACGTTGCGGAGAAAGCCGGCCAGTTGCAAATCGCCGATCGATCCGCCGGCCCCATGTGCAGCCATGCGTGTGCTGATCGGCCGAGACGCCCGGCTTTGCCGGGCTTCTCGGGACGATCAGTTCGTTGCCCGGGCGATGGGTCGTTCGCCTCGATCGAACAGTAAGGTACGTTACCGCCCCTTGCTGCGCCCCTTCTCGGCCGCCTTGGCGAGCGCCGCCGCGAACGCACCGCCGCCGCTCGGGGCTTCCTGGCGCGGCTTGTAGCGGTCGACCAGCTTGGCACTGGCGCCGCCGCCACCCCCGCCGGTGCGGCGCTCGCCGGGAGCGGGGATCGGGTCGGACATCCGCAGCGTCAGGCCGATGCGGTTGCGGGGCACGTCGACCTCGAGCACCTTGACCTTCACCACCTGGCCCGGCTTCACCACCTCGCGCGGATCGTTGATGCGCCGCTCGGACATCGCCGAGATGTGGATCAGACCGTCCTGATGCACGCCGATGTCGGCGAAGGCGCCGAACGCCGCGACGTTGGTAATCGTCGCCTCCAGGATCATGCCGGGCTTCAGGTCGGTGATCTTCTCGACGCCCTCCTGGAAAGTCGCGGTCTTGAATTCGGGACGCGGGTCACGGCCGGGCTTTTCCAGCTCCTTCAGGATGTCGCTGACGGTGGGAATACCGAACTTGTCGTCCGCGAACGCCTGCGGCTTGAGGCCCTGCAGCACCTTGGTCTGGCCGATCAGCGCCTTGATGTCGCTCTTGGTGGCAGCCAGGATCTTCTTGACGATCGGATAGGATTCCGGATGCACGCCGGAGGCGTCGAGCGGATTTTCGCCGTCGCGGATCCGCAAGAACCCGGCACACTGCTCGAACGCCTTCGGGCCCAGCCGCGGCACTTCCTTCAGCTTGTCGCGGCTCGGGAACGGGCCGTTGGCGTCGCGATGCGCCACGATGTTGGTCGCCAGCGTCTCGCCGATGCCCGACACCCGTGCCAATAGCGGCGCCGAGGCGGTGTTGAGATCGACGCCGACCGCGTTCACGCAGTCTTCCACCGTGGCGTCCAACGCCCGGGCCAGCGCGTGCTGATTGAGATCGTGCTGATACTGGCCGACGCCGATCGACTGCGGCGGCACCTTGACGAGCTCACCGAGCGGGTCTTGCAGCCGCCGCGCGATCGACACCGCGCCACGGATCGAGACGTCGAGATCGGGGAATTCCTTGGAGGCGAATTCCGAGGCCGAATACACCGACGCGCCGGCTTCCGACACGATCGCCTTGGTCAGCTTCAGATCCGGCTTGGCCTTCATCAGATCGGCGACCAGCTTCTCGGTTTCGCGCGAGGCGGTGCCGTTGCCGATCGCCACCAGCTCGATGCGATGCTTCACGCAGAGCTGCGCCAGCGTCAGCATGCTCTCGTTCCATTTGCGCGCCGGCTCGTGCGGATAGATCGTGGCGTGGTCGACCATCTTGCCGGTGCGGTCGATCACCGCGACCTTCACGCCGGTCCGGAAGCCCGGATCGAGCCCGAGCGTGGCGCGGCCGCCGGCTGGTGCGGCGAGCAACAGGTCGCGCAGATTCGCCGCGAACACCCGCACCGCCTCGACCTCGGCCTGCTGCCACAGCCGCATCCGCATATCCAGCGCCAGCGCGGTCTTGATCCGTGTCCGCCAGGCCCAGCGCACCGCGTCGGACAGGAAGCCGTCGGCGGGGCGTCCCTTGCGGGCAATGCCGAAGGTGGCGGCGATGCGGTTCTCGTACTGCGTCGGCTCCCGCGACTCGGGATCTTCGCCGTCGCCGAAATCGAGGCTGAGCACCTCTTCCTTTTCGCCGCGCAGCAGCGCCAGGATGCGGTGCGACGGCAGCTTCTGGTAGGGCTCGGAGAAGTCGAAGTAATCAGCGAATTTGGCACCGTCGGTCTTCTTGCCGTCGCGCACGCTCGCCTTCAGGGCGCCGCGGCTCCACATCGCTTCGCGCAAGCTTCCGGTGAGGTCGGCGTGTTCGGAGAAGCGTTCGACCAGGATGGCGCGGGCACCTTCGAGCGCGGCCTTGACGTCGGCAACCGGGTGCTCACCATCGGTTTTCACATAGGCTGCGGCCTCGAGCTGCGGATCCTTGTCGGGATTCTGGATCAACAGATCGGCGAGCGGCTCCAGCCCGGCTTCGCGCGCGATCTGCGCCTTGGTGCGGCGCTTCTCCTTGAACGGCAGATAGATGTCCTCGAGCCGCGCCTTGCTGTCGGCCTTCAGCAGCGCCGCTTCCAGCTCCGGCGTCAGCTTGCCCTGCTGCTTGATGCTGTCGATGATCGCCGTGCGCCGCGCCTCCATCTCGCGAAGGTAACGCAGCCGCTCCTCCAGCGTGCGGAGCTGCGCGTCGTCGAGCATTCCGGTCGCCTCTTTGCGGTAGCGGGCGATGAACGGCACGGTCGATCCGCCGTCGAGCAGGTCGATGGCGGCCTGGACCTGCTGTTCACGGACGGCGAGTTCGGATGCGATGACGGACGCGATGTTCGGCACTGGGAGTCTCTTTGGCAGATTGGGTAAGGCGGGGGACTCGGCCACGGCGGCGCGGCGAATCGAAGGCAACCTACGCGATCTTGCGGCCGAGATGCAGGGCGTGTGACCGCCCGGTGCACGACGTGTGCATAACCCGACAGCCGCTTCACCCTGCGAAATGGATTCACCGAGTTCCCTGTTGAAAACGCCGGTTTATTTCGCCGGGGCGTCAGCCTCGGCGTCGAGCACCAGACGGAGCATCCGTGCCAGATCGGCCCGGCGATACGGCTTCGGCAGCAGTTGCACCTCGGGATCGATCCGGCCGTGGCGGAGCATCGCGGTCTCGGTGTAGCCGGAGGTGAACAGCACCTTCAGATCCGGCTTGTACTTGCGCAATTCGTCGGCGAGCTGCGGGCCGTCCATGCCGCCGGATAGCATCATGTCGGTGAACAGCAGATCGAACTCGACCTCGTCATAGACCATCGACATCGCCTCCGCGGCGGAAGCCGCCGGATGCGCCGTATAGCCGAGCGCCTTCAGATGCGTCAGCACGTAGCTGCGCACCAGCGCATCGTCTTCCACCACCAGCACCGATTCACGTCCGCCTTGCGCCAGCGGCGGCGCGGCGGTGTCGGCGACGGCATCGGCGATCACGGCGCAGGGTAGATACAGCCGGATCGTGGTGCCGTACCCCTCCTCGCTGTACAGCTCGATATGGCCGCCGGACTGCTTGATGAAACCGTACACCATGCTGAGGCCGAGACCGGTTCCTTCGCCGACCGCCTTGGTGGTGAAGAACGGTTCGAACACCCGGTCGCGAATCGACACCGGAATGCCGCAGCCATTGTCGCTCACCACCAGCATCACGTAGCGCCCGGCCGCGACTTCATCGTGCTGTTCGGCATAGGCCTCGTCGAGATCGACATTGCCGGTTTCCAGCAGCAATTTGCCGCTGCCGTTCATCGCGTCCCGAGCGTTGACCGCAAGGTTGATCAGCGCGCTGGCGAGCTGCGACGGATCGGCCAGCGCCGGCCGCAAATCGGATGCCGGCTCGACCTCGATCTCGATGCCGGAGCCGAGCGTCGGCCGCAGCAGCTTGACGGTGTCGAGCATCAGCGCATTGACGTCGATGCTGCGCGGCTGCAGCGGCTGCTTGCGCGAGAACGACAGCAGCCCGTGGGTGAGATCGGACGCGCGCGTCACCGCCTGATCGATCATCGCAGCGACGTCCTTCAGCTCCGGCTGATTGGAGACGCCGTCGGCCAGAATCTCGATGCCGCCGGTGATCACCGTCAGGATGTTGTTGAGATCGTGCGCGACGCCGCCGGTGAGTTGGCCGATCGCCTGCATCTTCTGCGCCTGGCGAAGCTGGCGTTCGGATTCCTTGAACGCGGTGAGATTACGATACACCACCACCGCGCCGCCGAACGAACCATCGGGATTCTCGATTCGCCGCGCGCTGGCGGCGAGCTGCACCACCGGCCCATCGCCGTGGCGGATGCCGAGCTCAAGGTTGTCGAAATTCTCACCGCGGCGAGCCCGCGCCGCCGGACTTTCCTGATCCGGCATCGGCGTCACGCCGTCGGCGAGGAAACGCCGGTACTTCTTCCGCCATCGCTCGGAGCCGACATCTTCGGCCGGGCCGAACAGGGCCAGACAAGTCGGGTTGGCGAACACCCGTTTGCCCGCTGCGTCGAGCACCGCGACCGCATCCGCCATGCTGGCAATGGTCTTGTCGAGCAATTCCGTCTTGCTGCGCAGCGCCACATTGGCGGCGTCGATCTTGGCGACGGTCTGATCGAATGCATCGGCCAGAATGCGGCTTTCACCCTGCAACCCGAGCGGCATCACCAGTCGCCCGGTGCGTGAAAACGCAGTCACCGCGCGGGTCAGCTGCGCGATCGGCTTGGCCAGCGAGCGCGACAGCAGCGCCGACAGCAGCACCGCGCCGAGCAGCGCGACCAGACCGACGATCAGGCCCGGCGTCCGCAGCGCCGTTGCCGGCGCCATGATGCGCTCCAGCGGCTCGGTTTCGATCACGCCGGTGCGCTCGCCATTGGACAGCGTCGCCACCACCATCGCGGCGGCGATCCGGTCGCCGTCCGGTCCGCGAAACACCGTCGCAGCCCCCGGCTTGTCGCCGAGCGCTGCAGCGAGCTCGGCGAAATCGTCGCGCCAGCGCCGTTCCGGCTCCGCCGGCACGATCTGCCCGCCTAGGTAGTTCAGCAGATAGCCATCGTCTCCGGCCACAAAGTACACGCTGGTGGCGCTGTCGAGCACGTCGCGGATGCGTTCGAATACCGGGCGCAGGTCCAAATCGATCATCAACACCGCGAACACCGCGCCGGCGGTGTCGCGAACCGGGGCCGACACGGTGAGGCGTGGTGAAAGCCCCGCCCCGCCGCTACCGTCCGTCGACACCACGCGTAGCGGCGAGAAGTACACCGCATCGCCGGTCAGGTCGGCGGCGCGGCGGAACGCCTCGTCGTCGTCGCGCAGCGACAGCTCGGAATCGGGAACGATGCGGACCGCGCCGCCCGGCCCGCGCCGATCGACTTGCACCAGCGAACGCCCGCCGTCCGCGACGGTCGCCAGGCGATAGCTGAGGATACCGGGCTTGAACTGCATGTTGCCGGCATAAGCGGCGGCGACGTGCTGTCGCCACTGCGTTTCGGTGAGTCCGACCTCGGGGTCGATGCCGCCGTTGCGCCGTGCGCGAACGATGCCGCTGTGCGCCGGCAGCAACCGCGCCGCCAGCACTTCGTTGCGGAAGACGCGCAGCGCCGATTCGTAGGCGCCGAGCCGCGCCTTGGCCTGATAGGCGAGCCGCGTCAGCCCGGACGGCACCACCGCGCGCCCGATATTGTAATAGGCGAGCAGCCCGATCGCAGCGACCGTGCACGCCACCAGTGCGGTCATCGCCAGGGTCAGGCGCACCGACAGGCGCATCGATCGAATCTCCGGAACGGAACGCGGACGGATCGGGAACCTATAGGAAGGTCCGGAGGCGCGCTACCGCGGCGGTGGCGCTTACCGCGATCAGGCTGGAATTTCGCCGAAGCCCTTGCCGGGCTTCATTGGCTTCAGACGGATCAGTCGGGAGTCCTCCACCGCCGCCTGGCGATGCTTGACGGCCTCGCGATACACCGGATCGCGAATCATCTCCACGAATGCCGACACGCTGGGGTACTCGGCAATAAAGACGTGGTCCCAATGCTCGTCCTGAGGGCCGATCAACATCAGTTCGAATTGGCCCAGCCACACGATCTTGCCGCCGAGCCGCTCGAACACTGGACCGGAGTCGCGGCCATACGCCGCGTAGGCTTCGGCGCCGGTGGCGTCACGGCCGTCCGGATAGGCGGCGCGCGGCCGGAGCCGCACCAGATTGAGCGTGTGGATCGGCCCCTCGCGGTCATTGGCGCGGAATTGCGCGAACACCTCTTTGGTCGGATCGATGTGGCCGGTCATGCGTCCCTCCTGTTGCTTTGAATTTGTTTGGCCGTGCTAGTATCACGATCGAGCCGCCCATGTCTGCCTCGGAGCCTGTGCATGAACGCCGTTGCCGCACTTCTCGTCGCGCTGGTCGCGGCCCTGCACGTCTTCTTTCTCGTGCTCGAGATGTTTCTCTGGACCAAGCCGCTCGGGCTCAAGGTGTTTCGGAATAGTCCTGACCAAGCCGCAGCGTCCGCGGTGCTGGCCGCCAATCAGGGTCTGTATAACGGCTTCCTGGCGGCCGGGCTAATCTGGTCGCTGCTGCACCCGAGCGCCGCAGTGGCACTGCAGCTTGCGACCTTCTTCCTCGGCTGCGTCATCGTCGCCGGATTGTACGGAGCTTGGACGGTGAGCCGGCGCATTCTCTACGTCCAGGCAGCTCCCGCCGTGGTAGCGCTGATCGCAGCCTGGGTCGCGTAGTCGGCAAGTAGGATGCTGCATCGCACAGCGCGGCAAATTGCACGCCGCGTCAGAGCGGCATTGCCAGACCTCAAGTGCTGATCCACACTCCCATCAACGACGGCCGACACAAGACCGTCGCTCACACGCCTAGGGAGTAGACCACCGATGAGAAGCCTGTCTCGGGCCGCCACGGCGGCTGTTACTGCGATTGTGCTCAGCGCCGCGCCAGCGGTCGCGCAGAAGAAATACGACACCGGCGCCACTGACACCGAGATTAAGATCGGCCAGACCGTGCCGTTCTCCGGTCCGGCCTCTGCCTATGCGGGCATCGGCAAAACCCAGGCCGCCTATATCCGCATGATCAATGATCAGGGCGGCGTCAACGGCCGCAAGATCAATCTGATCCAATACGACGACGCCTATTCGCCGCCGAAGGCGGTCGAGCAGGTGCGCAAACTGGTCGAAGGCGACGAGGTGCTGCTCACCTTCCAGATCATCGGCACGCCGTCGAACGCCGCCGTCCAGAAATATCTCAACGTCAAGAAAGTGCCGCAGCTTCTCGCCGCCACCGGCGCGACCCGCTTCACCGACCCGAAGAACTTCCCCTGGACGATGGGCTACAACCCCAATTACCAGTCCGAGGGACGGATCTACGCCCGCTACATTCTGAAGAACCATCCTAACGCCAAAATCGGCATTCTGTATCAGAACGACGATCTCGGCCGCGACTACGTCACGGGCCTGAAGGCCGGGCTCGGCGCCAAGGCCGACAAGATGATCGTGGCGGAAGCCTCCTACGAACTCACCGATCCGACCGTCGACTCGCAAATCGTCAAGCTGAAATCGGCGGGCGCCGACCTGTTGTACGACGCCTCGACGCCACGGTTCGGGGCCCAGGCGATCAAGAAGGTCGCCGACCTCAACTGGAATCCGGTGCACATCCTCGACATCAACGCCAGCCCGGTGTCGGCGACGTTGAAGCCGGCCGGCCTCGACATCTCCAAAGGCATCATCAGCGTCAATTACGGCAAGGATCCCGACGATCCGCAGTGGAAGGACGATCCGGGAATGAAGAAGTACTTCGCTTTCATGGAGAAGTACTATCCGGAAGGCGACAAGCTCAACACCGTCAATACCTACGGCTACTCCACGGCGCAGCTTCTGATCCAGATCCTGAATCAGTGCGGCGACGACTTGACGCGCCAGAACATCATGCGCCAGGCCGCCAACCTGAAGAACGTGGTGCTCGATCTGTCGCTGCCGGGGATGTCGATCAACACCTCGCCGACCGATTTCCGCGTCAATAAGCAGCTGCAAATGATGAAGTTCGACGGCGAACGCTGGAAGCTGTTCGGCCCGATCATCGAAGACGACGCGGCGATGTAACCGCGGAGCGGCCCGCCCGCGAAATGGCGAGCCGGCTCACCCGCCCCATACGGCTTCGGTGCGACATCACGCACCGGAGCCGTGCACACCGCGCGCGCCTCCTCGATTTGGTCGCGGCGGACTTCGTGCTCAACGAAGCCCCAACAACGCAGCGCCGTGGCTGTTTGAATACGTGATGAGATTGTAAGGCGCGCAGCGCTTCATCACACTCCGTCAACACCGACCTCGGGATCGTCCGCACTGGCGCAGTCGCAACCAATGCGGGAAACCGTCCAATATTGCACAGACACGCGATCCGAATCGGCATCGAATGTTTCAATTGTGCGAAGGGGTGGAAGCGTTGATTGGAGGCGCCGCAGCAGCGGCGAACCGAAATGAAGCCAGACCACAACAGCAACCGGTATTTCACCGTCGAACAGCTCGAGGAGCTCGCGGTCGCGAAATACATCGAAGCAGCGCTGACGCCGGCCGGCGTGGAGCGTGATGAACTGCTCGATGAAGCCAAGCGCTTCGCCAGCCGCGCCAAGATGAAGAGCTGGCTGATGGGCGAGATCGGCGTGGTGCCGCAGCGCCGCAATTATCACTGAGGCGGATCGCGAGCGCCCGAGCGGGCTGCGCCGTCATTCCCGCTTCACCGTTACTCCCACGGGATTGCGCTGACTTCGCGTTGCAGCCGGTCCATCGCGGTCATCACTGCAGCACCGGCGAATTCTCGGCTGGCTTGGCCGGGATCGACCGAGGCGACCTTCCAATTGGCACCGTTGGTGTCGTCGCACGGCTGGCACGGGCGAATCCGGATCGCTTCGACCTTGTCGCAATGGCGCTGGCCGCGGACGTCCTGGAGCAGCAAGGCCTCGATCTCGTCCGCGGTCCTCAACACCCTGGTCATCGCTGGCTCCTCTGGCGCTCTCGGCAGGCGCCGCATCGATCGCAGAGCTGTAACCCAAGGTCTTGAGATGGCTCAAGTCTGTGGCGGTTTCAGACAATCCGGAACCGGGTTTTAACGTTCGCTTTACCGAGCCTTAAACCGGCTTCGCTAGCGTCGGCCGCAACGGTCGGCGTGGACGATGCGATGGCGTGGGGCAGGAAAAAGACCGCCGAAAGGCGAGAGCCGACATTCGGCCCCGGTGAATCGCTCGGCGACATGCGCCTGACGCCGCAGGATCGGGTGAACGTGGCCGACGACAAACCGAAGAAGAAGCCTGCGGGCAAGACTGGTGGCGGAGCGCGCGGCAAGCGCAAGCCGCGCAAGGGCGTGATCGCCTCCGTGCGCCAGGCGATCGGACGGCTGGTGTATTGGAGCGCGGTCGCCGGCATCTGGGCGGTTCTGGCGGTGGTCGGCGTCATGGTCTGGGTCGGGGCGCATCTGCCGCCGATCCAGTCGCTGGAAATCCCGAAACGGCCGCCGACCATCACGATCGTGGCCGACGATGGCTCGACGCTGGCGGTGCGCGGCGAGCAGGCCGGCACTAATGTGTCGCTGAAGGACCTGCCGCCGTATTTGCCGAAGGCGTTCATCGCGATCGAAGACCGGCGGTTCTATTCGCATTTTGGCGTCGACCCGCTCGGCATCGCCCGCGCCGCGGTCGCCAACGTGCTGCACCGTGGCGTGTCGCAGGGCGGTTCGACACTGACCCAGCAACTCGCCAAGAACCTGTTTCTGACCCAGGACCGCACGCTGACCCGCAAGCTGCAGGAGGTCGAGCTGGCGCTGTGGCTGGAGCGCAAGCACTCCAAGGCCGAGATCCTCGAACTGTATCTCAACCGGGTGTATTTCGGCTCCGGCGCCTACGGGGTCGAGGCGGCGGCGCAGAAATATTTCGGCAAATCGGCCAAGGACGTCACGTTGGTCGAGGCGGCAATGCTGGCGGGACTGGTCAAATCGCCGTCGCGCCTGGCGCCGAACCGCAATCCGGAAGGCGCCGAGAAGCGCGCCCAGATCGTGCTCGCAGCGATGGCCGACGCCGGCTTCGTGACCGACAAACAGGCCAAGGCGGCGATCGCCAATCCGGTCTACACCGTCAAGCCGACCGGCGCCGGCACCATCAACTACGTCGCCGACTGGATCACCGAAGTGCTCGACGATCTGGTCGGGCAGATCGACCAGTCGATCATCGTCGAAACCTCGATCGATCCGAAGCTGCAATCGGAGGCGGAAGCCGCGATCATCGACGAGCTCGCCGCCAAGAGCGTGAAATACAAGGTGACGCAGGGCGCGCTGGTGGCGATGACGCCGGAGGGTGCGGTGCGGGCGATGATCGGCGGACGCAATTACGCCGACAGCCAGTTCAACCGGGCGGTGACCGCCAAGCGGCAGCCGGGCTCGGCGTTCAAGCCGTTCGTGTATCTGACCGCAGTGGAAGCGGGGCTGACGCCGGACACCATTCGCCAGGACGCCCCGCTCGATCTCAAAGGTTGGCGGCCGGAGAACTACAGCCACGAATATTTCGGCGCGGTGACGCTGACCCAGGCGCTGGCGATGTCGCTGAACACCGTGGCGGTGCGGCTCGGGCTCGAAGTCGGACCGAAGAACGTGGTGCGCACCGCGCACCGGCTGGGCATCGCCTCCAAGCTGGACGCCAACCCGTCGATCGCGCTCGGCACCTCGGAGGTGTCGGTGACCGAGTTGGTCGGCGCCTACGCCACCTTCGCCAATGGCGGGCTGTTGGTGTCGCCGCATGTGGTGAAGCGGATCCGCACCGCGCAGGGCAACAAGGTGCTGTATGTCCGTAGCAACGAGCCGGCGAGCCGGGCGGTCGATGCGCGCGCGGTGGCGATGATGAACACCATGATGGAGGAGACGCTGCGCTCCGGCACCGCCCACAAGGCGGATCTGCCGGGCTGGGTGGCGGCGGGCAAGACCGGCACCAGCCAGGATTTCCGCGATGCCTGGTTCATCGGCTACACGTCGACCCTGGTGACCGGGGTGTGGCTCGGCAACGACGACAATTCCCCGACCAAGAAGGCCACCGGCGGCGGCCTGCCGGTCGAAGTGTGGACGCGGTTCATGCGTGAGGCGCTGAAGGGCGACACGCCGCAGCCGCTGCCCGGCGGCTGGAGCGGCGGGCCGATCGCGAGCCCTGCCGCAGCAGGGTTCGGCGCCACCGCGGGCGGCAGCATCGCGCAGACCGGCCCGCGCGGCGAGACTCAGGTGATCAACACCGCCCCATCCCCTGGTTCTGGGCGAATGCCCCCGCCGAGCCGTGCCAACGTCCGCCCCGAGGCGGCCGCAGGATTGGACGGCTGGCTGATGGACCGGCTGTTCGGGCGGTGATGCTTCGTGCACGGTCATCCTTCGCGAAAGCGGAGGATCCAGTATCCCAGAGGGTTGAGGTCGCTCGTGCGCCGCGATGAGCGCTCTTCGATACTGGGTCGCCCGCCTGCGCGGGCGATGACGACTACGCCAACAGCCGCGCCGACCGGTCAGTCAGAGATGCCGTAGCGGTGCAGGTCGTTGCCGCAAGTGTCGAGCCAGGTCTTGGCGCGCTCCATCTGCGGACAGACTTTGCCGACCACGCGCCAGAACCGCGCCGAGTGGTTCATCTCGACCAGATGCGCGACTTCATGCGCGGCCAGATAGTCGAGCACGTAAGACGGCGCCAGGATCAGCCGCCACGAGAACGACAGCGAACCCGCCGAGGTGCACGAGCCCCAGCGGCTCGACTGGTCGCGGATCGACAGCCGGGTCACCTTGACGCCGAGCTCGGGCGCATAGCGGTCGCAGGCCTTCTGCAGATCCTTGCGCGCCTCGCGCTTGAGGAAGTCCAGTACCCGGCGCTCGATGTGTTCGGCCTCGCCGGCGACGCACAGGATCTTCTCGCCGGAGTCCCGCACCTCGGTCCACACCGTGCCGCGGCCGGTGCGATGCACGATCTTATGGTCGTGGCCACGCAGCGGCACCAGCGTGCCCGGCTGGAACGGCGCAGCCTTCGGCAGCCGGCCGAGACGCGCCGCGATCCACGCGCCATGGCGCTGGGCGAATTCCTTGGCGTCGGCGATCGTGCCGCGCGGCGGCATCGTCAGGATCGCTTCGCGGTCGCTCGGATGAATCCGCAAGGTGTAGCGCCGCGCGCGGCGGTGGCGGCGGATGCGGACGGCGAAGAACTGCGAGCCGTGCCGAACAGGGATCGTCGACGGCTCGGTGGGCCGCCGATAGAGAAGTGCGCGTGCCATGTCTGCAGGTCCAGGAAACAGAAGGTCTCCTGGAATCTGCCATAACCGCCTCCATTGGAAGCTCTCGGCGCAAAAACAAATCATTTGCCCAATATACAGGGCAAAGGGGATGTTGCACCCCTAAGTAATGGGGCTCGGAACTCGAAATTTCGGCGAATTTCGATTCAAATTGATAGGCTGAGAGGTGACTCACCCCTCACTACTTGCCGAACCCGTGAATCCAGATTCCCCCAACCTGCGCGAACCGGCAACAAATCGACTTGCGCTTGATTCCTCAGCACAAACTCATCGCCACCCCACGCATCATCCACAGCAGACACTGATCGACGACGTGGACTAATCACTCCGCCGCACGCGCCGGCACGTCAGTCGCCGACGACGCGTGGAAATCACAGATCCGCGGCACGATCTCCGAGCGGAAACGCGAGCCGTTGAACACGCCGTAATGGCCGACGCCCTTCTGCACGTAGTGAACGCGACGATTGTCCGGGATCGACGTGCACAGATCATGCGTCGCCTCGGTCTGGCCGAGACCGGAGATGTCGTCGTTCTCGCCCTCCACCGTCATCAGCGCGACGCGGGTGATCTTCGACGGCTCGACCAGCTTGCCGCGGTGAGTCATCTCGCCCTTCGGCAGCGCATGCTTGACGAACACCAGGTCGACGGTCTGCAGGTAGAACTCCGCGGTCAGGTCCATCACCGCCAGATACTCGTCGTAGAACTCGCGATGCTTGTCGGCGAGATCGCCGTCGCCCTGAACCAGATGGTTGAATAGGTTCTTGTGGGCGTCGACGTGGCGATCGAGGTTCATGCTGATGAAGCCGTTCAGCTGCAGAAACCCGGGATAGACGTCGCGCATGAAACCAGGATGCGGGAACGGCACCTTGGTGATGACGTGGTTGCGGAACCAGTCGATCCCCTTCTCGGCGGCGAGATTGTTGACCGCGGTCGGGCTGCGGCGGGTGTCGATCGGGCCGCCCATCAGCGTCATCGACAACGGCACGAACGGATCGCCGTTGGCCTCCATCACCGACACTGCGGTCAGCACCGGCACCGACGGCTGACACACCGCCATGACATGGACGTTGCCGCCCAGCGTCTGCAGCATCTCGATGACGTAATCGACATAGTCGTCGAGATCGAACCGGCCGGCAGCGACGGGCACCATCCGGGCGTCGGACCAATCGGTGATATAGACCTCATGGGTCGGCAGGAACGCTTCGACGGTCCCGCGCAGCAGGGTCGCATAATGCCCGGACATCGGCGCCACGATCAGCAGCCGGGGCTGCGGATGGCGCAGCGGACGCTCCAGCTTGCGTTCGAAATACAGCAGCCGGCAGAACGGCTTTTCCCAGACATTGTGGATCTCGACCGGGACCCGCATGCCGTTCACTTCGGTGGTGTCGAGGCCCCATTCCGGCTTGCCGTAGCGCCTTGTGGTGCGCTCGAACACTTCGCAGGCGGCGGCAATCGACTTGCCGAATTCGGTGTGACTCCACGGGTTCAGCGGATTTTTCAACGCGAGCTTGGTCGCGTCCGACATCGCCCGCGCCGGATTGAGCGAGGCGTGCGCCATCTCGTAGAACCAGTACATCGGCGTGGTCAGCGCCGGACTGACTTCCGCAGGCATCTCCGGCGGGCGACCAAATTCACCAATGACGACTGGCATCGTGCTGTGTCCCTCGTACCCTGTGCAGTGCAATATAGTGGCGGCTGGGTAGTGGCGCGTCAATCACAAGATCGAAATATGCGCTTTGCCGCGTAAAAAGTAAGCACGGGCGACCCACAGGCACGTCCGGAAACACCCTATTCGCCGCTCTGAATCAGCGAGCCGTGGCGCCTTGCGCTGTTAAGCATCGCCAGGAAGCTGACGAACGCCGCTGCGAACAGCACCACGTTGATCGCGAGCGCCCACAGCATCAGATCGCCTCGGAACTGGTGCTCGATCAGCAGCGCGCGCATGCCTTCGAACACGTAGGTCGGCGGCAGCAGCCAGGCCACGACTTGCAGCCAATGCGGCAGCACGGAAACCGGATAGTAGACGCAGGCGAGCGGCATCACGCCGAACATCAGGCTCCACACGATGCTCTCGGCACCGAGACCGTGGCGCAGCACCAGGCCGGAGACGAAGATGCCGAGCGCCCACGAGGTGAAAATCAGGTTACAGAAGAACGCGCCGAGCGGCAGGCCGAACCCGAACAGATTGAAGTCGAACAAGACCATCGCCAGCAGCACCATCGGCACGACGCCAATCGTGAGCCGAACCAGGCTCATGATCATCAGCGCGATCAGAAACTCGATCGGCTTCAGCGGACTCATCATCAGGTTGCCGAGATTGCGGGCCCACATCTCCTCCAGAAACGAGATCGAAAATCCGAGCTGGCCGCGAAACAGAATGTCCCACAGGATTACCGCGCCGATCAGCGTGCCGCCGGCACGGGCGAAGAAGCCGGCGTTCTGCGCCACGTAGCTCTGCAGGAAGCCCCAAGTAATCACCTGCAGCACCGGCCAGTACACCAGCTCGAACAGCCGCGGCCAGGACGAGAGCAGCAAGTACCAATAGCGCATCACCATCGCGCTGATCCGGTGCCAGGCGATGCCGTGACCAAGCTCGAGGCTGGCGATCAAACTCCTCATGATTCAGCATTCCGTACCCGGCCGCGGGCGACGTCGAGAAATACGTCTTCCAGCGTCGCGCGGTTGTAGCGCGCCATGATCGCCGACGGCGTATCGTCGTCCTCGATCCGGCCGCGCTTCATGATGACGACCCGGTCGCACATCCGCTCGACCTCGAGCATGTTGTGCGAAGCGAGCAGGATGCTGGCGCCGCGGTGCTTGCGATAGTTCTCCAGATGCGACCTGATCCAGTCGGCGGTATCGGGATCGAGCGAAGCGGTCGGCTCGTCGAGCAGCAGCAGTTCGGGCCGGTTGATCAACGCTTTCGCCAGCGCCACGCGGGTCTTCTGCCCGGCCGACAGCTTGCCGGACGCACGGTCGAGAAACTCCGTCAGGTCGAGATCCGCCGCCAGCTCGGCGATCCGGCCTGCCAGATCCGGCACCGCATAAAGCTTGCCGAACACCGTGAGGTTCTGCCGGACCGTCAGCCGCGACGGCATGTCGACATAGGGGCTTTCGAAATTGATCCGGCCGAGCACGTCGGCACGCTGCGCCGGCATCTCACAGCCGAGTACCCTGATCCGGCCCGCGGTCGGCAGCACCAGCCCCATGATCATCGCGATCGTGGTGGTTTTGCCGGCGCCATTGCCGCCGAGCAGCCCGGTGACGCCGCCGCGTGGAACAGCGAAGGAGATGTCATCGACCGCGCGGGTGGTCTTGTAGACCTTGGACAGATGCGTGACGTCGATCGCGGCGGCCGAGACCGTTTGCAACGCCGGCGCTCCCGGCTGGCTGGGACTGTCGATTGCCATGACGCCGCCTGTTTGACGATTGCAACGCCCGAGCGCAAGCCGCCGGCTGGGCAATCGGCCGCGGCGGCCTCAATTGTGATCCCCATCGGCCGACGCTACTGTCCGGCGCATGTCCGATGACCTGATCTCAGCCGACTTCCGCCATCCCCGCCGTCACGTCCGCCTCGACACCATCCTGCGGCTGCGATGGCTGGCGGCGCTCGGCCAGCTCGCGGCGATCTTCGTGGTCTCGGAAGGGCTGGAATTCGACTTCGCGGTGATGCCGTGCATCGTGATCATCGCGCTGTCCGGGCTGGTCAATCTTGCGCTGCAGATCGCCTTCAACCCGATGCAGCGGATGGAACCGATCTACGCGGCGCTGTTGCTTGCTCTCAACATCTCGGAGCTCGCGGGGCTGTTGTACTTCACCGGCGGCCTGCAGAATCCGTTCGCGTTCCTGTTTCTCGGGCCGGTCCTGATCAGCGCCACCGCGCTGCCGACCCGGATGACGATTTCGCTCGGCATTTTCGCCGCCGCCTGCGCAGCCTTCCTCGCCTACAGTCATCTGCCGCTGCCTTGGGCCGGCGACGAACCGGTGGCGTTACCGCAGATCTATCTGGTCGGCGTCTGGCTCTCGATCCTGCTCGCGATCGGGGTGACCAGCCTCTACACCTTCCAGGTCACCGAGGAGGCGCGCAAGCTCGCCGACGCCCTGTCGGCCGCCGAATTGGTGCTGGAGCGCGAACAGCATCTGACCCAGCTCGACGGCCTCGCCGCCGCCGCCGCCCACGAGCTCGGCACGCCGTTGTCGACCATCTTCCTGATTTCGCGTGAATTGGAGAAGAGCGCTCCGCCGGAGATGGCCTCCGACCTGCGGACGCTACGCGAGCAGGCAAAGCGCTGCCGCGAAATCCTCGGCAAGATCGCGCAGCTGTCATCCGCCGGGGCGCCGTTCGACCGCATGCCGCTGTCGACGCTGATCGAAGAGGCGGTGGCCCCGCACCGCGACTTCGGCATCGCGATCAAGATCCGGCTGGCGCAATCGGGCGAACCCGAGCCTGTGGTGATGCGCAATCCGGCGATCCTTTACGGCATCGGCAACATTCTGGAGAACGCGGTCGACTTCGCCCGCACGGCCGTCGAGGTTAATGCCGGGTGGAATGCCGACATCGTGCAGATCGTGATTTCCGACGACGGGCCCGGCATCAAGCCCGACGTGCTGCGCCGCATCGGCGAGCCTTATCTGTCGCGCCGCCGCAGCTCCGACGATCCCAATCGCGAGCGTTCGGGTCTCGGCCTCGGCGTGTTCATCGCCCGCACCCTGCTGGAGAGAACCGGCGCCAAGGTTGAATTCCGCAACAAGACCTTCCCCGACCACGGCGCCATCGTTCAACTGAGCTGGCCCCGGGATCGCTTCGAGACCACCGAAAAGACAGAAGAAACAATGGCTTGATCTCACCCGCGCGCTCCGGTCGCAGGCTCCTGCCCTTGGCAGCACGCTATCGCACCCCCATATTTTGTTGCACTCGACCAGGAGCCCACACCCGTGAACGCCATTCCCGAACTGAACGACCACACCGATCGCTCGCTGCTGATCGTGGAGGACGACAAGCCGTTTCTCGACCGGCTGGCGCGGGCGATGGAAACACGCGGCTTCGCCGTGACGGCGTGTGACAGCGTCTCCAGCGGCCTCGCCCAGATCGGCAAGTCGGCGCCGGCTTTCGCCGTGGTCGACCTCCGGCTCGGCGACGGCAATGGCCTCGACGTGGTGTCGGCGCTGAAGCGCGAGCGGCCCGATTGCCGCGCCATCGTGCTCACCGGCTACGGCAACATCGCCACCGCGGTCACGGCGGTGAAGATGGGGGCGGTGGACTATCTGTCGAAGCCGGCCGATGCCGACGACGTCGTCGCGGCCCTGCTCTCGACCGACACCGAGAAATCCGAACCGCCGCCGAATCCGATGTCGGCGGACCGCGTCCGTTGGGAACACATCCAGCGCATCTACGAGATGTGCAATCGCAATGTCTCGGAGACCGCGCGGCGCCTCAACATGCATCGCCGCACCCTGCAGCGCATCCTCGCCAAGCGCGCGCCGCGGTAAGCACGCTCCCTTCCGCTTAATCAGCGCAGTCATTCCGGGGCGCGAACGACGTTCGCGCGCCCGGAATGACGGAGGGTAACTACCCCTCCGCAAATCCCTGCGGGTCGCTGAGGCGGCCGAGACGCTGAGCGGCGGCGAGCGCGAAGCGCAGCATCATCGCCTTGCGGGTCGCGGCCGGCAGCTTGTGCTCCGGCGCCTCGCAATGCAGATGGGCGCCGTAGCCGTCGGCGACGATCAGCCCGGTGTCGGCCGGAAAGATCTCGCACGGCAGATCCTGGGTGAAGGCGAAAAACAGCCGGTCGCAATGCGCGCGGTACTCGGGCCATTTGTGATCCGCCCGCAGATCCTCGACCGACGACTTGATCTCGACGATCCAGATGTCGCCGCGCTCGTTGAGCGCGACCAGATCGGCGCGGCGCCCGGACGGCAGCGGCAACTCGCTGACACAGGCGAAGCCGAGCGAGCGCAGCAGCCGCTGCGTCCCGCGCGCGACGTTCAGCGCAGTCTCCGATTGCCGCAAATCTCGCGGCAGAATCATTTGAACGGCCTTCGATTCCATCGCGTCCAAGTCTAGCCGAACTCGGAGCGGGTGCCCAACCGGTCCCGCGGTTCCGGATTCGGCCGCAGCAGCAACCTGAGAACGGGCTTGGCGGGGGCGCCGGAGACCACCACGATGAAACGCATCACCTTCAAGAGCGCGCTGGCTGTCGCAGCGCTGGCGCTCCCCCTCTCATTTACGACAGCCGCGCAAGCGCGCCCGGCGGTGGAAGTCGCCTTCGTGCTCGACACCACCGGCTCGATGAGCGGGTTGATCGAGGCCGCCAAGCGCAAGATCTGGTCGATCGCCACCGCGATCCTCGACGACAACCCCGACGCCGAGATCCGGATGGGCCTCGTGGCCTATCGGGACATCGGCGACGACTACGTGGTCCGCCGCATCGATCTCACCACCGATATTCAGGATCTCTACGGCCAGCTGCTGCAACTGCAGGCGCGCGGCGGCGGCGACTGGCCGGAGAGCGTCAACGAGGCGCTGGATACGGCAATCAACAAGCTGCAATGGCGTCAGGGCAGCGACAGCCGCCGGATCGTGTTCCTGGTCGGCGATGCGCCGCCGCACATGGATTACACGCAGGACACCAAATATCCCGAAACTCTGGCGGTCGCCCGTCAGAAGGACATCACCGTCAATGCGGTGCAGGCTGGCGGCGCCCGCGACACCGCGCGGGTGTGGCACGAGATCGCCGACGGCGGACGCGGACGCTACATTCCGATTCCGCAGGACGGCGGGCAGATCGTGGTGATCGAGACGCCTTACGACGACGACATCATCATCCTGCAGAAGCAGATCAACGACACCGTCATTCCTTACGGCCCAGCGCCACTGCAGCGCCGGACCGAGGAAAAGACCAGCCAACTCGCCAAAGTCGCCGCGGCAGCGCCAGCCGCGGCCTCCGACATGGCCAGCTACATCAACAAGCGCGCCCGCAGTTCGTCCGAAGCCGTCACCGGCGGCGGCGATCTGGTCAGCGACGTCCTGGCAGGCCGACAGAAACTCGACCAAGTCAAAGATGCGGATCTGCCGCCCGACCTGAGAGCCCTGCCAGCCGAGCAGCGCGCCGCCAAGCTCGACGCCCAGATGACGGCCCGCAAAGCGCTGAACGACAAGCTCGCGGCGCTGGTGAAGCAACGCGACGCCTATCTGCTGGCGCAACGCGACAAACAGCCGAAGCCGGCGTCGTCGTTCGATCGCGAGGTCGAGGCGACCCTGAAGGCGCAGTTGAAGAAGTAACGCAACACCCCGGCTCTGCGCGCTGCAGGCGCGGCACGGAGGGTGAGGGATCTTTGACTCACCCTCCTGGACGCGGCATTGTCCGGCTATGACCGAGACTCAGACCAAGGCCAAGGCCGGCGCCGCGATCATTCCCGTTACGCCGTTCCAGCAGAACTGCACGTTGCTCTGGTGCGATTCCACCCGCAAGGCGGTGGTGGTCGACCCGGGTGGCGACGTGCCGGAAATCCTGGCCGCGATCGAGAAGACCAACGTCGCCGTCGAGGCGATCTGGCTGACCCACGGTCACATCGACCATGTCGGGGGCGCGGCCGATCTGCGCGACGCCCTCAAGGTCGACATCATCGGCCCGCATCGTGACGATCAGTTTCTGCTCGACAATGTCGTCAATTCCGGCCGCAGCTTCGGCATCGCCGGCGTGCGCGACGTCACGCCGGATCGCTGGCTCGAGGACGGCGACACCGTTGGGATCGGCGAACTCAGCTTCCAGATCCTGCACTGTCCGGGCCATTCGCCCGGCAGCGTGGTGTTCTTCAGCGAGGCGATGCGGTTCGCGCTTGTCGGAGACGTGCTGTTTGCCGGTTCGGTCGGTCGCACCGACCTGCCCGGCGGCAGCCATGCCGCCCTGATCCAGTCCATCACCCAGAAGTTGCTACCGCTCGGCGACGATATCGGCTTCATCTGCGGACACGGCCCCGGCTCCAGCTTCGGCCAAGAGCGCCTGACGAATCCGTTCCTGACTGGCGAAGCCTGATCCAGGCCCATCAAGCCTAACCACCCCTCCTGTTCCCCCTCCAGTATCGATCCGACCTGGCCGTGCTCGCGCGTTCGCAGCTGCGAACACGAAGCGACTAACCATGCGCGGCGGTGTCCTGATCATCGCCTTGAACCAATTGCGCCCTGCTGAGTCCAATTTTCGGCAAATACCTGGGAATCCTACGAGTAACATCCGGTTCCCCCGTTCTGTTACCAGGATCGGCCGTGTGCGTTCTGGGACCGGAGGCGTTATCGAGATGACAGTCGAGCTTCTCAACGAACCGCTCTCCCGTTACCCCGCATTCGACACGACCGATCCGGAGGAACTGCGGCAGGCGCTGGAAACGGTGTATGGCGCGCGGCTGGTCGACGCCCCGGTCACGGCGGACTTTCAGGCGCGCAGCAATTTCGTTCAGCTCGACGACATCGCACTCGGCTTCGGCGCCGGCATCGGCGCGATCACGGTGGATTTTCCCGAAGGCGAGTGCACGCGGCTGCAGATCGCGCTGGCCGGGCAGTTCGTCACCCGTAGCGGCGGATCCACAACCGCGATCAACGCTCGCCAATCCGGCATCATCTCGCCTGGGCGAAGCGCACGGACCGAATACGGACCGAGCTACAAGTTCAGCTTGCTGCGCGTGAGCACCACGGCGCTTGAACGCAAACTGACATCATTGCTCGGCTGTAAGCCGAAGGCATCGCTGGAGTTCGAGCCGGCCGCGAACAATGAAGCGCCGCAGGTGGTGAATCTGCGCCGGCTGTGGTGCTTCATGGCCAATCAGCTCAACTGCAGTCCGCTGCCCGGGGTCGTGCTCGCCGAGCTGCAAGAGGCGATCACCCTCCTGTTCCTGTCCGCCTTCCGGCACAATTACAGCCGCCAGCTCGAGCGCGAGGCCAACGGCGTGGCACCCAAGCATGTCCGGCAGGTCGAGGAATACATCGAAGCCAACTGGATGCGGCCGCTGACCATCGAGAAGCTGACGGCGCTGACCGGGATCAGTTCGCGCGGGATCTTCAAGGCTTTCCAGCGCAGCCGCGGCTATTCGCCGATGGCCTTCGCCAAGCGGGTTCGGCTGCAGCATGCCCATGATCTGCTGGCGGATGGGACGGTGCCGACCACCGTCACGGCCGCGGCCCTCGCCTGCGGGTTCTCCAATCTCGGACATTTCGCCCGCGACTATCGCGACATGTTCGGCGAGAAGCCGTCCGAGACGTTGCAGCGCTCTCGGCCTTGAGACCATGGAAATTTGCGGCCTTAGGTAGCAAATGCACCAGAGTTAAACATGGCTGATTTGGCCTGTTTTTGCCAGTGTGCGCCCATGAATGAGAAGGGCAACCGCTACGCTATCCACGCCTTGAAGGATCGCCGGGCCACATTGGCCGGCGAGATCCTCAAGATCGCCAAAATATCAACAAGCCCGCTGCCAATACCCCTTCCACCGCCGGCTGACCGGGTGCGCCATCGCCAGCCCGACCACGCGATGCGCCAGCGAGCCGTTGTCGAGCCGGCGGTGATCTTCCAGCCAAGCGGCATGGCCGGCGTACTGGTGAAAGGTACTTCGGCGAGACGGTGTGGTGCTGGCCATCGACCATGCGGCGCAGGCAGGAGAAAAACGACTCGGCTGATTGGTGCAAGCATCGCCCGTGCAGTAAGCCTGCGAATGGTTGATCCGATGAACCTGCCAGCCGGCGTGCAGCGCGTCCCAATTACCGGAGACAGAACGGAACATCGCCAATAAGATCAGCCGCGGCGGTTTTACAGCAGCGTTTTTGATCCAATGTTTATCGGCGGTCGGTTGCTCATCATTGCGGTTGGAGGATGCCTAATCGCTCTTTCCGCGATCGGTTCACCACGCAATAGCGTCAATAACGCACAACAGGAGGAGCAACGCCCCCCATCCAATAGCGCTCATGAAAAGGCCGACCGTCAGCCGCTGGCTATCATTGGTCATGTTACCGTGACCGCCGAGCGGGAAAATAAGATCGAGCCCGATTGGGCCAAGCCAAATTGCAAAGCACCCGCAAATCACGACGAAGCCGATTTGTGCAAACAGATTGGCATGGCGGAAGCTGCGAAGAACACCGTCACGCTTAACATAATCCAAGTAGGACTTGGGCTCCTCACTCTTGTCGGGCTGTTTTACACGATCCGCTACACGCGCATAACGGCCGATGCCGCAGTGGCTGGAACAAAGGTCGCGGAGCGCGCCCTCACTCAACTTGAGGCTCCATTCCTTGCCGTCCACTTCGTTGAGCAGGGGATCAACGCCAAGACCGTGCACGGGATTGTCTTCGACGATCTCAAGTATTGCATCAGAAACTACGGACGGACCCCAGCTCACATTGTTGAGCTGGACGACTTCGTGACTTGCCTCGAGATCGGCGCGCAACCCGGCCCAATGAACCCGGACAGGCGGGGCCGTCCGATGCCGTATGGCGTCATCGCCCCGCCGGATGCCGACACCCAAGAATTTAGCACCGTGACGCACGTTGACCTTTTCGGAGGGGAAAGCGGAAGAAGCATCGGCGACGTTGTAAATGTCGCGTTTTTTCAAGGGTTTGTACGCTACCGGGATATCTTCGATGACCGGTATATTTTCGGTTTTTGCTTTGTGTTCGATCTCAAGGGAAACCGCTGGGTTCTGATGGGCGGAGACGAGCACAACTACTGCAAAAAGGATGAAAGCCCCGAGCCACCGAATACGGCGGTGCCATCCGGCGACCCGCGCAGCGTGCGCAGCTCGCTCAACATGGCATTCCTCCGCTCCAGAAACGGATGAATTTTCACGATTGGTGCATTTGCTACCTAAGGCCGGAAATTTGAGACCATAGAAAATCGGGCCGCGTCAGCGCGACACGGCCCGATTCCCTGATGATGCGACTGGCCGATTATTCGATAATCTCGACCACCTTGTGGGTGCGCGGATCGACCAGCACGGTGCGATCGTTCACCACCGTATAGCGATACTCGCTGGCGCGGCCGAAGCGATTCGGCACCTCGTAGTAGGTCACGCCGTCCGAAGGCAGCACGACGCCGACGCGAACTTCATCGCGATAGCGGAACGAGGGGTGGCGCTGCTCGACCACGTAGTGACGGAACTGCGGGCGGTCGTCGACGCCCAGGATGCCAGCAACGCCGCCGACGACACCACCGATCGTACCGCCGACCACCGCGCCGACGGGCCCCGCCGCACGCTCGCCCTCGCGTGCGCCGCGTTCAATGCCGCCCGGAACGCCCTGGGCATTGGCAATGGCGGGCGCAGCAAGCGCAAGCACAACAATGGCGGTTCCGGCGAAACGATTGATCATGGTCAGACTCCCGTTCTGTGAAAGGTCGTCTGACAAGTCCGGCTCCGGCGATCAGTTCCGTACAACAGCGGACGGATCCGTGCCGATAATCCGTGCATCGTCGTGCGGAACCAACCGATTACTTCATCAGTCCCGCAGCCGTCAGGGCGCGCGTGATCACCGAGCCGACATCAAGGCCGCGCTTGCCATGAGGGGGCTCGGCGGAAGTATCGCTCTGCCCGGCGTTCGGCGGCGGCTTGCGGTTGCCGGCCCGCGCAGGCCCGCCGCGTCCCTCGTGACCCGCATCGGCGCTACGCGGTGAGACCACGGCCTTCTCTCGCGATCGCCGCTGGTGCACCCGACCGGTCAGGCCGAAGAACTGAGCGATGTGATAGGACGACGAAATACCAACATCGAGCAGATAGGCACCGGCGACCCCGTAGCGTTCTTCGCCGGCGCCGACACCAAGCGGCGTACCATGCGCCATACCGGTGATGGTGTAGGATTCCACCATCGTCTCCCCGCTCGAATTGCGCCAGATTCGGTGCGGATAGCCGTCGACCTTGGTCTCGGCTACCGGCGCGTCGGGCAGTCCGTGCAGATCGAGCCATTGCCGCACCAGCGCGTCGGCATTCGCAGGATCGACAGTGCGATCGGCATCGCCGTGCCACACCGCCAGCTTCGGCCACGGGCCCTTATGCGGGGTCGCGCTGCGCACCAGATCGCCGAGCTCGCGGCCTTTGCGCGCGGTGGCATGGCGCATTTCCTTGAGCGCCTGGCGCACATTGAGCGCCACGCCGTAAGGCAGGCCGGCAATCACCGCACCGCCGGCGAACACGTCCGGGTAAGTTGCGAGCAGCGCCGCCGCCATCGCGCCGCCAGCCGACAGGCCGGTGACGAAGACCCGCGCGCGATCGATCTTGTGGCTGTGCGCCATATGCTCGACCATCTGCCGGATCGAGCCGACCTCGCCGCTGTCGCGGCGGATGTCGCCCGGCGAAAACCAGTTGAAGCAGGTGTTTGGATTGTTGCTGCGGGTCTGCTCAGGTAGCAGCAGAGCAAAACCGTACCGCTGCGCCAGCGTGCACCAGCCGGCGCCGATCTCATAGCCGGCGGCATTCTGGGTGCAGCCATGCAGAACGACCACCAGCGGCAGCTTGTGCGTGATCCCTTCCGGGACGAACGAGAACATCCGGAGGTCGCCGGGATTGGCACCGAAAGCCGAGGTCTCGGTCAGGCGGCAGTCGGTCGCCGCCTCGCCTCCCCACCCTAACCCACTGGCGGATTGCATTTTTCGGAGCTGCCCGAGAAAATCGATTTGATCTTTGAGTGACACGGTCGCTCCTGGTCTGGGCCCCTGCCCTGGCTCGGCATATAATTGCTGCGTTGCAATATGGTAGATCTGGAACTGCCGCCTGCTGCCCTGCGCCCAAGACATACCCGTAGCCTCAACCGGCGGCCCATAGGCTGAGAGGCTACAGAAGAATCGCTCAGCCAGAAGCCCCGAACGCGTTCACCAAGCTCGCGTTGCTGCACCAGCGCCGCAACGAAGGTCGATTTGACAATCGTCTCAAAACCGTGAGCACAAAGCATCAATCGAGCAGTGGCGCGGCGGGGTGCTGGTCACGACGGCACAGGCGCGGAACAGTCCCGATGTATGATGTGTTCAAGTTTCTCCACGTCGTCGGTGTGGTCGTTCTGGTCGGCAACGTCACCATCACCGCGTTCTGGAAAGCGTTCTCCGACATGACGCGCGACCCGAAAATCGTCGCGCACGCGCAGCGCGGCGTCACCGTGTCGGACTTCATCTTCACCCTGACCGGCATCGCCCTGATCATCATCGGCGGCTACGGCGCCGCGCTGATCAAGGACCTGCCGCTGTTCGATTCGTTCTGGCTGGTGGCCGGGCAGATCCTGTTCGTAATCTCCGGGGTGATGTGGCTCGGTATTTTGATCCCGCTTCAGATCCGGCAGGCCCGGCTTGCACGCAGCTTCGCGCAAGGCGGCGAAATCCCCGCCCAATACTGGCGTGACGCCAAAACCTGGCTGATCTGGGGAATTGCCGCCACCGTGCCGCTGGTCGCGGCCGTGTTCGTGATGGTTTACAAAATCTGACCGCTACGCGACCCGCGCGGCCGGTTTGCCGGGCAGGCCCCATTCGGTGACCCGCATTTCGAGGTCGCGGAAATTCTGGTGGAGCTGCTCCATCGCAAAGCCGAGCGCGAAGAACCGCTCGGCCTGATCGCCGGGCAGCGCCCGGATCAAACCGTCGCGCCGGACCGCCGTAACCTCGGCCACATAAGCGGCCAGCGCCTGTTCCATCGGCGCGAGCGGCGGCGGCGCGTGGCGCGCGCGCAACGCCTCGGCGCATGCGGCCAGATGCGAGGTCGCTGCAAGACGCAGATCGTCGATCGCACCGCCGAGGCGCTCCTGCAGCGACGGCGGAAGCGGTGCGGTGACGGAGCGGCCGACCATCACCAGATCGTGGCGAAGCCGCAACAACGTGCGCACCAGGGGCGCTGCGTCCGGCCCGCGCGACAGCCCGGCGTTGCGCTCGCGCTGCGCCTCGGCACCGATCTCGGCCAGCGTGACCAACGATGCGCCGATGCCGTCCTGCAGCCGGTGCAGCGCGTCGTTATCAAGTCCCTTCGTCAGCCCGGCGAGCAGCGCGCCGAGCGCGTCGGCCATCAGTTCGAGCGAACGTGCCGCTGCGGCCAACGCCTGCCCCTGCGCCCGCGACGGCAGCACCACGAACGAGACCGCGAGCCCGACCGTGGCGCCGACCGCGACTTCGAGCACCCGGTCGATCGCCGAGGCCAGCGGCTCGACCTTGGTAATGGTCGGCACCAGCAGCACAATGATCGCCGTCACCGTGGCGACGTTGAGGCTGGGCTTGATCGCGGCGATCAGCGCCAGCGGTGCGACCGCCAGCGCCAGCGCGCCGAGCAATGCCAACTCGCTGTGATGTGGCACATAGATGCTGATGGCTCCGCCATAGATCGCGCCGCCGATGGTGCCGACGAAATAGTCGCCCGCCGTCTTCAGCGACCGCCCGACACTGGTCTGGGTCACGATGATCGCGGTCAGCACCGCCCACAGCGGCAAATGCAGGTGCAGACTCTGCGCCAGACCCAGCGCAAGCAACGCCGCCAGCGTGATCCGGAGTGCCAGCCCCCATTGTGGCCGGCGCGGTTTCCATTGGGAAAGCAGACGTGTCCAATTGACTGTCATCGGCGGCGGCAATCTTTGCGGTTGCACCGTCTGGCGCGAAATCACCGGCGCTACAGAGCACGGCGCCGCGAGGCGCGCAAATACGGCCGAATGCGGGTGGGGCCTGCAGCCGCGCGGCTTGAACCATGTGCGCGCCCCGCCTAACGTGCCGCGCAAAAGAGGGAGCCCGAATGGCCAACGAAACCGCCACGCTCGCCGGCTACGTCGCCGCGCTGCAATTCACCGATATTCCGCAGGACGTGCTGGCACGCGCCAAGCTGCTGACGCTCGACTTCCTCGGCAGCGCGATCCGCGCCCGGCGCGAAGCCGAGTCGACGCCGTCGATCCTGCAGATGCTGCAGGCGCTGTCGCTCGATACGGCCGGGGAAACGACGGTGTTCGGCGACGACAAGCGTTGGACTCCGGCGGTGGCGGCACTGCTCAACGGCGCGTTCGGCCATTCGCTCGATTTCGACGATACCCATGCGGACTCTTCGCTGCATCCTTCGGCGCCGGTGGTGCCGGCCGCCTTCGCGGTCGGCGAACTGGTCGGCGCCTCGGGCCGCGACGTGCTGACTGCGATCGTCGCCGGCTATGAAGTGTGTTGCCGGCTCGGCAACGCGCTCGATCCGACCTCGCACTACGCGCGCGGCTTCCACCCGACCGCGACCGCCGGCACCTACGGTGCTGCGGCGGCCGCCGCCAAACTGTTCGGGCTCTCGCAGGACCAGATCGTGTCGGCGTTCGGCGTCTCCGGCAGTCAGGCCGCCGGCTCGCTGCAGTTTCTGGTCAACGGCGCCTGGAACAAGCGCTACCAGGTCGGCGCCGCCGCGATGAACGGCGTGATCGCCGCGACGCTGGCCAAGAACGGCTTCGTCGGCTCGACCGAATCGGTCGAAGGCATTCACGGCCTGTTAGTCGGCTACACCGACACCCCGCATCGCGACAAAGCGGTCGCCGATCTCGGCAAGGTCTACGAGACCATGAAGATCGGCGTGAAACCGTATCCGAGCTGCCGCTACACCCATGCGGCGATCGACGCCCTGATCGCAATGCGCCGTGAGCACAATCTGACGCCAGCGCAGATCAAGCGAGTCGAAGTCGGGCTGCACCAGAACGGCATTACCCTGACTGGCGATGCACCGACCAAGCGGCATCCGCGCTCGATTGTCGGCGGCCAGTTCTCGATGTTCTTCACCGGCGCACTGGCGCTGGAGCAAGGCAGCTTCGGCTGGGACGACTATACGCGGCTCGGCGATCCGGCGATCGATGCGCTCGCAGACAAGTTCGACGTGGTGCGCGACGAACGGCTCGAAGGCAAAACTCACCCCTTCGGCGCCCGCGTCTCAATCGCCACGGAGGACGGGTTGCACGAGCGGATTTATGCCGACCCGTCCGGCGAGCCGAACTCGTTCCCGAGTGATCAAGCCATGGCGCAGAAGTTCCTGCAGCTTGCCCGCCCGGTGCTCGACGGCCGGGCGCAGAGCTTCGCCGACGCGGTGCTGACGCTGGAGCGGTTCGCCAAGGTCAGTGAGGCAACGGCGTTGGGACGCTAGGGACTTTTTGCGGTATTGACATACTTGCATCGGTATTGACATACTTGCAATCTAGCATAGCACGGAAGCCGCAACTCCTGGAGGGCGGAGAGCGGCCGATGCAACGCTTCGTCTGTGAACAGAACATCGCGCACTTCCAAAAGCTGCTCGAGACTGCCGAGGACGAGACGCTGCGCCGAACGCTGCTCGGCCTACTGTCGGCCGCCAAGCGCGAGCTGGCGCTGCTGAACTCGGAGATCTCCGGCGCCGATCTGTCGCCGATGGGATACCGAAGGCCGGCAAGTGACGCCGCGGCGGTTCAGGCGCAGCTTCGCGCAAGCTTCGATGCGCCCAGCCATGCCTATATGCTGATCGATGCCGGCCCCGGCCTGACGATCATCGACGTCAACGACGCCTTCACACGCGCGACGTTGACGATGCGCGCCGCCATCGTCGGCAAGCCGCTGTTCGAGGTGTTTCCGGACAACCCAGCGATCGATACCGCCGACGGCGTGAGCAACGTCTACGAATTGCTGCGCACCGTGGTCGAAACCGGTCAACCGCACGCGCTCGCCGTGCAGCGCTACGATATTCGCAACGCCGAGGGCGTGTTCGTCGAGCGCTATTGGCAGTCGATCTACACACCGGTGCGCGACGCGGACGGGCGGATGATCTGCCTGCAACTCAACGTCGAGGACGTTACCGCCGAAGTGCTGGCGAACTAGTCGGCGACCGCCATCGGCATCTGCCGCGACCGGGGCCTTCGGCCGGTCACGAAGACGTTGCGAAACCATCATCCCGCTCATGCGTCTGGAAGGCGTTGCCAGGAACGTCTATGGTTACGACGTACCGCACGACAGACCTGAGGCGACAAGCTCGCTAACTTGGGATGAAGCTGATGCCGATTGCCACCACTGCAGACCGAGCCTCGGAATTTCTCGGCGGATTGTTCAACAGCCTGACCGAACGCGGTCGCAGCCTGTTCGGACTGACGAGTTCGCAGCCGATGTCCGGCGACGAACTGATCGCGCTCGGCGAGACGCTGCTGTCGCGGCGGGGTGAAGCATCCGGCGTGGCGCTGGCCGCATCACTGCTCGCAGGCTACGAGGCTGCGGCCGAAGACGACAAGCTGGCGTTTCTCGATGCGCTCGCCGAACAGTTCGGGCCCGACCTCGCCGAACTCAATGCCGCCATCGAAGCGTTTCGCGCCGACGCCTCGACGGAAGCGACCGGTGAATTGCTGCGCGCCGCCGAGCCGCGCCGGCAGGAGCTGATCCGCCGCCTCAATCACGCGCCGGGCGGCACTGCCGCGCTGGTGAAGATGCGTGAGGCCGTACTCGCCCGCCTCGCCGCGAATCCGCAGCTGAGGCAGGTCGACGATGATTTCGTGCATCTGTTCACCTCGTGGTTCAATCGGGGGTTCCTCGTGCTGCAGCGGATCGACTGGACGACACCGGCCAACATCCTGGAAAAGATCATCCGCTACGAGCAGGTCCACACCATCCATGACTGGGACGATCTGCGCGCGCGGCTGGCGCCGCCGGACCGGCGTTGCTACGGCTTCTTCCATCCGCGCCTGGTCGACGAGCCGCTGATCTTCGTCGAGGTGGCGCTGACCAAGGACAATCCGGCGGCGATCGCGCCGCTGCTCGATCTCGACCGCGAACCGATCGCCGCCAGCGACGCCGCCACCGCGGTGTTCTACTCGATCTCCAACACCCAGCAGGGCCTCGCCGGCATTTCCTTCGGTAACTTCCTGATCAAGCAGGTGGTCGAGGAGATCAAGCGCGAGCTGCCGAACGTGCAGACCTTCGTGACCCTGTCGCCGGTGCCGGGCTTTGCCAAGTGGTTGCAGCGCGAACGCGACAATCCGGATTCGACCTTGCTCGATGCTTCCGCACGCAAGGCGATCGAGGCACTCGATACGCCGAACTGGTTCGACGATGCCGACACCGCCGATCGGCTGAAGCCGATCGTGCTGCAGCTCGCGGCCGCGTACTTCCTGCAGGCCAAGTCCAAGAACGGCCGGCCGCTCGATCCGGTGGCGCGCTTCCACCTCGGCAACGGCGCGCGGCTCGACCGGCTGAACTTCCTCGGCGACCGGTCGCCGAACGGGATGCGGCAGTCGCACGGCCTGATGGTCAACTACCTGTACGCACTCGGCGACATCGAATCCAACCACGAGGCGCTGTTCGAGCGCGGCCAGATCGCCGCCTCCTCCGCGGTGCGGAAGCTGGTGCCGACCAAGCCGGTGACGAGCGAGCCGCGCAAGAGCAATGGAAAGACCGCCAGCCCAGCACTGACCGCGCCGACGGCGTGACAAACGACGGCATGGCTGCCGAATCTTGCACGGGCCTGCCCCCGTCATTGCGAGGAGCGAAGCGACGAAGCAATCCAGCTTGGTACACGAGGCTTCTGGATTGCTTCGCTTCGCTCGCAATGACGATCTCAAACGGCGAGGAGTTCGTCTCATGAGCTGGATGCCTTCGAACGATCCGGTGCTCGGCGATCCGACCACCTGCGACGCGCTGGAGCTGATCATCGTGCCGCGGACCCGCGATCTCGGCGATGGCTTCGCGGTGCGCCGCGCGCTGCCGCACGGCAAGCGGCAGATGGTCGGTCCGTTCATCTTCTTCGATCATTTCGGACCGATGCAGTTCATCGCCGGCAAAGGCATGGACGTGCGGCCGCACCCGCATATCGGGCTGGCCACCGTCACCTATCTGTTCGACGGCCGGATCATGCACCGCGACAGCGAGGGCAACATTCAGGAGATCGCGCCCGGCGCGATGAACCTGATGACCGCCGGCCGCGGCATCGCGCATTCCGAGCGCACGCCCGACGTCGAGCGCCGGGACGGCCAGTCGATGCTCGGCCTGCAGAGCTGGATCGCGCTGCCGCAGGCTTCCGAAGAGATCGCGCCGAGCTTCCAGCACTTCGCCGCGGCGACGCTGCCGATGGTGCAGGACACCGGCTTCACCGCCCGGGTGATCGCCGGGTCGGCGTTCGGCCAGGCCTCGCCGGTGACGATGGTGTCGCCGTGGTTCTACGTCGAGGTCAACGCCAAGGCCGGCACAGCGGTGCCGCTCGATCCGGACCACGAGGAGCGCGCGATCTACGTCGTCGACGGCGAGGTCGAGATCGCCGGCGAGCGCCACGTCGGTCCGACCCTGCTGATTTTCCGTCCCGGCGACCGCATCACTGTCCGGGCAAAGACTGACACAAGGATGATGTTCCTCGGCGGCGATGCGCTGGAGGGCCCCCGCCATATCTGGTGGAATTTCGTCTCGTCCAGCAAGGAGCGGATCGAACAGGCCAAACAGGACTGGAAAACCGGCCGTTTCACCTCCGTCCCGAACGAGAGCGAGTTCATTCCGCTGCCGGAATGATAGACTGCGGACCTGAACCGTCCCGTGCCGCCGGCTGTGCCAGCGGCCACCTCTGCCTGGAACACCGCCCATGACCACGATGCTCTCGAGCGACCTGCCGCTGACCCAGATCGGCCGCGGCAAGGTGCGCGACATCTATGCCGTCGACGACGACCGGTTGCTGCTCGTCACCACCGACCGGATCAGCGCCTTCGACGTGGTGATGAGCGAGACCATCCCGATGAAGGGGGCGGTGCTGACGCAGGTGAGCGCGTGGTGGTTCGATCAGCTCGGCGGCGTGGTGCCGCATCACATGATCAGCGCCGACATCGACGAGATCATCGACGCGGTGCCGACCCTGCAGGGCCATCGCGCCGCGCTCGCCGGCCGCACCATGCTGTGCCGGCGGACGACCGTGTTTCCGATCGAATGTGTGATCCGCGGCTACATCACCGGCTCGGCCTGGAAGGAATACGCCGCCTCCGGCACGCTGGCGGGCGAGAAGCTGGCCGAAGGGCTAAAGGAGAGCGAGCGGCTGGTGCCGCCGATCTTCTCGCCGGCCACCAAGGCCGAGACCGGTCACGACGAGAACATCACGATCGCGCGGATGCGCGAGATCATCGGTGACGAGGCTGCCTACACGCTCGAGAGCATGACGCGCGCGGTCTATACCCAGGGCGAAGAGGTCGCCCGCGAGCAGGGCATCATCATCGCCGATACCAAATTCGAATTCGGCCGCGACAAGGACGGCCGCATCATCCTGATCGACGAGGTGATGACGCCGGATAGTTCGCGGTTCTGGGCGGCCGATACTTACGCGCCAGGCCGGTCGCAGCCGTCGTTCGACAAACAGCCGCTACGCGACTATCTCGACGCCGAACGCCGCGCCGGCCGCTGGAACGGCGAAGCGCCGCCGCCGAAGCTGCCCGCGGAGATCGTCGAGGCGACCTCGAAGCGCTACCTCGACGCCTATCGCCGGCTCACCGGCACCGATCTGATAGTGACTTAATTCACTCCGTGCTGCGCCGGATCGCGGGAATACCCGCCATCCGGCATCAGCACGCGTTCGATCAGACGCCTTCGAACAGCACCGTCGACAAATAGCGCTCCGAGAACGACGGCACGATCGCCACGATGGTCTTGCCGGCGTTTTCCGGGCGCTTGCCGAGTTCGATCGCGGCGGCGATCGCCGCACCCGACGAGATGCCGCCCGGGATGCCTTCGTGGCGCGCCAGAGCGCGCGAGGTTTCGATCGCGGTCGCGCTCGGGATCTTCACCACTTCGTCGATCACCGAGCGGTCGAGAATATCCGGCACGAAGCCGGCGCCGATGCCCTGGATCTTGTGCGGGCCGGGCTGACCGCCGGACAGCACCGGGCTTTCCTCCGGCTCGACCGCCACCACCTGCAGCGACGCCTTGCGCGGCTTCAGCACCTGGCCGACGCCGGTGACGGTGCCGCCGGTACCGACGCCGGCCACGAAGATATCGACCGCGCCGTCGGTGTCGTTCCAGATCTCCTCCGCGGTGGTGCGGCGATGCACCGCCGGGTTGGCGAGGTTCTTGAACTGCTGCGGCATCACCGCGTTCGGGGTCGCCGCCACCAGCTCTTCGGCCTTGGCGACCGCGCCCTTCATGCCCTTGGCGGCTTCGGTCAGCACCAGCTCGGCGCCGAGGAACGCCAGCATCTTGCGGCGCTCGACCGACATCGACTCCGGCATCACTAGCTTGAGCCGGTACCCCTTGGCGGCGGCCACGAACGCCAGCGCGATACCGGTGTTGCCGGAGGTCGGCTCGATCAGCACGGTATCAGGCTTGATGATCCCTTCCTGCTCCAGCGCCGCGATCATCGCCGCACCGATACGATCCTTCACGCTGCTCGCCGGATTGAAGTATTCGAGCTTGGCGTAGATCGTGGCGTTGACGCCGTGCTGCTGCGGCAGCCGGTTCAGACGTACCAACGGCGTATCACCATAAGCATCGGCGATCGAGTCGTAGACACGGCCGCGGCCGGGACGATGGGCGGGTGCTTCTGCGACGGCTTTGAGCGATGCGGTTGCTGCGTTGGACATGACGCCTCCTCACTTGGATTGGCGGATTTACGGGAACTGTCGGGCTCAATCTGCTAGCCCGCCGCGGCCCCGTCAACGCGGCCGGTAAAAATGGAACAAACGCCTCTCAGGCGATAGGTTTCTGGAATACGCCTGCTGCGCATGCGGCCCGGTTTGGGCTGAAATCCCGCCCTGCGGGACGGAGATTTCTGCATCGCCCTTCACAAGGCCGTCACGCTGATTGTAGTATGCCTTCGCATGCTGCTTCGCAGCGTCGATCGACGGGGGTCAGGAGCGTTTCTTGAACGCGCATGTCTCGCATGGTGGTTGGCCGGTGCTGGTGCTCAACGCGGATTTCCGGCCGCTCAGCTACTATCCTCTATCGCTTTGGTCGTGGCAGGACGCGGTCAAGGCGGTGTTTCTCGATCGCGTCAATATCGTCGCGCATTACGACCGCGCGGTCCACAGTCCCAACCTGGACTTCCAGCTTCCCAGCGTCGTCTCGCTGAAATCCTTCGTCAAACCGACGACGCATCCGGCCTTCACCCGTTTCAACGTCTTCCTGCGGGATCGGTTCTCCTGCCAATATTGCGGCGCGCACGACGACCTCACCTTCGATCATATCATCCCGCGTTCGAAGGGCGGCCAGACCACCTGGGAGAACGTCGTCGCCGCCTGTTCGCCATGTAATTTGCGCAAGGGCAATCTGACCCCCGAGCAGGCCAAGATGTTCCCGCGCCAGACCGCGTTCGCTCCGACGGTCCACCAGCTCCACCGCAACGGCCGGCTATTCCCGCCGAACTATCTGCACGAGAGCTGGCTCGATTACTTGTACTGGGACACCGAGCTGGATCCGTAGCGCACCGGCCGGAAGTCACCTCGTCTCGCCCCTGTCATCACAGCTCCCCTGCTCGCTTTACACCGCGTCCCGCAGGCTGCACTGCTGCGTTCGAATGCGCATGCGAACGGAACGGTGATGTCGGGTTTTCTGCTTCTGCTGCTGCCGCCGGCCCTCTGGGTCGGCTGGCGCATGGCCTCCAGGCGGACGGTGTTGCCGTGTCCGTCCGAGATCGCCTGGCTGGTGGAGATGGAAAATCCGCTGGCGCGCGCGACTCGCTCCGAACAGGTCGTGGCGCAATTGCAGTTGCGGTCCGGGGAGCATGCGATCGACATCGGCTGCGGGCCCGGACGGGTGACGATTCCGATGGCGCGCGCTGTCGGGCCGCAGGGCCAGGTGATCGCGCTGGACGTTCAGGACGGCATGCTGGCGAAGGTCGCCGCCAAGGCCGAGGCCGAAGCGCTGAGGAATATTCAGCCGTTGCGGACCGACGTGCGGGAAGCCGCGATTCCCGCGGGCTCGCTGGATGCCGCCGTCATGGTGATGGCGCTCGGCGAGATTCCGGACGGCGCCGGCATCTTCCCGTCGGTGTTTGCGATGCTGCGCCCCGGCGGCCGTCTGCTGGTCGCCGAGAGCGTGTTCGATCCGCACTATGTGTCCCGCCGCCGCGTGCGCCAGCAGGTCACGGCCGCGGGATTCCGAGAGCTGCGCTGCGCCGGCAACGCGTTCGGCTACAGCATCACGTTTGAACGGCCGTAACCTTCGGTTCGTGCGGCCGATCGCCCAGGGCGACGTCAACGGCCGGTCGGCAGCTGCACGATCCAAGGCGCGTCGAACACATGCTCTTCCAGATTGTCGCCCGGCCCGCCGCGGTCGATCACCACGAAGTCCTGCGCGGCGCCGAACGGCGTCAGCACGCCGTGCCAAATGTTGCGGGCGTAGCAGATGCCCTGATGCGGCGCCGTGACGAAGGCCTGCGGTTTGCCGGGCTGACCAGCTTCGTCCGGGCAGACCACCACCAAAAACGGCGCGGCATTCAGCGGCACGAACGCCTGGGCGCCGAGCGGATGGCGCTCGACCAGGTTGAGCCACAGCGGCAGCGCGTAAGGCTCCGCTTCGACCAGACCGACCACCACCCGCGCGCCCTCGCCGATCACCTCGACCGCGGCGAGGTCGTGGAAACGGCGGGCCATGCCGGCATTCATCGGACGCGCGGCGACCTCTGCCGTATCGATCACCTGGCCGAACGGCGCGAACGCCGCAGCCGTCAGCGGCTGCGCAATGATCGTTCGCGCGGCGCCCGGGCCGGTCATCGCCCGAGCCCGCGGCGGCCGAGCGCCGGGTGACGGTTGACGTCCTTGTACAGCAGATAGCGGAAGCGGCCCGGACCGCCGGCGTAGCAGGCCTGCGGGCAAAACGCGCGCAGCCACATGAAATCGCCGGCCTCGACCTCGACCCAGTCGCGGTTGAGCCGATACACCGCCTTGCCTTCGAGCACGAACAGCCCGTGCTCCATCACATGGGTCTCCTCGAACGGAATCGAGGCGCCGGCCTGCAGCGTGACGATGTTGACGTGCATGTCGTAGCGCAGATCATCGGGCGAGACGAACCGCGTCGTCGCCCAGCTGCCGCCGGTGCCGGTCATGGCGGCGGGCTCGATCTCCGACTCATGGGTGACGAAGGCGTCCGGCGCAGCAAGACCGGGCACAGGTTCGTAGGCCTTGCGAATCCAGTGGAAGCGCGCCGGCTCGCTGCCGGCGTTGTGCAACCGCCAGCCGCAGCCGGGTGGCAGATAAGCGTAGCTGCCCGGGCGCAGCGCATGGGTCTGGCCGCCAAGCTCGAGGCTCGGGGCGCCGCCGACCACGAAGACGACGCCTTCGCCTTGCGGATCCGGCTCCGGATGATCGCTGCCGCCGCCGGGCGCGACCTCCATCAGGTATTGCGCGAAGGTCTCGGCGAAGCCCGACAACGGCCGCGCCAGAATCCAGGCGCGGGTCTTGGTCCAGCCCGGCAGCAGGCTGGTGACGATGTCGCTCATCACCCCGTGCGGGATCACCGCATAGGCCTCGGTGAACACCGCGCGGCCGGTATGGAGCGCGGTCTGAGGCGGCAGGCCGCCACAGGCCGGGTTGTACGTTGGGGCGTTCATCGGGCCTCTCCCATGATCTTTTATCTTTTGTCGGCAGCCCCCGCCGTCAGGCGGTGGCTTCCGCGACCGGCGCATCCAGGATCGCCGCAGTGTCGGTGGTGACCTCGCCGTTCAGCACGCGTTTCGCCTGGGCCCGGTCGATATCGCCTTCCCATGCGGCGATCACCACGGTCGCCACGCAATTGCCGACCAGATTGCCGAGCGCGCGGGCGATGCCGACGAACCAGTCGACCGACAGCACCAATACCAAACCGATCAGCGGGATATCCGGCACTGCCGACAGCGTTGCGGCCAGCACCACGATCGCCGAGCCGGGGACGCCATGAGCCCCCTTCGAGGTGAGCAGCGCGATGCCCAGGATCACCAGCAGATGGCCGAACGACAATGGCGTGTTGGTGGCCTGGGCGATGAACACCGTCGCCAGCGTCAGATACAACGAGAATGCGTCGAGATTGAACGAGTAGCCGGTCGGGATCACCAGACCGACCGTAGAGTCCTTGATGCCGAGCCGCTCCAGCTTGCGCATCACCTGCGGCAGCACGCTATCCGACGACGCGGTGCCGGCCACCACCGTCAATTCTTCGCGCAAGTAGGCCAGCAGCTTGATCAGACTGAAACCCGCCAGCCGCATGATGCCGCCGAGGATCACGAACACGAACAGCGCGACGCCGGCGTAGAACAGGCCGACCAGCAGGCCGAGCTGCTTGAGCGAGCCGATGCCGTATTTGGCCACCGTGAACGACACCGCGCCGAGCACGCCGAGCGGCGCCAGCTTGACGATGATGCCGATGATCTTGAACAGCACCTCGGTGATGCGCTCGATGCTGTCGGCCAGCGGCTTGCCGCGCTCGCCGAGCAGCGACAAGCCGGCGCCGAACAGGATCGCGATGATCAGCACCTGCAGCACGTCGCCCTTGGCAAAGGCGTCGACGAAGGTGGTCGGCACCAGCCGCATCAGGAAGTCGGTGAAGCCGGTGACTTCCTTGACGTGGCTGCTGTAGCCGGCGAGCGCCGAACTATCCAGCGTCGCCGTGTTGACGTTCATTCCGGCGCCGGGTTGGAACACATAGGCCAGCACGATGCCGAGCGCGAGCGCCACTGTCGTCACCGCCTCGAAGTAGATCAGCGATTTCAGCCCGACCCGCCCGACCTTCTTCAGATCGCCGGCGCCGACGATGCCGTTGACCACCACGCCGAACACAAGCGGGGCGATTGCGAACTTGATCAGTTTGATGAACAGGTCGCCGAGCGGCTTCAGCGCGACCCCGACCTCAGGCCACGCCGCACCGACAACGACACCAAGCACGAGGGCAGTGACCACCTGCCCAAACAGCGACGCGAAAAACCGCTTCATCGGAATGTTCCCGGGATCTGGAGCCTGAGAAACAATCACTGCTGAGTTTCTAGACGTCAAATATTTCATATGTCTCGATTGAGACGTTTGGCATATGATTGAGGGATGGAAATCCGCCATCTCCGCTATTTCGCCGCCGTGGCGCGGCACCTGAACTTCACCGCCGCCGCCGACAGCCTCGGGGTGGCGCAGCCGCCGCTCAGTCAGCAGATCAGGGACCTGGAGGCCGAGATCGGCACTCCGTTGTTCGAGCGGACCACCCGCCGCGTCGCCTTGACCCGGGCCGGCGAAGACTTTCTGAAGCAGGCATTGGCCATTCTGGAGCGGGCCGAAACCGCCGTGCAGCGCGCCCGCTCGATCGGCGCCGGCACCGCCGGCATTCTCAATGTCGGGCTGACCGGATCAGTGCTGACCGGCCCGCTCGGGCGAGCGATCCAGCAGTTTGCGCTCAACTATCCGAACGTCGATCTCCGCATCCACGAGATGTCGCCCGACCGGCAAGTGACGGCGCTGAAATCCGGCCAGACCGACGTGAGCTTCCTGCGCTGCCCGCCGCAGGACGCCGAGATCACCAGCGAACTGGCGTGGCGGGAATCGGTCCGGCTGGTGCTGCCGAAAGGTCATCCGCTATCGGCCAGGAAAGTGACGCTGGCGGATCTCCGGGACGAGAGTTTCGTGTTTCTGCGGCTGGAGGACTCGCAGTTCGCGAAATATTTGTGGCAGTGTTGCTTCGAGGCAGGCTACGCGCCGCGCGTCACCCACCAGGCGGTCGAATCGACGTCGCTGACGAGCCTGGTCGCCGCAGGGCTCGGCATCGCCATCATCCCGGAATTCGTCAGCAGGCTGGCGCATCAGGATCTGGTGTATCGGCCGATCGCCGGATCGCCGATCTCCGCCGACGTCTACGCGCTGACGACCGGTGACAACAACCCGTTGGCGCGTCAGTTCATCGTCCTGGTCCAGACACTCGCCGGCAAGGAGGGCAGATGACCGATCACTGGCAGACCGTTTATGCCACCAAAAGCGAGCAGGACGTATCCTGGTTTCAGGATACGCCGACGATCTCGCTGGAGCTGATCGCAGTTCTGGGACTGGCGCCAGAGGCGGCGATCATCGATGTCGGCGGCGGCGCGTCGCGTCTGGTGGATCACCTGTTCGACCGCGGCCACCGCGACCTGACGGTGCTCGACCTGTCAGAGGCAGCGCTCACGGCGACCCGGAAACGTCTCGGCGAACGCGCCGCGACAGTCGATTGGATCGTGGCAGACATCACCGAGTGGCAGCCGAAACGATCTTACGCGCTGTGGCACGACCGCGCCGCATTTCATTTTCTCACCGCTGATTCGGGTCGCTTATCATATCGCGAGCGACTCACGCGTGCGGTGGCACCGGGTGGCTATGCGATCATCGGCACCTTCGCGTCCGATGGTCCGGAGCGTTGCAGCGGCCTGCCGGTCATGCGCTACGATACCGACGGCCTGCAACGTGAGTTCGGCTCGGAATTCGAAATGATCGACAGTCGCCGCGAGATTCATGCAACGCCTTGGGGCGCCGAGCAGCGCTTTCAGTTTGCGACGTTTCGGCGCGGACACTGATTGCCGAGAACGACCCCCGCGGTGGGCCTGCGGGCATTGCCGGCAGGCCCACCAGAAACGGCCGGGTTCGCTCGAACTGTCAGCTTGCTTCGCCGAAGATCAGCCGAGCATCGCGTACGGCACCAGCGGAGCGAGCGTCATCAGGAGCGCGCCACCGATCACAGCAGCTTCCATGCCGTTCAGTTTCCGAAACATCGACATCATCAAACCTCCCGTTGGCTGTTAGCACGCTGTTTACGAAGCGGCGGCTCCGGCGGATCACCGCCTCACCATCACAGCCGCGTGAGCCGCGCCGGCCTGATGCGCTCGGGCGCCGCATGCGATTTTTGTCGGGATGGCGGTGATCCAAACGATCAGCCGATTCGTATCAGAGCAAATGCAATCGATCCGACCACGCTCTCG
Organism: Rhodopseudomonas palustris; assembly: GCF_003226555.1. GTDB lineage: Bacteria > Pseudomonadota > Alphaproteobacteria > Rhizobiales > Xanthobacteraceae > Rhodopseudomonas > Rhodopseudomonas palustris_I. The sequence continues at coordinate 1,125,366 of NZ_QKQS01000023.1, read as the reverse complement.
CTGCTCATGATTCTCCGCACACCAGATTCGGCCTTCGCGCGCGACTACCTGATTACTACTCGCGCGCATGTGAGCGCGACACATGGCGCGCTCCGCATCGCCGCGTCCCGCGTTAGGCTGCAGGGTTCAGAGCGTGCACCTCATGGCGGTCTTGCGGATCGGTGCGCGCCCGGCAACGGAGCGGTCGTCATGGATCAATTGCGCGACGGTCCACGCCCGCCATCGGCGGAGATGGCGGACTGCATCGTCCGCATCGCGGCCGCGCAGGACCGCGCCGCCTTCGAGACGCTGTTTCGCCACTTCGCACCGCGCCTGAAATCGTACTTCGCGCGGCGCGGCGGCGATCCGGCACTGGCCGAAGAGATCACCCAGGAGACGATGGTGTCGGTCTGGCGCAGCGCCGCGCAGTTCGACCCGGCGAGAGCCTCGGCGTCGACCTGGATCTTCACCATCGCACGCAATCTCAGCATCGACCGGCTGCGCCAGGCGAAACGCCCGGGCTTCGATCCCAACGATCCGGCATTCGTGCCCGACGAGGAGGAGCCGCCTGACCGCCGGCTGGAGCGCACCGAAGCCGAGCAGCGCGTGCGCGACGTGATGGAGACGCTGTCGTTCAACGAGAAGAGTGTTTTGATGCTGTCGTTCTACGAAAACCAATCGCACAGCGAGATCGCCGAGCAGCTTGGCCTGCCGGTCGGCACCGTGAAGTCGCGGATCCGGCTCGCCTTCGGCAAGCTGCGGGCGGCGCTCGATGCGCCCGCCGGAGAGCCGCGATGACGGTGCGGCACCACATCGGCGACGATCTGCTGCTGAGCTACGCCGCCGGCGCGCTGGACGAAGCTTCGAGCCTGCTGGTCGCCACGCATTTGGCGCTGTGCCCGCATTGCCGTGCGCGCGCGGCGACCGCCGATGCGCTCGGCGGCGAAATGCTCGACGCACTGCCCGCCGCAGAGGTAACTCCGGACTTGTGGCAGAGCGTGCTGGCGCGGACCCAGGCCGAGCCGGAAACTCCCTCGGCCACGCCCGCAACAGCGCTGCGGCCACGCTCCGATATCGTGATCCCCGAACCGTTGCGCAGCTATCTCGGCAAGGATTTGGCCGGTTTGCGCTGGACCCGGCTGGTGCCGCGCGTGCAGCAGATCACCATCGACATCCCGGGCTGCGGCCCGCGCGCCCGGATGCTGCGGTTCGAGGCCGGCACGCGGGTGCTGGAGCACGGTCATTCCGGGCGCGAACTGACGCTGGTGCTGCACGGATCGCTATACGACGGTGACACCGTGATGCGGCGCGGCGACGTCGCCGAGACCGACGAGCGCACCGAACACCAGCCGCAGGCCGGCCCGGGCGAGGACTGCATCTGCCTTGCCGTCACCGACGCGCCGTTGCGGTTCAAGAGCCGGTTCGCCCGGCTGCTGCAGCCCTGGTTCGGGATTTAGGCGACAGGCGTCGTGCCGCGATCGCTACGGATCGCGCTGGTCGTCGCCGGCACTGCCTCGACCGGGCCGGCGCTGGCACCGATCGGCGGCGTGTCGCCAGCGTCCTGGCGTGAGGACGAATAGATGTCCCAGGTGGCAATGAACATCGCGGCGATCACCGGCCCGATCACAAAGCCGTTCAGGCCGAACACTTCGAGACCGCCAAGGGTGGAGATCAGCACCACGTAGTCCGGCATTCGCGTATCCTTGCCGACCAGGATCGGGCGGAGGAAATTGTCGACCATGCCGATCACCAGCGAGCCCCAGACGATCAGACCAATGCCGTGCCAAAGCGAGCCCGTGGCGATCAGATACAACGCCATCGGCAACCAGACGATGCCGGCTCCAACCGCGGGCAGCAGCGACATAAACGCCATCACCACCGCCCACATCAGCGCGCCACTGATGCCGAGCACATAGAAGGCGAGTCCGCCGAGGGCGCCTTGAATCAGGGCAATCAACATGTTGCCCTTCACGGTGGCACGGATCACCACGGTGAATTTGTCGAGCAGCCGGCTCTGGTGATCGACCCCCAGCGGCATCGCGCGGCGGATTCGCCCCGCCAACAGATCGCCGTCGCGCAGCAGGAAGAACAGCAGATACACCATCACGAACAGATTGACGGTGAAGTCGAAGGTGCTTTGGCCGATGTCGAGCGCCTGCCCTGCAATATACTGGCTGCCGCGCAGCAGCACCGCCGACAGCCGCTGCTGCAGATCGGACAGATTGCCGACGCCGAATCGGCTGAGCAGATCGCCGATCCAGTCCGGCCGGGCAGCCAACAACTCCCGCAACGTATTGAGCAGGTCGAGGTTGCCGGATTCGATCTTGGTGTAGGTCGCAGCCCCTTCCCGCGCCAAAGCCGCGCCGAGCAACGACAGCGGCAGCAGCACCATCAGCACGATGATCGTGACCGACGTCAGCGCGGCAAGATTGCGTCGGAAGCCGAAGGCGTGATTGAGACCACGGTTCAAGGGCGCAAACAGAATCGCGATCACCATGCCCCACAGGACCGCACCGTAAAGCGGCCACAGAATCCAGCAGAACAGGACGGTCGCCCCGATCAGCAGCAGAATGAAGAAGCTGTTCTCCGAGGCGCGCATTCACCGCATCCCTTCACGACGTCGTTTCGCATAACGGTCGAGACTGCTTTTGGCTCCGGCTGACTTACACAACTGGCGCGGCAAGTAAAAGCACCGGTTCGCGCGACCTGCGCCTCCGGCTCACGTCCGTTAGCGCCGACCCGGCCTGCTTGGCGTATCCATGGTCTAGCTTGGAGGACGGTTTGGCGGCGGAAGCGTCCCTCGCAATCACGCCCGTAGTGATACGGGGTTCCAAATTAACGTTACAACAAGCACAGCCATCCAAAGCTTCTTCCCACGCGACGACATCGGTCGAACGCCACAGCCGCCGATGTTGGGCGGCCGGGGGCAGCCGCTTGCGTGCAGAGATCATCAAGCCTTGGGGCAATTGGAAATCAGGCCATGCTGTCAAAAATCTCGATCCGAACCAAAATCACGTCGCTCGTCGCAATGCTGCTGATTGCTCTGTCCGGGCTCGGCGCGGTCAGCTTGCTCAAACTAAGTTCGATGAACGCCAACACGGTAGAGATCACTACCAACTGGTTGCCGACGGTGACGCTTCTGGGCGAAATGCGGTCGAGCGTTCTTTACTACCGGATGAGACTTCGCGATCACCTGCTGGAAACCAGCGACGAGGCGATGTCCAAGCTGGAGAAGCAGATCGCGACCATCGAGGAAAAGATCAAGACCGAGCAGAAAGCCTATGAGCTGCTGATTTCGTCGTCCGAAGAGAAACAAATCTATCAGGATTGGGTCGATCTCTGGGACAAATACAGAGCCGCGGCGCCGAAGCTGCTCGATTTTTCACGTAAGAGCCACAATGGCCAGATTTCGATCGAGGGCGTGAACCTGCTGTCGGGAACTTTAAATCCGCTCGCGAATCAGATGGATGCTGTGATGCAGAAGGACATCACGTTGAACAACAAGGGTGCTAGCGACGCCAGCTCGGCGGCGGCTGCGACCTACAGTTCGGCGTTCTTCATCGTGATGACGATCCTCGGCCTGGCGATCACAGTCGGCGTCATCGCCAGCGTGATGGTGATCCGCGACATCACATCCGGCATCGGCTCGATCATCAAGCCGATGCAGGCGCTGGGTCAGGGTGATCTCTCGGCCGATGTACCTTATCGGGGTGTCAGCACCGAGATCGGCGCGATGGCGGATTCGCTGCAGGTTTTCAAAGAAGCGCTGATCGCCAAGAAGGCCGCCGACGAAGCCGCGGCACGTGAAGCCGAGGCGAAGATCGCGCGCGGCCAGCGTGTCGACTCCGCCACCCGCCAGTTCGAAGCCGCAATCGGCCAGATCGTCGAGACGGTGTCGTCGGCGTCGACCGAACTCGAGGCATCCGCCGGAACGCTGACTGCAACCGCCGGCCACGCCGAAGAGCTCACCACCGCAGTGGCGGCGGCTTCCGAACAAGCCTCGGCCAATGTGCAGTCTGTCGCGTCGGCGACCGAGGAAATGTCGTCCTCGATCTCCGAGATCAGCCGTCAGGTCCAGGAATCGGCGCGGATCGCCAATGATGCGGTCGACCAGGCCCGCAAGACCAACGACAGCGTCGGCATGCTGTCGACCGCTGCGGCCCGGATCGGAGACGTGGTGGAGCTGATCAACACCATTGCCGGGCAGACCAACCTGCTGGCGCTCAACGCCACCATCGAGGCCGCCCGCGCCGGCGACGCCGGTCGCGGCTTCGCGGTGGTCGCCGCGGAGGTCAAAGCGCTCGCCGAGCAGACCGCCAAGGCCACCGGCGAGATCGGTCAGCAGATCGCCGGCATTCAGACCGCGACCGATCAGTCGGTGTCGGCGATCAGGGAGATCGGCATGACCATCGGACGGATGTCGGAGATCGCCTCCACCATTGCGTCTGCGGTCGAAGAGCAAGGCGCAGCGACGCAGGAGATCTCGCGCAACGTCCAGCAGGCCGCGCAGGGGACCCAGCAGGTGTCCTCCAACATCACCGATGTGCAGCGCGGCGCGACCGAGACCGGCACCGCTTCGGGGCAGGTTCTGTCGGCTGCGAAATCGCTGTCGGAAGACAGCAGCCGGCTGAGAGACGAAGTCGCCCGGTTCCTGGAAACCGTGCGGGCGGCCTGAACAAGGCCATTTGCCGAATTGATCTGCGCCGCGCGACTACAGTCGCGCGGCGTTTTTCTTTCTCCTGAGAGATTTGCGGTTGCATCGACGCTGACGCCTGACACTCTCGGCGCCTTGCAGCCAGGTCGTCGCCGTTCGTCGCCGCCGCTGCTGTGCGATCGGGAGGTGAAGCGATGAGCGAAGCTGTGGTGGATGATATCGTGGCGCTGCTGCCGCCGCTGCTGCAGAGCCTCGAATCGCTCGGCTTCGTCGCGCGCTATCTGCATCCGCCGGAATTCGGCGACCTGATGCAGCTCGTCGGCAAGCCAGAGGACGCGCTGCGCGCCGAGTTGCCCCGGCTCGCTGTTTGGCCGGAAACGTTCGCGCATCTACGCGGCCCGCTGCAGAGCGCGGGTGACCAGGCCCTCGCCGGGTTTGCGGCCCTGCGGGCGGTCGACGCCGGCGAGGGCGATCTCGGCCACGTATTCCGCGCTCTGAAGAATCTGCCACAGGCGCTGGAAGTATTGTATCCCCTGGCGGCAACGCTGCCGCCCGTGTCGAGCTTCTTTCTCGATCCGGCCAGCCAGCAGGACGAGACGCTGCTGGCGCGGCTGACGGGACCAAAGCACCCGGACAGCGGCGTGTTTCACCGCTTCAACGAGCCCGGCAGCCGCGGCGGCTATTCGCTCTACGTGCCGGAATATTACGACCCGGACCGGGAGTGGCCGCTGGTCGTGGCGTTGCACGGCGGCAGCGGCCATGGTCGGCTGTTCCTATGGAGCTGGCTGCGCGACGCCCGCAGCCGTGGCGCCATCGTGGTGGCGCCGACCGCGACCGGGCGAACCTGGGCGCTGATGGGGGAGGACGTCGATTCGCCAAATCTGGTGCGCATCCTCGACGAGGTGCGTGGGCATTGGCGGATCGATTCGTCGCGCCTGCTGCTCACCGGCCTCAGCGATGGCGGCACCTTCTGCTATGTCTCCGGCCTCACCACCGACTCGCCGTTCACTCATCTGGCGCCGATCGCCGCGAGCTTTCATCCGTTGCTCGCCGGCGCGGCCGACGCCGCTCGGCTGCGCGGCCTGCCGATTCAGATCGTGCATGGGCGCCACGACTGGATGTTCCCGGTGGAGGTGGCGCGGCAGGCACACGAGGCGCTGGTTTCGGCCGGTGCCGACGTCAGCTACCGCGAAATCGCCGACCTCAGCCACAGCTATCCGCGCGAGGCCAACGTGGCGCTCTTGGATTGGCTGAAGGGGCCGGCGGCGTAGCGATCAGGCCGAGTGCCGCACCAACAGTGTGCGCCGGACCAATTCCGATGCTTGTCCGCGATCAGCGAACAAAGCGAGCAGCAGCAGCGCCAAGCCGCCATGAAACAGCCCGGCGCCGAGCGCGGTCGGGGCGATCTGCCAGATCAGCAGCGGTGCCGCGACCATCAGGGCAGGCGCCAGCACGTAAGCGGCACTCAGCAAAGGCGCCGCCGGATAGCCGAGCCGCCACACCACGGCGCCGAGCGCGGCGAACGCCAGTACCGCCTTCACGCCGGCCATAAAGCGCAGCAGCAACACCAGCTCGGTATCACGCTGAGCAAGCGCGGCGGTGGCCGCATCTGGCGCGGTGAGTACCGCCGCCGCAGCCGCGATCAGCGCGGCCGCAATCGCCAGAACCGGGCGCGGCACCGACCATCGCAGCGGCGGGGCCGCCGGGTGCGCGGCATTCAGCACAGAGGCTTCCGACATCAGCGACATCCTCGGCGAACTGATCACGTCTGGCAGCGTAACGCGGCGGTTGTGGTCACCGCAAATCACACTGCAGCGACGGCCGCGGCGCCGAGCTCAGCGTACCAGCAGAGTCACCAGGACCGGCACCAGGAGCGCGGTGATCAGCGCGTTCAGACTCATCGCGATGCCGGCGAACACGCCCGCAATGGCGTCAACCTGGAACGCCCGCGCGGTGCCGATGCCGTGCGAGGCCAGGCCGACGGCGAAGCCGCGTGCCCGGTAATCGCGAATCCCGAGCCGGTTCATCAGCGGCGACACAACGATGGCACCGAGAATGCCGGTCAGGATTACCGCCACCGCGGTCAGCGACGGATCGGCGTGCAGCGACTCGCTGATGCCCATCGCGACGCCCGCCGTCACCGATTTCGGCGCCAGCGACAGCACCACGGTCTCCGGCAGCCCGGCAAGCTGCGCCAACCAGACCACCGAGACGATGGCGGTGACACAGCCCACCACGAGAGCCAGGGCCATCGGCAGGATGGCTGCCAATACCAACTTGCGGTTCTCATACAGGGGTACCGCCAGCGCCACGGTGGCCGGGCCGAGCAGGAAGTGCACGAACTGGGCGCCGCTGAAATAGGTGGTGTAGGAGGTGCCGGTCGCCCACAGGAACACGCCGATGATCCACATGGCGTGCAGAACGGGATTGACCAGCGGGTTGCGCCCGGTGGCCTGCGATACCGCATCGGTCGCGGCGTAGACCAGCAGCGTCACGGTCAGCCACAGCAGCGGCGTCTGCGACAGATACACCCATAGCGAGAACGGGTTGGCGTTCATCGCGGCACCCACATCGCCAGTAGCCGCGCCACCACCACGAATGTCACCACCGTGACCACCAGCGTGATCAGCACCGACCCGGCCAGCACCAGCATGATCGCAATACCGTGGGCGGTGATCATGTCGAGCTGCTGGATCACGCCCACGCCCGCTGGAACGAACAGCAGCGACAAATGCGCCAGCATCCCCCTAGACGCCTCCTCAACACCGCCGCTGGCGAGCGGTCCGCGCGCCAGCGGCTTGATGTAGTCGCGCGCGAGCAGCAGACCGAACAGCAGCATCAAGCCCAGCACCGGGCTCGGCAGCGGCAGGCCGAGCCCGCGGGCGATCACTTCGCCGGCGAGCTGACACAGCAGGATCAGGCCGAGACTGGCAATCATCAGGCTCCCCTACGCGGAAAATCGCGCGCACCGATGCGGGCTCCGCCGAAACCTGTCAATCGCAGCAGCAGGACGGCTGCCATGCGCCGTATCCCGTCGCCATCACCGTCCCGGGCCTTGGCACGACCGTGAGGCTAGTGGCCCGGTGAGGCCGTCATCAGCCCTTCAGGCGCTTGTTGCACTCGCTCCAATAGCCGCCGCCCTTCTGAATCCAACGCAGGCCACCGGTGGTGTTGGCGGCCTTATTGGCCTTCCATTGCTGCGCGCACGTATGCAGCCGCGCCAGCGTCGGCTTTTCCTGGGCAAATTTGGCGTCGATTGCAGTCGGATACACCGCAGGCCCCTGCGGCACGGTCGGCGCAGCGGCGCTCTTCGCCTTGGACTTGCGCTCGGGCTTGGCGTCCGACTTAACTTCGGGCTTGGCTTCGGATTTGGCCTCAGGCTTAGCCTCCGCCGGCTTGGCTTCTGCCGCCTTGCTGTCGCCGGTCGCCGCCGCACCGCAATGCTCCTTGCGGAAGTCGTTCCAGCCCTGCCCGTTCAAGCTGCCGTCGGTCTTGGCGGCTTGGTACTTCGCACTGCACTCCTGCGCGGTCAGCGCCTGCGCCGGCGTCGCAGCCGACCACGCCAGCAGCGCTGCGGCGGTCAGTAGCGCCGCGCCGGTCTCGTGTTTGAAAACTCTCATCGTCCCTCTCCCTGAGATGCCACCCGTAGATATTCTATCTCGCAGCATGCAACTGACAATTGCGAACCGATTACCAGTGGCGCGGGAGAAGGCGCCCGCGCCGCCGGCATGGCCGCGCGCGCCGGACGCGATTGCTCAAAGGAGAACGATTTGCAATAAGGCCCCGTGCCTCGAAATCCAGCGCTGGCCGCCATGACGTTGCGGTCGAAGACTCTGCAAGTGGTCGAAACAATCGCGATCGGCTCCGCCGGCGGCGCATTGTTCTATTGGGCACAACTCCCCGGCGGACTGATCACTGGAGCGATGATCGCGGTCGGCATTGCCGGACTTGCCGGACGCAAGATGGGCCTTCCGCCGCCGCTGTCGCACATCGTGCTGATGGCGCTCGGCGTCTCGCTCGGCTCCGTGGTGTCGCCCACCATGGTGCACAACCTCGGCTCCTACCCCGTAACGATCGGGCTGCTTGCGGTAGCGACGTTCTGCGCCACCCTCGGCAGCAGCATCTATCTGCAGCGCGTTCACGGATGGGATCGTACCTCGGCATTGCTCGCCGGCAGTCCCGGCGCGCTGTCGCAGATCATCATGCTGGCCACCGAGCGCAAAGCCGACGTGCCGGGGATTGCCGTCGTGCAAGTCATGCGTGTGATCATCCTCACGAGCGCCGTGCCGATGCTGCTGGCGCTGATCGGCATGGCGGGCCACGGGGCGCTGCCGTCGCGGGGCCCCGAGGCGACGCCGCTGGTGCTGGCGATCCTGATTGCGGTGGCGGTCGGTGTCGCCATGCTGCTGCGGCTGGTGAACTTCCCGGCGAGCTGGATGTTCGGCGCGATGCTCGGCTCGTCGGTATTGCACGGCGCCGGCTGGGTCGAGGGGACGTTGCCGCAATGGGCGTATCTGGCGGCACTGGTCGGGATCGGAACGCTGATCGGGTCACGATTCGGCGCGATCAAGCCTCGCACCATCCTCAGCTATATCGGGGCGGCGCTTGGCTCGTTTGCGGTGGCGATCGCAATCTCGGCGGTGTTCGTGGTGGCGATCATGCTGACCACCCCGGTCAGACTCAACGATCTGGTGGTGGCGTTTTCACCCGGCGCCATGGACGCCATGATGGCGCTGGCGCTGACTCTGCACATCGATCCGGTGTTCGTCGGCGCGCACCATCTGTCGCGCTTCATCTATGTGTCGATCGTCACACCCGGCATCGTGCATCTGTTCGGCAAGAGCCCGGACGATCTCGACGATTGAGCATCACCGCCGCAGCCGCGCGAGCCCCCATCCGCAAAAGGCGGCCAGCGCAAGCGACATCAGTACATTGTACCCCGCGAAAGACAGGCCAAGAAAACGCCACTGCACCTCGTCGCAGCGCACTACCTTCACCTTGTCGAGCTCGGCGAGCAGGCCACCGGCCTTGCTGAGGTCCAGAATCGGCCCCGAACAATCCGACGGGCCGGCCCAGAAATGCCATTCAACGCCAGCGTGATAGGCTGCGAGTCCAGCATTGCCGAGCGCCATCAGGCCAAGCACCGCCAACCCGACGGCGAGCAGCCACACCGGCGCGCGGCGCCAGGCCGCAAAGGCAACCAGCAGACCAAGCGGAATATCGAGGTAATAGGCGTAGCGCTGCTCCAGGCAGAGCTTGCACGGCGCGAGCTCCAGCACGAGCTGGGAGAACCATGCCAACCCGAGAGCCGCCACGGCGACGACCGCAACGGTGAGGGCGACTCGCCCGGCAATTCGGGCCGAATCGGCAGGCCGAACGGCAGCCCCGCGAGTGTCGAGAAGGTCAGCGGTCACGGCGGTCTCCAAAATGCGCCGGCGTCGTAACGCGGCGCCGATCCGCTGTCGAGACAGCCTTGGATCAAACCACAGTGTTCCAGCAACGCCTTGGGTTGTCGGGTTGACCCCGATTCCCGGGCCGCTATAGTCCGCGCGCTTCGCGGCCAGGATCTGATCCGGTCTCGGGGGCCCCTGTGGCGGAACTGGTAGACGCGCTCGACTCAAAATCGAGTTCCGCAAGGAGTGCTGGTTCGATCCCGGCCAGGGGCACCAATTTTGTGGACCAAGCCGGGCGGTCAACGCCCTCGCCCCAGGCACGCGTCTTGGCGGAATAGACACCGATTCCTGCAGTGCAGCATCGATGATCGCCTTCGCGGACGGCTTCGCGAGTGACAGCCGCGCGCAATTCGTTTATCCGGTCAACTAAGTAAATTTAAGAAGTCGATCGAGGAAATCGGGAGGGGTTCGCCGTCTTGCGATTCGACAACGGCATTCAGGATCATTTGGACTTTCGTGGACTGCTCGGTCACGACGAGTACAGTGACGAATTCCGCAGATTACTGTGCGTCGCGAAGAATGATGGCGTTAGCTTCTATGAATGCCTCACAGCCGCGCAACTGATCCGGTCCAACAACGGGCCGGGCTGGCGGCAAGCCTGGGAAGAACTCGCCAGAACGCATCTGCGGCGTGCAGAAGACTTTGTGCGCGCCGGCAACGGAGCGGCGGCGCAGAAAGCCTGGCTGCATGCGGCGAACTACTTCATGGCCGCGGCGATCGGAAGCAACCCCGAAAGTGCAGACCCGGCTCTGGGAGCTTTGGCGGGAAACTGTCTGCGGCATTATCTGGAGAACTTGAGGCCCCAAGGAGAGACTGTCGCAATTCCGTGGCTCGAGGGGCGATCGCTCGAAGGCTTCTTCCTGCCGGTCGGATCACTTGGCGCTGACGCGGCTCCGGTCGTGGTGTGTATCGCCGAAACCCGGCGCACCAAGGAAGAAATCCTATCGCTGGTTCTGCGCTCCGCACGGCAGCGCGGAATGTCGTTACTGTGTGTAGACCTGCCCGACGATGCGGCGGCAGCAAGATCAGGCCCGGCGACCGCAATCACCGCGATTCTCGATTATCTGATCGACTGCCGCGGGATCGATAGGACCCGAATCGCCGTGATCGGAGACGGCAGCCCGTCTTCGCTCGTCACCCGCGGCATCGCTCTCGATGGCCGCGTCGCTGCCGCCGTCTGTGATGGCGGGCTGTGGGATCTATGGGCGAGCCGACAGACCGACGCGTCCGGCGCGGCGCTGGGCATGATGCCGGGTTGCACCCGCCCCCCCGCCGTGACTTGCCCGCTGCTGGTGCCGCTCAGAGCCGGCGATGGCATCGAACCAGGCCACGCCCGGCATCTTCTGGACCAACATTATCCCGGTAACCGTGAGATCCTGCTCAAGGTGTTCGGCGAGACCAGCAATGCGCCATGGACGGCAGACGGCTATGATCTGGTTTTGGTGGCCGACTTCGTGTTCGACTGGCTCAGCCAGCGTCTGAAGCTCGACGACATCGAGGCGGCCGGCAGCGATGGAGTAGAGAGGCGCCTATAGGCCGCTGGCGAGCTTGACGGTGGCCTTTTCCAGCCGGTTCTGCAGCTCGCCGAGCTGTGACGTCAGCTGCTCGAGAGCCTCGCTGCCGATCTCTTCAAAGATGAAGCTGTTGAGCGCACGTTCTTCGCTCGCAAGTCCGGCGATCTGCTTGTAGGCCTTGTCGGAGAGAGACAGCTTCACCACGCGCGCGTCGTGGCTGTCGACCTGACGCCGAATCAGGCCCTTCTTCTCCAGCAGCTTGGACTGCGTGGTGATGAATGACGGATCGACATGGACCGCCTTGGCGACATGGCGAATCGACACGCCTTCACCTTGCTCGAGATCCATCACGGCCATCAGCAACGCGAATTGCGGCCCACTGATCCCCAACGACTTGGCCCGGAACTGACGAATCTCATCGAGGAACACAGCCACACTCGCCACCGCAGTGGCGAAGCGCCGGGCGATGTCGGGGTCGATCGTCGAGGCGCGCGACGCACGAGCCTCAGCTTTGGTCTTCGTCTGCATTGTCCGGCACGTCATCCCGCACGAGGCCTGCCGCTCGTGCATAGCTCAGCGCTCGATTAGGTTTCTAGTGTACACAAATTCTTCAACTGACCATATCTCTTCCCGACGAACGTAACGTGCGCGAGCAGCGACCGTCATCGACGGGACTCTATAGACGGTTTGCCATCGCAATTCTGCCCGGATGGCTGCATCATGGCCGCCTGCCGTTGCATAACTTGAGGATGCATTTGGCGTGGCGCAAGCGCCCCGCACCAAACCGGTGCGGGACGTGTGGTCGGGGCGCATCACTGGCCTCGCACCTCGCGCGGCGAACCGGCGGATCAAGCTTGATCCAGCAGCAACACGCGACGGCCAGGCTGCGTTAGGAATTGTGCAGCGCCAGAGCTTTGTTGCACAAATGCAACGCAACTCTCCAATCAGATTACTGAGTAGATAAATGAATTTGCTAACGTGATGAAATCAACCATGATCCGGAACAGACGGGGTGGGGCAACATAGTCGTCCCGTTGAGAGGTGTGCCGCGCGTATGCGCCGGCGAACTTCGAGTCACAGGGCCACCTCGGGCTTCTCCCGCAGGAACCGGCTCCATCCACTTAGTTGACCTTGGAGGGTTGCAATGAACATCATCAAGCAACTGGCGCTGGGAACAGCCGCGGCGGTAATCGCCGTCGGCAGTGCCCAGGCCGCTGATCTTCCGTTGAAGGCGAAGGCCGTCGAATACGTGAAGGTCTGCTCGATCTACGGCGCCGGCTTCTATTACATCCCGGGCACCGACACCTGCATCAAGCTCGGCGGCTATCTGCGCGCCGACGTCACGCTCGCGGGTGGCGCGGCCTACGACATGCCGGCCTGGAACGGCAACGCCGGCCAGAAGAACCGTCTCGCCAACGACTACATCTTCCGGTCCCGTCAGGACATCAACATCGACACCCGCACCGCGACCGAATACGGCGTGGTTCGGACCTTCTTCGATGCGACCTTCAACTGGACCTCGGGCGACGGCATCGCCGGCGGTACGCTCGGTGTCTACTACGCCTTCATCCAGTTCGCCGGCTTCACCTTCGGTAAGGCCGTGTCGCAGTTCGACACGCCCTGGACCGGCTATCCGGGCAACAACACCTCGTTCCTGATCGGCGGCTACGACGACGTCACCGGCATCAACCAGGTGTCGTACACCGCGGAGTTCGGCAACGGCGTATCGGCCTCGATCTCGCTGGAAGACCAGACGTCGTACCTGCAGTCTGCACTGTATAACACCTCCGGCGCTTCGACCTTCCTGGCCTACGGCACCAACTCCTACGCCGGCACGTCGGTCCCCGACATCGTCGGCAAGATCCGCGTCGATCAGGCCTGGGGTCTATTCCAGGTGTCGGCTGCCGCGCACCAGGTTCGCGCCAGCTACTACAACACCGCGAACGAGACCTCCGGTCATCCGAGCGACACCTGGGGCTATGCGGTTCAGGGCGCGATCTCGCTCAAGAACCTGCCGACCGGCCCCGGCGACAGCATCAACTTGACCGCCACTTACTCGAACGGCGCGACCCGTTACGTGCTGGGCGGCGTGAGCCCGAACTCGTTCGCGATCTACGGCAACAACTCGATCCCCGGCACCTATCAGAGCGTCGCGTTCGGCGTTGCGGCTGACGGCGTGTTCGCCGGCGCGAACAACCTGACCGGCACCGGCATCGAGAAGACCGGCGCCTGGGGCGTCCGTGGTGCATTCAACCACAACTGGAACCCCTACTGGTCGACCTCGCTGTTCGGGTCGTACACCAAGCTCGACTACAACGGCACCGCGACTGCTCTGATCTGCAGCGGTCTGGGCGCCAATGTCGCCGGCTTCACCTGCAACCCGGACTTCGCGATCTCTCAGATCGGTACCGTCACCCGCTGGACCCCGGTCAAGGGTCTGACCCTGTCGGGCGAAGTGATGTACACCTATCTCGATCAGGCCTCGTCGGGCGTCCTGCCGCTCACCGCTGCGGCCACCAAGCCGGCCGCCGCCTACGAGTTCAAGGACCAGGGCGTCTGGAGCGGCAACCTCCGCGTTCAGCGCAACTTCTGATCCTCGCTGCTCAAAGCGATTATCTGATGAACCCCGGCGGGCAACCGCCGGGGTTTTTCGTTGAAACGATCCATGGCGTCCGCCGGTTGGTAGCCCGATCAATGAACGCTCCGTAGAACGTTTCGGACATCAGGATAGAATCGCGTCAGAAACCTTCGGCACCGCACATTCCAAGCTTGTCACCGCCGCAATACGAGAGACAGCTGACCGGCTCGAACGACCGCCGAGAAGAACTCCAATAATTGAGTAAATTAGCTGTTGTGGTCATGAAAAATGACCATATACTTCTGATCAAGGCCATCGGAGATCGGTGTCCGTCGAACGAGCAGGAAGCAATTTCAGTTTCCTTCATGAGAACCTCCAGGAAACCTCCGGCAATGCCCTGCCGGAGGTTTTCGCTTTCTGGACCGCCAGTCGGGTGACCGTCGCGATCTGAATCAGCGCTCCAAGGCAAGAGCTCCTGTGCTCGCCCGGCGGGCGCGGGACAGCCCTGCAGCTACGACATGCCGCGCCCGCTTTGGACGCGATCGCTCCGGCAGCTCAAGCGCCTTCCGCCGAGCGGTAAATTTTGAGCACAAAATCAACGGCCTGCGGACAGGCTGAAGAACCTGAGACCGCCCTGGCGGCCCGCACGGCGGCGACGGGAATGCCGATCGCATGGCTCCTTCGCCATTGGTTGCATGGCTCTTTTTGGCCCAGCCGGTAGACGAATCATTTCGTTTTCCCGCCGCTCCTAGCAAGAAAGAGCCGTTGATGGTCAACGCCGACCGCATCCTTGCTCCGCAACTCAGATCCAAGGTCATGACCGCAGCCGATGCTGCCGCGCAGATTCCATCCGGCGCGCATGTCGGCATGAGCGGCTTCACCGGCGCGGGCTATCCCAAGCTGCTGCCGCTGGCGCTCGCCGAGCGAATCAACGCGCATCACGCCCGCGGACAGAAGTTCAAGGTCAGCGTCTGGACCGGCGCCTCGACGGCGCCCGAGCTCGACGGCGCACTCGCCAAGGTCGACGGCATCGAAATGCGGCTGCCGTATCAATCCGACCCAACCTGCCGCAAGCGCATCAATGCCGGACGGATGGAGTACATCGACATCCATCTGTCGCACGTCGCCCAGCACGCCTGGTTCGGCTTCCTCGGCAAGCTCGACATCGCGGTAGTCGAAGTCGCGGGCATCCGCGAGGACGGCAGCCTGATTCCATCGTCATCGATCGGCAACAACAAGACCTGGCTCGATCTCGCCGACAAGGTGATTCTGGAAGTCAACGCCTGGCAGGACATCCGCCTCGAAGGCATGCACGACGTGTATTACGGCACGCAATTGCCGCCGAACCGCAAACCGATCCCGATTGTCGCCTCCGGCGACCGCATCGGAGAGCAGTATCTGCGCTGCGACCCCGCCAAGGTCGTCGCGATCGTCGAGACCAACCTGCCCGACCGCAACTCGGCGTTCTCGCCTCCGGACGAAACCTCGCAGGCGATTGCCGGCCACATCCTCGATTTCCTCGGCCACGAGGTGAAGAAAGGCCGCCTTCCGCACAACCTGCTGCCGCTGCAATCTGGCGTCGGCAACGTCGCTAATGCGGTGATGAGCGGGCTGGAAGATGGCCCGTTCGACAATCTCACCGCCTACACCGAGGTGCTGCAGGACGGCATGCTGCACCTGCTCCGCAAGGGCAAGCTGAGCCACGCCTCGGCCACCGCACTGTCGCTGTCTCCGGAAGGCTACGACGAATTCCTGCGCAATCTCGACTTTTATCGCGAGCGCATCGTGCTGCGGCAGCAGGAGATCTCCAACCATCCGGAGGTGATCCGTAGGCTCGGCGTGATCGCGATGAACGGCATGATCGAGGCCGACATCTACGGCAACGTCAATTCGACCCATGTGATGGGTACCAGCATCATGAATGGCATCGGCGGCTCGGGCGACTTCGCCCGCAACAGCTATCTGTCGTTCTTCATGACGCCGTCAGCCGCCAAGGGCGGCAAGATCTCCTGCATCGTACCGATGACGTCGCATGTCGACCACACCGAGCACGACGTCCAGGTGATCGTCACCGAGCAGGGCCTCGCCGACCTGCGCGGCCTGTCGCCGAAGCAGCGCGCCAAGGTGATCATCGAGAACTGCGCGCATCCGACGTTTCGGCCGGCGCTGAAGGAATACTTCAAGCGCGCGCTCGAATATTCCCCGGGCCTGCACACCCCGCATATTCTCGACGAAGCGCTGACCTTCCTGCCGAACTGGATGGCCAACAAAGCCGCGCGCGAGGCTTGGCGCGACGACGCCGTGGTGCAGGCCGACGCCTGGCGGTAGGGACCGGCAACGTCCCTCTCGACGTCATTGCGAGCGAAGCAATCCAGGGCTCCGTGCACCGAGCTGGATTGCTTCGTCGCTGCGCTCCTCGCAATGACGAGATGCGAACTTGATTATTCAGCCGGCTGCAATCCGGCGGCCTTCTTGCGCGGGGCGATCCAGAACGCGTCAGGGCGTTCGAACAGGAAGGTCGCGCCGCTTTTCATCGCCAGCTTCCAGATGATCAGCGCGCCGACGACGCCGGCGATGTTGACGATGATCGCGATCACGCCGAGATCCAGGAACGCGGCATATTTCAGCAACAGCGTCCGACTGATCGCCATCGGCAGGAAGAACGCGAGATAGATCACGATCGAATGCTCGCCGCAGAACCGCAAGCCGTCGAGCCAGCGCCGCTCCGCCAGCAAGGTGCCGACGGTGATGATGGCGCAGGCACCCGCAAGCCCGAGCAGCAGCGAAACCAACGGCAAGTCAGCGGCCCCGATATGGATCAGCACGGCATTGACCACCGCCCACACTGCGAGGCCGAGCAGCGCCAGCACTGGCCGCGCGCGTGCCGCATCGGACATCGCGAACACCTGCCGGGCAAACAGATAGCCGGTATAGAAATAGAAGAACCGTGCGCAGAATTCGTCGGGCACCATCCAGCCGGTGGCGAGGTGAAGCGATTCCAGCAGCGCCGCCACGGCCCAGATCAGCAGTGGCGGCAACCGCCGCGTCAGCTTGGTGACGACGAAGAAGATCGGCAGCAGATAGATGAACCACAGCGTACCGAACGGATCGATGAACGACAGCGCGTACAGCTTGGCGACCCCGGCCCAGCCCATCTCGGCAGCGAAGCTCGGCGCCTTGAAGGCGAACTGGATCGTCACCCACAGCACGTAGAAGTAGGCGAAGTGGACGACCTTGCGGTCGAGATAGGTTCGCCAACCGCGATCGATCACCACTGCGAGGAACAGGCCGGAGATCAGGAAGAAGTCCGGCATCCGGAACGGGCGGGCGAACTCGACCACATAATGCATGAAGCTGGTCTGGCCGGCCGCAGCCTCGACCCCGAGCACCGAGTGCATCATCACCACCATGATGATGCAGATGCCCTTGGCGTAGTCCACCCAATCGACCCGGCCGCCGTGCATGCGCGGAGCCAGTGTGCCGTTCGCAGTCATGGTTGTTCCCGTCCGATGCGGCTCGGATGCATCTTCGGTGCGATCGGTTGAGTTAGTGTTGCCCTCACCGTGGAATGTGCGGCATTTCCGGAATTGGAAGCCTGGGTGGGCTGTTTTGCCGCTGCAGGTCGTTTCTGTTAACCATCCGCGCCTTGCACCGTTCGAGCAGCCTTTTGACCCGCACCTTCGACACCCCGCTTCCGATCGACGACGCGCTGGACGATCTCACCGGCGCACTGGAGTCGCGTAGCACCGCAGTGCTGGTGGCGCCGCCCGGCGCCGGTAAGACCACCCGCGTGCCGCTCGCTCTGCTCGATGCGCCCTGGCTGAAGGACCAGAAGATCGTCGTGCTCGAGCCACGGCGGATCGCCGCCCGAGCCAGCGCCGAGCGGATGGCGAAGACGCTGGGCGAACGGGCTGGCGAGACGGTCGGTTACCGCGTCCGGTTCGGCTCCAAGGTTTCTCGCGCCACCCGGATCGAGGTCGTCACCGAAGGCATCTTCACCCGGCAGATTCTCGACGACCCCGAGCTCACCGGCATCGGCGCTGTGCTGTTCGACGAATTTCACGAGCGTTCACTAGACGCCGACCTCGGCCTCGCTCTTGCCTGCGATGCACAGCAGGGCCTTCGCGAAGATCTGCGGATCCTGGTGATGTCGGCGACGATCGACGGCGCACGCGTTGCCAAGCTGCTCGGCGATGCGCCGGTGGTCGAAAGTCTCGGCCGGGCATTTCCGGTCGAGACCCGCTACCTCGGCCGCCGCAGCGATGCGCCGCTGGAGCGGCAGATGGCCGAGGCGATCGCACAGGCGCTGCGCGCGGAAGCCGGCTCGGTGCTGGCGTTTCTGCCTGGCGCCGCCGAGATCCGGCGCACCGAGACAATGCTGCGCGAGCGGGTGCAGGACCCGGCGGTCGAGATCGTGCCGCTGTTCGGGGCGCTCGATGCCGCAGTGCAAGACCGTGCGATTCAGCCGGCACCGAAGGGCCAGCGGAAAGTGGTGCTGGCGACCTCGATCGCCGAGACCTCGCTGACGATCGAGGGGGTGCGGATCGTGGTCGATTGCGGGCTGTCGCGGGTGCCGCGCTACGAGCCAGACCTCGGCCTGACCCGGCTGGAGACGGTGCGGGCCTCGCGCGCAGCGGTCGACCAGCGCCGCGGCCGCGCCGGCCGTATCGAACCCGGCGTCTGCTATCGGCTGTGGGACGAGCCGCAGACCGCATCGCTGCCGGCCTATACGCAACCGGAGATCCTGTCGGCCGATCTGTCGTCGCTGCTGCTCGATCTCGCCCAATGGGGCGTCGCCGATCCGTCGTCGCTGGCCTTCCTCGATCCGCCGCCGCAGCCGGCGCTGAAGGAAGCCCGCGAGCTGCTCGGCGAACTGGGCGCACTCGATGCCGACGGCCGGATCACCGACGAGGGCCGCAGCCTGCGGGCGATGGCGCTGCCGCCGCGGCTGGCGCGGATGATCGTCGATGCCGGCCACGACGGCTGCGCCGAAGACGCCGCCGAAATCGCCGCGATCCTCACCGAGCGCGGGCTGGGCGGCGACAGCGCCGACCTCGACCATCGCCGCGATCAATTCCGCCGCGACCGCTCGCAACGCGCCAGCAGCGCGCGGCAGATGGCGCAGCGCTGGGCGGCGCAGGCCGCATCATCGTCGCCCTCCCCTCAAGGACAAGGGCAGCTCAGCACCGGCGTCCTGCTCGCCTTCGCGTTTCCGGATCGGGTCGCCAAGAACCGCGGCAATGGCAGCTTCACGCTCGCCAACGGCCGCGGCGCGGCGATCGAACAGACCTCTGCGCTCGCGCGCGCACCCTATCTGGCTGTGGGCGAACTGACCGGCAGCGCCGCCCAGGGCCGCATCCTGCTGGCAGCGCCGATCACGCTCTCCGAGATTGAGTTGCATTTCGGCGATCAGATCACCGACGCCGACGACGTGAGCTTCGATCGCGCCGCCATGACGCTGCGGGCCCGGCGCCGCCGATCGCTGCACGCCATCACGCTGTCCGAAGCACCACTGGCGCTGACACCGTCCGAACAGACCGCCCGCGTGCTTGCCGACGGTCTTGTATTTGTCGGCCTCGACCGGCTGCCGTGGTCGAAGCAGCTTCATCAATGGCGCGGCCGGGTGATGTTCCTGCGCAAGGCCGAGGGTGATCCCTGGCCTGATCTGTCGGATGCCGCCCTCGCCGAGACGCGCGAAAACTGGCTGGTGCCGGCGCTGTTCGACAAGACCGGCCTGAAGGATTTTTCGGCCTCCGACCTGTCGGACGCGCTGATGAATTTGCTGCCGTGGGAACTGCGTGCCCGGCTCGACCGCGAGGCGCCGACGCATTTCGAGGCCCCCACCGGCTCCAGGCTGCCGATAGATTACGAGGCCGAACAAGGTCCGACCATTGCGGTACGGCTGCAGGAGCTGTTCGGGCTGACCACCCATCCCTCAGTCGCCGGTGGTGCGGTGCCGCTGGTGTTGGAGCTGTTATCGCCGGCGCACCGACCGGTGCAGGTCACGCGCCACCTGCCCGGCTTCTGGCGCGGCTCTTACGCCGGCGTGCGCGCCGATCTGCGCGGCCGCTATCCGCGCCATCCCTGGCCCGAAGACCCCGCCTCGGCACCTCCGACCCGCCGCGCCAAGCCGAAAGGCACCTGAGCCGGCGCTCGCATTAATCTTTCGCTCACCGTTTTCGCTAAAAACGACCGGATGCACTGGGCGCCGTGGTCGCGCGGGGCATCCGCGCGTGGTCCAATCGGCGCGGCGATTGAATGTGTGAGTAGGCGTTATGCGTAGCATCCTGATCTTCGCCGCGGCTCTGGTGGTACTCGGCACCGCGATGGCCCAAATCGCCGACCGGATCACGCCGGCTCCGGCGCAGGCTCACGCGGCACCCCCCAGCACCATCGCGATGGCGGCAGCCGCCTCCGAAAGCTATGGCCGCAGCGTCAACATCGCCCGCGACCCGCGCGGCCACTTCCGCACCGACGGGCGGATCGACGGGCAGCGGCTATCGTTCATGGTGGACACCGGCGCCTCGGTGGTCGCTCTCAACGAAAGCTCGGCGGCGCAGTTCGGCCTGCGGCCGTCGCGCGGCGACTACACCACCAAGGTTTCGACGGCGAACGGCCAGGTCAAAGCCGCGCGAGCCCGCATCGCCATGCTGGACGTCGGCGGCCTGATCGTCCGTGACGTCGATGCCCTGGTGCTTCCCGACGACGCGCTGTCGGAAAACCTGCTCGGCCTGTCGTATTTGTCGAAGCTGAAGCGTTTCGCTTACGCCGACGGCCGTATGGTGCTCGAGCAATAAGCCACGCTTCCGGCAACGGACGAGGCGCGGCGTCAACTTCGCTTCAGCATGTCCTTGGCGGCCAGCAATCCGCCACCGGCGATCAGCACCGCCGCCAGAGCAAGCGCTGCGGTCGGCCGGGCGTAACCTGCGACGATCAGGAACGCCGTCGACAACAGCGGCGTGGCGTAGGACGCGGCGCCGAGCACGCGGATGTCGCCGCGCTTCATCCCGATATCCCAGGCATAGAAGGCGGCGCCTATCGGGCCGATGCCGAGTGCGACGATCGCGCTCCATTGCAGCAGAGTGTCCGGCCACATCGTGGTTTCGATCAGGGCATGCACCAGCGCCGCCAGCAGCGCAGTGACGAAGCAGAAGCCGGCGACCGCGTCGGTCGGCACCGCGCTCAGTCGCCGCGACAGCACCGAATAGCTCGCCCACACGAATGCCGCCACGAAGGCTGCAGCAAGCCCAGGCAAATAGGCTCGTTCGATCGCCGCACCATTGCCGGTGAACAACAGCACCGTACCGGCCAGCCCGAGCAACGCACCGACCAGATGATGCGATTTCAATCGCTCGCCCGGCAGCAGCGACGAGAACAGCACGATCAGCAGCGGCCACAGATAATTCAACAGCCCGGCCTCGGCCGGCGGCGCCAGCCGCAGCGCCAGGAAATACAGCGCGTGATAGCCGAACAGTCCGCCGACGCCGATCGCCCAGACCAGCGGCGGCTGTCGTAACGCCTGCATGGCACTGGGCCTGACGACCCACCCGAACGCCGCCGCAATCGCACCGATCGCAAATGTCATGGCGGCGAGCTGGAACGGCGGAATGGTGCCGGTCGCAACCGTCATCACCGCGAGCAGCGACCACATCAGGATCGCCGACAGCCCGATCAGCGTCGCAATGCGCGGCGTCATGGCTGCACCCGCCCGCTGCGCCTCGCAGCGACGCGCAATACGCGTCGTGCGAGGACAACAGAATAGCCGCTGTGCCTCACACCATGTATTGGCCGCCGTTGATGGTCAGGGTCGAGCCGGTGATGTAGCCGGCATCGTCGCCGGCGAGGAACAGCACGGCACGCGCGATCTCCTCGGCCTCGCCGAGCCGGTTGCAAGGGATCAACGGCAGGATCGCCTTGTCGAGCACATCCTTCGGCACCGCCTGCACCATCTCGGTGTTGATATAGCCGGGACAGATGACGTTGACCGTAATGCCGCCACGCGCATTCTCCAGCGCCAGCGCCTTGGTGAAGCCGATGTCGCCCGCCTTGGCGGCCGAATAGTTCACCTGACCGAACTGCCCCTTCTGGCCGTTGATCGACGAGATGTTGATGACACGGCCGAACTTGCGCGTACGCATGCCCTCGATCACTTGCCGCGTCATGTTGAACAACGAGCCGAGATTGGTATTGATCACCGCGTTCCATTGCTCGAGCGTCATCTTGTGAAAGGCGCCGTCGCGCGTGATACCGGCGTTGTTGATGAGAATGTCGACCGGTCCGAGCTCGGCCTCGACTTTCTTGACGCCCTCGGCACAGGCATCGAACGAACTCACGTCCCATTTAAATACCGGAATACCCGTCTCGCTCTTGAATTTTTCCGCTGCCGAATCGTTGCCCGCATAAGACGCTGCGACTTTGTAGCCTGCCGCTTTCAACGCCTTACTGATTGCTGCACCGATACCGCGCGTTCCCCCAGTCACCAACGCCACCCGCGTCATTGCAAAGCTCCTCCCGCAATTCCTTTTTTGTCTAGAACGCGATTGTGTCTTTTCGAATAAAAGGATGCTCGCTCGTGAACATCAAGCAAAAACGCCCGGCAATCTGCCGGGCGTTTGAACAATCGTTCTTGCACTGCAACTGATCAGTCGGTGTACCGCGACTTTCGCGGCACGCGTCGATCAGTCGCGCGCGAGGCACATCGCGATGCCCATGCCGCCGCCGATGCACAGCGTGGCAAGGCCTTTCTTGGCGTCGCGCTTCTGCATCTCGTGCAGCAACGTCACCAACACGCGCGCACCCGACGCGCCGATCGGATGACCGATCGCGATCGCGCCGCCATTGACGTTGACCTTCGACGTGTCCCAACCGAGGTCCTTGTTGACGGCGCACGCCTGCGCCGCGAACGCTTCGTTGGCTTCGATCAGATCGAGATCGCCGACCGACCAGCCGGCCTTCTTCAATGCCGCGCGTGATGCCGGGATCGGGCCGGAGCCCATGATCTTCGGGTCAACGCCGGCCTGGCCCCACGACACGATGCGCGCCAGCGGCTTCATGCCGAGCTTCTCCGCCTGCTTGGCGGTCATCAGCACCACCGCCGCCGCGCCGTCGTTGATGCCGGACGCAGACCCTGCGGTCACGGTGCCGTCCTTTTCGAACGCCGGCTTCAGCTTGGCCATCGCTTCGATCGTGGCGCCGTGGCGCGGATACTCGTCGGTGTCGACCACGATGTCGCCCTTGCGGGTCTTGATCGTCACCGGCACGATCTCGTCCTTGAACTTGCCGGCCTTCTGCGCAGCTTCCGCCTTCTGCTGCGAAGTGACCGCGAATTCGTCCTGCTGAGCGCGCGTGATCTGCCACTGCCGCGCGACGTTCTCTGCGGTGTTGCCCATGTGGTAACCGTTGAAGGCATCCCACAGGCCATCCTTGAGCATGGTGTCGACCAGCTCGACCGCGCCCATTTTCACGCCGCCGCGCAAATATTGCGCATGCGGCGCCATGCTCATCGATTCCTGACCACCGGCAACGACGATGTCGGAGTCACCGTTCATCAACGCCTGGTAGCCCAGCGCGACCGAGCGAAGACCCGAACCGCAAAGCTGGTTAACGCCCCACGCCGGGCTTTCGACCGGAATACCGGCCGCGATCGACGCCTGCCGTGCCGGGTTCTGGCCCTGACCGGCGGTCAAGATCTGACCCATGATCACTTCAGAAACCTGCGCCGGATCGATGCCGCCGCGCTCCAGCGCGGCTTTGATCGCGACTGCACCGAGCTCGTGCGCCGGGGTGGTGGCGAAGGCGCCGTTGAAACTTCCGACAGCGGTGCGAGCAGCGCTGACGATGACAACATCGTCCGACATGGACATCTCCTGGGCTTGGGTTTTTGACAGGCTCTTGGACGGCGGGGCCTGGGTTGGCGTGCCGGTGTCGGCGCACATCCTGTGAAGCCGGCGGCGGCGTGTCAATCCGGCACACGCATCTTGGTGCTGCGATGCCGCTAAATTCACCCTGACACCACCCGGCTGCCGGCACTGCACAAAACGGTAGCCGAAGGGCATTGAAAGTGCTTACTTTATTGCATTGCGTCTCAGCCTGCTGTCGGGAGGCGGCGGGTTCCTTATCCTCCGTGTGTGTGGGTGACATGGCGAAATCAGACCAACCGACCACGATCAAAAAATACGCGAACCGGCGACTCTACAACACCGGCACCAGTACTTACGTGACGCTCGAAGATCTCGCCTCGATGGTGAAGGACGGCGAGGACTTCCTCGTCTACGACGCCAAGACCGGCGACGACATCACCCGCAGCGTGCTCGCGCAGATCATCTTCGAGCAAGAGAACAAGGCCGGGCAGAATCTTCTGCCGACCACCTTCCTTCGGCAACTCATCCGATTCTACGGCGACAGCATGCAGATGGTGGTGCCGAAGTATCTGGAGCAGTCGATCGATTCGCTGACGCGGGAGCAGGAAAAATTCCGCAAGCAGATGGCATCGACCTTCAGCATGACGCCGTTCGCGCCGCTGGAAGAGACCGTCCGTCGCAACATGGAGCTCTTCCAGCAGACTTTCTCGATGTTCGTGCCACGCAAGCCCAACACCGAATCAGCCGATGAAGTCCCGGCCGAAGCGGCTGGCGGGTCCGACAGCATCGAAGATCTGCGGCGGCAGATGAAGGAAATGCAGGAGCGGCTGGAGCGGATGTCGCTCGAACAGCCCAAGAAGGACGAGTAGTCCGGATCGGCTTTCGTCCACGTCCGGTTCTGATCGATCAGGATCGGACGTGGACAGCGAATCGAGATCTGCGATGTCGGCGCGCAATTTGTTCTTGCGGACCGACGCCGCAATTGCTCGCGAATGCGCTAATTGACGGCCTTGCCCGATGCGGCGGTTGTTGCGACCGGCCATGGCCGTTGTTGTGACGCAAGGCCGATCAACCGTCCCTGGATGTAGTCACAGCCCCAATCGCGCAACAGCTGCGCGGATTCTTCGTCCTGCACCCATTCGGCCACGGTCTTAATCCCGAGCCGGCGAGCCAGGTCGATCAGCGTCTGCACGAAGGCGCGGTCGTCGGCCGACCGAACGATGTTCTGTACGAAGGCGCCGTCGACTTTCACGATATCGACGCCGAGGGCGCGCAAATTGCGGAACGAGGTGTAGCCGGCGCCGAAATCGTCGATCGCGATCTTGGCGCCGAGCGTCTTCAGCCGGTTGACGAAGCCGCGCACCTCGTCGAGATCGGGGATCGCCACCGTCTCGGTGATCTCGACGATCAGCCGCTCGGCAATGCCGGGATGCGCCAGCATCAACGATTCGATTCCGGCCCACCAATCGGCATCGATGGTGGTGTCGGGCGAGATGTTGAGGCTGAGCGTGACGTCCGGCGCCGCGGCGAGTTCGGCCACCACCAGTTCGAGCACGCGGTGATCGACCAGCCGGATCAACCCGAGCCGCTCGGCCACCGGCACGATGTCGGGCGCCAGCAGCACCTGGCCGTCGTCGGTCTTCATCCGCACCAGGCATTCGTGGAAAGCCGGGACACGCGAGGCTGCGTCGACCACCGGCTCGTAGGCCAGCACGATGCGGCGTTCGTTGAGCGCGGTGACGATCTCGTCGGTGACGCGGATGTTGACCCGGCGCTGGGTGTCGCGCTCGACATTCGGTCGCCACATCGAGAACGAGCCGCTGCGCCGATGTTTGGCGGCAGCCAGCGCCTCCTGGGCGCGATTGACGGCTTCATCGGCCGAGCGAGCGTGACGCGGCGCACTCACCGCGCCGATCGACGCGGTGATCGAGACCGGGCCGGACTTGGTCGGCACGATTTCGTCACGTACCGCGGCGAGGAAACGTTCGGCCGCGATCTGGGCATCGTCGACCGTGCAGTTCTTCAGCACCAGTCCGAATTTGTTGCCGGAGAATCGTCCGAGCTGATCGCCAGCGCGCAGGCGGCTGCGGATCCGGCCGGCGATGGTCGAAATCACTTCGTCGGCGACGTCGAAGCCGAACGAGTCGTTGACGCGCGCCAGATGATCGAGGCCGACCAGCATGAACGACAAATTGGTGCGGAAGCGCGAGGCTTCCTCGATCGCTTCGGCCAGCGCGGCGATCAAATGAGTGCGGTTGAGTTCTCCGGTCAGCGGATCGTGCTGCGACAGCTTGAGCAGCTGTTCGTCGCGGGCGTGGCGTTCGTTGTTGATACGGACGATGCCTTCGACCCGCGCCGGCCGGCCGTCAGGCCCGGCGAACCAGACGCCGGTCTCCTCGATCCAGCTCACCGGGGCCGAGGTCGAGGCCCGGATGCCGTATTCGATCCGGTACGGCACACAGCCAGGGCCGACCGCTGCGGCGCCGTTGAGCAAGGCGTCGGAGCGGATGGTGCGGGACGGCTCCAGCATCGCCGCAAAGCTCGCGCCGGCGGCCAGCGATTCGGCCGGAATATCCTGAAACAGCTCGGCGACCTGGCCGGTCCAGCTCAGCGCGTCCGACCCGAGATCCCACACGAAGGCGGCTTGGCCGAGCAGCGACAGCAGCGACAGATCCGACGCGGCCGAGGTCTGCGCGGTCGATGAGCGGGGCGCAGGAGCTGCGGGCGACACGACTGCCTCGTTTCGGGACGCTGTCAGGTGATTCTCCTGTGCAGGATAGGGCGGCCGAATATCCCAACGCTAGATCGATAATATAAAGAAATTGGAAACCAATTCGGATTCCGGGGCAGGAACGGAAGCGCGAACCTCGGCATACTACGAGGTCGGGGCTCCGGCATACGACTTGCGACAACGCTATCAGGACAGGGCGACCCGTCCCGAAACGAGACAAGTGAACGCGGGTGCGACATGGCGAAGGTCTGGATCGACGACGGGAGCGACGTCCACAGCGCCTCGGTGGAGCCGGACTGCGCTGAGGCCGAATTGATCGAGCCCCTGCCGGTCCCGATGACGCCGCCCCCGATGCGGACCCGCTACACCGACCGCCTGGTCCGGCCGTCGTCCAACTTCGTGGCGCAATTGATGGCGATCGACGGCGGCTATCCGCAGACCCGCGACTGCAATCGGGCCGAGCCTGGGCAGGCCAATGCGGCGTATCGCTCGACCACCGGCCACGCCTTCACGGCACCGCCGACCGGCTTCCGGACCCAGCGAACATCCTGACCGCTGCGCCTTACCGCGCGGGCGACTTCTCGTCTTCCTTCGCCGACTCGGCAGCCTTCACCGGCTCCGGACGATCGAGCAGCACCGCTTCGGCAATCGACGCAGCAGAAGCTGCGGACGCGGAGGTCGGCTCGGTGGTCTGCGGCGCCAGCTCGATCGGCGACACCACGGGTGCCGGCGCGGCGACAGACGCCGGCTGAGCCGGCTCGTCTTCAGTGATCTTGGCAGATGATTTGGCGGCGGCCGAACGCACCGCGCGGGCGTCCCGCTTATGCCGGCTGCGCAGCGCAATGCCGCTGAGGAAATCGACCAGAGCCAGCATCGCCAGCAGAAACACCGTCGGATGGGCGAACTGCGGCAGCATCACGAATTCAGCCGCGACGCCGCCGAGCACCAACAACGACAGCAGATGGTCGGTGAGATATTTCGCTCCCGGCCGCGCCGCCTTCATGACTTCAGGCAGCAGCAACAGCACGCCGAGGGCGACCAGCACATCGCCGAGCCGAATCGACCACACGGCTTGTGACGGCAGCGTGAGATTCCAAAGCGGGGCGTCGAAACTCAGCCCCGGCATCAAGAACACGATGATGTTGCAGATCGCGACTGGAATCAGCAGCAGCGGAAAACCGATAATCGACATCGGCGAAGCCTGTGGTTCACGACAACCAGACGCGAGCGGGCGTTCGTCCGGACGCGGACGTCAACGCATTAACGCAACACTTGGCACGAATTCAGGCATCGGTCGGATCGCATTCGCTGAGGCTGCCGCACAGATGCGACTGAGCGATCGCGTCCACCCTAAAGGTTCGGCGCGACAGTCATGCCGCGCCGACCGGGTCTGAGCAAAGAGCTCAGGAATCCTTCTTCTTCAGAACCTGGCGGCCCTTGTACATCCCGGTCTTGAGATCGAGATGGTGCGGGCGACGCAGTTCGCCGGAATCCTTGTCCTCGACATAGGTCGGGCGCTTGATCGCGTCCGCGGACCGGCGCATGCCACGCCGCGAGGGCGAAGTTTTTCTTCTCGGAACGGCCATATCGGTAATCCTTAACGGAGGTTCCCTGGCGAAATCTCGGCGTCCACAGTGGGACTGCCCGCTTGCGCGCAGGCGAAATGCGTAAGGCCGGGCTTATAACGGAAGCCGGACCGGAATGCTAGGGCGGTCGGCACGCAAAATGCGCCGCAAGCCGCCGTACGACTCGGGATTTTCCCGCCAGCACTGCCGCAGCTCGGCCGATCTGGCGCGGGCCACGTAAGTGGCGGCGAGACGCCGCACCCCGCGCCCGGGAGTCTTGGCACTGCGAATGCGGGGATTCGGCAGAACCGCCGCCATCAGCGCAGCTTCCTTGGCCGACAATTGGGCCGCCGAGCGGCCGAACGCATAATCGGCTCCCGCCATCGCGCCGAACTGGCCGTCCGGGCCCCATTCGGCGATGTTGAGATAGATCTCCAGAATCCGCTGCTTCGACAGCACCAGATCGATCCACAGCGCCAGCGGCGCCTCCAGTGCCTTGCGGATGAAGCTACGCCCTGGCCACAGGAACAGGTTCTTGGCGACCTGCTGGGTGATGGTCGAGCCGCCCCGGCTGGCCTCGCCGTCCTGCATGTCGTCGATCACATCGCGAACCGAATCCCAATCGATGCCGTGATGGCTACAAAACTTGGCGTCCTCGGCCGCCACCACGCTCCGCGGCAAAGCCGGCGAGATCTTCTCGATGTCGATCCAGGTCCGATTGACCGACGAACCGGAGAGCCAGCGCCACGCCATCAGGGTCGAGGCCGGCTGGCCGCCCGCATAGAGAATCGTCAGGACGTAAGGCAGGGCCAGCAGCGCAAGCACGGCGATAACGACAATGCGAACCACGCGCTTCCGATGAGGCGCAAACGCAACGGGATCTGACACGATCGCTCCCGGTGTTGGCCTGGCCCTTGCCCACCGCCGAATTGACGAAGCCGGTGCCATGATGAATGGTCCGGCCGAATTTTATCTGGAGCACTTCCGAATGGCCACCGCCACGTCCACGATCGACTTCGCCAAGCGGCTCGACAGCACCGCGGAGGACACCGAAACGCTGCTCGGCCGGCTGCTGTCCGACGAATTGATGAGCGACGAGATCGCCCGGCCGCGCCGGCTGATGGAGGCGATCCGCTACTCGACGCTCGGCGGCGGCAAGCGGCTGCGGCCGTTTCTCGCGGTCGAAAGCGCCGCGGTGTTCGGCATCGATCGCGCCGCCGCGCTGTTGGTCGGCGCCGCGCTCGAATGCATCCACTGCTACTCGCTGATCCACGACGACCTGCCGGCGATGGACAACAGCGACCTGCGCCGCGGCCGGCCGACGCTGCACAAGGCCTATGACGACGCCACCGCGATCCTCGCCGGCGACGCGCTGCTGACCTTCGCCTTCGACATCGTCACCCGCGACGAGGTGCACCAGGATCCGACGGTTCGGCTGCTGCTGACGCGCGTGCTGGCGCGCTGCGCCGGGCTCGGCGGCATGGTGGGTGGCCAGATGCTGGATCTTGCCGGCGAAGGACGATTCGGCGACCGCGAGCCGGTCGACGTCGCGCGGCTGCAGCAGATGAAGACCGGCGCCCTGCTCCGCTACGGCTGCGTCGCCGGAGCGATCCTGGGCCAGGCCGACGCGGACCAATATCGGGCGCTCGACGATTACGGCCGCGCACTCGGCGAGGCGTTCCAGATCGCCGACGATCTGCTCGACGTCGAAGGCGACGCCGCCGCGCTCGGCAAGCCGGCCGGCGCCGACGCCGCGCTCGGCAAGACCACCTTTGTCACCCAGCTCGGCCTCGACGGCGCCAAGCAGCGGCTGCGAGACCTGATCGCGCGCGCCGACCAGGCGCTGGCGCCGTTTGGCGAACGCGGCGATGTGCTGCGCGCCGCCGCCCGCTTCGTCGCTGAGCGGAAGAACTGATCGGCGCATGCCCCACCATCCGGACGACGCGCGGCTGCTTCGGTTTCGCAAGCTGCCGCGCGTCGTCCGAGTGGTCTACTCGCGGCCCCGGCTGTTCGCCGCGATCGCGATCGGCATCGCTGCGGTGCTGCTGCTGCCGGACTCACTTCGACCGGTGACGCGGGCGCTGATCGGCTGGGACGTCTCGATCGTCGTTTATCTGACTCTGGCCTATGCGATGATGGCGCGCTGCGGCGTCGCCTATATCCGCCGCAACGCGGTGTGGCAGGACGACGGCCGCTTCCTGATCCTGATGGTGACCGCGTTCGGCGCGTTCGCCAGCATCGCGGCGATCGTCTCCGAACTCGGCAACTCGCATCGCGGCGCCACCGAGCTGGCACTGGCGACCTTCACCATTGCGCTGTCTTGGGCGGCGGTGCACACCACCTTCGCGCTGCATTACGCCCACGAATATTATCGCGGCGACCGCGAGGGCGGGCTGGCGTTTCCAGGCTGCGACGAGCACACCGAACCCGACTATTGGGACTTCGTGTACTTCTCGTTCGTGATCGGCATGACCGCACAGGTGTCGGACGTCGGCATCACCGACCGAACCATCCGCCGCACCGCGACCGCGCACGGGGTGGTGTCATTCGTGTTCAACACAGCCTTGGTGGCGTTGATGGTCAATATCGCCGCCAGCGCGATCTGAGGCTCCACATCTAGGCGGCGCGGGCTTCTTCTTCGTAGGCGAGATTGCGTACGATCTCGAGCAGACGATCGCCCGCGATTCGCTCGGCGCTGAACCCGGTCTGCCGGCCGATATGACCGAACAGATTTTCGTCCTCGCGCGAGCGCCCGAGGAACGCCATCGACCAGTTGCTGAACAGCCGCCCTGGTGCGGAGCCGAAGGCCAGCACCTGAATGTCGCCGTGGCGTTCGTCGCGCAGGATTTTCTCGAACAGCGACTCCACCGACGGGCACGGCCCTTCGAGCACCTGAGCGAACAGGCCACGGTTGAACAGCAAGGCGCCGGTGATCGAAAGCCGCGGGTTGTTGCGGCGTGCAGCCCCGAGGATCGATTCGATTTCCTCGGCGATCCGAGCCGGGCCGCCGGCAATCAGGTTTCTGCTGTAATACACGCAGCGATACAGCTCGCTCGGCATCGGCCGATACTCCCCGGTCAAAGGCTGACTTCCGTCGCCGCGTCGATCACGTTGCGGCTCTCGGCGAGAAAGTGCTCGATCTCTCCCGGCGGGATCGGCCGGCTGATCAGATAGCCCTGGACGTCGGTGCAGCCGTCGGCCGCCACCCGCGCCAATTGATCCTCGGTTTCGACCCCCTCCGCCACCGTCGCCATGCCGAGGCTGGCGCCGAGCGAAGCGATCGCGCGCACGATCGCGCGGTTGCCGCGATCGTCGGAGGCCTCCCGCACGAACGACTGATCGATCTTGATCTTGTCGAACGGGAAGCTGCGCAAGTAGCCGAGCGACGAATAGCCGGTGCCGAAATCGTCGAGCGACACCCGGACGCCGAGCCCGCGCAGCTGCTGCAGCACCGCGAGCGCGTTGCCGCGGGCATCCAGCATCACGCTTTCGGTGATCTCCAGCTCCAGCCGCCTCGGATCAAGTCCGCTGTCGGCGAGCGCCGACACCACAGTCGCCACCAGCGACCGGTTGGTGAACTGGATCGCCGAGATGTTGACCGCCACCGTGTAGTCGCCCGGCCAGCTTGCAGAGTCGCGGCAGGCGGTGCGCAGCACCCATTCGCCGATCGGACTGATGATCCCGGTCTCTTCGGCAATCGGAATGAAATCGAGCGGCGACACCGGGCCCCGCGTCGGGCACCGCCAGCGCAGCAGCGCCTCGAAGCCGGCCACCCGGCGACTCTGCAGATTGACCTGCGGCTGATACACCAGCGAGAACTCGCGCAGCGCCAGCGCGCGGCGCAGATCGGTCTCCAGCGCCCGGCGCGCCCGCATGCTTTCGTCCATCGCGGATTCGAACACGCGATAGCCGGCGTAGCGCTCCTGCTTGGCGCGATGCAGCGCCAGATCGGCGTTCTTCAGCACGCCATCGACGTCGATCTCGGTGTCGTCGAGCAACGCAATGCCGACGAAGGCGCTGACATTGATGAGCTGGCCTTCGAGCAGATACGGCCGGCCGAGCAGATCGACCAGTCGCTTGGCCAGAGTCACGGCGGCTTCCGGCTGATCGCGCCCGGCCTGAATCACGCCGAACTCGTCGGCGTCGAGCCGGGCCAACACGTCGCTCGGCGTCAGCGCCGAACTGATGCGCTTGGCCACCAAGCACAGCAGCGCATCACCGATGGCGCGCCCGAGCGTGTCGTTGATCGCCTTGAAGCGATCGAGGTCGATCGTCAGCACCGCGGCGTCGCGGCGGATTTCGGCCGACTGCGTCAGCAGATCGGCGAGCCGCTCGTGAAACACCAGGCGGTTCGCCAATTGGGTCAGCCGGTCGGTGCGCGCCAGCTCGGCACCGACGATGCCCTGGCGCATCCGCTCGCTGATGTCGGCGGCGCTGATCAGCCGCCCCTCGGGGAATTCGGTGATGTCGACCCAATAGATCCGGTCGTCCGGGAAAATGACCGGGCGCGAGACCTTGCCGGACGTGCTGCAATCGTCGAAGCCTAACCGCGACAGCAGCTGCTTGGGCGGGATCGCACCAAAGGCGAGATCGAACGTCGGATTGGTCATCACGATCTCGCCGTCCGGCGAGATCAACGCCAGCCCGATGTCGATCGCCATGAACGCCGCCAGCGTCAGCTGAGCAACGCGGTTCGACGGGTCATGATCAGCCGCACCACCCGGAGCGCTCCCGCTCGCCTGTGGCTCCAGCAAATCAGCCGTTCTGATGACTGAGACTACCCCCATAACCCTGAACAAAACGCGGGGAATATTTCCAAATACATAACTACCATCAGACCGTTCCGGCGACGGTGAATCGCGAGTTAGTCGATCGGCCCGGGTTTGAGACGAAAGTCGCACGTATTTCTACCAAGGCAACGACCCCGCGCTTATTCGGACACCGCTTGACCGAACAGACCTTCCGAGCGATGCAAGCACTTGCCGGCAAGCCAACATGAATTCAGCGTGGCGACGTGGAAGCCAAGTTCCAGATCTTTCTCACGCTGCTTGCGGTTTTGGCCGGAACCGCATGGCTGGCCCGACGGGTCAATATTGCGCCGGCGATCTTGCTGCTGATGGCCGGGATCACCCTGGCCTTTATTCCCGGCATGCCGGCGATCGAGCTGCCGCCGGACCTGATCCTGCTTCTGGTGCTACCGCCGCTGATCTATTCGGCGAGTGTCGCGATGAG
Organism: Rhodopseudomonas palustris; assembly: GCF_003226555.1. Lineage (GTDB taxonomy): Bacteria > Pseudomonadota > Alphaproteobacteria > Rhizobiales > Xanthobacteraceae > Rhodopseudomonas > Rhodopseudomonas palustris_I. The sequence goes on along the minus strand of NZ_QKQS01000023.1, from coordinate 1,091,800 downwards.
CTGGCGGGAATTCTGCGCCAACCTGCAAGCCATCGGATTGCTTGCGATCGGCTGTGTGATCTTCACCGCATTCGCGGTGGCGGCAGCCTCGCATTATCTGATCGGCCTGCCGTGGTCGGCCGGCTTCCTGCTCGGTGCGATCGTCGCGCCGCCGGACGTGGTGGCGCCGCTGGCGATTGCCCGCAAACTCGGCCTGCCGCGCCGCATCGTGGTGGTGCTGGAAGGCGAAGGGCTCGCCAATGATGCCACCGCGCTGATTCTGTACCGCTTCGCGGTGGCGGCGATCCTGACCGGCGCATTCTCGCTGACCAAGGCGTCGGGAACCTTCGTGGCGATCATGGCGGGGGAACTTGCCTTCGGCGTGGCCGTCGGGTGGCTCAGCCTGCGACTGCGGCATTGGGTGCGAGATCCGCAGATCGAGATCACGCTGTCGCTGCTGACGCCCTACATCGCCTATTGGATTCCCGAGCATCACGGCGGCTCCGGCGTGATCGCCACCGTCGCCTGCGGGCTCTACATCTCGTGGAACGGCCCGCTGTTGATCTCGGCGGCGACGCGGCTGCAGGGCATCTTCTTCTGGGATCTGGTGATCTACCTGATCGAGGGGATGCTGTTCCTGCTCACCGGCTTCCAGCTCCGGGCGCTGCTGGAGCGGTCGAAGGAATTCGCCTTCGGCGACATCCTGTCCGCGACGCTGCTGGTCGCCGCGATCGTGATCGCCGCGCGCTTCGTCTGGGTCTACCCGGCGTTCTATCTGCCGCGGTTTCTCAGCCGCAGCTTGCGGGCGCGCGATCCCTACCCGTCGTGGCGCACGGTATTCGTGATCGGCTTCACCGGCGTGCGGGGCGCGGTGTCGCTCGCCGCGGCGCTGGCGCTGCCCTATGCGCTGCCGAGCGGCGAAGCCTTTCCGTATCGCGACCTGATCCTGTTCGTCACGTTCGGGGTGATCCTGATCACACTGGTGGGGCTCGGCCTGACGCTGCCGGCGGTCGTGAAGCTGCTCGGCATCACTCGCGTCGGGCACCGCGAACAGATCGCCGAGCACGAAGACGAGATCGCAGCGCGCCGGGCGGCGCTGGCTGCAGCTCAGGCGTCGTTGAAGACGATCACGGATGATCGCGAACTGACCGACGAGGTGCTGAAGCTGCTGCACGCCCGGCACCAGACCCGCACCAGCCTGCTGCCCGATCCGATCGGCTCACCGGAGCACGAGGCCTCGGCAATCGGAATCGCCTTGGTGCGCGAGCTGATCGAGGTCGAGCGCAAATTCATCCACGCCCAGCTCCGCGCCGGCAAGATCACCGACGAAGCGAGGCGCCGGATCGAGCGCGACTTGGATCTGGAGGAAGCGAGCCTCGCTAACCGCGAGGCGGCGCCTGGGCCGTTGTAAGGGCGCGCTCCAGTGGACCTTGCCCGGCAAAACTCCTGCCGGATCGTCGAAATCGTGCTAATCTGCACCCATGACGAAACCTGAGCTGGAACTATTGCTCGACCGGGTCGCGGCGTGGCCTTCGGCCGCCCAGCAGGATCTGCTGGATTCCATTATCGAGATCGAGGCACGCCACGGTCTCGTTTACCGGCTGAGCGAAGATGACCGTATTGCCGTCGAACGCGGCCTAGCGGACCTTCAAGAGAGTCGGCTTGCCAGTGATCAAACTGTGGCCGCGCTGTTCAATCGCTTTCGGGCATGAAGGTTCGCTGGTCCGACAACGCGGTCCACGAACTCGACGAGATCTTATCGTTCATTGCTGATCGCAACGCATCCGCCGCCCAAGCGGTTGCGGACCTGATTTGGGAGCGAACGCGCCTGCTGGAAGAGTTTCCTCTGGCCGGCCACAAGACCGATCTGACGACCGTCCGTGCGCTGTCTGTGGTCCGCTATCCGTTCGTGATCTTTCACAAGGTTGACGAAGCCAAGGATGAAGTCGTCATCCTCAGCATCCGCCACACCGCAAGACGCGATCCCACGCGGTCCGAATGAGCGCGCGTGCCGCAGCCGGGACTTACTCCGCCGCCGGCACCATCTGGGCGGCACCGGGCTTCGGCGTCGCGGCGTAGCGCTGCTCGATGTAGTCGATCACCAGCGCCTTGAAGTCGGCCGCGATATTCTCACCGCGCAGGGTGCGGAATTTCTCGCCGTCGACGAACACCGGGGCGGCCGGGGTTTCGCCGGTGCCGGGCAGCGAGATGCCGATATTGGCGTGCTTGCTCTCACCGGGACCGTTGACGATGCAGCCCATCACCGCGACGTTGAGGTTCTCGACACCCGGATAGCGGCTGCGCCACTCCGGCATCTCGTCGCGGATGAAATCCTGGATCGAGCGCGCCAGCTCCTGGAACGTGGTCGACGTGGTGCGGCCGCAGCCCGGGCAAGCCGCGACCAGCGGCACGAAGGTGCGGAAGCCCATGGTCTGCAGCAGTTCCTGCGCGACCTGAACTTCGCGGGTGCGATCGCCGCCCGGCTCGGGGGTGAGCGAAATCCGGATGGTGTCGCCGATGCCCTGCTGCAGCAGGATGCCGAGCGCCGCCGACGACGCCACGATGCCCTTCGAGCCCATGCCGGCCTCGGTGAGGCCGAGATGGATCGCGTAGTCGGAGCGCGAGGCGAGATCCTGATACACGGCGATCAGGTCCTGCACCGCGGAGACCTTGGCGGACAGGATCATCTTGTTCTTCGGCAGGCCGATCTCTTCGGCGCGCGCGGCCGACAAGAGCGCCGACTGCACCATTGCCTCACGGGTGACGGCGCGGACGTCGCGCGGATTGGCGCTGGCGGCGTTCTCGTCCATCAGCTTGGTGAGCAGTTCCTGGTCGAGCGAACCCCAATTGGCGCCGATGCGGACCGCCTTGTTGTTCTTGATCGCGATCTCGACGATGTCGGCGAACTGGGTGTCGCGCTTGGCCTTGAAGCCGACATTGCCCGGGTTGATCCGGTACTTGTCGAGCGCCTCGGCGCAGGCCGGGTATTCGGCGAGCAGCTTGTGGCCGATGTAGTGGAAGTCGCCGATCAGCGGCGTGGTCAGGCCGAGCTTGCGGATACCGTCGCGGATGTGCGGGACGGCGGCAGCGGCCTCCTCGCGGTCGACGGTGATCCGGACCATCTCCGAACCGGCCCGGGCCAGCGCGGCGATCTGCTTGATGGTGCCCTCGACATCCGCGGTGTCGGTGTTGGTCATCGACTGGACGACGATCGGGGCGCCGCCGCCGACGGCCACATCGCCGACCATGACCTGGGTGGTTTGGTGCCGCGGCGCGGGGCCGGCGACGTCGTCCTGCAGCGGATTTTCGAGCTTGTTCATGGCGGTCCGAATATCAGGTTTTTGTGACATTCAGCAATGGATCGTTGGGTGCAGGAACCGGAGCCGGCCGGTTGACGAGGTAGAGGCCGGCGATCACCAGCACCGCCGCGGCGCCGAATGCCGGGGTCAGCGGGTCGTGCATGATCAGATAGCCGGCCGCCACCCCGAATAAAGGGGTAATGAAGGTGAAAGCCGACAATTTGCTGGCCGAATAGGTCTTCACCAGCCCGAACCAGAGCAAAAACGTCAACCCGACCACCCAGATCGTCTGATACGCCATCAGGCCGATCGTCAGCGGCGACGGCATTTTGGTGATGGTTTCGCCCGAGAGCAGCGCCGCGGCGGCCAAGATCGGCACCGACACCGCGACCTGGTAGGCCAACCCCTTCTCGGCCGGAGCTCGCTGCAGCCGGGTTCCCTTGACGATCAGGGTGGTGGCAGCCCACAGCGCGCCGCCGCCGACCAGCATCAAATCGCCGAGCAAGACGCTTCGATCGACATCAGCCTGCGGCACGCCGATCGCCAGCGCCACGCCGGCAAAGCTCAGCGCCAGCCCGGCCCATTGCAGCCGGCGCAGCCGCTCGCCGAGCAACCGGTACGAGCCGAGCGCCACGAAGAACGGGGCTGTATACAGGAACACGACCGCCCGCGACGCCGTGGTCAGGGTCAGGCCGTGATAGATCAGCACGAATTCCAGGCCGAACAGCACCCCGGCGAACAGCCCGGCCCGCAACGTGCCATCGCGCTGGAACAGCTTGACCCGGCGCGACTTGGCGATGATCAGGATCACGATCAGGGCGCCGGCCGACCGGATCGCCGCCTGCAGAAACGGCGGAATGTCCGGCAGCACCAGCTTCACGGCGATCTGGTTGAAGCCCCACGACAGGCAGCACAGCAGCATCAGCGCGATCGCGCCGGCGCTCAGCGGACGCCCCATGGTGCCGCTCACCGCAGCGGTCGCGCGGACTGAGTGATCAGGTTCGAGGGGATCGCCGTCGTCCGGCGGGACGTCTTGATCGACATGGTGCCTCCGGCTTTTCGCCGTGTTGTGGCGGGCGCTGGCGCGCCACGCTCCTCCCATGGATCAAGGCGTAAACCGCGTCAGGCGGCTTGGCAATGGCCGCACACGCCAGTGATCTCGACCACCGACATCTTCGGCGTGAAGCCGGTCTGGCGCGCTGCTTCGTTGAGGCGCTGCGTCACTTCGGAAGCCGGAATCTCGCCGACCGAACCGCAGCATTCGCAGATCAGGAATGCGACCGTCGCGGTGTCGGCGTGGTCATGGCCGCAGGCGAGGAAGGCGTTGCGGCTCTCGATCCGGTGCACCAGGCCGTTCTGCATCAGAAAATCCAGCGCCCGATAAACCGTAATCGGTGCCGGCCGCGGCATCACCCGGGCGAGTTCGTCGATCACCTCATAGGCGCCGAGCGGCCGGTGGCTCGACAGCAGCGCGCGCAGCACTTGCCGGCGGATCGGCGTCAGGTTCTGCGATCGATCGGCACAGACTCGCTCCGCATGCTCCAACCCCTCGGCCGAGCAACGCTCATGATCGTGCCCCGGCGCGGGGAAGGTTGGCTTCAATGCGGTCATCGAAAGTCACCACTCACGTGCCGGCAACCCGGCCGGCTCACGTCTTCAGCTTTATCCTACACCGTGCAATCCGCGAAGTCTCGCGGGCCGCTGGCAGTTGCGAGGCATGCGCAACGGGATCGGACATATGCGATTCCTGTAGCTTGTGAAATAATAAGCTAGCTTATTTTATCTGTTGCTTAGGGAGAGCGTCCAATGTCCAATGGTCCGGGGGACCAAAGCTTCATTTTCGCGTTTGCCGAGGTGCAGCGGTTGCTCCGCGCTTACGCGGACAGGCAGGCGTCACGGCACGGCATCACGCGCGCCCAATGGGCCGTGCTGGCCAAGGTGGAGCGCGCCGAGGGGCTGAAGCAGTCCGAACTCGCCGAACAGATGGAACTGCAGCCGATCACCCTGACCCGGCTGATCGACAAGCTGTGCGATCACGGCTGGCTCGAACGTCGCCACGACGACACCGACCGACGCTGCAAGCGGCTGTACTTGCGTGAAGCGGCCCGGCCGCTGCTCGGCAAGCTGGCCGATCTCCGCGCCGAACTGACCGCGACCGCGCTCGCCGGCCTCACGCCGGACGACGCGCAGCGCCTGCTGCAGCAGATGCAGATCATCAAAGAGAATTTGCGTGGCGCCCTCCAACACCCCTGCCACCGCGAAGAGAAACGACGGGAAGTGCGCTATGGCTGAACCGGCTCTGAAATTTCCGACCGAGCAGAAGGAACCCTCGACCGATCCGTCCGTCGCCGTCGGCCCTGGGCCGCGCCGCGGTATCGGCGGCACGCTGCGCCGCTACCGGCGGCCGCTGCTGCTGATCGTGCTGCCGCTGCTGGCGCTGATCGGCGGGATCACCTTCTATCTCGAAGGCGGTCGCTACGTGACCACCGACGACGCCTATGTGGGCGCCCAAAAGGTGCTGATCACGCCCGACGTCGCAGGCAAGATCGTCGAGGTCACGGTCAAGGAAGGCCAGCATGTCGAGCCCGGCGACGAGCTGTTCCAGATCGATCCGGTGCCGTTCCGCCTCGCTGTGGCACAGGCCCAGGCCAAGCTGGCGGACGCCAAGACCAGCCACGACAACCTTGTCGCCAACGTCAAACTGTACGGCAAGACCGTCGATCTGGTGGATGCCGGCATCGCGCTGAAGCAGCGCGACGTCGAACGCAAGACCTCGCTGGTGCAGAGCCGCGCCGGCTCACAGCTCGACCTCGACAACTCCACCGCCGCGCTGGTGACCGCGCAGGCGCAGTTGCAGCTCGTCAAGCAGCAGCAGTCCACCGCACTCAATCAGTTACTCGGCGACCCCGACCTGCCGCTGGCTAAATTCCCGGCCTATGCCCAAGCCAAGGCGGCGCTCGAGGATGCCGAACGCAACCTCCATCTGGCGACGGTGCGGGCGCCGATGCGCGGCACCGCCACCCAGGTTGACAACATTCAGCTCGGCCGTTTCGTCGCCGCCGGCACGCCGGTGTTCAGCGTCATCGACACCTCGCAGCCCTGGGTCGACGCCAATCCGAAGGAGAGCGACTTCACCTATGTGGCGGTCGGGCAGACCGTGACACTCGACGTCGACGCCTTCCCGGATCACCCGTTCAAGGGCCGGGTGACGTCGCTGTCGCCGGGCACCGGTGCGCAATTCGCGGTGCTGCCGCCGCAGAACGCCACCGGCAACTTCGTCAAGGTGGTGCAGCGCGTGCCGTTGCGGATCGCGTTCGACAACACCGACGCGATGGTGCGCCGGTTGAAGGCGGGCATGAGCGTGACCGTGTCGATCGACACCAACCACCGGCGTTCGCTGGCAGGCCTGCTCGGCTTCGGCCCCGCCAAGGCGGCGCAGCCGGAGCGGAACTGAGCCATGGCGGGCGCCGCACAATCCCACGCGGTCCCCGGCTTTCGCCGGAACATGGTGACGATCTGCGCCATGACCGCGACGATCATGCAGGCGCTCGACACCACGATCGCCAACGTCGCGCTGCCCTATATGCAGGGCTCGCTGTCGGCGTCGCAGGACCAGATCAACTGGGTGCTGACGTCCTATATCGTGGCCGCCGCGATCATGACGGCGCCGGTCGGCTGGATCGCCAACCGATTCGGGCGCAAGCGCATCTTCATCATCTGCGCGGCCGGCTTCACCGTCGCCTCGGTGATGTGCGGCCTCGCCCAGGACATCACCCAAATGGTGGCGTTCCGACTGCTGCAGGGCGTGTTCGGCGCCGCGCTGGTGCCGCTGTCGCAGGCGGTGATGCTCGACAGCTACGCGCTGCACGAGCGCGCCAAGGCGATGTCGATCTGGGGCATGGGCGTGATGATGGGACCGATCATGGGCCCGTCGCTCGGCGCCTGGCTGACCGAAACCTACTCCTGGCACTGGGTGTTCTTCGTCAATTTGCCGTTCGGCGCCATCACCGTGCTCGGCCTGGCGATGTTCATGGAAGAGACCGACACGAACCAGGAGCTCAAGTTCGACTGGTTCGGCTTCGCAGCGCTCGCGGTTGGTATCGGCGCGATGCAGCTCGCGCTCGACCGCGGCGAACAGCTCGACTGGTTCAATTCGTCCGAGATCGTCATCGAGTCGATCGTCTCGGTGGTCGGATTCTACTACTTCTTCGCCCACTCCTTCACCACCACGCGGCCGTTCATCCAGTTCGCGATCTTCAAGGATCGCAACTTCATCGGCGGTGTGGTGTTCATGACGGTGATGGGGCTGGTGCTGTTCTCGACCATGGCGCTGTCGTCGCCGTTTTTGCAGAACGTCGAAGGCTATCCGATCATGACCGCCGGCCTGCTGCTCGCCTCGCGCGGCTGCGGCACCTTCGTGGCGATGATGATCGTCGGCCGGATCATGCGCCACATCGAGGCGCGAACGTTGATCGCGACCGGCCTGTCCCTGACCTGCGCGTCGCTCTACGTGATGACCGCATGGACCGACCAGACCAGCGTGCCGAGCGTGGTCGTCACCAGCATCGTCCAGGGGTTCGGCTTCGGCCTGGTGTTCGTGCCGCTGTCGACGGTTGCGTTCATGACGTTGCCCGGACACCTCCGCACCGACGGCACCGCAATGCTGACGCTGGTGCGCAACGTCGCCAGCTCGGTCGGGATTTCGGTGGTGATCGCGAAATTGACGTCAGGCACCACGACGGCGCACGCGATCCTGTCCGAGCACATCAACCCGTTCAACGACGCGCTGCAGATGCCCAACGTCACCGGCATGATCGACCTGTCGACCACCACCGGCAAGGCGATGATGGACGCGATCGTCACCATCCAGGCGCAGATCATCGCGTTCTCGCACGATTACGCGATGGTGATGTTCCTCACCGCCGCCGCGGTGCCGATGGCGATCATCATCGGCTCGACCAAAGCGGCGCTGCGCAAACAGAGTGATGCGGCGGCGGACCATGCCGCGGTGATGGAGTAGCTTTTCTTCACCTCGCCCCGCTTGCGGGGAGAGGTCGGATTGCGCAGGAACCAGGCCGTCATTCCGGACGCCGCGCAGCGGCGATCCGGAATCCCGAGGTGATGTACTCGGATCGAGATTCCGGGTTCGCTCACTGGCGTGAGCGCCCCGGAATGACCAGGTGACCCTTAGTTCACCTTCTCGATCGCCATTGCGACGCCCTGGCCGACGCCGACGCACATCGTGGCGAGGGCGAGCTTGCCGCCGCGCTTCTCCATGCCATGCACCGCGGTCAGCGCCAGACGAGCGCCGCTCATGCCGAGCGGATGGCCGAGCGCGATCGCGCCGCCGTGCGGATTGACGAAGTCGGCGTCGTCGGCCACGCCGAGCTGGCGCATGCAGGCGATACCCTGGCTGGCGAAGGCTTCGTTCAGTTCGATCAGATCGAAGTCGCTGATCTTCAGCCCGAGCCGCTCCATCAGCTTACGGGTCGCCGGCACCGGGCCGATACCCATGATCCGCGGCGGCACCGCAGCCGAAGCGAGCCCGAGGATTTTTCCGCGCGGCGTGAGACCATACTTCTTCACCGCGGCTGCGGAGGCGATCAGCAACGCGGCTGCGCCGTCATTGACGCCCGAGGCGTTGCCGGCCGTCACCGTGCCCGGATTGCGCACGATCGGCTTCAGCTTGGCGAGGCCTTCGAGCGTGGTTTCGGGGCGCGGATGCTCGTCCTTGTCGACGGTGATCGGGCCGGCCTTACCGCCCGAATACGTCACCGGCGCGATCTCCTCGGCGAAGTAGCCGGCGGCGATCGCCGCACCGGCGCGCTGCTGGGAGCGGATCGCGAACGCATCCTGATCGGCGCGCGAGATCTGGAACTCCTCGGCGACGTTCTCTCCGGTCTCCGGCATCGAATCGACGCCGTATTGCTGCTTCATCAGCGGATTGATGAAACGCCAGCCGATCGTGGTGTCGAAGATATCGGCCGCACGCGCGAACGCTTCGGTCGCTTTGCCCTGCACGAACGGCGCGCGGGTCATCGACTCGACGCCGCCGGCGATCGCCAGATCGATTTCGCCGCCGCGGATCGCGCGGCCTGCCGCGCCGACCGCATCGAGGCCGGAGGCGCACAGCCGGTTCAGGGTCTGACCGGGCACCGAATCCGGCAGGCCCGCCAGCAGCGCCGCCATCCGGGCGACGTTGCGGTTGTCCTCGCCGGCCTGATTGGCGCAGCCGAAGAACACCTCGTCCACGGCGCTCCAGTCCATATCGGGATGCTTGGCCATCAGTGCCTTGATCGGCACCGCTGCGAGATCATCGGTCCGCACCTTGGCGAGTGATCCGCCGTAACGGCCGATCGGAGTGCGCACCGCGTCGCAGACAAACACGTCGGCCATCGAAACTCTCCCTGTTTTGCCGATCCGGGCTGGAGCGCCGGACTTGAAGCCGGTTTGTAGAAAGCACCGCCGAACAGGTCAACGTGCCGCAGATCGTCGCGGACGCGGTTGAAACCCGTGCATGGCTCGCCGCGCGAGGTAGGAACCGGGGGACGAATTTTGCTATGCATCGGCCATGACCATCCGTCCCGACATCGCTCCGCCGCCCGCCGCCGCGCCGCCCGCCGAGGCGCCGGCGAAAATGTCGCCGATGATGGAGCAGTATCACGAGATCAAGGCCGCCAATCCGGGCCTGCTCCTGTTCTACCGGATGGGCGATTTCTACGAGCTGTTCTTCGAGGATGCCGAGATCGCCTCCCGCGCGCTCGGCATCACGCTGACCAAGCGCGGCAAGCATCTCGGCGCCGACATTCCGATGTGCGGCGTGCCGGTGGAACGCTCGGACGATTATCTGCACCGGCTGATTGCGCTCGGCCACCGCGTCGCGGTGTGCGAGCAGACCGAGGACCCGGCCGCGGCGCGCGCCCGCAAGAGCGTGGTGCGCCGCGACGTTGTGCGGCTGATCACGCCCGGCACCTTGACCGAAGACACCCTGCTCGACGCCCGCGCCAACAACTATCTGCTGGCCATCGCCCGCGCCCGCGGCTCGGCCGGTGCCGATCGGATCGGGCTGGCCTGGATCGACATCTCGACTGGCGAATTCTGCGTCACCGAGTGTTCGACCGCCGAACTCGCCGCGACACTGGCGCGGATCAATCCGAACGAAGCGATCGTCCCGGATGCGCTGTACGGCGACACCGAACTCGCGCCCACCTTGCGCGAACTCGCCGCCGTCACGCCGCTGACCCGCGACGTGTTCGATTCAGCCACCGCCGAGCGGCGGCTGTGCGATTACTTCGCCGTCGCCACCATGGACGGCCTCGCCGCGCTGTCGCGGCTGGAGGCCACGGCCGCAGCGGCCTGCGTGACGTATGTCGACCGCACCCAGCTCGGCAAACGGCCGCCGCTGTCACCGCCGTCGCGCGAAGCGGTCGGCACCACGATGGCGATCGATCCGGCGACCAGGGCCAATCTCGAACTCACCCGGACGCTCGCCGGCGAGCGCCGCGGCTCGCTGCTCGACGCGATCGACTGCACCGTCACGGCCGCCGGTTCGCGCCTGCTGGCGCAGCGGCTCGCCGCGCCGCTGACCGATGCCGCCGCGATCGGCCGCCGGCTCGACGCAGTCGAAGCCTTCGCGGCGGATTCCGGACTTCGCGAACAGATCCGCAGCTCGCTGCGGTCGGCGCCCGACATGGCGCGCGCGCTGGCCCGGCTGTCGCTCGGCCGCGGCGGCCCGCGGGATCTTGCGAACTTGCGCGACGGCATCCGCGCCGCCGACGAGGTGCTGGTGCAGCTCGGCCAACTGGCCACGCCGCCGCAGGAGATCGCGAGTGCGATGGCGGCGCTGCAGCGGCCGTCGCGCGAGCTGTGCGCCGAGCTCGGCCGCGCGCTTGCCGACGATCTGCCGCTGCTCAAGCGCGACGGCGGCTTCGTCCGCGAAGGTTACGAGCCCGCGCTCGACGAAACCCGCAAGCTGCGCGACGCCTCGCGGCTGGTGGTGGCGTCGATGCAGGCGCGCTACGCCGATGACACCGGCATCAAGGCGCTGAAGATCCGGCACAACAACGTGCTGGGATATTTCGTCGAAGTCTCGGCGCAGCACGGCGACAGGCTGATGGCACCGCCGCTGAACGCGACCTTCATCCATCGCCAGACCCTGGCCGGGCAGGTGCGCTTCACCACCGCCGAGCTCGGCGAGATCGAGGCCAAGATCGCCAATGCGGGCGACCGCGCACTCGGGCTCGAACTTGAGATCTTCGACCGCCTCGCGGCGATGATCGATGCCGACGGCGAGGACCTGCGCGCGGCGGCCCATGCGTTCGCGCTGCTCGACGTCGCCACCGCGCTGGCCAAGCTCGCTTCCGACGACAATTACGTCCGTCCGGAGGTCGACGAGTCGCTGTCGTTCGCGATCGAGGGCGGCCGGCATCCGGTGGTCGAGCAGGCGCTGAAGAAGGCCGGCGAGCCGTTCATCGCCAACGCCTGCGACCTGTCGCCCGGCCCGGCGCAAACCAACGGCCAGATCTGGCTGCTGACCGGCCCGAACATGGCCGGTAAATCGACTTTCCTGCGCCAGAACGCGCTGATTGCGCTGCTCGCCCAGGTCGGCAGCTTCGTGCCGGCGAACCGGGCGCGGATCGGCATCGTCGATCGGCTGTTCTCGCGCGTCGGCGCCGCCGATGATCTCGCCCGCGGCCGCTCGACCTTCATGGTCGAGATGGTCGAGACCGCGGCGATCCTCAACCAGGCGTCGGAACGCGCGCTGGTGATCCTCGACGAGATCGGCCGCGGCACCGCGACGTTCGACGGCCTGTCGATCGCCTGGGCGGCGATCGAACATCTGCACGAGCAAAACCGCTGCCGCTCGCTGTTCGCGACGCACTATCACGAGCTGACCGCGCTGTCGGCCAAGCTGCCGCGGCTGTTCAACGCCACGGTGCGGGTCAAGGAATGGCGCGGCGAGGTCGTTTTCCTGCACGAGGTGCTGCCGGGCTCGGCCGATCGCTCCTACGGTATTCAGGTCGCCAAACTGGCCGGCCTGCCGCCTTCGGTGGTGAGCCGGGCCAAAACGGTGCTGGCGAAGCTGGAAGCCAACGACCGCGGCCAGCCCAAGACGCTGATCGACGATCTGCCGCTGTTCGCCATCACGGCCCGCGCGCCCGCCGAAGCCGCCCCGCCGACCGAGGCCGAGCAGCTGATCGAAGCTGTCAAGGCGCTGCATCCCGACGAGATGACCCCGCGCGAAGCGCTGGACGCGCTGTATGCGCTCAAGGCCAAGCTGCCGGGATCGTAGATCGCAGGATAGGTTGAGCGGCAGCGAAACCCATCCTACGAACTGACGGCTAAGTGCGCCGGAAAAGCAAAATGGCCGGGACGAGCCCGGCCATTCCGACAATCAACTCTTTGAGAAGACTTACTTTTTGGCCGGCGCCGGGGTGGCGGGCTTGGCCGCATCGGCAGGCTTCGCCGCATCCGCTGGCTTGGCGGCGTCCGGCTTCGCGGCCGGCTGGTCCATCCGCTCGATCTTGGCGCTCTGGCGCAGCTTCGCGACGTAGTCCGACTGCGCCTTGCGGGTGACGTACTGCTCGATCTGCGCCTTGACCTGATCGAAGCTCGGCGGCTTGCGGTTGCGCTTTTCCTCGACCTTGATGATGTGCCAGCCGAACTGGGTCTTGATCGGCTCGGAGATCTTGCCGGGCTCGAGCGCAAAGGCGGCGGCGGAGAATTCCGGCACCATCTGGTCCTTGGTGAAGAAGCCGAGATCGCCGCCGTCGGAGGCGCCCGGATCCTTGGACTTCTTCTTCGCCAGCTCGGCGAAGTCGGCGCCCTTCTTCAGCTCGGCCTCGACGGCCTTGGCCTCGTCCTCGGTCTCGACCAGGATGTGCCGGGCGTGGACTTCCTGTTCGCCGGAAATCTGCTTGGCGGCCTCGTCATAGACCTTCTTCATCGCCTCGTCGGTGGTGCCGGACTTGCCCTCGGCGGCGAGCAGATCGTCCATCAGCAGCCGGTTGCGGGCGAACTCGAGCCGCTTCTTGAATTCCGGCGTGTCCTGGATCTTCTTCTCTTCGGCGGCCTTGGCGACAATTTTCATGTCGATCAGGAAGGCCAGCACGTTCTCTTTCTTGGTCGCCGGATCGAGCTGGGCCAGGCTGGGGCCGAGCTCCTGTTCGGCGAGATCGACGTCGCTCTGACGGATCTCAGCGCCGTTGACCTTGGCGAGTACGGGGTTCGCATCCTCGGCGCGCACGGCGGGGGCAGCCAGGAGCGCAAATGCGAGACAACCTGTCACAGCCGCGCCCAGGAGGCCGGCGCGCAGGCCGGATGTGACTGCGTGAAACGCAGGTGTCATGGAAAATCCTTGTGTTGAAAGCCGGGGTGTCGCGGCGGCGAGACAGTCACCCAATCGCGGTGCCTTGGCAACGCGAAAACTCTGTCAAAATGATGAAATCCTTGAAAGGTCGGCGCGTTGACAACCCTCAGGCCCAGCCATATCTGTGCCGCCACAGGCTCGGGTCGGGCGGTCGTCGCGCGACCGCGCCCGAGCAGCCGGCCCTCGGATTGCTGGATTACCAATCATTTCGCGCGCGCACCTGTATCCTGATAGGTGCCTGAGCGTCACGATGAGTTGATAGTGGCTCGAGCGAACGGCATCACGGCTGCTACGTCACAGCGCAACAACAGGAAGCTGGCATGATCGGCGCGCTCGCCCGCAAACTCTTCGGCTCCGCTAACGACCGCAGGGTCAAGGGTTACCAGTCTCGGGTCGCCGAGATCAATGCGCTCGAACCGGAACTGTCCAAGCTCTCCGACGAGGCGCTGAAAGCCCGCACCGCCGAATTCCGCGCGGAGCTCGCCGCGGGCAAGACTCTCGACGATCTTCTGGTGCCGGCCTTCGCCACCGTGCGCGAGGCGGCCAAGCGCACCCTCGGCCAGCGCCACTTCGACGTGCAGCTGATCGGCGGCATGGTGCTGCACGAGGGCGACATCGCCGAGATGAAGACCGGCGAAGGCAAGACGCTGGTGGCAACGCTCGCGGTCTACCTCAACGCGCTCGCCGGCAAGGGCGTGCACGTCGTCACTGTCAACGACTACCTCGCCAGCCGCGACGCCGGATGGATGGGGCAGATCTACGGCTTCCTCGGCATGACCACCGGCGTGATCGTGCACGGGCTGGACGATGCGCAGCGCCAGGCCGCCTATGCCTGCGACATCACCTACGGCACCAACAACGAATACGGCTTCGACTATCTGCGCGACAACATGAAGTACCGGCTGGAGGACATGGTCCAGCGCGGGCACTTCTTCGCGATCGTCGACGAGGTCGACTCCATTCTGATCGACGAAGCCCGCACCCCGCTGATCATCTCCGGACCGCTCGACGACCGCTCCGACTTCTACAACACCATCGACACCTTCATTCCGCGCCTCGACAAATCCGACTACGAGGTCGACGAGAAGCAGCGCACCGTGACGCTGACCGAAGCCGGCATGGAGAAAATCGAGACGCTGCTGAAGGACGCCGGGCAGCTGCGCGGCGAGTCGCTGTACGACGTCGAGAACGTCTCGGTGGTGCACCACGTCAACCAGGCGCTGCGCGCCCACACGTTGTTCCAGCGCGATAAGGACTACATCGTCCGCAACGACGAGGTGGTGATCATCGACGAGTTCACCGGCCGTATGATGCAGGGCCGGCGCTATTCGGAAGGCCTGCACCAGGCGCTCGAAGCCAAGGAACACGTCACCGTCCAGCCGGAAAACCAGACGCTGGCGTCGATCACCTTCCAGAACTACTTCCGGATGTACGACAAGCTCGCCGGCATGACCGGCACCGCGGCCACCGAAGCCGACGAGTTCTTCGACATCTACAAGCTCGAAGTGGTCGAGATCCCGACCAACCTGCCGATCGCCCGTCTCGACGAAGACGACGAGGTGTATCGCACCCAGCAGGAGAAGTACGCCGCAATCCTCGCCGAGGTCGAGCGTGCCAACAAGCGGATGCAGCCGGTGCTGGTCGGCACCGCGTCGATCGAAAAGTCCGAGGTGCTGGCCGATTATCTGCTCAAGCACGGCTACAAGCAGATCGACTTCACCGACCCGAAGGGGATGGACAAGCTGTACGCGGCCGCTCGCGCCGGCAAGCCGGCGAAGCTGTTCGCGGTGCTGAATGCGCGCTTCCACGAGCAGGAAGCCTACATCGTCGCCGAAGCCGGCGTGCCCGGCGCGATCACCATCGCCACCAACATGGCCGGCCGTGGTACCGACATCAAGCTGGGCGGTTCGCTGGAGATGCGGCTTCAGCAGGAAGCCGGGCACATCACCGATGAAGCCGAGAAGGCGGCGAAGATCGCCGAGATCAAGGCCGACATCGAGCGCTTCCGCGAGATCGTGCTGAAAGCCGAAGACGAGATCGAGATCGAACCCGCCAAGGGCAACAAGCCGGCCAAGACGGCCAAGCGTCCCGGCGGCCTCTACATCATCGGCTCCGAGCGCCACGAGAGCCGCCGCATCGACAACCAGCTGCGCGGCCGCTCCGGCCGTCAGGGCGACCCGGGCCGCTCCAAGTTCTTCCTGTCGCTGGAAGACGATCTGATGCGGATCTTCGGCTCCGACAAGCTCGACACCATGCTGACCCGGCTCGGCCTGAAGGAAGGCGAGGCGATCATCCATCCTTGGATCAACAAGGCGCTGGAAAAGGCCCAGCAGAAGGTCGAAGCCCGCAATTTCGACATCCGCAAGAACCTCTTGAAATTCGACGACGTTCAGAACGACCAGCGCAAGGTAATCTTCGATCAGCGCGTCGAGCTGATGAAGGAAGACAGCGTGGCCGAAACGGTCACCGACATGCGCCACACCTACATCGAAGACCTGGTGGCCAAATACGTGCCCGAGCACGCTTATGCGGAGCAGTGGGACGTCACCGGGCTGAAGGCCGAGGTCGAGCGTGTGGTCGGTCTCGACATTCCGGTCGACGAATGGGCCAAGGAAGAAGGCATCGCCGACGAGGAGCTGATCACGCGGCTGGAGCGGGTGTTCGACGAGCACATGGCCGCCAAGGTCGGTCAGTGGGGCTCGGACGTGATGCGCTACGCCGAGAAGAGCATCCTGCTGCAGACCCTCGATCATCTGTGGCGCGAGCATCTGGTGATGCTCGATCACCTGCGCCAGGTGATCGGCCTGCGCGGCTACGGCCAGCGCGATCCGCTGCAGGAATACAAGTCCGAAGCCTTCAATCTCTTCCAGGAGATGAGCTCGCACTTGCGCGAGGCGGTGACGGCCCAGCTGATGCGGGTCGAGATCATCCCGCCCGACCAGCCGCAGGAATTGCCGCCGATGGAGGTCCACAAGATGGACCCGGACACCGGACAGGACGAGATGGCGTTCGCCAACGTCTCGCTGGCCCCGGCACAGACCGCCGACAAGACTGCGCGCGATCCGAACAGGCCCGAAACCTGGGGCAAGGTCGGCCGCAACGAGGATTGCCCGTGCGGAAGCGGCAAGAAGTACAAGCACTGCCACGGCCGCTACGCCTGACCGGCGCAGGCCAGATCAGGACAAGCAATGCCCGGCCTCGCGCCGGGCATTTTGCTTTCTGAAGTCCGAACCCGCAGCCGTCATTCCGGGGCGCGCAGCAACGCTGCGCGAACCCGGAATCCCGAAATTGTTGAAATCCTGCTGGCGCCCCGAACGGCGGGATTCCGGGTTCGCTCGCTGACGCGAGCGCCCCGGAATGACTGAACGTGGCTTTGCGAAAGAGGCGGTCAGCCGCCTCAGCGGAACGCCGAGAACCGGCTGTCAAATGAATTCGACGACACCACCGGCGCACCGCCGGAGATCATGCCGGACGACCTGGTGGAGGCCGACGAGGTGGTCTCGGCCGTATCGACGCTGGGCTTCAGCGACGGCCGCGACTCCGCACGCTTGGCTTCGGTGACTTTCGGCACCGACGCATGAGGCCGCGGCGCCGGTTCGTGCCGGCCGGAAGCGGCGGCTGCTCGGGTCGAAGCGGTGACTTCGCCGGTCCGGTGGCTGGAGCCGGACAGCAGCCCACCGATCTCATCCTTCGAGGCCGAGGCGACGTGCGCGCGCGGCGCGGTCGGCGCGGCGGCGACGCTCGGCTGGGCCGGCGCGGCGCGCAGCAGATTGTCCGACGGACGCGGCGGGTTGACGGTCGGCGGAATGGTGCCGGGCGCGCGCTCGAACGAGGCGACCGACAGCGTCTTGTCCTCACCGGAATCCGACAACCCGGTCGAGGCGTCGGGAATCTTCGAGGCGAACACATGGTTCATGCCGCCGTCGATGCCGGTGTTGAGGCGCGCCAGCGGCGTCCCCTTGGCGATCAGCTCGGCGACCTTGATGTTGTCCTGCTTGTCTTTCTCGCGCACCGCCTCGGCGATGTCGGGCCGGACCTCGTAGGCCGGGCATTTGGCCGACGCGTTGAACTGCAACGGCCGGGTCGCGCCGGGCAGCGGCGCGGCGTCGAACACGTATTTATGTTCGCAGAAGTCGACCTTCGGCTCCTGCCGGGTAACTTCGAAATGATCGTAGCCTTGCTTCAGCATCTTCCAGAACGGCATGTTCGGGTTGTTGCGATGCTTGGCGAAGTTCACCGGCGTCATCTTGAACGGATAGGCCTGCAGCTGGAACGCACGCTGGCCGCCAAAGAACGACTCGCGCCCGAGCGCGTAGATCTCGGCGATCTGCTCGTCGGTCATTGCGTAGCAGCCGCGTGACGAGCAGTCGCCGTGCACCATCAGCTGCGAGCCGGTGCGACCGAGCGACTTGTCGAACGCATTCGGATAGCCGGTGTTGAACGACAGGTAATATGACGACTGCGGATTCATCTGAGCGGGCGAGATCGAATAGAACCCTTCCGGGGCCTGCCGATCGCCTTCGCGGATCTTCGGGCCCAGATCACCGGACCAGCGGCAGATCGGGTAGGACTTCAGCAGTTGGAAGACGCCGGTGCGGTCCTGCTTCCAGACCTCGAGCTCGGCTTCCTGCTTGAACAGCCGCACCAGGATCGGCGACTGCAGGTCCATGTTCTTTTCCTGCATCGTCGCGACCAGCTTCGGCGGCACCGGCTGATTGGCCTTGGCATTGGTGGCCAGCGCCATCTGATCGCTGTTGCAGCCAGCGAGCAAAGGCATAGTCGCGAGCGCAGCCGTCAGCATCAGCGCGCGGACAAGCGGACTTTTCGTCACAACGAAGCTCCCCCGACGACCGGCAAACCCGCACCCCACATTCGAGCTACCCAGCCGTCCAGCTTCTGCGCGGCGCCTCCGTCACCGGATCTTGCAAGATCCGTCGGATTCGACCGCTCGCATTTACCAAACTCTGCACCGTCGCCGGTGCCAACGCATTGGCACCGTGTGCAGTCTGACAAGATTATCCTTAAGCCCTTGGGGTCGCAAGCCGATCAGGCCGGCGGCTGGGCGGTCCGGAGATCATGGTCAAGGAACATTGAATCGCCGGCGCGCGGCGAAACTGCGGCCGGGCGCCGAATTTCGAACCAGCGGTGCGGGTTTGGTTAAGATTTGATCAATTCGCCGGACCCGCCGGGGCGGTCCGGGATCAGGCCAGTTTGCGGCCGATATCGAGGAACTTCTGCCGGCGCTGGGCGCGGACCGCATCGCGGCCCTGCCCCCTCAGTTCGGCGAACGCGGCCGCAACCGCATCGCCGGCGGTGGCGATCATCGCTTCGGGATCGCGATGCGCGCCGCCCTTGGGCTCGGCCAGGATCTGGTCGATCACCCCGAATTTGAGCAGGTCCTGGGCGGTGATCTTCATCGAATTCGCCGCTTCCTGCGCCTTGGTGCCGTCGCGCCATAGGATCGAGGACGCCGCTTCGGGCGAGATCACGCTGTAGACCGCATGCTCCAGCATCAGAACCTTGTTGGCGGTGGCGATCGCGATCGCACCGCCGGAGCCGCCTTCGCCGATCACCAGCGCGACGTTGGGAACGCCGAGCTGCAGGCAGGCGTCAGTCGAGCGCGCAATCGCCTCGGCCTGGCCGCGCTCTTCGGCGCCGATGCCCGGATAGGCGCCGGCGGTGTCGACCAGCGACAGCACCGGCAGGTCGAAACGGTCGGCCATTTCCATCAGCCGCACCGCTTTGCGATAGCCTTCCGGCCGCGCCATGCCGAAATTGTGCCGCAGCCGGGTTTCGGTGGTCGAACCCTTTTCCTGGCCGATGACGCAGACGGCTTCGCCGCGGAAGCGACCGAAACCGCCGACCAGCGCTTCGTCGTCGCCGAACTTGCGGTCGCCGGCCAAAGGCGTGAATTCGGTGATCAGCCCCTCGATGTAGTCGACGCAATGCGGCCGCTGCGGATGACGCGCGACCTGGGTCTTCTGCCAAGGCGTCAGCGCCGCATAGAGATCCTGCAGCGCCTGCTGCGCCTTCTCCTCGATCTTCTCGATTTCCTCATGGATGTCGCTGCCGGAAGCCGCGAGCGTGCGCAATTCGTCGATCTTGGAATCGAGTTCCGCCACCGGCTTTTCGAAGTCGAGATAGCTGCGCATGGGTCCGGACATGGCTAGAGCGACATGGGGGAGGAAAGCTGCGGCCGATAGGGCCGCCCGGCTTTTCAAGCCATCCGGGAGCCAAGTCAAGCGGCTGGGACAAGTGCCGCAGCGCCGCATCCACCGACCGGGTGGATGGATGAGAATACACCGCGTCGCGACCGAACGGACCGGCGTCGGGCGCTCGGCGCGGCGCTCGCCCGTGCGGTCGCGACTTCGGCGATTACAGCCGTTCGATCCGGCTGGCGACCTCGTCGATCAGAGCCACAGCCTCGTGCAACTTGGTCTTGTCGAGCCCTTCGCCGAGACGATTCTGTAGAACGTTGCGCAGATTGTGCATAGCGCGGCGCATCGGGGCGGCATCGATACGCTCCCGCATCGCACCAAGCTCATCGAGGCGGGCGATGATCGCCTCGATGTCGGCGGCGTGGGCCTCGAGATGGGCCGTCCCCTCTGGAGTGACGGCGAACTGCTTGCGGGCGCCTTCGGTGACCTGCTCTTCGATCAATCCCATCTCGCTGAGCATCGTCAACGTCGGATAGACGATGCCGGGGCTGGGCGCGTAGGCGCCACCGGTCCGCTCTTCGATCGCCCGGATCAGATCGTAACCGTGACGCGCTTTATCCGCGATCAGCTTGAGCAGAAGCAGCCGCAGTTCGCTGCCATCGAACATCCGCCGGCCGCCGCCGCGCCGGCCATGCCCGGGATGACCGAAACCGCCGGCATCGTCGTCCCAACCGCCGCCGCGGCGCGGACCGGCGTGAAACGGTCGTTGGTGAAGCCCATGGTCGCGGCCGGGGCGGCCATGTCGGCCGGAAAACTGCATCTCTCTGTGAAACCCGAACATATTCATTACCCTCATGGTTGGTGATGCACTCAAGATATATCACAGACGAACCACGTCAAGATCAGTCTGCGATATATCTTCGCGGCGATGGAAGAGGGGTTTCGGGTTGGGATGCTCGGTCAGGCTTGTTCGGACAGCGGGTGCAGGTCACGCACCAAGCTCTTCAGCCGCTCCTCGACCACGTGGGTGTAGATCTGTGTGGTCGAGATGTCGCTGTGGCCGAGCAGCGTCTGTACGATCCGCAGGTCGGCGCCGTTGTGCAGCAAGTGGCTGGCAAAGGCGTGGCGCAGGACGTGCGGGCTCACCAGCCGCGGCGACAGGCCGGCACGCGCCGCCAAATCCTTCAGATCGCGGGCAAAATGCTGCCGGGTCAGATGTCCGCTCTCGCCGAAGGACGGAAACAGCCACTTCGGGGTCGGCGCGCCTTTGGCTTCTTTGGTGGCGGCCGCGACCTCTTCGAGATAGCGGGCCATCGCCTGCTTGGCGCCGGCGTTGAGCGGCACCAGCCGCTCCTTGTCGCCCTTGCCGCGGACCACGATCATCCGGGCGTCGCGTCGCGCTGCCGACAGCGGCAGCGACACCAGCTCCGAGACGCGCAGCCCGGTGGCGTAGAGCACCTCGAGCAGGCAATTCAGCCGCGCCGCGCGCAGCCGCGCGCCACCTTCTGCGGCATCGATCTCCTGCCGGGCACAGCCGAGCAACCGGTCGACGTCGGCGATCGACAGCACTTTCGGCAGGCTGCGGCCGCGCTTCGGCCCGGCCAGGATCGCGGCCGGATCGTCGGCGCGAATCCGCTCGCTGAGCAGAAACCGGAATAGATGCCGCAGCGCCGAGAGTCGCCGGGCGACGCTGGAGGTGGCAAAGCCGCGCTTGTCGAGATCCGCCAGATAACCGCGCAGCGCCGCGGTGTCGGCAGAGCCGATGCTGAGCCGGCGGCGGGACAAAAACTGCGACAGATCGGCCAGATCGCGCCGATAGGCATCGAGCGTGTTGGCGGAGGCGCCCTGCTCGGCCGCGATCATGTCGAGAAACAGCTCGGTCAGCCCAGCGTCCGAGTAGGAGGCCGGGCGCAGCGGTGCGGCCTGAGCCTCCGGCTCCGGCAGCACGGCGGTCGTGGATGTGGTTCGTGGTCGTCGCATGCGACCAGCCTAGCGGCTATTTCTTGAGAAACTTGTCCGGACCGATCGTCACGGTCATTTCGCGGCTGTTCGGCCCGACGAAGTTGGCCAGCGCGAAGATCGTCCCGTAGATGATACCGCCCACCACACCGATCACCGTCAAAAACCGAAACAGAGTAGGCATTCGACAATCTCGGCGGCAGCGAACAGGCGGGCGTTTGGGCGGCGACGGGCGACTACGACCATGTTCGCCCCTCCCTTGCAAGAGACTCTGGCAAGCCAAGCGACCAGGGTAGTATAGCTTGCCCTTTCAGTCCCACGGATGCCGCGAATGTCTGAAACCGTACCGACGGCTGCTGCCGGCAGGTCGCCCCAGGAAGCCGAGATCGTCGCGGCGCTGGGCGATCGCCCGGTCGTGCTCATCGGCATGATGGGCGCCGGCAAATCAACGGTCGGACGCCGGCTGGCGCTGCGGCTCGGGCTGCCGTTTCTCGACGCCGACACCGAGATCGAATCGGCCGCGGCGATGACCATCCCGGAGATCTTCGAAACCCACGGCGAGCCTCATTTCCGCGACGGCGAGGCCCGGGTGATCGCCCGTCTGCTCGATGGCGGCACCAAGATATTGGCGACCGGCGGCGGCGCCTTCATGCGCGATGAGACCCGCGACCGGATTCGCGAAAAGGCGATCTCGCTGTGGCTGGAGGCGGAGGCCGACGTGATCTTGCGCCGGGTCAAGCGCCGCGCCGACCGGCCGCTGCTGAAGACGCCCGATCCGGCCGGCACCATCGCGCGGCTGATCGCCGAACGCTATCCGCTGTATCGCGAAGCCGACATCACCATCGCGTCGCGCGACGTGCCGCACGAGAAGATCGTCGACGAATGCGTCGCAGCGTTGCATCACTATCTGTGCGGCGCGTCCGCCCCAACCTTGAGCGAGACTTCATGAACGCCCCGCAGAACCACTCCGCCCCGATCACCGTCGAGGTCGCGCTCGGCGACCGCGCCTATGACATCGTGATCGGCCGCGACGTGCTCGCCTCGCTGGGCGCCCGAATCGCCAAGCTGCGCCCTGGCGCCCGCACCGCGATCGTGACCGATCGCACCGTGGCGAAGACCTGGCTGCAGCGCACCGAAGAGGTGCTGGACCAGGCCGGGATCACACATGCGGCGGTGATCGTCGGCGAAGGCGAAAGCTCCAAGAGCTATGCGGGGCTCGAACAGGTGTGCGAGGCGCTGATCGCCGCCAAGATCGAACGCAACGATCTGGTGATCGCGCTCGGCGGCGGCGTGATCGGCGATCTCGCCGGCTTCTCGGCCTCGCTGCTGCGCCGCGGCGTCGACTTCGTGCAGGTGCCGACCTCGCTGCTGGCGCAGGTCGACTCCTCGGTCGGCGGCAAGACCGGAATCAACTCGCCTCAGGGCAAGAACCTGATCGGCACGTTCCATCAACCGGTGCTGGTGCTGGCCGACACCGCGGTGCTCGACACGCTGTCGCAGCGGCAGTTTCGCGCCGGCTATGCCGAAGTGGCGAAATACGGCGCGCTTGGCGACGAAGCGTTTTTCGCCTGGCTCGAAGCCAACCATGCCGAGCTGTTCAGCGGCGGTGCCGCACGCGAGCACGCGGTCGCCACCTCCTGCCGGGCCAAGGCTGCGATCGTCGCCCGCGACGAACGCGAGACCGGCGACCGCGCACTGCTCAATCTCGGCCACACCTTCGGCCATGCGCTGGAAGCCGCGACCGGATTCTCCGACCGGCTGTTCCACGGCGAGGGAGTGGCGATCGGCATGGTGCTGGCAGCCGAGTTCTCGGCCGAGCGCGGCATGATGCCGGCCGCCGATGCGCAGCGGCTGGCCAAGCATCTCGCCGATGTCGGCCTGCCGACGCGGCTGCAGGACATCGCCGGCTTCACCCAAGAAGGCGTTGCCGACGCCGACCGGCTGATGGCGCTGATGGCGCAGGACAAGAAGGTCAAGCGCGGCGAACTCACCTTCATCCTGATGGAAGGTATCGGCCGCGCGGTGATCGCCAATAAGGTCGAGCCGGCGCCGGTGCGCGACTTCCTGCAGCGAAAGCTGGCGCAAGCCTAGAAGCCGCTGCGGCGCCCCGCGGTCACGCAGGCGAACCCAAGAGCATCATGAACTCGACTCTGAGCAACGTTCTGATCGCGGTCCTGCTGCTGATCGCCAACGCCTTCTACGTCGCGGCGGAATTCGCGCTGGTGCGCAGCCGCGGCTTCCGCATCAAGGCGATGGTCGAGAAGCGGCGGTTCGGCGCCGAACTGGTGCAGCACATCCTCGGCAACGTCGAGGCGTATCTGGCCTGCTGCCAGCTCGGCATCACCATGGCGTCGCTCGGTCTCGGCTGGGTCGGCGAGCCGACCGTGTCGGCGCTGCTCGCGCCGGTGCTCGAGCCGATGGGCCTGTCGGAGTCGGCCAGGCACCTGATCGCATTTCTCGGCGGCTTCCTGTTCTTCTCCTCGCTGCACATCGTGATCGGCGAGCAGGTGCCGAAGACGCTGGCGATCCGCCAGCCGGAGCCGGTGTCGCAGTGGATCGCCTATCCGCTGCACGTCTCGTTCATTCTGCTGTACCCGCTGAACTGGCTGCTGAATCAGGCCTCGCGCGGCATCTTGAAGCTGCTCGGCGTCGAAGAGAACTCCGAGCACGAGATCCTCACCGACGTGGAGATCGAGGGACTGGTCGGCGAATCCGCCGAGCACGGCAAGATCGAAAGCGGCGAGGCCGAGTACATCCAGAACGTGTTCCGGTTCGGCGAACTGGTGGTGTCGGACGTGATGGTGCATCGAACTTCGATGGTCACCATCAATGCCGATCAGCCGACCGAACAGCTTGTGAAGGAAGTTCTCGCCACCGAATACACCCGCGTGCCGCTATGGCGCGACAAGCCGGAAAACATCGTCGGCGTGCTGCACGCCAAGGATCTGCTACGCGCCCTGCGGGCCAGCGACGGCGACGCCTCCAAGCTCGACATCGGCAAGATCGCGCTGCAGCCGTGGTTCGTGCCGGAAATGCGCCCGGTGTCGGAACAGCTCAAGGCCTTCCGCGCCCGCAAGACTCACTTCGCTCTGGTGGTCGACGAATACGGCGAAGTCGAAGGCATGGTGACGCTCGAGGACATCCTCGAGGAGATCGTCGGCGACATTTCCGACGAGCACGACGTGGTGGTGGCCGGCGTTCGCACCCAGCCCGACGGCTCGGTGGTGGTCGACGGCTCGGTGCCGATCCGCGACCTCAACCGGGCGATGGGCTGGGAGTTGCCGGACGAGGAGGCCACCACGGTCGCCGGCCTGGTGATTCACGAGGCTCGGTCGATTCCCGAGCGCGGCCAGAACTTCACCTTCCACGGGTTCCGCTTCCGTGTTCTGCGCCGCGAGCGCAACCGCATCACCACGCTGCGAATCTCACCGGTGCCGCGCGACGGCGAGGCCGATCTGATCCGGAAGAAGAGCTGGAAGTCGGGCGCCGGATCGGTTTGAACCAATCCGGGCTCAGCTTTCGCCCGGCGCCTTGGCCTTGATCGCCAGCGCGTGGACGCCGCCCTTCAGCTCCGCGGCGAGCAAGTCGTTGACCATGCGATGGCGATCGACCCGGCTCTTGCCGGCAAAGGCATCCGACACGATATTCACGCGAAAATGAGTCTCGCTGCGGCCGGAATGGCCGGCATGACCTTCATGCAGATTGGATTCGTCGATGACGTCGAGGCTTTCCGGGGTGAAAGCTTCGCGCAACTTCTGTGTGATAGTGTCCTGCGTGCCCATGCCTTGATGCCCACCCTCGGTCGTTATTCCGTCAAATCCGTCTGCGACGCATCAACCGGGGGCCTACTCAGAATGTCAAGACTTGAAGCCCGTCACGTTGCGTAGTCAAAGTCCGCTCATGCCAATCGACTCGTCCAAATTCTTCGACAAGATCCGCGTCAAGCCGCGGGCCGCAGAGGCGGCGCGGGAAGCCGCGCGCGAGCAGGTGCGAATGTGCGACGCGCCGGGCTGCACCAACCGCGCCGCGCACCGCGCGCCGAAAGGCCGCGGCCACGAGAAGGACTATTGGTACTTCTGTCTGAATCACGTCCGCGAGTTCAATCAGGGCTACAATTTCTTCCAAGGAATGGATCCCGACGACGTCGCGCGCTATCAGAAGGACGCGCTGACCGGACATCGGCCGACGTGGAAGATGGGACAGAACGGCGCGCGCAGCCGTGCGCGCAGCCCCGAGGATCTCGAAGGCGCCGCCGATCCGTTCAACGTCTTCAACGAATTCACCGGCAGCCGTCGCCGGCGTCGCGGGCCGGATCCGGCCGACGAGGTGCGCGCCGAGCCGCGCAAGGTGTTCAACGCCGAGCGCAAGGCGCTGCAGGTGATGGGCCTCGACAGCGACGCGACGCTCGAAGTGGTCAAGGCCAAGTACAAGGCGCTGGTGAAACAGCATCACCCCGACGCCAATGGCGGCGACCGGTCGACCGAAGACCGCCTGATCGAGATCATCAAGGCGTACAATTATCTGAAAACGGTTGTCCGGAGCTGACGCTGTCGTCTCGTCGCGACGAGACGACGATCTCGATCGCTCTAGCCTAACCGGACGGCTCGACGCTCTTCCAGCGGCGATATGCCCAGAGTGCCACCACCAGCGTTCCGACCACGCCGGCGAGCACCGGCAGCCAATGATGCAATGACGCGTGGCTGCGTTCCAGAGCGGTGGCCGCCAGCACCCCTGGCAGCACATGGGCCGGCGCCCACAGCAGAATCGCCGGCACATCGACCGCGAAGAACCGCGCCGGCGTCATTTGCAGCGCCCCGGCGGTGATCGGCACGAACGCGCGGATCGGCGGCACGAACCGCCCGAACAGCACCGCCCAGGTGCCGTAGCGCAGGAAGAATGCCTCCGCCCGCGCCACCACGTCCGGATAGATCGACAACGGCCAGGCGCTCAGGATCCGGCGCTGCGCGCGGTGGCCGGTCCAATACGCCGCGCCGTCGCCGATCAGCGCGCCGGTGATCGCCGATGCGAGGGCCCCGACCAGGCTGATCTCGCCACCGGGGATCAGCGCGCTCAGCGCCAGGATCACGGTCGAGCCCGGCACCAGCGATCCGAGCACCGGAACGGCTTCGAGCAACGCCGCCAGGAACAGCGCCAAATAGGCGAGACCGGGATGCGACGCGGCAAAATGAACCAGCGAGTCGAGCAGTGAACTCAAGGCCGTGAGGACTCCGCGTCAGGGCGAAACTTTAGGCGCGACAGCTTACGACCCCGGCCCTGCCGAAAGGTTGCACGACGATTCGGCATCGCCCATCGAATTCGCAACACAGCCTTCACAAAACCGCGTCACGCCCCTATCTCAATGAAACATCGACGGAACTTTGATCGCGCGGCGGGCTTCTGCGGATCGCGGCTCTCTGCTAGGTTCAATTCCGCACTCAACCGCATCCACCAACGAAGATCGGGTTTCGGGCGCGTCCGGGACCACGGAGGATTGATGACCGCCGCTACGACCACCGCTCCGGAGATCACTGGGTTACCTGACATGAAGGTGTCGGTCCGGCAGGTTTTCGGCATCGACAGTGACCTTGAAGTTCCCGCTTATTCCGAGGTCGACCCTCATGTGCCGGACGTCGATCCGGATTACCGTTTCGACCGCGCCACCACTCTCGCAATTCTGGCAGGCTTCGCCAAAAATCGGCGCGTGATGGTGACCGGCTTCCATGGCACCGGCAAATCGACCCATATCGAGCAGGTCGCGGCGCGGCTCAACTGGCCGTGCGTGCGCGTCAACCTCGACAGCCACATCAGCCGTATCGATCTGGTCGGCAAGGACGCCATCGTGGTTCGCGAAGGCAAGCAGGTCACCGAATTCCGTGACGGCATCCTGCCCTGGGCGCTGCAGCACAACGTCGCGCTGGTGTTCGACGAATACGATGCCGGCCGCCCCGACGTGATGTTCGTGATCCAGCGCGTGCTGGAAGTCTCCGGCCGGCTGACGCTGCTCGACCAGAACAAGGTGATCAAGCCCCATCCGGCGTTCCGGCTGTTCGCCACCGCCAACACCATCGGTCTCGGCGACACTTCGGGCCTGTATCACGGCACGCAGCAGATCAACCAGGGTCAGATGGACCGCTGGTCGATCGTGACCACGCTGAACTATCTGCCGCACGACGAGGAAGTCGAAATCATCCTCGCCAAGGCCAAGCACTATCGCAACGCGGAAGGACGCGACACCGTCAACAAGATGGTGCGGCTCGCCGATCTGACCCGCAACGCCTTCGCCAACGGCGATCTGTCGACGGTGATGAGCCCCCGCACGGTGATCACCTGGTCGGAGAACGCCGAGATCTTCGGCGATATCGGCTTCGCGTTCCGCGTCACGTTCCTCAACAAATGCGACGAGCTGGAGCGACCGCTGGTGGCGGAATTCTATCAGCGCTGCTTCAACGCCGAGCTGCCGGAGAGCTCGGTCAACATCGCGATGAGCTGATCCCAACAGCCTCTCCTTGCGCGCAAGGAGAGGCGGAAGGCAGGCGATGACGACGACGAAGTCGAAGCTGCACGGTGATCCGATTGAGCCGGCGACGCCAAAGGCGTCGCGGGGATACCGGGAAGATCTGTACGGCTGGGTCCAGGATCAAGTTGCTCTCCTCAGAGCGGGGCGGCTGTCGGACATCGACGCAGTCAACATCGCGGACGAGTTGGGCGACGTGGGCAGGACAGAGTACGACAAGCTGCAAAGCGCCATCCGAATCGTCCTGTTGCATCTGCTGAAGTGGGACCATCAACCGGAGCGGCGATCGCGGAGCGGGGTGCTGTCCATCCGAGAGCATCGCAGGTGGATCGGGCGTCTGTTGCGGGACAACCCAAGCCTGCAGCCGCGCATATCCGAAGGTGTCGCCGAGGCCTATGAGGACGCTGTGGACGATGCCGTGAAGGAAACAGGACTGACCGAAACGGCTTTTCCCGCGACTTGTCCCTACGATTGGCACGCCGTCGTAGAACGCGTGATCGAGCACGACGAACTGCAATCACCACGCCGGCATTGATCAGCATGACCACGCAGAACACCAAACTCCGCACCGGATCGAAGGAAGCGCCGACCGAGCCGTTCAAGCGCGCGGTGACCTCGTGCCTGCGGGCGATCGCCAAGGCGCCGGAGCTGGAAGTCAGCTTCGCGGCCGAGCGCCCAGGCCTCGCGCCGGGCAAGGCGCGGCTGCCCGAGCCGGCCCGGAAGATGAGCAAGCGCGACGCCGCGATCGTGCGCGGCCATGCCGATTCGATCGCGCTGAAGCTCGCCTGTCACGACCCGAAAGTGCATCGCAAGCTGATGCCCGGCAACCCGCAGGCGCGCGGCGTGTTCGAGGCGGTCGAGCAGGCACGCGTCGAAGCGCTCGGTGCGCGGCGGATGGCCGGCGTCGCCAAGAACCTCACTGCGATGCTCGACGATCATTTCCATCGCGGCAAATTCGACGAGATCACCGACCGTGCCGATGCGCCGCTGTCGGATGCGCTGGCGATGCTGGTGCGCGAGCGGCTGACCGGCCTGGCGCCGCCGGCTGCGGCCAAGAAGCTGGTCGACCTGTGGCGGCCGGTGCTGGAAGACAAGCTCGGGCCGCGGCTCGATCAGCTCGAACGCTTCGCCGACAATCAGGCGAAGTTCGGCGACATGATCCACGACATGCTCGACGTGCTGGAGCTCGGCGACGACCGCGACACCGAGACCGACGAGGAAGACAACCAGGACGACAAGCAGGAAGGCGAGAACGACCAGGGCGGCGCCGAGGGACAGCCGGAAGGCGAATCCGCTCAGGACATGAGCGCCGAGCAGGCCGAGGCGACCACCGACGAGGTCAGCGACAGCCAGATGGAAAGCGCGCAGGCGTCGACTTCCGATGCCTTCGACGATTCCGAACTCGGCGAGGACGACACGCCGGGCGAAGCCACCCGGCCGCACAATCGCGGCGCCAACGAGCCGCGCGGGCCAGAATATCACGCCTTCGCGCCGAAGTTCGACGAGATCGTCGCGGCCGAAGACCTCTGCGATCACGACGAGCTGGAGCGGCTGCGCAGCTATCTGGACAAGCAGCTGGCGCACCTGCAGGGCATCGTCGCGCGGCTCGCCAACCGGCTGCAACGCCGGCTGATGGCGCAGCAGAACCGCGCTTGGGACTTCGACCTCGAAGAAGGCATTCTCGATCCCGCGCGACTGTCGCGCGTGGTGATCGATCCGTTCCATCCGCTGTCGTTCATGAACGAGAAGGAAGCGACCTTCCGCGACACCGTGGTGACGCTGCTGCTCGACAATTCCGGCTCGATGCGCGGCCGGCCGATCACGGTGGCGGCGACCTGCGCCGACATTCTGGCGCGCACGCTCGAGCGATGCGGCGTCAAGGTCGAAATCCTCGGCTTCACCACCCGCGCCTGGAAGGGCGGACAGTCGCGCGAGGCCTGGCTCGCCGCCGGCAAGCCGGCCAATCCGGGGCGGCTCAACGACCTGCGCCACATCATCTACAAGTCCGCCGATGCGCCGTGGCGCCGCGCGCGCAAGAATCTCGGGCTGATGATGCGCGAGGGTCTGCTCAAGGAGAACATCGACGGCGAGGCGCTGGATTGGGCGCACAAGCGCCTGCTCGGCCGGCCCGAGCAGCGCAAGATCCTGATGATGATCTCGGACGGTGCGCCGGTCGACGACTCGACTCTGTCGGTCAACCCCGGCAACTACCTGGAGCGGCATCTGCGCCATATCATCGAGGAGATCGAGACCCGCTCGCCGGTGGAACTGATCGCGATCGGCATCGGCCACGACGTGACGCGCTATTATCGCCGCGCCGTGACCATCGTCGACGCCGAAGAGCTCGGCGGCGCCATCACCGAGAAGCTCGCCGAGCTGTTCAGCGAGACCGCCACCCCGGCCGCGACGCCGGGTCCGCGACGCCGCCGTCTGCATTCGTGAGCGCTTCGGGCTGAGATGAGCCGATGAGCGCTCCGCGGGGCGAAGCTGGGATGCGGCGCGGCCAAGCGGCGCCGGACGCCGACGTTCCGGCGCCCTCCGCACCGCTCGTCGACGTGACGACACGCCGCTGCCTGCTCGCAGCCGGCTTGTGGCTGGGCAGCACCGCGGCACTGGCGTCGGCCGCACCGACAATGGCATTGGCGCAGGCCAAGCCGTCCGAAGCCGATGAGCTGACACCGCCGGCGCCCCGCGCGATCGAGGTGCGAGCTCGCGCGATCGAGCACTTCGATCTGCGCGACCGCGCCCATCGCCGTTTCGGCGCGCTGCAGTTTCGCAGCGGCATGATCCTGACATCCGGCTTTCGCGGCTTCGGCGGACTGTCGGCGCTGCGGCTCGATCCGCGCGGCGAGCGGTTCGTTGCGATCAGCGACAAGGCGACCTGGTTCACCGGCCGCATCGTCTATGATGGGGCGACGATGAGCGGCCTCGCCGACGTCGAAGCGGCGCCGCTGCTCGGGCCCGACGGCAGACCACTGCGGTCGCGCAAATGGTACGACAGCGAGTCGCTCGCTTTCGACGGCGGCACCGCCTATGTGGGCTTCGAACGCGTCAACCAGATCGTCAAATTCGACTTCGGCCGCGATGGCGTCCGTGCGCGCGGCCATCCGATCGCGGTGCCGCCGGCGCTACGCAAATTGCCGAACAACAAGGGCATCGAATCGCTGGTGGCGGTGCCGAAGCCGCATCCGCTGGCCGGGACCTTGATCGCCCTTTCAGAACGCGGCCTCGATCCCGATCGCAACACCATCGGATTCCTGATCGGCGGCCGATCTCCCGGCCAGTTCGCGGTCCGCCGAACCTCCAACTACGACATCGCAGACGCCACCCTGTTGCCCGGCGGCGAGCTGTTGATCCTGGAGCGCAAGTTCTCCTGGTTCGAAGGCGTGCACATCCGGATCCGGCGGATCGCGCTGAACGCGATCGTGCCGGGCGCGACGGTCGACGGGCCGGCGATCTTCGAGGCCGATCTCGGCAACGAGATCGACAACATGGAAGGGCTCGACGTGCATGTCGACGCCGACGGCGCGATCGTACTGACGATGGTGTCGGACGACAATTTCTCGATGCTGCAGCGAACCCTGCTGCTGCAATTCACGCTCGAAACGGACTGAGCCGCGGCGGCGTCCCGCATTGCGGCCGCGGCGAACTCACAGCGTCCGCGCCACCGCCCTGGTCGTTCTGGCCGCCTCGACGACCGTGGCAGCCGCGCGTGTCGCTTCTGTCTCCTGGCTCGCGGCGAGCGCGCGGCGGATCATGCGGGCCAGATCACTGCGCCGGTAGGGCTTCGACAAGAGCAGCACGTCGGCATCGATCCGGTCGTTGTGAATCAACGCATTCTCGGAGTACCCACTGGTATACAGCACTTTCAGACCCGGACGGAGCTTGGCCATTTCGACGGCGAGCTGGACGCCGTTCATCGCGCCGGGCATCACGACGTCGGTGAACAGCAGGTCGAACGCGGTGTCGCTCTCGCCGATCGACAGCGCCGCGGCAGCGTTGCTGACCGACAGCGTCGTGTAGCCGAGACTCTTGAGCTGGGCGTTGACGTAGCTGCGGACCATGGCGTCGTCCTCGACCACCAGAATCGTCTCGGTGCCGCCGACGGGATTCGGTTCGATCGACGGTGCGGCATCCGCATCGGACTCGACCTGCGCGCGTGGCAGATACAGCCGAAACGTGGTGCCGTGCCCCTCCTCGCTGTCCAGCGTGATGTGTCCGCCGGATTGTTTGATGAAGCCATAAACCATGCTGAGGCCGAGTCCGGTGCCCTTGCCGACTTCCTTGGTGGTGAAAAACGGGTCGAACACCTTGCTGCGGATCGCTTCCGGAATGCCGCAACCGGAATCGGTGATCGCGATCATCACATAGTCGCCCGGAGCCAGGTCGCCGAAGCGCTTGCCGAGATCCTGATCCACCACGACGTTGCTGGTCTCGATCGTGAGCTTGCCGCCCTTGGGCATCGCATCGCGGGCGTTGACGGCCAGGTTGACGAGGGCCGACTCGAGCTGGCCGCGGTCGACGTAGATCGGCCAGGTGTCCGGCGCCAGCACCGTCGCCACTTCGATCGGCTCGCCAAGGGTCGGACGCAGCAGGCTCTGCAGTCCGGCGAGCAGCGCATTGACCTCGGTCTCGTCCGGCCGCAACGGCTGTTTGCGGGCGAAGGCCAGCAGCAGCCGGGTCAGCTCGGAGCCGCGATCGGCGGCCTCGCTGATCAGCTTGGCGATCGCCGCCAGATGCGGCTGGTCGGCGACGCCGTCGCTGATGATGTCGATGGTGCCGGTGATCACCGTCAGCATGTTGTTGAAGTCGTGAGCGATGCCGCCGGTCAGCTGGCCGATCGATTCCATCTTCTGCGACTGCCGCAGTTGCTCCTCGAACGCGATCTTCTCGGTCAGGTCGCGCATGAACGCGTTGACGACAAACCGCCCCTCGACCGGCAGCGCCGTCATCGATACTTCCAGCGCAATCGGCGAGCCGTCGCGCCGCACCGCCTCGACCTCGATCCGATGCCCCTGGATCACGCTCATGTCGTGCTCGATCGCCTCGATGAAGCGTCGATAGCCGGTCTTGATATCCCTGCTGTGATCCGGCGCGAGCGCCAGTTCGCCGAAATCCTGCCCGACCGCCTCTTCGCGGCTCCACCCGAGCATCGATTCGGCGTGCGGACTCCAATCGGTGATCCGTCCCTGGGCATCGAGTTGCACGAAGGCGTCGAGCGCGGTGTCGATGATGGCGCGCGACATCTGCTCGCTACGGCGAAGCGCATCCTCCGCTTTCTTGGTCTTGGTGATGTCGTGATACACCATCACGGCGCCTTGGAGCTCGCCGGCTTCGTTCCGCAACGGGCGGCCGTTGGCGACCAGATAGAAGCGGCGATCCGAGCCGAGCGGCTGGACGGCGAACTCGAAGTTGATGATGGTCTCTCCGCGATAGGCACGCAGCAATGGCGACTGATCCTGCGCCATCGGATTGCCCTCGACATCGAACCGGTCGAACGAAAGGGTCGTGTTCAGCACGCCGACGCCAGACAGCTGGCCAAAGGTCTCTCGTGCTGCTGGGTTGGTCAGGATCACCATGCCGCTGGCGTCAGCGACCAGCACGGGGTCGACCATGTTATCGATGGTATTCTGCAGCACTTCGGCGATCCGCGAACGTTGCTCGACTTCGGAAGCGAGCGCGACCGCCTTGCGTTGGGATTCCGAGGCCATCCGCGTGAAGGCATCGGCCAGCATGTTGATCTCGTGGCCGCCGCCGGTTTTCACTTGCACCGGCACCCCGCTGGAGGAGAACGCCACGATCGAATTGGTTATTCGCACCAAGGGGCGGGTCAGCGAGCGCGCCAGCGGAAACGCCATCAGCATCGCCACCAGGATCGCCACCGCGCCGCCGAGGACGGTGGAATTTCGCACGGCCGCTTGCACGGATGTCAGCGAGTCATACGGCCGCGTCTCGACCACCGCGAGGCGCGGGCCATCGGGCAGTTTGGCCCAGTCCCACCCCACCCCGAAACGAGCACCGGATCGATCCGCAAGCAGCCTTGGGGTAGCGCCGCTATTGCCCGCCAATAGAAGTTCGGTAAGACGCGGAAAATCATCCTGAATACGGCTGGGCTGGCCGAGATCGAAACCGAACTCGTGCGACCGGTCTGGATGCAGCAGGTAATTGCCGTCCGAGTCGACCACATAGATCGCACTGCTGCCGTCGGAGCTCTCGCGAACCCTTTCGAACAATCTCCGCAGATCGGTATTGATGACAAGGATCCCGAGCCGGGTGCCGTCGGCGCCGTCGATCGGCGCCATCGTGCGCACCGTCGGGACATAAGGCATTTCCAATCCGGTCGCGGTCTTGTTGAGTTCGACCTTCGACATCGCCACCCGGGTGGGTGGAAGCGCCATGCCCTGCTTGAAGTAAGCGCGGTCTCCGCGGCGGGTCAGTTCGGACGGCGGCACGGCGCGAATGCTGCCGCCAGGGCCGCTCCGATCGACCCGCACCAATTCGCGACCGCCGTCCTCCGAACCGATGATTCGCAGGATCGCGCAACTCGGCTTAGCGACCATCTCAGCGAAGAAGCGATCCTCGATCCGCTTGCGCCATCCCTCGGGCTCGGTACCCGTGGTTCGGACGCTGTCATCCCGGGCTGTCAGAAGATCGCGCAAGGCCGCCGACGATTGTGCGCCGACCACGTCTGCGTGGGTGCTCTTGAGCGAGGTTTCGATCAGCAGCGCATTGAGCTGCGCGTGGGTTTGAAGCCGCATCATCGCCCGCGGCATCACCAGATCGACGACGTTCCGGTAGTTCAGAAAACCGAGGACCGCGCTAGTCACCAAAACCAGCGCCACCATGGCAAGGGTCAGCCGGGTCGACAGTTTCATGAAGGCCCCTGCGATGGTGACCGCACCGGCACTCACCGTGGCCCAGCGACGGCGTTTGCTGCGGTAAACGATGCCCCGGCGATCGACCATAATCGAAAAGTTGTGCGATCGGCCGCTCGCTTCGTCACCTCGGGAAAGTACTTGATTCGAACAAAGGCATATTCTTGGTAGTGATACGAGGTCGTTACACGTCAGTATATGACAATCGGTCGCACTTGTCGCAGACGCACATCCCCCGGACGGCACGCACGACAAAACGGCCGGGTCGAACGACCCGGCCGCCAAAATTTAAATGAGATCAAGTGCGCGGAGCTACGATCAGCTCGCAGCAGCAACCGGCGCGCCTGCCGCCTTCTTGGCGATCGCACGCTTCAGCTCCACCGCCTTCGGCGACAGCTCGGCGTCGCGAGCCTTGAGCAGGTAGGCATCGAGACCACCGCGGTGGTCGACGCTCTTCAGCGCGCTGGTCGAAACGCGCAGCCGCACCGCGCGGCCGAGCGCGTCGGACAGGAAAGTGACGTTGACCAGGTTGGGCAGGAACCGCCGCTTGGTCTTGATGTTCGAATGGCTGACCTTGTGGCCGACCTGGGCACCCTTGGCGGTCAGTTCGCAGCGCCGAGACATGGCGAAAATCCTCTGTCATCCCCCGCCGGCCCACCAGCAGGCGCGGGGCTTCATCATTCGTCCGTTTTCAGGAACCGCGGACCTATAAAAGGGCTGGCGCGCAGCGTCAAGCGACGGCTGCGCTGGAACCCGAAATTGGCGAATCGGGAACTAACCCGCGGCACCTGCCGACGCGGAATTGTCCGCGCCATCAAGCATCTGGCACCATATAAAGGACGTATTCGGTTCCGACACCAAACTGAACGGTCCGGTGCGAGTTGACCCATCGACGGCGCGCCGGCGCCAGGCAGGACATCGTTCGTGAGCACCAGCATCCGCTACTCGCCCAAGGCCACTTCCGCGCTGATCCGGCACGCCGGCCTGCTGGCTGGTGCCATGGCCGTGGTGATGACGGCAGAGCCTGCGACTGCGCAGGGCAAGCTCGACGCCCGCTACGAAGCATCGCTCGCCGGAATCGAGGTCGGCAAGGGCGCCTGGGTGATCCAAGTCGACGACGATTTCTATTCGGCCTCCGCCACCGGAGCCACATCCGGCGTAATGCAGGCGTTTTCCAGCGGCCATGGCCGCGGCGAATCTCAGGGCCGGGTGATCAACGGCCAGCTCGTGCCCGGCAATTACACGGCGAGCATCACGGGCGGTAAGAAAACCGAAACCATCCGGATCACGCTCGCCAACGGAAACGTCAAGGAATCAAGCATCGAGCCCGAGCCGCCGCCGGACGACGATCGCATCCCAGTTACCGATGCGCACCGCCGCGGCGTGATCGATCCGATGACCGCGTCGTTCCTGCGCGTGCCCGGCACCGGGGATGTGCTCAGCCCCGACTCCTGCCGGGTGTCGACGCCGATCTTCGACGGCCGGATGCGCTACGATCTGCGGATGGAATACAAGCGCACCGAAACGGTGAAGGCCGAAAAAGGCTATCGCGGACCGGCGCTGGTCTGCGCGGTGTATTTCAAGCCACTGTCCGGCTACATCCCGGATCGGGCGGCGATCAAATACCTCATCAAGCAGCGCGACATGGAAGTCTGGCTGGCACCGATCGCCGGCACGCGGGTGCTGGCGCCCTACAAGCTGAAAATCCCGACGCCGCTCGGCAACGCGGTGCTGGAAGCGACGCAATTCATCACCCAGGCGACGCCGCCGAAATCGGCTTCCCGGGCGCAATAACGCGTGACGCCTCGCTTTCCGCCGATCGGCGGACCTGAATCATGTTGACTCCTGCTGGATTAGCGGAACGCATGAGCTGCGGCAGTGACGCCTCGCGCAGGAGGACCTTGGCCTGTCTTTTCACCTGATCTTGAGAGTGCAGCAACCCGTGGTACGAGATATTGGGCATCCTGCCCCTCGGCCTCAGCGAGTCAGCGATTCGGCCGCGTTTCGTTCCGGACTCGTTCCAGCCCTTAATCGGCGATTGCTGCGGCGTCGCAATGTGACACACATCTGACCGCGACGACGCAGAAATTCAGTCGAAATGCCCAATCTGTACTCCGAAGCGTTTACCCATGACCGCGTCCCCGGCGCTGGCGTCACCGCAGTGCTGGGGCCGACCAACACCGGCAAGACCCATTTGGCGATCGAACGGATGGTCGCTCATCCGTCCGGATTGATCGGCCTGCCGCTGAGGCTGCTCGCGCGCGAGGTCTACAACAAGATCGTCGACAAGGTCGGCGCCCACGCGGTGGCGCTGGTGACCGGCGAGGAGAAGATCAAACCGTCCAAACCGCGCTACTGGGTCTCGACCGTCGAGGCGATGCCGCGCGACCTCGACGTGTCGTTTCTGGCTGTCGACGAAATTCAGATCGCCGCCGATCTCGAGCGCGGTCACGTCTTCACCGATCGCATCCTGCGCCGGCGCGGCCGCGACGAGACGCTGCTGCTCGGCGCCGCGACGATGCGGCCGATGATCGAACGGCTGCTGCCCGGCGCCAGCATCGTGACCCGGCCGCGGCTGTCGCAGCTCGAATATGCCGGTGACCGCAAGCTCACCCGGCAGCCGCGCCGGACCGCGATCGTGGCGTTCTCGGCCGACGAGGTCTACGCGATCGCCGAGCTGATCAAGCGGCAGCACGGCGGTGCTGCCGTGGTACTCGGCTCGCTCAGCCCCCGCACCCGCAACGCCCAGGTAGCGTTGTTTCAGTCCGGCGACGTCGATTACCTGATCGCCACCGACGCGATCGGCATGGGACTCAACCTCGATGTCGACCACGTCGCGTTCGCATCCGATCGCAAATTCGACGGCTATCAGTTTCGTCGCCTCACCCCGGCGGAATTCGCCCAGATCGCCGGACGCGCCGGACGCGCCACCCGGGACGGCACCTTCGGCACCACCGGACGCTGCGCGCCGTTCGAGCCCGAACTGGTCAACGCCGTGCAGAATCACAGCTTCGAGCCAGTGAAGATGCTGCAATGGCGCAACGCGGAGCTGGATTTCGCCTCGCTCGGCGCGCTGCAAGTGTCGCTGGCGGAGGCGCCGCGGCACGAGGCCCTGACCCGGGCGCCGGTCGCCGAGGACCTCCGCGTGCTCGATCACGTGGCCCGCGACCCCGAGGTGCGCGAAATCGCGCA
Organism: Rhodopseudomonas palustris; assembly: GCF_003226555.1. GTDB lineage: Bacteria > Pseudomonadota > Alphaproteobacteria > Rhizobiales > Xanthobacteraceae > Rhodopseudomonas > Rhodopseudomonas palustris_I. Next base: position 1,053,455 of record NZ_QKQS01000023.1, on the reverse strand, counting down.
GGGCAAAGCGGCCGTGGAGCGGCTATGGGAAGTCTGTCAGGTCCCGGACTACCGTAAGATCGCACCGGCGGCCCATGCCGAACTGGTGATCACGCTGTACCGGTTCTTGATGCAAAAGGGGCGGATTCCGGATAGCTGGTTCGCTGCCCAGGTCGATCAGGCCGATCGGACCGACGGCGGAATCGACACGCTGTCGGCTCGGATTGCACAAATCCGCACCTGGACCTTCGTGGCCAACCGCCCCGACTGGCTCACCGACCCCGAGCATTGGCAGGGATTATCGCGGGAAGTCGAAAATAAATTGTCAGATGCGTTGCACGAACGGCTTACGGAACGTTTCGTCGATCGTCGGACCAGTGTATTGATGCGCCGCCTGCGGGAAAACACGATGTTGAATACGGAAATTGGCAAGACTGGTGAGGTGATCGTCGAGGGCCACGTGATCGGCCGGCTCGACGGCTTCACCTTTGCGCCCGACGCGGCCGAGGCCGGCTCGGATGCGAAGGCGTTGCAGGCGACGGCGCAGAAGGCGCTGGCCGGCGAAATCGACGCGCGCGCCGAGAAGCTATCGAACGCGCCGGACGATCAGTTCATCCTGACCTCCGACGGGACCATCCGCTGGACTGGCGACGCTGTCGCCCGGCTCGTGGGCTCCGACGACGTGCTACGGCCGCGGCTGCGGATCATCGCGGACGACCGGCTCGCCGGGGCGCCGCGCGAGGCGGTGCAGACCCGTCTCGATCTGTGGCTCAAGACGCATGTCGAGAAGATCCTCGGACCGCTGTTCGAACTCGGCAAGGCGGAGGATGTCAGCGGGATTGCCCGTGGCATCGCGTTTCAGCTGATCGAATCGCTGGGCGTGCTGGAACGCGCCAAGATCGCGGCCGAAATGAAGGACCTGGACCAGCCGTCGCGCGCCACGTTGCGCAAATACGGCGTGCGGTTCGGCGCCTACCATATCTACTTCCCATCGCTGCTGAAGCCGGCGGCGCGGGCGCTCGCCTCGCTGCTGTGGGCGCAGAAGCGGGACAATGTCGATCTCGCGGCGCTCTCCAGCGCGCAGCATCTGGCGAGCAGCGGCCGCACATCGTTTCCGGCCGACAAGGCGCTGGATCGCGACGCCTACCGCACCCTTGGCTACCGTCTGTGCGGAGAGCGCGCGGTTCGCGTCGACATTCTCGAACGTCTCGCCGACCTGATCCGGCCTGCGCTGGCTTGGCGCGAAGGTGCGCCTGGCGAGAAGCCGGCCGGCGCTTTCGACGGCCGCAGCTTCGTGGTCACCCAGGCCATGACATCGCTGACCGGTTCGGCCGGCGAAGACTTCGCGTCGATCCTGAAAGCGCTCGGCTACCGCATGGAGCGGCGCCCGGCGCCGCCGCCGGCCCCGAAGGCTGCCGAAGCCGCGACTCCCGCTGCTCAGGCCGAGGTCTCTGCTGCGACCGAGATGTCGGCCGAAGACCAGGCCATTTTGGCCGGCGCGATCGCGTTCGAACCGTCGCCGACGGACGAGGGCGGCGCCGTGGCCGGTGGCGCGCCGAGCGTCGACGAACAGCCTGCTGCGAACGAGCCGGTTGTCGACCAGCCCGTGCTCGACCAACCTGTGCTCGACCAACCCTTGCCAGCCGCAGCCGAACCGGCAGCGGAGACCTCCGCGGCCGAGACCGCCGAGCAGCCCGCCGGCGAAGCCACCGCGGCTGCAGCGACGACCGACGAGGCCCCGTCCAAAGCCGCCAGCGCAGAAGCTGCGCCGGCCGCCAAAGCGGAGCCGGAGCTGATCGAAGTCTGGCGTCCGGGTGGGCGCTCCGACGAGCATCGGCCGCGTCACGATCGCAACCGCCATCGCAACCGTCCGCAGAACGGCGCGAACGCCGGCGCCAGCGAAGGCGAGTCCGCCGACGCCAAGGGTGACCGCGGCGGCCGGCGCGGCAAGGGCGATTTCCGTCGTGACCGCAATGATCAGGGCGGCGACGGTGGACGTCGCGAGGCCTCCGGTGAAGGCCGCCCGCCGCGCGAGCGCTTCAAGGGCCGTGACAAATTCCAGGACAAGTATCAAGGCGGCCCGAAGGGCGGCCGCGACAACAAGGGCGGCGGCTCGCACCGGCAGGTGCATTCCAGCGCGCCGCGCGAGCGCGACCGGCCAATGGATCCGAATTCCCCCTTCGCCAAGCTCGCCGCGCTGAAGGAGCAACTCACCGCCGGCCGCAAGGACTAACGCGGCGCCGGCACTGCCGATGGTTCGGGCTTGGAGCGTCAACGTCTCGATAAGTGGCTGTGGCACGCGCGTGTGGTGCGCGCGCGCACCAGCGCTGCCGCTCTTGTCGAACGCGGACACGTCCGCATCAACGGCGTGCGCGAGACCTCACCGGGACACGGCATCAAGGCCGGCGACGTGCTGACCATTGCGTTGGATCGTGGCGTGCGTGTGCTGAAGGTGGTTGGATTTGCGGAGCGCCGCGGCGACGCCGAGTCGGTTACTGGACTTTATGCCGATCTCGGAATGCCACGGGAATAGGCATCTTCACTTGCGGCTGCGGAGCTCCTGCGGTACGCAAACACTCAAAATTAGAACCGTTCCGGAGCGTTGGGATGACTTACGTCGTCACTGAAAACTGCATCAAGTGCAAATACACCGACTGCGTTGAAGTCTGCCCCGTGGATTGTTTCTACGAGGGTGACAACATGCTGGTCATCCATCCGGACGAATGCATCGACTGCGGCGTGTGCGAACCGGAATGCCCGGCCGAAGCGATCAAGCCGGACACCGAGCCGGGCCTCGAGAAGTGGCTGGCGCTGAACTCGGAATACGCCAAGACCTGGCCGAACCTGACCCAGAAGAAGGACGCGCCCGCGGACGCCAAGGAGTTCGACGGTCAGGCCGGCAAGTTCGATAAGTACTTCTCTGCGGAGCCGGGTTCGGGCGACTAAGCCGAACTCAGCCGAAGGTCTTGCAAGGCCGGCCTAGCCGGCCGACCAGCTTAACCCTGCTGACCTTAACCCTGTTGACGAGTTGCGCCCCGGGGCTCCGCCCTGCATGGGCTGGAATCGTCATAAATCATTGATTTTTGCGGGGAATGTGCTATATTTAGCACATTCGTCAACTCCGGCATGCCGTTTTTGCGGCCGGGAAGGGTTCCCCGTCAAAAGCAACGAACAGGGGCGTGGCGGTTCCACGCGCAGGCTGTGTCACAGAAAACGCGTAAAACGAGTGTTTCTTCAAAGGGTGCCAAGCCGGCATCTGCGGCCAGCCGCGGAGCCACAAAGAGCCGTTCGAAGGCTTCTGTCAAGGACACCCGGACAGCCGCCAAAGCGAGCGCCGCAAAGGCCCCTGCTTCCAGGACCCAGACCAAGGCGGGCGCCAGCAAGGCGAGCGCCACCAAACACGCTACCGCAAAGGCGTCTGCAGCGAAGGCTTCGGCCTCCAAAGCTCCGGCCTTCAAGTCCTCGAAAACCAAAAGAAGTGCAATGCCAACCAAGTCTGCAAAAACTCCCGCCAAGCCGGCGACCTCCAAGCCCGCCGCAGAAACCAAGCCGGCGGCGAAGCCTGCCAAGGCTGCTGTGGCTCCGAAGGCGGAGGTGAAGACCGAGGTGAAGGCGCCCGTCGCGAAGGCAGCGGCCAAGCCGGAGGTGAAACAGCCGGTGGCTGCGGCGCCTGCGCGTGTCGAGGAACCGAAGAAGGCCGTCACCCAGCGTCAGGGCTTCAAGGCCAACGAATTCGTGGTCTATCCGGCCCACGGTGTCGGCCAGATTCTGGCGATCGAAGAGCAGGAGATCGCGGGCGCCAAGCTCGAACTGTTCGTGATCAACTTCATCAAGGACAAGATGACCCTGCGCGTGCCCACCGCGAAGGTCGGTAATGTCGGCATGCGCAAGCTGTCCGACCCGGCGCTGGTAAAGAAGGCGCTGGAGACCCTGAAGGGCCGTGCCCGTGTCAAGCGGACGATGTGGTCGCGCCGGGCGCAGGAATACGAAGCCAAGATCAACTCGGGCGACATCGTCGCGATCGCCGAGGTGGTCCGGGACCTGTACCGCTCGGAGTCGCAGCCGGAGCAGTCGTACAGCGAACGGCAGCTGTATGAAGCGGCGCTCGACCGCCTGTCGCGCGAGATCGCGGTGGTGCAGCACATCACCGAGACCGAAGCCGTCAAGGAAGTCGAGAGCCAGCTCGCCAAGAGCCCGCGCCGCGGCGCCAAGGCCGAGGCGGAAGCCGATGCCGGGTCCGACTCGGATCTCGATGGCGATTCTGACGACGAGACGGTGACCGACGAGGCCGCGTAAGCGAGCAGGTTCGATCCAACAGATTGAGGCCCGGCCGACCAGCCGGGCCTTTTTCGTGGCACGACGCCGCCTCGTGCTCAGTCGACGACGATCTTCACCAGCTCGCGCGGCTTCACCTGGGTCTGGGCGTCGAAACCGTTCAGCACCCGGAACCGCTCGAGCGGACGGTCGACGCCGGACATCCGGTGCGACAGCGATTCCACGGTGTCGCCGGGTTGCACGGTAATCACTTTGATGCGCAGGGGCCGCGCCGCCTGAATTTCGTCCAGCGATAGCCGGCGGAACGAGTTCACCGTGTCTCGGGCGTTGCGGTCGCTCTCGGCGTTGCGTTGCCGGGTGGCGAAGATGAAGCGGTAGACGTCGCTGCCGAATCGCAGCGCATATACCCTGAATTGCCACTGCTCGCCCCGCGCCGTCACCGACGCGGCAGGGAAGCCGTTGACGGTCAGGGTTTCGGTCGAGCTCTTGTCGACGTTCTCCATCCAGCCGGAATTCAGATAATCGGCAAGCGACTGCTCCGCCGGCACCCGGACCACGTCGAACCGCATCGCCTGATTGCCGCCCTCGCGCAGACCGATCACCGCCTGCGCGGTGTTTTCGAGCGTGAACGAGTCCGGCACCTGGAAGGTGAAACCGAGCTTGGGATGCAGGAAGCGACGGCCGCGCACGAAGCCTTCGCTGGGGTCCTCGCCGTAAACCAGGTTGTCGATCGCGTTGAGGTAGGCTTCGCGATCGCGCTCGCCGCGGTCGCCGCGCCAGCCGCCCTGCGGCGCGGTGTACTGACGGGCGTTGTTCTGCGCGTTGACCACCCGCTCCGGGGTCGCCGGATGGGACGACAGAAAGTCGGTGCGGCCATCGCTGGCGCCGCGATTGGACTTCAGCGCCGCGTTGCGCTCCATCGCGGTCAAGAACCGCGCCGCGCCGTAAGGATCGAACTGCGCCCGCGCCGAGATGCCGATGCCGATGCCGTCGGCTTCGAGCTCCTGCTGCCGGGAGAAGCTCGCCATCGACAATTTGGTCTTGGCTAGCGCCAGCGCGGTCATGCCGGGATCGTTGCCCATGTCGGTGACCACGCGCGCGACCAGCGCCGCCTGCCGGGCCTGGTCCTCGCGGATCGCGGCGTGCTTGGCCAGCACATGGGCCATTTCGTGCGACAGCACCGACGACAATTCGGCCGTGTCGGTCGCGAGCGCGATCAGCCCACGGGTGACGTAGAGCTGCCCGGTCGGCAGCGCGAAGGCATTGACGGCGCCGGAATTGAGGATGGTCACCTTGTAGGCGAGATCCGGACGATCGGAGGCAGCAACCAACCGGTCGACGATGCCGGAGATCAACGCTTCCAGCTTGGGATCGTCATAAGCGCCGCCATAGGTCGCCAGGATTCGCTCGTGCTCGCGTTCCGCCACCGGCGATTGCGCCGCCGGACGCGCGGGTTTGGCAGCCGGAACCGCCGCCACCGGCCCCGTTTCGAACCGGCTCGGGTCGCCGCAACCCGACAGCACCAGCGCAGCGCCCAGCAGCAGCCACGCCGCGACCGGGCGGCGGCCCTTTCGGAAGTTGCGCCGTGCTGCACGCCAATTCACGCGATTGCTCTCTTCTGAGCCCTTCAGTCCCCGCCCGCCCGTTCAACCTGCGCCACATCGCGCAAGACGATCCCCGGCCCGGCTCTGTTCTCGACCCAGCCGCGCACCCGAATTCGTTGTCCTGTCAGAGACTTGAGTGAAAGCCCGGCGGTCTCGATCGCTGCCGCGACGCGCCTTGAAATAGTCACCGCGAAGCCACGAGTCCAGCGACCGGAAAAGTTCAGATACACCGTCGAACCGACCTCCCGCACCGAGACGACCCTGCCCTCGACGAGGGTAAAGCGCCCTATCCGAGACACCATATCGCCGGAATTTGCGGCGTTTTTTATGACGCCCCACTCCACCCAGATACCAGAGGCCGCTGCCCGCGCGGCGGCTTCGACCGCCAATAACTCCTTCCGGCAATCCGCCGGGACGCGATCGATGCCGACCAGAGCACGGCCTTCGGTCAGCAGACGGCGCTGCACCAGCGCGGCTTCAGGTTCGATGACAACGAACGCCGACTGCCGGCCGTAACGATCCGGCACGTCGTCGACACCATGCAGCACGACTCGGCGCCCGACCGTCAGCGCCACGAGCAACGCAACACCGGCATCCGATCGTTCGCCGGCCGGTTCAATACCAGCGAGGCGGACCTCGGCGCCGTCTGCGAGCCGCAACGTTCGCGGATCGATCACCGCCGCCACCACACCTTCGCCCTGGACAGGCAGTTCCGCGCAGCCCGCCGCAGTCGCGCAATCCAGCCGCGTCAGCAGCGCGGCTCCGCCGCAGATCGCAGCGACCCACCGGGCGCGATTTCGTCGGAATGCCATCGAGCCCGCCATGTCGATTCGGGTCGCCGCCACCGGGCAAGACTAGCGGTCGCACAGACCCTGGCGAAGTGAAATGTCGCAAGGTCGTCGCCACCCCATGGGCCAGATCTGGATGATCGAGCGACCCGCGCCGCATGACCGACATCGCATGTCGCCACATTCCAGCGTCGCGATGCAAGGTCGACGCTCACATCCCAATCGCCAACTAAGCATCGAACGGTTCGATGGCACGGCGTGTAGCAATCCGTCGCTACACGCCACCCTAACTCATTCCACGACTCGGAAAACCTCATCGCTTGCCGCGCAACAGGCGATACGGCATGATCGCGCGCAATCATCAGAAGCGTCACGATCAGAAATGGCGCTCGTCAGGGAGGGAATCTTGAGGCTATTCCGCACTACTCTTGTCGCATGTCTGTCGATCGCCGCGATCACCGTTGCTAACGCACAGTCGCAGCCGCCGTTGAAGCTCGGCGCGATTCTCGACATGTCGGGCCTCTACGCCGACATCACCGGGACGGGCAGCGAGACCGCGGCCAAAATGGCGGCGGAGGACTTCGGTGGCACCGTGCTGGGCCGCAAGATCGAGATCATCGCCGCCGACCATCTCAACAAGGCCGACAACGCCGCCAACATTGCGCGCGACATGCTGGACAATCAGGGCGTCGAGGCGATCATCGACGTCGCCGCATCGGCGACCGCGCTCGCCGCCGCCGAGATCGCCAAGGCTCGTGGTAAGATCATCATGTTCTCGGGGCCGGGCTCGATCCGCCTCTCCAACGAGGCCTGCGGCCCCTACACCGTGCACTATGTGTTCGATACCTACGCGCAGGCCCACACCACGGGCCTCGCTGCGGTGAAGCAGGGGCTCGACACCTGGTTCTTCCTGTCCGCCGATTATGCGTTCGGTCAGGACCTCGAGCGAGACACCACCAATGTCATCAAGGAAGCGGGCGGCAAAGTGCTTGGCAGCGTCAAGCATCCGCTCAACACCTCGGACTTCTCGTCCTTCCTGCTGCAGGCGCAGAGCTCGAAGGCCAAGGTGATCGGTCTCGCCAACGCCGGCGGCGACACCATCAACGCCATCAAGCAGGCGGCCGAGTTCGGCATCACCAAGAGCGGCCAGAAGGTGTCGCCGTTGCTGGCGTTCATCTCCGACATCGACAGCGTCGGACTGGAGACTGCGCAGGGCCTGATCCTGACCGAAGCATTCTATTGGGACCTCAACGACGAGACCCGCGCCTTCAGCAAGCGCTTCATGGAACGCACCAAGCGGGTGCCGACCTCGGCGCAAGCCGGCCTCTATTCGGAGACGATGCATTACCTGCAGGCCGTCAAGGCTGCCGGTACCACCGACGCCGCCGCCGTGATGAAGAAGATGAAGGAAACCCCGATCAACGACTTCTTCGCCAAGAACGGCCGAATCCGCGAAGACGGCCGCATGGTCCACGACATGTATTTGTTCGAGGTCAAGAAGCCGTCGGAATCGAAGGGCCGCTGGGACGACTACAAGCTGCTCGCCACCGTCCCGGGCGACGAGGCGTTCCAGCCGCTGTCGGAATCCCGCTGCCCGCTGGTGAAAAAGTAACACACGACAGCACCCTCACCCTGAGGAGCCCGGCGTAGCCCGAAGGGCGCAGCCGGGCGTCTCGAAGGGCGAGGGATGTTCATCCTCATGGTTCGAGACGGCGCTAGGCGCCTCCTCACGATGAGGGCCGCGCCCGAAGCCAAACAAATAACAACAAGGACCCGCCATGACCGACATCGTCCTGCAGCATCTCGACCGCGGCCTGCTCACCATCACGATGAACCGCCCCGAGCGGCGCAATGCGCTCAATCAGGACATGATCCGCGGGCTGGTCGAGGCGGCGCATCGCGCCAAGGACGATCCGGACGTCCGTGCGGTGCTGCTGAAGGGCGCCGGCGGCACGTTCTGCGTCGGGGGTGACGTCAAGTCGATGGCGGCCGCGGGCGATCCGCCGCCGCTGGAGCAGAAGGTCGCCAATCTGCGCCGCGGCATGGAAGTGTCGCGCCTGCTGCATCAGATGCCGAAGCCCGTGGTGGCGCAGATCGACGGGGCCGCGGCCGGCGCCGGGCTGTCGATGGCGCTCGCCTGCGATCTGCGGGTGGCGGGCACGTCCGCCAAGATCACCACCGCGTTTGCCAAGGTCGGCCTCTCCGGCGATTTCGGCGGCACCTACTTCCTGACGCATCTGATCGGCGCCGCGAAGGCGCGCGACCTGTATCTGACCTCACCGGTGCTGAGTGCTCAGGAGGCGCAGGCGCTCGGTATCGTTAGCCGCGTGGTGCCCGACGCCGAGGTGGAAGCCGCAACGCGAGAACTCGCCCTGTCACTGGCGCAGGGCCCGACCGTGACGCTCGGCTACATCAAGACCAACATCAACAACGCCGAGAGCCTGTCGCTCGAAGCCTGCTTCGACGCCGAAGCGCTGCATCACTCGCGCTGCGCGGAAACCGCCGACCACAAGGAAGCTGCCGCGGCTTTCGTCGAGAAGCGCGCGCCATCGTTTAAGGGCCGCTGACGATGGCTCCGTTCCTCCGCCTGCGCCAGATTTGCCTCGTCGCTGACGCGATCGAACCCGCCGCATCGCGTCTCGCAGCGATCATGGGCCTGAACATCTGCTACCGTGATCCGGAGGTCGGAAAATACGGCCTCGAGAACGTGCTGTTGCCGGTCGACACGACGCTGCTGGAAATCGTCGCGCCGATCCAGCCCGGCACCGCGGCGGGCCGCTTCCTGGAGAAGACCCAAGGCCGCGGCGGCTATATGGCGATCTTCTGTTGCGACGATCCCGACGCGCGCGGCCGCCACGCCGCCAGCCTCGGCGTCCGCACCGCCAATGTCATCGACCACGCGCCGTATCACGGCGTGCAGCTGCACCCGCGCGACTGCCGCGCCGCCTTCATCGAGCTCAACCACACCGCGGGCAGCGACAACATCCGCGGGCCGTACCCACCCGCAGGGAGCGACTGGGACAAGGCGATTCGCACCGACACCACGCAGGCGCTGATGGCGGTCGAGATGCAGAGCCCCACCCCCGCCGACCTCGCCGCGCATTGGGGCCGGATTCTCGAACTACCGGTGATCTCGGCTGCAGACGGTGCGTCGGAGCTGAAGCTGCCGAACGCGAGCTTCCGATTCGTGCAGGGTGCCAGCGAAGCGATGACCGCGCTGACGTTCAAGGTGAGCGACGCGGAGAAGGTCCGCGAGGCGGCGAAGGCGCAGGGTGTGAGCTGCACTGCCGACGGGTTCAGCCTCGCCGGCGTCGAGTTTCGACTGACTACCTAACAACTAGTCATTCCAGGGCGCTCCGCGAAGCGGAGCGAACCCGGAATCTCGCAGTTGTGGAAACGATGAGTCGCAGAACGCTTCGGGATTCCGGGTTCACGCGCTGCGTGCGTGCCCCGGAATGACGAACGGAGAGGTGATGAGTTGTGGCTCAGCGTCCCTTGAAATGCGCAACGCGGCGTTCTTCGGTGGCTTTGACGCCTTCCTTGAAGTCCTCGGTGGCGCGCAGGCGGGTCTGTTCGGCGAGTTCGTGCTTGGTCGCCTGCATCACCCGGTCGGCGAGGTCCGCGCGCATCGTAGCGCGGGTCGAGAGCAGGCCGAGCGGTGAGCATTCGGCGATCTCTCGCGCGAGCTTCAGCGCGCCGCTGCGCACTTCGTTGATCGGCACCAGCACGTTGGCGAGGCCCATCTGCACCGCCTCTTCGCCTGTGACCCGGCGCGAGGTGTAGAACATCAACTCGGCGTTGTTCTTGCCGATCAGCTCCGGCAGCGTCACGGTGAGGCCGAAGCCGGGATGAAAGCCGAGCTTGGTGAAGTTGGCCGAGAACCGCGCCTCCGCGCAGGTGACGCGGAAATCCGCCGACACCGCGAGGCCCAATCCGCCGCCGATCGCGGCGCCATGTACGGCGGCGACGATCGGCTTCTTGGCGCGGAAGATCCGCACCGCCTCGTAATACAGATGGCCGATCTCGCCGAGGCTGTCGGCCGGATCGCCCTTCGCGGTCGCCGGGTCGGATTCCTGCCGGGCCGGATCGCCGAAATTGGCGCCGGCGCAGAACGCCTTGCCCTGCGCCGCCAGCACGGTGGCGCGCACTTGCGGATCGGCGTCGATCTCGTCCAGCGCGTTGGCGATCTGCCGGATCAGCGAGATGTCGAAGAAGTTCAACGGCGGCCGCTGGATTTCGATGGTGGCGACGTGGCCGGTCTTTTCGACCGCGATATCGGTGTAGCTGCTCATGATTGATCCTCGATCGTTCGATACGCGCCGGCGTCAGCGCAGGCCGAGCCCGCGGGCGATGATGCCGCGCAGCACCTCGGTGGTGCCACCCTGGATAGTGAGTTTCGGCGCCAGTTTGGTGGCGAACGCCGTCAGCTCGTCGAGCGTGGCATGATTCGATGCTTCGCCGTCGACGAAGGCGGCGAGCTCACGCACCCGGTGCGGCAGTTGCTGCTCCCAGATGGTGCCGATGTCCTTGACGATCGAGGCCTCCACCACCGGCTCCTTACCGGCCTGCAGCATGCCGGCGACCGACACCGACATCCGCCGCATGGTGTGGAGCTGCGCCACCAGCCGGCCGATGCCCTCGGCGCCGCGCGTATCCGGATCGGGGCCGAGCGCTCGCACCAGTTCGGTGAGCACGTAGTAAGTCTCGAGAAAGCGCTCCGGCCCGGAGCGTTCGTAAGCCAGTTCGGAGGTCGCCTGTTTCCAGGCGCCGTCGACCTCGCCGAGCAGATGATCGTCCGGCACGAAGGCGTCGGTGAACACCACCTCGTTGAATTCGTATTGCCCGGTGATCTGGGCGATCGGGTTCACCTTGATGCCCGGCGACTTCATGTCGACCAGGAACTGGGTCAAGCCGTGGCGGCGGTTTTCCTTGGTCGGCGGCGAGGTGCGGAAGATCGCGATCATGTAGTCGGCGATGTGCGCCGAGGTGGTCCAGATCTTCGAGCCGTTGATCAGATAGCCGCCGTCGGTCTTGGTCGCCTTGGTCTTGGCGGCGAACAGGTCGGAGCCCGAGTTCGGCTCGCTCATGCCGATCGCGAAGCACAATTCGCCGCGGCAGATCCGCGGCAGGATGTCCATCTTGATGTGCTCGGGCGCGTATTTCAGCAGCACCGGACCGCTTTGCCGGTCGGCGACGAAGAACCGCCGGGTCGGCGCGTTGGCGATGCGCATTTCTTCGGTGACGACGTAGCGCTCCAGGAAGGTGCGCTCATGGCCGCCATATTGCTTGGGCCAGGTCATTCCCAGCCAGCCGCGTTCCCCGACGCGGCGGGAGAATTCAGGCGCATCGGAATCTTCGCGCTGCGGCTTGTGCGGGTCGAAGGTGCCGGCGGCGATCTCTTCGGCGAGGAATGCGCGGACCTCCTTGCGCAGTTCTTCGCAGACGGGCGGCAGACGAATCGGATCGAAACGGAGGGCGGCGGTCATCAGGGGCTACTCAGGTTGATGCGGTCAGCGCGAAGCGACCAGGGGCCACAAATCATCGGCGCCGCGCGCCGCGACCTTGCGGCCGAGCTCGACCGCCCAATGGCTCTCATTGCCGAAATCGTCGCGCCAAGCGAGCGCGCGCAGCGAGTAGCGGTGCAGGACGTGTTCGGCGGTGAAGCCGATCGCGCCGTGCACCTGATGGGCGATCGCCGCGCCCTTCTCGGCAGCCTCGGCGCAGCGGATCTTCGCCGCGGTGGCTTCGAGGAAGACGGCGTCGTCGAAACCTTCAGCGTTGCTGATCGCGTCAGCTGCGGACGTCGCCGCGGCAAGCGCCGCGGAGGTCTCGCCGGCGAGCTTTGCCAGATTATGCTGCACCGCCTGGAACTTGCCGATCTTCTTTTCGAACGCGACGCGCTCGTTGGCGTAAGTGACGCTGCGGTCGAGCAACGTTTCCAGCGCACCGGCGATCTGCAGGCTGCGGACCACGGCGCCCATCAGCATCACCGCGGTCTGGTCGAGCCCCTGCGGCGCCGGCGCCGTCGTGATCGGCGCGACCTTGTCGAAGGTAACGACATCCGACGCATCGCCGCCAACGCCGAGACCTTTGTCGATCCGGCAGGCCGATGCCGCCACCAGCGCGATCGTGGTACCGGCGGCGCTTTGCGCCAGCACCGCGATATGCTGCACGCTTTGCGCGAACGGCACGCTGCGCGCGCGCCCCGACAGCTTGCCGTCCGCATCCAGCGCGATGCGATCTTTTGGATGAGCCGGCGCGATGGTCATCGCCCCGTCTGGGACGGCAATCTTGCCCTGCGCCAACAGCCAGCCGGCCAGCATGGTTTCGGCGAGCGGCACAGCGAGGCCGGCGCGGCCGGCAGCGTTGAGGACGCCGAAGCCTTCGGCAAGGCTCGCGCCCGCCCCGCCGAACTCTCCCGGCACCCAGGACAGCGGCAGCCCGGACTCGCTCAGCGCTTGCCACAGCGGCGCCTTCCAAGTCTCGGCTTTATCGGCGTTGATAGTTTGCGCATCAGCGAGGTCGGCGAAGATCTTCTCCGCGGTCTCGACGACGATGTTGTCAGTCTCCGTCACGGCGTTTCCCGGTTGCGCACTCAGCGCCCGGCGGATCGCCAAGCATGCGTGCTGGTCTTGTTGTTGCGCGGCATGATGCGGAAAAGTGAAAACGAACACAAGCGCGGCCGGCACGGGGCGGACTGCGCAGCGGGCATGGTCGAAACCGCTGAAGTCGCAGGCTTATTCCACATCGCGGGCTTTGCCGGCTTGCCCTCGATGTCGCAACCGATATGGTGACGGCAATTCGGCGTGAAGCCGCTTCGATGCAGAGGGAGTGAAGATGTCAGACGGACTGAACGTGATCGTCACCGGGTCGGCTTCCGGCCTCGGCGCTGCCACCGCCAAGATCCTGGCGAAGGACGGCGCGCGGCTGGTGATCAACTACGCATCGAGCAAGGACGACGCGGAAAAGACCGCCGAAGAGTGCCGCAGGCTCGGCGCCGCCGAAGTGATCGTGGTGCAGGGCGACGTCGCCAAGGACGACGACTGCAAGCGAATCGTCGCGGCCGCGGCCCCCTGGGGTAAGCTCGACGCGCTGGTGAACAATGCCGGCACCACCAAGCACGTCGCGCATCATCTGCTCGATCAATTGTCGGCCGACGATTTCCAGCGCATCTACGCGATCAATACGATCGGGCCGTACCAGATGGTCCGCGCGGCGCGCGAAATCTTGGTCGCCGGCGCCAAGGCGGCCGGCCGCGCTTCGGCGGTGGTGAACGTCTCGTCGGTCGCCGGCATCAGCGGCATCGGTTCGTCGATAGCCTATGCGGCCAGCAAGGGCGCGCTAAACACCATGACGCTGTCTTTGTCGCGCGCGCTGGCGCCGAACATCCGGGTCAACGCGATCTGCCCCGGTTACATCGACACGCCGTGGTTCACCAAGGGCCGCGGCGCGGAGGAAGCCAAGCAGGTGCGCGACATGGTGGTGTCGCGCGTGCCGCTGAAGATCGCCTCCACGGCTGAGGACATCGCCGAGTTGGTGTGCTTCCTGGCGACACCGAAGTCGAGCAGCATGACAGGCGAGCTGGTGCGAATGGACGCCGGCATGCATCTGGCCAGCTGATCCCGCGCCGAAACGAAACGAGCGTGGCCCGGCGAGCCGGGCCGCGCTGCGTCTGCGCGGATCTTAAGGGTAGCGGTTACCGGGATCGGAGATCACCCGCCGCGCCACCAGCCTGTTCCAGATGAACAGCACCGCCACTGCACCGACCGTCGCGGTGATGAAGCCGGCACCTTGATTCGGGCCGTAGTGCCCGATCATCTGCCCAACCGCGGTGGCGAGGAACGCACCGGCGATGCCGAGCACCGTGGTGAGCACGAAACCTTGCGGATTGTTCGGGCCCGGCGACAGCACCCGCGCGATGATTCCGGCCACGAAGCCGACCAGCACAATCCAGAGTATCCCACCCATCTTCAGCATCCTTTCTCAGGGTCCGCTCCGGACCGCTCGGAACCAAAGCAACAACAACCCCGCCGCAGCCGATCAGATCCAGCGCGAGGCTTCGTCGTCGGTCGGCAGCCGGCCGTCCGGCGTGAGCCGGTCGACCACGTCCGGCAAATAGCGGCTCAGACCGTCGAGCAGCTCGTCGCGCGACATCCCGGTCTGGTGCGTCATGGCGTCGATCTGGTCGGCTCCGAGCGCGTTGGCGAGATCGTTCGGGCCGATCTGCCGGTTCGGACCGTGGCCCACCCAGGAGTTGGCGGCATCGCCGAGCCCGTTGTGCTGAAGCTGCCGCAGCAAATCACCGAGCCCGCCGGACAGCACGCTGCCGGCCGCACCGCCGAGCACCAGTCCGCCAAGGCCGCCCTTGAGGAAGTCACCCCAGCCACCGCCGGTGTTTTCCGGTGGGGGCGCCGGCATTTGGCGCGGCTGATTGGCAGGCGCAGTCTGCGGCTGACCGCTGGTCATGTGTTTGTAGGCCTTCCACGCCAGCAGCGCGAGAATCGCCATGGTGAACTTGGACATGCCGCCGCTTTTGTCCTGCGGATCGGCTGGCCCCCGCGGCCCGTTCTGCATGCCGTTGAGGATGTCGAGCAAGCCCATCGAAACCTCCTATGTGGTGCCGGCCAATGTGGTCCGGCACGCCGCCATCCGGCGCAGCGTCTGGCCGGCATCACAACGTAGGAAGGGGCGACAGAGTTTCCAAGGCGGCCCAGCAGTCGCGCAGCGCCCGAAAAGCGCACCAGCCACTCAGCTGGTGATGCGCGCGTCGGCGACCGCTTTCTTGAACAGCGCGTTCATCGCGTCAGCGATGCCGTCCGTCGGGCTGACCTCGAAGTAGAAGCCCGGCGACGCGCAGGCTTGCATGTTCTGCGCGATCTGGCTGTTCGGCGACGGCCCGTAGGGGCCGGCATTGAACGGCGCGATCCATTGTTTGTACCAGTCGTTGCTCGGCAGATCGAGATAGGTGGTGTAGAGCACCGCGATCTTGACCCCGCGGTCCTTCAGCGTCTGGCACAGCGCCGGATTGATCGGCGACTGGCAGCGGTTGCCGGTCTTCGGCTTCAGGCAGCTGGGATTGTACTCGTCGGCGACGCCGTCGGAGACGAAGAACAGATATTTCTGCGGCGCATCGACGGTGCCCGGGCCCGGCGTACTGATCATCTTGTCGATCGCCGGCAAGATGGTGGTGTATTGTGTATCCTGATCGTTGTTGTCGTTCTGGCCCTTCACCGACATCAGATCGATGTCGCCGGCCGCGGTCTTGGCGCTCGACAGGCTTGCCGACAGCGAGAACAGATTGCGCAGTCCGGCGGTCTGCGCCGAGGCGCCGAAATCGTAGATCGCCATCCGGAACTGGTTCGAATAGACGGCGGTCGCCGAAGCCGTGTCCATCAGCTGTTGGGTGGCGCTGCGCAGCACATCGATGCGCGTGGTAATGCCGAGCGACTTCGCCAGATTGTAGTAGTTGTTCTTGTTGTTGACGTCGTGACAGGCGAAAGCACAATGATCATCCGAGGATCTGTTGGCAGTCGCCGTGACCATCGCGGAAACATCCGTCGGCGTGGCGCCGACGCCCATCGACGGGGAATTGTCGAGCAACAGATAGAAGTCGATGTATTTCGGCATGGTTGCGCTGGCCGTCGAGGTACCGCCGACGGTCATGCTGGAGATGCCGACCACCTTCATGAACATTGTGGAGATCTGCGCCGAGAACGTGACCTTGGAGGTGACGACGTCGGCGACCTTGCTCACCGTGGCCGACACATTGCCGAGCGTAAATCCGCTCTCGCCGCTCAGATTGCCGTTGAAGATCCGCAGCGCGTCGTCGGAGCCCGACGAGATCGCCCCGTCGGCCGACATCGATCCGGCCGCCACATAGGCCGGTGCCGTCCGCGATACCGAACCGACCGAGGCGGCATCCGCCGCTGCCTGAAGCTTGCTGCGCAACGCATTGGCGCGGCTGTAATCGACCGCACAACCGACCGCCGAAATCAACGGGACCAGCGCAATCGCGAAGATCACGGCGATATTGCCGCGCCGGTCACGACGAAAGCGAGCTATCGCGCCCAAGACTGCCATGAGAATGCCCGACTGACATTGCCGGACGGGGAGCCTAGCGGGAGCCGCCTAAGTAAGATTTAAAGTCGGCAACAGAACTCCGCCGCAGCTCCCGCCTCGAGCTCCAGAGCGCCCGGCGACGTGATCCGACACCGACGACGCCGACTTCCGGGTGGCGATCGGACGGGCGCTCTGCTATGGGAGACGCGAGCGTGCGGCCTGGTCCGCAAGCCGGACGGTCCCGTAGCTCAGCCGGATAGAGCGGCGGTTTCCTAAACCGTAGGTCGGATGTTCGAGTCATCCCGGGATCGCCAGCTCCGCTCGCCGGAGCGGCTGGCCGGCACAACGGCCGGCCGTCACTTCGACGGGGTCTGCCCCTCAGCTCACACCCGCACCATCCGCTTGCCGCGGTTCTCGCCGGCCAGCAGGCCGATCAGTGCGGCGGGGGTGTTTTCCAGGCCGTCGATGACGTCTTCCTGGACCTTGAGCTTACCGCTCGCGACCCATTCCTGCAGCTTGGCGATCGCTTCGTCGCGCTGATCCATGTAGTCCATCACGATGAAGCCCTGCATGATCAGCCGCTTCACCACGATCAGTCCGGGGATGCCGCGCGGGCCGGTGGCCGATGGGGTGCGGTCGTATTGCGAGACCGCCCCGCAGCAGGCGATCCGGCCCTTCAGGTTCATCTGCGGCAGGCAGGCTTCGAGGATGTCGCCACCGACATTGTCGAAATACACGTCGATGCCGTTCGGCGCCGCCGCGCGCAGCGCCTTGAACAGCGCGCCGTCCTTATAGTCGACGGCCGCATCGAACCCGAGCTCGTTCACCAGCCAGTCGCACTTCTGTTTGCCGCCGGCGATGCCGACGACGCGGCAGCCCTTGATCTTGGCGATCTGACCGACGATCGAGCCGACCGAGCCGGCCGCGGCCGACACCACCACGGTCTCACCCGCCTTCGGCTTGCCGATGTCGAGCAGGCCGAAATACGCGGTCAGGCCGGCAATGCCGTAGACGCTGAGCAGATGCGTCATCGGCTCGACCTTGGGCAGCTTCGCCAGATGCTTGGCCGGGAGCACCGCATAGTCCTGCCAGCCGGTGTCGGCGAATACCAGATCGCCAGTCGAAAGCCCCGGCGCCTTCGAACTCACCACTTCGGCGACGCTGCCGCCGGGCATCACGCTGTCGGTTTCGACTGCGGCCCGATAGGTCGCGCCCTGCATCCAGGCGCGGTTGGCGGCATCGAGCGAGATATAGCGGACCTTGACCAGCGCTTCGCCGTCCTTCGGCTCGGGGACCTGTGATTCCGCCAGACGGAAATGCTCCGGGCCGAGTTTCTCCTTCGGCTTCTCGATCAGCAGGATCTGGCGGTTGATGGTCGCGGTCATGAGTTTCCTTCGGTTCTGATGAAAATGCGGACGCGACGCGATCTTAGTTGATCCGCAGCGAAAGGAAATCGCCGCCGCCCGGCCGGCGCGTCAAACCGGCAGCGCCTGCATCACCCGATCGAGCGCGCGGGTGTAGACCTGCTCGGCGATGCCCGGAAACCGGCGACTGAGCGATTCGATCATCACGCCCGAATTGATCTCGAGCACGCGCGGCCCTTGCGCGGTCCACACCACATCGACGGCGCCGAAGCTGAGTCCGATCGCGCGGGCCGCCTCGGCGGCAATCGTCACGCTGGCATCGCGCAGGTCTCCATTCTCGATCAGTTCGGGCACAGCGCCGAATTCGAGATTGTGCCGCCAGTCGAGCCGAAATTGCGCCCCTGCCGGCACCACCGCATCG
Source organism: Rhodopseudomonas palustris (assembly GCF_003226555.1). GTDB lineage: Bacteria > Pseudomonadota > Alphaproteobacteria > Rhizobiales > Xanthobacteraceae > Rhodopseudomonas > Rhodopseudomonas palustris_I. The sequence continues at coordinate 1,034,965 of NZ_QKQS01000023.1, read as the reverse complement.
AGCGCGGCGTGATCTGCCGGCAGATTGGCCAGCACGGCGCCGAGCCGATCCGCCGGCACCGCATCGAGAAGAAGCTGAAACGCGCTCCGCACGCCGTCGCCGGTAATCGCCGGCCGCTGCTTTTCGTAGACAACAAGCGGCTCGCGATCGAGCAGAATGACGCGGACCTCGCTGGCGATCTCGACATACGGCGCAATCGCCAGATTCTGGCTGGCAGCGAAGATTGCGGTGGCGGCGCGTTCCAGCTCGAGCTCGGTCGCGGCTTTGAATACCAGATGGCCGCAGGTGCCTTCGTTCGGCTTCAGCACCAGCCCCGCGGGATTGGCACGCAGCATCTCCAGCATCGCCGACCAGTGTCCGCTGCTCGGCACATACTTGAAATGCTCGTGATTCATCAACAGCCGGTGCGGCACGCAGGCAACGCCGGCGGCCACGAGGATGTCGGCGGTCGCAGCCTTGTCGTTGGCGAGGCGGTGCGTGACCGAGCTGTTCAGGCCGAAATCATAGCCGTAGATGAAGTGACGGGCCTCGCCCTTGCTCAGCACGATCAGCCAGCCATCGAGCCCGAGCGTGACGTCGACGCCGCGCGCGCCGCAATAGTCTTTGACGATCCGGACGATCACGCGGTCGGCATATTGCATCAAGGGTCTCGTCAACAGGTCGTGACCGGCATGACCATCGTCGGCCGGCGGGCGCGGTGGGATCGCTTTGGGGCGGCGAAATGTCAAGCCGAACCCAGCCGCGGGCCACTCGGCGAGCCGGCCGGATCGGATTGCGACGACGCCGTGACGGAATGATCACGGAATCCCCGAGGTTATCGAGCCGGGCCGGTCGTGCTATACCGCGGCCGGTCACCGCCCTCAGGCGCACGGGGCTCCCCGCTGCAGCGGCTGATCCGATATCCATCCAACCGCTCCCGCGTGGATTTCATGGAAACGCTGCTACTTCCGCTCTCGCCGCGCTACATCGCCCTCACCGTCTGTGCCGTGATCACCGCGCTGCTCGCCACCATCGCAGCGCTCGACACCCACACGCCGCTGTTCGGCTTGGTGCTGGTGCCGCTACTCGTGTTCGGCGCCCTCACTCTGCTTGGCATCTACGATCTGTTGCAGACGAGCCACGCGGTGCTGCGCAACTATCCGATCTCGGCGCATCTGCGGTTCCTGCTCGAAGAGATCCGCCCGGAAATGCGGCAGTATTTCTTCGAGAGCGAAAAGGACGGCAAGCCGTTCAGCCGCGACACCCGCGCGCTGATCTATCAGCGCGCCAAGATGGAGCTCGATAAGCGCCCGTTCGGCACCCAGAAGGACGTCTATGATGGCGGCTACGAGTGGATGCATCATTCGGTGGCGCCGCGGCCGCACGCCGAGGAGCCGTTCCGGATCACGATCGGCGGACCGGATTGCACCAAGCCGTACTCCGCCTCGGTCTTCAACATCTCGGCGATGAGCTACGGGGCGCTGAGTCCGAACGCGATCCGCGCCCTCAATGCCGGCGCCAAGAAGGGCGGCTTCGCGCACGACACCGGCGAAGGCGGCGTCAGCCCGTATCACCGCGAGCACGGCGGCGACCTGATCTGGGAAATCGGCTCCGGATACTTCGGCTGCCGCAGCCGCGACGGGAGATTCGATCCCGAGGCGTTCGCCCGCGTCGCGGCCGAGGACCAGATCAAGATGGTCGAGCTCAAGGTCAGCCAGGGCGCCAAGCCGGGCCATGGCGGCGTGCTGCCGATGGCCAAGATCTCCGAAGAGATCGCGCAGATCCGCGGCGTCGGCATGGACGAGGATTGCGTGTCGCCGCCTTATCACAAGGCGTTCTCGACCCCGATCGAGATGATGCGGTTCATCGCCGAGATGCGCCGCCTTTCCGGCGGCAAGCCGGCCGGCTTCAAGCTCTGCATCGGCCATCCCTGGGAATTTCTGGCGATCTGCAAGGCGATGCTCGCCACCGGGATCTATCCGGATTTCATCGTGGTCGACGGCAAGGAAGGCGGCACCGGCGCCGCCCCGCTGGAATTCATGGACCACCTCGGCATGCCGATGCGCGACGGCATCAGTTTCGTGCACAACGCGCTGATCGGGATCGGCGCCCGCGATCGCATCAAGCTCGGCGCTTCCGGCAAGATCGCGACCGGATTCGACGTCGCCCGCGCGATTGCGCTCGGTGCGGATTGGTGCAACTCGGCGCGCGGCTTCATGTTCGCGCTCGGCTGCATCCAGTCGCTGAGCTGCCACACCGACCGCTGCCCGACCGGGGTGACCACGCAGGAGCCGACGCGCTACCGCGCCCTGGTGGTGCCGCACAAGCAGGAACGGGTTTACAACTATCACCACGCGACGCTCCAGGCGCTGGCCGAACTGGTCGCCGCCGCTGGCCTCGATCATCCCCGCGACATCCGCTCCTATCACTTCTCGCAGCGAACCTCGTCATCGGACGTGGTGTCGCTGGCGCAGCTCTATCCGGAGCTCCGTTCCGGCGAACTGCTGGAGGGCACCGAGGATCCGCGCTTCAAACAGGCCTGGGCGATGGCCCGCGCCGAGAGCTTCGCGCCGGTCGCTTGACGCCCGTCATCGGGGCGACTCAGAACTCTCCGTGCAACCGTCCTGAAAACACCGACACCGGACCGCGGTCGGCGTTGAAGGCAGGGTTGGCGATGAACTGGTAATCGGCCGTCGCGGTCCAGGCTTGGGTGACGGCATAGGCGTAATAAGCCTCCATCACGCTCTCCCGGCGATAGTTCAACCGACCGTCGCCGATCAGCGGCCCGAGCCCTCCGGCGGCGAGGAAGTCGCGGTGATCGCGCGACAGGCCGTTGCTGGCACCCGCGATCCCGATCACGTCGTCGGGCCGCCCCCAACGCATCCCGCGGATCGAGACGCCGCCGGAAAGACTGTCGTCAATGTCCGTGAACGCCATGATCTCGTTCTTGCCGTCGTTCCAACTCCAGCGGCCGAACACGCCGACATCGTCGGTCACCGCCTGTTCGAGGTTGAACGCGTAGCCGAATTTGATCCGGCCTTTGCGGGTCTGGCTGATGTCGAGATTGAGCTGCGGATTGTCGAGGGTTTCGCGGTAACTGCCCGAGTACACGCTGTTGATGAACCCGAGCGTGCGCAGCTTGCCGGGCCGGCCGAACAACGCGTAGCGGGTTTCGAGTTCGGTCACATATTCGCCGCGGCGCGGGACGCGCATGTCAAAATCGTTGGAGTTCGACTCGGCATCCATCAGGAAGTAACCGGCGCGGATCGCCCATTGCTTCTGGTTCAGCTCGGCGGTCGCTCCGTAGCTGAGGCCGAGCTTGTCGGCGGAGTAATCGAACGCGCCGGACGCCCAAATCGACCAGTTCATGAAGTCGCGGCGCGGATCGTGCGCGTAGCTGTTGCCGTCGAACACGTCGACGACGGAAAATCGGCCGACCTGAAAGGTCAGCCGCGAGATGTCGGCTTTCCTGGACAGCTGCGAGGCGCTGGAAGAAAGCTGCTCCTGTTCGCCGCCGAGCCCGAAGGTCTGGCGCAGATAGAACCGCGACGGGCTGAAATGCGGATAGGCGAAACCGGACTTCTGGCCTTCGCCATTCGGGAAGCCGGCGACGCCGGCTGTGTCGCTGAGCCCGTAGCCCTGCAAGAACTCCGGGTTGAGGTAGAGCTCACCGCCGTCCCACAGTCGGACATTGGCGAACAGGCTGGTGCTCCAGGTGCTCTTGAACTGCGCGCCGGGAAACAGGCTGTTCGGCCCGCTATAGGGCGCCCGGAACGACGGATAGCCCTGCCCGATGATCGTCGTCTGGCCGTGGATCTCCCAGCGATCAGATTCGGGATCGGCAACTGCGGCGAGCGAGGGAAGGGCGTCGGTGCTGCCGGTGCCGAACCAGTCGATCTTGCGGTTCACACCGACCCGAACGGTATGCAGGTTCAGCGACGTCGCGTAGCTCGCCCCGGTCGGCAGGGCCACGGTCGCGTTCTGATACTGGCTGTAGAGATATTCGACCCGCGCGCTCCAATTCGGCGTGAAGCCGTATTCGACGCCGGCGCCCGCGGCCCAGCCGAGCCGGGCGTTCATCACGCTGCCGACGTCAGGATCGGTGAGATAGCGCTCGTGCTCGAAGGCGAGGCCGCCGGTGACATAACCGAGCCAGCGGCCGGCGATGACGCCGAGCCGGGCGCGGACCGTGCCGTAATAATCGAGGTGTTGCAGCGCATCCGCAGTGCCATTGTTGAATTCGGACAGCACCGCGTTCTGCGGCAGATAGCTTGGAAACGAGATATCTGCCTCGACCCCGAGCAGCAAATTCGATCCGGTGACGACATTGTAGCCCGCCTGCGCGCCCGCGGTGACGCCGCCAGCACCGTTGCTGTTTTGCGCAGTCGATGTCGGATCCTGCAGAGTCGCGCCGGCATGGCCGCGGACGTAACCCGCGTGAGCGCCGACATAGAACCCGCTCCAATTGTGGGCCGGATCCATCCGTGACGGGCCGATGCCTCCGGCGGAGGCGGCCGGCGGCAGCAGCAGCGCGCCAGCCGCCGCGCCGGCGATCAGGGCCGAGGCTGACCGGCCTCGCAAGATCGGCATCCGGGTCTCGCGCATCGCGCGGTCGCGACGGGCCGAGATCGGGCTGGCGGGACGGCGACGGACAATCATCAAGCTCACCTCGAGGACAACAGGTCATGCGACGTTCGGTCGCGCCCCGCCACCCCGACGGCATCTGAATGTCGCTCGCAACCGAACAAAAGTCGGAAGCAGCGTCAGTTAAAGGGGGCGGACGCCCCTCAAAAGCGCTTGCCGCACGGATACTGAATGCTTCCGCGGCAGGAAAGCGCCAGTTTAGAATCTCTCAAAGGCCTGCCTTTCCGGCAGCCTAATGCCGCTCGCCTGGCGACGGGCACGCGGCAAGCGCGCTCACGCGGAAGGCCTGGTCGCCAGCGCGGCAAGATCGAAGCGGTGAACGTCGTCCAGCAGCTCGCAGAACGCCTGGGCCCCGTGATCGAGCAGCTGCCGCCCCTTCTCGGCCGTGGCCGCAGAGGCATCGCCAATTGCGCCGCTCGGATGCAGGTCTTCGGCCGCCCACGCGAGCGGTGCCGGCCGCTGCGCCGACAACCAGCGGTAGCTCTGCTCCATCGCCACGCTGGCGGGCTGGAAGTCGGCAATCCGATCGGCACGGACCAGCTCCGGCGCATGCGCCAGCATGATCGAGGTTTCGGTCGCACCGCCATGGATGCCGTGGCGCAGTTCGTCCGCGGCGAACAGCCCGTCGGGCACGCCGAACCGCGACCAGCCGGTGGTCACCACCAGCATCCGGTGCCGCACCCGCAGCTCCTGCGCCACCAGACCCATCGCGGCGCTGTTGCCGCCATGGCTGGTCACCACCACCAGCTTGCGCACGCCCGCCCGGGCGACGCTGTCGCCGATTTCGGTCCAGAGCTTCAGCGCGGTCTCGGTCGACACCGTCAGCGTGCCCGGAAACGACAGATGCTCGGTCGACAGGCCGACCGCCTGCACCGGCAGGAAGGTGGCGGGGATGTCGGCCGGCAGCCGCGCACGCACCCGCGCCAGATAGGCCTCCGCGATGGTGACGTCGGTCGACAGCGGCAGATGCGGCCCGTGCTGCTCGATCGCAGCGAGCGGCAGCACCGCGATCCAGCGCGCCGGCTCAGCGCCAGCGATCTCGGGCCAGTAAATCGCGCTCCAGTCACGGGGCGGCAGCTTGGTCATCGGCGACATGCGGGCTGACGGAGAAGTGGTTCAAATGCCGGCATTATTTCGCTATCAATCCTGAAACGCTCGAATCCGCGCCGCCCTGATGCCGTCATCATGGGCCAAAATGAACGACGGAGTCCAACCATGAGCCCCGCTTTCCTGCTGCGAGCGTTAACCGGGGTGCTGTTGGCGGCGGCTGTGACGCTGGCCTCCCCCGTTCATGCCTCCGGTCACGGCCATGGCGCCGAAAAGCCGGCCGAAAAGCCGCCGGAGCCGCCGCCGCGACCGCCGATGCCCAAGAAGCCGCCGCCGCCGAAGGTGCAGCCGGTGCGCAAAGTGCCGGAGGGCGGCTTCGACAAGGTGTCGTTCGGCACCAATTGGGTCGCCGAAGCCGAGCATGGCGGATTCTTTCAGGCGGTCGCCGACGGCACCTACAAGGCCTACGGCCTCGACGTCAGCATCGTGCCGGGCGGACCGAACGTCAATAATCGGGCGCTGCTGATCGCCGGCAAGCTCGACTTCTTCATGACCGCCAATACGCTGCAATCCTTCGACGCGGTGGCCAACAACGTGCCGGTGGTGGCGATCGCCGCGATCTTCCAGAAAGACCCGCAGGTGTTCCTGTCGCACCCGGAGTCGAAGGTCGAGACGTTGAACGATCTGAAGCCGCTGACGCTGTTCGTCTCGAAGGAGGGCATCGCTAGCTACTTCCAGTGGCTGAAGTCCGAATACGGCTTCAGCGAAGCCAAGGTTAAGCCCTACACCTTCAATCCGCAGCCGTTCATCATCGACCGGCGCAGCGCGATGCAGGGCTACGTCACCTCCGAGCCTTTCACCGTGGAGCAGGCGGCCAAGTTCAAGCCGAACGTGCTGCTGCTGGCCGACTATGGGCTGAACGGCTACTCGACCCTGATCGAGACCCGTCGGGATCTGATCGACAAGAACCCCGACATGATCCAACGCTTCGTCGATGCCTCGATCATCGGCTGGTCCACCTATCTGTACGGCGACAATTCCGCCGGCAATGCCATGATCAAGAAGCTCAACCCGGAAATGACCGACGAGATGCTGGCCTATTCAGTCGACAAGATGAAGCAATACGGCATCGTCGATTCCGGTGACTCGATCAAGAACGGCATCGGCGCCATGAACGACGATCGCTATGCTTCGTTCTTCGACAAGATGGCGCGTGCCGGCGTGGTGCCGCGCGGGCTCGATTTCCGCAAAGCCTACACGCTGCAGTTCATCAACAAGGGCGTCGGCGTCGACCTGCGTCCGGTGCAGCAATAGCTGGCCACATGGCCCCGTCGCCGCGACCGTCCGCTGCGGATGCCGGAGCCACCGGGCCGGCAATCGAACTGCGCGGCGTCACCAAGACCTACCGCACCGGCACGCTGGCGCTCGGCCCGATCGATCTCAGCATCGGCCGCGGCGAGTTCGTGTCGCTGCTCGGCCCCTCCGGATGCGGCAAGTCGACCGCGCTGCGGATGATCGCCGGATTGGCAGCGCCGTCCTCGGGGCGGATCGAGGTCGGCACCGCGTCGCCGCGCGGCCGCGGCGAACACCCGATCGGCTTCGTCTTTCAGGAGCCGACGCTGATGCCGTGGGCGAGCATCCGCCACAACGTCGCATTGCCGCTGAAGCTGGCGCGAGTCGCAGGCGCGGAAATCGATCGGCGGGTCGGCGACGTGCTGGCGCGGGTCGACCTGTCCGAGTTCGCCGATGCGTTTCCGCGCGAACTGTCCGGCGGCATGAAGATGCGGGCCTCGCTGGCGCGCGCGCTGGTGACGAGACCCGACATCCTGCTGATGGACGAGCCGTTCGCCGCGCTCGACGAAATCACCCGGTTCCGACTCAACGACGACCTGCTGGCGCTGTGGCGCGAGCTGCAGATGACGGTGGTGTTCGTCACCCATTCGGTGTTCGAGTCGGTTTATCTGTCGCAACGTGTCGTGATGATGACGCCGCGCCCGGGCCGGATCGCAGCCTCCTTCGATATCGATGCGCCGACGTCCCGCGGCGAGGAATTCCGGCTCTCGGCTGGTTATGCGGCGCAGTGCCGGGAGGTCTCGCGCGCCCTCGCGTCAGCCAGCGAAACAGTCCCCGCGACGTACGAGGCGCGCGCATGACCGCCGAGCCCGCATCGCGTGACGAAGCGACGCCGCTCGGCTCCCGCGCCGGGCTACGCGTCGTGCTGCCGATCATCGTACTGGCCGCTGCGATTGTGGCGTGGGACCTGGTGGTCAGGCTCAATCAGATCCCGCCTTATGTGCTGCCTGGCCCGCTCCTGGTCGCCTCGACGCTGATCCAGGACTGGCCGGTGCTGTTCGGCTCGCTGCTGACCACGCTATGGACCACGCTGGAAGGCTTTGTCGCCGCCGCGATCGGCGGCATCGCGCTGGCGCTCTTGTTCAACCAGTCGCGGCTGCTCGAATACTCGCTGTTTCCTTATGCCGTGGTGCTGCAGGTGACACCTGTGATCGCGATCGCGCCGCTGCTCTTGATCTACCTGCCGCAGGAAACCGCCGTCATCGTCTGCGCCTGGATCGTCGCGTTCTTCCCGGTGCTGTCCAACACCACGCTGGGACTCAACTCGGTCGACCGCAACCTCGCCGGGCTGTTCCGGCTGTACGGCGCCTCGCGCTGGCAGACGCTGCTCCGGCTGAAGCTGCCGGCGGCGCTGCCTTACATTCTCGGCGGCCTGCGCATCGCCGGCGGCTTGTCGCTGATCGGCGCGGTGGTGGCGGAGATCGCCGCGGGCTCGGCTGGCGCCGGTTCGGGGCTGGCTTACCGGATTGCCGAATCCGGATACCGGCTCAACATTCCGCGCATGTTCGCGGCATTGCTGTTGCTGTCGACGGCGGGCATTGTGATCTATCTGCTGCTGGCGCTGGTGTCGCATCTATTGCTGCGGCGCTGGCACGAAAGCGCGCTTGGAAAGGATAATTGATGCCGGGGGAAACGGGCGTGTCGGAGCCGATCGATCTGTTGATCTATGGCCCGCGCAAAGAGGTGATCGATCAGGGTTTCCCGGACGGCTACGTGCTGCACAGATGCGAGCGCACCGACGATCTCGAGAAACTCAGCGACGAGGCCCGCGGTCGCATCCGCGGTATCGCGGTCACCGGCCTGGTGCCGACCGGCGCGGCGATGCTGGCCCGGTTTCCGAAACTCGAAATCGTATCGAGCTTCGGCGTCGGCTACGACCATGTCGATTCCGCCTGGGCGGCGCAGCATGACGTTGTCGTCACCAACACGCCCGACGTGCTCACCGAGGAAGTCGCCGATACCGCGCTCGGACTGCTGATCGCCACCTTGCGCGAATTCATCCGCGCCGACAAATACGTCCGCGCCGGCCTGTGGCAGACGCAGGATTATCCGCTCAGCACCGGCTCGCTGCGCGACCGCAAGGTCGGCATGATCGGGATGGGACGGATCGGCCAGGCGATCGCCCGCCGGCTCGATGCCTCGCTGGTGCCGGTGGTGTATCACTCGCGCAATCCGGCGGCCGGCGTCGCCTACAAGCACTATCCAAACCTGATCGAGATGGCCAGGGAGGTCGATACCCTGGTGGTGATCACCCCGGGCGGCCCAACCACCGCCAAGCTGATCAACGCCGAGGTGCTCGATGCACTGGGGCCGCGCGGCGTGGTGATCAACGTGGCGCGCGGCTCGGTGATCGACGAAGAAGCGCTGATCGCCGCGCTGCAATCCGGCAAGATCCTCGCCGCCGGCCTCGACGTGTTTGCAGCGGAGCCGAACGTTCCCGAAGCGCTGCGCGCGATGGACAACGTGGTGCTGCTGCCGCATGTCGGCTCGGCTTCGGTGGTGACCCGCAACGCCATGAACCAGCTCGTGGTCGACAATCTGAAAGCCTGGTTCTCGGGCCGTCCGCCGCTGACGCCGGTGGCCGAAACGCCGGTGAAAGGCCGCTGACCATGTGGCGCGCGTTCGGCACGGCGATCCTCACGGCGCTGCTCGCGTCCGCGGCGGTGGCGCAGGACGCGGCAACGATGAAGAAGGACATGGTCGGTCAGTGGGAGCTGTCGACCACCGAACGCAGCAAGACCTGCGTCGTCACGCTGTCGTCCGAACCGGCCGCCAAGGGACTGAAGCTGGCGCTCGAGCCCGACTGCGCCAAGACCCTGCCGTTCACCGAGGCGATCGTCGCCTGGGACGTGAAAGGCCTCGACATCGTTCGGCTGCAAACCGCCGACGGCAACTCCGTGATCGATTTCACCGAGGTCGAGAGCGGCATCTTCGAAGGACATCGCGACGGCGAAGGGATCTACATCCTGCAGAATCTGGTAGCGGCGCGCTCGCTCGCCAAATCGATGGACCAGATGATCGGCGACTGGGCCATGGTGCGCGGCAACGGCCGCCAAGTCTGCGCCCTGACGCTGACCAATACCGAAGCGAGCGGCGATAATTTCCAGGTGTTCTTGAAACCGCACTGCGACCCACAGGTGACCGGCTTCGGCCCGACGATGTGGCGCCTTGAGCACGGCGCGATGATGCTGGTCACGCCGAGGGGCGATACGTGGCGGTTCGAAGCCGACGACAATGCGCAATGGCGCAAGGTGCCGGAAACCACTGACCCGCTGATCATGCTGCGGCAGTAGCCGCAGCCACCGTTGAGATGCAATCAATCTCCGAGACGGATCGCCGGCTCGCGGCGCGCTACTCAGATCCCCGCCATCATCACGTATTTGATCTCGACATATTCCTCGATGCCGTGATGCGAGCCTTCGCGGCCGAGGCCGGATTCCTTCACGCCGCCGAACGGAGCGACTTCGGTGGTGATCAGGCCGGTGTTGACGCCGACCATGCCGCTCTCCAGCGCCTCGGCAACCCGCCAGACCCGGCCGAGGTCGCGGGCGTAGAAGTAACTGGCGAGACCGAACGGCGAGGCGTTGGCGAGCTTGATCACTTCGGCCTCGTCCTTGAAGCGGAACACCGGCGCCAGCGGGCCGAAGGTCTCTTCATGCGCCACCCGCGCGTCGGGCCGCACATCGGCCAGCACGGTCGGCTCGAAGAAGGTGCCGCCGAGCGCATGGCGCTTGCCGCCGGTGATCACCTTGGCGCCGTGCTCGACCGCGTCGGCGATGTGGCGCTCGGTCTTCTCGACCGCGGCATCGTTGATCAGCGGCCCTTGGGTCACGCCCTGCTCGGTGCCGTCGCCGACCGTCATCGCCTTGACCTTGGCGGCGAGCTTCTCGACGAAGGCATCGTAGACGCCGTCCTGGACGTAGAGCCGATTGGCGCAGACGCAGGTCTGGCCCATGTTGCGATATTTCGACACCATCGCGCCGTCGACCGCGGCGTCGATATCGGCATCGTCGAACACGATGAACGGCGCGTTACCGCCGAGTTCGAGACCGAGCTTCTTCACCCCGGCGGCGGACTGTTTGTAGAGAATCTTGCCGACCTCGGTGGAGCCGGTGAAGCCGACGAACCGCACCGCCGGATGCTCGCAGAACACTTTGCCGATCGGCGGCGCATCGCCGGTGACGATGTTGAACACGCCCTTCGGGATGCCGGCCTTCTCGGCCAGCGCCGCCAGCGCCAGGGCCGAGAACGGCGTCTCTTCGGCGGGCTTCAGCACCACGGTGCAGCCGGCCGCGAGTGCCGGCGACACCTTGCGGGTGATCATCGAGTTCGGGAAATTCCACGGCGTGATCGCGGCGCAGACGCCGATCGGCTGCTTGATCGCGATCAGCCGCGCGTCGGGCCGCTGGGTCGGAATGGTTTCGCCATAGACCCGCCGCGCCTCCTCGGCGAAGAACTCGATATAGGCGGCGCCGATATCGACTTCGCCGAGCGCTTCGGAGAGCGGCTTGCCCTGTTCGCTGGTGAGGATCAGCGCCAGATCCTCACGATTGGCGACGATCAGCTCGAACCATTTGCGCAAGATGTTGGAGCGCTGCTTGGCGGTGAGTTTGGCCCAGGCCGGAAACGCCCGTTCGGCGGCTTCGATTGCCGCAGTCGCCTCGGTGGCTCCGAGGCTCGGAATTCGGCCGATTGCGCCGCCGGTCGCCGGATTGATCACCGCAATCGATCCGCTCCCGGTCCAGGCGCCGTCGATGTAGCACTGCTCTCGCAGCAGCGACGGGTCCTTCAAACGATCGCGCAGCGATGCGGCTTGAGCGGCGGTGCGGGCGGTGGCGGTGGGGGACATCGAATGCTCCGGCGGTTGCTATGGATCGCAGGCGGGACCGCGAACGGTCCCTGTCGCCGGTCAATATAGGCAGAGATCGCTCAGAGCACAGTGCCGGGCCGCCATCATGCTTTGCGACGTGAAGCGGCTTCGCAGCTGCGAATGCAGGCGTGCGGCAACGACGTCAGGCGGCGCCGGCGATCCAGGTGCTGCGCAGATTGATCATGCGTTCGGCGGCGGTGCGAGCATGGGCGCGGGAGGTGGTGGCGCACACGCGATATTCGAGTTCCGGGAACGGCTGCACTCCGCGCCGACCGAACCACGACCCGATTCGACCCGATTTGACCGAAAGCTGCGCCAGCGCGACGGCGAGATTGTCGACCGCCTCGAACCCGTACAGCGCGCCGGTCTGCGCGTAGCGCACCTCATAGATCCCAGGACTGATCGGCGCCTCGATGTTCCCGCCGCGGCCGGGCTTCGGATAGCGCTTCCAGTCACTCCAGGTCGGAATCATCTCGGTGCTCCAGGCGGGGGCTTGGTCATGTTGAGTTGGACGATGACGGACGCCGCGAGGTTCAACACTGCGGCGACTTTGTGAACGCCACGCATCCTCATTCGTTCCCGGCGCGAGACCGCGGCAGGGCCGCTCGCAGATGCGAGACTTTGTCGCCGGTCCACCGTGCCGCTTGCCGGACGAGGTCCGCGGGTGAACAATCCGGCCGCTTTCAGAAGACTGCCAACCAACAAGGGAGGATGATGATGCAGAGCAGCAGCCAGATCGACCAGAGCCTGCAGCAGATGAGCGAGAGCGGCGCCATCCCAGGCGTCGTAGCGATCGCCGGCAATTCGCAGGAAGTGTTGTACCAGGGCGCCTTCGGCAAACGCGATCTGTCGAAACCGCCGGCGATGACGGCCGACAGCGTGTTCTGGATTGCGTCGATGACCAAGGCGATTACGGCCACCGCCGCGATGCAGCTCGTCGAGCAGGGCAAATTGTCGCTCGACGAGCCGATCGGCAAGGTCCTGCCCGACCTCGCCGAGCCCTTGGTGCTCGACGGTTTCGACGCCGACGGCACGCCCAAGACGCGGCCCGCCAAGACGCCGATCACGCTGCGGCGCCTGCTCACCCACACCGCCGGCTTCTGCTACGACATGTGGAACGCCGACATGGTGAAGTACATGGAGCGGCACGGCATCCCCGGGATCATCGGCTGTCAGGAAGCGGCGCTGAAGACCCCGCTCGCTTCCGATCCGGGCACGCGCTGGGAATACGGCATCAACATCGACTTCGCCGGCAAGGCGGTGGAAGCCGCCAGCGGCGTCAAGCTCGATGCTTACTTGCGCGACAACATCCTTGCGCCGCTCGGCATGACCGACACCGGCTTCAAGATCACCGACGACCAACGCAAACGGCTGGTAGCAGTGCACGCCCGCGGCGAGGACGGTTCACTGTCGCCGATCCCGTTCGAGGTCGCGCAGGAACCTGAATTCCACATGGGTGGCGGCGGCCTCTACGGCACCGCGGCGGACTATCTCAAGTTCACCCAGATGATCCTCAACAAGGGACGCGCCGGCGGCAATCAGTTGCTGAAGCCCGAGACGGTGGCGATGATGGGCCAGAACCACATCGGCGATCTCAACGTCACCAAGCTGAACTCGGCAATCCCGTTCGCCACCAACGACGTCGAGCTCTACCCCGGCATGACCAAGAAGTGGGGGATGAGCTTCCTGATCAACACCGACACCACGCCGGAAGGCCGCAGCCCCGACAGCCTCGCCTGGGCCGGCCTCGCCAACACCTATTTCTGGATCGATCCGGCCCGTGACGTCAGCGGCGTGATCCTGATGCAGGTGCTGCCGTTCGCCGACGCTCGATGCCTGGAGGCGTTCGCCGCGTTCGAACGCGGCGTCTATGCCGGCCTCGGCGCCGAGCAGCAGGCCGCCTGAGATCTCTGGCGCCGCCGGCGGGGTCGCAAAGCCCCGCCGGCGGCGCTATGCTTGGTGAAAAGAGGCGATAAGCCCGCAACGACGGCGACCCGACACTCAGAATTGTCCGGGCGATAAGGCGAGGACCAAGGACGTGACCAACGCGACCCCCAGCTATGTCTGCGGCGTCTCCGACGCGCCGCTTCTCGGCATCACCATCGGTCAGGCGCTCGATCGCGCCGCCACGCTGTGGCCAGATCGCGAGGCCTTGGTCTCACCCAGCCACGACACCCGCTGGACTTGGCGTGACTTCACCGCACGGGTGGATGCGCTGGCGGCCGGCTTCCTCGCGCTCGGCCTGGAACGCGGCGCCCGCATCGGCATCTGGTCGATGAACCGGCCGGAATGGACGCTGACGCAGTTCGCCGCCGCCAAGGCCGGGCTGATCCTGGTCACGATCAATCCGGCTTACCGGCTGAGCGAACTGGAATTCGCGCTCGCCAAGGTCGGCTGCGCCGCGCTGGTCACCGCCACTGCGTTCAAGACCTCGGCCTATATGGAAATGCTGAACACGCTGATCCCCGAGCTCGCCACGTCGAATCCCGGCGCGTTGCAGTCGGCGAAGCTGCCGAAGCTGCGCACGGTGATCCAGGTCGGCGGGCCGAAAGCGCCGGGCACCGTCGCGTTCGACGAGGTGTCGGCGATGGGCGGCGCGCGGCATCGCGAGCAAATCGCGAAGTTCGCAGACGAGCTGCAGTTCGACGATGCGGTCAACATCCAGTTCACCAGCGGCACCACCGGCTCGCCCAAAGGCGTGACGCTGACCCACCACAACATCCTCAACAACGGTTACTTCGTCGGCCGCGCGATGAAGCTGACCGAACAGGATCGCATCTGCATTCCGGTGCCGCTGTATCATTGTTTCGGCATGGTGATGGGTAACCTCGCCTCGGTCACCTGCGGCGCCACGATGGTGTATCCCGGCGAAGGCTTCGATCCGCTGGTGACGCTGCAGACTGCATCGCGCGAGAAATGCACTGCACTGTACGGCGTGCCGACGATGTTCATCGCCGAGCTCGATCATCCGGACTTCGCCTCGTTCGATCTGTCGTCGCTGCGCACCGGCATCATGGCCGGCGCGCCCTGCCCGGTCGAAGTGATGCGCCGGGTCAACGACCTGATGAACATGCGCGAAGTGACGATCGCTTACGGCATGACCGAGACCAGTCCGGTCAGCTTCCAAAGCGCAGTCGACGATCCGGAGGAGCGGCGGGTATCGACCGTCGGCCGCATCCATCCGCATGTCGAAGTGAAAGTGGTCGATCTCGACGGCAAGATCGTGCCGCGCGGCACCCGCGGCGAACTCTGCACCCGCGGCTACAGTGTCATGCTCGGCTATTGGGACGAGCCGGAAAAGACCGCCGACGTGCTCGACGACGCCGGCTGGATGCACACCGGCGATCTCGCGGTGATCGACGAAGAAGGCTTCTGCAACATCGTCGGCCGGATCAAGGACATGGTGATCCGCGGCGGCGAGAACCTGTATCCGCGCGAGATCGAGGAATTCCTGTATCGCCATCCGAAGATTCAGGACGTGCAGATCTTCGGCGTCGCCGACGACCGCTACGGCGAAGAGCTCTGCGCCTGGGTCCGCCAGCGCCCCGGCGAAACCCTGACCGCCGACGAGGTCCGCGCCTTCTGCCAGGGCCAGATCGCCCACAACAAGATCCCGCGCTACATCGAATTCGTCGACGAATTCCCGATGACGGTGACCGGCAAGATCCAGAAGTTCATCATGCGCGAGAAGGTCGAGGCCAAACTCGGCCTGAAGGCGGCGAAAACGGCGTGAGCTGTCGTTGCAAGTAACAACAAGAGCGACGTCATTCCGGGATGCGCGCGACAGCGCGCAGACCCGGAATCCCGCTATGTGCTGCAAGACGGCAGTACGACAAACAGGAGATTCCGGGTTCGCGAACTTCGTTCGCGCCCCGGAATGACTCGGGGAGAGTCTTACACCGGCAGCCCGTGCTGCTGCGCCAGTTCCTTCAGCGACACTTGCGGCCTTGCGCCGATGTGCTGGATTACTTCGGCGGCCGCCAGCGCGCCGAGGCGGCCGGCGTTTTCATAACCGAGGTTGCGGACCAGGCCGAACAGGAAGCCGGCAGCGAACAGATCGCCAGCGCCCGTGGTGTCGACGAGCTGATCGATCGCGGTCGCCGGCACCAAGGTGACGCCGTCCTTGTCCACCACCGCGCAGCCCTTTTCGCTGCGGGTGACGACGCCGAGCGCGACGTCCTGGGCGAGCAGCGTCAGCGCCGCGTCGAAATCCGAGGTTTGATACAGCGAGTGCAGCTCGGCCTCGTTGGCGAAGATCAGGTCGACGGTCTTGGAGCGCATCAGCTCGAGGAATTCGCCGCGGTAGCGGTCGACGCAGAACGCATCCGACAGCGTCAGCGCCACCTTGCGGCCGGCGCCGTGGGCAATTTTCGAGGCCTTCAGGAACGCTTCCTTGGCCTGCGGCGGATCCCACAGATAGCCTTCGAGATAGGTGATCGCCGACGCCGCGATCTTGGCCTCGTCGATATCGGCCGGCGACAGATCCTGCGCAGCACCCAGATAAGTGTTCATGGTGCGCTGACCGTCCGGCGTCACCAGGATGTAGGAGCAGCCGGTCGCCGGGCCGCCGGTCGCCGGCTTGGTGTCGAAGGTGACGCCCGCGGCGCGGATGTCGTGGCTGTAGAGCTTGCCGATCTGGTCGTCCTTGACCTTGCCGAGATAGGCAGCGCGGGCGCCGAACGAGGCCAGCCCGACGATGGTGTTGGCGGCCGAGCCGCCGGACATTTCGGTGGCCTGACCCATATCGGCGTAGATCGCCGCGGCGCGGGCTTCGTCGATCAGCGCCATGCCGCCCTTGGCCATGCCGTGCCTGACCAGAAAGTCCTCTTCGGTGCGGACCAGCACGTCGAAGATCGCATTGCCGATGGCGAGAACGTCGTATTGGGCTGAGCTCATCGAATTCGATCCATAGCGGGGAGAAATGAGGATAATCCCGCAAATTGTGCGGGTCGGACCGGTGCATCGCCGGCCGCGCGAAAGGCGGGCCGACCTATCATGTTCGGGTCGGCAGCGGCAAGCGAACCGGCCCGAAGCCGCGGCGCGCCGCTCAGGCACCTCTTTACCAAATGGATCAAAAGCTAATCGGCGCAGGCGCTTGAGCGCGCAACCGGGCTATAACGCGGTTCATGCTTCGCCCGCTCCTCACCGTCTCCGCCGGGACTCTGTCGTCACGCTTGTTGGGATTCGTTCGCGACGCACTGGTCGCGGCGCTGCTCGGCGCCGGGGTGGTGGCGGATGCGTTCCTGCTGGCGTTTCAGCTCGTCAATGTGACGCGGCGGTTGCTCACCGAAGGCGCGCTCAACGCCGCGCTGGTGCCGGCCTGGTTGAAAGTCCGCGAACACAACGGCGCGGCCGCGGCGGCCGCGTTCGCCGGGCGGCTGCTGGGCACCATCGCGCTGGCGACGCTGCTGCTGGCGATCCTACTCGGCGTGTTCATGCCGCTGCTGATCGGGGTGCTGGCCCCCGGCTTCGTCGGCCAACCCGCGCTCCTCATGGCGACGCGCGACGCCCGGCTGATGCTGCCGTATCTGGCTTTCGCCGGCCCGGTCGCCGTGATGATGGGGCTGTTCAATGCCCGGGGCCAAGTCGGCCTCACGGCGTTCTCGCCGCTGTTGTTCAACGTCTCGCTGATCATCGTCACGGCGGCACTGTTGCTCGGCCACGACGACCCGACCTCCGCGGCACTGATCCTGTCCGGCACGGTGGGCGTCGCCGGGCTGTTGCAGCTGTCGGTCCTAGCGTTCAACGGCCGCGGCGAACGGCTGGCGACGCCGCTGCGCGCCGGCTTCGACACCGCCATGCGGGCGTTCTTCGCCAAGGCAATTCCGGGCATGATCGCCAATTCCGGGCCGCAACTCCTGATCGTCGCCGGCGCGATCATCGCATCGGCGCAGCCGGCGGCGGTGTCGTGGCTGTATTTCGCCAACCGGCTGATCGAGCTGCCGCTCGGCATCGTCGGCGTGGCGATGGGCGCGGTGCTGGTGCCGGAATTGGCGCGCGCGGTGCGCGGCGGCAACAACGCCGCGCGGTCGGAGGCCGCTTCACGCGGGCTGGAACTGACGATCGGCGTGGCGCTGCCTGCAACGTTCGGACTGATCGTGCTCGCCGAGCCGATCGTGCGGCTGCTGTTCGAACACGGCGCGTTCAACGCCGCGGATTCGGCCGCGACCGCCCAGGCGCTGGCGTTGCTGGCAATCGGCCTGCCGGCCCAGGTGCTGGCGAAAAACTGGTCGGCCGCGTTCTTCGCCCGCGAAGACACCCGCACGCCGCTCGTGGCCACCCTCGTCTCGGTCGCAGTCGCGCTTGCCGCCGCCGTGCTGCTGGGACGATTGTTCGGCGCCGCCGGGGTGGCGGCTTCGATCAGCCTCGGCGCCTGGAGCAACGCAGCCCTGCTGCTGGGACGCGGCGTGCAGCGCTTCGGCGTCACCATCGATGCGCCGGCGCGGCGCCGCCTGGTGCTGATCGTGCTTGCATCCGTTGTGATGGGCGCCGTGCTGTGGCTCGCGGCCGGCTTTGTGCTGCCGACGTTGGCGGCGGCCTCCACTTTGGTCCAAGCCGCGGCACTCGCGGTGCTGATCGGCGGCGGCCTGATCGTTGATGCGGCAGCCCTGATGCTGTTCGGCGTGATCCCGCCGAATGCGGCGCTCCGCGCGCTGCGGCGACCGCGTGGCTTGCGCGGCTAGCGGAGCTGTGCCACTTCACGGCGCCTCATCCGCACGCTCCAGGACCTGATCATGACCATTCAGCGGGTATTCTCCGGCATCCAGCCGACCGGTAATCTGCATCTCGGCAATTACCTCGGCGCGATCGTGAACTTCGTAAAGATGCAGGAGACGCACAATTGCGTTTACTGCGTCGTCGATCTGCACGCGATCACAGTTCCGGTGACGGTCTGGGGCGGTCCGGACGAGCTGCGCAAGAACATCCGCGAAGTGACCGCGGCGTTCATCGCGGCGGGTATCGACCCCAAGAAGCAGATCATCTTCAACCAGAGCCAGGTGGCGGAACATTCCGAGCTGGCCTGGGTGCTGAACTGCATCGCGCGGCTCGGCTGGCTGAACCGCATGACCCAGTTCAAGGAGAAGGCCGGCAAGGATCGCGAGAACGTCTCGGTCGGTCTTTACGACTACCCGGTGCTGATGGCCGCCGACATTCTGGTCTACCGCGCCACCCATGTTCCGGTCGGCGAGGATCAGAAGCAGCATGTCGAGCTCACCCGCGACATCGCCCAGAAGTTCAACAACGACTTCGCGGCATCGATTGCGGCGCAGGGCTTTGGCGACGGTTACTTCCCGCTGCCCGAGCCGGTGATCACCGGCCCGGCGACCCGGGTGATGAGCCTGCGCGACGGCACCAAGAAGATGTCGAAGTCGGACCCGTCCGACTACTCGCGCATCAACCTGACCGACGACGCCGACGCGATCGCGCAGAAGATCAAGAAGGCCAAGACCGATCCGGAACCGCTGCCGAGCGAGGAAAAGGGCCTGGAAACCCGCCCCGAGGCCGACAATCTGGTCGGAATCTACGCGGCGCTGTCCGGCAAGCCGAAGCCCGACGTGCTGACCGAGTTCGGCGGCGCGCAGTTCTCCGCGTTCAAGTCGAGCCTGGTCGACCTCGCCGTCACCAAGCTGTCGCCGATCTCCGGCGAAATGAAGCGGCTGTCCGCCGACCACGCCTATGTCGACTCGGTGCTGGCCGACGGCAGCGACCGCGCCCGCGCGATCGCCGCCGAAACCATGGTGGCCGTGAAGGACATCATGGGCATGGTGCGCAAGAAGGGCTGATATCGGTCCCAGCCCTCGTCGTGAGGAGCCCAGCGCAGCCGGGCGTCTCGAACGACGAGCTTGTATCGCCATGGTTCGAGACGCGCAGCTTCGCTGCGCTCCTCACCATGAGGCTTGCCCTTGGGAGGGCCTGCCCTTGTCCTTCCCGCTGCCGCCATGGCAGCATGACGCGTTTGCGCGGGCGCGCGCGTGGGAACCCGGGGGCACCATTGAGCAGCCAGCGACGGAGCTATGAATCCGGCCACAAGCCGAAGTGCCTGGTGATCGTCGACGACACCGCCGAATGGGACCGCGCGGTGTATTACGGCAGCCGCTGGGCGGTGCGGGTCGGCGGCAGCGTCGTGATGCTCCGGGTGATCGAGATCCTCGACAAGAACCAGCAATGGCTCGGCGTCGCCGACGTGATGCGCGCCGAAGCGATCGAAACCGCCGAACTCGCGCTCGACCGCGCCTCCGGCCGCGCCAATGGCGTCGCCGGCATCACCCCGGAGCGCGTGATCCGCGAGGGCGACACGATCGCCCAGGTGCGCAAGGTGATCGAGCAGGACGTCGACATCGTCATGCTGGTGCTGGCGGCGGACGACGGGCCGGATGGCCCCGGCCCCATCGTCACATCGATGGTGCGCCATCTCGGCACGTTCCCGGTGCCGGTGATGATGGTCGCCTCCAGCCTCACCGACGACGACATCGACGCCCTCGCCTGAGGCCGCGACCGCTCGAAAACGTGAGCATCGTCAGCGACTTTCAGCAACCTCCAGGAGAGACGGCGGGTTGATCGTGCGTTTCCGAGCGCTATTTGCTAGGAGAGACCCACGCACCGGCCTTGAACCGGCGACGACGGAGACATTCGATGTTCATTCAGACCGAACCGACCCCCAATCCGGCCACGCTCAAGTTCATTCCCGGCCGCACCGTGCTCGACAGCGGCACACTGGAATTCACCGACGCGACCCAGGCGGCGCGCTCGCCGCTCGCGGCACGGCTGTTCGACATCGATGGCGTCAGCGGCGTGTTCTATGGCGCCGACTTCGTCACCGTCACCAAGGACAAGGGCGAGTGGCAGCACCTCAAGCCCGCGATCCTCGGCGCCATCATGGAGCACTACATGTCGGGCGCGCCGATCCTGGCCGACGGCCAATCGGATGGTGAGGACGGCGACGACGACGAGTTCTATGCCAAGGACGACGCCGAGACGGTCGAGATCATCAAGGATCTGATCGAAACGCGGGTGCGGCCGGCGGTCGCCAACGACGGCGGCGACATCACTTTCCGCGGCTTCAAGGACGGCATCGTCTATCTCAACATGCGCGGCGCCTGCGCCGGCTGCCCGTCGTCGACCGCGACGTTGCAGCACGGCATCCAGAATCTGCTGAAGCACTTCGTGCCCGAAGTGCTGGAAGTGCGCCCGGTCACCTGACCGGGACATTGCCGTAGCGCTAGGCAAGCACGCCAAACAGGCATGACGCACCGCGCCATGCCGTACAGCCGAATAGTTGTCGATCGATCCGGCCGGGACATGACGCAGCCGTCGCATTGCTGATATGTTAGCCGGATGCTGATCCTCGCCATCGACACAGCTCTCGACGCCTGCGCAGCCGCGGTGCTGGACACCGAAGCCAATCGTTTGCTCGCCGGCGAATCGCAGGCGATGCAGCGCGGCCATGCCGAAGCGCTGGTGCCGCTGCTCGGCCGGGTGATGGATGCGTCCGGCATCGGTTTTCTCGATATCGACCGCATCGCGGTGACCACCGGTCCTGGTAGTTTTACGGGGCTGCGC
Source organism: Rhodopseudomonas palustris (assembly GCF_003226555.1). Classification (GTDB taxonomy): domain Bacteria; phylum Pseudomonadota; class Alphaproteobacteria; order Rhizobiales; family Xanthobacteraceae; genus Rhodopseudomonas; species Rhodopseudomonas palustris_I. Next base: position 1,013,511 of record NZ_QKQS01000023.1, on the reverse strand, counting down.
GTCGGCCTATCGGCTGCGCGCGGCATCGCGCTCGCCGCCGCCAAGCCGGTCGTTGGGCTGACGACGCTGTCGGCCTTCGCGGCGCCGCTGGTGAGCGAGACCGACGAGACCCCGATCCTGTCGGTGATCGATGCCCGTCACGACCACGTCTACTATCAGCTCGTCGCCGGCAACGGCACGATGATCGTCCGGCCGCGTGTGGCGCCGATCGCCGAAGTGTTGGAAGCCGCCCGTTATGGCGCGCCGCGACTGGTCGGCAACGCAGCACAGCTCATCGCCGATCGCTGGCCGGCGCTGACGCCGCCGCCGCTGGCGGTCGATCAGCGCCCTGCGCCGGATATCGGCTGGCTCGCCTGGCTCGGTGCGGCAGCAACGCCGGAAGCCGCACCCGCCAAGCCGTTCTATCTGCGGCAACCCGACGCCAAGCCCAAGATCGACCCGATCGCTCAAGCAGCACAGCCCGCCGCATGACGCGCCGCGATATGTGCCATCGATGATGACTTGGCTGGCCGAGTTCTGGGGTTATGCCGACGCCGTGGTGGAAACCGCGACGCTACGCGATGCGCCGAAGCTCGCAGAGCTGCACGCGGCGTCGTTTCATCGCGGCTGGGACGAGCAGGAATTCGCCGACCTTTTGAGCGAGCGCAATACGCTGGTGCACCGACTGAGGGTCGGACGCCGAATCATCGGCTTTGTGGCATCGCGGATCGGCGCGGACGAAGCCGAAATCCTGTCGATTGCGGTCGCCGCCTCGTATCGCGGCCGCGGCCTGTCGCGCGAAATGCTGCTGACTCACCTCGGTCATCTCGCGGGCCGCGGCGTCGCTACGGTGTTTCTCGAGGTGGAGGAAAACAATCAGCCGGCGCGACGACTCTACAATCGTACCGGTTTTCAGGTGGTCGGCCGACGCGAGCGCTATTACCGACAGCCCAACGGGGAACAATTGAACGCATTGATAATGCGTCGCGACTTGTCCTGATCGCTCCGCGGTGGCAGAACACTGCCTAAGATGATCATTCACCATCAAATGCGTTGACGCCGATGTCCGAACCCAAGGCAACCGAAATCGAAGCGCGCTGTGCCGCGACCGGCATGCGCATGACGGAGCAGCGCCGCGTCATCGCACGCGTCCTTGCGGAGTCGGAAGACCATCCCGACGTCGAGGAGCTCTACACCCGCTGCGTCGCGATCGACGACAAGATTTCGATCTCCACGGTGTATCGAACGGTGAAGCTGTTCGAGGACGCCGGCATCATCGAGCGTCACGATTTCCGCGAAGGACGTGCGCGCTACGAACAGATGCGCGACAGTCATCACGACCATCTGATCAACCTGCGCGACGGCAAGGTGATCGAGTTCACCAACGAAGAGATCGAGAAGCTGCAGGCCGAGATTGCCCGTAAGCTCGGCTACAAGCTGGTCGATCACCGGCTCGAACTTTATTGCGTGCCGCTCGAAGACGACAAGTCCTGAGCCGCAGCGTAACCGGCGCATCTGCCGATCCGCCGCGAGCTGACCGGCTCGCGGCGTTGTTAGTTTGAATTGCAGCCGGCCGCAGATGTGACTCCCCAACTTGTCATCTTCGATTGCGACGGCGTTCTGGTCGACAGTGAGCTGATTTCCTGTCGGGTTCACGCCGAGACGCTGACCCGCTACGGCTATCCGATCACCCCGGACCAGGTCGCGGCGCGCTTCCTCGGCCGATCGGGCCGCGAAGCCCGGCGTGAGATCGAAGCCGAGACCGGCCGGCGCTTCGCCGATGACATCGAGGCCAATCTGCTCGACGCGCTGCTCCGCGCCTTCGCCGAAACGCTGCAGCCGATCCCGTTCGTCACCGAAGCGCTCGATACGCTGGGGCGGCCGTTCTGCGTCGCTTCGAGCGGCACGCTGGATCGTATCCGGGTCGCACTGACCCATGCGGGTCTGCTCGGCCGGTTCGTCCCACATCTGTTCTCGGCCGAGCAGGTCACGCACGGCAAACCGGCGCCGGACCTGTTCCTGTTCGCGGCGGCCCAGATGGGCGCCGCCCCAGAGCGCTGCATGGTGATCGAAGACAGCGTGCCGGGGGTGCTGGGGGCGAAAGCGGCCGGCATGACCGTGCTGGGCTTTCACGGCGGCGGCCATTGCACCGGTGCCACCGCCGCAGCGCTGCTTGCCGCCGGCGCCGATCGCTGTTTCGCCGACATGCGTCAACTGTCGAAAATCATTGACGAAATTTAGCTGGTCGCAAGACGACGCGCAGCAAATCGGCGGTCGCGGCTGGATTTCGCCCGGTTTCGCCTATAAGTGACGGGCAACGCGCTGGAACATGCGCGTTTTTTGTTCCGGGCCCCCGCACGCAATGTCTCCGCCGCGCAAGCTGCACATCAAGTCATACGGCTGTCAGATGAATGTCTACGATGCCCAGCGCATGGTGGACGCGCTGGCGCCGGAAGGCTTTGTCGAGACTGGAAGCGTGGATGACGCCGACCTGGTGATCCTGAACACCTGCCACATCCGCGAAAAGGCGTCCGAGAAGGTCTATTCCGAGCTTGGCCGGCTGCGCGTCGCTCGCGACGAAGCGGCGAACCACGGCCGGCGGATGCAGATCGCGGTGGCGGGGTGCGTGGCGCAGGCCGAGGGCGAAGAAATCATCCGCCGTGCGCCGGTGGTCGACGTCGTGGTCGGGCCGCAGAGCTATCACAATCTGCCGCAACTGCTGGCAAAGGCCGACCATCACGGCCGCGCGCTGGAGACCGAGTTCCCGATCCAGGACAAATTCGGCGTACTGCCGCAACCGGCGCCGGACGCGATCCGCGCCCGCGGGATCTCGGCATTCGTCACTGTCCAGGAAGGCTGCGACAAGTTCTGCACCTTTTGCGTCGTTCCCTATACCCGCGGCGCCGAGATGTCGCGTCCGGTGGCGGCGATCATCGAGGACGTCAAACGGCTCGCCGACAACGGGGTCCGCGAGGTGACGCTGATCGGCCAGAACGTCAACGCCTATCACGGCGACGGGCCGGACGGGCGCGCCTGGCCGCTCGGCCGCCTGATGCGGCGCATCGCCGAGGTCCCCGGTATCGTTCGGCTGCGCTACTCGACCAGCCATCCCAACGATGTGGACGATGATCTGCTCGCCGCGCATCGCGATTTGCCGGCGGTGATGCCGTTCGTGCATCTGCCGGTGCAGTCCGGCTCGGACCGGATCCTGGCGGCGATGAACCGCAAGCACACCGCCGACGATTATCGCCGCGTGATCGACCGGTTCCGCGCCGCCTCCGCGGCGATCGCATTCTCGTCGGACTTCATCGTCGGCTTTCCCGGTGAAACCGATCGCGATTTTTCCGCAACTCTCGCGCTTGTCGCACAAATCGGCTACGCTGGGGCGTATTCGTTCAAATACTCGCCGCGGCCCGGCACGCCCGCGGCGGACATGCCGGAGATGGTGCCTGCAGCGGTCATGGACGAACGGTTGGAGCAGCTCCAGCAATTGATCGACCAGCAGCAATCGGCCTTCAACAAGGCCGCGATCGGCCGGACCGTGGAGGTCCTGTTCGAGCGCGCCGGCCGCAAGCCCGGCCAGATCGTCGGCCGCACCGCCTATCTGCAGCCCGCCCATGTCATGGCCTCCGACGACATCATCGGGCAGGTCCTGCCGGTTCGCGTCGACAGCCTCGAACGCTACAGCCTGCTCGGCGAACTGGCGGCCGCCCCGCCTCATCCCATGCACAGCCTCGCACCGATTGGAGCCTGAGCCCCCTTGGCCAAAAGCGCACCGGAATCGTTTTCGTTCGTTTCCCGCCGCAAACCCGATCGCGACAGCTTGAACCCGCCTGAAACCCAGGTCGTCATCGATTTCGACGACAACCGTGCCGCCTCCGCTCTGGTCGGCCCCTACGGCCAGAACCTCGCTCAGATCGAGCGCAGGCTCAGCGTGGTGGTGGACTCACGCGGCAACCACATCACCATCGGCGGCTCGCGGGAGGGCTGCGACGCCGCCAGACGCGTGCTGGAGACGCTCTACGCGCAAGCGATGTCGGGGCACGATCTGGTTCAGGGCGATGTCGAAGGCGCGATCCGCGCGGTGATCGCCCAAGGCTCGTTGTTCGAGTTCGACACCAAGCAGCCATCCGGCGCCGCTTTCGAAGCGATCAATCTGCGCAAGCGTCCCGTGCGCGCCCGCACCGCAGCGCAGGATTCCTACATCCGTGCGCTCAAGCGACACGAATTGGTATTCGGCGTCGGCCCGGCCGGCACCGGCAAAACCTGGCTGGCGGTGGCGCACGCCGCGCAGCTGTTCGAACGCAAGGAAGTCGACAAGATCATCCTGTCGCGGCCAGCGGTCGAAGCGGGTGAACGGCTCGGCTTTCTGCCCGGAGATTTGCGCGAAAAGGTCGATCCTTATTTGCGACCCATCTACGACGCACTGTACGACCTGATGGATGCCCGGATCGTCGAACGTGCGCTGCAATCCGGCGAGATCGAGATCGCGCCGCTGGCGTTCATGCGCGGCCGCACTTTGACCAATGCGGCCATCATCCTCGACGAGGCGCAGAATACGACGTCGATGCAGATGAAAATGTTTCTCACTCGGCTTGGTGAGAACAGCCGGATGATCATCACCGGCGACCCGAGCCAGGTCGACCTGCCGAATGGTCAGACCTCCGGCCTGTCCGAGGCGGTCCGGCTATTGTCCGGGGTCGAAGGGATCGCACAGGTGCAATTCAGGGCCGAGGATGTGATCCGTCACGAATTGGTGGCGCGGATCGTCGCCGCCTATGAAGGATCGCCGCCGCCCCCGGCGAATGGTAAGTTGTGATGTCGCAGCCGCGCCCTGGGCGCCGCCCCGATTGCGGTGGGACGCCCCCGGATACTAATTTTGCTCCAATGACCCGTACCAATCACCCGTTCACCGAAGTCGTCATCGAAGCCGATTGCTGGGATGCCGAAGGCTCCGCCGAAGTGACCGTGCTGCGCGCGATCGAAGCGGCGGCGGAAGCGATCGATGCTGATACCGGCGAAGCGGAACTAGCCGTGATGCTCACCGACGACGATCACATCCGGCAATTGAACACGTCGTTTCGCGGCAAGGACAAGCCGACCAACGTGCTGTCGTTTCCGGCCACGCAACCGGAGGCGATGGCGGACGGTGCGCCGCGCATGCTCGGCGACATCGCCATCGCGTATCAGACAGTCCGCCGCGAGGCCGACGACGAGGGCAAGCCGTTCACCCATCATCTCAGTCACCTCGCCGTGCACGGCTTCCTGCACCTCGTCGGCTACGATCATGAAACCGACCAAGAGGCCGATGAAATGGAAGACGCCGAGCGCGCCATTCTCGCCCGGCTTGGGATTCCTGATCCCTATGCCGGCCAGGATCGGGTGAGCTGACATGCCCGACGGCGACAGAGCCCTGACCACGACGCAGACGACACAGGATGAGCCTCCATCGGCCCAGTTACCGGCGGTGGTGCATCAAGGCGAACTGCTGCAACCTCACGGCAGCAATTGGCTGATCCGTGCGATCCGTTCGCTGTTCGGCTGGAAGCCCGGCTCGGTGCGCGACGATCTGCAGGTGGTGCTCGACACCAGTTCGCCCGACGACACCGGCTTCTCGACGCTCGAGCGCACGATGCTGCGCAACATCCTCGGGCTGCACGATCGCCGCATCGCCGACGTCATGGTTCACCGCGCCGACATCGTGGCGATCAAGCAGGATATCCAGCTCGGCGAACTGCTCAGCCTGTTTCAGGACGCGGCGCATTCGCGGCTCGTGGTGTACAACGAGACGCTCGATGATCCGGTCGGGATCGTCCACATCCGCGACCTCGTCGCGTTCATGACGGCGAAGGCCAAGGTGCCGCCGGCGACGGTCGCCAAGCGCAAGAAAGCGCTGCCCGCCGGCCTCGACCTGCGCGCCATCGATCTGAAGATGCCGCTGACCGAGACCGGCATCATCCGCAAGCTGCTGTACGTGCCGCCGTCGATGCGGGCGATCGACCTGCTGGCACAGATGCAGGCGGCGCGCATCCATCTGGCGCTGGTGGTCGACGAATATGGCGGCACCGACGGCTTGGTATCGATCGAGGACATCGTCGAGCAGATCGTCGGCGAGATCGACGACGAACACGACTCGACCGAGCCTCCCTCGATCGTGCGCCAGGCCGACGGCTCGTTCATTGCCGACGCCAAAGCCAGCCTCGAAGATGTCCGCGCCATGATCGGCGATCAGTTCGTCACCGGCGAAGCCGGCGAGGACGTCGAGACGCTCGGCGGTTACCTCGTCAATCACGTCGGCCGGCTGCCGGTACGCGGCGAAGTGATCGCCGGCCCCGGCACTTTCGAGTTCGAAGTGCTCGACGCTGACCCGCGACGGGTCAAACGGCTTCGGATCGGCCCGCGTAAAGAACGGCCAGTCGCCCGTGCGCGCGACGGCCGCCGCCGCGAAGCATCGACCGATGGCGCCACCTCCGCCTCGACCCCACCGACCGGCGACGGGACCGGTTCACAGTGACGCATCGCAACCTGCTGAGCCGGATCGCCTCGAGCATCATCCTGGCGTGGGGCTGGAAACGCGCCGCGATCGCGTTCCTTGCCGGCGCGCTGTCGTCGCTGGCGATGGCGCCGTTCAACGCTTGGCCGGTGTTGTTCATCACCTTCCCGATCGTGGTCTGGCTGATCGACGGCTCCGCGGCCGGAAAGCGGCGCGGTGTACCGGCCGCGGCGATGGCGGGCTGGTGGTTCGGCTTCGGTTATTTCATTCCCGGCCTGTATTGGATCGGCTACGCGTTTCTGGTCGATGCTAACACCTTCGCTTGGCTGCTGCCGTTCGCGATCTGCGGGCTGCCGGCCTATCTGGCGCTGTTCACCGCGCTCGGCTTTGCGCTGGCGCGCCTGCTGTGGCGACCGGACAGCCTGCGCGTGCTGTCGCTCGCCGTCAGTCTGACGATCAGCGAGTGGCTGCGCGGACATCTGCTCACCGGCTTTCCGTGGAATGCATTCGGCTACGCGCTGACCGAGCCGCTGGCGCTGGCGCAGAGCATCTCGCTGATCGGGATCTGGGGCCTGACGCTGCTGACTGTGGCGATCTTCGCCTCGCCAGCCGTGCTGATCGACGGCGACACTCCTGCGAAGCGGCGCTGGGCCGCGCCGGTGATGGCGCTGGGCGTGCTGGCCGCGATGGCGGTGTATGGCGGCATTCGGCTCAAATTGTCGCCAACTCGGCTCGTCGACAACGTCCGACTGCGGATCATGCAGCCCGACCTGCCGCAGGACGCCCGCTTCAATTATTCTGCCAAAGCGGACGTGATGCAGAAATATCTGTCGCTGTCGGACCGCTCGACAGGACCGAAATCGACCGGCGTGCGCGACGTGTCGCTGCTGATCTGGCCGGAATCCGCTTTTCCGTTCTTTCTGTCGCGGGAAGCGGACGCGATGGCGCAAATCGCCGATCTGCTGCCGAAAGGCACCGTGCTGCTGACCGGGGCGGTTCGCCCACCCGAGTTACCGCCGGGGCGCCGGATTACCCGCGCGTACAATTCGATCTACGCGATCGACCATGATGGCAGCATTCTGTCGGTTTACGACAAACTGCATCTGGTCCCATTCGGCGAATTTCTGCCGTACCAGAATCTGATGGAAAGGATCGGCTTCGTCCAGCTCACCAAGGTGCAGGGCGGATTTTTGTCCGGTGTCACGCGCCACAATCTGGACCTGCCCAACGCCCCTCCGGCGCTGCCGCTGATCTGTTACGAGGCGATCTTTCCGGACGAAATCAAGATCGACGGAGCGCGGCCGGGCTGGATTCTGAACCTCACAAATGACGGCTGGTTCGGCATTTCCACCGGTCCATACCAGCATCTCCAGCAAGCGCGGATGCGTGCGATCGAGCAGGGCCTGCCACTCGTTCGCGCTGCGAACACGGGCGTTTCTGCAGTCGTCGACCCGGTTGGACGGATCGTCGCTGAGCTCGGGCTCGGCGTCGAGGGGGTGCTGGATTCGGGGCTGCCGGCCCCGATCTCGCCGACCATCTATGCCCGGCTCGGCGAACTTCCTGCGACCGTGCTGGTTGCGTTAGTGATGATGCTTGTACTATTACGAAAGCGCCCGTCGGCTTCGTGATAATACGCAGCTAGACGACGCAACCAGAGATTAAGTTCGAGGAAATTCGCACTTGTGTAGCCCGCGAGTTTTGCTCGGCGTAAATTAACGCCGAATCCCCTTCGGATTCCAAAGACATTTGACGACTCCAATATTTGAGGCGTATTCCAACCCGCATACGCTAACTGTTGGCGTGTGCACGTGCCTGAGGAGTAAGTGAGATGTCGACTAAAGCGCCCAATCCTGTTGACAAATACGTCGGCAGCCGTGTGCGCATGCGACGCATCATGCTGGGCATGAGTCAGGAAAAGCTCGGCGAAGCGCTGGGTCTGACGTTTCAGCAAGTGCAGAAATACGAGAAGGGGACCAACCGCGTCGGCGCCAGCCGCATTCAGCAAATTGCTGAAGTCTTGCAGGTTCCGGTGTCCTTCTTGTTCGAAGGCGGCCCGAGCGGCGGCCTCGCCAACGGCAACGGCTTCAGTGAGGCGCCGTCGCCCTCTTACGTGTCGGATTTCCTCGCGACTTCCGAGGGTTTGGCGCTCACCCGCGCCTTCACCAAGATCACCGATGCAAAGCTCCGTCGCAGCATCGTCGATCTCGTCGAACGTATCGCCGCGCGCGAAGTGGACGAGACGAACTGATCGATCGACCTACCGTGGCGCCGGCCTCCGCTGTGATATAAGCGGGGCCGGTTTTTCGTTGACGGTCCAAGACACGGCGGCCCTGCGTGCAGGACCGCTCGCAGATGAAGTGCGAGTGCGACAGCTTGATGTTCAATATTGATCACTCGGACTCAACACCCGGCGCTCAAGATCGCGACGACGATGTCGCGATGCATGGCCAGGGATCATTCTTCGGCCGCCGTAAGGGCCACAAGCTACGCGCCCATCAAGCCGACCTGATCGAAAATCTGCTGCCGCATCTGTCGCTGCAGATCGACGCGCCAGCGCCCGAGCCGCTCACCACTCTGTTCGATCCGCCGGTCGAGCATGTCCGCCTCGAGATCGGATTCGGCGGCGGTGAGCATCTGATCGCCGAAGCCTTGGCGCATCCGGACACGGGATTCATCGGTGCCGAGCCTTACGTCAACGGCATGGCCAAGATCCTGGCGCGGATCGAAGCCGACAACATCCGCAACATCCGCCTGTTCGCCGGCGACGCCTCCGAACTGCTGGCCTGGGTGCCTGCTGGTTCGCTCGCACGGATCGACCTGATCCATCCCGATCCGTGGCCGAAGCGGCGACACTGGAAGCGGCGCTTCGTGCAGGACGCCACCGTCGCGGCGATGGCTCGCGCGCTGACGCCCCACGGCGAATTCCGCTTCGTCAGTGACATCGACGGCTACAACGCTTGGACACTGGCGCACTTGCTGCGGGCACCGAGCTTCGACTGGCTCGCTCAGCGCGCCGACGACTGGCGCAAGCCGTGGCCGAACTACACGATGACGCGCTACGGCCGCAAAGCCGAGCGCGAGGGCCGGCGCGCCAACTATCTGCGCTTTGAACGGATCTGATCTGCTCGGCGATTAGTTCGCTCGGTCGGCCAGCCGGGCGCTTCGTACGTCGGTTGCCTCCCACACCATCCGCTTGCCGCGTTCACGACCGAGCAACTCGATCGGATCGTGATTATCGATGTGGCCGAACTGGCCCTTGTAGACACTGTAGCCGCACAGCTCCTGCAGCCTCCGCGGAAAGCGCTGCGCGATCTCTCTCGGAATCCCGAGCTGCAGATTTTCCTGCTGACGCATCCATCCCCAGCAATAGGCGCAGGAGAACGCGAAGCGGCGCCCTTGCGTCGTGTTGGCGCCGCCGCCGTGCCACAATGCGCTGTCGAACAGCATCACGCTGCCGGCCGGCATCGTCGCGGTGACCGCGTCGTAGTCCTGGCCGTAGACCGGCGAGGTCGCGTACTTGTGACCCCCGGGAATGACCCGGGTCGCGCCGTTGGTGGTGGTGAAGTCGGACAGCGCCCAGATCGCATTCAGCGTGATCGGAATATGCGGCCGCGGCAGCGGAATGAGTTGGGTATCTTCGTGGATCGGCTGCGCTTCCTGGCCCGGCCCGAGCACCAGCGAGCAGAACGACGACAGCAGACATTCCTTGTCGAGCACGGCTTCGACGATCGGGAGCACGTTGCGGTGCAGAGGCACGTCCCAGAACACCTCGTCGTAAGTGAGCAAATTGTTGATCCGCAGCGTCTTGAAGCCTTCGAAGGAAGTCTTGGCGCAATCGAGTTGGTGATCGCGCTCGATCCGTTCGACCGCGCTGATCAGCGCCGCAACCAGCGCCGAATCTGCGGCCCCCTCGATCACCGTGTAGCCGTCGTCGCGGATGCGCTGAGAATGCGCGGTGATGTCAGCCTCGCTGAGCATGATCGTCCTCCCTGACCGGCGCTGTGGGCACGCCGTTGAGGCGAACATACGGCGTTTCCGAGCCGGGAGGACAGTGCCTCGCGTGACGCCGACACACCCGGCTGTCCGCAGGGCGGCGGGCTCAGGCGTCGGCCTGCCGCATCTTCCAGAAGCCGAGCACCCGCTGCGCGGTCGGCGGCGCCAAGCGTTCGAAATTGTGCTGCGCCTCTTCGACATCGGGGCAGCCCACCGCCCGGTCCGGTCCGAGTCGCAGCCTGATCAGCGCCCGCACCGTCGTCCAGCCGAAGCCGAGCGCCTTCCCGAGGATGACGACCGGATCATGCCGCTCGCCGGACATCATCTGATCGAGGGTCGAGATTCGCGTGCCGGTCATCGCCGACAGCGCCGCCACCGTCTCCTCGTATTGATGCGCTTGGGCAAAGCCGAGCACGGTGGCCTCGGTGAGTTCGCCCTTGTTGTGCAGCGCCACCACCGCGCGTTGGGCGGCGTCGAAATCCCGGTGCACCGAGGGTTGCCGCGACTCGCCTGCCAGCTCCCGCATCGCGCGGTTGATCGCGATCCGGGCGCTCGGCCGCGCGCTTTCGAACAGACGCCTGCGTACCAAATCGGTCGAGCACGCCAGCAGATCCTTCAGCCGCGGCGGCGACAGATCATCCCGGGCGCCGACCGTGATCGCCAGCATGCCGTCCTGCGCCGCTCGGCGGATCAAGCCGTTGAAGCCGGTGGCGGAGAATTCCGCGCCGGCGTTGCTGGCGACCTTCCGCACCACATCGCGATCGCCGCGACGAACGATCACGTCGGTGACCGGAGGCGAGATACTGGGCCGCTCGGAAATCGCGAGCAGATGCGTCTGACCGCGCTGCTTGGCGAGTTCGACCAGGGTCGGATCGTCGAGCATCATCGAGCGTCGGAGCAGCGGACCGGCGATGCCGATATCTTCGTCGTGCACCAACTGCCGGACGAGCTGCGGCGGCGCCTTCGTGATCGCGGAAAAACGTCTCGCCAGCTCGCTGCGGACTTCGACATCGATCTCCGGCACGAGCGTCAGCAAAATCCCGTCGAACAGCGCGATGTGGTCGGGCTGAAAGCTCTCGGCACCCTGAACATACAGGTCCGCAATCCGGCGCACGGCTTCGGCGCGCCGGACAGGATCACCCTGTCTGACGATGTCGTCGAGTTCGGGAAGAAGAGAGCTGGCGGCAGACATCCATCGTTCTCGCGGGCGGGCCGCATCGATCAGACCGGAACCTAGAGGCCTCGCGTGAACGAAGGGTTGAGCCGCCCAGTCGCATTGTTCCGGCCTTGCGACGTCCCGTTCGCCGGACGGCTCTTGTCGCTGAGACCGAAAGGCGCTATATCCGCCTGACTACGAAATTCTCATACGATCCGTATCGAGAGTGGGCCCTTCGGGACCCGCTCTTTTTTATTACCTGGATCGTAGGATCTGGACCGCCGCGCCCTCGGACGCGAGTCCATGCATTCACCACCAAGATACCGTTTATCGGCGAGACGCTATAACGCTTTGACCCAGGATATGACCGAGCCGACCCCTGCCGCTCCGGAGACCGATACCCTGGCCGAACCGCGCCTGGTGATCGAGCCCGGCGTTGCGGCGCGGTTCGGGGCGGTGGCAGAGCCTGTGCTTTTGGCAATGGGATACCGCCTCGTCCGAATTAAAGTGTCGGGCGAAGCCGGCTGTACGGTGCAGATCATGGCCGAGCGGCCGGACGGCACCATGCTGATCGACGATTGCGAGGCGGTGTCGCGGGCGCTGTCGCCGGTGCTCGACGTCGCCGACCCGATCGACCGCGCCTATCGGCTGGAAATCTCCTCGCCGGGGATCGACCGTCCGCTCGTGCGACGCTCGGATTTCGCTCGCTATTCCGGGCACTTGGTGAAGATCGAGATGGCGGTGCCGTACCAGGGTCGCAAGCGATTCCGCGGTCTCCTGGACGGTGTCGAAGGCGATGCGGTGCGGATTCAGCGCGAAGAGGCTCCCAAGGGCGAGGACGCGCTGGTGCTGCTGCCGATGCACGAGATCGGCGATGCCCGGCTGGTGCTGACCGACGAATTGATCGCCGAATCGATGCGGCGCGGCAAGCAGGCCGAGCGCGACCTCAAGCAGAGCCTCGGGTTGGCACCGGAACCGCCGCCGCATGCCAAGCGCAGCGATCCGACCAAAAGTTATGCGCCCAAACGGGGCGCCAAGGCCGCCAAGACCCCGGCCAAGCCGAAACCGCAGAACACCAAGCAACATCGCCTTGCCGCCGACAAAGCGCGGCGCGGCGAGATCGACACCTCTGAGGGAGACTGACCATGGCCGTCAGCGCCAATAGGCTGGAACTGCTGCAGATCGCCGATGCGGTGGCTCGCGAGAAAACCATCGACCGCGGCATCGTGATCGCCGCGATGGAAGACGCGATCGCGAAGGCCGCGCGTGCCCGCTACGGCTCGGAGACCGACGTTCACGCCGAGATCGACCCGAAAAAGGGCGAGCTGCGGCTGTCGCGCCACATGCTGGTGGTCGAGCAGGTCGAGAATCCCGCCAACCAGATTTCGCTGAAGGACGCGCAGCGCGCCAATCCGGGTGCGCAGATCGGCGACACCATCGCCGACACCCTGCCGCCGCTGGAATACGGCCGCATCGCCGCGCAGTCCGCCAAGCAGGTGATCGTCCAGAAGGTGCGCGAGGCCGAGCGCGACCGCCAATACGCCGAGTTCAAGGACCGCATCGGCGACATCGTCAACGGCGTCGTCAAGCGCGTCGAATACGGCAGCGTGATCGTCGACCTTGGCCGCGGCGAAGCGATCATCCGCCGCGACGAGATGCTGCCGCGCGAGTCGTTCCGCAACGGCGACCGCGTCCGTGCCTATGTGTTCGACGTCCGCCGCGAGACCCGCGGCCCGCAGATCTTTCTGTCGCGCACCCATCCGCAGTTCATGGCGAAGCTGTTCGCGCAGGAAGTGCCGGAAATCTACGACGGCATCGTCGAGATCAAGGCGGTGGCCCGCGATCCGGGTTCGCGCGCCAAGATCGGCGTGGTGTCGCGCGATTCCTCGGTCGACCCGGTCGGCGCCTGCGTCGGTATGCGCGGCTCGCGCGTGCAGGCGGTGGTGAACGAGCTGCAGGGCGAGAAGATCGACATCATCCCGTGGTCGCCGGACATCGCCACGTTCGTGGTCAACGCTCTGGCGCCGGCCGAGGTCTCCAAGGTCGTGATCGACGAGGATCGCGAGCGGATCGAGGTTGTGGTTCCGGACACCAATAACCAATTATCTCTTGCGATCGGTCGTCGCGGCCAGAACGTGCGGCTCGCTTCCCAGCTCACCGGCTGGGACATCGACATTCTGACCGAAAGCGAAGAATCCGAGCGCCGTCAGGCCGACTTCGAGAAGACCACGCGGGCATTCATGGATGCCCTGAACGTCGACGAAGTCGTCGGTCAGTTGCTCGCCTCGGAAGGTTTCACCTCGGTCGAAGAGCTGGCGCTGGTCGACCCCCGCGAGCTCGCCTCGATCGAAGGCTTCGACGAAGAAACCGCCGGCGAACTTCAGGCCCGCGCCCAGGAATATCTCGACCGGGTCGAGTCGGAGCTCGAAGCACGGCGGCTGGAACTCGGCGTCGAAGACGCGCTCAAGGACGTTCCCGGCGTCACCTCCAAGATGCTGGTGAAATTCGGCGAGAACGACGTCAAGACCGTCGAGGATCTGGCCGGCTGCGCCACCGACGAGCTGGTCGGCTGGACCGAGCGCAAGGACGGGGCCGAGCCGGTGAAGTATCCGGGCATTCTCGACGGCTTGGAGCTGTCGCGCGAGGAAGCCGAACACCTGATCATGCAGGCCCGCGTCAAGGCCGGCTGGATCGACGAGTCGGAGCTCGCCTCCGGCGAAGAACCCGCGGACGACGAGTCCGAAGCCGAAGCGGAGTAACCGCTGTGGCTCGTGACCCGAATCCGCGCAGCACGTGAGATGAAAGGCCTGCTGCCCCTATGCTTGCTGCCGTACCCGGCACAGATCTCGACGACGGACCGCGGGCCAAAGCGCCCGCGACCGAGCGTATGTGCGCGGTTACGCGACAGGTTCGGCCGACCGGAGAACTGATCCGGTTCGTGGTCGGCCCGACCGGCGAGGTGGTGGCCGACCTGAAGCGGAAGCTGCCCGGCCGCGGTCTGTGGGTCACGGCGTCACGGGAAATGGTGACGCAGGCGGTTCGCCGCCGCGTCTTCGCCAAAGGTTTCAAGCGCGACGTCAAGGCGCCAGCGGATCTGGCCGACATCATTGAACGGCTGCTGGCGCGGTCGGCGCAGGACGCGCTGGCGATCGCCGCCAAGGCCGGCCAGGTGGTCTGCGGTTTCGGCAAGGTCGAAACCGCGTTGAAGAACCGCGAAGCGGTCGCCGTGATCCACGCCACCGACGGCGCTGCCGACGGAATCCGCAAGCTGGACGGGCTTTGTCGGCAAATCGACGAAGCTGCGACCGCGGGTCGCAAATTTCCTCGGATCGCTGCACTCTGCTCTGCAGAATTGGATTTGGCATTGGGGCGGTCAAATGTGATACATGCTGCCCTGCTTGCGGGCACGGCCGGACAAACATTCCTGTCGCGCTGCCAGATCCTGGTCCGATACCGGCTGGCGGGCGACGGCAATGCCGATGCGGCCACGGCAGGAACGCCGATCGATACGCCGAAAGACGCTGCTGACCTAGACGCCGCTGATGAAGTCCGTGCGAACGCGCACAACGTTGAGAGATTGGGACTACTGAATGGTTGATACGAAAACTCCTGGCGACAAGACTCTGACGATGCCGACCAAGACCTTGACGCTGAAGCCGCGCGTCGAGCAGGGCGTCGTGCGCCAGAGCTTCAGCCACGGCCGTAGCAAGCAGGTGGTGGTCGAAAAGCGCGGCAAGCGTCGCGTTGGCGGCGACGAACCGGCAGCGCCGGCGGCTCCCGAGGTTGCGAAGAGGCCCGCGCCGCCGGCACCGAGCCGGCAGCAGCAGTCGCGCCCGGCGCCGCAGCAGTCGCGCAGCGGTATGGTGCTACGTACTTTGACCGAGGACGAGCGCTCCGCTCGCGCCACTGCGCTGGCCGACGCCCGCGTGCGCGAGATCGAGGAGCGCAAGCAAGCCGAGATCGAAGCGGTGCGCCGCGCCGAGCAGGAAAAGGTCGAGAAGGCCGAGCGCGAAGCCGCCGAAGCCCGCCGCAAGGCCGAGGAAGAGCGTCACCGCCAGGAAGACGAAGCCAAGCGCAAGGCCGAGACCGAGGCCAAGAAGCGGTTCGGCGACGCCGAGCCGGCCAAGAAGCCCGCCGAGACCACCACGGCGTCTTCGGCACGGCCTGCGACGACCACCGCGCGCACCCCGACCACGCCGGCTGGCCGCCCGCCGGCCGTCGCAGCCGAGGCTGGTGACGACGATGAAGCGCCGCGGATGATCCGCCGTCCGGGCGGCCCCGCCCGTCCGGCGCCGCCGCCGAAGCAGCCGGCCGCCAAGCCGGGCGCGTCGAAGCAGCGCGGCCGTCTCACCGTCGTCACGGCGCTCAATGCCGACGACGTGCGCGAACGTTCGATCGCCTCGTTCCGTCGCCGCACCCAGCGGCTGAAGGGCCACGCCTCGAACGAGCCGAAAGAAAAGTTGGTGCGTGAAGTCGTCATTCCCGAAGTGATCGCCATCCAGGAACTCGCCAACCGCATGTCGGAACGTGCGGTCGACGTGATCCGCCTGCTGATGAAGCAGGGCGCGATGCACAAGATCACCGACGTGATCGATGCCGACACCGCGCAGCTGATCGCCGAAGAACTCGGTCATACCGTCAAGCGCGTCGCCGCGTCTGACGTTGAAGAGGGTCTGTTCGACGTCGTCGACGACACCACCGACACCGAACCGCGTTCGCCGGTGGTGACCGTGATGGGCCACGTCGACCACGGCAAGACCTCGCTGCTCGACGCGCTGCGCCACGCCAACGTGGTGTCGGGCGAAGCCGGCGGCATCACCCAGCACATCGGTGCCTATCAGGTGACCTCGCCGGAGACCGGCACCAAGATCACCTTCATCGACACTCCCGGCCACGCCGCGTTCACCGCGATGCGCGCCCGCGGCGCCAAGGTCACCGACATCGTGGTGCTGGTGGTCGCCGCCGACGACGGCGTGATGCCGCAGACCATCGAGGCGATCAATCACGCCAAGGCCGCCGGTGTTCCGATCATCGTGGCGATCAACAAGATCGACAAGCCGGACGCCAAGCCGGACCGGGTGCGGACCGACCTGCTGCAGCACAACGTCCAGGTCGAATCGATGGGCGGCGACGTCGTCGACGTCGAAGTTTCGGCCAAGAACAAGGTCAATCTCGACAAGCTGCTCGAGATGATCGCGCTTCAGGCCGAAATCCTCGATCTGAAGACCAACACCACCCGCCCGGCCGAGGGCACCGTGATCGAAGCCAAGCTTGATCGCGGCCGCGGTCCGGTCGCCACCGTGCTGGTCCAGCGCGGCACCCTCAAGGTCGGCGACATCATCGTGGCCGGCGCCGAGATGGGCCGCGTCCGCGCGCTGATCTCCGATCAGGGCGAGACCGTGCAGGAAGCCGGCCCGTCGGTGCCGGTCGAAGTGCTCGGCTTCAACGGCCCGCCGGAAGCCGGTGACCGCCTCGCAGTGGTCGAGAACGAAGCCCGTGCCCGCGAGATCACCGATTATCGCGCCCATCAGAAGCGCGAAAAGTCGGCCGCCACGGCGAGCGGCATGCGCGGCTCGCTCGAGCAGATGATGAGCCAGCTCAAGACCTCCGGCCGCAAGGACTTCCCGCTGATCGTCAAGGCGGACGTCCAGGGCTCGCTCGAAGCGATCCTCGGCTCGCTGGAGAAGCTTGGCACCGACGAAGTCGCGGCGCGCATCCTGCACGCCGGCGTCGGCGGCATCAGCGAGAGCGACGTCACTCTGGCCGAAGGCTTCAACGCCGTCATCCTCGGCTTCTCGGTGCGAGCCAACAAGGAAGCCGCTGCGGCCGCCAAGCGCAACGGCATCGAGATCCGCTACTACAACATCATCTACGACCTGGTGGACGACATTAAGAAGGCGATGAGCGGCCTGCTCGCGCCGACCCTGCGCGAGACCATGCTCGGCAACGCCGAGATCCTGGAGATCTTCAACATCTCCAAGGTTGGCAAGGTCGCCGGCTGCCGCGTCACCGACGGCACCGTCGAGCGCGGCGCCAATGTCCGCCTGATCCGCGACAACGTCGTGGTCCACGAAGGCAAACTGTCGACCTTGAAGCGCTTCAAGGACGAAGTGAAGGAAGTCGTCGCCGGCCAGGAATGCGGCATGGCGTTCGAGAACTACACCGACATGCGGTCAGGCGACATCATCGAGTGCTACCGCGTCGAGACCATCCAGCGCTCGCTGTAAGTCCGATTCTTACAGCCGAGACGCTCGATTGAACTGAGACGTCGTGGCCGGGCTCAAGCGCGAAGCATGCCTTCGCGAATAGGTCCCGGCCATCCACGTCTTGCTTTGCCCCATCGAAGACCTGCATGCCCGCGACCCGTCGCGGGCATGACGGCAGTGTTTGAAAGAACGTCATGTCTCGCGATCATCAGAAGAGTGCCCCGCCCGGCGGTTCGACTCGCTCGCTGCGCGTCGGCGAGCTCATCCGCCACGCCGTGGCCGAAATCCTCTCCCAGGGCGGCGTGCACGACCCCGTGCTCGAAAGCCACCTCGTCACCGTGCCGGAAGTCCGGATGTCGCCGGACCTCAAGCTCGCGACCGTCTACGTGATGCCGCTCGGCGGCCGCGACGAGAAGCTCGTTCTGGACGCGCTCGAGCATCACAAGCGCTTCCTGCGCGGTGAGATCGCCCACCGCGTCAATTTGAAATTCGCCCCGGAACTCCGCTTCCGCATCGACGAGCGTTTCGCCGAAGCGGAGCGGATCGACAAACTGCTGCGTTCGCCGGCAGTCCAGAAAGACCTCGAACCGAATTCGGACCAGGATTGATGACCGTGACCACCCCCGACGCCCTGCTCGCCCCGCACGACGTGCAGCACGCCGGCGCCGACACCCCCGCCGCACTGCCGGAGCGCAAGCCGCGCGACAACAACGACCCGCGCAATGGATCCCGCGGCGGCAAACAGCCGCGCCGTGACAAGCGCGACGTCCATGGCTGGGTGGTGCTCGACAAGCCGATCGGCATGACCTCGACCCAGGCTGTCGCTGTGGTGAAGCGCCTGTTTTCGGCCAAACGCGCCGGCCATGCCGGCACCCTTGATCCGCTGGCCTCCGGCGGCCTTCCGATCGCCATGGGTGAGGCGACCAAGACGGTGCCGTTCGTGATGGACGGCCGCAAGCGCTATCGGTTCACCGTGGCCTGGGGCGAAGAACGGGATACCGACGACACCGAGGGACGCGCGGTCGCGACCAGCCCCGACCGGCCCACGGCCGAGGCGGTGATGGCGCTGTTGCCGCGCTTTACCGGCGTGATCGAACAGATTCCGCCGCAATATTCGGCCGTGAAGATCCAGGGCGAGCGCGCCTACGACCTGGCCCGCGACGGCGAAGTCGTGCCGCTGGTTCCGCGGCCGGTCGAGATCCACGAATTAACCCTGGTTGATCATGGAGATAACGGTCAGTCGGTGTTCGAGGCGGAGTGCGGAAAGGGGACCTATGTGCGTGCTTTGGCGCGCGACATGGGCCGTTTGCTCGGCTGCTACGGCCATATCTGCGCGCTGCGCCGGACGCTGTGCGGCCCGTTCGACGAGGCCGACATGATTCCGCTGGAAGAATTGCAGGCTTTGTGCGATAGAGCCGCGTCCGGCGAGGGTAGCCTCGCCGACGCGCTACTGCCCGTTGAGACCGCGCTGGACGACATCCCGGCACTGGCCGTCACACGGGCGGATGCGGCAAGGCTCCATCGGGGTCAGGCCGTTTTGTTGCGCGGACGGGATGCGCCTCATTGCAGCGGCACAGTCTATGTCACGGTGGCAGGCCGGCTTCTGGCCCTCGCCGAGCTCGGCAACGGCGAACTCATCCCCAAGCGTGTGTTCAACCTCTCGGGACTGACCGCCAGTCCCGTCGCCAAGGAAAGTAACTGACGATGTCGATTGCCGCAGAACGCAAAGCGGAAGTCATCAAGACCAATGCCGTCAAGGCCGGTGATACCGGTTCGCCCGAGGTTCAGATCGCGATCCTGTCGGAACGCATCGCCAACCTCACCGCGCATTTCAAGACCCACACCAAGGACAACCACTCGCGTCGCGGGCTGTTGAAGCTGGTGTCGACGCGCCGTTCGCTTCTCGACTACGTCAAGAAGAAGGACGAGGCGCGTTACAAGGCGCTGCTCGAGAAGCACGGCATTCGTCGCTGATCGATCGCGTCCGCCGGCTGCGGCCTGGACGCGGTGCGCCGCTTCCAATCCGCCGCGCCGGCCGAACCACCACACGGGTGTGAACGAATTCGCCCGTGTGTTTTCGCTGAGTGTGTTTGGCTCAGTGTGTTTCGCTCAGCCGCATCCGGCGGCTGGGCCGTCAACGGGCCCAAGGCCCGCTCCGCGGGGACGGCGACCAAGGGTGGTCGCGATCCCGCACCCGGGAGGACCGAGCGCCATTCCCACCTCAAGACCATGGCAGGATCGCCGGACGCTGTGCACGCTTCGCTGCCAGCGTCCGGCCATCTTGGCATGGTCTTTTGGTATCTGGCGCCCGGTCTGCTCGGCATCCGTATGAAAGAAGGATCCGATGTTCAATCAGCATTCCGTGGAAATCGATTGGGGTGGACGTCCCATCAAGCTTGAAACCGGCAAGATCGCCCGCCAGGCGGACGGCGCCGTCCTCGCCACCTACGGTGAGACCGTCGTGCTCGCCACTGTGGTCGCCGCCAAGTCGCCGCGTGAAGGCGTCGACTTCCTGCCGCTGACCGTCGACTATCAGGAAAAGACCTACGCGGCTGGCCGCATCCCCGGCGGCTATTTCAAGCGCGAAGGTCGTCCGACCGAGAAGGAGACGCTGGTCTCCCGCCTGATCGACCGCCCGATCCGTCCGCTGTTCGCCGACGGCTGGCGCAACGAGACTCAGGTCATCGTCACCGTGCTCAGCCACGACATGGAGAACGATCCGGACGTGCTGGCGATGGTCGCCGCCTCCGCGGCGCTGACGCTGTCCGGCGTGCCGTTCAAGGGCCCGATCGGCGCCGCTCGCGTCGGCTTCATCAACGACGAATACGTGCTCAACCCGGTGCTCGACGAGATGGCTGAAACCCAGCTCGAGCTGGTGGTGGCCGGTACCGCCGACGCGGTGCTGATGGTCGAATCCGAAGCCAAGGAACTGTCGGAAGAGATCATGCTTGGCGCGGTGATGTTCGGTCACCGGCACTTCCAGCCGGTGATCGACGCGATCATCGAGCTCGCCGAGAAGGCCGCCAAGGAGCCGCGCGAACTCACCGTCGTCGACGACAGCGAGATCGAAAAGGAAATGCTCGGCCTGGTCGAGCAGGAGCTGCGCGCCGCCTACGCCATCCCGGTGAAGCAGGATCGCTACGCGGCGGTCGGCAAGGTCAAGGAGAAGGCGATCGCGCACTTCTTCCCCGAAGGCCAGGAGCCGAAATACGACAAGCTGCGCATCGCCGGTGTGTTCAAGGAGCTCGAGGCGAAGATCGTTCGCTGGAACATCCTCGACACCGGCAAGCGCATCGACGGCCGTGACAGCAAGACCGTGCGCAACATCCTGGCGCAGGTCGGCGTTCTGCCGCGCACCCACGGTTCGGCGCTGTTCACCCGCGGTGAGACCCAGGCGCTGGTGGTGACCACGCTCGGCACCGGCGAAGACGAGCAGTACGTCGACTCGCTGTCCGGAACGTACAAAGAGACGTTCCTGCTGCACTACAACTTCCCGCCCTACTCGGTCGGCGAGACCGGCCGCCTCGGCGGCACCAAGCGCCGCGAGATCGGCCACGGCAAGCTGGCGTGGCGCGCGATCCATCCGGTGCTGCCGCCGCATCACGAGTTCCCCTACACCATCCGCGTCGTCTCCGAGATCACCGAGTCGAACGGCTCGTCCTCGATGGCGTCGGTGTGCGGCGCCTCGCTGGCGCTGATGGATGCCGGCGTGCCGCTGAAGCGGCCGACCGCGGGCATCGCGATGGGTCTGATCCTGGAAGGCGAGCGTTTCGCCGTGCTGTCCGACATCCTCGGCGACGAGGATCATCTCGGCGACATGGACTTCAAGGTGGCCGGCACCGAGCAGGGCATCACCTCGCTGCAGATGGACATCAAGATCGCCGGCATCACCGAAGAGATCATGAAGGTGGCGCTCGGCCAGGCCAAGGACGGCCGCATCCACATTCTGGGTGAGATGTCCAAGGCGCTCGACCGCGCTCGCGCCGAGCTCGGCGAACACGCGCCGCGCATCGAGACCTTCAAGATCCCGACCGACAAGATCCGCGAAGTGATCGGCACCGGCGGCAAGGTGATCCGCGAGATCGTCGAGAAGACCGGCGCCAAGGTCAACATCGAGGACGACGGCACCGTCAAGGTGGCCTCATCCGACGGCGAGTCGATCAAGGCCGCCATCAAGTGGATCAAGTCGATCGCCTCCGATCCGGAGATCGGCGAGATCTACGAGGGCACCGTCGTCAAGGTGATGGAGTTCGGCGCCTTCGTGAACTTCTTCGGCGCCAAGGACGGCCTGGTGCACATCAGCCAGCTCGCCGCCGGCCGCGTGCAGAAGACCTCCGACGTCGTCAAGGAAGGCGACAAGGTCAAGGTCAAGCTGCTCGGCTTCGACGACCGCGGCAAGACCCGGCTGTCGATGAAGGTGGTCGATCAGACCACCGGCGAAGACCTCGAGGCCAAGCAGAAGGCCGAGGGCGAAGCCCCGGCCCAGGCCGCCGGCGAGTAGTTCAGTTCGACAAAGCGATCAGTAGATCGTCGGGGGGCGGCCGAAAGGCCGCCCCTTTTTTGTCTTGCCTGGTCGACAAGATAGCTGCTCGCGATGCACCGCGTCGGTTTGCCACATGATTCGAAGCTCGGGGAACGCGAGACACTCTCCTCGTAGTTTTCCTAGGAACGTACACTTATGACGTGCATCATTTCATGTGTTTGTAGGCTGGCGACAGCTCAAGGTTGAATTCGCCGAGCGCGCTCGTCTGCCGGAGGTTCCAATTACTTAAACCGAGAAAATGCCGGTTCACAAACTGAGCAGCGATCATCAGAACGAAGCTAGTTGAACGTTAAACCTCTGATGGGACATTGGTTGCGCGACGAGCGAGATGGCTTACTGCGATGACCGGCTCGACGGCGTCTTCGTCCCTGCACCAGCATGAGGTCCCTTGAATGTTTCCGTTTTCCAAGCGCGGCGCGGCGTTCGATGCCGACAAAGCTATGGTCGCGGCGATCAACCGGTCCCAGGCTGTGATTGAGTTCGATCTCGACGGCAAGGTCATCGACGCCAACGACAACTTCCTGTCGACGCTTGGCTACTCTCTGGCCGAGATCAAGGGCAAGCATCACCGGATGTTCGTCGATCCGGCCGAGCATGACAGCGCGGCCTATCGCGACTTCTGGGCAGCGCTCCGTTCCGGACAATTCCAGTCCGGCGAATTCCGCCGCATCGGCAAAGGCAGTCGCGACGTCTGGATCCAGGCGTCTTACAATCCGATCTTCGACAAGAGCGGCAAGCCTTGCGGGGTCGTCAAATTCGCCGCCGACATCACCGCGGCCAAAACACAGTCTCTCGAGGAAACCGGCAAGCTCGCAGCGATCGACCGCGCCCAGGCGGTGATCGAATTCGCGATGGACGGTACGATCCTCACCGCCAACGAGAACTTTCTGGCGACGCTCGGTTACTCGCTCGGCGAGATCAAGGGCAAGAATCACAGCATGTTCATCGAGCCCTCGGTGCGCGACGGCAGCGACTATCGCGAGTTCTGGGCGCGGCTCAACCGAGGTGAATACTTCCCCGGCGAATTCAAGCGGATCGGCAAAGGCGGCAAGGAGGTCTGGATCCTGGCGTCCTACAACCCGATCCTCGACGGCCGCGGCAAGCCGTTCAAGGTCGTGAAATACGCCACCGATGTGACTGAGCAGAAGCTGAAGAACGCCGACTTCTCCGGCCAGATCGACGCGATCCGCAAGTCGCAGGCGGTGATCGAATTCTCGATCGACGGCACCGTGCTCGACGCCAACGACAACTTCCTGCACGCGCTCGGATATACGCTGGCCGAGATCAAGGGCCGGCATCACAGCATGTTCATGTCGTCCGACGAGCGCGAGGGGGCCGCCTATCGCGAGTTCTGGTCGGCGCTGCGCCGGGGCGATTACCAGGCCGGCGAATACAAGCGGATCGGCAAAGGCGGCAAGGAGGTCTGGATTCAAGCTTCCTACAACCCGATCCTCGATCTCAATGGGCGCCCGTTCAAGGTGGTGAAGTACGCCACCGATACCACCCGGCAGGTCCTGACCCGGCTGGGCAATGAGCGAGTCCGCACCATGATGGAATCGGTCGCCGCCGGCGCGGAGGAACTGAACGCGTCGGTGCGGGAAATCTCCGAGGCCATGACCAAATCGCGGCAGACTGCGCTGAATGCCGTCGGCGAAGTCGATGCCGCCGACAGCCAGGCCAATCAGCTCAACAACGCCGCCCAGGCGATGAGCGGTATCGTCGAGCTGATCAACCACATCACGGGCCAGATCAACCTGCTGGCGCTTAATGCCACCATCGAATCGGCCCGCGCGGGCGAAGCCGGCCGCGGCTTTGCGGTGGTCGCAGCCGAGGTCAAGAACCTCGCCACGCAGGCCAAACAGGCGACCGACAGGATCGGCACCGAGATCGGCAATCTGACTGGGATCTCCGGCGACGTTGTCGGCGCGCTCGGCAAGATCAAGAGTGCGATCCAGAACGTCAGCGAGTACGTCAATTCGACCGCCGCCGCCGTCGAGGAGCAGAGCACCGTCACCAGCGAGATGTCGTCGAGCATGCAGCGCGCCGCTGCGGAAGCGGCCGCCATCGCGGCCTGACGACGACGTCTCGTCAGGCCACTTCCGCAGTCTCCGCCGAGACACCACCTCCGACGCCGGATTTCACCACCTCTCCGAAGGCTGCAAAATCACTGCGGCGTGGAGAGGTCTTGCGGAACACGAGGCCGACGCTGCGGCCCGGCTGCGGCCGGCGAAGCCGCAGAAACTTCACCCGCGAATCGCGGCGCTCGACCTCTGCGGCGATCTGCGGAATCAGCGTGACGCCGTAACCGCCCGCGACCATCTGGATCACGGTGGTGAGGCTGGAGGCGCCGAAGCTGGCGGTGCCGGCGCTCCCCATTTGAATGCCGCGATTGCGCGCGGTCGCGCAGAACGCCAGCGCTTGGTCGCGCAGGCAGTGGCCGTCTTCCAGCAGGATCAGCCGCGACTGGTCGATCGCCTCGATGCCGATCGGCGTCTCTTCCGAGCGCGGATCGGCGGCCGGCACCGCGAGCAGGAACGGATCGTCGAACAGTGCGATGGCGTCGAGATCGGAATGGCCGGCGGGAAGCGCCAGCAGCGCCGCGTCGAGCACGCCGCTGACAACGTCGGAGACCAGCGGCCGGGTCTGGCTTTCGCGCAGCTCCAGCCGCAGCTCCGGGAAGCGCTGCTGCAACAGCGGCAGCACCTTCGGCAGCAGATACGGCGCAAGCGATGGAATCACCCCGAGGCTGAGCCTCCCGGTGAGGGGTTTGGCCCGGTGGCGGGCGAAATCGACCAGATCGCGGGTCGCGGCCAGCACCTCTTCGGCGCGGCGGGCGATTTCTCGGCCAATGTCGGTGAGGAACACCTCGCCCGGCCGACGCTCCACCACTTTGACCCCGAGCGTTCGCTCCAGCTCGGCGATCTGCATCGACAGTGCCGGCTGGGTTACCGAGCAGGAATCGGCGGCGCGGCCGAAATGGCCGTGCCGGGCCAAAGCCGACAGATAGCGAAGCTGGCGCAGCGTGAGCATATGATCAGTTTATCTGATCGAGATACAAAATCAATTCGACTGGACCTGATGATAGAACTGATCCAAAGTCCTTGAGCCGGGCCTGGAACACAACTTCCGGGAGTGAACGGCCAACACAACACATTCACCCCAGGAAGCAGCGCCGCGGGCGATCCCCCACGCTCGCGGCGCTCAACTCGATCGCGGCTCCGGCCGGCGTCATGAAACGTTCCAAAGACGCCACCACACTGAGCCGGGAAGAAACTGCAACACGAGATCGGAGAGACACCATGGACGCAAAGACGGACGACAAGGGCGCAGGCAAGTGCCCGTTCTCGGGCGGCAGCCACGGCCACCGCAACCGTGACTGGTGGCCGGATCAGCTCGACATTTCGGTGCTGCACAACAATTCGAAGAAGTCCGACCCGATGGGCGCGGCATTCGACTACGCCGAGGAATTCAAGAAGCTCGATCTGGAAGCCGTGAAGAAGGACCTTCACGCGCTGATGACGGATTCGCAGGAATGGTGGCCGGCCGACTTCGGCCACTATGGCGGTCTGTTCATCCGCATGGCCTGGCATTCGGCCGGCACCTATCGCATCACCGACGGCCGCGGCGGCGCCGGCGCCGGACAGCAGCGCTTCGCGCCGCTGAATTCCTGGCCGGACAACGCCAACCTCGACAAGGCCCGCCGGCTACTGTGGCCGATCAAACAGAAATACGGCCGCAAGATCTCCTGGGCCGACCTGATGGTGCTGACCGGCAACGTCGCTCTGGAATCGATGGGCTTCAAGACTTTCGGCTTCGCCGGTGGCCGCGCCGACGTCTGGGAGCCGGAAGAGCTGTATTGGGGCCCGGAAGGCACCTGGCTGGGCGACGAGCGCTATTCGGGTGAGCGCCAGCTCTCCGAGCCGCTCGGCGCCGTGCAGATGGGCCTGATCTACGTGAATCCGGAAGGCCCGAACGGCAACCCCGATCCGGTCGCCGCCGCCAAGGATAT
The DNA here is from genome assembly GCF_003226555.1 of Rhodopseudomonas palustris. Lineage (GTDB taxonomy): Bacteria > Pseudomonadota > Alphaproteobacteria > Rhizobiales > Xanthobacteraceae > Rhodopseudomonas > Rhodopseudomonas palustris_I. Next base: position 987,132 of record NZ_QKQS01000023.1, on the reverse strand, counting down.
TCGTGAAACGTTCTATCGCATGGCGATGAACGACGAAGAGACCGTGGCGCTGATCGCCGGCGGCCACACCTTCGGCAAGACCCACGGCGCCGGTGATCCGTCGCTGATCGGGCCGGCCCCGGAAGGCGGACTGCTCGAAGACCAGGGCCTCGGCTGGGTCAGCAAGCACGGCACCGGGTACGGCGCGGACGCCATCACCGGCGGTCCGGAAGTGATCTGGACCACCACCCCGACCAAGTGGAGCAACAACTTCTTCTGGAATCTGTTCGGCTACGAGTGGGAGCTGGAACAGAGCCCGGCCGGCGCCAAGCAGTGGCGCGCCAAGGGCGCGGGCGCGACCATTCCGGATCCGTTCGATCCGGAGAAGAAGCACGTGCCGAAGATGCTCACCACCGACCTGTCGCTGCGCTTCGACCCGATCTACGAGAAGATCTCGCGCCGCTTCATGGAGCATCCTGATCAGTTCGCGGATGCGTTCGCCCGCGCTTGGTTCAAGCTGACCCATCGCGACATGGGACCGCGCGTGCGTTATCTTGGCCCGGAAGTGCCGAAGGAAGAGCTGATCTGGCAGGATCCGATTCCGGCGGTGGACCACGAACTGGTCAGCGACGCCGATATCGAATCGCTGAAGGCGAAGATTCTCGCCTCCGGCCTTTCAGTATCGCAGCTCGTCTCCACCGCGTGGGCGTCGGCTTCGACTTTCCGCGGCTCGGACAAGCGCGGCGGTGCCAACGGTGCGCGCATCCGCCTGGCTCCGCAGAAGGACTGGGAGGTCAACAACCCGGCCGAGCTGGCGCAGGTGCTGAGCAAGCTCGAAGCGATCCAGAGCGAGTTCAACGGCGCGCAGAAGGACGGCAAGAAGGTCTCGCTCGCCGACCTGATCGTGCTCGGCGGCGCTGCCGCGGTCGAGAAGGCGGCGAAGGACGCCGGCACCACCGTCAAGGTGCCGTTCACGCCGGGCCGGATGGACGCTTCGGCCGAACAGACCGACGTCGAGTCGTTCAAGGTGCTGGAGCCGCGCGCCGACGGCTTCCGCAACTACATCAACACCAAGCGGCATCAGTTTATGCATCCGGAAGAGGCGCTGGTCGACAAGGCCCAGCTCCTCACCCTCACCGGTCCGGAGCTGACGGTGCTGGTCGGCGGCCTGCGCGTGCTCGGCGCCAACTACGAGCACTCGACCCACGGTGTGTTGACCGAGCGGCCGGAGAAGCTGACCAACGACTTCTTCGTCAATCTGCTCGACATGGGCACCAAGTGGACCAAGACGGACGGCGAGATCGAGATCTACGAAGGCCGGGACCGCAAGACCAACGAGCTGCGTTGGACCGGCACCCGCGTCGATCTGATCTTCGGCTCGCACTCGCAGCTCCGCGCCTTGGCCGAAGTATATGCGTGCTCGGATGCGCAGGAGAAGTTCGTCGGCGACTTCGTCGCCGCCTGGACCAAGGTGATGAACGCGGACCGCTTCGACATCGTCCGCAAGTAAGCCGGCGACCAATCGAGCTACGCGAAGGGCGGCCTCCTCCGGGCCGCCCTTTTCGTATCAGCACGATTTCTGCAACGAGCTATGCGTCATCGTCGGCTCGAGCAGCGAACCCGTCTTCCAGAGCCTCTGCGCAACGATACGCCGGCCGCGGAATACCGGATCCCGCCTGCGCGGAATGACGGCAGCAAAGATCGAACGAGAAACTACTCGTCGGCCTTGAGCGCGCTCGGCTTCGGCATCAACACGATGTTGTAGCCGGAATCGACGTAGTGAGTTTCGCCGGTGACGCCGCCGGACAGATCCGACAACAGATACAGCGCCGAGCCGCCGAGTTCTTCCAGCGTCACGCCGCGGCCGAGTGGCGAGTGCTTTTCCATGAAGCCGAACATCGCACGTGAATCACCGATACCGGCGCCGGCCAGGGTCCGCACCGGACCGGCCGACACCGCGTTGACGCGGATTCCCTTCGGGCCCAGATCGCAAGCGAGATAGCGCACGCTGGCTTCCAGCGCGGCCTTGGCAAGACCCATCACGTTGTAGTTCGGCATCGCGCGTTCAGACGCGCCGAAGGTCAGCGTGATCATCGAGCCGCCGTCCGGCATCAGCGCCGCAGCGCGCTTGGCCACCTCGGTAAACGAGAAGCAGGAGATCACCATGGTGCGCGAGAAATTCGCGCGGCTGGTGTCGATGTACTCGCCGCGCAGCTCGTTCTTGTCGGAGAAGCCGATCGCGTGGATGACGAAGTCGAGCTTGCCCCACTTGTCCTTCAGCGTGTCGAACACCGCATCGACGCTGGCGATGTCTTCGACGTCGCAAGGCAGGACCAGATCGGAATTCAGCGACTGCGCCAGCGGCTTGACCCTCCGCGCCAGCGCCTCGCCCTGATAGGTGAAGGCGAGCTCAGCGCCGTGCGCGTGCAGCGTCTTCGCCATCCCCCAGGCGATCGAATGGTCGTTGGCGACGCCCATGATCAGCCCGCGCTTACCCTGCATCAGTCCTTGCATTGTCGTCGCTCTCTGGTTCGGACCTCATCCTGAGGAGCGCGCGCCAGCGCGCGTCTCGAAGGATGAAGCGGTCAACAACTCATGGTTCGAGACGGCGCCAACAGGCGCCTCCTCACCATGAGGGGCGTAGCATATGGTTATGGCATCTCGCCGGGCCGGCGAGAGCCACAGAAATCACGCCTCCAGCCGCTTGAAAACCAGCGTCGCGTTGGTGCCGCCGAAGCCGAAGGAATTCGACAGCACGGCGCCGAGCTTGGCGTTGTCGATGCGCTTGCGGACGATCGGCATGTCGGCGAAGGCCGGGTCGAGTTCGGTGATGTGGGCGCTCTCGCAGATGAAGCCGTTCTGCATCATCAAGAGCGAGTAGATCGCCTCCTGCACACCGGTGGCGCCGAGCGAGTGGCCGGTCAGCGCCTTGGTGGCCGAGATCGGCGGGCACTTGTCGCCGGTGCCGAACACGTTGCGAATCGCGACGATCTCCGGCGCGTCGCCGGCCGGGGTCGAGGTCGCGTGCGGATTGATGTAGTCGATCTTGATGCCGCCGGTGGTCGCGAGCGCCATCTGCATGCAGCGCTCGGCGCCCTCGCCCGACGGCGCCACCATGTCGTAGCCGTCGCTGGTCGCGCCGTAGCCGATGATCTCGCCGTAGATCTTGGCGCCGCGCGCCTTGGCGTGTTCCAGCTCTTCAAGCACCAGCACGCCGGCGCCGCCGGCGATCACGAAGCCGTCGCGGCTGACGTCGTAGGGACGCGAGGCGGTGGCCGGGGTGTCGTTGTACTTCGAGCTCATCGCGCCCATCGCGTCGAACAGCACCGACAGCGACCAGTCGAGCTCCTCACAGCCGCCGGCGAACATCACGTCCTGTTTGCCCCACTGGATCAGCTCATAGGCGTTGCCGATGCAATGGTTGGAGGTCGCGCAAGCCGAGGAGATCGAGTAGTTGACGCCCTTGATCTTGAACCAGGTGGCGAGCGTCGCCGATGCGGTCGAGCTCATCGCCTTCGGCACTGCGAACGGACCGACGCGCTTCGGGCCCTTGGTGCGGGTGATGTCGGCGGCCTCGACGATGGTGCGGGCCGACGGACCGCCCGAGCCCATCACGATGCCGGTGCGCGGATTGGAAATCTCGGCCTCTTCCAGACCGGAATCGGCGATCGCCTGCTCCATCGCGACATGGTTCCAGGCCGCGCCTTCTCCGAGGAAGCGCATCGCGCGGCGATCGACGACGTCGGCCGGGTTCAGCGTCGGCGCACCCTGCACCTGCGAGCGGAATCCCAGCTCGGCATGCTTTTCGGCACGGGAAATGCCCGACTTGGCGTCGTGCAGGCTCGCCAGGACTTCCTGGGTGTTGTTTCCAATCGACGAGACGATGCCCATCCCGGTGACAACAACACGTCTCATGTGATCGCCTCGTTCATTCCATGGTCGTCGGCAGGCGGCAACGCGCCCGATCGCGGTTCGCCGAACGGCTAACCGCCAACAGGCTGCGCCGTCTGCTTGAACAGACCGACTTTCAGGTCCTTTGCGCGGTAGATGATCTCGTCGTCGGCCGAAAGCCAGCCGTCGGCAATGCCGAGCCACAGCTTCGAGCGCATCACCCGCTTGATGTCGACATTGTAAACGATCTTGCTGATGTTCGGCAGCACCTGGCCGGTGAACTTTAGTTCCCCGAGGCCGAGTGCGCGGCCGGGGCCTTCCCCGCCGACCCAGCCGAGAAAGAAGCCGACCATCTGCCACATCGCATCGAGGCCGAGACAGCCCGGCATCACCGGATCGTTCTTGAAGTGGCAGGCGAAAAACCAAAGGTCCGGATTGACGTCGAGCTCGGCGCGGATGTGGCCCTTGCCGAACTCGCCACCGTCCTCGGTGATGGTGGTGATACGGTCGAACATCAGCATCGGCGGCAGCGGAAGCTGCGCGTTGCCTGGACCGAACAGCTCTCCGCGGCCGCAGGCCAGCAGGTCTTCATATTCGTAGCTGGAACGACGGTCCCGCATGCGACGATGCCTTCTTCAAATTCGATCGAGAGGATTTGGCTACCCACGCGGCGAAATCCAGGAGTGGGCGCTGGACGCGCCCGGTGAGCGCGCGGGTCTGTAACATAGGCATACTGCCCCGCCTAGCGGCACCTCCGTAACCTTACTTAAGCAAAACGACCGAGCTATGCTAGTTGCGAAGCGCTTGCACCAACAACGAATGCTTCCTATACTCATCAGATGCAGTGCAGGTTGTGGTACGGCAGGGGTAACAATCGTGGATGTCGGTGAACACGTAGCTTTTTTGCGAGAGGAACCAGTTCAGGAGGCTCATTCGCATATCGAGCCGCATCTGAATGGCTGCCCCTGGCATGACGTCAACGAGATGCTGCAGTCGGTCGGCCTGCGGCCGACCCGGCAACGCATGGCGCTCGGCTGGCTGCTGTTCGGCAAGGGCGACCGCCACCTCACCGCTGAAATGCTGTACGAAGAGGCCAGTCAGGCCAAAGTGCCGGTGTCTCTGGCGACCGTCTACAACACCTTGAATCAGCTCACGGAAGTCGGGCTGCTCCGACAGGTCAGCGTGGACGGCACCAAGACCTATTTCGACACCAACGTGTCGGCGCACCAGCATTTCTATCTCGAGAACAACCACGAGCTGATCGACATCCCCAACGCCGAAGTCGAGCTGAAAGCGACTCCGGACGTGCCCGACGGATACGAGATTGCCCGCGTCGATGTCGTCGTGCGGCTGCGAAGGAAGGGCTGACGCCCCTTCTTGGAGCTATTCTTGGTGATGAATTGAGCCCGAGGGCGTGTCGCTCTCGGGCTTTATCATGCCCCGCGGGCCCGTTGGTAGCGGCTACGGGCCTTGAGCCGTCGATCAGTTGACCTGCTCGTCGGCGTAGACCCCCCACAATTGCGGCTTCTCGATCCAGCCGTCGAAACCGCTGCCGGTGATGCGGCACCACTTCATGTCGCAACGCTTGACCTGCGCCACCACACCGGCCTGCAGTCGCGCGACGACCGCGCTGCCCGCATTGGCGCTCTCGTACAAGGTCGCCAGATCGTCCTTATCCTTCATGATGACGACGGCGGTCCGGCGCCCGGACAGCAGGGAGTGATACACCCACCCTTCGGCGCCCTCGGAATCGCGCACCCGGCGCCAATTCTCGAATTCGGCGGTGACTTCGACCGGCAGGCCGGCGCGGGTATAGACCCAGGCGACATCGTTGTCTTTGGTCGGTCCGACCCGGACGTTGACGTGATCGGACTTAAGACTGACGTATCGCGGCACCGGCAGCCCGCTCGCGGACAATGGCGATTCCTTGCCAGCATGCGCGAAGGTCGCAGCGCCAATCATTGCGCCTGCGAACGCCATAGCAGCGAACAGGTATTTCATCGTCATCGACACGCCTCTTTGTCGTAGGATTGGCGGCGCGGCCGTCTCCGGCGAAACCCAGGGGTCCTTGTCTTGGCGCGGTCTTCTGCTAGAGAAGGCCGGAAGGCATCCGGTAACCCAAGGAACGGGAAGGGACCTCACGGTCGGGACCGGCCCCTGTGGTCGCGCTGCTGCGGGAGTGTCGAACAGCTGAGTTAACGGGGACTAAACGATCTCGTTAAGCTCGTCAGAGAGCGTTGGAATGTCTGTTAAGAAAAAGCCTCTGGTCGTCGTCACCCGCAAGCTTCCGGACTCGATTGAAACCCGGATGCGCGAGCTGTTCGACGCCCGGCTGAATCTCGACGACGTTCCGATGACCGCCGAGCAGCTCGCCGAAGCGGCACGCACCGCCGACGTGCTGGTACCGACGGTGACCGACGAAGTCACCGCCCAGATGCTCAACCAGCCCGATTGCTCGCTGCGGCTGATCGCCAATTTCGGCAACGGCATCGACAACATCGACGTCGCTGCGGCACATGCGCGCGGCATCACCGTCACCAATACGCCGAAGGTGCTGACCGAAGACACCGCCGACATGACCATGGCGCTGATCCTCGCGGTGCCGCGCCGCTTGATCGAGGGCGCGGCGCTGCTGACGGACGGCGGCGATTGGCCCGGTTGGTCGCCGACCTGGATGCTCGGCCGCAGACTCGGCGGCAAGCGGCTCGGCATCATCGGCATGGGACGGATCGGCCAGGCGGTGGCGCGGCGGGCCCGCGCGTTCGGTCTGCAGATCCATTATCACAACCGCAAGCCGGTGGCGCCGCGGATCGCCGACGAACTCGGGGCGACCTATTGGGATTCGCTCGACCAGATGCTGGCGCGGATGGACATCATCTCGGTCAACTGCCCGCACACTCCGGCGACATTCCACCTGCTGTCGGCACGTCGGCTGAAGCTGATCCGGAAAGACGCCTTCATCGTCAACACCGCGCGCGGCGAGGTGATCGACGAAGAAACCCTGACCAAGCTGATCGAAGCCGGCGACATCGCCGGCGCCGGGCTCGACGTCTATGAGCACGAACCGGCTGTCAATCCGAAGCTGGTCCGGCTCGCCAAGCAGGGCAAGGTCGTGCTGTTGCCGCACATGGGCTCGGCGACGATCGAAGGCCGGGTCGAGATGGGCGAGAAGGTGATCATCAACATCCGCACCTTCCTGGACAACCACAAGCCGCCGGATCGCGTCCTGCCCGGGATGCTCTGATCCCGCTTCAAGAGGTGCTGCTGCGGCCGATCGCCTCGCGTTCGGGTTCCGCCGCCGGCCTTCTCCCTGCCCGTTTCGCACACTACCTTCGTTGGACAACGACGAGGGAGTGGGTTCGAGGTGAGCATCGCCGCAATCGACGACCGGCCGGCATTCCGTGCGCCGCTGATCCCGCCGACGCCGCCGCGCGCGCCGGAGAACCTGTCGGCCTTCGGCCGGCTCGCCGCGATTCGCCACAACGCGATCGCGAGCTGGGGCGACCGCGCCTATCAGGACGACATCGTCCGGGGACGATTCTTCACTCACGCCAGCTACATTCTCAACACGCCGGATGCGATCCGGCATGTGCTGGTCGATAATTTCGACAACTATCACCGCACCGCGACCGGCATTCGCGTGCTGCGGCCGATGCTCGGCGAGGGACTGCTGCTCGCCGAAGGCCGCGCCTGGAAACATCAGCGGCGAACGCTCGCGCCGGCGTTCACGCCGCGTGCGGTCGCGACGCTGGTGCCTCACATGGCGTCGGCCACCGACGAGGTCGTCGACGGCCTGCGACGAAATTGCGGAACGCCGGTCGACTTGCGCGAAGCCATGCAGCACCTGGCGCTGGAGATCGCCGGGCGGACGATGTTCTCGTTCGAGATGGGTACGCACGGCCAGGCGCTGCGCAGCTTCGTGATCGACTACGGCACGAGGCTCGCGAGCCCGCGGTTTCTCGATCTGCTGCTGCCGCTCGGCTGGCCGACGCCGCAGGATGTTTCGCGCGCACTGTTTCGCCGGCGCTGGACCCGGTTCATCGGCGAACTGATCGCCGCGCGGCGCGCAGCCGGCAAGGCCGAAGGTGCTCCACCGCGCGATCTGTTCGAATTGATGCTGGCGGCGCGCGACCCGGAAACCGGGGAAGCGTTCACCGACGCTCAGCTCGGCGATCAGGTTGCCACCATGATCCTGGCCGGACACGAGACCACCGCCACCGCATTGTTCTGGGCGCTGTATCTGCTGGCCCTCGATCCCGATGCGCAGGAGCGGCTGGCGGGCGAAGTGCGCCGGGTCGGACTCGATGTCGCAGAGGTCGAGCGGCTGCCGTTCACCCGCGCGGTGCTCGATGAGACATTGCGGCTGTATCCGCCGGCATTCCTGATCGTGCGGGAGGCGGCGGGACCCGATCTGGTTGCCGGCTTCGCCGTTCGCAAGCACGACGTGATGCTGATCGCGCCGTGGCTGCTGCACCGGCACGAAAAGCTCTGGAGCGAACCGAACGCGTTCGTGCCGACGCGCTTCCTGCCGGGCGCACCGCCCCCGGATCGGTTCGCCTATCTGCCGTTCGGCGTCGGTCCGAGGGTCTGTATCGGCGCGCACTTTGCCCTGGTCGAGGCCACCCTGGCATTGGCAAAGATCGTCGGCTCGTTCCGGATCGAGCTGATGGACACCGAGCCGGTGATCCCGATCGGCGTCGTCACCACCCAGCCCGACCGTTCACCGCAGTTCCGGCTGACGCCGCGCTGAGCATCCTCCGCCCAGAAGTCACGCCGACATTGCCAAACGGTCATGGAACTCGCCGGAACCTGGGCAGGATTGCGAGCGTTCCCTTTCCAAGCCACAGCGCGACGAGCCGTCGCCCCATCGAAAGACGAGAGACGATGCTGGATAAACTGCGCCAATTCATCACCGACGTCGTGGCCCCCAGCGCCCCGGATGAGCTGACGCTCGACGAAGGCGGCTATCGCCTCGCCGCGACGGCGCTGCTGATTCATGTCATTTCGATCGACGGCGATCCGTCGGAGGTCGAGAAGCAAAAGCTGCATTCGCTGCTCGAACAGCGGTTCGGCCTCGATGCCGCCACTGCGACCCGACTGATCGCCTCAGCGACGCTGGTGGAAGGCGAGGCCGTCGACCTTTACCATTTCACCAGCGTGATCATGCGTTCGGTCAATGAGCAAGGCCGGCTGCGGATCGTCGAAATGATGTGGGAGCTGGTCTACGCCGATGGCACCGTCACCGAGTTCGAAGAGAACGTGGTGTGGCGGGCGGCCGACCTTCTCGCGGTCTCGACTCGCGATCGTGTCACGCTGCGCCAGAAAGTAGCGTCAGCAAGTCCCGCCGCAGCCGCCGCTGACTCCCGGAGCGGTACGGAAATGGGGATTGTCCCAGAGGTCAATCCGGCCAACTAACCGAATCCGGACCTCATCTCACGAGAACCCGCATAGCGACGCGGCGGCTGCGGCCTGAACCCGCATCTGGCCGCAGCGTCTGCGATGGGTCTTGCACGCTGCTTGCTTCCCGCATAAGGCCATAGTTGTTCCCAGAGGCCGTCCGGCCCATTTGAAACATGAGTTTCCAGTCGTGACTGAACGTGTAACTTTGATTACAGGCGCATCGGCCGGAATCGGTGTCGAACTGGCGCGAATTTTTGCAGACAATGCTCATCGCGTAGCCCTGGTGGCGCGGCGGGGCGATCGGCTCGAAGCCCTGGCGGCAGAGATCCGCGGCAAGGGCAGACCGGAACCGATCGTCATCGCTTGCGATCTCGGCAAGCCCGAAGCGGCCGAGCAGATCACCGCGGCGCTCGATGCGGCCGGCGTCGAGGTCGAGTACCTGGTCAATAATGCGGGCTACGGACTATTCGGCCGGGCCGCCGAGCTCGATCGTGACGGCCAGCTGGGTATCATCGACGTCAATATCAGGTCACTCACCGATCTGACGCTGAGGTTCACCGACAGCGTCGCGCGGCTTCGCGGCGGCATCCTCAACGTCGCCTCGATCGCCGGCTTCCTGCCCGGTCCCGGCATGGCCGTGTACTACGCCTCCAAGGCGTATGTGTTGTCGTTCAGCGAAGCGCTGCATCAGGAGCTCGGCCCCAAGGGCGTGCGCGTCACCGCGCTGTGCCCCGGCCCGGTGCAGACCGAGTTCCAGGAGCGGGCTGGCTTCGAGCCCGGCTTCGACAGCGCCGTGCTCAATGTCACTCCGGCGGAAGTCGCACGTCAGGGCTATCAGGGACTGATGGACAACAAGCGGATCGTCTTGCCCGGGCTGGGCGTGAAGATCGTGCCGTTCCTGCTGCGATTCTTCCCGCGCGGATTCATTGCGGCCGCCGTCAGCGGCTTCCAACTGCGCCGCCGCTGACCCGGGCGCCGGGACACAATCTGGCCCAGGGCTTGCTTTAAGGAATTGTCATCTTCCGCCGGACATCCTTGACCGACGGTACGGCAACTCTGTTCGACACGGCTCTGGACTGATCCTCCCATGCTTGTTCGACTGACCGATTGCGGCCGGGTGGATTCGCCCGCGCTGCAGCCTGCGAAGACTCATGATTCGAGGCCGGTGCTGATTGTTCTGCACCAGGAGACATCGACGCCCGGCCGGGTCGGCAATGCGCTCCGTGCGCTCGGCCATCCGCTCGACATTCGCCGGCCGCGATTCGGCGATTCGCTTCCGAGCTCGCTCGACGACCATGCCGGCGCGGTGATCTTCGGCGGCCCGATGAGCGCCAACGATCCGGACGATTACATCCGCCGCGAGATCGATTGGATCGCGGTGCCTCTCGAGGAGCGGCGGCCGTTTCTCGGTATCTGCCTGGGCGCGCAGATGCTGGCCAAGCAGCTCGGTGGCCGGGTCGCGCCGCATCCGCACGGCCGCGCCGAGGTCGGCTATTACGACATCCGTCCCACGGCCGCCGGCCGCGCCATGTGCGCGCACTGGCCGCGGCAAGTGTATCACTGGCACGTCGAGGGCTTCGACTTGCCGGCCGGCGCCGATCTTTTGGCGGAAGGCGGCGACTTCCCGGTGCAGGCGATCCGCAGCGATACGGCCTACGGCTTTCAGTTTCACCCCGATGTCACCTGGGCGATGATGCATCGCTGGACCACCAAGGGGCACGAGCGCCTCTCGCTTCCCGGCGCGCGGCCGCGGCGCGAGCATTTTGCCGAACGCGCTGTGCACGATCTCGCCGAACGAATCTGGCTTGAGCACTTCCTCGATCATTGGCTGTCGCGCACGCCGCTCGAAGAGCCGGTAAGGACCTTCAGCGAGGCTGCCGAATAGCGGCTGCCTCCTTCTTCCGCGAATGCGCTTCCCTCGCGGGCGCTGCGGTTGCTAGTCTCTCCGCCAAGCTTCGGCGACCATGACCGAAGCAGCAAGGGAGAGGGCATGACCAGCGAGGAGTTCGCGCGGCTGCTGGAGAGCTTGACCCGCGCGGCGGAAGCCGGCGATGGCGCACAGTTCGCCGGCCATTTCACCGAAGACGCGATCTATCACGATTACATCTACGGCCCGCACAGCGGCCGCGCCGAGATCGCCACGATGATGCAGGATCTGTTTCATCGCGACGCCGCCGATTATCGCTGGGAGATGTTCGATCCGGTCTGCAACGGCGACCTCGGCTACGCCTGGTCGCTGTCGAGCTTCACCTCGACCATCCCCGAGTTCAAAGGCCAGCGAGTCGTGATCGACGGCATGAGCCGGTTCGTGCTGCGCGGCGCGCTGATCTCGGAGTATCGCGAGTCGGTCAATGGCGGCGTGGCGATGGCGCAGCTCGGCGTCGCGCCGGAGCGGATGGCGAAAGTCTTCCGCAAGTGGAGCGGCTGGCTGCAGCAGCGCCCCGAAACCCAGGACTACCTGGCCCGGCCCAAAGGCTCGCGCAGAGCCTGAGGCCTGTCGCCCGCGGCGGGCGAAGCCGCGCACGACCCTTGGGTGGTGCGCCCAACGACAATCAACAAAGGGAGAAACGCCGTTGAGTTATCAAGACATCCTCTATGAGGTCGCGGACCGGATCGCGACCATTACGCTGAACCGGCCGGACCGTATGAATGCGTGGACGCCGGTGATGGAGCGCGAGGTGCGGACCGCGATGCAGCAGGCGGCGACGGACGGCGACGTCCGCGTCATCGTGCTGACCGGTGCCGGCCGAGGATTCTGCGCCGGCGCCGACATGCAGGTGCTGCAGACGATCGATCCGGCCGACGTTCGCCGCGCCGCCGATCTGCCGCCGTTCGACATGAATCGCCGCGCCGACTGGCAGACCCGCTACGCGTTCTACCCGTCGATCGACAAGCCGATCATCGGCATGCTCAACGGTGCCACCGCCGGCATCGGGCTCGTGCACGCGCTGTATTGCGACGTCCGCTTCGCTGCCGATAGCGCGGTATTCACCACCGCCTTCGCACGCCGCGGACTGATCGCCGAACACGGCATCTCGTGGATGCTGCCGCGGATCGTCGGCCACGCCAATGCGCTCGACCTGCTGCTGTCGGCGCGCCGGGTCTCGGCCGACGAGGCGCTGCGGATGGGGATGGTGAACCGGCTGTATCCGGCCGATCAGCTGTGCGAGCAGACCTACGCCTACGCCCGCGACCTCGCCGATAACGTCGCGCCGAAGTCGATGCAGGTGATCAAGCGCCAGCTCTACGAGGTGCCGTTCCAGACCCTTGCGGAAGCGACCATCGAGGCCAATCGCGAGATGGCGATCTCGCTCGCCAGCGACGACTTCAAGGAAGGTGTCGCCAGCTTCGTCGAAAAGCGCCCGCCGCGTTTCAGCAACGTTTGACCGGAGGCGCAGGCCGGGCGTCCCAAGGGGGCGCTCGGCAGCCGACGTCATATGTCGGCGGGCATCCGGCCAAAGCTCGGGCGCAGACAATCAGCAGCGCTCATCGCGAAGACCGCGTGTTCGTCCGAAATCTTGGAAAACCTGCTGGGACCGTGTCGCGAAGGTCGCCAACTTCCCGTCTTGGTCTCGGGAAGTTGGTGGAGCCAGGCGGGATCGAACCGCCGACCTCATCATTGCGAACGATGCGCTCTCCCAGCTGAGCTATGGCCCCTTGCGCGGTCAGGACAAATTGTCCCGGCCAGCGAACGCCGCCATTTACAGTGCAGGTCGCGGCCAAGTCAAGGACGACCGGACCGGATCGAAAACAGCCGGCCGCGGCTTTATTGGCACCGAGTTCCCTTGTTTGGGCGGGGGTGAACCGATATCTACGGCTCGAGCCTTCCGCGACCGAAACCGCGAGTTTTCCCCCGCCATGCGCGCCATTCTCGATATCGTTCTCATCGTCCTCGATCTCTACATCTGGCTGCTGATCGCCTCGGCGATCCTGTCCTGGCTGATCGCCTTCAACGTCGTGAACACGCGCAACCAGTTCGTCGGCGCAGTGTCCGAGTTCCTGTACCGAATCACCGAACCGCTGCTGGCGCCGATCCGCAATATGCTGCCGTCGCTCGGCGGCCTCGATATCTCGCCGATCATCCTGATCCTTCTGATCATGTTCCTGCAGCGAGTGATCACCTATTACATCTACCCGGCGGTGTTCTAACCGGGCACGCACGGCAGGGCGCCTGGCATGGCGGAGGCTTGGCGGTATTCGGCTCAAGGCGTCGCGGTCGCGGTTCGGGTCACCCCGCGCGGCGGACGCGACGACATCGACGGGCTGGAGACGCTGTCGGACGGACGGCCGGTCCTGAAAGTGCGGGTTCGGGCGATCGCCGACGGCGGCGAAGCCAACCGGGCGGTGACGGAACTGCTGGCCAAGGCGGTCGGGGTTCCAAAGCGCAATGTCAGGCTGCTGTCCGGCGCGACCTCGCGGCAGAAGCAGATCGCGATCGACGGCGATCCAAAACAGCTCGGCGAAACATTGCGCCGCTTGGTTGCGGCCAAATCCGCCGAATGAACAAGCAGGGAGGCCCGCGAGGGCGATCCACCATTCGCCTCTCCGTTCGGGGAGGCGTTGTTATTTCGATGCGGACGCATCGGCTGGACCAGTCAAAGAGGACGACATGACCGCCCGGATCATCGATGGAAAAATCATCTCGGCCGAGCTGCGTGCCCGCGTCGCCACCGAGGTGTCGCGACTGAAGGCCGAGCACGGCATCACGCCGGGTCTGGCGGTGGTGCTGGTCGGCAACGACCCGGCCTCCGAGGTCTATGTCCGCTCCAAGCACAAGCAGACCCAGGAAGCCGGCATGGCCTCGTTCGAGCACCGGCTGCCCGCCGACGTGCCGCAGGCCGAGCTGATGGCGTTGATCGCAAAGCTCAATGCCGACCCGGCCGTGCACGGCATCCTGGTGCAATTGCCGCTGCCGAAGGGGCTCGACAGCAACGCGGTGATCGACGCCATCGATCCGGCCAAGGATGTCGACGGCCTCAACCCGACCAACGCCGGCCGGCTCGCCTCCGGCCTGTTCGCGCTGACGCCGTGCACCCCGCTCGGCAGCATCATCATGGCCAAGACCGTGCACGCCTCGCTCGAGGGCATGAACGCGCTGGTGATCGGCCGCTCCAATCTGGTCGGCAAGCCGCTGGTGCAATTGCTGCTGAACGAGAACGCCACCGTGACGATCGCGCACTCGCGCACCCGCGATCTGCCGGCGCTGTGCCGCCAGGCCGATCTGGTGTTCGCCGCGGTCGGCAAGGCCGAGATGGTGAAGGGCGACTGGATCAAGCCGGGCGCCACCGTGATCGACGTCGGCATCAACCGGACGCCGGGCAAGGACGGCGGCAAGGACAAGCTGCTCGGCGACGTCGCGTTCAACGAGGCCAAGGAAGTCGCCGGCGCGATTACGCCGGTCCCCGGCGGCGTCGGCCTGATGACGGTGGCGTGCCTTTTGGTCAACACCGTCCGCGCCGCCTGCGCGATCCACGGCCTGCCGAAGCCGGCGGTGTGATGTCGCGCGTCTAATTCTCCAGCCGTCATCGCCCGGCTTGACCGGGCGAACCAGTATTCCGCGCGCAGATGGTTTTCGAGACGTCTCGGCGTACTGGGTCACCCGCCTTCGCGGGTGACGACAGTTATTGGTGCTGCCATGCGGTGCGCCTGATCCAGGGCGCGCGACCGCACACTAACCCGCCGTGCTCTGCATCAGCCGCACATAGAACCGGATCATGTCGGCGTAGTTCTTGATGCTGATGCGCTCATTGGTACCGTGGAAGCGCTTCAGATCTTCGGGCGTGGCGCGGACCGGCGAGAACCGGAAGATGTTGTCGGCGACCTGCGCGTAGTGGCGCGAATCGGTCGCGGCGATCATCAGGCCCGGCGCCACGATCACCTCCGGAAACACCTCGCGGATGGTGCGATTGAGCGCCAGATAGGACGCGCTCCTGGTGCCGGTCACCGGCGGCGGATCGAAATTGCCCTCGAAGCCCTGCACGGCGATCTTGTCGTTGGCGACCACGCTGCGGACGTGATCGGTGACGCTGGCCTGAGTGTCGCCCGGCAGCAGGCGGAAATTGACGCTGGCCTCGGCGACGCCGGGCAGCACGTTGTCCTTGTCGCCGGCGTTGAACACGGTGAGCGCCGTCGTCGTCTGCACCATCGCGGCGGTGGTGCCGCTCTTGGCGAATTCGCGCAGCAGCAGCGGCCGGAACAGCCACAGGTTGGACAGCGCGACCCGGCTGAAGCCGCTCATCTCCGGCGCCAGGGTGTCGAACATCTCGGCCACCGAGCCACGGATCCGCATCGGCAGGCGATTGTCTTCGAGATGGGTCAGCGCCGCCGCCAGCATCCCGATCGCGGTGTCGCGCGGCGGCATCGACGAATGGCCGGGGGTGCCGCGGGCGGTCAGCACCAGGGTGGCGTAGCCCTTCTCGGACACGCCGATCAGCGCCGCCGGCTTGTCGAGCCCCTTCAGCACCCCTTCGGTGATCAGCAGCCCCTCGTCGAGCACGAAATCCAGCCGGACGTTCCGCGAAGCGAGCAGCTCGGCGATCTTGGCGGCGCCGCGCAGGCCGGAGACCTCCTCGTCGTGGCCGAACGCGAAATAGATCGTCCGCTTCGGCCGGAAGCCCTGCTTGGCCAACAGCTCGGCGGCTTCGAGCATCGCGTACAGGTTGCCCTTGTCGTCCCACGAGCCGCGGCCCCAGACGAAGCCGCCTTCGATCGCGCCGCTGAACGGCGGCTGCTGCCAATCTGCTTCCGTCTTCGGCGCGATCGGCACCACGTCCTGATGCGCCAAGAGCCCGATCGGCTTGGCCTGCGGGTCGCTGCCTTCCCAGGTGTAGAGCAGGCTGTGACCGCCCACGACCTCCTGCTTGGCCGCGGCGTGGAACGCCGGGAAGCTGGACTGGATATGCGCGCGCAAGTCCCGCAGCGCCTCGGCGTCCTGCTCGGGATTGAGGAAATTGGAGATGGTCTGGAAGCGGATCGACTGCGACAGCCGCTGCGCGGCGCCCTGCTCGTCGATCGTGATCGGCGCGACTGCGGCGACATCGATCTGCCGCGAGCCGTGCCGGAAGGTGTTGTAGGCCAGCACGCCGGCCAGGACCGCGACCGCCAGGACGGCGATCGCGACCAGGTTACGAATCCATCGAAGCAGCCGGCGCATCAGCACTCCTGTTCGCCGGCGCTCCGTCCGGCCGCTCAGTCCTTGGCTTGCCCCTTGGCTTTGTTGGCCCGATCGAGGCCTTCAAGGATCAGTCTATGGGCTTCGTCGGCGCCGCCCCAACGCACCACCTTGACCCACTTGCCGGGCTCGAGATCCTTATAGTGCTCGAAGAAGTGCTGGAACTGGGCCAGCGTGATCTCCGGCAGGTCCGAGTAGGTCTTGATGCGGTCGTAGCGCTGCGTAAGCTTCGACGACGGCACCGCGATGATCTTCTCGTCATGACCGGCTTCGTCGCTCATGTACAAGACGCCGACCGGGCGCACGCTCATCACCGCACCCGGCACGATCCCGCGGGTGTTGGCGACCAGCACGTCGCAAGGGTCGCCATCGTCCGACAGGGTGTGAGGGATGAAGCCGTAATTCCCCGGATAATGCATCGAGGTATAGAGAAACCGATCGACCACCAAGGTACCGGCGGCCTTGTCCATTTCGTACTTGATCGGCTCACCGCCGACCGGCACCTCGATGATGACGTTGACGTCATACGGAGGGTTCACGCCGACGGGGATTGCGTCGATGCGCATCAAGAGCTCCAGATTGATTTGATTTCAGGTGCCAACCGAATAGCCTGCGCGTGCGTCGTTCGCCAGCGCAAAAAAGGCTCAGTTGCTCCAGGCAAACGCAACCTTGTCGAGCGACTTCGGCCCGAATCGCTCCGACGAGCGCGCCACCATCCGGCCGCCGAGGGTGCGATAGAACTCGGTCGCCGGCTCGTTGTCCGACAGCGCCCAGATCACCATGCTTTTCAGCCCGCTCTGCACCAGATCGCGGCGGGCAGCCGTGAACAGGCGGCGACCGAAGCCCAGGCCCTGAAACTCGGGCCGCAGATACAATTCGTAGATCTCGCCTTCGAACTGCAGGCTGCGGGCGCGGTTGCGGCCGTAATTGGCATAGCCGGCGATCTTGTCGCCGAAGCACAGCACGCTGATTCGGCTGCCCTTGCGGATCGCCGAGTCCCACCAGGTCGGGCCGCGGCGATTGATCAGCTTTTCCAGCTCCGCCCCCGGGATGATGCCCTGATAAGCGGAACGCCAGGCTTCGTCATGGGTGGCCGCGACCGCGGATGCATCCGCCGCCTTTGCCGCTCGTACCTCGATCAGGGTCGTGCTCATGATCATGATCAAAGCAAGTCGCGCGGCCGGCTTCAAGCGCCAACGTTAATTATCGGTTAACGTGTGGATTTTATGCACCAGACCGCCGACGGGTTGTGCCGAAATCGGACAACTGACGGGAAGGACTACGTCTTTCCGCGCGGATTTGCGGCAGTCGCGACACATTGGGTCGAGTTAGTCCGCCGGGAAGCCGCGGCCGCTGCGACAATCGATCGCCTGCCGCGCCGCCCGCTCTCCCGAATCACGCGCGCCGTGGGCCGTCGAGAAGAACTGCGGCGAGGTCGCCTCGCCGGCAAACAACAGCCGGCCGTCGACCGGCGCGGCCAGCACCGCGCGGGCACCGGCGTGGCCGGGCAGCGCGTGCGAATAGGCGCCCCAGGCAAACGGATCGTGCCCCCAGCGCGATTCCGCCAAGGGCGACAGCTTGCGACGGATGTCGTTGCCGAGCAGGTCGGCGATTTCATCGATCGCCTGCGCCGCAAAGGCGCCGTCGCCCTCCTCCTCCAGCTGGCGCGCATAGCGCCCGCCGAAGAAGCCTTCGATACAATCATGACCGAACGGGCGCAGGTGATACGTGCCCATCGCGCTGCGCATGGTGGCGGCGCGTAAGTTGCCGTCAGCCGGGAAGCCGTTCGGATCGGACAGCTTCAGCATCACTTTGTCGTCGGCGCCGAGCGGCAGGCGGCTCGCCGCCTCGACCTTGTCCGGCAACGCCGGGGCAAACCTGATCGCCTCGTCGGCGATCAGATTGGTCGGCACCGTGACGATCACCTGACCGGCGCTGAGCGTGCCGAGCGAGGTGTTGATTTTGATCTGCCGTTCGGCGTGATCGATCAGCTCGACCGCGCAGCTCAGCACCACCGGGCAGGACGCGCCGTAAGCCGCGATCAGCGTGCCGTAGCCTTCGCGGACCCGCCAATTGATACCGGTGTCGCGATAGGATTCGAGATCGTGCACCGAGATGCGGTCGAGCTCGGCGCCATTGACGTAGGTCGAGACCGCATCGATCATCGGGTTCCAGCGGTTGCCCGGCTCGAGCAACGTCGCAGCGGCGACATCGGTTTTCTTTTTGGCCGCGCGCCAGACGCGCTCGTAGAACGCATCGAGCGCCTTGCTGAAGGCGGCGCGTTCGCGCTTCGGGAACACGTCGCCGAAGCTCGCCTCGCTCCACGGCGGGTGGGTCTTGTCGATGCCGATGCCGAGCTGATCGGAGATACCGACAAAGGAGTTCTCGTCGGCCGAATGCAGCCAGCCGCAGCCGACGTCGAATGCGATTTCCGGCGTCACCATCCGGGTCCAGGCGCGGCCACCGATCCGGTTCCGCGCTTCCAGCACGATCACCGACAGGCCCGAGCCCTCCAGCGCCCGCGCCGCGCCGAGGCCGGCTGCACCGGCGCCGATGATCGCGATGTCGACCGAGGACGGAAGGCTGGAAAGAGGCATGCGCAATTCTACCATGGCGGTGACGGCGGTTGGATGTCAGCCGGCCCCCGAAACGACGATGCCCGGCACGAGGGCCGGGCATCGGGAATGGGCAGCTGTGGCGAGGGCGATCAGGCGACCGCTTGCTTGCTCTTCTCGGCGCGCTTGCGCTCGTTGGGGTCGAGCAGGCGCTTGCGCAGCCGGATCGATTTCGGGGTGATCTCGACCAGCTCGTCGTCCTCAATATAGGACAGCGCCTTTTCCAGCGTCATCCGGATCGGCGGCGTCAGCCGCACCGCTTCGTCCTTCGAGGTGGTGCGGATGTTGGTGAGCTGCTTGCCCTTGAGGACGTTGATCTCGAGGTCGTTGTCGCGGGTGTGCTCGCCGACGATCATGCCCTTGTAGACCTTCCAGCCCGGCTCGATCATCATCGGGCCGCGGTCTTCCAGCTTGAACATCGCATAGGCGACCGCCTCGCCCTGATCGTTGGAGATCAGCACGCCGTTGCGGCGCCCCTGAATCTCGCCGCGATACGGCAGATAGTCGTGGAACAGCCGGTTCATGATCGCGGTGCCCTTGGTGTCGGTCATCAGTTCGCCCTGGTAACCGATCAGGCCGCGGGTCGGCGCGTAGAACACCAGGCGCAGACGGTTGCCGCCCGAGGGCCGCATCTCGATCATCTCGGCCTTGCGTTCGCTCATCTTCTGCACGACGACGCCGGAGAACTCCTCGTCGACGTCGATCACGACTTCCTCGACCGGCTCCAGGAGCTGACCGTCGTCGTCCTTGGTCAGCACCACGCGCGGCCGCGACACCGACAGCTCGAAGCCTTCGCGGCGCATGGTTTCGATCAGGATCGCGAGCTGCAATTCGCCGCGGCCCGACACTTCCATCGCGTCCTTCTCGGCGGACTCGACGACGCGCAGCGCGACGTTGCCTTCGGCCTCGCGCAGCAGGCGGTCGCGGATCAGGCGGCTCGTCACCTTGTCGCCTTCGGTGCCCGCGAGCGGCGAGTTGTTGACGATGAACGACATCGACACCGTCGGCGGATCGATCGGCTGCGCCTGCAGCGGCTCCTCGACGGTCGGATCGCAGAAGGTGTCGGCGACGGTGCCCTTGGTCAGACCGGCGATGGCGACGATGTCACCGGCTTCGGCGATATCGAGCGGCACGCGCTCGAGGCCGCGGAACGCGAGGATCTTGCTGATACGGCCCTGCTCGACCAGCTTGCCTTCGCGCGACAGCACCTTGACGGCCTGGTTCGGCTTCACCGAGCCCGACGCGATGCGGCCGGTGATGATGCGGCCGAGATAGGGATTGGCTTCGAGGATGGTGCCGAGCAGCCGGAACGGACCTTCTTCCACCACCGGCGGATGAACGTGCTTGAGCACCAGCTCGAACAGCGGCTTCATGCCTTCGCTGTGGTCGCCGTCCGGCTTGTCCGACATCCAGCCGTTCTTGCCGGAGCCGTACAGGATCGGGAAGTCGAGCTGCTCGTCGGTGGCGTCGAGCGCGGCGAACAGGTCGAACACTTCGTTGACCACTTCGGTGACGCGCGCGTCGGAGCGGTCGACCTTGTTGATGGCGACGATCGGCTTGAGGCCGAGCTTGAGCGCCTTGCCGACCACGAACTTGGTCTGCGGCATCGGGCCCTCGGCGGCGTCGACCAGCACGATCACGCCGTCGACCATCGACAGGATGCGCTCCACTTCGCCGCCGAAGTCGGCGTGGCCGGGCGTGTCGACGATGTTGATGTGGGTTTCGCCCCACACCACCGAAGTACACTTCGCCAGAATGGTGATGCCGCGCTCGCGTTCGAGATCGTTGGAGTCCATCGCCCGTTCGACTTGGCGCTGGTTGTCGCGATAGGTGCCGGACTGCTGCAGCAGCTTGTCGACAAGAGTGGTCTTGCCGTGGTCGACGTGGGCGATAATGGCGATGTTACGGAGGTTCATGGGCTCTCTGTCGGTCCTGCGGGCGTTGCCTGATCAGCGAGATCACAGGCACACAGCGGGATGCGCCTCAGGGCGCGCCGCAGCCAGCCTATGTCTGAAACGCGCCGGGCAATCGCAATCTGAAATCGCAAAAAACAGGCCCGGCCGAACAGGACCGGGCACCAGCACGCGTTGCGACGCAATATACGCTGAATTCGCGAAATAACAATGACGGTTGCGGGTGGACAGATCCGTTTGGGACGGTCGGCGTTCGGGCACCGCTGCATAACGGGTTGACCTAATTGTGTAATGTTATAACATTACAATTATCGTCGCTCAGGTAGGTAATTTGATAGTGCAGCCGCTAGCCCTTGAACGGACTGGATTTTCGCCGCTCGGTTCGTTGACAGCGCTGCCGCATGTCCAATACCGTCCCCAGCGACGGTTCCTGCAAGGGATCAATAGGGAACACGGTGCGGGCTTCTTGGCCCTATTCCGGGGCTGCCCCCGCAACTGTAAGCGGCGAGCCATTCACCACACGCCACTGGGCTTCTGTCCTGGGAAGGCGGTGAATGGCAACGACCCGCGAGCCAGGAGACCTGCCGTCAGTCGTGGTCACACGCGAACACATTGGGCGGGGTGTCCTGGTGCGAGTCGGTCCGTAGCCCGAAAAACGGCTGCGGCAGACCTGTTTCGCGGTGACGTGCCACGTTAGCCGCGAGCCAAAAAATGACTCCCGCCGTTCTGCCTTTCGGGCGCAATCGTCGCCTGCTGTCCTCCGTTGCCCTCGTTCCCCTGCTCTGGCCGGTCGACGGCCTGGCTCAAACCGCCCCGACCACTCCACGCGGCCTCGACCCTATCGTGGTCGAGGGCCAGACCGCGCGTCCGGCCAAGCCGCGAGCGGCCGCCAATGCCGGATCGTCGCGCCAGCGCCGTGCCGCCGCACGTCCCGCTGCGGCGCCCGCTCCCGCACCGGCCGAAGCCGCCACAACCCGCGCAGCGACAGCGCCCACCTTCAACCTCGGTACGCCGTCGTCGACCGGCAGCCGGCTCGGCCTGACGCCGCTGCAGACACCGGCCAGCGTCGAAGTGATTCGCGCCGAGACCATCGCCGAGCGCGGCCAGCACAACGTGATCGACGCGGTGACGCAGAACGCCACCGGCTTCACGGCCAGCCCGGCGCCGGGCAATGGCGGCCTGTCCTTCGTCACCCGCGGCTTCAGCGGCAATGGCACGGTGATGACGCTGTACGACGGCACCCGAATGTATGTCGGCTCGGGCACGATGACGTTCCCGTTCGACACCTGGACGGCGCAGCGTATCGAAGTTCTCCGCGGGCCGGCCTCGGTGATGTACGGCGAAGGCGCGATCGGCGGCGCCGTCAACGTGATCTCGAAGAAGCCGCTCGACGTGCAACGCAACGAGGCCGAGGTCTCGCTCGACACCAATCTGTTGCGGCGCCTTGCGGTCGACTCGGGCGGCCCGATCAATCCCAACGTCAGCTATCGGCTCGCCGCGATCGGCAACATGTCGGACGGCTGGGTCGATCGCGATACGATGTCGAACGTCGCAGTCTCGGGCTCGGTGCGGGTACAGGCGGCCGACAACCTCGCCTTCACCCTGAGCGAGGACTACGCCGACCGCAGCCCGTCGCGTTATTTCGGCACGCCGCTGGTCAACGGCGGGATCGACGAGTCACTGCGCTTCAAGAACTATAATGTGGGCGACTCCAGCATCCGCTATCGCGACAACTGGACTCAGCTGAAGACCGAATGGGACGTCGCCGAAGGCGTATCGGTCAAGAACGTCACCTACTATCTCAGCAGCCATCGACACTGGAAGGACGTCGAGAGCTACGCCTACAGCCCGGCGACCGGCAACATCAACCGTCGTGACTATATCGAGATCTTCCACGACCAGGAGCAGCTCGGCAACCGCTTCGACGCCACCTTCAAGGGCCACCTGTTCGGTCTTGCCAACCAGTTCGTCGCCGGCTTCGACGTCAACCGGATCGCCTTCACCCACACCAACAACTCGCCTTATTCCGGCAGTTCGACGGTCAATCCCTACAATTTCGACCCCGGCTACTTCCAGTGGGTCAGCTCGACCCGGCCGAGCTTCCACACGCTGACGACGCAATACGGCCTGTTCGCCGAAAATCGCCTCAGCCTGACCGATCAGCTGTCGGTGATCGGCGGCATCCGCTCCGATCACCCGACCGTCGAGCGCACCGACTTCCTCACCCCGGCGAACAGCTTCGAGAAGACCTACTCGGCGCCGAGCTGGCGGGTCGGCGTGGTGTACAATCCAATCCCGGATCTTTCGCTGTACGGCCAGTATTCGACGGCGGTCGATCCGGTCAGCAACCTGATCACCATGACCGGCGTCAACCGCGACTTCGCGCTCTCGACCGGCAAGCAGGTCGAGGTCGGCATCAAGCAGCAGCTCGCCGGTGGCCGCGCCGAATGGACGCTGTCGGCGTATCAGATCGTCAAGAACAATCTGCTGGCGCGCGATCCGCAGAATCCCGCGAACACCAACCCGCTGCAGATCGGCCAGCAGTCGTCGCGCGGCATCGAGGCCTCGGCCGGCCTGAAGGTGACCGAAACCATCCGGCTCGACGCCAACGTCGCGGTGCTGCGGGCGAAATACGACGACTTCACCCAGGTGGTCGGCGGCCAGGTGGTGAACTACGCCGGCAATGTCCCGGCCAACGTGCCGCAGGTGGTCAGCAACATCTGGGCGACCTGGGCGTTCGCGCCGGGCTGGTCGGCCAATGCCGGCGTGCAGCTCGTCGGCGATACCTGGGCCGACAACGCCAACACCTTGGTGCGGCCGGCCTACAATGTGGTGAATGCCGGCCTGATGTGGAAGCCGGATACGCGGCAGACCCTGGCGCTGCGCGTCTACAATGTGTTCGACACCATCTACGCGACCTCCGGCGGCACGTCGCAGTGGATCCTCGGCATGCCGCGCACCGCGGAACTGTCCTACAACGTGAAGTTCTAGGGCGATGCGAAGCGTCGTCAGGCGCGGCAAGCGGTGGCTGTATCTCGGCCACCGCTGGCTCGGCATCGCCGGATGCCTGTTGTTCGCGATGTGGTTCATCTCCGGGGTGGTGATGATGTACGTCGCGTTTCCGCATCTCGACAAAGAGGAGCGCTGGGCCGCGTTGCCCGATCTCGCCTGGCAGCGCGTCGTGCTGCCGCCCGACCACGCGATGCAGGCGGCCGGAATGACGCACTACCCGCGCGAGCTGCGGCTGGTGATGCTGAACGACGAGCCGGTGTACCGGCTGCTCGACTGGAGCAACCGGCGCCACACCATCTCGGCGGTCGATGGCCGTGCGATCGATGAGATCGGCGCCGACCAGGCACTCGGGATCGCGCGACATCATCCGGCAGCAGCGGTGCCGCAGCTGATCGAGACGGTCGATCGCGATCAATGGAGCGTGACATCGCGCTACGATCCGTTCCGGCCGCTGTATCTGATCGGGCTCGGCGATGCCGCCGGGACCGAACTCTATGTCGGGTCGCGCGGCGGCGAGATCGTGCTCGACACCACGCGGGGCGAGCGGGTCTGGAATTGGCTCGGCGCAATCCCGCATTGGATCTACTTCACGGTGCTGCGCCAGGACGGGCCGCTGTGGCGACAGGTGGTGCTGTGGGTCTCGGGCGTACTGATGATCGTCGCCGTGAGCGGCATCTGGATCGGGCTGCTCCGCGCCGGGCTGCGACGACGCTATGCGTCGGGCCGGGTCACGCCGTATCGCGGCTGGATGGCGTGGCACCACATCACTGGCCTGATCGGCGGCGTGGTGGTGCTGACCTGGATGTTTTCCGGCTGGCTGTCACTCAATCCGGGCGGCACCTTCGCCCGCCGCGGCGAGAGCCACGACATGCTGCAGCGCTATGCCGGCCACGATGCCCCGACGATCGCGGGCAGGCTGCCGGCGAACGCGATGCCGGGTGTCGTCGAAGCCCGCTTCGTCTGGATCGGTGGCACACCGCTGATGCTGCTGGCGCATCGCGACGGACGGCAGACGCTCGCCGATCCGGAAGACGGCACACCCAGGCGGTTGCCCGAGGAAGCGATCGTCGCGGCCGCTGCGACGCTGATTCCCAGCGCCAACATGGTGCTGCAGCAGCGGCTCCATCACTACGACGCGTATTGGTATCAGCACCATCGCCAGCGCGTGCTGCCGGTGCTGAGGATCGGATTCGACGATGCGGCACGCACCTGGCTGCACATCGATCCCGCCACCGGCGAACTCGTCGGACGCAGCGACACAAGCGCCCGCAGCTATCGCTGGCTGTTCAATGCGCTGCACAGCTTCGATTTTCCGGTGCTGCTGGCGCACCGGCCGGCATGGGACGTGGTGGTGATCGTGCTGTCGCTCGCCGGGCTGGTGATTTCGGTCAGCGGCGTGGTGATCGGCTGGCGGCGGCTGGTGCGCTGAGCACTACACCGCCTGCGGCCGGGCGCCCCGCACCGGCAGCGGTGACACCTCGACCAGCAGCAGCTTGCGGTCGGCGACGGCGTTGTGGAACTGCTCCAGCGCGATGCTGAAGGCTGTCAGCGCCGCGCTGTCGATCGCGCCGTTCTCGTAGGCGTTGAGCGTATCGCGCAGGATGGCGTCGGCCTCGGTCTGCATGGTGTCGAGCTCTTCGGCGGAATTGCAGCGACGCGCCGTCGCCAGCATGTCGAGCAGGCGCTCGCGCTGCGACGCCGTGCTGTTGCGCTCGTCCTTGCGCAGGAAGCTGGCGAACCAGGCGCCGGCCGAGCCCATCAGCGACAGGCCCATCAGCGAGAACCAGATCAAGTCGCTGTAGCGATCGAGGAAACTCTTTTCTTCGCCGTCCACATAGGCGGCGGCGCCCGGCTGCACCGGAATCACCGCATCCTTGTCGGTGTCCGGCGTTTCGATCTTGGCCGCCAGCGGCACTTCGCCCATCACGATCTGACGTGCGGTGAACAATTGCTCGGTCAGGGTCGCGATCGTGGTGTCGGACGCTCCTTCGCGCGCCACGATGTAGTGCGAGAAGCTGACGGTCTTGATCTCGCTGTCCGGGCGGGCCGGCCCGCCACCGAACACCCCGGCCGGAATCGTCGCCGCCTCGTAGGACGGGTGATTGGCCGCGAGCGCTTCGGAGGATTCGATCGACAGGAACACAGGCTCGCGTCCGGTATGCGCCGTCGCCGCCACCGCATCGCCGATGATCTTGCTGTTGAGCGGGCCGGCGGCCAGCAGCGCGTCGACCTTGCCGGTGCGAACCGCCTCCGCCACGTCGGCTACCGGCAGCGCAACTGTCTGTACCTTGGCAGGATCGACGCCATATTGCTGCAGGATCACATTGAGCAGCCCGGCATTGGCTTCGGTGCGGCCGACGACGCCGACGCGCTTGCCGGCCAGATCGGTGATCCCGGCAATGCCGGCGTTCTTGGCGGTCTTGCGCTTACCCTTCGGCTCGGCGCTGGCAGGCGCCCACAGCACCGCGACGTTCTTGTGCAGCACGGCGACAGACTGTGCCACCTTCGGCACCGGCAGGTCGCCGCGGATCACCGCGAGGTCAACGGTGCCGGACTTTAATGCAAGTGCGCTCGCCGCGGGCCCATCGGTCACCACCAGACGCAGCCGCACAGTATTGCGCTCGCGCGCGAACACCTGGGCCAGCGCCTGAATCAGCTTGTAGTCGTCGCCGGCTTGTGGCCCGACCGCGATCTTCAGCGTGACCGGACGCATCGCGAAGTAATAGCCGGCGCTGGCGATGCCGATCAGAGCCAGAACGGTCGCCAGCACGATCAGCAGCATTCTTCGCCATGGGGAAAGCGGAGACATGGTGTCCATCGAACTGGAACCGGCCGCCCATCGTGGCAATCGCTGCGTGCTGCTCATTCGCGATCCGAATCCATCCCGACTAGCAGTTCCACCTGGGCGGACACGGGTTCCGCCGTTTGAACTGCCTCGCTAGCGGAGCCGTTTGGCTGCATTATGTTCACGGTGGCTGGTGAACGATAGCGGAGAGAGCAGCATGGCGCGATTATCGGCGACGGAACGAGAAGCGGCTCTGCGGGAACTCCCAGGCTGGCGCGAGCTCGAGGGGCGCGAGGCAATCGGCCGCAGCTTTCAGTTCAAGGATTTCAGTGAGGCGTTCGGCTTCATGACCCGCGTCGCGCTCGCCGCCGAAAAGGCCGATCACCACCCTGAATGGCGCAATGTCTACAGGACAGTCGAGGTGGTGCTGACGACCCACGATGCGGGAGGGCTCACGCATCGAGACGTGCTGCTCGCCAAGGCGATGGACACGATCGCGGAGCGCTGCGGCGCCGCGTGACGCGCGGGCTTGCGCGGACAGCCTTACATCACCAAATCGGAAGCGACCAACCCATCAATCCGCCCTGCGCGGGAGTGCTTCGATGACGACTGATCACAGCGTGGGATTCGAACCTGCCGATCGGCTGGCGCAGGATCCGGAACAGGTGCGCCGGCGGTTCTGGCGCAAGATCAAGAGCGTCGCGGTCCGGCTACCGTTCGTCGAGGACATTCTGGCGGCGTATTACTGTGCGTTCGATCGGAAGACGCCGCGGCACGTCCAGATCGCGTTGCTCGGCGCGATCGCTTACTTCATCCTGCCGTTCGATTTCCTGCCCGATATTCTGCCGGTGCTCGGCTTCACCGACGACGCTGCGATCCTCGCGACCGCGCTGCGGATGGTCGCCAGCAACATCACCCCCGAGCACCGCGAGGCGGCGCGCGCCGCGATGCAGCGCGGGTTGGCGGAGGAGGCGTAAGCCCGCTTCGGCGGCTCACGCCGGCGCCATCATGCGCGCCAGCACCTCGGTCGCCAGCGCCGCCCGCTGCGCCATCGCGTCCGAGCTGATCGGCGGATCTCCGAGCAAGGTCTGCAGCGGCGCCATTCCGATCAGCACCGAAAAGAACACGCTCATCAGCGTCGCGATCTTGTCGCGGGGGATGATGCCGCGTGCGGCGGCGTGCTCGAAGAAGCGCGTAATCGCCTGGGTCACCGGCGCCCGGCCGCTGGCTTCCAGCTCGCGGGCGACCGAACCACCGCCGCGCGCCACCTCGGCGATCGCGAGGCGATACATCGCGGTGCGCTCCGGATGCAGCAGCTCGCCGAGAAAGAGCCGCCCGAACTGCTCCAGCACCGCTAGGAATTGCGTCTTAGTCTGCGGCTCCGGCAGCTCGAGCGCGGGCTTCATCTTGGTGGCGCCGTAACGGACGAGCGCGGTCAGGATCTCCTGCTTGCTGGCGAAGAATTCGTACAGCGTCCGCTTCGAGGTCCGCGCCCGGCGCACGATCTCGGCGGTGGTCGCCGCCTCGAACCCCTTCTCGACGAACACGTCGAACGCCGCCTGCAGGATCGCGGCCCGCCGGCCATCGGTCTGTTCTTGTTGTTTTTCCATGACTTAGACGTCGCTCCGAGACGCGCGGAAATTCTGGTACCAATGAGTACCAGATCTGATATGGTTTGGTACCGAACGGTACCGCAAGCCGCCGCGACGTCAAAGAGGTGGTTTGGCGGACACCGACCCTCGGAGGCAGCATGACGACCTTCCTGACGGTGAAGCTGGCCCTGGTTCCATTTGCGGTGTTCTGGGCCTTGCTCGCGATGCATCAGCCGCCCCTGGCGATCTGGCTCGGCCTCACCCTGTCGCTCGCGGCCAATGCCTGGCGGGCGTATCGGCGCGAACTGTTCGTGCTCGAAGCCGGCGGGCTGGTGCTGTTCGCAGCTCTCGCAGCGCTGCACCTGATCGCTCCGGCCATCGCCGCCGCCAACGCGCTGTGGCTGTCGTTCGCAGGCCTGGCAGTGATCAGTGCGGTCAGCCTGGCAGCGCGACGGCCATGGACCTCGGACTATTCGCGCGCCGCCCATCCGGACAATGCCGAGACGCCGCAGTTCTTTGTGGTCAACGCCGCGATCACTGGCCTGTGGGCGGTGCTGTTCGCCGCGATCGCGGCCTGCCGCTTTTCGGACGCGCCCGGCGAGGTGATCACCGCGATCGTCAGCATCGGCGCGCTGATCTCGATCTTCGGACCGAAGGCGGCGATCCACCTGGTCATGAACCGGATGGCGGCATCGCGGGAGAGCTACCGCTGGCCGGCGCCGGTCTTCACGCGGCCCGAGACGCAGGACTGCGACGTGGTGATCATTGGCTCGGGCATTGGCGGTCTGACCGCCGCGGCGCTGCTCGCCGATGCCGGACTGCGCGTGAAAGTCTTCGAGCAGCACGTCGTCGCCGGCGGCTATTGCCACACTTATTTGCGCAAGGCGCATCATCAGGGCCGGCCGGTGCTGTATCGCTTCGACGCCGGACCGCACGACTTCTCCGGCGTGCAGCCGGGCGGGCCGTTCGCCTCGCTGCTGCAGCGGTTCGGCATCGCCGATCGCATCGGCTGGGAGCGGGTGACGCACAGCTTCCACACCGCAAGCGGCGCGATCGACGTGCCGCCGAACTGGCGCGACTACGTCCGGCTGCTCGGCGAGCGCTTTCCCGCCAGCGCCGCCGGCATCAGCGCCCTGTTCGACGAGATCAAGGCGATTTTCGACGACATGTTCGCGACCGCAGCCGGCCGCGGCGGCGTGCCCGGGATGCCGTCGAGCATTGCCGAGCTACTGGCGTTTCCGCGCAACCACCCGCACGCCTATCGCTGGATGAACCAGCCGTTCGCAGAACTGGTGGCGACTCACGTCCAGGATCCCGCGGCGGTCGCCTTCATCGACGGCCTCGCCGGCTATATCGGCGACGGCAGCGAGCCGCCGAGCTGCGCCCGGATGGTGCCGATCTTCGGCTATTACTTCCATGGCGGCTACTATCCACGTGGCGGCTCGGGCGTGATCTCGGACGCGCTGGTTGCGGCGATCGAAGCCCGCGGCGGCGAGGTGCGGCTGAAAACTCCGGTGGCGCGGATTCTGGTCGAGAACGGCGCAGCCGCAGGCGTCGTACTGGGCAACGGGACGACGGTGCGAGCGAGCGCCGTGATCTCCAACGCAGACCTGAAGCACACGCTGCTCGAACTCGTCCCGAGCCCGGCACTGCCACGGGACGCCCGCCGCTGGATCAGCGAGGCGGTGCCGGCGAATTCCTGCTTCAGCGTGCATCTCGGCCTCGACTGCGTGCCGGAGATCCGCCCGTCGGTGCATTTGCACACGCCGATGCAGGTCGGGCTGGCGATGATGTCGAAGCTCGATCCGGCGGCGGCGCCGGCCGGGCACTCGATCCTGTCGCTGATTCATCTGGTGCCGCACGCGGAGGCGAAGAGCTGGTTTCCGCCCGAGCCCGAACGCGATTGGAAATCCTGGCGGCGTTCGGAGGCTTATCTGCGCCGCAAGCAGGAGCTCGGCGACCGCATGATCGCGGCGGCCGAAACCGTGAT
The DNA here is from genome assembly GCF_003226555.1 of Rhodopseudomonas palustris. Classification (GTDB taxonomy): domain Bacteria; phylum Pseudomonadota; class Alphaproteobacteria; order Rhizobiales; family Xanthobacteraceae; genus Rhodopseudomonas; species Rhodopseudomonas palustris_I. Next base: position 956,784 of record NZ_QKQS01000023.1, on the reverse strand, counting down.
CCCCAATCTGTCACAGCACATCGTGTATCGCACCGACGCCAGCCCGGTGACCTACGCCCGCTACGATTGGGCCAGCTTCGGTTCGATCTACGGGATGTCGCGCGCCGGCCAGCTCAAGGGTTCGAAGTCGCCGCTGCGCAATCTGGTGATCGCCGGCGGCGGCAATATCGGTGCCGGCATCGAGGCCGTGGTGATTTCCGGCGCCGAAGCCGCCGAGGCGCTGCTGCCCGGACTGCTGGCCCACGCGACGGCCGCAACAGCAAGGCCTGCCGCCGCGGCGATGCCGGAGCTGACACCTGCTTAGTTCGAAGGTGGGGCCGCGCGCGTCCCCACCCCTCGGTTGCTGTTACTTACGGATGCAGGATCACCTTGCCCATCGCCTGGCGGCCGGCGAGGACCTTCAGGGCGTCGGCGGTCTGCGCCAGCGGGAAGGTGCGGTCGACGTGCGACGAGATCTTGCCCTCGGCCGCCCAATTGACCAGCTTTTCGAGATTGGCGCGGTTCTTCTCCGGATTGATCCGCGTCCACGCGCCCCAGAACACGCCGCGGATGTCGCAGCCCTTCAGCAGCGCGAGGTTGAGCGGCATCTTCGGGATGTCGCCGGCCGCGAAACCGATCACCAGGAAGCGGCCTTCCCAGGCGATCGAACGCAGCGCGGCTTCGGCGTAGGTCCCACCGACCGGATCGAACACGATGTCGACGCCCTTGCCGCCAGTGAGTTTCTTCAACCCCTCTTTCAGATCTTCCTTCGCGTAGTTCAGCGTCAGCTCGGCGCCGTGCTGCTTGGCGAATTCGAGCTTCTCGTCCGACGAGGCGCAGGCGATCACCTTGAGGCCCATCAGCTTGCCGAGCTCGCACGCAGCGAGGCCGGTGCCGCCGGCGGCGCCGAGCACGGCCAGCGTTTCGCCCGGCTTCGGGCTGGCGCGATCTTCCAGCGCATGCAGCGCGGTGCCGTAGATGATGAAGATGCCGGCAGCGCGGTCGTAATCGAGATTATCAGGGATCTTGACGATCGAGGCGGCCGGCAGCGCGATCTTTTCGCGCGCGCCGTTGTGGCCGCAGGACGCGGCGACGCGGTCGCCGGGCTTCAGGTCGGTGACGCCTTCACCGACGCTCTCGATCACGCCCGCGACTTCCGCACACGGCGAGAACGGGAACGGCGGCTTGATCTGGTACTTGCCCTGGATCATCAGGATGTCGAAGAAGTTCAGCGCCGCCGCCTTGATGGCGATCACCGCTTCGCCCGGGCCGGCGACCGGATCTGGCACATCGGCGTAGACGAGTTCGTCGGGACCGCAATATTGCTGGCAGAGAATGGCCTTCATGTATCCACCCAGGTACGAGGTTTGTGATTGCCTGCCGTTCTGCCGGATTTGCACGCGCGGGACAATCGGATTCGGGCCGAGCGTTCAGTTGCGTCGTCATTGCCGGGCTTGACCCGGCAATCCATCCGACCTCGAAGATGATGGATGCCCGGATCAAGTCCGGGCATGACGGGGTGCGCGCGACTAAGCGCACACCAATTCCGCTTGGCGGTTAATCAAGGAGTCGCGCGATGTTCGAAGCCGGTCTGCTCACAGGCAAACGGATCCTGATTACCGGCGGCGGTTCCGGATTGGGTGCCGCGATGGCGGCGCGGTTTGCCGAACTCGGCGCGTCGCTGGTGCTGTGCGGGCGGCGGGCGGAAGTGCTGCAGCAGACCGCGGAGCAACTCCGGTCACGCGGCAGCGAAGTCGACTCCATCGTTTGCGACGTCCGCGATCCGCAAGCGGTCGAGGCCATGCTCGACGACATCTGGCGCGCGGCGCCGCTCGACATCCTGGTCAACAACGCCGCCGCGACCTTCATCGCGCAGACCGAGCGACTGTCCGCGCGCGCCGCCGACGCGATCCTGGCGCCGACGCTGCACGGCACGATGTACTGCACGCTTGGCACCGGGCGTCGCTGGATCGATAGCGGACGCCCCGGCGTGGTGCTCAGCATCCTGTCGACCTCGACGATCACCGGCCGTGCCTTCACAGTCCCGTCGGCGATGGCGAAGTCGGCGGTGCTGGCGATGACCAAGAGCCTCGCGGTCGAGTGGGGTCCGAAACAGATCCGCCTGGTGGCGATCGCGCCCGGCGCCTTCCCGACGGCCGGAGCGACCGCACAGTTGCAGCCGGACGGCCGAGCCGCCGACCCGGCCGCGCGCGTGCCGCTCGGCCGCGTCGGCAAGCACGCCGAACTGGCCAATCTCGCGAGCTTCCTGATTTCGGATCAGGCCGGCTACATCAATGGTGAGATGGTGGTGCAGGACGGCGGTGCGCATCTGCGTTCGTCCGGCGCCGAAGATCTGCTGCAGTGGAGCGATCAGCAATGGAACGCTCATCGCGCGACGCGCGCCAAATCTTGATTGTACGCCATATACATACGGTCTTTTGGAGGATGATGATCAGCGCTTTGGCGCCTTCACAGAATCGGCCATCCCGGCTATTCCGGGCAGCGTGAACAGGCGAGCCTCGCGAGCCATGTTGCAGTCACAATGATGAGGGACCAGACTTGCCCATGATCTTGAGGCGAATGCTGATTACCGCACTGGCGGGTTCATTGATGGTTGCTGCGGGCGACGCGGCGTATGCGCGCGATGCGCGGAGCAAATCGGCTGCGGCGTCCACGTCCGGCGGCGCCGAGCCGACGCTGATCGGCCAGTTCGGCAGCTGGGGCGCCTACACCGCCTCGCCGGGCGGCAAGAAGGTGTGCTTCGCGCTCGCCAAGCCGTCGTCGTCCAAGACCACGCCGCCGAACCGGCCGCGTGATCCCGCTTACGCGTTCATCTCGACCCGACCGGCCGAAAAAGTCGTCAATGAGGTGTCGGTGATGGTCGGCTATCCGCTCAAGCCGGGCTCGGAATCGACGATCGACGTCGGCGGTGCTTCGTTCGCGATGTACACTCAGGGTGACGGCATCTGGATCAAGAATGCCGCCGAGGAGGATCGCTTGGTCGAAGCGATGCGTAAGGGTGCCGAGATCACCGTGAAAGGCGTGTCCTCCAGGGGAACCGCCAGCACCGACGTCTTTTCGCTGAAGGGCCTGTCGCAGGCGCTCGACAAGGTGGCGCAGGCCTGCGGCGGCTGAGGGCCGCCCCACGGGCCGCCGCTATTGAGGACGGCCGCCCCGTTCGGTAAAGCATTCCGGCAGAGACAACCCGCCAACCGGCGACAACCGGGTGGCGGCTTCCTATATGCACGGCGACCGGCGACTTTCGCCCGCCCTGCATGCCCGGCGTTGAAAAGCCGGCCGCCAACCTGACGTGATGCGATGACGCCTTCTGCCGCCTCGGCTTTGGTCGAGAAGACCCCGCTGGAAACCTATGTGCCGCCGGCCAAGCCGTCGCTGATCGGCCTGTCGCGGGCACAATTGTGCGACCGGCTCGGCGACGTCGGCGTGGCGCCGCCCCAGCGCAAGATGCGGGCGCAGCAGCTGTGGCACTGGATCTATGTCCGCGGCGCCCGCGACTTTTCTGAAATGACCAACGTCTCCAAGGAGATGCGGGCGATCCTGGCGGAGCATTTCACGGTCGACCGGCCCGAAGTGGTGGCCGAGCAGATTTCCGCCGACGGCACCCGCAAATGGTTGCTGCGGCTGCCGAGCGGGGACGACGGACAGAAGGCGCACGAGGTCGAGTGCGTCTACATTCCGGAAACCGATCGCGGCACGCTGTGCGTCTCCAGCCAGGTCGGCTGCACCCTCAATTGTTCATTCTGCCATACCGGCACCCAGCGCCTGGTGCGCAACCTCACCGCCGGTGAGATCGTCGGCCAAGTGATGGTGGCGCGCGACCGGCTGGGTGACTGGATCGACCGCGAGACGCCGAACGGCAACCGCCTGATCACCAACATCGTGATGATGGGGATGGGCGAGCCGCTGTACAATTTCGACGCCGTCCGCGACGCGCTCCTGATCGTCTCCGACAACGAGGGCATCGGCATCTCGCGGCGGCGGGTGACGCTGTCGACCTCCGGTGTGGTGCCGAACATCAAGCGCACCGGCGACGAGATCGGCGTGATGCTGGCGATCTCGCTGCACGCGGTGCGCGACGAATTGCGCGACGAACTGGTGCCGCTGAATCGCAAATATCCGCTGAAAGAATTGCTGCAGGCCTGCCGCGACTATCCGGGCGCGTCGAATGCGCGCCGCATCACTTTCGAATACGTAATGCTGAAGGGCGTCAACGATTCGCTCGACGATGCGCGCCGTCTGGTGCAGCTGCTCAAGGGGATTCCGGCCAAGATCAATCTGATCCCGTTCAACCCCTGGCCGGGCTCGAAATACGAGTGCTCGGACTGGGACCAGATCGAGAAGTTCTCCGAGTACATCTTCAATGCCGGCTACTCGTCGCCGGTGCGCACCCCGCGCGGCCGCGACATTCTGGCCGCCTGCGGCCAGCTCAAATCCGAAACCGAAAAGCTGTCGGTGCGCGAACGCAATGCGCTGCGCGCGATGGCGATGACAGATTGATCCAATGCTGCCCGCCGACGAGATCAAGGGCGTGCTCGCCTTCCTGCGGGAAGCCGAGCGACTCAAGAGCGTGATCCGCAGCGGCTACACGTCCACCGGCCGCCCCGAGAGCACAGCCGAACACACCTGGCGCCTGTGCCTGATGGCGATGCTGCTCGCCGACGGGCTCGGCAACATCGATGTCGCGCGCCTGTTGAAGATCTGCATCGTCCACGACCTCGGCGAAGCGCTGCACGGCGACGTGCCCGCGGTGGCCCAGGTGGAGGGCGACGACAGAGCAGCACGGGAGCGCGCCGATATCGAGACTCTGACGCAGTCGCTCGACGATAAGCGCCGCGCCGAGATTCTGGGTTTGTGGCACGATTACGAGACCGGAGCCTCGCCGGAAGGGCGGCTCGCCAAGGGGCTCGATAAACTCGAGACCATCCTGCAGCACACGCAGGGTCTTAACCCGGCCGAGTTCGACTACGCGTTCAATCTCGATTACGGCACCAAGCACACCGCGGTTCATCCGCTGGTGAGCGCGATCCGCGCCGAACTCGACAACGACACCCGCGCGCGGATGGCGGCGCAGCAGGCTTCCGGAGCACCCCGCTGATGGCGCTGCTTGGCCGCCTGTTCGTGATCGCGATCGGCTTTCTGTTCGCCTCGATCGCCGCCGGCTCGGTGGTGGTGGGGATGTTGCTGTTTCCGGAGCTCAGCCAGATCGCGGATGGACCGGTCGACCCCGACGCGCTCAACATCATGATGGGCTTCGGCTTCATCTTCGTGTCCGGCTTCGCGCTATTGCCGGCGCTGGTGGTGGTGCTGATCACCGAGGCGTTTTCGATCCGCAGCGCGCTGGCCTATGCGATCGGCGGCGCTCTGGTCGGGGTCGCCTGCTATCTCGGCCTGGTGCCGTTCGACCCCGCGACACTGCAGTTCGACGGCATCATTCGCCGCCACCTCGAAATCATGACCGGAGCCGGCATCGTCGGCGGCATGGTGTATTGGCTGGTCGCAGGCCGCAACGCCGGCGCCTGGCGCGATCCGCCGCGTCCGCGCGCGCCCTTGCCGCCTTCCCAACCCGCACCGCCTCCGGTAAATCGCGCGCCATGAACCGTAACGGACTTCTCATCGCGCTGGCGCTGTTCGCCGGCATCGGGCTGATATTCGGCGTATTTCCGGGGCTCGATCTCTGGCTCGCGGGCCTGTTCTACGACGCGGCCGCCAAGACCTTCCCGCTGCGCACGGTGGCTGACCTCGAATTCGTCCGCGATCTGGCGATGTGGATCGCCTGGGCGATCGCGGCGCCGTCGATCTTTGCGCTGGTCTACAAGATGATCCGCCCCGACCGGCCGCTGGTGATGCCGGGCCGCACGGTGGCGTTTCTGCTGATCAGCATCACGCTGTCGGCGGGCGTCCTCACCAACATGACCTTCAAGAGCCATTGGGGCCGGCCGCGGCCGGCCGCGGTGGCCGAATTCAACGGCCCTTGGCAGTTCAAGGCGTGGTGGGACAATTCCGGCGCCTGCCCGAAGAACTGCTCGTTTTTCTCCGGCGAGGGCGCCACCGCCTACTGGACCTTCGCGCCGGCGGCGCTGACCCCGCCTTCGGTGCGGCCTTACGCCTATGCGGCGGCCTTCGTGTTCGGCACCGTCACCAGCGGCCTCAGAATGGCATTCGGCGGACATTTCTTCACCGACGTCGCGATTGCCGGCCTCGTCACCTTCCTGGTGATCTGGCTACTCTACGCACTGATCTACCGCTGGGCCTGGAGCCGGACTTCGGACGCCGCAATCGACGCCGCGCTGACCCGGGCGTTCTGGCCGGGGTATCGCTGGCGCTCGAAATGGCGCGGCCGCGATGTCGGCCCGGCACCGGCCACCACCTGACCGGCAATCGAGCTTCGACCCGCGATTAAACGCGTGCCCGGGCGCGCGAAGTTTGCTATTCGCCCAGCCGAACCGCTTCAACCGATTGGGATTTCCATGACTACGATCTTGAAAAGCCTGCCCAAGGGCGAAAACGTCGGCATCGCTTTCTCAGGGGGTCTCGATACCAGCGCGGCGCTGCTGTGGATGAAGCAGAAGGGCGCCAAGGTGTTCGCCTATACGGCCAATCTCGGCCAGCCCGACGAGGCCGATTACGACGCGATCCCGCGCAAGGCGATGGAGTTCGGCGCCGAGAAGGCCCGGCTGGTCGATTGCCGCACCCAGCTGGTGCATGAAGGCATCGCGGCGATCCAGGCCGGCGCCTTCCACGTCTCGACCGGCGGCATCGCGTATTTCAACACCACCCCACTCGGCCGCGCCGTCACCGGAACCATGCTGGTGTCGGCGATGAAGGAAGACGGCGTCAACATCTGGGGCGACGGCTCGACCTACAAGGGCAACGACATCGAGCGGTTCTACCGCTACGGCCTGCTGACCAATCCGAATTTGCGGATCTACAAGCCCTGGCTCGACCAGCAGTTCATCGACGAGCTCGGCGGCCGCGCTGAGATGTCGGCGTTCATGACCGCCCACGGCTTCGCCTACAAGATGAGCGCCGAGAAGGCGTATTCGACCGACAGCAATCTCCTGGGCGCCACCCACGAGGCCAAGGATCTCGAACATCTCGACTCGGGCATCAAGATCGTCAACCCGATCATGGGCGTGCCGTTCTGGCGCGACGATTGCGCGGTCAAGGCCGAGACCGTCACGGTGCGGTTCGAGGAAGGCCAGCCGGTCGCGCTCAATGGCCAGACCTTCACCGATCCGGTCGCGCTGTTTGACGAAGCCAACGCCATCGGCGGCCGTCATGGCCTCGGCATGAGCGACCAGATCGAAAACCGCATCATCGAGGCCAAGAGCCGCGGCATCTACGAGGCGCCCGGCATGGCGCTGCTGCACATCGCCTATGAGCGGCTGGTCACCGGCATCCATAACGAAGACACCATCGAGCAGTACCGCATCAACGGCATGAAGCTCGGCCGGCTGCTCTATCAGGGCCGCTGGTTCGACTCGCAGGCCCTGATGCTGCGCGAGACCGCGCAGCGCTGGGTCGCCCGCGCCGTCACCGGCGAAGTGACGCTGGAGCTGCGCCGCGGCAACGACTACTCGATCATGAACACGGTGAGCCCGAACCTGACCTATGCGCCGGAGCGGCTGAGCATGGAAAAGGTCGAGGACGCGCCGTTCACGCCGGCCGACCGCATCGGCCAGCTCACCATGCGCAACCTCGACATCACCGACACCCGCGCCAAGCTCGGCCTCTACACCAAGACCGGCCTGCTGTCGTCCGGCGAAGGCACCCCGATCCCGCAGCTGGAAAACGACAAGGGGTGAGGGCTCGTTACGGTCATTCCGGGGCGCTCACGGAAGTGAGCGAACCCGGAATCCCGCGGTTCAGGGCACCCGGCGGTCGGACGCAGAACAGTTCGGGATTCCGGGTTCGCGCTGCGCGCGCCCCGGAATGACGGCGCTGCGGAGACCGTCATCCAACCGTCATTTGCCGCTCATACGGTCCTGTGCATCAATCAGGACCGTGATGATGATCAGGCATGTTGTGGCGACGGCCTTTGCGTCGCTGGTCGTTATTTCGGCCGCTTCGGCTCAGACCATTTATCCGATCGACCGCGCCGAAATTCTGGCCGGCACCAAGTTCGATCTCAAGGTCGAATTCGCGGGCGAAGTCGCGGCCGACACAGCGAGCCTCACCATCAATGGCGCCGACGCCGCGAGCGTGTTCGGCAAGGCCCCGGAGCTGATCGCGCGCGAGGCCGGTCAGCCGCGGTCGGCGCTGCTGCTGCGCGACGTGACGCTGAATAAGCCCGGCCGCTACACCATCGAGGCCGGCGACGGCACCGCGCGCCGCAGCGTGAGCTGGACCGTGTACGACACCGGGCCGCGGCGGGCCAAGAACGTGATCCTGTTCATCGGCGACGGGCTGTCGCCGGCGCATCGGGTGGCGGCGCGGCTGCTGTCGAAGGGCATCCAGCAAGGCCGGGCGCTCGGCAAGCTGGCGATCGACGACATGCCGCAGATGGCGCTGGTATCGACCGCCGGCAGCGACTCGATCATCACCGATTCCGCCAATGCCGCCAGCGCCTACGCCACCGGCCACAAGGCCGCGGTCAACGCGATGGGGGTCTATGCCGACCGAACTCCGGATCCGCTCGACGACCCCAAGGTCGAAACGCTGGCCTCGCTCGCCAAGCGCAAGCTCGGGCTGTCGGTCGGAATCGTCACCAACACTGAGGTCGAAGACGCCACACCGGCCGCCGTGATCGCCCATACCCGCCGCCGTGCCGCTTACGACGCCATTGTCACGCAGTTCTATGCGGCGCAGCCGGACGTGCTGATGGGTGGCGGGGCCGCTTACTTCTTGCCGAAGAGCGCTGGCGGCAGGCGCAAAGACGATGTCGACTATTTGGCGAAGTTCCGCGAGGCCGGCTACGCGGTCGCGACCACCGCGACCGAGCTGGACGCAGCAGGCAAGGAGAACCCACGAAAACTGCTCGGCCTGTTCGCGCCCGGCAATATGGACGGCGTGCTCGACCGCCGCTTCCTGAAGGGCGGAGGCGTCGCCAAGAATCCGGATCAACCCGATCTTACCCGGCAGGTCGCGGTTGCGCTCGATATCTTGTCGAAGAGCGACGCCGGCTTCTTCCTGATGGTCGAGTCTGGGCTGATCGACAAATACGCCCATGCGCTCGACATGGAACGCGCCGTCTACGACACCATCATGCTCGACAACGCGGTGCGCCAGACCCGCGACTGGGCCCGTGCGCGCGGCGACGATACGCTGATCCTGGTGGTGGCCGATCACAACCATCCCAACGCCCTGGTCGGCACGGTGCGCGACGATCTGGCCGAGGGCGACGACGTACCGCTGCGCGAGCGGATCGGCGTCTACGACCGCGCCGGCTTCCCGAACTATCCGGCGCCCGATGCGGACGGCTATCCGGAACGCGTCGATGTCAGCCGGCGGCTGGCGATCTTCTCGGCCAGCCTGCCGGATCACTACGAGACGCTGCGGCCGAAGCTCGACGGCCCGAACCAGCCGACCGAGGCCGGCGACAAGCCCGGTACCTTCAAGGCCAACGACAAGTACAAAGGCGTGCCCGGCGCGGTGCTGCGTATCGGCAACCTGCCGGCGATGATGAACGCCAGCGTGCACTCCGGCGAGGACGTGATCCTGACCGCCGCCGGTCCGGGCAGCGACCGCGTCCACGGTTCGATGGAAAACACCGACGTGTTCCGGGTGATGGCCGACGCGCTCGGGCTCGGTGCCCCGTCCAAGTAGCCAGCGGCGCGGGGCTTACGCTACCCGCGCCGACCCCATCGCGAACTGCGCGCCGGCCGACGCGCCGCTCTGCTGCAGCTCCAAAAGCCCAGTGATTTCGGCGTTCGGACGGGCCTGACTGAACAGGAAGCCCTGTGCCTCCTGGCAGCCTTCGGCGCGCAGCCAGCTCAGCTCCGCCTCGCTCTCGACGCCCTCGGCCGTGATGGTGACGCCGAGGCCGTTGCCGAGACTGATGATCGAGCGCACGATCGCCTGGGATTCGCGGTTGTCGCACAGCCCGCGCACGAACGACTGATCGATCTTGATCTTGTCGAACGGGAAGCTGCGCAAGTAACTGAGCGACGAATAGCCGGTGCCGAAATCGTCCATCGAGATCCGCACCCCGAGCGCGCGCAGCGCATGCAGCGTCGCCAGCACCTGGCTGCTCTTTTCAAGCAGCAGCGTCTCAGTGATCTCAAGCTCCAGCCGGCGCGCCGGCAGCCCGGACTGCTTCAGCGCATCCATCACCACCGAGAGCAGATTGCCGACGCGGAACTGCAGCGGCGACAAATTGACGGCGATGCGGACGTCGTCGGGCCACCTCGCGGCGTCCATGCAGGCCGAGCGCAGGATCTGCGCGCCGATGGCATTGATCAGGCCGGTGTCCTCGGCAACCGGAATGAACTCGGCCGGCGAGATCATGCCGCGTTCCGGATGCGGCCAGCGCACCAGCGCCTCGGTGCCGGTGATGCGGCCGTCGGCGAGCCGCACCAGCGGCTGATAATACGGGCGCAGCACCTCGCGCTGCAACGCTTCGCGCAGATCGGTTTCGATCTTGCGGCGTGCCTGGGCGCGCGCGTCCATCCCGACTTCGAAGAAACTGAAGGTGCCGCGGGTGTCCTTCTTGGCGCGCGACAGCGCCATGTCGGCGTTCATCAGCAGCTTTTCGGAATCGTCGCCGTCGCCCGGCGCGACCGCGATGCCGATGCTGGCGCCGACCACCACCGGATGGCCCTGCAGCAGATACGGTTCGGCGATCGCGTGCAGCAGCCGCTTGGCGAGCAGCACGATGTCCTCCGGCCGTTTGATGCCGGTCTGGACCACGGCGAATTCGTCGGAGTTGAGCCGCGCCAGTGGATCTTCCTCGCGCAGCGTCGAGCGCAGCCGGCGGGCGACGCCGCGCAGCAGCTTGTCGCCGATAGCGTGGCCGAGGGTGTCGTTGACCGCCTTGAAATTATCGATGCCGACGAACAGTACCGCGATCTTCTCGCCGGTGCGGCGGGTCTGGATCAGCAGTTCGTCGAGCCGCTTGCGCAGCGAATTGCGGTTCGGCAGCCCGGTCAGCCCGTCGTGATGCGCCATGAAGGTGAGCCGCATCTCGGCGCGCTTGCGCTCGGTGATGTCCATCAGCGCCAGCAGCACCGCGGGCTCGCCATTATAGGTGAGCTGACGCGAGTAGATCGCCAGATCGATCAACGACCCGTCGGCTTTGACGTGTTTCCAGGTCCGCGCGGTGCGCTCTTCGTGGGTCTGGTCACCGGCCCACGGCAGTTCGGTGTCGAACGCCTGCAACCGGCGGATCGTGAGCGAGGCGAATTCGGCCGGTGAGTAGCCATAGTGTTCGACTGCGGCGTCGTTAACGGCGAGGATGTGCTCGTCGTTCACTGCGCAGACGATCATCGGCACCGGATTGCTGTCGAACATCAGCCGGAACGAAGCCTCGCGCTGCTTCAGTTCGGTAATATCGACACGCAGGCCGATGATGCCGCCGTCGGAGGTGGTGCGTTCCTCGATCTGAATGCAGCGACCGTCGGCGAGCACTTGCTCGTGGCTCGGGCCCGGATTGAACATCCGCTGCAGCCGTTCGGCGATCCATTCCTCTTCGTGGCCGATCGCCTCTGGATAGTCGCCGCGCGCGATGCCGATCCGCATCGTGTCCTGAATTCGCGCCCCGGGCTCGAACTGATCGGCGCTGGCCTTGTAGATCTCGGCGTAGCGCTTGTTCCACAGGATGTAGCGTCCCTCGGCATCGAGAAACACGATGCCCTGGGGGAGGATGTCGATGGCCTCGCGCAGCCGGGCGTGCGAGCGGCGGGCTTCTTCGAGCGCGGCTTCGACCGCATGTTCGCGTTGGGCTGCGTCGGCGGACCGGACGGGCCGCCGCGATTTCGACGACAGTTTAGGTGCTGGCAGCGCGCTGCGGCGCGTCTGGGCACTGCCGGCAGCTGGACGGATTCGAGCCGCCTTCTTTTTCTTCAGCCGGAACTGCGGCATTCACCACGCCTCACCACGCAAATGACGCCCTCGTTGTGCAATAAGTGTCTGAAAAAATTGTGTAACGGCAGGATGCCGCAGGTTCCGGGGGTGTCGCCAGCGCGGCTGATCTGCCCGACGGGGAGGCAGTTCGGTGCAACCCCTCGGTAAGAAAAGACCGCTCATCGCGGAATTTCGACGGATTTTCCGAGACTTGGACGCCTGGTTGCCCACGCGGTGAGCGATTGCCTACCCAGCGCTCTAAATTGCGCCAGAGTCCTGCAGGGTTAGCGTGGACTTAAAAGACCGGCGGATTTGCCGGCAAAGACTTCTTTTGGCTCGCCGTCGAGACACCAACGCCGGCACAACCCGATCGTGATCGGGCCGGTGTGCGGTATAGTGACCCCATGCGCCGCGCGATTCCCGCAGTTCCGATCCGGCTCGCCAGCCTGCTGGCCGCAATGATCTGGTTCGTCCCCGCCGCCGTAGCCCAAGACAAAGGCACGCTCGACCCCAAGCCGCTACCGCCGCTGGCGCATCCGAACGATCCGGGCGTCGCGGCGCGCGAACTGTTCGCCCGCAAGCTCAGGCCAGCCGCGCTGCCGCCGCGGCCGGTTGGATTCTACGCCAAGGGCTGTATGGCGGGCGGCGAGGCGCTGCCGATCAACGGCCCGACCTGGCAGGTGATGCGGCTGTCGCGCAACCGCAATTGGGCGCTGCCCGAGACGGTGCGGCTGATCGAACGCATCGCCGGCAAGGCCCACGAGCAGGCCGGCTGGCCAGGCATCCTGATCGGCGACATGTCGCAGCCGCGCGGCGGGCCGATGCTGACCGGCCACGCCAGCCACCAAGTCGGACTCGACGCCGATATCTGGCTGACGCCGATGCCGAAGCGGCAGCTATCACGCAACGAGCGGGAAGAGATGTCGGCGGTGATGATGGTGCGCCGCGACCGGCTGGACATCGAGCCCTCGGCCTGGACGCCGACGCATTGGAAGGTGATCCGCGGCGCGGCGCAGGAGCCGCAGGTCGACCGCATCTTCGTCAACGCCGCGATCAAGAAGGCGCTGTGCCGCGAAGCCAAAGGCGACCGGGGCTGGCTGCACAAGGTGCGGCCGATGTACGGGCACGATTATCACTTCCACATCCGGCTGCGCTGCCCGGCCGGTGTCGACGGCTGCGAGGCACAGGCCGAACCGCCGCCGGGCGAGGGCTGTGGCGCTGCGGATTTCGCCTACTGGTTCAGCGACGCGGTGCTGCATCCGAAGCCGCCGACCAAGCCGCCGCCGCCACGGCACCAGCTCACACTGTCGGAGCTGCCGGCCGAATGCCGCGCGGTGCTGAACGCGCCGGACAAGAAGCCGGACTAACCATGTCCAAGGCGTCTGGGCCAGACTAAACGCCTGCGAGCAGCGACCAGACTTCGGAAAGCTTGGTCTTCAGTTTGTCGAGCCGGGTCGGCGGCGGCGCTTCGTCCTCGTCTTCGGGCAACCGCAGACCGACCACGTTGACCCGTCCGCCGCCGAGACTGCGCGCCACCAGCACGATCGCATCCAGCGGCAGCTCGGCGCCGACCGATGGAGCACGGTCGAGGTTGATGTCGAAATAATCGGCCAGCGTCAGCGCCTCCTCGCCGGAGCGCACGCTGACGCCGTAGGCGGCGGCGAGGTCGCCGAGCGAAGTTTCTCCCGGCACCACAAAGTCGCCGAGCAGATGCGGGTCCGGCGCGGCGGAGGGCGGCATGTCGACGAAGAAACGGTCGAGCGACTCGGCCTTCTCGGGCGGCGCCAGCAGATAGACGTAGTCGCCGGGCGCGATCGGCTCGGCCTCCTCCGGCGTCAGGATGCGTTGGTCGCGGATCACCAGCGTCGGCTTCGACCAGGACGGGATCAGCCCGCGCTTCAGATACAGGCTCTTCGGCCGCACCGCATAGCCGACCAGCTGCTGTTCGAGCTGGCCGGGCAGATCCAATTCGATGCGGCGCGGGCCGCGATCGCTGCGCGGCAGCGCGACGTGCAGCTTGCGGGCCGCGGGCGCCAGCGTCCAGCCCTGCAGCATCAGCGAGATCAGCACCACCACGAAGGCGACATCGAAATACTGATAGGCGTTCGACAGCCCGACCAGCATCGGGATCGACGCCAGGAAGATCGCAACAGCGCCGCGCAACCCCACCCAGGCGATGAACAGCCGCTCCCGCCAATTGAACCGGAACGGCGCCAGGCAGATGAACACCGCGACCGGCCGCGCCACCAGCATCAACGCCAGCGCGATCACCACGGCGGGGCCGATGCTGCTCATCAGCCGCTGCGGCGACGCCAGCAGGCCGAGCAGCACGAACATCACGATCTGCGCCAGCCAGGTGGCGGCATCGAGAAACGCCACCACCGAATTGTGGGCGCGGGTCGGCTGATTGCCGATGATCATGCCGGCGAGATACACCGCCAGAAATCCCGAGGCGTGCGACATCTGCGCAGCGCCGAATACCACCAGGGCTGCGGTCGTGACGAACGGCGCGTGCAGGCCTTGCGGCAGCGCGACGCGATTGAGCGCCATCACCACGATGCGGCCGCCGACCACCCCGATCACCGCACCGAGTGCCGCTTCGCGGACGAATTCGATCAGCACATGCAGGATCGAGCTTTCGCCGCGGGTGATCAGCTCGACCAGCATCAGAGTCAGGAACACCGCGAACGGGTCGTTGGTGCCGGACTCGACCTCCAGCGTCGCGCCGACGCGCGGGCGCAGCCGCAGCCCCTGGGCATGCACCAGCAGGAACACCGCTGCCGCATCCGTCGAGGCCACCACGGCACCGGCCAGCAGGGCCTCGACCCAGCTCAGATCGAGCATGTATTTCGCCACCGGCGCGGTGATCAGCGCCGTCAGCAGCACGCCAAACGTGGCCAGTCCCATCGACGGCGCCAACACCGCCTTGATGCTGGAGAACCGCGTTTTCAGGCCGCCGTCGAACAGGATCAGCGCCAGCGCGACCGAGCCGACCAGGTAAGTGGTGCCGAGATCGTTGAAGGCGAGACCGCCAGGACCGGAATCGCCGGCCAGGATGCCGATGACGAGGAACACCAGCAGCAGCGGCGCGCCGAAGCGCAGCGCCAGCAGGCTCGACAGGATCCCCGCCATCACCAGGATCGATCCGAGCAGAATGGCGACGCTGACCGAGTCGAGGGACTCCATTGCCTCTCTGCAATTTGGTGAGGGTGCGGCTGTTGCATCCTTAACGTCGCCGGATTGCATCGCCAAGAGAGCATTGCGACCGACCACGCCGACCGCGGCCATGTCCGGCCGGCGACCCAGCCGGCCGGCGCCTGCGCTTGCTGCCCGGGGCCGCGGTCACTAGATTGGGCTCAAATCACACACACTCTCATAAGACTGGTCCGCATGAGCTACGTCGACGCCACCGAAACCGCCCAGCGCAAGACCGGGCAGATCAAGCTGCACGGCCCCGCCGGCTTCGCCGGCATGCGCAAGGCCGGCCAGTTGGTGGCGCGTTGCCTCGATGAGCTGGTCGACATCGTCAAGCCGGGGGGTCCGACCTCGAAGATCGACGACTTCGTGCGCGAATTCGCCTTCAGCCATGGCGCCTATCCGGCGACGCTGATGTATCGCGGCTACCGCTACTCGACCTGCACCTCGCTCAATCACGTGGTCTGCCACGGCATGCCGGGCGACCGGCCCCTGAAGGAAGGCGACATCGTCAATGTCGACGTCACCATGATCCTGGACGGCTGGTACGGCGACTCCAGCCGGATGTATCCGGTCGGGCCGATCGCCCGCAAAGCCGAGCGGCTGATCGACGTCACCTACGAGTCGCTGCTGCGCGGCATCGCCGCGGTGAAGCCGGGCGCCACCACCGGCGACATCGGCCACGCCATCCAGAGCTTCGTTGAACCGCAGCAGATGAGCGTGGTGCGCGATTTCTGCGGCCACGGCCTCGGCCGCCTGTTCCACGACGAGCCGAACATCATCCATGTCGGCAGCCCGGGGCAGGGTGCGGTGCTGAAGCCCGGCATGTTCTTCACCATCGAGCCGATGATCAATCTCGGCAAACCCTATGTGAAGATCCTGTCCGACGGCTGGACCGCGGTGACGCGCGACCGCTCGCTCTCGGCGCAGTTCGAACACTCGATCGGCGTCACCGAAGACGGCTGCGAGATCTTCACGCTGTCGCCGAAGAACCTCGACAAGCCGCCGTTCCAGAGCTGAACGGCAGTCGACCTTCCGGGGCGCGCCGTCAGGCGCGAACCCGGAATGACTCGTTGCGAGACCTCGCTCCGCAGAGCAAGCGCAGCGCGTGTAGCGTGGGCAAAGGCGCACTGGCGCCGTGCCCACGCGTGACCCCTGGCGCGTCGACGTTCCGCGAGACGATGGGCACGCTTCGCTTTGGCCACCCTACGCTTGAGGACTAACCCGCTGCCGCGACCCGCCCGTAATCCATCGCCTTCAGATCACTGATCAGGTCCGGACCCGACGGCGTCCAGTTCAGGCGCTTGCGGGTCCAGGCGCTGGACGCCGGCATGTCGAGGCCCATGAAGGGGCTCATCCAGCCGAAGTGATCACCGACCGCGTCGGGGGCGAGCGAGCGGACCGGGACGCCGAGTCCGGCGCCGATGGTTTCGGCGATCAGGCGCAGGCTGATGCCCTCCTCGGCGACCGCATGATAGCGCGCGCCGGGCTCGTGATGGTCGAGCGCGAGCCGATACAGCCGCGCGACATCGTCGACATGGGCGGCCGGCCAGCGGTTCGTTCCGTCGCCCACATAGGCCGACAGACCCTTGGCGCGGCTGATCTCGATCAGCGGTGAGATCAGTCCCTGCCTCTCCGGATCGTGCACCTGCGGCAGCCGCACCACCGCCACTGATACACCCTTGTCGGCGGCGTCGCGGCCGGCCTGTTCGCTGGCGACCCGCGGCAGCGGATGATCCCAGTCGGCCGCCTGTTCGACGGCCGGCTGTCCCGGCCCGGTGGCGCCCATCGCCGTGCCCGAGGTGATGATCAGCGGGCGGTTCGAACCGGCCAGCACCTGCGCCATCGCCGCGATGACGCGGCGGTCTTTCTCGCAATTCTCGGCAAAGCGCGAGAACTCGTGGTCGAACGCGGTGTGGATCACGGCCTCGGCCTGCTCGGCACCGCTTGCGACGCTGGCAGGGTCGTCGAGCGTTCCGCGATGGACGCTGGCCCCGGCTTCGGCGAGCCAGCGCTCGCCGGCATCGGACCGCGTCAGTCCGATCACCTGGTGGCCAGCGCCGAGCAACTGTTTGAGGACGCGGGAGCCGATAAAGCCGGTCGCGCCGGTGAGAAAAACACGCATCGAGATACCTCCAATTTGGTCGGCGGCAAATTTGGCGGTATGTCTCACCCGGTTAAAGTCGTGACGTTATCCTGGTATAATTCTCAATAGGATCGCTCGTGCCCGATCAACCCAATGCACTCGGCTCGTACCTGCGCAGCCGCCGTACCAGGCTCGACCCCACCGCGTTCGGTTTCGCGACCGGGCGGCGGCGAACGCCGGGTCTGCGGCGCGAGGAAGTGGCGCAGCGCGCCAATATCAGTGCCACCTGGTACACTTGGCTCGAACAGGGCCGCGGCGGCGCGCCGTCGGCCGCAGTGCTCGACCGCATCGCCAAGGGGCTGATGCTGACCGAGCCGGAGCGCGAGCATCTGTTCATGCTCGCCCTCGGCCGCCCGCCCGAGGTGCGCTACAGGCCGGCCGAAGGCATCACGCCGCGGCTGCAGCGCGTGCTCGATGCGCTGGAATGGAGTCCGGCCATTATCAAGACCGCGACCTGGGATGTGGTCGGTTGGAACAAGGCGGCAGCGGCGCTGCTCACCGACTACGCCAAGCTGGAGCCCGGCCAGCGCAACATCCTGCGTCTGATGTTCAGCGACGGCCGCAAGCGCGTCCGGCGCGAGGATTGGAGCGCCATCGCGCGGTTCGTGGTCGGCGCCTTCCGCGCCGACGTCGCGCGGGCGGGCGCCGGCGGCAGTGACGAAGTGTTCGGCCTCGTCGACGAACTGTGCCGGATGAGCCCGGAGTTCGCCGCGCTGTGGCAAGACAACGACATCGTCGCCCACGGCGAAGGCATCAAATGCATGCATCACCCCGAAGCCGGCCCGCTCGACCTCGAATTCTCCTCCTTCGCGGTCGAAGGCCGCCCCGAACTCGGCATGATCGTCTACAATCCGGCGACGCCCACCGTAGCCGCGAAAGTGCGGGAGCTGATCCTGGCGAAGCGAGGGGAGTAGCTTGAAGCAAACGTAGGGTGGGCAAAGGCGCCTTGCGCCGTGCCCACGCGCCGTCCGATAGCTGCGCGACTGGCGTCACCGACCAGTGGGCACGCTGCACCTTGCCGACCTTATGACGATCTTCATTCCCCGAAGTCACCGCCAATCGCGCGCGCATCGCCGCCCCAATCCGGCGCGAGTAATCCCTGTGCGACATAGCGATGAAAGCTGCTGTGCGGCCAGTCGGAAACCCGCGCGACAATGCCGTGTTTGACCGGATTGAAATGAACGTAGTCGATGTGACGCGCAAGATCACCATCGTCGCGAATCACGTGCTCCCAGTAACGGCGCTGCCAGATGCCCTTCTCGCGTTTGACGAGTTTGCTGGCGGATCGTGCCGGCGACGGCGGCAGGCCGCGGGAAAAGCCGCGCTTGATCAGGCTCCATCGGGTCGGAAAATCGGCGTCGCCCGCCGGCAGTGCCCAGACCGCGTGAAGATGGTCCGGCAGGACGCAGATCGCTACGGTGTCGAACGGACAGCGCTGCCGAGCCGAGCGATAGGCTTGCCGGAGCCTATCGACCTCGTTGACGAGCAGGCTGCTACGGCGGTCGGCGAGTGCGACGGTAAAGAAATAGAGGCCGCCTTCGAATCTGGCTCTCCGGTATCGAGACATCGAACGCCCGATCTGCAACTGCGAGGTGGGCACGGCGCCAGAGCGCCTTTGCCCACCCTACGCTAGCTACTTCTTGGGTCACAACAATAACTAACCAGCTTTCCGCGTCTTCGCAGTCGCCGAGCTGATCCTGGCGAAGCGAGGGGAGTAGCAAACGTAGGGTGGGCAAAGGCGCCGTGCGCCGTGCCCGCGCGCGAGAGTCACCTCAGTCCTCGCGGGCACTGAGGTTGCGGTGAACTAACTGGCCTTCCGAGCCTTGCTGCCCGCCACGCTCCGCGCGGGCTTCTTTCCCTTCGCCGGCTCGTCCTTCGCCTTGCCGGCACCCTGGCCGGAGATCGGCAGCAGCATTTCCTTTTGGCCGGCTGCCGTTTTACGTTTCTTGGTCTTCGCAGGTTTTGCGGCGGCGGGCTTGGCCGCAGTTGAGCTCTTGGGCGCAGCAGCCGGCGCCGACTTGCCGCTTTCGCCGAGGCTCCTGCGCAGCGCATCCATCAGGTCGACGACGTTGTCACCGCGCGGCCGGGCCTGCGGCTTGACCGGCTGTCCGGCCATCTTGCGGTTGATCAGTTCGGTGAGCGCGCTTTCATAATGGTCTTCGAACAGATCCGGCTGGAAGTGGCCGGACTTCTGCTCGACGATATGCTTGGCGAGATCGAGCATGTCCTTGGTGATGTTGACGTCCTGGATGTCGTCGAAATAGTCGCCGACGTCGCGCACCTCGTAGGGATAGCGCAGCAGCATGCCGACCAGACCTTTGTCGCGGGCCTCCAACGCGATGACATGCTCGCGATTGGTCAGCACCACCCGCGCCAGCGCCACCTTGTCCATGCTGCGGATGGTTTCGCGGATCACCGCATAGGCATCGTGGCCGACCTTGCCGTCCGGCACCACATAGTACGGCCGCACCAGATACAGATCGTCGATCTCTGAGCGCGGCACGAACTGATCGATCTCGATCGTGCGGGTGGATTCCAGCGCGATGTTGTCCAGCTCGTCCTTGGTGATCTCGATGTAGCTGTCGGTGTCGACCTTGTAGCCCTTCATGATCTCGTCGGATGAGACCTCGTCGCCGGTTTCGGCGTCGACCTTGAGGTATTTGATCCGATGGCCGGTGGCCCGGTTGATCTGGTTGAAGCTGATCTTCTCGGAATCCGAGGTGGCCGGGTAGAGCGCCACCGGGCAGGTCACCAGCGACAATCTCAGAAAGCCCTTCCAGTTGGCGCGGGGGGCCATGACGCATACTCCACTGCTACTCGAACCGGACTCAAAGCCGGAAGGACTCGGATTCGTTCCCGGGACCGACTATCTTGTGTGCCGAGGAGCGTCAGCGGAGCCGCCGCCATGGTCGATCGTCCCCGGGAATTGCCGCGCGATCTTGCGACGCGGATGGCGCGGCGCAGCACGCCGGCCGACGGCTTCCTGCGCGAGACCTTCGTGCTGCCGCGGCCCGCTGCTCGGGCCAAGGCGAAGGCGTTTCTCGAGGCATGGCCGAAAGCCGCCTATATGAGCAGCGTCGAAACCTGGCGGGAACTGCCGGACGACACCATCGAATTCACCATGCGGCGGCTGCCCAGCGCCGATTGAGCGACCGGCCAAAAGCCTGTTAAGCGGCGGGCGAGGCGACGGAATTCCGGTTGCAAAAGCTGCCCGGCACGGCATGGTTGAGCGATCCGGATGATACCCGGTCGTGGACATGCCGATGGACGATGCCGAGCGATCGCCGCAACCGGGATTTGCCGAAGCGCCGCATTATCACGGCCATCGCGAACGGCTGCGGGAGCGGTTCCGCGAGGCCGGAGCCGATGCGCTGTCCGACTACGAGTTGCTCGAACTGGTGCTGTTTCGGGCGCTGCCACGCCGGGACGTCAAGCCGCTGGCGAAGGCGCTGATCGCCAGGTTCGGCTCGTTCGCCGAGGCGGTGCAGGCGCCGGCCGAGCGGCTGCGCGAAGTCAACGGGCTCGGCGACGCCGCCGTGATCGAGATGAAGCTGATTGCCGCTGCGGCGGCGCGAGTGACCAAGGGACAGGTCAAGCAGCGCACCGTGCTGTCGTCGTGGTCGGCGGTGATCGACTATTGCCGCACCACCATGGCGTTCGCCGACAAGGAACAGTTCCGCATCCTGTTTCTCGACAAGCGCAACCAGCTGATCGCCGACGAATTGCAGCAGGTCGGCACCGTCGACCACACGCCGGTGTACCCGCGCGAGATCGTCAAACGCGGGCTGGAGCTATCGGCGACCGCGGTCATCATGGTGCACAATCATCCCTCCGGCGATCCGACACCGTCACAGGCCGACATTCAGATGACCAAGTCGATCATGGCGATCGCCGAGCCGCTCGGCATCGCGGTGCACGACCACATCATCGTCGGCAAGAACGGCCACGCCAGCCTGAAGGGACTAAGGCTGATTTGAGGCGACGCCGTCTCTTCGCTGACTCGTCATCCTGAGGCGCTCGCCCGTAAGGGCGAGCCTCGAAGGATGCGGAGACGAAGTCTCGGCGGCCCATCCTTCGAGGCCGCCGCTACGCGGCGGTGCCTCAGGATGACGAAGTGCGAGCGGAAAGTGCTTGATCCCGCCGATCGGCATCGGTTGTCAGGACGTGAACGCGCCGTGCCGGCCCTCGCCTTGCGCGAACCGCGTCGCACCTGACAGGGTCTCGCCGGACTGGATCACTTTCAGCCCGCCGCGCATCTCGTTCATGATCGCGTCTTCTTCCGGCAGATCCCATTGCTGGAAGGCGGAGAGGCGGTCTGCGCGCAGGCAGGTTTGCGGGAATTGCGCGATCTGCTTGGCGAGCTCGATCGCGCGCGGCAGCGCCTCGCCGCGCGGCACCAAGCGGTTCGCGAGCCCGATGCGGTGGGCTTCGTCGGCCGCGACCGGACGGCCGGTCAGGATCAGATCCATCGCCTGCGAATGCCCAATCAGCCGCGGCAGCCGGATGGTGCCGAGGTCGATCAGCGGCACGCCGAAGCGGCGGCAGTAAACCCCGAACGTGGCGTCTTCGGCGACCACCCGCATATCCGCCCACAGCGCCAGTTCGAGGCCGCCCGCGACTGCAAAGCCCTCCACCGCCGCGATCACCGGCTTGCCCAGCCGCAGCCGGCTCGGTCCCATCGGTGCCAGTGTATTGTGGCCGGCGATCTCGCGCTTCTTCTCGGCATCGCCCGCCGCCACGGCCTTGAGGTCGGCGCCGGCGCAGAAGGTGCCGCCGGCACCGGTGAACACCGCGATCGAGGCGGTCTCGTCGGCGTCGAAGGCTAGAAAGGCGTCGTACAGCTTCTTGGCGGTGGCGCCGTCGACGGCGTTGCGCCGCTCGGGGCGGTTGATGGTGACAATGGTCACCGGGCCGTCGCGATCGATCCGGACACTGTCCTGGCTGGGCATGGGTTTCTCCCGTTGTTGTCGCCTTGCGTCCCTTGGCGGGATCGTCATGCGACATCGCTGTCACGAGCCGCGATCGCGATCAAGACCTCGGCTTCGGGAGGACGCGCGCCTTGCAGCGTTCGACCGACGGCTCGTCGCTCGGGCTCACACCCGGGGGGCGGGCTCAGCGCTCCGCCACCAGATCGCGATACAGCTTGGCGTAGTGCTGGGCCGGGTTCTTCCACGACACGTCGGTGGTCATGCCGTTGATCTGCAGATTGCGCCAGGCGACGACGTCGGCGAACAGCGCGCGGGTCTTGCCGAACGCCTTGATCAGCGCGTCGGTGGTCACCGGTGCGAACTGCACGCCGGTCGCGACACCGGTCGCAGTCGCCATCTCGTTGGCGTCGACCACGGTATCGGCTAGCCCCCCGACCCGCGCCACCACCGGAACCGCCCCGTAGCGCAACGCGCACAATTGCGTCAGCCCGCAAGGCTCGAACCGCGACGGCACCAACAGCGCGTCGGCACCGGCCTGGATCTGATGCGCCAGCGCTTCGTCGTAGCCGATCACCGCGCCAATCTGGCCGGGATACTTGCGGGCCGCAGCCCCATAGGCTTGCTCGAGTTCGGCGTCGCCGGCGCCGAGCAGGGCGAGCTGTGCACCGCCGCCGGCCAGTTGCGGCAGCGCTTCGAGCAACAGGTCGAGCCCCTTCTGCCACGACAGCCGGCTGATCACGCCGTATAGCAGCGCGCCGGGCTCGGGCTTGAGACCGAACCGCGCCTGCAGCGCCTTCTTGTTCCGAGCGCGGGCCGCGATGCTTTCGACATCGTAGGTGGCGGCGATCAGCGCGTCATTGGCCGGATTCCAGACGTCGGTATCGATGCCGTTGAGGATGCCGGAGAGTCGGCCGCCCCGCAGCCGCAACAGACCGTCGAGCCCCATCCCGGCTTCCGAGCCCTGGATCTCGGCCGCGTAGGTCGGCGACACCGTGGTGATCCGGTCGGCGAGCTGCAGGCCGGCCTTCAGATAGCCAATGCCGCCGTAATACTCGATACCGTCGAGGCTGAAGGCGCGCTGGGGCAGGCCGAGCTTGGCGAGCAGCTCATAGGGAAACCGTCCCTGGAACGCCAGATTATGGATGGTGAAGACGGTCTTCGGCCCCGGCCGGCCGCTGTATTTCAGGTAAGCCGGCAGCAGCCCGGTCTGCCAGTCATGGGCGTGGAGCACGTCGGGCGCGTAGTGCGGCAGCAGGCCCTGGCCGATCCGCGCGCCGACCTGGGCCAGCGCCGCAAAGCGCAGCCCGTTGTCGGGCCAGTCCTTGCCGTCCGGACCGAGATAGGGATTGCCGGGCCGGACATAGAGATGCGGGGCGTCGAGCACCAGCAGATCGAGTTCGCCGCAGCGCGCGGACAGCAGCCGCGCAGTGCCACCGAACAGATCGTGGAAGTCGTGCACCTGGCGTGGATCCTCGATGCCGCCGAGCACGGCCGGATAGCCCGGCAGCAGCGAGGTGACGGCGACGTCGTGAGCGCGCAGGGCGGTCGGCAGCGCGCCGGCAACGTCGGCGAGCCCTCCGGTTTTGATCAGCGGAAACAGTTCCGACGCGATCGACAGCGCCGTCAGAGAGGTCATGAGTCGAGCTTCTCGATCATCGCGCGGGTAATCAGACAAATGCCGCTTTCGGTGCGCCTGAACCGCTTGGCATCGAGTTCGGGGTCCTCACCCACCACCAGGCCGGGCGGCAGCTTGACCTCGGCGTCGACCACGACGTTGGTCAGCCGGCACGAACGCGCGATGTCCGCATAGGGCAGCACCACGGTGTTTTCGACATGCGAATAGGAATGAACCCGGACGCCGGTGAACAGCAGCGAATGCCGCAGTGACGCGCCCGAGATAATGCAGCCGCCCGAAACCAGCGACGACACCGCTTCGCCGCGGCGCCCGTCCTTGTCGTGGACGAATTTCGCCGGCGGCGTGATCTCTCCGTAGGTCCAGATCGGCCATTCCCGATCGTACAAATCGAGCTGCGGCACGATGTCGGTCAGATCGATGTTGGCCGCCCAATAGGCGTCGACCGTTCCGACGTCGCGCCAATAGCTGGTCGCCTCGGAATTCGAGCGACGGCACGACTTGTTGAAGTGATGCGCCACCGCTTTGCCGTGCTTGACCAGATAGGGAATGATGTCCTTGCCGAAATCGTGCGATGAATTCGGTTCGGCGTCGTCGCGGCGCAGTTGGTCGAGCAGAAACTTGGTCTCGAACACATAGATGCCCATGCTGACCAGCGCCTTGTCGGGCTTGCCGGGCATTGCCGGCGGATCGGCGGGCTTTTCCAGGAATGAGATGATGCGGTCGGTTTCATCGACGTGCATCACGCCGAATGCGGTCGCCTCCGCGCGCTCGACTTCGAGGCAGCCGACAGTGACGTCGGCGCCCTGCTCGACGTGCTGCTGCAGCATCTTCTCGTAGTCCATTTTGTAGACATGATCGCCGGCCAGCAGGACGATGAACTTCGGATCGTAGCTCTCGATGATATCGATGTTCTGATAGACGGCGTCGGCTGTGCCCCGATACCACATTTCCTCGGACACGCGCTGGCTCGCCGGCAGAATGTCGAAGCTCTCGTTGCGCTCCGGACGGAAGAAGTTCCAGCCGCGCTGCAGATGCCGAATCAGGCTGTGCGCCTTGTATTGCGTGGCCACTGCAATTCGGCGAATACCGGAATTCAGCGCGTTCGACAGCGCGAAATCGATGATGCGTGACTTGCCGCCGAAGTACACCGCAGGCTTGGCACGCCAATCGGTCAGCTCCATCAGCCGGCTGCCACGTCCCCCTGCCAGCACATAGGCCATTGCGTGACGGGCGAGCGGAGCGGTGACACCTTGACTCATGCGGCCTCTCATTCCAGCGGCCGAAAACCGGCCATTCCTACTTCGCAATCGCGTCTTACGCGCTTCGACAGCGATGTCGCAGTGCCACATAGTGGCTGACGCGTGCAGGCCTTGCAATGCCAGCCAACCGTGTGCCGATGCAACATGCATCGTTCGGTGGGCGCGGTTGACCATGCCGCGGCGTCACGCCGTGGCCGGCATGCATTCAGTCGCGGATTAACCGAGCGGCGTGAACTGGCGATGACGTGGATCAAGCTGGCACGCGATCAGGTTCGAATCCGCACCGGAACCGATTTCGCAGCCGGGGTCTTCGACGGTCCATCGTGGTGCCATAGCGGCATCAGCGGATTCATCTCGGGATAATAGGCGCCGAGGCAACCATCCGGCAGCCTAAACGGCGTCACGCGCAGCGGGCCGACTTCACGATGGACGCCGTCGCCGGCATCGCCTTCGAGCCAGACTTCCTGGCCCTCCGTCAGGCCGGCGCGCGCGATCTCGTCCGGGTTGATCAGCAGCACGTCGCGGCGGCCTTCGATGCCGCGCAGCCGATCGCTCATGCCGTAGATCGTGGTGTTGAACTGGTCGTTCGATCGCATCGTGATCAATCGATAGCGTCCCGCCTTGTCCGCGAAGCCGATCGAATTCAAGCGCTCCGGCGCGGTCAACTCCGCCTTGCCGCTCTCGGTCTTCCAGATCCGCTCGCGCGCCGCGTTGCCCTTGTAGAACCCGCCCGGGGTGAACATCCGCGCATTGAAGTCGTGGAACATCTCCGGATAGCTCTCGGCGATCAGGTCACGCACCAGACCATAGTCGCCGACCCAATCGTCCCATCTCACCTTCGGATTGTCGGGCAGCGTGGCTTTGGCCATTCCGGCGACGATCTCCAGCTCCGACTTCAGCTGGTCGCTCGCCGGACGGCGCAGCCCGACCGAGCCTTGAATGCAACTGAAGGTGTCTTCCATCGTCACCGCCTGCGGGCCGGTGGCCTGGATGTCCTGCTCGGTGCGGCCGAGGCAGGGCAGCAGATAGGCCGCCTTGCCATTGATCAGATGACTGCGATTCAGCTTGGTGGCGATCTGCACGGTGAGCTGCATCCGCGTCCAGGCATCTTCCATCGCGTCCCGCTCGGGAATTGCCCGAACGAAATTGCCTCCGAGCCCGATGAAGGCTTTGACGCGGCCCTCGATGAGGCCATGGCAGGCTTCCACGGTGTTCATGCCCTTGTCGCGCGGCGGGTCGAAGCCGAACTGCTCGGCCATTTTGTCGAGCGGCACCAGCTCGGGCTTTTCGGAGATGCCGACAGTGCGCTGGCCCTGCACATTGGAATGACCGCGCACCGGCGAAATGCCAGTGCCGTCGCGGCCGATATTGCCCCTCAGCAGCAGCAGGTTGACGAACATCGCAACGTTGAGAAAGCCGTGAGCGTGCTGGGTCAGGCCCATGCCGTAGATGCCGATGACACGCTCGGCCTTCACATAGACCTCGCCGGCGGCCTCGATCGCCGCCCGGCCGAGGCCGGACTCCCGCTCGATCTCGTCCCACGAAGTCGCGCGAATCTTGGCCTCGAACTCCTCGAACCCATGGGTGTGCGCCTTGATGAAATCGGCGTCGATCACGCGACGGCCGTCGCGCTTGGCCTCGTCGTCGCGCGCAAACACGTGCTTGCACAGGCCGGTCAGGACGGCGATGTCACCGCCGACCTTGACCTGATGGTACTGACTGCTGATCCGGGTCTCGCGCCCGGTGAGCATCTCGGCCGGGTTCTGCGGATTGACGAAACTCTCGAGCCCTTTCTCGCGCACCGGATTGAAGGTGACGATCTCGACGCCGCGCTCGGCGGCGTCCTGCAGCGGATGCAGGAAGCGCGGGCTGTTCGATCCGGTGTTCTGACCGAAGAAGAACATCGCGTCGCATTTCGACAGGTCGTCGAACACCACCGTGCCGACGCCGACCCCGAGCAATTTCTTCAGCGCCACCGAGGTGGTCTCGTGACACATGTTGGAGCTGTCGGGCAGATTGTTGTGGCCGTACAGCCGCGCGAACAGCGCGTAGAGATATGAGGTCTCGAGGCTGGCGCGGCCGGACGCATAGAAGATCACGGACTTCGGATCGAGCGAGCGCAGATGCTCGCCGATCGCCTGAAACGCTTCGTCCCACGAGCACGGCACGTAATGGTCGGTGGCGGCGTCGTAGCGCATCGGATGCGTCAGCCGGCCCTGCATCTCGAGATCGTAGTCGGACCAACCCCGCAGCTCGGTGACGCTGTGCTCGGCGAAGAACTCCGGCGTGCAGCGCGCGCTGGTCAGCTCCCACAGCGTCGCCTTGGCGCCGTTCTCGCAGAATTCGAAGGTGTGATAGTCGGCGGGCTTCGCCCAGGAGCACGACACGCACATGAAGCCTTTCGGCTTATTCTGGCGCATCAAGGTTTCGATAGCGGCCGGCGAGCTCCACTCCTTGCCGAAGATCCGGCTGATCCCCTGCAACGAACCCCAACCGCCGGCGGGACCGTCATATGTGACCGTGCCGTCGGCGCTGTCGGGAATTTCGGTGTCGTTCAGTCGGGATTCGTCTTGGGACATGCGAGCTCCTGGCAAGGCGCCGCCAGCCAATGCGGCACATCAACCGGGGGTCTCGCGATCAGTTCCGGCTGGGTGCGGCAAAACCGCGCGAGCCGCGATGCGGCGCCGAAGCAGGGTTCGCTCAGATCGGCTCGATGATCACCTGCCCGTACAGCCGCTCGACCTCGGCAGGGCCGCACAATTGCGTGCCGTGCACCGTCAGGGTCGCGGCCCCCGCCGCAAGACCGAGCCTAAACGCATCAGCGACTGAACCGCCCTGCGCCAAGCGATGCGCGATGGCGCCGAGGAAGCTGTCGCCGGCGCCGATGGTCGACACCGCGGTCACCGGCAGCGCGGGCGACCGCAGCGCCTCGTCCTTGGTGACCAGCAGCGCGCCGAGATGACCGAGCGACAACGCCACGATCTCGACCTGACCGGCCGTGATATGCGCGCGCGCGGCGTCGACCCATTCCTTCTCGCAGCCGAGCGGCCGGCCGGCGAGCTCCTGCATCTCGCGCAGGTTCGGCTTGATCAGGGTGACGCCCTGCGCCAGCGCTGCCACCAGCGGCTTGCCGGAGGTATCGAGAAAGAACTTGGCGCCGAGCTGCTTGGCCACCGCGGCAGCCTGCGCGTAGAAATCGACCGGCACACCCGGCGGCAGGCTGCCGCTGCCAATCACGATCTTCGGTCCCGGCGAGGTTGCCGCCAAGGCATCGAGCATGCCGCGCCATTCGTGCTCGGCGAGCGGCAGGCCGGGCAGCACGAAGCGGTATTGTTCGCCGGTGGCGTTCTCGCTGACCGAGAAATCCTCCCGCGTCTCGGCCACCGCTTCGACGATCCGGCTCGGCACGTTTTCTTCGTCGAGCAGCAGCTTGAGCAGCTTGCCGGTGAAGCCGCCGGCCGGGAAGATCGCCTCGACGTCACCACCGAACCGCTTCACCACCCGCGCCACGTTGATACCACCACCGCCGGGATCGCGCTTCTGCGCCGCGCAGCGCAGCTTGCGGCTCGGCACCAGACGCTCGACCGATGTCGACAGGTCGATCGCAGGATTGGGCGTAAGGGTGACGATGTCGACCATCGCGGGGCGCACTCCGGTTTGATGCTGCTGATGAAATTCCGACAGGCGGGGGCGGGGAAGCAGTGTGGCGTGGCGGTGTGCCGACGCCGTTGATCGGCGTCAAGACCGCAGCCGCAAGGTTGCGGTTCACTCGAGGTCCGTTCGCAACAGATAGCAGGCGAAGGCCCGCGCGCGGATCTGCCCGCTTCACGCGGCTAACTGGCCTGCTGGCGGAGTCGATCTGAGATGCCCAACACCACCAAGATCGTGTTCCTCGGCGCCTCCAGTGCGTCGTTCGGTCTCAGCATGTTTCGCGACCTGTTCGCGTCGCCGGTGCTGGCCGGTTCGACGCTGACGCTGGTCGGACGCAATCCGGAAACGCTCGGCCGAATGACCGAGCTGGCGAAGCTGATGAATGCACGGTCCGGCGCCGGACTGATCATCGAGCAGACCACCGACCGCCGCGCCGCACTCGACGGCGCCGGGTTCGTCATCAACGCCACCGCGATCGATCGCAACCGGCTGTGGAAGCAGGACTTCGAGGTGCCGAAGAAGCACGGCATCCGTCACACGCTCGGCGAGAACGGCGGTCCGGGCGGATTGTTCTTCACGCTGCGCACGCTGCCCTTGGTGTTCGACTTCATCCGCGACATCGAGGAATTGTGCCCGAACGCGTTGTTCCTCAACTACTCCAATCCGGAGAGCCGGATCATTCTGGCGCTCGGCCGCTACACCAAGGTGCGCCATATCGGACTGTGTCACGGCATCTTCATGGGCCGCGACGCGATCGCCTACATCATGCAGATGCCGCGCGACGAGATCGAGGTGTGGGGCGCCGGGCTCAATCACTTCCAGTGCTTGACCGAGATCCGCCACCGCGACACCGGCGAGGATCTGTATCCGCGGTTTCGCGCCGCCGAGCAGAGCTTCGATCCGGATGCCTGGCGGTTCACGCGGCGGCTGTATCGCGCATTCGGCTACTGGCTGACCTGCAGCGACGATCATCTCGGCGAGTATCTGCCTTACGGCTGGGAAGCCGGCGAGAAGGGCTACGATTTCGACCAGGACGAACGCTGGCGTGGCGAATTCCTCACCCAGCTCAACGGCGTGCTCGGCGGCACGATGCCGATTCCGCAATGGTGGACCGAGCCGTCCGGCGAGCGCGGCGCGGCGGCGATCGCCGCGATGCTGCACAACCAGAAGCGCTTCATCGAATCCGGCATCGTGCTCAATCGCGGCGTGATCCCCAACCTGCCGGCCGAGCTCGCGGTCGAAGTGCCGGTGACGGTGGACGCCGCCGGCGTGCATCCGGTGTCACTCGGCCCGCTGCCCGACCCGATCGCCAAGCTGATGCTGATGCAGGCCAGCGTGCAGCAGCTCGCCGTCGAAGCCGCCGTCCACGCCTCGAAAGAACTGGCGCTGCAAGCGCTGCTGATCGACCCGGTGGTCAACTCGGCGGTCGCGGCCGAGAAGATCCTCGACGAGCTGTGGGAGATCAACCGGCCGTATATTCGGCAATGTGTGTAGCAGCAATCGCCCGGTCATTCCGGGGCGCTTGCGTAGCAAGCGAACCCGGAATCCCGACCTGATGTAAACGTCCTGATGCGCGACAATCTCGGGATTCCGGGTTCGCGCTGCGCGCGCCCCGGAATGACGATGAGGAGTCCGGAGTGAGTGCCGAACGACCGCCTCAATGCGACATCAGCACCGGGACGGTCATCGACGTCAGCATCTCGCGGGTGACGCCGCCGAGCACGAATTCGCGCAGACGGGAGTGGCCGTAGCCGCCCATCACCAGGAGGTCGGCGGAAGTATCAGCGACATGCGACAGGATGGTGCCGGCGACGCCGATGTCGGGGGCGGTGATGGTCTTGATGTCGACCTTGACGTCGTAGCGCGCCAGATGATTGGCCATCTCGATGCCGCGCAGCTCGTTCGGATCGCGCACCTTATGGTCCCGCACGATCAGCAGCTCGACCTGGCCGGCCCGGCGCAGGAACGGTTTGGAATCGTTGATGGCGCGGGTCGCGGCGCGGCTGCCGTCCCAGCAGCAGATCACCCGATCGAGCTTGACCGGAGTCTTCTGAATGTAGGGCAGGATCAGCAGCGGCCTGCCTGAGTCGAACAACACCTGCTCGATCAGAATGTCGTTGTCGCCGTTCTCGTCGTCGGACTGCATGATCACCGACAGATCGAACCGGCGCGCCATCTTGGGGAAACGTCCCGAGGTGCCGTAGGCGGTCTCCAGCAGATGATGCTCGGCGGAGACACCTTCGCGCTTGCAGGCCGCTTCGAACTGCGTGATCGCGGCGCGCGCCGCTTCCTCGCTCGCCGCCAGCATCTTGGTCAGCACGTCGGACGGGAAGTCCGGCATCGTGAAGCTCGGCAGCGAATCATAGGCGAAGCAGCAGCCGGCCACATGGGCGCCGAACATTTCGGCGACGCCGATTGCAAGGTCGGTGACCTGCTGGCGATCCTTGCTCCGTTCAAGATTGACGATGAGATCCTTGATCATGTCGCGCTCCCCGGCGGCGTCTTGTTGGGATTTGATTCGAAATGACTCGTGAGGGGGCCGTGACGAGCGCCGGCGGCCGCCCCTCGATGGTTTAGCACCACCTTTGTCTTAGACCGATGAAGATCGGGCAATGCTGATCTTCCGCAAGGTCGATCATCGCCCGTCGCGCGCCGATCTGCCGGCCGGCTCCGGCGACGGCCAGCCTTCGGCACCGAGCAGCGGCACGAAGCGGACGTCGTCGAGGTGCTCGCGCGTGAAATCGGCTGGGCCGAGCCGCGTCAGCCGCACCAGCTCCTGGGCGTGCTGATCGGCGCCGACCGGCATCACCAGCCGTCCACCGATCTTGAGCTGCGCCTTCAACGACTCCGGCACCTGCGGTCCGGCCGCGGCGACCACGATCGCATCATAGGGAGCGGCCTGCGGCCAGCCGCGGGTGCCGTCGCCCTGCTGCAGGTCGATGTTGCGGTAGCCGAGCTCGGCGAGCTTCGCCGCGGCGGCGTCCGCCAGGGCGGCGATGCGCTCGACCGTCGTGACATGCCCGGCAATCTCGCCCAGCACCGCGGCGGCGTAGCCGGAGCCGGCGCCGACCTCGAGCACATTGTCGCCGCCCTGCAGCAGCAGCGCCTCGGCCATCAGCGCCACGATGTAGGGCTGCGACATCGTCTGCTCGGCGGCGATCGGCACCGGCGCGTCCTCGTACGCCAGATCACGCTTCGATTCGGGCAGGAAGACTTCGCGCGGCACTTTCCGCATCGCCGCGAGCACCAGAGGATCGCGGATTCCGCGCGCAACGATCTGGCGCTCGACCATCAGCTCGCGCAGCACCGCGAACGAGCGACCGCTCAGAGGCGGCGGATCGGAGGCTGGAGACGTCATCGCCATCTCCTATGCGCGCTATTGGCCAGGCCTGATCGGCGGGGCTGGCCGCAGTCTAGGAGCGGCGGTCGGACCGCTGATTGACCGGCGTCAACCCCAGGGTCGCGACGCGAGCTCGCCGCAATCGGGTGCGAGCGTCACCGAAGGTCGTGCCGCGCCGCGCAGGACTGGCTCAGGAATTCCTGACGGCCGGCCCCTCGGCGAACCAGCGCGACAGGGGAGGGTGCGCGTGCCTTATGCTTCCACCGACGATCTTCCGCCGGGGCTGCAAGTGCGGCTGCCGCTGCACGCGCAGGAGATCTACGTCGCGGCTTTCAACAACGCCTTCGCCGAATACCAGGACCGCGGCCCGGAGGAGCAGGAAGCCACTGCGCATCGCGTCGCCTGGGCGGCGGTGAAGAAGCTGTACCGCAAGCAGGGCGAAAACTGGGTGGCGCGCGAGCGCAGTTGACCGGCTCCGCTTTGATCGATCCGCGCCAGCGCAATATAATTGAACGTATCCGATCTCCGATCCGGGAGGCCCGCGATGGATGCGATGGTGCTGACGGCGCCGGGCACGTCGCTGCAATGGCAGCGGCGCGACACCCCGCACCCGGGCGACGGCGAAGTGCTGGTGACGGTGAGCGCCTGCGGCGTCTGCCGCACCGATCTGCATGTCGTCGACGGCGAGCTGCCCAACATCCGCTATCCGATCATCCCCGGCCACGAGATCGTCGGCCGGGTCGCGGCGGTCGGCGCCGGCGTCGTCACCCACCGCATCGGCGACCGGGTCGGCATTCCGTGGCTCGGCTACACCTGCGGCGTCTGCCGCTACTGCCGCAGCGGCATGGAAAACCTGTGCGATTCGCCGCTGTTCACCGGCTGCACCCGCGACGGCGGCTTCGCGACCCACGCCGTCGCCGACGCACGCTACGCATTTCCGCTCGGCGAGAGCGGTGATGACGTCGCGATCGCGCCGCTGCTGTGCGCCGGATTGATCGGCTGGCGCTCGCTGGTGATCGCCGGCGAGGCGGAGCGGCTCGGCATCTACGGCTTCGGCGCCGCGGGGCACATCGTTGCACAGGTGGCGCGCTGGCAGGGACGAGAGGTGTACGCCTTTACCCGGGGCGGCGATGCTGCCGCGCAGGAGTTCGCCCGCAGCCTCGGGGCGGTATGGGCCGGCGCGTCGGAAGAGCTGCCGCCCGAGCCGCTGGACGCCGCGATCATCTACGCGCCGGTCGGCAGCCTGGTGCCGGCCGCGTTGAAGGCGGTGCGCAAAGGCGGCCGCGTGGTCTGCGCCGGCATTCATATGAGCGACATCCCGAGCTTTCCCTACGATCTGCTGTGGGAGGAACGCCAGCTCGTCTCGGTCGCCAATCTGACCCGGCAGGACGGCGTCGATTTTCTCGCCGTCGCGGCGCGGGCCGGGATCAGGACCGAGACCCACGCGTTTCCGCTGCATGAGGCCAACGCGGTTCTGACCAAGCTCCGCGCC
This sequence comes from Rhodopseudomonas palustris, assembly GCF_003226555.1. GTDB lineage: Bacteria > Pseudomonadota > Alphaproteobacteria > Rhizobiales > Xanthobacteraceae > Rhodopseudomonas > Rhodopseudomonas palustris_I. The sequence continues at coordinate 923,137 of NZ_QKQS01000023.1, read as the reverse complement.
GGCGAACTGCTCGGTGCGGCGGTGCTGGTGCCGTAGCAACGCTTCGCCCCGTCATCGGCTTCGCCTCCTCGCAATGGCGAACCGAACGCCTAGATGACGAATCGAGGAGGCTCCGATCATGTCCGATCATCTGGTGGTGTGCACGCATTGCGGCGGCGTCAACCGGCTGCCGGAGCAGCGCCCGGCGCTGGAGAGCAAATGCGGCAAGTGCGGCGCCAAACTGTTCGAAGGCCATCCGGCCGATGTCGGCGGCGATCTGTTCGACAAACAGGTATCGCGTAGCAGCGTACCTGTGTTGGTCGACGTCTGGGCGCCGTGGTGCGGCCCGTGCCGGGCGATGGTGCCGGCCTATGAGCAGGCCGCGCGCGAGCTGGAGCCGCAAGTTCGGCTGATCAAGCTCAACTCCGACAACGAGCAGCAGATCGCCGCCCGGCTCGGCATCCAAGGTATCCCGACCATGATCCTGTTCGACAACGGCCGCGAGCGCGCCCGCACCTCCGGGGCGATGCCGGCGCAAGCGATCGTGCGCTGGGTCCGACAGCAGCTGCCGGGCTGAGCCGCGGGGCTGCCCCTTACAAATCGTCCCCTTCCGCACATAGGAACGATGGCGTGTTGGCGTCGTTGTCGCCGGACCAAGCTCAAAGCTGGGGGGAGACATTGACGGATTCAGCGCTGCGTGGCCCCGCCACGACCGACAGATACTCGCTGCCTCGCACACTGTTCCGCAAATTCGTCCATTGGGCGTCACACACCTTCATCCTGTCCAGCAAGCGGACCCGGCGGACCCGTGTCGGCGACGTGGTGCTCGATGTGCCACCCTCGGTGTTTCATCCCGGCGTATTCGTCACCAGCGGGATGTTTGCCGCGCATCTGCGGCGGCTCGACCTGCGCGGCAAATGCGCCGTCGAGGTCGGCACCGGCTCGGGCATCCTGGCGCTCTCCGCCGCATTGGCCGGCGCCGAGCGGGTGGTGGCGCTCGACATCAATCCCAACGCGGTGCACGCGGCCCGGATCAACGCCGCCACCAACGGCGTCGCTGATCGGATCGATGCACGGCTGTCCAACCTGTTCTCGGCCGTAGCTGCGGAGGAAAGATTCGATCTGATTATCTCGAGCCCGCCGTCATTCGCCGGTGAGCCGGTGGACATTGCCGACCACGCCTGGGTCGCCGGCCCCGGCTACTGCCATCTTCGCAACCTGTTCGGCTCGGCGCGCCGGCACCTGGCGACTGGCGGCGAGATGCTGTTGCTGCTGTCCTCCGACACCAACATTGCGCTGCTCAAAGCCTGGGCGCAGGAGGCCGGATTCTCGTGGCAGCAGGTCGCGGAGAAATCGATCCTGATCGAGAGTTTCGTGATCTTTCGTCTGCAGGCAAATGTATCGGAGCGCGGCGGTGCTGATCGTCAGCCGTTGGAAACCGCCGGCAGCGGCAGCGGGCCACTCAGCTTGTAGCTCCGCATCGCGAACGAGGTGCGGATATCCCGCACCGTCGGCAGGGCCAACAGGCCGCGCAGCACGCTGGCCTCGTAGCTGGCGATATCAGGCACCACCACTTCGAGCAGGAAATCACTGTCGCCGGACACCAGATGGCAGGCGACCACCTCCGGCATGGTCTGCACCGCGGCGATGAAGCTCTCGGCATTGTCGCGGGAATGCCGCTCGACCCGGATGAACGCGAACGCCGTCACCGCCAGCCCGACCGCGGCGCGGTCGACCAGCGCCCGGTAGCTCGCCAGCACGCCGGCCTGCTCCAACAGCTTGACCCGCCGCGAGCACGGCGACGGCGACAGCCCGACCTTTTCGGCCAGCACGATATTGGGGATCCGGGCGTCGGCCTGCAGCTCGGCGAGGATCTTGAGGTCGATCGCGTCCAAGGCGATCTTGGCAGAATTCTGCATATGCTGCGCGGCAAAGTGACGAAGATTGCCATTTGCTACGCCTAGAGTGGCATGATTGGCAAGTTCGGCGGCGGGTTTCGGAGCATACTGAGCGCGAAGGAGCCCGCTCATGACAGAATCCGCCCGCTCGCCCGGCTTTGCCACCACCGCGATCCACCACGGCTACGACCCGCTGGCGCATCACGGTGCCCTGAACCCGCCGCTGTTCCTGACCTCGACCTACGCCTTCGCCAGCACCGCTGAGGGTGCGGCGCGGTTTGCCGGCGAGGCCGAAGGCTTCATCTACAGCCGCGTCGGCAACCCGACCGTCGCGGTGCTGGAGAGCCGGCTCGCGGCGCTGGAGGGCGGCGAAGCGGCGCTCGCGACCTCGTCCGGCGTCGGCGCGCTCACCGCGCTGATCTGGACGCTGCTGCAGGCCGGCGACCACATCGTCGCCGACCAGATGCTGTACGGCTGCACCTTCGGGCTGTTCGAACATCACTTGCCGCGGTTCGGCATCCAGGTGACCTTCGCCGACCTCACCGACCCGGCCAATCTGCAGGCGGCGCTCGCGGCCAATACCAGGCTGGTGTTCACCGAGACCCCGACCAATCCGAACATGCGGCTGGTCGACATCGCAGCCTGCGCGGAGGTGTGCCGGCGCGCCGGCATCCGCCTGGTCGTCGACAACACCTATTGCACGCCGTATCTGCAGCGCCCGCTCGATCTCGGCGCCGATCTCGTCACCCATTCGGCCACCAAATATCTCGGCGGCCACGGCGACCTGCTCGCCGGCGCGGTCGTGGGATCCAAAGAAATCATCGACCAGCTCCGCTTCGTCGGCGTCAAGGAGCTGAACGGCGCCTGCATCTCCGCGTTCGACGCCTTCCTGATCCTGCGTGGCCTGAAGACGCTGAATTTGCGGATGGACCGCCACAGCGCCACGGCCGCAAAGCTCGCGCACGACCTCGAAGCGCATCCCGCGGTCGCCGCGGTGTACTATCCGGGCCTCGGCAGCCATCCGCAGCGCAAGCTCGCACAGCAGCAGATGCGCGCAATGGGCGGCATGATCGCGCTCGAACTGAAAGGCGGACTGGACGCCGGCCGCGGCTTCATGGACCGGGTGAAGCTAGCCACCCGCGCCGTCAGCCTCGGCGACGCCGAGACACTGATCCAACATCCTGCCAGCATGACCCATGCGACCTACGATCCGGCCGAACGCGCCCGACACGGATTTACCGACGGACTGATCCGGATCTCGGTGGGGCTGGAGGATTATGAGGATTTGCGGGACGATCTGCTGGGGGCACTGTGAAGTACGCGACTGCCGACGTGATCGACAGAAGCGGGGCTCAATCAAACCCAGCCTGAATGTGCAATTTTGATCTGCACGGCGAGGCTTCAAACGGTTCCCGCCCAGGTTCACGCAATTTATACCACGATGGTGAGCGCTCTCCTCGTATTGACACTTGCCGCTCTGCTACCCAGCCGCGTCATGTTACGACTGTATCATAGTGCGCGTTGGTCTTCGGTGGGGAAAGATGGCTCTTCGGGGAGCGTCACTGCGGCAGCGCTACCCACGAGAACCGCGGGGGTGGCATCAGGAGTGGTCGCTGCGTCGCGCGATGAAGATGGCGCGCATCGCATATTGGGAGTCTTACGACTCCGCCGCGACCGACTTCTGGATGTCGCCCGAGTTCGCTGCGCTCTACGACTTCCAGACGGTCACTGAGTCCATTCCGATCGCCCCGTTGCGCGAACGCGACCTCGCCGAAAGCCGCGACGTCTTGCAGGTGCATTATGTGGCGTGCTGGACGGAAGGCCGCCCATTTGCGGTCGAGACGAAGCTCCTCAAGCCCGACGGCAGTCAGTTTGATTGCGTCGTGCATGGCGAGCCGGAGTTCGACTCCAGCGGCCAGGTCCAGCGCGTCTTCGGCATTGTCCGGGATGCGACTCCGGAGACGTCTGCCCTCCGGCAACTCGCCGAGAGCGAACAGCGGCTCGCGGATTTCGTCAGCACCGCGTCGGACTGGTGCTGGGAAAGCGACCCCGACCATCGGCTGCTTCCCCATCCGAAATCAGTCGAAGGCAATGTGGCCCTGCAGACCGTCGCGTCCGGAGGGAAGCCCCGGTGGGAGTTGGCTTGCGCGCCCGGCGATGAAGGCTCCATGGCGCTGCACAGGGCCGACATGGAAGCCCATCGCCCTTTCCGCGAGTTCGTCTACACCTCGATCGGGCATGACGGCTCGCGGGTCAGCATCTCCACAAGCGGCAAGCCGATCTTTGCCGATGACGGGACATTCCTGGGTTATCGCGGCACGGCGCGGGACATCACCCAACTCGAAGTCGCGCGCGCCTTGCTCGATCAGCGCACCGGAGCGCTGGAAGAGGCGCATCGGCTCGGCAAGATCGGAACCTGGCATCACCGGCTGGACGTCGGCCGAACCATATGGTCTCCCGAACTCTATCACCTGCTGGGACTAGAGGCCGACGCGTTCCCGCCGACCTATGAAAACACGACGTCCTATTTTCTGGACGATGATGCTCGGCGTCTTCTGAAACTTCAGGCCCGTGTCCTTCGCAGCGGCAACACCGAAGCCACCGACATCCGAGTGGCGCACGCCGACGGCGCGCCGCGCGATCTGGCCATCATCTGCAAGGCCGAGATCGCGAACGGGCAGATCATCGGCCTGATCGGCACCGCCCAGGACGTGACCGAGCGCAAAGAGGCCGAGCGCCGGCTCGAGCAGCTCGCCTATACCGATCCTTTGACCGGGCTCGCCAATCGCGCGCTGTTCAAGCGCAGACTCGCCGATCTCTTCGAGGCCCCCATCCCGGAAGACGGACACAGCGCGCTGTATCTGATCGACCTTGATCGCTTCAAGGAGGTCAACGATTCGCTCGGCCATTCCACCGGCGACAGTCTGCTGATCCATGTTGCTGGCGTGCTGAGACGGGAGCTGGATCCTCAGGCTTTCATCGCCCGGATCGGCGGCGACGAATTCGCGGTGCTGATGAGCGGCTCCGGCACGACTGCCGAAGCGCCGATCGCTCTTGCTGATCGATTGATCGCGAAACTGTCGGTCCCGGTCGAGCTTGCCGAAGGCGAGGCCTGCATCGGCGCCACCATCGGCATCGCGCTCCTGCCGCAGCATGGCGCAACCGCCGAGAAGGCCTCGCGCAATGCCGACCTTGCGCTCTATATGGCCAAAGAGGCCGGACGCGGCCGCGCGCAGCTGTTCGAACCGGCCTACGCCGAGGCGGTCGATCAGAAGCTCGACCTCGGCCGGCGTCTGCGCCACGCCGTCGAGAGCGGCGGCCTTACCACGCACTATCAGCCGCAGATCGATCTCAAGACCGGCCGAGTCGTTGGTTTCGAGGCGCTGCTACGGTGGAGCCATCCCGAGCGCGGACCGATCTCGCCGGCGGAGTTCATTCCGATCGCGGAAAGCACCGGCCTGATCGTCGATCTCGGCCATTGGGTGCTACGCGACGCCTGCAAGCAGATGCGCGCCTGGCTCGACGCCGGATTGCCCGCCCGATCGATTTCGGTGAACGTCTCTCCGGCGCAAATTTGGACCGGCGATTTCGAGAAGGTCGTCGCCGCGGTGCTCGCCGAGACCGGCCTGCCTGCGGAACTGCTGTGGCTGGAGCTGACCGAAAGTCTGTTCGTCGATCATACCAAACAGAGGGTCAGCACGACGCTCGCGGCGCTGTCGAAGCTGGGCATTGGGCTGGCGCTCGACGATTTCGGCTCCGGCTATTCGTCGCTCGGCTATCTGACGCGCCTGCCGTTCAACTGCCTGAAGATCGACCGGTCATTCGTGAGCGGCATCGCCACCGTGCCGGAGAAACGCAAACTGCTCGGCGGCATCATCGCGCTGTCGCACGGCCTCGGCATGAGCGTCGTCGCCGAAGGCGCCGAACTGGCCGAAGAGGTGGATCTGCTCACCGCGTTCGACTGCGATTTCGTGCAGGGCTTCGCGTTCTCACGGCCGGTCGGGGCGGATCAGGCGGTGGAGGTGGCGGCTGAGATCGAACAGGAAGCCGCGCTCATCCGATCGACGAACCGTGCTGAGTTCGCGGATCTTTCGACGGACTAATCCGGCTCTTGGTAATCCGGAGGGCGATGACGATCTGAAGGGGGGCTTGCTCGGCGCCCGTGGGTGAACGTAAGGACCAAACTACAGGGATCGAACGTGAGCCCGCAGGACGTCAACGGTTTCCGTTAATCCTTCGGCCTCCATGTCGAGCAGAAGAATTTGGGGCGTCTTTTCCGGCCTTTTCAACCTGAGACGCATATTACGAATGACGGCGACTGCCCTCCCTAAATCCAGGGAGATGGTATCTGCGATAAATGCGTCAGTCGACCGAGCTTCGATATTGAGCGGAGTGAGAATTGTCTCGGGGAAATCCTTGAGATTGTCAGTAACGATCGTTGCGGCTTGTGTCTTCAGAGCTGCCGCCAACACATGGGCATCGTTGGCATCGGGCAAACTTTTGCACGCGTAAAGGAAGTCGTCGTAGTCATGGACGCAGGCCTCTTCGAACGCCTCCTCCATAAATCCCCGGGCCCGTGCAGCGCGATCCGCAGCATCAGTAACGCCTTTGTTTAGGAGGATTTTCGAGATGGCCTTTTCGGTCTCGTTGAGGACCCGGGACGACCAGCGGAGGCGAAAGAATTCGCCCTCCGCCAATGTCAGTAAGAGATTACGCTTAAGCGCTCCAGCGAGCGAGCATGCGTCGATAAACGCGGTGTAGCGGTTGGCGAACAAGGCTACAGGTTCTCGCCGTCGAGCTCGGCTAGACCGCTGAGGGCATTCCCGCGCTTTTTATCGCGCTGTTCTTTGTACGCAAAAAGGCGGTCGGCCTTAATGCGTCGATGCCGTCCAACCAGCGAATGCTCGATCTCTCCCTTTTCGAGAAGTGAAATGAGGAAAGGACGCGAGACATTTAGGATGTCGGCGGCCTGCTGCGTTGTCAGCATCTGGCTGACGGGGACTAACGTCACTGCATCGCCACGCCCGACATGGCGCAGCAGCTCCATCAGCAGGTTCGATAGCGCAGGGCTCAGTGTGATCTCTGTTGGTAGCTTTGTCTCTTCGTCGAGGACGCTCAGCTTCGTATCCCCAGCCGCGTGCATCGCCAAGATTCGGCGCAAGTGGTTCGCGGCCGCCTTTTCGCTCGCGGATGGCAAACGCCCGCCAAGTCCCTCCGAAAATGCCGGTAACGTCATCGCGAGTTCTCCCTTCTACAAGCTCCCCCTACGAAATATTCGCAATATTCGCAATAATCAAAACAGCCGAAACAGGGCCCGGTTCCAAATCGAGCGTGTGGTCGATAGCCCTCGGCCGAAGGAGCAGATCTTGCACCGCTCACCCACCACTAGCGGCGGCAGGGCGGGCCGTGCAGAAGATCTATTAACGATGATGAGACCTGCCGGAGCCTACGCAGCAGCACCACGTCGCGCTGCTGCAAAAAGCGTCTTAGCTGAGCCTGTTGGAGCTTCGGACGCCATCGAGAAGACGTCGGGACGACGACGGTCTGCAAATCGTGAAATCGGTACCACGACCCCCCGAAAACCCCTCCAAATCAAGGTCTTCGGAAATGGCGCTCCCTAGGGGAGGCGTTGGCTCAGTTACGTTCGCAGATGCAAAAACGCTAGGATTTGCGGTGCGAGCCATCTAGGTAATGACGGGCCCTCCGCTCAATCTCGTTCCGGAGTTCTCCCCGTATCATGTGACCCCCACGCGTCGTTAGGGGAGCATAGAGGGCCTTGCCGTATCGCTGACCCGGCTCAAGGCCCCAGAAGTTGGCCGCCCTCATGCAAACGACCATACGGTCACCGCGCTCGGCTTGTGGGAACAGAGTTCCTTGAGCCCAGTCCAGCATTGCGCGGCTGGACGGAAGCGCAGCCAAAACGTGATGATCAACAAAGGTCCGAGAATGATAGGCACCGATGTTGGCAATGGCGACCTTCTTCTGCAGTTGCTCGGGATCGCCTAGCCAGCCAAGGCGCTCAGCCCGCCATCTAGCAGCAGCCGGGTTGATGTCGACGAGACCAGCGCGGCCGGTCCGCTGACAAGCAAGGTGCTCCTGGCCTTCCTTGCTTCTGGCAATCTTGAGGTCGAACTGCGCGAAGCCGGGCGACAGGTAAAGGAGCACGACCGGCGCATCGCGGAGCCTGCCTGCAAAATTAAGGGGCAGACAACGAAGGTCAAACCCGTGAGCATTCTTCAAACGGTCGAAGATTGGTTTATCAGCAGGGTGGATGGTCGCTGATCTGTCGATGTTCTTCCAGAATCCAAAAATATCGACCATACGGGCCTCTGGGAATGCAGTGTCGCTTCCTAGGGAGGTGCGGGCCGCAGGTAACCACCTTCGAGTGACGCAGCTCTAGAACGGAATGTCGTCGTCGATGTCAACGTGAGAGTTCTTTTTGGTTGGTGGCGGTAGTTGTCGCTTTGCCTCGGCTTTTTTGGGCGGCGGTAATTGTTTGGTCTGCTCCGTCTCTTGGCGGACACCGAGAACTGCTGCCGCGAGCTTGGCCCACTTCCAAGCGGGCTCTAACCCTTCAGCCGCCTCGCCACCAGTATTGGCGAGAGACAAGATGACGTCGTTGAATTTTTGAAGGGCTGTCCGGTCTCGATCCAACTCCTTTAGGAACGCATTCAGCTTGTCGAACAGTCGCTCTTTCTTGGCTGTGACCAGTGATGACTGGTCGATGATCTCCTTGATACGCGTTACGTAAGCGCGTAAGTGCGTCTTCTCGTTCTGGTCAAGTGGCAAAGCATAAGCCGGTCCTACTCGTAGGTGGCTTATTTGAATTCGAACAGCGAAGGCATCAACTGCTTGCCGAAATCGCCTGTAGTCCGACCAGACGTCGCTCTGGTTCTCATCCGGTACCGCATAGAAATCCAAGAAATCTAACCGAAGCGCCTCTGCGGCGGCCAAGGTGTGGTTCATATACTCGATCACAAGGTGGGTAGCGGCTCCTCCGCTATCCGTTTCGTTCAAATTGCGCTCCAAAATTTCTCGGAACTTACGCTCAAGTCGAACGAATGCCATCTCCGGCGGACAATCCGCAGCTGCGGCGAAATCTTCTTCAGCAATCATCAGGGCAACCCTCGGAGCAAAATCCTCCGGGGAGTATCTTAGGGGTGAGGAACTGATTCGCTAGGTGCTTATCCCTGCCGGCACCTTTTAGTTGTGCTGCAGTCCCTTCCTTCTTGCATCATTCGGCTACACCGATACGAGACGTCGCGCTGAGACGGATTTTCTGTCTCAATAGGGTTGACTTGCAGGTTCCGAGACGTCATGGTTCTTGGGTCTAGAACCTAATGAGACACTGAGGCACCGTCCCATGACCGTCATCGGCTATGCCCGCGTCAGCACCACCGACCAGAACCTCTCCCTACAGGAAGCCGCGCTACGCGCTGCGGGCTGCGACCTGATCCGATCGGAGAAGAGGTCCGGGACCACGACTACCGGCCGGGCTGAGCTACAGACCGTGTTGGACTTCCTTCGCGACGGCGACGTGCTCATGGTGACGCGGATCGACCGCTTAGCCCGCAGTATCGGCGATCTGCAAGACATCGCTCGCGCCGTCAGGGCCAAGGGCGCGAGCCTCAAGGCCACCGAGCAACCGATCGACACCAGCACCGCAGCGGGCAAGGCGTTCTTCGATATGCTGGGCGTGTTCGCCGAGTTCGAGACGAACTTGCGGAAGGAGCGTCAACTGGAGGGGATCGCCGATGCCAAGGCCCGAGGCGTCTACAAGGGGCGCAAGCCGAGCATCGACGCGGCCAAGATCAAGGCGCTGAAAGCCGAGGGCATGGGGCCGTCAGCCATCGCCAAGGCGCTGAACATCGGCCGGGCGTCGGTCTACAGGGCATTGGAGGCGGGTTGAAGACAGGCGTGACCGGCAGCTAAGCTTGATCAACCGCGTCGATCAGTGTTTTTGCAATGCATCTTCGATACTACACAGCACCGAACGATCGGGCTTAGCAGCCAACCCGCCCTCAACTGGATAGCCAATCGGATGCGGGACTTCATCCTTCAAGAGATTAGACGGCTGGCGTCGGCAAGCGGCGGGCAGGCTCCGGGGCAAAAGCTCTTTGCCAAGGAGACGGGGATAGCTGAGCACCAGTGGCGCGGTCGGCACTGGGCTCGATGGGGTGACGCGATTAAGGACGCCGGGCTTGAGCCGAACGATTGGAACAGCAAGGCAGACAGTGACGCGGTGCTCTCCGGAATAGTTGAAGCCTGTCGGCACTACGGCCGCTTTCCAACGCAGTCCGAGATCGACATCCTGAGGCGGGCTAATCCATCGGTGCCACATCCCAATGTGATCAAACGCCACTTGGGGCGCCGAACCGATGTGGTCGCGGCGCTTGCCAGACTCGTGGCAACGGATGCAGGACTGAGCGACATCGCCGCGATGCTACCTGATCAAAGGGACGACGCCCCACGCGAGCAACCGTCATCCAAGCGAGCCGATGGGTTCGTGTACCTGATCAAATCGGGGGATTTCTACAAGATTGGCCGTAGCGAAGATGCCGAACGACGCTTCAAGCAGATCACGATTGCCCTACCCGACAAGGCTGAACTGTTCCACACAATCCGAACCGATGATCCGCCCGGCATCGAAGCCTATTGGCACCGTCGCTTTGTGGAGCGTCGGGCGAATGGCGAGTGGTTCAAGCTCACGGCGCAGGACGTAGCGGCTTTTAAGAAGCGAAAGTTTCAGTAGGTTGCCACCCGACCATTCCGATCGCATCGGCGGCAAAGTTGCGGCTTCTCCCTCGCAAGAGGCGAAGGCGCGGCCTCATCACGATGGCTTGGTCCACCTTAGTTGCAGGAGGGCTCCTGGTGGCTTGAGGCTCGCAACGACCTCCGCTCGCACCTCCAGCGGGACGCCGTTGCCATAGCGCCGACCAACACCCTTCCCACCGCCCTTGAAGCTGTTGCCGGTGAGCGCATCGTGCACCTCCTCTTCGATCCTTGCCGCGCGACACATGTCCTTGAAGGTGTGGCGTAGGGAGTGGAAGTCTTTCCGGCTATCCTCACCAACGATCTTCAGCTTGCTCCGGCGCCAGTTGTTGAACCACTTCGACCACGATTTCCCGATCCGGCCGCCCTTGCCTGTCGGCTCCAGCCCGGGAAAGAGCTTTGCGGTGGCATCTTCGTCCGAGGCATAGCGCCAAGCAACGAAGTCCAAGAAGCCGATCCGTAGCAGAACCATGTGCAACGGTACTTGACGCTTGGCGCTGGCGGCCTTCAGCGTCTTCCCGCGTTCGTCGTTGATGTCGAGATAATCGATGCCTGTGCCTTCGTCCCGGCGAACATCGCAGACACGCAACTGCGCCAACTCGGACAACCTCGCGCTGGTCATAACCGACAGCACCGGCAGCCAATAGGCGGCCTCTCCTTTTCCGCCCCGTGGCCGCTCCCCCTGTGTGTAGATCGGCGAAGAGAAGACGATGGCCAGTTCCTCGGGAGATAGCGGATCACGGTTTAGTTCGTCGTCGTTGTTCTCTGGCTTCAGCCCCTCAAACGGGTTCGACCAGCCAGCTCCGTTGAACTTGAGATCGTAGGCATCCGCGCCCTTGCTCAGGATCGCGGTGATCAAAGTGATGTGTTTTCCAAGCGTACCCGACGAACGGCGCGGGTAGTCCCCGAGGTCGTTGCGGGCGAGGATGTCAGGGAGCGGGAGTTTCTCGACATGGGCGGGCAGTCGGGTCGGCAGGCGCCACAGCGCGTCCCGAAGGCTGCGGGCGTGCTCTCGCGTGATCGCGCCGATGCGTGGATCGCCGTGCAGTTCACGGAAGCGGCGGATGCAAAACTCCGCCTCGGTCGCCGTGCTGGAGCGCGGCACCTTCATGCCCGGGAGCAACGTGCCCGCCTTCCACTGCTCGAAAGTTTCAGAGAGGGTAGGGCCAAGCCGTTCGGCCGGGTCCGGCGGCGAGGGCGGTGTAGGGACGAAATGCCCCTCGTTCCGCATCTTCAGCGCAGCGAAGGCCCGTTGGGTGGCCGCAAGAAACTCGATGTCCAGCGCCTCGCGCTCTGGTGCATCCGGGGGAAGCACTATGCCTCGTTCGGCCAGCGCCGCATCTACAGCGGCTTGAACCCAGTTCGGAGGTCGCCGCAATGCCACGCCGAGACGGAGGTCGGCGGCCAACCGGTCGACGCCGAACGCGAACAGGTCGAGATCGTCACGCGTCATACCGGATCGATCCGGCGATGTGGGACCGTGCGGCGGTTGGTTCTCTCGTTTGCAGATGAGCAGCCCCGACGCCGCCGCGCTCCGCATCGCTGTCATGTCGAGCCCGAGGCCCTTGGCCCGCACCGCGTCGTCAGCGGCCAACAGTTCTTGGAGGCGACGTTGAGCAAGGTGCTCGATCACGTCCTCGGGAATGGTTCGCGCCGGACCCTCGGCAAGAAACCGGCGGGCCTCACGGACCAGCAGTTCGGTATCGCTGATCCGGACGCCAGCCCGTGCCCTCGCAATCGAGTTGTCGGAGGTGCGCAGGCTCTCGGTGATCTCCTGCTTGATCCTGCCGAGCTTCGGATTGATCAGCGCAGAGAGGTTGTTCGGCCAGTACGCGGCGACAGCACGGCCTCGGAGGTCGTCGGGAAGGCGGAAGCGGAAATGCCACGTCACCCCGCGGCGGATTAGGTACGTCATGAAGCCCATCAAACGGCCCTGCATGTAGCAAGCGCATGTAGCAGCGGGCCGACGTAAGCTATGGATTATGCAGAAAAGACTGACAGATCAACGCCATGAATGGCGTTGGCGCTCCCTAGGGGAATCGAACCCCTGTTTCAGCCTTGAGAGGGCCGCGTCCTAACCGCTAGACGAAGGGAGCGTGAGGGCCGCACCAATAGCCGCGAAACCGCGCCGCCGCAAGATCGGGGGCGGCCTTTTCCGAAATCCGTCCTGCCCGGGCTCGGCCCGGGCATCCATCGGCAAGAAATGTCCGTGCCTGTGGCGTGGATGGCCGGGTCAAGCCCGGCCATGACGGCTTTGATGGGGCAGCGGTCGGCTCAACAATCGAACGGTGCCCGAACGGCGTACCGCCCCATCCGCCGCCTACGGCTCGCTGGCGAAGGTCAAGCGGCCGGTGGGTTTGAGGGTTTTGGCCTCGAAAGTGCGCAGTTCAGTGGCGCCGCCGATGTCCAGGGTGACGACCACATAGTCGCCGGCGGAGGCGGTGGAGACCACGCGAGCCCCCTTCGGCAGCCGCAGCGTGTGCTCGGTGGCGGCCGGCGCGCTTCCCTCGGCGCGGAAAAGCTTATAGCCGATGGCGATCAACACCGCGGCGACCGCCACCGTGGTGGTCAGACCCGCGATCAGCATCATCCGCCGCACCCGCGCAAACAGCGCGGCCTGCTCTGGAGTGGGGTCGGGCGTGGCGGTGTCGGTCATGCGAATCTCTGTCTCAAGGCGGGTGTTTTGGAAGGTACGATCGTGGCCGAAACGCCGGAAAATCCCGTGACTGTGGTGGTGGCCGGCGACGAGGGCTCGGCGCGGCTCGACCGCGTGCTGGCGGCGCGCTGCCCCGAGCTGTCGCGGTCGCGGCTGAAGGCGTTGATCCTCGACGGCCGGGTGGCGATCGCCGGCAACCCGGTCCGCGACCCCGCTTATCACGCCTCCCCGGGCGAGACGATCACAATCGACGTGCCGCCGCCGGTGCCGGCGGAACCGGCCGGCGAAGCCATCGCGCTCGACATCGTCTACGAGGACGCCGACATCATCGTGCTCGACAAGCCGCGCGGGCTGGTGGTCCACCCGGCGGCCGGGCACGAGACCGGAACCCTGGTCAACGCCCTGATCGCGCATTGCGGCGCATCGCTGTCCGGAATCGGCGGGGTGCGGCGGCCGGGTATCGTGCATCGCCTGGATAAAGATACCACCGGCCTGATGGTGGCGGCCAAGAACGACAAGGCGCATCAGTCCTTGAGCGCGCAATTTGCCGACCATGGCCGCACCGGGGAACTGCGCCGCGGCTATTTCGCCTTCGTCTGGGGGGTGCCGGGCCGGACATACGGCACCATCGACGCGCCGATCGACCGCCACCCGCACGCGCGGGAAAAGATGGCGGTCCGCCAGGGCGGCCGCGAGGCGATCACCCATTGGGAGGTGTTGGAGAGCTTTGCCGGCAAGGACGGCAAGCCAGTGGCGTCGCTGATCGCCTGCCAGCTCGAGACCGGGCGGACGCATCAGATCAGGGTCCACTTGGCGCATTCCGGCCATCCGCTGCTGGGCGACGACGTCTATGGGCCGCACTTCAAGACCAAGGCGAATCAGCTCGTCCCGGCCGCCCGCGCCGCGCTGTCCGAGCTCGGCCGGCAGGCGCTGCATGCTTATCTGCTGACGCTGGAGCACCCGTCGTCGGGCGAGGTGATGAGCTGGGAATCACCGCTGCCGGCCGATCTGGCCCGCCTGCAGGCCGCTTTGGCGGCGACGGAATGACGCAGCGAAGTCAGAAAACGTAAATCATTTCACAGCGTTGTTGCGGCGTAACAACGACGTGACAAGACCGTAACTAAACTTGCGCGACTAACCTATTGTATATTGCAGGTGCGTTGGGATGAGCCAACGCGGAACATCGCAGGCCGGTCGGCTTTGACACAGCGGTCTGTCTGCCTGGCCGCCCGCTATCGGGGGCCTGAAACCCAATTGGAGGGCGCTCAATGGCCCGTGCTGCTACGCTGCCGGTTCTCAACGGAGAATCCGGCCTTGCTCGTTACCTTGCGGAAATCCGCAAGTTTCCGATGCTCGAGCCCCAGCAAGAATACATGCTGGCCAAGCGCTGGCGCGAACACGGTGATCGCGACGCGGCGCATCAACTCGTCACCAGCCACCTTCGCCTCGTCGCCAAGATCGCGATGGGCTACCGCGGCTATGGCCTGCCGATCTCCGAAGTCGTCTCGGAAGGCAACGTCGGCCTGATGCAGGCGGTGAAGCGGTTCGAGCCCGAGAAGGGCTTCCGCCTCGCCACCTACGCGATGTGGTGGATCAAGGCGTCGATTCAAGAGTACATTCTGCGTTCGTGGTCGCTCGTGAAGATGGGGACCACCGCGAACCAGAAGAAGCTGTTCTTCAACCTGCGCAAGGCGAAGAGCAAGATTTCGGCGCTCGACGAGGGCGATCTGCATCCCGACCAGGTCAAGGTGATCGCAAACCGCCTCGGCGTCACCGAGCAGGACGTGGTCGACATGAACCGCCGCCTCGGCGGCGACGCCTCGCTCAACGCGCCGATCCGCGACGACGGCGAGCCCGGCGAATGGCAGGACTGGCTGGTCGATCAGTCGCCGAGCCAGGAAGCAGTAATGGCCGAGCACGAAGAGCTCGACCAGCGCCGGGCCGCGCTCAACGGCGCGATCCAGGTGCTCAACGCCCGCGAGCGGCGGATCTTCGAGGCCCGCCGCCTCGCCGACGAACCGATGACGCTGGAAGACCTCGCGGCCGAATTCGGCGTCTCGCGCGAGCGCGTGCGGCAGATCGAGGTGCGGGCGTTCGAGAAGGTGCAGAGCGCCGTCAAGGGCACCATCGCCCAGCAGGAACAGGCGGCATTGGAAGCCGCGCACTGATCGCGCCGCAAACCTGACCAGCACGCGAGCTGAAAACACCAAACCCCGCCGGCTTCGGCGGGGTTTTTGTTTGGCCGGGCGTTGCGTTCGATCGTGGCGATGCCGGATCGCGGCGACCGCCCGCCTCAGTCGCGCTTGGCGGTGCCCTGAAGCAGATTGACCTGGTTCGTGACCGGATCGGTGACCGCGGTGCGGATCGAGGCGCTGCCATTGTTGCCGAGCGTGAACTTGGTGTCGCCGACCCGGAACGAATTGTCCTTGATCAGCACGCTCTGGTACTTGATCGTGCCTTCGCTCTGATACTTCACCTGGGCGCGAAAGCCCTGGACGTTCGACACCGTGATGGCGAACTTCTTGGTGTTCGAATAGGTGCCGCTCCAGGTGCCCTGATAGCTCTCCGGATCGACATTCTTGTACGGCGTGCGCGACGGATTAAGCAGTCCCGCCTGGCTGTAGCCGGTGGCGATCGCACTGAGGATGTCGCCCATCGTGCTCTCCATGGCTTCGAGAATTCGGCCGCGTCACTCCACACCGCTTCGGGTTAATGCAACGTTAAGGATTGGGGGCGCGGCCCGGCCGGATTGTCGCAGCGCGCCTGAAGGACGACCGGCCGAGCCTCAATTCACCACGGCTTCTGCGCCGGCACGCGGCCGGACCGGGAGCAGCAGGTAGTGCACGCCGTTGTGCTGCGCCTTGGGAAAGCGGCCGGCCCGGATGTTGACCTGGATCGACGGCAGC
This sequence comes from Rhodopseudomonas palustris, assembly GCF_003226555.1. Taxonomy (GTDB): domain Bacteria; phylum Pseudomonadota; class Alphaproteobacteria; order Rhizobiales; family Xanthobacteraceae; genus Rhodopseudomonas; species Rhodopseudomonas palustris_I. Next base: position 906,926 of record NZ_QKQS01000023.1, on the reverse strand, counting down.
AGCAGCGTCGGCGCCTTCAGGGTCGCGTCGCGCTTGGTCCGCATCTCGACGAACTGGTCTTCGCTCACCCCGCCACGCAAATGCACGTTGCCGTCGCGCTGCGCCTGGACGGTGGTCTCCCAGGCATAGCTGTCGCGGCCCGGCGCCTTGTAGTCGTGGCACATGAACAGGCGGGTCTGCGGCGGCAGCGCCAGCAGTTTCTGGATCGAGCGATAGAGCTGATGCGCGTCGCCGCCCGGGAAGTCGGCGCGGGCGGTGCCATAGTCCGGCATGAACAGCGTATCGCCGACAAACACCGCGTCGCCGATCTTGTAGGCGATGTCGGCCGGCGTATGCCCGGGCGTGTGCATCACCTCGACCTCGAGGCCGCCGATGGTGAACCGCTCGCCGTCCTTGAACAGATGATCGAAGTCGCTGCCGTCGGTGGCGAGATCGTCGGCGTTGAACAGCGGGCGGAAGATCTTCTGCACGTCCTTGATGTGCTCGCCGATGCCGATCTTGGCGCCGGTCTTGGCCTTGATATACGGCGCGCCGGACAGATGGTCGGCATGCGCATGGGTCTCCAGCACCCACTCGATCGTGAGCTTGGCGTCGTGTGCCGCCGCCAGGATGGTGTCGACCGAGCGGATGTCGACCGAGCCGTCGCGGTGGTCGAAATCGAGCACCGGATCAATCACCGCGGCGCGACCACTCGCAGGATCGGAGACCAGATAGCTGACGGTGTTGGTCGGCTCGTCGAAGAATGCCCGGATGGCCGCCTGGGGTGCACTGGACATGATCACAGTCCTGCTCTCGGGTAGAATGAATGTTGCGCGCATGTGAGATTTATTAGCATATTCGCATTCTGCAAGTGTCAATCTGGAGAATTCCATGCTCCGCAATGCAACCACTGTCTTCGCACTGCGGGAACGACCGCGGTGACAGGACTGATAGCCTCCGGCGATCTCGTCACCGTCGCTTGCGGCGGTTTGGTCGGCTTCATCCTGGCGCTGATCGGCGGCGGCGGCTCGGTGCTGGCGGTGCCGCTGCTGGTCTATGTCGTCGGGGTGCGCTCGCCGCACATGGCGATCGGCACGTCGTCGATCGCGGTGGCGATCAGCGCACTTGCCAACATGCTGTCGCATTGGGCCGCCGGCAATGTGCGCTGGGCCTGCGCGATCGTGTTCTCGGCGGCGGGAATCGGCGGCGCATTCGCCGGCGCCACCATCGCCAAGCAGATCGACGGCCAGAAGCTGCTGATCCTGTTCGGGCTGCTGATGATCGTGATCGGCACGCTGATGTCGCGCAAGCGCAGCGGCGGCGGCGACCCGATGGTGAGGCTGACGCTGGCCACCGCCAAGGCGATGCTGCCGCGGCTGATCGGCACCGGATTCGGCGTCGGCCTGCTCGCCGGCTTCTTCGGCATCGGCGGCGGCTTCCTGATCGTACCCGGCCTGATCCTCGCCACCGGCATGCCGCTGATCTCGGCGATCGGCACTTCGCTCGTCGCCGTGGTGGCGTTCGGCGCCTCGACTGCGACCAGCTACGCGCTGTCCGGACTGATCGACTGGCGGCTCGCCGGCACCTTCATCGGCGGAGGCCTGCTCGGCGGCCTGATCGGAATCGGCACCGGCAAGCTGATCGGCGGCCACGACAAGGTGCTGCGCAGCGTGTTCTCCGTCGTGGTGATCGCGGTCGGCCTGTACGTCTGCTATCGCGGCGCGATGTACTTCCTATCCTGACTATCCTGGGCGCGGCCGTCTGCGAGTGCGCCGACCTCGCGCGCCGGGGCGTTGCGTCTCTTGGTTGTGCGCAGCTACACTTCCTCCTTTCAGCACCAAGGGAGGATTAGATGGACTACACCGGATTACGCCGATTGAAGGGGCCCGATCGAGCCCGCATCATCACCGCCTTGATCGCGCTGCGCGCCGGCCTGCGCAAGCTGCCGCCGAAGCAGCCGGGCAACTTCCTGCTCTCCACCTGGAACATCCGCGAGTTCGGCGGCTCCAAATATGGCGGCCGCACCCTCGACGCGTTGTACTGCATCGCCGAATGCATCAATCGGTTCGACCTGGTCGCGGTGCAGGAGGTGCGGCAGGATCTGGTCGCGCTCAAGCAGGTCGTCCGGATTCTCGGCCGCGACTGGGACTACGTTTACACCGACGTCACCTTCGGCTCCCGCGGCAACGGGGAACGGCTCGCTTTTCTGTTCAACCGCTCGCGCGTGAGCTTCACCGGGCTCGCCGGTGAACTGGTGCTGCCGAGCAAATCGGCCACCGAGCTGGTCGCGCAGGTCGCGCGGACGCCGTTCATCTGCGGCTTCCAGTCCGGCTGGGCGAAGTTCAATCTCTGCACGGTCCATATTTACTACGGCACCGGCAAGAAGGACGATCCCGATCGTCTCCGGGATATCGAGGAGACCGCCAAACTGCTGGCGACCAAGGCCAAGAGCTACATCGACCTCGACCATCCGGTCGACTACTCGCCGGAAAACCTGGTGCTGCTCGGCGACTTCAACATTTTCGGCCGCGAGGACGCCACCTTCCAGGCGCTGACCAAGAACAGGTTCACGATTCCAGAGGAATTGCTGCGGCAGAAGGGCAGCAACGTCGCCGAGGACAAGTTCTACGACCAGATCGCGTTCTATCGGCAGGGCAGCGGCCTGAAATGCGAGGCCGCCGGCGTCTTCAATTTCTATCGATACATCTTCAACGACGCACGAACGTACAAGAAGGTGATGCCGACGACCGCCAAGTTCGACAGCTGGCGGACTTATCAGATGTCCGACCACCTGATCATGTGGACCGAATTCGAAGTCGACAAGACCGACGCCTATCTGAGGAACCTGATGCGCGAGGACGCCGACGCGGCGCCGGGCGCGAGCAAGAGAGCCGCAAGGGCAACGACGGGGAAGATATCGGCGAGGAAGGCAACCGCGAAGAAGACGGCCAAGACCAAGGAGGCGACGAAGAAGGCCGCCAAAAGGAAGACGGCGAAGAAAGCGGCGTAGGCCGCGGCTAGGGGAGGTTCAACCGCCCCACTTGGTCGCGACCGCAGCGCCCACCGCGGCAATGATCGCGCTCTGCTGATCGCGCGCCGCCGTGGCACCGGTGAGATACACGGTGACAATCAGTGGCGCGCGCTGTGGCGGCCACAGCACCGCGACATCGTTGGCGGTGCCGCGATCGCCGGTTCCGGTCTTGTCGCCCACGGTCCAGCCCGCCGGCACGCCGGCGCGCAAGCGCGTGCCGCCCGTGGTGTTGGCCTTGAGCCAGGCGATCAGTTGCGCGCGTGAAGTGGGCGACAGCGTGTCGCCCAGCGTCAGCGCGCGCAGATCCTGCGCCATCGCCCGCGGCGAGGTGGTGTCGCGGGGATCGCCCGGCAATGCCTCATTGAGTTCAGTCTCGATCCGGTCGAGCCGCGTCGTCTCGTCGCCGAGCGAGCGGGCGAACGCGGTGAGGCCGGCCGGTCCGCCGAAGCTGCCGAGCAACAGATTGGCGGCAGTATTGTCGCTCAGCGTAATCGCCGCCGCGCACAGCTCGGCGATCGTCATGCCGCCCTCGATGTGTTTCTCGGTCGCCGGCGAATAGGTGACGAGGTCCGACTTAGTATAGCTGACCCGGCGATCGAGGCTCTCCTGCTTGCGGTCGACGCGGGACAGAACCAGACCGGCGGCCAGCACCTTGAAGGTGCTGCACATCGGAAATCGTTCGTCGAGCCGATGACCGACGATGCGGCCGCTCGCGGTGTCGAGCACACCGACGCCGAGCCGGCCACCGCTGTCGGCTTCGAGCCGCGCGCATCGATCAGCCAATGCGTCGGCTGCCAATGCGGCAGAACTGCCGAACAGGCCAAATCCGGCAAGCCCCGTTGCCGCCTTTATCAATTCACGCCGATTGATCATTCATCACCCGCTACGCAGCATTTGGCGCGATACGTATCAGGACCAATCGAGGCGGTGTTGCGGCCACTTTGTCGTCCATCGCGACGATCTGGCGCCTGCCGTCGCGCCGATCTGCGACAGTGCGCCTCACGCCACGGCCGGGTGTCTGCAACAACACTGTCATGCGGCATCGGTAATTCGCAGTCGATGTCTCGTCATCGACCGCTCGATGCCGATCCAACGTCGCGCCCGATCCGGACCGCGCCGGCGCGATCGCATCGCCTCCGTTCAAATCCCGCGAAGGGCCAACTCATGCGCAATATCCTGCTGACTTCGATGACTTCCGCGCTCATCGCCGTGGCGGTCTCCGCCGGCGTCGCCGCTGCCGCCGACGGCACGATCGACAACAGCGCGCTGTCGAAATCCGAATTCCGCGATCACGCCCGCACCTTCGGCCTGGTCTACACCCTGCCCAAGAACGTCAACGACGTGCTCGACAGCACCATCCGCGGCCCGCTGAAGGAAAAGCTGCTCAACGCCAAGCTCGACACCGAAGCGCAGATGTTCAACATCCCGCACGTCACCGTGGTGCACGTCCACAGCGCTGATCCGGCGACGCCCGAGAAGATGCTGGCGGCGATGCCGAAGCTGCCGCCGGTGCTCACCGTCAAGCTGAAGACGTTCTACACCACCGAAGCCGCCAAGGGCGCCGGCCGGCCATGGTGGTTCGACCTCGGCCTGGTCAAGGAAGGCAAGAGCTTCGACGACATGATGGCGTTCAACACCACCGCGACCGCGGCACTGACTCCGCTGCGCGACGGCCCGCTGCCGCGCTGCACCGGCCCGGTCTATGCCGCGATGGGCGACGCCGCCAAGGATCTGGTCCGCACCGTCGGCGTCAGCGGCGTCAACGTCGTCAAGGACGGCAAGGAGCTGCGCTCGCACAATCCGCACACCACGCTGGTCTACAGCATGGCCAAGTTCACGCCGGAACTGCAGGCGCAGATGAATCAGGCCGCCAAGGAGTTCAACCAGATCCTGCCGGACGGCATCGACACCACCTTCAAGACCGTGTCGATCGTCGAGCTCGGCTTCGCCGGCAACGTGCTGCGCGAGGTCTATCGGATCAGCCTCGAAGACGGCTCGGTGACGACCGTCGCCACCGGCAAGACCGCGTCGCTGAAGTAATCGCGACCGCCGCGCGCAGCCAATAAAAAAGGGCGGCCTCGCAAGAGGCCGCCCTTCGTATTTCGATCGATCGTCGGCGCGCTTATTCGGCGGCCATCTTGACGTCCGGCGCAGCGGCGCGGACTTCGGCGTCGACCTGCGCTTCGAACTTGGCGAAGTTCTTCTGGAACATGCCGACCAGCTTGCGCGCGGTGGTGTCGAACGCCGCCTTGTCGGCCCAGGTCTTCACCGGGTCGAGGATTTCGCTCGGCACGCCCGGCAGCGCGGTCGGCACAGCGAAGCCGAAATACGGATCGGTGCGGAATTCGACGTTGCGCAAGGAGCCGTCGAGCGCCGCGGTCAGCAGCGCGCGGGTGACCTTGATCGGCATGCGGTGGCCGGTGCCGTAGATGCCGCCGGTCCAGCCGGTGTTGACCAGCCAGCAGTCGACATTGTGCTTGGCGATCAGCTCGCGCAGCATGTTGCCGTACACCGACGGATCGCGCGGCAGGAACGGCGAGCCGAAGCAGGTCGAGAATTCCGGGGTCGGCTCGGTGACGCCGCGCTCGGTGCCGGCCACCTTGGCGGTGTAGCCCGACAGGAAGTGATACATCGCCTGCGCCGGGGTCAGCTTGGCGATCGGCGGCATCACGCCGAACGCGTCGGCGGCGAGCATCACCACGTTCTTCGGCTGGCCGGCGCGGCCGGTCAGCGACGCATTCGGGATCGATTCCAGCGGATAGGCCGAGCGAGTGTTCTCGGTCTTGGAGCCGTCGTCGAAGTCCGGCTTGCGATCGATGTCGCCGAGCACGACGTTCTCGAGCACCGCGCCGAAGCGGGTCGAGGCGGCGAAGATCTCCGGCTCGGCTTCGGCCGACAGCTTGATGCACTTGGCGTAGCAGCCGCCTTCGAAGTTGAAGACGCCGTCCTTGCCCCAGCCGTGCTCGTCGTCGCCGATCAGCGTGCGGTTCGGATCGGCCGACAGCGTGGTCTTGCCGGTGCCGGACAGGCCGAAGAAGATCGCGGTGTCGCCGTTCGGGCCGACGTTGGCCGAGCAGTGCATCGGCAGCACGCCCTTCTCGGGCAGGTAGTAGTTCAGCGTGGTGAACACGCTCTTCTTCATTTCGCCGGCGTACTGAGTGCCGCCGATCAGCACGATCTTACGGGCGAAGTCGATCGCGACGACGTTTTCGGAGCGGCAGCCATGGCGCTTCGGATCAGCGCGGAAGCTCGGCAAATCGATCAGCGTCAGCTCAGGAACGAAGTTCTCCAGCTCGGCGCGCTCGGGACGGCGCAGCAGCGTGCGGATGAACAGCGAGTGCCAGGCGAGCTCGGTGTAAACGCGGGTCTTGATGCGGAAGGTCGGATCGGCGCCGCCGTACAGGTCCTGCGCGAACAGGCTCATGCCTTCGGCGTGCTTGAGGAAGTCCTGATACAGCGTCTCGAACTGCTCGGCAGTGATCGACTGATTACCACCCCACCACATGGTGTTTTCGGTGGTCGCGTCGCGGACCGTGAACTTGTCCTTCGGGCTGCGGCCGGTGAACACGCCGGTGTCCGCGACCAGCGCGCCGTCCGACGACAGCACCGCTTCGCTGTTCTTCAGCGCGTGCTCATAGAGCTGGGGCGCACCGAAGTTCCAGTACACGCCTTTGAGATTTTTGAGGCCGAATTTGTCGGCGCCGTAGGCACCGTTATGCACGCCCGTCTCTTGCACGAATAGATCCTCCTGAGGAATCCGCGTTGTCTCGATCGCGCGATTGCCGCCAACGCGCATCACCGGCCGCGGTAGACATCAGTATATACCTGCCGGGTCCGGTGGGGCGACTGAATAGTGGCGAACGAGGGCTTTGCCAACCCGGCCGGCATTATTTCGTTTACCGCCGAGCGACATTGCGCTGGCTCAAGTCATTCCGTTTTGCGGGCAATGTCAGCCATGCGTTTCAGCATGTCCCGCAATGCAACAGAGTTTTCCACGCGGCTTGGAAAATCGAGACGCAGGGTCGCGCGCTCGCATTGCAGGTCCAACCCTTCCGGGTCGATGCCGGTGCAGCGCCAGTCGGCCTCGGCAGCGCCGAGTAATCGAGTGGCGTACAACTTCATTGTACCTGAATGATCCGCATTGATGTGTTCGACTGCGGAGGCCTCGACCTCGAGCAGAGCCTCCGCGCCGGTGAGATCGGTCAAGTAACGGTCGGGCGAAAGGTCCAGGATCCGGCCGAACCCGGCCACCAGATGCAGCCCTGATGTCTCGATCCTGAACAGCGAGAAATCGGCGAAGTCGATGTAGCCCTCCGCCCCCGGATGCGCCGCGAGATACCGCCGCCGCCACAACGGGAGCTCCTCAGGGCGCGCCGAAACGGCCCGGCCCAGCAGCATGATCCGCGCCCCCTCGAGCGGATCACCGGCGGCGCGCTCGTCGAGCATCAGCGACACGCGAGGATCGGCGAGGAGGTTGCGGGTGTGGATCGCAAGACGCGAGATAAGCAGCAGGGGCGAGCCGTCGGGATGGCTGGCGAGGTTCACCAGTGAGCAGTACGGCGCACCATCGTTCTCCATCAGGGTCGCCAGCGCACCCTCGCGGCGGCGGCGCAGCAGCGATTTGGCAAGCTTGGGGGCGCTGAAATCGGGGGTCGGCTGCATCGAAGACCTGTCTGTTGGAGTTCAGTTTCTGCCAACGATTGGCACGTCGGGCCCCTTTGCAGCCCGAAAAAGCGGCATATATCAGGGCCGGCTTGGCCCGATCGCGCGAATTCGGAACCGGCCACATTTCAGCCCAGCTTGCATTGCTGGTTGACTGTGCTTTCTGGGCCACCTCACACCGCGGATCGCCGAATCGTTTCGCTGTCTCGCCACGCCGTTTCGGAAAGAAGCTTCATGCCTACAATCGCTTTGGTCGACGACGACCGCAACATTCTGACTTCGGTCTCGATCGCGCTGGAAGCCGAAGGCTACCGGATCATGACCTATACCGACGGCGCCTCGGCACTCGACGGGTTCCGGACCACGCCACCCGACCTCGCCATCCTCGACATCAAGATGCCGCGGATGGACGGCATGGAAACGTTGCGCCGGCTGCGTCAGAAGTCCGATCTGCCGGTGATCTTCCTCACCTCGAAGGACGAGGAGATCGACGAGCTGTTCGGCCTGAAGATGGGCGCCGACGATTTCATCCGCAAACCGTTCTCGCAGCGGCTGCTGGTGGAGCGCGTCAAGGCGGTGCTGCGTCGCTCGGCGCCGAAGGACCCGGCCGCCGCCCCGAAGGAAAACGACGCCAAGGCGCTCGACCGCGGCCCGCTGCGGATGGACCCGGAGCGCCACACCTGCACCTGGAAGAACGAGCCGGTGACCCTCACGGTCACCGAATTCCTGATCCTGCAGGCGCTGGCGACCCGGCCCGGCGTGGTCAAGAGCCGCAATGCCTTGATGGACGCGGCCTATGACGACCAGGTCTATGTCGACGACCGAACCATCGACAGCCACATCAAGCGGCTGCGCAAGAAGTTCAAGGCGGTCGACGACGAGTTCGAGATGATCGAGACGCTGTACGGCGTCGGTTATCGCTTCAAGGAAGTCTGATCCGGGCGGCTTGCCGCCGGCGCTGCGGCTGACGATGTCGCCGCATTGCGTTACACTCCGCGACGCGCGCCGAGCGCGTGTCGGTAATCATCGGGCTGATGGCCATTGCTAGATCGCACCTCGCCTGATCCAGATGTCCGCGACGACGAGGACGCGTCCTCGGGTCGCGACCAGACTGCGACCCACGGCCGCCGTTGGCCGCGCCCGTTCGATTGGGTGCGCCGCACCGGACAGTTCTTTTTCACACTCAGTTTCTCCAGCCTGACACGGCGGATTCTGTCGCTCAATCTCGCCGGCCTGCTCGCGCTGTCGACGAGCATTCTGTACCTGTCGCAGTTCCGCGCCGGCCTGATCGACGCCCGCGCCCAGAGCCTGCTGGTGCAGGCCGAAATCATCGCCGGCGCGATCGCAGCCTCGGCAACGGTCGAAACCAACACCATCACCATCGATCCGGACCGGCTGCTCGATCTCAAGCCCGGCGAGAGCTATGGCCCGCCGGACGAATATGCGGTGCTGGACTTCCCGATCAATCCGGAGCGGGTCGCGCCGGTGCTGCGGCGGCTGATCTCGCCGACCAAGACCCGCGCCCGGATCTACGACCGCGACGGCGTGCTGATCCTCGACAGCCGCAGCCTGTACGGCCGCGGCGACGTGATGCGGTTCGAGCTGCCGCCACCCACCGCAGAGAAGCCCGGCATCGTCGAGCGGGCGATGATCGCGATCCGCACCTGGCTCAATCGCGGCGACCTGCCGCTGTATCGGGAGCTCGGGCCGGAGAACGGCAACGGCTATCAGGAGGTCGCGCAGTCGCTCAAAGGCCAGAAGAGCAGCATGGTGCGCATCAACGATCGCGGCGAAGTGATCGTCTCGGTGTCGGTGCCGGTGCAGCGCTTCCGGGCGATCTACGGCTCGCTGATGCTGTCGACCCAGGGCGACGACATCGACCAGATGGTCACCGCCGAGCGGCTGGCAATCCTGAAGATCTTCGGCCTCGCCGCAGCGGTGATGTTCGTGCTGTCGGTGCTGCTGGCCTCGACCATCGCCGGCCCGGTGCGGCGGCTCGCCGACGCGGCCGAACGGGTCCGTCGCCGTATCCGCGCCCGTGTCGAAATCCCCGATTTCACTAAGCGCCGCGACGAGATCGGGCACCTGTCGGGCGCGCTGCGCGACATGACGGACTCGCTGTACAACCGGATCGAGGCGATCGAACGCTTCGCCGCCGACGTGTCGCACGAGCTGAAGAACCCGCTGACGTCGCTGCGCTCGGCGGTCGAGACGCTGCCGCTGGCCAAAACCGACAGCAGCCGGGCGCGACTGCTGAGCGTGATCGAACACGACGTCAAAAGGCTCGACCGATTGATCTCGGACATTTCCGACGCCAGCCGGCTCGACGCCGAATTGCAGCGCCAGGATGCCGCGCAGGTCGATCTGCGACGGCTGCTGACGACGCTGACGCTGGTCGCCAACGAGACCCGGCTCGGGCACAACGCGCTGGTCGAGGTCAAATTCGACGGCCCGGCCGCCGATCAGTTCACGGTGCCGGGCCACGACTCCCGGCTCGGCCAGGTGATTTCCAATCTGTTGTCGAACGCGCAGTCGTTCTCGCGCGAGGGCGGCAAAGTCCGCATCCTGTGCCGTCGCCGCAAGACCGAGATCGAGATCATCGTCGAGGACGAGGGCCCCGGCATCCGCGACGACGCGCTGGAGAAGATCTTCGAGCGCTTCTACACCGACCGGCCGCACCAGGGCTTCGGCCAGAATTCGGGCCTCGGGCTGTCGATCTCCAAGCAGATCGTCGAGGCCCATGGCGGCAAGATCTGGGCCGAGAACCGCGCGGGTCCGCGCGGTAAGGATGGTGAGCCGACCGTGGCCGGCGCCCGCTTCATCGTCCGGCTGCCGGCGACATGACCGAGCCTGCGCCGCGCACCGTCCACGCCTCGGCCGTGAAGGTCGGGGACTTGGCGGTGGTGATTCGCGGCCCCTCCGGATCCGGCAAATCCCGGCTTGCTTGGGCGCTGATCCTGGCCGGCCGGGCCGGCCAGATCCCACGGGCGGAACTTATTGGCGACGACCGTGTCTTTATGGAACCCGACCACGGACGGCTGGTGGTTCGGCGAGTGCCGGAGCTTGCGGGCATGATCGAGATTCGAGGCCTTGGGCTTCGGCAGATCGCCTCGACCGCAGCCGCGGTGGCCGGCCTGGTGGTCGACCTCGCGGCGTCGGATGCGGCGCGAATGCCGGACACGGCATCGCTCCGGACCGAGATCGGCGGCGTCCAATTGCCGCGGGTCCCGATCGGACCCGGCTACGATCCACTACCCTTGGTAGTAGCCGCCCTGACGACAACCTGCGTCACCGATGAGGATGCTTAATTGGAGGTTGGTTGGCAGCGATTTGGTAACTATATCAGCCACACAATCGTCACTGAACGGCCCCGCCGCAGCTCCTCAGCGCCTTGCCTTCGACGGAGAATCGCGAAGACCCCTCTTGCATAGGGGCTCTGGATGGTCAAAGTGACCGGTTCGCGCGGTGCACCAAAGGCACCCGCGAGGAGTTTCCGATGATTGGTCTGGTACTTGTGACCCATGGGCGCCTTGCCGACGAGTTCAAGGCAGCGCTGGAACACGTGATGGGGCCACAACAACAAATCGAAGCCGTCACGATTGGCGCCGAAGACGACGCCGATCTGTGCCGCAGTGACATCATCGAGGCGGTGAACCGCGTCGATAGCGGAGAAGGCGTCGCGATCCTGACCGACATGTTCGGGGGCACGCCGTCCAATCTGGCGATTTCCTGCATGAGCCGGCCGAAAGTCGAAGTGCTCGCGGGCATTAATTTGCCCATGCTGGTGAAGCTCGCCAAGGTCCGCGAAGAACGCTCGCTGCCCGAGGCGATTGCGCTGGCCCAGGAGGCCGGACGCAAATACGTCACCATCGCCAGTCGGGTATTGGCCGGTAAATGACCGTCGACGCGCCTCAGCCAGGTTCTGGACCGGACCAAGCCTCCGGCGTTTCCGGCGACAAGATCTCCCGTGAGATCCCCGTCATCAACAAGCGCGGCCTGCATGCGCGGGCCTCGGCCAAGTTCGTGCAGATGGCCGAGCGCTTCAACGCCGAGGTTTGGGTCACCCGCAATGGCGAGACCGTCGGCGGCACCTCGATCATGGGCCTGATGATGCTGGCGGCCGGGATCGGCACCACCGTCACCGTCTCGGCCAGCGGCCCCGAAGCGCGCCAGGCGCTGGATGCGCTCACCGAGCTGATGGGCTCGAAGTTCGGCGAAGAGGAATAGCCGCCGGCTGCCCGCCCGCTATTTCGCGCTCGTCGCTGTCGGCAGCACCAGGAAGAACACATCGCTGACCCGCCCGCCCGGCTGTCCGAACAGCGGTCGGCTGAGCCACACCTTGCCGCGCAGGATCTGCGGCTGACCGGCGACGATCTGTTCGGCGGTCGCGATGCAGCCCTTGTCCTCCGCCGGACAGACCAGCACCGCGCCGCGCGCCGCCCGCTGCTTCAGCACCGCGAGGTCGGTGGTTTCGAAGCCCAGCGTATCGGTGCGCAGATAGAACGCGGTGTTTTCGGCCAGGACGGTTTCGCCGGCCACCAAGGGGACCGGCTCGTCGCTGTGCCGGCGCCATTCGCCGTCGACATGGTCGGCGAGCAGCGAGGCATATTCGAACGGCCCCGGCGGATCGTTCAGGTGGATCACCAGCGCCACCACCGGCGACAGCGCCAGTGAGCCGAGCGACACCGCGGACGCCACGATCAGCCCGCGCCGCACCGCGTCGCGCCCGCCCGCGATCAGCGGCGAGGCCAGCAGCACGAGCGGCAGCAGCGTGTAGGCCGGCATCGCCCACAGCGGCACGATGCGGATACCGGTCGCCAGCGCCACCGGCATTGGCGCGCCCAGCAGCAACAGCTGGATCAGTAGAATGGTGCGCCGCTGCGGATCGCCCGGCCATGCGATATCGGCCAGCGCCGCGCGCGACGGCCGCAGCACCACCGCCGCGGTGATCAGCGCCACCGCCGCATAGGCCAGCGTGCCGGGCAGATAGGTCAGCGTATCCCGCAAATTGTCGGCCAAGCCGGCCGATTCATGCGCCGCAGCGTAAGCGAAGGTCGGAAAATCGTGGGCGGCAAGCCACCAGACATGCGGCCCGAGCACCACCCCGCCACACAGGATCATCAGCCACGGCGCCGGTGAGGCGAAGAACCGGCCGCGCCGCGGATCGATCAGCGCCGCGAGCCCGAGCGCCACCACCAGCACGATCGACCAGTATTTCCCCAGCATCGAGGCGCCCGCGAACGCCCCCGCGAGCCCCGCCCACAGCGCCGCACGACTTTCCAGCGCGCGCAGGAAGCAATAAATGGTCAGCGCCCACAGCGGCAGCAGCACCGCATTGGCGTTGTATTTCAGGGCGATGAAATTGAAGAACGGGATCAGCGTCAGCAGCGCCAGCCCGAACAGCGACTTCTCGGCGTCCATGTAGCGCCGCATCGTCCGCCAGGCGATGTACAGCGTCAGCGCGATATTGGCGGTCGCCAGCAGATGCACCGACAGATCGGACGCCGGAACCAGCGTGAACCAGGCCCGCGCCACCCAGGCCGAGAACGGCGGGTGCTTGTCGGTGCCGAGCGCCAGATGCCGCGACCAGCCATACAGCTCGGTCTCGTCGGCGTGCAGATCGCGCGGCCAGGTGGCGATGATCCGGTACGCGGTCCAGATCGCCATATAGGCGAGCAACGTCCAGACGACGGTAAGCTCCTGCCGCTTGGGATCGAGCAAGGCATCGAGCCAGCGCGTCAAAGGGGCGAAGGCGCGGCGGGGAGGAGAAGGAGGAGACATCCGGGCCCTGGGCTGGAGGCGTGCGGGGCCGGACATCATCCGCTTCCGCCAGCCGCGTCAAGCGCGGCAAAACCAGCGGTTTTTCGGGAGCTTGCGGCTTCCGTTCGCCTTGCCGGGCCGGAGTCCGGGTGCTATCTCGCGGCCATGACCACCGTCCCCATCGATAACATCCGCAACTTTTCCATCGTCGCCCATATCGACCATGGAAAGTCGACGCTCGCCGACCGGCTGATTCAGATCACCGGCGGCATGTCCGACCGTGAAATGGCCGGCAAGGAGCAGGTGCTCGATTCGATGGACATCGAGCGCGAGCGCGGCATCACCATCAAGGCGCAGACCGTGCGCCTGAAATACCATGCCAAGGACGGCAAGGATTACATCTTCAACCTGATGGACACCCCCGGCCACGTCGACTTCGCCTACGAAGTGTCGCGGTCGCTGGCGGCCTGCGAGGGCTCGCTGCTGGTGGTCGACGCCAGCCAGGGCGTCGAGGCGCAGACGCTCGCCAACGTCTATCACGCGCTCGACGCCGGCCACGAGATCGTGCCGGTGCTCAACAAGGTCGACTTGCCGGCCGCCGAGCCGGAGAAGATCAAGCAGCAGATCGAGGACGTGATCGGGCTCGACGCCTCCGACGCGGTGATGATCTCGGCCAAGACCGGCCTCGGCGTGCCCGACGTGCTGGAGGCGATCGTCACCCGGCTGCCGCCGCCGAAGGGCGACCGCGACGCCACGCTGAAGGCGCTGCTGGTCGATTCCTGGTACGACGTCTATCTCGGCGTCGTGGTGCTGGTGCGCGTGGTCGACGGCGTGCTCAAGAAGGGCCAGCGCATCCGGATGATGGGCACCGGCGCCGCCTACGACGTCGAGCGGGTCGGCTTCTTCACCCCCAAGATGGTCAATGTCGACGAGCTCGGCCCCGGCGAAGTCGGCTTCATCACCGCGGCCATCAAGGAAGTCGCCGACACAAGGGTCGGCGACACCATCACCGACGACAAGAAACCGATCACCGACATGCTGCCGGGCTTCAAGCCGGCGATTCCGGTGGTGTTTTGCGGCCTGTTCCCGGTCGATGCCGACGATTTCGAAACGCTGCGCGCCGCGATGGGCAAGCTGCGGCTGAACGACGCCAGCTTCTCGTTCGAGATGGAGACCTCCGCGGCGCTCGGCTTCGGCTTCCGCTGCGGCTTCCTCGGCCTGCTGCATCTCGAGATCATCCAGGAGCGGCTCAGCCGCGAGTTCGATCTCGACCTGATCGCGACCGCGCCGAGCGTGATCTACAAGATGAAGCTCACCGACGGCACCGAGATGGAGATCCACAATCCGGTCGACATGCCGGACGTGGTCAAGATCGCCGAAATCCAGGAGCCTTGGATCGAAGCCACGATCCTGACGCCCGACGAATATCTCGGCAGCGTGCTCAAGCTGTGCCAGGACCGCCGCGGCAATCAGAAGGAGCTGACCTACGTCGGCGCCCGCGCGATGGTGAAGTACGATCTGCCGCTCAACGAGGTGGTGTTCGACTTCTACGACCGGCTCAAGAGCGTATCGAAGGGCTACGCCTCGTTCGACTATCACCTCACCGACTACAAGCCGGCCGATCTCGTCAAGATGCAGATCCTGGTCAACGCCGAGCCGGTCGACGCGCTGTCGATGCTGGTGCACCGCACGCGCGCCGAAGGCCGTGGCCGCGCCATGGTCGAGAAGATGAAAGAGCTGATTCCGCCGCACATGTTCCAGATCCCGATCCAGGCGGCGATCGGCGGCAAGGTGATCGCCCGCGAAACCGTCCGCGCCCTGCGCAAGGACGTCACCGCCAAATGCTACGGCGGCGACATCACCCGAAAGCGCAAACTTCTGGAGAAGCAGAAGGAGGGCAAGAAGAAGATGCGGCAGTTCGGCAAGGTGGACATTCCGCAAGAGGCGTTCATTGCGGCGTTGAAGGTGGATAGTTGAGGGGACCTAGATCTCCTCGTCATCCTCTTGGCGCTCAGGCGCAGCGAGAATCTCCGTGTCGCCCTCGGCCCATTTGAATGCTGACTTGTTCCGCGCATCGTAGGCTTCGACAATTGTGCTGATCGCTTGTTCGAAGGTCATCAGGGACGAAGGACGTCCGGTGCGAGGCGGCGCGTCCATCACATCGAAGAACCCGGTAACGCCAAAGCTCGCTGGCTCGGCATCATAAAGCCCGATCAATATCCTCTCGAAGAGAGTCGTATCGTCGACCGGCTTCTCGCGACCGGCCCGATAGCGGAAGGTTTGGATCGCCTGTCCGAAGCTCGACGGCGCACTACCCCCGTCATCACAGGCATCGAGCGGAACAAAGATGACCGCACACAGCACCGAATACGGCTGCCGCTCATGGTAGTCTGCAGCTTCGGCCCTCAGCTCGTTGTCGACCCGCGTGTAATTCTTCGTATAGCGTTTGGTCTTGGCGTCGCGAAAATTGATCGTCTTGATCGAGACTCCGAGTCCCAACCCGAGCTCGACCGTCGAGTAATTCACGTCGAGCTTCTTCAGACCTTTGCCGGTTCGTGCTTTGGATTCTTGACCGAGACCGTCCGGGTTCGGCAAGATTCCGTCGAACGATTTTCGAAGGGCGTCCGCAAACCGTTGCGACAGAGCGCGCGAAAGGCTTTCTGCGTAGTTTTTCTTGTCGGTAGCAGAGCCTTTCTCGACGACGCTGCGATCACCGGCCCAATCGAGCTCCCGACGAATCGAATTCTCCGATACGTCGGTCTTGTCCGTCGTGAACCGCCTTGTGGGTGTCTTGGCTTTCGCCATCGGCTACCTCATCAGCGCTTTCAGCCGACGTCGCACTTTGGTCGGCATGCGAACTTCGCATTCCCAGATCGTCACTACTCTGAACCCCAGTGCCCGCAGCAAGCACGTCTTGATCTTGTCCCGCTTTACGTTCGCCGCGAACTTCGCCAACCAGAAATCCCGATTACGGGTCGGCGTGGTCGTTCGACCGCATCCCTGATGACGATGCCAGAAACAGCCGTTGACGAATATCGCCCAATGGTGGGTCTTGTTGGCGAAATCGGGTGAGCCCGGCAGGGACTTGACGTTGCGGCGAAAGCGCAAACCCGATTGACGGAGGATCGCCGCTACCTCGTCTTCCGCCTTGGTACCTGTCTGACGGACGCGCCGCATCAATGCGGAGCGAGCCGGGTCCGTGGGCTTCTCGTAACCCAGCGATGTCATTCCGCGGCGACGAGCAGGCGGCTCGGTTCGACGAACGAGTCGATGGCGCGAACGTGCTCGAGATGATTGCGAACCTTGTCCTTGAAGCCCGGTACGAACCGCAGGCTGCTCTTCTCGATCCGCGACAGAAACCCTGCCGTCGCACGTGCCGACAACAGATTGGGCTCGTGGCGCAGAAAGTCTTCGAGGCGGTCGCGTTTGGCCCATTTCGGAAACTCGGAGATCGACACCGCGCGCCGAACTTTTCCGTCGGACCGCGCAGCTTTCGGCCAGTTCCCCTTCACCACGTCAGCGCCGTCGCGTGACGGATTGTAAGTTCCGGGTTTGACCAGACGCTTTCCGATCCACGCGGCGACCGGCGTGCTCACGGCGTTTCCGACCAGTGACCACCGGAAAGATGCGCGCGCGACCTGTTCCGCGGGCTTCGTCCAATCCGCAGGCAAACCCTGGAGCCGCTCGGCGTCGCGAATGTCGGGCGTGACGATCTCGCCGTTCGTCAGCAAAATCGCCGGCGGCGAAGGGATACCGATCGTGGACCCGTTCTTGAGGGTCGGCACGCAATCCGGTCCCCATCCCAACCCGCGCGTTCCCTCGGTCCAATAGAAGCCGTGGGCGTGGCTCTGCAGATTGGTCTGCAGCTCCGCCGGCTCCGCGTCGTCGACCAAAAGGACATCGGCAGGATCGCCTTCGAGGCTCGCCAAGAAGAACACTCGCGCGCGGCGATGCGGCAAGAAGCTCAGCGAATTCACCACGCGATAGGCCCAGCGATAACCGCGCTGTTCGAATTCGGTGACCAAGCGGGTCATGGCGCTGCCGGCATCGAGGCGCAACATGAAGGAGACGTTTTCCAGCAGCACCCATTTCGGCCGGCTGCGGTCGATCAGCCGGAAGACGTGACTGACCAGACCGGACTTCCGTCCCTTGATGCCCGCCGTCTTTCCCGCCTGACTGAGGTCTTGGCAGGGGAATCCAGCCGTTAGCAGTTCTATGCCCGTCGGCAGCGAACGAAGGTCCGCAACGTCGCCGGCATTTGGTACGCCTGCGAAGCGGCGCTCCAGCACCGCAGCGGCGGGATCCCATATCTCTGAAAGCACAAGGGTCTCATGGCCGGCCCGATGCAATCCGAGCTCCAGCCCCCCAACGCCGGCAAAGAGTCCTGCAATTTTCATGATGCCCTCGCCCGCAATGTTCCCGAATCGTTCGCATTTGGCAAGTTCTGTTTCGGAGCACGCGCTGCTGCTTTTCGCTCGTCCGAGACGGCTGATGCAGAGAACCAAAACGGGGGTACATCCGAGAAACATCCTGCGGGGCCAGGACCCCGACACTGTCCGCATCGATCGCCGAACCACGCTCGTTGCCGCTGTAGGAGACGTGTAGCCCCGGCAGATTGTCGCATCCGCCTTTCGGCGGGGGGTGGTTTGCGTCAGATCACGCTTTCGAGGGCCAAAGCCTCCCATGATGGTCGGATCGCTCCGGCGGTTCTTCCTGCGGCCGGCCGAGAGGTCGGCGCTGACGGGCGGCCGGAGGGGTGAACCTATTAGATGCGCTGACCCGATGCTATGACCGCCTCCCCGCCCCACATCCGCGCCCGGCCGCTCGGCGCCGCGGAGATCGAGCACGCCACGCGGATCGCCGAGCCGGATTTCGACCTGCTCGACGCACTGTATCGCACCGACGATCCGGACGATCAGGCACGGTTGCTGGCGCGTGTGGTGCTGTCGGCGTTCGACAATTACTACGCGGTGTCGCGGCGGATTCCGGCGCTGGCACAGGCGGCGTTCGAGGCACGCGACTGGCCGGTGACGGTGCGGCTGTCGAAGATCCGGATCGGGCTGTACACCGCCTGCATCGACCAGCTCGTGCCGCTGCTCAAAGCCGGGCTACCGGAACTGACCACCGACGAACAACTCTGGCCCGCCGCCGAGGCCGAACTGCTCGCGGCAATCGAAGGCCGCTACGAGGCCGATTTCGCGTTTGCGTTCTGGCAGTCGCTGCGCCGCAAGCTGGTCAGCGACGAATGGCGGCCGGTGTCCTACGACACCGGCACGACCACGCGGCGCATCACTTCGCCCGCCGCGGTGCTGAAGACGACCACCACCACGCTGCCGATCGGCGCAGAGGTGATCGCGCAGATTCTCGGCGATGCCGGCTTCGCGGCGCCGTGGCGCGACCGCGCAGGCGACGCGGCCCTCGCCGCGCAGGCGATCGAGACGGCACTGGAGCCGCTCGGCCCGCGGCCGGGCGAGCCGGTGAAAATCGAGATCGCCGACTCCGGCTTCTTCCGCAATCGCGGCGCCTGCCTGGTCGGCCGGATCAAATTGCGCGATCGCGGCGACATGCCGATGCGCAGCCTGCCGCTGCTGATCGCGCTGCTGAACGAGAAGGACGGGCTGGTCGTCGATGCGGTGCTGACCGACAGCGACGAGCTGCAATATGCGTTCTCATCGACGCTGGCGAACTACCACGCCACCAATCCGCGCTATCACGAGCTCGCCCGGCTGCTGTACGAATTGATGCCGAAGCGACCGCTCGGCACGCAATATTCCTGCATCGGCTTCCATCACCTCGGCAAGGTCGCGGTGATGACCGAGATCCTGGCCGAGCATCGCAAGACCAAGGAGAAGCTCGTTACCGCGCCGGGTTTCAAGGGCACGGTGGCGATCGCCTTCACGATGCCGTCGTCGGCCTATGTGCTGAAGATCATCCGCGACCACCCGACCGACGACTACAAGTTCGATTATTTCGACGGCCTCGACGAGGTGCTGCGCAAATACAATCTGGTGCACGAGATCGACCGCGCCGGCTCGATGCTCGACAACATCATCTACTCGAACGTCAAGCTCGACCGCGCGATGTTCGCACCGGAGCTGCTCGACGAACTGCTGGAAGCCGGGATCGGCACAGTGACGCTGGATCGCGGCGCGTTGGTGTTTCGGCATCTGATCGTCCAGATCAAGCTGACGCCGCTGCCGCTGTATCTGGCCAACGCCTCCGCGGCCGAAGCCCGCGCCGCGGTGGTCAATCTCGGCGACTGCATCAAGAACAATGCCGCGGCCGACATCTTCAACAAGGATCTCGACGGCCGCAATTACGGCGTCAGCCGCATCCGCAAAGTGTATCTGTTCGACTACGACGCGGTGGAGCCGCTGACCGCGGTCACCGTGCGCCGCGACGGCGCCGTTCCCGGCGAGTTCGACAATGGCATGGTGTTCCGGCCGCCGGAGATGCTGGAGGGACTGAGGATCGACGACCCTGGCCTGCGACGCGCCTTCTGCGACGCGCATCCCGAATTGATGCAGGCCGACTATTGGGAAGGCATGCAGCGCGCGCTGCGCGACGGCAAAGTGCCGAAGGTGATGAATTATCCGGCGTCGCGGCGGCTGCGGCGGTAAGCGCGCGCGCCGAGGCCGTCCCGGCCCTTGCCGAACATCGGCGCGGTCTCTACCTGTTCGAGGCTGTTTTTCCGGGACGAGGACGCCGCCATGCTCGATGCCGCCATCAAGGCGCTGACCCAGATTCTGTCGCCGCCGATGCGCTCGATCCTGTGGCGCTCAGTCGGCTTCGCGCTGGCGTTGATCGCCGTGGCAGCAATCGGATTGCAGCGACTGCTGAGCTGGCTGGCGAGCTCCAGCGAACTCTGGGCCGAAGCCACGCTCGGCGGATTCCACACCCCGCTGAACATTCTGTCCTGGGTCATCTCGATCGCTGCCGGGCTCGGTATCGTGGTCGGCGCGGTGTTCCTGATGCCGGCGGTCACCTCGCTGGTCGCCGGCATTTTTGTCGACGATGCCGCCGGGCACGTCGAACGCGAATATTACCCGCATGAGGAGCCCGGTGTCGCGCTGCCGATCGGGCTTGCCACCTGGGAAACGGTGAAGACCGCGCTGCTGACCATCCTGGTGTATCTGGTGGCGCTGCCGTTCCTGTTCGTCGCCGGTGCCGGCGCGATCGTGTTCTTCGTCGCCACCGCCTGGCTGCTCGGCCGGGAATATTTCGAGCTCGCCGCGATGCGCTTCCGGCCCGCGCCGGAAGCCAAGGCGATGCGGCGCGATAACGCCACCACGGTGTTCATCGGCGGTCTGATCATCGCCGCCTTCGTGTCGATCCCGATCGTCAATCTGGCGACGCCGCTGTTCGGCATGGCCTTCATGGTGCATCTGCACAAGCGGCTGTCCGGATCGCGGCCGGAAGTGCTGGCGCCGGACCGACGCAGCATGCTGCGCTGAGCTGCGCGCAGACGCGTCGGCCTTATTCGCTGCGTGGCGCGTTCCCGAGCTTGCGGCGAACCGCGGACGACACCTCTTGCACCGCGCCGCCGACGATCATCATCAGAAAATTCGCAAGGTGAGACATCTTCATCGCTGAGCACTCCTGTGGGACCACGACGTCGTGCGGGTCACCGAACGTCCTAACGGCTGAACCCGCACCAGATCGCGACGTTCCAAGCTGCGATGAAGTATCAATTAGTTTGCGTGCGACGGATACACGAAAGAACCCGAGTTACGGCATCCATCGAATCGACGTCGGCTGCACCTGACACACCGCGTCAATGTTGCACGACGCCTGCGTGAATAGTTGCCGACTGTCGTGCAGCCTTGACGAATGCACTGTCAACCGCGCGGCGCTGGCGGTGGAGTTATTAGTTGCGGCACCCCGAAAATACGCGACACATCTGCACTAATTACCTTTCTGCGGCTATAAAGCGTGAAAGTGATTCGCCGAAGGAACTCTCCGGAGAGTCGGCATTTGTCAGGATGCGCCGCGATTTTCCCGGCGCCATGGAGACGATCAGCTTTGGTCCCTCATCCGGCGCACCATCCACTTCACGCCTCGTCAACCACGGCGACCGCGACACCGCCGTCACATCCCAAGCCTGACTGGGAGCGCGACGGCCATGACTGGCCGCACCGGGCGAGCAGCCGCTTCGTAGAGGCAGCCGGCTTGCGCTGGCATGTCCAGCAGATGGGCCGCGGCCCCGTCGTGCTACTACTTCACGGCACCGGCGCGGCGACGCATTCGTGGCGCGACCTGGCGCCACTGCTCGCCGAGCACTTCACGGTGGTCGCACCCGACCTGCCCGGCCACGGCTTCACCGCAACGCCCGAGCGCGCGCGGATGTCGCTCGATGGGATGGCTTCGGATCTCGCCGCACTGCTACACACGCTGGGGCACCATCCGGTGCTGGTGAGCGGGCATTCGGCCGGAGCCGCCGTGCTGGTGCGGATGTGTCTCGACGGCGGCATCACGCCCGCCGGCATCGTCAGCCTCAACGGCGCGCTGCTGCCGATCGGCGGACGTGCCGGGCGTTGGATGCTGCCGCTGGCGCGCCTTCTAGCGGGCAGCAAAATGGTGCCGCGGCTGATGGCGCGATTCGCCCGCACGCCGGCGATGGTGGAGCGGATGATCGTCGACACCGGATCGTCGCTCGATCCGCATGGCATCGAGCTGTATCGCCGGCTGGTATGCAGTCCGGGCCATGTTGCAGCAGCGCTGACCATGATGGCGGGCTGGCAGCTGGAGCGGCTCGCCGCCGAGCTTCCGCAGCTCGGGCCGCGCCTGCTGCTGATCGCCGGCAGCAACGACAAGACGATCGCATCGACCGATGCCGAGCGGGTTCAGACAATGGTCCCCGGCTCCCGCACCGTGATCATGCCCGGGCTCGGCCATCTCGCCCACGAGGAACGCCCTGAGGACGTCGCCGGCCTGATCGTCGAGTTCGCCCGCGAGCGCGGCGTGCTGCCGCCGGCACTCGCCGCGGCAGAGTGACGCCGACGGCCACAGCCGCCGCAGCGTCGCCAAACTGACGCAGTCCTGCGCTCAGAGTCGATTCCGACCATTTCAAGCCCCATGCCCAACGCCGCGGTGAAGCCGCGGCGTTGCCACAGGAGATGTCGATGCCGCTGTCACCCCGGTCCGCCGTGACCGCCTGTATGTTGATCGCAGCGCTGGCGCTGCCGCAGCTCGGAACGCCCGGCGCTATTGCCCAAGAGGCGCGACCCACGGCCCCGCATGCCGATCATGTCAAATCAGGTGCTGAGCACGACAAGGCCGCGAACAAGGTCGACGCTTCGCCGGCTCGCGCCGAGCTCAACAGCCTGCCAGCCGACGTCACCACCCATCACAGTCTGGCCCTGCCCGGCCGCACTCTGGCATTCACCGCCACCGCCGGCTCGATCCGGCTCTACAATGGCAAGGGCGAGCCGCAGGCCGACATTGCCGTAACCGCCTACAAGCTCGACGGCGCCGATCCGCGCACCCGGCCGGTAACGTTCCTGTTCAACGGCGGCCCGGGGGCATCCTCAGCCTGGCTGCAGCTTGGCGCCGCCGGGCCGTGGCGGCTGCCGATCGGCGACAGCGTGGTGGCGTCTTCACCGCCGGTGCTGCAGGCCAATGCCGAGACCTGGCTCGACTTCACCGACCTGGTGTTCATCGATCCGGTCGGCACCGGCTACAGCCGTTTCGCCGCCAGTGGCGACGAGGTGCGCAAGCATTTCTATTCGGTCGACGGTGACGTCTCGGCGATGGCGGTGGTGATCCGGCGCTGGCTTGAAAAGAACGACCGCCTCACCTCGCCAAAGTATCTCGCGGGTGAAAGCTATGGCGGCATCCGCGGGCCGAAGGTCGCGGACAATCTGCAGACCAAGCAGGGCATTGGCGTCAACGGCCTGATCCTGGTCTCGCCGGTGCTCGATTTTCACGACCTGTCCGGCTCCAGCCTGCTGCAGTATGCGGCGCGACTGCCGTCAATGGCCGCGGTCGCACGGCAGCAGAAGGGCAAGGTGACCCGCGCCGATCTCGCCGACGTCGAAAGCTACGCGCGCAGCGAATTTCTCACCGATCTGGTCAAAGGCGAAAACGACAAGGAGGCGACCACGCGGCTCTCCGACCGCGTCGCCGCGCTGACCGGGATCGACAAGACCGTGAGTAGGCGACTGGCTGGGCGGTTCGACACCCGCGAATTCCAGCGCGAATTCGATCGCGAACATGGCCGCGTCACCGGTCGGTTCGACGGCGCCAAGCTGGGTCTCGATCCGTTCCCGGATTCCAGCTCCTCGCATTTCGGCGACCCGTCGGCGGATTCGCTGATCGCACCGCTGACCAGTGCCGCCGTGCAGCTGACCCGCTCGAAGCTGAATTGGAAACCCGACGGTTCGTATGAGCTGCTGAACGGATCGGTCGCCGAACAATGGGATTTCGGCCGCGGCCGGCACCCGCTGGAATCGACCACCCAGCTGCGCGAGATTCTCAGCGTCGATCCGACCCTGCAGGTGCTGGTCTCCGGCGGGTTGTTCGACCTCGCCGCGCCGTATTACGGCACCCAGATCGTGCTCGATCAGTTGCCGCCGACCCTGACGGACAAGCGGGTGAAGTTCGTCGTCTATCCCGGCGGCCACATGTTCTACGCCGACGACGCATCGCGACAAGCGCTGCGCGACGAAGTGAAGGCGATGATGAAGTAGTTCGACATTAGCCGCGTCATTGCGAGGAGCAAAGCGACGAAGCAATCCATGTCACGCTTCGCGGCCTCTGGATTGCTTCGCTTCGCTCGCAATGACGGACGGGTTTCGGACGAAGGACAGTCCGAACTAACTCACCGTCTTCTCCGGCCAGCGGCACAGATCGTTGATCAGGCAGACCTCGCAGCGCGGCTTGCGGGCGAGACACGTGTAGCGGCCGTGCAGGATCAGCCAATGGTGGGCGTGCTGCATGAACTCGGCCGGGATCACCCGTTCAAGTTCGAGCTCGACCGCGAGCGGCGTCTCGCCCGGCGCCAGACCGGTGCGATTACCAACCCGGAATACATGGGTGTCGACCGCCATGGTCGGCTGGCCGAACGCCATGTTCAGCACGACGTTGGCGGTCTTTCGCCCGGCGCCGGGCAGTGTCTCGAGTGCCTCGCGGGTGTTCGGCACCTCACCGCCAAAGTCGGTGATCAGCTTTTGCGACAGCGCAATCACGTTCTTGGCCTTGGTGCGAAAAAGGCCGATGGTCTTGATGTACTCACGCACGCGCTCCTCGCCGAGCGCCAACATTTTCTGCGGCGTGTCGGCGACCGCGAATAGCGGCCGCGTCGCCTTGTTGACGCCGGCGTCGGTCGCCTGCGCCGACAGCACCACCGCAACCAGCAGTGTGAACGGATTGAGGTGTTCAAGCTCGCCTTTCGGCTCCGGGTTCGCCTTGGCCAAACGACTGAAAGCTTCGCGGACTTCCGCCTCGCTCCAGCGCCGCGGGGATTTGACGCGGCGCGGCGGCGCCAGCTTGGCCGACGCTGATTTCGGCTTGGCGGTGGTGGAGCGCTTGGCAGGTTTGGCAGGGGGCGTCGCAGGCAACCTGGCAGGCGATTTGGCGGCCGGCTTGGCTGGGCGGCGGGTGGTTTTCGGCATGGGCGAGGTATAATATTCCGCAATGGCGACAGAGCCCGATCTTGGTCCGGATTCGACCGAGCCGAAACTGTTTTCGGCACGGCTGAGGCCGCATCGTGCCTTGAGTCACAACGGATTTCTGATCCTGATCGGGTTGGTCGGCTCGGCCAGCTTCGCGGCCGGTCTGGCGTTCTGGATGATGGGGGCCTGGCCGGTGTTCGGGTTCTTCGGGCTGGACGTGCTGGCGCTCGCGGTCGCGTTCAAGGTGAGCTTCGCCCGCGCCCGGGAAAGCGAAGAGATCTCGATGACCTGCAGCCAACTGAGGGTCCGGCGGACCTCGGCGCGGGGCGAGGTGGCCGAATGGGTGGCGAACCCGCTGTGGGTGCGGTTGGAGAAGAAAGTCCACCACGAGGCCGGCATCGAGCGGCTGTATCTGGTCTCCTCCGGCCGCCGGCTGGCGATCGCCAGCTTCCTCGGTGCGGAAGAAAAGGCGAGCTTCGCCAATGCACTGCTGGCGGCGCTCGATACCGCGCGGCGGGGGCCGCTGTACCAGCCCTGAGAGCCAGGAAATCGGGTGGCGTCGCGCCTGGCGACGGGTAACATCGGCGGTATGATGAACCTCGCCCTTGCCGACCATCACCTCGTCAAACCCGGCGCCCGCGATTCCGCGCTGGCGGATTACGACTGCGTGCGGCGCGCCATCGCCTTCATCTCGCAGAAATGGAAGGCGCAGCCGACCATCGAGGCGATCGCCGACGCCGCCGGCCTGACGCCCGACGAGCTGCACCATCTGTTCCGGCGGTGGGCCGGGCTGACGCCGAAGGCGTTCATGCAGGCGCTGACGCTCGACCACGCCAAATCGCTGCTGCGCGATTCCGCCAGCGTGCTCGACGCCGCGCTGGCATCCGGACTGTCCGGGCCGGGCCGGCTGCACGATCTGTTCGTGACCCACGAGGCGATGTCACCGGGTGAATGGAAAAGCGGCGGCGCCGGGCTCGGCCTGCGCTACGGCTTCCATCCGTCGCCGTTCGGCACCGCGGTGATCATCGCGTCCGACCGCGGCCTCGCCGGTCTCGCCTTCGCCGATCCCGGCGAGGAGCAGGCGGCGCTGGTCGACCTGCAACAGCGCTGGCCGCGCGCGGTTTGCGTGCCGGATCAGGACACCACCGCACCGCTGGCGCAGCGGATCTTCGATCCGGCGCACTGGTGCCCAGAACAGCCGCTGCGAGTGGTGCTAATAGGCACCGATTTCGAAGTCCGCGTCTGGGAAACGCTGCTGAAGATCCCGCTCGGCAAGGCCGTATGCTACTCGGACATCGCCGCCAAAATCAGCCTGCCGAAAGCATCACGCGCGGTCGGCGCTGCGGTCGGCAAGAACCCGATCTCGTTCGTGGTCCCGTGCCACCGCGCGCTCGGCAAAGGAGGCGCACTCACCGGCTATCACTGGGGCCTGACGCGCAAGCAGGCGATGATCGGCTGGGAAGCCGGACGCCTCGGGGCCGAGTGAGCCGCAGGCCGAACCCGATTGACGGGGGCGGGTCGCGACCATAGGTGTGAGGTGCGCTCAGGCGCCCCCACATCCAGGAAAGTCGTTGCCATGCAGTCCCGTCGCCCCGTTAT
Source organism: Rhodopseudomonas palustris (assembly GCF_003226555.1). GTDB lineage: Bacteria > Pseudomonadota > Alphaproteobacteria > Rhizobiales > Xanthobacteraceae > Rhodopseudomonas > Rhodopseudomonas palustris_I. Next base: position 880,283 of record NZ_QKQS01000023.1, on the reverse strand, counting down.
GCTCGTGATTCTCGATGGTTGGGGGTGGCGCGAGGACCCGGCCGACAATGCCGTGCTGCAGGCCAAAACGCCGACCTTCGACGCGCTGTGGAGCAAGGGGCCGCACGCTTTCCTGCGCACCTCCGGCAAATCGGTCGGGCTGCCGAACGGCCAGATGGGCAACTCCGAGGTCGGCCATCTCAACATCGGTGCCGGCCGCGTGGTGATGCAGGATCTGCCGCGAATCAGCGACGCCATCGCCAACGGCGAGATCGAGCGGGCGCCGGGCCTGATGGCATTCATTGAGAAATTGAAGGCCAGCGGCGGCACCTGCCACCTGATGGGCCTGGTGTCGCCCGGCGGCGTGCATTCGCACCAGGACCACGCCTGCGCGCTGGCCAGAATCCTGACCAAGGCCGGCGTGCCTACGGTGTTGCACGCCTTCACCGACGGCCGGGATACGCCGCCGAAATCCGCGGTCGACGACATCGTGCGGCTCCGCGCCGACCTGCCGGTGAATGTGCCGATCGCCACCGTCAGTGGCCGCTATTATGCGATGGACCGCGACAACCGCTGGGAGCGCGTGTCCAAGGCCTATGGGGTGATCGCCGATGCTGACGGACCGCGTTTTGCGGACGCGGGCGCGGTGATTGCCGACGGCTATGCGGGCGGGGTGAACGACGAATTCATCGTGCCCGCGGTGGTCGGCGACTATCAGGGTATGCGCGACGGCGATGGCGTGCTGTGCTTCAACTTCCGCGCCGACCGGGTGCGTGAGATCCTTGCCGCCTTGCTTGATCCCGCGTTCGCAGGCTTTCCGCGCAAACAGGTGAAGCAGATCGCGGCCGCCGCCGGCATGACGCAGTACTCGACCGCGCTCGACGCGCTGATGGGCACGATCTTCCCGCCGCAAAGCCTGGTGAACGGCCTCGGCCAGGTGGTCGCCGACGCCGGCCTGCATCAGCTCCGGATGGCAGAGACGGAGAAATATCCGCACGTCACTTACTTCCTGAATGGCGGCGAGGAAGTGCCTTATCCGGGCGAAGACCGCATCATGGTGCCGTCGCCGAAGGTGGCGACATACGATCTGCAGCCGGAAATGTCGGCGCCCGAGCTCGGCGACAAAGCCGTCGCGGCGATCGAATCCGGCAAGTACGACCTGATCGTGCTCAACTTCGCCAATCCGGACATGGTCGGCCATACCGGCAGCCTGCCGGCTGCGATCAAGGCGGTGGAGACGGTCGACACCCAGCTCGGCCGCATCGTCGCGGCGATCCGCAAGGCCGGCGGCGCGCTGCTGGTCACGGCCGACCACGGCAATTGCGAGATGATGCGCGATCCGGAGACCGGCGGCCCGCACACTGCGCACACCACCAATCCGGTGCCGGTGCTGTTGGTCGGCGACGACGGCCCGCTGTCCGACGGACAGCTGTCCGATCTCGCCCCATCGCTGCTCAAGCTGATGGAGCTGCCACAGCCGGCCGAGATGACCGGCAAATCGCTGATTGGTTAAAGCGCTTTCAATCGAGTCAGGTTGCCGGGGCCAGCACCCCCGGCAACGCCCACAAGCTGATCGACCCGAGCGTCAGATATCGCCGAGGCCGAGGACGTCGGCCATCGAGTACAGGCCGGGCTTCTGGCCCTTGGCCCAGCGTGCTGCGGTCAGCGCGCCGTGGGCGAAGATCATGCGATCCTCGGCCTTGTGGGTGAGTTCGATCCGCTCCGAGGCGCCGGCGAAGATCACGGTGTGATCGCCGGTGACGGTACCGCCGCGCAGCGACGCAAAGCCGATATCGCCTGGCTTGCGAGCGCCGGTGAAACCGTCGCGGCCCCGCGCCGAATGGGTGGCGAGATCGACCTTGCGGCCGGCCGCCACCGCTTCGCCGAGCAGCAGCGCGGTGCCGGACGGCGCATCGACCTTGGCGCGGTGATGCATCTCGACGATCTCGATGTCAAAGCTGTCGTCGAGTGACTGGGCCACGCGCTTGGCGATCGCGGCCAGCAGATTGACGCCGAGGCTCATATTCCCGGACTTCACCACCACCGCGCGATTGGTGACGCTTTGGATCACGGCGTTGTCGGAGGCCGACAGCCCGGTGGTGCCGATGATGTGGGCAATGCCGCGTTGCGCTGCAATCGCCACATTGGCGATGGTGGCCTGCGGAACGGTGAAATCGACGATGCCATCGGCATTGGCCGACAGTGACCACAGATCGGCCGACAGCAGAACGCCGTTGGCCGGCAGGCCGGCGAGGGTGCCGGCATCCTGACCGAGCAGCTCGGAGTTCGGCGATTCCAGGGCGCCAGCCAGCACCAAGCCTTCGGTCTCGCTGATGGCGCGGGTCAGCGCCCGGCCCATGCGGCCGCCGGCTCCAGCAACAATCAAGCGCATATCGGACATCGGCTGAGCATCCTTGTTCAATGCCGCGGTATAGCCGCCGGCCCCGCGTCCAGCAACTTACCGAGTGCTCCGGTGGTGGCGTTTCGTCCAAAAATCAGGACGGCTGCGGCCCGTCATAACCCTCGATAATCACCAGTTCGCCCTGCGCGAATGGTGACCGCGCCTTGATCAACGCCTGATACTCCGGCGAGTGATAGCAGGCGAGCGCGGTGTCGTAGTCCTTGAACTCGATCACCACGTTGCGCGACCGCGCCGGCCCTTCATTGGCCTCGAAAGTGCCGCCGCGCACCAGGAACTTGGCACCGTATTTGGCGAACACCGCGCCATTATGGGCGACGTAGTCGCGCTTGTAGCCATCGAGGTCGTGCACGTCCATCCGCGCCACCCAGTAGCCTTTGGGCATCTCTAAGCTCTCCCTTTGTTGTTTGTTATGAGCCGCGCGCGGCGGTGATCTCGGCAACGATCGCATCCGCAGCGGCCTTCGGATCGGGTGCCTCCAGCACCGGCCGGCCGACCACCAGATAGCTGGCGCCGGCGGTGATCGCCTTGGCGGGCGTCATGATCCGCTTCTGATCGCCGGCCGCAGCACCGGCGGGGCGAATGCCCGGCGTTACCAGATCCATTTCGGGCCCGACGATGCCGCGCAGATGCACCGCTTCCTCCGGCGAACACACCAGCCCATCGACGCCGATCGCCTGCGCCTGCCGGGCGCGTGCCTCGACCAGGTCGCGCACGCCGAAGCGATAGCCAGCGTCCGCAAGATCGCGATCGTCGTACGAGGTCAGCACGGTGACGGCGAGGATCTTCACCTTGGAGGAGCGGCGCGCCTCGACCGCGGCTTTCATGGTCTGCGGATAGGCGTGAACAGTGAGGAAGCTGGCGCCGAGATGGCTCAGGCTTTCGACGCCGCGGGCGACGGTGTTGCCGATGTCGTGCAGCTTGAGATCGACGAACACCTTCTTGCCGGCGCCGACCAAAGCGCGGGCCAGCGGCAGGCCACCCGCATAGGCAAGCTGATAGCCGATCTTGTAGAAACCGACGCTGTCGCCGAGCCGGTCGACCATCGCTTCTGCGACACGGAGATCTGGCAGATCGAGCGCGACGATCAACCGGTCGCGGTCAGGGGTGTCGGCGGTCGCCATGAAGTCGTTACCTCATCATCTGCTGGGCGAAATCGATCAGTTGCCGCACCATCGCCTGCAGGGCGGCGATGTCGGCGGGATGCTTGAGCCGGTCGTTATCGTCATAGGCCTCGTGAGCGAACGACAGGGCGACCTGATTGGGAGTCACGGGCGCGCGGCAGCCGCTCAGGATCAGGCGCAGCGAGGCGAGGCAGCGCGTACCGCCGAGCTTGCCTTCGGACGCCGCGGCCAGCGCAAAAGCGCGGTCGCGAAACACCTGGCCCTGGGTCTCGTGCGGATCTTCGACCCGCGACACCCAGTCGATGGCATTCTTGAGCAGCGGCGGCGGGGCCGAATTGTATTCGGGGCTGACGATCAGCACGCCATGATGGGCGCCGATCATCCGCTTCAGGCCGACGGCGTTCTTCGGCACGCCAGACTTGGCTTCGAAGTCGGCGTCGTAGATCGGCAGCACATAGTCGGCGAGCGACAGCCAAGTGGTGTCGATATCGGCGCGGGCGAACTCGTGCGCAGCTGCGGCCGCCAGCCGCACATTGTGCGAGCCGGTGCGCAACGAGCCGGGAATGATCAGGATCTTGACCGCGGACATGGTTCGGTATCCCCCAGCGTGCCGCCGCGATCAAGGCCGCATCGGATGATCTCGGACCAGATCCTGTCAGGGAATTGGAGGAGAGGGCGCCTGAACCTGCGGCGCGTCAGCGCTTGCGGTAGACCCAGACCCTGGCGGGAGGGACGTTCATCCAGATCCGCTCGGAGCCTTCGGCGGAAACGCCGGGCAATGATTTCGGGATCGGTGGCGCGACCGAGTAGGTGAATTGCACGAACGGCGCACCGGGTTCGAGCAGCGTAAAGGCATCGCGGATCAGCTTCATCCGCGTCAGCATCGGCTTGGTGACCAGCGGCAGGCCGGACACGACGGCGGTCGCCGGCACTTCAAGCGCTTCCCACAACGAATCGCGCAACCGGTAGGCATCGCCTTGCACGACTTTGGCGAGCGGAAAGCGCTCGCGCAGCAGCGCGCAGAACCCGGGATCAAATTCGAGCAGCACCAGACGTTTCTGATCGACGCCGTGCTCCACCAGCGCGTTGGTAATCGCGCCGGTACCAGGCCCAAGTTCGACGACCGGCCCATCAGATTGAATATCGACGTAGCGCGCCATGGTGCGCGCCAGAAGCCGGCCCGAGGGCATCACAGCGCCCATGTGCAGCGGCTTTTCGATCCAAGAGCGTAGAAAGCGCACCTCGTCGTCCAGCGGACGGGGAGGCTTCTTGAACGCGCGAACGGACGACTGCAAAGCCATTCAGCTACCAACCGGGGAAAACGCGGCCCAGTGTCAAATTTTTGTTACATCAACAAGTATAGGCCGCACCCAGGCCGGTCAAGTTAGACGAGCGTCAGGGAGCACTCGCGCGGGAGCCAAAGAACTCTTTGACCTTGGAGAAGAAACCCACAGCTTCAGGCTGAGTTTCACCGGAAGACAATTTTTCAAACTCCGCCAGTAGCTCCTGCTGCTTTTTGGTCAGGTTCTGTGGGGTTTCAACGACCACCTGCACATACATGTCGCCGACCTGCCGCGAACGCAGCACTGGCATGCCCTTGGCTGCGATGCGGAACCGCCTGCCGGTCTGGGTGCCCGACGGGACTTTGACCTTGGTCTTGCCACGATCGATGGTCGGCACTTCGAATTCGCCGCCGAGCGCCGCGGTGACCATCGAGATCGGCACACGGCAATGCAGATCGGCGCCATCGCGCTGGAAGATCTCGTGGTTGGCGAGCGACAGGAAGATGTAGAGGTCACCGGGCGGGCCGCCGCGCAGGCCCGCTTCGCCTTCGCCGGCGAGCCGGATCCTGGTGCCGTCCTCGACGCCTTGCGGGATATTGACCGACAGCGTCCGTTCCTTGATGACGCGGCCGGAGCCGCTGCAGGACGGGCAGGGGTCTTCGATGGTCTGGCCGCGGCCCTGGCAAGTCGGGCAGGTGCGCTCCAGCGTGAAGAAGCCCTGAGCCTGACGAACGCGGCCAGCGCCGCCGCAGGTCGAACAGGTCTTCGGCTTGGTGCCGGCCTTGGCGCCAGTGCCGGAGCAGGCTTCGCAGGTGACCGAGACTGGAATTTCGATCTGCGCGGTCTTCCCCTTGAAGGCGTCCTCCAGGGTGATTTCCATATTGTAGCGAAGGTCCGCGCCGCGCTCGCGGCCGGTGCCGCGGCCGCGCTGCGACGCCATGCCGAACAGATCTTCGAAGATGTCAGAGAACGACGACGCAAAGCCTGCGCCGAACCCGGCGCCTCCGCCGAAGCCGCCCTGTTCGAAGGCAGCATGGCCGTAGCGGTCGTAGGCGGCGCGCTTATCGCCGTCCTTGAGGACCTCGTAGGCTTCGTTGATCTCTTTGAACTTCATCTCGCACTGTGGATCGCCCGGATTGCGATCCGGGTGCCATTTCATCGCGAGCTTGCGGAAGGCGCTTTTCAGCGTCGAGTCGTCGGCGTTGCGCTCGACTTCAAGGGTTTCGTAGTAGCAACGCTTGGTGGTGGACATAGCAACGCTCTCAATTGTCATGGCCGGGCTCGACCCGGCCATCCATCATTTCGGAAAGATGGACCGCCGGATCAAGTCCGGCGGTGACGGTGTTGCATGATGCGATCGGCATGGCCGAGCGTTCGCCGTTACGCGGACTTCTTCTTGTCGTCGTCGACTTCGGTGAACTCGGCGTCGACCACGTCGTCCTGACCAGGCTGCTGCGGCGCTGCGCCGCCCTCCGCCTGCTTGTACATCGCTTCGCCGAGCTTCATCGAAGCCTGCGCCAGCGTGTTGGTCTTGGCCTTGATCGCCTCGGCGTCGTCGCCCTTCAGCGCTTCGCGCAGATCGCTCAGCGCGTCCTCGATACTGCGGCGTTCGCCTTCGTCGACCTTCGAACCGTGCTCGGCCAGCGCCTTCTCGGTAGAGTGCACCAGCGCGTCGGCATGGTTCTTGGCGTCGACCGCTTCGCGGCGCTTCTTGTCTTCGGCCGCGTTGGCTTCGGCGTCCTTGACCATCTTGTCGATCTCAGAGTCGGACAGACCGCCAGATGCCTGGATGCGGATCTGCTGCTCCTTGCCGGTCGCCTTGTCCTTGGCCGAGACATTGACGATGCCGTTGGCGTCGATGTCGAATGTCACTTCGATCTGCGGCATGCCGCGCGGTGCTGGCGGAATGCCCATCAGATCGAACTGACCGAGCATCTTGTTGTCGCTCGCCATTTCGCGCTCGCCCTGGAAGACCCGGATGGTGACCGCGTTCTGATTGTCCTCGGCGGTCGAGAACACCTGGCTCTTCTTGGTCGGGATCGTGGTGTTGCGATCGATGATGCGGGTGAATACGCCACCCAGCGTCTCGATACCCAGCGACAGTGGGGTGACGTCGAGGAGCAGCACGTCCTTGACGTCGCCCTGCAGCACGCCGGCCTGGATCGCCGCGCCGATCGCCACGACTTCGTCCGGGTTGACGCCCTTGTGCGGCTCCTTGCCGAACAGCTGCTTCACCACTTCCTGGACCTTCGGCATGCGGGTCATGCCGCCGACCAGCACCACTTCACTGATCTCGCCGGCGGTGAGGCCGGCATCCTTCAGCGCCTTGCGGCACGGCTCAATGGTCCGTTGCACCAGATCGTCGACCAACGCTTCGAACTTGGCGCGGGTCAGCTTCATGGTCAGATGCTTCGGACCGGACTGGTCCGCGGTGATGAACGGCAGGTTGATCTCGGTCTGCGTGGTCGACGACAGCTCAATCTTGGCCTTTTCGGCGGCTTCCTTCAGCCGCTGCAGCGCGAGCTTGTCCTTGCGCAGGTCGATGCCCTGCTCCTTCTGGAATTCGTCGGCGAGGTAGTTGACCAGACGCATGTCGAAGTCTTCACCGCCGAGGAAGGTGTCGCCGTTGGTCGACTTAACCTCGAACACGCCGTCGCCGATCTCCAGGATCGAGACGTCGAAGGTGCCGCCGCCGAGGTCGTACACCGCGATGGTGCCGGTCTTGGCCTTGTCGAGGCCGTAGGCCAGCGCGGCCGCGGTCGGCTCGTTGATGATTCGCAGCACCTCGAGGCCGGCGATCTTGCCGGCGTCCTTGGTGGCCTGGCGTTGAGCGTCGTTGAAGTACGCCGGAACGGTGATGACGGCTTGGTCGACTTTCTGGCCGAGATGCGCCTCCGCCGTCTCCTTCATCTTCTGCAGAATGAAGGCCGAGACCTGCGAGGGCGAATAGGTCTTGCCGTCGGCTTCGACCCAGGCGTCGCCGTTGGAAGCCTTGACGATCTTGTAGGGAACGAGGCCCTTGTCCTTCTCGACCATTGGGTCGTCGTAGCGGCGGCCGATCAGGCGCTTCACTGCGAAGAAGGTGCGCTCGGGATTGGTGACGGCCTGGCGCTTCGCCGGCTGGCCGACCAGACGCTCGCCGTCGTCGGTGATCGCGACGATCGACGGGGTCGTGCGCATGCCCTCGGCGTTCTCGATGACCTTGGCAGACTTACCGTCCATTACGGCGACGCACGAATTCGTGGTGCCGAGGTCGATACCAATGACCTTTCCCATGGTGCTCACTTCCTTCTTTTTGCGGCGAGTTGGACGGGCCCTGACGGCGCACCGGTCCAAACCCCCTAAGAAAATTCAATTGCTCGCGATTTGGCGGCGGTGAGCCTGATATAGGAGAGGGGGTCGGGTCCGCAAGGACCGCGACAGCGTTTCGACTACGAAAACACGGGCTTTACGAATCGTTACGAAACGCCGGCAAAGCCCGCTGCAACGCAGCTTGCTGGGGCGGCGCGCGCGGCGCATCATCGCATAGCCAACCGCACGATCCGGACCGCGATCCAATCGACTCCCGACCAAACAACGGCCTCAATGCACCCCCAGGACAACTCGCCATGAGACAGATAGCGCGCTGGTTTGCGATTGCCCTGCTGTCGGCCGCCGCGACCAACGCGGCCGCCGCTGCCGACACGATTTATCCACGCGGCATTCGGGTCGGCATCGTGCCGATGCCGGGGCTGCAACAGTCGACGGCCTTCCTCGGCTTCGAGACGGCCGATCACGGCGTCAAGGTGCTGGTGTCCGAGCTGCCGGGTCCGGCGTTCGGTCAGGTCGATGCCGCCTTCAAGGCCGCGCCCGAAGGGTCGCTCGGCAACGTCAAGCCGGAGAAGATCGAGACTGCCGCCGGCAACGGCTATTTCACCGCCGAAGACGCCATGGTGGGGCCGGACAAGGTCCGCCGCTACTCGCTGATCGTGCCCGGCGGTAAGCTGTTTTCCGGCTATGTCGCCGTCCAGGTGCCGGCGGTTGAGGCCAAGACCTATTCGGACGACGCCGTCAAAAAGATGCTGTCGTCGGTATCGGTCCGGCAGCAGGTGCCGGTCGACGAGCAGGTGGCGCAGATGCCGTTCAAGATCCGTGAGCTCGCCGACTTCAAGACGGTGCGGACGCTGGCGCCCGGCGCGGCACTGCTGCTGACCGACGGCAACGAGGAAGCGGTCGAAACCGGTCCATTCATGGTGCTCGGGTTGATCGGCTCGGTGCCGGAGAAGACCGACGATCGCGCCCGCTTCGCCCAGCAGGCGGCCGAAGCGATCCCCGGGCTGCGCGACAGCAAGATCACGATGTCCGAGCCGATCCGGATCGACGGTTCGCCCGGATTCGAGACCAGGGTTAACGGCGTCAGCGGCAAGGACAACACCCCGGTCACCGTGGTGCAGTGGCTGCGCTTCGGCGGCGCCAATGTGGCGATGCGGGTGATCGGCTCGTCGCCGAAGGACCAGTGGGAGACGGCGTTTCCGCGCTTCCGCAAAGTCCGCGACGGACTGCAGCCGCGCTGATCAACGCCAAACGACGCGCGAAACCGCGCGCCGTTTTTCTCTCAGAACAATTATCGAAACGGGCGCGGCTCCGGCTGGCACCGAAACCGCAGATCGCGTCAGCCGGCGTTGCCGGTCTCGCTGCCGCCGTCGCTCGGCGCAGCCTTAGCGCCGCCCTTGGCGACACCGACCAGAGCCGGACGCAGCACGCGTTCGCCGATGGTAAAGCCGGCCTGAACCACCTGCACCACGGTGCCGGGCGGAACCGACGGATCCGGCACTTCGTACATCGCCTGCTGGAAGTTCGGATCGAACTTCTGGCCCTTCGGATCGAACTTCTTGACGCCGTTCTTCTCCAGCGCGTTGAGCAGCGACCGCTCGGTCAGCTCGACGCCCTCGATCAGCGCCTTGAGGCCGGCCTCGGCATTGGCACGCGCTTCAGCCGGTACAGCGTCCAGTGCGCGCTGCAGATTATCGGCGATGTCCAGCACGTCGCGGGCGAACGAGGTTACCCCATAGGTGCGGGCGTCGGCGACTTCCTTCTGGGTCCGCTTGCGCAGGTTCTCCATCTCGGCCAGCGTGCGCAGCATCTTGTCGCGCGCATCCGCAGCCTCGCGCACCAGGGCCTCGTTCGATCCTTCTTCCGGGTCGTCCGGCATGATGTACGGCTTGGAAACAACCGGATCGGCGGCGGCCTGCGCCGTGTCCTGGTTGTTGTCCTTCTGTCCGTCAGTCTCGGTCATCACGCTACCTTCTTGAAAAATCGTCTGGATCGTTACGGAGGGGTCGGCCGGGATATCGTGGTTTGCGACGCGAAAATCAAGTTTCCGAACTCAACCGCCGAGCATCCGGCTGACGATCCGCGCGGTGTAATCGACCATCGGGATCACTCGCGCATAGTTCAACCGAGTCGGCCCGATCACGCCGAGCACGCCGACGATGTGGCCTGCGCCGTCGCTATAGGGCGCGATGATGGTGGACGAGCCCGACAGCGAGAACAGCTTGTTTTCTGAGCCGATGAAGATTCGCACGCCGTCGGCGCTTTCGGCGCGGCCGAGCAGATCAATCACTCCACGCTTGGTCTCGAGATCATCGAACAGCAGCCGCACCCGCTCCAGATCGTCGAGCGCGTGCAAGTCCTCGAGCAGATTGGCGTGGCCGCGCACGATCAGCTGCCTATCCTCGCCGTCGCCGCCGGACCAGCTCGCGATCCCGGCCGCGACGATTTTCTGGGTGAGCTGATCGAGCTCGGCCTTGTTCTGGACCATCAGCGATTCGAGCTCGAGCCGCGCCTCGGCCAGCGTTCGGCCGCGAATCCGGGCGTTGAGATAGTTGGCGGCCTCGATCAGCGCCGAGGACGGAACGCCGGGCGGCAGCGTCAGCACCCGGTTCTCGACCTGGCCGTCTTCGGCCACCAGGATCACCAGCGCGCGCTCCGGCTCCAACCGAACGAATTCGATGTGCTTGAGCCGGACATTGGCCTTCGCGGTCAGCACCACCGCGGCAGCCCGCGTCAGACCGGACAGCCGAGTCAGCGCCTCGCCGAGCGCGGCTTCGACCGATTGCGCGCGGCCGACCGAGGAAAGTTGCGCCTGAATCGACTGCCGCTCCGGCTCTGTCAGATCACCGACCTGCATCAGAGCGTCCACGAAGAAGCGCAGGCCGAGCTCGGTCGGCAGCCGTCCGGCCGAGGTGTGCGGCGCGTAGATCAGGCCGAGCTGTTCGAGATCGGCCATCACATTGCGCACCGAGGCCGGCGACAGCGGGACGGAAATCAGACGGGAGATATTGCGTGAGCCCACCGGCTCCCCGGTCGCGAGGTAGCTTTCGACGATCTGACGAAAGATTTCCCGCGAGCGCTCGTTGAGCTGGGCGAGCCCGGCATTGGGCGCAATCAGGCCGATCGGGTCGTGCTGAACCAAATTCTCCTCCGTTGTCTCATTAATCTGTCGTCGCTGGGGCCCGGTTACAAGCGGCGAGCGCAGGGTTACCGGCCACAACCCTTGCCGCTGCGGCTGTGGCCCCCTAAAAGCACCGCAACGTTTGATTTCCCCCCAATCGATGGAGGTCCCCATGCGGCCGAGCCGCCGTGCGCCCGACGAATTGCGCGCCGTGTCGCTGGAACGCGGCGTGGTCAAATATGCCGAGGGCTCCTGCCTGGTGAAGTTCGGCGACACCCATGTGCTGGTGACCGCGACGCTGGAAGAGCGCCTGCCGCCGTGGCTCAAGGGGCAGGGTCGCGGCTGGGTGACGGCCGAATACGGCATGCTGCCGCGCGCCACCCTGGAGCGCACCCGCCGCGAAGCTTCGGCCGGCAAGCAGAACGGCCGGACCGTTGAAATTCAGCGCCTGATCGGCCGCTCGCTGCGCACCATCGTCGACCTCGAAGCGCTCGGCGAGCGCCAGATCACAGTCGACTGCGACGTGCTGCAGGCCGATGGCGGCACCCGCACCGCGTCGATCACCGGCGCCTGGGTGGCGCTGGCGGACTGCCTGAACTGGATGAAGGCCCGCAACATGATCAAGGGTCAGGTGCTGCGCGATAACGTCGCGGCGATCTCCTGCGGCATCTACAACGGGACCCCGGTGCTTGATCTCGACTATGCCGAGGATTCCGAGGCCGAAACCGACGCCAATTTCGTCATGACCGGCGACGGCCGGATCGTCGAGGTGCAGGGCACGGCCGAAAAGACGCCGTTCTCGCAAGATGAATTCCTCAAGCTGATGGCGCTGGCGCAGAAGGGCGTCACGCGGCTGGTCGACCTGCAGAAAATGGCGGTTGGGTGAGTCATTCCTGCCACCTCTTTGCAACGCGAGCTGAGCTAGGCTGACACCGCCATGCATCGTCGAATCACCGGCAAGCTCGTGATCGCCACCCACAATCCCGGCAAGCTGGCCGAGATGCGCGAGCTCTTGGCTCCTTACGGCATCGCAGCGATTTCCGCCGGCGAACTCGGTCTGGCCGAGCCGGACGAGACCGGCGACAGCTTCCAGGCCAACGCCCGAATCAAGGCCGAAGCCGCCGCCAAGGCTGCGCAACTGCCAGCATTTGCTGACGATTCCGGCCTTGCGGTCGATGCGCTGGATGGCGCGCCCGGAATCTATTCGGCGCGCTGGGCCGGAGATTCGAAGGATTTTGCGGGGGCGATGGGGCGGATCGAGCGGCTGTTGCAGGAGCGCGGGGCGAGGGCGCCGGAGCGGCGCGCTGCGCATTTCGTCTCGGCGCTGTGCATCGCCTGGCCCGATGGGCACGTCGAGGAGGTCGAGGCCCGCGCCGACGGCACCCTGGTATGGCCGCCGCGCGGCACCGCCGGCTTCGGCTACGATCCGGTGTTCCTGCCCGAGGGGCACGACCGCACCTTCGGCGAGATGACCAGCATCGAAAAGCACGGACTGCCGCCGCTCGGCCTCGGCCTGTCGCACCGCGCCAAGGCATTCGTCAAACTGGCGGAGATCTGCCTTGCGGGCTAGCTCCGACCCAGCTTTCGGCGTGTACGTGCACTGGCCGTTCTGCCTGTCGAAGTGCCCGTATTGCGACTTCAACAGCCATGTCCGCCACGCCGCGATCGACGAGGAACGGTTCGCCCGGGCGTTTGCGCGCGAGATCGAAACCACCGCCGCCCGCATCGGCCCGCGCGAGGTGACGTCGATCTTTCTCGGCGGCGGGACCCCGTCGCTGATGCAGCCGCAGACGGTGGGCGCGATCCTCGACGCGATCGGCAAATTTTGGCGCGTCGCGCCGGACGCCGAGGTCTCGCTCGAAGCCAATCCGACCAGCGTCGAGGCGACGCGGTTTCGCGGCTACCGTGCCGCCGGCGTCAACCGCGTCTCGCTCGGCGTGCAGGCGCTGGACGACGCCTCGCTGAGGGCGCTGGGCCGGCTGCATTCGGCCGAAGAGGCGTTGAACGCGGTGGCGATCGCCAAGTCGGCGTTCGACCGCTACTCCTTCGACCTGATCTACGCGCGGCCCGGACAGAGCGCGGCGATGTGGGAAGCCGAATTGCGCTACGCGATCGGCGAAGCCGCCGAGCACCTGTCGCTGTATCAACTCACCATCGAACCGGACACGCCGTTCTACGCCTTGCACAAGGCCGGCAAGCTGCCGACGCCGGACGAGGCCGAGGCGCGGGCGCTGTACGATGTCACCCAATCGGTCTGCGCCGACCTCGGCCTGCCGGCCTATGAGATTTCCAACCACGCCCGCCCGGGCGCGGAATGCCGGCACAATCTGGTGTATTGGCGCGGCCACGAATATGCCGGGATCGGCCCCGGCGCCCACGGCCGGCTCGACATCGGCAATGCGCGCTACGCCACCGCGACCGAAAAGCGCCCCGAGAGCTGGCTGATGCGGGTGGAAGCCGCCGGCCACGGCCTGATCGCCGACGAACGCCTCACCAGCGAGGAACGGGCCGACGAATTCCTGCTGATGGGCCTGCGGCTCGCCGAGGGCATCGATCCGCAGCGCTATCAGCTATTGTCCGGCCGCCCGCTCGATCCGTCGCGGATCGCGCTGCTGCGCGAAGAAGGCGCGATCGCGGTCGACGCCGACGGGCGTTTGCGCGTGACGCAAGAGGGCTTTCCGGTGCTGGACGCCGTGGTGGCCGATCTGGCGGCGTAGTCCTCGCCCAGTCGTCATTCCAAGGAGCGCCGCTGCACGGCGCCCCGGAATGCCGGTGAGACCCCACTTACGCGCCAAAGCTCTTCGGCGAACCGGCGACCGTCTGCGGACCGCCGCTGGCGACCTTCATCACTGCCAGACCGCGCTCGTTGGTGCCGTCGACGCGGAAGCGAAACAAGCCGTCGATTCCGGCGAATCCCGACGGATTGGTCAGGACTTCGGTCGAGAACCGTCGGGTCCCTTGGGTGCGGGACAGCGCTGCGACCAGGGCCACCCCGTCATAGGCCAGCGTCGCGGTGCGAACCGGGTCCTGGCCGTAACGGGCGCGATACCGCCCCGAGAATGCGCGGAAGCCGGCCGGATCGGGGGCGGCGTATAATCCGCCCTGCAAGGCCGCCGTAGCGAACACCCGCGGATTGTCCCACAGTCCGGTGCCGAGCAGCTGCACGCGCTTCAGATCCGCGCCGGCGGCTGTGAGCGCATCAGCCACGCCGGCCAGGGCGTCACCGTCGTCGGCGAGCAGCAGCGCATCGGCACCGGCCAGCGCCGCCGCGATGGTCCGCGCCGGGCCCGACCGATCGGCCCCGTATTTTTCGAAAGCGACGATGCGGCCGCCTTTCTGGCTGGTGTACTGCTTGAAAGCCACCTCGACCACAGACCCATAGGCGTTCTCCGGCAGCAGCGCCGCATAGGAGCGCTTTCCGAGGCTGCCGGCATAGCCGATGATGCGGTTGACGTCGGATTCCGGCAGGAAGCTCAGCAGGAACACGCCACGGCCGGCCACGCTGGAATCGGTCGAGAACGCGATCACCGAGACGCCCCGCGCCCGCGCCGCCTGGGCTGCGGCCGGAACGGACTGAGCGAACAGCGGCCCGAGAATGACTTCGGCGCCTTCGTCCAGTGCCTGCTGGGTCGCTGTCTGCGCGCCGAGCGGATTGCCGGCGTCGTCTTTGACCAGCAGTTGAATGTCCGGATTGTGGAATTCGGCGAGCGCCATTTCGGCGGCGTTCTTCATCGACTGCGCCGCAACGCCGGCATTGCCGGGCGCCGAGAGCGGCAACACCAACCCGACCTTGACCCGGCCGTTGCCGATCGCCGCCGGCTGCTGGGCCGGGCCGGCCGCAGGCGGTTGCTGGCCGAATTGATCGCTCAGAGTCTGTTGGGCGCCGGAGCATGCGCTCAGGAGCGGCGCGCCGAGGATCAGCCCGAGAGCACTGCGGCGCGTGGTTCGCAACGGTTTCGTGTGTGGATCGTGCAAGCTTCCCATGCCATCTCTTGCGGCGATCCGGCGTCATGCCGGATTCCGTGTCGTCCTCCGTGCGATCGACCTTTCGGCCTTTCACCGGAGATTTCATCACAATGTCGGCCAATGATTAACCGGGCCAATAGGTTTATGCTGATTGGCGGCGTCGGACAAATCACTGTGCCGTCGGTTTCGAAATTCCCGTTCTGATCCGCCCCTCAAGACGACGACCAAATCCGTAACGATGCGCGCCACACCACAAAGCTCTGCACCATCCTCGGAAGTGTCCTCCCCTGACGCACGGACATTTCTGATCGCCGGGCAGCGCGTGATCGCACCGCGCATAGTTCCGGGACTGCACCTTGTCGCAACCCCGATCGGGCATCTCGGCGACATTACTTTGCGTGCGCTGGAAACACTGGCCGGCGCCGATCTGATCGCGTGTGAAGATACACGAATCACGCATCGCCTGCTCGAACGATACGGAATCTCGGCGCGGCTGAAACCCTATCACGAGCATAATGCCGCGCAGGCGCGGCCCAAGCTACTCGAAACGCTCGATCGAGGCGGTTCCGTCGCTCTGGTGTCCGATGCCGGCACGCCGCTGATCTCCGATCCGGGCTACAAGCTGGTGCGCGATGTGTACGCCGCCGGACATCAAGTAATCAGCCTGCCGGGTCCGTCCGCCGTGCTGGTCGCGCTATCGCTCGCAGGATTGCCGACCGATCGATTTTTCTTCGACGGCTTTCTGCCGTCGAAGCAGGGCGCACGCCGGACACGGCTCGCCGAACTTGCAGCGATCGATGCCACATTGGTGTTGTTCGAAGCCGGGAGCCGTATTCAGAACACGGTCCGCGACCTCTCCGAGCTGCTCGGCGCGACCCGCGAGGCGGCGATCTGCCGCGAGCTCACCAAGCTGCATCAGGACGTGCGACGCGCGCCGCTCCACCAACTCGCCGCGCAGGCCGATACCATGGAGACGCGCGGCGAATTCGTCGTGGTGATCGCTCCGCCGGATCCGGCCGCAAAGGTGATGAGCGACGAGGCGCTCGACCGCTGGTTGACCGAGGCGTTGACCAAGCACAGCGTCAAGGACGCGGTCGCGCAGGCCGTCGAACATTCCGGACGGCACAAGCGCGAAATCTACGCCCGCGCGTTGGAGCTGTCGCGCCAGCGTGAGACCGGCGATGGCGAAGACTGATCGGTCGCAGCCTTCGGTCCTGGCGCGGATTGCGGCGTTCCGCACCGGGTTATCGGCGGAGGCCAGCGCGGCCGACTATCTCGAGCGCCAAGGCTATCGAATTCTGGCGCGGCGTTTCAAAGCCCGCTGCGGGGAAATCGATCTCATCGCCCAACGCGGCGCGCTTGTGGCGTTCGTCGAGGTGAAGGCACGCGGCAATGTCGACGATGCCGCCTATGCGGTGACGCCTCGGCAGCAGAGCCGCATCGCCGCCGCCGCCGAAGCATGGCTGAGCCGGCATCCTGAGCACGCGACGAGCGAGCTGCGCTTCGACGCCATCCTGATTGTCCCCAACACCCCGCCACGGCATCTGCCCGGCGCATTCGACGCCACGCCATGACCCCCGCTGCTTGACCGCGCCGCCGCCGCGCCGCATCGTCGCCGTCCTGCCAACTCCGGAACCCACGACATGACATTGAAGGTCGCCGTCCAGATGGACCCCATCGCGCGGATCAACATCCGCGGCGATTCGACGTTCGCGCTGCTGCTCGAAGCGCAGGCCCGCGGCCACGCCATCTCCTACTTCACGCCGGACAAGCTATCACTGCGCGGCAACGACGTTGTCGCGTCGGTGCAGAGCCTGAAGGTACGCGATCAGGAGGGCGACCACTTCTCGCTCGGTGAACCGACCCGCGTCGATATGCTTAGTTACGACGTGGTGTTGCTGCGGCAGGATCCGCCGTTCGATCTCGCCTACATCACCTCGACGCATCTGCTCGAGCGCATTCATCCGTCGACCCTGGTGGTCAACAATCCGGCCAGCGTGCGCAATGCGCCGGAGAAGTTGTTCGTGATGGATTTCGCCGACCTCATGCCGCCGACGCTGATCAGCCGCGACAAGGACGAGATCAACGCGTTCCGGGCCGAGCATGGTGCGGTGGTGATGAAGCCGCTGCATGGCCACGGCGGCGCCGCGGTGTTCCGGGTGCTGCCGCAGGACATCAATTTCGGCTCGCTGTACGACATGTTCGCGGTCACCTTCCGCGAGCCATGGGTGATTCAGCGTTTTCTGCCGGAAGTGAAGCACGGCGACAAACGCATCATCCTGGTCGACGGTGAGTTCGCCGGGGCCGTCAATCGCGTTCCTGCCGAAGACGATCTGCGCTCCAACATGGTCCGTGGCGGCGCCGCGGCGGCGACCGAATTGTCGCCGCGCGAGCGCGAAATCTGCGCGACGCTCGGCCCGAAACTCCGTGAGCGCGGCCTGTTGTTTGTCGGTATCGACGTAATCGACGGTTACCTGACCGAGATCAACGTCACGTCGCCGACCGGAATCCGGGCCGTTGCACGGCTCGGCGGCCCGGACATCGCGGCGAAGATCTGGGACGTGATCGAGGCAAAACGAGCTTAAGATCCAGGCCATCCGAAGATTTTCACGGTCGAGGCAGCCGGCGCCCCCTTGCCAGCGGACGCCGAGAGCCGCACAACTACCAGGCTCCGTGCGTTATTCGGGTATCCGTAAGGCTTCCGGAAGAAGGCCAGCGGCGGGGTTAATCAGCAATGATGGATTAGGAAGACAGCCGCCCGTGCAGCGGTTGCGAAGACGGTTGACGCGGCCATAAGTGCCATAAGTAATGGGATCGGAGGTTCCGGCAGCATGATCGTCGGCGAAGACCAGCTTTGGGGACGGCGAGCATTGGAGTTCGTCGACGCGGTCGAAAGGCTCGACGGTCCGGCGCTGATCACCCGGTTCGAAGCGCTGATCGCAAGCTGCGGCTTCACCGCCTACATCATGGCCGGCCTGCCCTCCCACAGCGCCGGCCTACCGGAACTGACGCTGGCCAATGGCTGGCCGCGCGACTGGTTCGAGATGTATGTCCGCGAAAACTTCAGCGCGGTAGACCCGGTGCCTCGTCACGGCGCCACCACGGTTCACCCGTTCGTCTGGTCGGACGCTCCCTACGACCGTGACAGGGATCCCGCGGCTCATCGGGTGATGACCCGTGCCGCCGAGTTCGGGCTGGTCGAGGGATACTGCATTCCGCTGCATTACGACGACGGCAGTGCCGCAATCAGCATGGCGGGCAAGGAACCCGACCTGAGCCCGGCCGCCCGCGGCGCGATCCAATTAGTCAGCATCTATGCGCATAGCCGGCTGCGCGGGATCAGCCGGCCGAAATCGCCACGCCGCAACAAGCTGACCGCCCGCGAGTGCGAGATCCTGAAATGGGCCGCCCAAGGCAAGACCGCCTGGGAAATTTCGATGATCCTGGCGATCGCCGAACGCACGGTGAAGTTCCACCTGATCGAAGCAGCACGCAAGCTCGACGCGGCCAACCGCACTGCGGCCGTGGCCAAAGCATTGACGCTCGGATTGATCCGGTTGTGACCTGTCCGATCGGACAGTAGTTAGGTTCCAGCTTAGACCGGCACAGTTCCCCTCCGCAGGCCCACTGCAACAGGGGAATCGCCATGCAGGTTCATGTCATCCGTCGGGAGAACCGTGCGCTCTACGCCGGCATGCTCGACGCCTATTTTCAGATCCGCCACCAGATCTACGTCGTCGAGCGGGGCTGGAAGGAGCTGGAGCGGCCGGATGGCCGCGAGATCGATCAGTTCGACACCGAGGACGCGGTGTATCTGATCGGCATCGACCGAGACGAGATCGTCGCCGGCATGCGGATGGTCCCGACCACCTCGCCGACGCTGCTCAGCGATGTTTTTCCGCAGCTCGCATTCGCCGGACCGGTCCGGCGATCGGACGCCTATGAACTGTCGCGGATTTTCGTGGTGCCGCGAAAGCGCGGCGAGCACGGCGGCCCTCGCGCCGAGGCCGTGATCCAGGCCGCGGCGATGGAATACGGGCTGTCGATCGGGCTATCGGCCTTCACCATCGTGCTGGAGACCTGGTGGCTGCCGCGACTGCTCGACCAGGGCTGGAAAGCCAAGCCGCTCGGCCTGCCTCAGGACATCAACGGCTTCTCGACCACCGCGGTGATCGTCGACATCGACGACGAGGCCTGGGTCGGGATCTGCAATCGACGGTCGGTGCCCGGACCCACGCTGGAATGGCACGGGCTCGAAGCCATTCGTCGTCAATCGCTTCCGGAATTCCAGGTGGTCACATGAATGCCTCGTCCAAGCCCCGCGCAGCGCGACCGGTGGTCCTCAATGCGGCCAATGCGCCGATCAAACAGCAGGCGGTCACCATCGACACGCTGGCCTCGACCATCAACCGCGCGATCGAGCAGGCCGAAGACCTCGGCATTCCGTCTGCCGTGCAGCTGTTGATGATGGCGCGGCTGGAAGTCGACCTCACGGAAATCGCCTTGGAAAGTCGTCAGAAGAACAGGGCGTGACGCTAGGGACAGGAGTTCGCTTCATTTTTGTTCCCTAAATGTTCTTGCGCGTGTCCGGACCCGGCGTTAGCTTCGGGTCCGGGAGAGGGCGTCATGGTCCAGCATGTCTCCACCGTGGCTTTCGAGGGCATCGAGGCGCGCACCGTCGACGTTCAGGTCCAGGTGTCGCCCGGGCTACCGGCGTTCGCGGTGGTCGGACTCGCCGACAAAGCGGTGTCGGAAGCCCGCGAACGGGTGCGCTCGGCGCTGATCGCATCCGGTCTGGCGCTGCCAGCGCGGCGGATCACCGTCAATCTCGCGCCCGCCGACCTTCCCAAGGAGGGCAGCCACTACGATTTGCCGATCGCGCTCGGCCTGATGGCCGCCATCGGGGCCATTCCGGCCGACGCGCTGGAGGGCTTCACGGTGCTCGGCGAGCTCGGGCTCGATGGCTCGATCGCGGCGGTGGCCGGCGTGCTGCCGGCGGCGATTGCTGCCAACGGCCGGGACCATGGCCTGATCTGTCCTGACGCATGCGGCTCGGAGGCGGCCTGGGCCAGCCCCGACATCCAGATCATCGCGGCCGGTTCACTGATTCAGATCGCTAATCACTTCAAGGGAACGCAACTCCTCGGCCGGCCGCAGCCACGGGTCCGCGACGCTGAACCCTCACGTTTCGACCTGCGTGACATCAAGGGCCAAGAGAGCGCCAAGCGCGCACTCGAGATCGCTGCGGCCGGTGGTCATCACCTGCTGATGATCGGCTCGCCCGGCGCCGGCAAATCGATGCTGGCAGCGCGGCTACCGTCGATCCTGCCACCTCTGTCGCCGGCGGAGCTCCTCGAAGTGTCGATGATCGCGTCGGTCGCAGGCGAAATCCGCGACGGCGCACTGACGTCGCGGCGGCCGTTCCGCGCGCCGCATCACTCCGCCAGCATGGCGGCGCTGACCGGCGGCGGCATCAAGGCGCGCCCCGGCGAGATCTCGCTGGCGCATCACGGCGTGCTGTTTCTCGACGAATTGCCGGAGTTCGATCCACGGGTGCTGGATTCGCTGCGCGCGCCGCTGGAGACGGGCGAGGTCGCCGTGTCGCGTGCCAACCACCGGGTGACCTACCCGGCCCGGGTGATGCTGGTCGCAGCGATGAATCCATGCCGCTGCGGCCAGGCGTTCGAACCCGGCTTCGCCTGCAAGCGCGGTCGGGTCGCGCGCTGCGTGGCCGATTATCAATCCCGGATCTCCGGCCCTTTGATGGACCGGATCGATCTGCGGATCGAAGTCCCACCAGTGAGTGCCGCCGACCTGATCCTGCCGCCGCCGAGCGAAGGCTCTGCCGAAGTCGCAGCCCGTGTCGCCCGAGCCCGCGAGATCCAGCGAGCGCGCTACACCGCTGCCGGACTGCCGGAGATCCGAACCAATGCGGAAGCGCCGGCGTCGGTGTTGGAAAAGACAGCGCAGTCCGACGCCGCCGGGCTGAAGCTTCTGCATGATGCCGCGGAGACCATGCGATTGTCCGCACGCGCCTTTCACCGCGTGATCCGGGTCGCCCGGACGCTCGCCGATCTCGAAGGCAGCGACCCGGTTTGCAGAATCCATCTTGCCGAAGCGCTGTCGTATCGCGCACTGGCGGACGATTCCGTGCGCGCGGCGTGAGGATCCGGCAGCTCTCCGCTCGCCACGCCGGTTCGTTAACGAATCGTCAACCCTGCCCACAGCGCTTTTGCGGACATCCCGCGACCTTCAACCTGTTGGCAGCATCGCTCAGCGATCGTCGGATGCGCGGACGGCGAGGCGGAAAGAGCGATGTCAGGGGTGCTGCGGACCAGATCGAAGCGGAGCGAATCTGACCGCTGGTCCTTCCTCGGCACAGCACTTCGCGTCGGCCTCGCACTTTCTGCTGCGCTCGGTATCGCCGTTGGCTTGGCATATAGCAGCCGACCGGAGATTTCGGGGTACGATCCACACACATTCGCAATCGGAGCGAGCTTCCTGTTCGCGATTGCGTGCTTCGGCCTCGCGATCCAGACGCTGCGGCTGCGCCGGATCCGACGTCGCTTCCTGGCCCTCGCGCGCCGCTCCGAAGCGCCGGCTGATCACCGCGAGACCGTGGGCGAGACCGAACAGGATATCCAGACGGCAGCGCGCGATCTTGCCGACGAAACGGGCCGCGCGAAGTCGCGGCTGCTGGCGATGGCGTCGCACGAAATCCGCACGCCGCTGAACGGCATCATCGGCATGAGCCGGCTGTTGCTTGAAACCCCGCTCAGCCCCGAACAGACGACCTACGCCAAGGCCGTGAAGACCTCCGGCGAGGCGCTGCTGGCTCTGACTGACGATCTCCTCGACTACGCCCGGGTCCAGGCCGGCAAGATCGAACTTGATGACCGTCCCTACGTGTTGAGCGGCCTGATCGAAGACATCATCGAGCTGCTGGCGCCGCGGGCGCAAGCGCGCGGATTGGAGATCGCCGCCGACGTCGACGAACGGTTGCCAACGCGCCTGATCGGTGATGCCGCCCGGCTGCGGCAGGTGCTGCTCAATCTGTGCGGCAACGCCATCAAGTTCACGACATCCGGCGGCGTGACGCTGATCGCGGAGCCGGGCGAGCATGACGGCGAGCTCCGTCTCATCGTCCGCGACACCGGGATCGGCATCGCCGCGGAGGCGCAGGCGCGGATCTTCCGCGAGTTCGAACAGGCCGATGTCGGTATCGCCCGCCATTTCGGCGGCACCGGTCTCGGCCTCAGTATCACCGACCGCATCGTCGCGGCGATGGGCGGCCGGATCACGCTCGACAGCACGCCGGGCCAAGGCTCGACCTTCACCATCACGCTGCCGCTCGTCGCGGCCGATGGCTGTGACGCGGCCGAGGCATTCGTGCCACCGGACCTGCGCGGCGCTTCGGTCATGATTGTCGCCCCGCACCCGATCGAAGCGGCGTTGATCGCTCGGCGCTTAGCGCGCTGGGGCGCCGAGACTCGGCTTTGTGACGATATCGCGGTCGCGGCCGCCCGATTGCCCGAGCGACGCTGGCACGCGGTGCTGATCGACCACGGGTTCGGCTCGGAGGCGATCGAGACGTTGGCGCAAAGCGCCACGTCCCATGCGACGCACCGTGTGGTGATGCTGACGCCGGCAGCCCGGCACGAGCTGCTGCCGGATCTGCCGGCCGCGTTCACCGGCTATCTGGTGAAGCCGCTGCGCGCCGCTTCGCTTGCGGCTCGGCTCGGCGCACCGGCCGAGGTATCGGCGCCGAGTATCGCCGATGGCGAGCCTCCAGAGCCGACCCACGCACGGCCGGTCGTCGTGCCGGCGCCGCTCGCGATTCTGGTCGCCGAAGACAACGACATCAATGCGCTGCTGATTCGCGCGCTGCTGAGCCGGCTCGGCCATCGGCCTGAGGTCGTCGGCGACGGCCGCCGGGCCGTCGACGCGTGGCACGATGCGCAGCGGTCGGGGACCCCATTCGATCTGGTGCTGATGGACGTGCAGATGCCGATTCTCGACGGGCTCGAAGCCGCCCGGCAGATCCGAGCGGCTGAAGCTGAGCGCCCGGGACCGCGTGTGCCGATCCTGGCGCTCACGGCGAATACGCTGGCGGAGGATCGCGACGCCTGCCTGGCGGCCGGAATGGACGGCTTCCTGATCAAGCCGGTCGATCCCGACAAGCTCGCCGAGCTCCTGGCGACCATCGTGGCGACGCGGCAGCCCGCCTGATACGGCAGGCAAATACCGACTATCGCTGCTAACAACAACGTCGGCGGCGATGTCATCGATCGGCAATCATCGCGTCACATCGCTGTTGAACGGCCATGATTGTTGGTGCGATCAGGCCGCGGCGATTCCGTTTCGGGACGGGTGCGGTCGCGAGGACGCCATGCACACCGATCATCTCGCCCGTTCAAAGAAGTTCATTAAGCTGCTGCGCCCGGAGACCGCCGGAGCCGCCGCGCAAACCGCAATTACTTGGTTCAAGCCCGCGGCGAAACTGGCCGAGACCGGCAAGCCGATCGGCGCTTCACCGACGACGCTGGGCCGCCTCGGTCCGCTCGAAGTGCGGCTCGCGCAGACCAAGCAGGACGTCAAGCGCGCCCAGAAGCTGCGCTATCGGGTGTTTTACAAGGACGGCACCGCGATCGCCGACGCGCCGACGATGCTGGCGCGGCGCGACAAGGACGCGTTCGATCCGATCTGCGATCATCTGTTGGTGGTCGATCACGCCGCCAAACCGTCGCTGAGCGGCAAGCAGCCTGTGGTCGGCACCTATCGGCTGCTCCGTCAGGACGTCGCCAATCGCAACGGCGGCTTCTACACCGAGAGCGAGTTCAATATCGGCGGACTGATCGCTCAGCATCCGGAGCTGCGCTTTCTCGAACTCGGACGCTCCTGCGTGCTGCCGCCATATCGGAACAAGCGCACAGTCGAGTTGCTGTGGCACGGCATCTGGACCTACGTCCGCCAGCACGGCGTCGACGTGATGCTCGGCTGCGCCAGCTTCGACGGCACCGATCCGGATCGCCTCGCGCTGCCGCTGTCGTTCCTGCATCACTACGCGCCGGCGCCGGAAGCCTGGCGGGCGCGCGCGCATCCGTCGCGCTATGTCGAGATGAACCGGCTGCCGAAGGAGCAGGTCGACCAGAAGGCCGCGCTGCGCGAATTGCCGCCGCTGATCAAAGGCTATCTGCGGCTCGGCGCGACGATCGGCGAGGGCGCGGTGATCGACTATCAGTTCGGCACCACCGACGTGCTGATCATCCTGCCGGTGTCGGCGATCAGCGCCCGCTACATCGAACATTTCGGCGCGGATGCGTCGCGGCACGCGGCGTAGTCGGGCACTTCCACCCAACTCACCGTCATCACCCGCGAATGCGGGTGACCCAGTATTCCAGTGCGTTTGCTCTCATGCTGAATGCTAACAACGATCGTACTTGGATACTGGGTCGCCCGGTCAAGCCGGACGCTGACGTCTTTTTATCGTGATGCGCTGACCAACAACGCCGAGGGCGTGTCTGACGCTTACAACCTTCGCAGCGCGACGGTTTCCACCACGTGATCGGCGCCCTTCTTCAGGATCAGCGTCGCGCGCGGGCGGGTCGGCAGGATGTTGTCTTCGAGGTTGGCGAGGTTGGTGCGTTCCCAGATCGCGATCGCGGTCGCGGTCGCCTCTTCGTCGGACAGCACCGCGTAGCGATGGAAATACGACCGCGGATCGTGGAACGCGGTGTCGCGCAGCGCCAGAAAGCGCCGGACGTACCAGTCGCGCAGCACCGGCTCGTCGGCGTCGAGATACACCGAGAAATCGAAGAAGTCCGACACCACCGGCACCGCCTTGCCGTCGCGCGGCAGCCGGCCGGTCTGCAGCACGTTGACGCCCTCGACGATCAGGATGTCGGGCCGATCGATCACCGTGAACTTGTTCGGCACGATGTCGTAGGTGAGGTGCGAGTAGATCGGCGCCTTGACCTTGCGGCGGCCCGACTTGATGTCGGACAGAAAGCCGAGCAGCGCCGGCAGGTCGTAGCTCTCCGGAAAGCCCTTCTTCTGCAGGATGCCGGCGCGCTCCAGCACCGCGTTCGGATGCAGGAAGCCGTCGGTGGTGACGAGATCGACCGACGGGCGCGGCGACCAGCGCGCCAGCAGCGCCTGCAGCACGCGGGCGGTGGTCGACTTGCCGACCGCGACCGAGCCGGCGACGCCGATGATGAACGGCATCTTGCGCTCGACCACGCCGAGGAAGCGACGCTGCGCGTAATACAGCTGCTGCATCGCCGCGACGTGGATCGACAACAGCCGCGACATCGGCAGATAGATTTCTTCGACTTCGGTGAGATCGAGCCGGTCGTGCATCGAACGGAGCGCCGCGACTTCGGCGGCATCGAGCGTCATCGGCGTGTCTTCACGCATGCTCGCCCATTCCGACCGCGAGAACACCCGGTACGGGTTGTAGGGGTGCAGATCCGACCTTGCGTCCATCTCGCGGGTCCTTCGCCTTGGTTTTGAATGGCGGGATTTATTGTTGTTGCGGCCGCTCGATGCGGCCGATGCCGTCAGTTGTGCTTGCGCGACGCCTTTTCCTCCAAGCCCGACATCGAGGTGCGCTGCCCCAGCGCGGCCTCGACCTCCTCGAGCTTCACGCCGCGCGACTTCAGCAGCACCAGCATGTGAAACAGCACGTCGGCGGCCTCGGCGATCAGATGCGTGCGATCGTTCTCGACCGTGGCGATCACCAGTTCGACCGCCTCTTCGCCGAATTTCTTGGCGCAGTGCTCGGCGCCCTTGTCGAGCAGCTTCCGGGTGTAGGAGCTGTCGCCGCCGGAGGCCGCGCGGGTATCGACCGTCGCGGCAAGATCGTGGAGGGTGAAACGGGCCATACGCTAACTCTGCCAGTCTGTGGTGCGAGAGTACCGCCCCTCGCCGCGTGACGCTAGGGATCGAGCCGCATCGGTAGCCCGGCCTGGACCATATGATCCTTGGCCTGACGAATGGTGTACTCGCCGAAATGGAAGATCGAGGCCGCCAGCACCGCGGTGGCATGACCCTCGCGGATGCCGTCGACCAGATGGTCCAGATGACCGACGCCGCCCGAGGCGATCACCGGGACGCCGACGCTGTCGGCGATCGCCCGGGTCAGCGGGATATCGAAGCCGGATTTGGTGCCGTCGCGGTCCATCGAGGTCAGCAGGATCTCGCCGGCGCCGAGCGCCACCACTTCCTGGGCGAACTCGATGGCGTCGATGCCGGTGCCCTTGCGGCCGCCATGGGTGAAGATCTCCCAGCGGTCGCGGCCCGGCACCCGCTTGGCGTCGATCGCCACCACGATGCACTGGTCGCCGAATTTCTCGGCGGCTTCCTTGACGAATTCGCGCCGCGCCACCGCGGCGGAATTGATCGAGACCTTGTCGGCGCCGGAGCGCAGCAGCGTCTTGATGTCGTCGACGGTGCGCACCCCGCCGCCGACGGTGACCGGCATGAAGCAGGCCTCCGCCGTCCGCCGCACCACGTCGAGCATGATGCCGCGGTTCTCGTGGGTGGCGGTGATGTCGAGGAAGCACAGTTCGTCCGCGCCGGCGGCGTCATAGGCGATCGCCGCCTCGACCGGATCGCCGGCGTCGCGCAGATCGACGAAGTTGACGCCCTTGACGACACGGCCGTCCTTGACGTCGAGGCAGGGAATGACGCGGACCTTGAACATCGGGGCGTCCTTACGCGGCCTTGGCGGCGCCGATCAGCGCCAGCGCTTCCGCCGGATCGAGCCGGCCGTCGTACAGCGCCCGCCCGGCAATCGCGCCTTCGAGCTTCCTGGCGCGGGGGCTAAGCAGCGTCTTGACGTCCTCGATTGAGGCGAGGCCGCCGGAGGCGATCACCGGAATCGAAATCGCATCGGCGAGCGCGATGGTCGCGTCCCAGTTGATACCCTTGAGCAGGCCGTCGCGGGCGATGTCGGTGAAGATGATCGCGGCGACACCGGCGTCCTCGAAGCGCCGCGCGATGTCGAGCGCGGTGACCTGCGAGCTCTCGGCCCAGCCCTCGACCGCGACGTTACCGTCGCGGGCGTCGAGGCCGACGGCGACACGGCCCGGAAAGGCCTTGGCGGCTTCCTTCACCAGCGCCGGGTCGCGCACCGCGGCGGTGCCGATGATGACCCGGGCGATGCCCTTGGACAGCCAGGCTTCAATCGTCTTGAGGTCGCGGATGCCGCCGCCGAGCTGCACCGGCATCTTGACCACCTTCAGCATCGCCTCGACCGCCTGCGCGTTCATCGGCTTGCCGGCGAAGGCGCCGTCGAGGTCGACCACATGCAGGTACTGAAAGCCCTGCGCCGCAAAGCTCTGCGCCTGCGCGGCGGGATCGAGGTTGAACACCGTGGCGCGCGCCATGTCGCCCTGTTCGAGCCGCACGCACTGGCCGTTCTTGAGATCGATCGCGGGGAAGAGAATCACGGCTTCCACTTCAAAAAGTTCGAGATCAGCGCCAGGCCGAAGCGCTGGCTTTTCTCGGGGTGAAACTGAGTCCCGATCGCGGTGTCCTTGCCGACCACGGCGGTAACCG
Source organism: Rhodopseudomonas palustris (assembly GCF_003226555.1). Lineage (GTDB taxonomy): Bacteria > Pseudomonadota > Alphaproteobacteria > Rhizobiales > Xanthobacteraceae > Rhodopseudomonas > Rhodopseudomonas palustris_I. The sequence goes on along the minus strand of NZ_QKQS01000023.1, from coordinate 852,518 downwards.
GCCCGCCGTAATCGGCGCGCGCCAGCACATCGCCTTCATGTTCGGCGGCGAGGTGGAAGGAGTGCACGAAGTAGGCGTGCAGACCCTTCGCCCCGAGTGGCAACCGGTCGAGCACCGGGTGCTCGCGGATCTGATCGAGCGTATTCCAGCCCATATGCGGGATCTTCAGATCCTCGCGATCGGGCGCGATCTTGACGACGTCGCCGGCGATCCAGTTCAGCCCGTCGCTGGTGACGTGCTCCTTGCCGCGGGTCGCCATCAACTGCATGCCGACGCAGATGCCGAAGAACGGCCGCGCCTTGACCCGCACGGTTTCGTTCAGGGCCTCGACCATGCCGTCGATCGAATCCAGTCCCTTGCGGCAGTCCGCAAAGGCGCCGACGCCGGGCAGCACCACCCGGTCGGCCCGAAACACCTGATCCGGATCGCGGGTGACCAGGATCGGTTCGGGATTTTCCATGCTCCGCGCGGCGCGCTCGAATGCTTTCGCCGCCGAATGCAGATTGCCGGAGCCGTAGTCGATGATCGCAACGCTCATCGCGAACCTCCGGGGTTCGGGAACGAGCCGAAGATGTCGCCGTGGATCGACGACGCCGGCAGCGGAATGCTGCGCGCCGGTGGCGCGCCGCGATCGATCGGCAGGGTAAAGCCGATCGGCTGCGGCTGGCCGGCGACCCAGCGATCGAAGAACCGTTGTTCGGCGATCTCACGGTCCTCGCCGATCGCGACGCCGACCGACTGCCAGCCGCGCCGCGCCAGAGTCCAGCGCCACAAGCTGCCGGCTTCGAGCCCGAGCAGGCTCGCCAGCAGCAACGCCACCACGAACCGGGTGCCACTGCCGGCATGCAGCGCAGTCAGCGCCACCGCGGAGGCGGCGATCACCACCAGATAGCCGAGCAACGCCAGCCACAGCCGGCGGTACAGCAGCCAGAACGGGCCGAATACGAACGCCCAGACATAAAATCCGTCGCGGACGAAGCGGAACTGGTCGGGCGCAGCCTGCTGCAGCTCGTCGTCGTCCGCCCGCGGGGCATGAACAGTGAACACCGGCATGGACTTGTCTCCGCCGCCCGCCGGCCGTTAGCCGCCGAGCTGACCCTTGGTCGAGGGCATTTCGCCGGCCGTCTTCGGATCGATCGCGACCGCCGCACGCAGCGCCCGGGCCAATCCCTTGAAGCAGGATTCGGCGATGTGGTGGCTGTTCTCGCCATATAGGGTTTCGACGTGCAGAGTCACGCCCGCATTGATGGCGAAGGCCTGAAACCACTCCCGCACCAGCTCGGTGTCGAACTCGCCGATCTTGTCGCGCGGGAAATCCGCCTTGAACACCAGGAACGGCCGGCCGGAGACGTCGATCACCACCCGGGTCAGGGTCTCGTCCATCGGCATCAGCACGCTGGCATAGCGGGTGATGCCCGCCATGTTGCCGAGCGCCTGCTTCACCGCCTGGCCGAGCGCGATGCCGACGTCCTCCGTCGTGTGATGGAAGTCGACATGGAGGTCGCCCACCGCTTTGGCGGTGATGTCGATGCGCGAATGCTTGGCGAGCAGATCGAGCATATGGTCGAAGAAGCCGATCCCGGTCGCGGCCTTGGCCACGCCGGTGCCGTCGAGGTCGACCGTCACCTCGACGTCGGTCTCCTTGGTCTTGCGCTTGATCGTCGCCGTGCGCATGAAGCGGGCTCTCCGGTAAAAACGCCGGTCTTTTAACAGGCTGGTGACACCTTCGCTACTGCGCCAGCTGCGGAGCGGGGCCGATCTTCGTCCTATGGTGAGCGGATTGGCCGCTCAGGCGGCGATCCGCGGGGCGATTGCATCACCGCCCGGGCGTGCCTAGATCAGCGCTCGCGAAAGGAACTCCATGGCACTTCATAGCTCTTCGGCAGACGCCGGCCCCCCAGTCTGGCACGGCACCACCATTCTGACCGTGCGCAAGGGCGGCAAGGTCGTGATCGGCGGCGACGGCCAGGTCTCGATCGGCCAGACCGTGATCAAGGCCAACGCCAAGAAGGTCCGCAAACTCGGCAAGGGCGACGTGATCGGCGGCTTCGCCGGCGCCACCGCCGACGCCTTCACGCTGTTCGAGCGGCTGGAGGCGAAGCTCGAGCAGTATCCCGGCCAGCTCACCCGCGCCGCCGTTGAACTCGCCAAGGATTGGCGCACCGACCGCTATCTGCGCCGGCTCGAAGCCATGATGATCGTCGCCGACAAGGACGTGTCGCTGGTGCTGACCGGCACCGGCGACGTGCTCGAACCGGAAGCCGGCGTGATGGCGATCGGCTCCGGCGGCAATTACGCGCTGGCCGCCGCCCGCGCGCTGATCGACACCGACCAGGACGCCGAAGCGATCGTCCGCAAATCGCTCGGCATTGCCGCCGAGATCTGTGTCTACACCAACGGCAATCTGACGATCGAAACGCTGTGAACGGCTCGTCGTCGCGAGCGAAGCGAGACGATCCGGGCACACCGCCTACCCAAGTCCGGACTGCTTTATCGCTTCACGCCTCGCAATGACGGCAGCCAACGCCGAAAAGAGAACCATGACCGACTTCTCCCCCCGTGAAATCGTCTCCGAACTCGACCGCTTCATCGTCGGCCAGGCCGACGCCAAGCGCGCGGTCGCGATCGCGCTGCGCAACCGCTGGCGGCGATTGCAGCTCGAAGGCGCGTTGCGCGAAGAAGTGCTGCCGAAGAACATCCTGATGATCGGCCCCACCGGCGTCGGCAAAACCGAGATCGCGCGGCGGCTGGCCAAACTCGCCGGCGCGCCGTTCCTCAAGGTCGAGGCCACCAAGTTCACCGAGGTCGGCTATGTCGGCCGCGACGTCGAACAGATCATCCGCGACCTGGTCGAGGTCGCGATCGCGCAGGTCCGCGAGAAGAAGCGCAAGGACGTCCAGGCGCGTGCCCAGATCGCCGCCGAAGAGCGCGTGCTCGATGCCCTGGTTGGCCCCGGTTCGGGCCCGGCGACGCGAGACTCGTTCCGCAAGAAGCTGCGGGCCGGCGAGCTCAACGACAAGGAAATCGAGATCGAGACCCAGGCCGGCTCGGGCACGCCGATGTTCGAGATTCCCGGCATGCCGGGCGCTCAGATCGGTGCGGTCTCGCTCGGCGACATCTTCGGCAAGATGGGTGGCCGCACCAAGACGCGCCGGCTCAGCGTCGCCGACTCGCACGAGATTCTGGTCAACGAGGAAGCCGACAAGCTGCTCGACAATGATCAACTGGTGCAGGAGGCGATCGCCGTCGTCGAGAACAACGGCATCGTGTTTCTCGACGAGATCGACAAGATCTGCGTGCGCGACGGGCGCAGCGGCGGCGAAGTCTCGCGCGAAGGCGTGCAGCGCGACCTGCTGCCGCTGATCGAAGGCACCACGGTCACCACCAAGCACGGCGCGGTGAAGACCGAGCATATCCTGTTCATCGCCTCGGGCGCGTTCCACATCGCCAAGCCGTCCGACCTGCTGCCCGAGCTGCAGGGCCGGCTGCCGATCCGCGTCGAACTGAACGCGCTGAGCCGCGACGACATGCGCCGGATCCTGACCGAGCCGGAAGCGTCGCTGATCAAGCAATACGTCGCGCTGCTGAAGACTGAAGGCGTGACGCTGGAATTCTCAGACGATGCGATCGACGCGCTCGCCGACGTCGCGGTGGCGGTGAACTCCACCGTCGAGAACATCGGGGCGCGCCGGCTGCAGACCGTGATGGAGCGCGTGCTCGACGAGATCTCCTTCGTCGCCCCGGACCGCCACGGCGAGACCTTCCGGGTCGATGCGGACTACGTGAAGGTCAATGTCGGGGATCTGGCCAAGAACACGGATTTGAGCCGGTTCATTTTGTAGGCGGCCGTTTAGTTAGTGGCTGTTGATAGCCGTCCGCAAGGACAAGTCCTCCGAGGACGGAACGTATTCTCACACACAGACGTGATGCGCGGGCTTGACCCGCGCATCCATCGTTCTTCGTGAGATGATGGATCGCCGGGTCATGCCCGGCGATGACGGTTATATAGTTGCGATACGCTGCAAGTAACAACTGTCCTCGCCCCACCCGACCACGTCATCGCCCGGCTTGTCCGGGCGACCCAGTATCGCAGAGCGTCTGCGTCTAACTAACAACCTCTCTGGGATACCGGGTCACCCGCATGCGCGGGTGACGACGTTTGGAAACGGGGCGCGTCGGCCGGTGAACACCCCGTGCTTTGCTAACTAACCGCGCCCCCGTCTCACCCGCACATACAGCGCGCCTTCGCCGCCGTGGCCGAGTTCTTCGCGAGATGATGGATTGCCGGGTCGAGCCCGGCGATGACTCGGGAATCAATTCGGGCCAAATTTCATCAACGACGCACTCCCGTCATCGCCCGGCTTGTCCGGGCGACCCAGTATCGCAGAGCGTCTGCGTCTAACTAACAACCTCTCTGGGATACTGGGTCACCCGCATGCGCGGGCGACGACGTTTGGAAACGGGGGCGCGTCGGCCGATGAACACCCTGTGCTTTGCTAACTAACCGCGCGCTCGTCGCACTCGCACATACAGCGCGCCTTCGCCGCCGTGGCCGATGTGAGCTTCGTCGAAGCCGACCACGTAGGCGCGGAATTCGGGGAGGGCGAGCCATTGCGGCACTTGGCGACGGAGCACGCCGCGCTCGGTGTCGCCGCTCTTGCCCTTGCCGGTGATCACCAGCACGAAGCCGAGACCGTCATGGCTGGCACGCTGCAGAAAATACAATAGCGCGTGGTGGGCGCGAGCCTGGGTCATGCCGTGTAGATCGATCCGCGCGTCGATGTCCTTGCGGCCACGCGACAGATGCGCCCGTTCGCGACGGCCGAGCGTGGCGAGCGGAGGCGGTGCAGTCGCGACCGACAGTTTTGCGACGCGCTTGAGCGGTTGCGGCGGAGCCGGAGGCGCCGGTTTGATCACCGGCGCGGCATTCTGCGGATCGGCGATCTCGACCTTGATCGGCCGCGCGCGGCCACGCAGCGGCTTGATCTGACGCGCCACGCCATCCCACAGCGCCCGCTCGTCTTCGGTCAAGCTGCGCTTGCGGCGCGACATCGGCGGGTCGAGCGGCGGGATGATGCGTTTCATCGAAGTCAGCGCGAGTGGCGATGATGCCGGTGGCGATGGGCACGGTGCCGTTGACCTGGAGGCCGGGACGACGCCGCGGCTGGCCGGGCATCCGGCGTCGGGACGACGCTGGAGGCTCCGTCTTTACCACCTGACTTCGCGGCCGTCGCCGAGGGTTTGTTGGTTTTGACCGGAGGCCGCGGCTCGGGCAGCGGCAGACTGCGGGCGCGCGCCACTGGATCGATGCTGTTCGGCACCAGCATGGCGAACGCGATCGGATGGCGGATCCGTCCGGCGATCGCGCCGGCCTCGGCACCGGCTCCGAAATAGAGGTCCGCGCGCGCCGGGCCGACGATCGCCGATCCGGTGTCCTGGCCGATCATCAGCCGCCGAAACGGCGTCTTGGCAGTCGGCGACTCGATCGGCAGCTCGCCGGTGATGAAGAACGGCGTGCCATACACATGCAGCGCCTTGTCGACCGCGATCGAGCGGCCGGGCGTCAGCGGCACGCCTTGGGCGCCGATTGCTTCGTCGTCGTCCTTCAGCTCGACCTTGCGGAAGAACACGTAGGAGCGGTTGGCCCGCCGCAGCTCCTTGGCGCCGTCGGGATTGGCATCCATCCACTCGCGGATGCGGTGCATCGACATCTCTTCGCGCGGGATGATGCCGCGCTCGATCAGGATGCGCCCCACCGGCGTATAGGGAAAGCCGTTGTGAGCATCGTAATTGATGCGAACCACCCGGCCGTCCGGCAGCTTGATCCGCGCCGAGCCCTGGATCTGCGCGAACAGCAGGTCGGTCTGGCTCTTCAGCCAGCAAATCTCCAGGCCCCGGCCGTCGATCGCGCCGTCTTCGATCTGGGCGCGATCGTAATACGGCACCAGCTTGCGCCTGCCGATCTTGCGATACACCGGTCCGCCATTCGGCAGGGCCGCATCCTGTTTGTAGCCGCGGACAAACAGATTCGACGGCCGGCGATACACCGGCACCGTGTAGTCGTCGGTCTTGACCGGCGAGCCCTCGATTACCGGCTCATAGTATCCTGTGACGAAGCCCTGCGGCTCGCCGAGCCGCGAGATCTGCAGCGGCACAAAATGGCGTTCGAAGAATGCGCGCGCTTCGGCCGCCGTCGTCACATGGGCGGAGCGGGCGGCATGACACGGCTCCCGTAACGAGCCGCCGAGCGGTTTGTCGGTCGACGGTGCTCGGCCCGCCGCCAGGATCGGACGACAACTGGCGCGGAAGGTTTTCAGGGCCGCAAGTTGATCGTCGGAGTCCCAGCCGGAAATCTCCGCCCAAGCGACCGGCAGATACTGACCGTTCGGAACTTCCAGCGGCCACAGCGGATGCCGGTAACGCGCGTGATGCTCGGCAAATTTCGAGACGGGCCGGGCGCCGGACTGGTGATGCCGGCTACGTGCATCCGCATCGCCCGGCGCAGACAACAACGCGGCTGCGAGCATGCAGCCGGCGAAAGCAGCGCGGCGAGCGCCGCGCCGGTCAGGTCGCGCTGCCGGTCCCAACCAACTTCCAGTTCGGATCGCGAGAGCTCGTGTCGCGCGCGAAGGTCCAGACGTCGGTGATGTCGGTGACCTTGTCGGGTGAGCCGTCGACCACCGCACCGGTTTTATCGCGGGTCGCGGAGATCATTTGCGACACGAATTTCAGTGTCAGCATCGCTGTGCGATCCCGCACCTCGGCGCTGATCAGCTCGGCCTTGTCGATTGAGACGAAGCGGGTCTCGACCTTCAGGTCGTTCTTCTCGCGGTCCTTGATGGCCGCATCGAAGCTGTCATAGACCTCGCTCGACAGCAGATCGCGCAGCGCGCGACGATCGCCGTTGGCGAAGGCCATTACGATCATCTCATAGGCGCTCTTGGCACCCGTGATGAAGTGCTGCGCATCGAACGAGGAATCGTTTCGGGCGACCGCATTGAGGCCGTGCTCGAGCTCGGAGTCCGGCTCGGCGATGCCCTTCCAACGATCGGACGGCGGCGCCACATCGGCATTCGGCCCCATCGGCGCCTGATCGATCACGGTGCCGGGCATCGAGATCACATTGGTGTCCTGCTTGCCCGGGACCATGTCGCGTGCCGCGGCACGATCGAACGGCGGCCGCTCGCTGCCAGTGCGTTGGCCGAGCACGTTGCGCAGACGCAGGAAGATGAACACCGCGAGCGCCAGGAAGATGATGGTGTAAATATCCACGTCGCATTCACTTTCTGATCGGGCCGGGGCGTGCCGGCGCGGCTTGCGTCTTCCGGCGTTGCAGCACCCACGCGGGACGGCGAAGCCGGTTTTCACCATGTAAGCATCAACCGCGCCGCGCCAATGGCGCGTTTTGGCACAGTCGCCGGGGTTGGCAAGGCCTACCCCCGGCCTGGAGCCTTTTGTTATGGCAAGTCTACGCGTTTCGAGCCCCGCCGGAAACCGGGAGACAACGAGGAACCTGGCCATCCGGGGGTTAACGGACGGTTGCGGGCCGATTGGACAGGTGTGGACAGCGATCGAACGGTATCGAGGACCCGTTTGGGTCATCGCGGTCGATGCGTCCGTCTACCTTGTGGAACGCCGCGGGCCTATGATAGCCACTCGCCAGAGCACCTGCCCATTGTGTCGACGCCCGCCGTAAGCCGGCGGCCGCCGTCCAAATCCGCTTCCAGGAGAACCATCGATGACCAACGGTAACGGCACGCCTCCCGAGGGTGCTCCTCCGCAACTCAATGTGCTGGCGCAGTACACCAAGGATCTGTCGTTCGAGAACCCGAACGCCCCGGCATCGCTCGCCCCGCAGCAGCAGCAGCCGGCGATCAACATTCAGATCAATGTCGGCGCCAACAACGTCGCCGAGAACGAATATGAAGTGACGCTGTCGATCGACGGCAAGGCCGAATCCGGCAGCAGCGTGCTGTTCAGCTTCGAGCTGGCCTATGCGGGCGTGTTCCGCGTGCTCAACGTGCCGCAGGAGAATCTGCATCCGCTGATCATGATCGAATGCCCGCGGCTGCTGTTCCCGTTCGCCCGCGAGATCATCGCCAGCGCGGTGCGCGACGGTGGTTTCCCGCCGCTGATGCTCGATCCGGTCGATTTCGTCGGTCTGTATCGCCAGAACCTGGAGCGTCAGTCCGAGCAGCCGCAGGTCCGTCCGAGCTGAGCCCCTCAGCGTCTTTCAGAACGAACGATTCAATGCCCGGCGGCAACGCCGGGCATTGTCGTTTCCGGGGCGGACGAATCGGGCACCGGCGGGAGGTATTCCGCCCAGATCGCCTTGTCGCCCATTTTGGCAATGAAGGCGCGATGCTCCTCAAGATCAGTGTCGCTGAGCCGGCTCGGAAGCGGCGACGGCCGCTGCCGCCTATGGGACTCGCTCGCCACGCCGATCACCTCGACCGGCACATCGGCGAGGATGAGCTGCGACTGCCGCGCGCCGATCAGATCGATATAGACCTCGGCCAGCAGCTCGGCATCGAGCAACGCGCCGTGCTTGGTGCGGCGCGAATTGTCGATCGCGTAGCGCGAGCACAGATCGTCGAGCCGGTTCGACACGCCCGGATGCTTGCGGCGCGCGAGCAGCAGGGTGTCGACCAGGCGCTCACGTGGAACCGGCGCCCGCGACAGCCGTGACAATTCGGCGTTGATGAAGCCGATATCGAACGAAGCGTTGTGAATCACCAGCGGATCGTCGCCGATGAATTCGAGGAATTCGTCGGCGACCTCGGCGAACAGCGGCTTGTCGGCGAGAAATTCACTCGACAGACCGTGCACCGCGAAGGCTTCAGCCGGCATGTCCCGTTCGGGATTGAGATAGCGATGATAGGTGCGACCGGTCGGCATCCGGTTGAAGATCTCGACACAGCCGATCTCGACCAGCCGGTCGCCGCGCAGCGGATCGAGGCCGGTGGTTTCGGTATCGAGGACGATCTCACGCATCGCTTCTGATCAGGCCATCTCGCTTCGTCCGCGCGAATCAGTCGCGCCGACGCGGCATTTTAGCAGCGGCTTCGAGAATTTCGCGGATCTGGGCCCGCACCGGGTCGAGTCCGTTCGAGGTATCCACGACGAAATCCGCGCGCTTGCGCTTCTCGGCATCCGGTAGCTGCCGGGCCAGAATCGCGTCGAGCTTCTCCGGCGTCATGTTGTCCCGAGCCAGGATCCGTTCGCGCTGCACCTCCGGCGAGGTCGTCACCACCACCACCGCATCGACGCGCTTTTCGCCGCCGGTTTCGAACAGCAGCGGCACATCGACCACCGCGACCGCGGCGCCGGACGATTCGGCATCGTCGAGAAACTGCTGATGATGCGCGCGCAGCATCGGATGAACGATCTGTTCGAGCTGCTTCATCGCCGCGGAATCGTGCACGACCTTCGCCGACAGCAGCGCGCGATCGACCTTGCCGCCGACCGTGGTGCCGGGAAATGCCGCTTCGATCGCCGGCACCGCTTCGTTCTCGTAGATCTTATGCACGGTGGCGTCGGCGTCGTAGACCGGCACGCCGGCTTCGGCGAACAGCTTGGCGGTGGTCGATTTGCCCATCCCGATCGAACCGGTCAATCCGAGCACCAGCATTCCGTCGCCCCCGTCTTCATCTTCGGCGCGAGACGTTTCGGAGCCGAGAATGATCGGCCCCGAGCTCGCTTGTGTTGTCGATGCGGCCGGCGGCTTTCTAGACCGCCAGCAGGTTCTGGCTACGCAGAAAACCGAGCAACGGCAACAGCGGCAGGCCGAGGATCGTGAAATGATCGCCGTGGATGCCGTCGAACAGATGCACCCCCAGACCCTCGATCTGATAGGCGCCGACGCTGGAGGTGGCTTTGTCGCCGACGACATCGAGATAGGCGTCGATCTCGGCATCGGTCAGCGGCCGCATCGTCATCCGGGCGATCGCGACATCGGCGAACAGCGTGATGCCATTACGCACCACGGCGATCGCCGAGTGCAATTCATGCCGGCGGCCGGCGAGTTCGCGGAGCTGCTTGGCGGCAGCGGTGCGATCGGCCGGCTTGTTGAACCCCCGCGCACCGAGCGCCAGCGTCTGATCGGCGCCGAGCACCAGGCGGCCGGGATGATGATTGCTGACGAACGCCGCCTTCTGCTGAGCCAGCAACGCGGCGATTTCGCCCGGTGCACTGAGGCCCGACGCCTCCGCGATGCCGCGTTCGTCGATATCGGCCGGAATCGCATCGAACGGAATTCCGGCATTGGCCAGCACGGTTCGCCGGGCGGTGCTCTGCGAAGCCAGCACCAGCGGCTGCGGCCCGAGCCACAGCGTCATTCCGGCACCCTTTGGCGCTGCCGATCGGCGAGCAGTTTCATGATCGCCGCCGCGGTTTCCTCGATCGACCGGCGGGTGACGTCGAGCAGCGACCAGCCGTATTTGGCGCTGAGCTTGCGCGCCAGCAGCACCTCGTCGGTCACCGCCTGGCGATCGATATAAGAGTCGTTGCCGGTACCGGCGCCGAGACTGAGAAGCCGGTTCTGCCGGACCTGAATCAGACGCTCGGGCGATGCGTGCAGGCTGACGACCAACGGCTTCTTCAGCGTCTCGAGCTGATGCGGAATCGGAATGCCGGCGACCAGCGGCACGTTCGCGGTGCGGATGCCGCGATTGGCGAGATAAATCGAGGTCGGCGTCTTCGAAGTGCGCGACACCCCGACCAGCACCACGTCGGCTTCCTCCAGCCCTTCGACGTGCTGGCCGTCGTCGTGCATCATCGAATAATTCAGCGCGTCGATGCGCTGGAAATATTCGGCATTCAGCGTGTGCTGCGCGCCGACGCGGCCCATCGTCGAGGCGCCGAGATAGGCTTCGAACAGCTGCATCACCGGGCCGATGATCGACAGGCTCGGACTGTTGATCTCCTGGCACTTCGCTTCGAGCCGGTTGACCAGTTCGGTCTCCAGCAGCGTGAACAGCACGATGCCGGGCGCTTCCTCGATCTCCTGCAGCACGCGGTCGAGCTGCTTCTGGCTGCGCACCAAGGGATAGACATGTTCGACCGGAGTAACGTTGGCGTACTGCGCCGTCACCGCACGCGATACCGTGATCAGAGTTTCGCCGGTCGAGTCGGACACCAGATGAAGGTGAAAATAGCTGCCGTCGGTCAGCATCGTGGCCCTGTGTAACCTGTGAACAACGGGGCGAGAATCGCACCAATGCAGACCGTCCGCTCTCGCAGCCGGGATAACCCGGCTTTTTCTTCACAGGGGTCGGGTGAGAAGAGCATGTCGGGATCGCAGTGAGGTTAGCGGGTGAATGTGGATTTGTCTCTTGGTAATGCGGCGGCGATCCGGCGCAACACCCTGATCTTACAGGCGCCCGATGAAGACGCGATCGGCTGGGGACGAGTGTTGAGATGTGGGTGGCGACACAACAACTCTGGAATGCCGTTGGGTGAGTCAAATCCACGGCCACTTAGACTCAAACCTTAAGAATCTATAAATATTGATTAGAAGGGTGCCGCTTGCGGAAATCTCTGCATTCGAGCATTCGATCAACGCGCGATGCGGCTCCTGCGTTCCGGATCCGACCGCAGCTTCGCGGCACAGCCGAATGGAAGATCGGATGATCGATTGGGTCTATGTCTATCCGTGGGTGAAGACCCTGCACGTCGTGGCAGTGATCTCATGGATGGCCGGCATGCTGTATATGCCGCGGCTGTTCGTCTACCACTGCACCGCCGAGATCGGATCGAAGCAGTCCGAGACTTTCAAGATCATGGAACGCCGGCTGTACCGGGCGATCATGAATCCGGCCATGATGGTGGCCTGGGTTGCCGGCCTCGCGATCGCCTGGGAGCAGGGCTATTTCACCTCCGGCTGGTTTCACGCCAAGCTCGGTGCGGTCGTGCTGATGACCGTGATCCACCTGATGCTGGGCCGCTACGTCCGCGACTTCGCCGCCGACCGCAACACGCGATCTCACAAATTCTATCGTGTAATCAATGAGATACCGACGGTTCTGATGGTCGCCGCGGTGATCTTCGTGATCGTCAAGCCGTTCTGAGACCACCAAACGACGGTGTTGCGTCGATCGTCTTGCGTCGATGCAACGGATTTTCTATAGTTGCGTCGTCCCACCTAAAGCAGGCGAATGTGGTTGCGATCTGGTTCCTTTTGGACCGGCCGCCGCACCGGGTCTGAAGCCTCCCGCACCTTCCTTGCTCAAGACACCGTCGACCTGAAGACCTGCGGACCTCCGGTTATTTCCTTCCGCTCTTTCTTCCGCTGACGATTCCCCCAGTCTCGTTTCCACAGGACCACCCCCATGCGGGAAATCAAACTTCAAGACTTGAAGGCCAAGACGCCGGCCGAACTCGTTTCGTTTTCGGAAGAACTCGGGGTCGAGAACGCCAGCACGATGCGCAAGCAGGAGCTGATGTTCGCCTGCCTGAAGCAGCTATCGGCAAAAGAAACCGACATCATCGGCGAGGGCGTCGTCGAGGTCCTGTCCGACGGCTTCGGCTTCTTGCGATCGCCCGATGCGAACTACCTGCCAGGTCCGGACGATATCTACGTCTCGCCGTCGCAGATCCGCCGCTTCGGCTTGCGCACCGGCGACACCATCGAGGGCCACATCCGCAGCCCGAAGGAAGGCGAACGCTATTTCGCGCTGCTGAAGGTCAACACGCTCAATTTCGAAGATCCGGAAAAATCCCGGCACAAGGTCAATTTCGACAACCTGACGCCGCTGTTTCCGGACGAGCGCTTCCGGCTCGAGATTGACGATCCGACCCGCAAGGATCTGTCGGCACGGGTGATCGACATCGTCGCCCCAATCGGCAAGGGCCAGCGCGCCCTGATCGTCGCGCCGCCGCGCACCGGTAAAACGGTGCTGATGCAGAACATCGCGCACTCGATCACAGCGAATCATCCCGAGTGCTATCTGATCGTGCTGCTGATCGACGAGCGGCCCGAAGAAGTCACCGACATGCAGCGCTCGGTGAAGGGCGAGGTGATCTCCTCGACCTTCGACGAGCCGGCGGTTCGCCACGTTCAGGTCGCCGAGATGGTGATCGAAAAGGCCAAGCGCCTGGTCGAACACGGCCGCGATGTCGTCATCCTGCTCGACTCGATCACCCGCCTCGGCCGCGCCTACAACACCGTGGTGCCGTCGTCGGGCAAGGTGCTGACCGGCGGTGTCGACGCCAATGCGCTGCAGCGGCCGAAGCGGTTCTTCGGCGCCGCGCGTAATATCGAAGAGGGCGGCTCGCTCACCATCATCGCCACTGCGCTGGTCGATACCGGCTCGCGTATGGACGAAGTGATCTTCGAAGAGTTCAAGGGCACCGGCAACTCGGAGCTGATCCTCGACCGCAAGGTCGCGGACAAGCGGACCTTCCCGGCGATCGACATCTCGCGGTCCGGCACCCGCAAGGAAGAGCTGATCACCGATCCACAGCTCCTCAAGAAGATGTACGTGCTGCGCCGCATCCTCAACCCGATGGGCACCATGGATGCGATCGAGTTCCTGCTCGACAAGCTGCGCAACACCAAGAACAACTCGGAATTCTTCGACTCGATGAATACCTGAGCGAGTTGGAGACAGAGCTAGCGAGGGCGTCCCGATCGGGGCGCCCTTTTTGTTTGCATTCGCATCGGCGCCTCGGCAAGACAGCGGCCATGCATCCGAGCGACCAGACTATCTTTGCCCTTGCGACCGGGCCGCTGCCGTCCGCGATTGCGATCGTACGTGTCTCCGGATCGCGGGCTGGCGACGTGCTGACGGCGCTGGCGGGCAAACTACCTGCGCCGCGACGTGCTGTACGTTGTGATCTCCGGGACGCCGCCGGCGAGATGATCGATGACGGGGTGGCGCTGTGGTTTCCTGGACCGGGGTCGGCAACCGGCGAAGATGTCGCCGAGCTGCACATCCACGGCAGCCGGGCGGTTGCGGCAGCGCTCATCAGGACATTATCGGCCTTGGAGGGCGTCCGGCCGGCTGAACCAGGCGAGTTCACCCGCCGCGCGTTCGAGAACGGCAAGCTCGACCTGACCGAAGCCGAGGGGCTCGACGATCTGATTCATGCTGATACCGATGCGCAGCGGCGTCAGGCACTTCGCCAGCTCGGCGGTGTGCTCGGCGATCGGGCCCGGCACTGGCGCGACCAGATTATCGAAGCGCTGGCGTTGGTCGAAGCTGGGATCGATTTTTCCGACGAGGGTGACGTCGCCGACGAGCTGATGGCGCCGGCGCGAGCCAAGATCGCCGAGCTGGCGTCCGAGATCGCCGAGGTTTTGGCCGAGCAGGGCCGCGCCGAACGACTCCGCGACGGAATGGTCGTGGCCATCGCCGGCCGGCCGAATGTCGGCAAGTCCACGCTGATCAATCGTCTGGCGCGGCGGGAAGTGGCGATCGTGTCGCCTTATGCCGGCACGACCCGGGATGTGATTGAGGTTCAGCTCGACCTCGACGGTTATCCGGTGACGGTGATCGACACCGCGGGATTGCGCGATAGCGACGATCCGGTCGAACAGGAGGGGATGAAACGCGCCCGCTCGCGCGCTGCGGCAGCGGATCTGGTGCTGTGGCTGAGTACGGCCGCCGACGCAGCCGATCCGGATGTCACCGGGACGGAAGTCTGGCGGGTCCGCAACAAGATCGACCTCGCGGCAGAGGAGGAATCCTCGACTTTCGGCTCGCCGGCGCCCGGTTTTCGGATTTCAGCGGCCACGGGGGAGGGGTTTTCGGACTTGCTGCGCGAGATGACGCGCTTTGCGGCGCAATATTTTGGCTCCGCGGAAGCCGGGCTGATCACCCGAGACCGTCATCGGGTATTGCTCGCCGATGCGGCGGAGGCGCTGAACCGTAGTCTGACGCCGGGGCTCGCCGAAGAGATCGTGGCCGAAGAGCTTCGAATGGCTGCGCACAGTCTGGGTCGGCTGCTCGGGCGGGTCGACGTCGAGGATGTCCTCGGTGAGATCTTCGGCCGGTTCTGCATCGGGAAATAGCGGGTCGGAACCCTGACCGGTAAGGTCTGATTAACCACGATCGGCCGATGTCCTTCTCGCTGTTTCACGTGAAACAATGCGGCGACCTTTTGCCGGTATCGAGATCGTCAGAGCGATTGCCTTCAAAGCTCCCCGGAGCTGAGCTAGAACCCCGTCATGCGCACTTTTTTCGACGTCATTGTCATCGGCGGCGGCCATGCCGGCTGCGAAGCGGCTGCGGCCGCGGCCCGGATCGGCGCGACTACCGCGCTCGTCACCCATCGTTTTGCCACCGTCGGCGCAATGTCCTGCAATCCGGCGATTGGGGGCCTGGGAAAAGGCCATCTGGTCCGTGAAATCGATGCATTGGACGGGCTGATGGGGCGTGTCGCCGATGCCGGCGGCATTCAGTTCCGGATGTTGAATCGCCGAAAGGGGCCGGCAGTCCGCGGCCCGAGGACGCAGGCCGACCGCAAGCTGTATGCGGCCGCGATGCAGACCGCGATCGGCGCCGTTTCGAACCTCTCGGTGATCGAAGGGGAGGCTGATGCTCTGTTGTGGCGCGATGGTCGCGTCACCGGCATTCGCCTCGGCGACGGCCGCGAATGTTCGGCCGGCGCAGTCGTCATCACCACAGGAACCTTCCTTCGCGGCCTGATCCACCTCGGCGAGCGAAGCTGGCCGGCTGGCCGGATCGACGAAGCGCCGGCGTTGGGGCTATCGGCCTCGTTCGAAGCGCTCGGGCTGACGCTTGGACGGCTCAAGACCGGGACGCCGCCACGGCTGGATGGTCGGACCATCGATTGGGGCGCGGTCGAAATGCAGCCCGGCGACGATCCGCCGGAGCCGTTTTCCGTTCTGACGCCTGAAATCACCACGCCGCAGATCGAATGCGGCATTACCCGGACGATGCCCGCCACTCATGAGGTGATCCGCGCCAATGTGCATCGCTCGCCGATGTATTCTGGGCAGATCCAGTCGACCGGACCGCGCTATTGCCCCTCGATCGAGGACAAGATCGTTAAATTCGGCGACCGTGACGGCCACCAGATCTTTCTGGAGCCGGAAGGGCTCGATGATCCGACGGTTTATCCCAACGGAATCTCGACCTCGCTGCCCGAAGAAGTGCAGCGCGCCATCCTGAAGACCATCCCAGGGCTGGAGCGGACCGAAATGCTCCGTCCGGGTTATGCGATCGAATACGATCACGTCGATCCGCGGGAATTGGAGCCGACGCTGCAGACCAAGCGGCTGCGCGGGCTATTTTTGGCCGGGCAGATCAACGGCACGACCGGTTATGAAGAGGCGGCGGCTCAGGGTCTGGTCGCTGGCCTCAACGCGGCGCTGGCCGCTGCGGGCGGGGACCTCGCGGTGTTTGATCGCGCCGACGGCTATCTCGGGGTCATGATCGACGATCTGGTGACCCGCGGCATCACCGAACCGTACCGGATGTTCACCTCGCGGGCCGAATATCGCCTGACGCTGCGGGCCGACAATGCGGACCAGCGTCTCACCGACAAGGGGGCGGCTCTCGGCTGCGTCGGCCCCGAACGGATGGCGTTCCATCGGCGTAAGATGGCGGCGCTCGCCGACGCGAAGACTCTCGCCCAGTCGCTGTCGATCACCCCCAATGAAGCCGCCAAGCATGGGCTGTCGCTGAACCGCGACGGCCAGCGTCGATCGGTATTCGACCTGCTGTCCTATCCGGAGATCGACTGGGCTCAAGTTCGCGCGATCTGGCCGGAGCTTGGCAAGGTCGACCCGGCGATCGCCGTGCATGTCGAGATCGATGCGAAATATTATGTCTACCTGGAGCGCCAGACCGCCGACGTCGAAGCCTTCCGCCGAGACGAAAGTTTGCGCCTGACGGAGGTGGATTATGCCGCGGTACCGGGCCTGTCGAACGAGGCCCGCACCCGGCTGGAACGACATCGTCCGCACACCGTGGGGCAGGCGGGTCGGCTTGACGGCATTACCCCGGCGGCGCTTGGGATTCTGGCAGCGTATTTGAGGCGCGAGCAGCGTCGCCGTCCTTCGGCAGGTTAGACCCGCCGCGGGCAGCGTTTCACGTGAAACACTTCGGCTGGGTTCCAGGCTGTTTCACGTGAAACGTGACCAAAGTCATCGGCAGCGCAGATTCATTGCTGCAAGGAGTGGCCGGAATCGGTTGGCAAGAATATAATCAAACAAGCCCTCGGGCCGCTCTCTTTGCAGTGCAGTTCCATGCAGCGCGCCGCCAAAAGCCTTTCCGCAGTTTCAGACCTCGACGCCGACAAAGCGGCGGCGATGAAGCTCGTGCAGATTTCGCCGGCGCTCGAAGCGCGGCTCGATGCGTATGTCGCGCTGTTGCAGCAATGGCAGGCTAAGACCAATCTGGTTGCGCCCTCGACCTTGCCTCAGCTTTGGACCCGGCACGTTGCCGATTCGCTGCAGCTCGTCAGTCTGGTGCCGAATGCGCGGCGATGGCTCGACTTCGGATCGGGCGGCGGGTTTCCGGGCGTGGTGCTGGCCTGCGCGATGGCGGACGTCGGCGGTCATGTCACGTTGGTTGAGAGGATCGCCAAGAAGGCGGCATTTTTGCGCGAGGCGCTGCGCGTTGCGGGCGCGCCGGGCACAGTGATGCTGGCGGACATCGGGGATAACGTGGATAGATTCCCACAGGCGATCGATTGCATCACCGCACGCGCGGTCGCTCCGCTACACCAGCTCATCGGTTTCGCGGAACCTCTGATGACCCCTGGAACAACCAAGGCTTTGTTCCTGAAGGGTCAAGATGTAGAAGCGGAATTGACGGAAGCTACTAAATATTGGAAGTTTCAGCCCAAGCTGCATGCCAGCGTGACCGGTGGCCAAGGCTGGATTGTCGAGATCGAATCCATCGAACGACGCACATAACCGCAAGCCGAAGAACCTGTCATGACCGTGATTGATGAGATTTATCAAGAGGATAGGGTGAATACCGAGCCCGGGCGGCCGCGCATCATCGCGCTTGCCAACCAGAAGGGCGGCGTCGGCAAGACCACCACCGCGATCAATCTCGGGACGGCGCTGGCTGCGATCGGTGAGCGCGTGCTCATCGTGGATCTCGATCCGCAGGGCAACGCTTCGACTGGGCTCGGCATCGACCGTCGTGATCGCAACACCTCGACCTACGATGTGCTGGCCGGCGAAGCGCCGCTGCGTGACGCGGTCGTCGCGACCGCGGTGCCGCGGCTCCACATCGCCGCTTCGACCATGGATTTGTCCGGCCTCGAGCTGGAGCTCGGCCATCGCGGCGACCGTGCGTTTCGGCTGCGCGACGCGATCGGCGTACTCAACAAGGACATCGATCCGCCGCTCGACTACACCTACGTGCTGATCGATTGCCCGCCGTCGCTGAACTTGCTGACCGTGAATGCGATGGCCGCGGCGGATGCGATTCTGGTGCCGCTGCAGTGCGAGTTCTTTGCCCTCGAAGGTCTGTCGCAATTGCTGCAGACGGTCGAACAGGTTCGCGCCAATCTCAATCCGAGCCTGACGATCCACGGCATCGTGCTGACGATGTTCGACAGCCGCAACAATCTGTCGAGCCAGGTCGTCGCCGACGTTCGTCAGTTCATGGGCAAGAAAGTCTACGACACCATGATCCCGCGCAACGTGCGGATCTCGGAAGCGCCGAGCTACGGCAAGCCGGTGCTGGTCTATGATCTGAAATGCGTCGGCAGCGAAGCCTATCTGAAGCTTGCCACCGAAGTGATTCAGCGCGAGCGCGAACTCCGCGCCCCGCATTGAGGGGCGGGCAGCGTGCTACGGCGCTGCAGCCCGTCATGACGAGCGCAGCGAAGCAATCCAGCGATACGCGACGAAGACTGGATTGCTTCGTCGGCTTCGCCTCCTCGCAATGACGACGACAGCTAACAATTTCGATTCTATCAGTGCGGAGTAGCGACGTGAATCCAAGGGAGCCGGCGATGGCCGATGAGCACCGTTCGCGACTGGGACGCGGCCTGGCGAGTCTGATCGGCGATGTCGGCGGCGAGGCGACGCAGGCCGAACGGCCGCGGGCGCAGCGCAAGGTGCCGATCGAATTCATCAAGGCCAATCCGCGCAACCCGCGCCGTTCCTTCACCGATGCCGAGCTCGGCGAATTGTCCGACTCGATCAAGCAGCACGGCGTGATCCAGCCGATCGTGGTTCGTCCGGTGAAGGGCACCGCCGATCGCTACGAGATCATCGCCGGCGAGCGGCGTTGGCGCGCGGCGCAGCGCGCCGGTCTGCACGAAGTGCCGATCGTGCCGGTCGACGTGTCGGACGCGCTGGCGCTCGAAATCGCCATCGTCGAGAACGTGCAGCGCGAAGATCTCAATCCGCTCGAAGAGGCGCTGGGCTATCAGGCGCTCGCCGCCGAGTTCAACCGTAGCCAGGAAGAGATCGCCAAGATCGTCGGCAAGAGCCGCAGCCACGTCGCCAACATGATGCGGCTGATCAAGCTGCCCGACGACGTCAAGGCGCTGATCGCCTCGGGCGAGCTCACCGCCGGTCACGCCCGCGCGCTGATCGGTCTGCCCGATCCGTCGGCGATCGCCAAGCGGATCGTCGCCGAAGGTCTCAACGTCCGGCAGACCGAAGCGCTCGCACACGAAGAGGGTGTGCCGGAGCGCAAGCCGCAGAAGCCGCGTGCCGCTGCCGGCGCCAAGCCGGTGAAGGACGCCGATACGCTGGCGCTCGAGAAGCGCCTCAGCGACGTGCTCGGCATGAAGGTGACGATCGACGACCACGAAGGCGCCGGCGCCCTCCAGATCCGCTATGCCGATCTCGATCAGCTCGACGACATCATCCGCCGGCTCGAGGCGGGCGGTTAGTTCGCGTTGTGGGTTGAGGCTTGAGGCGACGATCTCTCGTTCGTCATTCCGGAGCGCGCAGCGTAGCTGCGCGAGCCCCGAATCCATACTCACAAACTTCTCGTGAAGACACGGTGAGTCTGGTTTTGTGACCGAGCTGAGGGGGCAGTGATTATGGATTCCGGGCTCGCGTTACGCGCGCCCCGGAATGACGAACGAGAGGGGTCTCGTTTGGCGAGACGGGTGGCCTCCGCTGCGCTCAGCACTGTGGATGATACCAACTAACTCCGTCGCCTCGCACTGACCGCGATCGACAGCAGCGTGCGCTGGGCGATGGCGGCGCCGAGTGTGGCCTGGCGGCGGGTTTCGAGCGCGGCGCTGGCGAGTTGATCGATGATCTGCGCCAGCCGCGTCGCCGAGAAATTGCGCAGCGCAGTTTCCGACGCGGTCTTGCGCGAGAAGTGCAGCCGCGGGAATCCGGAGTCGAGGGCCACCGCGGCCGGTGTGCCGCCTTCGACCGCCAGGCTGGTCTTGTGCAGGAACGCCGCATGGCGCTGCGCCGCGAGGATGATCTGGCCCGGATAAGTGCCGGCCACCATGGCCTTGGCGAATTCGCTTTCAACCACGACGGGCTTACCCGAGAACGCCGCGTCGACGATGACATCGAGCTTCAGGTCGGATGCATCCGATACGCAAGTGATCACGTCGTCGAGTGTGACCTCGCCCTTGCCGTGGGCGTAAAGCGCCAGCTTGCGCAGTTCATTGCGCGAGGCCTGGCGATCGCCGCCGAGCAACGTCGCCAGCACCGCTCTTGCGTCCTTGGCGATCTGCAGATTCGAGCCGCGCAATTCGTCGTCGATCAGCCGGGCGATGTCGGCTTCGCCATCCGGGTAGCAGCCGATCGCGACCGCGCCGGTGACCGCCTTTTCGCAGGCCTTACGCAGTGCATTGTCGGGCTTGATGTCGCCGGCCTCGATCACCACCCGGCATTCCTTCGGCGGTGAGGCGATCAGCGCTTCGACGCCGGCGACGAAACTGCGTGAGCCGGCGCGAACCCGGATCGCGCGGCGGCCGCCGAACATCGGAATGGCGAGGGCTTCGTCGACCAGCCGTGACGGCTCCGCGGCGAGTTCATCACCGTCGAGCCGCACCAGTGCGAATGGGTCTTTGGGATCGTCGAGCGAGGCCGCGATCAGCGCATCGGCGCGTTCGCGCACCAGGCCGGCATCCGGCCCGTACAACAGCACGATCGGCCGACCGGGATCGGGCCGGGTCAGAAACGAAGTGGCGTCTTTGCCGCGCAGCGCAACCATCACTCAGCGCCAGAGCCGAACCTGAACCACCACCGCGTGCTCGGAGCGATCGCGGTTCACATGCCGGCGTAGAAGAACGAGGCCAGCCGGGTGTTGATGTTCTCGGCGATCTCCTGCACGGCGCGGTCTTCCGCGTCGCGCCCCGCGCGGGTACGGGCGAAACGCTGCGACTGGCCGGGCACGTCGTATTCGACCCGCGAGAAGGTGTTGCCGGTCATCACCGTCTTGCCGGTGGCGATGTCCTTGAGCTGGTAGCTGGCATCGATCGCGTAGTTCTCGATCGTCGGCAGCTGCGTGCTGGGATCGACGATCAGCGACGAGCGCGAGGTCGAGATCGCGATCTTCAACGTGTACAGCGCCGGCGCCCCGGTGGCGCTGCCGTAAAGCTTGAACATCAGCTTGTTGCGCAGCTCGACGCCGAGGCGCGAGTTGCGCGAGCCGTTCGGAATGTCGAGCGGCGGCACTTCGATGGCGGAGAGCTTGTCGCGCAGCGTCGGCGAACCGTCGCCGCGATCGGCGTACATCGGATGGAAACAACCGGCGACCGATGCCGCCAGCGCAACCGCCAACGCCAACCGGGCGACGAACTTCTTGAGCTCCGCGGGCTTAGCCGACGACATTCACGATCCTCTGCGGAACCACGATCACCTTGCGAACGGGCTTGTCGCCCAGGGCCTGTTTTACCGCATCGAGCGCCAAAACGGCAGCCTCAATTTCACCGGTCGGGGCGTCACGGGGCACCGTCACCTCGCCGCGCTTCTTGCCGTTGACCTGCACCGGCAGGGTGATGCTGTCCTCGACCAGCAGATCCGGTTCGATCGGTGGCCACAGGGCTTCGGAAACGAGGCCGGTCTGGCCGAGCACTGTCCAGCACTCCTCGGCAAGATGCGGCATCATCGGGTGGAAGAGCTGAACCAGGATCATGGCCGATTCGCGGATCGCCCAGGCGAGATCGGGTGAGGGCGTCGGCGACCGGGCCAGCACGTCGCCGAGGGTATTCGAGAACTCGCGAATGTGCGCCAGGCTGACGTTAAAGGCGAGCCGTTCGATGCCGGACAGCACTTTATCCAGCGCGCCGTGTGCGGCCTTGCGCAAGCCGAGCGCGTCGGCGCCGAAGCTGGCCGGCTTTTCGGAAGGAGCCGCGGCGGCGATCGGAGCGGCATCGTTCACCATCCGCCACAGCCGCTGCACGAAGCGCGACGCGCCCTTGACGCCTTCCTCGCTCCAGATCACGTCGCGGTCCGGCGGCGAATCCGACAGCATGAACCAGCGCGCAGTGTCGGCACCGTAAGTCCCGATGATGTCGTCGGGATCGACGGTGTTGCGCTTGGACTTCGACATCTTCTCGATCGGGCCGATCTCGACCGGGCTGCCGCCATCGATCAACGTGGCGCGGCGCTGATCGCCATCGACCACGATCGCCACTTCGGCGGGCGAGGCGAAGTGACCATCGGCCTTCCGATAGGTCTCGTGCACCACCATGCCCTGCGTGAACAGGCCGGCGAACGGCTCGTCATGCTGGATGTCGATGTGACCGGCCGCCTTCATGGCGCGGGTGAAGAACCGGCTGTACAAAAGATGCAGGATCGCGTGTTCGACGCCGCCGATATATTGATCGACCGGCATCATCCGGTTGACGACGTCCGGCGTGGTCGGGGCTTCGGTGTTCCACGGATCGGTGAAGCGCGCGAAGTACCAGGACGAATCCACGAAGGTGTCCATGGTGTCGGTTTCGCGCACCGCCTTGCCGCCGCACTGCGGACAGGTGACGTGCTTCCAGGTCGGGTGATGGTCGAGCGCATTGCCCGGCTTGTCGAACGACACGTCCTCCGGCAGCACCACCGGCAGATCCTTGTCCGGCACCGGCACCACATCGCATTTCGGGCAGTGGATGATCGGAATCGGGCAGCCCCAATAGCGCTGGCGCGAGATACCCCAGTCGCGCAGGCGGAAGTTGACCTTGCGCTCGCCGACCGGTGCGCCGCCGAGCTGCGCCGTCTCCAGCCGCTTGGCGACGTCTTCCTTCGCCTCGGCGATCGTCATGCCGTCGAGGAAGCGCGAATTGATCAGGCGGCCGTCGCCGTCATAGGCGGTGTCGGTGATGACGAAGCTCGCCGGATCCTGGCCTTCGGGGCAGACCACGGGCGTATTGCCGAGCTGATACTTGTTGACGAAGTCGAGGTCGCGCTGGTCGTGCGCCGGGCAGCCGAAGATCGCGCCGGTGCCGTATTCCATCAGCACGAAGTTGGCGACGTAGACCGGCAGCTTCCAATTCGGGTCGAACGGATGCACGGCGCGGATGCCGGTGTCGATGCCCTGCTTCTCGGCGGTGTCGATCTCGGCCTGCGCGGTGCCGCGCTTCTTGCAGTCCTCGATGAACGCCGCGACCTTCGGGTCCTTCGCCGCCGCCGCTTGCGCCAGCGGGTGGTCGGCCGCGATCGCCATGAACTTGGCGCCGAACAGCGTGTCCGGGCGGGTGGTGAAGATCTTCAGCTCGGTCTCGCCGGCCGGCGTGGTCGCGCTGTCGAGCGCGAACCGCACCATCAGGCCCTCGGAGCGGCCGATCCAATTGCGCTGCATCAGCCGAACCTTGTCGGGCCAGCGGTCCAGCGTATCCAGCGCGTCCAGCAGCTCCTGGGCGTATTTGGTGATCTTGAACACCCACTGGTTCATCTCGCGCAGCTCGACCACCGCGCCCGAGCGCCAGCCGCGGCCGTCGATCACCTGCTCGTTGGCCAGCACGGTCATGTCGACCGGGTCCCAGTTCAGCTTGCGCTTCTCGCGCTCGACCAGCCCGACTTTCAGGAAGTCGAGAAACATCTTCTGCTGGTGCTTGTAGTAGGTCGGATCGCAGGTCGCGAATTCACGCGCCCAGTCCAGCGACAGCCCCATGGTCTGGAGCTGCTTCTTCATCGCCGCGATGTTGTCGTAGGTCCACGCCTTCGGGGCGACCTTGCGCTCGATCGCAGCGTTCTCGGCCGGCAGACCGAATGCGTCCCACCCCATCGGATGCAGCACATTGTAGCCGCGCGCCCGCATCGTCCGCGCCACCACGTCGCCCATGGTGTAGTTGCGGACGTGGCCCATGTGGATCCGCCCCGACGGGTACGGGAACATCTCCAGCACGTAGTACTTCTTGCGCAGGTCGTCGTTCCGGGTGGCGAAGATCTTCGCTTCGTCCCATTTCGCCTGCCATTTCGGCTCGGATTCGCGGGCGTTGTATCGTTCGTTGCTCATGGGATCAGGATTCGAAACATCAGAAGACGGCCGGCCGGTTCGAGCGCGGATCATCAGGGCGGAAAACAGGGCGCGGCCGAGGTCGCCAACCGGTGCGGGGGCTCGGTTCAAATCGCGCGCGAAGCGCGCGGACTAGGCCATGAAACATGGTGTCGGGTCAATGGGATGGCGCAAGCCGGCAGCGCCGCCGGGCGCCCCTTTGCGGCCTCAGCTCGCCATGGCCACCGGGCCGTCGGAGGCGCGGGTGAAGCCGTGCTCGACCACATTGTTGCGACCGCGATGTTTAGCCGCGTACAGCGCTGCGTCGGCCGCTTCGACCAGTTCGGCCGGCGAGGCCTGCTCGCTCGGCAGCGCACAGGCGACGCCGATGCTGACGGTGACGTGCTCAAACGTGCTGGTCCGGTGCGGCAGCGCGAGTTGTTCGACGGTCGAGCGCAGGAGCTCGCCGACCTGGATCGCCCGTGCGGTGCCGGTGTCCGGCAGCAGCAGACAGAATTCCTCGCCGCCATAGCGCGCCGCAAAGCCGCTGGTCTGGTCGGCGATCGCCGCCAGCGTCTCGCCGATCCGGCTCAGGCAGGCGTCGCCCTCGGGATGGCCGTAGGAATCGTTGAACAGCTTGAAGTGGTCGACGTCGATCATCATCAGCGCCAGCCGATGCCCGGTCTGCTGGCCTCTCAGCCACTCGAACTCGAGCCGGCTCTGGAAGCCGCGGCGATTGGCGAGGCCGGACAGCAGGTCCATCGACGCCATCACGCTGAGGCGGCTGTTGCTGGCGACCAGCTCGCGCTCGCGCTGGCCGAGTTGCGCCGCCATCGCGTTGAAGGCCCGGGCCAGCGGCACGAATTCCGAGGGCAGCCGTTTCCGGGCGACCCTGGCCGACCAATCCCCCGCGGCAAACCTTTTGGCAACCGCGGTCAGCACCGAAATCGGCTGGACGATCAGCCGTTCGGCCGCAATCAACGCGCCGAGCAGGACGAACAGGCAGACCAGCGCCAGCTGCAGATAGGCGGTGCGGATCTCGTGATTAATGCCGGCCGAGACTTTGCTTTCGTCGATGGTGACCACCAGTCGTGCGCTGGTCCCGGGAATTCGGCTGATCGAGAGCAGCCGTCCGGCCTCGTCCCGGATGATGGCGGCCTGCTGTCCCTGCGGATTTTCCGCCATCGCGGGCAACAGCGCCAGCCTGTTCAGTTTTTTGCCGATCAGGCTGCGCTCGTCAGGCGGCGTCGCCAGCACCGTGCCTTCGCCGTCGATCAGCGCCGCGCTGACGCCCGTTCGCCCGGCGAGATTGCTCATCATGTCGGACAGCCAGTCGAGGTTGATCCCGGCGACGATCACCGCTTCCTTGCCGGTGTCGATCGCCGACACCGGGTAGGCGGCCAGGATGGTGCCCTTCTGGGTTTGGCGCCCGACCAGGAAGTCGCTGACCACAAAGTCGCGCGTTTCTAATGCCTTACGGAAGTAAGGCCGATCGCTGATATCGCTGCCGACGAACATCGACGCGGTCGAACAGCGCACGACACCGTCCGGATCGGCCACCATCAACATCCGAATCGAAGGCAGGTCGACCCGCAGGCTTGCCCGCAGGATGCTGCAGCCCCGCCCGGCCTGCGCGGCCGCGGCATGCACATAGGCGGCGGATTTCAGGACGGCCTCGACCGAGGAGATCACCTCGCGCTCGGCGTCGGCGGTGCGCTGCGCCAGGGTCGATATTTCCTTGGTCATCGCGGCGAGCTGGGCAGCCCGGGTCTGCTCGAGCAGACGCACCCGGTCCAGCATCAGCGGACACACCAGAATCAGTGCCAACACCACCAGTCTGGCCCGGATTCCGAGCAAGGCTCTGAGTTTGGCTTTGTTGCGGACGATTGCGATGCGTGACATCGTTGCCCCTCGATCCCCCGCAATCACCCTAGGTGGAAGGCTTCAAAAAGCCTTTCCGCGATTCGTTACAATTTGACCGAAAGTCGCCTCGTGAGAGAATTCGCTGCCCACTTCTCGCCGTTTACGTTGCCTTCACCATGTCTCCGCAGGCTTCAGGGAGCCGAGACACGATGAGCGCGGCGGATCATCTGGCGACGGTCGAGGCCGAGATCGCCCGCGCCTGCAAGGATGCACGGCGCGATCGCAGCGAGGTGACGCTGATCGCGGTGTCGAAGACCTTCGAGGCCGACGCGATCCGCCCGGTGCTGGCCGCGGGCCAGCGGGTGTTCGGCGAAAACCGCGTTCAGGAAGCCAAGGGCAAATGGCCGGCGCTGGTCGCGGAGTTTGCTGGTACCGAATTGCATCTGATCGGGCCGTTGCAGTCCAACAAGGCCAAGGACGCGGTCGCGCTGTTCGACGCGATCCATTCGGTGGATCGCGACAGCCTGTGCGAGGCTTTGAGCAAGGTGCTGCCGCAGGCCGGTCGCAACGTCGATCTGTTCGTGCAGATCAACACCGGCGAGGAGCCGCAGAAGGCCGGGATCGCGCCGCAGGACGCCGACGCTTTTCTGGCCGCCTGCCGCGAGCGTTGGGGGCTGACGATCGGCGGGCTGATGTGCATTCCGCCGGTGGATGAAGCCCCGGCGCCGCATTTCGCGCTGTGCGCCAAGATCGCCAAGCGCAACGGGCTGTCGAAACTGTCGATGGGCATGAGCGCCGACTTCGCCACCGCCATCGCGTTCGGTGCGACCCATGTGAGGGTGGGTTCGGCGATCTTCGGGCATCGATAGGGCGGCTGCCGCGCGATCTCATTCTTTGCCGTCACCACCCGCGAAAGCGGGTGGTCCAGTATTGCAGTGCGCTGCTGACCAATTCCGACGCTCTGGAATACTGGGTCGCCCGCCTGCGCGGGCGATGACGGTTACGGAGCGATGCTCCGCGTAATCACACCAGCGCCGCTGCCGATGGGACCAATCTACCCGATCACGATCTTCGTGTTGGGGCCGAGCCGCGCCAGCAGGCGGGTGAGGTTTGGCCGGGTCATCGCCACACAGCCCGCCGTCGGCCCGAAATTGTCGCGGGCCAGATGCAGGAAAACCGCGCTGCCGCGGCCGGCGATGCGCGGCCGGGTGTTGTGGTCGATCTCGATGATCAGGTCGTAGAGGTGGTCGTCGCGCATCAGGCGATCGCCGTCGCCTGCCGCCGACCGGCGGATCGGCCGGTTGTAGTGCCGGCTGACCGGGTCTTCGCACCAGGCATCGTCGGGACCGATGATGCGGATCGGCAGATGGGTGCGGGGGCGCGGGCCGCGATCGGGCCGCCACCACAGCCGCAGCGGCCAAAATATGCCGCGCGGTGTGCCGCCATCGCCTTCGCGCTTATTCGCCAGAATGCCGCCGCGGCCGAGCGCCACCGGGATGGTCAGCCCGCCCGCGATCAGCCAGCCGCGGCTGCGCTGGCCGGCAGCGGCGCGCACCTGCAGCCGTGCCAGCGGTTGCGGCGATCTTCGCGAAGCTTCTGGTCTGGCTGTCTTTTTCATGCGCCCGGAGGTCTGCCGCCGGCATCATGGAGGCAAATTTAGGCTGCCGCAGTTAAATTCCGCGGAATCGCTCCCTATCTGCTGAACTGCGATACAATCGCGCGTGATTTGCGTGCGCTCCCGGCTAACAGCCGTGCGCCGCCAGACGACGGAAGGACAGCGCCCATGCCGAACGCCCGCAAGATCCTGATCGTGGACGACGACAACGATCTGCGCGATGCGCTGGTCGAGCAATTGTCGCTGCACGAGGAGTTCGAGGCGTCCGCTGTCGATACCGGTGCCAAGGGCGTTCAGACCGCCAAAGCGCTGTCGCCGGACCTGGTGCTGATGGATGTCGGCCTGCCCGACACCGACGGTCGTGAGGTGGTGCGATCCCTGCGAAAGGGCGGGTTCAAGGCGCCGATCATCATGCTGACCGGCCACGACACTGATTCCGACACCATCCTGGGCCTGGAAAGCGGTGCCAACGACTACGTCGCCAAGCCGTTCAGGTTCGCCGTGCTGCTGGCGCGGATTCGCGCCCAGCTTCGTCAGCACGAAGCCAGCGAAGATGCCGTTTTCGCGGTCGGGCCGTACTCGTTCCGGCCCGGCTCCAAGATGCTGACCGGTGCCAATGCCAAGAAGGTGCGGCTCACCGAGAAGGAGACCGCGATCCTGCGCTTCCTGTACCGCGCCGGACAGGCGCCGGTCTCGCGCGAGACGCTGCTGCAGGAAGTGTGGGGTTACAATTCCGGCGTCACCACCCATACGCTGGAGACTCACATTTACCGGCTCCGCCAAAAGATCGAGCGAGATGCGGCGAATCCGGAGATTCTGGTCACCGAGGCCGGTGGCTACAAACTCGTGCCGTGATACCAATACGGGGCCGATTCACCCGCTGCCCGGTCCCGCATGTCGATCGAAGATGATGTTGCTCTGCTCGCGCGCGTCCCGACGCTCCGGCTGCTCGGCGAGCAGGCGCTGCGGATGCTGGCGATCGGCTCGGAGCAGCGCGACTTTGCCCGCGGCGACGTGATGTTCAATGCCGGCGAGCCGGCCGATGCCGGCTACGTGGTGCAGCGCGGCGCATTTCAGATCACCATGGAGGACGACGGCCTCCACGAGATGGTGGCGCGGCCGGGTGATCTGATCGGCGAGCTGGCGCTGGTGATGCCGATGCGGCGCCCGTCGACGGCGGTCGCGCTCGAGTACTCGTCTGCGGTCCGGATCGCCCGCAGCCTGTTCCAGCGGGTGCTCGAAAGCGATCCCGGAGCGGCACTGAGGCTCCGCGACGAATTCGCCGCCCGCACCAGTCAGATCGCCAATGATATCGTCACAGTCGGCAGCAAGCTGACGTCGTAGCGAATTGGATTGCCGAGTCGCGCGACAACAACGCGTCGAACCAATTCGATCGATCGATGAAGCGCTCCAACTACAACTCCATCGTCATCGTGACCGGGACGTGGTCGCTGGGGCGTTCCCAGCTGCGCGCGTCACGCAGGATCTTGAAGTCGATGACACGGTCCTTCAGTGCTTCCGACACCCAGATGTGGTCGAGCCGGCGGCCGCGGTCGCCGACCGTCCAATCGGCGGCCCGATAGCTCCACCATGTATAGACCTTCTGATCGAGCGGGATGCGATCGCGCGCGACGTCGACCCAGTTGCCGGCGGTCATCACTTTGAGCAGTTTCTCGCATTCGATCGGCGTGTGCGACACCACCTTGAGAAGCTGTTTGTGTGACCAGACGTCGTGCTCGTGCGGTGCGACGTTGAGGTCGCCGACCAGGATGTGCCGCTGATCGCCCGACGGATGCAGTGGCACGCAGGCTTTCATCTCATCGAGAAACGACAGCTTGTGCTTGAATTTCGGATTGACGGCCGGATCGGGAATATCACCGCCGGCCGGGACGTAGAAATTGTGCAGCACCAGCGGCGGCGCGTCGTCGGCCGTTTTCACCGCCACCGAGATGTGACGGCTGTCGATGATGTCGCAGAAGGTCCGGATGTCGGTGCTGAGAAACGGCAGCTTCGAAATCACCGCGACGCCGTGATAGCCCTTCTGCCCGTTCAGTGCGATGTGCTCGTAGCCGAGCCGCTTGAACCGCTTCAGCGGAAACGCGTCATCCGGACATTTGGTCTCCTGCAGACACAGAATGTCCGGGCGCTGGGCTTTGAGAAACTTCGCCACCAGCTCGATGCGCAGACGCACCGAGTTGATGTTCCAGGTGGAGAGCGTGAGGCGCATGGGAGCTCGGTCGCAGGAGGCAGGACGGCACCGAAAGAGGTGCGATGCATCCTTGTTGCGCGGCATGGAGTCGGACGCAAGCCGATGGTGTGAACAACCGGCCGGGCATTCAGTCCGGGATTCTGCGAAGGGGATGGATTGCCGGATCAAGTCCGCCAATGACGGGCCTGCATGAACCGCAGGCTCTTCCGTCTCCTCATCCTTCGAGACGCCCGGCTTCGCCGAGCTCCTCAGGATGAGGACTCAGTGCCTTCGGAAAGATCGGATCGTCTCAATCAAACGATGAACCGCTCTAACCCGGCGGGGTCTGATAGTTGGTGTAGTCGATCTTGAACATCGACGGATCGGGGCGTTTGGTCGTGTCGAGATTATAGACCGCAACCGTGGTGTCGTAGCCCTGCGGATCGGTGACGGTCCACTGCTTGAGCTGACCGTCCTTGGCGCCGAACATCAGCAACAACCGGCTGGTGCCGATGACGGCATTCTTCTCTTCGATGATGATGTTCGAATACAGGTCGTCGGAGGTGATGCTGACGACGTTGGTGTCGCGTAGTAGATCGAGTCGGTCGCTGAGCAGATAGCGCAGCGGCGTCTGCGACAGCGGATAGACGTCCTGGGTCGCCAGCTTGCGATCACGCACCACCACCGACTGTCCGTCGGCGATCATCGAGATCGGGCTGGGGTCGTCATACTCGAACCGCACCCGGCCGGGCTTCATGATGTAGAAATCACCGGTGAGCTTGCTGCCGTCCGGTCCGACCTGGACGAACTGGCCGACCAGCGTCTGCAGCGACGACAGATACGCGCTGGCCTTGGCGGCCTCCGCCTTCTGAGCCGCATCGAAGGTGGTGAAGATCGACGCCGGCACGTTGCGCCGCGGATCGGGGATCACCGGCTCGGGCGGCGCGGTCAGCTTCGCGACCGGCGGCTGCGCTGGAGCCTGCGGCGAACGCTGTTTCGGCTCTGCGGCACTGAGCTTCAGCGCGCGGGGCGATGGCTTCGGAGCCGGGATCGGTTCGGCATTCGCCGGCTGCTGCGCAATGTTGGCGATCACAATCGCTGCGGCGGCCGCGCAGGCGCGCCGCAGGTTGGTTCCGGTCGCCCACACCGGCTTCAAACCATTGAATTGCTTGATCAAGCTCATGTCCTGCACGGTTGCGACAACTCCGTCGCGTTGTCCGTCTGCCGCTACAGGGACGCTATGGCGATTTCGCGACCCCATATCGGACATCTGCATTCCCGTGATCCCGCCGTTCAAAAGTTCGAATCCTCTTCAGCGACGAGGATCTCGCGTTTGCCGGCGTGATTGGCTTGGCCGACGATGCCTTCGAGCTCCATCCGCTCCATCAGCGAAGCGGCGCGGTTGTAGCCGATCTGCAGGCGACGCTGAATATAGCTGGTCGAAGCCTTGCGGTCGCGTTTGACGATCGCCACTGCCTGCTGGAACAGATCGCCGCCGCCGTCGCCGCCCATCCCGGTGGCGTCGAACACTGCGCCGTCTTCACCTTCGGCCGGCTCTTCGGCGGTGACCGCTTCGAGATATTCGGGCGCGCCTTGCGCCTTGAGATGCTTGACGACCTTCTCGACTTCCTCGTCGGACACGAACGGGCCATGGACGCGGCTGATGCGGCCGCCGCCCGCCATGTACAGCATATCGCCCTGGCCGAGCAGCTGTTCGGCGCCCATCTCGCCCAGGATGGTGCGGCTGTCGATCTTCGACGTCACCTGGAAGGAGATGCGGGTCGGGAAGTTGGCCTTGATGGTGCCGGTGATGACGTCGACCGACGGACGCTGCGTGGCGAGGATCACATGCAGACCGGCGGCGCGGGCCATCTGCGCGAGGCGCTGCACCGCGCCTTCGATGTCCTTGCCGGCGACCATCATCAGGTCCGCCATTTCGTCGACGATGATCACGATGTAGGGCAGCGGTTCGAGGTCGAGTTTCTCTTCCTCGTAGATCGCCTTGCCAGTCTCCTTGTCGAAGCCGGTATGCACCGTGCGGGTCAGCTCTTCGCCCTTGGCTTTGGCCTCGCCGAGCCGGGTATTGTAGCCGTCGATGTTGCGCACGCCGAGCTTGGCCATGCGCTTGTAGCGCTCCTCCATCTCGCGGACCGCCCATTTCAGCGCCACCACCGCCTTCTTCGGATCGGTGACCACCGGCGTCAGCAGATGCGGGATGCCGTCATAGACCGACAGTTCGAGCATCTTCGGATCGACCATGATCAACCGGCATTGATCCGGCCGCAGCCGGTACACCAGGCTGAGGATCATGGTGTTGATCGCGACCGATTTGCCCGAGCCGGTGGTACCTGCGATCAACAGATGCGGCATGCGGGCGAGGTCGACGATGATCGAATCGCCGCCGATATTCTTGCCGAGACACAGCGGCAACTTGTGCACGGTCTCGTTGGCGTCCTTCACGCTGAGCAGCTCGCGCAAATACACCTTCTCGCGATGAGCATTGGGCAGTTCGATGCCGATCGCGTTGCGGCCGGGGACCACCGCGACGCGCGCCGACAGCGCGCTCATCGACCGGGCGATGTCGTCGGAGAGGCCGATCACGCGTGAAGACTTGATGCCGGGCGCCGGCTCCAGCTCGTACAGCGTGACCACCGGACCGGGGCTCGCCTTGATGATCTCGCCCCGCACGCCGAAGTCCTGCAGCACGCCTTCGAGCGCACGAGAATTGGCCTCGAGCTCGGACTTGTTGAGCGGCTGCCGGTCCGACGCCTTTGGCGCCGATAGAACGTTGACCGAGGGCAGGTCGAACCGGGCCTTCTTGGCCACCGGTTTGGGGGCGACCTTCTTGCGGGGCGTGCGAGCGACCGGAGGGGCTTCCTCTTCGTCCTCGTCTTCCTCGATCTCGTCGACGGGCTCGGGTTCGTAGTCGTCGTGATCATCGGCTTCGGGGGCGATCGGCGGCGCCGAGCGGCCGCCGAGCCGGGGCTCCTGTCGTTCGAACGCCTGCTTGCTGGTGGCAGGCGCACTACTGACCAGGCCCTGGTAGGACAGCTTGGCCAGCCGCCACAACCGCGCTTTGGCACTGAGCAGCGCGTGGACCAGCCAGCCGAGCGATACGGATCCGCGGTCGTCTTCGTCTTCTTCCTCGAGCGGCAGATCTTCGTCGGCCGATGCCTCCTCGGGCTCGCGTTCACGCGATCCGAATCCGCCGGCGATCACGAACGTCGCCAGCACCGCAATGCCGAGGATGATGGTGAGGATGATGCGGAAGATCAGGCCGGGGCCGAACACCAGCGATGGTGCCCGCACCAATGCGTCGCCGACCACGCCGCCGAGCCCGGTCGGCAGCGGCCAGGCGGTGTCGTGCGGAAACGATGAGGCAAAGCCCGCGGCGAAGATCGTGCACAGGAACCAGGCGCCCATTCTCAGCGCGGTGCGGTCGAACGGCCGGTGATTCAGCATCCGCCAGCCCCACACCGCGACCGGCATCAACAGACCGATCGCGCCGAGGCCGAGTATCTGCATCGCCAGATCGGCGCCGATCGCACCCGGATAGCCGAGTAGATTGTGGATGCGCCGCGAGGTGGCGTGGCTGAGGCTGGGGTCCTGCACCGACCAGGTGGCGAGTGCGGCTGCAGCGACTGCGGCGAGCGCGATCAGGCCGAATCCGGCGAGTTCGCGCAGCCGCCGCGCCAGCACTTCGCGCACCGAGGGCGGCAGATGGCCGACCAGAGGAAAGGCTCGTTCGATCGCCGGCATGCTCATGGGGCCCTGCGCATCATCCGAGAATCCGCACCAGGCGATGCAGCGCCTCTGCGGTGGTTTCACTGTCCTGCACCATCGCGACACGGATATAGCCGGCGCCGGGATTGCTGCCGTCGCTCTGCTGCCGGGCCAGATAGCTGCCCGGCACCACGCGGACGCCGCCATCCTTGAACAGGCTCACCGTCGCGGCCTCGTCGCCGCCATGCGCGGAGACATCGAGCCACAGACAGAAGCCGCCGGCCGGCCGTCGATAGCCATAGCGGGCGCCGAGGATCTGATCGGCAAGATCGAACTTCAGCCGATACAGCCGCCGGTTTTCCTCGACATGGGCCTCATCCGAATAGGCCGCGACCGCGACGTGCTGCAGCGGGATCGGTACCTGCGGCGCCGCGACATTGCGCAGCTCGTGATAGGCTTTGAGAAAGTTCGCATCGCCGGCGACGAAGCCGACCCGCATGCCGGGCAGATTCGATCGCTTCGACAGCGACTGGAAAATAGCGACGTTGCGGAAATCGGGACCTGCGACCTGCAGCGCGCTGCCGGGCGCGACCTGGGTGTAGATCTCCGAGTAGCATTCGTCGCTGAGGATCATGAAGGAATAGCGATCGGCGAGCTGCTTCAGTCGCACGAAATAATCACGGGACGCGACCGATCCCTGCGGGTTCGCGGGCGATGCGAGATAGATCGCCACGGTGCGCTTCAGCGTCGCCTCGTCGAGACCGTCGAGATCCGGCAGAAAACCATTGGCGAGCGTGGTCGGCAGAAACACCGCTTCGCAGCCGGCAGCGCGGGCGCCCGCCGCATAGGCTGGATAGAACGGGTTGGGCATCAGGATCGCCGGCGTGCCGTCACGCTTCGGGACGTAACGCGCGGCCGCAATCGCTGCGAGGAACAAGCCTTCGCGGCTGCCGTTCAGCACCAGCACTTCGGTTTCAGGATCGGGTGCGCGACCCAGCGCGAAGCGTTTCGTCAGCCAGGAGGAGGCGGCCGTTCGGAACGGCTCGATGCCTTTGGCGAGCGGATAGCGGCCGAACTCGGCGGTGTGCCGCGCCAGCACGGCAGCGACGAAATCCGGCACCGGATGTTGCGGTTCCCCGACCGACAGATTGATCAGGCTTTGGCCCGGCTGATACGGCGCCAGCAGTTCGGTCAGCCGCGCGAACGGCGAGCGTTCGCTCTGCCCGGTAGCGTCGACGCTGCCGGCCGCACGCGCCGGTGAGGTGGAAGCGGACAAAGCCATTCGAATTACGCCAGTTTTCACCGCACCCGATCGCCATGGTGGATCGGGCGGAAACAGATCAGCCACCATAGGTGCGGCGAGGTTAAGACGCGATTAACCATCGACGGGCGGCAACAGGGACTTCGTTCCGCCCGCTCTTAGGCGGAACGGACAAGCTCTTCTGTCACGACAGCTTTCAGTGCCGGCAGAGCGCGATGGATGGTATCCCAGATCATCTGCGCCGCCACGTCCTCGTAGTCGTGCCGGTAGACGTTGCCCGATCCGGCAATCTGCTTCCAAGGGATCGCGGCGTGTCGCTGCTTCACCTCCTCGGGCACGCGGCGGGACGCTTCTGAGATGATCTCGAGGCAGCGTGTCACCGCGTACACAGTCCGGAGGTCGGATTTGAACTCCGTCTCGGTCAGGCCGCGGGAGAACTCGATCGCGAGCTCGATGTGATGTTGGATGTCGCGCAAAGCGACGTCCGTTGCATCAGAACGCATAGATGGCATCGTGCGCCGCGGTCGGCGCGACGGACGGCTTGAGCTGGTCGCGGTTCACGACGTCGACAGGATGGTCGAACAGGCCAGCGATGTAGTCCTTCAGCTCCGCGTAGTCGAACACCGTGATGTGCGCCGTCGGGTCGATCTCGATCAGTACATCGATATCGCTGTCGGGAAGGTTGGTGCCCCGGGCCACCGATCCAAACAGCGCCGCCCGACGCACGCCCCGCGCGCGAAGCGGGGCCTCGGAGTTTCGCAGGATCTCGAGTGCGGTACGGCGGTCCATCAACGCAGTATAGCAGACTTCGGACCCCGCAGAATGCAGGGAGGGCGCCGTAAAGAAAGGGGCCCCAGCTTGCGCTGGGACCCCTCGACGGTTCGGGCATTGCCGGGTATCTGCCCGAACCGTAGGTGTTGGCGCGGCGCTCTCTGGAGAACACCGCGCCCTCGGGAGAACTTACATGTTGTAAGCGCGCTCGGTGTGCTCGACGAGGTCGAGGCCTTCGCGTTCGACTTCGACCGGGGCCCGCAGACCGACGATCACGTCGACCACCTTGTAGAGGATCGCCGAACCGATGCCGGACAGCAGCAGCGTGGTGCCGACGCCCCAGCACTGCGAGATCATCTGGGCGCCGAAGTCGTATTCGCCGACCTTGCCGAGCGTGTAGTCGTACACGCCGGTGCCGCCGAGCGCCGGGTTCACCAGGATGCCGGTGCCGAGCGCGCCGATGATGCCGCCGATGCCGTGGACGCCGAACACGTCGAGCGAGTCGTCGTAACCCAGCGCGTTCTTGATCACGGTGCAGAAGAACAGGCAGACCACGCCGGCGACGAGGCCGAGCACGATCGCGCCCATCGGGCCGGAGAAGCCGGCGGCCGGAGTGACCGCGACCAGACCGGCGACCGCACCCGACAGCGCACCGAGCACCGAGGGATGACCCTTGAAGATCCACTCCGCGAACATCCAGGCCAGGGCCGCCGCGGCGGTGGCGAGGAAGGAGTTGGTCATCGCCAGGGCGGCGCCGCCCGAGGCTTCGAGGTTGGAGCCGGCGTTGAAGCCGAACCAGCCGACCCAGAGCAGCGAGGCGCCGATCATGGTCATGGTCAGCGAGTGCGGGGCCATCAGCTCCTTGCCGTAGCCGGTGCGCTTGCCGATCAGCAGGGCGCCCACCAGGCCGGCGATACCGGCGTTGATGTGCACCACGGTGCCGCCGGCGAAGTCCAGCGCGCCCTTCTTGAACAGGAAGCCGCCGTCGGCCATCACTTCATCGAGCTTGGCCTGCGCAGCCGCCTTGGCGGCTTCGTCGGTCGCAGCAGCGAGCGCCTTGGCGGCGTCGTTGACCGCATCCGGACCGGCCCAGTACCAGACCATGTGCGCCATCGGCAGGTAGATCAGGGTGATCCACAGCGGGATGAACAGCGCCACCGCGGCGAAGCGGGTCCGCTCGGCGAAGGCGCCGACGATCAGAGCCGGGGTGATGGCGCAGAACGTCATCTGGAAGCAGACGAAGATCAGCTCGGTGATGTTGGCGTCGACCGTGAAGGTGCCGCCCATCGAGTCGGTGGTGATGCCCGACAGGAAGGCCTTCGAGAAGCCGCCGATGAACTCGGAGCCGCCGGTGAAGGCGAGGCTGTAGCCGTAAAGCGCCCAGATGATGCAGGCGACGCATACGGTGTAAAACACTTGGGCCAGAACCGAGAGCATGTTCTTGGAGCGGACCAGACCGCCGTAGAACAGCGCCAGGCCGGGGATGGTCATCAACAGCACCAGCACCGTCGAGGTCATCATCCAGGCGTTGTCGCCCTTGTTGACGGTCGGCGCTGCGAAGGCGGCTGTCGTCGCGAATGTACCGGCGACGAGCACGGCCAATCCCGCACCGTAGGGACGTTTGAACGTCATTTGTTGTCTCCTGAGTGAAGCAATGAAGGTGAGGCGATCAGAGGGCAGCCGCGTCGGCCTCGCCGGTGCGGATCCGCACGGCGTGGTCGAGGCCGAGGACGAAGATCTTGCCGTCGCCGATCTGGCCGGTCTTGGCGGCGCTGGTGATCGCCTCGATGGTCTTCTCGACCTGCTCGTTGGCGATCGCGACCTCGATCTTGATCTTGGGCAGGAAGCTCACGGCGTATTCGGCGCCACGGTAGATTTCCGTGTGGCCCTTCTGCCGGCCGTATCCCTTCACTTCCGTCACCGTCAGACCGTGAACGCCGATGGCGGTCAGCGCGTCACGGACTTCTTCGAGTTTGAATGGCTTAATGATCGCCATAACAATTTTCATGGGTCCTATCCCCGCTAGGTCCCAGCCGAACTGGCCAGGAAATGATCTCGACTGAAATTCCCCACGCGGAGAGCATCACTACGCGGGCACAGCCGGCCCGTTAGAATCAAATGCCGTGCCAGTCGGGCCGGGCCTTGGAATCATTTCGGAATCGGCGCCTTTTTCACGGCGCGGCACTGAGACACCAGCTGCGCTATTCGGTCGCGCCCAACAGGTGGGCATGCCTGATCAAGAATCAGGCATGCCAGGGTGCTGACACAATGGCTGCCCATCCGAAGGGCATAACGCTTAGCCAAAAGTCGGGCGCTGCGCCTACTGCAGCGCCTCGCCGTGCTGCGAAATATCGAGACCTTCGATCTCGTGCTCGCGGGAGACGCGCAGGGCCACGAACAGGCTGACCAGCTTCAGCAGCACATAGGTTGCCACGGCCGACCAGACGAAAGTCACCAAAATACCGGCGAGCTGGGTCAGCGGCTGCATCCACGAGCCCTCGATGGCACCCGAGACGCCGCCGATCGAGGCGGTGGCGAAGATGCCGGCCAGGAACG
This sequence comes from Rhodopseudomonas palustris, assembly GCF_003226555.1. Lineage (GTDB taxonomy): Bacteria > Pseudomonadota > Alphaproteobacteria > Rhizobiales > Xanthobacteraceae > Rhodopseudomonas > Rhodopseudomonas palustris_I. The sequence goes on along the minus strand of NZ_QKQS01000023.1, from coordinate 814,200 downwards.
TGCCGGTCAGGCCGCCGATACCGTGGACGCCGAACACGTCGAGCGAGTCGTCGTAGCGCAGGCGGTGCTTCAGCCAGGTGCAGGCCCAGTAGCAGATCAGGCCGGCGACGATGCCGATCACCACGCCGTGCCAGGGTTCGACATAGCCCGACGCCGGCGTGATGGTGCCGAGCCCGGCGACGGCGCCGGAAATCATGCCGAGCACCGACGGCTTGCGCCGCGCCATCCATTCGATCGCGCCCCAGGTCAGCGCCCCCGAGCAGGCCGCCAGATGCGTCGCGGTGATGGCGAACACGGCGCGGGAATCCGCCGCCAGCGCCGAGCCACCATTGAAGCCGAACCAGCCGACCCACAACAGGCCGGTGCCGATAACTGCCAGCGACAGGTCGAACGGCGACAGGTTCTCCATGCCGTATCCGTGCCGTCGGCCGATCACGAGCGCCGCCACGAGGCCGCCGGTGCCGGCCGACAGGTGCACCACCAGGCCGCCGGCGAAATCCAGCACGCCCATCGCGCCCAGGAAGCCGCCGCCCCAGATCCAATGCGCCAGCGGCACATAGACGAAGATGAACCAGCCGATCGAGAACAACAGATAGGCGGAAAACCGCATCCGGTCGGCGACCGAACCGGCGACCAGCGCCACCGTGATGACCGCGAAGGTCATCTGATAGAGCATGAACAGCGCTTCCGGGATGGTCTTGGCCGCCGGGTTGACGCTGTCCATCGTCATGCCGGCGAGGAAGATCCGATCGAACGAGCCGATCAGGCTGCCGCCGCCGGTGAACGCAAGCGAATAGCCGAACGCCACCCACAGGATCGAGATCAGCGCCACCGCGGCGAGGCTCTGCGCCATGGTGGCCAGCACGTTCTTCTTGCGCACCATGCCGGAGTAGAACAGCGCCAGGCCGGGGATCGTCATCATCAGCACGAAGGCGGTGGCCACCGTCATCCAGGCGGTATCGGCCGGGCTGATGCCCGGCGCCGCCGTGGCCGTTCCCTGCGCCAGAGCCGGCGTCACGCCGGCTGCCGCAAGGCCGAATGTTGCAAGGATGTAGCCCGTCGCGGCCGGCGCCGCACGGCGTAGCAACAAGGTCATGATGCCCGTCCTGTTGGAACTGTGCGCGGCGCCCCCCGGCTCCGCGGGGTTTGGGAAGTGGCTGTCGAACGCCGGCTTACAGCGCGTCGACGTCGGTCTCGCCGGTCCGGATCCGCAGGGCGCGGTCGATCGGCGTGACGAAGATCTTGCCGTCGCCGATCTGGCCGGTGCGGGCGCCGCGGGTGATGACCTCGACCGCCTTGTCGGCGAGCGCGGAATCGACCGCGATCTCGATCCGCAGCTTGGGCAGGAAATTCACGATGTATTCGGCGCCGCGATAGATCTCGGTGTGGCCGCGCTGGCGGCCGTAGCCCTTGACCTCGGTGACGGTCATGCCGTGGACGCCGACCTCGGTCAGCGCCTGGCGGACCTCGTCAAGCTTGAACGGTTTGATGATGGCGACGACGAGTTTCATGCGTTGGCCCCCTTAATTCACGCAAAGCCCTTGGCACCGCCGCGGCGGTGCTCCGATCCCGTGTATATGCCGGGTTTCGCGGCAAGGCGCGCAGAAAATAAGCCGATTGACTGCTCAACGAACGTGCTTGAAGCCCGTCGTCCCTCAGCTCTTCGGACTCTCGCGGCGTTCGCGGATCGAGCCTTCCTGCACGACGGAGGCGACCAGGGTACCGTCGGTCTTGAAAATCTGGCCGCGGGTCAGCGCGCGGCCGGCCTGGGCGGACGGGGAGTCCTGGGCGTACAGCAGCCATTCGTCGGCGCGGAACGGGCGGTGAAACCACATCGCGTGGTCGAGGCTGGCCGGCATCATCCGCTTGTCGAACAGGGTCCGGCCGTAGCGCGCCATCGCGGCGTCGAGCAGCGAGAAGTCCGACGCGTAGGCCAGCGCACACATGTGCAGCGCCGGATCGTCGGGCAGTTTGGCGGCGGTCTTGATCCAGACGTGGATTCGCCCGTCGTCGATCTTCTGGCCGAAATAGCGCGACAGCTCGACCGGGCGCAGTTCGATCGGCCGGTCGGACTCGTAATAGCGTTTGATGAAGTCCGGCATCTCCTTGAAGAACGGCTGCTTGATGATCTCCTCGGCCGATAGCGCCTCCGGTGGCGGCACGTCGGGCATCTTGTCCTGATGATCGAAATTGGTCGGCTCGTCGTCGTGGAACGACATCATCAGCGAAAAGATCGCATTGCCGTGCTGAATCGCGGTGACCCGCCGGGTGGTGTAGCTCTTGCCGTCGCGCAGCCGCTCGACCTGATAGATGATCGGCACCTGCGGGTCTCCCGGCAGGATGAAATAGCAATGCAGCGAATGCGGCAGCCGGTTCTCGACGGTGCGGCATCCCGCCACCATCGCCTGGCCGATCACCTGGCCGCCGAATACCCGCTGCCAGCTGGTCTTCGGGCTGGTGCCACGAAACAGGTTCACCTCGATCGGCTCGAGGTCGAGAATCGAGATCAGGTCGATCAGGCCTTTGGACACCGGCGAGCGCTCCCTTCAAGCGCCGGGCCGTGATTTCACACTGCCGGCGATGTCTGTTAGAACCCCCGGCGATCGGCGGGGTTGTTCCTGAGCCTGTTTCGCCCAGCTCCGACCATGGCGCAAGAGTGAGAAAAATGACGGCACCGCGAAGCATTGTCATCGGAGGCGGCGCGTTCGCCGGTCTGGCGCTGGCACTCGCGCTGCGCCAGGGGCTCGGGCCGGAGGTGCCGGTGATTGTCGCCGATCCGGCGCTGGCGTTGCGGCCCTCCCGCGATCCGCGCGCCACCGCGATCGTGGCGGCGTGCCGGCGGTTGTTCGAGGCGCTCGGGGTCTGGGGCGAGGTGGCGCCGACCGCGCAGCCGATCATCGACATGATCGTCACCGACAGCCATCTCGAAGATGCGACCCGACCGGTGTTCCTGACCTTCGCGGGCGAGGTGCAGCCAGGCGAGCCGTTCGCCCACATGGTCGAGAACAGATATCTGGTCGAGGCGCTGGCCAAGCGTGCCGAGGCCGAAGGCGTCGAGCTGCGCGCCACGCCCGTCACCTCCTACGATGCGCGGCCTGAAGCGATCGGCGTCACGCTCGGCGACGGCAGCGTGATCGATGCCAGCCTGCTGGTTGCGGCGGACGGCGCCAAGTCGAAGCTGCGCCAGCGCGCCGGCATTGCGACCTATGGCTGGGATTACGACCAATCGGGCATCGTCGTCACGGTCGAGCACGAGCGCGACCACAATGGCTGCGCCGAAGAGCATTTCCTCCCCTCCGGGCCGTTTGCGATTCTGCCGCTGACCGGCAAGCGCTCGTCGCTGGTATGGAGCGAGAGCCGGCGCGATGCCGAGCGGATATTGGCGCTGCCCGAGAAGGACTTTCAGCGCGAGCTGGAGAAGCGGTTCGGGCTGCGGCTCGGCGACGTCAAACCGCTCGACAAGCCGAAGGCGTTTCCGCTCGGCTATTTCGTCGCGCAATCGTTCATTGCGCCGCGGCTGGCGCTGATCGGTGACGCCGCGCACGTGATCCATCCGATCGCCGGGCAGGGCCTCAACATGGGCCTGCGCGATGTCGCGGCCCTGGCCGAAGTGGTGGTCGACGCGGCTCGGCTCGGCATCGATCCGGGGCAGGCCGACGTGCTGGAGGGCTATCAGCGCTGGCGGCGGTTCGACACCATGGCGATGGGCGTCGCCACCAACGGGCTCAACTTCCTGTTTTCGAACAACTCTCCGCTGCTGCGCGGGATCCGCGATATCGGCCTCGGCCTGGTCGACCGGTTGCCGCCGCTGAAGGGCGCCTTCATCCGCCAAGCCGCCGGCCTCGCCGGCGAGACGCCGCGGCTGCTGAGAGGCGAGGCGCTGTAACGCGGCGCTGGCTCGTCTTCAAGCGACGGCCCGGGCTGCGCGCCGTCGCTCAGCGAGTTGCGACAGGCTGAGAATATCTCAGCCTTGCTCCACGTGGCTCCTGTCTACTGTGCTGCCGAAGGAGACAGGCATGGATAGACGCCATTTCGCACAGTTCGCCGCCTACAACCGCTGGGCCAACGCCAGATTGTATCAGGCCGCATTGGCGCTCCCGGACGAGGCCTATCGACGGTCTGTCGGGGTATTCTTCGGCAGCCTTCACGGCACCCTCAACCATCTGCTCGTGGCCGATCGGATTTGGCTGAAGCGGCTGACCGGCGAGGGTGAGCCGCCAACCCGCCTCGACGTGATTCTGTTCGACGATCTTCGTGAGTTGGCCCGTGCCCGTGCCGCGGAGGACGAACGCATCGTTCGGATGATCGACGGCCACGACGCCGCAGCGTTTGCCGAGGTGGTCGACTACTCAAATACCTCAGGCAAGTCGTTCAGCCAGCCGCGCGCCGCGATCCTCAGTCACTTCTTCAATCACCAGACCCATCACCGCGGCCAGGCCCATGCCTGCCTGTCGATCCTGACCGGGGCCGAGCCACCGTCGCTGGATCTGATGTCGTTTCAGCGTGGCATGCCGGCGCCGGATCTGGCAAGATTGGTGGCGTGACCGAGACTCAGTCGATCCGCCGCGCCTCTTCGGGCAGCATGATCGGGATGCCGTCGCGGATCGGGTAGGCCAGCTTGGCGCCGCGCGAGATCAGCTCCTGCCGGGCGGCGTCGAATTCGAGCGGTCCCTTGGTGATCGGGCAGACCAGGATGTCGAGCAGCTTGCGGTCGACGGCGTCGGGCCGCTCGGACGGCGAAAGGGTCATGGCTTCAGGCTCCAGAGCAACGGAGTGGTGTCGGATTTGATCGGACGGACGTGCCGCGCCGTCAACGCGTTCGCGCAAATTGCTGCGCGTCTTACTGCAGCGGAGGGTCGCCGCTGGTGCGCTTCTTGGCCAGGTCCATCTCGGTGACGGCGACCAGGATCTCGGCGCGGGTCTTCAGATCCGGTGCCTCCAGCAGCGCCTGCTTTTCCGCCGGCCCGTAGGGCGACATCATCGCCAGCGCATTGACCAGCGCCTCGTTGGGCGCACTTTCGACACCGTCCCAGTCGACTTTCAGATTGTTGGCCTTGAGAAAGTCGGTCAGCACCGACAGCAGGGCTTCGCGGTCGACTTCGTCCTCGCCCTTGCGAGCGGTAAAATCATCGACGAAGGGGAAATAGTCGACCTTGCACTGCCGGTACGGCGTCAGCACCTGCAGTTCCTCGACGACCTTGAAGCGTGACACCCCGGTCAGCTCCAGGATGTAGCGGCCGTCGCCGGATTCGGCGAGCTGGGTGATTCGTCCGACACAGCCGACATTGAACAGCGACGGCTTCTCAGCCGTTTCGGACGAATGCGCCGCATCCGGCTGGATCATCCCGATCAGCCGATGACCATCGCGCAGCGCATCGTCGATCATCGCCAGATAGCGCGGCTCGAAGATGTTGAGCGGCATCTGCCCGCGCGGCAGCAGCAGTGCCCCGGCGAGCGGGAACACCGGAATCACTTCGGGAAGGTCGGCTGGCCCGCGATAGGCGGCATTGATCGGCATCGCCGGCTCCCCCGCTTGAATGGCAACTACGAGAACAGGATCGTCGACAGCCGCTTGCGGCCGTCGACCGTGGCGTCGTCGGCCGGTCCCCAAGCCTCGAAGAACTGGACCAGCTGCTTGCGCGCGCCGTCGTCGTTCCATTTGCGGTCGCGCTTGACGATGTCGAGCAGATGCGTGGTCGCGTCCTCGCGCCGGTCGGCGGCATTCAGCGCGATCGCCAGATCGAATCGCGCCTGATGGTCGAGCGGATCGGCAGCGACCTTCTGTTCGAGTTCGGCGATCGGGCCGAGCGACTCCGCCTGTTCGGCGAGATCGATCATCGCCTGCACGGCTTTGACCGAGGCATCCTCGCGCTTGGCTTCGGGCACCAGTGCCAGGGTTTTCTTGGCCTGCTCGGTGGCGCCGTTCTGCATATAGCAGCGGGCCAGCCCGGCGATCGCGGGGATATTGGTGCCGTCGGCCTGCAGGACTTCGGCATAGATCGAGGCCGCGGTCTGGACGTCGCCTTCCGCCAGGATCGCTTCGGCTTCCTGCAGCAGTTCAGCGGCGGTCGGCGCACCGCCCGGCATACCGGCGGTCAGCTTCTCGATGAAGGCGTTGACCTGACTCTCCGGAACCGCGCCCATGAAGCCATCGGCTGGCCGGCCGTCGACGAAGGCGATCACGGCCGGAATCGACTGGATGCCCATCTGGCCCGGAATCGACGGATGCTCGTCGATGTTCATCTTGACCAGCTTGACCTTGCCGTTCGCGGCCCGGACCGCCTTTTCCAGGATCGGGGTGAGCTGCCGGCATGGACCGCACCACTGCGCCCAGAAGTCGATCAGAACCGGTTGGCGCTTGGATTCCTCGATCACATCGCGGACGAAGCTCTGGGTCGTGGTGTCCTTGATCAGATCGGCGGCCTGAGGCGCCGCACCGCTGCCCTGCTCCAAAATCGTCACGTCGTCCTCGCTGGTTTCCGTCGGTTCGCCGTTTTAGCACGGCCCCCTCTAGATGGCGCAGGAAGTTCGATTTGCAACGGGAACCGGGTATGGCGGCTTGTGGTCGCCCGGGCCGTTTTGACCCCGATTTCGCTGCCGAAGGACGTGGCAGCCGGGCCACTCGGTCGTATTTGCGGCAAAATCGCCTCGGGGTACCCGTCCGTCAAAAAGCCGGCAGATGAAATGTCGAACGGCTGTTGCAATCGCCCGCGGCATTTGGCATAGGACTGCCCACGGTCGTGCCCACGGCGCGCCGTTTCTCGGATGCGGGTGTAGCTCAGGGGTAGAGCACAACCTTGCCAAGGTTGGGGTCGAGGGTTCGAATCCCTTCGCCCGCTCCAGAGATCTGCCGGTTCCGGCGCCTGCTTTCCCAACCAGTCACGTCTTAAGCGCGCTGCTTTGATGCGGCCGGTTGCTTCGGCTGGGCGCAGCCCGCGGAATCTGGAATAGGTGGCCGGTCGATCGCCTGCAGGCACCAGGAACCACCCATCCGCCATGCTTTTCTACGAACCCCTGTTCCTGACCTGCTTTCCGTTTCTCTATGTGCTGTATTTCTCGGCGCGCGAGGCGCGGACCAAGCGCTGGATCCTGCTGATCGGCAGCGGGCTGTTCTACCTCTGGGGCGAGCCGCTGTTCGTTCCGGTGGTGATCGCCTCGGCGTTGATCGACCATTTGCTGGCGCAACAAATCGTTCGGAGCGAAGGCGCTTCGACCCGGCGCGCACTGCTGGCGCTCGGCGTGGTGCAGAACCTCGCGATCCTGATCGTCTACAAATACACCAGCTTTGCGCTCGAGAGCCTGAACGTGCTGCTCACCGCCGGCAAGCTCGGCGCGCTGCCCGTCTGGCACATCGCGTTGCCGATCGGCGTCTCGTTCGTCACCTTCGAGAAGATCACTTATTTGGTCGACAGCTATCGCGGCGTGTCGAAGCCGGCGCGGCGGTTTTCCGACTACTGCCTGTTCGTGTTCTTCTTTCCGAAGCTGCTAGCTGGCCCGATCCTCAAATATCATGAGATCGATCGCCAGATCGCTGTGCCACGGGGTTTTGACTGGAGCGATTGCGGCGCAGGCCTGGCGCGGTTCGCCCAAGGCGCGTTCAAGAAGCTGCTGATCGCCGATCCGCTCGGGCACCACGCCGACCAGGTGTTCGGCGCCGATCCTACGACGCTATCGATGGGCACTGCATGGCTCGGCACGGTCTGCTTCACGCTGCAGATCTATTTCGACTTCTCCGGCTATTCCGACATGGCGATCGGGATCGCCCGGATGCTCGGCTTCTCGCTGCGCGAGAACTTCAACATGCCGTACATCTCCCGCTCGATCACCGAGTTCTGGCGGCGCTGGCACATCTCGCTCACCACCTGGATCCGCGACTATCTGTATATCCCGCTCGGCGGCAACCGCGGCAGCGCGTTTCTCACCTATCGCAATCTTTGGATCTGCTTCCTGCTGTCCGGCTTGTGGCACGGCGCGAGTTGGAACTTCGTGCTGTGGGGCGCCTATAACGGTCTGTTCCTCACGCTCGACCGGGTGTTCCTCGAACGCTGGCTGCAACGCAGCGGCGCCGTGGTTGCCACCATCGCGACCCTGCTGATCGTGATGCTCGGCTGGGTGATCTTCCGCTCGCCGGGTGCGGCCCACCTCGGTGGTTTCTTTGTTGCGCTCGCCGGTTTCGGTCACGCAACCGCGTGGCTGCCTCCGTCGGACTCGGTGCTCTGGACCGCCGCGCTCGGCGCAGCGCTGAGCCTGAGCCCGGCTCTGCCGGCGTTTGGCTCGCTGTGCGCAGCCTGGCGCGGAAGTAGCGTGCTGCGGCTCGCCGGCTATGTCGGCCTCGGTGCACTGGGAACGATCGCGATCGCGCGTGCGGTGGCCATCCCGTTTCAGCCCTTCATCTACTTCCGGTTCTGAGCATGGCGGCGATCAAATTATCACCGGGACGATGGCTCCGACGTTTCGCGGCCGCAGCCTTTGTGGCGATGCCGGCGTGGACGCTGTGGAATCTCGCGGTGCCGTCGCACGCCGTTCGGATCGGGCCGGCGCTGGTCGGGGTCACCCAGGAGGTGCCGTTCGACCTCTCACTGCACGGCTTCCTCGACGGCGCGTTGCAGAAAGCGGCAGCGCTGCGAATTGCGGACGCGATGCCGCTACGGCGAACGCTGATCCGGCTCAACAATCAGATCGTCTATTCGTTGTTCGGCGAGATTACCGCCCCCGGTATTCTGATCGGGCGCGATGGCGAGCTCGTGCAGCGGAGTTATCTGGAGGAATACTGCTCGCGTACGATCGGCCAGGCCGACGCGATGGCGGATGCCGCGATCCCGCTGCTGCGCGACATTCAGGCTTACTATCGCGGTCGCGGCAAATTGTTCCTCTACATCGTGACGCCGTCCAAAGTCGCCGACATGCCGGACAAGTTCACGCATCTGATCGCCTGTCCGAGCAGTCCGCAGGCGCGAGCGGAGCTCGTCCCCGCCTATGTGGCACGGCTCCGGGCCGCCGGCATCGACGTGCTCGATCTGGCGACCTCGACCCATGCGATGCAGAGCGACGCCACGCCTCCGTTCCCGCGCGGTGGCGTTCACTGGAACGAGCTGGCGATGGCGCGTGGCAGCCGGCAGATCGTGGATGCGATCAACGCCGAGGCCGGGCGCGAATTGCTGTCGCCGTTCAGCTTCACCGTCACGGTCAGCCGACCAGCAGAGGGACGCGACCGCGATCTGGCCGAACTCGCCAATCTGCTGGTGGCGCCGATCGACTATCCGACGCCGAAGCTGACTTTCAGTCATTCGCCTTGCGCCGGCCGCGAGGCGACCCGGATCGATGCCGCCCTGGTCGGGACCAGCTTTATCGACCCGGTCAGCGAAGTCCTGACTGAGCAGGCGTGTCTGACCAAGCTGGGGCAATATTTCTATCTCAAGCTCGGCCGCTCCCGCGGCGGCGTGCGCCAGGACCATCTGTCCGACGCCGATCTGCGCGAAGTCCGCGACGTCGATCTGATGCTGCTCGAAGAGAATGAAAGCCTGATCGGACGGCAGCAGTACTTGTCGCTGCTGCACCAGATCGTCACGACGCCCTGAGTTTGATCTTGCCGAATGAAAGCGGGCCCCGCACGGGATGACGCCGCGCGGAGCCCGCTGCATCGCCGGCGCAGGACCCGGCGACAACTGGTGGCCTTGCGGGATGCCGCACGACCGATCCCGATCACTCCTCCCGCGCCCAACTCGCCCGCCGGACGGCGCGTTCGCACAGGAAGTCGAGGGTGAAGCCGATCAGGCCGATGATCACCACGGTGGCGGCGAGCCGGTCGTATTCGAGCGTGTCGCGGGCGTCGTTGATGGCGTAGCCGAGCCCGGAGGTGACGCCGAGGAATTCGGCCGGCACCAGCACGATCCAGGCGACGCCGACGGCGAGGCGGATGCCGGCCAGCGAATCCTGCATGATTGCCGGCACGATGATGGTGAACAGCATGTGCCAGGGCCGGGCGCCGAGATTGCGCGCGACCTTGAACCAGGCCGGATCGATCCGCCGGAAGCCGTGCGCGGTCGAGAACAGGATCGGCCAGATCGCCGCGACGCCGATAAGAAACACGATCGCGCCGTTCCAGCTCGAAAACGCCATCACGGCGATCGGCATCCAGGCCAGCGGCGAGATCATCCGCAGGAATTGGAACGGCACCGAACTGGCCTGGCGCATGCCCTTGAACCGGCCGACCAGGATTCCGAGCGGCACGCCGAGCACGATCGCCCAGGCGAGCCCGCCGCCGATCCGCGCCAGGCTCGGCAGCGCCATCTTGATCGCCTCGCCGGAGAGCAGCATCGACCACAGCCGCTGAAACGTCGGCAGCGGAGCGAAATCGGCGAAGCTGGCCGTGCGAGGATTGGCGGCGATGATCGCTCCGCCGATCCACCACACCGCGAGCAGCGCAGCGATGCCGAGCAGCACATAGCCGAAGCTGCGCGCCGGACCGACGAGCTGTCTACCCGTTCTCAGCGACGGCGTGACAGCCGTCGTATCGTCGAGGGTCAGGTCGAGACTCACAGCGCCAGCACCTCGGTTCGGGTGAACGGATCGGCCGGATCGACGCTCGGTGAATTCTTCCAGTCCGGATACTTCAGCATCGCCGCCTTGACGAAGTCGTAGTCGACCAGATCCTTGGCGACGAATTCCGGGTCCAGCTTCTTCAGGAAGGTGGTGTCGCCGGAGACGACGGTGTCGTTCATCGACTCGACGATCAGCTTGGTGGCCGACGGATACGGCCAGGGCTGGAAATCGATCCGGCCGAGCTTCCACTCGGGGTGGGTGATGGCGTGGGTCTCGCCATAGGCCTTGTCGTCGTAATAGGTCATCGCCCGCTCGATCACCGGCGCGGGCAGCGGCAGGTAGCCCTCGCCGTCCTTCGACAGCAGCTTGGCGACTTCCTTCTTGTTGGCGCTGGCGTAGATCTCGGCGCGGACCAGTGCGTTCATCACCTTCTGGGTCCATTCCGGCTTCTTCTTCGTCACCTCCTCGTTCATGCACAGCACGCAACAGGGGTGGTTCTTCCAGATGTCGCCGGTGAAACGCAGCATCCGGCCGCCGGCCTTGATTTCGCCGAGCGCGTTGAACGGCTCTGCGACGATGTAGGCGTCGATCTTCTTGGCGGCCAGCGCCGGCGGCATGTCGGGCGGCGCCATCACCTGCAGATTGCATTCATCGGCGGCGAGCGCTTCGCCCTGTCCCTTGATCACCGGCTTGATGCCGGATTTGCGTAGCGCGTATTGCAACACGATGTTGTGCATCGAGTACCAGAACGGCACCGCGACCTGCTTGCCGCCGAGGTCCTTGAACGATTCGATGCAGGTCTCCTTGCCGACCACGAGGCCGGAGCCGTTGGTGTGCGCCCAGGCCATGATCTTGACCGGGAAGTTGTTGTTGTAGCGCATCCACACCGGGATCGGTTTGAGCAGATGCACCAGGTTGAACTTGCCGGCGGCGAAACTCTCCACCAGCGGCGACCAGCCGCGGATCAGCGTCGGACGCTCGGCCTCGAGCCCTTCGTCCTTGAAGTAACCCATGCCGTGCGCCACCAAGAGCGCGGTGGCGTCGGTGATCGGCAGATAACCGATCCGCACCACGTCGTCGTCGGCCGCACGCGCGGCTTGGCCGAAGCCGCCGAGCATCGTACCGAGCGCGGCGAGCCCGCCCGCGGCCAGCATGTCGAGCGTCTGCCGCCGGGTGATCCGAAAGCGATCGTCTTCGGAGTGGACGACGTCATCTCCGCAATTGATGCACATGGTGTTCTCCTGTTAGCGGGCGCCGGCGGCGACGATCTTCAGCGATTCGGGGCGAGGGGTTTCGGAAACGGCTGGGCTTGCGCCGCCGTGCAGCGCGCGGCCGGTAGCGCGCTCGAATGCGGCCTGCAGGTTCGCCTGGGCGGCAGCGACGCTGGCGGCGCGGCGTTCGGGATCAGGATCGCGGCGGTCGATCTCGACCATGACCATCTCGGCGATCCGTCCGGGATCGGAGGCCATCACCACCGCGCGGTCGGCCATCGCCACAGCTTCCGGGATGTCGTGGGTGACGATCACCAGCGTGATCTTCATCTCTTCGGCGATGCGGCGGACGTCGCGCTGCAGCGCGCGTCGGGTGACGGCGTCGAGCGCGGAGAACGGCTCGTCGAGCAGCAGCACTTCGGGGTCGACGGCGAGCGACCGCGCCAGCGCGACACGCTGCTGCTGGCCGCCCGACAATTCCTGCGCGTTGCGGCCCGCGTAGCCGTCGAGCTCGACGAGATGCAGCAATTCATCGACGCGCGCGGCGATCTCTTTCTTCGAACGGCCGGCGAACTTCATGCCGAGTCCGACGTTCTGCGCCACGCTCATCCACGGATACAGATTGGGCTGCTGGAACATCACGATCCAATGCGGCGACGGACCTTCGACCAGCGCGCCGTCGATCCGGATCTCGCCGGTGGTGGGTTTGGTCAGACCGGAGATGATGTGCAGCAACGTCGACTTTCCGCAGCCGGAGCGACCGACCAGTGCGAGCTGCTCGCACGGCTTGATTTCGAGATCGATACTGCTGAGGACGTTGCTGCTGGAGCGGCGGTAGCGATGGTTGACGCCCTGGATCGCGATATGCGCGCCCGGCCATGATTTCTTCGAGTGATATGCAGGCATGCGGGCCGCTGCTCCTTCGTATCGTGCAGATCGGGAAGGGAGGGTACCGGCCACAGCCGCGGCCGGTACCAAGGCTCGATTACTCAGCCGCCATCAGCGGCTGCGCCGCATAGGGCGGGCCCTGCTCGATCGGCAGCGACGGATCGCGCGACCATTCGTTCCAGGATCCGAAATACAGGCTGACGTCCTTGATGCCGGCTTCCTTCAGCGCCACCAGCGTGTTGGAGGCGCGGGCACCCTTGAAGCAGTACAGGACGACAGGTGTGTCCGGGGTGATGCCGACCGTTGCGCATTCCGCGAGGATCTCGCTCGGCGATTTGAACATCGGACCCGCCGGCGACGGCTTCATCATCCGGTACCACTCGATCCACACCGCGCCGGGGATGCGGCCTTTGCGCGGGCAGAAATCCTTGCCGTAGGGCGAGGAGCTTTCGCCGACCCATTCGTCGACGTCGCGGGTATCGAGCTTGACCTTGCTGGAATCGCCGACCGCGGCCTTCATGCCTTCGAGATCGACCAGGATCGATGCGGCGGCCGGATCGACCTTGAAGGTCTTGGGTGCCGGCGTCGGTACCTCGATCGTAGTCGGTAGGCTCGCGGCCGTCCAAGCGACGTAGCCTCCATGCAGGATCTGCACTTTCGGATAGCCGAGATATTTCAGCAGCACATAGCCGCGACACGACTGGCCAAAGCCGGTGTTCATCGACTGCTCGGTGATCACCGCGGTTTCTTCGCCGGACAGGCCGGCGGCGCCGAAGATTGCCGCGAACTTGTCGCGCATCTCGGCGACGCCGTCGGGCGTCGAGGTCGCCAGATAGGTGAAGATGTCGTGGATGTTGACGGCGCCGGGAATGTGCCCGGCCGCATAGGTCGCCGGATCGCGAGTGTCGATCACCATGGTGCCGCCCGCGGCGATCATCTCGGAAAGTTCGGCAGGCGTGACGAGAACTTTGTCGGTCATGTGTCGCTCCAGTGCTCGTTGTTGTTGCAAGACGTTTGGTCTGGCCTATCGCCCAGGGCGGTTCCCTGGGGCCGAGCTTATGAAGAGCGACCGCGACGGATCGCGGCCGCGTCGGTCTATCGTCGCGGGCTAGTGCGCCATGTCCGCGAGCATCTTGCGCAGTTGCTTGGTGGCCGGGGTGACGATGGCGACGAAGTAAGCCTCGCGCAGCCGCCGCTGCGCGGCGGCGCCGGCCACATAGCCGCGGGCGCCACAATGCAGCATCGCCGCATGTGCCGCGGCGACCGAGGCATCGCCGGCGGCGAGGCGCGCCTCGATCACCGCGCGCCAATAGCCGAGGTCGTCCTCGAACGGCGTGGCGGCGAGGCGCGCGACCTCCACCTCCATCGCTTCAAGCTGTTCGGCGATCGGCTCGGGCTGCACGTCGAGATATTTGTTGACGTGGCCGAGCGGTCCCTTGGTCTGCTGGATCAGCCGCAGGCAATCGCGGATCAGGCCGAACGCCATGCCGGCCTGCAGCAGGATGAAGCCGGCGCGAATCCGCTTGATGAACGGATCGACCGGATCGGCCAGCACCCAGGCTTCGGGCACCACCACGTCGCGCATCTGCACCGCGAAGGTGCGGGTGCCGTCGAGCGCGGTGAACTTGGCATTGTCGGCGAGGCTCACGCCCTCCGCGTTGCAAGGAATCACCGCCATCACGTTGCGGGTGCTGCCGCCGTCCTCGACCTCGAAGATCGCGCCGAAGTAATGATCGGCGCCGAGATTGGAAACGTAGGGCAGCAGGCCCTTGACGACATAGCCGCCGTCACCGCGGCGGCCTTTCAGCCGCATCGGTTCGATTCCGAACAGCGACTTCATCGGGTTCGACAGCGCGGTGCCGCCGAGCGCCGCGCCGGTGGCGATCTGCGGGCCGACGCTGGTCCGCAGATGCTGATTGTCGGACGCGTAGATGTACCAACCCAGTGCGTCCTGGCACCACATGCAGAATGACGTCGACAGGCAGTGTTCGCCGGCCGCCGCCATCGCGTTGATCGCGGTCATCAGATCGATGTTCGGGCTCATGCCCGGCAGATGGTGCGCATAGGCGCCGAGGCGCCCGAAGGCGCGCATCTGTTGCTCCGGGTAGTGGCCGTCGACGTCGATGGTGTTGACCAGCGAGGGCAGTTCGCGTGCCGCGAGCGCACGCACCGCCTCGACGACTTCGGCGCCGGGAAGCACCGTGCCGTCGCCTTTGCTCACTGACTGGACATCCAACATCGTTGTTCTCGTCCGTTTTGAAGGGGCTGGTCGGTCAGGCCATCGCGACGTCGAGATTGACCGGGCGGGAGAAGGTGTTGGCGACCGGCGACCACAGCCGCGCATGCGCGACCAGCGCTTCCAGCTCTTCGCGCGGCCGGTCGGCTTCGAAGCTCACCTTGGCGCGCACGTCGGTGAAGCCTACCGGCTTCTCCGACAGGTCGCCGGTGCCCCAGACGCCGGTGATGTTGAGGTCACCTTCGAGCTCGATCTCGAGCTTGTAGACGGTGATGCCGCGGGCCACCGCGTTGGCATGGATGCCGACCGCGAGGCAGGAGCCGAGCGCGGCAAGCGAGGCTTCGGACGGATTCGGCGCGGTGTCGTCGCCGAGCAGGCCCGGCGGCTCGTCGACGATGTAGGGCGGCAGGGTGCGGATGAAGTTGAGGTGGCGGAAGCGGCCTTCGGCGATGGTCTTGCACTTCAGCGTCTTGATCACCGTCGGGTCGGCCTTGCCCTTGGCGATCAGATCGTCGAGGCCGGCCTTGTCGATCGGTGCGAGGCAGCCGGTCAGGGCGGTCGGGCTATCGGGGGTCAGGCAGGCGGTCACGGCGGTGGCGGCTTTTGTCATGGGATCTCCTCTGGCTGCCATTCGGTCGGCAGCGCTATTAGCTACAGACCGTTCTGTATCAGCACGAAGCGTGCCAGATTCCCGCTTCACAAAAACCCGAGCAGTTTCAATGACGGTGGTATCTGGACCCGGAGCTCAATCTTTGAGCGCGCCACATTTCCGTTCACGCGCCGCGGCAATTGCCCGCTTGCGCGGCAAAAGTTCCGCTGTGAACAGACCATTAGGTTTCCTCGATTGCGGAATCCCGAATGTCGCGATATGTGCCAAGCATGGCAGACGCAGCGAACCTCGTGATCGATGTCGCCCGTGAGGCGAAGCTGTCGCCACGCGACCGGCTGATCGACAGCGCCCGCAGTCTGTTCTGCCGCTACGGCATCAACTCGGTCGGCGTCGACGCCATCATCGAGCAGGCCGGCACAGCCAAGACGACGCTGTACAAGCTGTTCGGCTCCAAGGACGGCCTGGTCGAAGCCGTGCTAGAACGTGAAGGTCAGAGCTGGCGCGCGTGGTTTCTGGAGTCGATCGACGGGCCCGGCGGCACTGCACGCGAGCGGCTGGGGCGGATTGGTCCTGCGCTGAAAGAGTGGTTCACCCGCGGCGACTTCTACGGCTGCCCGTTCATCAATGCGGTCGGCGAGTCCGACAAGAACGACGACCGGATGCGAAGTCTGGCGATCGCGCACAAGACCATCGTGCTCGATCGTCTCACGGCGCTCTGCGCCGAGGCCGGCATCGAGCAGCCGACCGAGGTCGCCCATACCCTCGGCCTGGTCATCGACGGCGCGATCGTGATGGCGCTGGTGACCCGCGATCCATCCGCCGCCGACGTCGCCGGGCGCGCCTGTGCGGCGGTTCTGCCCGCCTGACCGATCAGCGGCCGAGCAGCTCCTTCGCCACTTTCTTCACGAAAAACTGCGACGACGCGATGGTGAGATGGCTGCCGTCGAACGTCACCGGCGCGCCGTCGCCGGGCACGGCGAGCAGGCAGCCCTGATCGTTGCAATAGACCGGTGTCGGCGAAATGAACTCGGCGCCCTGCGCGGTGAAGAACCCGCGCAGCCGCTCGTTGGCGTCTGCTTCCGAGCGGTCCAATCGCGGCGGGCCGTCTCGTGTGGGAATCTCGGCCGCGGTGATCAGGCCGGCGGCCTCGGCGCGGTAGGCCTGAGCGAGAACGCGCTTCGGCGGCGTTCGCCAGCTCGGAAACTTGCCGACCACCACGATTCGCCGGACGCCAATGCTGCGCAGTTCGGCGAGCGTTGCCTTGATCATGGTGTCGATCGCCGCGGGATCACGGTCGGGACCGTCGTAATCGTGCCACTGCCGGGCCACCAGGACGACGGTGTCCGGCTTCAGCGCCTTCAGGCGTTCGCGCGCATTGTCGTTGGCGGCCGTGCAGCCCGGCGTCTGCGTGCTGACGTAACCGAAGATCGGTGGGCAGCCCGCGGTGGTGTATTGCGAGAGGCTGAAGCCGCCATCGCTTTGCTGCAAGGCACGCAAGCCGGGATAAAGATGCGCGGCGTGCGAGTCGCCCCACAGTGCGATCCGCGGCAGGCTAGGCGAAGCTGCATCGTCACAGTCGGGCGCGAAGCTCGAGCCTGACCCAAGGAAGCAGCTTGCCAGCCGGTATGCCGGCATCGCCTCGGCCTGATGGTCGCGGGTGACGATCTGCACGCTGGCGCCAAAGCGCGACGGAACGCCGTCAGCCAGGTAAATGCCGGCCCCGATTAGGCCGACCATCGCGACGCCGGCGAAGGCCGCGGCGGTTTTCGCCCGGGTCGGCCGATAGCGGATCTTGGGCTCGACGAACCGATAGGTGAAGTCGGCAAGTCCGAACGCCACCGCCACCGCGATCAGCTTCATCAGCGGCGGCGGCTCCTCGCCGAGCCGCGCGATCCGGATCGCGGCCAGCACCGGCCAATGCCACAGATACAGCGGGTAGCTGATCAGCCCGACATAGACCATCGCGCGGTTGCCGAGCAGCCGCCGTCCGATCCAGGTGTCCGGACCCGCTGCGATCAGCAGTGCAGCACCGAGCACCGGTAGCACGGCCCACCAACCCGGAAAGGCGCGGCTGCGGTCAATCAGGGCAGCGCCGGTTGCGATCAGCGCGAGGCCAGCGATCGCGCCGATATTGCGCAACGTGACGGCGTGCTGCGCGAATGGCGCCATGCGGTTCGCCGTGGCGATCGCCAGCAGGCAGCCGGTCATCAGTTCCCAGAACCGCGTCACCGGCAGGTAGAACGCGGCGGTCGGGTGTGTCGGCGTCAGCAGCAGATTGGTCGCGAAGGATGCCAGCAGGATCGCCACCGCCGCCACCACGGCGCCGTTCTTCCAGCGCCACGCCAGAACGATCACCGGCGGCCACAGCAGATAGAACTGCTCCTCGACGCCGAGCGACCATAGATGCAGCAGCGGGTTCAGTTCGGACGCGGTGTCGAAATAGCCGGCGTCATGCAGCAGCGCGATGTTGGCCAGGAACGCGGCGCCGAAGCCGATCGCTTTGCCGGCGTCGCGATAATCGACCGGAAACAGCAGAAACCAGCCGCCGATCGCGCACGCCGCGAGCACCAGCAGCAGCGCCGGGAAAATCCGGTTGATGCGGCGCGCATAGAAGGTCGCGAAGCTGAAGTCGCCGCGGTCGAGCGCCTGGCAGACGATCGACGTGATCAGGAATCCCGAGATCACGAAAAACACGTCGACGCCGATGAAACCACCACGAACCGCCGCAGGGAAGGCGTGGAACCCAACCACCAGCAGAACTGCGATTGCGCGCAGGCCATCGATATCGCTGCGATAGGCAGGTCTCATTGGGAACTATCGTCCTGGGAAGAGCAATTCAGTCGATTTGAGCGCGGCGTGTGCGGTCAGAGCGGACCGATGCGAGCCCGGCGTCATCGCGAAGTGGTCCGGAGCTGTCAAGTTACGGGTCGGTCGTTGCGAATTCGTCGCAGGTCTTCTCTGCAGGAATCGCAGTGCGTTGCCCCATCGTGGTGGCCGGGCTAACACTCGAATTGGTTCCAGTCAGGACGACGCCATGCAGATTCAACGTCACCGCATCGAACTCGCCACCACGGCTTCAATCCAGTTGATCGACATCACCGATCAGGTCCGCCGCTTCGTCACCTCGAGCGGCGTCAAGGATGGTCTGATCACAGTGAGCTGCCTGCACACCACGGCGCGGATCAACGTCAACGAGCGCGAGGAAAAGCTCGAGCGCGACATGCTGACCTTCCTGAAGCGGTTCGTGCCGCGTGACGGCGACTATCTGCACAATCTCGATCCGGTCGACGGCCGCGACAACGCACACTCGCATCTGATCGGGCTGTTCATGAATTCGTCGGAGACGATCCCGGTCGCCAAAGGCGCGATGGTGCTCGGCGAATGGCAATCGGTGTTCTTCATCGAGCTCGACGGTCCGCGCGAGCGCCGCGGCGTCGAATTGCAGATCATCGGTCAGGGCTAGTCGCGACCGCGCCTCCACCGAAAGAACGGGGTGCTACGGATGGATACGCGAGCTGCGCCCGCGTATGACCGCAGCGGTATCACCAAACAGGTCATCAGCCATGACGCCGGACGACATCGCAGGCTTCTACGCCAAGCGCGCGGATCTCGACCTCGACAATTACATCGAGCTCGATTTCGATTTCGAATGCGCCGGCGATCCGCGCGAAGCGGCGGCGCATCTGTGCAGCGAGCAGTCGACCGCGCAGTGGCGGCGGGTCGGCTTCGATGAAGATTTCCGGCCGCGCTTCGCCGCCAAGGTTCTGGAGCTGTCGGTCGCGCCGCGCCCGTCGGGCTTCAGCATTCCGGTCGAGTGCGCGGCGCGCGGCCCGGTGCATGCCTGCCGCGTCACCATCGCGCATCCGCACGGCAATTTCGGCGCCAAGATTCCGAACCTGTTGTCGGCGGTGTGCGGCGAGGGCGTGTTCTTCTCGCCCGGCATTCCGCTGATCCGGCTGCAGGACATCCGATTTCCGGAGGCGTATCTCGCCGCGTTCGATGGCCCGCGGTTCGGCATCGCGGGCTTACGCGAGCGGCTGCAGGCATTCGATCGCCCGATCTTCTTCGGCGTGATCAAGCCGAATATCGGTCTGCCGCCGCAGCCGTTCGCCGAGCTCGGCTATCAGAGCTGGAGCGGCGGTCTCGACATCGCCAAGGACGACGAGATGCTGGCGGACGTCGATTGGTGTCCGCTCGCCGAACGCGCCGCGCTGCTCGGCGACGCCTGCCGGCGTGCCGCATCCGAGACCGGCGTGCCGAAAATCTATCTCGCCAACATCACCGACGAGGTCGATCGCCTGATCGAGCTGCACGATGTCGCAGTGAACAACGGCGCGGGTGCGCTCTTGGTCAACGCGATGCCGGTGGGCCTCTCCGCCGTGCGGATGCTGCGCAAGCACGCCACCGTGCCGCTGATGGCGCATTTCCCGTTCATCGCCGCGTTCAGCCGGCTGGCGAATTACGGCATCCATTCGCGGGTGATGACGCGGCTGCAGCGGCTGGCCGGCTTCGACGTCGTGATCATGCCGGGCTTCGGTCCGCGGATGATGACGCCGGAGCACGAGGTGCTCGATTGCATCCGCGCCTGCCTGGAGCCGATGGGACCGATCAAGCCGTGTCTTCCAGTGCCGGGCGGCAGCGACTCCGCTGCGACGCTGGAGACTGTGTATCGCAAGGTCGGCAGCGCCGATTTCGGCTTCGTGCCCGGCCGCGGCGTGTTCGGCCACCCGATGGGCCCGGCCGCCGGCGCAGCATCGATCCGGCAAGCCTGGGACGCCATCGCGGCAGGCATTCCGGTAGCGGATCACGCTGCCGGCCATCCGGAGCTGGCGGCGGCGCTGCAGACGTTCGGCGGGCGCTGACCGACACCCGCCGCGATTGCCCGCGCCTTAGCGCGGCAGTTCGGTGAAGCTGACGATCACGGCGCTGCGCCGCCCTTGGCTCGGCACGCCGTCGCGGTGAATGCCGGCGGGATCGTAGATCACCGCATTGCCCTGGCTACTGGTCACTGCGACCTGGTTCTCGGCAATCGCGGCGGTGAAGTTGTTGTCGGCGACCAGATCGGCACCGAACGCCGCCTTGCGCTGCAGGCCGGCGGGCAATGCGTAGAATGTCTCGCGTGCCGCTGGCAGCGTCGACGACAGTCCGCACAGGTCGTTGGCGCGGCGGATCATCGCGTCCCAGAACCGGCGGCCGGCGCGGTTGCTGCCTGCCACATACGTCAGCGGGCCGTTTGTAGTGCCGGTCTCACCGAGATACACCACCATCTTCAGCACGTTGTAGCCTGTATCGACCTTGAAGCCATCGCACGGCGAGGCATCGACGCTGACATCGGCGAACGGGCTGGACAGTGCGCCGTTCGGCGCTTCCGTCATCTCGGCGGTGATCCGACCGATGCCGACAGGGCGCTTCAGGTAACCGCTGGCAGCTTCGGTGAGGCCGGCATCCGCGGCGACCTGGTTGAACCATTTGTACAGGTCGGGAGCCGTGGCCGGATCGATCACCACGCGGGTCGAATCCGGATCGCCGGGAATCGCAACGCGATGCTCCAGCGTCTTGAACGCGGCATCGAGCTGATTGCGCAGCTCGACGATCTTATCGGGCCCGAGCTGCACGGCGGCGAAGCCGTCGCGGGCGAGCGGGGCGAACACAGCGCTGCCGCGCTCGGTCTTCGGCGCATAGGCCGCGCCGGCGCTGAACCGGCCGAGCCGCTGCAGCATGATCAGACGCAAATAGGTCGGCAGGCTGCGCAGCGTCGTGACGAAGCGGTTGCCGGTTTCGGCGGGACGCGGCAGATGCTCGACATCGATCATCCGCTGTGCGGTGGTGAGACAGAATCCGTAGCCGAAAATCGTGATCGCCTTCAGCCGGGCGCCGAGCATCGGCATCGACATCACGCGCCCATAGGCCGGGTGGGCGTCGTAGTCGATCGTCGGCAGGTGATCGAACGGATAGGATTTCGTTTCGGATTGCATGACCAGCCCCTCTGAAGGCATCACCGATAGCACTGACGCACGAATTGAATATGGCGGTGGGGCGCGAGTCGGGCGAGTTGGCAATCCGGCCAACACAGATCTCGTGCGCGACTCAACGCAACGGCCGCCTCGGTATCCGAAGCGGCCGCGAGATGTCGGAAGGCCCGGCGCAGATCAGATCCAGGCGAAGTTCGCCGCCGGTCGTGCACTGCGGTTGAGCAGCGAGCGCATCAGGCAGCGTTCGATCTGTACCGAGGAGATCGTGGCTGAGTCGGCGCCGACCAGCGCGCCTGCGTCGCTGCGCTCGGCGAATACCCGGCCGCTGGCGACCACGGCCAGTGCCGGATTGCGCGATGCGGCGCGCATCTTGCGGATGGTCTCCGCCATGCGTGGCAGCCAATGCTCACGGCGGAGCGCCGGCGACAGCGAGATGTTGACAGCGTCGAACCAGCCGCTCGCGACCAGGTCGGACAACGTGCGATCGGAGTCGGGAAACTCGGAGACCGTATTCCACCCGGCCTGGCGCAGCAGCTCGGCGTGCAGCGCTGCACAGAATGAATGCGGTTCGCCGGGCTGCGACACCAACAGCACGGTGCGCGGCTGCGAGCGAGCGAGCGGCGCCGACAGCAAATCGAAGCTGATCCGGCGCATCGCTGTCTGAAGATGGCAAAGCCCGATGGTGACCTCGAACTCGCTGCAGGCGTCTTCGCTCCACAGATTGCCGAGGCCGCGGGCGGTCGGTTCGAACAGACCGGTGAACATCGCGGTCGGCGACGACGCCCGCGCGAGCGATCTGTCGATCAGGTCGAACGCGTCGGTGAGATTCGGCGCGATCAGGAGCCGGGCCAGTTCTGCGGCTCGTGCTTCCGCCGGATCCTGCGCGGGGCGCGTCTTGGCGGTGTGCTTGACGACGAGATGCGGAATAACAGTCGAGACAATGCTTTCGGTCTGCACGGCATGCACTCGATCTGGTTGCCCTCAAACACAGGAAAACGAAGCTGAACGAATGCGATGGAACCGTAGCCGCTGCCGAGGGGAAGCAGGGAGTGGATCGCCTCGTGCGGCTGGGAGCCGGTTCACAAACTGCCAGCACCGTTGCCGCGTTGCGAAGGGAGCCCCGGAATCGCACGGTCGTCCTTGCTCTAAATCAAAAGGAGGGAATTGCCTCGCCGGCGGCGGCAACGCCCGCGACCGGGGCGAGGCTGCCTGCGATAGCGGCATAGGGTCGCGGCAGGCCGGTGAGGGCCCGGCGTCGTGGTCACGCCGCCTGGGCCAAAACAGTCCTGCTTCACGCCGCGACGTGTAGTTCAGCTGCGGCGGATTCAGAGGCGAAGGCCCGCTCAGAATTGGGGCTCCCGCACCTCGAGAGCGACCCTGATACCGAAGCGCGGTGCTGAGAATTAGTACGCAAACACCGTTCGAATCACTTGCCGCTAAGGAGTGAAGCCAGCGCTTACTCCATTGTCTTGGGTCAAGCGAGATTGCGGACTTGTCTGTATATTTACAGCCGCGCGAATCGGAGCAAAACTGATTCCACGGATCGTGACTTACTGAGCAACTACCTGTTTAATCAAAGAGTTAGACGGCTAATTGACTCGTGGTGATTCGCGATTCTCTCGAACGAGTGTCTGGTTACCAGTCGCTCGTTCACCGTTCCAGCGTGAGGCGTTTTCTTAGCATGTCCGAAACAGGTCCATGCGGGAGTTAGCGAACCGTTAACGTTAATAAGTAAAGCGTTGTTCACGCTGTTCACCTTAGGGGGCAAGCCGCCCCTAATTGAAGAAAGCTGGAGAACTACGATGCAATTCGATCTGTCCAACCGAAACCTAGCCCAGAAGATCTCGATCCTCGTCTTGGGAATTACGCTGTTCGCCTCGGTCGCCATCGGTGGCGTTGGGGAAATGGTCTTGCACAAAGTGACCGATAGCCACGCCAAGCAGACGGCGCGCGTCGCGTCGCTGGACCGTCTGGTGGGCCAAGGAGGTGCGACACTGTCGCCAGTCCGCGCCGCGGACGGCAGCATTGTCGGTATGCTGGTAATGCAGCAGGATTCCGGACCCGTGGTGATGCCTGCCTCGTTCGACGGCCAGGGGCTGGTGGTTCAGGCCTCCGAGACGGTCGTGACTTCGACGCCTGACTACGGTGTCGGCGCCGCCCGCACCATGCTGCTGCTTGCTGGTGTCGTGGTGTTCGCCGTGGTCGGTCTGGTTGGGACCCGGATTTCGCGCGGCCTGCTGGCGCCGCTCGGTGAGCTCGAGAAGGACGTCGAACGCCTCGCTTCCGGCGACACCAGCGTTCGCATTCATGCGCTGAGCCGCTCGGATGAAATCGGCCGGATCGCGCGGTCGATCGCCAAGATCCAGCAGTCGCTGATCGAGCTGGCGAAGCTGAAGAGTCATCGCGTGCTCGACGGCACCAGCGGCATTCTGGCCAATCTCAAGGAAATGTGGATGGATCTGAAGGGGGCGGTCAGCAATGCCCGCGAGATGCTGTTCACGGACGGACGGACGGTCAGCGAGACGCTATCGCGATCGTGGAGCAACTGGCTACACAACGGCCTGGGCGTCCCGAAGCGCGCCTGATCGGCGCCTCGCCTCGCAACCCTGAACGCGCCTCCTGGAGTTATTGAAGGCGCGATGATCAAGACCACGCGTTGAGATCAATACCATCGAGGCTCACCCAGGCGGGTGAGCCGGCACCAACAAAAGCCCGCGCATCGCCGCGGGCTTTTCTATTTGGAGCGGGCGCAGCTCCAAGGGGCGATGACCGCATCGGCCGGGCGGGAGCCGCAACAATTCGGTCGAGCGCCAGCCTGGTCGTCGCACGGAAGGCGTTCCCTGGCCGGCTCAAACACGCCGTGCAGCGACGCGGGGGCGGAAGCGGGAAACACCTGGCCAACAGCAGACGGCGTGTGGAACCGCAACTGCGCGCCGGCCGGTGAGCCGCGCGCAATTTGTGATGCCTGGCGTGACGATTGAAAGAGAAGGGTGGTGCCGCAAGAGGGATTCGAACCCCCGACCCCGTCATTACGAATGACGTGCTCTACCAGCTGAGCTATTGCGGCGACCGCGAGCGCGCTGACGAAGCGGCCCGAAACGTCGGCTCCTGATATCGGGCGGCGGCCGGATTGGCAAGAACCTGGGCGTCACAACCGGCGGTCGGAGCGTCCGCCGATGTCGTTTTCTGTTCCGTCGTTGGACGATCGAACTTCGACCCGGAAGCTCAGCGCGGTGGCCGGTAGCCTCGCCACCCGCTCTGACCGGCCGGTGCCTGCGCTTGTTCGGTGAAATCCTCCGGGGCGGCGTCTTCGTCGACACCCGGATCGTCCGGCGCTCGCACGATCGGGATCACCGGCGCGGCTTCCTTGCGGCGGTGGAACAGCGGCGCCGGAGACGGCGTTGCCGTAGCTACTACGGTTTCGGTCGTCGCGTCCGCCGCTTTGGCGGGCTTGTCTGATTTGGCCGGCTCTTCGATGGCGGAGGGTACTTCCTTCGGAGCCACGATCGGAGCCTCGTTTGCGGGCTCCACGGTCACCGTTACGGCTTCATCCGACGCCGAACTGGCTGGCAGCGTCTCGCTGGCCGCTGAGGCGATCAGCGCGTCGTGGAACTTGTCGTCGATCACCTCGGCCTTAGTCGATGGCAGAGCCGAAACCGGCACCTGCCACTGGAATGCGTCGAGTCGTCCGGTGACCGGCGACACCGGCCGCCATTGCTCGGACACATAGCCGTCCGCAGTCCACACCGGGTCGTGCAGAGCGCGCACCGCCCGCAGCGTCCAGGCTCGCGCCTTCGCGGTATCGCCACGGTCGCCATGCTCGATCTCGGCCATCAGCATCGCCACTCGCTGGGTCGGCATGTCGAGATAGGGCAGCAGCGCCTCGCGGGCGCGGCCGAACGAACCGGCGTCGATCGCCGCGCGGGCGAGGGCGACAGCGCTTTCGAGCTGTTGCGGCCCCTTGCCGATCAGGTTCTCGACCCGGCCGAGCCGCGCGGTCGCAGTGTCGCCCGGCTTCAGGTTGGCGTAGGTCGAAGCCAGATCCGGATGCGGCTGCGCCTGCCAGGCGGTCTCGATCACCTTCATGGCGCGGCGGACCTGATGGGCATCGGCCAGGTACTTCGCCGCCAGCACCGCCGCCGGCACCAAGGTCGGCGCCAGCTTGTTGGCCTCCAGCGCGCTGTCGCGGGCGAGGCTCTCGTCGCTTTCGGCCAGATCGGTCGCCCGCGCGGTCAGCAGCACCGCGCGCTGCCGGCGAAACGCCTTCTTGTCGATCAGCCCCGCCGACAGGTTGCGCTCCAGAATCTCCAGCGCCCCGGTCCAGTCGGCGCGGGCGCAGCGGAAGCCGAGCACCGCCTGCGACGCCCAGGCACAATTCGGCTGCAGCCGCAGCGCCTCTTCGGCGATCGCCAAGGCGGCGTAAGGATCGTCGGCGCGCTGCGCTTCGATGTACAGCCCGCGCATGCCGAGGGATTTGGTGTCCTTGCGGGCGGCCATCGCCAGGAACGCGCGGCGGGCGCCTTCGCGATCGCCTTCGAGTTGCGCCGACTGCGCCTGCAGCAGCAAAGCGAGCGGATCATGCGGCGCGTGCCGCCGCGCCGTGTTGGCATGGGCGCGGGCGGCGCTGCTGTCGCCATGGCCGACCGCGAGCAGGCCCTGGGTGATGGCGTCGCGCGCGCGGGCGCTGCGCCGCGAGCTGCGGCCGCGCTTCATCCAGCCGGGCGCGCGCAGCACGCCGAGGATGATCGCCCAGGTCAGCATCGTGCCGACGATCGCCGCACCGACCACCAATGCGAACACCGGAAGCGTCATCGACGCCCGCCAGTCGTTCCATGACAACACGACTTCGCCGGGCTGATCGGCCACCCAGGCAGCGCCCGCTGCCGCGAGCGCGATGATCACGAGAAACAGAACGATGCGCAGCATGGGCAGACCTATGGCGACGGTTTCTGCAGCGCGACGAGCGCCGCGGTGGCGAATTGATGGGACGCGGCCAGCGCGTTCTCACGCGCGTCGGCCTTGTCGATCCAGGATTGAACAGGAGCGCGGTCACCCGGTGCAAGCGCTTTCAGCTCCTTGAGCGCGGTGGCGATGTCGCCCTGCTTGGCCGCCGCAGTCAGCCGGCCCGCGATCGCGGTGCGATCGATGCCTTCGACCGCGTCGGAGCGCTGAATCTTCACCAGCCGCTCGGCGTTGGCCTGGAATCGGTCGATGAAGCTGGTGCTGGCGCTGGTCTTGTCGGGCCAAAGCTTGGGCAAGTCGTCGATCAGCTCCTGCCCCAGCGCCTTGGCGCTCGGAATGCCGGTCGCGGCGAAGCGATCGAGCGGCTTCAGCGCCGCAGCATCGGGCGCCAGCGGCGTCGCAGCCTTCAGCAAGGCCTGGAACGGCTGGCCCTGGGTCACGGCGAGGTCGAGCAAGGTGGCGGCGACCGCACGGCGCAGCGCGCCGTCTTCGGCGGGCGCCGGCTTCGCCGCAGGTTCCTCCGCTTCAGCTTTCGCGGCGGACTCCAGCGCGCCGATCCGTTGATCAATCGCTGCGAGGGCCGCAGTGGTGGATTCTTGCGCAGCCGTCTTGCCTGCGTCAGCGTTCTCAGTGCTCGGCTTGGCGCCGTCGGGCGCTGCGGATGTCTGCAGTTCTTTGACGGTGGTCGCGAGCTGATCGGTCTGGCCACGCAGCGCAGTCAGATCGTCCCGCAGCGAAGCCACGGTCTTTTCCAGCGCGTCGATCCGGCCTGCGGCGGCTGGATCTGCAGCGCCTCCCCCATCGGACGCCGCCTTCGGCCGCGCCTCGAGATTGGTGATCCGGAGTGCGAGCGCTTCCAACGCGGGGCTGTCGCCCGGCGTCGCTCCGGCGCCACCGACGGCGGGAGCCGCTTCGAGCCTGGCAATGCGTGCGTTCAGCGCGTCGAGTGCCGCAGGATCGGCCTGCGGGGCGTTGACACTGGTCGACGACAGGAATTGCGGCAGCAGGCCCATCTTGGCGGCGCCGACGACGAGGCCGGTGGCGATCGCGATGGTCAGCACCGGCGGCAGGATCAGCGACGCGATGCTGCTGCGCGGCGGCGCCGAGCTGTGCGCGGTCGCCGACGCATCGGCTGCAGCGGTCGTGGTGGCGAATTCCGGCTCCGGCAGTTCGGCGGCCTGTTCGGCCTGCTCGCGCTGGTCGGCGGCGATGTCGAAGGCTTGCTCCGGCCCTCGAGCCGGTTCGGTCTCGGGCGGCGTCTCCGCAGTAGCCCCCGCCTCGGTTTCGGCGGTCGTGGCGTTGGTTTCCTCGCCAGTCGGCTGGGTCTGCTCGGCCGGTTCCGCGGCCTGTTCGTGTTCGGGCCTGTTCTGGACCATCCCTGGATTTTCCTCGTCGCTACCTGTCGGCGCCGGCGGTCCGGCGCGGCATCAATTCACTTTGGTCGGGCCGAGGGCCCGATCCAGCGCTTCGAGCAGCGCCTTTTCGTCCGGCTTGCGCGCCACCATCACCTGGTTGGCGCCCGCCTCACGCACCACCTCGGAGACTGCCTCGGACAGGCAGCACTGCGGAATCGCCAGCGCCGAAATCTCGATGCCGGACGTTCGCGTGGCGTCGATGAACGCCCGGGCGCTGCGCCGCGAATAGTGCAGCACAGCTTCGATGTGATTGGCCGCGAAGGCATCGCACACCTCTCCCGGCAGGCTTGGCACCGGCACCATCCGGTAGGCGGTCTGCATCACCACCTCGAAGCCATCTTCGCGCAATTCGCCGGCGAGGTCGCGCGACAGATCAGCGCCCGCCAGATACAGCAACGCGCCGGCGCGCTTGTCGGTCCCACTGAGGCTGTCGCCGATCTTGATCCGGAGCTTGGCCGCATCGCCGTCGGCGATGATGACGTCGCTGAACCCCGCTTCCTGCGCCTTGCGGGCGGTCTGCTTGCCGACCGCGAACAGCGGCAGTTTGAGGAGCCGCGCCAGCACCGGCTGGTCGTCCAGCGCCCGCAGCGCGTTGGCGCTGGTGACGATCACGCCCGTGAAGTGTGCGTCCGGATCGTCGGGGAACGGCACCGGCTCGAACCGCAGCATCGGTGCCAGCAACACGTCGTAGCCCTTGGCGCGCAGCGTCTTCGCAGTCGCGTCGCCGTCGGGTTGCGGGCGGGTGACGAGCAAAGCCACGCGTTACGTCCTCGGCTGTCGATTGATGAGAATGAATCCGATGAGCCCCGGCCGCAAGATTCTGAGCCGCGTGAAAACCGGTCGCGTTGCAGTGCCCCGCATCGGTGCTCCCATGCAATCTGCCGGGGCTGCGGGGCGCCAAGGGGATGATTGCATTCCAAGACCCCGCAATGCTACGCGAGGCAAGGAGAACGCCGGTTCGGGCGCAAACGCAAGGGCTCAATTTGACTAGTGAACAAGCCTTGCTGGTGCTGGGGATCGAGACCACCTGCGATGAAACCGCAGCCGCCGTGGTCGAGCGCCGCGCCGACGGCAGCGGCCGGCTTCTCTCCAATATCGTACGTTCCCAGACCGACGAACACGCGCCCTTTGGTGGCGTCGTCCCGGAGATCGCGGCGCGTGCCCATGTCGACGTGCTGGACGGCATCATTGCGGCGGCGATGAACGAAGCCGGCGTGGCGTTCGCCAGCCTGTCGGGGGTCGCGGCGGCCGCGGGTCCTGGCCTGATCGGCGGCGTGATCGTCGGGTTGACCACCGCCAAGGCGATCGCGCTGGTCCACGGCACCCCGCTGATCGCAGTCAATCACCTCGAAGCCCACGCGCTGACGCCGCGGCTGACCGATGCGGTCGAGTTTCCCTATTGCCTGTTCCTCGCCTCCGGCGGTCACACCCAGATCGTCGCGGTGCTCGGCGTCGGTAACTACGTCCGGCTCGGTACCACCGTGGACGATGCAGTCGGCGAAGCGTTCGACAAGATTGCCAAGATGCTCGGCCTGCCCTACCCCGGCGGCCCCCAGGTCGAGCGAGCGGCTGAGGCCGGCGATCCGAACCGGTTTGCATTTCCCCGCCCGATGCTCGGCCGCCAGGACGCCAATTTCTCGCTGTCCGGGTTGAAGACGGCGGTGCGCAACGAGGCCGGCAAGCTGACGCCGCTCGATCCGCAGGACATCGCCGATCTGTGCGCCGGCTTTCAGGCGGCTGTGCTGGACTCGGTGGCCGACCGGCTCGGCGCCGGCCTGCGGCTGTTCAAGGAGCGGTTCGGCCCGCCAAAGGCGCTGGTCGCGGCCGGCGGCGTCGCCGCCAACCAGGCGATCCGGCGGATGCTGCGCGAGGTCGCCGCCAAAGCGCAGACCACGCTGATCGTGCCGCCGCCGGCGCTGTGCACCGACAACGGCGCGATGATCGCCTGGGCCGGCGCCGAACGGCTGGCGCTCGGCCTCACCGACCCGATGGATACCGCGCCGCGCGCGCGCTGGCTGCTCGACGCTGGCGCTACCGCGCCGGCCAAATTTGCCAACACGCGCGCCGGGTTCTAAGGCCGGCAATGCTGTGTTGGTGGCTTGGATGATATTGCGATGAGTTCGTTGAATTCGATTGCCGTGCTCGGCGGCGGCGCCTGGGGCACCGCACTGGCGCAAACCGCCGCGCGCGCGGGCCGAAACGTGACGCTGTGGGAGCACGACCCCGGCAATGCCGAGCATCTGATCGCGGCGCGTGAGAGCCGCTTCCTGCCCGGCGTGACGCTGGAGCCGTCGATCCAGGTGACGCGCGATCTGGCCGAAGCGGCGCGCGCCGACGCGCTGCTGCTGGTGGTGCCGGCGCAGGTGCTGCGCCAGGTGGCGACGTCGCTGCAGCCGCTGGTCGCACCGAAGACGCCGCTGGTCGCCTGCGCCAAGGGCATCGAACACGGCACCCATCGGTTCATGACCGAGATCATCGCCGAATGCGCGCCGGCCGCGATCCCGGCGATCCTGTCGGGGCCGAGCTTTGCGGCCGACGTGGCGCGCGGCCTGCCGACCGCGGTGACGATCGCCGCGACCGACGCGGCCTGCGCCCAGGCGCTGGCGCAGGCGATGAATTGCGGCAGCTTCCGCCCCTATCATTCGACCGACGTGCGCGGCGTCGAGCTCGGCGGCGCCACCAAGAACGTGCTGGCGATCGCCGCCGGCATCGTCGAGGGCAAGAAGCTCGGCGCTTCGGCGCTCGCCGCGATGACGACGCGTGGTTTCGCCGAACTGGTGCGGTTCGGCAGGGCTTACGGCGCGCGGATCGAGACCATGCACGGCCTGTCCGGGCTCGGCGATCTGGTGCTGACGTGCGGCACGTCGCAATCGCGCAACTTCTCGTTCGGCGCCGCGCTCGGCCGCGGCGAGAGCATCGACGCCGCCTCGCACGGCAAACTCGCCGAAGGTTTCTTCACCGCGCCGGTGCTGATGGAGATGGCGCAGGCCAAGGGCGTCGAGATGCCGATTTCGGCCGCGGTCGCCGCGATCCTCGACGGCAAGATCGGCGTCGAGGCGGCGATCGAAGGATTGCTGACGCGGCCGCTGAAGGCGGAGGAATAGACGTGGCGTATTGGCTGGTGAAATCCGAGCCGTCGGTGTGGTCGTGGGACCAGCAGGTCGCCAAGGGCGCCGAAGGCGAAGCCTGGACCGGCGTGCGCAATCACTCCGCCAAGCTGCACATGGTGGCGATGCGGCGCGGCGACCGCGCGTTCTTCTATCACTCCAATGAGGGCAAGGAGATCGTCGGCATCGCCGAGATCATCCGCGAAGCCTATCCGGATCCGACCGATGCCAGCGGCAAGTTCGTCTGCGTCGACATCAAGGCCGACAAGCCGCTGAAGACCCCGGTGACGCTCGCCGCCGTCAAGGCCGAGCCCCGCCTCGCCGACATGGCGCTGCTGAAATACTCGCGGCTGTCGGTCCAGCCGGTGACGGCCGAGGAATGGAAACTGGTCTGCAAGATGGGCGGATTGTAGTGAACAGCGCACGCTGCGCGTTCTGATGTCATCCCGCGCGGATGCGGGGGATCCAGTATTCCAGAGCATTCGTGATCGACCTCGGGCTCCCTCCGATACTGGATCGCCCGCCTGCGCGGGCGATGACGTGGTTGGCCTTAGAGCAACGCTTTACATCTCTCCCCCGCTCCCGCATCACCGCGCGATGAGCAGCTCCGCCATTACCGATCCCATCGCCTTCATCCATGCCAACACCCGGCTCCGCGAGGTGCCGCTGGTGCCGGAGGTGCTGCTGCATGTCGCCGACGAGGCGCTGCCGCTGTGGAGCAAGACCGAGGAAGAACTCGGCGAGGCCGGGCTGCCGCCGCCGTTCTGGGCGTTCGCCTGGGCCGGCGGACAGGCACTGGCGCGCTACGTGCTGGATCATCCGGAGGATGTCGCCGGCAAGGACGTGATCGATCTTGCCTCCGGCTCCGGGCTGGTGGCGATCGCGGCGATGAAGGCCGGTGCGCGCCGCGTCGCCGCGTTCGATATCGACGGCTTTGCGCGCGAGGCGATTCTGGTCAATGCCGCGGCGAACGGCGTCGCGATCGAGGTCTGCGGCGACGATCTGCTCGCCGGGCCGCATCCGCTGCCGGCCGAGGCCGTCCTCGCCGGAGATATCTTCTATCAGCAGAATATCGCCGGGCTGGCCTTTGCGTTTCTGCAAAGGCGAGCGGCGCAAGGCGCACGGGTGC
Source organism: Rhodopseudomonas palustris (assembly GCF_003226555.1). Classification (GTDB taxonomy): domain Bacteria; phylum Pseudomonadota; class Alphaproteobacteria; order Rhizobiales; family Xanthobacteraceae; genus Rhodopseudomonas; species Rhodopseudomonas palustris_I. The sequence goes on along the minus strand of NZ_QKQS01000023.1, from coordinate 782,128 downwards.
TGATCGGCGATCCCGGCCGTTACTATCTGCCGAAGGACCAGCTCGTCCAGCTCGCCAGTTACGGCGTGCCGGTGACGCGCGAACTGGAAGATTCCGAAATCAAGCACACCGGCGTGTGGACACTGAAGTAGCTGGTGAACCTATTGGGTTAGCCGCGAAGCATCGTGCCCCGTGATCTCGAGGTCCTGCATGGTGCCCGCTGGCGCATCGGCTCGGCGCATCTAATGCGCCAGGGCGAGGGTTTGGGATGGCAGCTCACCGAAGAGAGTCCGGTAGCTTCTCGAAAAATCGCTCAGATGCCAGAAGCCGTATGCCAGGGCGCAGGCCTTGACGCTGATGTTGCCGACCAACAGACGTTGCCTGACCTGCCAAAGCCGTTTGAGCCTGAGGTAACGATGCAGGCTCATGCCGCGATATCGCAGCACAGCGTTGTGCAAGGTCCGGACCGAAACGCCAAGAGCGTGCGCCAGCTCGCTGCTATAGATCGGGTTCGCCGGGTTGGCGGCGATGATCTCATCGATGCTCTTGATGATCCACAGAAGCCGATCGGCATGAGCTGACCGAGCACCGAGCGCCAAGGACGAGTTCTCGAAAGCGTCGTCCGCCGCTGCGAGCAGCGATTCCTTGGCGCCTTGTGCGACTTCCGGTCTCTGCAGGTCGCCGGCGGAACGTGAGGCGAGAGTCATGATTTCCATCACCAGACAGCGAAGTCTGTCATGGGCAGACTGCGACATGAAGAACTGGGCAAAGCCGTTCTCCGCGGCCGGCCATCCGCGGTCTCGCACCTCCGGCTCAAACGCTACCCGTGCGAAGCAATGGGGCGTACTTTCATACGCAACATAACCGGCGCCGCTGTGTCCGAGGACGAGTGTCGAGACCTTAAGATCGATGCCGTTGAACAGGCCCGTAGCTTCGTCGGTCATCGAGAAACCGATGACCGTGCGACCCGGCATCAGCGTCCCTCCGGTCAGGCGCGGAAACGACCGCTCCACCAACATGTCACAACCCGGCATGGTCAACATGAACTGCCGAGCCGAGATCTTTCTGACGAGCGGCGTCAATTCAAACTGCAGCGCAGCCGCACCCGATCGGTACAGGTCGATGTCGTCGAAATGAAATATCCGCAGCGCAGCCGATGGGGCCAATGACAGCGTGGTTTTCATCGTACTTCAAAGCAAACTTGGAAGCAGCGCCCGCTAGGAGTGCTTAAGACACGAGCAGGCCGTTTGCTCGCTCGGCGTGTTGAGCAGAACGTCTGGGTGGCTCAATGGTACGAATAGTATTTGAGGACTGCGCCGTCGGGATGTCCAGGTGTTTGCAGATTTTCGATATCGATTTTGCTGCTCATTAATGTCCGTCTAACCCGTGCTTGAAAGATTGCAGTGGGTGTCGACTGCGTATCACCGCGCTACGGAAATAAGCGAGCGATGGCGTAGTCGACGAGAGCGATCAGTTACAAGGATATTCGACGTGCCCAATTCCACGGCGGCAAAAACCCAAGGCTCGTTGCTCGACGAACTCGAGTCCGCGATTCAGACCGGTTCGGCCGAGCGTCGTCTCGAGACTCTGCGGCGGATCACGGACCTTTTCCTGGGTGGCAGCAACAAGTTCAACGAAGATCAGATCGCCGTTTTCGATCAGGTCCTCGGCCAGCTGATCCGGAAGATCGAAACACGGGCACTGGCCGAGCTGAGCGTCCGGCTGGCTCCGATCGACAATGCGCCACTGGAGACGATTAGAAGCCTGGCGAGAAACGACGATATCGAGGTCGCCGGACCAGTGCTCGAAGAATCGGTGCGCCTGACGACGAGCGATCTCGTGGAAATCGCAAGGACCAAGGGGCAGGCTCACCTGCTGGCGATTTCCGGACGCCCGACTCTGACCGACCCGGTGACGGATGTGCTGGTTGCGCGAGGAAACATGGAGGTGTTTCATCGGCTCTTGAGCAACGAGACGTCGTCGATCTCGGCTGCCGGCTTCGCTGTGCTGACCAAAGCTGCCGAGCAGGACGAGCTCCTTGCCGAAAAGGCGGGCCGGCGCATCGATATCCCGATCAAGCTGCTACGCGATCTGTTGTTGAGGGCGAAGGAAGCGGTTCGCGAGCGGCTGCTGGCGGTGATGCCGGCGAAAGTCCGGGACGAGGTCCAGAATATCCTGAACTCAGTGGTCCGCGCCGTCGATCACGAGGTCTCGCAGCCGCGCGACTATGCGGCGGCCCGCAGGTTCGTCGAGCTTCTGAAGGAAAAGGGCGAACTCCAGGAAAAGGACCTGCTGCGGTTCGCGAAAGCCGGCCAGTACGAGGAAACGGTCGCCGCGCTGTCGCTGCTGGCATCGACTCCGATCGATATTCTCAAACCGCTGATGCAGAGTCCGCGCTGCGACGGCTTGTTGGTGCCGTGCCGTGCCGCCGACTTCAGATGGGAGACGGTCAGCGCAATCCTGCAGATGCGCTTTTCGGGCGCCACCCTCGCGGCGCCCGAACTCGACCGGATCGGGCAGGAGTTCGCCAAGCTGTCGAAAGCCAGCGCGCAGCGGATGCTCAGGTTCTGGAAAGTGCGGGAAAGCACGCAAGCGAGCGCATAGCGCAAGCCGCCACATTCGGTGTGATCAAGCATTGGGAGAGAAGCGGTCATGAGCTGGGACAAACGCAAGGCCAAGCGCGTGCAATTCAAACCTAGTACCAGCATCGATATCCGTATCGTCGGCACCGACGGTCTATGGCGACGCGACGGCAAGCTCCTGGATATTTCGGAATCCGGAGTCCTGCTGAGCCACACCGAGTCGGTGCAGGGACTGGACCTCAGAACATTCCTGCTGGAGTTCAAGCCGCAGGGCATGGCCAGTCGGCTGTGCGCAGTGGTGCGGATCGAGGCCGGCCGCATCGCGGCGCGGTTCGTCAAGGAAAAGTCTCGCTGATCTAGACGACAAGCCGTGTGCCGTCGTGCCCGGACATCGTCAGCCGTCGCACCGTTCCGGGCGTTTCGCCGCCAACCGAAACCGGAATGAAATGCTCGGTGCGGCCCTGCGTCGGGCCCTCGATCAGCACCGAGCGCGTTGCGCCGACCTCCGCGGCCAGCCGTCGCTGCAGCGCCGCTTCGCCGGCGGCGCGCAGCCGGGCGGCGCGGGCGCGGATCACGCGGCCGTCTAGTTGTGGCATCCGCGCTGCGGGTGTGCCGGGGCGCGGCGAGTACGGAAAGACGTGCAGAAAGGTCAGGCCGCATGCCTCGACCAGGTCGAGCGAGCGCCGAAACATCTCCTCGGTCTCGGTCGGAAAGCCGGCGATCAGATCGGCGCCGAGCGCGATGTCGGGGCGCAGCCGGCGGACCTCGGCGCAAAACGCGATGGCGTCGGCGCGGCAGTGGCGGCGCTTCATCCGCTTCAGGATCAGATCGTCGCCGGCCTGCAGCGACAGATGCAGATGCGGCATCAGCCGCGGTTCGGTGGCGAGCGCATCGATCAGGTCCCGATCGGCCTCGACCTGATCGATCGACGAGATCCGCAGCCGTTGCAGCTCCGGCACATGCCGTAACACTTTCTTAACCAGGCTGCCGAGCTTCGGCACGCCCGGCAGGTCGGCGCCGTAGCTGGTGAGGTCGACGCCGGTCAGCACGATCTCGGCGTGGCCGCGTTCGGCCAGCCGCCGGACCTGCTCGACCACCGCACCGACCGGCACCGAGCGCGAATTGCCGCGGCCATACGGGATGATGCAGAAGGTGCAGCGATGGTCGCAGCCGTTCTGCACCTGTACGAACACCCGCGGCAGTCCGCTCTGGTATCCGTCCAGCAGATGCGGCGCCATCTCGCGCACCGCCATGATGTCGGCGACCGCGATCTTCTGTTCGGTGTCGAGTCCGAAATTTACGCCGGCGTCGAGCGCGCCCTTGGCGGCGTGCCAGGCGTCGCCCCGGGTCTTGTCGTCGTTGCCGATGACGCGGTCGACTTCGGCCATCGCGGCGAATGTCGCCGGCTCGGTCTGCGCCGCGCAGCCGGTCACGATGATTCGGGCCTCGGGGCGGGCGCGCTTCAGCTTGCGGATCTGCTGGCGTGCCTGTGCCACGGCCTCGTTCGTCACCGCGCAGCTATTGACCACGATGGTGTCAGCGAGTCCGGCGCCTTCCGCCTCGCGCCGGATCAGCTCGGACTCGAACGCGTTGAGCCGGCAGCCGAAAGTGACGACCTCGACGGCCATTATGCGGTGGTGGAATCGAGCGCGCCGGCGAACAGCGCCGGATCGAACCGGCCCTCGAACTCGAATTCGGCGCCGCCGGTCATCAGCACGTGATTATCGCTGTCGCGCCACTCGATGGTGAGCTGGCCGCCCGGCAGCGTCATTTCCACCGTCCGGTCGGTGCGCTTCAGCCGTGCCGCCGCGACCGCGGTGGCGCAGGCGGCGGAGCCGCACGCCTTGGTCAGGCCGGCGCCGCGCTCCCAGGTCCGCATCGTGATGTGCTGGCGATCGACGATGTGGGCGAGCGTGATGTTGGCGCGTTCCGGAAACACCGGATGGTTCTCGAGCAGCGGCCCGAACCGGCCGAGATCGTAGGCCTCGATGTCGTCGACCCAGAACACGGCGTGCGGATTGCCCATGCTGACCACCGACGGCGTGTGCAGGATCGGCGCGTCGATCGGGCCGATCTGCAGCTCGATGCCGCGGGTGTCGCGAAACTCTTCGGCAAGCGGAATCTCCTGCCAGCCGAATTTCGGCTCGCCCATGTCGACGGTGTAGAGGCCGTCGGCCGGGCCGCGCCAGCAGTTGAGCAGCCCGGCGCGGGTCTCGAAGGTCAGGCCGCTCTTGTCGGTGCCGGCGAACATCTGCCGCGCGACGCAACGCATCCCGTTGCCGCAGGCGCCGGATTCGGAGCCGTCATTGTTGTAGATCCGGACGAACGCCTCGGTGCCGGGCAACCGGGCCGGCTGCAGCAGCATCAACTGATCATACGGCACGTGCGCCGCCACCGCCCGCGCATCGGCCGGCGTGACCGGCGCCGGCTGATCGCGCAGGTCGACCACCACGATCTCGTTGCCGATGCCGTTCATCTTGGCGAACAGGCGGTTGTTCAGCGCGCTCATGCTCTCGTCCTCGCCGCGCCTATATGGCGAACCGAGGCCGGTTTGGCCAGTCTGCCGCTCGCAGCGGCGGCACGCCACAGGGAAGCCACACCGCCATCGCATGGCTCGCCAGGACAGGACGAAATCGTGGATCGGATGTTATGAGAAGCCGCTCGACTCGGTGTCTCGCGCGACATCCGATGCCGTGCCACGCGGAAAGGTCGGGCGACGGTCGCGGTGGCCTTGGGAGAGATGGAATGGAACGCCCCTGCCAGTTTGGTCTTACGCGTGTCGGGTTGATACCGGCGCTGGTGCTGACGCTCGGGATCGCCGGCGCCTCGGCTCAGACCGCCCCCGACGCTAGCAAGGACGCCAAGGACAAGCCGTCGGTCTCGGCACCGGCCCAGGCCACGCCGGCAGCCCCGTCGACCCCTGCCCCCACCACACCACCTGCGGCGAGCGAGGCGCCGACGGCTGCCCCGGCTCCCGCAACGCCGGCCCCGTCAGCGGCCGAGACCCCGGCGGCACCGACCACGCCTGCGCCGGTCCAGACCGCCGATCCGTTCGGCGAAGAGACCACGCTGGAGCCGAAGACGGTGGTGATCTTCAAGGGCAAGGCGAACTGGGACAACGCCTTCGACAGCCTGATGGACGCCTTCAAGTCGCTGACCGTGCTGCTCGACAAGCAGGGCATCGTGCCGAACGGCAACCCGATGATCGTCTACACCTCCACCGACGATGCCGGCTTCACGTTCCAGGCCCAGGTGCCGGTGCCGCAGGAGCCGAAGAACCTCGGCAAGTCGATGAGCATCGGCAAATCGCCCGACGGCAAGGCTTTGAAATTCGTCCATCGCGGCTCTTACGACAACATGGACAACACCTACGAGGCGATCACCAACTTCCTCGACGACAAGAAGCTGGAAGCCAAAGACACGTTCATCGAGGAATACATGACCGATCCTCTGAAGACCGCCGAAGACAAGCTGGTGATCAACGTTTACGTGCCGATGAAATGAACATGCTCCGTACACTCTCCGCCGCTGTCGCCGCCTGCTGCTTGCTCGTCGCGCTTCCGGCCCGCGCCCAGGACGCCCCGCCGCCCGGCATCGTCGTGCGCGGCGAAGCCCAGAAATCGGTCGCGCCCGACACCGCCCGGATCGAAGCCGGGGTGTCGAATTTCGCCAAGTCCGCTCGTGCTGCGGCGGATGCCACCAACCTTGCGATGGGCAAGGTGCTGCTGGAGTTGAAGAACGCCGGCATCGAAACCAAGGACGTCCAGACCTCGCAATTGTCGCTGCAGCCGCAATATGCCGATCGGCCGGGCCCGAGCGAAATCACCGGCTATGTGGCCAAGAACATCGTGTCGGTGCGGATCCGTGACATCGCGGCGGTGGCGGGTGTGCTCGACCGGCTGATGGCGGCCGGCGCCAATGAGGTCCGCGGCATCAGCTTCATGGTCAGCGACTCCTCGAAGCTGCTCGACGAAGCACGGACCGAAGCGGTTGCCGATGCGCGCCGCAAGGCCGAGATCTACGCGCGCGCCGCGGGCCTCACGCTCGGGGCGCCGCTGTCGATCGTGGAGGATTCCAGCCCCGTCGTGATGCCGATGCGCAAGATGGCGGCCGAGTTTGCCGACGGTGCTCAGGTCGCGCCGGGCGAGCAAACCCTGAACGTCTCGGTGACGGTGAACTGGGCCATCAAGGCGAAGTAAGCGCAGCGCCTAAAGCTCGAACACCTGCCCGGGCTTCAACACCGGAAAGCGCTCGCGCGGGATTCCCTCTGCGTCGAGCGCCGCATCCAGCGCCTGCTCGGGCGCGTCGATTGCCTCGTCGGTGAGTTGGAAGGTGCCGTGGTGATTGGCGAGCGCCCGCTCGGCGCCGCAATCGGCCAGCGCCTTCACCGCATCGGCCGGGTTCATGTGCTGATCCTGCATGAACCAGCGCGGCTCGTAGGCGCCGATCGGCAGGATCGCCAGCCGCAGCGGCGCATGGGCATCGCGGACGCGGCGGAAGTGCCGGCCATCGCCATAACCGGAATCGCACACCACGTAGATCTTGCCGGCCGGGGTTTCGAGCACGAAGCTCGCCCATAGCGCGCGGTTGCGGTCGAACAGGCTGCGCGCGGTCCAGTGCCGGGTCGGCACCAGCGTCACCGCGACACGGTCGTTCAGTTCGACCCGGTCGCTCCAGTCATAGGCTTCGGCGCGGATGCTGCCGTCGTGCGCCATCATGGTCAGATCATTGCCGAGCGGCGTGATCACCCGCGGCTTGTGGGCGGCGGCGAGCCGCGACAGCGTCGCGAGATCGAGATGGTCGTAATGGCCGTGCGACACTAGCACCACGTCGATCTTGGGCAGTTTGTCGAACGCGATGCCCGGATCGTTGTGGCGCTTCGGCCCGGCGAAACTGACCGGCGACACCCGCTCCGACCACACCGGATCGATCAGGATGTTCAGCCCGCCGGTCTGAAGCAGCCAGCTCGCATGGCCGACATAGACGAGCCGCGCGCCGGTGCCGTCGATGCGCGGCGGCGGTGTGTCGGCGAACGGGCTCGGCGCCCACTCCGGCCATTGCGCCGGCTTGTGGCTGAACCGCCAGCGCAACACGTCGAGAAAGCTCTTCGGGGAGGCGCCGTCAGGATCGAAAAACCGCGTGCCATCGAAGTGATCGGTGACCGGGCCTTGATAATAGCTCATGCGGGATATCCAGAAGGAGGAAAGCCCGGCCGTTGCGGCCAGGCCGGCAGCGGTCGCCAGCAGGCGGCGGCGCGTGATCAAGCTCATCCGCTCATGCACCAACCAGCGCGACGCCTTCGGCGGTCGCTGCCCGGACCAGTGCGGCGTCGAGCGTTGCCAGCTCGATCCGCTCGCGCTGCGCGAGTTCGAGATAGGCGGCGTCGTAGAAGGTCAGGCGATGGCGCTGGGCCAGATCAAACAGGGCATCCGCAGATGGGAGGCGATCAAACGTGATGGCCGCACGATTGATGCGATCCAGAACGCGCTTGATCTGCTGACTGTCGATACGACCTCGCCTCGATCCGACCAGTAAGGTGTTCCGAAGTTCAAACCAGAATAGCGCGGGGGCCACAGCGGTTGCGCTGCCGTGGAGGCGCGCAAACGCGGCATCGGCGATGGGTTCATCCTCGTCGTCGAAACAATACGCCGCTGCGACAGAGGCATCGATGACGAAGCGCACTTAGAACCGACGACCTTTGTCACGCCAGGCAATGATCTCTTCGGCAGTTGCCCGCCCCGACTTCTTGCGCAGCTCTTTCAATTCTTCGATGGCCCGCCGCGCATCCTCCCGACGGCTTTCGTCGAACGGAGGCGCGAGCTCGAACGAACCCGCTCCCTCGCGGCTGATCGTGACCGTCTCGCCGCGTTCGACCTCATCGAGCAGTTTCGCGATGTTGGCCCGCGCATCTGCCAGGCTGACGTGCTTCATGACCTTGGACCTCGTTAAGCTCTCGAAATATAGCGTCTTTCCGCGTAGTCGGGAGTCCCACCAAGGCGCCGGAGTGCCGGATTTCTTGACTTCGGGGCGACGTCGCGTCTAGATGCCGCCGAAATCTCGAAAAGTCTTCTTTTCGATCCGCCGCCCGGTCCTATGAGGCCGGAGGTCAACGTCCGACAGCGCGATGCGCCCTCGGGCGCCATAAGTGTTTGGTTTTGTAGGCCTTTCGCCGGAAGGCCGTCGCTGGAATTGGGCCGATGTTCGACAATCTGTCGGAAAAGCTGGGTGGCATTCTCGATCGGCTGACCGGGCGCGGTGCGCTCAGCGAGGCCGATGTCGACGCGGCGATGCGCGAAATCCGCCGCGCGCTGCTGGAAGCCGACGTCGCCCTCGAAGTGGTGCGTTCGTTCACCGAGCGGGTCCGCGAGCAGGCGATCGGCGCCACCGTCGTCAAGTCGGTCAAGCCGGGCCAGATGGTGGTCAAGATCGTCAATGACGAGCTGATCGCTACGCTCGGCGCCGAGGTCCAGCCGATCGACCTCAACGCCGTGCCGCCGGTTCCGATCATGATGGTCGGTCTGCAGGGCTCGGGTAAGACCACCACCACCGCCAAGCTGGCGCGCCGCATGACCGAGCGCGACAAGCGCAAGGTGCTGATGGCCTCGCTCGACGTCTACCGCCCGGCGGCGATGGAGCAGCTCGCGGTGCTCGGCCGCGACCTGTCGATCGACACGCTGCCGATCGTCGCCGGTCAGCAGCCGCCGGATATCGCCCGCCGCGCGATGGAAGCCGGCAAGCTCGGCGGCTACGATGTCGTGCTGCTCGATACCGCCGGCCGCACCACGCTCGACGAAGAGATGATGAGCGAGGCGGCCGAGATCAAAGCCGCCGCCAATCCGCACGAAGTGCTGCTGGTCGCCGACTCGCTGACCGGTCAGGACGCCGTCAACCTCGCCCGCGCGTTCGATCAGCGCGTCGGCCTCACCGGCATCGTGCTGACCCGGATCGACGGCGACGGCCGCGGCGGTGCGGCGCTGTCGATGCGCGCCGTCACCGGCAAGCCGATCAAGCTGATGGGCACCGGCGAAAAGACCGATGCGCTCGAAGACTTCCATCCGAGCCGGATCGCCAGCCGCATTCTCGGCATGGGCGACATCGTCTCGCTGGTCGAGAAGGCCGCCGCGACGCTGGATGCCGAAAAGGCCGCCGCCGTCGCCGAGAAGATGCGCAAGGGCAAGTTCGACCTGACGGACTTGCGCGATCAGCTGCTGCAGATGACCAAGATGGGCGGCATCGGCGGGCTGATGGGGCTGATGCCCGGCATCTCCAAGATGAAGAACCAGATCGCCGCGGCTGGCATCGACGACAAGATCCTCAAGCGCCAGGTCGCGATCATCGATTCGATGACCCGCGAGGAGCGCAAGAATCCCGACATCCTCAAGGCCAGCCGCAAGAAGCGCATCGCCGCCGGCGCCGGCATCAAGGTCGAGGACGTCAACAAGCTGCTGAAAATGCACCGCAACATGGCCGACATGATGAAAGCCGTCAGCCGCGGCAAGGGCGGCCCGATGGCCGGCCTCGCCAAGGCGATGGGCTTCGGCGGCGGCATGCCGTCACCCGACGAGATCAAGGCGATGCAGGACAAGATGAAGAGCGGCGACATGCCCGAAGGCCTGCCGGAGCTGCCGAAGGACCTGCCGGCGTCGCTGCGCGGCGGCATGCCCAATCTGCCCGGCCTCACCGGCCTGTCCGGCAAGCCGACGCTGCCCGGCCTCGGCGGCTTCCCGGGATTCGGGAAGAAGAAATGAGGTCGCTCTCTCACCTCTCCATCATTCCGGGGCGCCGCGTAGCGGCGAACCCGGAATCTCTGTCGCGGAACAGCTCGAGATTCCGGGTTCGCGCGTTTCACGCGCGCCCCGGAATGACGAACTAACTGCTCAACTCGCACACACGAACCCCCACCTAGGAGATCCGCAATGTCCGTCGTCATCCGCCTCGCGCGCGCTGGTACCAAGAAGCGCCCGTTCTATCATGTCGTCGTCGCCGACTCGCGCTTCCCGCGCGACGGCCGCTTCATCGAGCGCCTCGGCTATTTCAACCCGCTGATGGCCAAGGACAACGAAGCCCGCATCAAGCTCGACCTCGACAAGGTCAAGGACTGGCTCGCCAAGGGCGCGCAGCCGTCGGATCGCGTCGCCCGCTTCCTCGACACCGCCGGTGTCCGCAAGCGCGAAGCCCGCAACAACCCGGAGAAGGCGGTGCCGCGCAAGGAGCGCAAGGCCGCCGACGGCAAGTAAGCGGGGCGGCTGATGCCGTCCGGGCTCACCTGCGTCGCCCGGCAAGTCTGCGTCGCGCGAATCGGCGCGCCGCATGGCGTGCGCGGCGCGGTGCGGCTGTGGAGCTTCACCGCCGATCCGTTCGCCGTGGCCGACTACGGTCCGCTTGCGACCAAGGACGGCGCGCGCCAGTTCGAGATCGCATCGGCGCGCGAAGCCAAGAGCCATCTGGTGGTGACGCTGAAAGGCGTCACCACGCGTGACGAGGCCGAACGGCTCAACGGCGTCGAGCTCTACGTCGCGCGCGACAAGCTGCCGCCGACCGAGGACGACGAATACTACCACGCCGACCTGATCGGGCTCGCCGCCGTGACCACGGCGGGCGACGCGCTCGGCAAGGTGGTGGCGATCCATAATTTCGGTGCCGGCGACATCATCGAAATCGCGCCGCCGTCCGGGCCGACGCTGCTGTTGCCGTTCACCAATGCGGTGGCGCCGACCGTCGACCTCGCGAGCGGCCAGGTGGTGATCGAGCCGCCGAACGAGATCGAAGGCGACACGCCGAACCATCCGGAGGCGTGAGGGTTCGTCGATCGGTCCGGCCGAACGCTGCTACACTCTCTGTGGTCATCGCCGGGCTCGACCCGGCGATCCATCTTCTTGCGAAGATGATGGATGCCCGGATCAAGTGCGGGCATGACGGCTTACCCTTTGCAGGCTCTGCATGACCTGGCGCGCCACTGTCCTCACGCTGTTCCCGGAGATGTTTCCCGGCCCGCTCGGCGTCAGCCTGGCGGGCCGGGCGCTGGCGTCCGGGCTGTGGGCGCTGGAGGCGCGCGACATAAGGGCCGCCGCCACAGACCGGCACCGCAGCGTCGATGACACCCCGGCGGGCGGCGGGCCCGGCATGGTGCTGCGTGCCGATGTGCTGGCGGCCGCGATCGATGCGGTGGAAGCCGCCGCGGACCGCCCGCGCCTGGTGATGAGCCCCCGCGGCCGGCCATTGACGCAAGCCCGCGTCGCCGAGCTAGCGGCCGGTCCTGGGCCGCTGATCGTTTGCGGCCGGTTCGAGGGCATCGACCAGCGGGTGATCGACGCGCGCGGGCTGGAGGAGGTTTCGATCGGCGACTACGTGCTGTCCGGCGGCGAGATCGCCGCGATGGCGCTGATCGACGCCTGCGTCCGGCTGCTGCCGGGGGTGATGGGCAAGCTGGAATCCTCGACCGACGAGAGCTTTTCGGCCGGTCTATTGGAATATCCGCAATACACCAGGCCGCAGAGTTTCGAGGGCCGCCCGATCCCCGAGGTGCTGCTGTCGGGCGATCACGCCAAGGTCGCGGCCTGGCGACTCGCCGAGGCCGAGGCCCTGACCAGGGCCCGGCGGCCGGATTTGTGGGCCGCTAGGCCGGCGCAAACCATTCGGGCAAAGGGCGAATCGCAAAAAACGCCAAAAAACAAGACGGACGGGTGACAAACCCCCAGGATTGCCGTATAGCACCGCCAAATCCGTGCAATGGCAGGACAATGGATCTTTGCGCAGCCCGCGCCGGGATGGTCGGGCGCGCCGCCGATGGAGAATTATCGATGAACCTGATTCAGACGCTCGAAAAAGAGCAGTTCGACAAGCTGTCGGCCGGCAAGACGATTCCGGAGTTCGGTCCCGGTGACACCGTGATCGTCAACGTGAAGGTCGTCGAAGGCGAGCGCTCGCGCGTGCAGGCCTACGAAGGCGTCTGCATCGGCCGCTCGGGCGGCGGCATCAACGAGAGCTTCACCGTCCGTAAGATTTCTTATGGCGAGGGCGTGGAGCGCGTGTTCCCGCTACTGTCGCCGATGATCGACTCGATCAAGGTTGTGCGCCGCGGCAAGGTGCGTCGTGCCAAGCTGTATTACCTGCGCAACCTGCGCGGCAAGTCGGCCCGCATCGTCGAGAAGAAGCAGGACCGCACCGTCGCGGCCGCTGCCGCCGAGTAATCGGCACCTCTAGATTTGGTTTTTCGAAAGCGCGGCCTTCGGGTCGCGCTTTTTTGTTGCGCCTGCGCTGCGCGCCTGCCTGCGCGGCGAAACATTGTGGCCCTGCCGCGACGTGCTATATGGATGGAATGTTTCCAAACCGCCGCCGCGCCTCGAAGATTGTGCTCGACGACCGCAGCCGCCTGCCGTGGCGGTTCTTCGGCCGGCTGACCACGGCCGCGCTGATTAGCTGATCAGCCGACGGCGCATGCGCGCCGCGCGATCCTGCTCACTTCGACAATTCAGAGATCCTTCCGAAGGACCGACACCATGTCCGCCAAGCCCACCACGCTGTACGACAAGATCTGGAACGACCATCTGGTCCACGAGGCCGAAGACGGCACCTGCCTGCTGTATATCGACCGCCATCTGGTGCACGAAGTCACTTCGCCGCAGGCGTTCGAAGGTCTGCGCACCGCCGGCCGCAAGGTGCATGCGCCGGAAAAGACGTTGGCGGTGGTCGATCACAACGTGCCGACCACGGATCGCTCCAAGCCCAATCCGGATCCGGAAAGCGCCGAGCAGATCGCCGCGCTGGCCGAGAACGCCCGCGACTTCGGCATCACCTACTACAACGAGTTCGACAAGCGTCAGGGCGTGGTCCACGTCATCGGTCCGGAGCAGGGCTTCACGCTGCCCGGCACCACCATCGTCTGCGGTGACAGCCACACCTCGACCCACGGCGCGTTCGGCGCGCTGGCGCACGGCATCGGCACCTCCGAGGTCGAGCACGTGCTGGCGACCCAGACGCTGATCCAGAAGAAGGCCAAGAACATGCGGGTGACGGTCGACGGCCAATTGCCGGACGGCGTCACCGCCAAGGACGTGATCCTGGCGATCATCGGCGAGATCGGCACCGCGGGCGGCACCGGCTACGTGCTGGAATACGCCGGCGACGCGATCCGGTCGCTGTCGATGGAAGGCCGCATGACGGTCTGCAACATGTCGATCGAAGGCGGCGCCCGCGCCGGCCTGATCGCGCCGGACGAGCGGGCCTACGAATTCCTGAAGGGCCGTCCGTTGGCGCCGAAGGGCGACGCCTGGGATGCGGCGCTGCGCTATTGGGACACGCTGCGCTCCGACGATGGCGCGCATTTCGATCACGAGCTCAAGCTCGACGCCGCAGCGCTGCCGCCGATCGTCACCTGGGGCACCAGCCCTGAGGACGTGATCTCGGTCACCGGCCGCGTGCCGAACCCGGCCGACATTGCCGATGAAGCCAAGCGGCTCTCCAAGGAGCGTGCGCTGGCCTATATGGGCCTGACCCCGGGCACCAAGATCACCGATATCAAGATCGACCGGATGTTCATCGGCTCCTGCACCAACGGCCGCATCGAAGATCTGCGCGCCGCCGCCAAGGTTGCCGAGGGCAAGACCGTCAATGGCAACGTCAACGCCATCATCGTGCCGGGCTCCGGCCTGGTGAAGGAGCAGGCCGAAGCCGAGGGGCTGGACAAGATCTTCATCAAGGCCGGCTTCGAATGGCGCGAGCCGGGCTGCTCGATGTGCCTGGCGATGAACCCCGACAAGCTGGCGCCCGAAGAGCGCTGCGCCTCGACCTCGAACCGCAACTTCGAAGGCCGCCAGGGCTTCAAGGGCCGCACCCATCTGGTGTCGCCCGCGATGGCCGCCGCCGCCGCGATCGCCGGCCACTTCGTCGACATCCGCGACTGGCACTGACGGCGGCGAGCTGGTTCGCGGCGGGACTTCACTACCAATCTTGGTTCGACAGAACAGCGAACAGGCGTCCCTCGGGGCGCCTGTTCTGCTTCGCGGGTCGCGTCGAGCTCAGAACTGAATTTGGCGATAGCCAAAGGAAGCGATCAGAACGCGCTCCCGGGCTTACCACGATGGCCCGAGGCCCCAGCCGTAGCCAAACGGGAAGAACGGCGCGACCGGGTCGGGCCGGTACCAATGCGGGTGGGCATTGTAGTCGTAAGTTCCGCGTGGTCCGTACACATAGGTGCGGTGCGGCGACCGGTGCCGGCGGACATGGCGAGGCTTGGCATGCGGCTTACGCTGCCGCGCGCTGACGTCGGTCGCTTGCGGGACCGAGACGCCGGTCGCCTTGGCGGGAGTTGCCGGGCTTGCGCCCGCAGGGCCTGCGACGCCGAGCGCTGTCGCCAGGATGGTCGCTCCGATCCATGCACGCATCGTCACCTCCATCGGTTGCTTCAGCATCATGTCGGCGTCGCCTGCTCGATTGCAACCGCTTGAGACGAAACGGGCCCGCATTTGCGGGCCCGTTGGTAACCGATCCGTATCAGCGCCAGTGGCGGTGATGGTGGTGCCGGTAGTGACGATGGTGATGCCGGTGACCGTAGTAACGGCGAACGTGGTGATGCCGATGCCAGCGGTGATGATGACGGTGGATGTGCCGGCGGTGGCGATAGTGCACCTCGGTCGCCTGCGGGATCGCGTCGTGCTGTACGGCGGCTGCAATGCCCGGGGCCGACAACGGTGCCGCTTCGGCGCGTTTGCCAGGCGCGGCGATCAGCAACAGACCGGCGATCACAGCCAGACCCGACAATTTGAGAATGTTCATTCAACAGCTCCTTGGTTGACGGCGCGCTCTTCCGCTTGATGCGGTCGGCGTGCCGCTCGGCGTAGCCCCCTGAAGATCAAGCTGACGTGCTCGACGTGAACGCGGTGTGAATACGTAACCGCCGCCCGGCAATGCGCGATCGAGGCCCGAGGTTCCCCAGGCGCAGCCAATCTTCTCGGTACTCAGCGTACCGAGTCGTGCTTAGTTGCAGAGTTGTCGGGTGGTGTCGGCGATCAGCCGCGCCGCCAGAAACAATTCATCCGCGGCACAATCACGGTGCCGCTCGGGCGATGTTCCTGGACGTAGCTGGCGGTGCATTCACGGACGGCGTTGCGGCCCGGGTCGAAGCGCGGGATCACGCCGTCGCTGTCGTCGCGCGGATAGATCGGCAGCCGCCGCGGCGCCCGGCGAACCCGCTCCTGTGACGATACGTCAGTGAGGCGATCGGCCGCCGCGTGGTTCGTGGCCGCCACCGCCTGCTGGGCCTCAACCGGTGTCGCCGTAGGGAGGCCGCAAGCCAGCCCCAGTCCCAGCGTCGCCGCTGCGATCGTGATCCGCCCCATGCCGAGCTGGTTCATGCTGTCCGCCCCTTCAAAGCCCCGCGGCAAAGTCCCCGATCGTGGCGCCGCCGTCAACCGCAAGCCGCTTGCCGCCCCCACCCGATCGCGTACAACGGCCGCTATGTGGATCAATGCCAAAGCCCCCACCCTGGCCGAGCTGGAACAGATGGCGCACGAGATGTTCGCCCGCCTGCCCGGCGAATTCCGCTCGCTGTGCGAGGACGTCATCATCCGGGTCGACGATTTCGCCACCGAGGAGGTGCTGGACGAACTCGGGGCCGAGAGCGAATTCGACGTGCTCGGGCTGTTTCAGGGTGTCGGCCTGCCGCAGCGAACCAGCCAGGACGTTGCCCCGATGCCGAATATGATCTGGCTGTATCGCCGGCCGATCCTGGATTATTGGGCCGAGCACGACGACGAGCTGGGCGACATCGTCCGCCACGTCCTGGTGCACGAGATCGGCCACCATTTCGGCCTGTCGGACGACGATATGGAAGCGATCGAGGCCAAGGCCGACGAGACGACCGACGAGACGGCCGAGGATTGAGCCTGCCGCGCGCGGCCCTGCGGTTTGCCGGCTTGACCGCCGGCCAAGGGGCGTTAAGACCATTCCAAACCCCGGAGACCTGACGATGGACAAGTTCACCACGCTGGAAGGCGTTGCGGCGCCGCTGAAGATCATCAATGTCGACACCGACATGATCATTCCCAAGCAGTACCTGAAGACCATCAAGCGGACTGGTCTCGGCAAGGGTCTGTTCTCGGAGCAGCGCTACAAGGACGACGGCAGCGAGAACCCGGACTTCATCCTCAACAAGCCGGCCTATCGCGGCGCCAAGATCCTGGTCGCCGGCGACAATTTCGGCTGCGGCTCGAGCCGTGAGCACGCTCCCTGGGCGTTGCTCGATTTCGGCATCCGCTGCGTGATCTCGACCTCGTTCGGCGACATTTTCTACAACAACTGCTTCAAGAACGGCGTGCTGCCGATCCGGGTCTCGCAGGCCGATCTCGACAAGCTGTTCGACGACGCCGAGCGCGGCTCCAACGCCACGATGACGATCGATCTGCCGGCGCAGGAGATCCGCGGTCCCGATGGCGGCGCCATCAAGTTCGAAATCGACCCGTTCCGCAAGCACTGCCTGATCAACGGCCTCGACGACATCGGGCTGACGCTGGAAAAGAAGCCGTCGATCGACGCCTATGAGTCCAAGCTGAAGACCGAACGCGCCTGGGCGTAACGCCTGTGCTCTCCCCGCTTCGTGCGGGGAGAGAACTCCTGGCCATGAAGGTCCAAGTGGTCCGCGGTTGCGCGCGGGATCAATTCGTTGCTTCGAGTTTCCTGGCGGTGTCGCGGATCGGTTGTTGCGCGACACCCGCGCTTGCCTCGCATTGAAGCGCTGCCTCGGTTCTGATTGTCGGCAACGACGCGAGCCGCGTGCAGCACGAAATCGGTCAGGCAATGATTGCAATTTGCCGTCACCGCATCGACTGACGACGATAGTCTGGGGTCGATTTCCGCGCTGCGTAACGTCGTCTTAAATCCGCGGAACTAATCGGATTGGAACCTCTCCATCCGAGACTCCCTTCATGAAAATCCGTCTCTCGATCACATCGATGATCGTTGTCTTCGCCGTGGTCGTTCTGGCGAGCCTTACGGCGATGCTGACCACCAACTTCATGGCGCTCAATCAATTGCGGGTCGGCGGGCCGCTGTATTCACAGATCAAGCTCGGTAACGATCTGGTCGCCGACATCCTGCCGCCGCCGGCCTATGTGATCGAAGCCTATCTCGAAGCGACGCTGGCGCTGCGCCGCCCCACGGAATGGCGCGCGCATGCCGCCAAGCTCGAACAGCTACGCGGCGCCTATCTCGAAAGACGGAAATTCTGGTCCGGCTCTGAGCTCGACCCTACATTGAAGGCGCGGCTGACGGTGGATTCCGACGCCGAGGTGCAGAAGTTCTGGACCGTTGCCGAGCAGGAGCTGATCCCGGCCTTGAGCGCGGGTGATCAGGCGGCGGCGGAAGCCGCTTACACCAAGCTGGATGCGATCTACGGGGCTCACCGCGCCATCATCGACGACATCGTCAGACGGGCCAATGCGGCCAATGCCGAATTGGAAACCGAAGCCGTCCGGCAGGTCGGGAGCTACTCGATGATCGTATGGATGCTGTCGGGCTTTGCGGCGCTCGTGATCGCACTCGGCGTTGCCGGCCTTGCGATCGGAATGGTCCGTCCGGTGGTGCGTCTCACCGCCGCCATGCAGGCCATGGCCGCCGGCATGCTCGACGTGGTGATCCCCGGCGCCGCCCGCAGCGACGAGATCGGCGCCATGGCCAAGGCGATCGCCGCGATCAAGACCAACGCCGAGCACAAGGCGAACCAGGAGGCCGCCGAGAAGAGCCGGCAGGAGCACCTCGCCGCCGAGCGGCGCAAGGCCGACATGGCGCGGCTCGCCGATGGGTTCGAGGATGCGGTCGGAGAGATCATCAAGACCGTGTCGGCGGCCGCCAACGAACTGGAGGCCGCGGCCCATTCGCTGTCGTCGACTGCGGCGCGGTCGCTCGAGCTCGCAGTCGATGTCGCGTCGTCGTCGCAGGAGGCGTCGGCCGGCGTGCAGTCGGTCGCATCCGCCAGCGAGGAGCTGACTGCGTCGGTGCACGAGATCGGCCGGCAGGTGCAGACCTCCGCCAGTGTCGCGACCGAAGCGGCCGATCAGGCTCGCCGGACCAACGAACGGGTCGGCGAATTGTCTGCGGCGGCCGCGCGGATCGGTGACGTCGTCGAGCTGATCAGCAACATCGCCGGTCAGACCAATCTCTTGGCACTGAATGCGACGATCGAAGCGGCGCGAGCCGGCGAAGCCGGGCGCGGCTTCGCCGTGGTGGCGGCGGAGGTCAAGGCGCTGGCCGAACAGACCGGCAAGGCCACCGGAGAGATCGGCCAGCAGATCACCGGCATTCAGGCGGCGACCGACGAATCAGTCGGGGCCATCAAGGAGATCTGCTCGATCATCGGCCAGATGTCGGAGATCTCGTCCTCGATCGCGTCTGCGGTCGAAGAGCAGGGCATGGCCACCAAGGATATCGCCGTCAACATCCAGCACGCCGCGCACGGCACCGCGCAGGTCGACGAGGACATCACTCGCGTCCAGGCCGGCGCTCGCGAGACCGGCGCTGCCTCGGTGCAGGTGCTGTCGGCCGCGCAGTCGCTGTCGAGCGAAAGCAGCCGGCTCCGCGCCGAGGTCGGTAACTTCCTGGCATCGGTGCGGGCGGCCTGACGAAGGACGGGACCGCCAGCCACAAACACCGTCATTCCGGGGCGCCGCGCAGCGGCGAACCCGGAATCTCGATGTTCGAGGCACCTGCGGTCGCACAATAACCGCGGGATTCCGGGTTCGCTCACTTCGTGAGCGCCCCGGAATGACCGTGCGTTGTGATGCTTTGCTCTCGGACTTACCGGCCCGCGGTTTCGATCGCGTCGGCGATCGCGATGGTCTTCCTGGCGATTTCGGCGTGCAGGCGTTCGACCATGCGGCCGTCGAGTTGGATCGCGCCGCGGCCCTGGTTCTCCGGCTTGTCGAACGCCGCGAGGATCTTGCGGGCCTGGGCGACGTCCTCGGCCGGCGGCGTGAAGGCGGCGTTGCAGGCATCGATCTGGCCGGGATGGATCAGCGTCTTGCCGTCGAAGCCGAGGTCGCGCGCCTGCGCGCACTCTTCCGACAGGCCGTCGACATTGCCGATGTCGCTGTACGGGCCGTCGAGCGCGATCAGGCCGTGGACGCGGGCGGCCAGCACGCAATGCGTGATCATCGACAGCATGGTGGAGCGGCCCGGCAGCATCCGGATGCCGGTCTCGCGTGAGATGTCGTTGGGGCCGAACACGAAGCCTTCGAGCCGCGACTTGGCATCGTGCTTCTGGGCGGCCAGCTCCTCGGCGTGCAGCACGCCGCGCGCGGTCTCGATCATGATCCAAACCCGGATCGACGGATCGGCGCCGAGTTCGGCGAGCTTGTTACCGACGGTGGCGATGTCCTCGATGGTCGAGACCTTCGGCACCAGAATGCCGTCCGGCCCGACCTTCGCAGCCATCGCGATGTCGTCCTGCCACCAAGCGGTGTCGAGTGCGTTGATCCGCACCAGGACTTCGCGCTTGCCGTAGCCCTTTGTCGCCACGGCCGCCGCGATCTGGTCGCGCGCCGCATCCTTGGCGTCCGGCGCCACCGCGTCTTCGAGGTCCAGGATCAGACCGTCTGCCGGCAGCAGCCGGGCCTTTTCGAGCGCCCGCGCGTTCGATCCCGGCATGAACAAATGGCTGCGGCGCGGTCGGATCATGGTTCCCCCCTGGCAAAACGAAAATCGGCCGAGGCGATAGCATCTCGGCCCTCGGGCCGGAAGGCTTGTTCGCGGCCGCATCCTGTGATTATCCGTGCGGGATCAGGCGCGCGCGTATCCTGATCGCATCCGATCCCGTTTGCATACGCGCCAATGTTCCAACGCATGGAGAGACCGCGCCGATGACCTCCTTTCCGTCGTCCTTGATCTCGGGTTACGAAGCGTTCCGCAACCAGCGGCTGCCGACCGAACAGACCCGCTATCGCGAACTGTCGGAGCGCGGACAGTCGCCGGAAGTGATGGTGATCGGCTGCTGCGACAGCCGCGTCTCGCCCGAGGTTATCTTCGACGCCGGTCCGGGCGAAATCTTCGTGGTCCGCAACGTCGCCAATCTGGTGCCGGTGTACGAGCCCGATGGCGGCGCCCACGGCGTTTCGGCGGCGCTGGAATTCGCCGTGCAGGTGCTGAAGGTGAAGCACATCGTGGTGCTCGGCCACGCCCAATGCGGCGGCATCAAAGCCTTCACCGACAAGACTCCGCCGCTGACCGAAAGCGACTTCATCGGCCGCTGGATGCAGATGTTCACCAAGCCTGGCGAGGTGGTCGAGAAGCGGGACCACGAGAGCGTGCAGGAGTTCCGCACCCGGATCGAGAAAGCCGCGGTGTTCCGCAGCATCGAAAACCTGATGACCTTCCCGTGCATCCAGATCCTGGTCGAACGCGGTCGCTTGCAGCTCCACGGCGCTTACTTCGGCGTCGCCGACGGCGATCTGTTCGTGCTCGATCAGGATAGCAAGCAGTTCGTGCCGGCAACCAAGCTGGTCTGAGCGCGCCAGCGGTAATCGCCGTGTGCCGTCACCACGAATAGAAATGGCCGGGGCATGCCCCGGCCATTTTACGATCTGTGATCAGTTGCTGAGTAGTTGTCCGATATCGGCGACCGCGCCGACGATGAACGATAACTACGCCGCCTTCTTCTTCGCGGTGATCAGCTTGCGGTTGATCAGCACTTCGGCGATCTGGATCGCGTTCAGCGCTGCGCCCTTGCGCAGATTGTCGGACACGCACCACAGCACCAGGCCGTTCTCCACCGTCGCATCCTCGCGGATGCGGCTGATGTAGGTGGCGTCCTCGCCGGCGGCTTCGTATGGCGTGACGTAGCCGCCCGGCTCGTGCTTGTCGATCACCAGGCAACCCGGCGCCTTGCGCAGGATCTCGCGCGCTTCGTCGGCGGTGATCGGGTTCTCGAACTCGATATTGACCGCTTCGGAATGGCTGACGAACACCGGCACGCGCACGCAGGTCGCGGTCAGTTTGATCTTGGGGTCGAGAATCTTCTTGGTCTCGGCCATCATCTTCCACTCTTCCTTGGTAAAGCCGTCCTCCATGAAGACGTCGATCTGCGGGATGAGGTTGAAGGCGATCCGCTTCGGGAATTTGTTATTCACCAGCTCGCTGTTGGTGTAGACGGCCTTGGTCTGCGAGAACAATTCGTCCATCGCGTCCTTGCCGGCGCCCGACACCGACTGATAGGTCGACACCACGACGCGCTTGATCTTGGCGTGGTCGTGCAGCGGCTTCAGCGCCACCACGAGCTGCGCGGTCGAGCAGTTCGGGTTGGCGATGATGTTCTTCTTGGTGAAACCGGCGGCGGCCGCGGCGTTCACTTCCGGAACGATCAGCGGCACGTCCGGATCCATCCGCCACGCGCTGGAGTTGTCGATCACCACCGCGCCCTGCGCACCGATCTTCGGCGACCATTCGGTCGACACAGCTCCGCCGGCCGACATCAGGCAGATGTCGACGTCGCTGAAGTCGTAGTGCTCGAGCGCCTTGCATTTCAGGGTTTTGTCGCCGTAGCTCACCTCGACGCCGACGGAGCGGCGCGATGCCAGCGCCACCACCTCGTCGGCCGGGAACTTGCGTTCGTCCAGAATGGCGAGCATCTCACGCCCGACATTGCCGGTCGCACCCACTACCGCGACTTTGTAACCCATTGTTCACTCTCCGAAGAAAATTGCTTCGCTTGCGTCAAACCACGGCAAGGAGAAGTCAGCGCTTCTATGCGAGAAACGCCGCTAACACAACGTAATACCCTTTTGAGCCCGCGCCAATGCGAAGCCATCCGGCCCTCCGCGCCGCCCCCCTTTCGTCCCGGATTCACCCGGCGCTGCGCGGCTTTGCCGACGAATGCCGCGAGACCGTGGTGAGGATATTGGCCTATGTCGGGGCGCTGGCGCTGATCGGCATCGTGGTGTTCTACGCCGCCAATCCGCTGACCGACGCTGCCATCACCGCCGCCACCGATGCGACGGCGCCCGGTTGGAGCGTCGCCGAGCACTCGTCGCCCGCCTTCGCGATCAGCCAGCTCGATTGGCCGGGCAAGGTGGAGACCCAGCAAGTCCTTCGGCATCCCGGCGGAGGCCGGAAGGATATCCTGCGGATCGCCGCAGCGGGGGCGCCGACGGCTGCCGAGATCGAGATTTATCGGTTCGGCAGGGAGGCGTCCGGTCAGGCCGCAGAGGCCGAGCTCGCCGCCCGAATGGAGCCTGAGGGGGCTGGCGGGATCGAAACGGCGGGCGTGATCGAGACCAAATTCGGTCCTGTCACGCTGTTCGCCCCTGCCGGGGGCCTACAGAGCGACGGGGCCTGCCTCGGATTCATCAAGCCGATCGAGGCTGCCGGGCTCCGCATCTCCGGCTTCTCCTGCCGCGGCGCCACCGGTCCGGAGCGCCGCGCCGCCGCTGCGTGCCTGCTCGACCGGCTGGTGTTGCTGAGCGGCGATGCCGCCACCGCCGCGGCGTTTGCTCAGGCCGAGCTGCGCCGCGGTCGTTGCACGCCGAATCACATTCCGACCGCTTCGGCCCCGGCCGACTGGGTGACCGGTCTCCAGGACCCCGTGCTACGCGGCCGGTTGTAAGGCGAAACCGCCCGTCGGCGCGGTAACGCTCTGGAGTTCATGCAACAATTCGGCGACAGGCGGATTGAAGGATTGTCGCCCGGTGTTGCCGGATTGACCTTGTGGCGGGTATGCGGCGACGGCTACAAGGGTGAAACTGGAATGCGCCTGCCGATGGGGACTCCGATGTTCGTGAAATTCACTGCCGCCAGACTGTTGCCGGGGCTGCTCGCGGCAGCCGCTGTCGCCGTGATCGGTGCCAGCACCGCCGATGCCGCGCCGAAGAAGCGGGGATACACCTCCGACCAGATCCGCTACGGCGCCCGCGGCCCGAACCGGGTCTATCAGGCCGGCCCGCGCACCCGGGTGTACGTCACCAAGCGCTCCTGGCTCGACGCCGGCACTGAAGTGCAGCCGGGCGAACGCCACTTCTCCGACTACGCCTTCCCGCCGGGCTATTCGTTCGCCCGCGAGAACGGCCAGCGCTCGATCGATCGCCAGCCGCTTAACCCGGCGTCCGATCTCGGCGGCTATCCGACCGGCTTCCCGCTGTATTGATTGCGCTCGCGGCTCTGGCCGCGGCTGCCACAGCGTCAGAAACGACAACGCCCGCCGAATCGGCGGGCGTTTGTTTTTGGCTCGAGCGTCGCCGCCGGGGCTGGCCCGGCGGTCCATCGCGTCCTTGAACATGGACTCGCGGGACAATCCCGCGAATGACGTCGTCAGGCGTGCAGCGCCTGCAGCTCGGCGACGATCGCCTCGCCCATCTGCGAGGTCGACACCACGGTCGCGCCTTCGCTCTTGATGTCGGCGGTGCGCAGGCCCTTGGCCAGCACCGCGGCGATCGCTTCGTCGAGCTTGTCGGCGAGCGCGCCCATGTCGAGCGAATAGCGCAGCGCCATGCCGAACGAGGCCAGCATCGCCACCGGATTGGCCATGCCCTTGCCGGCAATGTCCGGCGCCGAACCGTGCACCGGCTCGTACATCGATTTGCGCTTGCCGGTCTTGGCGTCGACTTCGCCGAGCGAGGCCGAGGGCAGCATGCCGAGCGAGCCGGTCAGCATCGCGGCGATATCCGACAGCATGTCGCCGAACAGATTGTCGGTGACGATGACGTCGAACTGCTTCGGCCACTTCACGAGGTTCATGCCGCCGGAGTCGGCGAGCTGGTGGTCGAGCTGGACGTCCTTGTATTCGCGGTCGTGCACCGCGGTGATCACCTCGTTCCAGAGCACGCCCGTCTTCATGACGTTGCGCTTCTCCATCGAAGTCACCTTGTTGCGGCGCTTGCGCGCGAGGTCGAACGCGACCCGGCCGATCCGCTCGATCTCGTAGGTGTCGTACACCTGGGTGTCGACCGCGCGCTTCTGACCGTTGCCGAGGTCGGTGATGGTCTTGGGCTCGCCGAAATACACCCCGCCGGTCAGCTCGCGGACGATCATGATGTCGAGGCCTTCGACCACCTCGGGCTTCAGGCTGGAGGCCTGCGCGAGCGCCGGATAGCACACCGCCGGCCGGAGATTGGCGAACAGCGCCAGATCCTTGCGCAGCCGCAGCAGACCGGCTTCGGGGCGGGCGTCGTACGGCACGCCGTCCCACTTCGGGCCACCGACTGCGCCGAAGATCACCGCGTCGGACGCTTGCGCCAGCGCCATGGTGGCGTCGGTGATCGCCACCTTGTCGGCATCATAGGCGGCGCCGCCGACCAGGCCGTGCTCGGTCTCGAAGCTGGCAATGCCGGCCTTGTTGAGCCAGTCGATCAGTCGGCTGACCTCGGCCATCACTTCGGTGCCGATGCCGTCGCCGGGAAGAAGAAGCAGTTTGTGCGTTGCCATGTGAGCCTCGATATCAATGGAGGTCGTCATGCCCGGGCTTGACCCGGGCATCCATCCGTCTCGCAAGAAGCTGGATTGCCGGGTCGAGCCCGGCAATGACGCCGTGAGGAATTCGCGGGCCGAGTGCTAGATCGCCGGTGCGGGCTTGGCAAGACAGTGTTGCCGCGGCTGCGTGTTGCGGGTGGCGCGCATTCGCTGTCACAATGAACGCGCCGGAGACCTTCCCTTGACCCTGCTCGACCGCACTGAGGCGGCGCCCGCTCATCCTGCGCGCCTGATCCTGATCTTGTCGCTTGCGCCGACCGTGGGGCTCGGGATCGGCCGCTTTGCCTATTCGCTGCTGCTCCCGGACATGCGCGACAGCCTCGGCTGGTCGTATTCGGCGGCCGGATTCATGAACACCATCAATGCCGCCGGCTATCTCGTCGGCGCGCTGGTGACGTCCCGGCTGGTCGCCCGGTTCGGAATGGCCCCGATCGTCAGGCTCGGCACGCTAGCCTGCGTCGCTTCGCTGGCGCTGTGCGCAATCTCGGGCAATTTCGTGCTGCTCTCCGCCGCCCGGCTGATCGCCGGGATCGGCGCGGCGCTGGCGTTCGTGGCCGGCGGCGCGCTCGCCACCACCATCGCCCAGGCGCAGCCGGCGCGGTCGGCGTTTCTGCTCAGCCTGTTCTATGCCGGCCCCGGCATCGGCATCCTGTCGTCGGGGCTGATCGCGCCATTTCTGCTGCAGGCGGCCGGCCCCGGCTCGTGGTGGCTCGGCTGGCTGGTGCTGGCGGCGCTGTCGGCCGCAATGACGCTGCCGGTGCTGGTGGCGCCGATCGGGGTCGACGCCGGGCTCGGCGGCGGCCGTGCCGCACCGTTCAAGGCTCTGCCGGTGCTGATCTATCTGGCCGGCTACTTCATGTTCGGCGCCGGCTACATCGCCTACATGACCTTCATGATCGCCTATGTGCGCGATGCCGGCGGCGGCGCCGCGGCACAGAGCGCGTTCTGGTGCCTGATCGGGATCAGCGCCTTCGTCACGCCCTGGGTGTGGCGCCGGGTGATGGCGCTGCATCGCGGCGGGCTGTCGACCACCATCATCCTGGCGGTCAATGCGGTTGGCGCGGTGCTGCCGCTGTTCAGCCTGTCGCCGTTGATGTTGGCGACCTCGGCGCTGGTGTTCGGGGTGTCGTTCTTCGCGGTGGTGGCCTCGACCACCGCCTTCGTCCGCTTCAACTATCCGCAGGCGGCCTGGCCCGGCGCGATCGCCGCGATGACGATCGCCTTCGGCATCGGCCAGACCCTCGGCCCGCTGGTGGTCGGCGCCATCACCGACGCGATTGGAAGCCTGTCATCCGCGCTCGCCGTCTCCGCCGCAACACTGGCGCTCGGCGCCGCGCTGTCGGCGTTCCAGCGCCCGCTTCGTAAGTAGCCCCAACTCGCACCGTCATTCCGGGGCGCTTGCGCAGCAAGCGAACCCGGAATCCAGAGTTTATTGCGACGTGTGCCCGCGCCGAACATGTCGAGATTCCGAGTTCACGCGCGTTTCGCGGGCCCCGGAATGACGTGCCTGGTTACTATGGCTCGATCACACCGCAGGCGATGCGGCCGCCGGCATTGCCGGCCGGGTCTGACTTGTAGTCGTCGGGCCCGGCGTGGATCACCAGTGCCGTACCGCCGTCCTTGAACAGCGAATTGGGCTTGCCCTTGTCGAGCGTCACCTTGTTGTTGATCACCAGCTTCTGCAGCTTGCCGTCGGCCGGCACGGTAACATTGTCCATATCGCCGGCGTGTTGGCCGCCGTCGGACATCTTGCCGTGCTTATGACCTTCCGGATTGAAGTGACCGCCGGCCGACGTGAAAGGCGGCTCGCATTTGCCGGTCTCATGAATGTGGAAGGCGTGCTCGCCGGGCGGAACACCAGTCAATTCAAGCGAGATCGTCACGCCGGTCGAGCCTTGCGTCAGGTTGGCGTGGCCGACCTGTTTGCCGTCGGCGTTCTTCAGCGCCGCCTTGGCCATTTCGGCCGCGGGCGCAGCGGTGACGAAACCGATTAGCGCGGCTGTGCAAAGCAATGCGTGTCGAATCATGGTGCCTCCGGTCTGGTTAGTCCGGGCAGACTAACACCGCAGCGCTTGAACGGCACCTGACGTTTGGCCGCGGCGGCCGGAAGGAACTTTTTGACCCGGCCACGCCGCGATCTCGCCAGATCGAGGCCATCATGCTGCGCGCCGGTCATGGCTGCGGGAGATAACTACAATCCGCTGAACGAGTTGTAGCCCTGGTCTTCCCAGTAGCCGCCTTTGTAGTCGTTGGTGACTTCCATCGACACGACGTATTTGGGGTTCTTGAAGCCGAGCTTGGTCGGAATCCGGATCTTCATCGGATAGCCGTAGGCGCGCGGCAGCACCTCGTTGCCGAATTTGAAAGTCATCTGGGTCTGCGGGTGCAGCGCGGTCGGCATGTCGATCGGCGAGGTGTAGTCGTCGGCGCAGCGGAACCAGACGTAGTTCGCCTTGGTGTCGGCGCCGATCAGTTCGAGGAAGTCACGCAGCCGCACGCCGCTCCACTGCCCGATCGCGCTCCAGCCCTCGACGCAAACATGGCGGGTGATCTGCGATACCTCGGGCAGCTGCGTCAGTTCCGGCAGGGTCCAGCTCTTCTTGTTCTGGACCAGGCCCGAGACTTCCAGCCTCCACTCGCCGCCGTCGATCGTCGGCGCTTCGTCCAGTGAGTAGTAGGCGTTGAACGGGAACGGCCGGGTGATGTCCTTCTCGCTGAAGGTCGGCGCCAGCGTGGTCGGGCTGAAGATCGCCGCCTGCACCGCGTCGTTGAATTTCGACACCTGAGCGAGCAGATGCTCGGCGCTGTCGCTATCGACGACGTCGCAGCCGGTCAGCAGCGTCAACGCGCCGAGGCTGGCGCCGCCGGCGAGGAAGCGCCGCCGCGACACGTCCGGCATCAATTTGGCGGCGTCGCGAACCAGCAGCTTCTTGTCGACGCCCGGGATCAGCAGTCTTTTGATGCGCAGCATGTCTTTGTCCTCATGGCGTCATTGCGAGGAGCGAAGCGAGCAAGCAGTCCAGCTCGGGACATAGGGGCCGGACGGTTTCGCTGCGCTCGCCATGACGGAGAAACTGGTTCGAGTTCAGCGTCCGAGAATCATCGCCCGCAGCGCCTTCGGCACCAGGGCGGCCAGCGCGATATGGATCGCCGAGAAGGCGACGATCGCGCTCATCGCGGCAAAATGCACGTAGCGCGCAGTATCGTAGCCGCCGAGCAGAGCGGTGAGGTAATGGAATTGGACAGGCTTCCAGATCGCGAGGCCGGACCCGACCGTCACCACGCCGACCAGCAACACGCCGACATACAGGGCTTTCTGCACCGAGTTGTAGCGGTTGAGATCGTCGTGCGACAGCCGTAGCCGGACCGCTTGTGACAGGTCGGAAACGATGGCTGGGAACGAGATCGGCCACAGCTTGCGGCGAAACCGGCCGGTGGCGAAGCCGAGAATGACGTACAGCACGCCGTTGATCACCAGCACCCACATCGCTGCGAAATGCCAGAGCAGCCCGCCGCCGAGCCAGCCGCCGAGCGTCAGGGTCGGCGAAAACTGAAAGCTGAACAGCGGCGCGGCGTTGTAGATCTGCCAGCCGGACAGGATCATGGCCAGCATCGCGGCGGCGTTGACCCAGTGCATCACCCGCACCCACAGCGGATGCAGGGCAGCGCCTGATTCGGGGGGCGCTGCGGTCGTCGGGGCAGGATCGGTCAGTGCGGTGGTGGACATCGGCCCTATTCCTGAAAGCCAGCTGCTTACACCGGATACTACGGGCAATGCGCCTGTTTCGTTACGGCCGATTATCGATCATTGCGCCGTCACAGGCGAGCCGGATCACGAAAGCGCGAGCCGGTCACCCGGCCCGCGCCCTCGTTTGCGGCAGGTCGCCGCAGTCTCCGCCGCGCCTTGGGGGACATCAAGCGCTGCGGAGAGGAGCCGCGCTTACGACGGCATCAGCACGGTATCGACCACATGAATGACGCCGTTGGACTGGTTGACGTTCGGGATCGTCACCGTCGAGCTGCCGCCCTTGGCGTCGATCAGCATCACCTGGTCGCCCATCCGTTTCACCGTCAGGGTCTCGCCTTCGACCGTCTTCAGCTTCTTGCCGTCGGTGAGATCGGAGGCTTCGAGCTTGCCGGGCACCACATGGTAGGTGAGGATCTTGGTGAGCTGCTTCTTGTTCTCCGGCTTGACCAGAGTGTCGACGGTGCCAGCCGGGAGCTTGTCGAACGCCATGTTGGTCGGGGCGAACACCGTGAACGGGCCCTTGCCCTCCAGCGTCTTGACGAGGCCCGCGGCCTTCACGGCGGCGACCAGCGTAGTGTGATCCTTGGACTTGACGGCGTTCTCGACGATGTTTTTCGACGGATACATCGGCGCGCCGCCGACCATCACGGTGTCGCCCGAGCTTTTCATCATCTTGCCGGATTCGGCGGAGGCCGG
Source organism: Rhodopseudomonas palustris (assembly GCF_003226555.1). GTDB lineage: Bacteria > Pseudomonadota > Alphaproteobacteria > Rhizobiales > Xanthobacteraceae > Rhodopseudomonas > Rhodopseudomonas palustris_I. Next base: position 752,677 of record NZ_QKQS01000023.1, on the reverse strand, counting down.
GACGCTCACAGTGGCGGCGAGCGCCAGAGCGCTGAAGGCGGCGGCGGTCAGCAGAGCAATTCGCTTCGTCATGGTTCGTCTCCCGAGACTGATTGCAGCCCGCGATTGCCGCGGGCGAGGGTGAGTGACGCCGGCGTGCACCCTCGAGGGGGACTCGTCGCCTCGTCGCGGCGAGCTACGGGAGGTTTTCGGCGCCGTTTCAGGAATTCTTTTTTGTCGCAGGGTGAAACCGAATGCGGTCTTGTTCGTTCAGGCGCGCCGCCGCGCGGTTATGGCGTTGCGCTGGCCGGAGCGTTCTTGGTAATCAACGGCGCTTTCCCGACAACCTGACGCGCCTGGAACATCGACATGAACGCCAATCTGTTCGCCCGCCTGTTCGACAAGCTCGACGACCCGCACAAGCTCGCGATCGAAACCGCGGCCGGCGACAAAATCAGCTACGCCGATCTGGTGGCGCGGGCAGGGCGCGTCGCCAATGTGCTGGTGGCGCGTGGCTTGAAGATCGGCGACCGTGTTGCGGCGCAAACCGAGAAATCGGTCGAGGCGCTGGTGTTGTATCTCGCTACGGTTCGGGCCGGCGGCGTGTATCTGCCGCTCAATACCGCCTATACGCTGCACGAGCTCGATTACTTCATCACCGATGCCGAGCCGAAGCTCGTGGTGTGCGATCCTTCCAAACGCGACGGCATCGCGGCGATCGCCGCCAAGGTCGGCGCCACCGTCGAGACGCTCGGCCCCGACGGTCAGGGCTCGCTGACGGATGCGGCGGCGCAGGCCAGCGAGGATTTCGCCACGGTCGAACGCGGCAATGACGATCTTGCGGCGATCCTCTACACCTCCGGCACCACCGGCCGCTCCAAGGGTGCGATGCTCAGCCACGACAACCTCGCGTCGAACTCGCTGACGCTGGTCGATTTCTGGCGCTTCACGCCGGGCGACGTGCTGATCCACGCGCTGCCGATCTATCATACGCACGGTCTGTTCGTGGCCAGCAACGTCACGCTTTTTGCGCGCGCCTCGATGATCTTCCTGCCGAAATACGATCCGGACAGGATTCTCGACCTGATGCCGCGTGCCACGGTGCTGATGGGCGTGCCGACGTTCTACACCCGGCTGCTGCAGAGCCCGCGGCTGACCAAAGAGGCGACCAGCCATATGCGGCTGTTCATCTCCGGCTCGGCGCCGCTGCTCGCCGACACCCACCGCGAATGGGCGGCGAAGACCGGCCATGCCGTGCTCGAGCGCTACGGCATGACCGAGACCAATATGAACACCTCGAACCCGTATGACGGCGACCGCGTTCCCGGCGCGGTCGGCCCGGCGCTGCCCGGCGTCTCGGCGCGGGTCACCGATCCGGAAACCGGCAAGGAGCTGCCGCGCGGCGAGATCGGCATGATCGAGGTGAAGGGCCCGAACGTGTTCAAGGGCTATTGGCGGATGCCGGAGAAAACCAAGTCGGAATTCCGCGACGACGGCTTCTTCATCACTGGCGACCTCGGCAAGATCGACGAGCGCGGCTACGTCCACATTCTCGGCCGCGGCAAGGATCTGGTCATCACCGGCGGCTTCAACGTCTATCCGAAGGAAATCGAGAGCGAGATCGACGCGATGCCCGGCGTGGTCGAATCCGCGGTGATCGGCGTGCCGCACGCCGATTTCGGAGAAGGCGTCACCGCCGTGGTGGTGCGCGACAACGGCGCTACCATCGACGAAGCGCAGGTTCTGAAAGGCCTCGACGGTCAGCTCGCCAAGTTCAAGATGCCGAAGAAGGTACTGTTCGTCGACGACCTGCCGCGCAACACCATGGGTAAGGTCCAGAAGAACGTGCTGCGCGACACCTACAAGGATATCTATAAGTAACAACCAGCACCGTCATTCCGGGGCGCGCGCAGCGCGAACCCGGAATGACGGGGAAGGGCGGTCGAACTAACGACGGCTTTGATGGTGCGAGGCGCTGATTGAGCCCCTCCCCCTTGCGGGGAGGGGCGGCCGAGCGTAGCGGAGGCCGGGGTGGGGGTGCCGCGAGCACAGTGCCCGTGGACCCCCACCCCCGACCCCCCCCCAAGGGGGAGGGGAGCTACCGGGCTCCTTGCCTCACAAATGGTCCCGATCAGCGACGACGTCGTTTGCAGAGATCTACACCACGTGATCCGGCGCCAGCGCGCAGACGGTGTTGGGGTCGGTTTCGATCTGCACCGTGGTATGCGCGATGCCGAAATCGTCCTGCAGTTCGTGGGCGAGGTCGACCAGGAACGGATCGCCCGGCGAGCCGCCCGGCATCACCAGGTGGCAGGTCAGGGCCACTTCGGTGGTGGACATGCCCCAGATATGGAGGTCGTGCACCTGGGTCACGCCGGGGAGCTTCGCCAGGAAGGCACGCACCGCCGCCGGATCGATGCCGGGTGGCACTGCGGCCAGCGACAGCGCGGTGGAATCGCGTAACAGACCCCAGGTGCCCCACACGATTACCATCGCGACCAGCAGGCTGACGGTCGGATCAATCCAATACCAGCCGGTGAACAAGATGATGACACCGGCCACCACCACGGCGGCCGATACCGCCGCATCCGCCGCCATGTGCAAGTAAGCGCCGCGGATATTGAGGTCGCTGTGACGGCCCGACGCGAACAGCCAGGCGGTTGCGGCATTGATGCCGATACCGATGGTGGCCACCACCATCACGGTGGTCCCGGCGACCGGCTCGGGTGCGAGCAGCCGTACGATAGCTTCCCAGCCGATCGCACCGACAGCCAGCAGCAGAAACACCGCGTTGAACAGGGCCGCCAGAATCGAGGAGCCGCGTAGGCCATAGGTGTAACGCGCCGACGGCGGCCGCTTTGACAGTCCGGCCGCGATCCACGCCACCACCAGGCCGGCGACATCGGACAGATTGTGTCCGGCGTCGGCGATCAGTGCCATCGAATTGCTGAAGTAACCGAATGCCGCTTCGGCGATCACAAATACGACGTTCAGCGCGATGCCGATCGCGAAGGCGCGGCCGAAATCCTTCGGCGCATGACTATGACCACCAGGACCGTGCGTGGCACTCGGTCCGTGATGGTGATGATGATCGTGACTCATTCAAACAGAACGCAGTGGAGCCCAGCGGCGCCGCTCTGGCGACGGGAATCAACTCTCGCACGTCGCCGGGAGATACGAAAGTCGCGGTGCGCGTTGCTGATCAGAATTGGTCCAATTCTCATTGGGCTGTGCAGCCGCATCTCGATAGCAACGCGATAGCGTCGTCTGAGCTTGTGAATCGGCCTTCAGCGCTCCGACCGGGCAAGCCGCCGGCCATGGCGTGCATGGCCTTGCATCGACGGTGCATTCAAAAAATGAATTTACATTCCGAGTATGTCATTTCGTCGTTGCGCTGAATGCCTGAGCTCCGTAAATAGAGGCACCTTCGCGAGCCTCTCCCCGGGGCCCTGTCCGCTCGCCGCCAACCGATTGAGCCGATGACCGCCAGGATGGAACGACCGCTTTCGCCTCACATGCAGGCCTACCGCTGGAGCCTGACGATGACGATGTCCATCGTCCATCGCGCCACCGGTGTTGCGCTGTATTCTGGAACCCTCTTGCTGGCATGGTGGCTGATCGCCTGCGCCGCAGGCCCGACCGCCTATGCCAACGTCCAGGCCTTTACGGGCTCGTGGATCGGCCGGCTGATCGTGTTCGGCTACACTTGGTCGCTGATGCACCACATGCTCAGCGGCGTCCGCCACTTCGTCTGGGATCTCGGCTACGGATTCAAGACCGCCGACCGCGAATGGCTGACCTGGGCGGCGCTGATCGGCGGCATCGTGCTGACCGTTCTGCTCTGGGTGATCGCCTATTCGATGGGAGTGGCCCGATGAGCGGAAACCCACACGGCGCAAACAAATCGGCGACGATGCGCACCCCGATCGGAAAGGTCCGCAAGTTCGGTCCCGCCGGGTCCGGCACCTCGGATTTCTGGCGCCAGCGCATCACCGGCGTCGCCATGACGCTGCTGATCCTGCCGACCATCGTGGTGATCATGATGCTGCTCGGCCGCAATCAGGCCGCGGCGGCGCAGATCCTCGGCTCGCCGCTGATCTCGCTGATCATGATTCTGTTCATCATTGCGTCGGCGATCCACATGAAGATCGGCATGCAGGTGGTGATCGAGGACTACGTCCAGAACGAAAAGCTCAAGTTGGTCACCATCATGGCCAACAACTTTTTCTCGATCGCCGTGGCGCTGGCCGCGATCTTTGCGATCTTCAAAATGGCATCCGGAGTTTAAGGCATGGCGGCGAACGGCAACGGCGCCCCGGCGGCGGGCGGCAACGCCTATCCGATCGAGGACCACACCTATGACGTCGTGGTGGTCGGCGCCGGCGGCGCCGGTCTGCGCGCTGTGGTCGGCTGCAGCGAGGCGGGCCTCCGCACCGCCTGCATCACCAAGGTGTTCCCGACCCGCTCGCACACCGTGGCGGCGCAGGGCGGCATCTCGGCCTCGCTCGGCAACATGCACAAGGACGACTGGCGCTGGCACATGTACGACACCGTGAAGGGGTCGGACTGGCTCGGCGATCAGGACTCGATCGAATACATGGTGCGCAATGCGCCGGAAGCCGTGTACGAGCTCGAGCATTGGGGCGTGCCGTTCTCGCGCACCGAAGACGGCAAGATCTATCAGCGGCCGTTCGGCGGCATGACGATGGATTTCGGCAAGGGCCAGGCGCAGCGCACCTGCGCGGCCGCCGACCGCACCGGCCACGCCATGCTGCACACGATGTACGGCCAGGCGCTGCGCCACTCGGCCGAGTTCTACATCGAGTTCTTCGCCATCGATCTGATCATGGACGATCAGGGCTGCTGCCGCGGCGTGGTGGCGCTGAAGCTCGACGACGGCACCATCCATCGCTTCAAGGCGCAAACCACGATCCTGGCCACCGGCGGCTACGGCCGCGCCTACGCATCCTGCACTTCGGCGCACACCTGCACCGGTGACGGCGGCGCGATGGCGCTGCGCGCCGGCCTGCCGCTGCAGGACATGGAGTTCGTGCAATTCCACCCGACCGGCATCTACGGCTCGGGCTGCCTAGTCACCGAAGGCGCCCGCGGTGAGGGCGGCTATCTGGTCAACTCCGAGGGCGAGCGCTTCATGGAGCGCTATGCGCCGTCGGCCAAGGACCTCGCCTCGCGCGACGTCGTTTCGCGCGCGATGACCATCGAAATGCGCGAAGGTCGCGGCGTCGGCAAGAAGAAGGACCACATCTTCCTGCACCTCGACCATCTGGCGCCGGAAGTGCTGCACGAGCGGCTGCCGGGCATCTCGGAATCGGCGCGGATCTTCGCCGGCGTCGACGTCACCCGCGAGCCGATCCCGATCCTGCCGACCGTGCACTACAACATGGGCGGCATCCCGACCAACTTCCACGGCGAAGTCGTCACCAAGAAGGACGGCGACGACAACGCGGTGGTGCCGGGCCTGATGGCGATCGGCGAAGCCGCCTGCGTGTCGGTGCACGGCGCCAACCGCCTCGGCTCCAACTCGCTGATCGACCTGGTGGTATTCGGCCGCGCCGCGGCGCTGCGCTGCGCCGAGAAGCTGGTGCCGAACGGCAAGCAGCCCGAGCTGCCGGCGAGCTCCGCCGAGATGTCGCTCGGCCGCCTCGACAAGTATCGCTACGCCAAGGGCGGCACGCCGACCGCCAAGCTGCGCGAGCGGATGCAGCACGTGATGCAGAACAATTGCGCGGTGTTCCGCACCGGCGAAGTGCTCGCCGAAGGCAAGGATCTGATCGCGAAGGTTCATGGCAGCGTCGGCGATGTCGGCGTGTCGGATCGCTCGCTGGTGTGGAATTCCGATCTGGTCGAGACGCTGGAATTCGACAATCTGATCGTCCAGGCGGTGGTGACGATGAACTCCGCCGCCAACCGCACCGAGAGCCGCGGCGCCCACGCCCGCGAGGATTTCCCGGACCGCGACGACGCCAACTGGATGAAGCACACGCTGGCCTGGATCGGTGACAAGGGCGACGTGACCATCGATTACCGGCCGGTGCACGACTACACGATGACTAACGACGTGCAGTACATTCCGCCGAAGCCGCGGGTGTATTGAGGCAAACGCACGAACAATGCCCCGTCATTCCGGGGCGTGCGCGGCACGCGCACGAACCCGGAATCCCGAGCGGCACCGACGGACCGAGATTCCGGGTTCGCGCTTCGCGCGCCCCGGAATGACGAGAGGGTGAGACGAGATGGTTGAATTCGCACTTCCGAAGAATTCGAAGATTGTCGGCGGCAAGACTTGGCCGAAGCCGGAAGGCGCGACCGAGGTTCGTGAATTCCGCGTCTATCGCTGGAATCCGGACGACGGCAAGAACCCGAGCGTCGACACCTACTACGTCGACAAGCACGATTGCGGCCCGATGGTTCTCGACGGCCTGATCTGGATCAAGAACAATATCGATCCGACCCTGACCTTCCGCCGCTCCTGCCGCGAGGGCGTGTGCGGCTCCTGCGCGATGAACATCGACGGCGAGAACACGCTGGCCTGCACCAAGGCGATGGACGACGTCCGTGACGACGCGGTGAAGATCAACCCGCTGCCGCACCAGCCGGTGGTGAAGGATCTCGTTCCCGACCTCACCAACTTCTACGCCCAGTACGCCTCGATCCAGCCCTGGCTGCAGACCGTGACGCCAACCCCGCAGAAGGAATGGCGGCAGAGCCACGCCGACCGCGAGAAGCTCGACGGCCTGTACGAGTGCATCCTGTGCGCCTGCTGCTCGACCTCGTGCCCGAGTTACTGGTGGAACTCGGACCGCTTCCTCGGCCCGGCCGCACTGCTGCAGGCGACCCGCTGGGTCGAAGACAGCCGGGATGAGGCCACCGGCGAGCGTCTCGACAATCTCGAAGATCCGTTCCGGATCTATCGCTGCCACACCATCATGAACTGCGCCAAGGCGTGCCCGAAGGGTCTCAACCCGTCGGAAGCGATCGCCAACCTCAAGCTCAAGCTGGTCGAACGCCAGATCTGACGGGCGCAAATCGTTACTGATACGAACGGCCGGGCTTTCGCCCGGCCGTTTTGTTTTGATCACCGATCTCTCCCCGAGGCCGTTGTCTCATCGGCGGAACATCGCCGCAAAGCGTTCGTTATCGCCGCGAACACATGGGAGACGAGACATGGCGATCAATTCCAACAAGGGCGACTCGCAGCACGCCTGGGATCTGATGAAGAAAATTACCTTCGCGATGCTGGCGACGCGCGACGGCGAGAAGATCCGCTCGCGGCCGATGGCTGCTTATGTGCGACCCGAGGAAGGCGCGATCTATTTCCTCACCGACGTGCGCCGCCACAAGGACGAGGAGATCGCCAAGGATCACCACGTCAATCTCGGCTTCGCCAATGCCAGTGCCCAAAAGTACGTTTCGGTGAGCGGCTATGCGGCGATCAGCAACGACCGCGCCAAGATCAAGGAGCTGTTCGGCACCGAGGCCAAGGCGTGGTGGGACAGCCCGGAGGATCCGAACATCCGCGTTCTCAAGGTGACGCCAGAAGAGGCCGAGTATTGGGACTCGCCCGGCACAGTCGTCAGCTACGCCAAGATGATGGTTGCGGCTGCTACCGGCGGACGCCCGGATCTCGGCGAGAACGCCAAGGTGGCGATCTAGATGGCGGCCGGCGAACCCCAAGAAGTGCCGAACGACCCGGGGCCGGCGACGCCGCCACCGGAGGTGCCGCCGAGCACGCCCGGCACGCCGACCGAGCCCCCGCTGGAGCAGCCTCCCGGCAATCCCAATCCGGATATTCCGCCGCCGATCGAAGAGCCGGGTGCGCCGCCGCAGCCGACCGAATTACCCGGGCAGACGCCGGACGAACTGCCGGGACGGAGTCCGCCCGGCCCCGGCGTGCCGAATCCCGGCGTGGCGTAACGCCTCGCCTGTCAGTGTCCGGTTCGTACTTGTTACCACGCATGGATCAGTCGACCCTGCCCGTAATGCCGATCCTGCTCATGAACTCATGATGAATGTCGCCGCGTTCGAGGCTCGAACGCGGCGGATTTATTTCTCCTCGGCAGAAGCCTGTTGCCACAATTGGGCCTCACGCCTTGTCGTTGATCGGAGCGTGGCGGTGATCCTTCGACTTCGTCGAATGAAAGCCTGCCTGCTCCATTGAGGGTCTGTTTGATGACGAAGCTAAATGTTGCACTGCTCGCGACCACGGCGCTGACGCTCGGGTCGCTGATCAGTCATCCCGCCGCTGCGGAGCGCGCGTCCGCGCCGGTCCTGCTCGCGCAGGCGGTGCAGGGCGGCCCGGCGCCGGCCCCGTCCGAGGACAAGAAGAAGGAGGAGCCGAGGCCCGGTCCGCGCCCGGTGCCCGCGCCGCCCAAGGCCGCCCCGAGCGCCCCGCCACCTCCGCCGCCGCCAGCCCCTCCGAAGGCCGCTCCTCCGCCTCCGCCACCGCCTCCGACGGCCGCACCAGCGCCCACGCGTCCGGTGCCGCCCCAGCCCAGCCATAACGGTCCGCCCCAGATCGCCCCGCAATCGGCTCCGCCCAAACCGTCCGCCGCTCCTGCCGAGCAACGTCCGCCTGCGCCGCCTCCCGGCGAGGCGCCGCAGCGCCGTGGCCCGCCCCCAGGCGCGACCCCGCCTCCGTCGGGAGAAGCTCCGCGTCGCGGTCCGCCGCCGCCCGCTGCAACGCCGGCTCCGGCTCCGGCTCCAGCTCCGTCGGCGCAGCCGAAAGCCGAAACTCCGCCGGCCCAACCGACCGGTCCGGCTGCTGCGCCGGCCGCCCGTCCGCCGGGCGAGCGCGGCCCGCAACCCGGCGCTCCTGCGGGAGCACCGCCGCAGCGGCCACAGGCTGGTCCCGGAGCCCCGGGTGCTGGACCCGCCGTCGCGCCAACCGCTTCGCCTCAGCGCAGCCAACCTCAGCCGGCTCAGACGACGCCACCCGCCGCCGCTCCGGCTGTCGCGCCGCCGCCACCTCCGCCACCGACGGTGACTGCGCCGATCCCGGCCGCGCCGCCGCCGTCGCCTCAGGCGCTGACCCCGATTCCGAACGGCGCGGCGCCGCAGGGACCGCGCAACATCTCGGACTTCCGCAGCCAGCGGCGCGAGGTACAGCAGAACGGTCGCATCGTCATCACCGAGCCCGGCCGCGTCATCGTGCGCGATCCGGGCGGCCAGGAGTTCATCCGCCACAACGAGCTCGATCGCTTCCGCTACGGCGCGCGCAATATTCGCACCGAAGACATCCGGGGCGGCGGCACCCGAACTATCGTGGTGCGCCCCGACGGCACCGAGATCATCAACGTCACCGGTGACGACGGCCAGCTGCTGCGCCGGATTCGCCGCGACCGCGACGGCCGCGAGATCGTCATCATCGACAACAGCTACGGTCCGCGCGACCGCGCGAACTTCTATGTCGACCTGCCGCCGCCGGTCATCCGGATTCCGCGCGACCGCTATATCGTCGACTACGACGATGCATCGCCGGAGCTGATCTACGACACGCTCGAGGCGCCGCCGGTGGAGCGGATCGAGCGCCGCTACAGCATGGACGAGATCCGCTACAGCCCGTCGGTGCGGCAGCGGATGCCGTCGATCGACCTCAACACCATCAACTTCGACACCGGCTCGTGGGAGATTCCCCCGGACCAGGCGGCGAAGCTGCAGGTGATTGCCGACGGCCTCAACCGCGCGATCCAGCGTAACCCGCGCGAGGTGTTCCTGATCGAAGGCCACACCGACGCGGTCGGCAACGACACCGACAATCTGTCGCTGTCGGATCGTCGCGCCGAGGCCGCCGCGACGCTGCTCACCCAGCAGTTCGGGGTGCCGGCCGAGAACCTGACCTCGCAGGGCTATGGCGAGCAGTATCTGAAAATCCCGACTCAGGGGGCGGAGCGTCAGAACCGCCGGGTCACGATCCGGCGCATCACGCCGCTGCTCAACGGAGGCCAGGCGTCGTTGCCGCCGCCGCCTCCAGGTGCCGCGCCCCGGCGCTGAGCAAGCGCTGATTCACAACGACAAAAAAGCCGCGGGCGCTCCGCGGCTTTTTCTTTGGCCCGGCTTTTCTATTGGGGCGCGACGGTCAGCGGTCCACCACCACGGTGGTGCCGACCCGGACGCGTTCGTACAAGTCGGTGATGTCCTGATTCAGCATCCGGATGCAGCCGTAGGACACGAAGCCGCCGATCGAGCGTGGCCGGTTGGTGCCGTGGATGGCGTATTCGCCGCCCGCCAGCGTCATCGCCGCGACGCCCATCGGGTTGGCGGGCGATCCGCCGGGGATCACATCCGGGATACTCGGGACGTCGTGCTTGACGTCGGCCGGCGGCGCCCAAGCCGGGTTGCGATACTTGCCGTCGATTTTGGTGACGCCGGCCCATTGCTTGCCGGCCTTGCCGACACCGACCGGATAGCGCACAGCGTGACCGGGCTCGACCACAAGGTACAGCCGGCGCTCGTGGGTCTTCACCACGATGGTGCCCGGGGAGACATCCTCGCGGAAGGCCACCAGATCGGGCCGGGCCTCGGCCCGCGGCGCGCTCAACACGCTGGCGCCTGCCAAAACCGCGAGGGTCATGCCCAATTTCGCCGAATGAAATCCAAAAGACATTCAGTCTCTCCAGTTTCCTCGCACCGGTCAGCTTGGCTCCGGCGCCCCCTCAGCACCCGCGATGGTCGCAGCGCGAACTAACCAATCGGTATGTGCTGGACGACCAAAGTGAACGCTGACGTACCAGTGAAGGAAAATCCGGGGAACAAAGTAAATGTCCGGCAAACAACACCTGCCGGCAAAGCGCTCTGCCGGCGGCGATCCTCGCTCGGATGTGATCGAATCAGCACAGCGGCCAAGGGAGGCCGATCGAACCGCGCCCTGTCCGCAGCAACTATCAAATGCCGATGGGGTGATCGTGCCCGCCAAACGCGAGAGGCCCCGCCTCCGGATCGGAGGCGGGGCCTTGCTAGATGGCGAGGCGACCGCAGCCGCGGGGACGAATCAGCCCGCTTTGTGGTGCTTGTTCTGGCGATGCTCGACCAGGTCGTCGACCACTGCGGGGTCCGCCAGGGTCGAGGTATCGCCGAGCGACGACGGCTCGTCCTCGGCGATCTTGCGCAGGATCCGGCGCATGATTTTGCCGGAGCGGGTCTTGGGCAGTCCGGGCGCGAACTGGATCAGGTCGGGCGAGGCGATCGGGCCGATGTCCTTGCGGACCCAGGCGACCAGCTCCTTGCGCAGATCCTCTGTCGGCTCCTCGCCGGCCATCAGGGTCACGTAGGCGTAGATGCCCTGGCCCTTGATGTCGTGCGGATAGCCGACGACCGCGGCCTCCGACACCTTGGGGTGCGCCACCAGCGAGGATTCGACCTCGGCGGTGCCCATGCGGTGGCCCGAGACGTTGATGACGTCGTCGACCCGGCCGGTGATCCAGTAGAACCCGTCGGCGTCGCGGCGGCAGCCGTCGCCGGTGAAGTACTTGCCCTTGTAGGCCGAGAAGTAAGTCTGCTCGAACCGGGCATGGTCGCCGTACACCGTCCGCATCTGGCCGGGCCAGGAGCGGGCGAGGCAGAGATTGCCGGTGCATTCGCCTTCCAGCACGTTGCCTTCCGGATCGAGGATCTCGGGCACCACGCCGAAGAACGGCCGGGTCGCCGAGCCTGGCTTCAGCTTGGTGGCGCCGGGCAGCGGCGTGATCAGGATGCCGCCGGTCTCGGTCTGCCACCAGGTGTCGACGATCGGGCAGCGGTCCTCGCCGACCACGCGGTGGTACCACTCCCAGGCTTCCGGATTGATCGGCTCGCCGACCGAGCCTAGCAGGCGAAGCGATTTGCGCGAGGTCTTCTTCACCGGCTCGTCGCCCGCCTGCATCAGTGCGCGGATCGCGGTCGGCGCGGTGTAGAAGATGTTGACCTTGTGCTTGTCGATCACTTCCCAGAACCGGGAATTGCTCGGGTAGTTCGGCACGCCTTCGAACATCAGCGTGGTGGCGCCGTTGGCGAGCGGGCCATACAGGATGTAGCTGTGGCCGGTGACCCAGCCGACGTCGGCGGTGCACCAGTAGATGTCGCCGTCGTGGTAATCGAAGACGTACTGGTGCGTCATCGACGCGAACACCAGATAGCCGCCGGTGGTGTGCAGCACGCCCTTGGGCTGGCCGGTCGAGCCCGAGGTATAGAGGATGAACAGCGGGTCTTCGGCGTGCATGTGCTCGACCGGGCACTCGGTCGTCACCATCTCGGCCGCTTCGTGGTACCAGAAGTCGCGGACGTCATCCATTTCGACCGCGGCGCCAGTGCGCTTGACCACCATCACCCAATCGACGCCCTCGCACTTCTTCAGCGCGGCGTCGACATTGGCCTTCAGCGGCACCTTTTTGCCGCCGCGCAGGCCTTCGTCAGCGGTAATGACGATCTTGGACTGGCAGTCGTTGATGCGGCCGGCGAGGCTGTCCGGCGAGAACCCGGCGAACACCACCGAGTGGATCGCGCCGATCCGGGCGCAGGCCAGCATCGCGAACGCGGCTTCCGGGATCATCGGCAGATAGATGGTGACGCGGTCGCCCTTGCCAACATTGCGGTTGCGCAGGATGTTGGCGAACTTGCAGACCTCGTCGTGCAGCTCGCGATAGGTGATGCTGCGCGACTGCGAAGGATCGTCGCCTTCCCAGATGATCGCGACCTGGTCGCCGCGCTTGGCGAGGTGGCGGTCGATGCAGTTGTAGGCGGCGTTCAGCACGCCGTCCTCGAACCATTTGATCGAGATGTTGCCGGGCGCGAACGACCAATTGTCGATCTTGGTCGGCGCCTTGATCCAGTCGACGCGCCCCGCGTGCTCCGCCCAGAACCCGCTCGGGTCTTTCACCGAGCGCGCATACATCTCCTGATATTTCGCATCGTCGACGAAAGCGCGGCTGGCCCACTCGGCAGGCACGTCGTAGATCTTCTCGGACATTCGTTCCTCCACAAAAACGCGGCCAATGCCGCACCCGCCGTCGGTGCTCGACCGCAACCCCGCTGCAACCGGCGACTCACCCGCCAACAAGTCTGGCTCCGCCGATCGTTGATCCTGCGATCCGGGCGAAGTCATGGAAACGTGACGGGGGAGCATCGCCGGTGAAGAGACGTGCGATCGTCTCAGCCTCCGGCTGTTGTTGTTGAGACAATTATGCGTCGGCCCGCCGGGCCGCGACAAGCGGTGCAGTCATCCGACTTTTGGCGCTGATCGCGCGCATGTGCAGAGCCGTGATCGCGATGCGTGCGCAGCGGCGGCGCGCTTGCCGGAACGACTGTGCGGCTAGCGCATTAGCTGTTGGCTCTGGCGCGGGAGTGTTAACGGCATGATCGATCGGCAGAATTTCGAACTTCCCGAATCCGGCGCGACCCCGCAGAGCGGCGGCGCGGCCGTGGAGCCGGGGAGCGTCGCCGAGCTCGCCGAGGACTTCGGTCTGCATTTGGGCGAGGTCGATCATCTGACCATCCGCCGCATCAAGCGCGGCAAGCGCTGGCATTATCTGCGCGCCGACGGTTCGCAGGTGAAACAGCAAAGCACGATCCGTCGGCTCAATGCGCTGGCGGTACCGCCGGCCTATCAGGAGGTTCGCTATTCGGCAGATCCGGCCTCGCATCTGCAGGCGGTCGGCCGCGATGCTGCCGGCCGGCTGCAGTACCGCTACCACTCAGACTGGGAAAAGGTGAGAGAAGCCCGCAAGGCGCACCGGCTGGCGCAACTCGTCGGGGCGCTGCCGAAGATCCGCCGCGCGGTCGCGAAACACCTGTCGGGTGATCAACCGACCCGGGAGTTTGCACTCGCCGCGGTCATCGAGCTGATCGCCCGGACCGCGATCCGGCCCGGCAGCGAATCTTATGCGCGGCTCAACGGCACCCGCGGTGCCGCCACGCTGCTGAAGTCCAACGTGGCGATCGAGGACGACTGCGTGACCCTGTCGTTCAAGGCCAAGGGCGGCAAAGCGGTGCGCAAGGAATGCGGCGCGGCCCGGCTGGTACGGGCCATCGGCATCTTGCGCAAGCTGCCGGGCAAACGGCTATTCCAGTACGTCGGCATCGACGGCGCGGTGCACCTGGTCTCGACCTCCCAGGTCAACATCTTCCTGCGCGAACTTGCGGGCATTCGGATTTCGCTGAAGGACTTTCGCACCCTGATGGCCTCGGCAGTGGTGCTGGAATCGCTGGCGCGGATCGAACCGGCCAGCAGTGCCCGCGGCCGGCGAAAGCAGGTGCTGGAGGCGGTGCGGGCTGCGGCCGACGAGCTTGCCAACACCCCCGCGATCTGCCGCAAGAGCTATGTGCACGCCACCATCGTGACTGCGTTCGAGGACGGCATTCTCGAACGGTTTGCATCGACCCTGAAGGGTACCCGCTCCCAGGCCAAGCGCGAGCAGCTGCTCGCCCAAGTGGTGATGGCGGCAGCGGCCTGAGGCCGTCAGTCGGGCACCCAGCCGCAGGCGGCGAGCCGCGGCTGCATATGGGTCGGCGGCGGCGCGGTCACGACCACCGGCGGCTTGTTGCGGGATAGCGGAATCACGATCTCGCGGGCGTGCAGATGCAAGCGCGGCTCGCCGAACCGCGGGCCATTGCCATAGATGTTGTCGCCGAAGATCGGCCAGCCCATCGCGGCGCAATGCACCCGGAGCTGGTGGGTGCGACCGGTGACGGGTTCGAGCGCCAGCCAGGTGAGGTGCGCACCGCCCGGCTTTCGAGACAGACCCTCACCCTCTCCCTCGGCACTGAGAGCCCCCTCTCCCGCTTGCGGGAGAGGGGTGGGGTGAGGGCGCCCCGAAGTGAGGCTCCCACTGTGGACCCCCACCCCCGCCCCCTCCCCGCAAGGGGGAGGGGAGGGCGAGCGTCCGAGCACGGTCCATTTCGTCAGCGACGGCAGTCCATGCTCCAGATCGATCTTTTGCCACCAGCCGCGCTCGGCGTTGAGCTTGCCGATCGGCAGGTCGATGCTGCCTTCGTCTTCGGCCGGGCCGCCCTCGACGATCGCCCAATAGGTCTTGGAAATCCGCGAATGCTTGAACAGCAGCCCGAGCGTGGCCGTCGCCTTGCGATGGCGGCCGAGCACCAGGCAGCCCGAGGTGTCGCGGTCGAGCCGATGCGCCAGCACCGGGGGGCGCGGCAAACCGTAGCGGAGCGCGTCGAACGAGGCTTCGAGATTCGGACCGCCTTTCGGCCCGCGATGCACCGGCAGGCCAGGCGGTTTGTCGATCACCAGCATCAGCCCGTCGCGATACAGCACGCGTGCCTGGATCTCCTCCGGGCTCAGTTCCGGCGGCTCGAATTGATCGGAGTGGCTTTCGTTCATGGCGCGAAACGGCTAACACAGCGCCCTGATGAACGACACTCCGGAAAATTCGAAACAGAGCTGGTGGCGGCGGCTGTCCAGCGGTCTGAAGCGCACCTCGAGCTCGATCGGGACGGCGCTGTCGGAATTCGTGTCCAAGCGCAAGCTCGACCGGGCGATGCTCGAGGAGATCGAGGACGTGCTGCTGCGCGCCGATCTCGGCACGGAGGTTGCGTCGCGGATCGCCAAGGCGGTCGGCGAGGGCCGCTACGACAAGATGATCTCGGCCAGCGATGTCAAAGAGATCGTCGCCGCGGAGGTCGAGAAGGTGCTGGCGCCGGTGGCACAGCCGCTGCAGATCGACGCCGGCAAGAAGCCGTTCGTGATCCTGATGGTCGGGGTCAACGGCTCCGGCAAGACCACCACCATCGGTAAGCTGTCGCAGCATTTCGCCGCCGGGGGCCACAAG
Organism: Rhodopseudomonas palustris; assembly: GCF_003226555.1. Taxonomy (GTDB): domain Bacteria; phylum Pseudomonadota; class Alphaproteobacteria; order Rhizobiales; family Xanthobacteraceae; genus Rhodopseudomonas; species Rhodopseudomonas palustris_I. The sequence goes on along the minus strand of NZ_QKQS01000023.1, from coordinate 736,919 downwards.
GTGATGCTGGCTGCCGGCGATACTTTCCGGGCCGCGGCGATCGACCAGCTCAAGGTCTGGGGCGAGCGCACCGGAACGCCGGTGGTGGCCGGCGCGCAAGGCTCCGATGCCGCAGGGTTGGCGTTCAACGCGCTCACCTCGGCGAAGGAGCAGGGCCGCGATGTGCTGCTGATCGACACCGCCGGCCGGCTGCAGAACCGCACCGAGCTGATGAGCGAGCTCGAGAAGATCGTTCGTGTCATCAAGAAGGTCGATGCCAGCGCGCCGCATGCGGTGCTGCTCGTGCTCGACGCCACCGTCGGTCAGAACGCGCTGTCGCAGGTCGAGGCGTTCACCAAGACCGCCGGCGTCACCGGGCTGGTGATGACCAAGCTCGACGGCACTGCCCGCGGCGGCATTCTGGTGGCGATCGCCGAGAAGCATAAACTGCCGGTGCATTTCATCGGCGTCGGCGAGAGCGCCGACGATCTGTCGCCGTTCACGGCGCGTGATTTCGCCAAGGCGATCGCCGGCACGGAGGCGGCATGACCGACGACCTGCTCGAGAAGAACCGGCCGCATCCGCTGTTCAAGCTCGCGACCGAGCTTGGGCCGCTGCTGGTATTCTTCGTCGTCAATGCCAAGTTTCATCTGTTCGCCGCCACCGGCGCCTTCATGGTGGCGGTGGTCGCAGCGGTCATCGCCTCTTATGTGGTCACGAAGCATGTGCCGATCATGGCGATCGTCACCGCCGTGGTGGTGCTGGTGTTCGGCACTCTGACGCTGGTGTTGCACGACGAGACCTTCATCAAGATGAAGCCGACCATCGTGTACACGTTGTTCGGCGCGGTGCTCGGCGGCGGGCTGCTGTTCGGCCGCTCCTTCATCGCCGTCATGTTCGATCAGGTGTTCAACCTGACGCCGGAAGGCTGGCGGAAGCTGACGTTGCGCTGGGCGCTGTTCTTCTTTGCGATGGCGCTGCTCAACGAAGCGGTGTGGCGAACGCAGTCGACCGACTTCTGGGTCAACTTCAAGGTCTTCGGCATGGTGCCGCTGACCATGCTGTTCGCGTTGATGCAAATGCCGCTGACCAAGCGCTACACGGTCGAGCCCGCGACGCTCGAACAAAGCGCCGCCGACGAAGGCGACGTGTCGGGGCGCTGACAGCGCTTCCCTCTCCCCGTCATTGCGAGCACCCGGATCGGCGCTTCGCGCCGTCCGAGCACAGGCTCCGCGAAGCAATCCAGCTCAGTGCACGGCGCTGGATTGCTTCGTCGCTACGCTCCTCGGAATGACGAAGTGCAGACGCTTACTTCTGCTTGGCGATGATCTTGTCCTTGATGCCGTCGTAGGTCTTTTGCGGCACGATCTTCTTGTGCACCAGCTCGTCCTTGCCCTTGTAGGGGCGCCCCTTGATGATCGCGGCGGAGTAGGCCTTGCCGACGCCGGGGAGCGCGTCGAGCTGTTCGGCGGTCGCCGAATTGATGTCGAGCAGCTCGGTCTTCTCCGCCTTCGCGGGGGCGGCGGCCTTGGGCTCCGCCTTCGGTGCCGGAGCCATCTTGGTCGCGGGCTGCGGCGTCTGCGCCATCGCGGGCGCGGAAACGAGCAGGCCGAGCGCGACGGCGGCGGCGAGCGGGGCGAGCGTGAGGCGACGCAAAGTCGAAGTACCCATCGGATGTCCCTCCAAAGGACGTTGTTAGTAACGCTTCGAAGCTCATCCCGGATTCATGGCGCCGCAATGGCGGCGCGATGAACGGCCGATAAACGGTCCGGTTTATTTTTCAAGAGCTTTCGGCGGTGCTAACAGGTCGATCAGCTCTGCGGCGCGACCAATGCCTTGCCGATCTCCGGCTTCAGCACCTTCTCGATGTTGTCCGGTGTGATCGGGCCGACCAGCTTGTAGGCGATCTTCCCGTCACGGCCGATGATGAACGTTTCCGGCACGCCGTACACGCCCCATTCGATCGCGGCGCGGCCGTTGGCGTCCACCCCGACCGCGGCGAACGGATTGCCGTAGCGGCCGAGGAAGCGGCGGGCATTCTCGGGCTTGTCCTTGTAGTCGATCCCGATGACCTGAAACCGGCTGTCCTGCGCCAGAGTCACCAGCAGCGGCGCCTCGTCGTGGCACGGCACGCACCACGACGCCCAGACGTTGACGACGCTGACCTTGCCCTTGAGCATCGCTGGATCGAGGCCAGCCACCTGAGTGCCGTCGCGAGTCAGTCCCTCCAGCGGCGGCAGCGGTGTCTGCGGCGCCGGCCGGCCGATCAGCGCCGAGGGAATCCGCGAGACGTCGCTGTCGCCGAGTCGAAACCAGAACAGGACCGCCAGTCCGGCGAACAGCAGTGCCGGCAGGACCACCAGCCAAGATCGGCGCTTCGGCGAGGCGGGTTCGAACGTATCGGTCATGATGATCCGTCGGTGTTAGTGGTCGGTGGCGCTGCGGCCGGAGCGGCGGATCGCGCCGCGGGCTTCGAGGTCGCGCAGCCGCGCCCTCTGCTTGCGATAGTCGAGCACCACCCAGCCGATCAGCAACAGCACCACGATGCCGGTCGCGGCATAGGACGAGACGATGAAATCCGCGTATTTGCCGAACATCACGCCGCCTCGGCCCGGCTGGCCTGCATCATTTGCAGCGAGCGCACCCGCCGGCGCAGGATCTCGTTGCGCATCGCCGCCAGATGCAGGGTCAGAAACAGCAGCGAGAAGCCGATTGCCGTGACCAGCAGCGGAACCAGAAACGCCTTGTCCAGAGTCGATCCGCCCATCCGCATCACCGAAGCCGGCTGGTGCAGCGTATTCCACCAGTCGACTGAAAACTTGATGATCGGCAGGTTGATGGCGCCGACCAAGGTGAGCACGGCGGCGGCGCGGGCCGCCCGCGACGGATCCTCGACCGCGCGCCACAGCGCGATCAGCCCGAGATACATCAGAAACAGCACCAGCATCGAGGTCAGCCGAGCGTCCCATTCCCAATAGGTGCCCCACATCGGCCGTCCCCACAACGAGCCGGTGACCAGTGCCAGGAACGTGAACGCGGCGCCGATCGGTGCCGCGGTCTTGGCCGCAACGTCGGCGAGCGGATGCCGCCACACCAGCGTGCCGAGCGAGGCGACGCTCATCACTCCCCAGACGAACATCGCCAGCCAGGCGTTCGGCACATGCACGAACATGATCTTGACGGTGGCGCCCTGCTGGTAGTCGTCCGGCGCCAGCATCGCCTGGGTCAGCCCGACCGCCAGCGCCAATGCGGTCGCGCCGGCCAGCCAAGGCAGCAGGCGGCCGGCATAGCTCAGGAACCGGGTCGGGTTGGCGAGTTCGGTCAGCTTCATGGCGCACCCTGATAATGGCCGGAGCGGTCTCAGGCAATGATATGGCGCAGATCGACCCCGACTTCCGCGGGAGTTGATCGGAGGTGAAGCGCCCTAATCCATCCCCTGCCGCAGGCTGGCGGCGGCGGCGAACGGGCCGATCACCAGGCTGAGCAGCGAGATCGCGCACAGGATCGAGAACGGGGTGCCGAAAGACACCGGGCCGACGATCGCCGCCTGCGAGGCGGAAACGCCGAAGATCAGCACCGGGATCGACAGCGGAAGCACCAGCACGGCCAGCAGCAGCCCGCCGCGGCGCAGCGTCACCGCCAGCGCGGCGCCGATCATGCCGGTGAAGGTCAGGGCCGGCGTGCCGGCCAGCAGCGTCGCCATCACGGCCAGCGAGGCGCTGCCGTCGAGATTGAGCAGGAGGCCGAGGACGGGGGTAGCGACGATCAGCGGCAGCCCGGCCGCCAGCCAATGCGCCAGCGCCTTGGCAGCGCAGGTGAGTTCCAGCGGTGTCCGGCTCATCACGATCAGGTCGAGCGAGCCGTCCTCGGCGTCGGCGGTGAACAGCCGGTCAAGCGTCAGCAGGCTGGCGAGCAGCGCGCCGAGCCACAGGATGGCCGGGCCGAGCCGCTTCAACAGGGCGAGGTCGGGGCCGACCGCGAACGGCATCAGCACCACCACGGTGAGGAAGAACAGCACGCCGATCAGTGCGCCGCCGCCGACCCGGAGCGCGATCCTGATATCGCGGCGTACGATGGCGCCGAGCGCGGTCATGTTGCGGCTCCGATCCGCTGCTCGCGCACCGGAATGCCGAGGGGGGTATGGGTGGCGGCGACGATGATGCCGCCGGCGGCGAGGTGGTTCTGCATCAGGCCGACGAACAAGTCCTGGCCTTTGACGTCGAGCGCGGAGGTCGGCTCATCGAGCAGCCAGATCGGCCGCCGGACCACCAGCAGCCGGGCGATCGATAGCCGACGGCGCTGCCCGGCGGACAGATACGCGGCCGGCAATTCGGCGGCGTGACCGAGCCCGACCGCCTTGATGCTGGTGTCCAGGTCGGCGCGCTCGCCGCCGAGAAAGTCGCGCCAGAAGCCGAGATTTTCGGCGACGCTGAGCGACGGCTTGAGCGCGTCGCGATGGCCGAGATAGTGCGCCTGTTCGGCCACCGGCGTATCCGGTTCCCCGCCGTCGAGTGTGATGGTTCCGGCCTCCGGTGTCAGCAGTCCGGCGATCAGCCGCAGCAGCGACGTCTTGCCGGCGCCATTGTGTCCGACCAGTGCCAGCGCCTCGCCGCCGCTTGCATCGAAGGCGAGTTCGGCGAATACCTCGCGGCCTCCTCGTACACATCGTAAGTCGCGCCCGGACAGTCGCATGCATCCCAACCTGTTCCGCTCCGGGATCGGAACGGTCTACTCACAAATCGATGCGCTCGCCTGTCATTGTCGAACTGGCGGCGCAATTGGAAAGGTTCTATAAGCCGGAACTTGATGCAGCACACGATCGGCGCCCGCAAGCCGGACGGCCTGCCCCTCCGGAGCCAGCATACAAGCTCGCCCCATCGAAAACGATAATCTGGGACCCGCCTTACATGACCTCGCTCGACAGCTTCAAATGCCGGAAGATCCTCAAGGTCGGCAGCAAGTCTTACGTCTATTACAGCCTGCCCACCGCCGAGAAGAACGGCCTGAAAGGCATTTCCCGCCTGCCCTACTCGATGAAGGTGCTGCTGGAAAACTTGCTACGCAACGAGGACGACCGCACCGTCAAGAAGGCCGACATCATGGCGGTCGCGAAGTGGATGCGGAAGAAGGCGCTGGAGCACGAGATTGCGTTCCGCCCGGCGCGCGTGCTGATGCAGGACTTCACCGGCGTGCCGGCGGTGGTCGATCTGGCGGCGATGCGCAACGCCATGCAGGCGCTCGGTGGTGACGCCGAGAAGATCAACCCGCTGGTGCCGGTCGACCTCGTCATCGACCACTCGGTGATCGTCAACTTCTTCGGCAACAACCAGGCGTTCAAGAAGAACGTCGCCGAGGAATACAAGCAGAACCAGGAGCGCTACGAGTTCCTGAAGTGGGGCCAGAAGGCGTTCTCGAACTTCTCGGTGGTGCCGCCCGGCACCGGCATCTGCCACCAGGTCAATCTCGAATATCTGGCGCAGACGGTCTGGACCAAGAAGCAGAAGATGACCATCGGTCGCAAGACCGGCACCTTCGAGGTCGCCTATCCGGATACGCTGGTCGGCACCGACTCCCACACCACCATGGTCAACGGTCTCGCCGTGCTCGGCTGGGGCGTCGGCGGCATCGAGGCGGAAGCCGCGATGCTCGGCCAGCCGCTGTCGATGCTGCTACCGGAAGTGGTCGGCTTCAAGCTCAAGGGCGCGCTCAAGGAAGGCGTCACCGCCACCGACTTGGTGCTCACCGTCACCCAGATGCTGCGCAAGCAGGGCGTGGTCGGCAAGTTCGTCGAATTCTTCGGCCCCGGCCTCGATCACCTCTCGGTTGCCGACAAGGCCACGATCGCCAACATGGCGCCGGAATACGGCGCGACCTGCGGCTTCTTCCCGGTCGATTCCGAAACGCTCGACTACCTGAAGACCTCGGGCCGCGCGTCCGCCCGCGTCGCGCTGGTCGAGAAATACGCCAAGGCGCAGGGTCTGTACCGCACCGCCAAGTCGCCCGATCCGGTCTTCACGGTGACGTTGACGCTGGACCTTGCCGACGTCGTGCCGTCGATGGCCGGTCCGAAGCGCCCCGAGGGCCGCATCGCGCTGTCGGGGGTGTCCGAGGGCTTCACGGCCGCGATGGACGCCGAGTACAAGAAGGCGCTCGACGGCGCCCGCTACAAGGTCGAAGGCCGCAATTTCGATCTCGGCCACGGCGACGTGGTGATCGCCGCGATCACCTCCTGCACCAACACCTCGAACCCGAGCGTGCTGATCGGCGCCGGCCTGCTGGCCCGCAATGCCGCCGCCAAGGGCTTGAAGTCGGCGCCGTGGGTGAAGACCTCGCTGGCGCCCGGCTCACAGGTCGTGGCCGAGTATCTGGCCAATTCGGGTCTGCAGAAGGATCTCGACAAGGTCGGCTTCAACCTCGTCGGTTTCGGCTGCACCACCTGCATCGGCAATTCCGGCCCGCTGCCGGAAGAGATCTCGAAGTCGATCAACGACAACGGCATCGTTGCCGCCGCCGTGCTGTCGGGCAACCGCAACTTCGAAGGCCGAGTGTCGCCGGACGTGCAGGCGAACTACCTCGCCTCGCCGCCGCTGGTGGTCGCCTATGCGCTCGCCGGCAGCGTCACCAAGAACCTCGCGGTCGAGCCGATCGGCACCGGCAAGGACGGCAAGCCGGTGTATCTGAAGGACATCTGGCCGACCACCAAGGAGATCAACGCCTTCGTCAAGAAGTTCGTCACCTCCAAGGTGTTCAAGTCGCGCTACGCCGACGTGTTCAAGGGAGACACCAACTGGCGCAAGATCAAGACGGTCGAGAGCGAGACCTACAAGTGGAACATGGGCTCGACCTACGTACAGAACCCGCCGTATTTCGAAGGCATGACCAAGCAGCCGGAGCCGATCGTCGACGTCGTCGACGCCCGTGTCCTGGCGCTGTTCGGCGACAAGATCACCACCGACCACATCTCGCCGGCGGGCTCGATCAAGCTGACGTCGCCGGCAGGCAAGTATCTGTCGGAGCACCAGGTGCGGCCGGCCGACTTCAACCAGTACGGCACCCGCCGTGGTAACCACGAAGTCATGATGCGCGGCACCTTCGCCAACATCCGCATCAAGAACCACATGCTGAAGGGCGCCGACGGCAACATTCCGGAAGGCGGCCTCACCAAGCACTGGCCGGACGGCGAGCAGATGTCGATCTACGACGCCGCCATGAAGTACCAGGAAGAGAAGGTGCCGCTCGTGGTGTTCGCCGGTGCCGAATACGGCAACGGTTCGTCGCGCGACTGGGCCGCGAAGGGCACCCGTCTGCTCGGCGTTCGCGCCGTGATCTGCCAGAGCTTCGAACGCATCCATCGCTCGAACCTGGTCGGCATGGGCGTGTTGCCGCTGACCTTCGAAGAGGGCACCTCGTGGGCGTCGCTCGGCCTGAAGGGCAACGAGAAGGTCACGATCCGCGGTCTCGAAGGCGACCTCAAGCCGCGTCAGATGCTGGAAGCCGAGATCACCTCGGCCGAAGGCAAGCGCAAGCGCGTGCCGCTGCTGTGCCGCATCGATACGCTCGACGAACTCGATTACTATCGCAACGGCGGTATTCTGCACTACGTGCTGCGCAAGCTCGCAGCCTGAGCCGCGAGCTCAGCCAAGAGTAGAAGATCGCCTCACTGCGAAGTGAGTGGCAGGTGAACGGAAGGCGGCCTATGCAAAGGGCCGCCTTTTCGTTTTAAGGCTCCTCGTTGGAGGGCGGCGCTCCGCCGTCCCGAAGCTCTCTCGCCAAGGCGGTTCGGCAAACGACGATGAACGGTGTTGGTGGATTTTCGCGGTGGTCCGGCGCACTCGGCCTGTGCGTGACGATCGCGACGGTGGATCTTGCTGCCGCCGAGCCCCGTGCCGTCGTCGAGCTCTTCACCTCGCAAGGTTGCTCGTCCTGTCCGCCGGCGGACAAGATCATCGGTGAGCTCGCCCACGATCCGTCGGTGATCGCCCTCAGCCTACCGATCGACTATTGGGACTACCTCGGCTGGAAAGACACGCTCGCCGACGCCCGCTTCACCGCCCGCCAGAAGGCCTATTCGCAAGTGCGGGGCGACCGCGACGTGTTCACCCCGCAGGTCGTCGTCAACGGCTCGGCGCATCTGGTCGGCAGCAACCGGGCGGGCATCGACAGCGCGATCAAGACCACCGATCGATCTGCCGGGGTGATGAACGTTCCGGTGTCGCTGTCGGTCGAGGGCAAGGAGATCAAGGTCGTGGTCGCTGCGGCCCCTGACGGCGATCCCGCGAGGCATGGTGAAGTCTGGATCTGCGGGGTGTCGAAAGCGATCCCGATCGAGATCGGCCGCGGCGAGAATCGCGGGCGCCACGTCACCTATCATAACGTCGTGCGCAATCTGCTGAAGGTCGGGGATTGGAACGGCGCTGCCGAGCAATGGACCGTGCCGCTGGAGAACGTCGTCGGCGACGGCGTCGATGCGGCGGCGGTGTACGTCCAGAATGGCAGCCGTGACAAACCCGGCGCGATGCTCGGGGCGGCCTTCACCTCGTTAAACTGAACGGCAATCGTCTGGATTTCGGCGGGAGCAACGAGCTCGGGCGATTCGGCTCGGCTGAGCGCTCCGTGATGCGGAGCTGCGCCGGTAGATTGGCGCCCAAAAACAAAAAAGGACCAACTTGCGTCGGCCCAGGAGGGGGATTGAGGTTCTGCGTACAGGCCCGGTCCCAACTGCTTCAGGGGGCTGGGGGCTGAGGAATCCGAAGCCGAAGTGACCGGGCCAACGCAGTGATTGTTTTATCGCAAGCCGGCTTGGCGCCCGGTTGGCGAAAATCGGGCGGCAATAAGAATTCGCCTAACGAAGCCGTGAGATTGCGCGGTCGCCGATCAGCTTTGACGCCCTGCTGCTTTCGATCCTCTTGCGGCCCGGCGCCAGCGGCGCAATCATGTCAGCGACGTGACAGGAGGCGCCGATGGATCTGATTTCCGGGGAGGCTGATCCCAGCGAGAGCCGCGCAGCGGAGCGCTCAGGCGGCGCGCCGCTGCAGGGACGGGTTACCTTCAACCGCCTGGAGCTCAATCGCATCCTCAATCTCTATGGCCGGATGGTCGCGGCTGGTGAGTGGCGCGATTACGCCATCGACTTTTTGAAAGACCACGCCGTGTTTTCGATCTTCCGGCGGGCTTCGGAAGTCCCGATCTATCGCATCGTCAAGGATCCGCGGCTCACCCGCAAACAGGGGGCGTATTGCGTGATCGGCGCCTCCGGTCAGATCCTGCGCCGCGGCCACGAACTCGACCGCGTGCTGCTGGTGATCGACCGCAAGCTGGCGCTGGTGTGACCCGAACCGCGGCGGAGCTGGGTCGGGGGCGAAGCGTCTCGATGGTCCCCCGTGTCATCACCCGGCTTGTCCGGGCGACCGAGTATCCCAGCGCCAGTGATCAGCATCGACTCTCTGGAATACTGGGCCCTTCGCCTTCGCGGAGGGTGACGGCATCACATGTTAATCGGCCCTGCCTCTGCCTTCGGCACCGTCCTGCCGCCGTCGCCCAGCATCCGCTGCATCAGCACCGAGTCCAGCCAGCGGCCGAATTTGAAGCCGACGTCGGTGTGGGTGCCGATCGGGACGAACCCGGCCTTGCGGTGCAGGGCGATCGAGGCGGCGTTGGCGGAATCGCCGATCACCGCGATCATCTGGCGGAAGCCGCGTTCCGTACATTCGGCGATCAGATCGCGCAGCAAGGCGCTGCCGATGCCGCGGCGGTGTGCAGCTGGATCGAGATAGATCGAGTTTTCGACCGTGAACCGATAGGCCGGCCGCGGCCGGTACGGTCCGGCATAGGCGTAGCCGGCAATCGTCCCGCCCGCTTCCGCGACCAGATACGGAAAGCCGCCTCCGATCAGGGAGTCGAACCGCCGCGTCATCTCGGCGAGGTCGGGCGGTGTCAGCTCGAAGGTGGCGGTGCCGAAGCGCACCGCCTGCTCATAGATCGCGGTGATGGCGGGCAGATCGGCAGGCGTGGCGGGGCGGACGAGGAGGTCGGACATGCGAAATTCGGGTTCGGAGCGGATCGCCAGTCTCAGCGTCATACGCGGGCTCGCCCCGCGTATCCATCCTGTTCGCGAGGCATAAACCGTTCCTCTCAAAGGATGGATCGCCGGGTCGAGCCTGGCCATGGCGGGCGTTTGCGGTGAGGCGCCTTGCGCAAGTTCTTTGGTTCGGACGTTCGTTCGCCCAACAAAAAAGCCCCGGCGCGAGGCCGGGGCTTTTGGTTTCACCGAGGTGAAGGGGCTTATTTCTTCTGTCCCAGCAGCTGCAGCAGCAGCGTGAACAGGTTGATGAAGTTCAGGTACAGCGACAGCGCGCCGGTGATGGCGGCCCGCTCGGCGACGTCGCCGCCCATCGAGCCGTAGCCGTAGATGTAGTCGTTCTTCAGCCGCTGAGTGTCCCAGGCGGTCAGGCCGGCGAACACCAGCACGCCCACCACCGAGACGATGAACTGCAGCATCGACGAGGCGACGAACAGGTTCACCAGGCTGGCGATCACGACGCCGAACAGGCCCATGATCAGGAACGAGCCCATCCCGGTCATGTCACGCTTGGTGGTGTAGCCATAAAGGCTCAGCGCACCGAACGCCGCCGCGGTGATGAAGAACACCCGGACGATCGAGGTGTGGGTGTACACCAGGAAGATCGACGACAGCGAGATGCCCATCAGCGCCGAGAACGCCCAGAACAGCAGCTGTGCGGTCTGCGGCTTCAGGCGGTTGATGCCGAAGGAAATGACGAACACCATCGCCAGCGGGGCGAGGATGAACACCCACTTCAGCGGGCTGACGAACATCGCCACGCCGAACGAGGTCAGCATGGTGTTGCCGACCCGTGCGGCGGCGGCGCCAGCGTCCGTGGTCACGGCGCCCATATAGACGCCGAGAGCGGCCAGACCGGTGATGGCCAGGCCGATCGTCATGTAGTTGTAGATGCGCAGCATGTAGGCGCGCAGCCCGGCGTCGACGGTCGCGGTATCGACGCGTCCGGCGGCCCGGCCGAAGGGAGAAGTGTAGTTGCGGTCCAAGTCCGACATGGTCGAGATCCCGAGTTTGTCTGGCCGGTCGCGAAGGGTGGCGAAAGCCAGTACTAATCTATCCCGGACGGAGTGACGAGGCGTATGGAGTTCGAGGTTGAACCCATTATGAACGCCTGTTCATCGAGCCGTCCGACCCATTCTGATATGTGGGAAACTAACACGGTCCAGGCAAGATATTATGCGCGGCTGAATGTCGCTCCGCTCCGGAAGGGTAAAGAAACCAGCGTCCGACCTTGGTCGAAACCCATGGTTTCCGGCCTGTTTCAGGGGCCGTCGAAGGGGAGTGCCAACACGCCGCGCAGCCCGATGCCGCGGGGCTGCATAACTATAAATTGCGCAGAACGGAAGCGGGCTTCTGGTTGAGGGCCAGCCATGTGCCGATCAGTCCAAGGCCGACGGTGACCGCCAGCGCGGCCACCACCACGCCTGCCGCCGATCCGGCCTGCCAGACGAAGCTGAGCGTCATCAACCGTGTGACAATCAGCCACGCGGCGACAGAGCCGGCGATCACTGCAAAAGCCGCTGTGGCGAGGCCGATCATCGCGTATTCGAGCGCGAAGGCCCCGATCAGCCGCGCCCGGGTGGCGCCGAGCGTCTTCAGGATCACAGCGTCATAGACCCGGTGGCGATGGCCGGCGGCGAGCGCGCCGCCGAGCACCAGGATGGCCGAGATCAGCGTGACGGCACTGGCGCCGCGCACCGCGAGCACCAGGTTCGCCACCACGCCGCCGACCGTCTCCAGCGCCTCGCGCACCCGGACCGACGTCACCATCGGAAACCGGTCGGCCACCTGCTTGATCACGGCGGCGTCGCTCTGCGGCGTGCTGCCGCTCTCGGTCAGCGTGGCGATATGGGTGTGCGGCGCGCCGCGGAAGGTGTCGGGCGAAAACACCACGACGAAATTGATGCCGAGGCTTTGCCAGTCGATGCTGCGCAGGTTGGAGATCGTCGCGGTGATCTCGCGGCCCAGCACGTTCACCGTGACCTTGTCGCCGATCGTCAGGCCGAGCCCCTGGGCCAGTTTCTTGTCGAACGACACTAGCGGCGGACCGCTGTAGTTCTTCGGCCACCACCGCCCTTCGACAACCTTCGAGCCGGCGGGGACCTCGGCGGCGTAGGTCAGGCCGCGGTCGCTCTGCAGCACCCATTCGGCGTCCGGCGCCGGCTTGAGATCCTCGGCACGGACACCGCGGGCCGCGACGATCCGCCCGCGCAGCATCGGCACATCCTCGAGCGTCGCGTTCGGCGCGATCTGGTGCAGGAAGGTGCCGAATTGCTCAGTCTCGCTGGAGGGAATGTCGATGAAGAAGAAGGTCGGCGCCTTCTCGGGCAGCGCCGCCGTGAACTGTCGCTGCAGATTGCCGTCGACCTGCGAGACCGTGACCAGCACCGCGAGGCCGAGGCCCAGCGACAGCACGACCGAGGGCGTCAGCGCGCCGGGACGATGGATGTTGGCGACCGCAAGTCGCAGCATGGTGATGCGCGACCGCGGCAGCCGCCGCGCGATCGCCATCAGGGCGGCGGCAACGCCGCGCAGCAGCACGAACACCGCGAGCGTGGCGCCGACGACCGCAAGCGCTATCCGCTTGTCGTAAGACAGGCCGATCACGAGCGTCAGCAGCACCGCGACGACGAGACCGATCCAGGCCAGATCCTTCACCCCCGGGCGGTGACCGATCGCGGTCGCAGCCTCCCGGAACAGCATCGCCACCGGCACATCACGAACCTGCGCCAGCGGCCATAGGCCGAACGCCAGCGCGGTCAGCAGGCCGTACAGCAACGACAGCGCCAGCTCGCCCGGATGCACTGCGGCGATCACCGGCAGCGGCAGCAATTGGCCGAACAGGCCGACGATCGCGAACGGGATTGCGGCCCCGAGCGCCAGTCCGATCGCCGCACCGATCACGGCGAGCACAATCACCTGGGTCAGATAGATCGCGAACACGCTGCCGCCGGTGCCGCCGACCGCCTTGAACGTGGCGATGACGTCGCGGCGGCGATCGATATGGCTCTTCACCGCGTTGGCGACGCCGACGCCCCCCACCACCAGCGCGGCGAGGCCGACCAGGGTCAGGAACTGGGTGAAGCGAGTGATGGTGCGTTCGAGCTGCGGCGAGGCGTTGCCACGGGTGCGGATCTCCCAGCCGGCATGCGGCAGCGCCGCCCGGGTGTCATCGACCAGCCGCTGTGCCGCGCGGTCGTCAGCGCCGTTGTCCGGCAGACGGACGCGATAGATCCAGCGCACCAGACTGCCCGGCTGCAACAACTGCGTTGCGCGCAGGCCCTCGTCGCTAATCAGAAACCGCGGACCGAAGCCGATATTGCCGGACAGCTTGTCGGGCTCGGCGGCGACAACGCTGCGGATCTGGAAGGTGTCGCTGCCGATCATGACCTTGTCGCCGACCTTCAGATCGAGCCGCGCCAGCAGGGCGGGGTCGGCGGCGGCGCCATAAGCGTCGTCACGCCGGGCAAGCAGGTCGGCGACCGGCATCGGGGGCTCGAGTTTCAGCTCGCCGAGCAGCGGATAGGCACCGTCGACCGCCTTCAGCTCGACCAGGGCGGAGCGGCCGTCTTCGGTCCGCGCCATTCCGCGCATCGTGGCGGCGACCGAGACCTCGCCCCGGCTGCGCAGGAAAGCCACTTCGCTGGGCGTCGCCTCGCGCTGGATCAGCGAGAACGCCGCATCGCCGCCGAGCAGGGTGCGGCCCTCGCGGGCGAGGCCGTCACCGAGACTGGCCGCGACCGAGCCGACGCCGGCGATCGCCATCACGCCGAGCGCGATACAAGCGATGAATACGTAAAATCCGCTCAGCCCGCCGCGCATCTCGCGCAGCGCGTAGCGCAGCGGCAGCGACCACGAGCGGGCACGTGGCGGCGTCTCGGCAACGACGCTCATCGATCAGGCCGACCTTGCGCGCGCGGCGGAGCCCGGCTGCGTCGCGTCGATCCGCCCGGAGCGCAGCCGCACCACCCGGTCGCAGCGTTGCGCCAGCGACGAGTCGTGGGTCACCAATACCAGCGTCATGCCCCGTTCGGCATGCTTGGTGAACAGCAGGTCGACGATCTGCCGGCCGGTGGTCTCGTCGAGATTGCCGGTCGGCTCGTCCGCGACCAGGATCGCCGGGTCGGGAGCCAGCGCTCGAGCGAGCGCGACGCGCTGCTGCTCGCCGCCGGAGAGCTGCGACGGGTAATGGTGCAGCCGTTCACCGAGCCCCACCGACGCCAGCTCCTGGGCCGCGCGGTCCGCCGCATTGGCCTGACCGGCCAGCTCCAGCGGCACTGCCACGTTTTCCAGCGCTGTCATGGTCGGGATCAGGTGGAAGGACTGAAACACGATTCCGATCTGGCGGCCGCGGAAGCGGGCCAACGCGTCTTCGTCCAAACCATTGAACGAGGTGCCACCCACCACCACCTGACCGCTGTCGGGCCGCTCCAGCCCGGCCATCACCATCAGCAGGGTGGACTTGCCGGAGCCGGACGGGCCGATCAGTCCGATCGCCTCGCCGGAGCCGACGCGCAGGCTGATGTCCTTGAGGATGTGCACCCGCGCGGCGCCGCTGCCCAGCGACAGGTTGACGTTGGAGATCGCGATACTGTCCGGCGCACCGGCCAATGACGAGGGTTCAATGAGACTGTCCATGGCTGCCTCATATGGCTATTCAATCTTGGCGGTCGAGGGGTGGGCGCGCACGATCGCGCTGGTCCTGGGACTTGGACTGGCGGCATCGCCCGGACAAAGTGCGCGGGCCGAGGTGGTCGCCAAGCCGTTGAAAGTCGTGGTGCTCGGCGACTCGCTGACCGCCGGCTACGGCCTGCCGGCCGCCGATGCGTTTCCGGCCAAGCTGCAAAAGGCGCTCAAAGCCAAGGGCATAGACACCGAGATGGTGAATGCCGGCGTGTCCGGCGATACCGCCAGCGGCGGCCTGGAGCGGCTCGACTGGTCGGTGCCGCCCGATGCCGACGCGGTCATCGTCGAGCTCGGAGCCAACGATGCGTTGCGCGGCACCGATCCGAAGGTTCCGCGCAAGGCGTTGGACGCGATCCTGAAGCGGCTGAAGGCGCGCAATCTGCCGGTGCTGCTCGCCGGCATGCTGGCGCCGCCGAACTACGGCAAGGACTACGCGGCGCAGTTCGACGCGATCTATCCGGAGCTCGCCAAGCAGTATGACGTGCCGGTGTATCCGTTCTTCCTCGATGGTGTCGCTGCGGTGTCGAACCTCAACCAGGCCGACGGCATTCATCCGACGGCGGCGGGTGTCGACGTCATCGTCGAGCGGATTTTGCCCAAGGTCGAGGCGCTGCTCCGCCCGCTCCAGATGCAGAGCCGCTGAGAAAGCGGCCATCCGAGCTTAAGGGGCGGATTGCCCTCAGCTTTTTGGGCCCTGGGTGGGCTCCGCTGTAGCGCTGTTACACAAACGCGGTACAGAATCGTATCGTTGATTCGCCGGACGTTTTGCGGACTGCCGTGTCCCTGCGCGGGACGGCCCCACGATCGGGATAGGCAGCCGCAATCGGGCCTCAGGTTCGAGGGTGTGCCGATGCCGCGTTTGTTTACGGGACTGGAGATTCCGGCCGAGATCAGCCAGACCCTGTCGAGTTTACGTGGTGGATTACCGGGGGCGCGCTGGGTCGATCCGGACGATTATCATCTCACCTTGCGGTTCATCGGCGACATCGATGGCATCACCGCCAACGAGATCGCCTCGACGCTGTTCCGGGTCAATCGCAAGCCGTTCGAAGTCACGCTGCAGGGGCTGTCCAGCTTCGGCGGCAAGAAGCCCCGCGCCGTGGTAGCTTCGGTGGTGCCGTCGAAACCGCTGATCGAACTGCAGGCCGAACTCGAGCGGCTGATGCAGCGGGTCGGGCTCGATCCCGAGGGACGGAAGTTCACCCCGCACGTCACCCTGGCGCGGCTGCGCGGCGACGTCTCCAGTCGCGATGTCGCCGACTATCTGTCGATCCGCGGCTACTTCCCGTCCAAGGTGTTCAAGGCCGAGCGGTTCGTGCTGTATTCGGCGCGGGCATCGACCGGCGGCGGCCCGTATGTGGTCGAGGCGCCTTACGAGCTGACCGCCCCTCGGTCTCGCGCATAGCTCTCCGACCGAATTCCCGGCTTGCATTTTGCCGCCCGATCAGGCGGTAAAAGGCCGCATGTCCTCGTCGCTCTCGCTCCGCCAACAATATCAATCCCTGATCGCCTCCGGCAGCATCGAAGCCGACCCGGCGCAGGCTCGCGCAGTGCAGGCCTTCACGCTTCTCAACGAGGCGCTGGACGGATACAAGCCTCCGAAAAAGCAGGGTTTTTTCGGTCGCTTGTTCGGCGGCAGCGATGCCGGTCAGTTGCCCCCGCAAGGGCTCTACATCCACGGCGAGGTCGGTCGCGGCAAGACCATGCTGATGGATCTGTTCTTCGACGCCAGCCCGATCGCATTGAAGCGGCGGTCACATTTTCACGAGTTCATGGCCGAGACCCATGACCGCATCAACGGCTTCCGCCAGGCGATCAAACGCGGCGAGATTCCGGATGCCGACGTGATGGAGCTGACGGCGGCGTCGATCCTCGACGAGGCCTGGCTGCTGTGTTTCGACGAATTCCACGTTACCGACATCGCCGATGCGATGATCCTCGGCCGGCTGTTCACCAAACTGTTCGAGCTCGGCACCGTAGTGGTGGCGACCTCCAACGTGGCGCCGGACGATCTCTATAAAGACGGCCTCAACCGCTCGCTGTTCGTGCCGTTCATCGGTCAGGTGAAGCGGCATATGCGGGTGATACGCCTCGATGCGCGAACCGATTACCGCCTCGAGAAATTCGCCGGCATGAAGGTCTGGCTGACTCCCGACGATGCCGAGGCGACGGCGACGATCGACCGGGCCTGGCATCGGATCACCGGCACCGCCAAGGGCGAGCCGCGCGATATCTCGATCAAGGGCCGTATCCTGCACGTCCCGCAGGCCGACCATCACGTCGCCCGGTTCTCGTTCGCCGATCTGTGCCAGAAACCGCTGGGCGCCAGCGATTATCTGCGGCTCGCACATGAGTATCACACGCTGATGATAGATCACGTGCCGGCGATGGACTACGCCGATCGCAATGCTGCCAAGCGGTTCATCGCGCTGATCGATACGCTTTACGACAACTCGGTGAAGTTGATGGCCTCGGCCGCGGCCGAGCCGGCACGACTCTATAGCGCCACCGAAGGCTTCGAGGCGCTGGAATTCAATCGGACGGTCTCCCGTCTCACAGAAATGGGATCGGAATCGTATCTGGCGCTGCCGCACGGCCGGCGCGACTCTACCGCTACCGGCGACACCACCGGACTGGTCGAAACCTAGGTCTGTTCCGAGCCACCCGCCGTTTGCAGGGCCGCCGGCCCAACAAATGAGCGCTCGCTGACTTGAACGCATGGGGCGAAAGCGATAACCACCCAAGCGGATTTCCCACCCCTCCCCACCCACGGGCTCAAAGGACTGCTTTCCCATGGCGCGCGATAAGATTGCTTTGATTGGCTCCGGCCAGATCGGCGGTACGCTGGCACACATGATCGGGCTGAAAGAGCTCGGCGACGTGGTGCTGTTCGACATCGCCGAGGGCGTGCCACAGGGGAAGGCGCTGGACCTTGCGGAATCTTCGCCGGTCGACGGTTTCGATTCCAAGCTGACCGGTGCCAATTCCTACGAGGCGATCGAGGGCGCCCGCGTGGTGATCGTCACCGCCGGCGTGCCGCGGAAGCCGGGCATGAGCCGTGACGATCTGCTCAGCATCAACCTCAAGGTGATGGAGCAGGTCGGTGCCGGCATCAAGAAGTACGCGCCCGACGCCTTCGTGATCTGCATCACCAACCCGCTCGACGCGATGGTGTGGGCGCTGCAGAAGGCCTCGGGCCTCCCGGCCAAGAAGGTTGTCGGCATGGCCGGCGTGCTCGACTCGGCGCGGTTCCGCTACTTCCTGGCCGACGAGTTCAACGTCTCGGTCGAAGACGTCACCGCCTTTGTGCTCGGCGGCCACGGCGACACCATGGTGCCGCTGGTGAAGTATTCGACCGTCGCCGGCATCCCGCTGCCCGACCTGATCAAGATGGGCTGGACCTCGCAGGCGCGCCTCGACGAGATCGTCGATCGTACCCGCAACGGCGGCGCCGAGATCGTCAATCTGCTGAAGACCGGCTCGGCGTTCTATGCGCCGGCGGCGTCGGCGATCGCGATGGCAGAGAGCTATCTGAAGGACAAGAAGCGGGTGGTGCCGGTTGCGGCTCACCTCAACGGCGAATACGGCGTCAAGGACATGTATGTCGGCGTGCCGGTGGTGATCGGCGACAAGGGTGTCGAGCGCATCGTCGAGATCGAGCTGGCCGGCAAGGACAAGGAAGCGTTCGACAAGTCGGTCGCTGCCGTTCAGGGCCTGGTCGACGCCTGCAAGAAGATTGCGCCCGATCTGCTCGGGCACTGAGGAACGTCTCACCAAACTGGCTGCGCCGATCCGTTTTGAGATCGGCGCAGCATCGCGGTTCAATCGGCTGGATGCGATCTGGCGAAGGGCAACTCCATGAATATTCACGAATACCAGGCCAAGGCGGTGCTGCGCGAGTTCGGCGTGCCGGTCGGTCACGGCTTCCCGATCTTCAAGGCGTCTGAGGCGGAAGCCGCTGCCAAGCAGCTCGGCGGACCGGTCTGGGTGGTGAAGAGCCAGATCCACGCCGGCGGCCGCGGTAAGGGCAAGTTCAAGGAAGCCTCCGCGGGCGACAAGGGCGGCGTTCGCCTCGCCAAGTCGATCGACGAGGTCAAGGAATTCGCCAAGCAGATGCTCGGCGCCACCCTGGTAACGGTGCAGACCGGCGCCGACGGCAAGCAGGTCAATCGCCTCTACATCGAGGAAGGCTCCGAGATCGACAAGGAGTTCTACCTGTCGCTGCTGGTCGATCGCGCCACGTCGCGGATTTCCTTCGTGGTCTCGACCGAAGGCGGCATGTCGATCGAGGACGTCGCCCACGAGACCCCTGAAAAGATCGTGTCGTTCACGGTCGATCCGGCGACCGGAATCATGGGCCATCACGGCCGCACCGTCGCCAAGGCACTGAATCTCAAGGGCGAACAGGCCAAGCAGGCCGAAGCGATGGTGACCAAGCTGTACACCGCGTTCGTCGCCAAAGACATGGACATGCTCGAGATCAACCCGCTGGTGCTGACCAAGCAGGGCGATCTGAAGTGCCTCGACGCCAAGATTTCGTTCGACGGCAACGCGCTTTACCGCCACGCCGACATCCAGGCGCTGCGTGACGAGACCGAGGAAGACGCCAAGGAAATCGAGGCGTCGAAATACGACCTCAATTACGTCACCCTCGATGGCACCATCGGCTGCATGGTCAACGGCGCAGGTCTTGCCATGGCGACCATGGACATCATCAAGCTGTACGGCATGTCCCCGGCCAACTTCCTCGATGTCGGCGGCGGCGCCAGCAAGGAGAAGGTGACGGCGGCGTTCAAGATCATCACCGCCGATCCGAACGTGAAGGGCATCCTGATCAACATCTTCGGCGGCATCATGAAGTGCGACGTGATCGCCGAGGGCGTGGTCGCTGCGGTCAAGGAAGTCGGTCTCGACGTGCCGCTGGTGGTCCGCCTCGAAGGCACCAATGTCGAAGCCGGCAAGAAGATCATCAAGCATTCCGGCCTCAACGTGCTGCCCGCCGACAATCTCGACGACGCCGCGCAGAAGATCGTCGCCGCCGTGAAGGGAGCCTGAGGCCGCTTCCGGCCTCTCCGCTGCCTCCGACCATTCCGTTCGACCGCGAAAGCATCACCGACCATGTCCATTCTGATCGACAGCAACACCCGCGTTATCTGCCAGGGCTTCACCGGCAAGAACGGCACCTTCCATTCCGAGGCGGCGATCGCCTACGGCACCAAGATGGTCGGCGGCACCTCGCCGGGCAAAGGCGGCTCGACCCATCTCGGCCTGCCGGTGTTCGATACGGTCCGTGAGGCCCGCGACAAGACCGGGGCGGATGCGTCGGTGATCTACGTGCCGCCGCCGGGTGCTGCGGATGCGATCTGCGAGGCGATTGACGCGGAAATCCCGCTGATCGTCTGCATCAC
This sequence comes from Rhodopseudomonas palustris, assembly GCF_003226555.1. Classification (GTDB taxonomy): domain Bacteria; phylum Pseudomonadota; class Alphaproteobacteria; order Rhizobiales; family Xanthobacteraceae; genus Rhodopseudomonas; species Rhodopseudomonas palustris_I. The sequence continues at coordinate 716,768 of NZ_QKQS01000023.1, read as the reverse complement.
CGAGGGCATCCCGGTGCTCGACATGGTGCGGGTGAAGCGGTCGCTGAACGGCTCGAAGTCGCGGCTGATCGGGCCGAACTGCCCGGGCGTCATGACGGCCGGCGAGTGCAAGATCGGCATCATGCCGGCCAATATCTTCAAGCCGGGCTCGGTCGGCATCGTGTCGCGCTCCGGCACCCTGACCTATGAGGCGGTGTTCCAGACCTCCGCCGAGGGCCTCGGCCAGACGACTGCGGTCGGCATCGGCGGCGACCCGGTCAAGGGCACCGAGTTCATCGACGTGCTGGAGATGTTCCTCGCCGACGACAAGACCGAGTCGATCATCATGATCGGCGAGATCGGCGGTTCGGCGGAAGAAGACGCCGCCCAGTTCCTGATCGACGAGGCCAAGCGCGGCCGCAAGAAACCGACGGTGGGATTCATCGCCGGCGTCACCGCCCCTCCCGGCCGCCGCATGGGCCACGCCGGCGCGATCATTTCAGGCGGTAAGGGCGATGCGGCATCGAAGACCGCTGCCATGGAAGCTGCCGGCATCACCGTATCGCCGTCGCCGGCGCGTCTCGGCAAAACGCTTGCCGAAAAATTGAAGTCCTAATTCAAACCTTGTGTCGTTCCGAGCTTACATTTCCCTAGAATAGGATAAAAGGTGCACTATGTTGCTGATCCGGTAACCGGATCAGCTTATCGCGATTAAGTCGCGATCTCATAATCAGGAAGCAATCATGTCTCGCCAGGACGCGAATGCCGCTTTCGCCCTGTCTTCCTTTCTACAGGGCGCCAACGCCACCTATATCGACGATTTGTACTCTCGGTACGAAAACGATCCGTCCTCGGTCGATGCCGACTGGCAGGCATTCTTCCAGAGTTTGAAAGACAGTCCCGGCGACATCCAGAAGAACGCCGAGGGTCCGTCCTGGGAGCGGCCGAACTGGCCGCTGACCCCGCAGGACGATCTGACCTCGGCGCTCGACGGCAATTGGAATCAGGTCGAAAAGAACGTCGGCCAGAAGATTCAGGCGAAGGCCCAGAGCCGCGGCGTCGAGCTGTCTTCGGCCGACGTGCTGCAGGCGACCCGCGATTCGGTTCGGGCCCTGATGCTGATCCGCGCCTACCGGATGCGCGGCCATTTTCACGCCAAGCTCGATCCCCTCGGCCTGTCGCCGGCGCGCGACCATGAAGAGCTCGATATCCGATCTTATGGGTTCACTGAGGCCGATCTCGACCGCAAGATCTTCCTCGATCACGTTCTCGGCCTCGAATACGGGTCGTTGCGCGACATTGTTGCGATCTGCGAGCGCACCTACTGCCAGACCATGGGCATCGAATTTCTGCACATCTCCAATGGTGCGCAGAAGGCCTGGCTCCAGGAGCGGATCGAAGGTCCGGACAAGGAGATCAGCTTCACCCGCGAGGGCCGGCGCGCGATCCTGATGAAGCTGATCGAAGCCGAAGGCTTCGAGAAGTTCTGCGACCTGAAGTTCACCGGCACCAAGCGATTCGGTCTCGACGGCGGTGAAGCGCTGATCCCGGCGCTGGAGCAGATCATCAAGCGCGGCGGCAATCTCGGCGTGCGCGAGATCGTGCTCGGCATGCCGCATCGCGGCCGCCTCAACGTGCTGACCCAGGTGATGGCCAAGGCCCACCGGGCGCTGTTCCACGAGTTCAAGGGTGGCTCGGCCAACCCAGACGAAGTCGAAGGCTCGGGCGACGTCAAATATCACCTCGGCGCCTCGTCGGACCGCGAATTCGACCACAACAAGGTCCACCTGTCGCTGACCGCCAATCCGTCGCATCTCGAGATCGTCGATCCGGTGGTGCTCGGCAAGGTGCGCGCCAAGCAAGACCAGCATGGCGATCTGCCCGAGGAGCGGGTGTCGGTACTCCCGCTGCTGATGCACGGCGACGCCGCGTTCGCCGGCCAGGGCGTGGTCGCGGAGTGCTTCGCGCTGTCCGACCTGAAGGGCTACCGCACCGGCGGTTCGATCCACTTCATCGTCAACAACCAGATCGGCTTCACCACCTATCCGCGCTATTCGCGGTCGTCGCCGTATCCGTCGGACGTGGCGAAGATGATCGATGCGCCGATCTTCCACGTCAACGGGGACGATCCGGAGGCGGTGGTGTTCGCCGCCAAGATCGCGGTCGAGTACCGGCAGAAGTTCCATAAGCCGGTCGTGATCGACATGTTCTGCTACCGGCGTCACGGCCACAACGAAGGCGATGAGCCGTCGTTCACCCAGCCGATGATGTACCGCAAGATCGCCGGGCATCCGACCACGCTGGAAATCTACTCCAAGCGCCTGATCGCCGACGGCGTCATCACCGAGGGCGAAGTCGACAAGGCGCGGGCCGATTGGCGCGCCCGGCTCGATGCCGAATTCGAAGCCGCTTCGAGCTATCGCCCGAACAAGGCCGACTGGCTCGATGGCAAATGGGCCGGCTTCAAATCCGCCGACCAGGAAGAAGAGCCTCGGCGCGGCATCACCGGCGTCGATTTGCCGAGCCTCAAGGAAATCGGCCACAAGATCACCAGGGTGCCGGAAGGATTCCGGCTGCACCGGACCGTGCAGCGCTACCTCGAGAACCGCGCCAAGGCGATCGACAGCGGCAACGGCATCGACTGGGCGACCGGCGAGGCTTTGGCGTTCTGCACCATGCTGCTGGAAGGTCATCGCATCCGTCTGTCTGGACAGGACTCCGAACGCGGCACCTTCTCGCAGCGCCATTCGGTGCTGATCGATCAGGAAGACGAGACCCGTTACACCCCGTTCAACCACCTCTCGCCCGATCAGGGCCACTACGAGGTGATCAATTCGCTGCTGTCCGAAGAAGCGGTGCTCGGCTTCGAGTACGGCTACTCGCTGGCGGAGCCGAATGCGCTGACGCTGTGGGAAGCCCAGTTCGGCGACTTCGCCAACGGCGCGCAGGTGCTGTTCGACCAGTTCATTTCGTCGGGCGAACGCAAGTGGCTGCGCATGTCCGGCCTGGTCTGCCTGCTGCCGCACGGCTACGAGGGGCAGGGGCCGGAGCACTCCTCGGCCCGCCTCGAGCGCTATCTGCAGATGTGCGCCGAAGACAACATGCAGGTGGTGTATCCCACCACCCCGGCCAACTACTTCCACGTGCTGCGCCGTCAGCTCAAGCGCGAGATCCGCAAGCCCTTGATCTTGATGACGCCGAAGTCGCTGCTGCGCCACAAGCGGGCAGTCTCGCGGCTCGACGAGCTCGGTCCGGACACCAGCTTCCATCGGATCCTGCTCGACGACGCGCAGACGCAGCCGGACGAAAAGACCAAGCTGACGGCGGACGCCAAGATCCGCCGCGTCGTGGTCTGCTCCGGCAAGGTCTATTACGATCTCTATGACGAGCGCGAAAAACGCGGCATCGACGACGTCTATCTGCTGCGCGTGGAGCAGCTCTATCCGGTACCGTTGAAGACCCTGGTGCACGAGCTGTCGCGCTTCAAGGATGCGGAACTGGTGTGGTGTCAGGAAGAGCCCCGCAACATGGGCGGCTGGCACTTCATCGAGCCGTATCTGGAGTGGGTGCAGAATCAGATCGAAGCCAAGCATCGCCGGCCGCGTTACGCCGGCCGACCTGCTTCGGCGGCGACCGCGACCGGTCTGATGTCGAAGCACGTGGCGCAGCTCAAGGCGTTCCTCGACGACGCGTTGCGTTGACGCATCGGGCCGCCGCCTGACGGCGGCCCTTCGGTATTTCCTGAGTTTGGATCACGGGGCGGGCGCCGGCGCGACAGCCGCGACGCTGCAAAAGGACGATAACGATGACTGAAATTCGCGTTCCGACGCTCGGAGAATCGGTGACCGAGGCGACCATCGGCCGCTGGTTCAAGAAGCCTGGTGAAGCGGTGGCGGTCGATGAGCCGTTGGTTGAACTCGAAACCGACAAGGTGACGATCGAGGTGCCGGCCCCGTCGGCCGGCACGCTCGGCGAAATCGTCGCCAAGGATGGCGAGACCGTCGCGGTCGGCGCGCTGCTCGGGCAGATCACCGACGGTGCCGCCCCGGCCAAGTCGGCGGCTGCAGCTCCCGCCAAGCCGGCGGCCCCCGCGCCGGCTCCGGCTGCGCCTGCCCCGGCGGCAGCTCCCGCCGCCAAGACCCCGCCGTCCGACGCGCCGTCGGTGCGCCGGCTCTCGGCCGAAAGTGGCGTCGACGCATCGACTGTGCCGGGCTCCGGCAAGGACGGCCGCGTCACCAAGGGCGACATGCTGGCGGCGATCGAGAAGGCCGCCTCGGCGCCGACCCCGGTCAATCAGCCGGCCGCCGCCGTGCAGGTCCGCGCCCCGTCGCCGGCTGACGATGCCGCGCGCGAAGAGCGGGTGAAGATGACCCGGCTGCGCCAGACCATCGCGCGCCGGCTCAAGGAAGTTCAGAACACCGCCGCGATGCTGACGACCTTCAACGAGGTCGACATGACCAACGTCATGGCGCTGCGTGCCCAGTACAAGGACGTGTTCGAGAAGAAGCACGGCGCCAAGCTCGGCTTCATGGGCTTCTTCACCAAGGCCTGCGTCCAGGCGCTGAAGGACATCCCGGCGGTCAACGCCGAGATCGACGGCACTGACCTGATCTACAAGAACTACTACCATGTCGGCGTCGCGGTCGGCACCGACAAGGGCTTGGTGGTGCCGGTGGTGCGCGACTGCGACACCAAGTCGATCGCCGACATCGAGAAGAACATCGTCGATTTCGGCAAGCGCGCCCGCGACGGCCAGCTCAAGATCGAAGAGATGCAGGGCGGCACCTTCACCATCACCAATGGCGGCATCTACGGCTCGCTGATGTCGACCCCGATCCTAAACGCGCCGCAGTCCGGCATTCTCGGCATGCACAAGATCCAGGAGCGGCCGGTGGTGGTCGGCGGCAAGATCGAAGTCCGCCCGATGATGTATCTGGCGCTGAGCTACGATCACCGCGTGATCGACGGCAAGGAAGCGGTGACCTTCCTGGTTCGCGTCAAGGAGAGCCTGGAAGATCCGGCGCGTCTGGTGCTGGATCTCTAAGACTGCTGTCAACGCGGGCGGCGCAGCTCCGACGCGCCGCCGCTGACCTTGGGGGAAACGATGCCGCCGATGCCGACCGAAATCACGGTGCTGGGCTGGAGCGTGGTGCTGCTGATCGTGCAGATGTTTCTCGCCTCGATCCCCACCACTTTGGAGCTCGGCGGCGCCTATCAGGCCGGCCCGCGCGACGAGCCGCGGACGCCGAAGGGCCGCTTCGCCGGTCGTGCCGCGCGTGCCTTCCGCAATCTGCTCGAAACCTATCCGGCGTTTGTGGGTCTCGCGCTGGCCCTCGCGATCACCGGCAAGGCCGGCGGCTACGCCGCGACGGCATCTGTCGTCTGGCTGATCGCCCGGGCCTTGTATGCGCCGCTCTACATCGTCGAAATTCCATTCGCCCGCAGCATCGTCTGGTTCGTGGCGCTGCTGGCGCTGATCGCCATGCTGATCCGTTTGCTGAGCTGAGGTGCGCATGACCGATCGCGTCGTCATCATCACCGGAGGGAGCCGCGGCATCGGCCGCGCCACCGCGCTCGGCTGCGCCAAGCGCGGCTTCAGGGTCGTGATCGGCTACGCCAGCAACGAAGCCGCCGCGAACGAGGTGGTGGCGGAAATCGCGGCCAGCAACGGCAAGGCCATCGCGGTGAAATGCGACGTCGGCGATGAGGCCGACATCCTGGCGCTGTTCGCTGCCGCGGACCAATTCGGCCCGCTCGGCGCGCTGGTCAACAATGCCGGCATCGTCGGTCCGACCGCGCGGGTCGATGAAATGTCGGCCGAGCGCATTCAGCGGATGATGGCCGTCAACGTCACCGGCAGCATTCTGTGCGCGCGCGAGGCTGTGAAGCGGATGTCGACGCGCCACGGCGGCCGTGGCGGCGTCATCGTCAATCTGTCGTCGGTCGCCGCCAAGCTAGGCTCGCCGAACACCTACGTGGACTACGCCGCGTCGAAAGGCGCGGTGGATTCCTTCACGGTCGGGCTCGGCCACGAAGTCGCCGGCGAAGGCATTCGCGTCGCGGCGATCCGGCCTGGTCTGATCGATACCGAGATCCACGCCTCCGGCGGCGATCCGGAACGTGCGCATCGCCTCAGCGTCAACGTGCCGATGCGGCGCGTCGGTCGCGCCGAAGAAATCGCCAATGCCGTCGTCTGGCTGCTGTCCGACGAGGCCTCCTACGTCACTAGCGCCATCCTCGACGTGTCCGGGGGACGATAGTCGCGCCGGCGCCAACCCACAGGATTGAACTATGGCCACCTACGATCTCGTCGTCATCGGCACCGGCCCCGGCGGCTACGTCTGCGCGATTCGCGCCGCACAGCTCGGCCTCAAGGTCGCAGTGGTCGAGAAGAACGCCACGCTCGGCGGCACCTGCCTGAACGTCGGCTGCATGCCGTCGAAGGCGCTGCTGCACGCCTCCGAGCTGTTCGAGGAGGCCGGACATTCGTTCGCCAAGATGGGCATCGGCGTGCCGGCGCCGAAGCTCGATCTCCCGGCGATGATGAACTTCAAGCAGCAGGGTATCGACGGCAACGTCAAAGGCGTCGAATACCTGATGAAGAAGAACAAGATCGACGTGCTGGCGGGCAAGGGCAAGATCCTCGGCACCGGCAAGGTCGAAGTGACCGGCGCGGACGGAAAGGCGCAAACCGTCGACACCAAGTCGATCGTGATCGCCTCCGGCTCGGCGGTGGCGCAGCTCAAGGGCATCGAGATCGACGAGAAGCGGGTAGTGTCGTCGACCGGCGCGCTGTCGCTCGACAAGGTGCCGGGCAAGCTGGTCGTGGTCGGCGCCGGCGTGATCGGCCTCGAACTCGGCTCGGTGTGGCGTCGGCTCGGCGCGCAGGTGACCGTGGTGGAATTTCTCGACCGCATCCTCCCGGGCATGGACGCGGAAGTCTGCAAGCAATTCCAGCGCATCCTCGAGAAGCAGGGCTTCGCTTTCAAGCTCGGCGCCAAGGTCACCGGCGTCGACAGCTCCGGCAATCAGCTCAAGGTGAATGTCGAAGCGGCGGCCGGCGGCAATCCGGAGACGGTGGAAGCCGACGTCGTGCTGGTCGCGATCGGCCGTGTCCCCTACACCGAAGGCCTCGGACTGAAGGAAGCCGGTGTGGCGCTCGACGAACGCGGGCGGGTGGTGATCGACGATCACTTCGCCACCAGCGTCCAGGGCGTTTACGCGATCGGTGACGTGGTGCGCGGTCCGATGCTGGCCCACAAGGCCGAGGACGAAGGCGTCGCGGTCGCCGAGCTGATCGCCGGCAAGGCCGGCCATGTGAATTACGATGTCATTCCCGGCGTGGTGTACACGACGCCGGAAGTGTCGAGCGTCGGCAAGACCGAAGAGGACCTGAAGCAGGCCGGCGTCGCCTACACGGTCGGTAAATTCCCGTTCACCGCCAACGGCCGCTCCAAGGTCAACCAGACCACCGACGGCTTTGTGAAGATCCTGGCGGACGCCAAAACCGACCGCGTGCTCGGCGTCCACATCATCGGCCGCGAGGCCGGCGAGATGATCCACGAGGCGGCGGTGCTGATGGAATTCGGCGGCTCGGCCGAGGATCTGGCCCGCACCTGCCACGCCCATCCGACCCGCTCGGAAGCCATCAAGGAAGCCGCCCTTACGGTCGGGAAGCGCGCCATCCATATGTGACCGAGAGCCGGCGCGAAGGCCGGCCTACGGATGGTGGTGTGATGAAGCGTCGGTTGTGGCAGCCCCTGTGGGTGCTGCTGGCGATCCTGTTCCTGATCGAGGCGTGGTTCTGGGACCACGTCGAGCCGCTGATCGCGCGGATCGTCGCGCTGATCCCGCTGCGCGAGCTCAAACAGCGGCTCGCGCGGTGGGTTGACCACCTGTCCCCGGAAATGACGCTGCCGGTATTTCTGGTCCCGGTGGCGCCGCTGTATCCGCTGAAGCTGTTCGCAATTGCGCTGCTCGCCGAGGGCAAATGGATCGCGGGGCTCGGTGTGTTCGCGCTCGCCCAGGTGTTCGGCCTCGGCGTCGCCGCGTTCATCTTCGACGTCACCAAGCCGAAGCTGCTACAGCTGCGCTGGTTCGCCGCGACCTATCGCTGGGTGATTGAGCTGCGCGCCAAGGCGCATGCGATCGTCGCGCCGGTCATGGCGCAGATCCGGGCCAAGTTCGCCGAGCTGCTGAAGGGCGACGGCGATGGCTGGGGGAGCCGACTGCTGCGCCGGATCGGAGCGCTGCGCCGGCGCATCCGCACCGCGGTTTGATCCTACATCAGATGCACGGCGTGAGGCGCAAACAGGCCGATCGCCATGAAGCCGAGCCCGCCGATCGCCAGCAGGCCGGAAATCCAGGCCAGCACCATCATCCCGGTGATGATCGTCGCCGAGGCCAGCACAATGCCAATCTGGAAGGCGGCGGAAGCGACCTCGTAGTGGTGGTAGCGGGCCATCGCCAGATCGCGCTCGTGCTCGGCGTGCTTGGCGCGGGCGGCGAGTTGTTCGGAGCCCTCGCCGGTCTCGGGCTCGGAGCGATAGCGCGATGCGGTCTTCTGCCAGTCGTCGATCTGCTTCTGCAGCGCCGCCTTGGTGGCCTCGTCCGGCACGGTGCCGAGGCTGAGCTTGGCGTGCTCGGAGACCGCCTGCACGGTGGTGCGGCGAATGCTCTTGGCCTGGAAGAACGCCCACAGGTTGGAGGCTTCGACGTTCTTGGCGAGAGCTTCGGTTTGCGCACCTTTGCCGAGCGTTTCAGAAAACGCCAGGAACAGTGCAATCACCGAAATCAGCAGCGCGATGCCCTTGTTGGAGCCCGACGCATGCTCGGCATGCTCCGCGTGCTCCATGCTTTCGTGCGCGCCCATCGTCCGGAATCTCCTGTCACTGCAATCACTACGTCTGCGCCGAGCAGGCCTTGTAGCACCGCGATCTTGTCAGTTGGATAAATGGCGGGGTCAAGGCCGCCGGAGCCGGACTAACAGCTTTGGCGAACCGCGTTCCGCCGCTCAAGCCCGCGGATGGGCGCTGTTATAGACTTCCAGCAGCCGCTCGGTGTCGATGCCGGTATAGACCTGCGTGGTCGACAGCGAGGCGTGGCCGAGTAATTCCTGGATCGCGCGAAGGTCGCCGCCGCGGCTCAGCAAATGCGTCGCAAACGAATGCCGTAGCGCGTGGGGCGTGGCGCTGTCGGGCAACCCAAGGCCGCCGCGCAGCCGCTCCATCGCCAGCTGAATGATTCGCGGGCTGAGCGGCCCGCCGCGCGCGCCGACGAACATCGGGCCGTCCGGCGGCAGGTTGTAAGGACAGGCCGCCGCGTAGTCGGCGATCTGCGCCAGCACGTTCTGCAGCACCGGCACCATCCGGGTCTTGTTGCCTTTGCCGTGCACGATCAGGGTGTCGCCCTTGCCGGGCGCCGGCACGTCGCGGCGCTTCAGGCCGAGCGCTTCGGAGATTCGCAAGCCGGAGCCGTAGAGCAGGGCCATCACGGCGGCGTCGCGAATCAGCACCCAGGTCTCGCGATCCTCGCCGGCGCGTTCGTCGGCGTCCGCGAGCCGCTTGGCGGCGGCGATCGGCAGCGGCTTCGGCAGGCTCTTCTTGATCTTCGGCGCCCGCACCGAGGCCAGCGCGCCGACCCGGCCCTTGCCTTCGCGTTCGAGAAAGCGCCCGAACGAGCGCAGCCCCGCCAGCGCCCGCATCAGCGAACGGCCGGCGATCTCGTCCGCCCGGCGCGCCGCCATGAAGGCGCGGACATCGGTGGCCTCCAGCCGCGCGAACCGGCCGAGCGTGACTTCGCCGCCCCAATGATCGGCCAGGAATTGCAAAAACTGCCGGACGTCGCGCGCATAGGCTTCCAGCGTCTTTCCCGCCAGACGCCGCTCGGCCCGCAGATGCGACAGCCATTTCGCCATCTCGGCGGTAAGGTCGGCCGCCGCACAGGCGAGTTCGAGAGGCGGAGGCGCGGGTTGGGCTTTGGGCATGTGGTTCGTCGGTCCAACGAGGACTTTCCCCGTCATTGCGAGCGAAGCGAAGCAATCCAGAAGCCTTGCAGCGCGGCACGGATTGCTTCGTCGGCTTCGCCTCCTCGCAATGACGCGGAGGCGGTGTCCGTGATCATAGCCGATTTCCTTTCCCATTGATGAAAGTCGGCTTTGGCGGCACACCGGGCGATGGATGAATTTCCGACCAGCCGCCCGGCCGCCAACGGCTCCGCCAGCGTCGTCGACGTGCTGGTGCCGGTGGCGATCGACCAGGCCTATTCCTACCGGGTGCCGCGCGGGCTTGCGCTGAAGCCGGGCGATGTGGTGGCGGTGCCGCTGGGCGCCCGCGAAGTGCTCGGTGTGGTCTGGGCAGAGAATCCCAATCCCGATCCGCGGCTACACAACCGGCTCAAGGACGTCGCCGAAAAGCTCGACGTGCCACCGCTGCGCGACGAGCTGCGGCGGATGGTCGACTGGGTCTCGACCTACACGCTGTCGGCGCGCGGCATGGTGCTGCGGATGTGCCTAAGAATGGGCGAGCATCTCGGCCCGGAGCGCCAGCGCATGGGGGTGCGGCTGGTCGGGGTGCCGCCGCAGCGGATGACGCCGGCGCGCCGCCGCCTGCTGGAGATCCTGTCGGACGGGCTGCTGCACGGCAAATCCGACGTCGCCAAGGAAGCCGGCGTCAGCCCCGGCGTGATCGACGGCCTGGTCGACGAGGGCACCCTGTCGGTCGAACCGCTACCGCGCGAAAACCCGGCGCCGGAGCCCGACCCGGACTTCGCGCCGGCGGACTTTTCGCCGGAGCAGGCGCGCGCGGCCGAAACGATGCGCGGGCTGGTGACGGCGGGGGGCTTTCAGGCGGCGCTGATCGACGGTGTCACCGGCTCAGGCAAAACCGAAGTTTATTTCGAAGCAGTTGCCGAGGTCATCCGGCAGCGCCGGCAGAGCCTGATTCTGATGCCGGAGATCGCGCTGACCGGGCAGTTTCTCGATCGCTTCGCGCAGCGATTCGGGGTGCGGCCGCTGGAGTGGCACTCCGAACTGACCCCGCGCACCCGCGCGCGCAATTGGGCGGCGATCGCAGCCGGCGAGGCCCGTGTCGTGGTCGGGGCGCGCTCGGCGTTGTTTCTGCCTTACGCGGATCTCGGGCTGATCATCGTCGATGAGGAGCACGACCAAGCCTACAAGCAGGAAGACGGCGCGCACTATCACGCCCGCGACATGGCGGTGGTACGGGCATCGATCGCGAAAATTCCGATCGTGCTGGCGTCGGCGACGCCGTCGGTCGAGACCGAGGTCAATGCCCGCAAGGGGCGCTACCAGCGCATCCCGCTGCCCTCACGGTTCGGCGGTCAGCACATGCCGCAGATTGAAGCGATCGATCTGCGGCGCGAGCCGCCGATGCGGGGCCGCTTCATTTCGCCGCGGCTCGCCGAGCAGATCGGTTTCGCGATCGAACGGCGCGAACAGGCGCTGCTGTTTCTCAACCGCCGTGGCTATGCGCCGCTGACGCTGTGCCGCGCCTGCGGTCACCGCTTCGCCTGCACCATCTGCGACGCTTGGCTGGTCGACCATCGCTTCCGGCAGCGGCTGGTCTGTCATCACTGCGGCTTCTCGATGCCGCGGCCGAACCAGTGCCCGCATTGCGGGGCGGAAGAATCTTTGGTCGCAGTCGGCCCCGGCGTCGAGCGGCTGCAGGAGGAGGCGACGAGCCTGTTTCCCAATGCCCGCACCATGGTGCTGTCGAGCGACCTGATCACCTCGATCGAGACCATGCGCAGCGAGCTCAATGAGATCGCCGAAGGTCGGGTCGACATCATCATCGGCACACAGCTCGTCGCCAAGGGCCACAACTTCCCGCGGCTGAATCTCGTCGGTGTCGTCGATGCCGATCTCGGCCTGTCCAATGGTGATCCACGCGCTGCCGAGCGCACCTTCCAACTACTCAATCAGGTGATCGGGCGTGCGGGGCGCGAGCAGGGCCGCGGCGTCGGTTTCCTGCAAACCCACCAGCCCGAGCATCCGGTGATGAAAGCGCTGGTCGCCTGTGATCGCGAGGCCTTCTACGCCAGCGAAATCGATATCCGCGAGCGGACGCTGTATCCGCCGTTCGGCAGGCTCGCGAGCCTGATCATATCTGCCGGTGACCGGCCGACCGCAGAAAGCTTCGGTCGCCAGCTCGCCAGCGCCGCGCCATTCGACGAGCGGGTGCAGGTGCTCGGCCCCGCAGAAGCGCCGCTCGCGGTGATCAAAGGGCGCTATCGATTCCGGCTGCTGGTGAAATCGGTGCGCGGCTTCGATCTGTCGAACTACTTGCGCTCTTGGCTGGCAAAGGGGCCGAAGACAAAAGGTAATCTCAAGCTCGAGGTCGACGTCGATCCGCAAAGCTTCCTGTGATCTTGCCTGTAGCCTCGGGCCGCAGAACAAAAAGCCTGCCGTCGCAATCGACGGCAGGCTTTGTCACATGACGCCGATCGGAGGACGGCTTTTTGGCTGAACCAATCCCGACGTCAGGCGTTTGAGAAGCAGAGCGAAGAGGGACCGCCTTCGTGCGGTTACATCACTTCCGCAACGACCCGGCCGACACCGCGGCCGGTCAGTCCGATCGCGCGCGCAGCACCGGTCGACAGGTCGAGTACGCGACCGCGAATGAACGGACCGCGATCGTTGATGGTGACGACGACGCTGCGGCCGCCGTGGGTGACGCGCAGCTTGGTGCCGAATGGAAGCGTGCGGTGAGCGGCGGTCATTGCATGCTGATTGAAGCGCTGACCCGACGCGGTGCGGCGGCCAGATTCGTTGCCGTAGTAGGAGGCCATGCCCGAAAAACTACGCCCGCTTCCGTTTCCCAGTGAGGCGTTGGCCGAACGCCAGTCACTTTGATGATGGCTATGGTGATGATGGTGGCGTTGATGTCGGCTTTTCGCTGAGGCTTCGCCGATCGATCCGCCAAGGAAGACAGAGGCGACGATCATCGCCGCGGCCGTGGCCGGCCCGGTGGTGAGCAGCGCCGGTGTTTTCTTTCGAACCATATCCTATCCTTAAGTCGAGTATTGCCTTACATGCGGCAAGTGGAACCCCCGTCCCTGTGTTCGCGGGCGAACGAGTGGTCTTGTAATGAGGCTTAATATTGACGGTCAATCAGTCATATTTCAGGGCGCAATATTTGGTGATCCTTCGGATCACGATGCGGTACTCTGATATCAACAGATATTATACTTACACATTACTTGGTTCGTTGAACGAGTATTGAATTACGAAGTTTTCATGAATGCCGACTGCGAATCACGCAAGTAATCGCCTGTTAAGGCCGAGTGCTCGCGGTGCGGCCATTTCTGCAACCATAGATAGAGAAGTTGTGATCAGGCGGATTAGCCCCATGCGTGAGGCGAAGGGGTTGCGGCGGTGGTTCGGCGTCTCGCGAGCTCTACTCACGGTGACTGAGTGTTGGCGTCGCGTCGCTCCGTCGATGCTCGGAGAGCCCGTGATCCACGGCGGGCCGAAGTGCTGTTTCGTCCGCCCCGCCGGTTGATCTGCAACAAGGCGCCGCGGGCTCGTGCCATCGTGTTGCACCTCCGCGCGCGCTATGTTAGCAAAGCCGCGATTTTAAAGGCCGCCGGACCATCGTGCCGGTCAGAAATCGAAGTCCAGCTTGAATTCCAAGGGCTTAAATCGGGGGCGCCGCTTCGTGGCGACGGTTTTTTCCTTGGCCATTTGACAGCAAGAAGAGCGCGCTCGTGGCATCTGAAGATCCATCGGTTTCCGGAGTCTCCGGTCGTTACGCGACCGCTTTGTTTGAACTGGCCCGCGACGAGAAATCCATCGATGCGGTGATGGCCGATCTGGACAAGTTCAGCGCCATGCTGGCGGGCAGCCCCGATCTGGTTCGCCTGGTCCGTAGCCCGGTGTTCGCCTCCGAGGTGCAGGGCAAGGCGCTGGCCGCGGTGCTCGACAAAGCGGGCATCACCGGCATCAGCGCCAATTTTCTGAAGGTCCTCGCTGCCAACCGCCGGCTGTTCGTGGTCGCCGACGTGATCCGCGCCTATCGCGCGCTCGTCGCCAGGTTCAAGGGCGAAGCAACTGCCGACGTGACCGTGGCCGAGAAGCTCAGCGACAAGAATCTCGAAGCGCTGAAGGCGGCCCTGAAGTCGGTCACCGGCAAGGATGTCGCTCTCAATATCAATGTCGATCCGGCGATCATCGGCGGGCTTGTCGTCAAGCTCGGTAGCCGAATGGTCGACAGTTCGCTCCGCACCAAACTCAATTCGATCAAGCACGCGATGAAAGAGGCAGGCTGATGGACATCCGCGCCGCGGAAATTTCCGCGATCCTCAAGGACCAGATCAAGAATTTCGGCCAGGAAGCCGAAGTCTCCGAGGTCGGACAGGTGTTGTCCGTCGGCGACGGTATCGCCCGCGTTTATGGCCTGGACAATGTGCTCGCCGGTGAAATGGTCGAGTTCGAGAACGGCACCCGCGGCATGGCGCTGAACCTCGAAACCGACAACGTCGGCGTCGTGATCTTCGGCGCCGACCGCGAGATCAAGGAGGGCCAGACCGTCAAGCGCACCCGTTCGATCGTGGACGCGCCGGTCGGCAAGGGTCTGCTCGGCCGCGTTGTCGACGCGCTGGGCAATCCGATCGACGGCAAGGGTCCGATCCAGGCGGTCGAGCGCAAGCGCGTCGACGTCAAGGCGCCCGGCATCATTCCGCGCAAGTCGGTGCACGAACCGATGGCGACCGGCCTGAAGTCGATCGACGCGCTGATCCCGATCGGCCGTGGCCAGCGCGAGCTGATCATCGGCGACCGCCAGACCGGCAAGACCGCGATCGCGCTCGACACCATTCTGAACCAGAAGCCGCTGAACGTCGAAGGCGCGCCGGAGAGCCAGAAGCTGTACTGCGTGTACGTCGCGGTCGGTCAGAAGCGCTCCACCGTCGCCCAGTTCGTGAAGGTCCTGGAAGAGCAGGGCGCGCTGGAATACTCGGTCGTCGTCGCCGCCACCGCGTCGGACCCGGCGCCGATGCAGTACATCGCGCCGTTCACCGGCTGCACCATCGGCGAGTACTTCCGCGACAACGGCATGCACGCCGTGATCATCTACGACGACTTGTCCAAGCAGGCCGTCGCCTACCGCCAGATGTCGCTGCTGCTGCGCCGTCCGCCGGGCCGCGAAGCGTATCCGGGCGACGTGTTCTATCTGCACTCCCGCCTGCTGGAACGCGCCGCGAAGCTGAACGACGAGAAGGGCGCCGGCTCGCTCACCGCTCTGCCGGTGATCGAAACCCAGGCCAACGACGTGTCGGCCTACATCCCGACCAACGTGATCTCGATCACCGACGGCCAGATCTTCCTGGAAACCGACCTGTTCTTCCAGGGCATCCGCCCGGCTGTGAACGTCGGTCTGTCGGTGTCGCGCGTCGGTTCGTCGGCGCAGACCAAGGCGATGAAGAAGGTCGCCGGCAAGATCAAGGGCGAGCTCGCGCAGTACCGCGAAATGGCGGCGTTTGCGCAGTTCGGCTCCGACCTTGACGCCGCGACCCAGCGCCTTCTGAACCGCGGTTCGCGCCTGACCGAACTCCTGAAGCAGCCGCAGTTCTCGCCGCTGAAGATGGAAGAGCAGGTCTGCGTGATCTGGGCCGGCACCAACGGCTATCTCGATGCGCTGCCGCTCGGTAAGGTGCGTGCGTTCGAGGACGGCCTGCTGGCGCTGCTGCGCGGCAAGGAGTCGGGCATTCTGGAAGCGATCCGCACCAGCCGCGATCTTTCCGACGACACCGCTGCGAAGCTCAAGGCGGTGGTCGAAAGCTACGCCAAGACGTTTGCTTGATACTGTCATGGCCGGGGTCCTCCCCGGCCATCCACGTCCTCGACGTGGCTATTCGACATCGTGGATGCCCGGGACGAGCCCGGGCATAACGAGTGTGAGGTTCGCGGTCGGATCATAGGTCGGATCGCCGGGGTGGACTGAGAATGGCTTCACTTAAAGACATGCGCGTCCGCATCGCCTCGACCAAGGCGACGCAGAAGATCACCAAGGCGATGCAGATGGTGGCCGCATCGAAGCTGCGCCGCGCCCAGACGGCGGCGGAAGCAGCGCGGCCCTACGCCGAGAAGATGGAAGCGGTGATTTCGAATATCGCCGGCGCCGCTGCGGGTTCGCCCGGCGCGCCGGTGCTGCTGGCCGGCAACGGCAAGGATCAGGTTCATCTGCTGCTGGTCTGCACCGGCGAGCGTGGCCTGTCCGGTGCGTTCAACTCCTCGATCGTCCGCCTCGCTCGCGAGCGCGCGTACGAGCTGATGGGCCAAGGCAAGACCGTCAAGTTCTTCTGCGTCGGCCGCAAGGGTTACGAGCAACTCCGCCGCAATTTCGAGAAGCAGATCATCGACAATGTCGAACTGCGCTCGGTGCGTCAGATCGGCTTCGTCAACGCCGAGGAGATCGCCCAGAAGGTCATCGCCCGCTTCAATGCCGGCGAGTTCGACGTCTGCACGCTGTTCTACTCGCGGTTCAAGTCGGTGATCTCGCAGATCCCGACCGCCCAGCGGTTGATCCCGCTGGAAGTGACGGCGCCCGCCGCCGGCGCGGTGGCCACCTCCTACGAGTACGAGCCGGAAGAGGACGAGATCCTCTCGGGCTTGCTGCCGCGCAACCTCGCGGTGCAGATCTTCCGCGCCCTGCTCGAGAACAACGCCTCGTTCTACGGCGCGCAGATGAGCGCGATGGACAACGCCACCCGCAACGCCGGTGAGATGATCCGCAAGCAGACGCTGGTCTACAACCGCACCCGGCAGGCGATGATCACCAAGGAACTGATCGAGATCATCTCGGGCGCCGAGGCGATCTGACGCGACTTCACAACGATTTACGTCCGGTCGATCGACCGTGGACGGGTTTTCGGACTTCAGGGAGACAGTTGAAATGGCTACACCCGCCAATCAGACCGGACGCATCACGCAGGTGATCGGCGCCGTCGTCGACGTTCAGTTCGAAGGGCATCTGCCGGCCATTCTGAACGCCATCGAAACCACCAACGGCGACAACCGCCTGGTGCTCGAAGTTGCGCAGCATCTCGG
Source organism: Rhodopseudomonas palustris (assembly GCF_003226555.1). Lineage (GTDB taxonomy): Bacteria > Pseudomonadota > Alphaproteobacteria > Rhizobiales > Xanthobacteraceae > Rhodopseudomonas > Rhodopseudomonas palustris_I. Next base: position 699,724 of record NZ_QKQS01000023.1, on the reverse strand, counting down.
TGAATCGACCGTCCGCACCATCGCGATGGACACCACCGAAGGTCTGGTTCGCGGCCAGGAAGTCACCGACACCGGTGCGCCGATCTCGGTGCCGGTCGGTGCCGGCACGCTCGGCCGCATCATGAACGTCATCGGTGAGCCGGTCGACGAACAGGGCCCGATCAGCTCGGAAGGCCTCCGCGCCATCCACCAGGAAGCCCCGGCCTACACCGACCAGTCGACCGAAGCCGAAATCCTCGTCACCGGCATCAAGGTCGTCGACCTGCTCGCGCCTTACGCCAAGGGCGGCAAGATCGGCCTGTTCGGCGGCGCCGGCGTCGGCAAGACCGTGCTGATCCAGGAACTGATCAACAACGTCGCCCGCGCCCACGGCGGTTACTCGGTGTTCGCCGGCGTCGGCGAGCGGACCCGCGAAGGCAACGACCTCTATCACGAGTTCATCGAGTCCGGCGTCAACAAGAAGGGCGGCGGCGAAGGCTCCAAGTGCGCCCTGGTGTACGGCCAGATGAACGAACCCCCGGGCGCCCGCGCCCGCGTCGGCCTCACCGGTCTGACCGTCGCCGAGCACTTCCGCGATCAGGGCCAGGACGTGCTGTTCTTCGTCGACAACATCTTCCGCTTCACCCAGGCCGGCTCGGAAGTGTCGGCGCTGCTCGGCCGTATCCCGTCGGCGGTGGGTTATCAGCCGACGCTCGCGACCGACATGGGCGCGCTGCAGGAGCGCATCACCACCACCACCAAGGGTTCGATCACCTCGGTGCAGGCGATCTACGTGCCGGCCGACGACTTGACCGACCCGGCGCCGGCGACCTCGTTCGCGCACTTGGACGCCACCACCGTGCTCAACCGAGCGATCTCGGAAAAGGGCATCTACCCGGCGGTGGACCCGCTCGACTCGACCTCGCGCATGCTGTCGGCCTCGATCGTCGGCGAAGAGCACTACACCACCGCGCGCATGGTTCAGCAGATCCTGCAGAAGTACAAGTCGCTGCAGGACATCATCGCCATCCTGGGCATGGACGAACTGTCCGAAGAGGACAAGCTGACCGTGGCTCGCGCCCGTAAGATCGAGCGCTTCCTGTCGCAGCCGTTCTTCGTCGCCGAAGTGTTCACCGGTTCGCCGGGTAAGTTCGTCGACCTCGTCGATACCATCAAGGGCTTCCGCGCGATCTGCGAAGGCAAGTACGACCACCTGCCGGAAGCGGCGTTCTATATGGTCGGCACCATCGAAGAGGCGGTCGAGAAGGGCAAGAAGCTCGCCGCCGAGGCGGCCTGAGCCGAGAGAGCACGTCATGGCCGGGTTCGACCCGGCCATCCATCGCCTCAAATCAGTTTCACTGATGGACCCGCGGGTCGAGCCCGCGGGTGACCGCAGAGAGAGCAGCGAGCATGTCCACCTTCCACTTCGATCTGGTTTCGCCCGAACAAGTCGCCTTCTCCGGCCAAGTTGATCAGGTCGATATTCCGGGCGCTGAGGGTGACTTCGGCGTGCTCGCCGGTCATGCACCGGTGGTGGCGGTGATCCGTCCCGGCATCCTCACCGTGACCGCGGGGGCCAACAAGCAGAAAATCGTGGTGCTCGGCGGCATCGCCGAAGTGTCCGAGAAGGGCCTGACCGTGCTGGCCGACGTCGCCACGCCGGCTCCGGACGTGGATCTGGCAGAATTTGCCGCGACCATTCAGACCATGGAGCAGCAGCTTCCCGGCAAGGTCGGTGACGCACTCGACAGCGCGATCGAGCGCCTGGATCACTTCAAGAGCATCCAGCACGAGCTCAACACCACCGCGATGCACTGACGTCGCCGTCAGGTGCGCTGAAGTTTCGAATGGCCGGGCCTCGTCCCGGCCATTTGCTTTTGAGGCTCCGGCGTCATTCCGGGGCGAGGGCAACGTCCGCGAACCCCGAATCTCGACGTTGCTGACTCTTCGTTCAATCACCTCTAGATTCCGGGTTCGCGAGCCGATCGCTCGCGCCCCGGAATGACGCGTGGAGGCAGCTATACAAACCGCGCAAAGCTCCGCGCCACCTCGCGATAGACTTCCCGTCGGAACGGCACGACGAGGTCGGCGACGCGGTCGAGCGGCTCCCAGCGCCAAGCGTCGAATTCCGGCGGCATGCCGTTGCGGACGGCGAGCGGATTGATCTCGGTGTCGCTGCCGGTGAAGCGCAGCGCGAACCATTTCTGGCGCTGGCCGCGAAACACCGCCAGGCGATGGGCGGGACCGTCGTAAGGCGGGAAGTCGTAGCTGACCCAATCGGTTTCGCCGAGGATCTCGGCGTTGGTGACGCCGGTTTCCTCCCAAAGCTCGCGCATCACCGCGACCCGCGGCTCTTCGCCCTCGTCGATGCCGCCCTGCGGCATTTGCCATTCGAGGCCCGGCAGAATGATCTCGGGGCCGTCGTCGCGAAACCGTCGCCCGATCAGGACACGACCATCGTCGCCGAACAACGCAATGCCGACGTTGCGGCGGTAGGGCAGCGACTCGACGGGCGGGCGCGCGGTCACGACGCCATCAGGGTGCGGAAGTAGCCGATGGTTTCCTTCAGACCGTCGGCGAGCGGCACTTGCGGCTCCCAGCCGAGCTCGCGCCGTGCCAGCGAGATATCAGGCTGACGCTGCCGCGGATCGTCTGACGGCAGCGGCATCATCACCAGCTTCGACTTCGAGTCCGTCATCTCGATCACCATCTCGGCGAGCTGGCGGATGGTGAACTCCACCGGGTTGCCGAGATTGACCGGACCGATGAATTCGTCGCCGGTGGCCATCAATCTAGCGAAGCCGTCGAGCAGGTCGGTGACATAGCAGAACGAGCGCGTCTGGCTGCCGTCGCCGTAGATCGTAATGTCGTTGCCGGACAGCGCCTGGACGATGAAATTCGACACCACGCGGCCGTCATTCGGATGCATCCGCGGCCCGTAAGTATTGAAAATCCGCGCCACCTTGATGCGTACTTTGTGCTGACGGTGGTAATCGAAAAACAGCGTTTCAGCAGCTCGCTTGCCTTCGTCGTAGCAGGCGCGGATGCCCATCGGATTGACGTGGCCCCAATAGCTTTCCGGCTGCGGATGCACGGTCGGATCGCCGTAAACCTCGCTGGTCGAAGCCTGAAAAATCTTCGCACGGGTGCGCTTGGCAAGGCCGAGCATGTTGATCGCGCCGTGCACCGAGGTTTTCAGCGTCTGCACCGGATCGTGCTGATAGTGAACCGGAGAGGCCGGGCAGGCCAGATTGTAGATGTCGTCGACCTCGACATAGAGCGGAAAGGTCACGTCGTGGCGCATCACTTCGAAGTGCGGGGTGCCGACCAGATGCTCGATGTTGCGGCGCCAGCCGGTGAAGTAATTGTCGACGCACAGCACCTCGTGGCCTTCGGCGAGCAGCTTGTCGCAGAGGTGCGAACCGATGAAGCCGGCGCCGCCGCTCACGAGAATTCGTCGGGACAATCGCATCGCTGGGTCCTGGGCTGGGGCGGGTTCGAGCGTGCCGCAGTCGCGGGAACGGGTGCCCATTTGGCTCAAAAGGACGGCCGAGCGCGGTCGCCGCGGCCGTTTTCCGCCGCATTGAATGGCAAGAAACCCCATGCTAGGCAAGCGCCGAAACCGGCCCATCGCCGACGCCCTGGGCGCATCGCGCCTGAACGCGATTCCACGCCAGGCGATTTCGCTCCATGACCGCGCCAGTCGATACCTCCCAGCTTCGTATCCTCGAGATCGGCGGCGGCTATTTCAAACTGCAATATCCAGAGCGCACCACTTGCCTTTGGACCTGGACCAAGCTGACCGACGACTTCGGCGAGCTCGACGGCTTCTCGACGCCGGACCGCGTCCTGCGTGAGCTGCGCGCCGCCAGCCGCGGCGAATACGATGTCGTGGTGGTCAACAGTCTGCGCTATTCGCCCTGGAATCCGCGCTATTGGGCCCGCGGAATTTTCTACACCCCGACCAATCCGTGGGCGGCGCTGACCCGCCAGTTCGGCCCCAGCGTGTTTCGCTGGGTGAAGTCGCCGGTGCCGCTGGTTGCGGTCGAGATGGACGATCACTTCGCGATCTCGAAGAGCAGCGTGTTTCTGCTCGACAAGGCCAAAGCGTATTTCAAGCGCGAGCTGCCTTGCGACAAATGGCAGGCGCTGGCCGGCACGGTGCATCCGCATCTGCCGACGCTGCGCTATCGTCGCAGCGAGAAATGGCAGCGCCGGATCGATAAGCTGCGTCCGATCTCGTTGCCGCAGTTCCGGTTCGACGCGCGCTGGCGCGAGGCTCCGTTTCCGGAGAAGACCCACGACATCTTCTTCATCGGTGCGGTCGACGGCAATTCAACGGTGCGGCGTGATGGCCTGCCGGAATTAGAACGCCTGCGGGCGATGGGCGTGCGGATCGATCAGCCGACCGAGCGGCTGCCCTACGATGCCTTCATGGAGCGGATGTCGCATTCCTGGCTGGCGTGGTCGCCGGAGGGCATGGGCTGGGACTGCTACCGGCACTACGAGGCGCCGATCGTCCAGTCGGTGCCGCTGATGAACAACCCGACGATCGTACGCTACGCGCCGCTGCTGTCGGGCGCGCACGGCGTGTACTACGACATCGAACCGGGCGGGCTGGAGCGCGCCGTCACGTCAGCGCTCGCGGACAAGGACAAGCTGCGCCGCATGGCGCTCGCGGCTCGCGACCATGTCTTTGCCCACCATACCGTGAAGGCACACTGCGACCACATCCTGCAGGCGGCGATGGCGGCGAGGTAATAGCGCCGCAGCCTGCCTGCCACCGCGCGACGAGGCGGCAAGATCAATCACGTTACACCGCGGCGGCGAGCTGCGAGAATTCCTTGACGACGCGCTCGTAGACCGGCCGTTTGAACGGCACGATCAGTTCGGGGAGATTGCGCATCGGCTCCCAGCGCCAGCTGGTGAACTCCGCCTTGTGGCCGTCGCCGGGGTGGACGACGTTGATCTCGGAGTCCGCGCCGGTGAAGCGGGCCGCGAACCACTTCTGGCGCTGGCCGCGATAGCGGCCCTTCCAGGCGCGGCCGGCCACGGTGCGCGGGATATCGTAGATCAGCCAATCCGGCACTTCGGCGAGCTTCTCGACCGAGTGCACGCTGGTCTCTTCATAAAGCTCGCGCTTGGCGGCTTCCCAGGTGTCCTCGCCGGGATCGACGCCGCCTTGCGGCATCTGCCAGACGTGGGTGTCGTCGACGTGTTCGATGCCACCGGCGCGGCGCCCGATGAACACCAGACCCTCCCGGTTGATCAGCATCACGCCGACGCAGGTTCGATAGGGCAGGTCTTCGTATCGGGCCATTCCGTCAGTGCCTTCCGATCCCCGGGTACGGGGACTCAACTCGATTTTGATTTCAGCATCGCCGTTGTCAATGGCACGAGCAGGATGCCTCTTCCTTCCAAGCTCTTGCTCCAGTTGACAATTCGTTCAATCGTCGCCGGAAGCGCAGAAGCCATGCCGATAGCGCTGCCTCGCTCCTTGGCGATACCCTCCAGCCGCGCCAGGGCCTTGTCGATATCCGTGCCAGCGGGCACCGCATCGATCGTTAGATCGGCCCGCGCATAAGGGATCGCAAGCGATTTGGCGAGGGTGCCGGCCACGCTGCGCGGCGCGGTGCCGTCGTCAAGGTAGCCGAGGCCGCGCTTGGCGGCATCCCGGATCACTGCCTGCATCGCCGGCTCGGTGGCGACAAACCTTGCTCCCATGAAGTTCGACAGTCCGACATAGCCCTGGATCCGGCTGAGATGCCACTTCAGGCGGTCGAGATTCTGCTCGGTAGCACTGGAGGTCAGCAGAGTCTGGGGGCCGGGATCATTGTCCGGGTAGTCGAACGGCTCCATCGGAATCTGCAGCACCACTTCATGGCGGCGTTGCCGTGCTTCCGTGGCCAGCTTCCCGGGATCGGCCCCATATGGAGTGAAGGCCAGCGTCACTGCCGCCGGCAGCTTCATCACCGCGTCGTTGGTGCGGGCCGCGCCGATGCCGAGACCACTGACGACGATGGTCACGGTCGGCACCCGCTCAGCCTTGGCGCGGTCGGCGTCGCTGGTCATGGCGTAAGCGGAGAAAGGCTTCAGTCCGCCGGCCATCACCGGGATCATGCCGTAGCGCGACTGCTCCAGCAGCCTCGGGTTGATGCCGTCGGCGTTGATCTGGCTGGCGGCCGGTTCCTTTTGGCTCGGCTCGTCGGTCGCCACCACCACATCCTGGCGGGTGCCCTTCGAGCCGTCGATGATGGTGATGGTCTTCTGGCCGGCCGCTTCCTTGCTGCCGCTTTGCTCGGTCGCAGCTGCCGGGGCGCCGTCGCTCTTGCCGCCATTGTCCTTGCCGGCCTCGGCAGTTGCCTGTTTTGGCTGGTCGGGGGCCGGCTTGATCTCGACGTGAACGATCGGCTCGCCGCCAAACGGGTCATTGCCGAATATCGCAAAGCCGAGGAACACCAGGACGAACAGGCCCAGCGCGGTCGCGATCGCCTGACTTGCGGTGAACGGCAGCCGAAACCGGCGCAGCCGCTGCCAACGGCTCCGCTTTTGGCCCAGCGGGGTGCTCAGTTCGTCCGCCGACACTGCCAACGATCTCCCGAATCAGTCGTTGCGACGATAGCACGATGCGCCGTTACCGACGCCGCGCGCAGCCTTTCCAGACGGCTGCGCAGCAAAAAGGGCGCCCAGCAGCAGGCCGTGTGAAAAGTCGAAGGCTCCGGTTTTCCGGGGCCTTTTTCTTTAACGCGATGGTTTTTGGCTCAGGCGAGGCTGGTTCTCAGGGTGGCGGCGCCGACGAGGTTGATGGCGCGCAGGATACTGTAGGCGAGGACGCTGAGGGCGGCTTCGCTGCTGACCTTTTGGCGGCCCTGGGTGAGGAATCGCCCCCCTGCGGTCATGCGTTTGATGGTGCCGAAGGGGTGTTCGGCGGCGCATCGGCGCTGACACATGAGGTCTGGGTCGGCGACGACGCGGGCGTTCATGCGCGCGAGAGCGTCGTCGTGGAGGTGGCGCGTCAAAAACCGGCGCGCTGCGTGGGTGCAGCGTGTCTTGAGGGCGCAGCCCGAGCAATCCTGCGCGGCGTAGAGCACACAATTGTCTCGCCGCATGATCTGCTTGCGAACCAACACGCGCTCACCGGGGCAGGCATAGGTGTCGGTGTCCGGCTGATACACAAAGGCCGATCGATCGAACAGCGTGCCGTCGCCCTGGTTGTTGACGGAACGGTTCGCGGGAGCACAGGGGGTGATGCCGTCGTTCTCGCAAGCGGCGGCTCCAGCGCCATTCGAATAGCCGGCGTCGGCCACGACCGTCAGGCTCACGACACCGAGGGTGTCCTTTGTGGCTTTGGCCATTGGATGCAGCAGCCGATTGTCGGTCGGCTCGGCGGTCACCTCGTGGTGCAGGATGAGGCCGGTATCGGCATCGACCGCGGTTTGCAGATTGCAGGACGGCGGCTTCGGCCCCTTGCCGTAGCCCATCGGCCGCGCATCCGGCTCGCCTTCCACCACCGTGTTGCGCTGGTCGTCGTCGAGTTGGGCGGCCAGGCGATCAAGTTCGGCGCGTCGAGCCTCGAGGGCGGCCAGCGCCGCTGCGGTGGCGCCAGGGGCATCGTCGCCTTCGCGGGCATCGCTGTGGTCCAGATCGGCCAGATAGCCGGCGATCCGGCGATCGAGACGGGCCGTCTCGTCGGCGATCTCGCGCCGTCCCAGCACCCGCTTGGCGCTGGCGGCAGCCCGGAATTTGGAACCGTCCAGTGCCACCAGCCGCGCCGTGAACAGTCCCTGATCCCGGCAGAACAGCACGAACGCCCGGCTGGCGCCGACAATCGCCGGGCCATTATCGCGGCGGAAGTCCGCAATCGTTTTGAAGTCGGGCGAAAGGCGCCGCACCAGCCACATCAACTCGACATTGCGGCGGCACTCCCGTTCCAGCCGGCGCGAGGAGCGGACCTCATTCAAGTAGCCGTAGAGATAGAGCTTCAGCAGGTCCCGCGGATCGTAAGACGGGCGGCCCATCGTCGCCGGCACCGATCGGCCGAACCCGAGTCCCTTCACGTCTAGCCCGTCGACAAAGGCGTCAATCACCCGGACCGGCGCCTCTGCCGCCACGTATTCTTCCACCGCCGCAGGCAGAAGCGACGCCTGCATCCGATCTTCGCCGCGAACATAGCTCATGGAAAAGGCCGCACCGTTGCCGATGCGGCCCAGTCTAACCGACTCGTTCAGTTCTCACACAGCCTGCCGAAGGCCGCCCTTTAGCGAACGTATTGAACCGTGGGAGCGGACGATCAGTTCGCGGCCTTATTGCCGGCCGGCTTGTCGATCGCGGCCTTGTCGCCGGTCGTCTGCTTGTCGGTCGGGGCCGAAGCGTTGACCTTGATACCGTGCAACAGGTCGGCGGCGGCTTTGAGCGCCTTGTCGTCCTTGGTGTCCGGCGGCACGTAGGATTGCGAGCCGGTCTTCTCGTCGCCGTCCGAGCCCTTGAGGTGGCCGCGTAGCGAGGCTTCGCCCTTCGTGTCGGTGCGTGCTTTGAGGTCGGCGGGCACGTCCTGCATCACTTCGATATCCGGAGTGATGCCCTTGGCCTGGATCGACTTGCCCGAGGGCGTGTAGTAGCGCGCGGTGGTCAGCCGCAAGGCGCCGTTGCCCGAACCGAGCGGGATGATGGTCTGCACCGAGCCCTTCCCGAACGACCGGGTACCGACCACGGTGGCGCGCTTGTGGTCCTGCAGCGCGCCGGCGACGATTTCCGACGCCGAAGCCGAACCGCCGTTGACCAGCACGATCAGCGGCTTGCCCTTGGTGAGGTCGCCCGCATGGGCGGAGCGGCGCTGGGTTTCTTCGGCATTGCGACCGCGAGTGGAGACGATCTCGCCGCGATCTAGGAATGCGTCCGACACCGTCACGGCTTCTTCGAGCAGGCCGCCCGGATTGTTGCGCAGGTCAAGGATGAAGCCCTTCAGCTTGTCGGCGCCGATCTGATTGGTGAGATTGGCGATCTCCTTCTTGAGCCCTTCGGTGGTCTGCTCGTTGAAGGTGGTGATGCGGATGTAGCCGATGTCGCTGTCTTCGACGCGCGCGCGCACCGAGCGGACGCGGATGTTATCGCGCACCAGCGTGACTTCGATCGGATTGTCCTGGCCCTTGCGGACGATCTTCAGCTTGATCTTGGTATTGACCGGGCCGCGCATCTTCTCGACCGCCTGGTTCAGGGTCAGGCCCTGCACCGCCTCGTCGTCGAGATTGGTGATGATATCGTTGGCGAGGATGCCTGCCTTCGATGCGGGAGTATCGTCGATCGGCGACACCACTTTGATCAGCCCATCTTCCATCGTGACTTCGATGCCGAGCCCGCCGAACTCGCCGCGGGTCTGCACCTGCATGTCGCGGAAGCTCTTGGCGTCCATGTAGCTCGAATGCGGATCGAGGCCGGTCAGCATGCCGCTGATGGCGGATTCGATCAGCTTGGAGTCGTCAGGCTTCTCGACGTAATCGCTGCGGACGCGCTCGAACACGTCGCCGAACAGATTGAGCTGGCGATAGGTGTCGGACGTGGCAGCCCGCGCGCTGGCGCCCATCAGCATCGTGCGCGGCTGAGTGACGAAAAGTGTCAGCGCGGCGCCGGTGACGGCGCTGAGGAGGATTACCGAAGTCTTGCGCATCATCCGCGAACCTTTTCGCCTTCATTTGCGGCCCACCATGGGCCAGGATCGATGGGAGTGCCGTCTTTACGGAACTCGACGTAGAGCACGGGCTGACTGGCGTTGGCCGCGAGGATCGAGGCGACCCGCGATGTCGACCCCATGGTCGCGACCGGCTCTCCCGTGAGCACGAACTGGCCGATATTGACTGAAATGCGCTCCATCCCGGCGATCAGGACATGATACCCGCCACCGGCGTTGAGGATCAAGAGTTGTCCATAGGAGCGGAACGGGCCCGCATAGACCACCCAACCATCGCAAGGTGTCGTAATCTGGGCTCCGGCGCGTGTCGCCAGTGAGATACCGCGCTCGACGCCGCCGACACCGTCGGGGCGGCCAAAATCGCGGATCTTGGTTCCGTTGACCGGCAGCGGCAGCATCCCCTTGGCGGAGGCGAACGCGATCGCCGGGCTGAGCCGGCCCGGATCCTTGAGCGCAGCCAGATTGGGTTTGCCGGAGACCGGGGCTCCCTTCCGCTCGGCCGCAGTCGCGGCCTTCGCGGCGCTCTTGAGATCCTGCTCCATTTTGGCGATCAGCCCCTGCAGGCTGTCGACCTGACGTGACAGCGTCAGCGCTCGGCCGCGCTCGGCCTCGATGTCCTTTTCGACAGCGCTCTGTTGCCGCTGCCGTTCCTCGACCAATGCTGCCAGCCGGGTCTGGTCCAAGGTCAGTCGGTTGCGGTCAGCAGCGAGCTGGTCACGTTCGGCGGAGATCTTCTGGCGCACCGCGATCAGCTCGCCGAGATCGGTGGCCAGACGTTCGGCACGAGTCCGCAGCTCGGGCACCACCGCGCCGAGCAGGATCGCAGTGCGCAGCGACTCCAGCGCATCCTCGGGGCGGACCAGCAGGGCTGGCGGGGCGCGGCGTCCGGCGCGTTGCAGTGCCGCCAGCACTTCGCCGATCTCGTCGCGGCGCTGATCCAGAGAGGTGCGGATTTCGGTTTCGCGCGCATCGAGCGGACGAAGACGGGCTTCTGCGTCGCTGATCCGGGTTTCGACCGTCCTCACTTTGGCGGCGACGTCGATCAGTTCCTGGTTCAGTTTGGTGCGATCGGCGCCGATTGCGGCCAGATCGGCCTTGAGCTTGTCCTGCTGCTCTGCCGCGCTTTTCTGCTGCGCGCGCGCGGCTTCCAGCTCCTGCTCGTGCTGCTTGATCAGATCGGCCATCGATGGCGTGGTCGTCGTCTTGGCAGGCGCGGTTTGGGCGGCTGCCGGAGCGATCAGGGTGTGCTCCAGGGTGGCGCCAATCAGTCCGCTGACCGCGAGGCTGGCGGACAACAGCGCGGCGGGCCGCCAGAAACCGGCAGTCGCTTCGTCACTCGCAGCGGAGGCGCGCGGTGCATGCATCGGTTCACTACGGCGTCGGTTACGCACGATGATAAGGATGTCCCGCCAAGATCGTCGCGGCCCGGTAAATCTGCTCCAGCAGCATCATTCGGACCATTTGGTGCGGCCAGGTCGCAGCGCCGAACGACAGGCTCAACTTTCCCTTGCGCCGCAATTCGGGCGAAAGTCCGTCGGCGCCGCCGATCACGAAAACGGTACTGGGCGCCTGCTCGTCCCGCCAGCGACCGAGCTGGTTGGCAAAGGCCACGCTGCCGAGACTTTGGCCGCGCTCATCGAGCGTGACCAGCATGGCCCCGTCCGGCACCTGGGCGGAGATCGCGGCGGCTTCCTCCGCCATCCGCGCCGGCGTCTCACGGGCCCGGCTTTCGGCAATTTCATAGACATCCAGGCCGCGGAAGCCGAGCTTGCGGCCGAGGTCGTCGAACCGCGACCGATAACGCTCGGCAAGCTCGCGCTCCGGCCCCTGCTTCAATTTGCCGACAGCAACGACAGTCAATCGCATCGGCTCACGCGCCCTCCGCGCGCAACCGCGCCAATCATCATTCGGTCTCGCGCCTTTCGGGCGCGACGACGCCTAGTGCTGCGGTTACAGCGTCTTCGCCGGCGAGGGCCCTTGGGTCCACAACCGCTCGAGGTTGTAGAACTCGCGGACCTCGGGACGGAAGACGTGCACGACGACGTCGCCGCTGTCGATCAGCACCCAATCGCAATTCGGCAAGCCTTCGACGTGCGGGGCGGCGATGCCGGCCTGCTTCAGCGCCTTGACGACGTTCTCCGCAATTGCACCGACGTGGCGGTTGGCCCGCCCGGTGGTGACGACCACGTAGTCGAACATCGCTGATTTGCCGCGGAGGTCGATGGTCACCGTCTCTTCCGCCTTCATGTCGTCGAGGCGGGAGAGGATCAGTTTCAGCGTCGCTTCCGCATCCGGCGCAGCCTTGAACTGCGATGCATCCGGCGCGATCGCCTCATGGATCGGTACTGGCGCAGTCCTGGTTGACGCGGACCGCGAAGCCTTTGCCGCGACCGATTTCGGCAAAGCCGACGTAGACAATACAGAAGTGGTCAGGGACCTTTCCTTTCACTGTATCGTGGGCGCCGACTCTCGACGACCACAGGCCATTCTAAAGCAATTTCCAGCAAAGTGGAATCAGAGTGGCCTCGGCGGGCCCACGCCGCCGCCGTGCCGTCTCGCAAAAGTCACAGGTCGGATGTGGGGTGCTGCGCGGCGAGAGTCCAGCGGACGCGGCCATCATGTCTTCCAGCTTCCGTCGGGATTCCGCAGAGCGGTCGACGATACCGGCGATTTCAGCCCGGTGAGATACACCCAAGCGGGTGGCCGGCGATCCGGCAGGGTTGCGGCCTCGTTAGCAGGAAGTCGCATTCGCATCAGGCGCTGCGCGGCGGGAGACGCCAGTGCGCGGAGGCTGGTCGGCGGACGGTCGATCACCGCGATCGGGACATCGGCCGCGATCTGCTGCCACTGCTGCCAGCGATGGAACTGAGCCAAGTTGTCGGCGCCCATGATCCAGACGAAGCGAGCGCCAGGACAATGCCGGCGCAGATAGCGGAGAGTGTCTGCAGTGTAGCGGGTGCCGATGACGGCTTCGAGACGGCTGACCTGGATCCGCGGATCGTCCGCGATTGCCTGTGCCGCAGCGACCCGGGCGTCGATCTCGCGCAGGCTGGAGACGTCCTTCAGCGGATTGCCCGGCGATACCAGCCACCAAACCCGATCGAGCTTCAGCCGCTTGATCGCGAACTGACTGATCGCGCGATGCGCCAGATGCGGCGGATTGAACGAGCCGCCGAGCAGCCCGATTCGCATCCCGGGCGTGAACGGCGGAATCGCGCGGCGCGCCGCGGCGAGATCCGGCGTCACCTCAGCCTCGGCGGCGCGGCGGCATCACGGCCGGGTCTGCCCGCTGCCGTGGATGCGATACTTGAAGGTCGTGAGCTGCTCGGCGCCGACCGGCCCGCGGGCGTGGAATTTGCCGGTGGCGATTCCGATCTCGGCGCCGAAGCCGAATTCGCCGCCGTCGGCGAACTGCGTCGAGGCGTTGTGCAGCACGATCGCGGAGTCGACTTCGCCGAGAAACTTCGCCGCCGCCTGCGCGTCCTCGGCGACGATCGCATCGGTGTGGTGCGAGCCGTGGTCATGGATATGCGCGATCGCCGCATCGACGCCGTCGACCAGCTTGGCGGCGATCACCGCGTCGAGATATTCGGTGTCCCAGTCCTCATCGCTCGCCGGCTTCACCCGGGGATCGACCTGCTGCACGGCCTGATCGCCGCGCACTTCGCATCCCGAGTCGATCAGCATCGCCAACAGAGGCGCCAGATGCGTTGTGGCCGCGGCGCGATCGATCAGCAACGTTTCGGCTGCACCGCAGACGCCGGTGCGGCGCATCTTGGCGTTCAGCACGATCGATTTGGCCATAGCCAGATCAGCGCTGCGATCGACATAGACGTGATTGACGCCTTCGAGATGGGCGAACACCGGTACTCGCGCTTCGCTCTCGACGCGCGCCACCAGGCTCTTGCCGCCGCGAGGTACGATGACGTCGACCGCGCCATCGAGACCGCCGAGCAGCAACCCTACAGCAGTACGGTCGCGGGTCGGCACCAAAGTAATCGCAGCGTCCGGCAGCCCTGCTTCGCGCAGGCCCTGCACCAAGCAGTCGTGAATCGCGCGACAGGAGCGGAAGCTCTCCGAGCCGCCGCGCAGGATCACGGCGTTGCCGGACTTCAGGCACAGCACGCCGGCGTCGGCGGCGACGTTGGGCCGGCTTTCGAAGATCACCGCGACGACCCCGAGCGGCACCCGGACGCGCTCGATCGTCATCCCGTTCGGGCGCTGCCAGCTCTCGGTGACGGTGCCGATCGGGTCGGCGATGCCGCGTACCACCGCGATGCCCTCGGCCATCGCCTCGACGCGCGCCGGTGTCAGCGTCAGCCGGTCCAGAAATGCCGATGTGGTGCCAGCCGCTTTGGCGTCGGCAACGTCTTCGGCATTCGCCGCCAGGATCTTGTCGGCGCCGGCGCGAATCGAGCGCTCCATCGCCTCCAGCGCGCGGTTCTTCTGCTCCGGCGGCGCCAGCGCCAGGATCCGGGCGGCGGCGCGAGCCTGGCGACCCAGGTCGGTCATCAGCGTCGTCAGTTCGGCGCTGCCGTCGATGGCTTTGAGCGAGGCGGTCATGGCGTTGGACCCAAAAAATCCGTGGTGCGTCATGTAAATAGGCGGAAAACGCCGGTACGCCAAGCCGGTTGCGGGGAAACCGGGTGATCCCTATCCTTTTGAAATCTGCTCAAGGAGGCTCCCATGGCCGGCAGCTACACCCTCGACGAGCACTCCGCAGCGTTTGTCGACAGTTTGGTCGAAAGCGGTCGCTACGAGACCGCCGGCGACGTCGTGCGGGAAAGCCTGCGCCAGATGCAGGCGCGCGAAGCCAAGCTTGAGGCGCTCCGGGCGGAGATCCAGAAAGGGCTGGACAGCGGGCCTGGCGAGGAGTTCGACGCCAAGACTTTGGCTGAGGATGTGAAGCGACGTGGACGGGAGAGGCTCGCCGCTGCGCGCGCAGCAGCCTCCAAAAGTGTTTCTTAATCGTCGCCTCAGCCCACGCGCGCGCGCACCGACCTCGACCAGATCTGGTCATTTCTTGCAACTTGATAACGAATACGCTGCTGATGCGGTGATCGAATTGATCACCCAAACGTTCGACCTCCTCACGCAGAATCCTGGTGCAGGGCGGCGGCGCCCCGAACTGTCACCAACAGTCCGGAGTTTTCCTGTCGGTAGTTACCTGGTCTTCTACACGGCCGAGGCGGGAGCCATTCGGATTGCGCGTGTGCTGCACGGGCGCCAGGACATTACGCCCAAGGATATCGCGCCCTGATCACGCCGGCGCCGTCCCGACCACCAGATCGTCGCGATGGATCATCTCGGCGCGGCCGGTGATGCCGAGGATCGTCATCACGTCCGGCGACGAGCGGCCTTTGATCTTATCGGCGTCCTCGGCGTCGTAGGCGACCAGGCCGCGGCCGATCTCGTGAGTATCCGGTCCGCGCACGATCACCGCATCGCCGCGGCAGAACTGGCCGTCGACCCGGATCACGCCGGCCGGCAGAAGGCTCTTTCCGGCGCGTAGTGCGCTGACCGCGCCTGCGTCGATCGTCAGCGTGCCCTTCGGCTCCAGCGACCCGGCGATCCAGCGCTTTCGCGCCGTGACCGGATTGGCGGGGGTCAGGAACCAGGTGCACTTGCCGCCGTCGGCGATCGCCTTGAGCGGGTGATCGATCTTGCCGGAGGCGATCAGCATATGCGTTCCCGCAGAGGTCGCGATCTTGGCCGCCTCGATCTTGGTGCGCATGCCGCCGCGCGACAGCTCCGAGCCTGCCGCACCGGCCATGCCTTCGATCTCGGCGGTGATCGCTTCGACCACCGGGATCAGCGTGGCGTCGGGATTGCTGCCGGGCGGCGCGGTGTACAGCCCGTCGATGTCGGACAGCAGGATCAGCAGATCGGCGCTCGCCATGGTCGCGACGCGCGCCGCGAGCCGGTCGTTGTCGCCGTAGCGGATCTCGGTAGTGGCAACGGTGTCGTTCTCGTTGATCACCGGCACAGCGTGCCATTCCAGCAGTTTGCCGATGGTCGAGCGGGCGTTGAGATAGCGGCGGCGTTCCTCGGTGTCCTGGAACGTCACCAGGATCTGTCCGGCGCCGATGCCATGGGCGCCGAGCACTTCCGACCAGGTCCGCGCCAGTTCGATCTGGCCGACCGCGGCGGCGGCTTGGCTTTCTTCGAGCTTCAGCGGCCCGCGCGGCAGCTTCAGCCGGCTCCGTCCCAGCGCGATCGAGCCGGACGACACCACCATCACATCGCGGCCGCCGCGATGCAGTTCGGCAATGTCGGCGGCAAGCGCCGTCAGCCATCCGGCCCGCACCTCGCCGGCGACTGAGTCGATCAGCAGCGATGAGCCGACCTTGACGACGATACGGCGGAAATCGTGAAGCTTGGGGCTGGCCATGGAAGGTATCGATCACAATGTCGCTGGGCGCAAAGCGGCGCGACTGGCAGGAAGACGGCCGTTTTGCAGCACCGAGCCGACCCGCGCAAGCCGTGCGAACGGATCAGCAGGCCTGTCCTAATCCGGCGGAGGGGGCCGGTTCACGCGTCGTGCGGGGCCCAGGGCTTGGCTTCGGCCGGATTGTCGGCGGTGCCGATCGCTTTGTCCGACACCGGCGCTTCGCCGATCACCGCGGCGAGCGCCCGCAGCGCCTCCGGCACGCCCTGGCCGGTGACGCCTGACAGCAGCAGCGGCGTCTTCTTGGCGGCGCGCTTCAGCCGGTCCTTCTGCTTCTTCAGTTCGTCCGGTTCGACAGCGTCGATCTTGTTCAGCGCAACGATTTCGATCTTGTCGACCAGTGTCTCGGCATAGGCTTCGAGTTCGCCGCGCACCGTCTTGTAGGCCTTGCCGGCGTGTTCGCAGGTGGCGTCGATCAGATGCAGCAACACCCGGCAACGCTCGATATGGCCGAGGAAGCGGTCGCCGAGGCCGGCGCCTTCGTGGGCGCCTTCGATCAGACCGGGAATATCGGCTAGCACGAACTCGCGGCCGTCGCTGTTCACCACCCCGAGCTGCGGATGCAGCGTGGTGAACGGATAGTCGGCGATCTTCGGCTTGGCGGCGCTGACCTTGGACAGGAAAGTCGATTTGCCGGCGTTCGGCAGCCCGACCAGGCCGGCGTCGGCGATCAGCTTCAGTCGCAGCCAGATCCAGCGCTCTTCGCCCGGCAGGCCGGGGTTGGCGTGGCGCGGCGCCCGGTTGGTCGAGGATTTGAAATGCGCGTTGCCGAAGCCGCCATTGCCGCCTTTGGCCAGCACGAAACGCTCGCCGACCTTCGTGAAGTCGTGGATCAGCGTTTCCTTGTCCTCGTCGAAGATCTGGGTGCCGACCGGCACCTTCATCACGATATCTTTGCCGCCTGCGCCGTGGCGGTCGCTGCCCATTCCGTTGCCGCCCTTCTGCGCCTTGAAGTGCTGCTGGTAACGGTAGTCGATCAGCGTGTTCAGGCCGTCGGCGGCCTCGACGATGATATTGCCGCCGCGACCGCCATTGCCGCCATTGGGGCCGCCGAACTCGATGAACTTCTCGCGGCGGAACGCCACGCAACCGTTCCCACCGTCGCCGGAGCGGATGTAAACCTTGGCTTCATCGAGGAATTTCATGGGTCATCCGTATCGTAAGGTCGGGGGGCGCGGCAACACTTCGATCACCGTCTGCAGCCAGGGCGGTCTGAAAGTCCAAGCGACTCTCCGCCGCCTTGCGCCGGCTCGCACCCCAGGGCGATAAGCGGCCGTCACAACCATCCGGGCCAATATGGGGCTGTTCGCTAAAATAACCACCGCGTCCGACCCGCGTGCCGCGCGGATCGCCGGCATCCTGCTGATGCTACTGGCGATGCTGGCATTCTCGTTCGCCGATGCGGCCGGCAAAACAGTGGTAGCGATCTATTCGGTCGGGCAGCTCCTGGTGCTGCGGGCTCTGGCCGGGCTGCTGGTGCTGTCGCCGCTGATCTGGCGCCAGCGCCGGGCGTTCCTGCGGCTGGAGCGACCGGGGCTGCAATTGGCGCGGACGCTGATCGCAGCCGGCGAAGTGGCGGTATTCTATCTGGCCACGGTCTATCTGCCGCTGGCCGACGTCATCACCTTCTATCTCGCCTCGTCGCTGTTCGTGTCGGTCGGCGCCGCGTTGTTTCTGGGCGAGACCATCGATCGGGCGCGCGGAATCGCGATCGTCGTCGGCTTCGTCGGCGTCCTGATCGCGCTGCAGCCATCGGCCCAGACCATGAGCGGGCCGGCGCTGATCGCGATCCTGGCCAGCGTGCTGTTTGCCGGCCTGCTGCTGCTCACCCGGTTGTTGCGGCAAACGCCCGACATGGTGCTGGCCTCGCAGCAGTTCGCCGGCACGCTGGTGCTGGGATTAGTTCTGGCGCCGTCCGGCTGGATCACGCCGTCTGCGGCCGATTTGGTGTGGTTTGGGCTCTCGGGTGTGGTGTCGGCGGTCGGTCTGCTATGCGTCAACCGCTCGCTGCGGCTGGCGCCGGCGAGCGTCGTGGTGCCGTATCAGTACACGATGATCATTTTCGCAGCCGCGTTCGGCTGGCTGTTGTTCGGGGATGTGCCGTCACGGGCAACGATGGCCGGGGTCGCGATCATCATCGCGGCCGGGCTGTATCTCGGTTGGCGCGAGCGTGGCGGGCCACCGGCGTCCAAGGGCGAATGATTACTCGCCGACCCGGAGCGCCAAGCCGCTGAAGCGTTCGCTGAGCTGGCGGGCGCGTTCGCGGCGGTCCTCGATCAGCAGTTTGCGTTCGGTCGCCTCGAAAGCGTCGAGGTCGGCACGGAATTCGTCACGCACGTCGCGGGCGGCGACGGCTTGGTCGGGCGAATCGGACATCTGGATCTCCCTGGTCGAACTGATGCCTGACTACACGGCATTGATGAAAATCGCGTAGTCACGGGGACGGAAGCGACGCGTGCGCTCGGCGATAGTTAAACGTCGATTGAACGCGCCGCGATGCGTCGTGATCAGATGCCGAAACGGCGGTCGAGATCGACGAAGCGGAAGCTGAGTTGTTCGGCCCGCTCGCGATGCTGATCGGCCTCCGCGGCGCGGTCGGCGGCGCGTTCGATCTGATCGATCGTCGCGGGCGCGAGCGGCTTGATGTCTTCGGCGAGGTCGCGGGCGAGGACGGCTTGGATGTAGCGATGAGCGGACATTTCGGAACTCCCTGTGTGGAAGTCCGTCCTACGCAGCCTGCGCGCTTCGCTGAACTCGGTTCCGACCGAGGCTGACGGCCCGTCGTCTCGCCGTGGTTAAGCGGCCGGTAACGGCGATGCCGCGGCTTGATACGACTGTCCCGAAACAACATCGGCCGGGGCGCGGCCCGGCCGATCCGTTCACTTCATTATTGGCGACGCGGGACCCCGCGGGTCAGCACCGCCGCTTGGTGGTGCCCCACTTCTTCAGCGACGACCACACCCCACGGCTCAGGCGGAAGCAGTCCACCGGGGTCGACGATCCGATTGCTTCGAATCGGTGCAGCTCGACGCCGGTCCATTGGAAGCCGCACTTCTCCAGCACGTTGCGCGACGCCGGATTGATGACGCGGGCGCCGGAGATCATCTGCTTGGCGCCGTGAACCTCGAAGGTGAAGTCGATCACCGCGCGCGCGGCTTCCGTGGCGTAGCCGTTGCCCCAATGCTGCACGCCGAGCCAATAGCCGAGCTCGGGCGCGTCGCGATCGCTCCAATCGACACCGACGAGGCCGATCGGCTCCAGATCCTCGGCCTCGATCAGGAACACGCTGTCGTGGCCCTGGCCCAGCGCGGTGACGAAGCGCGCGGCGTCGTCGCGGCTGTAGGGGAAAGGCATTCGCCGGGTCATCTCGACGACTCGGCGATCGTTGGCGAGCGAAGCGATGGCCTGGACGTCCGCGAGGACCGGTTTACGCAGCGTCAGCCGCTCGGTCTCGAGGACGCACGGTCTCGCTTCGCGCAACGAGGGCGTGGTGGTCGGGATCTCCTGCAACATGGCGGGCTCCTGAAGATGCGCCGTAAAAGTACGCAAAGAAAAAGGGGAGGCCGGTTATCCCGCCTCCCCTGGAGCCCTTACGTGTGCTCCGCCGGTTTGACAGGACCCGGCGGACACATATTTCGGTCCACCGTCTATTCGGCCGCCTGCATCGCAATCGGGAGTACCGATACGTAGGTGCGGCCGTTGGCTTTGGCGCGGAATTCGACGCGACCTTCCACCTTGGCGAACAAGGTGTGATCAGTGCCCATGCCGACGTTGAGGCCGGGATGCCACTGGGTGCCGCGCTGACGCGCAATGATGTTGCCGGGAATCACATGCTCGCCGCCAAACGTCTTGACGCCGAGGCGCTTGCCTGCGGAATCACGTCCGTTGCGCGAGGAACCGCCCGCCTTTTTATGAGCCATGGCTCGTCTCCAAAATCCGAAATACCTTTTAGATGAATCCTGTTACGGAATCATCCCGCTTTTTTGTCACGCCTGCTGCGCGCTGCGACTTATTCGGCAGCTTCCGCAGCCGGGGCCGCCTTGGTGCGCTTGGGGCGGGGGCCGACCGAGGGCTGCTTGCCGTCGGCGAGGATCTCGGTGATCCGCAGCACGGTGATTTCGTCGCGATAGCCGCGCTTGCGCTTGGAGTGCTTGCGGCGGCGCTTCTTGAACGCGATCACCTTCGGGCCGCGCTTGTGGTCCAGCACTTCGGCCGCCACGGTCGCGCCGGCCACGGTGGGCGCGCCGAGAACCGGGGTGTCGCCGCCCAGCACCAGCACTTCGCCGAGCTGGATGATGGTGCCGACGTCGCCGTCGAGCTTGCCTACTTCGAGCACATCTTCCGGAACGACACGGTACTGCCGGCCGCCGGTTTTGATGACTGCGAACATCTTTTTCTTCCTTCGTGTTCGATCCCGGCCTCGGGTGAACCCGGGCCGGCTTTTTGGTCAGTCGATGACGGGGTGCGACGACGAAGCGTCGCGGCTTTGGTGCGGATGGACTTGAGCCGGGCGAAAGCCTCGCCTCTGGCCGCACAAAAACAATGCGGCGCGAGACCTGCCCGCGCCGGTGCGTGACTTATATCGGCCGGTGACGTCGAGTCAAGACAAGGCCGGCCGAATCCGCCTCGCACCAGCCGATTTGCGGGCAGTGGGGTCGATTGTTGCTCGGTCGCCCTCCGTCCCGCGCATGCAACCAACCGGTTCCCGGATCGTTGTCATCCGGTTTTCATGCGGGGGGAGCGGCTATGGCTGAGGATACGCTGGCCACGACGACTGCGGGCATCGCCGTCCACGGTGCGGCGCGGCTGCCGTCGGTGGACGTCGACACCTACAACATCGAGCTGAAGGACGACGACGGCTTTCTCGGCGATCGCGCCAGCAAGGGTGCATTTCAGCGGATCCTCGATTCCTGGCGCAAGCCGCTCCGCAAGTCCGGCGCCGATCCGTTCGGCGACACCGCGACCGATGACATCTCCAAGAGCATGCTCGACAAGGTGCTGACTGGAGACGACGCCGGCGCCGCGGCGCTGGTGCACAGTGCGATTGAAGACTTCGCCCAAGAGCTTGCTTACGTCACCAAGCGGTTTCTAAAGACCAAGGTCTGGGCCGATACCGAGTGCATCGTGGTCGGGGGTGGCTTCCGGCAGAGCCGGCTCGGTGAAATCGCCATCGCGCGGACCGAAATCCTGCTGCGATCCGAAGGATATAAGATCGATCTGGTGCCGATCCGATTTCACCCCGACGAGGCCGGGCTGATCGGCTGCCTGCATCTGGCGCCGTCTTGGATCTTCGAAGCGCATGACAGCATCCTGGCGGTCGATATTGGGGGCTCCAACATCCGCTGCGGTGTGGTCGAGACCGCCTGGAAGAAGGCGCCGGACCTGTCGAAGGCCTCTGTCTGGAAGTCCGATCTGTGGCGGCACGCGGACGACGAGCCGACGCGCGAAGCTACGGTCAAGCGGCTGACCCGGATGCTCAAGGAGCTGATCTCGGACGCCGAGGACGAAGGCTTCAAGCTGGCGCCGTTCATCGGCATTTCCTGTCCGGGCGTGATCAACGCCGACGGCAGCATCGAAAAGGGCGCCCAGAACCTGCCCGGCAATTGGGAGAGCAGCAAATTCCATCTGCCGCGCAGCCTGCTCGAAGGAATCCCGACGATCGGCAGGCACGACACCGCGATCCTGATGCACAATGACGGTGTCGCCCAGGGCCTCAGCGAGGTGCCGTTCATGCAGGAATTCGAGCGCTGGGGCGTGCTGACGATTGGCACCGGCCTCGGCAACGCCCGCTTCACCAACCGCAAGTCCAAGGACAAGGACAAGCCGAAGAAGGAGCGGGAGAAGGAAAAAGACAAGGACAAGAAGGAGCGGAAAGAAAAGGCTTGAGCGGCCGACCGGGCCGGCTGGCATCGGTCCACCGGACCGGTTGCCAGTCTTGGCCGGCGGGGGCCGGCCGTGCGGGTCGGGCCGGTCGCCGTGGCGGCACGGTCATGGCCGGCAAATCTTCAGACCCACCTTGTGCATCCGCCCCGCCTCGCCTAGAACACGCCCCGACCACCGGGCGTGAATCGCCCGCTTTTGGCACCAGGAGAGGTGGCAGAGTGGTTGAATGCACCGCACTCGAAATGCGGCATAGGTGCAAGCCTATCGGGGGTTCGAATCCCTCCCTCTCCGCCATTAATTTGGTATAGCGAAGAAGTCCTTCAAAATCAGCCACTTAGAGAGCCGCCGAGAATGGAGCGGTGGAGCACCGCGGTGTAGCACCTCCGCGGCATTCAATCTTATATCAACGCCTGCGGCTTTCATCATCAGGGCACTGATGACGGCATCGAACTTTGCGCATCTGCCGTCCTCATATAGCTGAGCCACGAAGCCGATCTCTTTCAACACCGCGTCAGAAAACATCTCGATGCAGGTGTCTTCCTCCTCAAGCGCCCCGCCTCATAACGAAAGTCGGACCGCTTCTTCTCGACAAAGTTGTAAGGGGCGCCGAGTTTCGATTATTGCAGCGGATGATTTGGGCGAAATGCGACGAGGGATCGGGGGCGGCCTTGAAGGGAGCAGAGGAACGCGCAGAGGGAGCCGACGGAGCCCCCGCAGAACGCCTCGCGGAATTGCTCGACTACGTCGAGCAGGTCGTCAAGCTGGACGAGCGACCGGCGTGCCGGCTTTCCGAGTATCGCCTCGCTAACGGCCAGACCTATGCGTTTCACGAACATGAATTTCATGCGCTGCCGGGTGTCACCCACGATTTGACTGACGACGATGGTCCAATTTGGCTGAGCATGGAGCGGCTTAGGCGCCATGACCCGCCTATGCCCCCCAATTGGTTGGCGTTCTGGATTGATCTGTCACCGGACCCCGAAAAGGCGCCGGTGTCGCTCGGCCACGCGCTGATTACCGTCCCCCAAAGTGAATGCGATGCGCTCCTGGCCTCAGGGCGAGCGCGGGCGGAGGACTGCGCGGAGTCTTTCGCGGCAGGCGCGAGAGGTCAGTTCGACGTTCGCTTACCGTTGGAAGATTGGCCGGAGATAGCCACTGAGACTGAAAATTACATCTCGCAGTCTTGGTTGCCATGGGCTGTCGCCGAGCAGCCGCGCAGACGATCGATCGCTCTCTATCAAAAGCTGTTCGAGGTTGCCCAGCTGTCCGAGTTGGGCGGCGCGGAACAGGCAATCGAGTTGGTCTGGGGGATCGGTCTTTCGCGCTGGATGATTGAAGGCACGCTGATCGATCTGCCGCTGATCGAACGATTGGTTGAAATAGAAATCGACGAAGCCGCGGCGGGCACAATCAGAATCCGTCCACGGCAGGCACCGGCGACCGTAAACCTGCGACCCTACGACGAACTCAAGATCGACGGCGTCCCCATGGCTCAGGATGCCGCCCGTCGGGCGCTTTCGGTCGTCGATGAGGACCCGGGCGTGAACCCGTTCGAGCGGGAAAGCTTCGAAGTCGTTCTGCGGGCTTGCCAGACGCGACTGGATTCTGAAGGCATCTATCTTCCGGACAGCGAGCGCATTGAGCCCACGGTACCCCCGCGCCCGGCGACACAGAACCTCGTCGTTACCGACCGCTGGGTCGTGGCGGCACGAAAGCGATCTGACAACTTCCTCCTTCAGGACATTGCGAATCTCAAGCACGCAATTGAACTCTCGCCCGGCGACCTTCCGGGGCCATCACGTACTTTGGTAATGGGCCCGGCACCTTCAAGGACCAATCGGTGGGGCTCGTTGACAGGCTCTTTGGGAGGCTTGTCAGAATCGGGAGTCATAGACGAACCTAGCGCGCCGCTCGGCGACCTGTTCTTCCCCAAACCATTTAACGACGAACAGGTCGAGATCGTCAGAAGGCTGGAGGAGAACGACGGCGTCGTAGTCCAGGGGCCGCCTGGGACAGGTAAGACTCATACAATATCGAACATTATTTGCCACTATCTGGCGCTTGGCCGCCGCGTACTCGTCGTTTCCCACGGCGAGCCCGCGCTCGCAGTGCTGCGCGATCAGCTGCCGCCCGAAGTGCGCGATCTAGCTATCAGTATCACGACGTTGGAAAAGGAAGGATTCAAGCAACTCGAAGGGGCGGTCCGTCTCCTCCAATCGATAATCGAGAGTATCCGTCCAGGCGAACAACTCCGACTAATTCGCGATCTGGAGAATTCGATCATCGGTATGCGCAGGCGGATTGTCGAGATCGACGACGAGATCGGCCAGCTTGCGGAGAAACAACTTTCGGTTGTCCCTGGCAGCGATCTGCGACCAGCCGAATTGGCAGCGGCGGTCGTTGCGAGCGGCGACAAATATTCATGGTTCGTTGATCGGCCAGCCGTATTTTCAGCGAATGCAGCCTTCGATGATGACGACCTCGCTCGGATCCGCGACGCCAGGCTCGCGCTGGGCGCACGCATCGAGCATCTACGCGCCGACCTGCCGTCGGTAGCTGACCTGCCCAGTGGACGCGCGCTTGCTAACCTCCATCTGGACATCCAGCGAGCCGACGCGCTGAACGCGGAGGCCGCTAAGGATTCTTCGCTCGTCCTGCGGCTGCATTCGGTGGAAGCACTCGAGAAGGCCGAGCTTGCTGCGGAGGCGCTCGACATTCTGCTCGACGCCTGCCGTTATCTGGAACGTTTTCCGTTTCTACGTTCAATATGCACGGCCGCGCAGTTGAACAAGGACGACCCTGTGATGCAGGCGCTGCGGTCGTTCTTGCCGGATGCCAAATCAATCGTCTCAGAGCACTTCAAGTATTTGCAGACGCCGGTCACGGTGCAGGACGATGTGTCTCCGGAATTGGAAGACTTGATCGCGCGTTGTGCCGCCGGCGACAAAGTGTTCGGCCTATTCGCCTTCAAGGAAAGGGCCTTCCGGCCAGCCCTCGAAGCAATCCGCATCCTTTCGCGGCCCCCCTCCAGCTCCGAGGAATGGTCGCACGTCCGCGATTACGTGGCCTGGCGCAGGCGTTTCACCGATCTACGTCTTCGATGGAATGGACTGGTGCCAGAGCTTGCCGCAGCGGGTGTCGGCATAGATGTGCCTCGACAACTCTCCGAACTTGCGGATGCGCTGGAGGGCACGCTCATTGTCGCACCGGGAATCCATGACGGCCTTCAGGCCGGGCTGCGCGACGTGGCCATTGGTGACACGACGGGATTATGGCCTGATGAAGCGAAGTTGCGATCCATCCGGACGACGCTCCGGAATGCTATCGCAGCGGTTCGGCTCGCTGCCGCGAAACAGGAAGTCGCACGGCTCTCCGAGCTTTTCGGAGAAAGTGGAGGAAAGTTCGGTCGACTGGCGAAGTCTTTTCTAGACGATGTCGTCGGGAAGGCCGGCCTGCCTGAAGCGCGCGTGGAAGATACCTGGACAAAGCTGCTACAGGCGATCGATGACCTCGCCCATCACCGCTCCCATTTCGAGACTGTGCGGGAAGTCGCGGACAACCTCGAATTCGCCGGCGCCCCTGCCTGGGCCGCCAAGCTACGCGACATAGCTGCCTCAGACGGCCAGGATCTCCAGATCCCTTCCGACTGGCGTGAGGCATGGAACTGGGGCGCCGCTCAGAGCTATCTGTCGTCGCTTGATCAGCGTGGCGCCCTCGGTAGCCTCGCGGCGGAACGTTCCAGGCTCGAAGAGACCGTCGCGAAGAGCTTCCAACAGCTCGTCCGCGAACGCACTTTTTATGCTCTCGCCAGTTCGATGAACGGTCAAGTCCGCGCAGCCTTGATGATGTTCGCGACCGCCTTGAGAAAGGTAGGAAAGGGCACTGGCAAGGGCGCCATGCGCCACCGTCGTGACGCTCGCAAAGCGATGGCGGCCTGTTACGATGGAGTGCCGTGCTGGATCATGCCATCCTGGCGCGTCGCTGAGCAGCTTTCGGGCGAGTTGGGTACCTTCGATCTCGTCATCATGGACGAGGCGTCGCAGTCCGATATCAAGGAGGTGACGGCTCTCCTCCGCGGGCGCAAGATCCTTGTCGTCGGGGATGACAAACAGGTCAGTCCGACCGCCGCGTTTATCGACAACGCGAAGATCGAACGTCTTGAGCGGACCTTCCTGACCAATCAACCATTCAAGACATTGCTGTTGCCGGGAGCATCGCTGTACGACCTTGCCAAGGTGATGTTTCCAGACAAGTTCGTTATGCTGCGAGAGCACTTCAGGTGCGTCGAGCCCATTATCCGGTTCTCGACGCAGTTTTACACCGAGGCGCTTGTTCCATTGCGCATTCCGACGACTCATGAGCGCATAGATCCTCCTTTGGTGGATATCTACGTGCCCGATGGCGAACGGACCGGCGACAAGGTCAATCACCGGGAGGCGGAGGTCGTCGTCTCAGAGGTCCTCAACATTATTGAGAACCCCTCGCTATCTCGGATAGGAGAGGGTGACCGTTGGCGCAGCATCGGCGTCATCTCGTTGATCGGTTCGAAGCAGGCAGCCTTGATCAACCGCATGCTGCTCGATGCCGTTGGCGAGGAGATTTTTCTCCGCCACAAGATCGCATGCGGCGACAGCGCGACGTTCCAGGGAAACGAGCGCGATATCGTCTTCCTTTCAATGGTGGCTGATCCGGCACACAAGCAATCGCAGACCGCCCTTCACTTCGAACAGCGCTTCAACGTCGCAATGTCACGTGCGCGGGACCGGCTCTACTTGGTGAGGTCCGTCCGCGAGGAAGAACTCAAACCCGAAGACTTGAAAGCGAAGGTCATTCGGCATTTTCGGGATCCCATGAAGGGCAGCCAACGTGCCGCGGGAGACTTGGCTTCGTTGTGCGATTCCGACTTCGAACGGGCCGTGTTGGGTCGACTCGTTGACCGCGGATATCGAGTCACCCCGCAGGTCGGTGCCATGGGGTTCAAGATCGACTTGGTGGTCGAAGGAGCCGGGGACCGCCGGCTGGCGATTGAGTGCGATGGCGATAAGTATCATGGCGCTGAAAAATGGGCCGACGATATGTCTAGACAGCGCGTGCTTGAGCGCGTCGGCTGGCGATTCTGGCGCTGTTGGGCGTCGAGCTTTATCGTCGACCCGGATGGCTGCATGGCCGATCTTTTCCAGATCCTAGACTCGAACGGCATTCGCCCAATGACCATCGAGTCTCCTTCGGAGCGCTACGCCGAGCAACGGGTCGTTGATGCGAGAATACAATCAAGGCATTCGTCGGGCGAAGTTAGCAAGGCACGGGAGCGGCCTGAGGGGGGCATCGAGGTTGGGGACCGCATCGTAGTTCGCTATCTCGATGATAACAAAACAGCCAGCTTCGTGTTGAGCCAAGACAGGCATGATCCGGTCAATGGTGTGATCAGTGTTGGCACCGCGTTCGGAAGGCAGATGGTCGGTTTCAGCGAGGAAGACGAGATAGAGATCGAAGATGGTGGTCAGAGTCGACGTGTGCTGATCGTGCGGGCCGCCAAAGAGGGAATTCGGCTGAATTAGCGACGGCATTGAGGAGCCGAGACGGGGGTGACGCCCTCGCTCAAATGCTCGCTGCCGAAAAGGGACGAGAATCGCAAAACCAAGGACTCAATAACGTGATACATGCCGAGGAACATACGGTTGCGGAAGTATTGGGCGACAAGTTCATTCATGAGATA
This sequence comes from Rhodopseudomonas palustris, assembly GCF_003226555.1. Classification (GTDB taxonomy): domain Bacteria; phylum Pseudomonadota; class Alphaproteobacteria; order Rhizobiales; family Xanthobacteraceae; genus Rhodopseudomonas; species Rhodopseudomonas palustris_I. The sequence goes on along the minus strand of NZ_QKQS01000023.1, from coordinate 672,013 downwards.
CCTCCTTATCAGCGGCCATATGCCTGGACTTCGGATGAAGCTCTCCAGTTGGTTGAAGATTTGCGGGAGGCGATGAATGCCGGCGGAGACGAGCCGTACTTCCTCGGAAGTATCGTCCTGATACGGCCGCAAAAAGAGACCATTGGTCAGGTCGTTGATGGTCAGCAGCGCCTCACGACGCTCACCATACTGGCGGCTGTTTTACGGGATATAGAGACTAATCAGGATGCTCTCGAAGCTATTGGAGGCGCGGTATACATCAAACCGAACCTGTTCAAAAAACAGGTCGAGTCGGTGAGAGTGCTTCCCCATTTTGAGGACCGCATATTCTTTCGTGAAGCGATTCAGGATCCGGGGGCTACCTGCAAGCCGGCGCCGGCGCACGATCCGAAGAATGAAGCGCAGAGGTTGATGTGGGGCAACGCTGTTGCGCTACGCAATCGCGTCCTTGAGATGGCCATCGAGGATCGCCAGCGTCTTGTCAGCTTCTTGTTGAATAATTGCGTGCTCGTCGTGGTCTCCACGGAATCGCGCGGTGCGGCCTTGAGGATCTTCAGGGTGTTAAACGACCGCGGGCTCGATTTGTCCAACGCGGACGTCATCAAGGCGGACTTGCTCGGAAAGTTCAAGGATCAAGCTGACATCAAGCACCAGGCCGCCAGGTGGCGCGAATTCGAGACCGACCTCGGTCGCAATGATTTTGAAAATTTGCTGGAGAGCCTCAGGTTCATACGGGAGAAGGGTAAGAACCGAAGTTCTCTAAGTGAGGCCTACGAAACCCGCTTCAAGAACGCCTCGCCTGAGGACGTTAAGAACTTTCTTAACCATGAGCTTGCTCCGGCTAAACGCTGGTTTGCAGAGATCGTCGATGGCCTTGGAGCAGACTTTCCGCCTGATCTTCAAAGCGAATTTTCCGAGGTCTTGGCGGGGCTCCGCCTGGTTCCCAATAAAGACTGGATCCCTGTGGCACTCGCCGCTGCGATGCAGTTCGGCGCTTCCGAAAGGCTTCTTTCGATACTTCTAAAGCTGGAAGGTCTCGCGTGGATAATGCAGCTCGGGCGTCGCTACGACACGCAGCGGATGAACCGTTACGGCGAAATCATAGGTGCTCTCGCGGCGCCGCATGAGGAGCTTGCAAGCAAGCTGGTGGCGACGGCGGAGGAGAACGACGATGCGTGGGCGGCCCTAAGCGGCAAAATCTATAGCAAGTTCCCCGTCAGGGTCACTCGCGCCGTTCTTGAACGCCTCGATCGATTGCTGTCCGAACAGGTCGTCGTGTGGATAGGACAGAAAACGGTCGAACACATACTGCCGCAGACGCCCGCCCAAGGCGAGTGGGGGTGCTTCGACTCAGACGAGCGAGAAGCGATCACGGACACGATAGGCAATCTTGTCTTACTGACGTCGCGTAAGAATTCATCAGCGTCGAATCTTCCCTTCCTTCAGAAGCGAAAAGTCTATTTTGGTCTCGGCGAGACAAGCGCAGGCAAAAAAAGAGCGACATACGCAAGTGTACAGGAATTAAGTGAACTCCCGGATTGGGATGTCAGTGTCTACCGAAGCCGCCAAGACCGTCACCTTTCGTTGCTTGCTAAGCGTTGGGGGATCCGGCAGACGGTCCCTAGCGGCAACTACGCGCCTCTCGATTCGGATGCCGTCCGATCCGTGCCCCTGACATAACGCTGTCGGGGATACATTTACGCCGATCGTTTGCGGAGCCGAGCGCGAGGAAGGCGCGCGTACTCCGAGGGGCGAGCAAAGTTCAACGAAGTTGACATAAAGACGAATTCACCACATCTTAGGTCTGTTCTGACCGTAAATTTTCGGACCTAACCCGTCGCGGCGTCCTTTTTGGGGGCTTCGCATGCGCCTACTAAGCAATTATTTTTTCCTCGTCATTTTGGCGGTCATTACTATTTCTCGCTTCGCATCGGCCCAGATGCTTCAAGTTCTTTGGGTTGATCCGGTGCAGGGGCCCATCTGTGCCGGCCCGCTTGGGGCAGGGCCCTGTCCCCTTGTGGCGCAATGGATAGCCACCCACAGCGGACTTCAGCCGGGTAGCCATCCAGCCGGTCCACCACCATCTGTGATGGTGCCGGTCCCTGTGGACGGGTCGACACCCTCGATAGAAAACATCCCGGCCTTGAGCGCCGCAGTATCATCGGATGCAGTGGCGGGTGCGCTGCAGTGCGCTCAACTAACTGGACAAGCTCAGCAGCCGGACATCGAGAAATTCCTGGTATGCACGCGAGGCGCGATTGCTCTCGACCGCGACAGCGCGATGCTTCTTAGCTGTGTCGAGAGCGCCAACGGCAATCAGGAAAATCTCGCCAATTGCGCCGGCAGGGGTCTTCTCGGATCCAGACTGACCACGAACCAGTTGAGGGCGATCAATTGCGCTGCCCAAAATTCCGACGACGCAGATAGTTTCGCCGGCTGCATCGCTAATGGGTTGATCGGAGACAGGTTAACCCCGCAGCAGCGTAGGCTGCTAACTTGCGCCGAAGGCGGGGATGTGGCAAGCGGCCGATTTGCCGGATGTGCGGCTCGTACTCTCTTCGGCAATAGTATGTCGCCCGAAGGAAAGGCGGCCGTTGACTGCGCTGTGGAATCGCAAGGTGATGTCCAAGGATTTGGCTCCTGCGCCGCCAACAAATTTCTGAACTTGCACCTCAACCCCGAGCAGCAAATAGCGGTCCAATGCGTCGCGTCGGGCGGAGGTCAACCTTACGTGGCCGCCGGATGCGCAGCGTCTCGGTTGACTGTCCGGGAGTTGACCAAGTGCGCTGAACATGGAATCGGCGGCAGCCGTGGATGCTTCGGCGACAACAACGACCTTTTCGGAAGAAAAGGTTTCGTGATCCGAAACGTCGCGGGGCTCGCCGGCGGGCCGAATTCAGTGATCCGCGATCCAGTACAAGTATTAGGGGGGGCCAATTCTGTGCTCAACCGTCCTAATCAACTTCTGGGTGGTCCAAATTCGCTACCCAACGTCGTGCTTCGCAACGTTCCGTCCCCGCCGCCGATAGAAGTAGGCAAGATTGGAAATCACCGAGTTTGCATACCTTGGTGCTAGGGCGCGTGAGCGGCAAGGCAGCAACAGGAGACGCTGCGGCCCGGCCTGGGGGCGGGATGAATCGCATATTTTCCTTGGTACGGCGATTGCGATCACAATCGGAGTGCATGCCCAGGCGGCGCAGAGTTCTGATCCGGTCGAGGTCAGCGGATACCGGCATAGCGTCGAGGGGCGGTCGCTTTTGGAGAGCGCATCCACGGCGGCAAACGCGGTGCTTTCAGCGTCCTCGTCGTTCAGGCTCCAGCAGTCGTGGGAAGTTGAAGGAAACGGCGCATCGACGCCAAGCGCGATCAAGTTGTTCCTCATCGCCGTCACGCCGCAGCCGTTCGTCATTCAGGTGCGATTTCGGTCTTGCCGCTGCATCTTCGTTCAGGCGGAAGCGTTCCGGACGAAGGTGTCTCGTTACGCGCAGGACTCGGAGATGACTTCGAAGATCGACGCCTCCCACTTACTTGCCTTCATGCTCCTACACGAAGTGGGTCACCAACAAGAAGGCCATCCTGGCTACATGGACAGGGAGTCGCCAGACCTTAACTTCGATGACAATGAGGTCAAAGCTAGAGAGCGTGCCGCAGACGAGTTCGCGGCAAAGGCATTAATCGCCGCCGGCAAAGATAGGACGCGAATTGACGCATTCTTAAGTGCTATGGAAATCGAATTGGCACTCTCAAAGGTTTCATTCAATCTCGCCGGCATCCGCGTGATTGGTAGCTTCGGCGGCTCGACCCTATGCGCGAAGGACCTTTTCGCGGACAGAGGCGTCAGTCATCCGAATTTCGAACTTCGAATACTGACGGTCAACGATATCATTACCGACACACCGACGTCGCATCAGCTAGTTGTCGACTTCGAGCGCTGTCGACAAAATAGCGTCAAATAGCCTCCGTGACATCCTGGCAACAGGCTGAAGATATTTGAAGGAAGCGACGGCCGCGTATTGTAGCGCAGAAACAGGTAATTTAGACTTACGAAATTATTATTTAACTCATGGCGCAGAATGTTTTTTCGAGCTCTGACAATCTTCACAGTTATGCTTCTTTCGTCGGCGGCGGACGCCCAGAGTCCTAGCCAACGCGAAAAACTTATCGTCTGCCCGACCGCATTGATCGCTCGCTGCGACGTACTCGTAGATCCCTTGGGAAATCCCGCGCAACCAGTCAAGTGCCCGGCCAGCCATTGCAGAGCACACGCCACCATGCGGGACGGCAAAAAGGTGTGCAATTTTCAATGCCCCGAATACTTCGACATCTTCAGGTGATAACGCGATCGGTGGCCGCGGCCGCTGCAATCGTCTCGGTAGCGGGCTGCGGCACGTACGTTCCACCGATTCAGGAGTACGGTGAGGGGACGCCGGTCAACTCGGACTTTTCGGCCGGCGGGGCGTTCGAGTTCGCTATCAAGAGTAAAGTGTACTGCGACATCGTCGATGCGGTCGTCGCAAGCAGAAAAGCCGGCGTCCTCCCCGGGGGGTGGGCGGTTCAGACAACGCTGGACCTACAGGTTGACGAGTCGGGGGCACTGAATCCTGGGGCGACCTACCTGTCGTCGCCAACGTTCACAATCGGTGCAGGGGCCGTGCTATCTTCGCAGGCGACGAGGGAAAGCAAATTCGGCAACTACTGGGCGTTAGATAAGCTTAAGGGGGCAAGTAGTAGCCCGTGCTCCAGCTCTAACGCTAGAGCGAGTTCTCTCCTCCTTAGCGACCTTGGGATATCAGATTGGCTCGAGAATGCCCTCAGGAGCCGGTATTACTTACCTTCTTCCGGCGGGAACAAAAAGGACTCGATCTTTAAGGAAGATTTCCTATCCTACCACATCAAATTTGTGGTGACGACCAGTGGGACTGTGACGCCGGCTTGGAAGCTAGTCCGCGTCACAACGGGTAACGGTGGCTTGCCTCTAGTAGGGGCAGGACGCATTCGGACGCACGATCTGCTGCTCACGTTTGGCCCCACGTTTAGCGCCAACAGCCCCAATCTGGCGATCAGCTCGCACGCGGCACAGGACTTCGGCAACGCGGTGTCAAACAGCCGCCGTCAGCTGCCCCAGTAAACGGAATTTGGAAATACCCAGAATGGGTCGGCGGGGTGTTCCCTCCCGCCGCCACCGAAGCCGGCAACGACTACGCTTCGTCGCTCACCCCGATCATCTACTTATCTCCCTTAGGTGCGAGAGGAGGCTTACGTGTAGGCTCGGTCCGGCGATATAGACCATCATCTGGCCGAAGTATGCGCGCGTCTTCCTCCTTGCTCAGGAGGTGCAGAGCATGCCGCAGCCACGACTTGGAGAAGCCTTCCGGTGGATTCACGTGATCCCAAATTTCGACAAACCTTACCGTCGATGAGGTTCGTCGGATATATTGGACTGCCTGCTCGATCAAATCGGGCGCCAGTCGTCGGCGCTTGGATAGGTCCGTTCCAACCGATGTGTATTTAGGTTTGCGCTTCGGGCGCTCCGGAACCTCAGCACCTTCGAACCATAACGTGCCGGGCTTCAGGCGGACGAGCGCCGCTCCGTCCAAGGCCTTCATAATCGCCCTTCCAGGTTTAGCTGCATCGAATCTATCGAGCCGGGAGGGTGGATAGCTGCAACTTTCGAGTTCACGCGCGTACAGAGGCCGAGCGGCCTTTGCCAGCGCGTGCGACACCGCCTCCGCGAACCTGGGATTCATGACGCCCTGCCAAGTTTTGGGCTGAAGAAGCCGATCAAACTCACCCTTGCCAGTTTGATGAGATGAGACCTTTGGCTTTACCGATCGCCTCCGCCCTCCGTCGTTCGGCGAGCTGAACCTTCGCTCCTCATCAACCTGGCGATCGGGACCCTCGAATCCAGGAGCATCGGTGCCTGAGCGGAGACTGCCGTGAGCGATGGCCGCCAATATCCAGGCCTCTTCAGCGATGCGTTTCGCCATAAGCCGGATGCTGTCCGGCATCTCCTCGGCGCGCACCTGCTGACGAGCCTTCCAGGCCTTGACGAACTCTTCCACCGCTTGGCGCCCACCGCCGGTCTCCGCAAACACGCTGTCCACTCCAACGGCCGCTAAGCCCCTTTCCAGTGCGATCTGATCGGCTGCGGCGAAAACAGCTTGTCTCAGTTCGAGTTTTCCTTGTCGTGCCATCGATCAATCGTCCCGGGGACCCCTACCCCGAGGTTGCAACGGGATGCTTTTTGCCTTCCTAACGCGGGAAGACTGTCTGGAAGGAGGGTTGACAAAAGGTGCTTTGGAGAGGGCCCGAAGGAGCTCGTAAGTCCCGAGAAAGTCCCGAAGCCATTTCGGAAGTCCTTATTAATTGGGGTGTTCTCGATTTGGTGCTTTATTCACTGAGCTAAGGCGCAGTGTCGTCCGCCAGGGCCTCCACAGGATCGGACGTGCGCCCACAGCTCGATTGATCTAGCTGCCCGCATGTCTGCGGGTCAGGTCGGCAACGGCCCTTCCCAGAGCCAGCCCCAAACGCTCCGGCAGGGGCGGCCCCGGTCGACTTCCGACGTCGCCGTTGATGGCCTTGTCAAAATAACGCCTGCGGTTGCCCGAACCGTCGATCAGTGACCAGCACTGCCCGATACCGGCAAGCAGGTACGGGATACCCAATCCCATAAGCGGGGTGAAGACGATCCCCCTGAACATGTTGGAGGCTGCCAGCATCGTTCGAAGGTTCGCGCTATCGATGACATCGCGTTCGGTCGTGGAAACGCCCCACAATTGGCTGAGGATGCGGCGGCCGACCACGAAGAACTCGTCGATGAAAAAGGTCCCCTCCATCCCCGGTTCGATGAGCGCCTGGACGTCGACGCCGACCGCGACCTTCTTGATCAGCGTTCGCAGACCGGCGGCGTCGACCACTTCGATGTAGGCGTAGACGACGAGATCGTTGTCGACTTGGCACTGGCCGAATTGCGTGATGGTGCCCTCAAGCGCGTACAGTCCCATGTGATCCTCCTGGATTGGCGGAGGAGAGCGTAAGGGGCCAGCCGTAAAATATGTGATAAATCACATAGCTACTTTTGGAGGAAATCCGGACCGTCCGGTCCATGGCCCAGACTGGATTCGGACGTCGTTTTCCTCAGCGGGAGTCGACTGCCGTCGAACTTCTCGCGACGAATCTCCGTCGGCTGCGGCTGGCCAAAGGCTGGTCGCAGGATCAACTCGCAGCGGCTCTGGAAGTCGAGCAGGGCGTCATCTCGCTGATCGAGAACAGGAGGTCGAATCCGACAGTTCTCATGCTAGAAGCGATCGCAGGCGCGCTCGGCGTCCAACTGGCTGACCTCTTCGAGGCCAAGCCTACGCCCCGATCACGCGGCCAGGTCGAACGCGCCGGCGGCCGGCCGGAGTGAACTCAGATTGAGATCGAGCGGTATCGGCTTTACTGGCGGCGCCGAAGGCCTTCGTGGCACTGGCCCGGACTTCGGCATTCTGACGTGGCGCCTGATGTGACGGGCGAACCGGCGACGAGCTAGTCGATTAGTGGCGTCCTCCGGTCGATTGGCATTGATGGTGATTCGTTGGTCCGCTTTCGCGCGCGCGAGTTCGTTCCCGTTCGTAGGCGCAATCCCGAACCCTTTGATCAGGTCGGTAGATCGGCGCCGGCACTGGGCGCCGAAAAGCCTGTTCCAAGGTCCGAGTCGTCGCCCTATGTTCCTCCACAACCAGGGGACGAGGAAGCGATGCGCCTGAGCAAGCTAAGTGTACGGAATTTCAGAAATTTCAGGGAGCTGGACATCGCATTGTCGGGCAATGGCGTCCTCCTCGGAGAGAACGCGATCGGCAAGAGCAACCTTCTCTTCGCGATCCAGCTGATCCTCGACCCGATGTTGCCGGATGCCGCGCGGCAGCTGCGGCTGTCTGACTTCTTCGACGCCAATCCGCCGAACTACGATCAGCCCATCGAGGTGTCCCTGGACATATCGGACTTCGGCGCCGACCCGGCCTTGAACGCGCTGCTCACCGATTTCAGGACGCCTACAAATCCGCTGGTCGCCCGGTTGACCTATCTCTACCGTAAGAAGGCCGACGTGGCCGGTCCGGTCCGGACGAGCGCGGATTGCGAATTCCTACTCTACGGCGGCGGCGACGAAAACCGCGGCATTCCCGGAAAGGTGCGGCGCCGCATCGCGATCGACGTACTGGACGCGCTGCGCGACGCGGAAGGGCAGCTCGGATCGTGGCGCAGCTCCCCGCTGCGACATCTCCTCGAGGAAGCCGTCGCGGCCATCGATCCGGTCGATATCTCCAAGGTCTCGGCCGAGCTCGCGGCGGCGACCACCACGCTCGAGACTCTTCCGGCGATCAGGACGCTCGAGAACGCGCTCAGGGCCGACATCCTCCAACTGGCCGGCAAGGCCGATATCGACGCCCGGCTGCGTTTCGCGCCGACGGACCCGCTACGCCTGTTCAGGGCGATTGCCATGTTCATCGACGGAGGCAAACGCGGCATCTCGGAAGCCAGTCTCGGATCGGCCAACGTCGCGCTCATCGCGCTCAAGCTGGCGGAGTTCGCCTGGCGACGACGGAAGAACGAGAGGAATTTCTCGCTGCTCTGCATCGAAGAACCCGAAGCCCATCTCCACCCGCAGCTGCAGAGGTCCGTCTTCAAGAAGCTGTTCGAAAACAACGACGCGACGCAGTCCCTGATCGTCACCAGTCATTCCCCGACCCTGGCCGCGGTCGCACCTTTGCGCTCGATCATCCTGCTGAAGACGGACAGGACTTCGACCTACGCCCGATCGCTCGCGGAACTGCCGGTGACGCCCGACGAACTCGACGACCTGGAGAACTACCTCGATGCCACGCGTGCTGAACTCCTGTTCTCCCGCGGCGTCATATTCGTCGAAGGCGACGCGGAAGAGGCGCTGTTGCCTGTCTTCGCGAAGTCGATGGGGTACTCGCTGGACGATCTCGGCATCACGGTGTGCAACGTCGCGGGGACCAATTTCCGCCCTTACGTCAAACTCGCCGCCGCCCTCAATCTTCCGTTTTCGATCGTGACGGACTGGGATCCGCAGATCGACGGCTCGGCACTTGGCCGCAGGCGCACCCTCGACATCTATCGGGACTACATTCAGTCCGGCTACGCCGCGGCGGTTGCGCCGGCGCAGTGGCAGCAATGGGAAGCCATGGACTTCGCCGGCTTCGGCAGCGCATTCGCCACGTTCGGCGTCTTCCTCAACGATCATACGTTCGAAGTCTCGGTCGCCAACACGCTGACGCTGAGAAATCCGCTGCTGGACATACTGGAAGCGCAAGGCTTCGGCTCGACGAGGACCAGTCGTCTGAAGGCTTGGAGAAACGGTGTACCGGTCGATGCCGTACAACTCCTGGCGATGATCGCCGACATCGGCAAGGGCCGTCTCAGCGCGAAGTTGGCCAAGATGACCGGGGGTCTCGCGCCTCCGGTCTACATCGCGGGAGCGATCAAGTACGTGGTGGACCGTGTTCAGTGAACGGGCCTGGCAACGCGCCGTCGAGGACCACCAAAGCAACCCCGAGCAGTCGGCCGCGATCCGCGAATCCGGTCACTGCGTCGTTCTGGCCGGTCCCGGCAGCGGCAAGACGAAGACACTGACGTCGGCGATGGCGCGCGCGCTGCGGGACGACGTCCTGGATCCACGCGGCGTAGCCTGCATCACGTACAGCAACGAATGCGCGATCGAACTTGAGACTCGTCTGCAGGCATTCGGGATCGCGCCGGGCGACCGTGCCTTCGTCGGTACCGTGCACGGCTTCGCCCTCGGTCAGGTCCTGATGCCGTATGCGCGCTGCGTGCCGATCGGCCTGCCCCAGGATTTCCGCGTCGCGACCAAGGCTGAACGAAGCTCCGCGGTCGCTGTCGCATACGACAAAGCGATCGGCGGTCGTGACGACCCTCAGGATCGCTGGAAATACGCCGAGGCGAAGCGGAAGCGGGACGTCGATCGTTCCCGCCCGGAATGGTACGGGACCAACATAGAGTTGGCTCGTTTCATCGAAGCCTACGAAAGCGAGCTCCGCGCACGAGGCCTGATCGACTACGAAGACATGCCGCTCATGGCCTTCCGCATGCTCAAGGAGCACGTCTGGATCCGAGAGGCGATCCGGGCCAAGTACCCGGTGCTCTTCGTGGACGAATACCAAGATCTGGGACATGCGCTCCACGAGCTCGTGCTGCTGCTCTGCTTCGGCTCCGGCATCCGGCTCTTCGCCGTCGGCGACGTGGACCAGTCGATCTACGGCTTCGCGGGCGCCAACGGAGATCTTCTGGAAGGTCTCACCTCACGCAGCGACGTCCGCACTATAAGGCTGCGCTTCAACTACCGCTCCGGCGCGAAGATCATCCGGGCTTCGCTCGGCGCGTTAGGAGAGCATCGCGACTACCGTGGGATCGCGGGCGCGCCGGACGGAGAACTGTCGTTCTTTCCCGTACCCTACGGGCTCGATCATCAGGCGGAAGCGATCGCGCGATCCATCGTCCCCGGCCTCTTGGCCAAGAATTACGCGCCGGACGAGATCGCAGTGCTCTATAGGGATCGATGGCAGGGCGACCGGGTCGCGGCGGCGTTGAAGGCCGCAGACATCCCCTTCGTCCGGACGGACCCTCAGGCACTCGTCCGCCGGACCTCGCGGCTCTCCAGATTGATAGAGGCAAGCGCCCGATGGGTCGCCGGCGGCTGGCGCGATGCGAATCCGACCTACGCGCGACTCCTTTCGCAGGCCGTCTCGCTGGTCTTTGGACGACGCGTGCCCGAATCGGTCGAGCATCAATTCTCGACCGACTTCATGGTATTTCTCAACGGATCAATTGGCTCCGGTGAGAGCACTAATGCCTGGCTGAGAAGGTTCTCTACCGATGTGATTAAACATTGGCGCTCGGTAGCGAGAAATCCAGAGCAGGACTGGGACGTCTGCGACGAGATGGTCGCAAATACCAACCCCGACGAGGGTCTCGATCTCCCGCTTCATCACTTTGCCGGGCGGTTCGACGGGACGGCGGGTCGCGTGACCCTAACCACGATGCACAGCTCCAAGGGACGCGAATTCGACGCCGTCATCATGTACGGCATCAACGTACAGGATCTGCCTAGCCGAAGGGATCAACAGAGCCCTATGTCGCTTCGTGATGCGCGACGCGCATTCTACGTGGGCGTGACCCGCCCCAGGAAAGAACTTTGCCTCATCTACCAGGAAAACAATCATTCTCCATGGATAGCGGAATTGGCGCAGAAGATTTAACCCGCGCAACAAAACGGAAGCTTTGTGCTAGTGCCGCGTAGGAAAGGGCCTCTCGCAAAAGCTACGCGTCGCAAGCGCCAGACTGCAGGGGCGTACCAACGACGATCAGCGAGAAAGGTGTGTCTGAGTCGACAATCACATTAAGAATCGATCGAATAGCCGATATGATGAAGCGTGTGCGGCTGGACCGCCCTTAGCATTATGACATCTGAGCACGAGCAAGCAGGAATTGGGAAACGATCAGCATCGTTCGCTATGAAACACTTGGGTGCCACGAATACGGATTCGTGTTTTACTATTGAGAGTCGTTCAATTTTGAATACGAGAACTGTTCAATGAAGATGAACAGACATTTCATCGCAAGTGTCTCGCTTCTGCTTTGCGCATGGCTGCTGCCGACAGGGATAGATGCGCAAACCAGTTATGTCCCACAGTTCCGCGATTATCCGGCGATCAGTCCGCTGATCTGGCTACCCAGTGCTCCCGATCTAAGTACGCCAGAGGAATACAAGTACCGGACCAGGATCACTAAGGCTTCGAAACAGTCTGCCAACTTCGCGGGACATCACGTCCTCGCTTCTTGGGGTTGCGGTGCCGAATGCGTGACTGGTGTAATCCTCGACCTGCCTACCGGCAAGGTCACATTCCTGCCGACCGTGTGCTGTTGGGGCACCGTCGACGACAAGTTCAACCCGATCGAATTCCGCCCAGACAGTCGCCTCGTCGTATTCTCGGGCCTGCTCTACGAGCAGGGCGAAAACAGTGCGCACTTCTTCGAGTTTAAGGACGGACGGCTGCTTCCGATCGCGACTATCCAGAGGGGCCGCGGCGAGATGAAGAGCGCCGCGGTTACCTCGCCTTTCCCGCAGGCCGCGGCGTCAGAATCTACCTATAGCAAAGGCGTTCAGGCGGCCTCGCAGGCCGATGACGACCGGGATCCCCATTTCATGCATGAATTCGCAGCTCTTGCGAAAGTCCGCGTCGGTGCCGCGGAAGGAGTGAGCGGCTGGCCGGCAGACTATGCGCCATTGATTTCCCAGATTCAGGAGAGTGGCGGCTTCGCCTCTTATCGAGCCACACAGATGGCGTTGAGTTTCTTGGCGCGCGGCGGTGTGTTCATGCCAATCCAGTCGACACGTGGAGGGTCGACTTTCGTGATCTATCATCCGGTCGCCGACGTAGGCCTCTTGCTCGGCTACCGGGCCGGCGCGACTGTGCCGGACCGAGGACTACTTGTGCCGGGAGAAATCCTGCGCAGCGATCGGATCTATGGCGACGAGCCGCCATGGGTAAGAACCTCCGGGACGCTCGTTGATCACATCCGGTCTGCGTCGGAGGCAATCCGCTCGTCGAATGCAAAGTCGTACGCCAAGGCCACCTCTACCCTCGATCCGGTCGCCGACTACACGGCAACGCTGAGAGCGAACGGAAAGTTTCGTCTTCTGGCAAGGGACAGGCTGTTCGCCAGCGGGATGATCGCCAACAACGCCCAGATACCGTGCGGAACCAAATTCGACGCTATCGCTGGCACCGTCGAGGACATGCGCAGGGCAGACGGACGCCTCGATATCGACGTCGATCCCGGGATGAGTACAGCGACCTACGCAGTCGGCGGGGCGGTCGGCCCGGGGCGCGGCGTCAAGATCTACGCTCTGAGGCAGGACCCTTACATCCTATTAGCGGTCTGGTTCGATCTGAGTGGTGGCAACTGCCAGCTTGAACGGATAGTCGCGATGAGCGTGTTCGCGCAGAAGTAGGAGGCCGTTATGTGGCGCTCAATCGCGGCGATTATCGTGCTGGCCTTCTCCTGTGTACCGGCGGCAGCTGATGAATTTCTTGAGGAGTTCGCCGAGGCCGGTTTGGCCTTGATGGAAAAAGGTACGTCCACCATGCACAAGGCCGCCGCCGCGGTTGCAGGTCCGGCTTTCATCTACCACGATCTGAAGGCGGGCGTGGCGGCCGGGGAAAGCCCAAACAAGGTGCACGCTAGGGTCGGTGGAAAAGAGCTCGGCGCGATGGCCGGCGTTGCCCTTGCGGCTCCGCTGGTCGAACTCGGATGCGCAACCGTGGCGTTGTGCGTGCCGGCCCTCGTTGTCGGCGCGCTGGTGGTATACGACGCGTCGACGGCCTCCGGGATGGTCACCGAGGACGTTCAGGAGAGTTCTGGCTACGACTACCTCGGGAAGTGGGCGACCGACGATGATCCCGGCTGCGCCCGTCCGATCACCATATCGAAGGAGAGGTTGGAGATTCCGGGATTGACGGGGTTGCTTGGAAGCGCAAACGGGCTGTCATGCACTGGGTTGCCAATCCGTCCGATGGATTTCCCGACGTCTTGGCAAGGGGGAGTTGCCTGCACAGGGGCCGGGGTCACGCCGATCCTGTACCGCCTCGCCTATCAAAGCGTCGCTAGGATGAAGGGCGCGACGCCCGAATTTATCGCGCAAAGCCAGCGCGAGGGCCGGGCGTATCTGAAACTCGGCAGCTGCGCCCCTAATGGCCACTGCGAGTGGCAGCTCCTAACGAAGTGCCGGAGGTAACCACTGGAGGCAGCTCCCGCAGGCGTACTCTGGCGCTGTTTCACGGGGCGATCAACCAATTGGGCCAAAAGCCGCCGTTCTGCCCGCTTTGTCAGGCAGTTCGGAGGTGCGGTCGCTGGATGACCGTCGTTCGCCTCAAACTTCTGATCGACTATGAACGCAAATCAACGGCGGAAGCGCCGCCATCACCATGTTTGGCAAACCTATCTCCGCCCGTGGACAACGGACAGGGGCTTGTTCTGTCTGCAGGACGGACGCGTCTTTCCGAGCGGCACGCGCGTGCTTGCGGTGCAAACCGACTTCTACAAGCTTCAGCGCCTCACGCCTCACGATCTGACGCTGCTCAAATTGCTCTTCGGGCAAGGACATCCCGCGGCGGTCCGCACACACGCCAGCCTAGTCGCGGGGCTGATTGCGCCATTCGAATCGGCGGAGCGCTTCCGAGGAAGTCCGAACTGGTCAGAGATCGAAGCGCAACTCGATGAGCACGCGTCGAACGTGCTCGAGGATTACCACGCCAGCATTGAATCATCTTTTAGGCCGTCGCTGGAGCGTGCCCTGGCAGGTGACCTCGGCTTCTATGCCGACGACGACGAGTGCATCACGTTCCTTAATTATCTATGCACGCAATATTTGCGGACCCGCGGCATTAAGGAGCGCGTTCTTGAGCTCAGTCCGGCCCTCGAACGTGTCTGGAACGTTATAATCCACATTGCGGCGACGAATGTCGGTGCCAGCCTGTACCTCGAGCGCAAGAGGCGCAAACTCGTCGTCGTTCAGAACTTCTCCAAGGTACCATTCGTTGTCAGTGACCAGCCGGCAATCAATCTGAAGGGCAGGCGCCCCGTTCCGACCGACCGGTTGTCGATTTACTATCCTATCTCGCCGACCGCGGCGCTGCTTATGGCGGATGTTGACGAGGAGCCGCTCTTTTCCGCTACCGGTCTTACCGCTGAGCAAGCGAACGAGCTCAACCACTTAGTCGTGCGCGCCGCACACCTGCAGGTGTTTGCACGGTCGGCCTCGTGTCTTGAGCGATATGCCGACGTCCGCTAGATTGCGACGGCATCGTTTCAACGGGAAAGACCGTCAGAGTTTTGATTGGACGTGTCCCCAGTTGATATCGTCCTGAGGGCATCGACCTCCTTAAGGGATTCGAAACGCGATAGGCGACCAAGCAGCGTTACTCTAACGTTGTGGCTCCGCGGTCTGATCAGAATTTGGGGACCGCGTCGGTCTCGCAGCTTTGCGAGCCTCCAAAGCAGCCCGTGCCGAAGCGACCTCTGAATTCGCCCGACGCTTTCGCTTGTGCGGGACTGGACGGGCATTCAAGGCTGGAATTCTGAACCGCGGGTACTTTTCGATCTGCGCCGACAGTGTCTCGGTCCAACGGTCACCGTAGTCGATGCCCGAGTTCGCTTCTTTCGGCCGATGACCCGTAATGAAAGCTTCAACTTCGCGATCCATCTTCACGTCTCGGGCCACGCTTTTGAAGAGATGGCGCCATGCATGGTTGGGCTTGACGCCGACTGGAATGCCGAGGCCGTGAACCCATTCGCCGATCCGTTCGGCGACCTTCTTAAACTGCGGGTTACCGGGCTTCCCACCGCGGCTCCGGTCGGGCTCATAAAACAATGGCTTGTTCAACTTGCGTCGTTGATCGACGTAGTCGAGGAAGCCCTGTGAATCGGAACAACGCGCCACTGATTAGTCTTCTCCAGTGAGGGCTTGATCGCCAGTGTCCAGATATTTTTCGGCCCCTTCTTGATGTCCTCGGGGTAAAGGCTGGTCAGCTCGTTGACCCTGGCACCGCTGTACGCGCAGAGCCACGGCAGCCAGCGCCGTGCCGCGCGCATTTCGGCGGAGATCAGATGACTCGGCGTGGAGAGCGTTCCCCTCAGGACCAGCTCCGCTTCTTCGGGATTGAAGCCCTTGCGGGGCGGCTCGCTGTTGAGCTTTTCCCGCTGAGCGACCGCTCCGTCATCCTCTCGCACGCGGATACCGCGGAAAGCGTTCAGGTCCAGCTTGCGCCGCTCGACCATGAATCCGGCGGTGGCGGACAACGCTGCGATCCAGACGTCCCTGATGCTCTTTCGGGCAAAGCCCTTTTCGACCAGATGATCGACCCACTTGTAGCCGTCGGCCGTCGTCATCCGCTTTAGGTCGCGGTGGCCGATAAAGTTGCAGAACGCGCTGATCTTTGGGCGCCACCGCTTCGCCGTCGGACCGAACTTGCCCCCCTTCAGTCCGCCCTTTGCTGCGAATTCTTCGAAGGCCCTGATCAGGTCGAGCGCGGGAGTCGTGCGGGACGGGATCTTGGTCAGGTCGGCGATCTGATCGTATTCGCCGAGGCGCGCGTGCTGGAGGTCCTTTACGGCGTCCCCTCGCGCCTTCTCAAGGAGCGGCTTTAGGCGTTCGACGTTCTCCGGAGAAACGTCGTAGCCGCCCTTTTCGAGAAGCTCGATCGCATCTAGGTGAAGGGATTCCTCGTCGGCGGCGACAATACGCACCAGGCCGAAGCCGGTTGGGGGCTCCTGCATGTGGGCGTTACGAATCCGAGAGTGGAGCTCTCCGCGTATGGCGTGCAGGTCCTGGTGGGTCAGCTTGAGGGGCGGCGGGGCGACGGCCTCTTCCGCGGCAGGGGCCCGCGCTGCGTCCGCCCGCAGCCGTGTCCAGTCGGCCTCGATGGCCGCGTTGACGGCTCCGATCCTGATGAAGGCCTGCCGTTGGTCCTTGGTCTGAAGACTGGCCCAGACCTCGGTCTTACCGACCAAATGGCGAATCTTCTCCGGGACCTTCTTCCGGATCCAATAGAAGTCGCTGGTGGGCCGTTTGATCGGGGTCGGCATCTTGATCACGGGCATGGTGGAGCACCTCGGTGTAGCACCGGCCGCTCAAGAAGCCCTGAAAATGAAGGATAGACTTGTAAAGAAGGGGTCTTTTGCTCCCGTCAGGGGAGAGTCCCTCCCTCTCCGCCATGTTTTTCAGATAGCGAAAAAGTCCCTGAAATTCAGGGGATCCAGATCCGCCGTTCGCTCCCTTGTCGACGTGCCGCAGGCGACGGTTCGCTGCGATGGCCGGTCGGGCTCGGTGCTGTCGATCTGCTCAGGCCGGCTTGAATGGACGATGAGGCTGGATACATCGGCTATCTATGGCCTCATCGGGACGCTTGTGTGGCCGCAAACTCGAAAAGCAGGCGAGCACGCGCCAGGACAGCCGCCCTCACGGAGGCGGCGACTTGCTCAGGAAAACCGGTCGGCAGCGCTGCCAGAGCGGCATCGGTTGTTGCGACCGCGCGTCCGGCGAGATCCTCGAATAGACTGCGCATCAGCTCGGCGCCAACGCCGGCGAGGGCCGCAGTCTGCATGAAATGACGCGGCACGATCTCGTTGACCAGATAGTGCCGGTTCTTTCCGACCGACATTGCGAGCTTGAAGGCCTTCTGCTGGATCTGGCCATCGTCGAGACTGGGTTGGGCGGTCAGCACGTCGTAGAGTGGGGTGAGACGGAAGCGTCCACCGGGGCTGATGGCGATGCTGATATTCTTGGCGTGGCCATCCGTGGCACCGAGCATCCAAAACAGGATGCAGGCGCGCATGAAGGTGGCGATATCCTCGTCCGGTTTGTCGCTGCCTTTCAGCAATTCGACAATATCACGAATACCAGGGCCGCCATCGGATTGATACTTGCGCGTGGGCGGCACGGAGAGGGCCTGGCACATATCCTCCTGCGGCAGCCGCAGCAGCCGTCCGTCCTTGGTCCAGCGCCGGTCGAACCGCTCCACGACCAGCGTCCGCCGGCCCCCGAAATCAGCGATCTCGGTGTTGGTGGTCGGCACGCCCAGGGCGGCGAGCAGTTTGAGGCAGAGGTATTCGTTCTCGACGCTGTTCGACAGATCGACGCCATTCGGCAGTTGCCCGATCTGGGGTTTGAGGATGTGCGTGGTGGCCGCAGTGCCGGACGGTTTGAGCCACCGGCCATTGACACGTAGCAGGGCAGTCTTCTCTTGGGCGCCTGCGATGGAGATGCGGAAATCCTCATCCTCGCCCATGCCCAGCGGCGCACTGGCCAAATTGTTGATGAGCGTGGCCACTTCGTCGTTGCTGACGGGCGTGCCATCGATGGCGCCGGGCGAACCCGGATCGACGCCGTCGGGCAGGAATTGCAGCGCGCCCACGCAATCATGGCCCAGTGCGGCCAGCAGGCTGTAGGCATCGATCCCGTCGGCGCCGACGCGCTCGGCGACGCGCTTGCGGATCGCGTCGCTGTCGGGGAGCAGATTGTCGAACACATTGATGACCGGTGCGCCGATATAGCGGTCTTCACGCAACGGAAGCGACAGCGACACCGGGAACGTGTTTTCCCAATCCAGCCATCCGCGCGCGTATTGGAAGTCGGTGGCGCCCGTCGATTCGCGGCGCAGGACGCCGACGAGCCGACCGTTCAGAAAGACGTTGAGCGGCACATGGGTGCGCTTGCGCGCCATCTCAGAACAGGTCCTCGATGTCTGCGGGCGCTGCCTTGCTCCGGGGCCGGACGACCAGCTCGAGATCGAGCGCCGACAGCGCGGCCATCAGGGTTCGCAGTTGGATCGCGGGTTCTCCGGCTTCGAGGCGGGACACCGTGGCTTGGCGCAAATGGATATGATCGCCGAGCGAGCCTTGGGTCAGGCCGGCCTGCTTTCTGACACGGCGCAAGATGGCGCCGAGCTGTTTCTCGTTGCGGGCGATCTGGTCGGTCATGAGAGCCTCCCCACCCAGAATACGCGCTCGCGTATAATTCGTCAATATACGCGCTACAGTATATATCACAGAATACGCAAACGCGTATATCATCGTATTATACGCATACGCGTATGTCCGATTGGACCTTGTAACCGCGCCCGCCGCCGATCAAGTCGGGACATCCCTGCTGCTGAGCAAGCACGCTTGTGCGCAAGCACTTTCCCAGATCATGGAGGGTGCGGGCTGAGGGCTGGTCCGACGATCCGGCTCCCCACCACGGGCTTTGGAACAGGCGCGCCAGCAAGCAAGTCTGCTCGTGATCAAGCTAACGCCCGGAAACTGCGCTATCTCGCGACCTCGGCGCGCTGGACGAGTGGGCGCAGGTGATCGCGGCACAGCCGCCCCCTTCAAGGCGGATGCGCGGGCGGTCTTTTCGAAGGTGCGGACCATCTGCCGGATTATCGAACTTATACTCGGCCTACCGCGCCCTCGACGCGCGCAGGGAGAGGGCGGCGCGCAGGGAGATCGTGGAAGTGGTCATGCCGGGCTTCCCTGTGCGGCGGCCTCGTCAGGCGACAGCACGGCGATATCGAACGGCAGGAAGTGCTTCGTGTTGCGGGTGATGATGACGAGTTCATGCGCTGCGGCGGTCCCGGCAATCACGGCATCAGCCATGCCGGGGTCGTGACCGGCCGCAAGCGCCTTCGCTTCCAGCCGCCCGCCGATTGCGGCGGCCTGGGCATCGAAGCCGATGATCTTGTCATCGTATGTCGAGACGAGACCACTCAGCCACGCCTTCAGGCTCGCGGCCTTCGTTTTGGCTCCCTTGCGGTCGAGGCGCGCGATTCCCTTCTCGATCTCATGGATGGAGACGACCGACAGAAATAGCCGTCCATCTGCGTCCATGCGGTCCAGCCAGGTGAGGAAGTCAGCGGATGCTTCCGACTTCGCCGGCGCCAGCATGGAAACCACGTTGGTGTCGAGAAGGAAGCCGCTCAAAGCTCAACATCCCGCGACGGCTTGCGGTTGCGTGGAAACTCTCCGCCTGGAAAAGTCCTGAGATAGCTGACGAGGCCCGCCCGTTTGCGATCGAGCGCCTTGCGCGCGATCTCCGCCGCCTCGACCGAAACCATTGCCGCCACGGGCTTACCATGACGGGTGATGGTCACGATCTCTCCTTTGATGGCTTCATCAACGAGGCTGGAAAATCCGGCCTTGGCGTCTCTGAGGTTGATGGTCAGCATGTCGCGCCTCACATATGTAGCCATATGTGACTACATGTAGTTCATTGAAGGGCGGATTTCAACGCCCATTATCGGTATCCGGAGCGTCAGTCGCCGCGTCGAAGAACTCATCGAACAAGCGACGAGCGCGACAAGATATTTGCGCTCTGGCCGTAAAGGGAAACAGGCGTTCGATGCGGGAGAAGGCGAGAACCTCCCGCAAGGATCTCGATCAGGCCGACGAGCACGCTGGCGCAGGCGTAACACTGCAGAGACGCCTTGTGGTTGTCGAGGACGTCGGCGCCATCGCCTTATTATTTGAGACTGCGTAGTGACGGACGTGCTCCGCAGAAACACCCGGAAATTCGGCCAAAGAAGAAATGGCCTGCATCCCTTCTTCTCCGCCCCTGGCGCTGCCCACGAGTTCCGTCCTTCACCAGCCATGACGTTTGACGCGCCGGCTGGTTCAGTCGCGGCTGCCTTCGTCACTGTCCGACTTGCCCATGGGCCCCCGGCCTGAACTTTGGCTGGCGGCCTGGCTCATTCCGTATGGTTAATGCCTCGTTAACCTTTTCCGCGCCAGGAAGGAGGTCGGGCTGGATGCGTGGCACCGGCTCTTGTTCGGGAGTGCGAGAATGAACCGATTCAAGCTTGGCGATGAGGTCTGCAAGGACAACGGACGCCGCGGTGTCGTCCGTGCGATCTTCGTGAACCGGGACGCGGCGCGGATGTGCGCGGTCGAGATCAATGGCGCGCTGGATTTCATCGACGAATCGAAGCTGTCGCCGCCGCAGCAAGCCGACCTCGCAGCCTGATCGTCTCACTTATTCGGCTCGATGATGCGAAGCTGATCAGGTCGTCATCGCGGTCCGAACGCTGGTTACGACGGAGAGATGCCGGGCAATCGAATGTTCGGTCGCCCGGCTTTCTGCATCGAGCCGATCGGTCACCGGCCGGTATCAGGCCGGTTGCGAGAACACCGTCACGGCCGGCACGGGGCCGGTGTAGCGCTCGACCTGCGCCACGCCGGTCTGGCCGCAGTTGCCCTGTGCCAGTCGCGAGGTCGCGATCCCTGTGGTCAGAGCGTTGACGTCGCCATATCGGCACAGGCTGCCGATCTCGCGCGGATCGACCGGGTCGAACCAGCCCCCCTCATTGATGCGGATGACTCCGGGACGAATGTCCTCGGTGATCTTCACGCCGGCCAGAATCTGGCCGCGGTCGTTGAAGACCCGGACCACGTCGCCATCGGACAGTCCGCGCGTCGCCGCGTCCTGCGGATTCATCCAGCACGGTTCGCGCCCCGCCACCGCATAGCTGCGCCGGTTCGAGGTGCCGCAGAGCTGGGAATGCAAGCGCATCTGAGGATGGTTCGACGCAATGTGCAGCGGGTATTGCGTTGTCGGGCCATCGAGTCGTTCGATCGGCTCCATCCAGGTCGCGTGCGGGGGGCAATCGTCGTAGCCGTATTTCTCGATCGCCGCTGAGTACAGCTCGAACTTGCCCGACGCGGTGCCGAGCGCGTTCAGAAGCGGATCGGCACGGAAATCCGCGTGACGCACGAAATTCGCCTGCTCGGGGCTGAGAGGGAATTCGAGCGGTTTGTTGCTGTCCCAGAACACGTCGAACACCGGCATTTCCATGCCCTTGGCCCGCGCTTCGACCTTGGCGGCCTCGTAGAGGCCGCGGATCCAGTCCATTTCGCTGAGGCCTTTGGTGAACTCGAAGCCTTTGCCGAGCTTGGCGGCGATCGCGGCGAAGATGTCGAAGTCGTTGCGCGACTCGAACATCGGCTCGACAATCTTCTTCATCGGCACGATGTGGCTCAAGGCGTAGTCGCCGACCTGCTCGATGTCGTTGCGCTCGTAGCTGGTAGTCGCGGGCAGCACGATATCTGCATGCCGCGCCGAGGCCGTCCACTGGAAGTCGTGGACGATGAAGGTGTCGAGCTGCCGCCAAGCGCGCAGCATCTCGTTGCGATCCTGCTGATGCGAAAACGGATTGCCGCCGGCCCAATAGGCCAGCTTGATCAGCGGCAGCTTGATGTCGTGCCCGTTGAACTGCATCGTCTTGCCGGGATTGAGCAAGGTCTCGACCAGTCTCGACACCGGAATGGAAACCGCGCCGCTCTGGGCGAGCCACGCCGCCCCCTCGACCTTCTGCCCCGAAGCATCGTCGATCGCCTTAAGAATCGGCGTCGTGTGCGTCGGAGCTCCGCCCGATGCGTAGTGATAGCTCAAGCCGTAGCCGCCTCCCGGCAGGCCGATCTGTCCGAGCATCGCCGCCAGCGTGATCAGCATCCAGTGAATCTGCTCACCGTGATGCTGACGCTGCGTCGAGTAACCCAGCGCCAGCATTGTTCTGTTCGCTGCGAAACGGCGTGCAAGCTCCTGGATCTCGGCCGCGGGCAGCCCGCAGATCTTGGAGGCCCATTCGGCGGTCTTCGGCGTGTTGTCGGTCTTGCCGAGCAGGTAGGGCAGGAACTTGTCGAATCCGGTCGCGTAGCGCGACAAGAACTCCGCGTCATGGAGCTTTTCGGCATACAGCGTGTGAGCGATCCCGAGCATCAGCGCGACGTCGGTCTGCGGCCGGGGGGAGATCCATTCGCCGTTCAGTTCCTTGCAGGTTTCCGTTCGGATAGGGTCGATACAAATGACCTTGGTGCCGGCGGCCTTCAGGGCCTGCACGCCGGGGAAAGCGCCGTGATCGGCGACTTGCCAGGAAATCTGCGAGTTGTTGAGCGGGTTGCAGCCCCAAAACACCATCAGCTTGCAGTTCTCGGCGAGGTTCTTCCAGGTCGTGCACTGTTCGTAGACTTCGATCGAGCCGGAGACGTAGGGCAGAATGACCTGGGCCGCGCCGGTCGAGTAGTCACCGGCACTGTTGGTGAAGCTGCCGGTCAAATTCAGCATGCGCCGCAGCAACGTCTGGCAATTGTGAATCTTGCCCGGGCTCTTCCAGCCGTAGGAGCCGGCGAAGACGGCCTGCTGTCCATACTTCTGGCGCACCCGGGTGATCTCGCCGGCGACGAGCTCGATGGCCTTGTCCCAGCTCACCCGCACGAAATCGCCGCTACCGCGTCCATCCGGATCGGCGCCCGGACCATCCTTGAGCCAGGCGCGCCGCACCATCGGATAGCGGATGCGGGATTCCGAATAGATCGAGTCCATGACGCCGGGAAGCTGCGGCGACGGTGCCGGATCGCCTTCCCAGGGCACGAACGCCGTGGCCCGTCCGTCCTCGACCTTGCCGTAGAAGACGCCCCAATGGCACCCGGACAAGATCTGTCGGGTCTGGCCTTGCGCTTCAGCACCGCGACCGAACAGGCCGAGGCCGGACAAGCCGAGGGCCGCCGCTGCTGATCCCTTCAGAAAGTCCCGTTTGGATAAAGACAGGCTGTGTGCAGCCTTTGACAGCGTATTATTGGTCATAACCTGCCCTTTCATAGTCCCTGGCATTGTCCTGTTCGTGACCTGTCTCGCTGCAGAGGCCTTGGCCGATGCGGTCGAGCAGCGGGACGAGGAAGCGTGCCAGATTTCCGCAGTAATTAGGTCCGTCGGCTTGGATGAGGGCTTCGCTGAAGCGAGGCACCCACCCGCGCAGATCGCTCAGCAGCGCAGATACGACATCCTTGCGCTCCTGCCGCAGCGCTTCCGCGAGCACTGCGAGGCAGATACCGAGGTGGTCGGGCATTTCCTTGCACGCGCTGTCGAGGTGGATGTCGAGATCGCGCATCAGGCGCTTCATCCGAGTCACGGCGGGGCCGCCCAGTCGGTCAGTCCCGTCCCAAACGCTCGCATAGGGAAGAACGCAACGCTGCCGAAACATGCCTTCGAACAGCGCCACATGCCGGCGCTGCAACGTTTCGGCGACGCTCTCACTCGAATCTGCGTTCAGCATCTGGCAGATCGTGTCGGCTGCCTGCTGCTGATTCAGCGACGCTCCAATCTCGCGGAGCGCAATCTGACCCCGAAGGCTGCGGATGGATCGAACCTGCTCGGCGTCCGGCGGAGCGAGAAATTGCTTCGCCAGCCACTCGCTCGTCAGAACCGTATCCGCGCCGTCGGGATCGAAAGAGCTCATCGCGCCGCTCAATGCTTGGTCTCCCCGCTTGCCTCGTTCAGATCCTTTGAATGGTTCTGGAGGTAGGCCAGGATCAGCCGGTATTGATCGTCACTGAAGGACGTGAAGCGCTTCATCGCCTTCAACGTGCCGATCCACTGGTTCGCCGTGAAGTGCGTCTTTTGCGGCAGGACGTGGCAGGCCGAGCACGACTTCTGGAACGTCGTCGCGCTGTAGCTCCACAGTGCCTGGCGGTCGGTATTGAGGTTCTTGTCGTCGCTCCACAAGGTGATCTGAACCGGCACCCAAGTCTGGCCGGTCTCGCTATCCTTCTCGACGGTACCGCGTTCGACGGCGGCAACGGCGTCCTTGTCGAGGACCGCCACCATGATGCGATGGCCTTTGCTCTGGTAGATGATCGAAGGCACATCGGTCATCTGCCAGCCCTTCACAGTGAGCTGCACCTTGTCGCCCACACGTTGTCCGACCTTCCCATGTGCGCCTCCGAGCAGCTTGCCCTGCTCCGGGGTGGCGCTGCCGACGCCACTCTGCGACACCCACAAGGACTTGGTACCGGCGACCCACACGTCGGCGCCTTGCACGATCGCAGTCTGGGGTGACACCGGCAGCGTAGGCGCAACTCGCACCGCGTTCTGCAGCATCACCACCTTGTCGGTGCGGTTCGGCTCCGGCATGCCGGGCGCGGGTTTGTCGACCGCCGGGACGTGCTTCAAGTAGAGCGCCATCGCCTCCAGATCGTCGCGGGGAAGCTGTGAGGTGTTCTTGATCACTTCGGCCATATCGCCGGCGGCTGTACGACCGATCGGATTCACGCCAGTGGCGAGGTAGTTCGCGATCGCCGCAGGCGACCAGAAGCCGATGCCGGTCTCGTCGGGTGTGATGTTCGGAAAGTAATCGACGCCGTCAGGCGCGGGGCCACCGGAATAGCGTTTGTCGGCAATGACGTTGCCCATGACGCCGCGCGGCGAATGGCATTCCGCGCAATGCCCGGGGCCTTCCACGAGATATTCGCCGCGCCTGAACTTCGCGACATCGACGCCTGCGGGGACGGGGACCTCCTTGCGGACGCCGTCGAGGAACAGGAGTCGCCAAGCGCCGACGCCCCGGCGGATGTTGTACGGGAATTTCAGCTCGTGGTCTGAGACGACATTGCGGATCGGCGCAAGCGTCTTGAGGTACGCGAACAAATCCCGGACGTCGGTGCCCTTCAGTCTCTGATACGAGGTGTAGGGGAATGCCGGATAGAGGTTCTTGCCGTCCGGCCAGATCCGGTCCGGGCCGACGCCCTCGCGCAATGCGCGGTCGAACTCGGCGAGCGTCCATCCACCCAGACCGGTCTCGCGGTCGGGTGAGATGTTGGGCATGTGAAACACGCCGAATTGAGTCTGAAGCGTCCCGCCGCCGCCGAGCTTCGTATCGTCCTGTTGTCCGGGCGTCATATGGCAGGTCGCACAATCCGATGCGACGAACACCTTCCGGCCGTTGGCGAGGTCGGCGCCGGCGAGATCGATCGTCTCGCGCGACGGGTGGGTGGCAGACCACAACCAAGGAGAGGTCAAAGCCAGGAAGCCGGCCGCACCGAGGAGCACACAGGTCCCGGCCAGAAGATAGAGTTTTTTGTGCCGCAGTCGCATGTGCTTGCCTCCTGGCATTGGAAAGCGTCCAGTGGATAAGCCTTATCCTAGTAGGGTGAAGGCTGCGGCGGGCTGCCGGCTTGTGAGGGAAATGTAAATGGCTTGTAAACAGGCTGCGGCGAGGGGCGTCGTTGACCTGCGCAGGACGCGTGAGGGCGATTGGCCGAAGGAGCAGTGGTGATAGCTTGGCCCGCGGAGTTGACCGGCCCGTTGCTGTTGCGTCAGCAGAAGCAATTGGTCGACAGGACGATCAAGCTCGCCCAGGAACGAGGCTATTCCGACGGGGCCAGTTCGCTGCGCGCAGCGTGGACCGAATCGATCGACAGCCTCAACGAAGGGCTGGTCGCCTATCTGGCCGATCATGTGCGCAGCGGCGGACATAACGGACGCTACGATTACCGCGTCGATAGCCGGTTTGCCCGGCTTCGCCGAGCCGCTCAGGCTCACCACGACCTCGGCATCCCGCTCGAAATGCATAATGGGCTGTTCAAGATATACCATCGAGCCTATCGCGAACACTTCACGGACCTTTTCTCCCAGGCATCGGTCAAGGACGAAGCTGCGCTGCAGCTCTCGCCACCCGATGAATTCATCCGAAGGCTCGACGACTTTTTCGGCGAAGCTGAACTCGCCATGCTCGCGCCCTGGGCAGCGACCGAATCGAAAGAAGGTGCGTTCGCCGAAACGCAGAGACGCCTCACGCGTGAGCGCGACCAGTATTTCGCGGCGCTCGAGAGCTTGCGTAGCCCTGTTCTGATCGTCGCCGACAACGGCACGCTGATCACCGCCAACCAGGCGGCGCTCCAGACGTTCGCAGGCGTCTCGGAGCCGGGCGGGCTGAACTATCGCTTGGCCCTACAAACCCATCGCAAGGATCTGCAGGCAGTCGTCGATCAGATCGTCGGCGTCGCCGGGAACGAGTGGGACGCCATCTGGATGCCGACCCGCCTCGGCAGCCGATGCTTCGATATTCGGCTGCGGCGGGTGGAGGATACGGCGAACAAGCTGGAGGCTTCGCTGATCCTGCTGCTCCATGATGTCACAGAACATCGGGCGGCAATTTCCAAGGCGCGCGAATCCGAGCGCACGATGTCGTTGTTTCTGGCGGCGATGTCCCACGAAATCCGTGCCCCGCTTCACAGCATTCTGGGCATCGTGGGCCTGATGAAGGAGGCGGACGGCCAGCAGCAGCGCGAGCTCATCGATCTGCTCGAAATCTCGGCCCGTTCGCTGAATTCAACGCTCGGCAATGTCATGAATTTTTCACGCTTCGAGCATCAGGCGCCGGTGCCGCGGCCGGAGAAGGTGATCTTGAGCAAGGCGCTCAATGACGTCATCCGGGTGAAGAGCGTTTTCGCGCGGCAGCGGGCGATTCCTCTCCGGCTGGATCGAGCGGAGGGAATGCCCGACGAGGTCCAGCTCGATTGGTCGATGTTCGAACAGGTTCTCGGCAATCTGATTCAGAACGCGTTACGCTACGATGATGGACGCGGCGTCGAGGTCAGGGCTCGCCTCGATAGAGGCGCGCTCGTCTTCCGTGTTTCTGATCACGGTCCCGGCTTGCCCGAAGAGATCGCCGAGATGCTCAAGCATCCGCCGAGCGAGCTGCGGCCGAGGGTGACGCACCGAACCGGTTCGGGGCTCGGCCTCGCGATCGCGCAACGAATGACGCTCGCGCTCGGCGGAAGCCTCGATGCGATCGAGGAACGCGACGGCGCCGTCCTCGAGATCCGTCTGCCTCTCGTGCTGCCCGATCCGGGAGTGGCGGCCGATGGCGCTGGTCTTGGACAGAGGCAGCTTGGTCTGAGCTGCCTTCTGGTCGATGACGACGACATCAATGCCTGGGTCACGACCGCGATGCTGGAGCGGGCGGGCTTGGCGGTCGATCACGCGCAGAGCCTTGCGGAGGCCAATGTCCTGCGTGATGCGGCATCGGACCAATATGACATCTTCATCGTCGATTATCGGCTCCCTGACGGGACCGGTGTTCAATTCGCCGAAGACCTCCGGCGTGATCCCGCATACAGCGCCACCCCGCTCTTTCTCCTGAGTGCGAATGTCGATGTCGTGCGGGAATCGGCAGAGCAACGCGGCCTGTTCACCGCCCTGCTTCAGAAGCCGCTCGATGCCGAAGCCTTGTCCAAGGCCATCTATGGGCTCTCACCTCGCCCCGCTGACATGCTCGGCGGATTGTCCGACGCTGCACGCACCAAGATGGCCGATGCGTTCTTGCAGAGCTGGGTGGAATTTCGATCGATGTTGAGCGAGATCAAGCCCGGATGCCCCGATGTAGAGCTCACTGTGCAAGCCCACAAGCTGGCGAGCGGCTCGGCGATCTTCGGATTCAACGACCTCGCCACGATGTTGCGTCAACTCGAGCAAGCCGGCGTGGAACGAGCGCCATGGTCAGTCACGGGACCGATTGTCAGCCGTCTACTCGCCTATGCGCTTCCCGAAGGCTGCCTGGCCATCGGCCCTACAAAACAGTCGAAATGAGTTCTGCGGCGAAAATTCTCCTGGTCGACGACGATGTCCTCATCCATTTCATGGTCGAGGACATTGGCAGACAGATGGGGCACTCGATCACCTGTGCGGCCGACGGGGCGGCCGGGCTGGCCGCGCTCAAGGACGAGCATTTCGACCTCGTCATTCTCGACAGACGGCTGCCCGATACCGACGGCTTGCTTCTCGCACCTGAGATACAGGCGGACGCGAGATCGTCCTTCATCGTTCTGTCGAGCCTGTCCACGCCGAACGATCAGTTGCTGGGGCTCGGTCTCGGTGCGCTCGACTATGTCAGCAAGCCAGTCGAGCCGGCCGTGTTGAAGGCTCGCATCGAGAGACACCTTGCGACGCGTCGCGACACGTCCGCCCCTGCCGTATTGTCGATCAGCGAGACGTTTCATTTGAATCTCGTGACCCGCCGGCTCGCCGTTGCCGGACGAACGGAGTGCCTTTCGCCGGCAGAGAACCGCCTTCTCGCTCATTTCATGAAGAATGTCGAGATTCCCCAAAGTCGCAGCGACATCAGCAAGGCGATCGGGGGGCGGGAGTGGGTTTACGGCGACCGCACGGGCGATGTGCTCGTTTCGCGACTCCGGAGGCGGATCTCCGGGAGCACGCTGCAGATCATCACGGTTCACGGTCTCGGTTATTCGTTGACCGAGGGCTCAGGCGCGTGATCGTCGCGCGCCGCGCTGACCGTCCGAACTGACGGGGATCGGCCGGGACCGCGCTCCGCCGTGCGGGGCGGGGGCAACTGAGTCTCCCCGCGATGTGAGGAGTCGAGATGCAAGGAGTCGACCGGGCCGGTCAGACGTCCGACTTCGTGGGCTCCGTGACGTCCGAGTTCAGCGCGGGCTGAAGCGGGGCTTCGTCTGTCGGACGAAGCCGCAACCGGTCCGCCGCGATCGCAACGACGTCGTCCCAGCGCGCCAGGAAGACATCGACGCAGGCTGGATCGAAATGCAGGCCGCGCCCGTTTTCGAGATGCTGCCGCGCTACCGGCAAAGGCATTGCCTCTTTATATGGGCGGGCGGTGGAGAGCGCGTCGAACACGTCCGCGACCGCGACAATCCGGGCCGCGATGGGAATCTCGTCGCCTTTGAGTTTGTTCGGATAGCCAGTGCCGTCCCATCGCTCGTGATGGGCGACGGCGATGTCGGCGGCGAGCCGAATCAGCTCGCACCGACTGCCGGCGAGGATCGACGCGCCGATCGTGGTGTGGGTTTGCATGACGGCGATCTCGTCCGGCGTCAGCTTGCCCGGCTTGAGGAGAATTTGGTCGGGGGTGGCAACCTTGCCGACATCATGCAGCGGGGCGGCTAGGTAAATCTCCCGGCACAGCCTTTCCGGCAATCCCAGTCCTTCGGCGATCATTCGGCTGTACTTCGCCACCCTGAGGGTGTGATCGCCGGTGTCGTTGTCGCGATATTCGACCGAGAGCGCCAGCCGCAGGATGATCTCCTCCTCGCGCTCCTGCAGCGCGTGGGTGGCGCGTGCCACTTCGCTCGCCAGCAGTGCGGCGCGATCATTCAATTTGCGGACCGCGGAGCCGAGCCGGATCATGTTGCGCAGCCGGACCTGGGTCTCCAGATTCTTCGGGTGCTTCGGGAGAAAGTCGGTCGCACCGGCGTCGAGCGCGTGCAGCCGCACCTCGTCGCTTTCGATCGAGGTGATCATGACGATCGGGACGTCGGAGAACTTCGGCAGGGATCGCAGCCGCCGGATCAGGCTGATGCCGTCCATATGCGGCATCTCGTAATCGACGAAGACAATGTCGATATCGAGGTTGCGGGCCGAAGCCAGCGCCTGCAGCGGGTCGGTAAAGGCGATCACATGGACCTGTCCGTCCGCTTCGATGGTTCGCGTCAGGTATTCCAAAGCCGATCGACTGTCGTCAACAACCAGTGCCTGAATTAACATTCTGTACAACCAGAAATCCCTGCGTCGAACTTGACCCTATCAGTTACCCCTTAAGTTCAGACTAAGTGTGTGCCGCTTGGCGATCGTTTGATCTAATAATGAATTTTGGAGCTACCCCGTAGTTCACCGTATAGAGGGCTTCCAGTTATGCGTCGGGTGCTCAGAGCTCTGCGACAACGGGGCGTAGTACACTATTTTAATAATTGCGCGTCACGCTCTGCGGTATCGACAAAGTAATCGTGTGGCGGCGATCGAGTCGCCTCGCGGCTGGGGCGTGCAATGACGTTAGAACCCACCGAAGCGGGAGGCGCGCTTCGGCTCCCTTCCGATTGTAGTATCTCGTCCATCCGAAGCATCCACGAGACGATCCAGGAAGCGCTCGGTCGCCAAGGCCCGCTGGAGATCGACTGTTCAAGAGTGAACAGGGCCGATCTCACCTCGATCCAGCTCCTGCTGTCGACCGCCAAGACCGGAGCGGCCCAAGGGCGCCCGGTGGTGCTGACCGAGCTCTCCGAAGTCCTGCGCACCACCATCGAGCGCGCCGGCTTTGCCGGCGACGAAATGATCGACCAGCATTTCCCGCAGAAGAAAGGTGGCTCGCAATGGCCACGATCCTGACTGTCGACGATTCCCCAAGCATCCGCCAGATGATCAAGGTGACGCTCGAGCCGGCCGGCCACAGCGTGCTCGAGGCCGGCGACGGCGCCCAGGGCCTGTCGAAAGCCCAGGCCACCAAGGTCGATCTCGTCATTACCGACCTCAATATGCCGGTGATGAACGGGCTCGAGCTGATCAAGGCGCTGCGCAAGCAGCCCAATTTGGTCGGCCTGCCGATCGTGTTTCTGACCACCGAGTCCAACGACGCGGTCAAACAGGAGGCCAAGAGCTGCGGCGCCACCGGCTGGATCACCAAGCCGTTCAAGCCGGAGCAGCTGCTCTCCGTGGTGAGCAAACTGGTGCGGTCATGACCACGATCGATCCGGCAGCAGTCTTCCGCCAGGAGGCGGCCGAGCTGTTCGAAGTGCTGGAAGCGGCGCTGCTCGATCTCGGCCAGAACCCCGACGACCGCGAGCTGGTCGATTCCGCGTTCCGCGCCCTGCACACCATCAAGGGGTCGGGCGCGATGTTCGGGTTCGACAAGGTCGCCACCTTTACCCACGAGTTCGAGACCGCGTTCGAGCGCGTCCGCAAGGGTGAGATCAAGCCGACCCATGATCTGGTGTCGGTCGCGCTCGCCGCCAAGGACTACATCCGCGCTCTGATCGAAACGCCCGACGAGACCGACGCGATCATCGGCGATGCGATCCTGGCCGACCTCAGCCGATTCGTTTCGCCGACCGCAGCCGTCGAAGCGCCGGTGTCGTCGCCTGTGCCGGCACGAGCGCAAGCGTCGGAGCGCCGGCAGGTCGGATGGCATCTGCGCTTTGAATTCGACTCCCAGATCCTGCGCAACGGATCCAATCCGCTGGATCTGCTCGATGACCTCAGCAAGCTCGGCTCCTGCTTCGCAACGCCGCTGACCGACGGCATTCCGTTCCTCGATGAGCTGGTGCCCGAGGATTGCTATTTGAAGTGGGACGTCTCGCTGCATTCGGATTGCGACAAGGCCGCGATCGACGACGTCTTCATGTTCGTCCAGGACGAGATGCAGCTCGTTCTGGAGCCGCTGTTCGAAGGCGAGGCTCCGCAGCCGGTGCCGATGCTCGAACTGCCCGAGGTGTCGATTCTGCCTCCGGAGCCGCCGCAGCATGCGGAAGAGGCCGTGCCTGCGCCGCAACCGGCTGCGACCGTGGCACCGGCCGTGGAGCGCCGCAGCGGCGAGCCGCGCCGTGCCGACGACCGCGGCATCGCCACTGTCCGGGTTCAGGCCGAGCGGCTCGACGAACTGATGGACCGGGTCGGCGAACTGGTGATCGCACAGGCACGCCTCAGCCAACTCGCCGCCTCCGGCGACGACATTTCGATCAAGCTGATCGCAGAAGAGATCGAACGGCTCGCCTCCAGCCTGCGCGACACCACGATGGGCGCGCGGATGGTCCCGATCGGCTCGCTGTTCGGCCGCTTCCACCGTCTGGTCCACGATCTGTCGCGCGATCTCGGCAAGCCGGTGGAGTTCATGACCTCGGGTGAGGACACTGAACTCGACAAGACGATGATCGAGTGCCTGGCCGATCCGCTGGTCCACCTGATCCGCAACGCGATCGATCATGGCATCGAATCGCCGTCCGCGCGGGTCGCTGCCGGCAAGCCGGAGCAGGGCCGGATTGAACTCGCCGCCGTGCATGCCGGCGCACAGGTCCTCGTGACCGTGAAAGACAATGGCGGCGGCCTGAACACCGCTCGGATCCGCGCCAAGGCCGAAGAGCAGGGCCTGATCACGCCGGGAGCTTCGGCCACCGACCAGGAGATTCATCAATTTCTGTTCCACCCCGGCTTCTCGACGGCGCAAACCGTCTCGGCGCTGTCCGGCCGCGGCGTCGGCATGGATGTGGTCAAGCGTACCATCGAAAACATGCGCGGGACGATCGATCTCTCGACCGTCCCCGGCGTCAGCACCACCGTCACACTGCGCCTGCCGCTGACGCTGGCGATTATTGAAGGCCTGCTGATCCGGGTGGGCGGCGGTCGCTACATCATCCCGCTGTCCGCCGTGGAAGAGTGCGTCGAACTCACCGCCGAGGATGAGCGTTCGCGCAGCCGCAACTTCCTCAACGTCCGTGGCAATCTCGTGCCGTTCCTGCGCCTGCGCGAAATCTTCGATGCCGACGGCGAACCGGATCAGTACCAGAAGACGATCATCATCTCGACGGGAGAGACCCGCGTCGGCCTGGTGGCAGACCAGATCCTCGGTAACCACCAGACCGTGATCAAGTCGCTGTCGAAGCTGCACTCCGACGTCACGATCTTCTCTGGCGCGACGATTCTCGGCGACGGCACCGCCGCCCTGATCCTCGACGTGGTGCAACTGGTCGGGCTCGCCCAGGCGCAGGCGGAAAAGCAGATGAGCGAGGCAGCCTGATGAACAGCGATAGGGTCCAAAGTGCAGCCGACGGTGATGCCGACGCGATGCAGGTGGTCATGATCGGGCTAGGCGATGAGAAATTCGCGCTCGACGCCGGAACGGTCCGCGAAATCATCGATCCCATTCCCGCCACCAAGGTCGCCGGCGCCAAAGCGTTCGTCCCGAGCGTGATCAACGTCCGTGGCAATGTCATTCCGTTCGCCGACTTGCGCATCCGCTTCGGCATGCCGGTGCTGAACCACACCGCTGACAGCCGCATCGTGGTGATCGAGGTTCGCATCGACAACGAGCCGGTGCTGGTCGGCGTCAGTGCCGACCGGGTCTACGAGGTCACCGAGATTTCCCGCACCGACGCGCAGCAGACGCCCCGCGTCGGCATGCATTGGAAGCCGGAATACATCCGCTTCATCACCAAGTGGCGCGACGAATTCGTCGTCGTGCCGAACATGGAACGGATTCTGAATTGAGCGCCCTCGGTCCGACATCCGGCGGCGCCTGCCGCCAACCTACGCTGAAGTGAGGAAGACATGGCCGAAACCGCGCAATATCTGACGCTCGGACTCGCCGGCGAGACGTTCGGCATGGCGATCCGCAACGTGCGTGAAATCCTCGACATGCGGCCGATCTCGCGGCTGCCGCATGCGCCGGAGTTCATGCTCGGCATGATCGACGTGCGCGGCACCGGTTATCCAATCCTCGATCTACGGCTGAAGCTGGATCTGCCACCGGTGCCGACCACCGATGCAACCCGCATCATCATTCTCGACGTGCCGGTTGCGGGCCGCGTCGTCGGCGTCGGCTTCGTCGCCGACTGTGTCTACGAAGTCACCGATATCGAAGAAAGCTCGCTCGAACAGGTCCCCGACGTCGGCGGCAAATGGAAGTCGGACTACATCGCCGGCA
Organism: Rhodopseudomonas palustris; assembly: GCF_003226555.1. Classification (GTDB taxonomy): domain Bacteria; phylum Pseudomonadota; class Alphaproteobacteria; order Rhizobiales; family Xanthobacteraceae; genus Rhodopseudomonas; species Rhodopseudomonas palustris_I. Next base: position 638,180 of record NZ_QKQS01000023.1, on the reverse strand, counting down.
TCGGTCGCAAGGGCGATCGCTTCGTCATCATTTTCGATCTGGCGCGCCTGATGGCCAGCACTGACGTGTCGGCCGGCGCTGCCGCGAACCCATCGAACGACCTGGCGGCTTGAGCCGCCCGGTCCGGATCAGTTGTTGCGTGAGTTTGGCCCAAATCTTCGACCTCTAAGGAATCTCGACATGAGACTGACTGTCAAAGCAAAGCTGGCCGGCGCCTTCGGTGTCGTGATCCTGCTGTCCGCCATCGCCGGGGCGGTGGCTTATTTCAAGCTGAGCGAGATGACCGCGACCACGACGGCTCTGACGGCGGCGGCAGACCGAATGGATAAAGCCAACCACTTGAACGAAATGCTGCTGCAGCAGATTCGGGCAGAAAAGAACGCCATCCTGGCGACTGCCGAGAACGAGGTGGATCGCTACGTTGCGGAGATCGCCAGCATTCGCACGAAGCTGATGCGAGCAAGAGACGAGGTCCACGCCCTTGCGAGCGAAAACGGCAAACGGATTCTCGACAAGTTCTCCGCGGCGTATCTGCGCGTCAACAACAGCGAGGATCAGGCCCTCCGGTTGGCAAAGTCCGACAAGGCGAGGGCGACCGAACTGTCGAGCACTGAGGTTCGGAAGGAGATCACCGAAGCAACGGCCGATCTCAACGAATATATCAACTACGTCAGGAAGACGATGTCGGATCGGTCGGAACAGGCGATCGAGGACGGCGCTCGTGCACAGCTGATGCTGATCAGCCTCGTCATCGTCTCGTTGATCATCGCTCTGATCGCTGCGACCTGGATCGCGGTCAATATCAGCCGCGGCCTGTCGCGGGCTGTGGGGCTTGCCGACGCGGTGGCGATCGGCGATCTCAGCCAGAAAATCGACGTCTCCAGCAACGATGAAATCGGCGATCTGGTGAAGTCGCTGAATGCGATGACCGCCAACCTCAACGCCACGGCGGATGTCGCCAACGAGATCGCCCGCGGCAATCTCACCACCGAGGCCAAACGGCTGTCCGAGAAGGATACGCTCGGCATCGCGCTCGAGCAGATGGTCGAGAAGCTGCGCCAGATCGTGTCGGAAGCGCTCACCGCGGCTCAGAACGTCTCGGCCGGCAGCCAGGAACTGTCGGCTAGCGCCGAGCAACTCTCGCAAGGTGCCACCGAGCAGGCCTCTTCGGCCGAGGAGGCTTCCTCGTCGATGGAAGAGATGGCGGCCAACATCAAGCAGAACGCCGAGAACGCCAGCCAGACCGAAAAGATCGCCGCGCAGTCCGCCAAGGACGCCGAAGCCAGCGGGGCCGCCGTGGGCCGCGCCGTTCAGGCGATGCAGACGATCGCCGAGAAGATCACCATCGTGCAGGAGATCGCACGGCAGACCGACCTTCTGGCGCTCAACGCCGCGGTCGAAGCGGCCCGGGCCGGCGAACACGGCAAGGGCTTCGCGGTGGTCGCCTCGGAAGTCCGCAAGCTCGCCGAACGCAGCCAGGCGTCCGCGACCGAGATCGGCGAACTCTCCGGCGAAACCGTGCGGGTCGCGCAGGAAGCCGGCGATATGCTCGCCAGGCTGGTGCCGGACATCAAGAAGACCTCCGAGCTGGTGCAGGAGATCTCGTCGGCCTGCCGCGAACAGGATGTCGGATCGTCGCAGATCAACCAGGCGATCCAGCAGCTCGACAAGGTCGGCCAGCAGAACGCCAGCGCCTCCGAGCAGGTCTCCTCGACCTCGGAGGAGCTCGCCTCGCAGGCCGAGCAGTTGCAGTCGACCATCGCGTTCTTCCGCATCGAGCAGGGCACGTCTGCGTCGCACGGCGCTCCGCTCGATAAGGCCGTGACTCAGCTCCGCGCCAAGGCCGCCCACATGGCCGCCGTCGATCGCGGCCCCAAGAAGCCTGTGGCCGCCAAGCCGCAGCGCCAGCTCAAAGCCGCCGGCGGCGGTGGTTTCGCCTTCGCGCTCGGTGACGGCGAAGACGACCGCGACGCTGACTTCCAGCGCTGAGCGGTAAGCGGGATCGTGCGCCCGCGAGCCAGACCAACAGCGGTGAACGCCTGATCGGGCGTTCACCTTCCCAAAGCGCCGATCGGCGGTTGCACGATCGATTGCAGCAGTTTGTCCGTTGCGAGACGAGCGGTCGTCGGACCGGCAGTTTGAGTATTCCCCATGGTCCAAGCTAATCGTCAATTGTCGGACAGGCAGTTTCGCTCGCTGGCCGAGTTGATCGAAGGTCAGGTCGGCATCAAGATGCCGACCGCCAAGCGTCTGATGCTGGAGGGACGTCTCCACAAGCGGGTGCGAGCGCTGAACTATTCGGGTGTCGGCGAATATGTCGACAACCTGTTCGACAAAGCGGTCCTCGACGAAGAGCTGACGCATCTCATCGACGTCGTCACCACCAACAAGACCGACTTTTTTCGTGAGCCGCAGCACTTCGAGTTTCTCAGAACTGTCGCGGTACCGGAGCTTCTCAAGCTGCCCGACCGCAAATCCAACGATCTGAAGATCTGGAGCTCTGCGTGTTCGACCGGCATGGAGGCCTACACCACCGCGATGGTACTGGACGACATGGTGCAGGCCGGCCGCCGGTTTCAGTTTCGGATCCTCGGAACCGACATTTCGACCGCCGTGCTGCGCGTCGCGACGGCCGCGATTTACAATCGTGAAGTGATCGCGCCTGTGCCGGCACCGTTTATCGAGCGTTACTTCCTGACCTCGCGTGACCGCGCTCGGCAAGAGGTGCGGGTGGTTCCGGAACTGCGTCGGCTGACCAACTTCACGCGGATGAACCTGATGGATTCGTCCTATCCGGTGGACCGCGACGTCGACATCATCTTCTGCCGCAACGTGCTGATCTATTTCGACCGCGACACCCAGCGCAAAGTGGTCGAGCAGTTGTGCTCGCATCTGCGGCCGGGCGGCTATCTGCTGGTCGGCCACTCCGAGTCGATGATCCACAGCGCCCTGCCGAAGTTAAGGCAGGTTCAACCAACCGTCTTTAGACTATAGGGATGATTGGAGCGCACCAGATGGCGAAGCAGAAGGTCAGGGTTCTCATCGTCGACGACTCCGCCTCGGTGCGACAGGTCCTTGGTAGTATCCTCGGCGAAGATCCCGAGATCGAGGTGATCGGAACCGCGTCGGACCCCTTCGTCGCAGCGAAGCGGCTGCAGAACGAATTGCCCGATGTCATCCTGCTCGACATCGAGATGCCGCGGATGGACGGCATCACATTCCTGCGCAAGATCATGGCGCAACATCCGATCCCGGTGGTGATCTGCTCGTCGCTGACGGCCGAGGGCTCGGACTTGATGTTCGAGGCGCTCGAGGCCGGCGCCGTCGATATCGTGCCCAAGCCGCGAGTCGATACCCGACAGGCGCTGATGGAGAGCTCCGGCCGGCTGCGCGAAGCGATTAAGTCCGCGTCGCGCGCCCGGGTCCGTCCCCGCGCGGCGCGCAAGGTGATCGAGCAAAAGCTGACAGCGGACGCCATCATTCCGCCGCCGGTCGCCGGACGGTCGCGTCCGACCACCGAGCGGATCGTGTGTATCGGCGTCTCGACCGGCGGCACCGAAGCCCTCTACGACGTGCTGGAGGTGCTGCCGCCGAACTGTCCGGGCATCCTGATCGTCCAGCACATGCCGCAGGGCTTCACCGCCGCCTTCGCCAAGCGGCTCAACGCCGGCTGCCGGATCAACGTCAAGGAAGCCGAGGACGGCGATCCGGTGCTGCCGGGCTGGGCCTACATTGCGCCGGGCGCCCGCCACATGCTGCTGGTGCGCAGCGGCCTGCGCTATCAGATCGCCATCAAAGACGGGCCGCCGGTGTCGCGGCATCGCCCCTCGGCCGACGTGCTGTTCCGCTCCGCCGCCCAATATGCCGGCGCCAACGCTCTCGGTATCATCATGACCGGCATGGGCGACGACGGCGCGCGCGGTCTGCTCGAGATGCGCAAGCTCGGTGCCTCCACCTGTGCGCAGGATGAAGAGAGCTGTGTGGTGTTCGGCATGCCGAAAGAAGCGATCGCCTGCGGCGCGGTCGAGAAGGTGGTGTCGCTGAACCAGATTCCGCGCGAGATCATGGCTTGGCAACAAGCGAAGCAACCGGCCTCAGCGGATTGATCGCATCGTGTCCTCATTGAAACATCCGATTGCCGACGCCGTTGCGTCGATTGAACTGGTCGCGTCCCGGATCGAGACCGCCTTTGCCCAGGTCGGCGGCCAGCTCGGCGAAGGCCACACCATCTTCCAGGGTCTCAACGAGGCGCTGACCGATCTTGCTCGCGAGCTATCGTCCGCGCAGATCGAGGGGGCATCCGGTGCGCTGCGCGACATCGCCGGCCGGTTGAAAAGCCTTGCCGACACGCTGCCGGCCGAAAGTGCGCTGCTCGATCAGTTGCGCGGCAGCGTCGCCGAGGCCGGGACGTTGCTGAAGCAGCTGCTCAAGCACGTCGAGATGATCACCACCATCGCCCGCAGCGCCAGGATCGAATCGGCCTCGCTCGAAGGTGATCGCGAGGGCTTCATCGCCTTCACCCGGGAGGCTTACGATCTCGGCAGGACCGTGCAGTCGTCGATCGAAGCCTGCGTCAAGGATCAGCAGTTGCTGGCCGCCGCGGTGGAAACCACCTGGGGCCGGCAGAGCGAATTCGAGCGGCGCTATCGGCCACAGCTCGGCGCCTCCGGCGGCGAACTGATGGCCGCATTCGCCGATCTCGGCCGGCAACGTAACGACAGCATCGGCGTTGCAGAGCTGGCGGGGAGTAGTGCTCGGACCATCAGCGAGGTGGTCGGACGGTCGATCGTGTCGCTGCAGGCCGGCGACAGCACCCGTCAGCGCCTGGAGCATGTTTGCGAAGGTCTGCGGCGCGCGGCCGATCCGGAGCCGACGCTGGTGCCCGACATGACGGAAGTGCAGCCCCTGCCCCGGCTGTTGGTCAATCTCGAAGCGGCACAGTTGCAGGACGCCCAGCAGGAATTCGACGCCGGCATCGGTGAGATCGTCCGAGCGCTGTCGACGATTCTCGCCGAGGTCGCGACGCTGGTCGAAAAGGGTCGCTCTTTACATGGCGGCCGCGAGGGCGGATCCGCTTCGTTCCTGTCGCGGGTGCGACAGACCCTCGCCCAGGCGTCGAACCTGATCGCGATGTGCGATGACGGCGGACGCTCGATCGACGAAGCGTTGAGCGTGGTCGAAGACACGCTGGAGAAGTTTCGCGACGCGATCGCCAATCTGTCCGACTCGGTGGTCGACATCTCGCTGATCGGCATGAATGCCGGTCTTCGCGCCGGCCATCTCGGCGTCAAGGGGCGGGCCTTCGTGGTGATCGCTCACGAGATGAAGCTGACCGCCGACCAGATGACCGGCGCGGCGATCCGGCTGAGGCCGCTCCTGGAGGAGATCGGTAAGGTCGGCGACGATCTGCGAAAGTCACGCGCCAACAGCGATCAGACCAATCTGACGAGCATGGAGACGGCCATTCTCCATACGCTGCACGACGTCGAGGCCGGCAATGACCGGCTCGGCGGACTGATCGGCCGGCTGATCGACGAAGGCGCCAAGTTCGATGCGGTGATGAATGGCGCCCGCGAGCAGATGACGTCGCTCGGATCCAGCGCCTCGGCGCTGCCGGCGGTAGCAAGGTGCCTCGAAAAAGCGGCGGGCGATCTGAGCGGGGTCGGGTTCGGCCATCAGGATGAGGCCCTGCTCGATGAACTCTACGCCCGCTACACGATGGAGCGCGAGCGCGACGTCCATCGCCAGTTCCTGACGCCATTCGGACTCACCACCAAGCAGCCAGCGCCTGCCGCAAGTGATTGTGACTTCGAGCTGTTTTAGCTTCTGCGGACCCTCCGTCGCCACTGCGTCCCGGACGGCCGGTTATTTCTGATCTGTGTCATCACGGCTTCGGCGCAAATCGGCTTTGATCGGCTGATCGATGCGGGCAGTACCCTGGGGCGGGGTCGAGATGACGCAGGTAGTGTACGGGGTCTGGGACGGTGTGGCCTATGACGCACGAACCGGCGCAGACGAGGCGCGGGCGGCGGGCTATGCGCTGGCGAATTTCGATGAATTCGACGAAGGCAATGCGATCCGCGCTTTCATCGCCGATCGCGGGTTCTTCGTGTTCGACCCCACGGTGTCGCTGGTCGATGCACTTTATCACTACCTAAAGACCGCTGCCGAGCAGTCCTGCGGGGCCTGCACGCCCTGCCGGATCGGTACCGTGCTGGTGCGGGATGCGCTCGATCAGATGCGCCGCGGGCTGGATGCCGCGATCACGCTCGACGACATCGTGGTGCTGGGCGAGCAGATCCGGCAAACCTCGCTGTGCGGGTTGGGGCAAACCTGTGCGGTCGCGCTGCTCGCGGTGCTGCGGGAGTTTCGCGAGCGGATCGACCAGGAGCTGGCTTCGCACCGGCCGATCCCGGCTCAGCACGGCATGGCCTATGTGACGGCGCCGTGCATCGAAGCCTGCCCGTCCAAAGTCAACGTGCCGCGCTATATCGACTACATCCGCGACGGCAAACCCGAGAGCTCGCTCGGCGTGCTGCTGCAGAAATACCCGATGGCCGCGACCTGCGGCCGGGTCTGCGTGCGCTATTGCGAGCAGGCGTGCCGGCGCAAATTCGTCGACGAGGCGGTCGGCATCAAGGCGCTGAAACGCTACGTCGCCGACCAGCAGAGCGGTCCGCACGCGCTGAAATTTACCCGCGACATGATCCGCAAGCCGCTCGCCGACGGCATGCGGGTGGCGGTGATCGGCGCCGGCCCCGCCGGCATCTCCTGCGCCTATCACCTGCTGCTGCGCGGCTATCACGTCGATGTCTTCGACAAGGCCAGCCAGGCCGGCGGCATGGCGCAGATCGGGATTCCGAGCTACCGGCTGCCCAAGGACACGTTGGCGCTGGAGACCGACATCATCGCCGATCTCGGCGGCCGCTTCCTGTTCGATCAGCGGCTCGGCCGCGATTTCTCGATCGACGATCTGTTCGCGCGCGGCTATCGCGCGGTGTTCCTCGGGCTCGGCTGTCAGCAGGGGGCACGGCTCGGTGTCGATGGCGAAGACGTTTCGCATGACGGTTACTTCAGCGGCATCGATTTCCTGCTCAAGGTTCACGACCACGTCGATGGCGTCGCCCCGCTGGTTTTGCAGGGCGAGGTGGTGGTGGTCGGCGGTGGCAATGTCGCGATGGACTGCGTGCGTTCGGCGATCCGGCTCGGCGCCGACAAGGTCCACGTCGTCTATCGCCGCACCCTCGCCGACATGCCGGCCGATCCGGCCGAGATCGAGGCCGCCCGCGCCGAAGGCGTCGAATTTCACGTGCTCAGTGCGCCGGCCGAGATCGTCACCGAGCACGGCAAGGTCACCGGCGTGGTGCTGACGAGGATGCAGGCGAGCCAGCCCGACGCCAGTGGTCGCAGCTCGGTACGGCCGATTCCGGGCAGCGAAACCGCGATGCGCTGCGACGTGCTGATCGCGGCGATTGGCCAGCAGGTCGAAGACGGTCCGCTGATCGAGAGCGACGGCATCGCGTTCGATCGCTGGCGCTGCGTCGCGACCGACCGGGTGCTGGCGACCTCGCGCCCCGGCGTGTTCGCTGGCGGCGACTGCGTCACCGGCCCATCGACCCTGGTCTACGCCATGGCCGCCGGGCTGAAGGCGGCGCGCAACATCGACGACTGGATCCAGCGCGGTTCGGTACGGTTCTTCAAGCGGTCGCGGATGCGCAAGCTGATCGCCGACAACCGCATGCTGGCCAACGAGATCGTCGAAGCCCCGGTGCGCAATGCGTATCGGGTGCACAATCCCGAAATCGATCCCGAGCTGCGCAAGCACATGTTCGGCGAGGTCGAGCAGACCATCGACGCGCGGGCCGCTTATGCGGAGACCCAGCGCTGCATGCGCTGCTACCGGGTCTACTCCGTCGTCACCAAGCATCCGATCCCGGAAGGAGCGGCTTGAAGCGATGTGCACCCCCGACCAGGCCGGCCATTCCGCCCGCGATCCCGCCGAGGCGACGATCTCGCTGTCGATCAACGGCGTCGCCTGCACCGGCTTCGCCAACGAGACCATCCTGTCCTGCGCACGGCGCTACGACGTCTACATCCCGACGCTGTGCGAACTGGAAGACATCGATCACACCCCCGGCGCCTGCCGGGTGTGCCTGGTCGAGATCCTGCAGGCCGGCAAGGACACGCCGCAGATCGTCACCGCCTGCAATACGCCGGTGCGCGACGGCATGGAGGTGCAGACCCGCTCCAAGAAGGCGCGCGACATGCAGCGTCTGCAGGTCGAATTGCTGATGGCCGACCATCTGCAGGATTGCGCCACCTGCATCCGCCACGGCAGTTGCGAGCTGCAGGATCTGGCGCAGTTCGTCGGGCTGCAGCAGAACCGGTTCTTCGATCGCGAGCGGACCGAGGCGCGCCCGGTCGATCAGAGTTCGCCGTCGATGGTGCGCGACATGCGGCGCTGCGTCCGCTGCCAGCGCTGCGTCGCGATCTGCCGCTATCACCAGAAGATCGACGCGCTGGCGATCGAAGGCAGCGGTCTGGAGCGGATGGTGGCGCTGCGCGACGCCGACGGCTATCCGAACTCGGTCTGCGTCTCCTGCGGTCAATGCGTGCTGGTGTGTCCGACCGGTGCGCTCGGCGAGCGCGACGAGACCGACCGCGCGCTCGACTACATCTGCGATCCGAACGTCGTCACCGTGGTGCAGTTCGCCCCCGCGGTGCGGGTGGCATTCGGCGAAGAATTCGGGTTGCCGGCGGGCACCAATGTCGAAGGCCAGATCATCGCCGCCTGCCGCAAGCTCGGCGTCGATGTGGTGCTCGATACCAACTTCGCCGCCGACGTGGTGATCATGGAGGAGGGCGCGGAGCTCTTGGCGCGGCTGAAGCAGGGGCGGCGGCCGACCTTCACCTCGTGCTGCCCGGCCTGGATCAATTTCGCCGAGATCCACTATCCGGAGGTGCTGTCGCTGTTGTCCTCGACCAAGTCGCCGCAGCAGGTGCTGTCGACAATCGCCAAGAGCTACCTGCCCGAACAGCTCAGCGTGCCGGCCGAGCGCATCCGGGTGATTTCGATCATGCCGTGCATCGCCAAGAAGGACGAGGCGGTGCGTCCGCAAATGGTCCATGACGGGCACCCGGAAACCGACCTGGTGCTGACCACGCGCGAATTCGCCCGGCTGTTGCGGCGCGAGGGCATCGACCTGAAGGATCTGCCGTCGTCGCAGTTCGATCGCCCGTTCCTGAGCGCCTATTCGGGCGCCGGCGCGATCTTCGGCACCACCGGCGGCGTGATGGAGGCGGCGATCCGCACCATCTACGCGCTGGTCAACGGCCGCGAATTGGAGCGAATCGAGCTGACGCAGCTCCGCGGCTTCGAAGGGTTGCGCGAGGCGCGGGTTGATCTTGGCGGCCCGGTCGGCGAGGTCAAGGTCGCGATGGTGCACGGTCTCGGCGATACCCGCCGGCTGGTGGAATCGGTGCTGAGCGGCGAGGCGAACTACGATTTCATCGAGGTGATGGCCTGCCCGGGCGGCTGCGTCGACGGCGGCGGATCGCTGCGCTCGAAGAAAGCGTATCTGCCGCTGGCGCTGAAGCGCCGCGAGACCATTTACAATGTCGACCGGGCTGCGAAGGTCCGGCAATCGCACAACAATCCCCAGGTGCAGGCGCTGTACCGCGAACTGCTGCAGGCGCCGAATTCCGAGATCGCGCATCAGCTGCTGCACACCCACTATGCCTCGCGCAAGCGCGAGCTGCAGCACACCGTCAAGGAGATCTGGGACGATCTCACCATGAGCACGATCCTGTACTGACGCGGAGTGCTTCAGGATGTCGCCGCCACAGCATCTGGTCCCCACTCGGCGCGACGTGGTGCGCGGCCTTGCGGCGCTGCCGGCGCTGGGGCTGACGCGGACGCTCGCCGCCGAGCCGCTGACACTGTGGGGAATTCCGGCGACGCCGTCGGCGCTGTTCGTTCGTGCGGTGGCGTCGGAGCGGCTGCAGCAGGTCGCGCCCGGAGCGCGTTTCCAGCTCTGGAAGAGCACCGATCAGATGCGCGCCGGGATTGCGTCGGGACAGTTCCGGCTGTTCGCGACCTCGACCTACGCGGCCGCCAATTTCTTCAACCGCGGCGCCGGAACGCGCATGCTGAACGTCGTCACCTGGGGCGTGCTGTACGTGATGGCGCGGGATCCGGCGATCAAGTCGGTGGCGGATCTCGCCGGTCGCAGCATTCTGTTGTCGAACAAGAACGAGGCGCCCGATCTGTTGTTTCGGCTAGTGCTGCGCTGGGCCGGGCTTGATCCGGACCGCGATGTCCGCTGCGAATATGTCGGCTCGCCGGGCGAGGCGGTGCCGCTGTTTCTCGCCGGCCGCAGCGACGTCGCTGTGCTGCACGAGCCGGCGGCCTCCACCGCGCTGCTCCGCGCCAGGCAGGACGGCAGGCCGGTGTATCGGGTGCTGGATATCGCCGAACTCTATGGCCGCCACACCGGTCGCGGGCCGCGGATTCCGCAAGTCGGACTCGCAGTCAGTGCCGAGTTGCTCAACTCTCGGCCGGAGATCGTCGCCGCCGTGCAGGCCGCCTGCGTCGAAGCAAGTAACTGGATTTCGGTGCATCCGCGCGAGGCCGCAGATCTTGCCGCGCCGGCACTCGGCCTGCCGGCCGAAGTGATCGCGGCGTCGCTGCCGCATGTCCGCCTCGACGTCGTTCCGGCCCGGCAGGCGCGGGACGACATCGAAGTGTACTTCAAGAATCTGATGGAGCTGGACCCGGGCATCGTCGGCGGCCGGCTTCCCGATCCGGCGTTCTATGCAGGGTGAGCGTCCGGTGCGGCGAGGTAAAGCGCGGATCTCGTGGGCCTGGAGCCTCGTCGGCATCGCGCTGCTACTAGCGCTGTGGGAGCTTGGCCATCGCGCCTATGGACCGCTGGTGCTGCCCAGCCTCGGTGACACCGCGGCTACGCTGTGGCGGATGATCCGTGCCGGCCAGGTCGGGCCGGCGCTCGCCGAGACCGCCGGCAATGCCGGGCTTGGCTGGCTGATCGGCGTGCTGATCGGCTGCTGTGCCGGGATGCTCGCCGGCCTGCGCGAAGAGGCGCAGCGCGCGCTGCAGCCGGTTGCGATCATTCTGCTCGGGGTGCCGGCGATCGCCTGGGTGGTGATGGCGCTGCTCTGGTTCGGCGGGCGCTGGGCGGTGGTGGTGACGGTCGCGGCCGCCATCGGGCCGATGCTGTTCGCCGCAGCGCTCGAAGGCGTGCGCAGTCTCGACGGCACGTTGGCCCGGATGGCGCGGGTGTACCAAGTGCCACTGTCGGCGCGGCTGACCGAAGTGTATGGGCCGCAACTGCTGAGCCATCTGTTTCCGGCGCTGGTGACCACGCTGGCGATGTCCTGGAAGGTGGCGGTAATGGCCGAGCTGCTCGCCGGCGCCGGCGGGATCGGCGATGGCCTCGCCACCGCGCGCGCCCATGTCGACACCGCCGAGACCATGGCCTGGGTGGTGGTCGTGGTCGGCGTGCTGATCGTGGTCGATGCCGGCGTGCTGCAGCGGCTGCAGCACCGGCTGTGGCTGTGGCGCGACGACGAACGGAGCGGCGGCCGATGAGCGAGCCGCTGCTGCAGTTCCGCGGGGTGCAGTTCGGCTATCAGGTCGCACCGGTGCTTCGCGGTATCGATTTCGACGTCGAAGCAGGCTCGATCACCGCCGTGATGGGACCGTCCGGAAGCGGCAAGAGTACCTTGATGGCGCTCGCCGCCGGTTTATTGAGGCCGGACGCCGGCGTCGTGCAGCGCCGCAGCACGCGACTCGGCATGGTGTTTCAGGACCCTGCGCTGCTGCCGTGGCGCAGCGCGCTCGACAATGTGGCGTTTCCGCTGATCGCGCTCGGCCTTCGCCGAAGTGAGCGCCGCGACCGCGCACGGGCGATGCTCGCGAATGTCGGCCTCTCCGGCGACGATGCCCGAAAATATCCGCGCCAGCTCTCCGGCGGGATGCGGCAGCGGGTGGCGCTCGCGCGGGCGCTGGTGATCGAGCCGGATCTGCTCCTCTGCGACGAGCCGTTCAGTGCGCTCGACGCGCTGGTGCGGGCCGAGCTGTGGCGGATCGTGCGGGACATCCATGCGCGCAGCAGCCTGACGATGCTGATCGTCACCCATGACGGCCCGGAGGCAATGCAATGCGATCGCCTCGCCATCCTGTCGGCGGGACTCATCGAGCAAACCGGTACACCGGCCGAGATCGCGCACCATCCCGCCAGTGACGTGGTGCGGACCTTCGTGTCCGCATTGACCGGCCGGTGACGCCGCCGCCGCCGTCTCACTCGCGCGGCGGCGAGTGGGCGCCGTTGGCGAGGAAGAACAACTCGACCAGCCGCCCCTTCTTGCCGGCCAGCGCGAAGATGCACTCCGGGGATTCGGCGTCGAGTTCGGCGATCGGCACCTTGGCGATACGGTCGACGCGGCTGGAGCCGTGCTCCCACATGAAGCCGACGCCGAGATGATTGGCGACCGCCTCCAGCATGCCTTCGCGGGTGTTGACCACGATCGACGGCACCGGTCGCAGGCCGGCGGCGCGGAACGCGCGGTCGACCGCCCGTTGGGTCGAGGAATCGCGGGTGCGGAACACCAGCGGATAGCGCATCAGCTCGGTGATCGAGAGCTGCGGTTTCTTCTTCAGCGGATGGTTTGGATGGCATAGCGCCACCACGCGTTGTTCAAGGCAGATCTCGCGGCGGAAGCGCCGGTCGGCCGGCACGTCCGGCAGTACGCCGATGTCGACGCGCTGATCGACCACGGCGGCGACGATCGCCGACCAGCTTCCGATTTCGATCGCCACCTGCACCTTAGGGTACATCTGCTTGAAGGTCGCGATCAGCGCCATGCCGGGCATCGAGTTGCCGAGCCCGACGCGGAGTTCGCCGCCGGCCAGTTCTTCTCGCTGTGACAGGATCGACAGCGCGTCGGTTTCGATCGCCTGCATCCGGCTGGTGGTGCCGTAGAGCTGGCGGCACAGCGAGGTCGGGATCAGGTTGGCGCCGTGGCGCTCGAACAGCGTGACGCCGAACTCGGTTTCGAGTTCGCGCACCGATTGTGCCACCGCCGATTGAGAAACGCCGATCCGCCGCGCCGCAGCTGCAAAACTGCCGGCATCGAACACTGCGTTGACGGCGCGAATCCGCGCCGAAGTCAGAGCCATTGGGCCGGCCGCTCCGCATCACCAGGAAACCTCGTGAGCGTCATAAGCCAAGCTGCTGACCGTTATGTGACTGTCAGACGCTGCCCGTAACCCTGTGCCGCATCGCAACGAGGCCAGGGGACAGGTGATGGCGAAGATCGAGCTCAGCGCGATCCGCAAATCGTTCGGTGACACCGAAGTGCTCAAGGGCGTCGATCTGTCGATCCACGACGGCGAGTTCGTGTCGCTGGTCGGCCCGAGCGGATGCGGCAAGTCGACACTGTTACGGGTGATCGCCGGCTTGGAGCCGCAGAGCTCCGGCGAAGTGAAGATCGGCGGCGTCGCGGTCGATCACATCCGGCCGAGCGCGCGCAATCTTGCGATGGTGTTTCAATCCTACGCGCTGTACCCGCATCTGTCGGTGTTCGACAACATCGCGGTGCCGCTGCGGATGAAGCGGCTGTCGGCGCTGGAGCGGGCACCGTTGATCGGCCGGCTGCTGCCGAACCGTTACCATGTCGAGCGCGGCATCCGTGCCGATGTCGAGCGCGTCGCGTCGCAGCTCGAAATCTCGCCGCTGCTGTCGCGCAAACCCGGGCAGCTCTCCGGCGGCCAGCGTCAGCGCGTCGCGGTCGGCCGCGCGCTGGTGCGTGAGCCGGTCGGTTTTCTGTTCGACGAGCCGCTGTCCAACCTCGACGCCAAACTCCGCGTCCATATGCGCGCCGAGATCGCGCAGCTGCATCGCCGGCTCAAAGCGACTTTCGTCTACGTCACGCACGATCAGGCCGAGGCTATGACGATGTCCGGCCGGATCGCCGTGATGATCGGCGGCGAACTGGTGCAGGTCGGCACACCGAGCGACGTCTACGACAATCCGCGCGATATCCGCGTCGCCGAGTTCATCGGCAGCCCGAAGATCAACGTGCTGCCCGGCGTGGTGCAGAGCGATGGCCGCATCGTGATGCTCGATCGGACGCTCGCAGCCCGCGCCACGGCCAGTGCCGGTCCCTGTCGCGTCGCGGTCCGCCCGGAGCGGCTCAGCCTCGGCAGTGGCGATCTGTCCGGCGTGGTGATGCATGTCGAAAACATGGGCGCCGAAGCCTTCGTGCATCTCGGCTGCGACGGGCTGAGCGATCCGGTGGTGATCCGGCTCGACGACCCGCTGCGGCTTCCGGGCATCGGCAGCACCCAGCGGTTCGGCTTCGCGCCCGAGGCGATCCGGCTGTTCGACGCCGCCGGCAAGCGGATCGCGATCCGCACTGAAGCATCGGTCGAGATGATCCGGGAGGTCGCCCATGTCTGACGCCGCCGTCACGCTGCGCGATCTCGACGAGCTCGCCGATGCGCCCGTCGCGGTGCGGCCGCACGCCAGCCGCCGCGGCACCATCGCCTACGGCCTGGTCGCCCCGGCATTCACCCTGATGCTGCTGATGCTGATCGGCCCGCTCGCCGGGGTGGTGGCGCTGTCGTTCACCGACTATCAGCTCGGCGCGCCGTCGTTCGGCTGGATCGGATTGGCCAATTATCAGCAGCTGTTCGCCGACCGGGTGTTCTGGGTCTCGCTCACCAATACGCTGACCTACGCGGTGATCGTGGTGCCGGGCTCGGTCGCGCTCGGCCTCGGCGTCGCGATGCTGATCGAGAGCGGCACGCGCCTCCGCAGCTTCTATCGCACCATCTACTTCCTGCCGGTGATGGCGACCCTGATCGCGATGGCGATCGTGTGGGAGTTCATGCTGCATCCGCAGTTCGGTCTGGTGAACGGGCTGATCAAGATGGTCGGCCTCGCCCCGCATCCGTGGCTGCAGGACCGCGGCACCGCGCTGTACGCGCTGTGCGCGATCGGGATCTGGCAGGCGGTCGGCTTCAACATGGTGCTGTTCCTGGCCGGGCTGATGTCGATCCCCAAGCATCTCTATGACGCCGCCGAGATCGACGGCGCGGCCAGCGCGTGGTCGCGATTCCGGCTGGTGACCTGGCCGATGCTCGGGCCGGTGACGCTGTTCGTGGTGGTGATCACCGGCATCCGGTCGTTTCAGGTGTTCGACACCGTCCACGTCCTCACCAAGGGCGGACCGTCGAAATCGACCGAGGTGCTGATCCACACCATGTACATGGAAGGCTTCGAGTTCTTCCGCTCCGGCTATGCCGCCGCGGTGACCGTGGTGTTCCTCGGCCTGGTGCTGCTGCTGACTTTGGTGAAATCGCGGCTCGCCGCCAAGCAGGTGCATTACGCATGAGCGCCGCGCGACCAAGCCTGATCCGCTCCGGTCTCCGCCACACCGTGTTGATGCTCGGTGCCGTGTTGATGCTGACGCCGTTCATCTGGATGATCTCGACCGCGTCGAAGCCGCCGGACGAGATCTACTCCAGCGACCTGCATCTGATCCCGCATCATTTCGCGTTGTGGGAGAATTTGCGCATCGCCTTCGGCAAGGCCGATCTCGGCCGCTTCCTGCTCAACGGCGTGATCGTCACCGTGGCGATCTTCACCTGCCAGCTGCTGGTCGCGCTGCCGGCCGCCTATGCACTGGCCAAGCTGCGCTTCGTCGGGCGCAAGGCACTGTTCGCGCTGGTTCTGTTCGGCATCCTGATCCCGCCGCAGGCGACCGCGATTCCGGTGTTCCTGCTGCTGCACCAGCTCGGTGCACTCGACAGCTACGCGGCGCTGGTGCTGCCGTTCACCATCTCGGTGTTCGGCATCTTCCTGATGCGGCAGTTCTTCATGACCGTGCCGGACGATCTGCTCGACGCCGCGCGGATGGACGGGATGTCGGAGTTCGCCATCGTCTGGCGGGTGATGCTGCCGACCGCGATCCCCGCCGTCACTGCGTTCGGCATCTTCTCGGTGGTGGCGCACTGGAACGACTACTTCTGGCCGCTGATCGTGCTCAACAGCCAGCAATATTACACGCCGCCGCTCGCGGTCGCGCATTTCCGCAATGCCGAAGCGGGCACCAGCTACGGCCCGCTGATGGCGGCCGCGATCGTGATCATCACCCCGCTCGTCGTCGCCTTCCTGCTCGCGCAGCGCCGCTTCATCGAAGGCATCACTCTGACCGGCCTCAAGTAAGTCAGCCTAACCCAAACAGGAGATCGACATGCTGAAGAGATGGATCGCCGCAGCCGCGATGACGCTGGTTGCGGGCATCGCCCACGCCCAGCAGCAGACCGAAGTGGTGCTGCAGTTCCCGTATCCGGAGCTGTTCACCGAGACCCACAAGCGGATCGCCGAAGAATTCGCCAAGGTGCATCCGGAGATCAAGGTCAGCTTCCGTGCGCCTTACGAGTCGTACGAAGAAGCCACCCAGAAGGTGCTGCGCGAGGCGGTGACCAATCAGCTGCCCGACGTCACCTTCCAGGGCCTGAACCGCATCCGCGTGCTGGTCGACAAGAACATCCCGGCGCCGCTCGACGGCTACATCGCGGCCGAGAAGGACTTCGACAAGCAGGGCTTCCACCAGGCAATGTACGATATCGGCACCGCCAGCGGCAAAGTCTATGCGCTGCCGTTCGCGATCTCGCTGCCGATCGTCTACGTCAATCTCGACCTGGTGAAAACGGCCGGCGGCGATGTGAACAACCTGCCGACCACCTGGGACGGCCTGTTGGATCTGGCCAAGAAGGTCAAGGCGCTCGGATCCGACACCAACGGCATCACCTACGCCTGGGACATCACCGGCAACTGGCTGTGGCAGGCGCCGGTGTTCGCGCGCGGCGGCACCATGCTCAATGCCGACGAGACCAAGGTGGCGTTCGACGGCGCCGAAGGCCAGTTCGCGATGCGCACCATCGCCCGCCTGGTCACCGAGGGCGGCATGCCGAATCTCGATCAGCCGTCGATGCGCGCCACCTTCGCGGCCGGCAAGACCGGGATCCACATCACCTCGACCTCCGACCTGAAGAAGACCACCGACATGATCGGCGGCAAGTTTGCGCTCAAGACCATCGCGTTCCCGGACGTCGTCAAGCCGAACGGCCGGCTTCCGGCCGGCGGCAACGTCGTGCTGATCACCGCCAAGGACAAGGCCAAGCGCGACGCCGCCTGGGAAGTGGTGAAGTTCTGGACCGGCCCGAAGGGCGCGGCGATCATGGCGGAGACCACCGGCTACATGCCGCCCAAC
Organism: Rhodopseudomonas palustris; assembly: GCF_003226555.1. Classification (GTDB taxonomy): domain Bacteria; phylum Pseudomonadota; class Alphaproteobacteria; order Rhizobiales; family Xanthobacteraceae; genus Rhodopseudomonas; species Rhodopseudomonas palustris_I. Next base: position 620,879 of record NZ_QKQS01000023.1, on the reverse strand, counting down.
AAGGTCGCCAACGACGTCTATCTGAAGGACTTCTACCAGAAGAACCCGAACAACTACACCGCCGTCAGCCAGCTCGGCCTGCTAACCAAGTGGTATGCGTTCCCCGGCGACAACGGCCTGAAGATCACCGACGTGATCAAGGACCACCTCAACTCGATCGTCTCCGGCGCGCGTGCCAAGGAGCCGGACGCGGTGCTCGCCGACATGACCAAGGACGTCCAGGCCCTGCTGCCGAAGACCGTCGGCGCCGCCAAGTAACGCACGAACCCACGCGTGACGGGGCGCCGCCGGCGCTCCGTCACGTCACGTTTTGGAGCGGGCCATGAAACTGATCCATCTCAGCGACATCCATCTCACCACGCCGGGCGCGACGATCGGCGGCCGCAATCCGCGACTCAATTTCGAACGGGCGCTCACCCATATCCTGCGCGACCATCACGATGCCGAACTGATGGTGATCACCGGCGATCTGTCGGACTGGGGAGATGCCGACGACTATCGCTGGCTCAAAGCGCAGATCGACGCGTTTCCGATCCCGGTGCGGCTGTGCATCGGCAATCACGATCGCCGCGAGAATTTCCTGAGCGTGTTTCCGGAATGCGCCGACGAGCACGGCCTAGTGCAGGCTGTGGTCGATACCCCGGCCGGCCGCTGCCTGCTGCTCGACACCGCCGAAGCCGGCACCCATGCGGGCCGCTATTGCGAGACGCGCAGGGCGTGGCTGACCCGGCAACTCGCCGAACATCCCGGTCCGTTCCTGCTGTTCATGCATCACAATCCGATGCCGACGCATCTCGGCCCGATGGATCAGATCCGGCTGCTCGACGACGCCGCATTCCGCCGGATCGTCGGCCGGCACCGCGACCGCATCCGCCACATCTTCTTCGGCCACTGCCATCTGCCGCTGGCCGGCTCGGTGGCCGGCGTGCCGGTCAGCTCGCTGCGCGGCACCAACCATGCCAGCTATCCGCTGTTCTCCGAGCACCGGATGCTGAGTGCGTCGGACCTGCCGGAATCCTACGGCGTGGTGTTCTTCGGCGACGATTACGTCACCGTCCACATGGTCGAGTTCGGCTACACCGGCGAGGTCCGGGTCGAGGGCTCGCCCGACTACAACGCCTGGAACAGGGAGACCATGCCGCGATGAAGTTTGTCGTCCTCACCGATACGCATTTCGTCGCCCGCGGCCGCCGCATCTACGGGCTCGATCCGGCCGAGCGGCTCGGCGCCGCGGTGGCGCGGATCAATCGCGAGCATCCCGACATGGCCTTCGTGATCGTCACCGGCGATCTGGCGCATTGGGGCGAAGAACCTGCTTACGACAATCTCGCTTCGGTGCTGGCGGGATTGCGTGCGCCGACCATCCTGATGATGGGCAATCACGACAAGCGCGACGCTTTCGCGAAATTCTTCCCCGGCGTGCCGCGCGATGCGAACGGCTTCGTGCACACCCTGCAGGTGTTCGAATCGGCGACGATCGTCACGCTGGACACGCTGAACGAAGCCGCGCCCAACCACGAAGGCCTGCTGTGCGACGCCCGGCTGGCGTTCCTCGAACGTGCCCTCGCCGAAGCACCGGCCGACCGGCCGCTGCTGCTGTTCCAGCATCACCCGCCGTTCGACACCGGCTTGCGCTACATGGATACGATCCGGCTCGCCAATCCGGATGCGGAGTGGGAGGTGATCGCCCGCACCCGCAAACCGGACTATCTGTTCATGGGCCATCTGCACCGGCCGATCTCCGGGGTGTGGCGCGGCATCCCGTATCACATCCAGCGCGGGCTGGCGCATCAGGTCGCGTTCGATCTCGTCGCCGAGGGCCACATCCCAGGCTCGCACGAGCCGCCGGACTACGCCCATGTCAGTGTCGAGGCGGACCGCATCGTGATCCACCAGTGCTCGTTCATGTACGACGGACCGCTGTTCTCGCTGCACGACAGCGTCGCGTTGCATCGCACCTCGTTCTGACGGGCGCGGCGGGTTAGCGCCGCCGTTGCCACCAGCGCCCAGTCCGGCTGGCCAGTTCCAGCGGCTGACCGGAGACCCATGCGGTCGCGTCCGGATTGCCGAGCAGGCGTTGCTGCATCGACTCGGCAGTCGGGCAGCCGACGCACAGCAGCGTGTCTCCGGGCTGCAGCATCTCGTCGTCGCCGGGAGTTTCGATCGTGGTGTCGCCGCGGATCAGTCGCAGCACGATCACGCGCCGCCGCTGCGGATGTGCGGAGTCGCTGTGGTCCGGGTCGACACAAAGCTCGGCGATCGTCAGCGGGCGCTCCAGCCTGCCGTCGCTGCCGATCAGCCGCGGCGCATGTTCGGCATCGAGCATGGCGCTCCAGAACCGTGGCGTGTCGTTGCCGAACGCGTCGCGCAGCCGCTCGGACAGCGTGAACGCCCACAACGCGTCCTGGTGACGCGCGGCCTCGAGAAAGTCGGCGAGGAGAGGCGTGCGCAGTGCCGTGAGGCACTGATTGGCGATGATCTCGCTCGGCACCATGGTGATATCGGCACCGAGCTTGGTGAACAGCATGCGGCTGGACCGCTGGTTCTGCCGGGCGATCACGAAGATGTCCGGCTTCAGTCGCCGCGCCGCCAGCGCGATCGCCAAATTCTCCGCATCGTCATCGGTGCCGGCGACGATGCCGGCCGCGCGGCCGATCGATGCTTCGTGCAGCGCTGCGACGTCCGAGCCGCGGCCGTGCACGGCGTGATGGTGATCGACCAGCGAGCCGACCGGGTCGATCATGGCCGCAGTGAATCCGCCGCGCTGCACGGCGGCGACGACCTCGCGGCCGAAACGGCCGTAGCCGCATACGATCCAATGTCCGGGGGCGGCCGGCATCCGGGCCGGCGCGCTCGGAAACAGATAGGCGCCGGGTGCGCCGGTCAGCCAGGCGATCAGCCGATAGACGTCCGGCGCACGCATCGCCAGCGTCAGGTGTTCGGCGAATTCGCGGAACGGGTTGATCACCCGATGGGTGCCGAGCGAATCCATCGAGGCGGCGGTCGCCTGGGTGTCGGCGCGACCGATCACCGGCAAACCTGGACGCAGGATCGAGGCGGCGATCGCGACGGCGAGATTGACCTCGTCGTCGTTGCACAGCGCCAGCACACCCTTGCATTCCGCTTTCATCAGCCCGGCGGTGGTCAGCGTCTCCGGCGAGCGGGCGTCGGCGACCAGCGCAGGCGCTTTGCCGTTCAGTCCCTCGATCTCGAGCTGCTGCACGGCGCGCTCGTCTTTGTCGAGTGCGACCAGGCGTGAGCCGAGCTGGCGTAGCGCGTGCACCACGGTCATGCCGGTGTCGCCGAGCCCGCACACCAGATAGAACGGCTGATCGAGCTTCGCGACCGCGCGGCGAAACCGTCGGTTGACCTGCGTCTGCTGAAACGCCTTCTCCTGAACCAGGCCGAGAAACGAGCCGAGCAGCCAGGCCCAGCCGATCACCGACAGATAGATGATGATGGTGACGAAGACGCGCTGTTGATTGGTGAACGGATGCGGCAGCTCGCCGAAGCCGATCGTGGTGGCCGTGTAGGTGACGAAGTAGAATGCCTCCAACAGCGTCATCCGCCACGGCTGACCTTGGGCGTCGACGCCGGGGATCAGCATCAGGCCGAGCGTCGACAGCGCGAACACCAGCGCCAGCAGCACAAGTGGGAGGCGCAGCCGCGACAGCCCGAGCCAAACGACGCTACGCATCGCCGCGCTCCGCGTCCGGCGCGAGCGTGAAATAGAACGTCGAGCCTTCGCCGAGGCGCGACTGCACCCAGATGCGACCGCCGTGATGGGCCACGATCCGGCGTGTCATCGCAAGGCCGGTGCCGGCACCTTCGGGTTTCAGGCCGGGCCGATCGATGCGGTGGAACATCTGGAAGATCAATTGCTGGTCCGTGTCGGCGATCCCGACGCCGTTGTCGCGCACATAGTAGCGCGGCGGCGTACCGGTCTCGACACCGATTTCGATCCAGCGCTCCGGCTTGTCGTTGTAGCGGATGGCGTTGCCGATCAGATTGGTGAACACTTCGCCGATCCACTCGCGACGACCTTGCACTGTGCCGAGCCGGATCGGCCGGCGCACTTTGATGCGGTCTTCGGCAATGCGGCGCGCGAACGGCGCCAAGGCGTCGTCGACCACGGCATCGAGGTCGACCGTCTCGATCGTTGTGTCGCTGTCTCCCCGGCTGCGGTCGAGCAGCGCATCGACCAGCGCATCCATCCGCTGCGTCAGTTTCAGGATGGTGGCGACCTGCTGGCGGCCTTCCTCGTCGAGCACTTCGCCCTGGCGGCGGCGCAGCGAGGTAGTGAGATGGTGGATGCCGCGTAGATGCTCCTTCAATTCGGCAGACGTGACGTCGGTGTAGCGGCTCAGCTCCGAATGCGAGGCTTCGAGCGCCCGGTTGATCCGCTCGATCCGTCCCTTGCGGGCCGCGACGATCTCGGCGATGGCGGCGCCAAGCTGCGTGGCGGCATCCTTCTCGTCGTCGCGCCACGGCACCGCGCGGCCCTGCACGCTCTCCTTCCACAGCGCGAAGGAGTTTCGCGGCCGCAGCCGCTGCATCCCGTCGGCCTCGCTGATCTCGACCGGCTTGCGCGGGTCGCCGGCCCATTGCACGTCCTCGATCTGTTCGGGGCGCAGCCAGGCGATCAGGATCGGCTGATCGGGCCGCGGCCGCACGGCCAATACACCGCTCGCCTGTTTGGCGACGGCTTGCGCGGCGGGATCGAGGCCCGGCCACCGATCCGTGACGAACACCGGTGTGGCGTGATCGAGTAGCCAGTTTGTCAGTTCGAGCAGCGGCCCGCGGGCTGGTGTGTCGCCGCGGGTCGCTGGCTCGCCGCCGGACAGCACCACAATGCCGCCGGCATCGATCATCGCGTTCAGCAGGTCGAGTGAGCCCGACGTGCGTAACGCAGCACCGACGTCGGCCTCGTTGGTCAGCAGGCGGGTGAGTTCGTCCGCGGCTGCCTTCCTGGCGCTGATCCGCTCGAACTGCTCGGCGTCTTCCTTCGCCGCCATCAGCAGCGACAGCGTGTGGGCGAGAAACTCCGCGGCCATCCGCATCTGATGCGAGATGTGGCGGGGCGCCGCATGATGCATCGCCGAAATCAGGCCCCACAGCCGGCCTTCCTTCACCAGCGGCATCACCAGGGTCGACTGCACGCCCATGTTCTTCAGGTACTCGGTGTACATCACCGAGACGCTGCGCAGGCTCGCGAAGCTCATGTCGACCGGGCCGGCGACCAGCGGCGAGTTCGCGGCCAGCAGCGGCACAGGTGTGTAGCCGACATCCGGCAGGTGCCGCACCCAGCTCAGCGCGAACAGCCGCCGCGCCGGTGCCGGAATGTCGGTCGCCGGATAATGCAGCCCGAGATACGGTTCGAGATCGTCGCGCCTGGCTTCGGCGATCACCTGGCCGCTGCCGTCCTCGGCGAAGCGATAAGCCATCACGCGGTCGTAGCCAGTGAAGGCGCGGATCCGCTCGACGGCCAGATCGAAGAACGTCTGCACGCCCTCGGTGGCCTGCAGCGCGGCGAGGTCGGCGCGGACTTCGGAATACAGGTTCGACGTCGTGCCGGCGCCTTCCGGTTCGGCTTTCTCGAATTCCAGGATGATCAGGCCGCCGCAGCGATGGGCGAACAGATGCCAGCCCTGGTCCGAGCCGAGGAAGGATTCGCGGGCAATGTTGACCGGTCCGCTGTCGAGCGGCATCCGGTGCAGCGAGCCGATCAGCTCGTGCCAACCCGGCCCGAGCACGGAAGCGATCGGGGCGCCGATTACCGCTTCCGGCGGCTTGCCGATGAACGCCGCGCAATTGGCGCTGGCATGCAGCACGCGGTCGGACTGCTCGTCGACGGTGAGCATCGCGCCGTGCGGCTGGATCGCCTCCGGATATTGCACCAGCTCGCGGTCGCAGCTCGACAGGTCGACATTCCTGGCGGTGACGATGCCGCCGCTGTCGGCTTCACCCATCCACGTCCCTCGCTCGGCCTCCAGCCATTCGCCCAAGCACCCGCCTGACGGCACAGCTTGTGACGGCGCCGCGTCGGGCGCCTTGACCCGGATCAGCGCGCCGGCAGGTTCTGCGCGGCTTCCAGATGCGGTGCCAGCAGCTCCATCACGACCCGGCGCTTGTCGCGCATGATTTCTGGCTCGCCCATCTGGCCCACCTCGTGCAGCCAGGTGCCGCACCATTGGAACGGCCCGTCATAGGTGGCGAGGCCGTCGCGGTACGGCACGAAGCGCGACCGAGATTGCTGCAATTTGGCGAGGTCGAGCTTGCTGTAAAGCGGCCCCCAGTTACCGCCACCGGTATCCAGGCCGAGGAACCAGTCCTGGCCGAAGTCGAGCGGCAGATCGCGCACGGCGGCGAACCGCATCATGGTGAAGCCGGCCCACAGGAACCAGCGCTCACTCGGCGGCTCGGTGGTGCGGACGTAGCCATAGACGTCCTGGGTGGCGAGCGGCGCGAACGGATCATCCGGTGCAGTCGGAAACAGGTCGTGGTCGAGCAACCCGAACAGCTCCGGCGCGCCGGGGCGGATGATGTTGTGCCAGATCCAGTTCAGCACGATGCCGTGCGAGCGGCTGCTCTTCTGCCACGGGTTCTCGGGTGCGCGTAAGTAAGGCACGCCGTGGGCGGCGGCGATCTTCTCGATCTCTGCGGCGCGGTCATCGTCGGGCGAATTGTCGACCACGATGTACAGCGCACCCGGCACGAACAGCCGGATCAGTGGTATCTGCAGATCGATCGCCTGCGGATCCTGATACGCCACCGTGAACAGCGCGCGCCGGCCGGTGATCATCCTGGCCACCGCCGCGGGGTCGCCGATTTTGGCAGGCTGCCGGCGATACCGCCGATCGATCCGATTGTACCGCGCGGTCTTCAGACCCTGCGACAGCGGCCGCAGCCGCTTCCAGTCGGCAAAAGTGTAGTCGGAGAGCTTCTTCGGCACGGTTAAGTCTCTGGTCTGTCAGGGGGGCGCCCGATGGTCTCAGCAGCTTCGCCCTGCCGAGGCAAGTTCCGGATGCCGACTTGCGTTGCTCACGGGTTCGTTGCGAGCTTGAGCAGGTAGCGGCCGTAATTGCTCTTCGCGAGCGGCTGCGCCAGCCGTTCGAGCTGGCGCGCGTCGATCCAGCCAAACCGGAAGGCGATCTCCTCGGGGCAGCAGATCTTGAAACCTTGGCGTTTTTCGAGCACGCGCACGAACTCGCCGGCGTCGAGCAGGCTGTCGGGCGTGCCGGTGTCGAGCCAGGCGAAGCCACGGCCCATTTTCTCGACCCTCAACTTGCCGCGTTCCAAGTACGTGCGATTGACGTCGGTAATCTCGAGCTCGCCGCGTGCGGAGGGCTTCAGGTTCGATGCGATGTCGACGACGTCCTGGTCGTAGAAATACAGCCCGGTGACCGCCCAGTTCGAGCGCGGCTGCGCCGGCTTCTCCTCGATCGAACGGGCGACCTGCGCATCGTCGAACTCGACCACGCCGTAGCGTTCCGGATCGCTGACCTGATAGGCGAACACCGTGGCACCCTCCGGATGCTGCGCAGCATTCTGCAGCAGAGGGATCAGGTCGTGGCCGTAGAACAAATTGTCGCCGAGCACCAAGGCTGACGGCTGTCCGGCGACGAAGTCGGCGCCGATGACGAACGCCTGCGCCAGCCCTTCGGGCTTGGGCTGTTCGGCATAGCTGAACGACATCCCCCACGAGGCGCCGTCGCCGAGCAGTTGCTGGAATCGCGGCAGATCGGCCGGCGTCGAGATCACCAGGATATCGCGGATACCGGCCATCATCAGCGTGGCCAGCGGATAATAGATCAGCGGCTTGTCGTAGATCGGCATCAACTGCTTCGATACAGCGGCCGTCATCGGATGCAGCCTGGTTCCGCTGCCGCCGGCCAGAATGATGCCCTTGGTGACCATGTCAGTTCGCGTCCTGCGCAAGTAGCCGCTCGATACACGGTCGCAGCGAATGCCGCCAGTGCGGCAGGCGAATGCCATGAGCGGCGGCGAGCGCCGAGGTGTCGAGCCTGGAGTTCGCCGGCCGCCGCGCCGGGGTCGGGTACTCGTTGGTCGGAATCGGGATCACCTTCGCGGATGGCCCGCCGGCTGCTCGTGATGCGGAGAAAATCGCCTCGGCGAACTCGGCCCAGGTGGCGGTGCCTTCTGCAGTCATGTGGAAGATCCCGCGCAAATCCGACCGGGCCGGCTGCGCCAGCAAATTCCGGACGACGCCCAGCACACCGTCGGCAATATCGAGCGCGCTGGTCGGTGCGCCGATTTGGTCGCAGACCACGCGAACTTCGTCGCGCTGCCGTGCCAGGGCCAGCATGGTGCGGACGAAATTCTTGCCGAATGGGGCGTAGACCCAGGACGTCCGCAATACCGCGTAATCGCGTGCGGCGTCCGCCACCGCGCGTTCGCCGGCGAGTTTACTCGCGCCGTAGACACCGAGCGGCCCGGTGGGTGCGTCTTCGCGATAGGGCTGGTCACTGCTCCCGTCGAACACGTAGTCGGTCGACAGCTGCACGATCGGGGCGCCCAGCTTCGCGGCGGCGCGCGCCACGGCTGCGGCGCCTTCGGCGTTGATTGTGTAGGCGAGTTCCGGCGCGCTTTCGGCCTGATCAACGGCCGTATAGGCCGCAGCATTGACGATCGCGTCGGGCTTGAGGTCGACCAGCGTTGCTTCGATCTCGTTCGGGCGGGTCAGGTCGATCTCCGGACGGGCCAGCAGGATGATCTCTGTGGTCGATCCGGCGGCGCGCTCCCGGAGCGCCTGCGCGACCTGACCGTGACGACCGGTGACGACGATCCGCATCGCGCTACTCGAAATAGCTCGGCAGCGACGCGAGAGGCGGCAGCTTCAGATCCTTGTCCGACAGCACCGCCTGACCGGCGCTCACCGGCCAGCGAATTGCGAGGTCGGGATCGTTCCAGGCGATCCCGAGATCATGCGGCGGCGAATAGTAATTGGTCACCTTGTAGGCCACCACCGTATCGGGCTCGAGCGTGCAGAAGCCGTGCGCGAAGCCGATCGGAATCAGCAGCTGCTTGCCGTCCTCGGCGGACAGTTCTTCGGCCACCCATTGGCCGTAGGTCGGCGAAGACCGGCGGAGATCGACTGCGACGTCCAGGATGCGCCCCTTCGCGACCCGCACCAGCTTGTCCTGTGCGAACGGTGCGCTCTGGAAATGCAGGCCCCGGATGGTGCCGGCCGCGGTCGAAATCGACTGGTTGTCCTGGACGAAGTCGAGCGCAATGCCGTGATCGACGAAGCGCTGCCTGTTGTAGGTCTCGGCGAAGGTGCCGCGGGAATCGGTGAACGCTCTCGGCGTAATGATCTTCACCGCCTCGATCGCGGCGGATGTGACTGTCAGCATGATCTTATGGTTGCTCCGTTCGCCGCTAGATCGCCACGCCGAGACGCTCACCGCGGTACACACCTGAACGGACCCGCTCCCACCACGTCCGATTGTCGAGATACCACTGCACGGTCTGGCGCAGGCCGTCGTCGAAATTGTAGCGCGCACGCCATCCGAGCTCGCGCTCGACCTTGCTGGCATCGATCGCGTAGCGGGCGTCGTGACCGGGGCGGTCGGCGACGAAGCTGATCAGCTTGGCCCGTGATCCGATCGCCGCATCGGGTGCAAGCTCGTCGAGCAGTCCGCAGATCGCCTGCACGACTTCGAGGTTGGTTCGCTCGTTGCGTCCGCCGATATTATAGCTTTCGCCGATCTCGCCGCGCTCGGCGGCGAGCAGCAGCGCATCGGCGTGATCCTCCACATGCAGCCAGTCGCGAACGTTGGCGCCGGTGCCGTACACTGGGATCGCTTCGCCGCGCAGCGCCTTGATGATGGTCAGCGGAATCAGCTTTTCGGGAAAGTGGTACGGGCCGTAATTGTTGGAGCAGTTGGTGATCACGACGGGCAGGCCGTAGGTGTGATGCCAGGCCCGCGCCAGATGATCCGACCCCGCCTTTGAGGCGGAATACGGCGATTTCGGCTGGTACGGCGTATCCTCCTGAAATAGGCCCTCGGCACCGAGCGAGCCGAACACCTCGTCGGTAGAAATGTGATGGAAGCGGAAGCCGTTACGCCGCGGGGCGGGCAGCGCGCGCCAATGCGCCAGCGCCGCCTGCAGCAGCGAATAGGTGCCGACGATGTTGGTCTGGATGAAGTCGCCGGGACCGTCGATCGAGCGGTCGACATGGCTCTCCGCGGCGAGGTGCATCACCACGTCGGGGGAGAACTCGTCGAAAAGCCGGTGCATCGCTGCGGCGTCGACAATGTCGGCCCGCACGAAACGATAGCGTGGATCGTCTGCGACCGGAGCCAGCGATTCCAGATTGCCCGCATAGGTCAGCTTATCGACCACCAGCACCTCGTGCGTGGTCGAGCCGATCAGCCGTCGGACCACTGCCGAACCGATGAATCCGGCTCCGCCGGTGACGAGAAAACGCTTTGTCATCAATCATCTAGGGTTGGGTTGCGGGTGCAATCTAGCGGCCGGCGGTGGCGTTGTCTTCGGTACCGGCCTTATGCCGTCTTTATACCGGGCGGGGCAATTCCGCATCGTATCCTTACGCGCCGCACCGTAGCTGCATCTTAGCCCGTTTGTCAGGAGGCTTCGATGCTGGACGTTCTCATGTTGCTGGTCGCCGCCGCGCTGTTCGCGGCGACGATCGGCTACGCCTATGCCTGTGACCGGATCTGATGGAGGCGGTGATGCCGTTTGAATTGTCACTCGCCGCCGCAGTCAGTGCCGGTTTGTTGATCTATCTGGTGGTCGCGCTGCTGCGCCCGGAAAAATTCTAGGGAGCCGGCCATGACCCTGATCGGTTGGACCCAGATCGCGCTGTTCTGCGCGATCGTCGTGGCGCTGACGCCGTTGCTCGGCGCCTATCTCACTGCGGTTTTCGAAGGCAAGACCACCTGGCTCTCCTTCGCGCTCCGCCCGGTCGAAGCCGGGCTGTATCGCGTCGCCGGCGTCGATCCGCGGCGCGAGCAGCACTGGCTCAGCTACACGGTGGCGATGTTGTTGTTTCACGTCGCCGGCTTCGCTCTGCTGTATGGGCTGCTGCGGCTGCAGAACCTGTTGCCGCTCAATCCGGCCGGGCAGAGTGCGGTGGCTCCGGACCTGTCGCTCAACACCGCGATCTCGTTCCTCACCAACACCAACTGGCAGAACTATGGTGGCGAGAGCTCGTTGTCGTATCTCACTCAGATGCTCGGCCTGACGGTGCAGAATTTCCTGTCCGCTGCGACCGGCATCGTGCTGGCGGTGGCGCTGATCCGCGGCTTCGCCCGTGCGTCGGCCAAGACGATCGGAAATTTCTGGGTCGACGTCACCCGCTGCACCCTCTACGTGCTGCTGCCGCTGTGCGTGGTCCTCGCGCTGTTCCTGGTCTGGCAGGGTGTGCCGCAAACGCTCGGACCCTATGCCGACGCCACCACGGTCGAAGGCGCCAAGCAAACCATCGCGCTCGGGCCGGTGGCGTCGCAGGTCGCGATCAAAATGCTCGGAACCAACGGCGGCGGCTTCTTCAACGCCAATGCGGCGCATCCGTTCGAGAACCCGACCGCGCTGTCGAACTTCGTGCAGATGCTGGCGATCTTCGCGCTCGGCGCAGCCCTCACCAATGTGTTCGGCCGCATGGTCGGAGACCAGCGCCAGGGCTGGGCGATCCTCGCCGCGATGGGCGTATTGTTCGTCGCCGGCGTCGCGGTCTGCTACTGGGCCGAAGCTCACGGCACCGAGGCCATGCAGGCGCTTGGTCTCTCCGGCGGCAACATGGAGGGCAAGGAGACGAGGTTCGGCATCGCCGCCTCGGCACTGTTTGCGGTCATCACCACCGCCGCCTCCTGCGGCGCCGTCAACGCGATGCACGACAGTTTCACCGCGCTCGGCGGCATGATCCCGCTGATCAACATGGAGCTCGGCGAGATCGTGATCGGCGGCGTCGGCGCCGGCCTCTACGGCATGTTGCTGTTCGTGGTGATCACCATCTTCCTGGCCGGGCTGATGGTCGGTCGGACCCCCGAATATGTCGGCAAGAAAATCGAAGCCCGCGAGGTCAAGATGGCGATGCTGGCGATCTTGATCCTGCCGCTGCTGATGCTCGGCTTCACCGCGGTCGCGGTGGTGGTTCCGTCCGCGTTGGCTTCGATGGCCAATGCCGGTCCCCACGGTTTCAGCGAGGTGCTGTACGCCTTCACTTCGCAGGCCGCCAACAATGGCTCGGCGTTCGCCGGGCTGTCCGGCAACACGCCATTCTACAACCTCACAGGCAGCGTCGCGATGTTCCTGGGTCGATTCTGGATGATCGTCCCGGCTATGGCGATCGCCGGCTCGCTCGCCGCCAAGAGGTCCGTCGCTTCCACCGCCGGCACCTTCCCGACCACCGGGCCGCTGTTCGTCGGCCTCCTGGTCGGCACCATCCTGATTGTCGGCGGCCTCACCTTCTTCCCGGCGCTCGCGGTCGGTCCGATCGCCGAGCATCTGTCGATGCTGCAAGGCGCGGCCTATTAGTTCGGAGCAACGGTCATGAAAGTCTCGAAACTGCGCAAGCGGACGTCGTCCGCGACGATGCTCGATCCGGCGATCTTGGTGCCTGCGATCGGTCAGGCCTTCGTCAAGCTGAACCCCCGGACGCTGATCAAGAATCCGGTGATGTTCGTGCTCGAGGTGGTCACCGCGCTCGCCACCGTTCTGACGATCCGCGACGCTCTCACCGACGGCAACAGCATGCTGTTCGAACTGCAGATCACGGTCTGGCTGTGGTTCACGGTTCTGTTCGCCAATTTCGCCGAAGCCGTCGCCGAAGGACGAGGTAAGGCGCAGGCGGACACGCTGCGGCAGACCAGGGCTCAGACCACCGCCAAGCGGTTACTGATGCCGGGCAACAACGAACTGTACGAAGCTGTCGCGGCCGAGCGCCTCGAGGTCGGCGAACTGGTGCTGTGCGAGGCTGGCGACACCATCCCCGGCGACGGCGAAGTGATCGAAGGTATCGCCTCCGTCAACGAGGCGGCGGTGACCGGCGAATCCGCGCCGGTGATCCGCGAATCCGGCGGCGATCGGTCGGCGGTGACGGGCGGCACCACGGTGATTTCCGATCGAATCGTGGTCCGGATCACGACGGCGGCCGGTTCGTCGTTTCTCGACCGCATGATCAAGCTGGTCGAAGGCGCCGAGCGGCAGAAGACGCCGAACGAAATCGCGCTCAATATCCTGCTGGTCGGCCTCACCATCATCTTCGTGGTGGTGGTCGATGCGATCCCGAGCTTCGCGAACTATGCCGGCGGCTCGATCTCCGTGATCGTGCTGGTGGCGCTGTTCGTGACGCTGATTCCGACCACGATTGGGGCGCTGTTGTCGGCGATCGGCATCGCCGGCATGGATCGGCTGGTACGGTTCAACGTGCTGGCGATGTCGGGCCGTGCGGTCGAGGCCGCGGGCGATATCGACACGCTGCTGCTCGACAAGACAGGCACCATCACGTTCGGCAATCGCCTCGCTTCCGAGATCATCCCGGTGCCCGGCGTCAGCGAAGCCGAGGCGGCGGAAGCCGCGTTGCTCGCCAGCCAAGCCGACGAGACCGCCGAAGGACGTTCCATCGTGGCGCTAGCGCGGGAGAAATTCGGGCTGTCGATCGATGCGGCTCCGTCGGACGCGCAATTCATCCCGTTCTCGGCGACGACCCGGTTGTCTGGCATCGACGCCGGCGGCCGCCGCTTGCGCAAGGGTGCGGTCGATTCGGTGCTGAAATTCGTCCGAGACGAATCCGGCGCCGACGTCGCCGAGCCGCCGGCGTTTCGCGCTGCGGTCGATCGCATCGCCCGTGCCGGCGGCACGCCGCTCGGGCTCGCCGAAGCCGGGCGGCTGCTCGGCGTCATTCATCTGAAGGACGTGGTCAAGCCCGACGTCAAGGAGCGCTTCGCGGCGCTGCGACGGATGGGCATCAAGACGGTGATGATCACCGGCGACAATCCGGTCACCGCGGCGTCGATCGCCTCGGAAGCCGGCGTCGACGATTTCATCGCCCAGGCCACGCCCGAGGACAAGCTGCGCTACATCCGCGGCGAGCAGGCCAATGGCCGGCTGATCGCGATGTGCGGCGACGGCACCAACGACGCTCCGGCGCTCGCCCAGGCCGACGTCGGCGTGGCGATGCAGAGCGGCACCCAGGCCGCACGCGAAGCCGGCAACATGGTCGACCTCGATTCCGATCCGACCAAGCTGATCGAGGTGGTCGAGATCGGCAAGCAGCTCCTCATGACCCGCGGCGCGCTGACCACGTTCTCGATCGCCAACGACGTCGCCAAGTACTTCGCCATCATCCCGGCGATCTTCGTGGCGTTCTATCCGCAGCTCGGTGCGCTCAACATCATGGGGCTTTCGACACCGCAAAGCGCCATCCTGTCGGCGATTGTGTTCAACGCGCTGATCATCATCGCGCTGATTCCGCTGGCGCTGAAGGGGGTGACCTACCGGCCGGTCGGCGCCGCCGCACTGCTGCGCCGAAATCTGCTGATCTACGGCCTCGGCGGCATCGTGCTGCCGTTCATCGGTATCAAGGTCATCGATCTCGCGGTGACCGCATTGCATCTGGCCTGAAAGGTGACGCCATGTTGAAGGATATCCGCCCCGCGCTCGTGACGTTCGTTGCACTCGCCTGCCTGACCGGGCTGGTGTATCCGCTGGCCGTGACGGGGATCGCACAAGCGCTGTTTCCCGCGCGCGCGAGCGGTAGTCTGATCGAGCAGGATGGCCGGGTGATCGGCTCGGCGCTGATCGGCCAGTCGTTCGCCGACGCCAAATACTTCCATGGCCGGCTGTCGGCGACGACCGCGCCGGACCCGCAGGATCCCAGCCAAACCGTGCCGGCTCCGTACAACGCCGCCGCCTCCGGCGGCTCCAACCTCGGCCCGACCAGCAAGGTGCTGGCTGACCGGCTGGCCGCGGACGTCGCCGCCGCCAGGCAGGAGAATCGGAATGCGCCGGTGCCGGTCGATCTGGTCACCACCTCGGGCAGCGGCCTCGACCCGGAGATCTCGCCAGAGGCGGCCCTGTTCCAGCTCCCGCGCATTGCCAAGGCGCGGAATCTGCCGGAGGCCGAGCTGCGCGAGCTGGTGGAAAGTCGGATCGAAAGCCGTGACCTCGGCGTGTTCGGCGAACCTCGCGTCAACGTACTGCAATTAAACTTGGCGCTGGATAGATTGGGGCAGAGCCGGCCGAGAACCTGATGTCCACCACCGTCACCGCACGCGCCTCCCCGGATGCCTTGCTGGCGCTCGCCAGCAAGGAGGGGCGCGGCCGGCTGAAGATCTTTGTCGGCGCCGCTCCCGGCGTCGGCAAAACCTATGCGATGCTCTCCGCCGCGCGCAGCGAGCAGGCCGGGGGGCGCGATGTCGTCGCTGGGCTGGTCGAGACCCACGGTCGGCGCGAGACCGAGCAGGTGCTGCAGGGGCTGGAGCAATTGCCGCGCGCCCCTATCGTGTACCGGCATCGGGTGATGCGGGAATTCGATCTCGACGGCGCGCTCGCACGAAAGCCGTCGCTGCTGCTGGTCGATGAATTCGCCCATACCAACGTTCCCGGCAGCCGGCATCCGAAGCGCTGGCAGGATATCGACGAGCTACTCACCGCCGGCATCGACGTCTGGACCACGCTGAACATCCAGCATCTCGAAAGCCTCAACGATGTCGTGCTGAAGATCAGCAAGATCCGGGTGCGCGAGACCGTGCCGGACAAGGTGTTCGATCGCGCCGACGAGATCGTTCTGGTCGACCTGCCGCCGGACGAACTGCTGAAGCGGCTCGCCGAAGGCAAGGTCTATGTCCAGGATACCGCCTCCCGTGCCGTCGAGAGCTTCTTCAAGCCGCAGAATCTGACCGCGCTGCGCGAGCTGGCGCTGCGCCGCGCAGCCGAGCGGGTCGACGCTGCGCTGGTGGAGCGGATGCAGGCGCAGGCGATCGAGGGGCCGTGGGCGGCCGGGGAGCGGATCCTCGCCTGCGTCGGCCCGGATGCGGCCTCGCCCGGAGTGGTGCGGACCGCCAAGCGGCTCGCCGATCTGATGGACGCGCCGTGGATCGCGGTGACGGTGGAGCGCTCCGGCATCGGGCTCGACGCCACGTCACGCAAGCAGGTGGATAGCGCCCTGAAGCTCGCCGAAAGTCTGGGGGCCGAGATCCACACCCTGACCGGCAATGATCTGCCCGATGAACTGCTGCGGTTTGCGCGGTTCGAGAACGTCACCCAGATCGTGATCGGCCGTGCCCGCGGCGGCACGTTGCGCCAGTGGCTGCAAGGCTCGCTGCCGCAGCGATTGATGCAGCGATCGACCGACATCGGCATCCATCTGGTGCCGCTGCCGTCGGATTCGGGTGTTCCGGTGCAGCGGTCGCTGGCGTCGCGGATGAATGCCTCGGCGCCGGCACATTTCCTCTATGCCGCGGTCGCGGTGGCCGGCGCGTTGCTGGTTGGTCGCGGCCTCGCCCAGGTGATTCCGGCGGCGAGCCTGTCGGCGGTGTTCCTGATGGCGGTGCTGTTCAGCGCGGTGAAGTCCGGCGTCGGGCCGGCGATCTTCGCCTCGGCGCTGTCGTTCCTCACCTACAATTTCTTCTTCATCGCGCCGCTCTACACCTTCACCATCGCCGAGCCCTACGAGCTGCTGGCGTTGTTAGTGTATCTGGTGGTCGCCGTGGTCGCCGCCACGCTCGCCGGCCGGCTGCGCGAACAGGCGCGCGTCTCGGCGGGCCGGGTCCGGGCGATGCGCCGGCTGTACGAATTCACCCGAAGGCTGTCCGGGCTGGCGACGATGGATGCGATCGCTGAGGGCGCGGCCAGTGAGATCCACGCCAGTCTCGGCCGCTCGGTGATGGTCCTGTTGCCGCGTGATGACGAGTTGGTGCTGGCCGCGGCCTGGCCGCCGGAGGATTCGCTCGATGAGGCCGCGACCATGGCGGCGCGTTGGGCCTTCACCCACGCCGAGGCGGCTGGGTTCGAAACCGGCACGCTGCCGATCGTGCCGTGGCGGTTTCTGCCGGTGCGCACCGGTGATACGACCTACGGCGTGGTCGGCGTGATGATGCAGGGCAAGGACGGTGCGGCGCTGGATTCCGAAGCGCAGGCGCTGCTCGATACGCTCACCGAGCAGACCGCGGCGGCGCTGCAACGCGCCGCGCTGACCCGCGACATGGTCAGCGCCCGAACCGCGACCGAGACCGAGCGGGTTCGCAACACGCTGCTGGCGTCGATCTCGCACGATTTCCGCACGCCGCTGTCCTCGATCCTGGGGTCGGCGACCAGCCTTCTGACCTATGGCGACAAGATCGACGCCAATGCCACCCGGGATCTGCTCGCCAATATCCGCGAGGAGGCCGAAGGCCTCGACGAGATGGTGCGGAACCTGCTGTCGATCACCCGGATCGAGTCGGGGGCGCTGGAGCTGCGCCGTGACTGGATCGATCTGCGCGAGATCGCCGCGCGGGTGATCGCAGCAATCCGGCGCCGCGGCGCGCCGCAAACCCTGACCCTGCAATGGCCGGCCGCGGTCCCGCTGGTGAATGCCGATGCGGCTCTGATCGAGCAGGCGCTCGGCAATATCGTCGGTAATGCGGTGACGCATACCCCGCCGACATCGCACATCGTGATCGATGCCCAGGTCGAGGCTGGCTGGGTGCGGCTGCGGGTCACCGACGACGGTCCCGGCATTCCTGCGGCGGATCTGCCGCAGATCTTCGAACGGTTCGTGCAGAGCGCCGCCGCCGGACCCGCCTCCACCGATCGTGGCGGCGTCGGCCTCGGGTTGGCAATTGCCCGCGGGATCATGCAGGCCCATGGCGGCACCATTATTGCCGTGAGCCCGGTCGAAGCCGGTCACGGCACCCGGATGGTGCTGAGCTTCGCTTACACGGCCGCGACCGAGGAGCGGACATCATGACCGGCAAGCCACGGGTGCTGGTGGTCGACGACGAACCGGCGATCCTGCGATTTCTGAAGCCGGCGCTCGAAGCCAACGGCTACGAGGTCGCTCACGCCGAAACGGTGGCCGATGCCGTCAAGCACATCGCGTCACAGGCCCCCGACATCGTACTGCTCGATCTCGGTCTGGCCGACGGCGACGGCAAGGAGGTGATCGGCCAGGTGCGGAGCTGGTCCGACCTGCCGATCGTGGTGCTGTCGGCGCGCGAGCGAGAGGCCGAGAAGATTGCTTCGCTCGATCTCGGCGCCGACGACTATGTCAACAAGCCGTTCGCCACCGGGGAGCTGATGGCGCGGATGCGCGCCGCGCTGCGTCACCGGATGCAGCGCCACGACGAGCCGGCCGCGCTGACCGTCGGCGGGCTCGAGATCGACGCGGTGCGGCGGCGGGTGACGCGTGGCGGCGTGGAGATCAAGCTGACGCCCAAGGAATTCGAATTGCTGGCGTTTCTGGTCCGCCACGCCGGTCGGGTGGTCACCCACCGGCAGATCCTGGCGGCGGTGTGGGGACCGGCCCATACTTCGGACACGCAATATCTGCGGGTCTATATCGGCCAGCTCCGGCAGAAGATCGAAGTCCGGGCCGACGAGCCCCAGATCATCCTGACGGAACCGGGCATCGGCTATCGGATCGGCGCGGGGGACGAGCCGCTGCGGTGAGGTTCTCCGGTGCCGCAGAGCCTCGTATTGGCGGCGCGACATTCACGGAAAAGTTGGCCTCTTTGACGGTCCCGTCGTCTTACGAATGCAAATTCGTCGCATTCGTGATTGACAATTTCTGCATTGCGATAGACTAAAGTTTGCAGTGCAGAGCCCTTCGCTGCGGAGCTCGCATTGAGGGTAGGTTTGGCCCTCGTTCCAGATGGCAGCGGCCCATTCAGAGGAGCAGCGCCGTGAACTTCCTGGTTAAAGCCTTCTACCAAATCCCTGTGATCGGCTGGCTGGTGAAGGACGCCAAGCATGGCAGCCCGGAGGCGCCGTATTTCTTCCTGTTCAACGCCGTCGTCGTCGGCGCCGCGCTGATCTACACCTTCGGCTATCCGTTGGTGATCACCGTTGCGGTGGCCGGCGCGTTCGCCGGCATCGCCGGTCTGGTGGTGCTCACCGCCGGTGACGCCTTCGACAAGCGCGCCTCGCGGCCCGCGGCCGACGTTCGCCGCCCCAAGCCGGCGGTGGTGCGCCCGCTCAAGAAGGCCGCCTGATCGGCTCACAGCTTCTCCGGCAGATGACGCCGGTTCAGATCTGAAATGAAAAATCCCGGCAGGTCCGACCTGCCGGGATTTTTCATGGGCGGCCGTTGCTCGGTGCAGGCTTCGTCATCGGCTCACAATGACGAAGCCTTGCGGCCTTACGCCGCCTCGTCGCGGTAGTGATACCAGCGATACAGCATCCGCTGGCCGATCCGGCGGAACGGCGAGAAGGTATGGGTCGGCAGCGGCGAGGTGAAGATCGGCAGGTCCTGGCCCTTGAAGCGCTGCCCGGCGATCATCTGCGCCATGCGGCGTCCCGCTTGGGCCGAATACGACACGCCGTTGCCGCCGTAGCCGAGCGCGTAGACCAGCTTCTGCGCCGGATCGGGCTGGAAGATCCGCGGCATCATGTCGTGGCTGACGTCGACCCAACCCCACCATGAATAATCGATCTCGATGCCCTGCAGTGCCGGGAACTTGCGGTGCAGGCCGTCGATCAGCAATTGCAGATGCTTGGGCGCGTCGGCGTCGGCGCCGGTGATCGACGAGCGGCTGCCGATCTGGATGCGGTTGTCCGGCAGCAGCCGGTAGTAATAACGCAGTGTGCGGGTATCGGTCAGCACCAGCTTGGTCTTGAAGCCGGTGGCTTCGAGTTCGGCCGGAGTCAGCGGCCGGGTGACGATCGAGTTCGAGAGGATCGGCATGCAGCGGCCGCGTAGCAACGGCGTCAAGCCGGGCGCCGTATAGGCGCCGGTGGCGATGCCGACCGCGCGCGCCTTCACGGTGCCGCCCGGGGTGCGAAGATAGAATGCGCCGCCGCGGTGCTCGATCTCGATGACCGGGCTGCCCGGATGCACGGTGGCGCCGAGGTCGCGCGCCATCTGCTGATAGCCGAATGCCAGCTTGGCCGGATGCACGCCGGTGCCGCGCGGTTCCAGCGTCGCGCCCACCGCCTCGGCCTCGTTGAGGTACTCACTGCGGAGCTGATCGGCCGAGATCACCTTGGTCGGCTCGCCGAACACCTCGCTCAGCACCTTGGCCTCGGCCGAGATCTTCTCGAAGTTGCGTGGACGGTGCGCGATGTAGAGATGACCGCCGCGCTGCGGTTCGCAATCGATCGGACTTTGCCGGATCAGTTCTTCGAAGGTTTCGAAGCCGTCGCTGATTTCGGCGTGCAGCCTGAGTGCCGTGTCGCGGCCCCAGCGCGCGATCCATTGCGAGCGGGTCAGCCGGCCGGCCGCGTTCTGGCCCTGGCCGCCATTGCGCGTGCTGCAGCCCCACGCGACGCGATTGGCTTCGAGCACCGCGGCCTTGATGCCGTGCTCGCGGGCGAGGAACACCGCGGAGGCGAGCCCGGTGAAGCCCGAGCCGACGATCGCGACATCGACGTCGGTATCGCGGCTGATCGGGCCGTCGTCTTCCGGCATTGGACCGCAATTCGCGGTCCAATAGGTCGGCGCGTAGTCGCGGTTGCGGCCGGGGCCTTCGCTGACCAAGGGATCGTAGTGCGGATCGTAGGCGGCGAGCGGCGGGGTCTTCACGGGCTTGTTCATGCCGATGCTCCCGTCGCCGGCAGCACCGGGCGGTCCTTGCGGAACGCGGTCTTGCTGCAGATCTTGCCGTCGCGAAAGCCGAACAGATCGACGCCTTCGGCCTCGATCTTGCCGCCGTCCTTGGTGGTGGCGCGGAAGATCCACTCAGAGATGCCGCGATCGCCGAACACGGCGTGGCGGGTGCACTCCCAGCTCACATCCGGGAAGGTGGCGAACGTCGTCTCGAATGCGGCGCGGACATCGGCGGTGCCGACGATCCGGCGACCGCAAGCCTCGGGGCCAGCCGCGGCATCGAACACGATGTCGTCGGTCATTGCGGTCATCACCGCGGCGCCGTCGTGGCGGTTGAACGCGTCGAAGAGCTGATGCAGCGTCTGCAAGCGCTGAGTATCGAGATCGGACATGTCGATTCCATCGTAGTGGGCGCGCGAGCGTTTCCGTGATTGGCGCGGACCCGCCGGCAGCTTCGTGCAAAGCGTGTCACGAGCCGCCGCTCACGCCTTAGAACCAGATGGCGCGGTCTCGGCGGACCAGACGCGAAGCACTGGCGTCTGGCCCAATGGCTTGGGCCACGCTGGACCTTCGCGGCAGCGGCCGGATCGCCAAGGTGATACGATGATCAACATCGCCACCCGCATCGATCCCGCCATCGCCCCCGCCGTGTCGGAGGTGATCTCGCAACTTCAGGCCCGTCACCTGATCGGCAACGCCCTGGTGCCGTCCGTCGGCGGCGCCACGCTCGACGTCGTCGATCCCGCGACCGGGCAAGTGATCGGCAAGGCGCCGGCCGCAACCGGCGACGATGTCGCCCGCGCGGTGGCGGCTGCGTCGGCCGCGTTCCCAGCCTGGGCAGCGACGCCGGCGCGCCAGCGCGGCAAGCTGATTGCGGCCGCGGCAGGCGCGATCGCCGAGCAGAGCGACGTCATCGCCACTGTGCTGGCGCTGGAAACCGGCAAAGCTATTCGGACGGAATGCCGCGGCGAGGTTGCGACCGCGATCGACATCATCACGATGTATGCGGGCCTCGCGTCGGAACTGAAGGGCGAGACGCTGCCGTTCGATCCGCAGATCCTCACTTACACCAGCCGGGAACCGCTCGGCGTCGTCGCCGCGATCCTGCCGTGGAACGTGCCGCTGGTGCTGATGATGCTGAAGATCGCCCCGGCGCTGGTGGCGGGCAACACCGTGGTGGTGAAAGCCTCCGAAGAAGCGCCGTATGCGACCATCGAAATGGCGCGGCTGATGGCCAAGCTGCTGCCGGACGGCGTGCTCAACGTGATCTGCGGCACCGGCCGCGATTGCGGTGCGGCGCTGGTCGAGCATCCAGCGGTCGCCAAGGTCACGTTCACCGGCTCGCAGGCGGTCGGCGAGCTGATCTACCAGATGGCGGCCAAGAAGATCATTCCGGTCAGCCTCGAACTCGGTGGCAAGAGCCCGATGATCGTCTATCCCGATGCCGATATGGCGCGGGTCGTCGCCGGCGCGATCGCCGGCATGCGGTTCACCCGCCAGGGCCAGAGCTGCACCGCGGCGAGCCGGATCTACGTTCACGCCAAGCTGATCGACGCTTTCGTGGCGGCGCTGCGCGAAGCGGTGAACAAGCTGAAAATCGGCGATCCGCTGGACGAGGCGACCGATATCGGCACCGTGATCTCGCAGCGGCAGAAGGCCAAGGTCGAATCCTATATCGATCTCGGAGCCCGCACCGCCGGCGCTAAGGTCGACCGCTGCGGCGAGCTGCCGGGCGCGGCGCATCTGAAGGACGGGTTGTTCCTGCAGCCGACCATCATCACCGGTGTACCCGAAGATTCGCCGCTGATGCGCGAGGAGATCTTCGGCCCCGTGGTCTGCGTGCAGCCGTGGGACGACGAGGACGACGTCATCGCGCGCGCCAACGACAGCGAGTTCGGCCTGGCCGCGACGGTGTGGACCAACGATCTGCGCAGCGCGCTGCGCACCGTGCAGCGGCTCGATGCCGGCTACGTTCAGGTCAATCAGAACCTCACCATCCAGCCGAATCTGAGCTATGGCGGCTTCCGCAAGTCGGGTCTCGGCAAGGAAGCGTCGCTGGAGGCGATGCTCGAGCACTTCACCAAGAAGAAGACCGTCGTCATCGATATGCGGTGACGCGATGCACGAGCTGATCGCCGAGGCGTCTGCGAGTTTCCTGTCGACGCTGCCGTCGCCGATGGCGATCGCCGGCGTGCTCAGCGCAGTGCTGGCGGCAGCGCTGCTGCGCGGCTTCACCGGGTTCGGCTTCGCGCTCGCCGCGGTGCCGCTGATGGGCATGCTCATGCCGCCGGCGAAAGCGGTGCCGGTCGCTGTGCTGTTGCAGCTGCTCGGCGGGCTCAATGATCTGCGTCGCAATCATCGCGACTGCCACTGGGCCTCGCTGCGCTGGCTGATCGTCGGCGCGGTGATCGGCTCACCGATCGGCGCTTTGGCGCTCAGCGTCGCGCCGGCACCGGTGGCGCGGATCGTGATCGCCACCATCACGGCCGCGGCGGTCGTCGTGCTCGGTCGCGGCTTTGCCATCGCGAAGATTCCGTCGCCGCCGGTGACCACCGGCGTCGGCGTGCTGTGCGGTCTGTTCAACGGCCTTGCCGCGATGCCGAGCCCGCCGGCGATCGTCTATTACATGTCGGGGCCGTTTCGTGCGGTCGCGGTGCGGGCCTCGCTACTGGTGTTCTTCCTCGCCACCTCGATCGCCGGCTTCACCAGCATCGCTCTGGTCGGCCTCGCCACCGTGAACGTGCTGTGGCTGGCCGCGATGGCGTTGCCGGTGATGATCGTCGGCACCTGGATCGGCGAACAAGGCTTTCGCCGAGGCAGCGAACGGCTGCATCGCCGGGTCTCGATCGCCAGCCTCGGCGGCGTCGCGCTGCTCAGCGCCGCGAAGGGAATCTCCGAGCTGTTGTGAGGCGGCGAGCCCGTCCGCGATCGACCCGGCTCTTCCCGCGCGCCGACGAGTATCTAGCCGTCTCGAGCTCCAGCCTCGACGAGGATGGCCTGGTAGTTCATCAGCCGCGTGAGTACGCGGGAAGACGAGGCTGGCACAGTGACCCCGAGCAGAGCCAGCGAGATGCTATAACCGAGTTCGGCTTCGACTTCCCGCTTCGAGAGATCGCGGGCGATCCAGACGCTGATCGCCTGCAGGGTGATGCGGCGCAGATTCATCGCCAGCGGGGCCTCGGCGACAAACGTCTGCAGATGGCCGCGATCCGCCAGCGCATGGGTCAACTGCCGCCAAAATCCGTCGCGTAGCGGCGTCGCCAGTGCCTGATGCGGCGTGCCTTTCAGGTCGAGCAGTTCCCGATACAGCGTCTTGTAGAATAACGGGTCCGAGAACCAGAACTCGGCGCACAGCCCGACCACTTCGTAAAGTTCCGCCAACGGATCGGCGACGTGGCGCTCCTGCACCGCGCGAGCGAACTCGGCCATGTCGGCATCCAGCACGGCGAGCAGCACCGCCTGCTTCGAGCCGAACACGTTGTAGGGCGTCATATGCGCGACGCCGGCCTTCGCGGCGAGCGCGCGCATCGAGAACTCTGCCGACTCGATTTCCGATAACAGCGCGCGGGCGCCGGCAATGATCTTCTGGCGCAGTTCTTCGCGCGCCTGCTCGCGGGGGGGCAATGCTTCGGTCCTGTGCGAGTCACCTGAGAGGGATGTTGTAGTCGGCCGCGCGGCATTCGCGAAATCGGCTGCGGCGATACGGCCACTTTACCCGTCTTGACGGCCAGCGTGGGAAATAGATATAACGCGTTATATTAAAAGTGGTGATCAACGCCACACCGCAGCCGCCAAGCGGCGCGGACTTCGGGAGGACGCATCGCCATGCGTTTCAACGGCAAGGTCGCTGTCGTCACGGCAGCCGCATCGGGCATTGGTGCCGCCACGGCTGCCCGCCTCGCGCGCGAAGGCGCGTATGTCTATCTGTCGGATATCGATCAGGACGGTCTGGCCCGGCAGGCCGAATCGCTGGCCGATGTCAGTGCGCGGATCTCGACGATGGTGGCCGACGTCACCGTGGCTGAGCAGGTCGCCGCGCTGATCGCCGCCGCCGCACAAGAGCAGGGCCGGCTCGATATCCTGATCAACAATGCCGGCATGGGCGCGTTCGGCCGGATCACCGAGGTGACGCCGGAGGCTTGGCATCGCGTGTTCCGGATCTGCGTGGACTCGATCTTTCACGCGAGCCGCGCCGCGATTCCGCATCTGATCAAGACCCGCGGCAATATCGTCAACACCGCGTCGATCTCCGGGCTCGCCGGCGATTACGGCTTCGCCGCCTACAACGCCGCCAAGGGAGCGGTGATCAATCTCACCCGCAACATGGCACTGGATTACAGCCGCGACGGCCTCCGCGTGAACGCGGTGTGCCCGGGCCTGACCGCGACGCCGCTATCGCTGAAGCTGCGCGACAACGCCGCGGTAATGGCCGAGTACGACCGGCTGATTCCGCTCGGCCGTCCCGGCTCGCCCGAGGAAATCGCCGGCGCCATCGCGTTCCTGGCATCCGACGACGCCTCCTACGTCACCGGCGTCGCGTTAGCGGTCGATGGCGGGCTGACCGCCCGAACCGGGCAGCCGAATTTCCTCGGACATCTGGCACCCGCGCCCTGAGCCGCCCCTCCGCGCAGACCAACAACAAAAGGAAACAAATAATGTCCGCAGCGACTTCATCGGCCGGCGACTGGCTCGAGGGCGGCGAACTGCTCGCCCGCACGCTTCGTGACGCCGGCGTCGACACCGTGTTCGCCCTGCACGGCGGTCATCTCGAATCCTTCTATCGCGGCTGCATAGCCAACGAGATCCGGCTGATCGATTTCCGGCACGAATCCTCGGCCGGTCACGCCGCTGATGGTTATGCGCGCGCCACCGGCAAGCTCGGCGTCTGCGTGATCACCGCCGGCCCCGGCTTCACCAACGGCGTCACGGCAATTCTCAACGCGCAGCTCGACAGCATCCCGACGTTGTTCATCGTCGGCTCGCCGCCGCTGCGCGAAGCCGAGACCAATGCGTTGCAGGGCGGCGTCGATCAGATCGCCGTCACCTTGCCGATGGTGAAATACGCGCATCGCATCACCAACACCGAGCGCATCCCGGACCTCACCGCGCTGGCGATCCGCAAAGCCACCACCGGGCGCCGCGGCGCTGTGCTGCTCGACGTGCCGATCGACGTGCTGCACATGCGCGCCCACAAGGACGACGTCCGCCCGGCGCACGGCCTCAACATCCACCCCCGCCCGGCGCCGCATCCGGATGAGATCAAGACGGCGATCGCGATCCTGAAAGCGAGCGAGCGGCCGGTGATCGTGGTCGGTGGCGAGGCGCGCTATTCGGATTGCCGCGACGATCTCGTTGCGCTGGCCGAGGCCACGCAGATCCCTGTGGTGTCGAACACCCGCGGCATGGGCGTGTTTCCGAGCAGTCATCCGCTCAACGGTCAGGTTGTCGGCAATCTGGCGCTGCTGTCGGCGCAGCGCCCGGACGCCGCGCTGCTGCTGGGGACGCGGTTCGGCTTCCGCCTCGCCGGCCGCAGCACCGCGTTCTTTCCCGAGGATGCAAAGCTGATTCAGGTGCACAGCGACGCCGCCGAACTCGGCCGGCTGCGCCATGTCGAGTTGCCGATCGTCGCCGATGTCGGCGCCGCGCTGACCACGCTGCGGGCGGCCGCCGCGGCCGAAGCCTGGCCGCAGCGTCCGGCCTGGATCGGGGCCGTGACCGCGGCGCCGACCAAAATGCGCGGCATGTTTCCGGACAAGCAGGGGCCGAAAGGCATCCATCCGTTCTGGGCCGCGGAAGCCGCGGTGCGGGCGGCGGGGCCGGACGCAGCGATCGTGCTCGACGGCGGCGAGGCCGCGAGCTGGGCCGCCTTCCATCTGCGCACCAACCAGCCCGGCCACGTCCAGGGCGTTGGCTATCTCGGCTGCCTCGGCACTGGCCCCGGTCAGTCGATCGGCACGCAGGTTGTCGATCCGGACAAGCGGGTGATGCAGATCACCGGCGACGGCGCGATGGGCTTCCACATCCAGGAGTTCGACACGATGAGCCGGCACCGCCTGCCGATCTGCACCATCGTTCTCAACAACGAGATCTGGGGCATGTCGATCCACGGCCAGCAGATCATGTACGGCGCCAATTACAGCGCGATCAGCGAGCTGCGTGGCACCAACTACGCCAGCGTCGCGGCCGCGTTCGGGTGTCACGCCGAGCGCGTCACCGAGTTCGACGAGATCGAACCGGCGATCGCCCGCGCCTATGCGTCGGGTCGGCCGTCCTGCATCGAGATCATGATCGATCCGGACGTCGTGCATCCGGTCACCGTCGCGGCGCTCGGCACGATCAGCGACGAGAAGCGCGAGATCATGATCCCCTATTACGAGAACATCCCGATCCGTCCGCAGGCATGAACGGCTCAGATCAGCGCGGAGGCGATCTCATGAAAGCGGCGGTGTTCGAAAAGACCGGGGAGCGGCTCGTGCTGCGCGACGTTGTCGTGCCGGAGCTGGGTGATAACGAACTGCTGCTCAAGGTGGCGTTCACCGGCATCTGCGGTTCGGATCTGCACGCCGCCGAGACGCCGGGCGTGCTGCAGCCGGGCACCGTGATGGGGCACGAGTTCACCGGCGAAATCGTGCAGTCGACCGCCCCCGACTGGACGGTCGGCACCCGCGTCGCGGCCAATCCGTATTGGCTGTGCGACGCCTGCGCGGCGGGCGGCTCGTGCCGCAGCGGCGGCGATGCGGCCTGCGCCAGCGGCAGTTTCATGGGGTTTCGCCCAGACTTGCCGGGCGCCTATGCGGACTACGTGCGGATCCGCGCCGGGCAGGCGATCCGCCTGCCGGATCATGTCAGCCTGCGTGATGGCGCGCTGATGGAGCCGCTGGCGGTGGCGCGCCATGCGGTCGATGTCTGCGGCCCGATGCAGGGCGCCGACGTGCTGGTGATCGGCGGCGGGCCGATCGGTCTCGGCGTCGTGCTGATGGCGCGCGATGCCGGCGCCGCGCGGGTGGTCCTCAGCGAACCGGATCCGAACCGCCGCGCCTGCGCGCTGGAGATCGGCGCCGTCGCGGCAATTGATCCGATCGCCGAAGGTCTGCCGGCGGCGCTCAGCCGGCTCGGCATCGGCGCGCCGGGCATCGTCTTCGAATGCGTCGGCGCGCCCGGCTTTCTACAGCAGACCATCGACGTCATGGCGCTGCGCGGCCGTGCCGTGATCGTCGGCGTCTGCATGACCGAAGACCGGGTGCTGCCGCGCACCGCGATCCGCAAGGAGGCGACGCTCAAATTCGTGCTCGGCTACAGGATGGCCGATTTCCATCACGTCAGCCGCTATCTGGCGGGCCACGCCGCGACCGCCGCCGCAATGATCTCGCGCGTCGTCTCGCTGGGCGAGTTGCCCGAGATCTTCGACCGGCTGCGCGCCGAGAAGTCACTGATCAAGGTGCTGGTGCGGCCCGGTCAAGGACCGGCCGAATAACAACAAAAGGGAAACGCAATGAAAGCCATGGATCGCCGCCGGTTTCTGCTCGGCACCACCGCCACGATGCTGGTGGCGACATCGTTGAAGGCGCAGGCCGCAGACACCACCGGCATCACGCCGACCAGCATCCGCATCGGCAGCACCTCGCCGCAGAGCGGTCCGGTGTCGGCCTATGGGGTGCAGGCGCGCTGCCAGGCCGCGTATTTCAAGATGATCAACGACCGCGGCGGCATCGCCGGGCGCAAAATCGATTTCATCTATTACGACGACGCTTTCAACCCGGCCAAGACCGTGGAGCAGACCCGCAAGCTGGTCGAGAGCGACGAGGTGGCGCTGCTGTTCAGCAATCTCGGCACCGCACCCAATTCGGCGATCGTCAAATACGCCAATGCCAAGAAGATCCCGCATCTGTTCCTGTCGGTGAATGGCGACAAATGGAGCGACTACAAGGCGCATCCGTGGAGCATCGGCTTCGCGCCGAGCGCGCGGACCGAGGCGGCGATCTTCGTCAAGCACATGCTGGCCGAGAAGCCCGACGCGAAGTTCGCGGTGCTGTATCAGAACGATGATTTCGGCAAGGATTTCGTGCTCGGCGCCAAGGACGTGCTGGGCGAGCGCGAGGCGCGTCAGCTCGTCACCATCTCGCACGAGACTTCCGAGCCGACGATCGATTCCCAGATCCTGCAACTCCGCGCCGCCGCGCCCGATGCGCTGATCTCGGGCACCACTGCAAAGTTCACCGCGCAGGCGATCCGCAAGGTGGCAGAGACGCGCTGGCAGGTCCGCCACTACATCACCGGCGGCTCGTCGTCCTATGCGGGTACGATCGGCCCGGCCGGCCCCGAGAACGCAATTGGCGTGATCTCGTCGGCCTACCTCAAGGACGTCGCCGATCCGGCCTGGAAGGACGATCAGGGCATCAAGGATTTCCTCGCCTTCATGCAGAGCTATTTCCCGGAAGGCAACAAGGACGATTTCTACAACCTTTACGCCTACACGGTGGCGTCGGCGCTGGTGAAGGTGCTGACGCAGTGCGACGACACCTGGACGCGCGAAAACATCATGGCGCAGGCGACCAATCTGAAGGACGTCGAGCTGCCGACGCTGCTGCCCGGCATCCGCGTCAACACCAGCCCGACCGACTATCGTCCGCTGACCCAGGTGCAGTTGCAGAAGTGGGACGGCAAA
The DNA here is from genome assembly GCF_003226555.1 of Rhodopseudomonas palustris. Classification (GTDB taxonomy): domain Bacteria; phylum Pseudomonadota; class Alphaproteobacteria; order Rhizobiales; family Xanthobacteraceae; genus Rhodopseudomonas; species Rhodopseudomonas palustris_I. Next base: position 591,480 of record NZ_QKQS01000023.1, on the reverse strand, counting down.
GCCTGGGTGCGGTTCGGCGAAGTGCTGGGCGCGTAGTCGAGCTGCAGCGACCAGCCGCGGCGGCTGGGCGCTATGCTTTCAGTTGCTGCGCCAGCACCTTGCCGAGCCGCTCGATGCCGACCTCGATGCGGTCGGTGCGGATCGAGGAGAAGCCGAGCCGGAAGCAGTGCCGGCTCGCGGTTTCGTCCATCGAAAACACCGCGCCGGGTTCGATGACGACGCCCTGTTCGAGCGCCGCCTCAGCCAGCGCGGTGGCGTCGATCGAGGTCGGGCAGGTCACCCAGAAATTGGTCGAGCCCGGCCCGCGCGAGAAGCTGCAGCTCGGAAGGTGTTTCGGCAGCAGCTGGTCGAGGAGTTTCGCGCGCTCCAGCAGCACGCGCCCGACCTGGGACAGATGCGCCCGATAATGGCCGAGGCCGATGAACAGCGCGGCGACCCGCTGATTGTTGAGCGGCGGATGCCGCAGCATCAGCCGGCGCAGCGCGCGCAGTTCGCGGATCACCGGGGCGGGCGCGACGACGTAGCCGAGCCGCAGGCCGGGCGCCAGCGCCTTCGACAGGCTGCCGACATACAGCACGTTGCTGGCACGATCGAGGCTCTTGAGCGGCGGCAGCGTTGCCGATTCCGGCATCAGCTCGCCTTCGTAATCGTCCTCGACCACCACCACGTCACCGGCGGCGGCAGCCTTCAACAGCTCCAAACGTCGCGGCAGCGGCATCGTCACCGCGGTGGGGCACTGATGGCTGGCGGTGACGTAGGCGAGCGTGCAGCTCTGGAACGTGGCGTCCGGCACCAGCCCCTCCGAGTCGACGGCGAGTGGCACCACGTTCGGCGTCAGCATCCGGAAGATATTGCGGGCGTCCGGATAGCCCGGCTCTTCGATGCCAACCTTGGTCGCTCCGTTGATGAACAGCGTGGCGATCAGATACAGCGCGTGCTGGGCACCGATCGTCATCATGATCTCGTCGGCCCGGGCATGGATGCCGCGGCGCGGAAGGACTTGAAGCTGCAATTGCTCGATCAGCGCCGGATCGTCGCCGTCGATCAGGTCTCGGGCCCAGTTGTTGATTTCGGGTACGCTGAGCGCGGCGCGCGCACTTTCGCGCCAATCATTGGTGGGAAACAGGCTCGGGTCGAACTGGCCGAAGATGAACGGATAGGGATGGGTTTGCCAGTCGAGCGGTTTGACGATGTTGCGATGCGCCGACGGTTTGACGGCGAACCGGTCGGCCCAGTGTTCGTCGCCGCGGCTCGTGATCTCGGCAAGGCCGGCTGGATCGTTGGCAACCTTATCGTTGGCGAACTTCTTGGGAAGACCGGCGACGAAATAACCGCTGCGTTGCCGCGACACCAAGAAATTCTGATCGACGAGTTGCTCGTAGGCGATCACCACGGTGTTGCGCGAAACTTTCAGCACGGTGGCGAGGTCGCGACTGGACGGCATCTTCATGCCGAGCGGCAACCGGCCGTCCTCGATCGCGGCGACGATGATCTGGCGAATCTGCAACTGCAGAAAGGAGCCACCGCGATTGAGGCTATGAAACAACGCGCCCCAGAACAGGTCGTCTTTGCCTAATGCGGCGGCATCTGATGAGGCAATTGCATCGCGGTTAGGCGTGCGTGCCACCGTGGACTCCCGGTATGTGAGCTGTGCTAGCTTTCCCAAGACGCGATACCCTCACTGAGCGACGACCCGGAACCGCTGCGATTCCGAAGAATGAAGCCTTTACAAACGGGAGGCAAGAACCGAGCCATTGGGGGCGGCGGCTGACGCATGGCCCTGGCTCCATCCGTGCGTGGCATCTGGCGCTAGTGCCGATCGGTCGATCGCTTCACGCTCTCAGTCGCAATCCTGGAGACTAAGCGTGACGTCTGAAACGGTCGTTTATTCCGCTCTCAAGATTATCACCATGAACCCGTCGCGGCCGAGCGCGACGCATGTTGCGGTGCGAGATGGTCGGATCGTTGCGACGGGTAGCGCCGACGAACTGATGGTGAGCGGTGCCCGGCTCGATACACGCTTCGCCGACAAAGTGCTGATGCCGGGCTTCGTCGAGGGCCATAGCCACATCATGGAGGGGCTGATGTGGAAGCAGCCCTATGTCGGCGCATTCGATCGGCGGTCGCCCGAGGGCAAGGTGGTGGCCGGGGTGCCGGACATCGAAGCGATCGTCGCGCGGCTGCAGCGGGCCGAGGCCGAGCTGCCGGACGATGGCTCGCCGCTGCATGCTTGGGGCTTCGATCCGCTGCACATCGGCGGCAAGATGCTGACCCGGCAGGATCTCGACCGGGTATCGACCAAGCGTCCTGTCCTGGTGGTCCACGCCTCGTTCCATATCAACAACGTCAACACCGCGACGCTCGAACTCGCCGATCTGCTGCATGCGACCGACATCTCCGGCGTCGTCGCGGGGGCCGACGGGCTGGCCAGCGGGGAGCTGCAGGGTATCCCGGCGCGGATGCGGCTGTTTCGCGCGCTCGGCCACAATCCGCTCGCCGGGACCATCACCGAGGAAGACGTTCGGCGTTATGCCGCGTCGTCCTGTGTGCAGGGCGTCACCACGATCACCGATCTGCACAATGACCTCGCGGATCCGACCATCGAGGTCTATCGTAGCGTGACCAGCGCCGCTGACTTCGGCGTTCGTCTGGTGCCGGCGCTGGCCGCGGTGTCGCACACGCCGGAGCAGGCCATCGCGAAACTCGAGATCTTGCGCGGCCATGCCGGCGACAAGTTGCATTACGGTATCGTCAAGCTGGTGGTCGATGGTTCGATCCAGGGCTTCACCGCGCGGCTGCGCTGGCCCGGCTATCACAACGGCGCTCCCAATGGGCTGTGGTACATCGCGCCCGAAGAATTGCCGCGGCTGGTTGAGGCCTATCACCGCGCCGGTGTGCAACTTCACATTCATACCAACGGCGACGAGGCGACCGAGGTTGCGCTCGATGCGATCGAGGCCGCGCAGGTCGCGGCGCCGCGGCCTGATCATCGTCACACCCTTCAGCATTGCCAGATGGCCAGCGCCGCGCAGTTCCGCCGGATGAAGAGCCTCGGCGTCTGCGCCAATCTGTTCGCCAATCATTTGTACTACTGGGGTGATGCCCACTACGAGCTGACGATGGGGCCGGAGCGGGCCGCGCGGCTCGACGCGACCGGAACTGCGCAGCGGATCGGGGTGCCGTTTGCGATTCATTCCGACGCGCCCGTGAGTCCGCTGGCGCCGCTGTTCACCGCGTGGTGTGCGGTCAATCGTGTCTCGTCGAGCGGCCGGGTGCTGGGTCGGGATACCGAAGCGCTCACCATCGAGCAGGCGCTTGCTGCAATCACGATCGGCGCCGCCTATACTTTGAAGATGGATCATCTGGTCGGTAGTATCGAGACCGGCAAGTACGCCGATTTCGTCGTGCTCGACGAAGATCCGCTTGCCATGCCGGCCGAGCGGTTGAAGGACGTCGCTATCTGGGGCACCGTGGTCGGCGGTATGATCCTGGAGGCGCCCCGCGCATGACGGCAGCATCCGCGACCATTTCAGTCACGGTGATCGGCGGCTTCCTGGGCGCGGGTAAAACCACCTTCGTCAATCATCTGCTGCGTAGCGGCGGTCCTCGCACCGCGGTGCTGGTCAATGATTTCGGTGAGGTCAATGTCGACGCGACTCTGATCCAGAGCCACGACGGCACCACGATGACGCTGACCAACGGCTGCATCTGCTGCAGCATCGGGACCAGCTTCATCGAGACGATGTGCAAGGTGCTCGACGCCGCCGTGCCGTTCGAGCGGATCGTGATCGAAGCCTCCGGCGTCGGCGATCCGTGGAAGATCGCCGAGATCGCGCTGATCGAACCGACGTTGCGTCTCGATCAAGTGATCGTGCTGGCCGATGCCAGCCGGATCGCGCAACTGATCGACGATTCCAAGGTCGGCGACACCGTCCGCGGCCAGTTCGAGCGCTGCGATGTCGTGCTGCTGAACAAGACCGATCTGGTCGATTCCGAGGCTCTGACAGTGGCGCGGGCCGCGGTGCGCAGTCTGCGCCCGGATGTTCGTATCGTCGAAACCGCGCAAGGCGCGATGCCGACGCTGGCGGTGCTGCAAACGGCCGCGGCGGCTAACGGCTTCCGGGCCGATGCTGTCGAGGCGCCGGCGCTCGATCACGGCGCCACCTTCAAGAGCTGGGCGTATCGCCGCGCCGGCCGGTTCGATCGTAACCGGCTGGCTTGCGCAGTCGACAAGCTGCCGCCGCAACTGTTGCGGCTGAAAGGCTCCTGCCGCCTCGCCGGCGAAGACGACGCGAAAGTATTCCAGATGGTCGAAAGCGTCTGGAGCTTGTCGACCGCCGATGCCGAGCCCGCAGAGCCGGGAATCGTTCTGGTCGGAGTCGGCACCGCCGACCTGCCGTCGCCGGCCGAGCTCGATGCCATTCTCGATCGCGCGCTCGCGTGTGCCGGGGCGACGTCGTGACAGCGGCGGCCCATTCGTTCGAACCTGACCGCGGCCGTCTCGCTTCGGTTTCCTTGCGCCATCCATGCCTCTCGACAGCGGAGTCCCGACCATGAAGTTGACCAAGCGATCCTTCCTCGCCGGAGCCATCGGCGGAGCGGCCCTGATCGGTCTGCCGTTCGAATTCACTGCGCGAGCTGCGGAAGGCGGTGCCGGCGGCACTCTGGTGATCGGTTCGACCCAGGTGCCGCGGCATTTCAACGGCGCGGTCCAGTCCGGCATCGCCACCGCGTTGCCGAGCACTCAGATCTTCGCCAGCCCGCTCCGCTACGACGACAATTGGAATCCGCAGCCGTATCTGGCCGAATCGTGGGAGGTGTCGAAGGACGGCCTGACGGTGACGTTGAAGCTGGTCAAAAACGCCACCTTCCACGATGGCAAACCGGTGACGTCGGAGGACGTCGCGTTCTCGATCATGACGATCAAGGCCAACCATCCGTTCAAGACGATGCTGGCCGCGGTCGAGAGCGTCGATACGCCCGACCCGCACACCGCGGTGATCAAGCTGGCGCATCCGCATCCGGCGCTGCTGCTGGCGATGTCGCCGGCGCTGATGCCGATCCTGCCCAAGCACGTCTATGGCGACGGCCAGGACATCAAATCGCATCCGGCAAACCTGAAGCCGATCGGCTCCGGCCCCTACAAGCTCACCGACTACAAGCAGGGCGACTACTACACGCTGGAGAAATTCGACAAGTTTTTCATCCCGGGCCGGCCCAAGCTCGACAAGATCGTAGTGCGGCTGATCTCGGATCCGAATGCGCTGATGGTGTCGGCCGAGCGCGGCGACGTTCATGTGGTCCCGTACTTCACCGGCGTTCGTGACATCGAGCGGCTGGAGAAGGCGCCCAATGTCGTCGTGACCGACAAGGGATTCGCCGGCATCGGCGCACTGAACTGGCTCGCCTTCAACACCAAGAAGAAGCCGCTCGACGACGCCCGCGTCCGTCAGGCGATCGCCTACGCGGCCAATCGCGACTTCATCGTCAAGAAGCTGATGGGCGGCAAGGCGATGCCGTCGACCGGTCCGATCGCGCCGGGCTCGCCGCTGGAGGAGAAGGCCGTCGAGCAGTACAAGTTCGACGTCGCCAAGGCCAACAAGCTGCTCGACGAGGCCGGGCTAAAGCCGGACGGCAACGGCGTCCGCACCTCGCTGACGATCGACTACATCCCTGGCAACGACGAGCAGCAGCGCAACGTCGCCGAATATCTGCGTTCGGCCTTGAAGCGGGTCGGCATCAATCTGGAAGTCCGCGCCGCGCCCGACTTCCCGACCTGGGCCCAGCGCGTCGCCAATTTCGACTTCGACCTGACGATGGACACGGTGTTCAACTGGGGCGATCCGGTGATCGGTGTCGATCGCACCTACCTCAGCTCGAATATCCGCAAGGGTATCATCTGGTCGAACACCCAGCAGTATTCCAATCCGAAGATCGATGAAATCCTCGGCCAGGCAGCCAAGGAAACCTCGCCCGAGAAGCGCAAGGCGCTGTATTCGGAGTTCCAGAAGATCGTCGTCCAAGACGCGCCGATCTTCTACATCAACGCCACGCCTTACCACAGTGCGTTCGCCAAGGGGCTTGCGAGCCTGCCGACGACGATCTGGGGTGTCGCCTCGCCGCTCGATGAGCTGCACTGGGCCACGCCGCCGAAGAACTGATCCGCCACCCTCAATCGACGAAGCATCAATGGCTCTCCTCACCCATCTGTTCGGAAAACTCGCCAACGCCGTCGCGCTGCTGCTGGCGGTGCTGGTGATGAACTTCTGCCTGATCCATCTTGCACCGGGCGACCCGGTGCAGGTGATCGCCGGCGAGATGGGTGGGGCGTCGCCCGAGGTGATCGCGGCGCTGCGGGCGAAGTACGGCCTCGACCATAGTCTGCTCGAGCAATTATTCACCTATCTCGGCAAGGTGGCGCACGGCGACTTCGGCTATTCCTATTACTTCAACCAGCCGGTGCTCGGCCTGATCCTGCAGCGGCTACCGGCGACGCTTTATCTCGCTGCGGCGTCGCTGGTGGTGGCCGTGCTGATCGGCACGGTGCTGGGTGTGATCAGCGCACGGCGGCCGAACGGCCTGCTCAGCCACGGCGTCACCGTGCTGGCGCTCGCCGGCCACGCGGCGCCGATCTTCTGGACCGGTCTGCTGCTGCTGCTGCTGTTCGGGTCGGTGTGGCCGATCCTGCCGGTCAACGGCATGACCGATGTGGTCAATCCGAAAGCCGGATTTGCCTATGTGGCGGATGTCGCCAAGCATCTGGTGCTGCCGTCGATCACCTTGGGGCTGGTGTTCGTCGCGCAGTATTCGCGGCTGGCGCGCGTCAACATGATCGACGTGTTGTCGGCCGACTACATCCGCACCGCCCACGCCAAGGGGCTGCCGGAGCGGGTGGTCCTGGTCAAGCATGCGCTGCGCAACACGCTGATTCCGATCGTCACCGTGGTCGGCCTGCAATTCGGCAATCTGTTCGCCGGCGCTGTGCTAGTGGAGACGGTCTATTCCTGGCCGGGCATGGGACGTCTGGTGTTCGACTCGATCCTGCGCCGCGATTACCCGACCCTGATGGGTGTGCTGTTCTTCTCCGCCGTGATGGTGATCGCGGCCAATATTCTCACCGACCTGGTGTACCGCCTGATCGACCCCCGTATCCGCGCAGGTGCCCGATGAGCACGATGGAGTCCTCGCTCGCGATGGCACAGAAGCCCGTTCCCAGCGCCACCAAGGTTCCGAAGGCGGTCTCGCCGGCCCGGGCCGCGCTGCGCCAGTTCATGAAGAGCCCGTCCGGCGTCGCCGGCGCGATCCTGCTGCTGGTGCTGCTCGCAGGCACCGCGTTCGGCCCGTGGCTGCATCCGGTCGATCCGCTCGACATCGTCGGAATGCCGTTCGCGCCGCCGGATGCAGATGCGCTGTTCGGAACGGATTACCTCGGCCGCGACGTGCTGGCCGGCCTGATCTATGGCGGCCGGGCGACGCTCACCGTGGGGGCGGTGGCAGCGCTGATCACGATCCTGATCGGCGTCACGGTCGGCGCGCTCGCCGGTTTCTTCGGCGGCTGGGTCGATTCCCTCCTGGTCAAGATCTCCGAATTCTTTCAGGTACTGCCGCCGCTGTTGTTCGCGATGGTGCTGGTGACCCTGTTTGGTCCGAAACTGTCGACCATTACGCTGGCGATCGGCGCGGTGAGCTGGCCGTCGGCAGCGCGGCTGACGCGCGCCGAGTTCATGCGGCTGCGGGATCTCGATTTCATCAAGGCCTCGCGCGCCGCCGGTGCCGGCAATCTGCATCTGATCCTGCGGGTGGTGCTGCCGAATGCGCTGCCGCCGATCATCGTGTCGGCGACCCTGGCGATCGGTACCGCGATCCTGTTCGAGGGCGGTCTCAGCTTCCTCGGCCTCGGCGATCCCAACACCATGAGCTGGGGCCTGATGATCGGCCAGAACCGCAACTACGTGCTCGACGCATGGTGGGCGGTGACGTTCCCGGGCGCCGCGATCTTCCTGGCGGTGCTCGCGGTCAGCCTGGTCGGCGACGGCGTCAACGATGCGGTCAATCCGCGGCTGCGACGGAGGTAAATCATGACGCCGGTGCTTTCGGTCGAAAATCTCAGCGTCAGCATGACCAATCGCGACGGCGATCTGGTGCCGGTGCTGGAGAACCTGTCATTCACCGTCGACAAGGGGCGCACCATCGCGCTGGTCGGCGAATCCGGCTGCGGCAAGAGCATGACCGCGCTGGCGATCATGCGGTTGCTGCCGGAAGGCTTCGTCATCACCGGCGGCCGTATCCTGCTCGACGGCGAGGATCTGCTGACCGCGCGGCCGAAGCGGATGCGTGCGCTGCGGGGCGACGCGGTGTCGATGGTGTTTCAGGAGCCGATGACGGCGCTGAACCCGCTCTACACCGTCGGCGATCAAATCGCCGAGGTGCTGTATTATCACCGCCGGCTCAGCCGCAAGGACGCCGCCGAGCAGGCGGTGCAGTTCCTCAAGGCGGTGCAGATCCCGGCCGCCGAACAGCGCGCCAAGGCGTATCCGCATCAGATGTCCGGCGGCATGCGGCAGCGGGTGATGATCGCTATGGCGCTGGCCTGCCGGCCGAAACTGTTGATCGCCGACGAACCGACCACCGCGCTCGACGTTACCGTGCAGGCGCAGATCTTCGATCTGCTCGCCCAGCTTCAGGACGAGACCGAGACCGCGATCGTGCTGATCACTCATGATCTCGGGGCGGTTGCCGAGCTCGCCGACGATATCGCGGTGCTGTATGCCGGCCGCTGCATCGAGACCGGACCGGCGCACCAGATCGCCGCCACTCCGCGCCATCCTTACACGCGCGGTCTGCTCGGCTGCGTTCCGCATCTCGCCGTCGGTGTCGCCAAGCCGGCCGAATGGATCGATCTCGGCGAAATTCCCGGCATGGTGCCGGGGCTGGGCAATCGCGGGCCGGACTGCGCATTTCTGGCGCGCTGCGCCAATGCTTCGGAATTGTGCCGGTCGAAGCCGCAGCCGCCGCTTGGAAATATCGAAGCCGGACATGCGGTGTCGTGCTGGCGCGCCGCGGAGATCGCCGCATGATGATCCACGAAGACATTCGCCCGGCCGACGGCGACCCGTATCTGCTCGACGTCAACGACCTCGTGGTGCACTTCCGCACCGGCCGCAAGCGTCCATGGGACAAGCCGTCCTTCGTCCACGCGGTGGACGGAGTCAGCTTCCGCGTCAAGCGCGGCACCACGTTCGGCATCGTCGGCGAAAGCGGCTCGGGCAAGTCCACCACCGCGCAGGCGATCATGCGGCTGGTGCAGGCGACCTCGGGCCAGGTGGTGTTCCGCGGCGAAGACATCATGCCGCTGACCGGCGAGCCGCTGCGCAAGGCGCGCAAGCATCTGCAGATCGTGTTTCAGGATCCGTTTTCGGCGCTCGATCCGCGACGCCGCGCCGGGGACCAGATCCGCGAGCCGCTCGATCTGCTCGAGATCGGCAGCCGCAGCGAGCGCGACGCGCGGGTGCGCAAGCTGCTCGCCGAGGTCGGCCTTCCGCCCGAGGCTGCCGATCTGTTTCCGCATCAGTTCTCAGGCGGTCAGCGTCAGCGGCTGTGTATCGCCCGCGCGCTGGCGCCGGAACCCGAGCTGATCGTCTGCGACGAGGCGGTCTCGGCGCTCGACGTCGCGATCCAGGCGCAGATTCTCAACCTCTTGAAGAAGCTGCAGCGCGAGCGCGGCCTCACTTACATCTTCATCTCGCACGATCTCGGCGTCATCCAGCAGTTCTGCGACGAGATCGCCGTGATGTATCTCGGCAAGATAGCCGAGCAGGCGCCGGCCTCGGCGCTGTTCACCGCGCCGCGCCATCCCTACACATGGTCGCTAGTGTCGGCTGCGGTGCCGCCCGGTCCGCTCCGCGACGAGTTGAAGGCGAAGTATCTGGTCAAGGGCGAGCCGCCGTCGCCGGTCGATCCGCCGCCCGGCTGCCGGTTCGCCCAGCGCTGCCCGTTCGCCGAGGCACGCTGCCGCGAGGTGTTGCCGTTCCTCGACGCCGCCGGCCACGAACACTATGTCGCCTGCCACCGCAAAGACGAGATCGGCGTGCCCGACTTCACCCCGCGCGTGACGAGCGGTCAGATCGGTTAGTTCGAGGCCTATCGCCATTGCAAGCGTAGCGAAGCAATCCAGCGCCGTGTACTGCGCTGGATTGCTCCGTCGGCCTCGCCATCTCTCAATGGCGGGAGCGCGGGATTCTACACCGTCGCGTCGAGCAGCGACTTGGTCATGGCCTTGTCGGCCTTCAATGTCGCGAGGTTGGCCGCGTAGCTGTATTTGGCGACCATCTGTCCGATGAATTCCTGCGCCAGATCGACGTTCGGCGCCGCCACCATGCCGTCGGCATTGGCGAATGGCGCTTGCGGATCGGAGACGGGCACAGTGGCAGGCGAGGAGGTGCCGAGGCTGGTCTGGGTGCCGCCGGTCGGCGCGTCGGTCTGGTTGACCTGCAGCGGCCTGTAGGGCTGCTGTGCTCCGGCCGGGACCTTGCCGTTCGTGTCGGGCAGCGCGCCGGTGGATTGCTGATTGGCGACATTGCTGGCCGAGACTTCCAACCGGCGGGTCGCTGCTTTCAGGCCGGAGACGGCGATCGACGAAATGCTGGACATGGACACGCTCGTTGCGGCGGAAAGGTGCAGGCAGAAGACGCCCGCACCTCCCAACGATCCGTGCACCGCTTCGGTGCAATTTGAGCGAACCGGTTAGACTATTCTCAATCCTGCGAGTGAGTGGTCTGAGCTGTTTCAGGCCGGTTGCGTAGCCGGACGCTGCGGGCGACGCCGCAGCTTGCGCCGGGTCCATAGCCAGACGCCGGTGATCAGCAGGCCGAGCAGCACCACCGAGGTGATGACGTTGAGCGTGCCGGACAGCCACGTCGACCAGTTGCCTTCATGCAGCAGCCGCGGCCAGTTGCGCGGCAACGCCGTGACGCCGTCCGGCGCAAAGGTATAGGCGCGCAGTTCGCCGTCTTCGTAGATCCGGGCCATCATCCGTCCGCCGCGATTGGCGATCATCGCTAGATGCGAGACGTCGTGCGACTGCGCGATCTGTTGCACCGCATCGGACAGCTTGATCGTCATCCGCGCCGGCGGCGGGCCACTGGAAAACGTCAGCCCGGCAGCCATGCACAGCGCGGTCAGCGGACTGAGCAGCAGCAGCGGCAGCGTGAACCACGCGGCGCCCTTGTGCCAGCCGGCGAGGCTGTTGCGCAGCCGGGGCAAGCCCATCAGCACGCCGATCGTCATCAGCACGGTCATCGCGATCGTCGAGCCGATCACCAGCCATTCGTAGCCGAGCAGCCGCTCGTGCGTGCGGCGTGCCCACAGCAGCAGGTCGCCGGTGGTGTCGCTCGCGGCCGCAGCTTCGCCAGTCGCCAGATCGATCGGCAGCGTCTTGATGCCGAGCAATCGCATCTGCTGGCCGGTGGCGTTGATGGCGAGCCCGCGGGCCTGGCCTTGCGGATCGTAGCGTTCGATCAGGCCGGTGAGGCGGGCAGCATCGAGCGTTCCGGCGGGCAGGCCGCGAGCTTGCAGCATCGGCTCGACCGACAGGATCAGTCCGGTGACGATGATGGCGAGCAGCGGCAGCGCGAACACGAGACTGGTCCAGCGATGCAGTTTGAGCAGAAGTGCATTGTTCATGATGGAACTTCAGGGTTGCGATAGGCGGCGAGAAACACGCGGATCCCGTCGTCGATCAGAGCTTGAATCTTCGGCGGCGGTTGGCGCCGACTTTTTGAGCGCGCCCGGCCGCCTTGATGTCGCGGCAGCCAGTGCGGCTCAGTTGGGACAGATGCGGCACGGCATGTTGTAGGCCCCTGAACCTATCGATTCGCTGACAGGTTCGGCAGGCCGGACAATCATTCGTTCTGATCCGAGTCCTGCGGCGGAAACCGTGCAACCTCTCCGCTTGTCGAGCCGAGCAGGATGATGTGTCGAGGACGGCGGTCCGATCTGCAGAGAAGCGATTCGCGGAGCTGAATCCCGTCGCGGCTCTGTCCGGGAAATCCCGAATCAAAGACGGTCGCCGTCTGCGCAACGATCGCGATCGCCGCCGCCCGTCGTCACGGTCATCATGCCCGCATGTGCGACTTGGTGTGTGTCGCGTCGCTGCGCCATCGGTCCTAATTCTGCCGACGGATTGGACTCGCTGTTCGAAGTGGCCGCTTGTCCGGCAAATCACCAACTCGCGCAATTCGGTGAGCGACGGTAACATTGCAAGCGGTCCGCCGCTAAAGGTCCGTGATCGATGTCGACGGTCGTGATCAAGCCGCCGTCGGCGCGTGCTGTCGCGCGAGCAGCTCGGCGGAGGCTTCACCCTTAGTCGTAGTTGCCCGGCCCTTAAGCGTGCTGAAACTTGCGCCTGTTGAAATTCCGAGGTGTTGATAACATGCTGCAGTTGCAAACCGTCTGGTGATAATTCCAACAGGTATGGAGGTAGTATGCGCTCCTCAACGATGATCTTGTTCGGTGCCATTGCGTTCGTCGCTGCATTGTCTGTGGTGAACCAGGTCGGCGTGCCGCATCCTGCGTTGATCGAACCTGCTGTCGCCGCCACGCCGGTGGCGCCGCCGGTCAGCGCCTTCCGCACCGTGACCTCGTCGACCTGCTCGTCCAACGGCTGCCCGACCTCGTGCGAGGCCGACGAAGCGCTGATCTCCGCGATCTGCATCGGTCCGAGCAGCGCCAAGTTCAGCGACAACCTTTCTTTGGAGAACGGGCAGATGACCGCGAGCTGCGGCCCGAGCTCCTCCACCATCGTGGTGTCCTGCGCCCGCAAATAACGCAGGCAGTTCGCTTCTGGGAGCCGGCGGCTGAATCAAGCACCCGCGGGCTCCCGTCAGTCTCAAAGGTTCTCTCCGATGCAAAACTGGTTCATCGCACTTGCCGTCGCAGTGCTGCTACTCATCGGCTTCGCCGCCGGGCCGATGTCCGTCGTGGTCGCCTTCCTGGCGTTCTGGGTCACGCTGTATCTGGTGTGGGCCCGCGAGCTCGGCTTCAAGGACACCTGGTCGCGCTATGGCCTGCAGCGTGTCAAGCCGCCGTTCTGGGCGGCGGAGAACAAGGTCTGGTTCTTCCCGATCTTCGAAGACCGCACCAAGGTGGTGAAGGCCGCGGCGGTGCCGCTTCTGATCGTCGCGCTCAGCCTGATGCTGCCGACCTCGGTGGTGCGCATCGGCACGCTGGTCGTGCTGGCCTGGTACTGCCTGGAGATTTACCGCTCGCAGAAGGGCATGGATCAGCTCGACCGCGCGCGCTTCAACTAATTCCGCGCCGCGCGGTCTGCTCGGCGTGTGCGACGACGATGTCGAAAACGGCGGGTGTGGGGCGCCCCACGCCCGCCGTTCGCGTGTCGGCGGTTAGGCATATTTAAGGGCTGATCAGTTAGTACTGGACGGCGCTGCAGATTTTGCGATCATGGACGCGCGCAAAGAGTGTGCACAGGGGCGCCCGGTCGTGCGGCCATCTGGTGTGCTGGTTCAGCTGGGGAGCCTCGAGGAGATCGAGATGGCAGAGAAGAACTCGTCCGACGTCATCCTGAACATGATGACCAAGAACCTCGATCAGGCGCGCGGCGCGATGACCAACTACCTCGAGTTCATCAGCAAGAGCATGTCGGTGGTTCCGATGGGCCAGAGCAGTCAAGCCAACGCGCTGAAGGGCTACGTCGACCGTAACGTCCAGGCCACCTTCGATTTTTCCCAGCAGCTCCTGCACGCCAAGGATTTTCAGGACGTCGTCCGGATCCAGACCGAATTCCTGCAGACGCAATTCCGGGTGCTCACCGACCAAGCCAAGGACGTCGTCGAGATGACGCATCCCACTGTGATCGTTCCGAGCGACGGGTAGGTTTGTTGGACGCGACCCGGGTTTTTCGCAACGGGTAAGTGCGACGCAGCAGAGCGTGATTGCCGGGAACGGCGATGTCCGATCGGCATTGACCAGGGGCTCGACGCAACCCGTTCAGACTTGGATGAGAGGCATGCTGAGGTTCATTGTCCCGATGATTTCACTGGCCCTGATTGCCGGACCATCACAGGCGCAGGAGCAACGCCGCCCCGATCCCGGCTGCGGTCGCGATGTGTCGCGGTTTTGCCGCGCGGTGATGAACGAATCCGACGGCGCGATCCTGAACTGCCTGCAGCAACACCGTGCCAAGCTCAGCGCCAAATGCGCCAAGGTGCTGGCCGACCACGGGCAGTAAGTGTCCCTGCGGGACGCATGGCGACGAAGCAATGATTGTGCGCGGGATGTGATTAGGTCGACCCGCCGCTGACGCCGGCGACCGGCAGCACCTCCGTCGCGGCGGCGCGATCGGGCGATTCTTCTTTCCAGCGAACCGAGCCGAACGGCCGCTCCAGCATCCGCCGCACCCGTACCGGCTCCGGACCGCGATGGAATGCGATGGCGCGCCGGTGCAACGCGCGGTCGTCCTGGGTCGAGCGGCTCCGCTGGCGCAAGTAATCGAGCCAAGTCGGGCAGTGATAGCGTTCGGTCCACAATTCAGGGTCGGCGACGTCGCGGGCGATCGACCAGCCATAGGCGCCGTTGCGCTGGCGGCTGAGCTGTACTTCCTGCATCACGTTGTGAAACGGGCGGGCTTCGTCGGCGTCGACGCGATAGTCGATCTCGATCACCACCGGACCGCTGCGCGACGTCAGCGCCAGCTTGACCTCTGGGTCGTCCAGCAGCTCTGCGTCTTCGGTGCGGGTGCCGACCGGCGGCATCGGCAGCAGAAAGGCGAGCACCGGCGAGGCCAGCATCGCCAGCCCCGACAGCAGCATCGACGGCGCGACCCCGGACAGGTCGGCGACATGGCCCCAGCCCCAGCTTCCGATCGCGATGCCGCCGGAGATCGACGCTTGGAACGCCGCCAGCGAACGTCCCGCGACCCAGCGCGGCGCCGACAGTTGCACGCCGATATTGAACAGCGCGATCGCCAGCATCCACACCGCGCCGGCGATCACCAATGCGGCGGCGGTCAGCAGCGGCGAGCGGCTGATCGCGACCACCGCCATGGCGACGCCCATGATCATCGCACACAGCCGGACCGCGGCTTCGCTGCTCAGACGCTGCCGCGCGATCCCGACATTGAGTGCGCCGATCACCGCGCCGATGCCGAAGGCGCCGAGCAGCAGCCCGTAGGTCTCGGCGCCGCTGTGCAGCAGGTCGCGCGCCACCAGTGGCATCAGGGCCAGCACCGAGCTGCCGGCGATGCCGGTCACCAGCGTGCGGATCAGCACGATGCGGATCGCCGGTGAGTTGGTGATGTAGCGCACGCCGGACACGATCGCGCGGTTCAGCCGCTCCGGCGGCAGCCGCGGCGGCTCGCTCTCCCGCCGCCACAGCAGCAGCACGATTAGCAGCGGCAGATACAGTATCGCATTGGCGGCGAAGGCCGCCACGGCGCCGGCCGCTGCCACCACGATGCCGCCGACCGCCGGGCCGAAACTGCGCGCGATATTGTAGCTGATGCCGTTCAGCGCCACCGCGGCCGGCAGCGTTTCGGGCGGCACCTGCTCGGACACCGAGGCCTGCCAGGACGGGCCGAACAGCGCCATGCCGGTGCCGATCACGAAACAGAACAGCAGCAAGGTATTCGGCGTCACTAGGCCGAGATAGGCCAGCGCCGCAAGTGTCGTGGCGCCGCTGAGACCGATCCCAAGCGCTGCGAGCGCCACCAGGCGGCGGTCGTACATGTCGGCGATCGCGCCGGCCGGCATCGCCACCAGCATGATCGGCAGCATCAGGGCGGTCTGCACCAGCGCCACTTTGTCGGCTGACGCGGTCATCTGCGTCATCGCCCAGGCGGCGCCGACGCCGTTGATCATCAGGCCGAGATTGGACAACAGGCTCGCCAGCCAGATCCGCCGGAACAGCGCGTGCCGCAGCGGTGCCGCGATTCCTTCGCCGGAAAACAGCCCGCGCTTCGCCGTGCCCGCCATCTGGGTCTGCCCCTCCGCCGTCCTCACCGTCTCGCCGATTCATCGGCGCTCGAACAGTGATGCCTGCGAAGCGCTCGCGCTGTCCAGAGCCAACGTGGCGCAGCTCTCAGGCCAGGGCGCGGCTCAAACGTGCCGGCTCAGATCGGTGATCGTCGGCGCATCGCCGTTCAGCGGATTTTGCGGGTCGCGGCTGTAGCGCAGCGTTTCGAACCGCATGGCGCGGGCATCGATCATCACCAGCCGTCCGACCAGGCCTTCACCGAAGCCGACGATTTCGCGGATCGCCTCCAGCGCCATCATCGAGCCGAGCATGCCGGGGAGCGCGCCCATCACCCCGGCTTCTTCGCAGCTCGGCACAGTGCCGGCCGGCGGCGGTTCGGGAAACAGGCAGCGATAGGTCGGGTTGGGCTCGCCGGCGGCGTTGCGTTCGTGGGCGCGGATCGTGGTCAGTGATCCGTCGAACTGGCCGAGCGCTGCGGTGATCAACGGCTTCTTGGCCAGATAGCAGGCGTCCGACACCAGATAGCGCGTGGCAAAATTGTCCGAGCCGTCGAGCACCAGGTCGCAGCCGCCGATCAGCGCCAGCACGTTGGAGCCGTCGAGCCGCACCCGGTGCGGCACCACGCGAACGTTGGGATTGAGCGCAAGGATCCGGCTCGCGGCGCTGTCGGCCTTGCGGGCGCCGATGTCCGGCGTGGCGTGGATGACCTGGCGCTGCAGGTTCGACAGCGTGACGATGTCGTCGTCGACGATATCGAGCGTGCCGATCCCGGCGGCGGCCAGATACATCAGCGCCGGCGCGCCGAGCCCGCCGGCACCGACCACCAGCACCCGCGCGCTCTTCAGCGCCGCCTGCCCGGGGCCGCCGACATCGCGGAGGACGATGTGGCGGGCGTAGCGTTCCAGTTCCTCGGCACTCAGCATGATCGGATGGTATCCTTCACTTCCACGGCCACACCGGCACCGACATTTGCACCGTCATTTGGAGGACGCGCATCCGGCTCATCCTCTCCGGCGGGTAAGCCGTCGCCTCGGTGCTGCGCATCGAACCGGCGCAACGTTGGCGCCGACCAAGCGGTTGTGGTTATTTGCGCATGGCGCAACCTTGCTCGGGAATTGTCATGAGATCGATGCTGGCTGCAACCCTGATCGTCGCCGGTGCCGCCACCCTGGCGGCGCATGGCGCACACGCCGCGCCGAAGCAGGCCGCGGCGGCGTCTCCTGCGGCGCAGACGCCTGCGGAGACCGCCAAGACCTTGGCGCAGGGCGAGCGCCAGGCGATCCAGTCCGATCTCGCCTGGACCGGCGATTACAACGGCCTGATCAACGGCGACGTGTCCGACCGGATGATCGCCGCGATCAAGCAATTCCAGACCAACCAGGGCCACAAGCCGACCGGCGTGCTCAATCCGCAGGAGCGCGGGCAACTCGCTCAGGCGGCGCGCAAGCTGCAGGCCAGCGTTGGCTGGAAGCTGGTGTCCGATCCGGTCACCGGCGCGCGGCTCGGCGTGCCGACCCGGCTGGTGCCGCAACAGGTCTCCGATGCCGACGGCACCCGGTGGAATTCGTCCACCGGCACGATCCAGGTGACGCTGTCGCGGCGCAAGGAGGCGGGCGTCTCGATCGCCAAGCTCGCCGACAAGGAGAAGAAGGAGCCTGGCCGCAAGGTCGAATACAGCGCGGTCAAGCCCGACTTCTTCGTGCTGTCGGGCACTCAGAACCAGAAGAAGTTCTATATCCGCGGCAGTTTCAAGGATGCCGAGGTCCGCATCCTCACCGTGCTGTACGATCAGGCCACCGAAGGCATGATGCAGTCGGTCGTGGTCGCGATGTCGAGCGCCTACAATCCGTTCCCGGCCGGCGTGCAGAGCGGCCCGCCGCCGCGCAAGAAGGTCGAGTATTCGACCGGCACGATCGTCGGCGGCGATGGCGCCATCCTGGCCGATCGCGAAGCGGTCGAGGGCTGTCTGTCGATCGTGGTCGCCGGCTTTGGCCCTGCCGATCTGGCCGATCGCAGCAAGGAGCACGAGCTGGCGCTGCTGCGGATCTATGGTGCGTCCGAGCTGAAGCCGCTGCCGATCGGCGGCGGCGCGGCCAAGCCCGGAGCTGTCGAGATCACAGGCGTCGCCGATCCGCAGAACCAGGGCGGCGGCGCGGCCGTCACCTCGGTCAAGGCCCAAGTCACTCCGGCCGGGAGCGCCGGAGGGCTGGCCGTGACGCCGGCGCCGAGCCTCGGCTTTTCTGGTGCGCCGGCCCGAGATGCGGACGGTCGTTTCGCTGGGCTGACCACGCTGCGTCTGCCACTCGTCGCGGGACCCGCCGATAGCGCAGCGGCGCCGCAGGCGGCGCTGATTTCCGCCGATACGGTCCGCGGCTATCTCGCCGGCGTCGGCGTCAGGCCGGCCGAAGGCAGTGCCAAGGACATCAAAGCCAGCGTCGTCCGTGTGATCTGCGTGCGCAAGTAAGCGTGATGCCGCTCGGCTTGCCCAGCCAATGAGGGTTGGCTGGATCGACGCTCCTCATTATCTTCGGCGGATATTTATGAAATTGCCGAGAGCGGAATTCTGTGAAGCCGATCGTCTATTGCGGCGAGGAGATGCCGATTGGTCATCTCGCGCCAATGAGAATTGCGTGCCCCTGCGCGCCGATGAATCGAGAATTGCTGATCGACGTCGGCTTCGCCAATCATTGCTATACCGAAAGATTCATCGAGGGCATCCACTCGCCCGGCCAGATTGCGTGACTGAAGCGAAAGATCGACACAGAGTATTCTGTCCGATCCGGTACGAGCTTTCTCTTGGGCTCCCAAAGCTGATGGAAGCTCTGCCAAGCAGCAAGGTTCACCAGACCTCGCAACGTCGCAACTACGTATACGTGGTTCGGCTCGAGCTGGAGAGGCGGCCTTATGAGATCTATTTTATGCTTCAAAGAGCCGCCAACAACGCCGAGGCCGATTTGCGCCTGACGGTCGAAAGCGCGCACCTCGCTGAAACACGCTCGAATGTCAGCAGACGTCCGAACAGCATTCGCTTCGTGATCCTGGCGTATAAGATCTTGGCCAACCAGCCGGTCAGGTTCGCGCCACGTTGAAACGAAAAAGACCTCCCCGAAGGGAGGTCTCGTTTCGGTTTCCACTTTGGCCGTTTGGTCTATCTCGCTCACGCGTGGACCAAGAGAACTTGGCGGGGAAGCGCTTTTCCAACCGATCTATCGCTTCAGTACACACAATACCGTACAAGGTACTTGGTTTCAACGACAACAGAATCAAATCCCGAACCGGCCCGGTCATTGCAACGGTTTGATCTGGCGGGATTTTTGGACCGGTTGGGACCGCTTGTTGCACGGAACTCTGTCTACTTCTGGCACTTCGGGCACCAGAATGTCGATCGGCCGTTTTGCACGAAGCGCTGCACCGTGCCGCCGCAGCTCGGGCACGGCTCGCCTTCGCGGTCGTAGACTTTGAACGAGTGCTGGAAGTAACCGAGTTCGCCGCTTGTCTGGCGATGGTCGCGCAGCGACGAGCCGCCGGCCTTGATCGCCTCGCCCAGCACCTCGCGGATCGCTTCCGTCAGCCGCACCGCGTGGTCGGTCGGCTCGCCTTTGCGATTGGCCAGGGTCGAGGCTTTGCGCTTCGGTGACAGGTGCGCGCGAAACAGCGCCTCGCAGACATAGATGTTGCCGAGCCCGGCGACGACGCGCTGGTCGAGCAGCGCAGCCTTGAGGCTGGTCGATTTGCCGGCGCAGGCCTGCGCCAGCATCGCGGCGTCGAAGGCGTTGCCGAGCGGCTCGGGGCCGAGGCCCTTGAGATGCGGCTCGTCGTCGATGGCGGCGCGCGGAAAGATCTTCATGAAGCCGAAGCGGCGCGGATCGTTGAAGATCACTCGGGCGCCGCTCGACATCTCGAACACGACGTGGTCGTGGGTGCGGTCCTCGCTGCGCGGATGGTGAAACTCGCCGGGCGTCGCCGCGCCAGCTTCGGTGACGACGCGGAACGAGCCGGACATGCCGAGATGCATCAGCAGCACGTCGCCGGACGACAGGTCCGCCAGCAGATATTTCGCCCGCCGCCCCAGCCCGGTAATGGTCTGCCCATTGAGCCGCGCGACAAAGTCGGCCTGGAACGGAAACCGCAGATCGCCGCGGTTCGCCGTCGCCCGCTCGATCCGGAATCCCTCCATGGCCGGCTGCAGGCCGAGCCGGACGGTTTCGACTTCGGGCAGTTCGGGCATGACGCGTCTAGTCCCGCTCGTGCCCCAGGCTCTCGCTGAAGATCAGACGATTGAAGAATGGATCGGTGACGGTCATCGTGGTATCGCCCCACGGCTGGTTCACCAGTCCCGGGCGTGCATAGCCATAGGCTTTGGCAAGGAGGACGGCCCGATACTCCGCCAGGCCGCTCGTGGCGATGGTGACGCTGGCGCCGGGCGAGGCGTCGCCGTGGTGCTCGCTCAGGTTCAGTTCTGCCTCGTCCAGCCGCACCCGCATGAACAGTGGCAGCGCCGGCTCGAAGCGGTGTTCGAATACGACGCTGAATCCCAGAAAATCGAGATAGAATTCCCGCGCCTTGGCAGTGTCGAACATTCTCAATGTCGGGGTCACCCGCTTGAAGCCTGTCGCCATGATGGCCCTCCGAATTGACCGACGCCGCCTTTGACCAAGGCGCTCGGCCGTCGTATGGGCTGCGTTGTAGCGCTCTCCAAGCGGGCACGCTATGGTCCGCCGCACAAAGGTACCGACGATGAAGGACATGACCCAGCCGAGCGAGACCACGCATTTCGGCTATCGCGACGTTCCGCTGGACGAGAAGCAGACGCTGGTCAACGACGTGTTTCACAGCGTCGCCAGCCGCTACGACCTGATGAACGATCTGATGTCCGGCGGCATGCACCGGTTGTGGAAGGACGTGATGATCACGACCCTCAACCCGCCGCGTGACGACACGCCGTTCCGGTTGCTCGACGTGGCCGGCGGCACCGGCGACATCTCGTTCCGTGCCGCCAAGGCCTCTGGTGCCGGCTTCCACGCCACCGTCTGCGACATCAACACCGATATGCTCGAAGTCGGCCGCCAGCGCGCGGTTGAGCGCCATCTCGACGACAAGGTCGATTTCGTCGAGGGCAACGCCGAGAGCCTGCAATTCGAAGACCGCAGCTTCGACGCCTACACCATCGCGTTCGGCATCCGGAACGTGCCGCAGATCGATCTGGCGCTGAAGGAAGCCTATCGGGTGCTGAAGCCGGGCAGCCGCTTCCTGTGCCTGGAGTTTTCCTCGGTCGACGTGCCGGGCCTGTCCAAATTGTACGATCTGTTCTCGTTCAGGGTGATTCCGGAGATCGGCCGCGTCGTCACCGGCGATGCCGACAGCTACCAGTATCTGGTCGAATCGATCCGCAAATTCCCCAAGCCCTACGACTTCGCCGAGATGATGCGTGACGCCGGCTTTGCGCGCGCCAACTGGCAGGTGATGAGCGGCGGCATCGTCGCGCTGCATTCGGGCTGGCGTTTGTGATCGCAGCACTCACTCATGTGGCGCGGCTCGGCCGCGCCGCCTTCGTGTTCGCGCGCGAGGGCGTGTTCGGCGTGGTCGATCCGGGGCTGATTCCGCCGGCCGGCCAGGTGCCGGTGCGGCTGGCGCGCCTGATCGAGCGCCGCGGTGCCAAGTCCGGGGCGCGGCTGACGCGGGCGCTGACCCGGCTTGGCCCAGCCTATCTCAAGCTCGGCCAATTCCTCGCCACCCGCCCCGACGTCGTCGGCGTGGCGATGGCACGCGATCTCGAAAGCCTGCAGGATCGGCTGCCGCCGTTCTCCCAGGACGAAGCCGAACAAGCGATCGCGACATCGCTGGAGCGTCCGCTGCGCGAGCTGTTCATCAGCCTCAGCCCGCCGGTGGCGGCGGCTTCGATCGCCCAGGTGCATCGCGGCGAAGTCGAGGTCGACGGGGTGCGCAAGCAGGTCGCCGTCAAGGTGCTGCGGCCGAACGTGTCGTCGCGGTTCAGGCGCGACCTGTCCGATTTCTTCTACGTCGCCGAGAAGGCCGAGCTGTACTCCGCCGAAGCGCGGCGGCTGCGGCTGGTCGAAGTCATCAATACGATGTCGCGCTCGGTCGCCATGGAGATGGATCTGCGACTGGAAGCAGCCGCTGCGTCCGAGATGGCGGAGAACACCAAGGACGATCCGGACTTCCGCGTCCCCACAGTCGATTGGGACCGCACCAGCCATAACGTGCTGACGATGGAGTGGATCGACGGCATCCCGCTGAACGATCACGCCCGTCTCAAGGACGCCGACGTCGACACTGTCGAGCTCGGCCGCAAGGTGATCCAGAGCTTCCTGCGCCATGCGCTGCGCGACGGCTTCTTCCACGCCGATATGCATCCGGGCAATCTGTTCCTGGATCGCGACGGCAAGCTGGTGGCGGTCGATTTCGGCATCATGGGACGGCTGCTGCCGAAGGAGCGGCGCTTCCTCGCCGAAATCCTGCTCGGCTTCATTACCCGCAACTATCGGCGCGTCGCCGAGGTGCATTTCGAGGCCGGCTACGTGCCGCCGCATCATTCGGTCGAGAATTTCGCGCAGGCGATCCGTGCGATCGGCGAGCCGATCCACAATCGCACCGCCGAAGAAATCTCTATGGCCAAGCTGCTGACGCTGCTGCTCGAGGTCACCGGCCTGTTCGACATGCGGACCCGGCCGGAGCTGATCCTGCTGCAGAAGACCATGGTGGTGGTCGAAGGCGTGGCGCGGTCGTTCGATCCCAAGCTCGACATCTGGAAGGTCGCCGATCCGGTGGTGCGCGAGTGGATCCAGCGCAACCTCGGTCCGATCGGCAAGGTCGAGGGCGCGCTCGCCGGCGCCGGCGAACTGGGCCACACTTTGAGCAGCCTGCCGACCATCGTGTCGCGCGCTGTTACGGTGCTGAACCAGCTCGAGGTCATGACCAAGGACGGCCTGGTGCTGGCGCCGGAGACCATCGCTGCGATTGGCCGCAACGAGCGCGGCCGGACCCGCGGCCGGACGGTGGCGCTGTGGGTGATCGCCGCCACCTTCATCGGGGTGCTGATCGCGCTGTCACGAATGATCTGATCGCATTGCGTTCATGTCTTGAATGCAATGCCAGCGTCGATTAGCCTTTCCGCATGGCCAATCTGACGATCCGCAAGCTCGACGACGTCCTCAAAGCCGAACTTCGCCAGCGCGCGGCCGCCAATGGCCGCTCGATGGAGGACGAGGTTCGGGTGATCCTGCGCGATGCCTGCCACAAGCGCCTGGGCTTCGCGGAGACCTCCTCGGCCGAGCCTTCCGTTCCGTCAGTCCCTATGTCCGACGATCCGTCGGACGGCGCTTGTCCCCAGCCGCAGCCGGGTGGCGCGCGGGTGACGCTGATCGTCGGCGGTGGCATCGCGGCCTACAAGGCGATGGACCTGATCCGCCGGCTCAAGGAGCGCGGCGCGGACGTTCGCGTGGTGCTGACCAAGGCGGCCCAGCAGTTCGTCACGCCGCTGACCGCGAGCGCGCTGTCGCATCAGCGCTGCTACACCGATCTGTTCGACCCCGCGAGCGAGTTCGACGCCGGGCATATTCGTCTGGCCCGCGACTGCGATCTGATCGTGGTCGCGCCGGCGACCGCCGACCTGATGGCCAAGCTCGCCGGCGGCCATGCCGATGATCTTGCGACCGCGATCCTGCTCGCCACCAACCGCCAGATCCTGCTGGCGCCGGCGATGAACCCGCTGATGTGGAACAACGCCGCGACCCGGCGCAACGTCGCTCAGCTCAAACAGGACGGCGTCGCGATGATCGGCCCCAATGCCGGCGAGATGGCCGAGCGGGGTGAGGCCGGCGTCGGCCGGATGGCGGAGCCGACCGAGATCGCGGCCGCGGCCGAAGCGCTGTGGCGGCCGCAGCCGCCGAAGCCGCTGCGCGGCAAGCGGGTGTTGATCACCGCAGGGCCGACCCACGAGCCGATCGATCCGGTGCGCTACATCGCCAATCGTTCCTCCGGCAAACAGGGCTACGCGATCGCGGCTGCGGCGGTTGCCGCGGGTGCCGAGGTGGCGCTCATCTCGGGTCCTGTCGACCTGCGGGCGCCGGCCGGCGTCGTCTGCACCCGTGTGGAGTCGGCGCGCGAGATGCTTGAAGCCGTGCGATCCGCGCTGCCGGCCGATGTGGCGATCTTCGCCGCCGCGGTGGCGGACTGGCGCGTCGCCAGCGAAGGGATGCAGAAGCTGAAGAAGGGCGCCGGCGGGCCGCCGCCGTTGCAGCTCACCGAGAATCCCGACATCCTCGCCACGATCTCGAAGCTGACAGAAGGGCGGCCGCCGCTGGTGGTCGGGTTTGCGGCCGAGACCGAGAACCTGATCGACAACGCCACCGCCAAGCTCGCCCGCAAGGGCTGCGACTGGATCGTCGCCAACGATGTGTCGCCGGCCACCGGCGTGATGGGCGGAGACCGCAACACCGTGCATCTGCTGATGCGCCACGGCGCCGCCACCGATCTCGAATCATGGCCGCTGATGACCAAAGATGAAGTCGCGTCCGCGCTGGTGGCGCGGATCGCCCAAGCAATGGCAGTTCCAGCATGAGCCAAGTGATCACCGTTTCGATTCGCCATCTGCCGCATGGCGAAGGGCTGCCGCTGCCGGACTATCAGACGGCGAACGCCGCCGGGCTCGATCTGATCGCGGCGGTTCCGCAGGGCGCGCCGTCGACGCTGCAGCCCGGCCGCTATGTGCTGGTGCCGACCGGGCTCACGATCGCGCTCCCGGAAAACTACGAGGCCCAGGTGCGGCCGCGTTCGGGGCTCGCCGCCAAGCACGGCGTCACTGTATTGAACGCGCCGGGTACGATCGATGCCGATTATCGCGGCGAGATCGGTGTGCTGCTGATCAATCACGGCACCGAGCCCTTCACCATCTGCCGCGGCGAGCGTATCGCCCAGATGGTGATCGCGCCGGTCAGCCGCGCTCAATTCGTCGTGGTCGACGCGCTGCCGGAAAGCGGCCGCGGCTCCGGCGGCTTCGGCTCGACCGGTCGTTGAGTAGCGGCTCCGCATTGAGGTGATACTTCCGCGACTCAACTAGATTTAGTGTCAAGCACGGTCGGAATCCGTGCCGGAAAATATAAACCGTCCGTTTACGAACGGTCGCGCCTCCGTTCACGGTCTGGACTCTTACCCCCCGAGTCGCGATGGCGATAATGTCCCTTGATTCGGCTATGGTGCGGCTTGTCAGTTGCGCCGTGCGGTTTGGGGCAATCGATGTCAGGCGTATTGGGGTCCATACGTCGGACCAGTCTGTCATGCACGTCGCTGGTGCATGGTTTGGCTGGGACGGCCGTGATGGTCGTGTCGTCGCCGGCGCGAGCCGCAGACGATCGCCTGGCCGTCGTCACCTCGTCGCTGCTGCTCGACCTCAATCGCCACGAGATGATGACGCTGATCGTCGCGCTCGCGGCGCTGGGCTTTTCGGTGATGGCGGCGATCGTGCTGGTCCGGACGCGGCAGCGCGCGCTCGAGCGCGAAGCTGCGCTACGCACCGATCTCAACGGGCTGCAGGCGGAGTCCGATCGCTTCCAGGCGCTGCTGTTCGCAGAGCCCCAGGTGCTGGTCTCCTGGAGCGCGGGTGAGAGCCGGCCGCAGATCAGTGGCGACACTGACTTGTTTCTGCCGGCGGACGCCCAGAACCGCCCGTCGCAGCGGATCCTCGCGTTCGGCACCTGGCTGCCGCCCGAGCCGGCGCTGCAGATGGACCATGCGGTCGACGCGCTGCTCGACAAGGGCGAAGGCTTCCTGCTGCAGCTGGTCACCTCGAATGGGCGGTCGATCGAGGCGATGGGCCGCGCCGTCGGCGGCCAGGCCGTCGTCCGCATTCGTGAACTGAGCGGCGTGCGCCGCGATCTCGCCGACATGACCCGCCGCTTCAAGGCGTTGCAGGAAGAGACCGAGATGCTGCGCGGCTTCGCCACCGCCGCGCCGTGGCCGATCTGGACCCGCCGCTCCGACGGCACGCTTAGCTTCGCCAACGACGCCTACGCGAGCGCGACCGATGCCAGCGACGCGGCGGACGCGATCGGCCGCAATCTCGAATTGCTCGATAGCAGCGACCGCGCCGCTCTGGCCCGCTCGCTCGGCGACAGCGCCGAATTCACCGGCCGGCTGCCGATCGTGGTCGGCGGCGAGCGCCGCTATTTCGACGTGCGGGCGCTCAAGGTGCCCGGCGGCAGCGCCGGCATCGCGGTCGACGCCACCGAAACCGCCGCGCTCGGCGCCGCGCTGGAGCGAATGGCGGATGCGCATCGGCGCACGCTCGATCAGCTTTCGTCCGGTGTCGCTGTGTTCGACGCCCAGCGCCGGCTGAAATTCTACAACGATTCCTATCGCAAGCTGTGGGATCTCGACCGCATCTTCCTCGACAGCCATCCCGACGATTCCACGGTGCTCGACCGGCTGCGCGCCGAGCGCAAGCTGCCGGAAGAACGTGATTTCAAGGCGTGGAAGAACAAGCTGCACGAAGCCTATCGGGCGGTCGAAGCCGAAAAGGACGTCTGGTATCTGCCGGACGGCCGCGCCGTCAGCATCGTCACCACGCCGAATCCCGAAGGTGGCGTCACCTATCTGTTCGACGACGTTACCGAAAGCCTCGACCTCCAGCGCCGCTATGGCGGCCTGATCGACGTCCAGCGCGAGACGCTCGACAACCTCTCCGAAGCGGTCGCGGTGTTCGGCTCCAACGGCTGCGCGCAGCTGTTCAATCCGCCGTTCGCGCGGATGTGGAACCTGTCTGCCGAGGCACTGCAGAGCCAGCCGCACATCGAGGCGATCGAGGAGTGGTGCCGGCCGCTGTTCGACGACGACGTGTTCTGGCAGGCGCTGCGCGGCGCCATCACCGGCATCGACGATCGTCGCCACGTCCTGCTCAAGCTCGAGCGCAAGGACGGTAGCGTGCTGGCCTGCAAGACCATGCCGCTGCCCGACGGCGCCACGATGCTGACGTTCCAGGACCTCACCGACACCGAGAACGTCGAGCGCGCGCTGCGCGAGCGCAACGAAGCGCTGGAGACGGCCGATCGGATCAAGATCGACTTCGTCCACCACGTTTCCTACGAGCTGCGATCGCCGCTGACCACGATCATCGGCTTCGCGCACTTCCTCAGCGATTCCTCGACAGGGCCGCTCACCGACAAGCAGGCCGAGTACGTGAACTACATCACCACCTCGACCAACGCGCTGATGGCGATCATCAACAACATCCTCGATCTCGCCAGTATCGACGCCGGGGCGATGACGCTCAATCTCGGGCCGATCGCCATCCGCAAGACGATCGACGCCGCTGCCGAAGGGATTCAGGACCGGCTGGCGCGCGATCAGATCGCGCTGCAGATCGACGTCGATCCGGCGATCGACAGCTTCGTCGGTGACGAGCGTCGGGTCGTGCAGGTGCTGTACAATCTGCTCGCCAATGCGATCGATTTCTCGCCCGCGCAGGGGACGGTGCGGCTGACGGTCCGCAAGGGTGACTCCCGGGTGGCGTTCACCGTCACCGACGCCGGGCCCGGCATCGCGCCGGCGTTCAAGGAGAAGATGTTCGATCTGTTCGAGAGCGATCCGCAGGGCTCGCGGCATCGCGGCGCCGGGCTTGGCCTGTCGCTGGTGCGCTCGTTCGTCGAGCTGCACGGCGGCAAAGTCCAGGTTGAATCGGCGGTCGGCCGTGGCACCTCGGTGACCTGCGAGTTTCCGATCGAGCCGGTCGCCCAACGTCACGCGGCCGAATGAGCGCGGCGGCGACATTCTCGGTCGCGCTCGCGAGCGAGTTCGCGACCGCGCGGCTGATGGCCGAGGTGGCGCTACTGATCGGCCCGGGCGACGTCGTGACGCTGTCCGGCGATCTCGGCGCCGGCAAGACTGCCGCGGCACGGGCGATGATCCGCTATCTCGCGGCCGACGACGCGCTGGAAGTACCGAGCCCGACGTTCACGCTGGTGCAGACTTACGATCTGCCGCCGTATCCGCTGCTGCATGCGGATCTGTATCGCGTCGAGGATCCGTCCGAGCTGGAAGAGATCGGGCTGTCGCCGCTGCCGGACGGCACCGTCGCGCTGATCGAGTGGCCCGAGCGCGCCGCGTCGGAGCTGCCGGAAGACCGCATCGACATCGCGCTCAGCCACCGCCCGGCGCTCGGCCCGTCGGCGCGTGCCGCGGAAATCACCGGCCACGGCAAGGCCGTGAAGCAGGTCGAACGGCTCGCCGCGCTGCGCAGCTTCATCGAGACCGCCGGCTACGCCGATGCCGAGCGCCTTCACATGCCGGGCGATGCCTCGACACGCTCCTACGCGCGGCTGCAACGCGGCACTGAGAGCGTCATTCTGATGAACGCGCCGCGCCGTCCGGATGGCCCCGCGCTCTATGCCGGCAAGAGCTACAGCGCGGCCGTGCATCTGGCCGAAGACGTCCGGCCGTTCGTTGCGATTGCTCAGGGGCTGCGGGAGCGCGGGTTTTCGGCGCCCGCGATTCATCATGCCGATCTCGACGCCGGCTTCCTGATCACCGAGGATCTCGGCAGCGTCGGCTTCGTCGAAGGAGATCCGCCGGCGCCGGTTGTGGCGCGTTATCAGGCCGCGACCGAGATGCTGGCGGCACTGCACGCCAAGCCGCTGCCGGATCATTTGCCGTTGTCGGCACGCGAGAGCTACGCGGTGCCGATCTTCGACGAAGACGCGATGATGATCGAGGTCGGTTTGATGCCGGAATGGTATCTGCCCGACCGCGGCGCGCCGCCGACCGAGGTGCAGCGCGCCGAATTCGTCGCGCTGTGGCGCAAGCTGCTGGCGGGCATCGCGGCCGAGCAGCGGACCTGGGTGCTGCGCGATTATCACTCGCCGAATCTGATCTGGCTGGAGGATCGGCCCGGCATCGAGCGCGTCGGAATCATCGATTTCCAGGACACCGTGCAGGGCCCGGCCGCCTACGACGTGGTGTCGCTGTTGCAGGACGCCCGCATCGACGTGCCCGAAGCGGTGGAACTGTCGCTACTCGGCCGCTACGTCAAAGCGCGGCTCGCCGCCGATCCGGAGTTCGACGCGGCCGGTTTCGCACGGCTCTATGCCGTAATGTCGGCACAGCGAAATACACGGCTGTTGGGAACTTTCGCCCGGCTCAACCGTCGGGACGGCAAGCCGCAGTACTTGAAGCATCAGCCGCGGGTGTGGGCGTATCTGGCGCGCTCGCTGGCGCATCCGGCGCTCGCCGAGATCCGGGCGTGGTACCGCGACTACGTTCCGCCACCGCTCTGATTCTGCGAATTTCTTTTACCCATCTTTAGCGCGGCCCCCCGTAATCTTGCGGGGCGCCGCGGCATGGCCTGGCGCCACAAAGACCGAACAAGGACGACGAGATGGTTGCCGAACGCAATAAGGACGGCCGCGTTGTATTCGATCGCGGGTTGCGCGCACAGATGATGGCGATTGACGGCACCTGGCGTCGCCCCTGTTCGATCGAGGACGTCTCCGAGTTCGGCGCCAAGCTGACGATCGATGGATCGGTCGAAGGACTCAACCTCAAGGAGTTCTTCCTGCTGCTGTCGTCGACCGGTCTGGCCTATCGGCGTTGCGAACTGAGCTGGATCAACGGCGACCAGATCGGCGTCAGCTTCCTGCGCCTCGACAAGAAAAAGAAGCGCCCGGCCGCGCAGGTGGAGAACGCCTGAGCCGCCTCGCCGATGCGGCCGGGCGGCTCGCTCCGCGTCGTATCTCCGTCATGATCCCCGACTACCCAGAGATCGCCTCCGATAGACCGTTCGGAGCAGCGTGATACAATCGATTCGCGCCGCCTGGTGCGTTCCGAGTCGGAGAACATGACCGTTCGTCCCCACAAAGCCATGGTGCTCGCCGCCGGTCTCGGCCTGCGGATGCGCCCGCTCACCGATCAAATGCCGAAGCCGCTGGTGTCCGTCGCCGGCCGTCCGCTGCTCGACCACGTTCTCGACCGTCTGGCCGAGGTCGACGTCGCCGAGGCGGTCGTCAACGTCCACTATCTGCCGGACCAGATCATCGACCATGTCGCCGGGCGGACCAGCCCGCGGGTGATCATTTCGGACGAGCGCGATCAGGTGCTCGGCACCGGTGGCGCGGTGGTCAAGGCGCTGCCGCTGCTCGGCGATGCGCCGTTCTACCACCTCAATGCCGATACGATGTGGATCGACGGCGTGCGGCCCAATCTGGCGCGGCTCGCCGAAGCGTTCGATCCGTCGCGGATGGACATCCTGCTGCTGATGGCGCCGACCGCGGGCAGCATCGGCTATGCGGGCAAGGGCGACTTCGCGATGAGCCCCAACGGCAGCTTGCACAGACGCAAGGAAACCGAGGTGGTTCCGTTCGTCTATGCGGGCGCCGCGATCATGTCGCCGGCGATCTTCAAGGACGCGCCGCAGGGCGAATTCTCGCTGACCAAGATGTTCGATCGCGCCGGCCAAGAGCACCGGCTGCACGGGCTGCGGCTCGACGGCGTGTGGATGCATGTCGGCACGCCGGACGCTGTGGCTGCCGCCGAACGGGCCTATCTCGCCAGCGTCGCCTGAGGAAGCCGGCCCGCGCCGGCCACCTCCTTTCGCCGGATTTGCCGTGCCATGATGGCGAAGGCGAATCAGGACATCGATGCACCTTTTCAGCGTTCCATCTTCGGCGCCGTTCTTGCGCACGACCATCGCGGCCCTGGTCGACGGCCGGCTGGTCGCGGGCTTCGAAGCGCGTCATGCGCCGGAGCGACTCGCCGACGCCACGCTCTATTTGCCGACACGGCGCGCCGGCCGGATGGCGCGCGAGATCTTCCTCGATGTGCTCGGCATGGATGCGGTGCTGCTGCCGCGGATCGTCGCGCTCGGCGACATCGACGAGGACGAGCTGGCATTCGCGCAGGCCGCGTCGGGGCTCGCCGAACTAGAGATTGCGCCGGCGCTCGACGGCTTGCCGCGGCGGCTATTGCTGACGCAGCTGGTTGCGAGCTGGGCGGCGCGGCTGAAGCCGGCCGATCCGTCGCAGGCGCCGCTGGTGGTCGGCGGACCGGCTTCGGCGCTGGCGCTGGCCGACGATCTGGCGCGGCTGATCGACGACATGTCGACTCGCGGCGTCGACTTGGCCGCCCTCGATAAGCTGGTGCCCGACGCGTTCGATCGCTACTGGAGCCTGACGCTCGATTTCCTCAAGATCGCCGGCCACGCTTGGCCGCAATATCTGCAAGAGACCGACCGGATCGAACCGGCGGCGCGGCGCGACCGGCTGATCGACGCCGAGGCGCAGCGGCTGGCGACCCAGCGCAGCGGCCCGGTGATCGCCGCCGGCTCGACCGGCTCGATGCCGGCGACCGCGAAGCTGCTCAGCGCGATCGCGCGGCTGCCGCACGGCGCGGTGGTGCTGCCCGGCCTCGATGTCGATCTCGACGACGCGGCGTGGGATCTGATCGGCGGCCATCGCGACAAGCACGGCAAGCTGGTGATGCCGCCGTCACCGAACCATCCGCAATACGCCATGCACGGCCTGCTCGAACGGATGGGGGTGGCGCGCCGCGATGTGCAGCAGCTCGGCACGCCGGCCCGGCACGGCCGCGAACTGCTCGCCTCCGAGGCGCTGCGGCCGTCGTCGGCGACGGCAGTGTGGCACGACCGGCTGAAGGATGCCGAGGTCGATCGCCTGATCGGCGAAGGCACCGATGGGCTGACGCTGATCGAAGCGCCGAATTCCGAAGCCGAGGCGCTGGCGATTGCGGTGGTGCTGCGCGAGGCGCGTGAGCAGGGCAAGACGGCGGCGCTGGTCACGCCGGATCGAGCGCTGGCGCGGCGCGTGGTGGCCGCGCTCGGCCGCTGGCATCTGCCGGTCGACGATTCCGGCGGCGACTCGCTGATGGAGACGCAGCCCGGCATTTTCGCGCGGCTTGCGGCCGAGACGGCACTCGAAGGCTGCGAGCCGGCGACGCTGCTGGCGCTGCTCAAGCATCCGCTGCTGCGGCTCGGCCGCGCCGGCCATGGCTGGCGCAGCGCGATCGAGACTCTGGAGCTGGCGCTGCTGCGCGGTCCGCGGCCGCCCGCCGGCTGCGACGGGCTCGCCAAGGAATTTGCGATCTTCCGGGGCGAGCTCGCCAAGCTGAAGCGCGGCGAGGCGAGCTCACTGCATCCGTCCGAGCCGCGCACGCGATTGTCCGAGCCGAGCCTCGACGAGGCGCAGGACCTAGTTACCCAGCTCAAGGCCGCGCTCGCACCGCTGGAGACCTTCGGGCCGAGTCCGCTCGACCTGTGCGAGATCGGCGCGCGGCATCGCGACGTATTGAAGGCGTTGACGGCCGATCATGACGGAATCGTCGAAGCGTTCGAAGGCCCGCAAGGCTCGGCGCTGCTGCGGGCATTCGACGATCTCGCCGCGGTGGGCCCGACGAGCGGCGTGCAGGTGGCGGCGCGCGACTACGGCGAGGTGTTCGAGACCGCGTTCGGCGATCGCGTCGTTCGCCGTCCCGAACTCGCCGAGGCGCCGATCCGCATCTATGGCCCGCTCGAAGCGCGGCTGACGCAGCAGGACCGGGTCGTGCTCGGCGGCCTGGTCGAGGGCGTCTGGCCGCCGGCGCCGCGGATCGATCCGTGGCTGAGCCGCCCGATGCGGCACGAACTCGGCCTCGATCTTCCGGAGCGGCGCATCGGCCTGTCGGCGCACGATTTCGCGCAGGCGCTCGGCGCCGACGAGGTGTTCATCACGCACGCCGCCAAGGTCGGCGGCGCGCCGGCAGTGGCGTCGCGCTTTCTGCACCGGCTCGAAGCGGTCGCCGGCGAGGACCGCTGGAAGGCGATGAAGGCGCGCGGGCAGAAATATCTCGACTACGCGCACGAACTGGATCGCCCCGAGAGCGTGATACCGATCGCCCAGCCGGCGCCAAGACCGCCGCGGCTCGCGCGGCCGCTGAAGCTGCCAGTCACGGCGATCGAGGATTGGCTGCGCGATCCCTACACGATCTTCGCCAAATACATCCTGCGGCTGTCGCCGCTCGATCCGGTCGACATGCCGCTGTCGGGCGCCGATCGCGGCTCGGCGATCCATGCGGCGCTCGGCGAATTCACCGAGCGCTATCAGGACGCGCTGCCGGACGATCCGGTGGCGGCGCTGCGCGAGATCGGCCAGAAGCACTTTGCGCCGCTGATGGATCATGCCGAGGCGCGCGCGCTGTGGTGGCCGCGTTTCCTGCGGATCGCGACCTGGTTCGGTGCGTGGGAACAACAGCGCCGAACCGGTGTCGTGCAGGTGCAGGCGGAGCGCCGCGGCACGCTGGTGATTCCGCTGAGCGGTGAGCGCAATTTCGAATTGTCGGCGCGAGCCGACCGCATCGAGCAGCGCGACGACGGCAGCTACGCGATCCTCGACTACAAGACCGGCCATCCGCCGACCGGCAAGCAGGTGCGGATGGGGCTGTCGCCGCAGCTCACGCTCGAAGCGGCGATCCTGCGCGACGGTGGCTTTGCCGACATTCCGGCTGCGGCTTCGGTGAGCGAGCTGACTTACGTCAAGCTCAGCGGCAATACGCCGCCCGGAGACGAGCGCGTGCTCGAACTGAAGATCGAGCGCAAGGACGAGCCGCAGCACCCGGACGATGCCGCGGACGAAGCCCGCGCCAAGCTCGAAGGCTTGATCCGTCGCTTCGAGGACGACAAGCAGCCGTATCGCTCGCTGGTGCTGTCGATGTGGTCGCAGCGCTACGGCACCTATGATGATCTGGCGCGGGTCAAGGAATGGTCGGCGGCCGGTGGCCGCGGAGACGCGGCGTCATGAGCCGCCTCATCCCCAACGAAGCCCGCGCCCGGCAGGAGATCGCCTCCGATCCATCGGCATCGGTGTTCGTTTCCGCCAATGCCGGCTCCGGCAAGACCCATGTGCTGGTCCAGCGCGTCATTCGCCTGCTGCTCGACGGCGTCTCGCCGGAGCGCATCCTGTGCATCACCTTCACCAAGGCGGCGGCCGCCAACATGGCCGAGCGGGTGTTCACGACGCTCGGCCACTGGGTGAAGCTCGACGACGACGCGCTGTCCGAAGCGATCCGCGCCACCGGCGTCAAGGCGGTCGGGCCTTCGCTGCTGGCGCAGGCGCGAAAACTGTTCGCCTGCGCGCTGGAGACGCCCGGCGGGCTGAAGGTGCAGACCATCCACGCGCTGTGCACCCGGTTGCTGCAGCAGTTTCCGTTCGAGGCCAACGTGCCGGCGCGGTTCAGCGTGCTGGATGATCGCGATCAGGCCGAACTGATGCAGCGCGCCAGCCTCGACGTGCTGCTGCGCGCCGCCGCGGCGCCAGACAGCGACGCCGGGCGTGCGCTGGCGTTCGCGATGACGAGTGCCGCCGACGTCACCTTCCGCGATGTGGTGCAGGAAGCCTGCATGAGCCGCGATCGCTTCATGGCCTGGATCGCGCAAGCCGGCAGCGTCGAACGCGCGATGGCGCAATTGTCCGCCACGCTCGGCGTCGCGCCGGAGGATACCCGCGAGGCAGCCGATCGCGACATCGTCGATGGGCCGAACCTGCCGCGATCGGAATGGGCTGCGGTCGCAGCGACGTTCGAGGGCGGCAGCGCCAACGATCAGGCGCAGGCCCGGCGGTTGCGCGAGGCGCTGGCGCTCACCGACGCGGCGCAGATTGAAGCCTATCTCCAGGTGTTCTTCACCAAGGATAGCGGGCTGCGCAAAAGCCTGATCACCAAGAAACTCGGCGATGGCGCACCGGGCCTCGCCGAGCGGCTGCAGCGCGAAGGCAGCCGGCTCGCCGGCCTGCTCGAGCGCCGCCGCGCGCTGGCCTTGCGCGAGCGCACACGGGCGCTGCTGGTGATCGCCGCGCAGGTCGCCGGCAACATCGCGCGCGAGAAGCGCGAACGTGGTCTGCTTGATTACGACGACCTGATCGACAAGACGCTGGCGATGCTCGACAGCGGCGCGGCCGGCTGGGTGCATTTCAAGCTCGACCGCGGCGTCGATCACGTGCTGATCGACGAGGCGCAGGATACGTCGCCGAAGCAGTGGAAGATCGTGGCGCGGCTGATCGACGAATTCACCGCCGGCGAGGGCGCGCGCGACGGCATCAAGCGCACCATCTTCGCGGTCGGCGACGAGAAGCAGTCGATCTTCTCGTTCCAGGGCGCGGTGCCGAAAGAGTTCGCCGAATGGCGCGACTTGCTGCAGCGGCGGTTCACCGGCGCCGGGCTGAGTTTCGAGAAGGTCGCGTTCAACTACTCGTTTCGTTCTGGGGCTGCGATCCTGCAGTCGGTCGATCACGTGTTCCGCGATCCGGCGATCTATCGCAGTATCCACGCGGACTCGGCGTACCCGCTGCATCAATCGCTCGCCGACGCTGGCCCGAGCCTGATCGATCTTTGGCCGCTGGAAACTCCCGACGATCGTCCGCAGATCGAAGGCTGGCAGGCGCCGTTCGACGCGGTGTCGGAAACCAGTCCGGAGGTCCGGCTCGCCGACAAGGTGCGGGCCGAAATCGGCGCACTAATCGCGCGCGGCACCCAGACTGGTCCGATGGGGCGTCGCCGGCCGCTGAGCTATGGTGACGTGCTGATCCTGGTGCGGCGGCGCGGTTCGGCGTTCGACGCGGTCATCCAGGCGCTGAAGCGCGGCGGCATTCCGGTCGCCGGCGCCGACCGGCTGAAGCTGACCGAGCACATCGCAATCATCGACCTGATGAATCTCGCCGACGCGCTGCTGCTGCCGCAGGACGATCTGGCGCTGGCAGTGGCGTTGAAGAGCCCATTGTTCGGGCTCGATGACGACGACCTGTTCAAGCTGGCCTGGCAGCGCAAGGGCTCGCTACGCGCCGCGCTCGCCGATCATGCCGCGGGCGATCAGAAGTTTGCGGCCGTGCAGCGCCGGTTGGAGACCTACGCGGCGCGGGCGCAGGCCGAGACGCCGTTCGGATTCTACGCCTGGCTGCTCGGTGGTGACGGTAGTGACAGCGGCCGAGCTCGCATCTTGCGGCGGCTCGGGCCGGAGGCCAATGATGCGCTCGACGAGTTCCTCGAATTGGCGCTGAGCTTCGAACAGAAGCGGGCGCCGTCGCTGCAGGGCTTCATGGCGTGGCTGCGCGAGGCCGACACCGAGATCAAACGCGACATGGAGATCTCGCGCGACGAAGTCCGGGTGATGACCGTGCACGGCGCCAAGGGGCTGGAAGCGCCGGTGGTGTTCCTGATCGACACCACCTCGTCGCCGGCCGACACCCAGCGGCTCAACCTGATCCGGCTGCCCGGCGGCAACGCCGCGCCGGGCTCGGTCGCCGCGATGGTGTGGGCGGGGCGCAAGGCCGACGATCCGAGCGTCGTCGAGCAGGCGCGTAGCGCGATGATCGAGGAGACCGAAGACGAGTATCGCCGGTTGCTCTATGTCGCGATGACCCGCGCGGCCGACCGACTGATCGTCGGTGGCTGCATGCCGGGCAACCGCAACGAGGTGCGGCCGCACTCCTGGTACGACCTGATCAGCAAGGGGCTGGAATCATCCGGGCTGGTGATGCAGCAGGTTCCGCCGGACGGCGTGATCAAGCGCTACTGCCGCCCGGAGGATGTGATCGAGGAAACCGGCGCAGCGGTGCCGAGCGGCGAGGCGACGGTCACGTCGCTGCCGGATTGGCTGCGCCGGCCGGCGCCCGGCCTGCCGTCCGCCGAACAGGTGTTGCGGCCCTCGGATGCCGAGGAGGACGATCGCCGACGATTGCGGCCGGGAGAGTCCGACGCCAGCCGCAGCCGCGCGCTGCAGCGCGGCATGCTGGTGCACCGGCTGCTGCAATCGTTGCCGGACATCGCCGCTGGCGATCGCTCCGCGGCGGCAGGCCGGTTCCTCGCCCGCAACGCGGTGGACTGGAGCGAGGAGGAGCGCGGTGCGCTCGCCGCGCAGGTGCTCGGGCTGATCGCCGATGCCAGATTCGCGGCGGTGTTCGGCCCCGGCAGCCGCGCCGAAGTGCCGATCGTCGGCCGGCTGCAGCGTCGCGGCGGGCCGGTGCTCGTCTCCGGCCAGATCGACCGCCTGGTGGTGACCGAGACTGAGGTCCTGATCGTCGACTACAAGACCAACCACGCCCCGCCACGGATCGAGGCCGAGGCGCCGAGAACTTATATCCGCCAGCTTGCCCGTTATCGGGCGGTGCTCGCTGCGATCTATCCACAGCGCATCGTCCGGGCCGCTCTGCTGTGGACCGAAGCGGCTGAAATCATGGAGATTTCGGCCTTTGCGCTGGACGCGGAGCAGGCCGATCTGACGGTGCCGTGAGCCGTGCTTGACCGCACCGCGGTGCGTTCCTACGTTCACCCGTCATCACGGCGCGATTCCCGCCGCCGCTGTTCATCCGGTTTCACGAGGTATCCTATGGCCGTTGGTAAGGTGTCAGACGCCGATTTCGAAAACGAGGTTCTCAACGCCCAGGGGCCTGTCGTGGTGGACTTCTGGGCCGAGTGGTGCGGCCCGTGCCGCATGATCGCGCCGGCGCTGGACGAAATCGCCGGGGCGATGGGCGACAAAGTCAAGATCGTGAAGCTCAACGTCGACGAGAGCCCGGTCACCGCCTCGAAGTACGGCGTGATGTCGATCCCGACCCTGATGATCTTCAAGGGCGGCGAGATGGCCTCGCGCCAGGTCGGCGCCGCGCCGAAGGCCAAGCTGCAGCAGTGGATCTCGTCCGCGGTCTGAACTCCGACGCGCCATGAACGTTCTGAGACGGCCGGCAATCCGCCGGCCGTTTTGCTTTTCCGGCCTCTCGTCATTGCGAGGAGCGAAGCGACGAAGCAATCCGGCCCCGTGCTCGGCGCACTGGATTGCTTCGCTACGCTCGCAATGACGCGGATGGAGCGATTAGCAACCAGTAGGTTCGTATTGTGGCTAAGCGGAAATCATCCATCGCCATGACCGGTGTCGCGCCGATCGAGCCAATGGAGGCGCGTTCGGTCGATGCCATCCCGAGCGGCCCGGAATGGCAGTACGAGCCGAAATGGGATGGCTTCCGCTGCCTGATCGTGCGAAGCGGCGATGATGTCGCGCTGTGGTCGAAGTCGGGTGAAGACCTCACCCGCTACTTCCCTGAACTGGTTGCAGCGGCGCTGAAGCTGAAGGCTGAAAGCTTCGTCCTCGACGGTGAGATCGTCGTGCCGCAGGGGCGGACGTTCTCTTTCGACGCACTGCTGCAGCGGATTCATCCTGCTGCGAGCCGCGTGAAGAAGCTCTCGGTCGAAACGCCGGCGCTGCTGTTGGTGTTCGATCTGCTGGCGAGCCCGCGCGACGATGCGCTGGCGGCGGAGCCGCTGATGAAGCGGCGCGAGGCGCTCGAAGCCTTCGCCAAGGCGCAGTTTAAAGGCCATCCTACGTTCCGGTTGTCGCCGGTCACCACCAGCAACAAGCAGGCTGCAAAATGGCTGGCGCAGGCCGGCGGCGGCTCCGACGGAGTGATCGCCAAGCGGCGCGACCTCGCTTATCAGTCCGGCAATCGCGACGGCATGCAGAAGATCAAGCAATTCCGCAGCGCCGATTGCGTCGTCGGCGGCTTCCGCTACGCCAGCTCCACGCTCGGTGGCCGCATGGTGGTCGGCTCGCTGTTGCTCGGTCTCTATGATAAGGCCGGCCTGCTGCATCACGTCGGCTTCACCTCGGCGTTGAAGCGCACCGAGAAACCGGCGCTCACCGACAAGCTCGAAACACTCTCCGGCGTAGGCTTCACCGGTCAGGCGCCGGGTGGGCCGAGCCGGTGGTCGACGGCGCGATCGGCGGAGTGGCAGCCGCTTGCGCCAAAGCTGGTGGTCGAAGTCTGCTATGATCACTTCAGCGGCGGCCGCTTTCGCCACGGCACCAGCTTGCTCCGTTGGCGCCCCGATAAGGCGCCGCGGCAATGCACGATGGATCAGCTCAGGCAGAAGCAGGTCGATCCGATGAAGTTGCTGGGTGCGTGAGCCGAACGATTAGTTCGGCGGCGTGCCGTTGAGGTTCAGCACATGGCCGGCGAGATACAACGATCCGGTGATCAGGATACGCGGCGGCAGTTCGTAGGACAGCGAAGCGATCCGCCGCAGCGCCGCCGGAACATCGCTCGCAAGTTCGACCCGCAGGCCAAGGCTCCGGCCCGCGGCAGCGAGCGTTTCCGGCGACATGGCGCCGTCGCGGTTCGGGATCGGCACCGCGATCAGGTGCCGCGTCAGGCCGGTGAAGTTGGCGAGGAACGCGGATGCGTCCTTGTTGGCCATCATTCCGGCGATCAGTACCAGTGGTCGCGACACCCGCTCTTCCAGATCGCCGAGCGCGGCGGCGGCGACGCGTCCGCCGTCGGCATTGTGGCCGCCGTCGAGCCACAGCTCGCAGCCGGCCGGTGCGTCGTCGAGCAGTTTGCCCGAGGTGATCCGCTGCATCCGCGCCGGCCACTCCGCCGCCTGCAATCCAGCCTGATAGGCGTCCTGCGGGATCGTGAACCGCGATTGCGCGCGCAGCGCCGCGATCGCAAGGCCCGCGTTGTCGATCTGATGCCGGCCGAACAATTTCGGCGCGTCGAGATCGAGCAGTCCGCGCTCGTCCTGATAAGCGAGCCGGCCGTGTTCGAGCTGGACGTGCCATTGCTGGCCGCAGGCGAACAGCGGAGCGCGCAGGCGTTTGGCCTCGCGTTCGATCACTTCCATCGCCTCATTGCGTTGCTCGGCGACGATCACCGGTGCGCCGCGGCGCAGGATGCCGGCCTTCTCGGCTGCAATGTCGGCGATGGTCGGGCCCAAGAACTCGGTGTGGTCGATCCCGATCGGCGTCAGCACGCAAGCGAGCGGATGCTCGATCACATTGGTGGCGTCGAGCCGGCCGCCGAGGCCGACTTCGAGCAGGGTGACGTCGGCGGGATGCTCGGCGAACAGCCGCAGCGCAGCCGCAGTTTCGATCTCGAACAGCGTGATCGGCTCACCGGCATTGATGCGCTCGCAATCCGTCAGCGCCGCCAGCAGTTCGTCGTCGCGAACCAGCCGGCCGGCGATCCGGATGGTCTCGTTGACGCGGACCAGATGCGGCGAGGTGTAGGCGTGGACCTTCAGTCCTGCGGCTTCGAGAATCGCGCGGAGGAAGGCGACGGTCGAGCCCTTGCCGTTGGTGCCGGCGACATGGATCACCGGCGGCAGCTTGCGTTCTGGATCGCCGAGCGCGGCGAGCAGCCGCTCGATCCGCCCGAGCGTGAGGTCGATCGCGATCGGATGCAGCCGCGCCAGGCGCGCGCGCAACTCGCCGAGCGAGGCCGGCGGCGCGGAGCCTTCGCTCACGCCTGCGGCGGGGCCGGCTGGGCCGGCGGCTCGGTCGGCGCCGGAGCCGCGGTCTTCTGTTCGGGGGCTTCGGCCTCCGGCTCGGCCTGGGTGACGGCTTCGGCCGGCGCCTCGACCGCAGTGGTGACCGTCAGCGCCGGGGACTTGGTCAAAATCCGGCACAGCCGAGCCAGGGTCGGGCGCAGGTCATGGCGATGCACCACCATGTCGACCATGCCGTGATCCTTGAGATATTCGGCGCGCTGGAAGCCGTCCGGCAGCTTCTCGCGAATGGTCTGTTCGATCACGCGGGCGCCGGCGAAGCCGATCAGCGCACCCGGTTCGGCGATGTGGATGTCGCCGAGCATCGCGTAGGAGGCGGTGACGCCGCCGGTGGTCGGATTGGTCAGCACCACGATGTAGGGCAGCTTGGCTTCGCGCAGCATCTGCACCGCGACGGTGGTGCGCGGCATCTGCATCAGCGACAGGATGCCTTCCTGCATCCGCGCGCCGCCGGAGGCCGCAAACATGATGAAGGGGGCGTGCTTTTCGACCGCGAGCTCCATGCCGCGGATGATGGCTTCGCCCGCCGCCATGCCGAGCGAGCCGCCCATGAAGTCGAAGTCCTGCACCGCGACCACGACCGGAAAGGTTTCGAGCTTGCCGAAGCCGACGCGCACTGCGTCGTGGGCGCCGGTCTTGGTGCGGGCGTCCTTGATCCGGTCGGCGTATTTGCGCTCGTCGCGGAACTTCAGCGGGTCGGCCACGACTTCGGGTAGCGCGACGTCGTACCAGGTCTCGTTGTCGAAGACCGACTTCATGCGCGCCAGCGAGCCCATCCGCATGTGATAGTTGGAGCCCGGGATGACGAACTGGTTCTGCTCGACGTCCTTGTAGAACACGAGCTGTCCGGTATCCGGGCATTTGATCCAGAGGTTCTCCGGAGTCTCGCGCCGCAGAATGTTGCGGATCTTCGGACGGACGACGTTGGTCAACCAGTTCATGACGTACTCCGCGCGTCGCCGGACAGGGCGCCGCCTGGGTTCATGGCATTGTCAGGATATGGCGGCGGAGCCCAGCCCCGT
Organism: Rhodopseudomonas palustris; assembly: GCF_003226555.1. Taxonomy (GTDB): domain Bacteria; phylum Pseudomonadota; class Alphaproteobacteria; order Rhizobiales; family Xanthobacteraceae; genus Rhodopseudomonas; species Rhodopseudomonas palustris_I. The sequence continues at coordinate 550,147 of NZ_QKQS01000023.1, read as the reverse complement.
CCAGACCATCGTCCTGCTTCGATTGCTGCTATTCGGCAGCCTGTTTCGCACCGCGAACGCCGGCCGCCAGCGAAGCGACCAGATCCGCCACCGCGCCGACCGTCGCTTTGGTGGCGCGGCCCTCGGCGTCGAGGCTGGCCTTGACCGCATCGATCAGGGCCGAGCCCACCACCGCGCCGTTGGCCTGCGCGGCGATCGCCTGAGCCGCTTCCGGCGTGCGAATGCCGAAGCCGACGCAGACCGGCAGGTTGGTGTGACGCTTGATCCGCTGCACCGCGGCGCCGACCGCCGAGGCGTCCGCCGCGGCCGATCCGGTGATGCCGGTGATCGAGACGTAATAGACGAAGCCCGAAGTGTTGGCGAGCACGGCCGGCAACCGCTTTTCGTCGGTGGTCGGGGTGGCGAGACGGATAAAGTTGAGCCCGGCCTTCATGGCCGGCAGGCACAGCTCGTCGTCCTCTTCCGGCGGCAGATCGACGATGATCAGGCCGTCGACGCCGGCCTCCTTGGCGTCCGCCAGGAAGGCGTCGACGCCGTAGATGTAGATCGGGTTGTAGTACCCCATCAGCACGATCGGCGTGGCGTTGTCGGTGGTGCGGAAGTCGCGGACCAGCGCCAGCGTCTTCTTCAGCGTGGTGCCGGCCTTCAGGGCGCGCAGGCCAGCGGCCTGGATCGCCGGGCCGTCCGCCATCGGGTCGGTGAACGGCATGCCGATTTCGATCACGTCGGCGCCGGCGGCCGGCAGGGCCTTGAGGATCTGCAGCGACGTGTCGAGATCGGGATCGCCCGCCATCACGAAGGTGACGAATGCGGGGCGCCCCTGCTGCTTCAGGTCGGCGAAGCGGGTGTCGATGCGGGTGGTCATCAGAATTGGCCCCCGAGATGTTCGGCGACCGACGCGAGGTCCTTGTCGCCGCGGCCGGACATGTTGACGACCATCAGGTGATCCTTCGGCAGCTTGGGCGCGAGGTCGGCGACCTTGGCGAGCGCGTGGCTCGGCTCCAGCGCGGGGATGATGCCTTCGAGCCGGCAGCACAGCTTGAACGCGTCGAGCGCTTCAGTGTCGGTGGCGGACAGGAATTCGACGCGGCCGACATCGTGCAGCCAGGAGTGCTCGGGGCCGACGCCCGGATAGTCGAGGCCGGCGGAGATCGAATGCGCTTCCTCGATTTGGCCGTCCGGGTCCATCAACAGATAGGTGCGGTTGCCGTGGAGCACGCCGGGCTTGCCGCCGGCGATCGAGGCTGCGTGCAGCTTGTCGAGGCCGTGGCCGGCGGCCTCGACGCCGTAGATCGCCACGCCCGGATCGTCGAGGAACGGATGGAATAGCCCCATCGCGTTGGAGCCGCCGCCGATGCAGGCGACCAGCGAGTCGGGCAGGCGGCCTTCGGCCTGCACGATCTGCTCGCGGACTTCCTGGCCGATCACCGCCTGGAAGTCGCGCACCATCATCGGATAGGGGTGCGGGCCCGCCACGGTGCCGATGCAATAGAACGTGTCGTGGACGTTGGTGACCCAGTCACGCAGCGCCTCGTTCATCGCGTCCTTCAGCGTGTTGGCGCCGGAGGTGACGGGGCGGACTTCGGCGCCGAGCGCCTTCATCCGCAGCACGTTGGGCTGCTGGCGTTCGACGTCGACCGCACCCATGAACACCACGCATTGGAGGCCGAACTTGGCGCACATCGTCGCGGTGGCGACGCCGTGCATGCCGGCGCCGGTCTCGGCGATCACCCGCGGCTTGCCCATGCGCTTGGCCAGCATGATCTGGCCGAGCACATTGTTCACCTTGTGGGCGCCGGTGTGGTTGAGGTCTTCGCGCTTGAAGTAGATCTTGGCGCCGCCGAAATGCTCGGTCAGCCGCTCGGCGAAATATAGCGCCGACGGCCTGCCGACATAGTGCTTGAGATGGCCGTCCATCTCGGCGCGGAACGCCGGGTCGATCTTGGCTTCCGCATAGGCCTTTTCCAGATCGAGGATCAGCGGCATCAGCGTCTCGGCGACAAAGCGGCCGCCATAGATGCCGAAATGCCCGCGCTCGTCGGGGCCGGACCGGAAGGAATTCGGCAAAGCTTGGTTCATGTCAGCTCTTGGGTTAGGCCGCGCGGGCGGCGCGGATGAAGTCGCGGATCAGGTCCGGGTCCTTTTCGCCGGGGGAAGTTTCAACTCCCGACGACACGTCGACGCCGTGCGCGCGCGTCACCCGCAGCGCTTCGGCGACGTTGCCGGCGTTGATCCCGCCAGAAACCAGGAACGGCAGTTTGAGGTCGACGCCGTCGAGCAGCTTCCAATCGAACGCTGCGCCGAGCCCGCCGGGGCGGGGGGCGTCCTTCGGCGGCCGCGCGTCGAACAGGATGCGGTCTGCCACTGCCGCGTAGTCCGGCAGCACCGAAAGATCTTCCGGGCTCGCGACCGCGATCGCCTTCATCACCGGCAGGCCATAGATACGCTTGATCGAACGCACCCGCTCCGGGCTCTCGTTGCCGTGGAATTGCAGCCAGTTCGGCCGAAGCTGCTCGACGATGGCGTCGAGCAGGTCGTCGTCGGCATCGACGGTGAGCGCGACCTTGGCGGCGCGGCTGCGGACTTGACGGCCGAGCGCATCGGCGAAGTCGATGTCGAGATGACGGGGGGAAGCAGGAAAGAACACGAAGCCGACCATATCGGCGCCGGCTTCGACCGCTGCTTCCAGCGTGTCGGCGGTCGTCAGACCGCAGATTTTCACAATGGTGGACATGGCTGTGCGCTGAATCTGGGTTGCCGGCGCGCCAGGGCGCCGCAGAGAATGCGCAGTCTTACAACGTCGCGCGGGACTTGTCGCGCCCGGCGCCGTTGGAACCGCTCTCAAGCAGCAGGCGGCGCGGCTCGCTCTGTGCCGGTGTCGCGATGCTGGCACGCAGGCTGGCGAGCTGGTTCTGGGCTTCGATCGCTTCGGCCTGATGCCGGCGGGCGGCGCGTCGCCAGCGCCGTTGTCCGAACCAGGTGGCGATACCGCCGAGGATCACGCCGACGATCGCGGTGGCGATAATCACCACGAACAGCGGCAGCCGGATGTGGCCGAGCGGGTTGGTGGGGTCGAGCGGGTCGAACGACACGTCGACCATGTGGCGGTTGGCGACCGCGAACACCACGAGGATCAAACCGAGCGGGATCAGCACCAGGGCCGTCAGAAACTTCTGCATGTCATTCGCTCGCCTGGCTCGGCAATGGGGCGTCGCGCTACGCGGTATCGGTGGTTGGGGCGTCGTCGCCGCTGTCGCGGTTCAGGCGCTCACGCATTTCCTTGCCGGTCTTGAAAAACGGCACGGTCTTCTGCTCGACCGGCACATGGGCCCCGGTGCGCGGATTGCGCCCGGCCCGTGCCGGACGATGCTTCACCGAGAATGCGCCAAAGCCGCGAAGCTCGACCCGATCCCCACGCGCCAACGCCTCGACGATCTCATCGAGGATCGCGTTGACGATGTTCTCGACGTCCCGCTGGTACAGGTGCGGGTTGTGCTCGGCGATACGCTGAACGAGTTCGGATTTGATCATCGAGGATGCGGTCCGTGCGTGCGGACCGCCATTTCCGTGAAAATGCCGTGAACTGTCAAGACGCTAAATCGGATCTCCGCTCGGAGGGAGGGCACCGTGGAAGCGCGATTGCGGTTGCTTTCGGGGTCAAAAATACCGCACGCGGCTGCACGCTCCGCGGGCAGAGATCATTGACCCGCTGACGGCGCCCACAATGCCAGCATGCCGTCGAGGCCGAGCCGTTCGACCGACTGCATCGCACCGCTCTGTTCAACGCGCCGTGCGATCACACCGAGGCCCGCAGCGTCGAAAGCGACCGACGCTGCGGCGCGCAGGAAGGTGAGATCGCCGAACTGCGGCGCCAGCTTGTAGTCGCGCACTGGCAGGCCGGATTTGACGCTCTTCGCCTTCTCCAGCCACGCGATCGCGGTCTTCTCGTCGCCGAGTTCGTCGATCAGTTTCAGGCCGACGGCCTGGCGCCCGGTGAACACGCGGCCATCGGCGACGACGTTGAGCTGATCGTCGGTCATTTTACGGCTCTGCTGCACCATGCCGCGGAACCAGGCGTAGGAATCCTTCACCAGCGCCTCGATCGCAGCGCGCGCCTCGGGGCTGGTCGGCTCGAAACCGTTCGGCGCAGCCTTCAGCGGCGACGATTTCACTTCCTCGACCTTGACGCCGACGGTCTTCAGCAGCTCGGACACGTTCGGATATTGGAACAGCACGCCGATCGAGCCGACCAGCGAGGTCTGCTGCGCGACGATGTGTTCGGAGGCGAGGGCGGCGATGTAGCCGCCGGAGGCGGCGAGCCCTTCGACCACCACCACCATCGGCTTCTTCGCCTTCAACCGCGCCAGCGCATCGTGCAATTCCTCGGAGCCCGCGGTGGTGCCACCGGGTGAATTGATGTGCACGATCACGGCCGAGTAGGACGACTTGCCGAGCCGGTCGAGCGCTTGGACACGCTCGTCATTGCTGCGGATCAGGCCTTCGATCTTGATGCGCGCGATCGACCCGCTCGAGGAGAGCGCGCCGCGCCCGGCCGGAGACAGCATCGCACCGACCGCCACGACGGCGATGATCGCGACCAGAACGGCGGCCACGCGCCAAAACGTCAACTTCCTGCGCATCCGGCGGCGATCGACGATCACATCGGAATCAAGTGACATCTGCGGTTCTCCGGTCGGCGGCCATCGTTCGGTTGTCAGGCGGGATCGTTGACGTCCCGTGAGCGAAATACATCAATTACAATCCAATATGAAGAAAACATGGTTCGGTTCGCGCCCCGTGCGCGGGCTGCGGCCGCAGGCGTTGACGCCGCGCGGCTGATCTCGCGCCACGAAAAAGGGCCCCGGCGATGCCGGAGCCCTTGATGTCGTGAGGTAAGCCTGAGGCTTACTTGTCGCGCTGCTTGAGCGCGGTGCCGAGAATGTCGCCCAGCGTCGCGCCCGAATCGGACGAGCCGTACTGTGCGATGGCTTCCTTCTCCTCGGCCACTTCCAGCGCCTTGATCGACACCTGGACCTTGCGGGCCTTCTTGTCGAACTGGATGACGCGGGCGTCGACCTTCTCACCAACCGCGAAGCGGTCGCTGCGCTGGTCGTTACGGTCGCGCGCCAGCTCCGAGCGCTTGATGAAGGTGGTGAAGTCGGTGCCGGAGATCTGCACGTCGATGCCCGATTCCTTCACGTCGAGCACTTCGCAGGTCACGACAGCGCCCTTCTTGACGTCGCCCGGCTCGGCGAAGGGGTCGCCTTCGAGCTGCTTGACGCCGAGCGAGATGCGCTCCTTTTCGACGTCCACGTCGAGCACCACGGCCTTGACCATGTCGCCCTTCTTGAAGTTGTCGATCACCTGCTCGCCCGGCAGCTTCCAGTCGAGGTCCGAGAGGTGGACCATGCCGTCGACGTCGCCGTCGAGACCCAGGAACAGACCGAACTCGGTCTTGTTCTTGACCTCGCCTTCGACGGTCGAACCGACCGGATGCTTCTCGACGAACACTTCCCACGGATTGCGCATGGTCTGCTTGAGACCGAGCGAGATCCGGCGCTTGACCGAATCCACCTCGAGCACCTGCACTTCGACTTCCTGAGAGGTCGAAACGATCTTGCCGGGGTGCATGTTCTTCTTGGTCCACGACATCTCGGAGACGTGGATCAGGCCTTCGATGCCCGGCTCGAGCTCGACGAACGCACCGTAGTCGGTGATGTTGGTGACGCGGCCGGTGAAGCGCGCGTTCAGCGGGTACTTGGCCTCGATGCCCTGCCACGGATCGTCCAGCAGCTGCTTCATGCCGAGCGAGATGCGGTGGGTCTCGTGGTTGATCTTGATGATCTTGACCTTGACGGTCTGGCCGATGGTCAGCACCTCGGTCGGGTGATTGACCCGGCGCCAGGCGATATCGGTCACGTGCAGCAGGCCGTCGATGCCGCCGAGGTCGACGAACGCACCGTAATCGGTGATGTTCTTGACGACGCCGTCGATCACCTGCCCCTCTTCGAGGTTCTGCACCAGCTCCTGGCGCTGCTCGGCGCGGGTCTCTTCCAGCACGGTCCGGCGCGACACGACGATGTTGCCACGGCGGCGATCCATCTTGAGGATCTGGAACGGCTGCGAGTTGTTCATCAGTGGCGCGACGTCGCGGATCGGACGGATGTCGACTTGGCTGCGCGGCAGGAACGCCACGGCGCCGTCGAGGTCGACCGTGAAGCCGCCCTTGACCTGATTGAAGATGACGCCGAACACCTTCTCGTTATTGTTGAAGGCCTTCTCGAGCTTGCCCCAGCTCTCTTCGCGGCGCGCTTTGTCGCGCGACAGCACGGCTTCGCCGAGCGCATTCTCGATCCGATCGAGGAACACCTCGACGGTATCGCCGACCTTGATCTCGTTGTCGCGGCCGGGACCGGCGAATTCGCGCAGCGGCACGCGGCCTTCGGTCTTCAGGCCGACGTCGATGACGGCCATGTCCTTCTCGATCGCGACCACCTTGCCCTTGATAACCGAGCTTTCCTGCAGGTTACCGCCGGCGAAGGACTCGTCGAGCATCGCGGCAAAATCGTCGCGGGTCGGATTGTAAGTGTCAGTCGAAGCCATTTGTTCTCCAGATGCGGATGTCGCCGGCAGTTCGGTTGAGGGCCGTCTCGCGCGCGCAGTGTCAGGGGTCCGCGAACCTGACGACCGCCCTGCACATCGGTGCGGAGCGGGCCGGCAGCATGCCTGCACGGTCGAGACGTTGATCCGCGGTGAGGCGGATCGCAGATTGGGGCATTCCAGCAGAACGTCCGGCGGCGAAAGGCGCGACGAATCCGAAGCGGATCTCGCGGTCTTCATCCGGCCATCGCGGCGGTGGCGGCGGAGCGGGCGAACCTCCAATGACGGCGTCGGTTTGGTCGTTAGACCCGACGCCGGCCCGCTCGAACGGCCTCGACAATATCGATGGCGGCCCGGACGCCGCCTTCTATATCCAAATAGGAATTATCGAGCAAGACTGCATCCGGTGCTTGCTTGAGCGGCGCCGCCGAGCGGTTCTTGTCGCGCTCGTCGCGCTTGAGGATGTCGGCCAGGATCATCGCCTCGTCGGCGGGTTCGCCGCGGGACTGCGCCTCCAGGAAGCGGCGGTGGGCACGGACTTCGGCCGAGGCGACCACGAAGATCTTCACCTCGGCGTCCGGACAGATCACCGTGCCGATGTCGCGGCCGTCGAGCACGGCGCCGGGCGGCGTCGCGGCAAAGCTCTGCTGGAACTCGACCAGTGCGGCGCGAACTTGCGGATGCGCCGACACCACCGAGGCCGCCTCGCCGACGGTGTGGCTCTTCAGGGCCGGGTCGTCGAACCGGGCCGGGTCGAGCGTGCGGGCGACGTCGGCGGCGCGCGCCTCGTCGGTGAGGTCGGTGCCGGCGTCCAGCATCGCCTTGGCGACGGCGCGATAAATTACGCCGGTATCAAGATGCCTGAGGCCGTAATGAGCGGCCAGCCGTTTGGCGAGCGTGCCCTTGCCCGATGCGGCCGGTCCGTCGATTGCGATGATCATTCTCTTTTGCATTCCAATTGGCTTGGTGAGCCTTTCACGGGCAGCGCGGCGTTTCGACGAGGTCCCGCAGTGGTTTGCAGCCGTGAACAACTCGGTATAAACCCGCGATCCGCCGAAGCCAGCCTCGTTGGCGATTTCCTATCAATCTCTGCCCGGACCCTTCCTGGATGGCCACGCCCGCTTTCGTCAAACGCATTACGCGATCGGATGCGGTCCTGTCGCTCGGCGTCAACTTCTCCAAGGTCTATTTTAAGTTCGTGATGTGGACCGGCCGATACGACCGGCAGGCCCCTCCGATTCCAGAGCCTTACATCCTGGCGATGTGGCACGGGCGGCTGATCATGCTGCCGATGCTGCAGACCAAGAGCAAGCCGCTGGTCGCGCTGATCAGCGGGCATCGCGACGGCAAGATCATCTCCAGGGTCGGGGCCGCGTTCGGGATTCAGACCGCGGTCGGTTCGTCCTCGCGCGGTGGCATGCGGGCGGCGCGCGAAATGATGCGGCTTGGAAAGTCCGGCCACAGCCTGTTCGTCACGCCCGACGGCCCGCGCGGTCCGCGGATGCGCATCAACAGCGAGGGCGTTCTCGATATGGCGCGGCTGACCGGTCTGCCGATCCTGCCGGTCTCGGTCAGCCTGTCGCGTCACAAGCTGCTTCGGAGCTGGGATCGGCTGATGCTGCCCGGCCTTTTCGCCAAGGTCGCGATCCGGTTCGGCGAGCCGATCACCGTCGAGGCGGGCTCGCCGACCGCAGAGATCGCGGAGCGGCTGCAGGCGGCTCTGACCGCCGCGCAGAACGAAACCGACCGAATCGTCGGCCTTCAGCCGGTCGAAGCGGCCTGAGGCTCAGCCGAATTCCGCGCCGAGCCGCCGCATCATCGGAACGAAGTCCGGGAAGCTGGTGGCGATGAAGGCGGTGTCGTCGACTGCCACCGGCTTGTCGGACGCGAGCCCCATGGCGAGGGCCGACATCGCGATGCGATGATCCATGTGGGTGGCGACCACGCCGCCGCCGGGCACATGGCCCTTGCCCTCGACGATCAGATCATCACCGGCGATCTCGACCGCGACGCCGTTGACCCGCAGCATCGCCGCCGTCGCTTCGAGCCGGTCGCTTTCCTTGACCCGCAATTCGTGCAAGCCGCGCATCACGGTGGTGCCTTCGGCGAAGGCGGCGGCGACTGCCAGCACCAGATACTCGTCGATCATCGACGGCGCGCGCTCGGGCGGCACCTCGACGCCCTTCAGCTTCGAGCCGCGCACCCGGAAGCGGGCCATCGGCTCGCCAGCGTCGCCCCGGACGTCGCTGTCCTCGATCGAGGCGCCCATTTCGCGCAGCGTGGTGATCAGTCCGGTGCGCAGCGGGTTGGTCATCACGTCGGTCAGCTCGATGTCGGAGCCGGGGACCACCAATGCCGCCACCATCGGGAAGGCGGCCGACGACGGATCGGCCGGCACCACCACCGGGGCGCCCCGCAATTCCGGCTGGCCGGTTAACGAAATCTTACGGCCGTGGACGCCTTCCGGTTCGGTGACGACCGTGGCGCCGAAATGCTGCAGCATCAGCTCGGTATGGTCGCGGCTCGCCTCGGCCTCGATCACCGTGGTGATGCCGGGGGCCGACAGGCCGGCAAGCAGCACGGCGGATTTGATCTGCGCTGACGGTACAGGGGTGCGGTAAAGAATCGGCAGCGGGTCGCGGGCGCCCTGCAGGGCCAGCGGCAGCCGGCCGCCCTCGCTGCTCGACACAACTTTGGCGCCCATCAGCTCCAGCGGATCGACGATGCGCCGCATCGGCCGGCTGCGCAACGAGGCATCGCCGTCGAAGGTTGCGACGATCGGAGATCCCGCCACCGCGCCCATCGCCAGACGGCAACCGGTGCCTGAATTGCCGAAATCCAGCGGTGCTTCCGGCGTCGCAAAGCCTGCGACGCCGACACCGTGCACCCGCCATTCGCAATCGCCGGTGCGCTCGACCTTGGCGCCGAGCGCGCGCATCGCTTTGGCGGTGTTGAGAACGTCCTCGCCCTCGAGCAGGCCGGAGATTCGGGTCTCGCCGACCGCCAGCGCGCCGAGAATCAGCGCCCGATGCGAGATCGATTTGTCGCCCGGGACGCGCACGGTACCTTGCAATGCATGGCTCTTGCGCGCCTGCAGCGGCGTCGGCTGGTTCGAAACGGTCAAGGTTGTGGTCCCTCGCGTCTGCGGGTGATTCGGCTCGGCGCCACGGCCCGCCTCGCGGCCTTCGGCATAAACCGCTATTGACAGCGGCGTGCCAACTAGCCAAGTGAAGCACCGTTTTTCAAGAAATCCCAAGGTTGCACAAGTGGCGAAATCCGATCTCGGAACCAAACGTATTTGCCCGACGACAGGCAAAAAGTTCTACGATCTGAACAAGAATCCTGTGATCTCGCCCTACACCGGCGAGGTGGTGCCGATCGCGCCGGTTGCCGTGCCGCGCACTCGTGCTGACCAGCGTGCCACCGCTGGCGCCGATACCGAGGCGCCTGAGGCCGTGGAGGCCGAAGAGCTGGTGTCGCTGGAAGAGGCCGATGCCGAGGAGAACACCGGCAAGGTCAAGGCCGTGGTGCCGGAATCCGAAGACGACATCGAAATCGACGAGACGATCGACGACGATGACGACGATTCGACCTTCATCGCCGATGAAGAAGAAGAGGATGAAGACGTCACGGACATCATTGGTGACGTTTCTGGCGATGAGGAGACTTGAGATCGTCGCCGATATGTGATCAACGATTGCCGCGCGGCCGATTTTGATTTGCGCCGCGCACCCAGGGTAAGGGGCCATAGCTCAGCTGGGAGAGCGCTTGCATGGCATGCAAGAGGTCGGCGGTTCGATCCCGCCTGGCTCCACCATCCTTCGCTTGCTTCGCAGGCTTTGGCTCGGCAAGCCCTATCGTCCTTTCGTCACGACGCACACGAAGGAATGCCGCGGCATAGGCCGCGAGACCATGCGTCCTGACATTCCGACATGTCGTGATTGGCGCGTGAGCCGTCGTCGGATTTGCCAAGACCCGCCTCTGACCGGTAGGTTCATCTCCCCATCAAAGCTTCAATAAGAAAGCCCTCATGACTTCTCCCCTGATGCCCGGCGCGATCGCCGGATTGCGAGTGATCGATCTTACTCGCGTGCTCGGCGGCCCCTATTGCACCCAGATCCTCGCCGACCACGGCGCCAACGTCATCAAGGTCGAACCGCCGGCCGGCGACGAGGTGCGCGACTGGGGCCCTCCCTTCCACGACGAGGACGCAGCGTATTTTCTCGGCGTGAACCGCAACAAGCGTTCGATCGGGCTCGATCTCGCCTCGCCGGGCGGACGCGAAGTGCTGCTGAAGATGCTCGAAGATGCCGACGTGCTGATCGAGAACTTCAAACCCGGCACGCTCGACAAATGGGGCCTCTCCAACGAGGTGATTCGCGAGAAGTTTCCGCGGCTGGTGCATTGCCGGATTTCGGGTTTCGGCGCCGACGGCCCGCGCGGCGGCAACCCCGGCTACGACGCCATCATCCAGGCGATGACCGGCATGATCGCGGCCACCGGTTCGCCGGAGAGTGGTCCGGTGCGAATCGGCGTGCCGTTGGTCGACATCACCACCGGTCTGTATGCGACGATCGGGATCTTGATGGCGCTGGCGGAACGCGAGCGCTCCGGCAAGGGCCAGTTTGTGGAGACGACGCTGTACGAAACCGGTCTCGCGATCATGCATCCGCATACCGCGAACTACTTCCTGCACGGCAAGCCGCCATCGCTGACCGGCAACGAGCACCCGAATCTGGTGCCATATTCGACCTTCAACGCTCGCGACGGTCAGATCTTTACCGGCGTCGGCAACGACGGAACCTTCCGCAAGCTGTGCAAGGAGATCGGCAAGCCGGAACTCGGCACCGATCCGCGCTTCGCGCGCAACAAGGACCGCATCGCCAACCGCGCCGCGCTCCGTGCCGAACTCGAGGCGGTGTTCAGCCAGCACGACGCCGTGCCGCTGTGCGACCGGCTGCTCAATGCCGGCCTGCCTGCCGGCCCGGTGCAGTCGATCGACAAGGCCCTCACCAGCCCGCACACCGCCTACCGCGGCGATGTGATCGAGAAGGATTGGTACAAGGGCGTCGCCTCGCCGATCCGGTTCGAGCGCACCAAGGCGAGCCTGCGCGGTCTGCCGCCAAAGTTCAGCCAACACGCCAGCGAAGTGCTGGGCGAGTTCGGCTATTCGGAGGACGACATCTCCAAGCTGGTCGCCGACGGCATCGTCAGCGGCCCGGAGCGCAAGCGCTGATCGGAACGGCGCCGGCAGCAAAGCCGGCGCCGAATACCGCGACGCAACAATTCTTGCGTTGCATCATAGGTTTCCGAGCGGTCGCGATGCCGCCGCTTCCCTACCCGGCTGCCCCTCGCTTATACGGTCATGTGCCTGTCATTGCGCGCTGCTACGCGCGCCCACCACGACAGTGACGTGCCCACCGGGAGGTTTTCATGGCATTTCGACCCTTTGGCCTGACTGCGATCGCCGCAACGGCGATTGCTGCGACGCTGGCGCTCGCTGCGCCGGCGCATGCGGTCACCGAGATTCAGTGGTGGCACGCGATGACCGGCGGCAACAACGATGTCATCGTCAAGCTGGCCAACGAATTCAACGCCGCGCAGAGCGACTACAAGGTGGTGCCGACCTATAAGGGCGGCTACGCCGATACCATGAATGCCGGCATTGCCGCGTTCCGCGCTGGCAACGCGCCGCACATCCTCCAGGTGTTCGAAGTCGGCACCGCCACCATGATGGCGGCGACCGGTGCGGTGAAGCCGGTCTACAAGCTGATGCAGGAAACCGGCGAGCCGTTCGACCCGAAGGCGTATCTGCCGGCGATCACCGGCTACTACTCGACGTCCAAGGGCGAGATGCTGTCGTTCCCCTTCAACTCGTCGTCGATGGTGATGTGGGTCAATCTCGACGCGTTGAAGAAAGCGAACATCGCCGAGATCCCGAAGACTTGGCCCGAGGTGTTCGATGACGCCAAGAAACTGAAAGCGGCCGGCTACGCCACCTGCGGCTTCTCGACCGCTTGGGTCACCTGGGCCAATCTCGAACAGCTCTCGGCCTGGCACAATGTGCCGCTCGCCTCCAAGGCCAACGGCCTCGACGGCTTCGACACCAAGCTGGAATTCAACGGCCCGGTGCAGGTCAAGCATCTCGAAAAGCTGATCGAGCTGCAGAAGGACAAGACCTACGATTACTCCGGCCGCACCAACACCGGCGAGGGTCGCTTCACCTCGGGCGAATGCCCGCTGTTCCTGACCTCGTCGGGCTTCTTCGGCAACGTCAAGAACCAGGCCAAGTTCAACTGGACCAACGCGCCGATGCCCTACTATCCGGACGTGAAGGGCGCGCCGCAGAATTCGATCATCGGCGGCGCCTCGCTGTGGGTGATGGGCGGCAAGAGTCCGGAAGAGTACAAGGGCGTCGCCAAGTTCCTCGCCTTCCTGTCCGACACCGACCGCCAGGTCGCGATCCACAAGGCGTCGGGCTATCTGCCGATCACCAAGGCGGCCTATGAGAAGGCCAAGGCCGAGGGCTTCTACAAGGATCAGCCCTATCTCGAAACGCCGATCAAGGAACTCACCAACAAGCCGCCGACCGAAAACTCCCGCGGCCTGCGCCTCGGCAACATGGTGCAGCTCCGCGACGTCTGGGCCGAAGAAATCGAGCAAGCGCTCGCCGGCAAGAAGACCGCCCAGGAAGCCCTCGACGCCGCCGTCACCCGCGGTAACGTCATGCTGCGGCAGTTCGAGAAGACGGCGGTGAGGTAGCTACTTCACAACGCGCTCTCGTCCTCCCCTCCCCCCGCCCTTGCGGCGGGGAGGGGTCGGGGGTGGGGGGAGCCCCAGGCACGAACGCTGATGGCGAGAACAATCGACCAACGGGTTCCACGAGCGCGGAGCTTTCGTCAAAAACCGACGGACGCGGAGCGGAAGCTTTGGCAACGACTGCGTCGCCCTGCATTCGGTGAGGCACATTTCCGCCGGCAAGCCACGATTGGCCCGTACTATGCGGACTTCGCCTGCCATGCGCTCCGCCTCGTGATTGAACTCGACGGCGGGCAGCACGCGGGATCAGAGTCCGATGTTGTTCGAACCAACTATCTCAATGCGGCGGGCTATCGCGTGCTCAGGTTCTGGAATAACGATGTCCTGAACAACATCGACGGTGTGATGCAGACCATCGTAGACGCCGTCCGCGCGGCTCCCCCCACCCCCGACCCCTCCCCGCCGCAAGAGCGGGGGGAGGGGAGCTAGTCGATGCTCAAGCAGGCCGTCTTTCAATCCAAGTTCCTGCCGTATCTGCTGGTGCTGCCGCAGCTCGCGGTGGTGCTGGTGTTTTTCTATTGGCCCGCCGTGCAGGCGGTGATTCAGTCGTTCCTTCTGCAGGATGCGTTCGGTCTGTCGACCGTGTTCGTGTGGTTCGATAACTACAAAGAACTGCTGGCCGATCCGGATTACTTCGCCGCCATCCTGCGCACCTTCGCGTTTTCCTTTGCGATCGCGCTGTCGTCGCTGTCGCTGGCACTTCTCCTGGCAGTGATGGCCGACCGGCCGCTGCGTGGCTCGACGTTCTACCGCACCATGCTGATCTGGCCTTACGCGGTAGCGCCGCCAGTGGTCGGCGTGCTGTGGGTGTTCATGCTCAACCCCTCGCTCGGGGTGATCGCTCACGGCCTGCGCTCGATCGGGGTCGATTGGAATCCGCTGCTCGACGGTGATCAGGCGGCGCTCTTGATCGTGCTCGCCGCGGCGTGGAAGCAGATCTCCTACAACTTCCTGTTCTTCCTCGCCGGGCTGCAGGCGATCCCGTCCAGCGTGATCGAAGCCGCGGCGATCGATGGCGCCCGGCCGATGCGACGGTTCTGGACCATCATCTTCCCGCTGCTGTCGCCGACGATCTTCTTTTTGATCATCGTCAACATCGTGTACGCGTTCTTCGACACGTTCGGCATCATCGACACCATGACCCGCGGCGGCCCCGCCAAGGCCACCGAGACGCTGGTCTACAAGGTGTATCAGGACGGCCTGCTCGGCTCCAATCTCGGCAGCTCGGCGGCGCAATCGGTGATCCTGATGGGCATCGTGATCGCGCTGACGGCAATCCAATTCCGCTTCGTCGAGCGCAAGGTGAACTATTGATGGTCGAGCACCGGAAGTTCGGAAACCTGGTGCCGCACCTGATCCTGTGGGTCGGCGTCGCGATCGTGGCGTTCCCGGTGTATCTGGCGTTCGTTGCCTCGACCCAGGACAACGCCACCATCGCCAACGGCCAGATGTCGCTGCTGCCGGGCGGGCACTTCCTCGAAACCTATTACAAGACGATCTTCGTCGGCTCCTCGGGCACCACGCGCGAGCCGGTCGCCAGCATGCTGTTCAACTCCTTCGTGATGGCGATGTCGATTGCGCTCGGCAAGATCGCGATCTCGATCATCTCGGCCTATGCGATCGTGTATTTCCGCTTTCCGCTGCGGATGACGATCTTCTGGGTGATTTTCATCACCCTGATGCTGCCGGTCGAAGTCCGGATCTATCCGACCTACAAGATCGCCGCCGACCTCAATCTGCTCGACAGCTACGCGGGTCTGGCGCTGCCGCTGATCGCGTCTGCGACCGCGACGCTGCTGTTCCGGCAGTTCTTCATGACGGTGCCGGACGAGCTGTTGGAGGCGTCGCGGATCGACGGCGCCGGGCCGCTGCGGTTCTTCTGGGATACGCTGCTGCCGCTGTCGCGCACCAATATGGCGGCGCTGTTCGTGATTCTGTTCATCTACGGCTGGAATCAATATCTGTGGCCGCTGCTGATCACCACGCGTGACGACATGCAGACCGTCCAGATCGGTATCCGCAAGATGATCGTCACCTCGGACGCACTGACCGAGTGGCCGATCGTGATGGCGACCGCGGTGCTGGCGATGCTGCCGCCGGTCGCCGTGGTGGTGCTGATGCAGAAGCTGTTCGTGCGCGGTCTGGTCGAGACGGAGAAGTAATCGTGGCCGATGTCGTTCTCCGCAATGTCCGCAAGACCTATCCGGGAGGCTTCGAGGCCATCAAGGGTGTCGACTTCGCGGTCGGTGACGGCCAGTTCTGCGTGCTGGTCGGCCCCTCGGGCTGCGGCAAGTCCACGCTGCTGCGGATGGTGGCAGGGCTGGAGACGATCACCTCCGGCGACATCGAGATCGGTGGCCGCGTCGTCAATCAGGTCGAGCCGGCCGACCGCGACATTGCGATGGTGTTCCAGAACTACGCGCTGTATCCGCATATGAGCGTCTACAACAACATGGCCTACGGACTGCGCAACCGCGGCATGGCCAAGCCGGAGATCGACGCCCGCGTCCAGGAGGCGGCGCGCATCCTGGAACTTAGCGCGATGCTGGAACGCAAGCCGCGGCAGCTGTCCGGGGGCCAGCGCCAGCGCGTCGCGATGGGCCGCGCCATCGTGCGCCAGCCCAAAGTGTTCCTGTTCGACGAGCCGCTGTCCAATCTCGACGCCAAGCTCCGCGTCGCGATGCGGGTCGAGATCCGGAAATTGCAGCGCCGGCTGGCGACCACCGCGATCTACGTCACCCACGACCAGCTCGAGGCGATGACGCTGGCCGACATGCTGGTGGTGATGAACGGCGGCGTGGTCGAACAGATCGGCTCGCCGCTCGACGTCTATGCCAAGCCGGCCACCACCTTCGTGGCGTCGTTCATCGGCGCGCCGCCGATGAACCTGTTGCCGCTTTCCGACGCACTGCGGGGGCAGTTCGGCAGTACGCCGCCGGATGCTGGCATTCTCGGGGTGCGGCCTGAGGACCTCGTGATCGGCTCAGGGGCGCCTGTGGCGGGCGGGCTGGCGCTCGACATCACCGTCGAGGCGATCGAGCGGGTCGGGCCCGAGACGTTCGTCTATGGGATCCGCGCCGGCGATGAGGCGCGGCCGGTGGTCGCGGGCAGGCCCGGCGAAGCAGCTGGCGGGGACATCATCGTCAGGGTTCCCGGGCAAAGCTCGCCGGCGGTCGGAGAGCGCGTCACGGTTGCGGCGGCGCCGCACAGCCTGCATCTGTTTTCCGCCGACGGGCGCCGCCGGATTGCCGGCTAGCGGGCCGTAAGCTACTGGTGGAATTCGCTGTTGTGGCCTTCTTGAACAGTTCTTTTGCACTGCCCATATTGGTCTGGACTGGACGGCGAGGTGCCGGACGGTCGATGGGGTGCCGCAAGGACCCCCTCAAAGTCGCTTCGAGAGGACTTTGTGATGTCTCGTGTTCCTTCGTTATCAAGTCCCTTTTTGCTGGGATTCGACGAGATCGAGCGTGCGCTCGATCGCGTCGTCAAAGGCGCCGACGGGTATCCCCCGTACAACATCGAACGGTGCGAACGCAGCAACGGTGACCCCGAAAAGCTGCGTATCACACTGGCGGTGGCTGGATTCACCCGCGATCAACTCGATGTCACAATTGAGGAAAATCAACTGGTGATCCGGGGCCGGCAGCAGGATGACAAAACTCGGCAATACATCCACCGCGGCATTGCCGCACGTCACTTCCAGCGGACTTTCGTGCTGGCCGACGGGATGCAGGTGCTGGGCGCGGACCTGAAGAACGGGTTGTTGTCCATCGATCTGATCCGGCCCGAGCCGGAAAGGGTCATTAAGACAATCGCCATCACCGAACACGAATAATGGAACGAGTAGCGGACTCGACCGCTTTGTCTCCTAGAGGAGTCGAGACCATGACTGAAGCTGGTACTGTGCTTGAAAATGTGGGCGTCACGCCGGAAGCGCTGGCGCATCTGGGCGAAGGCCACATCGCCTATGTGAAGCAGATCCGCTCCGAAGACGTGCCTGGGCTGTTTCCGCAGGCTCCCGAGATCGCCCCGGGCCTCAAGTTGTTCGCGCTGCATTCGGCAGACGGCACGCCGATCATGCTGACCGACAGCCGCGAAGCGGCAATCGCGAATGCCTGGAGCCAGGAACTGCAGGCCGTCAGCGTCCACTAAGCGCTGACTGACAAGACGGTTACGCGACGCGGGGTGTCCGGTGACGGCCCCCGCGCCTGCTGGAGCGCAGGCGGTCTTGGTCGTGTCAATCCTCCGTTAAGTCCCTCCCTCCGTTAAGTCCCTCTGTTAAGTCCTTGCCTGCGGGCTGTCAGCTTGGCCGGCGGCAAACCAGATCGATTTCGATCAGCGCGTCATAGGCAAGGCCGGTGACGCCGACGCAAGTGCGCGCCGGTAGACGACCTGCCGGGAAGTAGCTGCGGTAGACCTCGTTCATCTCCGCATAGTCGCGCTTGAACTCCGTCAGATAGATCCGGCTCATCACGATGTGCTCCAGGCCGAGCCCGAGCCCCCCGAGGATCAGGCGCAGATTCTCCATCACCGCGCGGGTTTGCGCCGCGATGCCGTCCGGCAGCACGCCGGGCGCCTGCGGTGTGTCCGGCATCTGGCCGGTGACGAAGACGAAGCCATCGGTTTCGACCGCATGGCTGAACGGCGCGACCGGCTTCGGCCCGCCGGCGATCATGTGGAATTGCAAGACGAACCTTTCATCAGAAGATCAGCAGCGCGCATCGGCGAAGACGCGCTTGCTGAGAATCGCATGGACACCCCAATTGCCGTCGACCACTTGGGTGACGCCGAAATCGACCGCGACCGACATCAGCGCGATCGCCTCGTCCTCGCTCAGCCCTTTGATGGTCATCAGAAAGCGCCGCATCTTGCGGAACGCATCCTTCATCGCGAGATCGAGCGAGGACGTGGCGTAGACCTCGCTCTGGCCGCCCGCGCCGAACTCCGCCAGATAGTTGGGATGGCTGAAGCCCATCAGCACCCAGTCGGTGGCCGTTTCGATCAGTGGGTAGCTGAGATCGGCGAACGGTTTGTCGGCGAACTCGGTCTTCTTGTGCAGGACCACCTCGAAGGTGCCGGTCATCGAGCATTCGATCGCGGTGCCGCCGAGCTCGCCGTCGCCCTGTGCGGCGTGGGGATCGCCGACCGACAGCAACGCACCGGGCACCGACACCGGCAAGTACACGGTCGATCCCTTGCCGAGCCGCCAATTGTCGAGGTTGCCGCCGAAGTAAGCCGGCGGCACCGAGTCGACGAAGTCGGCCTCGCGCGGTGCCAGCGCAATCACGCCGAAATGCGGTCGCAGCGGAATGCGAAGGCCGTCGAGCACGTCGTGACGCCGCCGCACCGAGGACGGCTGCACCGGCACGCCGGGATAGTCGTAGGTGGCGTGCACGGTGCCGAACGGATCGGTCTGCGGCTCCCAGCGATAGGAATACAGCGCCCGGGCATAGGGCGCGTCGGCGTCGTGATGGATCTCGTAGATTGTCACCGCCTCGTGGGCGTGCTGCTCGGCGAGAAATTCCTTGTAGTGATAGCCCCACCACGCCGCGACGCTGCTGCCGAACACCCGCCCTTTGAAGTCCGGGTTGCGGCTGGCACGCGGCACGATATCCAGGATGCGGATTTCCAGCACGTCTCCGGGCTGCGCGTCCTTCACCGCCACCGGCCCGGTGCAGATGTGCACGCCGAACCCTTCGCCGGCGCCGCGGCCGTAGATCGAGGCGTCGACCGGCCCCGCGCCGCGACGGTCGACGTTCTTTTGATCGTGCGTCCAATGAAACACGTTCTCGGCGCCGGCATCGCCCAGGATCATCCGTTCGGGATCGTCGGAGGCGTGCTGCGTGAGCGTCTCGATCGTGATGGTGTCGCCCGACGCGATCTCGATCTGGGGCGCCAGCGACCTGCTGAAATAGCCCCAATGTACTTTCGACGCGTCAGCCGCGAGGTGATGATGCTGCGGCTCCGGTGCCGGGCGTGCACGCGGGCCTTGTAGCGCGGCTGCATCCGGCTTGCGGACGGTCGTCGTCGGGGGGCGGCTGCGAAGTTGCGCCAGCGCTTGCTGCGGCCATCCTCGCTGAGCCGCGGCGGCGGCGGTCGTCGCATGGCGCTCGGTTTCGGCCTGTCGGAATTCGCGCGGCGAGACGCCGAAGCGATGCCGGAAGGCGCGGCTGAAATGCGCCGAATCGTTGAATCCGGCCCGGAATGCGATCTCGGAAATCGAGTGATGTGCTTCGCCCGGATTGGACAGGTCGGCGCGGGTTCGTTGCAACCGGCGCTCCCGCAAGTAATGGGTGAAGCTCGACCCGGCGCCGCCGAACAGCTTCTGCAAGTAGCGTTCGGAGATCCCCTCGGCGGCCGCCACTTTGGCCGGCGAGAGCTCCGGGTCGTCGAGCCGGCGTTCGATGGTCTGGCACAGCCGGTGCAGCGTCGCCGCCTTGCTCGACGTGCCCGCGCTGAGGTCGGTGGCCGGCGCGGCAGATCGCTGCAGCAGCGTCGGCAGCAACTCGCAGAGAGTCCGAGCCGCTGCGCTCCATTCAGGGGCCGACAGCGTTTCGAGATGCCGCGCCGTGGTGTCGAGCATCCGCCCGACCAGGTCGCCGAAGCCGCCTGGTGCGATTTGCTGCGGTTCGGTCAGGTCGAGAACTGCGGCGCGGCGGTGTGTCGAATCGTGGTCCACGCACAGGACCACCGCGCGCAGATCGCGTTGGAACGCGACGCTCCAGTCGCCGAGCCGCGGCAGCAGCAGAAGATGGCCTGCGGCGGCGATGGTGTAACCGCCGGCAGCCTTCAGCGTAACCCCATCATCCAGCGGCAACAGCAGCAATGGATGGTCTGTGGCGGCGTCCGGGAGCGCCGCGACCGTCTGCGGGCCGGCCGACAGCGTCGCCAGCGTGATGCCCTCGAAGCTGCGACGCACCGCGGTCGCATGGCCCTTATGGGTCAGCTCGGCGACGGCCGGCCGCAATCCGACGCTCGCCAGCACATCGCGCCACGCCTCCGGGCGCTCGCCTTCGCTGTAGGACTCGCTGGTGAACGGACGCGGCGTCATGCTTCGACCTTCTTGGCCGAAGCGAAGCAACTCGCGTGCCATGCCGAAGCTCGGGGAGCAGCCCCCGAGCACGAGCCGGTTCATCGCACCGTCCCAGCGTTCGGCCGGCGACCTCCTCGACTCCGCATCTGTCAATCCTTCATGAACAGGCTCTTGCGGATCGACCCGGTCACCCCCCAGTTCGCGTCGACCACCTGGGTCACGGCGAAATCGGCGGCGATCGACATCAGCGAGATCGCTTCGTCCTCGGTGAGCTTGTGGACCGTCATCAGGAAACGACGCAGCTTGCGGAAGGCATCGCGCATGGCGGTGTCGAGACTGCCGCGGCTGAGGATTGCCTGCTGGTGGTCCGGGCCGAGTTCGGCGAGATAGTTGGTGACGCTGAAGCCGTACACCGACCACAGGTCGTCGGTCTCCAGCAACGGATGGTCGAGGCCTTCGAGGATCGTCCCTGGCAGATCGACCTTCTTGTGCAGGATGAACTCGAATTCGCCGGTCAGAGAGATTTCGATTGCCGTACCCGAGAGCTCACTGTCGCCCTGCGCCGCATGGGCGTCTCCGCAGGAGAACAGCGCGCCGGGTACTGCGACCGGGTAGTACATCGTCGTGCCTTTGGCGATGCGCCAGTCGTCCATGTTGCCACCGGTGTAGTTCGGTGGAATCGTCGAGACGAAATCCGCTTCCGCCGGTGCCAACCCCATGGTGCCGAAATGCAGACGAGCCGGCACCTTGATGCCCGCCAGCACCCCTTCCTTCTTGACGATGGTGGCGTGATCGACCCGTACGCCCGGATAGTCGATAGTGGCGTGGACGATGCCGTCGGGATCGGTCTGCGGCGTCCATTGATAGGAATACAGAGCCGAAACGCTCCGCTCCGCCATATCCAGCTCGTAGATTGTCACGACCTCGCGCGGCTTCGGCTCTTCGATCAGGTCGTTGTACTGAAAGCCCCAATTCGCCGACGGATTGGAGCCGAAGAACCGGCCGGCATAGGCCGGGTTGGCGCTGGGACGCGGATAGGTGTCGATGACGCGCACTTCGAGCACGTCGCCAGGCTCCGCGCCTTCGATCGCGATCGGGCCGGTAAGCAGATGGACGCCGACACCTTCGCCGTTGCCGATGGTGAACGGTCCTTCGGTTCGGCCGGCACCGCGCCGACCGATGGTCTTCTGATCCTTGGTCCAGCGGAACAGCTCTTCGGCCGCCTCGTCGCCGGCGATCATGCGCTCGTAGTCGTCATTGGCGTGGTGAGTGATGGTTTCGATCACCGCACGCTCGCCGGACTTCAGCGTCAGCACCGGCTTCAGCCTATGGCTGAAATACCCCCAATGAACCGTATCGGGCGTGGCAGGCAGATGGTGTTTGGTCATGCTGAGGTCCTCGACAGAAAAAGCAAAGAGAAACGGCGCATCACTCGGCCTCCATGGCGCTGAGGAAGCGTTGTGCGACCGGGTTCTTCGGATGGTTGAGCACCTGGTCGGCGGTGCCTTCCTCGATGATCGCGCCGCCGGCGAGCAGCACGACGCGGTCGGCGACCTCGCTGGCGAAGCGGAGCTGGTGCGTCGAGATGATCATGGTGAGGCCGTCCTCGACCGCGAGGCGGCGGATCACTTCCAGCACCTCGTTGACCAGTTCGGGATCGAGCGCGGAGGTCGGCTCGTCGAGCAGCAGCACGCTGGGGTTCGGTGCAATGGCGCGGGCGATGGCGACGCGCTGCTGCTGGCCGCCGGACAGATGCCGCGGCAACGCATCGGCGCGATGCGACAGGCCGACCCGTTCGAGCAGTTCGAGCGCCCGCCGCTCGGCCTCGGCCGGCGCGACGCCGTGCACCCAGCGCAACGGACCGGCGATGTTCTCCTTGGCAGTGAGATGGCCGAACAGGTTGAACTGCTGAAACACCATGCCGACACCGACTTCGGCGCGGGCCTGTGCGGCCATCCGCGGCGACAGCGGCCGGCCGAGATGATTGAAGCCGAGCCGGCGACCACCGACCTCGATGGTACCGTCGTTCCACAATTCGAGATTGTTGATACAGCGCAGCAGCGTGCTCTTGCCGGAGCCGGATGGGCCGAGCAGCGCAATGACTTCTCCATTGCGCACGGTAAGGTCGACACCGTCGAGCACCACGTTGGCGTCGTAGTTCTTGCGCAGCGCCTTCACGGCGACGGCGACATCATTGTGGACGAGCGTCTTGGCGCGCTCGGCACGATCAATGCGGCTCTGGGCCACACGCGCCGGAGGCAGTTCGGCGACGCCGCCGTCCGGCAGAATCTCCGGCGTGGGCTCCTGATCTTGTAGCGGATCGTCGATGCCCTGGGCTCGATACCACGGCAGGAAGCGCATCAGCGTGACTTGCTTGGAGGTGCGGTCGAGATCGAACAACCACTCCAGGAAGATCTGCAGCGCCGAGATCGCCGAGGTCAGCAGCAGATAGATCAGTCCGGAGGCGAAGAAGATCGAGAAGAAGTCGAAGGTCGAGGAGGCGAGCTGTGTCGATCGCAGCGTCAGTTCCTGCACGGCGATGACCGAGGCTAATGACGAGTTCTTCAGCGCGCTGACGGCCTCGTTGCCGAACGCCGGAATCATGGTGCGGATCGCCTGCGGGGCGATGATCCGGCGCATCAGCACGCCGGGCGTCATGCCGAGCGCCTGCCCTGCGAGGATCTGGCCTTTTTCGACGCCGAGCACGCCGGCACGCAGCATCTCGGCGATGAAGGGAGCTTCGTTACAGGCGAGCGCGAGGCCGGCTGCGAGGATCGCTGGCAGCTTGATGCCGATGTGCGGCAGCGCGTCGTAGGCGAACACCATCTGCAGGATCAGCGGCGTGCCGCGGAAGATGACAGTGTAGATCCGGGCGGTGGACGACAGCAGCCGGAAGCGGCTGAGCTGCATCCCCGCCAGGATCACGCCGAGGATCAGTCCGCCGCCGAGACCGAGGGCGGTGACCTGCAAGGTCACCTCGATGCCCTGGATCATGTAGGGCATGCTCAGATAATGGAGAAACAGCTCCATGGCGGCGAGATCCTTGGTTAGTTCTCAGCTTGTAGGGTGGGCAAAGGCGCGAAGCGCCATGCCCACGATGTTTCGTGGCGCCGAGTGGTGGGCACGGCGCAAGAGCGCCTTTTGCCCACCCTACGGAGTGACGGCTGTTACTTGACCATCAGCAGGCCGGGCTCGATCAGGTTTTCGGGATCGAGCTTCCACTTCTTCAAGAGCGCGAGCTGATCGCCGGATTTGTAGATCTCGGTCAGCGCCTCTTTCACCGCATCGCGAAACTTCGGCTTGTCCTTCGGAACGGCGATGCCGACCTGATAGGGGATCGTCACCGCGATCGCCTTCTCCAGCTTGTCCGGATAGGCCTTCACCGCGTTGTCGACGGTGTTGACGTCGTTGATGTAGGTGTCGGCGCGGCCGGCGAGGATCGCCTGGATGCAGTTGGCGTTGTTGTCGTAGAGCTGAATCGTCGGCTCCGGCTTGCCTTCCTTCTTGCACTCCGGCGCAATCGCCTGGATCAGCGGCACTTCGACATAGCCGGTGTTTTCGGCCGCAGCGGCGCCGCACAGCGAGGTGTTGATGCCGGTGATCTTCTTCGGGTTACCCTTGGCGACTAGCACGCCGTCGAACACCTTGGAGTAGGTGATGAAGTCGGCCGCCTTGGCGCGCTCCTTGGTGGCGTAGATGTCGGAAATGACGATGTCGGCCTGGCCGCTCGACAGCGTGGTCAGCAGCGCCGCAAAGGTCACGGCCTTGTAGGTCAGCTTGAAGCCGAGGCAGTCACCAATCGCCTCGCCGAGATCGATATCGTAGCCGACATATTTTGTCGGATCCTTTGGGTCGATCGACTCGTAGCCCGGCGTGTGCGGGTTGATGGCATTGACCAGCGTCTTGCCTTTCCAGTCGGGATATTTCTCCTGGAGGGCGACGCAAGCGGCCGGGGCGGCGTGCACGGTGATCGGCGCGGCGGCGCCGGCCATGACGACCGCGCCGAGCAGTGCTGCGCTCGTTAGTTTGCGGAATGCGGGGACAGGGATTGAAATCATTCGATCGCTCCTTCGACATCGTCATGGCGGAGGCCATGTGCGAACCGCGAAGAAGCGTAAGAGCTGCCGCCGGGAAGCGGCTTGTCTCCAAGCGCCCTATTACTTGGATGTCGGGGCGTCAGAAAATAGGCGAAGCCTGCACTATCTTTGGGCTACGAGGTCCTGCGCGAAGAGCCGAACATCGTGCCGTCGCCGGACCGAGTGTTGGGCCGGCGTCGATGGTTGGTTGCGATCGGAAGCGGTCGCTGGTGATTCGATGCCCGGATCGGAAACGGCCGATTGCGAGCGATTGATTGCGAGCGATTCTTGGGCAAAACGCGCTCGACGAGCATGTTCGGGAGGTCGAGCCATCCCGCGCAGTCGAGCTCGCGGCGTTACGCCGCGGTCGCGGGGGGCAGCGCGAGCACCGAGTAGATCGCCTGGGAGTCGCGCGAGGCACGCAGCTTCTTGGCGACGTCCTGGTCGCGCAACAGCCGGGCAATCCGCGCCAGCGCCTTGAGATGGTCGGCGCCTGCGCCTTCCGGCGCGAGCAGCAAGAAGACCAGATCCACCGGCTGGCCGTCCATCGCTTCGAAATCGATCGGCCGTTCCAGCCGTGCGAACAGACCGAACAGTTTTTCCAGCTTCGGCAGCTTGCCGTGCGGAATCGCCACGCCGTAGCCGACCGCCGTGGTGCCGAGCTTCTCGCGCTGCAGCAGCACCTCGAAGATCGTGCGCTCGTTCTGGCCTGTCAGTTCACTGGCGCGCGCCGCGAGTTCCTGCAGCGCCTGCTTCTTGCTGATCACCTTCAGCGCCGGGATGACGGCCTCGGGCGCGACAAGATCCGTAATCGTCATCAGGCGTTCCGGGGGTGTTGGTGCGGTCCGGGGTGAAATAGGACGGCGGTGGGTTGCGTCAAGCGTTCGATCCGGGAAGCGCCGCGCGATTTCCCCATCGCGGTCAAAACGCTTCTGAATTCATCATCCTAACTTAAGTCTAGCAGTTCTGCCGGCTGTCGTAAAATGCACCGGCGGTCCGCCGAAAAGCGGCGGACCATAGGCAGAGCGTTGCTCGGGCGTCAATGCCTCGCGGAGTTTCCCATCGTGGTCGTCCCGCGAGGCGTTTTGGCGCATCAGTTCGCAGCGCCGTTCAGCACCGGCGGATCGATCCAGCCGATGTTGCCGTCGGCGCGGCGATAGATGATGTTCACGCGGCCCGAGCTGCCATGCAGGAACACCACCACCGGTGCACCCGTGAGGTCGAGCTCGACCACGGCCTCGCTCACCGACAGCCGCTTCATCGCAGTGGTCGCCTCGGCGATGATCACCGGGTTGTAGGCGTCTTCTTGATGCTCTTCGTCGCCGGGCGCCTCGATGACGTAGCTGGGGACGTCCATCGGCGTGCCGAGCTCGGCCAGGGCATTCGCTTCGGCATGAGCCTTGCGCGCCGAGCGATCCTTCAGGCGGCTCTTGTAGCGGCGCAGACGTTTCTCGATCTGCGCCAGCGCCTGATCGGCGCTCACATACGCGTCGGCTGCATTGGACTCCGCCTCGAGAGTGATGCCGGAATCGAGGTGCAGCGCACAATCGGTGCGGAAGCCGAAGCCGTCTTTGCTGAGCGTGAAGTGCCCCGAATAATTGCCATCGAAATATTTGCGCAGCACCTCTTCGGTGCGTTCGCTCACGCGACCGCGCAGCGCTTCGCCGATGCTGATGCTCTTGCCGGATATCCGGATGGTCATGGCAGTGCCTCGATTCACAGTTGGGGAGACGACTCTAGTCAGAGCAGGGTGGCGCAATCAAGCTGGGGCTGTGTCGCGGGACCGGCTCGCTGCGGCCGCCGACGTGCCGAGCATGTTCTGCTTGTCGCGGCGGCGCTGCACTGAAGAAGGTATGCGCATCGCCTCGCGATATTTCGCGACGGTGCGGCGCGCAATGTCGATGCCGGCCTCACGAAGCCGTTCGACGATCGTATCATCCGACAGGATTGCTGACGGATCTTCATTGTCGATCAATTGGCGGATCTGGTGCCGCACCGCTTCGGCCGAATGCGCTTCGCCACCGTCGGCGGAAGCGATCGATGCGGTGAAGAAATACTTAAGCTCGAAGGTACCGCGGTTGGTTGCCATGTATTTGTTGGCGGTGACGCGCGACACGGTCGATTCGTGCATCTGGATCGCGTCGGCCACGGCTTTCAGATTGAGCGGCCGCAGATGCTTGACGCCGTGGGTGAAGAAGCCGTCCTGCTGGCGCACGATTTCGGTCGCGACCTTGAGGATGGTCCGGGCGCGTTGATCGAGTGCGCGTACCAGCCAGGTGGCGTTCTGCAGGCAGTCGGAGAAGTACGATTTGTCACCGTCCTTGCGGATGGTCTTCGACAGCTCGGAATAATACGACTGGTTGACCAGCACCTTCGGCAGCGTGTCGCTGTTGAGCTCGACCAGCCAGCCGCCGTCGGGGCCGGGGCGGACGAACACGTCGGGCACGATCGTCTGCACCCGCGACGATCCGAACCTCAGGCCCGGCTTCGGGTCGAGGTGACGGATCTCGCCGATCATGTCGACGAGGTCTTCGTCGTCGACGCCGCAGATCTTGCGCAAGCTCGCGACATCACGCTTGGCGAGCAGATCCAGATGTTCGACCAGCGCCTGCATGGCCGGGTCGTAACGGTCGCGCTCGCGCAACTGGATGGCGAGGCATTCACTCAAGTTGCGCGCGCAGATGCCGGGCGGGTCGAAGGTCTGCAGCACCTGCACCACCGCCTCGACTTCCGGCTGGCTGGCACCAAGCCGTTCGGCGGCATCGCCGAGATCAGCCGGCAGGTAACCGGCGTCGTCGACCAGATCGATCAGGTACTGTCCGATCAGGCGCTGCGAGGGCGTCGTCACCGCCACGGCGAGTTGTTCGGCGAGATGATCGGCCAGCGACGATTCGGCCGCCACGAAGGCTTCGAGATTGTAGCCTTCGTCCGACGACGCACCGCCGCCCCATTCGGTGTAGGAGGCCGGCGCGCTGTCTTGCGCGGCGCGGGCCGCAGCTTCGGCGGGCTCCTCGGGGAAAACGTTTTCCATGCCGGTATCGAGCGTCTGCTCGATATCGCTGCGGCTGCCGAGGTCGCGGTGCATCCAGTCTTCGGCGCCCGGCTCGAACGCGCCGGTACCGGCCGGATCGACGAAATCGGGCGTCCCATCATTGCCGAAGTCGCCGCCGCCGCTTGCGCCGAATTCGCCACCACCCTCGGCGCCTTCCGGCGCGGCTTCACCGGCGACCGGCGGTTCCGCATTGTCTCCGGCGCGATCGAGCAACGGGTTCTTCTCGATCTCGTCCTCGACGAAGGCCGCGAGGTCGAGATTCGACAACTGAAGCAGCTTGATCGCCTGCATCAGTTGCGGGGTCATCACCAGAGACTGAGTCTGGCGGAATTCGAGACGTTGCGATAGCGCCATGGTGGCCAGGAAACGGTAATTGGTCCGTTTCTTGCTTACGCCTTTCCTGGGCGGATGTACACGTCTTGACGGATGGGAAATTTGGAGTAGAGGCGGCGGCCCTGCGGGCAGAAAATCCATTCCGGTATTTTAGTAGTTCTGATCGCGCCTCAGGATCAGACCGGACCCGGTAATCATGGACCTGTCGGCTCTAAATCGCAACCGCGTTCACAGCCGGAATTCTTCGCCCAGGTAAAGCCGGCGCACGTCCGGATCGTTGACGATGTCTTCAGGCGTGCCTTCGGTCAGGATCTCGCCCGCATAGACGATGTAGGCGCGGTCGGTGAGGCCGAGCGTTTCGCGGACGTTATGGTCGGTAATCAGCACGCCGATGCCGCGATTGGTCAGATGCCGCACTA
Organism: Rhodopseudomonas palustris; assembly: GCF_003226555.1. Taxonomy (GTDB): domain Bacteria; phylum Pseudomonadota; class Alphaproteobacteria; order Rhizobiales; family Xanthobacteraceae; genus Rhodopseudomonas; species Rhodopseudomonas palustris_I. Next base: position 521,815 of record NZ_QKQS01000023.1, on the reverse strand, counting down.
GGTCCTGAATATCGCCGACCGCAATCGGGTCGATGCCGGCGAACGGTTCGTCGAGCAGCATGTAGTTCGGTCGGCTGGCGAGCGCGCGGGCGATTTCGACGCGGCGACGCTCGCCGCCCGACAGCGCGATCGACGGCGATTTGCGCAAGCGTTCGATGTTGAATTCCTGCAGCAGATTGTCGAGCTGGGCTTCGCGCTTGCGCCTGTCGGGCTCGACCGCTTCGAGCACCGCGCGGATGTTCTGCTCGACGGTGAGGCCGCGGAAGATCGAGGCTTCCTGCGGCAAGTAGCCGATGCCCAGCCGCGCGCGCTGATACATCGGCAGCTTGGTCACGTTGTGGCCGTCGAGTTCGATCGCGCCTCGATCGGCCTTGATCAGTCCGGTGATCATATAGAACACCGTGGTCTTGCCGGCGCCGTTCGGGCCGAGCAGACCGACTGCCTCGCCGCGGCGGACATAGATGCTGACGCCGCGCACGATCTTGCGGGTGCCGAAACTCTTCTCGATGCTATGGACCGCTAGGTAACTGGATGCTGGGGCCGGCTGCGGAGCAGCGGCCTGGGGGGCAGCGACTCGGCGCGGCGGTGCGGCTGCGGCCGGCTGTCGCTGCTGAGGGGCGTAGGCGTCGCTCCGCGTGATCGGCGGTGCATCGCGCACCGGCACGGTCAACAGATCGCCGACAGCGGCGCCATAGCCGGTGATGTCGTTCCGCGCGGCTGCGGGCCCGGGAGTTTTCGGGCCGCGCCGACGGAACATGCCGCGAAGATCCACCATGTTGTTACCGACCCCGTCCTGTGATCAGCCGTGCCGCCGGAGCGCAGGACGGATCGCTCGTGTCATGCCTTGCCTGGGCGAAGCAGGGCGGCTTGCGCCGCGCTGTCTGGCCGCTGTTACAGGCCGGAAGCATCCTGTTCAACATTGCCGGTTCCTTGCTGCCGATCCCGGCCGGTCACTTCGGCTTGCCCGAGCCGCTCTGCGGCACGAGTGGCAGCGGACCACCGCTGCTCCCTCCGCTCGCTCCGGAGGATTGAAACAGGCCCTGCACCCGGCCGCTGTCGGATTCGACCCGCGACACGCCGGTGGTCATGTCGACCAGCAGGCGATCGCCACGCACGACGTTGCGCGCCTGAGTCAGCACCACATTGCCGGTCATCGTCACCAGGTTGGTCTTGGTCTCGAACACCGCCTTGTCGCCGGTGACGACCTGGTCCTTCTGGGTGACCACGACGTGGCCCTTGGCTTCCAGCCGCCGGATCGAGGAGGCGCCGTCCGGTCCGGGGGCGGCCGCCGGCATCGGCTTGCCCTTGGCGCCCTTCGCCGGCGCCTGATCCTGGTCGTAGAACACCACCAGCGACTGCGACGTCATGGTGGTGTCGCCCTGCACCACTTTGACGTTGCCGGTGAAGGTCGCTTCCTTGTTCTTGTCGCGCACTTCCAGGGTGTCGGATTCGATCTGGATCGGCTTGTCGCGGTTCTGCGAGAAGCCCTGCATCGCGTTCGGCACGCCCTGCACGGCGCTTTGCGCCGCCGCCTGACCGGCCCCGAGGGCGGACAGGGCGACCAGCGCGGCGCCAACGAGCACGACCGGGCCGCGGCGCAGGCGGAGAAGGGTGGCAATCGGCATTGTCGAAGTCACCTCGCGGGAGCCCGCTGGCTGGAATGGGGCGCTGGCCGTTGCTTGGCCGGGACAGCGGGCGGTGCAGGTTGCGGGGCAGACGCCGCGGGCGGTTCTGCCAGCGAGGCATTGTCGAGATTCATCACCACGCCACCTTCGAAGCGGATCAGGTCACCTTTTTCGGTGATGCGCATCCGCTGGCCACGGAGCGTGCCGCCCTCCCATTTGACGTCGACCGGCGCATCCGAGGTGACGGTGCCTTTGCCCATGTCGACATCCGCATGCGTCATCCAGGCTTCGGTGCCGCTCGAATTGTGCAGATAGACATCCTTGTCCAGCTTCAACAGCTGCGCTTTGGTCTGGAACTGACCCTCGCGGGCTTCGATCACCACGGTGGACTGGTCTTCCGACAGCACTTTGGCGCGTAGCGTATGCAGGTCGACGTGATCCTGGCTGGTGAGATCCTGGGTCGCCGTACGGGCCCACATCTCGTAGGGGCGGCCGTCGTCGGTGAAGCCGGCCAGATGCGGCGCTTCCATCGTGATCTTGGTGCCCGAGACCACCAGGTCGCCGACGTCGAGCGGCAGTTTCGACAGATAGCGGAACGGGTTGAACACCGAGATCGCGACGATCACGGCCATCGACAGCGCCACCACCAGCGGCACCGCGATCCGCAGCGTTCGCACCAAGCGGCTATGGCGCGCCGCTGCCGCGAAGCGCGCTTCCATTCCGGCCTGATAGGACGACATCTGAACCGCCGTCACCGCTGCTCCCGAGCTCGTTTCGCGCTTGTTACGGAGCCATGCGCTCCGTCCTCCGGAGTGCCGCTTGGCGGCGCGGCCTCCAGTCTGCAACACATCCTTAAGTTTATCTTAATCACCCCGGCAGGGGAGGGCCATGGCAGGCCCTGGCCCATCAGGCGGAGGAGTATGACCGAAACGCGGCGCCGGCGGCGGCTCCGGCGTCGGAACCGCCGGTTGCGCCGCTCAGCCGTTCACGAATGAGCGAAAATGTCCTCTTCGCTCCAGCCGTCGAGGTCGAGCCGGGCGCGCACCGGCAGGAAATTGAAGCAGGCCGCGGCCAGGTCGGTGCGATTCTCCCGCGCCAGCATGGTGTCGAGCTTGTCGCGCAGCGCATGCAGATGCAGCACGTCGGAAGCCGCATAGGCGAGCTGCGCGTCGCTCAAGCTGTCGGCGCCCCAGTCGCTGGATTGCTGCTGCTTCGACAGATCGACGCCGAGCAGTTCGCGCACCAGGTCCTTCAGGCCGTGGCGGTCGGTGTAGGTGCGGGTCAGGCGCGAGGCGATCTTGGTGCAGTAGACCGGCTGCGGCATCACGCCGAACGCCTTGTACAGCGCCGCTAGATCGAATCGGGCGAAGTGGAAGATCTTCACCACGGCCGGATCGCCGAGCAGCTTCTTCAGGTTCGGCGCGTCGGTTGTGCCTTGCGGGATCTGAACCACGTCGGCGCTGCCGTCACCGTTCGACAGCTGCACCACGCAAAGCCGGTCGCGATGCGGATGCAGCCCCATCGTCTCGGTGTCGATCGCCACCGAATTCGTATAGCGGGAAAGATCCGGCAGGTCGCCGCGATGCAGGCGGATCGTCATGTGTCGCAAACCTTTGGGCCATGGATAAAGAGCGCCGAACGCCCCGAATCGACTGCCCAACCTATCGCCCCGATCCGCGCGACGCGAGGGGGAGCCACCTTGCGATGGAGCTCTCGAACCGATGTCTTTGACAGATGTCGGTGTGAGGAGAGATGTGAGGAGAAGGGCGTGGGCAATGGTGCCCAGGAGAGGACTCGAACCTCCACGGTGTTACCCACTGGTACCTGAAACCAGCGCGTCTACCAATTCCGCCACCTGGGCCCGGGGCGCTTGATAGGGAGGCGTTACGGAAAAGTCAAATGGCTTCCGCAGACCAATTGCGCTGTACAGGGAAAGGTTGATGGCGTAACGCGAAACCGCCAGAATGTCCGAGAATTCCCGGACGTCAAAAGACGCTCCTCTGCGATCAGGACCTGCCCGCATGACTTCGAATATCGACACGCTCGTCACGGTTTTCGGTGGCTCCGGCTTCCTCGGCCGGCACGTCGTCAGCGCGCTGGCGCGGCGCGACTACCGGATTCGGGTCGCGGTGCGCCGGCCGGAGCTGACCGGGCATCTGCAGCCGCTCGGCCGCGTCGGACAGATCCACGCCGTGCAGGCGAATTTGCGCTATCCCGAATCGGTCGCGGCAGCGATGCGCGGCGCCCATGTGGCGATCAACCTAGTCGGGATCCTGGCCGAGGGCGGCCGGCAGAAATTCAATGCGGTCCAGGGCACCGGTGCCGGCAACGTGGCGCAGGCCGCCGCGTCCGCCGGAGCCCGGATGGTGCACGTCTCGGCGATCGGCGCCGATCCGGATTCGCCGGCGCGTTATGCCCGCAGCAAGGCCGCCGGCGAACAGGCCGTGTTCGCCGCTGCGCCGCAGGCGACCATCTTCCGCCCCTCGGTGGTGTTCGGTCCGGAAGACCAGTTCACCAATCGCTTCGCCGGGCTGGCGCGTCTGTCGCCGGTGTTGCCGCTGGTCGGGGCCGACACCAAGTTGCAGCCGGTCTATGTCGGCGACGTCGCCACCGCGGTCGCCGATGCGGTCGACGGTCTCGCCAAGCCGGGTGCGATTTACGAACTCGGTGGCCCGGAAGTGCTGACGATGCGCGAAATCATACGCATCATTTTGCAGACCACCGATCGCAATCCGCTGCTGGTGCCGCTGCCGTTCGGCCTTGCCAGCCTGCAGGCGATGCTGCTGCAGTTCGCGCCGGGCGCTTTCAAGCTGACGCCGGATCAGGTGCGGATGCTCGAGGTCGACAACGTGGTGTCGGAAGCCGCCAAGACGGCGGGGCTGACGCTGCAGGGACTCGGCATTCAGCCCGACTCGCTGGAGGCGGTGGTGCCGTCTTATCTGTGGCGGTTCCGCAAGACCGGACAGTTCGCGCGGAGGCCCGCGTAACACCAATCAGCGGCGTCCCGTCGGGACGCCGCGCTCCGGCTCCGAGTTCCTTACATCCCGAGCGCGAGGGCGATCAGTCCGAGCGTTCCGACGATCACGCGCCACCACGCGAACAGCTCGAAGCCGTGGCGGGTGACGTAGTTCAGGAACGTCTTCACCACGATGATCGCCGTGATGAACGACACCACGAAGCCGATCGCCACGATGGTGATATTGTCGGCGGTCATGTCGGCCCGGTTCTTGTAGAGATCGTACACGAACGCGCCCAGCATCGTCGGAATCGCCAGGAAGAACGAGAATTCGGCCGCCGAGCGCTTGTCGGTGCCGAGCAGCATCGCCGCCACGATGCTGGCGCCGGAGCGCGATACGCCCGGGATCATCGCGGTGCATTGCGCGCAGCCGATGTAGAAATAGGTCAGCAGCGGGAATGCGGTGGCGTCGTGATAGCGCGGCTTCAAGTCGAGCTGATCGACCCACAGCAGGATTGCGCCGCCGACGATCAGCGAAAAGCACACGACCCACGGGTTAAATAAGAAGTGCTTGATGTAGCCGCCGAACGCCGCGCCGATCACCGCCGCCGGCAGGAACGCCACCAGCACGCCGATGACGAAACGCCGAGCCGCCGGGTCGCTGAACATCCCGAGCGCGATTCGCCACAATTTCACGAAATACAGCGCCAGAATCGCCAGGATCGCTCCGAGCTGGATCAGCACCGCGAAGCTCTTCCAGAAATTGCCTTCGCCGAGGTTGAAGAACCGTTCCGCCAGCAACAGGTGGCCGGTCGAAGACACCGGCAAAAATTCGGTGACACCCTCGACGATGCCGAGAATGACGGCTCTGATGATATCGGTGAGCATGGAACTGTCCGCTGCAAGGGATTGGGGGCCCGCGAGGCCGGACCTTGTCGCCTATTCCCCCGGGGGTCGCAACGGCAAAAATGCGCCTTTCGATGCCTTGCGTCCGCGTCGCATGAGACTAGTTTGGCGGCCTCGCGAAGGGCTGTTTTCGGTGCGATCCGCCACGGTTTGTTAAGCTCTTCGAAACTATCTAGGTCAGCATGTACACCCTGTTCCACCATCCGTTCTGCCCGCTGTCGCGGTTCATCCGCCTTGCGCTCGGCGAGCACGGTCTCGATCTCAGACTGGTGGAGGAACGGTCCTGGGAGCGTCGAACTGCTTTCCTGGCGCTGAACCCTGCTGGAACCACGCCGGTGCTGGTCGCCGAAGGGCGGCCGCCGGTCCCCGGGGCCGGTGTGATCGTGGAGTTTCTCGACGAGGTGCACGGCAGCGAGCTTGGCGATCGCCGGTTACTGCCGCAGTCCACCGCCGAACGCATCGAGGTGCGGCGGCTGCTGTCGTGGTTCAACGATAAGTTCTTCGAGGAGGCGTCCGGTCCGCTGATGACCGAGCGCATCTACAAGCGCTTCATGAGCGAGGAGGATGGCGGCGGCCCGCCGGCGATGGACGTGATCCGCGCCGCCAACGCCAATGTGCGCTATCATCTCGCTTATATCGGCTGGCTGGCGCGCACCCGGAACTTTCTCGCCGGCGATCGCATGAGCTATGCGGATCTCGCCGCCGCGGCGCATCTGTCGGCGATCGATTACCTGGGCGACGTGCCATGGATCGAGGACGAGGCGGCAAAAGCGTGGTACGCGCGCATCAAGTCGCGCCCCTCGTTCCGTCCGCTGCTCAGCGAATGGCTGGCGGGGGTGCCGGCGTCGCGGACCTACGTGGATTTGGATTTCTGAGCGCCGCTGCCGCGCAGCCGGCATCGCACCGAGCTGGCGATGCCCTGAAGGCGCAGCTCGCCGAACAGGCGGGCGCGCTCGGCTTCGATGCGTTCGGAATCTGCGCTCCCGACTCTATCCCTGAAGCCCCGGCGCGGCTACGCGCGTTCCTCGACGCTGGTTATCACGGCGATATGGCTTGGCTCGCCGACCGCCCCGAGCGCCGCTCCGACCCCCGGGTGATGTGGAGCGAGGTCAAAAGCGTCATCATGCTCGGCTTCAACTATGGGCCGGACACCGATCCCCGCGCCGTGCTGGCGCGAAAAGACCGCGGCGCGATTTCGGTCTACGCGCAGGGCGACGATTATCACGATGTCATCAAGGCGAGGCTGAAGCAGTTCGCTCGCGGGATGGTCGCCAGCGCCGGCGGCGATGTGAAGGTGTTCATCGACACCGCCGCGGTGATGGAAAAGCCGCTGGCCCAGGCCGCAGGCCTCGGTTGGCAGGGCCGGCACACCAATCTGGTGTCGGCCGGCCGCGGCTCCTGGATGTTTCTGGGTGCGGTGTTCACCACGCTCGATCTGCCGCGTGACGAGGCCGAGCGCGATCATTGCGGCTCGTGCCGCGCTTGCCTCGATGCCTGCCCGACAGCCGCGTTTCCGACTCCCTACCAGCTCGATGCCCGGCGTTGCATCTCGTATCTGACGATCGAGCACAAAGGCCCGATCCCGCACGAATTTCGCGGCCGCCTCGGCAACCGGATCTACGGTTGCGACGACTGCCTTGCAGCATGTCCGTGGAACAAGTTCGCCCAGGCGGGGCGCGAGGCGAAGCTCGCCGCCCGCGACGGCCTGCGCGCGCCGGCCCTCGCTGAACTGGTGGGCCTCGATGACCCGTCGTTCCGGGCGCTGTTCACCAAATCGCCGGTCAAGCGCATCGGCCGCGATCGATTCATCCGCAACGTGCTGATCGCGATCGGCAATTCGGGGGATCGCGGGTCGGCGCCGGAGGCCGAGCGGCTACTCGCCGATCCAAGCCCGACGATCCGCGGCGCGGCGGTGTGGGCTCTGGCGCAGCTGCTGCCGCCGGAGCGGTTCGCCGGACTGAAAGCGCCGCATCTTGCCGGCGAGCCAGATCAGGGCGTGCGCGCGGAGTGGGGCGGGGGCGATGCTGAAGAGGAGGTTTGATCCCGACCAAACGTCATCCCTCGCGAAGGCGAGGGATCCAGTATCCCAGGGCGCCGATGAACCAATCTTTCTGGAATACTGGTTCGCCCGCCTGCGCGGGCGATGACGATTTGTGATGCGGCTGGGCGACGCCGGCGGGCCCTGCCGTCAGCTGATCTCCTCGACCGCGGCCAGCATCCGGGCGATGTCCTGCGGGCGGCTGAGGCGGTGGTCGCCGTCCTGGATCATGGTCAGGACGACGTCGTCAGTCGGCAGTCGCTCTGCCAGTTCGAAGGCGTGGCGCCACGGCACGTCTTCGTCCTGCTTGCCTTGCAGGATGCGCACCGGGCAGCCGAGCTCGATCATGCCGCCGAGCACGAGGTGATTGCGGCCGTCTTCGATCAGCGCCTTGGTGATCGGGTAGGGCTCCCCGTACTCCGAAGGGCGGTGCCAGACGCCCTTGGTTTCGATCTCGGCGCGGATCTCGGGCGAAAAACTCTTCCACATCAACGCTTCGGTAAAATCCGGCGCCGGTGCAATCAGTACCAGTCCGGCCAAGCTTGCGCCCGACTCGCCGCCGCGGCGGCGCAGCGCCCGAGCCAGCAGCAGCGCCATCCATCCGCCCATCGACGAGCCGACCACGATCTGCGGACCGCGGCAGTGGGCGTCGAACACCGCCAGGCTCTCTTCCAGCCAGCGGCCGATGGTGCCCTCGGCGAAGCTGCCGGAGGATTCGCCATGGCCGGAATAATCGAACCGGACGCAGGCTCGGCCGCGGGCCTGGGCCCATTGGTCGAGCGCGGTCGCCTTGGTGCCGGTCATGTCGGAATTGAAGCCGCCGAGCCAAAACAGGCCGGGGGAGGCGCCGGGGCGGGGGCGGACCGCGATTCGCCGCTCCGTGGCGCCGTCGCCGACGATGACGAAGCCCGGCGCCGGTTCGGATGATTTTGTCATGGATCAACAACCTCGTTGCCGGGTTGGTTTGCAGTACGCGGCAAGGCGCCGTCAATGCCGGGCGCCTTCAGGGCGTAGCGTGACGGAAGCTGCGCGGCGGAGCGTCTGATTCTGCGTTTATGCGGAAGTCTGCTTGCCGCTCGGCGGTTCTTCCGCCAAACTGCGCGCGGATCAAAAAGGGCATTGACCCTGGTATCGACGCGGTTGGTTTTGCGTCGGGTCGTGCTTCGCCCTATATGAAGCGCGTGGATCCGACCAGCAGCAGTCGTGCATCGATCCATCGTTCGCCGTCAACGTTCACAAGTGTGGAGAAGAACCCATTCGCCGTCCCAACAGAGCGCCGCCCCCCGTAGCCAAGGACGGGCCGCGCACCAACGATGAAATCCGCAACTTCGAGATCCAGCTGATCGACCAGACCGGTGTGAACCAGGGCAAGGTCGAGACCATCGTCGCGATCAAAATGGCGATGGATGCAGGCATGGATCTGGTCGAGATTGCGCCGACCTCGTCGCCGCCGGTCTGTAAGATCATGGACTACGGCAAATACAAGTACTCGGCGCAGAAAAAGGCCGCCGAGGCGCGCAAAAAGCAGAAGATCGTCGAGATCAAGGAGATCAAGCTCCGCCCGATGATCGACGACCACGATTACAACGTGAAGATGAAGGCGATGCAGCGCTTCTTCGAGGAAGGCGACAAGGTCAAGATCACCTTGCGCTATCGGGGACGCGAAATGGCTCACCAGGAGATCGGCACCAAGCTGCTCGAAAAGGTGAAGAACGACGTCGCTGAAATCGCCAAGGTCGAGCAGGATGCCCGCTTCGAAGGCCGACAGGTCGTGATGGTGCTGGCGCCGCGCTGACGCCGATCCGAGTTTCGATTTCAGAACGAACAAGGCCCGCCAGCGATCTGACGGGCCTTTTTCTTTGCCGGCCACTTGGTCGATCGGTTGGTCAGCCTGTGTCGGCGCGGAGTGATCCTCCGCCTTATACGTTGCCAACCGGCCTCCGCTCTGCCATAAGCGCAGCCTTCATCGCCCGGCTGATCAAGGGCTGCCGTGGCGATGGCCCTGCCGACCTGCCTCGATTTTGGGAATGGTCGTGCAATTTCAACGCTCTAACGAGCATGTCCGCCGCCGCAGAGCGCCCCCGGGGCGCTTTTCGCGCGTGGCAAAGGAGAGCCAAATGCCCAAGTTGAAGACCAAATCGGGCGCCAAAAAGCGCTTCAAAGTCACCGCCACCGGCAAGGTGGTGTCCGCCCAGCGCGGCAAGCGCCACGGCATGATCAAGCGCACCAAGAAGCAGATCCGTCAGCTTCGCGGCACCCGCGTGATCTTCAAGACCGACGGCGACAACATCAAGAAGTACTTCTTGCCGAACGCCTGACCGTTCTGGCCGCGCCTGCGCGCGGCAACCTCATCATCGGGCCGCGTCCGCGCGGCCGTCCAAACCAAATTCAGATGAAGGAGATCAGTCATGGCTCGCGTCAAACGCGGTGTGACGGCTCACGCCAAGCATAAGAAGGTCTACAAGCTCGCCAAGGGCTATCGCGGTCGTCGCAAGAACACGATCCGCACCGCCAAGGCTGCGGTCGACAAGGCCGGCCAGTACGCGTTCCGGGATCGCAAGCGCAAGAAGCGGACGTTCCGCGCGCTGTGGATCCAGCGCCTCAATGCCGCGGTGCGTCCGCTCGGCATGACCTACAGCGTGTTCATCAACGGCCTCGCCAAGTCCGGCATCGTCGTCGACCGCAAAGTGCTGTCCGACCTCGCGATCAACGAGCCGGCGGCGTTCCAGGCGATCGCCGAGAAGGTCAAGGCTGCGCTCGCAGCCTAAAGGCCCGCTACCGGGTTGATCGTCATCGCCGGACTTGATCCGGCGATCCATCTTTCAAGTGCGATGGATGCCCGGGTCACGCCCGGGCATGACTACATTGGGGAGTGGCTTCGCCATGTCGAACCTTCAAGACCTCCAATCCCAGATCCTCGCCGACATCGCTGCGGCGGCCGATGAAGCCGCGCTGGAAGCGGTCCGTGTCGGGGCGCTCGGCAAGAAGGGCTCGATCTCGGCGCTGCTCGCCACCCTCGGCAAGATGGATCCGGAGCAGCGCAAGACCGAAGGCGCCGCGATCAATCGCGCCAAGGAAGCGGTGACCGAGGCGCTGACCGCCCGCCGCGACGTGCTGAAGGCCGCCGCGCTCGACGCCAAGCTCGCCGCCGAAACCATCGACGTCACGCTGCCGATGCGCGAGCCGCTCGCCGAGCAGGGCCGGCTGCATCCGCTCAGCCAGGTGTGGGACGAGCTCACCGCGATCTTCGCCGACATGGGGTTCTCGATCGCCGAAGGTCCGGACATCGAGACCGACGACTACAATTTCACCAAGCTGAACTTCCCCGAGGGCCATCCGGCCCGCGAGATGCACGACACCTTCTACTTCAATCCGAAGGAAGACGGCTCGCGCCTGTTGCTCCGCACCCACACCTCGCCGGTGCAGGTCCGGACCATGCTGTCGCAGCGACCGCCGATCCGGGTGATCTGTCCCGGCCGGACCTATCGCAGTGACAGTGACCAGACCCACACGCCGATGTTCCATCAGGTCGAAGGGCTGGTGATCGACAAGGGCAGCCATCTCGGCCACCTGAAGTGGATCCTGCACGAGTTCTGCAAGGCGTTCTTCGAGGTCGACAACGTCAACATGCGGTTCCGGCCGTCGTTCTTCCCGTTCACCGAGCCGTCGCTGGAAGTCGATATCCAGTGCCGCCGCGGCAAGGACGAGATCCGGTTCGGCGAAGGCGAGGACTGGCTGGAGATTCTCGGCTGCGGCATGGTGCACCCCAACGTGCTGACCGCCTGCGGCCTCGATCCGGACGAGTATCAGGGCTTCGCCTGGGGCATGGGCATCGATCGTATCGCGATGCTGAAATACGGCATGAGCGACCTGCGGCAATTGTTCGAAGCCGACGCCCGCTGGCTCAATCACTACGGCTTCAAGCCGCTCGACATCCCGACGCTGGCGGGGGGATTGAGTTCGTGAGTGTTGCGCGCGCCGTGCTTGGCGTCAGGGCCTTCACCCCAGCCCTCTCCCGCAAGCGGGAGAGGGAGCAGGCTGTGTTTGCGGGAGCTCAGCTCAAATGCGGCCGGTTAGTTAAGAAGATTTGTCGTCGAGATGATTGAAGACCTCGCCATTGCGCACGGCGCGCTCCCTCTCCCGCTTGCGGGAGAGGGGTGGGGTGAGGGCGACACGGGCACGGAGCTTGCGATGGACGATCCGAAGCAGCCGACGCCGAAACCGACCTGGAACGTCTCCCCGGGCCAGCGCCGCCACGCGCGCGAGCTGCGCAAGAAATCCACCGACGCCGAACGGCTGATGTGGACGGCGCTGCGCGACAAGCAGCTCAACGGCTTCTCGTTCAAGCGTCAGGTGCCGATCGGGCCGTTCATCGCCGACTTCGCCTGCCACGCGAAGAAGCTTGTGGTCGAACTCGATGGCGGTCAGCATTTTCCCGACGAGGCAGAACGCGCGGACGCGGCGCGCACAGCCGCGATCGAGGCCCGCGGGTTTCGGGTGATCCGCTTCAGCAATCATGAGGTCATGACTAATCGAGCAGGGGTGTTGCAGAGCATTGCAGATGTGCTCGCGGCAAGTGCCCTCACCCCAACCCTCTCCCGCAAGCGGGAGAGGGGGCGCGCCGAGCGAGGGGTGAAGCAGCGGCCTACACGCACGCAGCGCCCGTCATCGGACGATTCGGACTAACGACATGGCCCGCAACCTCTCCATTCGGCACGGCCGGCTCCCTCTCCCGCTTGCGGGAGAGGGCTGGGGTGAGGGCGAGGCGCGGCAGAGCCTCTCGACAAAGAACGATCCACGCACTGCGCCAGACGGAAGTAACAAACGATGAAACTCACCCTCTCCTGGCTGAAAGATCATCTCGACACCGACGAGACGCTGGACGCGCTCGCCGACAAGCTCACCATGATCGGGCTCGAGGTCGAGGGCATCGAGGACAAGGCGAAGGTGCTGGCGCCGTTCACCATCGCCAAGGTGCTGACCGCCGCCAAGCACCCCAACGCCGATAAGCTGCAGGTCTGCACCGTCGACGTCGGTGACGGGGCTGCGCCGGTGCAGGTGGTGTGCGGCGCGCCGAACGCGCGCGCCGGCCTCGTCACCGTGTTCGCGGCGCCCGGCACTTACATTCCGGCCAAGGACTTCACGCTCGGCATCGGCAACATTCGCGGCGTCGAAAGCCGTGGCATGCTGTGTTCGGCGGCCGAGCTGGAAATCTCCGAGGACCACGACGGCATCATCGAGCTGCCGGCGGACGCGCCGGTCGGGACGGCTTATGCCGCCTGGGCCGGGCTCGGCGATCCGGTGCTCGACATTAATCTCACGCCGAACCGGCAGGACTGCGCCGGCGTGCACGGCATCGCGCGCGATCTCGCCGCCGCCGACATGGGCAAGTTCAAAGACCCGGGCATCAAGCCGATCAAGGGCGAATTCCCGTGCCCGGTCAGCGTCACCGTCGAAGACAGCAAGCTGTGCCCCGGCTTCGCGCTGCGGCTGGTGAAGGGCGTCAAGAACGGCCCGTCGCCGGAATGGCTGCAGAAGCGTCTGGCCGCGATCGGGCTGCGCCCGATCAACGCGCTGGTCGACATCACCAACTACCTGACGTTCGACCGTTCGCGTCCGCTGCACGTGTTCGACGCCGCCAAGGTGAAGGGCGATCTGGTCGTGCGCCACGCCAAGGACGGCGAGACGCTGCTCGCGCTCGACGGCCGGACCTACACGCTGGACTCGTCGGTCTGCGTGATCGCCGACGATCACGGCGTCGAGTCGCTCGCAGGCATCATGGGCGGCGAGCTGTCCGGCTGTTCGGCTGAGACCACCGACGTGCTGATCGAATCGGCGCTGTGGAACGAGATCAACATCGCCCAGTCCGGCCGCAAGCTCGGCATCAACACCGATGCGCGCTACCGCTTCGAGCGCGGCGTCGATCCGGCCTTCATGCTGCCCGGGCTCGAGCTCGCCACCAAGCTGGTGATGGAGTTCTGCGGCGGCACGCCGTCGGACGTGGTGGTGGTCGGCAATCCGTTCGCCGACGACAAGATCATCGACTTCCCGCTCGCCGAGGTGAAGCGGCTCGCCGGCATCGAAGTGTCGCTGACCGAGATCCGCCGCATCCTCAACCATCTCGGCTTCACCGTCGCTGGTCAGGCCCCGGTGGTGAAGGTCGCGGTGCCGTCGTGGCGCAGCGACGTTCACGGCAAAGCCGATATCGTCGAGGAAATCGTTCGGATCGTCGGCGTCGACAAGGTGCCGCTGACGCCGTTCGAGCGTGGCGACAACCCGCGCAAGCCGGTGCTGACCCAGATCCAGACGCGTACCCGCCGCGCCAAGCGTGCGCTGGCGGCGCGCGGCCTGACCGAGGCTGTGACCTGGTCGTTCATTTCCAAGCCGTTCGCCGAAGCGTTCGGCGGCGGCCAGCCCGCGCTGGCGCTCGCCAATCCGATCGCGTCCGATCTGTCCGACATGCGGCCGAGCCTGCTGCCCGGTCTGATCGCCGCCGCCCAGGCCAACGCCGATCGCGGCTCGCCCGATCTGGCGCTGTTCGAAGTCGGGCAGGTGTTCAAGGGCGACCGGCCGCAGGATCAGTTCATGGCCGCGAGCGGCGTCCGCCGCGGCGTCGCGTCCTCCGCGGGCCTCGGCCGGCACTGGTCCGGCTCGGCGCAGGCGACGGCGCTCGACGCCAAGGCCGACGCGTTCGCGGTGCTGGCTGCGGCCGGTGCGCCAATGGCGGGACTGCAGGTCGCGACGGGCAAGCTGCCGGCCTGGCTGCATCCGGGCCGCTCCGGCGCGATCCAGATCGGGCCGCAGAACGTGCTCGGCTATTTCGGCGAGCTGCATCCGCGGGTGCTCGAACAGCTCGGCGCCGACGGCCCGCTGGTGGCGTTCGAGGTGATCCTGGAAAAGATCCCCGATCCGAAGCAGCGCCCGACCCGCGCCAAGCCGGCGCTTGAGCTCTCCGCGTTCCACCCGGTGTCGCGCGACTTCGCCTTCATCGTCGAGCGCAAGGTTGCTGTCGCCGACATCGTCCGCGCCGCGCAGGGCGTCGACAAGAGGCTGATCACCTCGGTCAGCGTGTTCGACGTCTATGAAGGCAAGGGCATCGATCCCGACAAGAAGTCGGTGGCGATCGCCGTGACGCTGCAGCCGCGCGACAAGACCATGACCGATCAGGAGATCGAAGCGGTCGCGGCCAAGATCGTGGCGGAAGTCGCCAAGAAGACCGGTGGCAGCTTGCGCGGCTAAAGTCCGCTCAGCGCCACCATGACGGCGCCGAGTTCGCGGCCGCGGGCGGTCGCTGTTCGCGCCGGCGTCTCGGCTCGCGCCGCGGCCTCTGCTTGCGTGCGGGCTTTTCCGGCGTCGGTTGCTTGATCGCGCCGATCTTCTTCAGCGCGGCCTCGGCAGCCTGTTCGCCGGATTCCCAGGCGCCCTGCACCGTGCCGAACAGCGTTTCGTGCGTGGCTTCGCCGGCGAAGAACAGATTGCCGAGCGGTTCGCCCAAGACTTTGCGCGACGGTTGGCCGCCGGGCTCCGCTGCCGACATTGCGCCCAATATGTAGGGCATCTCGTTCCAGCGCGTCGCGGCCTTGCGCTCGACGGCGCTGGCGATGTCGCTGCCGAACAACTTGCCGAGCCATTCGATCGCGAAATCCTGCATCGCGGCTTCGCCTTGCGCGGCGAGCTGGCGGCCGAACGAGCCGGCGACGTCGACGGTGCACAGCGACGTGCCGCCGATATTGCCCACCAGCGTCGCGGTGCGGATGTCGTCGGCGCGTTCGATAATGGTTTCGTCGCGCGACAGCCCGAGCGGGTTGCCCTTGAACTGCAGCGCGATGCGGTCGGCGCTGCCGAGGCTCAGCCGCGCCGCGGCGTCGAGCTGCCGCTTCGGCAGTTCGGGGGAGAACGCCAGATTGCCGGAGGTCAGCACATTGGTCGATGCGGTGACGATGATGGCGCGCGCGCCGATCCGGCCGGCCGCGGTTTCGACTGCGAGGTCGCGGCCGCTCCACACGATCCGCTTCACCGTCGTCGACAGCGCAACCGGCAGCGAGGATGCGAGCTGAGTCAGCAGACTGCCGACGCCTTGCGGGCAGCCGATCAGCGCGGAGCGACCCAGCGTCCGCGCAGTGTCCATCGCCGATAGCGCGCGCAGATCCTTGCTGGTCGCCGCCGGGCCGAGCAAGTAGTCGATCGTTGCGGACCAATCGCCGAGGTCGTTCGGCAGCGCCGCGGCGCAGGACATGTCGGTTTTGCCGCGCGCCGCCTCGCTGATCGCGCGGCTGGCCCGGACGAAGGTGGCGAGGAAATCTTCGGTCTCCCGGGAGCGGGCGTTGCGCCGCCCGACTCGGATCTTCTGTCCGGGTGCGACCGGCGTCACCGCGAAACCCGAGCTGCGCGCCAGCCGGACCAGCGGGTTGCTGTCGGGGTTGTGCAGCCAGCGCGCGCCGCGGTCGAACGGCGCCGCAAAGCTGGTGGTATCGGTCACGCAGCGGCCGCCGACTTCGGATGCCGCTTCGACCACGATCACCTTGCGTCCGGCGGCCGCGATCCGGCGTGCCGCCGCGATTCCGGCGGCGCCGGCGCCGACCACCACGATCTCGACCTCACGCGGCAACGCCGCCATCGCCCGCCCGCCGAACGCCGGCAGCAGCGCCAATCCGGCGGAGGCACCGAGCAGGCCCTGGAGCAGGCTGCGTCGCGAAATCGTCATGGCATGGTTTCCGAAAGCTTGGAGGCGGCGGGGACAAGCCACCGGCACCGCCCCAGGCGGCCGGCGCGGCGAGTCCCTGGAAGGGCGACGCTACGGCGTCTTGCGACTGTGACCAATGTGTTGAACTCCGTCGCGTTTCGCGCCGTCCGCCGCCCGGCTCGGCGGCCCCGCTCGGCCATCCGATACGGCCAACTTGCCGGAGTCGCCCCCGCCCGGCAACCGTTCGTGGTGAACGATACGTAAACTTGCGAGCAACCAGATGAACTAAACTGCAACGGCTTTGCTCGACGATCATCGACGAATGCGATGTGACGATGACGGACCAATGATCCCGCAGGAGCGCAGCAATGGGTGTGGTGCTCGAGACCATCGGCAAGTTGATCGCCGGCTACTTGCAGAAGGAAGAGCCGGGCTACGAGCCGTTCACCCCGAGCGATCCGGACCATCTGCGTCCCATCATGGAGCCCGGCGACGTTCTGTTGGTCGAGGGCAACAGCCGGATCGCCGGCATCATCAAGTATCTGACGCAATCGACCTGGTCGCACGCGGCGCTGTATGTAGGCCCGATCGATGGCGTGACCGAGCCTGACGGCGAGCCGCATGTCCTGGTCGAGGCCAATATCGGCGAGGGGGTAAGCTCTTCGCCGCTGTCGCGGCATCTGGCCTATCATACCAGGTTGTGTCGTCCGGTAGGCCTTTCCTACGAAGACCGTCATACGGTGTGTCGCTATGCCATCAACCGGATCGGCTTCGGCTACGACACCAAGAACATCATCGACCTGATGCGCTATCTAGTTCCGATGCCGTTGCCGCAGCGCTGGCGCCGGCGCATGATTGCGCTCGGCTCCGGCGATCCGACCAAGATCATCTGTTCGGCGCTGATCGCTCAGGCGTTCGAGGCGGTGCGCTATCCGATCCTGCCGAAGATCACCAGGGCCGGCAGCCGGGCGGCGCGGCGCGAGATCCTGCACATCCGGCATTCGTCGCTGTACATGCCGCGCGATTTCGACATCTCGCCGTATTTCGAGGTGGTGAAGCCGACCATCGTCAACGGCTTCGACTACACGGCGCTGCATTGGGCCGACAAGCCGAAGCCGGTGGCGGATAATGACGGGCCGTTCGTCCCGTCGATAGAGGATTGCGAAACTTCGCCGTCGCTGGCGCCGCTGACGGCTGAAGCCGATGCGGCTCGCGATCTTCCCGCCGAACCCAAGTTCGGCGCAGTGGCCTGAATCTCAGCGGCCATCACACCAGCCGTCGCGATGCCCGCCGCCATAGGCGCGGGCGTAACCGCCGTCGAGCAGCGCGCTCGACACATTGGCGGTGCGCTTGGTGGCGACATCCGCCACGACGCGGCCCTGATATTTGTCGGGCCCGATATTGTAGATCGCCACCTCGCCCTCGGCGAGCAGCCGACGTAAAGCTCCGGCAGCAGCCTCGGCCATCCGCAATTCGCGAGCGCATTGCGCCTTCAGCTCCGGCGCATCGATGCCGCGCAGCCGGACCCGCGTGCGCAGCTCCGCCCCTGGCCACAGATGCACTGCTGCATCGAAGGTGTCGCCGTCGATCGTGTACAGCACGTCGACCGGATGCCGGGTGGTCGGATTGCCGGCGCGCCGCCACACCGTCTCGCTGTCGTTATCGATGCCCTGCGAGGCCGGCGGCTGCAGCCAAGGCAGGTGCAGCCAATGCCGCGCCGGCAGCATCGTGCCGGCCGCAACCCCGAGCACGAACACCCATGGCCCCAGCCGGCTGCGCCACGGCAGCCGCGAGATCCGTGCCCGGTTCGTTCTGGAGTGTGGGCGCATATTTTTGCAATGGGCCGAGTCGGGAGACCACGCAACAACGACCGCAGTGCTGGGCTGCGGAATAACCCGCAGGTTGCGGCAATTCGCTCAGAAGTCCGACGCGATGCCTTTGACTTCCCAGTCGCCGTAGCGGGTCGGTTCGGGACCCTTCGGACCCTGAAATTCCTTGGCGCGTGCCTCGGCGTACTTGGCGGCTTCGACGCGGCGGGCTTCGGCTTCAGCGAGCGCACGCTTGGCAGCTTCGGGGAGATCCTTGCGCAGGGTGACATCCGGGGCTGCGGAGTGCGGGTCGGGTTTGGTCATCGGCAGATGCCTTTCTTCATCGCGCGGGGCGCTGGCGGTCGCCATCGCGGTGCGCGAGAGCGATTCTTACATTTGGCATATTCGAATGCCATCCACGGCAGACCAGCGCGCGGCCTCGCGCGGCGTCTCTCCTCCTGCTGTGATACCCTCAATCCATGCCTGCTCCAAGATTCGCCCAAGCTTCCGAGGTGCCCGGCCTCGCCGCGCGCCGTATCGCCGCGGACATTCTGGACGGGGTGCTGCAGAAGCGCCGCATGCTCGACGACCAGCTCGAAGGCCCGGCCGCGCATCCGGGCCTGAAGACGCTGTCGGATCGCGACCGCGCGCTGATGCGCCGGCTGGTGGCGACGATTCTGCGCCGGCTCGGAACACTGGAGGGCCTGCTCGCCAAGCTGCTAGATCGCGGTGTGCCGACCGACGCGCCGCGCGCCAAGAGCGCGCTGTTGATCGGTGCTGCGCAGATTCTCTGGATGGACGTGCCCGATCACGCCGCCGTCGATCTGTCGGTGCGGCTGGTGCAGTCCGACCGTCGCGCCGCCAAATATGCCGGTCTCGTCAACGCCGTGCTGCGCCGCTGTGCGCGTGAAGGCCTGCCGCTGGTCGAGGAACTGTCGGCCGGCACGCCCGACGTGCCGCAATGGCTGCTCGAGCGCTGGAGCGCGCATTACGGCGCCGACACCGCGCGCGCGATCGCGCAGGCGATCAGCCACGAGCCGTCGCTCGATCTCACGGTGAAAGCCGACTCGGCGCATTGGGCGGCGCGGCTGCATGGCGAAGTGCTGCCGACCGGCACCGTGCGCACGCTGCTGCAGGGCTCGGTGCGGATGCTGCCGGGCTATGATGAAGGCCAGTGGTGGGTGCAGGATGCTGCCGCCGCGCTGCCGGCACGGCTGTTCGGCGACATCGCCGGCAAAAGCGTCGCCGATCTTTGTGCCGCCCCAGGCGGCAAGACCGCGCAGCTCGCCGCGGCCGGCGCCCGGGTCACCGCGATCGATCGGTCGCCCGCGCGGGTCGCGCGGCTGCGCGAAAATCTGGCGCGGCTGTCGCTGGAGGTCGAAACTGCCGTGGCTGATGCGGCGGAATGGCGGGGCGATGCGACCGCCGAGTTCGACGCCGTATTGATCGACGCGCCTTGCGCCTCGACCGGCACGATTCGGCGGCATCCTGATGTGGCATGGCTGAAGCAGGGGAGCGATATCGGGGCGCTCGCTGCGGTTCAGCACCGGCTGCTGGCGAAGGCGGTGTCGCTGCTGCGCCCCGGCGGTACGTTGGTATATTGCACCTGTTCGCTCGAGCCCGAGGAGGGCGAGCAGGCGATCGCCGCGCTGCTCGACATCGAGCCGTCGATGCGCCGGCAGCCGATCGATCCGGCCGAAGTCGCCGGGCTCGCGGAGATCGTCACCGCTGACGGTGCGCTGCGAACCCTGCCGTGCCATCTGCCGCACAGCGATCCGCGGCTCGCCGGATTCGACGGCTTCTATGCCGCGCGGCTGGTGAAGTCGTTGTAACCCCTCAAGATTGACCGGCTGTCGGGACGTGGCGCAGCAGCGCCCGTCCACATTCGCCTATCGCGAGGGTGTGTGACGGAGAATTCCAGATTAAAAGGATTCGCAACGAATTTTCGTTAACTTGAGGTTGCTTTGGTTCACAACAATCTTTCGTCTCAGCTGCGCGCATGTCTGCAGAGCCGTTTCAGTCGAAGCTGTACCGGGCTGGACGATTGTCCGACGTCTTGCGCGACCTGACGTCGGCCGTCCGCAGAGGGCAGCAACGTGATGCGTACCAACGACCCGGGGCTCTAGCGCAGGTGTCGGCCGCGCCCCGCAGAGGAATTTCGACGCTGATCATGGGCCGCTTCGCGCGGACCATGATGGCGCGCGCCTCCAGTGGTTCGGTGGCGGTGACTCGGCTGTGGCCCGGCCGCACCGATCGGCTGATCATCGCGCCGCATGATCTGCGCACCGCGGACGCGACCCGCGCCGCCGAAATCTATGCCGGCCGCTTCGTCTTCGCCGGCAAGATCGTCACCTGCCATGGCCGCTCGATTTTCGATCTCGAGCCGCCTTCCGACGATTGGGAAGCCGCGTTGCTCGGCTTCGGCTGGCTACGCCATCTGCGCGCCGCCGATACCGCCATCACCCGCGCCAACGCCCGTTCCCTGGTCGACGACTGGCTCAGCAACATGTCGCGGACCGGGCCGGTCGGGCGACGGCCGGACGTGCTGGCGCGGCGGGTGATCTCGCTGCTGTCGCAGGCGCCGCTGGTGCTGTCCGACACCGATGGCAAATTCTATCGCCGCTATCTGCGCGGCCTGACCCGCGAAATCCGCTCGCTGCGCTACGCACTGCTCGATGTGCAGGACGGCGTGCCGCGGCTGCAGGTGCTGATCGCGCTGTGCTACGCGTCGCTGTGCCTCGCCAACCAGGCGCGGCAGATCCGCGCCGCCACCAAGAAGCTGTCGGACGAGCTGCAGCGCCAGATCCTCCCGGATGGCGGCCACATCTCGCGCAATCCGGGCGCGCTGATCGAACTGTTGATCGATCTGCTGCCGCTGCGCCAGACCTTTGCGGCTCGCAATATCGCGCCGCCGCCGGCGCTGCTGAACGCGATCGACCGGATGATGCCGATGCTGCGGTTCTTCCGCCACGGCGACGGCAATTTTGCGCTGTTCAACGGCATGAGCGCGACGCCGTCGGATCTGCTCGCGACGCTATTGGCCTATGACGACAGCCAGGGCACGCCGCTCGCCAGCATGCCGCATTCGGGCTATCAGCGGATCGACGCCGGCACTACGCTGGTGATTGTCGATGCCGGAACGCCGCCGCCTGCCAATGTCAGCCAGGAGGCGCACGCCGGCTGCCTGTCGTTCGAATTGTCGTCGGGGGCTTGCCGGATCGTGATCAATAGCGGCATGCCGACCACCAATCGCGAGAGCTGGCGCGGCTTTGCCCGCTCGACCGTGGCGCATTCCACCGTCACCTGCCACGACACGTCGTCCTGCAGTTTCGTCGAGCGCTCCGCAATGAAACGGTTCCTGCACGGCTCGCCGGTGGTCGGCGGTCCGCGTCAAGTCGAGAACCGCCGCGAAGAGGTTGCGGGCGGCGTCCTGCTGACGACGTCGCACGACGGCTACCGTGACAAATTCGGCGTGCTGCACCGGCGCGTGCTGATGGTGAAGCACGACGGCAGCCGGGTCGACGGCGAGGACAGCCTCACTCCGGTGCAGGGTGGCCGCCACCGCGCCGCGCATGCCGATTACGCCGTGCGGTTTCATCTGCATCCGCTGGTCAAGGCCAGCCGGCTGCACGATGCCCGCGGGGTGATGCTGGTGCTGCCCAATCGCGAGGTCTGGACCTTCGAGGCGGCCGACGACAAGGTCGATCTCGAAGAGACCGTGTTCCTGGCCGGCAATGACGGACCGCGGCGTTCGACCCAGATCGTGATCCGGCAGAATTCGATCGAGGCGCCTAACGTGCGCTGGAGCCTGATCCGCTCTAATGCCTCACCGCAGGCGACCAGCGCCCGCCGCGCTGCCCGCCACGAGCCTGAACTGCCGCTCTGAAGCGCATTCCTTAAAATATGAGGCTTGCGGTGACCTTGGTCGCCGTTGTCGGGAGCGGTGAAAACTGCTACCGAACCCACGCCTCGCGCGACTGGCGACGTTAGGATGGAGCACCATCGGGAAGCGCGGGACGTATCTGCCGCGCGCCTGGGCATAGCTTTCCTTCCAACAGAAGATCGTGCCCCATGACCCAGAATCCCCGTCGCGTCACCCGTGCCCTGTTGTCCGTGTCCGATAAGACCGGACTGATCGATTTCGCCCGTGCGCTCGCCGGCCACGGCGTCGAGCTGGTCTCGACCGGCGGCACCGCCAAGGCGATCGCTGCGGCCGGTCTTCCGGTCAAGGACGTCTCCGAGCTGACCGGCTTCCCCGAGATGATGGACGGCCGGGTCAAGACCCTGCACCCCAAGGTGCATGGCGGCCTGTTGGCGATCCGCGACAATGACGACCACAAGCAGGCGATGGCCGCGCACGGCATCCCGCAGATCGATCTGTTGGTGGTGAACCTGTATCCGTTCGAAGCCACCGTCGACAAAGGCGCTGGCTACGAAGACTGCATCGAGAACATCGACATCGGCGGGCCGGCGATGATTCGCGCCGCGGCGAAGAACCACGACGACGTCGCGGTGGTGGTCGAAGCCAACGACTATCGGGCGGTGCTCGACGAACTCGCGGCCAACAACGGCGCGACGACGCTGAACTTGCGCAAGCGGCTCGCCGCCAAGGCCTATGCGCGCACTGCCGCGTATGATGCGGCGATCTCCAACTGGTTCGCACTGCAGCTCAAGACCGACGCGCCCGACTTCCGTGCGATCGGCGGCCGGCTGATCCAGAGCCTCCGTTACGGTGAAAATCCGCACCAGACCGCGGCGTTCTACGCCACGTCGGAGAAGCGCCCTGGCGTCGCCACCGCGCGCCAGGTGCAGGGCAAGGAACTGTCCTACAACAACATCAACGACACCGACGCGGCCTATGAGTGCGTCGGCGAGTTCGATGCGGCGCGCACCGCGGCCTGCGTCATCGTCAAGCACGCCAATCCGTGCGGCGTCGCCGAAGGCGCGAGTCTGCTCGACGCCTATCGCAAGGCACTGGCCTGCGATTCGGTGTCGGCGTTCGGCGGCATCGTGGCGCTGAACCGCACCCTCGATGCGGAAGCCGCGCGTGCCATCACCGAGATTTTCACCGAGGTGATCATCGCGCCCGACGCCACCGAGGAAGCGATCGCGATCGTCGCGGCAAAGAAGAATCTGCGGCTGTTGCTGGCGGGCGCGCTGCCCGATCCGCGCGCGATCGGCCTGACCTACAAGACCGTCGCCGGCGGCCTCTTGGTGCAGTCGCGCGACAATGCGGTGGTCGACGACATGGCGCTGAAGGTCGTCACCGAGCGGCAGCCGACCGAAGCCGAGCTGCGCGACCTGAAGTTCGCGTTCCGCGTCGGCAAGCACGTCAAGTCGAACACGATTATTTACGCCAAGGACCTCGCCACCGTCGGCATCGGCGCCGGCCAGATGAGCCGTGTGGATTCGGCCCGCATCGCCGCCCGCAAGGCGCAGGATGCGGCGGCCGAGCTGAAGCTCGCCGCGCCGATGACCAAGGGCTCGGTGGTCGCCTCGGATGCGTTCTTCCCGTTCGCCGACGGCATGCTGGCCTGCATCGAAGCCGGCGCCACCGCGGTGATCCAGCCCGGCGGTTCGGTCCGCGACGACGAAGTGATCAAGGCCGCCGACGACGCCGGCATCGCCATGGTGTTCACCGGCACAAGGCACTTCCGGCACTGAGGCGTTTCCTCGGCTGAGTGAAGGTCAGCGTCGTCATCCTGAGGCGCGCGCGCAGCGCGCCTCAGGATGCGGCTACGGGTGCCGGCGGCTCATCCTTCGAGGCCCGCCGTGCCGCGCATAGCGCGGCCCGGTGGGCTCCTCAGGATGACGCAGAGTAAGGTAGCAACAGAAACGATTGCCGCCCCGCGCTCAGCTGCTCAAGCCGCAGCACCTTCCTCCTGAGCCCTCGCGGCGTGCCGCGTAGCTCGCCGGCTGTCGACCGCAGTGGCCAGCTCGTGCAGCACCGTCTCGGTCGTCGCCCAGTCGATGCAGCCGTCGGTGATGCTCTGGCCGTAGTGCAGCGGCCGGCCCGGTACCACGTCCTGCCGACCGGCCACCAGATTGCTCTCGATCATCACGCCGATGATGCGATCATCGCCCGCCGCTAATTGACGCCCGATGTCGGCCGTGACCTTCGGCTGGTTGTCCGGCTGCTTGCTGCTGTTGGCGTGGCTGGCATCGATCATCAGTCGCGGCGCCAGGCCGATCTTGCCGAGCACCGCAGCAGCTGCTTCGACGCTTGCGGCGTCGTAGTTCGGCGTGACGCCGCCGCGCAGGATGACGTGGCAGTCGCTGTTACCGGTGGTGGCCGCGATGGCATTGCGTCCACCCTTGGTCACCGCCATGAAATGATGTGGCTGCGCGGCGGATTTCACCGCTTCCGCCGCAATCCGGACGTTGCCGTCGGTGCCGTTCTTGAAGCCGATCGGGCATGATAGGCCCGAAGCGAGTTCGCGGTGGATCTGGCTCTCGGTGGTCCGCGCTCCGATCGCGCCCCAGGCGACCAGATCCGCGATGTATTGCGGCGTGATCAGGTCGAGGAATTCAGTGGCGGCCGGCAGGCCGAGATTGTTCACGGCCGACAGCACTTCACGCGCCAGCCGCAGCCCCTTGTCGATCCGGAAGCTGCCGTCGAGGTCGGGATCGTTGATCAGGCCTTTCCAACCCACCGTGGTGCGCGGCTTCTCGAAATACACCCGCATCACGATCTCGAGCCGGTCGGCCAAGGTCTCGCGCAGCGCCGCCAGACGGCTGGCATAGTCCATGGCCGCGGCCGGATCGTGAATCGAACAGGGGCCGACCACGACGAGGAGCCGGTCGTCGGCTCCGGTGAGGATGGCGTGAATCGCGCTGCGGCTCGCCGCAACGGTGCGTGTCGCGGTCAGCGTGCGCGGAATCTCGCCCATCACCTCGGCAGGCGTGCTGAGTTCGGTGAGTTTCTGCAGGCGAAGGTCGTCGGTGGTGGTCAACACGGCAGTTTGCTCCTTGTGAAGGAGACCTGCCGGCTCAAACGAAAAAGCCGCCAGGTCTGGCGGCTTTTCGGACTTCGATGCTGCAATCGTTAGATCGCGCGAAATCCTCCCGCCGCCAGCGAGCTGCTAAAATAAAAGTACCAGTACGAGGCGGACAGGTGGATCATGGCCGCTCCTATAGCCCAGATCGGCATGTTTGTCCACGCACCGGCGTGATCAGTCCGCCGAGCGCCGCACCTGGGTCAGCAGCGCCAGTCCGGCGACGAAGAACAGCACCAGCACGGACATGCCGGCCTTCTGGCTGTTTGCGAGCGCGGTGACGCTCGCGATCAGCAGTGGACCGATGAACGAGGTCACTTTGCCGGTGAGGGCGAACAGGCCGAAATACTGCGCGATCCGCTCCCGCGGAGCGATCCTGATCAGCAGCGTGCGCGATGCGGCCTGCAGCGGGCCGCCGGCGATGCCGATCAGGCAGCCGAGCAGCAAGTAGGCGCGCTCGGCCGGCGATGCGAACAGTGCGCCGCCCGGTTGCGGCGGCGTCACCTCGATCAGCAGCACGTGACCTGGGTCGATCATCAGAATGCCGGCGATTGCGATCAGCAACAGGACCAGCGAGCCGGTGATCACCCGTTTGGAACCGAACGCATCGTCGAGCCTGCCGCCGACGAAGGCGCCGATGGTGGCGGCGATTGCCAGGATCACGCCGAAGGTGCCGATCTGGATTGTGCTCCAGCCGAAGGTGCCGGTGGCGTAGATGCCTCCGAACGCGAACAGCGACACCAGGCCGTCGGTGTAGATCATGTTGGCGAGCAGGAAGATCGCCAGAGAGCGTCGCCGTGGCAAATCGCGCAGCGTCTCGCCGAGTTCGCGCAGGCCCTCGCGGATCGCGGCGCGGGGCGCCATCTTGGCCGGGAAGTCCGGTGTCAGCAGAAACATCGGTAACACGAACACCACGAACCACACCGCGGTGAGCGGCCCGCTGATACGGTCGCCCTCGTGCAGCGCAGGATCGAGCCCGAACCACGGCGTCAGGCCGAGCAGAGTCTTGCCTGTCTCCGGGCTGGCGGCGAGGAAGCCGAGCACCAGGACGAGCGACAGGATGCCGCCGACATAACCGGTCGCCCAGCCGGTGCCGGACAGTCGGCCGATCTTCTCCGGCGGCACCAGGTTGGGCATCATCGCGTTGTTGAACACGGTGGCGAACTCGACCCCGATCGTGGCGATCGCGTAGGCGATCAGCAGCGGCAGAATCGTGTGCGGTTCGCCGGGCTTGCCGAACCACATCAGCATCGATCCGATCACCAGCATGCCGCCGAACAGCGCGATCCACGGCTTGCGCCGGCCGCTGGCATCGGCGATCGCACCCAGCACCGGCGATGCCAACGCGATGACGAAACCGCTCGCCGCGGTGGCGAAACCCCACATCGATTGGCCGGTCGCCGGATCGGGTGCCACGTAGGTGGCGAAATAGGGCGCGAAAATGAAGGTGGTGATCAGCGTGAAGTAAGGCTGCGCCGCCCAGTCGAACAGGATCCAGCCGACGACGGCGCTCTGCGGCGGATAGCGGATCGGTTCACGAGTTTGCGCGATGCCTTCCGCAAGCGATGACGACATCTTGTTCCTTCCGCGCGCTGGGCCCGCGTTTTGCCTCTCCGCTCCGATTGCCTATAGGATTCGTCCGGCGCGTGGCAGCCTGCGCGGCAGAAATCGGAGTCTCTTGATGATCAGACTGCGCATCCCGCATCGCATTTTGATGACGCTGTCGACGCTGGCGCTGGTGGTGATCCCGCTCGCCGCGCCGGCGCAGGATATGCGCGGCGGCATGGTCCGCGGGCCGGTGCAAGCCGTGGTCGCCAAACACGGCATGGTGGTGGCGCAGGAGCGGCTGGCCGCCGAAATCGGCGCCAGCTTCCTGTCCCGCGGCGGCAACGCGATCGATGCGGCGGTGGCGACCGGCTTTGCCATGGCGGTCACCTATCCGCGCGCCGGCAATCTCGGCGGCGGCGGCTTCATGGTGATTCATTCCGCGGCGAAGAATGAGGACGTGGCGGTCGACTATCGCGAAACCGCGCCGCAGGCCGCCACCCAGGACATGTTCCTGACCGATGGCAAACCCGACCCGGACAAATCGCGCAAATCCGCACTCGGCATCGGCGTGCCCGGCACCGTGGCGGGTCTGGCGTTGGCGCTGGACAAATATGGTTCCGGCAAGTTCACGCTCGCGGACGTGGTCGCGCCCGCGATCGCGTTGGCGCGGGACGGCATCGAGATCGCCGACGACACCGCCGATACGCTGCCGGATTGGCACCGCTGGCTGGCGCGCTGGCCGTCGACACGCAAGGTGTTCGCCCGCCCCGATGGCTCGCCGCTGCAGCCGGGTGACAGGCTGGTGCAGCCCGATCTGGCTGCAACGCTCGAGGCGATCGCCAAACAGGGGCCGGACGGGTTCTACCGTGGCCCGATCGCCGAGAAATTGTCGCGCGGCATTCGCGACGCTGGCGGGCTGATCACGCCGGAAGACCTCGCAGGCTACCGGCCGGTGCTGCGCACCCCGCTGCGCGGCAGCTATCGCGGCTACGATATCGTCGCCATGCCGCAGCCTTCGTCCGGCGGGGTCGTGCTGATCGAGAGCCTGAACATCCTCGAAGGCTACGCGATGCGCGACCTCGGGCAGGGCACACCGCCGTCGCTGCATCTGTTGATCGAAGCAATGAAGCGCGCTTATGCGGATCGCGCCCGCTATCTCGGCGATCCGGCATTCAGCGAGGCGCCGGTGGCGAAGCTGCTGTCGAAGGACTACGCGGCGAGCCTGCGCGCCGGCATCGATCCGCAGCGCGCCACGCCTGTCAGCCAACCGTTGCCGCAGCCGCGCGAGGGCCAGAACACCACGCACTTCTCGGTCGCCGACGCCGCCGGAAATGCCGTCAGCAATACCTACACGCTGAATTTCTCCTACGGCGTCGGCTTGGTGGCGGACGGCACCGGTGTGCTGCTCAACAACGAACTCGACGATTTCACCGCCGCGCCCGGCGCCTCCAACGCCTACGGGCTGGTCGGCTTCGCCGCCAATCTGCCGGCGCCCGGCAAACGGCCGCTGTCCTCGATGTCGCCGACGATTCTGCTCAAGGACGGCAAGCCGGTGCTGGTCACCGGTTCGCCCGGTGGCAGCCGCATCATCTCGGCGGTGATGCAGGTGATCGTCGATGTGATCGATTATCGGATGAACGTGGCGGCCGCGGTGGCGGCGCCGCGGCTGCACCATCAGTGGATGCCGGACGAGGTGCGGGTCGAACACGGATTTCCGGACGCGACGCTGGACGCGCTTCGCGCCATGGGCCACCGCGTCGTCACCCCGCTCGGCCAGACTTCGGTGAATTCGATTCTGATCGACGCCGACGGCTTCCACGGCGCGCCTGATCCGCGGACCCGCGGCGCGACGGCGGCGGGGTATTGATACGCAACCTCTCGCCGCAAGTGGACCCGGCGGGCGCCTGCTAGCCTTCGATGACTTCGATTTTCAGAGAACCGGCGCTACCTTCGCGGGAGACCGATCCGGGTTGCACGAGGAGAGAGGACGTCAGATGGCATCACTGCAGGGCAAGACGCTGTTCATCACTGGCGCGAGCCGCGGCATTGGGCTCGCGATCGCGCTGCGGGCGGCGCGGGACGGCGCCAATGTGGCGATCGCCGCCAAGACGACCGAGCCGCATCCGAAGCTGAAGGGCACGATCTATACAGCGGCCGAGGAGATCGTCGCGGCCGGTGGCAGGGCGCTGCCGCTGGTCTGCGACATCCGCGACGAGGCGCAGGTGATCGACGCGATCGGCAAGACGGTCTCGGAGTTCGGCGGCATCGACATCTGCGTCAACAACGCCAGCGCAATCAGCCTGACCAACTCGCAGGCGACCGAGATGAAGCGCTACGACCTGATGATGGGGATCAACACCCGCGGCACCTTCATGGTGTCGAAATATTGCATCCCCCACCTGAAGAAGGCCGCCAATCCGCACATCCTGATGCTGTCCCCGCCGCTCGACATGAAGGCGAAGTGGTTCGCGGCATCGACCGCCTACACCATGGCGAAGTTCGGCATGAGCATGGTGGCGCTCGGCCTGTCGGGCGAGCTGAAGCACGCCGGCGTCGCCGTCAACGCGCTGTGGCCGCGCACCACGATCGCGACCGCCGCGGTCGGCAATCTGCTCGGCGGTGACGCGATGATCCGCGCCAGCCGCACGCCGGAGATCATGGGCGACGCCGCCCACGCGATCCTGACCAAGCCGTCGCGCGACTTCACCGGGCAGTTCTGCATCGACGACACCGTGCTGTACGAGGCCGGCGTGCGCGACTTCGAGCCGTACCGGGTCGATCCGAGCGTACCGCTGATGTCGGATTTCTTCGTGCCCGACGACAGCGTGCCGCCGCCCGGCGTCACCGTCACGCCGCTGCCGATGGGGTGAGGGCATAAGACCGGATCGTCATTGCGAGCGAAGCGAAGCAATCCAGGCTCCGTGCACTGAGCTGGATTGCTTCGTCGCTGCGCTCCTCGCAATGACGAGATTGAGAGACTACGCCTTGCCGATTTCGTATGGCCCGCCTTTTTCCAGCGCGCGGTTGTAGGCCGGGCGGGCGTGGATGCGGTCGAGCCAGGCCAGCGCCTTGGGGTAGCGCTGGTCGAGGCCGCCGCGGGAGGCGGCTGCTTCCAGCGGGAAGCTCATCTGGATGTCGGCGGCGGTGAATTCGTCGCCGGCGAAATACGCGGCCTTGCCGAGCTCGCTTTCCCAATAATCCATGTGCAGCTTGAGCTGCGGATCGACGAAGCCGGTCAGCGCGCCGGACGCCACCATCTTCACCAGCGGCCGCACCAGCGCCGGGGCACGCTTCGGCATCATCGAGAACAGCAGTTTCAGCAGCAGCGGCGGCATCGCCGAGCCCTCGGCGTAGTGCAGCCAATAGGTATAGCGCAGCCGCTCCGGCGTATTCGGCGGCGGGATCAACCGGCCGTCCCCATAAGTGCCGACGATGTATTCGATGATCGCGCCGGACTCGGCGATGGTGTTGCCGTTGTCGGTAATCACCGGCGATTTGCCGAGCGGGTGCACGGCGCGCAGCTCCTTGGGCGCCATCATGTCGGGCTGCCGCTGGTAGCGCTTGATCTCGTAAGGGGTGCCGAGCTCCTCCAGGAGCCACAGCACGCGTTGCGAGCGGGAGTTGTTGAGGTGATGGACGGTCAGCATGTCGCGAAGATCCCGGATGTCTGTCAGTGATTGAAGCGGCACCAGCCGTGAGAACGCGCTCCGCCTTAGCAGAGTTTCCGCGGCGCGGGACATCACAGTTGCGAAGGCCGCGAACCTCGCCAGCGACCCGGTTGATCGGTTGCCACCGACGCGCTACGGTTGGAGTGAGATGATGATAATCATATAAGGCGCCACCCGCGGCTGCCGGAGGAAATCATGACCCAGCCTGCCCCGCAATTCCTGTTCGACTTCGGCAGTCCCAATGCTTTCCTGGCCCACCGGGCGATTCCGGCGATCGAGCGGCGGATCGGCGTCAAGTTCGACTACGTGCCGGTGCTGCTCGGCGGTATCTTCAAGGCCACCAACAACAAATCGCCGGCCGAGACCCTGGCCGGGATCAAGAACAAGCGCGAATTTCACGCGCTGGAAACCGAGCGCTTCCTGAAGCACTATGCGGTCCAGCCGTATGTCTGGAATCCGCATTTCCCGGTCAACACGCTGAACCTGATGCGGGCCGCGGTCGCGGCGCAGCTCGACGGCGTGTTCGAGGCCTATGTCGAGGCCGCGTTCCACCACATGTGGATCGAGCCGAAGAAGATGGACGATCTCGAAATCGCCGCCGCGGCGCTGTCGTCGTCCGGGCTCGACGGCAAGAAACTGCTGACCGGCGCGCAGGAGCCTGAAGTCAAAGCCAAGTTGATCGCCAACACCGAAGACGCCGTGCAGCGCGGCGCATTCGGCTCACCGACCTTCTTCGTCGGCAAGGAGATGTTCTTCGGCAAGGAACAGCTCCGCGACGTCGAAGAGATGTACGGCTAGCCTCGATCGATCTCTCCCGTCATTGCGAGGAGCGAAGCGACGACGCAATCCAGTCGCTGTGTGCTGAAAACGTGGATTGCTTCGCTTCGCTCGCAATGAGGAGCTTGAGGGAGACGCCAGCATGACGCCACGCAACGCAACCGTCGCTGTGATCGGAGCCGGCGACTACATCGGCGCCGAGATCGCCAAGAAGTTCGCCGCCGAGGGCTTCACCGTGTTCGCCGGCCGGCGCAACGGCGACAAGCTGGCGCCGCTGGTGGCGGAGGTCGAGGCGGCCGGTGGTCGCATCGTCGCCCGATCGCTCGATGCGCGCAAAGAAGATGAGGTGACGGCGTTCCTGAACGATGCCGACGCCCATGCGCCGCTGGAGGTGACGATCTTCAACGTCGGCGCCAACGTCAATTTTCCGATTCTGGAGACCACCGACCGGGTGTTTCGCAAGGTCTGGGAGATGGCGTGCTGGGCCGGCTTCGTGTCGGGCCGGGAGTCGGCGCGGCTGATGCTGGCGCGCGGCCAGGGCAAGATCTTCTTCACCGGTGCGACCGCGTCGCTGCGCGGCGGTTCGGGCTTCGCCGCCTTCGCCTCCGCCAAGTTCGGGTTGCGCGCAGTGGCGCAGTCGATGGCGCGTGAGTTGATGCCGAAGAACATCCACGTCGCGCATCTGATTATCGATTCCGGCGTCGACACCGCCTGGGTGCGCGAGCGCCGCGAGCAGATGTTCGGCAAGGACGCGCTCGCCAATCCGGATCTGCTGATGCCGCCGGCATCCGTCGCGGGTGCTTACTGGCAGCTCTACCAACAGCCAAAGAGCGCCTGGACCTTCGAGCTGGAGATTCGTCCCTACGGCGAGAAGTGGTGAGGGGTATGCCGGTATGGCGCTCGTCGGACCGGTATGATCCGTCTAAGACTGACGAAAATGTCGGGAGGACGCGATGCGGGTTCTGATCGTCGGTGCCGGAGCGATCGGCGGTTATTTCGGTGGGCGGCTGTTGCAGCTCGGCCGCGACGTCACGTTTCTGGTGCGGCCGGGCCGCGCGGCGGAATTGGCGCGCGACGGTCTGGTGATCAAGAGCCCGCACGGTGATGCGACGATTCAAGATCCTCCGGCCGTGCAGGCTGCGGCGTTGACGCCCGACTACGATCTGGTGATGCTGAGCTGCAAGGCGTTCGATCTCGACGACGCGATGGCCTCGTTCCGCGCGGGCGTCGGTGCTCGCGCCACGATCGTGCCCTTGCTCAACGGCATGAAGCACCTCGATGTGCTCGACGCCGCGTTCGGTCGAGACCGCGTGCTCGGCGGCCAATGCGTGATCGCCGCGACGCTCGATGCGGAGCGCCATGTCGTGCAACTCGCCCCGATGAGCGCGATCACGTTCGGCGAGCGCGATGGCACGGCGTCGGAACGCGTGACGCAGATTGCGGCGGCGCTCGGCGGCGGCGATTTCGGCGTCAACGCCTCGCCGGCGATCATGCAGGAGATGTGGGAGAAGTGGGTGTTCCTGGCGACGCTCGCCGGTTCCACTTCGCTGATGCGCGGCGCGGTCGGCGACATTCTCGCCGCGCCCGGCGGGGCCGACTTCATGCTCGGCGTGCTCGACGAAATCACCACGATTGCGGCGGCGGCAGGCCATCTGCCGCGCCAGGCCGCCGTCGACCGCACCCGCAGTATGCTGCTCGCCGATGGCTCGACCCTGACGGCCTCGATGTTTCGCGACATCCAGGCCGGAGCCCGGATCGAGGCCGATCATGTCATCGGTGACCTGATCGTTCGGGCTGATGAGGCCAAGGTTCCGGTGCCGCGGCTGCGGGTGATCTATACGCACCTCAAGACCTACGAACGGCGACGCGGCTGACGTCCGCCACCCCGGTTCCGAGCGCATTTTCCGCAGGACGGATGCGAGTGAAAGTCATTCGCTGAGTTGCGCCTCATTCTTTGGTCGAGGACGCAGGTTGACGCGCTCGTCCGGCCTCGTACGCAGCCGAGGCCACCCCCGCAAGTCGTGATGGTTCTTGCAATTTCGAGGCATTTCACCGAAAAGCACGAAGTGTCGATCGCACCGCACAAAACGGGCGTCGTTGTGGCGCAAATTTGGGCATTTTGATTTCGATCAAACGTGCGGTCCCGAAACCGGGGATGGTGCAGTCACCTGCCCGCCGAAGAAAAGATTGATCAGATGAATCAAGCCCTGAATTCGAAGCGGATCACCCTTGGCGAGGGTGGTCTCACGGTCGTGTTCGCATTGACCACGATCCTGTCCATCTATGCGGCGATCTACGCCCACGATGCCCCCTTCGCATTTCACGCCACGCTCGCGGCCGCGGTCAGCGCGTGGGCGGTGTTCGCGATCATCGTCCGGCATCGCAGCCGGTCCGGCTTGCCGCCCCAGGAAATCAACGGCGTTCCAAACTACAATTTGGCGCCGATTCGGTTCCTGTCCTTCATGGCGATGTTTTGGGGCATCGCCGGCTTCAGCGCAGGTCTCTACGCGGCCCTGGAGCTGGCCTATCCCGGCCTCAATGTCGTCCACTGGATCAATTTCGGACGCATTCGGCCGCTGCACACTTCGGCGGTGATCTTCGCGTTCGGTGGCAACGTTCTGCTGGCGACCTCTTTCTACGTCGTGCAGAAGACCACACGGGCGCGCCTCGCGGGCGATCTCGCGCCGTGGTTCGTCGCGATCGGCTACAACTTCTTCATTGTGGTCGCCGGCACCGGCTATCTGCTGGGCGTCACCCAGTCGAAGGAATACGCCGAGCCCGAATGGTACGCCGACCTGTGGCTGACCATCGTCTGGGTCACCTATCTGCTGGTGTTCCTGGCGACCCTGATGAAGCGCAAAGAGCCGCACATCTACGTCGCCAACTGGTTCTATCTCGCCTTCATCATCACGATCGCGGTGCTGCATCTCGGCAACAATCCGACGCTGCCGGTAAGCTTCCTCGGTTCCAAGTCCTACATCGCCTGGTCGGGCGTGCAGGACGCGATGTTCCAGTGGTGGTACGGCCACAACGCGGTGGGCTTCTTCCTCACCGCGGGCTTCCTCGCCATCATGTACTACTTCATCCCGAAGCGGGCGGAGCGGCCGGTCTACTCCTACCGGCTGTCGATCATCCACTTCTGGGCGCTGATCTTCCTCTACATCTGGGCCGGTCCGCACCATCTGCACTACACGGCGCTGCCGGACTGGACGCAGACCCTCGGCATGACGTTCTCGATCATGCTGTGGATGCCGTCATGGGGCGGCATGATCAACGGCCTGATGACGCTGTCGGGTGCGTGGGACAAGCTTCGCACCGATCCGGTGCTGCGCATGATGGTGGTGTCGGTCGCGTTCTACGGCATGTCGACCTTCGAAGGCCCGATGATGGCCATCAAGGCGGTCAACTCGCTCAGCCACTACACCGACTGGACCATCGGCCACGTTCACTCCGGCGCGCTCGGCTGGGTCGGCTTCGTGTCGTTCGGCGCGCTGTACTGCCTGGTGCCGTGGGTGTGGGGGCGCAAGCAGCTCTACAGCATCCGCCTGGTCAACTGGCACTTCTGGATCGCGACCCTCGGCATCGTTCTCTACATCTCGGCGATGTGGGTGTCCGGAATTCTGCAGGGCCTGATGTGGCGTGCATACACCTCGCTGGGCTTCCTCGAATATTCCTTCATTGAGTCCGTCGAAGCTATGCATCCCTTCTACGTCATCCGCGCCGCCGGCGGCGTGTTGTATCTCACTGGCGCATTGATCATGGCCTACAACCTCTGGATGACGGTTCGCGTCGGCGAACGGTCCGAGGCGCAGCCTCACGCCGCCCTGCAGCCCGCCGAGTAAGGAGAGCAATAAATGTCCATCTGGGCTCGGCATAAAATCTTCGAGACCAACTCGGTTGTCCTGATCGTCGGCATCCTGCTCGTCATTGCGATCGGCGGTCTCGTGGAAATCACTCCGCTGTTCTACCTCAAGAGCACGATCGAGAAGGTCGACGGCATTCGTCCCTACACGCCGCTCGAGCTGGCGGGTCGTAACGTCTACATCCGCGAAGGCTGCTATTTGTGCCATTCGCAGATGATCCGTCCGCTGCGTGACGAGATCGAGCGGTACGGTCACTACTCGCTGGCGGCGGAGTCGATGTACGACCATCCGTTCCAGTGGGGCTCCAAGCGGACCGGTCCGGACCTCGCGCGGGTCGGCGGCAAGTATTCCGACGAATGGCACACGGCGCATCTGAAGAACCCGCGCTCGATCGTGCCGCAGTCGGTGATGCCGAGCTACGCCTTCCTCGCCGACGCCAAGGTGGACGCCGCGAGCCTCGGCGCTCACCTCAAGACCAACCGTGAACTCGGCGTGCCCTACACCGACGAGGACGTCGCCAAGGCCGCGGCCGACGCCAAGGCCCAGGTCAATGCCGACAGTCCTGAAGCGGAAGACCTGCAGAAGCGCTATCCCAAAGCCGTCGTGCGCAATTTCGACGGTCAGGACGGAGACCCGACCGAACTCGATGCCTTGATCTCGTATCTGCAGATGCTGGGCACGCTGGTCGACTTCAAATTGTACGATGAAAAAGCCAATCTTCGCTGAGGCGGCGACATGAAAGCGATCATCTACTTAGACAACATAGCGTCCCATCTTGTCACCACCTGGTGGACGCCGCTGTTCATGGCCATCTTCGTCGCCATCGTGGTGTATGCGCTGTGGCCGAAGAATAAAGAGGCGTTTGACGACGCCGCCCGGATGCCGCTGCGAGAGGATTGATACGAACATGGCTGACCACGCACACGAAGGCGAATACGACCATGTCACCGGCAAAACCACGACCGGTCACGAGTGGGACGGCATCAAGGAACTGAACACGCCGCTGCCGCGGTGGTGGATCTGGACCTTCTACGCCACGATCATCTGGTCGATCGGCTACTTCATCGTGTATCCGGCTTGGCCGTTGATGAACGGCTACACTCACGGCCTGTTCGGCTACTCGTCGCGCGCCGAACTCGACGTCGATCTCGCCAAGCTCAATCAGGTTCGCGGCGAGAAGATGCAGGCGCTCGCGAGCGCCTCGCTCGAGGAGATCGAAAAGAACCCGGCTCTGCTGGCTCTGGCGCGCGCCAAGGGCAAGGTGGTGTTCGGCGATAACTGCGCGGCCTGCCATGGCTCCGGCGCCGCCGGCGGCAAGGGCTTTCCGAACCTGAACGACGACGATTGGCTGTGGGGTGGCTCGCTCGAGCAGATCGAGAAGACCATCAAGTACGGCGCCCGCTCCGGTAACGACGACGGCCACATGGGCAACATGCTGGCCTTCGGCAAGGACGGTGTACTGACCAAGGAGCAGATCGTCGAAGTCGCCAACTACGTCCGCTCGTTGTCCGGGATGTCGACCCGTCCGGGCGTCGATCTGGCCGCTGGCAAGCAGATCTTCGCGGATAATTGCGTCGCCTGTCACGGTGAGGACGCCAAGGGCAATCCGGAGCTCGGTGCGCCGAACCTGACCGACAAGATCTGGCTGTATGGTGGCGACGAAGCTACGATTATCCAGACGATCACCAATGGCCGCGGCGGCGTGATGCCGGCGTGGATCGGTCGCCTCGATCCGACCACCATCAAGGCCATGGCGGTGTACGTTCACTCGCTCGGCGGCGGCAAATAGCCGCCGCTTGCGGGCGCGCAGGATTCGCGTGTTGGGGGACACGCGAGGTTGTGATCCGCGCGCCCGGAATTGAACTTGCGCTAGACTTCAGAAGGGAAAAGAACCCTCGCTATGAACAAACCCCTGCGCGCGACCGAGCTGCAGCCGGACGACGATGGTCCGCTGTACGAGGCACAAAAGAAAATCTACCCGCAAAGCGTCTCCGGCCCGTTCCGGCGAACCAAGTGGATCCTGATGGCGGTCTGCCTCGGGATCTATTACTTTTTGCCGTTCGTTCGCTGGAACCGCGGTCTCGGCGCGCCCGATCAGGCGGTGCTGATCGACCTGGCCAATAACCGGTTCTATTTCTTCGCCATCGAACTGTGGCCGCAGGAGATCTACTACTTTACCGGTCTGTTGATCGTCGCCGCCATCGTGCTGTTCCTGATGAACTCGCTCGGTGGCCGGGTGTGGTGCGGCTATCTCTGTCCGCAGACCGTGTGGACCGACCTGTTCTACGCGGTCGAACGGTTCGTCGAGGGTGACCGCCGCGAACGGATGCGCAAGGCGGGCGAAGGCTTCAAGATGCAGCGCGCCGCCGAACTGGCGCTCAAGCATTCGATCTGGCTGATGATCGCCTGGTGGACCGGCGGCGCCTGGGTGCTGTACTTCGCCGACGCCCCGACCCTGATCAAGGAACTGGTCACCTTCGATGCGCCGATGGTGGCGTATATCTGGATCGGCATCCTCACCTTCACCACCTACACGCTGGCCGGCTTCATGCGCGAGCAGGTCTGCGTCTATATGTGCCCGTGGCCGCGCATTCAGGCGGCGCTGACCGACGAGTGGGCGCTCAACGTCACCTATAAGTACGACCGCGGCGAGAAGCGCTCGTCGCTCAAGAAGGCAGAGCAGCTCCGTGCGATCGGCGAGCCGGTCGGCGATTGCGTCGACTGCAACCAGTGCGTCGCGGTGTGCCCGACCGGCATCGACATTCGCAACGGACCGCAGCTCGACTGCATTCAGTGCGGCCTTTGCATCGATGCCTGCGACAATGTGATGAAGAAGATCGGTCGGCCGACCCGGCTGATCGGCTACGACAACGACATCAACATCCATCGCCGGATGGAGGGCAAGCCGGAAGTCTTCAAGCCGATCCGGGCCCGCACGGTGGTCTACGCGCTGATCATCGTCGCGATCGGCGGAGCCATGCTCTACAAACTCGCGAACCGTACCCTGCTGGACGTCAACGTGCTGCACGACCGCAATCCGGTCGCGGTGCGGCTGTCCGACGGATCGGTTCGCAACGGCTACACTGTCCGCTTCCTCAACAAGCGCGGGTTCGACCGGGTCGTCGCGGTCGACGTCGAGGGTCCGCCGAACGCGGTGATCCACGTCGTCGGCGCGGATTCGATCACGCCGGACCGGCCGATGATCATTCTGGGGCGCGACACCACTACCGAACTGCGCGTCCTAGTCGATTCCAACTCCAGCGACGACATGCCTCATTCGGTGCCGGTGACGTTCCACGTCACCGATATCGGTCTCGGCGAGGTCGCCTCCACCAAGGACGTGTTCGTCACGCCCTGATCCGAACCGGAGCCTGAACATGAGCCGTTCGAATTCATCGCCGCGTCCGCTCACCGGCAAAGTCGTTCTCGCCGCGCTTGTGGTGTTCTTCGGCATCGTGTTCGGCGTCAACGGCCTGATGATGACGCTGGCGATCAAGACGCTGCCCGGGACCGAGGTCGACAGCGCCTACGCCGCGAGCCTCGCCTATGAGCGGGAAATCGAAGCCGCGCGTGATCAGGACAAGCGCGGGTGGAAGGTCGATGCCAAGGTCGAGCGCAAGCCGGACGGTGCCGCCGTACTGCAGGTCGAGGCGCGCGACAAAGCCGGTCTTCCGCTCGCGGGCCTCAACTTCTTCGGCCGGTTGGAGCGCCCCTCCGACAAGCGGTACGACCGTGAGGTGACGCTGGCGGAGATCTCCACCGGCGTCTATCGCGGCGATGCCGACCGCGTGCTGCCGGGACGCTGGGATCTCGTCCTGGAGGGCGACAAGGGCGGAGTCCGCATGTTCCTGTCCCGGAACAAGCTGATGTTGAACTGAACGCCTGGCCGGCGGGCGTGACGAGGATCGCCGAATGCTGCAGACGCGGGATTTCTCACACTACGTCAAAGACGTCGACGGCCGGATCGCACATCTCGACCTCGCCGTTGAAGGCGTCCACTGTGCAAGCTGCATGGCCAAGATCGAGCGCGGTCTGCAGTCGATTCCGGACGTGACGCTGGCGCGCGTCAATCTCACCGATCGCCGCCTCGCGGTGGAGTGGAACAAGGGCAGCGCCCTCGAACCCGGCCAGTTCATCGATCGGCTCGCAGAGCTCGGCTACAAGGCCTACCCTTACGAGCCGGTCCGCGCCGAAGTCGAGGAAGCCGAGCGCAGCAAATATCTGCTGCGCTGTCTCGGCGTCGCGGCCTTCGCCACCATGAACGTGATGATGCTGTCGGTACCGGTGTGGTATGGCGGCGATCTCAGCCCTGAAGCGCGCGACTTCTTCCATTGGCTGTCTGCGCTGGTGGCGCTGCCGTGCGCCGCCTATGCCGGACAGCCGTTCTTCCAGTCGGCCTTCCGCGCGCTGAAGGCGAAAAGCGTCAATATGGACGTGCCGATTACGATCGGCATCTCGCTGGCCCTCGGCATGTCGCTGGTCGAGACCATCAACCACGCCGAGCACGCGTATTTCGACGCGGCCGTGATGCTGATCGCATTTCTGCTGGCCGGACGCTTCCTCGACCAAAAGATGCGGCAGAAGACGCGAGCCGTTGCGGGCAATCTCGCCGCGCTGAAGGCGGAGACTGCGACGAAGTTCGTCGGCCCCGACGAAATCGCCGAGGTGCCGATCGCCGCAGTGCGGTCCGGCGACATCGTGCTGCTGCGGCCCGGCGAGCGCTGCGCGGTCGACGGCACGGTGATCGAGGGCAGGTCGGAGATCGACCAGAGCCTGATCACCGGTGAAACGCTGCACGTGCCGGCCGAGCGCGGCACGCAGGTCTATGCCGGCACCCTCAACATCTCCGGGACGTTGCGGGTCCGCGTCGCCGCCGCAGCGGAAGGCACTCTGCTGTCGGAGATCACGCGGCTGCTCGATCATGCGCTGCAGGCGCGCTCGCGCTATGTGCAGCTCGCCGATCGCGCCTCGCGCCTCTACGCGCCGGTCGTCCACGCTGCGGCGCTGCTCACCATCCTTGGTTGGGTGCTGGCCGGCGCGAGCTGGCACGATGCGATCGTGATCGGAATCGCGGTGTTGATCATCACCTGTCCGTGCGCGCTCGGCCTCGCGATTCCCGCCGTGCAGACGGTCGCGTCAGGGGCGATGTTCCGAGCCGGTGTCCTGCTCAACGCTGGAGATGCGATCGAGCGCGCCGCGTCCGTCGATACGATCGTGTTCGACAAGACCGGGACCTTGACGCTGCCCGAGCTCGACGTCGTCAACGCCGGCAGCGTGCCGCCGGAGATGTTCGAACTCGCCGGCCGGCTCGCGCTTGCCAGCCATCATCCGGTTGCCGCGGCGGTGGCGCGCGCAGCGCAGGCCAAGGCGCCGCTCCCCGGTGTGGTCGAGGAACCCGGCCGGGGCGTTCGTGCCGATTACGCCGGCGAGGAGCTGCGGCTTGGCAGTCCCGCCTTCTGCGGCGCAAACGCTGAAGCCAACCAGATCCTCAGTGAAGATCCTGAAGTTTCCGTCGTGGCGTTCAGCCGGGGCGGGCATCGGGTGGTGTTCGCGGTCCGGCAGTTGCTGCGGCCGGATGCGGCCAAGACAATCGACGCACTTCGTAACCGCGGCATCGCGGTCGAATTGCTGTCCGGCGATCGCGAGCCGGCGGTGCGTCATGCCGCCGACGCGCTCGGCGTCTCCGTCTGGCGCGCCGGGGTCACGCCTTCGGAAAAGATCGCGCATATCGAAGCGCTCAAGCAGCAGGGCCGCACCGTGATGATGGTCGGTGACGGCATGAACGACGCACCGTCGCTCGCCGCTGCGCAGGTCTCGATGTCGCCGATCAGCGCAACGCACCTCAGCCAGGCAACTGCCGATCTGGTGTTCCTCGGCAAGGAGCTGGCGCCGGTGTTGGCTGCGGTGGACTACTCGCGAAAGGCGATGGCCGTGATGCGCGAAAATCTGGGTCTGGCCGTCGGCTACAACATGCTGGCGGTTCCGATCGCGATCGCGGGCTATGCCACGCCGTTGATCGCGGCGCTTGCAATGTCCGGCTCGTCGCTTCTGGTGATGCTGAACGCGATGCGGGCGCGCCGCGTCCGCCGGGGAGCCGCACGATGGAAGTGATGGTCTTTTTGGTGCCTTTGGCGCTTGGGCTTGGCCTGCTCGGGCTGATAGCGTTTTTGTGGTCGCTGAAGAGTGGCCAATACGAAGATCTCGACGGAGCCGCCTGGCGAGCGATCGCCGACGACGATCCGCCCGTGCAACCGCCGGCCGAGCTGCCGGCAGAAAAACGAGGCTGACATGGCGATGCTCACTTACGACGACCGGCCGCGGATCGCGGTCGCGTTCGAGGCGCCGACGAAGCCCGTCGCCCCGGCTGTCGAGGCGCCGGTCGAGCCTGACGACGACGTGCAGGAGCGCTGGCTTCAAGCTCAGCCGTGGCCGCGCCGCTGGTTCGCACGGTTCTACCGGGCGCTCCGCAAGCTTCAGCCGGCGTTTCCGCCGATGTCCTGCTGCTGATCCGCCGGGTTCCCTACGTTTCCGTAGAGCCACGTAAGATCAAAGATTTAAGCGCGCTTCATCTGCCTGAAACAGTGCGGGGTTATCAGGCCGGCGTGCGGCTCGACCAAGCGAGTCGCCGACCAGAGAAGTGCCGCCATGTCTCATGCCTTCATCATCGAAGTCGATTCGCGCGCCGCCGGCATCGTGGTGCGCGACGGCCGCAGCTTCCGCTTCCATTCCGCCTGTGACGACTTTTCCGGCCTGGAGGGGCAGGGCTTCCGCTCGCCGGGCGACGCCCAAAAGGCGGCCGTACGCCATCTGGAGGCCTTCACCGGCGGTCGGGGCGCCAAACTGCGGGTTGCCTGAAGGCGCATTTGTCCGCCAAGGCTGAGGCGCGGCGGATGTCGGTCAGCTGCGCACCCGCAAGTCGGGAACTTTGACTTGCGGGAAATTCCATTCCACTTATGATGCGTTGTGCCATCGTATTTGGAAGAAAGTTCTC
The DNA here is from genome assembly GCF_003226555.1 of Rhodopseudomonas palustris. Taxonomy (GTDB): domain Bacteria; phylum Pseudomonadota; class Alphaproteobacteria; order Rhizobiales; family Xanthobacteraceae; genus Rhodopseudomonas; species Rhodopseudomonas palustris_I. The sequence continues at coordinate 479,957 of NZ_QKQS01000023.1, read as the reverse complement.
CGTCATGACCGATGTCGACAGCGCTCCCGCCGAACCCAGCCGGCGGCTCGACGCTATTGATCGGAAAATCCTCACGGTTCTTCAGCAGGATGCGTCGTTGTCGGTCGCCGAGATCGGGGACCGGGTCGGATTGTCTTCCACCCCATGCTGGAAGCGCATTCAGCGTCTCGAAGCCGATGGGGTCATCACCAAGCGCGTCGCGCTGGTCGACCAGGACAAGATCGGCCTGGGATTGTCGGTGTTCGTCTCGATCGAGAGCGGCGATCATTCCGATGCCTGGCTGAAGACCTTCGCCGATGCGGTCAGTGCGATGCCGGAAGTGATCGAGTTCTACCGGATGGCCGGGGACGTCGACTACATGCTGCGCGTGGTCGTCGCCGACATGCGCGCCTATGACCAGTTCTACAAGAAGCTGATCGGTACCGTGCCGCTGAAGAACGTGACCTCGCGCTTCGCGATGGAGAAGATCAAATCAGTGACGGCGCTGCCGGTGCCGCCGATGACGGTGTCCTGATCGACTTGTCAGGTTGGTCGGTCGATGACCTGTCGTCGAATCAGCGCTGCGCGGCGATCGACCAATGAGCTTGGGAAAGGTAGTTAGCTGCCTTCATGAATTATGACAGTCGTCGGTTGTCCACCAATCAGTCGCTTTGCACAAACTAACAGCAATCAGGGGCTGGGCGCGGCTGGATTTCCCTGTTTTTGGTTTAGCCCTCATTAGGAGAATTCGCTCACATTTATCGCCGGCGCCATTCGGCGTCGGGGATGGAAACAGATGCGCGCCGCCGCCGTTCGCAGAGACGGATATGGCTGGTGAGCCCAGGACGAATGATCGAGCTGACGTCGCTGCGTTGGTGTCGCGGCTGACGTCGGAGGTCAACGAGATTGCCTGCGGCAAGACCCGGACGATTCAGAACATCACCAGCCAGATGAAGATCCTGGCGCTCAATGCGCTGATCGAAAGTGCGCGCGCCGGCAAGCACGGCGCCGGTTTTGCCATCGTCGCCCAGGAGGTTCGCAATGTCGGCGCTCAGATCGAACAGATCGCGCGCGATCTCGAAGCTCAGCTGACCAGAAGAACCGGCGAACTGATCGAATCGATCGGTGATATGACCCGGCGGTCGCACGGCGATCGGCTGGTCGATCTCGCGCTCAACGCCGTCGAACTGATCGATCGCAATCTGTATGAACGTACTTGCGACGTCCGCTGGTGGGCGACTGACTCTGCCGTAGTGGACTGCGCATCCGAACCTTCGCCGCAGGCCTTCGCCCATGCGTCGGAGCGGCTGGGCGTGATCCTGTCGGCCTATACCGTCTACCTCGACCTGTGGCTGTGCGGTCTCGACGGGACTATCTTGGCCAATGGCCGGCCGAACCGTTTCGCGGTGGCAGGCCAGAACGTCGCTGGCCAAGGGTGGTTCAAGGAGGCGTTGCGGCTGCGCAGTGGCGACGACTATGTGGCGGGGAATGTCGAGCGTTTGGCGCTGCTGGGCGATGCCCAAGTGGCGACCTATTGCGCCAGTATCTGTGCCGACGGCCGCAGTGACGGTACTCCGCTAGGTATTCTGGCAATCCACTTCGATTGGGAGGTGCAGGCAAAGGCGATCGTACAGGGGGTGCGGGTCGACGACCCGAACCGTTCTCGGGTGCTGCTGCTCGACGCCGACCGGCGTGTGATCGCCGCTTCGGACGGGCAGGGCATCCTCGACGAGCGCTTTCCGCTGCCCTCCGCCCACCCGCCCAGCGGGACCTACTGCGACAACCACGGCGCACTGGTCGGCTTCCACCTGACGCCCGGCTACGAGACCTATCGTGGCCTCGGCTGGTATGGCGTGATCGTCCGCCGGGCGGACTGATCAGGCCTGGCCGTGATCCATTCGGGACAGGGGCGTCCAGACCACCGCGGGCGTCAAGTTAGTTTGACAGTCGGGTCGCAGCCGCAGGCGGGAACGCCGATAACTGGAATTTGTTCCGGCGCCTGGACACAGGATTTTCGCTTTCCCTCCCCTAGGCAGCGACTTGCGGTTCTCCTACAAGTCGCAAAACGATTTGTACACCGATGACAGACGGCATTACCAAGGCCCCGACGGGTATTGAAGGCTTCGACGATCTTACCCTCGGCGGCTTGCCCGCCGGGCGTCCGAGCTTGGTCTGTGGATCGGCGGGGTGCGGCAAGACGCTGTTCGCATCGACCTTCCTGATCAACGGCGCGCGGCTTTACGGCGAGCCCGGCGTATTCGTGACGTTCGAAGAGCGTCCGGTGGATATCGTCGACAACGTCGCCTCGCTCGGCTTCAATCTGCAGGGATTGATCGATCAGGAGCGGATTCTGATCGAGCATATCGCGATCGATCCGACCGAGGTCGCCGAGGTCGGAGATTACGATCTCGAAGCCCTGTTTCTTCGGCTGGAGTTCGCGGTCGATCAGATCGGCGCCAAGCGGATCGTGCTCGACACCATCGAGAGCCTGTTCTCGGCATTTCAGAATCCGGCCGTGCTGCGCGCCGAAATCCGCCGGCTGTTCGATTGGCTGAAGCAGAAGGGGCTGACCGCGGTCATCACCGGCGAGCGCGGCGACGGCACGCTGACCCGGCAGGGTCTGGAGGAATACGTCTCGGATTGCGTGATCCTGCTCGATCACCGGGTCGATAGTCAGATCTCGACCCGCCGGCTCCGGATCGTAAAGTATCGCGGTACCGCTCATGGTACCAACGAGTATCCGTTTCTGATCGACGAAGACGGCTTCAGCGTGCTGCCGGTGTCGTCGCTCGGGCTTTCGCACAAGGTCTATCAGGATCGAATTTCGACTGGCGTCGCCGACCTCGACGCAATGATGTCCGGCGGCGGATTCTTTCGCGGCACCAGCGTGCTGATCAGTGGTGTTGCCGGTTCGGGCAAGAGCTCGCTGGCCTGCATGATGGTCGACGCCGCCTGCCGGCGAGGCGACAAGGCGCTGTACCTGTCGTTCGAGGAATCCGAGGCGCAGACCGTCCGCAACATGAGGTCGGTCGGCACCGACCTCGAGTGTTGGTTGCGCAGCGACCGGCTCCGCTACATCGCGGCGCGGCCGACTTTCTACAGCCTGGAAATGCACCTGGCGGTGATGCTGCGCGAGGTCGCGCGCTTCAAGCCGGAACTCGTGGTGCTCGATCCGATTTCCGCGTTCACCGAAAGCGGTCAGATCGGTGAGGTGCAGTCGATGCTGCTGCGGATGGTCGATTATCTGAAATCCAACGGCATCACCGGCGTGTTCACGCATCTCACCCAAGGCACGCGAACCGAGACCGAAGCCGGCCTGTCGTCGCTGATGGATGCTTGGATCCTGTTGCTCAATCGCGAAGCGCACGGCGAATTCAATCGTGAGCTTTATCTGTTGAAGGCACGTGGCATCGCGCATTCTAATCAGGTCCGCGAATTCGTGATGTCGAACGATGGTATCCATCTGTTGCCGCCCTATCTCGGCGACGGCGGCGCGGTGACCGGATCGGCGCGCCGGGCCGAGGAGGCCAAAGCGCGCCGCGCGGAGAACGAGCGCCACACCGAGTTGGCGCGGCTGCAGGACCAGATCGAGCAGCGCCGGAGGCGCTCGCTCGCGCAGATCGATACGTTGCAGGCCGATCTTGCGGCCGATGAAGCCGAGCTGCAGCGGCTGATGCAGGTGGAAGCCAGTTATCGCACGCAGAGCGAACGCGATGCGAGCGAGATGGCGCGGAGCCGGGGCGTTGCCGGTCCGGCCGGTGGCACGGAGTAGAGGCGCGACCAATGGCTGACCCGATCAAGCTGGTGCTCTATGTCGCCGGCGAAACGCCCAAATCGCTGGCGGCGATCCGCAATCTCGAAAAGATCTGCGCCGAGCATCTCGCCGGTAAGTACAAGGTCGAGGTGATCGACCTGAAGAAGTCACCGCAGCTCGCTCGCGAGCACGGCATCGTCGCGATCCCGACCTTGGTCAAGGAGCTGCCGGTGCCGATCCGCAAGATCATCGGCGATCTCTCCGACACGCCGAAAGTGTTGGTGCATCTGGCGGTGGAGGAGTCGTCCTCGTGACGTCGGCAATCTCGGCGCTGAGCAGGGCGGAACTGGAAGCCCGGCTAGAGGAGGCCGAGGAGACATTGCGGGCGATCCGCGACGGCGAAATCGACGCCGTCGTGGTGCGCGGGGCCGATGCCGAGCAGGTGTTCACGCTCGAGGGCGGCGGCCAATCCTATCGTACTTTCATGGAAGCGATGGACGTCGGCGCCGCAGCGTTCGATCGGGACGGCCAGTTGCTGTATGCCAATCAGGCGCTGTGCACGCTGCTCGATTGCGCGCATGGCTCGTTGACTGCGTCGGCATTGGTCGCCTTGCTCGATCCGGTCAACCAGGCCGCCTTCCGAGGCCTGCTGGCGCAGGCGCAGCGGGAACGGCAGTCGGCCGAGATTCATCTGCGAGTCGGCAATGCCGAGCGCAGCATGCTGCTCACCGGGACGCCGCTGGAATTCGGCGTCGTGCAGGGCGCGGCCATCACCTTCACCGATATCAGCGAACGCGAACAGGCCGCAGCGGCCCGCGAGTCCGAGCGGCTCGCGCGTGCCATCCTGGCTTCGGCGAACGAGGCGGTGATCGTTTGCGATCGGGCCGGCTGCGTCACCCATCTCAACGGCGCAGCGATGCGGATCTGCGCCGAGGCGCCGGTCGGCAAGACCTTCGCCGAGGCGATCGCGCTCAGCTTCCCCGAAGCCTCCGAGCTGATGAGCAGCGACGACATCGTCACCATGGCGACTGCCGGCCTTCCGGTGCGGGGACTGGAAGCCGCGGTGCGCACGCCGTCGGCAGCGATCACCGACGTGATGATCAGCGCGGCGCCGCTCTTGGTCTCGGGCGAGCGCACCCAGGGCTGCGTCGTCACGCTGGTCGACCTGTCGCAGCGCAAGGCCGCCGAGCGGCACCAGGCGCTGCTGATGGGCGAGCTCGACCACCGGGTCAAGAACACGTTGACGATGGTGATGGCGATCTGCGCCCGCACCGCCGCGCACGAACGCACTATCGGGGATTTCCAGAAGTCGTTCACCGGCCGGATCCAGGCGCTGGCGGCGACCCACACGCTGCTGTCGAACGCCTCGTGGCAGAACCTGCAGATCCGCGATGTGCTTGCCGCCGAACTGGCGCCGTTCGCCTCACTGTCCAGTGGTCGCATTGTCACTGACGGGCTGGACGTTGCGGTGGAAGCCAGAACGGCGGTGTCGCTCGGTTTGGTGTTTCACGAACTCACAACCAACGCCGTCAAATATGGCGCGCTGTCGGTCCCGTCCGGCCGGATCTCTGTGCGCCAGGTCGCCGCCGGCGCCGATGCGCTCACGATCGAGTGGCAGGAGCACGGCGGTCCGCCGGTGACGCAGCCGCAAAGCTCTGGCTTCGGCCAAACGTTGATCTCGCGCAGCCTCGGCAGCGGCGGGGCCACATTGGATTTTCGCCCTGCCGGAATCGTTTGCCGGATCTCGATTCCGCGGAGCTGAGCGACGGGGCCCTCGCCGGGACGATCAGTCTGCAACAAAGTCGGAAGGATCAGCCGTTCGTGAGCTGCGCCAGCGGCAGCCTCGCGCTTTCCTTGAGGCGGTCGAGCACGATCGAGGAACGCACATGGGCGACGCTCTGGTGCGGCATCAGCACGTTGTTGACCAGATCGGACAAGCCCCTGAGGTCGCGCAGCACGGCCTTCAGCACGTAGTCGGCATCGCCGGTCAGCGAATAGGCTTCCTGAATTTCGTCGATCCGGCCGATCAGCGACCTGAACTTCTCGGCGTTGCCCGGCGAATGCGTCGCCAGGGTGATCTGGATAAAGGCCACGACGCCGAAGCCGAGCGCGTCGCCCGCCAGCTCGGCGCGATAGCCGGTGATGATGTTGTCCTGCTCCAGCCGCATCCGCCGACGCGAGCATTGCGATGGCGACAGCTGCACTCGGTCGGCCAGTTCCTGATTGGTCAGGCGGCCGTCGTCCTGCAGCGCGCTCAGGATCTTCAGGTCGAAGGCGTCGACAGATATCATGCGCAAAGGCCATGTTTAATGCATGGATCGTGCACAGGCTAGCGCGATCGGCTCGCATTTGCACGCCCCTTGCGAGTCGGGCAGACGATACTACCGGCTCAAGAACCAATCTGGAGGAGCCGCCGATGGGACCATTTCCGCACGATGCGCAGCCGGCCACGATCACCGCCGACAATCCGATGGGCACCGACGGGTTCGAGTTCGTGGAGTTCGCCCATCCCGATCCGGCGCAGCTCCACGCTCTGTTCCACCTGATGGGCTTCAGTCTGGTTGCGAAGCATCGCACCAAGGTGATCTCGGTCTATCGCCAGGGCGACGTCAACTATCTGGTCAACGAGCAGCGCGGCACTCACGGCACCGACTTCGTCGCTGCGCACGGGCCGTGCGCACCCTCGATGGCGTTTCGCGTGGTCGATGCCGAACAGGCGTATGAGCGGGCGATCGCGCTCGGCGCCGAACCGGCCGGCATCGCGTCCGCCCAGAAGACGCTCGACGTGCCGGCGATCAAGGGCATCGGCGGCAGCCTGTTGTATTTCGTCGACCGCTACGGCGCCAAAGGCTCGGCCTACGATGCCGAGTTCGACTGGGTCGGCGCGCGCGATGCGCGGCCTGCCGGATCGGGCCTCTATTACATCGATCACCTGACTCACAACGTCCATCGCGGTCGCATGGATGTGTGGACCGGGTTCTATGCCAAGCTGTTCAACTTCCGGCAGATCCGCTTCTTCGACATCGAAGGCCGCGCCTCGGGCCTGTTCTCGCGGGCGTTGACCAGCCCGGACGGCAAGATCCGGATTCCGATCAATGAAGACGCCGGCGATTCTGGGCAGATCGAGGAGTATCTCAATCTGTATCGCGGCGAGGGCATCCAGCATATCGCCTGTGGCTGCCGAGATATCTACAGCACGGTCGAAGGCCTGCGCGCCAGTGGCCTGCCGTTCATGCCGTCGCCGCCGCAGACTTACTTCGAAAAGATCGACGCCCGGTTGCCGAAGCACGGCGAAGATCTCGCGCGGCTGCAGCGCAACGGCATCCTGATCGACGGCGAAGGCGTCGTCGATGGCGGCCAGACCAAGGTGCTGCTGCAGATCTTCTCGGCCAATGCGATCGGCCCGATCTTCTTCGAATTCATCCAGCGCAAGGGCGACGACGGCTTCGGCGAAGGCAACTTCAAGGCGCTGTTCGAATCGATCGAAGAAGACCAGATCCGCCGCGGCGTGCTGAAGGCGGAGCGGGCGGCGTAGTTACGTAGCGCCAAGGCTTGAAGCGGTTCTGCTTCTCACGATCAGAACCGCCTCTGCTGCAAGCTCCTAACCAGCACAACGTCATGGTGAGGAGGCGCGCAGCGCCGTCTCGAACCATGGGCCGCAAGCGATCCGGCGCCTCATTCTTCCAGACGCCCGGCCTTGCCGGGCTCGTCAAAATGAGGGCATAGCCGCTTCTGGCAGCGCTGCAATCGATCAATGAGATCGTCTACACGTCCACGGTCGCGTGCAGCGAGTTCTCCTGGATGAATTCGCGGCGGGGTTCGACGACGTCGCCCATCAGCTTGGTGAAGATGTCGTCGGCTTCGTCGACCTCGCGCACCTTCACCTGCAGCAGCGAGCGGGCGTTGGTGTCGAGCGTGGTCTCCCAGAGCTGGTTCGGATTCATCTCGCCGAGGCCTTTGTAGCGCTGCAGCGCCACGCCTTTGCGGCCGGCATCGGTCACCGCCTCGAACAGGCTGATCGGGCCGTGGATCGCGGTTTCGGCGTCCTTCCGGCGCAACATGCCTGGGCGCGGATAGACTTCCTGCAGCACCGCCGCGTACTCGTCGAGCTTGCGGGCGTCGGCCGAGCCGAGCAGCGCATCGTCGATCATCGCTACGTCCTTCACGCCACGCACCGTGCGCTCGAACTGGAAGCCTTCGCCTTCGACGAAGCGGCCGGTCCAGCCGCGTTCGACTTCGTCGGCCAGCACGTCGAGCCGGCGCGCGATGTAGGCGGCGGCCTCGGTGGCGGTCGCAACGTCGCTGGTGACCCTCGGGTTCAGCACGCCGGCGATCGCCGCCTGCTCCACCACGCTGCGATTGTAGCGGCTGTGCAGATTGTGCAGCGTCGAGCGGATCGCGCGCGCATCTTCGACCAGCGCCAGCAGATCGCGTCCGCCGCGCACCTCACCGTTGGCGAGCTTGAAGGCGCAGTCATCGAGCCCTGTCGCGATCAGATAATCTTCGAGCGCGCGCTCGTCCTTCAGATATTGCTCGGACTTGCCGCGCGTCACTTTGTAGAGCGGCGGCTGGGCGATGTAGAGATAGCCGCCCTCGATCAGCGCCGGCATCTGCCGGAAGAAGAACGTCAGCAGCAGCGTCCGGATGTGCGCGCCGTCGACGTCGGCGTCGGTCATCAGGATGATCTTGTGATAGCGCAGCTTGCCCAGATCGAAGTCGTCGCGGCCGATGCCGGTGCCGAGCGCGGTGATCAGCGTGCCGATCTGTTCGGACGAGAGCATCTTGTCGAAGCGCGCGCGCTCGACGTTCAAGATCTTGCCCCGCAGGGGCAAGACGGCCTGGAATTCCCGGTTGCGGCCCTGCTTGGCGCTTCCGCCGGCCGAGTCACCCTCGACGATGAACAGTTCGGACTTCGCCGGGTCGCGCTCTTGGCAATCGGCGAGCTTCCCTGGCAGTGAGGCGATATCGAGCGCGCCCTTGCGCCGCGTCAGCTCGCGCGCCTTGCGCGCGGCTTCGCGGGCGGCGGCGGCTTCGATCACCTTGCCGACGATCGTCTTGGCCTCGGCCGGGTGCTCTTCGAACCAGGCGGCGAGCGCCTCGTTGAGCACGTTCTCGACCACCGGCCGCACTTCCGAGGATACCAGCTTGTCCTTGGTCTGCGACGAGAATTTCGGATCCGGCACCTTCACCGAGAGCACCGCGGTGAGGCCTTCGCGGCAGTCATCGCCGGTCAGCGCCACCTTTTCCTTCTTGGCGTTGTTGTCGGCATAACCGGTGAGCTGGCGCGTCAGCGCGGCACGGAAGCCGGCCAGATGCGTGCCGCCGTCGCGCTGCGGGATGTTGTTGGTGAAGCACAGCACGTTCTCGTGGTACGTGTCGTTCCACCACAGCGCGGCTTCGACGGTGATGCCGTTGAGGTCGGCGCCGACCACGATCGGCACCGGCACGATCGGCTTCTTGTTGCGGTCGAGATATTTGACGAACTCGGTGACGCCGCCTTCGTAGCGCATCTCCTCGCGCTTCTCGACCGCATGACGCATGTCGGACAGCAGGATGTTGACGCCGGAATTCAGGAAGGCGAGTTCGCGCAGCCGGTGCTCCAGCGTGGCGAAGTCGTACTCGATGTGCGTGAAGGTGTCGGCCGAGGCGTAGAACGTCACTTCGGTGCCGCGCCTGCCATTGGCCTCGCCAACCACTTTCAGGGGGGCCACGGCGTCGCCGTGGGCGAATTCGACGTAGTGTTCCTTGTCGTTCCGCCACACCCGCAAGATCAGCTTGCTCGACAGCGCGTTCACCACCGAGACGCCGACGCCGTGCAGGCCGCCGGAGACCTTGTAGGAGTTCTGGTCGAATTTTCCGCCGGCGTGCAGCTGGGTCATGATGACCTCGGCCGCCGAGATGCCTTCTCCCTTGTGGATGTCGACCGGGATGCCGCGACCGTCGTCGCGCACCGTCACCGAGCCGTCGGCATTGAGGATCACTTCGACCCGACTGGCATGGCCGGCCAGCGCTTCGTCGATGGCGTTGTCGACGACTTCGTACACCATATGGTGCAGGCCCGAGCCGTCGTCGGTATCGCCGATATACATGCCCGGCCGCTTGCGGACGGCATCGAGGCCCTTCAGCACCCGGATCGATTCCGCGCCATATTCGGCCGGCACGGGATGCGCGGATTCGGCAGAGGCCTGCCGGGCAGGTTCAGTCATGCAAGGACCTTCAGGAGTGCGATCGAATCAGCATGCGCTAGAGGCAAGCGAGGCGTTCTTTTGTGCCATGAAAGGAGACCGGTCACCAGTGCAAAGTCGTGGCATACAAGCTCTTGAAGAAATAGGGATTTTTGACGCCGTTGCAAGGCCCGGAAAGGTCGTTTCGAGGTCTGCTGCGAAGGTCGGCGAAAGTGTCGTCGCTGAACCGTTCAGGGGCTCACTTGCGAGCCGTGATTCGTCCGTTCTCGACCTCGAAAATCGCGGATGCCGCGCCGATCTCGGCGAATGCCAGAGGGTCGGCTCCGGTCATCCAGACCTGCGCGCCGAGCCTCTCGAGTTCGGCGAATAAGGCCGCGCGGCGTGCCGGATCGAGATGCGCCACCACCTCGTCGAGCAACAGCAGCGGCGTGATCGAGGTGGTCTCGGCGACCAGCTGGGCGTGCGCCAGCACCAGCCCGATCAGCAGCGCCTTCTGCTCGCCGGTGGAGGCGTCGCGCGCCGGCATCGCTTTGGGCGCGTAGATCACCTCGAGGTCGGTGAGATGCGGACCGTCGAGGGTGCGACCGGCGGCGGCGTCGCGGCTGCGGTTGTCGCGCAGGATGGCGCGGTAGCGGTCTTCCACCGCGGTGGCCGGTTCGGACGCCAGGGCGTTCTCCATCCAGCCGTGCAGCATGATTTTCGCAGACGGAAACGCCGAAGTGGCGCCGCGGGCATCGAGCATCGCGGCAAGCTTGGTGGCGGTCTGGCCACGCTGCGCTGCCACTGCGATCGCGAGTTCCGCGGTTTCGCGTTCGATCGCGTCGAGCCAATGCGAGTCGGCGTTGCGGACGTCTTCGAGCAGGCGGTTGCGCGACCGCAGGCTGCGATCGAGTGCCGAGACGCGGGCCGAATGGCCGCTGTCGATCGCCAGCACCAAGCGATCGAAGAACCTTCGGCGCTCCGAGGCGGCGCCCATGAACAGGCCGTCCATTGCCGGCGTCAGCCACACCATGCGCAGATGGTCACCGAACGCGGCCGCAGAGCCGACCGGTTCGCGGTCGATGCGACAGCGCCGTGTCGTCGCCGCATCGCCGCGCGGCGGCTCGATTCCGGTGCCGAGGGTCGCGAGGCCGAACGCGCCTTCGACTTCCGCCGACACTGCCCACGAACCATCACCTTCATGGCCGGCGACGTCTTCCAGCCTTGCCCGCCGCAGGCCGCGACCCGGCGACAGAAACGAGATGGCCTCCAGGCAGTTGGTCTTGCCGGCCCCATTCGGGCCGACCAGCACGACCTGGTCGGCGGTCGTCGACAGCGACGCGGCGCGGTAATTTCGGAAGTGCGTCAGCGTCAGGCGGGTGATGCGAGCGGGGGTCATGCAATGGCTTGCGCTGAGGAGTTGCAAGGGACTGCAACTTGCACTGCCGTCACCTTCCGCGAAAGCGGAGGGCGCAGTATCTCAGAGCGTTCGTTAGGACCCGAGACGCTCTGGAAGACTGGGGCGCCCGGGTCAAGCCGGGCGATGACGATGGTGCGATTGAAGCGGCTCGTATTACACCCGCATCGGCATCAGCACGTACAGGGCGCTCTTGGAATCGCGGTCCTGGATCAGGGTCGGCGAACCCGGGTCGGCGAGCTTGAGCACCGCAACTTCGCCTTCGATCTGTGCGGCGATGTCGAGCAGATAGCGCGAGTTGAAGCCGATATCGAGCGGGTCGGAAGCGTACTCGACCTCAAGCTCTTCGGTGGCGCTGCCGGAATCCGGATTGGTCACCGACAGCACCAGCTTGCCGGCCGACAGCGCCAGCTTCACGGCACGGCCGCGCTCGGAAGAAATCGTCGAGACGCGGTCGACCGCGGCCTCGAAGTCCTTCTTGTCGACCAGAAGTTCCTTGTCGTTGTTCTGCGGGATCACCCGGCCGTAATCCGGGAAGGTGCCGTCGATCAGCTTCGAGGTCAGCACGACGTTGCCGAGCGTGAAGCGGATCTTGCCGGTCGACAATTCGAGACCGATCTCCGCGTCGGTGTCCTCGATCAGCCGCTGCACCTCGCTCACGGTTTTGCGCGGCACGATCACGCCGGGCATGCCGTCGGCGCCGCTCGGCAGCGCCAGATCGAGCTGGGCCAGTCGGTGGCCGTCTGTGGCGACCGCGCGCAGGGCCGAGGCGTTGGCGCTCGCCGCGGTGTGAAGGTAGATGCCGTTCAGATAATAGCGGGTTTCTTCGGTCGAGATCGCGAATTGGGTGCGATCGATCAGCCGCTTGACGTCGGAAGCCGGCACTTTGAAAGCGTGGCTCATCTCGCCGGCGGCGAGGTCCGGGAAATCGCTTTCCGGCAGGGTCTGCAGGGTGAACCGCGAACGCCCGGCGCGGATCGCCAGAACAGAACGGTCACCGTCGGTCTCCAGCACGATCTGCGAGCCGTCCGGCAGCTTGCGGACGATGTCGTAGAACATGTGCGCCGGCACCGTGGTCGATCCGGCGGTCGCGGTTTCGGCCGGCAGCGTCTCGGTGACTTCGAGGTCGAGGTCGGTCGCCTTCAGCGCGAGCTGCGCGTTCTCGGCGCGAACCAGCACGTTGCCGAGGATCGGAATGGTATTGCGACGCTCGACCACACGATGGACGTGGCCCAGCGACTTGAGCAGTTGCGCGCGTTCGACCGTGACCTTCATTACAAAACCCGCCTGATCCGCGCCCGCATCGTTTGATGAAGCTGCCGGCTATATTGGAAAGGCCCGGCGGCCTGGTGCGGCGCCGCGGCAACTTGGCACCCGCAAGGTCGCCCGGACCCGCGGGGGGTCGCAGGTTGGCGTGGTTGTGCGGCGGACGCAAGAGTGAGCGGCCGCCGCCACCTCAATTTCCCCGACATTCGGGCCGGAAAATCATGCAAGCGTGGCTGCTCGCCGGCCTGCCTACTCCTGAAGCTGACGCTTCAGCGATTCGACCTCGTCCGACAGCGTGTTGTCCTTCGACACCAGCCCTTCGATCTTGCGGACCGCGTGCAGCACCGTGGTGTGGTCGCGCCCGCCGAAGCGGCGGCCGATCTCCGGCAGCGAGCGCAGCGTCAGTGTCTTGGCCAGATACATCGCGACCTGGCGCGGGCGCACAACGTTGGCGGTGCGGCGTGACGACAGAAGGTCCGAGCGGCTGACGTTGTATTGCCGCGCCACGATGCGCTGAATGTCTTCGATCTTGATCCGCTTCGGCTCAGAGGGGCGGATCAGGTCGCGCACCTCGTGCTCGGCCATCTCCAGCGTCACCGGCTGATTGTTCAGCTTGGAATGCGCGAGCAGGCGGTTGATCGCGCCTTCGAGATCGCGACCGTTATGGGTGATGGCGCGAGCGAGATATTCGAGCACCGGCTGCGGTACGTCGAAGCTGGCGTGATGAGCGCGAGCCGCGACCACGCGCGAGCGCAGAATGCCGAGGCGGAGATCTTCGCCGAGCGGCGCCATTTCGACGACAAGGCCGCCGGCGAGACGTGAGCGCACCCGCTCGTCGAGGCTTTCGAGGTCGGACGGCGGCCGGTCGGCGGCGACCACGACCTGGCGGCCGGCGTCGATCAGCGCGTTCAGCGTGTGACAGAACTCGGCCTGGGTGGTCTTGCCCTGCAGGAATTGCAGATCGTCGATCACCAGCACGTCGATGCCGCGCAACGCTTCCTTGAAGGCGAGAGAGGTCTGCGTCTTCAGCGCCGCGACGAAGCCGTACATGAATTTCTCGGCGGTGAGATACAGCACCTTGCGTTCGTTGCCGGTATTGCCGGCCCAGGTCACCGCCTGCAGCAAATGCGTTTTGCCGAGACCGACGCCGGAGTGAATGTACAGCGGATTGAACATCACCGGATCGCCGCGGCGGCCTTCGGCCACCTGCTTGGCGGCGGCATGCGCCAGCGTGTTGGAGCGGCCGACGACAAAGCTCGCAAACGTCAGGCGCGGATCGAGCGGCGATCCGCCGAGCGCATCGTGATTGGCCGATACCGGCGCCGCGCCGTTGCTGCGCTCGGCTGCCGAACGCTGCTCGTCGCGACGGCTCTCCGCTGGCGCAGGAGCCTCCTTGGCGGGGGCTGCACAGCGTACCGGTGAACGCACGGTGAGGTCGATGCGATTGACGTCCGGCAGTTCAGCCTGCCAGCACGACAGTACCTTGTCGGAGTAGTGCGTCTGAATCCAGCTCTTCAGGAACCGGGTCGGCACCGACAGATGCACGCTCTCGTCTTGAACGCTTTCGAGGTCCATTCGCGCGAACCAGCTCGAATACACGTCCTCGCCGACGCTCGAGCGCAAACGGCCCTTCACGCGTGACCAGCGATCCTGTTCCATGTTCGACATTTCAGCAGCTTTTCAGTTCCAGAGTGACGGGCCATCGCAGCGGCGAGCCATAACGGCTCACGCCGTCGCCGCGACCAGCGAGATGATTTCGGCCATAGCGATTCTGTTTCGGCTGCAGCAGCCGACGTCAGATCAGGGCCGAACAGGGATGGAAATTAAACGGTCAGCTCAGTGGAGGACTCGACGGATAGACCGGAGCATGAGCGCAGCAACGACCATTGAAAAACGAATGTCCCGCCATGGCGGAGAATTCGACCGGAAGATCGGCAGGTTCGAATGATACGTCGAATGCGGTGCTCATGAAACCTCCCCCTCTCGCCGCGCTCGCGCGCGGCCAGACGTCGCCAAAACAAAACCCGCGCTGCTCTCCGAGACCGCGTCGGCCCGCTACTGGATCGTCGATGTCATCGTTCGCCCGGAAGCCGCTCGCTACGCGAGCGCTTCCACTTGAATTCAGACACGGCTTCGCCAGCCCCATATTGCTATGAGTTGCAGTTCGACCGTCATTTGGAAAAGCCGCTAACATGCATACCGCCGCCGATTTGCATGTCCGCCCTTGGTTCTCAAACCGCTCTGATCTGAAGAGCCGTGGGCGTCGCGGGTGGACTATGAAAACCACGACGGCTCCTCCGCCGCAATGGATATGATTCCGAGGGGAGGGTGAAGATTTCGCCTCGAGCGAGGACGAAACAGGCAACTAATCAATTCCGCTGAGGCAAGATTTTGAATCTGTGCACAGATTCGATGTGTGCTCGGTGCGTGACATTTTGGCCGCGTACCTAAAAGAATTTCATGAATCCTTTACCTTTGACGGTCGGGTGAAGGCGTTTTCCAAACGCTCGTCGGTGCTTTGCCGATAAGTGGTTCGCTCGCCGCAGATTTTCGTGAGCGCTCGGACAGGGTAACCCCTGTCATAAATGACCGCGTAGTTGCACGAGGACGCGTTCGCTGAAAGTCAAGCGAGCTGCACAAACGCCAGAGTTCCTGCTGTGCAGCAGCGGTTTCTTCGCGGTCGCGTCAAGCGCGATTGACGTCGCCCGCGATGTGTTTCGGAACGAGGCAGGTGGCGCCGATCGCAGGCGGCACTCGATTCAAATTATGAGCGACCGCGTACCGCATTCGAGCGGCAACTACACCAATGGGCGCAGCGCGAACACAGCGGCATCGCTCGAGCCGTCGCCAAAAAAGAAAATGCCCGGCAGAGCCGGGCATCGAAACCATCCGAGATGATGGTGAGAATTATTTCGCCAGCTTGGCGATGCTGTGCGTCAGGCGCGACACCTTCCGGCTCGCGGCGTTCTTGTGAATGATGTTGCGCTGCGCTGCGCGCATCAGTTCCGGCTCGGCCTGGGCCATCGCCTTCAGCGCGGCCTCGCGGTCGCCGCTCGCGATCGCCTGTTCGACGGTCCGGACCGATCCGCGCATCTGAGTCCGACGCGACTTGTTCACCGCGGTGCGCCGGGCGATCTTGCGGGTCGCTTTCTTGGCGGAAGACGTATTAGCCATGATCTCTCAAATCCTGCAGCGGCCTCTGCTCGAGCGGCCGGGGCTGATTGGCGATGCCGCGCGAATGCGTCATGCCGTGTGTTCCGGATGTTGCTGAAGATGCTCCCGGAGCCGACACGGCCACAATCCGCGGCGCCGCCCAAAGAACAGCGGCGGCAGGATCGCCCCCACCGCCATCGGCCGGGTTATACTGGCAGCGCTTTCCAGCGTCAACGGTGGCGTGCGGGCCAGCGGCGCGCCGGTTCCAGGCATAAGGCATGGTGCCCCCCGGAAAGATCCCCAAACCGGCGGCGAGGTTGAATTCTCCCCTCCCGACCGGTAAGCCCGGCCCGGGGCAGAGGCAATCGGGGTGGTTGACATGATCCGGGGCTTATTTCGGCTGATCGGCCTGCTGTTCTTGACCGGAGGGTTCATTTTCCTGGTCTATGACGGCGCGCGGTCGGTCGCCGATAATTCAGTGCAGTGGACCAAGCTCGGGGACTTCTGGAACGACATCCATCAGGCCAGCCAGCAGTCGTTTCGCGACTGGCTCGAGCAGACTGCGCCGTGGCTGTGGAACCATGTGGCCAAGTTCGTGCTGACGCAGCCGACCTTCGCGGTGCTGGGCGTGATCGGGGTGGCGCTGATGCTGCTGTTCCGCCCGCGCAAGCCGTTGATCGGCTACGCCCGCGACTGACGGCGGCGTAACAATCTCGCCGTCGCTGCGAAGACACCTATATCCTGAAATTGAGTTGAGAGCCGATTGCATCAGCGCCACGCTGGGCTCGGCTGTCGCCATCATGTATGCGCGGAGCGGGCCGCCGCTCGCGTTCGCGCCGGGAGGGTTTTCGATGTTCTTCATGCGCAAATCGACCGCGATGCCGAGTGCTGCCGAGGCGTTGCCGGGCCGGCCGACGCCGATCCCCACAGCCCGGACGCATTTCGTGAACGGCAACCGGCTGCAGCCGCCGTTCCCGGAAGGCCTGCAGCAGGCGGTATTCGGACTCGGCTGCTTCTGGGGTGCCGAGCGCAAGTTCTGGCAGCTCGGCGACGGCGTTTATTCGACCGCGGTCGGATATGCTGGCGGTTTTACGCCCAATCCGACCTATGAGGAGGTCTGCTCGGGCCGCACCGGCCACACCGAAGTGGTGTTGGTGGTGTTCGATCCGGCCAAGATCTCCTACGACGCATTGCTGAAGACGTTCTGGGAAAGCCACGATCCGACCCAGGGGATGCGGCAGGGCAACGACGTCGGCTCGCAATATCGCTCGGCGATCTACACGTTCGGTGACGAGCAGATGCGCGCGGTGGAAGCCTCGCGCGTCGCCTATGGCGAAGCGCTGAAGGCCAAGGGCTATGGGCCGATCACCACCGAGATCGCGCCGTCAGGGGCGTTCTATTATGCCGAGGACTACCACCAGCAGTACCTCGCCAAGAATCCGGGCGGCTATTGCGGCCTCGGCGGCACCGGGGTGTCGTGCCCGGTCGGTGTCGGCGTCACCGCCTGATCATATCCTGCCATCCGCCGCCTGCCTGCGGGCGGCGGATGGCTGCCGCCTCGCCTGATTACGGGGGCGCGTCCCACTCCCAAACCGTTTGTTAACCCTAACGGGGCATAAACGGAGCTGTCTCGTCGTGAGGGATGGCCCCAGTGCGTGTCGTAAGCGCGTTTCAAGTATCGATGATCATCGTGGCGACGGCGCTTGCGCTTGGCGGCTGCATGCGCCGGTCTGGTCCGGTCGCCATGATTCAGCCGCAGAACACCCTCGACACCATGGCGTATGGCGGACGCGTTCCGCCGATGGCTGCCGCCTATGCGGCGCCCAACATGCCGGAGCCGGCCTATCGGCTCGACGCCGGCGATCGGCTGCGCGTCGTGGTTTACGGACAGGAAGGGCTCACCAACACCTATTCGATCGACGCTGCGGGCTCGATCACCATGCCGCTGATCGGCGCGGTGCCGGCGCGCGGCCGCACCCCCGCGGGTCTCGCCGCCGAGATTACCGCGCGGCTGCGCCGCGGCTTCATCCGCGAGCCGTCGGTGGCGGTGGAGGTCGAGTCGTATCGGCCATTCTTCATCCTCGGCGAAGTGACCGCTCCGGGCCAATACCCGTATGTGCCGCATATGAGCGTCGAGAGTGCCGTTGCGATCGCCGGCGGGTTCACCCCGCGCGCGCAGCGCGATCGGGTGACGGTGACGCATCCGGAGGGCGGCGGCACGGTACGTGAGGTGGTGCCGCTCGGCACGCCGATCAGCCCCGGCGACACCGTCTATGTCGGCGAACGCTGGTTCTGATCGCCGACCAGCGTCAGTCTCCCACGAAAACCTATTTCAGATGCGCGCCGAAGAACGCGAGGCTGCGCTGCCAGGCGATGTCTGAGCTCGGCTTGTCGTAGCTCGCCCGTTCGTCGCAGCCGAAGCCGTGCTGCGCGCCCGGATAGACCAGAATCTCGACCTCCGGCCGCTTGGCCCGGATGGCATCGACGTCGCTCAGCGGAATTCCGGTGTCCTTCTCGCCGAAATGCAGTTGCGTCGGCACCGATGGCTTATCGTCGGCGAAGCGGACGATGGCACCGCCGTAATACCCGATCGCAGCCTTCAGCCCCTGAAGTTTGGTCGCCGCCGCATAGGCAACGCTGCCGCCAAGGCAGAAGCCGATGATGCCGACCGGGCCGATGTTCTTCACGGCATCGATCGCCGCCTGGGTGTCGCGCAGCATTGCCGGCCAATCCGGATTCGCGACGAATTTGCGCGCCACCGCGACTTCGTCGGGCGAATAGCCGCTTTGGAAATTGCGTTCGATGCGGTCGAAGATCGACGGCGCGACCGCCACATAGCCTTCCGCGGCGAGGCGGTCGCAGACGTTCCGGATGTGATGGTTGACGCCGAAAATCTCCTGGATCACCACGATCGCAGCCTTTGGCGGGCCTGCGGGATCGGCCCGATAGCCGCCGAGTTCGAAGCCGTCGGCAGCCTTCAGCGTGATGTCGTGTCCCACGGGCGATCCTTTGCGTCGTTGACAATGAAGGGTTCGATGAAAGCGGAGGGCGGTGCTAGCGCCACATCCAGTTGCGGCCCCAGTCGCCCTTCCAGCCAGCCAAGCGGCCGCGACGGAATTGCAGATAAAGCCGGTCGCGGCGGTCGAAGAAGCCGGTGCCACCCTGAGTGCGGATTACCAGAAAGACCTCGTCGCCGGGCTTGCCGCTGACATAGTTGAGCGGCATGCCGAGCGCGGTCGCAGCCTGATTGGCATCCATCCCGAACGCCAGCGGCGTGGTGTTGGACAGCGTTGCAACGAACGGCGGTGCGACGATCACCTCGGATCGTTGAGCAAAGGTCGGTGCGACCGATAGCAGCAGCGCGCCGACTGTCGCTACGGCAACGCGGAGCCGAGGGGCGATCGCAGGTGTTGTCGCTGTCATCGGTCTCCGTCCCGCCCCATTCTCCATGGCACTCTGGCGCGCATCATAACGATGCGGCTCGTCAGCGCGAGCCCTCGCATAATCACGGTTCTGACATTGTATCAAATGTGAGCCGTGGCGGTCACGGCCCGTTAACAACGCCCATTAATCTCGGAGAACCAGTTTCTCGTTAGTGTAAGGACATTACCTGCCCACGGAAGCGATCCGGTGACCTTCATGACTGCATTAGCTCGACAACCCGCGTCCAACCCTGCGCCGCGCCGGCGTTTGCTGCTGGCGTCCGATCGCCGTGATCGCAGCGTCGACATCGCGGGCATTCTGGCGAGCGTTGCGGAGGTCGAGACGGTGCCGACCGCGCATCTGCCGGACGCGCCGGCGCGCGATCTGTCGGGCATCGTGGTCGACATCAATCTGCGTTCGGCCGACAGCGTGCAGCTGGTGCGGCGCAAGCTGCTCGGCGGCGCCTATCAGCCGATGCCGCGGCTGTTCGTGCTCGCCGACGAATTGCATCACGGCTCGATGCAGGCGTGGGCGCTCGGCGCCACCGACACCATCGCCCGTCCGTTCGATCCGCGCGATCTGTTGCAGCGGGTTCGCTCGGCGTTTCCGGATCCGTCCGAAGACACCGCCACCGCTCGCGCCGCTGCGCTCAGCGACGGTGTCACTGCGGCTCACAAGGTTCTGGTGAAGATGTTCGAGCGGTTGCACGGCAAGCCGCTGACGTTTCAGGATGTGATGCAGGCGGAAGGCCCCATCCTGAAGGCGATCAAGCGCTCGTCGCTGCGCGAATGGCTATCCACGGTCGGCCGCCATCACGACGACAGCTACCGGCTCTGTCTGTTCGCAACCGGCTTTGCGGTGGCGTTCGCGCAGTATCTTGGGATGCGAGAGGAGGATCAGCGCCGGCTGACCCGCGCGGCGCTGCTGTACGATGTCGGCAAGGCCTATGTGGACGTGTCGGCGCTCGACAACCTCGACAATCTGCAGGGCGATACGCTGCGCAAATACCGCGAGCATCCGCGGCTCGGGTACGAGGCGCTGGTCGCCGAAGGCAGCTTCCCGCGCGAGACACTCGACGTCGTGCTGCACCATCACGAATTGCTCGACGGTTCGGGCTATCCAGACGGGCTGCACGGCGATCAGGTCGCCGATATCGTTCGCATCACCACCATCGTCGACATCTTCGCGTCGCTGGTCGCACCGCGCAAGAACCACACGCCGAAGACGCCGCTGCAGGCGTTCATCGCGATGGAGAACATGGGCGGCAAGATTGACCAGCGCCTGCTGCAGGCGTTCCGCCCGGTCGCGATGGGCGGCTGATACCAATTGGTCATTCCGGGGACGCGCGCAGCGCGGCACCGGCGATCTCTCTCTTCCATGACCTTCCAGATTCCGGGCTCGCGCCTCGCGGCGCGCCCCGGAATGACCTGAAGGGACGATTAGTCCGCCAGCATCTTGCGGAGTTCGGCCTTCGCCACCTTCTCCAGCGTCGAGCGCGGCATGTCGTCGACCAAACGGACTTCGCGCGGGCGCTTGAAGTCGGCGAGGGCCGAGGCACAGGCGGCGCTGATGCGGTCGGCGAAATCCGGCGGCGCGGCGGCGACCCCGCCTTGCGGAATCACGAACACCACCGGCACCTCGTCGAGCATCGGGTGCTTCTTGGCCACCACCGCGGCCTCGCGCACGCCCGGCACGGTGATCACCACCTGCTCGATCTCCGATGCGGCGACGTTCTCGCCGCCGACCTTCAGCATGTCCTTGGCCCGGTCGCCGAACTTGATGGCGCCGAGCTCCAGCAGCGTGACGCGGTCGCCAGTGATGAAGTAACCGTGCTCGTCGAAGCTGTCGCGGGTCGCCTGCTCGTTGTAGAGATACTCCTTGAACAGCGACAGGCCGGGTACGCCCTTGATCAAGAGGTTGCCGGTGTCGCCGACCGCGGTGGGCGCGCCGTCGTCGCCGACGATGCGGAGCGTGTATTCCGGCGCGGCGCGGCCGATCGCCATCGGCGTGTTGGGCTGGTCGGCCTCGGCGATGATGCCGTGGGTGATGGTTTCGGTCATGCCCCACCAGCCGATGATCTTGATGCCGAAGCTCTTGAACGCCGGCGGCTCCGCCACCGCCGTGCCCCACATCCGGAAGCTGTGATGCTTCGGCGTCTCCTGCTCCATCAGCGCCTTCAGGCAGAAGGCGATGTTGGAATTCCAGGTGCAGCGATGCTCGAGCGCGACCTTCCAGAACCGGCTGGACGAGAACCGCGGCTGCACCACGCAGGTCCCGCCGACCCACAGACTTGCTAGCATCGAATAGGCCAGCGCATTGGTGTGGAATAGCGGTAGGTAAGCGAGGTGCACGTCGTCGGCGCGCAGCGTCTGGTGCGCGGCGTTGATCTTGGCGCCCCACAGCGCATTGGCGTGGGTCCACAGCACCGCCTTGGGCCGTGAGGTCGTGCCCGAGGTGTACTGCACGCTGCACGGCGCCAGCGGATCGGTCGGTCGGCGCGGCCGGTCGGCGCTGTCGCCGAACAGGCTCTCGAACGAATCCGCTTTGGCGACCGACCGGGCCGGCAACGGCGAGCCCGGGTCGTGCGAGATCACCGCGATCCAGCGCAGGTTCTTGCAATTGGTGGCGACGAGGTCGGCATAGGCCGGCTGGGTGATGGCGGCGACCGCGCCGCAGTGTTCGGCGAAATACTCGATCTCCGCCGCGGCCGAGCGGGTATTGGTGGTGACCGCGATCGCGCCGAGCTCGGTGCAGGCGAACCAGGCGAGCAGGAATTCGACGCAATTGTCGAGATGGATCAGCAGGTAATCGCCCGGCTTGATGCCGCGCTTGGCGAGGCCGGCGGCAAGCGCGCCAACACGGTCGTGGAATTCGCCGTAGCTCCAGCTCCGCGACGGGCCATCGAATGGCGCCCAGATCACGAATGGATGCTCGCGCCGCGCTTCGGCATGCAGCTTCAAAAGCCACGGCACATCCATTCCGTCGAACGGACTCACCACGCCAGGCGCCTCAATCGGTTGCGGCATCGCTTCTCTCCCGAAAGGTGCGGATTCCCCCGCACTCGTTGATTTCTCGCACGGCGGCATATTGTCCCCGTGTCGTACACATCTCTCGTCTGCTGTAGCCCGAGCTTGTGCCACCGCCCGGCCGCAGGCGCAATTCGACCGATCCGAATGCGGGCATGCGACAACGCGGCACCTGCCGGGAGCCGGAACGTTCGTTGCGGCGTGTCGTTGGCTGCTCATGACGGCACAGTGACGTGCCCGCAACACAGGAGACATCACGATGAAAGCTCTGGCCTTGACCGCGATGGCGCTCGGCGCAGTGGGTGCCACGCAACTGATGACTGCGAAGCCCGCGATGGCCCAGGTGGAATATCCGTACTGCAAGCAGGGTGCGCACCAGGGATATCCCGGTAACTGCAGTTTCGTCAGCTTCGAAGCCTGCCGCTATGCAGCGCAGGGCGCGGGCGGCAATTGCGTGGCGAATCCTCGCTACAGCGCCTGGAGCGGTGGCTACCGCGCATACGACTACAATAACGCCTATGGTTATTACGCCGACTGATCGACGGCGTGTGCGGGCCCGGTGCGCGATATGCGACCGGGCTCAATGCCTGTGATCAAGGGTGGTCTTCCGATCGAGACAGTCGTCTTGAGACAGTCGTTGCGACGATAGCCAACGAGGCGGTCGTGATCTGACCGATCGCCCGTTCCCGACTCCAACACAGATCAGCCGCCACGCTCGTTGCGGCTGTAGTTCGAGAAGTGTCCCTCGCGTGCCGCCTGGGCGCGTGCGGCTTTGATCAGACCTTTGCTCTTGCCGGGCGCGGCCGGGCGCGACACCAATCGCTCCATCCGCCGGCTGCCGCAGGCCGGGCAGGGCGGCTTGTCGTCGAACCCGACCAGCAGTTCGCAGTCCTTGTCGCATTGCTTACAATGGAAGCCGTAAAGCGGCATCGCGACACCTCCTATAATCCGTCCAGGCGATGCTTTGCAGGATCCGGACCACGTCCTTTCAGCAGCCGATTGCCTGCGGGCCGGCTAGCGCCGGTCGCCGATCACCGCCAGCAGCGCGGCGCCGTAATGCTCGAGCTTTTTGTCGCCAATGCCCGGAATGCCCCGCATCTCGTCCAGCGTTCGCGGCTTTGCGGCTGCAAGGCCATCGATGGTGGCATCGTGCAGCACCACATAGGCAGGCACGCCGCGGGCCTTTGCCACTTCGGATCGCCACGCCTTGAGCGCCGCGAACAGTTCAGGATCGCCGCTGGTCTCGCGCGGCGTGCCGCCGACCAGATTTCGCCGCGACGGGATTTCGCCCGCGGCGGACGGCCGGTCTGCTCGCGCAGCATCACCTGGGTTTCGGCCTTCAGCACCGCGCGTGAGGTCTCGGTCAGCTTCAAGGCGCCGAACGCCTCGCTGTCCGGCGCAAGGTGACCGAGCGACACCAATTGCCGGATAACAGCGCGCCATTGCTTTTCGTTCAACTCACCGCCGATCCCAAACACCGACAGCCTGTCGTGGCCGAACTGAGAGGCGCGCTCGGTCAGCCGGCCGAGCAGCACATCGATCAAATGCTGCGCGCCGAACCGCTGCCCGGTGCGATAGGCGCAGGACAATAGCTTCTGCGCCGCCACGGTGCCGTCGATCACCTTCGGCGGGGTGAGGCAGTTGTCGCAATTGCCGCAATGCTGATGCGGCGACGTCTCGCCGAAATAGCCGAGCAGCCGCGTGCGCCGGCAGCCGGTGGATTCGCATAAGCCGACCAGGGCATCGAGCTTGCCCATCGACACGCGCTTGAACGCATCGGAACCGATGCTCTCGTCGATCATCCGGCGTTGCTGGACGATGTCGGACAGGCCATAGGCCATCCAGGCCTCGGACGGCTTGCCGTCGCGGCCGGCGCGTCCGGTTTCCTGATAATAGGCCTCGATGCTCTTGGGCAGATCGAGATGCGCGACGAACCGCACGTCCGGCTTGTCGATGCCCATGCCGAACGCGATCGTGGCGACGATGATCACGCCGTCTTCATTGAGGAAGCGATCCTGATTGCGGGCGCGGATCTCGGCCGGCAGGCCGGCGTGATACGGCAGCGCGGTGAGGCCGGACTTACTCAGCGTCTCGGCGATGTCCTCGACCTTGGCGCGCGACAGGCAATACACGACGCCGGAATCGCCGCGGTGGCGCTCGTCGATGAACGCCTTGAGCTGGGCCGGTGCGTTCTGCTTGTCGACGATGCTGTAGCGGATGTTGGGGCGGTCGAAGCTCGATACGAAGCAGGGCGCATCAAGCAGCGACAGCCGTTCGGCGATCTCGCGCCGCGTCAGCGCGTCGGCGGTGGCGGTCAGCGCAATCCGCGGCACGTTGGGAAATTTCTCGGCGATCGCCGAGAGGCCGACATATTCGGGCCGGAAGTCGTGGCCCCACTGCGACACGCAATGCGCCTCGTCGATGGCGAACAGCGCGATCTTCGCCCGCGCCAGCAGACTGAGGCAGCGCGGCGTCAGCAGCCGCTCCGGCGCGACATAGAGCAGGTCGAGCTCGCCCTTCAGGAGTTGCTGCTCGATCGCATTCGCCTCGTCGTAGGATAGCGTCGAATTCAGCGCCGCGGCGCGCACGCCGCTTTCCAGCAGCCCCGCGACCTGGTCGCGCATCAGCGCGATCAGCGGCGACACCACCACGCCGCAGCCCTCGCGCAGCAACGCCGGCAGCTGGTAGCACAGCGACTTGCCGCCGCCGGTCGGCATCAGCACCAGCGCATCGCCGCCATCGGCGACATGCCGCACGATCGCCTCCTGCTGGCCGCGGAACGACGACAGGCCGAACACATGGTTCAGCGTCGACAGCATTCGTGCGTCGAGTTCGTCGTCGGTTTCGCGGGACGCCGTGCGGGTCATGCGAGCGGGCGGGAGGAGCGGGACATGCGATGCATATACCCCACCGCGGCCGATTCGGCTCGTGAACCACTGTCATTCCGGGGCGCCGCGAAGCGGCGAACCCGGAATCTCGACGTGCAAGGGCAAAGAGGTGCCCCACAATCTCGGGATTCCGGGTTCGCAGGCTTCGCCTGCGCCCCGGAATGACGACTCGAGATCGAGGACGTCTGGTCAGCGCGGTGTTCTTCAAACGAGGAGCGTCGTGACGCTCCGTCTCACACGATCCGGCTGTTCTTGTTGCCCCAATATTTGTCGCGCAGCAGGCGCTTGTAGAGTTTGCCGGTGGGCAGGCGCGGCATTTCGTCGGTGAAATCGATCGAGCGCGGCACCTTCTGGCGCGACAGCGATTGGGCGCAGAACGCCAGTAGTTCCTGTTCCAACTCGGCGCCGGCAGCGACGCCCTCGATCGGCTGCACCACCGCTTTGACCTCTTCGCCGAGATCCTCGTTCGGCACGCCGAACACCGCGGCATCCGCGACCTTGGGGTGGGTGATCAAGAGGTTCTCGCATTCCTGCGGATAGATGTTCACGCCGCCGGAGATGATCATGAAGGTGGCGCGGTCGGTGAGGTGCAGATAGCCGTCGTCGTCGACATAGCCGACGTCGCCGACCGTGCTCATGCTGCCGTCGCCCGAGCGTGCTTCCTGGGTCTTCTTCGGGTCGTTGAAATACTCGAACGGCGTTGCGGTCTTGAACCAGATCTGCCCCGGCGTGCCCTTCGGGCATGGCTTCATGCCGTCGTCGAGAATGTGCAGGTCGCCGAACATCACCTTGCCGACGGTGCCGCGATGCGCCAGCCACTCGCTGCTGTTGCAGGCGGTGAAGCCGAGGCCTTCGGTCGCGCCGTAATATTCATGGATGATCGGTCCCCACCATTCGATCATCTGTTCCTTGACCTGCGGCGGACAGGGCGCGGCCGCATGGATCGCGACTTCCAGCGTCGACAGATCGTGTTTCTTTCGCGCCTCCTCGGGCAGCTTCAGCATCCGCGAGAACATCGTCGGCACCAGCTGGCTGTGCGTGATCCTGTATTTTTCGATCAGCGCCAGATACTGCTCCGGATCGAAATGCTCCATGATGATCACGGTGCCGCCGACCCGGATGGTGAGGCCGACCGCAGCCTGCGGCGCCGAGTGATACAGCGGCGCCGGCGACAGATAGATCATGCCGTCGCGATACTTCCACAGCATGTTGAGGAAGTGGAACAGAGGCAGCGGTTCGGACGGCGGCTGCTCCGGCAGCGGCCGCAGGATGCCCTTCGGCCGACCGGTGGTGCCGGACGAATACAGCATCGCGGTGCCGAGGCTCTCGTCGGCGATCGGCGTATCCGGCAGGTCCTTGGTCGCCTCGGCGAGCCCGACGATCCGCTCGCTCTCACCGTCGCCGTCGACCACCACGCAGAGGGTGACCTTGGGGCATTCCTTCAGCGCCTCGCGGGCGACGTCGAGCTTGGCCTTGGAGGTGATGAGCGCGCGCGATTCGCTGTTGGTCAGGATGTAGGCGAGCTCGGCCGGCGTCAGATAGGAATTGACGCAGGTGTAGTAATAGCCACTGCGTTCGCCGGCGCCGCACGCCTCGATGTAGCGGCTGTTGTTCTCCATGAAGATCGAATAATGATCGAGCCGCTGCAGACCGTGATTGCGCAACAGATGCGCTAGGCGGTTACTGCGGGCCTCGAGCTCCGCATAGCTCACGGTCTCGCCGGTCGAGCCCATGATGAAGGCGGGATGGTCGGGACGGGTCTTCGCGAACTGGCCGGTGTACATCGTGGTCCTTTGCTGATGCGTGCCTAAGCTTCTGGTTTTTTTGAACGGTTCAGTTATTCGCCGCCGTCATTGCGAGGAGGCGAAGCCGACGAAGCAATCCAGCTCGGTGCACCGTGCTTCTGGATTGCTTCGCTGCGCTCGCAATGACGGCCCCTCTTGGTTGATGCGGTGATTACGCCGCCATCTCCAAAATCTCTCGCACCTGCGCCGGCCCACTGATCGGGCGCGGATTGCGCGGCACCCAGGGCGTGCCCATCGCCTGGCTGGCGATCCGCTCGAAATGTTCGGGGCCGACATTCACCTCGCGCAAGCTGCGCGGCATGCCGAGCACCCGGATCAGCGCGTCGAGCACGTCGCCGGCGTCTTCGCCGGGATGGCCCATCGCGGCGGCGACCAGCGCCTGACGGTCGTGGTTGGCGGCCTTGTTCCAGCGCATCACCGCCGGCAGCATGATGCAGGAGGTGTGGCCGTGCGGCACGTCGAACACCGCGCCGAGCACGTAGCCGATGCCGTGGCTGGCGCCCATCGGCACGCCTGACGACAGCGCGCCCATCGACAGCCAAGTGCCGATCTGGCAGTCGAGCCGGGCGTCGAGATCGGTCGGGTCGGCCTTCACCCGCGGCAGCCCGGCTGCCAGCATCGCGAGGCCGCGCAGCGCCTGGGCGTCGCCGTAAGGATGCGCCTCGCGCGAGCAGATCGCCTCGACGCAGTGATCGACCGCGCGGATGCCGGTCGACAGAAACAGCCATTCCGGCGTGTGCAGCGTAATGGTCGGATCGAGGATCGCGGCGCGCGGCATCACCAGCGGATGGGCGAACTTTTCTTTGACCCGCGTCGCCTCGTTGGTAACGCCGGCTATCGCGCTGAACTCGCCGCCCGAAATCGTGGTCGGCACGCTGATCTGCCGCACTTTCGGCGCGACCGGCGACGCCTGATTGGCGACGCGGTCCATGTCGGTGGTGGTTCTGATGTCGTTGGCAAGGCAGATCTGCACCGCTTTGGCGCCGTCGGTGATCGAGCCGCCGCCGACGGTGACGATGAGGTCGGCCTGGATAGCGCGGGCCTGTTCGGTGGCGGCGATCACTGCTGCGCGCGGGGTATGCGCCGGCATCGCGTCGAACACCCCGGCGCAACGGCCGCCGAGCGCGTCCTTGATCTTGGCGATTTCATCGGTTGTGCGGTTCAGCGTGCCCGACACCATCAGCAGCGCCCGCTGCGCGCCCACCCGGTCGAGCTGAGCGGCAAGCGCATCCGCCGCCGGCTGACCGTAAACGACCTCCTCCATGGCGCCGAATACGACGCGTCCCGTGATCACGTGGTTTCACTCCCGTTGGCCGCTTTTGCGTGGCCTTAGCGGCAATCCTAATCCGATCGTCGCAGCTTCGGGAACAGGAAAATTCGTCGCGGCGCCGGTCTGCTCCGGCTCGTCACGAGCCTGTCCGGCAACGCGGTAAGATAAGACGTTTGGCTGATCCGTCGCCGTAAGGGGTTGTCGCTGCCCCGCCCGCATGTTGAATGCAGCGACAGATTTTGTTGTGACGCGTTTTCTTCACGCGAACCGGTGACCATTTCGCTCGGAAACGCTGTCGTCGGGGAGACAGTCCATGACCAAGGCCGTGCTCGGCATTATCGGCGGCTCCGGGATCTATGATTTGCCGGGGCTGGAAGACGTTCGCGAGGAAGCGATCGAGAGCCCGTGGGGGCAGCCGTCTTCCGCGGTGCGGCGCGGCAATATCGCCGGCCTGCCGATCGTGTTCATGCCGCGCCACGACAAAGGCCACCGGCTGTCGCCCTCGGATATCAACTACCGCGCCAATATCGACGTGCTGAAGCGCGCCGGCGTCACCGACCTGATCTCGCTGTCGGCCTGCGGCTCGTTCAAGGAAGAGCTGCCGCCCGGCACCTTCGTGCTGGTCGATCAGTTCGTCGACCGCACCTACAAGCGCGAAAGCTCGTTCTTCGGCAAAGGCTGCGTCGCCCATGTCTCGATGGCGCATCCGGTTTCGCCGCGGCTCCGCATCCACCTCGCCGCGGCCGCCGAGGCTGAGGGCATTTCGGTGGCACGCGGCGGTACCTACCTGTGTATGGAAGGGCCGCAGTTCTCCAGCTATGCGGAGAGCATGACCTACAAGCAGCTCGGCTATTCGGTGATCGGCATGACCAACATGCCGGAGGCCAAGCTCGCCCGCGAGGCGGAAATCTGCTACGCGACCGTGGCGATGGTCACTGACTTCGATTGCTGGCACCCGGACCACGACGCGGTGACGGTGCAGGATATCGTTCGGGTCCTCACCACCAATGCCGAGAAGGCCAAGAGCCTGGTGGCGCGGCTGGCGCAGGACTTCCCGCGCGAGCACGAGGAGTGCCCGATCGGCTCCGACCGCGCCCTCGACGCCGCCTTCATCACCGCTCCCGAAGCGCGCGATCCGGAACTGCT
The DNA here is from genome assembly GCF_003226555.1 of Rhodopseudomonas palustris. Taxonomy (GTDB): domain Bacteria; phylum Pseudomonadota; class Alphaproteobacteria; order Rhizobiales; family Xanthobacteraceae; genus Rhodopseudomonas; species Rhodopseudomonas palustris_I. Next base: position 450,666 of record NZ_QKQS01000023.1, on the reverse strand, counting down.
GAAGAAGCTCGATGCGGTGGCGGCGCGGGTTTTGAAGGCGTAAACCTCGTCATTGCGAGGAGCGGAAGCGACGAAGCAATCCAGTGCTAGTGCCAGAACTTCTGGATTGCTTCGCTTCGCTCGCAATGACGGATTCGATGTTAGCGAGGCACCATGAAAGTCGACGGCAAACATACCCGCACGATCTGGCTCGAAGCCGACGGCTGGACCGTCGGCACCATCGATCAGCGCCGGCTGCCGCACGACTATGTGGTGGTGAAGTTGACCAGTTCCGATGCAGCGGCCGATGCGATCCGCACCATGCTGGTGCGCGGCGCGCCGCTGATCGGGGCGACGGCGGCCTACGGCATGGCGCTGGCGATGCGCGAGGATGCCTCCGACGCCGGGCTCGAGGCCGCTTATCAAAAGCTGGTCGCGACCCGGCCGACCGCCATCAATCTGAAATGGGCACTGGACGAGATGCGCCGTGCGCTCGCCCCGGTGCAGCCGGCGGATCGCGTCGCGGCGGCCTATCGGCGCGCCGGTGAGATCGCCGACGAAGACGTTGCGATCAATCAGGCGATCGGCGCCAGCGGGCTGAAGCTGATCGAGGCAATCGCCGCGACCAAGAAGCCCGGCGAGCGCGTCAACGTGCTGACCCATTGCAACGCCGGCTGGCTCGCCACCGTCGATTGGGGCACGGCCACGGCGCCAATCTATCAGGCGTTCGACGCTGGTATTCCGATCCATGTATATGCCGACGAGACCCGGCCGCGGAACCAGGGCGCGTCGCTGACGGCCTGGGAGCTCGGCCACCACGGCGTCGACCACACCGTGATTCCGGACAATACCGGCGGCCATCTGATGCAGCACGGTCTGGTCGATCTTGTGATCGTCGGCACCGACCGCGTCACCGCCGACGGCGACGTCTGCAACAAGATCGGCACCTATCTGAAGGCGCTGGCGGCGGCGGACAATAAGGTGCCGTTCTACGTCGCGCTGCCGTCTCCGACGATCGACTTCACCATCCACGACGGCGTGAAGGAAATCCCGATCGAGCAGCGCGAGGCCGCGGAAGTGACCGACATGACCGGCCGCACCGGCGATGGCCGGATCGAGACGGTGCGGATCGTGCCGCAGGGCTCCAAGGTCGCCAATTACGGCTTCGACGTCACCCCGGCGCGGCTGGTCACCGGTCTGATCACCGAGCGCGGCGTGCTGAAAGCCGACCGTGCCGCGCTGGCGGCCGCCTTCCCGGAGCGGGTGGCGCAGGCCATGGAACTCCTGCGGGCGTCCTGAGTTCGGTACAGTGCGGCTGCTCAGCCGCAGCACGAGGCAGCTCGGCGGTATTGCCGCGTCGAAACAGTGTGTCGCGCGGCCGATCGCCGCGTAACCTCTGTGGAAAGGCTCTCGCGCCCGCCACCTTTGTGGCTATGCTGGATTCGCGCCGGAGCCGAGCCTCGCGCGCCCCAAGGACTCGCATCATGACCGATCAATCCCGGCCGCCGGAGCGGCCACGCTATGAGCCGGAGATCATTCCGCCCGGACAGACCCATGATCCGATGGGGACGCGGATTTTCATCGACCAGAACACCACCGAGCGAGTTTTCGTCGGTAAAGTCGGCCCGCTCGGCCTGTTTTTGATGGCGCTGGTTATTGGGGCGGTGATCGCCGTGGTGCTGGTGCTGCTGCTCGGGGCGTTTCTGCTGTGGATCCCGGTGGTCGGCTTGTTGATCGCTGCTGGCGTGGTGGCCGGCGTGCTGCGGCCATTGTTTTCCCGGAACGGCGGCTGACGGCGGCCTTCCGCTGCTTTGACCGTTGTCAGCGAGCGGTCAGCGGCTCGGCGCGAGATTGGCGGTTTCCGAAGCAGCCGGCCGGAAGCCGATGAGGCGCCTCTTCATTCTCGCATTCGCAGCTGTGATCGCCGCGGCGCCGATGCCGTCGGCCCCCGTGTTCGCGCACGACCACGGCGCCCACGACCGCCGCCACGATCATGACCAAGCCCGCCTCGCCGTCGAGCGCGGCGAAATCCGACCGCTCGCCGAACTGCTGGCGATGATTCGCGGCAAACTCCCTGGCGAGATCACCGGCGTCGAGATCGAGCGCCACCACGATCAATGGCTGTACGAGTTCATCGTGGTCGACAAGGGCGGCCGGCTGTACGAAGTCTACGTCGATGCGCTGAGTGGCGAGATCCGCCGCACCAGGGAGAAATGATGCGGGTGCTGGTGGTCGAGGACGACAGCCGGATCGCGTCGGAGCTGGCCCGCGGCCTTCGCGAAGCCGGCTATCTGGCCGAGATCGTCGGCGACGGCGAAGAGGCCTGGTTCCGCGGCGACACCGAGGACTACGCTGCGATCATTCTCGACCTCGGCCTGCCGCGGCTCGACGGCCTCACCATCCTGAAGCGCTGGCGCGACAACGGCCGCCTCACCCCGGTGCTGATTCTCACCGCGCGCGGCAGTTGGGCCGAACGGGTCGACGGCATCGATGCCGGCGCCGACGACTATCTGCCGAAGCCGTTTCAGATGGAGGAGCTGCTGGCGCGGCTGCGCTCGATCGTGCGGCGCTCGGCCGGCCATGCCTCGTCGGTGGTTACCATCGGCGAGGTCACGCTCGACGAGCGCCAGATGCAAGTCAGCGTCGGCGGCAAGCCGGTGTCGCTGTCGCCGCTGGAATATCGGCTGGCGTCCTATCTGGTGCTGCATCGTGGCCGGGTGGTGTCGCAATACGAGCTGGCCGAAAACATCTACGGCCAGGACGATGCCCATGATTCCAACGCGATCGAGGTGCTGGTCGGGCGCGTCCGCCGCAAGATCGGCGCTGAGCTGATCGAGACCCGGCGCGGCTTCGGCTACATCGTGCCGGACGAGCGTCCATGAAGCACAGTTCGCTGCGGCTGCGGTTGATCGCCGGCGGCGCCGCGGCGATCCTGATCGCGCTCAGCATCGCCGGTTTCGCGCTCACCATCCTGTTCGAGCGCCATGTCACCCGCACCATCGCGGACGATCTCGACGTGTCGCTGAAGCAGTTGCTCGCCGGCATCGAGGCCGGGCCGGACGGCCGGCTCTTGGTGGTAAGGCCTCCGACCGATCCGCGGTTTTCCGAGCCGCTGTCCGGGCTGTACTGGCAGGTCGGCGATGACGGCGATCAGCTCGTCCGCTCGCGTTCGCTGTGGGACGACCGGTTGACCGTGCCGATTGATCAGCCCGGCCCCGGCGAAGTGCATCATCACGACATCGCCGGCCCGTTCAGCTCGCGGTTGTCGGTTGTCGAGCGCCGGGTGCTGCTCACCATGGGCGGCAAGAGCGTCCCGATCCGTGCTGCGGTTGCGGTCGATCTGGCCCGGGTCGATGCGGCCGGCAAGGCGTTCGCGCGCGATCTTGTGGTCGCGCTCGGCCTGCTCGGCGTGGTGCTGGCGATCGCCACCTCGGTGCAAGTGATGCTCGGCTTGCGCCCGCTCGCTGCGCTGCGCCGCGACGTCGCCGCGATCCGCTCCGGCCACAGCCGCCGCCTGCCAGAGGCGGTGCCGGACGAGGTGCGGCCGCTGGTCGAGGAGGTCAATGCGCTGTTGGACGCGCAGGCGCGCGAGATCGAGCGCTCCCGCGACCGCGCCGCCGATCTCGCCCATGGTCTCAAAACACCGCTCGCAGCCCTGGCCGGCGATGCGGCGCGGCTGCGCGAGCGCGGCGAGGACAAGCTCGCACGCGACATCGAGGCGGTCGGCGCGGCGATGAGCCGGCACGTCGACCGCGAGTTGGCGCGGGCAAGGCTGCGCGGTGCCGCCCGGCGCGGCGAGAGCGTGACGGTCGAGCTGTTGCCGCTGGTGCGGTCGCTGGTGACGATCCAGTCGCGCACCCCGGCTGGTCGCGCGATCGACTACGCCATTGAGGTCGCCGATTATGTGGCGGTGCCGATCGAACGGACTGATCTTGCCGAGGTGCTTGGCAATCTGCTCGACAACGCCACCCGCCACGCCAAGTCGCGGGTGCGGATCGGTACCGCCTGCGACGCCGACGAATTCTGCGTCATGATCGAAGACGACGGCGACGGGCTGGACGAGGCGGCGCGCACCGAGGTGCTGTCCCGCGGCATCCGGCTCGATCAGCGCGGCGAGGGTGCGGGGCTTGGGCTGGCGATCGTCCAGGATGTGCTCGACGCCTATGGCTGGAGCCTGCGGCTGTCGCGCTCCGAACTCGGCGGGCTTAAGGCCTGTTGCTGCTCGGCGGTTGCTTCGGCCGGTCCCGGCATCTAGCGCGCGCGACCACCTTGCCATCGCGCGCTCCCGCGCTATATCCCGGTTTTCCCTCACATTCCTTCTGCAGGACCAGCGACATTCGCCATGACCATGACTGATACCCCGAGCGAGACGAAGCCGTTCCAGGCCGAAGTTGCCGAGCTTTTGAACCTGATGGTGCACTCGGTCTATTCCGAGACCGACATCTTCCTGCGCGAGCTGATTTCGAACGCCTCTGATGCGCTCGACAAGCTGCGCTACGAGTCGATCGCAAAGCCCGAGCTGATGGAAAAAGGCGGCGAGCCGACGATCCGGATCATTCCGAAAAAGGCACCCGACACCCTGACGATCGTCGACAACGGCATCGGCATGGACCGCCAGGAGCTGATCGACAATCTCGGCACCATCGCCAAGTCCGGCACCAAGTCGTTCATCTCCAAGCTCGCCGAGACCAAGGACAGTGCCAGCCTGATCGGCCAGTTCGGTGTCGGCTTCTATGCCGCCTTCATGGTGGCCGACAAGATCATCGTCACCAGCCGTCGCGCCGGATCGGACGAGGTCTGGACCTGGACGTCCGCCGGCGGCGCCGGCTTCGAAATCGCTCCTGCGTCCGAGGAGGCCGCGGCTCGGGTCGAACGCGGCACCGAGATCGTGCTGCATTTGAAGCCGGACGCGTCGAAATATCTCGAAGACTGGCAGATCGAGCGGATCGTCACCGAATATTCCGACAACATCCAATTTCCGATTCTGCTGGTGCCGGAGGAAGGCGAACCGCGCCAGATCAATTCGGCCAGCGCGCTGTGGCAGCGCTCGAAATCCGAACTCAGCGAGGACGACTACAAGCAGGCCTACAAGCAGATCGCGGGCGCGTTCGACGAGCCGGCGATGACGCTGCACTATCGCGCCGAGGGCCGGCAGTCCTACGCGGTGATGCTGTTCGCGCCGTCGACCAAGCCGTTCGACCTGTTCGAGCCGGAGCGCAAGGGCAAGATCAAGCTCTATGTCCGCCGCGTCTTCATCACCTCCGAGGCCGAGTTGTTGCCGCCCTATCTGCGCTTCCTGCGCGGCGTGATCGACTCTGAGGACCTGCCGCTCAATCTGTCCCGCGAGATGCTGCAGAAGAATCCGCAGCTCGCACAGATCCGCAGCGCGGTGACCGGCAAGGTGATCAGCGAGCTGGAGAGCCTTGCCGACAAGAAGCCGGACGACTTCGCCAAGATCTGGGACGCGTTCGGTCCGGTGCTGAAGGAGGGCCTGTACGAGGACTTCGAGCGCCGCGAGAAGCTGCTGTCGCTAGCCCGTTTCACGACGACCGCGGGCGAAAAGCGGTCGCTGAAGCAATATGTCGAAGCGATGAAGGAGAATCAGACCGAGATCTATTATCTGGTCGGTGATTCTCTTGAGCGGCTGAAGTCCAACCCGAAGCTGGAATCGGCGACTGCGCGCGGCATCGAAGTGCTGCTGCTGACCGATCCGGTGGACGCGTTCTGGACCTCCGCGCAGCTCGATTTCGGCGGTAAGCCGCTGAAGTCGCTGAGCCAGGGCGACGTCAATTTCGACCTGATCCCGAAGCTCGAGCAGGACGAGGACAAGAAGGACGAGGCCAAGGCCGACGAGGCGACCGTGATCGCGGTGATCAAGGACGCGCTCGGCGACCGCGTCTCCGACGTCAAAGCCTCGCAGCGGCTGACCTCGAGTGCATCGTGCCTGGTGGCGGGCGGGATGGGGCCGGATCGCGAACTCGAGAAGATGCTGGCGCGCGCCAACAAGGGCGCCGGCTCCAAGCCGATCCTCGAGATCAACCTGAAGCATCCGCTGGTCGCGGCGCTCGGCGATACCAAGACCGACAAGGCGGAAGCCGGCGATCTCGCCTTCCTGCTGCTGGAGCAGGCGCAGATCCTCGACGGCGAGTTGCCCGAAGACCCTGCTGCGTTCGCCAGCCGTCTCAACCGGCTGGTGCTGCGCGGCGTCGTTGCGCATGGTTAGCAGCTAGCTAACAAACACGGTTACCATTTTTTTAATCCATGGGTTGCACTCTGCTCGGCATCGTTGTGCCGAGCAGAGTGTGATCCCATGAGTCGAATTCTGGTTGCCGCAGCCGCGCTGGCGACGGTGATTTCGCCGGCCGCAGCGGCCGACATGCCGTATTTTCCTCCACTCATGCCGGCTGCGCCGGTGTCGTGGAATTGGACCGGCTTGTATTGGGGCGCTCATCTCGGCGGTAGCTTCGGCTCGTCGAGCTTCAGCGATCCCGCCGGACCCGGCCTCTACGGAGGCAACGTCCGCAGCCCAGCAGCCCTCGCCGGCATTCAAGTTGGTTACAATTATCAGCCGAATGCGAATTGGCTGATCGGCGTCGAAGCCGATCTCAGTTCGATGAACGCCAAGGGCACCAATACTTGTATGGCGTCCTCGGGGTTGTTCATTTCGTCCAATTGTCGCGTCCGCCAGGATGCGCTGGCGACGCTCACCGGCCGTGCCGGCTTGGTGACCGGCCGCGGCGGCCGGACGCTGCTCTATGCCAAAGGCGGCGCAGCGTTCCTCAGCGAACGGCTCGATATTACCGTCGGCTATCCGCTCGGCAATTCGACGGATGTCGATGACGGCCGGTGGGGCTGGACCGTCGGCGCCGGCATCGAACGGGCGCTGGCGCCGGCCTGGTCGGTGAAGCTCGAATACGACTACGCCGATTTCGGCAGCCGCGACATGGCGACGCCGGCGAGCTTCCGGCTGGTCCCTGGCGTCGGCTATTTCGCCACTCCGCGGGGCACGAGCAAGGTCGAGCAGGACCTGCACGCCGTGAAGGTCGGCCTCAATCTCAAATTCGGCGGCGATGTCGACGCTCGCTTCGACGACTATCATCTGCGCGGATCCCAAGCCGGAGTCGATGTCGTCGAGCGCGGCGCGGTCGAGGTCGGCGGACGCGTCTGGTACAGTTCGGGCCGCTTCCAGAAGGATCTCGGGGCGACGGTCGATCAGGGGAGTCAGAACGTCCTGATCTCGCGGTTGACCTATCAGAGCACCGCCGCGTCAGGCGAGGCTTTCGGCCGCGTCGACGGTCCCTACGACACCTTCCTCAAGGGCTTTGCCGGCGGCGGGACGCTCGTGAGCGGCCATATGAACGACGAGGATTGGATCGCCACCGAGGGCATCCCCTATTCGAATACGTTGTCGGATCCGGTCAAGGGCAGCATCGCCTATGCGACGCTCGACGTCGGTTACAATCTGCTGCGCGGGCCGGACTACAAACTCGGCGGCTTCGTCGGCTACAATTACTACCGGGAGAACAAATCGGCCTATGGCTGCATTCAGACGGCGGGCGCCACCTCGCTGATCTGCGCGCAACCGATTTCGGCTGCGGTTCTCGGCATCACCCAGAACGACACCTGGCACTCGCTGCGGGTCGGCCTCAACGGCGAGATCGGCCTCGGCCGCGGGCTGAAGCTTTTGGCCGATGCAGCCTATCTGCCCTATGTGAAGACGTTCGGAACCGACACTCATTTGCTGCGGACGGACGTCCCCGACACCGTGTCGCCGTCGCAGGGCACCGGTCAGGGCGTCCAACTCGAAGCCATCCTGTCGTATCAGCTCAATAGCGCTTTCAGCATTGGCGCCGGTGCGCGGTATTGGGCGATGTGGGCGACCACCAACGCCTACACCAACATCTTCGGCACGGAGTGTCCGTGTCAGACCCTGCCGGTCCGCACCGAAAGGTATGGAACCTTTCTCCAGGCCGCCTACAAGTTCGACCCGCTTTAAACGGGTGTCACCATTGTTCTGCGACGAGGAAAAACCGCTGGTCGGTCGAAGGCTTCTTGCTTAGTCTGCGCGTCAACCAAAACACTGGGAGGCACGCAATGAAACTCAAATTTCTTTCCGCCGCGCTCGCGGCAACGGCTCTTATCGCTGTCACGCCGGCCTCGGCGCAAGGCGTCAAGATCGGCATCCTCAACGATCAGTCCGGCGTCTACGCCGACTACGGCGGCAAGTGGTCGCTCGAAGCCGCCAAAATGGCCGTCGAGGATTTCGGCGGCGAAGTCCTGGGGCAGAAGATCGAAATCGTCTCCGCCGATCATCAGAACAAGCCCGACAACGCGGTCGCGATCGCGCGCAAATGGTACGACGTCGATGGCGTCGACATGATCACCGAGCTGACCACCTCGTCGGTGGCGCTGGCGATCCAGGATCTGTCGAAGGAAAAGAAGAAGATCGACATCGTGGTCGGTGCCGCGACCTCGCGCATCACCGGCGATGCCTGCCAGCCTTATGGATTCCACTGGGCGTTCGACACCCATGCGCTTGCGGTCGGAACCGGTGGCGCGCTGGTCAAAGCCGGCGGCGATACCTGGTTCTTCCTGACCGCAGACTATGCGTTCGGCTATGCGCTGGAGAAAGACACCAGCGAGATCGTGCTCGCCAATGGCGGCAAGGTGCTCGGATCGGTGCGGCATCCGCTGAATTCGTCGGACTTCTCCTCGTTCCTGCTGCAGGCGCAGGCTTCCAAGGCCAAGGTCGTCGGCCTCGCCAATGCGGGTCTCGACACCGCCAATTCGATCAAACAGGCCTCTGAGTTCGGCATCGTGGCCGGCGGCCAGAAGCTGGCCGGACTGCTGATGACACTGGCGGAAGTGCACGGCCTCGGCCTCAAGGCCGCGCAGGGACTGGTGCTGACCGAAGCCTATTACTGGGATCGGGACGACAAATCGCGGCAGTTCGCCGAGCGGTTCTTCAAGCGCACCAACCGGATGCCGAGCATGATCCAGGCCGGCACCTATTCGGCGACGCTGTCCTATCTGAAGGCCGTCAAGGCCGCCGGCACCAAGGATACCGAGGCGGTGGCCAAGAAGCTGAAGGAATTGCCGGTCGACGACGCGTTCGCATCCGGCAAGGTGCTGGCCAACGGCCGCTTCGTCCACGACATGTATCTGTTCGAGGTCAAGAAGCCGGAAGAATCCAAGAAGCCGTGGGACTACTACAAGCTGCTCGCCACCGTGCCGGGGGACAAGGCGTTCCCGACTGCGGCGGAAAGCGGCTGTCCGCTCACCAAGTAAGCGCTCATCGAGCCATTGTAGTGAGAGCCGGCGCCGAGCGATCTGGGTAAGGGCACTCCTCTCGGCGGATCGCTGAGTCACTGCCTGGGGCGCCCTCACCCCAACCCTCTCCCGCAAGCGGGAGGGGGAGCCGGCTGTGCTTGGGTTACGCTCCCACCATCTGGTGCACCACGCCGTACACCGAGCCGCCCCACAGGAAAGCGCTCGCCACCATCTGCACCGCAAAGCCGAGGCCGCGCTTTTCGGGGGCTTCGGCGTAACCCAGCATGTAGAGGATCCGTCCGATGATCCACACCGCGCCTGCGCCGGCCGCGAAGACGTCACTGAGATAATAGGCGAACAGCCACAGCGACGGCAGGAAGATCGGCATCCATTCCAGCGTATTGGCCTGGATGCGGAATACCCGCTCGAATTCGGGATGGCCGGAGATCGCCGGTGCTTTGACGCCGTACAGCATCCGCGCCCGCGCGACCTGCACCGAGGTGTAGAAATAGAACATCAACGCCAGAAGGGTGACGATCGTGGTGTAGTGAAACATCCAAGGGCTCCCAGGCTAGGTTCGTTCTTGCCCGGCTGATGGCCGCCGGTTGCGTGCAGCTTGAACTCAATATCCGGTCATCTCAAGATACCCGATACCGCTCTGGTTACCTTTGAACGCGATCGGCCCTTCCCAATACGGGAAGCTGGTCCCCATCCAGCTTTTCGGATTGAGCGGTGCAGTTTCGATCGCAAGATCATGCCCGACGACCGCCACCCGCCAACGCGTCGGCAACTGGCGTGATCCGATCGTCGTGACGCCGAGCGGTTCGAGCCGGATCTGATTCGGCGACAGCGGCACGGAGCGGCCGTCGGTGCCGATCCAATTGCCGGCGAAGTAATTGCTGCCGTCGCGCTGCCGGAGCCGAAACAGCATCACCTTGTCGCCCGATGACAGATGCAGCGAGAACCAGTCCCAGCCGGTCTGGTCGGAGGCGAGTGGCTGGCTCGACCATTCCCGGTCCATCCAGGCCGATCCTTCGACCGGGATCGAGCGGCCGTCGAGCGTCAGCGTGCCGGCCGCGGCAAAATACGGTTGGCTGTAATAATAGGATGCCTGGCCACGTTCGGATTTGCGCGAGTAGCCGTTGTCGCCTTGCAGCACCAGCGGCCGGTCGGCGCTCAGCCGCAGCGCGTAACTGAAATCCGCCGCGCGCGCAGTCACCTCCAGCGGCGACAGCGTCGCGGCCACCAGCGATGAATCGCCCTGCATCGCCCAGTCGTCGATGACGGCCTTGAACGGCGTGGCCTCGACCCCGGCAACGCCGACGCCGCCGCGCGAAAACTTCTCGGCAAACCGGTGGGTGTCGGCGCTGGTGACGGCGGCATGCGCCATCCAGATCTGCTGATTGGCCCAGCCGCTGCGTTGCGGGGCCGGTGTCATCGCCTGGCGGAACAGCGTCCACTGCGCCCCATAGGCGTTGCCGGCCGCGTCCTTCAGGTTCGCGGTGAGGTACCACCACTCGATCCGGAAATCCGGATGCGGACCATGATCGTCTGGAAATGTCAGCTTGCGGCCGGGCACCACGGGGGCGAATCCACCGGCTTCGCTGCCGAGCCCGGCAAAGCCCTGCGCCGAGGCCCGGGGCGACGCGAGGGCTGCGGCGAGCAGGCCGCCGGCGAAGGCGCGGCGGCTGATCCGAGCTCTAGCGTTCATCGGCAAACACCTTCACGAGCCGCGCCGGCTGCATCCGCATCAGCTTCAGGATCGGCAGCGCCGCTGCCAGCAGCGTCGCGAGCAGAGCGACGCCGACCAGCTTCGCCAGCTCGAACGGAAACACTTCGAATGGCAGCCGCCAGCCGAACGCCTTCACGTTCACCACCGCGATCAGGCACCACGCCACCAATAGGCCGAGCGGCAGCGCCACCAGCGCGGTGATCGCCGCCATCGCCAGCGTCTTCAACAGCTCGACCAGCGCCAGCCTTCGACGGGTGATGCCGATCGCCCATAGCGGCGCGACCTGCGGCAGCCGCGATGCGCCCAGCGTCAACAGGCTGGTCAGCAGTGCGACCCCGGCGATGCCGAGCGTGAAGGCGTTGAGCGCGGTGGTGACCGCGAAAGTGCGGCTGAAGATCTGCTTGGAGATCGCTTTCAGCGTCGCCTGATCGGCCAGGCTCCGCTCCCCGAGCGTGAAGCTGTTGCGCAGATCGGCGATCAGCGCCGGCACGCGGGCAGGGTCGACCCGAAGCCCGAACCTGGTCTTGGCCACATCCGGGAAATGCTGCACCAGCGCATCGAACGCGACGCCGAGCTGGCCGCGCGGATTGCCATAGTCGGCGTAGATCGCCACCACTTCGACCGGCCATGGGCCGCGGTCGCTCGGCACCACGATGCGGTCGCCGAGCTTGACGCCGAGCCGGCGCCACAGCTGCTCGCTGACCAGCGCCGCGTCGCCGCGTGCGACGCGGTCCCAGACGTCTTTGGTGTGCGCGAGCAACGGCCAGTGATCCCGATAGGTCGCATCATCGGCGAAGCCGATCAGCTCCACCGGCTGGCCCTGCAGCTTCACTTCGGCGTGCGCGCCGGGCAGCAGCGATCGGACTTCGGGGCGCTCCTTCAGCCAGGCCTTGATCTCGGTCGCCTGCTGGTCGGTCGCTGCATTGAGATAGACCTCCGCGGCGAGCCGGCCGTCGAGCCAGCGCTGGAAGGTGCGGCTGAAGCTCTCGACCATGGTGCCGACGCCGACATTGACGCCGAGCGCCAGCAGCAGCGCCATCAGCGCCAGGGATAATCCCGACAGCTGCAGCCGGCTGTCGGCCCAGAACCAGGTCGTCAGCGGTCCGCGCGCCAGCTTCTCGCCGAGCGCCAGCACCAGCCCGAGGATTGCCGGCAGGCCGAGCGCGGCACCGAGCAGGATCGCGGCGAGTACGGCGAAGCCCGACAACAACGAGTCGCCGAACCAAAAAAATCCGAAGCCGGCGGCGAACACCGCGAGCGCGGCTGCGCCCTGCACGATCAACCAGCGATGCTGTGCTTGCTGCCACGCATAGGGCTGCGCGGCGACAAGCACCGGCAGTCGCGCCGCCTTGATCAACGCAGCGGAGGCCGCGGCGAGGGTGCCGAGAATGCTGATGGCGATGCCGGCGACCCACCATTCTGGCCGCAGCGACAGCTCGCCGGGAATCTGCGCGCCGTACAGGCCGCGCAAAGTGGCGGCGACGTCGGGCAGCAGCGTTGCGGCGATCAGATAGCCGCAGACGAGGCCGATCAGGCCGGCGAGCAGGGCGATGAGGCACAACTCGATCACCATCACGGCGTTGAGCTGACGCGCCGAGGTGCCGCAGGCCCGCAGGGTGCGCAGCATCGGCCGGCGCTGCTCGAACGCCAGTCCGATCGCCGAATTGACGATGAATAGCCCGACCAGAAACGACAGCAGCCCGAACGCCGTGAGGTTGAGATGGAAGCTGTCGGTGAGGCGCTCGAGTTCGGTGGCCGCATCCGGCTGGTCGAGCTGCAGCTTGTCGCCGACGATCTCACGCAGCGGTGGGCGTGCGCCGGTCTGAGTGCTGCCGAGCAGCAGCCGCGACAGCCGGTCCGGCATGTCGAGCAGCTTCTGTGCGCGGCCGATATCGACCACCAGGACGCCGGGCGCGATTTCGGCTTGCGGCTTCAGCGGCGGCAGATGCTGGCCGTTCGGTAGCTCCGGCGTCGCGCCTTCGGTCAGGCCGACTTCGCGCAGCGTCTCGGGCGCGATCAGCGTCTGGCCCGGCGGCAGGATGAAGCCCTGCAGATCGCCGGTGCCGAGCGCCGGCGCGGTCCGGGCTTCGATCGGCAGCGACAGCGGTTCGACGCCGAGCAGCCGCAGCGACCGGCCACCGATCCGGATCGCGCCCTCGACCGCCGGCGACACCGGCCAGCCGGCACGGCGCAGATCGACATAGAGCTGCTGGGAGAAGCTGCCGCCGTCGCGCGCCACCAGCGTCGCGGTGCGATTGCCGCCGAGCGCCGCAGCGGCGCGGTCGTAACTGGTGCGGGCCTGCGCATTCAGCGCCTGCACGCCGCTCCACAATGCGGTCGCGGAGATCAGGCCGATCGCCAGCGTCGCGAGTTGCATCGGATGCCGTCGCCAGTGGCTGAGCAGCACGGCGAGGATCCACAGCGCGCGCCTCAATGGATCAGCCCCGCGTGCAGATGCACCCGGCGGTCGAGCATGCCGGCGAGCCGCTCGCTGTGCGTCACCATCAGAAAGCCGCAGCCGGTGCGGCGCACTAGATCGGTGGCGAGCGACAGCACGTCGTCGGCGGTGGCCTCGTCGAGATTGCCGGTCGGCTCGTCGGCGAGCAGGAGCAACGGCTTGATCGCCAGCGCGCGGCCGATCGCGACGCGCTGCTGCTGGCCGCCAGAGAGCTGCTCGGGATAGCGCTTCAGCAAGGCGCCGAGCCCGAGCCGTTCGATCAGCTCGCTACGCCACGCCTCATCCTGACGGCCGGCGAGGCGGGACTGGAAGGCGAGGTTGTCGGCCACGGTCAGGCTGGGGATCAGGTTGAACTGCTGAAACACCAGTCCGAGCCGCTCGCGGCGGAATGCGGCGCGCGCGGCATCCGGCATGGTCGAGATCGTCTCCTCGCCGAAGCTGATCGCGCCGCCGTCGGGCTGATCGAGGCCGGCGATCAGATGCAGCAAGGTGGATTTGCCGCTGCCGGATTCGCCAGTCAGCGCCACGCTCTCGCCGGGCTGCACCGCAAGATCGACGCCGCGCAGCACCGCAACGCGGTCCTGGCCTGAGGTGTAGGATTTGGTGAGGCTGGAGACGATCAGCATCGGTGACGTCGACACAGCACCGCGAGTGGCGCGCGTGGATTGCGTGAGATCGTGCCGGTCATGTCGTCTTCCAAACCGTTACAGCCGTGTCGAGCCGATATGGTGGCTGTCGCTGGGCTGCTCAAGATAACGCGTATTCACCGCATAAATAACGGATCTTTTGATCGCGGCTGGCAACATCCGCGATTGCATTCGGACGGGAACCGCTGCAGCATTGCAACAGGCTCGCAATAAGGGCCGTCGAACGAGTATATCCGGGGAGGTTGTCGTGACCGCGCAATCGACGCCGAAAGGCGCTTGGAGAATTACTCTTCTCCTGTTTCTGTTCATGGTCGTGAACTTCGCCGACAAGATCGTCGTCGGGCTGGCCGGCGTGCCGATCATGCAGGAGCTGAAGCTCTCGCCCGAACAATTCGGTCTGCTCGGCTCGTCGTTCTTCTTCCTGTTTTCGATCTCGGCGATCGTGGTCGGCTTCATCGTCAATCGCGTCGAGACCCGATGGGTGCTGCTGGCGCTGGCATTGATCTGGGCGGTGGCGCAATTCCCGATCGTCGGCGAAGTCTCCTTCGCCACCTTCGTGATCTGCCGGATCATCCTCGGGGCCGGCGAAGGGCCGGCGTTCTCGGTCGCGGCGCATGCGATCTATAAATGGTTTCCCGATCACCAGCGCACGCTGCCGACCGCGATCCTGTCGCAGGGCTCGGCCTTCGGCGTGATCCTGGCAGTGCCGGCGCTGAACTGGATCATCGTCAATCACTCCTGGCACTACGCGTTCGCGGCGCTCGGCATCGTCGGGCTGATGTGGGCGGCGGCGTGGCTCGCGCTCGGCAAAGAGGGGCCGCTGGTCCCAAGCCCGGCGGTCGCGGCCGCGGAGGTGCGGATCCCCTACGCGCGGCTGCTGACTTCGCGCACCTTCATCGGCTGCGTGCTGGCGACCTTCGGGGCGTATTGGGCGCTGTCGCTCGGACTGACCTGGTTCACCACCTTCATCGTTCAGGGATTGGGCTTCGGCCAGCATCAGGCCGGGCTGATCTCGATCACGCCCTGGGTGTTCGGCGCCACCGTCGTGCTGCTCACCGGCTGGCTGTCGCAGCGGCTGATCCAACGCGGCGTGTCCAGCCGGATGGCGCGCGGCGTGCTGGGCGCAGCGCCGCTACTCGTCGGCGGCGCGATCATCCTGACGCTGCCTTATATCGACAACGCCACGCTGCGGATCGTCGCGCTCGTGGTCGGCTCCGGCCTGTGCGGCTCGATCTACGTGGTGTGCCCGCCGATGATCGCCGAGTTCGCGCCGGTGTCGCAGCGCGGCGCCGCGATCGCGATCTACGGCGCGCTGTACACCCTCGCCGGGATCGTCGCGCCCTGGGTGATGGGCAACGTGCTGCAGCACGCGGCCTCGCCCCTCCACGGCTACCTGACCGGCTACGCCATCAACGGCGCGGTGATGATTGCTTCCGGTGTCGCCGGCTTGTTGCTGCTATGGCCGAACACCGAACCGGCAAGGCTGTTGCAAAGTACGGCGCCGGCGCATCTCAAGCCGGCCTGAGAGCCTGACCGGACATGCGGCCCCAAATGAAACAAGACGCTTTCGTCTCGATCCGTCATGCCCGGCGGCAAGGCCGGGCATGACGGAAGTTTAGCGGAGTGGTCTCACAGAGGTTTACCGGCTTGCGGCATCGGTGTTGAACACTTCGCCTTCCGGCACCCAGCTCGATCCGTCGAACTTGGCGATCTGCATCTGGGTGTAGGGCGCGTAGCGGTCCGGGCGGGTCGAGATCTTGATGCCCGGCAGCAGCAGCGGCGCTGCGGTCGGCTGGATGTTGGTGGCCTGCTTCAGCAGGTTATCGCGGGTGAGATTGTCGCCGCAGGCTTCCAGCACTTTCACCGTCATATAGGCCGAGATGTAGCCGGTGACGGTGGAGCCGTCGGCGATATCGCCTTTCGGGTACCACTTGGTCAGGAATTCCTTGAACTCCTTGACGTCGGCGTCGTTCTCGAAGCGCGGATCGGTCGGCGTCTTCGCCGCCAGCGCAGTCAACAGGCCGGTCGAGGCTTCCTTGCCGGCGGGTTCGAGGACGCCCTTGATCGAGCTCGACACGCTGACGACGAAGTTCAGCGGCTTCCAGTTCAATTCGTGCACCTTGCGGATCGCCTGTGCGCCGAATTTCGGCGTCGCCATCGTGAACAGCGTGTCGGCCCCGGAGGCCTTCAGTGCGACGATCTGGGAGTCGACGGTCGGATCGGTGACCTCGTAGGTCACTTCCTTGACGATCATCGTCTTGGCCTTGTCGCCGAGCCCGTCCTTCAGACCCTTGACGTAATCCTTGCCGGCGTCATCGTTCTGCGAGAACACGCCGAGCTTGGCGTCGGGCTTGTTCTTCAGCAGGTACTTCGCGAAGATCATGCCTTCCATCTGGTAGGGCGGGTAGAGCTGTGTGGTCCACGGGAAGTTCTTCGGATCGTCCCACTTCGCCGCGCCGGTCGAGATGAAGATCTGCGGTACCTTCTTGGCGTTGAGATATTTCTGGATCGCCGAATTGGTCGGGGTTCCGATGGTGCCGATAATCGCCAACACCTCGTCCTGCTCCACCAGTCGCCGGGTCTGCTCCACCGTCTTCGGCGGCGAATAGGCGTCGTCGAGGCTGATCAACTTGATCTTGCGGCCGTTGACGCCGCCTTTGGCGTTGATCATCGTGTAGTACGCGTCTTCGACGTGGCCCTGGACGCCGTAGGCCGAGGCCGGGCCGCTGTACGGCATGGTCTGGCCGATCTTGATTTCGGTGTCGGTGACGCCGGGGCCGTATTTTTTTTGAGCGAAAGCAGGCTGAGCCGCAGCGAGCGCGACGGCGCTGGCCAGGAGAAGCGAGGTGCGAATGGACAAATGCGTTTCCTCTCGTTGAAAGCCGCACTCTGCGGTGCGGGCTAAAGGTCGATCGCCCGTATTTGTTGTTTGCGGTGCGATCCTGCTTACGCTGTCACGAGAAGCGCCATCGTTCAATTGAATTGCGCGGCGACGTAGCGGCGCAGGCGCGCTGCGCAGCTGCACAAATTTCGTCGAACGGACTAAGCGGTGCTAAGCTGTCCGCGTGACGGGACGACGAGCGCAACGGGATGATTAGTATGGCCAAGCGGCGGCTGCGCGTGCTGCTATCCGAGGGCGGCAGCACCTCGGCGCGACAGGCGATCAGCGTGCTCGGGCGTGCCGGACATCATGTCGAGATCTGCGATCCGTCGCCGCTGTGTCTCGGCCGGTTCTCGCGCTTCGTGCGTGCGGTGCACCGCTGTCCGCCGCTGCGCCGCGATCCTGCCGGCTATCTCGGTTTCGTGACGGACCTGCTGGCGACGCACCGGTTCGACGTACTTTTGCCGATCCACGAGCAGGGCCTGGTGTTCGCCCGCGCCCCGGACCGCATCGCGGAACTGAGCGGCGTGGCGCTGCCATCCTATGCCAGCTACCGCACCGCTGTGACCAAAGCCGGGTTCAGTCGGCTGCTAGAATCGCTTGGCCTGCCGCAGCCGCCGACCCGGATCGTGATCTCCGAGCGCGAGCTGCGCGAGATCGCGTGCACTCCCTGCGTGATCAAGACGTCGGTCGGCACCGCCAGCCGCGGCGTCTGGCGGGTGCCGGATCGGGCTGCGCTCGAACGGGCGGTGCGCGAGCTGCACGCGGCGGACGGCTTTGCC
Source organism: Rhodopseudomonas palustris (assembly GCF_003226555.1). Classification (GTDB taxonomy): domain Bacteria; phylum Pseudomonadota; class Alphaproteobacteria; order Rhizobiales; family Xanthobacteraceae; genus Rhodopseudomonas; species Rhodopseudomonas palustris_I. The sequence continues at coordinate 432,917 of NZ_QKQS01000023.1, read as the reverse complement.
GGAGAGGTGTTGGTGCAGGATTGCGTCGCCGGCCCGATCGAGCACGCGCAGGCGGTGTTCGACCGCGGCGAGCTGCTCGCGCTGCATGCCTATCGGCAGATTGCGGCCGGTGCCGGCGGCGGACCGTCGCACAAGCTCAGCATTCGCGGCGACGCGGTTCGCGCCGATGTGGCCGCGATCGGCGCCGCGCTCGGCTGGCACGGTGCGCTGTCGTTCGATGTGATCCGGCCGGCCAACGACGCGCGCCCGCTCTTCATCGATTGCAATCCGCGGCTGGTCGAGCCGATGAGCGCGCAGCTTGCGGGGCTCGATCTGGTCGATCTGCTGCTGCGGCTGTCGCTCGGCGAGCATCCGGCATCGCCTGCACCGTCGCGGGACGGCGTCCGCAGCCATCTCGGCATGCAGGCGCTGCTCGGCTGCGCGCTGCGCAGCGGCTCACGGCAAGATGTGATGCGGGAATGCGGGCGGTTGATGCTGCGGCAGCCGCCTTACGCCGGCAGCGCCGAGGAGCTGACGCAGGTGGGGCGGGATTGGTTCAGTGCGGTGCCGCTGGCGGCGACCGCGGTCATCCTGATGGCAGCGCCCGGTCGCGCTGCGGCGCTGGCTGCGAAAGGCTGGGGCGATCACCTGCTCGATGCCGCGGCCATCGCCCGGATCGATCGGGGATTCGAGCCCGCGTGACACGGAAGTCTCCGCAACGCCTGCCCGTTACAGATCCTTGGTATAGTCGTCGCGATCGCGGGCCGGTGCGCAGATGTCGCCGGTCTCATACAGATCGTCGTCGGCGGCAGGCGCTGGTTTCGGCGGTTCGGGCTTGGCTTTGCCCGTCTCGCCGCTGCTGCCGGGCTTCTTATCGCTTTTCGGAGCCGCGGCCTTGGGTCGCTTGCGCAGGAAGCCGATCATTGTCTCTCGGTTCCTTGATGGCCGGCGCGGGTGACCGAAGGCGCACACGCGGCCAGCGTTGTTAACTGCTCAATTCAACTTCGATCACAGCGGCGAGACTAGACTGGATTCGTCAACCCTCGCACGCAATTTTGTATCGCCAGATGCCGCAATGCGACGGTTTGCGTCGCGATCAGGTTCGCCGGCCTGAGCTCTGCTGGTCGGCCAGCCACTCCGACAGTGGGCGTGGCTTGTCGTCTTCGGCCTTCTTGCCGCCTCGCTTGGCGGTCGAGGCCGGCGCCTTGCGCTTGGTCCGGCTCGATGTCGCGGCCTGCGGCATCGCCGCTTCGCGGGCGAGCCTGAGGGCCCGCAAGCGCGCCATGTTGTCCAGCACCGCTTTGGTCGCGGCTTCGCGTTCGGTCTTCCCGCCTTCGCCTTCAACGGCGCTGCCGGCGCGGTGATTGTCGTCGTTCGTCATTCGTCCAGTTCAATTGCATTCCAGTCGGGAGGCGGGGTGATAGCACGAAAAAAGCCCCCGAACAGCCTTTCGGCGTGCGGGGGCTGTTCGACATTGGTTTCGCACGCAAATGGCTGCGGAACGCAGCCACCGTGATCAGAACGTTACACCGGCCTTGGCCAGATAGGTCCGGCCCGGCAGCGGATAGGCGCCGTAGCGGCCGGGCGTGAAGCTGCTCGCCACCGCGTAATCATAGTATTGCGCGTTGAACAGGTTGATCACGCTCAGCGACCAGAAGAAGTGGTCGACCTCGCCGCTCAGCTTGACGTCGACGGTGCCGTTGGCCGGGATCTTGACCTGGCTGTTGGCATTGTCGCTGTCCATGAAGCGACTGCTCCAGACCCGCGCAGTGGCATCGAACACGACGTATTTCTGCCAGACGTTCCATGTCACGCCGGCATTTGCCGTATAGCGCGACACCAACGGCACATCGTTGCCGGAGAACGGCCCTTCGCGGAACGTCGCCCGGGTGTAGGCCGCGCCGCTGCGCAGCAACAGCGTGTCGCTGATGCGGATCGACGAACTGGTCTCGCCGCCGTAACGGCGGGTCGGGTCGAGGTTGGTGTTATAGAAGTTGACCGGGTCGTAGCGAATCTCGTTGGTGAGATCCATGTTGTAGACGCTCGTCTGCATCTCGAACGGACCGGACTTGATGCGGAAGCCGCCTTCGAAATCGATCGAGGTCTGGGTCTTCAGCGCGAAGGTGCCCGGGATCGGATTGAAGAATGCATCGTAGGACGGCCCCGAGGCGACGCGCTCGTCGACATTCGGGGTGCGGAACGCCCGCGCCGCGCGGGCAAACACGCTGAACACGTCGTTGAAGCGATGGTCGAGGCCGACATGCAGCGCATGCTGGGTCTCGGTGCTGCTGAGCGGCAGCGCCTGGGCGCCGCCGAAATAACCCGGCGCCAATGGATTGAGCCGGTCAGCGGCTTCGACCTTCACGCTCTGCACCCGGCCGCCGTAGGAAAAGTCGGTGGTCGGCAGGATCGCGATGGTCTGCTGCCAATAGCCGGCCAGCGTCTTCTGCTTCAGATTGTAGACGTGCACCGGCGGCGTGCCGCGATACTGGCCGCGGTCTGAATCATAGGTCGCGTCGTAATAGTCGAGGCCGGTGAGGATGTTCGACGGCAGGCCGAAGAACGCATTCTTGATGCTGAGCCGCGGCGTGATCGACCAGGTCTGCAGATGCGCGTCGAACGAACTCGCGCTGAACGGCGACAGCGGCACGTTGCCGAAATAGGCGGCCTGCTGCCGCTTGTCGCGCACGCCGCCGTCGACGATCAGCTCGGCGCCGTCCCACAGCGATTTGGTGAAGCCGGCGGTGAGGTTGGCGCCCTGCTTGTCGGCGTAGTCGAATGGCGTGTTGGTGCCGCGGCGGTCGGTCTGCAACTGGTTCAGGCCGATCGACGGATCGACGGTGCGCGAGCCGGGCAGGCCGAGGCGCTGGTTGTCGCCCGAGATGTTGATGAAGGCGCTGAGGTCGCCCGTCGTGTAACGCAGCTCACCCAGCGCATTGTTCTGTTCCAAAGCATTGTTGGCGCGGTAGCCGTTGGAACGCACGGTGTTGGCGAAGACCGACGTCGACCATGGGCCGGAATTGAAGGCCGCAGACACCGAGCCGAGCCGCTGATTGAACGAGCCGAAGCCGCCTTCGGCGCGGAACGTCGCGGGTGGGCCGCCCGCACCGGTTTTGGTGACGATGTTGATGACGCCGCCGACGGCATTGTCGCCGTACAGCACCGCGCCGCTGCCGCCGCGAGTGATCTCGATGCGCTCGATCGATTGTAGCGGGATGCTCGACAGATCGATGCCCTGCAGGTCGAGGTCGTTCAGACGTCGGCCATTGATCAGGAACAAGGTGTTCGAGGTTGCGGTTGCGCCGAAGCCTCGCAGATCGACCGAGGAGCCGGTGCCATTGACGCCGCCATACAGCGAGGTGGATTGCACACCTGGTGTCTGGGCGATGATGTCCTGCACGGTCTGGGCCGGCGAACGCGCGATGTCGTCGGCGGTGATCACCGTGCTCGACGTACCGATGATGGCGTTGGAAGTTCGCGTCGCCGTAGCACTGACGACGATCTCCGGCAGCACGTCCTGCGCGGCGGCGGGCGTTGCCAGCGAGAGCGCAGGCGCCAGAATGGTGGAGGCGAGAAGTGCGCGCGCGAGTGCGGAGCAAGGCCGCGGTGCGGCGGGACGGGATTGCATGGGATCAACCTCGGCTGACGTCTGTGGCACGTCACAGCGAACGAGGTCTCACCGAGCTACGAAAGCGGTGAAGACAATGCCTGCAATTCCCGGCCGGCAACTTCGCGTGTGACCACGAATGACGGCAGGTCTCCTGGCTCGCGGTTGATCTTCCGTCGCCTTCCCAGGACCGAGGTTCCCAGTGGCATTCGACGAAAGACGATCCGCTTACAGTTGCGGGAACAGCTACGGCCTAGAACGCGAAAGTGGCAGCGTCCGCACCGTATTCCCTTTTCATTCCCTTTCGGGAAACCGTCGCCGCCATCTAGAAGTGTCGGAATTAGCGAGTCAATTCATCCAAGGCGGCGTACAGGTGCAATCGTGGTCGGATTGTGACCAGCTGTGACTTGCGTGTAACAGCCGGCACTGTACACCTCGCACGATAGTTGGAGCGGCAGGTGGGCGATGGCGGAGTTCGTGGTGGAGTTCGGCAAGGATGGGCGGCGGGGCGAGCTCGACGGCCGGCTCGATGCCGCCGCGTTCCACCGCAATGACGCTCCGATCCGTGCCGTGCTGGCGCGGCTGCTCGCCGGCCGGCAGGGCGATGTGCTCGAAGCCGGCAGCGGCACGGGCCAGCACATCACGGCGCTGGCCCGCGAACATCCCTCGATCGTGTGGTGGCCGAGCGATCTCAACGACCGGCACCTCGAGAGTATCGCCGCCTGGCGCGCCCATGCGGCACTGCCGAATCTGCGCTCACCGCAGCGCATCGACCTTGCCGATCCCGCTTGGTCGATCGCGCCGGTCGACGGGCCTGCGCCCGGGCCGCTGCTCGCGATGTTCTGCGCCAATGTCGTGCACATCGCGCCGTGGCGCGTGGCCGAAGGGCTGCTGACCGGTGCCGGCCGGCTGCTGCGCCAGGACGGGATGCTGGTGCTGTACGGGCCGTTCAAGCAGGGCGGCCAGCACACCGCGCTCAGCAATGCGGTGTTCGACACCAGCCTCCGCGACGCCAATCCGGAATGGGGCGTGCGCGACGTGACGGATCTGGAGCGTGTGGCTGGCGGTGCCGGTCTGGCGCTGAGCGAGATCGTCGAGATGCCGGCCAACAACCTGATCCTGGTGTTTGCACGGGCAAAACCGGCGTAGGCCCATGCGGTTGCCGAGGGTACGGCGGGTTGATCGCGCCCGGCCCGGCCCTATGATGCGCGCGCAATCGCCGGCCGGCGTCGGCCGGTCCGAGGAGAGTCCCTGCCGATGGTCGATGCAACGGCCAACGACATCGTCGAAGACGATGCCCGTGCCCGTTCCAACGTGGTGCGGCTGGTTGCGGCGCAGGCGCTGACCGGCGCCAATGCGGCTGTGATCTTCGCCACCGGTTCGATCATCGGCGCCCAGCTTGCGCCGGAAATGTCGCTCGCCACCGTGCCGTTGTCGATGTACGTGCTCGGCCTCGCCGCCGGGACGCTGCCGACTGGCTGGATCGCGCGGGCATACGGCCGCCGCGCCTCGTTCATGATCGGCACCGGCTGCGGTGCGCTCACCGGCGTGCTCGGCGCCGTCGCAATCCTGTACGGCTCGTTTCTTCTGTTTTGTACCGCGACCTTCATCGGCGGGCTGTATGCCGCCGTGTCGCAGTCCTACCGGTTCGCCGCCGCCGACGGCGCCAGCACCGCCTATCGTCCCAAGGCGGTGTCCTGGGTGATGGCCGGCGGCGTGTTTGCCGGCGTGCTCGGTCCGCAACTCGTGCAATGGACCATGGACGTTTGGCAGCCTTTTCTGTTCGCGTTCTCCTATGTGGTGCAGGCGGCGATCGCGCTGATCGCGATGGCGGTATTGTGGGGCGTCGATGCGCCGAAGCCGAAGCCGGCGGAGCGCGCCGGTGGGCGGCCGCTGCTCGAGATCGTGCGGCAGCCGCGCTTCATCGCCGCGGCGCTGTGCGGCGCGATCGCCTATCCGATGATGAATCTGGTGATGACCTCGGCGCCGCTGGCGATGCAGATGTGCGGGCTCAGCGTCGGCGATTCCAATTTCGGCCTGCAATGGCACATCGTTGCGATGTACGCCCCGAGCTTCGTCACCGGCTCGCTGATCGCCAAGTTCGGCGCGCCGCGCGTGGTGGCGGCCGGCCTGCTCCTGGAAGCGCTCGGCGCCGGCATCGGTCTCACCGGCGTCACCGCGCCGCACTTCTGGGCGACGCTGTTCGTGATCGGCGTCGGCTGGAATCTGGCGTTCGTCGGCGCCTCGGCGCTGGTGCTGGAGACGCATCTGCCGAGCGAGAAGAACAAGGTCCAGGCGGTCAACGACTTCATCATCTTCGGGCTGATGGCGCTGGGCTCGTTCGCGTCCGGGCAGCTGCTCGCCGATTACGGTTGGGCCACGGTCAACCTCGCGGTGTTCCCGCCGGTGCTGCTCGGCCTGATCGTGCTGGCGATCACCGGCTGGTCGAAAGTCCGGAAACGGGTGGCTGCGGACGCCGCCGAACTGTCCGATCGCGGCGTCTGAGCCGCGCAACAATACGTCCGGCCGCAACAGCCGGACACAGGGAGTGAACGCGATGCCGTCGTGCGCGATCAACTGCGCTCGCCCCCGATGGTGACACCGCCGGCTCCCGACGAGACGTCGTTTCGCTATCACGGCTGGCGAATCGTAGTGGTGTGCTTCGTCGTCGCCACGTTCGGCTGGGGTCTCGGCTTCTATGGCCAGAGCGTCTATCTCGCCGAACTGGCTCGGGCTCACGGCTGGCCGTCGTCGCAGATCGCGATCGCCACGACGTTCTTCTATCTCACCGGCGCGCTGCTGGTGGCGTTCGTCGGGGACGTGATCCGTGCGATCGGTGCGCGCGCCTGCCTGCTCGGCGGCATCGCCGCGATGGCGCTCGGCACCGCGCTGCTCGGCCGGATCACCGCGCCGTGGCAACTCTATGCGGTCGACGCGATCCTCGCTGTCGGTTGGGCCGGCACCAGCCTCGGGGCGATCACCAACACGCTCGGCTTGTGGTTCGACCGCCGCCGCGGCATGGCCATCAGTCTGGCGCTGAACGGCGCCAGCTTCGGCGGCATCGCCGGCGTACCTCTGCTGGTGGCGTTGATCGGGACGGTGGGATTCAGCGGGGCGACTACGGCTGCGGCAATCGCCGCGGTGGTGCTTCTGATGCCGCTGGTCGCGATCGTGGTCGTGCCGCCGCATCTCGCCAGCGCTGCATCGGCGGCGTCCGCACCGCGGGCGCTTTCGTCCGGCGCGATCCGCAGCGGCGCACTGCGCGACCCCGCATTCCTGACCGCAACGATCGCGTTCTCGCTGGTGCTGTTCGCGCAGGTCGGCTTCATCGTTCACCTGATCGCCTATCTCGACCCGCTGGTCGGACGCGAGCGCGCCGCGTTGGCGATGTCGCTGCTCACCGCGATGGCGGTGGTCGGGCGCGTGTTGCTGTCGGTGGTGATCGATCGGCTGAACCAGCGCCTGGTCTCGGCACTGTCGTTCGCGAGTCAGGCGTTGGCTCTGGCGATTGCGATTATGACGCGCGATGCGATGCTGCTGATGGTCGCCTGCGCGCTGTTCGGGTTTTCGGTAGGCAATCTGATCACCTTGCCGGCGCTGATCATCCAGCGCGAGTTTCCGGTGCAGTCGTTCGGCGTTCTGGTCGCGCTCAACACCGCGATCAACCAGGTTGCCTACGCGTTCGGACCAGGCATGATCGGCCTGTTGCGCGACGCCTCCGGCAGCTACACGCTGCCGTTCACCGGCTGCATCGCGCTGCAACTCGCCGCCGCAGCGCTGATCATGGTGAGGCGAGGGCGAAGATGACTTTTCTGTCGTCATTCCGGTGCGCGCGAAACCGGAGGCTCCCGGTATCACGATCTCTGGATTCCAAGGCGCAAGCTCCACGGTGCGCGCCCGGGACGACTGCTTTATACTAACGGTCATTGAGAATGAGCGAGAGAACACCATTATTAGTATAACAATGCCATTATTCGGACGGCATGGCATCAGAACGATTTTCTTGCCGTAGTCCTCGTTAACGGCAACGAGGTCTTCGCTTACAGACACCGCTGGCTGAGCGCGGTGAGTTGTTCGTTTCATGCGTGAAAAACATGTCTCAAGCAAAATCTAGAACGGATAATTATGCGGTTCGTCTGGCGGGTTCGCACTGCATAATATCGCGCCGTTATTTGTCGTCGCCGATCACGCCCTCGCGCCGTTTCACCGCGTGGTAGTACGCCCACCACAGATGCGCGGCGGCGCCGCGCAAGGGGCGCCAGGGATCGGCGAGCGGGGCCATCTGCTTCACGGTTGGGCGTGCTTTCAGGCCGAGGCCGATCCGCATCGCCTCCTGCACCGCGAGATCGCCGGCCGGCCAGGCATCGCCGTGGCCGAGGCAGAACAACAGATAGATGTCGGCGGTCCACGGCCCGATGCCGTGCAGCGCGGTCAGCGTGGCGTGGGCGGCGTCGGCGTCTTCTTCGGCCAGCACATCGAGGTTGAGCCGTTCGGCGGCGAGCTCCTTGGCCAGCGCCTTCAGCGTCTTGATCTTCGCGGCCGACAGGCCGAGCCGCGCCAGCCGGTCGGTCCGGGCCCGCTTGATCGCGCCGTGCTCGAACGGATCGAACGCCGCCGACACCCGGCCCCAGATTGCCGCGGCCGACGCGGTCGAGAGCTGCTGGCCGCAGACGATCGCGGCGAGGCCGGCAAAGCCCGGCTCCCGCCGGCGCAGCGCCGGCATGCCGGCGACCTGAAGCACCGGCTTCAGCCGCGGATCCTGTTTCACCAGCGTGGTGATGGCGTCGTCGAGGTCGGCCTGTCTGTCGAGATGGATGGTCATCAGGTGGTTCGGCTTTCCGGCGTCATGCGCGGGCCTTGACCCGCGCATCCATCCGCTATCGTAAAAGAGTCTCTCATCCGATGGATTGCCGGATCAAGTCCGGCAATGACGTCAGGGGTTCAATGCCGCCACCCGTTTTCCGATTTGCCCCGAGCCCGAATGGCTATCTGCATCTCGGCCACGCGTATTCGGCGCTGCTGAATGCCGATCTGGCGCGAGCGAGCGGCGGCCGGATGCTGCTGCGGATCGAGGACATCGACCGCACCCGTTGCCGGCCGGAGTTCGAACAGGCGATCTACGAAGATCTGTCCTGGCTCGGCATCGGCTGGGACGGCGAGGTGCGGCGACAGTCGGATCATCTCAAGGTCTACCGCGAGGCGGTCGCGCGGCTATCCGCGAACGGGCTGATCTATCCGGCCTTCGAAAGCCGCGCCGAGATCGCCCGGCTGGTCGCCGAGAAGGAAACGGTGGCGCCGTGGCCGCGCGATCCCGACGGTGCGCCGCTGTATCCGGGGATCGGCAAAGAGCTCTCGGCGAACAAGCGCGCCGAGCTGATCGCCGCCGGCGTGCCCTACGCGCTGCGGCTGGACATGGCGGCCGCGATCGCGCTGGCCGGCGAGTTGAGCTGGCAGGAACTCGGCAAAGGACCGGACGGCGAAACCGGCAGCATCGTGGCGCGGCCGGAGACGTGGGGCGATGTGATCATCGCGCGCAAGGAAACCCCGACCAGCTATCACCTGTCGGTGGTGATCGACGACACCCTGCAAGGCGTCACCGAGGTGGTGCGCGGCGCCGACCTGTTCTGGTCGACCTCGGTGCACCGGCTGCTGCAGCATCTGCTCGGCCTGCCCGCGCCGGTGTATCGCCACCACGAACTCGTCCGCGACGCAGAGGGACACAAGCTGTCGAAATCGACCGGGGCCACCGGCTTGCGGGAGTTGCGCGCCGGCGGGACCTCGCCGATGGAGATCCGAACGATGGTGGGGCTTGCCGCTGCCGATTGAGTGCCGCCTGATGCAGCCGTTCGGGGCCATCGGAACAGGGCGTGGCGGCGTGACTCGGCGGCCTCGGACGTGGCATTGTCGCCGGGACGGCTCGGGGGACACATGGCGGTGAAATCGCGCGCGTTGCGCAGCGGGCGGACGCAGGTCAAGCGGACGCTGCCGAAACGCGTCCGTCGCAAGAAGCCGGCCGCCTCCGGCATGATCGAGACCGTGCTGGCGACCTTCGCGCACGAGGTCCGCACCCCGCTCACCGGGATCCTGGCGGTCAGCGAATTGCTGGCGACCTCCGATCTCGGCGAGCGCGAACGGCGCTGGGTCGACACCATCAAGGCCGGCGCCGAGCACCTATCCGGCCTCGCCACCTTGTTCGTGGATGCCGCCCGGCTCGGCACCACCGGGCTCGGTCTGCGCTCGGAGTTCTTCGATCTGCGGGCGCTGGCCCGCCATGCCGGCGATTCGCTGTCCGGCCGCGCCGCCGCCAAAGGATTGCACGCCACGGTGACGATCTCGTCGCGGCTGCCGGCCTTCGTGATCGGCGACGCCGTGCGGCTGCGCGCCGCGTTGGAAAACCTGATCGACAACGCGGTGAAGTTCACCGAGCGCGGGGATGTCGCGCTGAAGGTTTCAGCGGCTGCGGCAGGGCGCGGCAAGGCGCAGGTGTCCTTCGCGGTGTCCGACAGCGGAATCGGCCTGTCGCTCGCCGAGGTCAAACGGCTATTCCGGCCGTTTTCGCAGGCTAACGTCGGCATCGCCGCTCGGTTCGGTGGCGCCGGCCTCGGGTTGTCGTCGGTGCGGCAAATTGCCCGGGCGCTCGGCGGCGACGTGACCGTGGCGCCGCGACCGCGCGGCGGCACCTTGTTCACCCTGACGGTGACGCTGGAGCGAGCCAAGCCGCCGCAGATGACGACGCCGGACGGCGCGATCCGCGCCACCGGAGGTGGCCGGCTGCGGATCCTCAGCGTCGAGGACAATCCGTTCGGGCGCGTGGTGCTGAACGCGATCCTCACCGAGCTCGGCCATGCCTGCGAATTTGTCGGCAGCGGCGAGGCGGTTCCGGAGCGCCTGACGAAGGGCGAGTTCGATGCGGTGCTGATGGATATGGTGCTGCCGGGGATCAGCGGCATCGAGGCGATCGGACGGATCCGGTCGCTGCCGCCGCCGCTTGGTACGATCCCGATCATCGGCGTATCGGGGCGCGATCAGGACGAGGTTGCGGCGCGCAAGGCGGGAGCCGGCGGCTTCCTGCTCAAGCCGGTTTCGCCCCGGGCTCTCGCAACTGCGCTTCTTGCAGTGTCGTCCCCTCCGGCAATCGCGACTTGATGATTGCGGCATTCAATTCGCCGCCGAACACGAAGATCGCGGCGATGAAATACAGAAACACCAGCGCGATGATCACCGAGGCGAGCCCCGCATACATCGACACGTAGTTGTTGGCGAACCGCGCCAGATACATGCCGAACGCGATGCCGGAGATCAGCGAAGCCGCGATGGTGAAGATGATGCCCGGCAGGATCTGCCTGAACGAACGCCGCCCCGCCGGAAGGTAGGCGTGCAGCAGGAGCAGCGCCACGGTGAGCGCGGTGATCGCGATGCCGTAGCGGGCGATCGTCAGCAGCATCTCGTTGTCTTGGACCAGCAAAGGCACGTAGCGCCTTGCGGTTGCGAGGATCAATGGTCCCAGCACGATCAGGAACCCCATTGCCAGCGCGGTGAACGCCGCCACCAGGGTGTAGCCGATCGACTCCAGTCGGAGCAGATACCACGGCCGCGGCTCGATCACCGCATAGGCGCGGTTGAGCCCGACCCGTAGGCTCTCGACGCCGTTGGAGGCGAAGTACAGGGCCAGCAGCAGGCCGACCGTCAGAATGCCGCCGCGGGTGGTGGTCAGCACGTCGTGGATTTCGCCCGACAGCGTGCTCGCCACCTGGGCCGGCCAGACGTCGAGCAGCAGTTCGGCTGCGCGGTCGGCGAGCTCGCGGGAGCCGACGAAACCGGCCAGCGACGTCAGCACGATCAGGAATGGAAACAGCGCCATCAGGGTCGACAGCGCGATGTGGCTGGCGATCGCCCACCCGTCATCGGCCAGGAACGTATACAGCGCATCGACTGTGACCGCATAGGCGTAGCGGATCTGCCTCACGGGTCACCTTGTCAGGAGTTGCTGCCGGCGGGGTGGCAAAATCTTAGCATCGGATACTAACCGGCTCCACCCGAGATCGTTGCGCCCAGCGCCGCCACAGGGATAGCGCAAGATCAGGAGCGGTGTTATGAAACCTAGATGGCAACCTTTCTGAGTTCAATCGCCCTGCCGGCCGCGCTCTGCGCCGTCGCGCTGGTGCTCATGCTCGGTCTGATCAACATGATGCGGGGCGGCTCGCCGAACCGGTCGCAGACCCTGATGCGCTGGCGGGTGTTGCTGCAATTCGTCGCCATCGTCATCACCATGCTTGCGATCTGGGCGCTGGGCCGTTAGCTGCCCACCAAGCCCCGGCGCATCAAACTCCCGGCTTCACAGGATCTTCCGCAGCAGGAATCCCGCGCAATGGTCGTGCTCAATCGAATCTATACCCGCACCGGCGACGACGGCACCACCGCCCTCGGCAGCGGCGAGCGGCGGCCGAAATACGACCCGCGGATCGCGGCCTACGGCACCGTCGACGAAACCAACGCTGCGCTCGGCGTCGTGCGGCTGCATTTGTCCGAACTGCCGGAACTCGACGCCATGATCGGACGTATTCAGAACGATCTGTTCGACCTCGGTGCCGATCTTGCGGTTCCCGAGCGGGAGGGCAAGGCCGAACGGCTGCGCGTCCTGTCGAGCCAGGTCGAGCGGCTGGAGCGCGACATCGATCAGCTTAACGAGCGCCTCGCTCCTCTGACGTCTTTTGTCCTGCCCGGCGGTAAGCCGGCAGCCGCTTACCTACACGTGGCGCGAACGATATGCCGCCGTGCGGAACGTGCGATGGTGGAGCTCGGAACCCGGCCTGGCGAGAGGATCACCCCTGCGGCTGTCCAGTACGTCAACCGGTTGTCGGACTTCCTGTTTGTCGCCGCTCGCCTGGCGAACGATGGCGGCGCCCGCGACGTGCTTTGGGTGCCGGGCCAGAACCGCTAGGGAACAAGGCGGTTTTTGGCTTTGCCGCGTTGACCCCGGTTAGGAGGGGCTTTAGGTTCCGCCGCCACAACTAAAGATTACCCACCGCAACACGAAAGAGGATCGATGAAGGTTCTGGTGCCGGTCAAGCGCGTGGTCGACTACAACGTCAAGATCCGCGTCAAGAGCGACGGGTCGGGCGTTGAACTCGCCAACGTCAAGATGTCGATGAATCCGTTCGACGAGATCGCCGTCGAAGAAGCGCTGCGTCTCAAAGAGGCCGGCAAGGCGACCGAAGTCGTCGTGGTCTCGATCGGGCCGGCGCAGGCGTCGGAAACTCTGCGCACCGGCCTCGCCATGGGCGCCGATCGCGGCATCCTGGTCAAGGTCGACGGCGTGGTCGAACCGCTGGCGGTCGCCAAGATCCTCAAGGGCGTCGCCGAAGAGGAGCAGCCGGGACTGATCATTCTCGGCAAGCAGGCGATCGACGACGACAGCAACCAGACCGGTCAGATGCTGGCCGCGCTGCTCGGCTGGGCGCAGGCGACCTTTGCCTCGAAGCTCGAAGTCGACGGCTCCGACTTCACCGTGGCGCGTGAAGTCGACGGTGGTTCGCAGACCGTCAAGCTGAAGGGCCCGGCGATCGTCACCACCGATCTGCGGCTCAACGAACCGCGCTACGCCAGCCTGCCGAACATCATGAAGGCCAAGAAGAAGCCGATCGCGGAGAAGACCGCGGCCGACTACGGCGTCGACGTTTCGCCGCGCCTCGAAGTTCTGAAGACCGTCGAGCCGGGCGGCCGCAAGGCCGGCGTCAAGGTCAAGGACGTCGCTGAACTGGTCTCGAAGCTCAAGAACGAAGCGGGTGTTATCTGATGGCCACGCTGCTGATTGCCGAACACGACAACGCTCAGCTCAAGGACGCCACCAACAAGGCGATGACCGCCGCCGCCGCGCTCGGCGGAGAGGTGCATGTGCTGGTTGCCGGCCAGGGCTGCAAGGCTGCCGCCGACGCGGCCGCCAAGCTGCAGGGTGCCGCCAAGGTGCTGCTCGCCGAAGCGCCCGCCTATGAGCACGATCTCGCCGAGCCGCTGGCCGCGCTGATCGTTTCGCTCGCCGGCAGCTACGACGCGATCGTCGCCCCGGCGACCTCGCGGTTCAAGAACGTGATGCCGCGCGTCGCCGCACTGCTCGACGTGATGCAGGTGTCGGAGATCATCAAGGTGGTCGCCCCCGATACCTTCGAGCGTCCGATCTACGCCGGCAACGCGATCCAGACCGTGAAGTCGAAGGACGCCAAGAAGGTCATCACCGTCCGCACATCGACCTTCCAGGCGACGGGCGAGGGCGGCAGCGCGGCGGTCGAAACCGTCGCGGCGGCGGAAGATCCGGGCCTGTCGAGCTTCGTCGGCGAGGAGGTCGCCAAGAGCGATCGTCCCGAACTGTCGTCGGCCAAGATCATCGTGTCGGGCGGCCGTGCGATGCAGAGCCGCGAGAACTTCACCAAGTACATCGAGCCGCTCGCCGACAAGCTCGGCGCCGGTGTCGGCGCCTCGCGCGCCGCGGTCGATGCCGGCTACGCGCCGAACGACTGGCAGGTCGGCCAGACCGGCAAGGTCGTGGCGCCGGAGCTGTACATTGCGATCGGCATTTCCGGCGCAATCCAGCATCTCGCCGGCATGAAGGACTCCAAGGTGATCGTCGCGATCAACAAGGACGAAGACGCGCCGATCTTCCAGGTCGCCGATTACGGCCTGGTCGCCGACCTCTACCAAGCGGTTCCTGAGCTGACCGAAGAGCTCGGCAAGCTCGGCAAGTAAACGCCTTCGCGGGCGGACGAACCCGGCCCCCCGGGCCGGGTTCGTTGCAGAAGCCTTAAGCGTTAGCCGGCTAACTGTCCGGGGCGCTGAGACACGGACAGCGGCGCGGGAATGTGCGAAGATGCATCGGCCGCGCAACGCGGCTGTGCTCCGAACGAGAAGAGAGATGGCGGCAGCAATCAAAAAAGTCGGCGTAATCGGCGCGGGACAGATGGGCAACGGCATCGCCCACGTGGTCGCCCTCGGCGGGTTCGACGTGATCCTGAACGATGTTTCCGCCGACCGGTTGAAATCGGCGATGGCCACCATCAACGGTAACCTCTCCCGTCAGATCGCCAAGAAGCTGATCACCGAAGACGCCCGCAAGGCTGCGCTGGCGCGGATCACCGCGACCGAGAAGCTCGACGGGCTGGCCGATTGCGACCTCGTGATCGAGACCGCGGTCGAGAAGGAAGAGACCAAGCGCAAGATTTTCCACGAGCTGTGTGCGGCGCTGAAGCCGGAGGCGATCGTCGCCTCGAACACCTCGTCGATCTCGATCACCCGTCTGGCCGCCTCGACCGATCGGCCGGAGCGCTTCATCGGCATTCACTTCATGAATCCCGTGCCGGTGATGGAGCTGGTCGAGCTGATCCGCGGCATTGCCACCGACGACGCCACCTTCGAGACCTCGAAGGCGTTCGTCTCCAAGCTCGGCAAGCAGATCGCGGTGTCGGAGGATTTCCCGGCGTTCATCGTCAACCGCATCCTGCTGCCGATGATCAACGAGGCGATCTACACGCTGTACGAAGGCGTCGGCAACGTCGAAGCCATCGACATGGCGATGAAGCTCGGCGCACATCATCCGATGGGCCCGCTGGAGCTGGCCGATTTCATCGGCCTCGATACCTGCCTGTCGATCATGCAGGTGCTGCACGAGGGCCTCGCCGATTCCAAGTATCGGCCGTGCCCGCTGCTGGTGAAATACGTCGAAGCCGGCTGGCTCGGCCGCAAGACGAGCCGCGGCTTCTACGACTACCGCGGCGACAAGCCGGTCCCGACACGCTGAGCGCGCTCACGCGACCCCCGGCACGGTCCGGATCTGCTCGGCCAGGAAGTCGATCAAGAGCCGGACGCGCGCGATCCCGGCGCGCTCGGGCACGATCAACAGATTGAGCGGCACCGGCGACAATCGATACTCCGGCAGGATGACTTCGAGCCTGCCTGCGGCCAGCAGATCATCGACCAGCCAGCGATGAGTGGCGGCGATGCCGCGCCCGGCAAGCATCGCCTCGCGGGCCGCCAGCCCGTGATCGACCCTGAGCCGGCCGCCGAACGGCACCCGATGGGTCTCCTGCTCCGGTCCCTGCAGGATCAGCAGATCGCTGCCGGCAACATTCACCATGCGAATGCCCTGATGCCGGGACAGATCCGATGGGATCGTTGGTCTGCCGTGACCCGACAGATAGTCCGGCGAGGCTACCAGCAGGCGCTGGCTGTGGCCGAGCGTGCGCAACTTCAGCGAACTGTCGGTGAGCGGCGCCAGCCGGATCGCCAGGTCGACTCCTTCGCGAACCAGATCGAGGCGCTGGTCGGTGAGGCCGAAATCGATTCCGATGTCCGGATAGCGATCCTGGAACGCGAAGATCAGCCGGCTGGCATGCAGCACGCCGAACGAGGCCGTGCAGGTGATCCGAATTGTGCCGGCCGGGGCTCCGGAGGCGCCGAGCGCCTCGTCGCCAGCCTGTTCGATCAGTCTGAGGATCTGGACGCAGCGGGCGTAATAGCGACTGCCTTCTTCGGTGAGCGTCACCCGGCGGGTGGTGCGGCTCAGCAGCGGCGCGCCGACCGCGGCCTCGAGCTCCTGCAACTGCCGGGTGACGGTGGACTGGCCGACATTGAGGTCGCGGGCGACCGCCGAGAGGCTGCCCCGCTCGGCAATGCGAACGAAGGTGCGAATGCGCTCGATCGTGATCGCTGATCTATCCATTTCCCGGAATAATCATATCGATAATCGGCGGCTACTGGAATAGTCACCGCAGGTCTACCAGCAGGGCTCGTCATCACTGCAGGGAGCCTGACCCGTGAAAGTCCTTCTGGTATTCGCCCATCCCGAACCGCGATCGCTGAACGGCGCGCTCCGTGACGTCGCGGTCGCGGAGCTGCAGCGCCTCGGCCACGAGATGCAGGTTTCCGACCTCTATGCCCAGGGCTGGAAGCCGGCGATCGACCGCGCCGATTTCCCGGGTCTCGCGCCCGCCGAGCGGCTGCTGCCGTCCGCCGCATCCAAGGCGGCGTTCGACGCCGGCGAACTGACCCAGGACGTCCGCGACGAGATCGACAAGCTGCTCTGGGCCGACGCCGTGATCCTGCAATTCCCGCTGTGGTGGTTCACCATGCCGGCGATCCTGAAAGGCTGGGTCGAGCGGGTGTTCGCCTGCGGCTTCGCTTACGGGGTCGGCGAGCACAGCGACAAGCGGTGGGGCGATCGCTACGGCGAGGGCGTTCTTGCCGGCAAACGCGCGATGCTGATCGTCACGACCGGCGGTTGGGAGCCGCACTATGGTCCTCGCGGCATCAACGGGCCGATCGACGACCTGCTGTTTCCGATCCACCATGGCATTCTGTTCTACCCGGGCTGCGAGGTATTGCCGCCTTATGTGCTGTACCAGGCCGGCCGGCTCGACTCCGCCGGATTCGAGGCCGCTGCCGAACGGCTCCGGGAGCGGATGCGGACGCTCGCCGAGACGCCGCCGATTCCGTACCGGCGCCAGAACGGCGGCGACTACCTGATCCCGACGATGGAGCTGCGCCCGGGGCTCGGCGATCCGGGCGCCACCGGCTTTGCGCTCCATCTGAGCGAAGCGGCCGGCTCAAAGGCCTGAAGGAGGCCGCTCGCCGAGCAATATCATCGAATGCGAGCCGCCTCGCGCCAGATTGTTAACGGTTTGCTGCCAGGCTGCTCCCATGGATATGAGCATGGTCAGCGCGGCGCTCGCGATGCAGGCAAGCAGCACGCAGATGCAGATTGCGACAACGATTCAAGCGTCGGCTTCGCGCATGGAACGTGACACGGTGCAGACGCTGCTCGGCACCGGGCAGGGCGGCTCGCCGTCGCTCGCCAATGTCGGCCCGGGCGTGGGCGGCAATCTGAACATCAGCGCGTAATCCGAGCCCTTTCGCCGCCATTGCCATTGAGCAGTCATTCCGGGGCGCGCCGTCAGGCGCGAACCCGGAATCTCGATGTGATGGAAACTGCCGAGCTCTCAACAACCTCTGGATTCCCGGTTCACGCGCTGACGCGCGTGCCCCTGAATGACGCCGAGGTGGTTATGGCTTCCCCGCCGCGACCGGCTTCACCGCCGCCTTGATCAGCGTGGTGGCGTCGTTGCTGTCCCACTCGGCCGGGCCGGCAATGGTGGCGATTTCGCAGCCTTCGCGGTCGACCAGCACCGAGGTCGGCATCCCGAGCGCGCGGCCGACCGCCTTCAGCTCCTGAAACACCTTGGCGGACGCATCGGTGAATACCGCCAGATGCATCAGCTTCTCGTCGTCGAGGAATTTCTTCGGCTTGGCCGGATCGCGGGTGTCGATGTTGATCGCCACCACTTCGAAATCGGAGCTGCCGAGCTGGGCCTGCAGGTTGTCGAGCGCCGGCATTTCCTTGCGGCACGGCACGCACCAGGTCGCCCACAGGTTGACCAGGACAGTGCGGCCGCGGAAGTCCGACAGCTTCTTGGGCTGACCGGCATCGTCGGTGAAGGTCAAATCCGGCAGCCGCAGTGGGGCTGCCGCCGGCGTCAGGGCCGCAACCTCGCCGCGCAACAGCGGCTTGAGCTGCTGCGCCAGCGCCACCGCCGGCCGGCACACCGGATCGCCGCCCGCATTGCGCTGCAGCCCGGCAATCCCGTATATCCCGGCGGCGCCAGCG
This sequence comes from Rhodopseudomonas palustris, assembly GCF_003226555.1. Lineage (GTDB taxonomy): Bacteria > Pseudomonadota > Alphaproteobacteria > Rhizobiales > Xanthobacteraceae > Rhodopseudomonas > Rhodopseudomonas palustris_I. The sequence continues at coordinate 414,681 of NZ_QKQS01000023.1, read as the reverse complement.
ACAACGAGCACGGCAATTGCGGCCAACAGGATGGTCAGGCGGCCGGCACGGCGCGGCGGGACGGAATTCGGCTGGGATTCGGTCATCGAACAATCAGAAAACGGCAGGCCGCGCAGGTTCGCGGGCGGCTGCTGGTGATGAGATGTGATTGGGACGCGAGCATGATCGTGAGCGGCGACAGATGAGCAATAAGATGTGGGGCGGCCGATTCACCGATCGCCCCGACGCGATCATGGAAGAGATCAACGTCTCGATCGACGTCGACCGCCATCTCTACGCCCAGGACATCACGGCGTCCAAGGCGCATGCGGCCATGCTGGCCGCGCAGGGCATTATCACAGCGAACGATGCGAAAAATATCGGCAAGGGTCTAGACACGATCCTGTCAGAGATCGGTGCCGGTAAATTCACGTTCAAGCGTGCGCTCGAGGACATTCATATGAATGTCGAGAGCCGGCTCGCCGAGCTGATCGGCCCGGCTGCGGGGCGCCTGCACACCGCGCGCTCGCGCAACGATCAGGTCGCGACCGACTTCCGGCTCTACGTCCGCGATGTGCTGGACGAAACCGATGCGGCGCTGGCGGCGCTGCAGCAGGCGCTGGCCGAGCGCGCGCTCGAGCAGGCCGATACCGTGATGCCGGGCTTCACCCATCTGCAGACCGCGCAGCCGGTGACCTTCGGCCATCATCTGATGGCCTATGTCGAGATGGTGGCGCGCGATCGCGGCCGGTTCCAGGATGCCCGCAAGCGGCTCAACGAAAGCCCGCTCGGCGCTGCGGCGCTGGCCGGCACCTCGTTCCCGATCGATCGCCACGCCACGGCCGCCAAGCTCGGCTTCGACCGGCCGATGGCCAATTCGCTCGACGCGGTGTCGGACCGCGACTTCGTGCTGGAGACGCTGTCGGCGGCGTCGATCTGCGCCGTGCATCTGTCGCGCTTCGCCGAAGAGATCGTGATTTGGACCTCGCCGCTGGTCGGCCTGATCCGGCTGTCGGACAAGTTCACCACCGGCTCGTCGATCATGCCGCAGAAGCGCAATCCGGACGCCGCCGAGCTGGTCCGCGCCAAGACCGGCCGGGTGATCGGCGCGCTGAACGGCCTGTTGATCGTGATGAAGGGCCTGCCGCTCGCCTATCAAAAGGACATGCAGGAAGACAAACAGGGCGCGATGGAAGGCTTCGCGGCGCTGTCGCTGGCGATCCGCGCGATCACCGGCATGGTCCGCGACCTCGAGCCGGAGTCGGAGCGGATGAAGGCGGCTGCGGGCGAAGGCTATGCCACCGCCACCGATCTGGCCGACTGGCTGGTGCGGACGCTGAAGATGCCGTTCCGCGAAGCCCATCACGTCACCGGCAGGATCGTCGGGCTCGCCGCCAAGAAGGGCGTGGCGCTGCACGAATTGCCGCTCGCCGAGATGCAGGGGATCGAAAAGCGCATCACCAAGGACGTGCTGGCGGTTCTCAGCGTCGAATCCTCGGTGAAGAGCCGGACCTCGTACGGCGGCACCGCGCCGAAGAACGTCCGCAGCCAGGCCAAGGCCTGGCTCAAGCGGCTGGCCAAGGACGGCAAATCTCGCTGAAGCGGCCGCTTTCGGCGGTTTTCGGGGGCTCGCCAGCGCGGCGCAATCTCGGTATGGTGCCGCGCCAATTGGGGATATTCGACGTGAATCGCGTGACCAACCCATCGCGATGGGCGCTTCTGGTGATTGTGGCGGCGACGCTGGCTCTGGCGGGCTGCGGCCGTAAAGCTGGCCTCGATCTGCCGCCGGGCGCTGCCGACACCCCGTCGGCCACGCCGGCGACCCAGCCGGAGGCCAAGGGCGACGTGTTCGACTCGTCCTACGGCACCAACGCGCCGCCGTCCGCCGCCAAGGGGCGGAAGCGAAGCACCATTCTCGATCCGCTGCTGGACTAAGCGCCAAGATGCGTCATTTCGACTATCGCGACGGCGTGCTGCACGCCGAAGGCGTCAGCCTTGCGTCGATCGCCAAGGATGTCGGCACGCCGTTCTACTGCTACTCGACCGCGACGCTGGAGCGGCATTACCGGGTGTTCACCGAGGCCTTCGCCGGCACCGATGCACTGGTGTGCTACGCCATGAAGGCCAATTCCAATCAGTCGGTGCTGCGCACGCTGGCGAGGCTCGGCGCCGGCGCCGATGTGGTGTCGGGTGGCGAATTGCAGCGCGCGCTGGCCGCCGGGATTCCGCCGAGCAAGATCGTGTTCTCCGGCGTCGGCAAGACCGAAGCCGAGCTGCGCGCCGCGCTCGCCCACGACATCAAGTGCCTCAATGTCGAGTCCGAGCCCGAGCTCGAACTGCTGTCGCGGATTGCGGTCGAGACCGGCCGCACCGCGCGGATTTCGCTGCGGGTCAATCCGGACGTCGATTCCGGCACCCACGCCAAGATCTCGACCGGCAAGTCCGAGAACAAGTTCGGTATCCCGATCCGCCACGCCCGCGAGGTCTATGCCCGCGCCGCCAAGCTGCCGGGCATCCAGGTCACCGGCGTCGATGTCCATATCGGCAGCCAGATCATCGACCTGGCGCCGATGGAAGCCGCGTTCCGCATCGTCGCCGAATTCGTCCATGTGCTGCGCGGCGACGGCCATCATGTCGGCCACGTCGATTTCGGCGGCGGCCTCGGCATTCCGTACTACGAAGACCGCGACGCGCCGCCGGAGCCGTTCGCCTATGCGGACATGGTCAAGCGCGTCACCCATAATCTCGGCTGCGCGCTGCTGTTCGAACCGGGGCGGATGATCGTCGGCAACGCCGGCATCCTGGTCGCACGCGTGATCTATGTGAAGCACGGCGACGGCAAGACGTTCGTCATCATCGACGCGGCGATGAACGATCTGATCCGCCCCACTTTGTACGAGGCGTATCACGAGATCCTGCCGGTGGCCGAGCCGGCGCCCGGCAGCAAGATGATGGTGGCCGACGTCGTCGGTCCGGTGTGCGAGACCGGCGATTACCTCGCGCTCGACCGCAAGCTGCCGGAACTGAAGGCCGGCGATCTGATCGCGATCATGACGTCCGGCGCTTACGGCGCGGTGCAGGCGTGTACTTACAACACCCGCGCGCTGGTGCCGGAAGTGCTGGTGAAGGATGATCAGGTCGCGGTGGTGCGTCCCCGCATCGAGGTCGAGCAACTGATCGCGATGGACAAGCCGGCGCCGTGGCTGTGAGCCTGTGTCTCGCCCGAAATAAGGGGTGGGACCGCCAGACGCGGCGTACAAAAATCCTGGCGGTCCCGATCGCGCTTGAAATCCGCGGCGGTGAACATGCGGCTTCACCGGCCGACGCGCGCGACAGCCGACCGTAACGATCCGGCGAATCCGAGCAATTTGAAGTACTTTTTAACCTAACCGATCAACCTTAACGGAGCAGCGCCGGTTCCGATTGGAGCGCGCTCAGCTGCGCATCATCGGCGGCTACCGCGCTGAACCAGCCTTAGTTCGGCCCTCAAGGCATCCCACCAGGGGCGGCGTGGCGACCTGCTGGATCGCCACGACCCCTCGGCGAGACCACACCACCATGACGGACCTGACTGCCGCGAACGCACCCACCGGGCCCGACAAATACCCGGTCGCTCTCCGCGTGCTGCACTGGCTGCGCGCGATTCTGATCCTTGGGCTGATTGCCGCAGGGTGGACGATGACTTCGCTCGACGATGGCACCGAGGCGAAGTTTGCGCAGTTTTATCCGCTGCACAAATCATTCGGCGTCCTGGTCTTCCTGATCGTGCTGGTTCAACTGGCGATTCGGAGTGCGGCGCGTCTGCCTCCGGAGCCGGTGCTGCCCGCACACGAGCGAGTACTGTCGCGCGTCGTTCACATCGCAATCTACGTGCTGCTGTTGGCCGTTCCACTGATGGGCTACGCGATGTCCAGCACCTATCCGGATAGCGACGGTGTGACGCTGTTCGGCCTCCCTCTCCCCGAACTGCTGCCCAAGAGCGAGCAGTGGTTTCGCGTGTTCCAATTCCTGCACAAGGTCTTTGCCTACAGCCTGCTGGGGCTGGTCGGATTGCACGTCGCGGGCGCTTTGAAGCATCGCTTTGTCGATGCCGATCCGCAAGCCGACGTATTGCGGCGGATGTGGTAGGGCCTGCGCGCTCGCGCGGCGGCTGTGCAGGCTCGAGCCGGCCGTGCTCGGCATTGTGACGAGGTCCGCACGACATCGTCACGTCTTTGTGTCGGTGCCGGTCCGTCCGGGCCCTGGCCTGCTGTGCCTCATTGCCGCCGTTGTGCTACGCTGCTGTGAGCAACAATCCGGAGAGATGATTGAGCGGCAGCAATCCCGATCCGTCGCAGGCCCCGCACGATGAAGAGGCGGTCGCGCGGCTGCACCTGGACAAGGCGATCGGACGCGCAACGCTGTCGATCGCCTGGGAGCGCGCTTGGCCGCATCTGGCCCGGCTGATCAGCGTTGCCGGCCTGTTCCTGGCGCTGTCGTGGGCCGGGCTGTGGCTGGCGCTGCCGTTTTCCGGCCGCATCGTTGGTCTGGCGCTGCTGGCCGCTCTCGCGCTCGCCGCCCTGATCCTCGCTCTCAGGTTCCGTTGGCCGAGCCGCGACGAGGCGCTGGCGCGGCTCGACCGCAACACCGGCCTGAAGCATCGCCCTGCGACGGCGCTCGGCGACACGCTGGCGACCAGCGACCCGGTGGCGCGGGCACTGTGGCTGGCGCAGCGCGACCGCACTCTGGCGACGATCCGCGGGCTCAAGCCCGGACTGCCGTCGCCGCGGCTGCCGATCCACGATCCCTGGGGGCTGCGCGCCCTGGTGGTGATCCTGCTGGTCGCGACGTTCTTTGCCGCCGGGGAGGAACGTACTGCGCGGGTGATGGCGGCGTTTGACTGGAACGGCGCGATGGCGCCCGCCAACGTCCGGGTCGACGCCTGGGTGACGCCGCCGGTCTACACCAACAAGCCACCGGTCATTCTCACTTCCGCCTCCAACCAGGATTTGGGCACTGCGGGGAGCGGCCCGCTGCCGGTGCCGGTCGGGTCCACCTTGCTGGTACGCTCCAGCGGCGGCGATCTCGATGTCGCCGTCAGTGGCGGTGTGGTCGAGATCAAGCCGGATAGCGAAGCGCCGAAGGGCACCAGCGAGCGGCTTTTCCGGATCACCGGCGACGGCACCGCTCGGGTCCGGGCGCCGTCGAACGAGACGCCATGGAGCTTTACCGCGACGCCGGATCGCCCCCCGGCCATCGCGCTCGCGAAAGAGCCGCAGCGCCAGGCGCGCGGCTCACTGCAACTGTCCTATAAGCTGGAAGACGATTACGGGGTGACCGAGGCCGAGGCACAGTTCGCCGCCGCTCCGGCCGCCCAGGCGCCTGGCGCCAAGCCGGCGGATGCGGCGCGGCCGTTGTTCGAGCCGCCGCAGTTCAAACTGGTGCTGCCGAATGCCCGCACGCGTGCCGGCGTCGGCCAGACCGTGAAGGATTTCAGCGAAGATCCCTATGCGGGCGCCGACGTGGAGCTGACGCTCACCGCCAAGGACGAGGCCGGCAACGAGGGCCACAGCGAGCCGTTCGCGATGCGGCTGCCGGAACGGCTGTTCACCAAGCCGCTGGCGCGCGCGTTGATCGAGCAGCGCCGGATCCTGGCGCTCGACGCCAATGCCAACAAGAAGGTCCACACCGCGCTCGACGCGCTGCTGATCGCGCCTGAAGTCTTCACCCCCAACGCAGGCCAATATCTCGGCCTCTACACCATCGCCGATCAGCTCGAACGCGCCGGCACCGACGATGCGCTGCGCGAGGTGGTGAGCAATCTGTGGTCGCTGGCGGTGTCGATCGAAGACGGCGATGCGTCGGACGCCGAGAAGGCGCTCCGCGCTGCGCAGGACGCGCTCAAGGATGCGCTGGAACGCGGCGCGCCTGACGACGAGATCAAACAGCTCACCGACAAGCTGCGCGCGGCGCTCGATGCCTATATGCGCCAGCTCGCGCAGCAGCTCCGTAACAATCCGCAGCAGCTCGCACGTCCGCTCGATCCGAACACCAAGGTGATGCGGCAGCAGGATCTCGAGAACATGATCCAGCGGATGGAGCGGCTGTCGCGTTCCGGCGACAAGGAAGCCGCCAAGCAACTGCTCGATCAGCTCGCGCAGATGCTCGAGAACCTGCAGATGGCGCAGCCGGGCCAGGGCGGCGACAGCGACATGGAGCAGGCGCTCAACGAGCTCGGCGATATGATCCGCAAGCAGCAGCAGCTCCGCGACAAGACCTACAAGCAGGGCCAGGATCAGCGCCGAGACCGGATGCGCGGTCAGGACGGCGAGCAGAACCTCGGCGATCTGCAGCAGGATCAGCAGAATTTGCACGACCGGCTGCGTAAGTTGCAGCAGGAGCTCGCCAAGCGCGGCCTCGGCCAGAGCCCGGGTCGCGACAAGGGCGAGCAGGGCCAGCAAGGGCAACAGGGCCAGCAGGGCGAGGGCGGCTTCGATCAGGCCGACTCGGCGATGGGCGATGCCGAAGGCTGGCTCGGCGACGGCAACGCCGATGGCGCCGTGGACTCACAAGGCCGCGCGCTGGAAGCGCTGCGCCAGGGCGCGCAGAAACTCGCCGAAGCGATGCAGCAGGGCGAGGGCGAGGGGCAGGGCGATGGCCAGGGCAACAGGCCCGGCCGTCAGCAGAGCGGCGCCAACCAGACCGATCCGCTCGGCCGCCCGCTGCGTGGCCGCGATCTCGGCGACGATCTCACCGTCAAGATCCCCGGCGAAATCGACGTCCAGCGCGTCCGCCGCATCCTCGAAGAACTCCGCCGTCGTCTCGGCGATTCCGGCCGTCCGCAGATCGAACTCGACTACATCGAGCGGCTGCTGAAGGATTACTAACTCGGCTCATCGCCAGCCACGTCATTCCGGGGCGCTCGCGCAGCGAGCGAGCCCGGAATCCAGAAGTTGGAGCGCCGGGCGGCCCCCAAATAGGGAACTCACTGCCTGGGTCGCCCTCACCCCACCCCTCTCCCGCAGGCGGGAGAGGGAGCGCGCTGCGGCTCGGGGATGGCGTTGGTGATTAGTTGCTTTTCTTCGCTGCCAGCGCATCCGCCACCGCAGTGCGGATGTCGGCGACCGAGAACGGCTTGGTGACGACGTCGTGCACGATGGCATCGAGGCCGGAGGCGCGTTCGCGCTGATCGGCGAAGCCGGTCATCAGCAGGATCGTCAGTTCCGGGAAATCACGCGCTGCGGCGAGCGCCAGCGCGATGCCGTCCATGATCGGCATCTTGATGTCGGTCAGCAGCAGATCGAATTTGCCGTTCTGGTTGGTGAGGATCTCCAGCGCTTCGCTGCCGTCCTCGGCTGTGACGGTCTCGTGGCCGTCCATGCCGATCGCGCGCGCGACCAGGAGGCGCATCGATTCTTCGTCGTCGGCGATCAGGATGCGCGCCATCGTCCTATTCCCTCGTCGCGGCCGGCGCCGGGCCGCGTGCAACGACGCTCATCATGACCTCAGGCCCCACCGGCGGCAATGTCGCGCCGGTTGAAGAAACGCACGTCGATCGCGCGCGCTTCGGCAGGCGGCGACGCCAGCCGCGTCCGGAACCAGGCGATCTCGCCCGGCCGCAGCGCCTGTTGTTCGAGAACCGCGTTCCAGGCGTAGATCTCGGTGCCCTTGCCGTCGCGCACCGCGAACCGCAGTCGCGGCACGTCGACGGTTTTCTTGGTCTGGCCGACGATCACGCCCTCGATCACCAGCACCGGTTTGGCTTCCACCGTCTCGCGGCTGATCTTGACGTCCTTGATCGCCAGCCCACGCAGGTTCACCTCGAACCCGATCATCCGGTAAAACGCCGCGGTCTGCGGCATCAGCCGAACGATGTCGGTGCGCCAGATCAGGAGACCGAGCGCCACCGAACCGAATACCGCGATGCCGAGCGGAGCGTTCAGCAATCCCTTGGCGGCCTTCAGCGGTTCCTTGCGCAGTTCCGCCAGCCGCTCCTTCATGCTGCGCGGCCGGCGTCTGGTGCCGAACGACGGCTTCCGCTTGCGTCGCCGCGGCAGCAGCTCGACGTCGTCATCACCCGGCGCTGGCTCGTTGGCCAATGCGCGCACGAACGGGTCGAGGTCGCCTTGCCCCGGCAAGTCGGCCGTGATCGGCGGGCTCTCGACGACGGGGGTGTCCTGCTCGTCCTCGGTCACGCCCCAGCCGGGATCATTGGCGAGGTCGTCGGTGGCCGGCTGCTGTTCTTCGACCGTCATCGCGGCGACACGCACGTCACTCTGCACGTCTTCGGGCCGCGCCAGCCAGACTCCCTTGCACCGGGAGCAACGCACCGTCCGGCCGGCATCTCCCAGTTTGGCCGGATCGATTGCATAGGATGTCGTACAATGCGGGCAGACGATATGCATGGCGAATCGCTGGCTATAAGGTTCGTCCGATCGTACCGCTCGTCCGTTAACGAATCGGAAACCATAGCCGCCTCACAACGGCGGCACGGGCAGATGGCGTGGCGTGCCCTTTCTCCCCGCGCCGATCGAAATCGGAGCTGAACGTGGTCCGCTTCGAAAATGTCGGCCTGCGCTATGGGCTTGGTCCGGAGATTCTCCGCGACCTCAATTTCGCAATTCCGGCGCACTCGTTCCAGTTCCTGACCGGCCCGTCCGGCGCCGGCAAGACCTCGCTGCTGCGCTTGCTGTTCCTGTCGCTGCGGCCGACGCGCGGCTTGGTCAATCTGTTCGGCAACGACGTCTCGCTGCTCGGCAAGGACGAGGTCGCGGCGCTGCGCCAGCGCATCGGCATCGTGCTGCAGGACTTTCGTCTGCTCGACCACATGACCACCTACGAGAACGTCGCGCTGCCGTTCCGGGTCACCGGGCGCGACGAGTCGAGCTATCGCAAGGAGGTCATCGACCTGTTGAAATGGGTCGGGCTGGGCGAGCGGATGGATGCGCTGCCGCCGGTGCTGTCGGGCGGCGAGAAGCAGCGCGCCGCGATCGCCCGCGCGGTGATCGGCCGGCCGCATCTCTTGCTCGCCGACGAGCCGACCGGCAATGTCGATCCGACGCTGGGGCGCCGGCTGCTGCGGCTGTTCGTGGAGTTGAACAAGACCGGGACCGCGGTGGTGATCGCGACCCACGACATTAATCTGATGGATCAATACGAAGCACGCCGGCTGGTGCTGCACCAGGGGCGGCTGCACGTTTATGAATAGGCTGGGCCCGGTGCGCAGAGCCGACGAACGCGACATCATGGTCGATCTCGGGCACGAGCGCCCGCAGGTGCCGCCGAAGGCGCGCAACGCCTCGCCGATCGTGCCGCGTGCCTCGATTTCCGGCCGCGCTCTGGTCGCCGTGGTGGCGATCATGACGTTTCTGGCGTCGATGACCACCGGGGTGGTGATGCTGATCAGCGCGTCGGCGGCGGAGTGGCAGTCGGAAGTGTCCAGCGAACTGACCGTGCAGGTGCGCTCGATGCGCGGCCGTGATCTCGACCGCGATGCCGAACAGGTCGCCGAGGTGGTGCGCAGCCAGCCCGGCATGGTCGAGGTACGGATCTTCACCAAGGAGGAATCCGCCAAACTGCTGGAACCGTGGCTCGGCACCGGGCTGTCGCTCGACGATCTGCCGGTGCCGCGGGTGATCGTGGCGCGCACCGTTCCGGGCCGCGGGCTCGATCTCGCCGAGCTGCGGCGCCGCGTCACCGAGGCCGCGCCGGGCGCAACGGTCGACGATCATCGCGCCTGGATCGAACGGATGCGGTCGATGACCGGCGCCACGGTGTTTGCCGGGCTCGGCGTTCTCGGCCTCGTCATCGTCGCCACCATCATCTCGGTGTCGTTCGCCACCCGCGGTGCGATGGCGGCCAACCGGCCGATCGTCGAGGTGCTGCATTTCGTCGGCGCCAGCGACCGCTACATCGCCAACCGGTTCTTCCGCCACTTCCTGCTGCTCGGCCTGCAGGGCGGGCTGATCGGGGGTGGGGCTGCGATCTTCGTATTCGGCTTTTCGGAGTCGGTGGCCACATGGTTTTCCGGCACGCCGGCCGGCGACCAGTTCGCGGCGCTGCTCGGCACCTTTTCGCTGCGCCCGACCGGCTATCTGGCGCTCGCCGGCATGGCGGTGTTGATCGCCGGGATTACGGCTTTGGCCTCGCGGCGCACGCTGTTCGGCACGCTGAACTCGATCGAATGAGCGGCCGATGACCGCCGACCTCCCGCCGCGCCGCTGCGGCCGTTCGGCCATCCGGCGGACTCCCTTTCGCCCGAAATCGCATTAGAGTCCGGGCATCTTTTGCAGTCGCCGCCGGTGGTTGCGCAACGCTCGCCATACAAGGTCTATCGCACCTCCCATGCCGTCGTCGTCCGAATACAGCCCGCTTTCTTCGCCGTCCGGCCGCCCGGTCCGAGGCGGCGAGCGGCTGCGCGCGACCATCGTGGCGGTGCTGGCGCTCGGCTTCGTCGCAGTGGCGGGCGGCTTCGTGGTGTTTCTGACGCAATTGCACGGCGCCGAGCAGCAGCCGCGCCACAACGCGGACGGCATCGTGGTGTTGACCGGCGGCTCGTCGCGGGTCTCGGATGCGGTCGAATTGCTGGCGGCCGGCTACGGTAAGCGGCTGTTGATCTCCGGCGTCCACCGCACCAACGGCGCCCGCGACATCTCGCGTTCGGTGCCGGAGAGCCGCGACTGGTTCAACTGCTGCGTCGATCTCGACCGTTCGGCGGTCGACACCCGCAGCAACGCCGCCGAGACCCGGCGTTGGGTGCAGGAGCGCGGTTTCCACTCGCTGATCGTGGTGACGTCGAATTACCACATGCCGCGGGCGATCGCCGAAATGTCCCACGCCATGCCGGACGTCGAATTGATTCCGTTCGCGGTGATCGGCGACAAGTGGCGCGACGAGCCGTGGTGGACCAGTGGCGGAACGCTGCGGCTCTTGCTATCGGAATACGCCAAATATCTCGCGGTCGAGCTGCGGGTGCGCCTGTCGAAGCTCGGCATCGAAGTGATGCCCGAACCGGCCGAGCAGGCCGACCCGGCCGGCGCGCGCAAACCGGCGAACGCCGCCGCCAATTGATCGGACCGTTCCGATGTTCGTGATCTTCCTGCGTTCGTTGATCTTCAACGTGCTATTCTACGTGGTGCTGGTCGGCTGGGTTCTGGTCGCGACCGTGGCGGCGCTGTTCTCCGGCCGGGCGGTGGTGAAGGTCGCCAAGCTGTGGGGCCAGAACAGCATCTGGCTGATGGGTATGATCTGCGGCACCAAGGTCGAATTCCGCGGCCTGGAGAAGATCCCACAGGGGCCGCTGATCGTCGCGCCGAAGCATCAGTCGATGTGGGAGACGTTCGCGCTGCTGCAGTTCTTCGACGAGCCGCTGTACATCCTCAAGCGCGAGCTGACCTGGCTGCCGGTGTTCGGCCAGCTGCTGGTCCGCGCCGGCATGATCGCCATCGACCGCGGCGCCGGCGTCAAGACTCTGGTGGAGATGGCGCGCCGCGCCGGCGAGGAAGTCCGCCGTGGCCGGCAATTGATCATCTTTCCGGAAGGCACCCGCAGGCCGGTCGACGCGCCGCCGAACTACAAAGGCGGCGTCGGCCAGATCTATGTCGATTGCGGCGTCCCGTGCCTGCCGGTGGCGCTGAACGCCGGGCTGTTCTGGCCGCGGCGCCAGTTCATGCGCTATCCTGGAACGATCGTGGTCGAATTTCTCGATCCGCTTCCGGCCGGCCTCGACCGCCGCGAGTTCCTCCGGCAGCTCAGCGGCGTGGTGGAGACCGCCACCAACCGCCTGGTCGCCGAGGCGCGCCAAGAGCAGGCGGAGCTGTTCGGCCGTGCCCCCAGCGCGGTGCCGCATCAGGCCGAGCCGGCGCCGAAGCCGGAGAACGAGCGGGTCGGCTGATCGCCCCTCGGCGCAAGATCACAGCGGAGCCGGTGCCTCGTCGCGCAGTGCTGCGGCAAGCTGGTGCAGCGGCACGTCGCGGCAGCCTTGCGCTTCCAGCGCCTTCACGGTGGCGATCACGTAGTCGCGGTTCGGGCCGGAGCGGCCGTGGCCCTGGCGGACATGGCGAAGCTGCTCGGCATGGGACAGCCGCCCGGCATATTGCGCATGGCCGCGGTCGACCACGTAAGCCAGCGCGCTGATCCGCCGCCGCGCATCGTCCTCCAGCCACACCGAGCGTTTCACCTCGCGATACACGCTGGTGACCTGCTCGCGCTCGCGCAGATACGCGACGGTCGCCATCCGCTGCGCATCGGCGACGCGGAACGCGATGCCGCGGCAGGCGCCGCCGCGATCGAGCCCGAGCACGAGGCCCGGCTGTTCCGGGGTGCCGCGGTGGACGAACGAATACACGCACAGCGCCCGGTGCTCCCCGATCAGCCGCGCCGGCACCCGCTCGACGAAGTCGAAGCCGGGATTCCACATCAGCGAGCCATAGCCGAACACCCAGAGGTCGCCGGCGGTCAGTTCGGATTCGGTGAGAGTCTTGGCAGACATGGGCGATGCGGCGGGCTATCGTGCAAATGACAAATTCAGTCCTTACCGCATCGGGCTGCAAAGCGTGAGCGGTTTGCCGCGCAGGCCGGCCGCATCGGCGGCATGGCGTGCGACAGCCGGTCGCGAATTCCCTTTTCGGGGTTCTCCCCTTAAGTAGGCGCGATGGCAGATTCCCCAATTCCTCCCCGTCGCCCGCTTTGGCCGGTGCTGCTGCTCCCAGGCGTCCTGGTGGCTGCCGCGCTCGCCTGGAGCGCGTTCTGGCTGTTCTCGGCGAGCCAGGTCGACCGCATCGTCGATGAATGGCGGGCCCGCGAATCCAAGGCCGGGCGCAGCTATGATTGCGGCCAGCGCTCGGTGGCGGGCTTTCCGTTCCGCCTCGAAGTCCGCTGCGAGAACGCCAGCGTCGCGCTGACCTCGCAGACTGCCGAACAGGTGGCCAGCCAAACCCCGATGACGGCAAAGCTCGGCGAAATCCTGGTGGTGGCCTCGCTGTATCAGCCGAGCCTTCTGATCGCCGAATTCCAGGGGCCGGCGAGCTTCGCCGATCGCGGTCAGCCGGTGTCGATGGAGCTGAACTGGAAGACCGCCCGCAGCAGCGTCGCCGGGCTGCCGGCCGCGCCGGAGCGGGTCGCTCTGGTGTTCGACGAGCCGGTGCTCGACGGGTTGAGCGGTGCGACCCGGGTGCCGCTCGCCCGCGCCCGCCATGCCGAGTTGCATGGCCGCCAGCGCGAGGCCGCCGGCGCCGAACCGCGCCAGATCGAGGTCGATCTCAGCCTCGACGGCACATCGGTGCAGAACCTGCATCCGCTGCTGTCCGATCCGTTCGACGCGCATCTGCGGCTGCTGATCAGCGGCCTGAAGGACTTCAGGCCGAAACCGTGGCCGCAGCGCTTCCGCGAGCTTCAAGCCGCCGGCGGCCGCATCCGGTTCGAACAGGCGCGGATCCAGCAGGGCGACATGGTGGCGGTCGCGACCGGCTCGCTCGGGCTGACGCCGCATGGCTATGTCGACGGCGAACTGCAGATGGTGGCCACCGGGCTCGACAAGGTGATCCCCAAGCTCGGCATCGACAAGATGCTGGAGCAGGGCGTGTCGCAATCGACGCTCGACCGCCTGGCGCCCGGCGTCCGCGCCAAGGACGTCAACAACGTGCTCGGCGCGCTCGACCGCGCCATTCCGGGCCTCGGCCAGGTGGTGCGCAAGAACGCCAACGTCGCGGCCGTCGCCGGCATCGACGCGCTCGGCCAGGAAACCACGCTGGAAGGCCGCCCCGCCCGCGCCTTCCCGCTGCGCTTCGTCGACGGCGCCGTGATGCTGGGGCCGATGAAGGTCGGGCAGACCCGGCCGTTGTTTTGAGGCGGCGGTTAGTGAGCGTCGCCTCGCTGGCCATTTGAAGTAAGCGTTCCCGCGATCCGCAGCGCGCTCCCTCTCCCGCCTGCGGGAGAGGTGACAAACGTACCGCCCTGCTAACAGCTACCTTAATGCAGCCCCGGCGCTTCATGCCCGGTGCGGGCGACGTATTCGGTGTAGCCGCCGCCGTATTTGTGCACGCCCTCCGGCGTCAGCTCCAGCACGCGGTTCGACAGCGCGGCCAGGAAGTGGCGGTCGTGCGAGACGAACAGCATGGTGCCCTCGAAGTCGGCGAGCGCCTTGATCAGCATTTCCTTGGTGGCGATGTCGAGGTGGTTGGTCGGCTCGTCCAGCACCAGGAAGTTCGGCGGGTCGTACAGCATCCTGGCCATCACCAGCCGCGCCTTCTCGCCGCCGGACAGCACGCGGCAGCGCTTCTCGACGTCGTCGCCGGAGAAGCCGAAGCAGCCGGCGAGCGCGCGCAATGAGCCCTGGCCGGCCTGCGGAAACCATTCTTCCAGTGACTGGAACACGGTGAGTTCGCCGTCGATCAGATCCATCGCGTGCTGGGCGAAGTAGCCCATCTTGACGCTGCCGCCGATGCTGACGCTGCCCGCGTCGGGCGCGGTGGCGCCGGCGACCAGCTTGAGCAGCGTCGACTTGCCGGCGCCGTTGATGCCCATCACGCACCAGCGCTCGCGGCGGCGGATGGCGAAATCCAGATCCTCGTAGATGACGTGACTGCCATAGGCCTTGCGGACATGGCTGAGGCTGGCGACGTCCTCGCCCGAGCGCGGCGCCGGCAGGAAGTCGAACGCGATGATCTGGCGGCGGCGCGGCGGCTCCACCTTCTCGATCTTCTCCAGCTTCTTGACCCGGCTCTGCACCTGGGCGGCGTGCGAGGCGCGCGCCTTGAAGCGCTCGATGAACGCCACTTCCTTGGCCAGCATCGCCTGCTGGCGCTCGAACTGCGCCTGCTGCTGCTTGTCGGCGAGCGCGCGCTGGCCCTCGTAGAATTCGTAGTCGCCGGTGTAGCTGGTCAGCGTGCCGGCATCGATCTCGACGATCTTGTTGACGATGCGGTTCATGAAGGCGCGGTCGTGCGAGGTCATCAGCAGTGCGCCCTCGAAGCCCTTGAGGAACTGCTCCAGCCAGATCAGGCTTTCGATGTCGAGGTGGTTCGACGGTTCGTCGAGCAGCATCACGTCGGGGCGCATCAACAGAATGCGCGCGAGCGCTACGCGCATCTTCCAGCCGCCCGACAGATTGCCGACGTCGCCGTCCATCATCTCCTGCGAGAACGAGAGGCCCGCCAGCACCTCGCGGGCGCGGCCTTCCAGCGCGTAGCCGTCGAGCTCCTCGAAGCGGTGCTGTACCTCGCCGTAGCGCTCGAGGATCTGCTCCATCTCGTCGGCGCGTTCCGGATCGGCGAGCGCGTGCTCGAGCTCCTTCAGCTCGGCGGCGACTTCGCTGACCGGGCCGGCGCCCTCCATCGTCTCGGCGACCGCGCTGCGGCCGCTCATCTCGCCGACGTCCTGGCTGAAATAGCCGATGGTCAGGCCGCGATCGACCGACACCTGGCCTTCGTCCGGCTGCTCCTGGCCGGTGATCATCCGGAACAGTGTGGTCTTGCCGGAGCCGTTCGGCCCGACCAGCCCGATCTTCTCGCCCCGCAGCAACGTCGCGGAGGCTTCGATGTAGAGGATCTGGTGGCCGTTCTGCTTGGAGATGTTGTCGAGACGGATCATGGGCTCACGCGAGGGGAGAAATGCTGCGGCGCGTTTAGCCGATATGGCGAAACGATGCCAGTTCGACGGCCCAACGCGGCGTCATTCCGGGGCGCGCCGCAGGCGCGAACCCGGAATCCCGCAGTGCTTTGAACCTCCAGATTCCGGGTTCGCTCGCTGCGCGAGCGCCCCGGAATGACGACGATGGGGCGGCCTATCCCTCCGGCAGCACGGCGTTGGTCGGCGTCACCCGGTCGGTGATCTGCATGCCGAACAGGCTGCCAATGAGTTCCACCGCGACGCGGGCGGTGCGGCCGCGTTCGTCCAGGAACGGGTTGAGCTCGACGATGTCGACCGAGCGGACCAACCCTGAATCGTGCAGCAGCTCCATCACCAGATGGGCCTCGCGATAGGTGGCGCCGCCCGGCACGGTGGTGCCGACGCCGGGCGCGACCGAGGGATCGAGCACGTCGACGTCGAACGACAGATGCAGCACGCCGCCGGCGGCACGGACGCGGTCGATGACGCGGCGGATCAGCACGCCGACGCCGAATTCGTCGATCGCCCGCATGTCGACCACCGGGATCGCGCGTTGGCGCACCAGCTCTTTCTCCAACGGATCGATCGAGCGGATGCCGAACAGATCGAGCCGGCTCGGCGGGACAGACACCCGCGGCTCGTCGCCGAGCAGATGATCGAGCCCCGGCTCGCCGCACAGGAACGCCGCCGACATGCCGTGCATGTTGGCGGTGAGCGTCGTGGCCGGGGTGTTGTAGTCGGCGTGAGCATCGAACCACAGCACGAACAGCGGCTTGCTTTGCTGTTGCCAGTAGCGCGCGACGCCGTTGACCGAGCCCATCGACAGGCTGTGATCGCCGCCCATGAACAGCGGCACCGCGCCGGACCGTGCCAGTTCATAGGCGCGTGCCGAGATCGCGCCGACCCAGCTCTTCACCTCGCTGTAGTAATTGGCGTTGGCCGGCACCGGATCGTTGCCGCCATCGAGCGCGGTCCGCGTCATGTCGCCGTGATCCTCGACCGTAAAGCCGAGCTGATCGAGCACGCGTCCGATGCCGGCCGTGCGCAGCGCCGCCGGTCCCATCAGCGTGCCGCGCAGCCCCGCCCCGATCTCGATCGGCACGCCGAGCAGCGCGACGCGGCGCGCGGACTCGCTACGTGCGACTTCGGTCTGCGACATGGCGGTGACGCCCCCTCAAATGCGCGCGCGACGCGCGCCGGAGCGCAGCGCCAACTCAGGCTTTGAAATAGGTGATCTGATGCGTGGTCGCCAGCAGCCGTCCGTTCGGCGACCACAGCTCGCCGGTCTGGTCGGAGAAACTTTTGTGAAACACGTTGGCGTCGGCGACGCCTAGCACCGCGGTGATCGGCTCGGCGGCGAGATCGGCGGCGTCGACGTGGAAATACGTCGTCATCGACACCGTCCCGATCGGCAGCAATTCGCCGCGGACGTGGAAGATCCGCGCGAAGAACGCGTCCGCGATCGCCGACAGCGACAACAAATCGAGCGTCCGCGGCACAGCGTGGCCGATCCACGCCTTGGTGTGCGGGCTCGCCGGCTCGGGCAGCGGACCGCCGGCAAAATTCGGCTCGTTCTCGACGAACCGAAATTCGAACTGTTGGATCCATGACGCGGCGACGCCGCCGCGTACATAGACCGGCGCTTCGTCGTAAGATGCGGTCTTTGGCATCTCGGCCGGGCGATGCGTCCAGGTCTCGCGGCGCTGCGCGAATACGGCGGTGGCGAACACTTCGACGCCGGCATCGCCCTGGCTGAGTTCGATACCCCAATGCTGGGTCGAGCGCGTCGCCTTGATCAGCCGCGGCGTCAGCTCGAAGCTGCCGGCGCTGATCGGCGCGCAGAAATTCACCGTGAAGGCGAGCGGGTCGCCGGCGCGCTCCGGCTGTTGCATCAGCGCGCGCAGCAGCGTCGCCGCGGTGGCGCCGCCGAACTGGCCGACAAAGGCGTGGTAATCGTCGCTGGTCGCGCCCTGCCAGCGCCCGCCGTCGAATTCGACGCGTGTCGCGGCGTCGAACGGATGCTGAGTGTGCTCGACTTTGGCGTCCATGGTGCGCTTCCCTTGTTGCTCTTGTTGTGCAGCGCCACCTTGCACCGCGGCGAAGTCGGGTGCAATGGCTGTCGGTCATCATGTGATGAGGGGCAGGCTGCGCCGGTGCGCGGGCCACACGCACGTCATTCCGGGGCGCGCGTGAAACGCGCGAACCCGGAATGACGGGAGACTATCCCGTCTGCCGCGCCGGGGAGGGCTGGGTCGCCGGTTTGGTCGGCACGTTCCAGATCTCGTCGGCGTATTCGCGGATGGTGCGGTCGGACGAGAACCACGCCATCCGGGCGACGTTGAGGATGCCGGCGCGGGTCCAAGCGGAGCCGGCGCGCCAGCGGGCGTCGATGCCGCGCTGAGCCTCGTAATAGCTGTCGAAATCGGCGCTGACCATGTAGTGGTCGAGATGCCGCAGCGCGTGCGCCACCGAAGCGAACCGAGCCCGGTCGTCGGGCGAGAACGCGCCGGAATCGATCGCGCGGATCGCATTGGCGAGCGCCGGCGAGCGGTTGATGACGTCGGTGGCATCGAGCCCCTGGGAGCGGCGCGCCACCACTTCGAGCGCCTCCATGCCGAAGATCGCGATGTTCTCCGCGCCGACCAGATCGCGAATCTCGATATTGGCGCCGTCGAGCGTGCCGATCGTCAGCGCACCGTTCAGCGCCAGCTTCATGTTGCCGGTGCCGGAAGCTTCCATGCCGGCGGTCGAGATCTGCTCCGACAGGTCGGCGGCCGGAATGATCACTTCGGCGAGGCTGACATTGTAGTCGGCGAGGAACACCACTTTCAGCTTGCCGCCGATCGAGGCGTCGTTGTTCACCACCTCGGCGACGTCGTTGATCAGCTTGATGATCAGCTTGGCGTAGCGATAGCTCGCCGCCGCCTTGCCGGCGAAGATCTTCACCCGCGGCACCCAGTCGCGGTTCGGATCGTCCTTGATCGCCTGATACAGCGCGATGGTCTCGAGCACGTTCAGCAATTGCCGCTTGTACTCGTGGATGCGCTTGATCTGGACGTCGAACAGTGCGCTGGGATCGATCCGGATATTGTTGCGCTGACCGATCAGCCGCGCCAGCGCCACCTTGTTGCGATGCTTGACGGTGCGGAACTGCTGCTGGAACGCGCTGTCGCCGGCGAAGGCTTCGAGCCGCTCCAGCCGGCTCGGATCGTCCAGCACCTCGTCGCCCGCCACCGAGCGGATCAGATCGGTCAGGCCCGGATTGGCCAGCGTCAGCCAGCGCCGGAAGGTGATGCCGTTGGTCTTGTTGGTGATGCGACCCGGATAGAGGAAGTTGAGATCGTGGAACACGGTCTCCTTCATCAGGTCGGAATGCATCGCCGAGACGCCGTTGATGCGATGCGAGCCGATGAAGGCGAGGTGGCCCATCCGCACCCGGCGGCCGGCCTTCTCGTCGATCAGCGACACCGAGGCGCGGAATTCGATGTCGCCGGGGCTGCGCGCCTCGGCGAGGCCGAGATGCGCCTCGTTGATCCGGTAGATGATCTCGAGATGCCGCGGCAGCGTGCGCTGGAACAGGTCGAGCGGCCAGGTCTCCAGCGCCTCGGGAAGCAGCGTGTGGTTGGTGTAGCTCAGCGTCGCCACGGTGATCTGCCAGGCATCGTCCCAGCGCAGAGTGTGGACGTCGACCAACAGCCGCATCAGCTCGGCGACCGCCAGCGACGGGTGGGTGTCGTTGAGCTGGATCGCCGCCTTCTTGGCGAGGTTGCGGATCTGGCCGTCGGAATCCAGGTGCCGCTTGATCAGGTCCTGCAGCGAGGCGGAGACGAAGAAATATTCCTGGCGCAACCGCAGCTCGCGGCCCGCCGGGCTTTCGTCGTTCGGATACAGGAATTTGCAGATCGCCTCGGCGCGGGCTTCGTGCGCGGTGGCGCCGAGATAGTCGCCGGTGTTGAACACTTCGATCAAGAGCGGGTCCGGTGCCCGCGCCGACCACAGCCGCAGCGCGTTGACGTGCTCGCCGCGCCAGCCGACGATCGGGGTGTCGTAGGCCATCGCCTGCACGGTCTCGCCCGGCGTCCACACCGCACGGGTGAAGCCCTTGGCGTCGGTCACCTGGTCGACATGGCCGCCGAACTTGACCTGATAGACGACTTCAGGCCGCTGCAATTCCCACGGGTTGCCGAAGCTCAGCCACTCGTCGGGGAATTCCTGCTGCCAGCCGTGATTGATGATCTGGCGGAACAGGCCATAATCGTAGCGGATGCCGTAGCCGTAGGCCGGGATCTCCAGCGTCGCCATGCTCTCCATGAAGCAGGCGGCGAGCCGGCCGAGGCCGCCATTGCCGAGCGCTGCGTCCGGCTCGCATTTGCGCAAATCGTCGAGGCCGACCCCGAGATCGCCGAGCGCGGCGGCGAATTGGGGCAGCAGCCCCATATTGTTCAGCGCGTCGGTGAACAGCCGGCCGATCAGGAATTCGAGCGACAAATAGTACACCCGCTTGCGGCCGGCGTCGTAGCTCTCCTTCTCCGACACCAGCCAGCGGTGCACGATGCGGTCGCGCAGCGCCAAGGCGCACGCCTTGTACCAGTCGTGCTTGGTGGCGTGCGCGGCCTCCTTGCCGATCGCCAGCGTCAGCTTGGCGAGGATCGCACTTTTGATCTCAGCGAGCGCCAGCTCATCGAGGGGCGCTGGCTGGGAGTTTTTTTCTGGTAGCGACTGCACGGGCAAGTGACCATTCCAAGCGGACGAGACCATGACCATACAAACAATAGTCCGCCATCGAAACCCATGACGAGGGCATCGTTGCGGCGCAATGCCTGGGTTTTGTGCAAAAACGCCCGACTCCCGGTGCCTGCACCATTGGCGTCATGCCGATTTGAGGCTCGGACCACGCGATCGCCGGGCCATTGGTCGGGATGGCACCGCGCCCGAGGCGATTCGCGGAGAACAAATTTAGAACATTCTGCAAGGTCTTGAGTTATCATTCTGATTCGGCGCGTTGCGCCGTCTATATCTATGGTCTGTCCAAGCTCCTGAGGACGAGATGTCCACCATCGCCTTCGATCAGACGGCGCTCACCCGGATCGCCGATTTCGCCCGCTCGCTGTCGCGACTGCATCAGCTCGCCCGCCGGCAATGGATCGACGACGACCAACTCGACCGCGAGTTCAATGCGGTGTGCGTCTCGATCTGGGGCTACTGCCCGGACGATCTGGTCGACGACATGTTCGATCCCGCCGATCTGGCCTGGCTGGATACGCTGGACGAAGCGACCGCACGGATCTTCGCCGCCGAGCACGGCTACGATCTGGTCGACGACACCGGCATGCTCAGCGACTGGTGGGGCTATTGCTGGATGATCCTGGCCGAAGCCCGCGGCCTGCTCACCGCCGAAAACCGAGCCGCCGCCCGCGCCCGCCTCGAAGAATCCTACCGTGCCGCCCCGAATGTGATCGGGGTGATCGTCGGACGGTAGGCGTCGAGGCGCCCGAGTCTTTCCGGGTAGCGAAGCGCTAAAGCCACGAACGTCAATCCGGGGCGCCGTCGCTCAAGCCCCAGGCGTCATTCCGGGGCGCGAGCGACAGCTCGCGAACCCGGAATCTCGCCGTTGCTGAACCGAGACGTCTCCCCAAGCTGCGCCGCCTAGGTGCCCTGAACGTCGAGATTCCGGGTCCGCTCGCTGGCGCGAGCGTCCCGGAATGACGGTGGGTGCGCGAGGGTTGCCTCAGTCGACCGCGGCGCGGCGGCCTTGGGGGAGCGGTTTTGCGGGGGCGATTGGGAGCGAGACGTCGCGGCCCAATGCCGGTGGTGCCTGTTCGGCGATCTGGTCGTGGACCGGAGCCACTTTCATCTCGCCGAGGCGGGCGCGCAGGCTCGCGGTCAGCCCCGGATAATCGGCGACCGGGGTGAAGTCCGGCGTCTGCTCGACGCCGAGGCGCACGCCGTTATAGGCGGCGAGGCCATCGGCGGTGGCGACGATGTCGCCGGCGCGCAGCGAGGTGTCCTGCGACAGGTCGATCTGCGCCAGGCCCGCCGGATCGCGGCCGTTGCAGGTGCAGTCCGCCTTCAGCGCCTTGCGATAGGCGAAGGCATTCGGCGAGTCGGCATAGCGCTCGCCGCTGGCGGCGCGGGCGCCATCGATCTGGCTGCCGTAATACACTTTGGCGTTGCCGGCGGGGCAGAACGCCTGGCACATCTGCGCCGGGCTGGTGCCGGCGCGGAGCTGCAGCGGGAAGTACTTGCCGTCGCAGCTGCGCACGCAGAATGCCGGGCCGCCGCCGGCGGAGGCCTGGCGCTGCGGTTGCGGCGGCTGGCCTTGCTGGTTGAGGCCGAACGGGTCGGCGAAGAAGCTGGCCTGTGCGGGAGCGCCGCGCTGCTGCGGCCGTTCCGGGCCGGCGCCACCGAACAGGAAGTCCAGCAGGTTCTGCGCCGAGGCGATCTCGGGAGAGCCGATCAGCGGCAAAGCGAACACCGCCCCGAGGGCGCGGCGCCGCAGGCGCGAACTGGTAAGCAAATGACGCAAACGCCCACTCCACCGACGCAACCACCCCGCGGCAAGGCCGCTGTTGGGGGGCGACTTTAAGGTGGGATGGTAAACGCCGGGTTTCCGGCGGCGTCGGCGACGCGTCAGGTGTTGAGGAATTCGCTGGCCTTGTACAGCGACCGGAATGGCAGCCCGGCCTCGGCGAAGGCTTCGGCGGCGCCTTCTTCGCGGTCCACCATGGTCAGCACCAGCACGATCTCGGCGCCGGATTCCTTCACCGCTTCGACCGCCTTGATGGCCGAGCCGCCGGTGGTGGTGACGTCCTCGACGATGACGCAGCGCTTGCCGGCCAGGCTCTCGCCCTTGGCCAGCCCTTCGACCGACAGCCGCGCGCCGTGCTCCTTCGGCTTCTTGCGCACGAAGAACGCCGCGATCGGATGGTTCTTCAGCCACGACAGCTGCGCGATCGCGCCGGCCAGCGGCACCGCGCCCATCTCCAGCCCGCCGACATAGTCGACCTTGTCGTCGCGCAGCGCCTCGTAGGTCAATTCGGCCAGCAGCGCTGCGCCCTCGGGATCGAGCATCGTCGGCTTCAGGTTGAAGTAGAAGTCGCTCTTGCGCCCCGACGCGAGCGTGATCTCGCCCCGGCCGAACGAGCGGGTGCGGATGATGTCGGCAAGACGGGCGCGGGACGCGGATTTGGACACGGGCGGACTCTCTGGCTTCGGCTTTGCGGAAAACGCCGTAATCTAGCCCCGAGGACGCGCCGATGCCAGCGGCGCGGGAAGGTATCAACGGCGCAAACGCCTACAGCGCCCGTCGTTTGTCCGCAGCAGCGCCCCTGGCACCAGCGCGCCCCCTCTCCCGCTTGCGGGAGAGGGGTGGGGTGAGGGCGACGCGGGCAGTGAGCCCGCGGCTCGTGGAGAGGAGTGCCCTCACCCGGATCGCTGCGCGATCCGACCTCTCCCGCAGGCGAGAGAGGTCGCGCAGTGCTCGCGTAGAGCTCTGCTTCAAACGCGGCGGGCCTAATGCGCCTCGTCCCAATTGTCGGCGGCGCGGGCGTCGACCTGCAGCGGCACGTTGAGGATCACCGCCGGGAACGGCGCGTCCTGCATCACGTGCTGGACCACCGGCAGCGTTGCGGCGACCTCGTCTTCCGGCACCTCGAAGATCAGTTCGTCGTGGACCTGCAGCAGCATCTGGGCGCTGAGCTGCTTCTCGGCCAGCGCGTCTTCCATCCGCACCATGGCGCGGCGGATGATGTCGGCGGCGGAGCCCTGCAGCCGGGCGTTGATCGCGGCGCGCTCGTTGAAGGCGCGGATCGACGGGTTCGACGCCTTGATGTCCGGGTAGTGGCATTTGCGGCCGAACAGCGTGGCGACGTAGCCGTGCGTGCGGCAGAAATCGCGGGTCTCGTCCATATAGGCGCGGATGCCGGGGAAGCGCTCGAAGTAGCGCTTGATGTAGGCGCCGGCTTCCTCGCGCGGGATGCCGAGCTGATTGGCGAGGCCGAACGCCGAGATGCCGTAGATGATGCCGAAGTTGATCGCTTTCGCCCGGCGGCGGATTTCCGACGGCATGCCTTCGACCGGGACACCGAACATCTCCGACGCGGTCATCGCGTGAATATCGATGCCGTCCTGAAACGCTTTCCGCAGCGCCGGCACGTCGGCGACTTCCGAGAGCAGCCGTAATTCGATCTGCGAATAGTCCGCCGACACCAGCTTGTGGCCGGGCGTCGCCACGAAGGCGCGGCGGATCTTGCGCCCGTCCTCGGTGCGCACCGGGATGTTCTGCAAGTTCGGCTCGTTCGACGACAGCCGGCCGGTGGTGGTGGCGGCGAGCGCATATGTGGTGTGGACGCGGTGGGTCTGCGGATGCACGTAGCTCGGCAGCGCATCGGTGTAGGTCGAGCGCAGCTTGGACACCTGGCGCCAGTCCAGAATCTTGCGTGGGAATTCGTGACCCTGCTCGGCGAGTTCGTCGAGCACCTGCGCCGAGGTCGACCACGCGCCGGTCTTGGTCTTGCTGCCGCCCGGCAGCCCCATCTTGCCGAACAGGATGTCGCCGAGCTGCTTCGGGCTGCCAATATTGATGTCCTCGCCGGCGAGCTCGCGGATCTCGGCCTCGATCCGCGCCGCGGTCTGGGCGAAGTCGGACGACAGTCGCGACAACACGTTGCGATCGATCGAGATGCCGCGCCGCTCCATCCGCGCCAGCACGCCGACCAGCGGACGTTCCAGCGTCTCATACACCGCGGTCATGCTGCCCGCGACAAGGCGCGGTTTCAGCACGCGCACGAGCCGCAACGCCACGTCGGCGCGTTCGGCCGCATAGGCGGTGGCGCGATCGATTCCGACCTGATCGAAGCCGATCTTGTTTTTGCCGGTGCCGGTCAGCTCGGTCAGCGTGTGCAGGGTATGGCCGAGATTGCTCTCGGACAGCGCATCGAGCGCGTGGCTGCCGCGGCCGGCGTCGAGCGCGTAGGACATCAACTGCGGGTCGTCGACGTTGCGCAAGGTCAGGCCGTGCTGCGCCAGCAGCACCGCGGCGAACTTGATCGCAAACCCAACCTTGGCGACGCCGGCGGATTCCAGGATCGGCTTCAGCGCGTCGAGCGCGTTGCGCGTGCCGAGCTGATCGGGCGCAAGGCCGGCGGCGAACAGACCGTCGCCGTCGCCAGCCTGCTTGTGGGCGAGCGGGACGTAGCAGGCATCGTTCGGGCCGAGCGCCAGCGCGAGGCCGATCAGCTCGGCCTGCATCGGATCGATCGAGGTTGCGACAGCTTCCAGCGCCACCACGCCAGCGTCGTGGATGCGGGCGATGAAAGCGTGCAGCTCGTCCAGCGTGCGCAGCGTCTTGTAGGCCGTGCGGTCGACCGGGACCTTGCGCGCGGCCTCGGCCCGCGCCGCCACCAGCGTCTCCGGCGACAGCACCACGCCCGCTCTGCCGTCGCGCCCGCGCCCCGCATTCAGGGCACCGCCTTGCCCCGCTTGCGGCGCGCCCCCTCTCCCGCTTGCGGGAGAGGGCTGGGGTGAGGGCTCTTGCCCCGCAAACAAATCGTCACTCGGGCCGGCGACGCTCTTCGCCAGCGGCGGAACGGCCGACTTCAACGCCGTCTCCGCCTCGACGTCCGACGGGTCGATCTGCGCATAGTCGGCGACACGCCGCGTCAGCGTGGTGAATTCCATCGCCTTGAGGAAGGCGACCAGTTTGCGCGCGTCGGGCTCGTGCACCGCGAGCTCGGCCAGCGGCACCTCGAGCTTCACATGGTCGTCGAGCAGCACCAGCTTGCGCGAGATCCGCGCTTTCTCGGCGTTCTCGATCAGCGCCTCGCGGCGCTTCGGCTGCTTGATCTCGGCGGCGCGCGCCAGCAGCGTGTCGAGATCGCCATATTCATTGATGAGCTGCGCCGCGGTCTTGATGCCGATGCCCGGCACGCCCGGCACGTTGTCGACGCTGTCGCCGGCCAGCGCCTGGACCTCGACCACCTTCTTGGGCGGCACGCCGAACTTCTCGATCACCTCCGGCACGCCGATGCGGCGGTCCTTCATGGTGTCGTACATCGTGACGCAATCGGTCACGAGCTGCATCAGGTCCTTGTCGGACGACACGATCGTCGCCGTGGCACCAGCCTCGCAGGCCTCGCGCACGTAGGTGGCGATCAGATCGTCGGCCTCGAACCCGGATTGTTCCAGGCACGGCAGATCGAACGCTCGCACCGCCTCGCGGATCAGGGCGAATTGCGGGATCAGATCCTCCGGCGCCGGCGGCCGGTGAGCCTTGTATTCGGGATACAGCGCGTTGCGGAAGGTGACTTCCGACTTGTCGAAGATGATGGCCAGATGCGTCGGCCGGTTGTCCGGCGGCATGTCGCGGATCAGCTTCCACAGCATGTTGCAGAAGCCGAGCACGGCGTTGACCTGCAGCCCGTCCGACTTGCGGTTCAGCGGCGGCAGCGCGTGATAGGCGCGGAAGATGTAGGACGAGCCGTCGACCAGGAACACATGGTCGCCCTTGCCGGGCGGCTTGACGCCGGCGGGGGACGGGACGGACGAAGCGGCAGGCGTCGCAGCGGCGGACTTGGAGCTTTTCGGCATGACGGCAACTTAAGGGGTCCGAAGGCTTTTGACACCCCTTTCCAGAACCGCTCTGGGGAAGCCGCAACGAAAAAGGGCCGGGGCGAACCCGACCATTTCGCAAGATTATCTGCTCCGTCATTCCGGGGCGCTCACGAAGTGAGCGAACCCGGAATCTCTCTTCACCACAACTTCGAGATTCCGGGTTCGCGCCTGCGGCGCGCCCCGGAATGACGTGGCCGAGAGCTACGCGAACCCGTGCTTCTTCTTGCTCTCCAGTTCCTGGGTCTTGAAGGCGTTGAAGCGGGGCAGGAACTTGTCCCAGTCGATGATGTGGGCGTCGATTTCCGGGCCGTCGATGCAGGCGTGCTTGCGCACCATCTTGCCGTCGATCGTCACCGGCACCATGCAGGCGCCGCACATCCCGGTGGCGTCGACCATTATCGAGTTGAGGCTCGCCACGGTCTTGACGCCATAGGGCTTGGTGAGGTCGCTCACCGCCCGCATCATCAGCGGCGGGCCGATCGCGATCACCTCGGCAATCTTGCGGCCTTTGCCTTCCTGATTGGCCTTCATCATCTCTTCGAGCGGGCCGGTGACGAAGCCTTTGACGCCGTAGGAGCCGTCGTTCGTCGTGTAGATCAGCGACAGCTGGTCGCCGAACTCCTGCTTGAGCTTGCCGACGCGCTCGTCGTCGCCGGTCCAGAACAGGAACTCCTTGGCGCGGAAGCCCGAGATCAGCGTGACGTGGTTGCCGAGCCGCAGGTGCTCGCGCATGATCGGATACACCGGCGGCAGGCCGACGCCGCCGGCGCAGAACACCACGGTCTGGTTGCCGTCGTAGCGGTGCAGCTCGCTGGCGCGGCCGAGCGGGCCGGCGACGCCGCTGAACGCGTCGCCGATCGCCATCCGGTTGATCTCCAGCGACGAAGTGCCCATGCCCTGCACCACAAGATCGATGGTGCCTTTCTCGGCGTCCCAATCGGCCAGCGTCAGCGGGATCAGTTCGCCCTTCTCCCACGGCAGCACGCGGACGAACTGTCCGGCCTTCGCCGAGCGCGCCACCATCGGCGCCCGCACCGTGAACTCGACGATGCCGCCCGCCAGCGGCACCTTATTGACGATGGTCTGTTCGATCTGGCCGAGCTCGGTGTAGCGCGCCGCACGTTCGACCCGGTCCTTGATCTCGGCCGGCGTGAACGGAATCTCGCCGACGATCTCGCGCGCCGCCGCCTGGCCGTCACCGGCCGCGCGGATCGCGGTGGAGCCGCCGCGCGCGGCGTCGCCGCCGGTGTAGACGCCGGGAATCGAAGTGCGCTGCGAGCCTTCCTCGACCTCGATGGTGCCCCATTTGTTGGTCTTCAGGCCCGGCTCGGCGTCCTTCATGATCGGGTTGGCGGTGTTGCCCAGCGCCATGATCACGAGGTCGACCGGCACCCGCTCGATCTGGCCGGTCGGCTTCGGGCTGCGGCGGCCGGACTTGTCGGGTTCGCCGAGTTCGTTGACGTCGAGCAGCGCGTGGGTGACGAAATGGGTGTGGTCGTCGCCGATGAATTCACGCGGCGCGCGCAGCACCGCGAGATTGATGTTCTCTTCCAGCGCGTGATGCAGTTCCTCGACGCGGGCCGGCATCTCGCTCTTCGTGCGGCGATACACGATGGTGACGTTGCCGCCGAGCCGCTTGGCGGTGCGCGCCGCGTCCATCGCGGTGTTGCCGCCGCCGATGACGAACACGTTCTTGCCCTTCACCTCGGGCAGCGGCGTCTCGTAACGATCATCCAGGCCGCGCATCAGGTTGACGCGGGTCAGGAACTCGTTGGCCGACATCACGCCGAGCAGATGCTCGCCGGGCACGTTCATGAAGGTCGGCAGGCCCGCGCCGGTGCCGACGAAGATCTTCCAGAAGCCTTCGGCCTTGAGGTCTTCGAGCGTCGCCGTCTTGCCGACCACGAAGTTTTTCACGAAGCGGCCACCGAGCAGGATGATCTTTTCGACGACGTCGTCGATCAGCGTATTGGGCAGGCGGAATTCCGGAATGCCGTAACGGAGCACGCCGCCGAGGTCGTGGAACGCCTCGAAGATCGTGACCGGGAAGCCCTCGACCGCCAGCAAGTATGCGTTGATCAGTCCGGACGGGCCCGAGCCGACCACCGCGATCGGCGGCTTCACTGCCGCGGCCCACGGCGAGATCCGGCCGGCGAAGCGCTCATTGGCGTTCGGGTTGGTGAGCTTCTGATGCTCGGGCAGGTACCATTCGAGCTGGCCGATTTCGATCGGCCGCTTGGTATGAGTGCAGACGCCCTGGCACTGCAGTTCCTGCGGGCAGACGCGGCCGGTGACGTTCGGCAGCGGGTTGCAGCTCTCGATCAGCTCCAGGGCTTCGCGATGCTTGCCGTTGCCGAGCAGGTCCAGCATCTCGGGGATGTGGATCTTCACCGGGCAGCCGCCCTTGGCTTCCTTCCGGCCCTGGATCAGCACGCCGAGCTCGCACGGCTTGTCGTCGCACTGCTTGTCGCGCATCACCTCGAGCCAGACGAACAGCTCGCATTCTCTCAGGGAATAGCCGATCGACTGGTAGCCGAGATAGCCCTGGTTCACGAGTTCGAAGTCGATCGCGCGCTCTTCCGCCGGGCGGATATAGGGCGGGATGAACGCTTCGCCCGGCCAGCCTTCCGACAGGTTTTCGAACATCGGGTAGCGACCGCGCAGATGCACGTCGATCGCCTTGATGAACTTGCGCTTGAACTTCAGCGGCAGCGCCCAGATGAAGCGCTGCAGGATCGTCGACATGTCGTCGCCGCGGGCGAGCAGATTCCACAGCGTGGTGGTGAAGGCTTCGCCCAGCTCCGGCTGCTGGAACTCCCAGACGATGGCCTGGGTGCCGTCGGCGATGAACATGGTGCGCAGCGACGCCGGGTCGTTGACCAGGCGCTTCTGCAGCAGCGCGAGCTGCTTCTGGAAGATGCCGACAGCTTCGCTGTTCTGCAGCTCTTCCAGTTCGCTCTTGGAGTTTTCCAGCGTGCTGCGCGCCTGCTGATAGCGCAGCACGTCGCTGGAGACCGTTCCGGTGACGTCGCTCATCGAATGATCTCCGCATCGCAGTTGGCCGCTGCGCGGCTCAGCTTGGCCGACAGTTCAGGCGTCACCTTGAGCTTGCTGAACACACCAGGGATGACGTGGGCGACGTCCTTCGGGGCGCCGTCGACGACGATCTTGGTGAGTTCGAATACTTCCGGCACGTCCTGGTAGCAGCTCTTGCAGTTGGTGCACTTGCCGAGGTCCGCATCGTCGATGTGGATCGGCTCGGCGCCGTTGCCATTGGCGGCCTTGGCCCCGTTGCTCGGCGCCGCCGCGGCCGGAGCCGGGGCGAAGCCGTTCATCAGCGCGCCGAGGCCGTTCGCCGCCGGCGCGTTGGACGAAGCCGCCAGCTCGCTCATGCCGCGCGCGATCTGATCGAGCGACGACTCGCGAGCCTTGACCTGCTCCTCGTACTGCTGCTGCAGCGCCTCCAGTTCGACGCGGTGACTCTCGTCGAGCGCCCGGACGTCGAAGCCGGCCAGCACCTGCAGCGTCCGCCAGTACTTGCGCCGTTCCTCGACCAGCGCCACCACGGTCTCGCCGACCGACAGCTTGATCAGCTTCTTGTCGCCGTCCGTCGCATAGATGAACGGCGTCTTGCCGGCGCGCGCGGCGGCGTCGAGCGCGACGTATTCGTCGATCGGCAGTGCGTCCGCATCCGTCTTCATCGGCTTGAACTGCTTGCGGAAGCGGACTTCGGTGTGGGCGAAGTCGGCCGGCGTCAGCTTGGCCTTCAACAGCTGGGTGGTGCCGTTGTCGTCGACATATTCGATCGACTTCGACGCCCAGTCCTGATCGGCCTCCGGATTGCCGTCGAGCGAGAACGCGCGCTCGTTCTTGCCGGTCTTGCGCGGATCGTGGACGAACACCGGATTCATCCGGCTCTCGACCGCGAGGCGCGCCTGGCGGCTCGCCGCGGCGTCGCCGATGCCGTGCTCGGCCTGGCACGGCGTGTAGACGTCGAGCACCGCGGGCGACGAGGTGTGGTTCAGGAACTCCATCACGTTCTTGAGGAAGTGCCCCTGCAGCGCGGTCGCGGTCTGCACCACGAACACGCTCGGATGGAACGAGGCGATCAGGCCGAGCTCCTTGCGGGATTCCTGCTTGCCGTGCTGGGCGATGCCGAACCGCGACAGGTCGCTGTCCTGGCCGGTGAGGCTCGCCGTCGAGGTCTGGCCGCCGGTGTTGGAGTAGGCGCCGGTGTTCAGCACCACCACCTTGATCGGAGTCTTGGTGGCGAGCAGACGCGACAGCGCGCCGAAGCCGATGTCGTAGGTGGCGCCGTCGCCGCCCATGCTCAGCACGGTCGGCAGCATCGCGCGCTCTTCCGGCGTGAATTCGCTCCAGCCGAAGTAGCGGAAGTAGCCGTCGTGCTTGGCCGCATCATAGGCGTCGGCCAGTTCGAGCTTGGCGATGCGCAGCGCCCGGAAGTCCTCGGACGCCTTGGCAGTGAGACCTTCGAAGATGCCCTTGGCGACCGCAGGCGTATCCTGGAACAGGCTGTTCACCCACGGATCGGTGTAGGGGTTGAACGGGAAGGTCGAGGCGTAGACGCTCGAACACCCGGTGGCATTGGCGATCACCATGCCGGACGGGCCGTTGCCGGTCGGGCCGCTCTCGTAGAGATACAGCCGCTTCTCCAGCGTCTTCAGGGTCTGGTCGATCCGGGCGGCGCGGGCCTCGTCGCCGGCAACCAGCGCCCGCTTGGCATTGAGCTGGTCGATCAGGGTCTCCAGCTCGCGGATGTGCTCCTTGCGGCGCTTGTCGTGGATCGCGTGGTTGGTCGAGGTGACCAGACGGATCGCAGTGACTTCGCCGCAGCCGCGGCAGGCGCCGTGGCCGCCGGTGGTTGCGTAGTAATTGGCGCGATCCAGCATCAGCCGCTTGGTCTCGCCTTCCGGCCTGGTGGCGCTTTCGGTGAACCGCGCCGGGGTGTTCGGGGTGCGGCTGAGGAATTCGAACCGGGCCTGGAGCTGCTCCAGCATCGGTTCGTCCTGCTCGCGATCGACCAGCGCGCCGGGGCCGCAGACGTCGATACATTCGAGGCAGCCCGAGCACTTCCACGGATCGACGCTCACCGAGTACAGGCCGCCCGAGCCCGGCTGGCTCTTCTCCATCGCGTCGAAGAACGGACGGGTGCGGGCCACCGGATACACCGACAGCGCCGCCGACAGCTTGCCGAAATTGCGGTTGAGCGTGGCGTTGTCGACGTTCAGCGTTTCGGCCGCCTGCGCCACGATGTCGGCGAACGGCTTGTCGTTCTTGCCGCCGCGATACACGTCGCGGATCGCCTCGGTCAGCGCCGGCACCTTCTCGCGCAGCGCGTCTTGCTGAGCGGGCGCGATGTCGAGCTGCTTGATCGCGGTCAGCAGCAGTTCGTGGATGTCGTGCACCGCGTTCGGGATCGCCGCATCCGGGCAGACCAGCGCGCATTCCATGCAGCCGGTGCAGAGGTCGGCCTTGAACTCCGGCACGTTGCGGCGGAACAGGCCCTTGTCCTTGGCAGCCGCAGAGCCGGCCGGCATGAACATGCCGATGCCCGGCAGCACCGGCGCCTCCGCAATGGTGCCTTCGCGGAACGGCGCAGCCAGCACGTCGTCGTAGTATTCAGGGTCGAGGAAGCCCGATGCCGAGGCCGGCGCCGCGACGCGGCACATCGAGGCCGAGATCGAGGCGTCGCGCTTGACCTTCGGGGCGGCCTTGATCGCCTCCTCGCTGAATTCGGGAGCGTCGACATCGACCTTATGGGTGGCCTCGAGACCCTCGCGGATCACCGACATATTGCCTTCGACGATGTCGCCGCCCTTGGCGCCGAACTTCTTCGAGATTTGCTGGCGGATCTTGTTCAGCATCGCTTCCTGCGACGCGTCGGCGACTACGCGGTCGACGTTGCCGCACACCGCGCCGATGAAGGCGATGCCCATCATCCGGGTTTCGAGTTCGGCGGTCGGGGCGTGGCGCTTGGCCACCGCAAACGCATCGATCACGTAGAACTTGATCTTCTTGTCGCGGATGGTCTGCCGCGCCTTGGCGGGCAGGTCACGCCACACCTCCAGCGCCGACAGATTGGTCTGCAGGATGAAGGTGCCGCCCTCGACCAGGCCGCGCAGCGGGTTGGTGTGCACGAACACCTTGTGGTCCGGCGAGATCACGATCTCGACGTCTTCCAGTTCGGCGTTGGTGATCTTCACCGGCTCCGGCGACAAGGTGATGTAGTAGTTGGTCGGCGCGCCGCTCTTTTCCGAGCCGTATTTCGGTGCCGACTTCGAATGCATGTCGAGCGCGCCGGCCAGGATGTCGGTAAGCAGCTTGCCCGACGCGATGGTGCCGTAGCCGCCGATCGAGTGGAAGCGGATGCGGAACGCTTGCGGCGGCAGCAGGTTCGGGTTCTTGCCGGTCTCCATCGCCATGAACTGCGTCTCGGGATAGGCTGCCTTCAGCCGGGCCTGCAGCGCTTCCATCCGCGGCGAGGCATTGTCGGTGAAGAACTTGGTGCCGAGATAGACGAACGGCGCGGAGTCCTGCTTCTCCATATTGGCGTAGCAGGCGATCATGTCGCGCGGCTGAAGATCGTGGCCGCCGAGACCGAAGATCGCGGTGGTGATCTTCGGCAGCTTGGCGAGCGGAGGGATGTCGGCGTGACGCACGCCGGCGTCGCCGTTCTCGCGCGCCTTGCACAGCGCTTGGGTGACGAGCTGGGTCAGCGCGGTGACGTCGGAGCGCTCCAGCACGGTGACGGCGGTCTTGCCGGCCAGCGCTTGGACCAGTTCGGCTTCCGGGAACGGCTGCAGCATCTTGATCGACACCACGCCGACCTTCTTGCCCTGCGAGCGCAAGTACGCCGCGACCGCTTCGGCGTCGTCGGTGACCGAGCCGAGGCCGACCACGACGTGCTCGGCGTCGTCGCACATATAGGTCATCACCGGCTTGTATTCGCGCCCCGTCAGCGCGGCGTATTCGGCCATCGCCTCCTTGACGAAGCGCGGCACCGCATTGGCGAAATGGGTGCGGTGATCGACCGCGCCGGCCTGGAAGTCGGGCTGGTTCTGCACGCCGCCGGTGAGGCCCGGATTGTCGATGTCGACCAGCGCTGGCACCAGCTGCCTTGTGCCCTTCTCGTGTGCGTTGATCCACTGCCGCTTCCATTGGCCGCGCAGTTCTTCCGGCACCCAGCGCTGGGTGTCGGAGACGATGGTGCCGGCGTTGTCGGTCTCGATCGTGTCGGCGTTGTCGTCGAGGAATGTCCGGAGCGAAGCGAGATCGGCCGGCATGAAGTCGGCTTCGTGCCGCAGCAGATACTGCTTGAGCTGGAACACGCGGCCCTTGGCGCCGAACAGCATCTCCTGCGCCACGGTCGGGCACTTGATGCGGCCGGCGGGGTCGCCGAGGAATTCCTTGAGCAGCTCCGGCTCCGGCATCAAGGCTTCGCTGAGCATGTGCGAGGTGGCGAAGCCGTCCATCGCATTGGCGACCGGGATCAGCGAAGTGGCGGCGACTTTATACGAGATCGCCGCGAGGTCGGCGGCTTCCTGCGGATTGGAGCCGAACAGGATGGTGTAGCCCGACGACAACAGCGCATAGACGTCGTCATGGCCGGCCATCACGTTGAGCGAGTGCTTCGACACCACGCGCGCAGCGACCTGCAGTACGAAGCCGCCGACCTTCTTGCCGACGGTGACGTAGTGCGACTCGAGGCCATACAGGATGCCCTGGCTCGACGAGGCGTTGGACACGAACTTGCCGCCGGTCAGCGCGGCGCCGAGCGCGCCGGACTGCGCCGAGTGTTCGCCTTCCGGCTCGAAGAAGAACGGATGCTTGCCCCAGACGTTGCAGCCGCCGGAGGAGCGGAACGCCTCATAGATTTCCGAGATCTCGGTCGAAGGCGTGATCGGGTAGCCGATGACGCCGCCGCAGACATGCCCCATCACCTGCGCGACCGCGCCGTTGCCGTGGATCACTGAGGGGATGCCGGGATATTTTGCGTTCATGGGGTCCGTCCGTTCTTGCGTGTCTTGCGTTGGATCGGCGGAGCGAACCCGCCGTGTTGCGTCGGCCATGTTTGGGAAAGGTGTATCGATGCCGGGCGGCTGCTGAGGCAGCGGCCGGGCAGAACCTCCTCGTGGCCCTTAGATTGACTACTCGCGAGGTATCAGGGCCTCGCTGGCAGAGACGTTGCGTTGTGTGCGGTGCGATAGCACGCAGGGGGAACCCCCGATTTGACGCGCATCAAAGCGCAAGAAATATGCGTCGGTAAGCAATAAAATTACGCATCGCTCAAACAACAGGCGGTGCCAGTTGCTTTTGCAGACGGTTCTTGGTTGCAGCCTTTGCCTTGGTCCGAAAGCAGAATTTGGACTGGCGTCAGGTCGCTATATACTGTCATATATAACGGTGGCGGAGCGCAGGGGTATCTGCCCCCCACTCGTGCTCTCTCGACACGGAGCGCCGCCAGGCTGCGGCGATGGGCCGATGACCTTCGACTCGCAATGCGATCTGGCTGCTCTGGTCTATGAACGCGGCGAAGACCCGGATCGTCTGCTCGGCGAATTTGCCGCTGATCTCAATTCACAGGGATACCGCGCGGTCGGCTTGGTGCAGGTCGGCCCCCGCGGCGACGAGTCCCGGGGGCTGTCGGCGCGGCTGGTGCATTCCGGCGAGCAGATCTCGCTGTATCAGGATCTCGGCCCGATGGCGGAAGGCTGCCGGCTCGATCCGAGCCTCCTGCTCGATGCCGGCGCGCGGGTCGCGTGCGCGATGGCGCAGGGCGCCGACCTTCTGATCATCAACCGGTTCGGTCAGCAGGAGACCGAAGGCAAAGGCCTGCTGCATCTGATCGTCGAGGCGCTCAGCGCCGACATTCCGCTGGTGATCGCGGTGCCGAGCCATCGCTTCGACGTCTGGATCAGATTTACCGATGGGATGAGCGTGCGGCTCAAATGCGAGCGGCGTGCGCTCGATCAGTGGTGGGGCAAGCTGCACGGTCGCAGTTTCAGGCGTCCCGCCCACCCTCATTTCAGCGTCTGCGAGGCGCTGAAATGAAAGGTGGACGCGACCTGTTGTCGCTCGGGCCGAGCGCGGCGAGATCAGTCGACAGCGACCAGCACGTCGGAGGCCTTGATCACCGCCATCGCCGGCTGACCCTTGGCGAGCTTCAGTTCTTCGGCGGATTCGTTGGTGATCGAAGCGGTTACGATCGCGCCGCCACCGATGTCGATGCGGACATGCGAGGTGGTGGCGCCTTTGATGACGTCCACGATGGTGCCTTTGAGCTGATTGCGGGCGCTGATTTTCATGGCTGAGGTCTCCTTCGTTGAGGTTGGCTAAGATGGGTATGTCGTTATATAGTTCCTGCACATGACGACTAGTCCGACCAAATGACGAGGCTGCCTGGATGTCCATAGAGGCGACCGTCACACTGAAGACGAAGGAGATCTCCGGGGTCGGTCGCGACCGTATCCGGCTGCTCCAGGCGGTGGCGCGCGAGGGCAGCATTACGGCCGGCGCCAAGGCGGCCGGCCTCAGCTACAAGGCCGCCTGGGACGCGCTCGACGCCATGACCAATCTGTTCGGCCGCCCGCTGCTCGAAACCCGAACCGGCGGCAAGGCCGGCGGCGGCGCCCAGCTGACCCCGACCGGCGTCAAGGTGATCGAGGCCTTCGGCCGGCTCGAAGCCGAGATGGCGCGGGTGTTCCGCAATCTCGAACCCGAACTCGCCGGCAGCGGCATCACCCCGATCAACCTCGTGTCCGGATTCTTCATGAAGACCAGCGCCCGCAACGCCCTTCGCGGCGTCATCACGGACATCAAATCCGATACGCTCAGCGCCGAAGTCGCGGTGGCGGTGTCGCCCGAGACCACGATCTATTCGCTTCTCACCGCCGAGAGCGTGCGCAGCCTCGGCCTCGTGGTCGGCCGCGAGGCGCTCGTTCTGATCAAGGCGCCGTTCGTGATGATTGCCCCCGGCCATCAGCCGCCGCTGGTGTCGGCGCGCAATTGCGTGTGCGGCACCGTGCGCCGCGCCGACGTCTCCGCCGTCAACGCCGAGATCGTGCTCGATATCGGCGGCGACAAGACGCTCGCGGCCTCGGTCACCGCGCGCAGCGCCTCCGACCTCGAACTGGCCCCCGGTGATCCGGCCTGCGCGGTGTTCGACGCCGCGCACGTCATCGTCGCGATCGACTGACGGGAACGTCCCGCATGTTCGTGCCGATCCAATCATTGCCAGCGGAGCGAGTCATCACCGAGCGAGGCGCGGATCGCGCCGTGCTGTTCCCGTTCGCGCCACCACGTCCGACTTTTGATTCAACCCGTAGGAGACTTCCCTTGAAAGCCATTGCCACCGTCAAGCTCGCCCTGTTCGGCGCAGCTTTCGCCGCCGGTCTTTCCGCCAACCCTGCCCTCGCCGACTCCGCCAAGGTCGCGGTCGCGGCGAATTTCACCGAGCCGGTGAAGGAGATCGCCGCAGCGTTCAAGGCCAAGACCGGCCACGAGCTGGTGCTGTCGTTCGGCGCCAGCGGCCAGTTCTACACCCAGATCACCCAGGACGCGCCGTTCGAAGTGTTCCTGTCGGCGGATTCGGCACGGCCGAAGAAGCTCGCCGCCGAAGGCTTCGGCGTGAAGGACGCCGTGTTCACCTACGCGGTCGGCAAGCTGGTGCTGTGGAGCAAGTCGCCCGGCGTGGTGAAGGGCGAAGAGACGCTGAAGCAGGCCTCGATCGCCAAGGTGTCGATCTGCAATCCGGTCGCCGCGCCCTATGGGGCCGCCGCGGTGGAGACGATGCAGGCACTGAAACTGTACGACGACCTGAAGCCGAAGCTGGTGGAAGGCGCCAACATCACCCAGGCCTATCAGTTCGTGCAGACCGGCAACGCCGAGATCGGCTTCGTGGCGCTGTCTCAGGTGATCAACGACAAGGACGGATCGCGCTGGATGGTGCCGCAGAATCTGTACAAGCCGATCACCCAGGACGCGGTGCTGCTGAAGAAGGGCGAAAGCAGCGCCGCCGCCAAAGCGTTCCTCGACTTCCTGAAGGGCCCGGAGGCGAGCGCGATCATCGAGAAGTTCGGCTACGAAGTTCCGAAGCGCAAGGCGAGCTGAGGACGTCTATGCGGGCGCATCTCTCCCTGATTGCGAAGCGTTTCAGCCCAATGCACGGCGCTTCGCTCCCTCTCCCCGCGTGCGGGGAGAGGGCTGGGGTGAGGGGGCTTCGCC
>NZ_QKQS01000023.1:82857-377163 GCF_003226555.1 Rhodopseudomonas palustris | reverse complement strand
TCGCCTCAAGCCTGAGCCGCTCGGCCGCGTGGAAGCGCCCCCTCACCCGACCGTCCTCGCTTCGCTCCGACGGTCGACCTCTCCCCGCACGCGGGGAGAGGTTAGTCCGGCGCGCCTCGCACAACGCCGGGCTCGCCGATGACCAATCTCCCTCCCGACATCTGGCAGCCGGTGTGGC
Source organism: Rhodopseudomonas palustris (assembly GCF_003226555.1). Taxonomy (GTDB): domain Bacteria; phylum Pseudomonadota; class Alphaproteobacteria; order Rhizobiales; family Xanthobacteraceae; genus Rhodopseudomonas; species Rhodopseudomonas palustris_I. Next base: position 376,985 of record NZ_QKQS01000023.1, on the reverse strand, counting down.
TCACCATCGAGCTGGCGGCGATCACCACGGTGATCCTGCTGTTCGTCGGCACCCCGATCGGATGGTGGCTGGCGCGGTCGAAGGCGTGGTGGAAGGAAGGCGTCGCCGCGGTGGTGGCGCTGCCGCTGGTGCTGCCGCCGACGGTGCTCGGCTTCTATCTGTTGGTGCTGATGGGCCCCGACGGTCCCGGCGGGACGCTGGCGTCGCTGTGGGGCGGCCGCACCCTGGCCTTCACCTTCGGCGGCCTGGTGTTCGGCTCGGTGATTTACTCGATGCCGTTCGTGGTGCAGCCGATCCGCAATGCGTTCGATGCGATCGGCGACCGGCCGCTGGAAGTCGCCGCGACGTTGCGCGCCTCACCGCTGAAGGCGTTCTGGACGGTGGCGGTGCCGCTGGCGCGGCCGGGCTTTCTGGCCGGCGCGGTGCTCGGCTTCGCCCACACCGTCGGCGAGTTCGGCATCGTGCTGATGATCGGCGGCAACATTCCGGGCAGCACCAAGGTGCTGTCGGTCGCGATCTACGACTACGTCGAGACCGCGCAATGGCGCGAGGCCAACATCCTGGCCGGCGGCATGGCGGCGTTCGCCTTCGTGGTGATTCTCACCATGATGATGCTGGAAAAACGAACCGCACGGATCCGGGCATGAGGGCGCTGTCGCCTCCCAGTATTCGCGCAGCGTTTCGCGGCCGGCTCGGCGGCTTCACGCTGGATGCAGCCTTCACGGTGCCGGCCACCGGCATCACCGGGCTGTTCGGGCCGTCCGGCTGCGGCAAGTCTAGCGTTTTGCGCTGCCTCGCCGGGCTGCAGCATCTGCCCGGAAGTAGCTGCGACGTCAGCGGCGAGGTGTGGCAGGACGATACGACGTTCCTGAAGCCGCATCATCGGCCGATCGGCTACGTCTTTCAGGAAGCCAGCCTGTTTCAGCACCTGTCGGTGAAGGCCAACCTGTTGTACGGCGCGCCGCGCCATTCCGGCGAGGCCCGCGCCGACGCGGTCGGCTTCGACGAGGTGATCGACCTGCTCGGTCTTTCGAAGCTGCTCGAGCGGTCGCCGCGCAATTTGTCCGGCGGCGAGCGGCAGCGCGTCGCGATCGGCCGGGCGCTGCTGTCGCAGCCGCGATTGCTGCTGATGGACGAGCCGTTGTCGGCGCTCGACCGGCTGACCAAGGACGAGATCCTGCCGTTTCTGGAGCGGCTGCACGCGCGGCTGTCGCTGCCGGTGATCTATGTCAGTCACGACATCACCGAGATCGAGCGGCTCGCCGACCATCTGGTGCTGATGCATTCCGGCAAGGTGCTGGCGGTCGGTCCGCTCGCGGAGCTGCAAAGCGATCCGAAGCTGCCGCTGGCGATCGCGCGCGATGCCGCGGTGAATTTCGACGCGACGGTCGAGAGTTACGACACCGACTACGGCCTGCTGACGCTGCGGATCGACGGCGGCCGGCTGCTGGTGCCGTCGCCGCCGGCTGCGCGCGGCGAATTGCGACGGGTGCGGATCGCGGCCAGCGACGTCAGCCTGGCGCGCGAGCCGCCGCATGCGAGTTCGATCCTGAACGCCTTGCCGGCGCGGATCGCCTCGGTGTCACCGATCGGCGGCAACGAGGTGCTGGTGGTGCTGACACTCGGACGAGACGGCGATGGCGGCCGGCTGCTGGCACGGCTCAGCCGGCGGTCGTGGGATCTGCTGAGGCTCGCCGAGGGCGTCGACGTCTATGCGCAGATCAAAGGTGTCGCGCTCGCGCCGGGCCGCGACGGCCATGCGTAGTTGGCCGGATCGTTAGTCCCGCGCGGCCGGCACGAACTTCGCATTCTCAGTCCTGATCGCCGCAACGGCGGCGTCGGTGACTACGCGACTACCAGTCGTGTCGGGTCAGCGACGGCGTGCGTTCGTATCGCATGAAGGAGACTCGACAATGTCGTTCGAAAGCAATCAATCGATGCCGATCGCGGCGCTGCGGGGCGGGCCGGGGACGCCGGCCGCCGATGTGCTTGCCGCGTTCGCGCTACGCCGCAAGGCCGAAGGCGTCGACATCGTCGGCGTGATCGCCCCGCCCGAAGATGCCGGCCACGGCCATGGTGGTCATGAGGGCTGCGAGTGTCGCAGCGAGCTGATCGATATCGCCACCGGCGACCGCTACGCGATGCATCAGGACCTCGGCTCCGGATCGCAAGCCTGCAATCTGAATTCGTCGTCGCTGGCGCTCGCGGCCGGTGCGGTCGAGCGCGCGGTGGCGCGCAAGCCGGCGCTGGTGGTGCTGAGCCGGTTCGGCGGCCAGGAGGCGGTGCGCGGCGGGTTGATGTCGGCGTTCCAGGCGGCGATCGCGGCCGGCGTGCCGGTGGCCTGCGTGGTGACGCCGAAGGCCGAAGACGTCTGGACCGATTTCGCCCAAGGGCTGTCGGTGTCGCTGCCGCCGGAAGCGGAGGCGCTGGAGGCGTGGTGGCGCGATCACGCCCTGGGGCGGAACGCGGCGTGATCGGACCGGGTCGCGCCCGCCCGGGCGCGATACCAGGCCTCGAACAGACCCGACGCATAGGCGCCCTCGTAGCGCCCGGTCAGGTAAGCCGCTGCCGCTTCGAGGTTCTTTCGGCCGGTCCAGGCCGGAGGCAGCGCGGAGCCGGACGGCGACGTCTGCGGCGTCGCCGTCATCCGAACAGCCTCGGCGACGGCGGCGGGATTCGGAGCAAGTCCCGCGTTGCGCTGGACGCCCAGCAGCAGCGCCGCCGCGCCCGTGACCAGGGCAGCCGCGACATTTGGATGGCTCCGCTGCACCACCCGCCCCTCCAGCGCTGCGCCGGATACGCTCGATCCCGGCACGGCGATTCCGATGTCGCTCAGATTGCCGTCATTCCCTCCGAGCGGCTGTCCGACGCCGTCGAGCGCTGTCACCGGCAACAGGTTCAAGGTGCCGCAACGGCGCAGCAGGGTGCTGCAGCCGTAACGTCCGGCGCTGGCGACGATCATCGCATTCCGAATATTGCACCGAGCGATCGCGCGCGCCAACGCAGGGCTTGGATACCAGGGTTGTTCAAACGATCCGGCACCGATCAAGAGGATTTGCGCGCCGTGATCGAGGGCTCGTGTGATCGCGTCGGCAAGATCGGCCTGCGCGCATACCGGACGGCTATCGCCGAAGATCGGCGCGATCAGGCCGCGGCACATCGGCGCGATTCCCTCGACCGACCTGCAGGGCTGACCAAAAATCAGGCTGGCGAGATGGGTGCTCTGCGCGCTCGATGGCGCATCGTCGCCGCTGCGCTGCATCACGGCGGTATGGAGTGGAGTCAACGGGGCGCCGACGAAACAATCGTGGGTCCGATCGACGGGACCATCCAGCACCGCGATCGTGACGTTGCGGTCACCGCCACCAAAAGCAAACAGCAGCTCCTGGTGGAAGTCGCTTCCAGACACGCTACCCATAACCCCCGCCCGCATCTACCGCCGCTTCACATGCGATTCACTCGCATATGGTTGCAGGTATTCTTGCTCTGCAACCGACGGTTTGTCTCTTGTTATTTCGCGATTTTTCGATCGGTCAAGAGACTTCCGGCATATTCCCTTATTGGGTCGGGTTCCGCTTCCTTATCGACGCGGGTCTATCGTGAAAATGGCGTGATAGATGCGTGAAAAGTGCTATTTTGATCGAAGAGGCAGGAAGGACACGGGATGACGGCGGCTAATTCGGAGCGGTACACGCTTCGGCTGCTTGGCCCCTTCGAGCTCACGGCGCCCGGCGGTGCCCGGGTCGAGATCACCAGCAAAAAGGGCATCGCTGTTCTCGCCATGCTCGCGCTGTCGCGTGACGGCGCGCGTTCCCGTGGTTGGCTGCAGGATCGGCTGTGGGGCAGCCGCCGCAAGGCCGAGGCCGCCGGCAGCCTCCGCCGCGAACTGTCGAACCTGCGCAAGCTGCTGAACTCGGACGCCGTCGAACTGCTGCTCAGCGATCGTGATCGTGTCCGGCTTCGCACCGAACTAATCGATATCGATCTGTTCGTGGCGCGGCCGGGCCGTGCAGCCGGGGAATTCCTCGAAGGACTCGACATTCCGAGCGAGCGCGGTTTCGGCGAGTGGCTGCGGGAGCAGCGTGACGCGCTGGTACCGCCGGCGAATGACGTGGTGCTTTCCGCTGCCGCCGGGGGCACGCTGCCGAGCCACATCGTCGATGTCTCGCTGCCGCCGCTCGGCTTCGCTGGCCGCCCAGCGATCGCGGTGCTGCCGTTCGCCAACGCGACCGACGACGAGACGCTCGACTACGTGGCTGAAGGCATCGGCGAGGAGCTGATCGTCGGGCTGTCGCGGATCCGCTGGCTGCCGGTGATCTCGCGCAATTCCAGCTTCTCGTTCACTGAAAGCGACGATCGCAAGCTGATCGGCCAGCGGCTCGGCGCGCAGTATCTGGTCGAGGGCCGGCTGTATCGCGCCTATGACTCTTACGGCGTGTCGGCCTCGTTGGCGGAGGCGATCACCGGCTATTCGCTGTGGTCGCGGCGGTTCACGCTGCAATCCCCGGCCGCGCGCGCCGAGCTCGAACAGTTCGTCAACGAACTGGTGGCGCAGCTCGAAAGCCGGATCGAGCACGCCGAACAGATCCGCATCCGCGGCAAGCGCCAGGACCACCTCGGTGTCAGTGATCTGATCTGGCGCGGCCGTTGGCATCTCAACCGGTTGACGCGCGCCGATTCCGAAATGGCGCAGAAGCTTTTCGCCGAAGCGCTGGCGCTCGATCCGGATTCGCCCGAAGCGCTGATCCAGGCGACCGCGGCGCTGGCATGGTCGATCTGGGCCGGGCGCCAGCCGCAGGAGCAAATTCTTCGGATGCGCAAACTGGCGCAGCAGGCGATGCTGGCCGATCCCGACGACGGCCGCAGCTTCATGCTCGCCGGGATCGCCGAGATGTGGCTGCGGCACCCGGTCGAGGCGAAGAACTTGCTCGAGCAGGCGATCTCGCTCACGCCGAGTCTGGCGCTGGCGCATGCTCAGCTCGGCGGCTGCTTCAATCTCGCCGGCCAGCCCGAGCAGGCAATCGTTCAGCTCAAGACCGCGCTGAGGCTGTCGTCGAACGATCCCAACATCTTCTATTCGCTGGGCGAGCTTGGGCTCGCCTACACGATGCTGGGGCAGTGGCCGGAGGCGATCGAACACGCCACGCTCGCGCTGGCGCGTCGCCCCGCTTACTGGTACGCGCACGTCCTCAAGATCAACGCGCTGGCGCGGATCGGGCAGCTCGACGCGGCGCGGATCGCCTGCGACGAACTGCTCGCGGCGAAGCCGAGTTTCTCCAAACGCTTTCTGGATTGGTTGCCGTTCGTCGACCGCACCTGGGTCGATCACTTCGTTCAGGGGCTGAAGATGGTGCCTGGCCGGCCGCCGGATTGGCCGGAGCGAGACAGTCCGGAGATCGCTGCGCGGTATCAGTCGAGCTGAACGGGGCTCCGCGGCTCATTCGACGCCGCCGCCATCGCCGTCAGATCTGCTGCGCGACCTGTTCGAGGCCCATTGCGCGGGCGAGCTTGCGAACTTCCTGCTTCTGATCTTCGCGCAACTGGAATAGCAGCGGCATCGCGGCGTATTTGAGCTGCTGAACCTCGGCGCTGTCCGGATCAATCATCGGCGTTCCGCTGTCGCGGCCGTTCGAGCTCGAATGCAGCTTGCGGCCGATCGCCCGCAGCGCCTGCTCGACCGACGGCCAATAATATTCCTGCGACGACGAGAGATTGAGGCGAGTTTTGATCTTCGCGATCTGGCCGTCGCTAAGCAGCGCTTCCTTCGCGGCCGGCTTCGGTTTCGGCCTGTGCACCGGCGCGGTGGCGATCACCGGCGGCAGCTTGCTGGTGGCCTTCGGAGCAGCGCTCGGCTCGGATGGGGCCGCCTCGGGAATCGCAGCGACCGGCAGATCGTCGGTGGCGTAGGCGAGCTGCAGCGGCTTGGCCGAGGTGCTCGGCTCCGCAGTGGCCGCCGCGGTCTGCTCTTCGACGGGCTGTTCTGCGGCAGGCTCCTGGGCGGCTGCGAGCTCGGCGGTTTCCGGCTGCTGTTGCGCGATTTCGAGCTTGTCGGCTTTCACGTTGCGATTAGCAATCGGCAGCTCGATCGCGGCGACGCCGGCGGAACCTGCGGCCGGAACGCTGGCGCGCGCAAGGATGCTGGCCGCGGACGCACTCGCCAGGAGTACGCACGCCAACGCGGAAAGGGTGAAGGCCTTCGTCAAGCTGATCTCCGTCGCGGCGACGAACGGCTGCTCGTATCGCGCAAGAATGCAGAGGAAATATGGCTGTTAGTGCGAGCTATGAGCAGTTCCGCGGGGCGCTTGGCCCCGGGCCGGTCGATCAGGCTGCCGCGTACATCGGCATCTCGATGAGCTCATAGGCCTCCTGAATATCAGCGATGATTTCGGAAGCTTCCCACAGCGCGTCGGGCGCGACCGACTGGATGCTGATCGTCCAGTTGCCGCCCTTGCGGGTACGCGGCGTCGCGACGATGTCGAAGCGCACGTCGCGGCACAGCGGATGGCGATGCAGCGCGTGAGCGACCCGGATACGAAGTTCGTCGAGGGTCGCGGAAGTCTTTTGGACATACAGCATGGCGACGTCCACCTGGCCTGTGGTGTACGCCTACGATGCAGGATCGGTCATCGACGGAGCCCCGTATCGCGGCAGCTCTATTGTTGGGCGAACATGGTTAATGAGGTGTTAAGCCGATTCTCGCGACCGGATGGCCTCGTCAACATACGTGGACCGGTCCCCGGCACTCACATTCCGATCAGCGCTGTTCGACGACCAGATTCTGGATCGCGCGACCGAAGTAACCTTGGGTGTCGGCGAGTTTCGACGACGCGATGCCGGCACCGTCGGGGCCCAGCCACATCTCGGAGTTCAGCAGCACCCAGTCGCCAACCGGCTGCCGCGCGAAGAACACGTTGAGGTCGGCGTTGATGAAGGTCCAGTGCTTGAAGTCGAGGATCGACGAGGTGGCGTTGCTGAAGTCGGAGGCGACCACCGCACGCATCGCCTGCGACGTCGGCTGCCCGTCGATCAGCGCCCGGTCGGCCCGATACCAGGTCGCGCCCGGGCCGATCTCGCCGAATCCGCCATAAACTTTGCGTAGCGACATGCCGCCGACGAACGGGTTGCGGGTGAAGCCAGGGTCGAGCACCTGGCAGTCATCTGGATGCGGCACGTCGAGCGGCGGATGTTCGATATCGTCCGGCAGATCGGGGGGCGCGACGCGGATCTTCAGCACCGTGGCGCCGACCACGACGACGCCCTGCGACAGCAGCCGCACGGCGCAAAGCTGGATCTTGCGGCCTTCGCGCAGCACCTCGGTCTGGTAGGTCAGCGGCGCCACCGGCACCGGTCGCAACAGGTCGACGGTGACGCGCGCGATCTGCATCGGCGACGGCGTCGGGATCTGCTCGGCCAGAAAGGTGACGAGGGCCGACGGCGGCGAGCCGTGCTGCATGGTCGGGTCCCACGGTCCCGCGGCGTTCGGGCTGGTTTCGATGTTGGTGCCGTCGATGCGGTAGATGGCGTCCATGCGGTGATGTCCACGAACTGAGCTGTCGAGATCGAAGCCTCCCTCGTCATTGCGGGCGAAGCGAAGCAATCCAGCGCACCATACCTGGGCTGGATTGCTTCGTCGTTTCACGCCTCGCAATGACCGGAGTGAGGAGGGGGCGGCAGTTATCGCCTCACAGCGGCGGGTCGATCGCCTCGTCGTATTCCTTCTTGAAGCGGGCGACCAGTTCGCCGGCCGGCAGCACCTGGTTGATGCTGCCGATGCCCTGACCCGCACCCCAGATTTCCTTCCAGGCCTTCGGCTTGGCGCGCTCGCCGGATTCGTCGGTGCCGAAATTCATCTTCGACGGATCGGACTGTTCGAGATTGTCCGGGTCCATGCCGGCCGCGACGATCGACGGTTTCAGGTAGTTGCCGTGCACGCCGGTGAACAGGTTGGAATACACAATGTCGTCGGCGCCCGAGGTGGTGATCATCTCCTTGTAGCGCTCGACCGCGTTGGCCTCCTTGGTGGCGATGAAGGCCGAGCCGATATAGGCGAAATCGGCGCCGAGCATGCGGGCGGCGCGGATCGCGCGGCCATTGGCGATCGCGCCGGACAGGGCGATCGGGCCGGTGTACCAGGCGCGCGTTTCGGTGACGAAGGCGAACGGCGACTGCATGCCGGCATGGCCGCCGGCGCCGGCCGCCACCAGGATCAGGCCGTCGGCGCCCTTCTCGACTGCCTTGTGGGCGAACTTCTGGTTGATGACGTCGTGGAATACGATGCCGCCCCAATTATGCGCGGCCTGGTTCAGCTCTTCGCGGGCGCCGAGCGAGGTGATCAGCATCGGCACCTTGTGCTTCTCACAAAGCGCGAGGTCGGCATCGAGCCGGTTGTTGGATTTGTGCACGATCTGGTTGACCGCGAACGGCGCCGACGGACGCTCAGGATGCGCCTTGTCGTAGGCGGCGAGCTCTTCCTTGATCTGATGCAGCCACTCGTCGAGCAGTGCGGCGGGCCGCGCGTTGAGCGCCGGAAACGACCCGACCACGCCGGCCTTGCATTGCGCGATCACCAGCTCGGGACCCGAAATAATGAACAGCGGTGAGCCGATCACCGGGACCGAGAGGCGGCCCTTGAACAATGCAGGCATGGGCATTCGAGTTTCTCCTTGTTTGTTGTGTTTGGCGGCGCGGCCGCGCCGACACAAAAGCAAGCGAGGAACCGACCTGCAAGCTGGGATTTGGCGAATTCGGCGCCTTTCGACACGGGGCGTACGTTTCGCCGCAGTGATCAACCGCGACTACTGGCACCATGCCCGTGTGACGAAATTTTCGGTGCGGCAATCGCCTGGCTGGCGCGACCGGCCGGGGATCAGAACCTTAGCCGAGCACTTCTCAGTGGAGTCGACGCCCAGGCTCTTGCCGAGGCGGTAGCCCTTCGACCGGCACAGAATATCGGCGGCCGCCTGACAATCAGGTCCGCTGCCCTGCACCACCGGGCAGATCTGATGCCCTCCGACCACCTCCGGCACCATCGGCAACGATTGTGGGGTCGGAGGGGGTGGCGCTGGCGCCGGTGACGCCGCTTGCGGCGGCGTGGTCGGTGCCGGTGGCGTCGGTGTGTCTTTGCTGTCGCGACCGAACGAAGGCAGCAGCGACGTCGACGGCAACAGCGATGACGGCGTCTTCAGCAGTTTTTTGATTTCGTTGACCAGCCCAGGATTGTCCGAGTGCGAGGGGGCAGGGGCTGGTGACGGCTGATCGGCTGGCGGTGGTGAAGGCGCAATATGTTGTGCGGCAGCGGACGCCACCGACAGGACAGTTGCGAGCACCGCCGCGGCGGCAAAGACAACGCTTCGCGGCACGAAACACCGGCGCGACATGCGGTTCGAAATGGGCATGGCCCAGCCTACGCCGATGCGCCGGCGGAGAGAAGCCGGTTCGCCGATGCTAGACGAGCTTCAAAGCGATGACGAAGCCGGCCACCAGCAGCACCGCGCCGATCGTCACCCACATTCCGAGCCGTTTTTCGATCTGCTCGCGGATCACCACGCCATAGCGGTTCAGCACGACCGCCACGATGAAGAACCGGCCGCCGCGGGCGATGATCGAGAACAGGATGAACAGCCAGACATCGTAGCCGGCAAAGCCCGACGTAATGGTGACCAGCTTGTAGGGGATCGGAGTGAGGCCCTTGAGCAGGATGATCCAGGCACCCCATTCGGCGTAACCCGCGCGGAATGCCTCGACCTTGTCGGCATAGCCGTAGAGCTGGATCAGCCAGTGCCCGACCGAGTCGTACAGCAATGCGCCGATCGCGTAGCCGACCACGCCGCCCGCCACCGACGTGACGGTGCACAGCGCCGCGTAGAACCAGGCGCGCTGTGGTCGCGCCAGCGACATCGGGATCAGCATCACGTCCGGCGGCACCGGAAAGAACGAGCTCTCCGCGAACGACACCAGCCCGAGAATCCAAAGGGCGTAGGGTTTGTGGGCGGCGTCGATGCACCAGTCGTAAATTTTGCGCAGCATGGGGCGCGATCAACCATTCCGTCACTGGTTTGTCCATGCCGTAAAAAGCACAGATGCCGAAGAACGGCGGTTGAAGTGCGGGAGATGGAAAAGCGAGGGTCACCGACGCTTGCGGACCGCGCGGGCGTCCTGCAAGACGACTGGCCGGCGAGGGGCGGGCGGCGTCGGCGGCTTGCTGATACGGGATTTCGGCAGCTTTTCGGCGATGCCGAGCAGATTCTCGCGGCGGCGCATCTCGGCCCAGACGTCTTCGGGGCGGACGCCGGCTGAAGCCCACAGCACGGTGAGATTGTAGAGCAGATCGGCGCTTTCGCGGACCACCGCGTCGCGGTTCCCGTTGACGGCGTCGATCACCACCTCGATTGCTTCTTCGGCCAGCTTCTTGGCCATCTTGCCGGACCCGCGTTGAAACAGCCGAGCCGTTCGCGATGTCGCCGGATCGAGATCCCGCGCCGCGAGCACGGCCTGGTAGAGGCGGTCGAGCGAATCAGCCATGTCCAAAGCCTAGCTGATTTCGATGTCAGCGGTATAAACACAACTCAGGCGCGATGTCGGGTTTGAAGGATGGACCACGCCTGAGCGCCCCTTCCGGCGTTTAGTAGCCGTAGTAGTACGGTCGTGGGCCGTAAGGTGCGCCATAATAGCGCGGCCCCCCGTAATATCCCGGGCCCGCCCCATAGTAGTAGCGGTACCGGCTTTCATAAGCGTCGCGCTGTGCCTGGGCGGCGGCGATCGCCCCGATGGTGCCGACGATTCCGGCGAAAGCCGCCGCGGCTGCCGCACCGCCATTGCCGCCGCGCCTCACATGACGCCGCTTCCGCGCGCTGACGTCGGTCAGCGGTGCGGCCTCGGCCGCCGGAGCGGCGGTTTGCTGTCTGCTGGGAGATGCGGCGAAGGCCGCGGCGGGCTCGAGCGCCGGCACGGCCAGCGCCACGGCGGTCAGAATCGCGACGGCCCGGCCGCCCGATGACCACAAGGACTTGCGCTTCTGCATCTGCATCCTCCGCCTGACAGGAATGTCTCGGTGATCTGCAGAGACAACCGTCGTGATGCAGCTAAGGTTCCGCTTTGGAAACACAAGGCCGGGCGGCGGTCGGGAAGATGTTCCGTCGCGCCAACGCAAAAATGGCCGGGACGAGCCCGGCCGTTGAACTGCGATGCGGCGAACCGAACGCGGAAGATCAGCCCTTGGCGAGCTGTTGATCGAGGTCGTGCAGCACCTGGTAGCACGGCAGCACCTGGGCGACGGACGAATTCGGCTCGCGGCCTTCGCGGATCGCGGCGAAGAACTCGCGGTCCTGCAGCTCGATGCCGTTCATCGAGACATCGACCTTGGAGACGTCGATCTTCTCTTCCTTGCCGTTCACCAGATCGTCGTAGCGGGCGATGTAGGTGCCGTTGTCGCAGATGTAGCGGAAGAAGGTGCCGAGCGGGCCGTCGTTGTTGAACGACAGCGACAGCGTGCAGATCGCGCCGCTCGCCGCCTTGAGCTGGATCGACATGTCCATCGCGATGCCGAGATCGGGATGGATCGGGCCCTGCACGGCGTTGGCCTTCACGATCGGCGAGCCGGCCTGATAGGCGAACAGGTCGACGGTGTGGGCGGCGTGGTGCCAGAGTAGATGATCGGTCCAGCTCCGCGGCTGGCCGAGCGCGTTCATGTTGGTGCGGCGGAAGAAGTAGGTCTGCACATCCATCTGCTGGATGTTCAGCTCGCCGGCCTTGATCTTCTTGTGCACGTACTGATGGCTCGGATTGAAGCGGCGGGTGTGGCCGGCCATCGCCACCAGCCCGGTCTGTTTCTGCAGATCGACCACCGCTTGCGCATCCTTCAGCGAGTCCGCCAGCGGGATTTCGATCTGGACGTGCTTGCCGGCGCGCAAACAGTCGATGCCCTGCTGCGCGTGCATCTGGGTCGGGGTGCACAGGATGACCGCATCGACCTCTTTGATCGCCAGCGCGTCGGACAGTTCGGTCGAGACGTGCGCGATACCGTACTTCTTGGCGACTGCCTGGGTCGGCTCCAGCCGGCGCCCGATCAGCGACACCACCTCGACGCCGTCGATGTTCTTGATGCCGTCGAGATGCTTGATGCCGAACGCGCCCGCTCCCGCGAGCGCGACCTTGATCGATTTTGCCATGTCAGGCGTTCTCCAGAATGAGGTGGCCGACCGCAGTGTTGCTGGCCGGGACGTGGTAGAAACGGTGGGCGACCTTGGGCTTCGGCCCGCCGGCGACGTCGGCCATCGCGCCGCGCGCGATCAGCCACATCACCAGCTCGATGCCTTCCGAGCCCGCCTCGCGGACGTAGTCGATATGCGGCTTCTGCGACAGCCCTTCCGGATCGTTGATGAGCTGGTCGAGGAAGGCGTTGTCCCATTCGCGGTTGATCAGGCCGGCGCGCGGACCCTGGAGCTGGTGGCTCATGCCGCCGGTGCCCCAGATCTGCACGTTGAGGTCTTCGTCATAGGACCGGATCGCCTTGCCGATCGCCTGGCCAAGCATGTAGCAACGCCGGCCCGACGGCACCGGATATTGGACGACGTTGACGGCGAACGGGATCACCGGGCAGGGCCATGCCTGTGGCTCGCCGCACATCAGGCTGAGCGGCACGGTGAGGCCGTGGTCGACGTCCATCTTGTTGACGATGGTGAGGTCGAAATCGTCCTGAATCACCGACTGGGCGATATGGGCGGCGAGCCGCGGATGGCCTACCACCTTCGGCACCGGGCGCGGCCCCCAGCCTTCGTCGGCCGGCGTGTACTCCGCCGCGGTGCCGATCGCGAAGGTCGGGATCAGGTCGAGGCTGAACGCGGTGGCGTGATCGTTGAACACGAGGAAGATCACGTCGGGCTTTTCGGTCTTCAGCCACTCTTTGGAGAATTCGTAGCCCTTGAACACCGGCTGCCAATAGTCTTCGCCGGTCTTCTTCATGTCGATCGCGGCGCCGATCGCCGGAACATGCGAGGTGTAAACGCTGGCGGTGATCCGGGCCATTACTTCTTCTCCCCGACGTAGCGGTTGCCGTCGATCGGGCGACCGCCGCCGACCATCATGTTGCGATATTCCTCTTCGGTCATCCCGGTCATCGAGCCCGCCATCTGCTGGAAGCTCTTGCCGTCGGTGGCGCCGATCTTGGCGAGGAAATAGATGTTGCCGCCGAGCGCGATGCAGCGGTTGAGATCGCGGTCGAGCACCGCCTGCTTCTGCTCCTCGCTCATCGGCCATTCGTCGAGATAAGCGCGCTCGTCCGCCTTGAAGCGGGCGCGGTTCTCGGCCTTCATCAGCGACATGCAGAACTGGTTGAGATGATAGCCCTGGCGCGACATGTCGGCGTCGAAGATCGTGGTGCCGGGCACGTCCTTATAGGGTTTGTCGAGGGGCATGGTGGGGTCTCCTCTGGAACTCGGTTATGGTTCGTCATTGCGAGGAGGCGAAGCCGACGAAGCAATCCAGCTCAGTGCTCGGGACTCTGGATTGCTTCGCTTCGCTCGCAATGACGGCGGTGAATTACTTCTCCTCCGGCCAATACAGCCGCATCGGGTTGTCGACCAGTAGTTTACGTTGAAGTTCCGGCGCGGTTGCGATGTGGGGGATGAAGTCGACCAGCAGGCCGTCGTCCGGCATGTGGTCCTTCAGATTCGGGTGCGGCCAGTCGGTTCCCCACAGCACGCGGTCCGGGAAGGTCTCGACGATGCGGCGGGCGAACGGGATCACGTCGCGGTAGGCGGTTGGTTCGCCGTTCAGCGCCGGGGGGCCGGACACCGACAGCCGCTCCGGGCAGCTCACCTTCGACCAGACATTGCCGTGCTCGCGCATGAACTTGACGAACAGTCCGAATTCCGGGCCATCGACCGGCTTGGTGACGTCGGGCCGGCCCATATGGTCAACCACCACGGTGGTCGGCAGCGCGGTGAAGAAATCCCACAGCTCGGGCAGATCGACCGCCTCGAAATAGATCACGACGTGCCAGCCGAGCTGCTTGATGCGCTCGGCGATTTCGACCAGTTCGTCCTTCGGGGTGAAATCGACCAGCCGTTTCACGAAATTGAACCGTACGCCGCGCACGCCGGCGTCGTGCATCGCCTGCAGCTCGGCATCGGTGACGCTGCGGCGAACCGTGGCGACGCCGCGGGCCTTGCCGCCCGAATTCACCAGCGCATCGACCATCGCCCGGTTGTCGGCGCCATGGCAGGTCGCTTGCACCACGACGTTGCGGGAAAAGCCGAGGTGGTCGCGCAGCGCGTAGAGCTGCTGCTTCGACGCGTCGCACGGCGTGTATTTGCGCTCCGGCGCAAACGGAAACTCGTCGCCCGGCCCGAACACGTGGCAATGCGCGTCCACGGCGCCCGCCGGCACCTTGAAGGTCGGCTTCGACGGGCCTTGGTACCAGTCGAGCCAGCCGGGGGTCTTTTCGAAGGTCATTCCGTTACTCGTCTCAAATCAGCGCGCGTTGCATTGAGCGCTAGTTGAAGTCAGTTCGTGTTCAGCCTCGGTCTCTCATCTCCCCTCCCCCTTGCGGGGAGGGGTCGGGGGTGGGGGCCGCGAGCACAGTGCCCGTGGCCCCCCACCCCGGCCTCCGCTTCGCCGTAGCCGATGCAAAGCATCGGCGTATTTCTCATCAACGGTGGCCGAAGGCCACCTATGCGACCCTCCCCGCAAGGGGGGGGAGGGGTGCCATCAGCGCCGCGGCCTCATGATTTCTTGTTGTCCTTCACCTTCGCCAGAATCCGATCCGCCTCGGTCCGCCAATCCGCACTGCGCGCGAAAGCATCGTCGCCGCGCTTTCCGAACAATCCTTCATCCGACAGGTCCGCCACCCACGCCTGCCGCTCGGCGGTGCCCTGCGCCGACCATGGCGTCAGCCCGGCCTCGCGCACGGTTTCGGCGACTTCACGGACTTCCTCGGCGCGGCGGCGGCCGTGTTCGATGACGCGCTGGAAGAAATAGGCGCTCTGCTTCTCCCAATCGATCGACGGAAACGTCTCTTGCAGCGAAGCGATCACCGCGTCCTCGACGCCGTAGGCACGGGCGGTGGTGAAGCTCTCGATCACCATCGCCTCCAGCCCCTTGATCATGATGCTGCGGCACATCTTGGTCGCCGAGGCGACGCCGAGCCTATCGCTGGCCGGCTTGGCGGCGAAGCCGAGCGCATTGAGCAGCGGCGCCAGCTCGGCCGCGTGCGCGCCGCCGAGCAGCAGCGGCACCTTGATGCGATACGGCGGCACCGAGGTCATCACCGCGCCTTCGACATAACGCCCCTGGGCGCCGTCGATCTGCGCCGCCGCGCGCTGCTTGGCACCGGGCGAGGCCGAGTTGAAATCGAGGAACCAGGTGCCCTGATTGATGGCGCCGGCGCAGGCTTCCGCCACCGCGACGGTCTGGCTCGCCGTCACCGCCGAGATGATGAAATCGCTGCGGGCCGCAAGCTCGGCATGCGACGCCGTCAGCGTCACGCCGTGGCGGCTGGCGTGCTCTCGCAGCGGCGCACCGCGATCGTCGTTCAGCTTGACGTCATAAGCCGCGACCTTGACGCCCTGGGCGCGCAGATCCTCGGCGAGAATCTTGCCGACCTCGCCGTAGCCGACGATCCCGACCAGCCACTGTTTTGGATCGTTGCTCATCAGTCGATATACTTCAGTCCGGCTTTTTCCAGCGGCTCGCGCATCTTGTACATGTCGAGACCGAGCACGCCGCTCGCCAGCCTGGCACGCTTATCGGCCTCGTTGGCCTCGCGGGCCTCGGCGGCATCGGCCGCCATCTGTGCCACCGCGGCGGGCACCACCACGACGCCGTCGTCATCGGCAATCACCACGTCGCCCGGCGTGACATGCGCGCCGGCGGCGACCACCGGGATGTTGACCGAGCCGAGCGTCGCTTTCACCGTGCCCTTGGCGTGGATCGCCTTGGACCACACCGGAAACTTCATCTCGGTGAGATCGCGGACGTCGCGCACGCCGGCGTCGATGATCAGGCCGAGCGCGCCGCGGGCGCGGAAGCTGGTGGCCAAAAGATCGCCGAAGAAGCCGTCGGTGGAGTCCGCCGTGCAGGCCGCGACCACCACATCGCCCGGCTGGATCTGTTCGGCGACGACATGCATCATCCAATTGTCGCCCGGCTGCAGCAGCACGGTGACGGCGGTGCCGCAGATGTGCGCGCCGGGATAGATCGGGCGCATATAGGGATGCATCAGCCCGACGCGGCCCATCGCCTCGTGCACGGTAGCGACGCCGAAGCGCGACAGCTTCGTGGCCGCGGCCTTGTCGGCGCGGGTTATGTTGCGCTTTACGATGCCGAGATCGTTGATCCGCACGGTCATGATTATTTGCCCTTCGCTTTGAGCGCCGCATCGAGCCGCGGATAGACGCGGCGGGCATTGCCTTCGTAGATCTGCTGCTTTTCTTCCGGCGTCAGGATGGTCGACGCCTCGATGTAGCGCTTGGTGTCGTCGTAATAGAAGCCGGTCCGCGGATCGATGCCGCGCACCGCGCCGATCATCTCCGAGGCGAACAGCACGTTGTCGACCGGGATCACGGTGTTGAGCAGGTCGATGCCCGGCTGATGATACACGCAGGTATCGAAGAAGATGTTGTTGAGCACATGGTCCTCGAGCAGCGGCTTCTTCATCTCCTGCGCCAGACCACGGAACCGGCCCCAGTGGTACGGCACCGCGCCGCCGCCGTGCGGGATGATGAATTTCAGTTCCGGGAAATCCTTGAACAGATCGCCTGTAACGCACTGCATGAAGGCGGTGGTGTCGGCGTTGAGATAATGCGCGCCGGTGGTGTGGAAGCAGGCGTTGCAGCTGGTCGAGACGTGAATCATCGCCGGGATCTGCAGCTCGACCATCTTCTCGTAGATCGGGTACCACTGCCGGTCGGTCAACGGCGGCGAGGTCCAGTGGCCGCCCGACGGATCGGGATTGAGGTTGATGGCGACGAAGCCGTACTCCTTGACGCACTTTTCCAGCTCGGGAATGCAGGTCTTCGGGTCGACGCCCGGCGACTGCGGCAGCATCGCTGCGCCGATGAAATTGTCGGGGAACAACTGCGCGACGCGGGCGCACAGCTCGTTGCAGATCGCCGCCCAGGTCGACGACACGTTGAAGTCGCCGATGTGATGCGCCATGAACGAGGCGCGCGGCGAGAACACCGTCAGGTCGCTGCCGCGCTCCTGCATCTTCTTGAGCTGGTTGTCGATGATCGAGGCGCGCAGCTCGTCGTCCGAGATTTTCAGCTCGGACACTTTCGGCATCATGGACGGATCCTTGATGCCGGCGATCTGCCGGTTACGCCAATCCTCCAGCGCCTTCGGCGCGGTGGTGTAGTGGCCGTGAATGTCGATGATCATCGGAGGTTTCCTACTACTTGTTCTCCGTCATTGCCGGGCTTGACCCGGCAATCCATCCTCTTTCGAAGAAGATGGATGCCCGGGTCGAGCCCGGGCATGACGCCTGTTGTTGTTGCTGCGCTTGCGACCCAACCGAGCGTCGTTGTTACTTTCTCTGTCTCTTCGTCATCTCAGCCCGCCCGCTGCAGCGCTGCGTCGCCGGCCTGCTTTCCGCTCCACACTGCCGCTGGCACCATCGCTTCGCCGCGCATGATCAGGCGGGCGGTGCGCAGCAGGGCGGCGCGGGTGACGTTCTGCGGATTGGCCGGATCGACCTCGATCTCGACCGAGAACTCGCCGGTCGGGTGCTCCACCGAGATGTTTTTGACGGTGCCGGCCGGCACCTGCGCGATGCCTTCGGTGACGCTGCCTTTCAGTACGCAGGCGGTCGCGACCGTCACGGCGGCGAGCACGCCGATGGCGTCATGGCAGACGTGCGGAATGAAGCTGCGGGTCGAGATGCTGCCGCCGGCGCGCGGCGCTGCGATCAGCGTCATCTTCGGGTAGTTCTTCGTCGTGACGTCGCCGAGCTGCATGGCGTGGCCGCAGGCGATCCGCAGCTTCTCCAGCCGCGCCTTCAGATCGGTGTCGGCATTGAGCTGGGCGACGCCCTCATAGCCGGTGCGGCCGACCGCTTCGGCGCGAAACATCACCAGCGGCATGCCGTTGTCGATGCAGGTCACCTCGACGCCGTCGATGACGTCGCGGACGTTGCCGGTCGGCAGCAGGCCGGGCGCGACCGAGCCCGCCGTGTCGAGGAAGTTGATCTTGATCGGCGCCGAGGTGCCCGGCGCGCCGTCGATCCGCGCGTCGCCCTCGTATTCGACATGACCATTCGGTGTCTGCACCGTGATGTCACACTGCATGTCGGTGTTGAGCGTCAGCACCCGCAGCGTGGTGGTCGGCCCCTGCGGCGTCACCAGACCTGTTTCGAGCGCGAACGGCACCACTGCGGCGAGCATGTTGCCGCAGTTCGGGGTGGTGTCGACGGTGTCCTTGTCGGGCTGCAACTGGGCGAACAGGAAGTCGAGATCGACGCCGGGCTTCGATCCCTTGGAAACGATGCCGACCTTGCTGGTGAGCGGATGCGCGCCGCCGAGACCGTCGATCTGGCGGCGGTCGGGCGAGCCCATCACCGCGAGCAGCACCTTGTCGCGGGTGGCGATGTCGCTCGGCAGGTCGGCTGCATTGAAGAAGGGGCCGCGTGAGGTCCCGCCGCGCATGAACAGGCAGGGAATGGCGGTTTGCATTCGTTTCCTTCCGGATTGTTATTGCTATTTTGGCCGGGCGGCCCGACCGGCGCCACCGCGGGTGGTCTATAACAGCTATCGGCTTCCGGCATGGCAAGCGCGGAAATCGATGCCGAAACTGTGTGCCGAGATCAGGTCGGCAGGCCTTTGACCAGTTCGGTCAGCAATCGCATGGCGTGCTGGGCCAGCGGCGTCGGCCGCCGCGTCGCCGGCACCACCAGGCACAGCGCGCTTGCCGGCGCCGGGTCGATCAGCGGGCGCATCACCAGTTCGGCGGCACGCGGCGAGGCGGCCACTCCGCTTTTCGTCAACACCGCGTGGCCGTAGCCGGCGCAGACCAGCTCGATAATCGACGGCACGCTCGACACCTCCCAGGCGATATCGAGCTTGACGCCGGCCAGCGCAGCTTCGTTCTCGAGCAGCCGGCGCATCGCGTGCACCCGTTCGGGAACGATCAGCGGATATTTCGCCAGCTCCTTGAACGGCAGCGGCGCCGGTGCGCTGCGGCGCTTGCCGGCGGGCGCGTGGCTGACCAGCCCGAGCGGCTCCTGCAGCAGTGGTGTGATCTCGATGCCCGACTGCGCGTCCGGATTGTAGACGAGGCCGACGTCGGCGCGGCCGGTGGTGACCCATTCGATGACGTGCGACGACAGGCCTTCGACGATCGCCAGCCGGGCCGCCGGCAGCGTCCGCTTGAAGTGATCGATCAGCGGCAGCGTGAGCTGGCGGGCGATCGAGGGCGGCAGGCCGATGGTGACGCGGCCGACCGGTGCGTCGCGGCTGGCGCCGAGATCCTCGCGCGCGTGCGCGACCATTTGCATGATTGCCACCGAGTGGTCGAACAGCCGCCGCCCGGCTTCGGTCAGCGCCACGCCGCGGCCGTTGCGCAGGAACAGTTGCTGGCGCAGCTCGGTCTCCAGCCCACGCACCTGCCGGCTGAGCGCCGGCTGCGCGACGTCCAATACCATCGCGGCCTTGCTGAACGAGCCGAGCTCGGCGACGTGCATGAAGTATTCGAGCTGCTTGAGGTTCATCGCTGAATCGCGGGCCCGCCGCTATTGCCGTTCGATCCCGGCTTGCTCGATCACGGCGCGCCATTTGTCGATATCGGCGCGAAGCCGGGCCGCTAACTGGTCCGGCGTCGACGGCTTGGCGTCGATGCCGAGTTCCAGCATCTTCTTCTTGAGGGCGGGGTCGGCGAGGATGTCCTGCAATGCCGTGTTCAAGGTGCCGATCACCGCCGGCGGGGTGCCGGCTGGCGCGAACAGCCCGTTCCAGGATTCGATGCTGGCCTCGATGCCGCTCTCGCGCAGCGTCGGAATCTCGGGCGTGATCTTCGAGCGCAGCGGTCCGGTCGCTGCCAGCACCCGGACCTTGCCATCAGCGAGATTGCCCTTCAGCGCCGAATAGCTGTCGATCGTCAGATCGACGCTGTCCTGCAGCAGTGCCATCAGCACCTCCGGCGTTCCGCGGAACGGAACGATCACGAAGTCGACGCCAGCCGCGGTCTTGAACAGTTCTGCGGCGAGGTTCTGGGTACTGCCGGTATTGATGGTGCCGACATTGAGCGCGCCGGGCTTCTGCTTTGCCGCCTTCACGAAGTCTTCCAGCGTCTTGAACTTGGAGTCAGCACGGACCGCGAACAGGAAGTCGAACGTCCCCAGGCTGGAGATCGGTGCGAAATCCTTTACCGGATCGAACGGCAGCTTCTTGAACAGCGACGCGCTGATCGCGGTGCCGTTCGAGAGCAGCGCCAGCGTATAACCGTCAGGCTGCGCCGAGATCACCGTGCGGGCCGCGCTGATGCCCCCGGCGCCGGGCTGGTTCTCGATATAGAAGCGTTGGCCGAGCTTGGTGCCGAGCTGATCGGCGATCAGCCGCGCGGTGATGTCGGCCACGCCGCCGGCAGCGAATGGCAGCACGATCCGCACCGGACGGGTCGGATACAGGCCCTGGGCGTGCGCGAACGGCAGCGTCCGCGCAGTCGCAAAGGCTGCAAGAGTGCAGGTCAGGACGGCCCGGCGGGACAAAACAGGACGACGGATCAAGCTCATGACGTGACGATAGTCCAAATGAATCGGATTTCACAGCGAGCGCTTACAATTGACCTGATGCGCTCGGACCGTCAGAATCTGGCTTAACGAACGGGAGGAAGCCGGCGCTCGCGGAGCTTCACGCCCGACTGAAGAAGTCTTTTCCGAGGAACGTTGTGGAGTCCCGATGTCGCAGCCGCCGCTGTTCAGCCCTTTCACCCTGCGTGGCATCACCGCCAAGAATCGCATCCTGGTCTCGCCGATGTGCCAGTACTCCGCAGTCGACGGCGTGGCCAATGACTGGCACCTGGTGCATCTCGGCAAATTCGCGCAGGGCGGCGCCGGCATCGTGATGGTCGAAGCAACCGCCGTGACCGCCAATGGCCGGATCACCCATGGCGATCTCGGGCTGTGGAACGACGAGCAGATCCGTCCGCTGGAGCGGATCGCCGCTTTCCTCCGCGACAACGGCGCGGTGCCGGCGATTCAGCTCGCTCACGCCGGCCGCAAAGCGAGCATGCAGCGGCCGTGGTACGGCAACGCCGCGCTCACCGCCGAGGACATCGCGCGTGGCGATCAACCCTGGGACATCGTCGCGCCGAGCCCGATCCCGATGGACGAAGGCTGGCTGACGCCGCAAGAGCTGAGCGACGACGATCTTGACAGCTTGCTGGATCATTGGCGCAGCGCGACGCGGCGGGCGGTCGAGGCCGGGTTCGAGATGCTCGAAGTGCACTGCGCCCACGGCTATCTGCTGCACTCGTTCCTGTCGCCGCTGTCGAACAAGCGTACCGACGCCTATGGCGGCGATCGCGCCGGGCGGATGCGGTTTCCGCTGGAGGTGATCGAGACGGTGCGCGCCGCTTGGCCCGACACGCTGCCGCTCGCGGTGCGGGTCTCCTCGGTCGACGGTGTCGACGGCGGCATCGAGCTGGCGGACTCGGTGGTGTTCGCGCGCGAGGCCAAGGCGCGCGGCGCCGATATCATCGATTGCTCCTCGGGCGGCCTGATGGGTTCGGCGACCGCCAACCGGATTCCGCGCGGCTACGGCTTCCAGGTGCCGTTCGCCGAAACCATCCGGACCGAGGCCGAGATTCCGACCATTGCGGTCGGGCTGATCGTTCATCCGGATCAGGCCGAGAAGATCGTCGAGCAGGGCCAGGCTGATCTGATTGCGATCGGCCGCGAGGTGCTGTTCGATCCGAATTGGGCGCTGCACGCCCAGCTTGAGCTGACCGAGGGCGACGAGATGTTCGCCGACTGGCCGAAGCAATACGGCTGGTGGCTGGAACGCCGCGAGCCGGGGCTGCGCCGGCTCCAGGGGCCGAAGCTGCAGTTCCGGCGCAACTGAAGGATCGGCCGCGCGCCGAAATCGCGAATGGCCAGGACGAAGCCCGGCCATGACGAATCGGTTCGAAGCGCGACGATGATGCTGGGTCGGTAGGATGGGTTGAGCGCAAGCGAAACTCATCCTACCGTTCGATGCCTCGAGATGGGTTTCGCGAGAGCTCAACCCATTCTGCGACGTCAGCGAGCAGTTACCAGCCGCAACCGCCGCAGCGCGGGCGCACCGGCGCGTAGTAGCTATAACCTGGTGACACCATTTCGACGCGTTGGCGGGTGGCGTATTGCGGCGGAAGGCGCTCGTATTCGACGCCGCCGGGCGAGACCATCACGGTCTTCGGCACCATCACGGTGCGATATTGCGGCGCGACGCGATGAGCGACGACGCGGCCCGGATTGACCATCACGGTCTCTTCGACAGTACGGTATTCCGGCGCAACGTATTGCTGCTGATAGCAGCTGTAGCACGGCGGCGGGGCGCAGCCGTAACAAGCGGAGGCTGCGGTCGGCAGCGCGACGGCGGCGCCGGCGACCACGGCGGAAGCAAGCAGAGCAACGGACAAGCGAGACATGGGCGATCCTCAGCGCCAGAGATGACTATCGGCCCATGATTGGTTGTGATCGCGACATCCGTCAACGATCGAGCAGAATCAACCTTTACGAAGATCATTAACGCAGGGTCGTGGTAACCACTTGGTCATCAGTCGCGGCAGATCGAGCGCGCGGGCTACGCTGCCCGCACGGTGCCGAGGAAGCGCGCGACTTCGTCCTTCAGCCGTGTGCTGTCGGTCGCCAGCGACTGCGCGGCCGAGAGCACTTGGGTCGAAGCAGAGCCGGTGGCGGAGGTGCTGCGCTGGACCTCGATGATGTTGGTCGCGACCTGTTGCGTCCCTTCGGCGGCATGATGGACGTTGCGCGAGATCTCCTGGGTCGCGGCGCCCTGTTCCTCCACCGCGGACGCGATCGTCGCGGCGATCTCCGACATCCGCGCGATCGTGTCGCCGATCCGGCGGATCGCGCTCGCCGACTCGTCGGTGGCGCTCTGGATGCCGCCGACCTGCTGGCTGATCTGCTCGGTGGCCTTCGCGGTCTGCTCGGCGAGCTGCTTGACCTCCGCCGCCACCACGGCGAAGCCGCGGCCGGCTTCGCCGGCGCGCGCCGCCTCGATGGTGGCGTTGAGCGCCAGCAGGTTGGTCTGCGCCGCGATGGTGTTGATCAGGTCGACGACATCGCCGATCCGTGCCGCGGCTTCGGAGAGATGGCCGACGCGGTCATTGGTGGTCTGCGCCTGTGCGACAGCCTCGCCGGCGATCCGCGCCGCCTCCTGGACCTGGCGGCTGATTTCGTTGACCGACGACGCCATCTCCTCGCTCGCCGACGCGACCGACTGCACGTTGGCGGACGCCTCTTCGGACGCGGCGGCCACCAGTGTGGTGAACTGCTGGGCGTGATCGGCGGTCGAGGTCAGGGTCGTGGCCGATGCTTCGAGTTCGGTCGAGGCGGACGACACCGTCTCGACGATTTCGCCGACCGCTCCTTCGAACTTGTCGGCGAGCGAGATCATGTCGCGTTTGCGTTGTTCGGCCGCCAACCGCTCCTGCGCGGCCTGTGCGGCGGCTTCGGCTGCGGCGCGCTCCTGCGCCTTGAGTTTGCAGGATTCCACCGCGCGCGCCATGTCGCCGACTTCGTCGCTGCGCTGCAGGCCGGGCAGGACCAGGTCCAGCTCACCGTCGCCGAGGCGACGGATGCCGGCGTTCAGTCCGCTCAGCGGCTTGGTGATCGAGCGGGCGATCCAGATGCCGAGCACCATAACAGCCAGGATGATGGCGATGATCGCGATCTGCATCCGGTGTTCGGTGGTTTGCCGTGCCGTCGCCGCCATCGTCTTAGCGTGCTCGGCTTGCTGCCTCACGGTCCGAAACAATTCGTCGAGAGCCGGCTGCAGCGACAGATAGGCCTTCACCATGTCCTGCTCGGCGAGGCCCGACGCAAGGGCACCTTGCATCCAGGCGGAGAAGTCGCGCTGATAGGCGGCGAGCTTCTGGGTGATGTCGGTCTTTGCCGTTTCCGGCAGATCGGAGGCAGCGAGCACCTCGGCGAATTCGGCGGCGCGCTTCTTCATGTCGTCGCCGTATTTGGGGTTGCGACGGAGCATGAAGTCCTTCTCGTGCCGGCGCATCATCAGCATCTTCACCATGAGCGCCGGCGCGTCGAACTGGCCGAGCGCCTTCTCGATGCCGTGTACCGATTTCCGCAGGCCACCTTCGAGTCCGAGATCCTCTTTGAGGCCGAGTTTCACGCTGGCCTCGGCGAGGCGGCCGAACTGGCGTTGATAGTTATCGAACCCGGTCTGCACCGACTGCAGGCTGCGTGTCAGTTCGTTCTGGCCGGACGCCTCGGTCTGCCGGATCATGTCGGCGAGCGTCTCCGCTGCGACCCGGCCGCTCTGCTGAAACTGCCCGAGATATTGCTCGTCCTTGCGCAGCAAGAAGTTCTTTTCGGCGCGGCGTTGTTCCAGCAGCGCGATCTGCAGTCTCTCATTGCTGTCGCCGAGCGCGCGGGCGTGTTCGTCGATCAGCCTTGCGGCGTCCTGTGAGGACGTCCCGATGATGTGCAGCGCGCCCAAAGCGAGAACGCCGGCGATGCCGACCACGGCGATCGAATTGATTTTGAGCGATAGGCCGAGACGAAGAGCCATTGGGGATCCCGAAGAGCCGGAACGGCTCGGTTTGCGGTATTGCGGTGGCCGGCGCACGGCAGGCTGCCGGGGTGGTATCTGAGCGTGCGATGGTGTCGAACGTCGTCCTCAAGGAGCCGGATTCGAGTATCGCTGATTTGCAATGAAATCAGCGTGTGCCAAGTGGTGCTAAGCTTGCCTTAAGGCGTCCAGCGGAATGGATGGCCTGGTATTTATTCGAGGCCCGTATTCATTCGAAAGTGGAATGATTAGTTCCGCGAAGCCTTCGCAAAAGAATGGATGACGAACTGATGACGATGGCCTGACACCTGCCGGATCAGCGAAGAAGTCCAGCGCCGCTCGCCGCGAGCAGGTTTCGTTTGCCGGCCTGCTCGTCACGGATGTGGTGGGTGCGGGAGAGGCGTGGGCGCTCTGCTTTGCGGGTGCGGTCGGAGGCCGGTGGCTTTCGAGACTCTGGTGCCGGCCAGAGCCAGCTCGAGGTGGAACCGATCCGGTGTCCCGCAAGCCGGACGGGCGGGCTGTTTCAGTTTGGGACCTGGCGAAGCGATAGTGCATCCTGCGGGCAACACTCGATCTGAAATTGGTCCGAGGCCTGCTGTCGATCTGGACAAAGCCCTGATCGGAAATCACCCTGAGACTGTTTCGAGGGCGCGCCGTGTGCGGTCTCGCGGCGGGGATCGTTGGGGGAGCCATGAGACTGATCACGGGGATGCTCGCGGCCGTGCTGCTGGTCGCCGGCGTGGCGTCGAGCCAGGCGATGGTGCGAATCGCCGACGATCGCGGTGGCCGGATCGGAACTTACGTCGACAAGTACCAGTCGCTGCGCAGCTCCGGCGAGACCGTGATGATCGACGGGCTCTGCGCCTCTGCTTGCACCATCGTGCTTGGTGCGGTCCCGCACGATAAGATCTGCGTGACCTCGCGGGCTAATCTCGGTTTCCATGCCGCGTGGGATCTTGGCTCCAACGGCCGGGCGATCACCAATACCGAAGCGACCCAGATGCTGTACACGATGTATCCGGTCAGCATTCGCCGCTGGATCGCCAAGCGCGGCGGCTTGACCCGGCACATGATTTTTCTGCGTGGCAAGCAACTGCTGTCGATGTACCGCCCCTGTTATATGGACGCGCAGGCTCAAGCGGGGCGCTGACGCGGCGGATTCGGCGGCCCCGCCATCTCCGGATGACGTGATCGGTATGACGGCGGTGCGGCTTGCCGGCCGAGGCCCGCCGCTCTATTGGGCAGCAGTGCTGTTCATCCGCACGTCGACCGGCCTGGCAGAAATCTCGCCGCAGTGGCCGGTCCGAGCTCTCGAGGATTCCGCCGATGCCTGCAGAAGCAAAAACCATCCGCCCGCTCGTCGTCGTCGCTGCCTTCGCGGGCAGCCTGATCGTCGGTCTCGTGGTGGTGCTGTGGCTGCTCGGCGGACTGCAGAAAATTGCGGCGCCGGCGACGATCGGGGGACCGTTCCGCCTCACCGACCAGAACGGCCAGGTCGTCACCGAACAGAGCCTGAAGGGCAAACCGACGCTGATCTTCTTCGGCTTCACCCGTTGCCCCGACGTCTGCCCAACGTCGCTGTTCGAGCTTTCACAGGTGCTGGCCGCGATGGGCCCCGACGCCGACCGCGTTAACGCCTATTTCGTTTCGGTCGATCCCGAACGAGACACGCCGGCTTCAATGAAGGACTATCTGTCGAGCTTCGATCCGCATCTGAAGGGTCTGGTCGGCACGCCGGAAGCGACCGCGAAGATCGAGAAGTCCTATCGGGTTTATGCCAAGAAGGTTCCGCTGAAGGATGGCGACTACACGATGGATCACACCGCGCTGATCTATCTGATGGACAAGTCCGGCAATTTCGTCGCTCCCTTCAACATCAAGCGTAAGCCCGAGGACGCCGCGACCGATCTGAAGCGGTATTTGTAAAGCTGGCGGCTTGTCGCCATCGCCGTTGCTGGAAGGCCGGTTCCGGCACCATGGACTGCGCGCGGCGCGCGACGCCGTGCTGCGTCTTCTCCCAGCGATACGGGCACCAGACGTAATGAGCCAGTGCCCGCCACGCCGCCAAGGATAGGCACAGCCAGTACACCGGCGTCAGCGCCAGGGCGCCGGCATGCCGCCATTGCCGGCGCCGAGCCAGACCAAGCAGGCCGACCAGCCCGGTCGATGTCACGCCCGCCGCGATGGTTAGCCAATGCAGCGCAGTCGGCCTGCCCGGTGTCAGCCAGGTCGGCAGCAGCCCGGCCCAACCGGCCGCTGCCATCAGCATCAAGGCCAGCAGCAGCGGGTACACCAGCGCGGACAGAACATTGCCGCCGACCACCAGGTTGAGGGCGAGAAAGCCGCCCGGACCGGCCTCGCGCCACAGCCGGAGCGGATGGCGCATGTGCACCTCCCAGGTTTGTATCCAGCCTTTCATCCAGCGGGAGCGCTGACGCAGCCAGTTGCCGAAGGCGAGCGGCGCTTCTTCATAGGTCGTCGATCTGATGGTGATGCTGCGGTGGCCGAACCGGGCGAGTCGGAAGCCGAGGTCGGCGTCCTCGGTGACGTTGTGCGGATCCCAGGCGCCGAGCCCGCGCAGCACGTCGGTGCGAAAATGGTTCGAGGTTCCGCCGAGCGGCAGCGGCAGGCCGAGCGCGGCAAGGCCGGGCAGGAACAGGTCGAATTGGCCGGCATATTCGGCCAGGAAGGTCCGCGACAGCCAGTTGTGCGTCAGGTTGTCGATGCACAGGCTTGCCTGCACGCAGGCGGTTTCCGGGCTCGCCGTGTCGAACGCGGCCAGTGCGGTCCGCAACTGGTCCGGATCGGGCCGGTCTTCGGCATCGAACACCGCGATGAAGCTGCCCCGGGCGAAGGCCAGCGCGTAGTTGAGCGCCTTCGGCTTGGTCTTCGGCGCCACCGCGGGCGCAATCAGAACCCGCAGATACGGGCGGCGCTTCAGCCGTGCCAGCGCCGCGCGGGTGGCGAGATCGTCGGGCTCGATCACCAGCATCAGGTCGAGTTTTTCCCGCGGGTAGTCGAGGGCTTCGAGGGCCTCGACCAGCGATGCCACCGAATCGGCCTCGCGATACAGCGCCGCCACCACGGTGTAGACCGGCAAGTCGGCGTCAGTCTTCCTCTCTGCCGGTGAGTGCGTGCGGCGGGGCCATAGGCTGGCGAACAGTCGCAGTCCGGCGAAGCCGATGAACCAGAGCGCGAGGACTGTCGCGGTGAGGTCGCGAGCCGGGAAGATCGCCAGTATCAGAAGCGCGGCCACGCAGGCGCCGCGCTCCAGCCGCTGGCGCCACAACGGGCCGGCGTGGCGCGGTGCCGCCGACAGTGTCGGAAACCGGTGGTGCAGGTCGGCGCTGGCGGCTTCGGCGAGGGCCGATCCGCCGTGGTGCGTAAGGAAGCCTTCCAAAGCCGCGGACGAGGTGAGCCGCAGCCGCGGCCGGATCGCCGGAAACTGTTTCAGCAACAAGCACAGCCTGCGGCAAGCCAGCCGCCGCGGTGCGATCACCCACACCAGCTCGTCGTCCAGGCGGAGCGGAACGATCCCGGTCGCCGCCGCGGCGGTGATCTGTGCATCGCTCAACGGGCAATCGGATCGGCCGACCTGATCGAACTCTTCAAGGCCGATCTTGAGCGAGCCGCTCAGGTGGCGCAGATACGCCTGCTCCTCGATGACCCCCTGGTGGATCAGGACACGATCGGCACCGATCTCGAGTTCGCGGCTGCGCCGCGCTGCCGCTTGCAGCAGTGATGGCGCCAGCACGCCGCGCAGACAGTCGAGCTCCGGCGCCTCGTTGGTCCCGGACAGCAGGGGCGGGGCGATGAAACGATCGTCCGGACGCTGGTTGTCGTTGCCGATGTCGATCGGCCAAAACGCGAGAAAGCCGGGGCGTTCAGGCCACGAGGGCTCTGCCTCATCATCGCCGCGCCGCTCCATCACCGTATCGTACAGTCCGGCGCGGTCGGTCACGACCATGGCACGCCCCCAACGCAAACGGCACTCGCCTCCCGCGCCGGATGGTCTATAAGACCGCCGGTGCGGAACCCCTGATGATGCAACCACAGATTGTTTTTTCCGGCAAGGGCCGACTCTCCGCATGGCGCCGGAGCGTGGCGCTGCTATGGGTCGCCTTGGTGGCGTTGCTGACGGCCACACCCGTGCGTGCGGCCGAGACAAGTCCGGAGGCCAAGGCGGTCGCTGCGGCCACCGCCCACGCGGTACCCGGGTTCTGGGACCCGCGGCGCCGGCCGGAACGGCCGGACCTGTCGCGGCTGACCATGATCCGGTTCCTGACCGAGGTCGACTATCCGCCGTTCAATTTCACCGGCGCCGACGGCAATCCGGCCGGCTTCAACGTCGATCTGGCGCGGGCGTTGTGCGAAGAGATCAAGGTCACCTGCACGGTCCAAATGCGTAAGTTCGAGACGCTGCTCGATGCGCTGGCCAGCAACCGCGGCGATGCCATCATCGCGTCGCTGGCGGTGACGCCGCAAACCCGCGCCAAGGTCGACTTCACCGATCCGTATTATCGCACGCCGGCGCGCTTCGTTGCCCGCAAGGATGCGGTGATGGCCGAGATGCGGCCGGAATATCTCGAAGGCCGCAAGGTCGGCGTGATCGCGGGCTCGGCGCACGAAGCCTATCTGAAGGCGATGTTCACCGACGCCGAGCTGCATTCCTATCCGAATGCCGAGGTGCTCCGTGCGGCGCTGAAGCGCGGCGAGGTCGATTTCATTTTCGGCGACGCGATCTCGCTGGCGTTCTGGATCAACGGCACCGACTCGGAGAATTGCTGCGCGTTTTCCGGCGCGCCGTTCCTGGAGAGCCGCTATTTCGGCGAGGGCGTCGGGATCGCGGTGCGCAAGGGCAACGACACGTTGCGCCAGGCGCTGAATTGGGCGCTGTTCCGGCTTTGGGAAAAGGGCCAGTACACTGATCTTTGGCTGCGGTACTTCTCCGTCAGCCCATTTTGAAAGACCCGCCTGCAACGGCGGCCGGAGACCTGAATGACCACGATCGACCTTCCGAGCGCTTCCGAGCTGCGCACCCTCGCCGAACAATCCAACGCCTGGCCGTTCGAGCAGGCGCGCGCGCTGGTGAACCGGCTGAAAAAGCATCCGAAGGACGAGGTGCTGTTCGAGACCGGCTACGGCCCGTCCGGGCTGCCGCATATCGGCACGTTCGGCGAGGTCGCGCGCACCACGATGGTGCGCCACGCCTTTCGCGTGCTGACCGATGACAAGATCAAGACCAAGCTGCTGGCGTTTTCGGACGACATGGACGGCCTGCGCAAGGTGCCGGACAATGTCCCGAACAAGGAGCTGCTGGAGAGGAATCTCGGCAAGTCGCTGACCAGCGTACCGGATCCGTTCGGCACCCACGATTCGTTCGGCGCGCACAACAATGCGCGGCTGCGCGCCTTCCTCGACACCTTCGGCTTCGATTACGAATTCGCCTCGGCGACCGACTACTATAAGAGCGGCCGGTTCGATGCGACGCTGCTCAAGGTACTGGAGCGGCTCGACAAGGTGATGGCGATCATGCTGCCGAGCTTGCGCGAGGAGCGCGCCGCCAGCTATTCGCCGTTCCTCCCCATTTGCCCGCGCACCGGCGTGGTGCTGCAGGTGCCGATCGTCGCGCACGACGTTGCGGCCGGCACGGTGTCCTACGACGATCCGGAAACCAGCGAGCGCGTCACCGTTCCGGTCACCGGCGGCCATTGCAAGCTGCAATGGAAGCCGGATTGGGCGATGCGCTGGACCGCGCTCGGCGTCGACTACGAGATGGCCGGCAAGGACCTGATCGACTCGGTGAAGCTGTCCGGCAAGATCGCCCAGGCGATCGGCGGCACGCCGCCGGAGGGGTTCAACTACGAGCTGTTCCTCGACGACAAGGGCCAGAAGATCTCGAAGTCGAAGGGCAACGGGCTGACGATCGAAGAGTGGCTGCGCTATGCGTCGCCGGAATCGCTGTCGCTGTTCATGTATCGCGAGCCGAAGGCGGCGAAGCGGCTGTATTTCGACGTGATCCCGCGCAATGTCGACGACTATCAGCAGTTCCTCGACGGCTATGCGCGGCAGGACCTGAAGCAGCGGCTCGCCAACCCGGTCTGGCACATCCATTCCGGCAATCCGCCGAAGGCCGACATGCCGGTCACCTTCCAGCTGCTGCTGACGCTGGTGTCGTCGTCCAATGCCGAGAATGCCGAAACCCTGTGGGGCTTCATCGGGCGCTACCGGCCGGGCGTGACGCCGCAGAGCCATCCCAAGCTCGACGCGATGGTCGGCTACGCGATCAACTACTATCGCGACTTCGTGGCGCCCACCAAGGTGTTCCGCGAGCCGACCGATCAGGAGCGTGCGGCGCTGCAGGACCTGCGCGATGCACTGTCACAGCTGCCGGCGGACGCGACGGCGGAGGCGATCCAGGACGTAGTCTACGAGATCGGCCGCCGCGAGCCGTTCCTCGATCACAAGAAGGCCGCCAAGGACGGCAAGCCGGGCGTGTCGCTCGACTGGTTCAACCTGCTGTACCAGGTGCTGCTCGGCCAGGAAAAAGGCCCGCGCTTCGGCTCCTTCGTCGCCGTCTACGGCGTCGCCAATGCGGTGGCGATGATCGACGGCGCGCTGGCGCGTAGCGCGTAAGGCAAACGGGTCGCGTTGCTTTACAGTGGCGCGACGCCGCTCAGGCGGCACGGACCGCAGCGGAGAAGCGGTCGACCTCGGTCTTGAGATGGCGGCTTTCCGCCAGCAGCGCGGCGGCGAGATCGTGCACATGCGTGGAGGCGGAGCCGGTGTTTTCGGCGCCTTCGCGGACCGCGCCGATCGTCCCTGAGACCTCGGTCGCGGCTTCGGCAGATTGGCGCACCGCGCTGGCGATGTCGCGCATCGCGGCGCCCTGGTGGTCCACGGCCGAGGCCGTCGAATCCGAGATTTCCGAGATCTGCAGGATGGTGTTGCCGATCGCTTCGATGGCCGAAACCGACGATTCGGTTGCGCTCTTCATCTGACCGATCTGCTCGGTGATCTCTTCGGTGGCGCGCGCGGTCTGCGCCGCCAGCGCCTTCACTTCGGCGGCCACGACTGCGAAGCCTCGTCCGGCCTCGCCGGCGCGTGCGGCTTCGATAGTCGCGTTGAGCGCCAGCAAGTTGGTCTGGGAGGCGACGGCGTTGATCAGATCCACCACGTCGCCGATGCGGCCGGCGGCGTTCGACAGCTCTGCGATTCGTGCGTTGGTTTCCTGTGCCTGCCGGACTGCGGCCTGAGAGATGCTTTGTGATCGGCGGACCTGCTGACCGATCTGCGAGGTCGACGAGGCCACCTCGTTACAGGAGACCGAGGCGGCTTGCGCTGTGGCGCTGGATTGTTGCGAAGCAGACGCCACAGTGGTGGCCAGCCGCTGTGTCGTTTCGGCGGCTCCCTCAAGCTGTCTCGCGGCTGCCTCCATCTCGGCGGAGGTGGACGTCACGGTTTGGACGATCCGGCCGATCGCGCGATCGAGATCGTCCGCGATCTGGTGGATCGCGGACCGACGGTCGGCGTCGGCCCGTGTCTTGATGGTTTGCTCGGACTCCATCGCCTCCACCCGCAGCGCATTGTCCTTGAACACCTGCACGGCTCGCGCCATCGCGCCGACCTCGTCGCGGCGCTCGATCGCCGGAATAGCAACGGCCCGATCGCCGCTGGCCAGCCGGCGCATCACCTCGGTCATGCCGGTGATCGGAGCGATCACGCCTTTGACGATCCCTGCCAGGCCGGCAACGAACAGTAAGAATACCGTGCCGAACACGCCCCATAGTAGATAATTGAGGTCGGCCACGCGGATGGCCGTCGCGGCCTCGGTCGCGGCGTTCAGATCGTTGGTACGCTTGACGATATCGTCGATGATCGCGCGATGCGCCGTGTAGGCGGAGGTGAGGTCCTTGTAGGCCTGCATCGCGGTGTCCGGGTCCTTGGCATCGATCGCCGGGAACAGGCTCGCATCAAGAATCTTCCAGAATTTTTGCACCTCGCGATCCGAATCGCCGATCAGTCGAGCCTTGATGCTCGGCTCGAGCGGGGCCTTGGTCCAGAAAGCGTGACGTTCCTGATACTCTTTCTTCAAGCGGTCGAGCCGTTCGCGATGAACCGCGGAGGAGCCGGGGTCCTCCAGCGCCAGCGTCGCCTCCAGATAAGCTTCGATCACATAAGCGGGCGGGGGGAGGATATCCGCCACAAGATCGTTTCCCAGCTTGATCTGATCATACAGCGGTCCTCCGACCTTGAGCTGGGCCAGGCCGTATAGGCTGGCCCCGAAGATTGCGCCGAGGCCGGATCCGATGATGAGGCCGAATAGAAGAACCGCCCGGGTGATCGTCAGTCGCATCTAAGCCTCTCAGGTCAAAGCCGCACAAATCGGCGCACTCGCGGGAAGGTCTTTAACATCCCGAAGTGGCATCTCGGTTCGATCGACGAGGTCTTCAGTATCTCACTGTTGGCCTTGAGTGTTACTCGTGGAACTACCAAATCTGATACTTCTGGCGAGACAATTGCATTGCGTGAACTACGTAGTCGGCGTGATGCGTTGTCGGCGCGAGCGGGCGTGTCGAGGGGGCATGGCAGGCTGGGACGTACGAAGAAGTCGTGGCTGCTCCGATCGCGAGTCGCCCTGCCTGGCGATATTCATGATACTGGTCGTGAGTGGCCTGCTGATACCTGCCGTGGGCCCGACTTTATGCCGCGGGGCTGTCGGCCGCGTTGAAGTGCCGCAGTCTGTCGCGTGGCACTTTTGATTTCAAACAAAGTTTGTTGCGTCGCGTCTTTCGCACAGTTCACGCAACGATAATCCCTTCTCGGGTCGCCGCTCGAACGGCCCCGTCAGTTAGCTCGTCAGCTCCAAAGGGAAAGACAGTGCCGTTTCTCACATCGGATCTCATGGAGGAAGACAATGTCTGCACTGGCTGGACTGCCTTACGACGCCAATATGCCGGCGATCGTGTGGTCGATGTATCTCGTTGCTGCTGCGTTGTACTGCGCGCCGATGCTGATCGCGTTCGCGCGCAACGTCGAATATAAATGGGGACTGTACGCCGGCAATCTGCTGCTCGGCTGGACCGGGATCGGCTGGGCCTACGCACTGTACTACGCCGTGTTCGCCGACAAGGAACGTGCGGCGCAGCCCCGGCTGTCCCCGATTCGATAGTTCGCCGGCGTCGCGATAGCGGCTGGTCGCGCCCGACGAAAGCCGCAAGGCGTCTTGGTGATTACTTCGCCGAGGCGCCCGCGGCCAGCACCGGCTTCACCGTGTCGCCTTCGCGGAGCTGGGCTCCAGCGCGCGCGACCACGATGTCGCCTTCCTTCAGGCCGCTCCGGATTTCGACGTTGCCGTTGTCCATCAGGCCGATCTCGACGCGCCTTGTTTCGACGGTCTGACGCCGCACCACCTGCACGATGGTGCCGACCGGATTGTAGATGACAGCGGTCAGCGGCACTGAAATGCCGCAGCTCTCGCCGGTCTTGATCGTGGCACGGCCGGAGGCGTTGGCGAGCAGGCGCTTGTCGGAGCTGAGGCCGACGAACACATTGCCGAGCTGGGTCTTCGGCTCGACGGTCGCCGAGATGCGGCGGACCTTGCCCTGCATCTCGCTGGTGTCGCCGACCACCTTCACGGTTGCGGTCTGGCCGGCCGAGAGGCGCGGCATGTCGCGGGTCGGCACCTGTCCGACCAGATCGAATTCGCCGCGGGTGACGATGGTGAACAACGCTTCGCCCTTCGAGGAGGCCGGCGCCCCGATCAAGGCGGTCGACGCCGACACTAGGCCAGCGACGGGCGCCTGCACCGTCGTCCCGCCCTCGAGCTTCGCCAGTGCCTGGCCTTGCGTGACGGTCTCGCCGGGATCGACCAGCAGGTCGCTGACCTTGGCGCCGGGCCGGTCCGGTCGCACTGAGACTTCGTCGCGCGGGATCAGGAAGCCGGAGACTTCCACCGTGGCCGGGAAACAGGCCTTGGCGGCGACCAGCACCGTCACCGCCGCGCCGCTGCGCTCGCTCTGTTGGGCCCGCGCCGGCTGGGTCAGTACACAGGCGAGCGCCAGCATCGGCAGCGCCGCACTGCGGTGGCGGCGCGCGGCGCGCCCGCGAGTCATGGTCATCCTCGTTCCTCGTCTCGATGGCACCGGGGCCTCATGTCGTGGCCCGGCGGGCTGCGTCGGCTCGATTGGCGGCATCGGGCGTCACCGTCCGAACAATTGTTTGATGATCGTGTTCACCGCGGCGCCGCCGTCGTCACCGGGGTGGTCCGCGCCGCCCGGGGCATTGTCGGTGCGGCCGCTCCCGAGCAGGCCGAACAGACCGTTGCCGATCTGGCGCAGCCGCTGATACGCGGCGTCCGGATTGTCGAGCACGCCGGCGATGTTGGGGAAAATCCGCGGTGCGATCCACGGGCCTTCGATCCGAACCGGAATGCCGAGCCCGATCGGCTCCGCGCTCGGCGTGCCGATGCCGCGCTCCAATGCGCTCTGGCCTTCTGTGGTCGGCACCAGCTTTGGCTCGACCTTCAGCGCCAGCGTCTTGGCCGGCAGGTTGATAGTGCCGGCGCCGGTCATTCGGACCAGCGGCCCGGCGAGCCTGAGGTCGGAGGTCTCCGCCTGGCCTTGCGTGATCCTGAACGATGCGGCGAAGGCGCTGAGATCGGTGACGTCGGTCGGGGCGAGCTGCCAGCCGTTCTGGGTATGGGCGGTCAGATTGCGGATCATCCGCGCGACATCGAGCCCTCGGATCGCACCGTCGCGGATGCCGAGATCGGCGCTGCCATTGAGGTTCGCGGCGATGGCGCGCGGGCTGCCGCCGCTGCTACGGAGCGCCAGCTTCGCCTGCATCTTGCCGTCGACCCGATCGAAATCGGCCAGGCCGTCGAGCAGCGGCAGGGCGTGAACGCCGTCGATGTCGCATCGCAGATCGAACGCGGGTGTCGCGCCCGACGCGTCGATCACCAGCGTGCCGGACGCTTGCCCGCCATAGGCACCGAGACGGCTCGCTTGCACCGACAGCACGCCGCCGGCCAGCTTGGCGTCGGCGGACGCCGGCGCGATCCGCGCCGGGCCGATGTTCAGTTCAGTCGCCGACAGCCGGACCTCGGCGTCGACATAATTGAGGCCGACGAGATCGAGTGGTGTCTCGCTCCATGGCGCGCCCGGCGGCGCCGAGCGAGTGATGGCGACGAGATCGAGTCGTTGAAAGTCGAGGTCGAGCTTGACCAGCGGCTTGCCGGCGACGTCCACTGAAGCCCAGCCGTTGAACGGCGCATCGCCGAGCTTGCCGCTGACGCCGTTGATCGCCAGCGTGGTGCCGCGCAGCCGCGTTTCCGCCTTGGCGTTCAGCCGCGACGTCAGCAGGCCCGGCGCGTCCAGCGTGAGGTCGACCAGCATCGGCTGCTGGTCGTCGGACGGCGGCTTGGCGGTCAGTTCGAACGACACCGGCGAGCGGCCGAGCGTGGCCGAACCGCTGGCGGTGACCGGGCCTTGGGCATCGTCGCGCTCCACATCGGCCTGGATGCCGGCGATCCGTCGTTCGATCCGATCGGTGGCGCTGGTCATCACGACCGCGCCGTCTTGGATCACGATGCGCTCGATCTCGGCGAGCTTCGCGCCGTCTTGACGCGCGGGGGCAGGTGCGGCCGCAGCCTCGTCACGCCGGCGGAGCAGTGGCAACGACAGTTCGGGGCTGATCAGCGTCAGCTCGGTGATCCGCGGGGTTCCCGACATCAGGCTGGTCAGCGGCAGTTCGGCGCGGACGGTTGCGATCTTCAGCCGGGGATCATGGGGGCGGCCTCCCGGCAATTCCGCCGTGACATCGTGCAGGGTGAGCGTGGCGGCCGGAAACAGCCGGACGGTGCCGGCCCCGCCGATCGTCACCCGATATCCGGTGTCGCGCTCGATCCGGCTTTGGATTGCGCCGGTCAGTGCGCCGGCCGGAATCCCGATCGCGATCAGCAACGTGGCCGCGACGAGGAGCAGGGCGACGACGGCGCCAGCGATCCTGATCGGCTTCATCTCGGCTCCTTGCGCATCGGCTGTCTTGGCCCCGTCTCTGTGCCGACCTAACCGCCTCAGAGCGACGACTTTTTGGCGGGCGGTGCAGTCTCGGCCGCGTCCCGCGCGCTGCCACTGAGCAGCCGCCTGCCGACCGCCCAGAAGCCGCGGCCGACGTCGTCCATCATCATGAACACAGCGGGCACGAAGATCAGCGACAGCACCGTGGAGAAGATCAGGCCGCCGATCACCGCCAGCGCCATCGGCGAACGGAATTCGCCGCCGGCGCCGAACGCCAGCGCACTCGGCGTCATGCCGGCCACCATCGCGATCGTGGTCATCACGATCGGGCGGGCGCGCTTCTGGCCGGCGTCGATGATCGCGGCGTCACGGCTCTTGCCCTCGCGGATCGCCTCCATGGCAAATTCGATCAGCATGATGGCGTTCTTGGTGACGATGCCCATCAGCATCAAGATGCCGATCCACACCGGCGTGGTGAGCTGCTTGCCGGTCAGCAGCAGCGCGCCGATCGCACCGCCGATCGACAGCGGCAGTGAGAACAGGATGGTGATCGGCTGCAGGAAGGTGCCGAACAGCAGCACCAGCACCGCATACACCATCATCAGGCCGCCGCTGATCGCGGTGGCGAAGCCGTCCGACAGTTCGGCGAGGTTTTCCGCATCGCCGGACGGGCTGACCTTGACGCCCTTCGGCAGCGACTTCATCACCGGCAATTCGTTGATCTGCTTGGTGGCGTCGCCGAGCGCGGCATTGCCGACCAGATCGGCCGCGACGGTGGCGTGGCGCAGCCGGTCGTAGCGATTGATGCTGGTCGGGCCCTGGTCGAAGCCGACGTCGGCGACGACCGACAGCGGCACCGCGCCGTGGCCGCCATAGACCGGTACCTGAAGCTGTTCGAGCGTGGCGAGTTCGCCGCGCGCCGAATCCTCGAGCTGCACCCGGATCGGCACCAGCCGGTCGCCGGCATCGAACTTGGCGAGCGCCGGACCGACGTCGCCGATGGTCGCGACCCGGATGGTCTCGGACAGGCTCTCGGTCGAAACCCCGAGCCGGGCGGCGAGATCGGCGCGTGGGCGGATCCGTAGCTCCGGCCGATCCAGTGCGGTTTCCGAAATCACGTTGGAAATCAGCGGAATCCGCTTCATCTGCGAGGCGAGTTCCTGGGCGACGTTGTCGACCACGGCGCTGTCGTCGCCGGTTACCACCAGCGAGATCGCGCGCAGCCCGTTCTCGTCGAGGAACCAGTAGCGGATGTCCGGCACCTGGTCGAGCTGCTTGCTGATCTCGTGCTCGAGATCGCGCTGGGTGATCGAGCGGTCGTGCTTGGGCGTGTAGTTGATGATCAGCGAGGCGCGGCGGACTTCCTGGATGCCGGGCGGCACCCGGCCGCCATCGACGAACACGCTTCGGACCTCAGGCCGCTCGCGCAGCAGCTTGACGATCGCCTCGGTGGTCTTTTCGGTCGTCCCGATCGGAGTGCCGGGCGGCAGCTGCATCGCCAGCACCGAGCGGGCAGTGTCCTGCGCCGGCAGGAAGCCTTGCGGCAGCAGCACGATGCTCCAGATCGATGCGGCGAAGATGCCGAGCCCGATCAGCACCGTGATGTAATAGTGATGCACCGACCAGGTGACGATCCGGGTATAGGCCCGCAGCACGCGGCCCGGCGGCTTCTCGACGTGCGGATGGTCTTTGAGGAAATACGCCGCCAGCACCGGCGTGACGAACCGCGCCGCCAGCAACGAGAAGAACACCTGCACCGAGACGGTGATGCCGAACTGCTTGAAGAATTGCCCGGCGATGCCCGACATGAAGCTCGCCGGCGCAAAGATCGCGATGATGGTCAGCGAGATCGCGATCACTGCGAGGCCGATCTCGTCGGCGGCCTCGATCGCCGCCTGATACGGCGATTTGCCCATCCGCATGTGGCGGACGATGTTCTCGATCTCGACGATGGCGTCGTCGACCAGGATGCCGGTCGACAGCGTAATGGCGAGGAAGCTGACGAGGTTCAGCGAGAACCCCAGCATGTCCATTGCCCAGAACGCCGGGAAGATCGACAGCGGCAGCGAGATCGCCGCGATCACGGTGGCGCGGAAATCGCGCAGGAACAGGAACACGACGATGACGGCGAGGATCGCGCCCTCGAACAGCGTCGAGATCGCCGCCTCGTAATTGCCTTTGGTGTAGTCGACCGAGGTATCGATCAGCTTCAGCTCGACGTCGGGATATTGCGCGGCCAGCGCATCGATCCGCTTCTGCACCGCTTCGGCGACCACGACGTCGCTGGCGCCCTTGGAGCGCTTGATGCCGAGCGCCACCACCGGCTCGCCATTGAAGCGCGCGAAGGTGCGGCGCGCCGCGATGGTGTCGGTCACGGTGCCAAGATCGTCGAGCCGCACCTCGCCACCGGCGTTCAGGCTGATCATGGTGCCGGCGAGGTCGTTCAGCGTCCGGGCGCCAGCCAGGGTGCGGATCGCCTGATCGTTGTTGCCGATCTCGGCGCGGCCGCCGGCCAGATCGACATTCGTGCCACGCAGCCGCCGCGACACGTCGAGCGCGGTCAGTCCCGCGGCGCGCAGCCGGTCGGGATCGAGCGATACCAGGATCTCGCGTTCGACGCCGCCGATGCGCTCGACCTGGGCGACGCCGCGCACGCCCTGCAGCGCGCGCTTGACGACGTCGTCGACGAACCAGGAGAGCTGTTCCGGCGTCTTGCCGGGCGAAATCGCTGCGTAGGTGACGATCGGCAGGCCGATCACGTCGACGCGCTGGATCAGCGGCTCGTTGATGTTCTGCGGCAGGTTGGCGCGGACCCGCGTCACCGCGTCCTTGACGTCGTTGAGCGCGCGCTCGGTGTTGGTCTCCAGCGCGAACTGGATCGTCGTCACCGACAAGCCGTCGGTGATCGAGGAAGCGATGTGGCGAACGCCTTCGACGCCGGAAACGCCGTCCTCGATGGTCTTGGTGACCTGCGCTTCCAGCTCGGCCGGCGCGGCGCCGAACTGCGACACCGCGACCGAGATCACCGGAATGTCGGCGCTCGGCAGCCGCGTCACCGCCAGCTTAGTGAAGCTGATCCAGCCCAGCGCCAGCAGGATGATCGAGAATACGATCGAGGGCAGCGGGTGCCGGATCGACCAGGAGGAAACGTTGAGGCCCATCAGCGCGCTTTCGATCGCTCGGAATCGGTGGTGAAAATCGGCTTGATGCGGTCGCCGTCGTGCAGCGAAGTGCCGGCGTCCGCCACCACGATCTCGCCTTCGCGCACGCCGTCGACGATCTCGATCGCGCTGTCTGAAGTCAGCCCGACTTTGACCGAGCGGGTCTCGACGACGTTGTCTTTCACCACCTGCACGGTGGAATGGTCGATCGCCGAGCGCGGAATCGCGACGCCGCAGCTCCGCCGCGCATCGATGGTGACACGGACGAACATCCCGACCTTCAATGCGGGCGACGCCGCCAGCGCGATCCGCACCTGGCCGAATTGGGTCTTGCGGTCGATCTGCGGCGCGCCGAGCCGCACCGTGCCGGTGAATTCGGCGCTTTCGTCGCGGCTGATCCGCGCAGTGGCGCCGGGGCGGACCTTGAGGGCGTGAATGCTCGGCACTTCGGCTTCCACTTCGAGTTCGTTGCCGACCGCGATCCGCAGCATGGGGCCGGCGTGCGGCGAAGCCGGTGCGCCGGCGATGGTCCGCACCTCGGTGATCAGGCCGGCCGCCGGCGCTTTCAGCGTCCTGCTACCGCCGGCCCCGGTGAGGCGAACCAGGTCCTGATTGTCGGTGACGATGTCGCCCTCGTGCACCAGAACGTCGGTGACGCGGCCCTCGCCGTCGGCGATCACCACCGCCTCCTTGCGCGGCACCACGAAGCCGGTGACTCGAACCTTGTCGGAGAAGCAGGCGTTGGTGGCTTTGGCAACGACGACCTGCACGCCTGCATTGGTCGCGGGCTGATCCGCGCGGACCATCGTGACCATGGCGCAAAGCAGGCCGGCCGCGATCGCAGCGCGTGCCGGCAACAGGTTCGGGCGGGTCCACGCATCGATCATCTTTGTACTCGCCGAACTGTCGAAAGGCCTGACGTCACCCCGGGTCTCGCCCTCGCGCGCGCCGGGGCCTCTATACACCGCTCAATAGTGACAAAACAGCGAAGGCGTCCCGCGGAGCGGAACGCCTCGAAGCGTGGCCGGTATCGGTTGGAACGCCGATCATTTGGCAGAGGCGCTCTGGTCCAACATGTTGACCACCTGGACCCTGCGATTGACGCCGCTATCGGGATGCGCCGGGTCTTTCAGCCGGCTCTCGCCATAACCGACGGTGACGAGGTCGGCACCCGCAATACCGTACTTCTCGACCAGCACCCGCTTGATGGTATCGGCGCGGCGTTCCGATAGTTCCTGATTGAAGCCCTCGCCACCGACGCTGTCGGTATGGCCGGCGACCACGAAAGTCGCACCTTTGAGGTCGGGGCTGGACAGCGCCTTGCCGAGCGCTTCGACCGCTGGCGCCGCCTGACGGCTGATATTGGCGGAGTTGTACTCGAAGGTGATTTCGAGATCGATGTTCGGCTTGTCCTTGGTGATCTCGGCAATCTGGGTCCGTTCGGCGGACGACAGCGATCGCGTCGGCCGGTTGCGCAGGCCGTCGACGAACTTGATCTGGGACGGGTCTGCGGTTGCGGCGACCGGCTGTGCGGCCGATAGGCTGCGGGTCAGCGGCTTGTTCGGGCTCAGCGCTCGCACGATCTGGTCCGATGTGACCTCGCCGGCCACGGCGACGCTGAGCGGGAGCATCGCGCCCAGTCCCAGGACGATCGCACCAAGTGGGCGGCGGCGTCGATCTGCTGACATCCAGAGCATCGTTTGGTCTCCTGCGGTTGGGCGATCGCCTCGCTGGCCATGGAGAGGCACCGCCTCGTCGTTCTGATCGTCGCGCCATCGCGCCGACAGGTTCAACGCATTGCTGCGGCTATTGCACGCCGTAGCCGGCGAATTCCTGGCCGATGTTCGGATCGAGCTTTTTGGCGGTCGTCAGGTCGATGTCCCCCTCGGAGGTGAGCCCGATCCGTTTGCGCGCCAGTCCGCGGCCGTACAGCGACGAGGTCAGCCGCGGATTGAGCTTGAGCGCCGCGTCGAAATCGGCGATCGCGGCCTTGTCGCGGCCGCTCTTCAGATGCAACAGCCCGCGGCTGTCGAGCGCATCGACGAAATTCGGCCGGAGCTGCAGCGCCTGGTTGCAGTCGATCAGCGCGGGCTCCAATTCGCCGATCACGGTGCGGACCCAGCAGCGGTTGTTGTAGGCCTCGACGTCCTTGGGGTTGAGCCGGATCGCTTCGTCGAAATCCTTAATCGCGGTCCGATATGCGCCCTTGCTGGCATAGACCTGACCGCGCCGGTAATACGCATTGCCGTCCGATGGCTTCTCCGCAATCCGCGCGGTCAGCGATTTCACGGTCGGGTCGCTGGCGAGCGCCAGCACCAGTTTGTCGTCGTCGTGCCCCCCCGTTGGCTTTGCTGCCGCAGCCTGTGGTGGCTTGACCTCGGGGGTCGTCGGTGTCGGCGCCGGCTTTGCGGTCTCGGCCGGAGTGGCGGTGGCGGGCGGCTTTGCAGGCTCGACCACGGCCGCTGGTTTGTCCGCCGTCTTGGCGCCGGCAACGAAAACGAAGTCTTCGGCCAACGACGACGAGATCCATGGCACCTGTTCGCCGTGCGAGGCGCGGGTGACGGCGGTGCGGGTGCGATTGAATCCCTCCTCGGCCGACCGTCCGGGCGCCAGGAGTTCCTCGCGTAGCGCGCTGACGAACGGGCTGCGTGCGCTCTCATTGTCTGGGACGACGGCGCTGAGTGCGGCGGCGTACATCACCAGCGATCCGCTTGGCGCGATCACCGGCGCGAGACCTGCGGAGAAGCTGCGGAAGCGTCGCTCGAACGGATTGCGGCGCGACGCGTCGATCAGTGCAATTTTGATCGATGCGCCGCGGCCGTTCAGCTCATTGAGGACGGTCTCGAGCGCAATGCCGCCGCGCCGGACGTCGGGCTCGGTCCAGATCTGCGCATCGACCGGGATCAGATAGCTCTGCCGGCTCGATTGGATCCCGAAGCCGCTAAAGAACACCAGCGCGGCTGCGCCGGGTTTGGTCCTCTGATACAGCCGGTCGAAGGCCCGACGCATCGCATCGCCGCTGAGGTCCTCGCCGAGTTCGACGTCGAAGCCGGCGCGCCTCAGCTCGTCGGCGAGCTCGCGGGCATCGCCGACCGCCTGACTCAGCGGTTTGTCGGCATCCGGATATTTGCTGTTGCCGATCACCAGTGCGACCCGCGGCGTCGAGCCATCCGCGGCGAATGACCGAGGCGCCGCGATGATCGCGGCGAGTACAAGCACGACCAAGCCGAGATGAATCTTCATGTGGAGCCGGACCTGCAGAGGTAGGGCCCACGGGCCGGGCCGATCAACTCAGACTTTATGCTCCCCATCTCACCCCGCCGTCGTCGCGCCTGTCAATCACCACCGGTGGCGGCTCGGGTCGTCTAGCAGCCTCGTATTTCCGGATCGCGACGCGAAGACCAGAGATCGGCTAGCCGACTGCAGCCGGCACTTTTGCGGGCGCCGTCTCGGAATGGTCGTGGCTGGCCTGGATCAGGTTCAGATGCCGCTCGATCTTGCCGAGGGCGGCGGACAGCCGTTCGCGCTCCCGCTCCGTCAGGCAGGACAGGATCTCCTGCTCCTTGCGCATCAGCCGCGGCACCAGCTCGTGATACAGCGCGCGGCCCTTCTTGGTCAGACGCAGCCGAAGCTCGCGGCGATCGTCCTCGTTCTCGACCCGTTCGATCAGTTCACGCTCGAGCAGGCCGGTGACCGCACGGCTGATGGTCGACTTGTGCGTGCGTGTGCACTGCGCAATG
The DNA here is from genome assembly GCF_003226555.1 of Rhodopseudomonas palustris. GTDB lineage: Bacteria > Pseudomonadota > Alphaproteobacteria > Rhizobiales > Xanthobacteraceae > Rhodopseudomonas > Rhodopseudomonas palustris_I. The sequence goes on along the minus strand of NZ_QKQS01000023.1, from coordinate 333,324 downwards.
AACTGCGCCGTGCAGGCGTCGTTGCGGAAGCCGAGCGTGGCGAGAATGCGCCAGCCGGGAATGTCCAGCCCATAGCGCTGCTGATACTCCTCCGACAACGCGGCGCTGACTTCCGCGGCCAGCCGGTTGAGCTGGAACGGCACGAACGAGAACAAATCGAGCTTCGGCAAAAATTTCTCCCAGGCCGGGTTGCGCGGCGCGACGATCGCGGCTTAGATAGTTGCAAATGAAACTATCACGCGGGAGGACGCCTTGACCAGCGCTTTGCATCGGCGAACGGGTCGGCAGGGCTGAGGCCGATGGCTCACCAGGAGCATTTCCAGTTCGGCTATCGCCGGCATCCGGATCAGGATCGCCAGCAGCCGGCGCGCCATCCGGTGGTGGTGGTCGGCGCCGGCCCGGTCGGGCTGTCGCTGGCGATCGATCTGGCGCAGCGCGGCCAGAACGTGGTGCTGCTCGACGATGCCGACCGGATCGGCGAAGGCTCGCGCGCAATCTGCTTCTCCAAGCGGGCGCTCGAAGTCTGGGACCGGCTCGGCGTCGGCGCCCAGATGGTCGAAAAGGGCGTGATCTGGCAGGTCGGCAAGATCTTTCGCCGTGACGAGATGGTGTATCGCTTCGACCTGCTGCCCGAGACCGGTCACAAGATGCCGGCCTTCATCAATCTGCAGCAATACTACGCCGAGGCGTTCCTGGTCGGCCGTGTGCAGCAGCTGCCGGGAATCGATCTGCGATGGCGCAACAAGGTGACGGCACTCGCCCAACATAATGATCATGCCGAGCTGACGATCGAGACGCCGGACGGGACCTATCGTCTCGCCGCCGACTACGTCGTCGCCTGTGACGGTGCCCGTTCGAGCCTGCGCGGCATGGTCGGCGCCGAGTTTGCCGGCGAAGTGTTCGAAGATCAGTTCCTGATCGCCGACGTGAAGATGACGGCGGAGTTTCCGACCGAGCGCTGGTTCTGGTTCGATCCGCCGTTCCACTCCGGCCAGTCGGCGCTGCTGCATCGCCAGCCCGACGACGTCTGGCGGATCGATCTGCAGATCGGCGCCGAGGCCGATGCCGCAGTCGAGCGCCAGCCGGAACGGGTGCGCCCGCGGATCGAGCGGATGCTTGGCCACGGCGATTTCAGCTTCGAGTGGATCTCGATCTACAAGTTCCAGTGCCGGCGGATGCAGCGCTTCCTGCACGAGCGGGTGATCTTCGCCGGCGACTCGGCGCATCAGGTGTCGCCGTTCGGCGCGCGCGGCGCCAATTCGGGTCTGGAGGACGGCGAGAACCTCGCCTGGAAGCTCGATCTGGTGTTGCGCGGGCAGGCGCCGGCCAGTCTGCTCGACAGCTACGATATCGAGCGCAGCCAGGCCGCCGACGACAACATCCGCCACTCCACCCGCTCGACCGATTTCATCGCGCCGCATTCCAAGCAGGAACGCCGGCTGCGCGACGCGGTACTGGCGCTGGCCCACGACGTCGAATTCGCCAAGCGGATGGTCAATGCCGGCCGGCTGTCGACGCCCTCGGTGTACGACAGCCCCCTGTCCACGCCGGATGTCGATGGCTGGGCCGCCGGTCCACGCCCTGGCGCCGCGCTGATCGATGCGCCGCTGTGTTCCGCCGAAGGCGAGCCGCTGTTTCTCACCGATGCGTTCACACAGGCAGGCCGTAACTTCGTGCTGCTCGAAAGCACCAATGGCGTGCGCGCGCCGCTGCCCGCCGGAGTCGCAAGTCTGCGCATCGGCGACGACGCCCCGCTGCGCGACCAGCATGGCGCCTTCGCGCAGCGCTACGATGCCGCGCCGGGCTCGGCCTATCTGCTCCGCCCGGATGGCTACGTCGCCGCGCGCTTCCGGCACCCCACGGCAGATGCAATCGATGCGGCGCTGGCGCGCGCGAGCGGGAGGGGTTTGTCATGACCGCCGTGCTGTCGACTAGAAGCAATTTCGCCGATCCGGACGCCGCCTACCGGCTGATCGTCGAGGCCCATCGCGGCCTCGGCGACGAACAGAGCGCAGCACTGGACGCTGCCTTGGTGCTGATCCTCGCCAACCACATCGGCGATCTCGATCTGCTCCGCGAAGCAACGGCGCTGGCGAAACGGAGCGTGGTGGAGGGGCAACGGGAGTGACCGGCGTCAACCAAACCGCGCGGCGTAGGCGCCTCGCCCCAAGGTTCGTAATTCCGGGGCGCGCCGTCAGGCGCGAACCCGGAATCTCGAAGTGATGGTGGGAAGCGGCAGTCGCAGAACAGCTCGGGATTCCGGGTACACTCGCTGCGCGAGCGCCCCGGAATGACCAACTAGAAACAGAGTAAGGACCACACATGGCCAAAGGCTTCGCCTCCACCACCGACCTCGCCGAGAAGAAGGTGACGTTCTCCGAGATCGGGCCCGATCTCTACGCCTTCACCGCGGAGGGCGATCCGAATTCGGCGGTGATCGTCGGCGACGACGGCTGCCTGGTGTTCGATGCGCAGGCGACGCCGGCGATGGCGAATAAGGTGATCGAGCGGGTCCGCAGCGTCACCGACAAGCCGATCAAATACGTCGTGCTGTCGCATTATCATGCGGTGCGCGTGCTCGGCGCGTCGGCCTATCAGGCGCAAGGCATCATCGCGTCGCAGGAGACCTACCGGCTGATCGAGGAGCGCGGCCAGCAGGATTGGGATTCGGAATACGGCCGGTTTCCGCGGCTGTTCCAGGATGCCGAGAGCATCCCGGGCCTGACCTGGCCGACGCTGGCGTTCGACGGTGAGATGTCGGTCTTCCTGGGCAGGCGCGAGGTGCGGCTGATGCAGCTCGGTGCCGGCCACACCTCGGGGGATATCGTCGCCTGGGTGCCGGACGCGCAGGTGATGTTCACCGGCGACCTCGTCGAGTATCACTCGGCCTGCTATTGTGGCGACGCGTATTTGCGCGAGTGGCCGGCGACACTGAACGAGATCCGCGACTTCAACCCGAAGGCGATCGCGCCCGGCCGCGGCGACGCGTTGCAAGGGCTGGAGACCACGCGCGAGGCGATCGCGATGACGCGTGATTTCGTCGGCACACTGTACGGCGCCGCCGAACTTTCGGTCGCCAAGGGCCGCAGCCTGAAGGAGACCTGGGACGCTACGCGTGAGGTGATGGACCCGAAGTTCTCGTCCTTCGCCATCTACGAGCACTGCCTGCCGTTCAACGTCTCGCGCGCGTTCGACGAAGCCTCCGGCATCGACGATCCGGTGATCTGGACCGCCGAGCGCGACCGCGAAATGTGGGCCGCCCTGCAGGGCGGCTAGTCCGAACTGCGAGCGCGTCTTCGGCCGCGCCCTCGCCAACCGATCGGAGGACGACCATGAACATCAATGCCGCGCCGCAGATCATCGGCAGCTCATCGCAAGGCATTACGCCCGGCTACATGTCTGGCTTCGGCAATTCGTTCGAAACCGAGGCACTGCCCGGCGCGCTGCCGGTGGGGCGCAACTCGCCGCAGCGTGCCGCCTACGGTCTCTACGCCGAGCAATTGTCCGGCTCGCCCTTCACCGCGCCGCGCGGCGCCAACGAGCGATCGTGGCTGTATCGGATTCGTCCCTCGGTGAAACACTCCGGCCGCTTCGCCAAAGCCGAGATGGGGCTGTGGCGCTCGGCGCCGTGCTTCGAGCACGATTTGCCGATCGCGCAGTTGCGCTGGGATCCGCCGCCGATGCCGCAGGACAAGCTGACCTTCCTGCAGGGCGTGCGCACCATGACCACGGCGGGCGACGTCAATACCCAGGCCGGGATGGCGACGCATCTTTATCTGATCACCCACTCGATGGTCGATCAGCACTTCTACAATGCCGACGGCGAGATGATGTTCGTGCCGCAGCAGGGTAGCCTGCGCCTCGTCACTGAATTCGGAATCATCAGCATCGAGCCGGCCGAGATCGCCGTGATCCCGCGCGGCGCCAAGTTCCGGGTCGAGCTGGTCGACGGCCCGGCGCGCGGCTATCTGTGCGAAAACTACGGCGGCGCGTTCACGCTGCCGGAGCGCGGCCCGATCGGCGCCAATTGCCTCGCCAATTCGCGCGACTTTCTCACCCCGGTCGCGGCCTACGAGGACAAGGACACGCCGACCGAACTGTATGTGAAATGGGGCGGCGCGCTGTACGTGACGCAGCTTGCGCATTCGCCGATCGACGTCGTCGCCTGGCACGGCAACTACGCGCCGTATAAGTACGACCTGCGCACCTATTCGCCGGTCGGCGCGATCGGCTTCGATCATCCCGATCCATCGATTTTCACGGTGCTGACCTCGCCGTCGGAAACCGCCGGCACCGCCAATATCGACTTCGTGATCTTCCCCGAGCGCTGGATGGTGGCCGAGAACACGTTCAGGCCGCCATGGTATCACATGAACATCATGTCGGAGTTCATGGGGCTGATCTACGGCGTGTACGACGCCAAGCCGCAGGGCTTCGTGCCCGGCGGCGCATCGCTGCACAACATGATGCTGCCGCACGGGCCTGATCGCGAGGCGTTCGATCATGCCAGCAATAGCGAACTGAAGCCGGTCAAGCTTACCGGCACGATGGCTTTCATGTTCGAGACCCGCTATCCGCAGCGGGTCACCGAATATGCCGCGAGCTCCGGTCTATTGCAGGACGACTACGCCGATTGCTGGAACGGCCTCGAAAAGCGCTTCGATCCGAACCGGCCATGACCAAGACTCAGGATCACGACGCCGCGGTGCTGTACGGCTATTTCCGCTCTTCCGCGGCCTATCGGGTCAGAATCGCGCTCAACCTGAAGAACATCATCGTGGCGCAGCGCTACGTGCATCTGCGCGACGGTGAGCAGAATCTCGAGGCGTTCCGCTGGATCAATCCGGCCGGCCTGGTGCCGTATTGGAGCGAGGGCGAATTCAATCTCGGCCAGTCGCTGGCGATCATCGAATATCTCGACGAGACCCATCCCGAGCCGCCGCTGCTGCCGAAAGATCCGAGGGCCCGCGCCATCGTCCGCGAGATCGCCTATGCGGTCGCCTGCGACATCCATCCGATCGGGAACCTGCGGATTCTGAAGCGGCTCAGCGAACTCGGCGTCGATGAGACCGATCGGGCGATCTGGTCGAAGCAATGGATCGAACAGGGCTTCGCAGCGATCGAGTCGCGGCTGGCGCAGACGCCGGGGCCGTTCGCCTATGGCAACCGGCCGACGCTCGCGGACATCTGCATCGTGCCGCAGGTGTTCAACGCCCGCCGCTTCGACGCCGACCTCGCCCCGTTCGAACGCATCCGCCAGATCGAAGCCGAAGCGATGAAGCTCGACGCCTTCGTGGCTGCCGAGCCGGGCCGGCAGCCGGACGCGGAGTGAGCATGATGGGCTCGTCTTTCGTCCGAGCCTCCTCGACCTTTGTCCGCGTGCGCCGGGGCGTTCGCAGATGAACGTTTGTGGCCGCAGCGCGGCCCACCCTCCCCTGGAAGGGGAGGGTCGCTCGCGTCAGCGAGCGGGGTGGGGTGGCGAAGAGTTCATCCGCCGCGCCCGCTTCTCACCTCACCCCGTCACGCAACCCGCTGCGCGGGCTGCGTGCCCACCCTCCCCCTCCAGGGGAGGGTGAAGAGGCCCCGTGATCCGACCGAGCCGTTCAACCTCCCAGGACCCTTCATGCATCCCAACGATCCCCGCCTCCGCTCCTTTATCGACGTCAAGCCGGAGTCCGATTTCCCGATCCAGAACCTCCCTTACGGCGTTTTCTCAACGTCGCATGATCCATCGCCGCGGGTTGGTGTTGCGATCGGCGAGTTCGTGCTCGACCTCGCCGCGCTGCAGGCGGCGAAGCTACTCGACATGCCGGAGGGTGTGTTCGCGCAAGGCTCGATCAACGCCTTCATGGCACTCGGGCCGAACGTCTGGCGCAGCACGCGGGCGCGGATCAGTGCGCTGCTGCGGCACGACAATCCCGAGCTGCGCGACAATGCGGAGTTGCGCGCCAAGGCGCTGCTGCCGATGCACCAGGTGAAGCTGCATCTGCCGCTTCGTGTCGAGGGCTTCACCGATTTCTATTCGTCGAAGGAACACGCCACCAATGTCGGCACCATGTTCCGCGACAAGACCAATCCGTTGCTGCCAAACTGGCTGCATATCCCGATCGGCTACAACGGTCGTGCTTCGACCGTCGTGGTCAGCGGCACGGCGATTCACCGCCCCCGCGGCCAGCTCAAGCCGCCGTCGGCCGAGCTGCCGAGCTTCGGACCTTGCAAGCGGCTGGATTTCGAACTCGAGATCGGCGTGGTGGTCGGGCAGTCCTCGGTGATGGGGTCGATGCTGACGGAGGCGCAGGCCGAAGAGATGATCTTCGGTTTCACCCTGCTCAACGACTGGAGCGCACGCGATATCCAGCAATGGGAGTACGTACCGCTCGGACCGTTCCAGGCCAAAGCGTTTGCGACATCGATCAGCCCGTGGGTCGTCACCCGCGAGGCGCTGGAACCGTTTCGCGTGGTCGGGCCGGTGCAGGACCCGGCGCCGCTGCCGTATCTGCAGCAGAAGGGCGCCAACAATTACGACATGGCGCTGGAAGTCGGCTTACGCACGCCGGCGATGCAGCAGCCGGCGCGGATCAGCGCCACCAATTTCAAATACATGTACTGGTCGTCGGTACAGCAGCTCGTCCACCATGCCTCCAGTGGCTGCGCGATGAGCGTCGGCGACCTGCTCGGCTCCGGCACGGTGTCGGGCCCGGAGAAAGATCAGCTCGGCAGTCTGCTGGAATTGAGCTGGAACGGGACGGAGCCTCTGCAATTGCCCGGCGGCGAGAGCCGCAGCTTCCTCGAAGACGGCGACAGCCTGGTGATGCGCGGGTGGTGCCAGGGCGACGGCTACCGCGTCGGCTTCGGTGAAGTCGAGGGCACGGTGCTGGCGGCTGAATAACAGCCACCCGCGCCGTCATTCCGGGGCGCGAGCGTAGCTCGCGAACCCGGAATTCCGAGGTGCTCTGAACTGCTGGATTCCGGGTTCGCTCGCTGCGCGAGCGCCCCGGAATGACGTGACGACTTGTTACTTCCCGCCCCAGGCCTTCACCACGCCGGCGATGTCGGCTTCTACCGGCGGTCGCGCGGACGACGGCGTGCGGGAGAAACGCGGCGCCGGGGCCGGCTGGGTGTGGCCCTCGTGATTGATGAACACCTCACGCGCCACCATGTGCGGATGCTTGGTGGCTTCCGACATCGTCAGGACGGGTGCGAAGCAGACGTCGGTGCCTTCCATCAGCTTGCACCATTCGTCGCGGCTCTTGGTCTTGAACACCGCGGCGAGCTTCTGCTTCAGCGCCGGCCACCGCTTTTGGTCCATCTGGGCGTCGTAATCGGCGTCGGTCAGCCCGGCGATCTGGCGCAGCAGCGCGTAGAATTGCGGTTCGATCGAGCCGATCGAGATGAATTGGCCGTCGGCGCATGCGTAGGTGCCGTAGAAATGCGCACCGCCGTCGAGCATGTTGCTCTCGCGACTTTCCTTCCAGCGGCCGGCCGCGGTCATGTCGAAGAACATCGTGATCAGCGAGGCGGCGCCGTCGCACATCGCGGCGTCCACCACCTGGCCCTTGCCGGACTTCGAGGCTTCGAGCAATGCCGCGAGGATGCCGACCACCAGATACAGCGAGCCGCCGCCGAAATCGCCGACCAGGTTGAGCGGCGGCACCGGATTGTCGGCCGGGCCGATCGCGGCGAGCGCGCCGGTGATCGAGATGTAGTTGATGTCGTGGCCGGCGGCCTGCGCCAGCGGACCGGTCTGGCCCCAGCCGGTCATCCGCGCGTACACCAGCTTCGGATTGCGCGCCATCACCACGTCCGGCCCGAGGCCGAGACGCTCCATCACGCCCGGGCGATAGCCTTCGACCAGCGCGTCGGCGCTATCCAGCAGCTTCAGCACGTCGGCGACCGAGGCCTTGTCCTTCAAGTCGACGGTGACCACGGTGCGGCCGCGCGCAGCGGCACCCTGCGGCTTCTGCCCGGCACGCACCAGCGTGATCACCTCGGCGCCCATGTCGGCGAGCAGCATCGAGCCGAACGGGCCGGGGCCGATGCCGGCGAATTCGACGATGCGGGTGCCGGCGAGCGGGCCGCTGGCGTTGGCTTTCGTGGTCGGCTTGGGGGAGGCGGTCGCTGTGTCTTGCACCTTGGGTGTCCATTGTTGTTGTCCGCGCGCGGCGCGGAGCGGTTGTTGTCGGTGTCAATCATCATGCCCGGCGTGCCCGGGGCAAGTGACTTTTCGTCCCAGCGCCGCATGCCGCCATGCTGCGGCACCGCACAAAACAAAGCGGCGCGCGAGATCGCGCGCCGCTTGCCGTGAAATGGAATTATTCAGCCGGCAGCCTGCACCGCGCGCTGCGCCATCACCTTGATCAGGTTCGCGCGATAGTCCGAAGTGCCGTGGATATCCTCGATCAGTCCTTCGTCGGACACCTTGACGCCGTCCAGGGCCGACGCCGACCAGTTCGCCTGCAGCGCCTGTTCGATCACCGGCACCCGCATCACGCCGTCCTGCGACGCGCCGGTGGCGGCGGCGCGGATTTCGCCGCTCTTCAGCTTGGCGACAAACACGCCGGTGAGCGCAAAGCGCGACGCCGGGTTGCGCATCTTGGCGTAGCCGGCTTTCTCCGGCACCGGGAACGAGATCGCGGTGATCATCTCGTTGTCTTCCAGCGCCGTCATGAACAGCCCCTTGAAGAACTGGTCGGCCGGGATCTCGCGCTTGTTGGTCTTCACCGTGGCGTTCAGCGCCAGGATCGCGGCCGGATAGTCGGCGGCCGGATCGTTGGTGGCGACTGATCCGCCGATGGTGCCACGATAGCGCACCGCCGGATCGCCCAGCACCGAGGTGAGATGCGCGATCGCCGGGATCAGGCGCTTCACGTCGGCATTGTGCATGATGTCGTAGTAGGTGGTCGCCGCCTTGATGGTCAGGGTGTCGCCGCTGGCTTCGATCCCGATCAGCGCTGGGATCTTGGCGATGTCGACGAGATCGCCCGGCGCTGCGAGCCGCTGCTTCATCACGGGGAGCAGGGTGTGGCCACCGGCGAGGAATTTGGCGTCGCTGCCCTTGGCGATCAGCGCCACGGCTTCGTCGACCGAGGAGGCGCGGTGATAGTTGGTGGAATACATGAGTATCTCCTATCAGAGATCGATTGTTTGTCTGTCCAACAAGCTCTCCGTCATTGCGAGGAGCGAAGCCTCTGGATTGCTTCGCGGAGCCTGTGCCCGGACCGCGCGACGCGCGGATCCGGGTGCTCGCAATGACGATCTCATTCGGCGGCTTGCTGCAGTTGCATCGCGTGCCACACCCGGTCCGGCGTCGCCGGCATTTCCAGCCGGTTGTTGCCGATCGCGTCGGTGATGGCGTTGATCACCGCTGCCGAAGCGCCGATCGCGCCGGCCTCGCCGCAGCCCTTGACGCCGAGCGGATTGCCCGGACACAGCGTCGTGGTGTGCGAGATCTGGAACGACGGCACGTCGTCGGCGCGCGGCATCGCGTAGTCCATGAACGAGGCGGTGACGAGCTGGCCGTCCGCGTCGTAGATCGCGTGCTCCAGGACCGCCTGGCCGATGCCCTGCACCAGGCCGCCATGCACCTGGCCCTCGACGATCATCGGGTTGATCAGCCGGCCGAAATCGTCGACCGCGACGAAGTTGACGAACGAGGTCTTGCCGGTGCCCGGATCGACCTCGACTTCGCAGATGTAGGAGCCGGCCGGGAAGGTGAAGTTGGTCGGATCGTAGAACGCGCTTTCCTTCAGGCCGGGCTCCATGCCGTCGGGCAGGTTGTGCGCCGTATAGGCGGCGAGCGCGACCATCGGCAGCGCGATCGCCTTGTCGGTGCCGGTGACTTTGAACTCGCCGTTCTCGATGACGATGTCGTTCTCGGATGCTTCGAGCTGATGCGCCGCGATCTTCTTGGCTTTGGCTTCGACCTTCTCCATCGCCTTGAAGATCGCCGACATGCCGACCGCCGCCGAGCGCGACCCGTAGGTCCCCATGCCGAACTGGACCTTGTCGGTGTCGCCGTGCACGATCGACACCTGGTTGATCGGGATGCCGAGCCGGTCCGCGACCAATTGGGCAAACGTGGTCTCGTGGCCCTGGCCGTGGCTGTGCGAGCCGGTCAGGATCTCGATGGTACCGACCGGGTTGACGCGGACCTCGGCGGATTCCCACAGGCCGACGCCAGCGCCGAGCGAGCCGACCGCCTTGGAGGGCGCGATGCCGCAGGCCTCGATGTAGCAGGACAGGCCGATTCCGCGCAGCTTGCCTTCGCTCTTGGCCTTGGCCTTGCGGCCTGCGAAGCCGGCATAGTCGATCGCCTTCAATGCGGCGTCGAGAGAGGCGTTGAAGTCGCCGGTGTCGTAGGCCATGATCACCGGGGTCTGGTGCGGGAACTGGGTGATGAAGTTCTTGCGCCGCAGTTCGGCCGGATCGACCTTGAGCTGCCGCGCCGCGGTCTCGACCAGCCGCTCCAGCAGATAGCAGGCCTCGGGCCGTCCGGCGCCACGATAGGCGTCGACCGGCGTGGTGTTGGTGTAGACGCCCACCACCTCGGTGTAGATCGCCGGGATGTTGTACTGGCCGCTCAGCAGCGTCGCGTACAGATAGGTCGGCACCGACGACGAAAACAGCGACATGTAGGCGCCGAAATTGGCGTAGGTCTTCACCCGCAGGCCGAGCATCTTGTTGTCGGCGTCGAATGCCATCTCGGCCTTCGACAGATGATCGCGGCCGTGCGCATCGGTGACAAAGGCTTCGTTGCGGTCACCGGTCCACTTCACCGGGCGTCCGGTCTTCTTGGAGGCCCACAGCGCCACCATCTCTTCCGGGTAGATGAAGATTTTGGAGCCGAAGCCACCGCCGACATCGGGCGCCACCACCCGCAGCTTGTGCTCGGGGGCGATGTTGTAGAACGCCGACAGCACCAGACGCGCGACATGCGGGTTCTGCGAGGTGGTGTAGAGCGTGAAGTGCTCCTCGGCCGGATTGTACTCGGCGACCGCCGCGCGCGGCTCCATCGCGTTCGGTACCAAGCGGTTGTTGGTGAGTTCGATCGAGACGACGTTGGCGGCTTTGCTGAACGCTTCGTCGGTCGCCTTTTGGTCGCCGATCTCCCAGTCGTACACGATGTTGCCGGGCGCTTCGGGATGAAGCTGCGCTGCACCATCGGCGATCGCCGCCTTGATGTTGGCGACCGCGGGCAGCTCCTCGTAATGCACCACCACGGCCTCGGCGGCGTCGCGGGCGAGGTTCTTGCTCTCGGCGATCACCACCGCGACCGCCTGGCCGACGAAGCGCACCGTCTCCGGCGCCATCGCCGGCCAGGCGCCCATCTTCATCGCCGAGCCGTCCTTGGAATGGATCGCCCAGCCGCAGATCAGGTTGCCGACCTTGTCGTCGACGATCTGCTGGCCGGTGAGTACGTCGATCACGCCCAGCATCGCCTTGGCGGCGTCGAGTTCGATGCCGGTGATCTTGGCGTGCGCGTGCGGGCTGCGCACGAAATGCGCATAGGTCATGCCCTGCAGCTTGATGTCGTCGACATAGCGACCGCGGCCGGTGATGAAGCGGCGGTCTTCCTTGCGCGCGACGCGCGCGCCGATACCCTCGATGCCCATGTGCAATTCTCTCCCTTCGACTGCTTCAGCCGCGCGGATTCGGAGCGTCGCGGGTCGCAGCCATCATTCAGCAGCCATCATTTAGACGTGTGGTCGGCGACGAAACGGCGGGGCAGGCGGCCTATTCGGCGGCCTGCGCCACATTCATGCGGGAGGCGGCGTCGAGCACCGACTTGACGATGTTATGATAGCCGGTGCACCGGCAGATGTTGCCTTCGAGCTCGTGGCGAACGGTCTCTTCGTCGAGGTTGCCGCCATAGCGGTGCACGATGTCGATCGCCGACATAATCATGCCCGGCGTGCAGTAGCCGCACTGCAAACCGTGATTGTCGCGAAACGCCGCCTGCATCGGATGCAGCTCGTCGCCCTTGGCGATGCCCTCGATGGTGGTGATGTTGGCGCCGTCGACCTGGCCGACCAGCGTCGTGCACGACTTCACCGCACGGCCGTCGATATGCACCACGCAGCAGCCGCATTGGCTGGTATCGCAGCCGACATGGGTTCCGGTCAGGCCGAGGTGATCGCGCAGCAAATGCACGAGGAGCGTTCGATCCTCGACATCCGCCGTCACGAGCTTACCGTTGACGGTCATTGAGACTTTGGACACGCGTCAGTCCTCCCGATGAATTTTTAATTGTTCCAATTAGAAGCGCGGCAGCCGGACTTTGCAACTGGGATTTTCGCGGCTCGGAGTGGCGCGAGCGTCAACCGTTGATGACGGTTTGGTGACCGCAGCAACTACACGGTCATTCGCGCGGTCGAATCCATCTTGGAAGGGACAATTGCTCTGAACTTAAGCAGCGGCGGCCGATCGACGCGGTTTAGGTTGCGGTGCAGCGATGCTTTGGAACGGCGCAGAGCACCGGCTGGGATTCAGCCGGTACTCCTTTTGGTTTTCCGCTAATGATCAGGCGTTGTTGGCGGCGTGCAAAAGCGCACGGACCGAAGCGGTGGCGACGTCCGGATCGATCCCGGCGCCGAACACCGTGCGACCGTCGGACGTGCGGCATTCGACATAGGCGGCGGCCTGCGCTGTGGCGCCGGAGCCGATCGCGTGCTCCTGGTAGTCGGCAACGTCGAGCGCCGGACCGCCCGCGTCTTCGAGCGCCGCCACGACTCCGGAGATCAGGCCATTGCCGCGGCCGGAGAGCGAACGGACCTCGCCGTCGATGGCGATCCGGCCAATGAACAACCTTTGACCGATCGGGCCGGTCTCCTGGTAGTCCATCAGCACGAAGCGGTCGGCCGGGCGCTGCAAGTAGCAGCCCGCAAAGCACTGCCAGATGTCGGAGCTGTTCAGCTCGCGGCCGAGATCATCGGCTAATCTTTGAACGTGCCTGCTGAAATCCGCCTGCAGCCGCTTCGGCAGCTTCAATCCCTTGTCCTGCTCCAGCACCCAGGCGACGCCGCCTTTGCCGGACTGCGAATTGACGCGGATCACGGCCTCGTAGGTCTCGCCGATGTCCGCCGGGTCGATCGGCAGATACGGCATCTCCCACTGACCGTCGTTGCGCTGCGCGTGCGCGGCAAAACCCTTGCGGATGGCGTCCTGATGCGAGCCGGAAAAGGCGGTATGCACCAGCTCGCCGGCGTAGGGATGCCGCGGATGGACCGGCAGTTCGGTGCAATGCTCGACCGTGCTCACCACCTCGCGCAGCGCCGGGAACGACAGCCCAGGATCGATCCCCTGGGTGTAGAGGTTCAGCGCCAGGGTCACGAGATCGACGTTGCCGGTGCGCTCACCATTGCCGAACAGGCAGCCTTCGACCCGATCGGCGCCGGCCAGCAGGCCCAACTCGGTGGCCGCCACCCCGGTCCCGCGGTCGTTGTGAGGATGCAGGCTGATGACCACGGAATCGCGCCGCGAGATATGACGGCAGAACCACTCGATCTGGTCGGCATAGACGTTCGGCATCGCGACTTCGACGGTCGCCGGCAGGTTCAGGATCGCGGGTCGTTCCGGGGTCGGCTGCCAGACGTCGAGCACGCGCTCGCAGATCTCCAACGCAAAGTCCGGCTCGGTGAAGCAGAAGGTTTCGGGCGAATACTCGAAAGTCCAATCGGTGCTGGGGCGCTTCTGGCTCTCATCGAGCATCGCCGTGACGCCCGTGATCGCCAGATCGATGACGTCACGCCGCTCCATGCCGAACACCACGCGCCGGAACAGCGGTGCCGTCGCGTTGTAGAGATGCACGATGGCGCGCTGCGCGCCCTCCAGCGACTCGAAGGTCCGGGCGATCAGGTCGGTCCGCGACTGGGTGAGCACCTGGATCGTGACGTCGTCGGGAATTCGGTCGTCGGTGATCAAGCTGCGGACGAAATCGAATTCGGTTTGCGAGGCCGACGGAAACGCCACCTCGATCTCTTTGAAGCCGATCGCGATCAGCATGTCGTAGAAGCGCTGCTTGCGCTCGACCCCCATGGGATTGGCCAGCGACTGATTGCCATCGCGCAGGTCGGTGGACAGCCAGCGCGGCGCTGACGTCAAACGACGGGACGGCCATTGCCGGTCCGGCAGGCCGACCGGCGTGACAAAGGGGCGGTATTTGGTTTCGGGATTTTTCAACATGAGCGATATCCGTTGCGCGCGGAGGAAAGGTCAAAGCGGGCACGGCTGGATACGGCCGCCAGGCTGCCGTCAGTCCCGGCGACCGCCAGTAAGTCGAAGCGCAACGGACAGAAGCTGGTCGTGGTGAGCCGGCAGGGCGCGGGTGCTCGGACCGCAGGTCTCGCCAGCGGCCGGCACCGCGTAAAGCGGCCGGGCAGGGCTGGGGACGATTTGGGTGATCGAGAACACGGGGGATCCACGGACCTCTGTGGGACTGTCCCCTTACTTAAACCGAGACACCGTGATAATCTCGCGCGGAAAGATCAATCATCATCGCGAAAGGATCAGGTGAGGCGATGCGGGCACAGGCGGTCACCGATCATGTTGCCGTCGTCAGCCAGGATGCGCCGCGCTTTGCCAGCCGCCGCCATTCCCATCCGCAGGCGCAACTGATCTACGCCACCGCCGGCGTCGTCTCCGTCACCACGGCCCATGGGACCTGGGTCGTGCCGCCGAGCCGCGCCGTGTGGGTGCCTGCCGGTATCGAACACGACACGCAAAGTCGTGCTGCGGTGCAGTTCCGTTCGCTGTTGATCGATTCGACGGAAGCGAACGGGCTGCCGGACGTTTGCACCGCAATCGAGGTGACACCCTTGCTTCGCGAACTGATCCTGCGGCTGGTTGCGGTCGCGGGCGCGCCAGATCGCACCGAATTCAGCCGCGCCGTTACGCAGCTCCTGCTGCTGGAGCTGGCGACACGTCCGATCGAGCCCCTCAGCCTGCCGAGGCCCGGGCATGCTCAGCTTGCTCGGTTCTGCGACAAGGTCCGCGGCCAACCAGCTGCTTCCGTCCCGCTCGAGCAGGCCGCGCGCGCCCTGCATATGAGCCGGGCGAGCTTCATGCGGCTGTTTCAGCGCGAAACCGGCATGAGCTTCCTTCGCTGGCGTCAGCAGGCGCGCCTGTTGCACGCCTTGTCGCTGTTGGCCGAAGGACAGTCGATCCTGAACGTGGCTCTCGCTTGCGGCTATGACAGCCCGAGTGCATTTTCGGCCATGTTCCGGCGCGTCCTCGGGAAATCACCAAGTGAGTACTTGGCGTCCTGAACTAAAGTCGAAGCCGTCATCCCGGACTACGCAATTTACGCAGCTTTAGATAATGCCGCGTAGTTTTCGAGTACCCGGTTCGGTTCCGGGATTGGTGCTTGGACGGGGTACATCAAGTGAACATGACGACGGCCGCCACAGCGCGGGCTAAATCCGCGGCGCTGCCGGCTCTGCGCTTTCGCGGCAAAGTCACGCTCGGCTTTGCGGTGGTGCTTGGCATCACGGCGATCAGCATGGGGCTGGCCTACCTCGGGTTTGAACGAGTTTCGGACGGCGTGGTCGCGTATCGAGACGGCGTCCGCCAATCCGACCTCGCGCGTGACATCGACCGCGAGATGATCAGCTATGAGGCGCAGGCTCGACATTACGTCCTTACCGGCAAAGAGGACGATGCCAAGGTGGCGCGCGCGGCCGAAACCCGGCTCAAGGACGCCATCGAGCAGTCGCTGCAGGCTGCGACCACGCCTGCGCACCGCGAAGCCCTCACCGGCCTGTCGAACGAATTCGCGACCTTCACCAAGCTGTTTGCCGACATCGTCGCCCTGAAGACCGACAGCGCCCTGGTGATTCAGAACGGGCTGACGCGCGGCGGCTTGAACCTGCGCTACAAGTTCGACGATCTGATGAGCTCGGCGAGTGACCGCGAAAACTCCAACGCAGAACTTGGCTCCAAGCGCGCCTCGGAACAGTACGCGGCCGCGATGGCGCTGGTGAATACTTTTGCGATCAATTCCAGTATTCCGGTCGCTGACAGCGCGTTGGCGCGGCTCAAATTCGTCGAGAATTCGCTGAACATCATCAAGTCCGACGATGCCGAGATCTCCGCAGCGGTGAAGGAGATCTTCACGATGCTGGGCGAGTACCGCCAGGCGTTGGTCAAGCTCAGCGACAACGTCAAGGCGATCGACGCCAAGGTCGCCACCATGGTCGGCTCCGCCTCGGCGATCGTACGCAGTTCCGAAGCCATCAAGGCCGACCTGCTCGCCAATCAGCAGCGGCTCGAGCGCGATTCCGACGCCACCGTCACGGCCACTGAGCGGATGGTGGCGATGCTCGGTATCGGAGGCTTCCTGCTCGGCGCGGTGCTGGCGGTGCTGCTTGGGCGCGGCATCTCGCGCCCGATGCAGGCGATGTGCGCGGCGATGCGCCGGCTCGCCGGCGGCGACTTCGATGTGGTGCTGCCGGGACTCGGCCGCCGCGACGAGATCGGCGAGATGGCTGCCGCGGTCGAAGAGTTCAAGGTCCAGGCGGCGCGCAAGGCCGAACAGGACGCCATCGCGCGCGAGCGCGAGGCCGAAACCGGCCGCCAGGCCCGCCGCGCCGAACTGATCGGCTTTGCCAATGAGTTCGAAAGCGCTGTCGGTGCGATCGTGGGGCACGTTTCGGATGCTGCCGCGCAGCTCGAAAGCGCCGCCGCAACGCTCACCCGCACCGCGGAGACCACTCAGTCGCTGTCGGGACAGGTCGCAGGCGACTCCCAGCAGGCGTCGTCCGGAATGCAGGCGGTGGCCTCCGCCACCGAGGAGCTGTCGGCCTCGGTCGGCGAAATCGGACGCCGGGTCGGGCAGTCGCGTGACATCGCCGAAGCCGCGGTGGAGCAGGCCCGCGAGACCGATGGCCGGATCGGCAAGCTGACCCAGGCGGCGCAGCAGATCGGCGAGGTGATGCAGCTCATCACCACGATCGCCGAGCAGACCAATCTGTTGGCGCTCAACGCGACCATCGAGGCCGCGCGTGCCGGCGAAGCCGGGCGCGGCTTCGCGGTGGTTGCCGCCGAGGTGAAGTCGCTGGCGACGCAGACCGCAAAGGCCACCGACGAAATTTCCTCCCAGGTGTCGGAGATGCAGGAGGCCACCCGAGAGTCGGTGACCTCGATTCAGAGGATCGGCAGCACGATCGCCGAGATCTCGACGATCTCCGCGTCGATCGCCGGCGCCGTCACGCAGCAGGATGCAGCCACTCGGGAGATCGCCGGCAGCGTGCAGGGCGTCGCCCAGGGCACGCAGCGGGTCGCCGGCAATATCGCCGAAGTCAATCGCGGTGCGGCCGAAACCGGCGCCGCCTCGGCCCAGGTTCTACAATCGGCGCGAAGCCTCTCGGCCGAGAGCGCGCGGCTGCGTACCGAGCTCGATCGCTTCATGGCGAACATCCGCGCCGCTTGAGCGAATCGGACCTTGCCGCAGGTTCCCGAACCAGGGAACCGATCGAGCTTTCTCCTGTTGGTAGGCGAGATCGATCCCTCCGTTGCCGGAGGGGTCGCCACGTTCGGCGCTGGCGTGGCATACCGCAGCCGGAGTGGGAGGACATGGCCGACAGCGTCAGTGCCGCGATCACCAAGCCGCCGTCAGGTGGGATGGGGAGTACGGTAGGTGACCGCGTCATCGAAACCGACGTTCCCGCCAGACTCGACGGCCTGCTGTGGAGTGGATTCCACACCCGCGTCGTCAGCGCGCTGGGTATCACCTGGATTCTGGATGGACTGGAGGTGACGCTCGCCGGCGCGCTGGCTGGTGCGCTGAAGGACAGTTCCAGTCTGCACTTCTCCAATCTCGACGTCGGTCTGGCCAGCAGCGCTTATCTGGCCGGTGCGGTGCTCGGCGCGCTCGGGTTCGGTTGGCTGACCGACCGGATCGGGCGCAAGAAGCTGTTCTTCATCACGCTATCGCTGTACCTCGTCGCGACCGCCGCGACGGCGCTGTCGTGGAGCGTCGCCAGCTACGCGCTGTTCCGGTTTCTCACCGGCGCCGGAATCGGCGGCGAATACACCGCGATCAACTCGACCATTCAGGAACTGGTGCCGGCGCGCTATCGCGGCTGGACCGATCTGGTGATCAACGGCAGTTTCTGGATCGGCGCCGCGATCGGGGCGGTTGGGGCGATCGTGTTGCTCGATCCGTCGGTGATCGATCCCGAGTACGGCTGGCGTCTGGCCTATCTGACCGGCGCGATCCTCGGACTGATCGTGTTCGCGATGCGCTGGTGGATTCCAGAAAGCCCGCGCTGGTTGATGATCCACGGCCAGCCCGAACGCGCTGAAGCGATCGCCGCAGATATCGAGCGGAATGCTCGCCATGCGCCCGATCGGCCGCGCGTACTGCCGACCATCAAACTGCGGATGCGGACCCACACGCCGCTGCTCGATGTGGCGCGGACGCTGTTTTCGACCTATCGGCAGCGCTCGTTGGTCGGGCTGTCGCTGATGACCGCGCAGGCGTTCTTCTACAACGCGATCTTCTTCACCTATGCGCTGATCCTGACCGACTTCTTCGGCATTCCTGCGAACCATGTCGGCTGGTACATCCTGCCGTTCGCGGCCGGCAATTTCCTCGGACCGCTGCTGCTCGGCCGGCTGTTCGATACGCTCGGCCGCCGCACCATGATCGGCTTCACCTATGCGGCGTCCGCGATTCTGCTGGCGCTGTCGGGCTATCTGTTTTCGATCGGTGCGCTCAGCGCGCAGAGTCAGACCATCGCCTGGATGGTGATCTTCTTCTTCGCCTCGCCGGCTGCGAGCGCGGCCTATCTCACCGTCAGCGAGACTTTTCCGCTCGAAGTGCGGGCGCTGGCGATCGCGATCTTCTACGCGATCGGCACCGGTATCGGCGGCGTTGCAGGCCCGGCGTTGTTCGGTGTGCTGATCGATACAGGGTCGCGTGACAGCGTGTTCGCGGGCTATCTGTTCGGATCTGTGTTGATGATGGCCGCAGCCGTCATCGGTTGGCGTTATGGTATCGTGGCCGAGCGCCGCTCGCTCGAACAGGTGGCGCGTCCGCTCGCCGCAACAGAGGACAATTGATGACAACGAAACTCGTTCAACCTTTACATGCTGCCTCGGAGCCGGTTTCCATGCCCGGCGCGCTGGTGCCGTCGCTCGATCAATGTGCGCTGCTACTGGACATCGATGGTACGTTGCTGGACATGGCGCCGACGCCGCGCGAAGTGTGGGTGCCGCCGGAACTGGAACAAACCCTGAGAAAGCTTCTGGTCAGAACCTCCGGTGCGCTCGCGCTGGTGAGCGGCCGTTCGATCAACGATGTCGATCTGATTTTTGCGCCGATGCGATTGCCTGCGGTCGGCGGGCACGGCGCCGAGATGCGACTGTCGGGCGATGGCGAAGCGGTTGCCACCCATGCACCGCCGCTCGATCCGGACCTCAAGAGCCGACTGGCAGCGATCGCCCGCATCAGCCCTGGCATTCTGCTCGAAGACAAAGGCTATTCGCTGGCGCTGCATTACCGTCTGGCACCGCACACAGAGAAGGCGATCTACGAATCAGTTGCGGCGATTCGCGCCGAAAATCCGGACGCGCCGTTGGAAGTGCTTCCCGGCAAATCGGTGTGCGAGATCAAGCATGCGGGTTTCACAAAAGCGACCGGCGTCCTCGAACTGATGAAGCACGAACCGTTCAAGGGCCGCCGTCCGGTGTTCATTGGCGACGACGTCACTGACGAGACCGTATTCGCGATCATACCGGAACTCGGCGGCGTCTCGTTCTCGGTCGGACGCGACAGCGACCTGACGTCCGGCCGCTTCGATCAGCCGAGCGATGTTCGCGATTGGCTCGCAAGACTGCTGACGACTGCGTAGTTGGGTATTTCGTACGGTTCCGAACGAAAAACTCGACAGAACGCGCAGGAATTCGAAAAGTTCCGGCGTCGCCGTGGAACGATTCCGATGAATGGATGTTAATCTCCGCAGCGTCATGCAGACGCACCAGACAATGGGGAGCCGGAGGGAGACGTGAACCTGATCGTGGTTTCGAACCGAGTTGCCCGCGCGTCGGGTAACGAGCCGATGACGGGCGGATTAGCGGCAGCGCTACTGCCTGTGGTGGAGAAATCCGGAGCGATATGGGTCGGGTCGAGCGGGCGGGTGCGGGACGGTGTTCATCGTGAACCTTTCGCCGAGATCGAACAGCTCGGCACCGGCGCGCTCGCGATGCTGGATTTGCCCGCGGCGCATTACGGCGGGTACTACGAAGGCTTCGCCAATTCGGCACTGTGGCCGGCGCTGCACTCCCGTCCGGATCTGATCCGGGTGTCTCACGATGATTATCGCTCGTATCGCGAAGTCAACGCGTTCATGGCGAGGGCATTGCTGCGGTTCCGCAAGCCCGACGCGGCGTTCTGGATTCAGGACTATCACTTTCTTGCGCTCGGCGCGGAGCTCCGCCAGCTCGGGGTCGATCATCCGATCGGATTCTTCCTGCATACGCCGTGGCCTTCGCGCGCCACGATCGGCTGCGTGCCGCATCATCGCGAACTGATCGAGGCGATGCTGGCCTACGACCTGATCGGATTCCAGACCGACGAGGATCGCGGTAATTTCCTCGGCTACGTCGCGTCCGAACTCGGCCTGAAGGTCAGCGACGGGGTGGTCTCGACGGCGCACGGCTCGACCCGCTGCGAGGTGTTCGCGATCAGCATCGACGCCGGCGCATTCGCCCAACAAGCACAGAAGGCGATGACCCACCCCGAAGTCTCTCGCCTCCGCAAGAGTCTCAATGGCGAGAAGCTGGTAATCGGCGTCGATCGCCTCGACTACTCGAAGGGGCTAGTGAACCGTGTCAAGGCGTTCGACAAGATGTTGTCCGACCGGCCTGCGCTCCTGCGGGCGGTGTCGCTGTTGCAGATCGCGACGCCGTCCCGCGGCACCATCGAGGCCTATGGCAATCTGCAGAGCGATCTCGCCAAGCTGGTCAGCGACGTCAACGGCCGGCTCGGCGAGGTCGATTGGACCCCGATCCGTTATCTCAACAAGGGCTATCGTCAGAGCGTGCTGGCCGGGCTGTACCGGTCGGCGCATGTTGGGCTGGTGACGCCGCTGCAGGACGGCATGAACCTCGTGGCGAAGGAATATGTCGCGGCGCAGAATCCGGTCGATCCGGGGGTGCTGGTGCTGTCGAAATTCGCTGGCGCCGCGAACGAGCTCGACACCGCCTTGCAGGTCAATCCGCACGACATCGACGGCATGGCCCGGGTGATCGCCGCCGCGCTGGCAATGCCGCTGACCGAGCGCCGGCTGCGCTGGGAGGCGATGATGGCCAAGCTCCGGGCCAACAGCATTCAGAGCTGGTTTGCCGATTTCCTCGAGGCACTGGAGCAGGCCCATGCCGGCAATCGCAGCGCCGGCCCGATCACTCTCGCGCCTGCGCCCCAGCCAGCGGCGATCAGGCTGACCGGCGGCTGGTCACGCCGGCCGCCGCAGGCTGCGGGGGGAGCCGTGCTGCAGTAAGGCGCTGTGGGCGGGTGTGCGCCCAGAGCCGCCCGACCACGGCGCGCGGCGGCCATTCGGCCCCCCGGCGTTGGCCGAAAGGCGCAATCCCGGCTGAATTTCCCCAGCCGGGCAGCTCAATCCCTTGCCAAATCCGCCCGACGCGGTCATGAGAGGGCACCGGAGAGGTGGCCGAGTGGTTGAAGGCGCACGCCTGGAACGCGTGTGTGCGGGAAACCGTACCGTGGGTTCGAATCCCACTCTCTCCGCCAGCCTGCATCCGATTTAACGAATCGGCAGAAAAATCAACAAGCTATCACCTAGCAATTGCATTTTCTGATCGTGGTTTCGGAGCACGGATTCGCGAGGCCGAGCACACGATATGACAAGCTCCAAACAATCGGAAATCAGCTCGGAGGCCTAGTCTCGGAGGACCCTAAATCCGATCTCGTCGGCGGTCTTCTTGAGCAAATCCAGGTGACGAGGCTTGCCTTCTTTGACCAACTGCGCGGTCAGCGTCGTGATGCTGACGCTTCCAACGAGCCTTTCCTGACGGTCGTAGATTGGCATGCCCAATGCGGCAAGACCGACGACGAAATCGTCGATGGCAAGTTCCCATCCTCGCTCTCGGATCGCAGAGGCTTCGCGCGCCAACAGTTTCGGATTGGTCTGGCTGACCGGGGTTTTCTTCGGGAGCTCAAGAGAAAGCGCGAACTTGAGCTGCTCCGGCGTGATGAAGCCCAATAGCGTACGCGGTCCAGCTCCGCAATTCAGGGTCGTGCGCGATCCGACCGTAAACCATGCGGCTTGAACATTTTGAATGGATGCTCGGACGCGCTCCACGCAAAGGGCCGTGCCTTCGTGATAAACCCAAAGATACGCGGTGGTGCCGGTCCGCTCCGTGAGTTCGCTCATGTACGGAGCCGCTATTTCGCGAAGTTCGCGACCGGTCTCGACCGATGATGCCAGTTCGAGCACGCCGACGTCGAGCGAATACAGCCCGCTCAGCTCGTCGTGATCTATCAGACCTGCGCGCTCGAGCGTGTGAAGAAGGCGTCGCGCTGTGCCCTTGTCGAGCCCCGCGCTGTTCGCGAGTTCCGTAAGCGTTTGACGAGGCTTGGCCCTGTCGAACGCCCTCAAAAGCGCTATTCCCCGATCAAGCGCTCGTACGATCGGCACGCCCGGCTTCGGATTTATCGTCTTCGCACGGATCGGTCTGGCTCGTGCCTGTGTCTTAGCCATGGCTGCGGCGCATTTCCAATTTCATCGTACGCAATGTGTCATTCTATGACACATTGCGTCAATTGTTGACACAAGACTTTCCTCAATCGATGATCATGTTCGTTTTCACAGCCCGAGTTCGCGGCAGTTCTTCGGGTATCCGGACTGACCAAGCCAGGACGTGCTGGAGTTCATCATGAGTTTGCGCAGCGTCGACCTTGCAAGACAGCTCATCCGGTTCCGTTCGCTTAATCCACCGGGCGAGGAAAAGGCTTGTGTCGATTTTCTGGCTGATTTGCTGATGAAAGCGGGACTGGAGGTGGAGCAACACGAGTTCGCTCCCGGCCGCCCCTCGATAGTCGCGCGATTACGGGGTGCAGCCAATGTCAGTCCCTTGGCCTTCACCGGCCACGTGGATGTTGTGCCGTTGGGGGAGAAGCCATGGACTGTGCCGCCGTT
Organism: Rhodopseudomonas palustris; assembly: GCF_003226555.1. Lineage (GTDB taxonomy): Bacteria > Pseudomonadota > Alphaproteobacteria > Rhizobiales > Xanthobacteraceae > Rhodopseudomonas > Rhodopseudomonas palustris_I. Next base: position 310,168 of record NZ_QKQS01000023.1, on the reverse strand, counting down.
CGACGCGGAGATACGGGACGGGAAGCTCTTCGGGCGCGGAGCGAGCGACATGAAGGCAGGCGTCGCGGCATTTGTAGCCGCGACAGTCGCCCAGACCGATAGCAAGCTACCGCTCAAGCGCGGCATCACCCTCGTGATCACTGCCGGCGAAGAGACTGGATGCGAAGGCGCATTCCACCTCGCAAGGAAGGGCGTCCTCGGGCCGGCCGAACTGTTGATTGTGGCGGAGCCGAGCTCGAACCTGCCGATTATCGCCCACAAAGGCTCGGTACGGCTCCGCATTAGCGCCAAAGGCAAGACCGCGCACTCGTCCATGCCAGAATTGGGCGAAAACGCGATTTACAAGATCACCGAATGGATACGATGCATCGAGGTACACAAGTTTCCGATCGAATCGCATCCGCTTCTGGGCAACACCACGAGTTCGGTGACCACCGTATTTGGCGGCCAGAATATCAATTCGGTTCCGGACTCGGCTGGCTTCACCGTAGATTTTCGTACCATCCCGGTTCACGACCACTCGAATCTGGTTGCTGACATTCAACGCGTCTGCGGAGACGAAGCGACGATCGAGGTGGTCACGGACTTCAAGGGATTCGCGACGGATCCGGAGGATCCCAGCATTCAGCCGCTGATGGCGGTCCTCGAATCCCGATTGCGCGAGCGCCCCAAGCCTACCGGGGCGCCTTATTTCACGGACGCATCGGCACTCGTTCCAGGGTTCAATAACGTCGCAACGGTAGTTATAGGGCCCGGCGAAGCCGCTCAGTGCCATCAGACGGACGAGTTCTGCTACGTCCAGCAGATCGAGGATGCCTTCAACATCTACAGCTCCTTGATCAGCCGGATGTGCAGGTGACGGCTACATTGGCCGCGAGCCCTTGCCGCGGAAGCAGCTCGCGTCGACCGTGCCCCGGGGCACGCGAACCGGCCGATTGTCAAAAGGGAAATCGCATATGCCACTAGAGAAGAATCTTCGTGATCGGATCATCGCGTCCGTCGAGCAGGGTTTCGTCGATCAGGTCGGCTACACCCAGGACCTGATCCGTCTACGCTCGGTACGAGGCGACGAACATGTCATCCAAGATCGCGTATTTCGCGAACTGCGCAGCCGCGGCTACGCAATGGAGCGGTACGACATGGACCAGGAAGCCATCGAGCGGCATCCGGGAGGCTCGCCGTTCTCGGAAGAGCATTCGCGTGCGCCGATCGTCGTCGGTATCCATCGCCCGCGGGCCGAGTCTGGCCGCTCGCTTATCCTGCAGGCGCATGTCGACGTCGTCCCCGAGGGACCGTCCGGGCTTTGGACCCATCCCCCATACGATCCGGTCGTCGAGGGCGACTGGCTCTACGGACGCGGCGGTGCCGACATGAAGGCCGGTCATGCGGCGAACCTGTATGCGTTGGACGCACTGCGCAGGATCGGCTACCAGCCGGCCGCGACCATCTACGTCCAGTCCGTCGTGGAGGAAGAATCGACCGGCAACGGCGCCCTCATGACGCATCTGCGTGGATACAAGGCGGATGCCGTTCTGATTCCCGAACCGGAGGACGAGAAGCTGGTCCGTGCCAACGTCGGCGTGGTGTGGTTTCAGGTCGAAGTCCGCGGCCTTCCCGTCCACGTTCGCGAGATGGGGACCGGCGCCAACGCAATCGACGCCGCGTACCGCGTCGTCGGCGAACTGCGCAACCTCGAAGCAGAATGGAACGAGAAGAAAAAGGGTCGTGCTCACTTCGAGGATGAGGATCATCCGATCAATCTGAACATCGGCAAGATCGAAGGCGGGGATTGGGCTTCGTCCGTTCCCGCCTGGTGTCGAATCGACTGTCGCATTTCGATCTATCCCGGCTGGAACGCAGAGGATGCTTCGCGCGAGATTCAGGAGAGGATTCTGAAGTTCGCGCGGTCCGACAAATTCCTGTCGAACATCCCGCCGACGGTCACGTTCAACGGATTCCATACCGAAGGCTACGTGCTCGAGCCGGGGTCGGAAGCCGAGACCGTTCTCGCCGATGCTCACCTCTCTGCGACCGGCAAGTCGCTCGAGAGCTTCATGACTGCCGGCTACCTCGATACTCGGGTGTATGCTCTGTATGACAAGATTCCCGCGCTCTGCTACGGGCCGTATTCGGAAAACATACATGGCTTCGACGAACGGGTCAGCCTCTCCTCCCTCAAGCGCGTCACTTCGACCATGGCGCTCTTCATCGCAGATTGGTGTGGGCTGGAGCCGATCGCGAAGTAGCCTGCTCGGTTCGAAACGAAAAAGGAGTTTCGAAGACCAGGAGTTAACGATGGTGAGAAGTGAGGGACTGCTCGCACGCCCCGAGCGCACCTCCGTTCCCAAACTCGCCGAACTGCCTTTCAAGTAGAACAACGCTGAGATCGAGCGCGTCTGGCAAGAGCGTCTGTATTGGTGAGCAGTTGGCGGCCTGACCCTGACGAAGGACGCTTTGCGCCAACAGAGGCGTTGAAGGCCGATACCAAGGTCGATGCCATGAAAAGCTAACCGGTTCACGCCGGTGCAGATTTCGGCGTGGAGCCGCCCGTCAGGCTCAGCGGTGAATAATTTTCTTCAGAATTTGAGTTAAAGTTCGATACTCTTGCTGAGTCAGGGGAGCGAACGTCTCGCTTGAGATGTCGTCGATCGTGGCGATTGCCGCATCGGCGACCCGTCTGCCTTTGTCGGTCAGGTCGATTTCTCGTCGGCGCGGATCCAGTGGATCCGGGTAGCTCTTGATAAATCCGCGCGATTTCAGCCGCGTGATCACGCCCGTGATCGTGGCGGAGTCATAGTGGATCAGTCGCCCCAGATGATTTTGCGAGCACGGACCGACCTCCCTGAGCTTCGCGAGCGTCGAGAATTGCGGCCCGGTCAGACCCTCGATCATCTTTGCGGTGAAGATCGCCGTATGTGTGCGGAGCGCGACGCGAAGAAGAAAGCCCGGTGCGTCGTCGAGCGCATACGCGTCGACGTCTTGTTTCGCCTTATCGAGGGAGCGGGCCTTTGGCTTTTGCAAGGCTGGCGTCCTTTCGGGTTCGATGGCCGGTTGGCGCTGACTGCCTCGGCCACACGATTTCCACATCCTGCAGAGCGGGCGTCTGATCCGGCCGATTCGATTGCGTCGCGTCGACCAGGTGGCCGGTCAATCAGCCATCGGCGCAGTGCGTGGTCAATATGTATCGGTCCAAGTTGATGCGGCTTGACATCTCCAGACGCAAGCCTGGTTCCCAGTCGCGCCGGGCTTCTGCACAAGAAAATGACGATCGTGCGCCAGCGTAACGCTTGCATACAAGTGCTAAATCGCGTAGCACTCGGGTGGCTTCCAGCGGCGATCGGGCGGGACGCGCGGGAAGCCAGTCCAGGCAGGCGAAATGTCGAGCACCATAGACAACATGACCTCCGTCCGGCCCGACCTCGTCGAAAAGGTTACCGGCCGGGCCGAATACATTACCGATCTGATGGTGCCTGGCTTGCTGCACGGCTTCGTTGTCCGCTCCCCTGCCGTCCACGCGCGGATCGTTTCGATCGACACGTCGGCGGCCCTTCTGATGGAGGGGGTCGTGGACGTGCTGATCGGCGCCGACGTTGCGTCGTTTGGCCGCTGGGGCGTGGTCCTGAAGGATCGGCCGATCATCGCGATCGATCGCGTTCGATATGTCGGCGAGCCTGTTGCGCTCGTGATCGCCGAAACCATCGAGATTGCCGAGAACGCCGCCGAACTGGTGGACGTGGACTATGCCGAGCTGCCGCGAGCCGCGACGATCCGCGACGCGTTGGTGGACGGAGCGCCGCTCATCCACGAGCGTCATGAAAATCTCGAAGACTTCTACTTCAAAGGTGGTGCGAGGCCGACGGCGGATAGCAACGTCTTTCACACCTATCGCAACAACGTCGGCGACGTCGATGCCGCCGAGGCTGCTGCGGCCTATGTGCACGAAGACCGTTTCACTTTCCCCGCGATATCGCACTTCGCGCTGGAGCCTCATACGGTCATCGCCGACTTCAAGGGCGATGCGCTGACCGTCTGGTCGGGGGCGCAAACGCCGACTGCCGTCCAGAAGGTGTTGTCCCGACTGTTTGGCTTGCAGCTGGCGAAAGTCCGCGTGGTGGTGCCCTTCGTCGGCGGTGGATTCGGCGGCAAAGCGTCGGTGAAAATCGAACCGCTGGTTGCGGCCGCGTCATGGAAAGTGCAGCGACCGGTTCGCGTCGCTCAGTCGATCTCCGACTCAATGCTCACCTGCCGACGTCTCGGCGCCGAGATCACCATCCGAACCGCGGTGGATGGGCAAGGGCGCATTGTCGCCAGCAGCGCGAAGCTGCTGCTCGATGGCGGGGCTTACTCCGACACAGGGTCGGCGGTGGCAACCAAATCGGCTAACCGGATCATTGGTCCCTATGCGATTCCGAACCTGCGCCTCGAAGCATTGGCGGTCTACACCAACACCGTGCCCGGCGCTGCCTTCCGGTCGATCGGTGGTCCGCAAGCCGTGTGGGCGAAAGAGACTCACATGGACAACGTCGCCGCCGCCATCGGCATGGATCCGGCCGAATTTCGGCTGATCAATCTGGCGGGCCGCGGCCAGCGCACCCGACCCGACCTGCGCCCGCTCGACGTCGACATGCGCGAACTGATGGGCTGCGTAACTCAGTCGGTGATCTTCACGGCCGAAGGATCAAACCGGAGTACGCGTGGTCTGGCGGTCGCGGCGACGGATCCGGCGAATACGCCGATCGCCAATGCGATTGTCCGCCTCAAGGTTGATGGTTCGGTGTCCGTCTCCGTCTCGAGTATCGAAGTCGGGCAAGGCGCGCACGCTGCCATGGCCAGGGTCGCGGCGCGGACATTGAAGCAGCCGTTGTCCGCCGTCACGACCCTGCGCACGGACACGGATGTGGCCCCGTATGATTGGGGGACGGGGGCGAGCCGATCGACCGTCGTCGTCGGTCTCTCTGTCGAACGGGCAGCGCTCGACGCTGCCGATCAGATCTTCGACATGGTGGCCGACGTCTGGGAGTGTCGCAAAGACAGTCTCTCGCTGGTCGAAGGCGGCGTTTCGACGGGTTCGGAAGTCCTGACGTTTCACCAGATCTTCCACCGCACCTTGGGGGTCGATTCCGGCGAGGTGATCGGCCGCGGCGGCGTCACGCCTCGCTCGAACAACGGCGCTCTGGCCGAATCTCCGCTGTTTTGGGAGACGTCTGCGGGCCAAGTCGAAATCGTCGTCGACGAGGACACCGGCGAAATTCACGTGCCGCGCTATGCCAGCGCGGCCGATGTCGGGCGCGTGATCAACCGGGTTGCCGCGGAAGGCCAGGATGAAGGCGCCGCCGCAATGGGTTTCGGGCATGCGCTGTTCGAGCAGCTCGAATTCGAAGACGGCCAACCCGTCAACGCGACACCGATCGACTACACGATCCCGCGCATCTGCGACGTACCGCCGGTGTTCGACACCATCCTGGTCGAGAACGGCGACGGGCCGGGGCCGGGCGGCGCCAAGGGGATGGGCGAGGGCGCCATCTTGCCGGTTGCTCCTGCCATCGCCAACGCACTGTTCTCGACCTACGGGATTCGGATCACCGATCTGCCGATGACGCCCGAGAAAGTGTGGCGCGCACTGCAGAAGAGGAAGTGAGCTCATGGAATTCAACATGTCGATGGTCGTCCCAGCGACCCGCGCGGAGCTGTGGAAGATGCTGCTCGACGTGCCGAGCATTTCATCTTGCATCCCCGGCTGCGAAAACGTCGAAGAGATCGAACGGCTCGTGTCCTACAAGGCGACCGTCAAACAAAAGATCGGTCCGTTCAAGATCGAGGTGCCTGCCGACATCGTGGTTGAAGCGATCACCGAGCCGTCGAATGTGCGCATCCGCGCGACAGGCCGCGACAAATTTACCGGTACGCGTTTGACGGCCAACCTCGACGTCAACGTGACCGCCGATGGGTTGGACACCACCTTGGCGGTAGATGCCAAGGTCGACATCCAGGGACGGCTCGCCACGATGGGGCTGGGAGTTATCAAGCGCCGGGTAGATCAGAACTTTGAGGAGTTCGAGGTCAAGCTCAAGAACCTCGTCGGCGCCGCCTAGCCATGCTGCCGCTGCCTTTCACATTCGAGAAACCCACGACCATCGCCGACGCGATCACGGCCATCGGCGACTCGGACGACGCAATGTTCTATTCGGGCGGCACCGAGCTGCTGTTGGCGATGAAGATGCGCGTGATCCGCACCGATCGCCTTGTCGATATCAAGAGCATCCCGGGGCTCGATCGCATCGTGCTGAACGACGCCGACGAGATCGAACTCGGCTCGCGCTGCACGCACCGGATGATCGCCCAGGATCCCGTCCTCCGCAGACATGTGCCGGCTCTGGCCGCGCTCTGCGCCAATGTGGCGAATGTCAGGGTTCGCAACGTCGGGACGATCGGCGGCAATCTCTGTTTCGGTGAGCCGCATGCGGATCCGCCGACTTTGTTCGCCGCGTTGAACGCCAGGCTGTTGCTGCAGGGGGGCGGCGGCACGCGCTCGGTGGAAGCCGACGATTTCATTCGCAGCGAGCTCGAAACGGTGAGAGAGCCCGACGAGTTGCTGACGATGATCGTCTTTCCGCGTCCGACCGGGCCGGTGACCTATCGGCGCTTCAAGCATGGCGAGCGACCATCCGTGAACGTCGCGATGGCCTGGTCGATGGGGGCTGCGGACACCATCGGATCTGCCAGGGTGCGGGTCGGCGCACTGGGCTCGCGGCCGCAGCCACTCAAGGCGGTCGAGGCAGCGCTCGCCGGCTGTCCAATAGCCGATGGGCGGACCGCGATCGAGGCGGTGCTCGCTGATGCCCTGGACGAACTCGAGGTCAACGACGATCGCCACGGCGGCGCCGACTACAAGCGCCACCTCGCCGGCGTTCTTCTGCTGAGAAACGCCGAAGAGGCCATGACCCGCCGGGAGATGCCGCGGTGACGCACATGCTGCCCATCTCGTTTTCGCTGAACGGCCAAGCGGTGTCGATCGAGATCGCCGCCCACACGCTGCTGATCGATCTGGTGCGCGACCGGTTCGGTCTCAAAGGTACCAAACGCTCGTGCGACATGGAGGTCTGCGGTGCATGTACCATGCTGGTTGACGGCCAGCCGGTCTCAAGCTGCACCACGCTCGCGGTCGACGTGCATCAGCGCGAGGTTACGACGATCGAGGGCGTGACGCCGGCTGGCGGCTTGTCGCGGATTCAGAAAGCCTTCGTTCTGCACGGCGGCCTGCAGTGCGGGTTTTGCACGCCCGGCTTCATCATGTCCGTCACGGCGCTGCTGAACGAAAACCCTCACCCGACCGACGAGGAGATCCGCCATCACCTGCATGGCAATCTTTGTCGGTGCACCGGTTACGTCAAGATCATCGAAGCGGTGAAGAGTCTCGCGGCGGAGCACGCTTCTGAACACGCCGATGTCGTCTAACCCCTCGCAGAGATTGCCGCTTTCGTCTGGAGAAACTATGAGCATTGAACAGGTCAGCAAGTCGAGCATCCTCATCGCCGGCGCCGGGATCGGTGGCTTGGCGATGGCATTGTCCCTGCTCCGTCGCGGCATCGACTGCGATGTCTTCGAGCAGGCGTCCGAATTGCGCGAGGTTGGTGCAGGGCTGTGGATCTCGATGAACGGCGTGCGTGTTCTTCATGATCTCGGACTGACCGAGCAGGTCGAGAACAACTGCATCGCCGCGGATAGGCGTGACATCCGCCTTTGGAGCAACGGCGAAAGCTGGCCGCTCTATAATCGCGCGACCGACGTTGCCGGCAATCAGCCTTATCTCCTGCTGCGCGCGCATCTGCTCAAGATCCTGACCGATGGCGTCCGAAGCCTGAAACCGGGAGCCATCCATCTGAACGCGCACGTGACAGGTTTCAGTCAGACCGAACAGGCCGTTCGCGTCAAATTGGCCGACGGCACCGAGGTCGACGGCCGCGCCCTGATCGGAGCAGACGGCGCACACTCCAAGGTTCGGACGGGGGTCGTCGGCTCGATCGAGAGCAAATACACCAATGTCATCGCCTGGCGGGGGCTGGTGCCGGTCGATCGGCTGGCGCCACACCAGCGCGAGCATGTGGTTTCTACATGGGTCGGGCCGACCGCTCACGTTACGGCCTATCCGGTCCTTTGGCAGGACACGATGATGATGACCTTCTCCGGCCAGGTCGATCGCGCCGACTGGTTGCTGGAGTCCTGGTCCGAGAAAGGATCGGTCGAGGAATGTCTCGGTGATTTCGTCGGCTGGCACTCCGATATCATCGAGCTCGTCAAGAACGTCGATACGCTGAACAAATGGGGCTTGTTCGTGCGGCCCCCGCTCAAGACCTGGTCGCGGGGCCGCGTCACCCTGCTGGGCGATGCCTGCCATTCGATGCCGCCATATCTCGGCCAGGGCGTGAACATGGCGCTGGAAGACGCGGTCGTGCTGGCGCGCTGTCTCGAACAGCAGCCGAACGATCCGACCCAAGCCTTCGAGGCGTATCAGGGGCTTCGGATCGATCGCACCGGAAAGGTCGTGGATTCCGCGATTGGCATGCTGCCGATCTTTCACAACAAAGCGCTCACCACCGTCGATACGGCGTGTGCCTACATCAAGACCCAGTGGTCACCCGAAGCCTCGAAGGCCCGCTTCGACTGGATCTACCAGTACGATGCGACCACTGTGCCCCTTCAGTGAGGGGGCCGCGGCCGTGACCAGCAAACAGCCTTGGGACGACGTCATTCCGCTCGAGGAGCGCGAGACCTACGCGCTGGCGGGGCTCGGCGGCGCAGCCGGCTTCGGCCGACGGCCCGCGCTGCTGGTGATCGACGTCCAGTACCGCTCGATGGGCGATCGGCCGATGCCGATCCGCGACGCCATCAAGCAATATCCCACGAGCTGCGGCGAGGCCGGATGGCGCGCGGTCGCGCAGATCGCGGAGCTGATTGAGCTATTTCGTGGGAAGGGATGGCCGGTCATCTTTCCTCACGTCGCGCGCAAGATCGGGCACGACAACGGCGCGTTCTCCGCAAAGATTCCTGGGATCATGCAGATTCCACCTGAAGGCTATGAGTTCGTCCGCGAAGCGGCCCCTCTGCCGGGCGAGTTGTTGCTGCCCAAGACGCAAGCCAGCGCGTTTTTCGGGACGCCGCTCGCCACTTACCTGATCGGCGGCGGCGTCGATTCGCTGGTGGTGACGGGCTGCACGACCAGCGGCTGCGTGCGGGCGTCGGTGGTCGACGCCTGTGCGCTGAATTTCAAGTCGATCGTTCCGAGCGACGCAGTCTACGACCGCTCACCGACCTCGCACGCGGTCAATTTGTTCGACATCGCCAGCAAATATGCCGATGTGGCGCCGACACAGGCGGTCCTGCAGCGGCTCGCCGCGTTGCCGGAAGCCGCGGCCTTGGCAGGTGGCGCGAGATGAGCGGCGGCGCGGCGACCCGGCTGCTCTATGGCGCCCATGTCCGTGCCAATGGCATTCGGCAGCATTATCTCAGGTTCGGCGGTGCAGGCCCGGTCGTCGTCATTGTGCCCGGCATTTCGACCACCGCCGCGCAATGGGCTTTCGTCGCGGAGCGCCTGGCCGGCGATCACGACGTCTATGTGCTCGACGTCCGCGGTCGCGGGTTGTCGGAAGCGGGACCGCATCTCAGCTACTCACTGGATTCGTGCGCGGCGGATCTGGCCGCCTTCGCCGAAGCCCTGCAACTCGGCCGACATACGATACTCGGGCATTCGATGGGGGCGCGGATCGGCATACGCACTGCACGCTGGCGGGCTGCGTCGGTGGAACTGCTGATTCTGGTGGACCCACCGGTCTCCGGACCGGGGCGGCGCCCCTATCCGATCCCGATCGATCCGCTGCTCAAGCTCCTGCGGCACGCCAAGCGCGGCGAGGCCGATGTCGCGCTACGCGGACCCAATGCACCGGCGTGGCCCGAGCAGCACATTCGCACGCGGGCGGAGTGGCTGCACACCTGTGATGAACGCGCGCTGATCGAAACCCATCACGGGTTCCACAGCGACGACATTCATTTCGATCTCGCCCATCTCGGCGTGCGGACCGCCCTGGTCGTCGCCGGGCGAGGTGGGGTCATCCGGCCGGAAGACGAAACCGAGATCCGCGGACTGGTCCCGGCGATCGACATTCGGCGGTTGCAGACAGCAGGGCATCAGATGCAGATCGACGATACGGACGGATTTTTGTCGATCATCGGCACATTGCTGCAGTCCCGCGCTTAGATTCTACGAGGCCGGCCGCCCCGCTCGCTGATCGGCGGTCAGGAACACCATGCGGCCGACGGCAAGAGTGAGGTTGTCGGGATTGGACACCTGCGCGTCGACGGTCGCCACCGTCCGTCCGTAGTGAAAGACGGTCGCCTCGACGGTCAACGTAGCCTCGTAAGCGGGGCGCAGATAATCGACGCGCATGTCGATAGTTTGCGGCGGCCGGCCCAGCCTGGTCGCGACCGCGTAGGACCCTGCGGTATCCAGCAGCGTTGCGAGAATGCCGCCGTGAGCAAAGCGATGCTCCGGGTTCGAAATGAATTCCTCGCGCCAGGGAGCTGACAACACGATCCGGCCGGCAGCCGCGGAGGTGATCGACAAACCCATCCACGCGGCCATGTGATTGCGGGACAGGCGGGCTTGGAGCTGATCGAGGGACATCACCAGTGCTGCAGTCATCGGCGTATCACCTTTTTCAGCAAAGCCACCAGGGCCTCGCGCTCTGCGGTCGTTAGCGCCGAAAACGTTTCCCGCGAAATCTCCCGAATTCTCACGATGGCGTCGGCCGCCACCACGCGCCCCCTCTCGGTCAGGTCGATTGCCACGCGGCGGCGATCAAGAGGATCGACGACGCTTTCGATTAGGCCGCGGATCTTCAATCGATTGATCACGCCGGTGATCGTCGCCGAATCATAGTGGATGAGGCGCCCGAGGTGGTTTTGCGAGCAAGGTCCGACCTCGAGGAGTTTGGCGAGCGTCGAGAATTGCGGAGCAGTCAAGCCTTCGATCATCCCGGCCGTCAGGAACGCAGTGTGGGTCTTCAGCGCCACTCGCAGCAAGAAGCCGGGCTGGTCATCGAGGGCGTAATCGTCAGCGGATCTTGCGACGGTGGCGGGGCGGATCATCTTTCGGGCGGTCTGTTTCAAGTGACGCTTTCAGCATTGGCGGACGAAATCGACCAGCGCACCGGATGGGTGCCGTCGTGGTCGGAGAGTTTAATGGGGCGGCAAAGTTAGCGGCGGCGACCCGCCGTCGTGCCAGGGAGCGAACGGATCGACAACGTGCACCGACCCCAGCGCGCGTGCCACGATACACCGCCGGTCCACTTGCTTACAAGTCGTGTGCTTGAGAGCAAGTTTACCGCTTGCACGCAAGTTATCGCGTTTGTATCGTGTGATGCAGGGTGGGGCTGAGGCTACGCAGCGGCGACCGGCCGACGGCCGGACATCGGTCTCGTAAAGCGGCCCCCCTTATTTCGGCCGGCACCCGGAGGCGCATCGAGCCTAAAGCGCCGCGGATCCGACGAGCGCCCAGGCGAGCACATCGTGAGCAAAGACAGGAGAGATGAGTGGCAAAGACCGTAGTCGATGTGGAGATGCTCGACGTCTTCAAGGCCGAACTCGAGCTCTGCAAAGTAAAGAACGGCGAGGTGGTCGCGGTTTTGAGCGGCGGTGACGATCACCCGGAATACGCCCAGACCTTCATGCTTGCGGCGCAGAGCCTCGGTGCGACGACGTTTCACGTCAACGTGCCGAAATACGGCCAGCACAAGATTGCCGGGGTTCAGGGCCGTCACGCGCTGACCGGCAATCAACCGGCGATCGACACGCTCAAGCGGGCCGATCTGGTGATCGACCTGCTCGGGCTTCTGTTCTCGGCCGAGCAGGCGGAGATTCAGGCGGCCGGCGCTCGCATTTTGCGCGTGATGGAGCCGTTCCACATCCTGAAGCAGATGTTCCCAACCGAAGACCTTCGCCGGCGGACCGAACTGTCGCGCACAATGCTGCAGTCGGCAAAGAAGATGAGGATCACATCGCCCGGCGGCACCGACGTGACTTACGGCCTGAGCCAATATCCCGTCATCTCCGAATACGGCTACACCGACGAGCCGGGCCGCTGGGATCACTGGCCGTCGGGATTCGCATTCACCCAGGCGACCGATGGCCAGGTCGACGGCACTGTTGTGCTGAGGCCGGGCGACATCCTTTGCGCATTCAAGCGTTACGTTCAGTCGCCGGTGACGCTCAAGGTCGAGAAGGGCTACATCGTGGACCTTCAGGGTGAAGGCCCGGATGCGCTTCTCATCAAGAACTACATCGAAAGCTTCGGCGATCCGCGAGGCTGGGCGATCTCCCACATCGGTTGGGGGTCCAACGAGCGCGCCAAGTGGCATCATATCGCCTCGACGTCGCAGCTCGCATCCGAGCACATCATGAATGCACTGTCGTTCTACGGCAACGTGCTGTTTTCGACCGGGCCGAATACCGAGCTCGGCGGGACCAACGACACGCCTTGCCACCTCGACATTCCCCTGCAGGGCTGCAGTCTTTGGCTGGATGACATTCACGTCCTCGACAAAGGTGAATTCGTGCTGCCGGAGCTGAGAGCGCCCGGCCGATAGCGCCGTCCATGCGGCGGTGCGGCGCAACCCCGCCGGCCGCCAGCCATCGAGCTGCGCCGCTGTCTAGACCGGGCGTTACCAAGCTGGTTGCTGTCTGCTGTCGAAGGCGGCCGATCGCAACCGAAGGGGCGCGTCCTTGCCGAGGGGGACTCAAGATTCTCTGGCTGCCGGCAAAGCGCTGGACGGCCACCAAGCCAAGCACTCGTAGACGAGTTTTGTGCTTGCATACGAGTGATAGCCGAAATAGTGTCGCAGATGGAAGGTCGGTATCAGCGATGACGACCGACGTGACCAGGCGCGACCGTCGTAGCGCAACGGGAGTTCCGGGCATTTCCAACCTCCGCCTTCCGTTGTCGCAGGGCTACGTTTCTCGGAGAATCTTGAGTGCACTACCCAGGCGAAGAATTCTATCCAGAAGGTGTTCGTTGGGACGAGCCGATCGCGACGGGGCTCGTGCCGGAGCTTTTAGAGCAATCCGCTCGGCAATTCGGCGATCGTCCAGCAATCGAGTTTCGCGACCGCCAGATCAGCTATGAAGAGTTGAACGACAAGGCCGCTGATGCGGCGGCCGCCTATCTTCGGAGCGGTCTTGGGCGCGGCACGACCATCGGGCTGTTTCTCGGCAACACGCCGGATCATCCGATCAACTTCTTCGGTGCTCTCAAGGCGGGCGCGCGCATCGTTCATCTCAGCCCGCTCGACGGCGAAATCACGCTCAAGCACAAGCTGACGGACAGTGACGCCCGCGTGGTGGTGACCAGCAATCTGTCGGCGATGTTTCCGCGTGCGCTGGCATTTCTCGACGCCGGCGTCATCGATCGCATCATTCTCTGCGAAGACGAGGCGTGGGGTCAGGCCGACAACAAGTTGGCCCCATTTTCGAGCCGGCCGGACATCGTCACGTACTCCGACTTCATCGCAGGCGCGCCACGTCCCGCTAAATGGCCGGACGTGGACCCCGGCGATGTCGCGCTGCTGCAATATACGGGAGGCACCACCGGTCTGCCGAAAGGCGCGATGCTCACGCACCGCAATCTGACCGCCGCCGTCTCGATTCGCGAAATCTGGACGCGATCGTTTCGAGCGAAACGAAAGGCACCCGAGCGCGTCATCTGCGCATTGCCCCTGTTTCATATCTATGCGTTGACGCTCATCCTGATGAAGCGACTGCGCTATGGCGATCTGATCTCCCTCCATCAGCGTTTCGATCTCGAAACGATCATGCGCGACATCGAAGTCAATCGCGCCACCGTGTTTCCGGGCGTCCCGACGATGTGGATCGCCGTCACTAGTCTTCCCGATCTGGATCGCCGCGACCTGTCGTCGCTGGCGGTCTGCAGTTCGGGCGGCGCGCCACTGCCGGTCGAGGTCGCCGCGATCCTCGAGCGCAAGACGGGGCTCCGGCTCCGTAGCGGCTGGGGCATGACGGAGACGTCGTCGCCCGGCACGACACATCCTTCGGACGGCCCTGACAAGCCGGAGTCGATCGGATTGATGCTGCCGGGTATCGCGATCGAAGTCGTCGCGCACGACGACCCGCATCGTGTCTTGCCGGCTGGCGAGGTCGGCGAACTGATTATTCGCGGACCGAATGTGACCAGCGGATATTGGAAGCGGGACGCGGAGCGATCGGAGTGGTTCATTGGCGACCGCTTCCTCACCGGCGACATCGGATACATGGACGCAGAAGGCTGGTTCTACCTTGTCGATCGCAAGAAGGACCTCATCATTTCCGGCGGCTTCAACGTCTATCCGCAACTGATCGAGCAAGCGATCTACACCCATCCCGACGTGAAAGAAGTGATGGTGATCGGGATTCCCGATCAGTATCGCGGCGAGGCGGCCAAGGCTTACATCACCCTGCGGCAGGGAGCCGAGCGCTTCACGATTGACGATCTTCGCGCTTTTCTCGCGGGCAAGATTGGCAAGCATGAATTGCCATCGGAACTCGATTTTGTCGAAGACCTGCCCCGCACCAACGTCGGAAAACTGTCGCGGCAAGCGCTGCGCGATCAACTCTCTTCTCGTTCGGCCTGAAGTGGAAATCATGGAATGACTGACGCTGTTATCGTCTCGACCGCGCGCACACCGATCGGAAAAGCCTATCGCGGTGCTCTCAATAATACAAATGGCGCCACCCTGCTGGGTGAAGCGATCAAAGCTGCTGTGGAGCGGGCGGCTGTCGATCCGAACGAGGTCGAGGACGTCGTCATGGGCGCGGCGATGCAACAAGGCACGACCGGTGGAAATATTGCTCGCAAGGCGTTGCTGCGCGCGGGTCTGTCGGTGTCGGTGTCGGGCACGACGGTCGATCGCTTGTGCGCTTCGGGATTACAGGCGATCGCCATCGCGGCTCGGTCAGTGATCCACGACGGCGTCCGGATCGCCGTCGGCGGCGGTGGTCAATCGATCAGCCTGGTGCAGAACGAACATGCCAACACCTACCGGGCCGTCGATCCCGTGCTGATGACGATGAAGCCGGAGGTTTACATGCCGATGCTCGACACCGCCGAGGTCGTCGCCAAACGCTACGGCATTTCCCGTGAGCGTCAGGATGAGTACGCCTTCGAGAGCCAGATGCGGACGTCTTCGGCGCAAGACAGCGGAAAGTTCGACGACGAGATCGTGCCGCTGTCGACCTCGATGTCGATCACCGACAAGGAAACCAAGCAGACGAGTCTGAAAGACGTCCAGCTCGTCCAGGATGAGGGGCCTCGGCGCGACACCACGCCGGAGGGACTCGCCAAGCTCAAGCCGGTGCGCGAAGGTGGATGCATCACGGCGGGCAATGCGAGCCAGTTGTCGGACGGAGCCAGCGCTATGGTGATCATGAGCGACGGCGAGGCGGCGAAACGCGGCTTGAAGCCGCTCGGCATCTTCCGTGGATTTGTTTCGGCGGGCTGTGAGCCGGACGAAATGGGCATCGGCCCGATCTACGCCGTGCCGCGCCTTCTCGAGCGTCACGGTTTGCGGGTCGACGACATCGATCTGTGGGAGCTGAACGAAGCCTTCGCGGTGCAGGTGCTGTACTGCCGGGATAAGCTTGGCATCGATCCCGGCAAGTTGAACGTCAATGGCGGTGCCGTCGCCATGGGCCATCCCTACGGCATGAGTGGCGCACGCTTGGCGGGACATTTGCTGATCGAAGGCCGCCGCCGCAAAGCCAAATACGGCGTAGCTACCATGTGCGTCGGTGGCGGGATGGGCACCGCGGGCCTGTTCGAAATCATCCACTGAACGGAATCCGAGGGCTGTCTTGGAGCGCGCCCGATCGGCTTGATCCGGCGTTCGTCCGGCAATGATCAATTCGGTCGAATAGGGAAATCCAAGTGAGTGAAGTCGTTAAGCTTGCGATGGTCAAACGTTGTGCGGTCATCACCATCGATTCGCCGCCGGTGAACGCACTCAGCGCAGCTGTCCGTGGCGGGGTTCTCGATAGCGTCAACGCCGCCAATGCGGATGGTACCGTCGAGGTCATCGTGATCGCCTGCGCTGGTCGGACGTTCATTGCTGGCGCTGATATCACCGAGTTTGGCAAGCCCCCGCAACATCCGCGTCTCAGTGACGTAATTGCCGGCATCGAGGCGAGCGCCAAGCCGGTCATTGCGGCGATCCACGGCACCGCCCTCGGCGGCGGCCTCGAACTCGCGCTCGGTTGCCATTTCCGCGTCGCCGTCAAGGACGCCAAGCTCGGCCTGCCCGAGGTCAAGCTCGGCCTTGTGCCCGGTGCGGGGGGCACGCAGCGGCTGCCGCGCGCGGTTGGCCCGGAGCTGGCCGTCAGGATGATCGTGAGCGGCGAGCCGATTGGCGCGGCGGAAGCGCTGGAGCGCGGCCTCGTCGACGAGATTGTGGACAGCACGACGTCAGGTGCGGTCGCGTTCGCCGAGAAGGTTGTCGCCGAGCGTCGCCCGCTGCGGTTGCTGCGGACGGATGACTCCAAACTCGTTGCCGCCAGGGCCGACCGTTCGCTGTTCACTGCGGCAGCGGCAAGCGCCACCAAGAAATCGCGAGGGTTGATCGCGCCGCTGGCTTGCGCGGACGCCGTGAGCTGGGCGCTCGACTTGCCGTTCGAGGAGGCGCTGGACAAGGAGCGCGAGTGCTTTTTGAAGCTGCTGTCCGACGATCAGTCCAAGGCCCAGCGCTACGCCTTTTTTGCCGAGCGCGAAGCGGCCAAGCTCCGGGGCGTCCCGGACGGCACCCAGCCGCGCCCGGTCGAGCGGGTGGCCATCGTGGGCGCCGGGACCATGGGCAGCGGCATCGCGATGGCCTTCGCCAATGCCGGCATTCCGGTGACGCTGATCGACACCGGCGCGGAACAGCTCGACCGCGGCCTCGGCATGATGCGGAAGAACTGGGACGCCACCGCGGCGCGTAGCGGTATCGCGGCGGACGAGCCGGCCAAGCGTATGGCGCTGATCGACGGCAAGGTCGGGCTTGAGCATGTCGCGGACGCGGATCTGGTGATCGAAGCGGTGTTCGAAACGATGGCGGTCAAGAAACAGGTGTTCACCGCCATCGACGCTCATGCCAAACCGGGGGCGTTGCTCGCCACCAACACCTCCTATCTCGATATCAATGAGATCGCCGCGGTCACAAAGCGTCCGCAGGACGTTGTGGGCATGCACTTCTTCTCGCCAGCCAACATTATGAAGCTGTGCGAGATCGTGCGCGCCGACCAGACGGCTCCCGACGTGCTGCTGACCGCGACGACGCTGGCTCGGCGGATCCGCAAGACGGCCGTGGTCGTCGGCGTTTGCCACGGCTTCGTCGGCAACCGCATGCTCGCCGTGCGAGGTTGGCAGGGAGAGTCGTTGCTCAGGAGCGGGGCTCTTCCCGAGCAGGTCGACGCGGTGATGACCCGGTTCGGCCTTCCGATGGGGCCGTTCGCCATGGGTGATCTTGCTGGCCTCGATATCGGCTGGCGATCGCGTCAGGATCGCGGCATCCGTTGGGACATAGCCGACGCCATCTGTGAGTCCGGCCGCCTCGGGCAAAAGACCCAAAAGGGCTACTATCGCTACGAGCCGGGATCTCGGGCACCGCTTCCGGATCCTGAAGTCGAGCGCTTGATCGAGCAGACCTGCGAACGGCTGGGCTTGCGTCGTCGTGCGATCGACGACGAGGAGATCCTAGAGCGCATGATCTATCCCATGATCAACGAAGGCGCGCGCATTCTCGAAGAGAACATCGCCGCACGCCCAAGCGATATCGATGTGATCTGGCTGTACGGCTACGGATGGCCGATCCATCGCGGCGGACCGATGTTTTATGCCGATCAAGTCGGACTGAAGACGATCGTCGAGCGGCTCGAATTCTTTGCACAGCGCCTCAACGACCCGGCTCTGAGGCCAACTCCGCTACTTGCGCGTCTCGCCAGCGAAGGCGGTTCGTTTGCGTCGATGAATCGCGCGCCGGCGGTTGGCTGACTTCGATCTTGCGTCGACGGCATGTGTCGGCTCGCTCGGGCAAGTCGAGCCGGCGAATGACGCAGATCGGGGCATTTGCCCAAATTACTGCGTCGATATGACCAAAGCTTTATCGCTCGTAAGCGAGCAAACAACTTGTATACGAGTGATGAGTCGACTAGCTTGGCGCAGGTATCATAAAACAGTGTTTCGGGAGGATCGCATGATGAACAAGGTTCTCGTACTCTTTCTCGCCATCGCAACGATGTCGACGGCGGGGAATGCCGCGGCCGCGGATAAGATCAATGTCTTGCTCCCTCAGCGTAATGCCAACGAGGCGATCGCTCCGTTCCTTGCCGCCAAGTATCTCGGCTATCTCGATCAGGAAGGGCTCGACGTCAGCTACCTGTTGGTCGCGGGCTCCAACGAGGTTGCCATCCAAGTGGCCAGCGGCAACGCGCCCATTGGTTGGGCCAGCCCAGCCCAGGCGGTCATCGGCATGCAAGAGGGTGCCGCCGCGCCGCTCGATCTGCAATACTTCTCTAGCGTCGAGTATCGCAACATCTGGTCGATCTCGGTGCCCGTAGATAGCCCGATCCACGCCGTGGCGGAGCTCAAGGGCAAGCGGATCGGCGTCACCGCGCTAGGCAGCGCCGCGATGAACTACGGCAAGGCCTATCTCCGCGGGGCCGGTCTTGATCCCGATCGCGACGTGACGTTCGTGCCCATCGGAGCCGGCGGCCAGGCGATGGCCGCAATGAAGCAGAAGGTGGTGGACGCCCTGGTGTTCTGGGAGACCGCGAATGTCACCTTCGACATCGCGGGCTCGCCGGTCCGCCAATTACCGATCGACAAGAAGCTCGCGTTGCTGCCCGACGTGTCGTTGCTGGCCAAGCGCGAAACGATCAAGCAGCAGCCCAAGCTCTTGATCGGCTTCGGCCGTGCACTGGCGAAGGGCTTGGACTTCTGCCTGGCGAATCGTCCGGCCTGCGTCTTGCTGACGTGGAAGCTCTATCCCGAGAGCAAGCCGGCGGAAGGCACCCCGGAGCAGAAGCTCGCGCGCGGCCTCAAAATGATCTCGACGCTGGATGGCTGGTCCGACGAGGAGCTCGGAGACAAGCGCGGGGAGTTCATCGAATCGCGCTGGAATGATCTCAGTGACTTCCTGCTGCAGGGCGGGCAGATCAGCAAGCCCGTCCCGGCTTCACGGATGTTCACGCGCGAATTCGTCGACGAGATCAACAAGTACGACCGCGCGAAGATCGTCAAGCAGGCGAAGGAATTCGACCTCAAGTCACTGCAATGAGTTGCCGCTCCGTAGCCGTCATTCCGGAAACAAGACCAGTCGTCCGCCATCCAGTGAACGAGATCCATTCATGTTGCCCTCGCCCGTAAGCGCGTCCGATCGGTCGATGCCGGATCAGCGTCGCACGCTCATCAAGATCGAGAACATCGACAAGAAATTCGTCACGCATTCCGGCGAGGTCGTGACGGCGCTCGCCAAGGTCAATCTGGCCATCGAGCAGAACGAGTTCGTTTCGGTGGTCGGGCCGAGCGGATGTGGCAAGACGACGCTTCTGCGCATTCTGGCCGGATTGACGTCCGTTACCTCGGGCGTCGTCGATTTTGACGGCGAGATGCTGCGTGGTCCACGTGCCGACGTTGGCATCGTCTTCCAGCAAGCGCTCCTCCTGCCGTGGAACACGGTGCTCGACAACGTGCTGTTGTCGCCTCACCTCAAGAAAGATCGCTCGGAGGCGACGCGGCGCCGCGCGGAAAGTCTTCTGGCGTTCATGGGGCTGGCCGATTTTGCCAGAAAGTACCCGTTCGAGTTGTCGGGTGGCATGCAGCAACGCGTTGCGATCTGTCGTGCATTGATGCGCGAGCCCAAGGTCCTGCTCATGGACGAGCCGTTCGGCGCGCTCGACGCGATGACGCGGGAGTCGCTGAATGTCGAGCTGATGCGGGTATGTTCGGAAGAGAAAAAGACGGTGCTGTTCATCACGCACAGCATTCCCGAAGCGGTGCTGCTCGGTGACCGCGTCGTCGTCATGTCGCCGCGGCCGGGGCGCATTTCCCAGATCATCGATGTCGACATCGAGCGCCCGAGAAGCCTCAAGACGATGGCGAACAAACGTTTCGGCGAAATTTGCGATCAAATCCGCACGATCTTCGGCTCGGAAGCTCCGATGGTGACGTCACTATGAAGAATGCGAAGCTGGCCAAACTCGTGCAGAGCGCTCAAGTCACCTGTCTCGCCATCGTCCTACTGGTGATCTGGGAGGGCGTCTGTCGCTTGTTTGATGTCTCGCCCTTGGTGTTGCCGGCGCCGAGTGGCATCGTCGTTCGGCTGTTTCACATGTTAGTTGAAGGCGCGATCTGGCCGCATCTTATGGTCACTCTCAGCGAGATCCTGATCGGGTTCTTCGTCGGGATTGTCTCAGGCCTCGTGGTCGGCGCCCTCGTGTCCCTGGTGCCCGCGGTCGAACGGCTGGTTTATCCATATCTCGTCGCCCTGCAGACGGTGCCCAAGGTGGCGGTGGCGCCGCTCCTGGTCATCTGGTTCGGCTATGGGTTGACCTCGAAAGTGGTGATCACCGCGTTGATCTGCTTTTTCCCGATCTTGGTCAGCGTCATCTCCGGCTTTCACGCGACGGACCGCGACCAGCTCGACATGATGAAAGCCTACGGGGCCACGAACATGCAGACCCTGATACGTTTGCGCATCCCGTCGGCGCTCGTGCTGATCTTTGCCGGTCTCGAGATCGCATCGGTGCTGGCGGTGATCGGCACTATCGTCGGCGAATTCGTCGGCGCCCAGGCCGGTCTCGGTTACTTAATCATGACCTACAATTTCAATCTGGATATCACTGGCGTCTTCGCCATTCTGATCATCTTGTCCGCGATCGGCATGACGTTGCATAGCATCACCCGTTTTGGCGGCAGGCGATACATTTTCTGGATCAGGCGAGAGCCGGCGGCGGTGATGCCGCACTAGGCGAAGTCGCTCCCGCCGACCAAATCTGCAGCGACTAACCGCGTCGCCGATAAGTCGCGACGGGGCGACGCGCCCTGTGGTCGCAAGATAAATCGCTCACGTCGTTTGGAGATCATATTCGCGATGGACATGAACTTTACCCAGGAGGAGTTGGCGTTTCGCGACGAAGTCCGCACATTTCTTCAGCAAAATGTCGATCCCGTGGTGCGCCGTAAGCTGGTGGAAACGCGCCACATCACCAAGGACGAGCAGGTGGCGTGGCAACGCACCCTGAACAGGAAGGGTTGGAGCGTGCCGCATTGGCCGGTGGCGCATGGCGGCACCGGCTGGGGCGCAGCCAAGCAGTACATCTTTCTCGAGGAGTTGCAGAAATATCCCGCGCCGTCGCCCCTCCCATTCGGCGCCAACATGGTCGGGCCGGTGATCTACACCTTCGGCAACGAGCAACAGCAGAACCATTTCCTGCCTCGGATCGCCAACATGGACGACTGGTGGTGCCAGGGGTTCTCGGAGCCGGGGGCAGGTTCGGACCTCGCTTCGCTGAAGACCACGGCGAAGAAGGTGGGCCACACCTATATCGTCAATGGTCAAAAGACCTGGACTACCCTCGCGCAGCACGCGAACTGGATCTTTTGCCTGTGCCGCACCGACCCCGGAGCGAAGAAGCAGGCCGGCATTTCCTTCCTGCTGATTAACATGCAATCGAAGGGCATCAGTTGCCGGCCTATTGAGATGATCGATGGTGGGGTCGAGATCAACGAGATTTTCTTCGACGAAGTCGTCGTACCGGCAGAGAACCTCGTCGGCGAGGAGAACAGGGGCTGGGACTATGCCAAATTCCTGCTCGGTCTCGAACGCGTCAACATTGCCCGTGTCGGCATTTCCAAGGCGCGGATAGCTCGCATCAGGGAGCTGGCTTCGCAGACAAATTCGGGCGGTCGCCCGCTGATCGAGGATCCGCAATTTCGCCAGAAGCTGGCGGCCACCGAGATCGAGCTGAAAGCGCTCGAACTGACCCAGATGCGCGTCGTCGCGGCGGAAAGCAAGCATGGCAAGAACAAGCCGGATCCTGCCTCCTCGATTCTCAAGCTCAAGGGCTCGGAGATCCAACAAACGCTCACCGAGCTGCTGCTCGAAGTCGCCGGTCCATTCGCGCTGCGCTTCGCAGCGGAGAACGGGGGCCAAGACGAGAAGACTGATTGGGCCGCCCCGATCGCGCAGACCTATTTCAACTACCGCAAAGTGTCGATCTATGGTGGCTCGAGCGAGATCCAGCGCAACATCATCGCCAAGGCGGTGCTGGGGCTCTGATCCAGCGAACCGGCGCCAGTTCCGCGCGCGACCGATCTAAAATCCCGAACGGCCGGGTGGCTGCCGCGACGAGTCCCGCGACATCAGTCCGGACGTGCCTCGCAGGGGCTGGAGCGCCTCCATTCGGAATCCCAGAGGATAAGACAGATGGATTTTGATCTCTCCGAGGAGCAGCGTCTGCTCAAAGACAGCGTCGACGGTCTTTTGAAGACGTCCTATGATTTCCAGAAGCGCAACAAGCATCGTGGCGAGCAGGGCGGTTACAGCCAGGCGATCTGGGGCAAATTTGCCGAACAGGGGCTGCTCGGCCTGCCGTTCGGAGAGGACGACGGTGGCTTCGGCGCCGGGCCAATCGAAACCATGATCGTGATGGAAGCGCTCGGCCGATATCTCGTAGTCGAGCCGTATTTCGACACGGTCGTGCTCGGCGGCGGCCTCCTGCGCCGGGGGGCTGCCGAACAGCGCGCCGCGCATCTCGCGGGGGTGATAAACGGCTCAACAACGCTGGCCTTCGCCCATGTCGAACACGACTCTCGCTATGAACTCAATGACATTTCGACATCGGTCCGGAAGAACGGATCCAGCTACGTGCTGAACGGCGAGAAATTCGTCGTAGGTCATGGCGACACTGCCGATACGCTGGTCGTTACGGCGCGCAGCGCAGGTGGCCAGCGCGATCGCAAGGGCATCGGCGTGTTTCTGGTGCCGGCCAATGCCAAAGGCATCGAGATCCGCGGCTACGACACCCAAGACGGCAGCCGCGCCGCCGATATCAGGTTCGAGAATGTCGAGGTCGGTGGCGATGCGGTGATCGGTGATGCCGAGAACGGCCTGGCGATCATTGAGCAGGTCGCCGACGATGCCCGCATCGCGCTCTGTGCCGAGGCGGTCGGCGCAATGGAAGAAGCGCTGAAGATTACCGTGGAGTACATCAAGGAGCGCAAGCAGTTCGGCGTCGCGATCGGTTCGTTTCAGGCGCTGCAGCACCGCGCCGCCGACATGTTCACCGCGCTGGAGATGGCGCGCAGCATGTCCTATCTCGCATCGATGGCATCGACCTTCATTGACATGGATGAACGCGCCAAAACTATTGCCGCCGCCAAGGTGCAGATCGGCCGCTCCGCACGGTTCATCGGTCAGGGCGGCGTACATCTGCATGGTGGTGTCGGCGTGACGATGGAATACCGCATCGGCCATTATTTCAAGCGCCTGACCATGATCGAGAGTCAGCTCGGCGATGCCGACTTCCATCTGGCCCGGGTGGCCGCGATGGATGGCGTGATCGTTTAGCTAGAGAGGTTCTGCCGGCTGCCAAACAGCGACGATCTTGTAAACGAGCCGTCCGGCCGACCAACAAGCTCGCGCGTTAAGGACCGGCTCGGCCACTAGGGCGAGGCTTTAGTCTGCCCGACTGCGCCTTGCCGACAACCTCGACCATCGCGGTTGCTCCCACGATCAGACGATCGATATCCTTGCTCTCGATATGGATCCGGACCGTGATGCGCTGGGTGAGCCTGTCCCAGGAGAAGAAAGGATTGACGCTGGCCAGGAGGCTTGTGCCCAGTGGTTTATCGCGATCGTCGATACTTCTGGCGATACTTTCGATTCGGCCGCGCAGTTTAGCTCCACCCATCAGCCTCGCAGCGGCGACGTCGCCGACATGAATCTGAGGGAGCGTGGTTTCCTCGAAATAGCCTTCGACGCGCACGGTGTCGGTATCCATCAGCGCCAGGATGCCGCGCCCCGCGGTAACATAGGTGCCTGGTCGCAAGTCGAGTTGGGTCACGCGGCCGTTTGCGGGCGCACGGATTTCGGATCGGTCAAGGTTGAGACGAGCGATCGCGAGATCGGCGGTAGCCTGATCGTACAGAGCCTTTGCCTGCAGGTCCGCGGCGCGGATCGTCTCGCGCTGCTGCTGCGAAACGACTCCCTCGCTTAGCTTCTCGTATCGTGCGCGATCGCCGGCGGCCTTCTCGGCTGCAGCTTCGCGGTTGGCCAAGGCGGCCTCTGCTTGGCTTACCGCTAAGCGAAAAGGTTCGGCATCCAGTCGCAGCATGACGTCGCCTTTGCGGACGAGCTGGTTATCTTTGATGAGGACCTCGTCGACAAGGCCGGAAACGTCCGGGGCGACTGCGATGATGTCGGCGCGGACGCGGCCGTCGCGAGTCCACGGGGCCGTCGCGTAATGCTCCCACATACCGATGCCGACCGGTGCCGCGACGCTCACCAGCAGGACAATGAGCATCACGCGGGGAAAAGTCGAACTCATCATTGTCATAGCGGCAGCTTTCCTAGAACGACGTAGAAGATCTTGATCAGAATGACGAAGATGGCGAAGTCGACCGGCGCGGGTGCCACGCATATTTTCGAGCATTGAAAGCCGGTGATGGTCGGGAAGATCACAGCTGGATCGCGGCGATCGGCCGGCAAGCCGACGTCCACAGCGCGTAGGAGATCAGCGTCGGCGCGGGATCGTCGAGACCAGAGGCAGAGCCCGGCCCAGGCGGTGACGGGAACCGACAATAAAGCGGGCTGATCGACCAGGGCCGGCACCAGCGCGATCGCCGCGCAAGCGCCGAGCAATGTTCCGACAAAGCGATAGACGGCACGTGACCGAACGGAGCCGGCGAAGGGCTGCGCAGTCAGATACACGGTAAGCATCGCCCATTTCGGATCGAGCCGGCCGGGCGCGGCTGCTGCAAGAAACCGAGACGGAAGTGGTGAGAGCATGGTGTTGATGGTCCGTGGAGCAAGGAGACCATAGGTGTTGTCGTGTCGTAAGAATTTCGATACTCTGCCAATTAATTGCTAAGAAATGACAATGCGCGGCACGCTTCATCAGCACTATCGTCAGTTCGATCCTGACAACTTGGACCGCCCCATCGTGGCCGGCATGGTGGATACCCAGGAGCAGGAGGACGAGCTGCCGGTCCATACCCATCGAAAGGGGCAGCTTGTGCTCGCTCAGCGCGGCGGGGTGACGTGCGAAGTGCCGAGCGGCCTCTGGATGGTGCCGCCACGCTGCGGCGTCTGGATTCCCGGCGGCATGCCCCACAGCAACCGGGTCAGCGGCAACGCCAGTCTGCTGTTTCTCTATGTAGATATGGAGGCGGCGAGCGTGCCGCAGGAATGCTGTACGCTGTCGATCTCACCGCTATTGCACGAGCTGATCCATCGGATGGCGACGTTGCCGCCGCTCTACGATCC
This sequence comes from Rhodopseudomonas palustris, assembly GCF_003226555.1. GTDB lineage: Bacteria > Pseudomonadota > Alphaproteobacteria > Rhizobiales > Xanthobacteraceae > Rhodopseudomonas > Rhodopseudomonas palustris_I. The sequence continues at coordinate 284,609 of NZ_QKQS01000023.1, read as the reverse complement.
CCAGGGGCCGACGGCCCAGATCGCCGCGGTGCTCCTCAACGAGCTGATCGCCATGCCGACCGAACGGCTGCACCTTCCGATCACGCGGAGTTCGAAACTGCGTATCATCGCCGATGCCTTGATGGACAATCCGGCCGACCGCCGGACCGTGGCAGAGTGGGCCGAGGCCGTCGCACTCGGCGAGCGGACGCTGATGCGCTTGGTTCTCGCCGAGACCGGCATGACTTTCAGTCGTTGGCGTCAGCAGCTTCAGATCATCGTCGCCATCCAGAAATTGTCTGCGGGGGAGACGGTGCAGTCCGTTTCAGGGGGCATGGGCTACGAGTCGGTGAGCGCCTTCATCACCATGTTCAAGAAGGCGCTCGGAAAGTCGCCCGCTCGCTACTTCTCCGAACGCGAAGCCGGCCAGACGGGGGCGGGCCTGGTCTGCCCGGAGACGGACTGCAGGCTTCGCCGTATGCCTGAGGTGCGGGACGCGCTTAATGGACTTTCGCAACACGGGTGGCTCGAGCTAGAGCGCTTCGTTTCGGACGATCTCGATGCCGAAGCCTGAGAGTCCCTTAAAGTGATGCGTCGAGGACGTGAGATGACGGATCGAGGTGATCTTCAGGTCCCGCAGGATCTGAGCGCCCACGCCGATCTCGCGCCATTGCCGGTTGCGGTCGTCTTCGCGCGAACTGATCGGACCTAGCGGCGCAGGCGGAACGCCCGCCGCACCGTCGCGCAGATAGACGAACACACCGCTGCCGTTGTTCTTGAAGCGCTGCAGAATGATGTTCATTTTGGCCTGTTCCTGCCCTGAGAACAAATCGCGCAGGATGTTCGGTTTGTAGAAGCGCGTGAGGACATTGGTCCCGTCACCCAGGTCGCCGTAGATGTAAGCGACGTGATGGATGGGGTCGAACGGCGAGCGATAGGAGTAGCCCTGGAGCGGGCCGATTGGGCTCTCCGCCGTGACGCTCGAGACGCGCTCGATCAGCGTCTCACGTGCCTGCCGGAACCGGATGAGATCAGCAATGGCGACCTGTTTTAGATTGTGCCTGTCGGCAAACGCCGTGACCTGCTGTCCTTTCATCACCGAGCCGTCGTCGTTCATCAGCTCGCTGATGACGCCGACCGGTTCGAGATTAGCCAGCCTGCACAAGTCGACGGCGGCCTCGGTGTGACCCGAGCGCATGAGTACTCCTCCCTCCTTTGCGATCAGTGGGAAGATGTGTCCCGGCCGGCAAAAAACGCTGGCGCCGGCGTTGGGATTGGCGAGCGCGCGGCAGCACGAGGCCCGCTCCTCGGCCGAGATGCCCGTTCCGTTGTCCGGTCGGTAGTCCACCGACACGGTGAAGGCCGTCGTGTGCGCCGAATCGTTGTTGAGAACCATGGGGTCGAGCCGCAGGCGTCTGGCGGCGTCGACCGTAATGGGCGCGCAGACGATCCCCGATGTATGTCGGATGATGAAGGCCATCTTCTCGGCGCTACACAGCGATGCGGCGACCACGAGGTCGCCCTCGCCCTCCCGGTCGTCATCGTCGGTAACGACGACGATCTCGCCCGCGGCAAATGCCTGCAGTGCCGCTTTAACTGATGCTGTCATCTCACTACTCTGGCAACAAACGTTCATATATGCCTCGTCGAGGCGGTCTCGACGGCTCAGACGCGGAACGACGCTCCAACAGTGTGGCTGATCTTGTCGTCGCCACGTTGATCCAAGATGCGCCGGTTACACAAGCCTTATCGATAGCTTCATACTCTTTCCGCGCTATAGCTGAGGCACTGAGCGTTGAGGGAGACAGGCGCTTCGGATAGCGGCGGGCTTGTCGCGTCGTATCGTGATCTGGGTGTGCGCTCAGCCGGACGAGGTGGGCTGCTACAAGCCTTCACGATCACCGGGCGATTGGTGTCGATCGGCAGGACCGTCTTGTGCGAAATGCGTTTGAGGGCAAGGTTCGACCGAATGCTGCAAACGCCGGGAATACGTGAGAGCTTGTTGACGATGAGATCCTCGAGATCGTCTATGTCGGCCGCCATGACGCGGAGCATATAATCATTCTCGCCCGTCATTAGATAGCATTCCATGACTTGCGCCAGACGGTCGATGGACCGCGTGAAACCCTCGAGCGACGTCTGGACCTGCTTCTCCAGCTTGATCTGAATGAAAGCAGTTACGCCAATGCCCAGAACGGCGGGATCGAGCAGGGCAATTCGCTTATCGATGACGCCTAGTTTTTCGAGTGTCTTGACGCGTGCGAGGCACGGCGACGGTGATAGATTGACACGTGATGCGAGCTCGACATTGGTCAGACTCGCGTTTTGCTGGAGCTCGGTCAGGATCTTGATATCGATTCTATCGAGAGAGGTCGTCGTCATCGCGTGTCTCCCAAATCTGGCAGTCTTCTTGCGGCGCGCATCACCCGTCTTGACGGGATGATGACAATCGCGAGGTAAAAGCTAACCGCAATCTTGCTTGTGGGATTTCGACAAAACGCCGACTTGTATCGAAAAACAGTCAACCTTTTCATTGTGCATTGCGATCAAAATTGAGATTGCCTACTTTCGAAACATTTTTTGCACACACGATATGCAGAGTGACGTTTGCAACGCCGCTCGATTGAAATCACGCCCAAGGAATCTCGTCGGCACCGTCGGTCGGCGACATCCAACACCCAGATTGCAAACGGTGTGACCATTGATGCGACCGCGACCTTGGGGTGATCACGCGAAATCGCTGGCCTCGATAGGCTCGGCCGGAAGCCATTAGTTATCAATCAACCGACCGAATTTTCAACCAGCCAGAGTGCGGGATCACGCGGTCCGAAATCCGATGCGGCATAAAATGCTGGCGAACGGTCTGCAGTACACCCTGTTCAAGCAGTAATGCTGACGGGTTCGGTCGACTATCCGTCCACGATCGCATTTGAGCGGGCGGACGAATGGATGGTCGTGTGTGAAACTGAAACAAGTCTACCTGACAGCTAACGACCCCAAACGCCTCGCCGAATTCTACGAAGGCCTGGGTTTGAAGGTGCGTTTCGCCGACTCCGACAAATGGATTCAGTTCGTGAGCGATGCAGCGGCCTTCTGTGTCGCCGGACCGACCGAGTCCGTGTCGGAGCAACTGCAGGACGCCGTTCTCGTCTTCGACGTCGACAATCTCGAAGCAGCGATGCAGCGTGCCGCAGCCGCTGGTGCGCGAGTCGACACGGTTCGGGACATGGCCAGTCACGGCCGTGCGGTGAAGGTTCGGGACCCAGGCGGCAACGTCATTCAGTTTTACCAGGCGGCCGGATAGATCAGGCATTTGCCTGGACGGGGCGTCTGCTGCCGCATTCATCACCGACGATAGAGGGCGCATCTTTCGCATGAACACAAGAGTTATCCACCCATTGGCGTCGAGGACGCTCCTGCCCGAGTCGTTTCCCTTTGATGCTGCGGGCTTTCGCTCTGCGATGCGCAATGTGCCGGGTACCGTGTCGATCGTCACCACGGGCCGAGCGCCGAACCGCCATGGGCTAACGCTAACGGCGGGATGCTCTCTATCGGCGGTCCCGCCGAGCGTGCTCGTTTGCGTCAATCGCTCTGCGGGAGCTCACGACACGATTCTCAGCAGTGAGTCCTTCTGCTGGAACATCCTCGGCGTCGAGCATGTCGATCTCGCAAGGACGTTTTCCGGTCAGGATGGCAGCAAGGGCGATATCCGGTTCGGGGAAGGCCTTTGGTGCGATCTCAAAACCGGAGCGCCAAGTCTGATCGGGGCAATCTGCAGCTTCGATTGTCGCGTCGTCAATGCGCACGAAGCAGGTAGTCACACGATCTTCACCGGCGAGGTCGTGGCTCAGACCACGAACGCTGGCAGCGAACCGCTCGTGTATATCAATGGGGCTTTCGCCGCGCCCAAAGTGCTTTGAGAGACAAGACGAGCCGCGACGCGATACCGCTTCCGCCACAGTCACAACAGAGACGATGATATGCAAGGGAACCCAAGCCTCTGCGCCAGCCAAGAGTTGTCCGACCATGGGTGTTGCGAGACGGCTCCGCTGATCGAGACGAGTCATTTTCAAAGAAGCATCTTTGATGGATGCATTGCGCGTCCATCAACGGGTCTCCGTTGATGCTGTCGCTCTGGCTCAACGTTCTCGCGAGCGGCGTCCTGATCGGGCTCGTTTATGGGCTCGTAGCGCTCGGCCTTACGATTATTTTCGGCGTCATGCGCGTGGTCAATTTCGCGCATGGCGAAATGGTCGTGTTCGGCGTCTATATCGGATACTGGACCGTTCGCGTCTGGGACGTCCCGATCATTGTCGCCGCTGCGATCGCCGCGGTTGTGATGTTTCTGTTCGGGTATTTGTTGGAGACGCTCGTCGTCAAGCGGTTCGTCAACCGGCCGCACCACTACCAATTTATCGTCTTCATCGGCCTGTCGTTACTTTTCAGTGGTGTGCTTCTGATGTCGTTCGGTCCGGACCCGCGGCCGACGGCCTCCCAGCTTTCTTTCCAGACCGTTGCGGTCGGACCGCTCACACTGGATTGGGCACGCATTCAAGCGGCCGGCACCGCCGGTCTGCTGATTGCCGCGTTGGGCGCCTATTTGAAGTATTCTGCATTCGGGCGTTCGCTGCGCGCGGCGGCCAATAATCGACTGGGCGGGCTCGTTGTGGGGCTGAACATCCCGCGCGTCTACGCAGTGACTTTTGGAATCGGATCGGCCTGCGCCGGCGTGGCCGGTGCTTTGATCTCGCCTTTGTTCGATGCGCAGCCCTATCTCGCCGTCGACTTCACCTTGCTGGCTTTCGTGACAGTGATCGTCGGTGGTCTCGGCAGCTTCGGCGGCGCTCTTCTCGGCGGGCTGACCATCGGAGTTGCCGAAGCGATCGCCGCGCTGATGTTCACGCCGTCGATGAAGACCGCACTCCCTTACGCGCTCCTGATCATCATCCTGATTTTCCGTCCGAGGGGGTTTTTCGGTGCAAAGGACATCTGATCAAACCAGCGACCTGAAGCGGTGGGGCGCCGGCGTTCTGGTCTTTGCGATCCTGGCCGTAGTGGGCGGAGTATCTAACGCCTATGTCATCTCGCTTCTGACGATCGTCCTGTTGTTCACGTTCATGGGGCAATCGTGGAATCTCATGCTCGGGATCGGCGGGCAGTTGTCGATCGGTCACGCCCTGTTCGTCGGGATCGGTGCGTATGCGGTCGCGATCCTGAACATCAAATACGGCATCACGCCGTGGATCGGTCTGCTGGTGGGGGCGGTGATCGCAGGTTGTGTTGGCGCAGTTCTGGCGTGGCTGAGCTTCCGCTTCGAGGTCCGGGGCATCTATTTCGCGCTGCTCACGATCGCCGCCGCCGAGTTTGCCCGAATCATGTTCGGCGGATGGGACTTTGTCGGGGGGATGCAGGGACTGTTCTATCAGGCGCCGAGCGGAGCGGACCTCGCAATGCTGCGCGGGGATGCGCAGTTCTATTACTTCGTCGCGCTCGCCCTTGCGGCCATTGGGGTGGCTGGAACGGAAATGATCTCGCGGTCCTACTGGGGCTACGTCTGGCGGGCGATGCGGGACGATGACGAGGCCGCTCGGGCGCTCGGAGTGCGGACCTTCCGCCACAAGGTTCTGGTGGTCTCGATATCGGCCGCCACGGCTGCGGTCGGCGGGGGCGTGCTTGGCCTGGTGCAGGGGGCGATCTTCCCGGATTCGATCATGGGGATGGCGATCTCGGTCGACGTTCTGATCGGTCCTGTCGTCGGCGGCTTGGGTACCGCGTTCGGACCGCTGATTGGCTCGATGGCCGCAATCCCGCTGCACCATGCCATGGGAGCTCTCGGTGACAGTCTGGGAATTCCCGGACTGAACAGCATCGCCTACGGGGCCGTGCTGATCCTGGTCGTATGGTTCCTCCCGGACGGCATCTGGCCGGCGATCGTGCGCCTCTACGGCGCGATCCAACTGCCCGCGCGCGGCCGGATTGCACAACTGCGGAAGGTCGAGGAATGACCGCGCTGCTCGAAGTGAAGAATCTGACCAAGTCTTTCGTCGGATTGGTCGCGGTCAATGACGTCAGCTTCTCGCTGAAAGCGGGCCGCATCACCGCCCTGATCGGGCCGAACGGCGCCGGCAAGACCACATGCTTCAACCTTGTCGCCGGCGCGCTGCGCCCGACCGCCGGGCAGGTGCAGTTCGAGGGGCGTTCGATCGAACGCAACCCGCCCGAAGCGGTGTGTCGCATGGGCATTGCTCGGACCTTCCAGATCGTCCGACCGATGAAGGATATGTCGGTGCTGGAGAATGCCATGGTGGGTGCCTTCAGCTGGACGACGAGCGTCAAGGAGGCTCGGTCCAAGGCCTATGAGTCGCTTGAAAGCGTCGGGCTCGCCACCAAGGCGAATGCTCGCACCGATCAGCTGACCCTGCCCGATCGCAAGATGCTGGAAATGGCCAAGGCGCTGTCGACCCGCCCCAAGCTGCTGCTGCTCGACGAGGTGATGGCGGGGCTGCGGCCGACCGAAGCGGCCGGCGTTGTCGGCGTGTTGCACAAGCTCGCCGAGGGCGGACTGACGATCCTGCTGGTCGAGCACGTGATGCGGATCGTGATGGAGGTGGCATCGACCGTGGTGGTGCTTCATCACGGCGCCAAGATCGCCGAAGGCAAGCCGTCGGAGGTGGTGGCGGATCCTGCGGTATTGGAAAGTTACCTGGGAGCCGGCTTCCATGCCTGACGATACCCTTCTCACGATCGACGACCTGTATGTCGCCTATGACGGCTCCAATGCTCTGAACGGTGTGTCGCTTCGCCTCAGCAAGGGTGAACTGATCTGCGTTGTCGGCGCCAATGGCGCAGGCAAGACGTCTCTCATCCGGTCGATCGCAGGTATCGTGCCGTCGTTCCGCGGCTCAGTGAGGATCAACGGAATCGAGATCTCACGACGGCCGCCCTGGGAAATCTGCGAGATGGGCATCGCCCAGGTCGCCGAGGGCCGCCAGATCTTCGGTGCGCTATCCGTCGAGGACAATCTGCTGATTGGAGGCTCGTTGAAGCGAGCTAAGCACGATCGGGCAGAGACGCTCGACTTTGTCTATCGGCTGTTCGGGCGGCTTCGTGAGCGCCGACACCAGCTCGCCGGCACGCTGTCCGGCGGCGAACAACAGATGTTGGCGATCGGACGGGCGATCATGTCGAAGCCCGAGATCGTGATGTTCGACGAGCCGTCGATCGGGCTGTCGCCGGCCTTAACGGACGTGATGTTCGACGTCGTCAAATCCTTGAACGATCAGGGCATCACGGTTCTCCTGGTCGAGCAGAATGTTGCGAAATCGTTGACGCTGAGCAGCCGGGGCTATGTGCTCGAGAACGGCTCGGTGGTGCTGCATGGCTCGAGCCGCGAACTGCTCGAGAACCCCGATGTCCAGCGTGCCTATCTGGGATTGTGAGGCTCGCCGACGCCTCCGATCGATCCCACTCGCTGCTGCTCCTGCCGTCCCCTTGCTGAGGTCTCCATCATGAGTGTCGACGCTTCTCTCCTGATCGAGCGCGATCAAGACCTGGTCACAATCACGATGAACCGGCCGCCGGCCAACGCCCTGAATGCGCAGCTCATCGTTGCGCTGCTGGACGCCATCAGGCGCCTTGCCGACGACGAGCACCCGCCGGGCATCGTTCTCACCGGGAGCGGCGACCGTTTCTTCAGTGCCGGCGGCGACATCAAGGAGGTCGTCGGGATCGATGTCGCGAGGCCGCGCATCCGGTTCTTCCACGAACTTCTGGTGGCGATGGAGAACTATCCGGGCCCGATCGTCTGCGCCGTTCGTGGCTATGCGGTCGGGGGAGCCTTGGAGTTTCTGCTGCATGCCGACTACGTGGTGGCCGATGCCGCTTGCAAGATCGGCTTCCCCGAGATCAACCATGGTCTTCTGCCGGTCGCCAAAGGGATGCGCCGGGCCGTCGAAAAGCTCGGCGTTCGGGCGGCGCAAGACTTGCTGTATTGGGGCGATCTCGTCGACGCGGAGCGCGCACGGGCGATCGGCGCCGTGAACGAAATCATGGAAACCGACAAGGTAGCCTCCCGCGCGCGAGACGTGTGCCGAGCCTTGCGGCAGAAGGACAGGAAGCTGTTCCACGCCATCAAACGATCGCTCAACCTCACAGCGCAGATGAGCGATCAGGCGCTCGAAGAGATGACTGTGGCCGACCTCGACGCCTATGTCACGGCGGAGAGCTCGGCCGGGGCGCGCGCGCGTTTCCTGTCCAAGACCAGCAAGGGCTGAGCCGATGGCGCGAGGCTATCCGGATCAGATCCACCTCGAGCAGATGAGCTTCGAGGAAGTCGCCGCGGCGATTGCGGAGGGATGCACGACGGTCGTGATCCCGCTCGGCGCTGTCGAGCAGCACGGGCCGCATCTGTCGCTCGGCATGGACGCGGATCATGCCGATGCGCTGGCCGAGCGGATCGCGCGCGACCGCGGCCATACGCTGGTGGCGCCGACCATCAAGGTCGGCTGCTCGTCTCACCATCTGCCGTTTCCAGGCACGATCTCGCTGCGCCCTGAAACGCTGGAAGCGATCTGTCTCGACTATTGCACTAGCTTGGCGGGGCACGGCTTCAAGCGGTTGCTGATCCATTCCGGCCACATCGGAAATTTTCCCGTCATCAAAGACATGCTTGGCCGCCTCCGCGATGCCGTTCCGCCGGACGTTGAAATCCTGGCGTTCTCGGATTCAACGACATGGATCGACACGTGGCGCGATGCGGTGCGCGAAGCGAAAGGAGATGTGTCGGCCGTCGGCGGCCACGCGGATATCGCCGAGACGTCGCTGATGATGGTCATCCGGCCCGAAAGCGTGAGGCAGGATCGTTTCGAAGTTGGTCATCTCGGCGGACTGTCGGAGTCGGATCTCGAGCTGGTGTGGAAGAATGGGATTCGATCGGTGTCGCCTAACGGGGTCATCGGAAGCCCGTTCGGCTCGAACCGTGAGATCGGTGAGGCGTGCCTCGCTGCGGTCGCCGAGCTGCTAATCGAGACTTTCGAGAGCGCGACAAAAGCCGCCGGCGCTCGCCGTTGATGTCAGGGTCATCGGCTGCGTGCCTAAGCCTCTCCAAACTTATCGCAGCTTGCGAGTACTGACAGCATAAAGTTTGGAAAGCGTTGCTGCGCGACGCGGCTTTCGGAGCAAAATGTCGCTCTGCATATGAAACCTTGGGCCATCTCGAAATCTAAGAGGATTGAGACATGGCACTTACGTTTGGGTTTTGGTCTGAGCAGGAAACCCAGGTCGGCCACAGTTACTCGCGCAGGCTTCACGAACTGGTCGACGAAGTCCGGCTGGCCGAGAAGGTCGGCTTCGACTGTGTCGCGCTCTCGGAACAGCACGTCGCTCTGGGCGGCATCTCGAGCTCGGCGCCCGAAGTCGTGTTTGGCTATCTGGCCGCGGTGACGTCGCGGGTCAAGCTCCGCGCGGCTGTGACGTTGATGCCGCAGCGGATCAACCACGCTTTGCGTTCGGCCGAGCGGCTTGCGGTCACCGACATCCTGTCCAACGGCCGGATGGAATTTTACGGCGGCCGCGCCAATACGACGATTGCGATGCGGGCGTTCAACGTCGATCCCAACGAGACGCTGCCGCAGATGGAAGAAGGGCTGGCGCTGCTGAAGAAGGCGATGCGTCAGGACATTTTCACGTTCGACGGCAAGTACTACCAAATTCCGCCGCGCCAGCTTGTTCCGAAGCCGCTGCAGAAGCCGCATCCAGTGATCGGGATCGCCGCGACGAGCGAGCGCAGTCACGTCTGGGCGGGGTCGCAGGGCTTCGCGGTGATGAGCAGCAACATCTATCAGGGCTGGGACGCTCAGCAGAAACTGATCGATGCGTATCACAAGAACTGGAAGCGCGACGAGGAAGGGCCGCTGCAGCGTCCGCGTATCGGCGTTCCGCTGTTTATCGGGATCGGCAAGACGGACGAACAGGCCAAGGCGGATTATGCCGGTCCGCTGATGCACTACGCCAAGATCTCGACCGATGCCTACCCGCGTCTCGCAGCGATTGCAGACGACTACAAGTACATGGGCGAGAGCGTGCCTTCGATGGAGCGTGCCGCCAACGATTGGGACTATCTGGTCAACGAGTCGGCCACGACGGTGTGCGGCAGCCCCGATACGGTCATCCGTCAGATCGAGAAGTTCGAAGCAATGGGGGTCGACGAGGTGTTGCTGCACATGGACTCCGTCCCCCACGAAAAGATCATGGAGGCGATCGATATGGTCGGCCGCTACGTCATCCCGCATTTCAACGACAGAAACAACGTCGTGCGACCGACCGAGGAGATCCTCGGCACGATCCGGCAGATGCGATCCCAGAATCAGTAATCAACGGTGAGATCGATGTCGCAGTTTAACTACAAGTATCTGATCGTCGAACAGCGCGCCAGCGGCGTTGCGATCGTCACGATGAACCGCCCGGAGATCCTCAACGCGATCAACTGGGAAATGCACGAGGAGCTCGAGGACGTCTTCGTCAAGCTGGATCACGACAGTTCCGTCAACGCGATCGTTCTCACCGGCGCGGGCCGGGGATTCTGTTCGGGCGGGGACCAGAAGTCGCTGGATAAGGGAACGCTGCCGTCCCCGACCCGCAGCGGGCGTCACCTTATCCGCAACATGCTGGAAGTCGAAGTCCCGATCGTCGCAGCCGTCAACGGCGTCGCCGTCGGGCTGGGCGCCACGCTCGCGCTGTTCTGCGACGTGATCTATGCGAGCGCGACGGCGCGCTTCGCCGACACGCATGTCAACGCCGGCGTCGTCGCCGGCGATGGCGGCGCGGTGATGTGGCCGCTGCTGATGGGACCGGTGCGGGCGAAGCACTATCTCATGACCGGCGAATTCATCTCGGCCGAGAAGGCGGCAGCGATCGGCATGATCAACGAGGTGGTCACCGACGGCAACGTTCTCGACGCCGCGGTCGAATATGCCGAACTGCTGGCAAGCGGGCCCAAGGAAGCGATCATTTGGACCAAGTACAGCGTCAACAAGATCATCAAGCAGTATGCACACTTGCTGCTCGACACCTCCGCGGCGCTGGAGATGTTGACGTTCAAGTCGCCCGAGCGGGCCGAGGCGGTTGCCGCATTCGCGGCCAAGCGCAAGCGTTTCGCGGAGCGCTGAGATGAACGTCGCTGCGATTACATCCGGTGCCCAGTTGGTCGATACCACTTTTGCGCAGCTTCTGGCTGCGCGGCTCGCGGAGCGGCCAGACAAGATTGCCGTGCAACAAAAGCGTCACGGCAGCTGGACCGCCATGACGTGGGGTGCTTATGCGCAGCGTGTCGTGAACCTGGCCAGCGCTCTGCGGCGTGCTGGCCTCGAACGCGGCGATCGGGTCGCGATCATGGGCGATTCGTCCGAGGAATGGTTGATCGCCGACATGGCCACCATGTGCGCCGGCGGCGTCATGGTGGGCGTTTACTTCACCTCGTCACCCGAAGAGGTGGCGTATTGTTTCACGGACTCGGGTGCGAAGTTCGCCTTCGTCGGCGGCGAGCAGCAGCTTCGCATCGTGCTCGCCTCCGGTCGGGCCGAACAGCTCCGCGGCATCATCGTGCTTGATCCCAATTGGACCGGCGGGGCCGCGGCGTCGACCACGTCGCTGGCCGACTTTGTCGGAGCAGACGACGTCGATGCGCAGGATTATCTGCAGAAGGAGAGCGCGATCGCAAAGGCGTCCGATGTGGTCAGTATCGGCTATACGTCCGGGACGACCGGCAATCCCAAGGGTGCGATGCTGACGCATCTCTCCATTCTCGCCGGCGCGCATTGCATCACTCTGTTCGGCCCTAGCATGCGCGAAGACGAGCACCGGGTGGTGGTGCATTTGCCGATGTCGCACACCGTCGCGCGCGGGCAAGCGACCGCGCTGCCGCTGTTCGCCGACGCGGTTCCGTATTTCGGCGAGACGACCGCGGACTTCGCACAGACGATCAATGAGGTGAAGCCGACCTATTACATGGCTCCGCCGCGGTTCTATCAGCGGTTTGCGACGCAGATCCTCAGCAAAGTGCATCCCGCCGGCGAAGCGGGAGATCGAAATTACGCTCTCGCCATGACGATCGCGCGCAGGGCGCTCGAAGACCGTCAGCGCGGCCACGAAGATGCGTTCGTGGCGAACCTGTTCGCGACTTGCCGCGAGGAGGTGTTCCGGCCGCTGCTCGCGGAGATCGGTTTCGACGAGCTGAAGGTCGCGTTCACCTCGTCGGCAGCGATGCCGTCCGAGTTGATGTCGCTGTGGCAGTTGTGGGGCCTGCAGCTCAAGGAATGCTACGGCCAGACCGAATTGGTCGGTGCCAATCTGGTGCAGATGGCGGAGTGGCCGCAAGCGGGCAACGTCGGGGTCCCGCTGCCGGATCCGGCCTGGGAAACCGCGGTGCTGCAGGACGGCGAGATGATCGTCCGCGGGCCGGGCTTGTTTGCCGGCTATTGGAACAAGCCGGACGAGACGAAAGCGGCGCTTCGCGACGGCTGGCTCTACACCGGCGACATCGTCGAAGTGTCGCCGGATGGAATCTTCAAGCTGGTCGACCGGAAGAAGGAGATCATCAACACGTCGAACGGCAAATCGATCAGCCCGACTCAGATCGAAAACGAACTGAGGCACAGCCCCTTCATTTCTGAGGCGGCTGTGATCGGCGAAGGACGAAAATATCTCACCGCCCTGATCGAAGTGGATGCCACCGCCACAATGGACTGGACGAAGTCGCGCGACGACAAGATCGCGAGTTACGCCGACTTGGCGGCCTCCGAGATCGTCAACCGGCTGATCGAGGCGGAGATCGGCAAGGCCAACGGCCGGTTGGCGCGCGCGGAGCAGATCAAGGCATTCCGCATTCTGCCGGAGGAATTGTCGCTGGAGAACGGCGTCATGACGCCGACCCGGAAGAAGCGTCGCAAGCAGATCAACGAGCGTTATCAGTCGTTGATCGCGTCGCTCTACGACGAGACCGAGGAAAGACTGATCAAGGCCGAGATGGGCCTTTGACGGCGGCGGCCGGAACCGCGCCCGGGCTCGTCGGTGTCTCGACGAGTGCGCGGATGCCGAGACGGTGCGGCGCACGGCGGCGCTTGTCGGCGTCCGTCGTGACCATGCGTACGAAGCTACAAGTCGAGATAGATTTCACTCCTTCAGCAACAGGGCATCGAGATGACCAAGCAAGGCGGAATCACGCGGCGGACGATTGTCGGAACCGGATTGGGAATTGCGGCGGGCCTGGTATCAAGGCCGTCGTTTGCGGCGAAGACGAAGGTGAAGGTGGGGGCGATCATGCCCAGCAGCGGCGTGCTGGCGTTTCCCGGTCAGGCCTGCGTGCGCGGGATCGATCTCGGCGCCAAATTCGCGCGTGACAAATTCGGCCTCGACATCGAGATCGTGCATGCCGATACCCAAAGCCGTCCAGAAAACGGCCGGATCTCTGCGGAGAACCTGATCAGGCAGGGTTGCACCGTGCTGATCGGCGCGTGGGACTCTGGCGCCACCATTTCGGCGCTGCAGGCGTGCGAGGCCGCCAAGGTCCCGATGGTGGTCCACATTGCCAGCGCGACCCAGGTGACCTCGCAAGGGTTCACTCAGGTCTTCCGCTACTACCCGACCTCGCTGACCATCGTGCGACAGTCGTTGATCGAACTGAAACACGTCCTCGGCACGCTGAAGGAACCGCCGACCAGTGCGGTCGTGCTTCATCTCAACAATACGATGGGGCAATCGACGGCCAAAAGTATCGATCAGGCGTGGAAGGAAGTCGACGTCCCGCTCAAGATCGCGGAGTACATCGCGTACGACGAAAAGGCGAAGGATCTTTCAGTCGAGGTCGCCAAGGCTAAGGCGTCGGGGGCCGATGCTCTGATTTCGGTCACGCGGGTCAATGATGCGATCATGATCGCGCGCGAATGCATCAAGCAAAAGTGGGATCCCAAGATGGTGTTCTCGCCCAACTCCAACGGCGTGTCGGACAAGGCGTATCACGATGCGCTCGGAAAGTATGGCGATGGCCCGATCCTGTCGGCGCTGTGGCTCAATCCGAAGGGCGACGAGTCCGATAAGATCATGAAGATGTTCGCGGCCGACTATCCCAACGATTGGTTCGATGCGAACGCGGGCTGCGCCTTCGAGGCCGTGCAGATCGTCGGGGATGCGGTGAAGCGGGCGTCGTCCTCCGAGTCGGCGGCGATCCACGCGGCGCTCAAGACGACCGACATGAAGCCGATGCTGATGTATGGCGACAACACCAAGTTCGACGAAACGGGTCAGAACATTCACTGTTCGATGGTGATGCTGCAAGGTCTCAACGGGCGGCCACGCGTGGTGGCTCCGAAGGCCATTGCGGAAGCGTCGCTCGAATATCCGCTGGTGCCCTACAGCAAGCGCTGACGTCGCAGTGGCGCGCGGCCCCGCGAACTATCGTGGGGCCGCACCGCTCGCAGGCGAAATGTGGGGCGTTCGGCTACGGCGCAGCGTCCAAATCGACGAGGCGCGCCCGTTCAGCGAGGAAGCGCCGCGGGCTCTTTCCCATCGTCTTCTTGAACATCGTAATGAACGCGCTGGGCGTCTCATAGCCCAGTTCGAGCGACACCGCCTGAACCGAACTGCCTGCCGTGAGACGCTGCATCGCGACCAGAATATGGAGGCGTTGACGCCAGCGGCCGAAGGTCATCCCGGTCTCCTTGGCCACCAGGCGGGCGAACGTACTCTCGCTCATTGCGTATCGCGCCGCCAGTTCGTCCATCGTGCTTCGGTCGCCGGGGTTGTGGAGCAGAGATGTCGCGAGGTGTTGAAGCCGGCTGTCCGCGGAAATCGGCAGATACATTTCGTCCGTCGTCGACATCTGGACCAACTCGTCGAGCAAGACGCGGCCTAGACGGCTGGTCGGTCCCTCCAGTGGATACAACGGTGGAAAAACCGAAAGCCGGTGGATCAATTCGCGCACCAGCGACGTGATCATCAGCGTGCAGCAGGTCCGCGGCAACATGCTGACTTGGGGATCGATGAACACGGTGTAGAGCTTGCCGAAGTCGGCGACGCAATTGCTGTGCAGAACGCCGGCTGGTATCCATACCGCGCCTTGCGGAGGCACGATCCACAAGCCGCCCGGGGCCCGGCACATCACCGAGCCGTGAGAAGCGACGACGAGTTGACCTTTGCGGTGCGAGTGCAGCGGGAGATCGTCGTTGTTCTCACTCGTCTCAAGACAAAACGAGGTGATGGGACGATCAAACTGATCCGGATCAACCGGGTCATAGTTGATCCGGAGATCGGGTAGATCCATCCGTACAAAATCGGAGTTGAATTTGATATCGGGCGGCATTGTCATCCTGTCAATTCAGCTGGGCCTCGGCTTTGACTCGGATATCAGCAGATTGACGATATCGTCTTTTAAGCTTGAGGTCACTGTCACCGCAGAACAGTCGAACGCGCCAAGCTGCGACAAAATGCAACGCTGAGCTCGGCCCTCAAATTGCTCTGGCGCAGCCCGTTTCGGCATCCCCTTCGCGCGGAGCGACGCGAGGTGGCGTATCCCAGAGAGCGGATCGATCGGAGCACTTGTCCGCCCGCTTATCATTCGGCAGCAGAGAATGCTGAGGGGAGCGCTCCCTGTCCACCCCGGCCGGTGCAATCCTCCAGATGACGACCGTATTCGGCAGCACGTGCTACGGCACCCGATGCTACCAAGAGCGGGCTTCTGGGAGCCCCACTAATGACCGTTCACATCGATCCGCCACGCAAAGCCGTCAACCCGCCGCAGCTCGATCAAGACGAGTTCGAAACCGCCGATTGGCTCGCATCGCTCGGCTCGCTCCACACCAGCGCTGGCGCCGATCGGGTCCGCTACATCCTGGCCGCGCTCGACCGGCGTGCGAAGGAACTCGGCGTGCTGCCGGATGCGCCGCCGTATTCGCCATACCGCAATTCGATTCCGCTGGAGCAGCAGCAGCCTTATCCCGGCGACATCGCGATGGAGACCCGCCTGACGGCCATCATCCGCTGGAATGCGCTCGCGATGGTCGTCCGTGCCAACAAGGCCTATGGCGAACTCGGCGGGCACGTCGCCAGCTACGCCTCGGCCGCAGAGATTTTCGAAATCGGTTTCAATCACTTCTTCCGCGCGTCGGGTTCCGAGTCCGAGGGCGACTTGGTGTACTTCCAGCCGCACTCGTCGCCCGGCGTCTATGCACGGGCCTATCTCGAAGGGCGGCTGTCGGAAGAGAATCTGAAGCTGTACCGGCAGGAACTGAGCGGCCCAGGGCTGTCGTCCTATCCGCATCCCTGGCTGATGCCGGAGTTCTGGCAGGTGCCGTCGGCATCGATGGGCTTAGGCCCGATCAGCGCGATCTACCAAGCGCGGTTCATGAAGTATCTAGAACATCGTGGTCTGGTGCAGACGCAGGGCCGCCACGTCTGGGGCGTGTTCGGCGACGGCGAGATGGACGAGCCGGAATCGATCGCCGGACTCGCGCTGGCGGCGCGGGAAAATCTCGACAACCTCACCTTCATCGTCAATTGCAACCTGCAGCGGCTGGACGGGCCGGTCCGCGGCAACGGACAAGTGATCCAGGAATTGGAGTCCATTTTCCAGGGCGCCGGCTGGAACGTCCTCAAGGTGCTGTGGGGATCGGATTGGGACGACATCTTCGCGCGCGACAGCAAGCACGCGCTGCTGCGCAGATTCGCTGAAACCGTCGATGGCAAATATCAGACGCTCGGCGCCAAGGACGGGGCCTACAACCTCGCCAACTTCTTCAGCGAAGACGCCGAGGTGCGATCGCTCGTCGCCCACATGTCGGACGCGGATATCGATGGCCTGAAGCGCGGCGGTCACGACTTCAAGAAGCTGTTTGCGGCCTTCTCCGCGGCCCAGGACACCAAGGGCCGGCCCACCGTGATTCTCGCGAAGACCAAGAAGGGTTACGGCATGGGCGGAGCCGGCGAGTCGCGCATGACCTCACATCAGGCGAAGAAGCTCGACGTCGACGCGCTGTACGCCTTTCGCGATCGGTTCGCCCTTCCGCTCAGCAATGAGCAAGTCGAGAACCTGGAATTCTTCAGGCCTGCGGAGGACAGCGCCGAGATTCAGTATCTGCGCGCCCGCCGCGAAGCACTCGGCGGCTACACGCCGGCGCGGCGGCGCAGTTCAGAGGCGTTGCCGGTGCCTCCGCTGCGAGCCTATGCCGAGTTTGCGCTGAGCGGCGACGGCAAGGAGACCTCGACCACGATGGCGATCGTGCGGCTGTTCACCAATTTGCTCAAGGACAAGACGCTCGGTCCGCGGATTGTCCCGATCGTCGCCGACGAAGCCCGCACCTTTGGAATGGCCAATCTATTCAGGCAGGTCGGAATCTATTCGCCTGCGGGGCAGCTCTACGAGCCGGAAGACGCCGGATCGATGCTGTACTACAAGGAGGCGATCGACGGTCAGCTGCTGGAGGAAGGGATCACCGAGGCGGGGGCGATTTCATCCTGGACCGCGGCGGCCACCTCCTACAGCGTCCATAACTTTCCGCTGCTGCCGTTCTATATCTATTATTCGATGTTCGGCTTCCAGCGGGTAGGCGATCTCATCTGGGCGGCGGCGGACCAACGCGCCCGCGGCTTTTTGATCGGCGCCACGGCCGGCCGAACGACGCTCGGCGGCGAAGGCTTGCAGCATCAGGACGGGTCCAGCCATCTGATGGCAGCGACCGTTCCGAACTGCCGGGCCTACGATCCGGCATTTTCCTACGAGGTGGCTGTCATCGTCGATCACGGCATGCGGTCGATGCTCGAGCAGGGCAATGACGAGTTCTATTACCTCACGGTGATGAACGAGAACTATGCGCAGCCGTCGATGCCCGCCGAGGCGCACGATGGCATTATCAAGGGCCTCTACCGGGTCCTGCCGAGCACTGACGGCCCGGTGAAGATCCGCCTGGTCGGCTCGGGCGCGATCTTTCCCGAGGCGTTGGCCGCTGCGGCGATGCTGAAGAGCGAATGGAAAGTATCGAGTGAAGTGTGGTCGGCAACGAGCTATTCCGAGCTGGCGCGTGAGGCCCGCGAAGTGGAGCGCACGAACCGGCTCTCGCCGCTGTCGGACCCGATCGAAAGTCACGTCGCAAAGTGCCTCGGCGGCTCGATCCCGATTGTCGCGGTGTCGGATTATGTCCGGGCGTACCCGCAGCTGATCGGGTCCTATATTGAAGCGCCCTACACCGTCCTCGGCACTGACGGCTTCGGGCGCAGTGATACGCGCGCTGCCTTGAGATCCTTCTTCGAGGTCGATCGCAAGCAGATCGTGGTTGCGGCGCTGTCGGCGCTGGCGAAATCGGGCGAAGTGGCGCGGGAGCGGGTTGCTGAAGCAATCGCCCGCTACGAACTGCCGACCGGCGTTCAGTCGCCGTGGTCCCGCTGAGAGATGGTGGGAGCGAGCATGTCTCAATCAATGGAAGTGGTTCTGCCCGATATCGGCGACTACAAGGATGTTCCAGTCGTCGAAGTCAACGTCTCCGTCGGCGATGAGGTGGCGATCGACACGCCGTTGCTGTCCATCGAGTCCGACAAGGCGACGATGGAGGTGCCGTCGCCGGCCGCAGGCACAGTAGCCCAATTGTTGATCGAGGTCGGAACGCGCGTTTCTCAAGGCTCGGTTCTGATGATTATCGAAGGTCGGGGCAAAACCGACGCGGCGCCGGCTGCGGAAGCGCCAGAGCCGGAGCGAGTGGCCCTGCAGAACGCCGCTGCGCCGTCACAGCAGCCAGCGCCGGCCGTTCTAGCCGTCGACTCCCGAGCACCTGCAGAGCAGCCACAGCCCGCCGGCGCTGCACATGCGTCGCCATCGGTCCGGGCGTTGGCGCGCGAGCTCGGTGTCACGCTGGACTCCGTCAGGCCCACCGGCCCCAAGGGCCGGATTCTGCGTGAGGACGTAGCGGCCTTCGTCAACGGACTGGTGCGATCGGGACCGGCGACGGGGCCGGCGGCCCGCACTCCGGCCGATTGGCCCAAGGCGGATTTCGAGAAGTACGGCGCGGTCGAGCGCTTGCCGCTGACGCGTATCCAGAACCTGACCGGCGCAAACCTCTCGCGAAGCTGGAGCGTCATTCCGCATGTGACGAATTTCGACAGAGCTGATGTGACCGAGGCCGAGGCGTTTCGTCAGCTCGCCAATGCCGAGGCGGCGAAGGGCGCTGCGAAGCTCACCATGGTGTCGCTGCTGATCAAGGCCGCCGCATTGGCGCTGCAGCAACATCCCCGATTCAATTCGTCGCTCGAGGGCGATGAGCTGATCCTCAAGCGCTACGTTCACATCGGCTTCGCGGTCGATACGCCGAAAGGTCTGGTCGTGCCCGTGATCCGAGACTGCGACCAGAAGGGGCTTCGTCAGATCGCCGCGGAAATGCGGTCGCTCGCCGATAAAGCGATCGCGGGTCAGCTCGCGTCCGGCGACATGCAGGGCGGCTGTTTTTCGGTGTCCTCTCTGGGAGGTGTCGGCGGTCAGGGATTTACGCCGATCATCAATGCGCCGGAGGTGGCGATCCTCGGCGCCGGGCGTGCCGCCACCGAGGCGGTCTGGAACGGGCGCGAATTTGAACCGCGACTCGTCCTTCCGCTCAGTCTGTCGTGGGATCACCGCGTGGTCGACGGCGTCGCCGCAGCCCGGTTCCTGGGCCTCGTCGCGTCGGTGCTGACCGATTTGCGGCGTTTCGCATTGTGAGGATGCAGATGCAGCAGACAGACGAGATCAGGGTCCCTGACATTGGAGATTTCCGGGACGTCGAGGTTGTCGAAGTCCACGTCAAAGCTGGCGACGTCGTCGCGCGTGAGCAGGCCTTGATCACGGTGGAATCCGACAAGGCGACGTTGGAAATTCCATCGCCAATCGCCGGAGTGATTGCGAGTGTCGCTATGCGCGTTGGGGACAAGGTGTCTCAAGGCGCCATCATCGGCAAGGCGGCGGCGTCAGCGACCGAGGAGATGCGCCCTCAGGCTGAGACGGTCGAGAAAAACGGGGCTGATACCGGCCGCGACGGAGCCGCCGATCACATGCGCTACGACCTCGTCGTGATCGGCGGCGGGCCCGGCGGATACTCTGCGGCGTATCGGGCCGCGGATCTCGGACTAAACACGGCGATCGTCGAGCGCTACGACACATTGGGTGGAGTCTGCCTGAACGTCGGGTGTATCCCATCCAAGGCCCTGCTGCATGTTGCGGCCGTCAAGGAGGAAGCAGAGCGGATCGCCGACGCGGGCATTCGCTTTGCCGCGCCGGACATCGATCTGCAGGCGTTGCGCGACTTCAAGAACGGCACGGTCAAAAAGCTCACCGACGGGCTGAGCCGGATGGCGGCGGCGCGGCGCGTCGCAATCATTCGCGGCACCGCGGCATTCGTCTCCGCCAATCAGATCGAGGTTGCAACTGAGGGCACGCGGCCCCGGCGGATCGCGTTCGGCCAATGCATCATCGCCACAGGCTCGAGTGCTGTCAGGTTGCCGATGCTCCCGGACGATGAACGGATCGTGACGTCGACCGGCGCGCTCGCGATGCGAAGCATCCCCAAACGAATGCTCGTGATCGGAGCGGGCATCATCGGCCTGGAGATGGCGACCGTGTACAGCGCGCTCGGCGCCAAGATCGACGTCGTCGAAAGGCTGCCGAATATGCTCGCCGGTGTGGATGCCGATGCCGTCAAGATCTGGAGATCGCGCAACGCGCATCGCTTCGAGCATATAGATCTCGCAAGCAGCGTATCGACTGCCGAGGTCACGCCTAACGGCATTTTGGTCGGCATCTCTGGCGCGTCGCCGCGCACAGGATCCTACGATCTCGTGCTGCAATCCGCTGGCCGCGTTCCCAACACCGGTGAGCTTGGTCTCGAAAACATCGATGTCGCGGTCGTTCCGAAGGGCTTCATCACGGTCGACGAGCAGATGAGGACGACTGCGCCCAATATCTTCGCCATCGGCGATATCGTCGGCGGTCCGATGTTGGCCCACAAGGCGGTTCACGAGGGACACGTCGCCGCGGAAGTCGCCGCCGGGAAGCCGACGGCTTTTGATGCGAAGATTGTCCCCAATGTTGCTTACACCGATCCCGAGATCGCTTGGGTCGGCAAGTCCGAGCGAGATGTCCTTGAATCCGGGGGAAAGATTCGTTCGGCGAAATTCCCGTGGGCCGCGTCCGGCCGGGCGATCGCATCGGGAGCGTCCTACGGCATGACGAAGCTGTTCTTCGATGCCGAAGCGAACCGGATCGTCGGGGGGGTGATCGTCGGACCGCATGCCGGCGATATGATCGCGGAGGTTTGCCTTGCGATCGAAATGGGGGCCGACGCGATCGACATCGGAAAGACCATCCACCCGCACCCGACCCTCGGCGAGACCATCGGCATGGCCGCCGAGGTGTACGAGGGGGCCTGCACCGACATCCTCCCGGTCGCCAGAGGCCGCTGAATCCGTCAGTTCAACGATTTTCATTCAACGGCTGTCCTCAAGCCCGACTTGCTTTGCCGGGCGGGGGCGGCGAACTTCCGGACCGGTAGATCGTCGATCGTTCGTGAGCCCCGTCTTGCGATGAAACGCCGTCATGCACGCCTTGACGGTCGCGACAGAAGCCGCGCCGTTCGAAGCCGCGGCACGGCTGTTCGCCATCTACTTGCCTGCAAGTTTTGCACTCGCGAACGAGTTTTATGCTTGCATACGAGTAATTGTCAAAATATCGTGCGTATTAACGAATATTGGTGGAAACGCCTGCGGTTACGGAGCCATGCGCTCGGAGCCCGATGTACCGGGGGGGTGCCCGGCCGCCGATAGTCGTTCGAACGCTCGACGGAGTAGCTCACGATGCGCAAGCTTGCAGGACGTTCCTGCGTCAATCCTCGTCCCGCCGATTCGACGACCAACAGCTTCTCCGCCTCGGGCGACGACGCGGTGATCGCGCAGGCGACTGGGGATGGACGCGAGCAGCCGCTGACGGGAGCGGCAAGATGAGTGCCGCCGCCGATCACGCGATAGCCGAGGCCTTGCCCGACAGCATGCCGCTGATCTCGGTGCACGGTGTCTCGAAGACTTATGCGACCCGTCGCGGCGGCAAGGTGCTGGCGATAGGTGAAGTCAATCTCGAGCTCGCGCAGCAGGAGTTCGTTTCGCTGATCGGACCGTCGGGGTGCGGCAAGTCGACTCTGTTGCATGTCGCCAGCGGACTGCTGAAGCCGACGACCGGGCAGGTGCTTGTACGTGGTGAGGACCGGCCGATCCGCGCCGAGGAGTTCGGCATGGTGTTTCAGGACGCCGTGCTGTTTCCGTGGCTGACCATCCGGCAGAATGTCGAGATGCCGGCGCAGGTGTTGCGCATTCCCAAGAGCGTTTACCGCTCGCGCTCCGCTGAATTGCTGGAGCTGGTCGGGCTCGGCAATTTCGGTGACGCCTATCCGCGCGAGCTCTCGGGCGGCATGCAGCAGCGAGCCGCGATCGCGCGTTCGCTGATTCACGATCCGGAGTTGCTGCTGATGGACGAGCCGTTCGGCGCGGTCGACGCAATCACGCGGGAAGCCCTCAACATCGAATTGCAGAGGATTCGCACCGTGGCGCGCAAGTCGGTGCTGTTCGTCACGCACTCCATTGCGGAGGCCGTGTTCCTCTCGGACCGGGTCGTCGTGATGAGCGCCCGGCCCAGCCAGATTCGCGCCATCATCGACATCGATCTGCCGGCCGAGCGTGGGCCGGAGATGATCGAGTCGCCTGAATTCGACAGCATTGTTCGGAAGATCCATCGGGAGCTCGGGCGCCATGTCCATTAACTCCGGTTCGTTCGATCGCCGTGAGCGGCTGCTGGATCTCGCCGTCACCGCAGTGCTTTCCTTGGGGCTGTTCGTCCTGTGCGTGCTCGTCTGGCAGGCGATCACGACCATGAGCCTGCTGCCCGCTTACCTCATTCCGACGCCCGCGGCGACCGCGCAGGCAATCTGGCGCGATCTGATCGATCCGCAATTCTGGACCGGCCAGCTCCTGCAGACGCTCTACGTCGTGGTGGTCGGTTTTCTCATCGCGGCGGTGATGGGCGTTCTGATCGGGCCTCTCCTCATCGTGCATCCGCTGGTCGAACGCTCCGTATACCCCTTCGTGGTGGCGTTTCAGGCGATGCCGAAGATCGCGATGGCTCCGCTCATCCTGGTCTGGTTCGGATACGGACACACGTCGAAGTTCCTGATCACCGCGCTGGTGGCGTTCTTCCCCGTCGTCGTCAACGTGATCGCCGGGCTCAAGGCCGGCGACGAACGGCAGCTCATCCTGATGCGCGCGCTCCGCGCCAATTGGTGGACGCGCATGGTTAGGGTGCGCATTCCGAACGCGATGCCCTACATCTTCGCCGGGCTGGATATCGCCGCGGTGTTCGCCGTGATCGGCGCGGTCGTTGCCGAGTTTCTCGGTTCGCCGAACGGTCTCGGCAGTCTGGTGATCATTCGCCAGACGAGCGTCGACACGCCGGGACTGTTCTCGGTTCTGTTCTTCCTGGCGGTGATGGGGTCGGCGCTGCATTTCCTCATCAATGCCGTGGGCAGGAAGTTTACGTTCTGGTCGCAAAGCGCTGACACCAAGGTCGCCAAGCGTTGACGAAGCGATCGTCTCCGACAGGCTCCGACAGCCGAAAGGGATTCATGCAGATGAAGCGGTACAAGGCCTCGCATACGCGGACAATGTTGTTGATCGCCTGCCTCGGCTTCGGCGGCTATAGCCATGGGGCGATCGCCGCGCCGGAGGCGGCCAGCGCGATTCCAGCGCCCGCCGACATCAAGGCGCCCGAGCAGAAGAACCTAGTGGTTCAAGGCGCGAGCCCAGTGCCGAACATTGGATATCTGCCGTTGTATGTCGGCCAGAAGATGGGCTTCTTCGAGCAAGAGGGCCTCAACGTCGAGATCAACTATTCACAGGGTGATTCTGTCACCATCCAGGCGATCAATACAGGCCAGGCGCAGGTGATGAGCGGTACGCCCGAGGCGCTGATCCACAGCTACGAGAAGGGACTCCACGGCGTTCTATTCTATCAAATTTATCGCAGGCTGATCTACTCGGTGGCCGTGCCGGAGGGCGGCAAGATCGATTCACCGGCGAGCCTCGCGGGGAAGACGATCGGCGTCGCCAGCATGGGCAGCACAGGCCTGATCATCGCCAAGATCGTGGCGAAGGACGCCGGCATTGATCCCGCCAGCCTCAAATTCCTGCCGGTCGGCACCGGGCAGCGCGCGATCAGCGCGCTCAAGGATGGGCAGGTCGACGCGTTGTCGCTGTGGGACGCGGCCTACGCGCAGATCGAGACCGCCGCCCCGGACACCAAGCTCACTTACTGGCGGCCCCCGAGCCTGAGCAAGGTCGGTGACGGCGGCTATTTCACCACCTGGGACACCATCCAGAAGATGCCGAATGCGCTCGCCCATTTCACCCGCGCGATCCAGAAGTCGCTGGCGGCCATTCACGATCAGCCCACCAAAGCGCTTGACGCCTATTGGCAAGTCAACCCCTCCGCCAAGCCCAAGGGGGCCGAGGCTGAGGCGCATCGGATCGGTCTGAAGGAGCTCGAGGTGCTGGGCCGATCGTTCGATATGAGCGGTGTCCCGTCGGAAATCGATGTGGCGAGCCTGAACGCTTATATCGAGACGTTCGTCGATCTCGGGCTGATCACCAAGGCGCCGCCGATCGAGGAATTCGTCACCAACGGCTTCCTGCCGATCGCGCAAGCAGCTGGTAACGAAAAGGCGAAGTAGCAGCAGGGCTGCGGCTGTCCGCCGATGTGGGATCGATTCGCTTTTGGCGGGTCGATCGCCGCGCCCATGCCTCTCCAGCCTTATCAATGGCGAACTTAACAGGCTATCGCAGGAACGCGCGCCGTGCTGGAGCGGTACGACCATCTCGGAGACGTTCGTGATCTCGACGATTGAAGCCCTCGACGACCGCCGCGCCGGTGCCAAGCTCGGCGGCGGCGAGAAGCGCATCAACGCGCAGCACGCCCGCGGCCGGCTCACCGCGCGCGAACGGATCGACCTGCTGCTCGACAAGCATTCGTTCGAGGAGATGGACATGTTCGTCCAGCACCGCTCGACCGAATTCGGGATGGAGAAGACCAAGATCCCCGGCGACGGCGTCGTCACCGGCTGGGGCACGGTCAACGGCCGCAAGGTGTTCGTGTTCGCCAAGGACTTCACCGTGTTCGGCGGCTCGCTGTCCGAGACCCACGCGGCGAAGATCACCAAGATCCAGGACATGGCGCTGAAGGCGCGGGCCCCGATCATCGGCCTATACGACGCCGGCGGCGCCCGCATCCAGGAGGGTGTCGCGGCGCTCGCCGGCTATTCCTACGTGTTCCGCCGCGTGGTGCAGGCCTCCGGCGTCATCCCGCAGATCAGCGTCATCATGGGCCCGTGCGCCGGCGGCGACGTCTACGCGCCGGCGATGACCGACTTCATCTTCATGGTGAAGAACACCAGCTACATGTTCGTCACCGGCCCCGACGTGGTGAAGACGGTGACCAACGAAGTGGTCACGCCGGAAGAACTCGGCGGCGCCTCGGTGCACGCTACCAAATCGTCGATCGCCGACGGTGCGTTCGAGAACGACGTCGAGACCCTGCTGCAGATGCGCCGGCTGCTCGACTTCCTGCCGTCGAATTCGGGCGACGGCGTGCCGGAATGGCCGAGCTTCGACGATATCGAGCGTGAGGACTTTTCGCTCGATACCCTGATCCCCGACAATCCGAACAAGCCCTACGACATGAAGGAATTGATCCTCAAAGTCGTGGACGAGGGCGATTTCTTCGAATTGCAGGACACTTTCGCCAAGAACATCATCACCGGTTTCGGCCGCATCGCCGGCCGCACCGTGGGCTTCGTCGCCAACCAGCCGATGGTGCTGGCGGGCGTGCTCGACTCTGACGCTTCGCGGAAAGCGGCGCGGTTCGTGCGGTTCTGCGACAGCTTCAACATTCCGATCGTCACCTTCGTCGACGTGCCTGGCTTCCTGCCGGGCACCGCGCAGGAATATGGCGGCCTGATCAAGCACGGCGCCAAGCTGCTGTTCGCGTTCTCGCAGTGCACCGTGCCGCTGGTCACCGTGATCACCCGCAAGGCCTATGGCGGCGCGTTCGACGTGATGGCGTCGAAGGAAATCGGCGCCGACATCAACTACGCCTGGCCGTCGGCGCAGATCGCCGTGATGGGCGCCAAGGGCGCGGTGGAGATCATCTTCCGCCAGGACATGAACGATCCGGACAAGATCGCGGCGCGGACCAAGGAGTACGAGGACCGCTTCCTGTCGCCGTTCATCGCCGCCGAGCGCGGCTATATCGACGACGTGATCATGCCGCACGCCACCCGCCGCCGCATCGCCCGTGCGCTGGCGATGCTGCGCGACAAGAAGATGGAAATCCCGGCCAAGAAGCACGACAACATGCCGCTGTAGGAAGAGCTGTGTTCAAACGAATTCTGATCGCCAACCGCGGCGAGATCGCCTGCCGGGTCATCAAGACCGCGCGTCGCATGGGTATCGAGACGGTCGCCGTCTATTCGGAGGCGGACCGCGACGCGCTGCACGTCGAAATGGCCGACGAGGCGGTGCTGATTGGACCGCCGGCAGCGGCGGAGAGCTATCTGGTGATCGAGAAGATCGTCGAGGCCTGCAAGAAGACCGGCGCAGAGGCGGTGCACCCGGGCTACGGCTTCCTGTCCGAGCGTGAGGCGTTCGCCAAGGCGCTGGCCGAGGCCGGCATCGTGTTCATCGGTCCGAACCCCGGCGCGATCGCCGCGATGGGCGACAAAATCGAGTCGAAGAAGGCCGCCGCCCAGGCCAAGGTCTCGACCGTGCCGGGCTTCCTCGGGGTGATCGAGGACGACAAGCATGCGGTGAAGATCGCCGACGAGATCGGCTATCCGGTGATGATCAAGGCCTCCGCCGGCGGTGGCGGCAAGGGCATGCGCATCGCGCATTCGACCGCCGAGGTCGCCGAAGGCTTCAACCTCGCCAAGGCCGAGGCCAAGGCTTCGTTCGGTGACGACCGGGTCTTCATCGAGAAGTTCATCGTCGACCCGCGCCACATCGAAATCCAGGTGCTCGGCGACAAGCACGGCAACGTCATCTATCTCGGCGAGCGTGAGTGCTCGATCCAGCGCCGCAATCAGAAGGTGATCGAAGAAGCGCCGTCGCCGCTGCTCGACGAGGTCACTCGCCGCAAGATGGGCGAGCAGGCGGTCGCGCTGGCCAAGGCCGTGAACTATGACAGCGCCGGCACCGTCGAGTTCGTGGCCGGCCAGGACAAGAGCTTCTACTTCCTCGAAATGAACACCCGCCTGCAGGTCGAACACCCGGTCACCGAAATGGTCACCGGCATCGACTTGGTCGAGCAGATGATCCGTGTGGCGGCCGGCGAGAAGCTGGCGCTGGCGCAGAAGGACGTCACGCTGAAGGGCTGGGCGGTCGAAAGCCGCGTCTATGCGGAAGATCCGTTCCGCAACTTCCTGCCGTCGATCGGCCGCCTGGTGAAGTACCGTCCGCCGGCCGAGAGCGCGGCCTCGGGCATCACGGTGCGCAACGACACCGGCGTGCAGGAGGGCGGCGAGATCTCGATGTTCTACGACCCGATGATCGCCAAGCTGGTGACGCACGGGCCGTCGCGCGCCGCGGCGATCGAGGCACAGGCCCACGCGCTCGACGCCTTCTACGTCGATGGCATTCGCCACAACATTCCGTTCCTGTCGGCGCTGATGACGCATCCGCGCTGGCGCGAGGGCAATCTGTCGACCGGCTTCATCGCCGAAGAGTTTCCGCAAGGTTTCCACCCGCGGGTGCCGGAGGGCGAAGTCGCCCGCCGCATCGCTGCGGTCGGCGCGGCGATCGACCGGGTGATCGGCGAACGCAAGCGCAAGATCTCGGGTCAGATGATCGGCCGCGCGGTGATCCGCGAGCGCCGCCGCTGCGTCTGGCTGGAGCGCAGCGAAGTGCCGCTCGACGTGATCCGCGAGGGCGAGGCGTTCGTCGTCCGTTTCGCCAACCCCGACGGTTCGCTCGGTCAGCCGCATCAATTGCTGTCGTCCTGGATGCCGGGCGATCCGGTCTGGGAAGGCACCATCGACGGCCGTCCGGTGGCGGTGCAGGTCCGCTCGATCCCGAACGGCTTCAAGCTGGCGCATCACGGCTACGAGGTGTCGGTCAACGTCTTCACCGAGCGCGAAGCGGCTGCCGCGCGCTGGATGAAGGAAGTCGACAAGGCCGACACCGGCAAGAAGGTGCTGTGCCCGATGCCGGGGCTGATCGTGTCGATCGCGGTCACCGAAGGCCAGGAGGTCAAGGCCGGCGAGACGCTCGCGGTGGTCGAGGCGATGAAGATGCAGAACGTGCTGCGCGCCGAACGCGACGGCACCGTCAAGAAGATCCACGCCTCGGCCGGAGCGACGCTCGCGGTCGACGCGATGATCATGGAATTTTCCTGAATTTGTTAAAGACTATTCTCTGAGGGGCGGTTCTAGATTCGATCATTGAGTGAATTTGGATCAGCCTGCGGCTGAAGCTGGTTGCTGAGGCCTCCAATGTCGATTGCCTTTGAAACCAGGCGGCAGAAGTGGTGCGCAGGAGTGGCACACAAGCCTCGCCAGGCGGTGCGGAAGTCCGTTGTTTGTCGAGATTGTTGAGAAGCTCGATCCACCGCTTCTCAGACCCCGCTCACAGCAGTGATTTCATCATCATCTCACACCCCAGCAGCAAGAGGCAGATCAGGAAACCGCGGCGAAAGGTAGTAGGACTGATCCGGCTGCGGACGAGCTGGCCTGCCCACATGCCGCTGAGCGCGGGGATGGTGGCGAGGGCCGATAGGGTGAGATGATCGATGTGAAACGCGCCGTGCGCGCCGAGCCCAATGGCGAGCGCGATCGTCGAGACGGTGAACGACAGGCCGAGTGCCTGCACCAGATCGTCCTTGGCGAGCCCGAGCGACTGAATATAGGGGACCGCCGGAATCACGAACACGCCGGTTGCGCCCGTCACGACACCTGTTAGTCCGCCGATCAGCGGCGACAGCCACGGCTCGGCGCGGTGCGGAACGCCGATCGGACGGGCCAGCAGCGTTGTGCTCGCGTAGACGATCAGGGCGATGCCGAGCATCGCGGTGGTCACCCGCGTGTCGCCGCTAGCGATCCATGTCGATCCCAGCAGCGTGCCGACGACGACCGCCACCATCATCGGCCACAGCCGGCGCAGCGCTGCACCCAGGCTCGGGCCGGCCAGCAGCTGCCAGACATTGGTGACGAAGGACGGCACCAGCAGCAGGCTGGCGGCCGAGACCGGCGAGATCAATGCGCCGAGCACGCCCATCGCCACAGTCGGCAACCCCATGCCGGTGACGCCCTTGACCAGGCCGGCGACAAAAAAGGTGGCGAAGACTGCGACCAGCAGCGAGATCGAAACATCGGACATGGCGCATCACCACCGCTTCGCGAGGCTTCTGGCAATGCGGATGGGCCGATGCATGCCTTCGGCTATGCCGAAGGTTGATCATCGGCTAGTCTCGGGGCATGCGCTTCGATCTCACCGATCTCGGCCTATTCCTCGCCGTCATCGAAGCCGGCAGCATCACCCGCGGTGCGGCCGAAGCCGGTCTTTCGCTGCCGGCCGCCAGCGAAAGGCTGCGCGACATGGAGGCGGTCGGCGAAGTTCTGCTGCTGCATCGCGGCCGGCGCGGCGTCGTGCCGACCGAGGCGGGCGAGGCGCTCGCGCATCACGCCCGCACGATCCTGCACCAGATCGCCGACATGCGGGGCGAGCTCGGCCGCTATGCCAAGGGAATGCGTGCGAGTGTCCGCATCCTGGCGAACACGGCGGCCATGACGGAGCATCTGCCCGAGCGGCTGGCGACCTGGATGGCGCAGCACCCGCGGGTCGATGTGGATCTCAAGGAACGGCAGAGTTTCGAGATCGCCAGGAGCGTGTCTGCCGGCTTCGCCGAAATCGGCATCCTGTCCGGCGCTGCCGCGACCGGCGGCCTGACGCTGCGCCCGTTCGCCGTCGACCGGCTGGTGGCCGTGCTGGCGCCGGGCCACGCTCTTGCGGGAAAGCCGCAGCTGCGGTTTTCCGACCTGCTCGACCATCATTTCGTGGGCCTGACCGGCGGCGCGCTGCAGCAGCATCTCGAGATGCAGGCGGCGCGGCTCGGGGCCAAGATCAAGCTCCGGGTCGCGCTTCGCAGCTTCGACGGCATCTGCCGGCTCGCGGGCGAAGGCGTCGGAATCGGCATCGTGCCGGAAGCGGCGGCGCGGCGTTCGAAGCGATCGGCCGGCATTGCCATCGCCCGGCTTCAGGACGATTGGGCGACGCGCCGGCTGTCGGTCTGCGTCCGCAGCGAGCCGGAGCTGACGCCACTTGCGCGAAGCCTCTTTCAGCATCTCGCGTCCCGGCCGTCGTCGCGGCTCCGCTGAGACTTTGCGGGCAATGAGGGGGCTGCAGCGCCGGTGTGATCTCAAGTGCGACCAGCGCTGCGGCCGCTGCGCGTCACAAACTCCGCTGCACGAAACTGTCAATCGCGGCGGCGATCAGGTCCTTGTCGTTGTCGATCGTCGCGACGTGGTAGGAATTGTCCAGCCACAGCGTTTCGATCCGGCTGGAGCCGACGTGATTGGCGATCACGGTCGCATTGGCCGGCGACAGCACATGGTCGACCCGCGAATTGATCACCAGGGTCGGGCACTTGATCTTCGGCAGCAGCGCGCGGGCGGTGGCGGCCAGGCCCATCACCTGCTTGACGCAGGTCACCGGCACCTGGTCGTAGGCCAGCTCCTTGGTGGTGGTGTCGACCATGTCCGAGCCGATCCCGGGGACGAATTCCGGCAGGCCGCGGGCGTAGGCTAGCCCGGCGAGGTCGGGCGAATCGATCTGCACGGCGGCGTTGATCGGAATCACGCCGGCGACCTTCTCGGGATGCGAGGCGGCCAAATACAGCGACAGCGTGCCGCCCATCGACAGCCCAGCCACGAAGGTCTTGTCGCATTTGGCCGAGAGCTCCAGCAGCGCGTCTTCGGCGCAATCGACCCAGTCGTTGGCGGTGGTCTTGGCCATCGCGGCCGGAGACACGCCGTGCCCCGGCAGCCGTGGGCCGAGGATCGAATAGCCACGCTCGCCGAGTCGTTCGCCGAGATAGCGCATGCTCTGCGGGCTGCCGGTGAATCCATGCACCAGCAGCACGCCGGTCTTGCCACCGTCGAACGCGAACGCCTCCGCGCCGACCATCACCGCTTCGCCCATCTCGTCTCCCCCTGTGTTTCCGGTCGCAGCCTGCACCGCTCGGTCAACCAGCTGTTTTGGTTCATTTTTCTTATGTCCCAAAAATTCCCCCGGAGCGTCAAGCGAGGTGGCGGCGCAGCGCTGGTGGGGGACGCCGCATGGTCAAACGGACGCAGGTCGTGCGAGCCGCAGACTGCTAAAGTATGAGAGCTCAGCCTCCAACGCCGTTTGGCGGCCAAATCGGGCCGAACTTCCGCTTCGGGTCTGATCTAAATCACAGCGGCCTTCGACTAATTGTGCAGAATTCGCGCCGCGCCGCCATTTTCCGGTACACAAATACAGGGCGGTGGCGCTCCATATAAAAATTCCTTTGGTGGTACCAAGGAAAATGCAATTTCTCTTATGTGATCGATCGGCTCACAAGCTCCGCGCAACGGAGCTCGCGGAGCCAGTTGGCCGCGCTACGTTGTGGGGGAGTCATCATGGGTCAGGGCCAAACGCTTTCAGCTGTTTTGGATTCATATGCGGTCGCGCCGCAGCAGAAAGCGGTCGCCGCCGCGGTCGCCGCGATCGCCGCGGGGTCGATCGAAATCTCTGAACTGATCGGGCAGGGGGCTCTGGCCGGCATCACCGGCGCGGCGCATGGCGGCAGCAATGCCGATGGCGACGTGCAGAAGGATCTCGACGTCAAGGCCGATGAGATCATCGTCGCGGCGTTGAAGGACGTGCCCTACGCGGCGCTGGCGTCCGAAGAATCCGACACGCTGCTCGACGGCGATCCGAACGCGCCGATCTCGATCGCCTACGATCCGCTCGACGGCTCGTCCAACATCGACACCAATATGACGGTCGGGACGATCTTCTCAATCATCCCGAACCAGCCGGGCGTGAAGCCGTTCACCGCCCCTGGCTCCTGCCAGATCGCCGCCGGTTTCGTGGTGTACGGGCCGCAGACCTCGCTGGTGCTGACGCTCGGCGACGGCGTCGACATCTTCACGCTGGATCGCAAGGCCAGAACGTACCGGCTGATCCGCGAGCGCGTCACCGTGCCGGCCGACACCGCCGAATACGCCATCAACGCCTCCAACCATCGCCATTGGGAGCAGCCGATCCGCGACTTCGTCGACGAGTGCATCGCCGGCTCCGACGGTCCGCGCGCCAAGGACTTCAACATGCGCTGGATCGGTTCGCTGGTGGCCGAGGTCTATCGCATCCTCACCCGCGGCGGCGTGTTCCTGTATCCGGGCGACAACCGCGCGGGCTACGGCAACGGCCGGCTGCGGCTGCTGTACGAAACGCATCCGATGTCGTTCGTGATGGAGCAGGCCGGCGGCGCCGCCTCGACCGGGCGCGAGCGGGTGCTCGATCTCACCGCCAAGACGATCCATCAGCGCTCGCCGCTGATCATGGGGTCGATCGACAAGGTCAAGCGCATCGAACTGCTGCACACCGATCCGAGTGCGGCCTCGCGTTCGGCGCCGCTGTTCGCCCGTCGCGGTCTATTCCGCGTCTGACGTCGTCTCCCCCGGTTGGAATTGGAAGTCTCCCCTCATGTCTCGCAAGCACCCGATCATCTCCATCACCGGCTCCTCCGGCGCCGGCACCACCTCCGTGAAGAAGACGTTCGAGCAGATCTTCCGCCGCGAGAACGTCAACGCCGCCTTCATCGAAGGTGACGCGTTCCACCGCTACAACCGCGTCGACATGCGCAACAAGATGGCGGAGGAAGCCGAGAAGGGAAACAAACACTTCTCGCATTTCAGCCCCGAGACCAATCTGTTCGAGGAGCTCGAGACCACGTTTCGCGATTACGCCACCACCGGCACCGGCAGAACCCGCACCTACGTCCATGACGACAAGGAAGCCGCGATCCACGGCGTCGCGCCCGGAAATTTCACCGAATGGCACTCGCTGCCGGCGGACTCCGATCTCCTGTTCTACGAAGGTCTCCACGGCGCGGTGATCACCGAGAAGGTCAACGTCGCCCAGCATGCCGACCTCAAGATCGGCGTGGTGCCGGTGATCAATCTGGAGTGGATCCAGAAGCTGCACCGCGACCGTGCCGACCGCGGCTACACCACCGAAGCGGTGACCGACACGATCCTGCGCCGGATGCCGGACTACGTGCACTACATCGTGCCGCAGTTCGCCGAGACCGACATCAACTTCCAGCGGGTGCCGACCGTCGACACCTCGAACCCGTTCATCGCACGCTGGATTCCCACCGCCGACGAATCGATGGTGGTGATCCGCTTCAAGAACCCACGCGGCATCGACTTTGCGTATCTGCTGTCGATGATCCAGGGCAGCTTCATGTCGCGGGCCAATTCGATCGTGATCCACGGCGCCAAGCTGGACTTGGCGATGCAGTTGATCCTGACGCCGTTGATCATGCAACTGATCGACCGCAAGCGAAGCATGAAGTAATGCCCAACATCTGCAAGAAACTGGGGAGGCCGGTTTGAACGTTCCCGCACGCGACATCCACGACAAGGTCACGCATCGCGACATGGCGAATGCGATTCGCTTTCTCGCCATCGACGGCGTCGAGAAGGCGAAGTCCGGCCACCCGGGCATGCCGATGGGCATGGCCGACGTCGCCACCGTGCTGTTCACTCGCTTTCTGAAGTTCGATCCCGCCGATCCGGCCTGGGCCGATCGTGACCGCTTCGTGCTGTCGGCCGGCCACGGTTCGATGCTGCTGTACGCGCTGCTGCATCTGACCGGCTATCCGGAAATGACGATCGATCAGCTCAAATCGTTCCGGCAGTGGGTGTCGAAGACCCCGGGCCATCCGGAATACGGCCACACCCAGGGCGTGGAGACCACCACTGGCCCGCTCGGCCAGGGACTCGCCACCTCGGTCGGCATGGCGCTCGCCGAGCGGATGATGAACGCGCGCTACGGCGACGCGCTGGTCGATCATACCACTTACGTCATCGCCGGCGACGGCTGCCTGATGGAAGGCGTCAGCCACGAGGCGATCTCGCTGGCCGGCCACCTCAAGCTGAACAAGCTGATCGTGCTGTGGGACGACAACCACATTTCGATCGACGGCGACACCTCGCTGTCGTGCTCGGACGATCAGCTCGCGCGCTTCGCCGCGTCCGGCTGGGCCACCACCCGGGTCGACGGCCATGATCCCGAAGCGGTCGCGACCGCGATCGAGCAGGCTAAGAAGAGCGATCGTCCGTCGCTGATCGCCTGCCGCACCACAATCGGCTTCGGTTCGCCGAAGGTCGCCGGCACCGAGAAGGCGCACGGCGCTCCGCTCGGCGCCGACGAGGTCGAGAAGACCCGTGCCGCGCTGAACTGGCCGTATCCGCCGTTCGAAATTCCCGATCCGATCCTGGCGCGCTGGCGCGAAGCCGGCGGCCGCGGCAAGGCTGCACGTGACGCCTGGAGCCAGCGTTTGGCGGCGGCGGATGCGGCGACCCGCACCGGCTTCACCGATGCGCTCGCCGGCAAGTTGTCGACGGATTACGAAGGCGCACTGCAGGGCCTGATCGCCAAGTTCGACGCCGACAAGCCGACCATCGCCACCCGTCAGGCGTCGCAGCTCACCATCGACGCCATCGTGCCGGCGTCGCCGAACATTCTCGGCGGCTCGGCCGACCTGACGCACTCCAACCTGACGCACGCCAAGGGCACCGCGTCGGTCAAGCCGGGTGCGTTCGGCGGCTCCTACCTGCACTACGGCATCCGCGAATTCGGCATGGCGGCGGCGATGAACGGCATCGCGCTGCACGGCGGCTTCGTACCGTTCGGCGGCACCTTCCTGGTGTTCGCCGACTACAGCCGTCCGGCGATCCGCCTCGCGGCGCTGATGGGCGCGCGCGTCATCCATGTGATGACCCACGATTCGATCGGCCTCGGCGAGGATGGTCCGACCCATCAGCCGGTCGAGCACGTCGCTGCGTTGCGCGCTATCCCGAATCTGCTGGTGTTCCGCCCGGCCGACGCGATCGAGACCGCGCAGGCCTGGGACGTCGCGCTGAAGCAGACTTCGCGTCCGTCTGTGCTGGCGCTGTCGCGCCAAGGCCTGCCGGCGTTGCCGCGGTCGAACGGCGCGAGCGGCAATCCGGTGGCGCGCGGCGCTTATGTCGTGGTCGATCCCGGCCAGCGCGACGTCACCCTGATCGCCACCGGTTCGGAAGTGTCACTGGCGCTCGAAGCCGCCAAGAAACTCGGCGAAGCCGGCGTCAAGGCTGCGGTGGTGTCGGCACCGTGCTTCGAACTGTTCGCCGAGCAGGACGACGCCTACCGCGCCGGCGTGCTCGGCACCGCGCCGCGGGTCGGCATCGAAGCGGCGCGCGACACCGATTGGCGGCGTTGGATCGGTGATACCGGCGCATTCGTCGGCATGACCGGGTTCGGCGCCTCGGCGCCGGCGCCGGTGCTGTACCAGAAGTTCGGCATCACCGCAGACGCGGTGGTGGACGCCGCCAAGGGCGTGATCGCCCGCGGTAAGCATTGAGCCCGGTTTGGACATCACGACGACCTCGTCGTCACATAGTTAGTTTGAGGAGACATCATGGCGCGCATTACTCTGAGGCAATTGCTGGATCACGCCGCCGAGCACGGCTACGGCGTGCCCGCCTTCAACATCAACAACATGGAGCAGGGCCTCGCGATCATGGAGGCGGCGGCGCTGGTCGACGCGCCGGTGATCATCCAGGCATCGCGCGGCGCCCGCTCCTACGCCAACGACATCATGCTGGCGAAAATGATCGACGCGCTGGCCGAGATGTACCCGGACATCCCGTTGTGCATGCATCAGGACCACGGCAACGACGAAGCCACCTGCGCCACCGCGATCCGCTACGGCTTCACCTCGGTGATGATGGACGGCTCGCTCAAGGCCGACGCCAAGACCGCCGCCGACTATCAGTACAACGTCGACATCACCCGCCGCGTCGTCGACATGGCGCATTGGGTCGGCGCGTCGGTGGAAGGTGAGCTCGGCGTGCTCGGTTCGCTTGAGCACGGCGGCGGCGAGCAGGAAGACGGCCACGGGGTCGAAGGCAAGGTCAGCCGCGAGCAGCTCCTGACCGACCCGGACCAGGCGGTCGACTTCGTTCGCGCCACCAAGGTCGATGCGCTGGCGATCGCGATGGGCACCTCGCACGGCGCCTACAAGTTCAGCCGCAAGCCGGACGGCGACGTGCTCGCCATGAAGGTGGTCGAAGAGATCCACCGCCGCCTGCCGAACACTCATCTGGTGATGCACGGCTCGTCGTCGGTGCCGCAGGACCTGCAGGACATCTTCAACGAGTTCGGCGGCGCGATGCCGCAGACCTTCGGCGTGCCGGTCGAGGAGATCGTGCGTGGCATCAAGCACGGTGTCCGCAAGGTCAATATCGACACCGACTGCCGTCTGGCGATGACCGGCGTGTTCCGGAAAGTGGCGACCCAGAACAAGGCGGAGTTCGATCCGCGCAAGTTCCTCAAGCCGGCGATGGATGCGATGCGCGACGTCTGCAAGCTGCGCTTCGAGCAGTTCGGCACCGCCGGCAACGCCTCGAAGATCAAGGTCGTTCCGATGTCGGAAATGGCCAAGCGCTACAAGGCCGGCGCGCTCGATCCGCAGATCGGCGAGGTCGCCCGCGCGGCGGAGTAATTGAAACAGATCCGCGGCGGCCAGCGGGCCGCCGCGCCTCGCATTGCAGGAGATCACCATGGACCAGTCGAACCGCTACGCTAACCTCAACCTCAAAGAGAGCGAGCTGATCGCGGGCGGGCGGCATGTGCTGTGCGCCTACATCATGAAGCCGAAGTCCGGATTCGGAAATTTCATCCAGACCGCCGCGCACTTCGCCGCCGAATCCTCGACCGGCACCAACGTCGAAGTCTCCACCACCGACGACTTCACCCGCGGCGTCGACGCGCTGGTGTACGAGATCGACGAGGCCAAC
The DNA here is from genome assembly GCF_003226555.1 of Rhodopseudomonas palustris. Classification (GTDB taxonomy): domain Bacteria; phylum Pseudomonadota; class Alphaproteobacteria; order Rhizobiales; family Xanthobacteraceae; genus Rhodopseudomonas; species Rhodopseudomonas palustris_I. The sequence goes on along the minus strand of NZ_QKQS01000023.1, from coordinate 247,449 downwards.
AGCCTGATGAAGATCGCGTATCCGATCGAGCTGTTCGATCGCAACGTGATCGACGGCCGCGCCATGATCGCCTCGTTCCTGACGCTGACGATCGGCAACAACCAGGGCATGGGCGACGTCGAATACGCCAAGATGTACGATTTCTACGTGCCGCCGGCGTATCTCAAGCTGTTCGACGGCCCCTCGACCACCATCAAGGATTTGTGGCGCGTGCTCGGCCGGCCGGTGATCAACGGCGGCTTCATCGTCGGCACCATCATCAAGCCCAAGCTCGGCCTGCGTCCGCAGCCGTTCGCCAATGCGTGCTACGATTTCTGGCTCGGCGGCGACTTCATCAAGAACGACGAGCCGCAGGGCAACCAGGTGTTCGCGCCGTTCAAGGACACGGTGCGTGCGGTCGCCGACGCGATGCGCCGCGCGCAGGACAAGACCGGCGAGGCCAAGCTGTTCTCGTTCAATATCACCGCCGACGATCACTACGAGATGCTGGCGCGCGGCGAATTCATCCTCGAGACCTTCGCCGACAACGCCGACCACATCGCCTTCCTGGTCGACGGCTATGTGGCCGGTCCGGCGGCGGTTACCACCGCTCGCCGCGCCTTCCCGAAGCAGTATCTGCACTATCACCGCGCCGGCCACGGTGCGGTGACCTCGCCGCAGTCCAAGCGTGGCTACACAGCCTTCGTGCTGTCGAAGATGGCGCGCCTGCAGGGGGCCTCGGGCATCCATACCGGCACCATGGGCTTCGGCAAGATGGAAGGCGAGGCGGCCGATCGCGCGATCGCCTACATGATTACTGAAGACTCGGCGGACGGTCCGTATTTCCACCAGGAATGGCTCGGCATGAACCCGACCACGCCGATCATCTCCGGTGGCATGAACGCGCTGCGGATGCCGGGCTTCTTCGACAACCTCGGCCACTCCAACCTGATAATGACGGCCGGCGGCGGGGCGTTCGGCCACATCGACGGCGGTGCGGCGGGTGCCAAGTCGCTGCGTCAGGCCGAGCAGTGCTGGAAGCAGGGTGCCGACCCGGTCGAATTCGCCAAGGATCACCGCGAATTCGCCCGCGCCTTCGAGAGCTTTTCGCACGACGCCGACAAGCTGTATCCGAACTGGCGCGCCAAGCTGAAGCCGCAGGCGGCATAAGTCGGCCTAAGTCGGCCTAAGTGATTGCAACGGCCTGCGTCGCAAACGCAGGCCGTTTTCGTTTGAGCACCCCCTAATAGTACTTCATAGCCCCGGCGCCGGTGTTGGTTGACGGTCAACCGTGCGATGAGGCCGCGCTTGCGCTCCAGATGTCTTGCGGCATCCTTGTCGCCGTGACGGACTGATAGCTGCGGGACGCAAAAGCTCTGAATCGGCGGGTTGTCGAACGGATTCCGCAGTCCCGGTGCCGATTGGCGGCACTGACCGCCGACTGACCGTGAGTTGATCCCGTTCGATCAAGAGGGAGCGGCGCGACGCTGGCTCCCGGTTCGACCTCGTCGCAGGTGCGGTCGCTTCCGCGGACTCGTTACGGTCGTCTCGTGGTCATGGGGTGCGTAATCGAATACCGCCATTCCCGCGTGCGGTCGGGTCGGTGCATCTGGATACCTACAGCGGACTGAGGTAGATGAATCGCGTCGAAACAAATTCGATAAATAGATCAAATGTTTACGGTGTGGCGCACTTGGTTCCCGAAGAGCCTCGGGATGACACGTACTCCGTAATTCTACGTGGGACCAGGGTTAACGCCCCCTCAAGGGGAATACCGCAATCTGCTTCCAAGGATCGTTCACGTGTCCAGTACGAGTCGACTCGGAATGATCCGAATGTGCGGAAGCGCACATAATGAGTCTCCTTCCAGACGAGTAGAAGTCGATGCTGTCCAGTCTTTCAATACGCACCAAGATTATCGCGCTCGTGGCTCTGCTTCTCGTCGCGTTGTCCGGGGTCGGTGGTCTTGGTCTGCTCAAGATGCGGACCCTGAACAACTCCACGATCGACATCGGGACGAATTGGTTGCCGAGCATTCGCGCCCTTGGTGATATCCGCACCACGCTGGCGATGTACCGCGTGACGTTGCGAGCTCATGCAATGGAAGTGACGGCGGAAGGCAAGGCGACTGCAGCCAAGCGGATCGCCCGCGTCGAAGACACCATCAACAAGCAGCTCGAAATCTACCGTAAGATGATCACGTCGCCTGAAGAGAAAGCGCTCTATCAGGACTTTACCAAGGAGCTGAACCTCTATCTCGACGGCGCCAAAAAGGCGGTCGAGATGTCGCAGCAGAGTCTTGGTCAGTCGACCGCGGAGCTCGGCGTGTACTTGACCAAGACCCTTGGGCCGATCGGCAGCCGGGTCGATGCGCTCGTGCAGAAGAGTGTCGATGTCAACAACAGGGGATCCGACGAATCCACCGCGACGGCGGAGGCCACCTATAGCTCGGCACTGATGATCGTAATCACGATCTTGGTCCTGGCGATCGCGTTCGGGGCGATCGCGAGCTATCTGGTGATCCGCGACATCAGCCGTGGAATCGCTTCGATCATTGCGCCGATGCAGGCGCTCGGCCAGGGCGACCTGACCGCCGAGGTGCCGCATCGCGGGGAAGCGACCGAGATCGGCGCGATGGCGGATTCGCTGCAGATCTTCAAAGAAGCGCTGATCGCCAAGCGCGACGCCGATCAGGCTGCGGCCCGCGAGGCCGAGGAGAAGATCGCGCGCGGCCAGCGGGTCGATGCCGCCACCCGGCAGTTCGAAAAGGCGATCAGCGAAATCGTCGATACGGTGTCGTCGGCATCCACCGAGCTGGAGGCGTCGGCGGGCACGCTGACCTCGACCGCCGACCGCTCGCAGGACTTGGCGACCTCGGTCGCTGCGGCGTCCGAAGAGGCTTCCACCAACGTTCAGTCGGTCGCTTCCGCGACCGAGGAGATGTCGTCGTCGATCACCGAGATCAGTCGTCAGGTGCAGGAGTCGTCTCGCATCGCCTCGGAGGCGGTCGATCAGGCCCGCAAGACCAACGCCAGCGTCGGCGATCTCTCGGAGGCCGCCAGCCGGATCGGCGACGTGGTGGAACTGATCAATACCATCGCCGGCCAGACCAATCTGCTCGCGCTCAATGCTACCATCGAGGCGGCTCGGGCCGGCGAAGCCGGTCGCGGCTTTGCGGTGGTGGCTGCGGAGGTCAAGGCTTTGGCGGAGCAGACCGCGAAAGCCACCGGCGAGATCAGCCAGCACATTTCCGGAATCCAATCGGCCACCAACGATTCGGTCGAGGCGATCCGCGAAATCGGCCTCACCATCGGGCGAATGTCGGAAATTTCTTCGGCGATCGCCGCCGCGGTCGAGGAACAGGGCGCAGCGACACAGGAAATCTCCCGCAACGTGCAGCAGGCTGCGCACGGCACCCAGCAGGTGTCCGCGAACATCTCGGACGTGCAGCGCGGGGCCACTGAGACCGGATCGGCGTCCGTTCAGGTGTTGTCCGCCGCGCAGTCACTGTCGCAGGAATCGAGTCGGCTGAAGATCGAGGTCACCAAGTTCCTCGACACCGTTCGGGTCGCCTGATCGGGCACAAGCTCCGCCGTCTGTCGCCGCGCCGCCTCGGCGCGGCGGTAACCGACCTGGATCACGATCGCCTCAGGCGAAGCGCTTGGCGATCAGCAGGCAGAGTAGCACTGATCCCGACGACGCCAGGACGGTCGCCATGTTGGTGAGATTCTGAGTCAGCATTATGAACCACGAGCTGCTGGCGGCTGTGGCCGGCTTGCGTCGTTTCGCTTTGGCGGTCTTTGCGGACATGGCGCTTCCCGGTCGCGGCTGCGGTCGGTCGTTGTGATCCAGCCGGCGTCAACGATCGGGCGAGTTCCCGATCCGCGCCGATTATCGGGCACGCTATTGGCCGAAGCCTTAACGGGCGAGAGCCGGCTGCTCCGATCACGCTCCATGGTTTACGGATCCCCGCGCGGCTCGCGCTGCGCGCTGTAGTCAGATGAGGCATGCGGTTTGCTTGCTCGCGTTTAGATTGAATCTGGCCGAAGCAGTCCGCGGTTTTGTGCCAAATCAAACCATCTGGCGGGGCTTTCTTGTTACATGCGAATTGATAGCGCCTGTTACAATCGTTCTAAACTCCCGACGGCGCCGGCTTGAATCCCTTGACCTTCGCGGCGCCGATTGGAAGAACGAGTCATGACCAAGAACCTCCCTCACAACGGCCACAGCCATCACCAGCCGATCCTGCTGGGGAACGCGCGCCGAGGCTATCGCGGCGTGGTTCAGGCAATTGATCCGCAGCGCGGCGTCTCGTCGTTGCAGCCCGTGGAGCTGGAAAGCCGCCTGATCGAACTCGGGTTCGTCGAGGGTGCCAAAGTCGAAGTGCTGCACGAGGGGATCATCGGCCGCGACCCGATCGCGGTTCGGGTCGACAACATCACCATCGCGGTTCGTCGCCGCGAGGCGATGGCGGTCGTACTGATGTGACGCGCGAATTGCAGTTTGTTGATTTGGCGCCTGTGCGATGAGCTCGGTCGATTCCCATCCGTTCAACCTCGCTCTGGTTGGAACGCCCAATAGCGGCAAAACTTCGCTGTTCAACGCTCTGACGGGCAGTCGTCAGAAGGTGGCGAACTACCCGGGTGTGACCGTCGAACGCAAGACTGGCCTGTTCACCACGCCGGGCGGCCGCATCGTCAGCCTAGTCGACCTGCCGGGGACCTATTCGCTGCGCGGCCGCAGCCCCGACGAAGAGATCACCCGCGACGTCGTGCTCGGCCGCAAGTCGGGCGAGGCCGTGCCGGATCTGGTGCTGTGTGTTGCCGACTCGACGAACCTGCGGCTGACCTTCCGCTTGATGCTGGAACTGAAGGCCACCGGCCGGCCGCTGATGCTCGTGCTCAACATGTACGACATCGCGATGCGCCGCGGCGTCACGGTCGATGTCGAGAAGCTCTCGGCACAGCTTGGCATTCCGGTGGTGACGTCGATTGCGGTCCGCAAGGGCGGCACCGCGGAACTGCTGAAGCGGACCGATGAATTTGCCGGCCGGGCGCCGACGCCTTCTACCGGCGACCACTGGCGTCCGCTGAGCACCAGCGAACTGCGCGCGCTGCAGCGCGAGGCCGACCGGATCATCGGCGAGTGCGTCAGCCTGCCGGCGCGCCCGCACACCCTCACCGCCCAGGTCGATCGAGTGGTGCTGCATCCGGTGGCCGGCCTGGCGATCCTGGTTCTGATCCTGTTCGTGATGTTCCAGGCGGTGTTCTCCTGGGCACAGCCGTTGATGGAACTGATCTCAGGCGGCTTCGAGGCGCTCGGCGCGTTCGTGCAGGCCAATATGCCGGAAGGGCTGCTGCAGAGCTTCCTGCAGAACGGCGTCATCTCCGGTGTCGGCAGCGTCCTCGTGTTCCTGCCGCAGATCATGATCATCTTCCTGTTTATCCTGCTGCTGGAAGACCTCGGCTACATGGCGCGCGCTGCGTTCCTGATGGACCGCATCATGGGCGGCGCCGGGCTGCACGGCCGCGCCTTCATTCCGCTGCTGTCGAGCTTTGCCTGCGCCATCCCTGGAATCATGGCTACGCGGGTGATCGACAATAAGCGCGATCGCCTGACGACGATTCTGATCGCCCCGCTGATGACCTGCTCGGCGCGGATCCCGGTCTACACGCTGATCATCTCGGCCTTCGTGCCGGCCAAGGAGGTGTTCGGCTGGATAAATCTGCAGGGGCTGGTGATGTTCGGTCTCTACACCGCCGGCATCGTCAGCGCGCTGACCGTATCGGCGCTGGTCAAGTTCTTCATGTGGCGCGACTACGAGCCGGCGCCGTTCATGCTCGAACTGCCCGACTACAAGCTGCCGCGGCTGAAGAGCGTCGCCATCGGCGTCTACATCCGCGCCAAGATGTTTCTGCAGCGCGCCGGCACCACGATCTTCTCGATGATGGTGCTGATCTGGTTCCTGGCCTCGTTCCCGCGACCGCCGGCCGGGGCGACCGAACCGGCGATCGATTTCAGTCTGGCTTCGATCATCGGCCACGCGATCGAGCCGGTGCTGGCGCCGCTCGGCTTCAACTGGCAGATCGGCGTGGCGCTGATCCCCGGCATGGCGGCGCGCGAGGTCGCGGTGGCGGCGCTCGGCACCGTCTATGCGATCGAAGGCGGCAAGGAGGCGGCCGAGCAGATCGGCCAGGTGCTGGCCTCGAAGTGGAGCCTAGCCACCGCGCTGTCGCTGCTGGCCTGGTTCGTGTTCGCCCCGCAATGTGCCTCGACGCTGGCGGTGATCAAGCGCGAGACCGGAAGCTGGGGCTGGATGGGCGTCACCTTCATCTACATGTTCGCGCTCGCCTACATCGCCAGCCTGATCACCTACAATGTCGCCGTAGCGTTCGGCGCAGGCTAGCGCCGGCGTCGATCAGAGCGTCATATCCGGATCGATAGCGCTGTGCAGTCGCCGGCTTAAAGCGCCGCGAGTGGCTGCGTGGCGTGGCGATGGCGGGGTTCCGCCTGCGGCCCGGTCGCGCGCAGCACCGCCTTGGCAATACCGAGGCCGCGATCGTCGATCCCGGTCCACTGCGCATGACGGCCGCGGGAATCGACTTCCATCAGCTTGACGCCTTGCGGCACCTCCTGGCCGTCGCGGACGACACCGCGCAGAATGCCGTCGCACGGCGCGCGCACCGGCACGCCGCCGAGGTGGCCGACCGGATAACCGTTGAACACCCGGCTGCCGATATCGACCGCGGTCCGCCAGCGTCCGCTGGCCTGAGAATATTGGAACCGTTCGGCGCCGACGGCGCCCAGCGGGCTGGCGACACCGTCGGCCGCGTCGGTCCAGCCGGCATCGACGATCAGGCCGCTACGGCCGGGGCGGGTCTCGATCGCGACGTCGCAATTTGCGGACGTCGAGAAGCCCGGGCCGAGGCCGACGCTGACCCGCGCCAACCGCCGCAGGTCCGGCGTGACGCGATGTTTCTGCATCCGCGAGTCGACCAGAACGTCGATTGCGCCGATCGGCAGCAGGTCGGGCAGCGCCAGCCAGGTCACCAGCACATGGCCTGAGCGGCGTAGCGCCTTGAAGATCTGAGTGGCGTGATCGACGCGCTCGCCGCGGACGCCGTCGACCGCGACCTCGTCGCCGTACAGCGCGTCGTGAAACGCCATCTTGCGCCGGATCACCGGCGGAAACGGATCGTGGGACATCACCACACAGTAGCCGGCGCGGTGCAGGTGAACAGCGACGGCCGAGGCGATCTCATTGGTACCGAGCACGACCGCGAAGCCGCCGGCGCTGAGTTGGAGAGGCTGCGTCATCACCACCACGCTGTGTTCAGTGTCCGTACCAGCCTTAAGCAAGAGGCGGACCAGATCGGCGGCTTGTTGTTAGCGGTACCCGAGGGCGGGTTTTGATGTCGGAAAGCCAACGTTGTGTCGGGTTGCGCGGTGTGGTCGGTGTCGCTCTGATGACATTCGCTGGCAACAAGGTTTGGTTTGTCGGCCTAAATCGAAGGTCGTATCGGTTGGCCCGGTTCATGCAAGTTCACTTGCAACGAAACCAATGGAGACCGTCCCGTGCACCCCGAACCATTGCACGCCGAGCGGCCCGACCCCGCACCTTCGCCGCCGCCAGTTGGGCGCCCTGCCGAGATGCCTCCCAGCATGCCGGCCGGAATGCCGTCCGTGGCCGGTGGCGCCTGTCCGTTTCACAACGACCAGCGTGAGGCGCGCACCGGTAAGCAGAAGACTCTGGTGCTGACCGGCGCGTCGCGCGGCATCGGTCATGCGACCGGCAAGCTGTTCTCCGACGCCGGCTGGCGCATCATCACTTGCTCGCGACAGCCATTCGCCGACGATCGCTGCCCATGGGCGACAGGCCTCGAAAACCACGTCGCGGTCGAACTCGCCGACCATCGAGCGGTGCCGCGGGCGATCGACGAGTTGAAAGAGAAGCTGGGCGGCGGGCCGCTGCACGCGCTGATCAACAACGCGGCGATCTCACCGAAGAACGCGGAAGGCGAGCGGCTGACCTCGCTGAACACGCCGGTCGCGACCTGGATGAGCGTGTTCCACGTCAACCTGCTGGCGCCGGTGATGCTGGCGCAGGGACTGTTCGACGAACTGCGCGCCGGGCAAGGCTCGATCGTGAACGTCACCTCGATCGTCGGCTCGCGGGTGCATCCGTTCGCAGGTAGTGCCTACGCGACCTCGAAGGCGGCGCTGACCTGCCTGACCCGCGAGATGGCGCACGACTATGCGCCTTACGGTATCAGGGTGAATGCGATCGCGCCGGGCGAGATCAAGACCGACATTCTGTCGCCGGAGACCGAGGCGATGCTGGCGCCGACAATCCCAATGCGGCGTATCGGGACACCGGACGAAGTTGCCAAGGTGATGTTCTTTCTCTGCTCGGATGCAGCCAGCTACGTCACCGGCGAAGAAATCCACATCAATGGCGGTCAGCACGTCTGAGGGGCGGTCCGATGGCTAGTTCGGAATTAGTTCGCGACTGATTGGCAGTCTGGTTTGTTGCCTGCTTGTTGCTGCTCTTTTGGTCGATCGGTTTTGCGCTGCATCAATGCGATTACGGCGCCGGACTGGTGGTAGAGTAGTAATCGGTTGATTATCAGCGGTTTTGCTCGTGGTAATTCACTAAGCAGAGCTAGCCATAACTTCCGCAGCGATGCAGCCAAGATGAGCACGACATCTGGTTGGAATTCATCCACAATCTCGCAACGCTCCGGATCTGACGGGGGAAAGCTCGGGGGCGATGGAGACCAGCTATGGCTCAGCGCGAAATCCGCCTTGTCGAAAACGAGTACCCGTCGCCGTCGATGACCCATCCTCCAATACCGCTGAGTGATATCGCACTCACCGGCATTTTCGAGATCTCGAAAATCCTTACCTCGCCGGCGCGGCTGGAGATCACCCTCGCCAACGTCGTCAACTTGCTGCAGTCGTTTTTGCAGATGCGCAACGGCGTGGTGTCGCTGCTGGCCGATGACGGCGTGCCTGATATTACCGTCGGCGTCGGCTGGAACGAGGGCAGCGATAACCGCTACCGAGCCCGGCTGCCGCAGAAGGCGATCGATCAGATCGTCGCCACCGCGGTACCGCTGGTGGCCGACAACGTCTCCAGCCATCCGATGTTCACCGCCGCGGACGCGATGGCGCTCGGCGCCACCGACGAAACCCGGGTGTCGTTCATCGGCGTGCCGATCCGGATCGATTCGCGGGTGGTGGGAACGCTGAGCATCGACCGCGTCCGCGACGGTCGTTCGCATTTCCGGATGGATGCCGATGTGCGCTTCCTCACCATGGTGGCGAACCTGATCGGCCAGACCGTGAAGCTGCACCGCGTCGTCGCTCGTGACCGCGAGCGGCTGATGGCGGAGAGCCACCGGCTGCAGAAAGAGCTGTCTGAGCTCAAGCCGGAGCGCGAGCGCAAGCGGGTCAAGGTCGACGGCATCGTCGGCGAGAGCCCGGCGATCCGCAAATTGCTGGCCAAGGTCAGCATCATCGCCAAATCACAATCGCCGGTGCTGCTGCGCGGCGAATCCGGAACCGGCAAGGAGCTGATCGCCAAGGCGATCCACGAGCTGTCGTCGCGCGCCAATGGGCCGTTCATCAAGATCAACTGTGCGGCGCTGCCGGAATCGGTGTTGGAGTCCGAGCTGTTCGGGCACGAGAAGGGCGCGTTCACCGGCGCGATCGCCTCGCGCAAGGGGCGGTTCGAGCTCGCCGACAAGGGCACGCTGTTCCTCGACGAGATCGGCGAGATCTCGGCGTCGTTCCAGGCCAAGCTGCTGCGCGTGTTGCAGGAACAGGAATTCGAACGGGTCGGTGGTAACCAGACCATCAAGGTCAACGTCCGTATCGTCGCTGCCACCAACCGCAATCTGGAAGAGGCGGTGGCGCGCAAGGAGTTCCGCGCCGATCTGTACTACCGCATCAACGTGGTACCGATGATCCTGCCGCCGCTACGTGACCGGCCGACCGACATCCCGCTGCTCGCGACCGAGTTCCTAAAGAACTTCAACAAGGAGAACGGCCGCGAGCTGGCGTTCGAACCGCATGCGCTGGATCTGCTCAAGGCCTGCTCGTTCCCCGGCAACGTCCGCGAGCTGGAGAACTGCGTGCGCCGGACCGCGACCCTGGCGATGGGGCCGGAAATCCACGACAGCGATTTCGCCTGTCACCAGGACGAGTGCCTGTCGGCAATCCTGTGGAAGGGCCACACCGAGCCCGTACCCGAACGCCCGCGTCCTGAGATCCCGCTCCAGGTGCTGCCACGCAAGGCCCCCGTCGAGATCGTTCATCCGCGCGAGCCGGTCGCATCCGTAGATGATTTTGCGCCGATGCCGGTCCGTTCGGAGCTGCCGTCCGACGAATCTCAGATGTCGGAGCGTGAGCGGCTGATCAATGCGATGGAGCGCGCAGGGTGGGTGCAGGCGAAGGCCGCGCGCATTCTCGGCCTCACGCCGCGCCAGATCGGCTACGCGCTGAAGAAGCACAATATCGAGCTCAAGCACTTCTGACGCGCCTTGCGCGCGACCATCGGGAAAACGCGCGACGCTGTCCGGCGCCGCGCGTTTGGCTGTCTGTGAGCACTTCAAAGCTGATCGCGATCGTGCCTCGCGAACCCCGATGACAGGTCAGGACGCCTGTCAGACTTGCGACAAGTGTCGGGGGCCTTACACCGGTGCTGCTCCTCGAAAGCGAGAAATAGCTCTTTAAAATCAATCATCAGGCATCTGGCACGGGGCTTGAAAGACAGCTGGTCAGCAGCACTCTGCGAACCAGGAGCCGACCATGGCCTACAAGATTGTTACCTCCCAGTGCACCGTCTGCGGTGCGTGCGAATTCGAATGCCCGAACGCCGCGATCAGCATGAAGCGCGGCACCTATGTGATCGACGCGACCAAGTGCACCGAGTGCGAAGGTCAGTTCGACAAGCCGCAGTGCGTCTCGGTCTGCCCGGTCGACAACACCTGCGTGCCGGCCTGACGCGTGACCTTGCAAGACGGCCGACGCCTTGACCGTCGGACGCCGTCTTCAACGGATCGCCGCGCCCGGGGATCGGGATCGATCTTCGCCGGCTCGGTTGCAGCACCATCACCCACCGACAAGCCGCCTGCGTGCGGCGATCGAACGAGGCCCGGACATGAGCAAGCTGCTGCAACTGCATGATTTCAGCGCCCTGGGAACGGTGTCGTTCGAGGCGATGCGCAACAGCGCGGCGCAGTCGGGCTGCAGCAGCAAGGGTGGCGCGGGTAAGACCGGTTGCGGCTCGGCCGCAGGCCCCAGCGATCTGCCGCCGGAAATCTGGGAGAAGGTGAAGAACCATCCGTGCTACAGCGAGCAGGCGCATCATCACTTCGCTCGCATGCACGTCGCGGTCGCTCCCGCGTGCAACATCCAGTGTAATTACTGCAATCGCAAATACGATTGCGCCAACGAATCCCGCCCCGGCGTGGTCAGTGAGAAGCTGACCCCGGAGCAGGCCGCGCGCAAGGTCGTTGCGGTGGCTTCGACCATTCCGCAGATGACCGTGCTTGGCATCGCCGGTCCGGGCGATGCGCTCGCCAATCCGGCCAAGACCTTCAAGACCTTCGAGATGGTCACCGAGGCGGCGCCCGACATCAAGCTGTGTCTCTCGACCAACGGCCTGATGCTGCCCGACTATGTCGATCAGATCGCCGCCATGAAGGTCGATCACGTCACCATCACCATCAACATGGTCGATCCGGAAGTCGGCGCGAAGATCTATCCGTGGATCTTCTACAATCACCGCCGCTACACCGGCGTCGAGGCGTCGAAGATCCTCAGTGAGCGGCAATTGCTCGGCCTGGAGATGCTGGTGGCGCGCGGCATCCTGGTGAAGGTCAACTCGGTGATGATCCCGGGGATCAACGACGAGCACCTGATCGAGGTCAACAAGGCGGTGAAGTCGCGCGGCGCCTTCCTGCACAACATCATGCCGTTGATCTCGGAGGCCGAGCACGGCACCGCCTTCGGTCTGTCGGGCCAGCGCGGTCCGACCGCGCAGGAGCTGAAAGCGCTGCAGGACGCGTGCGAAGGCGAAATGAACATGATGCGGCATTGCCGGCAGTGCCGTGCCGACGCGGTCGGACTGCTCGGCGAGGACCGCAGCGCCGAATTCACCACCGAGAAGGTGATGGCGATGGACGTCGAATACGACCTCGCCGGCCGCCAGGCTTATCAGGCCAAGGTCGAAGCCGAACGCGATGCCATCGCGGTCGCCAAGCAGCGCGAGCTGGACAAGCTCGCCGATGAGACTGCGACCATCAAGATCCAGGTGGCAATCGCCACCAAGGGTGGCGGCGTCATCAACGAGCATTTCGGCCACGCCCACGAATTCCAGATCTACGAGGTGTCGACCGCAGGTGCCAAGTTCGTCGGTCATCGCCGCGTCGATCTGTATTGCGAGGGCGGCTATGCCAGCGAGACCGGCATCGAACCAATCCTCAAGGCGCTGAACGACTGCACTGCCGTGCTGGTCGCCAAGATCGGCCTATGCCCGAAGGATTCGCTGGCCGGCGCCGGCATCGAAGCGGTCGAGACTTACGCGTTCGAATACATCGAGCAGTCGGTGATCGCGTACTTCAAGGAGTACCTGGAGCGCGTCGGCAAGTCGGAGATCCGCCACGTCGCTCGCGGCGATGCCTCGATCCGCCAGGGCGCTTTCACCGAGGCCTAGAGCGAGCGCAGCGAAGGGGAACGGCCATGGCCTACAAGATCGTCGCCTCGCAATGCACCGGCTGCTCGGCTTGCGAGCCGCAGTGCCCGAACGCGGCGATCTTCGAAAAGGCCGGCACCTTCGGGATAGACCCATCGAAATGCTCGGAGTGCATCGGCCACTTCGATGAACCGCAATGCGTCGCGGTGTGCCCGGTCGACGGCACCTGCGTGATCGACAACTCCGTCCCGCGCTATCAGGCTGCATGAGGCGAATCCGATGGACATGAGCTTCACCCCCTCGGCCGAAAAGTTCATTCGCCGCATGCTGCGGTTCAGCGGCGGCACCGGTGGCTTCCGTCTGGTGGTCAGCGCCGGCGGCTGTTCCGGCCTGTCGGCGCAGTTCGATATTGTAGGCGCGCCGCACACCGGCGACGCGGTGGTCGAGCGCGGCGACTACAAGCTGTTCGTGCCGGAGCAGAGCCTGAAGCTGCTCGAAGGCGTGGTGATCGATTTCATGGAGACGCCGACCTCGAGCGGATTCCTGTTCCACGACCCCAAGGGATCGAATTGCCAGTGCGCCAGCGATAACGGACCCAAGCCGTCCGCCGGTCTGCACCAGCTGCGGGAGCTGTGAGCCATGCCCGACCTGATGCACAGCGAATTGACGATGTCCGGCCCCGAACAATCGCTACTGGCCGGAGCGCTGCTCGGCGCCGGCCTGCCGATCGAGGCGCATCGGCATCTCGAACTCGCAGGCCGGGACTATCAGAGCGAGGCGCTGGCCGAGCAACATCTGCGCGAGGCGCATCTGCTGGCGCCCGACCATGCCGCGGTGCTGATCGGGCTGTACCGGTTCTACTTCTACAAAGGCCGCCTCGGCGAAGCGCTGGAAGTGGCGCAGGCCTGTCTGTGCAAGGCGGCGCGCGACAACGGCCTCGCCACCGACTGGCGCAAGGTACGGCGCGGCGATGCCGAGTTCTCCAGCTATTCGGCTGTGCTGCCGCGGTTCTACCTGTTCGCGCTGAAGGCCTACGCGTATCTGCAGATGCGGCTCGGCCAGCTCGACGAAGGTCACGCGGCGGTCGAAAAGCTGCTCGAACTCGATCCGACCGACAAGGTCGGCGCCGCCGTGCTGCTCGACGTGTGGCGGCGGATAGGGCAGGACGATGACGACTGACATCGACGAAGCCCGCGATTGGCAGGGCAACGAGGTCGATTGCGCGTCGTGCCCGCATCGCGAGTTGCTGTCCGCCGGGCTGTGCGAGTTGAAGAAGGCTTGCGTCCAGGACCGCTATGCGCGGCGGCTGGAACGGTTCTTCCAGCAGAACCGCGCGCTCGCCGATTCCTATCTCGACCATCCGTATTTCGAGACGCGTGCGGTCGCGGCCGGCTATGCCACCGTGTTTCTGCTGCCGAAGCTGCTGCAGGATCCGGACGAGACGGTGCGATGGAGCGCAGCGCGGCGGTTGCCGAAGCGTTACCTGCTCGGCCTGCGCAGCGACCCGCATCGCGAGGTTCGGATCCGCGTCGCCTCGGTGCTGAGTGACGACGACCTGCGCCCGATGGCGAGCGACGAGGACTACTACGTCCGCCAGATCGTCGCCCGGCGCGCCTCGCCCGGCCTGCTGCCGCTCCTGGTGCTCGATCCCGATCCCGGCGTGCGCCGCGAAGTGGCGCGGCGGATCGGCACGGAATGGCTGGCCCAGATCGCGATGGACAAAGACGGCGAGGTCCGTCTCGAAGCCGCCAGGCGGATGACGCCGGGCCGGCTGCTGGCGATGCTCGGCGATGCCGATTGGCGGGTTCGCTACGAAGTCGCCAGCCGGGTCGACGCCTATGAACTGGCGCCGCTGCTCGACGATCCCGATCCGCTGGTGCGCGAGCTTGCGCGCAGCCGCAGCGGCTTCACCGAACCTGCCCAGCTCAAACCCGCAACGGAGCCCTCGCCATGAACATCGCGCGTGACAGCGACATCGTCGAGCTCGACGGCCCGCCGGAGTTCGAATACGGCCAGAAGGTGCGGGCGAAGATCAACATCCGCAACGACGGCACCTTTCCGGGCAAGGAGATCGGCGAGGTGCTGGTGAAGAAGGGCGACGAGGGCTACGTCGTCTCGATCGGCACCTTCCTGCAGCAGTTCTACATCTACGGCGTCGACTTCGTCGCGCAGGGCCGCATCGTCGGCATGAAGCGCCGCGAGCTGGTCGCGGTCGAAGCCTTTCAGGCCGAAACCCAGGAGGCGGTGTGATGACGCCGGAGCCGCGATACCAATGGGGCCAGCGCGTCCGCGCCGAGATCGATCTGTTCAACGATGGCACCTTTCCGGATCAGCC
The DNA here is from genome assembly GCF_003226555.1 of Rhodopseudomonas palustris. GTDB lineage: Bacteria > Pseudomonadota > Alphaproteobacteria > Rhizobiales > Xanthobacteraceae > Rhodopseudomonas > Rhodopseudomonas palustris_I. Next base: position 232,435 of record NZ_QKQS01000023.1, on the reverse strand, counting down.
GGAGGACGCGCTGCTGGTAAAGAGCGGCGATCCCGGCGAGATCATCCGGATCGGCCTGCACACGGAGACCAATCGGCCGGTCTATCTGGTCGAATTCGCCGAACACCGGGTGATCGGCTGCCTCGAAGACGAAATCACCGCACTCTGACCCGTCGCCGCGGCGGCCAAGCAAAGGACCACCCTCGATGAAAGTGATGATCCGCAAGACCGCGACCGGCCACTCCGCCTACGTCGCCAAGAAGGACCTCGAAGAGCCGATCGTCGAGATGGAGAACCCGGCGTTGTGGGGCGGCAAGGTCACACTCGCCAACGGCTGGAAGCTCGAACTGCCGGTGATGGCGGCCGATACGCCGCTGCCGATCACCGTCGAAGCTCGCAAGCTCTGACCATGGCGCTGTCGCCCGACGATATCGCCCGGCTCGACGCGTTGCTCGGAGGCGACGCGGCCGAGGCTGGCGCGCTGAAGACGGTGCGGCAGGAGCTTCCCGGCCTGTCGCTGACCCAATGCGACGCGTCCGACATCTATGCGGAGCAGCCGTTCCGCGACTATCCGCGATTCAGCGTCTATCTGGTCGACGGATCGAACCACTGCTGGACCATCACCACCGACGCGGCGCGCGCCACCGGACTGGTGGTAGTGCATCACAAGTCTGCAAGAGCGATCTGACAGGGGAGTAGGATCATGCCGGCACGAGCACTCGACGACATCGCCGCAGGCTTGTTACGCGGGCAGGTGATCCCCTATCTCGGCGCCGGCGGCGTGGCGCTCGGCGAATCCAGCAGCGTGCCGACCTCGCCGGCCGAGCTGGTGGCGCGGCTGACGGCGAAGACCACGGTGCCACACAAGGTCCGCACCAATCTCACCGGCACCGCGCAGTACATCGAGAACTTCAAGCACCGTAAGACGCTGACCACGATGATGGCCGAGGCGTTCCGGGCATCACCGCAGCCGAACGAGCTGCATCGGATGCTGGCGTCGTTGCCCGAGTTGCCGCTGCTGGTTCATGCCTGGTACGACGACCTGCCGCAGAAGGCGTTGGCCGGACGCCAGAACTGGGGCATGGCGCAGGGCGTCAGCCAGAGCGAACATCACGGTCACTGGGTGAATTACTATCGGCCGGACGGCAGCGAGATCGCCGAATCCGCTCCCGGCATCGTTGCCGAGGGCGACATGCCGCTGTATGCGCCGATGCCCGATGAAGCGCTGGATTGGACCACCCTGCTGTATCAGCCGATCGGCTCGGTGGCGCCGGCCGCCAACTTCCTGGTGTCCGACAGCGACTATGTCGAAGTCCTGACCGAGATCGACATTCAAACGCCGATTCCGCTGAAGGTGCAGGAGTTGCGCAAGGACAGGCATTTTCTGTTCCTCGGCTGCCGGTTCGACACCCAGCTCGAGCGTGTGTTCGCCCGCCAAGTGATGAAGCGATCGTCGGACCGGCATTGGGCAGTGTTGCCGGACACGCCGACCCGCAACGAGCAGCGTTTCCTCGACGAACAGGCCATCACCCGGATCGACTGGCCGCTGGCGAAGTTCGTCGCCGAACTGGCCGATGCGCTACAGGGACAGGCGCTGACGGCGTAGGTCTTCCTTTCACGGTCCGGCTCTTGCGGCCTTTCAACTCGGCTGTGAGGCTGAGTGTTTGCCGCAGACATAGCCTGCTCCTTCTACCCGCGTGCGGGGAGAAGGGTGGGATGAGGGGGCGCTTCCGCGCCGCAGAGCGCCGATTATCACCCTCGTCCTCATCAACAACTCTCACAAACGCTCAGACTCGCGCAGGCGCCCCCTCACCCGATCCGGCTTCGCTGCGCTTTGCCGGATCGACCTCTCCCCGCGCGCGGGGAGAGGTCGGGCCGTACCCGCCTCAGTGTTTTCCACTCATTACGAGCGAAGCAATCCACTTCCATGCACCGGCGCTAGATTTGCTTCACTTCGTTCGCAATGACGCAGTGAGGGCGGTCTCGAGTTGCGACAGAGTCTCGCTTAGCTCCTCCGGCCGGTATCAGTTTGTTTCGTTTCTAACAGCCGCACCCTGGGATGTCGTCCGCTCGGGGGCGATGTCGGATTCTAAACATCTACGTACATTCTCCTCGGAAATTCTACATCTCCTCGAAATCACTCGATTTTTCGTCTCCGGCGAGGCTTGGCACGCTCGTTGCAAAACAGGGATCAGCAAGGCGAGGGATGGTTGGCCGAGCAATCACTGCGAAGGGCAACGTCCGCATCTGAGCCGTGCGACGGTTCTGAACGAAATGAGGCTGCGCTCCGGCGCAAATCGATCAAACGGCATTAGGTCAACGGAGAGAAAACATGGCACTTCGGCAAATCGCATTCTACGGCAAGGGCGGCATCGGCAAGTCGACCACTTCGCAGAACACGCTCGCGGCACTGGTCGAGATGGGTCAGAAGATCCTGATCGTCGGCTGCGACCCCAAGGCGGACTCCACCCGTCTGATCCTCAACACCAAGATGCAGGACACGGTGCTCAGCCTCGCCGCCGAAGCCGGCTCGGTCGAAGACCTCGAACTCGAAGACGTGATGAAGGTCGGCTACAAGGGCATCAAGTGCACCGAAGCCGGCGGCCCGGAGCCGGGCGTCGGCTGCGCCGGCCGCGGCGTCATCACCGCGATCAACTTCCTCGAAGAGAACGGCGCCTATGAGGATGTCGACTACGTCTCCTACGACGTGCTCGGCGACGTGGTGTGCGGCGGCTTCGCGATGCCGATCCGCGAGAACAAGGCCCAGGAAATCTACATCGTCATGTCCGGCGAGATGATGGCGCTGTACGCCGCTAACAACATCGCCAAGGGCATTCTGAAGTACGCCTCGTCGGGCGGCGTCCGCCTCGGCGGCCTGGTCTGCAACGAGCGCCAGACCGACCGCGAGCTCGATCTCGCCGAAGCGCTGGCCAAGCGGTTGAACTCGCAGCTGATCCACTTCGTGCCGCGCGACAACATCGTGCAACACGCCGAGCTGCGCCGCCAGACCGTGATCCAGTACGCGCCCGACAGCCAGCAGGCCAAGGAGTATCGGACGCTGGCCGAGAAGGTCCATGCCAACGGCGGCAAGGGCACCATCCCGACCCCGATCACCATGGAAGAGCTCGAACAGATGCTGCTCGACTTCGGCATCATGAAGACCGACGAGCAGGCACTCGCCGAACTGCAGGCCAAGGAAGCCGCCAAGGCGGCCGCCGCGTCCGCCTGATCGCATCAGCCAGGCCGGTCGCCAAGCGCGACCGGCCGCCATCCCGGCGGCCCCAGATACGAGGAACAACGATGAGCACCGCAGTCGCAGAATCCCCCGCGGACATCAAGGAACGTAACAAGAAGCTGATCGGCGAAGTCCTGGAGGCCTATCCGGACAAGTCGGCCAAGCGTCGCGCCAAGCACCTCAATACGTACGACGCCGAAAAGGCGGAGTGCTCGGTCAAGTCCAACATCAAGTCGATCCCGGGCGTGATGACGATCCGCGGTTGCGCCTACGCCGGCTCGAAGGGCGTGGTGTGGGGTCCGATCAAGGACATGGTCCATATCAGCCACGGCCCGGTCGGCTGCGGCCAGTATTCGTGGGGCTCGCGCCGCAACTATTACAAGGGCACCACCGGCGTCGACACCTTCGGCACGATGCAGTTCACCTCCGACTTCCAGGAGAAGGACATCGTTTTCGGCGGCGACAAGAAGCTCGGCAAGATCATCGACGAGATCCAGGAGCTGTTCCCGCTCTCCAAGGGCATCTCGGTGCAGTCGGAATGCCCCATCGGTCTGATCGGCGACGACATCGAGGCGGTCTCCAAGGCCAAGTCGAAGCAGTACGACGGCAAGCCGATCATCCCGGTGCGCTGCGAAGGCTTCCGCGGCGTGTCGCAGTCACTCGGCCACCACATCGCCAACGACGTGATCCGTGACTGGGTGTTCGACAAGGCCGGCGAGAAGAATGCCGGCTTCCAGTCGACCCCCTACGACGTCGCGATCATCGGCGACTACAACATCGGCGGCGACGCCTGGGCCTCGCGCATCCTGCTCGAGGAAATGGGCCTCCGCGTGATCGCGCAGTGGTCCGGCGACGGCACCATCGCCGAGCTGGAGAACACGCCGAAGGCGAAGCTGAACATCCTGCACTGCTACCGCTCGATGAACTACATCACGCGGCACATGGAAGAGAAGTTCGGGATTCCGTGGGTGGAATACAACTTCTTCGGCCCGTCCAAGATCGAAGCGAGCTTGCGTGAGATCGCGTCGAAGTTCGACGACAAGATCAAGGACGGCGCCGAGCGCGTCATCGCCAAGTACAAGCCGCGGATGGAAGCGGTCATCGCCAAGTATCGCCCGCGCCTCGAAGGCAAGAAGGTGATGCTCTATGTCGGCGGTCTGCGTCCGCGCCACGTCATCGGCGCCTACGAAGATCTCGGCATGGAAGTGGTCGGCACCGGCTACGAATTCGCCCATAACGACGACTATCAGCGCACCACCCACTACGTGAAGGACGGCACCCTGATCTACGACGACGTAACCGGCTACGAATTCGAGAAGTTCGTCGAGAAGGTGCGCCCGGATCTGGTCGGGTCCGGCGTGAAGGAAAAGTACATCTTCCAGAAGATGGGCGTTCCGTTCCGCCAGATGCATTCGTGGGACTATTCGGGCCCGTATCACGGCTACGACGGGTTCGGCATCTTCGCCCGCGACATGGACATCGCGATCAATGCCCCGGTCTGGAAGCTGACCAAGGCGCCTTGGAGCTGAAACTTCACATCCGGGCTTCCGGCGCATGCCGCCGGAAGCGCCGCATCACCGAATTCTTGGGAAAGACACCATCATGACCGAGACCGCAGAGAAGATCCGCGATCACTTCGAACTCTTCCGTGAACCCCAATACGAAGAGTTGATGGAGAACAAGCGGAAGAATTTCGAGAACTATGTTGGCGATGCCGAGGTCGCGCGCGTCGCGGACTGGACCAAGACCAAGGAATATCAGGACAAGAACTTCGCCCGCGAAGCTCTCGTCATCAACCCGGCCAAGGCGTGCCAGCCGCTCGGCGCGGTGTTCGCCGCGGTCGGGTTCGAGAAGACGCTGCCGTTCGTGCACGGCTCGCAGGGCTGCGTCGCCTATTATCGCAGCCACTTCACCCGCCACTTCAAGGAGCCGACCTCGTGCGTCTCCTCGTCGATGACCGAAGACGCCGCGGTGTTCGGTGGTCTCAACAACATGATCGACGGCCTGGCCAACGCCTATGCGCTGTACCAACCGAAGATGATCGCGGTCTCGACCACCTGCATGGCCGAGGTCATCGGTGACGACCTCAACGCGTTCATCAAGAACGCCAAGGAAAAGGGCTCGGTCCCGACCGACTTCGACGTCACCTACGCCCACACCCCGGCGTTCGTCGGCAGCCACATCACCGGCTACGACAACACCATGAAGGGCATCGTCGAGCACTTCTGGGACGGCAAGTCCGGCACCGTGCCGAAGCTCGAGCGCCAGCCGAACGAATCGATCAACTTCTTCGGCGGGTTCGACGGCTACACCGTCGGCAACCTGCGCGAGATCAAGCGGATCTTCGAGCTGATGGGTGTCGACTACACCATCTTCGGCGACAACAGCGACGTCTGGGACACCCCGACCGACGGCGAGTTCCGGATGTATGACGGCGGCACCACGCTCGAGCAGGCCGCCAACGCCATCCACGCCAAGGCGACGATCTCGATGCAGGAGTTCTGCACTGAAAAGACCCTGGCGACGATCGCCGATCACGGCCAGGAGGTGGTCGCGTTCAACCACCCGGTCGGCATCGCCGGCACCGACCGCTTCCTGCAGGCGGTGTCGCGGATCACCGGCAAGGCGATCCCGGACGCGCTGACCAAGGAGCGCGGCCGGCTGGTCGACGCGATCGGCGACTCCTCGGCCCACATCCACGGCAAGAGGTTCGCGATCTACGGCGATCCGGACATGTGCTACGGCCTCGCGGAGTTCATCCTGGAACTCGGCGGCGAACCGGTCCACATCCTGGCGACCAACGGCAACAAGGCCTGGGAAGCCAAGGTGCAGGCGCTGCTCGACTCATCGCCGTTCGGCGCCGGCTGCAAGGTCTACGCCGGCAAGGATCTGTGGCACCTGCGGTCGCTGCTGTTCACCGAACCGGTCGACTTCATGATCGGCAACACCTACGGCAAGTATCTCGAGCGCGACACCGGCACTCCGCTGATCCGCCTCGGCTTCCCGGTGTTCGACCGCCACCACCACCACCGCTCGCCGGTGTGGGGCTATCAGGGGTCGATGAACGTCCTGGTCAAGATCCTCGACAAGATCTTCGACGAAATGGACAAGTCGACCAACGTCTCCGGCAAGACCGACATCAGTTTCGACATCATCCGCTGATGCCGCAACTTCGGACCACCTGACTGTCAGGAGCGCCGCATGACCAGACTCGCAGACAAGATTCAAGACGTCTTCAACGAGCCTGGTTGTGCGGCCAATCAGGCCAAGTCCGACAAGCAACGCAAGAAAGGCTGCAGCAAGCCGCTGCAGCCGGGGGGCGCAGCCGGCGGCTGCGCCTTCGACGGCGCCAAGATCGCGCTGCAGCCGATCGTCGACGTCGCGCATCTGGTGCACGGCCCGATCGCCTGCGAAGGCTCGTCCTGGGACAATCGCGGCACCAAGTCGTCCGGCTCGAAGCTGTATCGCACCGGCTTCACCACCGACATGGGTGAGAACGACGTCATATTCGGCGGCGAGAAGCGGCTGTTCCGGTCGATCAAGGAAATCATCGAGAAGTACGATCCGCCGGCGGTTTTCGTGTATCAGACCTGCGTGCCGGCGATGATGGGCGACGACATCGTCGCCGTCTGCAAGGTGGCGGCCGAGAAATTCGGCAAGCCCTGCATTCCGATCATCTCCCCCGGTTTCGTCGGCCCGAAGAACCTCGGCAACAAGCTCGCCGGCGAGGCGATGCTCGATTATGTGATCGGCACCCAGGAGCCGGAATTCACCACTCCCTACGACATCAACATCATCGGCGAATACAACGTCGCCGGCGAACTCTGGCAGGTGAAGCCGCTGCTCGACGAGCTCGGCATCCGCATCTTGTCGTGCCTGTCGGGGGATGCGCGCTATCACGAAGTCGCGCAGTCGCACCGCGCCCGCGTCGCCATGATGGTGTGCTCGACCGCGATGATCAACGTCGCGCGCAAGATGGAAGAGCGCTACGGCATCCCGTATTTCGAAGGCTCGTTCTATGGCATCAGCGACACCTCCGAATCGCTGCGTCAGATCGCCCGCCTGCTGATCCAGCGTGGCGCCGACGCCGAGCTAATGGACCGTGTCGAAGCGCTGATCGCACGCGAAGAAGCCAAGGCCTGGGCCGCGATCAAGGCCTACACGCCCCGCCTTGAAGGCAAGAAGGTGCTGCTGATCACCGGCGGCGTGAAATCCTGGTCGGTGGTGGCGGCGCTGCAGGAAGCCGGGCTGACCATCGTCGGCACCAGCGTCAAGAAGTCGACCAAGGAAGACAAGGCGCGGCTCAAGGAGATGAGCCCGGACGTCCACCAGATCGACGATCTGCGCCCGCGCGAAATGTACAAGATGCTGAAAGAGGCGCAGGCCGACATCATGCTGTCGGGTGGCCGCTCGCAGTTCGTTGCGTTGAAGGCGCGGATGCCCTGGATGGATATCAACCAGGAGCGCACATATGCGTATTGCGGCTATGTCGGCATCGTCGAGATGGTCCGGCAGATCGACAAATCGCTGTCCAATCCGATCTGGGTTCAGGTGCGTAGCGCCCCGCCGTGGGACGAGGTGACCTGGGAGCAGCGCGCCGATGCTGCCATCGCCGCCGATGATCGCCAGCGCGCGATCTTCGGACGCTCGGCACAAGTGGCGTGAGGAGGCCGTGATGGCTCAGATCGTCACCTCGACCAAATCCTGCACCGTCAATCCGCTGCGGATGAGCCAGCCGCTCGGCGCGGCACTGGCTTTGATGGGCCTGCGCAACTGCATGCCGTTGCTGCATGGCTCGCAGGGCTGCACCTCGTTCGGCTTGGTGCTGTTCGTCCGGCACTTCCGCGAGTCAATTCCGCTGCAAACCACCGCGATGAGCGAAGTCGCCACCGTGCTCGGCGGGTTTGAAAATGTCGAGCAGGCGATCGTCAACATTGTCGGCCGCACCAAGCCGGACGTGATCGGGATCTGCACTACCGGCGTCACCGAAATCAAAGGCGACGATCTCGACGGCTACATCAAGGACGTGCGCAAGAAGCATCCGGAACTCGCGCATGTCGCGCTGGTGCCGGTGTCGACGCCGGATTTCAAAGGCGCGTTCGAAGACGGCTTTGCCGCGACGGTGACGCGGATCGTCGAGTACCTGGTCGACGCGCCGGCTGAAGGCGCCACGCCGGATGCCGGCAAGATCAACGTGCTGGCCGGCAGTCACCTGACGCCGGGCGACATCGATGAATTGCGCGACATCATCGAAGCCTTCGGCCTGACCCCGACCTTCCTGCCGGACATTTCCGGCTCGCTCGACGGCCACGTGCCGGACGACTTCACCCCGACCACGCATGGCGGCGTCTCGGTTGCGGAAGTCGCCGCGATGGGCGGCGCGGGCCACACGCTGGCCCTCGGTGAGCAGATGCGCAAGGCCGCGGTCGCGCTCGAAACCAAGACCGGCGTGCCGTTCACGCTGCTGTCGCGGTTCACCGGCCTCGCCGCCGCCGATGAGCTGATGGCGACCCTGGCCAGGATCAGCGGCCGTCCGGTGCCGCCAAAATATCGCCGGCAGCGCAGCCAGCTGGTCGACGCCATGCTCGACGGTCACTTCTATTTCGGCGGCAAGAATGTCGCGATCGGCGCCGAGCCGGACATGCTGCTGAATATCGGCGGCTGGCTCGCCGACATGGGCTGCACCGTCAGCGCCGCGGTGACCTCGACGACGTCGCCGGTCCTGGCGCAGGTGCCGACCGACGAGGTTCTGGTCGGCGATCTCGAGGATCTCGAACGCCGCGCCGAGGACTGCGACCTGCTGGTGACGCATTCGCACGGCCGCCAGGCCGCAGAACGGCTCGGCGTGCCGCTGTTCCGGATGGGCCTGCCGATGTTCGATCGGCTCGGCGCCGCGCATCAGGTCGTGGTCGGCTATCGCGGCACCCGCGATCTGATCTTCGCGATCGGCAATCTGTTCATCGCCAACATCAAGGAACCGGACGTGAACAGCTGGCGGAGTGCCTCTGCTCGTCCGGATCAGACCGATGCGCCGGCTACGGCTCATTAGCAACGACGGCAGTCGAGCGGAGCAGAGCGCCGATGCACAACTCAGGAGAACCGGCATGAAAGTCGCCTTCGCCACTCAGGATCTTGCGCGCGTCGACGCGCATTTCGGCTGGGCCCGGAACATCGCGATTTATGAAGTCACCGCCGACGATTATCGCTTCGTCGAAGCGGTGCAGTTCGCCGAGGAAAAGGAAGACGGCAACGAGGACAAGCTGGTCGCCAAGATCGATGCGATCCGCGATTGCGCGATCATGTACTGCACGGCGATCGGCGGCTCCGGCGCGGCGCGGGTCGTCGCCGCGCAGGTGCATCCGCTGAAGCTGGCGCAGCCGGAGCTGATCACCGACCTCATCACCAAGCTGCAGGGCGTGCTACGCGGCGTACCGCCGCCGTGGCTGCGCAAGGCGCTGATGAAGGGCGAAGAACGCACTTTCGATTTTGCCGACGAGGCCTGACATGACCGACACCACCACTGCTCCCGACGCCGCGCTCGACTCGCTGTTCGTCAAGGAATTGGTCAAGCAGCTCCGCGCCCAGGACACCCACGGTGTCTGGGAGGGCAAGACCGATCTCAAACTGCTGGAGCCGTTCATCGTCGACAAGGCCAAGCGCCGCGAGATCCCGATCATGGGCGATCCGGATCCGGAGACGCTGTGGCGACTCGAGCTGTTCTACAACGCGGTCGCCCTGTCGATCGAGCGCGAGACCAAGGTCATGGTGTCGCCGATGATGAAGATGCACCACGAAGGCTTCGGTCGGCTGATCCTCAGCGCCGGCCGGCTGATTGTCATCAACAAGCACATGCGCGACGTCCATCGCTTCGGCTTCGACAATCTCGGCAAGCTGGCCGAGGAGGGCGACAAGCTGGTCGCAGCCGGCGTGCAGATGATCCTGAAATATCCCGACGTCGCCAACCTCTGACGCAAGAGCGAGACTCCGCATGTCCGACATCGAGACGCTGAAGGCCGAGATCAAGAAACTGTCCGCCCGCGCGACCACGATGAAAATGAATCTGCATGACCTGTCCGAGGAGCTGCCGATCAATTGGCAGACCATCATGACGGTGGCGCAGGAAACCCAGGATGCCTACGCGGCCCTTGAAGCCGCGCGGAAGGCTTTGAAGGAGCTGGAAGCGAAAGCCGCCTGAACGCGGTCGAACGCCTCAGCCCAAACGGCGCGGCCGCGAGCCGCGCGCAGGAGCAAGCAATGGCGATTTTCTCCACCCGCGACGGTCAGCCGTGGGAACCGACTTATCTCACCGCGATCGACGACAAGAAGTGCATCGGCTGCGGCCGTTGTCACAAGGTGTGCTCGCGCGACGTGATGCATCTGATGGGCGTCAACGAGGACGGCGAGCTGGTTTCCTGTTCGCTCGACGACGATGACGACGACGAGGAATTCGTCCGCAAGGTGATGGTGCTGGACGCGGCCGGCAACTGCATCGGCTGCTCGGCCTGCGTCCGGGTCTGTCCGAAGGCATGCCAGACCCACGTCAAGGCCAGCGAACTCGGGCTGTAAGCAAGGGAGCGACGGACATGCTCGGCGCGGCGGGAATCCAGACGGCAGGTGCAGCGGCGGCGGCACTGCCGCTGCGCGTGACGGCGTCGAGCTTCGCGTCCTCGCCGGCGGTGGTGTACCGGGCGCTGACCGGCTGCACGCCGGCGGAGGCGCAGATCGATGACGACCGTGCGTTCGATCGCCATGTGCTGGCCTCGATCCTGTCGGTCGCCCTCACCGAGCCGGGCTCGATCACCGAGTCCAGCGGGCTGACGGCTGACGATTTCGTCGGCCTGATCGTCGGCTGGTTCCCGCACGTCTCGGTGCTGCTGTCGGTGCTGGCGGTCGGCGAGCACGAGGAGGACGAGGAAGCCGCGATGGTCCGCGATCTGCTGCTGAAGCATCGTTCGACCAGCGGCGATGTCGGACGCTGGCTCGCCGCGATGGTGGCGCGCCGGGCGATGCAGCCGGAGCATCTGTGGGAAGATCTCGGCCTGCGCAATCGCGCCGAACTGAGCCGGCTGCTGATGCGGCATTTCGAGCCGCTGGCCCGCGACAACACCCGCAACATGCGCTGGAAGCGGTTCTTCTACCGCAAGCTCTGCGAAGACGACGGTATGGTGATGTGTAGCACCCCGGTCTGCTCGCAATGCGGCGACTTCGCCGAGTGCTTCGGCGAAGAGAGCGGCGAAAGCCGAATGGCAGCGCGCCGCCGCGAAGTCGAACGACGGGCGGTCGTGTCGTGAGTTAGCGTTAGGAATGGTTGCCGCATGCACGGCGAGCTCCTTCTCCCCGCGTGCGGGGAGAAGGGTGGGATGAGGGGGCATCACCACAGGGCCGAGCGCTGATAGTCATGATCGGTAGTTCGGTGCACGCAGTATGCACGCTGGGGCTCGTGGGAGCGCCCCCTCGCCCGATCCGGCTTCGCCGGATCGACTTCTTCCCGCCAGCGGGGAGAGGTTAGCGCTGCCTCGTAGCAGACAAAGCCCGGCCCTAACCTGCGATCCATTGTCGGAAACCGTCGGCTTCGCGACCATGTCGGACCTCCGACATTGTCGGGTGCTGATAATTTTGCACGAAATCAGTAGCTTGCCGCTGTGCCCCGTGCTGGCACAGCGGTTGCACCTGTTCATGTCGGACCTAACCGATGGAGGCCGACCATGATCATTCTCACCGAACAAGCCGGGACCGCCGTGAAGGCTGCGATGTCGCGCGCCGGCAAGCTCGAAGCCGGGTTGCGCGTCATGGTCGAGGCGGGCGGCTGCGCCGGCTACAAATATCTGATCGGTCTCGACGCCGAGCCGCGGGTCGACGACGCGGTGGTCGAAGCCGGCGGCGTCAAAGTGTTCATCGATCCCGACTCGCAGCCGCTGCTGTCCGGCATGACGATCGACTTCGTCGAGAGTCTGGAGGGCTCGGGCTTCACCTTCGACAATCCCAATGCCGGCACCAAATGCGGTTGCGGCAAGTCGTTCGGCTAAGCGCAACGACAGCCACAGGGGCGCACCATGCTCGGCTTCGGCAAGTACGACCATCACTTCTCCACCTCCGCCAACGCCGGTCCGCTCCCGCAGGCCAATGCGGTCGGGCGGTTCGGCAGCATCGTCTGGGGCGATGCCGTCAAGCTGATGCTGAAGGTCGAGCCCGACGACGGGCGGATCGCCGAGGCCCGCTTCCAGGCGTTCGGCTGCAGCTCGGCGATCGCCGCCTCGGCGGCGCTTACCGACATGATTTCCGGCAAGACCATCGACGAGGCGAGCGGCATCAGCGCCGCGGCGATTGCCGACTACGTCGGCGACCTGCCGCGCGAGCGGATGTACTGCGCGGTAATGACCTTCGAGGCCTTGCAGCAGGCGATTGGATCGTTTCGCGGCAAAGCGGCGGTGGCCGAGGCCGATGCGCCTCCGGCCTGCAAATGCCTCGGCGTCGGCCAGATGATGATCGAGCGCACCATCCGCTTCAACCGTCTGACCAGCCTCGACGACGTCACCGCCTACACCAAAGCCGCCGGCAGCTGCAGTACCTGCTTCAAGCAGATCGAAACTCTCTTGGCGCGGGTCAATGCCGAGATGGTCGAGGACGGTCTGATTACGGCTGACGATGCCTACCGGATCGGCTCCGCAGCGCCGCGCGCGACCGAGCTGAAGCCGCACGGCGCGCCGCCGCCGGCCGCCAATATTTTCTCTGCCAAGGCGACGCCGGCCCATCTGCGTCCCGTCGCCAAGGCCACGCCGCCGCGTCCGGCAAATCCACCGGCCGGGTTGGTCGATGCGCCGCCGCAGGAAGCGCTGATCGCCGAAGCGATCGAGGAGCTGCGCCCACATCTACAGCGTGATGGCGGCGACTGCGAATTCGTCAGTATCGACGGCAACATCGTCTATGTTCGGCTGACTGGTAATTGCGTCGGATGCCAGCTCTCGTCGGTCACGCTGTCCGGCGTCCAGGCGAGGCTCGCGGAGAAGTTCGGCCGGCCGCTACGCGTGGTGCCGGTGTCATGACCGAGCCGGCAGACATCGTCTATCTCGACGCCAATGCAACGACGCGGACCGATCCGCGCGTCGTCGAAGCGATGCTGCCTTATTTTTCGCTGTACTACGGCAACCCGTCATCCAAATACGCGCTTGGCGGCCATGCCGCGCTTGCGGTCAAGCGCGCGCGCGAGCGCGTGCAGGCGCTGCTCGGCGCCGCGCAGCCGCACGAGCTGATCTTCACCTCGGGCGGCACCGAGAGCAACAACGCCGCAATCCTGTCGGCGCTCGAAGCAGCACCGCGCCGACGCGAAGTGATCATCTCGGCGGTGGAGCATCCGGCGGTACTGTCGCTGTGCGCCTGGCTGGAAAAGAACAAGGGCATCCGGGTCCATCTGATCCCGGTCGACCGTCAGGGGCGGCTCGATATTGTGGCCTATCGTGAAGCGATGACGGACCGTGTCGCCATCGCGTCGATCATGTGGGCCAACAACGAGACCGGCGTGATCCAACCGGTGGCCGATCTCGCCGAGCTCGCCAAGGAGGTCGGTGCGCTGTTCCACACCGACGCGGTGCAGGCGGTCGGCAAGTGCCCGATCGATTTGCAGTCGACGATGATCGATATGCTGTCGCTGTCCGGCCACAAGTTCCACGGTCCGAAGGGCGTCGGCGCGCTGTACGTCCGGAACGGCATTCGTTTCAGACCGCAGATCAAAGGCGGCCAGCAGGAGCGCGGTCGACGCGCCGGCACCGAGAACGTACCGGGCATCGTCGGTCTCGGCATCGCCGCCGAACTCGCCGCGGCCGCGATGGCCGACGAGGACATCCGGGTGCGGGCCCTACGTGATCGCCTCGAACGCGAGATCCTGGCGCGAGTCGATCATTGCGTCGCGGTCGGCGCGCGCGCCGAGCGGCTGCCCAACACATCGAATATCGCGTTCTCGTTCATCGACAGCGAGGCGATCATCACGCTGCTCGACCGTTCCAGCATCGCCGCGTCGATGGGCTCGGCCTGCGCCACCGGCTCGTTCGAGCCGTCGCACGTGCTCATGGCGATGCAGGTCGCCGAAGACGCGATCCGCGGCGGGGTGCGGTTCTCGCTGTCGCGCGACAACACCGATGCCGACATCGACCGTGTTCTGGAAGTCGTTCCCGCCGTGGTCGCGAAGCTGCGGGCGATTTCGCCGTTCGGTGTCGACGATGCTCCGCAGCCGATCGGACGTTCGTCAGGAAGTGCGCAAGGAACAACCCATGTCTGAGAACAAGTCTGAGATCATCCGTCCGGATCCGTCTCGCGGCGGTTTTCAGAGCGCGCCGATCGCACTCAACGACACCACGCTGCGTGACGGCGAGCAGGCGCCCGGGGTGGCGTTCTCGACGGCCGAGAAGGTGGCGATCGCGTGCGCGCTCGCGCGTGCCGGTGTGCCGGAGATCGAGGCTGGGACACCGGCGATGGGCGCCGACGAGATTGCGGCGATCCGCGCCATCGTCGAAGCCGGCCTGCCGCTGACGACGATTGCGTGGTGCCGGATGCGCACCGAAGACGTCGATGCCGCGCTGAAGGCCGGCGTCTCGATGGTCAACGTTTCGGTCCCGGTGTCGGATGTGCAGATCGCCGCCAAGCTCGGCGGCCTGCGCTCGAATGCGATCGAGACCGTCAAGCGCGTGGTCGGCTATGCCCGAGACCGCGGCCTCGATGTCGCGGTCGGCGGCGAGGATTCCTCCCGCGCCGATCCTGAATTTCTCGCCGAAGTGATCGCCGCCGCAAAGGCGTCCGGCGCGCGTCGCTTTCGGATCGCCGATACCTTGAGTGTGCTCGACCCGTTCTCCAGCCATGCGCTGCTCGCGACGCTTCGCGCCTCGACCGACCTCGAGCTGGAATTCCATGGCCACGACGATCTCGGCCTCGCCACCGCCAACACGCTGGCGGCGTTGCGCGCCGGCGCCAGCCACGCCTCGGTGACGGTGATCGGCCTCGGCGAACGTGCCGGAAACGCGCCGCTCGAAGAGGTCGCGGTGGCGCTGAAACAGCTCTATGGCCGCGACACCGGCATCGTGCTGTCGGAACTCGGCAATGTCGCCGATCTCGTTGCAACTGCGGCAGCCCGTAGCATTCCGCTCAACAAGGCGATCGTCGGTGAGCATGTCTTCACCCATGAGTCAGGCATTCACGTCGACGGCCTGCTCAAGGATCAGCGGACCTATCAGTCGCTCGATCCGAACCTGTTCGGCCGCTGCAACCGTATCGTCATCGGCAAGCATTCCGGGCTGTCGGCGATCACCTCGTCGCTCGCCAAGCTGGATCTGCCGGCGACCGCGGACGAGGCTCAGGGAATTCTGGCCCAGGTCCGCCGTTATGCGGTCACCCACAAGGGTCCGGTCGGCAACGAGACACTGATCGCAATCTGGCGCGAGGTCCGAGAGCGGACGCTCACCACCTGCGCCTAACCGGCGACAACAGACCCAAGGAGATCGAGATGAGCGTATCTGCCGTCACCGAACCCGCCGACATCGTCGCCCGGCTGCAGCGTGCGGGCTCCGCCGAGGAGTTCTTCGAGCTGCTCGGCGTCGGTTACGATCCCAAGCTGCTCAACGTCGCCCGGCTGCACATCCTTCGGCGCATGGGCCAGTATTTGGCCGGCGAGGATCTTGAGCATCTGCCGGGCGATGAAGCCGCGGCGCGCTGCAAGGCGGTGCTGGAGCGGGCCTATGCCGACTTCGTCGCGTCCTCGCCGCTCGATGAGCGCGTGTTCAAGGTGCTGAAGGACGCGGTGGCACCGAAGACGCCGAAGCGTCCGGCCTTCGTCCCGCTCGACGCACTGAAATAACCACGCGATCTCTTCGCCATCGCCGGCCCGTCGCTCTCGCGGCGGGCCGCTTTGCTGCGGCCGGCTGCTGCGCTTTCTCACATCCGCGTTGTGTTCGTCGCGCGATTTCACGCGCCCGTGAAATGTCTGGTCGGTCACGCCGCTGTCGCCTTCCCGACAAGTGTCGCGGTTGTCGGATTGCAACCCTCGGAAGCGCCGGTAACGATCCCGGCTGATCATGGCAAGTGATTGGTTTGTCGCGATATTCTTTGTCTCGGAAAAGTTGGTACGAGGCTTGCTCATACGTCTCCGTCGTCAAGCTACTGTCAGCAAGCGCGGAGCCACTCCATGCATATCGTCGTCTGTATCAAGCAGGTTCCGGACTCGGCCCAGATCCGCGTGCATCCGGTCACCAATACGATCATGCGCCAGGGCGTGCCGACGATCATCAATCCCTACGATCTGTTCGCGCTCGAAGAGGCGCTGCGGCTGCGCGACAATTTCGGCGGCGAAGTCACCGTGCTGACGATGGGCCCGCCGACCGCCGAGGACTCCTTGCGCAAGGCGCTCACCATCGGGGCCAACCGCGCCGTGCTGCTGACCGATCGGTTCTTCGCCGGCTCTGATACGCTCGCCACCAGCTATGCGCTCGCCGCGGCAATCCGTAAGATCGGCTCGACCTTCGGCGCCGTCGATGTGGTGTTCACCGGCAAGCAGACTATCGACGGCGACACCGCCCAGGTCGGCCCTGGCATCTGCAAGCGGCTCGACTTCCTGCAGCTCACCTACGTCTCGAAGGTCTCTTCCCTGGACCTCGAAGCCCGCACCATCGAAGTCGAGCGCCGCTCCGAAGGCGGCGTGCAGGTGCTGCGTAGCAATCTGCCGTGCCTGATCACCATGCTGGAAGGCACCAATCAGGTGCGCCGCGGCTCGATGATCAATGCGCTCAACGCCGCCCGCGCCGAGGTGGTGAAGTGGAGCGCGCAGGATGCCGGCGTCGAGGATATCCAGAAGTGCGGCCTGCGCGGCTCGCCGACGGTGGTGAAGCGCGTGTTCGCGCCGACCCCGCGCGCAGAGAAGGCCAAGGTCGTCGAGGCCGCCGGCCAGCCCCCGGCGGAAGCGCTGATCGACGAAATCTTCAAGCTCCGGCCCAAGCTCGAGAACGAGATGTTCGAGCTGGCGCGCGGATTCTGACAACCCGAACAGAGAGCCGCTTCGATGAGCCAGCCCGCCAAGCCTGCCCCGCAGCCCGCCGGACGTGCCGCCGCCAAGAAGGAGCTGCCCGAGCACTTCAAAGCCTATAAGCACGTCTGGGTGTTCATCGAGCAGGAGCGCGGGCACGTTCACCCCGTCTCCTGGGAGCTGATGGGCTCCGGCCGCCGCCTCGCCGACAAGCTCGGCGTTGAGCTCGCCGCAGTGGTGATCGGCCCGACGGGTGACGCCACCAAGGCTGCGGTGGCGGAATCGTTCTGCTACGGCGCCGATCTCGCTTACGTCGTCGCCGACGACGTGCTGACGGACTATCGCAACGAGTCCTACACCAAGGCGCTGACCGATCTGGTCAACACCCACAAGCCGGAGATCCTGCTGCTCGGCGCCACGACGCTCGGCCGCGACCTCGCCGGCGCAGTGGCGACCACGCTGCTGACCGGCCTGACTGCGGACTGCACCGAGCTCGAAGTCGATGCCGACAATTCGCTTGCCGCGACCCGTCCGACGTTTGGCGGCTCGCTGCTGTGCACGATCTACACGCTGAACTTCCGGCCGCAGATGGCCACCGTGCGGCCCCGCGTGATGTCGATGCCCGAACGGGTCGAAAAGCCGGTCGGCCGCGTTATCGAATTCCCGCTCGGTCTGGTCGAAGCCGATATCGTCACCAAGATCCTGGCTTTCGTGCCGGATCGCGACAAGGCGACCTCGAACCTCGCTTACGCCGACGTCGTCGTCGCTGGCGGCCTCGGTCTGGCATCGCCCGAGAACTTCCAGCTGGTGCGCCAGCTCGCCGGCGTGCTCGGCGCCGAATACGGCTGCTCGCGGCCGCTGGTGCAGAAGGGGTGGGTCTCGGCCGACCGCCAGATCGGCCAGACCGGCAAGACCATTCGGCCTAAACTGTACATCGCCGCCGGCATTTCCGGCGCGATCCAGCACCGCGTCGGCGTCGACGGTTCCGACCTGATCGTCGCGATCAACACCGACAAGAACGCGCCGATTTTCGATTTCGCCCATCTCGCCCTCGTCACCGATGCGATCCGCTTGCTACCGGCGCTCACTGAAGCGTTCCGCAAGCGGCTATCGCCGCACACCCGCGACCGGATCGCGAGCTAAAGGAGGCTGCCATGATCGAAGAACGTTTCGACGCCATCGTGGTCGGGGCCGGCATGGCCGGCAACGCTGCCGCGCTGACCATGGCCAAGCACGGCATGAAAGTGCTGCAGATCGAGCGCGGCGAATATCCGGGTTCGAAGAACGTGCAGGGTGCAATTCTCTACGCCGACATGCTGGAGAAGCTGGTGCCGGACTTCCGCGAGGATGCTCCTCTGGAGCGGCACCTCGTCGAGCAGCGGTTCTGGATGATGGACGCCAAGGCTCACACCGGCCTGCATCACCGTTCCGAAGATTTCAACGAAGAGAAGCCGAACCGCTACACCATCATCCGCGCTCAGTTCGACAAGTGGCTGTCGAGCAGGGCGCAGGAGGCCGGCGCGATCGTGCTGTGCGAGACCACCGTCAAGGAACTGGTGCAGGACGCCTACGGCAAAGTGATCGGCGTCATCACCGATCGCGACGGCGGCCAGGTTCATGCCGACGTCGTGGTGCTGGCCGAGGGCGTCAACGGCCTGCTCGGCACCAAGGCCGAGCTGCGCGAGCGGCCGACGCCCGAGAATGTCGCTCTGGCCGTGAAGGAAATGCACTTCCTGCCGCGCGAGACCATCGAATCCCGCTTCAATCTGAAGGGTGACGAAGGCGTGGTGATCGAGGCTGCCGGCACGATCTCGGCCGGTATGACCGGCATGGGCTTCATCTACACCAACAAGGAGTCGATCTCGATCGGCATCGGCTGTCTGGTCTCGGACTTCCAGAAGACCGGCGAGACGCCATACGATCTGCTCGAGCGCTTCAAGAAGCATCCGTCGGTGGCGCCGTTGATCGAAGGCTCCGAAGTCAAGGAATACGCCGGGCATCTGATCCCGGAAGGCGGCTACAAGGCGATCCCGCAGCTGTATGGCGACGGCTGGGTCGTGGTCGGCGACGCCGCGCAGCTCAACAACGCGATGCACCGCGAGGGCTCGAATCTGGCGATGACGTCGGGCCGGATCGCCGCGGAGGCGATCTTCCAGGTGAAGTCGCGCAAGGATCCGATGACCAAGGAAAATCTCGCGCTCTACAAGAAGATGCTCGACGACTCCTTCGTCATCAAGGATCTGAAGAAGTACAAGGATATGCCGGCGCTGCTGCACATCCAGTCGCAGAACTTCTTCCTGACCTATCCGCAGCTCGTCAACAAGGCGCTGCAGAACTTCGTGCGGGTCGACGGCACGCCGAAGATCGAGAAGGAGAAGACCACGATCAAGTCGTTCGTCTCGGCGCGGTCGTGGGGCGGATTGTTCGGCGACGCGTTCCGCTTCGCGCGGGCGTGGCGATAAATCAGCAGGATTCGAAAGAGCGGAGAACGGACGATGACAACGGAAGCCCCGGTTCGCGTCGAAGACAAGCTGTATCAGAACCGTTATCTGGTCGACGTCGGCAACGCCCACATCAAGGTCAAGCCGCACACCAAGCCGTCGCCGCAGCTGCTGGCGCTGCTGAAGATCTGCCCGGCGCATTGCTACGAACTGAACAGCAACGGCCAAGTCGAAGTGACGCCGGACGGTTGCGTCGAATGCGGCACCTGCCGGGTGCTGGCCGAAGGCGGCGGCGACATCGAGTGGAGCTACCCGCGCGGCGGCTACGGCGTGCTGTTCAAGTTCGGCTGAGTACGGTACGGAATCCTTACGGGATGCACGGCAGGACAGGCTGGCGCCTCCGAAGCTCCTCGCTTCCGCCATGGCTGCGTCATGGCGGAACGCATCATGCCCGGGCTTGTCCCGGGCATCGACGTCTTTGATCTCCGGCAGCCTTCAAGATGTGGATGCCCGCGACAAGTGCGGGCATGACGATCAGTTTTCGAAGCCTGTTTGGATGAAGTGATGGCGCGGCCGCGGCCGGTCTGGAATTAGCTGTCGCCTCAGGCCGCTGAGTTGAGCACGTGCTGCGGGCCGACCTTGCCGCGTCGCGGGCCGAATCCGCGGCGGGTCAGCCATTGCTGAACCCGAGGCGAATCCACCGATACTTCCTCGGCCAGACCGCTGGTGAAGCAGCGCCAGTTTGCGAGATGCCGTTCCGGCACACCGACGATCACCGGAATTCCTTGGTCCACCGCGTCGCTGATGACGTCGCTGAGCCCGCCGCCGTCGGCCTCCAGCCGGCCGAACTTGTTGACGATCAGTAGCTCCGGCGCGTTGCGGAACGAGGCTGCAATCAAGGCTGCGGCTTCCTGCACGGCTTCCGGATCGACCCGGCAACCGTGAGGCCGCTTGCCGCGCTCTTCGGCGAGCTGGAGGATAAAGCGGGAAGACAGCTCCTCGACTTCCATGTCGCAGCGTGGGCCGCCGTCGTCGACCGCCGTCTGGTATGGCACGACACCGGCGACCACCACGCCGGCGTCGCGCAAGCGGCGGCCAAGATCCGACATCAGCCGGCAGGCGGCAGCGCCGTCGCTGTACACGATCGCGAGAATCGAAGGCCGTCCCGAGATGCCGTGAGTCAAGTCCATCGCGTTCGCTTTGCCCCAAATGCGACTTTCGCCTTAGGACATGCCAGAACCCGAAGATTGCTTCTTTGCGTCAAATCAATCCGACTTCAGTAGGGCTGGGCGAACGAAAACGGCGGGCCGCTGCGCGACCCGCTGTCTGACTTGGGCGGCCTTCCGCCGCGGCGATGATGATCGGCTCAGTTGGCGCCGAGCAGCGACTGCGTCGGCCGAGCGGCGGACGGCAGCAACATGGAGCGCAGCTTGGCAAGCACCCGCACCGCCAGCCCGACCAGCTTGGGCTGCGTCCGGCGGCAGAACGCGATCTTGCGGATGTGGCCTTCGACGTGCCAGCGCGCGCTGGCGCCGTCCTTGAAGAAGACCACGTCGCCCGGGCCGTAGCGTTTGGCCGGCATGCCGGCACTCTCGATCACCACCGAGCCTTCGAGAATGCAGATCGTCTCGTCGATATCGTAGTGCCAGTTGAACTTGCCTTCAGTGCAATGCCAGATGATCGTCGAGGCCATGCCGTCGGCGCTGCGCGACAGCGTGCAGTTGGTGGCGACCGGATTGCCTTCGATGATCCACGACGGCTCGATCGGCGCCGGCTTCAGTTCGACATCGGTGCGGGAGGTGAGGATCAATTTGTGCGGCATCGGCGTCTCCTGCTGATCGTGTGTTCGATTGTGATGCTGGTCGTTTACAGAAGAAACGAGTAGTTTCGAATGGCTATGCTGCTTGAGCATGCTGACGGCGCAGCACGAGCTGCGCGACCGTCGCCGCTGAGGTGAAGTTCTCCGGCGTGATGTCCGACTGCGGCAACGTCAGGTCGAATTCGGCTTCGACCGCGAGCATCAGGTTGACCATTTCCATCGAGGTCAGTCCCGCGTCGCCAAACGTCGTATCGCGTTGGATCCCTCCCGCGAGCCCGTTCTGCGTCAGGATCGACTCCACCAGAGCGAGGACTTTGCTCTCCACCGCACCCGACGGGCCTGCCTGCATGACGCGATCTCCTTGATGTTTTCGAAGTCTTCAATGGGCCGCGGACACGCGGAGTCCCCGGGCTCAGCTCGCTATCGTTGCGGCGATCTAATCGCAACGGGCGGTCAGAAACAATGAGCAATCGATCGCTGACAGTTTCGTTCGAATTTTAACACTAACGGGGATTCCGAAAATTTTCGCGATTGGCGCAAAGTCCGATTAACCCTCAATTCGAATCCAAATTGATTCACTTTGAATTCGCCTCGACGCGTTCCTCGCCAATCCATAGCTTGCTACCAGCAGCGATCGAGCGCTCGGCGATAGCCGAGCTGATCCAGATCGCAAACGAGACACAGCGTAACGTCCGGATCAGGGAGTTTTCGACGCCATGGCGATCATCACCGACAATGCGGTGCGCGACTTCGCGCGTCACCCCGCCAACGACAAGTTCGGCTCGGACGCGATGCCCCTGATGCAGCGCGTGGTGCAGGTCGCGGCGGTCGCTGCCGCCCATGCGGAATCGGTCGATCGCGAGGCCAGGTTTCCCAAGGCTGCAATCGACGCTGCGCGTGAGTGTGGCCTGCTCGGCGCACAAATTCCGATCGAATTTGGCGGTGAAAGCGCCTCGATCCACGAGATCGCCGAGATGTGCTACGCGCTCGGGCGCGCTTGCGCTTCCACTGCGATGATCGTCGCGATGCACCAGACCAAGGTCGCCTGCCTGGTGAGGCATGGTCGGGGCAACGCTTGGCACGAGCAGCTGATGCAGCGGATCGCCGCCGAACAGATGCTGCTGGCTTCCTCGACCACTGAGGGCAATAACGGCGGCAATATTCGTTCCAGCGCCGCGGCGATCGAACGGACCGACGCCGGCATCTCACTGGTGCGTGACGCCACCGTGATCTCCTATGGCGCCGAGGCCGATGGTGTAATGACGATCGCCCGCCGTGCGGACGACGCTGCCGCGTCCGATCAGGTACTGGTGGTGTTCACCAAGGAAAATTACACGCTGAAGCGGACGCTGGGCTGGGAAACGCTCGGCATGCGCGGCACCTGCAGCACCGGGTTCGAGCTGCGGGCGAGTGGGCACGCCGATCAGGTTTTCACCGAAGCCTACGATCGCATTCACGCCCAGACGATGACGCCGGTGGCGCATCTGAGCTGGTCGTCGGCTTGGGCCGGTATCGCCGCCGCCGCGGTGGAGCGGGCGCAGGCTTTCGTTCGCAAGGCGGCGCGCGGCGCGGGCGGGCAAATGCCGCCCGGCGCGGCGCATTTCACCAGTGCCAAGCGCTCGTTGACCAAGCTGCGGGCGATGATCGCCGCGCATCTCGACATCTACACGGCCCACGAATTCGATGAGCGCGCGCTGACCTCACTGGAGTTCCAATCTTCGATCAATCTGCTCAAGGTCGAGGCGTCCGAGCTTGCGGTCGAGACGGTGATGAGCGCGATGCGCGCCTGCGGGCTGTCCGGCTATCGCAACGACGGCGACTTCACGCTCGGCCGGCACTTGCGCGACGTGCTGTCGGCACCGCTGATGATCAACAATGACCGGATCCTCGCCAATATCGGCACGGCCAATCTGATGAGCCCGGTGCCGGCGAGCCTGCGCGATTAATCGACCGTCTATCGTCAACGAGGAGGCCGCTTCATGAATATGGCGATCCGCACCCCGCGGGCTGGGGCCGCGCTGCAGTCGGTCGATCCGCTCGATCACCTGGCCGAACATCTATTCCACAAACTCGGCGCCGACGGTGTCTATGCCCGGACCGCACTGTACGAGGGCGTGGTCGAAAAGCTCGCTGCGCTGATCTCGCGGCATCGCGAGGACGGCACCGAGGTGATGCGCTTCCCGCCAGTGATGAGCCGAAGCCAGCTCGAGAAGTCTGGGTATCTGAAGAGCTTTCCCAATCTGCTCGGCTGCGTCTGCGGTCTGCACGGCACCGAACAGGAGATCAATGCGGCAGTCAGCCGCTTCGACTCCGGTGGCGACTGGACCACGTCGCTGTCGCCGGCGGATCTCGTGCTGTCGCCGGCTGCCTGCTACCCGGTGTATCCAATCGCCGCGAGCCGTGGTCCGCTGCCTGTGGGGGGCGCACGATTCGACGTCGCAGCCGATTGTTTCCGCCGCGAGCCGTCGAAGCATCTCGACCGGCTGCAGTCGTTCCGGATGCGGGAATACGTCTGCATCGGCGCTCCTCAGGACGTCGCCGACTTCCGCGAGCGCTGGATGGTGAAGGCTCAGGCGATCGCGCGCGACCTCGGTCTCAAGTTCCGTGTCGATACAGCGTCCGATCCGTTCTTTGGTCGGGTCGGCCAGATGAAGGCGATCAGCCAGCAGCAACAGGCACTGAAGTTCGAACTGCTGGTGCCGCTACGTTCGGAAGAGCAGCCGACCGCCTGCATGAGCTTCAACTATCACCGCGAGCATTTCGGCGTCACTTGGGGCATCGAGGATGCGGAGGGCCATCCGGCCCACACCGGCTGCGTCGCCTTCGGCATGGACCGCCTCGCGGTCGCACTGTTCGCGACCCACGGCATCGACACCAGCGCTTGGCCGGCGAGTGTGCGGAAGATGCTCGACATCTGACGCCTGTCGTTCCGGGGCGCTCGCGCCAGCGAGCGAGCCCGGAATCTCGCTTTGGTCCACATATCTCTCCCCGTCATTCCGGGATGCGCTGCGCGCGCCCCGGAATGACGAGGGTGGGGTGGTTCGACGAACCTACGCCGTGTTCCCTGCGTCGATCGTTTGCACCGTTCCGGTGATGTTACGGCCGCCGTCGCCGAGCAAGAACTCGACCATTCGGGCGACATCGTCGGCTTCGGCGAGGCGCCGCAGCGCGCTTCGACCGGCGATCTTCTGGCGACCCTCGCCGGCGAGTCCGGCGGTGAGTTCTGTGTCGATGAAGCCCGGCGCGATCGCGTTGACGGTGATGCCGAGCCGGCCTACTTCGCGCGCCAACGAGCGGGTGAAGCCGATCGCCGCTGCCTTGGTGGCGCCGTACACCGACAGTCCATTATAGCCGGTCGAGCCGATGATCGACGACATGTTGATCACGCGCCCGGCGCCATCGGCCATCATCTGTCGCACGATGTATTTGGTCAGCACGATCGGCGAGGTGACGTTGATGCGCAGCAGCGTCTCGATCTGGCTATTGTGCATGGTGGCGAGCACGCCCTCGGTGCCGATTCCGGCGTTGTTGACGAGGCCGTAGATCTTTCCGAAATCCTGGCGCAGCGATTTGGCGAGGCCAGCGAGCCCGTCGATGTCGCCAAGATCGTATGCCCTGAATGTGATCGAGCCTGGCCCCTGCGAAGCGTCATCGATCGCGGCTTTCAGCTCGTCGCTCTCGCGCCGCGCGACCGCGATCACATTGTAGCCTCCCGCCGCGAGGCGGCGCGCGATCGCCAAGCCGATGCCGCGGCTGCCGCCGGTCACCACCACTCTATGCATGACGCGCCAGCTTTCCCGAGGCGGTGACGTCGAGCTGTTGCACGAAGCGGATCGCCGTCGGGACCTTGTGTGGCGGCAGTGCGGCGCGGCAATTGGCGAGGATCGCTTCACGGATCACGCCGGTGCGGCCGGCGTCGGCGACGCTCGCGAGCACGGCTTCGGCGACCACCAGCGCCCCGGTGATCGGGCTGCGGCGAGCCCGCACCCGCGACATCCGCACCGAGGGATGCTGATTGATCACGGCTTCGACCTCCTCGGGATGCACCTTGAGGCCACCGACATTGATGACGCCGTCGCGCCGGCCGACAAAATAATAACGATCGTCGCGCAGCTCGACCATGTCGCCGGTGTCGACGAAGCCGTCGGCGTCGGTCAACGCCGGCGCGCTACGTCCGACATAGGTGTGCGCAGTGCGGCTCGATTTGATCCGCAGCGATCCGTCGGCCACCTTCATGGCAATGCCGGATGTGCTGCCAATCAGCGAGGCGGGGAAGCCCTCGCGACCGTCATTGACCGCGAAGCCCACACCGGCTTCGGTCGAGGCGTAGGCGTGCCCGATCGAAGCGTCAGGAAACGCGTTGCGCAGCCCATCGAGCACGGCCTGGTCGGCGATTTCGCCGGACAACCGGACGTAGTTCGGGCGGAAGCTGCCGATTGCAGGGTTCATCAGCGCCTTGCGCCAATGCGACGGTGTGCCGGAGATGTGCGTGACGCCTCGCGCCGTGAGGCGGGCCAGATGATCGCCGATTGCTTCGTTGGGTGTGGACAGCACCATCGATCCGGCGCCGAGCACGGCGCGGAGGAAAATCTGCAGGCCGCCATAGCGGCGGATATCGTAGAATGTCGCCCAGATCGGCGCATCCTTCGCGACGGTGTCGCCGACGATCGCGCCGGTCAGTGCCGCCAACGTGTGCGCGACGATCTTCGGCCGGCCGGTGGTTCCGGAGGTCAGCATCAGCCATGAGGTCGCATGCGTGACCGCGGCCGGAGCGGCTGGATGCAGCGGCAGGCTCGCTGTGACGACGGTGTCGAGTCCGAGCTCGCGCCAGCGCTCGGGCGTATCGGTGACGATCGCGTCGATCTCCGCGTCTGCGATCAGATCGGCAGCGTAGTTCATGTCGACGTCGGGCGGGCAAAGCAACATCCGCCGCGCCACGCCGTCGAGTTCGATCATTGTGATGCCGGCGACGAGCTGCGTCGACAGCGACAGCAGCACCGAGCGACCGGCGAGTTCGGAGGGCTCGATGCCAAGGCAGCTCGCATGCGCGATGTCGGCGAACGCAACCTCGTCAGTTGCGTCCGATAGTGTGCGATTGTCCGGTCCGCTGATGAGATAGTGGCGCAGCGCTACGATCTCACGCGGGGACATTCTCGTAGGCTCCAATGAAGTCGCCCAGCGTCTCCGGGAAGAATGCGTCGTCGGCCATGCTGAATGGATCGATGCCGAGTTCGTCCTCGAGGCGGGCCACCAGAACGGCGAAGCCGAGCGAGTCGAAGCCGGACTGGTGAAGCACCAGATCATCGGTGAGTTCGGGAGTCTTGAAGCCTTGTTCCTGAGCGACTTGCTGCATGGCCGAGACGATTGTTAACCGTACAGACATCGATACTTCGCCTTTCTGCTCGTTCCGTGAGACAAAGAGCATATGGCGCAAATTCGAAACAAATCCATGCGCCTCACTTGCAATTCGGGCCGCTTGGTAAATGGCATTGGAAGCCCGCAAGGTACGTTGCCGCGAGATCGGAGACGCCGACATCGACGCCGTCTCCGACCTGCTGACGCGCGGCTTCTCCGGTCGCCGCCGCGACTACTGGTTGCGCGGCTTGCATCGTCATGGCGCACGCGAAATCCCGGAGGGATGCCCGCGATACGGTTATCTGCTGGAGAGCGCCGGCCGCGTCGTCGGTGTGCTGCTGCTGCTGTATGCGGCCCGCAGGCCGGGGCCCGAGCAGATCCTGCGCTGCAACGTGTCGAGCTGGTACGTCGAGCCCGATTTCCGCAATTACGCGACGCTGCTGACGTCGATGGCACAGAAGAACAAGCAGGTTACTTACGTCAACATTTCGCCAGCAGTGAACACCTGGCCGATCATCGAAGCGCTCGGTTTCAAGCGCTATTGCAACGGCATGTTTTTCGCGGTGCCACTGCTGTCGCGCACCGAGAAAGGTGCCCGCGTCGAGGTCGTGACCGAAGCAACCCGAACGGTTGACGGATTGAGCAACACCGAATGCGAGTTGCTGCGCAGCCATGCGGCGTATGGATGCGTGGCCCTTGCGGTGCACCTGTCGGATTCCACGATGCCGTTCTTGTTCGTGCCGAAGCGAGTGAAGCACGGCCGTTTCCCGTTCCCCGCGATGCAGCTCGTCTACTGCCGCGAGGTGGCTGAGTTCGTGCGCTGTGCCGGCTCGCTCGGCCGGGCGCTGATCTGGCGCGGCCGGCCGCTGGTGATTGTCGATGCGCTCGGCCCGGTCGAAGGTCTGACCGGCTTCTATGTCGATTCGCGTGGCCGCAAATACTACAGGGGGCCGAATCCGCCGCGGCTCTGCGATCTTACCGAAACCGAATTGGTGCTGTTCGGTCCGTAAGCTGCTGACAGCGGAATTACGCGTCTCTCAGCTGTGTGCGAACTCCCAATACAGTTTGCGTGCCCTGGTGTAGAATGGGCCCGGCTGGAGCGGGCGGTCGTCGATCCGTGTGATCGGTTGTACCTTGGCGAAGTTGCCGCTGGCGAAGATCTCGTCTGCGGTTGCGAAATCCCGATACGCCAGAGAGGTTTCGATCACGGCGATTCCGTTGCCGCGCAGCAGTTCGATCACCCGCTGCCGGGTGATGCCGCTGAGGAAGGTGCCGTTGGCCGCTGGTGTGTAGACAACCCCGTCCTTCGCCATGAAGATGTTGGAGTTACCGAGCTCGGCGACATGGCCGAGCATGTCGCGCAGCAGGCAGTTGTCGAAGCCGCGGCTCTTCGCCTCCATCATCGCCCGTGAATTGTTCGGATACAGGCAGCCGGCCTTCGCCTCGACCGGTGCGGATTCCGCGGTCGGGCGGCGGAACGGCGAGAGCGTGATCGACAGGCCGGTCGGCTTCGGCATCGGTGCTTCGTAGATGCACAGGCACCAATTGGTGGTGTCGGGATCGAACAGCACCCCGCCGCCAACGCCATTCTGCGCCCAATACATCGGCCGGATGTAGAGTTCGGCGTTGCTGCCGAACCGCTTCAGGCCGTCCTGAACCAAGCCGTGCCAAGTCGCCTCGTCCACCAACGGCTTTAGCTTGAAATTGGTCGCCGACCAATTGATCCGCGCCAGATGCCGGTCGAGATCCGGCGTCACGCCTTCGAACGCGCGGGCGCCGTCGAACACCATCGAGCCGAGCCAGGCAGCGTGGGTGCGCGGCCCCATGATTGGCACGTTGCCGTCGTGCCAGGCGCCTTCGAAGAAGGTCCATGTCTGCGAGTAGCTGATCGGTGCGGGAGCTGCCATCATGGTTGGGTCCATCACAGTCTGAATGTGCCGCGGGCGATGCGGCCGAAAAGGTCGTCGTCGACAGCCACGTAGCGGCCCGCCACTGCGTCAGCGACATAGAGCGGATCGCCGACGACCCCCGGGTCGAAGCCGTCGCCGATCAGCGTCTGTTTGGCCTGCTTGAACGTGCCTGTGAGATCGAGCGCTGACCGCAGCCGCAGGAACAGCGGCCGTGCGTAGGCCGGCAGCCGCTCCGCGAGATGCCGATGCAGTACGTCGAGGTCGAAATCGCCTTTCGTCACCAGCGCCGCCATCCCGGCACGGCCGTCGTAATGCGGAACGCTGACGCCATACACGCAGGCGTCGATCACGCCGGGGCATGCGGCCAGTATGTCGGCGACTTCGCTCGCTGCCACATTCTCGCCCTTCCAGCGGAAGGTGTCGCCGATCCGGTCGACGAAGCGGAAGAAGCCTTTGGCGTCCTGCAGCATCAGGTCGCCGGTGCGGAACCAGGCGTCGCCCGGCGCGAACACATCGCGTAGGACCTTGCGCTCGCTGTCGTTGTCGCTGGTGTAGCCTTCGAACCGTCCACCGCCGCGTTCGGCCTCACCGATCCGGCCGATCGCTTCGCCGGCCTCGCCGCGTGCGCAGCGGATGCAGCGCCCCTGTTCGTCGCGCAGCGGCAGCCCGGTGTCGAAGTCGAATTTCACCAGCGCGGCGGGGAAGCGATGCGCCAGAAACGACGGCAGCCGCCCGATCGCGCCGGGTTCGCCCTCGACATTGTAGAGCGAAAAATTGCCTTCGGTGGAGGCGTAGAATTCGAGGATGCGGGGAATCGCGAATCTCGTCTGGAACGCCTGCCAGACGTCGCCGCGCAGGCCGTTACCGCAGGCGAGCCGTAGACGATGCCGCACTTCATTAGGCGAATGCGGCGCCTGCACCAGATAGCGG
Source organism: Rhodopseudomonas palustris (assembly GCF_003226555.1). GTDB lineage: Bacteria > Pseudomonadota > Alphaproteobacteria > Rhizobiales > Xanthobacteraceae > Rhodopseudomonas > Rhodopseudomonas palustris_I. The sequence goes on along the minus strand of NZ_QKQS01000023.1, from coordinate 202,764 downwards.
CACAGCTCGCCGATATACTGGAACAGCGTGCAGTCGTGGCGGACGATATCTTCCCAGAACCGCCGCGCGGAGAATTTTTCGGCGATCACCACCGAGCCGCCCGCCATCAGCAGGCTGCCGGGCGCGACCACGCCGCCGACGCTGTGATAGATCGGCAGGCAAACGTAGATGCGATCATCGGGCGTCGCACCGGTGAGACCTGCGAACCAGCCGGCCCAGCTCATCAGCCGGCGATGACTGACCCGCGCCGCCTTCGGCAGACCGGTCGTGCCCGAGGTGTAGATCAACAGTGCTACATCGTCGATCGTGACGGCAGGACGTTCGTCGGCCGTGATCGGATCGTCCTTGATCGCCGCCAGCGCGGCCGAGAGGCTGGAGCCGTGGTCATGGCCGCTGTGCAGCCACAGCCGGGGCGCCGATGTCAGATGTCGGCTTGCGCCGTCGTAGGCGCTGCTCAGCTCGTTGGCTACGATGATGTGCTCGGGCTGCGCGACATCGATGCAGTGCGCCAGCGAGGCGCCGGTGAGTTGGGTGTTGAGCAGCGCCACGACGCCGCCGACCTTGGTGACGCCGAGCCAGATCGCCAGATAGTCGGCGCGGTTGGGCATCAGCAGCGCGACGGTGACACCTCTGCCGATGCCGTGGGCGAGTGCCCAGCGGGCGTAGCGATCGATTTGCCGCGCCAGTTCGAAATAGTTGTATTGCTCTTGATCGGAAAGCAGCGCGGGCGCCTCCGGCGTGCGTGACGCCCAATCGGCGACGGCGTCACACAGCAGGCGCGTGGGCTCACGCTCGATCCGCGCGGTGATCTCGATCGCGCTCAGCCAGCTCTTGGCGGCCGACGGGCGGGCGGTCGCGACGTCAGGAGAGCGGATAGCAGTGGCTGCATGCGCAGTCATCGGCGCCGGTTCCGAAGGTTCGAGACGAGTTTGAGCGCAATTGTAGGCGAATGCGGTTGGGGATTCGTTGCAAATGCCTCAACGAAGCGAGCTTAAGGTAAACAACTCCAGATTGATTCAAATTGTACTCAAATCAGCAAGCGAAATTAGGGTTAGTTTGTCGTCGTCTTTGAAATGTGTTGTCGGCTAATGCGGCGCGTTCTAGCAAAGACGAGACGCGGAGCTCTATGTGGTGAGGTGCAGCCGCGGCGAAGGGAAGGACAGCTCATGCGCAACGAGACGCTTGCCATCCACGCCGGCTACGAGCCTGACCCCACCACCCACGCGGTCGCGGTGCCGATCTATCAGACCGCGTCTTACGCGTTCGACAGCGCCGATCATGGCGCGGCGCTCTTCAATCTCGAGACCGAAGGCTATCGCTATTCGCGGATCGCCAATCCGACCACCAGCGTGCTGGAAAAGCGCGTTGCCGAGCTGGAAGGCGGTGTGGGCGCGCTCGCGGTGGCGAGCGGGCAGGCGGCGCTGCACTTCGCCTTCGTCAATCTCGCCGATCATGGCGGCAACATCGTTTCGGTGCCGCAACTCTACGGAACCACGCACACGTTGCTGTCGCATATCCTGCCGCGACAAGGCATCACCGGCCGCTTCGCCACCGGCGACCAGCCCGACGACGTGGCCAGACTGATCGACGAGAACACCCGTGCGGTGTTCTGCGAGACCATCGGCAATCCGGCCGGCAACGTCTGCGACATTGAAGCGATCGCCGAAGTTGCGCATCGTGCCGGAGTGCCCCTGATTGTCGACAACACCGTGGCGACGCCGATCCTGCTCAGGCCGATCGACTACGGGGCCGACGTCGTGGTGCACTCGCTCACCAAGTTCCTCGGCGGCCACGGCACCACACTCGGTGGTGCTATCGTCGACAGCGGCCGGTTCGATTGGGCCAAGCAGCCGGAGCGGTTTCCGGCGTTCAATCAGCCGGACCATTCCTATCACGGCATGATCTATGCGGAGCGGTTTGGAGCGACCGCTTACGTCGAGCGCGCGCGATCGATCTATCAGCGCACGATGGGCTCGGTGCTGTCGCCGTTCAACGCCTTCCTGCTGCTGCAAGGAATCGAAACGGTGGCACTGCGCATGGAGCGTCACGTCGAGAACGCCCGCAAGGTCGCCGAATTCCTGCGCGACGATCCGCGCGTGGCCTGGGTGAATTTCACCGGCTTTCCGGACAGTCCATATTATCCGCTGGTACAAAAATATCTCGATGGCCGTGCCTCGTCGCTGTTCACTTTTGGTATCAAGGGCGGAATGGAGGCCGGTAAGGCGTTCTACGATTCGCTGAAGCTGATTACCCGGCTGGTGAATATTGGTGACGCCAAGTCGCTTGCCTGCCATCCGGCCTCGACGACGCATCGCCAGATGTCGGCCGAGCAGCAACGTCAGGCCGGCGTGTTGCCGGAGACGATCCGGCTGTCGATCGGCATCGAGCATATCGCCGACATCATCGAAGATCTCGATCAGGCGTTGGCGCAGGCCAGTGGCTCGCAACCGCGTCTGGCGGCAGCCGAATAGGCCGCGTCGCGCGCATGACCCTGCTGTTCGATAGTGCCGATCCGATCGCCAGCCCGGCGCTGGCGCCGGATGACGCCGGGGACGAGCGCTGCCAGCGAAGGTATCCGGAGCATAGCAGGCCGATCGAGATCGGGTTGGTCAACAACATGGGCGATGCGGCGCTACGCGCGACCGAGCGGCAATTTGCACGGCTGCTGCGCGACAGCGCCGGTGCGCAACGGGTGCGGCTGCACTGTTTCGCGCTGCGCTCGGTGCCGCGGTCGGCGGCCGCCCGTCAGCGCATCGACAGTCTGTATTCCGACATTGGCGATCTCGGGCGTTTGCGGCTCGACGGCTTAATCGTCACCGGTGCAGAGCCGCGCACGCCGGCGTTGAGTGATGAGCCTTATTGGGACGAGTTCCGACGTCTGGTGGATTGGGCCGAGGCGCATACGCGTTCAACGATCTGGTCGTGCCTTGCGGCCCACGCCGCGGTGCTGCATTTCGACGGCATCGAACGGCGTCGGCTGCCGCAGAAGCGCTCCGGCGTGTACAGCACCGAGGGTTTGCGCGACGATGCGATGCTGGCCGATCTACCCGAGGTGATGCAAGTTTCGCATTCGCGCCTGAACGATCTCGATCCGGGTGAACTGTCCGCAGCCGGTTACGGCATTCTGTCGCGCGCGGCGGGAGCCGGCGTCGATGTGTTCACCCGCCGCGATCGAAGCCGCATGGTGTTCTTCCAGGGCCATCCTGAATACGACGCGACCACGCTGCAGCGCGAATTCCTACGTGACGTCGGTCGCTATCTTGCCGGTGAACGCGACGACTATCCGGCGCCGCCGGATAATTATTTCTGTGCCGAGACCGAAGATCGGCTCGCTACGTTCTGCGACCGCGCGCGTGCGGATCGCCGGCCGGAGATCATTTCCGAGCTGTCTCAATTGATGCTCAGGCCCGGCTTGGCATCGGCGCTCGACGCGTCAGCTGCGGCATTGTTCGGCAACTGGCTGTCGTTGCTCGCGGCCGAGCACTAATTCCGCGCAAGCTGCTCAAAGCAAAGCGATGAAGCGCAGCGTTCACATAGCGAACGCCGCAAACCTTGCGTCATTCTGCTGCCTGCGTGAAGGGGCGCTGACGTCGTCCCCTCACCAGCCGCAGCACTGATCCGTCGATGCCGGCGAGTTGGATCGAGGCCTTGCGCATCAACAGCGCCTGCGTGATGAACGACATCGCAGTCGCCGCTACTGCGCCGGAAATTCCGAACAGCGGGATCAGTACGAAGAAGCCGGCCGCGCGCAGCAGTACGGTGCCGCCGATGATCGCCAGATAACGGCCTTCGTGCCCGGTCAGCATCAGGATCGATCCGCACGGACCAGACGCAGCGACCGCAGCGGTGCCGGCGGTCAAGATTGCGAGTGCGCCGTAATAAGGAACGTAACCGGCGTTGAAGAGATACAGAATCCAGTGACCGCCGCCCAGCACCACCATCAAGCCGCCGCCGACGATCGCCAGCGTCACCAGCGCCACCGAATCCAGCAGGCCGTCGAGTTCGCGGTGCTGCTGACTGTAATACAGATGCGGAAAATGCCGGGTCGAGGAGATGTACACCGCGGCGGTCGCCATCGCGAAAGCGTTGGCGATCCGGGTGGTGACGAAATACGCGCCGGCCACGGTTGGGCTCATCAGATAGCCGATAATGACGACGTCAGCGTATTGATTGGCGGCCTCCAGGCTGCTGGAGATCCACAGCTTGGCGGAGCGTGCGCTCCAGGTGCGCAGCTCGAACGCCGAGCTCGATCGCGCGAAGTGCGGGAACTGGGCGTGCACCCGGCGGCGAAGCAGCGTCATCTGCACTATCATGGTGACGCAGGAGGCTGCAGCGATGGTCAGGAAGATGGTGTGGATTTCGATCGTGGCCCCAGTTACGACGCAGCCGAGAAGGTAGATCGCCGGACAAGTCGCGACCATCAGGTACGTCAGGCCGTCGCTGACACCAACGCCGACGGCGCCGCGCGTAACGTGTGCTGAGATCAGCAACAGCGAGAAACACACGAGGTACAAGGTCGTCGATGTCGCCAAGAGGGTGTCGTGTTCTAAAGACACCCAGAAAAAGAAGGGAAGGCCAACCAAGATGGTGCCGGCAAGACTCGCCAGCGCGGTGAAGGTCATCGCGCCCTTCAGCTTCGGTTCGTCTCCGGCGCTGGTGTATTCACTCCAAGACCGCATGATGAAGATCTGCTGGCCGAAGGTCGCCACCACGCTGAGCAGGCCCGCGGCGCTGAACAGCATCGAATACGTGCCGAAGTCGTGGCCGCTGAGAGTTCGGGCGGCCAGCGTCACCAGCCCGAGATTGACGATGGTGACCAACACCCGCAACGCGAACGCGCCGGTCATGGCACGGATTCCGGCGTTGTTGCGCAGGTCGATGAATTTTACGAGCGTGGGGCCGAATTTCAATGCTGTCACCTCGCCCGACCGACGGGCTTGCGGAGTGCGACAAGGAGCGCGACTGGGGGAACTGTCGGCCTGCGATCGGGTTCACCACGTCGACATTCCCGCGGCTACCATCCTAGCGCACTGTGGCAACTTATCGTATTTGAACGAGCCGCGGCAAATGCCGAACGACAATCGTCGAGGACGGTAAAGATGCACGCAGACCCGACCGAAGCGGGGGCGCTTTGGCATTAACCATCGTCTCACCAGCGCGGATATCGGATCGATGCATACTCAAGCCGTCAACCTCGAAAAGCTCCTTCGGATCGCAGCCTGGCTGTGCTTGGCGGGAATCGCCTTCGCCACCCTCAGTCCGATCGGTCTCAGACCGACGACCGGGCTGTCTCCGTCAATCGAGCGGTTCGTGGCGTTCGCCCTGGTCGGAGCGTTATTCGCGGCGGCGTATCCGCGCTACATCGTGTTCGCTGCGCTGATCGTGCTTGGAGCCGCGGTTCTGTTCGAACTATTGCAGGTGCTCGAGCCTTCGCGGCACGGACGGCTGTTCGATGCGAGTGTCAAACTGGTTGGCGGAACTTTCGGTCTTGCCGCAGGATCGATCGTTGGTCGGCTGTTACGGGATCGCTGAAGCCGCCGAGCCCGAGGCGTTATCGGGCTGCCGCGACGACCGGGTCGTTCGCTCGCGCCATCGAGCGGAGTGGCTGCAACTTGGGTTGAATCACGCTGCCGTCGATCAGTTCTAGCCGGCCGCAACGATTGAGCGTGTGCAGTTTGCGGCCCGGCCAGCGCGGTCCCGGTTCGATGATGTGGCGCACGGTCTGCGCGAAAGTCTCCGGCGACAGGGCGGTAATCTCCGCCAGACCCACCGCGCCGCCATAGCCGCGTGTGCAGTCCTGCACCGGTCGCCACAGCCGGCCGCTGCGCCGAACGAAATGTCCGGCCGGCCGCGCGCTGGCGCGGTCGACCAACGCCGGCCGGAGCGCGTGCGGTTGCCACGGCCCGAACAGATCGTTCCCGACATAGATCGACAGCGTATCGGAATAGCCGCCGTCGCCCTCGTCGTCGCGGGTGGCACCGAACAAATAGTACAGACCCTCGTGCTGTAGAATGGTGGCGTCGGCGAGTTCGATGCCCGACAGCAGCGTCGCGTGGCGTTCCCAGCGGCCGGGAAACGCGATGCATCGATAGATCGCGACGTCCTTCCGCACGCTGCTCTCCGGAATCATCCAGAGCTCGCCGCCATGCTCCATCAGGAACGGGTACGACAAGTGCCACGGCGCCTCGAGCACTGGCACGGCTTCGCCGATCGGGCCGGCGTCGCCGAACTCTGTCGCCGAGATCGTGCCCTTGCCGACGTGATGGTCGAGATCTTCGAAGAACACGAAGGTGCGGCCCTTCCACGTCATCGCGAATGGGTCGGCGTAGAACCGATTGGCGGGGCTTGGTAACGCTTGCCAGCCGGGGCCGGACAGATCGCCGGAACCCCAGATCCCGGCGTCGTCCGTGTAGCGCCAGCCGATCCGCCAATGCGGCGCGTAGCAGCACAGCCGGTAGATCGATTTGGCGATCGACATTGCGAGGTTGCGGGCGACGAAACCTCTGGCGGATTGCGGGTGACCGAGATTGGCGCCTTCCCGGGCGATGGTCTGCGGCCGCGGGCCGCTCTCCAGCACGCCCTTCAGCAGCGTTCCGGTGCGAGCCATGGTGGCGCCGAGCGCGCCACCGAGGCCGCTTGCATTTTCGCCGGACGGCTGACCAGACCACATCACTGCGCCGCTGACGTCATCGAGGATTTCGATCACCGGCAGATCGCCTGCGAGGATCGCAGCGAGCAAAGCGTCTTCGCCATCATGGCCGTCGAACAGGGGGCGCAAATACAGCCGGGCCCCGCAATCGGCCTCGCGCGGTGCGGTGGTGAAATCGATCACCACTTCGGGCGTGCCGTACGACCCACGGGCCTCGTTCAGCAATGCCGGCTCGGCGTCACTCCCGCAGCGCCGGCCGCGTCGCAGCAGCATCCGTTCGAGATCGAGCAGCGTTTCGAGCCCGGCGGGACGCTCGGCCGGCGAAGAAATCCAGCTCACCTGCAGCGTGCGTTGATCATCCGCCAGCAGATCGAGCAAATGCCGCATCCACGCTCGGGGGCGCTGTTGATCGAAACGAAGCTCAACAATCATCCGTCAATCCGTCAAACAATATGCGCCGCCATCGCCTGTTTGATAATTCGGACGTATTCGTCCACCATGGCGTCGACAGAGTACCTGGTCTTCAAACCTTCGCCACTGCGCTGAAGTCGCACCCTCAGCCCGGGGTCGGCGAGCACAGCGTTGATTGCGGTACCGAGCGCGGTCGTGTCGGCAGCATCGACCAGAACCGCCGCCGGCTCGCCCTGATAGGACAGCACCTCGCGCAGCACCGGCAGATCGTTTGCGACGACAGGCACGCCCGCATGCGCGGCCTCGACTGCGGCCAGCCCGAAAGTCTCGGCCAGTGAGGGGAATACGAAGACGTCCAGACAGGCGAGGAAGTCAGCGACCTGCTCCGGCGTGATCTCGCCGACGAAAAACACCCGATCGGCGACGCCGAGCTGTGCGGCCAGCGCGCGCAACCGCGCCTCGTCCGGGCCGTGACCGGCGAGTGCGAGTCGCCAGCTGGGATTGGCCGGCAGCACGCGGATGGTGGCGTCGAGCTGTTTCAGCGGGTGCAGCCGCGCCGCGGTGCCGAGCACGGTGCCGTCGGTTGGCAGGTCGAAGCGTTGACGCGCCGCTGCCTTGGTCAGCGCCGAGTGCTTCTGATCGAAGCCGTGTGGAACATGGACCAAACGCCTGCGATAGGAATCCGGATAGCGTGAATAGTCGCGCAGCATGTCGTCGGAATTCACCGTGATGGCGCGGAAGATTCCGAGCCGGCCCATCGTCAGGTCCAGCTTCTGCAGCCATCCCGGCATGGTCAGTCGCGCAGAGACCTGGTTGGCGATCACCGGCGCCGGGCTCACCAACCGCGCGATCGCACCGCCGATCGCATTGCCGTAGTGCTGGAACGTCAGGATCGCATCGGGACGCGTGGCTCGGATCTGGCGGCCTAGCGATAACAGAAAGCGTAGGAACGACCCCGGATCTCCCGGGCGCCGGGGCGCGCAATAGACGGTGTTGGCTGGCTCGTCGAAGGCGCGCGATTGCCGGAAGAAGAACAGGTTGTGGACGTCGTAGCCTCGCGCGGCCAGCCCGGCCCCGACCAGCCGCGAGATCTCCTGTGCGCCGGCATTCTCGGCCTGGGTCTGAATCAGCAGCACGCGGCCTTGGCGCAACGGCGATCCCACGGCCGCGCTGGGCGCGCGCGAAGCGTGTCCGTCGCTCGCATACCCATGTTCGGCTCGAGTGATCAGGTCGTTCACGTGCCTCGTCTCCTCGCCTCGTGCGCTTCTGTCAACGTCAGCTGCTGCAGGTCCGACGGTTAACGAAAGGTGCACGTCTCGACCGTGTCGTTATATACGCGTGAGGCTGCGCTTGGACAATTTCGTTGCGGCGCGGTTAATTGGTGCAGAACGCACAAGCGCTGTCGTCGCGCTCGTACTTGACCGACATGGTTCCTTAACCATCTGATAACCAACCGCCCGGTTGCCCTGGAGTAACCACGGATTAACCGTAGATATTTACTTTGGCGGTGTGGCGAGCGGGCCGGTTCGTGTGGAGTGTGCGTATGTCGGGTAGCCAACCAGGTCGGGACAAGGCGATCCCCGTCACGCGTCCGACTGCGGACATTTGGGAAGATCCGGATCAGCTTCCGAGTGGCCGTAGCGACTTGATCAAAGCCAAGCTGACGCCCGCCGTCGTCACTAAGTTCCTCCGTGAAAATCTGAAGCGGATTGCCGCGCTGGCCGGCGTGCTGTTCGTGCTCGGCATGCTCGGCCTATGGCTGGTGCCGATACGTTATGCAGCTACCGCGCTGGTGATCGTCGATCCGCGTGAGCAGCGCGTCACCACTGATCAGGAAGTTCTGCCTGGCATCGGCCAAGACGCCGCCGCGCTGCAGAGTCTGATCGAGATTGCCAAGTCGGACGGCTTCCTCAAGCCGCTGGTCGAGAAGCTGAAGGTCGCCGAGGATCGCGAAATCGCCGGCAGCGAGACCGATCCGGCTCGAGTGCTGGACCGGTTCCGCAAGCACCTCGAGATCGCACGACGCGGCCTGACTTACGTCATCGAAATGACTTTTGTGGCGAAGGACCCGCAGCGCGCGGCGTATTACGCCAATGCGGTCGCCGAGGCTTTCGTCGCCAGCCAGACCAAGGTCCGCACCATTGCGGCCGACGAAGCCGCAGCATGGCTGAACAACCGGCTGAAGACGCTGAACCAGACCCTGCGGGCGTCAGAAGATGCGGTGGCGGCGTTCAAGACGCAATACCGCATCGTCGATGCTGGTCGCGAGAGCACGACGCGCCAGCTTCGCGTCACCGAATTGACGCAGCAGGTCTCCGCGGCGCGGCTGCGAACCGAGGAAGCGAAGAACCGCTATGAACAGGCACAGCGCGATCTGAAGTCCGATGTCGACGGCTCGACCGGCTCGAAATCGGACCTAGTCAGCGTGTTGCGGACACAGCGCACCCAGCTCAACGACCAGATCGCCCAGAAACGGGCCGTGCTGGGTGATCGCCATCCGGAACTGGTGATCGCCTACAATCAGCTCGCCGAGCTCAATCGCCAGATCGAGGCCGAGCGCAAGCGCAATCTCGCCAGTGCCAAATCCGACTACCAGGCCATGCTTGATCAGCAGAAGGCGCTGGAGCAGCAATTGAAATCGCTCGAGAGCGAGATGCTCGGCGATGATCAAGCCTCGGTGAAGCTCAAGGAGCTGCAGCGCGAGGCCAACGCCAACCGCGCCATCTACGAGCAGTTCCTGGAGCGCTACAACGCCACCAATCAGCAACGCTTGCTGCAGGCGACCCAGACCAAGGTGGCGTCGTTCGCAACGCCGCCGACCCGGCCGACGCGCCCGCCGCTGCTGGTGCTGATCGCCGCGATCGCGGTGGCTTCGGTTCTGGTGTCGATCGCGATCACTGCAATCATGGCGTCGATGGCGCAGCGTGCCGCGCCGGCCGACGATTCCAATCCGCCGGACGATGCGACGGCAGCTGCGCCGGCCGAAGCGATGCCGGCACCGACACCAGTACCTGTACCTGCAAAGGACACGAAGCCTGCCGCCGATGATGCCAGTCTTCCGATCGTGGCGCGGATTCCCGATCTGGCCGGGGTGCGCACCCTCGGCGGTAAGTTGGCGATGCTGGGCGGGGAGCGGCGGCTCGATCACTATGTGATCGGGCTGCTCGATGCGGTCGGCGTCAAGCCGTCGCAACGTGGCAAGGTGGTGCTGGTGACATCGGTAAATGCCGGCGCCGGCAAGAGCTCGGTGGCCCGCGCGCTGAACGCGATCGCAATCGACCGTGGCCTGCTCAGCGTGGTGATCGAGGTTGCCGGGCAGTCGCGGACCGCGCCGGCGGGCCGGAGCGAGCCCAGTTCTGGCGCGCAGGTGCGGGTGCTCAAGACAACGATTCCGTCGGTGTTGCGACTGATCGGTCCGGTGCCGGATGCATCGGCTCAAAGCGACGTGCGCAGCGAGTTCGATTTGATCTTGATCGACGCGCCCGCGCTAGACCAACAGCCGGAGGTTGCTGAGATCGCCGCGCATGCCGATCTCAGCTTGCTGGTGGTCGATCGCACCGTGACCGAAGCAGGCGCTGCGCTGGAAGCGCAGGCGTTGTTGTCCCGTCGCGGCCGGACGCCCGTCGGCGTCGTCATCAATAGGGCCAGCGCCCATCAGGCTTCCGCCGCGGCGACGAGCGCCGCGCGGCTGGCGAGCTGATCGGTGACCGTCAGGTGGCGGCCGCAAGCGTGATCGCGCGTGTCATCATCTTGATGATGCCGCTTCTCTTTGCGGCACAAGCCGATGCGCAGGGCCGGTGTAGCGGGCCGGCATCCGGCGTCCCTGCGCAGACAATCGCGGCGTTGGCGCGCGGCGTCAACGTGTCGAACTGGACCGAAAATGCGCGCCTGCAGGGACCTAGTCCGGAGCTGTTGCGCGCAGTGCGCAGGGCGGGATTCACCCATATCCGGCTTCCGGTCGCCGGCGATCTAGTGATGCATGCCTTCAGTCCGCAGGCCACCATTGAGCGGCAGCTTGCCGGCATCGATGCGGCGCTCACCGAACTGATCGGCCTGGGCTTTCACGTTTCGGTCGATCTTCATCCCGGAGAAGGGTTCGGCCGGCTGCACCGCGACGACCCGAAATCCTCGATGGCCGCAATGATCGATGCTTGGGGTGGTCTCGCAAGGGTGATCCGGAAGCATCCGGTCAAGCGGGTGTTCGCCGAATTGCTGAACGAGCCGGATATCGCGCCGGATCGTTGGCAGCGCGAGGCCGAACAGCTCGCGACCTTCGTGCGCGGCCAGCTGCCGCAAACCACGTTGATCGTCGGCCCGACCTATTGGCAGCGCGCCGACTCGTTGCCGCAATTCCAGCCGCTGGCCGATCGCAACGTGGTCTATGCGCTGCACTTCTACGATCCGATGGTGTTTACCCATCAGGGCCATTGGGATCCGGCCAATCCGCTCAGCCGGATTCACGATCTGCCCTTCCCATTGGTCGCGGACGATCCGGCTGTGGTGCGGCTGCGCAGCGAACTGACCGCACGCGGCGACGACAAGGCGCTGCAAGACCTCGACAAGGCGATCGCACAAGCTGGCTCGCCAAGCTACGTGGCGCGTCAGCTCATTCCCGCCGTCGCCTGGCAGGAGCGTTACGCACGACCGCTGATCATCAACGAGTTCGGCGTGTTCAAACAGGCGGCGCCCCGCGACAGCCGGCTGCGCTGGCTGGAGTCGGTGGTGGATTCGGCCGAAGCCAATTGCTGGGGGTGGACTTACTGGGAACTCGATCAGGGGTTCGGCCTGACTGATCCGCGCACCGGCCGTCTCGATGCCGGGGTGATCGAAACGCTGATGCGTCCGCGCTGAGCGGATCGCGCGACTTCAGCGCGACCGGGTCAGCAGCAGATACATCGCGTAAGGGTTAGTCTTCAGATAGCGCAGGCCGAGCCGGCGAGGCTCCAGCGCCATGCGCCACAGCCATTCCATGCCGATCTTCTGCATCCATTGCGGCGCGCGTGGTTTCGAGCCCGAAAGGAAGTCGAACAGGCCGCCCGAGGTTTTGATCACGCCGATGGTGGTCAAGCGGTGGCGGTTCCGAACCACGAAAGCTTGCTCGCGCGGCACGCCCATCGACACCCACAGGATGTCCGGCGCCAGCGCGCCGATCTCGCGACATACCGCGATTTCCTCCGCCTCGTCGGCGAAGTAGCCGTGGCGATGCCCGACCAGGCGCAGTCCCGGATAGCGGCGCTGCACGCGCTCGACCGCGAGCCTGTTGGAGGCTTCATTGGCGCCGAGCATGTACATCGTTGCGCCGCGCTTGCATGCCTCGCGCGCGACCTCGTGGAACAGATCGGTGGTGGCGACACGCTCTGGCAGCGACTGGCCGCAGCGGAACCGCGAGACGAACACCAACGGCATGCCGTCGGCGTGAATCGCGTCGGCCTCCATCACCAGCTCTCGCTCGGTCGCGTCGACCGCGCAGCGATAGGTCACTTCGCCGTTCGCCGAAGTCATGTAGGCCGGATAGCGCCACAATCCGCGACGCAGCAGTGCTTCATCGACCATCATCCGCGCGGTTTCGGATTGATCGCTCACCACGATCGGAAGGCCGCCCAGCAGCACGCGCGGCCATTGCCCGAACCGCTCGCGTCGCCTGTCGCCGGAGACGCGGCGCTCGCCATGCGGCAGATGCCGGTCGAATGGAATCCAGAACGCAGCTTTCCTGCGATCCGCCCCCCGCCGTTCGGCGCTGGTCGTCGCAGCCGGCTTGTCGCCGTTATCTAGCGCGTTGGACATTCCACTTCCTCACGACCACTCAGGTCGATCGACTTTGCGGCAGAACATTCGATCATTCGAGCAATGGAAGCAACCTTTGACCAACCGCCTTCGCCCAACAGGGTAAAGTGGTTAAGGTGCCATCACCGCGATCGCAGAAAGGCTGCGGCAGCTGTCCAGCAAACGCTCGGGGATGTGCCGATTTGGCGCGGCGTGCCGGGTTGAGACAGCTTAACGGTTCCGTTCTCAGCCGAGACGACGCTCCCAGGCGAGCGCGTCACGCACGATCTGCTCCAGGTCGTCGTGGTGCGGCGTCCAGTTCAGCGCCGAAAGCGCGCGCTGATTGGAGGCGATCAGCGCCGCCGGATCGCCGGCGCGGCGGCCCTTGATCCGCACCTCGAAATCGACGCCCGACACTCGTTTCACCACCTCGATCACCTCGAGCACGGAGTAACCGTTCGCATAGCCGATATTGCAGGTAATGCTCGGCTTGCCGTCACGCAGATAGCGCAGCGCGTCGAGATGGGCCTGCGCGAGATCGGACACATGGACGTAGTCGCGGATACAGGAGCCGTCGGTCGTCGGATAATCCGTGCCGTAGATGTCGAGCCCGGGCCGCTTGCCGAGCGCGGCTTCCACCGCCACCTTGATCAGATGGGTGGCGTTCGGTGTCGATTGTCCGGTGCGGCCTTGCGGATCGGCGCCGGCGACGTTGAAGTAGCGTAGGGCCGCGTAGCTGAATGGATGGGCCTGCGCGACGTCGGCCAGCATCCACTCCACCATCAGCTTGGAACGGCCGTATGGGTTGATCGGCTTGGTCGGGTCATCCTCTTCGACCGGCGTCCGCTCTGGCTCGCCATACACCGCCGCTGTCGAGGAGAACACCATGTGCGGCACGCCGCGCTTGATTGCGCAGTCGAGCAGCGTGCGGGCATTGGCGGTGTTGTTGCCGTAGTAGGCGAGCGGCTTGGTGACGGATTCCGGCACCACGATGCTGGCGGCGAAATGAATGATCGCCTCGATCGGATGCGCGTCCATGATCCGGCCGACGAACTCGGCGTCGCCGACATTACCTTCGAACAGCGGCACCCCCGCCGGTACCACCGCGCGCGAGCCGGTGGAGAGATTGTCGATCACCAGCGGGCGTTCGCCGGCTTCGAGCAGCGCCAGGGTCATATGGCTACCGATATAACCGGCGCCGCCGGTGACGAGGATGTGGCGTTGGTCCATACGGCGTCCGATCAATCTTTTTGGGGGCGGTGCGGCGGTCAGCTCGGGGCAGACGCGACCGGTCGTTGATTGCGCAGCCGAGTGCTGGCGATCGCCAGGCTCCACGTCAAGCCCAGCAGCATGAAATAATGCCGCCAATGGTCGGTGTCGATGATGAAGCTCTCCATCAGCGTTACCACCATGGCAGTCACCACCACGATGGTGATCCGCTGCCACGGCGTGCGCACGAAGACGTGGCGCAGCCCATAAGCCGCGGTGATGAACACCAGAGCCGGATACAACGTGCCGCTGATCCAACCCCCTGACATGAACGCATTCAAAAACGAGTTGTGGGTGTCTTCCGGGAAAAACCGGCGGAATTGCAGGGGCCCAATCCCGGTCGGGTAGTCTAGCGCCATCGCTGCGCCGAGCAGGTGCCGGCCGAACCGGCCGAACCGACCGCTGTCGTAGGGCTGTGCCAGACTGGCGCGCTCTTTGAACAGCGCGTCGATCTGGTCGAACGACAGCAACACCGCAATTGTGGCGCCGAGCACGCCGAGCGCGAGTGCCGCAAGAATGACGATTCGCAATCGACGCTGCTGTGTCGGTGCGGTGATGAACATCAATGCCACGGTCAGCAGCGAGGCGCCCGCCAGCATGCCCCAGGCGGCACGCGAGAATGCCAAAAAGATCGCGAGCGAGATGATGCCGAACGCAATGCCATTGCGGATCATGGTCCAGAACGAGCCTTCGATCGCCCGCTGCAGGCTGTAGATCGCCGGAAAAATCAGGAACGCGCCGAGCACGTTCGGGTCCTTGAAGGTGCCGCGCGCACGGCCGACGAAGGTCAGCAGATCGTAGCCGCCCGGCAGCAGATTGAAGTAGCCCACGATACCCGCGAGCGCCGCGATGATTCCGCCGATCATGTAGCCGTGGGCTATCGCCTGGGCGCGTTCCTGAGTGTCCTGCAGGCACACCATGGCGAAGAACACCGCGGTCACCGCCATGTACCAGGACGTCAGGATCCAATTTAGGACGATGGGATCGCCCATCAGTTCGGCTGCACCGATGCTGTAGCCGAGCTCGATTCCGAGCAGCAGGCCAATCGGGACGATCAGCGCTGGAGCCATGCGAAGTCCGCCGGTGGCGGCGAACACCGCCAGCGCCAGCACGATGGCGATCTCATAGGGGCTCGGTTCGATGAACACGATCGCACCGCTGGCGCCGACCAGCCAGAGCAGGCCGAGTTGCAGCGCTTTGAGGCGCGGGGGATTGGCGGAATGGGCGGCGACGCGCGGCGCAAAGGCAAAATCGGTCATCAGGTTCAGCCTTGGGTCGCGCTTTTCTCCGAAAAGGTCTCGTTAACCTTGTCGGGCGGCAGGCCCGTGGTACCGGTGGGACACGCAATGGGCGCTGTCGGTGCTCGCCCGCGAGTATGAAGCGTCGCAATTAACGACAACTTATCGGATCCGTCGCCGAGTGAGCCTGCGTCGTTCATCGCCTATGCCAAGGCGCATCCGGGCAAGATCAGCGTCGGCTCGTCCGGGATCGGCACTTCGCTGCATCTGTCGGGTGAGTTGTTCAAGTCGATGGCCGGCATCGAGATGGTGCATGTGCCGTATCGTGGCTCGGCTCCCGGCCTGACCGATCTGATGAGCGGCCAGATCCAGGCGATGTTCGACAACGTCACCTCGTCGTTCGCGCTGGCGCAGGCCGGCAAGATTCGCGCGCTCGGCGTCACCAGCCGCGAGCGCTCGGCAGTGCTGCCGCAGGTGCCGCCGATTGCCGACACGCTGCCCGGCTACGACACCAGCTCGTTCTACGGGGTCGGCGTGCCGCACGGCACACCGCAGCAGGTGGTGGATCTGCTCAACCGCGAGATCAGTGCGGCACTGGACCAGCCCGCGATCAAACAGCGGATCGTCGACCTCGGCGCGATCGAGCTGCACGGCGATGCCAAGCAGTTCGGTGCAATGCTGGCGGCGGAGACCGAAAGCTGGCGCAAGATCGTCGAGGGCTCGGGCGTCCATAAGGAAGGCTGAGCCCGAAGCGGCCGGCGTCTCGGCTGCGTCACCCGCGGCACTGTGACGCCGGCTTGCAAATCGCCGAGCAGCCCCCGATATTTCCGGTTGCACGCGGTGTTGCGCAACAGGAGACGCCGGATGCCTTCGCTCCCCGAATGGAACGTCCCGGCCGCGATCCGGCCACGCTCGGCCGATTTCGGCTTCGATCTCGACCGCGCGCTGTCCGCGGTGGTCGGGCTGCATGCGATCATTCCGGCGGACGCTTACACGGCCGGTACGCTCGGCACTGAGCGCGCCGGCAATGGCGTGCTGATCGACGACGGCTTGGTGCTGACGATCGGCTATCTGATCACCGAAGCCGAAACGGTGTGGCTGCATCTTGGTGACGGCCGCGTCGTCGAAGGTCATGCGCTCGGCTTCGATCAGGAGAGCGGTTTCGGTCTGGTGCAGGCGCTTGGCCCGATCGATCTGCCATCGCTGCAGCTCGGCCGCTCCGCCTTCGCCAAATCGGGCGAGCGCGTCATCATTGGCGGCGTCGGTGGCCGCACCCGCTCGGTCGCCGGCCGCATCGCTGCGCGCCAGGAGTTCGCCGGCTACTGGGAGTATCTGCTCGACGATGCAATTTTCACCGAGCCGTCGCATCCGAATTGGGGCGGCACCGCATTGTTGTCGGCGACCGGAGAACTGATCGGCGTCGGCTCGCTGCAGATCGAGCGCAGCGGCTCGAATGATCACTACAATATGAGCGTGCCGATCGATCTGTTGCCGCCGATTCTCGACGACATGCGCAAGTTCGGCCGTCCCAACAAGCCTGTGCGGCCGTGGCTCGGGCTGTATTCCACCGAGATCGAGGACAAGGTCGTGGTGGTCGGGATCGCGCCGAAGGGGCCGGCGGCGCGCGCCGAGCTGAAGACCGGCGACGTGATTCTCGCCGTCGCCGGCGAAAAGGTGCGAAGCGAAGCCGAGTTCTACCGCAAGGTTTGGGGGCTCGGCACCGCCGGCGTCGAGGTGCCGCTGACGCTGTTCAGCGGCGGTGCTACCTTCGACGTGGTGCTGCATTCCTCCGACCGCGCTAAATTTCTCAAGGCGCCGCGGCTGCATTGATCTCGCCGGGCCCGCGATCTGATGCTTCGCCATCAGGAGTCATGGCTGGGCTTGAACCCGCAATCTATCCTCTTCGCAACAGTGGCGCATTCAGCAGGCGCGCTTTCGCTTGCGATGGATACGCGGGTCAAGCCCGCGTATGACGTCAGGATCGGGGACAGGCCCTGCTCTCCTCACCCGCGGTGAGTATCTGACTCACTTCCCCGGAAGTTTGTCGTCGATGCCTTTGACGTAGAAATTCATGCCGCGGATCTGGCCGTCGTCGAGGTGGTCGCCGCCTTTGCATTCGACCTCCTTGCCGTCCTGATCGAGGATCGGGCAGGCGAACGGCTTGATGGTGCCGGCGATGATGCCTGCTTCGGTGTCGGCGGCGAGCTGCTTCACGTCGTCCGGCATGTTGGTGTAGGGCGCCATCTGAATCATCTTGTCCTTCAGCCCCTCCCACACGTCCTGCGACGCCCATTTGCCGTCCATCACTGCTTTAACGCGCGAGATGTAGTACGGCGTCCAGTTGTTGACGATGGCGGTGAGCTGAGCCTTCGGTCCGAATTTGATCATGTCGGAATCCTGGCCGAAGGCGTGGATGCCGCGCTCGTTGGCGATCTGCATCGCCGCGGCGCTGTCGGTGTGCTGCATGATGACGTCGGCGCCCTGGTCGATCAGCGCTTTGGCGGCATCGGCCTCCTTGCCGGGATTGAACCAGGAGTTCACCCAGACGATCTTGACCTTGATGTTCGGGTTAATCTTCTGCGCCGCCAGCATGGTGGCATTGATGCCGGAGATCACTTCGGGCACGGGGAACGAGCCGATATAGCCGAGCACGCCCTTCTTGGAGATCTTCGCCGCGATCGTGCCCTGGATGGTGCGGCCTTCGTAAAACCGCCCGGCATAGGTCGAGACGTTCGGTTCTCGCTTGTAGCCGGTGGCGT
This sequence comes from Rhodopseudomonas palustris, assembly GCF_003226555.1. Lineage (GTDB taxonomy): Bacteria > Pseudomonadota > Alphaproteobacteria > Rhizobiales > Xanthobacteraceae > Rhodopseudomonas > Rhodopseudomonas palustris_I. Next base: position 184,675 of record NZ_QKQS01000023.1, on the reverse strand, counting down.
GCTCGAACTTCACGTCCGGATATTTCTTGGCGACCTTGATCACCGAATCCATGTAGCCGAACGAGGTGGCGAAGATCAGCTTGTTGCCGGCGCGGGCAAGCTGTTCGATCGAGCGTTCGGCGTCCGGACCTTCGCCGACCTTTTCGAGGAAGGTGGTCTCGACGCGATCGCCGAATTCCTTGACGATCGCCTGGCGCGCCTGATCGTGCTGATACGACCAGCCGAAGTCGCTGACCGGTCCGACATAGACGAAGCCGATCTTCAGCTTGTCCGGCTTGGTCCCCGGCTTGCCTTCCGGCTTGTCCTGGGCGTTGGCTGCCGAAAGTGCCGCGCAGCTCGCCGTCAGCACCAGCGCCGCCGCCATGATCGCCTTGTTCATCCGATTCTCCGCTTCATCGTTCGGGGATCGTCCTATGCGAGCCCCGCGCCCCCGCCGCGCGGCCCTCGGATCTCGTCTTTAGCGCTCCGGCACGAACCCGGTTCCGAGCGCCGCCGGCGCCACCGAGCCGCCGCGGCGGACGCGCGAGATCAGCACCAACACCAGGACCGTGGCAAGATAGGGCAGAGCTGACATGAGTTGCGATGGCACGCCGAGGCCGAACGCCTGGGCGTGCAGTTGCAGAATCGACACCGCGCCGAACAACACGGCGCCGGCCACCAGCCGGCCCGGCCGCCACGAGGCGAATACCACCAGTGCCAGGGCAATCCAGCCGCGGCCCGCCGTCATGCCGGCGGCGTAGAACGGCGTGTAGGCCAGCGTCAGATAGGCGCCGGCGAGCCCCGCGCAGCCACCGCCGAACAGCACCGCCAGCGTTCGGATCGCCGCGACGTTGTAGCCGAGCGCATGCGCCGAGGCCGGATCGTCACCGACCGCGCGCAGGATCAGCCCCGTCCGGGTGCGGGTGAGCACGTAGGCGATGCCCGCGATCAGCCCGATCGCCAGATAGACCAGGGCGTCCTCACCGAACAGCAGCTTGCCGACCAAAGGCAGGTCGGTGAGCCATGGCAGCCACAGATGCGGAGCGGCGGTGATGGTCTCGCCGACCAGCGGCGTGCCGATCAGGCCCGCAAGACCGGTGCCGAGGATCGTCAGCGCCAGGCCGGCCGCGACCTGATTGATTGCGAGTCCGATTGCGGCCGCTGCGAACAGTGCTGCGAGCGCGACACCGGCTGCGATCCCGTACAGCGCACCGATCGCAGTCGAGCCGGTTGCCCAGGCGCCGGCGAAACCGCATACCGCGCCGATTAGCATCATGCCTTCGACGCCGAGATTGAGCACGCCGGCGCGCTCGGCGATCAGCTCACCGCTCGCCGCCAGCAGCAGCGGCGTCGAGGCGGTGACGATCGACAGCAGGATCGCTTCAATGAGGCCCATCAAGCGCCTTTCGTTGCGGTGCACGCCAGCGGAGCCGGTACAGAATCAGCGAATCGCAAGCGAGCACGTAGAACAGCAGGATGCCTTGGATCACGCCGGTCATGTCCTGCGGCAGTTTCAGCGTGATCTGCGCCTGCTCGCCGCCGATGAAGGTCAGCGCGAGGAAAAGTCCGCTGGCGAGAATGCCGAGCGGATTGAGCCGGCCGAGAAACGCCACGATGATCGCAGTGAAGCCGTAGCCCGGCGAGATGTCCGGCTGCAGATGGCCGATCGGTCCGGCGACTTCAAGAATGCCAGCGAGGCCGGCCAGCGCGCCGGAGATCGCGAAGCTCGTCAGCACCACGCGATCGGCCTTGAAGCCGGCGAACCGCGCCGCGCGCGGCGCGGTGCCGACCACGCGGATCTCGAAGCCCTTCAACGTCCGCCCGAGCAGCACGGCTGCGGCAGCGACCGCAATCAGCGTCAGGATCAGGCCGGCATGAACGCGGCTGCCGGCGATCAGCAGCGGCACCGTCGCAACGGAATCGAATTCGGCGGTGGTTGGAAAGTTGAAGCCGGCGGGGTCGCGCCACGGCCCACGCACCAGATAATCGAGCAGCAGTCCGGCGACATAGACCAGCATCAGGCTGATCAAGATTTCGGACGCGCCGAATTTCACTTTGCACAGCGCGGGGATCAGCGCGTAGGCGGCCCCGGCCGCCGCCCCCGCCAGCAGCATCGCCGGCAGCAGCCAGGGGCCGGGATGAGTGCCTTGCGTCATCACCGCCAGTCCGCTGCCGGCGATCGCGCCGATCAGCAATTGCCCCTCGGCGCCGATGTTCCAGACGTTGGCGCGGTAGCACAGCGCCAGACCGACCGCGATCATCACCAACGGCGAGGCCTTCACGGCGATTTCCTGCAGCGAATAGCCGTCGGTCAGCGGCGTGATGAAATACACTGCCAGCGCCGCACCGGGATTTTTGCCGAGCGCCCCAAACACGAGCGTCAGGGTCAGCAGCGTCAGCGCGATCGCCAGCAGCGGTGAGGCGAGCGCGATCGCCGCCGATCGCTCGATGCGCCTCTCAAGCACCAGCGCCATCGTGCGCCTCCGTGGTCGGCCATACGCTGCCGCCCATCAACAGTCCGAGCTGATCGCGGCCGATCTCGCTGACGGGACGCGGCGGCGACAGCCGGCCGCGAAACATCACCGCGATCCGGTCGGCGATCTCGATCAGCTCGTCGAGATCCTGGCTGATCACCAGCACCGCGGCGCCGCACGCTGCGAGGTCGAGCAGGGCCTGGCGGATCGCGCTGGCGGCGCCGGCATCCAGCCCCCAACTGGGCTGATCGACGATCAGCAGCTTCGGCTGCCGCAGGATCTCGCGGCCGACGATGAATTTCTGCAGATTGCCGCCAGACAGCCGCGCCGCTTCGGGATCGCGGCTGGCTTTGCGCACGTCGAACGCTTCAGTGACGCGGTCGACCAGCGCCCGCGTAGCACCGCGATCGATCAGGCCGTATCGCACCAGTCCGCCGGTTGCGTGTCCGCTCAGCAATGCATTGTCGGATAGGCTCATCGTCGGCACGGTGGCGTGGCCGAGCCGCTGCTCCGGCACGAACGCGGCGCCGAGCCGGCGCCGTCGGTTGATCGAGAGACCGCCGACGGCTTCGCCAGCCATCGTGATAGCGTCCGCCTGCGCGATCGACGTTTCGCCCGACAGTGTTGCGAACAATTCATCCTGACCATTACCGGCGACGCCGGCGATGCCGACGATCTCGCCGCTCCGCACTTCAAGGGAAAGGTCGCGCAGCGTCACGCCGTGCGGATCGTCGGGGGACAGCGTCAGTTTGGCGACGCTGAGTAGCGGAGCCCCGATCGCGTGTCTGGATTGTTTTGGTGCGATCACGTCGCTGCCGACCATCATCCTTGCCAGCGCTGCGGCAGTCTCCCGGCGCGGATCGCAGCGGCCGACGACGCGGCCGGCACGCAGAATGGTGGCGATCCCGGCGAGGCGCTTCACCTCGTCGAGCTTGTGCGAGATGTACAGCAGCGCCCGGCCGTCGGCTTTCAGGCGCTCCAGCACCTCGAACAACCGGCCGGCTTCCGCAGGCGTCAGCACCGCGGTCGGCTCGTCGAGGATCAGAAGCTGCGGATCCTGCAGCAGCGCGCGGACGATTTCGATCCGCTGTCGTTCGCCGACCGACAGACGCCACACCTCGCGTTTGGGATCGAGCGGCAGGCCGTAGCGCCGCGAGATCTGCTCCAACTCGGCAGCCAGCTTACCGACCGAGACCCGGCGATCGAGCCCGAGCGCGACGTTCTCGGCGACCGTGAGGTTGTCGAATAGTGCGAAGTGCTGCGACACCGCGGCGATGCCGCAGGCGCGAGCCTGCGCTGGGCCAGCGAAGGTGACAGCAGTGCCGCGCCAGCGCATCTGGCCATCGTCCGGCTGCAGCAACCCGGTGATCAGCTTCACCAGCGTCGATTTGCCGGCGCCGTTCTCGCCGAGCAGCGCGTGAATCTCCCCGGCCGCGATATCGAGATCGATCGCCTCGTTAGCGACGAAGCGGCCGAATCGCTTGGTCAGCCCGCGGCCCTGAAACAGCGGCGAGGGCTCGCGCGGATCGGAATCAGGAAGGGGAGCCATTCACCATCACATCGGCGGCAGGGTAATTCCGTAAGGTCCACGACCGGGCGAGGACGCGTGCACCCTGATAATGTAATGGAAATCCGCCGCGGCGGCGATCCGTCATCCGTTCGTCGACTCCACGGCGTAGGCCGTCCTCTGTACTCTGGAAACTGTCATGGCCGTTCGCTTGATCATCGCTTGGCTTGTGCTTGCCGTCGCCATCGGATGGGGCGCGTGGTTCGTTGCCCGTGCCTCGCGCCGGGCCCTTTGGCTCAGGGTTGCGATCGCCAGCCTCCTGCTGGTTGCATTCGCGGCGTCGTTCTGGATGTATGGCGATCATCTCGACAAGACGCTCGGCGCGGTGATTGGCTATTTTCTGTTGTGGGGCTCGGTGTTCGTGCTGTCGAGCGCCTGTGCCGGCGTGGTCGTCGGGACGTTGATTGCGCTGCTGCTGGGATGATCGGTGCGGCCCGCAGGCCGATGAAACCGATTGCAGGCAGAATCGTTGTGCCAGACCCGCGCGGCGGGGCTCTGCGCCGCATGCTGTCGTTTGCCCATCCGGAGGCCAGTCATGACCGTTCGTCTCGCCGCTCCCGTTTTCGCCGCCGGTTTTGCCGGTACGCTGCTGCTCGCGCCGACCGCGGGCCTCGCTGCCGGCGCGTTCGACAGTTTGGCCGGCTACTGGGCGGGGTCGGGGCGGGTGCAGATGTCGGACGGTACAGCCGAACGGATCCGCTGCCGAGCGTCGTATGCGGTCGGCGGCGGCGGGCGGCTGATGCAGCAGAAGCTCACTTGCGCCAGCGCCAGCTACAAGTTCGACATCTCCAGTAACGTTGAAGAGAGCGGCGGTCGCATTTCCGGCACCTGGAGCGAGGCGACGCGCAACGTCACCGGCAACGTCTCGGGCACGGCGCGCGGCGGCGGGATCTCGGCGCAAGTAAGCGGGCCGGGCTTCAGCGCGTCGCTGTCGGTCGCTACCCGCGGCGCGTCGCAATCGGTGACGATCGTGCCGCAAGGCAATGACGTCCGCCAAATCTCCGTTTCGATGAAGCGGCGCTGATACGCGAAGGCGGTCCTGTTCTCCGCGCCGCCGGCTCCTTCCGCAGCAGCGAACGGACCGGTGGCTCGCGTTTGCGTGATACCATCTTGCTGAACGTTAATTTCCGGCACAGCTCGCCGTAAGGTCGCTCTCCTATATTCGGTCTCATCGTTTCACATTCACGATCGACCAGATGGAGACCATGTCATGGAAGGCGACCACATCGACCACGTATCAGTGCAGAACGATGCTCACATCCGCAAAGTCTTGAGGCCACGGCGGCTCTCGCTGTTGGCCTCCGTTGCGGGCTTGAGCATGGTGGTTGCGCTCGGCGGCGCCGGATTTCTCACCCGCGAGATGCCGTCGTTTGGTTCGCCCGCCTATGCGGCCGAGAGCGGCACGCCGGCGCCGGCGGGGTTCGGCGATCTGGTCGCCAAGGTGAAGCCTGCAGTGATCTCGGTGCGGGTCAAGATCGACGAGGATCGTCAGACCACCCCGCTGGTGCGCGACGACGGCGAGCAGATGCAGCTGCCGCCCGGCTTCCAGCAGTTTGAGCGTCAGTTCGGATTCGGTGGTCCTAACGGCATGCCGAAACGGCACCAGACTATCACCGGCGAAGGCTCCGGCTTCTTCATTACCGCGGACGGTTACGCGGTCACCAACAATCATGTTGTCGACCATGCCAAGTCGGTGCAGGTCACGACCGATGATGGCACCATCTACACCGCCAAAGTGGTCGGCACCGATCCCAAGACCGATCTGGCTCTGATCAAGGTCGACGGCAAGACCGACTTTCCGCACGTCCACTTCGCCGATGCGCCGGCGCGGGTCGGCGACTGGGTGGTCGCGGTCGGCAATCCGTTCGGCCTCGGCGGCACAGTGACGGCCGGCATAGTCTCGGCGCGCGGCCGTGATATCGGCTCCGGCCCCTATGACGACTACGTGCAGATCGACGCACCGATCAACAAGGGCAATTCCGGCGGACCTGCGTTCGATACCAACGGCAACGTGATCGGCGTCAACACCGCGATCTACTCGCCGTCTGGCGGTTCGGTCGGCATCGGCTTCGACATTCCGGCCGCCACCGCGAAACTCGTGGTGGCTCAGCTCAAGGACAACGGTTACGTCACCCGCGGCTGGCTCGGCGTCCAGGTGCAGCCGGTCACGGCCGAGATCGCCGACAGCCTCGGCATGAAGCAGGCGCGCGGTGCGCTGGTCGACAGTCCGCAGGACGGCAGCCCCGCCGCGAAAGCTGGGATCAAGGCCGGCGACGTGATTGCCGCGGTCAACGGCAAGGAGGTCAAGGACTCGCGTGAACTGGCACGGACCATCAGCACGATGGCGCCGGGGTCCTCGGTCAAGCTCGACGTGCTGCACAACGGCCAATCCAAGACGATCGATCTCACCCTCGCCGAGATGCCCGGCGATCATCAGAAGGTCGCCGACAACGGTGGCGCTCACGGTGCCGGCCAGCCCTATCTTGGCCTGCGTGTCGCGCCGGCGAGCGATGTCGACGGCGCCGGTCAGAACGGTGTGGTCGTCACCGCCGTCGATCCGGACGGTCCGGCCGCCGACAAAGGCGTGCATACTGGCGACGTGATCCTCGCGGTCGGCGGAAAGTCGGTGTCGAACACCGGCGATGTCCGCAGCGCGCTGGCCGCCGCCAGCAAGGACGGCAAGAAGAGCGTCCTGATGCGCGTGAAGACAGCGGACTCGGCGGCGCGCTTCGTCGCCGTGCCGATTGCCAAGGGCTGAGCCGAACTTCTCGCATTTGCCTGGTTCTCACGAGGGACGGCTCTAGCCCGTCCCTCGTTTCGTTTGCCTTGGGTCGGATGACCGAGAATTCATCTGGCGTCGAGCAAACGGAAGCGCAACGGCCGCGTTGAGGGTGCAAACGCCTTCGTTGTTTCAGCAAAGGGATTGTTATGACTAAGCGCGAGTTCATTGAAACCGTCGTGGTGACCGGCGCCAGCGCAGGGGTCGGCCGTTCGGTCGCGGTCGCGTTCGGCCGACGCGGTTGCAAGGTGGCCCTGATCGCGCGGGGGCGCGAGGGCCTGGACAGTACCCGGCGGGAGATCGTGCGTCTCGGCGGCGAGGCGCTGGTGATTGAAGCCGATGTCGCCGATGCGCAGGCAATGGTGGCCGCTGCGGCGCGGGTCGAGGCCGAGCTTGGGCCGATTGATCTATGGATCAACAACGCGATGGTGACTGTCTATGGCGCGAGCGTCGACCTGTCGCCGGAGGAGTTTCTCCAGGTCACGCGCGTGAGTTATCTCGGTCAGGTGCACGGCACACTGGCGGCGCTGCGCCACATGCGCCCGCGCGATCGCGGCGCCATCATCTCGATCGGCTCGGCGCTGGCGTATCGCTCGATCCCGTTCCAGGCACCGTATTGCGCCGCCAAGGCAGCGACGCGCGGCTTCATCGATTCACTGCGTAGCGAGCTGGAAGCCGAGAACAGCGCGATCACTCTCACCATGGTGCATCTGCCGGCGGTCAACACGCCGCAGTTCGATTGGGCCCGCAACAAATTCCAACACAAACCGGCGCCGGTGGCGCCGATCTATCAGCCCGAAGCGATCGCCGCCGCTGTTGTCCGCGCCGCCGAGCACGCGCCGCGCGAATATTGGGTCGGTTCCTCGGCCGTGAAGGCGATCCTGGGTCAAATGCTGATGCCTTCGGTGGTCGATCGGATCCTCGCAAAGGCCGGGGTTGGTAACGAGACCGGCGACGAGCCGGACGATCCGAACCGCGCCGACAATCTGTTCGCCGCCGGACCGGGCGATCCGGGCGCGCATGGCCGGTTTGACCGACGCTCTTCTGCGGCGGCGTTTCCGTTCAATCCGACGCTGCTGCGTGCCGGCGTCGCATTGGGGGCCGCTGCGGCGGGTCTGGCGTTATTGGCTGCGGTCGTTCGCAGCGAGCGGCGAGGCTCCGCCCTTCGGTCGTCACCTCGGCTGATCACGTCCAGCGCGCGCTGACGTGGCGTTCCCGATCTGGAACTTTTTCGGTGGCCTCGGCTTGTGCTCCCGAGCCGTTCGCTGCGGGCGGGGCTCAAGATGAGGAGCCGGAGTGACCGCACGCCTTCGCAAACTGATCAACGATCTTGCCGAATCGTTCTGGCTGTTGCCGGCGTTGTTGGTGATTGTCGGCATCGTCGGGGCTCGGGGCCTGGTGGTGGTCGACAGCCAGGAGCTCGTGCCCGAGTGGCTGAACGGCTGGATTTACAATGGCGGCGCCACCGGCGCGCGCACCCTGCTTGGGGCGGTCGCCTCCTCGACCATCGGAGTGGCCGGCACCGTCTTCTCGATCACCATTGCGGCGCTGTCGCTCGCCGCGGGGCAAATGGGACCGCGCCTGCTACGCAACTTTACCCGCGACCGCGGTAATCAGATCACGCTCGGCATTTTCCTCGGAACGTTCTGCTACGCCTTGGTGGTGCTACGCAGCGTCCGAATGCCGGACGAGGGCGCGTTCATTCCACATCTTGCGGTCAGCGCAGGCATCGCGCTCGCCTTCGTCTGTGTGGCCACCTTGGTGTATTTCGTCGGCCATATGTCGGGGCGGATCAATGTCGACACGGTGGTCGGCCTGGTCAGCGAGGACGTCCGCGACGTGATGCGGACGCTGGCGACCGAGGATCGCGAGTCGGCTCCGCCGCCGCCGGAGTTCTGGCGCGACGCCGAGCCGGTTACGGACGATCGCCGCGGTTACCTGAATCAATTCGATGAGGATGGGCTCGCAACTTGGGCTTGTGAAAATGACGCCGCGATCAAGATGCTGGTGCGTCCGGGGGATTACGTGTTTCCCGGTGCCCCGATCGCGATGATCAGCCCGCCGCGCGACGGCGCTGCCGAAGCGATCCGTGCCGCCACCGCGCTGAGCCCACAGCGTTCCACGTCCACCGATCTACTCTTTGCGGTCCGGCAACTCGTCGAGGTCGGCGTGCGCGCGTTGTCGCCCGGTATCAATGATCCTCACACCGCGATCAGCGTGCTTGACCGGCTCGGTTCGGCGCTGTGCGAGATGAAACCGCTGCGGCTGCAGACCGGGGTGGCGGTCAAGGATGATCGCACTGTGCTGGTGGTGCCGCATGTCCGCTACGACGAACTGGTCGGCGCGATGTTTCACATGATCCGTCAGAACGCCGCGGGCAAGCCTTCGGTGCTGATCCGCATGATCGAAGTGATGACCTGGGTGGTGAGCTGCGAGCGTGACCCGGCGCGGATGGAGGCGGTGCGCAAGCACGCCGATCTGGTGATGCGCGACGCCGAACGGGACGTCGGGTCGCCGAGCGACCTCAGCGATATTCGAACCAGGCACCGGGCCTTCGTCGACATGATCGCCGAAGGGCCCAGAAGCTCGCTCAAGGCATCTTAGCGCGCGTCTGCGGCGAGGTCGAAGATGCGCTGGCGGCGACGGGACGCCGCGGCGTCGATCAGCATTCGCGCGGCCCAGCGATACACGTTCCACTCCCTAATCTGCTGGCGCATCGCCCGCATCCGCTCCTGCTGCTCGCGGTCCGGCATCCGCAGCGCGGTGTCGAGCGCGGTGGCCATCTCGTGCAGGTGATACGGGTTGACGATCAAGGCTGCGGCCAGCTCGCGCGAGGCGCCGGTAAAGCTCGACAGCACCAGCACGCCGCGCTCGTCGTCGCGCGCGGCGGCGAATTCCTTGGCGACCAGGTTCATGCCGTCGTGAAGGCTCGAGACGACGCAGCAATCGGCGGCGCGGAACAGCTTGAACACTTCGGCGGCGCCGTGATGGCGGATCAGCAGCCGGATCGGCGTGTAGTCCGCCGAGCCATGGCGCGCGTTGATCTCGTCGGCAAGCGCGACCGCATCGTCCTGCAGCGACGAATAGCTCGACAGCTTGCTGCGAGTCGGCGCTGCGACCTGGACGAACACCAGTTTGCCTCTCCAGTGCGGCTCGCGGCTGAGCAGATCGTCGACGGCGCGCATCCGGTCGAGAATGCCCTTGGTGTAGTCGAACCGCTCGATTCCGACCGCGAGCCGGGTGTCCGCTGCGAGGCCGAGCGCCTCGCGCACGTCCGTGCGGCAGACGTCGACCGGTGGCTGGCCTTCGAGCGCAGCCGGCGGCCATTCGATCGAGATCGGGTAGGCACGGACCATGGTCTCGTGGCCGCGGAGCGTGACGGTGGCGTGCTCGCGATCGATCCGGCTTTCGATGAAGCGGTCAACGGTCTCGAAGAAATTGTTGCAGTGGAATTGGGTATGGAAGCCGAGGATGGTCGAGCCGAGCATGCCGTCGATGATCTGCTCCTTCCATGGACAGATGCTGAAGGTCTCGGCGTTCGGCCACGGGATGTGCCAGAAGGTGATGATCGTCGCCTTCGGCAGCTTGTTGCGGATCATCCGCGGCGCCAGCGCGAAGTGATAGTCCTGCACCAGCACGATCGGATCTTCGGTCTTGGCCTCCTGCACCACGGCATCGGCGAACCGCTCGTTGATCGCCTGATACAGGCGCCAGTCGTTCTCGCGGAAGGTCGGGCGCACGAAGGCGATGTGGCACAACGGCCAGAGCCCCTCATTGGCGAAGCCGTAATAGAAGCCTTCCTGCTCCTCGTCGGTGATCCAGATCCGGCGCAGGCTGTAGGCGGGGCGATCCGGCGGAACCTCGATCCGGTCGTGGCGATCGACCGTTTCGCGATCCGCGCTGCCGCTGCCGTGCGCGATCCAAGTCCCGCCGCAGGCGCGGATCACCGGTTCTAGCGCCGACACTAGGCCACTCGCCGGGACCTGAACCGAAACGGTGTCGCCGTCGCGGTTGTGGATGTAGGGCTCGCGGTTGGAGACGATCAGCACCTCGGCTTCGGGCAGCGAGTCGCGCAGCAATTGCTGCAGCGTGGTCGGTGACCATTCGATCTGCGTCGCATTGATCGCGCTGCGGCCGACCTCGACCTCGCTGAGCAGCTTCTTGATCTGCAGATCGATCGCGCTCTGGTCGCGAGCCGCCGCGAGCGAGCTGGTCCCGGTGCGGACGTCCTCGACGGCGCGGCGCAGCGATTCCATCCAGCCGCGCAGCGTCACGAGCACGAAGATGATCGCGCCGCCCGCCATCGCGACGGCGACGCCGAGCAGCGCCGCGATGATAAAGGCGCGCGCCTCGCCGGAGCGTTTGTCGATGAAGCTCAGATCGTGCAGAATGACCAGATAGGATTTCGCGTTCCCGTGCGAGATCGGAAACGCGCCGACCATGATGCGGTGGCCGTCGATCGCGATCGTCGAGAAGCTTTCTGTGTCCGAGCGGGCGACCTTCTCGCACGAGAAGGTCGAGGGCATCATTTTGGTCGGTGCGACCAGCCGGCCCTGCGGCGCGCACAGGCCGACCGCCAGAATACGCTGATCGAGTGCAATGGCGCTGAACAACAAGGAGAGTTGTACGTCGTCGTGCTCGGTCATCGCGGTGACCACTTGGGATTGCACCGCGTTGTAGACAAGCCGCGAGCGCGCCTCGACGTCGTTGCGCGACCATTGTTCGATCAGCCGCTTTGAGAACGGCGCGATCGCCAGCCCGAGCATCACGGTCACGGCGATTCCGAGGCCGAGATATTTGAGGGCTGCTTTGGTACGCTGCATCTGCGGCCGATCTCCCCTTGTGGTCCGCAGGCTGTTTACACCACCGGGCGCGATGCGTCAGGCCGTTTCTGCGTGGCGCGGGGAAACGCCGATTCGCGCCGGGGGCCGAGGTGAATTCAAGAACGCCGCGAATCACTCCGCGGCATGCTGCGGAATCGCCGAGATGCTGACCCCGGCATCGGCCGCGCGAATCGCGACCGGCTTGGTTTCCACTACCTGTTGCCGGCTGCGCGGCAGCGCCCGCGCCATATCATCTCGCACAAAGGTGATCAGCTGCTCGCGAACCGCACAGCGAAGGTCCCACAGCGTCGATGCGGTTGCGGCGCTGACCAGCGCACGCAATTGGATCGACCGTTCGGTGGCGTCGATCACCTGCAGGTTGACGACCTTTTTGTCCCACAGCGGATGATCCTGGACGATCTGCTCCAGCTTGCTCCGAATTCGCTCGACATCGGCAGAATAGTCGACGTTGAACGTGACCGCGCCGATCAGCTCAGCGCTGTCGCGCGTCCAGTTCTGAAACGGCTTTTCGATAAAATAGCTGAGCGGAATCACCATCCGCCGCCAGTCCCACAGCTTGATGACCACGTAGGTCGAGGTGATTTCCTCGACCGTGCCGTATTCGCCCTCGACGATCACCACGTCCTGTAGCCGGATCGGCTGGGTCAGCGCGATCTGGATGCCGGCGATCATGCTCGACAGCAAAGGGCGCGCCGCGAGACCGATCGCGAGGCCGGCGACGCCGGCGGAGGCGAACAGGCTGACGCCGTATTGCCTGACGGATTCGAACGTCATCAGCGCCGCGGCGACGCCGATCACCGTGATGACGGTGGCGGCGGCGCGTTTCAGGATGCGGATCTGAGTCACCTGCTTGCGGGCGGTGAAGTCGTCCGTGGTGTCCTTCTGGAAGCTGCGCAAATACACCGCGCCGAAAATGTCGGTCACGCGCGTTGCGATCCAAGTCAGCAGTGCGATCACTGTGATCTGCAGAATGCGAATCAGGGTTTGGGCGAGGCCGGCTTCTAGCGGCATCAGCCGCAGCACCGCGACGGCCGCGAATAGGATCACGGCCAGCGCCGAGGGGCCGCGGGATTTCTGCAGGATCAGCAGCCACGCGAACCGCTGCGAGCGCTTCAGCCTGCGTTCGAGCAGCGCATACACCAGCCGATGCAAGAGCAGCGCGACGACTGCGACGGCGGTGACGATCAGCGTCACCGTGAGCCAGGGTGGCATGACATTCAGCCGGGCGGAGAGGTCGGAGATCGCACGCTGGAACAACGGAGCCTCGAATGCTGTGACGACGTCGTGCGCGCTGCACACTTGGTTCTGATGCGCTGCGGCGGGATTGGTTCCTTCCCGTCGCGTCTTCCGGGTCTCGAATGAAAGACGCAGTCGCCGAATCCGTCGTGCAACGACGCCTCCCATTTCGGACTAAGGATTCGTACGGCATCTGACGGAACATTGGTCGCACCCGGTCGCGCGGAACGCTCAATGGTATTTCTCGTTGTCGCAACAGATCGTTTGGCGGCGCCCGTGTGCCGCGAACGGCATCGATGAAACAACAAGGAGAATATCGATGATGATTTCGCGTGCGCTACCTGCCGCTGCTTTGCTGATGGGCTCTCTGGCGCTGGCGTCGAGCCCGGCTACTGCGGCGCCGATGATGGCCGGTGCGGCGACTCAGCAGGCGCCGTCGGCCGTGCAGCAGGTGCAATGGCGCCATCATGGTCACCACGGCTGGCATGGCCACCGTGGCTGGGGTCACCGCGGTTACTATCGCCACGGCGGCGGCTATGGCTGGGGTCCGGCGATCGGCGGCCTCGCGGCCGGTGCGATCATCGGCGGCGCCATCGCCAACAGCCAGGCTCAGGCGAACGCCCAGGCGCAGGCGGCGGATGCCGACGCCTACTGCTCGCAGCGCTTCAAGTCCTACGATCCGTCCTCAGGCACGTATCTGGGCTACGACGGAAATCGGCATCCCTGCCCGTAACGGCAGCGTCATCTGATTGAAAGAGCCGCGCGGTGGCCCCGCGCGGCTCTTTTCGTTGGTCCGATAGAGGACCAAGGTCGCGAGCTTGACCACGGAACGGTGCGGGGTGGGGCGCGTTGCTCGGTTCAATGGAACCAGGAGCCCGCTTCATGACCGAGCGTAACGTATCCCGCCGTGATGGAGCCGGCGTCTGGTTCGTGATCGCCCTCGGTGGTCTGATGTTCTTGTGCGGGGTGGTGCTGGCGGCCGGCGGCGCGTGGCTCGCCGCGCTGGGTGGGTCGCCTTATTATGTCGTCGCGGGTGTCGGGTTGCTCGCTACCGCAATCCTGCTGTGGATGCGTCGTGCGGCGGCGCTGTATGTCTACGGGATCGTGGTCGCCGGTACCGTGGCTTGGTCTCTGTGGGAGGTCGGCCCGAACGGCTGGGCCCTGGTGCCCCGCCTCGTCGGGCCGCTGGTGCTGCTGATTCTCGTTGTTGCCGCGACGCCATGGCTCGTCCCATTCCGTCATCGGCTGGGAGCGGCTCTCGGCTGGGCGGCCGCCTGCATCGCCGTTGCCGCGGCGGGCGCCCTGGTAATCGCATTGATCAATCAGCCGAGCACCGCGGCCGTGGCGGCCGCCGCACCTCTGTCGGGCGGTATGCAGGATCCATCGCGGCTGCACCCAGGCACGGATTGGCCCGCTTACGGTGGCAGCTACGCGGCGCGGCGTTATTCGCCGCTCGATCAGATCAAGCCCGGCAACGTCGCCGAACTGCGCAAGGTCTGGACCTATCACACCGGCGATCTTCCGAGCCAGGCCGCCAAGGGCACTTATGGGGCGGAGACGACGCCGCTGAAGGTCGGTGACTCGCTGTATCTGTGCACGCCGAAGAACATCATGATCGCGCTCGATGCTGCGAGCGGCAAGGAGCGTTGGCGCTACGATCCGAAGGTGTCCGACGAGTACATTCCGTACACCGCCGCATGCCGCGGCGTGGTCTATTACGCTGTGCCCGATGCCGACCCGCAGTCGGCCTGCGCGAGCCGGATCATCGAAGGCACGCTGGATGCGCGCCTGATTGCGGTGGACGCCCGTAACGGCAAGCCGTGCGCCGATTTCGGCCGCGACGGCGCGGTCGACACCACGGTCGGCATCGGCCAGAACGTGCCGGGGATGTACTCGATCACGTCGCCGCCTACCGTCGTGCGCGGTGTGGTGGTCACCGGGCATCAGGTGCTCGACGGTCAGAAGCGCGACGCGCCGTCGGGTGTGATCCTCGGCTACGACGCCGTCACCGGCGCGCTGCGCTGGGCTTGGGACATGGCGAAGCCGGAACTGACCGGTTTGCCGCCGAAAGGCGAAACCTTCACCCGCGGCACGCCGAACATGTGGACCACCGCTTCGGGCGACGAGGAGCTCGGTCTGGTGTATTTGCCGCTCGGCGTCTCCGCGGTCGATTATTGGAGCGGCAGTCGCGGCGAGCTCGAAAAGAAGTTCGCGACCTCGCTGGTGGCGATCGATGTCACCACCGGCAAGCCGGCCTGGCATTTCCAGACGGTGCGCAACGACGTCTGGGATTATGATCTCGGCTCCCAGGCGACGCTGGTGGATTTTCCCGGACCCGCAGGATTGGTGCCGGCGCTGATCCTGCCCAGCAAGCGCGGCGATCTGTTCGTGCTCGACCGGCGCACCGGCAAGCCGCTAACCGGAGTCGAGGAACGCCGAGTGCCGCAAGCGGGCGTCGAACCCGAACAGCGCGCCCAGACGCAGCCGTTCTCGCTCTACGCCACGTTGCAGAAGCCTGATCTGGTCGAGGCCGACATGTGGGGAATGTCACCGATCGATCAGATGGTGTGCCGCATCTTGTTCAGAAAGGCGAGCTACAAGGGCATTTTCACGCCGCCGACGACCGACCGGCATTCTATCGAGTATCCCGGCTATAATGGCGGATCGGATTGGGGCGGCATCGCGGTCGATCCGGTCCGCGGCCTGATCATCGCCAACTACAACGACATGCCGAACTACAACCGGCTGGTCCCCCGCGCCGAAGCGGACCGGCGAGGGTGGGCGCCGCGCAACCAGGCCCGCGGCAAAATCGGCGGAGCCGAAGGCGCCGGCGATCCGCAGGCCGGTGCGCCCTACGCCATCAACGTCAACGCCGGCTGGCGGCTGCCGGTCACTGGGCTACTGTGTAAACAGCCGCCCTATGGCGGGCTGCGCGCGATCGACCTGAAGAGCGGCGAGACCATGTGGGATCGGCCGCTCGGCCAGGCCCGGACCAACGGCCCGTTCGGCATTCCGTCGATGCTGCCACTCACGATCGGTACTCCGAACAACGGCGGGCCGGTGGTGACGGCCGGCGGACTGATCTTCATCGCGGCGACCACCGACAACCTCATTCGCGCCGTCGACCTCGCCACCGGCAAGACGGTGTGGACCGACGTACTGCCAGCCGGAGGGCAAGCCACGCCGATGACCTATTCGGTCGGCGGCAAACAATATTTGGCGATCATGGCCGGCGGCCATCATTTCATGGAGACCCCGATCGGCGATGAACTGGTCGTCTATGCGCTGCCGGACTCCGCGGTCGCCTCGCGCTGAGGCGACCGCTATTCCGGCGCCGGCTTGGATCGGCCGACGCCGAGGCGGCGGGTAACCCAGCCCAGGCTCAGGCCCTGGACGACGATCGTGAACAGCGCCACCGTGTAAGTGGCCGCGGCCAGCGCCGGTCTGTACTCGTTGGCGGAAATCGCCAGCACCAGTGCCACTGAGATGCCGCCGCGCACGCCGCCCCAGGTCAGGATCGCGATCGTTCCGCGTTCGAAAGGATAGCGCAGGCTCAATAGCCCGATCGGCGCCGCGACCGAGATCAGCCTCGCCACCATCACGATCGGGATCGCCACCAGGGCGAGCGGTGCCAGCGACCAATCGAAGCCGAGCACCAGCACCTCGATTCCGATCAGCAGGAACAGTACCGAGTTCAAGATCTCGTCGATCAACGTCCAGAATCCGAACAGATAGCGCTTGGTCTGGTCGCTCATCGCCAATGCGGCACCGCGATTGCCGATCAGCACGCCGGACACCACCACTGCGATCGGGCCGCTGACGTGCAGCCGCAAGGCCAAGGCATAGGTGCCGGTCGCGAGCGCGATAGAGATCAGAACTTCGATCGGATAGTCGTCGATCGCGCGCATCGCCCGATAGGCGACGTAACCGGTCACCAGTCCGAGCAGCGCACCACCACCGGCCTCCACCGCGAACATTTCGCCGAAATGCTGCAGTTCGAATTCGCCGCTGCTCGTCGTGGCGGCGGTCAGCAGCAGCGTGAACAGCACGACGCCGACGCCGTCGTTGAACAGCGACTCGCCGGAGATGTCCATCTCCAGGGTCTCTGGGATGCTGATCGCCTTCAACGTCGACAGCACCGCGATCGGGTCGGTCGGACTGATCAGCGCGCCGAACACTAGTGCCCAGGCGAAAGGCATCGGCACGCCGAACAACCCAGCCGCGTACCAAAAGCCGCCGGCAATCAGGATGGTCGAGATGAATACGCCGATCGTGGCCATCGTGGCGACGATCCATTTGCGCGCACGCAGCCGCGACAGATCGATCTGCAGCGCGCCGGCGAACAGCAGAAAGCCGAGCATGCCGTTCAGCAGCGTTTCGGAGAAGTCGATTCGTCGTAACAGGTCGGAAATCTCGTGAAAGATCGGCGCATTCGGAAACAGCAGTTCGAAACCGACCAGCACCAGCGAGGCGGCCAGCGCCATGATCAGCAGGCCGATCTGGTTGGGCAGGCCGAACAGGACGTGGTTGAGCCACGCGAACGTCGCGGTCAGCGCCAGCAGCACCGCGACGATTTCAAACAGAGACAGCATCGCAGATCCCAAAGCCCCTTGCCGGATGAGTGCTCGCCGGCTTTGCGGCCGGAGCGACTACATCCTCTCTTTGATGCCCCGGCGCAACAGCCACCAATTGACCGGATAGCTGGTCGCGAATCCGGCCAGCATCGCGATCTGCATTACGAACCAGAATTCCGGGCTCGCGACCTCTAGTTCCACGCCGAACAGGCGACGGAATATCCAGAATTGCGCCAGCGCCATCAAGCCGTACATGCCCACCTGCCAGGCCGTCAGCGACAGAGTGTCGGCCTTCACCGCAGCCCATAATCCGGCGCCGACGCCGAGCTGCCGCATCGGCGCGATCGTGTAGTACTGAAACACGATTCCGAACACGTAAGCGAAGATGTAATCGAGGATCCATACCGCGAAGATCTTCTCGGCGAAAAGGCTCTGCCACCCGAGCCACACCGCGATTGTCGGGACAGCGAACGCCAGCCATTCGGCGCAAATGTCACCCAGCGTACATCCGCTGCCACAATGCGACGCGCCCTCCGCCACCATGATGCCGAACGGCTTGTCGGGTTGCTCACCAGCGTCTGCGGCCGACAGCCGGCCGTACCGGAAGTATCCCCAGGTCCAAATGACGGTCCCGAACAACGCCGTCAGCGGCCATACCGCGTTCATGATCCACATTCTTTGCGGATGCCGGATTTCGTCGACCACGATCACGCTCGCGCAGAGCGCGCCGAGCAATAGCGAGCCGATCGCCACCAAATGGAGCCAATGAGGAATCATGAGCGGACCGCAGCTTCGATGCAGTTGCGACCACAAGTCCTGGTAACCGGGCGCGTTCCAGGCGAGGAGGACCTCGTGATCGCGGGCGGGAACAAGCTGCAGTCTGTATCGTCATTCCTGGCAGCCGCTATGTGCGCGGACCAACGAGAAGGCGGACAAGGGTATGTCGCACGCGTCGTCGAAGAAAGTGATCTATGCGGCGCTCGTAGGCAACCTCGCGATCGCCGTCACCAAGATGGCCGCGGCGGCCTGGACCGGCAGTTCGGCGATGCTCAGCGAGGGGGTGCACTCGCTGGTCGATACCGGCAACGAATTGTTACTGTTGTACGGTCTGCACCGTGCCGCCAAGTCGGTCGATGCCGCTCATCCGCTCGGTTATGGCCGCGAGCTGTATTTCTGGAGCTTCATCGTGGCGCTGCTGATCTTCTCGATCGGCGCCGGCGTCTCGTTCTACGAGGGCGTGGTTCACGTTCTCGATCCGACGCCGATCAGCGACGTCCGGGTCAGCTACATCGTGCTCGGGCTCGCCTTCGTGTTCGAGCTGGGCTCCTGGTATGTCGCCTGGAAGGGTTTTCGATCGGTCGCGCCGACGCTGGGCTATCTGCCCGATGCCGAGTACATCGAGGCGGCGACCCGCAGCAAGGATCCAACCTCGTTCATGGTGCTGTTCGAGGATTCCGCGGCGCTGCTCGGCATCGTGTTTGCGCTCGCCGGCACTGCCGCCGCGGACTGGCTTCAGATGCCGGTGCTCGACGGCGTCGCTTCGATCGCGATCGGGCTGCTGCTCGGCCTCACCGGCGCGTTCCTGGCGCGGGAGAGCAAAGGGCTATTGATGGGCGAGCCCGCCGATCCGGCGCTCCGGGACCGAATCCTGCAGATCGCGGGCGGTCACGGCCGGATCGTCAGCGCCGAGCCGATGTTCACCGTGCACCTCGCGCCCTGGCAGGTGGTGGTGGCGCTGACCCTGGATTTTCCGGACGACAGCCGCGCAGTCGAGATCGAGCGCAGCTTCGCGTCACTGGAGGCCGAGATCAAACGCAGCTGTCCGCAGGTTGTCTGCGTGTTCATCCGACCGAAATTGCAGCGCTAGCGGCGGAGGAGGTCAGTCCGCAGCGTCTTCGTCGGCACCACGGCGGCTGTGCCTGAGATAGGCGACCGCGGCGATCATCGCCGTGAAGGTCGCGATCCAGACGATCCGCGAACCGTAGCGGTCGTGCGGGCCGGAGATGATGCCGCAGACCATCGCGTTGCCGAGCAGCGCCAGCGTCACGGTGCCGGCGAGCAGGGTCACGTCGTCGAGCCGGCGCCGCCATGCCGCAGAGCCGAGAATTCCCAGCATCAGCACCATCGATCCCAACGCCACCGGGACGTGAACCAGATTCACGGCGTCGAAATTGATATCCCAATGCTGCTGCTTGGCCGCTCGCATCGCCTTGCTCTGCTCGGGCAGATAGCGCTCGATGATGCCGTAAGTGTGCGGCAGCCAGCCATTGGTGCCTTCGCCGGTGGCGACGTGCACGAGCTGGTCCCAGGTCGCCTTGGCGGCGGCCTTGGCCTGCAACCAGGGATAGGCAATCAGCGCCTGCTTCGAGATGAACTCCATCTCGTCGCTCATTCCCTCGAACCGGCCGAGCTTGTCGAACATGTTGTTGCCGCCCCACAGGAAGTCATCGCCGGTCGGCGGCAGTTCGTCCTTATAGGGGCACAGCTTGAGCTGTTGTTGCGGGCAATGGTCGTCGAGATAGCGTTTGACGATGCCGTCCTGCAGCATCCGGCCGAATGCGACGCCGGAGCCGCCGGGCGTCCAGGTCAGCTTGCCGGACAGCGCGTAATTGCAGCCGAGCACCAGCAGCGCGCCGACCACCAGCGCCGAGCTGGCCTGGGTCAGCCCGGAGGCGGTGATCCGGCCGCGCAGCCAGGGCAGCAGAACCCAGCCGGCAGCGCAGACCCCCGCGAGCACGATCATGGTGGCGCTGTGGGTCGAGGCCGCGAAGGCGGTGAAAGCGAACAGCAGGATCTTCTCGATCGTCGTGGTCTGGCCGCGATAGGCGATCAGCAGGAACAGCGTCAGCACCGACAGACCGGCGAAGATGTCCGTCAGCAGCATGCTGGTGATCCACGGCAGCGCCGTGGTGGCGATCAGGCCGACGCCGATCGCGGCGAGCCGGAACGTGCCGGTGATGCCGAAGACCCGCAGGGTCAGCTGGATGATCCAGAGCGAGACGATCGCCTGGAACGCGAGGTTGAGCCAGAACTGGGTCTGCTCGCCGAGATGCAGGTAGATGCCGTAGGAGGTCGATCGGTTGATAACGAGGTAGCCCTCGTACCAGCGCGCGAGGTAACCACCGGTGTCGTATTGGAGCAGCGGGTAGCCGTTCCAGATCGCCGGTGCCAGCATCAGCAGCGGCAGGACAAACAGTGCGATCCGCGCCGCATTGCTTCGACGCGCCTGCGCGGCGAAAACCTTACCGGGAATAGAAGTTTCCATCTCGACCGCTCTTATCAGCGCTGTGGACCGTCGGAGCCGACGGGGCCGCTCAATTGGGCCACCGAGGCCGTCCGCGGCGGCCCGCACCATAGTGATTTCCGTTGACTACACAAGCGCTTCGGGCCGCCAGCGAAGCCCGCAGCCGGGCGCAGATGAAGTACAAATGAGGTTGCTTTATGTCGGCAGTTCGCCTTGCGGCGCCGATACACGACCGGCTGCAACCTTAAGAGGGCGATGATGAACGAAGCCTGACTGAGTTCAAGGTTCAGGGAGGGCGGTGGCGGCCCCGGCCGGGAGATGGTTATAATATTCTCTCGAGCGGAAGGCGGCCGTGGCGGCAGGCCGGTTCCGCGGTGACGATCCCGAAAGGACGGAAATGAAGATCAAGACCAAGCAATTTCGGGTCGAGGAGGGCGAGAAAGTCGACCTCGGCAAAAAGCCCACCAAGGTCGATCCGTTCTACGAATCCAAGGAGCACTATCATGAATTGCTCCGCTCCCAGGTCGAGCGGCTGAGCGATCTGCAGCAACTGCTCTACGCCAGCAACCGCCACGCCATCCTGCTGATCTTCCAGGCGATGGACGCCGCCGGCAAGGACGGGGTGATCCGGCACGTAATGTCGGGGGTCAATCCGCAGGGCTGCCAGGTTTTCAGCTTCAAGCATCCGAGCGCCACCGAGCTGCAGCACGACTTTCTGTGGCGGACCACCCGCGACCTGCCGGAGCGCGGCCGGATCGGCATCTTCAACCGGTCCTATTACGAAGAGGTGCTGATCGTCCGGGTTCACCCGGACATCCTGCAGAGCGAGGCGGTGCCGAATGGCGAGAATTTCGGCAAATCGTTCTGGCACAAACGCTACCGTTCGATCCGCGATCTGGAGCAGCATCTGCACGCCAACGGCACCCGGATCGTCAAATTCTTCCTGCATCTGTCGAAGGATGAACAGCGCAAACGCTTCCTGGCGCGGATCGACGAGCCGGAGAAGAACTGGAAATTCAGCGCCGCCGATCTCGAAGAGCGTCAGTACTGGGACGATTACATGGACGCCTACGAGAAGTGCCTCAGCGAGACCTCCACCGAGGACTCGCCGTGGTATGCCGTTCCGGCCGACGACAAGGAGAATGCGCGGCTGATCGTCTCGCAGGTGATCGCCGAGACCATGGAATCGCTCAAAATGAGCTATCCGGAAACCACATCCGACCGGCGCAAAGAGCTATTACGGATGCGCGAGCAATTGCTGAAGTGAAGCGACTGCGCCGGCCGTTGGTCGCATGCGCCTGTCATGGTGATGACACGGTGCCGAGGTTACGGAGACCACATGACACTGCAAGGTAAGAAGGGCCTGGTCGTCGGCATCGCCAACGACCAGAGCATCGCATTCGGTTGCGCGCGTGCATTTCGCGACGCTGGCGCCGAACTCGCCGTCACCTATCTCAACGACAAGGCTGCGCCTCACGTCACGCCGCTCGCTGAACAGCTCGGCTGTCCGATCGTCGTGCCGTGCGACGTGCGCGAGCCGGGGCAGCTCGAAGCGGTGTTCGAGCAGATTTCCCGGCAATGGGGCCGGCTCGACTTTCTGCTGCATTCGATCGCATTCGCGCCGAAGGAGGATCTGCACGGCCGGGTCGTCGATTGCTCGCAGGTGGGCTTTGCGATGGCGATGGATGTGTCGTGTCATTCCTTCATTCGCATGGCGCGGCTCGCAGAACCGCTGATGCCGGACGGTGGCTGCCTGCTGACCGTGTCCTTCTACGGCTCGGAAAAGGTGGTCGAAGACTACAATCTGATGGGCCCGGTGAAGGCCGCGCTGGAAAGCTCGGTGCGCTACATGGCGGCCGAACTGGCGCCGAAGAAGATCCGCGTCCACGCGCTGTCTCCCGGCCCGCTGATGACTCGTGCCGCGTCCGGCATCGCGCGGTTCGATGAACTCTTGGAGCGCACCCGCGCTCGGCTGCCGGCGCACCAGCTGGTCAGCATCGACGATGTCGGCGCCGTCGCCGCATTTCTGGTCGGTGACGGCGCAAGGTCACTGACCGGCAATATCGAATACATCGACGCCGGCTATCATGTGATCGGCTGACGTCGTTCCTCCTGGAGCACGACATGGAACAGATTCAAAACCGCACCTTCGACGAGATCGAGGTCGGTGACAGCGCCAGCCTGGCGCGCACGCTGACCTATCGCGACATCGAGGTGTTCGCGGTGATGTCGGGCGACGTCAATCCGATGCACGTCGATGCCGCCTTCGCCAAGAGCGACATGTTCCATCAGGTGGTGGCGCACGGGATGTGGGGCGGAGCGCTGATTTCGACACTGCTCGGCACACAACTGCCCGGGCCGGGCACGATCTATCTCGATCAGTCGCTGCGCTTCACCAGGCCGGTACTGCTCGGCGACACGGTCACCGTGACGGTCACCGTCAAAGAGAAGAACGCCGCCAAGAAGCGGCTGCTGCTGGATTGCCGCGCCACCAACCAGCGCGGCGAAGACGTCATCACCGGCCTCGCCGAAGTGATCGCGCCGGTCGAGAAGATCTCGCGGCCGCGGGTGCTGCTGCCGGAGATCGACCTGCATCCCACCGCCCGCCGCTACGAGCGGATGATCGAGATGACGCGGGGCCTGGAGCCGATCCGCACCGCGGTGGTGCATCCGGTCGATTCCGCGTCTCTGCTCGGCGCCGTCGAGGCGGCGCGCGAGGGGCTGATCGTGCCGGTACTGGTCGGACCCGAAGCCAAGATCCGCGCCGCCGCCACTCAGGCGGCGCTCGACCTGAGCGGTTATGAGATCGTCGCCGTGGAGCACAGCGCCGCCGCCGCCGAAGCCGCGGTGGCGATGGCGCGGTCCGGGGAGGTCGAAGCGGTGATGAAGGGCGCGCTGCATACCGACGAACTGATGCACGCAGTGGTCGACGCCAGCCGCGGTTTGCGCACCGCGCGGCGGATTAGCCACGTCTATGCGATCGATGCGCCGAACTATCCGCGCGCGCTGCTGGTCACTGACGCGGCGATCAACATCTATCCGACGCTGGCTGACAAGCGTGACATCATCCAGAACGCGATTGATCTGGCGCATGCGCTCGGCATCGGCGAGCCGCGGGTCGCGATCCTGTCGGCGGTCGAAACCGTCACCGAGAGCATCCGCTCCACGCTCGACGCCGCGGCGCTGTGCAAGATGGCTGAACGCGGCCAGATCAAGGGCGGCATTCTCGACGGGCCATTGGCGTTCGACAACGCAGTGTCGGCGGAGGCCGCCAAGACCAAGGGCATCGTCTCTCAGGTCGCCGGCCGCGCCGACATTTTCGTGGTGCCGGATCTCGAGGCCGGCAACATGCTGGCCAAGCAGCTCGAGTATCTCGCCCACGCCCACGTCGCCGGCATTGTGCTCGGCGCGCGGGTGCCAATCATCCTGACCAGCCGTGCCGACAAGACGCTGGCGCGGCTCGGCTCCTGCGCGATTGCGCTGCTGCTCGCCCGGCACAAGACTGCTGGCCTGACGAACCTGTCCGGAGGTGCTGCGTGAGCGATGTGCTGTTGGTCCTCAATGCCGGCTCGTCCAGCATCAAATTCGCCCTTTACGAAGCCCACACCGAACCGACCGCCGAACACTTGATCTGCGAAGGCGGCATCGGCAGTCTCGGTCATCGCCCGCATTTCAAGGTGGTGAACGCCGACGGCACGACGCGCCATGACGATTATCTGCCCGAGGGCGCGAGCCACGACGACGCGATGGCGGTGCTGATCGGCTGGATCGAAAGCACGTTTCCCGAACACCGGCTGAGTGCGGTGGGCCACCGTGTGGTGCACGGCGGCGCGCTGTTCGACGGCCCGGTCTATGTCACGCCGGAGGTGATCGCCCAGCTCCGCTCCTTCGACAGGCTGGCGCCGCTGCATCAGCCGCACAACGTTGCGGCGATTGAGGCGCTGGCTAAGCTGCACCCAAAGCTGACGCAGGTCGCCTGCTTCGACACCGCGTTCCACCACCGTCTGCCGGAGGTCGCCACCGCCTTTGCGCTGCCACGAGAGCTGACCGCACAGGGCGTTCGCCGCTACGGCTTTCACGGCCTGTCTTACGAGTATATCGCCGGCCGGTTGCCGGACGTTGCCGGCCAGGCCGTTGCCGATGGCCGGGTAGTGGTGGCGCATCTCGGTGCCGGCGCCAGCATGTGCGCGATGCTGAGGTGTCGCAGCATCGCCACCACGATGGGCTTCACCGCCCTCGACGGCCTGATGATGGGCAGCCGCTGCGGCGAGCTCGATCCCGGTGTGGTGCTGTATCTGCTCGAAGAGAAAGGCATGACGCCGCGGGCCATCGAAGATCTGTTGTATCGCGAGTCGGGTCTGCTCGGCGTCTCCGGCATCAGCGACGACATGCGCACCCTGCTGGCGAGCGACGACCCGCGCGCCTGCGAGGCGATCGAGCTGTTCGTGTATCGGATTGCCCGCGAGCTCGGTTCGCTCGCCGCCGCGCTCGGCGGGCTCGATGCGCTGGTGTTCACCGGCGGCATCGGCGAACACGCCGCCGAAATCCGGCGGCGTGTTTGTGCGCAGGCGACTTGGCTCGGCGTCGCGCTCGATCCCGACGCCAATGCGAACCTGAAGGGGGCGGGCCGGATCAGCGCGCCGGACAGCAAAGTCTCGGCCTGGGCGATCCCGACCGACGAAGATCTGATGATCGCGCGGCATGTGTGGCGGCTCGCCGACGGCGGTAGTTCGACGAAGGGATGAGGAATCGTTCGGGTCTCCGATCGATTGCGATAGCGAGTCGGGGCGCTGCACCCAGGTGGTGAGAGACTGACGTGCAAGGCTGCCTGCACGAGGCCGGCAGTAGCAATTCACGACGGGGACCGCGGGGCGGCGAGATCTCTCGATAATCGGAGGGCACGCGATGCCCGACACCACGACTTCGTCCTCTTCCTCCCAGCAGCCAACGATCGATCATGCGATCCCGTCAGCTCCCGGCGCGTCACCGCCGGACGATTGCGGTGGCCTCACCGAGCAGGAGGCCGCCGAACGGTTGAAGCGCTATGGCGACAATGCGCTGGCCGAACATCGCGTCGGCATCGTCGAGCGGTTGCTGCATTTCTTCTGGGGTCCGATTCCGTGGATGATTGAGATCGCCGCGGCGCTGTCGGCCGTGTTGGGGCATTGGGCCGATCTTGCCATCATCCTGACGATGCTGTTCATCAATGCCGGTGTCGGGTTCTGGCAGGAATTCCAGGCCGACAATGCGGTGGCGCTGCTCAAGCAGCGGCTGGCGCTGAAGGCGCGGGTGCGCCGCGACGGCGTCTGGATGGACGTCGCGGCGCGCACCCTGGTGCCGGGCGATCTGGTGCTGGTCACGCTCGGTAACATCGTGCCAGCGGACATGAAGCTGCTGCACGGCTCCTATCTGACGGTCGACCAGTCCGCACTGACCGGCGAGTCGCTGCCGGTCGACAAGGCCGTCGGCGACGACGTCTATTCCGGCTCGATCGCCCGGCAGGGCGAGATGAGCGGCGTCGTCACCGCCACCGGGATGAACACCTATTTCGGCAAGACCGCCGGGCTGGTGCAGCAGGCCGGCTCAGTGTCGCATTTCCAACGCGCGGTGCTGCGCATCGGCAATTTCCTGATCCTGATCACGATCGGCCTGGTGCTGGTGATCGGGCTGGCGGCGCTGTTTCGCCGCGACCCGTGGGCCGAGACGCTGGAATTCGCCCTGATCCTGACCGTGGCGTCGATCCCGGTGGCGCTCCCGGCGGTGCTGTCGGTGACGATGGCGGTCGGCGCCGAGCGGCTGGCGCGATTGAAGGCGATCGTGTCGCGGCTGGTGTCGATCGAGGAAATGGCCGGCATGAACGTGCTGTGCAGCGACAAGACCGGCACCATGACCAAGAACGAGCTGACGCTCGGCAATCCCGAGCCGATGCCGGGTGTCACCCGCGACGAGCTGCTGCTCGCCGCCGCGCTGGCCTCGCGCGGCGACGCGCCTGACCCGATCGACGCCGCAATCCTCGCTGCCGCGCCGCCGGCCGAGCAGCGTGCCTCCTATCGCGTGCTGAACTTCCATCCGTTCGATCCGGTCGCCAAGCGCGCCGAGGCCGAGATCGCGCACGACGACGCGCGCTTCCGCGTCGCCAAGGGTGCACCGCAGGCGATCGCCGCGCTGTGCGCGCCGGCCGAGACCCAGGCGCAGGCGATCGCCGCGGCCGTCGAACGCGATGCCGCCCGCGGCTTTCGCACTCTGGCGGCAGCCCGGTGTGATGCCGACGGCCGCTGGCGGCTGCTCGGCCTGCTGCCGCTATTCGATCCGCCGCGCGACGATTGCGCCACGACGATCGCCGCGATCCGCCACATGGGCGTCGACGTCAAGATGGTCACCGGCGACCATGAGGCGATCGCCCGCGAGATCGCCGGCCAGTTGAAGCTCGGCCAGAACATCGTGGTGGCCGACAGCGTGTTCGGCAGCGGCGCTGCCGACGGGCCTGAGCAGGCGGCGCGGATCGCCGCCGCTGCCGGCTTCGCCCGTGTTTTCCCGGAACACAAGTTCAAGATCGTCAAGGCGCTGCAGGATTCGGGCGCGATCGTCGGCATGACCGGCGACGGAGTCAACGACGCCCCGGCGCTGAAGCAGGCCGACGCCGGCATCGCGGTCAGCGGCGCCACCGACGCGGCGCGCGCCGCCGCCGATCTGGTGCTGACTGCGACCGGCCTATCGGTGATCGCCACCGCGATCGAAGAAGCGCGGCGGATCTTCGAACGGATGAACAGCTACGCGATCTACCGGATCGCCGAGACCATCCGGCTGCTGCTGTTCATGACCGCCAGCATCCTGGTGTTCAACTTCTATCCGGTCACCGCCGTGATGGTGGTGCTGCTGGCGCTACTCAACGACCTGCCGATCATGATGATCGCCTACGACAATGCTCCGGTGGCCGAGAAGCCGGTGCGCTGGGACATGACCCGGGTGCTGACGGTCGCCTCGGTGCTCGGCGTCTACGGCGTGATCGAGAGCTTCGGCCTGTTCTGGATCGCGCGGGACTATCTGAAGCTCGAACCGTCGGTGATCCAGCCGCTGATCTTCCTCAAGCTGCTGGTATCCGGCCATATGACGATCTACCTCACCCGCAACACCGGCGCGGTGTGGCAGCGGCCGTGGCCGAGCTGGAAGCTGGTGGTGCCCGCCGAGGCGACGCAACTGATCGGCACGCTGGTCGTGGTCTATGGCTGGGCGATGACGCCGACCGGCTGGCAACTTGCTCTGATGGTGTGGGCCTATGCGCTGACCTCGTTCGTGGTGGCGAGCATCGTCAAGGTCGCGACCTATCGGCTGCTCGACCATCGCGGCGCTCGCCAAGCGCTGCACCTGCGCCGCGTCGAGGGGCACGTCGGCGCTGCGTGAAAGTCGGAGTGGGCCAGGCGTGGCGCCGGTCAGGCGACACTGTGGTCGGCCGTCTCCGTCATGCACGGCACCAGCGGGACGTCGTCGCTCCTGGCCTGGTTGCGCGGACGTGCGGGCCGGTTGCGCTTCGCCTCGTACAGTGCAGCGTCCGCCCTTTGCAGCAGATCGTTGAGCGTGACTCCGTCGGTCGGCGCCACCGCGCGGCCGAAGCTGGCGCCGAGCATCACCGTTTCGCCGGCGATCGCATAGGGCTCCGACAGCGCTGCGACGATGCGGCGCCCAAGGTCGTCGGCTTCCGCCTGATCCGACACGTTGGCCTGCACCACGACGAACTCGTCGCCGCCGATTCGGGCCGCGAGGTCCTCGTCGTCGAGTAGTTCGGTCATGCGTCCGGCAACGATCCGCAAAATCTCGTCGCCTGCGGCATGGCCGAACCGGTCGTTGGCCTCCTTGAAGAAGTCGAGATCGAGGCTGATCACCGCGA
The DNA here is from genome assembly GCF_003226555.1 of Rhodopseudomonas palustris. Lineage (GTDB taxonomy): Bacteria > Pseudomonadota > Alphaproteobacteria > Rhizobiales > Xanthobacteraceae > Rhodopseudomonas > Rhodopseudomonas palustris_I. The sequence continues at coordinate 156,093 of NZ_QKQS01000023.1, read as the reverse complement.
AGCCCTCGCCGTGGCGGGCCAGCCGCTTGGCGAGCTCGTTGAAATGTTCGACCAGATGCCGGCGGTTCGGCAGGTTGGTCAGCGCGTCGGCTCGCGCAAGCCGCGTCGCTTCGGCGCGCAGTGTCAATTGCTCAGCGGTGGTGGCGTGGATGTAGTCGATCAGTTCGAGGCCGCCCAAGGCGAAGATCACGAACAGCACCGCCTGAGCCGTGTGCAGCAGATCGAAATTCCATAAAGATGCCGCGACCGCCGGTGTCACCGAGACCACCAGCGAAACCTGCACGATCCACGGCCTGATCGAGAACCGCGTGGTGGTGCCTGCGCAATAGCCGAACACGAGTCCACCCGCGATCATATGCGCGTCGAGGTTGGGTAGCAGGAAGCATCGGACCGCGAACGCACCGACGCAGACGCCGGTGGAGATCACGCCGACGGCGAGCCGGCGCTCCCACAATTTGGCCATCGCGACATCGAGTGGGCGCTCTGCAACCGCGTGGTCGAAGGCGAAGCAGAGTGCGAGCCGTCCGAGTGTCACCGCCATGCCGGTGAGGCCGATCACCGCCATCACCACGTCGCGGGTCTGCCAGGCGACCGCAAGGCCGGTGGTCAGCATCGCGAAGCCGACCACGACGATGGGCCAGCGCGCGGTGTACAGCAATCGAACGAATTCGATGTAGACGGCGTTCGCGATCTTGCTGGTCGCAGTCATCAGAGGTGTCGATCTCGCAGCAGTGTGCCGCATCAAGCGGCCGGCGCCCGCTGCGACAGCGAGATACCTATTCTCTCAATGCTGAATCCAGCGTGAAGCCGGTTCCGCCGGCCGGATTGTGGCGAATCGCCACTTAATCGCTCAACGACAGCGGCGAATTCGACCAGCAATGGCGGCGGCTTACTCCGCCGCGCCGGAGCGCAGCTTGAAATGACCATAGCACGATGCGATCGGTTCGGCCGGATCGCGCTGATAGGCTTGGGCTTCGAACGCCACGACGCGGCGGCCCTGCTTGACGATCGAGACCTTGGCGAAAGTGTCGAGCGGGCGGCCGGAGCGGAGGTAGTTCACCGTCAGCCCGATCGGCTTCGGCGCGGCGGAAAGTCCGATTTCGCGGCGCACGCTGACGATCGCGGCGGTCTCGAGAAACGCGCCTATGACGCCGCCGTGCAGTGCCGGCAGGATCGGGTTACCGACCAGCTTCGGATCATATGGCATCATCGCCTGCGCCTCGTCGTCGACGCGGATGCCGAGAAAGCGCGGATAGGGGCTGATCGCCAGCGGCCCGCCGTCCGGATCGTCGGGCGCCACCAGAGCCGGCGGCGAGTCCATCGTCACTTTGGGCGTCTGCCGCAGCATGTCGCTCCGATTGGCGCCGAGCATGAACATCGCGGTGGCGGAGGCGATCGGAACGTCTTCGGCGTCCTGATAGGCGGTAGCGCGAACGAAGGCGATCGAGCGGGTGAGATGGTAGCAATGTGCGTGCGCGCGCATCATCTGTCCGGGCGCCGCCGGCCGCAAATAATCGATCCGCAGATCGAGCGTGGCGATCGCGGTGGTGCCGGGCAGCGCGAGCTGCACCGCCATGCCGCAGCTCTCGTCGAGCAACGCGGTAACGACGCCGCCATGGATCACACCGGTGGAAACATCGCCGACGAACACCGGGTGATAGGGCAGGCTGCTCCAAGCCTCCGCGGGCGCGTAGCGGTCAAGCTGCAAACCGAGGATGGCGCCGTGGATCGAGCGGCGGTTCTGAATCATCCGCGCCTTGTCGTCGAACGACAGCGCCGGATCTGGGATGGCTTGATCGGACATGGCGGCGTTCTAGCAAGCGAGGGTTCGCGATCAAAGCGTTCTGGCGACGTGCGACTATCATTTCGGCGCACGGCTGGTATGACTGTCTCCGGCCGGAGCCGCAGAGGTGATGAGAGGGGTGGGAATGCGTCGACTGATCGTGATGGCTTTGGGTCTGATGCTGGCGACACCCGCCTTGGCCGCGGAGGCGGTGGTGAAGGACGGCGACACGCTGCAGCTCGGCGACAAGACCTTTCGGCTGGAGGGCGTCGATGCGCCCGAACTGGATCAGCGCTGTATCAGCCAGTTCGCCGATCCATCGGCCTGCGGCCTCGAGGCTCGCGACGCGCTGGTCAAGCTGATCGGCGGCCGTAGCGTCACCTGCCGCGATCTCGGCCCCGATCCGGTTTTCAAGGGACGACGGCTCGGCACCTGCACGGTCGCCGGCGAGACCGAGAGCCTCAGCCGTCGCGTCGTCCAGGACGGCTTCGCGCTCAACGCCGGCGCGGGCGGCAAGGATCGTTTCGCCGGCGATGAGACCAGGGCCAAGGACGAACGCAAGGGACTGTGGCGCGGCTGCTTCGTCGCGCCGACCGATTTCCGGCGCTGGAATAAGGACGCTCCGCTGCGCGGCGCCGCCTGCCGCGACGACAAGCACGCCGAACTGGTCGAGGTGATGTTCCCCGACACACCGGCGATGCTGCCGGGATGCAGCATCAAGGGCAAGCTGGCGCGCCGCGCCCGCATCACCGGCAATGTCGGCGTGTATCAGCTCCGTGGCTGCCCGAGCTACGCCAGCCTGACCAAGCCGAACCGGTGGTTCTGCTCGGAAGACGACGCTCGCGCCGCCGGCTTCCGCAAGGCCTACAACTGCCGGATCAAGCTGTCGCCTTAACTCCCGAGGCGCCGCCCCCGCGGCGGCTCTCGATCAGCTTGACCATCACGGTCAGCGCCAGATTGGTCGGGGTCGGCACGCCATGCGCGGCGCCGAGCCGCGCGACGGTGCCGTTGAGGAAGTCGATCTCGCTCGGCTTGCCGCGCGCCAGATCTTGTGCGGTCGACGACTTCTGGCTCGGCATCGCCCCCGGGAGCGCCAGCGTCTTGGCCATCGCGTCGTCCGGAATGCCGACGCCGCAAGCACGCGCCACCGCGACACATTCGTCGATCACGTTGCGGACGACCTGCTCGGTGCCGTCCACGGCCAGCAGCGCGCCGTAGGGCAGATCGGCGACCGCCGACAGCGCGTTATAGGCGCAGTTCAGCATCAGCTTCGACCACAGTGCCTGATCGATATCGACCGCAATCGTTGTGGGGATCTTGGCGGCGATCAGCGCCGACGCGATCGCGTCGCTCTGCGCCGAGGCGCCGATCAGCAGCTCTCCGCGGCCGTGATGGCGAACATGGCCCGGCCCCGCCATCTCGGTGCCGACATACACCACCGAAGCGATCACCGGATGGTCGATTGCGGCTTGCAGCCGGGCGGCGTTGTCGACGCCGTTCTGCAGGCTGAGGATCACGCTGTCCGGCTTCAGCCGCGGCTGCAGCGCCTGGCCCGCGCTCTCGGTGTCGGCCGATTTGACGCAGAACAGCACCAAATCGGGCGGGGCGATGATGCTGGGTTCGGTGACGGCGCGCACCGGGATGGGCTGGATGCCGTCCTTGGTATCGAGCAGCAGGCCGTTCGCCGCGATCGCATCGACATGGTTCTGTCGCCCGATCAGCGTCACGTCGTGGCCAGCCAGCGACAGCAATCCGCCGAAATAGCACCCGACCGCGCCGGCCCCCATCACTGCCACTTGCATCCCGTTCTCCCTTCCCGTGCGCCAACCAATGCGCAATGATTCCTTTTTAAGGTCGACGTTCGGCCGATGAAACCGGGAGTGGCGTGCGTGCACATCGATTTGAACCCGAAGCTCGACTTTCGCGACGTGCTGATCCGGCCCAAGCGCTCGGTGCTGTCGTCGCGGTTCGAGGCCAACATCACCCGCAGCTTCCGCTTCCGCCATTCCAGCCGCGCCTGGACCGGATTTCCGCTGATTGCGTCGAACATGGACACCATCGGCACGCTGGAGATGGCGAAGGCTTTCAAGCCGTTCGGTGCGCTGGTCGCCCTGCACAAGTTCCATCATCCGGACCGGCTGGCCGAGTATCTCACAAGCGACGAGGACCCCAACGTGTTCGTCACCGTCGGCACCGGCTCGGCCGATTGGGACCGGCTCGCTGCGGTGAAGGCCAAGGTCAAGGTGCCGATGCTGAACATCGACGTCGCCAACGGCTACACCGAGGCGTTCGTGCGCGCGGTGGCCAAGCTGCGCGAGGAGAATCCGGACGCGATCATCATGGCCGGCACGGTGGTCACCGCCGAGATGACCGAGGCGCTGGTGATCGCCGGCGCCGACATCGTCCGCGTCGGTATCGGCTCTGGTTCGGTGTGTACCACGCGCGATCTCACCGGCGTCGGCTATCCGCAGCTTTCCGCCGTGATCGAATGCGCCGATGCCGCGCACGGGTTGAAAGGGCACGTCTGCTCGGATGGCGGCTGCGTCGTGCCGGGCGATCTCGCCAAGGCCTATGGCGGCGGCGCCGATTTCGTCATGCTCGGCGGGATGCTGGCCGGCCACGACGAATGCGGCGGCGAATTGAAGTACGCCGGGCAGGACGGGCAGACGACGCCGACCAGCATGGTATTCTACGGCATGTCGTCGGAGACCGCGATGAACAAGTATCATGGCGGCGTCGCAGACTATCGCGCGGCTGAAGGCAAGATCGTCGAGGTGCCGTATCGCGGCGACGTGCGCGCCACGGTCGAGAAGATCGCCGGCGGCCTGCGCTCGGCGATGACCTATATCGGCGCCGAGAATCTGAAGGAGATTCCGAAGCGGACCACTTTCATTCTGGTCAACGCTCAGCGCAACACCGTGTTCGATCGCTGAGCTTTCACTCTGCATTTGCCGCGGCTCGGAATACGCGCTGCGGCAGGGGGCTGGATTGCGCTTGCGCTCGTGAGCCTAGATGGCATTGTGCGGCCCGCGCGCTCACTCGCATGAGCGCGCGGGGAACGCACCAACAGCCAGCCAACAAGAGCCAGCCCATGGACTTCGCACTCACCGATCAGCAGGAAGCCATTCAAGATGCGATCGCCAAGATCTGCGCCGGCTTCGACGACGCCTATTGGCTGAAGAAGGATCGCGAGGGCGGCTTCCCGTACGACTTCCACAAGGCGCTGGCCGACGCCGGCTGGCTCGGCATCTGCGTGCCGGAGGCCTATGGCGGCTCCGGCCTCGGCATCACCGAGGCGACGATCATGATGCGCACGATCTCGGAATCCGGCGCCGGCATGTCGGGCGCCTCGGCGGTGCATATCAACGTGTTCGGTCTCAATCCGGTGGTGGTGTTCGGCACCGAGGAACAGCGCCGGCGGATGCTGCCGCCGATGGTCGAGGGCCGAGACAAGGCGTGTTTCGCCGTGACCGAGCCGAACACCGGCCTCAACACCACCCAGCTCAAGACCCGCGCGGTGCGGAAGGGCGACCGCTACGTCGTCAACGGCCAGAAGGTGTGGATCTCGACCGCGCAGGTCGCGAACAAGATCCTGCTGCTCGCGCGCACCACGCCGCTGGAGGAGGTGAAGTCACCGACCCACGGCCTCAGCCTGTTCTATGCGGATCTCGATCGCACCAAGATCAAGGTGCATGAGATCGAGAAGATGGGCCGCAAGATCGTCGACTCCAACGAATTGTTCTTCGAGGATTTCGAGATCCCGGTCGAGGACCGGATCGGCGAGGAAGGCAAGGGCTTCCATTACATCCTCGAAGGCATGAACCCCGAGCGCATCCTGATCGCCGCCGAAGCGGTCGGGCTCGGCAAGCTGGCGCTGTCGCGCGCCGCCGACTACGCCAAGAGCCGGATCGTGTTCAACCGCCCGATTGGCCAGAACCAGGGAATCCAACATCCGCTCGCCAAGAACTGGGTCGAACTGGAAGCGGCGTGGCTGATGGTGATGTCGGCGGCGTGGCAATACGACCAGGGCATGGCGTGCGGCGCCGCCGCCAACGCGGCGAAGTATCTGGCCGGCGAAGCCGGCTTTTCGGCGTGCGAGCAGGCGGTGATGACCCATGGCGGCTTCGGCTACGCCAAGGAATATCATGTCGAGCGCTATTTGCGTGAAGTAATGATCCCGCGGATCGCGCCGGTCAGCCCGCAGCTGGCGCTCAGCTTCATCGCCGAAAAGGTGCTCGGCCTGGCGAAGTCGTATTAGACCTAAGAAGCGGCTACTTCGCAGCGCCATTACCGAGCGCGACGCCGATGCTGCGGGCGGCTTCGACGACGTGGACCGAGTATTCCTTGATCTGCTTGCGCTTGACGCGGATATCCGGGCCGGACATGCCGATCGCGCCGATCAGTTCGCCGGAGCGGCCGATGATGGCGCAGGCGCAGGCGGCGATGCCTTCGCGCCACTCGCCGTGCAGCACCGACGCATAGCCCTGCGCCCGGATGGTGCGGATGTCCTCGCGCAGTTCCTCGATCGTGGTGCGGGTCGAATCCGTATAGCGCTTCAGGTGCGGGCGCAGGATCTCGAGATAATCATCCGGCATCTGCGCCAGCATCGCCTTGCCGGTTGCGACCGTGAAGGCCGGCGCCCGCATCCCGACGCTAGTGTGGGCCCGGATGTGATGGGCGCTCTCGATCTTGTCGACATAGAGGATTTCGGTGCCGTCGAGCACCGAAAGATGCACGGTCTCGCCGGTGATCTCGGCCAGCCGGGTCATTGCCGGCCGCGCGATCCGGACCAGGTCCATGCGCTGGATGACGTGATGACCGAGTTCCCACAGTTTGGTGGTCAGCTCATAGGTGCTGTGCGGCGGAATTTGGCGGACGTAGCCCTGCGACTGCAGCGTCGCCAGCAGCCGGTGCACGTTGCTCTTGGTGAAGTTGAGCTGGTTGGCGAGGTCAGTGACGCCGCGCGGCTGATCGCTGAGCGCAAGGGTCTCGAGCAGTCGAAGTCCCTTGATGAAAGCTTTGTCCATTCAGGCGGCCGGCGCAATATCTCTGTGCTGGAAATAACGACCGGCAGCCGTGACTGCCGGTCGGAGTTTGCTGCGAGTCGCCTTATTCGGCCAGCATCGCGTTCAGTTTTTCTTGTCCGTATTCTTCATTGGTGGAATTCCCCGCCGGCGACTTCGCACCCCAGAAGTCCGGGCTCCATTCGATGGCCTTGGCGACGTTGTCGGGGTTGTTGGCCCAATATCGCGCGATGTTCTTGTCGGTCGCCGCATCGAACACGACCTTCGACGGCAGCGCCACCGGGAAGGTCGAGGTCAGTTGCGCGGCGCGCTTCGGATCGAGCCGCCACGACAGCAGCTTCAGCGCATTGTCGTAGTTCGGCGCGCCCTTGGGAATCGAGAAAAAGTCGTAATAAACGAAGCCCTGATTGAAGGTGAGGTCGATCGGCGCGCCTTCCAGCGCGAGCTTGCTCATCGAGCCGGTGTAGGCCAGGCACATATCGGCTTCACCGTCGAGAAGCAGCTGCGGCGGCTGCGCGGCGGTGGTCCACCACTTGACGACGTGCGGCTTGATCTCCTTCAGCTTCTTCAGCGCCCGGTCCATGTCGATCGGATATAGCTTGTCCTTGCTGACGCCGTCAGCCATCAGCGCGGCCTCGAAGGTGAAGCGCGGCCACGCCGGCATGCAGCGGCGGCCGGGGAATTTCTTCACGTCCCAGAAGTCGGCCCAGGTCTGCGGAGCCTTGTCGCCCTTGAACTTGTCCTTATTGTAGACGAGGCCGACGCCGATCACCTGCAGCGCGACGCCCTTCTTGCGCTTCAGATTGTCCGGCATCGCAGCCAGCGTCTTGTGGGCGGATTCCGAAAGCTTCGAGTAGTCGATGTCGGCCAGGCAGCAATCGCCGAGCAGCTTGGTCTCCTGGTCGAAGATGAAGGTCAGGTCCCACTGCGCCTTGCCGGCTTCGGCCTGGGCCTTGATGCGCGGGCCGCTGCGGGCCTCCTGCACGGTGACGACCTTGATGCCGGTTTCCTTTTCGAACGGGTCGTACATCACCTTGCGCAGCGCATCGCCGTAGCCGCCGCCTGGATCCTGCATGATGACGACGTTGCTCTGGGCCGCGGCGGTCGCCGCCCCCAGGGCGATCAAGGCCGCCGAAGCCAAGGCCGGCAGCGCGAATCGTTTCAATCCCAACATCCTGCGTTTCCCTCGTGGTTTGATTTGTCGTCAGCTCGCTTTTTGCGAGGTTGCAAGCACCGGCCGGGCGAGGAACAGCCCTCCCACGACCAGCAGAACTTCCAGCGTCGAGACCACCGCCAGCACCGGATTGAGCCGGTAGTTGATGTCGCCCCACAGCATCAGCGGCAGCGTCTTGAGCTGCGCGCTCGACAGGAACAAGGTGAGCACCAGTTCGTCGAACGAATGCAGGAAGGCGAAGAACGTGGCTGCTGCGAGGCCCGGCGCGATCGCCGGCAGGGTCACCAGCCGCAGCACGGTGAGCGATGAGGCGCCGTGCACCGCGGCGGCCTGTTCGAGCCGCTTGTCGACGCCCTGCAGCGCCGCCGCCAGGATCACCACCACGATCGGCAGGCCGCCGATCGCGTGGGCGGCGGCGAGGCCGAACACCGAGCCGATCAGATCGAATTTCAAGAACAGCGTGTACAGCGACAGGCCGAGCACCACCGGCGGCACGATGATCGGGCTGACCAGCAGCAGCATGATGGCGGACTTGCCGCGGACATCGCCGCGGACGATGCCGAGCGCCGCGCAGGTGCCGAGCCCGACCGCGATGATGGCCGAGACCGAGGCGATCATCGCCGAGGTCCAGAACGCCCGCATCCAGCTGGTGTCGGAGAAGAACTGCTCGTACCAGCGCAGCGAGAATCCGGGAGGTGGAAACGTCAGGTAGCTGGCGCTGCTGAACGAGATCACCATCACCACGACAATGGGGAGGATCAGCACGGCGACGACGAGGCCGCCCATCAGTCGCACCGTCCAGGTGCCGAAACTGGCCGGCAGCATGCCGAGCAGCCGCAGCAGCGGCCAACCGATCGCGTCCGCGACGCTGCTGCCGATGGTGCGGCGCGCCGGATCGTTCGCGGCCTTCCGCGTCGCGCCCGCGGCGGTCGACTCGGTCAGCTTGCGTCCGCCCCAGATGAATTCCAGGCCAAGGAAGCGTCCGGCGATCGCCACCACCGCCAGGGTGATCAGCAGCAGCACCACGCCGAGCGCCTGTAGGAAGCCTTCGGACGTCACCGAATCCGCCTGCTGGGTGATGTGCATGGCGAACATCTGGTCGCCCGGCCCGCCGAGCAGGGTGGGGGTGATGAAGAAGCCGATCGCGGCGACGAACACCAGCAGGAAGCCGGCGCCGATGCCGGGCAGCGTCAGCGGCAGCAGCACCCGCCAGAACACCGCGATCGGGCCGGCGCCGGAGGCGAGCGCCGCGCGCGTCAGGCCGGGATCGAGCCGCGACACGCTGGAATAGATCGTCAGCACCATCAGCGGCAGTAGCACCGCGGTCATGCCGAGCAGCACGGTGCCGCGATGAAACAGCAGTTGCACCGGCTCGCCCAGCACGCCGATCGCCACCAGCAGCTTGTTGATCGGTCCGGTGCGGCCGAGCAGCACCATCCAGGCGTAGGTGCGGATCAGGATCGCGATGAAGTAGGGCAGCACGATCGCGGTGGCGATCAGTGCACGCGTCAGACCACGGCTGCGATGAATCAGTAGCGCGGTCGGATAGCCGAACAGCAGGCACAGGAACGCCACCGTGACCGAGATCTGCATGGTCCGGACCAGCGATTCCCAGTACAGCGGCACGGCGAACACGCGCTCGAAATAGGTCAGCCAGCTCGGGCCGCTGATGCTGATGCGGATCAGGTCGATCAACGGCAGCAGATAGATGAAGCCGAGAAACGCCACCGCCGGCAGCAGCAACAGCGCCGGGTTCTTCAGCTTCATCGCCAGACTAGAGGCTGGTTGCCGTCGTGGCTCGTCGGTCAGCGACAGCGTCGTCATGCCAGCACCCAGCAGTCTTCCGGGCCCCAGCTGACGTGCAGACGATCGCCGATATTCGGCAGCGGCCGCTTGGCGCTGTCGGGGCAGCGCACCAGCAGCGTCTCGCCGCTTTCCATCTGCGCTTCGATGCGCAGGGTCTCGCCGAGGAAGATCGCCGAGGTCACCGTCACCGGCGTCGAATTCGCGGTGGCTTCGTCGGCGATCGCGATCCGCTCGGGTCGCACCAGCACGGTGACGCGGCCGACGTCGATGGCGTCGCGGCTCTCGGCGTCGAACACGTAGCCGGAGCGGTTCTTCAGCGTCACCGTGGTGCCGCGCTTCTGCATGATCTCGGCTTCGATCAGATTGCTCTCGCCGACGAACGAGGCCACGAAGCGATTGACGGGGTGGCGATAGATGTCGAGCGGCCGGCCGATCTGCACGATCTTGCCGGCATCGAGCACGGCGATGCGGTCGCTCATGGTCAGCGCTTCGCCCTGATCGTGGGTGACGAACAGGATGGTGCTGCCGATGGTCTGGTGCAGGTCGCGGATTTCGATCTGGATCGACTCGCGCAGGCGGCGGTCGAGCGCGCTGAGCGGCTCGTCCATCAGCACCACCTTGGGCCGCATCACGATGGCGCGGGCGATCGCGACGCGCTGCTGCTGGCCGCCGGACATTTCCGACGGCGCCTTGTCGGCGTGCGCCGACAGCCGCATGATTTCCAGCGTCTCGGCGACGCGCCGCGCGGTGGTGGCGCGATCGACGCCGGCCATCCGCATCGGGAACGCGACGTTCTGCGTCACCGTCATGTTGGGGAACAGCGCGTAGCTCTGAAACACCATGCCGAAGCCGCGCTTGTGCGTGGGCACGTTGTGCACCGGCTTGCCGTCGACCAGGATCTCGCCGCCGTCGAGGGTCTGGAAGCCGGCGAGCAGGTTGAGCAGCGTGGTCTTGCCGCTGCCGGAGGGGCCGAGCAGGGTGACGAATTCGCCGGGCTCGATGTCGAGATTGATGCGGTCGACCGCGTGAAACGCGCCGTAGCGCTTTTCGGCCTCGCGTACCGCGATGCTGGAGCCGATCACCTGCCGCGTCTGCGCGGCCTGCGATGCTGCACCTCGCGCGCCGACATTTCCCGCGCGCAGAGCCACTGGCTCGGCCATCGTTTCCTCCCTGATCAGTTCCGACTTTGTCGTTCTATATTATGGAACGCTATTCCAATTATTCTTGGCGGCTGTCTGCCTGTTGTCAAGTCGGGGAGCGGGCGCCGGGGCACCGTGGCGCTGTCCAAGACGTTTCGGCGTTGCGCCGGCGCGCTGCGGAGCGGCACGATCGGCATTGACAGAGGCTCGGCAGCGCGACTAATTTTATTTGGAAAGACGTTCTACAATATAGAACAGCAAATCGGGAGGTAGATCGTGGCGAGCGATCTTCGCGGACTGGCGAAGTATGTGGAGCCGGGAATCCGGCTGGGGCTGCCGGTCGATTATGCCGGCGTCTCGATGGCGATGACCCGCCCGATCATCGAACGCAACACCGGCAATCTGCATCTCATCTGCGTGCCGACCGGCGGCCTTCAGGTCGACCAGCTGATCGGCTCCGGCCTGGTCCGCACCGTCGAGACCAGCGCGGTGACGCTCGGCGAGGCCGGCGGCGCGCCGCGCTTCAACGCAGCCGTCAAGGACGGCTCGATCAAGCTGATGGACGCCACCTGCCCGGCGATCCACGCCGGCCTGATGGCGGCGCAGAAGGGCAGCCCGTTCATGCCGATGCGCGGGCTGATCGGCAGCGACATCCTGCGGCATCGCAAGGACTGGCGCGTGATCGACAATCCGCTGGCGGACGGCGGCGATCCGGTGGTGCTGATCCCCGCGATCAAGCCGGACGTCACGATCTTCCACGCCCCGATGGCGGACCGCTTCGGCAATGTCTGGATCGGACGGCGCCGCGAGCTTGCCGCGATGGCCTATGCGTCGGCGATCACGCTAGTGACGGTCGAGCGGATCGTGGACGAGAGCCTGCTTGCCAACGAGATCACCGCGGCCGGCGTGCTGCCGGCGATCTACGTCACTGAAGTGGCGCTGGCACCGAAGGGAGCCCGGCCCTACGGGCTGTGGGGCGAATATCCGGCCGATACCCAGGAGCTGGTTCGCTACGCGCGGGCTGCGCGCACCGCCGAAGGTTTTGCCGACTACATGGCGACGACGCAGATGGAGCCCGCCTGATGACCGACATTCATCCGCGCGAGATCCTGATCTGCACCATCGCCAAACTGCTCGACGGCGTCCGCCACGTTGCGGTCGGCGCCTCCTCGCCGATCCCGGCCTCGGGCGCGATGCTGCTGCGGGCGCTCAAGCAGCAGGCCGGCGAGACCGGGCCGCGGATCTCGATCCTCGGTTCGGTCGAGCACAACTTCTTCACCAACGGCTCGGCCGAATTGTTCGACTGCGCCGGCCAGGGCCGCATCGATGCGTTCTTCCTCGGCGGCGGCCAGATCGACGGCCAAGGCAACATCAACCTGGTTGGGGCCGGCGAGTATCCGCAGTCGCAGGTGCGCTGGCCGGGCTCGTTCGGATCGGCCTATCTGTACTACGTCGTGCCGCGGGTGATTCTGTTCCGCGAGGAGCACACCCCGCGCGCGATGGTCGAGAAGGTCGACTTCATCAGCGCGCCCGGCCTCAGCGACGAAGGCGTGTATCGTCCCGGCGGTCCGATCGCGCTGCTCACCAGCAAGGCGCTGTTCCGCTTCGACAAGGACCGCCGCGGCTTCGACCTGCAGAGCGTTCATCCCGGCTATGATCTTGCCGCCATCAAGGAGGCGACCGGCTTCAAGTTCGGTCACGACGATGCGCCGGCGCAGACCGCGCTGCCGGATCCGCAGGTCCTGAAGCTGCTGCGCGAGCGCGTCTACGACGAGGTCGCCGAAACCTATCCGGACTTCGCCGCCCAGATGCGGCGCGAGATCGCCCCGCCGCTGCCGCATGCGTCCTGAGCCGATCGGCCACAATCCTACGGAGACGGCGCGTGAGTGAGATCGAGCGAATCCCGCATTGCAGTCACTGGGGCGCCTATACGCTGCTGGTGCAGGACGGGAGCATCGTTGGGGTCGAGCCGTTCGCGCACGATCCCGCGCCGTCGCCGATCATCCATTCAGTGCCGGAATGGGCCAATCCGAAGCGGCGGGTGCTGCGTCCGATGGTGCGCGCCGGCTGGCTCGACAAGCGCGAGCACAGCGACCGGCGCAAGCGCGGTGCCGAGAAGTTCGTGCCAGTCAGTTGGGACGAAGCGACCACGCTGGTGGCGGATGAAATCCGCCGGGTGTCGACGACTTACGGCAACGCTTCGATCTTCGCCGGCTCCTATGGCTGGACCAATTCGGGCCGGCTGCATCACGCCTCGTCGCTCCTCAAGCGAATGCTGAATCTGGTCGGCGGCTTCACCCGTCACGTCGATACCTATTCGATCGCCGCAGGTCCGGTGATCCTGCGCCATACGCTCGGCAGCTCGGATGCCTGCGACGGCCGCGCCAACACGCTCGACACCATCGCCGACCATACCGAGACGCTGGTGGTGTTCGGCGCGCTGTCGCCGCGCACGGCGCAGACCGAAGCCGGCGGCATCGGCGTGCATCGGGTCGAGTCGTATTTGCGCAAGATCGTCGATCGCGGCATCCGCATCGTGCACGTCTCGCCGCTGAAGGACGATATGCCGGAGTGGGTCGGTGCCGAGTGGTGGCCGATCCGTCCGAACACCGATGCGGCGCTGATGCTCGGGCTTGCCGGCGAGATCGTGCTGGCGGGCCGCCACGCCCGCGCCTTCCTCGATCGCTGCACCAGCGGCGCCGAGCAGCTCTTGGCTTATCTCGACGGCTCGGCCGACGGCGTCCGCAAGGACGCGGCCTGGGCGGCGGAGATCTGCGGTCTCGATGCCGAGGCCATCCGCAAGCTTGCGCGCCGTCTGGTCGAGACCCGCAGCATGCTCACCGCGAGCTGGAGCCTGCAGCGCGCCCATCACGGCGAACAGCCGTTCTGGGCAGCGATCGGGCTCGCTTCGATCATCGGCCAGATCGGCCTGCCGGGCGGCGGCGTCGGGTTCGGTTACGGGTCACTCGGCGGCGTCGGCTCGCCGTTCAACATCGGCAAGTCGCCGGCGATCTCGCAACTGACGCGGCCGATCGACAGCTTTATTCCGGTGGCGCGGATCAGCGACATGCTGCTCAATCCGGGCGGCACCTTCACCTACGAAGGCAAGACGCAGACCTATCCGGATACGCGGCTGGTGTATTGGGCCGGCGGCAATCCGTATCACCACCATCAGGATCTCAACCGGCTCGCCGAAGCGTGGACGCGGCCGGAGACCATCATCGTCCAGGATCCGATGTTCACCGCGACCGCGCAGCGCGCCGACATCGTGCTGCCGGCGACGACCTCGATCGAACGCAACGACATCGCCGGCAATCGCCGCTCCGATTTCGTCATCGCGATGAAGCGGGCGATCGCGCCGGTCAGCGAGTCGCTGCCGGATTTCGAGATCTTCGATCGCATCGCCGGCAAGCTCGGCGTCGCCGACAGCTTCAACGAAGGCCGCGACGAAATCGGCTGGGTGCGGCATCTCTACGAAGAGGTGCGGCAGGACGCGGTTGGACGGCACGGGTTCGAGATGCCCGACTTCGACACCTTCTGGGAGCGCGGCTACGCCCGCTGTCCGGTGCGCGCCGAGCACATCTTCCTGGCCGAGTTTCGCAGCAACCCTGCGGCTCATCCGCTCGCCACCGAGAGCGGCAAGATCGTGCTCGGCAGCCGCACGCTCGCCGAGCTCGGCTACGCCGACTGCCTGCCGCATCCGGCGTGGCTCGACCGGCCGAATGGCTCGGCAGAAGCGAGGCGGCCGAACTGCATCTGATCTCGCACCAGCCGGTCGGCCGGCTGCACAGCCAGATCGAAACCGGCGTCGCCAGCGTGGCGGCCAAGCGCAACGGCCGCGAACAGGCCAAGCTGAACCCGCGCGACGCGGCTTCGCGGGGCATCGCGGACGGCCAGACTATCCGGATCTGGAATACGCGCGGCGCGTGCCTGGCGACGGCGACCGTCACCGAGGCGGTCCGCCCCGGCGTACTTGTGCTGCCGACCGGCGCCTGGTTCACCCCGCGCGACGAGAACGGCCTTGAAGTCGCCGGCAATCCAAACGTGCTGACGCTCGACATCGGCACATCGCAATTCGGCCAGGGCTGCTCGGCACATACGTGCCTGGTCCGCGCCGAGCCGCACATCGCCGATCAACGCGACGCTTTCGACGAATATCAGGACAAGCTGGTCGCCCTCGCGACCGCCTAAAGAGAGACAGTGCCATGACCAAGCCCGCTATCAGTCGCTTCCCGGTTCCGGAGATCGCCAGCCTGCCGGATGACATCCGCACCCGCATTCTGGCGGTGCAGGAGAAGTCCGGCTTCGTGCCGAACGTGTTTCTGACGCTGGCGCATCGCCCCGACGAATTCCGCGCCTTCTTTGCCTATCACGACGCGCTGATGGACAAGCCGGGTCCAATCACCAAGGCCGAGCGCGAGATGATCGTGGTCGCCACCAGCAACGCCAACCAGTGCCAGTATTGCGTGATCGCGCACGGCGCCATCCTGCGCATCCGCGCCAAGAACCCGCTGCTCGCCGACCAGATCGCGGTGAACTATCGGAAAGCCGATATCACCCCGCGGCAGCGTGCGATGCTCGACTTCGCCATGAAGGTCTCGGCCCAGGCCTACGAAGTCGGCGACACCGACATCGAAACGCTGAAGAGCCACGACTTCAGCGAGGAAGACATCTGGGACATCGCGGCGATCGCGGCGTTCTTCGGCATGTCCAACCGCCTCGCCAACGTCACCAGCATGCGGCCGAACGACGAGTTCTATGCGATGGGGCGCTGAGGCGCTTCGTTCGTTCTTCCGCGACGATGCGCAGCGGCCGGCAAGAGCCGCAGCGGCCAACCTTTGAGGAAACCCACCCATGACGCTTCCCGGCGCTGCAGACGTCGCGACCCGGCAATCCATCATCGACGCCTGCCGCGAGATGACGGCCCTCGGTATCAACCAGGGCACCTCCGGCAACATCAGCGTTCGCACCGAGGACGGCATCCTGGTGACGCCGTCCGGCGTGCCCTACGAGTTGATGCAGCCGGAAGACATCGTGGCGATGAAGTGGGACGGCTCGTGGACCGCGCCGGAGGGCCGGGTGCCCTCGACCGAGTGGCGCTTCCATCTCGACATTCTGCGCGAGAAGCCGGAAGCCCATGCCGTGGTGCACGCGCATCCGATCTTCTGCACCATCATCGCGATCATGAACCGGGCGATTCCGGCGATCCACTATATGATCGCGGCTGGCGGCGGCAACGACATTCCCTGCGCGCCTTACGCGCAATACGGCACCGCCGAGCTGTCGCAGACCGTGCTGGAAGCGCTGCGCTATCGCCGCGCCTGCCTGATGGCGCATCACGGCCTGATCGCGATCGGCCCGAACCTGCGCCGGGCGCTGTGGCTCGCCGGCACCGTCGAAGTGCTGGCCAAGCAGTATCACGGCTGCCTGCAGATCGGCACGCCGCCGCTGCTGTCCGACGACGAGGTCGACAGCATCCTGAAGCGCTGGGGCCAATACGGCCTGCGCGACAGTGACCGCGCTCCGAAGACCTCCAACTGACAACAACCAAACCTGCGCAAGGCTTGCTCCATGGCCCATCCCCACGACGTCAGCGTCTGCGGCACCTACATCCTCGACATTCTCGGCGTGCCGGTCACCGAAATCCCGGCCGGCGGCGGCCGGGCGCTGATCGACGAAATCCGCCTCACCGTCGCCGGCACGGCGGGTGGCACCGTGGTGCCCTGCGCCCGGCTCGGCCTGAAGGCGCTCGCGGTCGGCGCGGTCGGCACCGACGAGAAGGCCGACTGGGTGCTGGGCGCGATGCAGCACGAGGGCATCGACATCTCGGTGATGGAGAAGATCGCAGGCGCGCCGACTTCGGCGACGATCCTGCCGATCCGTCCCGACGGCTCGCGGCCGGTGCTGCACGCGCGCGGCGCCTCGGCGCGCTGGAAGATCTCGCCCGAGGCCCAGAAGGTCGCCTGCGGCAGCAAGGTGCTGCATCTCGGCGGCGTCGGCTCGCTGCTGGCGATGGACGGCGAACCGACGGTGTCGCTATTGCGCGACGCCAAGGCGGCCGGCTGCATCACCACGGTCGATCTGATTCAGGCGCGCAGCGAAACGCTGCCGCTGCTTGAGCCGCTGATGCCCTACACCGACTTCTTCATGCCGAGCATCGACGAAACCCACGCGCTGATCGGCAGCGACGATCCGGCGACCTGCGCGGGCTACTTCATCGGCAAGGGCGCCGGCGCCTGCGCGATCTCGCTCGGCGAGCACGGCTCCTTCGTGATGACCCGCGACGGCCGGCAGTTCACCGTGCCTGCGTTCGACATCACCGTGCGCGACACCTCGGGCTGCGGCGATTCCTACACCGGTGGCTTCATCGCCGGCCTGGTTCGCGACTGGGATCTCGAGGACTGCGCCAGGCTGGCGACCGCCACGGCCGCGATCGTCGCCACCGGCCTCGGCTCCGGCGCCAATCTCGTGTCGTTCGAGGAAACCGTGAAGGCGATGAACACGCTGCCGGTGCGCGGCGCCCGCGCCCACTGACAACCAATCCGGATCGGAACGTTTCGAGGACTAACTATGACCAGACATGCCATCGTCACCGGAGCCAGCCGCGGCATCGGCCGCGCCATCGCGCTCGGCCTCGCCCAGCGCGGCTACGACCTCGCCCTCACCGACATCGCCGCACAGGACAGCGTGCTGCGCGAGACCGTCGAGGAGGTGAAGCAGCTCGGCCGCAAGTGCCTTCCGATCCTTGCCGACGTCAGCAAGATCGAGGATTGCCAGCGCTCGGTGACCGAAGCCGTCGCCGGGCTCGGCCATGTCGATGTGCTGGTCAACAACGCCGGCATCCTGCGCCTCGCCATGATCGACGAGACCACGCCGGAGCATTGGGATCAGACCTTTGCGGTCAACGTCCGCGGCGTGTTCCAGATGACCCAGGCGGTCGTCGTCCACATGAAGGAGCGGCGCTACGGCCGCATCGTCAACATCGCGTCGCTGGCGGCGCGCACCGGCGGCCCCGGCCAGTCGCACTATGCGGCGTCGAAGTCGGCCGTGGTCGGCTTCACCCGCGTCTCGTCGATGGAGTTCGGCGGCTACGGCATCACCGTCAACGCGGTCTGCCCCGGCATCATCCAGACCGAGATGGGCCGCAACAATCTGCGCGATCCGGAGCGGGTGACGTATTTCGAGAAGATCACCGACCTGCACCGTCTCGGCGAGCCGGAAGACGTCGTCGGCCCGGTCGCGTTCTTCGCGTCGGACGATTCGGCGTTCGTCACCGGCCAGGCGCTCAACGTCGATGGCGGCATCTTCTACAGCTGACGGCTTTGCAGACGTGCGCTGCGCGGCTCCCCGCGCAGCGTTGAGCATCCTGGGGTAGCGCCAAAATCAGCTCGCTGCGCCGTGCGTATTCACCAGCGCAGTCCATGCGACAGCTCCCGCGCTTCCGACGCGCGGCAGCTGTTCGCGCCGCAGCCGGGCGACGTCGTCGTACCGCCGGCCCGAGCCCAGCCTTCCACATCCGTCTTAACGGCGACGCGCCCCCCGCAGGACGCGTGGGAAGGCGCGATGATGGCTCGCGGCAGCACTGAAGCCCAACGGATCGCGTTCGATCGTCCGTAAGCGCTTGTGATTCAGTCTATATTTCGAGATGTGTGATGGTGCTGCCGGGGAGGATCGAACTCACGACCTCTCCCTTACCAAGGGAGTGCTCTACCACTGAGCTACGGCAGCATCGACCGGGCGGGGAATCGGCCTGTGGGCTCCCGCGCGGCGCGGCCGTTCATTGCCACAGGGCATCCGCCGGCGCAAGCGTATCGCGCCGGAAGATCGGGAAAAACCAGCGGAAACGCGCGAGCGGGTCGCAGCGCGCGGCGACCGATCGCCCGGCCGGCGGTTCAGGAGTCCTTCGTCAACGGGCCGGAGGCGCCGGTTCGCTTGATCTGCATCAGGCGCGGGCCGATTCGGCGGCCGATTTCCTCGCCGAGCGCCGACAGCGCCCGCAGCGGGCGGATCATGACCTCGAATTCGGCGATTCGGCCGTCCTCGTTGAAGCGCATCAGGTCGACGCCCTTCAGCTCCCAGCCGTCGATCGCGGCGGTGAATTCCAGCGCGGCTTCGAGCGGGCTGCCCACATAGGTCCGACGATATTGGAACCTGCGGAAAATCTCCGCCACAGTGGTCAGCACCAGGACGGTGCCGTCCTGCCCGTGGATCGGCGATTGCACGATCGGCGAATGCAGCACGACATCGTCGGCGATCAGCGCGCGCATCCGGTCGCCATTCAGGCCGACGAACGCTTCGTGCCAGACGGCCAGGGTCCGCTGCGCCCCTGGGGCCAGCGCCGAAGCAATGTTCGTCATGATGAAATCTCTCACTCGCAGCAATACGCCGAAACCATTATGTCGAACGAGGACTGCATGAGTTCAGCGGAATTCGCATGGCCGAGATCGACAATTCGCCGCCCCGTTCCAGCCGCGAGCAGCGGCTCGCCGATGCGCTGCGCGCCAATCTGAAGCGCCGCAAGGCGCAGGCGCGGGGGCGTGCTGAGCCGGATACCGCGCGGCCTGCCGCGAACGTGCAAGACGCGCTAGATCGTGATGGTCATGATACCGCCGACCGGCGCTGCGATCCTGGCGGAGACTGACGTCCGGCAAGGCAACCGAACGAGGGATCAGATGGCGGATTCAAGCTCCGTGGGTGACCGGCCGGAAGCGCCGTCCGCCGGCAGCACTGTTCCCCGCCATGATCAGACCTTTCCGGTGTTGACCGCCGCCGAGATCGAGCGCATCCGCCGGTTCGGGGAGCTGCGGCGCTATGCCGACGGCGCGCATCTGTTCGAGACCGGGCAGCCGGGGCCGGGGATGTTCGTGGTGCTGTCCGGCCATGTCGCGATCACCCAGCACGACGGCCTCGGCCACGTCACGCCGGTGGCCGAGCAGGGCCCCGGCCAATTCCTGGCCGAGATCGGCCAATTGTCCGGCCGCGTCGCGCTGGTCGACGGCATCGCCGAGGGCGAGGTCGAATGCCTGCTGATCCGCCCCGACCGGCTGCGCGGCCTGCTGGTCGCCGAGGCCGATCTCGGCGAGCGGATCATGCGGGCGCTGATCCTGCGCCGGGTCAATCTGATCCAGGGCGGCAGCGGCGGTCCGGTGCTGATCGGCTCGGCCAACGCCTACGATGCGGTGCGGCTGATGAGCTTCCTCACCCGCAACGGCTGGCCGCATCATCTGCTCGATCCGGCGACCGACCATGATGCCGCCGAGCTGGTGGCGCGCTATTCGCCGGCCCCGCACGATCTGCCGCTGGTGGTGACGCCGGACGGCACCGTGCTGCGCAATCCGAGCGAGGGCGAACTGGCGCGCGCGATGCGGATGAACGGCCACGTCGACCGCTCCAAGCTGTACGATGTCGCGATCGTGGGCTCGGGCCCGGCGGGGCTGGCGACCGCGGTGTATGCGGCGTCCGAGGGGCTCAGCGTGGCGGTGTGCGATCAGCGCGCGTTCGGCGGCCAGGCCGGCGCCAGCGCCCGGATCGAGAACTATCTCGGCTTTCCGACCGGCATCTCTGGCATGGCGCTGACCGCGCGCGCCTATAATCAGGCACAGAAATTCGGCGCCGACATCCTGATCCCGACCGAGGTGAAAGCGCTGGCCTGCGGCTGCGACGACGGCCCGTTCAAGCTGACGCTCGACGACGGCGGCGAGCTGCGCGCCCGCGCCATCGTGGTCGCCAGCGGCGCGCGCTATCGCCGGCCAGAGATCGAGCGGCTCGCCGAGTTCGAAGGCCGCGGCGTGTATTACTGGGCCTCGCCGATCGAAGCGCGGCTGTGCAAGCAGCAGGACGTCATCCTGGTCGGCGGCGGCAATTCGGCCGGGCAGGCCGCGGTGTTTCTGTCGGGCCATGCCGCGCGGGTCCACATGGTGGTCCGCGCCGGCGGGCTGGCCGCCAGCATGTCGCGCTACCTGATCGAGCGGATCGAATCGACGCCAAACATCGAGCCGGTGTTCGACACCGAGGTGGTGGCGCTGGACGGATCTGCCGACACCGGCCTGACCCATGCAACGCTGCGCAACCGGCGGTCGGGCGAGGACTGCACCATAGCGGTCAGCAACCTGTTTCTGTTCGTGGGAGCCGATCCGGCGACCGGCTGGCTCGACGGCTGCGGCGTCACGCTCGACCGCGCCGGCTTCGTGATCACCGGGGCGCCCTCGGCCGATGAAGGCCAGCGCCCGGCGCAGGCGCTGGAAACCTCGGTGCCGGGTGTGTTCGCGGTCGGCGACGTTCGCTCCGGCTCGGTCAAGCGGGTCGGCGGCGCGATCGGCGAGGGCGCTCAGGTGGTCGCGGCGCTGCACAGCTATCTGGCCGGCTGAAGCTCTGCGCAAAAAAAAAGCCCCGGCCGAAGCCAGGGCTCTCGTCGTCCAATCGGTCGTTCCTCAGCGGCCGACGCTGCCGCTCGGCGCACCCGTGGTGTTCGTGGTGCCGCGGGTGCCGACGTCGCCCTGGTTCGCAGACGGCGCCTGCTGATTGGGCGCATTCATGCGCTTGCCGCCCATGCCGGTGGTGGTGCCGGGCGCCATCTTGTTGCCCGGGGCCATCGTGCCGGTATGCGGCGCGCCGTTGCCGACGTTCTGCGAGCCCATCGCATTGCCGCGCGAATCGGTCTGGCTCTGGGCGGCGGCGGCCATCGTGGTCGCCAGCAGCGCGGCAGCGGCAACGCCGGTCAGTCGGGTCAGTCGGGATGTCATGGAACCTCCTCGGGGTGTATGGTGCGATCGCACCGATGTCGCCTCAACGGACGGCTGTCGGACCCGTTCCGAAATAGTACGGCGACGGCCGATAAATTCCGCCCGCGATCCGGTAGCAAATTGTGATCGGGGGTCGTGCGGCCGCAGCGCTGCAGTGTCCTGGGACGCCACGAACCATCTGCGAAGGCGGAACGACCAACCCGACGAGGGGTTGTCCCGATGGATCAAGGAGGAATCAGCAATGCGATCGATGTTGAACAGCTTCGCGACGCCGCGGCTAGCCGCGATGGCACTCGCGTCGGCAGTGGCTGCGGCCGGTCTGCTCGCAGCCGCGCCGGCGGAGGCCCGCACCTCGGCTTACTGTCTGGCCTCGCCGGGCTACGGCTACCCCGGCGATTGCAGCTATGCGTCTTACCGGCAGTGCCGTGTCGCCGCCTCGGGCCGGCAGGCTGACTGCATCATCAATCCGCGCGCCGCGTTCCGCGAGCCGCGCCACCGCGATTACCGGACCTACGGCCAGGGCTGGTAGCCCAAAGTCTTGATCGCGGGCGGCAGCGCGCCGCCTGCTGCTGCCCGCGTTTCCTGCCTAGCCCTTGAAATCGCCTCAAATTCCACGCTTTTGCCATGGGCGGCGCTCGTGCCGTATAATTCCACAGCAAATCAGCGGGAATCGGCATGGATCGCATCAAGATCATCGGCGGCAACGAGTTGCGGGGCACTATCCCGATTTCGGGGGCCAAGAACGCAGCGCTGCCCTTGATGATCGCGGCCCTGCTGACCGACGAGACGCTG
Organism: Rhodopseudomonas palustris; assembly: GCF_003226555.1. Lineage (GTDB taxonomy): Bacteria > Pseudomonadota > Alphaproteobacteria > Rhizobiales > Xanthobacteraceae > Rhodopseudomonas > Rhodopseudomonas palustris_I. The sequence goes on along the minus strand of NZ_QKQS01000023.1, from coordinate 133,633 downwards.
ATTCTCGACAATGTGCCGCGGCTCGCCGACGTCGCGCTGCTGCAGCGGATCCTCGGCAACCACGGGCTCGATATCATGGCGGCCGGCAAGCGTCCGGGCGACCACGAATATCAGGGCCAGACCCTGCATATCTCGGCAAAGACCATCGTCGATACCGTCGCGCCCTATGACCTGGTGTCGAAGATGCGCGCCAGCTTCTGGGTGATCGCGCCGTTGGTCGCCCGCATGCACGAGGCCAAGGTGTCGCTTCCGGGCGGCTGCGCGATCGGCACCCGGCCGGTCGATCTTCTGATCATGGCGCTGGAAAAGCTCGGCGCCGAGATCTCGATCGACGGCGGCTATGTGATCGCCAAGGCTCCGGGTGGGTTGAAGGGCGCCAAGATCGAATTCCCCAAGGTTACCGTCAGCGGCACCCACGTTGCGCTGATGGCGGCGACGCTCGCCAAGGGTACCACGGTCATCGACAACGCGGCCTGCGAGCCGGAGATTGTCGACGTCGCCGACTGCCTGGTGAAAATGGGCGCCAAGATTACCGGCGCCGGCACGCCCCGCATCACTATCGAGGGCGTCGCCAAGCTGCATGGCGCCCGCCACACCGTGCTACCGGACCGGATCGAGACCGGTACTTACGCGATGGCGGTGGCGATGGCCGGCGGCGAGGTGCAGCTCTCGGGCGCTCGCCCCGAACTGCTGCAAGCCGCGCTCGACGTCCTGACCGCAGCCGGCGCGACCATCACGGTCAACAACGACGGCATCAAGGTGGCGCGCAACGGCGCCGGCATCAGCCCGGTCACCGTGACCACCGCACCGTTCCCGGGTTTCCCCACCGATCTGCAGGCGCAGTTGATGGCGCTGATGACCCGCGCCAAGGGCGCCTCGCACATCACCGAGACGATCTTCGAAAACCGCTTCATGCACGTCCAGGAGTTGGCGCGGTTCGGCGCCAAGATCTCGCTCGACGGCGAGACCGCCACCATCGACGGCGTCGAGCGGCTGCGCGGCGCGCCGGTGATGGCGACCGACCTGCGCGCCTCGGTGTCGCTGGTGATCGCCGCGCTCGCCGCCGAAGGCGAGACCATGGTCAACCGCATCTACCATCTCGACCGCGGCTTCGAGCGGCTCGAAGAGAAGCTGTCGGCCTGCGGCGCCAATATCGAGCGCATCAGCGGCTGATGCCGCGAAGGGGCTGGCCGTGGGCGATCTCAAGCTGCTTGCTTTCGATCCTGACGACCTGTCGGTGATCTCTGCGCACGTCCAGGACGCCCGTGTGGAGATCGGCGACATCGTCTGGCGTCAGGCCGAGAAGCGGCTGGTGATCGGTCTGCACCGGCTCGATTGGGAGCAGACCCTGTCGGGCGAACCGGTGCCCGGCCGCCTGATCGCGGCGCTGCGGTTCGATCGGGTGCTCGCCTGCAAGTCGCGCGCGATCGACATGACCGCCAGAGCCGAGGCGCTGGAATTGATCGGCCTCGAATTCAACGCCGCGGCGGAGCCGCCCGGCGGCAGCGTGGTGCTGATGTTCTCCCGTGGCGGCATGCTGCGGCTCGACGTCGAATGTCTGGAATGCGCGCTGACCGATCTCGGTCCCGACCCGATCGGCGAAGCCGGTGCGCCGCCGGACGATCTCGGCGGGCTCGGCTGAGCTTGTGACCGACGCCGCATTGGCCGCCGAAACCGCGCGGGTTATGAGGGTTGACGGCGGTAAGGCGCCGCGCCATTGAGCAGAGGCCGCCTGCCGCAGCCGCCTGCCGGATCAAATCGATATGCCCATTCGTCTCGATAACGCCACGTCCGATTTCGCGTCCAAGTTCAAAGCCTTTCTGGCGATGAAGCGGGAGGTCGCGGCGGATATCGAGGCCGCCACCCGCACCATCGTCGACGACGTCGCGCGCCGCGGTGATGCCGCGTTGTTGGAAGCGACCGAGAAATTCGACCGGCTGACGCTGGACGCCGCCGGGATGCGGGTCGGTGAGGCCGAGGTCGAGGACGCCGTCAAGGCTTGCGATCCCGAGACGATCGAGGCGCTGAAGCTGGCGCGCGACCGCATCGAATTCTTCCATCGCCGGCAATTGCCGAAGGACGATCGCTTCACCGATCCGCTTGGCGTCGAGCTCGGCTGGCGCTGGAGCCCGATCGAAGCGGTCGGCCTGTACGTGCCGGGCGGCACCGCGGCCTACCCGTCCTCGGTGCTGATGAACGCGATTCCGGCCAAGGTCGCCGGTGTCGAGCGCGTGGTGATGGTGGTGCCGTCGCCCGGCGGCACGCTCAATCCGCTGGTGTTGGCCGCCGCCAAGCTCGGCGGCGCCACCGAAATCTACCGCGTCGGTGGCGCTCAGGCGGTGGCGGCGCTGGCCTACGGCACCGCGACGATTGCGCCGGTCGCCAAGATCGTCGGCCCCGGCAACGCTTACGTCGCCGCCGCCAAACGGCTGGTATTCGGCCGCGTCGGCATCGATATGATCGCCGGTCCGTCGGAAGTCGTCGTCGTCGCCGACAAGACCGCCAACCCGGACTGGATCGCCGCCGATCTGTTGGCCCAGGCCGAGCACGACGCCAATGCGCAATCGATTCTGATTGCCGATAGCGCGGTGCTGGCCGCGGATGTCGAGCGCGCGGTGGCGGCGCAGCTTACCACGCTGCCGCGGGTCAAGATCGCGCGCGCCTCGTGGGACGAGTTCGGCGCCATCATCAAGGTGGCGAAGCTCGAGGATGCGGTCCCGCTCGCCAATGCGATCGCGGCCGAGCATCTGGAGATCATGACCGCCGATCCGGAAGCGTTCGCCGCCAAGATCCGCAACGCCGGCGCCATCTTCCTCGGCGGCCATACGCCGGAAGCGATCGGTGATTATGTCGGCGGCTCCAACCACGTTCTGCCGACCGCGCGTTCGGCGCGGTTCTCGTCCGGCCTCGGCGTGCTCGACTTCATGAAGCGGACCTCGATCCTGAAATGCGGCCCCGAGCAGCTCGCCGCGCTCGGCCCGGCCGCGATGGCGCTCGGCAAGGCCGAAGGCTTGGACGCGCATGCGCGATCGGTGGGACTGCGTCTGAATCAGCGATGAGCAATCCGGAACCAGACGATTCCAACAATCGCATCGTCGCGGTGACGCTCGACGAGGAATCGATCGGGCGCTCGGGACCGGACATCGAGCACGAGCGCGCCATCGCGATCTACGATCTGGTCGAAAAGAATCTGTTCGCGCCGGAGGGCGCGGGCGAGGGGCCGTTCACGCTGCACATCGGCATCACCGGCAACCGGCTGATGTTCGACATCCGCCGCGAGGACGGCTCGCCGGTGATCACGCATCTGTTGTCGCTGACGCCGTTCCGCCGCATCGTGAAGGACTACTTCATGATCTGCGACAGCTACTATCAGGCGATCCGTACCGCCACGCCCGACAAGATCGAAGCCATCGACATGGGCCGCCGCGGCATCCACGACGAAGGCTCACGCACGCTGCAGGAGCGGCTCGCCGGCAAGGTGCGGATCGATTTCGACACTGCGCGGCGGCTGTTCACGCTGATCTCCGTGCTGCACTGGAAGGGCTGACGATGCCCGGCGCGCGCGGGGCAACCTGGCGTGGGCCGAGCGGCGGATGGCTGCGATGACGCCGTCGTCGCGGACCGGCCTGCCGCACGCGGTGCTGTTCGCCTGCGGCATGAACAGCGTGCGCTCGCCGATGGCCGAGGCGATGCTGCGCGGCATCGCGCCGCGCACGATGTATGTGCGCTCCGCCGGAGTGAAGACCCAGGAGCTCGATCCGTTCGCGGTGGCGGTGATGGCCGAGCGCGGCCTCGACATCTCCAAGCACAAGCCGATGACCATCGAAGAGCTGGACGATTACGAGGGCCTGAACTTCGATCTGATCGTCACGCTGTCGCCGGAGGCGCACCACAAGGCGCTGGAGCTGACCCGCACCCATGCGATCGACGTCGAATACTGGCCGACCTTCGACCCCACCGGCGCCGAAGGTAGCCGCGAGCAGAAGCTCGCGGCCTACCGCGAAGTCGCCGACTCCCTGATGCACCGCATCTACAAACGCTTCGGCAGACACAACGGCGGGAACGAGTAGTTGCGCTGCTCGTGATCTTCTCCGGCACAGCGCTACTTGTCTTGCACGCCTTCATACGGCGCACTGAGTAGTCTCGCCTCCGCACATTCGTCATTCCGGGGCGCGCCGCCAGGCGCGAGCCCGGAATCCCGCGCGGTGGAGCACGGCCCCCTTCACATCGAGGTTCCGGGTTCGCGAGCGCCCCGGAATGACGTTCCGTGGGGAGCGGTGCGAGTATGCAAGGAGAAGGACGTCCACTTCGCGGGGCGGCGCTCCATGCTTTGGCCGCTCGCTCCGCATCTGCTATCCATCAAGCGTTAGGACACCTCGGGAATCGCAATGATCACGCGCCTCGCTGTCTCGGGTTACCGGTCGCTGCGCAATGTGCGGCTGTCGCTCGGGCCGCTAAATGTCGTCACTGGCGCCAACGGCACCGGGAAGTCGAGCCTGTATCGCGCGTTGCGGCTGCTGGCCGAGATCGCGCAGGGGCGGGTGATTCAATCGCTGGCTGCCGAGGGCGGCTTGCCGTCGACGCTGTGGGCCGGGCCCGAGACGCTGTCGCGCACGATGAAGCGCGGCGCGCAGCCGGTGCAGGGCACGACACGCAACAATCGCGTCGCGCTCAAGCTCGGCTTCGCCGGGCCCGATTACGGCTACGCGATCGATCTCGGGCTGCCGCTGCCGGATGCGACCTCGCTGTTCGGGCGCGACCCGGAGATCAAGGTCGAGAGCGTGTGGACCGGCGAGCTGCTCGGCCGCGCCAATGCGTTTGCCGAACGGCGCGGTCCGCTGGTGCGGGTGCGCGACGACGACGGGCAGTGGCGCGAGGTGTATCGGTCGCTGAGCCCCTCCGACAGCATGATGACCCACGGCGCCGATCCACGCGAGGCGCTGGAACTGTTGCTGCTGCGCGACCGGATGCGGGACTGGCGGTTCTACGACCAACTGCGCACCGATCGCGACGCGCCGGCGCGCCGGCCGCAGATCGGCACCCATACGCCGGTGCTTGGCGGCGACGGCGCCGATCTCGCCGCCGCGATCCAGACTATTCTGGAGATCGGCGACCGCGAGGCGCTGGCAGCCACGATCGATGATGCGTTTCCGCGCGCCAGCCTCGAGGTGTCGGAGGCCGACGGCTATTTCGAGCTGGCGATGCAGCAGTACGGCCTGCTGCGTCCGCTGAAGACCGCGGAATTGTCGGACGGCACGCTGCGCTATTTGCTGCTGGTCGCCGCGCTGCTGTCGCCGCGGCCGCCCGAGTTGATGATTCTCAACGAGCCTGAGGCCAGCCTGCACCCGGATCTGCTGCCGCCGCTGGCCCGGCTGATCGCCGCAGCCGCGATACGCTCGCAGATCGTTGTGGTGTCGCATGCCGACGGGTTGGTGTCGGCGCTGCGCCGGCAGGCCGACAGCCGCGAGATCGTGCTGGAGAAAGAGCTCAGCGAGACGCTGGTCCGCGACGACGAACGTCCGTCCTGGAACTGGCCGACGCGTTGAGTGTCCTATTCTGTGCCGGGCGGCTGTTGTCCCGGCACGCGCCTTCCGATAGGTTCCGCGCGCTCTCCCGCCACCCGCCCGAATCAAAAGTTCCGCATGCTCGGCCGTCCCAAACTCGTTCTCGCCTCCGGCTCGCCGCGACGGCTCGCGCTGCTCAACCAAGCCGGCATCGAGCCCGACGCGCTGCGGCCGGCGGATGTCGACGAAACGCCGATCCGTGGCGAGCTGCCGCGTGCCTGCGCCAACCGACTGGCCCGGGCCAAGGCCGATGCGGCGCTGCAGTCGATCCAGCTCGACGACGATCTGCGCGGCTCCTATCTGCTCACCGCCGACACCGTGGTAGCGGTCGGCCGCCGCATCCTGCCGAAGGCCGAACTGACCGACGAAGCCGCGCAATGCCTCCGGCTGCTGTCGGGCCGCAATCACCGCGTCTACACCGCGGTCTGCCTAGTCACGCCGAAGGAGGGGTTTCGCCAGCGTCTGGTCGAGACCCGGGTGCGGTTCAAGCGCCTGACCGAGGACGACATCTCCGGCTACGTCGATTCCGGGGAATGGCGCGGCAAGGCCGGCGGTTATGCGGTGCAGGGCATCGCCGGCTCGTTCGTGGTCAAGCTGGTCGGCTCCTACACCAATGTGGTCGGGCTGCCGCTGTACGAGACGATCTCGCTGCTGGGCGGCGAGGGCTTCCCGATCCGCCAGGGCTGGCTCAATGCCGGCTGAACCGGCACAGCCGAAACAGCGCGGCGCCAAACCCTGCCCGGTGTGCGGCAAGCCGGCGACCGCCGAATCGCGCCCGTTCTGCAGCGAGCGCTGCCGCGACGTCGACCTCAATCGCTGGCTGTCCGGCTCCTACGCCATTCCCGGCCGGCCCGCCGACGACGAAGAGGACTGAGCCGGAATTCCGGGCGGCGGCTGTGCGACGATCCGGTGAATTTTTCCCCGGCAAAAGACCGTCCCGACGGGTGGACAGGGCCGCCGTGTCTGACTATAACCCGGCGCTCCCCCGGTTTCGAACCGGGCGGACGACGCCCAGGTAGCTCAGTTGGTAGAGCATGCGACTGAAAATCGCAGTGTCGGTGGTTCGATCCCGCCCCTGGGCACCATCTCCCCTTTAAGCCTCGGCTCCCCCCGCACAGCCCTCCACCGGTCCGTTTGCTTGCATTGGCCTTGTGCAGGATGATACCGCTGAGACGAGCGCGCGGAGCGTGATGTTTGGCGGCTTCGCGCGGGTCGCCGTGTGCCGTCGGTGGACGGCGGTTCCGTTGTGCATCCTTGATGTCATCGAGCGAACGATCCGACAGCCGTGCTGCGTCGCTCCCCGCCGCGACCGCGGCGGCGCCGCGCCGTCAGTGGCTCCACGATCTGTTGAAGACCGCCGGGCTGCGCTTCGACGATCCAGCGGAAGAGCGCCGCTTTGTCGACAGCTACGTCCGGTCCCAGATCGGCTGGACCCAGGCGGCGATGCTGCTCGGCGCGCTGACCTATGCGGGCTACACCTTCTGGGACTGGATGCTGTACCCTGAGGTCGTGCCGATCACGCTGGGGATCCGGGGCGGCACGGCGGTGTTGGTGCTGTTGCCGCTGACGCTGCTGCTCGGGGCGGTGCGGCGCTGGGCCGAGACCATCCTGCTGCTCTACTGCGTGATTCCGGGCTGCGTGCTGCCGTCGGTATATCTGGTGCTGCCGTCCGGCTTCACCTACGCGTCCGCCGGGATGATCATCGTCATCCTGTTCGTCTCGACCATGCTGCCGCTGCGGATCGGCTCGCTGCTGATCTTCTGCGTGACCACTTGGCTCGCCTTCGCTTTCGCCGAGCGGTTGGCGCCGGAAATGTCGCCCGGGCTCGGCTTCATCAACCATTTCCTGATCGGCAATTCATATCTTCTGTCGCTGTACGCGGTCGGCGCCCGCGAACATCGGGCGCGCCGGCAGTTTGCGACGACCGAGGCGCTGCAGCGCGAGACCGCGCGGTCGGAAGCCTCGTTGCGTGAGCTACGCGCCACCCAGGCGCATCTGGTGCAGGCTGAAAAACTCGCGGCGCTGGGACAACTCGTCGCCGGCGTTGGCCACGAGGTCAGCACGCCGATCGGGCTGGCGCTGACGACCTCGAGCGCGATGCAGGCCGACGTCCGCGGCCTTGCCCGCGCGCTGGAAGGCGGCGCGGTGCGTCGCTCCGATCTGACCCGCGGCATCGGCCGGCTCGACGAAGGGCTGCAAATGACGCAGCAGAACCTGCTGCGCGCCTCCGAGATGATCCACGCCTTCAAGCAGGTGGCGGTCGATCAGGCCAACGAGCAACGAGAGGCTTTCGAGCTGCGCGGATGGCTGTCCGCCAGCTTCGAAAAGCTGAGGCCGCTGCTGTCGCGCCGCGGCCTCACGGTCGAGCTGAACGTGCCGGAGGGGATCACGTTGATCAGCCGCCCAGGTGCGCTCGGTCAGGTGCTCGGCATCCTCGCCTTCAATTCCGCGATCCACGCTTACCCGGGCGACGCCGAGGGCGTGCTGCACGTCGAGGCCGCGCGGATCGCGCCGGACCGGGTTCGGATCACGCTGGCGGACGACGGCGTCGGCATCCCGGACGAAGTCGCCGAACGGATCTTCGATCCGTTCTTCACGACCAAGCGCGACGGCGGCAGCATCGGCCTCGGCCTGCACATCGCCTTCAACCTTGTGGTCTCGACGCTCGGCGGCAAGATCGAGCTGATCGGCCGCGAGCGCGGCGCCGCGTTTCGGATCGATCTGCCGATTGCGTAGTCGTCATGATGAGCAAGTTCGTAGCGTCGCATAGCGGGGCTGCATTTTCGGAAGACGACGCGCGGCGACGAGTTGAAACGCCGCCGATTGCCTGCGTGATGAGCATGATGCGAGGCCGCAAGGCGCTGGATCGATCGATTGTTGCGTCCGTCCGGGCAATTGCGCAACGCCGCGCCATGTCTGCATGGCGCGTATCAAGCGCGTCACCGCAATGTCACGACAAGTTCTGACATTCTGGAACGCCGACTTATCCGAACTTTAACTCGTACCAGTACGAATGCCTCGCAGCGAACGGGGGCTTCATGCGCGTACGTGCTCTTTTCATGATGTGTGTCGCCGCAATGACAATCGTCATTGCGGCAGCGGCTGCGATCTTCGTCGTCCAGAGCTGGCGCGACTATCAAAATGCCAACGAAGCCGCGCGGCTCGCCACGGCGATGACGGCGCTGTTGCAGGCGACCGAGCAGGCGTCCGTCAGTCGCGGCCCGCAGAACGCCGCGCTGATTGCCGATGCACCCGCGAACGACGCAGCGCTCGCCGGCATCGCTCGCACCCGCGAGGTGCTGGCTCAGGTGCTGACCAAGACGCGTGCCGCGATCACCGCCGCGCAATACGGCGAGCGTGACCGCGCGCTTGGCTCGCTCAATCGCGTCGATCAAGGGCTCACCGTGCTCTACGGAAGGCTCGACGCCGCCTACCGGTTGCCGCGCGCCGAGCGTGACCCCGCGCTGATCAGGGACTACGTGCCGCAGATGCTGGCGCTGACTTCCCAGCTCAATGACATTGCCAATCCGCTCGAGCGTTCCGCGGCCATCGCGCAGGACAATGTCGGCAGTCTGATCGAAGTGGCGCGGCTCGCCTGGGATATGCGCGACTCCGCCGGCCGCCGCGCCGGTTACTTCACCCGCGCCGCCGGCAACGCCAAGAAGCTGACGATCGCCGACATCGAGCAATCGTCGGCGCTGACCGGCGAGATCCGCCACGCCTGGAATAGGCTGCAGGCGACCGCCTCGCAATATGGCGAGATGCCGGCGCTGAAGGCCGCGGTTCAGGCGGCCGAGCGCGAGTTTTTCGGCAAGGCCGACAGCTTCATCGCCGAGATGACTGCGAAGGGGCTCACCAGCGGCGATTACGGCGTGTCGTTCCAGGAGGTGCTGAGGCGTCTGGTCGAACCCGCCAAGGCGGTGATGCCGATCCGCGACGTCGCGCTGGCCCAGGCGACCGAGGTCGCGGAGCACGAGCGCGACACAGCGCTGATCCGGCTCGGTGCGGTGTGTGCCGGCCTGGTACTGGTTCTGGCCCTGGTGGTCGGCGTCGTGATCGTGTTCGACCGGCGCGTGGTCCGCCCGCTGATGGCGATGACCGCGGTGATCTCGCGGTTGGCCGACGGCGACCGTGCCGTCGATGTCCCGGGGCGTCACCGCAGCGACGAGATCGGCGAGATCGCGGCGGCGCTCGAGACGTTGCGCCTCAACGCCATCGCCGCCGCCGAACTGGAGAACGAGACCGCCGCCGAACGCCGCGCCCGTGAAGCCCGGGCCGAGCGGATCGAGGAGCTCACGCGGGCGTTCGACGCCGCCAGCCACGAGGCGATCCAGGGCGTCACCGTCGCCGGCCAGGCGATGCGCGAGGATGCGGAGTTCTGCTCGCGGTTGGCGTCCGGCGCCGCGACCCAGGCGACCAGCGTCGCCGCTGGCGCCGAGGAGGCGTCGGTCAACGTCGCCACCATCGCCAGCGGCGCTGAGGAAATGAGCGTCGCGATCGCCAATGTGGCCGAACGGCTCGAAGTCTGTGCCGGCATTGCGGCGGAGGCGGTGCGCGAGGTCGCCGATGCTAACACCCGGATCGACGGACTCAACGGTGCGGTCGAGAAGATCGGCGCGATCATCAAGTTCATCCAGGGTATCGCCAGCCAGACCAACCTCTTGGCGCTCAACGCCACGATCGAGGCCGCGCGCGCCGGCGAAGCCGGCCGCGGTTTCGCCGTGGTCGCCAACGAAGTGAAGACTCTGGCGACACAAACCGCCAAGGCGACCGAGGAGATCGCCGAGCAGATCGCCAGCGTCGAAAGCGAAACCGCGGCGGTGGTCGAAGTCATCAAGGTGATCGGTGCAACCATCGACCGGGTCGATGCGGTGACCGGCGACATCTCGGCGTCGGTGACCCAGCAGCGTCAGTCGACCGGCGAGATCGCCGACAACGCCCAGCAGGCCGCGGCTGGTACCAAGGACGTGTCCGCCAATGTCGGTGCGGTGTCGACGGCGATGGCCGAAGCGGAGGCGGCCGCGATGCGGATGATCGCCAAGGCCGGAGACCTGTCGTCGCGCAGCAACGACTTGACGATGCGGATTTCGGAATTCCTCGGCAATGTCCGTGCAGCGTAGTCCGGAGCGCAGCGAGCGCGCCCTGTTCTGATGGGCGCTGTCTCGGTCTAATCTTTCTCTGTCTCTCACCCTTGAAAGGATCAGCGATGGCCATCGATCGGCGCACGCTTCTACACTTGTCTCTGGCTGGCGGGGTCGCCGGCGCGCTCGGCCTGAAGAGCGCGGCTGCGGCGGCGCAGCAGGGTGGCGGCGAGGGCGTGAAGTGGATCTTCCTCGGCACCAAAGGTGGGCCGCGGATCGGCACCGGCCGCTCCAATCCGGCCAACGTGCTTCTGGTCGACGGCGTTCCGTTCGTGATCGATTGCGGCTACGGCGTCGCGCGGCGGCTGGTCGAAGCCAAGGTGGCGCTGCCGAGCCTGCGCTATGTGTTCGTCACCCACATGCATTCCGACCACGTGCTCGAATTCGGCAACATGGTCTATGGCGCGTGGTCGGCCGGGCTCAATCACCCGATCGACGCATTCGGGCCGGTCGGTCTCGACGGGCTGGCGAAGGCGTTCTGGCAGTCGATGAAGGACGATATCGAGATCCGGATGCCCGACGAGGGCAAGCCCGATCCGCGCAAATTCCTGGTGGTCAAGGAGATCACCGAGTCCGGTCCGGTGATGGCGACCGACAAGGTCAAGGTCACCGCGCTGCGCACCCCGCATCCGCCGATCCTGGAGCGCAACTACGCCTACAAGTTCGAGACCCCGAAGGGCGTCATCGTCTATGTCTGCGACTCCGCCTACAATCCGGAGATCGCGAAATTCGCCGAAGGCGCCGATCTCTTGATCCATGAAGCGCTGTACGTGCCCGGCGTCGACGCGCTGGCGGCGCGGATCAAGAATGCCTCGACGCTGAAGGAACATCTGCTGGCGTCACACACCACCACCGAAGATCTCGGCAAGCTCGCCGCCGCCGCCAAGGTCAAGAAGCTGGTGATGACGCATCTGGTGCCGGGCGACATCGACACCATCACCGACGAGATGTGGATGCAGGACGTCAGGAAGCACTACAACGGCTCGCTCGTGGTCGCCCGCGACCTGATGGAGGTTTCGCTGTAACCAGCTTGCCCTCACAGGGGCGTGCGACAGGCGGGCGCCGCTCTCCGGCGCTCGTAGCGCTACCAGTTGCGCTGGTTTCGTAAACTGCGGCAGTCTGACACCGTCACAGCCGGTCTTTGTTCCGCGTCGCGGCGCTCACGGTCCTTACGCCTGCCAAGAGGTGGTGATGGAGGTGCTGGTCGTCGACGACGAGCCTGCGGTCCGTACCGTGCTGAATCTGTCGTTGGGAAAAGCCGGTCATCGCGTGACGTTGTGCGATAACGGCTCGGCGGCGCTCGATCTTCTGTCCCAGAGCACACCGGCTATCGCACTGATCGACCTCAGCCTGCCCAAGGTGCAGGGCATGACCGTGCTCGCCGCGGTGCGGGCCGCCAAGCCCGATCTGCCGATCATTGTGATCAGCGGTCGCCTGCCCGAATTCGATGCGACGATGCTGGAGCGCGAGGGCATGACGCCGCAAAATGGCGTCTACTGTCTGGCCAAGCCGTTTACCGGCCAGCAATTGCAGCGGCTGATGCAGGATGCTCTGGCTTGGCGGGGGTGAAAGGCGTCAAAAGCGTCGCATACGCAGCGATGCCCGCGGCCAGGCAGGCGGGATGCCTACTCCTGGACGACATTGTCGCAGGCAGCGCAGCGGAATACGGTGCGCGCGGGATGTTGCAGCCGTCGCGGCAACCGGCCGATCAGCTTCATCTCGCCGCCGCACTTCTCGCATTTGCGCAGGGCGGAGTAGTCCTGTTCGAGATCTGACATCAGTACACTTGATGGTGTTGTAAAGTTTACTTTACACCTTGCCTAAGTCATTGTCAGGTCCGTTTTTTGTTCACTTCTCGGCCGATCGGCACAGAGATGGAGTAAGTCGGTTTTATGTTACCTTCCGCTCTGATTTTCGACGTCGATGGCACGCTTGCCGAGACCGAAGAACTGCACCGTCAGGCCTTCAATGCGACCTTCGCGGCGGAACAGCTGCCGTGGCATTGGGATGCGGCGCTGTATCGCAAGCTGCTCGACGTCACCGGCGGCAAGGAGCGGATCGCGCATTTCCTTAGGTCCAGCCCCGAGGGCGCCGAACGCGCGGCCGATCGCATCCCGGAGCTGCATCGGGCCAAGACCGACCGATACACCGCGCTGGTCGCTGCCGGCGCGGCGCTGCGCCCGGGCGTGGCGCGGCTGATCCGCGAGGCGAAGGCGGCGGGGGTGAAGCTCGGCATCGCCACCACCACCAGCCTGCCGAATGTCGAGGCGCTGCTCGAGTCCTCGCTCGGGCCGGACGCGATGGCGCTGTTCGATGTGGTCGGGGCGGGGGACGTGGTGCCTGCCAAGAAGCCGGCGCCGGACATCTATCTCTACGTGCTCGACGCGCTGAAGCTGCCGGCGGCCGCTTGCGTCGCGTTCGAGGATTCCACCAACGGGGTGCGCGCGGCGCGCGCCGCCGGGCTGCCCACCATCGTCACCCCGGGGCTTTACACCGAAGGTGATGACTTCCCCGGCGCGCTGGCGGTGCTGAGCGATCTCGGCGAGCCGGACGCGCCGTATCGGCATCTGGCCGGCGCCGGCGCGGGCGATTCCCTGGTGACGCTGGACGCGCTGGCGCGGTGGTGCCGCGCGGCCTGAGCTGCGGCGTGGCCGTCAGCGCGGCCGCACGATCTTGAACACGCCGTGCGCCAGGATGATGCAGCGGCGGTCGACGCTGATTTCGGTCGAGGTGAAGATCAGGCTGCGCGTCGATCGCACCACCCGCGGCCGCGAGATCAGCACCTCGCCGATCTCGGCGGCGTCGACGAAATGCGTGTCCATCTGCACCGTGGCTAGATGCGGCGCGCCGGACTGATCGCGCGCCGCGATCCCCGAAGTGCGGTCCGCCAGCGTCATCATCAGCCCGCCCTGCACCAGGCCGCGCTTGTTGCGGTGCTTGGCCGCGGTCGCAATCGCGTATTCGTTGGTGCCGTCGACGCAGCGATGCCACAGCGGCCCGACCAGATCGATGAAGCCGTCGTCGTGGATCACGCTCCAGCCGTCGGCCTTCATGCTGCGGGCAGTGGTGGTCTCGGTCATCGATCGCCTCTCCGTCGCCGCAGAGCCTTGCGCGGCGGCAACGGTTTCCTCGGTCAGGCGCGCAGTGTAGTCAAGAACCATGAGCCACGCGCATGACGACGCTACCCGAGCCCTGATCGCCGCGCGCTGCGCGAATTTTCCGCGTCACGACGACGGGCTGACGCCGGCCGGGCTGAAGCGCGCCGCGGTCGCGATCGCGCTGGTGGCGGCGGACGACGGCCGTGCCGCGTTCCTGCTGACACGGCGCTCGCCGCGGCTGCGTTCGCATGCGTATCAATGGGCGCTGCCCGGCGGTCGCTGCGACGCCGGCGAGACCGCACCTGAAACCGCGCTGCGGGAATTGCACGAGGAGCTCGGCCTGGCGCTGAACGCCGGCGACGTGCTCGGCATCCTCGACGACTATCCGACCCGCTCCGGCTATCTGGTGACGCCGGTGGTGGCGTGGGCCGCTTCGGCAGGGCCGCTGGTGCCGAACCCGGACGAAGTCGCGTCGGTGCATCACGTCGGCCTCGGCGAGATCGCGCCGCCGGATGCGTTCGACTTCACCTCGATCCCGGAGAGCGACCGCCGAGTGGTCCGGTTCCGCTATGACGGCGACTTCATCCACGCCCCGACCGCGGCGCTGATCTATCAGTTCCGCGAAGTGCTGGCGGGTCGCGTCACCCGCGTCGCCGATCTCGAACAGCCTGTGTTCGCCTGGAAATAGCCGGAGCGGCGCGCTCCCTCGCCGTCAGGGCGCGTGCTCCAACAAACAATCGCCCGGTTCACAGTTTGTGATGTGCGCCGCAAGCTGTGGGGAAACGGTTCATTCACCCTATCGGGCGAGGATGCGGCATGGCTCATTCGATCATCCATCTCGCCCGGTTCGCCCCGGTAGCGCTGCTCGCTTTCGGAACCCACGCGCTCGCCCAAACCGCGGTGCCGCTGCCGTCATCGGTGGCGAACGCGATGGCGCAGGCCGCCTCGCCGCAGGCAATCGCCGAATATCGCTACCGGCTTCAGCAATATCAGGCCGCGCGCGCCGAATTCGAACGCGACGCCGGTGCCTATTGGGACGCGATCGCCGAACGCCGCCGCATCCGCAACGCCAAGCGCCGCACCGGCGAGCAGATCACGCTCGACGATTATGTGCTGGTGCAGCCGCCGGTCTATTCCGGGCCGAAGCGGCCGATTGATCCCGAACCGTCGACCGAACCGCCGCGCGAGCGCAAGTCGCTTCCCGTGGTCGCCGACTTCGTCCGTGCCGCCGCCCAGTACTATCAGTTCACGCCGCAGCGCCCGTCGAGCGAGGCCGAGTTCAAGCGCGCTTATGCCCGTGCCGCGCGCGAAGCCGGGCTGACCCGCGATCAGGCGGTGCGGGTCTACGCGTTCGAGACCGGCGGCAACGGTGAGCACGACATGCAG
This sequence comes from Rhodopseudomonas palustris, assembly GCF_003226555.1. Lineage (GTDB taxonomy): Bacteria > Pseudomonadota > Alphaproteobacteria > Rhizobiales > Xanthobacteraceae > Rhodopseudomonas > Rhodopseudomonas palustris_I. The sequence continues at coordinate 118,444 of NZ_QKQS01000023.1, read as the reverse complement.
TCCGGGCTCAGCAAGAAGCGGGCCGGGTCGCGGCCGATCTCGACCGCGATCGGCTACAATCAGCTGCTCACGACCAACACCTTGGTGCTGCTGGCCGAGCAGGGCAACCAGATCATCAAGTCGCTGAACGAGCAGGCCGCGACCTCGTCCGGGCCGCGGCGGCACGCGCTCGAACGCAAGATCGCGGTGGTGAAACGGATGGTGGCGTTCGCGCGCTCGATCCCCGGGACATGGAGCGAGCACGAGAAGCTCGGCCGCACGCCGCAAGGCTGGGGCGTGCACGCGCTGGTGCTGGACGTCGACGTCGGCCCGCTGCTGCAGACCCACAAGCTCTTGACCTCGGTGGTGTTCGCGCAGCGCAAGGGCTATCGCGAGCGGCTCACCGCCGCCGAACTGGAGATGATGAATCTCACCGGCGACAGCACCGGTCTCGACATGGTGACGATGCCGCAGGAGACGCGCGAAATCGTGCCGACCTCGAACTTCTTCCAGCGCTCCGGCTACGAGCGCAATCCGGTGGCGATTCGCCACAACACGGTGGCGAAGTTGCTCGCGGTCACCGATGCGCGGATGGACGCCAACAGCAACAATCCCGGCGCGCGCGAGCTGTTCGCCGCATTCGAGACCACCGCGCAGCGCTGATCCTAGTGGTGGTCGGCGCTACTGATCGGCGCCGAACTTGAAGCTGCCGTCGCCTTCGAGGAACGGCCCGGAGCGCATATAGAGCTGGCCGTTCGCACCGACGAAGAACAGCGTCTGGCGCGGCACCTTCTTGGCGCCTTTGAACAGCTCCTTGGCGTTGCTGGTGCCCATCTTGTAGGTCAGCATCTTGCCGTCGCGGGTGTATCCGTAGCCCATGTCCGGCGACAGCACCCACGGTTCGCCGGCCTCCGCGTGAGCGAGCGAGCTCAGCGCCGTAAGGGCCACGGCCGTCGTCAGCACGGTGATAGGAGAGGCGGTCATCGCGAGGGCTCCGAGGAGGCAGGCCGGCGGGGGCGAGGAGATTCGGCGGATCGTCATCTTGATGCAGCGGAGGCTTGAACAGATCACGAACGGCGATCTTACGTCAATCATGCCGCGGTCTGATGTCGGGCGGATGTCGTCGGCCAACGGTTCGACTTTGTGATTTTACCCGGTTGCTCGCGCCGCTATGGTTCGGCCGCCGAATCGCCGTTCACGCGGCGATCACAGCGGGGAGGACGACGATGCACAAGCGCGCGATGCAAGGCCGTTGGATCGGCGCGATGCTGGCGGTAGGGCTGACCGCGCTCGCCGCATCGGCGCCGGCAGCGGCCGACGAGTACAGGCTGAGCAACAATCAACGCATCGCCTGCAGCCGTGGCATGAGCCCCGGCAAGCTGGTCACCGCCACCTGCAGGTCCTATGCGTATCTGTTCAACGTCAAGACGTCGGAATATTTCCGCTGCGTCGTCAGCCTGGCGATGACGCGCGACAACAAGGAAGTCATCAACGTTCAGACCGACGGTGGCTGCTTCCGACGGCCGCGGATCTTCGATGCCGACGGCGATTATCAATTCGACGGCGCCGAGACCGAGCCGGCCAACACCAACGCATTCTTCGGCCCGGGGGGCTACGTCGTGTGGGCCGCCGAAACTAAGCAGCGCCGGCTGCGCGGTTGCATCATCATCGCGTCCGGCCTCGGCGACGACGTCTCCAAATGCGTGGACATGACGTTCGACTGACGCGGCGCTCCGGCGCCGCTCAGTCGTGTATCGCGACGGGGCGCGCATGCGCCGCGCGAGCGAATTTCTTCAGCCCCATCGGCTTGCCGAACAGATAGCCCTGCATCTTGTCGAAGCCGAGCTCGTGCGCGGTTTGGAAGTCGGCCCGGGTTTCAATTCCGGTCGCGGTGCAGCGCGCGCCGTAATCGCCGGCCAGTTCGATGATCCGCTTGCACACCGAGCGCTTCAGCCGGTCGTCGGCGCAGCCGGTGACGAACGAGCGGTCGACCTTCAATTCGACGAACGGAAAGTCGTCGAGATACATCAGGGCCGGCCAATCGGCGCCGACTTTGTCGATCGCGATCGCGACGTTGCGCAGCCGCAGCCGCCGGCCGATTTCCGCCATCTCGGGAAGATGATCGACAATCTCCGCGGCGTCGACTTCGACGATCAGGCCGCCGAACGCCGGATGCTGCGGAATCCAGCCGGCGAGGTCGTCGAGCGCGTTGTCGTCGTTGAGAAAGCTCACCGGCAGGTTGATCGACAGGTCGATCGGGCCCTGATGGTCCAGCAGATAGTGCCAGTCGGCGACCGCGCGCTTCACCACGAATTCCGACAATGCGCGGTAATGCGGATCGTTGCCGTCCGGCACGAAGGCCGACGGCGACACCACGCCCCAATTCGGATGCCGCATACGCAGCAGTGCCTCGGCGCCCTGCGGAGTCAGCGAATGTGCGTCGACACAGCGTTGATACCAGAGCTCGAGCCAGCCGGCCTTCAGCGCCTCAGCGACGTCGATCTCCGGCTCCGGCGCCGGTTCCTGCGGCAGCAGCGGCGTCAAGCTGAGGTTCAGCGTTTGGGCGCTGAACGGCGTCGCCAGGGGCGGCAGCATCTTCAATCCGCGCTCGGCGCCGTGGCGGCGGATGGCGTCCGACATGATGGTTTCGCGCGGCGCGATTGTCAGGACGCAGCCCGCGAAGCGGGCCGCAGCCAGCGCGTCGAGAATAGCTTCCGCCTCGATGCCGTCGACTGTCGCGCCGATCACCAGCAGGTCGGGCTGATGCTCGGCGAGCCGCACCGGCAGTTCCAACGCCCCCGCGCATTCGCTGGTGACGAAACGATGTTCCTCCAGCGTGTCGGCCAGGAAAGCCCGCAGATGCGGCTTGCGATCGACGATGCACGCGCGCGGCGCCACCTTGCGGCGGCCGAAGCCGCCCGCTGGCACACACGCTTCGGCTTCCGTCGTTGCTCTCATGTGGTCCACCCCCCGAAATAACGCGCCAAACTTTAGGGGTTGGAGAGAGTTCAAAATGTGGAATTAAACCGTAACCCACACTAAGTCCCGGGTAGGGTTAAACGGGTGCCTATGAATCAAATGCGATCGATTGAAACGCGCGCGATCAGATGGACTTAGGTTTCGTGCCACCGCCGCGATCGAAATTGCGGGGCAGTCGAATGATGGTAATCAGGTACAAGCGGCCTGCGCGCTGCGGTTACAGCGGCATGACCCCCGCGGTCTTTGCCACTTTGTCCCAGCGCTCGATCTCGACGAGCACGTGACGCTGCATGGCGTCCGGCGAGCCGCCGCTGGGCTCGGCGCCGATCCGACGTAGTTTGTCGGTGCCGCTCTTGCTGCGGAGAAACGCCGCGACCGTGGTGTTGAGGTTGGTCACGATCTCCGGCGGCGTCGCGCGCGGTGCGCCGATGGTGAACCAGGACGCGGTGTCGTAGCCGGGGAGGCCGGATTCGGCGATGGTCGGCAGCTGCCGCATCGGCGCCCAGCGTTTCGCTGTCGTCAGTGCCAGCGGGCGGATCGTGCCGGCTTCGAGAAACGGCTTGGCGGCCGGCAGATTGTCGATCGTGAGATGTACCCGGCCGTCGGCGAGATCGCGCAGCATCGGCGCCGATCCTTTGAACGGCAGCGGCGTGATCTCGACTCCGGTCATGGACTTGAACAGCTCGGTCGACAGATGGCCGGTCGAGCCCAGCGCCGAAACGCCATAGACCAGCTGACGCGGACGCTGGCGTGCGTAGTCGATCAGCTCGGCGACGCTGGTCACCGGCAGCGACTTGGCCACCGACAACAGATTTGGAACGCGGGCGATCAGAATCACCGGCGCGAAGTCGGCGGCGGGGTCGTAGCCCATGCTGCGATAGACAAGGCGGTTGGTGGCGTGGATGCCGGGCGTGCCGATCAGCAAGGTGTAGCCGTCGGGCGGGGCGCTCGCCACAAAAGCCGCCGCGATGTTGCCGCTGGCGCCGGCTTTGTTGGCGATGATGAAGGGCTGGCGGTAGTGCTCGGTCAGAACCTCGGCGACGATGTGGGCGAGGATGTCGGTGGTGCCGCCGGGTGCGAACGGCACCACCAGGGTCACCGGCCGGTCGGGCCAGTTGCCGGCACGAGCGGCTCGCGTCAGCAGCGGCAGTGCGAGCGCGGCGGCGGCGCCGCGCAGCAAGCGACGCCGGCTGATTTGCGAGGGCGAAAGGCGGGGTTCGATCATCGAGTCCCTTGGGCGTTGCCGGCGCTGCCGGGCAGCGCAGCCAACTTCGTCGAGCAGCCAGCATGATCCTATGCGGGCGATTCGGCGAGGACCAGCGTGACCGCGCGCGTCGGCGCCGCCTCTTCCGATTGTCGTTAGCGAGTGATGAGTCCGGGGCGGCCGGCTTCGATCGTAAACGACCCAATGGTCTGCGCCGGGTGACCGGGGGCGGTGATGCTGTCGATCGCCCGGTAGTCGGCCTGCCACTGCTGTGGCGTCACGATGTGGCGGGTGTAACCGCGCTGATCGCTGAAGAGTTTCAAGTGCGGATTGTTGCGATACATCGCGGCGAGCGCTGCGTCGTTCGCCGGGGCGCCGCCGACCGATGAGATCGAGGTCGAGAGAAATTCCACGCCGACTGCAGGCGCGTCCGGATGGTGGACGTCACGATGCAGCTCGAGCGCCAGCGCCCGATGCAGGTCGCCGCTGAGTACCACTGCGTTACTGGTCTTGGCCTCGTCCAGCATCGCGATTACCCGGTCACGCGCCGCGGTGGCGCCGTTCCATGTATCGACATCGGCGACCGGCGCGCCGCGGTCTTCGATTCGGGGAAAGCCGCGCCAGTCGAACGGCGCGAACAGCACTTGCTGGGCCAGCACCCGCCAGGTTGCGTCGCCCTGTCTCAGCCGGGTCGCAAGCCATTGCTCCTGTGCGGCACCGAGCATGGTCCGGTCCGGCGCTTCGGCCTCGGCGCAGCCCGCCAGGAAGCCGTTGCCGCACGGCTGTCGCGATCGATACTGCCGGGTGTCGAGTACTGCGATGTCCGCCAGCGCACCGAACCGGAAGCCGCGATAGGCAGTGACGTCCGGCCCGCGCGGCCGCTGTGCCCGACGCACCGGCATGTGCTCGTACCAGGCTTGCAGCGCCATGGCGCGGCGAGACAGGAACGCTTCGGCAGGGGTGTGTTTCGGGTCGCTGTCGCCGGCCCAATTATTGGCGATCTCGTGGTCGTCGAAGCTCGGCAGGAACGGGCAGGATGCGTGCGCGGCCTTGAGGTCCGGGTCGGACTTGTACAGCGCATAGCGCCGGCGATAGTCGGTGAGCGTGTAGCAGGCCGGAAAGTCCTTCGGCATCGTCCGCGGCCACGGCGCGCCGTCTTTGTCGTGGGTCGCAAAGCCGTATTCGTAGATGTAGTCGCCGTAGTGGAACACGAAGTCGAGCTGGTCTTCGGCGATCGCGCGCCAGGCCGAGTAGTATCCGCCCTCCCAGCGCTGGCACCCGGCCGCGGCGAAGCGGAGCTGCGACGGCTTTGCGTCCGGCGCCGGCAGGGTGCGGGCGCGGCCGACCGGGCTTTCGGCGTCGCCGGCGCGGAAGCGGTAGAAGTAGTCGCGCCCGGGCTCCAGCCCCTCGATCTCGACGTGCACCGAATGCGCCAGCTCGAGATGGGCGATTGCCCGTTCGCTGCGCAGGATCCGGGCCATCGCCGGATCGTCGGCGATCTCGACCGTGACCTCGACCGGATGAGCGTTCATGCCGCCTCGGGCCTTCAGCGGTTCCGGCGCCAGCCGGGTCCACAGCACGAAGCCGTCCGGTGCCGGATCGCCCGATGCGACGCCGAGCGTGAACGGATCGGAGCTAAATGATACCGGAGCGGCGGCGCCAGCCTGGATCGGCGTGAGTCCGATCAGCCCGGCGCCGAGGGCCCCGCGCAGCACGGTGCGGCGATCGAACGCGGACGGGTCGGACGGCGGATACGTCATCGAGCAAGACTCTTGCGTTGCGGCTTCAGGCGCGGGTCGGAAAGTTTAGCAGAGCCGCATGAAACTCTCTCGACACCACGTCATGGGCCTTGAGTCCTTGCGATCGGGTTCCTGGATTGTGACGATTGGGGTTTATTTGTAGTTGTTTGGTGTTTGTGTTCCGGGGCTGTCGGATGAACATGGAAGACCTTTATCGGCTGCTGCGCACCAGCCACGTCCAGGCGCAAGGTATTGTCGATACGGTCGCCGATCCCATGCTGGTGCTGGACGCCAGCCTGTGCGTGCAGAACGCCAGCCGGTCGTTTTTCGAAACCTTCAAGGTCGACCGCTACGAGACGATTGGTCAGCCGCTGTTCGAGCTTGGCAACGGTCAGTGGGATATTCCTGACCTCCGCCGGCTGCTGCTCGAGGTCATTCCCAAGGCGACGGCGGTCATCAACTACCAGGTCGATCACGTCTTCCCGGGCCTGGGATCGCGGACGATGTTGTTGACGGCGCGCACCCTGGTGCATCCCGACAACGCCAGCCATTCGATGCTGCTGTCGATCGTCGATGCGACCGAGCGGTTCCAGCGCGATGTCGCCAAGGATCTGCTGCTTGGCGAGATGCGTCACCGCATCAAGAATCTATTCGGCGTGGCGCAATCTCTGGCGCGGCAGACCCCGATCGAAGGACGGTCTGCGCAGCAATACAGAGACGATCTCCTGGGCCGGCTGGGCGCCTTGATGGAGGCCGAGGATCTGGCCTTCGTCAAACAGGACGAGACCGTGCTGGCCGCTTTGCTGGAGCGAATTCTGGCTCCCTACCAAGCAGGTCCGGCAGCGATCGTGATCGAGCCAGGTCCGGCAGTCGAGCTCGCGTCCCGCTCGCTCAGCTCGCTCGGTTTGATCTGCCACGAACTGGCGACCAACGCCGCCAAATACGGTGCCCTCTCCAAGGCGGGCGGCGAGGTTCGCGTGAGCTGGACCATCGATGCCGATAAAACCGAGCTTCGGCTGAGCTGGGTCGAGCATGGCGGCCCCGTGGTGACGCCGCCGGCCAGCACAGGCTACGGAACCAAGCTGATCCGCTCGGTGGCGAGCTACAGTCTCGGAGGTCGTTCGGAACTGGACTACGCGGTCGAGGGTTTACGGGCCGAGATCTTCGTGCCGCTGAGGAGCGATTCGCTCCCGAATTGAAAGTGCATCGTGCAGAAGACGGTTCTCATCGTCGAGGACGAGTTCCTGATCGCTATGGATCTGGCCCGGATGGTCGAAGCCGATGGCTGGACCGTGATCGGCCCCGTCGGAACGGTGAAGGAGGCCCTGCGCCTGCTGGAGGAAGGATTGCCGACGGTGGCGATGTTGGACGTCAATCTCGGCAGCGAACTGGTGACACCGGTCGCGGAACGACTCACGGCAAGCAACGTCCCGGTCGCGAGCGCCTACGACAAGCCGGAACACCAATGCGGAGACCTTTTGGCCGGCGTGCCCAATGTCGGTAAGCCGACCAGCGAACGACGGGTGCTGTCGACTTTGAGGCTGCTGATCGAAATCTGATTCCGGTTCACCGACAGCCCATCGGGCGCCTAAACCGCGGATGCGGCGGGCGCAGGCGCCGTGGCCGGATTTGCGGCTGCCGCCTGCCCGCGCGTCTCAGGCATCAAGACCAGGAACAGCACCAGCGCCACGGCGGCGATCGCCGCAAGCGCCAGGAACGCTGCGCTGTAGCCGGCGCTGACCACGATCAATCCGGCAAAGCCGGTCGACAGCGCCGCTCCCAAGCCGGCGGCGGTCGCGATCGCGCCCTGGCTGACGTTGAAGTGGCCGGTGCCGTGGGTGAGATCGGCCACCACCAGCGGAAACAGTGCCCCGAAGATCCCGGCGCCGACGCCGTCGAGCAGTTGCACCCCGACCAGCCAATATGGATCGTCGGACAAGGGATACAGCGCGCCGCGCAGCGCCAGCACGCCGAGCGCCACCGCGAAGATCGGCTTGCGGCCCCAGGCGTCGGCCTTGTGGCCGACCAGGGCCGCCACCGGCACCATCACCACCTGGGCGGCGACGATGCACACCGACATCAGCGTGGTACCGAGGTTCTTGTTCACCAGCGCCAGCTTCTGCCCGACCAGCGGCAGCATCGCGGCGTTGGCGAAGTGAAACAGCACCGTGGCGCCGGCGAAGATCAACAGCGGCCGGCAGGTGAGCAGCACCTTGAAGCCGGACGGCTGCTCATGATGGTCGCCCGGCAGGTGATCGTCGCCGAGGCCGCGGGCGACCTCGTCGTCGATCGCGCTCGCCGGGATCGACAGCGTGGCGAGGATACTGGCGAGCGCCATCGCGGCCATCAGCCAGAACACCACGCCGGGACCGAACCCATAGGCGAATGCGCCGGCCAGCATCGCCGCCACCGCATTGCCGGCGTGGTTGAAGGCTTCGTTGCGGCCGGTGCGGCGGGCGAAGGCGCGGGGGCCGACGATGCCGAGCGTCAGCGCCGCCACTGCGGGGGCGAAGATCGCGCCGGCGGCCGCCGCCACCGCCTGGGTCGCCGCGACCAGCACGAAGCTGTCCAGCCACGGCAGAACCACCGACGCGATCGTGACCAGCAGCGCCGCCGCAATGATCAGGCCGCGCTTGGCTGTGGAGCGGTCGATCAGCGCGCCGGCCGGGGTCTGCGCTAGGATGCCGGCCGCCGCCGCGATCGTCATCACCAGGCCGATCGAGGCCTCGTTCCAGTTTTGCACCGCCAGCAGATAGATCGCCAGATACGGCCCCAGGCCGTCGCGGACGTCAGCTAGGAAAAAATTCAAGGCATCGAGCGGCCGGGCCAACGGCTGGGCAGGCTTGGGCGGCACGCGCACCTCGTCGGCTGCTTTGAACGGAAACGTACAATTCCGGCCCCTGCCATCCGGTTCCGCGCTGCCGGCCGCGATCGCCGATTTGACGGGTTGACCGCGACGTTTTGGCCGGTCAGTTTCTCAATAATAACTTAGGGGAGAAAACTGTTCATGAAGGCCAGATTGTTCGGTGTTGCCGCGGCTGCGGTGGTTTTCCTGGCGGCGCCGCAAGCCCGCGCTCAGCAATTCGTCAACGTGCTGACTGGCGGCACCTCCGGGGTGTACTATCCGCTCGGGGTTGCGATCGCCAAGATCTACGGCGAGAAGATTCCCAACGTGAAGGCGCAGGTGCAGGCCACCAAGGCGTCGGTCGAAAACCTCAATCTGCTGCAGCAGGGCCGCGGCGAGATCGCGTTCAGCCTCGGCGATTCGCTCAAAGCCGCCTGGGATGGCGACGCCGAAGCCGGCTTCAAGTCCAAGCTGGACAAGCTGCGGGTGATCGGCGCGATCTATCCGAACTACATCCAGATCGTCGCCACCGCCGATTCCGGCATCAAGACGTTGGCCGATCTGAAGGGCAAGAGCCTGTCGGTCGGCGCGCCGAAGTCCGGCACCGAGCTGAACTCGCGCGCGATCCTGAAGGCGGCCGGGATGGACTACAAGGATCTCGGCAAGGTCGAATATCTGCCGTTCGCCGAATCCGTCGACCTGATGAAGAACCGCCAGCTCGCCGCCACGCTGCAGTCGGCCGGCCTCGGGGTGGCGTCGCTGAAGGATCTGTCGAATTCGACCGAGATCAACGTGGTGTCGGTGCCGAAGGAGGTGGTCGACAAGATCGGGCCGCCGTTCGTGGCCGAGACGATCCCGGCCGGCACCTACAAGGGTCAGGACAAGGACGTGCCGACCGCCGCCGTGATCAACTATCTGGTGACCTCGAGCGCGGTGTCGGACGATCTGGCCTATCAGATGACCAAGCTGGTCTATGAGTCGCTGCCGGAGCTCGCCACCGCCCATGCCGCCGGCAAGGGCATCAAGCTGGAAACCGCCGCCGCCGGCAGCCCGGTCCCGCTGCATCCCGGCGCGATCAAGTACTTCAAGGAAAAGGGCGTGCTGAAGTAAGCGCGACCCGCAATGAAGGTGTCATGGCCGGGCTCGACCCGGCCATCCATCTTTCTTGGCAAGAGCGATGGATGCGCGGGTCAAGCCCGCGCATGACGTTCAAAATAACAAACCCATAACAAACCACGCGGCGGAAACGGTCATCGATGTTGAAGGCTGAGGTTGCGGTCGAACCGGCTCCCGGAGCCGTCAAGGTCGAGTTCGACAATTTCGAGCACGGCTTTCCCGCCGGGTTCGGGCCGCGCGGTTGGCGCTATCTGGCCTATGCGGTGGCGATCGCCTTTGCCAGCTTCCAGCTCGTCATCGCCGCCTGGAACGTGCTGCCGAGCCAGGTGGTGCGCGGCGTCCATGTCGGCTTCCTGCTGCTGCTCACTTTCGGGCTGATCGGCAATTTCACCGCGCGGACCAATTTCGGCCGCACCATCGCCTGGCTCACCGGCGCGCTCGGCTTCTTCTGCGGCCTGTATCAGTGGATCTTCTATGCCGATCTGATCCAGCGCGACGGCGACCCGACGCACCTCGATCTTGCGGTCGGCACGCTACTGGCGGTGCTGATCTTCGAAGGCACGCGGCGGTTGATGGGCTCGGCGTTGCCGATCATGTGCGGCGTGTGTCTGCTGTATTGGTTCTTCGGCCAGTATCTGCCGGCGCCGTTCAATCACCGCGGCTACGATTTCGATCAGGTCGTCACCCATCTGTCGTTCGGCACCGAGGGCTTCTACGGCGTGCCGATCTACGTATCGGCGACCTACATCTTCCTGTTCATCCTGTTCGGCTCGTTCCTGGAACGCGCCGGCATGATCCAGCTGTTCACCGACGTCTCACTCGGCCTATTCGGCCGCAGCCGCGGCGGCCCCGCCAAGGTCGCGGTGTTCGCCTCCGGCATGATGGGCACGATTTCCGGCTCCGGCGTCGCCAATGTCGTCACCGTCGGGCAGTTCACCATTCCGCTGATGATCAAGTTCGGCTACCGCCGCGCCTTCGCGGCCGGCGTCGAAGCCACTGCCTCGATGGGCGGCCAGATCATGCCGCCGGTGATGGGCGCGGTCGCGTTCATCATGGCCGAAACCCTCGGCGTCGACTACGCGGTGGTGGTCAAGGCCGCGGTGATTCCGGCGGTCCTATATTTCGCCTCCGCGTTCTGGATGGTGCACCTCGAGGCCGGCAAGCACGGCCTGGTCGGGATGAAGGCGTCCGAGATCCCGAGCGCATTGCGCGCCGCGATCGACCGCTGGTACTTGATCCTGCCCTTGGCGGCGCTGGTGTTCATGCTGTTCGAGGGCTTCACACCGCTGTACGCCGGCTCGATGGGGCTGGCGCTCACGGTGGCGCTGATCCTCGGCGCCAGCATCGTCCACGGTTTCTCCAACGCGGCGCTGCGCTACGTATTCTGGATCGGGCTCGCCCTGGTGGTCGGCGCGGTGTCGCACAACGGTCTCGACATCATGCGGATCGTGATCATCGTCGCCGCGCTGGTGGCGATCGCGGCGATCACCCGCGGCGGCCGCGCCACGCTGCAAGCCTGCCGGGATTCGCTGGCCGACAGCGCCAAATCGGCGCTCACCGTCGGCATGGCCTGCGCCATCGTCGGCACCATCATCGGCATGATGACGCAGACCGGCGTCGGCACCGTGTTCGGCACCTGGGTGATCGGGCTCGGCGAGAAGAGCTTGTTCCTGGCGCTGGTGATGACGATGCTGCTGTCGATCCTGCTCGGCACCGGCATTCCGACGATCCCGACCTACATCATCACCGCGGCGCTGGCGGCGCCGGCGCTCGCCAATCTCGGGGTGCCGCTGATCGTCAGTCACATGTTCGCGTTCTACTACGGGATCATGGCCGACCTGTCGCCGCCGGTGGCGCTGGCGGCTCTGGCGGCTGCGCCGATCGCCCGCGAAAAGCCCGACAAGATCGGCTGGGAGGCGATGCGGATCGCGCTCGCCGGCTACGTCATTCCGTTCATCGCGGTGTACTCGCCGGCCTTGATGCTGCAGCCCGGTGACGCGATGGCGGCCGAGCTCGGCTTCTACGGCGCCGTGCTGTACGCCACGCTGAAGGCGCTGATTGCGATCGGCCTGTTCGGCATGGTGTCGATCGGTTTCCTGTTCACGCGGATGACGGTGGTTGAACGACTGGTGGCGTTCGCCGCCGCGGTCTGCCTGCTCGGCGAGTTTCCCTACAGCGACTATGTTGGTTTCGTGGTCGCGGCACTGATCGTGACATGGCAATGGCGGCAGCGCCCGCGCCGTGCGGTGGCGGCGGCATGAGCCTGTGCGTCGCCTCCGCCGGCGTGGTGAAGACGCTGGCGATCGCCGCCTTCACGCTGGCCTGGACCCATTCGATCGAAAAGGTCGAGTGGCAGGAGGACTGGACCATCACCCCGCAGGGCCTCGAACTGATCACCGCGCGGGTAAAGGGCAGCGGTGCCGGCATGGAACCGGCGCCGGAGGCGAGGCTGGTCGGCGGCTGGTTCGAGTGGCACCCGCATCGGCCGCCGATGCCGAACGTCGTGCTCGGCAATTCGGGGCTCGCCGGCGAGTGGCGGCTGTGTAGCGAAGGAACCTGCCGCACTCTGTCCGACATCGTCGGTCATCCGATCGGCCCGCAGCCGACCACGCTCAGTCGCTGCGACGGATAGCGAGTCCTGGCTCCCGGCGCATTGCTGCCGGTTGAAGTTCACGCTGCCGCTCCCGATTAATCGCTTGCGGCCACAGCCGAAGCACGGGCACACTGCACCGCAATGCAGATCGTCCGCTCGACGGGCGTTCGGCCGGTCCCAGGGAAAGGTGTCGCCAATGGTTCCGGTCGCACGCGCGAAACGGAAATTCGTCTTGTTGCTGATCAAGCCGTCGCACTACGACGATGACGGCTATGTCCTGCGCTGGTGGCGCGGCATCATCCCCTCGAACTCACTCGCCACGCTCTACGGCATTGGTACCGACGTCGCCGCCCGCCAGGTTCTCGGCGCGGATGTCGAGTTCGAGATCGAGGCGATGGACGAATTCAACACCCGGATCGATATCCCGGCGCTGCTCGATCGCTTCGCCCGCAACGGCAACTTCGGTCTGGTTGCGCTGGTCGGGGTGCAGTCCAACCAGTATCCGCGCGCGCTCGATATCGCCCGGCCGTTCCGCGACCGTGGCGTACCGGTGGTGATGGGCGGCTTCCACGTCTCCGGCTGCTTGTCGATGCTGGACGGCAAGGCGATCGGGCTCGACGAGTGTCGCGACATGGGGGTCGCGATGTTCGCCGGCGAGGCCGAGGGCGGTCGGTTCGACGGCGTCCTGCAGGACGCCGCGGCCGGGCAGCTGCAGCCGGTCTACAACTTCCTCAACGATATGCCCGGGCTCGAAGGCGTGCCGGCGCCGTATCTGCCGCTCGCCACGGTGAAGCGGACGCTCGGCCTGTCGACCAGCGTCGATGCCGGCCGCGGCTGTCCCTATCAGTGCTCGTTCTGCACCATCATCAACGTGCAGGGCCGCAAATCGCGCTACCGCACCCCCGACGACATCGAGGCGATGGTACGCCGGAATTGGGCGCAGGGGATCAGCAAGTACTTCATCACCGACGACAACTTCGCCCGCAACAAGGATTGGGAGGCGATCCTCGACCGGCTGATCAAGATCCGCGAGACCGATGGGCTGCCGCTCGGCTTCATGATCCAGGTCGATACGCTGTGTCACAAGATTCCGCGCTTCATCGAGAAGTCCAAGCGCGCCGGCGTGACGCGGGTGTTCATCGGGCTGGAGAACATCAATCCGGCCAACCTGATCACCGCCAACAAGCGGCAGAACAAGATCACTGAATATCGCGCGATGCTGCTGGCCTGGAAGGACCACGGCATCATCACGCTGGCCGGCTACATCCTCGGCTTTCCGGCCGACACGCCGGAGTCGATCCGCGCCGACATCGATATCATCAAGCGCGAACTGCCGATCGACGTGATGGAGTTCTTCTGCCTGACGCCGCTGCCGGGCTCGGAGGATCACCAGACGCTGTGGCGCGCCGGCGTGGCGATGGATCCGGATCTCAACAACTACGACGTCGAACATGTCTGCACCGCGCATCCGTTGATGTCGCGGCCGGAATGGGAAGGGATCTATCGCGAGGCGTGGAGCCGCTACTACACGCCGGACCATATCGAGACGCTGTTGCGACGCGCGGCGGCCACCGGCATCAAGATCAGCAGCCTGGTCAAGCTGCTGGCGATCTTCTCGACCGCCGTGAGGGTGGAAGGCGTGCATCCGCTGCAATGCGGCCTGTTCCGGCAGCGGCATCCGTCGGAGCGGAGGCCGGGCCTGACCGCGCCGAGCGCGCTGTTGTTCTGGCCACGTTTCGCGTCCGATAGCGTACGAAAGACCGGCGCGATTCTGGCCGCATTCGCAAAAGTGGCGGTGATCGGCGTTCGTGTCGCGCGCGATCCGCAGCGTCATGCCTACACCGATCAGGCTTTGACGCCGGTGTCCGACGACGATGCGGCTTCGCTCGACCTGCTCACCCAGAGCGTCAGCGCCAAGCAAGCCGTCGCTCACCAGAAGAAGGTGTTTGATCTCACGCATGGGACGCCGTAAGCACCCCTCGTCGCGGGTCCTGCCGCCGGTCGGCCACGTGTCGGCGCGGGTCTGCGCCTGCGACCGGCGAAACGTGTAGTGGAACCAGAAGTATGCAACGTCTGAACGGCAAAACTGCGCTGGTGGTCGGCGCCGGTTCGATCGGTCCCGGCTGGGGCAATGGCAAGGCGACTGCGGTGACCTTTGCGCGCGAAGGCGCGCAGGTGTTCTGTGTCGATCGCAATATCGAGGCCGCCGAGGAAACCGTCGACATCATCAAGGCCGAGGGCGGACGGGGCATCGCGTTCGCCGCCGACGTCAGCCGCGCCGACGAGGTCGAGGCGATGGTGACGGCCTGCGTCAAGGCGTGGGACGGTATCGACGTGCTCGATAACAACGTCGGCATCGCCGAGACCGGAAGCGTGGTCGACGTCGCCGAAGCCGATTGGGACCGGGTGTTCGCGATCAATCTGAAGAGCGCGTATCTGGCGATGAAGTACGTCGTTCCGGTGATGCAGCGTCAGGGCGGCGGATCGATCATCAACATTTCGTCGATCGCCTCGATCCGTCATCTCGGCATCTCCTACATCAGTTACGCCGCCTCCAAGGCGGCGATGAACGCGCTGACCCGCAACACCGCGGTGGAGTACGCCAAGGACCACATCCGGGTGAACGCAATCCTGCCGGGGCTGATGAAGACCCCGATGGTGGCGCACTCCGCCGGTCTCGCCGCCAGCTACTCGGGCGGCGATGTCGATGCGATGTGGCGCGCCCGCGACGCGCAGGTGCCGATGGGCCACATGGGCGAAGCCTGGGACGTCGCCAACGCCGCGCTATTTCTCGCCAGCGACGAGTCCAAATACGTCACCGGCATCGAGCTGGTGGTCGACGGCGGCCTGACGCTGAAGGTGAATTGAGCAGCAGCGATTCATTGCGCGGTGCGCTTGCCTCAAGGCCGTCATTGCGAGGAACACTCGGATCGGCGCTTCGCGCCGTCCGAGCACAGGCTCCGCGACGAAGCAATCCAGCAGCTCTGTGCACCGGGTTCTGGATTGCTTCGCTCCGCTCGCAATGACGCTGAAAGCGTTGAGAGCCCGGCTGTAGAATGGACTGGGGCCTGACGATACGCCGAGGCCGTTTGCTACGAGACATTTCGATGCGCTCTCTCTTGATTGCCGCGAGTTTACTGATCGCCGCCTCCCCGGCGTTTGCGACCGGCGGCGAACCGCTGGACGATCCGACCGCCGATCCGGGCGCGTGTCTGGCCGCGGCGAACATGCCCGATGATCGCCGTACCATCGCGCTGTGCAGCAAGGTGATCGACAGCCGCGAGACCGAGAAGAAGGACCGCTGCAAAGCGCTGCGGGCCCGCGCCGCTGCTCATGCCCGGCTCGGTGAAATCGACGGGGCGATCCAGGATTACGACGACGCGCTGCGGGTCGATCCGAAGCAGCCCGATGCGCTCAACGCCCGCGGCGAGCTGTGGCGCGGCAAGGGCGATGCGCGCAAGGCGCTGGCCGATTTCGCCGCGGCGCTGAAGCTGCAGCCCGATCACGCCGCCGCGCGCGCCAATCACAAGGCGCTGGCGCTGGAGGTCGAGCGTGCCGGGGTGCAGCAGGCGCTCGCCGGCAAACCCAGCTTCGACTGCCGGCATGCCCGCAAGCCCGTGAACAAGGCGATCTGCGCCGATCCGGCGCTGGCCGATCTCGATCGACGCATCGACGCGCTGTACCGCCGGGCGCTGCTGGACAGCGCCGGCAGGCCGGCGGCGCTGCGGGCGCTGAAGAAAGCGCATGCCGCGTTCGTGGCCGTGCGTGATACCGGCTTCGGCCGCCCCGGCTACGATCTGCGCGCCGCTCTCGAGGCGCGGCTGCGGCAGTTGTCCGGCGGCTAGGCGCGGCTGGTTCTCTCTTGCAAGCCGCCGGCCTTCGCCACAATGTCCGCCCGGGCCGGACCAAACCAGGGGGCGGCTTGATTAGGAACAAAGGCGGGGTTGCATGCCGCGCCTAAAAGCCGGACATGGCGGCAAACCGCCTGAGATCCACGGGAGCGTGACGCCATGACCATCCATGACAAAAGCCGTTACCGCGAGGTTCATGCCCGCTCGCTGGCCGACCCGGAGGGGTTCTGGGGAGAGGTCGCGAAGGAAATCGACTGGATCGAGCCGCCGACCAAGGTGTTCGATCCCTCGCTCGGCCTGTACGGCCGCTGGTTTCCCGGTGCCAAGGTCAACACCTGCTACAACGCGCTCGACCGCCACGTCGCGAATGGCCGTGCCGATCAGCTCGCGCTGATCCACGACTCGCCGCTGACCGGCACGACGTCCAAATTCACCTATGCCGAGATGCTGCGCGAAGTGCAGGCGCTCGCCGCGATCATGCAGGACTTCGGCGTCCAGAAAGGTGACCGCGTCATCCTCTATATGCCGATGGTGCCGGAATCGATGGTGGCGATGCTGGCCTGCGCCCGCATCGGCGCGGTGCATTCGGTGGTGTTCGGCGGCTTCGCGGCGAAAGAACTCGCCACCCGCATCGACGACGCCAAGCCGAAGCTGATCCTGTCGGCGAGCTGCGGCATCGAGCCGGGCCGCATCGTCAAGTACAAGCCGTTGCTGGATGAAGCGATCGAGCTCGCCTCGATCAAGCCGGAAGCCTGCATCATCCTGAAGCGGCCGCAGCAGGACTGCGAGTTGAAGGACGGGCGCGATCACGACTGGGGCAAGCTGCGCAGCGACGCGCTCGCGGCCGGCAAGAAGGCGGACTGCGTTGCGGTCGATGCGATCGATCCGCTCTACATCCTCTACACCTCGGGCACGACCGGGAAGCCGAAAGGCGTCGTGCGCGACAATGGCGGACACCTCGTCGCGCTGAAATGGTCGATGGAGAATCTCTACGGCGTGAAGCCCGGCGAGGTGTGGTGGTGCGCCTCAGACATCGGCTGGGTGGTCGGCCACAGCTACATCATCTACGGCCCGCTGATCCACGGCGCGACCTCGATCATGTACGAAGGCAAGCCGGTCGGCACGCCGGACGCCGGCGCGTTCTGGCGGGTGATCGCCGAGCACGGCGCGGTGGCGCTGTTCACCGCCCCGACCGCGTTTCGCGCCATCCGCAAGGAAGACGGCAACGGCGACTTTATCCGCAAGTACGACCTCTCGAAATTCCGCACCCTGTTCCTGGCCGGTGAACGCGCCGACCCGCCGACGGTGGAGTGGGCCGAGCAGCAGCTCAAGGTGCCGGTAATCGACCATTGGTGGCAGACCGAAACCGGCTGGTGCATCGCCGGCAATCCGGTCGGCCTCGGCCTGTTGCCGGTCAAGCACGGCTCGCCGACGGTACCGATGCCCGGCTACAAGCTCGAAGTCGTCGATGAAGGCGCCAAGCCGGTACCGGCCGGCACTATGGGCTCGATCGTCATCAAGCTGCCGCTGCCGCCCGGCAACCTGCCGACGCTGTGGCAGCAGGACGACCGCTGTCGCGAGAGCTACTTCGCCGACTTCCCCGGCTATTACAAAACCTCCGACGCCGGATATCTCGATGAAGACGGCTACGTCTTCGTGATGGGCCGCACCGACGACATCATCAACGTCGCCGGCCACCGGCTGTCGACCGGCGGCATGGAGGAGATCCTCGCCTCGCATCCGGACGTCGCCGAATGCGCCGTGCTCGGCATCAACGATCCGATCAAGGGCGAGGTGCCGTGCGGCCTGATCGTGCTGAAGACCGGCGTCACCCGCGACCCGGCCGAGATCGAAAAGGAGATCGTCAAGCTGGTGCGCGACAAGCTCGGCCCGGTGGCGGCGTTCAAGCTGGCGATCACCGTGCCACGGCTGCCGAAGACCCGCTCCGGCAAGATCCTGCGCGGCACCATCAAGAAGATCGCCGACGGCGACGCCTGGACGATGCCGGCCACGATCGAAGACCCGACCGCGCTCGACGACATCTCGTCGGCGCTGAAGAGCCATAGCTGAGCCGGGCAGGGGCGCGAACTGCGGACTTACAAACTCCGCAATTCGGGTTAGACAGAGCCACAAAACGTCATTCCGGGGCGCGCGTGTCACGCGCGAACCCGGAATCCCGACGTTGTTGCCACGAGATTCCGGGTTCGCTCGCTTCGCGAGCGCCCCGGAATGACCCGTGCTCTGGGGACCTTGGATGCCATCAACCTCGAAACGCCTGCTCGCCCTGTTCGCCGTCGCCGTCGCACTCGCCGGCTGCGCCAGCCGCAATGATGCGCCGGCCGATCTCGGGGACGACGATGCGTATTGCCGGAAGAACGGCGTGGTTGCAGGCTCGACCGAATACGTCGCCTGCCGCAAGGACCGCGATGTGCAGCGCTCCAACGCCATCACCCGTGCGAATCGCGCTCAGCGCAATCTCGGCGAGTACATGATGCGCAATCCGGAGCGCCAGTAAGCTTCTGGGACGACTGGCGCTTTCGGCCCGAAATTTGGACTTGCGGCGAGAGCCGGTTTCTATCTGCACGTGGCAAGACGTAAATCCGTGACCGAAAAGTCACGCGCGTCGCAATGCCGCAGTGCACCCTCTTCGATTTGATTCAGATCAAACCGCCGTGCCCCGCGGCGGCATCTGTGCACCGTGAGCGTGGGTTTCCCGCTCACGCGACCGAGCTTCAAAAGGGGCACCTATGACTAAGTTTCTGACCGCAGTGTCGGCGCTGGCTTTGGCGGCGGCATTCAATTTCGTGTCGTCGAACGCCGACGCCGCCGATCTCGCCACCCGTCCGATCTACAAGGCGCCGGTTGTGGCGGAATCCAGCCCGTGGATGATCCGCCTGCGCGCTCTCGGCGTGGTGCCGCGTGATTCCGGCTATGTCGACCAAGTGCCCGGCTCGTCGCTGAAGACCTCCGACGCTGTCGTGCCCGAGCTCGACATCACCTACTTCTTCACCAAGAACATCGCCGCCGAACTGATCCTCGGCGTCACCCGCCACAGCGTCTCCGGCGACGGCTCGTTGACCGGCATCGATGTCGGCAAGGCCTGGCTGCTGCCGCCGACCCTGACGCTGCAGTATCACTTCACCGAGTTCGGCGCGTTCAAGCCGTATGTCGGCGCCGGCGTGAACTACACCTTCTTCTTCAGCCAGAGCGCGGCCTGCTGCACCGTGATCGACAGCCACCTCAAGGACGCATTCGCGCCCGCCGTGCAGATCGGCTTCGATTACATGATCGACCAGCATTGGGGCTTCAACGTCGACGTCAAGAAGCTGTGGCTGCGTCCGGAGTGGAGCGGCACGCTGGCGAACGGCACGCCGATCACCGGCAAGGTCAACCTCGATCCGTGGCTGATCGGCACCGGCATCACCTATCGGTTCTGAGCTTTTTCAGGCTGCAGTCTGGCGCGGGGCGGAGCGATCCGCCTCGCGCTTTTCGTTTGGAGGCCGGCCGCCGCAGCATTGCGCGACCGCCGCATTCCTGCTTTGGCTTCGCGCCACGAAACAAGGAACCGACCATGAGCATCGAAGTCAGGGACTGCAACGGCGCGCTGCTCGCCGACGGCGACAACGTCTCCCTCATCAAGGATCTGAAGCTGAAGGGCTCGTCGACCGTGCTGAAGCGCGGCACGATGATACGCGGCATCCGCCTCACCGACAGCGAGGACGAGATCGAAGGCCGTACCGACAAGATCAAGGGCTTGGTGCTGCGCACCGAGTTCTTGAAGAAGGCGTGAACGTCGCCCGGAGCGTTAGTGGAGTTGCCCGGCGTCGCCCATCGCGTGGCTGAAGATCACCGCGGCGCGCAGCCGGGCCAGCTCGGCCTCGAGATGTTCGTTGACCTGCATCAGCGCGCGTAGCGCCTCGTGAACGCTGCCGCCGCTTTCGGCGACGATCCGGTCGATCTGCTTGTCCAAGGGGGTCGGCATGAGAGTGTCCCGCTGATCATGCTGGCGATGGCATCAACAATCGCCACCAATTCGCCGATCCGGGCGCAAGTTCCTCCGGATCGTGGCGGCGCCGCGATTAGGGCGAGTTGTCACCGTTATCCCCAGCCTCGGAGATGCGAGCGGGATGCATGCCGGGAACGGGTTAGGCGTCAGCGCGTACCGATGCGTTGGTGTCGTGGCCAGAAACCGGCAAAATAAGCCACGTCCGCCATCTCCGTTGCGGCCGGTTGTCACCCGGCATGCGCAGCGACAATGCACGAGTGGCGTCGGCGTTCCGCGGCGATTGCGCGCCGTGGCGGTGCGGTGATCGGGGTGACATGGTCACAGACGGACGCTGCCGCCCGCGGTAGCACGGATAACCAGAGGGCAGGCGCCAGCCTTGCCCGCCCCGCGTCATCCCATCCATTGTCGCCTGGTGCCGCCCTTCGAAGGAGCCACGATGCCGCATCGGAAGATCGAGAGCAGAGCCGTCGCGGTGCCGAGTTCGCGGCTGTCGCGGCTCGCCAAACTCGGCGGGCTGGCCTCGTCGATCGCCGGCAACGTCGCCGCCGATGTCGCCGGACAACTGGTGCGCGGCCAGCGCCCGCGGCTCGACGAACTGCTGCTGACGCCGGCGAATGCGCTGAAGGTCGCCGACCGTCTGGCGCAGATGCGCGGCGCGGCGATGAAGGTCGGCCAGCTGATCTCGATGGATGCCGGCGACATGCTGCCGCCGGAGCTGGCCGAAATCCTCGGCCGGCTGCGCCAGGAAGCGCATCACATGCCGGTGCCGCAGCTCAGGCGGGTGCTGACCGAGGCGTGGGGCCGCAACTGGCAACAGCGCTTCGCCGAATTCAACGCCGCGCCGATCGCGGCGGCCTCGATCGGCCAGGTCCACCGGGCGCGGACCAACGACGGCCGCGATCTGGCGATCAAGGTGCAGTATCCCGGCGTCCGCCGCAGCATCAATTCCGACGTCGACAATGTCGCCGCGCTGATGCGCGTCGCCGGCCTGGTGCCCGGCGGCGTCGACATCGCGCCGATGGCCGCCGAGGCCAAGCGCCAGTTGCACGAGGAGGCCGACTACGAGCGCGAGGGCCGCTGTCTGTCGACCTTCGGCACGCTGCTCGCCGACCGGCCGGAATTCCGCGTGCCCGAGCTGCATGCCGATCTGACGGCGCCGAACGTGCTGGCGATGAGCTATGTCGACGGCCGCCCGATCGACAGCCTCGCCACAGCGGCGCAGCCGGAGCGCGACCGGGTGCTGACGCTGCTGATCGGGCTCTTGTTCCGCGAGCTGTTCGAATTCCGGCTGATGCAGACCGATCCGAACTTCGCCAACTACCGCTACGCGCCGGAAACCGGGCAGCTGCTGCTGCTCGATTTCGGCGCCACCCGCGCCTTCCCCGCAGAATTCGCCGAGCTGTATCGTCGGCTGCTCCGCGCCGGCCTCGGCGGCGATCGCGCCGGCATCCGCGCCGCGGCGCGCGACATCGGGTTCTTCGCCGACAACGTGCCGGTGCGGCTGGAGCAGGCGATGCTGGAGATGTTCGAGATGTCGCTGCAGCCGCTACGCCAGGACACGCCGTTCGATTTCGGCGGCAGCGATCTGGCGATGAAGATGCGCGACGCCGGCATGGCGATGGCGTCGGACCGCGCGCATTTCCGCATCCCGCCGATGGACACGCTGTTCCTGCAGCGCAAGTTCGGCGGCATCTACATGCTGGCGACGCGGATGCGGGCGCGGGTCGACCTGCGCGGCATCATCGAGCCGTATCTGTAACGACTGGTCGAGAGGGGGCCGTACATGGCCGAGGCCGCTAACGCCAAATTCTGGGACAAGGTCGCAGACCGCTATGCGGCGCGGCCGATCAAGGATCCGGCCGCGTTCGACGCCATGCTGGCCGACGTGGCGGGGCGGCTGCGGCCGACCGACCGGGTGCTGGAGATCGGCTGCGGCACCGGCTCCGCCGCGATCCGGCTGGCGCCCCACGCCGCCGAATGGATCGCCACCGACTTCTCGGCCGAGATGCTGCGGATCGCCCGCGCCAAGCCGGCGCCGGCCAATCTGCGCTTCGTCCAGGCCGACGCCGCCACCGCCTTCGACGGCGGCCCGTTCGATGCGATCTGCGCCTTCCAGGTGCTGCATCTGGTGCCGGACATGCCGGCCACCCTGGCGCAGATCCACGCTCACCTGAAGCCCGGCGGCCTGTTGATCAGCAAGACCTGGTGCTTCGCCGAGATGGGCTTCAAGCTGCGCGCGCTGTTCTTCGTCCTCCGCAGCATCGGCCTGTTCCCGCGTGCCCAGACCCTGACCCGCAGCGCACTGCGCCAAGCGATCCGCGACGCCGGCTTCGACATCGCCGACGAACGCGTGTTCGGCACCAACCCGCACGGCCCCTACATCGTGGCACGCAAGCCGGGTTAGCGGGCGCGGTGTGCGTGAGTAAGACGCGCCGCCCCGCCAAGTAAGCGCCTATGTTCTCATTCAGCCGGAACCCGAAATGATCTAGTCTCCGCAAGGCCGAGGCAGGGGGTGCCTTTGGAGATCGCATTTCCGATCGAGTTCATTGTGGCAGATACGCCGGTTTCGCTGCAGGCCAAACGGCGCCAGTCGCTCGATCAATGGAAAAGACAGGTGATCAGCGCGAGCCGGGTGGCGCTGCCGGAAGGCCATTTTGCGACCGCCCGCCCGATCTCGGCGATGCTGTTCTACTTTCCTCCGACCGAGATGCCCGGAGACATCGACAATATCGTCAAACCGATCCTGGATGCGCTCGGAGGTCATATCTACTTGGACGACCGGCAGGTGCAGCGCGTCGTCGTCCAGAAATTCGAGCCGGAGGGCATCTTCCCCTTCGCAGCTCCAAGTCCTACGTTAGAGGCTGCCTTACGAGGAGCGAAGCCTGTCCTTTATGTGCGGTTGTCTGACGATCCGTTCGAAGAGTTGAGCTGATGACAAGCACTGACGTCGCCGAGCGGGAAGTGATCGAACTGGTACTCCCTCGCTATCGCGACGAGGGCTACGAGATCTACGTCCATCCTTCGCCGTCTCTGTTGCCGGCATTCATGAAATCGTATCGGCCGGACGCGATCGCGATCAAGAGCGGGAAGAAGGTCGCGATTAAAGTCATCAGAGGCGGAGAACGCGAACCGATGGCGCCTGGAGCAGGGCAGTCGCTGTTTTCCGGTCAGAACGAGTGGGAGCTGCAGCTCGTCTACGCGCCGCCGCTCGGCTCGCCAGTCGAGCTGGGCGTCGCGTCGCGCGACGACATCGAGGCCGCCATTCGCGATGTCGAGAATTTGCAGTCGACCGGTCAATGGATGCCGGCGATCTTGATGGCATATGCGACGTTCGAAGCCATAGGCCGAGCGCTGTTGCCGGACCAGTTCAGGCGCCCGCAAAGCCCGGTTCGTCTGATCGAAGTCCTCGCATCCGAGGGGCTGGTCACGCCCGACGAGGCGCAACTCGTCAGACAAGTCATTTCGGTAAGAAACGCCGTGGCGCACGGAGGTTTTGTTCCGGTGGACAGTACTCTCGTCGCCCGGTTCACTGACCTGCTGTCGACCCTGGCCGATCTACTGCCGGGCATGAAAAGTCACGTCTAGCTACCTTCCCTGGACGCCGCCAGTTGGGCAGCCGTGGACCGACCTTCAGGTTTCGACGTACTCGGCCAGACTGGTCGGCTGCGGGACAGGCAAGCCGTCTTCTCTCAAGCCGTCGATGTGAAACCGGATCGCCTCGCGGATCTCAGCTTCGACCGCAGCGACGCTGTCGCCGGTCGCGACGCAGCCGGGAAGGTCCGGCACATAGGCCGAATGATTACCCTCGGCTTTTTCGATCACCACCGCATAGCGCATCAGAGCCGCTCCTTGGCTTCTCAGCATATTCCAGCCCCGGCCTTGTGTCCTGCTGCTTTGGTTGCAGGCGGCAGGCGCCGGCCGCCTCTTGACTCCGCCTGGCCGGAGTGATGGTCTGCCGCCCATGCGCACGTTCCGCCCGACCCCGCTGCTCAGACGTCGTTGGTGGCGCACCTCGTAACCAGAGGTGGCCGTGCGATCCCGTTGATTTCCGATCGTCCTGAGGCCGCCACGCGAGGCGGCTTTCGTTTGTCCTGTGTGGCGTTCCTCCGGCAATTTGCTTAAGAGGATGCCATGAACAGGACCGTTTTTTCGCTTCCCCCGACCAGCGACTACAAGACCGCCGCGGGCCTCGGGGTGACGCGCAGCGCCGAGCCCTTTGCCGGCGGCCAGGCGCTCGACGCGTTGATCGACCTGCTCGATCACCGCCGCGGCGTGATGCTGTCGTCCGGCACAACCGTGCCGGGCCGCTACGAGAGCTTCGACCTCGGCTTCGCCGATCCACCGCTGGCGCTGACCACCAGGGCCGACAATTTCACCATCGAGGCGCTGAATCCGCGCGGCCGGGTGCTGATCGCGTTCCTGTCCGACAAGCTGGAAGAGGCTTGCGTGGTGGTCGAGCAGGCCTGCGCCACCAAGATCAGGGGCCATATCGTCCGCGGCGAGGCGCCGGTCGACGAGGAGCAGCGCACCCGCCGCGCCAGCGCGATCTCGCTGGTGCGCGCCGTCATCGCCGCGTTCGCTTCGCCGGCCGATCCGATGCTCGGCCTGTACGGCGCCTTCGCCTACGATCTGGTGTTCCAGTTCGAGGATCTGAAGCAGAAGCGCGCCCGCGAGGCGGACCAGCGCGACATCGTGCTGTACGTGCCGGACCGGCTGCTGGCCTACGACCGTGCCACCGGCCGCGGCGTCAGCATCGCCTATGAATTCGCCTGGAAGGGACAGTTCACCGCCGGACTGCCGAACGAGACCGCCGAGAGCGTCTACACCCAGACCGGCCGGCAGGGCTTCGCCGACCACGCGCCCGGCGACTATCCCAAGGTGGTCGAAAAGGCGCGCGCGGCGTTCGCCCGCGGCGACCTGTTCGAGGCGGTGCCGGGCCAGCTGTTCGGCGAGCCGTGCGAGCGCTCGCCGGCCGAAGTGTTCAAGCGGCTGTGCCGGATCAATCCGTCGCCCTATGGCGGCCTGCTCAATCTCGGCGACGGCGAATTCCTGGTGTCGGCCTCGCCCGAGATGTTCGTCCGCTCCGATGGCCGCCGGATCGAGACCTGCCCGATCTCCGGCACCATCGCCCGCGGCGTCGACGCGATCAGCGACGCCGAGCAGATCCAAAAGCTCCTGAACTCGGAGAAGGACGAGTTCGAGCTGAACATGTGCACCGACGTCGACCGCAACGACAAGGCGCGGGTCTGCGTGCCGGGCACCATCAAGGTGCTGGCGCGGCGGCAGATCGAGACCTATTCGAAGCTGTTCCACACCGTCGATCACGTCGAGGGCATGCTGCGCCCCGGATTCGATGCGCTCGACGCCTTTCTGACCCACGCCTGGGCGGTGACGGTGACCGGCGCCCCGAAGCTGTGGGCGATGCAGTTCGTCGAGGACAACGAGCGCAGCCCGCGGCGTTGGTACGCCGGCGCCTTCGGGGCGGTCGGGTTCGACGGCTCGATCAACACCGGCCTCACCATCCGCACCATCCGGATGAAGGATGGTCTGGCCGAAGTGCGCGTCGGCGCCACCTGCCTGTTCGATTCCGATCCGGTGGCCGAGGACAAGGAATGCCAGGTCAAGGCTGCGGCGCTGTTCCAGGCGCTGCGCGGCGATCCGGCCAAGCCGCTGTCGGCGCTGGCGCCGGATGCCACCGGCTCGGGCAAGAAGGTGCTGCTGGTCGACCACGACGACAGCTTCGTGCATATGCTGGCCGACTACTTCCGCCAGGTCGGTGCCCAGGTCACCGTGGTGCGCTACATCCACGGCCTGAAGATGCTGGCCGAAAACACCTACGATCTCTTGGTGCTGTCGCCCGGTCCCGGCCGGCCGGAGGACTTCAAGATCAAGGATACGATCGACGCCGCGCTCGAAAAGAAGCTGCCGATCTTCGGCGTCTGCCTCGGCGTCCAGGCGATGGGCGAGTATTTCGGCGGCACGCTCGGCCAGCTCGCGCAGCCGGCGCACGGCCGGCCGTCGCGGATCCAGGTGCGCGGCGGCACGCTGATGCGCGGCCTGCCCAACGAGGTCACGATCGGCCGCTATCACTCGCTGTATGTCGATATGCGCGACATGCCGAAGGACCTGACCGTCACCGCCTCCACCGACGACGGCATCGCGATGGCAATCGAACACAAGACCCTGCCGGTCGGCGGCGTCCAATTTCACCCCGAGTCGCTGATGTCGCTCGGCGGCGAGGTCGGGCTGCGGATCGTCGAAAATGCCTTCCGCCTCGGCCAGCCGGCCTAAGCCCAATGGCCGGCATCCGCGATTGATCCAGATCGAAGGCCCGCCGGGGGAGCTCTGCTACCACCCCCGGCGGTAACTCAGCCGAATGCCCGATTGCGCCGCCCGCCCGCCAATGACGAATTGCGCCATCCGAAACGAAAGACCCGCGCCGATGACCCCCGAGTTTGCCCAAGATTTGAAGGCCAGTGTCCGGGCTATTCCGGACTATCCCAAGCCCGGCATCATTTTCCGCGACATCACCACGCTGCTCGGCGAGCCGCGGGCGTTCCGCCGCGCGATCGACGAACTGGTGCAACCCTGGGCCGGCTCGAAGATCGACAAGGTCGCCGGCATCGAAGCGCGCGGCTTCATCATCGGCGGCGCGATCGCCCATCAGGTCTCATCGGGCTTCGTGCCGATCCGCAAGAAGGGCAAGCTGCCGCATACCTGCGTGTCGATGGAATACGCGCTGGAATACGGCACCGACAAGATCGAGATCCACGTCGACGCCATCACCCCCGGCGAGCGGGTGATCCTGGTCGACGATCTGATCGCCACCGGCGGCACCGCCGAGGGCGCCATCAAGCTCTTGCGCCAGATCTGTGCCGAAGTCCTCGCCGCCTGCTTCGTGATCGACCTGCCTGAACTCGGCGGGGCCGACAAGATCCGCGCCATGGGCGTCCCGGTACGGACGTTGGTCGCGTTCGAAGGGCATTGACTGAACCTCTCCCCGCCATGCGGGGAGAGGTCGGATTGCGCAGCAATCCGGGTGAGGGGCCGGGCACTGCATATCAGCAAGCTGCGGCATCCGCTGGGAGGCCGCAGCCCCTCACCCCAGCCCTCTCCCCGCAAGCGCGGGGCGAGGGAGCAGGCTGTCTGCGCTGCGATAGCAGCGCTACCGCCCCTGCGTCAGCTCCAGCTCCAGCGCGCGGAATGTGGTGTAGTTGGCGCGGATCCACTGGTTGAGTTCGGTGGAGGCGTCGGGCTCGGCGCGCAAATAGCCGGTGAACGAGAAGTTCACGCGGTCGATATAGGTTTTCAGGAACGGCGGCAGGCCGCGGATCCGCATCACTCGGCCGTGGGCGTACGCCGCCGGTAGTTCGCCGAGCAGGATGTGCTCGTTGTCGATGGTGATCAGCTGCCGCGGCGGCACGATGTCCTGCAGATGGTCGTAGGCGCGCGCCGAGTTGCGGTCGGTGTCGGCGAGGAACAGCACCACCGGCGCCACCCGCCGCCGCGCGGCTTCCTTGATGAAGCCGATCTCCGCAAAGGTGTCGAAGAATTCGTCGAAGGCGTGAAAGCCGAGGTCGACCACCTTGGCGAGGCCGTCATGCAGGATCAGACGGTCCATCAGCGCCATCTTGCCGAAGGTGTCGTCGACCTGCGCGGTCTCGGTGACGTGCGGCAGATAGTCGAGCAGCGACGGTTCTTTGACGTTGATGTCGAACGCCAGCACCGCGCCGCGCTGCAGCAGCAGATATTCGGTGAGCACGCGGGCGATCATGGTCTTGCCGACGAACGGCCGCGGCGAACAGACGATGTAAATCGGGGTGCGCGACATCATGCTATATCGGACGGGGAGTGCCGTCCGATATAGCCGGTTTCCCCAGCGATGCGAGCTATTTCTCGCCCGACTCGTCGGTGACCGGGGTGCCGCGGCCGTTCTTGTCCTTGCCGACGATGTCGGTCAGCTTGATCCGGTCGAACTCGCTCCAGACGTTGGCGAGCCAGTGCCGGACATAGCCGCGCAACACGAACGAGTAGTTGGCCGGCTCGCCGCTGACGCCCTTGTTGGCGACAAACTTCAGGAACGGCACCGACGACACCTCGACCTGCTCGTAGGCCATTTCGTTGAGCTTCGGGATCGTCAGCTCGGTGGCGTCCTTGATGCGGTGAAAGTACGAATTGTAGGTCGCCTGGTCCCACTCGAAGAAGCTGGTGTTGTTGATGAAGTTCTTGGTCAGGAAGTACTTCGCGCCGATCATGAAATTGGCGGTCTCGGCGATTTCGTCGAGCGAGGCGATCGACGGGCCCAGGATGTGGAACACCGCGAAGGTGATTTGGCCGGAGCGCGCCGCGTCGAGGAAGCCGATGTCGCGGAGCGAAGCCAGAGCCGGCGACAGCAGGCCGGCGCGGACGTCGATCACGGTGACCGACGGCACCGCCGAGTTCAGCGTGTCGAAGATCTTCATCTGGTCGGCCGTCGATGTCATGTCGACGATCTCGGTGATGTCGGGATGGAAGCGCTTCAGCGTGCCGCGCGGCGACTCGGTGTCGAAGGCGCGGGTCGGGACGTTGTTGGCGCTGAAATAGTCGAGCAGGGTGCGCGACACCGTGGTTTTGCCGACGCCGCCCTTGTCTGCGCCGACGACGATCACTGCTGGCTTCGCCATGAGATTCCTTTTCGGGCCGATTCGATCCCCCACCACGGCCGAAGGACCGAGGTGCAGACCTCTGCTTTGGGCGAGAACATGGCAGAAACAAGGGATAATTCAATCGGGTGGGCGATGACACCCGGTAATCTCAACAAAATCGTTCAGATGCGAAGCGATTGCGTGACCGCTGCGCCCGATCAGCCTCGCCGGCCCCACGGCCCGCGCAGCAATCCGCGGCGCGGCGCCGGTGGCGCATCGCCCCAGGGGCCGTGGCGCGCTTCGCCAGGGGCGGTATCGGCACCGTCGCCGTCATCGCCGTCCGCTGTCGCACCTCCCGCTCCGTCGGCATCGCTCGCCGGTGCAGGCTCCGGCAGCGGCGGCAGGTAATGCCCGCCGCCGAACTTCACCAGCGCGTCGATCCGCGATTCCACCGACGGGTGGGTGGCGAACAGATCGGAGAAGCCGGAGCGCGGATTGTCGACGCACATTTCCATCACTGCCGAGGTCGCGCCGTCCAGCTCGCCGCGGTTCTCGATCTTGCGCAGCGCAGAGATCATCGCGTCGGGGTTCTTGGTCAGCTCCACCGAGCCGGCGTCGGCGAGGAATTCCCGCGAGCGCGACAGCGCCAGCTTCACCACCTGCGACAGCAGCCAGGCCAGCAGGATCAAGACGATCGCCAGGATCACCACGACGATCGCGCCGCCGCCGCTCTTGCGGTCGCCCGACGACGAGGAGGAAGAGGACGACGACGAGCCGCCGCCCGACCAGCCGCCGCCGAACCGGACCCCGCCCTGGACAAACAGCCGGAACATCAGCTCGCCGAAGAATCCGACCACGCCGGCGATGATCACCGCGATCACCATCATCTGCACGTCGCCGTTCTTGATGTGGGTCAGTTCGTGCGCCAGCACCGCTTCGAGCTCGGCATCGTCGAGCCGCTCGACCAGCCCGGAGGTCACCGTGACGGCGTATTGCTTCGGGTTGAGGCCGCTGGCGAAGGCGTTCAGCGCCTCGCTGTCCATGATCTTCAGCTTCGGCATCGGAATGCCGCGCGAGATGCACAGGTTCTCCAGCAGATTGTACAGCCGCGGCTGTTCGGCCCGCGTCACCGCATGGCCGCCGGTGACGGCGTCGATCAGCTTCTGGTGAAAGAAATACGCGATCACGATCCACAGCGCCGCGCCCAGGGTCGCGAACGGCGCCGCCTTGATCAGATCGGACGCGGCGGCGCGCAGATAGTCCGGCACCGCGCGGCCGCCGTCGATCATCACCTCGGCGATCAGCGCGCCGGCATAGACCAGCACATACACCAGCACGAACAGCCCGATCAGCAGCACGACCGACCGGGTCTTGTTGGCGGCGATGTGGGTATAGAGACCGTAGGCGGCCATAGCGGCTATCCGATCGGGCACGGCCCATCCACGTCATTCCGGGATGCGCCCTTGGGGCGCCGGCCCGGAATCCATAATCCCTGCGGTGGTTATGGAGTCCGGGCTCGCGCTGCGCGCGCCCCGGAATGACAAACGCTAGAACTTCACCTGTGGCACCTGCTCGACCTGGGTGCGGGTTTCGCCGAGGTCGAAATAGTCCTTGTGGGTGAAGCCGAGCGGGGCGGCGAACAGCGCCGCGGGCATCTGCTGGATGCCGGTGTTGTACTCCTGCACGGCGTTGTTGAAGAACCGGCGGCTGGCCGCGATCTTGTTCTCGATGTCGCTGAGCTCGCTCTGCAGCTGCTGGAAATTGGCGTTGGCCTTGAGGTCCGGATAGGCCTCGCCGAGCGCGATCAGCCGGCCGAGCGAGGCGGTCAGCGCGTTCTCGGCCGCGGCCATCTGGCCTGGCCCCTGCGCCGAGATCGCGGCGTTGCGCGCCTGGACGACGTCCTCGAGCGTCGAGCGCTCGTGCGTCGCGTAGCCCTTCACGGTCTCGACCAGGTTCGGCACCAGATCGTGCCGCTGCTTCAGCTGCACGTCGATATCAGCGAACGCCTGTCCGACGCGCTGCCGCAGCGCCACCAGGCGGTTGTAGGTGACGAGCGCAAACAGCGCGATCGCGGCGACGACGCCGAGAAAAATCCACATATTGATGTCTCCCATCCAATCTCGCCCCTGCGCCTGAGCGTCCAAACGATACGCGAGCGGCAGGGACCGCGCACCCCACGCGGCAATTATTCGTCGTCGGTACGGGTTGACGCGTTCAATCGGCCCGGCACTGCGACGTGCCGGCGTGTGTCCGTATCAACTACAACTCATGATCTGTGTTTTCGTTGCCGATGAGCATCAGTGCGACGCTCCGCGTCCAACTAGTCGGTGCGTCTTCCGACTGTCATCCAGCCGTTATTTGCCGCACCTAGGAGTGCCTCCAAATTTGGGGGTGGTCGATGTTGAAATGGCGTGCCGGCGCGAGCTGGATGGTGTTTGCGTGTCTGGGTGTGATCTCTGTTTCGTGTCCGGCAAGCGCCGCGTCGTTCGACGTCTCCTCCGGAGCCACCGACACCACCGCCAAGACCGTGACCGGCACCGAAACGGGCACCGTCGAGTCCGGCGGCACGCTGAACGTCAGCGGCACCGCTATATCCTTCACCGGCCCGGCTGCCGGCGTCGTCATCAACAATTCGGGGACGATCTCCTCGGGCAACCGCGGCATCGACACGTCGGGCTCAAACCCGCCGCGCAGCCTGACGCTGAACAATTTCGCCGGCGCGCTGATCTCGACCGTGGACGACGCGTTCCGGCTCAACACCGCGATCGGCAACGGCACGGTGGTGATCAACAACTCCGGCACCATCGTCTCCAACACCGGCCAGGTGTTCGACTTCGCCGGCAACAATTCGGCGACCGGCACGGTACAGATCAACAACAATGCCGGCGGCGTCATCCGTGCGCTCGGCAACGATGCGATCAAGCCGGGTTCCGGCAGCACCACCATCACCAATGCCGGGCTGATAGATGCGACCAACGGCGCCAATCGCGGCATCAACCTCAACATCGGTGATCTCGGCACGGTAACGTCGTTCCAGGTGATCAACACCGCGACCGGCACGATCCAGTCGCAAGACGATGCGATCCGCGCCACCGCCGGCACGCTGGCGACGACCGGTAGCTTTACCATCGACAATGCCGGCACCATCGTTTCGACCGGCACAGGCCAGGCGATCGATTTCAACGATCTGACCTCGGGCACCATCCAGATCATCAACCGCGCCACCGGCGTGATCCGCTCGACCGGCGCCGACGCGGTGCGGCCCGGCGAAGGCGCCACCGTCACCAATTACGGTCTGATCTATAGCGACGGCGTCGTCGGCAGCAGCAATGACGGCATCGACTGGCAGAGCCATTCGGGCACGGTGATCAACAAGTCCGGCGGCACCATTTCGGGCTTCCGCCACGGCATCACCACCGACGCCGACGTCAACGTCACCAACGAGGCAGGCGCCACCATCATCGGCCGCAACGGTTCCGGTGTCGGCTCCGACGGCACCGGCACGGTCGTGAACTATGGCCGCATCACCGGCGCCTATAACGGCGGCGGCACCGGCGACGGCGATGGCGTCGACGTCGATTTCGCCGCCACCGTGACCAACTACGGCATCATCGAAGGCACCGGCGCCGGCGGTTATGATTCCGGCGGCCGGCTCAACAACAGCGAAGGCCTGTCGATCGGCGGCGGCACCGTCATCAACTTCGGCACCATCTCCAGCGCGTCCTACGGCATCGTCGTCAACAACGATTCCAACGCCGACGGCAGCCGCAGCGGTGTCGCGGCGACCACCATCACCAACAATGCCGGCGGCACGATCGTCGGCCAGAACGGCTTCGCGATCCGGCTCGAGAACAAGACCGGCACCACCGCCGACAACGACACCATCGTCAATGCCGGCACCATCATCGGCAACGGCGCAATCCCGGATCCGAACGCGGTGGTGCTGCTGCAGAACGGCAGCGTCGACACCAATTCGGTCGGCACGCTCGACGGCGTCACCTACACCGGCACCGGCTCGGCGCGCTTCATCCGCGGCGACGGCTCGGCGATCCAGATGGGCGAGGGCAACGACGTCCTCACCAATTCCGGCACCATCATCGGCAACAACGGCCGCGCCGTGAACATGGAAGGCGGCAACGACACCGTCAACATCCTGTCGGGTTCGCGCATCGTCGGTCTGGTCAATGGCGGCACCGGCACCGATACGCTGAACTACTACAAGGTCGGCCTGTCCGTCGCCAAGCGGGCGCAGCTCGCGGCCGGTCAGACCGTCAATATCGGCGGCACGCTCTACACCTCGTTCGAGGTGGCCAACGCGTTCGCGCCGTCGTTCTCGGCCTTCGCCAGTTCGGCTCATCCCGGCAGTGCCGGCCCGGCCTGGCTGCTCGACAATCTTTCCAACAGTGTCGCCGCGAGTGCCGATGCGCTGGCCATGATCGACAGCGTCGCGAGCGCGGCGGACGTCGGCGCGGCGTTGGCGCAGCTCTCGCCGGCTTCGTATCAGGGGCTCGGCCGGATGACGCTGAACTCGGCGTCGCAGACCGGCATGTTGATCGATCAGCGGATGATGCAGACCAGGTTCGGCGGCGGCAGCGATTTCGGCGGCGCCGGTGCGGCGCTGGCGATGGCCGATGCCGGCCTGTTCGGGTCGTCGGGCTCGACCATGGAGCGGACGCTGGCCTCGCTCGGCACTTGGAATACGCGCGATGCGCTGGCCGCCTCCGGCTGGGGCGCCAACGCGGATGCGCTGGCCTATGCGCCGATCACCAAGGCGCCGCCGCTACGTGCCGCGGTCGATCCGGGCTTCGGCGTGTTCGTCGGCTCCAGTCTCAGCAATTCACGCGAAGGCGCGCGGCCGGACGTCAGCGCCACCCGTTCGACCACCGCCAGCGTCGTCGCCGGTGCCGATTGGCGCGTGTCCGACCGCTGGGTGCTCGGCGCGTTCGGGAGCTATGCGCTGACCAGCGGCGATCTCGATTCACTCGGCAGCACCACCAAGATCACCAGCCGCAGCATCGGCGGTTATGGCAGCTATCGGGCGCCGTGGTGGTACGCCAACGTCCTCGGCTTCTACGGCTGGGACGGTTACGACAACCGCCGCGTCGCGCTCGGCTCGGCCAACAGCTCGCGGTTCGACGGCAACCACTATACGGTGCGCGGCGCGATAGGCACCGACTTGCGGATGTTCGGCGGCTTCGTGGTCACGCCGGAAGTGAGCCTGCAATACACCCGCGTCGCCACCGATGCGTTCACCGAAACCGGCAGCGTCAGTGCGCTGAGCGTTGCGGCCGACCGCGCCGAGTCGCTGCGGTCCGGCGCCAGCCTGCGGATCGCGCACGATCTGCAGACGAGCAACGGCGTGCTGACGCCGGAATTGCGGCTGGCCTGGCTGCACGAATTTCGTGATGGCGTCCGCAGCATCGATGCCAATTTCGTCGAGCCGACGCTGCCGGGCATATTCACGACGTTCACCGGCCAGGGCATCCGCGACCGCGGTGTGTTCGGCACCGGCGTCACCGGTCGGCTCGGTCAGACGGCACTGGTGTCGATCGGTTACGACGCGATCGTCGGCAGCAAAGACTCCGTCACCCACCTGGTCAGCGGCAAGGTCAAGGTCGCGTTTTGATTACTCGGACGGGGTGGCGAGCGTGTCGCCCCAGCCGAGCCGCCGAAACCGCGCATAGGCCGGCTTGTCGCGGCGTGCGGCGACGGCGACGGCGAGTTGGCCGTTCGGTGTGCACAGCTTGGCGGTGATCGCCGCCTTGGTCTGCTCGGGCTGCGCCAGCACCCGCGCCGGCCGCTCCGGCAATGCAGCGCGCGTCAGCGCCACGTAGCTGAACTTCTCGTCTTCGAACGGCACGTCGGCGGCCTTGAGCTGCAGATGCAGCTTCGAGCGCGGCAGCCGCTGCACGAAGTGGCACCAGTCCGGCGCGGTCACCGGGCAGGCGGCGTCGTGCGGGCACGGCGCGATGACCCGCGCGCCTTGGGCAATCAGCCGGTCGCGCAGCGCGACGATGCGGGCATAGCCCGCCGGGGTGCCGGGCTCGACCACCAGCAGCGTATCGGTGGTCCTGCGCCACAGCGCGTCGGCAAAGGCCGCACGCGCCGCGTCGGAGAGTTCGTTGATGACGTAGCTGGCGATCACCAGCGCCGCTTCCGGAGCCTCGGCCAGCGCCTTGCCGGCGTCGCCGAGGCGGTAGTCGATCGCCGGCAGACGCGTGGCTTCGGTGAGCTGCAGGGCGAGGTTGCGCAGCGCGGGGTTGGCGTCGAGCAGGGTGAAACGTTGCAGCGTCTCGAATGCTTGAGCTGCGGCCCAGCTCGCGGTGCCGGGGCCGGCGCCGACATCGAGCAGCGTCGCCGGCGCGAAGCCGGGGCGGATCGCCGCCATCGCGTTGAGGCAGGCGATCACCGACGCATAGGTGGCCGGCATCCGTGCGCCCGCATAGGCCAGCGCGTCGGCCTCGGTGGTGATCGGCGCCGAGGTGCCGCCGCCGCGATAGGTGAGTGAAATCCGCTCCGCCCGCGCCGCCGCATCGGCACGCTGCGTCCCCTGCAGCTTCTGCTCCAGCGCGGCTTTGAGATCGGCGGGGAGGGACGGGGGGATCATGGCAAAGCCGCGCAGCGAGCCAAGTTTCCCCTCCCCCTTGCGGG
>NZ_QKQS01000023.1:37519-82791 GCF_003226555.1 Rhodopseudomonas palustris | reverse complement strand
CGGCGGGTCGGGTGGGGGAAAGTCCCACACTCAGTCCCCGGGGTACCCCCACCCCGGCCTCCGCTTCGCTCGGCCGACCCTCCCCGCAAGGGGGAGGGGGACTAGCAGCGCATCGCGCGATAACAAGAAAGCTCGGTCTCAGCGCGCGTTTTGTACGCCCAGTTCTCACGCCACGTTCTGATCCAGAATATCGACCGCGCCCTGGAGGTCGACGGAGACCAGCTGCGACACGCCGCGTTCGGCCATGGTGACGCCGAACAGGCGGTTCATGCGGGCCATGGTGATCGGGTTGTGGGTGATGGTGATGAACCGCGTTTCCGTGGTCTTCGCCATGTCGGTGAGCAGATCGCAGAACCGTTCGACGTTGTGGTCGTCGAGCGGCGCGTCGACTTCGTCCAGCACGCAGATCGGCGACGGGTTGGTGAGGAACACCGCGAAGATCAGCGCCATCGCGGTCAGCGCCTGCTCGCCGCCCGAGAGCAGCGACAGCGACTGCGGTTTCTTGCCCGGCGGCTTGGCGATGATGTCGAGGCCGGCTTCGAGCGGATCGTCGCTCTCGATCAGCTTCAATTCGGCTTCGCCGCCGCCGAACAGCGTGGTGAACAGCCGCTTGAAGTGGCCGTTGACGACGTCGAACGAGGCGAGCAGCCGCTCGCGGGCTTCCTTGTTCAGGCTCTGGATGCCGGTGCGCAGCTTCTTGATCGCCTCGACCAGATCGTCGCGCTCGGCCGCCAGCGTGCCGTGCTGGGTCTCGACCTCGTTGAGCTCTTCTTCGGCGCGCAAATTGACGGCGCCGAGCCGCTCGCGGTCGCGGCGCAGCTTTTCCAGGCTCTCTTCGATCTCGGCGAGCGGCGGCAATTCGGCGCCCTCGGTGATCTCGGCGAGCTGAGCGGCGGCCTGCGGCTCGACCTCGAGCATGTCGCGGATTTCGCGCTCGACGTCTTCGAGCCGGCGGCGGGCCGCTTCCATCCGCTCTTCGGCGCGGGCGCAGGCTTCGCGGGCGCTGGAGAGCTGTTCGAGCGAGGCCTTCGCCAAGCGGTCGGTCTCGCTCATCGCCTGCTCGGCGGCAGCCAGCGCGTCGGCGGCGGCGCGGCGATCGGCCTCGGCGAATTCGATCTCGGTGATCACCGCGCTGCGCTTCTCGGCGAACACTTCCGGCGCGTTGTCGAGTTCGGCGCGTTCGGCGGTGAGTTCGGCGACACGCTCTTCGACGGTGGCGATCTGCGACGCCGCGCCGGCTTTGCGCTTCTGCCAGTCCATCCGCTCGGCGGCGATCGCCTGCAGCCGCTTGTCGGCGAGCTCGGCTTCGCGCGCCAGCGCCTGGGCTTCGGCGCGGATCTGCGCGGCGATGCGGCGACGGCCGTCGATGTCGCCGCGCACCGCGGCGAGGCGGCCCTCGGCCTCGGTGTTCGGCTCCAGCTCGGCGATCTGGGCTTCGGCGTTCTCCAGCGCGGCTTCGGCTTCGGCGCGGTCGGTGGCGAGGCGCGACTGCGCTTCGGCCAGCGCCGATTTGCGCGCGGCGTGGCGGTTGACCTCGCGCTCGGCGGCGGCGAAGCGCTCGCGCGCGGCGTCGACCTCGCGGCGGGCGCCGCGCAGGCTCTCGCGCGAGGCGGTCTCGGCAGCGGCCGCCATCTTCAGATCGGCTTCGGCGGTTTCCAGCGTCTGGCGCTTGGCGGTGGCCTCGATCCGGGCCTGCTCGAGCTCGTTCTCGATGTCGGTCAGGCGCGCGCGTTCGGCGAGGCGGCGGGCGGCGCCGGTCGGCGCATGCGCGGAGGCGACGAAGCCGTCCCAGCGCCAGACGTCGCCGTCGAGCGACACCAGCCGCTGGCCGGTCTTGAGCTGTTCGCACAGCTCATTGCCGCGCTCCTTGGTGACGACGCCGATCTGGGCGAGGCGGCGGGCCAGCTCCGGCGGCGCGGTCACGTGCTGCGCCAGCGCCTCGACGCCCTCCGGCAGCGCCGGGTCTTCCGGCTGCACGCCGACATCGGTCCAGCGCATCGGCGCCGAGGGGTCGACCGGCGCGTCGAGATCGTCGCCGAGAACGGCGCCGATCGCTTTTTCATAGCCCTTGGCGACGGTGATGCCGTCGATGATCGGCGGCCACAGATTCTTGGTCTCGCCGTTGAGGATCTTGCTGATGGTCTTGGCTTCGGTCTCGAGCCGCTGCACCTTCTTTTCGGCATCGACCAGCGGCGCCCGCGAGCCGTCCAGCGTCTGCCGCGCGGTGATCTGGGCGGCTTCGGCCGCCTGCACCGCGGCTTCCTGCTCGGCCAGCAGCTCCTGGGCGATCTCGACCGCTTCGGCGAGTTCGGTGAGGTCGCCGGCCCCGGAGGTTTCGGCGGCCAGCCGATCGATCTCGCTCTCGACTTTCTTGATCTCGGTGTCGAGCCGCGCCAGCCGGTCGCGATGGGTGCGGACACTCTGCTCGAACTGGTTGCGACGCGCGGTCAGCTCGGCGAGCTGGGTGGTGAGTTCGGCGAACAGCTGCTCTGCTTCGCCCAG
Organism: Rhodopseudomonas palustris; assembly: GCF_003226555.1. Taxonomy (GTDB): domain Bacteria; phylum Pseudomonadota; class Alphaproteobacteria; order Rhizobiales; family Xanthobacteraceae; genus Rhodopseudomonas; species Rhodopseudomonas palustris_I. Next base: position 80,289 of record NZ_QKQS01000023.1, on the reverse strand, counting down.
CGAGGCATCGGCTTCGGCGACGCGCTCGTCGACGCCGCTGCGCTTCTCGACCCGCTCCAGGATCTCCTCCCGCAGCTCGACGTCTTCGGTGTCGAGCCGTTCCAGCGCGGCGTCGGCGTCGATCGCCAGCCGCTGCTCGCGTTCGACGTCGGAGGAGAACTGCGCCAGCCGCCGCTCCAGTTCGACCACGCGCTCTTTGGCGCGGACCTCTTCGCGGTCGAGCTGTTCGCGGGCGTTGATCAGCCGCTGCAGGCCGGCGGCGGCGCGGGCTTCGGCTTCGCGCAGACCGGGCAAGGTGGAGGCGCGGTCGGCCTGGATGCGCGAGGCTTCGGCCTGCACACGGGTGCATTCGGCGAGCTGGCGCACCCCGAGATCGTGCACCTCGGCGGCCGCGCCGACCTCGGCCTGCGCGTCGCACCAGCGCAGATGATACAGCATCGCCTCGGTCTTGCGGACCTTGGCGGCGACCTCGCGGAACCGGATCGCCTGGCGGGCCTGCTTCTTAAGGCCGTCGACCTGAGTCGACAGCTGGCCGATCACGTCCTCGACGCGGGTCAGGTTGGTTTCAGCCGCCTTCAGCCGCAGCTCGGCTTCGTGGCGGCGGGCATGCAGACCGGCGACGCCGGCGGCGTCTTCCAGCACGCGGCGGCGCTGTTCCGGCTTGGCCTGGATGATTTCACCGATCTTGCCCTGGTGGACCAGCGCCGGCGAGCGGGCGCCGGTGGCGGCGTCTGCGAACAGCAGCTGCACGTCGCGGGCGCGGACTTCGCGGCCGTTGATGCGATATTGCGAGCCGGCCTCGCGCTCGATCCGGCGCGAGATGTCCAGGGTGTCGGAATCGTTCAACGCCGCCGGCGCGGTCCGATCGGAATTGTCGATCGACATCACCACTTCGGCATGGTTGCGCGCCGGACGGTTGCCCGAGCCGGCGAAGATCACCGCGTCCATATCGGTGGCGCGCAGCGATTTATGCGAGGTTTCGCCCATCGCCCAGCGCAGCGCTTCCACCAAGTTCGATTTGCCGCAGCCGTTCGGCCCGACCACGCCGGTCAGACCCGGCTCGATCATGAAGTCGGTGGGCTCGACGAACGACTTGAAGCCGTGGAGGCGGAGACGCGTGAGTTTCATCTGGTCCGATGCTCTATGGGCCGCAGGTTCCCGCGGCTGCAGCGAATCTCTCAAGCAGGACAATACCATAGGTTGTCCCGCCCGGTCGCAACTCGCTCGCAGCCGGTGGCGGCGTTAGCCGGCGACAATGGCCGCCGATTAAGGCATGAGCAACCACGCCAGCGGGCTTTTCCACGGCGGGATTCGCCGAAAAAGCGCGATAAATCTGGGGATTTCGCGGGCGGAGCAGTGAGCGAGGAGACTGCTCTGTCGGGGGCGGCTCTCGGCGGCTGAAGCGCCGAACGTACTGTTCAGGTGCCATCAGCATCCAAAGCGCTCGCGGCCTGCGCTACGAGTTCAAGTCTTCGTCGCTGATCTGCGCGAGTTTCATCAAGTGACGCAGCAGACCGGTTTTCAAAGCGGTGTTGCCGTGAATTGGAACAGAGAGCCGAATAGCGCTGCCCGGCTTGCCGTAAATGTGGTGGCTGCCGCTGACGCGTAGTAAAATCCAGCCACGCTGCTCGATCAGTCGAGCAAACGCGCGGCCGGAGACCGAGGTCACGTCGTCAATTCCAGCATCTGCTCGTTACCACCGGGGGCGGGCGGCGCCACCTCGATCGACAGGCATCCCTCGACCGCCTCCCGGAGATTGCGCATCAATTCGTCCATCGTCTCGCCCTGGGTCGCGCAGCCCGGAATTGCCGGTACTTCGGCCCAGTAGCCGCCTTCTTCCGCTTCGTGCACCACGATCTTGATCTTCATCATCGATCTCCTTGCAGGCTTGTCGTGCGTTGACGGCGCATCGTCAGCGAGTGACCCAAATGTCGAGACGTCGACGATTACAGATCGCCGCGCTCGGCACGCACCGCTTCGGCCGGCGCAACGGAAAGGCGTACTTCAGGTCGGCTACGCAATCGCACTCGCTATTCATCGAGCGTCGGCCGCTTCGCGCGACGATCAATCTCGCTGGTTAAGTAGTCAGTCAGCGATAAGCCTGCCAATGCCGCACGCGACTTCAGCCGGCGGAGAAGCGCGGCCCGGACGCTGCGTGGCTTGGTCGTTGTCTTCATGCCGAGAGCATAAAGGCTGTCGGCATCGCTCCTCAATACCGATCTGGAAGCGGTGACGCGGACGAGGATCGATTCTCCGGTCGTCCGCCGCACCATTGCCTCTGGCTGCGGCCGAAAAGCGGTGCGCCGTCCGCCGCGACGTTGTCTCGACAATATTCCCACAAGGACTATAGTCCGCGTCGTCCTGTCCGTGAGGGGCGCTTCTCGAGGGCGCTTGGAAGCCAATGTTGTTTACGAAGGTCGCGGCGAGCTTGATCTGCTCATTCGCGGCGTTCTGAGCCAGCTTTGCCATGGATGCTACTTACTCCCTGCGGGAGAAGGCGATGAGCCTCAGCAGTCGATAGCGTAGCGTTCAATACTCGTGTGAAAATTGCAAGGATGAGCCTCCGGCTTTTGGTATGCCTCACCTCCCGCGGTCATCGCCCGGCTTGTCCGGGCGACCCAGTATTCCAGAGCGATTGTCGTACCGCTCAATGCTGGCAGCTCAGGCTCTGGGTACTGGATCCCCGCCTTCGCGGGGATGACGATTGATCAGGTGCGGTTGACTTCAGAGCGGCGGCTCGACGACGCGAGTGGACCGCTTTGTTACCAGCGCCCCCCGCCTCAGCTCTTCTTCGCCAGCAGGGCGTCGATGCGCTTGGAGAATTCTTCGAACGAGTTCTCGCCGCGCAGCATTTCGCCGTTGATGAAGAAGGTCGGGGTAGCGTTCACCTTCAGCACTTCGTTGGCGTATTTCTGGTCGGCGGCGATCTTGTCGAGCAGCTTCTGGTCCTTCAGGCAGGCTTCGACCTCTTCGCCCGACAGGCCGGCCTGCTTGCCGATGCGCTTGAGCTGATCGGTGGTGTCCTTCAGGACCCACTCGGTCTGGCTCTTGAACAGCACGTCGGTGACCGCGAAGTACTTGGCGCCGTCGTCCTTGGCGATGCAGCGCGACAGCATCGAGCCGGCGGCGGCCTTGATGTCGAGCGGGAATTCCCGGAACACGTAGCGGATCTTGCCGGTGTCGATGTAGGCCTTCTTGATCTGCGGGAACACCTGCTCGTTGAACGCGGCGCAGTGCGAGCAGGTCAGCGAGGCGTATTCGGTGACGGTGACGGCGGCGTCCTTCGGGCCGAGCGCCATGTCGGGCAGCGACATCGGCTTGGCGACGTCGGCGGCGGTCGCCGCGTCCTTGCTCTGAGCGAAGGCTGTGTCGATCAGCCGGAACGGCGAGATGCCGGCGACGGCGAAGACCCCGGTCAGCGACAGAGCGGCGGTGAAAGTGCGGCGCGTGATCATCGGCAAACAGCTCCAGTTCGGCGGGGCACGCCGCGGACAACGATATGTCAGCGGCGCTTCCGCCGCACGACCTTGCGATGTCGCTAGCTTGAAACGGCAATTGTGGCAATGCCGGGCCTGAACACCGCGAAAAAGCCCGGCGTCACTTCCGCTTGATCGTCGCACCGAGCCGCGCCAGCGCGTCGCGCAGCTCCTGGTCGGCGACCTCGTCCAGCGTCGCGGCGACGCGCGCGACCGCCGCCGGATCGGGGGCGCGCGGCACGGTCTTGCGTGGCCGGCGCGACAGCGGTGCCTGGCGCAGCGCGATCCGCCCCACCGCGTTCCAGCCGAGGAAGCGGTTGACCCGCTCCAGGATCAGGTCGGACGAATGCTGGATTTCCAGCGCCATCGGGCCTTCGACCCGCAGCACCAGCGTCGCCGGCTCCACCGGCTGGCCTTCGACCGGGCGTGGCCACTGCATCTTCAACGGCTCGGAATGCGCCGCGATCTGCGCACCGGCGATCTCGGCCCAGCGCGTCACCAGCTCGCGCGCCGCAAAGCCCTGCTTGGCGAACGCTTCGGACAGCGTCGCGCCCAACAGGCCGGACAGCGGTTTGGCGGAGATCGGGCCGGGCTTGCTCATGCAGGGACGCTTTGCGACGATACCGCCCATGAGTCTAGCAGGCGCGGCGCCGCGGCGGAAACAATCCCCGGTCATCACAGCGGATCACGAGGCGGACGGCGGGGCCACGCGCGCCCGGCCGCAAGCGCTGCTCGCCTGGTACGACCGGCATCGCCGCACCTTGCCGTGGCGGGCACTGCCGGGCGGCGTCGCCGATCCTTACGCGGTGTGGCTGTCGGAAATCATGCTGCAGCAGACCACGGTGCGGGCGGTTGGGCCGTATTTCGCCAAGTTCATGGCGCGGTGGCCGAGCGTCACGGCGCTGGGCGAGGCTTCGCTCGACGACGTCCTGAAGATGTGGGCCGGGCTCGGCTACTATTCGCGCGCCCGCAACCTGCACGCCTGCGCGGTGGCGGTGACGCGCCAGCATGGCGGCCGCTTTCCCGACACCGAGGACGGGCTGCGCGCGCTGCCCGGCGTCGGGCCGTACACCGCGGCCGCCATCGCGGCGATCGCGTTCGGCCGCCGGACCATGCCGGTCGACGGCAATATCGAGCGGGTGGTGTCGCGGCTGTACGCGGTCGAGGACGAACTGCCGAAGGCCAAGCCGCGCATCAAGGCGCTGGCCGAGACGCTGCTCGGCCCCTCGCGGGCCGGCGACAGCGCCCAGGCGCTGATGGATCTCGGCGCCACGATCTGCACACCGAAGAAACCGGCCTGCGCGCTGTGCCCGCTGATGCAGGGCTGTGCGGCACGGCTGCGCGGCGATGCCGAGAGCTTTCCGCGCAAGGCGCCGAAGAAGACCGGGGCGCTGCGCCGCGGCGCCGCTTTCGTGGTGATCCGCGGCGATCAGGTGCTGGTCCGCAGCCGGCCCGCCAAGGGGCTGCTCGGCGGCATGACCGAGGTGCCGAACTCCGACTGGCTGCCCGAGCAGGATGACGCCGCCGCCAAGGCTCAGGCGCCGGCGGTGAAGGGCGTCACGCGCTGGCATCGCAAGGCCGGCGTCGTCAGCCATGTGTTCACCCACTTCCCGCTGGAGCTGACGGTGTATGTGGCGCAGGCCCCGGCCGGGACCCGGACCCCCGCCGGCATGCGTTGGGCGCAGATCTCGACGCTTGCGGACGAGGCTTTGCCCAATTTGATGCGCAAGGTGATCGCTCACGGTCTGGGCGAGTGAGGCATTAAAATACCGTTCGTAGGTATCTCGTTGCTTTCAAGCGGTATTTGGATGGTGCCAATATCAATATTGTGAACTTTAGTCATTCACCTTTGGTGGAATAAACTCATTTGCAACAGTTCTGCGAATAACGAGCAGGCGCACATGAGTTCCATCGAGGTTGTCTATGCGCCACGTCACGCCCAGCGGACGGGAGGCCTTCTTCCCAGCGTCTGAATTGATCGTTTCCAAGACCGACACCAAGGGACGGCTGACCTACGCCAACCGGCTGTTCTGCGACATCGCCGGTTATCGCGAGGCCGAGCTGATCGGTCAGCCGCACAACATCATCCGCCACCCGGACATGCCGCGCGCGGTGTTCAAGCTTCTGTGGGACGCGGTGCAGCAGGGCCGCGAGATCTTCGCCTATGTGAAGAACATGACCCGCACCGGCGACCACTATTGGGTGTTCGCGCACGTCACCCCGTCGTTCGACGGCACCGGGCGGACCGTCGGCTATCACTCCAATCGCCGCGCGCCGGACCGCGCCGTGCTCGAAGGCGCGATCATCCCGCTCTACGCCGACATCCTCCGCACCGAGCGAAGCCACGCCAATGGCAAGGACGCGTTGTCCGCCGGCTGTCATGCGCTGTCCGATTTCGTTGCTTCCCGGAAGGCCTCCTATGATGAACTCATGTTCTCTCTCCAAAGCGCGGCTTGATGTCGCCGGACTGATCATCGCCGCGGGCGCGGCGGTGGTGTGCGGCGTGTTCGACTACGACGTCGCCGCGATGGTGATGCTGGCCGTGGTGGTGGCGTTGGCCGGCATGGCGCTGTTGCGTATTTCCCAGACGCTGCGGTTGCTCGGCGAGGCCAGCGACGTCTGCCGCCGCATCGCCGACGGCGATTTCGAGGCGCGGATCCTCGGCATTCCGGACGATGGCCGCACCGGCACGCTGCTGTACGCGATCAACAATATGATCGATGATTGCGACGCCTTCGTCCGCGAGGCGACCGCGGCGATGACTGCGATGCATCATAACAAGTACTTCCGCCGCATCCTGCCCGGCGGCTTGCACGGCGCGCTGCTGCACGGCGCCGGCGCCATCAATGCCGCCGCCGGCAACATCGAGGGCCGGATCAAGAGTTTCGAAGGCCGCACCGCGGAGCTGGAGGCGACCACGAGCGAAATCGTCATGGCGCTCGACCGCGGCTCGGCGCAGATGAAAGACACCGCGGGTACGCTGACGGTCGGCGCCTCGTCGGCGCGCGAGCGGCTCGCCTCGGTGGCAGCCGCCTCGGAGCAGGCCGCCGCCAACATGCAGTCGGTCGCCTCCGCGACCTCCGAGCTGACCTCGAGCGCCAGCGGCGTGCGCGCTGAAATCGATCGGTCCGCCGCGATCGTGTCGCGCGCGGTCAGCAGCGTCGGCGAGGCCAGCGGCAGTGTCGACGCGCTGCAGCAGGTCGCGCAGAACATCGGCGAGATGGTCAAGGCGATCCAGGCGATCGCCAGCCAGACCAATCTGCTGGCCCTCAACGCCACGATCGAGGCCGCACGGGCCGGCGATGCCGGCCGCGGCTTCGCCGTGGTGGCGCACGAGGTCAAGGCGCTGGCATCGCAGACGGCACAATTCACCGACCAGATCGAGGCCCAGGTCGGGCAGGTTCACGGCGCCGCCGGCGCGGTCAGTCAGTCGATCGGCGAGATCGGAACCGTGATCGCCGAGATCGACAGCATTACTCACCAGGTCGCAGATGCTGCCGGCGCGCAGTCGCAGTCGACCGCCGAGATCGCCCGCAACATCGACGAGGCGTTCGCCGTCGTCCGCGAGATCTCCGACACGATCCGTGTGCTCGCCGGCAACGCCAAGGACAATGAACGCGCCGCGGCGTCGACGATGACGACCTCGGCGGAACTGTCGTCGCAGTCGGAACAGCTCGCCCAGCAGATCAGCGGCTATCTCGGTCAGGTGCGCAAGGAACTTGTGGAACAACGCGCCGCCTGAACGACGGCGCTGGGACGCAACGGATCGTGGGCCTCCGTCGGTTCAACGACGGAGGCTTCGTATGACTACGGATTTCGCCGCAGCGCCACGCGCGCGGGGGGAGCTTTAAGACAAATTCAAACGACTGATCCTACCAAGCATTGGCATGTTGTCCGAGGAGTGAGGCGATGGCTGTCCAAATTCGGCCGACCGGCAAGGAAGTGTTCTTTCCGGCAGGCGAGCTGATCGTGTCCAAGACCGATCTGAAGGGCCGTATCACCTATGCCAACCGCACCTTCTGCCACATCGCTGGCTATAGCGAGGCGGAACTACTCGGCCAGCCGCACAGCATCATCCGTCATCCAGACATGCCGCGCGCGGTGTTCCGCCTGGTGTGGGACACCATCGCGGCGGGCCGCGAGATCTTCGGCTACGTCAAGAACATGGCGCGCAGCGGCGACCATTATTGGGTGTTCGCGCATATCACGCCGTCGTTCGATGAAAACGGCAAAATCGTCGCCTATCACTCAAACCGCCGCACACCGGATCCCAGCGTGGTCGCGGGCGCGATCGCGCCGCTCTATGCCGAGGTGCTGCGGGTCGAGCAGAGTCACGCCAACGGCAAGCAGGCGGTCGAGGCCGGCCTCAAGGCGCTGACGGATTTCGTCGCCTCCAAGAAGGTCAGCTATGACGAACTTATGTTCGCTCTCCAAAGCGCAGCTTAACATCGCCCTCATTATCGTTGCGTCGTCGATCGCGCTGGCGCTGGAGGCGCTGGACTATCGCGGCGCCGCGATGACGATCCAGAGCTTCGCGATCGTGGCGACGTGCGTCGCGCTGTACCGCATGGTGCAGACCACGCGGCTGATCGGGCAGGCCCGCGACGTCTGCCAAAGGATCGCCGCCGGCGACTTCGAGGCGCGCATTCTGCATATTCCCGACAACGGCCGCACCGGCGACATGCTGCGCGCCGTCAACGACGTGATCGACGGCTGCGACGCCTTCGTGCGCGAAGCCACCGCCGCGATGGACGCGGTGCAGCACCGCCGTTACTTCCGCCGCATCCTGCCGGGCGGACTGCACGGCGCGCTGCTGCGCGGCGCCAAGACCATCAACGCCGCCACCGACAGCATCGAGGCGCGGATCGACAGTTTCGCCCAGCAGGCGGCGCAACTCGAAACCGCGGTGAGCGACGTGGTGTCGTCGCTCGACGAGGATTCCCGCGGCATGCGCGACACTGCCGGCAGCCTCACCAGCGGTGCGTCGCTGACCCGCGAACGCCTGACCACGGTCGCGGCGTCCGCCGAGCAGGCCAGCAGCAACATGCGCAGCGTCGCCGCGGCCACCACCCAATTGTCGGCCAGCGCCCGCGAGGTCGGCGCCGAGATCGGCCGCTCCGCCGAAGTGGTGGGACGCGCCGTGACGCAGGTGTCGGAAGCTTCCGCCAACGTCGCCAGCCTGCGCAGCGTCGCCGAGCGCATCGCCGAGGTGGTGAAGTCGATCGAAGTGATCGCCGGCCAGACCAATCTGCTCGCACTGAACGCCACCATCGAGGCGGCGCGTGCCGGCGAGGCCGGCCGCGGCTTTGCGGTGGTTGCGGCCGAAGTGAAGGCACTGGCCGAACAGACCGCCAAATTCACCGGCGAGATCGAGGCCCAGGTCGAGCACGTCCACAGCGCCGCCGACCTCGTCAGCCGTTCGATCGGCGACATCGGCGCGGTGATGACCGAGGTCGACGACATCACCGCAGCGGTCGCCGGCGCGGCCGAAGCGCAATCGGCCGCCACCGCCGACATCGCCAAGAACATCGAGCAGGCCTACGACGTGGTCAGCGAGATTGCCGAGAGCATCCAGACGGTGACCGCCAGTGCCCGCGACACCGAGCAATCCGCGGCATCGACCATGACCGCCTCGACCCATCTGTCGTCGCAGTCGGAGACGCTGGCGCACCGGATTCGTGACTATCTCGTCCGTGTCCGCGCCGACATGCTGGCCCAGCGCGCGGCCTGAAGTCCGGCGACCAGTCAGTCGTCATTGCGAGGAGGCGAAGCCGACGAAGCAATCCAGGAACGCCGTAGGCGGCCTCCTGGATCGCTTCGCTGCGCTCGCGATGATGTCGTGGGGCAGTCTGGAGCTTGCTGCGAATAGCTGGCAGTCAGCTGCGGTCACCTGACAGCGGCCGAGGCTCCGACTGCGCTCGCCTCTGTCAGCGTCCTGTCAGCCGCGCGGGCATAGATGAGCAGCTCGTTGCGGCGGCTGCGGGGAGCCGGCGCGTCCGGCATCTTTGGGCCGGCACAGGTGCCAGTGACAGACCTATGCTTCGCCTTTCGACCATTTGGCTTCTGCTGGTTGCCGCCGTGCTGGCGTGCGGGCCCGCGCGCGCCGGCGACGAATTGTCGATTTCCAAGCAGCAGGCCGAACGGGTCGGGATCGAGACCTCGCCGCTGGAGAAGCAGCCCGCCGCAGCCGGCCTCAGCTTCCCCGGCAAGATCGCAGTGCCGCCGGATCGCAGCCGGCTGATGAACGCGCCGCTCGGCGGCCGGATCGAGCGGCTGTTGGTGCGGATCGACACGGTGGTGAAGGCTGGCGATCCGCTCGCCGAGATTCAGAGCCCGGCGCTCGCCAACGCCCAGGCCGAATATCTGGTCGCCTATAACAAAGAACGGCTGCTCAAGACCAATCTCGACCGCGAGACGCAGCTCGCGCCCTATGGCGCTGTCACCAAGAAGCAGGTGATCGTCACCCAGAGCGAATACGAACAGGCCAAGGCCACCGCCGCCGAGCGTCGTCAGGCGCTGCTGCATGTCGGCATGACCGAAACGGCGGTCGAGACCCTCGCGGCGAGTCAGAAGCTCGATCCCAGGCTGACGCTGATCGCCCCGATCGACGGCGTGGTGCTGGAAAGTCCGACCACGCCCGGCCAGACCGTCGAGGCGTTGGCGCTGGTGTTTAGGCTGGCGCAGCTCGCGCCGCTGTGGGTCGAGATCCAGGTGCCGGCGCTGCGGGCCGATGAGTTCACAGTCGGCGCTCACGTCACGCTGCGCGGCCATGACTGCGCCGGCAAGGTGGTGTCGATCGGCTCCAGCGTCGAGCCGACGTCGCAGACCGTGATCGTCCGCGCCGAGTTCGACGAGCCCGATGCCGACCTGCGGCCCGGCCAGGTGGTCGAGGCACAGATCGCGCCCGTCACCAGCGGCTCGGCCGAATGGCGGGTCAACAGCGCCGCGATGGTGCGCCGGGGCAAGGATGCCTTCGTGTTCGTGCAGACCGACAGCGGCTTCGTCGCGACGCCGGTGAAGGTGCGCGCGGAGCTGCCGCAATTCGCCGTGGTCAGCGGCGGCTTCCGCGGTGACGAGCGGATCGCGGTGCGCGGCATCGCCGCGCTGAAGGGCGCCTGGCAGGGGCTCGGTGGGGTCGAGTAGATGCTGACCCGTCTCGTCGAGTTCTCGCTGTCGCATCGCCTGCTGATAGTGCTGGCCACGCTGGTGCTGATCGGCGCCGGCGTGCTGGCGTTCCGGCATCTGCCGATCGACGCCTTCCCGGACGTGTCGCCGGTCCAGGTCAAGATCATCATGAAGGCCCCGGGCATGACGCCTGAGGAAGTCGAGACCCGGGTGACGATGCCGCTCGAGCTGGAAATGCTTGGCATCCCCAACAAGACCATCCTGCGCTCGACCACCAAATACGGCCTCGCCGACGTCACCATCGATTTCGCCGACGGCGTCGACATCTACTGGGCGCGCAATCAGGTTGCCGAACGGCTGGCTTCGGCGATGAAGGACATGCCGGACGGCCTCACTGGAGGTCTGGCGCCGATCACCACGCCGCTCGGCGAGATGTTCATGTTCACCATCGAGGGCGGCGACCTGACAATGGCGGAGCGGCGGACATTGCTCGACTGGACAATCCGTCCGGCGCTCCGCACGCTGCCCGGCGTGGCCGACGTCAATTCGCTCGGCGGCTTCGTCCGCAGCTTCGAGATCGTCCCCGACAATCTGGCGATGGCCTCGCACGGCATCTCGATCGATACGCTGGAGAAGGCGATCGAGAAGAACAACCGCAACGGCGGCGCTGGGCGGCTGTCGGCGGGTGAGGAAGTGCTGCTGGTTCGCGTCGACGGCCAAGTCCGCAACCTCGACGATCTGCGCAACATCGTGCTGGCCTCGCGTGACGGCGGCATGGTGCGGGTGCGCGATGTCGCCGAGGTGCGGATCGGCAGTATCACCCGCTACGGCGCGGTGACGCGCGACGGCCAGGGCGAAGCGGTGCAGGGCCTGGTGCTCGGCCTGCGCGGCGCCAATGCCCGCGACGTCGTCGACGGCGTTCGCGCCAAGTTCAAGGAGCTGGAGCCGACGCTGCCGAAGGGCGTGACGCTGAACGTGTTCTACGACCGCGGCGATCTGGTCGGCCGCGCCGTCGGCACGGTGTCGAAGTCGCTGCTCGAAGCCGTGGTGCTGGTGATCGTGCTGTTGATCCTGTTTCTCGGCGATTGGCGCGCCGCGCTGGTAGTGGCGCTGACGCTGCCGCTGTCGGCGCTCGCCACCTTCGTGCTGATGCGCTGGGCCGGCATGTCCGCCAATCTGATGAGCCTCGGCGGCCTTGCGGTGGCGATCGGCATGCTGATCGATGCCTCGGTGGTGGTGGTCGAAAACGTCGTGTCGCATCTGGCGCATGATCGGCACGCCGCGCAGGTGCCGCTGCTGCACCGGATCTATCAGGCGCTGCGCGAAGTGGTGGTGCCGGTGACGTCGGGCATCGGCATCATCGTCATCGTGTTCCTGCCGCTGCTGACGCTGCAGGGGCTGGAAGGCAAGCTGTTCATCCCGGTGGCGCTGGCGATCGTGTTCGCGCTCGGCTCGTCGCTGCTGCTCGCGCTCACCGTGATCCCGGTGCTGGCATCGTTGCTGCTGAAGACCGCCGGTCATCACGACACCTGGCTGGTGCGCAAGATCAGCGCCGGCTACATGCCGGTGCTGCGGTTCGCGCTGCGTCACGAGAAGGCTGTCCTGGCGGTCTCGGCGCTGGCGCTGGTCGCCACCGTGTTCGCCTACGGCCAGCTCGGCAAGATCTTCATGCCGACGATGGAAGAGGGCACGCCGATCATCAGCGTCGAGAAGCTGCCGTCGATTGGGCTCGAACACAGCGTCGATCTCGACCTCAAGATCCAGCGGGCCGTGATGGAAGCGGTGCCCGAAGTGAAGAGCATCGTCGCCCGCGTCGGCTCCGACGAGCTCGGCCTCGATCCGATGGGGCTGAACCAGACCGATACTTACGTCATCCTCAAGCCCGAGGCGGAGTGGCGCCGGCCGCACGACAAGGACTGGCTGATGGGCGAAGTGCGCAAGGCGCTCGCCGGCTTCCCCGGCATCGGCTTCTCCTTCACCCAACCGATCGAGATGCGGGTGCAGGAGATGATCATCGGCGCCCGCGGCGACGTGGTGGCCAAGATCTTCGGCACCGACATTCCGACGCTCAACAGGCTGGCCGAACAGATCACTGCGACGCTGAAGACGCTGAAGGGCGCCGAAGACGTCCGCACCACGCTGAACGAAGGTTTCGAATACTACAATGTCGCGATCGACCGGCTGCAGGCCGGCCGCCTCGGGCTCGACGTCGACGCGCTGACCGAGGCGCTGCGCACCCAGATCGAGGGCCGCCAGGCCGGCATCGTGGTCGAACAGGGCCGTCGCACGCCGGTGCTGATCCGCGGCACCGAGGCGTTCCGCGAATCCCCGGCCAGGCTTCCCGGCATCAATCTGGTGCTCGGCGACGGCAAATCGGTGCCGCTCGCCAATGTCGCCCGGCTGGAGCGGATCGACGGACCGGTGAAGATCGACCGCGAGAACGGCCGCCGGCTGGCGCTGGTGATGAGCAACGTCTCGGGCCGCGATCTGGTCGGCTTCGTCGACGAGGCCAAGGCGGCGGTCGCCGCGCGGGTCGAACTGCCGGAAGGCACCAGCATCGTCTGGGGCGGCCAGTTCGAGAACCAGCAGCGCGCCGCGGCGCGGCTCGGCATCGTGGTGCCGATCGCGCTCGCGTTGGTGTTTCTGCTGCTGTTCGTCACCTTCTCGTCGCTGCGACAGTCGCTGCTGGTGTTCATCAACATCCCGTTCGCGCTGATCGGCGGCGTGTTCAGCCTGCTGATCACCGGCGAGTATCTGTCGGTGCCGGCGTCGGTCGGCTTCATCGCGCTGCTCGGCATCGCCGTGCTGAACGGCCTGGTGCTGGTGTCGTATTTCAACATGCTGCGCGGCCAGGGACTGCCGCCGGATCAGATCGTCGAGCTCGGCGCGCAGCGCCGGCTGCGGCCGATCCTGCTGACCGCCAGCATCACCGCGTTCGGCCTGGTGCCGTTGCTCTACGCCACCGGTCCGGGCGCCGACGTGCAGCGGCCGCTGGCGGTGGTGGTGATCGGCGGCCTCGTCACCTCGACACTGCTCACGCTGGTGATCCTGCCGGTGCTGTATCGCCGCTTCGGGATTCCGCCCGCTCCGAAGACGCAGGAGCCCCAGCCATGAGCGCGATGGTGCTGACGCTGCTGGTGCCGGTGGCGCTGAAGGACGACGTGATCGCCGCGATGCTGGCGCACGAGCCGACCGCACGCGTAGGCTTCTCCGCCCGCGAGGTCGAAGGTTATGGCCGCGACGTCGACTACGACAGCGTGGTCGAACAGGTTCGCGGACATACGCTGTCGGCTGAGATCGTCGTCACCGCCGAAGCGGCCGAGCTGCGCGCGCTGCTCGATGCGCTCGGCGACAAACTGGCGGGCCGCGGTCTGCGCTGGCGGCTGGTCGCGGCAACGGCCGGGCTGCTGTAACGATCAGATCGGCCACACGATCAGCAGCATCGGCACTGCGACCACGAGTACCACCAGTTCGAGGGGCAAGCCCATCCGCCAGTAATCGGAAAATCGGAAGCCGCCCGGGCCCATGATCAGCGTGTTGTTCTTGTGGCCGATCGGGGTGAGGAAGGCGCAGGACGCCGCGATCGTCACCGCCATCAGGAACGTATCGGGATTGCCGCCGACGCGGTGGGCGAGGTCGATCGCGATCGGCCCGGCGACCACGATGGTGGCGACGTTGTTGAGCACGTCGGACAGTGCCATGGTGGCGACCATCAGCGCCACCAGTGCCACGATCGGCGAATAGCCCTGCGTCACCTCGCCGATCCAACCCGCCACCAGCGCAGTGCCGCCGACACGATCGAACGCCGCGCCGATCGGCAGCAGGCAGGCCAGCATCACCACCACCGGCCACTCGATGGTCGAGTAGAAGTCGCGCGCCGGCACCAGGCCGAACGCCGCATAGGCCACCACCGCCATCGCGATCGCCACCGTGAACGACAGCAGCCCGAACGAAGCCGCGGCGATCGCCGCGACGAACAGCCCGACGGTCAGCGCGACTTTCCAGGCCCGATACGGCGCGACGTTGATGGTGTTGACCGGCAGCAGCCGCATCGAATTCAGCGTCGCGGTCGAGGCCGCGCCGGGCCCGGCCAGCAGCAGCACGTCGCCGGCTTCGATCAGGCGGTCGCCGACCTTTTCGCGCGCCAGCTTGCCGGCGTGGGAAATGCCGAGCAGCGTCAGTCCGAACCGTTTGCGCAGCCGCAACGCTGCCGCAGACTGGCCGACCAGATAGGAGTCGGCGCGGACCACCACTTCGACGATGGCCGATCCGCCGCTGCGTTCCTTGGCGTCGCCGTCGTCCTTGCCGGCGTCGCTGCGCTTACGCGCCGGCGCGTCCTGCTCCTCGCCTTCGGCGGACGATGCTTCCTGCAAATTAGTCGCCTTGATGAAGGCGGCGATGGCGTCGCCGGAGCCCTTCACCACCAAGAGGTCGTCCGGCGCGATGGTGTAGAGCCGGGCACCGCTCCGCCGCAGCGTGCCGTCCCGGATCAGGCCTGTGATCAGCACATCGGCGTTCTCGGCGTCGTCCTCGAACTCGGCGACCAGCTTGCCGACCGCGGGCGACTCCTTGCCGACCTCGAGCTCGGCTTCGAACGAGGATTCCGAGGCGAGCTCCGCGGCGCTGTCGCCGCGGCGCGGCACCAGCCGCCAGCCGATCAGCGCGACGAAGATCACGCCGGCGATCGCCACCGCGACGCCGACCGGTGCGAAGTCGAACATCCGGTACGGCTGGCCGAGCTGTTCGGCGCGGATCGAGGAGGCGATGATGTTCGGCGGGGTGCCGATCAGCGTCGTCATGCCGCCGAGGATGGTGGCGAACGACAGCGCCATCAGCGTCATGCCCGGCGGCCGTCCCGCTTTGCGCGCCGCCTGGATGTCCATCGGCATCAGCAGCGCCAGCGCCGCGACGTTGTTGATCACTGCCGATAGCGCCGCCGCGATGCCGCCGACCAGCGCGATATGCGTGCCGATCGGCCGCTTGTCGTCGACCGCCCATTGCGCCACCACGCCGAGCACGCCTGAATTCTCGAATGCGCGCGAGGCGATCAGCACCAGCGCGACCACCACCACCGCGGGATTGGAGAAGCCGGAGAACGCCGCATCCTGCGGCACCAGCCCGAGCGCCACCGCGATGAATAGTCCGGCCGCGGCCACCAGATCGTGGCGGAACCGGCCCCACACCAGCATCGCCAGGATGGCGGCGAACAGGGCGAACAGCAGAATCTGGTCGAGCGTCATGGCGCGGATCGCAGTCTCGAAGGGTGAGAGGAGGCGGGACGGAACTCGCCGGTGGAACGGAGCGGCGGGCTTCAACGCACAAGCTGCGGAACCGTCCCCTTCGGCCGGAGAATAATTTCATCCCTCGGATCGCGCCGGAAGGAGAAAACTCTGCTCCATCCCCAGCTGCTGCAACTTCCTGCTTAATTTTCCTCACGTATTTACCGCTTTTGCCGCGATGCGTACATCCAGCCGCGGAACAGGCGCGACCTCGTGGCGCGCCGGCTGGAGGATCGAGCGATGCAGATGCCGGAACTGGTGATTATCCTGGGCTTTGCGATCGGCGCTGCGTTCGGCGTCGCCGGCCTGCTCAGCGGCTTCTGCCTGATGAGCGGGCTGCGCGATTACTGGACCAAGGACGATGGCCGCAAGCTGCGCAGCTACGCGGTGGCGCTGGCTGTCGCCGTCGCCGGCACCCAGCTGATCGCCGGTCTCGGCTATGTGGACATCGGCAAGTCGCTGTATCTGCAGCCGTCGTTCTCGGCGCCGCTGATCTTCCTCGGCGGCCTGATGTTCGGCCTCGGCATGGTGCTGGCGAACGGCTGCGCCTCGCGCGCGCTGGTGCTGCTCGGCAAGGGCAATCTGCGCTCGCTGCTGGTGGTCGGCATCATCGCGGTCGCGGCGCAGATCACGCTGAAGGGGCTGTTCGCGCCGGCGCGGCTCGCCTTCCTGCAATGGACCCAGGTGTCGCCGTCGCACGTCTCGGTGCCGTCGCTGCTCGGCGCCGCCGGCCTCGGCGAAGCGGTCGCCCAGATCGCCGCGGTGCTGATCGCGTCCGGCGCGCTGCTGGCGTTCGCGTTCTCCGACCGCAGCTTCCGCCGCGCCGGCGGCCAGATCGCGGCCGGCGTGGTGATCGGTCTGCTGGTCGTCGCCGGCTGGCTCACCACCGGTTACTTCGGCGCCGACGATTTCAACCCGATCCCGGCAACCTCGCTGAGCTTCGTCGCGCCGCTCGCCGATACGCTGCAATACGCGATGTTTTCGACCGGCCTGACGCTGAGCTTCGGCGTCGCGCTCGCGGTCGGCGTGTTCGTCGGCAGCGCCACCACCGCGCTGCTCACCGGCCGCTTCGCGCTGGAGGGCTTCACCTCGGCGCCGCACATGCTGCGCTCGACGCTCGGCGCCGTGCTGATGGGCTCCGGCGGCGCGATGGCCTATGGCTGCTCGGTCGGGCAGGGCCTCACCGGCCTGTCGACGCTGGCGCTGCCGTCGTTCATCGCGGTCGCTGGCATCGTCGGCGGCGCCGCGCTCGGCATCCGCCGCTTCGCCCCGGTCGCGGCGCTCGCCACGCGGTGAGTCCCTCACACCAGAGTCATTCCGGGGCGCGAGCGCAGCTCGCGAACCCGGAATCTCTTTTCAAGCCATCTCGGGATTCCGGGTTCACGCGTTTCACGCGTGCCCCGGAATGACGAACCTGAGTTTCCTTTTCGACCTGACGGCAACGTGATCACTTGATGCTACTCATCCTTTGGTGACAGCGGCGGCTGGCGCGGTTAGTTTGCGCGACAACCAATATTCGGGGAGGATCACGATGAAGTCGTTGTTCAAAGTCGCAGCTGCGGCGGTGTTGCTCACGGTCGCTGCGGCGCCTGCCTTGGCCGCCGACGCCAAGCCGCACCGCGTTGCCATCCAGGTCGATCAGAACGATCCAGTGGTGATGAATCTGGCGCTCAACAACGCCGCCAACATCATCGACTACTACAAGGCCAAGAACGAGGACGTTCAGGTCGAAGTCGTCACCTTCGGCCCCGGCCTGCACATGCTGCGCACCGATTCATCGCCGGTGAAGGATCGCATCAAGCAGATCAGCGACGCCGCATTTCCCTCCAGCATCAAATTCGCCGCCTGCGACAACACCAAAAATGGCATGGAGAAGCACGAGGGCCACGCCGTCAGCCTCATTCCGCAAGCGAGCGAGGTGCCGTCGGGCGCGGTCCGTCTGATCGAGCTGCAGGGCGAAGGCTGGGCGTATTTGCGGCCGTAGACGCTGTATCCTGGCGGCGGCGCAGCAGTTCCCGCCAGGACTCGAACCGGCGGCGGATCAGCTCGCGCGGCGATCCGTCGACCAGCACCGCGATGCCGATCCGCGCGCCCAGCATCATGCCGAGGATCGCGATCGGCCACGACAGCGCCATCACCGACCCCGCGGTGATGCCCTGGCCGATGGTGCAGCCGCCGGTGAGGATGCCGCCAAATCCCATCAGCGCCGCGCCGGCGACGTGACGGCGCATCTCATGATCGTCGTCGAACGCCTCCCAGCGCAGCTCGTCGGCGCGCCACGCCGCCAGAAAAGAGCCGAGCACCACGCCGAACACGGTGCCGACGCCGAAATCGGCGAAGTTGCCGACGTTGAGCAGCCCCGCATACACCGCTTTGCCGATGGTCGAGACGAAGGTCAGGCTCTGTGGATGCACCGGCCCGGCGAAGGGGTCGGCGAGCCGGGTGGTGGCGAGCCAGCCGATGATCGTCAGCACGCCGAGCGCGACTCCGGCTGCGAGCAGGCGCGGTGTCCGCCGTAGCCGCTTGTCGCCGAGCGCGATCAGGCACAGCACCCCGCCGCCGAGCGCGGCGATCACGGCGCGCAGATCCATTCCGGTGAGATGCTGGGCCAGCGTGGCGAGGTCGGTGTTGATGCCGTCCGGCATCGTCAGCGCAAACCGCTCCAGCACGGTGATGCGGAAGCCGGACAGCATCCCGCGCAGCGTCGCGTAGGCGGCGCCGCCGAGCACCAGGATCACCACGAAGCTGCGCAGATCGCCGGTGCCGAGCCGCACCAGCGAACCGAAGCCGCAGGTGCCGACGAACGCCATTCCGACGCCGAACAGCACGCTGCCGATCGCGATCGAGGCCAGCGGCAGCGCCGGCGCGGTGTAGTTGGATTGGCCGGGATCGAGCTGTCCGGCGATCACCAGCGCTTGCGTTCCGAGCAGCGCGATGCCGAGCGCGAGGCCGAAGATCCGCAGCCGGCGGGTATCACCGCCCATCAGTGCGTCCTCGACGGCGCCGAACGAGCACAGCCGCGCCAGCCGCACGAAGAAACCGGCGACGACACCGACGCACAGGCCGGCCAGCGCGAGCATCCAGGCGGATGCGTCCTGCATGGAGTTTCCTCGTTGGCGCGCAGGCGTGCGACAGCCGCCGCTTGCGTCAGCTTATTGTCTTATCAGCGCGCCGCGAGGGCGGCTTACTTCTGGCCGTCCCGCGCGGACGAGCAGAAGATATCATAGATCACCGAGATCACGCGACGGACGTCGTCGTTGGCGAGGCTGTAGTAAATAGTCTTACCGTCCCGCCTCGTGTCGACCATGCCGTCGTAACGCAGCCGTGCGAGCTGCTGCGACACCGCCGACTGCCGGAGCGACAGGATGTTCTCCAGTTCGCTCACCGAGCGCTCGCGTTCGGCGAGCAGGCACAGCAGCAGCAGACGATTCTCGTGCGACACCGCTTTCAGGAAGTTGCTGGCCTTGCGCGCCCGGCGCATCAGCATGTCGAGCTCGGGCGAGTATTCCGCGCCATCGCGGAGTTCGGTCTCGATATCGGGTTCGAGGATCGAGGTCATGGCGATCAGCTATCGTTTCGGTTGGCGTTGCAAGATGCGATGCGCAGCATAGTCAGCATATCAGGTGTGGCCGCGCTGCGGTGGCGGCGTCACCTTGGCGGCCAGCGCACCGAGCAGCCCCCAGAATGCATCGTCGTTGATGTAGCCGGTGATGCGCCCGATCTCGCGACCCTGGTCCATCACCACGAAGGTCGGCGTGAACCGCACCGGGCTTGCGAGGCCGAGGCCGGGGTCCTTGGCGTGGTCGATGTTGACGCGGCGCAGCGGCAGCAGCTTGGCTTCGTCGGTCTTGGGATAGATCGGGCCGACGTCGCGGTCCCACCGCGCGCACCAGACGCAGCCGTCGCGCTCGAACATCACCAGCTCGGCCGCGTGCGCCGCCGCAGCCGTTAGCTGCGCCGCACACAACAGAATCACGCCGATGAGAGTCGATTTCAGCATCTTCCGGTCCATGATGTGATACATATAGACGAATTCGCATGTATCTTCTAGGGGCGGAAACGCGTGGTTTCGAATATCTCGCTGGTCGGCGCCTTCGGGGCCGGGGTGCTGTCGTTCCTGTCGCCCTGCGTGCTGCCGCTGGTGCCGCCATATCTGTGCTTTCTGGCCGGCGTCAGCCTGGACCAGTTGACCCGCCACGACGATCGGCCCGCCAAAGCGATCGATTGGCGGGTGGTGGCCTCGTCGGCGGCCTTCGTGCTCGGCTTTTCGACTGTTTTCGTCGCGCTCGGGGCGTCGGCCTCGGCGATCGGCAAGGCGGTGACCGAGCATTTCGACACCCTCGGCATCGTCGCCGGCGTCATCATCATCGTGCTCGGGCTGCATTTTCTAGGGCTGTTCCGGATCGGCCTGCTGTATCGCGAGGCCCGGTTTCACAACGTCCGCCGCGGCGTCGGCTTTGTCGGCGCCTACGTCGTCGGGCTGGCCTTCGCCTTCGGCTGGACGCCCTGCGTCGGGCCGGTACTGGCAACGATCCTGCTGGTCGCCGGCGTCGAAGGCTCGGCGGCGCACGGCGCGGTGCTGCTCGGCGCCTATTCGCTCGGGATCGGGCTGCCGTTCCTGCTGGCGTCGCTGTTCTCCGGGGCGTTCATTCGGCTGATGGCGCGGTTGCGGACCCAGATGGCAACGGTCGAGAAAGTCATGGGCGGCGCGCTGGTGCTGACCGGCGTATTGTTTCTCACCGGCGCGATGCCGCGGATTTCAGGATGGCTGCTGCAGACCTTTCCCGCCTTCGGCGAGATCGGCTGACGGCGCCCGGCCACAGGGAGGACTGGTGATGACGAAGGCTTCGTTCTCGCGCCGCGGCGCCATCGCCGCGCTGGGCATCGGCGCATTGTCGCTGCGCAGCCTGCCGGCTGCCGCCGCGGAGCCGGTGCTCGGCGACGACGGGTTGTATCAGCTCGACTGGTATCTGCAGAGCTTCCTCGATCTGAAGGAGGATCTCGACGGCGCCACCGCGAAAGGCAAGCGCTTCGCGATTCTGTGGGGGCTGAAGGGCTGTCCATTCTGCCGCAAGCTGCACGAGGTGCACATGCGCGATCCGGCGATCGAGAGCTACATCCGCGACAATTTCGAAGTGCTGCACCTCAACCATATCGGCGCCCGCGAGGTCACCGATTTCGACGGTAGCAAACTCAGCGAGAAGGCGTTCGCCCAGGCCTACGGCATCCGCTTCACGCCGTCGCTTCAGTTCTTTCCCGAGAGCGCCGACGGCCTCGCCGGCAAGAAGCCGCAGGACCGCGAAGTCGCCCGCATGCCCGGCCTGCTCGAGCCGCCGGAATTCCTGGCGATGTTCAAATACGTTCGGGAAAAAGGCTATCAGTCGATGCCGTTCACCGACTGGCTGAAGCGGCCGGTGTAGGAAGCATCTTACTATCAACGTCATTCCGGGGCGCGCGAAGCGCGAGCCCGGAATCCATAACCACCGCCTGTGAGTATGGATTCCGGGCCTGCGCCGCTGACGCGACGCATCCCGGAATGACGAACGAAAGTCTGTCGGTGAAGGCGGCGCGACGAGTCTGTCCCCCGTCATTCCGGGGCGCTCGCGCTCAGCGAGCGAACCCGGAATCTGCAGCGGGCACGGCTTGGCAGCCGCCGCGCACGCTAACCTCGAGATTCCGGGTTCGCGCCTGACGGCGCGCCCCGGAATGACTCGGTGTGGCGTCAGAAATCCAGCCTGTCCTTGATCGCCTCGATGCCGGCTTTGGCGCAGGCTTCGTCGGCGTCGCCGCCGGGGGCGCCGGAGACGCCGATGCCGGCGACCAGCGAGCCGGCGGCTTCGATGATCAGTCCGCCGCCGAGCACGACGACGCCGGGCAGATCGCGCAGGCCGGATTGCGGCATGCCCGGCTTGGTCATGTTGGCGAGTTCGCCGGTCGCGGTCTTGAACGACACCGCGGTCCACGCCTTGCCGGTCGCGGTGGTCGGCGTGTGCGCGCCGGCGAAGCGGTCGCGCAGCATCGCTTGCGGCAGGCCGCTGCGGTCGACCACTGCGACCGCGACCTGGAAGCCTTGCTTGCGACATTCGCCGAGTGCCGCCTTGGCGGCGTCGAGCGCGAGCTCCGGGCTGAGCGATTTGGTGGTCACCAGCGCGTCGTCGGCGCGGGCGAGGGTGGCGAGCGATACGCCGGCGATCAGTACGATCGCCGGGAGCATGTATCTGGTCATCGGATCGAGCCCTTACTGTCCGCTATTCCTTGTTCACCGGCGATTCCGGATCGAACAGGAACGCCATCACGTCTTTGATCTGCTGTTCGCTCAGGAAGCCGTTGGTGCCGAACCGCGGCATGTTCGAGCACGGCACCACCGCCTGCGAATTGTAGATCTTGGTGTAGGCCTGCTTGATCTCGGCTTCGGTGTAGTTGCGGTCCTTGCCGTAGTGGGTGAGGCTCGGACCCAGCGTGCCGAACGACACTTCCGACTTCGCCATCTGGTGGCAAGCGTAGCAATTGCCGCCATGCACCGTCTCCGGCTTGTCGGAGAACTGGCCGCCGCGGCCGTTGTTGGCGATCTTGGCGCCGGCCTTCCAGTCGCCGAGCAACTTGCCGTCGGCCGGATACACCACCTTCTTGATCTCGCGCTGCATGATGGCGTCGGCGACGTCGTGCGGCACTTCGTTGCGATATTTGTTGCAGGCCTGCATCGTCTCGTCGGGGACGATCCGCTTCTGCCAGTCTTCCGGCGCCTTGCCGAACGTCGCCTTGATGTAGGAGTCGACGGTTTCGGTGGAGACCTTATGAGCCGGCGCGGACTTGGCGGCGTCGGCGGTCTGCGTCGCAGGCTTGCTCATCGCGCCGGATTTCTGCGGGACCGCCTTGTCGGCCGCATGCGCCGCGATCGAACCGCCGGCCAGCGCGCCGAGCGCGAGCGCCAGCACCGAGACTTTCATCCTCGTCATGCTTCGTCCTCCCCTCAGCGCTTGATCGACGGCACGGCGAGTTCGCCGCCTGCCGCGATTTTATTGAGATACAACGTCAAGGCGGTGATGCCTTCGGAGCCGTATTCCGGCGCCGGCCAACGCTGCTGGCGATAGCAGTCCCAGATCCGGTGCTGGAAGGTCCGCAGCGCGCTCTGCGACACGCGGTAGGTCGGCCAGCTCGCCATCGTCGCCTGGGCATCCTTGCCGGGGCCGGCGAGGTAGGGCAGCGCCTGCAGGCGGATGCGCTTGCCTTCGGCGCCGTGGCAGGTCGAGCACGAGAAGTCCATCACGCCGCCGCGGCGATGAAACAGCTCCTCGCCGACAGCCGCCATCTCCTGCTCCTTGGGATGGCTGAGCTGCGGCTCGATCTTCATGCCGCTGGATTTGTTGGCGATGTACGCCACCAGGTCTTCCATGTCGGAGGTCTTGCCGGGGCCGGAGAAGCGGCGCGCGACGATGTCCTTGGTGTCGAGGCCCTGGATGTTCTGCATGCACCAGAGCAGGCGCTGCTCGAGATCCATCACCTGGTCGGCGTCCTTGAAGTAGCGCGGCAGTTGCGCGAACGCGCCTTCCAGCTTGCCGGCGCCGAGGCCGAGATCGCAGCTTTCCAGCGAGACGTTCTTGGTGCCCCGCTTCTCCGCCCAGAGCTGCTCGCCGCGATCGACGGCGAGGAATCCGGGGTTCGACATCGGATCGGAAATCATCTCGCGATAGCGCTCGATTTCCTTCTCGCTGGCGTCCTGCGCCTTGGCGACGATCGGCATCGTGCCGAGCACGATGGCGACCACCGCCGATAGAGCGGTGATGGGTCTCATAGTTCCTCCCTCCTCCGGCGACCGTCTTGTGGAGTGCGGCCGACGATGCCTCGGCGCGTGGCCTTGGATCTTTACATTCAAGAAAAACAATATAATGATGTTTGCGGATCATGACCGATCGCGCTTGCAATCGTCAAGCGTTAGTATGGCAAGGGACGCGAAAGACTCCCTGAAGGAGGATGCCCAATGGTGTTGATGAAGACCAAAACGAGCCGCCGCGAGGCTCTGGCGCTGGCGGGCATCGCCGGCCTCGCTGCGCTGCTGGCGCCGCGGATGTCCTTCGCCGACGCGGCGATGGTCGATGCCGAGATCAAGAAGCTCTACGGCGACAAGAAGTTCGACAGCGGCAAGGTCAAGCTCGACGTGCCCGAGATCGCCGAGAACGGTCTGGTGGTGCCGATCACCGTCGATGTAGAAAGCCCGATGACCGAGGCGGACTACGTCAAGGCGGTGCATGTGTTCGCCGACGGCAACCCGATGCCGGGCATCGTCAGCTACAAGTTCACGCCGGCCTGCGGCAAGGCGTCGGCCTCGACCCGGATGCGTCTGGCGCAAACCCAGAACATCATCTGCATCGCGGAGATGTCGGACGGCAAGCTGTACTCGACCAAGTCGAGCGTGAAGGTCACCATCGGCGGCTGCGGCGGCTAATCCGGCAACGGCAACAATCGAAGGCGAGGAAATCCAATGTCCGTCAAACCGACCCCGCGCGTCCGCGTTCCGACCCAGGCCAAGCCGGGCGAGCTGATCGAAATCAAGACGCTGATCTCCCACGAAATGGAATCCGGTCAGCGCAAGGATGCGTCCGGCAAGATCGTGCCGCGCAAGATCATCAACACCTTCACGGCCCAGTTCAACGGCAAGACCGTGTTTGAGGCCGAATGGAATCCGGCGATCTCCGCCAACCCGTACCAGTCGTTCTTCTACAAGGCCTCGGAGAGCGGCGAGTTCGCCTTCCTGTGGAAGGACGACGACGGTTCGGTTTACGAATCCAAGCACAAGCTGAACGTCGCCTGATCGCGACGTAGGTCACGACCTATCCGTCAGTCGCAGTGCACCGGGAGCCGTAACGGCTCCCGGAATGCGGATCTGCGAGCCGAGCCAAGGGCCGCAAATCATTGCGGCGGCGCCGAATGCGGCGCGTAGCAAGGGATGAAACGATGATCTCGAGGCGGGAATTCCTGCAGGCGACGGCCGCCGCATCGGCGCTGACGATCGCGGGCGGCCTGGGGCCGATCGGGCAGGTGGCGGCGCAGCAGCGGCTGACGCAGGCCGACATCCTGAAATTCGATCCGCTCGGCACGGTGACGCTGCTGCACATCACCGATACCCACGCTCAGCTCGTGCCGCTGCATTTCCGCGAGCCGTCGGTCAATCTCGGTGTCGGCGAGGTCAAGGGCAAGCCGCCGCATCTCACCGACGCGGAATTCCGCAACTACTTCCATATCGCCACCGGCTCGCCGGATGCGTTCGCGCTGACCGCCGACGATTTCACCGCGCTCGCCCGCAACTACGGCAAGATGGGCGGCTTCGACCGGATCGCCACCCTGGTCAACGCGATCCGCGCCGAGCGCGGCGCCGACAAGGTGCTGCTGCTCGACGGCGGCGACGCGCTGCAGGGCAGCTGGAGCTCGCTGAAGAGCAACGGCCAGGACATGATCGACGCGCTCGCCGGGCTCAAGGTCGACGCGATGACCGGGCACTGGGAGTTCACCTACGGCGCCGAGCGCGTCAAGGAAATCGCCAAGAACGCGCCGTTCGCATTCCTGGCGCAGAACGTCCGCGACATCGAATGGCAGGAGCCGGTGTTCGAGGCGCGCAAGATGTTCGAGCGCGGCGGCGTCAAGATCGCGGTGATCGGCCAGGCGCTGCCGCGCACCGCCGTCGCCAATCCGCGCTGGATGTTCCCGGACTGGGAGTTCGGCATTCGCGAAGAAGACATCCAGAAGCAGGTCGAGGAAGCGCGCGCCGAGGGCGCCGCGGTCGTGGTGCTGCTGTCGCACAACGGCTTCGACGTCGACCGCAAGCTGGCCGGCCGCGTCAAGGGCATCGACGTGATCCTCACCGGCCACACCCACGATGCCATGCCGGGCGTGATCAAGGTCGGCGACACCGTGCTGGTGGCGTCGGGCTCGCACGGCAAATTCGTCTCGCGTCTCGATATCAAGGTCGACGGCGGCAAGGTCGCGGACCTGCGCTTCAAGCTGATGCCGGTGTTCGCGGACGCGATCGCGCCGGACCCGGAGATGGCAAAGCTGGTCGAGAAGCTGCGCGCGCCCTACGCCAAGGATCTCGCCCGAGTCGTCGGCAAGACCGACTCGCTGCTGTATCGCCGCGGCAATTTCAACGGCACCTTCGACGATCTGATCTGCGACGCGATGCTGAAGCAGCGCGACACCGAGATCGCGCTGTCGCCGGGCTTCCGCTGGGGCGGCACGCTGCTGCCGGAAGACAATATCACCTGGGAGGCGATCACCAACGCCACCGCCATCACCTATCCGAACTGCTACCGCACCGAGATGACCGGCGAGCAGCTCAAGAACGTGCTCGAAGACATCGCCGACAACATCTTCCATCCCGATCCCTATTATCAGGGCGGCGGCGACATGGTGCGCACCGGCGGCATGGGCTACGCAATCGACGTCAGCAAGGAAATCGGCTCGCGCATCTCCGACATGACGCATCTGGCGACCGGCAAGCCGATCGAGGCGTCGAAGAAGTACACGGTGTCCGGCTGGGCCAGCGTCAATCAGGGCACCGAGGGACCGCCGATCTGGGAGGTGCTGCAGAAGCACGTCGCCGGCGCCGGTCCGGTGAAGATCGAGCCGAACAGCGCGGTGAAGGTCTCCGGTGCGTGATGCGCGCCGGAGCCGCGCATCGGCGCGCCCCATACATTCACGTATCGCAATGAGAAAGAGGCTAGCGGCATGAGTCAGAAGCCCACATCCGACGTCCTCAACCGCCGCCGGTTTCTCGGCGCGGCCGGGCTGAGTGCAGCCGGGCTCGCCGGCGCCGGGGCGATGCTGCCGTCGCTTGCGGCCAAGGCCGGCGAGGCGGCCAAGCCCGATCCGGCGATCACCGAGATCCAGGACTGGAATCGCTATCTCGGCGACGGCGTCGACAAGCGGCCCTACGGCATGCCGTCGAAATTCGAGAAGGACGTGATCCGCCGCGACGTGTCGTGGCTCACCGCGTCGCCGGAATCCTCGGTGAACTTCACGCCGCTGCACGCGCTCGACGGCATCATCACCCCGTCCGGCGTGTGCTTCGAGCGTCACCACGGCGGCGTCGCCGAGATCGATCCGGCGCAGCACCGGCTGATGATCCACGGCCTGGTCGAGAAGCCCTTGGTGTTCACCATGGACGACATCAAGCGGATGCCGCGGGTCAACAAGATCTACTTCCTGGAATGCGCGGCGAATTCCGGCATGGAGTGGCGCGGCGCGCAGCTCAACGGCTGTCAGTTCACCCACGGCATGATCCACAACGTCATGTACACCGGCGTCACGCTGAAGACGCTGCTGGAACAGGCCGGCGTCAAGCCCAGCGCCAAATGGCTGCTGCTCGAAGGCGCCGACTCTGCCGGGATGGATCGCTCGCTGCCGCTGGAGAAAGCGCTCGACGACGTGATGATCGCCTACGCGATGAACGGCGAAGCGCTGCGCCCGGAGAACGGCTACCCGCTGCGCGCGGTGATCCCCGGCTGGCAAGGCAATCTCTGGGTGAAATGGCTGCGCCGGATCGAGCTCGGCGACATGCCGTGGCAGACCCGCGAAGAGACTTCGAAGTACACCGACCTGATGCCGGACGGCCGCGCCCGCAAGCATACCTTCGTGATGGACGCCAAGAGCGTGATCACCTCGCCGTCGCCGCAGGCACCGCTGAAGTTCAAGGGCCGCAACGTGCTCACCGGCATCGCCTGGTCCGGACGTGGCACCGTCAAGCGCGTCGACGTGTCGATGGACGGCGGCCGCAATTGGTACGAAGCGCGGATCGACGGCCCGGTGCTGAACAAATCGATCGTGCGGTTCTACGTCGATTTCGACTGGAACGGCGAAGAGCTGATGCTGCAATCGCGCGCGATCGACGAGACCGGCTACGTGCAGCCGACCAAGGCCGAGCTGCGCAAGATCCGCGGTGTCAATTCGGTCTACCACAACAACGGCATCCAGACCTGGCTCGTGCATTCCGACGGAGTGACTGAAAATGTCGAAATCGCTTAAGGCGCTCGCCGGGCTCGCTGCGGCCCTGGTGCTGGCGTTGCCGCTGGCGCAGGCGATGGCCGAGCACAAACCCGGCCACAAACTCGCCAAGGCGAGCGCAAGCGCCGCCGTCAAGGACGGCCAAGCGGCGGTGCCGGCGTGGCCGCAGGCGCCGGCCAAGCTCGGTCTCGGCCGCGTTGCGCTGCCGGAAGAAATCGCCGCCTGGGACATCGATGTGCGTCCCGACGGGCAGGGGCTGCCGCCCGGCCACGGCACCGCCAAGGAAGGCGATGCGCTGTTCCAGGAGAAATGCTCGACCTGCCACGGCGAGTTCGGCGAAGGCGTCGGCCGCTATCCGGTGTTGTCCGGCGGCCAAGGCACACTGAAGGCCGACCGGCCCGACAAGACCATCGGCTCGTACTGGCCGGATGCGACGACGATCTACGACTACGTTCGCCACGCGATGCCGTTCGGCAATGCGCGCTCGCTGAGCAACGACGAGATCTATGCGCTGACGGCGTACCTGCTCAACATGAACGACGTTATCAAGGATCAGGATTTCGAGCTGAACCAGAGCAATCTCGCAAAAGTGAAAATGCCGAACGCGAGCGGCTTCTACGAAGACGATCGCGAGACGGCCGAGAAGGCGTTCTGGAACAACAATCCGTGCATGAAGGACTGCAGACCGGCACCGAAGGTGACGGGGCGGGCGATCTCGGTGGACGTCACGCCCGACGAAAAAGCCGGCCCGAAAGTGGACTGATCTGGTCTCGGCGCGCGCCGCGGCATTTGTGCTGCGCGCGCCAAGTAATTACACGAGCAAAATGATAATTGATTAGTTCGGTTGCGCCAGATCAATGTGGATCGGCGCGTGCGGAGGACAATCTGTCGTTTCGCTGCCGCTGTTGGAAGATCGACGACGAGCCGACGTTTATGCCGACGTGTATATTGCGGCTCGACGCGTACAGCCAAGACGAGGAACGCCTGTTTTGGATCTCGACCTTCTCATCGAGCGCTTCGGCGAAACCACCATGCTGACCGTCGGCGGTTTGCTGGTCGGGCTGGTGTTCGGCGTCACCGCCGAACGCAGCAAATTCTGCCTGCGCTCGGCAGTGATCGAGTTTTCCGAAAGCTCGTTCGGTCCCAAGCTCGCGGTGTGGCTGCTGACGTTCTCGGCCGCGGTCGCCGCGACGCAGATCGCGATCACCTCCGGCGTGCTTGATGTCTCCGAAGCGCGCCAACTCGCCGCGACCGGCAGCCTATCGGGCGCGATCATCGGCGGGCTGATGTTCGGTGCCGGTATGATCCTGTCGCGCGGCTGCGCCAGCCGGCTGCTGGTGCTGTCCGGCACCGGGAATTTGCGCGCGCTGGTCACCGGGCTGATCCTCACCATCGTGGCGCAGGCGTCGCTGCGTGGCGTGCTGTCGCCGGTGCGCGAGTTCTTCACCTCGCTGTGGACGCTGCCGGGCGGCGCGTCGCGCAATCTGCTCAGCGTCCTGCACGCCGGCCCGGTGATCGGCGCCTCGTTCGGCCTCGCGGTGCTGGTCTGGGCGCTGTGGCTCGGCTGGCGCAACCGGATCGGCATCGTCACCGGCATCGCGGCGATCGGCGTCGGCCTCGCGGTCACCGCCGGCTGGCTGGTGACCTACATTCTGGCGCAGCATTCGTTCGAGCCGACCCAGATCAAGAGCGTCAGCTTCACCGGGCCCTCGGCCGACACGCTGATGGGACTGATCAACTCGCCCTCGGTGCCGCTCGGCTTCGACATCGGGCTGGTTCCGGGCGTGTTCGCCGGCTCGCTGCTGGCGGCGCTGATCGGCCGCGATTGGAAGTTGCAAGGGTTCCACGGCGGGCTCAGCATGGGGCGCTACGCATCGGGTGCGTTCCTGATGGGGTTCGGCGGGATGCTGGCGGGCGGCTGCGCGGTCGGCGCGGGTGTCACCGGCGGCTCGATCTTCGCGGTGACCGCGTGGTTGGCGCTGGCGTCGATGTGGCTCGGCGCGCTGGCGACGCATACGCTGCTGGATGCGAAGGCCGAAGCTCAAATGGACGCTAAAGTGGAATTGACGCCGGCGATCGAGCCGGCGCTTTCGGCGAAACAGACCGGCAACTAAGCCGGCACGCCGCATACGACTGTCTGTGTCTCGGGAGGATGACGATGGCCGTGCCCGGCCGATATTTGCACCGTCCGAATTGCGCCCTGTCGCCGGCTGCGCAGATCCTTGCTGAGTGGCGCGCTTCGCGAACCGCGGCCGCGCTGCTGCTCGCTTGCACGCTCGCGACGCCGGCGCTCGCCGGCGACCGCGAGCTCGGCGAGTATCTGTCGAGCGAGTGTGTCACCTGCCATCAGATCAGCGGCAGGTTCGACGGCATCCCGTCGATCGTCGGCCGCGAAGAGAACGAGCTGATCGCCGCGCTCACCGACTATCGCGACAAGGTCCGCGACAATCCGGTGATGCGGGCGATCGCCGCCAAGTTCAATGACGAGGAGATCGCCGCGCTCGCGAGCTACTTCGGCAGCATCGAAAAACAACAAATCGAGCGCACCGCGGACCGGAGTGGAGACATCCGGTAGTCGATCAACACAATTGGAGGGGACGATATGAGGATCAATCGACGCCAGTTTTCGGCTGGCTTGTTCGCTGCGGCCGGTGCGGTCGCGATGCCTGGCGTGGTGCGCGCCCAGGCCAAACCGCGCGTGGTGGTGATCGGCGGCGGGCCGGGCGGCGCCACCGTGGCCAAATACGTCGCGCGGGATTCGCAAGGTGCGGTCGAGGTGACGATGATCGAGCCGCTGGAGACCTTCGTCACCTGCTTCCACTCGAATCTGTATCTCGGCGACATGCGCCCGTTCGAGTCGATCAGCCATGGCTACAAGCTCGGCGGCTACGGCGTGAAGCACGTCCGCCAGTTCGCGGCGGCGATCGATCGCGACAAGAAGCGGGTCACGCTCGCCGACGGCTCTGTGGTGCCTTACGACCGGCTGGTGATGGCGCCCGGCATCGATATCAAGTTCGACTCGGTGCCCGGCTATTCGGAAGAAGCCGCGGAGATCATGCCGCACGGCTGGAAGCCCGGCGCGCAGACCAAGCTGGTCAAGCAGCAACTCGACGCGCTGCAGGACGGCGCGACCATCGTGATGGTGGCGCCGCCGAATCCGTATCGCTGCCCGCCCGGCCCCTACGAGCGCATTTCGGTGATGGCCAAGGTGCTGAAGGCCAAGGGCCACACCAAGTCCAAGATCATCGTGCTCGATCCCAAGGAGAAGTTCTCCAAGATGGCGTTGTTCCAGGAGGGCTGGCAGAAGCACTATCCGGGCATGGTCGAATGGATGGACCCGAAGATGCACGGCGGCATCAAGGGCGTCGATCCGAAGGCGATGACCGTCACCACCGATTTCGAAACCATCAAGGCCGACATGGTCAATGTCATTCCGGCGCAGATGGCGGGGAAGATCGCGCGCGAAGCCGGCCTCGTCAACGAGAGCGGTTATTGCCCGATCGACGCCGTCAACATGAAGTCGGCGATCGATCCCAACATCTACGTGCTCGGCGACGCCTCGATCGCCGGTGCGATGCCGAAATCGGCATTCGCCGCCAACAGTCAGGCCAAGGTGGTGGCCAACGCGGTGCGCGGCGAGCTGACGGGATCGCGCACCTTCCCGGCGCGTTATGCCAACACCTGCTGGTCGGTGCTGGCGCAGGACGATACGGTGAAGGTCGGCGGTCGCTACGAGCCGAAGGACGGCAAGATCGCCGAGATCGAAGGGTTCGTGTCGAAGACCGGCGAGGATTCCGGGCTTCGGCTGCAGACCTCGGAAGAAAACATGGGATGGTATGCCGGCATCACCGCCGACATCTTCACCTGACGTCACTGCGGGCCGGCGCTACTGCTGCGTCGGCCCGCGCCTGAACCAGCGGAGCGACTGAGTGTCCAAGCCGAATCTGATCAGCCGCCGCGGCGTGATCCGCACCGCCGCGGCGGCGACGGCGCTATTCGCCTGTCCGGCGATCGCCAAGGCCAAGCCGCGGGTGGTGGTGATCGGCGGCGGCGCCGGCGGTGCCACCGCGGCGAAATATCTGCGCCACGGCAGTGATGCGATCGAGGTGACCTTGGTCGAGGCCAATCGCCACTACGTCACGCCGTTCACCTCCAACCTCTATCTCGGCGGGCTGAAGCCGTTCGAGAGCCTGACCTTCGGCTATGAGGGCGTCGCCGCTCACGGCGTTGGGCTGGTGTTCGATCAGGTCTCGGCGATCGATCGCGACCACAAAGAAGTGCGCACCGCAGGCGGCGCGCGTCTCGGCTACGACCGGCTGGTGCTGTCGCCGGGCATCGATTTTCGCTGGGACGCGGTCCCCGGCTATTCCGAAGCCGCCGCCGAGCGGATGCCGCACGGCTATCGCGGCGGCGCGCAGTTCGAACTGTTGAAACGCCAACTCGATGCGCTCGGCGACGGCGCGCTGATCGTCATCATCGCGCCGCCCAATCCGTATCGCTGCCCGCCGGCGCCCTACGAGCGCGCCTCGATGATGGCTTACGCGCTGAAGAGCCGCGGCGTGAAGAACGCCCGCATCGTGATCCTCGACGCCAAGGATCACTTCGCGATGCAGACGCTGTTCATCGACGGCTGGGGGCGGCACTACCCCGGCATGATCGAGTGGCAGGACCCGACCATCCACGGCGGCATCAAGGCGGTCGATCCCAAGGCGATGACCGTCACCACCGATTTCGAGACCCACAAGGCGACGATGGTCAACGTCATCCCGCCGCAGATCGCCGGAAAGCTCGCCCGCGACGCCGGTCTTGCCGATTCGAGCGGGTTCTGCCCGGTCGACGCCGGCACCATGGCGTCGCGGATCGATCCGTCGATTCATGTGATCGGCGATTCCGCCGGCGGCGAGTTTCCGAAGTCCGGCTTTTCCGCCAACAACGAGGGCAAGATCGCCGCGATGATCATCCGCGCCGATCTGATCGACGACCGCCGGATGCCGGTGCGTTTCACCAACCATTGCTGGAGCGACATCGCCCCCGACGACGCCATCAAGAACGGCGCGCGTTACGCCCCCCAGGACGGCAAGATCGTGATGTCCGATCCCTATACCTCGCAGCTCGACGAAAGCCCGCAGCTTCGCGCCAAACAGGCGCGCGAGGCGGCCGGCTGGTATATCGGCATGACCACCGATATATTCGGTTGATCGAATGTCCGCCGACGAGTTGCAATGACCGGTTCCGAGGGCGCCCGCCCGAACAGACTGCCGTGGCCGCCGATGCTGCTGGTGATCGCGGCCGTGATCGCGATCGGTCTCGGTATGGTGCTGCCGTTGCCCTTGCCGCGCGCCGAAATCGTGGTTTGGACCGGGTATGTGGTCGCCGTGCTCGGCTTCGCGATCGACAGCTGGGCAATCCTGACCATGCGGGCTGCCCGCACCAACATTCTACCGCACCGCGCTGCCGACCGGCTGGTGACTTGGGGCCCGTTCCGCTTCAGCCGCAACCCGATCTACCTCGCCAACACGCTGCTGCTGATCGGCATCGGGCTCGCCGCCGGCAACGGCTGGTTCGTGCCGCTGGCGCTGCTGTCGGCGGTGCTGGTCGACCGGTTGGCGATCCGCCGCGAGGAGCGGCATCTGGCGATTCGTTTCGGCAATGCCTGGATCGACTATGCGGCAGTGACGCCGCGCTGGCTGATCCGCTGAGCCATCACCAAGGGAGAGTTGAATGACGACGTTGAAGCAGATGATGGAAGCGGCCAACGCCGCGGTGCCGCGGGTGAGCGTCGACGACGCGCGCCAAATGATCGAGCAGGGCGCGCTCGTGGTCGACGTCCGCGACGCGCCGGAAGTCGGCAACACCGGCAAGGTCGCCGGCGCCGTCAACATCTCGCGCGGCATGCTGGAATTCCGTGCCGACCCGGATTCGCCTTTCCACGACAAGCATCTCGCCAAGGATCGTCCGGTGATCGTGTACTGCGCCTCCGGCGGCCGCTCGGCGCTGGCCGGCAAGGTGCTGAAGGATCTCGGCTACGAAAAGGTGTTCAACCTCGGCGCCTTTAAGGATTGGGCTGAAGCCGGCGGCGCCGTCGAACAGCCGATCGAACGCGGCATGTGAGCGAACCGCGCCCGTGCTCAGAAGGCTGGGCAGGTCGGCGACAACTCCGTCATTGCGAGGAGCGAAGCGACGAAACCATCCAGCTCAGTGCGGCACGCTGGATGGCTTCGCTTCGCTCGCAATGACGCTGAGCTTGCGGCGCCGGCCTCTCACCGCTTCTTCGTTTTTGCGGTCTTCGCTTTTGATTTCGTCGCCGCGGACTTCGTCGTTTTTGGCGTCGCGCTCTTAGCCTTCGCCGTCTTTTTCGTCGGCGTCTTTGGCTTCGCAGCTTTGGACTTTGCAGCCGTAGCCTTGGAAGACTTGGCTTTTGAAGTCTTGGCTTTTGAGGTCTTGGCCTTTGAAGCCTTGGCCTTTGAAGCGGTGGTCTTGCTGGCCGCCGACTTCGCCGCCGTCTTTGCAGCCTTCTTCGCACCCGACGCCGGGCCTGCCTTTGCGGCGGTCCTGCCCTTGCCCGGTGCCGGTTTGGCTTGAGGCTTGGTGAACTCGGCGAGGCCGGCCCGCGCCGCGGCCTTCGTCACCGTCCTCTTGACCGGGCCCGCCACCAGCCGGCGCACCGCGCGCTTGGCCGCGACCTTGGTGATTTCGACCGCGCCGTCCACCACCATGTCGATCAGATTGTCGACCAGCGGAACTCGCTGGTTGGAGGATTTGCGCGGCGCCGCCGCGGTCTTGTCCTGGTTCGGCGCCTGATCGCGCCCGCTGTCGTCGCTTACGCTGTCGTCCACGTTGCTGTCTCCCGCGCTCGGCCCGACTAGGAACGTTTCAGTCGGCCTGCCTTTGACCTGGATTGCAAAGGTGTCGGCAGATGACGGGCGAAGAGCTGAATTGGTTCCAGATCGCGGTCCGCGTTTTGTTCCTCACGGCGCTGTTCGCCTATGCGGCGATCGTCGGCACCCGGCTGCTCGGCCGGATCGCCAGTCTCTTCCGCCGCGGTCCGCGCGTGGTCCGCCTGCGCAAGTATCGCGAATTGGTCCGGCCGCGGGATTGACCTCTCCGAGTTGCAAGGTGCAGTCCCCGTTGTTAATTATCGCTCCATGAACTATAGTTCGTGGGGCGATAGACGTGCGCGTCTTCAAGACCAAGGCTTTCGCCCGCTTTGCTCGCCGGGAACGGATTTCCGATCCGCGCCTGCTGGATGCGGTGCAGCGCGCCGAGCGGGGGCTGATCGACGCCGATCTCGGATCCGGCGTGATCAAGCAGAGGATCGCGCGTGCGGGTGAGGGGCCGGTCGGGCGGCCATCGCGTTTTGATCGCGTGGCGGCGCACGGCGCGGGCCGTGTTCCTGTTCGGTTTTGCCAAGAGCGCGCGGGGCAATATCGACGATGACGAACTGGCAACGGCCCAGGAGATCGCACAGATCTGGCTCGATGCCGATCCGTCGGCGCTCGACAAGGCGCTTGCAGACGGCATTATTGTGGAGATCGGCGATGGCGATGAAGAAAATTAGTCCGCTCACCAAGGCGCTGCTCGCAACCGCCGGGGACATGCGCAGGTCGGGGCTGATGGACAAAGCCAGCCACGACAAGATCACCGTCCGACACCTCGGAGAGGCCGACCTGCCGGCGTTGCGGCCGATCAGCGGCGCGCAGATCAAGGCGATGCGCGAACGGGCGCGGCTCAGTCAGGCGGTGTTCGCGCGCTACCTGAATCTGACTGTCGGTTACGTGTCGCAGCTCGAGCGCGGTGCCAAGCAGCCGACCGGCGCCGCGCTGGCGTTGCTCAATCTGATCGAGCGCAAGGGAATCGATGCGATCCGCTGAGTGGTCGCCGGCGGCGTTACTTGGTCAAAAATTTCCACGCCACAACGATCGCGCACAGCGCGATGAAGATCAGCAGCGCCGGCACCGGGAGGCGGGCGCCGCCGGTCGGGACGGGACGCGCGCCGCGATCGGCGACGCGAATCACCTTCGGCTTCTGCGGCTTCTGCGGCTTTTTGAACCGCACCACGTTGTCGACCACGGCGTCGCCGCGATCGGCCAGCGGCGGGGCGCGCGGTTCGGGCTCCGGGGCTTCGCCGGTGCCGCCCATGTCGCTGTAATAGGCCTGATAGGTCTCGCGCACCGCGACCGCCTTGGATTCGATCTCGCTCATCCGGTCGAGCCGCTCACGGTAGCCGTTCAGCACCTTCTGGGCGTTCTCGGGCAGGGTTTCGAAGCTGCCGAGCTTGGCCATCATCAGCCAGGTCGCGAAATCGGCTTCGGCCCGGGTGCGGGCTCTGCGGGCGATGATGGTGCTGGACTTCGAGGCCATGGCGATCCGGGTTGAGCGTCCTCGCTGTGAGTCGCCGAGCTTCGTGGCGATCATGGGACAACACTTGATAGCCGAAACGGTTGTCCACGTCAGGTGGTTCGTCGGGTCCGCGAATTCCCCCAGAGCGGGCTGGCGGACCGGCGGTATGATCGCTACATTGGCTGGGCGAAGCTGCGGGACGCGTCAGGAGCCATATATCCCCGGGGCCTTATCGATCCTTTCGGGAACTGTCCCTGGCCGGGTCCGTGGACCCGATCATATGGTGCCCACCTACTTTCGTAGGGAACTCCGGGATCGAGTGCTTCAACGGTCACCGCGGCCTCGCACTTCACTTTCTCCTCACGGCGCTTCTCAGCCTGACGGTCGCCCGAGTTTCATTGGTCCGTGCCGGCCGCCTATAACCCGCCGATGCCCGATTTTTCCGATTCTGCCGCTTCCGGCGATGCCAAGACCCCGCTGCGGACCGCTGCTCTGGCTCGACGGGCCAGCTTGAGCGATTCCGATCGCAACGCCGCCGCGATGGCGATCGCCGCGCGCGGGCTGCCGGTGCCGCTGCACGAGGGCACGGTGGTCGCCGGCTATGCGCCGATCCGGGGCGAGCTCGATCCGTTTCCGCTGATGCGTGCGTTCGCCGCCCGAGGCGCCCGGCTGGCGTTGCCGGTGGTGACGCGGCAGGGCGCTCCGCTGCTGTTCCGCCTCTGGCAGGAGAACGATCCGCTGCCGCGGAGCACGCTCGGCATCCGTGAGCCGTCGCCTGACGCGCCGGAGGTGAGGCCCGACATCGTGCTGGTGCCGCTCGCCGCGTTCGACGCCAGCGGCCATCGCATCGGCTACGGCGCCGGGCACTACGACTGCACGCTGGAGAATTTGCGCGCGCAACGGCCGGTGATTGCGATCGGCCTTGCGTTTGCGATGCAGCAAATCCCCGCCGTTCCGGCCGCCGCTCACGACGTGGCGCTGGATTATGTGCTAACGGAGCAGGGCCTGCTCACTTTCCGGAGACGATAGTTTGCGCATTCTGTTCATCGGCGACGTGGTCGGAAAATCCGGCCGCACCGCAATCGCCGAGCATCTGCCGGGCCTGATCCGCGACTGGGATCTCGATTGCACCATCGTCAATGGCGAGAATGCCGCCGGCGGTTTTGGTATCACCGAGGCGATCTACAACGATTTCATCGACGCCGGCGCCGACGCGGTGACGCTCGGCAACCACGCCTGGAATCAGAAGGAGGCGCTGGTGTTCATCGAGCGCGCGCCGCGTCTGGTCCGCCCAATCAACTTTCCGCGCCACACCCCCGGTCGCGGCGCCGCGCTGGTCGAGACCCGCAAGGGCGCCCGGGTGCTGGTGATCAACGCGATGGGCCGGGTGTTCATGGAGCCGCTGAACGATCCGTTCGCGGCGATCGGACGCGAACTGGAAGCCTGTCCGCTGCGCGACGCGGCGGACGCCATCGTGGTCGATTTCCACGGCGAGGCGTCGAGCGAGAAGCAGGGCATGGGCCATTTCTGCGACGGCCGTGTCAGTCTGGTGGTCGGCACCCATACGCATGTTCCGACCGCCGATCATCAGATCCTGCCGAACGGCACCGGCTACATGACCGACGCCGGCATGACCGGCGACTACGATTCGGTGATCGGCATGCACAAGGACGAGCCGGTGCACCGCTTCCTCACCGGCATTCCGCAGGGCCGGTTCGAGCCGGCCAACGGCGATCCGACGCTCAGCGGCGTTGCGGTCGAAACGGATGACAGCACCGGCCTCGCCATCAAGATCGCCCCGGTCCGGATCGGCGGAAGGCTAGAGCCCGCCAAGCCGGCATTCTGGGCGGCGAACTAACAACCTCCCCATCGTCATTCCGGGGCGCTCACGCAGTGAGGGAACCCGGAATCTCAACTCTGCCTCTCCCTCGTCATTCCGGGTTGCGCGCCACGCGCGCAAGTCCGGAATCCATACTCGCCGGACTCGCCGGAGAGCAACGCGCGTCAGGCGCCGCGCCTCACCGCCCGCGCGGTGATGACGGAGTCCGGGCTCGCCGCTGTGCGGCGCACCGGAATGACGACAGACAGCTCAATACCGCTCCGGCACGTACATCTCCGCCGGAATTGGCGTGCGGTGATAGTCGGGGTGATGGATCCGCGGCGGCAGTACCACCGGGCTGTAGGGCACTTCCTCGTAGGGAATTTGATCGAGCAGGTGCGCGATGCAGTTGAGCCGCGCCTTCTTTTTGTCGACAGCCTGGACGACGTGCCACGGCGCTTCGTCGATGCTGGTACGCTCCAGCATCTCTTCCTTGGCCTTGGTGTAGGCCTCCCAGCGCGCCCGCGACTGCACGTCCATCGGGCTCAGCTTCCACTGCTTGAGGGGATCGTTGATGCGCATCATGAAGCGCAACTGCTGTTCGTCGTCCGTGATCGAGAACCAGTATTTGATCAGCACGATGCCGGACCGCGCCAGCATCTGCTCGAACTCCGGCACCGAGCGAAAGAACTCTTCGACCTCGGCCTCGGTGCAGAACCCCATCACCCGCTCGACGCCGGCGCGGTTGTACCAGCTCCGGTCGAACAGCACGATCTCGCCCGCGGCCGGCAGATGCGACACGTAGCGCTGGAAGTACCATTGGCTGCGCTCGCGCACGCTCGGCGCCGGCAGCGCCGCGACCCGGCAGATCCGCGGATTGAGCCGCTGGGTGATGCGCTTGATGACGCCGCCTTTGCCGGCGGAGTCGCGACCCTCGAAGATCACCACCACCTTGAGGCCCTGATGCTGCACCCAGCTTTGCAGCTTGACCAGCTCGCCTTGCAGGCGGAACAGTTCCTTGAAATACAGGCGGCGGTCCAGCGTCTCGGCCGGCGAGTGGCCGGCGAATTCGTTGGTCATCGCATCGATGCGATCGTCGTCGATTTCAAGTTCCAGTTCCTCGTCGAAACTGTCGAGCATTTCGGCGGCGATGCGCTGCTTCATCGTCAGGCCGCCACCGGCGGTGCGAGCAGTGCGCTTTTTGGCTTTGCGGACGACCTTCTTGACGGGCTTGGGCGCGGGCTTGCGGGGCATCGGTGTCTCCGGAATGGGTCGATCGGAAAATGCCGCCGCGTGTTTGTCACGCGTATGACGGGGAGGTGCGATGATTTGGCGCGCGAAGATGAAGACGAGCTGATCAACAGTCCGCGTGCCTCTCCATCGTCATTCCGGATTGCGCGCGACGCGCGCAAGTCCGGAATCTATAATCCCTGGACTCGCCGTAAGGCACCGCGCGGCAGGCGCAGTGGCTCACCGTCCACGCAGTGAGTATGGATTCCGGGCTCGCCGCTGCGCGGCGCCCCGGAATGACGAACGAGAGGGTGTGCTCCGTGCCGCTGCACCCGCGGAAAGCTGACTACCCGGCCCGCTTCTTGCCGAATTGCAGCACCGCATCCACCATCCGGTCTACATCCGCAAACGTCGTGCGGTGGTTGACGATGGCGGCGCGGATCGCCAAGGCGCCGTCGATTGTGGTCGAGGACGGCGCGGCGATGCCCGACTCGTGCAGGTCGGCGACGATCTCGGCGTTGAGTCCGTCGACCACATCCGGCGCGGCGCGATAGCGGAAGCAGACAATGTTCAGCGTCACCGGCGCCAGCAGCTCGAGTTGTGGCTCGCGCGCGACGCGCGCTTGCAGATGCCGCGCCACCTTGCAGGTGTGGGCGATCATCGCGCCCATGCGGTCGGCGCCGAAGGTCTTCAGCGTGAACCAGGTCTTCAGGGCGCGGAAGCCGCGCGACAGATCGGGGCCGTAGTCGCACGGCCACGGCGAGCCGCCGGCGAGGCCGCGGGTCTCGCGGCGTAAGTAAGCGGCCGGCGCCGCGAACGTGTCGCGGTGCTGCTCGCCGTCGCGCACGATCAGGAATCCGGCGTCGTAATTGACCTGGCCCCATTTGTGAAAGTCGAGCGCGATCGAATCCGCTTCCGACAGACCCTTCAGCTTCGGCGCGATCTCGTCGGACAGCATGCCGAGCGAGCCGTAAGCGCCGTCGACGTGAAACCACAGCCCTTCGTCGCGGCACAGCGCGGCGAGCGCCGCGAGATCGTCGATCGCGCCGACATCGACGGTGCCGGCCGAGCCGGTCACCAGGAACGGCTGGCACCCGGCGGCGCGATCCTCCGCGATCCGTCGCTTCAGTGCCGCCAGATCGATGCGGTGATCGTGATCGAACGGAATCCGCCGCAGTGTGCCGCGGCCGAGGCCGGCGAGATCGGCGGCCTGCACCACGCAGCCGTGGGCGGCTGCGGAGGCGTAAGCGGTGAGCCGTTCGCCCGGCAGCCCGCCCTCGCGCACTTGGGGGCCAACGGCTGCGGTGCGCGCCACCAGCAGCGCCATGAAGTTGGCCATCGACGAGCCGGTGACGAACACGCCGCTGGCGGTTTGCGGAAAGCCGAACAGTTCGCGCAGCCAGCGCACGATCTGGCGTTCGACCTCGATGCCGATGTGATCGCGGCCGCCGCAATTGGCGTTGAGCCCGGCCGCCAGCATCTCGGCCAGCATGCCGACCGCGGTGCCCCCGCCGTGCACCCAGCCCATGAAGCCGGGATGGACGTTGCCGGTGGCGTAGGGCGCGATCTCTTCGGTGAAGCGGCGATAGACGTCCGGCAGCGGCGTGCCCTGGCGCGGCAGCGGCTCGGCGAAGCCGGCGCGCACCTTCGGCGGGATCGGCTGCCACACCGGGCGGTCGCGCACCCCGGCGAGGTAGTCGAGCATGTCGTCGAGCATGCGATGCGCATCGGCGCGCAACGCGTCCCAATCGTCGGGATCGAGGCTGGTTGCGCCGGCATTCGCGCCGGCGCGCCCCGCGTCGCTCACGCCACGCTCGTCAGACGCGATCCGACGCGGCGTTCCAGCATCGACGCGAAGGCGTCGAAGATCCTGTGCATCTGCGGCGGCTTGTAGGGATAGAGCGCGGGGCTGTCCATGTCGTGCACCACCGAGGTGTTGTCGATCTCGAACACCAAGAGATCGCCGCTCGGCATCTGGGCGCAGTCGATGGTGAAGTAATCGAGCCCGATCCGCTCGATCATGCCTTCGAGCGCGGTCTTGTGGCGCAGTGCGAAGCCGAAATCGAAGGTGTGGAAGAACGCCGCTTCCTCCAGCCGCTTGACCTCGTCCTCGGCCATGCCCGCGTTGAGGTACCAGATGTCCCAGCGGTCGGCGATCGCCATGTGGCAAGCATAGGGCTTGCCGTCGACGACGACCACGCGATATTTGCGGAACTGGCCGTCCTCGCTGGCGTAGTCGACGTAGCGAGCGATGAAGTAATCGCTCTCCTGGCGGTCGCGCAGATAATCGAGCAGCGCGACGCTGTCGGCGATCCGGGCGAGGCCGAAGCCGGCGTGCGAGCCGCGCGGCCGGACGATGATCGGGAAGTCGAGGCCGCCGGTGACCTCGGGCAGCGCCGCCGAGCCATTGGCGGCGGCCATCAGCGCGTCGCGCCCGACCGGAACCGTGGCCGGGATCGCCAGCCCCTCGACGTCGCCGATCAGCCGGTACAGTTTGTCGCGGTCGAGATGCCGGATCAGTTGCGGCGGATTCAGCAGCAGCGCCGGCCATTCGGCGGCGCGGGCCTCGATCGCAGCGAGCGCGGCGCGGCATTCGTCGGAGTCGGAGGCGATCACGATCGCGATGTCGTGCGCCGGCAGCGGATCGGGCAGCGGCACGCCGTCGACTACGTACAGCGTCAGCAGCTCGATTCCGGACTCTTGCAGCAGAAATTCGATTGGGGTGTTGCCGCCCATGTCGATATCGGCGGCGAGCGCCAGCACCCGCAGCCGTGGCTGCTCGCTGGCGCAGGGCGAGCGGAACAGCTGCTGCTGCTTCAGCGTCTCGGTCTGGATCGATAGGCCGGCCTGCTTGTGGCCGAACAGTTGCGTGATCAGCGCGAGGTCGAGCTGTTCGCCAGCGGTCGCGGTGCCGGCGTCGACCTTGGCCATCAGCGCCTGCCACAGCGGATAAAGGTTCTCGCCGTCGAAGGCGCGCTTGGTCAGGCGGGCGAAGCCGATCCGGTCGGCGGCGAGCTGCTGGGAGGTCTCAGTGGACATGGCGCTCCTTGGCGGCATTGGTGTCGGGAAACAGGGACGGCTGCCGCAGCAGCGTTTCGAGCGTCGCCAGCGCGGTCGCGGCGTTGGCGAGGATGCGGTCCGACGCGCCGGGGTCGGCATGGGCGCTGACGATGTGGCCGGCGCCGATGCACAGCCGCAGCGCCGCGATCTGATCGTCGCTGTTGCCGCCCCAGCCGACCGGTTGGCCGAGCAGGCAGGGCGCGCGGCCCTCGGTGCCATGGGCGAGCGTCTGGTGCAGGGCACGGCACTGGGCCAGCGACAGCGCTTCGTCGCCGCGGTGGAGCGTGAAGGCGAAGATCGTCGGCAGCGCGAATTCGTCGGCATTGGCGGCGCGGGATTGCGGCGGCAGCAGCCGCGCCGAGGGCGAGGCGGCGATCAGTTCGGCGAAGCCGGCGCCGAGCTGGCTGGCGATGTCGCGGCGGCTGGTCGCCGGCACCGCCGCATAAG
>NZ_QKQS01000023.1:0-37433 GCF_003226555.1 Rhodopseudomonas palustris | reverse complement strand
GGCGAGCCCGCTCGCCAGCCGCGGCAGCGCGCCGACGGTCGCCACCAGTTGCGGCGGCACCAGCACGGCGCCGCTGAAGGCCGGGCCGCCGAAGAATTTCGAGCCGGTCAGCAGCACCATGAAGCCGCGGTCGAGATAGCTGCCGATCCGCCTGTTGCCGAGCCGGGCTTGGCAGGCGTCGATGACGATCTGCACCCGGCCGGGCCAGCGCGCCGCGATTTCGTCGAGGCAGCGGTCGCCCGGTGTCGCGTAGCCGAGCTTGGAGCAGTCCATCGCTTCCAGCATCACCCGGGCGCCCTGCGCCACCGCCGACTCGACCACTTCCAGCGTCTCGGCGTCGAGCGCCGAGGGCGAGCGCCACCGGCCGCCAGGATCACGCAGCCGCAGCTTGAAGCTGCGTACCGGGCCGAGCCCGCGGATCGGCGCGCCGCGGGTGGCAATCACGCCGCAGGCGCTGCGCGCGGCGAAATGCT
The DNA here is from genome assembly GCF_003226555.1 of Rhodopseudomonas palustris. Classification (GTDB taxonomy): domain Bacteria; phylum Pseudomonadota; class Alphaproteobacteria; order Rhizobiales; family Xanthobacteraceae; genus Rhodopseudomonas; species Rhodopseudomonas palustris_I. Next base: position 36,960 of record NZ_QKQS01000023.1, on the reverse strand, counting down.
GGCCGTGCGCCGTAAACGCGGTGCCGGTGCCGGTCTGGTCGGCGCCGGTGACCACCGTGACGAGGTCGTCGCCGAGCAGCGCGCGGCTGAGCGCCAGCGCCACCAATTGCGCGTCGGTGCCCGACGAGGTGAACACGATCTCGGCGCCGGACTGCGCCAGTCCGAGCAGCTGTTTCAGCTCGCCGCGCATCGCCTCGATCCGGGCATCAAAGCACTCGACCAGCCCGTGCAGCATCGCCGACGACATCAGCGCGTCGCGGGCGCGGCCAGCGGCCTCATAGCCGCGCGGCGAGATCGTGCTGGCGGTGCAGGACGAGAAGCTGGCGATCTCGGGTGTCGGACTGGGGGCGCAGCCGTAGGCGTTGCAGCCGGTGACGGGATCGATGTCGATCCGGGTGTCGCCGCCGCAGGCCAGAAGCTGGTCGAGCGGGGCGAACAATTCGCGCAGCGGCGATTGCGGCTTGTCGGCCGGGGCCGTCGGAAGCCGGCGCGCGGACGCCGGGCGGATGAGACTTCCGGGATGGGCCATCGCTCGCTTACCTCGCCCGGCGCTGCTCCGCCGCGCGAAGAGCGCGCGGCAGTGAAACCTGCTTCGAGCTGTAAACCGGCTTGGTTAATGCCGCGTTTACCAAAACCTCGTGCGGTTACGGGCTTCAGTCCGATGCGGCTGTAAAACAGGCCTTCAAAAGCAAACGGCCGGCCCTCGCAGGCCGGCCGCAGCTCTTGAAGCAGAGGCGGTTACGCCGCGCGAACCGACTCCAGGAAGTTCGAGACTTCGACCTTCAGCCGGGTGGAATCGCCGGATAGGGATTTGGCCGCCGCCAGCACCTGGGCCGAGGCCGCGCCGGTCTCGGTCGCGCCGCGCTGCACGTCGGTGATGTTGGCCGATACCTGCTGGGTGCCGAGCGAAGCCTGCTGGACGTTGCGGGAGATCTCCTGCGTCGCCGCACCCTGTTCCTCCACCGCCGCGGCGATGGTCGAAGAGATCTCCGACATCTGGGCGATGGTCTGGCCGATCTCCTTGATCGCGGCCACCGACTGGTCGGTGGCTGTCTGGATGCCGTTGATCTGCTGGGTGATCTCGCCAGTCGCCTTGGCTGTCTGTTCGGCGAGTTGCTTCACTTCGGCGGCGACCACCGCAAAGCCCCGGCCGGCCTCTCCGGCGCGCGCCGCCTCGATGGTGGCGTTGAGCGCGAGCAGGTTGGTCTGGCCGGCGATGTTGCTGATCAGCTCGACCACGTCGCCGATCCGTGACGCTGCCTTTGCGAGTTCTTCGACCCGGCCGTTGGTCTGCCGCGCCTGATCCACCGCCTCATGGGCGATCCGGGCGGATTCTTGCACCTGGCGACTGATCTCGTTGACCGACGAAGACATCTCCTCGGTAGCCGACGCCACCGACTGCACGTTGGTGGAGGCTTCCTCGGAGGCGGCGGCGACCGCGGTCGCCAGATCCTGCGACTGGTCGGCGGTGCGGGTCAGCGTGATGGCCGAGGCCTCGAGTTCGTTGGAGGCTGCCGACACGGTCTCGACGATCTCCCCGATCGCCCGCTCGAAACGATCGGCGAGCTGGCCGGCATGGGCCTTGCGGTCGGCGGCGGCGCGCGCCTCCATCTCTTTCTGTTCGGCTTCGAGCCGCTGGCGTTCGAGGGCGTGAACCTTGAAGACTTCGACGGCGCCCGCCATGTCGCCGATCTCGTCGCTGCGGCCGATGCCGGGCACCTCGACCTCCAGCCTGCCGCCGGCGAGCTCCTTCATCGCCGCAGTCATGGCGTGGATCGGCTTGGTGATGCGCCGTGCGATCATCACCGAGGCCAGGATCGTCACCAGCAGCACCAGCGCTCCCACGATCAGCGACTGCTGCGTCGCGCGCCAAGTCTGGGCGTCGAGATCGTCGATATAGACGCCGGTGCCGATGATCCAGCCCCAGGGCTGGAATCCGGCCACATAGGTCAGCTTCGGATACGACTGGTCGGAGCCCGGCTTCGGCCAGACATAGTCGACGAAGCCGCTGCCGTTGCGGCGAACCGTATCCACCATCTCGGCGAACAGCCGCTTGCCGTTCGAGTCCTTGGCGCCCGACTGATCCTGACCGATCAGCTGCTTAGCGATCGGATGCATCAACATCCGGCTCTGCATGTCGGTGATGAAGAAGTACTCGTTGCCGCCGTAGCGCAGCTTGGAGATCCGTTCCTGGGCGCGCTTCTGGGCCTCGGCGGCGCCGATTTCGCCGCGCTGCGCGGCGTCGTATTCGTCCTTGACGAAACTGATCGCCAATTCGGCGAGGTGCTTCAGCTCGATCTGCTTCTGCTGCTGCAGGCCGGTTGCCAGCTCGCGCGAATCGAGCAGGGTGATGCCGAGAAGGCCGAGGAGACTCAGACCGATCAGAAGATAGATGCGGCGGCCGATGGTCATATGCAGTCTAGACAGCATGAATTGCGCTCCAAAAAGGTCGCGCGGCCGGCTTCGCAGCCGCTCCGTGCGCAGCATTATTTCCGATGCATGTCACAGGCCGCTCGCGCCCTGCGTCTTGCCTTGCCTCTCTTCCGAAGATCGCATCGCCGTCGTGATGCTGATCAGTCCGGTCCTGCAGGCGCGCACACGCAACGCTCCGCGGAAGGCGGATGAAGAGACTTCCTGTGTCACCCAAGGGTATCAGCAGGTCTGACGCTGCGACGCGCAGAGCCAGAAGTTCCCAAAACCATGCGTTCCAAACACTATCGTTTTAGTAAATAAGACCCTCAACTAATAGGAGTGCTACTCAACCTGAATTTGAGATTCGCGTTAAATTCTACACAAAGATACCGCGTGCGAGCCGTCGTACCTCGGTATTCTACGAAGTGATACGTTTGGTCGCATGACCGTCACGGTTCCGCGAAGGAAAGCCGTCTTGCCCCCGTATTCACGACATCGGCCCGGCTCGCCGGGTCTGGCTCCGAACAGGAAAGGATGTCGTGATGCGCAAACCGATCCGGACTGCGGCGCTCGCCGTCGCTGCACTGCTCACGCTCGCAGGCTCCGCTGCGATCGCCGCGCCGCTGGCGCCGGCGGCGCGTCCGGTTGTGGCAGCCGATGCGGGGGTGCCGATCGAGACCGTGGCCTGCGTCCGCGGCGGCTGGCACGGCGTCGGCGTTTATCGCGGCTGCGGCTATTATGGCCGGCCATACTACTACCGGCCGTATCCGTACTATGTGGCGCGGCCCTATCGAGTGCGCCCGGTCTACGTCGCGCCGGTGGTGGTTGCCGGGCCGGCCGTGGTTCCGGCGCCGCGGCGGTGCTGGATCGCAGGCGCCTGGCGGCCGTGCTGACCGCGTGCCGGTGGTCGTCGCCAAGCCAGCCGCCGGTGTCCCGGCCGAAACAGGCGGCCTGCGCCCAGTGAGCCTCGAGGACGATAGCGACGAGGCGCTGATGCTGGACGTTGTGGCGCGCCGGCAGCAGGCGTTCCGCGTCCTGATGGCGCGCCACATGCCGCGCGCCATCAGGATCGCCCAGCGCATCGTCCGCGATGCGGCCGAGGCCGACGACATCGGCCAGGAGGCGTTTCTGCGGGTGTGGAACAAAGCGTCGTCGTTCGATCCGAGCATCGCGCGATTCTCGACCTGGCTGTACCGGATCGTGCTGAACCTCAGCTTCGACCGAACCCGCAAGCCGCGGCACGCGCCGATCGAGGACGCCGCCGAGGTGGCGGCAGGCGATCCGGCACCGGTCGAGACCCTGATCGCCGCGCAGCAGCAGCGGCTGCTGGAGGCGGCGCTGGCCGAACTGCCGGAGCGGCAGCGCGGCGCGATCGCGCTGTTTCATATGGAAGGCCTGTCCGGCGAGGAGGCGGCGCGTGCGATGAATCTCAGCCCCAAGGCGTTCGAGTCGCTGCTCGGCCGGGCGCGGCTGGCGCTCAAAAAAGAAGTCGAAAGACGGCAAGACGACAGGAGGCGAGCATGACGCTCGATCAGTTCAGGGATTTGGCCGAGATCTGGGGCGGCGACATCGCGCGCTGGCCGGCAGAGACGCGCGGCGCGGCGCGGGTGATCGCCGCCGGCGAACCGGGCGCGGCGGTGCTGCGCGAAGCGGCCGCGTTCGACGCGCTGCTCGCGGTGCCGCCCGAGGTGACTCCGGCGCGGGCGGGCCGCGTATCGCTCGCGGTGCTGCAGCGGATCGGCAACGGTCAGATGCGGGAGCCGTGGTATCGCCGGTTGTTGCAGCCGGCCTCGCTGCTGCCGGCCGGCACTCTCGCCTGCTCGGCGCTGGTCGGCCTGTGGCTCGCCGGCACGCTGCCTTATCAGCATTCGCATGAGGCGCTCGCCGCGATCGACGCGGTGTTCGATTCCTCGGTCGTGACGGTCTGGAGCCCGCAATGAAGATGTCGTTTGGTCGCTTCACCGCCGGGCGCTGGCTGCTGCTGGGCTCGCTCTGCCTCAACGTCGCGCTGGGGGCGTATGTGGGCGCGCAGTGGCTGCGACCGCCGTGGGCGCCGCTGCATGCCGGGGTTCCGATGAGGCTGATCGAACGCGTCGCCTCGCGGTTGCCGCCGGCCGACGCCGAGATCCTGTGGCGCAACTTCCACGCCAAGGAAGCCACGCTGAAGCCGCTGCAGAGTGGCTACGTGGCGGCGCTGCGGGCCACCCTGAGCATTGCGGCGCAGCCGGAGCTCGACAAGGCGGCGCTGCGCGCCGCGGTCGAGGCCACCCGCGACAAGCGCAGCAAGGTCGGCGACGCGATGATCGACACCTTTGTCGAGACGTTGGAGCAGATCTCTCCGGAAGGACGCCGCCGCCTTGCCGGCGGGCTGTTTCGCTGACGCGCGGCGCGAAGGATCGGACCGGCTCGAGGGTATCAACTACGTCCGTCTCGACGACGTTCACTTCGAACCCAAGGATTGGCCATGGTGCAACGAATGAAGACTTCGCGTTCCTCCGATCGTCCGGCGCCGCTGTTCCGCGCTGCCGACGCCCTGGTGCGGGCGACGCTCGCCGCCGCCTGCGTGATCGCAGGCTTGATGCTGACCCTGCAGATCGCCAGCGCGCAGGACAGAGAGGCGATGCGGGAGGCCTGCAAGGGCGATTATCAGAAACTCTGCAGCGGCGTGTCGCCGGGTGGCGGCCGCATCAAGAAGTGCCTGAACGACAATTTCAGCGCGCTGTCGGATCCATGCAAGCAGGCGCTCGGCGGCGCCGGCAAGTAATCGGCGCCGCGGCCGATTACTTCTTGGCCTTGGTCTTGGTCGGCTGCTTGGCGGCCGGCTCGGGCTTCGGCGCCGGGGCGTTCTCGACCGCGGTGTTGATGTCCTCAGTCAGTTTGGCGATCCGCGCCGCATTGCTGCCGAGGTCGCTTTCGAAATAGCGGGACGACGAACGGATATCGATCCTGGTGTCCTCGCCGTCCGGCCGCAGCCTGATCACCACGTCCTCGGGCAGGCTGAGGATGGTGGTGCGCGAAACCGCCTCGATATGGCCTTCGCGCTTCGGCAACTGCGGCGCGCGCTCGTCGACCACCCGCCATTTCCGCCGGTTCACCAGATGCAGCACGATGTCGTAGGCGCGCTGCACCGGCATCTCGACCTGAATCGTCTCGATGTTCGGATAGGCGGCGCGCTGCTGTTCGGCTGAATACAGCCCGGCATAGACCGCGGTGTTGACGTCGTCGCCGACCCTCAGCCGCGCCAGCGTGTCGAACCGCGGCGGATCGATCGAATCGGTGGTGACGTCGTGGATCGCCGGCAGGGTGCGGTACTGCCAGCCCAGATAGGCCGGGTAGGCGAGGATCATCGCATCCAGCAGCAAGGCCAGCAGGATCCGCGGAATGCCGCGCGAACCGTTCTGCCAGATCGCCGCGAACCCGGCGAACGCCAGCACGATCGACACCCCGGCCAGTGCCAGCGCGCCGAACAAGGTCGCCATCGCCGGGCGCATTTCGAGAAAGCCGAACCGCACCACAGCGATCGACACCAGCGTCGCCACTGCGGAGAACACCGCGAGGTTGCGCGCCCAAGTGGCGAGTCCGGAGACGGGCTCCTTCAGATACGGAGCGGAGAATCTGCGCGCCATCGCGTTCGCACTGCCCGAGTTGATCGCGGCAGAAGGATGCGCCGCAGGAGCCTTCGTTGAGATCACGGGCCGGAGCCGAATTCAAGACCGGAGAGTGCACCCCCCGGCTCGGCACGCCGATCCTAGGGCCCGGCTGCGCGTTGCTCTGATCATCGCGTCGGTCGTGTGGCGAACCGCTCGTGCGGACCGCGCGCTTTGCATCGGGAGCCCGACGGCTATGCCGACTACGCGGCGGAGGCTCGATGTTGCTCGCAGCGTCCGCTCCGCGCTCAGCGCAGACAGTGGCCGCGCGATCTGATCCTGTACAAGCCGCGTCTTCTGTATGAAGAGTACCATTCGTCCGGCCGTCTGCGCCGCGAACCCAGGGGAGGGAGATTTGCGCCGCGCAACCGTATCGAAGTCGGAACTGATGCCGGGCGGTGACGACGAGATCTTCCGCACCTTCATTCACGACTTCCTCGCGTTCAGCGCGCGGGTCGATCAATGCCGCGCCGGCTTCGGCGATCGTCTCGGGATTTCGGGCATCGCCTATACGACGCTGATCTCCGTGGCGCACCTGCAAGGCGAGGAGGGCGTCGGCGTCAGCCGCGTCGCCGAGCATCTGCATCTGTCCGGCGCCTTCGTCACCATCGAAGTCTCCAAGCTGGTGAAGGCCGGGCTGATCCACAAGCGGGCCAACCAGGAAGACCGCCGCCGCGTGCTGCTCACCGTGACGCCGAAGGCGCGCAAGATGCTCGATCAGCTCGTCGAGATCCAAGCGCCGGTGAACGATGCGCTGTTCGATTGTCTCAGCGCGTCGGAATTCCGTCAGCTCGCCTCGATGATGGCCCGGCTGGTGGCCTGCGGCGACAAGGCCGTGGCGCTGATGAGCTTTCTCACCGCGCCGTCGCCCGCTGCGGCCGAGTCCACGCGCAAAGTGTCGCGGCGGCGCTGACGCCGGCACTCTTCACCCTCCGTCCAGGCTGAGTTCGCCCCGTATTGCCGCGGTTGGCGGGGCTTTGTCGCGCCCAAATTCATGCCGCTGTGCCGCATTTTTTCTCGGCAACTGCCTCGCATTCGCGCTTGACTAGCTTTTTAGAATAGCTTTGGATCAAAGCTACTTGAGGCGACGACGAGTTGGCGGTTGATGATTTTGGACGTGCGGGAGTTTCGATCGGCGTTGTCGCAGTTCGCGACCGGCGTTGCCGTGATCACGGCGCGTGGCGAGGCTGACGTGCCGATCGGGATGACGATGAGTTCGTTCAACTCGGTCTCGCTCGACCCGCCCTTGGTGCTCTTCAGCGTCGACCGGCGCGCGCTCAGCCTGCCGGCGATGCAGGCCGCCGAGGGCTACGCCGTCAACATCCTGAGCCGCGGTCAAGAGGCGCTGTCGAACCAGTTCGCCAAGGCCTCGACCGACAAATGGAGCAACGTCGCGCATTCGATCGGCCATGCCGAAGCGCCTTTGTTGGCGGGCGCGATCGCTCATTTCGAGTGTGCGCCCTATGCGCAATACGACGGCGGCGATCACGTGATTTTCGTCGGCCGGGTGGTGCGTTTCAGCGCGCGCGATGACGAAGAGCCGTTGGTGTTCTTCCGCGGCAAATATCAGAGCTTGAGCCGGCAGGGTGGTCGCGAGCCGATGTGGCCGCTGCCGATCCATTACTGACCGCGACGAGTGTTAGCATAAGGAAGCTTGTGACGATGAAGACAGGACAACAACATATCGCCGGCCTTCGCGACGGGCGCGCCGTCTTCATCGACGGCCGCCGGGTCGACGACACCACGCGGCATCCGGCGTTTCGCCGCGCTATTCATTCGGTCGGCAAGCTGTTCGATTTCGCCGCCGACGAGGCCAACCGCGAGCTGATGACCTTCGCGACGCCGACCGGCGACCGCGCCAACCGGATCTGGCAGCTCCCCGAGAGCTTCGACGAGCTGCGCCAGCGCCGCACCGCGCTGGAGGCCTGGGGCGGGCTGCATGCTGGCTTCCTCGGCCGCGCCCCCGATCATGTCGCCTCCTGCATCGCCGGCATGTATATGGGGCTCGATCAGTTCGAGGCCTACGACAAGGACCGCGCCAAGGCGTTGTCCGACTACTATGCCTATGCGCGCGACAACGATCTGTACCTGACCTACGTCATCATCAATCCGCAGGCCGACCGCTCCAAGAGCGCCGCCCAGCAGAAGGATGCGTTCCTCACCACCGGCGTGGTCGATCAGGACGCCGAAGGCATCACCGTGCGCGGCGCCAAGATGCTGGCGACCGGCGGCATCATGGCGGACGAGGTGTTCGTCACCTGCATCCAGCCGCTGCAGCCGGGCGACGAGATCTACGCGCTGTCGTTCGCGATCCCGATGAACAGCAAAGGCCTGCAGATCCTGTCGCGCAAGTCCTACGAGGAGTCCTCGCAATCGGTGTTCGACAACCCGCTGTCGAGCCGGTTCGACGAGAACGACGCGGTATTGTACTTCGACGACGTCAAGGTGCCGTGGGACCGGATCTTCGTCTACAAGAACCTGGAGATGTGCCAGAAGCAGTTCCATGCGACGCCGGCGCACGTCTATCAGAACTATCAGGCGATGGTTCGCTTGTCGGTGAAGCTGCGATTCCTGATCGGCATGGCGCGGCGGATCGCCGAGACCAACGGCGTGCTCGGCTTCCCGCAGGTCCGCGAGACGCTCGGCCAGCTCGCCGCCGAAGGCGGTATGGTCGACGCCTTCGTGGCCGCGATGGAAATCAAGGGCACCAAATACGGCCGCTACTACGTGCCGGACCGGCACACGCTGTATGCGGCGCAAACGCTGACCCAGCAGCTCTACGCCAAGGTCCTCAACACGCTGCGCGAACTCGCCGGCGGCGGCATGATCATGTTGCCGTCTTCGGTGCAGGATCTCGCCAATCCGGAGATCGCCGCTTTGGTCGAGAAGACCCAGCAGTCGCCGGCGGCGGGCGCGCTCGACAAGGTCAAGTTCTACAAGCTGGCCTGGGACGCGGTCGGCTCGGAGTTCGCCTCGCGGCATCAGCAATACGAGATGTTCTACGCGGGGGCGACCTTCGTCACCAAGAACCACTCGTTCCGCACCTACGACTGGGACAGCGCCGGCGGCCTCGTCAGCCAGATGCTGTCCAGCTACGAGCTCGCCGACGAGCTGAAAACCTCGCAAGCCGCCTGATCAGGAGCGCATGATGGCTGTCAACAAGATCCACGACGAATTCCGTGCCGTCGACATGAGCACGGGCTGGGAAGTGCCGGCCGGCTATCCCAAGGGCATCCAGCAGAAGATCCTGTCCGGCGGCCTCGACGAAGAGAACCGCCGCGGCTCGCGCAGCCGCCTGCTGCGGTTCGAGCCGGGCGAGTTCACCACCAAGCCGTTCGTGCACGAATACTGGGAAGAAGTGTTCCTGGTCTCCGGCGATCTCACCGTCGGCAACGACGAGAACGGCCAAGGTGGCGAGAGCTTCAAGCCGTTCACCTATGCGTGTCGCCCGCCGGGCGCGTTCCACGGTCCGTTCAAGTCCGAGACCGGCTGCGTGCTGTTCGAACTGCACTACTTCGACCCGGTGTAAGCGCGCGATGACGGACCTCTCCCCCAGCACTTTCGGCGGCTCTGGCCGCGGCGACCGGGCCGATACGGCTCGGGCCGCTCCGGCGTGCGGAGATCGGGCATGATCGCGCAGCAGCTGATCAACGGCCTGATGCTCGGCTCGATCTATGTGCTGGTGGGGGTGTCCTTCACCCTCGCGATCGGCATCCTCAACTTCCTCAACTTCTCCATTCCCGGCCTGTTCATGATCGGCGGCATGGTGAGCTGGGTGTTCCTGACCCAAGGCTGGCATTGGGCGGCCGCGATCGGCGTTGCGCTCGCCGCCGCGGCTCTGGTGTCGCTCGCGGTCGAGCAACTGTCCTATCGGCGCACCCGCGGCGCCGATCCGGAAGTGCCGCTGGTGTCGTCGCTGGGATTTCTGGTGCTGCTGGAGAATCTGGTGCTGGTCGGCGTCGGCTCCGATCAGCAGACGTTTCCATCGCTGCTCGGTGATTTCAACTTTCGCATCGGCGGTCTGGTGATCGGCGCCGCGCAGGCGATCAGCCTGGTGCTGACCTTCGCGCTGGTACTCGGGCTGTCGTTCCTGCTCGGCCACACCAATCTCGGTCGCCAGATCCGCGCGATCGCCGAGAGCCGCGCGACCGCGGTGCTGCTCGGAGTCGACGTCGGCCGCCTGGTGCCGAAGATCTTCGTGCTGACCGCGTTGTTCACCGCACTCGGCGGCGTGATGTTCGCGCTCAGCTATCTGCAGGTGTCGCCGTTCATGGGCGAGGGCGTCGGCTTCAAAGGCGTCGCCGCGATGATCATCGGCGGCATGGGCAGCGTCTGGGGCGCGGTGATCGGCGGGCTGATCATCGGCCTGATCGAAGTCGGTTCGATCTGGGCGTTCGGCGCCGACACCGTCAACATCGCGGTCTATGGCTCGCTGCTGTTGCTGTTGATCCTGCGGCCACATGGCTTGTTCGGCAAGCCGGCGATCCGGGAGAAGCTGTGATGAGCGGCTATCAGACCGGCGTCCTGATCATCCTGTGCTTCAACATCATGGCGGCCTATGCGGTGTATCTGCCGCTGGTCGCCGGTCAGCTCAATCTCGGCATCGCCGGCTTCATGGCCATCGGTGCCTACACGGCGGCGTATCTCACCAACGAAATGGGCTGGTCGCTCGCTGCAGCGATTCCGGCCGGGGGACTCGCGGCCGGTGGGCTGGCGCTGCTAGTCGCGGTGCCGATCCTGCGCACCCACGGCATTTATCTGGCGCTCGCCACCTTCGCGCTCGGCCAGGTGATCTCGGCGGTGTTCCTCAATCTCGAGGTGGTCGGCGCGGCGGCCGGCTATCCGGTCTCGACCTATGCGTCGCCAGTCGCGGTGTTCTCGGTGACGGCTGCGATCGTGCTGTTCGTGGTCGGGCTGTCGCAGACCCGCTTCACGCTGTATCTCACCGCGATCAAGAACGACCGGCTGGTCGCCGATCTGCTCGGTCTCAAAGTGTGGGGCCTGCAGGTCGCGGCGTTCACGCTCGGTGCGGCGATCGCCGGCATCGGCGGCGGGCTGTACGCGCATCATTTCAGTTTCATCGAGGCGCAGCACTTCAGCGTCCAGCTCAGCATCTACACGGTGCTGTACGTGCTGCTCGGCGGCACCCAGACGGTGTGGGGCCCGCTGGTCGGCGCGCTGTTCTTCAGCCTGGTGCCGGAGCTGCTGCGGGCCGGCGAGGCCTGGCGTTACGTGATTTTCGCCGCGCTGATCGTCGCCTTCATGGCGGTGCGTCCGCAGGGGCTGGTGACGTCGACGGCGCTGCGCGGCATCGGCCGGCTGTTCGGGCGCAAGCCTGCCGCACCGGGGGCTCAGCCATGAGTGCCCAGGCTCCGCTGCTCGCGCTCGACAACGTCTCGAAATCGTTCGGGGGCCTGCGCGTCATCCGCGAGCTCAGCTTCTCGGTGGCGCGCGGCCAGACCGTCGGGCTGATCGGCCCGAACGGCGCCGGCAAGACCACGGCGTTCAACATGGTCAGCGGCGTGTTCCGCCCCGATTCCGGCGCGGTGTCGTTCGACGGGCGCGACATCACCAACATGGCGTCGCGCCGCCGGATCGGGCTCGGCATCGCCCGCAGCTTCCAGAACGTGCGGCTGATGCAGCATCTCACCGTGTGGGAGAACCTGCTGGTCGGCCAGCATGTTCGCGCCGCCGGCCTTCTCAACCTGCTGACGCCGTTCCGGCTGATCCCGAACCACCGCTGGCGGCGCGAAGTGGTCGCCGCGCTCGACGAGATGGGGCTCGGCGCCTACGCCGACGCGACGGTCAGCGAGCTGCCTTACGGCATCCGCAAGCGGATCGACCTCGTCCGCGCCACGCTGGCCGGCGCCTCTCTGCTGATGCTCGACGAGCCGGCGGCGGGCCTCAACCCGGTCGAAACTCAGGCGCTCACCGCGCATCTCGAAGCGCTGAAGGCGCGCGGCATCACGCTCCTGATCGTCGAGCACGACATGCATTTCGTCGACACCATCTGCGACCACGTCGTGGTGCTGAATTTCGGCAGCAAGATCGCCGAGGGGCCGCTGTCGGTCGTGCAGCACGACGCGGTGGTGCGCACCGCCTATCTCGGCGCGGAGCAGGCCGCATGAGCGCGATCCTGTCCGTCTCCGATCTCACCGTCGCCTATGGGGGTGTCACCGCGCTCGATGGCGTCTCGCTCAGCGTCGAGGAAGGCGAGATCGTCACCGTGCTGGGCGCCAACGGCGCCGGCAAGACCACGTTGCTGCTCGGCATCATGGGCGCGGTGCCAGCCGCGCGCGGCCGCATCCTGTTCCGCGACGCCGATCTGTCGCGCGCCCGCCCGCATACCAGATTGGCCAAGGGGCTGGTCCTCGTCCCGGAAGGGCGGCAGGTGCTGGTGTCGCTGACGGTCGAAGAGAACCTGCTGCTCGGCGCGCATCTGCGCCGCGACCGCCCGGCGGTGCGCAGCGAGATCGCCGCGATCTACGAGCGCTTCCCCAATCTCGGCCAGCGCCGCCATACGCCGGCGGCGACGCTGTCCGGCGGTGAGCAGCAGATGGTGGCGATCGGCCGGGCGATGGTGGCGCGGCCGCAGGTGTTGATGCTGGACGAGCCGTCGCTCGGCCTGTCGCCGCTGTTCGTCTCCAAGGTGTTCGATCTGATCCAGGAAATGAACCGCAGCGGGCTGACGATCGTGCTGGTCGAGCAGAACACCGGCAAGGCGCTGTCGGTCGCACACAGCGCCACCGTGCTCGAACTCGGCAAGGTCGCGGTGGCCGGTCCTTGTGACGCGCTGCGCAACGATCATCGGCTGCTCGAAGCCTATCTCGGCGGTAGCGCCGAGTCGTCCGGCGAGCCGCAGCCGATGCGGGTGGGCTCTCAATGAAGAGAAGAGGAACAGGCTGATGAAGGCGAATATGGTGGCGGCGGGTGTCGCGCTCGGACTGATCGGCGGGTTCGCGGGAGGCGCGCAGGCGGCCGACCTCGTGCTCGGATTCTCGATGGCCAAGACCGGCCCCTATGTCAGCCTCGCCAACACCAACGAGGTCGCGGTCGACATGGCGGTCGACGAGATCAACGCCAAGGGCGGCATCGGCGGCAACAAGATCAAGCTGGTCAAGTTCGACACCGGCGGCGATCCCAAGCAGGCCGCGCTCGCGGTGCGGCAGTTCGCCGAGGACAACAAGGCGCTCGCGGTAATCGGCCCGTTCTCCTCCGGCGAAGTGCGCGTCGCATTTCCCGCCGGCGAGCGTCTCGGCATCGTGCAGATGTCGATGTCGTCGTCTGCGCCCGGTCTGACCAAGGGCTTCACCTACGGCTTCCGCAACACCCGCGACGAAGGCACCGTGATCTCCGAAGTGCTGGCGACGCTGCGCGACAAGAAGCTGCCGATGGCGACCGGCGCCACCGCATTCGCGACCGACGACACCGTGTCCAAGGCGGTCGGCACCAAGGTGCTGCCGGCGCTGTTCAAGAAGTTCGACATCGCCGACAAGGGCGCGGTCGACTTTCAGTACAACGCCTTCGATCTGTCGCCGCAGGTTTCGCAGCTCGCGCAGATGAAGCCGGACCTGATCGGCCTCGGCGCGCCGCCGGAAGCCGCCATCAACCTCGCCAAGGAACTGAAGCGCCAGGGCGTCAGCGCGCGGCTGGTCGGCGGCACCACGGTGGCCGATCCCGATCTGCCGCGCCGGATGGCCGGTGCCGGCAATTCGATGACGATTGGCACCACGTTCTTTGCCGAGCTCAACGACCGCACCAAGGCGTTCGCCAAGGAATTCGCGACGCGGGCCAAGGAAGCCGGCATGACCCGGCTGGAGCCGAACCAGCAGGATGCGTCGGCTTACGATATCGTCTATCTGCTGGCCGAAGCGATGAAGACCGCCAAGACCACCGGCGATGCCGGCAAGGTCGCGGCCGAGCGCACCGCGATCCGGGACGATCTGGCCAAGTTGAAGGGCTTCGCCGCGCTTGAAGGTGAAATCTCGTTCGCCGAAGATCGCGACGCCATCAAGCCGATCTACGTCATCGAAGCAGGCGACCAGAGCTGGCATCTGCTCGACACCCGCAAGGGCCAGTAGTTCACTCATCCGCATCGTGCGGGGCGGCGACGCCGTCCCCGCACGATACTCGTTCAGCCGTCCATCTCGCGAGACCAGCCATGTATGCCGCCCCCGTCGAATTCGTCGTCCACGAACAGGGCCGCAAGGTCCCGCACTCAATCCAGATCGGCGATCTGATCATCGCCGGCTGGACCGGCCGCGATCCGGTGGCGCGCGACAAGCACATCAAGGAACTCGAAGAGCTCGGCATTGCGCCGCCGGCCTCGACGCCGATCTACTACCGCGTCGCCGCCAGCCGGCTGACGACCCGCACCGCGATCGAGTGCAGCGACGAGAATTCCAGCGGCGAGGTCGAGTTCGTGCTGATCAAGTCCGGCGGCAAGCTCTATGTCGGCGTCGGCTCGGACCATACCGACCGCAAGGTCGAGACCTACAACATCACCGTGTCCAAGCAGATTTGCGACAAGCCGGTCGCGCCCGAGCTGTGGGCGGTGGACGAGGTCGCGGCGCATTGGGACCAGCTCGTACTGCGCTCGTTCGCCACCATCGGCGGCGAGCGCGTGCTGTATCAGGAAGGCACGCTGTCCGGCATGCTGCCCCCGGCAGAGCTGATCGAGCGCGAATTCGGCCAGGCGTGCCTGCCCGAGGGCGCCGCGCTATTCGGCGGCACCTTCGCCGCCAAAGGCGGCATCCGCCCGGCGACGCGCTTCGAGTACGAACTCAGCGACCCGGTCCTCAACCGCAGCATCAGCAGCGGCTACGACGTGCGAACGTTGCCGGTGTTGGGCTGAGAGTCGCAAGTCCGCTCCCCACGCACAGCGCGCTCCCTCTCCCCGCCCTTCTGCGGGGTGAGGGGCCGGGCAGGGCATTGGCGCGCATGCATGCTCAGCTCGGGTTGTCTCGATCACCAGCATCTGGTCGCGGCAGACGAAGTCGCAGATGTAAGGCCCGATCGGCATCTGTCTGACGAATTTGCAGCCCGCGATCTGGCGGTTGCGCAGGCGATTCCACAGCACGGTCTCGGCATCGGTCTGATGGCCACGCAGCCGCCGTGCAAATCCGATGGTCTTCCGGCTTGGCCCCGCGCATTGCCATGCCCCTCACCCGGATTGCTACCCAATCCGACCTCTCCCCGCAGACGCGGGGAGAGGTTAGGGCGCTGCGGACGAGGAGTCACTCTATTCGTTTGGAAGGTAAGTAATTGCCCCGCGCCGCAGCGCGCTCCCTCTCCCGCTTGCGGGAGAGGGCTGGGGTGAGGGCGCCCCAGGCGGTGAGCTAGCGACTCGCGGAGAGGAGGGCCCTCACCCGCCGCGCTACGCGCGTCGACCTCTCCCGCAAGCGGGAGAGGTGCGCTGTGCCCGCTGCTACGCAGTGCACGATAGACGACTACGCCGCCGCGCCGGGCAGCGTGTAGGTCTTGAACTGATCGCGCAGCGCGGTCTTCAGGATCTTGCCGGTCGCCGTGTGGGGGATGGCTTCGACGAACACGATATCGTCGGGCATCCACCATTTGGCGATCTTGCCGTCCATGTATTGCAGGATCTCGTCGCGGGTGCAGGTGACGTCGGGCTTGAGCTGGCAGATCAAGAGCGGCCGTTCGTCCCATTTCGGGTGATACACGCCGATCACCGCGGCTTCCGCCACCTTGGGATGGCCGACCGCGAGATTTTCCAGGTCGATCGAGGAGATCCACTCGCCGCCGGACTTGATCACATCCTTGGAGCGGTCGGTGATCCGCATGTAGCCGTCCTTGTCGATGGTCGCGACGTCGCCGGTGTCGAAGAAGCCGGCATCGTCGAGGATCTCGGTGTCGACCCGGTAGTACTTCTTGGCGATCGCCGGGCCCGACACTTTCAGCCGGCCGAAGGTCTTGCCGTCCCAGTCGACCTCCTTGCCGGCGTCGTCGGTGATCTTCATCTGCACGCCGAACGGCGGATAGCCCTGCGTCGCCAGCACGTCGAGCCGAGCGTCGCCGGTGGTCTGGTCGAACGGCGGCTTCAGCGTGGCGAGCGTACCGAGCGGGCTCATCTCGGTCATGCCCCAGGCGTGGCGGGCCTCGGCGCCCATGTCGACGAACGCCTTGATCATCGAGCGCGGCATCGCCGAGCCGCCGCAGATCACCATCTTCAGATCCGGCAGCGTCAGCTTTTCCTTCTGCATGTGCTGCAGCAGCATCAGCCACACGGTCGGCACGCCGGCGGTGTGGGTCACCTTCTCGGTCGACAGCAGCTCGTAGACCGAGGCGCCGTCGAGCTTGGCGCCGGGCATCACCAGCTTGGTGCCCATCGACGGCGCCGAGAACGCGATGCCCCAGCTGTTGGCGTGGAACAGCGGCACGACGGGGAGCATGGTGTCGGCGGCGCGGGTGCCGAGCGCGTCCGGATTGTTGGCCATCAGCGCGTGCAGCACGTTGGAGCGATGCGAATACAGCACGCCCTTCGGATCGCCGGTGGTGCCCGAGGTGTAGCACATCGCCGCCGCGGTGTTCTCGTCGAAGGTCTTCCACGCGAAGTCGCCGTCGGCTTCCTTCAGCCACTCTTCATAGGCGATCGCGTTCTTCAGCGTGGTCTGCGGCATGTGCGCGGCATCGGTCAGCACCACGTAGCGCTCGATGCTCGGCATCTGGTCGGCGATCTTCTCCAGCACCGGGATGAAGGTGAGATCGGTGATCATCACCCGGTCCTGGGCGTGATTGACGATCCAGGCGATCTGGTCCGGAAAAAGCCGCGGATTGACCGTATGGCAGATCGCGCCGATTCCCATAATACCGTACCAGCATTCCAGGTGCCGGGCGGTGTTCCAGGCGATCGTCGCGACGCGGTCGCCGAGCTTGATGCCGGCGCGGTCCAGCATCTGGCTGACTTTCAGCGCCCGTTGATGGATCTGCGCATAGGTGGTGCGGACGATCGGACCCTCGACCGACCGGGTGACCACCTCCTGGTTGCCGTGGATCCGGGCCGCGTGCTCGATGATCCGATGACACAGCAAAGGCCAGTCTTGCATCAGTCCAAGCATTCGAGATTTCCTCCTGATTGTTATCCCCTTGGGATTGGTTCCGACCTTAGCGCTTACCCGCTCGGCGGAAAACGGTCTTGTCTACAGGCGCTCCGCGGCAAAGCGCCATTCTGGGGAATGATGATCGCGCTGGTTGTGGGCGGTGCGTCGGCCGCGAGCGCGAGCGAACATGTTCCGTTGCCGAAGCCGCGACCGGCGGCGGCGCCGCAGCCGAGCGTGGCCGGCGCCGAACCCGGCAAGGATGAGTCCGAGCCGGCGCAAGCCGAGGCGCCCGCCACTGCGCCTGTCGCGAAGACCGAACCGTCGGCGTGCCGGCTGGCGCTCACCGAGCAGATCGCGATCGCGCCCAGCATTCCGGACATCACCGGGCCGGGCGGCTGCGGTGGCACCGATCTGGTGCGGCTCGAAGCGGTGGTGCTGCCCGATGGCGGGCGCGTCGCGGTGTCGCCGGCCGCGACCGTGCGCTGCGGCATGGCGCGGGCGCTCGCCGACTGGGTGCGCGACGACATCGCCCCGCTCGCCGCTTCGCTCGGCAGCCGGGCCGCCGCCCTGGATAATTTCGATTCTTATGAATGCCGCGGCCGCAACCGGGTGCGCGGCGCCAAGCTCTCCGAGCACGGCCGCGCCAATGCGCTCGACGTTCGCGGCATCAAGCTGGCGGACGGCCGGTTGATCTCGCTCACCGACCGCGAGGTGCCGCGGCAGGCGCGCGAGACCGTGATGCAGTCGGTGTGCGCGCGCTTCACCACCGTGCTCGGCCCCGGCTCGGACGGTTATCACGAGGACCACATCCACCTCGACCTCGCCGAACGCCGCGGCGGCTACCGGATGTGCCAATGGGCGCTGTACGAGGGGCTGCCGGACATCGCCCCGGCAATGCCGCTGCCGCGTCCGGCCGAAGCGCCGCCGCGCGAGGTCGCGGCCGACGACGAGCGCGGCCCGCAGCAGGCGGCACCTCAGCCGGAAGCCGCCGAGCAGGCGCCAAACGAGGCGGCTGAACGCGAACAGGCCGAGACCCCGCCGCCACCGCCGCCGAGGCCGGCCAAACGCGCCAAATCCAAAGCCGCCGCGAAGCCGGCCGCAACCAAACCGATCGACCTCACACCGCGACCTGCGCCGGCGGCAAAGCCCTCGGTCCCCGGTAAGCCGTCGCCGAAACGACCGCCGGCTTAACCTCTCCCCGCGACGAAGCCCACCTCTCCCCGCAGCGAGGCTCACCTCTCCCCGCGCGCGGGGAGAGGTCGACCGGGAGAGCGAAGCGAAGCCGGTCGGGTGAGGGGGCGTTTCCGCAAGGCCGAGCGTCAGTGCTTGCGTCCGCCCCTCACCCCAACCCTCTCCCCGCGAAGAGCGGGGCGAGGGAGCTCTCTGTGCCTGGTGCGATGCCGAGCTCCGTAGCGGGCAGTGGAGCACGGCCCAAGCGCCAGCACCAACTCACCGCGCAACAAAAAAGCGCCGGCGGACCGGCGCTTTTGCAAGCTCTGCGGTGATGCGCGCGGCGCTTTACTGCATCGCGGTGCCGCTGCCGCCCTGCAGCGCCATCCGCGAGTTGACCGGGGAGTCGCCCTGCTTGCGGTCGAGCACCACCACGATGGTGCCCATCTTGACCTTGCTGTACAGGTCGATGACGTCCTCGTTGGTCATGCGGATGCAGCCCGACGAGATCGAGGCGCCGATATATTCCGGCTGGTTGGTGCCGTGGATCCGGAACAGGGTGTCCTTGTTGCCCTGGTACAGATACAGCGCGCGGGCGCCGAGCGGGTTGTCGATGCCGCCGGGCACCGAGGACGGCAGGCCTTCGATTCGCTTGTGGATGTCGGCGGTCGGGGTCCACTTCGGCCATTCGGCCATGTTGCCGACGCGGGCGATGCCGGAGAACGCCAGCGCTTCTTCGCCCACGGTCACGCCGTAGCGGATCGCCTTGCCGTTATCGAGCACGTAATACAGAAAGTGGTTGTCCGAATCGACCACGATGGTACCGGGAGCTTCCTTGCGATGATAATCGACGATCGCGCGGCGGAACGGCTCCGGCACCGACACCTTGGCGTAGCGCGCCTTGGCGAGCTGGGCCTTGTCGTTGGGTTTGAGGTTGGCTTCCGGGGCGGCCTGGTAGGTGGTCTGCATGCAACCCGACAGCAGCAGGCCGGCGAGGGCCAGCAATCCCAGCTTGGTTCCGTTGAACGCCATTCTGAATTCCAATCAAGAGCTGGCGCACAACCTCGCGCCGGGAGGCATCGCAAAATTCCACGATTCTGTTTGTTAGTATCTCGCAAACGCTCCGGTTTGCCAGCACTACGGCGAGCCGTTCGTAACGAGATGCCGCCGTTGTTGCATTTCTGCCGCATCGCATCCGGCCCCCGATTAATTTTCGGGCAACGGCTGTGGCGTCGGGGCCGCTATTGTCACGGCGCTGCCATGCCATGGCCACAAAATAAGTCGGTGTCGTCGCCGCATCCCGCTCCCATCGGTGTGGTCTGACCGCCACCCCGCGCCCCCTTCGCCTCGAACGTCTTCCAGCCTGGAGTTGCCATGCTTGCTTTCTTCGCCCCCGCCGAAGCCATCCTGAAGCGCGCCACTGCGGAAGATCTGGACGCGTTGCCCGAGGACACGGTGTGGGTCGATCTCGACCGCCCGACGGCGGACGAAGACAAGGCGGTGGAGCGGCTGGCGCGGATCGAGGTGCCGACCCGGGAAGACATGCAGGAGATCGAGATCTCCAGCCGGCTCTATATCGAGAACGGCGCCCGCTACATGACCGCCAGCTTGATGTGCGGCGCCGACACCACCTCGCCTCGGCTGTCGCCGGTCACCTTCATTCTGGCCGGACGCCGGCTGGTGACGGTGCGGTACGACGAGCCGCGCCCGTTCGCGGTGGTCGAGAGCCGGTTGGCTCGGGCGCCGGGCTCGGGCAGCAGCGGCGAATTCGTGCTGTTCGAACTGCTCGACGCGGTGATCGACCGCTGCGCCGACATCCTGGAGCGTGCCGGCGCCGACGTCGACGACGTCAGCCGCCAGATCTTCGAGCCGGAGGGCGCCGCCCGCACCGGCCACCCCAAGCGCTATTCCGACATCCTGATCGCGATCGGCCGCAAGGGCGACCTTGTCTCGAAAGTGCGCGAGAGCCTGGTGTCGATCGGCCGGGTGGTGGCGTTCCTGTCGGTGGAAGGCGAGGGCATCAAGCGCACCAAGGAGCTGCGCACCCAGCTCAAGACCATGCAGCGCGACGTGCTGTCGCTGACCGACCACGCCAGCTATCTGTCGAGCAAGATCACCTTCACGCTCGACGCCATGCTCGGCGTCGTCAATCTCGAGCAGAACAACATCATTAAGCTGTTCTCGGTGATGGCCGTCGTCCTGATGCCGCCGACCCTGATCGCCTCGGTGTACGGCATGAACTTCAAGTTCATGCCCGAACTCGAATGGCAGCACGGCTACACCATGGCCCTCGGCATGATGCTGCTGGCCGCGGTGCTGCCGTACATGTTCTTCAAGTGGAAGAAGTGGTTGTGAGCCGGAGCAGTCGTATGATGGGTTGAACCGAAGGCGAAACCCATCGCACCTCATCCGCGGGTTTCGCTGCGCTCAACCCACGCTACGCTTTCTTGCCGACGGACTTCTTCCGACTCATGTGCGACTTCAGCACCTCGCCCATCCGTGCCTGATAGCCGGGGCCGGTCGACTTGAACCAGCGCAGCACCTCGGCGTCGAGACGCAGCGAAACCAGTTGCTTGGGATCATCGGATTTCGGCCGGCCGCGGCTGATCAGCTTGTCGCCGTGATAGAGATCGCCTCGGGCGAAGTCTTCGTCAGTCAGTTCCGGTATCTCGTCGTATTCCTCCGGCGAGATGATGTGAGCATCAACCTTCTTCAAGTCGCTGCCCAAAGCGCGCTTTTTCCCGGTCATTGGCTTTCCTCATCGAGATCACATGCCGCGCCTCACCGCGGGGTGTCCACACCACGATCACCATCCGGCCGAGCAGCTTCCCGACCGTGATGATCCGCTCCTCGCCATAGTCGCGCCGCTTGTCCGGGATGTGGATACATTGGCCGGCGAAGACCTCCACGGCATCGTTGAAGTCCAGCTTGCGTTCGAGCAGCGTCGCTTCGCGTTTGGCAGGATCGAACGTGATCCTCATGGCAATCTCGGCTCATAATTATTGTAGATACAAAAAATAGATTTTCAAGTATTTCCGCATGACGCCTTCGAGGCCGGCGCTGGCGCAGTTTGTTGGCTGCGTTTCAATGACGCTATCGTCCAAGTGATGGGTCGCCGGGTCAAGCCCAGCGACGACGCAAGGGTGTGCGAAAGTCGCCTTGACAATATTCCTAAAAGGACTATAGTCCGTGTCGTCCTGTCCGTGAGGGGCGCTTCTCGAGGGCGCTTGGAAGCGGGACAGATCGTCGGCCGGGAGACCGGTCGGTGAAGGTTTGGCGAAGCTGCAGGGTGCAGCGGCGCCGAGCTTGACGCGGCGTCCTGCGCGAGCGGCCTCGCAAGCCGATCGTCCGGGAGGCAGAAGGTCAGCGCAAACAAGTTTACGCAGTTTGCGCAAAGCAAACTGCTATGCCGCCGCTACTATGAGCGGCTGCCCAGTGCGAGGCTGGACGGGACGGAACGAGGCGGGAGAAATCCCCGTGCTCCCCGCGCCCGGAAGAACGGTCCCGACGCCAAAAGATCGCCGCTGGTGGGCGCGCCGTAAAGGCGTCGCGCGATGGTTTGCAAGCCATCGCGATCCAACCACCAACTTGCGCCAAGCGGCGCGCCCCCGCCCCTCGTCGTGAGACGACGGGCGCAAACCTCGGACGCTCCGGCGCCGCGAGAACGAATGGGTGTGGCTGTTTGATAGGTGAATAGAGAGACGATACGGCGCAGAGCGCGCGCTCCACTCTCCACCGTCCTCGCCCGGCTTGTCTGGGCGACCCAGTATCCCAGAGCGCTCGCTGATCCGCCGTGCGGTTGCTACCAACTCTCTGCAATACGGGGTCTCCCGCCTGCGCGGGGGACGACCTCAGAGAGAGACGGTGAGGTTGTTCGCTTACTCCGGCGCCTTGCCGAGCTGCTTGTGCCGCCGCCCAAAGTCCGGCGCTGCTTCGTCCTGGCCGATCTGGACGATGCCGCGGCGGATGGCGCGGGTGCGGGTGAAGTGGTCGAACAGTGCGTCGCCGTCGCCGCGGCGGATGGCGCGGGTCAGCTTCGATAGATCTTCCTGGAATTCGCCGAGCATCTCCAGCACCGCGTCCTTGTTGGTCAGGAACACGTCGCGCCACATCGTCGGATCGGATGCGGCGATGCGGGTGAAGTCGCGGAAGCCGCCGGCGGAGAACTTCAGCACTTCCGACTGCGTCACGCCTTCGAGTTCTTCGGCGGTCGACACGATCGTATAGGCGATCAGATGCGGCAGATGGCTGGTCACCGCCAGCACCAGGTCGTGGTGCTCAGGCGTCATGATCTCGACATTGGCGCCGAGCGCGCGCCAGAACGCGGCGAGCTTTTCGGTCGCCTCGGCGTTGGTGCCTTCGGGCGGCGTCAGAATGCACCAGCGATTGATGAACAGCTCGGCGAAGCCAGAGTCCGGGCCGGAATTCTCGGTGCCGGCGACCGGGTGCGCCGGCACGAAGTGAACGTCCTCGGGCAGATAGGGCGCCATCGCCTTGACCACCGCGCCCTTAACCGAGCCGACGTCGGAGACGATCGCGCCGTGCTTCAGATGCGGCGCGATCTCCTTGGCGACGTCGCCGCAGGCGCCGACCGGAATGCACAAGATCACGAGATCGGCGCCGTCGGCGGCTTCGGCGTTGCTCTCGACCACGCGGTCGACGATGCCGAGTTCGCGCACCCGCGCCCGGGTCTCTGCCGAGCGCGCGGTGGTGACGATTTCGCCGGCGAGGCCGAGCGACTTCGCGCCGCGCGCGATCGAGCCTCCGATCAGGCCGAAGCCGATCAGCGCGACTTTGCGAAACATCGGCGCAGAATTCATGGCTGGCCCATGAACTCGCGCAAGGCCTCGAGCACCAGCGTGTTGGCTTCGTCGGTGCCGATGGTCATGCGCAGCGCATCCGGCAGGCCGTAATTGTTGAGCGCGCGTAGCACCAGGCCATGCCGGGTCAGGAACGCGTCGGCGTCTGCCGCGGTCTTGCCCTTGGTGGTCGGGAAGTGGATCAGCACGAAGTTGCACACGCTCGGCGTCACGGTGAGGCCGAGCTTCGGCAGTTCTTCGGCGAGCTGATTGCGCCATTTGTCGGTGTGGGCGCGCGAACGCTCGACATGCGCGGTGTCCTGGATCGCCGCGACCGCGGCGAGCTGCGCCGGCACCGAGACGTTGAACGGACCGCGGATGCGGTTGACCGCGTCGACGATGTTGGCGGGGCCGAACATCCAGCCGATGCGCAGCGCGGCGAGCCCGTGCACCTTGGAGAAGGTGTGGGTCAGCACGGTGTTCTCGGTGGTCGACACCAGCTCGATGCCGAGCTCGTAGTCGTTCTTCATCACGTAGTCGGCGTAGGCGGCATCGAGCACCAGCACGACGTGGCTGGGCAGGCCGGCGCGCAGCCGCTTGACCTCGTCGAGCGGGATGTAGGTGCCGGTCGGGTTGTTCGGGTTGGCGAGCCACACCAGCTTGGTGTTCGGCGTCACCGCGGCCAGCATGGCGTCGACGTCGGTGGTCAGGTTCTTCTCGGGCGCCACTACGTTCTTGGCGCCGTTCGCCAGCGTGGCGATCGGGTACACCAGGAAGCCGTGCTGGCTCGAGATCGCCTCGTCGCCCGGCGCCAGATAAGTGTGCGCCAGCAAATTGAGGATTTCGTCGGAGCCGGCGCCGCAGATGATGCGGTCGGGATCGAGGCCGTAGGCCTTGCCGATCGCCTCGCGCAGGATCCGCGAAGTGCCTTCCGGATAGTCCTCGAGATGATCCGCCGCGCTCTTGTAGGCCGCGATCGCGTGCGGCGACGGGCCGAACGGGGTCTCGTTGGCCGAGAGCTTGAACACCTTGCGGCCGGGCTCGGGCACCGGGCTCTTACCGGGGGTGTAGGGCGCAATATCGAGGATGCCGGGATTCGGCACGGGACGTGACATCGTCAACTCCGGAAAAAAATCGTCGGGCGGCTGAAGGCCGGTAATTACGCGGACTTGCCGCTCGGGGGCACCGTATAGCGCCTTGCGTGGCTGCCGACGAGGGCCGACGAACGGAGGGAGGCCCCCGCTGCGATCAGGGCTGCCTTGATCTGATCGAGGCCGCCGGGCGCCGGGATCGACACCAGCAGGGCGGCGCCGTCAAAAGCGGTATCCGGCACCGCCACGACATCGGCCAGCGGCGACAGCGCCCGGGCGGTGTCGGCGTTCCAGCCCGACACCCGGATGCTCCAGGTCTCGACCTCGGTGACCATGGCGCTGTCGGCGACCCGCGACACCACGAACACCGGCAGTGCGGCCGGGTGGTCGGCGCGCTCGATGAACGGAAGCCGGGCGATGATCTTGGGCGCGCCGTCGGCTTCCAGCGCCAGCCACCACGGCGTGTTGCCGGAGGTCGCCGACACCAGCGCCAGATCGCCCTTGGATTTCGCGACCGCTTCGACCGCGGCCGAGGCGGAGAAGTGCGCCACGTAGGGCACGGTGAAACCGAAATGGAAGCGGGCGGAATCCCGCATCGCCGACTCGCCGAGCGACTGGTCGGCGTGCACCGCAAACGGCGCCTGCACATAGGTAAAAGTGGCGATGATGACCCGCCAAATGCTCTCGACGGTGTCGAGCGGCAGGATGCCGTGGTGGCGCTGCACCAGGCGCCGCATCATGTCGGCTTCGCGCGCCGGGCGGAACGCCGAGCCGACCTCCTGGGTCTGCTTCACCGCGATCAGCCGGTCGATGATGTCGCCGCGCTGCATCAACAGCTGATGCACCTGCTCGTCGATGCTGTCGATCTCCTGGCGCAGGTCGGCGAGCGAAGGCGGCGAGGGCGGCTTGGTCATTGCTTTTAGAACCTTCAGGCGAAACGCGATGCGACCTTCTGCTTAGGAAACCAGACGATTGAACGCAAAGGAATTTACCCTCGGCACAGGCGCGGCCTTGAGGTTCACCCTCCCCCTCCAGGGGAGGGTGAAGGGAGCCGTCTCCGAGCAAAATATTGACGGCCCGGCCCTTTATGACTAGAGTCCGCGCGATCCCGTGGTCATTTGAGCCGGCCGGCTTGCAGCCACGTTAAACAACTCGCTAAACAGGCCGGGGACAGTTCCGATCCCGGCCGAACCGATGTTCAGGCCGGGTTTTTTATTTGCCCTGCCGTTCATATCTGAGGTCGAACCGGGGCGTCCCGGGATGTCGAGGCCGTTGGCAGGCGTATGATGAATATCCATTCGGTGAAGGGGCAGAAGATCGCCGCCGGCGAGCGGACCCAGGAAGTCGATCACCCGCATTCGCTGGTCGCCCAGTTCGGTGCCGACCAGCCGCTGCCGCTGGATTGCGGCATCGCGCTCAGCCCGTTCCAGATCGCCTACCAGACCTACGGCACGCTGAACGCCGACAAGAGCAATGCCATCCTCGTCTGCCACGCCCTGACGATGGATCAGCACATTGCCAATGCGCATCCGATCACCGGCAAGCCCGGCGGCTGGCTGACCCTGGTCGGCCCCGGCAAGCCGATCGATACCGACCGCTATTTCGTAATCTGCTCGAACGTGCTCGGCGGCTGCATGGGCTCGACCGGCCCCGCCTCCACCAACCCCGCCACCGGCAAGCCCTGGGGACTCGATTTCCCGGTCATCACCATTCCCGACATGGTGCGCGCCCAGGCGATGCTGATCGACCGGCTCGGCATCGACAAATTGTTCTGCGTGGTCGGCGGCTCGATGGGCGGCATGCAGGTGCTGCAATGGTCGGTGGCGTTTCCTGAGCGGGTGTTCTCGGCGCTGGCGATCGCCTGCGCGACCCGGCACTCGGCGCAGAACATTGCCTTCCACGAACTCGGTCGCCAGGCGGTGATGGCCGATCCGGATTGGCAGCACGGCCGCTACTTCGAGCACGGCTGCTTCCCGCATCGCGGCCTCGCGGTGGCACGGATGGCCGCGCACATCACCTATCTGTCGGACGCGGCGCTGCATCGTAAGTTCGGCCGCAAGATGCAGGACCGCGAACTGCCGACGTTCTCGTTCGACGCCGATTTCCAGGTCGAGAGTTACCTTCGCTATCAGGGCTCGTCGTTCGTCGAGCGGTTCGACGCCAACTCCTATCTGTATCTGACCCGCGCGATGGACTACTTCGATATCGCGGCCGATCACGACGGCGTGCTGGCGACCGCGTTCCGCGGCACGCAGACGCGGTTCTGCGTAGTGTCGTTCACCTCCGACTGGCTGTTTCCGACCTCGGAATCCCGCGCCATCGTGCACGCGCTCAACGCCGGCGGCGCACGGGTGTCGTTCGCCGAGATCGTCACCGACAAGGGCCACGACGCGTTCCTGCTCGACGAGCCGGAGTTCATCGACATCGCTCGCGCCTTCCTGCATTCGGCCGGTGCCGCCCGCGGCCTCGGTACGGCGGAGCGCTGATCATGTCGGTGCAGGAAGGCTTGCCGCTGGAAGCTCACGCGCGCCCGCAACTGCGCGTGCATCGCGCCGACCATCTCTTGGTCGCCGATATGGTCGAGACCGGCTCGAAGGTGCTCGACGTCGGCTGTGGTGAAGGCGATCTGATGCAACTGCTGGAATCCCGCGGCGTCGATTGCCGCGGGATCGAGCTGTCGCGCGAAGGCGTCAACCGCTGCGTCGCGCGCGGGCTCGCGGTGGTGCAGGGCGACGCGGATACCGACCTCGATCACTACGTTGACGATGCGTTCGACTACGTGATCCTGTCGCAGACGCTGCAGGCGACACGGCAGCCGAAAGAGGTACTGGAAAATCTGCTGCGGATCGGGCGGCGCGCGATCGTGTCGTTTCCGAACTTCGGCTACATCAACATGCGGCTGCAGCTGCTGATCCACGGCCAGATGCCGCGGACCGACAATTTGCCGGCGACCTGGTACGACACGCCGAACATCCACTTCTGCACCATCAAGGACTTCGTCGGGCTGTGCGACGAGATCGGTGTCAAGATGGAACGCGCGGTGGCGCTCGACCGTTACGGCCGGCCTTTGCGGCTCAACGCGCCGTGGTGGTTCTGGAACATGTTCGGCGAGCAGGGCGTGTTTCTGCTCAGCCGTGCGCAGAAGAAAACGCCGCTGCAGGCTGCCGATTACGTCGCGCCATAAGTCGTATTAACAAGTAGTTAATGCGTGCGGCGATGAGTTCGTCGCACGCGATACGTGCAGAAATGTTGCGTATCATGAAATTTCCTCGAAATTTCCCCTAAAATCTGACTCTCGCTTTCTCAAAGCCATCCTCTCGCCATCCCCGATCGATTAACGCGTCGACCCCGATGTCGGCCCGTGCGGGTCGGCGCGTTCGAGGAGTTCCGGAGAGAGAGTCTGTATGGTTGTGTTTTCTGCGTTTGGATTGTTCCGCTTCGTCGCTGCCGCGCTGTCGCTCGTGGCACTCGCGGTGATCGCCGCTCCCGCATCGGCCAAGCCGCTGCATCGTCATCACGCTCACCACGCGTCCAAATATTCGCACCACGCCGCGTCTCGTCACGCGCACCATCATCGCCGCTCGCACGCTTGGCGCCGTCACGGCCGCATCGCGCAGCAGCAGGCGGAGGTCGCGCCGTCGGCTTTCGGTTTCTCCGGCCACGATCCTGCGATGAACGTCTCGGCCGCGATGGCGCAGCCGCAGTTTCAGCCCATCGCGCAGAAGCGCCACGGTCGTCGTCATCGCGTCGCGGCGCGGCAGCAGATGCAGAACGCGCAGTGGCAATCGTGGAACGGCGGCGGTGCGGGTTCGAGCCTGGTCGCCGAAGCACGTAGCTTCATCGGCCGCGGCAATCCGACCGGTCGGCGCGCGCTGTGGTGTGCGCGGTTCATGAACATGGTGTTGCAGCGGACCGGCCATCAGGGCACCGGTTCGGACATGGCGAGCTCGTTCGCGCGCTATGGCCAGCGCATTTCCGGTCCGCAGGTCGGCGCCATCGCGGTGATGTCGCGGGGCAGGCGCGGCGGCCATGTCGGTGTCGTCAGCGGCATCGATCCGAACGGCAACCCGATCGTGGTGTCGGGCAATCACGGCCACCGCGTCGCCGAGTCGGTGTATTCCAAGAGCCGGATCTACGCCTATGTGATGCCGTCGAGCTGATACGCTTGATCCGTCATTGCGAGCGAAGCGAAGCAATCCAGCTCCGAGCAATAAGCTGGATTGCTTCGTCGGCTTCGCCTCCTCGCAATGACGCGGTGGACTTACAGCAACGCCGCCTGCTCGACCTGCACCGCATCGCCTTGCGCGATGTCGCCGGCTTCGATCACTTCGGCATAGACCCCGCAATCGGCGTGGCCGAGGTTTTGCTGCAGCGTCTCGGGGATCGCCATGTCGCGGGCGGCGGTCTGCGGATCGACGTTGGTGGCGGCGCAGCGGACGATGCGTTTGACGACTTTGAGCCGGGTGCTGCCGATCAGCAGCGTCTGGTCCATCAGGTCGAATTCGTGCCAGGCCGGCCAGCCCGAAATATAGAGGTTGCCGCGGAAGCGCAGCGGATCGACCGGTCGGCCGATCATGGTTTCGAGCGCGGCGACGCTTGCGAGGTTGATGATCGACACCACCTTGCGGGCGACGTCAGAGAAGCTGTGGCCTTGGCCGGCCAGCAGCTTCGGCGGCCCGCGCAGGTCGTCGGCGCAATAGCCGGCGAAGAACTGCTCGATCGCGGCCCGGCCGGTTTCGGTCCGAAGGTCGCCGCGGGCCACTTCGTGGCTGCCGCGCGAGATGCTGAGCTCCCCGGTCGCGGCGTCGTAGCGGCTGCGCAAGGCGGCCAGCCGCTCGTTGCGCATCAGCATCAAGAACCGGATCTTGGGGAAGTACCGTGGATTGGCCGGATCGAACCCAATCGGCCCGTTCTCGATCGCGAACGATCGGTCGCCGGGCAAGGTCTGGCCGATGTCCAGGGCGACGGTCGGCAGTGGCTCGGGCGACAAGCCTTTGACCGGGTAGCGATAGATCGAGGCGACGGAGGCGGGGGCGAGGTCTGTCATCATGGCGGGTATTTAGGGGATCGCGGCCGGCTCGGCAGCCCACGAAAATGTGAGCCGAGGCCTTCCGTTTCCCGGAACTGATGCCCACATTTGCGTCAAGCCGATGCGTTCCGCACGGTGACGACCGCCGCCGGCTGAGGAAATGTCAGTGCGGCCGGCGGAACCCCAATGAAGATGCCGTCGCGCGTGCTTCTTGAAGGCGCCGAGGGCAGGCTGAGGGACCGAAACCAATGAACGTTGAAAAATATACAGAACGTGTGCGCGGCTTCATCCAGTCGGCGCAATCGCTGGCGATGCGAGAGGGCCATCAGCAGTTCTCGCCGCTGCACATTCTCAAAGTGCTGCTCGACGATTCCGAAGGGCTCGCGGGCGGTCTGATCGACCGTGCCGGCGGCAATTCGCGCGCGATCCTGAAGGCGACCGAAGACGCCCTGAACAAGATGCCGAAGGTGTCCGGCTCGGGTGCCGGCCAGGTCTATCTCGATCCGGCCACCGCGCGGGCGTTCGACGCTGCCGAGAAGGCCGCCGAGAAGGCGGGCGACAGCTTCGTCACCGTGGAACGGCTGCTGCTGGCGCTGTCGCTGGACAAGGACAGCGAGGCCGGCAAGCTGCTCACCAAGGGCGGCGTCACCCCCCAAAATCTCAATGCCGCCATCAACGCCCTGCGCAAGGGCCGCACCGCCGATTCGGCGACGGCCGAGAACGCCTATGACGCGCTGAAGAAATACGCCCGCGACCTGACCCAGGCGGCGCGCGACGGCAAGCTCGACCCGGTGATCGGCCGCGACGAGGAAATCCGCCGCACCATTCAGGTTCTGTCGCGGCGCACCAAGAACAACCCCGTGCTGATCGGTGAACCCGGCGTCGGCAAGACCGCGATCGTCGAAGGCCTGGCGCTGCGCATCCTCAACGGCGACGTGCCGGAGAGCCTGAAGGACAAGAAGCTGCTGGCGCTCGACATGGGCGCGCTGATCGCCGGCGCGAAGTATCGCGGCGAGTTCGAGGAGCGGCTGAAGGCCGTGCTCAACGAGGTCACCGCGGCCGAGGGCGGCATCATCCTGTTCATCGACGAAATGCACACCCTGGTCGGCGCCGGCAAAGCCGACGGCGCGATGGATGCGTCGAACCTGCTCAAGCCGGCGCTCGCCCGCGGCGAGCTGCACTGTATCGGCGCGACCACGCTCGACGAGTATCGCAAGCACGTCGAGAAGGACGCAGCTTTGGCGCGGCGCTTCCAGCCGGTGTTCGTCAACGAGCCGACGGTCGAGGACACCATCTCGATCCTGCGCGGCCTGAAGGACAAATACGAGCAGCACCACGGTGTGCGCATCGCCGACTCGGCGATCGTCGCCTCGGCGACGCTGTCGAACCGCTACATCACCGACCGCTTCCTCCCCGACAAGGCGATCGACCTGATGGACGAGGCCGCGGCGCGGCTGAAGATGCAGGTCGACTCCAAGCCGGAAGAGCTGGATTCGATGGACCGCGAGATCGTGCGGCTGAAGATCGAGCAGGAAGCGCTCAAGAAGGAGACCGACGTCGGCTCCAAGACGCGGCTGGTGGCGCTGGAGAAGGAGCTCGCCGAGCTCGAGGAGAAGTCGGCGGTGCTCACTCAGCGCTGGAGCGCGGAGAAGAACAAGCTCTCCAATGCCCAGAAGCTGAAGAGCGAACTCGACGGCCTGCGGATCGAACTGGCCAACGCGCAGCGTCGCGGCGAGTATCAGCGCGCCGGCGAATTGGCCTATGGCCGGATTCCCGAGCTGGAAAAGAAGCTCGCGGACATCGAAGCCCACGAGAACGCCGGCGAGATGGTGGAGGAGGCGGTCACCGCCGATCACATCGCTCAGGTGGTGTCGCGTTGGACCGGCGTGCCGGTCGACAAGATGCTCGAGGGCGAGAAGGAAAAGCTGCTGCGGATGGAAGAGCAACTCGGCCAGCGCGTGGTCGGGCAGTTCGAAGCCGTGCACGCGGTCTCGACCGCAGTCCGCCGCGCCCGCGCCGGCCTGCAGGACCCGAACCGGCCGATGGGCTCGTTCATGTTCTTAGGGCCGACCGGCGTCGGCAAGACCGAGCTGACGAAAGCGCTCGCCGAATATCTGTTCGACGACGAGACCGCGATGGTCCGCATCGACATGTCGGAATTCATGGAGAAGCACTCCGTGGCCCGGCTGATCGGCGCACCTCCCGGCTATGTCGGCTACGACGAAGGCGGCGTGCTGACCGAGGCGGTGCGGCGCCGGCCGTATCAGGTGATCCTGTTCGACGAGATCGAGAAGGCGCATCCGGATGTGTTCAACGTGTTGCTGCAGGTGCTCGATGACGGCCGCCTGACCGACGGTCAGGGCCGCACCGTGGACTTCCGCAACACGCTGATCGTGATGACGTCGAATCTCGGCTCGGAGTATCTGGTCAACCAGCCCGAGGGCGAGGACACGTCGGCGGTCAGGGAGCAGGTGATGGGAATGGTGCGGGCGCACTTCCGCCCCGAATTCCTCAACCGCGTCGACGAGATCATCCTGTTCCATCGTTTGCAGAAGAGCGAGATGGGCCGGATCGTCGACATCCAGTTCGCGCGGCTCACCAAGCTGCTCGAGGACCGCAAGATCGTGCTCGACCTCGACGCCTCGGCCCGCGATTGGCTCGCCGAAAAGGGTTGGGATCCGGCTTACGGTGCCCGTCCCTTGAAGCGGGTGATCCAGCGCAGCGTCCAGGACCCGCTCGCCGAGATGATCCTGGAAGGCTCGGTCAAGGACGGCGATCACGTCGCGATCTCGACCGAAGGCGGCGTGCTGACCTTCAACGGCGCCCCGCCGCACGGCGCGGACATCGAGCCGTTCACGGGACGGCCGCCGAAGCGGATGTTGAACTGACATCCGGTGTCCCGGACGCGCTGCGGCATGCTCATGCCGTAGCGCGAATCGCGCTCGCTGCCACACAAGCCCCGGTCATCGCCCGCGCAAGCGGGCGATCCAGTATTCCAGAGCGTCGATGTTGCGGAACTGCGGCCCAAGATACGAGCAGTCCAAAGTAATGGATCGCCCGGTCGGAGCCGGGCCATGACGGCAGAGAGCTTTGAGCCGCTGCGCACCGCCGCAAGGCAGTGCGCAGCGCAGCGTCGAGGGCAGGTGATTGAGGCGGAGAGTCGCAGCTACTTCTTCTCGATCTTGTAGATCGCGTTCTCGATGTCCGACGACACGTAGATCGTGCCGCCGTCGCCGACACCGACGCCGGTCGGCATGTTGGTCGGCGGCAGGCCGGGAGCGGGGACGAGGCCGATCGGCAGATTGCCGGCCAGCTCGGTGACGCTGCCACTGGCCGGATCGACTTCGACCACGCGCTTGGCGCCGACTTCGGCGACGATCAATTTGCCGGACGGCGCCAGAGCGATGCCTTCGGGCATCTTCAGGTCCTTGGCGACGACGGTCTTGGTGCCGGTCTTGGGATCGATCTTGCTGATCTGGCCGGCGAAGGCTTCGGTCACATACACCGCGTTGTCGTTGCCGAGCACGAGCCCGACCGGGCCGGCCAGATCGGTGGCGATCGCCTTGCGGTCCTTGCCGTGCTCGCCCGAGACTTCGACCAGCGACTTTGTGCCGAGTTCGGCGACCAGCAGCTTGCCGTCGCCGAGCCTGATCGCATCGTAGGGCGCCTTGAAGCCGTGCAGCATGTCGCGACTCTTGCCGGTCTTGCGGTCGATCGTCTGCACCGTGCCGGTGAACCAGCTCGACAGGATCACCTCGTCGCCCTTGGCGGTGGCGCTCATCGGATATTCCAGCGTGGTGCCGTCGGCGTGCATCCGTGCCACTTCGCGCACCTCGCCGCTGCCGCCGTCGACGGCGCGATAGGCGAACACGTCGGCCACATAGATGGTGTCCTTGCCGCCGTCGGAAACGACGCCGATGCCGCCGGGGAACGCAAGCTTGCCGATGATCACCTGCTTGGTCGTACCGGTCGCCGGGTCGACTTCCTGGATGCCATTGTCGGCCATGTTGGAGACGAAGATGCGGTCGCTCGCATCGATCGCGAGATTGTCGAGTGACGGTTTCAGCTGCGCCGCGACCTGCTTGGCACCGGTCTTCGGATCGATCTTGACGAGCTGTCCGAGTGCGGTGTCGAGCGCCCACAGATTGTCCTTGGAGTCGAAATTCGCCGCCGCCGGAATCTTGAAGCCGTCGGCGACGACGCTGAGTTCGCCCTTGTCGACATCGACCTTGACGATCTGTCCCTTGAACCACAGCGGGCCGTACAGTCTGTCGTCGGGGCCGAATTCGAAGCCGTTCAGCCCGCCCATCTTCTCCATGATCTTGCGCGGCGGCTTGGCGCCCTCGACGTCGATCTCGTACAGCGCATCGCCGAGAAACACCTGGGTCGCATACAGCCGTCCGTCCTTGCGGAAGGCGAGGGAGTTGATGCCGGGCAGGCCGGAGGCGAGCTTCCTGATCGGGCCGTCGCCCTTGCGCGCATAGAGATCGCCGGTGAGGAATGCGGTCCACGCTATCGTGCCGTCCGGCGCGATCGCGATGTCGTCGGCCATCCCTTCCGGCGTCGGCACCGCGATCTTGGCGGTGCCTGCGGCGCGGTCGACCTCGTACAGCGCCGCGCCGGCGACGCTGCCGGCGAACAGCTTGCCTGCCTTGTCGACAGCGAGGCCGTGGACGCCGTGAAACGCCGAGCCCTGGACCAGTTTGGTGACCTGATAATTGTCAGCGTGTGCACCGGACAGCATCAGCAGGCCGATCGTCAACGCACTCGCGCCGAGCGCAAGTCTACCCTTCATGGCATTCCCTCCGAGATATTCTCGTTGTTATGGCGAGAGTATTCGGTGAGGGGCCGCTATTGGCAAACGGAATCGAAGCCGCGGTGCAGCAGATTCTCTGCTGCAGAATGTCGCGCAGCGATCGAAGAGGGGGCGGATCAGCTTAGTGTTCAGCGCCGCGCCTGCGCGCTCGACGAGGTGCGGACCGGCGCCGATGACGTCAGGTCTTCGGCGAGGCGTCCACCGCCGCGCCCAGCCATCATCGCATCGAGCCGATCGCGCTCCTTCTCGAACGAGGCGAGAAGCGGACCTTCGAGCGAGCGCCCGCGCGGCAGACGCACGCGCATCGGATCGACGAAGCGGCCGTTGACCAGGATTTCGTAATGGACGTGGGCGCCGGTCGACAGGCCGGTCGAGCCGATGAAGCCGATTACCTGGCCCTGGCGGACGCGCTTGCCGGGCTCCATGCCCTTGGCGAACGCCGACATATGGCCGTAGGCGGTCTCGTAACCGTTGGCGTGCTTGATGCGGATGTACTTGCCGTAGCCGCCTTCCCATCCGGCGGTCTCGATCACGCCGTTGCCGGACGCGAAGATCGGCGTGCCGTAGGAGGCCGCCCAGTCGACGCCGGTGTGCATCTTGACGTAGCCGAGGATCGGATGGCGGCGGGCGCCGAAGCCGGAGCGCATGATCGCCTGATTGACCGGCTTGCGCACCAGGAACTTCTTCGCGCTCTTGCCGGTCTCGTCGTAGAAATCGACGACCGAGTCGTCGGGCGTCTGGAAGCGATAGTATTTCTTGGTCTCGCCGCCGACGGTGAGGGAGGCGAACAGCACGTCGTTCTTTTCGACCGCGGCGGTGGTCTCGTCGTCGCCAGCGTAGAACACTTCGAACGAATCGCCGGCCTGAACCCTGCGCTGGAAGTCGACGTCGTAGGAGTAAATCCGGATCATGTCGTCGATCACGTTCTGCGGCACCTTGTTGCGGAGCGCAGTCTCGTAGATCGATTGATACAGCCGGACGCCGCTGCCGTCGTCCTCGTCGTCGTCGGTGTTGTCGGCGGTGTCGCTGACGGTGTTGAGGCTCTGGACGTCGACCGCGACGTAACGGCCGAGATCGGACAGCGCCGCCACCGCTTCGACCGTCGAGTCGCCCGCGACGATCACCCGGAACGGCTGCGGCGGTTTGCCGGGGCCGGGCGGCTCCATCAGGATCCGCAGTTTCTGGCCTTCCTTGAGGCCGCCGTCGCGGCCGCGGGCGCCGAGCGCGGCGGCGACCGCGCGGGCATCCTCTTCGGTCGCGCCCTGGTCGCGTAGCACCGAGACGACGGTGTCGCCCTTCTTGACGATATGGGTGCGCTCGCCGGTCGGGTTGCCGCCGGTCACCTGCTCCTTGGTCTTCGGCAGCAGGGTGACGTTCTCAGGAACGATCCGCGTCTCGAAGCCGGCATAAGGATCGGCCGAGGGACCTTCGGGCGCGTAGGCCAGCTTCATGTCGCCGCCGAAATCGCCGGCCGCGGCGCTGGCATAGCGCACGCCGCTGTTGCCCTTCCAGTTCGCAGCGTCGCGCACCCGCATCAGGATTTCATCGGGGGGAATCTGACCGACGATCTTGGCGCGCGGCAGCACGGTGCCGAGGTCGCGGGTGACGAACGAGACTTCGGCGTCGGGTTCGACCGCGTCGGGATTCTGCGCATCGTCACTCGGCGCCGCGGCGCCGACGTCGCTCAGCATCCGCTGGGCGTTGAAGGGGGGAATCTTGGCCGACAGGTCGCTGGTGGTCAGTGACAGATTGCCGGAGATCCGAATGAAGGGACGCACCCGGACCACGTCGCGGTGCCCGACCCGTGACACCGTCGAGACGCGAATCACGCTGCGAGCCAGGGCGGCTTCGCTCGGCGGCGGCAGTCGGTCGCTCTTGTGCAGGGCGGTGTTCTTGTCGGTCCCGAACGCGCCGCGTAGCGCGGCTTGCACCAGCTCGGGCGCCTTGGCGAAGGTGGTCTCGCCATCGAGCGAGGCGAACACCGCGCCGCCGATCAGCGCCGCGCCGCACAGCCCGGTGAGAATCGTACCGCTGAACCACTGCACCGACACGCGACGGCGATCGATGACAGCGGCCTCGGAGCCGTCGACGGAAAGCGGCGGCTCGTGACCGAGATCGATATAGCCGACCTCACGCCCGGTGCTGCGCCCGCGTGACACCCTTTGGCTCAATCCGTCGTCCCCCGATTTCGCAATCGGCCGCAGTCGCAGCCGGTCGGCTAGTCTGAACGATCAGGCCGTCGGCCGATCAAACCTCTCCGCGCCGCGTCGCGGACCGGAGCCTTCTACCCGATTGCCGCCGCGTTGTCCGCCACGGAAGGCGTACGCTATCGGCCGCAATTCTCGCGACGCAGGCCGCGCGAGGCCAAATTGCTGGCCGTCGCCGATGGCGTCAATCGAAACCGGCCAATTTGGCCGTCTCAATGCTCAAGCTGAACCGAAACCGACATGATCGGGAGCAATGCGCTCGTCCGCGGACCGCGGCGGGGCGAATTGTTTTCTCGATCTGGTTGGGGAGAACGCCTCCGGAATGTGGCCTGAGTACGGCGTCCGGGCCGAGAAAGCCTTGGGAAAACTGGAGAAAATGAAATTCTTCAACTGCGCGACATTTTTCTGACGAAGCCGTTGACAGCTCCGCGGGGGGCGGCCTATAACACGGCCACTGAGCGCGGCGCCGCTGAGCCCCACGGGCTCCAGCGAGCTTTCGCGCCTCTGGAACTTCATCGAACTCGATGAGTGCAACAGCAGCCGATAGTCGTCGGTTGCTATTCGCTGTCGGTTCGGAAATTCCAAACTCCTATTAAGTGTAGGAGTTGAAGTCTTCAGGGTCCTTGTGGCTTTCGGCTTCGTTGAGGTCTTCGGATCTCGGGCTGTTTGACAAGTGAAGAAGAAGAAAGAGAAACGTGGACGGCGAAGTCCTTGCGGGTCTTGGTTTTG
>NZ_QKQS01000022.1:38692-40274 GCF_003226555.1 Rhodopseudomonas palustris | reverse complement strand
ATGGACAGCTTCGCGCGCCCCGCAGAACACTGCGAGATTCCGGGTCTGCGTGCTGTCGCACGCATCCCGGAATGACGGCGGGTGGTGAGGAGTGTGTCCGGCGTTTGGCGCTCAGCCCCGCGCCCCTAGTCATTCCGGGGCACGCGCGTCAGCGCGTGAACCCGGAATCTCGACGTGAGCAGCTAACAACGCCCGTCATCGCCCGCGCAGGCGGGCGACCCAGTCTTCCAGAGCCTTCGTGTCAATCACCAGCGCCCTGCAATACTGGATTCCCGCTTGGGAGGATGACGTCAGAAGCGAGCGGTCGCCCAGGATGGACAGCTTCGCGCGCCCCGCAGAACACTGCGAGATTCCGGGTCTGCGTGCTGTCGCACGCATCCCGGAATGACGGCGCGTTGTCGGGAGTGGGGCGGCGTTGGTCGCTCAGCCCACCCCAAGTCATTCCGGGGCACGCGCGTCAGCGCGTGAACCCGGAATCTCGACGCAGACAAAAAAACGCCCGTCATCGCCCGCGCAGGCGGGCGACTCAGTATTCCAGAGCCTTCGTGCCAGTCACCAGCGCCCTGCAATACTGGATCCCCGCCTGCGCGGGGATGACGTCAGAAGCGAGCGGTCGCCCAGGATGGACAGCTTCGCGCGCCCCGCAGCACACTGCGAGATTCCGGCCCTGCGTGCTGTCGCACGCATCCCGGAATGACGGCGGATGGTGAGGAGTGTGCGCGGCGTTGGTCGCTCAGCCCACCCCAAGTCATTCCGCGGCACGCGCGTCAGCGCGTGAACCCGGAATCTCGACGTGAGCAAATAACAACACCCGTCATCGCCCGCGCAGGCGGGCGACCCAGTATTCCAGAGCCTGCGTGCCAAACACCAGCGCCCCGAAATACTGGATCCTCGCCTGTGCGGGGATGACGTCAGAAACAAGCGGTCGCCCAGGAAGGACAGCTTCCCGCGCCCCGCAGCACACTGCGAGATTCCGGGCCTGCGTGCTGTCGCACGCATCCCGGAATGACGGCGGATGGTGAGGAGCGT
The DNA here is from genome assembly GCF_003226555.1 of Rhodopseudomonas palustris. GTDB lineage: Bacteria > Pseudomonadota > Alphaproteobacteria > Rhizobiales > Xanthobacteraceae > Rhodopseudomonas > Rhodopseudomonas palustris_I. The sequence goes on along the minus strand of NZ_QKQS01000022.1, from coordinate 39,245 downwards.
GTCCGGCGTTTGGCGCTCAGCCCACCCCCAAGTCATTCCGGGGCACGCGCGTCCGCGCGTGAACCCGGAATCTCGACGTGAGCAACGAACAAAGCCCGTCATCGCCCGCGCAGGCGGGCGACCCAGTATTCCAGAGCCTTCGAGCCAGTCACCAGCGCCCTGCAATACTGGATCCCCGCCTGCGCGGGGATGACGTCAGAAGCGAGCGGTCGTCCAGGATGGACAGCTTCGCGCGCCCCGCAGCACACTGCGAGATTCCGGGCCTGCGTGCTGTCGCACGCATCCCGGAATGACGGCGCGTTGTCGGGAGCGGGTCGGCGTTGGTCGCTCAGCCCACCCCAGTCATTCCGGGGCACGCGCGTCCGCGCGTGAACCCGGAATCTCGACGTGAGCAACTAACAACGCCCGTCATCGCCCGCGCAGGCGGGGATCCAGTGTTCCAGAGCCTGCGTGCCAATCACCAGCGCCCCGGAATACTGGATCCCCGCCTGCGCGGGGATGACGTCAGAAACAAGCGGTCATCCAGGATGGACAGCTTCGCGCGCCCCGCAGC
>NZ_QKQS01000022.1:29363-38682 GCF_003226555.1 Rhodopseudomonas palustris | reverse complement strand
GGGCACGCGCGTCAGCGCGTGAACCCGGAATCTCGACGCAGACAAAAAAACGCCCGTCATCGCCCGCGCAGGCGGGCGACCCAGTACTCCAGAGCCTTCGTGTCAATCACCAGCGCCCCGCAATACTGGATCCCCGCTTGCGCGGGGATGACGTCAGAAGCGAGCGGTTGCCCAGGAAGGACAGCTTCGCGCGCCCCGCAGAACACTGCGAACTTCCGGGTCTGCGTGCTGTCGCACGCCTTCCGGAATGACGGCGGATGGTGAGGAGTGTGCGCGGCTTTCGACGTGCCTCGTGTCTCCCGAATCAAAATGCGCCGCGGGCGACCGCGGCGCATGCGAGGAGCATGGTGGGCGCAGCGGACTACGGCGCGCCGCTGGCGCCGGCGCGGACCGCGTCGTCGACCAGGATGTGTGCATCGGTGACGCCGCGCGCCGCGTTCTGCACGATGATTTGCGCCATCATGGCTTTGGTGGCCGGCGTGCGGTGCTCCGCAGCGATCTGCTCGACCGCGATATCGAGCACTTCGCGCAGCGTCGCGACGTAATCGGGATCGAATTTCGGCGGTTCGTTGGCAGTCATCGTGACCTCCTTCAGTTGCGGGCGAACCATGTCGGACCATTGCGGCCCAAGTGCGGAGCGGCGATGAAGTTGCAATGACGGAGGCGATTTTTCCGTGACCTTACGAAGCTGTCATGAAGCGAAAAACCGTTGCGGTTCAGGCACAAATGCGATTCGCACGCGCGCGTGCGGCGCTTCCCGATTTCGAGTAAATCCAAACTGCAGGGAGTGTGCCGCATCACCGTTTCGGCACTGGCGCGCGATCGATCGCGCAAGGGGGCGTGTGAATTTCAACCGCCGCGAGTCGTGGCGGGGCAGGTCGCGCAGGAGGCCGCCGTGCAGGCCTCGGTGCAGCGCGACGCATCACATCGCTGCGGCGGTTGCGCACCGCCCAAACAAAACACCCGCCGGTGCCCCCGCACGAGGGGCAACGACGGGCGTCTTGTCAGCTTCGTAGAAGTAAGAAGCTTACTTCTTGGCGGCCGGAGCAGCCGGAGCCGGAGCGGCAACGGCCGGAGCGGCGACGGTGGCGCCATTCCAGTACTTCGGGAACCAGGTGGTGTTGCTGAGAACAGCATAGTGCACCAGGATCGCGATCACGGTGACGCTGCCGAGCAGCAGCGGCAGGCCGACGCCCGGGTTCACGACGGTCCAAATACGACCTTGATTCATGTTCGATACTCCTTAGTGCAGCCAGGGCGAATAAACATACGCCAGGAAATGCGCGACGATGGCGATCGCGCCGAAGATGCGCGTGCCGTCGATCACATGCTTGTGGAGCTCTTCCGACTCCGCGATCGTCAGACCGGTCGGCCAGACCTTGTTCGGATCGTCTGCCATTGTAAAAACCTCCTGAGAGACTTCGATCATTGCGTGCGGTGGCACGCATCAGTGCTGCTAGCAGCGACCGGGACGGCTGATCCGCCTGGGCTGTCCGCGACCACCCCCTCGAGGCTGCCGCACCAACCCGCTGACCATTGGTCCCGGCTGAGACCTTTGTGCCCGTGCCACCCATCGTCCGGCGGCGTGCAGTTCACATCGTTCTCTCGCTCGGTCACATTATCGTGACACCCTCCCTTGTCAACTTGACATGACACGGACTGCTGTCCGGTTCATGCCGGACACCGCGTCCGCGAACAGCGTGACGGGGTGGGAAAAGACGGCAAATCAGCATTGCGGCACCGCCGGGTGGCCGGCTGCTAGCCTTGGTGGTTCGGTCCTTGGTGCGAGCGACCGTGGCTCTGTTCATGGCCGCCAAGCCGCGGCGGCCGATACGAGATCACCGCGCAGGCGACCGCCAGGATCAGGATGGCGCCGCTCTCGTACAGCAGGTTCGCCGGCGGCTGGTCCTTGCCCTGCAGGATCAACAGCCGCGAGATCGCCGTGATGGCGATGAACATCGGCAGCGTGATCGGGATCTTCTTGCTTTCGTAATACACCGCGACCATCGCGATCACTTCGACATAGATGAACATCAGCAGCAGCTCTTTCAGCGTGACGCGGACGTTCAGTACGGTCTCGTAGACTTCCTGCGCCATCGCCACCACGGCGAAGCTGCCGATCAGCAGCAGGAAGACGTTCTCGATCAGCCGGAAGCCCTTGCGGATCAGCGGCATCGGCGGGGCGGGGGTTGGCAGGTCGTTCATCGGCAGCAATCCAGTTGCGGCGCGGCTCGCGCCTGAAGCTGTCCGATCTAACCGCAGCGGGCGCACCGCGTCTTTGACCCGGTCGCGTGCTGCGGAAAAACGCCGCTGCGGCGGATCGCGCCGCGCACGTCGCTCACGGAATCGGCTGCGCCCGCTCGACCACCGCCTGCTGAGCGCGGGTCTCGATCGCGCCGCGGCCGCGCGCGGCCCGCACCTGCGCGATCGCCTCGGTCGCCGGCACGCCGAGCTCGACCAGCAGCCGCGCCGCGATCATGCCGGCGCGGCCGAGCCCGCCCTTGCAATGCACCAGCACGTCGTCGCCGGCGCGCAGCCGCTGCCGGATCAGCCGGCCCTCGGTGTCCCAGCGCCGTTCGAATTCCGCCGTCGGCGGGTGATAGTCCGGGATCGGCAGATGCAGCCATTGCATCGCGCGGCGCTCCACCTCAAGGCCGAGCTCCGGCACTTGCAGCAGCATCAATTCGCGCGGCTCGACCAGCGTGATCACCAGCCGCGCCCCCCAGCTCTGGATCGCGTCGAGATCGGCGGCAAGATCGCGCGCCCAGCCGCCGGTCAGCGCCGAAGCGTCGTGCTTGCCGGGGCAGAAGGTGATGCCGATGCGGCCATGGTCAGGCCCGGCGCGGACTTCGGCGATCTGCAGCGGATGGGTCTGGCTGGTGCGCAGCGGCGCCATCACTCCTCCATGGTGTCGAACGCGCGGACGCGGGTGATCGCCGCGCCGCAGGCAGTAACCCGGCGGATCAGATCGTCGCGCCGCGCCAGCAGCAGCGCCGTCAGCGCACGTGCATCCTCGCTGTCGCCGAGCACCTCGCGGACCACCGCAGAGATCGCAGGCTCCGTCAGCCGCGCCACCTTGGCGACGGACGCGGCGAGCGCGGGCCGGCTCATCGCGCCGAACACGCCGGCCGCCACCGCATTGGCGCGGGCATCGCGCAGCGTGTCGAATTCGGTCGCCTCGGCGCCGAAATCGGTCTTGCGCGCGCCGCGGGCCCGGTAGGCCAGCGCGCCGCCCTGGTCGATCCGCACCACGCCGCCGTCGCGCGTCACCAGCACGTTGTCGAGGTCGGTGCCGAGCACGTCGCGATTGGCCAGCCAGGCATCGACCGCGAAATCGCGGCACACCTCGGCGGCGACGCCGTTCTCTGGATAGGCCAGCGCCTCGCCGAGCGAGGCGCCGCGCAGCATCGCACTCGCCACCGCAAGCCCGCCGCCGCGCCGCACCAGTTCGATCTCGGCGACGCTGGTGCCGGCGAGCCGGTACAGCCGATTGGCCAGCACCTCGCTGCGGGCATGATCGTCGCTCGGCGGGGTTTTGACGTACCAGGCGCGGCCGTCGTCATCGGCACAGAGGCCGCCGACATTGGAGCCGGCCTGGCCGCCGATCGCGGTCCAGCCGTCGGCATCGCGCAAGGCTCGCGCGCTGTCGCTTGGCTTCGGCATGAACTCCCCGAGGTTGATCGCCCGCGCGCCTCGCGATTTGCGCGAAATCAAGCGACATCCCATCGCCTGCCGATTAGCGTAGCGCCGCCGCGGGCCTGCGCAAGATCGACCAAACGCTGACGACCCGGGAGGCGAGGCGATGTCGTTTTCGAAGCTGCTGGACCTGCTCACCGGGCGCGACGGGGGGACCGCGGTCGACTGGGACGCCAAATACGGCACCGATACCCGCTCCACCGTCGAACTGCACGGGCTGACCATCGACCACGACAGCCGCCGCTTCGGCGAGCGCTATCAGGCCAGCGATCCGTCGGTGCTCAGCGACGCGGTGGCGTTCATCGGGCTCGATCCGCGGTTCTATCGCTTCGTCGATCTCGGTTGCGGCAAGGGCCGGATGCTGATCGTCGCGGCCGAGCTCGGCTTCAAATCCTGCATCGGCGTCGAGTTCGCCGACGAGCTGGCGCAGACCGCGAAGACCAACGTCGCAGCGGCCGGCTTTGACAGCATCTCGATCGTCCACGGCGACGCCGGCGCTTACGCATTCCAGGACCAGCCGTTCGTGCTGTATCTGTTCAACCCGTTCGGCAAACAGATCATGGCGCGGGTGCGCGACAATCTGGCGAGGCTGCGCCGCGCCGAGTATTACGTGATCTACAAGAACCCGCGCGAGCGCCGGATCTTCGACGAGATGCCGACGCTGCACTATCTCGGCACCCCGCCCGCGCACAAGGGCGCCTGGGGCGCACATGTGTGGGCGTCGCGGGGTGGGTAGTACTTCGTAGGATGGGTTGAGCCGCAGGCGAAACCCATCGCGGGCGATGACGGACAGTTGTTATTTGCCTGCATCGAGATTCCGGGTTCGCTCGCTGTCGCGAGCGCCCCGGAATGACTCGGGGGAGCCACGCGCGCGCCTCTCCACCCGTCGTCATTCCGGGATGCGTGCGACAGCACGCAGGCCCGGAATCTCGCAGTGTTCTGCTTACGCGCGAAGCCGTCCATCATGGGCGACCGCTCGCTTCTGACGTCATCCCCGCGCAAGCGGGGATCCAGTATCCCAGAGAGCTGGTGATCGGCACGGACGCTCTGGAATACTGGCTCGCCCGCCTGCGCGGGCGATGACGGACAGTTGTTATTTGCCTGCATCGAGATTCCGGGGTCACGCGCTGACGCGCGCGCCCCGGAATGACTCGGTGCGTCACCCGAACGCGTAGCCGGAGATGCGCTTGTTGCCGATGGCGTCGTGGAACACACGGCGGCCGGGATCGGGGCCGGCGGCGCCGGCGGTGACCATCAGCGGGATCAGATGTTCTTCGCGCGGATGGCAGGCGCGGGCGCCGGGGGCGCTGGCCCACTGCGCCAGGCGGTCGTTGCGGAGCGCCGCATCCGGCGCGGTCGCGGCTTCCGTCAGCCAATGGTCGAACGCTTCCGATTCCGCCACCTGACCGTCGAAGAAGGTGGTGAGGTTGTGGAAGCTGTTGCCGCTGCCGATGATCAGCACGTTGTCGTCGCGGAGCGGCGCCAGCGCGGCGCCGATCGCCAGGTGCTGCGCGGGGTCGAGATCGTGCTGCAGCGACAGCATCACCACCGGAATCTGCGCTTCCGGATCGACGATCAGCATCGGCACGAACACGCCGTGGTCGAAGCCGCGCGCCGCATCGGTCGCGGTGGCGATGCCGGCGTCGCCGAGCAGCGCCTGCACCCGCGCGGCCAGCGCCGGATCGCCCGGCGCCGGATAGCTCAGCCGGTAGGTGTGTTCGGGAAAGCCGTAGTAATCGAACAGCATCGATGGCGCGGCGGCGGTGCTGACGGTCGGCAGCGCCGCCTCCCAATGGCCCGACACCATCAGGATCGCGCGCGGCCGCGCCGGCAGCGAGGCCAGCACGCCGGACAGATAGGCGCGCAGGCCGTCATAGGCGTGCGGGCCGAACCTGCGCGGCGGCTCCATCCAGAAGCAGGGGCCGCCGCCGTGCGACAGGAAGATGGAGGGTTGACGGGGCATCGTCGCGATCTCCCTGATTTGAAGTCGTGGCTCAGCCGACGTCACAGCACGCGGCAGGCGTCCTCGAAGGCGAGCCGCGGGTTGCGCGGAAACAGCTTGTCGGCGTCGCCATAGCCGATGTTGCACAGGAAGTTCGACTTCCAGCGGCCGTCGGGGAAGAACTCGGCGTCGAGCGCGGCGGAATCGAAGCCCGACATCGGCCCGGCGTCGAGCCCGAGTGCGCGGGCGGCGAGGATCATGTAGGCGCCCTGCAGCGCCGAGTTGCGCTTGGCGGTCTCGGTGATCAGCTCCGGCTTGCCGACGAAGCCGCTGCGCATGTCGCGCGCCGGAAACAGCTGCGGCAGCAGGTCGTGGAATTCGCTGTCGTAGGCGACGATCACGCAGCACGGCGCGTCCTTCACCTTGTCGACATTGCCGGGCGCGACGCTCTTCAAGAGCCGCGCCTTGGCGTCAGTGCTGCGCACGAACACGAAGCGGCCCGGATTGCTGTTGGCCGCGGTCGGCGCCCATTTCAGAAGGTCGTACAGCGCGTGGATGGTGTCGTCGGTCACCGGCTTGCTGGTCCAGGCGTTGTGGGTGCGGGCCTGGACGAACAGCTGGTCGAGGTGGGGGGCGGGCAGCGCAGTGCTCATGGATGGTTTCTTTGCAAGGGCAAGGGGAGATGCGCCCGCCGCCGGATGCGGCGAGCGCGGAAAGTCGAAAACGATCAGTTCTGCTTTTCGAACGCGGCGCTGATCTCGAGGCCGACCTCGTCGCTGATCAGCGGCACATATTTCGTCACGCCGAACTCGCTGCGCTTGATCGTGCCGGTGAGATCGAAGCCGACCGTCACCTTCTTGTTCAGCGGATTGACGCCGGCGCCGTGCAGCCGGGCATCGAGCGTCACTTTCTTGGTGACGCCGTGCAGCGTCAGCTCGCCGGTCACCTTGGCCTGGCGCGGCCCGGTCACGGTGACCGCCTGCGAGGTGAAGCGGATCTCCGGATTTGCCTTGGCGTCGAGCCAGTCGGCGGCCGTCAGCTCGGTGGTCAGCTTGTCGATCGGGGTGTTCACCGAGGCGGTCGGCAGCTTGATGTCGAAGCTGCTTTTGGCTGGGTTGGCGCCGTCGAGCTGCAACGTGCCGGAGACGTCACCGAACCGGCCGCGGAATTCCGAGAAGCCCATATGCGACACCACGAAGCCGACCTGGGTGTGGTCGGGGTCGATCGCATAGGTGCCGCTCTCGACCTTCACCGGCTCGGTCTTGGCCGCCTGGATCTTGGCGCCGGCCTTGGGGGCGGTCTCGGCGAAGGCGGCGGGCGCGACGGCCAGCGCGGCGGCCAGGATCGGAAACAGCAGGCGTCGTTGGATCATGGGTATCCTCCAGTTTGGCAGTCCGTCTCACTTAAGAGCGGCTGCCACCTGAAGAAAGAGATGAAGTTTTGCTGATCTTCATCTAGAATTTCGATGATGAACGACGGCCTGACCCTCGACCAGATCCAGCTCCTGCTCACGGTGGCGGACGAAGGCAGCTTCTCTGGCGCCGCCCGCAAGCTGCGGCGGGCACAGTCGGCCGTCACCTACGGGGTGCAGAGGCTGGAGCAGCAGATCGGCGTCGCGCTGTTCGATCGCTCCGGCTATCGCCCGGCGCTGACCGAGGCCGGCCGCGCGCTGCTGGCGCGGGCGCGGCGGATCGCCGAGGAGGCCGCGGCGTTTCGCGATCAGGCCCACAGCCTGGCCGGCGGCCTCGAGCCGGAACTGACCCTGGTGCTGGACTCGATGTTCCCGATGCCGCGGATGGTCGCGGCGCTGCGCGCCTTCACCGACGCCTTCCCCACCGTGCCGCCGCGGATCTTCGTGCAGTCGCTCGGCGCCTCGGCCGAGCTGGTGCTGAACGGCACCTGCGTGATCGGCCTGGTGCCGGAGCCGTTCACCGATCAGCCCGAGCTGAAGCGCTATCCGCTGTCCACCGTGCAGCTGTTGCCGGTGGTGGCGCAGGATCACCCGCTCGCCGCGATCGAGGGGCCGATTCCGACCGACGTGCTGCGCCGCCATGTCCAGCTCGTGCTCACCGACCGCTCGGCGCTGACGGAAGGTCGCGACTACGGCGTGCTGTCGACGCAAACCTGGCGGCTGGCCGATCTCGGCACCAAGCACGCGATGCTGCTGGCCGGGCTCGGCTGGGGCAGCATGCCGACCCATCTGGTGGCGGACGATGTCGCAGCCGGCCGGCTGAAGCTGATCCAGCCGGTCGAATTCGCCGGCCGCACCGCCCAGCTGGAGATGGCCGCCGCGCATCTGGCCGCCCGCCCGCTCGGCCCCGCCGCGCAGTGGATGCTGAACTATCTGCGGGCGCAGAGCCCGCGCGGGTGAGGGACCGCGCGCTCAGCTCCGGCTGGACTCCGAGAAACTTCGGTCGGGCGACAGCTCCGAATCGTAGGCCATTTCCATCACGATTTTGAACAGCCGGTCGCAGCGTTCGTCGGGTGCGAAGTGGGTGTCGTCCTTGATCCAGCCGAGCGCCTTCTCCCAGCTCGGCGAGCGGCCGATATAGGCCATCGTCCAGTGCGGGAATTCGCGGGCCTCGACCTCGCCGGCGCTGATCACCTGGATCTTGTTGTGGCGCGGATCCTTGCAGATCACCTCGAAGATCAGTTCCACCGCGTCGCGCGGTCCTTCCAGCACCTGGGCGAAGAAGCCGCAATTGAAGATCAGCGCCCCGGTGATTCCGAGCGCATCATTGTGGCGGCGGGAGGCATCCAGGATCGCCTCGATCTCGCGGGCGACATCCGCGACGGCACCTGCGATCCGATTCTCGCTGACATACAGCAGGCGGTACAATGGCGAAGCGTCAGCCATCATCGCGCCGGTCGAGACGGAGCAAACCCATCAGCTAGCCCTCCCCACCGCATTGAGAAGCGCCGCGCCGAAAGCGTCCTTGCGCGGCGTCAAATCTTCTTGCGCGCACCCGGTCATTCCGCGGCGTTCGCGAAAGCCGGTGAAGCCGGCGATCCCGCCGAGCTGCAAAGATCGATGGCCGCTTCCAGCCGCCCGCTCAGCTCAGCATCGGCCACAGCCGATACGCCACCGCCACCGCGAGCACGATCGCGGCCCAGATCAGCGCATGGTTGAGCCATTGGCTGGTGCTAGTCCGGCGCAGTAGGCCGCGGCCGATGAACAGCGTCAGCGCCGACAGCATCGCGACGCCGACCACGGTCGAGGAGTCGAACAGCGCGCCGCCATAAGCGCTGTCGTTGACGATCGCCGCCACCCCGCCGGTCACCACGATCGCGATCAGAACCCAGAAATAAGCCATACGCGAAGTCTCAGTCGCGTCGCGCGCCCCTGTCAATGCGGGGCAGCGACGCGGGGGGAGGGGAGCCCCGCACCTCCAGAGCACCGCGACACGACGTCCTCTCCCCGCGTCATTCCGGGATGCGCGCCACCGGCGCGCAGGCCCGGAATCCATAACCACCGTCGTTTGTATTCTGCCGCAGCGATGCAACGCCGCGCCCTCACCGCATCCACCGTGAGTATGGATTCCGGGCCCGCGCTCCGCGCGCCCCGGAATGACGCGGAGAGAGGATGACCTATCCGAAAGCAGGTCATTCCGGGGCGCTCGCGAAGCGAGCGAACCCGGAATCTCGACGTTGTGGCAAGGATCGCCCTTCTGAGCTTGAAGC
>NZ_QKQS01000022.1:0-29353 GCF_003226555.1 Rhodopseudomonas palustris | reverse complement strand
CAATGTGTAGCCCGCGTGAGCGAAGCGAGACGCGGGACGAAGCGCAGCTCACAGATCGCGATAGGCCGCTTCGTCGGACTCCAAAGTCATTCTGAGAATGTCGCGAACGGATCAACGTCACGTACCGGAAGTCTCATCCGACGCGGCGTAAGTTCGACATCTCGACAAGGCGATGCTTGCATCGCATCGACCAGATCGCGTCCGGTCCGCGCCGTGTTCGGCGTGGGTGTGCCGGTCGTCCTTTCGGCGTCCCGCGCGATGCCGGACGGCCTCCGCTTGTTCGTCATAGACGGCATCCTCGCAAAAGACCCCGCGGTCGCTTCGCTCGCGCGGGCTACGTTTGCTGCCCGCGTCATTCCGGGATGCGCGCCACCGGCGCGCAGGCCCGGAATCCATAACCACCGTTGTTTGTGGTCTGTCGCAGCGGTGCAGCGCCACGCCCTCACAGCATCCGCAGTGAGTATGGATTCCGGGCTCGCGCTCCGCGCGCCCCGGAATGACGTGGAGAGAGAATTGTACAATCAGGATTCGCGGGGTTGAATATGGTAGGGCGGGTTCGCCGAAGTCGTATCCCGCCGATGTGCAGTGTCAATGAAGACGGCGGATGACGCTGCGCTCATCCGCCCGGCGGGCGACGTCCTTGCACGGCCGCGATGAAAAAAGGGCGCCGCGAGGGAGGTGTCGCGGCGCCCGGTGGCGTCATGACGCTGCGGGAAGCAGCGCCGATCGATCGTCCGAAGTCTGCGTCATGGTCCGGCTGTGGTCCGGACCTACTTGGCGACGCAGCTCGGCTTCACGTTCATGCAGGCACCGCTTGCCTCGCGGGCGACGACCTTCGGTGCCGCGCCGGTGATGTCGATGGAGTAGTTGCACCCCTGAGGGACCGAGCCCTGGGTCGAAGAGCCCATCGTACAGAGATAGCCGCTGACCTCGACCGTGATGGTCTTGTCTTTCGGCGTGAAGCCGACTTCCTTCTCGACCTTGAGCGGGGTCGTGCCACCGGAATTGACGTCGAGACTGACCACAGCGCGCACGCTGTCGGCGGATGCAGACCCGGTCCCGAGGACTGCCGTCAGAATGAGGGCCGCACTGAGCGAATAGTACTTTTTCATCAGTTACTCTCCCTGCTTTCCTGTCCATCTCTAGGGTGTGCGTGCTCTAAAAAACACGCGTGGGTTGCATAGCTCGCGTGCCGCCATTCGTCAATTGGTATGAGTGCTGCGACCTCGATCGGACGCGAACCTAGTTAAATTCCTGCTGCGCGATCGCATCAACGTCGCCGGGAGCGGTGCGTCGATGCCGCTCGGCGGCTTCGATTGGACCACCTGCGACTGCCGGAGACCGACGGGGCCGGTCTGCGGGCGGGTACGCCGAAGGCGTAACCCGCCGATTCGTGACCTCGGAAGAAGACGGCGGATGACGCTGCGCTAATCCGCCCGCTATCAGCTCGAAGGACGGGCCATGCCGCAGATCGCAGCGCGCTCCCTCTCCCGCTTGCGGGAGAGGGCTGGGGTGAGGGCGACGCGGGTCGTGAGTCCAATGTGTAGCCCGCGTGAGCGAAGCGAGACGCGGGACGAAGCGCAGCTCACAGATCGCGATAGGCCGCTTCGTCGGACTTCAAAATTCATTCTGAAAATGTCGCGAACGGATCAACGTCACGTACCGGAAGTCTCATCCGACGCGGCGCAAGTTCGATATCCCGACAAGGCGATGCTTGCATCGCATCGACCAGATCGCGTCCGGTCCGAACCGTATCCGGCGCGGGTGTGCCGGGCGTCCTTTCGGCGTCCCGAGCGATGCCGGACGGCCGCCGCTTGTTCGTCATAGAAGGCATCCTCGCAAAAGACCCCGCGGTCGCTTCGCTCGCGCGGGCTACGCTCGTCTGGGCTACGCTTACTGCGGCGGCCGGCAGGAGTTGCGAATAGCCCTCACGTCACCGACCAATTGGCCGAACGCGAACAGTGCAACGCCGGGAATCGACAGCAGGACCGCGATCAGGAACAGCACGATCGTCGCGCTTCCCGTCGGCATTTGTAACTCGCGCTCGAGCGGCGATTGCAGCCCGATGAAGAACGACAGCCACACCAGAATGAGGTAGGCACCTGAAACGATCTTGAGAAATATCGCCATGCTCAAACTCCAAATTAATCGGCTCAGGCTGGCACGCAATCGAGCAGGGCTGCAACTCGACGTTGGATTAAACGTCGGTCGAAGAAATCTCGCCGCCGTATCGAGCGCAGCACGTAGGGCGGAAGGCGTGCCCCGCCGATCCGCGACGTCATGAAGGCGGCGGATTACGCTTCGCTAATCCGCCCTACGGGCTATTAATGTCTTCCTCGTTCGGCTTCTCGCTGGAAAGCGGGTCGACACGGTGCCAGGGGAAGTTTCGGTCACGACTAATGTATTTTTCTTCGAAGATTTGTGTCATCTTCGCAATCAGATGGAAGGTGTCCCTATCTTGCATTAGCTCGCTCCAAGGGCCATGCCTGAACGCCTTGAAACCCGCAAGCAGGCGGCGCTCGGCTTCTAGCGCTCTCTTTGAGCCTCCACTTGTCGTCTCTCTGAACGTCTCCATCAGAAGTTCTGATAACCAAGGGACATCATCTCGTACAATGCTGCCGAAGACCAAAAATTTCGTGGGGTCGTTTCTTCCTAGATCAAGCTGACGAACCATTTCATCTATCATGAAAGGGTGTAGCAGCCGTTTGCGACGGCGATCCCGACTCGGCGTTTCCTCACCAAAATCTCGGAATCGGCTGTCAAGGCCTCTAATGCTTGAAACGAGCTCTTCAAGAATCTCTTGCTGAGGCCGAGTTGGCTTCTTCTGCTGAGGTGTCTTCGGGATTTCATGAACGTTTTTTTCTAGTTCTGGCCACAAAGCATCGAAGAGCTGTCTGAGGCGAGGCTCAGGAATCGGGTGCTCAGCTATTCGGTTGATTGAACCGAGAATGTCCCACAGCCCGCTATTCTCCAGTTTCTTGGCTTGAAATTGAGCTAAAGGTCCGGTTAGTTCCCGAAATTCGATATCTAGTAGCAAAGGCACAACACGACCTTCTTGCATCGATTTGGAGAGCGCGCCTGCTTCGAAAAGGATCCAAGGTGAGGCAACATTTTCGCTTGTGATGCATATCAAGCCGAAGTTGCTAGCTTCTAGCTCTTTTCCTACTTCATTCGCCCAGCGGTCTCCGGCATCGATATCAGACTGAGATACCCATGGTTCCGCAAAATGCAAGACTAATGGAAGCCAATCACGCAGAGCTTGAGCGAGTTGCTGACTACGTTCACCGCTCCAACTAACAAATATCTTCATTGTGCCATCTCTTTGAGGGATTTTGGATTCTAATCCCGTAGGCGACGATTCGACTACTAGCCGCTTAGGTGGAAGCCTAATTCTCTTGACTTTCGCGGCATCGAGGCTTATATTCCCATTCATCCCGCCCCATCGAGGGGCGCGTTGCCGGGACGCTGGTCGTCGCGGGGCGGGGTGTGGCGCCTGCGGGTGTGGGGTGGACGTCGCCCTGTACCTCCGGGAGGCTGAGGGTCGCCGTCCGCCGCTACTACGAGCGGCCGCCGCGACAGAGGCTGGACGGGTACGGTAGAGGCCGGGGAAAGCCCGCAAGCTCGCCGTGTCCCGGAAGAACGGTCCTTCAGCCAAAAGTCGCCACGGTGGAGCGTCGAAAGACGTTTCCGCGGCGCTCGCGCTTCGGCGATCCGAAGCATGAGGCCGCGGGTCCTACCAAAGGCGCGTCTTTCGGCGCTCCACCTCCCTCGGCCCGATGGCCGACCGGAGGCCCACTGAACCCACCACTCACGCAAGGCTTTTGCGGGCAACGCCGCCGCATGCGCGCGCGCCCGCTGGTATCAGCATCAGGAGGGAGCGATGCCGACTTGGCCGACCGAACACCTCAGTTGGGATCACGCGCGGCTGGTTGCGCTCGAGCAGCAGGCCAGCGCCAAGCGGGCGCAGCTTCGGTTCGACATCGACATGCTGGCGGCACGTCGCGCGCTGCAGCGCGCGCTGGCAGATGAAGCGCAGGCGCACAAGCGCTGCCCAATGAAGGACTGCCGCCGGGCGCGCGGCTGCCGCACGCCGATGCTCTGCGTCGTCGTGCCGATGGACCCGCCGACCGAGGCACAGTGGAAGATGATCGACACGCTGTACACCAACCTGCAGCGCCGCCGCCGCGATCAGGCGCTGGCGCGGCTGCCGCACGCCGAGCGGATGCGCGATGGGCGCAAGGCGGGGAGCGGGCGATGACGGTGAGGGGTGGGAGGCCGCTTCGCGCTGATGCCGGCCGCGGAGTGGCAACGCGCTGGGTCCGTCATCCTCCGCGCAGGCGGAGGATCGAGTATTGCAGAGCGTCCGCGATCAGCAACGTGCGCTCTGGGATACTGGGTCGCCCGCCTGCGCGGGCGATGACGGGGAGGGTGGGGAAGGCGCTTTGCGCTGATGCCGGCCGCGGCGCCGCAACGCGCTGGGTCCGTCATCCTCCGCGCAGGCGGAGGATCCAGTATTGCAGAGAGTCTGCGGTCAGTAACGTGCGCTCTGGGATACTGGGTCGCCCGCCTGCGCGGGCGATGACGGTGATGGTGGGGAGGGCGCTTCGCGCTGTAGATGCCGGGTGCGGAGCTGCAACGCGCTGGGTCCGTCATCCTCCGCGCAGGCGGAGGATCCAGTATTGCAGAGAGCTTGCGGTCGGCAACGCGCGCCCTGGAATACTGGTTCGCCCGCCTGCGCGGGCGATGACGGGGATGGTGGGCGGCTCAGAAGCCGCCTTCTTCGTCTTCGTCCTCGGCCTTCTTGCCGCCGATGGTCTTGAGCTTGGCGAACACCGCGTCGACGTCGAGATCGTCCTGGCTCTTGCCGGAGGTCGCCGCTTCGAATTCGGCTTCCTTGCGGGTGGTCTCGGAGGCCGGCAGCAGCGTGGCGCCGCCGTATTGCTGATCGATCGGCTTCTCCTTGGCGGCGCGCTGCACCTCGAAGTCGAGGTCGAGCTGCGAGCACAGGCCGAGCGTCACCGGGTCCATCGGGGTCAGGGTCGCGGCGTTCCAATGGGTGCGGTCGCGGACGGAAGCAATCGTGGTCTTGGTGGTGCCGACCAGCCGCATGATCTGCGCGTCCTTCAGCTCCGGATGGTTGCGCACCAGCCACAGGATCGCGCTCGGGCGCTCGTGGCGGCGCGACACCGGGGTGTAGCGCGGGCCCTTCTTCTTGGCGGCCTGCGGCAGCACCACCTTGCTCTCGGCGAGCTTCAGGCGGTAGTCGGGATCGCCTTCGCCCTTCTCGATCTCGTCGCGGGTGAGCTGGCCGGTCGAAATCGGGTCCATGCCCTTGATGCCCTGGGCGGCGTCGCCGTCGGCGATCGCCTTGACCTCCAAGACGTGCATCTTGGTGAAGTCGGCGACCTGATCGAACGTCAACGCCGTGTTGTCGAGCAGCCAGACGGCGGTGGCCTTCGGCATCAGCGGTGCGTTGCTCATGGCAAATCTCCTTTGTCCCTTGCCCCTCCGGATTCGTCCTGAGGCAAGGCGGGGTCGTCGAGGATGACGGGAATTGCCGCTTATATATGCTGTCCGGGGCTTGCCGCGCAAGGAGCCTTGCTAAAGTGCAGGGGGGCCGGCCTTGACAGGGCCGCAAACCCGGCCCAATTCCTACACCGTTCGTCCGATGCGCAGCGCCCAAGGCGTGCGCCCGTTTTCCGCCGGTTCTGCACGGCGCCCAGGCCCCCGGATCGTTGCAAATGCTCGCCAAACCCCCGCTGAAAATCGTGTTGTGTTCGCCCCGCGGGTTCTGCGCCGGCGTGGTGCGGGCGATCGATACCGTGGAGCGGGCGCTGGCGATGTACGGCGCCCCGGTCTACGTCCGGCACGAGATCGTCCATAACAAATACGTGGTCGACAGCCTGCGCGCCAAGGGCGCGATCTTCGTCGAGGAACTGGAAGAGATTCCGGACACCAAGGCGCCGGTGGTGTTCTCCGCCCACGGCGTGCCGAAATCGGTTCCGGAAGACGCGATGGCGCGCAATTTCTTCTCGATCGACGCCACCTGTCCGCTGGTCACCAAGGTGCATCGCGAGGCGGCGATCCATTTCAAGCGCGGCCGCGAGATCCTGCTGATCGGCCATTCGCATCATCCGGAAGTGGTCGGCACCCTCGGCCAGCTCCCGGAGGGCGCGGTGACGCTGATCGAGACCGCGGCCGATGCTGCGGCATATCAGCCGAAGGACCCCGACAACCTCGCTTTCGTCACCCAGACCACGCTGTCGATCGACGACACCGCGGGCATCGTCGCGGTGCTGCGCGAGCGCTTCCCGAACATCTCCGGGCCGCACCGCGAGGACATCTGCTACGCCACCACCAACCGCCAGGCGGCGGTGAAGAAGGTGGCGCCGGTGGTCGATGCGATGATCGTGGTCGGCGCGCCGAATTCGTCGAACTCGCAGCGGCTGCGCGAAGTCGCCGAGCGCGAGGGCTGCAAGGTCGCGGTGCTGGCGCAGCGCGCCTCCGATCTCGACTGGAGCCAGTTCGAGGGCATCAAGGTGCTCGGCCTCACCGCCGGCGCCTCCGCCCCCGAGGTGATCGTCGAGGAGATCATGGGCGCCTTCGCCGAGCGCTTCGATCTGTCGGTCGAGACGGTGTCGGCGGCGGAAGAAAACGAGTTCTTCCCGGTGCCGCGGGTGCTGCGTCCGGACGCCGCCGAATAAGTCCGGCCGGAGCGGGGGGCTCCCCCCGGGGGCGCCCTTTCATCGCGCCCCGTCTTGGTCTAGGAAGCCGCCAGAGTCTTCCTTCTGATCGGATCACGCCATGGCGGTCTATACCGACGTCGCCGCCGACGAGCTTGCGGATTTCCTGAGCCGCTACGACATCGGCGACCTGCTGTCCTACAAGGGCATCGCCGAAGGCGTCGAGAACTCCAACTTCCTGCTGCACACCTCGCGCGGCTATTTCATCCTGACGCTGTACGAAAAGCGCGTCGCCCGCGACGATCTGCCGTTCTTCCTGTCGCTGATGACGCATCTGGCCGGCAACGGCATCAATTGCCCGCAGCCGGTCGCCGATCGCCAAGGCCGCACGCTGGCGACGCTCGCCGGCAGGCCGGCGGCGATCATCGGCTTCCTCGACGGGGTGTGGCCGCGCAAGCCGAGTGTGGTGCATTGCGCCGGCGTCGGCCAGGCGCTGGCCAAGATGCATCTGGCGGGCCGCGGCTTTGCGATGACGCGGGCGAACGCGCTGTCGGTCGCCGGCTGGCGGCCGCTGTTCGCCGCCGCCGAGGCGCGCGCCGACGAGGTGCAGCCGGGCCTGCGCGATTTCCTCGCCGCCGAGCTGGACTATCTGGAAAGCGGGGTGTGGCCTTCCGATCTGCCGCAGGGGCTGATCCACGCCGACCTGTTTCCCGACAACGTGTTCTTCATCGGCGACGACGTCTCCGGCATCATCGACTTCACCTTCGCCTGCACCGATCTCTTGGCCTACGACGTCGCGATCTGCCTGAACGCCTGGTGCTTCGAAGCCGATCACGCCTTCAACGCCACCAAGGCGCGGGCGCTGCTCAGCGCCTACACCCGCGAGCGGCCGCTCGATGCCGCCGAGCAGGCCGCGCTGCCGCTGCTGGCTCGCGGCGCTGCGCTGCGGTTCCTGCTGACCCGGCTGGTCGACTGGCTCAACGTGCCGGAAGGCGCCCTGGTCAAACCGAAAGATCCGATGGAATACGTCCGCAAGCTGCGCTTCCAGCAAAATGTCGCCAGCATTCGTGACTATGGAGTCGAGATCGCAGGAGCGGTGGTGTGAGCGAGGCCGACCAGAAGCCGGTGATCATCCACACCGACGGCGCCTGCTCCGGCAACCCGGGCCCCGGGGGGTGGGGGGCCATCCTGAAATTCGGCGACGTCGAAAAAGAGCTGAAGGGCGGGGAGCCCCACACCACCAACAACCGGATGGAGTTGCTCGCGGCGATCTCGGCGCTGGAAGCGCTGACGCGGCCGTGCTCGGTGGATCTGTATACCGACAGCCAATATGTGAAGAACGGTATCGGCAGCTGGATTCACAATTGGAAGCGCAACGGCTGGAAGACCGCCGACAAGAAGCCGGTGAAGAACGTCGATTTGTGGCAGCGCCTCGACGCCGCGCTGAAAACCCACAGCATCCGTTGGCACTGGGTCAAAGGCCACGCCGGCCACGCCGAAAACGAACGTGCCGATCAATTGGCGCGCGACGGCCTCGCCGAAAACCGGATGAAGTCGCGGGTGAAGTAATCGCGTCACTGTCGTCGTCACCCGCGCATGCGGGTGACCCAGTATCCCAGAGAGCCAGTTAGTTCAGCACGAACGCCCTGGAATGCGAGATCGCCCGGACAAGCCGGGCGATGACGTTGGTCCTTGGAGCGAAGTGCGCCCGCAATCAACTCACAGTTGCCCGAGCAGCGTTTCGCCGCCGGAGACTTCGACCTTGCCGGGGTTCGGCTCGAGGTTGAGAGTCTTCACCACGCCGTCTTCGACCAGCATCGAATAGCGCAGCGAGCGGGTGCCGAGGCCGAAGCCCGAACCGTCCATTTCCATGCCGATCGACTTGGTGAACTCAGCATTGCCGTCGGCGAGAAACACCGCCTCGTCGCGCTGGTCGGTGTCGCGCTTCCAGGCGTTCATCACGAAGGCGTCGTTGACCGAGACGATCGCAATGGTGTCGACGCCCTTGTCCTTCATCGCATAGGCGTTGAGGAAGATGCTGGGGAGGTGCATCTTGTGGCAGGTCCCGGTGTAAGCTCCCGGAACGGCGAACAGCGCCACCTTCTTACCTTTGAAGATCTCGTCGGTGGTTTTCACCTGCGGACCTTCCTCCGTCATCACGCGAAGCTGGGCGTCGGGCAGCCGGTCGCCAACCTTGATGGTCATCGGTATCTCTCCCTGTTGTGCGGATGATTTCTAGCCCGCGGGTATGACAGTGACAATATTGCGGGGCGGGCGTGCAGTTGTGCCGCGAGCGGCGCACTTTCCAAACCCAACGCCGTCATTCCGGGGCGCTCGCGCTAGCGAGCGAACCCGGAATCTGAAACGGGCACAGTAACTTCGAGATTCCGTGTTCGCGGCCGTTCGGCCGCGCCCCGGAATGACGTGGAGAGGAGAGCAGGCGTTTACGCCGCCGCCTGATTGCTCTTCTTCTCGTCGCGCAGTTCGCGACGCAGGATCTTGCCGACGTTGGTTTTCGGCAGCGTGGTGCGGAATTCGATCTGGCGCGGCACTTTGTAGTTGGTCAGTTCGCCGTGGCAGAACTTGATGATGCTCTCGGCGGTGACGTCCGGGTCCTTCTTCACCACGAACGCCTTGACGGCCTCGCCGGTGCGCGAGTCCGGCACGCCGATCACCGCGCATTCCAGCACGCCGGGATGGCTCGCGACCACTTCCTCGACCTCGTTCGGATAGACGTTGAAGCCGGAGACCAGGATCATGTCCTTCTTGCGGTCGACGATCTTGGTGAAGCCGTCCGGCGACATGATGCCGATGTCGCCGGTGCGGAAGAAGCCATCCGGGGTCATCACCAGCGCGGTCTCGTCGGGGCGATTCCAATAGCCGGACATCACTTGCGGCCCCCTGGCGCAAATTTCGCCGGCGGTGCCGAACGGCACTTCGTTGCCCTCTTCGTCACGGATCGAGAGTTCGGTCGACGGCATCGGAAGCCCGATCGTGCCGTTGAATTCGGTCACGGTGGCCGGGTTGCAGGTCAACACCGGCGCGGTCTCCGACAGGCCGTAGCCTTCGGCGATCGGGCAGCCGGTCAGCTTCAGCCAGGCTTCGGCGACCGGACGTTGCACCGCCATGCCGCCGCCGTTGGAGATCTTCAGCTTGGAGAAGTCGACCTTGTCGAAGCCCGGGGCGTGCAGCAGGCCGTTGTACAGCGTGTTGACCGCCGGGAAGCTGTTGACCTGATACTTCATCAGTTCCTTGATGAAGCCCGGAATGTCGCGCGGGTTCGGGATCAACAGGTTGACGCCGCCGGCGCGCATGCCGAGCAGATAGCACGCGGTCAGCGCGAAGATGTGGTACAGCGGCAGCGCGCAGACGATGAACAGCTGATCGACATGCGGCGGCTTGGCCAGCGCCGGCTGCAGCCAGGCGTCGTTCTGCAGCACGTTGGCGACGACGTTGCGGTGAAGCAGCGTCGCGCCCTTGGATACGCCGGTGGTGCCGCCGGTATATTGCAGGAAGGCGACGCTTTCGGGACCGATCGCCGGCTTGGTGAACTTCTGGCCGCGGCCGGCCGACACCGCGTCGTTGAACGACACTGCGCCGGGCAGCGAATAGGCCGGCACCATCTTCTTGATCTTACGCACCACCAGATTGACGATCACGCCCTTGAAGCCGAGCATGTCGCCCATCGCGCCGACGATGATGTGCTTGACCGGCGTGCGGGCCACTACCTGCTCGACGGTGTGGGCGAAGTTCTCCAGCACGATGATGGCTTCGGCGCCAGAATCCTTGAGCTGATGCTCGAGTTCGCGCGGGGTGTAGAGCGGGTTGACGTTGACCACCGCGAAGCCGGCGCGCAGCACTGCGGCGATCGCCACCGGATATTGCAGCACGTTCGGCATCATCAGTGCGACGCGCGCACCCTTCTGCAGGCCCTTGCTTTGCAGGTAGGCGCCGAGCGCGACCGACATCTCGTCGAGCTCGCGATAGGTGATCGCCTTGTCCATGCAGATGAAGGCTTTACGATCGCCGTACTTCCGGAAGCTTTCCTCGAACAGGTCGACCAGCGAGGGATACTGCGTCACGTCGATGTCAGCCGGGACGCCCGGCGGGTAGTGCTTGAGCCAGTTCCGCTCCATGGTGTGTTCCTCGTATCGCCTGCCCGAAGCGCGTGGCTCCGTGCCTTATGATTGTCGCATATCGGTCGGGGGCGGCGAATTGGCCGAAAGACGCCGCGGGTGATTTGCTGCACTGCAAAAGACTGCAGGAAAACCGCGCCCAACCTCCCGTTTCGCGGAGTATTGAGCTAAGCCAACACCGAACGCAAGCGACTGCACGCCGCAGCAACGCGGCATCAGCGAAAGCGATGCGATCACCAAGTCATCGCGGTCACGTCGCCGCTGTGACGGGTCAGGACTTCGGCTTGGTCTCGCTGGTTGCGCTCTTTGACGCCGGCTTCGCGGCTTTCGGTTTCGGCTTGGAAGCAGCCGGCTTGTCGGCCGCAGTGTGCGGCTTGGCGCCGTGCTTGGCGGCGGCCGGCTTGTTGGTATCGACGATCACCGAGGTGCGCGACTTCGGCTTCTTGGCCGCGGCGCTGTTTTCGGCGCTCGCTTCCTCCGCGGTCTCTTTCTTCTTCGCAGCCTTGCGGCCCTTCTTTTTGGCCGGCTTGGCGACATGATGTTCGGAATCGCTGCTCTCGGCCGCGATCAGTGCGGCTCCGGTTCGCGTCGGCCCGGTATAGACCACCACCGGTTGGGTCGGTTCGGGCTCGGCGGCGATCATGTCGGCCGGCCGCAGCGCCGGCGGCTGGAACATCGACATCACCGGATTGCCCGACAGCGCATTGGCGACGGTCTCGTCCTCGTCGCTGGCCGGGCGCTTGCGCTTCGGCCCGCACATCTCGTCGCGCAGGTCCGGCGGGGCGGCGGCGATCGGCGCGAGATTGTCGACGGTGCCGAGCGACGGCGTCAGCCAGGCGAGGGTGTTGGTCGAGAAGCCGCGCTCCAAGAGTTGCGCCGCCTTCACGGCGCGGTCCGTTCCGGAATTGGCGCCGAGCACCACGGCGATCAGGCGGCGGCCGTTGCGGGTGGCGCTGGCGACCAAATTGTAGCCCGAAGCGCAGATGAAGCCGGTCTTGAAACCGTCGGCGCCGGGATAGCGGCCGATCAGCTTGTTGAAGTTCCGCGTCACCCGCTTGCCGAAGCGGATCGCCGGAATGTGGACGTAATACTCGTATTCGGGCAGGTCGCGGATGATGGCGCGGGCGAGGATCGCCAGATCGCGCGCCGAGGTCACCTGTTCGTCGGCGGGCAGGCCGTTGGGATTGACGTAGTGCGTCTGCGTCATCCCGAGCCGCGCCGCGGTGTCGTTCATCATCTCCGAGAAGCCGTCGATCGAACCGCCGACGCCTTCGGCCAGCACCACGGCCATATCGTTGGCCGACTTCACCATCATCATCTTCAGCGCGTTGTCGACGGTGAGCTGGGTGCCGGGGCGGAAGCCCATCTTCGAGGGCGATTGCGACGCGGCGATCGGCGACACCGTCAGCAGCGTGTCGGCGGTGAGCCGACCCTGCTTCACCGCCTGCAGCGTCACATACAGGGTCATCAGCTTGGTGACGGACGCCGGATGCCACGGGTAGGTGGCGTTCTCGGCCTGGAGAACCTTTCCGGTGTCGGCCTCGACCAACAGCAGCGCTTCGGCGTTCGCGATCCGCGGCAGCACGGTCAGCGACAACAGCGCTGCCACGACGATGGTCAAAAACGAAGATGAACGGCAAGGCTGTGCGGTGATGAAAGGCACGTTCCGATTCCGGTCCTGTGAGTTCCGTCGCGCCGACGAGATCGCGGCACGGTGACGTTCGGGTTTTCAGGCGGTGGCCCCAGCAAACCCGACCCTATACCGGCTCGCGCCCGCAGAACAGGGCTTGAGCCCCGGTAATCGGCGACGAAAAGGGCTGAAATTCGACCGATCAGAGTTGCGGGTCGGCGGCTTGGCCGATCGCCGAGCGCGCGCTCTCCTGCACCATGAACTGCGCCCGCGCCAATTGCGCGAACGAACCGCCAAGTTTCACCAATTCATCGAACGTTCCGCTTTCGATCACTTTGCCGTTGTCGAACACCAGAATACGGGTGGCGTCCCGGATGGTGGACAACCGGTGTGCAATCACGAAGGTGGTGCGTCCCCTCATCACCTCGTCGAGCGCGAGATTGAGCTTGGCCTCGGTCACGGCGTCGAGCGCCGAGGTGGCTTCGTCGAGGATCAGGATCGGCGGGTCCTTCAGCAGCGCACGCGCAATCGACAGCCGCTGTCGTTCGCCGCCGGACAGCATCCGGCCGCGTTCGCCGGCGTTGGTGTCGAACTTGTGGTCGCTGCGTTCGATGAACTCCAGCGCCTGGGCGCGTTCCGCGGCGAGGCGCAGGTCCTCTGGTGTGGCGTCCGGCTTGCCGACTCGCAAATTGTCGGCGATCGAGCGATCGAACAGCAGCGCCTCTTGAAACACCACGCCGATGTTCCGCCGCAGCGATGCCAAAGTGATCCCGCGAATGTCCATCCCGTCGACCTTGATCACGCCGGACTGGGGATCGAAGGCGCGGTGCAACAACGCGATCGCGGTGGATTTGCCGGCGCCGGTGGCGCCGACCAGCGCGATGGTGTCGCCGGGCAGGGCGGTGAAGTTCAGGTCCTCCACCGCCGGCCGCTTGCCGTCGTAAGAGAACGACACGTTCTGAAACTCGACCAGGCCGGACAGCCGGCCGCAATCGATCGCGTCGGCGCGGTCGCGCACCGCCGGCACGGTGTCGAGCACCGCGAGAAATTCGCGCAAGCGCGGCGCTTCCATCAGCACGTTATTGATGAAATTCACCACCTGTTCGAGGCGCTGGATCAGCAACGTCGCGAACGACACGAACATCACGATCTCGCCGACGCTGGTGAGGCCCTGCTGGTTGAGCCAGATGCCGAGCGCGAAGATCGCCAGAACCGTGATGGTGGTGGAGGCGCGGGTGATCACCGTCACCAGCGCCCACCACGACAGTACCGGCATCTGTGCCGCCAGCAGACGCCCGGAGACGTTACGCAGCCCCTGCACCTCGGCGTCGATGCGCACGAAACTCTGCACCAGCGCGACGTTGCCGAGTGCGTCGGAGGCGCGCGCCGACAGGTCGCTATACTGCGCCTCGACCTCGCCCTGCATGCCGTAGGTCTTGTGCACCACCAGCGTGGTGAGCGCCGTGAACACGACGCACAGCACGAACAACAGGATCGCCAGCCGCCAGTTGATGTACAGCGACAGCGGCAGCAGCACGACCAGCGACAAGAGGGCGGCGAAATGCTCGCGGAAGAAGCCGAGCCACACCCGCCACAGTGCATCGGTGCCCTGCAGCATCACCTTCATCAGCCGGCCCGAATGGGTGCCGGTGTGGAAGCTGATCGGCAATTGCAGGATATGTTCGAAATAGCTGGTCAGCACCGCCTGGCGCTGCCGATGCGCCAGGCGGTCGGCCTGCAGCGCGACCAGCGCCGAGCACAGGATAGTGAACAGGCCGAAACAGACCCAGGCACCGAGCAACGGCCAGGGCGAGCGCGTCTCCGGCACCAGAGCGCCCGTGGCGAGATTGCCGCTCATCACATCGACGATGCGGCCGAACAGGATCGGTTCGGCGAATTGCGCAGTGGCGAGCAGCAGATTGGCGACGGCGAGGATCCAGCCGAGCCGCGCCTCCCTGCCGAGAAGTTGCAGCACGCGGGTGTAGAGATGAAGCAGCGACATCGGCCAGCCCAGGACGAAACAATTATCGTTAGATCATTTCAGCGTCCGGCGAAATCTATTCGCGCATCCGCGCCAGCGCCGCCGACTGGGCCGGTTCGCACGCGGCCTCGGATTGGCACCGGCGAGGCGGTCGCTGCCATCGCCGATCGACGTGGCAACGTGCCGCAGATCGCGGAAGGTGACGATTCGGGCGGTGCAAGACCGCCGGTTGGAGCTCGCAAAACCCGATGCGGCGCTGCTTTCCTGCCTCCCTTACCGAGTTCCAAGTACAGGAAATAACAGAGGGAATTTCACGTTGTCGTGGTCGCGGACTTGATCGGCGTCAACCAGCCTTGACGGGCCGGATGGCATGGTGACGATGCCTTAACAACCGACTGCCACACCCTACGTCGGATCGTTTGCGATCCGCTCTTCCGCTGTTTGTTGGAGCCTTGCCGGTGGGTGATCTGACCCTTCCGATCAATTCGGGCGCCGCACTCGCCATCCACGTCGCATTGTCGGCCGGGATCGTTGCGGCGATCATCGTGGTCGCGGCTTGGCTGCGCGAGAAGCGCTCCGGTGCGCGGCCCGACGTGCCCTACGAGGGCGGCGTGCTGCCGGCGCAGCCACAGCAGGGGCCGCTGAACGCGCCGTACTTCCTGATCGCCGCTCTGTTCGTGATCTTCGACATGGAAGCTGCGATCCTGTTCGCCTGGGCGGTCGCCGCGCGTGACGCCGGCTGGCTCGGCCTGATCGAAGCCGCCGTGTTCATCGGCGTGCTTCTGCTGGCGCTGGTGTATCTGTGGCTCGATGGAGCGCTCGACTGGGTCAAGGGGCGGCGCCGATGACGACGACGCCGCAACATCCGGGCATGCCGGGCGAACAGCGCTCTGTCGAAGAGCATATGGCGCTGTCGAGCCTGTTCACCACGCTCGAAGACCTCACCGCGTGGTCGCGCAAGCACAGCCTGTGGCCGTTCAATTTCGGGCTGTCGTGCTGCTACGTCGAACAGGTCACGGTGCTGACGCCGGTGTACGATCAGGCGCGGTTCGGCGCCGAGGTGATCCGCGCTTCGCCGCGTCAGGCGGACCTGCTCGTCGTGTCCGGCACCGTGTTTCACAAGATGGCCGCGCCGCTGCTGCGGCTGTACGAGCAGATGCGCGCGCCGCGCTGGGTGATCGCGATGGGCGCCTGCGCCTGCTCGGGCGGCATGTACGACATCTATTCGGTGGTCCAGGGTGTCGATCGCTTCATTCCCGTCGACGTCTATATCCCCGGCTGCCCGCCGCGCCCTGAGGCAGTGCTCGACGCGCTGATCATGCTGCAGCAGCAAGTCGGCAGCGAGCGGCGTCCGCTCGGCGTCACCGTCGGCAACACCGCCGGCCTCGGTTTCGATGCGCCGCGCCGGCGCGACCAGCGCCGCGACGAACGCATGGCGCAGACCCTGCTCGATCCGCCGGAGTCATTGTGAGCGCATCCGAACTCGTCACCGAGCTCAGCGCGCGCTTCAAGGATGCGGTGCTGGGCCAGCAAGTTACTGCCGATCGGTTTCCGACCGTATGGATTCGGCCGGACGCGACGATCGACGTGCATCGCTTCCTGAAGCAGGAGATCGACCGCCCGTTCAGGATGCTGGTCGACCTGTGGGCGATCGACGAGACCGCGCGCAAGCATCGCGACGGCCTGCCGCCGTCCGGCATCACTATCGCCAGCCATTTGATGTCGCACGAGCGTAATGCCGACATCAGGATCAAGATCGCGCTTGACGCCGAATATCCGCGCGCCAAGTCGATCGGCACGGTGTTTCCCAACGCGCCGTGGTACGAGCGCGAAGCCTACGACATGTTCGGCGTCGAGTTCGAAGCCCAGCCGCATTCGCTGCGCATCCTGCTGCCGCCGGGCTGGGAAGGCCACCCGATGCGCAAGACCCAGCCGGGCCGCGCCACCGAACGGCCGCTGTTCAACATGACGGCGTCGCTGTTCGACGCCAAGGAGCATGCGCTCGCCGCCGATCCGGAGAAGTTCGGCCTGCCGACGCATCGCGACGGCGTCGAGCTCATGATCCTGAACTACGGGCCGCATTCGATGGCGACCCACGGCGTGTTCCGGATCGTGCTGGCGCTCGACGGCGAGGAGATCGTCGCGGCGCGGCCCGATATCGGCTTCCATCATCGCGGCGCCGAGAAGATGGCCGAGCGCCAGACTTGGCACAACTTCCTGCCCTACACTGACCGGGTCGATTATCTCGGCGGGGTGATGGGCGAGATGCCTTATTTGCAGGCGGTCGAGAAGGCCTGCGGCATCAAGGTGCCGGACCGCGCGCTGACGGTTCGGATCATGCTGTCGGAAATGTTC
This sequence comes from Rhodopseudomonas palustris, assembly GCF_003226555.1. GTDB lineage: Bacteria > Pseudomonadota > Alphaproteobacteria > Rhizobiales > Xanthobacteraceae > Rhodopseudomonas > Rhodopseudomonas palustris_I. The sequence continues at coordinate 12,568 of NZ_QKQS01000022.1, read as the reverse complement.
CGCATCATGAACCATCTGCTGTTCTACGGCACCATGGCGCAGGATACGGGGGCTATGTCGCCGGTGTTCTACATGTTCACCGATCGCGAGCGCGGCTACCGGGTGATCGAGTCGATCACCGGCGCACGGATGCATCCCGGCTATTTCCGCATCGGCGGCCTGTCGATGGATCTGCCGGAGGGCTGGGACAAGCTGGTGCGCGAATTCCTCGACTGGATGCCGTCGCGACTCGACGACTACGAAGGCATGGTGCTGCGCAACGAGATTTTCCGCGCGCGCACCAAGGGGATTGCGGCCTACGACACCGCGATGGCGCTGGACTGGGGCGTCACCGGTCCGGGGCTGCGCGCCACCGGCTATGCCTGGGACGTGCGCAAGGCGCGGCCCTATGCGGGGTTCGAGCATTTCGATTTCGAGATTCCGGTCGGGCACGCCGGCGATTGCTACGACCGCACTGTGGTGCGGGTCGAAGAGATCCGGCAGTCGCTGAAGATCATTCGGCAGTGCGTCGACAACATGCCGTCCGGCCCGATCAAGGCCGATCATCCGCTCACCACGCCGCCGCCGCGGGAGCGGATGCTGCACGACATCGAGACCATGATCCATCACTTCGTCAGCACGAGCTGGGGTCCGGTACTACCGCAGGGCGAATACACCGGCCAGGTCGAGACCGTGCGCGGCCTGACGCAGTTCGCGCTGATCTCGGACGGCGAGCCGTCGAGCTATCGCACCCGGATTCGCACGCCGTCGTTCGCGCATCTGCAGATGATTTCCGCAGTCGCCCCCGGCATGATGGTGGCCGATCTCGTCGCCTATCTCGGCAGCATTGACTACGTGATGTCGGACGTCGACCGATGAGCCTCAGTCCCGCCCTCAAGACCGCGATCCAGCATGCTGCCGCCACCCACGGCGGCGCGAAGGCTGCGATGGTGGAAGCGCTGAAGCTGGTGCAGGAAGCCGAAGGCTGGGTCTCCGACGCGCACCTGAAGGAAGCCGCCGATGTGCTCGGCGTCACGACGGCCGAGATCGACGCGCTCGCGACCTTTTACAGCCAGATCTTCCGCGTCCCCGTCGGCGACACCGTGATCCTGCTCTGCGACGGGCTGAGCTGCTATCTATGCGGCGGCGATGCGGTGCGCGACGCGGTGATGAGCAGGCTCGGCATCGGCTTCGGTGAAACCACGCCGGACGGCAAGTTCACGCTGATCAACATCTGCTGCGTCGGCGGCTGCGATCGCGCCCCGGTGGCGCTGGTCGGCCCCGAACGGAAGCTTATCGGCCCGTTGACGCCAGACGATCTCGACGCGCTGATCGGTGGCACCGCGGTGGGAGGCAAGTCATGAGCGACAAGCCGCTCACCGGCCGCGCTCGCGCCGACCGTCAGCCGCACAGCCTCGCCGCCTGGCGCGGGCTCGGCGGCTATGCGGCGTTGTCGCTCGCGCTCAAGCGCCACAGCCCGGAAGCTATCATCGCGATGGTCGAGGCTGCGGGGCTACGTGGCCGCGGCGGTGCCGGCTTCCCGACCGCCAACAAGTGGCGCTTCATGCGGACCGGCAGCGAGAGAGCCGGTCCGGGCGCGCGGTATCTCTGCGTCAACGGCGACGAGACCGAACCAGGCTCGTTCAAGGATCGGCTGTTGATGGAGGCGCTGCCGCATCAGTTGATCGAGGGCGCGACCATTGCGGCCTACGCGATCGGCGCCACCGAAGTGATCATCCTGGTGCGCGACGAGTATCGCGCCGCGGCCGCCGCGCTGAGCCGCGCGATTGCCGAAGCGGAAGCGAGCGGCCTGCTCGGCCGCGACATTCTCGGCTCCGGTTTCGATCTGACGATGCGGGTGCACGCCTCGGCCGGCCGTTACATCGTCGGTGAAGAGACCGCGCTGATCGCCGCGATCGAGGGCGAGCGTCCGGTGCCGCGGCATCGGCCGCCTTATCCGGCGGTCAGCGGGCTGTGGGGCCGCCCGACCACCGTCAACAATGTCGAGACGCTGTCGTCGGTGCCGTCGATCATCGAGAACGGTGTCGAGTGGTATCGGTCGCTGTCGTTCACCGACGAAGGCGGCACCAAGCTGTACGGCGTCTCCGGCTGCGTCGAGCGCCCGCAACTGATCGAAGCGCCGATGGGGTCGACGGCGCGCGAGCTGCTGCATCGTGCCGGCGGCATTCGCAATGGCCGCGCGTTGCTGGCGTTCCAGCCCGGCGGCGGCGCCACCGCGTTCTTCGAGAAGGCCGAGCTCGACGTGCCGCTCGATTTCACGAGCACTAAGAAAGCCGGCAGCTCGCTCGGCACCGGCGCGCTGATCGTGCTCGACGATCGCGCCTGTCCGGTGGCAGCGATCGGGCGCCATATGCGGTTCTACGCGCGCGAGAGCTGCGGGCTGTGCACGCCATGCCGCGACGGTTTGCCGTGGGTGTCGAAGCTGCTCGATACGCTCGAAGCCGGCAAGGGCACGCGCGCCGACATCGACCTGCTGCACCAGCAGGTCGCGCTGTCCGGTCCGTCGGGCCGCTCCTATTGCGATCTCAACACCGGCGCGCTGACGCCGCTGCGCAGCGGCCTCGAACGTTTCGGCGACATCTTCACGGCCCACCTGCAGGGCTTCTGTCCGGTGGGCCGCCCATGACCAAGAAGAAGATCGAGATCGACGGCCGCGTCATCGAAGCCAAGGACGGCGAGGATCTGCTGTCCGCCTGCCTGACCCACGGCATCGACGTGCCGTATTTCTGCTGGCACGGCGCGCTGGGCTCGGTCGGCGCCTGCCGGCAATGCGCCGTGAAGGTCTATGACGGCCCGGACGATACCGAAGGCCGCATCGTCATGAGCTGCATGACGCCGGTCGCCGATGTCGAGCGGGTGTCGGTCAGCGATCCGGAAGCGGTGGCGTTCCGCGCCCAGGTGATCGAATGGCTGATGGTCAACCATCCGCACGATTGCCCGGTGTGCGAAGAGGCCGGCTCCTGCCATCTGCAGGACATGACGATCGCCACCGGCCATATCGACCGTCGCTACAAATTTACAAAGCGCACCCATCGCAACCAGGATCTCGGGCCGCTGGTGACGCACGAGATGAACCGCTGCATCGCCTGCTATCGCTGCACCCGGTTCTATCGCGACTATGCGGGCGGGCGCGACCTCGACGCGTTCGGCGCCCACGACAACGTGTATTTCGGCCGCGCCGAGGACGGTCCGCTGGAAAGCCCGTTCGCCGGCAATCTCGCCGAAGTCTGTCCGACCGGCGTGTTCAACGACAAGGGCTGGTCGCGCGATTACGCGCGCAAATGGGACATGCGGGCGACGCCGTCGATCTGCCCGCATTGTTCGCTCGGCTGCAACATCCTGGTCGACCAGCGCGACGGCCGGGTGAAGCGGGTGCAGAACCGTTATCACGGCGCCCTCAACGGCTACTTCATCTGCGATCGCGGCCGCTATGGTCCGCTGCACGTCGTCTCCGAACACCGGCTGCGGCAACCGCTGATCGGCGGCGCGCCCGCCAGCGACCACGACGCCGCCTCCGCCGCGCATGCCATCGTGGCCGAAGGCGCGATCGGGATCGGCTCGCCGCGCGCCTCGCTGGAAGCCAACTACGCGTTGCAGCGCCTGGTCGGACCGGAGCGGTTCTTTGCCGGAGTGTCCGACGTCGAAGCCGGTTTGATACGCCGTATCGTCGAGATTCTACGTGCAGGCCCCGCGAAGATCGCCTCGCTGCATGAGGTCGAGCATGCCGATGCCGTGCTGGTGCTCGGCGAAAATCTCACCGGGACCGCGCCGCGGCTGGCGCTGGCGCTGCGGCAGACCGCGCGCGGCGCCGAGCGTGAGCTCGCGGCGCAGAAGGGCGTGCCCCAATGGCTCGATCCGGCGGTGCGGACCGCCGGTGAAGGACGACGCTCGCCGATCGTGCTGGCAACGCCGTTGCCCGATGCGCTCGACGATCTCGCCGCGCTGTCGCTGCGGCTCGATCCGCAGGGCATTGCCGTGTTCGGCGGCGGCGTTGCGGCCGCGCTCGGCGCAGGTGGCGCCGAGGAGGTCGAGGAGCATTCCGAAGCCGCAAGAGTTGCCGAGATTTTGGCGAACGCCGAGCGGCCGCTGATCGTCGCCGGCTGCGCGCTGATGTCGGCCGAGATCATCGAGGCGGCGGCGCGCATTGTCGCCGCGCTCGGCGCCAAGGCGCGGATCGTGCTGCTGGCGCCGGAAGCCAACAGCATCGGGCTGGCGATGCTCGGCGGCGACGGTCTCGACAGCGCTGCTGCTCTGCTCGAACGCGGCGGAGCCAAGACCGCGATCGTGCTCGAGAACGATCTGTTCGACCGCGCCCCGCGCGCCGGCGTCGAGCGGCTGTTCGCCGCCGCTAAGGGCGTGGTGGCGCTGGACTCAATGGCCAACGAAACCACCACGCGGGCCGCTGTCGCGCTGCCGGTGGCGCCGTTCACCGAGGCGACCGGCACTTTCGTCAATTATGAAGGCCGGGCGCAGCGATTCTTCGCCGCGGTGGCGCCGCAGGAATCCGCGCCGGCGAGCTGGCGGCGGCTCGATGCGTTCGGTGCCGGCGACTGGCACGGGCTCGATGCGCTGATCGGCGACTTGATCGTCGAACGTCCCGACCTCGTCGCGGTGGCCGACGCCGCGCCTGGCGAAGACTTCGCCATGCCCGACGGCAAGGTCACCCGCGCGCCGCGGCCGTATACGGGGCGCACCGCCGACGATCGCGCCGGGCAGTTCGCCGATGCGGTGATCCCGGAGGATCGGGATGGGCCGATGACCTTCGGCATCAAGGGCGCCCGCGGCACCGCGGTGCCGGCGCCGCTGATCAGCAGCTACAAGACCTCCGGTCTGCATTCGGCCAACAACGTCACCCGCTTCCTGGAAGAAGTGGGCGGCCCGCTGCGCGGCGGCGATCCGGGCGCCTTGCTGATCAAGCCGGGCGAGGCTTCGCTGCCGGATGCCGTGCTGCAGCCAGTCGAGCCCGGCGAGGGGCTGTGGCTGATCCCGCTGCACGACGCCTTCACCGGCGGCGAGCTGAGCCGCGCCAGCGCGCTGCTAACCGCGCGCCGGCCGGCACCACGACTGCTGCTGCATCCGGACGATGCGGCGCTTCACGGTTTCCGCGACGGCGCCGCGGTGCAGGTCGACGGCGATCCCTGCGCCCCGGTGGTGACGTTGGATGCTTCGGTGCCGCGCGGCACCGTGGTGATCAGCGCCGGCTCGTGCCAGCCGCGCGGCCCGCTGCGCCGGGTCAAGGTCGAGGCGGCGCCATGATCGGGATGATCATCACCGCCACGATTTCGGTCGCGCTGATCATGGTGCTGCTGGTGCTTGCCGGCACCTTCACCTGGGTCGAGCGGCGCCTGCTCGGCTTCGTGCAGGAGCGCTACGGGCCGAACCGCGTCGGTCCGTTCGGCTCGCTGCAATGGGTCGCCGACACGGTGAAGATCCTTACCAAGGAGGATCGGCCGCCGCCGGGCGCCGACAAGCTGCTGTACATCCTGGCGCCGGCCGTCGCCGCGACGCCGGTGCTGGCCGGCTTCGGCGTGGTGGCGATCGGTGACGGCTGGGCGCTGTCCTCGGTCGATGTCGGACTGCTGTTTCTGCTCGGCATGCTGGGGCTGACGGCCTATGCCGCCGTGCTCGGCGCCTGGGCGTCGCACAACCGGTTCTCGCTGCTCGGCGGCATGCGCGCCGCGGCGCAGATGCTGGCCTATGAGGTGTTTCTCGGCCTGTCGCTGATGGGCGTGGTGATGATCGCCGGCTCGTTCTCGATGACTGAGATCGTCGAGGCGCAGCGCGGCGTCTGGTTCGTGGTGCTGCAGCCGCTCGGCATGGCGCTGTTCACCATCGCCGGCATCGCCGCCGCGCACCGGCTGCCATTCGACCTGCCGGAATCCGAGAACGATCTCGTCGCCGGCTTCATCACGGAATATACCGGTATGTCGTTCGGCCTGTTCTTCCTCGGCGAATATCTCGCGGTGCTGCTGGTGTCGGCGCTGGCAGTGACGCTGTTCTTCGGCGGCTGGCTCGGGCCGTGGCTGCCCGGCCCGGTGTGGTTCGGGCTGAAGACCGCGGCGATCGCGGTCGCGTTCGTCTGGATCCGCGCGACGTTGCCCCGGCCGCGCTACGACCAGTTGCTCGGCTTCGCCTGGAAGGTGGCGCTGCCGCTGTCGCTGCTCAATCTGCTGCTGACCGGCATCGTCGTGGTGGCGAGGAGCGCGTCATGATCGGATTCGGATGGCTCGAAGCCCTGTTGCGGGTCGGCCGCAAGCTGTTCATCAAGCCGGAGACCCAGCTCTATCCGGAACAGAAGCCGAAGCTGTATCCGCGCGCGCGGGGCCGGATCGTGCTGACCCGCGATCCGGACGGCCAGGAACGCTGCGTCGCCTGCAATCTGTGCGCGACGGTGTGCCCGGTCGGCTGCATCGATCTGGCCAAAGCGGTGGCCGACGACGGCCGCTGGTATCCGGAGCACTTCCGCGTCAACTTCGCACGCTGCATCTTCTGCGGCTTCTGCGAGGACGCCTGCCCGACCGCGGCGATCCAGCTCACGCCGGACTACGAATTGTCCGAATGGCGCCGTGACGCGCTGGTGTACGAGAAGCACGATTTGCTGATCTCCGGCGAGGGCAAGGTGCGTGGCTATCGCTATTGGTCGTTCGCCGGCAAGGCGATCCCCGGCAAGGACAAGGGCGAGGCGGAGCACGAGGCGCCGCCGGTCAATCTGAAGGGGCTGCTGCCATGAGTTCGCTGCTTGCGATCTATGCCGGAGCCTTCGCGCTGATTTCGGCGGCGCTGTCGGTGACGCGGCCGAATGCCGTGCATGCGCTGCTGTATCTCGTCGTCACGCTGCTGGCGCTGGCGGTGTGCTTCTTCGCGCTCGGCGCGGCATTCGCCGCCGTGCTGCTGATCATGATCTATGCCGGCGCCATCGTGGTGCTGTTCGTGTTCGTGGTGATGACGCTGCCGGTCTCGCCGGAGGCGATCACCCGCGAGCGCGCGCTGCTGCGCCGCGCCTGGCCGTTGCCGGTGTTGATGTCGGTGTTGATCGTGGCGCCGTTCGTATTCGGCGAATTCGGCCTGAAGGCTATCGGCCAGCCGGCGCCGGTGTCGGCCCAGGAGGTCGGCAAGCTGCTGTTCGGGCCGTGGGCGCTGGCGGTCGAACTCGCATCGCTGCTGCTGCTCGCCGGCCTGATCGGCGTTCGCCACATCGGTCGCAACGACCGCAGCCCGAGGAGCGGATCATGACCGGGTCCGATCTGATCGGCATCATGATCCTGGCCGCCGGCCTGTTCGCGATCGGCGTATTCGGCGTGTTGGCGCGGCGCGGCATGCTGTTCCAGCTCGTCGCGCTGGAGGTCGCGCTCAGCGGCCCGGCGCTCGGCTTCATCGCGGCCGGCGCCTATCATGCCGATCCGGAAGGGCAGGGGATGTTCATCCTGGTGCTGACGCTGGCCGCCGCCGAAGTCGCGGTCGGGCTGGCGCTGTTCCTGCGGCTGCGCCGCCTCACCGGCACCGACGACAGCGATGCCATCAGCGGATTGAAGGGGTGAGCATGGCGCATCTGCTTCCCTTCGTTCCGGTGCCGGCGTTGCTCGGCTTCGTGCTGCTGTCGCTGATCCCGGCGCCGCTGTCGCGCACCGCAGTGATCGCGCTCGGCGTCGGCGCCGCGGTATTGCCGGCGATCCTGTTCTTCCCGGTGGCGCTGTCCTGCATCGAGGGCGTCTGCGTCGCCGGCGCGACGGTGCCGATCCTGTCGATCGATACCGGCGTGTTCGTCGCTCAGATCGCGATGTCGATGGATCCGCTCAGCATGGTCACCGGCGGCACGGTGGTGCTGGTCGGTGCGCTGGTGCTGATCTATTCCGGCGCCTACATGGCGTCCGAGCCGCTGCCCGATCTGCGCCGGTTCTTCGCGGTGATGAACCTGTTCCTCGCCGGAATGCTGGCGGTAGTGTTTGCCGCCGACGTCATCCTGCTGTTCCTGGGCTGGGAAACCATCGGCCTGTGCAGCTTCATGCTGATCGCGTTCTACGACAAGCTGCCCAAGGCGGTGGCGTCGGGGCGCAAGGCGCTGATCACCACCCGCGTCGCCGACAGTCTGCTGCTCGCCGGCCTGATGATGCTGTTCCTGAACGCCGGCACCACCCGGCTCGACGGCATGCTCGCCGCAGTGCCGGGAATCGATCCGTGGCGGCTGGCGCCGATCGCCGGGCTGATCGCGCTCGGCGCGCTCGGCAAGTCGGCGCAGTTTCCGTTCCACACCTGGCTGCCGAGCGCGATGGCCGGCCCGACGCCTGTGTCGGCGCTGCTGCACTCGGCCACCATGGTGGCGGCCGGCGTGATCCTGCTGGCGCGGCTGGCGCCGCTGTTTGCTGCCGCCCCAGAAATCTCCGCCATGGTGGCGATGCTCGGCATCCTCACCGCGGCGCTTGGCGCGCTGGTGGCGCTGATCCAGACCGACGTCAAGAAGCTGCTGGCGTTCTCGACCATGAGCCAGATCGGCTTCATGGTGCTGGCGCTCGGCCTCGGCGCGCCGGCGGTGGCGCTGTCGCATTTCGCCATCCACGCGGTGTTCAAGTCGCTGCTGTTCCTCAGCGCCGGCGTGATGAGCCACGCCGCCGGCGGCTCGACCGCGATCGAGGCGTTGCGCGGCTCGCGCTATCGCCAGCCGCTGGCGTTCTGGAGCTTCGCGATCGGCGCCGCTTCGCTCGCCGGCCTGCCGGTGATCACCGCCGGCTGGTACTCGAAAGAGGCCGTGCTCGCGGCGGTGTGGAGCAGCGGGCCGTGGGGCGTGCCGCTGTGGCTGCTCGCCGCGACCGCTGCGGTGCTCACCGGTGCCTATGCGTTCCGCGTGGTGTTCGTCGCGGCCAGCCAGACGGCCGATCTTGCCGCGCCGCCGTGGGGCGGTCTCGCGGTGGTGGTGCCGCTGACGGTGCTGACCTTCGTCGCCGTGGTCGGCGGCATCTCCGTCGGCGCCCTGATCAGTTTCACCGGCGGCGCGCCCGAGCACATTCCGTTAGTGCCGGCGCTGCTCGGCGCGGCGGCGCCGATCCTCGGCGTGATCCTGGCGCGATGGCTGGTCAGGCATCCGCAGGAGCTGGAGCGTCTGACGGAGCGGATGCGGCACGTCCGGATCTTCCGCATCGAGGTGCTGTATTATTATTACTTCGTTCGCCGCTTCCGCCGCGTCGCAACGGTGCTCGGCAACGCCGAAGGCACCGAGGCTGTGGCTGATGCGGTCGCGCTGCGGCGCGAGGGCGTCGACGTGCCGGGACTCGTCACCGACGATCCGCTCGGCTGCGGCGCCAGCCAGGTTCGCGGCATTCGCACCGACCTGATCACCCGCGCCACCGACGGTCAGACCCCGGTGGTACGCATGGTGGCCGGCGACCCGGTCGGCCGGCTGCTGATCGTCGCGGCCCGGCTGTTCGTCGGATTCTTCGTGGCGCGCTTCAATCCGGACCGGATCGATCGCGCCTGGATGGGCTTGGCCGGCGGTGCCGGCCACGCCTGGGCGCTGGCGCGGCGGACGCAGACCGGCCGCGTCCGCGATCACTCGCTGTGGATCGCGCTCGGATGCGCGGGACTTCTGTTGTTTGCCTGGGGGACGTCATGGCGCTGATTGCGCTTATCCTGCTGCCTGCGATCGGCGGCCTCGTCGCATTCCTCGTCGCCGGCAAGGGCGAACGCGAGCGCTGGGTCACGATCGCGACCTTCGCGCTGATGCTGGTGCTGCTGTTCGCCGTCGTCGCCACGGGGGGCGATGGCCGCTGGTACGACAAGGTGTCGTATCCGTGGGTGCCGTCGTTCGGCATCTCACTGGAGTTCGCGATCGACGGCCTGTCGGCGACGATGATCGCGCTCGCCGCCGGGCTCGGCATCATCTCGGTGATGGCGTCTTGGAGCGAGATCCGTACCCAATCCGGGCTGTTTCACGCCAGCCTGTGCTGGACCGTGGCGGCGACCGTCGGCGTGTTCCTGTCGTTCGACCTGCTGATCTTCGCGTTCTTCTGGGAAGCGATGCTGGTGCCGGCGTTCACGCTGATCGCGGTGTGGGGCCACGGCGACAAGGAAGGCGCCGCGCTGAAATTCCTGATCTTCAACGCGGCTGCGGGTTTCGGTCTGCTGGCGGCATCGTTCGCATTGGCGGCGATGGCCGACCACATGACGTTCAGCGCCTTCGAACTCGCCGAGATGAAGCTCTCGACGCCGGTTCAGGTCTGGATGCTGCTCGGCTTCTCGCTGGCCTTCATGGTCAAGCTGTCGGTGCCGCCGTTCCATGCCTGGCTGCCGGAGGCGCACACGCTGGCGCCGACCGCGGGCTCGATCCTGCTCGCAGGCCTGTTGCTGAAGACCGGCGCCTACGGCCTGTTCCGGTTCGCCCCGATGCTGTTTCCGGACGGTCTCGCCGCGGTGGCGCCTTGCGGCATCGCGCTCGGCGCCGCCGGCGCGCTGTATGGCGGCCTCGTCGCCTGCGGCCAGAACGATGCCAAACGGCTGGTCGCCTATACGTCGATCGCCCACATGTCGATTGTGCTGATGGGGATCTCGGCCGGCGTGCACTACGCGCTGGCCGGCGCCGCGGTCGAGATGATCGCGCACTCGTTCTCGGCGTCGGCGCTGTTCCTGCTGATCGGCGCGCTGTACGAGCGCACGCATACCCGCGACCTGCGCCAGCTCGGCGGCCTGCAGCAGATCGCGCCGAAATTCGCCGCCGCCTTCGCGCTGTTCTGCTCGGCGCTGCTGGCGCTGCCCGGCACTGCCAACTTCGTCGGCGAGGCGCTGGTGATCGTCGGCATCTTCCAGGTCAATTGGGTATTTGCGCTCTTGGCGCTGTCGACCCTGATCGTCTCGGTGATCTACGCCACGCGGCTGCTCAAGGGGCTGGTGTTCGGCCTGCCGCAGCCGAAGCCGCCGCTCGCCGACATGACCTGGCGCGAATACTGGCCAATCCTGGTGATGGGCATCGGCACGCTGATCGTCGGCCTCTATCCGCAGAGCCTGCTGGCGCTGCTCGAGCCGGCGATCAAGGCCGCGCTGATCCAGACGCCGTGATCGCCGCGCCATGACCGCAGCCCAATTCGCCGCGCTCTCGCCACTCGTGGTGCTGGCCATCGCCGCCGTGGCGGCGATGATGCTGGTGCCGCTGGCGCGGCTGCAGATCGTGCAGGCCGCCGCCGCGGCGGGGCTGGCGCTGGCCGCAGCAGTGGTGCTGCTGCGGATTGGTTCGCCGGCAGCGCCAATGGGCGCGCTGTTCACCGACGACGGCCCCGCGCGGTTCGGCATCGTGTTCGCCTGCCTGGTGTCGCTCGGCGCGCTCGTCTTCCTGCGCACCGGCGGGCCGGCCAAGGAGGCGCCGTCGCTGCTGGTACTGGTAGCGATCGGCGCCGCGACATTGGCGGGTGCCGGCCACGCCGCGACGCTGTTTCTCGGCGTCGAGATCCTCAGCCTGTCGCTGATCGCTTTGTTCGCGTTCCGCCTGACCCGGCAGGGACTGGAGGCGGCCTACAAGTTTCTGGTGATGAGCGGGCTGGCGTCTTCCGCACTGCTGCTCGGCATCGCGCTGATCTTTGCCGAGACCGGCGCGCTGGCGTTCGCCGATTGGGGCGGCCGCGGTGCGCTGACCGCATTCGGCACCGCGCTGCTGCTGGCCGGTCTCGCGTTCAAGTTCTCGCTGGTGCCGTTCCATATGTGGACGCCGGATGCTTTCGAAGCAGCGCCGGCCAGCGCCGCGACGCTGGCCGGGGTGGTGTCGAAATCGGCCGTCGCGATCGTGATCTTGCGGCTGGCGCTCACCGCGCATCTGCCGGAGCCGGTGTGGAGTCAAGGCCTCGCCGCGCTCGGCGGCGCCTCGGTGCTGATCGGCAACCTCTTGGCGCTGCGCCAGCCGCAATTGCCGCGAATGCTCGGCTATTCGACCATCGCGCATTCCGGCTACATCGCGCTGATCATCGCCTCCGGCACGCCGCATGCCGGCGAGGCGGCGCTGTTCTATCTGGCGATCTATGCGCCGGCGATGTTGGGTGCGCTTTGCGTCTCCGCCGCGCTCGGCAGAGCGCCGACGCTGCCGGATCTGCACGGGCTGATGCAGCGGCGGCCGCTGGAAGCGGTCGCGCTGTCGCTGTCGCTGCTATCGCTCGCCGGCCTGCCGGCGGCGGGCGGCTTCATCGCCAAGCTGTTCTTGCTGCGGGTCTTGATCGACGGCGGGCTGTGGGTGCTGGTCGGAATTGTGGTCGCCGGCTCGTCGCTCGGCTTCTTCTATTACGCGAAGTTCTTCACCGCGCCGTTCGTCGGCCACAGCCACGACGAGTCCGAGCCGCTGCCGCAGCTCGACCGCGGCCTGTTGATCGTCTGCATCGCGCTGATCGTGATCTTCGGCGTCGCCCCGGCCGGGCTGCTGAACGTCGTCGCCGCGACGATGGCGCCGTAGGGTGGGTAGCGCGGAGCGCGTAACCCACCGATCTACGTTTCGTCGAAAGCTGGTGGGTTACGGCGCGAGTGCGCCTAATTGTACTGAGTCACAAGGTCGCGGGCCTGTGAGGTAGGACTCAAGTATCTATTGAGATTCAGATTTTGGCAG
>NZ_QKQS01000021.1 GCF_003226555.1 Rhodopseudomonas palustris | reverse complement strand
TCACGATGTCAGAAAACCCGCCAGGCTGCGCATTGCGCAAAGCCGGCGAATACAAGTTGCGGACGAAAAACCATCGTCGCCGTCCCGATGACAGCAACGAGGCGCAAGCGAAGCGCTCTGGTCAATCAACCATCTGGTGGAGCCAGACGGGATCGAACCGACGACCTCATGCTTGCAAAGCACGCGCTCTCCCAGCTGAGCTATGGCCCCGTAACCAGAAGACGAATGCAGCGCATTGATGAGTGGTGGGCCTGGGAAGACTTGAACTTCCGACCTCACGCTTATCAAGCGCGCGCTCTAACCAACTGAGCTACAAGCCCTCAGCACGAGAGGCAGCTTGCGGCACGCAGCACCGAAACCGCCGATCAACGACAATCCCGACAAGCCGAATGCGCGCGCCACCCCAGGCGCGTGTTCGTCCGCGAAGAAAGAGAAACGAAGACGGCGAGGTCCCGCCAATGAGGCTCGTATGACTTAGAGCCTCTGATGTTTCTAAAACAGGTCGATAGTTGCCGAAGCAAACTGAAGACCCATCCTTAGAAAGGAGGTGATCCAGCCGCAGGTTCCCCTACGGCTACCTTGTTACGACTTCACCCCAGTC
>NZ_QKQS01000020.1 GCF_003226555.1 Rhodopseudomonas palustris | reverse complement strand
TCACGATGTCAGAAAACCCGCCAGGCTGCGCATTGCGCAAAGCCGGCGAATACAAGTTGCGGACGAAAAACCATCGTCGCTGTCCCTATGACAGCAACGAGGTGCAAGCGAAGCGCTCTGGTCAATCAACCATCTGGTGGAGCCAGACGGGATCGAACCGACGACCTCATGCTTGCAAAGCACGCGCTCTCCCAGCTGAGCTATGGCCCCGTAACCAGAAGACGAATGCAGCGCATTGATGAGTGGTGGGCCTGGGAAGACTTGAACTTCCGACCTCACGCTTATCAAGCGCGCGCTCTAACCAACTGAGCTACAAGCCCTCAGCACGAGAGGCAGCTTGCGGCACGCAGCACCGGCATCATCGATCAACGATCATGCCGACAAGCCGAATGCGCGCGCCACCCCAGGCGCGTGTTCGTCCGCGAAGAAAGAGAAACGAAGACGGCGAGGTCCCGCCAATGAGGCTCGTATGACTTAGAGCCTCTGATGTTTCTAAAACAGGTCGATAGTTTGCGTGAGCAGACTGAAGACCCATCCTTAGAAAGGAGGTGATCCAGCCGCAGGTTCCCCTACGGCTACCTTGTTACGACTTCACCCCAGTC
>NZ_QKQS01000019.1 GCF_003226555.1 Rhodopseudomonas palustris | reverse complement strand
TCGCCGCCTACGGATTCCTGGTCGCCGAGCGGGCGACGATTCCCCCCTCAGGACCTCGTCCCGCCACGCTGCTCCCGGCGCCTTGCCTTCCCGACGACTATCGACCCAGGGGATCCGCCGTGGCGGCCTGAGCGCCACCTCCCGAACTCGATCGCAACCATGCGTCTGCGCCTGATCCGCGCACTCGCCAAAACCCTGCCGCGATGCCCCTG
>NZ_QKQS01000018.1 GCF_003226555.1 Rhodopseudomonas palustris | reverse complement strand
CGCCGGGAGCAGCGTGGCGGGACGAGGTCCTGAGGGGGGAATCGTCGCCCGCTCGGCGACCAGGAATCCGTAGGCGGCGATGCACAGCGTTGCGTGATGATGGAAGCCGCGCCATCCACGCCCCTCATAGTGCCCGAGGCCGACCTCCTGCTTGAGCTCCTGGTAGTCACGCTCGATCCGCCAGCGCAGCTTGGCGAGGTCGACGAGCGGTCGGAAGCCGATCGTCTCCGGCAGTGTCGCAAGCCAATATTTGGTCGG
>NZ_QKQS01000017.1 GCF_003226555.1 Rhodopseudomonas palustris | reverse complement strand
CGCCAGCGCAGCTTGGCGAGGTCGACGAGCGGTCGGAAGCCGATCGTCTCCGGCAGTGTCGCAAGCCAATATTTGGTCGGTTCAGTTTCGTCCTCCGGCCACTCGACCAGCAGCCACTCCGGCCGCAGCGTCTCCGGGATCAGCTTGTTATGTCCGACACTGACGCGCACGCGCGCGAAGCGCGACGATAGAAAATCGGCCGAGCCTTCCCGCCAAACCACCGTGCGCCA
>NZ_QKQS01000016.1 GCF_003226555.1 Rhodopseudomonas palustris | reverse complement strand
AACTTGATCAGTGCGGCGCTGAAATTCTTCAATCGTTTCGGTTGGCCCTCAATCACCAGTCCGCTAAACTTGGAGCCGCCGCAGCCACCGCCGCCGCTCCGTTTCGGTTGGCCCTCAATCACCAGTCCGCTAAACTGGCTACCGAACCACCCGCTTGCAAATACTGGAGAATTTCTGATCGACGAGGCCCCGAAGCGCATCTGACGGGCTAGAAGAGCGCGTATTGATCCGGATTTTTCGGGCTCTGTTCGCGATTTCTTCCGCGATAGGTTCGGATGTTCTCATATTGCTTGTCGGTGATGCCGATGATGTGGATCTTCCCGGACGAAGGCATCGCCTGCTCGACCTTTCGGGCATAGGCTTCAGCCTGCTCCTTGCCGGCGCAGAAGCGCAGATAAACAGAAAACTGAGACATTTCGAAGCCGAGATCGAGCAGCTTTGTGCGAAATCCGGTCGCGCTCTTGCGCTGCTTCTTGGTCCCCACCGGAAGATCGAACAGCACCAACAGCCACATGATTCGATAACCTGACAGCGCGGGCGGCGCCTGGTGTGCGGCGGTCGCCATTTCAGAAGCCGAGCGGCAAGCCGGGTTTCGGCAGGATCAGGCGATCCGTCTCGCCGGCGCAAGCCTTCGCAAGCGACGTTGCGAGACGTTCGAGGCAGGTCATCATCGGACTGAGGCCGTCTTCGACCGGTAGGTCGACCACCATCGTGCGAGCCAGCGCGGCCTTTGCTTCGCTAGTCAGCTCGACGACACCGCTCTCCTTCAGCCGATATACTTCGCGATCGACGAGCGACCGGAACGGCTCCATCAAGTCGTCCACCAGAACCATCGGGTTCCCGCGATTGGAGTGCATCAGGCCGAGGCTCGGATGAAGGCCGGCCGCCATCACGGCGCGCGCCGTGGCGGCCCGCAGAATCGCATAACCGTAGTTCAACAGCGTATTGAGTCCTCCGCCCTCCTGATCGCGACGAAACTCGCGCCCGAGTAGCAACGGCCAATAGCGCCGCGCGGCCTCTGCCTCGACATTGTCGGGATCGCCGGCGCGAACCTTCCGGGCCAGCAAGCGAAAGCCGCCGGCTTCGGCACCTACCGCATCGAGCGTCGCCCCTTGGGCAAGGATCTTCGCTTGCACGATCTGCTGCCACAGCCGCTTCTTCAGCGGTGCCGACGCTCTGGCCTGATCACTCATCCTTCCGGATTGCGCGTGGTGGCCATCCACCGGCCAAACCACCGCAGCGGGCCGATGATTGGCTCCGCACAGCACCATCGGCACTCCACGAGCAGCGAGTGTCACGAGGAGATTGTTGGAGTACGTCAGGCCGTGCGCGTTGGCGACGACTGCCGCAAGATCGTCGAGCGGCACCCGGGCGAGTTCCGCCCCCTTTTCAGCGATGGTCATGAAACCGCGACTGACCGCTAGGTGCCGTCCATCAGTCGCCACTTCAACCACTCGGCCGACCATCGCCATCGCCTCCTGCTGGTCCTGCACACGTACCAGAGCAAGAGCATGAGGCTCGACGACCATACACGCAACGCGTGTGTCGTGACGTAGTTAACGCGGGTCGATACGCCAGACCCGTCCGAGTTCGTCGACTCGAACCGGCACGGCCGCCATCTTCTTCAGCGTACCGTAGGACGCCATCAACCACCGGAAAGGATCGATGTCGTTGTCCGTCGCATGGCGTTTGTCGAGATTGCCGGTCTCGTTGTGCGCGGCCAACTTGAACCGGCCGGCTGCCGCGTCGAGCCGGTGTACCACCATGATCCTGGTCCGGCCTTCGTATTCAAGCCTTATCAAATCGCCCTTGTGGATGCGCATCACCAATCGCGCTCCCGCGCTCTCGGTGCGCCACCTCGGCACATGCGGCGTCTTTGGCCCGCGGTTCGACCTGTTGGCATCGAACCGTCGGACCGCTTCGCCGCTCCATTTGCCATCGGCGGTCTCGAACACCTCGACGCAGAAATTCTCGCCGGCGCTGTAGGCTTTGTAGGGCCGACCGGTGGCTCGATCGACGACGGGCACGAGATAGTCCGTCTTCTCTTTCTTGAGAAGCCGCACATGGCGCAGCCCGTGCCTGAAATGCGGATTGTCGGACGACTCCGTCAACTGCCGCAGCGCGTCTGCGAGAGCGACACCGTCCCGTTTCGCGGCATCGACGTGATCGCGGACAAAGTCGCGCAGCCGCCGATCCCGGATACGGCCGATCTCGTTCTCGTTCAACATCTCCACCGCTTTGCGGTAGACGAGGTTCGCGGGTTCTCGATCGTCATCGTCGACAGCTTCGGGTCGATCGAGCAATCCGTAAGCGCTGTCCTCGTGCAGCTTACCCTGGACGCCGTGATCCGGCTTGTGCGACACCACCATCTTGTCGAGCGCCGCCTTGAGATCGTCGCGCATCGTCGGCCACGGCAATTCGACGACGAATTTCTCGCGCTCGTCGTCGTAGGCGTTCGCCATCTTCCACAACAGCGATCGATCCGTCAGCGCGGCGACCAGACCGTCGATGGCGTGGTGCCGGTGATCGGCACGATTCTTCACGCCGGAAAACTCCATGTCGTCGGTGGACGCCAGAAATGCGTCGGCCTTGTCCTGGACGCCAGCGTAGTTGTGGTCCGGTAGCAGCGCGTTCAGGCCCCATTTGCCGCGCAGCAAGCCAGTGAGCCGGCCGGGGACCACCCAGATCCGGTTCGGATCCGTGACAGCTCCGAGATACTCCTTGGCCAGTCGCGCCAGCCAGCCGGTCTCGTTGAGCTGTCGCGCCAAAAAGCCGCCGCGCTTGTCGAACTGTTCGCGCGCATCGGCGTCGAACCGCCAGCGCTTGTTGCGCGGCAGCGCTGCCGCCCGCGTTACGATATCGTCCCAAGCGTAGCGGCGGCCCTGGACAAGCGGGCTGGAGCCGAAAGCCTCGAACGGAGTCTGCTTCCGCTTGTGGCGGTTGGCGTAGCGCATGCAGACGATCTTGTTGGCCGCGCTGTCGTCCAACGTCATGGCTACCGGCAGGATGTGATCGATATCGACCTCTTCCGACAGCAGCCTCTCGATGCCGATCTGCTCGCCCGTGTAGACGCACTTGCGATCCAGTGGATCGCGCAAGTTCAATTCCTCCCACAGCCGCATCTTCAGGAGGTTGCGCGGATTGGCTGGAAAACCGAGATGCTCCAGCTCGGCTGCACGGGCCCGGTTCTTGTCCTGGTTCTTGCGCTGTTCGCGCTGCACCTGCGCCTTTTGATCCTCCGACAATCTCAACGCGCGGGTGAATTCGATGGAGATTTCCGTCGGGGGCCCGTAGGCTCGGATCAACTCGTTGACGAGACGACGCAGTTGCCCCAACCCGATATGAACGGTCGGATTGGGAAATTGGCCGAACTGCCGTTCCTTGCCGTCGCGTGCATCACCGCTGCCGACCACGGCATCGGCGAGCCACTTGCCGTAGTACGGCAGATAGTCGAGATCGCCCCCGGCCGGGAGTTTGGCGTGATCGTAACCGATGCGCTTAGCTGCTTCGTAGTAACCGGCACCGCTGACGCCGTCGTCCCCAAGCTCATTCTGCATCACCGGCACGATCTTCTTGATCGCTCGCAAACCCAAACGGCAGTGGCCCTCCGGCAAGCTGGTGTTCGCCACCCGCGCGGCAGCTTCCGGGCCGAGGCCGCATTCCTGCTCCAGCCAGTCCACCAGTTCGGCCTCGACCTCCACGGTCATCAGCTTCTCGACGATCGCGATCTGGCGCTCCAAGGGAAATCCCCGCCAAGTTTTGCCGAACCCGTTCTTGTCCGACAGCCGTGCGGCAGTCGCGTCGCCGTCGAGCGCAGCGCGACGATCCGACTCGAGGTTGAACTTGGATTCCGCAGGCAACTTCAGAAGCGTCCGCAACTTGTCGAATTTGACCTCCTTGCTGCCCAGCAGAGCGAGGGCGACGGCATCGCTCTGCGCCTTGGTCAGTTTTCGCGATCCCCTACCGGTCTCGCGGATCTCCAGATTGCGCGCCTCTGACAGAATTCGAAACCGCTGTGCCAACGGATGCGCCCACGGCGCCCGATAGCCTTCCGGGTCCTCCTTGAACGGTCGTGTCGCCGGATCGAGCGAGCACTTGCCGACGATCGGATCCTTCAAGGGTCGCTGATAGAAAATGATCCGCTCGATCTCTCGGCACGCACTCTCGGTCATCGTCGAATGGTGTGGCGCCTGCGCTCTCCAGATCGCATGAAACTCCTGGAGCAGCAGATCGCGGGTCGGATAGAAGTCGTAGGAGGCCTTCGTCCCGGTGATGATCGCACGCGCTCTGACGCTTTCCGGTGCCACGGCCGGATCGAGCACGTCATCTCCGAAAAGGCGCTTGCGGACCTTCGCCCACGCCTTCTTGCGGGCATTGCCGGTCAGATGGTCTTTGCCGATCCGCTGCAGTTCAGCTCGGATCGCGGTCTGCCGTTCTGCGTAGGTATCTGAGTGACGCCGACCCGCGAAAAACTCGCCGAGGGTTTGTGCGCCTTGGCTCGCCATGCTGTCACGCAGGCGAGACGCGGCCTGCTTGATGGCGCCGTCCTCGCTGTTCTTCTTGTTGTCCGTCTTGCGATTGGAGAGAAAGCCGCGGCGCTGATTGAGATGAAACAGCGCGCGACCGACATGATGCGCCGGCAGCCTATCGACCAGGGCTCTGGCCCTCAACTGATAGGGATCGAGCCCGGCCAGAGCTTTGCGCGCCGCGGCCTCTTGGGGCATCAGGCCGTGCCTCACCAGCGCAGCCATCAGTTGGCTGCGGCGCAGGACGAATCGGTCGCGCCGCTTGCGAGCGCCCCGCGCCATCCGGCGGTCGACGGCATTGGACGCTTTGCTCTGCGGGTCGCGGCCATCGGGAAAGATCCGCACCCCGCCGGGCCCCAGGCCGACCGGTTCGAAACGATCGCCGCGTTGTTGGAGAGTGGTGACAAACCAGCCGAGCGAATTGGACCCCAGGTCCAGCCCGAGGCGATACGGTTGTGGAAGCCTCTCCAACATTATCTGCTCCGTCTCTTGACGGACGTATTACAGCACTGCACAATTCTAACGTGCAATGCTCCTTATCGGCAGACTTACTGGTTTTAGCGGACTGGTGATTGAGGGCCTCCCGTTAACAAGCTTATGCACAAAATGGGGCATCCTGCGGGATGCCCCTTCCATTCGTGTTGATGGTTTTTTTGACTGCTGCACGTCGGGACGTAACGGACTACTTCCTGAACGTCTTGATCTCCGACACGCCGCCGTCGCGATAAGTCAGCTCCACCGAGACCGACGTCGCGTTCGGCGCCAGCTTGATCACAACGGCGCCGTGCCTATGCGGCGCGGACGGTCTCGAGGAATTTGCCGACTTCCATCTTCAGCCGGTTGCTGTCGTTGGCGAGCGACTGCGCCGCCGACAGCACTTGCGTCGATGCGGAGCCGGTCTCGCCGGCGCCGCGCTGAACATCGACCACGCTGGCGGAGACTTGCTGCGTACCTTGGGCCGCCTGCTGGACATTGCGGGAGATCTCCTGCGTCGCCGCGCCCTGCTCTTCCACCGCAGAAGCGATCGTCGAGGCAATCTCCGACATCTTCGAAATCGTGGCGCCAATCTCGCGGATCGCGTTCACCGATTCATGCGTCGCAGCCTGAATGCCGCCGATGT
This sequence comes from Rhodopseudomonas palustris, assembly GCF_003226555.1. GTDB lineage: Bacteria > Pseudomonadota > Alphaproteobacteria > Rhizobiales > Xanthobacteraceae > Rhodopseudomonas > Rhodopseudomonas palustris_I. Next base: position 271,188 of record NZ_QKQS01000016.1, on the reverse strand, counting down.
GCTGACTGATCTCACCGGTGGCCTTGGCGGTCTGCTCGGCAAGCGCCTTCACCTCAGCCGCGACCACCGCAAAGCCCCGCCCCGCCTCACCAGCACGGGCCGCTTCGATCGTCGCGTTGAGCGCCAGCAGATTGGTCTGGCCGGCGATGGTGTTGATCAGTTCGACCACGTCGCCGATCCGCGTCGCGGCCTGAGACAGTTCGCCGACGCGCTCGTTGGTCCACTGCGCCTGCGTCACCGCCTCGTGGGCAATCCGCGCCGAGTCCTGAACCTGACGGCTGATCTCCGTCACCGACGAGGCCATCTCTTCGGTCGCTGACGCCACCGACTGCACGTTCGCCGAAGCCTGTTCGGATGCCGCAGCGACCGACGTGGTGACCTCCTGCGCGCGTTGCGCACTCGACGTCAGCGTGGTGGCCGACGCTTCGAGCTCGTTCGAAGCCGAAGATACTGCCTGGATCACCTCGCCGACCGCGGTTTCGAAGTGATGAGCGAGCTTTTCCATCTCCTGCTTGCGCTGTGCCGCGATGATCCGATCCTGATCGGCTTTCGCCTGAGCTTCCTGCTTCGCCTTCTCGGAGAGCATCAGCTTGATGCCGTTGACGGCGTTGGCGGTCTGGCCGATTTCGTCGCCGCGCTCGGTACCCGAGACCTCGACGTCTTGTCCGCGCGCCATGGCCTGCAGATCGCCGACCAGCCGGCCGATCGGGCGGGCGATGCCGAGCTGCACGATCGCGAATGCCAACGCCAGCACGGCAAGGAAACCGCCGCCGACCAACAGGATGGTCAACTTGACCGTGCTCGCGACATCTGCGGACGCGGCGTGCGAGCGGTCGCTGAGCTGCTTGTCGAGCCTATTGGTGATTGAGAACTGAAGCTCCCGCACGTCTTGATTGCGCTTCGCGAGATCCTTCGCCAAGCGAACCGCGAGCGCGTTGTCGTTTGCCATTGTGGCGCGCTCGAGAGCGGCGTAATCCTTCTCGATCATATCATCGAACATGCGATCGATCCGGTCGAAGTCCGCGGCAAATTGCGGCAAGCCCTTTTTCGCCTGGGCGACGAATTCGCTGAATTCCTTATGGTTGGCTGCAATCTCGCGGCTCAGCCGCTGCATTTCGGCCGGCTCGGTCTCGGCGATGATCCGCCACGACATTCGTCCGAAGTTGTACAGCCTGGCATTGGCGCGAAAATTCGCCTTCATGCCCTGCACTTCGTTCTCGAGCATCGCCGCGTAGGTTCGATTGATCTCTTCCATCTTCGCGGTGGCGAACCAGATTCCGAATCCAACGACCACACTGAGCAATAAGAAACAGCCCAGGATTTTGTAGAGCAATTTCACGTTCGAAAGCTGCATGGCAGGTACCCCAACCCTTAATGTGCCGACCCGTCGCACCGTACGTTCGAGCATTGGCCGATGTTGTTAGCGCCGACGGCGCGGGCTTCCGATAAACTCATTGCCTCACGACGTGATCGTGCGATGCGTAAATTGATCAAACAGCTCGCCGACGGTGGTGCCCCGAACACACAACATCGATCATCGTCCGTATCAGGAGGCTGCTAATCACCAGTGAGTACAAATTCGGTCAGTTAGGACAAAACCGGGAGACGGGTCGACAAAGCCGCCGCGACGGTCGAAATAGCGGGACCATCCACTGGAGTCAGCGTGAGCGTCAGATGAATTCGGAAGGCGTCGTTTCAAATTCGGATCAGGAGTTACTGAAGGATTTTCCGCTGGTGCGGAGCCACGATCCGATTGAGGCGCGAGACATCCTGCGACGCTACGGCGTCGATATGATCGCCTCAAATCCCAACGACTTCTTCATGCGAACCAACCTCGCCGAGCTGCCACATATCGGCTTGTACTTCCTCCACAGTTCCGGCGCGACCGAGCTTGTCATCCCGAAGCGCGAGATCGCCCTGGTGCATCTCTGCCTGCAAGGCGAAGCGTCACTCACCAGCGGTGATCGCCGCGTCGAACTGTCGCAAGGCGCGGCATGTATTTGCTCGCCGGGAGTGAGCGCCCAGCTCGAATTCGGACGCAACTCGCGGCAATTGCTGCTGCGGATGCCGCAGCGGGTGCTCGAGCGAACCATCTCGTCGCTGCTCGGCTTCAAGCCGCGGCAGCCGATCCTGTTCGAACCGGCGATCGCGAACGACGAGCCGCGCTATCTCGGGTTCAGAGATCTGACGACGCTACTCGCGTCGCGACTGGATGCGAGCTACTCGGTGTGGCCGAAGAACGTACTGCTCCATCTCGAGCAATCATGCATCACCGCGCTCTTGTATTGCAGCCGGCACAATCTCGGCCATCTGCTGGAAAACGCCAACGCAGTGAACGACGATGTGCCCCGTTCCGTCCGCACAGCGGAACACTATGTCGACAATCACCGCGACGACGACATCAGCGTCGAAGATCTCGCGCGTATCGTCGGGGTCAGCATCTCCACCCTCACCCGCGCCTTCCTCAAACACCGCGGTTACTCGCCATCGGCTTACGTCAAGCGCGCCAAGCTGCACCACGCCAAAATGCTGCTGGAGACCGGGGCGGCGACCACGCTGATCGGCGTCGCGCTGCGCTGCGGGTTCGCCAATCCCAGTCGATTCGCTCAGGATTACCGCGAGGCGTTCGGGGAATCGCCGACCGAAACGCTCCGCCGCTGCCGCCCCCACCGCAGCCCCGAACCGCAAAAACATTAAGCTATTTCAGCCGTTTCATGCGCCGGCGCATTGACTTTGGCCGATTCCGGCCTATGTTCCGCCCGTGATGCGGCCCGGTATTGCGACGAGCAGTACGATGATTGAGCCGCCTGTCCGCGACCAGGCTTCCCCGTGCACGATTGCTAGCCGCTCCGGGGTTGAGCGCGACAGTGATTTTCGAAGAATCCATGCGGCGGTTCGATTTAGTGGCGTGCCCCCGAGTTCCGGCCGAAGGCGTTAGGACCAGGCCGCGCCCCGACAACAGAGGCTCGATGTCTTTTACCAATCTGGGACTTTCCGAGAAAGTCCAAGCCGCCGTCGCCGCCGCCGGTTACGTTTCGCCCACCCCTATCCAACAGCAGGCGATCCCCCACGTCCTCGCCCGCAGGGACGTCCTTGGCATCGCCCAGACCGGCACCGGCAAAACGGCCGCGTTCGTGCTGCCGATGCTGACGATGCTGGAGAAGGGCCGCGCCCGGGCCCGGATGCCCCGAACCCTGATTCTCGAACCGACCCGCGAACTCGCCGCCCAGGTCAAAGAGCAGTTTGACAAATACGGCGCCGGCCAAAAGCTCAACGTGGCGCTTCTGATCGGCGGCGTGTCGTTCGGCGATCAGGATCTCAAGCTGACCCGTGGCGTCGACGTGCTGATCGCCACTCCGGGCCGCCTGCTCGACCACACCGAACGCGGTGGCCTGCTGCTCACCGGCGTCGAGATGCTGATCATCGACGAAGCCGACCGCATGCTCGACATGGGCTTCATCCCGGACATCGAACGGGTCTGCAAGCTGGTCCCGTTCACCCGACAGACCCTGTTCTTCACCGCGACGATGCCGACCGAGATTCGGCGCATCACCGAGACCTTCCTGCACAATCCCGAAAAGATCGAGGTCAGCAAGCCCGCATCGACGGCGGTCACGGTGACCCAGTCCCAGGTCCCGTGCGGCCGCGAGCCGCACGAAAAGCGCGAGACGCTGCGCCGACTGATCCGCGGCGCCACCGACCTCAAGAACGCGATCATCTTCTGCAACCGCAAGCGCGAGGTCGCGCTGCTGGCAAAGTCGCTGCAGCGCCACGGCTTCAGCGTCGGCGCGTTGCACGGTGATATGGACCAGACCGCTCGAACGGCCGCGCTCGAAGCGTTCCGCAAAGGCGACCTGCCGATCCTGGTCGCGTCCGACGTCGCCGCCCGCGGCCTCGATATTCCGGAAGTCAGCCACGTCTTCAATTTTGACGTCCCCCACCACCCCGACGACTACGTCCACCGGATCGGCCGCACCGGCCGCGCCGGTCGCACAGGCACGGCGGTAAGCATCGTGGCGCCGTCCGATCTGAAGTCGATGGCGGCGGTCGAAAAGCTGATCGGCCAGGAGATTCCCCGCGCCGAGGTCGGCCCGGGCGTGGAAGCCGACACCAGCGACGAGGCCGAGACCGAGCGTCCGACGCGCTCCCGGCGCGCCGCGCCCGAAGGTCGCCATCGTGAACCGCGCCGCGAAAACCGCGAACCGCGCGAGCGCAAGCCGCGCCGTGAGCCGCGCAGCGCGACGCCCCCGGCCGCCGTTCCGGCAACCCATGCGTCCTTTGGGTCCGCACCACCGGCCCGCGATACCTCTTCGGAAGCCGGCGATCATTCGCATCTGCCGGCGTTTCTGCTGCGTCCGGTCCGCGCGCGCGGCTAACGCGCACGGAACCCAACGGCGTTTACCGCACCTTCATTACCCGACCATAGGTTCGTACCGTTCACAGCGGTGCGTATAGAGACGTCGGATCGGAGATTGCTGGTGGCCGGGAGGCAGGACAACAATGATCGCACCTTGGCTTATGCCGAGGTGGCCCTCTCGCAGATCAAGGCGCTCGGGCAAGGCGCTGTGCCGCGCAACTACGAGATCTGGTACGTTTATGCGACCGGCTACAATCCGGCGTTGAACAAGGCGATCAACGATACGCTGGCGCAGCGTGGCAGCCTCAGCGACGCCGATCTCGATCAACTCTACGACGATTACTTGTCCCACGGACGGACCACCGACCGCCTCGACCAGATCGGAGCGCGTGTCGTCGGCGAGATCGACGACATCATGATTTTGCTCGCGGGCACGCTCGGCAGCACTGCGAGCTTCGGCGAAAATCTGCGCGGCGAAAGCGACAAACTATCGACCGCCACCGACCACGACCAAATCAAGGCGATCGTCGAGCGCTTAGTGTCGGCTACGCGTGAAATGCAGCAGACAAACAGTGCACTGGAACAGCGGTTGTCGCAATCCAAGCAGGAGATCGCCAACCTTCAGGTCAACCTGGAAACGATCCGCGCCGAGAGCCTGACCGACCCGCTCACCGGGCTCGGCAACCGTAAGCACTTCGACCGCGCCGTCAGCGAAGCGATCCGCGCCGCCACCGCCGGCAATCAGCCGTTGTCGCTGCTGATGATGGATATCGACCACTTCAAATCATTCAACGACACCTACGGCCATCTCACCGGCGATCAGGTGCTGCGGCTGGTCGGCCTGACCTTGAAGCAAAGCATCAAGGGACAGGACTTCACGGCGCGTTACGGCGGCGAAGAATTCGCTGTGGTGCTGCCCAACACACCGTTGCGCCAGGCGATCATCGTCGCCGACAATATCCGCCGGCTGGTGATGTCGAAGGAACTGAAGAAAAAATCGACCGGTGAAGTGCTCGGCCGGGTGACGATGTCGGCCGGCGTGTCGACGCTGAAGCCCGGCGACGACGCCGACGCACTGATCGAACGCGCCGACGCCTGCCTGTATGCGGCCAAGCGCAACGGCCGCAACCGGGTGATTTGCGAAACAGATCCGGAATTCTCCTGCGTGACGCAGGCCGCGGTGGCCTGACTCGGGCCGCCTGACGCCTCTGCTAACGCGCGGCCCGGCTCCGTCCGGCGGCACTGGGTCTCGGAGTCTTCACCTTTTTTTATCCGGATCTACTGCCCTTGCAGCCTTCTTCGGCTTCGGCTGGACGCCGGCTGACTTGCTCTGCTTCGGTGCCTTGCTCCTATCCGTCTCGGCCTTCTTCGCTGCGGCACGCCGCGTTTTCGATGCTTTGCTGAGGGCGGCGCGCTCGGCGACTGCGTAGGCTGCGCGCGCCCAATCAGCGAGTTCATCCGGATCGTCGAGCAGCCTCTCTGGCAGCAGCCAGTACGAGCCGACGGTCACCGTCTTTGTGCTTGTATCGTAGCGGAACGGCCGGCTGCCTTCGCCCTCGAACCTTGCGATCGTCGCATCGTCGGCACGCAGATAGATCGCATCGCGGATGACCAGCGCGAAGGTGATGCCGTCAGCCGAAATCCCGAAACCGGAGAACATCCGGCGGATCGTCACCGGGCCGAACGGCGCGAACAGGTCGGCGAGAAATTCACGGTCCATGACGGCTCGCAGCGCTGACGGATCGGGCGGCGCGGCAAAACGCGCCGCCGACCAGCTTAACTGCGAACGCGCAGGATGCGCCTATTTTTTCTCCGGCGCGTAGAACGTGCCGTCGATCTCGGCGATATCGCCCTGGTCGAGCGCCGGGACCTGCAGCACGGTGCGCGGCGGATACGGGCCGTCGCCCCAGATGTCCTTCTGCACCTTGTTGACCAGCGGCCGATATTTGGCGACGTCGGTGACGAACACGGTGAGCCGCACCGCGTCGGCCTTGGTCGCGCCGGCAGCTTCAGCCGCCGCCAGCATGTTGTCGAACATCCGCCGGATCCGCGCCTCGTCGCCGTCGACCATCTTGCCAGTGACGCGGTCGGTGCCCCGCATCCCGCCGATGAACACGAAATCGCCGGCGCGGGCGCCGATGCTCCAGGTGCCGCTCGGGGTGATCGTCTTGTCGGTCGGCGCGATGATCTTCACCGCACTGGATTCGGCGGACGCCAGGGTCGGCATCGCGACCGCAATGGCGGCAGCAGCGAGCAGCGTGCGCAGAGGGGCGTTCATGGCAGTGTCTCCTGGTGGGGGTGGAACGGTGCATTGGCGCGGCGGCGCTGCCAGAACGGCTCGGCGGCGAAGCGCGGCTCGGCGGCGTACATCGCCTGTTGAGTGACGAGGTGCTGTGCGATCCCTTGCAGATAATCGCGCTCATAGGCCTCGGCCCGATCACACTCGCCATTGGTCAGCGTCAGCGCCGCCTCGGCGGCCGCGATCCCACTCCACAGCGCGGTGGCGAGCCCGTTGGCGCCGAGCGGATCGAGCGCAGCAGCAGCGTCGCCGGCGCGCAAGATGCGCCCCTCGATCAGTCGGCTGGCCGTGACGGTGGCGGCAGGCGCGACTTGGGGCGGCTCCAGGGCAGCCGTGACATCGAGACCCAGGCTGTGTAGCCGCGGCGCGATCGCGATGGTGGATGTGGCCAAGTCGGTCCATTTGGCGCCATCCTGCGCAGCGCCGGGTGGCAACAGATCGGTATCGGTGAACAGACCTAGCATCATACGGCGGCCCGGCAGCGGAGCCATGTACCACCAGCCGAGCGCCACAGCTTCGATCAACGTCGCCGCGGCGGGTTCGGTGTCGTCCGGCAAGTCGAGTACGCGCCACACGGCGACGAGGCGGTCGGTGCGGCGACGCCCCGCCGCTGCTCCTGACGACAACGCGGCCCGGCCGCTGCAATCGATGGCCGCGTCCGCGAACACGACGCGGCCATCCCCGAGTTCGAGCACCACGCCATCACAGTGATGCGCCAGCATGGTGACGATGAGCGGATGCGACTCGATCGGGTCGCTGTTCAGCTTGGACCGCATCTGCCGCTCGAGGCTGGCGCGGTCGAGGTGCCAGGCGCCCTCGCCTCGCGCTGCCATACGCAAGGTCGCATCGCCCCAGACCGAGAACCGACCTTCGCTCGGCAGCGCGGTGTCGTCGTCGAGCAGGTCGGACCATTGCAGCCGCTCGAGCGATACCGCAGCCGCGGAAGATAACGTCTCGCCGCGGCTACTCACCTCGCGATCGGGCGCGAGCAACAGCGGCCTTCGCCCCGCCAGCACAACGCTGCGGGCGGCAGCGAGCGCCGCAACGCCTGCGCCGATCACGGCAATCCGGCCCATCGAGATCAGCGCGGAAGTGTCGGCGCCGCAATGTCCATCGAACCGCGCTGGACTTCGACATAAAGCTGCTCAGGTACGCCGGGCAGTCCCTTCGGACCGGGACGACGCACCACGACGCCCATCTGCGTCCACAGCTCGATCATCCGCCGCAAGCCGTCGGTGTAGCCGGCCTCGACGTGCAGACCGATGCCGGCCGCGCCGCGCGCCCACGGCACCCGCGTGTGATAGAACCGCAGCCGCTCCTCCTCGGGCAGATCGGTCCGCATCATCTGCTGATAGAACGCATCCGGCAGCACATCGACCGGCAGCAGCGCTGGCCACCATACCGGGGTCGGGAAACCGCTGGCAGTGAGAACCGCTTGGCAGCTGAACGCATCACCCTGCCACGGCACACCCATCCAGCGCGTCAGGTCGCCCGGCGCCTGCGGGCCGATCGGCTTGCCCTGATCCGGCTTGTCGGGATTGCCGGCGAATACATTGACCGGATTGAGCTGAAATCCGACGTCCTGGACCAGGCTCTTGCGGTTCGACAACGCGAGGCGGAACGGCAGCTTGGTCTCGTTCGGACCGCGATACAGCTCCTTGTGGCGGATCGGCCAGGTGATTTCGACACCGGGATGGAAAGCGCCACCCGAACAGGCGTCGAGCGCGGCGCGCGTCATCGCCTCGGGGCGTAGTTCGATCGGCAGATCGTCGAGCGTGCGAACCGAGTCGGCGCTCTTGTTCGCGTAGTCGGCTTCGAACTTGCCCTCGGCCCAGAGTTCGAGCACGCGATATTGGGTCGGCGTCAGCGCCAGCCAGGCATGCTGGCTGTCCTGATAGTTGACGCCGTCGCCGAGCATGATCGGAATCGCGTAGCCGCGCTGATCGCTGCCATCCGGTTTGCGGAACGCGTCGAAGACCTTCTTGCGCGCGGCCTTGGCGTCGGCACCGGGCTTGGCCAGCGTCTCGATCGTCGCCGGGCTGGACAGATCACCGATGTCGTTCCAGGCGGCACCGAGGAACGACGCTGTAGCGACCCACTGCATCGCGCCGGCGCGGCGCAGGATCGGCAGCACGTCGCGGCGGAACGACACCTTGTCGGTCGGGCTCTGCATCTGGCCGAGAGCGACCATCGCTTCGCGCGCGGCATCGTACAGCGTCACGATCGGCTCGAGCTGCGGCGCAAATTTCGGACCGCAGCACACCACCCAGGCCGGATCGCAATCGAGCTTCTGGCCGTCCACGGTGACGGTCGCCTTGACCCAGCCGTCGGCCCAATCGTCGTGCCAGCCGTCGTTATTGGTGAAGTCGCGCACCGGATTCTGCGGCAGCGCCGTGCGCGAGACGCCGTCGGCGGCGAACACCAACAGACGGCCCTTGTCGTCGGTGCGCAGATGGCCGAGCGAGACATCGAGCGTCTGCCAGAACCGGCCCTTCATCCGATATTTGTCGTCGCCGCCCTTTGCGTTGGTCGAGGCGCCGGCGATCTCCAACCGGCCGCCGTCGATGCACAGCATCGCTTCGCGCTTGTCAGCGGCGATGAACGCATTGCGCTGCGGGCCTGGCACGCCGGGCGCGGCGTCACCGCGATCCATCGCATTGACGAAGCCGTACCAGGCGGCCTTGGTGTTGGCGACGTGGACGCTCCAGGTCACACCGTCGGAGCCGTCGAGCTCACGCACGACCCGGCCCTGATCGTCGTAGCCGAACAGCCGGAACCGCTGGACCTGCTTCTTGATGCGGCCTTGCTTGTCCTTGAAGCCGCCCTCGGGCTCGTCGAGCAGGCCCGGCACTTCGGGGGCGAGGAACCAATCCTCAGCGTTGCCCACGCGGGAGAAACCGATCGCCGGAAAAATCGCGACCTTCGCGATCTTCGCTCCCTTCGGCGCCGCCGGCTGCGCGTGCAGCGACGAGATCGCCGCCTTCGCGAGCCAAGGCCCGCCGAGCCCGACGGCCGCAGCCCCCAGCAAAAAGTCACGGCGCTTCATGCGATCACTCCCCTGCGAATGCCTCGCAGAGGTTTTCCGATACCACTTCTTAATTACTGTTTAATGAGTAGTACCGTTATTGAGCGCTTGATGCACAATCCGCACCCCCTTCCGCTCACGGGAAGATCGGATCGGATCATGCGAAGCAGCGGGAGACCCGCTCAGCCATCAATTGCCGCGGGCTTCAGTTCTACCGATTCGCCGCAGCCGCAGGCGGAAATCTGGTTCGGGTTGTTGAACACGAACTGCGCCTGCATCCTGTCGGCCTTGTAGTCCATCTCGGTGCCGAGCAGGAACAGCACCGCCTTCGGATCGACCATGATCTTGACGCCCTTGTCCTCGATCACCTCGTCGTTCGGCTTGATGTCGTGGGCGTACTCGACCGTGTAGGACTGCCCGGCGCAGCCGCCGTTCTTGATGCCGACGCGCAGACCGAGAATCTCGCTGTCGGCGCGGCCCATCAGTTCCTTCACGCGAATGGCCGCGGCATCGGTAAGCCGCATCACTTGAGGCCGAGGACGTGCCGTAGCCATGGTGTTTCCCACTCCTGTTGCCGGGCCTGCCCGGATACGTTCGCCGCTGCACCGGCGACCAGCCGGACCTTCAGATAGTTACGCAACCGCCACTTCGAAAGGTGTTACCACGTCGTCGCCATATGCCTGCTAATGGATCGGCCAGACACCCGGCGTCACAAGTTCCAACAGATGGCGATCGGGATCGCGGAAGTAGATACTCGACCCTCCGCGCGGCCAATCCGTGCGGCCTTCGATCGCCACGCCGTGCTCCCGCAGGCGCGCTTCCCACTCGCCGAGCCGATCGCGATCGACCGACAGGCCAATGTGGATGGGTCCGCTGCCATCGTGCGGCGGGATCGTGCCGCCCGGCAGTTCGACCGTCTCCAGCGTGCTACCCCGCTTGAACAACAGCAGCACGCTCCGACCGCCGACGTCGAAAGCACAAAACCGCTGGTCGCTCGTCATCGGACTCAGCAGCAAGACGTCCTGGTAGAAGCTCCGGGCGCGATCGAGGTCGTCGACATACAAAGCCGACTCGATCACTCCATTCAGACGCAAATCCAATCCGTTCCTCACCACATGTTCAGCACGAGCCGGGCTTCGTCGCTCATTCGCTCCGGAGTCCACGGCGGTTCCCAGACGATGTTGACGTTGACCACCCCGACGCCCGGCACCGAGGCGACCGCATTCTCGACCATGGTGGGCAATTCGGCTGCAGCCGGACAGTTCGGCGTCGTCAGCGTCATGTCGAGATCGACGGTACGGTCGTCCTTGATCTCGACCTTGTAGATCAGCCCGAGCTCGTAAATGTCGGCCGGAATTTCCGGGTCGAACACCGTCTTCAGCGCGCCGACGATCTCGGTGCCGAGCCGCTCGGTCTCCTCCGGCGGCAGCGCCGAGACGGTCTGCATATTGGCTTTGGCTTCGATCGTATCGGTCATGCGAACAGATCCCGCGCCTTGATCAGCGCACTGACGAGTTGGTCCACTTCCTCACGGGTATTATACATGCCGAACGACGCACGGCACGTCGCAGTGACTTGGAACCGCTCCAGCAGCGGCATCACGCAATGGGTGCCGGCGCGAACCGCGATCCCCTGCCGATCGATCACTGTCGCGATATCATGCGGGTGAGCGCCCTTCATTTCGAAGGAAATCACCGGCCCCTTGTTCTTTGCAGAACCGATGATCCGCAGCGCGTTGATCTCGCGCAGCCGCTGATCGGCGTAGGTCAAAAGATCGTGTTCGTGGGCGGCGATCCGCTCCTTGCCGATCGAATTGACGTAATCGATCGCCGCTCCGAGTCCCACCGCTTCGACGATCGCCGGCGTGCCGGCCTCGAATCGATGCGGCGGGTCGCCGTATGTCACCCAGTCCTGCGCCACCTCGCGGATCATCTCGCCACCGCCGTTGAAGGGGCGCATCTTGGCGAGGATGTCGTACTTGCCGTACAGCGCGCCGATCCCGGTCGGGCCGTAAATCTTGTGCCCGGTCATGACGTAGAAATCGCAATCGATATCCTGGACATCGATGGCGAGATGCACCGCCGCTTGGCTGCCGTCGACCAGCACCGGAATGCCGCGGGCGTGGGCGATCTTCACCACCTCCTTGACCGGAACGACGGTGCCGAGCGCGTTCGACATCTGGGTGATCGCGACCAGCTTGGTCTTGGCGGTCAGCAGCTTCTCGAACTCGTCGAGCAGGAAGTTGCCTTCGTCGTCGACCGGCGCCCATTTCAGCACGGCGCCCTGGCGCTCGCGCAGGAAGTGCCACGGCACGATGTTGGAATGGTGCTCCATGATCGAGAGCACGATCTCGTCGCCCTCGCCGATGTTCGGCGCGCCCCACGACGACGCCACCAGGTTGATCGCTTCGGTGGCGTTGCGGGTGAAGATGATCTCTTCCGGCCGCCTGGCGTTGAGCAGTCCCTGCACCTTGGCGCGGCCGCCCTCATAGGCCTCGGTCGCAGCGTTGGCGAGATAATGCAGGCCGCGATGCACGTTGGCGTATTCGCTCTCGTAGGCCTGCGTCATCCGAGTCAGCACCTGGCGCGGCTTCTGCGCCGAGGCAGCGTTGTCGAGATACACCAGCTGCTTGCCGTAGACCTCCAGCGACAGCGCCGGAAAGTCTTCACGGACGCGGGCGACGTCGTAGCTGCCGTTGCTGACCGCCGGATGCGTACTCATTGCCTCGCCTCCAGCCAGCGCACCGCGGCCGCGGTCACCAGCTCACGCAAATTGTCGTCCGCAATCGCCTCAATCGCCTCGCCGACGAACGCCTGGATCAGCATCGCCTCGGCTTCTTTCTGCGGCAATCCGCGGGCACGCAGATAGAACAGCAAGGAATCGTCGAGCGCACCGACGGCCGCGCCGTGACCGCAGGTGACGTCGTCGGCGAAGATCTCGAGCTCGGGCTTGTTGTCGACCTCGGCCTCGTCGGACAGCAACAGCGCCCGCGTCATCATCTTGGCGTCGGTCTGCTGCGCCGGCTGGCGAACGTTGATCCGGCCCTGGAACACCGAATGGCCGCGGTCATCCACCACCGCGCGGAAACCTTCGCGGCTGGCGCAATGCGGCACGTCGTGATTCATCACCAGCGTGGTGTCGGCGTGCTGCTTGCCGTTGAGCAGATTGACGCCGTTGGTCTGCACCTCCGAGTGCGAACCGGCCACCGTCACCACCGCTTGATAGCGGCTGACGAATCCGCCGGTGGTGATGCAGAAGGCGTTGAAATGCGCATGCGTTCCGACCGCGACCGTCGCCGAGGTCACGTTGAACGCCTCGCGGGAGTCTTCGACGATCCGCACGTAGTCGAGACGCGCGTGGTCGCCGACCGCGATCACAGCGGAATCGTGAACCTGATAGGCGCCGGCGCCCTCGCCCGCCACGTAGCTCTCGACCACCGTCGCCACCGCGGCGTTGCCGAGCGCAATCCGCGACCGGGTGAACATTGCAGCCGGCGCTTCGCCGGAGGCAACGTGCAGGACGTGAAGCGGCCGAGCCAGCGTGGTGCCGTCCGCGACCTCGATGACGACGCCGTCGGTCATCAGCGCGGTGTTGAGCGCCACCATCGGATCGGCGGTGTCGAGCGACAGCACGCGATCGTCGCCGCTCTGCAGCGCCTCGCGCAGGCTGCGGATCGACAGGCCGGATTCGAGCCCCGCAAGATCCGACAGACCCGGCGCCAGGACGCCATCGACCAGCACCAAGCGGCGGACGCCGTCGATCGCGTGCAGCTTGGCGGCGGCCTCGGCGCGCGACAGCGCGCTCGCCTCGGGCTCCGCCGCGAGCGGCAGCACCTCGCGCATCAGCGCGCGCAGGTCGGTGTACTTCCAATCTTCGATCCGCCGATGCGGCAGCCCGATACGCAGGAACGTATCGAGCGCCTGACGGCGGGTGTCGGCGACCTTGCCCGCGCCCGGCACGCGGGCGCTGACCGCAGCGAAATTGTCGCTGACGGTGTCGAGCTTGTCGGGTTTCGCCACTGCGATGTTCATGACCGTGTCCCGATCGGCGGCGCTCAGGCCGCCGCTTCCTGATATTGCGCGTAGCCGTTGGCTTCGAGCTCGAGCGCGAGCTCCTTGCCGCCGCTGCGTACCACCTTGCCCTTCGACATCACATGCACGACGTCGGGCACGATGTAGTCGAGCAGCCGCTGATAGTGGGTGATCACGACCATCGAGCGGTTCGGCGCGCGCAGCGCGTTGACGCCTTCGGAGGCGATCCGCAGCGCATCGATGTCGAGACCGGAATCCATCTCGTCGAGGATGCACAGGCTGGGCTGGAACAGCGCCATCTGCAGCACTTCGTTGCGTTTCTTCTCGCCGCCCGAGAAGCCGACATTGACGCCGCGCTTCAGCATCTCCTGCGGAATACCGAGCGAACCGGAGACTTCACGAACGCGCTTGAGGAAATCCGGCGTCGACAGTTCGTCCTCGCCGCGTGCCTTGCGCTGCGCGTTCAGCGCGGTGCGCAGGAAGTTCATGGTGGCGACGCCGGGGATCTCGACCGGATACTGGAACGCCAGGAACACGCCCTTGGCGGCGCGCTCGTTCGGCTCCATCTCCAAGAGATCCTCGCCCTTGAACAGGATCTGGCCGCCGGTCACCTCGTAGCCCGGCTTGCCGGCGATGACGTGGCTGAGCGTCGACTTGCCGGAGCCGTTCGGCCCCATAATCGCGTGCACTTCGCCTTCGTTCACCGAAAGCGTCAGGCCGTGCAGGATCTCGCGATCCGCGACGCTGACCTGGAGGTCCTTCACTTCGAGCAATGCAGGCATAACGACCTTCCTGTTTGGCTCTCATCCTGAGGATCGATCGCGGCGCGCGCCTCGAAGGATGAGTTGGTATGACGTTCTCGTTGCGGATCCTGCGAGGCGGCCGCGGCGCGGCCACCTCGTGAAGCTTGCCGGCGTTACCCGACCGAACCTTCGAGGCTGATCGAGATCAGCTTCTGCGCTTCGACCGCGAATTCCATCGGCAGTTGCTGCAGCACGTCCTTGACGAAGCCGTTGACCACGAGGCCGACCGCCTCCTCCTGGCTGAGGCCGCGCTGGATGCAGTAGAACAGCACGTCCTCGGAGATCTTCGACGTGGTGGCTTCGTGCTCGAACAGCGCCGAGGCGTTCTTGGCTTCGATGTAGGGCACGGTGTGCGCGCCGCATTGGTCGCCGATCAGCAAAGAGTCGCAGGCGGTGAAGTTGCGCGCGCCCCTGGCCTTGCGGTGCGCCGTGACGAGGCCGCGATAGGTGTTCTGCGACTTGCCGGCGGCGATGCCCTTGGAGATGATCCGGCTGGTGGTGTTGCTGCCGAGATGGATCATCTTGGTGCCGCTATCGACCTGCTGATAGCCGTTCGAGATCGCGATCGAGTAGAACTCGCCGCGCGAATTGTCGCCACGCAGGATGCAGCTCGGATATTTCCATGTGATCGCCGAACCGGTCTCGACCTGGGTCCAGGAGATCTTAGAATTGGCGCCGCGGCAGTCGCCACGCTTGGTGACGAAGTTGTAGATGCCGCCCTTGCCTTCCGAATTGCCCGGGTACCAGTTCTGCACCGTCGAGTATTTGATCTCGGCGTCGTCCAGCGCCACCAGCTCGACCACGGCGGCATGGAGCTGGTTCTCGTCGCGCTGCGGAGCGGTGCAGCCTTCCAGATACGAGACGTAGGACCCCTTGTCGGCGATGATCAGGGTGCGCTCGAACTGGCCGGTGTTGCGCTCGTTGATCCGGAAATAGGTCGACAGCTCCATCGGGCAGCGCACGCCCGGCGGCACGTAGACGAACGAGCCGTCTGAGAACACCGCCGAGTTCAGCGTCGCGTAGAAATTGTCGGACGTCGGCACCACGCTGCCGAGATATTTCTGCACCAGCTCGGGGTGATGGCGGATCGCCTCGGAGATCGGCATGAAGATCACGCCGGCCTTCTTCAGCTCGGCCTGGAAGGTGGTGGCCACCGACACCGAGTCGAACACCGCGTCGACCGCGATCTTGCGGCCCGGCGAGTCCGGCTCGCCCGGACGCGGTTCGACGCCCTCGAGCAACGCGACTTCACGCAGCGGGATGCCGAGCTTCTCGTAGGTCTTCAGGATCTCCGGATCGATCTCGTCGAGCGAGCCGACGGTCTTCTTCGGCTTCGGCGCCGAATAGTAGTAGAGATCCTGGAAATCGATCTTCGGATAATCCACCCGAGCCCAGGTCGGCTCGGTCATCGTCAGCCAGCGGCGGTAGGCTTCCAGCCGCCACTGCAGCATCCAATCCGGCTCGTTCTTCTTGGCCGAGATGAAGCGGACGATGTCTTCGGAAAGCCCCTTGGGAGCCTTCTCGGATTCGATCAGTGTCTCGAATCCATAGCGATATTGATCGACGTCGATCTGGCGGACCCGATCGACGGTCTCTTGGACGGCAGCCATTCAAACCTCCGCTCACGGTTTCAAGGACCGCGGTGGATCTGCGAAAGACATGCTTACACGATCCGTCACGGGATGAAACCCTCTTAGAACCGTTCAAGCACTGTTTCACGATCCCTTCTAGCTATGTTGCCGACCAGCTTTCTCCAAGCCTCCAGACAACAATCAATGTCGGATTCGCTACTCGACCAGCCGAGGCTGATCCTGATTGCAGACTTAGCAAGTTCCGGGCCGCAGCCCATCGCCCCCAACACGTGCGACGGCTGCACCTTGCCAGACGAACACGCCGACCCCGACGACACCGCGATACCGGCCAGATCGAAGCCGATTACGGCGGTTTCGGCGCGTAATCCCGGAATTGCGACGAGCGTCGTGTTGGGGAGCCGCGGCACACCGGCCGACATGATCACCCCGTCCTCCCCGGCAATATGTCGCAAGCCGGCCTCAAGTCGTGTCCGCAATCCTTCGACCCGGACCATGTCGTGCTTGATCGCAGGGATGGCGAGAGCCGCCGCCGCGCCGAAACCAGCGATCCCGACTAGGTTCTCGGTGCCGGCCCGCCGCCCCAATTCCTGGCCGCCGCCGCGCAGCAAAGGCTCCGGCCCCGACAGCCCGGAACCGAGCACCAGCGCACCGACCCCCTTGGGGCCCCCGATCTTGTGTGCAGACAAGGCCAGAAGATCGGCCCCGAGATCTTTGATTCTGAACGAAATCTTGCCGAACGCCTGGATCGCATCGACATGAAGCACCCCGCTTGCTTCATGGACGATCTCAGCGACTTCACGAATCGGCTGAAGCGCACCGGTCTCGTTGTTGGCGAGCATCACAGACACCAGGGTGGCTGGACCGCTAGCCAGCATGGCGCGCAGGTGGTCGAGATCGACCACGCCGTCCGGCGTGACCCGGATCTGGTCCACGCGTTCCGCAGTGAACCGGCCGCCGCTCAGCACCGCGGCGTGCTCGATCGAGGAAACCAACAATCGTTCAACGGGTTCCGAGCCGATCCGGAGGCCCGGCGTCAGCGCCAGAGCGTTCGCCTCGGTGCCCCCTGAGGTGAATACGACATCGCGCGGCACTGCCCCAACGGCCTCGGCGAGCTGCGCCCTGGCCTGCTCGAGCAGGCCGCGCGCCGCACGTCCTTCGGCATGGATCGAGGACGGATTGCCGACCAGATCGAGCGCCGAGGTCATCGCCGCCTTCGCCTCCGGCCGCAGCGGCGTGGTCGCATTCCAGTCCAGGTAAACTCGATTGGCCGTCACCGCGCTTGTTTCCCCCTTCACAGCAGTCGATCCGCCGGTGATCGGCTCCGCCGCCGGCCCACCCTGTTCAATATGCTTGCATTTGGCCCTGCGCTCCATGCTAGAACGCAGCTCCCCGTTTCCTCCGGCCGCCTGCCCGATCCGCTTCGCGGCAGCCGGCGGCTGTTGCTGGCAGGACCCGCCCGTGCACGGCGCGGCAGGCCCATTCCCACAATGTCGCGCAAGGATCGCTGATGCCCGAAGTCATTTTCACCGGTCCGGCGGGCCGCCTCGAAGGCCGCTACCACCCCGCCAAGCAGAAGAACGCGCCGATTGCGATGGTGCTGCACCCGCATCCGCAGTTCCGCGGCAACATGAATCACCCGATCGTCTATCAGGTGTATTACGCCTTCGTCGCGCGCGGCTTCTCGGTGCTGCGCTTCAATTTCCGCGGCGTCGGTCGCAGCCAGGGCTCGTTCGACCACGGCACCGGCGAACTGGCAGATGCGGCCTCGGCGCTCGACTGGGCCCAGACCATCAACCCCGAGGCGCGCGCCTGCTGGGTTGCCGGGTTCTCGTTCGGCGCCTGGATCGGCATGCAACTGTTGATGCGTCGGCCCGAGGTCGAGGGCTTCATCTCGATCGCGCCGGAACCGAACCGCTACGACTTCTCGTTCCTGGCGCCCTGCCCCTCGTCCGGCCTGATCGTCCATGGCGAGAAGGACATCGTGGCTCCGGCCAAGGACGTCAACACCCTGGTCGAGAAGCTCAAGACCCAGAAGGGCATCGTCATCGACCAGCAGACCATCCCCGGCGCCAATCACTTCTTCGAAGATCGGATGGAGCCGCTGATGGAGACGATCACGTCCTATCTGGACATGCGGCTCGCCAACGTACGCTGACGCCTCCGGCTACGGCCGCGCCAGCAGCCCGCCGGTCATCGGGAACGCGACACCGGTCGTCGCCGGATAGCTGAGCGGCAGCCCCTTCAGTCCACGCGCGGCGAGGAAGCCGAACGCCTGCGCCTCCATCGCATCCGCCGACCAGCCGAGTGCGTCGGCGCTGTCGATGCTGGCCGGCGCCAGCGCGTCGCGCAGCATCCGCATCATCGTCAGGTTCCGCGCCCCGCCGCCGGTGACGACCCAGCTCGCGGGCGGCTTCGGCAGTAGCGGCACCACCGCCGCAATCGCCCGGGTGGTGAACGCGGTCAGCGTCGCTGCGCCATCAGCCGCCGACCAGTCGCGCAGTGCGAGCCCGGCGAAGTCGTTGCGGTCGAGCGATTTCGGCGGCGGCTTGATGAAGAACGGATGCTGCAGCGCATCGCCGACCCACGCCTGATCGACCACGCCTTGCGCCGCCAGCCGGCCCTCGCAGTCGAACGGCTTGCCTTGGGTGCGGAACACGAAATCATCGAGCAGCGCGTTGCCGGGCCCTGTATCGCAGGCGATCAGCGTATCGCTGCCGTCGATATAAGTGATGTTGGAGACGCCGCCGATATTCACCACCGCGACCGCGCCGTCACGGCTGAGCGACTGCGTCAGCGCACGATGATACACCGGCACGAACGGCGCCCCCTGACCGCCCGACGCGACGTCGGCGGCACGGAAATCGTACACCACAGGAATACGAATCGCCCTGGCCAGCGCAGCAGCGTCACCGATCTGGACGGTGAGCTTCGCCTCCGGCCGGTGCAGCACGGTCTGGCCGTGAAAGCCGGCGACGTCGATGGCGGCGGCAGACAGCCGGTATTGCGCGATGAATGCCGAGACCGCTTCGGCATGCGCGATCGTCACCGCCCGCTCGGCTTCGGCGAGCACGCCGGGGCGCGCATCGCGGCGGTCGAGCTCCGTCGCCTCCGCAAGCGCCTGGCGCAGCAGGCCGCGCTCGGTCTCGGTATAAGGCCGGTAGCCCGACGGACCGAGCGCAGCGACGCGCCGCCCATCGGTCTTGATCAGCGCGACATCAACGCCGTCGAGCGAGGTGCCGCTCATCAGTCCGATCGCCGTCATCATCATGGCAACGCGCCTTTCTGCCCGCTGCAGAACGTCCAACTTGTGTCAAACACCTAGTTCTTATAATGCCACGGGGTAACGGCCCCGAAAGACTTTCCTGGGCGTCGTCGCGCGCGATTTGCGCCGATCGTGAAATAACTGTGATCAGAGACCGATACAGATGACCGCTTTTAAGTCTGATTTTATGAATGTTCTCCAGAGTCGGGGATTCATTCATCAGATTTCCGACCCCGACTCGCTCGATGCGCTCGCGGCGAAGGGCGAAGTGGTCGCGTATGTGGGTTACGATTGCACGGCCGCGTCGCTGCATGTCGGCCACCTTCTCTCGATCATGATGCTGCATTGGCTGCAGGCGACCGGCAACAAGCCGATCGCGCTGATGGGCGGCGGCACCACACGCGTCGGCGATCCGTCCGGCCGCGACGAGACCCGCAAGATCCTCACCTACGAGCAGATCGACGCCAACAAGGAGTCGATCAAGGGCACGTTCTCGAAGTTCATCACCTTCGGCGACGGCCACAGCGACGCGGTGATGGCCGACAACGCCGAGTGGCTGACCAAGCTGAACTACATCGAGATGCTGCGCGACGTCGGCCGCCACTTCTCGATCAACCGCATGCTGACGATGGACTCGGTGAAGCTGCGGCTCGACCGCGAGCAGGAGCTGTCGTTCATCGAATTCAACTACATGATCCTGCAGTCCTACGACTTCGTCGAGCTGGCGCGCCGCTACAAATGCAATCTGCAGATGGGCGGCTCGGATCAGTGGGGCAACATCGTCAACGGCGTCGACCTCGGCCGCCGCATGGGCACGCATCAGCTTCACGCCCTGACCTGCCCGCTGCTGACGACATCGTCCGGCGCCAAGATGGGCAAGACCGCCGCCGGTGCGGTCTGGCTCAACGGCGATATGCTGGCGCCCTACGACTACTGGCAGTACTGGCGCAACACCGAGGATGCCGATGTCGGGCGCTTCCTGAAGCTGTTTACCCTGCTGCCACTGGACGAGATCGAGCGGCTTTCGAAGCTGCAAGGTGCCGAGATCAACGACGCCAAGAAGATCCTCGCAACTGAAGCGACCGCGCTGATCCACGGCCGCGAGGCGGCCGACAAGGCGGAAGCCACCGCGCGCACCACCTTCGAGCAGGGCGGCACTGCGCAGGATCTGCCAAGCGTCGAGATCAGCCGCGGCGAACTCGACGCCGGGATCGGCGTGCTGGCGGCATTCGCGGAGAAGACCGGCCTGGTCGCCTCCAACGGCGAAGCGCGCCGCCAGATCAAGGCCGGCGGCCTCAAGGTCAACGATGCGCCGGTGACCGACGAGAAGATGACGCTGACCGCGACCGATCTGTCGTCGGACGGCGTGATCAAGCTGTCGATGGGCAAGAAAAAGCACGTGCTGCTTCGGCTTGCATAGCCCCATTCGCCAGTTGGCCCTGCTCCTTTCCGGCAAAACCGCGTTCGATACCCAAAACGTGGTTTCGTTCGGGAAGGAACGTCCTTGGATCACCGTGCCTCGCGCATCGGCCTGTTCATTCTCGGCCTGTGCTTCGTGCTGTCGTTGCTCGGGCGCGGGCTCGGCGAGAGCTTCACCGTATTCCTACTGCCGATCTCGGCCTCGTTCGGCTGGGACCGCGCCGAGGTGGTGTCGATCTATTCGCTGACGGCGCTGTGCACCGGCCTCGCCTCGCCGTTGGTCGGCCGCCTGTTCGACCGCTCCGGCCCCCGCGCGGTCTATACTCTCGGCATGGCGCTGCTCGGCGGCGCGCTGCTGATCGCCGCCTATGCCGAACGGCTATGGCAGTTGCAGATCACCGTCGGACTGTGCGTCGGCCTCGGCATCGCATGCACCGGCAACGTTCCGAATTCGATCCTGCTGGGGCGCTGGTTCGGCGCCAAGCTGCCGACCGCGATGGCGGTGGTGTATTCGGCGATCGGTGCCGGCGTGCTGGTGATGCTGCCGGTCGCGCAAGTCCTGATCGAGCGGTTCGGCTGGCGCGAGGCGTATCTGATCCTCGGCGTCGCGATGCTGATCCTGCTGGTCCCGCTGTCGCTGCTGCCGTGGCGGCGGTTCGCCGCCGGTGCCGACGCGCACACGCGGCGGCCGAGCAACGAGGCAGTGGACGACGATTGGACGCTGGCCAGCGCGATGCGTCACCATGCGTTCTGGGCATTGTTCGCGACGTTCTTTTTCACCGCGATCGGCATGTACTCGATCTCCGTGCAGGTGGTCGCCTATCTGGTCGACGCCGGATTCACCCCGTTGCAGGCCGCGACCGCCTGGGGGTTCTCCGGCGTCGTGCTGGTGGTCGGCATGCTCGGGGTGAGCTGGCTCGATGGAGTGATCGGGCGTCGACCTTCGATCCTGGTATCCTACGCGATTTCGATCACCGGCCTCGCACTGCTGTGGCTGCTCCAGTGGTACCAGAACCTGCTGCTGCTCGGCGGCTTCGTCATCTGCTTCGGCTCGATGATCGGCTCGCGCGGCCCGCTGATCACCGCCACAGCAATGAGCATCTTCCGCGGCAGGCGCGTCGGCACGATCTACGGCACGATCTCGATCGGCAGCGGCCTCGGCTCGGCGTTCGGCTCGTGGTGCGGCGGCCTGCTGCACGACCTCACCCAGAGCTACAATCCGGTGCTCGGCTTCGCGCTGATCAGCGTCGTGCTCGGAATGATCCCATTTTTGGTGGTCCCGGCGCTGCGAGAGCGACAATAAGTTCGCGCTGTTGCTTTGCAATCGCAGCTACCTGTCATGACTTCGTATTTCCTCCGTGGCATAGATCGGGCCATTGGCAGCCCGCCGTCCCTGCGATCAGCAAAATGTGTTCGGCAAATTGCGCTCGATCACATCGCGCCTGCCGCCCTGCCGGGCATCATCGTCCGGTGGGCTGCTCGCGCCGCGGGCTGCGACGCGCCGCGATTTTGCTTCGGAGACAACATGACAACCACGACTCTCGACTCCGCCGACAAACGGCCCGCCGAGTACGGCGCGCTCGCTGTCCTCATTCACTGGCTGATTTTCTTCGCCGTGATCGCCCTGTTCGCTTCGATGAACTACGCACACGGTCTGGAGAAAACCGACCCGCTGCGGGGCACGCTGTACAACTGGCACAAGGCGATCGGCACCTGCGTGCTCGGCCTCGGCTTGCTGCGCATCCTGTGGATCAAGATCCACGGTACGCCCGATCTGGTGCCCTCGCCGCGCATCACCGAGGTAATCGCCCGGATCAGTCACGGCCTGCTGTATTTGCTGCTGCTCGCTCTGCCATTGTCCGGCCTCGGCATGACGCTGTTCTCCGGCCGCGGCGTCGACCTGCTCGGCATCCCGCCGATCGCCAAGAACGATGCGATCGCCAGCGTGCTGCACGCGGCGCACGGACCGCTGTTCCTTTTGACTGCGATCGTTGTGCTGATCCACGTGATCGGCGCGCTGTGGCACCAGTACTTCCGCCACGACGCAACGCTCGGCCGCATGGTGCCGTGGCTGCGTGGCAAGTAAGCGCGGCGCCGATACTCGAAAAATGTAACGCTTAGTTGGGCGGCGCCGGGAAATCGGCGCCGCTGTTTTGTCGGCCGGTATTGAACTCGAAGATCTTGCGCAGCACGCCCGGTGCCATCGCTGAGATCGGGTTGACCCGCAGCACCGGCTTGCCCGGCGTGCCGACCACCTCGTAGGTGACTCCGATCAGGCCCTCATTGCTGCCGCCGCCGAGGAACAGGCCGACGATCGGGATCTGCCCGAACATGTTATTCAGCCCGTACATCGGCACGAAGGTGCCACTCATCCGCACCTGGTTGGCGCCGTAATCGATCGAGCCTTCGATCGTGGCGCCGATGGTCGGCCCCTTCACCACCCCGTCGCGGATGGTGAGCTGGCCGTTTTGGCGGCTGAACTCGGCGCGCAGTCGCGAAAACGCCAGCCCCTGCGGCTGTCCGCCCGGTGCACCGGCGGCGACGCGATCGAGCGCCGCTTCGCCCTTCACGGTGAAGTCGCGGACGTTGATCAGACCTTCCTTCTCGCGCGGCTCGCCGCCCGGCGGCTCGACCGCCAGCGAGAGCTGCCCGCCATACATCTTGGCGTAGCTGTCGGTGAAGCGGAAGAACGCGCCCGCGTCGTTGGTCTCCAGATAGATCACCTCGCGCCCCTGATTGCGACCGCGCAGATCTGCGGTGATCGGGGTGTCGCGTCCGAGCTTGCCGCTCATCGTGAAGTTGCGGAACGCGCCATTGCGACGCGTCGCTTTGACATCGAGGCTGCGCAGCGCTTCGCCATAGAAGCCGGCGACCGCGCCGAGCTTCAGGTCGAGATCGAAATCGATACTCTTGCCCTTGGCATCGCTCGAGCTGCCCGAGAGCGCCGACTTGATGAAGCCGCGGCCGTCGAACACGTCGCCGCGCATCACCGCTTTCAGTACGCCGTCGTTGCCGCGATCCGCCTTGAGCATCGCCTTGTCGCCTTCGGAGGGCGAATACACGGGGAAGTTGGCATTGAGCAGGTCGCCGTCGCCGTCGACCTCGAGAGCGCCCTTGATCAGCGTGCCGCCGCCCTCGATCGTGACGTCTTCGAGCCGGGTCGATTGCGGCTTGCGGACCACATTGAACGCGGCTCGGCCGGGCTTGCCGGGCGACTTGGTCCAGCCGGGCAACAGATTGTCGAGCTTCACCGAAGTGAGATCGGCCTCGATGGCGAATTTGGAATCCTGCTCATTGTCGCCGATCTTCCCGTTCATCTTCACCCCGAGCGGGCCGCTGAGGCCGCTGCCGAGATCGAACCCGAGCCGGGCGCGGCTGGCGTCGTCGAGCGTCGCCTGAAGCTTGAGGTCGGCGTCGCCGTCGACCGGCTTGCGATAATCCAGCGACGCCGGCTGGCCGTTGATCTTGACGTCGCCTTTGACCTGATAGCCTTGGTTGTTGGCCGTGACCTTCAGCGTGGTGGCTTCGAGCTTCTGGCCCATCGCCACCTTGTCGCCGGAGAAGCCGCTGAGGTCGGCTGTGATCGAATAGCTAGTGTCTTGCTTGGTCAGCTCGCGCTGGATCGGCATGCCGAGCATCACCTGGGCCGACACCGTTCCCTTGGTGCCATTGGGATCAATCGGCAACGCGGCGGCGTCGCTGAGCCGGCCGGAGGCCAGCACCTCGGCGACCGCGGGCACCGCGCCGTCGAGCTTAAACTTGATCCGCGCCGGTGCCGGCTTCGGCGCAAGATCCGGCACCTCGAACAAAATGTCGGACAACGCAATCTTCCGGCCGCTGTCGGTATCGGCATTGGCCTGATTGATCGCCACCGTGGCGGTGCGGCCGGTCACCCGAACCCGCATATCCGCGTCCTTCACGGTCGGCATCCCGTCCACCGGATGGATCGCCGCGCCGCTGCCGAGGATATTGACGAGCAGCCCCTCGTCCGGGATCGGCGGCCCGCTACGCGACAGGTTCTTCAACGGCGAGTTGACGGCGATGTCGATCGTCTGGATTGAGCCGGCGAGGATGCGATCATTTACCCACTCGCGCAGCTCGGGCACAATCAGTACCGGCCACATCCGCTTCAGAGCCGAAACCGACATCGGCGTGCCGGCCAGCCCGAGCGTCAGCCGCGGCTCGCCGGAGTAATCGATGCTGCCGGAACCAGCAACGCCGATCTCACCGTTGCTGACGTCGGCTTGTGTCAACAGCACCCGGCGATTGGCGCTGTCGAACCGCACCCGGACGGCGATCCGGTTGAAGATCAGCGGCGCCTCGTTCTGAGCGCCCGGCAACACAATCGTCCCGCCGGACAGACCGAGCCGCCAGTCGTTGACGCTGCCGTTCGGCGGCTCGAGCGAGGCCAGCAGCGTCACCCGGTTCTGGCCGGCCAGCACCTTGAACGGCGCGATCAGCACGCGGCGATTGGCGTCCCATTCGAAAGTCGTCTCGATCTGATCGATCGCCATCGGATAGTCCGGCGTTTCCAGGTCGACCAAGGTGCCGGCTCCGGCCGTCAGCTTGCCGCGGAAATAGGTCGGCACGCCGTCGCGGCCGACCTCGCCCTTGAGATCACCGGTGAGCGGGAGGTCGGCGCTGTAGGTCAGATTTTTGAGTCGCAGCGCAAGCAGCACGGTCCGGGTCGGGACCTGGTTGGCGTGCAGCTCGACCGAGCGCACACCGTCGCGGGCGGGACCGACCTGGACGCGGAGCGACCACGGCTTGGCCCCCTCCTCGCCGACGCTGAGCGCAACGCCGCCCCCGCTCGGCCGCCGCAGACTGAGCGAGATGTTTTCGAACGTCCAGCGATTGCCGCGCTGCTCGTCGTCGACGACCAGATTGCCGTTCTTGAGACCGATCTCGTTGAGGTTCTGACCATCGAGCCCGGTCATGCTCAGGCTGTCGAGCCAGGACAGGCCGGCCAGCACGCCTTTCATCGCGTCGGAATTGTCTTCCGCTGGCGCGGTGGGCGCAGGCGCCGCGACGTCCGGCGAAGCGCCGGGCACGTCAGGGGCCGACGTCTGGCTGGGCAGCTTGAACTCGACCGGCCGGCCGGCTCTTGCGACCCCGGTAGCGAGCGGTTTTTCGGTGGATCCAGCCGACACCGTGACCTGACCCTCGGGGTCGATCCGGATCGCCAGTTCGGCCCCGACCAGTCTCAGGCTCTCGGCCCGCAGCTTGCCCATCAGCATCGCCGAGCCGGACAGCCGCACTTCCGCTTTCGGGGCCGAGGCGATGACGGCATGATCGCGGTCGCGGACCACGATGTCGCGGATCCGCACCGCGATGCGGATCCGACCGGCGCGCTCGATCTGCGTGCCGCCGATCTCTACCGAGTTACCATTACCGATGTTTTGCTCGATGGCGTCGGCCAGCCAAGGCGTCACCATGTCGAGGTTGATCGGGCCGGCACCGAGCCGAAGCCAAAGGCCGGCAAACCCGGCGGCGAGCACCATGCCGACCACGGCGAGCGTCACAACGATGCGCTTCAGCCACGGCGCGCCGACGGTGTGACGGCGGGACCATTCGTTGATGCGATGCAGACCAAGTCCACGCCGCTTCAGCAATCGGCGGGCGCGATGACGGCCGTCTTCCTCATGCGCGTGGTCCCAATGACCATCGTGCCAATGCGGGTCAGATGAATCGTGGCCGGCGTGCGGGTCGGACTGGTTCGGCGTCGGATGTTTCGCCATTGCCTCTCGTTGCACGCGCCCGTCGGGAGCCTAGTTGTGGAGGAAGGAGCCAGGCACCATCACGCAAATCATGCGCTGCAGTGGCGGCTTCGCAGCTCTCCTCGTATGAACCTCTACTCGCCCGCCGGCCCAACAGCCCCACTGAACGAACGGGGATAGTCGGTACGCCGAATCCCTGCGACCATACCCCGAGGTCGACGGACTTGCCCAGCAGCGGCATAGTCGCATCGCGTCTGGCGATGATCGATGTTGACCTTTCGAAAACGACGAAAGGAAGGCGCATGTCCAAGCAAACGCCGGAGAAATCACCTAAGAAAGTTCGTCCCCCAGCGAAGCAGAAAGCCGGAGCCTTCGCCGCAAAGAAAACCTCGAAGCCCGCGGCTAAGGCGGCAGCGAAGACCGCCGGCTCCGCCAAATCGGCCACTTTGATCGAAGGCGGCAAGGCCCCGGACTTCACGCTGCCCCGCGATGGCGGCGGCTCGGTCTCGCTCGGCGACTTTGCCGGCCGCAAGCTGGTGCTGTTCTTCTATCCGCGGGCCAACACGCCGGGATGCACCCGCGAGGCGATCGACTTCACTCGCCTGGCGCCCGACTTCGAGGCCTGCGGAACCGCGGTACTCGGCGTCTCCGCCGACTCGGTGAAGGCCCAGGACTCGTTCCGCGACAAGCATCAGCTCGCCACGCCGCTGCTCTCGGATCCCACCCATGCGATGCTCGAAGCCTACGGCGCCTGGGGCGAAAAGTCGTTATACGGCCGCAAGTTCCAAGGAATCATTCGCACCACGGTTGTGATCGATCAGGACGGCCGTGTCGCGCGCGTCTGGCGCAACGTCAAGGTCGATGGCCACGCCGACCAAGTACTCGCCGCAGTCCGATCGAGTTAGTTCGCATTTTCTGAAAATTAACCATGCAGGGGTCAAATCGGCTCGCGCCTCGAGCGGAACAGTAACGAGTTTCCGATCGGCGCGGGAGTTCCGATGTCTTATCGTTCCGGCCATCCATCCGCAGCGCAGCACTACCACCCCCACGATCAAGCCCGGCCGGCAACTCCGCGCCCGGCTCGGCCGCCGCGGCCGGTCCAACGACCGGCGCCGGATGCGCGCAGCTACACGATCGCACATGCCGGCCGGCAGGTCCGGATCGGGCCGGTGCTATTCTGGATCGTGATCGGCAGCATCGTGCTGCTCGGTGGCTGGACCGGAATTACCGCCACCTATTTCACCTTCCGCGACGACGTCCTGACCCGGCTGATCGCGCGCCAGGCCGAGATGCAATACGCCTACGAGGATCGTATCGCCGAGCTGCGCGCCAAGGTCGATCGCACCACCAGCCGGCAATTGCTCGACCAAGAACAGTTCGACAAGAAGCTCGACCAGATCATGCGGCGGCAGTCGCTGCTCGAGTCCCGCGCCGGCGCGCTCGGCGCCCTGCCTGACGTCGCGGTCACCGGCAGCATCAAGCCGACCCGCACGCCATCGTTCGACAGTGAAACGACGACCGGCCGGCCGAAGCCGTCACCGATCAACGACACGGTGATCTTCGTCGCCCCTCCAGACCGCGAAGCGCGGCTGCAGTCGCGCACCATGCCGGCGGCGCTGGAACGCCCGCCGACGCAATACGCCAAGGCCCAAGGCGTCGAAAGCGTGCTGACGCGGCTGCAGAACTCGCTCGACCAGGTCGAGAAGCAACAGATCGCCGCGCTCGGCGCCGTCGAAGACAGCTACGAATCCCGCGCCCGCCGGATGCGCGACGCGCTCAGCAGCCTCGGCCTCAACACCCGCTCGCTTGAAGCCGCGGCGCCGCGCGGCGGCGTCGGCGGCCCGTTCGTGCCGGTGCGCGCGCCGTCCGCCAACGCGTCGAGCTTCGACCGCCAGCTGTATCGCATCAGCGTGAGCCGCGCCCAGGTCGACCGCCTCACTCGCGTGCTGACACTGGTCCCCTATCGCAAGCCGGTGGTCGGCGAAGTCGAGCTGTCGTCGGGTTTCGGCGTGCGCACCGACCCGTTCCTCGGCCGACCGGCCATGCACACCGGCCTCGACTTCCGCGGCTCGACCGGCGATCCGGTCCGTGCCACTGCCGCCGGAAAGGTCGTCAGCGCGGGCTGGGCGGGCGGTTACGGTCAAATGGTCGAGATCGACCACGGCAACGGCCTATCGACCCGCTACGGCCATCTGTCGAAAATCATCGCCAAGGTCGGCCAGCATGTCAGCATCGGCCAAGTGGTCGGCGAGATCGGCTCGACCGGACGCTCCACCGGCCCACACCTGCACTACGAAACCCGCATCGACGGCGAAGCAGTCGACCCGCAGAAGTTTCTGCGGGCGGGGGTCAAGCTGGCGGGGGCGGCCTAGAGCCACTCGCTCCGCCACCTGTGTGCCTGGAGCCAAGCGATAGCCCGGCCGTCGATGATCAGGAGAGCGCTGGCGATCACGCTGCCGCCAATCAATTCACGAACGCCGATGTGTTCGTGCAGCACCACAGTGCCGAGCAGGATGGCCGTGACCGGGATCAACAACGTCACCAGCATGACGTTGGTCGCCCCCGACCGCGCAATGATGCGGAAGAACAGGACGTAGCCGAGCGCGGTCGAGAGCGTACCGAGTGCCGCCACGGCCAGAATGACCGGCGCGCTTGGAACGGGTAGTCTCCACGGCTGATCGAGCAACGCCGCGACGACACCGGTGATGAGCGTTGCCACGACCATCTGTGACGTCGCCGTCGTCAGGGGTGCGAAGCCGGTCAATCGCCTTCGCGCCAGCAGCGCCGACAGGCCGTACGACAGCGCCGCGCACAGACACAGCACCACGCCGATCCCCGTTTCGACCTCCCGCAGGTCAACCCCACGCAGGATGGCAACTCCCGTCACGCCGACTGCGACTCCAACTATGCGCTGGGCCGTCAGCCGCTCCTCTCCGGCGATCGCCATCACGACGACGGTGAACAAAGGGGTCGTCGCATTGAGCACCGACGCGAGGCCGGTCGAGATGAACGTCTGGCCTGTCGCCAGGCAGGAGAACGGAACGACGTAGTTGAGACAGGCCATTCCGACGAAGGGCAGCCACCCGGCGACGCCGCGCGGCATCGGAATCCCGCGGAGCCAAATGATTGCGAGCAAGACAAGCGCGGCGATCGCGGCACGAAGAAAAACGATCGTGAAAGGCGGCAATTCTTTCAGAGCCACGCCCACGCAAAAGAACGATGCACCCCACAGGATCGACAGCGCGATCAAGAGAGCCCAGTCTCGCGGATGAATCGGATGAACGGCTGATGACATGAGCGCACCTCGCGGCGTCAGTCATCAGTCATGTGGCGGTGCGCAGCCACCCGAATTCCGAAGCGGCTGTCGCGCGACTCGCATCTTCAGACGCTTGTGGAGACATCGTCAGCCGCAGCAACTGGTCCGCGCCGGCGACAGCCGCAACTTGTCAGCGATATCGGCGACCGATGGTGAGGCCCCGATGGCGAAAGCGTTCGTCTCAAAATGTCGTTCGGCGACACTAAGGCAATCGTCGATGCGCTTGCGCAGGAAACCGAGCACATGCTCATCGGGCGCTGGGGTGAATGCGCGCAGATAGCTGGACACCGCCATGTAGCCGGACAGCTTGGGATTGTCCCAGAACAGCCAGCGCATGATTACGTGACGATCATCCTCGTTCGTCTCACCGAAGCGGCAGTAGGCTTCGGCCAGCCGCAACAGGATCAGTCCGGCCTGCGTCAGGCTTGGCGGCCTCCGGATAGGCGAAGACGCATCGGAACGCGCCGCGGCCCGCTATTTTCCGCCGCGGATGGTGTACTCCGCCATCGCCGCCCAGTCGCGTTCGCCCTGCCCCGAAGCGACGGTTTCAGCCATCTGGCGGTGAACGGCGCTGAGCATCGGCAGCTCTCGGCCGGCCTGTTCGGCAGCCTCCGTGGCGAGGCGGAGATCCTTGAGGCCGAGCACCGCCTTGAAACCAGGCTGGTACTTGCCCTCTGCGATGATCGCCGAATACACCTGATAGGATCGGCTGCCGAACAACGTGCCGAGGATAAGTTCGAAGAAGCGCTCGCGCGGCAGCCCGTTGGCCTCGGTGAGCACCACACCTTCAGCCATCGCCTCGATCGCCATGGTGATCATCATGTTGCAGGCGACCTTGGCGGCGTTCGCGGTCGGCGCCTCGGTCCCCATGTCCCAGATCTTGCCGCCGATCACTTCGAGCACCGGCCGCACCGCTTCCACCGCGTCGGCCGGCCCGCCGGCCAGGATGTTCAGCTGGCCGGCAGCCGCGACGTCCGGCCGGCCGAGCACCGGCGCGGACACATAGCGAACGCCAGCCTTGGCGTGGACATCCACCAGTTCCCGCGCGAACGCCACGGAGATGGTCGATGTCACGACATGAACGAGGCTCTTGTTCGCCTTGCTCAGAGCGCCGCTGTCGAGCAGCACCGAACGGATCACAGCATCGTCCGACAACATTGTCAGCGCGACGTCGCCCTGCAGCGCGTCGACCGGGGTATCGACCATGGTCACGCCCTCGATCGTGCCGCCCGAGCGATTCCACGCTTTCACCCGATGGCCGGCGGCTGCGAGATTCCGCGCCATGCCGCGCCCCATTGCACCAAGTCCGATGATGCCGATGTCCATTGTGTTCTCCGATGCCAAACGTCCGCCAGACGCGCGTCCGCGCCCGCAGCGAATGCGCCAATGTCCCAGAGATAGAAGACGCTGACTATATCGGAAGGTCGATCAACGCATACGAGGAACGCGGGCCGCTCCTCCGCCAGGTTCAGCAGCCTGACATCGGCCAGCGTCGACACAACCAACCCGCGCAACCGCAAATCGGTCGAGCCGCGCTGTGCGAACGACGCGTTTTAGAGAATCACGATTCTCAAACTCGAGGCTGATCCGACAACAACTCGATCAGCCGCCCCTCATCCTCGGCCGGCATAGCGGCTGCAGCTTTGGCGTAGATCTCGACCGCGGCGCGGCTGAGCGGGAGATGCGGCAGGAGCGCTTCGCCGAGCTTCAGCGCATACACCGCATCCTTGTGCCGGAGCGCAGCCGTAAAGGTCGCGTTAGTGAAGTCACGCGCGATCATCCGGGGAGCGTGGCGGACGACCTGCGGACTTGCAACGACGCTGCTGAGGATCGCTTCGCGTACCAGCGCCATGTCGAGACCGGCCTGCTCGGCGATCGCAATGCCTTCGGCGATGCCGGCGATCTGGATCGCGCCCATCAGATTGTTGATCAGCTTGTAGACGGTGCCGGCGCCCACCGGGCCGAAATAGCGGATCGTCTGGCTCAGCGGTGCCAAGAACGGCCGCGCCTGATCGAGGTCGTTCGGCTCGGCGCCGATCAGCAGCGTCAGCTCGCCGCGCGCAGCAGCATCGGGCAGCCCGGTGACCGGACAATCAATGTAGACGAGATCTCGCGCGCGTAGCGCGGCGGCCATGTCGAGGGCGTGCTGATGCGACACCGTCGAACATTCGATCGCCAGCGCATCCGCTGGGGCGGTCGATGCCGCGCCCTCGGGACCGAGCCACACCGCCTGCGAGGCGGCATCGTCGGCGACCATCGTCAGGATGGCACGGGTCTCGCGCGCAGCTTCGGCGGGACTATCGGTCCACCGAGCGCCGCGGCCGATCAGATCGTCCGCCTTGGCCTTGCTGCGATTCCACACGGCAACGTCGAAGCCCGCATCGAGCAGCCGCCCGGCCATGCCGTGCCCCATCTTGCCGAGGCCGATGAAGGCGACACGGGTTCGGGGCCGATGCGCCATCGCGGCTTAGTCCACGTCCTCGATCGCGCCCGGTCCGCCGCCGAAGGCGCGTTGCGCCAGCGTCGCGGCCATGAACTCGTCGAGATCGCCGTCGAGCACCCCGGCGGTGTCGGAGGTCTGCACGCCGGTGCGCAGGTCCTTCACCATCTGATACGGCTGCAGCACGTAGGAGCGGATCTGGTGGCCCCAGCCGATTTCGGTCTTGGCGGCCTGGTCGGCGGCGGCCTGCTCTTCGCGCTTCTTCAGCTCGATCTCGTACAGCCGCGCACGCAGCATGTCCCAAGCCTGCGCCCGGTTCTTGTGCTGCGACCGGCCGGCCTGACAGACCACCGCGACGCCGGTCGGAATATGCGTGAGGCGCACCGCGGATTCGGTCTTGTTGACGTGCTGACCGCCCGCGCCGCCGGACCGCATCGTGTCGACACGCACGTCGGATTCGGCGATGTCGATCTTGATCGAGTTGTCGATCACCGGGAAGATCTGCACACTCGAGAACGAGGTATGTCGGCGGGCGTTGGAATCGAACGGCGAGATCCGCACCAGACGATGCACCCCGGCCTCGGTCTTCAGCCAGCCATAGGCGTTATGGCCGGAGATCTGGATCGTCGCCGATTTGATCCCGGCCTCTTCGCCCTCGGACTCTTCGAGATACTCGATCTTGAAGCCGTGCTTCTCCGCCCAGCGGACGTACATCCGCAGCAGCATCGAGGCCCAATCCTGGCTCTCGGTACCGCCGGCACCGGCATGGACTTCGAGATAGGTGTCGAAGCGATCGGCCTCGCCGGACAGCAGCGCTTCCAGCTCGCGGCGCGCGACTTCCTTCTTCAGCGCCTTCAGCGCGTTCTCGGCTTCCTTGACGATGCCTTCGTCGCCCTCGGTTTCACCGAGTTCGATCATCTCGACATTGTCGGTGAGCTCGCGCTCGACCTTGCCGATGCCGGTGAGCGAATCCTCCAGCGAGGTCCGCTCCTGCATCAGCTTCTGAGCCTTTTGCGGATCGTTCCAGAGGTCGGGATCCTCGGCGAGCTTATTCAGCTCCGCGAGGCGGACGGTCGACTGATCGACGTCAAAGATGCCTCCTCAGCAGCCCGACTGACTGCTTGATCTCTTCGACGAGGCGTTCGATTTCTGCGCGCATGGGATCTCTTCGGAAGCGGCGGTGCCGCGAATGCTGAGACGCGATTTAACGGGCGACGCGGCAAAGCGCAATCGCCCGTTGGGCTCAAGGCCGGATCGATCCAAACTGGATCAATAAAGTCCGCCGGTGCCGGGCCGGAAGAAGCCGCGATCATCCGGCGGCGGCGCCGCCTGCTGCGGCTGGCGACCGTCGGCATCGGCGACGCCGATCACCGAATAATTGTCCGGCGGCGCGGTGCCCGGCTTGAACGCTTCGAGAATGGTGCGGGTATCGCCCGGCCCGGCCCGCATGCCGCTCTTGGCGTCGACGCGGATCAGCTTGATGCCGGCCGGCACGCGGAACGGAACGGCCGGCTTGTCGGCGAGCGCGAGCTTGAAGAAGTCCTTGGCGACCGGGGCGGCGAGATGGCCGCCGGTAGCGCCGCGGCCGAGGTTGCGCGGCTTGTCGTAGCCGAAATACACACCGACCACGAGATCCGGCGAGAAGCCGATGAACCAGGCGTCCTTCTCGTCGTTGGTGGTGCCGGTCTTGCCGGCGATCGGCTTGCCGACCTCACGCACCACGGTGGCGGTGCCGGCCTGGACCACGCCTTCCATCATCGAGGTGATCTGATAGGCGGTCATCGGATCGAGCACCTGCTCGCGGCGGTCGACGAGCTGCGGTTCGGGCTGATTGTGCCAGCCTTCCGGAGCCTCGCAGCCGCGGCACTCGCGCTGGTCGTGCTTGAAGATGGTGTGGCCGTAACGGTCCTGAATCCGGTCGATCAGCGTCGCCTTCACCCGCCGTCCGCCATTGGCGAACATCGAATAGGCGGTGACCATCCGCATCACCGTGGTTTCGCCGGCGCCAAGCGCATAGGATAGATAGTTCGGCAACTCGTCGTAGACGCCGAACCGCTTGGCGTATTCGCCGATCAGCGGCATGCCGATGTCCTGCGCGAGCCGCACCGTCACGGTGTTGAGCGAGCGCTGCAGCGCGTTGCGCAGCGTGGTCGGACCGTAATACTTGCCGGTCGAATAGTTCTCCGGCCGCCACACCCCAACGCCCTGCCCCTGGTCGATTTCGATCGGGGCGTCGATCACCACCGTCGACGGCGTGTAGCCGTTGTCCATCGCGGCCGAATACACCAGCGGCTTGAACGACGAGCCCGGCTGCCGATAGGCCTGGGTGGCGCGGTTGAACTGGCTCTGGTCGAACGAGAAGCCGCCGACCATCGCCAGCACGCGGCCGGTCCACGGGTCCATCGCCACCATCGCGCCCGACACTTCAGGAATCTGCCGCAGCCGGTACTGGCCCTCGATCACCTTGCCCTCTTTGTCGAGCAGCGGGTCGACATAGACGACGTCGCCGGGCGACAGCACGTCCGAGACCGTTCGCGGGGTCTTGCCGCGGGACGAACCGCTGGTTGGCTTGGCCCATTTCACGCCTTCGAGCGTGACCAGACCGGTCTCGCGCTGCTTCGAGATCGCGCCGCCGAGCTCGCGACCGGGCTGGAAGCCGATCCGCGCCGACTGATCCGAGGTCTCCAGCACCACCGCCATCCGCCACGGGGAGATGTCGGCGAGCGATTTGACGTCGGCGAGCTTGATGCCCCAATCGCCGGAGATGTCCAGCTTGTGGGCCGGGCCGCGCCAGCCGCGCGCCTCGTCGTAGCGGACCAGCCCCGCCACCATGGTCTTCCGCGCCTCGACCTGCAGCTTGGGATCGAGCGTGGTACGGACCGACAATCCGCCCTCGTACAGCTTCTTTTCGCCGTAGCGCTCGAAGATGTCGCGGCGGACTTCCTCGGCAAAATATTCGCCGGCAAAGGTGTGAGCGAGATTGCCGCGGTTGGTGACGACCAGCGGCGACTTGCGCGCCTTGTCGGCGTCGGCCTGACTGATCCAGCCGTTCTCCAGCAGACGATCGATCACGTAATTGCGGCGCTCGACCGCGCGGTCGTGGTTCTTCACCGGGTGCAGCGACGACGGCGCCTTCGGCAGCGCCGCCAGATAAGCCGCCTCCGAGACGGTGAGCTCGTTGACCGACTTGTCGAAATACACCAGCGAGGCGGCAGCGATGCCATAAGCGCCG
The DNA here is from genome assembly GCF_003226555.1 of Rhodopseudomonas palustris. Classification (GTDB taxonomy): domain Bacteria; phylum Pseudomonadota; class Alphaproteobacteria; order Rhizobiales; family Xanthobacteraceae; genus Rhodopseudomonas; species Rhodopseudomonas palustris_I. Next base: position 235,695 of record NZ_QKQS01000016.1, on the reverse strand, counting down.
AGACCGAGATAGATCTCGTTGAGATACAGTTCGAGGATCTTGTCCTTGGAATAGGCGCGCTCGATCCGCATCGCGAGCAGCGCTTCCTTGATCTTACGGGTGAACGACACCTCGTTGGTCAGAAGGAAGTTCTTGGCGACCTGCTGAGTGATGGTCGAGGCGCCCTGCGGCCGGCGGTTGGTGCCGATGTTCTGCGCATACAGCAGCGCCGCGCGCGCCATGCCCTGATAGTCGATGCCGCCGTGCTCGTAAAAATTCTTGTCTTCGGCGGCCAAGAAGGCGTTGATCACCAGCTTCGGCACTGCCTGGATCGGCAGATACAGCCGGCGCTCCTTGGCGTATTCAGCAAGCAACGAGCCGTCGGATGCATGAACCCTGGTCATCACCGGCGGCTCGTAGTCCTGAAGCTGCGAGTAGTCCGGCAGATCCTTGGAAAAATGCCAGATCAGTCCAGCAGCGACCGCGACGCCGACCAGGAACACGATCGTGCCGGCCGCGAACAGGAAGCCGAAGAAACGCAGCAGCAAGCGCATCAGAGAGTTCCGTTTCATCCAGGGCCGCACCTCGCGGCGGATGTCCCTTGACCGAGAATGCCGTCGTTCGCAACCCGTGCGGTGCACGCTACCGGGCGAGGCCCAATTGCAATCGACCTCACGAACCGCGCAAGACGTCTTATAGAACTTCCGCTGTGGCCAAACTAGGGCCCGCCGCGCCCCCTCACCGTACCGGAAATGCCGAAATTAACCCGGCTGGCCGGCCGAAACCAACCGCCTGCTCAGAAACGAATCAATTGCCTGTGCCACGGCCCCAACAGTCTTGTTGCGCCATTGCTCGGACAAAAGGTGCTGCAGATCGGCCTTGTTGGAGACATAGCCGAGCTCGATCAGCACCGACGGCACGTCCGGTGCCTTCAGCACCCGGAAGCCGGCCGACTTCAGCGGACGTTTGTGCATCCGCGTAGCGGTCTTCATGTCCTTCATCAGTTGCTGAGCGAATCGGCTGGAGAACGTCTTGGTCTCGCGCTGGGCAAGGTCGATCAGAATGTCGGCGACGTCGGTCGGCTCCTCGGTAAGGTTGACGCCGCCGATGGCGTCGGCCTTGTTTTCCGCATCCGCCAGCCGCTGCGCTTCGGCGTCGGAAGCCTTATCCGACAGCGTGTAGATGGTCGCGCCCTGGGCGTCGCCTTCGCGCCGCGGCAGCGCGTCGGCGTGGATCGACACGAACAGCGCCGCTGACTGCTCGCGCGCGATCTTCACGCGATCGTTGAGCGGAATGAAGGTGTCATCGTCTCGGGTCAGCACCACGCGGAATTTGCCCTGCCGGACGAGCCGGTCGCGCAATGCGAGGGCGAAATCCAGCACGATGGTCTTCTCCGCGACGCCGTCGGCCGATTGGGTGCCGTTGTCGATGCCGCCGTGGCCGGGATCGAGCACCACCACCGGCCGCGGGTCGTCGCGCTCCACTTTCGGCGTCGGCGCGCCGCGCGGCACCCCCGCGGTGGCCTCGGCGCCCGCCACGGTCGGCCGCAGTTCCGCGACGCTGTCGGCGGTGCGCAAGGCTTGCACAAAGGCGTCGCGGTCGATCGTTTCGAGGTCGATCACCAGCCTGGCCGGCTGGCCGTTGGCGGGGTCGAGCATCTCGGTCTTGGCGATCTTCACCGGCCCGGTGAGGTCAAGCACGATGCGAGAGCCGCCCGGCATCACCAGCCCATAGCGGAAAGCCTTGATCAGGCCGCGACCGTCCTCACCCGCCCCTTTCGGCAGGCGGAAATTGATCTGCGGCAGATCGATCACCACGCGATAAGGATCGGCCAGCGCGAACGCACGCAGCGGCACTTTTTGGTCGAAATCGACGATCAGGCGGGTCTGTTTGTCGTCACCGGCGACGCGAGCATCGGATACAGTGGGGAAACTCGCGGCGACCGGCACGGCGGCACTGGCGGCCGGCTCGGCAGTCGCGGCAACGACTGCAGCGGGCGTCAGGCAAAATAATGCTGCAGCGCACGCGACAAGCGCACTGAACAAAACAAAATGATTTGCGCGGCGTGCCAAACGAATCCCAACCCTCCCGGAAGTCGTTCTACCGCAATAGGACCGCACGGTTAATTGGAGCTTAAATGACCTCGGGATGAAACCTGCGGGGTGTTGCCGGGCCGCGACGCTCGCCTTGCAACCGACACCCAATCCACGTATGTATTTACTGCTGACGGTCTATACTACCGGTTGTGTCGCGTTCAGCCACTCGGTGCAGCGCCAAGTCCCCGAACCCAATCCGGTGGATTTTGCGTTTTGCCGGCCCCTCCGAGCCAGCGCAGTGCGCGGCAGGTCAAGGAGTGCCGGCCCAGCCCGAACGGCGTCCGTCCCCGGGCCTTCTCTACGTACCAGGGACGGTTCAACACTTCATGACCGGCCACATTCGGCTCACCGGCCGGATGCCCTACTCCGGCTTAGCGCCTCGGCGCGGAGCCGGCCCATCAGCGAAACGACACGGCGGCTGATCGAGCCGCCACCTGTTCAGACGGGCCGACGCTTAATGCGCCAGACTGCGACGCCGAAAACGACCCACGCAAAGGCCGCGCCGCCGCGAAGCTATCGCTTCGCCTCGCACGTCGCCTCGGGTCTCCGACCGGCACGGCACACCGCGACGCGCTTCGGCCTTCCCCTCACCCCCGAATCAGGTGGACCGTCGCGTCTGCCGGCCGCGCTGCTTGCGCGAGCCGTTTCGCGCGCGCTCCGCCGACATGAGTTGAAAAATGGCCAACAAGATGCTGATCGACGCCACCCACCCGGAAGAGACCCGGGTGGTCGTGGTCCGTGGCAACCGCGTCGAAGAGTTTGATTTCGAAACCGCTCAGCGCAAACAACTCCGCGGTAACATCTATCTCGCGAAAGTCACCCGGGTCGAACCCTCGCTGCAGGCCGCCTTCATCGAATACGGCGGCAATCGCCACGGCTTCCTCGCCTTCAGCGAAATCCATCCCGACTATTATCAAATTCCGGTCGCCGACCGGCAGGCCCTGATCGAGGCCGACGAACGCGCCCACCGCGAAGCTGAAGAAGAAAGCGAACAGCGCTCCAGCCGCCGCCGGTCGCGGCATCGCAGCCATCGCCGCCGGAACAATGGCGAGCGGGTGCAGAGCGAGATCGTCGAGGCCGCAACCGACGCCTCGGCGGAGCAACCGTATCCGGTCGCCGAGCAGCCCGAAGCCCATGAGGCCGAGGCTCACGAGGCCAACACCTACGAGACCGCGGCGCACGAGGCAGAGACTCACGCATCCGGAGCGGACGAGGCTGATGCCCCCGCCGCCGAGCAGCTGATGCACGAACTGCCGGAGGCTGAGACCGCCGAGCAGCAACAAGATACTGCGGATGGCGCCACGGCGCACGAACCGGCCCAGCCCGACGCCGCCCCGTCCGCCCCGGCTGTGAGCCCCACGGTCGAGGCCGCGGCTGCCGAGCCGGAGGTGATCGCCGAGGCTCGCGCCTCGTTCGATGCGCCGCAACTGGCTGCGTCGCAGGACGAAGTCGAGGCGCACGCCGACGGGCAGCCTGACGATGACCATGCCGAGGTCAGTGCCGGCTTCGTCGAGGACGCACCGTTCCCGATCGACGAGCAGCACGACGGCGATGAGGACCACGAGGCGCACGACGATCACGCCGATCACGAGGCTGAGACCGACGCCGACAGCGAGGCGGAAGCCGAGGACGACGACGAGGATGACGAAGACGACGCCGAGGAGGACGTGGTCGAGTCCGTCGGCGGCGACGACGTGCTCGAGGAAGTGCCGGAACGCGCCTTCCGTCCGCGCCGACAGTACAAGATCCAGGAAGTCATCAAGCGCCGCCAGGTGATGCTGGTGCAGGTGGTCAAGGAAGAGCGCGGCAACAAGGGCGCGGCGCTCACCACCTACTTGTCGCTCGCCGGCCGTTACGCTGTCTTGATGCCGAACACCGCCCGCGGCGGCGGCATCAGCCGCAAGATCACCTCGGCGCAGGACCGCTCGCGGCTGAAGGAAGTGGTGCAGGACCTCGACGTGCCGGAAGGCATGGGCGTGATCCTTCGCACCGCCGGCGCCTCGCGGACGAAGCCGGAGATCAAGCGCGACTTCGAATACCTGATCCGGATGTGGGAGACGGTGCGCGACGTCACGCTGAATTCGCAGGCACCGAAGCTGGTCTACGAGGAAGGCTCGCTGATCAAGCGCTCGCTTCGCGACCTCTACAACAAGGAGATCGACGAGGTGCTGGTGGCCGGCGAAGCCGGCTATCGCGAGGCCCGCGACTTCATGCACATGCTGATGCCGTCGCAAGTACGTGCGGTGAAGCTGTATCGCGACGGCCAGCCGCTGTTCTCGCGGATGGGCGTGGAGAGCCAGCTCGACGCGATGTTCTCGCCGACCGTGCAGCTCCGCTCCGGCGGTTACATCGTCATCAATCAGACCGAAGCGTTGGTCTCGATCGACGTCAACTCGGGTCGCTCGACCCGCGAGCACCACATCGAAGACACCGCGCTCAAGACCAACGTGGAGGCCGCCGAAGAAGTCGCGAGGCAGCTCCGGCTGCGCGACCTCGCCGGCCTGATCGTCATCGACTTCATCGACATGGACGAGAAGCGCAACAACCGCGCGGTCGAGCGCAAGCTCAGCGACTGCCTGCGGCAGGATCGCGCCCGAATCCAGGTCGGCCGCATCTCACATTTCGGTCTGCTCGAAATGTCGCGCCAGCGCATCCGCGCCAGCGTGCTGGAGAGCTCGACCGAGCCCTGCCCGCATTGCGGTGGCTCCGGTCACGTCCGCTCGGTCTCCTCGGTGGCGCTGCAATTGCTGCGCGGCCTCGAAGAAATGCTGATGAAGGGCGCGACCCACAATCTGATCGTGCGGACCCGAACCGACGTGGCGCTGTATGTGCTCAACCACAAGCGCGGTCACCTGCGCGACCTCGAGACCGGATTCCGGGTGTCGCTGTCGGTGCTCGCCGATCCGACCGTCAGCGGCCAGCAGTCGTTCGTGATCGACCGCGGTGAGCAGGTCCACACGCTCGAGACTGCCAAAGCGCTGCTCGCAGCGCAGGTCGCGGCCTCCCCGGCCCCGATCGAGGAGCCGGACGACGAGGACGGGTACGAGTTCGAAGCCGAGATCGAGACCGAGGAAACTGTCGGACTCGCCGAGGATCAGGGCGGCGAAGCTGGCGAAACCGAGAGCGATAACCGCAAGCGTCGCCGTCGCCGTCGCCGTCGGCGGTCGGGTGAGCCGCGTGAAGCAGCCGAGGCCGGCGCAGCGGCCGAGGACGGCGAGCAGCCGTTCGCGACCGAAGGTGTCGAGCAGGTCGGCGAAGCTGACGAGGGTGACGAGGCCGGCGACGACGACAATGAGGGCGAAGCTCGTGCCGATCAGGGCGAGAACGGCGAACGCCGTCCGCGCCGCCGTGGTCGTCGCGGTGGACGCCGCCGGCGCGGCAACGCTGAAGGCGGCGAGAACGAGGCCGAAGCCGGCGTGGTCGGCTCGATCGGCGACGAACTCACCGCGACGGACGAAGCGGAAGCTTCGGACGCGGTCGCGGACTTCGACGGCGGAAGCCCGTCGGTGCAGCCCAGCTTCGATCCGGCAGTCGAGCCGGAACAGCCGCAGCACGTCGCGCAATCCGAACCGCAGCCCGCCCCGGCAGCGGAGGCCGCAAGCGCCAGCGAGCCGCCGGCCGAAGACGACAGCGCCGCCAAGAAGGCCGCGCGTCGCCGCTCGACGGTGCGCGAAAAGGTGAGCTTCGGCGCACCAGCCGCATCGGCAGAGACGACGATCGAAGCGCCTGCCGAAACGCAACCCGCGCCAACCGCCGAGGCGGAGCAGCCAATGGCGTCGGAGCCTGCGGCCGAAGTCCCGGCTCCGACCGCCGAGGCCGCACCGCAGGCAGCCGCGCAGCCCGCGCAGGAGCCCTCCTCCAACGCCCCGCGCCGGGTCGGCTGGTGGTCCCGCCGATTCGGCGGCGGCAATTAATCGGCCGCCAATGCAATCGCCTGCAAAATGCCCGCGCACGCCGCGGGCATTTTCATTTCAGGCACTGGTCAGGCATTGGTGATGAGATCTGCGCTCGGCTGCGCTGCATCAGTTTGATCAGCCCTGACGCCCCACTCGCAATGCCCGGGCTCGTCCCACGCATCCACGCCTTGAAGCCGAAGTTGCGAGGAAGACGTGGATGGCCGGGACGAACCCGGCCATGACAAAGTAAGTGACCAACCGGCCATCGTCTTAAGAAGCCGCGAATTGTCTACGACTCCGGGGCCGCATCCTCAGACAACAAGTCGCCTCAAAACGTCGATGCCCGCGACAAGCGCGGGCACCGACTTTGTCGTTGCAATCGTTGGTTCCGAAGTCGTCAGCCGGTGGTGACGGCCGTCTCGACGTCGGATGGATCGATGGTGCGGTTGAGATTGGCGTGCAGCCGATCGTGGTCGAGTTCGCCTTCCCACCACGACACGAACACCGCGGCGACACCGTTGCCGGTGATGTTGGTGAGGGCGCGGACTTCGCTCATGAACTTGTCGATCGAGAACACGATCGCCATCCCCGGCAGCAGCGCCGGATTGACCGCGGCGAGCGTGCCGGCGAGCGTCACGAAGCCGGCGCCGGTGACGCCGCTGGCGCCCTTCGAGGTCAGCATCGCCACCAACAGGATCGCGACCTGGTGGCTGAAGGTCAGTTCGATGCCGAGCGCCTGGGCGATGAACAGCGTCGCCAGCGTCATGTAGATGTTGGTGCCGTCGAGGTTGAACGAATAGCCGGTCGGAACCACTAGGCCCACCACCGACTTCGAACAGCCGAGCCGCTCCAGCTTTTCCATGAGTTGCGGCAGCGCGCTTTCCGACGACGAGGTGCCGAGCACGATCAAGAGCTCGTCCTTGATGTAGGCGATGAACTTGAAGATGTTGAAGCCGACGAACCGCGCGATCAGCCCGAGCACCAGCACCACGAACAGTGCGGCGGTGGCGTAGAACAGCAGCACCAGCCCGAGCAGGTTGCTGAGCGCCGCCGGGCCGTATTTGCCGATGGTGAAGGCCATCGCGCCGAACGCGCCGATCGGCGCCGCTTTCATCACGATGGCGATGACGCCGAACACCGCGTGCGCGGCGTCGTCGATCACGTCGCGCAGCCGGTGGCCGCGCTCGCCGAGCGCCATCAGCGAGAAACCGAACAGCACCGCGAACAGCAGCACCTGCAGGATATCGCCCTTGGCAAAGGCGCCGACCACGCTGTCCGGGATGATGTGCAGGACGAAGTCGACCGCCTTCAGATGGCTGGCCTGATCGACGTATTTCTCCACCGCGGCGGCGTCCGGCTTGGCGGCGAGACCGTGGCCGACCTGAAACAAATTGCCGACGATCAGGCCGAGCAGCAGCGCGAAAGACGACACCACTTCGAAATACAGCAGCGCCTTGACGCCGACGCGGCCGACCTTGCGGGCGTCCTGAATGTGGGCGATGCCCGACACCACGGTGCAGAAGATGATCGGAGCGATCACCATCTTGATCAGCTTGACGAAGCCGTCGCCGAGCGCCTTCACCCATTCGTTGGTGGCGATATGCGGCGACAGCCAGCCGAGCAGCACGCCGAGCACGATGGCGAACAGTACCTGGACGTACAGCACCTTGTAGAACGGCTTCGACTTGCCGCTCTGCGGCAGCGCCAGTGCATCGATATCGGTCGTCGCCGACATGGCCATCACTCCACTCGCTTGATGCCTGTCGAAGAATGTGACGTTGCTGACCGACCGCAGGCAGACCGGCCAGCCAAGTCGATTGACTTTGAACCGTCAGCGTTGGCGGTCGAGGATGCGGCGCATCGCGGGTAACAAGGTCGCGCCAAGCGCGGACTTGACCAGCGAGCCGGCGAGGAACAGAACCACACCGATCCACCAGGCCTTGGCCACGCCGAGATGCAGACCGAAGGTGAGCCAGGTGAAACCGAGTGTCAGGATGGCGAGGTGGCCGGCGAGCATCGCTGCGAACAGCTTCGGCACCGAGCGATCGCAGCCGCGTTCGGCGAACCACCCGACCAAGACAGCGGCGACCACGAAGCCGCCCAGATATCCGGCGGTCGGGCCGAGCAGCGGCGCCAGTCCACCGACCGGGCCGGCGAACACCGGCAGACCGACGCCGCCCGAGACGAGATAGGCGAGTAGTGTCGCGGCACCGAGCTGCGCGCCATAGGCGGCCCCGATCAGCACCACCACCAGCGTCTGCAGCGTCATCGGTACCAGCGGCAGCGGCAAATTGACCTTGGCCGACAGCGCCAACAACAGCACGCCAGACGCGACCAGAACGATCGCCCGCAACCAGACAGAGAATCCGCCCGAGTGCTGCGGCCACATGCGAGCAGCAAGCACTGCGTGGCCGCCGGTGCACGGCGGCGCGGACGAACCGAGCGGCAAGGGAATTCTCCCGGGAGAAATTAGTCGCGGGAGCCTATAGCGACGAAATGCCGCAAAGATCAACCTTTGAAATCGCCAATCCTGTCATGCGGCCGAGATCATCGGCCGAGCCAGGCGGTGATCCGGCGTACCGCTTCGCGCATGTCCTCCGCGGACCTGGCATAGGAAAACCGCACGAAACTCTTGCCGCGCACCGGATCGAAATCGATCCCCGGCGTCGCCGCCACCCTCGCCTCCTCCAGCATCCGCCTGGTGAAATCGTAGCTGTCGGACGTGAAGGCGGAAACGTCGGCGTACAGGTAGAATGCACCGTCGGCCGGCAGGAACTCGGTCAAGCCGGCCTTCGGCAGCCCTTCGATCAGAATCGCCCGGTTCTCTTCATAGCCGCGCTTCACCGCTTCCATCTCGTCGCGACCGTCGAACGCCGCCTCGGCGGCGATCTGCGACAGCGTCGGCACCGAGATCGCCAGATTCTGCTGCAGACGCTCGACCGGCCGCACCAGGCTTTCCGGCAGCACCATCCAGCCGACGCGCCAGCCGGTCATGCAGAAGTACTTCGAGAACGAATTGATCACCACCGAGTTCGGCGACAGTTCCGCGGCCGTCACCGCGGGGAATGCGTAGTCGAGGCCGTGATAGATTTCGTCGGAGATGAAGCGGATGCCTTCGCTCTCGGCGACCGCGATCAGTTCGGTGAGCGCTTCGCGCGTCATCATCGTGCCGGTCGGATTGGCCGGACTGCCGACCAGCACGCCCTTCAGCGGCGCCTTGCGGTGCGCGGCGAGCAGCGCTTCGCCGGTCAGCGCATGACGCGTCTCGCTGTGCGTCTCGATCGGCACCGGCACGCAGCCGAGCGCATTCAAAATGTGGCGATACGGCGGATAGCCCGGCACCGTCACCGCCACGCGATCGCCGGGCTCGAACAGCGCCAGAAACGACAGGATGAACGCGCCCGACGACCCAGTGGTGACCACGATGCGGTCCGGATCGACATCGCAGCGATAGGTTTCGCGATAATGCTTCGCGATCCGTGCGCGCAGCGACGGAATCCCAAGCGCGGAGGTGTAGTCGATCCGGCTGCTGTCGAGCGCCGCATGTGCGGCGGCAAGCGCGGCGCGCGGCGCTGGCGCCCACGGCTGTCCGACTTCCATATGAATGACGTGACCGCCGGCCGCTTCGATCCGGTCGGCAGCCGCCATCACGTCCATCACCATGAACGGCGGTACGTCGCTGCGGGCGGACGCGGTCAACAATCCGCGCGCACGTTGTGTCTTGGTCGCATCGAGCATTGAATTCTGCTATCCCCGCGCGGTCTGTTCGGTGAACCCGCTGCGCGCCGCGCCGCTGCCGTCTTGCTGGGCCGACCAGGAGATACCCGGAATTCGATGCACGGCCAATGCTGAACGACATTGCAGTTTTCGCCGGACGGCTATGCCCGTCCGCACGCAAACACGCTTCGCGGCTGGTCGCGGGCTTCCTTGCGCTCGCGCTGGCGGTCCCGCCGGTTCCCGCGCTGGCGCAGGCGCGTGGTCAGAAGGGCCCGCCGCTGCTGCGCGACACCGAGACCGAGCAATTGCTGCGCGACTACACCCGGCCGATCCTGCGCGTCGCGGGCCTTGAGAAGCAGAACATCCAGGTCGCGATCATCAACGATCCAACCTTCAACGCCTTCGTCGCCGATGGCCACCGCATCTTCGTCAATTACGGCGCGCTGTTGCAATCGGAGACGCCGAACCAGTTGATCGGCGTGCTGGCGCACGAGACCGGCCATCTCGCCGGCGGTCACCTGTCCAAGCTGCGAACTCAGATCTCCAACGCCCAGACCCAGATGATCGTGGCGATGCTGCTCGGCGTCGGCGCGATGGTCGCAGGCGCCAATGCCGGCCCGGGCAGCGGCGCCAGCAACATCGGCGCCGCCGCGATCTCGGCCCCGCAGGAGATTCTCCGGCGCAATATTCTGTCGTATCAGCGCCAACAGGAAGAGAACGCCGACCGGGCGGCGGTGAAATTCCTCAACGCGACGCAGCAGTCCGCGAAGGGGATGTACGAAACCTTCCAGCGCTTCACCAAGGAGAGTCTGTTCGCAGCGCGCGGTGCCGACCCGTATGCGCAATCGCATCCGATGCCCGCCGAACGCGTCGCGGCCCTCGCCGACCTCGCCCGGTCGAGCCCTTATTGGGACAAGAAGGACGATGCGGCCCTGCAAATGCGCCACGATATGATGCGCGCCAAAGTGTCGGGATTCATGGAGCGGCCGGATACGGTGTACCGGCGCTATCCGGCATCGAACACGAGCCTGCCCGCGCGCTATGCCCGCGCCATTGCCAGCTATCTGCACGGCGATCCGCGCTCTGCACTGGCGCAGATCGACGGTTTAATTCAGGCGCAGCCCAACAACCCGTATTTCTACGAATTGCGTGGCCAGGCGTTGCTCGAAGGCGGGAAACCTGCCGAAGCGATCGCACCACTACGCAAGGCGGTGGCGATGACCCGCGGCGCGCCGCTGATCGAGATCCTGCTCGGCCAGGCGCTGGTCGCCAGCAACAACAAGGCCTACACCGACGAGGCAATTCGAATCCTGCGCGGCGCGCTTGGCCGCGAAGGAGAAGTACCGATGGGTTACAGCCAGCTTGCAATGGCCTACGGCCAGAAGGGCAACTACGCCGAGGCCGATCTCGCTTCGGCACAGGCGGCTTACTTGCGCGGCGATTCGAAAACCGCGCGAGAGCTGGCGGCTCGCGCCAAATCCCGCTTCCCGGTCGGTTCACCGGGATGGGTCAAAGCCGACGACATCGTCGCGGCGAAGATGCCCGGACAAAAGTAACCGGTCCGCGGTCGATTGTCGCGCCGCGACGGATTGTCCCTCACCCGCTGCTCTGCCACACTCCCGGTGTGGAGATTTTGTCCGCCTCGTGAGTCTTGCGATCGCCCCGACATCGCGGTCGATACATTGGCAGGAAGTGCACTGGCGGTCGATGCATTGAACGCCCCGCGCTCGACAGCAGACGAAATCACTGCATCAACATCGGGAGAGACATCCATGAGCAACTCGACACGGCCCTCGGGCAACAAGCCCCGAAAATTCGTCACGCGTGCGCTGGCGAGCGTTGCACTGCTGACGATGTACGGTTTGGGGATGATCGCCACCACCGGCGCAGCGATGACGCTGGCATCGACGCCAGCCCAAGCCCAGCGCGGCCGCGGTCGTGGATGGGGGGGACGTGGCCGAGGCCGCGGGCGCGGCTGGGGCGGCCCCGGCCCGGGCGCTGCGATCGGTATCGGCATCGGTGCTGCGATCGTCGGCGGCGCGATCGCGGCCAGCCAGGCCGAAGCGGCACGCCAGCAGGACTACTGCGCCCGCCGCTTCCGCTCGTACAATCCGGCGACCGGGACCTACATCGCCAAGGGCGGACGCGAGGTGCCCTGTCCGTAGCCGTATCGAGATACGTCTCGTTCGGGCGGTGCATGGAAATCATGCACCGCCCGAACTTTTTTGCGGATGCTTTTGCGACGAGTTCCTTGATCCTGCAGTGCGGAATCTCCATCTAGAAGGCCTCTACACTTCCGCGCGTGCGACCTTGTTTCGACGCGCAATCAGCATTCAGCAAACCTACAGGAGACCGTACCGATGTCCCTTCATATCGGCGATATTGCCCCCGATTTCACCGCCGACACCACCAAGGGTAAGATTTCGTTCCACGATTTCATCGGCGACTCCTGGGTCTTCTTCTTCAGCCATCCGGCCGACTTCACCCCGGTCTGCACCACCGAGATGGGCAAGACCGCCAAGCTCGCCCAGCCGTTCGCCTCGCGGAACGTCAAACCGATCGGCCTGTCGACCGACACCGTCGACGAACACCTGAAATGGATCGGCGACGTCAACGACACCCAGCAGACCGATCTGCAATTTCCGATCATCGCCGATCCGGACCTGAAGGTCGCCAAGCTGTACGACATGATCCATCCCAACCAGAGCGATACCGCCGCGGTGCGTTCGGTGTTCATCATCGACCCGAACAAGAAGATCCGTCTGACCATGACCTACCCGATGAATGTCGGGCGGAACTTCGACGAGATCCTGCGCGTGATCGACGCGCTGCAGTTCGCCGACAAGCACACCGTCGCAGCACCGGCAGATTGGCGGCCGGGCGACAAGGTCATCATCCCGCTGTCGCTGAAGGGCGAAGCCGCCACCAAGGCGTTCCCGCAGGGCTGGGAAGAACCCCGCCCCTATCTGCGCCTGACCACCATCAAGTAACGCGCCATTCGACCTGCACGACGCCGGCGTTCGGCCATCCCGAGCGCCGGCGTGGTTGCGTCGCTCCAGCGCCGACTCGGCCTCACGCGTTCACAAAAACCGCGTATTTGCCGACGAAAAGCGCTATGAAGCATTCGAATCCACGCTTCTTTTCCACGACCTGACCCGCCGAAGGGATCCCGCTCATGCCGTCGTTCCGCCCGCTCGCCACAGCCTTGCTCGCGCTCGCCATCGTCGGCGCGCCGGCCATCGCCTCGGCGCAGAAGTTCTCCGACGAGCAGCGCAGCCAGATCGAGACGATCATCAAGGAATATCTGGTGTCCCATCCCGAGGTCCTGGAAGAAGCTTCGGAGGAGCTCGGCAAACGGCAGGCGGCGGCACAGGCCGAGAAGCATCAGTCCGCGATCACCGAGAACGCCGCGACGATCTTCGACTCGCCGCGCGGTGTGACGCTGGGCAACAAGAACGGCGACGTCACCATGGTCGAGTTCTTCGATTACAATTGCGGCTACTGCAAGCGCGCCATGGCCGACATGATCGAGCTGATGAAGGACGACCCCAAACTGAAAGTCGTTCTGAAGGAATTCCCGGTGCTCGGCCCGCCGTCGGTCGAAGCCGCGCAGGTGGCGATCGCGGTTCGGATGCAGGACCCGAGCGGCAAGAAGTATCTCGACTTTCACCAGAAGCTTCTCGGCGGCCGCGGTCAGGCCGACAAAGCGCGCGCGCTGGCGGCAGCGAAGGATGCCGGCCTCGACGTTGCGAAGATCGAGAAGGACATGAACAGTCCGGAAGTGCGCACCACGATCGAGGAGAGCTTCAAGCTCGCCGAAGCGATGGGGATGAACGGAACGCCGAGCTACGTGATCGGCAAGCAGGTGGTGGTCGGTGCGGTCGGCCTCGACACGCTGCGCCAGAAGATCAACACCGCACGTTGCGGGAAGGATAAGTGCTGAGCGCGATCGGAAAGCCTGATTTCAGATCCCGGTCGCAGCGTGGTGCCGAGACCGACGATCTGGCGCCGGAGCAACGACGGCGAAGCTTTCAGTCGGGCGAGCGGCGCGGCTGGCCGCACAATCCTCGGATAAAGAGCTCGTTGGCGATCTCGAAGACGGCTTCGGTCTCGAGAGCCAGATACGAGGGAGCCAGTTTCCTCAACACCGGAAACTCGGCAGACGGCAGCGCCTCGATCTCCGCAACCTCGGAGGCGCGAGCCGGCCGTACCAGCCCGCTGATTTCCGCCGCGCACAGGCCGATCACGCACGCGTACCAGGCGAGACACACCGCGGGAGCCTCCTGGTCAGGTACGCCGGCATCAGCAAGGGCACGGTGGACCATTTCGATATGGGGAAAGTCGGCAACCCCGGTGTTGAGAAACCTCTGCAGCAGCGGAAACGTGTTGGGATATCGGAGCGTCAGCGCGCGATGATCGCGCGCATGGGCGCGTAGCCGATCCTGCCAAGGCTGGTCGCTGCCGACGGGCGGCAGCTTCGCCACCAGGGCGTCGGCCATCGCGCGATACATGCCGTCCTTGTTCTTGAAGTGATAGAGGATGGTCATCGGATCGCAGCCGATTCTGTCGCCGAGCTTGCGCACGCTGAAGGCGGCCTCCCCCACCTCTTCCATCAGCCTCACCGCGCTGTCGACGATCTCGCGCTTGGCGAGCCCGCGCCGGCCGGAACTCGCGCGGGCCCTTGTGTTCAGCTTTGCATCAGCGGTCGAACTCATTCGGCCCATTCAGGATCACCCGTGAACACGACGGTCAGCCATCGGTTCGGTCCGTCGTCGCCGACGAGATCTCCGATCTCGTCACGCAACGCGTCCCATTCGCCGATGGTTCGCGCAGGGGCGTCGGCCGGAACGATGAAGTAGAGCTCGATCTCTTTCGATCGTCCGACACGCGCGACGTAGGCGCGATAGGACAGGAAGCCATGCTTCGCAACGAAAGCCGCCGCCACCGTGTCGAGGTGCTTCTTCAGATCGATCGGCGTGACCAGGAAGACGTCGGCAAGCGCCTGTCGCACGGTCGAGATCGGCAGCGGAATGATCAAGATGCAAACCGCCGCCAGGACCGCCGGATCGATATAGGGCGAAATCCACTGCCACGACGTTCCCTGCACGGCCAAGCCGATCATGAAGGCGATCAGCAGCGCGGCACTGATCCCGGCCGACATGATCCAGCCGCGCACGTCGAGCCTGACGAACTCGGATCCGATCTTCTTGTTGGCGTGCCATTCGACGGCGGCGATGCCCGCGCAGGCGATCACCGTCACCGCCGCGTAAACCAGCGCCCAACCGAATTCCAGGTCGCGCCCACCACTCAACAGGCTGCCGATGGCCGTGACCAAGGCGTAGACTGCCGCACTGATCAGCAAAGTGCCGTTCAGCCCGAGCACCATCGGTTCGAGATGCCAGAGGCCGAACGAGAACCGTTCCCTGAGCTTTCGCGACAGATGATCCGCCACCGCGTAGGACGTGATCAGGTTGACCACGATCAGCGACAGCAGGCTCATCCCCGCATCGATCAGGGAATACACGCCGTCGAAAGCGATCGCGAACGATCCCGAAAACAGCCCGAACCCGATGCCGAGAAAAGAGATCACGAAGGTCACGGCGATCGAGGTTCTCAACACGCCGCGTTCGTCTGACAGATCGAAAATAGATAGCAGTCCGCTCATGGTTCGCTCGCAGTCGGAGCCTCGCGTCGCGCGTCGGCTCCCGGACACGCGCATCAGCGTGCTCCGCAGACTGAACAAAACGGCAGTCTAGGCCGAAGAGCCTGATTGAGATCACGAAGCAGGTCGCGATGTCACCGTGTGAACCTCTCGCAACGTTGTCGAGGCTCACGGGCGACTATTTCTACACTGTAGAAATAGACGGAGCAACCATACGATGTCACCCACGCGGCCCCGGCGACAGCGATCGTCCCACGCTGGTTCGAACACAACGAAGGCAGATCCAGATTCGGGATGATCGAGCACGATCCCGCACGCTTCTCATTCGGGCACGAGTTGCCAGAGGGCTAGGATGGAAACTCGGTCTCGGCGACGTCGACGCGATCGGCGTGTAGAGACCATTCTGGCAGCCGTTCCTGTTCGCAGAAACGACGCTTGGCGAGTTCGACGGCATCGTGGCTGGTCTCGGCATCGACCTCGATCAGCCTCTGGCAGACCTCCTCGTGACGACCGTTCTCGCCGAGGATGCCCTTCATAAATCGCACGATGTAGCGAGACATGACACCTCCGGTTTGCAACTACTAACGGAGCGAGAGACGCCTGAATGCGCAAAGCCGATGGGTTCAGGCTGAAGCGGCGCGCGAGATCGATCGAGCCTTCGGCATCGCGACCGCGCCGCAGTCGCCGCAGAGCCTCACACGCTCGATCAGCTTAGTCCGATTGTGACGGTTGGACAAAACAAAACTCCCGGACTCGACGATGGAACCCAGTACGCGGGGAACAGTGGCGCAGACCTGCCGTCGAGGCATGGGCAGGCAACCTGGACAGCACCATGAACCATCCACGATCGACCGCAGCGCCGGCAACGACCGCGACCGTGATCGCGACATGCAACGCGGCGCCGACAGCCGTCGGGATGGTGACCGGGACATGCAGCGCGGAGCCGACAATGATCGCAACCGCAACACCCAGCGTGGTGCCGACAACGATCGCGAACGGTCCGCGACCACCACGGGACAGGCCGGCGCCCGCGCCAAGTTGTCCGGCGAGCAGCGCAGCAAGATCACCACGGCGATCAAGAACCAGCGCGTCGAGCCGCAGATCAACATCAACTTCTCGATTTCGGTCGGCACGCGTGTCCCCCGCGACGTCCGTTTCGATCCGCTTCCGGCCGAGATCAACACCATCTATCCGGACTGGCGGGGCTACGAATTCTTCCGGGTGCGCGACGAGATCGTGGTGGTCGACCCGCGCACGCTGGAGATCGTCGCGGTCCTCGATATCTGATCGCTGGCCGGAATCCGGTTCTCTGCAAGGGGGGCGGCGCGACCGCCCCTTGCTTCATCCAGGCCACAGCGCGCCGATTGCGAACGATTCCCTGTGGTTGACGATCCACACTCGTCCAAAGCATCAGGCAATTCATCCATGCCTCAAGCCTGTTCAGGCTTCCCCTCAGCGCCGAGGTTACCTATAACGCCCGCAATCAGGTGAATTTCGCCGGATTCCGACAGGCTGCGCGGTGAATTGCGCCGCTCGGCTGGATCAGATTCGCAAATATTGCCGGAATTTTCGATGCCTCAGACGATTTACGTGCTGAACGGCCCGAACTTGAATCTGCTCGGGACCCGTGAGCCGGAAATCTACGGTCGCGCCACGCTGGCCGATGTCGAGAAACTGTGCGCCGAAACCGCTGCCGGCTTCGGTCTGGCTGCCGTTTGCCGTCAATCGAACCACGAAGGCGAGCTGATCGACTGGATTCACCAGGCGCGCAGCGAGAAGGTGGCTGGCATCGTGATCAACGCCGGTGGCTACACCCACACCTCGATCGCCCTGCACGACGCGCTCGTCGGCGTGCAGATCCCGACGGTGGAAGTCCATGTTTCCAACGTATTTGCGCGTGAGGACTTCCGTCACCACTCCTTCCTTGCGAAGGCTGCCTTCGCCAGCCTGTGCGGCTTCGGCATCGACGGCTATCGCCTGGCCATCACCGGCCTCGCCGCCAAACTCGGCGCCAGCGCCACGGCCTGACCCCAACCGTTCACTCAAGACATCTGGATCGACATATCATGGCCCGCCAGCCTGCAGAGAAAACCGCCGCCGAGCCGACTACCGCCCCGGCGACCGACGACAGCAGCCTGATCCGCGAACTCGCGGTGCTGCTGGACGAGACCAATCTGACCGAGATCGAGATCGAACGCGCCGGCTTGCGGGTTCGTGTAGCGCGCAACGTCAGCATCGCTGCGGCGGTGCCGGCCTATGCGGCTGCGCCGGGCGCGAAGGCGGCCTCGGCGGGAGCGGCCGACGCGGGGTCAATCGACCCGGCCAAGCATCCCGGTGCGGTGACCTCGCCGATGGTGGGAACGGTGTATTGGGCGCCCGAACCCGGCGCCAAACCGTTCATCGACGTCGGCAGCCGAGTTTCGGTCGGCGAAACCCTATTCATCGTTGAAGCGATGAAGACCATGAACCAGATCCCATCGCCGCGGGCTGGCATCGTCACCCAGATTCTCGTCGAAGACGGCCAGCCGGTCGAGTTCGGCGAGCCGCTGGTCGTGATCGAGTAAGAAGCGAATGGCGTGCAGCGAATAGCGAGTGAAACACGCCGCTTAGCTGCATCTCCTTTGATCCTCCATTCGCTATTTGCCCTTCGCCCTTTGGCCTCACAGCGCGGTTAAGCCGATGTTCGATAAAATCCTGATAGCCAATCGCGGCGAGATCGCTCTGCGCGTGTTGCGCGCGTGCAAGGAGCTCGGCATCGCCACCGTGGCGGTGCACTCCACCGCTGATGCCGACGCGATGCACGTCCGTCTCGCCGACGAGAGCGTGTGCATCGGCCCGCCGCAGTCCAAGGACAGCTACCTCAACGTCCCGGCGCTGCTCGCCGCCTGCGAAATCACCGGCGCCGACGCGGTCCACCCAGGCTACGGCTTTCTGTCTGAGAATGCCCGGTTCGCCGAGATCCTCTCCGACCACAATTTGCATTTCATCGGCCCCAAGGCCGAGCACATCCGGCTGATGGGCGACAAGATCGAGGCCAAGAAGACCGCCAAGCGCCTCGGCATTCCGGTGGTGCCCGGCTCGGACGGCGCCGTCGGCGCCGACGACGACGCCATGGCGATCGGCAAGTCGATCGGCTTCCCGGTGCTAGTGAAGGCTGCAGCCGGCGGCGGCGGGCGCGGCATGAAGGTCGCGCACACCGCCGAGGATCTGGCGATGGCGATTTCCACCGCCGGCAACGAAGCCAAGGCCGCGTTCGGCGACTCCTCGGTCTATCTCGAAAAGTACCTACAGAAGCCGCGCCATATCGAAATCCAGGTGCTCGGCGACGGCCGCGGCGGTGCGATCCATCTCGGCGAGCGCGACTGCTCGCTGCAGCGCCGGCATCAGAAGGTGTGGGAGGAAAGCCCCTCCCCGGTGATCAGCCCCGAGGCGCGCGCCCGGATCGGCGGCATCTGCGCCAAGGCAATGCAGGAGATGCAATATCTCGGCGTCGGCACCATCGAATTCCTGTACGAGGACGGCGAGTTCTATTTCATCGAAATGAACACCCGCATCCAGGTCGAACATCCGGTGACCGAGATGATCACCGGCATCGATCTGGTGCTGGAGCAGATCCGGATCGCTGCCGGCGGCGATCTGCCGGTCAGACAGGACGAGATCACACTCAACGGCCACGCCATCGAGTGCCGCGTCAACGCCGAGAATCCGGTGACCTTCCGGCCATCGCCCGGCAAGATCTCGCGTTACCATCCGCCCGGCGGCCTCGGCATTCGGATCGATTCGGCAGTCTACCAGGGCTACACTATTCCGCCCTATTACGACTCGCTGGTCGGCAAGCTGATCGTCCATGGCAAGACCCGTGGCGAATGCCTGATGCGGCTGCGCCGTGCGCTCGACGAGATGGTGGTCGACGGCATCGAGACCACGCTGCCGCTGTTCCGCGCGCTGGTCCGGGAGCCGTCGATCATCGACGGCGACTACCATATCCACTGGCTGGAGCAGTATCTGGCTTCCGGCGTCACTGACGGCTAGGATCGCATCCTACTGACAAGGTGGCCTTTTCCGGCATTATCGGCAGACCGAGCATAAGCTCTAAAAGTTCGGAGACTAGGGAACCATTCCGCTACGTCGGCGTTAGATTGCGTTCAGAGTCTGGTTGGGGCGTGTCTGGGGGATGGTTTGCTTGATGTTGTTCGTGCCGGGGGCGTGCGTTGACGCCTGAATCCGCGCGCAAGCGTTCGCTTGTCCAGATCTCCCTGCTGTCGTTGTCGTTCGCGGTCCTGGTCGCGGTCAGCCTCGCCTCGGTGTACTGGCTGCAGAAGGCGCGCGAGGATAACGCCTGGGTGGCGCACACCCTCGAGGTGCAGAACCAGATTGCGATGGTTCAGTTGCAGCTGCGCCGGGCCGAAAGCGCCGAGCGCGGCTATGTGCTCACCGGCCAGGACGATTTGATCCGCCAATTCAACGAGGTTGCGGCGGACGTGATGCCGCGACTTAATCAATTGCGCGGCTTCGTCGCCGACAACGAGGTGCAGCGTCCGCTGATCGAGCAGGCGATCGTTTCCGCCGAGGCCCGGCTCGACCGGTTCCGCGACGTCATTGCGCTCGCCAAAGAGAATCGGGCCGAAGAAGCCAGGAAGCTTTTGCGCGACGTCGATAGCCGGCGCGCGATGAACGATCTTACCGATGCGCTGGCGAAGATGCGCACCGAGGAAAACCGGCTGTTCGCCGAACGGACCTCCGCCGCCGATCGCAGTCAGGCGCTGGCGACCATCATCACCACCACCGGCTCAGGCCTGGTGCTTATGCTGGCCGGCCTGTCGATCTTCCTTGTCCGCCGTTCGGCGCGGGCTCGCGACGAGGCCGAGTCCCGGCTGCGTGAGAACAACCTCAACCTCGAATCCACTGTGCAGGAGCGGACCACCGACCTACGCGAGGCCAACGAGGAGATCCAGCGCTTCGCCTACATCGTCAGCCACGATCTGCGCTCGCCGCTGGTCAACATCATGGGGTTCACCAGCGAGCTGGAGGAGCTGCGCACCGACATCTTCCGCCGGATCGCGACCCTGAGCCGCGAAGTCGCCGGCAAGCAGAGCGCAGCTAATGCCGACAGTGACGGCGAACCGGAACTCGAACCCGCCGACCAACAGCTCTCGGACGATTTCACCGAGGCGCTCGGCTTTATCAAATCCTCGATCGGCAAGATGGACCGGCTGATCAGCGCCATCCTGAATCTGACCCGCGAAGGCCGGCGCCAGTTTCAGCCGGTGCGGATCGACACTCGCGAATTGATCGAGAACATCGCCTCGACGGTCGCCCATCAGGCCGCCGAAGCCAATGCCGAGATCCGGATCGAGCCGCTCCCCGAGATCGTCAGCGATCGCCTCGCGCTTGAACAGATCTTCTCAAATCTTATCGACAATGCCCTGAAATATTTGAAGAATGGCGTTCCGGGCGACATCGTGGTCCGGGGCCGGCAGAAGCTCGGCTTCGTGATCTTCGAGGTTGCCGACAATGGCCGGGGGATCGATCCGAAGGACCACCAGAGAATCTTTGATCTTTTCCGCCGCGCCGGTACACAGGATCGGCCAGGACAAGGCATCGGGCTCGCTCACGTGCGGGCGCTGGTTCGGCGCCTGGGCGGCACGATGTCGGTGTCTTCCGCGCTCGGAGAGGGCTCGACTTTCACCATCACGCTGCCGGCCAAATGGGCGGCGAACAAGAACCAGGAACAGCGCGCATGAGTAACCCTGTCACCATCATCATGATCGAGGACGACGAGGGGCATGCCCGCCTGATCGAGCGGAACATCCGTCGTTCCGGCGTCAACAACGAGATCATCCCGTTCACCTCCGGGACAGCCGCGCTGAATTATCTGTTCGGCAGCGACGGCACCGGCGTGGAGCACCAGCATCGTGCCCTGCTGGTTCTGCTCGACCTCAACCTGCCCGACGCCAGCGGCATCGATATCCTGCGGCGGATCAAAGAGAACGATCACCTCAAGACCACCCCGGTGGTGGTGCTGACCACCACCGACGATGCCCATGAGATCAAGCGCTGCTACGAGCTGGGCTGCAACGTCTACATCACCAAGCCGGTGAACTACGAGAGCTTCGCCAACGCGATCCGCCAACTCGGTCTGTTCTTCTCGGTCATCCAGGTTCCGCAACCCGACGCTCCATGACAGACGCCAAGCCGACCCTGCTCTATATCGACGACGACGAGGCGCTCGGCCGGCTTGTGTCGCGCGGCCTGCAGCGACAGGGATTTTGCGTCGAGCACGTGCTCAGTGGCGAAGCCGGTCTGGAACGGCTGCGGCAGGGCGGCATCGATGTGATCGCGCTCGACCAGTACATGCCCGGTCTCGACGGGCTGGAGACGCTCGAGCAGATCCAGGGCATCCCGGACCCGCCCCCGGTGGTGTTCGTCACCGCCTCCCAGGATTCCAAAATCGCCGTCACCGCGTTGAAAGCCGGTGCCGACGATTATCTCGTCAAGGACGCCCAGGGCGAATTCGTGCCGCTGCTGCAGGTCGCGGCCGATCAGGCGCTGAAGCAGGCCATGGTACGTAAGGCCCGCGACGACGCCGAAGCCGAAGTCCGCGCCTCACGCGACCGCTACGCCGCACTGGCCGCCGAGCGCGAAATGCTGCTGCGCGAGGTCAACCACCGCGTCGGCAATTCGTTGCAGATCATCGCCTCGCTGCTGCACCTGCAGGCGTCCTCCAGCAAGCAGGAAGAGGTCAAAGCCGCACTGACGAATGCGATGGGCCGCGTCGCCGCGGTGGCGCAAGTGCATCGCCGGCTCTACACCTCGCACGATCTGAACAGCGTGATGCTCAACCAGTATCTCGAGGCGCTGCTGGAAGACCTGCGACGCTCGGCCGAAGGTAACCGGATGTCGCGGCTGACGCTGTCCGCCCAGCCGGTCGAAACCGACCCGGACCAGGCGGTGGCGATCGGAATCATCGTCAACGAACTGGTGATGAACGCCGTCAAATACGCCTATCCGGAGGGCAAGGGCCCGATCCATGTCGAGCTGAAGGCCGACGGCGACAACCTCGAGCTGGCGATCTCCGACGATGGAGTCGGCCTCAACGTCAAGGTCAACCCGCAGTCGACCGGCATGGGCCAGCGTATCGTCAGCGCGATGGCCGCCAAGCTGGAAGCCGGCGTTGAACGCGACCCCAATCACCCGGGAACGCGGATCGTGCTGCGGTTTCGCCGCGCCACCCCGCCGGCAGCGCGGACCGCCCCCTGAATCAGCGGCATGCGGGTGACAGCGGCGCGCCTGCGCCGTAGATGAGCTCCAAACTTTTCGGCCAAGCGCTCCCCCTTGGCGGGCGTCTCATTTCCCATTTCCGCGACTGAAAGGCGATTGCCGTGCTTCCCTGGACCCAATTGGCCACCGCGCAGATCCCCGGTGGCGGTGAATTGCGGCTGATGCGACGCGGCCAGGAATTCTCGATCCGGCTCGATGCCAACGAGCTCATGAACAGCCGGCTCGGCGGCTCGGAGGAAGCACTGGCCACTCTGGCCTGTCAGAAGCTCGCCGGCCGGCCCAAACCGCGCGTGTTGATCGGCGGACTCGGCATGGGGTTTACGCTGCGCGCCGCGCTGAAGGTCTTCGATGAGGCTGCGATCATCGAAATCGCCGAACTGGTGCCGGAGGTGATCGACTGGGGGCGCGGCGCGATGGCCGAACTGTTCGGCGGCAGCCTCGGCGATCCTCGCGTCAGCATCCTGCCGCGCGACGTCGGCGAACTGATCCGGACCGGCAGGGAACGCTACGACGCCATTCTGCTCGACGTCGACAACGGTCCCGAAGGACTGTCCCGCCCCGCCAATGACCAGCTCTACGATAGCCGTGGCCTCGCGGACGCGCACGCAGCCTTGCGTGGCGGCGGCGTGCTGGCCGTATGGTCGTCAGGGCCGGATGACGCCTTCACCAAACGGCTGCGGCGTAGCGATTTCGTCGTCAACGAAGTCCCGGTCCGCGCTGTCGGCAAGCGCACCGGGTCACGGCATTGGATCTGGCTCGCCGTCAAAAGCTGATCGCCGCGCGCGCTACCGCAAGGATTTCGGTGCGATAGCCGGTGCCTTAAGACCATTGCTGCCTTGCCATTTTGTCGCACGTCGGGCAGCTTCCGCCGCACCGCTGACCGTTGCCGGTTCGGCGGATCCGATCTCGGGAAGATACGCCTTTGAACCTTCAGGCTCTCAGCGGCGGCGTGTTGCCGTCGGCATATCATTGGCGCGTCGATGCGCTGCAGCCCGCCCTGCCCGGCACGAGGCTGTCGTGACCCCGGTTCTGGTGTTCGGCATTCCGCTCGATTTCATCCTGTTCGCCGCCACCCTCGTCGGTGTGGCGATCTTCCATCGTCATACCCTGCTGATCGCTCTGACCGGGCTGGCCACCGTCGTCAGCTACAAACTGCTGTTCGCCGGCTTCAAGACAGGCACCGGGCTGACCGGACTGACGCTGCACATGCAACACGAATGGGTGACGCTGGCGAACCTGTTCCTGCTGCTGATGGGATTTGCGCTGCTGTCGGCGCATTTCGAAAAGAGCGGCATTCCCGACGAAATGCCGGCGCTGCTGCCCGACGACTGGAAGGGCCCGGTGGTGCTGCTCGGCCTGGTGTTCGTGCTGTCGAGCTTCCTGGACAACATCGCCGCCGCGCTGATCGGCGGCATGGTGGCGCGGCACGTTTTCCGCGGCCGGGTGCACATCGGCTATCTGGCCGCGATTGTCGCCGCCTCCAACGCCGGCGGGTCGGGCAGCGTGGTCGGCGACACCACCACGACGATGATGTGGATCGACGGCGTCAGCCCTCTGGAAGTGCTCGACGCCTACGTCGCGGCCGCGATCGCGCTGGCGCTGTTCGCGGTGCCGGCGTCGATCCAGCAGCAGCGGTTCTCGCCGATCGAGAAGAACGCGCCGCGCGGCCTGAAGATCGAATGGGTCCGGGTCGGTATCGTCGCTGCGATCCTGATTGCGGCGCTGGCTGCCAATGTCACCGCCAACATGAAATTCCCGACGGTACTCGACCATGCGCCGGTGCTCGGCCTGACGGTCTGGGCAGTGCTCCTTCTGACGGCGCCGCTGCGCCGCCCGGATTGGGAGCTGATGCCCGCGACCTTCAAGGGCACGATCTTCCTGCTGGCGCTGGTGACCACCGCCTCGATGATGCCGGTCGAAGAGCTGCCGGCGGCGAGCTGGCAGACCGCGCTCGGCCTCGGCTTCGTGTCGGCCGGATTCGACAACATTCCGCTTACCGCGCTGGCGTTGAAGCAAGGCGGCTACGATTGGGGCTTTCTCGCCTACGCCGTCGGCTTCGGCGGCTCGATGATGTGGTTCGGCTCCTCGGCCGGAGTGGCGATCACCAACATGTTCCCCGAGGGCAAGTCGGTGGTGCTGTGGCTGCGCCACGGCTGGCACGTCGGCATCGCGTATTTCATCGCGTTCTTCGCGATGCTGGCGTTGCTCGGCTGGTATCCCGACCTGCCGCACTAAGCCAGGCGCCCGCTCCCGCAGGGTCGCGCGTCGCCGCCGTCGTGCTATGGTTTCGGCATGGCTTCACGCGACTCCGCCGCTTCCGAGATCACCCCCGACGTGCTGCTGCGCGCCTATGCCTGCGGCATCTTTCCGATGGCCGAGAGCGTCGACGATCCGTCGCTGTTCTGGGTCGAGCCCGACATGCGCGGCATCATCCCGCTCGGCGGCTTTCGGGTGACCTCGCGCCTCGCCCGCACGGTGCGCTCCGATGCCTTCACGGTCACGGTCGATCGCGACTTCAAAGCGGTGATCGACGGCTGCGCCGCGCCGCAGCCCGGGCGTGACGATACCTGGATCAACCGCCGGATTCGCGAGCTGTACATCGGCCTGCACGAGATCGGCCACTGCCACAGCGTCGAGGTCTGGCAGGACGGCGATCTCGTCGGTGGCCTTTATGGCGTCAGTCTGGGGCGCGCATTCTTCGGTGAGAGCATGTTCCACCGTGCCCGCGATGCCTCCAAGGTCGCACTGGTGCATCTCGTCGCCCGTCTCCTGGCCGGCGGCTACATCCTGCTCGACACCCAGTTCGTGACGGATCATCTGAAGAGCTTCGGCGCGATCGAAGTGCCGCGGCTGCGCTACCGCAACCTGCTCGACGATGCGCTCGACGGCGAAGCCTCGTTCGCCGCACTGCCGACCGACCGCCCGGTCGCCGGCGCCGAGGCGCTGGCGATCATCGCGTCGCGCAGCTGAGGACCACGATCAGTTACTGCTGGAAACCCGGCAGCGGCGGCGGGCGTTGCGGGCGCGGCTGGGACTGCTGCTGCGAGCGGCGGCGCGGCTGGGGCTGGGCGGCCGGCTTCGGCGGCTCAGGCTGCGCGCTGGCGACGTTCGGCTTCTCCGGATCCTTACAATCGGTCAGCCAGATGTCGTAGATCGGGTGCTCGACCGCGTGCAGGCCGGGGCTCGCCGCGAACATCCAGCCCGAGAAGATCCGCTTCACCTCGCCCTGCAGCGTGATCTCGTCGACCTCGACGAAGGCGTCGGTGTTGGTGGCCTCGGTCGCCGGCCTGGTGTAGCAGGCGTCGGTCTTCACCCGCAGCGCGCCGAACTGCACCGTCTCGCCGATATCGGCATCGAAATTGATGGTGCGGCCGGTGATCTTGTCGAGGCCGGTGAAGCTGGCCTTCTTGTTGACGATCTTCTGCGCCGGCGGCTCGGTGACGATCTCGTCGCCCGGCTGCAGCGTCGCCGGGGCCGGTGGCGGATTGGTCTGCGGCGTACCGCGCGGCTGGCGCTGCCCCGGCGGCAGGCCGGGCAATGGATTGGCGCCGGCAGGTGCGTTGGCGACGCCGGTATTCGGCTGGCCGGGCGCAGCGGCTGGCGGTGCGGTCTGCGGGATGATCGTCGTGCCGGGCGGCGGCGGGAGCGGCTGCGATTGCACCGGCCCTGGCATCGCCGAACCCTGGATCGCCCGGTTCGGGGCCGGCAGCACCCGCCCCTGGGGCGGCAGATCCGGCACCTCTTCCTCGTCGTCGTCGGCCGGCGCACCGCGCGGTACCATGCCCGGCGGCCGCGGCGGCGGATCCGAGAAGATGTTGCCGATCTGCGCCTGCGCCGGGGGCGCAAACGCGATCAACGGGGCGACGATCAACGCCGCAAGACCGACTAGGCTCAGGCTTCGGGACATTCCGCGCGGCTTCAATCGACGAATCAGGCTTGCGACATTCTACAGCTTCGGGCCGCTCGCATTGGCCTCTCGGTTAACACGGGGAATACGGCGGGGAAAGGGCCGGTCAGCGGCGAGCCTGAAGCACCCGCTGCTGCTGGCTATTGCGAGGAACTCCTGAGATATTGGTTTCAGGCTCCGCGGGTCCGCCCTCGGCGCCGCAACAAATAGCCCCGGCTCGAACCGGGAAGCCCGAGGAAGCCCCATGCCCGCCAAGCTCGATCCCGATGCCGCTGCCGTCTATCAGGCGTTCCAGGACGCCGGCCGCCCCTCCTATGAGACACTGAGCGCGAGCGAAGCGCGCGCCTACTACTCGGCGGCGCGGCTGGTCAGCAATCCGGAGCCGCCGGAGCTGGCATCGATCCAATCGATCGCCATCCCGGGACCGGTCGGCGACATCCCGGCCCGGCTGTATACGCCGAAGACGCTGCGGCAGGACGGCGGTCTGGCGCCGGCGCTGGTGTTCCTTCACGGCGGCGGCTGGGTGATCGGCGATCTCGATACCCACGACGTGGTGTGCCGTGGGATCGCCAATGACGGCGAGCTGTTGGTGATCTCGGTCGACTACCGGCTGGCGCCGGAACACAAATTTCCAGCGGCGGTCGATGACGCGATCGCGGCGACGCGGTGGATCGCTGACCATGCCAAGACGCTCGGCATCGATCCGGAGCAGCTCAGCGTCGGCGGCGACAGCGCCGGCGGCAACCTCGCCGCAGTCGTTGCGCTTCACGCCCGCGATCACGGCGGACCGCTGCTCGCCGGCCAGGTGCTAATCTATCCAGCCACCGATTTTTCGATGCAGCATCCGTCGCACAGCGAACCGGAGACCAGCGTGCTGCTGACGCATTCGGTGATCCGCTGGTTTCGTGATCACTATCTGAATGGAGCGAACGACGCCGACGACTGGCGCGCCTCCCCGGCCCGCGCCGAAACGCTCGCCGGCCTGCCGCCCGCCTTCGTCATCACCGCCGGTGCCGACCCGCTGCGCGACGAAGGCGACGAATACGCCCGCCGCCTCGCCGATGCGGGCGTACCGGTCGAGCATCGGACCTTTCCGGGCCAGTTCCACGGCTTTTTCACCATGGGCAAGCTGCTGCCGCAGGCCAACACCCTCGTGCGCCAGATCGGCGACTGGCTGAAGGCGCTTTAGCCGCAGCACGGCATTGACCGGCGTCAACGAGACGCTGGTCCCGCCGTCCGAGGATTTGCCCGGTCACAGGGAGCAGCGGCGCGCGGGCGCCGATCGTCGCGACGGAATGTCTGAACTTGAACGCACACGCTGGGGCGGCCTCGCCGATGGCAAGGCCACCGCAACCGGCTTCTTCCGTGTCGAAGAGATCGACGGTCGATGGTGGTTTATCGATCCCGACGGCGGACGGTTTCTCTCCAAGGGCGTGGTCTCGGTGCAGTTCGACCACGACAACATTCAGGGCACCGACCGCCGCCCCTATCGCGAAGCCTGCACGCGCAAATACGGCAGCCGCGCCGCGTGGCGTCACGCCGCGGCGGACCGCCTCGCCTCCTGGGGCTTCAACACGCTCGGTGCGTGGTCGGAGCCCGAAATCGCGCGCGCCGGCGCGGTCCCCCTCGCCTCCGCCGCCGGCGTCGTCTACATCGCCGCCGCCTATGGCGAGACGCGCGGCGGCTGGCCGCTGTGCGATATTTTCGATCCGGAGTTCGAACAGTTCGCGCGCGCGCATGCGCGTGAGGTCTGCTCGCCGCAGCGCGATGATCCGCATGTGCTCGGCTGGTTCACCGACAACGAATTGCCTTGGGGACCGGACTGGCGCGGTGAAAACGAGCTGCTCCCGTCGATCCTTCGCGCGATGGATGCGCCGTTCTCGCGGCGCGCCGCGCTGGCGCTGCTGAAGAGCCGCTACGACAGCGTCGAACAGTTCAACGCGGCGTGGCAATGCGCGCTGACGGCGTGGGACGATCTCGCCGCCGCGCCGCTCAAGCCACCGCCGTTCAGACGCAACTTCTTCACCAACGACCGGGCGCAGGAGCATGATCCGGCCGCGCGCGGTTACTTCGCCGATTGCGACGCCTTCGCCGGGCTGCTGGCCGAACGCTATCTGTCGGTCAGCGCCGCCGCGATCCGCGCCGCCGCTCCCGATCATCTGGTGCTGGGTGGACGCTTCGCTTACGTGCCGCCCGGTGACGTGATCGCGGCGGCCGGGCACTTCTGCGACGTGATCAGCATCAACTGCTATGATCCGTTGCCGGACGCGGTGATCGAAGGCTATGCCTCGACCGGACGGCCGTGCCTGATCAGCGAATATTCGTTCCGCGGCGACGATGCCGGGCTGCCGAACACCCACGGCGCCGGCCCGCGGATGCCAACGCAGCACGAACGGGCCGCCGGCTTCACCCGCTACACCACGGCGGCACTGCGCCACCCGACACTGATTGGCTATCACTGGTTCGTTCATGCCGATCAGCCGGTGCAAGGCCGATGGGACGGCGAAGATTCCAACTACGGCGTCGTCACCATCGACGACGAGATCTATCCCGAGCTGACGCAGGCGATGGCGACGCTGAACGCCGACGCCGAGCGCATCCATGCGGAAGCGGTTGCCGTGCAGGCCTGACGGAACGATGGCAGCGGCGACCGTCAGGCCGCCTTGGCGGCGCGGCGCAGCGCTTGCGGCGGATGGCCGAAGGCGCGGATGAAGGCACGGCGCATCCGCTCCGGATCGCCGAAGCCGGTCGCCTGCGCGACCAGCTCGATCGCTTCGCCGGACGCCTGCACCCGGCTGCGCGCCACCTCGAGCCGCAGCCGCTCCACCGCTTTCGATGGTGTCGTCCCGGTCTCGGCCGAGAACGCACGGGCGAAATGCCGCGTACTCATTCCCGCTTGCTCGGCCAATTGTTCGACGGTCAGCGGCGTATCGAGATGCTCGCGAACCCACGACAACAGCGCGGCAAAACGGCCGGACGGATCCTGCAGCTCGACCAGCGATGAAAACTGTGACTGCCCGCCGGCGCGGCGCTGGGCAACGACCAACTGCCGCGCCACATCGCGTGCGATCGCATCGGAATCATCTTCGGCGATGATCGCCAAAGCCAGATCGATCCCGGCGCTGATCCCGGCCGACGTCCAGACCTCGCCGTCGCGCACGAAGATCCGGTCGGGCTCCAGCCGAACTTGCGGATAGCGCAGACGAAAATCGCGGCTGCGGCCCCAGTGGGTGGTGGCGCGCTTGCCATCGAGCAGCCCGGCTTCGGCCAGCATATACGCACCGGAGCAAACGCTGGCGATGCGACAACCGCGCTTCGCGGCAGTCCGCAGAAAGGCTTGCGTTCGCGGACATTGCGCCGCCGCGCGAACACCTTCACCGCCGGCAACGATCAGCGTCCGCATCGACCGATCGTAGCGAAGGACGCGCGCCAACAGCTCAGCGCCGGACGAACTGCGCACCGGCCCCGCCTGCGCTGCCATCACCCTGATCGCAGGCGGCAGCTTTGCGTAACGCGCGGCGATCTCGAAAGCTGCGATCGGACCTGCGGCGTCGAGCAGTTGAAAGTCGGGATAGATCAGCACCCCGATCATCGCTGGGCTCTCCTTGAATTCGTCCGAAAACGAGGGAAATATGCCATTTCGGACAACAGCCGATCATGCCAGGCTGATCTCGTCAAGCGCAGCGCGCCCAAGGCTCCCGCGACAAGGAGATCGCCATGACCACCACGACCATCGGACTGCTACTGTTTCCGAAGCTCACCCAGCTCGATCTCACCGGACCGCTGCAGGTGTTCTCGCGGTTGCCGAACGCGAAAGTGTACCTCGTCGCCAAGACGATGGCGCCTGTCACCAGCGACACCGCGCTGATGCTGCCGCCGACGATCGATTTTGCCGGCTGTCCGCAGCTGGATGTGATCTGCGTGCCCGGCGGCTCGGGCACTGACGATCTGGTCAACGACGAGGACACCCTCGGCTTCCTGCGCCGCCAGGCCGAGCACGCACGCTATCTCACCTCGGTGTGCACCGGCGCCCTGGTGCTCGGCGCGGCGGGCCTGCTGCGCGGCTACCGAGCCACGACGCACTGGTCGGCGATCGAGGATCTTGCGGCCTTCGGTGCAATTCCCGACCGGTCGCGGGTCTGTATCGACCGCAACCGCATCAGCGGCGGCGGCGTGACCGCGGGGATCGACTTTGCGCTGACGCTGGCGGAGCTGCTCTCCGACCGCAGCACCGCCGAGGCGATCCAGTTGATGCTGGAATACAACCCGGCGCCACCGTTCAACGCGGGCTCGCCGGACACCGCCCCGGAAGAGGTCGTCACGATGCTGAAGCAGCGCATGCAGGGCGCGCGCGAAACCCGCGTCAATGCGATCCGCCGGGCGGCCGATCGATTGGCGCGAAATGCGGGGCCGGCGGTCTGATCGGACCGCCTCCTCCGCGACGACTCAGGCGCCCGGAGTCCAGGGCTGATAATCGCCGGTCGCCTTCGGCCGGCGCCCGGTCGACAGGGTCGATCCGCTCGGCCGATGCGCCAGCGGCGTACCGGTGAGATTCGGATGATGCGGCTTCATCCACTCACGCGGCGTGTAGCTTTCCTCGGTCGGCGGCAGATCGACCACATTGTGCAGCCATCCATGCCACTCCGGCGGCACACGGCTCGCCTCGGCGTAGCCATTGTACAGAACCCAGCGCCGCTCGAAGCCGAGGCTGGGGTCGATCTTGCCGCCTTTGGTGCGGAAGTAGCGGTTGCCCTGGTCATCGGTACCGACCAGTTCGCCGAACCGCCACGTCCAAAGCTGGGTGCCGAACGTAAAGCCGTTCCACCAGGTAAAAATCCGCAGCAAAAACAGTTTCATCTGGTGCATCCTCGGCGGCGTCAACGGTTTCCCTGATGCCACTGGCGGGCCCGCTTGTCCAGCCGTTGCGAACGCCTGCGAACAAGCGCCGGCACCGGTTCCGCAAAATCACCGCATTCTGTTCAGTCTCTATACAGCGGAATGGGACCAGCTTTCGCCAACGCGCGACGGAATCGGAACGACGGCGGTCCAGCCGGGTTGAGACCGCGAACGGTGTTCCAAGCCAGTCCCCGTCGATGGAGCCAATGATGTTGAATTTGAAAACCTTGAGTGCCGTGGCCGCGCTGGCCATCGCCCTGCCCCTCGCCACCGCGCCGAGCTTCGCCCAAGGCCCGGCCGTTGCCGGCCGCGGCGGCGGCGGTGGCGGAGGCCCTGCGGGTGGCGGTGGCCCCGCGGTTGGCGGTGGAGGCGGCGGCCCGGCCATGGGTATGGGCCGTGGCGGCGGTGGCGGCCCGGTTTTCGGCGGAGGTGGAATCAGCCGTGGCGGTTTAGCCGGCGCAGCGATCGCCCGCGGTGCGCCCGTCGGGCCGCGCGTGGCCGGTGGCGGCGGCGGTTGGCGCGGCGGTGGATGGCATGGCGGTGGCGGATGGCATGGTGGCGGCCGTCCTTGGCACGGCGGAGGTTGGCATGGCCGTCACTGGCGCGGTGGAGGGTTCTGGCCCGGCTACGCGGTCGGTGGCGTTTGGGGAGCCCCCTACGGTTATTACGGCAACTCGTATTACTATGGCGACTACGACGAGCCGACCGTGACGGTTGTTCCCGACGACGACGGTGCGGACGCCTATTGCCGGCGGCGCTTCAAATCCTACGATCCAGCGTCCGGGACCTATCTCGGCTACGACGGCAAGCGGCACCCCTGCCCATAAGGCTGGATCTGGCTGGTTTCAGGAGCGGCGCCCTCATCGGCGCCGCTTTCGTTCGGCACATTGGAAACCTGCGGCGATCGGACTCACCCAGCGTTGATCGTTTCGCCGTGCTTTTGCCCCCAAATCGCTGCAAGTGAAGCGCGGTCACGCGCGCGCCTGTTGCTTTCGGCGCGCCTTAACTTCTGTCGGCGATGCTGCCAGAATCGCCGAATCGCTCCCACAGGGAGGCCGCAGCGCTTTGCATCGATCATCACCATCACGACGCTCGCCGCCTCTCAGTGCGGCGCTGAAGGCATCGACCGCGATGCTGGCACTCTGCCTCGGCTGCGCAGGACTGATCGAGGCTGCGAACGCGGCCTCGAAGGTGCCGCTGCCGAAGCCGCGGCCGGCGGTGCGCAGCGCGCCGAAGGCTGCTGCACAGACGCTGCCGCTTCCAGATCCTCGCCCCTCCACCAAGCTCGCCGTCACCAGCCCCGCCGCAGCGGTCGAGCCGATGCGTCAGCGACCGCCCGCGGCGGCGCTGCACAAGCCGGCGAAGCGTTCGGCGCTCGCAGCGACCGCATCGACCTCCGCAGCGGATGCGGGCGCGCTGGAGAACGTGATCGAGCTGGTGCGCAAGCGACAGCCGGGCGACGCCACCGAGGTCGCCAACACCATCGCCGACCCGGTGGCGCGCAAGCTCGCCGAGTGGGTGATCCTGCGTAGCGAGAACAACGGCGCCAGCGTCGAACGATACGCGGCCTTCATTCGAGCCAATCCGAGCTGGCCGTCGCAGAGCTTCCTCCGCCGCCGCGCCGAAGCGGCGCTGTGGGACGACCGGCGCTACGACGCGACTGTGCTGTCGTTCTTCGAGGATGAACGACCTTCGACCGGCAAGGGCAAGTTGGCGCTGGCGCGCGCGGTGCTGGCGCGCGGCGACCGTCGCACGGCCGAGCAATTGGTGACCGATGCCTGGCGCAACGACACGATGTCCGAGGCGACCGAAACCACCGCGATGGAGCTGTTCGGGCCGCTGATCACGCCGAGCGACCAGAAAGCGCGGATGGACTCGTTCCTTTACGGCAACGATCTCGGTCCGGCGCTGCGCGCCGCCAAACGCCTGGGAAGCGCGCAGCTCGCACTCGCTCGGGCGCGCATCGCGGTCGACAAGAAGGCGTCGAACGCCAAATCCTTACTTGCCGCCGTCCCCGCCGAATTGCATCGCGACCCAGGCTATCTGTTCAGCAAGATCCAGCTGCTTCGACGCGACGACAAGATCGCCGAAGCCGGCCGCCTGATGCTGACGGTGCCGCGCGATCCGAACCGGCTGCACAATGTGGACGAATGGTGGATCGAGCGCCGGCTTGTCGCACGCAAGCTGATCGACATCGGTGATTATCGCCTCGCCTATCTGGTGGCGCGTGACGCAGCGACGCCGACCCGCGGCGTCTACAAGACCGAGCAGGAATTCACCGCAGGCTGGATCGCACTCCGTTTCCTGAGCGATCCGAGGACCGCTGCGCAGCATTTCGCCCGTCTCGGCCGCGACACCACCAATCCAACCGCCCTGGCACGCGCCGGCTATTGGCAGGGCCGCGCTGCGGAGGCCGCCGGCAACATTCAAGAGGCGCGCAACGCCTATTCGGCATCGGCCGCGCACTCCACCAGTTACTATGGCCAGTTGTCACGCGCGAAGCTCGGTCTGCCGCAGCTCGACCTCAACGGTCCGCCGTCGGGCCATGGCCGCAATGTCGACCGGCTAGAAGTCGTGAAAGCAGTGAACCTGCTGTACGCGATCGACGAAGGCGACATGGCGATCCCGATCTTCGCCGATGTCGGCGAGAACGGCGACGTCGATGCCTTGATAGGTCTCAGCGAAGCGGCGGCACGCCACAACGACGCACGCGCCATGCTGCTGGTCGGCAAGGCCGCGCTCAATCGCGGTCTGCCGTTCGATCATTATGCCTATCCGGTGATCGGCATTCCGCAGTTCAGGTCGGTGGGCCCGGAGGTCGAGCGCGCGATCGTCTACGCCATCGCGCGCCAGGAAAGCGGCTTCAATCCGTCGGTGGTCTCACCGGCCAAAGCCTACGGGCTGATGCAGGTAACGCCCGACGCCGGCAAATACGTCTGCCGCCGTCACGGCTGCACCTTCGATATCCAACGCCTGAAATCCGACTCGGTCTACAACGCGGCACTCGGCGCCGCCGAGCTCGGCGGCCTGATCGACGACTATCGCGGCTCTTACATCATGACCTTCGCCGGCTACAACGCCGGGCGCGGCAGCGTGCGCAAGTGGGTCGCGCGCTACGGCGACCCGCGCGATCCGAAGGTCGATGCGGTCGACTGGGTCGAGCTGATCCCGTTCTCGGAGACCCGCAACTACGTGCAGCGAATCATGGAAAATCTGCAGGTGTACCGGGCCCGATTCGGCGGCGGTCAGCGGCTGCAGATCGAAGCCGACCTCCGCCGCGGCGCCGGCGCGGAATAGCGCCACGACCTTCTCGGCCGATTCCCATCCGGCACTTTTCGCGTAGAGCCGCGCGATCGAATCGTCGTGCCCTTGGGGCAATGTCCCGATCGATCCCTTGCCTGCCTGCTCGCCTCGCCTTCCAGCCGCCTCAGCACCGAAATCAATCGTTTGATTCCGCTGCGTTCAGGCTGCCAGCCGTTGCACAGGAGAAAACCCCAACGAAAAACCCCGGCGGTTGCCCGCCGGGGTTCATCAGATAATCGCCTTGAGCAGCGAGGATCAGAAGTTGCGCTGAACGCGGAGGTTGCCGCTCCAGACGCCCTGGTCCTTGAACTCGTAGTTCGCGGCCGGCTTGGTGCCCGCAGCGGTGAGCGGCAGGACGCCCGACGAGGCCTGATCGAGATAGGTGTACATCACTTCGCCCGACAGGGTCAGACCCTTGACCGGGGTCCAGCGGGTGACGGTACCGATCTGAGAGATCGCGAAGTCCGGGTTGCAGGTGAAGCCGGCGACATTGGCGCCCAGACCGCTGCAGATCAGAGCAGTCGCGGTGCCGTTGTAGTCGAGCTTGGTGTACGACCCGAACAGCGAGGTCGACCAGTAGGGGTTCCAGTTGTGGTTGAATGCACCACGGACGCCCCAGGCGCCGGTCTTCTCGATGCCGGTGCCGGTCAGGTTGTTCGCGCCGGCGAACACGCCGTCAGCCGCAACGCCGAACGCGACGCTCTGATAGGTGCCCGGAACCGAGTTGGAGCCGTAGATCGCGAACGAGTTCGGGCTGACGCCGCCCAGCACGTAACGGGTCGCGCCGTTCGAATAGGTGGCGGTCAAGTTGATGCTGTCGCCGGGGCCGGTCGGCAGGTTCTTGAGCGAGATGGCGCCCTGAACCGCATAGCCCCAGGTGTCGCTCGGATGACCGGAGGTCTCGTTCGCGGTGTTGTAGTAGCTGGCGCGAACCTGATGCGCCGCAGCCGACACCTGGAACAGACCCCAGGCCTGGTCGACGCGGACCTTGCCGACGATATCCGGAACGTCGACGCCGGCGTAGGAGTTGACGCCGTAGGCCAGGAAGTTCGCACCGGTCGAGGTGTTGTACAGGCCCGACTGCAGATACGAAGACGGATCTTCCAGCGAGATCGAGGCCGACACGCCGTTGCCGAATTCAGCGGTGTACGACACCTGGTTGATGCCGGTGACGTCGTCGTAGCCGCCGATCAGGAACGAGGTGTTGTTGCCCGGATAACCGGTCCAGGGCGTGTCGAACTGCGACACCGCCTTACCGAAGGTAAAGCCTGCGAACTGCACGAACGCATAGTACACGCCGAGCGAACCACCGGCGACGCCGTCACCCGAGGTCCAGTTGAAGACCGCATCGAAGAAGGTCCGAACGACGCCGTATTCGGTCGCGGTGCGGGTATCGATGTTCAGGTCCTGGCGCGAACGGAAGATGAAGTTGTTCGCATTGCGGTTCATCTGGCCGGCATTGCCGTTCCAGGCCGGGGCGTTATAAGCGGTCGAGCCGTACAGCGTCGCGTCGGCGCGCAGATAGCCGCCGAGCTTGATGCAGGTATCGGTGCCCGGGATGTAGTAGAAGCCCGCGCCGTAGATCGAGCAGACCTTCACGTATTCGACCGCCTTGGCCTTCAACGGGAGATCGGCCGCCTGCGCGCCGCTGACGGCGAGAAGAGCCGCCGCTGAGCCGAGGAACAGGCCCTTAACGATGTTCATGTAAACCTCCAAGTTGCTCTGTCGGGAAGGTTCCGGTCCGCAAAGTGCAAGCACCCGCCGTGGTCCCTTAATCCCAGAAACCCGCCTAGCCGCTTCGCGCCTTTGGACACACCCGCTGAACGCGAGGGACTTAAGCGAACCACCTATTACGGGGCGACCTCGGGATGCCCCCCTCCGTCGCAGCACGACAATTACCTAACAGTGATGCACACGCAACAACGGAGCCATGCTCTGCGTCCGGTTTTCGGAGGGGTGTTGCACAAATAGCACTCACGCCCCCGTATCGACGGCCTCAACCTATTGTTTTGAAACGACCTTTTGAATCACACCGGACAGGTGATGCGGCGTTGCAGCACTGATGGAGAGTGGATGGCTCGCGCTCGAAAGCAAGAATCGGAGCCCTCGACGACTATTTTTCTGAGAATCGATTCCTTTCCCCGGGCGAATCCGAGCCCCCCTCACGATGTTCGGCACGGCCCTTTTGAAGCGACGCAGTGGAGCCGGTTGGGATCGTTCGACAACGCCTGTTCCTGAGCCCCCGTCCCTCCAGGCAAGACAAGGTCACAAGAGGAATGGCAGTCGGCCAGTCTACGAGATGACGTTTTCTCGTGCACAGACCCAAAGGTCGCGGTGCAATCCATGCAATCCTGCTTGCGAGCAGCCACCGTGTCGGGCATATCGAGCGCACCGGAGACGTGGCCGAGTGGCTGAAGGCGGCGGTTTGCTAAACCGTTATAGGGTTGTAAAGCCCTATCGAGGGTTCGAATCCCTCCGTCTCCGCCACCTCAAGATCCTGGAACTCCAGACAAAATCATGCACCAGCGACACCGGACGATGTGTCGCCCGATCGCGCGCTGAATTCGGCGGGCGAAAGGTTCGATTCGCTCGAATTCGCCGGCCGCCCGCGCATGGCGCATCGCCGCGCCGCAAGTTCATATCAAAAGATACGAGCACCACCTCGGGTCAGGCCTAGGGTAACGAACCGTGTTCCGACGCAGGAACAGCAGTGCCGTCAGAAGCCGTGCCGGGCGCTCAGGTGCTGGTTCGGTTCATCGGAGGTCCCTTGCCCTACAGAGCCTTTCTCGCCCGTATCCGACAGTTTTTCGACGGCCCAGACGAGCACCTCGACTTGATTGCGTCAGGCTTGGCCGGCGGCGAGCTGAGGCAGCCCGCGACACCGATGACCGATCAGGAATTGGCCGAGGCGATTCGCGAATTCCAGAAAGCGCCGCCTTCGGAGGATTCTTTGAAGAAGCTCGGCGCCAAGCTCACGCGCAGACAATAGAGGCGACCTGTCCCGACTCGGCTCGTCGGAACCGTTCGCCACCGCTCTGCACCACGCTACGGCGTCTCTTGCCGTCCGCCCGATCGCAAATTTGAGGTGGTTTAGGTCGGAGCCGTTTGCGCTCCCCGCCGCAGCAGAGCGAATACGACCAGCGAGACCATTCCAAGCACCGCCGAGAGCACCGCGGCGCGGCCATATTCGCCGTTGAACACGGCGTTGTAGACCTCCAGCGAAATCGTGTTGGTCTTGCCGACGATGTTGCCGCCGAGCATCAAGGTGATGCCGACCTCGCCGAGCGAGCGCGCGGTGCCGAGCACCAGGCCGGCGACGATCGCGCCGCGGATGTTGGGCAGGATGACGAACAGGAACGTCTCGAGCTCGTTGCGGCCGAGCGTCCGCGATGCTTCGCCGAGGCTGCGGGACACGCTGGCGATTGCCGCCTCGATCGGCTTCACCACCAGCGGCAGACCGGCAATTACCGAGGCCAGCAACACACCCTCGACCGAGAACACGAAGCTGAAGCCGAAGCCGGCGTCGAGCCAATGCCCGACCGGACTGCGACGGCCGAGCAGCAGCAGCAGAAAGAAGCCGAGCGCGATCGGCGGGAACACCAGGGGAATCGTGACCAGCGCGTCGAGCACGGTGCGTCCCGGCCAGGATCGCTGCGCCAGAGCCCAGCCGAGCAAGGTCCCGAGCACGATGTGCAGCACCAGGGTCGCCGCGGCGATCTTCAGCGACAGCAGCGCAGGCGCGATCAGCGCGGGATCGTGCAGCGCCTCGATCGCCGCGGCCAGCATCGCGGGTTACAGCCCGTGGCGCCGCAGAATGGCGCGGGCCTGTTCGGTGCCGAGGAATCGCACGAAGCCGTCGGCAGCCTTTGCGGCCGGCGCGCGCACGCCGCAGACGATTGCAGCCGGATCGTACAGCTTGCTGTCGACAGCCACATAGCCGCCGATATTGCCGGCCGC
The DNA here is from genome assembly GCF_003226555.1 of Rhodopseudomonas palustris. Taxonomy (GTDB): domain Bacteria; phylum Pseudomonadota; class Alphaproteobacteria; order Rhizobiales; family Xanthobacteraceae; genus Rhodopseudomonas; species Rhodopseudomonas palustris_I. The sequence goes on along the minus strand of NZ_QKQS01000016.1, from coordinate 197,001 downwards.
GCCGATCGCGTCGGTGGCGTTGATGAAGCCGGCATCGACTTCGCCGCTGGCGACGTAGCTCGTCACCTGCGGCACGGTGGCAACGGGGACGAGCCGCGCATCGATGGCCGTAGCCAAACCGCTGCGTTCGAGAAACTGCCGGCCGGCCTTGCCGTAAACAGCGCTCGCCTGATCCGGAACTCCGATCCGCTTGAATTCAGTGCCCGCGAGGTCTTCGGGCTTCGACAGCGTCAGCCCCTTGCGATAGGCGATCACCAGCCGTCCCATGCCCAGCGGCGCGATCTGCGAAAAGCCGAAGTCCTTGGCCTTTTGCAGCACCGCTCTGTCGCCGCAGACCAGCGCGATCTGATTGCTTTCGCGCGCCTGGGCCAGCACCTGGCCCATATGGCCGTACACTTGCAGCAGTTTGTCGCCCGACTGCTTCTCATAGGCCGCCGCCAGTTCGGCGATTGGACGCCGATAGCCGGCGCCCGCGGCCAGCGTCGTCTCGTCCGCTCCCGCCGGCGCGACACACGACAGCAACGCCACGCCTATCGCCGCAGATCTGACCGACCATTCCATTGCAATCCCCCGCCCTTGGATTCGCTCGCCGACGTCTGGCTAGCAGAGCCGCCCATCGTTGTATATTTCACTATATAACGATCTCGACTGGTGGTGAGGCAATGGACTGCGGAGCCGACGACATTGAGCTGCGCGTGCGCATGCCGCTCTCTGGACCAGCAGGACCATTCTGGCTCGATGTCGATCTTGCGATCGCAGCCGGTTCGCTGCTGGCGATCGCAGGTCCTTCGGGTGCCGGCAAGACCACCCTGCTCCGTGCCGCCGCCGGATTGGCGCGGCCGGCGGAGTGCCGGATCCGGGTCGGAGCCGAACTGTGGTGCGATAGCGCCACGCGGGTTCACCTGCCGACGCGCAAGCGGTCGATCGGTCTGGTGTTTCAGGATTACGCGCTGTTTCCCAACATGACGGTGCGGGGCAATGTCGAATACGCGATCGGATCGCGCAGCCGCCCATCGGAGGTCGACGAGCTGCTCGATCTGGTCGCGCTCGACCGTCTCGCTGACGCTCTCCCGGGTCGCCTGTCCGGAGGCCAGAAGCAACGACTGGCCCTGATCCGGGCGCTGGCGCGCCGGCCGGCGCTGCTGATGCTCGACGAGCCGCTGTCGGCGCTCGATCCGTCGATGCGCAAGAAGCTGCAGGACGATCTGCTGCGGCTGCATCGCCGCTTCCGCACCACCACGCTGCTGGTCAGCCACGATCCGTCCGAGATCCTCCGCCTCGCCGATCGCGTCGTCCGGATCGAGCACGGCGGGGTGGCGTTCGACGGCACGCCGACCGCGTCACTGGTCGGCGCAGCGGGCAGCGATCCGTTGATTGTCACCGGCATCTATCTTGGCGAGTGCGACGCCGGCGGTGCCTGCTCCGTACTGATCGACGGCCGGAAGCAGCGGCTACATCTGTCCGACGCCGCCGACCTGACTATCGGTGAGCCGGTAACGTTGCGGATCGACGGAGCCGTGGTGCAGCGAACCGCGCCGGAACACGATGATCGCCTCAACGGTCGTCCGGCTTCGGCGGCGGCTGCGCCGGAGCTTCCTCACATTTGACCACGATCTGAAATACGCCGTCACATTGCGGGCACGTGTAGTCGCGAAGCTCGTAGCCCTCGACCAGCGGGCGCGCACGCAGCAGCTCGGTCGCGGATCGGCAGATCGCGCAGTTACTGCTGTTACCCGGCACCGCGTCCCCCACCATCCCGGAATCGCGGTTGTATGCCCGATCTGCGGGCCGCGTTGCAACCGATCAGTACGCGGCCTGCTGTTGTTTCGTCGTCATGACCTAGCGATGGTAATGGAACCCGGCGTCATTCCATCCTGCAGAAATTAATCTACGCCTTTCGACTCGTCACTGATCAGAACTGCACCCCGCGGGTGAGCGCACCGTCGACCACAACGTTGGTGCCGGTGATGAAGCTGGCGGCACGGCTGGCGAGGAACACCACCGCATTCGCCATCTCCTGCGGCGTCCCCATCCGTCCAGTCGGGTTGAGCGCCAGCGCGGTGTTGTAGAGATCAGGGTTGCCGTTCTTGATCTGCTCCCACACCCCACCTTCGAAATACGTATTGCCGGGCGAGACGGTGTTGGCGCGGATGCCCTTGCCGGCGAGCTGATAGGCGAGCCCTTGGGTGTAGTGGATGATCGCAGCCTTAAAGGTGCCGTAGGGGCCGGCGGCAAAGTCGATCTCGCGCCCCGACACGCTGGAGACGGTGACGATCGCCGGCTGCTGACTCTGCTCGAGATGCGGCATCGCGGCGTCGACCAACCGCACCGTGCCCATCATGTCGGTGGCAAAGCCCTTGGCCCAGCTCTCTTCGTCCGAGCCGATCGCCAGCGCGCTGACGTTGGCGACCACCACATCGATGCCGCCGAGCTTGGCCGCCATGTCGGCGACCCAGGCCTTCAGCGCCGGGCCGTCGGACACATCGACCGCGCCGCCGAATGCCGACACGCCGGTCGCCTGCAGCGCAGTGACCGCGCTGTCGACTTCGGCCGCATTGCGCGCGCACAACCCAATATGCGCACCTTCCGCCGCGAAGGTCTCGGCGATCGCACGGCCGATGCCCTTGGTGCCGCCGGTGACCAGTACCTTGGCGCCCTTCAATCCCAGATCCATGCTCGCTCCCCTTGGTTAGTAGTTGCCGGCGACGGCTTGCACCAGCGGCCGATAGCTGTGCGGCATTCGCATCGCCACCAGATCCTTCCGCCGCACCACGTTGGTCGGATACACGCTGTCGAGATTGGAGGTGTCGATCGTCGCGGTGGCGACGCCCTCCTCGCTCCCGATCAGCGCCTCGCGGCGCGGAAATTCGAACGTGTCCGGCCCGAACACGCCGCTCAGTCCCGGATAGCCGCGCGACGCATCGGCCACGTTGGCGAAAGCGAAGAACACGTTGTTCTCGCCGGCGCGGACGCGGAAGTGATGCCAATGATGCGGGTCGGGACCGGTCGGGATCGGTGCCGGCTGCCCGACGCTCGTCCCCGCATGCGGCGTGCTGAACCGGGTCGCGATCGCCGCCGGGCACGCGATGATGTCGCAGCCGCGCAGCGCCAGCACGCGGCCGGCTTCGGGAAACATCGCATCGTGGCCGATCAGCAGGCCGATCCGGCCGAGTGGCGTATCGGCCACGATGAAACTGTCGCCGGGCTTCGCCCAGCTCCGCTCGTCCTCGGTGAGATGCGTCTTACGATAGGTGGTGATGGTGCCGTCCGGCGAGATCAGCAAAGCGCTGTTGTACAGCATCTCGCCGTCACGCTCGGCGAGGCCGCAGACGAGAAACAGCGACAGCTCGCCCGCCAGCGCCGTGAGCCGGTCGGTGGCGGCGCTCGGCACGCTCACCGCTGTGCCGACTGGATCGTCCAGTCCAGTCAGGCTCAGCTCGGGAAACACCACCATCTCGGCGCCGGCGGCCTTCGCCTGTCGCGCCAGCGTCGCAATCCGATCGAGATTGGCGTTGATGTCGCCGCTCGGGGCGAACTGCGCGGCGCTGAGCCTGGAGCGCTTGCCTTTCGGCCACGGCTCGTGGCCGTACAGGCCGAAGAAGTCGTACGGATTCCAACTGAAGGTGCCGGTCAGCAGCTCCGGATACAGCTCCGGCCGCCGCTGCCGGAACACCGCCTCGCCGCCGATCCGCCGCGCCCGCGCGGCTTCGAGGTCGATGTCGGCGAACGCCACGCCGTCACCTCCATCGATCACGGTGGCGATGCTGGCATCCGGTGCGATCACACAGCTTCCGCCAGAGAACTGCACGGTCCGCTCCAGCCCCCAGCGATTGCTTTCGATCACGTAGCAGGAATTCTCGAACGCCCGGCTGATCCAATACGGCGCAGGCGTGCGTTCGGCCAGCCAGTTGGAGATGTGGCAGATGATGTCGGCGCCGCCCAGCGCCATCAGCCGCGCGGTCTCGACGAAATGGATATCCATGCAGATCAGGAGCGAAATCCGCCCGATCGGGGTGTCGAACACCTGGTTGTGCAGATCGCCTGCCGCCGACCATTTCGGCTCCGAGATATAAGGATGCGTCTTGCGGTGACGCCCGATCAGTCCCTCCGGGCCGATCAGGACGGCGGAATTGAAATAGATGCCGTCCTCATCGACTTCCGGAAGGCCGACGACGAAATAGCAATCGTGCTTGCGCGCCAGCGCAGCGAACCGCGCCGTGGTCGGCCCCGGGATCGGCTCGACGAACGGCGCCACTTCGGAGCGGTCGTACCAGCAATAGCCGGTGGTGCCCATCTCCGGGGTGACGATCAGTTTGGCGCCCCCTACCGCGGCCTCCTCGCACAGCTCGAGCAGGCGCGCGACGTTGCGCTCCTTCTCGGCCATGACCGGTTCGAACTGGACGGTAGCGACCTTCAGCAATTGCGACATCGTCGTCGCTCCCCTCACACCAGGAACGACTTCTTGATCGACGCGCCGAGCGTGTATTTCGGATCGACCATGTTGCCGAGCCGGACGCGCCCGGCCTGCGTCAGCAGCATATAGGCGTCGATCTCGTCGAAACCGTAATCCGCCGCCATCCAGCGGCACAGCTCGCGATAGGCGATGCGCGCGGCATCCTCCATCGGGCGCGCCGAGCCGATCGTCATGATGAAATCCTTGGTCTCCAGCCGCGGCCAATGGATCGGCCAGCCCTTGATCAGATCGATCTGCACCGTGGTCACGGTCGGGTGCTCGATCGCGACGCCGCAAAGTTCGCCGTCGCCCTGCGCGGCGTGGCAGTCACCGAGATACAGCAGTGCGCCCGCAGTATTAACCGGCAGATAGATGATGGCACCGACGCCGACGTCGGGCAGATCCATGTTGCCACCGTAATAGTCCGGGACCAGCGACGAGATCGCTTCGATCTCCGGCGAAGTGCCGATGGTGCCGATGAACGGCTCATAGGGCAGCGTGATCTTGTCGTTCCATTTGGTGCCGTGCTCGGCGGTGATCTCGAGCTTCTTCACCCGCTCCGGCAGCGGCGGATTGAGCAGCGCGGTATTGCCGGTGCCGACCAGGCCGCCGAATTCGGGCATCACCACCGTCGTGCCGCGCGGCTGCGGTCCACGCGGCACGATGCTCTCGATGTACACCGCCAGCGTATCGCCCTTCTCGGCGCCGTTGACCCAGATCGGGCCGTTCTGCGGATTGAGGAACGGGAAGTTCAGGATCTTGGAAGGGATGTCGGTCTCCGACTTGATCGCCCCCTCGAACGCGTCGTGAGTCTCGGCGGCCACCACCGCGCCGGGATCGACGGTCAGCACCTTGTCGAAATACGGCCCGTAGACGTAGTGATACTTGCCCTGCTCCGCCTCGGTGAGGGTGTGGGTGGTGCCGCGAACGCCCTTGGCGACGCCTTTGCGCGCCATGATCGATTCAGTCTGCCAGGCCATGTTGGTCTCCTTTGTTGAATTCAGTCACACCGCAAGGTGGCGGCGCATTTCGGCCTCGTCGTCGAGCGCTGCGCGGTCGAGGTCGGCAACGATCCGGCCCTTGTCCATGACGTAGCAGCGCTGCGCCATCGCCCGGATCATGTCGAGATTCTGCTCGACCAGGATGATGGTGACGCCGGTCTTGGCGTTGAGCGCGACCATGTCGCGGGCGATCTCCTGAACGATGTTCGGTTGAATGCCTTCGGACGGTTCATCGAGCAGGATCAGCTCGGGATCCGCCACCAGCACGCGCCCGATCGCGAGCTGCTGCTGCTGGCCGCCGGACATCGTGCCGGCGCGCTGGCTCCAGCGCTCGCCGAGGATCGGAAACGTCTCGATCACCTCGCGGCGCTGCTGCTCGGTGAGCCGGCCCTTGATCGAGGCGCCGACTGCGATGTTCTCAGCGACGCTGAGCCGCGGAAATACGTCGCGGCCCTGCGGCACGTAGCCGATGCCGAGCCGCGCCCGCTTGAACGCCGGCAGATGCTCGATCAGTTCGCCGCGGAACACGATCGAGCCGTCCATCGCCGGGATCAGCCCGATCAGGCTCTTCATCAGCGTCGACTTGCCGACGCCGTTGCGGCCGATCACCGCGATGATCTCGCCTTCCCGGACCTCGATCTCGAGGCCTTGCAGCACCGGCTTGCCGCCATAGCCGGCCCGCAGTCCCACGGTGTTGAGGATGACTTCCTTACGCATGGTGATGAGCCTGCCCGAGATAGATCGCCGCGACCCGCTCGTCGGCGACGATGTCGTCGATCGAGCCCTGTGCGAACACCTGACCGAGATGCAGCACGGTGACGCGCTGCGCGACCTGGCGGACGAACGCCATGTCGTGCTCGATCGCCAGCACCGTCATGCCTCCGGCATTGAGCCGCTTGACCATCTCGCCGGTCTGGAACGTCTCTTCCGGCGACATCCCCGCGGTCGGCTCGTCGAGCAGCAGCATCCGCGGCTTCAGGCTGGTCGCCATGCCGATCTCCAGCCACTGCTTCTGACCGTGGCTGAGATTGCCCGCGGTCTGCTTCTGCTCGGCTTCGAGGCCGAGAAACGCCAGCAACCGATCAATCTCCTGATCGAGCTCGGCGCCGTGCCGCGTCCGCTGCAGCGCAATCTCGAGGTTCTGCCGCACTGACAGCCCCTTGAAGACGCCGGGCACCTGAAACTTCACCGAGAGCCCGCGCGCGATCCGCGCAAACGACTTGAGCGCCGTGATGTTCTCGCCCGCGAAGAAGATCTCACCGGAGCCGGGCGCGTATTCGCCGAGGATCAGCCGGAACAGCGTGCTCTTGCCGGCACCGTTAGGACCGATCAGGCAGTGGATCTCGCCGGTCTCGAACGACAGGTTGACCTGATTGGTGACGTGCAAGCCGCCGAAATGCTTGTTCAGGCCACGGAGTTGCAGCAGCGCCATCAGTTCCGTCCTCCCTTGGCGCGGGCGACGAGCCGGCCGATCACGTTCATTGCTCCCAGCACCAGGCCATTCGGCGCAATCAACACGGTGAGCACCAGCAGAAGCCCCATCACCACCAGCGCGTATTGGCTGCCGTAGATCGTCAGGGCCTGGAAACCGGCAAGCACCACCAGCGTGCCGACCAGCGTCGAGGTCAGGTCGCTGCGCCCCCCGACCGCCACCCAGATCAGCGGCAGCGCCGCCGACGTCATGCCCATGCTCGAAGGCGTGATGTACTGGCCCCAGGCGGTGTAGAGCACGCCCGATAGCCCGGCGAGCCCGGCGCCGATCACGAAGTTGATGAGCTGATACTTGCGGATGTCGTAGCCGAGCATCTCGGCGCGCTCCGGATTCTCCCGGATCGCCACGATGACGTTGCCGAACGACGAGTTCACCAGGATGCGCAGGCCGAGATAAACAACAACCACCAGCGCCAGGACCAGGTAGTACAACCCGACATCGGCGAACAGCACGATCGGCCCGTCGAACCAGGGAATGGTGATCGGCGGCATTCCGCTCATGCCGTTGAAGCCGTTCAGCCGCGCCGCGCCGATCCGCCATTCCGGTCCGGCGGTCTGGGCCATGAAGCGCTCCAGCATCAAGGTCACGGCGAGCGTGACGATGCCGAGGAACACGCCTTCGATCCGGCCGAAGAACATGAAGTAGCCGAGCAGCAGCGCCACCACCGCGGCGATCGCGATCGCCGCCAGCACCGCGACCAGCGTGAAACCGTACGCCGCGCCGAAGTTCAGCGTCAGGATGCCGTAGCTGTAGCCGGCGATGCCGAAGAAAGCGGTCTGGCCGAACGACAATGCACCGCCGTAGCCCCAGATCAGGCAAAGGCTGAGCGCAATAAACACCCATACGAAGAAGTACGCGGTATTGCCGACGGTGTAGCCGTCGCTGAACATCGGATAGGCAAGCGCGCCGAACAGCGCCAGCACGAACACCGACCAGAACAGCTTGCCGCGACCTTTGGTCTGCGGGCCCTCGAGCCGGCGGAAGAGAGAGATCAATCCGTTCACCCTCGCCTCCCTCAGGTCCGTTCGCGCAGCAGGAAGCCGGAGATGCCTTTCGGCAGCACCCGGACCACGATGATCACCGCGACCAACAGGCCGATCTGGCCGAACAACTGGCCTTGCCAGGAGGTCATCGCCGACTTCACCACCGCGAGCACGGCAGCAGCCGGCGCGGTGCCGAGGAAGACGTCGGCGCCGCCGATCACCACGGTGACGAACGCCTCCATCAGGAACGTCGCGCCCATCGTCGGCACCAGCGTCATGGTCGGCGCGTACAGTCCCCCAGCCAATCCGGCGAGCCCGGCGCCGCAGGCGAAGGTCAGGCTGTAGATCCAGCGGGTGTCGACGCCGAGCGCATCGGCCATGTGCGGCACCTGGATGGTGGCGCGTGCCTTGACGCCGAACGACGTCCAGTTGAACACCGCATACAGCGCCCCGAGCACGCCGAGCGCGGCCAGGAACAGCACGATCCGATAGATCGAATAGGAATAGGCGCCGACCTGAAAGCTGCCGAACGGCGTTCCGACCCCGGCCATGGTCGAGCCGATCACGATCAACGTGCCTTGGGTGGCGATCAGGCTGAGGCCCCAGGTGGCGACGATGGTGTCGAGCGGGCGTTCGTACAGATGCCGCACCACCACGAACTCGACCAGCATGCCGACCAGAGCCGAGACCAGCGCCCCGGCCAGGATGGCGAGCGGCAGCGGCAGTCCGGCGTGCGCGGCAGTTGCGGTGACGTAGGCGCCGCACATGATGAACTCGCCATGGGCGAGATTGATCACGCCCATCATGCCGAAGATGACGGCGAGCCCGCAGGCCGACAGCACCAGAAAGGCGAAGGCGTCGGCGAATTGATACAGCGCCGCGAAGGCGAAGGTGGCGATGTCCATCTGACGTCCAGCAAGGTGGCGTGGAGGGCCGCGGCACGAGCGACGGCCCGACGAGGAACAGAGACGCGAGAGAGTCCGCTCCGGCGCGTCAGGGTGCGCCGGAGCGGCCCGCCGCACTTACTTGGGCGGCGGATTCGACGGCGTGTATTGCGCCATCGGATCCTTCTTGGTCAGGTCGCAGCCGGCATCGCCCAGCCAATACGGCTTGATGTCCGGCCAGACCTTCGGGAAGTCGATCGAGTGATCGGCATTGACGTGCGCGAGATAAATGGTGTGCGACATGTGCTGGCTCTTGGGGTCGATGCAGACCTTGCCTTCCGGCGCATCCATGCAGACGTCACCCTGCGCGATCACCTTGCGGATGTCGTCGCGCTTGGTCGACTTCGCCCGCTCGACCATCTGCTTGTACAGATAGACCGCGAGGTAGGAGTTCTCGGCTTCCTGATTGATGTACGGTTCGTTCGGGAACTTGGCCTTGAACTTGGCGACGAACTCCTTGCTCTTCGGGCTGTCGATTTCCTCGATGTAGTTGGTGGTGACGTACATGTCCTTCAGGCTCGGCGGCTTGAAGCGCTTGTGCTCGTAGCCCTGGCCGACATTGACCGAGGACGCCATCGGCAGGTTGACGTTGGCGGACGCCGCCTGCTCGTAATAGGAAGCCTGCGCGGTGCCGACCAGCAGCGTCACGATGAAGTCCGGCTTGGCCTTCTGGATGTTCTGGATGCTCTGCGAGAACTGCGACACGCCGAGCGGGATGAACTCCTCGCCAACCATTTCGCCGCCGTTCTGCTTGACGATGTTGCGCACCCACTCGGCCGAAATCTGGCCGAAATTGTAGTCGGCGGCCAGCGTGTAGACCTTCTTGCCGTACTTCTCCATCATCCAAGGGATCAGCGTGGAGAACTGCTGCTCGGGTACGGCGCCGGTGACGATCATGTGGCCGTCGCAGACGCCGCCTTCGTACTGATTGTTGTAGAGCGCGAAGCCGTTGAGCTGATCGACGATCGGCCGATAGGCTTCACGCGACGCCGACGAGAATCCGGCGAAGACCGCGTCGGCCTTGTCCTTCTGCAGCACCCGCCGCATGAATTCCTGGTAGCGGGTGTTGTCGGACTGGGTGTCGTACACCACCAGTTCGAGCGGGCGACCCATGATGCCGCCGGCCTTGTTGATCTCGTCTGCGGCGAGCTGGATGGCGTGGACCTTGCCGATCGTCGCCACCGCGAAATCTCCCGACTGATCCTCCAGCACGCCGAGCTTGATCGGCTTCTCCGCGGCCAGCGCCGCGCCTGACGCGAGGACGAGCGTCCCCGCGAGGACTGCGGCATGCAGTCCCCGTAACCCAGTTCCGGTCATGTTGCTGTCTCCTACATCGCTCGTTTGTCGCCACGGTGCAGCGGCGGGTCGCCGGTGTGGCCAGTCGAATCGGGCGGCCTCGCCCGTCGGCTCAGCAGATCCTCGCAATAGCTCTCCAGGCTCTGCCTCACGCGCATGCTCTCCCGGCGGATTTGGTCGTAAGCGCCGTCCTCGTCGAGGCCGCTGTCCCGCATCCGCTGGACCACGGCGCGCAGCACGGCACGACGGCCGCGACGGCGCTCCTCGAGCGTCTGCAGGCGCTCCTGCATCCCGCCACGCAGGAGAAATTGGTTGATGCCCATGAACAGCGCCGAGTACACGGCGCCGCCGTGCACCGGCTTGCGCAGAAACGCGGTGGCGCCGAGATTGACCAGCGCCTTCAGCCGGCTCGGCGCTTCGACCCCGACCAGTCCGATCACCGGCACCGGCGGCAGATGCGACAGCGGATTGAGCTCGACCGCCAGCACGCCGTCGAGGTCGCCGTCGACAAACAGCATGTCGCGATCCGGCTGCAGCGATGCGAGATCGAGCTGAGCCCGCCCGTCGACGATCGGCGCGGCCTCGCAAGTGACGCCGAGCTTGGCCAGCGTCGGCTCCAACGCGCCTTCCCTGCCCGTGCGCTCCATCACCAGAAGCGCACGGCCGCCCTTGAAGTTCTGAACCGGTCGAAAGGTCATGACTTCACCAGCCTCAACAATGGGGAACGCATGGCGGCGGCGAACCGCGGCGAGGTTTGCACCAGATACGGATCGGGTGCGATCGGCTCGGGAGCTTCGAGCAGCACTTCGAATTGGCCGGCGGCGGTGGAACGTCCGATCCGCGGCGTCAGCCATGCGTGATAGGTCTGCGGGTCGATCCGCACTTCGCCCTGCGGCGCGATCAGGCGCTGATCAGCGACCGCCGCGCGCACAGCGGCAGCCTCGTCGGTGCCGGCCTGCTGCAGAGCGGCCGCGAGCAGCTTGACCGCGATGTAGCAGGCCTCGGCATCCGCCGAAGGCGGTGTCGCGCCCGCAAACTTCTCGGTGTAGGCGCGGATGAAGGCGCCGTTGACCGGACCGGTGAGCGACGCGAAGTACACGCTCGACGACAGATGCCCGTCGACCGCATCGGCGCCGATCTCGGCCAATTCCGGTTCCGCCAGCGTGCAGCTCGCCACCGGGATCTCGGCAGCCTGGTCGATGCCGCGCGCGCGGCATGCGGCACGGAACGCGCGGAAGAACGCATAGGCGCTGGTGCCGATCAGATTGTTGAAGACGAAGTCGGGGCGCTGCTCCAGGACCGCCGCGACAACGCGGTCGACATCGGTGTCGCCGACCGGAAGATAGCGCTCGGCCAGCACCGTGCCGCCCCGCGCAATCAGCGCCTCGCGAAAAATCCGGTTGTTCTCCCACGCCCAGATGTAGTTCGAGCCGATGCAGAACGCGCGCTTGCCGTGCTTGGCGACGAGATAATCGACCAGCGGCAGCACATGCTGGTTCGGCGACGCGCCGGTGTACACGACGTTGTCGGAGCTCTCGAACCCTTCATAATGCGACGGATACCACAACAGGCCGTCGTGCTTCTCGAAGCACGGGATCACCTCTTTGCGGCTCGACGACGTATAACAGCCGATCACCTGGCGAACGCCCGACGCCAGCAGGTCGTGCGCCAGCGCGCGATACTGCGACAGGTCGCCGCCGGGATTGACGATGACCGGCTCGATCTCCGGCCCGTTGCCGCTCGCCGCAACCTCACTGAGCCCGAGCATCGCGCCGTTGAGCATGGTGCGGCCGACCGCCCCGTAGGAGCCGGTCGTGGAAAACATCACACCGATGCGCAGCCGATTCGTCATGCCCGTGTCCAAAAACAAAAAGCGCCCATCGGCTGTCGAGCCGAGGGCGCCTTCGCCACCAACCAAACGCGCCTGCATCAGCGCGGTGTCGGAAATGGTTCAAAACTCTTTGCGTCTCAGGGCTTATTTGCCCAACGCTTGGTAGTTACGGTCGTCGAGTTCCTACTTCAAGTCAAGCGCATTGTTGATGCGAAACCTGCCGCTTTTCCCGCCTCAGTGCAGCAAATTGATGCAATGCGATCAGCAGCAGCGAGATCACTTCGCGTGCGAACAGAACACCTTGGTTCGCAACCTCGCCCAAGCACTTGCGGTAAATTCAATTTCGAATGCAACCGCCGCTTCTCTATCTAAACCCAGGGTGGTAGAGGACCTGCGGCGATCGCGGGGGCCGACATGACTGGCAATCTTCAAGGATTCTACAAGGCAGAATTCGAAACGGCGCGAAAGAAGTCTCACGGCGTGATCTTTCTCCGCGACGGCAAGATCCAGGGCGGCGACTCCACCTTTCTGTACGTCGGTGCCTATTCGCAGAACGGATTGACCGTCACCGGCCATCTGCGCGGCGTTCGGCACTCGTCGGATCATTCGCGACTGTCGGTATTCGGGATCGAGCCATTCGAGGTGGCGTTCGACGGCGTCGCCAAGGACGGCTATGTCGCAATCGAAGGCTACGCCCATGAGACGCCGGGTCTGCCGATGAAGGCCATCCTGACGCGTATCGGCGATTAATGCGCACGCCGGCGGGGCCGGCGGGCCTCGTCAAGTTGGTATCAGAGCAGTGGCCACGGCCGCCAAGCGGAAGTCCGTCCAGCAGTCCGTTACCCGGCCAGAGCCAACAGCTTCGGCACCTGGCCGCGGATTGCGCTCGCGACGTCGCGGTCGAGCTTCTCGAGCCAGCGTTTTGGGATTGCAGCAAGTCCGTAGGTGGCGCCTGCGAGCATCCCGGCGAGCGCACCGGTGGTGTCGGCATCGTCGCCCTGATTGACGGTGGCGATCAAGCAATCGGCGAAGCTGTCGGTCGAGAAATAGTAGTGCAGCACCGTCTGCAGGGTATCGACCACATAGGCGGTGGCGGGGCCGCGATACGGCGTGAAGCCGAAATTGCGGTGCGCCCGCACCAGATCGTCCGCGATGGCGCGGGCGCCGCTTCGCCCCTCGCCGCCCAGCAGCACCTGCAGCATCTGCACCAGGGTCAGCGCGGCAGCGTCCGACAGCGGATGATGGTGGGTGACGTGCGCTTGCGCAATCGTCCAGGCCTCGGCCTGCTCCGGCCGGCCGAAAGTGGCGAGTGCCAACGGCAGGATCCGCATCGCGGCGCCGTTGCCGGCATCGCCTTCAAAATAGCTGCCCTGCATCTCGCCGGTGGTGATGTAGCGGCGAATGCCGCGACGGCAGGTGCTGCCGACGTCGACGGGACCGGTCTTCAGCCAGGCGGCGAACTCCGCGCACAGATCGGGCAGATCGAGACCGCCGCAGCGGATCAGCGAACGGCCGAGCGCGAGCGCCATCTCGGTGTCGTCGGTCACCTGCCCGGGCTTCAGCCGCAGCCAGCCGCCGCCCGAGATGTCCTTGTGGACGCCGTAGCGCGCCGCGATCTCGGACTTGGTCATGAACTCGACAGTGGCGCCGAGCGCGTCGCCGATCGCAAAGCCCAGATAGGCGGCGAGCGCTCGGTCCTGCAGGCTCGGCGAGGTCATCAGCGTCCTTTCAGAAGTAGCTCGCGGTGACGCGATAGTCGCCGCCGATCACCAGATACTCGCCCTCGCCCTTGAGCGGATGCGCGGCCAGCAGCCGGTTGAAGAACAGGATCTTCGACACCGGCACGCGCACCGTCAGGATGGTGTCGCCGAAACAATCGGCGATACCGCGGTCGGAGGTGAACGACGTGAGGTTGTTGAGCCGGATGATGCAGTGCCGCTTGTCGAGCCGCTCGACGATCTGATGCTCGTCGAAGCCATTGACGCCGCGATACAGCGTGACGTGGGTGCTGCCGACGGCGGCGAAATGCGTCAGCGCCCACTGGCAGAATTCATAGAGCAGATCGAGCTGCACGAAGATCGCATTGTTGTGGAAGCGGCTCGACATCTTCTGTTCGACGTACATGGTCCACACCGGGCTGGCGATCCGACGGATCGGCTCCTTGTGGAACGTCGGAAACAACCCGAAGCGACTCTCCACCCAACCCTTCAGCACGGCGCCCTCGGCGCCGTTGCTGTCGAAGCCCCAGCCCTTGATCAGATCGAGATAGGACGAGCGGAAGCGGCGGCCATCGCGGCTGCGGACGCGCTGCTCGGCGTCGATCCCGAACAGCGCCGCCATGTAACAGCCGAAAGCCTCGCCGGCTTCGGCGAGGTCGCGCGCCTCGCCCAGCATCTCGAACAGGCTGGGATTCATCTCGCGCACGCCGGCGATGTGCAGCGGCACCGGCGCATCGTTGAAGCCAACGCCGGTGAGAAACCGCATCGGCACGCCGACGAGGTTGCTGGAGTGCCCGATGCTGCCGTCTTCGCTCACCTTGGCCGGCTCTGCCGCTCCCGCGCCCGCATGCGGCGCGCCCCGATCGATCGTCCTGACGCCGACATGGTTAGCCAAGACCGCGCCGCCTGCCTATGCGCAACTCGACGGAGCGCGGCAGCCGGCGGTTCGAAACACAGCTCAGCGACGGCGCGACAACGTCTCGGACGGCAGCTCGCCATGACGGCGGCGATAATCGTTGGCGAAATGGCCGAGGTTGACGAAGCCGCAGGCGAACGCCACCGCCGTGACCGAGCGCGCCGGCTCGCCCGATCGCAGCATCTCACGGGCCTTGTCGAGCCGCACCGCTTTGGCGAACGCCATCGGCGAATAGCCGCGGTGCTTCTGGAACGCCTTGAACAGGCTGCGAACGCCGACATTGGTGACGGCGGCGAGATCGACGATGGTGATCGCCTTGTTCCACGACGCCTCGATGAACTCCTCGGCGACACGGACATAGTCCGGAGCGGTGTCGGGCGCGTCGCGCTCGAGCTGGCTGCTGTAATTGTGCCGTGTCACGCTGAGGAACGACACGGTCAACGCCTGCTGCATCTCGCGCAGCATCGCCGGCGGCAGCGTCGGCGCAGCCGGATCGAGGTGGCGGGCGACGTGCAAAGCCAGATCGCGCAGCGCCTGCGCCCCGCGCCCCTCGCTGTGCAGTTCCGGGACGAAGGCCAGCTTGCTGCGCGGCTGGACGCCGAGTAGCGCCTCGAGGGCCGCAGTCAGGGTCGCAGCGGTGATGCGCAGGATCATCTGCCGGTAGTCGGTACCGAATTCGAGCCGTGCCGGGGTGCCGGCCGACGACACGCACCAATTCTGCGGATCGAGATCGACGCTGGCCGCGCCGGCAGACGTCCGGCTGCTGCCACGCAGCGCGATCTGCACCCGGGCGAAATCGGTCTCGCCGAACTCGGCCACGGCCGAGCCGGCATAGGCGCAGAACCCCAGCCCGACGCCGTCGAACGATACGTAACTGCCGAACCCCTCGAAGCCGTCCGCATCCGCCTCGAAATTCGCCGCGCCGTAGACCGACAGCATCGCCTCCCTCATCGCTTCAGGATCACGGGTGTGGACGACGGGGGCGCGGTTGAGGGGATAGCTGTTCGGGTCGGCGTTCAGGCGAACGTCAAACTCGGGCTGGCGCATTCCAACGGACTCGCTTCACGAGGATTCTGGTCGCAGGAACTTGGGGCTGGCATCGGCGACGATTCTGTCAGCCTAACGCGACACTCCCCGCGGCACTGCTCAAGATCGGCACGCGCTCGCTCGGTAAGCGCACCATCTGGCGGATCAGGACGCGGCGATGGTGGGAACAGCCATGGTCAAGGCGCTAGGTCGGCTCCCCGAGCCGACAGCGAGGCGCCCGCAGGATCTGCCGTCCCGCCGTGCTCCCCCAGCCTAGTCGGATTGATCCGCCGAGCCCCGATCGATCGCCCGAGCGGCCCCCGCGCATCACGGCTCAGCCGCGACGAGCCACGCCAAGCGTTGACCTGATCGAGCAATCCACCCTAAACAAGCGACGCGGACGACGCGACGGCCGTCGACGGCGGACCGACCTCCGCCCCGGCAATCCGGCCAGCGCCCGATCCGGAAGGGTGGCCGAGTGGTTTAAGGCACCGGTCTTGAAAACCGGCGTGCCCGCAAGGGTACCGTGGGTTCGAATCCCACCCCTTCCGCCATAGATCGTTGATTGTATTTTGCAAAATCAGTTGACGGGTGAGCGCGGGTTCTACAGCCATACGGCGAAAGTGGGTTTCAACCTGCAACAATTTTTCTCTTGCCGGCCCCTCACAGCGACTTTCGCGGCGGGCACCGCTTCGATCTAAAATCGTTACACGGCTTCCAACAGCAAGGTTCCCGGCTACTGCGCGACCGCACCTTGGTACCGCCAGCCGCCGATTCCGCCCACCTTGCCTCCTGAAGGACGTTCACGACCTTCTCGACCCGGCACCGGCGGCACCCATGGATACGAACGACGCCTCGAGGGGTTGCCCCCTCCACGGACCATGCCGGCGCCTATTCGTGCTGCTCAATGCCGCCCTCGCGAGCGGAAGGGTCGATCGCGAATTTCACCGCCGTCCTAGTTGGAAGGCGCGTTGCGCTCGGTGCCGGATGTGGAACGCCACCATCGGAGTCGCCTGCCCCGGTGGCTCGAATAACGGCCTCCCTCCACAACGTCGGATAAGTTCATGCCTCGCTTCACCGGCACCCCTTCGACAGCCACCGGACCATAATGCTGGTTCACGGCGGCGCGGCGATTGAAGCCCCCTCCCACTACACCGGTGATCCCAACATTCCTAGCGGGATCCGGTTACATGCGGAGACGCGAAGACCCTCTGTCGCGTGGCCAAGCCTAACAGCCCCGTTTCGCTCGTTGCGGCAGCAGCAATAGCCATCAACCCAGAGGCCGGCATCATCGCCTCGATAGCTTCGTTATGGAATTCCGACCATGTCCAGGCCTTGGCATCATTCCGGTTAGCGTCCTTCTCGCAGGCGTCCTCGCAATTGCCCTTCCCGATAAATCGCCTCGGCAACAGACAGGTTCAACCTTGATCGACAAGTATGTCATGTCGCGAACGCTGCTCGCAGCGCAGTGACCATTTCCGGCAGATCCTCCACCAAACGGATTCGCATTCGCAGCCCCCTTCTCGCGTCCCCGCCGCATCGCGAGCGTTGACCTGATGTCTCATTCATTGCGGCAACCCTACGGCGACTCCGGCGAACTCGTTGCTGATGATTTTCTCCGTGGCACGCGTCGGCGACAGGCTAGCGCAATGTTTGCGTGAGACTGAAGGCCACTTGTCGGGCCTGGCTTCATCATCCTGCTACGCCGGACACCGCTGCTCGACCGCGACGGAGCCGTCCGCTTTTGACGGCGGCGATCCGCAGCACCGAAAGAGCCGAACTGAAAGAGAAATACATGACGTCATTGGCAACTCATCACCGCATCGCCGTTCGTACCTTTATTGTCCGGGAGATCCAGCATGTCGACGACTGACATCCTGCCATTCTTCCGAGCGTGGATTCGCAATCCGCTTCGCGTCGCCGCTGTCGCCCCGTCGGGCTCGGCCGTTTCATCACTGATCGTGCAGGGGATCACGTCCAAGACCGGCCCCGTCATCGAGCTCGGCCCCGGCACCGGTGTGTTCACCCGCGCACTACTCGAGCGCGGCGTCAGACAACAGGATCTGACACTTGTCGAGTACGGCTCCGAATTCATTCCGCTGCTGCAGCGACGCTTTCCCGGAGCTCGCGTACTGTGGATGGATGCAGCCTGGCTGCACCGAGAAGAGCTGTTCGAGGGCGCCCCGGTCGGTGCCGTCGTCAGCGGGCTCGGGCTGCTGACAATGTCGCAAGAGAAAGTTGTCGAGATCCTCCGCGGCGCGTTCTTCTATCTCCGTCCGGGCGGCGCCTTCTATCAGATCACCTACGGCCCGCATTGTCCCGTGGCCGACGCGATCCTGGACAATCTCGGCCTGCAAGCAACCTGCATCGGGAAGACCTTTCGCAATCTGCCGCCGGCTTCCGTTTACCGGATCAGCCGCTGCCCCTTACGTTGATTGAAGCACCATGGACAGCTCGAACACAATCACACTTTTCCTCAGCTTCGGCCTGCTGGGTGTTGGCTGCCTGGCAGTCGCTGAGAAGTTCATCCCGCTGTTTCCGTCCTATGTTCTGCTGATGCTGCTCGGCCTGACAATCGCTGACGGCACGACGCTCGCCATGACCATCATGGCGACAAGCATCGGATCCGTGGTCGGGGCAATCGGTTGGTACGGCATCGGCCGTGCGTTCGGTTCGCAGCGTATCGAGGGACTGGTGACACGCTATGGAAAATACGTGTCGCTGCGTCTCTCGCTCTATCGCCGGCTCACCGACGCTTATCGCGGCAATCATTTTTGGGTGACGGTGATCGGCCAGACTCTGCCCGTGGTGCGGATTTATCTGGCTCTGCCGGCCGGTGTCCTGCGAATAGAGCCGCGCGCCTTCGCCGCTGCCGCCGCGATCGGCACCTTGCTCTGGAACACACCGTTTCTCACGCTAGGCTATGCGCTCCGCGGCAGCGGCTACGATCCCGTCAGCATCGGCTTCTGGGTCGCCATAGCTGTGATCACCATCGAGGCTACGATCATCCTGGGGATCCGCCTCTATAGGCAGTCGATCGCGTCGCCGCGTCCTGCGCTACCACGTGCAGTCGCTGCCCCCGTGAACGCCGAGGAGTTTGCATGAGCCCCCTATTTTCCCGCTTCAAACCCGGCTCCTACGCGCTCGAGCAATTGTTGGCCGCGGTTCTGACCCTGCTCGCCAGCCTTCAGTTCGGCGTCGCGGCGTCCGAAGGCCGGCATCGCGGCGCTCAGCTCGCGCTGCTCATTGCTGCCGTCGGCGTCTATTGGCATCGCTCGATTTTCAGACGGCGCGCCAGTCGTGACGTGACGAAGGTCGTCGCGGGCCTAGCGGAAGCCGCGGCGATGACCTTTCTGCGCGAGCACCGCGACGAGGATCGGGAGGCGCAGCAACCGGACGCGGCCAGCTCCTTGCCCCAGGATGTCATCAGGGTCAGGAGCCTGTTCATTTCCGACGTCCACCTCGGGACCAGAGGATGCCAGGCCGATCGGCTGATCGACTTTCTCCGCCACCATGACGCCGAAACCGTGTTCTTGGTCGGCGACATTGTTGATGGCTGGTGTCTGAGGTCGGGCTGGTACTGGCCGACGGCGCACAATGCGGTCGTGCAGGAGCTGGTCGACCTCGCGCGCCGGGGCAAGCGCATCGTCTATGTTGCCGGCAATCACGACGAGTTCGCGCGCCGCTATGTCGGCTCGGCGTTTGGTGGCCTCGAAGTCGTCGATTATACACTCCACCGCGGTCTCGATGGGCGCGACTATCTCGTCGTCCATGGTGATCATTTCGATCTCGTGGTGCGGCACGCCCGCTGGCTCGCTTTGCTCGGCGATGCCGGCTATCGTGCAGCGTTGTCTTCCAACATCTGGTTGAACAAGATCCGAAGCCGTTTCGGGCTCGCCTATTGGTCGTTCTCGTCCTGGGCGAAGTTACGGGTCAAGAATGCGGTCAACCACATCGGCCATTTCGAGGACGTGCTGTCGTCGGAAGCGGCGCGCCACCACGCTCAGGGCGTGATCTGCGGACACATCCACCACGCCGCCATGCATGACGATTTCGGCGTCCGCTACATCAACACCGGCGACTGGGTGGAATCCTGCACCGGAGTCGTCGAGCATCATGACGGTCGCTTCGAGATCGTCAAATGGACCGAGGCGCCACGCCCGACGCCGAGCGACACGGACGTGGTGCCATTCGCAAAAGCGGTGGCGTGATGCGCGGGCTTGTCGCAACAGACGCCTGGCGTCCGCAGGTCAACGGCGTGGTTCGCTCGCTCGAATATCTCGCCAGCGAAGCGCCCTCCCTCGGAGCTGATATCGGCTTCCACATCGAACGAGGAAGACCTCAAGCTGCGTGGCGAAGGCGACGTGCTCGGCACCCGTCCGTGCGGCCTACCCGGCTACCGGATTGCGCACTCCGAAGTCCACGGCCAGTTGATCACGCAGGCACGCGACGAGGCGTTGCGGAGTCTCAAGGACAATCCGAAGCTGACCGGTCAGAGCGGTGAGGCGCTGCGTACCTGCTTTATCTCTACGAGCGCGACGAGGCGTTGCCGCTGCTGGGCACCGGATGAGCCGTTGGTTTCCGCGCGCGCAAGGTTGACGCAATGTTCGCCGAATAGACCGAATCCCGATGAGGTCGGAAGGATTCTGCTGTGCGTGTACTCCTGGTGGAGGACGAGCCCGAAATGGCGGCGGCGTTGGCCGGCGCCCTGCGGAACCACGACATGGTGGTCGACCGGGTCGCGACGCTCGGGCTGGCCTCAGAGGCTCTGATCGACAACAGCTACAGTGCGATTCTGCTCGACCGCCAGCTGCCCGACGGCGACGGGCTGTCGCTCATCCCCACGCTGAGAGCGAAGGGCCTGATGACGCCCATCATCGTGCTGACGGCGCGCGGCGACCTCGCCCAGCGCGTCGCGGGGCTGGATAGCGGCGCCGACGATTATCTGGGCAAGCCATTTGCCATCGCTGAACTGCTTGCCCGGCTGCGCGCGGTGCTGCGCCGGCCGAGCGGTCTGTCGGAGGAGATTCTCAAGCTGGGCCGCCTTTGCTTCGACGGCGCCCATCGCCAGGCCAGCGTCGCCGGCGTCGACCTCAATCTGCCGCGGCGCGAGTTGCTGGTATTGGAGGCGCTGTTGCGACGGTCCGGGCGAACCGTCGCCCGCGAAGCGCTGGTCCACGCGGTCTACGGCTTCGAAGATGACATCCAGTCGAACGCACTGGACACCCACATCTCGCGGCTGCGCCGGAAACTGATCGACGCCGACGCCGGCGTCGAGATCCACACCATTCGCGGCATCGGCTATCTGATCAATCGCTTACCATGACGACGCGTCCGCGCACCTCGCTGCGATGGTTATTGGTCCGCCGCCTCGTCGCGCTGCAGGCGATGGTGCTCGCGATCCTGACGGTCGCGTGGATCGGCACGTTGTGGGCTGGGGGCTTTGTGGTGCCGCCCGAGCCTGAAGACCAAACCATTGATGCGATCAGGGATGCGGTCGCGCGCGACGAGTCGGGCGGGCTGACCCTCAGGCAGACGCCGATGTTGGCAAGGCAGTTCGCTGCGATGCCCGAGCTTTGGTTTCTGGTCAGAGACAAATCCGGGCATTCGATCTCGCGCGGCGAAGTGCCGGCCGAATTTGCCCGGATTGGCGATGCCCTCGACGCGGTCGGACAGGCCCGCCTCGGCTGGACGATCGGCGATGCGCCACGTGGCGGAGCACGGATGCGCTGGATCGACGCGCCGGGCGGCCCACTCCAGATTCTGGCCGGCGCCGGCGGCACGGTGCCCTGGCATCGGTTTGCCGGCGTCGTCGCCGCGCTGATGGCCAGCATCATTCTTCCGGTCACCGTCGTGATGGCACTGGCGACGCTGATCGCGACCCCGATGGTCGTGCGTCGCTCGCTGGCCGGCCTCGCAACCGCCGCGGCTGAGGCCGAGGCGATCGATATCGACCGGCGCGGCACCCAGCTTCCGCTCGATCTGGTGCCGAGCGAGATCGTGCCGTTGGTGCGCGCCGTCAACGATGCGTTGCGACGCCTCGACGAAGGATTGGAACGTCGCGAGTTGTTCCTGGCGAACGCCGCCCATGAAGTGCGAACGCCGATTGCGATTCTGCAGACCCGTATCGAGTCGCTCGATCTCGGCCCGCAAACGGCGCGGCTGCTGGAGGATATGAAACGGCTGTCGACCCTTGCCGACCAGCTTCTGGACGTCGAACGGCTGGGACAAACCGCCGCGCCGTGGGGGGCCGTCGACCTTGTCGACATCGCCCGCCGCACCACCGCGGACCTCGCCCCGCTCGCCATCGCTGCAGGCTACGAGATTGGATTCGAAAACACAGTCGATGTGCTCACGATGCCGGGCGACGAAGGAGCCCTGGAGCGCGCAATTGCCAATCTGATTCAGAACGCAATCCAATACGGCGGCCGCCGCGGCCGCATCCTGGTTCGCGTCAGCGCATCGGAGCTGTGCGTGACCGATGAGGGGCCGGGCGTGCCGATCGGCGATCGCGAGCGCGTGTTCGAGCCGTTCTATCGTGTGAGTCCCGGCACGCGCGGCGCCGGACTCGGTCTCAACCTGGTTCGCGAAATCGCGCGGTTGCACGGTGGCCGCGTCGAAATCAAGGATAGTCCGACGGGAGCCCATGTCGCGATCATGTTCGGCGCGCGCTCACGCCTTCGCTAGACGACGTCGCCTATACGGCCTCCGGGGGGCCACAGCAGCGATTATCTCGGCATGCAATTGCAGTACGGTTGGTAGGAGCCAGGTAAAACGCAACGGCCCGGCGCGACGACGTGTCGGGCCGGGCCGCTGCTTGGTTGCCGCGGGGCCTTATTCCTTCACGAACGCCAGCAGGTCGGCGTTCAGCACGTCGGCATGGGTGGTGAGCATGCCGTGCGGATAGCCCGGATAGGTTTTCAGCTTGCCGTTCTTCAGCAGCTTGACCGACAGCTTCGCGGAGTCCTCGATCGGCACGATCTGGTCGTCCTCGCCGTGCAGAACCAGCGTCGGCACGGTGATGGCCTTCAGGTCGTCGGTCTGGTCGGTCTCGGAGAACGCCTTGATGCCGTCATAGTGGGCCTTGGCGCTACCCATCATGCCCTGGCGCCACCAGTTGTTGACGACGCCCGGCATCGTCTTCGCATCGGGTCGGTTGAAGCCGTAGAACGGCCCGGCCGGGACATCGAGGAAGAACTGCGCGCGGTTGCCGGCGAGCGCCTTGCGGAAGCCGTCGAACACTTCGATCGGCAGGCCGCCGGGGTTCTTCTCGGTTTTCAGCATCAGCGGCGGCACGGCAGACACCAGCACGGCCTTGGCGACGCGGCCCTGCGGCTCACCGAACTTGGCGACGTAACGCGCCACTTCACCGCCGCCGGTCGAGTGACCGATGTGCACCGCCTTCTTCAGATCGAGATGCTCGGCGACGGCTGATGCGTCGGCCGCGTAGTGATCCATGTCGTGTCCGCTGTCCACCTGCGACGAGCGGCCATGGCCGCGGCGATCATGAGCGACCACGCGATAGCCGTTCGCCAGGAAGAACAGCATCTGCGCGTCCCAATCGTCGGACGATAGCGGCCAGCCGTGATGAAAGACGATCGGCTGAGCCTGCTTCGGCCCCCAATCCTTGTAGAAAATGTCGACGCCGTCCTTGGTCTTGACGAAACCGCTGCTCATTCCATGGTCTCCTTGTGAAGGTCGCTGAGGGTGGGCTGTCTGGGCGATGGCGGTGGCAGGAAGAAGAGCGACGCAGGCGGCGCCCACGATCGCGTCGGGATATGTGGAGAGCGCGGGGTTCCAACGCTCGCGAAGGCCGCGCCACATCTTCGTGATCAGGGACGCTCATCGTCGGTCTCCCGTCGATAAGTCTCGCGGCGAAGCTGGTCCGCTCGCGCTCCTGGCGCGCGCTCGGTGGCGGCCTGCGGCTATCCGTAGGTCGCGAATGGATTACAGCACGGGAAGTCCGTGCTCTTGTCGTTTTCCTGCGGTGAATTGAACGATATCGCCATGCCGCACCGACGGCCAATCTGGGCCTCTAGCAGTCCGCCGGAGAACTGCTTGGTGTCTTCAAGAAACGCCAGCCGCAGGCCGACCCGATCCGGGTCAACCGAGCGCTCGTTCAGTTCGCGATGGAAGCTCATGGCGAGATCTCCAGCGAAGCGATCTTGTCGCCGTCGATCCGAAACCGATAGCGCAGGTCGATCGGGCTGCCGGGAAAATTGCCTGTGACACGGCACGTCACGATAGTCGCCCCGAGCGCGGCTTCTCCCGCAATCGGCTAAACGGTGAAGTCGTACTTCGCCGAACTCTCCGTCAGCCAGCGCGAGATGGCGGCGACGCCGACATAACTGTGGCCTTCGTCTTTCACCACGGCATCCTGAGCAAACAGATCAGCAACGCCGTCGCTGCGCCGCCCATGGGCGGCGAGATAAGCGGCGATCGGGGACGGCAGGTCGAGTTGCATGATGTTATTCCTTTTCGATGTCTGCATCGAACGAGACCTCGCGACGTCGCGGAATCGGCGGTCGCCTGGTTTGCGCGCGAGCCTGATCTAGCGATGGACAATCATTTCGGTAAGCAGATAGAATAAGGATGACACGTTGCGAAAATCAGGATAATGCCGCGGGCCTCTCTGCAAGATCTCGAAGCGGTGATCGCCATTGCGCGGCGCGGATCGTTTCGCGCAGCCGCCCTCGATCTCGGCATCTCGACCACGGCACTCAGCAACGCGATCAGTAAGCTCGAGGCGAGCCTCGGCGTCCGTCTGTTCAAGCGGACGACACGCAGCGTCTCGCTGACGGACACCGGGCAGCTCTTCGTCGGCCAAACCGGCCCTGCGCTGCAGGACATCAAAGCTGCGATCGAAACGGCGAGGTCTCGGCAGGCGACGCCCTCGGGCACGCTGCGGATCAACGCCTTTGCAATGGCTGCGCGGGAGATCCTCTCGCCCCTGATCCTGGAATCTCTCCGCCGATATCCCGACGTTCACATCGACCTCGTCACCGAAGGGCGGTTGGTCGACATCTCGAAACGTAGGTCGGGGGTGTCCTCGAAGTCCGTGGTCTCACCTGTCTGTCTTCCGGCTCGACGGAGCGCCGGGGTTCAACCCACAGATCGATCACGATGGCGCGTGGATTCTCCGCTCCCTACCAGACGGAGCTCGTCTTGCGTGCCGATCGGAGGTGCAATGTCGGAGATTGCCAGGCCAGCCACATCTCTTCTCGCCGTGCGGCTCGGCCGCACCGCGCTCGGGGCGTCGATCTACACGGCGCTAGCCTTCGCCGGCGCCGGCACGCTGGACTGGCCGCGCGGCTGGATCTACGCGGGGGCGTTCGTTGCGGTGTCGATAGCTGGCAGTGCCGCGGCGCAGCTCGCCAATCCGGAACTAATGGCGGCACGCGCCAAGGGCATGCGCGGCGACACCAAACGGTTCGACCGGCTGTTCTACGCCGGCTTCTTGCCGCTCATCACGTCGTATCCGCTGGTTGCCGGCCTCGACGCGATCCGATTCGGCTGGGCGCCGCTGCCGGGCTGGACAGTGGCGCCTGGACTGCTGCTGTTCGTCGCCGGCTCGGTGTTGTCGACCTGGACGTTGCTCGTCAACAACCATGCCGAAAGCACGGTCCGCATCCAGAGCGACCGCGCCCACACCGTCGTGCGCGACGGCCCCTATGGCTTGGTCCGACACCCGATGTATCTCGGTACGTTACTCGGCCTCCCCGGCACCGCCCTGATCCTCGGCTCCGCCTGGGCCCTCGTCGCAGTGGCGCTGATAACGGCCCTGTTCACCTGGCGCACAGCGCAAGAGGACCGTGCCCTCCAACAAGAGCTCCCCGGCTACACGAATTACGCGTCCGTCACCCGCTATCGGCTGCTGCCGGGAGTGTGGTGAGTAGCCAAAGACGCCATCGCCAAACACGCAGATGGGCTTGGCGAAATCATCCGGCTCCTGAACGAACGCGAAACAATCTCTAAGGCAGATATCGAGTCCAAACTGCGTCCTGTTTGAACTCAACGGTTCTTTCTGTAGATGCAACACGAACCTACGCTCGACCACACTTCGGCCAGACGAAACTATTTGTTCGAGTATTTCCTCAGTTCCTGCCGGGCGATTTGGTTGCGGTGGACTTCGTCCGGACCATCGGCCAAGCGTAGCAGCCGTGCGGTCGCGTAGGCAGCCGTGAGGCCGAAATCGTTGCTCGTGCCGCCGCCGCCGTGCGCCTGGATGGCCCAGTCGATCACCTGGCAGGCCATGTTCGGCACCGCGACCTTGATCATGGCGATTTCGGTCTTGGCGACCTTGTTGCCGACGGTGTCCATCGCATGGGCCGCATTGAGCGTGAGCAGCCGAGCCTGCTCGATCATGATGCGCGATTCAGCGATGCGCTCCTGCGTCACGGTCTGCTCCGAGACCGGCTTGCCGAACGCGACGCGGCTGGCCGCACGCCGGCACAGCTTTTCCAGCGTTCGCTCGGCGAGCCCAATCAACCGCATGCAGTGGTGAATCCGCCCCGGCCCCAGACGGCCCTGCGCGATTTCAAACCCGCGCCCCTCGCCCAGCAGAATATTCGACGCCGGCACCCGCACGTCACGGAACACGACTTCGGACGCGCGGTCGGGAACGCCGTAGAAACCGAACACTGGAATTGGACGAAGCACTTCCACGCCAGGCGCATCCATCGGCACGAGGATCATGGATTGCTGCTGATGCCTGTTCGGATTTTCCGGATCGGTTTTACCCATGAAGATGCAGATCTTGCAGCGCGGATCGGTGGCATTGGTGGTGTACCATTTGCGCCCATTGATGACGTAACTGTCGCCGTCCCGCACGATGCGGCTCTCGATATTAGTGGCGTCGCTGGACGCGACCGCGGGCTCGGTCATCGCGAAGCACGACCTGATTTCCCCGGCCAGTAGCGGCTTCAGCCAGCGCTCCTGATGTTCGGCGGTGCCGTAGCGCGCCAGCACTTCCATGTTTCCAGTGTCCGGAGCCGAACAATTGAACACTTCGGGCGCGAGATGCGACCGACCCATCACTTCGCACAGGCTGGCATATTCGAGATTGGTGAGACCCGCGCCGTGCTCGCTGTCGGGCAGAAACAGATTCCAGAGCCCTTGCTCGCGCGCGAGCGGCTTGAGCTCCTCGACAGTCGGATAGACCTTCCAGGGGCCGAGTTCTTCCGCCTCCTGGTAGAAACGCGCCTCGTTCGGATAGACGTGACGGTCCATGAAGGACAACAAGCGGTGCTTGACGGCGGTGACGCGCTCGGACTCGGGATATAGCATGGCTTCTCACAAAGAGCTTAAAAGGCAGAGGGCGGGTGCGCCCTCGTTCAGTGAATCGCGGCGTACATGATCTTTTCTTCCGTCGCCTCGGACGCAGGCATCTCCTCGACGATCCGCCCGCCGCGGGCCACCAGCACGCGATCGGACAGAGCCAGCACTTCGGGTAGATAGGAGGAAATCACGACGACCGCCTTGCCGCTCTTGGCGAGCTCGCGGATCGACGCATGGATCTGCGGGATGGCGCCGACGTCGACACCGCGGGTCGGCTCATCGAAGATCACCAAGGACGGCTCCTGCGCCAGCGACTTTGCGACCACCACCTTCTGCTGGTTGCCGCCTGAATATTCGATGATCTTCAGACTGCGCTTGAGCGCCGAAATCGACAGCGCCTTCACCCAGCGGTCGGCGACCTGCTTGCGCTTCTTCAGCGAATAGAAGCAGCTGCGCCCCTTGGGCGAGGCGAGATAGCCGAGATAAATGTTGTCGTCCGCCGTCATGGTTTCGAAGAAGCCGTCGAGTTTGCGGTCTTCGGTGATGTAGACGATGCCGTCGCGGATCGCTTGGCGCGGTACGCGATAGCGGATCGGCTTATCGTTGAGATAGATCAGCCCGCCACGCAGGAAGTTGCG
This sequence comes from Rhodopseudomonas palustris, assembly GCF_003226555.1. GTDB lineage: Bacteria > Pseudomonadota > Alphaproteobacteria > Rhizobiales > Xanthobacteraceae > Rhodopseudomonas > Rhodopseudomonas palustris_I. Next base: position 169,426 of record NZ_QKQS01000016.1, on the reverse strand, counting down.
TTTGCGCGCGCCGCAGATGATGTGCGCAATTTCGGTTCGGCCGGAGCCGACGAGACCCGCGATGCCGACGACCTCCCCCTCATAGACCGAGAACGACATGTTCTTGACGACGTTGCCCATCGTCACGTTCTCGACCGCTAGCACGCGCTTGCGCTCGGCCGGCGTTTCGGCCGGCGCCACTGGAAGCGCGGCGTCACCTGCGATTTCCGCGGCCGCGTAGTGGCTGGTGGCGACGTCGCGGCCCACCATCATCCGGACGATCTTCGGGCGATCGAGTTCGTTCGCCGGCCCAGTATGCACCAGCTTGCCGTCGCGCAGGATCGTGATCCGGTCGGCGATCTTCAGCGCTTCCTCCAGCGCATGCGAGATGAAGATGACGCCGACGCCCTTCGCACGCAAACTGTTCAGAAGGTGAAAGAGATGCTGGATTTCTTCCGGCGTCAGGCTGGCCGTCGGCTCATCGAACACGATGACGCGCGCATTGTGACGAACGGCGCGCGCAATTTCCACCATCTGCCGCTTCGCGGTGCCGAGCGTTTCCACTAGCGCGAGCGGATCGACGTTGAAATTCAGGGCCTGTTGTGACTGCTGCGCGGCGATGTTGATCTTGCGGTAGACGGTGAACCACTTCTCCATCCCGAGTTCAAGATTCTGCGCCACGGTCATCGACGGGACCAGGCTGGTTTCCTGGTAGACCATCGCCACGCCCTGCGCCAAAGCCTCGCCCGGAGACGAGAACGATACTTTCTCGCCGCCGAGATAGTAGTCGCCGGAGGTCAGCTTGATGGCCCCTGCAATCGCCTTGCACAAGGTGGATTTGCCGGCGCCGTTCTCGCCCAGCAGGGCATGGATCTCGCCGGGACGGAGCGTGAAGTCGACGTTGGCGATCGCGTGAACGCCGCTGTACACCTTGCTTCCTGCAGCGATCTGCAAGACCGGAGCGATCTCGATAGAGCTCATGGCGTCCTCCTACTCGGACACGGGCCGGTGGGCAGTCTGATCAACTTGCCGTGCCCCTTCGACACGGCGAGGACCTGCCCCGCGGGATCCGCCAACGCCGCCGTGATACCGTGCACCTCTCCGGACGTACGGCTGTGATAGCTCTCGCGCGCCGCACCGTCCGTTCCGATGCGGGCGACGAGGCCGTAAGACCGCGGGGGCGCCCAGGGTTTCTGGATGCCGAGCTTTTTGATCCTCCCGATCTGCATCGCCTCACGATAGTCGGCCGCGCCGCCGAGCCGCGGGCCGATCCACAGATGCGGCTCGACGGCTTCGAGCATCCGCATGCGGAACGAGTCCTCGCGCAGCACGAACTCCATCAATTGTGTGCGCAAGCCGAAGAACGCGAGCCAGTAATCGCCCCGAGTGCCGCGCGAGATCCGGCACGGATAGCCGGCGAAGTTCTTCACCAGGGCGCGCGGAGTTCCGCCGTCGCGAGCCAGGGCGCTCAGCCGATGCGCCCAGGCCTCTGTCACCAGCAGGCTGCGACCGTCATGAGACACGACGAGGCCCGCCGGCCAATCGAGGCCGTCGGCCAGGATGCGGGCATTTGAAAGTTGTCGGTCGCAGACAATGATCCGGCCGGACGGTGTGCGCTTCTCGAGCAGGTCCCGGTGCCATTCTGCGGCGGGATTGTGCCGCGAGCCATCGGCGATATAGATCAGGCCGTCGTCTGCGATCGCCAGCGCGGTCACGGATCGGAGCTGCTCGCCCGCCACACTCGTCAAGCGCGCGGCTATCGCTCCCTCTGCCGTCAGGGACACGATCCCCTTCCCCGACAAAGCGGCGACCAGGCCGGTCGACGCGAACCACGCCAGCGCGCCGACCTCGACATCGAACGTCGCGAAAGTCCGTCGTTCAGCGAAGTCGGGACCGCGGCACACCTGAATGGTGCGACCGCTCGACACATACAGCGTACCACTGCTGTCCAATGCGAGCGCGTCCGGAGCGTCAAATGGTTCGCCGAGAACAAACGCGCGGTCGAGGCGCTCGTTCGGTGAGAGGTTTCCGTCCAGCACCGGGATCGCGTGAACATCGCGATTCGGATGGAATATGCGGTCGATGATGTCACGCGCCAGAGACATACTTCGCCCTCGCTGCAGGAATCCGATGAACGTTGCTCGCTTCGGCGTCAGGATCATTGCTGACGCTCGACACCCAGTAGGACTTCCAGCCGGTCCAGTTGACGTCGGCGTTCGGCAATTTCACGCGACCAATACGGTTGTTCTCGAGACCGCCGATGTAGAGATAGCCTTTGTGTTCGCGCATCGAGGTGATCGTCGGATGCGAACGCCCGCCCGGATCCCACAGTGATTCCAGGACGCGGCCGGTATCGTCGAACTTGATGACGCAGCCGTTGTTGATGCCGGGGCACATCCACTCGTCCGGAGGGATCTGCTTTACCATCCGCGTACGGAAGGCAGGGTCCGCCATCGCCAGATCGTAGACCGGCGATCTTATGCCCACGAGCGCGAGCCAATAGGTCCCGTCGGAGGCGCGATTCACGTTGTCCGGATAGCCCGGCAGATTGTCGACCAACAGCTCGAGCTGGCCTGCCTTCTCGCCAGCGATCCAGTAGCGATAGATGCGGCAGAGCCACGTCGAGACCCACAGCACCGAACGACCGTCGTGAGACACGCAGACGCCGTTCGGGAAGGCCAGATTTGACAGGACGGTGTTGGTCTTACCCGTCGCCGGATCGTGGCAGACGATGCGCCCGTTGCCCCGCCCTTCGAAGCCGTCCAGCGCCCAATCCGACAGGTCGTAGCGCGTGGTCGCATCGCTGAAATAGATCTTGCCGTCCGGCGCGACGTCGAGATCGTCGGCGAGCCACAGTCGCGAGTCGTCCTTGAAGCGATACCAGGTCCGGTTGGTCTCGTCGGTGACCTTGAACACGGTGCGGTCGGGCCTGACACCATAGACTCCCATGCCGGCCACGCAGACCAGAATGTTCTTGTCGCGGTCGAGCGCCATCCCGAGCGGTCGACCACCGATGCGGGCGAATTCTTCGCGCACCTCGTAGTCCGGTGCGAGGAACCGGATAATCGAGCCGTTGCGATTGACCGTGTAGAGATGGTCGTGCTCGTCGAGGATGATGTCTTCTGGCCCCTCGATCTTGTCGAGCGCGATCGCCTCGGCATTTCTCAGCCGGTCGTTTTCGGCGAACACGGTGCCGCTGTCCCGCGCGATCGAGGCCGGCGGCTCGAACTCCACCAGCGACGGCGTCACGTAGATCTTCTGCAGCAGCTTGCCCTTGTTCTTCACGAACTTGACGTTGAACGCCACGGCCGCGAGCAGGATCGCGCCGATGATCGCGGTGGTCAGGCTGCCGTGCGTACCGAGCTGAACCAGGCCGTTGATCAGCAGGAAGATGATGGCGGCACCCATCAGCGCCCGGCTGATGGTGCCACGGCCGCCGGACAGGCTGATGCCGCCGAGCACCGCAGCCGCGAGCGCGTTGACTTCCCAGCCGACGCCGGTGTCCGTGCCGGCGCTGTTCTGCCGGGCGGCGTAGAGAATGCCCGCCAGTGACGCCATCATGCCGGACAACACGTAGGCCATGAACAGCGACCATTTCACATCGATGCCGGCATGGCGCGCCGCCTTGCGGCTGGAGCCGACCGCCATGATGTGGACGCCGGAGCGGATCCGCGTCAGATAAAAATGAGCCACGACGCCGACGACGAGGAGGCAGACCATGTTGATCGGGATGCCGAATAGAAAACCGCCCCCGAGATAATCCCATGCCGCGCTGTCCGAGGACGCGGAGGCCAGTTCGACGGCGTATTGCCCCGTGATCTTGTTATAGCCTGCGCGCAGGATGATCAGCACCACCATCGTGGTGAGGAACGGTCGCGTCTTCGCATAGGCGATCAGTCCACCGTTGATCGCGCCGATCAACGCCCCCCACCCCATCACAGCGACGATCGTGAGCGGCAACGGCCACTCCAGGACCATCAGGAAATACAGCGTCAGGAAATCCGCCATCGCGAAGACGGCGCCGACCGAGAGATCGAGCCCGCCGGAGAGAATGGAAATGGCCATCGCCATCGCCACGAAGCCCTGCTCCGGAAAACTGCGCATCAATTGCTGAAGCTGAGGGATCGACGTGTAGCCGGGGATCATCACGACAAACGCGACGAACACCACCAGCAGCAGCGTGAAGGGAACGATCGGCTCCATCCAGCGCTTTTCCAGGAGCTCACCGAGCAGCAGCTGGGGCGAAAGACGATACCACAGACGTCGAAGGGACTTCATGAGCGACGGACTTTCGGACAGCGGATGCCGCTCCACAGTGGAACGGCATCGGTGATGTCGGGACTAAGCTAGGAGAGCCAGCTATTCCTTCGGCACGACGAAGCAGTATTGACGATCGTCCTTGCTGGAGACCCAATAGTTCGTCGTGTAGTAGGCGAGCTGGGTCGTCCCGGCGGGCCGGTTGTCCTGCAACAGGGTCAGCACTGCGTTGGCGATCGCTTCTCCTTGCGTATCGGCGCGGTAGGACAGGTTCTTGGTGAACAGGCCCTGCTCCACCATGTCGCAATCCGCGGGCTGACCATCGCTTGCAACGAAGATCTTCACCTCGCCCTTCTTGCCGGCGTTCTTCACGACCTGAGCCGCACCGACCGTCTGAGGCCCCCAGACGCTGAAGATCCCGCAAAGGTCCGGGTTCTGCTGCAGCACGTTAGTGGTGATGTCCGAAGCCTTGTTGGCGTCCCAATTGGTCGGCTGCGAGGACACGACCTTGATCGACGGGTCGGTCTTGAACACCTCCATCGCCGCCTTGACCATGTCGAGCGAATAGGCCGCGGTCGCTTCACCTTGAAGGATCGAGATCTTGCCCGATCCCTTGCCGCCGCCGCACGCCTTGATGACCTCGCCGGCTAGCATGCGGCCGAGCTTCGGCACGTCGGCACCGACATAGGCGTCGGTGAGCTGGTTCGACGCCATGTTGACCTGGATCACCTTGATGCCGGCGTCCATCGCCCGCTTCAGCTCGCGCGCCAGTAGAGTCGTCGTCGGATTCTGCACGATGAGCACATCCGGCTTTTCGTTGATGAGAGACGATACCGCCTGCAGTTGCACGTCCGACTTCATGTTCGGATCGCGCGTCACCATTCTGATTCCGTAGTCGTCGAAGTGGGCTTTCATCACGCGAGTCCACTCGCCCTCGAGAACGCCCATCCAGACCGGCACCCAGGCGACAGTCTTGCCCTTCACGGCTTTCTCGAATTTCTGAAGCAGTTCGGCGCGCGGATCGGCAGCGCTTGCGTGGCTGCTGCCGACCATCAGCGCGGCCGCCGCCAGTGCGAAAATGCCAGGGCGAAGGCGCCCGTGATCGCTGTTCTTTCTGGTCATTGTCGTCCTCCCGGTGCTGTCTTATTTTGCTTAGATTGGGCTTATCAGTCGCCCTGCTTTGCGGTTTCTTCGTCGCGCGGATGAATGTAGCTGTCGAGAACGATCGCGAGCAGCAGCACCGCGCCCTTGATGATGTCCTGGGTCTGGATATCGAGATTCATGATCGTCATCGCGTTCAGCAGCACGCCGATCAAAAGCGTGCCGGCGATCACGCTGAGTACGTTGCCACGGCCGCCGACGAGGCTGATGCCGCCGAGGACGACGACCAGGATGACGTCGAAGATCATTGTGGATTCGACGATCTGCAGGTGCATCAGCGAGGTCGATCCGACCATGATGATGCCACCGATATAGCCGATGGTCGCGGACAGCGCGTATTCAATCATGGTGAGAGGACGCGTCGCGATACCGGACATCCGCGCGGCCTGGGCGTTGTCGCCGTGGGCGTAGATGAAGCGCCCGATCACCGTGCGCGAAAGAAACAGATGCAGCAACAGCGCGCAGATCGCGAAGGCGATCAGCGGCACCGGAACTCCGCCCAGCACCGTTCCGCCGAGCATCAGCAGTATCTCGTGCCCCGGCTGCAGGAAGACTTGGTAGTGCGGGACCACGAGCGCGCGGGTGAGCCCAAGCACCAGCAGGCCGGATGCGAGCGTCGTGAAGAGCGGCGGAATTTCGATCACGGACACGAAGTAGCCGTTCATGACACCGATCAGGATCGACAGCACCAGGCCGAAGCCGATCGCTGCGGCCACCGGCCATCCGCTGTTGATCAAGGTGACCGCGATTGCGCTCGAACAAGCCAGCGTGGCGATTTGTGACAGGTCGATGCCGCGGCCGATCACCACGACGGCCATGCCAAGCGCCAGGATGCCGAGGATCGAGATGTTGCGGGCCAGGGTGAACAAATTGCCCAGCGTGACGAACCCGGGTAGCGCGGCGCTGAGCACGACAAAAAGCGCGAGAGTTACGCCGAGAACGATCAACGACTGACTTGGCTTGAAAGGCGCACGACGACGTCCGCCGGCCAACGCTTCGCTGGACACGTTCCCCTCCTGGTCCTTCGGCCGAGCGCTCGAACGATCAATCGCGCGAACGGCGTTTCCTCGCGGGGCAGTTCGCCCTCTGTGACTGCAGCTTGCGCGCAGCCACTCTTGTTAGTTGTATATTATTTGTTATAACAAAAACATCATAAGGTTCCGAGCATGTCAATAACCATTCGCAGGCCGTCGGACGATGACCTTCAGTCCCACCCCTTCGGACGACCGATCTCGAAGGAGAGCGTGAGCCAGCAGGCCTATACGGCGATCCGGGATTCCTTGATGCGGAGCCGTCTGAAGCCGGGGCAGAAGCTTGTTGCACGGCAAGTCGCGGATGAACTCGGCATCAGCGTGACGCCGGTTCGCGAGTCGCTTCTGCGGCTGGCGTCCGAACACGCGCTGACGATCGACGAGCGGGGGACGGTGATCGTGCCGCGGTTGACGCGCGCGCGTTGCATCGAAATTCGCGATCTGCGCCGCCTGCTCGAAGGCGAAGGTGCCGCCCGTGCGGCCGAGCACGCGACGGAAGCCGATTGTGCGAGTCTTGAGGCGATCCACGCCCGCTACATCGAGACCGAATCCGCACGCGACTATGCAAGGGCGCTGGTCGAAAACGAGAACTTCCACTTCGCGGTCTGCCGCTTGGCGCAAGCGCCCGCCCTATTTCGGCTGGTCGAAAACCTCTGGATGCAGTTCGGGCCGATCCTGTCGGCGTTGTACGACGGCACAAGCCGGCCGTTCCACGACCGCAAGCACGGCCATATCGCCATCATCGAAGCACTAAAGGCTCGCGATGCAAAATCAGCCCGCCACGCGATGAGCCAGGATATCCTGATCGGAGGCGCCGCACTGCTGGAACGATTTTCGGACTGACCGCCATATCGACGCTGCGCGCCCCATTTTTGCGTTTTACCCACTAACCGCTTCGTCAGTCATCCCGTAAGCATATTGCGCTTCAGCGACCACCGAGCCTCCGATGCCCCGTGTATGAGTCGTCTCTTTCGTACTCATAAGATTACATTTCATCCGAATGAACGTCGCAATGCACCCTACAAGGCCGTGGAGCTCCCTGCCGCGCTAAGCGCCCCTGGAACGGTGCCGCCGCACGTTGGTCGCTATTTTCCGCACTCCAGTTATCCGATTTAGAGCGCGATGATTTTATGTTGGTTGTATCCTGCGTTGATGAAGTAGTTTGAGCACTCGGTTGGCCGCGGACCGGAACGATGTCGTAGCGGCTGGAGGGCGCAGATCGACGAAGGTGCCGGCGGTGTAGCGCAGCGCCTGCGATACGCTCTGCGCGCCCTGATCGCTGATCTGGTCGCGCGTCACCACCGACACCGACGCCGGCGTTTCGACCAGCGGCGAATCCGTCTTGGTGCCGGTGGCGCTGCGGCCGGCGACGTAGCCGGCGACCGGGCCGGTCGCGGTCTCCGCCGCGCTCAGGACTGACGCTGCACACCACCGACACCCGTGAGATCTACGATCTGCACACCGAGGCAACGCAGCCGCCCGGCCTCACCATCGCGCTGTTTCTCCAGGGGCGGGTCCGCGTCTGGCTCGGCGGGCAGCTGGTCGAACTGGGGGGCGGCGAAGACAACGGCGACATCGAGGCGGTAGCGATCGCGAGGTCGGCGCCGGACAGCTTCGTCCGGCAATCGGTGAAGGGCGCCCACATCCGCAAGGTCAACGTCACTGTCAGCCCCGAATGGCTCGACCAGGAAGCGCTGGCACGCTCGGCAGGATGCGCCGAGGCATTGCGCTTCCTGCGCGGACACCTCACCACCCGGCGCTGGAAGGCGACGCCGCGCTTGATAGCGCTCGCCGAACAGATCCTCAATCCACTGCATCTCGCCGAGCCACTGATCCGGCTGTATCTCGAATCCCGTTCGATCGAGATCGTGGCCGAGGCGCTCCAGGCGACCACCGACACGCCGGCCGGGGCAGGCCTCGCCGCGGTTCACCCCGCGCATCGCCGCGCGCCTGCGCCTTCATCGACGCCCATCTCGATCAGGACCTGACGCTGCAGACTATCGCGGCGGCGGCGGGCCTCAATCCCGGCAGCCTGCAGCGCGCGTTTCGCCTCACCCATGGCGACACCATTTTCGAGTATGTGTGGGGTCGCAAGCTGGACCATGCGCGCGCGCTGCTCGAACGCGACAACATCTCGGTCGGCGAGGCCGCGCATCTGGTCGGCTATCGGACGCTGGGCAATTTCTCGACGGCGTTCCGGCGGCGGTTCGGAATCACCCCACGACAAATCCGGCCGCGCTACTGACCGGCGCCACTCGGGAACTTTGAAGCAGCCAGCACAGCCCGACGAGATCGAAGAAGGCGCGATCGTCACGGCGTCCTATCCGGGCCCCTGAGCGTTCGAGGGCCTCTCGGACCGCCGAGGCGTTGAAGACCCCAGACTCGATGATTTCGTTTCACAGCTCGACCAGGCAGATCGCTGGGATGTCCTGCTTTCGGAGGGCGAAACGCAACTCCTGTCGATCGCGCGAGCACTGCTGTGTCGGCTGGATCCATTGCTGCTCGACGAGGCGACTTCAGCTCTGGACAAAGCGTCGGAAATCGCTCTTCACCGAATTATAGGAACACGCTTCCCCTCGGCCACCATCATCGCCATCAGTCACCAGGATGCACGCGACCCAGAATACGATCGCGTCATTTTTTCAAGCAATCGAAGGGTTGACGAATTGCGCCGACGCAGCCTCCGGTGACGTGCGTTGGCCGCGACGGCGACACCACCGGTAAACGAGATACAGCCAACAATGCGCGGGCCCAAGCTTCCCGGAAATGAGCCGCCGTGGTTGCGCTTTCGTTTGGGTATCACGTCAGCTCTTCATGCGCCTCGTGCTCAGACACGGATTTCTGTCGTGGTGGCCCTCGTCCACGATCGCCAAGGCCCCGCGCCGCCCGAGCGTGATCTCATTCGCTCGCAAGCTGCCCCCGCTCGAAAGGATAGCTAGATGGTCTCACGCCGTTGCCGCCAGGTGCGGCAGAATTCGAGCGCGGAGATCATTTCCTTCTCGACCGTCGAGACCGAGATGTTCAGGCTGCGCGCGATCTGCGGATAGGTCATGCCGTCGACCTTACTCAGCAGAAAGATGCGTTGGGTGCGCACGGGCAGCGTCTGCAGCGCGCGCAGCAGCGCGTCGAGATCCAGCCGGCTCGCCACCGCGTCTTCGGGATCCACCACGCCGGTCTGCAACTGCTCCGACGATACATTGCTGGCGTAAGAGGCGCGGACGCGTTCTGCCCGGATCGTGTCGCAAGCGAGGTTGCGCGCGGTCGTGACGACGAGTCCAATGTCCCGTTCGGTGACCTTGCGATTCATCAACTTGATGAACGTCTCGTGGACGACGTCTTCCGCCGTATGCGCATTGCCGGTGATGCGACGCACCATCCGTTTGAGCTGGCCCTGCTCCGCTCCAAATATACTGAGCAGTTCTGTCGCAGACGACATGAGATCCCCATCGTAGCGCATCAGCCCCGACCGAACGCAACGCGGCCGAAGTAACCACCGAGACGATCGCGACGAAATTCGAAGCTCGGAGGCATTACCGCCGGTCATTCTTCTAACCGCATTCCTCGCGGATCTGTCAACGCCGCCCGGTCTTTGCAATCGATGATTGGTTGAATTCTAAACAATGCACCCGGCTACGATTACGGGGTCGGGCGCTGTCGACCGTTGAACCCATACGGCCCAGCAAGTCGGGCCGCTATGCGGAAGACATACCGATGCCCGATTCCATGCGCGAGATCGCCGAACGCGCTACGTTCCAAAGCTTTGCCAATTGCTACCGGCGCGAAATCGACCCCGGAATACCCTGTCAGGAGAGGCCGGAGTGCGGGGATCGGCGAAGCTACGTCGAGTGGTCCTGTCCGATGTCGGCTGCGACATTACGCGCCGAAATCGAACGGGAGTCGCTGTGCGGTCCGCTCCGCTTCGGGCGCGTCTTCATTTGCCGAGCACCGGAGAATGCCTGGCATGAGATCGCACCGCTGCGCGCGCTCTATCTGATGGTGCAGGAATGCTATTCCGGAATCGGCGCCGCACGGGCGGAAACGCTGCGCAATGAGGAGATAGAGCTGCTCGGCCGCGTACTCGCGAGCTATCAGTGCATTGCCGAAAGCCTGCAGCGGTCATCCGGGGAGGCAGGCCGAACCTTCCTCGACGGCGAACAGAGCCTGATATTCGGGCATTGGCTGCACCCGACGCCGAAGAGCCGGCAAGGCATGACCGATTGGCAGAAGCCTGCTTATGCACCGGAGCATCACGGCCGATTTCCACTCACATACTTCGCCGTCGACGCAGCGTTGTTACGTCACGGTGGCACCGAAGAAATTCCCGTCTCTGACATTCTCGGGACACTCCTCCCGGTGGCCGACCGCCCGACGTTGCGTCCGGGCGAAGCCCTTCTGCCCCTCCATCCGCTGCAAGCAGAAGCCGTGATGCTCGATCCCGACATCGCGGACCTCGCCAGGCAAGGCCGGCTTCGCCGCCTCGGTTCGTTCGGGGCGGAGTTCTCGCCGACGTCCTCGGTCCGCACGCTGTACAGCCCCGAGATTCCGTGGATGCTGAAATTCTCCCTGCCGGTACGGATCACCAACTCCTTGCGGATCAATCGGATGCCCGAACTCGAGGCCGGGGTCGCAATGTCGCGGTTGTTCGCACGCACCGATTTCCTGGCGCGCCATCCTTGCTTCCGCCTGATCCGCGATCCAGCCTACCTGACGCTCGGGCTTCCCGGCCGCACCGAGAGCGGATTCGAAGTCATCTTCCGCGAGAATCCATTCACAACGGGCAACGAGAGCAAGGGCATCACGATCGCGGCCCTGACGGCCGATCCTCCGCCTTGCGCGCGCTCACGGCTCGACCTGTTGGTGCGCGGACATGCTGCGCAGCAAGGCGTGCCAGTGGCGAGCGCTGCCCGGCAATGGTTCTCGGCCTATCTCGATTGCGCGCTGGACCCGCTCGTCAAGCTCTATGACGAACTGGGCGTGGCCTTGGAAGCGCATCAGCAGAACGTTCTGCTCGACGTCTCGGCCGGGCTGCCGACCGCATCCTATTATCGGGACAATCAGGGCTTCTACCTGTCCAATGCCCATCGCGATCGGCTGGTCGCACTGGTGCCCGACACCGCCGAGATCGGCGGCTTGTACTTCGACGATCGCGTGATCCAGGAGCGCTTTGCCTATTACCTGATCGTCAATCAGATCTGCTCGGTGATCGCCCGCATGGGGCAGGATCGACTGGTCGACGAAGAAGCGTTGCTGAACATGTTGCGCGATCGCCTCAACGATTTGGCGCACGAACTCGGCGGCGTCGGACGCGACTTCGCCATCGGCCTTGTCGAGCGCCCGACTGTTGCCGCGAAGGCCAATCTGCTGACACGGATGTTCGACATCGACGAGCTGGAGGCCGAGGACGGCCGCGCGATCTATGTGCAGTTGGCAAATCCGCTGTTCGGCAATCGCCGTGCGGCGCGACGGGGGGAAGCTCGTGTCGCTTCCCGGTGACATCCCTGCCCGACCGGAGGAGCGGATCGTGCGCCAGCTCATTGCAGCGGCCTTGTACGAAAACCTGTTCGGTCCTTTGGCGTCGGCGGCCGCCCCGGCGCGGCCCTTCGAGTGGCGCAGTGGCGCGCAGGCTTGGCGAGCACGCGGCCGCCTCGGCGCGTTCGGCCGGCCTCGCATCGAGCCGGGAACGGTCGAGTGCCGAACCGGCAGCGCGTGGCGTCCGGCGTCGATCGGCGATGCGGTTGCGGCCCTTCCCGGTGGCTCGCGTGAGCGAGCGCGGCTCGCTCAGGAACTCGGTCAGACCGAAGCACTGGTCCGTTGGAATCGGCTCCATGCTCCGTGCCGCGACCGGCGACTGATGTCGTTCTCCGCACTCGACGCGGCGATCGACGAAGGGCACCCCTACCATCCCTGCTTCAAGTCGCGCACCGGATTCGATGAGCACGACCACCGTTGTTACGGCCCCGAAGCCGGTGGCTCGTTCCAATTGGTCTGGCTCGCGGTCGCCCGGGATCTCATCCATCTGTCATTGCCAGACTCCGAAGAGACGTTCTGGCAGCGTGAACTCGGCGCCCCGGGACTCGCAGAGATCAAAGCGCGCGCTAATGCCCTCGGCCTCGGACACGAATGTTTCGGCCTGATGCCGATCCATCCATGGCAATGGCATGATCTATCGGCCGATCGGCTGCGTCCCCTGCTCGAGTCCGGCCGTATTCACCATCTCGGTGTCGCCGGCGACGCGTATCGCGCCAGCCAGTCCGTTCGGACGCTCAGTAATGCGCAGAGCCCCTGCCGGAGCAGCGTGAAGCTGTCGCTCGGCATCGTCAACACTTCGGCTCGCCGCAACATCGAGGCGCATTCGGTTGCGACCGCCCCGGTGCTGTCGCGCTGGCTCGACGCAGTTCTCGACGGCGACCCGCTGTTCAAAACCCGCTACCGGCTCGACATCGTCCGCGAATTTGCCGGCGCGATCGTCGATCGGGATGGTCCACTCGGGGGAGACGTCGCGGCGATCTGGCGGGAGAGCGTCGAGAGTAAGCTCGCGGACGGCGAGCGCGCAGTACCGTTCAATGCGCTGATGGCGATCGAAGCAGATGGCCTGCCCTTCATCGATCCGTGGCTGCAGCGCTACGGCATCAAGCCATGGCTCGAACGATTGATCGACGTCGCAGTGCTGCCGGTGTGGCGGCTGCTCGTCGTCCATGGCATCGCCACCGAAGCGCACGGCCAAAACATGGTGCTGGTGCACCGCGACGGCTGGCCCGAACGCCTGATCCTGCGCGACTTCCACGACAGCCTGGAATTCGTTCCGGACTTCCTCGCCGATCCCAATCTGGCGCCGGATTTTCCAGCGCTCGATCCTCGTTATCGTCGCGCGCTGCCGAACCAGTACTATTGGATGGAACGGCCGGAGGACCTGCGCGATTTGTTCGTCGACTGCCTGTTCGTGTTCAATCTGTCCGAGATCTCGCATCTGGTGGAGAGCTTCTACGGGATCAGCGAGGGCGCTTTCTGGCATCGGGTGTCGTTGCGTCTGGCCACCGACATCGCCGAACACGGCCTCGGTGAACGCGTCGTCCGTCTCGGCTTCGGCACACCTGAGATCGTGATCGAAAGCCTACTCGCCCGAAAGCTCGGCCTGCCGGGCCACGCTCTCCAACACAAAGTCCCAAATCCACTTGCGGCAGTCGCGCCGATCGCACGGGAGTACGCATGATTCAGGTCGGCGACAAATTCTACGATCAGGCCCTGCTGCAGGCGATGGGCGCCCGCGCCGCTGACGCAGTCGGCCTCAATGATCGGTCCAACCTTAGCTTTGCAGTCTGCCTGTCCGATCCGGCAGAACTCCTGGCGCTGCTGCTCGCCATCCGCGATGCCGGCGCCAGCGTGCTGCCGATCCATCCGTCGACGCCGCGTGCTGCAGCGCGCCGGCTGGCAAGCGACCTCGGCTGCCACCGGCTGGTGACCGATGGGCTCGCCATCGAGGATCTCGGCGGCGAAGGTCCCGGTCCGGGCGGGCTTATGCAGACCACATCCGGCACCACTGGCGAACCGAAGCGGGTCGCCCGCAGTTGGGCTGAGATCGATCGCGAGATCGATAGCTATGTGACGACTTTCACCGCCCCACAGGACATGACGCCGCTGATCGCATGTCCGGTCACGCATTCCTACGGACTGATCTGCGGCGTTCTGGTCGGGCTCCGCCGCGGCCAGATTCCCCACATTCTCGGCACGGCCAATCCAAAATATCTCATCGCTCGCCTGCGCCAAACCAGCCGGCCGCTGCTGTACTCATCGCCCGCCATGCTCTACACCATCGCCCGCCTGCTACCCGCAAGCGAGACGATCCATGCCGCGATGACGTCCGGCACCCTGCTGCCCGACCAATGGTTGATGACAATCCGGGCCCGGACGACGCATCTGTTTCAGCAATATGGCTGCTCGGAAGCCGGATGCGTGGCGATCAATCCAAACCTGGCCGCATCAGGCGACATGGGCGTGCCGCTTCCCCATCTCCGTGTCGAGACCGGAGATGCCGGGCAGCCGCGGGAGATCGTGGTCCACGTCGGCGACCGCGCAATCCGGACGGCCGATCTCGGCTACACCAAGGACGATGGCACATTGGTGTTCGTCGGTCGCCTCGACGACACCATCAACGTCTCTGGCCTCAACGTCTATCCAAAGGAGGTCGAGGACGTGGTGATGGCGATGCCGGGTGTGACCGACGCGGTCGTATTCCGACGTCTGGATTCCCTCGCGGGCGAGCGGGTCGCTGTGGCATTCAGCGCCGAACACAGCATTGCGCCGGCGGAGCTGCGCGACTGGTGTATCAAGAACCTGGCTCCCCATCAGGTCCCCATGGAGACGGTGCGCCTGCCCCGGCTGCCACGGCAGGCGAACGGCAAGATCAACCGGCGAGAGATCGCCGCCCTGCATGCCGAAGGACGCCTCGCGTTTTTGGCAGAGGAGACCGCCGCGTGACTCGCGAGCAGATTACGGCCGCGATCCGCCAAGTGCTTACCGAGCGGTTGAACAACCGGCATCTCGACGGCTTTTGCCCACAATCGCGGCTGAATGCCGACCTCTATCTCGACTCGGTATTGATGCTGGACCTGCTTTTGCATCTGGAGCTCGATCACGGCATCCCCGTCCCCGAAGCGGCCGTCGCAGCGACGGCGATCGACACAGTGAGCGATCTGGTGGAGTTGTTAGCCGGTTCTTCCCCGGCTGCCTCGAGCGCCAGTGATACCGCAGTCGTGGACGCTCCCGACGTCCATGCCGACGTCTATCCGGACATCAAAGTGCATTGCGTCGTGTCGTGTCTCTGCGACGCTGTGAAGGCCGCCGGCCTCGATCATCGCCCGATGTATTTCGGTCTTTGGGACGCCGACTTCGCCGTCTCGGACAAGCTTCAACTGCGCTATCACACCGATCAGATCAGCCACGGCTTCTTCTGCCAGTGGTTCGAGCAGCTCTACGGCGTGCATATCACCGAATGGTACGATCACTCGGCACCCAAACAGGCCAATCTCGACAGGCTGATGGCTTTGGTCGCCGCCAGACAGCAAACCGAAAGCCTGATGGTGATGTTGGACATGTTCCATCTGCCGGAGCGGGAGAACAAGTTCAACCAGAACCCATTTCCGCACTATCTGATGGTCGAAGCGACGGAGGATCCGGAGATCTGGCAGATTCGCGATCCCGACTTCCGTTGGGAGGGACCGATCGCAAAAGACCGTATCCTCAACGCTGTCGCTCAGCCGAGCGTCGCTGGCGGTTACGTATTCGATCGCCGCTCGATACGGCTGCCAACCGCCGCCGACATCGGCGACTATTTTCTGGCGTGCTTCATATCCGACGACAATCCGCTGATCCGCCGCATCCGCGAAGTCGTCGATGCCCATCTCGGCTGCCGCGACGGCCTGCGCCTTCAGGCGCTCGGCGATGCGGTCCGTGAGCTTCCCGTACTGTCGATCCGAAAATGGGCTTACGAACACGGCTTCGCCTTCTTCTGGCGCGAACTGGAGTTGCCGAACGACGCATTCTTGACGTGGTGCGACCGGATCGAAGAGCTCGCGCTCGGCCTACCGGCGTTGCATCTGAAGATCCTGCGGTTGGCCCAGACCGAGGATCGCGCCTGCGCCGCCGACATCAATCAGGCGCTGGATCACCTGGATGCTCTGGAGACCGCGATCAAGGCCAAGCTGCGCGAGGTCTTCATCGCCTGGTGCAACCATCAAGGTCTGACCCAGGCGATGCCCCGCGAACGCCGTGTCGGTGTACGGTGATGAAACTATCGATCTGCACCATCACGTTCCGCCATCACCTGCTCTGCTTCAGCGAGATCGTGGAGTGGGCACAACGCAACGGCTTCGACGGTGTCGAACTGTGGGGCGCTCACGCGCGCGGCTTGATGCGGACGCACCCGGAATACGGTGCAGACTGGATTCGCAGTTGCGGTCTGTCGGTGCCGATGCTGAGCGATTACCTGCCGACAGACGGCGACGTTGCTGACATTCGCCACCGGACCATCCAGCTCTGCCGGATCGCACAGCATTGGTCGGCGCCAAAGATCCGCACCTTCGCCGGCAACAGGCCGAGCGCCGCACTTTCGCGCGAGGAGCGTAGAGCCCTGGCCGGCCGGATCGGCGAGATTGCCGGCATCGTTCAAGATCACGGCATCCGGTTGGTGGTCGAGACACACCCGAATACACTGGCCGACAGTGTCGAGTCGACGCTGTGCCTGTTGGCCGATGCGGATCACCCAAGCCTCGGTATCAATTTCGATGCTTTGCACGTCTGGGAAGCAGGCGATGATCCCGTGCTGGCTCGCCGCACACTCGCAGGGCTCATCGGGCACTACCATCTCAAGAACGTTCGATCGCGCGCCGAGCTCGGTGTGTTCGCCCCTGAGAACGTCTATTCCGCAGCCGGTTCCCGTGACGGCATGGTGCCACTGTTCGACGGCGCGATGGACTACGACAGCTTCCTTGCGACCTTAACGGAGGACAGCGGTGCGGAAGCGTCGCTCGAATGGTTCGGTCACGATTGCTTCGAAACCCTGACCCGGGATCGACTCGCCATTCTCTCCCGCGCGCTGTCGACGAGAGGAAGCGGCAGCTCGGCGGGCCCGCAGCAAGCGAGGTCGCGTGCCGCCGGCCGCATCGCTTCATCCTAAGGACACTCATGTACTTGTTCCGCATCATCGCCTTGCTCGCCACGCTTGCTCTGCCTACGGCTGCCTCCGCAGAGACCATCGAGATCCAGACCGCCCAAGGCTCGGTCAGAGTGCCGGCAAAACCGTCTCGCGTCGCCGTATTCGACATGGCAGCGCTCGATACGCTCGACCTGCTCGGCGTCAAGGCTGCCGGCGTTCCGGATCGGGTGTTCCTGCCCGAACTGAAATCAGCCGCTGCCGGCGGCGAGGTCGTCGGCACGCTGTTTGAACCTAATCTCGAAGCCCTTAGCGCGCTCGATCCGGATCTGATCATTCTCGGTGGTCGTTCATCGCCCAAGGCGAAGTTCACCTCGCGTATCGCGCCCACGATCGACATGACGATCGACGGACAGGAACTGGTCCGGGATGCCGAAGCCCGGCTTCAGGCCTACGGCCGGCTGTTCGGCCGGGAGCAGACCGCCGAGGACGAAAAGCAGAAGTTCAACGCGGCAATCGCCGCGGCGCGCGATGCGGCCAAGGGTAAAGGACGCGCGCTGATCGTGATGACCAACGGGCCGAAAATCTCCGCCTTTGGCCTCGGATCGCGGTTCGGCTGGATTCATAGCACGCTCCAGATCGAGCCGGCGGTGACCACCATGGCCCCCTCGATCCACGGCGAAGCTGTCTCCTTCGAGTTCGTCCGCAAGGCCGATCCGGACTGGCTGATCGTGGTCGACCGCGCGATGGCGATCGGGGCCGGCGACAATCAAGCGCGAGCCACGCTCGACAACGAGCTGGTGCGTGACACCAAGGCCTGGAAGAGCGGCCGCGTGATCTATCTTCCCTCCGCCGATCTCTACATCGCCGGCGGTGGCATCCAGGCGATGACCCGCGTTCTAGCGGCTCTCACCCGCGGCTTCTCGGCGCCGCAATGATCGCAGTCGAGCGAGCCGCTTCGCGCTCCGCCGGGACGACCGCGCTGCTGGCGCTGGTCGCCCTGTTCTTCGTCAGCATCTTCGTCGGCGTCGGCGACGTCGCGCCGCGCGACGTGTTGACCAATCCCGATACGCTTTATCTCGTCGCCGCGAGCCGGCTGCCACGCACGCTGGCCGCCGTACTGACCGGTGCCGGCCTCGCGATTGCCGGCCTGGTGATGCAGACGCTGGCTCGCAACCGGTTCGTCGAGCCGACCACGGCGGGGACCGGCCAGAGCGCCGCGCTCGGCATCCTGTTGGTGGCGCTGTTGCTCCCTTCGGCCTCGATCGCCACCAAGACGCTGGTCGCGAGCCTGACCGCGCTCGCCGGCACATCGCTGTTCCTGGCGATCGCCCATCGGTTGCCGCCGACGCAGCCGTTTCTGGTGCCGCTGTTCGGGCTGGTCTATGGCGGCGTGGTCGGCGCCGCCGTTACCTTCGTCGCCTGGCACACCGATCTGCTGCAGTTCATCGAGATCTGGACCAACGGCGAGTTCTCCGGCGTGCTGCGCGGTCGCTACGAACTCCTCTGGGTCTCGGCCGCTGTCCTCGCCGTAACCTGGGCGTTCGCCGACCGCCTCACTTTGATGTCGCTCGGACGCGACGTCAGTGTCGGGCTGGGGCTGGACTATGCCCGCATGATGCAAATCGGGCTGCTGATCATCTCGATCGTCACCGCGCTGACCGTTGTGATCGTCGGGATGATCCCGTTCGTGGGTCTCGTGGTCCCCAACATGGTCTCGCGGCTGATCGGCGACAATATGCGATCACTGATCCCCTGGGTCGCGGGGAGCGGCGCTGCGCTGGTGCTCGCCTGCGATATCATCGGCCGGCTGCTGCACTTCCCCTACGAGATCCCCGTCGGCACCGTGCTGGGCGTCGTCGGCGCAGCGTCATTCCTGTGGCTTCTATTGCGCCGTCCGTCCCATGCGTGACAGATCGACGATTGTGCTGGCCTCGCTCGGCGTGGTCGCGCTCGCTTGCATCGCAGCCTACATGACGGTCGGACTGCGTGGAAACCTGTGGTTCGCGCTCGAGCTGCGCGCCGTCCGCCTGGCTGCGCTGATCGTGGTTGCGGTCTCGATCGCAGTCTCGACGGTGGTGTTTCAGACGGTGACGACCAACCGGATCCTGACGCCGTCAATCATGGGACTCGACGCGCTCTACGTGTTCAGCCAATCGCTGCTGGTATTCGCCGTCGGCGGGCTTGGTTTCGCGGTGCTTGACCCGCGGCTCAAGTTCGTCGGCGAGGCCACGGTGATGGTGATCCTCGCGGCGCTGCTGTTTCTGCCGCTGCTGAAGGCCCGCATGGACCTGATCCTGATGCTGCTCACCGGCGTCACCGTCGGCGTGCTGTTTCGCAGCCTGTCATCGCTGCTCGCCCGGCTGATCGATCCCAACGACTTCGTGGTGCTGCAGGGCGCCAGCTACGCCAATTTCAGCAAGATCCACGGCGAGCTTCTGATCGCCGCCTGCGCGCTGACGCTGGTCGGCATCGCGATCGTCTGGCGGATGCGTCATGTCCTCGACGTATTGGCACTCGGCCGCGATGTCTCGACCGGCCTCGGCCTGGAATGGCCGCGCGTCGTTGCGGGCATGATCATGCTGGTCGCGGCGCTGGTCGCGGTTTCGACCGCGCTCGTCGGGCCGGTGGCGTTCTTCGGCCTGCTCGTCGTCGCGCTCGGCGAACGGCTGATCGATACGCGGCACCACGCGATCCTGCTTCCGGCCGCGGCGCTGGTCGCCGTGATCGTGCTGGTCGGCGGCCAAACGATCCTGCAGCACGTGCTCGGCGGCGCCTCGACGCTCGGCGTCGTCATCGAATTCGTCGGCGGCCTGGTGTTCCTCGTAATGCTTCTGCACGGAGTCCGGCGATGATCGTCGTGAACAACGTCTCGCTCGCCCATCAGGGCGCGCCGATCCTGAAAGACATCAATCTGGAAATCCCGGAGACCGGCGTCACCGCGCTGATCGGGCCGAACGGTGCCGGCAAATCGAGCCTATTATCGCTGATCGCGCGGCTTCAGCCGTTGCAGCAAGGCACCATCACGGTCGACGGGCTGACGGTGGGCGCGACGCCGAGCCGTATGCTCGCCCGCACGCTCGCGATCCTGCGGCAAGACCCGGCGATTGCCAGCCGGCTGCGCGTGCGTGAGTTGGTCGCCTTCGGCCGGTTCCCGCACAATGGCGGCCGCATCACCGACGAGGATCGGGCGCTGACCCAGGCTGCACTCGAACGCTTCGATCTGACGTCGTTCGCCGACCGCTTCATCGACACGCTGTCCGGTGGCCAGCGCCAACTCGTGCTGGTGGCGATGACGTTCTGTCAGGGCACGCGATGGTTGTTGCTGGACGAGCCGCTCAACAATCTCGACATGTTTTATGCCCGCGAGCTGATGCGCGCCCTCCGCGAGATCGCCGACAGCGAACGGCGGGCCATCGTGATCGTTTTGCACGACATCAATCAGGCGGTGACCTACGCCGATTACATCGTCGCGCTGAAGCACGGCACGGTGGTCGCAAGCGGTCCCCCGGCGCTGATCGCAAACACAACCAGCTTGCAGCGGATCTTCGGCTATGAGATGCCGGTCGAAAGCTATCACGGCAAACCGATCGTTCTGAACCACCTGTGAAGTCTTGATGCATTGAAACACGGCGTCCTACGATCACACGCGAGAATGCGGCGACGGCCGCGCGTCGGAGACGCGCGACGTCGATCATGCCCCCGCGCATCGCGAGAGATGGCGTGGAGATGAACACCGCATCGAATGACGACGACCGCCAGCGGGCGCTCCAGGAGGCGACCGAGTGGTTCGTCCGCCTCAACAATCCGCTCGTATCGGACGAGACACGCCGCGCTTACCAGACCTGGCTCGCGGCGAATGCTGCACATCCTGAAGCGATGCAGGCCGTCTCGGAGCTCTGGGGTGCGCTCGATCAGCCGGCGGCGCAGCTCGCCGCTTCCGGATGGCACCGCGACGCCCCAGCGTCAATCCCGACTCCGCGCCCTCGCCGGCCAGCAAAAATCGGCGTGAAGTTCGCCGCCGCTTCGGCGGTGCTGGCGCTGGTGGCGGCGATCTTCATGTGGCGCGATCCCGGCCTCATCGACCGGGCCTTTGCCGATGCGGCCACGCGCCCTGGTGAACGGCGCGACGTGCGGCTCGCCGAT
The DNA here is from genome assembly GCF_003226555.1 of Rhodopseudomonas palustris. Taxonomy (GTDB): domain Bacteria; phylum Pseudomonadota; class Alphaproteobacteria; order Rhizobiales; family Xanthobacteraceae; genus Rhodopseudomonas; species Rhodopseudomonas palustris_I. The sequence continues at coordinate 148,204 of NZ_QKQS01000016.1, read as the reverse complement.
GGCTCGTTGGCGGTGCTCGACGGCGACACGGCGCTGAACAGCGACATGGCGGGCGATCGCCGCGTCGTGACCCTGTTGCGCGGCCGCGCTTGGTTCGACGTCGTTGCCGACTCCGCACGTCCTTTCACCGTCCGCGCAGGACAGGTGGACGTTCGGGTTCGCGGTACCGCCTTCGAAGTGGATCGCGATGCTGCGGCGGTGACTGTCGAGCACGGCCGGGTTGCTGTCTCAGGCCCTCAGACGACAGATCTCCAAGTCGATCTGACCGATTGGCAACGGGTCGCGCTCCAGAACGGTCGCCTCGGCACACCAACCGCGATCGAACCGGACCAGGCTTTCGCGTGGCGGCGCGGCCTGATCATCGTTGACCGCGCGCCACTGTCGCTGGTCGTCAAAGAACTCGACAAGATGGCGCCCGGTCACGTTCTGATCGTCGATCGGCAACTCGAACGGACGACGCTGTCCGGTACTTTTCGCGCCGACGATCAGGAGTCGGTGCTGGAGGCGCTGCGCGCCACCCTTGGCGTGCGTACCCTGTCGGTGCCTGGCGTGGCCACGTTGATCTACCGGTAATGCTTCTCAGTATTTTTACGGGTTTTGCCTCGCACGCACGTTGATCAGCGAGGGCTCTGAACGCGTACCCCTCGATTGTCGTGGGGGACGTCAAGACCATGCAAAGATTTGCCAGTGTCGCCGGATCGAGGTGCGGGACCTCCCTCTGTGCGTTGGCACTTCTCGTGACCGCGTCCGAAGCCCGGCCGCGAGTGGACGCGACGTTCGACTTCCAGATCGCGCCCAAGCCGCGCCTGTCGGCGCTGGCCGACTTCACGACGACAACGGGTATTCAGGTCGTTCGGCTCGGCGAAGGTGCAATCAGTGGCGCCTCGCCTGCCGTCAGCGGCCGCCTCGCCGCCGAGACCGCGCTGCGCGAGATTCTCGCCGGATCGAACCTCGCCTATCGCTTCACCGGCCCCCGCACCGTCACCATCGAGTCGGCGCCCGACGCCGCCATCGCGCTCGAGACGATCAGCGTGACTGAGGTCAGCATCGGGCGCGGCGGCATCCGCGAGATCGATATCACCAGCGCCGATATCGAACGTCGAAATGCGACCGACCTGAGAGGCGTGTTCCGCGGCGAACCAAGCGTTGTAGTCGGCTCATCATTGCCGATGTCCCAGAAGCTCTATGTCCAGGGCATCGAGGAGACCAATCTGGCGATCTCGATCGACGGCTCACGCCAGAACAACAAGGTGTTCCATCACAACGCCACCACGATGATCGACCCCAGCCTGCTCAGGGCGGTCCGCGTCGATGCCGGTGTGGCGCCAGCCGATGCCGGCCCCGGCGCGCTCGGCGGCGCGATTGCCTACTTCACCAAGGACGCACGAGACTTCCTCTCCGCGGACGGTTTCGGCGGCTCGATCAAGTCGACGTTCAACTTCAATGGCAACGTCTCGACCACCAATCTCACCAGCTACAGCCGCCAGGGCGAATTCGAGGCGCTGGGCTCGTTCACTTACGGCAAAGGCAGCGAGTTTCGAGCCGGTAACGGCGAACAGGTGCTCGGCAGCGCCACCAATGTCTTGAGCGGGCTCGGTAAGCTCGCCTATCAGAACGCCGACGGACATCGCTTGTCCATCAGCCACGAGCAGATCCGCGACGACGCCATCCGGCCGTTCCGCGCCAACGCGGTGCAGATCTACGGCTCGCAGACGACACCGCTCGTCCGCCCCTACAAGCTCGACCGGCAGAACACGGTCGTCAGCTACTCCAATGTCGCTCCGGAGGGGTGGTGGAATCCGAACGTCGTGCTTGGCTACAACCGTACCCAAGTCGCGGTCGATCAATACGCCGGAGCCACACCTGAGACCTACAGCTACACCAGCGAAGGCGTCACCGACAGTCTCAACGGGAAGCTGGAGAACAAGTTCGCGCTGCCGATCGGCGAAATCGTTGCCGGCATCGATTTCTATCGCGACCGCGCCAGATCGATCGAACGGACTTACCGAACTGCCGAGACCGCCAACAATGTCGGCGCCTACGCACAGGCCCGCCTGACATTCCTGGACAACGCCAAGCTGTCGTTCGGACTGCGCGGCGACCATCAGCAGTTCGGTGGCATCAATGGATTCCGCTCCAGCGACCAGGGCTTGAGCAGCAACGTGTCGGGCGAATACGCCCTGGCCAGTCACCTGACCGCAAAGGCAGGTTACTCCAACGTCTGGGCTGGCGTGCCACTTGCAGAGAACTACGTCCAGAACCCAGCCTGGCACTACGGCGCCGGACCGCGTTCAGTCACCTCCGACAACGCCACTGCGGGCCTGGTCGCACACTTTACCAGCTTCCGGATCGAGGGCGGCGTATTCCGGACTCGGATCTGGGATGCCCGCGTCCCGCTATGGGCCGCCGACATGGCGCTGCGCGCCTTCGATGTGCAGAGCCAGGGCTTCCACGTCGGCGGCGCCTACTCTTGGGACGATGGCTTTGTTCGCCTGCAGTTCGTTCGTACCGACGCGGCGATCGATGGCAGGCCGGCCGACAGCTATCTCGGCAAGTACCTGACCGCTCCGATCGGCGACATCCTGACGGTCCAGGTCGCGCACAGCTTCGCGTCATCGAGCGTGACGATCGGCGGTGATGTCGAGATCGCGTTCGAGGACGACAGCCTGCTGAACCCCTTCACCGGGATCGGACGACTCGACGGCTACGAGGTCGTCAACGTCTTTGCCGAACACCATCCGTTCGCCCTGCCCTCGCTCACGCTGCGCGGCGAGGTTCGCAATCTGTTGAACCAGACTTATGCGGCACGCGGCACCTACGGACTCGAATACGGCAGCGGCGTCGTGCGGCCACTCTATGACCCCGGCCGCTCCTACCTCGTCAGCGCCAAGCTGACGTTCTAGCTGGCCCGCGCCATGGACAACGACATGCATGTGATCATTCGAGCGATGCGCCGGGAAGATACGGCCGACATCTACGACATCGTCAATCAACACGCCTTTCGGTTCTGGACTCTCGCCCTTCCCTTCGAGTCGTTCGAAACCATCGCCAAATGGCTCGAGCCGCAATCCCCACGCGACCTGCACTACTCGGCGGAATTGGATGGACGCGTGGTCGGTGCGTCCGCGTTGCGCCCGTTTTACGGGCGCCGCGCCCACGCCGCTGAATTCTGGATCGGCGTTCACGAAAACTACGCCCGCATCGGCGTCGGCTCGAAGCTGCTCGCCGCGATGATCGACACTGCCGACAACTGGCTGAACATCAAGCGGCTGGAAATGACGGTGTTCACCGACAATGTCGCAGCATTGGCGCTGTACGCCAAATTCGGCTTCGCGATCGAGGGCACGCACAAGGCCGCCAGCTTTCGAGACGGTGAGTTCGTCGACGCCCATTGCATGGCGCGGCTGCGATGAACCGCCGCTCCCTCCCTCGCATTTGGCCTCGAGCCGCCGCTCAACGCGCCAGCGAAATGTGGCCCCAGATCACAGCTCATCGCCCGCAAACTTACGCGACGCGACCGATAGCCCTCCACGACATTCCACCAAGAACATCTCGGAGATATTGATGAGAAAGAAAGTTGGTCAGGTCGCTCTGGTCGTTTCGGGCTTCGGCATGATGCCGCTGGCCGATGGTGCCATGGCGCAAACGTCGTCGTCGCGCTCGACGAACCTGCCGCCGATCGAGATCCTCGAACCGCAAGCGCGTCAGCGCGCAGCAAGCCGGCCTGCGAGCACTGCCGCCAATCCGCGCCGCGCGGCGTCCCGTCCTCGCGCGCGGCAAGCCGAGGCGCCCCCGCCAGTCTTCCCCACACCCGGGGTGCCGCCGACCGGAACGGTCGGACAACCGCCAGTGCCCTATGCCGGTGGACAGGTCGGCAGCGGGGCACGGCTTGGCCTGCTCGGCAACACCTCGATCTTCTCGGCGCCGTTCAACATCACCAGCTTCACCTCCAAACTGATGGAGGATCAGCAGGCACGGAGCATCGCAGACGTCGTGTCGAACGATCCGTCGGTTCGCAACGACGCCCCCCCGTTCAGCGAGCGCGACTCGTTCTTCATCCGCGGATTCTCGGTGACCAACCTCGACACCGCCTATGACGGGCTGTTCTATCTGGCCAATCCGCGGCGTAGCTTCCTCGAGGGCATCGAGCGGGTCGAGATCCTGAAAGGCCCGAGCGCGCTGCTCAGCGGCGGCACCGCCCGCGTCGGCGGCACCATCAACCTGATCCCGAAGCGGGCCGGCGACGAACCGCTGACGCGCCTGACGACCGGCTGGATGAGCGACTCCCAGATCTGGACTCACCTCGATGTCGGTCGCCGCTTCGGCGACTTCAAGGAATGGGGCGTTCGCTTCAACGGCTCTTACCGCAATGGCGATACGCCGCTGGACCTCAACTCGGTCGAGGTCGGGGTCGCCTCGCTCGGTCTCGATTATCGCAGCGAGGACTTCCGCGCCTCGCTCGACCTCAACAGCTCGGTCCAGCACATCAATGCGCCAACGTCGCTGTTCAACTCGGCAGCGCCGAACATCGTCATCCCGCCCGCGCCGAACGGCCGCATCAACACCGCAAGCAAGGACGAGTACATCGACAGCCGTTACAAGATGATCGCCGGCCGCGCCGAATACGACCTTCTGCCGGACACCACGCTGTATCTCGCCGGCGGCGGCAGCATCTACAACGAAGACTTCCTCACCTCGTCCTACCGGATCACCAATTTCAACGGCACGGCGACCAACACCCTCGCAATCCAGCCGCAGGAGCTGCAGGGCTACACCGGCGAGATCGGGCTGCGGTCGAAATTAAGGACCGGCGTGATCGGCCACCAGCTCAACATCTCGGCGGTGGAGGCCAACAACGAGCTGTATCGCGGCGGCACGCTCGGATTCACGCCGTACAGCTACGTGACCAACATCTACAATCCGGTGCGTCCGCGTCCGGGTGCGTTCCAGACCAGCGGCTTCGCGCAGTCCGACGACCGGCCGCTGCTGTCGCGGCTGACCGCTCGCAGCGTGGCGGTGTCGGATACGCTGTCGCTGTTCAACGACCGGCTGCTTCTGACCCTCGGCGGTCGCTGGCAGGACATTGCGTTGAGCGGCTTCGTTACGGCGGTGGGGCCAAAGCAAGGGACCCGCTCCTCCTACTATAACGAAGCCCGCTTCAGCCCCGCCGTCGGCGCCGTGATCCGCGCCACGGACGAGTTGTCGATATACGGAAACTATATCGAATCGCTCGACTCGGGACCGACTGCCCCCGCAACGGCGCGTAACCCCAACACGGTATTCCCGCCGACGGTGAGCAAGCAACAGGAAGTCGGCGCCAAGTATGATTTCGGTTTCGTGGCGCTGACGGCCTCACTGTTCCAGATCGAGCAACCCAGTGCCTACACCGACCCCACCACCAACGTTTTCTCGGTCGACGGGCTGCAGCGCAACCGTGGCGCCGAATTCAACATCTTCGGCGAGCCGTTCAAGGGCATCCGGCTGCTCGGCGGCATCGCGCTGATCGATGCCAAGCTGGTATCGACCATCGGCGGCCGCTACAACGGCAACGACGTGCCCGGTGTGCCGACCACCTCGCTGACCCTTTATGGCGAATACGATCTGCCGTCCTGGATGGCTCCGGGCGTCACCCTCACCGGCCGCGTCATCCACACGGCCGATGTGTTCTATGATCAGGCCAACACGCAGACCGTCTCCGGCTGGACGCGGGTCGACCTCGGCGCCCGCTACACGTTCGTGGCCCCGAACGGCAAGCCGGCTGTCCTGCGCGCCACTGTCGAGAACGTCGCGGATACGGCCTATTATCTGTCGGCTGCCCGCGGCTATCTGGCCGTCGGCGCGCCTCGTACCTACATGGTGTCGGCGACGTTCAATTTCTAAACATCGATCGTGCGGCGCGCGGTTCGGCGACGCCGTCCAAACGAAGCGAAACGGCTCAGACGGCACCCGCCTGAGCCGTTCATCAATCAAGCAACATTGAGATCGTGCATGAACTCATCCCCGACCTCCAGCCCACAAACGACCCACGCCTCCGTCCCCACAGCCCACGCCAGCCGTTATCTTCAGCAGCTCTGCAAGCACTGGGCGCACAAGTTTGAAACCGAATTCGATCCGACCCAGGGCCGAATTTCTTTACCGCTCGGACAGGCTCGGCTGACCGCAAGGCCAGACACCCTATTGATCGATCTGACCGCGATTGATGCGGCCAACATGACGACCTTCCAGCAGGTTGTCACCAGCCACATCGAACGCTTCGCGTTCCGTGAAGAGCTGCGTTTCGTTTGGGAGTGAAAGACTATCTGTCGACCACGATAGACTCGCGTGTTGGTCGACTTAGCAACCGCCAGCTACACCACATCATGGGGCGCGATCGGAATGAATGCAAATCCTTACTCCCGTCGGGTCCAGGCACATTCGATCGAGACCGCTTCTCCAAGACGCCTTCCGGTGTCGATGAGTGACGGAAAGAGCGCGTGCAATTGGCGGTGGGTCGGATATTGCGCTCAATTGCTTTCTTGATCGCCTCTTCCTCACCGTCCGGGAGCCGTCGTTCAAGGTGGCCCACAGCAGCAATGCATCAACAAATACTGAAGAACGACGAAGGTCTTGAAGACCGGCGTGCCCGCAAGGGTACCGTGGGTTCGAATTCCACCCCTTCCGCCACAAACCGTTGATGGTATTTTGCGAACTCTGTTGACAGGCGAGCGCGGGTTCCACAGCCATAAGGCGAAGGTGGGTTTCAACCTGCAACAATGCTGCAACAGTTTTTTCTGATGTATCAGGTTGTTCAGAACCTCCGCCGCGGCGACGTTTCGCCCACTTAGAATTTTGATAGTTTAATCCGGCGATCGGCTGTCTGAGGACCACCGTGCTCGCGGGCAGCGTTCGCGATAGGTTGCAGGCCGGTCGTGAGGGTGATTTCAGAGCTCGAGAGTGGCATCGGTTTTCTGACCCCGCTGCTTGATGCTCGCTATGACGCCCTGTATCAAACTGTCACGCGGCAGAACGAAATTACGCTGCGCCAGTTCGGCGCCCTAATGGCGCTGTACCAGCGTGGCCCGCTGACGCCATCGGTGCTCGCCGATCGCATCAGCTGTGATCGCAATACGCTGCGCAAGATGCTGAAGCGCACGGCGGCCCGCAAGCTGGTGGCCAAGACCGCCCATGCCGAGGATCGACGCTCGATCCAGGTTCAGATCACGCCCAAGGGCGCCGACGCACTCCTCAAGGTCGTGCCACTAGCGGCAGAGCTGCAAGAAATCATCCTACCTCCCACTCAGCAAGAATGACCGGGGCTCATTTCCTAAAGTGCGTGCTGGCGATCGTAAAGGCACCGATGCCAGCCGCAAGCGTCAATGACGATGCAGAGACGCGCAGTCCATTTTGAGATCGCCCAGAGACTGTCCGAACGAGCCCGTTCAGCCGATTCAGATGCACTCACCCCTCGCCCGGAACTGGGCTGGTGAACCCATAAAGAAAAAGGTCGACGACGGTGTCGGCGAATTCGGTCGGGCTCAGTCCACGGGCTGGATTGAACCAGGTGTGACTAAAATTCAGAATCCCGAACAGCATCATCGTGTAGACCGTCTTGGTCCGCTTCACGATCTTGTGCTGGCCGTCCAATCGGATCAGAAGTTCCGAAACGATCTCGACGATCTGTCGCTCCAACGATTTGATCGACGTCTGCTCGGTCTCGCTGAGAAAGGCCATATCGTTGAGGATCAGCCGCTGTTCGTTGGGCGAGCGGGCATTGAGTTCGACGATCGCGCGGATCGCGGCACGAAACTGAGCGAGCGTGTCCGTCTCGGCTGCGATCGCATCCTCGACGTCCGCGATCATGCGCCGGACGTGTGCATCGAGGATGGCAAACAGGATCGCTTCCTTGGATTGGAAGTAATGATAGAGCGCTCCACGGGACAGCCGGCAGGCGTCCGCGAGTTCGGCGATCGAGGCCCGCATGTAGCTTTGGCGGGCGAACAATTCGCAAGCGACGGTCAGAATCCCATTCTGAATGTCGTCGTAGTTTTCTGACCGAGTTCGTGCCATCGCAGCCTTTCGGGACCGTCCGACCGCGAGTCGGACGGGTTGCCTGTTCGGGCCTCCGTTACTGCCCCGACGCCGTCGGTGCAATCATTATCGAACGGACGACCGGACTGCCCAGGCCAAGCTGCCACGCGCAAGCGATCCGCGACGGGTGCAACAGGCCAACCTTCAGGCCGCGGGCCGCTGGCTCAGAGGCCGCGGAAATGCGGACGCCGCTTGTCGGCAAACGCCGCCACGCCTTCCCGCGCGTCATCGGTTCGGGCCGAGACGACGATGGACTCGCATTCGTCGCCGAGTTGCTCCGTCAGCCCGGTTTCGAAAGATTGCCGGAGCAAGCGGCGCGTCGCGCCGAAAGCTTTGGTCGGCCCAGATGCGAGCTTTCTAGCGATGCCATAGGCTTCGTCTTCGACCTCGCCATCGGACACGACGCGGGTGACGATGCCGTACGCGAGGGCTTCGTCGGCGGTCAGGCGGCGGTTCAGCAGAAAGAGCTCCTGAGCCCGGCGCATGCCGACCATCCGGGGCAGAAACCAGGTGTTGCCGCCGTCCGACGTCAGCCCCAGCGCGGCATAGCCGAGCGCGAACCGGGCATCATGGGCTGCGACCACGATGTCGGCGGCGTACAGAAGACCCAAGCCTCCTCCCGCCGCAGCTCCCCGAACCGCTGCGACCACAGGAGCATCGACGCTTGTCAGCCTCTCGATCGCCAGATGATATCCATCGATCATCGTGCGCAGTCGGCCGGGTAGTTTGTCCGGCTCGGTCCCCGCGAACAATGCGACGTCGCCACCGACCGTGAAGTTGGCTCCCGATCCTGCGATCACGATGGCCCTAACCCCACTGGCGTCGGCGATCGCCTTCACGGCCGCATTCAATTCAGACGCCATCGCTTCGTTGATGGCGTTGCCCTGCTCTGGACGATTCAGTCGAAGCGTGGCGATGCCTTCGACGATGTCGAGCTGAACCACTCCTGACGTCCTCGCAGCATCGCGCCAGCGCGCCGTGTCGGTGTACTGTCGAAGCGCGCTGATCCGCTCGCCGTCGAATGTAAGGATGTGCGCAAAGGCAGCGTCGAGGGCTCCTCCGCTTCGACCACGCCCGCGATAACGTCCAGTCACCACCAGACGATCGACGTCGACCTCGAGGAAATTGTCCGGCTCGGCACGAGCTTCGAAATGTCTAGCGATTCCGCCCCAGCCGTTACGGCGCATCGCTGCCGCGCCCTCGTGCTTGCCGCCAATATCGAACGGCATGCCTTCTGCGATCTCTCCGACGAAATCCGGATGCAGAAGCTGGTCGAGATTCTTGCGGTCTCCGGCAGACAGAGCGTCGTACAACGAGCGCGCGAGATCCGCTCGAGTCCTTGGTTGCATGGGCGGCCTCTCTTGAAGGGACGAATACGGTCTTCTTTGCCAGGACCCAGGCGGCCGCTGTAGCGGCCGCCACGCGCCATCAACCCACTGCACGCTCGCGTCCCGCCCAGTACGGACCGCGCAGCTCGTGCTTCAGCAGCTTGCCAGCCGCCGACACCGGCAATGCGTCGCGGAATTCGACGCTGACCGGACACTTGTAACCGGCGATGTACTGGCGGCAATGGTCGCGCAGCTCGGCTGACGTCGCCTCCGCGCCGGCGCGAAGGACGACGACGGCATGCACCTGCTCGCCCCACCGCGCACTGGGAATGCCGATCACGGCGCAACTCACGATCGCGGGATGCCGAGCCAGCGCGTTCTCGACCTCCGCGGAGTAAACGTTCTCGCCTCCGGAGACGATCATGTCCTTCAGCCGGTCCACGATGAACAAGAAACCTTCGGGATCGACGTAGCCCATGTCGCCAGAGCGCAGCCACCCGTTGCGAAAGGCGTCGGAGGTTTCTTTCTCTCGGTTCCAATAGCCGGTCATCACGCCGATGCCGCGAGCGACGATCTCGCCCACCGTTCCGACCTGGGTCTCCGTGCCGTCGAGATCCTGGATCTGCATCTCGATGCCCCACGCCGGTCTCCCGGCGGAGCGCAGACGGGCCTTGTCGGCAGCATCGTCCGAGCGATGACAGTGTGGCGGCAGGATCGTGTACGGCCCTCCCGTCTCGGTCATGCCGTAGCCCTGATAAAAGTCGACTTGAGGCAGCGCTTTCAAGAGTCGCCCGAGAAGCTCTTCGTTGATGGGCGAAGCACCGTAGACGATCTTTCGCAGACTGCTGAGATCGAGTTCGCCGAACCCCGGATGTTCGATCAGACGCTGGAGCATCGTCGGCACCAGCAGCGTAAACGTCGCCCGCTCGGTCGCAATCGCGCCCAGCACTTGCGCGGGCTCGAATGCCTCCACGTAGACTGTTCTGCAACCTCGTACCAATGCTCGAATCAGGATGCACATGCCGGCCTGATGAAAGATCGGCGCGACTGCGAGCACGACCTCGTCGGAGCCGTAGGCCACGTCGAGCAGATTACAGATGGCATTCCCGAGCAACGCATTGTGGCTCAGCATGACGCCTTTCGGAAACCCGGTAGTTCCGCCTGTGTAGAAAACGCCCGCGAGATCCTCGCCTCCGCGTCGCGTATCCTCCACCGGGTCGGCAGCTCGCATCAATTGCTCAGCGTGAAGCACGCCGTCAGGAGCAACGCCGTCGCCGAAATAGACGATGGTCTTCAGCGACCTGCTGACCGCCCGAAGGTGGTCGCACCAGGACAGGAAATGATCGTCGACGAGAAGGATCTCGGTGTCGCAATCGTCGAGGGAAAAAGCGACCTCCGCCGCGCTCCAACGCGTATTCGCCGGATTGAGGGCGCCGCCTCCCCACCAGACGCCGAGCATGTATTCGAGATATCGATCGGAATTCAGCGCCAGCATCGCCACGCGATCGCCCGGAGCCATGCCGATCTGTTGCAGGACCGCGGCGAGACGCGCTGTCCGATCCGCCAGTTGTCGCCACGTTCGACAGCGGTCGCCGAATGTCGTCGCGACTGCATCGGGTGCCGACCGCAACTGACGATGTAGTCCATCGGTCAAACTGAGCTTCATGTTGTCGTCCTCCCTCGAATCGATCGCGCGAGCTCGGAACTTGGCGGACCGGCTCCGCAATCATCAGCCCTCTTGCCGGGGCTCATTTTTAAACCGACGGGTCGGTCTTTTCGTGGGCCGCGGCGTCCACCTATTGGTGGTGAAAGCCGCTGCTCGTCATTGAATTCGTCCGTGCCGATCGGTCAGCGTCAGACAACCGACCGGTCGCACTCCCGTTGCCGACGACGCCGAACGGCACCTGGCCGGGTGATCAGATCAGGAACGAGATCGTGTAGATCGGCTTGTTGTTATTCACCAGCACGACCTTCTTGTACGCCATCTTGAGAGCGCCTTGCTGTCGTCGCAGTCGATAGCAGCAGCGCGCCGCCCACATCGTGTCTCCGCGAAGATTCGTTTCGAAGATCTGGCTGTTGCAGGCGACTCCGATGTCCTGTCCTTCGGACTGCAACAGTTCGATATTTCCGATGATGCGGGCGAGCTGTGACGGCGGCGTCTGCGAATGACGGCGACCGGTCTTCAACTGGCGGACACGCAATGCGATACGCGAGCGGTTGTCGTAAATCAGCGACATCTCGCGCTCGGGATCCGTATCGGCGCCGTTGGCCGGCACCCAGTATACCGCGTCGTCAGTCCACAGGGCCTCCCACGCATCATATTCGTGCGTGTCCTGCAAGCGCGCCTCACGATAGAGAAACTGACTGACCTCTTGATGAAGATCGGCGTCGACTTGAGCGGCGTAGCTCAGATCCCGCCCCGTCCACTGCTTCAGGATATCGTCCGCAGGGCGCTCGCTCGTCTCGACTTCCATCAGCAGGCCTCCATCAGTGTGCGGTAGTGCTTCCAGATCTCGCGCGACGGCAGATCGTCCGTCGAGTGCCCGACGACGAATCCGTCGTCATCGCGCCGCTCACGATGCTCGCCCCGTTTCAGGTAGAGATACTCGGGTGAGCGGATCTCCAGTCCCCGCTGATTTCGCTCGTACATCTCGGTGTCGTCGGCGAGCAGAAAGCCAGCCGGTCCCACCGATCCCATCGTCTGCTGCCTGAGTCGCCGGTTGATCTCCGGCGAATCCTTGAACTGGATGGCGGTGACGTGCTGGATCGACTCGACTGCCGAGACCGGCTGAATGACGAAGATCTGGATTTCAGCGATGAACAGATTCGGAAAGATCATGACGTGGGGCATCCCGTCGATCATGATCTGCCGGGCGCGTTCGTCGCCATAGGCGGCGTTCATCTGCGCCGTGTATTCCGGCAGCTTATCGGCCGTCGTTCCGAACCAGCTCATCGGCTGATCGCGCCGGCGAAACTCCGGACGCGGGTCGACCTCGGTGTGTCCATTTCCAAGCCCACGCGTGACGGCGACGGCGTCGTTCCCGTAAAGGCTACCGATGGCACTGTCGGCGACCGAGAAGATCGAGGAGTGCACGAATGCGGGGTGATAGCCGTCGCACTCGTTCTCCAGGATGAACTTCCAATTGGCTCGCGTGCGATGTCGCAGGAAGCCGGCACTGAGATCGAGTTCGCCAGTCGGCGAGTTCTCGCAGGCTTGGTCGAGCGTTCGGCGCGCCCCTCCGAGATGCTGTTCAAGCGACGGGCCATCCTGCGCCATCGAGGCGAAGACGAAGCCGCGATAGCTCGCCACGCGCGGCACCTTCGCCAGACCGAGCCCCGACTTGTCGGTGCCCGCGTATCCTTCGGGGAAGGCGTAATTCATCAGCCTGCCGTCGTTCGCGAACGTCCAGGAATGATATGGGCAGGTGAACGACTTGCGATTTCCCTTATGCTGCACACAGACCGCATTGCCGCGATGGGGGCATCGATTGAGCAGGAGGCTGATCTCCCCGTGCTGATTGCGAACCATCAGCACAGGCATCGGTCCGACCGACTTGGTGACGAAGTCATTGGTGTTGGGCACCTCGCTTTCGTGCCCGACATAGACCCAGGTTTTGAACCAGATCTTCTCCAGCTCCTCCTTGAAGATCAACTCGTCCGAATAGAGAGACCCATGAACCATTCCTGGCTGAATGAGCTTCTCCCAAGGGTTGTGCAGACCACCTTCCATCGGCGTTTCTCCCGTCGTCTCTTTATAATCCGGACAGCCGGTCTATAAATAGAATGCAAACAATTGTCAATCGCTGAGACGATTGCAGGTACCCGCGTGACAACGCAGCGGGGGATCGGTTTCGAGGTCTACGAGCGCGCTCTGTTGCTGCGAGCAACTGGACGTTTGCGCTGCGGGGATCGATCTGCCGCCTCTTCGGACAGAAAGCCGTCGAGATAGAGCCGCGCGATGCGATCGCAAAGCTCGCGGGGCTTCAGCTTTCCCGCAGGCCGAAACCAGAGATCGGTCCAGTTCAACATTCCGATCAGCAGCATCGCATAGGGCGCATAGACTTCATCAGGCAGGCCAGGATTGACGACACGTAACAACCCGCTGAGCGTACGCCTGACTTTCCGCTCCAGTTTGAGGACCTGCGCACGTTTCTCGGAGGGAAGGAACTTCGCATCATTCATGGCGCTGACATGGCGTTGCCGCGATTGCGAGGACTTCGTCACGAAAACGTCGACGAAGCGCTGAAGCTGCTCCTCCGGAGACCGACTTTCGCTCAGCGCCCGATCGATCTCAGCGAGAAGGCGCTCGAGATGATCGATCAGCAGCGCCAGCAGCAGATCGTCCTTGGTCGGGAAGTAGTGGTACAGCATTGACTTGGTCGCGCCGCACGCCTTTGCCACGTCCTGCAGCTTGGCGCTTGGGTAGCCGACCTTCGCAAACAGAGTCGCGGCACTGTCGAGAATCGCTCGGTATTTGTCATCGTAGTTGTCGGCTCGAACGCGTGGCATCTTTGTCCCCCGGTTGACGTTTGCGATCGTGGCTCGAAGCTCGGCACCGATAGCCTGCCGCCGTCGGTCAGCGCGCGGTCGAGCGCGTTGACATAAACCGTCCCGTCGGTCTTATATTTTGCCACAGATCAAACATGCGGACCACCTTGACCAATGGACGCAAGATGGCGTCTGCAAACCGAGCGGTGACCAAACAAGCCCCGGCGCGTCATCAGGCAAATGTCCGATCAGTGCGTCGGCACGAAGGTCGACGATCGTACGACGCACCGACCAGTCGCAGACCAAGAGTCTAAGAAGGACGACGATGCAGCCCGAAACCGCCGCACCTGCGCCAGCGCGCTTGGACTTTCCATTTCCGCAGCCGCCGCAGTTCGGTGAGGTGATGGAGGTGCGTCCCGGCCTGTTGTGGCTGCGTCTTCCGCTGCCGTTTCAGCTCGATCACGTCAACATCTATCTCATTCGAGATACGGACGGCTGGGCCATCCTCGACACCGGTCTGTCGGAGGATGAGGCGCTCGCGGTTTGGAACGGCTATTTCGACGGTCCGTTGCGCGGACTGAAGATCACGCGGATCGTCGTGACGCACCATCATCCCGATCATATCGGTCTTGCGGGATGGCTGTGCAAACGTTTCAAAGCGCCGCTGCTGACCAGCCTGTCGAGCTACATGAGCTGCCGGGTCATCTCCCTCGACCCGCAGGCCTTCGAGTCGCCGGCGAACCGGCTGTTCTACGAGAGCCACGGCATGGATGACTCCGCCGCGCGCATCGTCAGCACGCAGGGACACGAGTATCTGCGGCAAGTCGGCCCGCTACCCGACACGTTTCTGCGCCTGGTGATGGGCGATACCCTGACGCTCGGCGACAGAATTTTTCGCGTCCTCACCGGCGATGGCCATTCCGCCGAGCAGGTCATGCTTTACTGCGAGAAGGATCGGTTGCTGTTCGCGGCGGATCAGGTGCTGGAGCGGATTTCGCCCAATGTCGCCGTCTGGGCGGGAGAGCCGGACGGCGATCCTCTCGGACATTTCCTGCGTAGCCTCCGCCTGCTGGCCACCCAGATCCCCAATGACGTGCTCGTGCTCCCCGGACACCGGCGCCCGTTCTACGGCCTCCATCAACGCGCGCAGGAGCTGGTGGACCATCACGAGAACCGCTGCCGCATCCTGACCGAGGCCTGCAGCGATCAAGAGCATTCGATTGCGGAACTCGTTCCGCTGCTGTTCAATCGTCCGCTGGATCCCCACCAGATGGGGTTCGCCTTCGCCGAGACGCTCGCGCATACCAATCGACTGGTGAGACGCGGGATTCTCGACGTCGTCTCGCGACACGATCGCTACGTCTTCACCGCAAGGCGCTGACGGCTCCGACTTCGGGATCAGCGTGACCCGCGGCAAGTGACGCCAACGCTTTGCTTGCAGCCTCACGCCCCGTGAAGGCGCAGGCCTGCGTCCCGCCGTCGCCATAGTCTTTCACGGCGTCGCCGACATGCCAGAGATTGGCGAGCGGGGTCTCCTGCGGCATGTCGAAGCCCGCGCAGGAGCGCTGTGCCGGCCAGTCGCCCTTCATGACGCGAATCGACAACATCTTGGCCCCGGCGAATGCCGGAAAAAGCTCGCGGAGATCGGTCAACGATGCCTCGATTTCGGCCTCTTCGTCGAACTCGCCGATGGCCGGCCGCGGCACGGCGTAGGCGACGTACTGATACCAGCCGGCGGGAGCGAGCTCGGGGCAAGTCCCCGTCAGCTCACCCATGTTGCACAGCCGCCGGGTCTTGCCGAACGTCACCAGGCCGGGCACGTCGAGGAGCCGTTCGCGCGTCGCAAAGTTGATGACGATATTGGCGGCCGGCTTGGGTAGCTCTTTGGCTTGATCGACGTAGGCCGCCCCCATCGCGTCGGCCCCAGGGAGTGCCACCGTCGCAGCAGGGCCGATATTGCTGATCACGACGGAAGGCGCCACCTTCACGGTCGCACCGGCGCGCTCGATGGTCACCGCAACGATGCGACCGCCGCGAATGTCGAGGCCGGTCACGGCCGCTTCCGTCCAGACCTGGCCGCCACGGCCGCGAATCCCCTCGGCCAGGTCGTTCCACAATCCGACCGTCCCGCGCGGACAGAAGCCGAACCGCTTGAAGGCTCCTTTGACAGCGAAGTAAGTGAGAAACGCGCGCGCCGGCAGTTCTTCGGCGTTGACGGCAAAGATCGCCGCGCAAAGATTGCGGAAGATCGCATGCACCGTGGCATTGGAAGTGTATTGCTCGAGCCACTGCTTGGTCGTCAGCTTGGCCTCAGGAAGCTCGCCGGCGCGAGCATCGGAGAATTTCGCCCCGATCTTTGCGGCCTGCTTGGTGAACGTGCCCAGCAACATGCCCCAACCGCCCTTCGCGACGTTGATCACCTTGCCGTCGATGAAGAACACCGTGGCAGGATTGGGCTCTCGAATGTCCAGGGGGACGCCGAGCAAATCGAAGGTTTCCTCGAAGACCCCACCTCGCTCGATCGCGATGGCGCCGACATTGACGATGTGGCCGTCGATGACTTCGCTCGATGCACGGCCACCCAGGCGGTCCAGCCGTTCGGCAACAAGGACCGATTTGCCGGCCGCAACCAGACGCGCCGCAGCAGTGAGGCCGCCGGCGCCGGCACCGATCACGAGAGCATCGACATGCAAGGCTGATGTATCACTCAAGTAAACCTCCTGGGTGTAGTGGCCACATGGGTCAGGCAAAACCGCCCGGCAGCATTCGGCAGTTCGATGCACGGCTCGCGCCGAGATGCCGGCAATTCATCAGTCGGCCTTCGCTGGAGCGAGATGGCGGGCGATGAAGCGTCCGCCGGCGGCGATGGCCTCTTCCGCTTGAGGCAGTTCCCCGGCAAATTGTTGAAACACGTGAATCATCCCCGGCCAGATTTCGAATTGCACGAGCGCTCCCTCGGCTTGCGCGCGCATCGCGAAATCGACGGTGTCGCTGACGAGCGTTTCGCGTTCACCGACCTGAAGCAGCGTCGGCGGCAATCTGCCGACGAGGTCGCGGGAAGCACGTAGCGGCGACCATCTGGGATCCTCGGCTGCGCTGCCCGGCCCGAGCGCCCCTTGCGCCATCGCCAACATGAGATGGCGCTGATGAATCGGATCGAGCTCAGCGCGCTCGGTGTAGCTCTGGCCCGACGCGGTCAGGTCGGTCCATGCCGACATCAGATACGCGGCCGCGGGCCTCGGCTTGCCATCTTTCAGTCGCGACAGGATCGCTGAAACCGCGAGGCCGCCGCCTGCAGAGTCGCCCGCCACGGCCGTGCGTTCGGGAGGAAAACCGATCCGGTCCAGCCAATCCAGCACCGCCACGGAATCCTCGATCGCCGCAGGCAGCGGATGCTCCGGCGCCAACCGATAATCAACTCCCAACACCTGCACGCCGGCCGCCGTCGCAAGCCGTGCCATCAGGTCTCGGTGCGAGGCCACGGAGCCGACGCGATATCCTCCGCCGTGAAGATAGACGATCACAGCGTCTCGTCGCGTGCCGACTGGCCTGATCCAGTGGCAAGAAACGTTGCCTGCGGCGACCGGCTCCACGTCGGCGTCGACCGGAACGTCGAACAGAGCATCCCAGTCCGCGCGCATTTGCGAGACCGGGGTATCCCGGCGCCAGCGCGCATAGACCTCGCGGACCCGAGCAATCACGGCCTCGATCGAATCTTGCGTCACGCGCCGCACCCCATGCCGCCTGAGACACCAAGGGCTTCGCCCGTGATGTACCCGGCTTCTTCAGACGCGAGAAAAGCGATTGTGGCGGCGACCTCATCGGAGGATCCGAGACGGCCCAGCAGCGTCGCGGACGTCATGGCCGCCATCAGTTTACCGCCGCCGTCGGACACGGCGCGTCGGAGCATCGGCGTATCGATCGGGCCCGGTGCGACAACGTTCGCCGTCACGCCCCTTGCGCCGCTCTCGCGCGCGATCGAACGCGTGAAGGCGATCACGCCGCCTTTGGCGGCCGCATAGACGGCACCGCCGCGCGAACCCAGCCGCCCGGCTTCCGACGCCACATTGACGATGCGGCCGTAGCCGCGCTCTTGCATCGACGGTAGCAGCGCATGCGTGGCGTTGAGCACGGCGATCAGATTGATGCCGATCAGCCTCTCCCAGTCGCGCGGGGAGGTTCGCGTGAAGAACGCGTGCTGATCGATGCCAGCGCTGTTGATCAGAATATCGAACGGCGCCCAGGTCGCGATTGTCTGGCTGACTGCATCGTAGTTCGTGAGATCGACTGCGGCGAAAGTCGCACCGATCTGCTCGGCCACGCGTTGAGCACGCTCTCGATCGATATCGACGATCGTCACATCGACCCCGTCCGTCGCCAGGCGCGACGCCGCCGCGGCGCCGATGCCGCTGGCACCGCCGGCCACGAGTGCACGTCGCTTGCCTCGCCCCGTCATTGATCAGCGCCCGGTGAATTTCGGACTACGCTTCTCGATCACGGCCGAGAGGCCTTCACGTGCGTCGGCCATGCCGGACAGAACTTCCTGAGCCTGGTTTTCCTCCGGCATGGCGGCTTCGACACCTTCGCCCAAGCCGTTCCAGAGCAACCGTTTGGTATTTGCCAGCGCCGCCGGCGCGCCGACAGCCAGCAGCCGCGCCAGGGTCCACGCGTGGTCGAGCAGCTCGGCATCGGGTACGACGCGTGTGATCAGACCGATCTCTCGCGCCTGCGGCGCGTCGATCACCGGATTGAGCATCAGGATTTCCATCGCGCGCCGGAATCCAACGAGCTGGGTGAGCGTGACCGTGACTCCGGCGTCCGGAACCATTGCGACTCGGGTGGCTCCGGCAATGAACTTGGCGCTCTCTCCGGCAACGACGAAATCGGACGCGCAGACGAGCCCCATCCCTCCGCCGCCTGCAGCATACCCCTGCACGGCGGTCACGACCGGCGCCTTCAGGCGGATCAAGCTGCCGGCAACCATGCCGAGATAAGCCGTCGCCACCCGAATATAGGCGGGCAATTCCGCGCCCTTGGCGAGGAACGTGTGCACGTCGCCGCCCGCACAGAAATTCACGCCTTCGCCCGTGAGGAGGACCACGCGGACGCGGTCGTCTCCGTGGATCAGCATGATCGTCTGGTGAAGCGCGGTGAGTAGTTCGATGTTCAGCCCGTTGGCGGATTCCGGGCGGTTCAGCCGAACGTGGGCGACACCGTCGGCATGAAGCTCCGCCGTGACCGGCCCCGATGCGACCAGCAGCGACGGGGCGTCCCTCGTCTGGTGTTCGGTCGTCATGGCATCCTCCCTGCTCCGGCGTTCCGCCACTCTCGAGAGTGGTCGTCGCGGCTCGTCCCTTTGGCGAAGGTTCGCGGACAATAAATAGTCCGACTAGTCGGATTATGTCAATTGCGCACTTGCTTGCGCCGCCGGCTTCTCACGGCCTGACAGCACGTGAAGGTCACATTCGCTTGGCGACTTCTTCGAGCATGACTTCGGTCGCACCGCCACCGATCGTCAAAATGCGCGCGTCCCGAACCATGCGCTCGATCGGAGTTCCGGACATGTAGCCGATGCCGCCATGGAGCTGCAGACAGGTATGCACCACCTCCTGCAGCGTTTCGCCGGCCAGCGCCTTCAGCATCGAGACTTCGCGGACGACGTCCTGCCCCTCGTCGATCATCGTCGCACATTGATAGGTCAGCGCGCGGACACCGGCGGCCTTCGCAGCCACCCACGCCATCTTGTTGCGCACGACGGGCTGATCCCAGAGCGACTTCCCGAACGCCTTTCGCTGACGCAAATAGTCGAGCGTGAGCTGAATCGCCTTCGCACAAGCACCCGAAACAAGCCCGCCGATCACGAGGCGCTCATTCTGGAACGTGCCCAGAATGTAGTAGAAGCCCTTCCCCTCTTCGCCCAGAAGCGCGTCCTCGGGGACCAACATGTCCTGAAAGAACAGTTCGGCCGTGTCGGAGCTGAGCCAGCCGTGCTTCCGCAGCTTTCCGGATACCGACAATCCCTGCGTGCCGCGCTCCACGACGAACAAGGAGATGCCGCGCGCCCCACCCGCATCCGGATCGGTCCGGGCTGCGACGATATAGATGTCTCCGAGAACGCCATTGGTAATGAAGGTCTTCGACCCGTTGATCAACCAACCGCCCTCGACCCGCTTCGCATGCGTCTTCAGGCCGGCGACGTCGGAGCCGGCATTCGGCTCCGTCACGCAGATCACGCCGACCTTTTCGCCGGCACAGGCCGGAGGAAGGTAGCACGCTTTCTGCTCGTCGGTGCCGCGATGTGCGATATGCGAGATCGACATGTCCGAATGCACCGTCAGTGCACTCGCGACGCCTCCGAACGACGAGCGGGACAATTCCTCCGCGAGAATTACCGACGACAATGCTCCCATCCCGCCGCCGCCATATTCGGCCGGGTGGCGCATGCCGAGAAAGCCGAGTTGGCCCATTTCGCGGAAGATCTCCCGCGGGATCTCGCCGGCCTCTTCCCACGCCAGCCCCGCTGGCGAGATGCGCTCCTCAACGAACCTGCGGAGCTGGGCTCGCAACAGCGTCAGATCCTCATCCGTCAGCGCGGGTTCGGCAAATTCGAACATTCAAAGCCTCCCATGAGACACTGGCCTATTAATAAACCGACGAGTCGGTTTATATTTTGGACCAGCAACGAGCACAATCGAAAATGACGCTGTTTCGGATTTGAAAGTCTCCCGAAGCTCGCTCGAGAGCGCGCCATGGGCCTCGCAAGGCGAGGCCCATCGTCAGCCGGTTTCGCCTTGATGGATCAGCCGTTGGTTTCAGGACGCGAAACGCAATCGCCCGACAGGAAGCGCGACTTCAAGGTCTACGCTGCCGAGGCGGCCAGTCCGTCTCGCCGCCTTCGCTACCTGGCAGCTTGACCTCAAAGCTGCCGTCCGATCAGATCCTTCATCAGTTCGTTTGCTCCGCCATAAATCGGCTCGATGCGCGCATCGACGAACATCCGTCCGATCGGATACTCCAGCATGTATCCGTGTCCGCCGAACAGTTGAAGGCAACGGCTGACGACCTCGCACTGCCGATCGCTCGTCCACCATTTCGTCATCGACGCGAGTTCGGTATCGATGGTCCCGGCGACCATTCGCTCGACGATGAAGTCGACAAACACCCGCGCGATCAGCGCGACTGTTTTGACCTCGGCAAGCTCAAATCGGATATGCTGCAGATCGAGCAGCCGCTTGTCGAAGATGTCACGCGTCTTCGCGTGTTCAACCGTGACGGCGTAAGCGTGTTCCATGACGGCCGCGCAGTTGACCCCGACCAGTGCACGTTCATAGGTCAAATCCTGCATCATCTGGGCGAAGCCCTGCCCCTCGCGACCACCGAGGATGGCGTCCGCCGGGACCCTGCACTCGTCGAAGAACAGCTCGCAGGTGTCCGAGCCGTGCAAACCCACCTTCTTCAGTCGGCGCCCGACGCGAAATCCCGGCGTCTTCGTTTCGAAGAGGACGAGCGAAACTCCCTTGGCCTTCTGCGCGGGGTCGGTCTTGACGGCGAGCACGATGAGATCGGCAATCGAGCCGTTGGTAATGAACGTCTTCGCCCCCGTGATGACGTAGTCGTCACCGGACCGTAAGGCGCGGGTCCGCATGTTCTGAAGATCCGTTCCGCCTCCCGGCTCGGTCATCCCCATGGCGGCGATCCACTGCCCGCTCGCGAGCAGCGGCAGATACTTCTGCCGCTGTGCCGGAGTCCCGTAGCGCTCGATGTAGTGGGCAGCGATGACGTGGATCTGCTTGCCCGGCCGAAGGCTCGTATCGCCAGCCAGGCAAAGCTCGTGCGCGACGGCCGCTTCGTGCGCAAACGTCCCACCGCTGCCGCCATACTCCGTTGCGATGTCGGGCAGTAATATTCCGAGTTCTCCTGCTTTCCGCCAGACCTCCCGGTCGGTCGCCCCTTCGACAAACCATCGCTCCTGGTTGGGCAGGATCTCCTCGGCACAAAAGCGACGGGCAAGGTCCGCAAGAGCCTCGATTTCCTCCGTGTACCAGCGGGGCCGTACCTTTTCGATGAACATGCTGCATCCTCGCAAACCGACCGACAGACCTCGATCGGATGCCTTAAGCGCAGAGGGCGAGAGCCGAAATCGTCGAATGCGACGATTTCGCGCTGCGGCTCGTCGACGATTTCCAGGCCGCTTGCGGTGCAACAAAGCCGCGCCAATCCGCTCTGTGTTGTCACGCTCGACGCCCGAGCGGTATAAGCGATGCGGGGCCCAGTCGAGAATTCAGACGGTTATCGCAAACGGAATATTCGTTATGGCCGGCGCAGCCGATAGCACGATCGACCGTACGCCGCGGGAGGCACTCCCCGACGGCCATCGCGCGACCGTGCGTCTGCAACCTGCGGCATTGAGCGTGAAGCTCGCGGTCCCGTTGCTGACCGGCGACGCAATCGAGCGCGCCGCCTTGTCGCAAAGGGTCTTGGCTTCCCCTTCGGCTCGTATCGTCCTGCTCCGAGCGCCGGCGGGTTTCGGCAAGACAACGTTGATGCTCGAGCTACGACAAAAATTGGAAGCGTCCGCCATCCCGACGGCATGGCTGACGTTGGATTCGGCCGACAACGATGTCGGCCGCTTCCTATACGTCGTGCGGGCTGCTCTGACGCCGCTGATCCCAGGGCTGTCGACGAGTGCCGACGCCGCGGCTGGCCCCGACGAGATAGCGCTCGGGCTCATCGACGCGATTGCGGCTCACCGGGCGCCATTTGCACTATTCCTCGACGACTTCGAAACCGTCCAGGGGCCTGCGGTCCTGGGGATGGTCCGAGAGCTGATCAGTCACCTCCCGGCGGGCGGCCGCATCGTGATCGGCTCGCGCAACGTCCCGGAGCTGGGGCTCGGTCGGCTACGCGCGCACGGCAAACTCGTCGAGATCGAGCCGACACATCTTCGTTTCACCATCGAGGAAACCGCCATCTATCTGCGCAACCGCCGGCGATTGGATCTGTCTCAGGACGACGTCGTGCGGCTGCACCACAGCACCGAGGGCTGGGTTGCCGCACTCTGGCTGGCATCGGTGTCGCTGGAAAATCGGCAGGACCCCAGCCAGTTCATCGCAGGCTTCAGCGGCGCCGATACGGCCATTGTCGAGTACCTGCTGGAAGACGTTTTTTCGCGGCAGAGCGAGAAGATACGCGCCTTCTTGTTGAGGACCAGCATCGTTGCAGATCTCACGCCCGGTCTCTGCGACCGTCTGTGCGGCACGACCGACAGCATGGACGTCCTGGCGATGCTGCAGCGCGAGCATCTGTTTCTGGTCCCGATCGACGGCGACAGTCCCAGGTGGCGCTATCACAGCATGTTTGCGGAGTTTCTTCGCACGCAGCTCAAGCAACGACATCCCGAACAGGCGAACGAGCTCCATCGCGTGGCGGCGAAGTGGTACCTCGAACAGGATCGCCCTGTCGTGGCCATCGAACATTGGCTCGCCGCCGGCGATTCCGATGCGGCGCTGCCATTGCTCGCGCGCCATGCCGAGCCATTACTCAATCAGGGCCGCGTCCGTTTGCTCGCCCGATGGCTCGACCCTCTGCGCGAACGAGGCTTGCTCGAAGACTCGCCGATGCTGCAGGTCGTTCATGCCTGGGCAGTCTTGCTCGGGCGGGGACCGCGCGCCGCCGCGCCGCTGCTCGAGCGGCTTGATCGGGAAGACCGACCGGGCAGAGGATTCGATGCACATCGACGAGCCCTGCGCCTGCTTTTCCTGGTCCTTCTCGATCGGACGGACGAGGCAAGGGACCTCGCCGCGAGCCTGGTGCGCGAAGTACCCGGACGCGGTTCTTTCGTCCGCGGATTCGCCGAGGTCGCCCTGGCCAACCTGACGATGATCGCCGGCGAATACCAGGAAGCCCTGAAGCTGGCCGATGTGGTGCGCAGCCGGAGGCCGGACAACACAAGCGGAATGATGCTCGCGCTGTCAGAGGCAGCCGAAGGAGCTGTCGACCTGACGCAGGGCCGCCTCAGAAAGGCAACCGCCCATCTCCGTCTGGCAGTTCGCGCCGGGACCGACGACGCATCCGGCGCCACGAACGGCAATGCCCTGGCCGGAGTGCTGCTCGCCGAAGCACTGTACGAGGCCGATCAGCTCTTACAAGCCGAGCGCCTTCTCACGGTGTACATCCCGCTGATCCGAGCCGTCGGGGTTCCGGATCAACTGATCACCGCTCATACGATCATGGCGCGGATCGCCTGGCGTCGCGGCGACCGGGATCTGGCGCAACAGTTGCTCGCCGAACTCGAGCTTTCCGGGCATCGGGAAACACTCGGCCGTGTCGTCGCCAGTGCCAGGCTGGAACGGGCACGAATGCTCACCGTCGAGGGTCGCATCGATCTTGCCAAGAAGGAGATCGAGCGCTGCGCGGATCCGACATTATGGGATCGAATCAATCGGCTGTCGCTGCGAGCCAACGAGGTGGAGACCTACAAGCTCGGCGCCGCGCGCTGCGCCGTGCATGGAGCCCAACCATCCTCCAGCATCGACGGCCTGCGCGCGGAGCTGGACGCAGCAGAAAGGACGCAACGCGCACGACGGGCGCTCACGCTTCGGCTCGTTCTCGCGCAGGCGCACCATCGGGCTTCTCAGCCGAACAAGGCGATGCGCATTCTGTCCAAGGCCGTCAACTTCGCCGCCACCGAAGGCTATCAGGCCGCCTTCCAGGACGAAGGCCCGCTGCTACGCGAGATGTTGCGCGAACTGCGGCTGCGGCCGGACCTGCTCGGCACCGGCGCACTGCCTTCGGCGGACAGGCTGCTGTTTCTCGACAAACTCGTCGGAGAGTCCGGGGCCGTCCTGCCGACCGATGCCGAACGTCGGGATGATACAAGTGCTGCATCTGTCCCGGCGGCAGTTGCGCTAACGCGCAAGGAATTGAAGTTGCTTGCCCTCGTCGCGGACGGCCTGTCCAACAGCGAATTGGCCGGCCGGCTGTTCGTCGCGGACACGACGGTCAGAACCCATCTGCGCAACATCAACGCGAAGCTCGGAACGCGCAGCCGCGTCGAGGCGATCGCAATCGCCCGCAAGAACGGCCTGCTCCGCTAAGTCGCCACGGCGACCGCATCTGTGAAAATCGTCGCTTGCGACGATTTCCGCGCACGACCCAGCCGATACCGTGCGCGCATGAAGAGCTCACCTCTTTCTGGAATGTCCGGGACCAATACAGCTTGGGATCGCGGTGTCGCGAGGATCGAACGCGATCTTTCGCAGCTCAAAGACAGCTTCCGCGCGGCGGCTGTCGAACGGCTCGACGCCACGCTGGATGAATCCACGGCAACCAATGCACGCTCACTCATGAGCGCCGCACGCTGCGCCGCGTGCGCGAAACCACTGACCTCAAGGAAGGCATTCGCGCCTTTCAGCAGGGCCGAGCTCGATAATTCGAACAGCGTCAGCCCATTCGTCTTCACTGGGACACTCACCTATGCACGAAGCTTACATATTGGATGCGGTCCGCACGCCGCGTGGCAAGGGACGTTCGAACGGAGCCCTGCACGAAGTTGGCCCCGCGCGACTGGCCGCGCAGACCTTGTTGGCACTCAAGGAGCGCAACGGCTTTTCGCCCGATCAGATCGCCGACGTCATTCTTGGCTGTGGTGAGCCGTCGCTCGAGCAAGCCTCTGATGTCGCCAAGGCCGCCACCTTCGCGGCCGGCTTCACCGAGGTCCCCGGGGTCCAGCTCAATCGGTTCTGCGGATCGGGACTCGAGGCGTGCAATTTCGCGTCCGCGATGATTATCGCCGGGCAGGCGGAGCTGATGATCGCCGGCGGTGTCGAAAGCATGTCGCGCGTACCGATGTTTGCAGGTGGCGGCGCCTGGGTGACCGATCCCCAGATCACCATTCCAAACCGCATCGTTCCGCAGGGCGTCTCGGCGGATCTGATCGCCACCCTGTACGGATTTTCGCGGTCGGACGTCGATGCCTACGCGGCTCAAAGCCAGCACCGCGCGGGGACCGCATGGGAGGAGGATCGATTTGCACGGTCGATCATTCCAGTGCGCGACGTGAACGGCACGACGATCCTGGATCGGGACGAACACGTTCGAGCCGATACGAGTGTGGCGTCGCTTGGTGCGTTAGAACCCTCGTTTCAGGTTCTCGGTGGGCAGATGGGCTTCGATAGCATGGCCCTGCAACGTTACCCGGAACTGGGGTCGATCGAGCATGTGCACCACGCCGGAAACTCTTCGGGCATCGTCGACGGCGCGTCGGCGGTCTTGATCGGCAGCCGCGCCGCCGCCGACAGGCTCGGCGTGAAGCCGCGCGCACGGGTCCGCTCGTTCGGAACGGTCGGGAGCGAACCGACGATCATGCTGACCGGCCCCATCCCTGCAACGGAGGCGGTGCTGAAACGTGCCGGCATGTCGGTACGCGACATCGATTTGTTCGAATGCAACGAAGCGTTCGCCGCCGTCGTCCTCCGCTTCATGCAAGCGCTGGAGATTCCGGCCGACAAAGTGAACGTCAATGGCGGCGCGATCGCGATGGGGCATCCGCTTGGCGCCACCGGCGGCATGCTGTTGGGCACGGTCCTGGACGAGCTCGAGCGGCGCGACCTTTCCAACGGCCTCATCACACTCTGCATCGGCGGAGGCATGGGCATCGCGATGATCATCGAACGCGTCTGAGGAACCACGGATATGATTGACTACAAACTCGATGCCGACGGTGTTGCGACGCTGACCTGGAACGTTGCCGACCGCCCCATGAACGTCCTCAACAAAGCTTCGATCGCGGCCTTCGCCGAGGCGGTCGAGAGAGCGATCGGCGATCCAAACGTGAAAGGCGTCATCATCACCTCGTCGCGTCCGGAATTCGTCGCCGGCGGGGATCTCGACCTGATCCGAGGCATTAAGGACGTTCAGGAATCGATGGACTGCTCCGGACCAATCTCGCGCATCCTGCGCCGGTTGGAGACGTCGAAGAAGCCCTTCGTTGCCGCCATCAACGGCAGCGCACTCGGCGGTGGCCTGGAGATCTGTCTCGCCTGCCATCACCGGATCGTGGCGGATAGTCCGATTATCCAGCTCGGCTTGCCGGAAGTCACGCTCGGCCTGCTGCCTGCCGCTGGCGGAACGCAGCGCCTGCCCCGCATGATCGGTATCAAGAAGGCCCTGCCCTACCTGCTCGAAGGTCGAAAGGCGGATCCGGCCAAGGCGCTCGAAGCCGGGATCGTCGACGCCGTCGTGCCCCAAGCCGAGCTGCTATCACGTGCCCGCGACTGGCTCCTTGCGACCCCGGCAGAGGCCGCTATCAAGCCATGGGACCGGAAAGACTTCCGATTCCCCGGCGGTGCGCCGCAGAGCCCGGCTTCCATCCAGATCTTCTTCGCCGTTTCCGGAAGTCTGCTGAGCAAGACGCAGGGCAACTTTCCAGCACCGGAGGCGATTCTCGCCTGCATATACGATGGATGTCAGGTCGACCTCGACACCGGTCTGCGGATCGAGCAACGCCAATTTGCACGACTCGCAACTTCGCAGTCGACCAAGAATATGATTCGCCTCCTCTTCAACGACATGAACGAGGCGAACCGGCTTGCCGGGCGCTCCAAGGCCGTGCCGAAGCGCTCCTTCGAGAAGATCGGAATTCTCGGCGCCGGCATGATGGGAGCGGGTCTGGCCCACGTCGCCTCGATGGCAGGTCTTGACGTTGTGCTGCTCGACGTCAGCAGAGACGCGGCCGAGAAGGGCAAGGCCTACGGCGCCAACATTCTCGAGGGACAAGTCGCGCGAGGACGTCTCGCCGGCTCGGTCCGGGACGCGGCGCTCGAGCGCGTCACGCCGACCACGAACTACGCCGATTTGGCCGACTGCGACCTTGTGATCGAAGCCGTGTTCGAAGATCGCGCGATCAAGGCCGAGGTGACACGTCGGGCCGAGGCGGAAATGCGCGACGACGCGATCTTTGCATCCAACACGTCGACACTTCCCATCAGCGGCCTCGCCTCGGTGTCGAAGCGTCCGTCGCGGTTCGTGGGGATGCACTTCTTCTCGCCGGCTGAAAAGATGCCGTTGGTGGAAATCATCCGTGGAGTCGCCACGAGCGAAGAAACCATCGCCGAAGCGCTCGACTTTGCGAAGCGGATCCGAAAGACGCCGATCGTCGTCAACGACTGCCCATCCTTCTACGCAAACCGGGCCTTCGCCATGTATCCGTACGAGGCGATGACGATGCTGGCGGAAGGCGTGAATCCCAATCTGATCGAGAACGCCGGCCGCGTCGCCGGCATGCCGATGCCACCGCTCGCCCTGATCGACGAAGTCTCCGCTGAACTTCTCCACAAGGCCATGAAGCAGGCGCGCCTCGATCGAGGAGCCGCGTATCGCGCGCAGCCACAGGACGCCGTTCTGGAGCTGATGGTTGAGAGCCTCCAGCGGCTGGGGAGGAAGACAGGCCGCGGCTTCTATGACTATCCCTCAGAGGGCGGCCGTAAGCTGTGGGCGGGGCTCGCAGATCATTTCCCCATCGCGAACAAGCAGCCCAGCCTGGAAGAGGTTCGCGAGCGGCTGATGTACTCGCAATCCCTCGAAGCTGCGCGCTGCGTCGCCGAGGGAATCGTGGGCGTTCGCGACGCTGATATCGGGTCGCTGCTCGGTTGGGGCTTCCCGTCTTTCCTGGGCGGAGTTCTGGGGCAGATCGACACCGTCGGCCTGCCCCGGATGATTGCAGTCTGCGATCGCCTCAGTGGTCATATGCCTGAGCGCTACGCCGTTCCGCAAATGTTGCGCGACATGGCGGCGAGTGGCCGAACGTTTCACTGAGCTATTCGGGAACTGGCGCAACAAGAGCCAGACTCACAAGAGAAAACGGGGGGAACTATGGACTTTCAAACACTGGCGGATATTCCGCGCCACTACGCAGCAACTTCGCCTTCCCGCATCGCGCTCCAGTATCAGTCGAGACGAACGACCTACGCGCAATGGAACCTGATCTCCAATCGCGTCGCTCACGCGCTCGAAAGCGCGGGCGTCACCGCCGGAGCGCGCGTCGGCTATCTCGGGAAGAACTCCGATGTGTTCTTCCACGCGTTGTTCGGCTGCGCCAAGATTGGAGCCGTCCTGGTTCCGATCAATTGGCGACTAGCCCCTCCCGAAATCTGCTTCATCGTCAGCGACGCAAATTGCAGGCTGGTTTTGATCGGCCCTGAATTCGAATCCTTGATCGACGCCCTTCGCAGTGAATGCCCAGATCTTCAGACCATCGTTGGAATCGAGGAATCGAGCGCGGCCGCTATCTCGTTCTTCCACTGGATCGCGGGCGCACCCGATTCAGATCCAAAGCATCCGGTTGCGCATGACGACGTCGTCCTCCAACTCTACACCTCCGGCACAACGGGTCTTCCGAAGGGCGCGCAGCTTACCCACCGCAACCTGCTGTTCTCGACCAGGCTGAGTCAGACAGAGCCCCTCGGGCACTGGCGTGAGGATGATATTTGCGTCCTGCCGTTGCCGCTTTTCCATGCCGGCGGGGTGGTATTCGGCCTCAACACGCCCCACGCCGGCGGCACCGCCATCGTCGTCCGCGAAGCACAGCCGAGCTTGATCATGGAGGCCTTCAAGAATGCGCCTGGTCCTGTCACCCGGCTCGGCCTGGTGCCGGCCCTCATCGCGCCGGTTCTCGATCATCCAGACTTCTCGACAGCCGATTTTTCGAGCTTACGAACGCTGACCTACGGCGGTTCGCCAATCTCGCCAGCCGTACTGCAGCGGGCGATCGAGCGTGTCGGCCCGGTCCTGCTCCAGTTGTTCGGCATGACGGAGACCGCGACGGTGGGAACGGCGCTCCTGCCATCGGATCACGACCCGCAAAACGAGGCTCGTCTCGGCTCCTGCGGACGAGTACTAGCAGGCGTGGATGTTCAAGTCGTGGATGCAAGTGGCAAGCCGGCAGAGACAGGACAATCCGGAGAGATACAGATCCGCTGCGGCGCGGTCATGGCGGGCTATTGGAATCGCCCCGAGGCTACGAGCGCGGCATTGGAGAACGGCTGGTACCATAGCGGCGATGTCGGCTATTTCGACGCGGACGGCTATCTGTACATTCGGGATCGCCTGAAGGACATGATCATCTCGGGAGGAGAGAACGTCTATCCCGCCGAGGTCGAGCGCGCACTGCTCGGGCACCCCGCCATCGCGGATGTCGCTGTCTTCGGCGTGCCTGACCCGAAGTGGGGCGAAGCGGTGAAGGCCGCCGTGGTGTTACGGCCAGAGCAGTCCCTCTCTCAAGAAGATCTCATTGGCTTTGCTCAGTCGCGGCTGGCGGGGTTCAAGTGTCCTAAGAGCGTCGACTTCATCGCAGAACTTCCGCGGAATGCATCGGGCAAGGTTCTGAAGCGTGTTTTACGAGAACCGTATTGGACCGGGACAAGCCGCAATGTGAATTGAGCACGATTTGAATTGGGTAGTACGATCTAGGCTTTAGGAGTGCAGATCCTACAAGCTGCTGATGAGGTTGAAAACCGGCGTGCCCGCAAGGGTAACATGGGTTCGAATCCGCCCCCTTCCGCCATAAACAGTTGATTATATTCCGCAAAATCTGTTGGCGGGCGAAGCGCTACTCGACAATCATACGACGAAAGTGGGTTTCAACCTGCAACAATGCTGCAACAGTTCTTTTCTGTTGCAGACGGGCCCTCGGGCATCAGTTCGGCGAGTTGCCGTCTGCCTTGTAATGGCCGAATGGCCGGTCCTTCATCCCTATCCAATACCGAGATCGTGTCCCTTCGCGTGGGGTAGCGGCGGTGGGTCCTGCGTTGGCCTAGCATGTTCCGCGCCGGTCAACTGGCGAATGCCGGGAGGCTTACGGTGGGATTGGTACCACGCGCCGCCATCCTAGACCGGGTCTCGTGTCGAGAATCCTGGTTCCCCAAATGCTGACACCCGGCGGCGATCCTGATCTCGTTCCGCCAGGCATCTTTGACGCTTCGAAGCGCACCGTCCTCGAGTGGTCAATGCGAGCTTAATGACTCGACACCCACTCTATGAATCCTCGTTGATAAGTGTTCACGCTCCGAACCAATAACGTCTCGGCCGCGGGGCTCTCTTAACCGCCGCAGCAGCACCGCCCCGTATCGTCGATCAGGTCGAGCGAGCCCGCAAGACGGATCGATAGTCGGGCCCGCGTCAGGGCACGGGCGATGCAATTCGGTCTGCTGAAAGCGCTGCTCTCTGGTTCGATCGTATTCGGCGCTGTGCTGCCTGTCGCGGCGACGGCGGCCGAACGGGACCTCGCGACCGTCACCGCGTCGATCGCGCCGACCGAATTCATCGAGACGATCCCGAACCAGGCGGGCAGCGAGCCGTTCGGCAGGGCCACGGCGCGGGCTCCCCGAGGCGCGTTGTGGACGAAGCTCGCGCGGATCACCGCCGACATCCAGGCGGCGAAGCCCGCGCTCGACCGCTGCCGCGCCGACCGCCCGCACTGCACCGAGGCTGCGTCCCGCTTCGCGGACATCATCGACCAAGCCGCGCAGCGGCAAGACCGCGACCGGCTCGAACTGGTGAACAGACGCATCAACGCGGCGATCGACTACACCACCGACCAGGACCAGTGGCACGTCGCCGATCGCTGGTCGCCGCCGCTGTCCGACACCGCCGACGGCTCGTTCGAGACCGGCAAAGGCGATTGCGAGGACTTCGCCATCGCCAAGTTCGTCGCGCTGCGCGAGGCCGGCACGCCTGCAGCCGACTTGCGGGTACTGATCGTGCGCGACAGATCCGCCGGCGATTACCATGCTGTGCTCGGCGTGCGTCTCGGCGGCGGCTGGATGCTGCTCGACAACCGCGTTTCGCGGTTGGTCGAGAGCACCGACGCGAGATATTTCGAGCCGCTGTTCGCGGTCTCCAGCGTGGACGTGTCGGCATTCTCCGCCGGCGGCCCCCAGCTCGCGGCGCGCGTCGCTCCGCCGCCGCGCCCGGCCCGGCAGGAGCCGCTGGCCACCACCGAGGCCGGAACGATCCTCACCCGATTTCACAACTTCGCCGGCCTGCTCACATCGTCACCGCGAAATAGCCCGCAGGTTTGAACGCTTTCAGCGCGGTCCACATCGCCGGCGTGATCTTGTCGGCGTGCGCGACGAACGGGGGCACCGCATCACCGACGGCGGCCGGCTGCTTGTCGGCCGGATTGATCACCGCTGTCACGCCGCCGACCGACTTGGTCGCGGAGTCGAAAGCGAGGATTACCTGCTGGCCGGTCATCGGATCGTTGGCGAGCAGGCCCTTGCCGTCGGCCGTCACGCTGAGCACCAGCAGCCACGGCGTCGGAACACCTTCGGTCTTACCGCCCTGCAACACCACCGGCCCCTTCCGCAGCAGCGCTGCGACGTCGGTCTGACCGCCGACGAACGCGAACGCATTGCCGCCGCCGGGCACGCGCTCGGTGCCGTTGCCGTCGGTGAACGACACCGCGCGCACGTCCGGGTGGTCGAGACGGCTCCAGGACGCCGCACCGTCGCCCCACAGCGCGTCGATCTTGAACGGCTGCTGGTCGTTGGTCTCGCCGCGGGCGATCATCGTCAGCACCGCCGCCTCCGCCGCCTCGGGCGCGAAGCCGGGCAGTTCGGCTTTCGAGTATTGCTGATTGTCGAACTGCGAGATCGGCCTGAACAGCGTGCCGGCGCCTGCGCCGACCGCGATGTTCTGATTGGCATCGCCGGTGTTGCCGGCGGTCCGCACCACCGGCGCCGCCGCGCGGATCGCCGCGATCACCGGCACCACCGGAGAGGCCGGCTGCTGGTAGCTGATCGTCACCGCCACCGGTGTGCTCTCGCTACCGGAGGCGAAATACTGGCTGGTCGGATAGTCGCCGCTGTTGGTGGCGGTGACCGTCGGCGTGGTCGGGGCCGCCAGGATGGTGAAATCTGCACCGACATAGCTCAACAGGTAGTTCTGCGATGCGGCGAGCGTGCCCTGCAGGATGGCGTAGCTGCCGACGCTCTCGCCCGGATCGCGGCTCAGCGCGCCGCTCAGACTGTCGCCGGCGACCAGCGAACCGTTGATCAGGCTGAAGCCGAACACCGGATCCGCCGTGCCGCTGGTCTTCGACCCCGGCTCCGCCGCCACCGTGATGGCGCGCGGGGTGATGTCGGCCGCGCCGATGAAGCCAGTCGACGCCAGCACATAATTGCCGGCCCCTGCCCCGGTCAGGCCGTAGCTGCCGGTCACGGTCTTCCCGGTGCCGACGTTCTTGTCGGCATAGGCGATGCCGGCGAGAAGCAGCGCCACCTCGTCGCTGCCGATCACGCCCGACAGCGTGCCGTTGCCGGTGACCGCTGCGGCGGTGGTGCCGTCGTAGACCTTGCTGGCCGCCACGCTGCCGTTCGACGCGAGCGTCAGCGTCGCCGGGGCGATGTCGGCCACCCCGGCGAAGCCGGTCGTGGCCAACACGTAGTTGCCGGCCCCCGCCCCGGTCAGGCTGTAGCTGCCGGTCACGGCCTTGCCAGCACCGACATTCTTGTCGGCATAGGCTGCCCCGCTCAGCAGCAGCGCGACAGCGTCGCTACCGAACACGCCCGATAGCGTACCATTGCCGGTGACGGCAGCCGATGTGGAGCCATCGTAGACCTTGGTGCCAGCGACCGTTCCTGCCGAAGCGATCGTCAGCGTCGCTGGCGTGATGTCGGCCGCACCGGTGAACCCGGTCGTGGCCAGCACGTAGTTGCCCGCCTCCGCGCCCGTCAGGCTGTAGCTGCCGGTCACCGTCTTGCCGGTGCCGACATTCTTGTCGGCATAGGCGGTGCCAGCCAGCAACAGGCCCACAACATCACCATTGATCACGCCCGATAGGGTGCCATTGCCGGTAACCGCTGCGGCGGTGGTGCCGTCGTAGACCTTGCTGGCCGCCACGCTGCCGGCCGACGCAATACTGAGCATCGCTGCAGTGATATCCGCCGAGCCGATGAAACCGGTCGAGGCCAACATATAGTTGCCCGCGTCTGCCCCGGATAGGCTGTAGCTGCCAGTCACCGTCTTGCCGGTGCCGACGTTCTTGTCTGCGTAAGCGGTGCCGGCGAGCAGCAGGCTGACCGCGTCGCCATTGAGCACACCCGAAAGCGTGCCGTTCCCGGTGACGGCCGCCGATGTGGTGCCGTCATAGACCTTGCTGCCGGCCACGCTGCCCGCCGACGCGATTGTCAGCGTCGCCGGTGTGATATCGGCCGCGCCGGTGAAGCCGGTCGAGGCCAGCACATAGTTGCTGGCACCCGCCCCGGTGAGGCTGTAGCTGCCGGTGACTGTCTTGCCGGCGCCGACGTTCTTGTCCGCATAGACCGTGCCGGCGAGCAACAGGCTGACAGCGTCGCCATTGAGCACGCCAGCCAACGTGCCGTTGCCGGTGACGGCCGCCGACGTGTTGCCGTCATACACCTTGCTGCCGGCGACGGTTCCTGCCGAGGCAATCGTCAGCGTCGCTGGCGTGATGTCGGCCGAACCAGTGAAACCGGTCGAGGACAGCACATAGTTGCTGGCACCCGCCCCGGACAAGCTGTAGCTGCCGGTCACTGTCTTGCCGGTGCCGACATTCTTGTCCGCATAGGCGGTGCCGGCGAGCAGCAGGCTGACGGCGTCGCCGCCGATCACGCCAGCCAACGTGCCGTTGCCGGTGACGGACGCCGATGTGTTGCCATCGTAGACCTTGCTGCCGGCCACGGTGCCCGCCGACGCAATCGTCAGCGTTGCCGGGGTAATATCGGCCGAACCGGTGAACCCTGTCGAAGCGAGCACGTAGTTGCCGGCACCCGCCCCGGACAGGCTGTAGCTGCCGGTGACGGCCTTGCCGGTGCCGACGTTCTTGTCCGCATAGCTGGTGCCGCCGAGCAACAGCGTCACCTCGTCGCTGCCGATCACGCCCGCGAGCGTGCCGTTGCCGGCGACCATGGCCGAGGTGGTGCCATCGTAGACCTTGCTCCCGGCGACGCTGCCCGCCGACGCGATCGTCAGCGTCGCCGCGGTGATGTCGGCCGAGCCGGTGAACCCGGTCGAGGCCAACACGTAGTTGCCGGCCCCTGCCCCGGTCAGGCTGTAGCTGCCTGTGACCGTCTTGCCGGTGCCGACGTTCTTGTCCGCATAGGCGGTGCCGGCGAGCAACAGGCTGACCGCGTCGTCATTGATCACGCCAGCCAATGTGCCGTTGCCGGTGACGGCCGCCGATGTGTTGCCATCGTAGACCTTGCTGCCGGCCACGCTGCCCGCCGACGCGATTGTCAGCGTTGCCGGCGTGATATCGGCCGAACCGGTGAACCCGGTCGAAGAGAGCGCGTAGTTGCCGGCTCCCGCTCCGGTCAGGCTGTAGCTGCCGGTCACCGTCTTGCCGGTGCCGACGTTCTTGTCCGCGTAGACGGTCCCGCCGAGCAGCAGGCTGACCGCGTCGCCGCCAATCACCCCTGAAAGCGAGCCGTTGCCGGTGACGGCCGCCGATGTGTTGCCATCGTAGACCTTGCTGCCGGCCACGCTGCCCGCCGACGCGATCGTCAGCGTTGCCGGCGTGATATCGGCCGAACCGGTGAACCCGGTCGAAGAGAGCACGTAGTTGCCGGCTCCCGCTCCGGTCAGGCTGTAGCCGCCGGTCACCGTCTTGCCGGTGCCAACGTTCTTGTCAGCGTAGACGGTTCCACCGAGCAACAGGCTGACCGCGTCGCCGTTGAGCACGCCCGACAGCGTGCCGTTGCCGGTGACCGCCGCAGATGTGCCGCCATCATAGATCTTGCTGCCCGCCACGCTGCCCGCCGACGCAATCGTCAGAGTCGCTGCCGTGATGTCGGCCGAACCGGTGAAGCCGCTCGAGGACAGCACATAGTTGCTGGCGCCCGCCCCGGTCAGGCTATAGCTGCCGGTCACCGTCTTGCCGGTGCCGACATTCTTGTCCGCATAGACGGTGCCGCCGAGCAGCAGTCCGACGACGTCGCCGCCGATCACGCCAGCCAGCGTTCCGTTGCCGGTGACGGCCGCAGACGTGTTGCCGTCGTAGACCTTGCTGCCGGCTACACTGCCTGCCGACGCAATCGTCAGAGTCGCCGGTGTAATCGAGGCCGAGGAACTTGCGGTGGTCGACAGGATGTAATTGCCGGCGCTGGCGCCGCTCAGGGTCAGGCCGCTGACCGCCACGGTCTTGCCGGAGCCGACATTGGCGTCGGCGAACACGAAGGTCCCGGAACCGCCGACGTTCACCGCGTCGCCTTGTACGACGCCATTGAACCCGACGATCGAGCCGGTCGCCGTAGTGGTCCCGTCATAGACCTTGTCGTCGGCGACCGCGATCGCCGAGATCACCGCCCGGTTCACCGTCAATCCGCCAGCCACATAGCTGATGTTGTAGTTCGACGACGTCAGCCCCGACGCCGTCAGCGTATAGCTGCCGGCATTGACCGCCCCCTGCGCGGTCCCGCCATAGGCCAGCGTGCCGCCCAGCACCGAGGTGTTCTCGTTGTTGACGAAGCCCGCATAGCCGACGCCGTTGCCGCCCGTGAACGCCTGGCCGTCATAGGTCTTGGTGGCATTCGCCGCCGTCACCGTCAGGTCGGCCTTGTTCACCGTGAGCGAGCCGCTGGCATAGGTGATCGCGTAATTCTCCAGTCCGGCCCCCTGGACCCCGCTGGCGGTGATGGTGTAGCCACCGGCATTGGCCGTCGCCGCGACGCCGGCGCTCGCCAGGTTCACCGCATTGATGGTGTCGCTGTTATACAACGAACCGGTCACGGTGTAGCCGTTCGGCCCGAAGGTCAGCATGTCGCCGTAGGTCTTGGTGCGATCGTTGGCCGTGATCGTCAACGGCGCCCGATCGACCGTCAACGTGCCCGCCACGTAGGTGATCGCGTAATTCGACAACCCGCTGCCGACCGCGTTGCTCGCCGTCAACCCATACGTCCCGACAGTACCCGACACGCCCGCGCCGCCGCTGAGCAGCGTCACCCCGTCGATCTTGTCACCGTTGAACAGCGTCCCCGTCGTGGAGAACCCGGTCGACCCCAGTGCCAGATCGGTGCCGTAGGTCTTGTGCTGGTCGAGCGCCGTCACCGTCAGTGGCGCCTGAGTCACCACCAGATTGCCGGCGTTGTAGTAGATCAGATAGTTGCCGAGGCGGTTTCCCGACGCCCCGCTCACGGCGACCTGATAGCTGCCGACATTGGCACTCGCCGCCGCGCCGGCGCTGCTCAGGCTCACCGCATCGACGGTGTCGCCGTTGACCAGCCCGGTCGCGGTGAACTCCGTGCCGCTGAACGAACGCGCCGAACCGTACACCTTCGACAGGTCAGTACCCGTGATGGTCAGGATCGCCGGACTGACCTGCAGCGTTCCAGGCTGATAGCTGATCGCGTAATTCGACAGCCCGCTGCCGATGGCCGCGCTGGCGATCAGGTCGTAATTCCCGACGCCCGCAGTCGCCGCCGCGCCAGTGCTGCCCAGCGTCACCGCGACCACCTTGTCGGCATTCTTCAAGCCGGACGTGGTGAAATCGGATGTCGACGTGTAGGTGTCGCCATAGATCTTGCTGGCCATGCCGGCATAGACGATCAGCGTCGCCTTATTCACCGTCAGCGCGCCGTCCGCATAGGTGATCGCATAGTTCGACAGGCCGTTGCCCTGCGCCGCCGAAGCGATGATCGCGTGCGGTCCCGCCGCCGCCGTGGCCGCGGCGCCATCGCTCGCGAGCGTCACGCTGTTGATCTTATCGCCATTATACAGTGAGCCGCTCACCGTATAGGCCGTCGAGCCGAGATCGATCGTGTTGCCATAGACCTTGCTCTGGCCGTTCGCCGTGATCGTCAGCGGCGCCGGATTCACCGTTAGGGTGCCCGGCAGATAGGTGATGGCGTAATTGTAGATCCCCGTCCCCGCTGCTCCGCTGGCGCTGATGCTGTACGAGCCGACGCCGGCCGTACCATAAGCTCCGGCGCTCGACAGCGTTACGCTCGTCAACGTGTCACCGTTATACAGCGATCCCGTCACCGAATAACCGGCCATCCCCGACACGGCACCGTAGGTTTTGCTGGCGTCGTTGGCCGTGATCGTGAGTGGCGCCGGATTCACCGTCAGCCAACCCGTGGCATAGGTGATGCTGTAATTGTTCAGCCCGCTGCCGGTCGCATTGCTGGCATAGATCGTCGATCCGCCTGCGGCCGCCGTGGCATTGGTGCCAAAGCTCGACAACGTGACGCCCGTGACCTTGTCGTTGTTGTACAACGCCCCCGTCACGGTGAATGCCGTGCTGTCGAGTGAGATGGCGCTGCCGTAGGTCTTCGACTGATTGTTGGCAGTAATGGTCAGCGGCGCCGGCGTGACGTTCAGCGAGCCGGGATTGTAATAGATCAGATAGTTGGACAATCCGGTGCCGGTCGCCGCGCTGGCGGTGACCTGATAGGTCCCGGTCCCCTTGCTGGCCGCGGCGCCGGCGCTGCTCAGCGTCACCCCCGACACGGTGTCACCATTGGTTAGCCCGGACGCGGTGAACTCGGTGCCGACGAAGCTCAGGTCGGTACCGTAGGTCTTGGTCGCGTTGGCCGCGGTGATCGTCAACGTCGCCGGCGACACCTGCAGGGTGCTCGCCTGATAATAGATGTTGTAATTCGACAGACCTGTTCCCTGCGCGTTGCTCGGCGTCAGGCCGTAGCTGGCGACCGTCGCGGTCGCCGCAGCACCGGCGCTGGACAGCGTGACACTGTTCACGTTGTCGCCATTGAGGAGACCGGACGCAACGAAGTTGCTGGTCGAGTTATAGGTCGTTCCGTAGGTCTTGTTCGCCGATCCGGCATAGATGATCAGAGTCGCCTTGTTCACCGTCAAGGTGCCGTCGGCATAGGTGATGGCGTAGTTCGACAAACCGTCGCCTTGCGCCGCGCTTGCCGTAATCGCATGCGACCCTGCCGATCCGCCCGCCGCCGCACCGTCGCTCGCCAGCGTCACCGAATTGATCTTGTTGCCGTTGTACAGGTTGCCCGTCACCGTATAGGCGGTCGAGCCGAGGTCGAGCGACGCGCCGTAGATCTTGCTCTGATCGTTGGCCGTGATCGTGAGCGGCGCCGGATTCACCGTCAGCGTCCCAGGCTGATAGGTGATGGCGTAGTTGTAGAGACCTGTGCCGGTCGCACCGCTGGCGGTGATCGCATAGGTGCCGACATTCGCCGCCGTACCCGCCCCCGTGCTCGACAGCGACACCCCGCTGATCGTGTCCCCGTTATAGAGCGCGCCTGAGACCGAATATCCTCCGCCTCCCCATGCGGCCCCATAGGTCTTGGTCGCATCGTTGGCGGTGATGGTCAGGGGCGCCGGATTCACCGTCAGCTTGCCGGTCACATAGCTGATGCTGTAGTTGGCAAGCCCTGTACCGGTTGCATTGTTGGCGTAGATCGTCGACCAGCCGACCGCCGCCGTCGCCCCCGCAGCAGCGCTGGTGAAGGTGACGCCGTCGACTTTGTCGTTATTGTACAGGCTGCCCGACAACGTGAAATCAGTCGACCCCAGCGGCAGCGCGCTGCCGTAGGTCTTGGAGCGGTCGTTGGCGGTGATCGTCAGCGGCGCCGGGGTGACGCTGAGATAGCCGGCATTGTAATAGATCAGGTAGTTCGACAGCCCGGTCCCGGTCGCATTGCTGGCGGTGATTTGGTAGCTGTTGGCGTTGGCGGTCGCGGCCGCGCCGCCGCTGGTCAGCGTCACCGACGACACCGCGTCGCTGTTGTGCAGTCCGGACACGGTGAATTCGGTGCCGGCGAAGGTCAGGTTGTTGCCGTAGACCTTCGAGCCGTTCGACGCTGTGATGGTCAGGCTCGCTTTGCTGACGACGAGCGTACCCTGCGAATACATCACGTTGTAATTGTCGAGGCCAATGCCCTGGACGGCGCTAGCGTTCAACCCATAGCTGCCGACGATGGCGGTCGCCGCCGCGCCGTCGCTGGTCAACGTCACGCCGGTGACCTTGTCGGAATTCTGCAGGCCCGAAACCGAATAGTCGCTGCTCGAGCCCGTGTAGCCGGTGCCGTAAGTCTTGTAGGCCGTAGACACGTAGATGATCAGCGACGCCTTGTTGACGGTCAACTGCCCGGAGCTGACGAAGTTCAGCGCATAGGACCCGGTCGACGCCACGCTACCCTGCGCGATGTCGATCAGGTACGGGCCACCGGCGACGGTCGCGGTGCCTGCGGCGCCGGCCGACGAGAGAACCGGCGTGCCAGTGTAGAGCGACGACAGCGTGTCGGCCTTGAACGCCCCGCTGACGCCGGCGCTGGCGCCGGTCACCGTGTAGGACGACGACACGTCGGCGGTCGCGCCGTAGTACTTCGACGCGTCGGTCGAACTGAAGGTCAGCGTCGGCTGATAGGCGAACACGTAGCGGTTGCCGGACGCGATCGTCGCCGGCGCGTTCGCCGCGTAGGTGGCGTTCCAGACCGCGGTGTTGCCGCTGTCGAGATTGTTGAAGGTGTTGCCGGTCGGCGCTGCGGCGTAGACCAGCCAGCGACCGTTCGGCACACTGATCGCCGAGGAACCGGCATTGTTGACGAATCCGGTGCCCGCGGAGAGCACGACGGCGTTGCCGGTCGCGCTTGAGCTCAAGGGCCCCGCCAACGTCAGAGCGCCCGCGGTGCGGATGAGCAGACCGCCATTGGCCGTGAACGCGCCGACGGACAGGTCGGTGCTGCTGTAGAAATCGAGGCTGCCCGATCCGAGGTTTCCGGGCTGCAGCGAGGAGACCGCATTGCCGGAATCCGTCAGCGAATAGCTGATGCCGCTCGAGATGTATTGCAGCTTGAGAGTCGCGGCGCTGATCGACGCACCCGCCGTCTGGGTCACCGTGCCGTTCGACGACAGCACCAGGTTGCCGGTCTGACTGATCGCCTGATCGATGGTGAAGCTGCTGCCGGTCGCGACGATCCAGCGGTTGGCGAGCGCTGTCGACACGCCCGACGATCCGATCGCAACGGCGAGGCCCGACGAGATCGACGACAACGTCGACGCGGCGCTTTGTTCAACGAGCGTGTTGCCGAGGATGTTCAGGCCGGTGATCGACCCTGCTGCGTTCTGAACGTAGCTGACGCCGGCGTTGGTGCCGGAGGTGAAGCTGACGAGCTGGCTGTTGCTGCCGATCGTGCCGGGCGCGAGCAGGACGTTGTAGTAACCGTTGGCGCCGGCGCTCGCCGATCCGACCGCGGCGCCGTTGACCATCACCGCGACGTTGCCGCCGGAAGCCGGGGTCACGCCATTGTTCGTGTACGCCGTGCCGGAAACCACCTGCGGGGTGCCGGACCAGAAGCTCTTCAGGAAGGGATAGCTCACTCCGGCGATGATGCCCCAGGTCGCGGTGTTCCATCCGGACGGCAGCGCCGCCTGCAGGGTCGCCGTGGTGACGCCGGTGCCGCCGTCGCTCGTCGACAGGCCGCTCGTCTGGGTGTCCCAGTAGGAGTTGGTGACGGTGCCCGCCCCCATTTTCGCGATCAGCCCGCCCCGCGACGAACCCGAGGAGGTGACGTAGCCGGTCGCGAAGGAGTTGCTGACCGTGATACCGCCGAAATAGCCGACGAGACCGCCGGCGCGATTGTACGCGTTGACGGCACCGGTCGCGTAGGTGTTGGTGATCGTGACACCGGCGTCTGCGTACCCCAAGAGTCCGCCGATATAGTTCGAGGTGCCGGACACGGTTCCGGTCGCGAAGGACAATTCGATAGGGCCGGCGGATTGGCCGACGAGGCCGCCGACATAGCTGGCCCCGCTGACGGCGCCGGTCGCATACGACCCCGTCACCATGGCGGCGGTCGAGGCCGACATCCCGACGAGGCCGCCGACGCCGTCGCCCGTGGCCGTCACGGTGGCGTCCGAATGGGAGCCGGAAATGGTCGCGTGGGCATAACCGACGAGACCGCCCACCTGATAGCCACCGGAGACGACGCCGCTCGACCAGACGTTGTCGAGCGTTCCGTAGCTGTCCGCGGCGACGATGCCCACGTGGGTCCCGCCCGAGACCCGCGCGTCCACGACGCCGAGATTGCTGATCCGCGATCCGGTGCTGCCAATATACCCGAACAGGCCGACATCGTCGTTGCTCGGACGATTGATGACGAGCCCGGAGATCACATGGCCCTTGCCGTCGAGGCTGCCCTTGAACTGCGCCGAGGCGCTGCCGATCGGCACGAAGCCGGCCGAGCCCCACATTTCCGACGGGTTGGCGAGCGCGGTGCCGAGCGCGATGTCGCCCGCGAGCGTGTAGGAAGCGCCGAGCGTCGTCGCATTCATGGCGATCAGCTGGAGCTGATGCGCGTTGCTGATCGTGGTTGAATATTCGCTGCGCAGGAACGGCCGCGTCGAGCCGTCGATCATGAACCAGGTG
Organism: Rhodopseudomonas palustris; assembly: GCF_003226555.1. GTDB lineage: Bacteria > Pseudomonadota > Alphaproteobacteria > Rhizobiales > Xanthobacteraceae > Rhodopseudomonas > Rhodopseudomonas palustris_I. The sequence goes on along the minus strand of NZ_QKQS01000016.1, from coordinate 105,958 downwards.
TTGGTGAAGTCGAAGCCGCTGTAGCTCGATTGCGTCAGGGCCTGAGCCGTGGTCAGAGCCGTCGCTCCGGAGCATGTTCCGGATCCGCAGGCATTGGCCACACCGGTCGTCGTGGCGTCCCAATAGACTCCGGACATAACCGGAGCGCTGCCGAACTGCTGGTAGATCACGCCGCCGCCCGGTAGCTGCGACGAAACCCGTCCGGAACTCCAGACATTGGAGAGGGTGACGGCGCCGTTCGTCGTCCCGATCAGGCCGCCGGCGCCTCCTGCAGAGACCGACGCGGTCGAATAGGAATCGGAAATGCTTCCGCCGTTGGCAGCGGCGCCGACCAGGCCGCCGGCGTTGCCGGCGATGCTGCCGTTGTTGCGTCCCTTCACGATTCCCGTCGCGTTGGACCGCGAGATCGTCCCCCCGGCCAGACCGCCGACGAGACCGCCGACCTGAATATAGCCTTCGACCGTTGCACTGCTTTGCGAATCGCTGATCGAGCCGCCCGACGCCAATTGGCCGGCGACACCGCCGACGTTGAGGTTCGAAGCGACGACCGAACCGGAGACTGATACAGCAGTGACCGTCCCCACACTCTGTCCGATCAAGCCGCCGACATTCACGTGCCCGATGATGTCGACGTTCGCCATCGTGAGACGGCTGATCGCAGAGCTCGCACTCCCAGAGCCGAACAGACCGACCTGATCGGTCGAAGACCGGTGGATGGTGAGGCCGCTGATGGTGTGACCGAGACCATCGAACGAGCCGCTGAATTTGGTCGTCGAATTCCCGATCGGCACGAAGCCGGCGCCGCTGTTCCAGTTCGCGGTTCCGGTGGCATCGACGTCGTTGGCCAGCACGTAGGACGCCGCGAGCAACGCCGACGACGAACCGATGCCCTGCAGGCCGTAGACGTCGGCGATCTGATAGGGCGAGCCGGCGTTGCCTGCACCTCCGGTCACGCGCAGGAACGAGCCGCCGGCGATGGTGAAGCTCGTCGCAGCGAACGACGGCAACGTACTGCCGTTCTGCACCCAGGCGCCGGACTGCAGCGTGAACTGGCCGACATTGATGCCGCCGGTCGCGGTGACGCCACCCACGGCGTTGATGGTCAGCCCGCCGCTGGCCGCAGTGATGTCGGCATTGATGGCGATGTTGTTGGCGGCGGTCAGCGTCAGCGTGTTGCTGCCGCTCCAAGAGATCGCGCTCGCCACCGTGATGTTGCCGTCCTGCGAGCCGGCCGAGCCCGACAGGCCGGTGGTGACGACGACGTTGCCGGAGGCGAGCGCCGCCTGCAGCGTGGCGATGTTCAGCACCGAATCGTCGGCCGACGGGGTGAAGGTGCCGCCCGACAGCGAGCCGCCGGAACTGTTCGCGTTCGAAATCACGATGTTGCGCGGATCGAGCAGCAGCGTGCCCGCGCCCGCAGTGCCGGCGAGCGCGGCGGTGCCGGTGAAATCGAGCAGACGATGACCTGAGACTTCGGCGAAGCCGCCGGCGCCACCCTGGCCCGAGACGTCGAGCGCACCCGCGAAGGTGGTCGTGTCGTCGGACCAGACCACGACTCGGCCGCCCTGCCCGCTGGTGCCCGCCGCTCTCAGCGTCGCGCCCGCGGCCACGGTGGTGGTCTCGGCATTGGCGACCGGATCGGTCGAGAAGTTATTGGCGACGTTGGCGCCGCCCTGATAATCGCCGCCGACCAAAAGCGTGCCGCCGGTCGTGCCGCTGACGTCGAGCTTGCCGGACGACTCGATGGTGACGTCCTTGGCGGTGATCACGACGACGCCGCCATTGCCGGTCTTGCCCTTGGCGGCGACCTCGCCGGAAATCTTCGCCGACTCCGTGCCGGTGATCTTGATGCGGCCCCCAGTCGTGCCGCTCGCCTTGACCTTGCCGGACACCGCGACCTTGGCACCCGAGACGTCGATGGACCCGCCCCGCGCAGTCCTGCCGCCGCTCGCGGTCACCTTGCCGGAAATCTGCACTTTGCCGCCGGCACCGCCGCCGATGATGATCTTGCCGTTGCGGGTGCCGACCGAATTCGCCCGGATCGTGCCCGGCACGTTGACCGCATCGCGCAACAGACCGGCCGCGGTCGCGGCGCTGAGATGCACGGTGCCGCCATCGGCGATGATCTTGCCCTTGTTCGACACCAGCGGACGACCGTCGGAGCCGACGATGCCGCCGAGCGAGCTGGTCGGCACCGCGACCGACAGGAAGCCGTCGCCGGCAAGATCGAGCGTGATCAGCTCGCCGCTGCCGAGCCCGACCTTGCCCAGCCGCGCCGAGATCAGGCCGTCATTGGCGACCTGGCCGCCGAGCAGCGCGGCGAAACCGCCGTCGGACACGTTGATCCGGCCCGCATTGGTGACGGCGGCGGAGGCGCCGTTGCCGCTGAACGTGTAGTTGCCCGACATGAAGTCGGAATCCTTGATGTTCAGCGTCGAGGCCGCGAACGATCCGACATTGACGGTGCCGGTCGGGGTGATGGCGATTCCGTTCGGATTGACCAGCAGCACCGTGCCGGGCGCGTTGATCGATCCGGCGATGCTCGACGGCGTGGTGCCGGTGACCCGATTGAGCGTTGCCGACGACGCACCGGGCTGAAGGAAATTGACGGTGCCGCCCTGGCCGACCGAGAACGAATTCCAGTTGATGATGGCGCGGTCGGACGACTGGTTGACGTTGAGGGTCGCTGCGTTCGGCGAACTGATCGTCGCGCTTCCGGCTGCGACGCTGCCGCCGCTGGGGAGCTGCTGCGCCATCGACAAGGTCGGCGTCAGCACCAGTGCGGTGGCCGCCACCATTGCGACGATCTTGCGCGACCGCGACCCTCTGCTATCGGCCACGAGGGCACGAGATTGCAGATTCGTCGAACGCTTGACTGACCGAGCCGAACGCATTGCCGCCTTCCCTCCCTCGGACAGCGCGGCGACAAGCCGCGCATCGGAGGGATCATTAAAATTTTCTTACAGTGCGAGTTTTGTGGAATAGTGTGCCGGTGATGAGAAATTGAAATTCGGTATAGCTTTCATTCGGCTCGCTGATTTCATGCCCGTCGCGCCGACAACCGATTGAACGTACTCGACTAATGGCCATTAACCTACGAACGATCGATCTTAACCTTCTGGTGATCTTCGAGGCGCTGTACGCCACCAAGAACACCAGCCGCGCGGCCGAGCGGCTCGGCATGAGTCAACCTGCCGTGTCGAATGCACTCGCCCGCTTGCGCGATCTGATCGGCGATCCGCTGTTCGTGCGGCAATCGCGCGGACTGAAGCCGACGATGAAGGCGCAGGAAGTGATCGGCCCGGTACGCGAGGCGCTGTCGGTGATCGGGCGACAATTCGTCGCCGGCAGCAGCATCGATCTGTCGACCTATCGGCGGCAATTTCGCATCGTCATCACCGATCCCTACGAGCCGATCATGATGCCGCCGATCGTACGCGTCGTCGCGGCGGAAGCTCCAGGCGTCGAGATCGAGTGCATTCAGCCGACCGCAGGATTCGCCGAGCTGCTGCGCGAAGGCTCGATCGATCTGGCATGCTCGGTGTTTCCGGTCGACACCACCGATCTCGTCGTGAAGTCGCTCGGCCAGACCGACTTCGTGATCGTCAGCCGCCGCGACCACCCGGCGATCACCAAGCCGCTCGATCGCGCCACCTTTCTGACGCTGCCGCAGATCACGATCGGCCGCGAACTACGCGGCATGACGGGCATCGAGAAAGTCCACGTCACCCAGAATATCAACCGACGCACGCCCTATGCGGCGGCGAAGATCTGGTCGATTCCCCCGATGGTCGAACGCACCGATCTGATCGCGTTCCTGCCGCGGCGTTTTGCCGAGGAAGTCGCCGGCAACTTCCATCTCGATCTGCACGAGATCCCGATCGAGATGGAGCTTCAGCACGGCTACATCATGTGGCACGTCAACAGCGAACACGACCCCGGGCACCGCTGGCTGCGCGAAAGCATGCTGCAGGCGATTCATCCGGGATGGGGTGCCCGCCCGGAGCCGATTCAGAGCACCGATCACGTCGCCGCCACGCCAGCTTGACGCCGAGCAGAGGCCACCAGACGCCGCCACGCTCGGCGGACGGGCGCCTCAGTAGCGCAGCGACAGGCCGGTGAAGACGCGCCAGCCGGGCTGCTGGAACGGATCGTTGGTGACCTTGCGGGCGCCTTCGAGAAAGCCGAAAACGTCGACCGGCACCGCACCGGTCTGCGGCATGCTGAAGCGTACGCCTGCGCCCCAGTTCGAAGCGTGCTGGCTGGCGATCTCCAGACTGGTCGGCTGGGCGAGGATGCGCTCGCCGGTGGCCGCGAACAGATACGGGGTGACTTCCGCGGTCACGTTCGGCAGCGCGAACGGGTGTCCGAACTCTGTGCGGACCACCCAGCCGGTGTCCCCGATGAACGAGCCGGCGCTGTAGCCGGACAGCAGCCGGGCGCCGACCAGATCGAACTGCTCCGAATGCAGCAGCGGCTTGTCGAACGAAGTCTGACCGTTGGCGAACGCCGCCACGAAGAAGCCGGCCGGAAGGCTCTGCGTCAGTTCGAAATGTCCGGCCAACTTGGTGAACACCGCATCTGCGCCGGCGCGCGACAGCGGCAGCAGCGGATCGGCGTCGGCGGCGGTGCGGGCGCCGAACGCATCGAGCCCCCGTGACAGGGTGGCGCCGTACCCGATCACGGTACCGCTCTCGCGCAGCCGCCACAATCCCTCGACGCTGCCACGCACCGTCCGCACGCGATCGAGGCTGAGCGGCAGCGCCGGACTGAACAGCAGCGATTCGATTTCTTCATCGGTCGCGTCGAACCGTGCGCTGAACGTCAGTTCGGCATCGCGGCGTTTGAGCGCCGCATAGGACAGTCGGCCGTAGCCCTGCGTCAGGAAACCCTGCGACGCCGTCAGCAGCGAGGCGGCCTGCGGCGTGGTGATGCCGCGGGTGAAGCCGCCGTCGAACTTCCAGCCGTCGGTGCCCAGCGGGGTAGCGAATGTCGCGCTCAGATATCGCCGCGTCGGAAACGCGCTGGTGTAATCGCTATCGGGCAATCCGGCGGCCGACACGGTGATCTGCTCGCCCATGCCGAACACGCTGTTGAGCGATGCGCTCGCCACGACCTGCCCGGTGCCGAACACCGAAGGCATCGCGTTGTCGGCATAGACCGACGCGGAGACCGGCTTGTAGGTGCCGGCCAGAACCAGCACCGCGCCCCCGACCTGCTTGCCTGCGCTGAACACCGCGTTGAGCACGATGCCGGGCGTCTCGCCGGCCAGCAGCAGGCGCCGCTCCAATTCAGCTTGCGTCAAATGGCGCTTGTCGATCAGTGACGACACCACCGCGACCACGGCCTTGCGTCCGGGCTCGGCGATGTTGCTGGCATCGATCTGCTCGACGAAGCCGTCGATAATCGCCACCTTCACCCGCGCGGCCTCGCCGAGCTCCTGCGGCGGCACCACGACGCGCACCAGCGGATAGCCGGCGCGGGAATACACCGCCTGCAATGCGGTGGCGAACTCGAATACTTGCGCAACCGAGATCCGCTTGCCGACCAGCGGCGCCGCGAGTCTTTCACGTTCGGCGGCGAGCTCTTCGAACTCTCCTTCGATCGCGATGCCGGTCAGCTTGAAGGTCAGCGCCTTGGCACCCGGCGGAATCGTGGCGCCGGCTTCGACGCGGGGCAGGATGATGCGGGTCGGCGCGGACACAGAGGGCGGCGCCACCGGCGGCGCCACCTGGCTCGGCGGCGGCGCGATCTGCGCGACTGCAGCGTCTGTCGATTGCCAAACGGCCGCGGCGATCACGCAAGCGGTCGCACCCGCTGCTCTGAAACGACTCCACCCGCGCATGCACCCTCGCCTTTGCCTCGTCCGTTCTTCGGCGGATATCGCAGTGAGCACAAGTGCAAGGATGCATCACTCGGCGACGGGTGATATCGGCGAGGTCAATAGCTCCTATTTCCAAATTCAATTGGTCCTCTCCCAACGCCGTGCCTAACAGGATGTTCGCACGCGGCGAACAAGCCGCCGACGTGAACGCGAAACGAAAATGGAGTGGAGTGCGATGGCCAAGGTTCGTGATTGCGGCATGATGGCGTTTGTTGTGACGATCGCGGCGACGACCTCGGTACTTGCCGCGCCGGACAAGCCGGCCGCAGGCGCTGATACACACACGCCGCAGGCCACCACCGCGACCTATCAGGACTGGACCGTACGCTGCGACATTCGCGACGCCGCGAAGACGTGCGAGATGGCGCAGGCGATGCAGATCAAGGGCCAGCCGCAGCCGGTGACGCAGATCGCGATCGGTCAGCAGAGCAAGACGTCGCCGATGAAGATCGTGTTTCAGGTGCCGATCAACGTCGCGCTCGGTGACGGCCCGCGCCTCATCGTCGACGACAAGGACCCCGGCATCGCCGCCGCGTATCGCCGCTGCGTCCCGGTCGCCTGCTTCGCCGAAGCCGACATCAAGGACGATCAGATCAAGAAGCTGAAAGGCCTCAGCGAAAACGGCAAGCTGCAATTCAGGGACGCAGCCGATCAGCTGATCTCGATCCCGGTGTCGTTCAAAGGCTTCGACCAGGCCTTCGACGCGATGCAGAAGAGATAGCACACACTGGATTCGGCGTGCGGAGACGCGCCGCCCCTCTCATGTCCGCGCGAGAGGTATGCAAATCAGCAGGTCGTGCCGATCGCCGAGTCTGATTCCGGCGGTGACGAGCGTGCTCGGCAGCACAACATTAGGTTTTCGGTTCGAGCCGGGAGCGCGCCACATGTCTCGTCCATGACCGGGCTAGAGTTGCGTCGGATTTGGCACGTCGCCATAGATCGCGATCGGATCAAAGACCTTACTGCTCTCCGTGAAGGATAGTTGGATAGGCCGCGAGGCGGCATGAAGCGGGACGGCACGGTAGAAGCAGGATCGGTAGCCGACATGGCAACTGGCTCCGCCGACGATTTCCACCCGAAGCCAGACAGAATCCTGATCATCGTCGATCCTGATCTCGACGACCTTCTGTACGAGCCCGCTGGTGGCGCCCTTGCGCCACAGACATTGCCGGCTGCGACTCCAGTAGTGGGCTTCGCCCGTCTCGATCGTGTAGCTCAGCGCCTCAGGCGTCATCACACCCATCATCAGGACCTCTCCTGACGCGGCGTCGGTGGTGACGACTGGTATGAGCCCGTCGGAACCGAATTTCGGCGCCAGGACGCAGCCTTCTTCGACCTGCTCGACGGAAAGCCGCGGCGCGAAGAGATTGGTCGGCATACCAGAATTTGTCGTGCTCATGCCAATGCCTCGCTGGGACGGTTGATTGAGGCGAGGAATTCCTGCCGCAAATCGCGGTCGGTCTTGAAGGCTCCCATAAACCGGCGTGTGATCATCCCAACGCCGGGCTTTCGGATGCCACGCGTCGTCATGCACATATGTCCGGCTTCGATGACGACAGCCACACCGCGCGGTCTGAGCACGTCCTGGATCGTGTCGGCGATCTGCGTGGTCAAGGTTTCCTGGATCTGCAACCGCTTGGCATAGACCTCGACGACCCGGGCTAGCTTGCTGATGCCGACCACCCGGTCTGCCGGAAGATAGGCCACATGGGCTTTGCCGATGATCGGCACGATGTGGTGCTCGCAATGCGATTCGATCCGCATATTGCGAAGTACGATCACGTCATCATAGTCGTTGGTTTCTTCGAAGGTCCGGCCGAGCAACTCGGCCGGATCGATGTCGTAGCCCGCGAAGAACTCCTCATAGGCGCGTACGACCCTTGCCGGCGTGTCGACCAGACCTTCCCGGTCGGGATCATCCCCCGCCCATTCAATCAACAGGCGCACGGCCGCCTCCACATCCGCGCGAGAGGGTCGCTTCCGCCGTGCCTGTTTCTTGTTTTCGAAGACGACGCCGTTCACGGCCACATCCATTGCATCCCAACTCCTCGGCTTGCTCTTGCCCACCACAATGCAATGTTATAACATTGCATGCAAGCTCGATGCCCGAGCGACGGAGAATCGGATTCCCTGATGCTTCACGCCCAGCGCTTGCCCGGAGCCCGAGAGCGCCAGAGCGTCGCCAACGCCCTGCACGCTGCGGAGAAAACCTGTGACAGGAGAGGCGTGCAGCTCACGCCGATCCGACGCGCCGTGCTTGAAGCCCTCTGGCAGGTCGATCAGCCGATCGGCGCTTATGAACTGATCCGCAAGCTCGAGACCAGGCTCGGCCGCAAGCTTGCGCCGCCGACCGTCTATCGCGTTCTCGACTTCCTCTTGGAGCAGAAATTCATCGCTCGTATCGAGACGAGGAATGCTTTCATCCCCTGCGCTCATCCTGATCATGAGCACACATGCGTGTTCTTCATCTGTGAGGCCTGCGGAAGCTCCGCTGAGGTCGAAAACGACAAGGTCGAGGCGCTGTTCAACATCGACGCCGCCGCGCTCGGATTCCGGATCGGAAAGCGCGTGATCGAAATGCAGGGCATGTGCGCCAACTGCCTCACCGCTTCCGGCGCAGCCACCTGACAGCGTACTGACAGGGACTGAGACCTGCCTTCGATCGACATTCATGGCGGCGGACAGGATCTGATCTTTCCGCACCACGAGAACGAAATCGCTCAAGGAACCGGTGCCCGGTACTGGATCCACAACGGCTTCGTCACCGTCGAACGGCGGAAGATGTCGAAGTCGCTCGGCACGTGCTGCTCGTTCGCAAGCATTGGAACTCGACTTGGGGCGATCGACGGCAGGAGTTGGTCTTTGTCGGAGGATCGGAGATGGACGAGCAGGCGATCCGTGACGCCCTCGACGCCTCCCTCCACGGCAGCGCCATCACGGGCGTGTCGAAGGCCCACGCCAAGCTGCACGATCCGTTCCCTGCCTGGGGTCGAGCGGCATGACGGCCCTCGGGATGGGCCGCTTCGGATCTGCTTTCACTTACCGCGCGACAGTTACTTCTCGGTCTTGTCGTGCGAGGCCGCTGGCGACGGTCTGAGCGCGATCAAAGCTCACTTCTTTGGCGCGCGGCAGCCTGCCGTTTCGGCTTCCTTGACGCTGCAGAACCAGCGCTTGCCCGGCCCCATCTTCAGCTTCGCGTATAGTCGGCTACCCGGCTGATGGTACGTGCACTGACCGCCGCGGCCGATATTGGACTTGATGACGCATTCCGGCGAAGGTGGTTCGGCCGCCGCCGCGGCGCCGCGCAGGATTTCCAGGGCTGCGCCCGGCACGCTGGCGGCTCCGACGATGGTCGTCTGGGCGGTTCGATCGCGCCAATCCGCAGGCGCGATGAAGGCGCCCGACCAGAGGCCGGACTGCGCGTCCCGAGCGATCGCCTCGGAGGCCTGATAGGCGCCGGACGACCGGATCAGCGCCACGGCCCATCCCGAGCGCACCATCCATTCTTCGACGCTCTCGGCATTGGCCGAGCAGCTTCCGAGCGACCTGCCGTATTTGTCGTGACCCGCAACTTTGCAGGTCCAGGGCTTCGCGCCGAAGCGCTTGGCGAGTTCGTCGCGCGCGGCGAGACCACAGGTCCACCCGGTGCCCTTCTCGTCGACGCAAATCTGATCCGTTTCCGGCGCGTCGATCCCCTGCAGCCGAATTCTCCTGCCACTGATCTCGACCGTATTGCCGTCGATCACCAGCGGCATGCCGGCGATCTCGATCGGCTCGTCACCGGGCAGGCAGACATACTGCGTGCTGTGCATGCCGAGGCACCGGGCTGCGCCCAGTGTGAAGTCGATCTTCACGCCGAGGTCACGCGGCTTTCCGTAAGGGCCGCGATCGTTGACCCGGATGCTGCAGCTTCGGCCGTTCGCCGGGTTGGTGACCACGACAGTGGTGCCGAGGGGATATTCGTGGGAGGCTGCGGTCAGGCCGTCATGGTTCATCGGTTCGCCGCTGCTCGTCCGCGAACCGATCGTATACAGCGACGCGAGGACCTCTTTGCCCAAGCCGCACTTGCCTGTCCTGTGCACGAAGCGATGTACTGTGTCCCAGCCCCGCGCATCGGCCACGCCGGGGGCAAGCGCGATCACAGCATATGCGGCCGCGCAGATCGCTATCTTCGAGAAAACTTGCATTCCAACCCATCGCCTCCGATGCGCGGCTCAGCATAGCCGGCCTGCATCCGTGCCGAATGCTCAGAAATCATGGCTTTTCTGGGCGAAAATTGGGTCGAGACAACGCGGGGCCGAGGCGGCCCGGTGAAATGGGTCCGGCCACTGCATGTCCGTCACGCCGGCAAGGCGATAGGACTGATCGAGCTTCCGCCTTCGCCGGCTTCAATAGCCGAGCGCCACGCCGTCTTTGCGGTGGTCGGACGCGCCGAGCAGAACGCCACGCGCACGGTCGATGCGGATCGCCTGACAGCCGCCGATCGCCTGCTCGGTCCAGCGCACGGTGTGTCCACGGCGCTGCATCTCGTCGTGGACGTCCTGGCCGATCGTGGTCTCGAGCGTCAGCGCGCCGTCGAAGCAGAAACTGCGCGGGCGCTCGGCGGCGGCCTGGATGTCGAGGCCGAGGTCCAGCACGTTGGAGATGAAGTTGGCGTGTCCGGTGGCCTGATAGTGCCCGCCCATCACGCCGAACGGCATCACCGCCTCATCGCCCTGCATCAGCATGCCGGGAATGATCGTGTGCATCGGACGCTTACGAGGCGCCAACGAGTTGGGATGGCCGGGCTTGGCGCGGAAACTCCATCCGCGATTGTGCAGCAGCACGCCGGAATTCGGCGCGTAGATGCCGCTGCCGAACGGCGAGAAGATCGAGTTGATCAGCGACACCGCGTTGAGATCACGGTCGACCACGGTGACATAGACCGTGTCGCGATGTTCGGTGTCGAGCCACGGCTGCGCCTCACCGGCGCGATCCATCGTGATCGCCCGCCGGATCTTGCCGATCAGCGCATCCGACAGGAAGCGGGCGGGCTCGAGCGGGTGGACCGCCGGATCGCAGAAATACGCGTCGCGCGTCGCGTAAGCCGCCTTGGTGGCCTCGGCGAGCAGATGAATCCGGTCGGCCTCGTTCAGTTTGCCGACGTCGAAGCCTTCGAGCACACGCATGATCATCAGCGCCGCGAGGCCCTGCCCGTTCGGCGGACATTCCATCACGGTATAGCCGCGATAATCGGCCGAGATCGGCGTCACGTCCTCGCCGCGGTGGGCGGCGAAATCATCGACTGCGTGCGCGCCGCCGAGCTTGCGCAGCACCGCCACGATCTCTTCGGCGACCTCGCCCTCGTAGAAGCCGGCGCGGCCCTCGCTCGCGATCTTGCGCAACGTCGCGCCGAGCCGCGGCTGGGCGCGGACGTCGCCGATCTCGGGCGCATTTCCGCCGGGCAGGAACTGCGCCGCGGCGTTCGGATCGATTTCGACGCGCGCGCGGAACCGGTGCCAGTCGGCCGCGACGCGCGGCGTGATGCAGAAGCCCTGTTCGGCCGCCTCGATTGCCGGCGCCAGCACATCCGCGAGCGGCAGTCTGCCGTGGCGCTCGATCAACGTGCACCACGCATCGATCGCCCCCGGAATGGTGACCGCCTCGGGCGAGGTCGGTGGAATGTCGCGCGCGTCGCCGCCCGCATATTTCTCCGCGTCGGTGCCGGCCGGGGTGCGACCGGAGCCGTTCAGTGCAATCGGGCGACCGCCGCCCAGCGCGACCAGCGCGAAACAGTCACCGCCGATGCCGGTCATCTGCGGCTCGACCACGCCCTGGATCGCGACCGCCGCCGCCGCGGCGTCGATCGCATTGCCGCCGCGGCGCAGGATGTCGATCGCCGCCAAGGTCGCGCGCGGATGCGACGTCGCCGCCATGCCGTTCTGCGCGACCGCGAGCGAGCGGCCGGTCTTGTGGAAATCGCGCATTGTTGGTTCCCTGTTGGGTTTCGTTCGCAGCTATACCGCCGGTAGCCCGTACTCCACTACTGGTCAGACCGGCGAGAGCGCCCGGCTATGCGGACATGACGTCATTCTGCACCGCCGAAGCCTGCGGACCCGCGAACAGGCTGCGGCCCGGGATCGCGTCGAGCAAGGCGCGGGTGTAAGCATGCTGGGGTGACGTGAAGACCGACTTGGTATCGCCCTGCTCGACAATCTCACCGCGGCGCATCACCACGATGCGATCGGCGATCTCGGCGGCGACGCGCAGATCGTGCGTGATGAAAAGCATTGCCAGGTTCATCTCCTCGCGCAGTTCGGCGAGCAGGTCGAGAATCTGCGCCTGCACCGAGACGTCGAGCGCGGACACCGCCTCGTCCGCCACCAGCACCATCGGTTTCAGCGCCAGCGCGCGCGCGATGCAGATGCGCTGACGCTGACCGCCGGAGAATTCGTGCGGATAGCGCTCGGCCGCGCTGGCCTCCAGCCCGACGCGCGCCAGCAGGCGTTTGGCATCCGCGATCGCCTCCGCCGGCGGCACGCCGTAAGCCATCGGTCCGCGCGCGATGGCGTCGCCGACTTTCTGCCGCGGATCGAGCGCGGCGAACGGGTCCTGAAACACGATCTGGACCTTGCGCCGCATCGCCCGCAGCCCGCTGCCGCGCAACTCGAGGAAATCCATGCCGCCGAATTCGATCGCGCCGGAGTCCGGCTCGATCAAGCGCATGATGATGCGGCCGAGCGTCGATTTGCCGGAACCGGATTCGCCGACCACCGCCACGGTCTCGCGCGGACGCAGGCTGAGCGCGACATCGCGCACCGCCGGCACCGTACGGTGCGGCCGGAACAGCCCCTGCGCGGTCACGAAGGTCTTGTTCAGCCCGTGGGCGTCGAGCAACGGCTCGCCGTCGAGGTGACGGTCGCGCTCCGCGCCCGGCCGCGTGCCCGGCACCGCCGCGATCAGCGCCTTGGTGTAGTCGTCCTTCGGATGCCGCAACACCTCGTCGACGCTGCCCTGCTCGACGACGCGTCCGCCGCGCATCACCACCACCCGATCGGCGATGTCGGCGACGACGCCAAAATCGTGGGTGATGAACAAGACGCCCATGCCGCGCTCGGACTGCAGCCGACGGATCAGCGCCAGGATCTGCTTCTGCGTGGTGACGTCGAGTGCGGTGGTCGGCTCGTCGGCCAGCAACAGCGCCGGATTGTTCGACATCGCCATCGCGATCATCACCCGTTGACGCTGACCGCCGGAGAGCTGGAACGGATAGCTGCGAACCAGGGTCGCCGGCTCCGGCAACCCGACCGCAGCAATCAGTTCGAGCACCCGCGCGTCGAGATCGGCGCGGCTGGGCCGCGGATTGGCGTGGATCAGGATCGCTTCGGCGATCTGATCGCCGACCCGCGCCAACGGATTGAGCGCACTCAGCGGCTCCTGGAAGATCATCGAGATCGCACCGCCGCGCAGGCCGCGCATCGTGTCTTCATCGGCGTGCGCAAGATCAGTTCCGCGGAACCGGATGGCACCGCTGCCGATCGACAGGTTCGGCGGCAACAATCCCAGCACGGCATGAGCGGTGATCGACTTGCCCGAGCCGGACTCGCCGACCAGGCAGACGATCTCGTTGCGCCGCACGCTGAGCGACACCTCCGCGACCGCGTGGCTACGGTCGCCGCCCTTCGGCAGCGCCACCGACAGATTTTCGACGGACAGCAGGATATCATCGCTCATGCTTTTCGCGCCTTTCGTGAGATGCGCGGGTTCAGGGTGTCGTTCAGCCCTTCGCCAACGAGATTGATCGCCAGAACCGTCAGCACGATCGCAATGCCGGGAAACATGCTCATCCACCACGCCTGCCGGATCACCGTCCGCGACGCGCCGATCATCAGCCCCCACGACATCAGATTTGGGTCGCCCAGCCCCATGAAGCTGAGCGCGCTCTCGATCAGGATCGCGGTCGCGATCGTCAGCGATCCGGTGACGATGATCGGCGAGATCGCATTCGGCAGAATGTGACGCAGCGCCACCACCATCGGCGCCTGCCCCTGGCAAACCGCAGCCTGGACGAATTCGCGGCCGCGCAGCCGCATGAACTCCGCCCGCGTCAGCCGCGCCAGCGGCGGCCAGCTCACCACGCCGATCGAGATAATGACGTTGGTGAGCGTCGGCCCGATCGTCGCCACCAGCAGGATCGCCAGAACGAAACCGGGAATGGTCTGGAACAGCTCGGTGATACGCATCATCAGATCGTCGACCCGGCCGCCGAAATAACCGGCGATCGCCCCGATCACCACGCCGATGCACAGCGCCGCCAACGTCGAGGCGATGCCGATCGTCAGCGACACCCGGGCGCCATAGGCGATGCCCGCAGCGACGTTACGGCCGAGCATGTCCGATCCGAGCGGCAATCCCTCGCTCCCCGGCGGCTGGAACGGCGCCGCAACCATCTCCCAGGGATCTTCGGGAAAGATCGTCGGCGCGGCGACCGCGAGCACGACCACGCCGATCAGGATCACCAGACCGATCACGCCGGTCGGATGAGTGAGGAAGGTCTTCACGCGATCCATCATAACCTCCGCTCAGGACGCCGCACGCAACGACACACGCGGATCGACTACCCGGTAGATCGCGTCAGTCAGAAGATTGAGCCCGATGACGATCACCGACATCACCAGGAAGATCCCGAGCATCAGCGGATAATCACGCTGCAGCACGGCGTCGAAAGTCAGCCGGCCGAGGCCTGGCCATGCGAACACCGTCTCGATCACCACCGAACCACCGACCAGCGTTCCGGCCTGCATGCCGGCGACGGTGACCACCGGCAGCACCGCGTTGCGCAGCATGTGGTGAATGATGATCTGGCCGCGCTTCAGCCCCTTGGCGCGCGCCGTCTTGATGAAGTCCTGATGCGCGACGTCGATTACCGCGGACCGCATCAACCTGGCGTAAATCGCCAGATGCACCGCGCCGAGCGAGATCACCGGCAGCACCAGATGCGAGGCAATGTCGCTGGCCCGTTCGAGCGGCGTCATCTCGACACCGATCGTGACGTAGCCGAACGCCGGCAGCCAATCGAGCTGAACCGAGAACAACAGCACCAGCATCAGGCCAAGCCAGAACACCGGCATGGCGTAGAGGAACAGCGACACGATGGTCAGCGCGGTGTCCGACCATTTGCCGGCCCGCACCCCCGCCAGCGTGCCCAGCGACACGCCGACGAAAAGCGACAGAAGAAACGCGCAGCAGGTCAACAGCAGTGTGGCCGGCAGGCGCTCGCCGATCAGCGACAGCACTGAGCGTTGCTGCCGATAAGAGTAGCCGAGATCCAGCGTCACGATCCGCTTCAGATAGATCGCGAGCTGCACCGGGTACGGCTTGTCCAGGCCATACTCGGCACGAAGCTTGGTCAGCATCTCCTCATCGGCCGCCCCGCTCTGCCCGGCCATCACCTGCGCGGGATCGCCGGGCGCAGCATGCACCAGCACGAAGTTGAAGGTG
This sequence comes from Rhodopseudomonas palustris, assembly GCF_003226555.1. Classification (GTDB taxonomy): domain Bacteria; phylum Pseudomonadota; class Alphaproteobacteria; order Rhizobiales; family Xanthobacteraceae; genus Rhodopseudomonas; species Rhodopseudomonas palustris_I. Next base: position 90,594 of record NZ_QKQS01000016.1, on the reverse strand, counting down.
GCGATCACCAGCACCACCGCGACGAAGCGGGCCACCCAGCGGGCGACCGCCAAAGCGATCGCCACACCACGACTGCCGCCGATCGACTGCGCCAGCGCCATCATCCGAACGAAACCGTCCCGAATGTGTCGTGGACGCCGATCGCCGTGGTCACCACGTTCTTCAGCCGCTTGTCCATGAAGTTCGGGTAGTCGATCTCGAGCAGCCAGGCGACCGGCACCTCCTCGACCATGATTTTCTGGACCTCGCTGTAGAGCTCCTGACGCTTGTCGTCCGACGTTGCGACCGCGGCCGCCTCGAACAGCCGGTCGACCTCCGGGTTGGAGTAGCCGCAGGTGTTGGAGAACAGGATGCCCTTGCGGATGTTGGACGAGATGTAGCTTCGAGAAACGCCGAGCGCGGGATCACCGAACTGATAGACCGTCGTCGACGTCATGGAGAAGTCCCAATTGCTGAACTTCTCGGCCCAGCCGGCGATATCGATTCCTTTCAGCTGCAGATCGATGCCGACGCGGGCGAGCGACTGCCGCAGAAACTCGGAAGCCCGCTGATGGGTTTCGCCATAGGGCGGCACCAGATAGGGAATCGACACCCGCTTGCCGTCGGGGCCCGGCTTCAACCCCATCTCGTCGAGCAGCGCCTTCGCCTTCTCGGGCGAGTAGTCGTACTTCTTGACGTCCTTCTCGTAGAATTTCGTCTTCGACGACACCGGGCCGGTGGACACCTTGCCGAGACCGAAATAGACGCGGGCGAGCAGTGCCTTGCGGTCGATCGCGTACATCACCGCCTGCCGGAACCGCTTATCGTTCATCGGCGCGATCCGGTTGTTCATCTCGAGCCAGGTATGCGGCGCGAAGAACTCGTAGCCCTTGGTGGTCATCGTCAGATGCGGGAGCTTCTGCAGCCGCGGCACCTCGAACAGCTCGACGTCGGTCCACTGCGTGAGCTGAACGGTCCCCTGCTCCAGCGCCACCGAGCGCGAGGCGGAATCCGGGATCACGCGGTAGATGATCTCGTCGAGAACCGGCTCGTTCGGACGATAATAGCCCTCGTGCCTGACCAGATGGACGTGCGAGCCGCGCACCCATTCCTTCAGCTTGAACGGGCCGGATCCGATCGCCTTCGCATTGGCCGGATTCTTGCGATAGTCAGTGCCCTCGTAGATGTGCTTCGGCACGATCGGCGCGGTGGTGCAATCGAACGCGGTGAGGAACGGTGCGAACGGCGTCTTCAGCTTGAACACCACGGTGAGCGGGTCCGGCGCCTCGGCCTTCTCGACCCGCGAGAAGGTGTTGCGCGCCCGCGCGTGGTTTTCCATCAGGATCTTGGTGATCGAGAACACCACGTCTTCGGAGGTCAGCGGCGTGCCGTCGTGGAAGGTGATGTTGGGGAACAGCTTGAAGGTGTAGGTCAGCTTGTCGGGCGACACTTCCCAGGACTGAGCGAGGCCCGGCAGCGGCTTGAGGTCGAAATCGTAGCGCAGCAGGCTCTCGTAGATCTTGCCGCCCAGCGTCAGCGTCGGCTGCTGCTGATTGAGCGCGGTGACCAGGATCGGCGGTTCCGGCTGAATGATGGTGTTGAGCGTGCCGCCGCGGGTCTGCCCTACGGCACGCGTGATGCCGAGCGGGATTCCGCCGATGCCGGCCGCGCCAGCGAGCAGGCCGAGCTTGGTGAATTCGCGTCTGTTCATGAGATCCCCCGCGTTACAAGAAGTTGAAACTGATAGTTCATCCAGAAAGCTGATCGTGACGACGACAGTCGCCGCATCAGACCATCGCCTCGATCAGATACGGACCGCGCCGCGCCAGCGCCGCGTCGAACGCCCGCGTGAACTCGGCCAGTGTGGTGGCGCGGCTCGCTTCGACACCCAGGCCCTGCGCCATCTTCGTCCAGTCGAGCTCGGGCTGATCGAGCTGCAGCATCCGCTGCGCATTGCGTCCCGGCGTCTGCGCCCCGACCTTGCTCATCTCGCCCCACAGCGTGGCGTAGGAGCGGTTCGAGAACACGATGGTGACGACGTCGAGATTTTCGCGGGCGTGAGTCCACAGTCCCTGCACCGTGTACATCCCGCTGCCGTCGGCCTGCAGGTTGATCACCTTGCGGTCGGGACACGCGACCGCCGCACCTGCGGCCATCGGAATGCCAATCCCGATCGCGCCGCCGGTGATCTGCAGATAATCGTGCGGCGGGGCGTCGTAGGAATAATCGAAGAAGCCCGACGAGGTCAGCGCCTCGTCGCAAATGATCGCCTGCTCCGGCAGCCTTGCTGCCACGAGACGGTTCACCGCATCCACGGAGAGAGCATCTCCGCCGGCCGCCGGAGCGGAAGCCGCCGCCGGCGCGGCCGAGACCGCCTCGAGCTTGACGCCCGCCTCGTCCGCGAGCCATTCCAGTGCCTGCGGCAGATCCTGATCGGGTCCCGCCAATCGCACGATCTCGCACGACGGCGGCGCGAGCCGGCCGGGACGGTTCGGATAGGCGAAGAACGACACCGGCTCCTTGGCGCCGATCAGCACCAGCATGTCGACCCCGCGCAGCAGCGCACCGCCGCCGTCGTGCGTCATCGGCAGCTTGGCGATCGGCGCGCGGCCGCGGCCACGTTCGATCCGGCCGTTGCTGCCCTGCGCGTAGATCTCCACGCCGGTCGTACGACGAATGCCGTCAGCGATGCGCAGCGCTCCCTCGCGCAGCGCCGCGCCGGTGAGCAGCAACACCACTTTGCGCCCATCGCGGATCGCGGTGCCGATGCGGGCGACGGTCTCCCGCTCCAATGGCGTCTGCGGCAGCCGTTGGCCGCGCGCCAGCTCGGAGCCATAGACGTGTTCGTTCCACGCCATGTCGGCCGGCAGGATCAGCGTGGAGATTCCCGGCGCCATGCTCTGCGCCCAGGCCTCGGCGACGTCCTGATCGATCCGCACCGGATCGCCGATCCGCTTGACCCAACGCGACATCGGCCGCGCCAGGGAGTCGATGTCGCTGGTCAGCGGCGAGTCCAGCGGCAGATGCTCGACCGCGTGATCGCCGACGATGTTGATCATCGGCGAAAGCGCGCGCCGCGCGTTGTGCATGTTGGCCAGACCGTTGGCGAGGCCGGGGCCGAGATGCAGCAGCGTCGCCGCCGGCCGGTCGCGCATCCGGGCGTAGCCGTCGGCAGCGCCGGTGACGACACCCTCGAACAGCCCCAGGATGCACCGCATCCGCGGCTGCCGATCGAGCGCCGCGACGAAATGCATTTCCGACGTGCCCGGATTGGCGAAGCAAACGTCGACGTCGTGGGCCAGCAGCGCGTCGCACAGCCGGTCGGCCCCGGTCATCGATTGTGTGGCGGAGGTCGACACGGCTGCGATCGCCATCACAGCTTCCTCAGCCCGCACCACTCGGCGACGAACAGCGCAATGCTCAGCGTCGTCTTGCGCAGGCTTTCAAGATCGATGCGCTCGTTGAACGCGTGCGGACCTTCACCGTAGGGTCCGTAACACAGCGCCGGAATGCCGTAGTCGACCGAGTAGTACCGCGTATCGTTGACCGCCGTCGACAGGCGGGCGTCGAGCGGCGCGTTGAACGCGGCCTTGTGCGCGCTGGCGAGAACGTCTTCAGCAACGCCGCCGGGCTCGCACACGGCCGGATCGGCCTGGAAGCCGCTCCAGATCAGTTCGGCCGGATTCTCCGACAGGAAGCTGTCGGTCGCCTGCGCGTCGGCGAGGCATTTCTCGATGCCGCGCATCGCGTCCTGCGGCGTATCGCCGGTCAGCAGACCGAGCCGGCAGTCGAGTTCGCACCAGGCTGCAGTCGAGCTCGCCCAGTCGCCGCCCTTGACGATGCCGACGTTGAACTTGATCGGATTCTTGATCTGTCCGAACCAGGGATCGCGCACCGCCTGGGCGTTGAGCGTCTTGGTGTACTCCTCGAACGCACGGATCAGATGCATCGCCGACAGGATGGCGCTGGTGCCGGTCTCCGAATAGGCGACATGCACCGGCGTGCCACGCACCCGCAGTCTGAACCAGATCGCGCCGACCTGAGCACGCGTCAGCGTGTGGCCGGTCGGCTCGGGGATCAGGCACGCATCGGCACGATAGCCGCGCATCAAGGTCGAGAGTGCGCCGTTGCCGGTGCTCTCCTCTTCGGTCACGGTCTGCACGTGGACGCGCGCATCGGGCGCGTAACCGGCGGCGCGGATCGCATCGAGCGCGAAGATCATCGCCGACACGCCGCCTTTCATGTCCTGCGCGCCGCGGCCGATCATCCAGCCGTCACGCACGGTCGCGGCGAAGGGCGGGTCGTTCCACAGATCGACCGGCCCTTCCGGTACCACGTCGATATGGCCCTGCAGGATCAGGCTGCGGCCCTTGCCGTCATAATCTGGGGTGGCGACGACCTGCATCGAGCCGGCGGGATCGATCGTGTCCATCGGCGCCGCCTTCGGGTGACTGGCGATATCGACGTCGGCGAGACTGAAAGTGTCGACCTTGTAGCCGCGGTCGGCGAATTGCTGCGCCAGCCATGCCTGCTGCGGAGCTTCCTCGCCGCGCAGGCTGCGGAACTGCACCATGCGCTGGAGAAACGCGACCTGGTCGTCGAAGTTGCGATCGACGGCAGCACGCAGGCTCTCGGTGATCGCATCCGATTTCGTCAATGTCTCAGTCGCCACGTCTCGTGTCTCCCCTGAATCTCAATCTTCTCGTCATGTGGATAGCAGTGTCAGCGATCGAGGCCGCCGAGCAGGATGTACTTGGTCTCGACATACTCCTCGATGCCGTGGCGCGAGCCCTCGCGGCCGAGGCCGGACTGCTTGACGCCGCCGAACGGCACCACGTCGGCCCCGAGCAGCGCCGAGTTGACGCCGACCATGCCGGACTCCAGCGCTTCGGCGACACGGAACACGCGGCCGAGATCACGCGCATAGAAGTAAGCGGCCAGACCGAACGGCGAGTCGTTCGCCTGCGCGATCACGTCGGCCTCGTCGGTGAAGCGATACACCGGCGCGACCGGACCGAAGGTCTCTTCGCGGGTGATCAGCATCGCGGTGGTGACACCGGCCAGCACGGTCGGCTCGAAGAAGGTGCGACCGAGCGCGTGACGCTTGCCGCCGAGCACGACCTTGGCGCCCTTGCCGACGGCGTCGGCGACATGACGCTCGACCTTGGTGATCGCCTCCTTGGTGATCAACGGACCCTGCGTCACTCCGGCGTCGACGCCGTTGCCGACCTGCAGCGTCGCCACCTTGGCGGTGAGCTTCTCGACGAAGGCGTCGTAAATCCCATCCTGCGCATAGATGCGATTGGCGCAGACGCAGGTCTGTCCCATGTTGCGGAACTTCGACGTGATCACGCCTTCGACCGCGGCGTCGAGATCGGCATCGTCGAACACGATGAAGGGCGCGTTGCCGCCGAGCTCGAGGCCGACCTTCTTCACGGTCGAGGCCGCCTGACGCATCAGGATCTTGCCGACCTCGGTCGAGCCGGTGAAGCTGATCGCCCGCACCGTCGGATGCTCGGTCCAGGCCCGACCGATCGCCGGCGCATCGCCGGTGACGATGTTGAGCACGCCCGGCGGGAAGCCGGCGCGCTGCGCCAGTACGCCCAGCGCGAGCGCCGTCAGCGGCGTTTCCGGCGCCGGCTTGATCACGACGGTGCAACCGGCGGCCAAAGCCGGCGCGACCTTGCGGGTGATCATCGCGGCGGGGAAATTCCACGGTGTGATCGCCGCGACGACGCCGACCGGCTGGCGGATGACCATCGTGCGGGCATCGGCGCGATGCGACGGAATGGTCTCGCCGTAGATGCGCCGCGCCTCCTCGGCGTAGAACTCCACGAAAGACGCCGCGTAGTCGATCTCGCCCAGCGCCTCGGCCAGCGGCTTGCCCTGCTCGCGCGTCAGCAGCAGCGCCAGATCTTCGCGATTGGCGATGATCTGATCGAACCACGCCCGCAGCATCGTCGCGCGCTGCTTGGCGAGCAGCTTCGACCATTGCCGGAATGCGATATCGGCGGCGCGCACCGCCTCCTCGGCCTCGTCCGCACCGAAATGCGGCACCGCGCCGATGCGCTCGCCCGTCGCCGGGTTGAACACGGCATCGACCGGCTCACCACACCACTTGCCGCCAATCAGGCAGCGCTCGGCCAACAGGCCGGGATCACTCGGCATCAACATCTCGATTAGTCCCGTCTCGGCGCAGACGCGCCATGTGCTACGCAGCGAGGCAACGCTCCAGGATCGCCAAGCCTTCATCGACGATCTCGTCCGACGCCGTCAGCGGCACCAGAATGCGAATGGTGTTGGCGGCGGTGCCGCACGACAGCAGGATCAGCCCGTTCTCGTAGGCCAGCTTCGTCACCCGCTTGGTCATCTCCGCATCCGGCTCGTTGCTGCCGCGCTGCTTGAGAATGTCGAACGCGACCATCGCTCCCGGCCCGCGCGCGACCGAGGTCGGCACCAGCGTGTTCGACAGCGCGAAGCGATCGATCGCGTTGCGCAACCGCTCGCCAATCTGGTTCGCGCGTGCAATCAGGTTCTCTTCTTCGAACACGTCGAGCACTGCGAGCGCGGCGGCGCACGCCAACGGATTGCCCGCATAGGTGCCGCCGAGGCCGCCCGGCTCAGCCGCATCCATGATCGCGGCGCGGCCGATCACGCCCGACAGCGGCAAGCCGCCGGCGAGACTCTTGGCGACGCAGACGATGTCGGCCTGCACGTCGTAGTGCTCCATCGCAAACATCTTGCCGGTGCGACCGAAACCGGTCTGCACCTCGTCGGCAATCAGCACGATGCCGTTCTCGTCGCACAGCCTGCGCAGACCACGCATCAGTTCGGGCGGCGCCTGGTGGAAGCCGCCCTCGCCCTGCACCGGCTCGATGATGATCGCCGCGACCTGCGAGGCGTCGATATCGGCCTTGAACACGAACGAGACGCAGCGTAGCGCGTCCTCGACGGAGACGTCGCCGCCGGCCGCGGGAAACGGCACATGCCACACGCCGGGCAGCGGCGGGCCGAGCGCCTTCTTGTAGGGAATGACCTTGCCGGTCATCGCCGACGCGAACGCGGTCCGTCCATGAAAGCCGCCTGTGAAGGCGATGACGCCGCTGCGCCCGGTCGCGGCGCGCGCGATCTTCACGGCGTTCTCGGTGGCTTCCGCGCCGGTGCTGAGCAGGATCGACTTCAGCGGTCCGTTGATCGGCGCCAATTGATTCAGCCGCTCGGCGAGTTTGATATAACCCTCATAGGGCGCCACCTGGAAACAGGTGTGGGTGAAGCGATCGAGCTGCTCCCGGATCGCTGCGACGATGCGCGGATGGCAATGACCGGTGTTGAGCACGGCGATGCCGCCGGCGAAATCAACGTAGCGCTTGCCCTCGACGTCCCAGATCTCGCTATTCAGCGCACGCTCTGCAAATACCGGCGTTGCTTGGCTGACACCTCGCACGACAGCCGCCTGTCTGCGCGCCAGCAATTCACTATTCGTCATCAGCTCTCTCCTGAACTGACGACAACGCTAAAGCGACGACGAGGACAATCAATCAGCTTGTAAGTTCGATCTGGTGACTTCCATGCACCAATCGAAAAATGCTGCACCATTGAGAGCAGAGACTGATGCTTTGTTGGGCGCTTCGCTCAACGCGTGGCCAGAGCGCTCGCATTCGGCATCGCGGCTAGATCTCCGACAGCACTTGCTTCAGCCAGTTTCGCAATGCAACGATCTCCGGATCGTCCCACCGCTCTCTCAGCGCAACGAGCTGATAAGTCTCCATATAAACCGACGAACTGATCACCTCGACCAGCGCGCCGGAACGCAGATCGTCCTCGACCAGCACCTCGTTGCCAAGCGCGACGCCCTGCCCGAGCCGTGCCGCTTCAATCGCCAGATGGGCGTGCCACAACCGTTGGCCGCGCAGCGGCGGCAGATCGTCGAGGCCCGCGAGTTCGAACCAACGGGTCCATTGCATGGTCGACTCTTCATGGATCAGCGCGATCTGCGACAGATCCTCGAGACTGGTGATCGCCGGATAGCGCGCCAGATAGGCCGGGCTGGCGACCGGAAACACGCGCGGCCGCAATAGGATTTCCGCCATCAGCGGTCCGCGGGAGTCGATGACGTCGGCATAGACGATCTCGGCGTCGGCTTCGGCCCGCGACAAGTCTGGATGAGTCAACGTCGGCTGTAGATTCACCTCCCAGTTGCGCGGAGGCCCGGTCAATTCCGGCAGCCGCGACAGCAGCAGCCGATTGGCGATGCCCGGAATACACCAAATGTTCAGCGTCGGCAGCGACGTCGGCCGTGCGGACGTGGTGGCGCGCGCGATGATGTCGAAGGCTTGCGAAATTTGCGCGTGAAAGTTGACGCCGGCCTCGGTCAAGATGACGCCGCGCCCCTCGCCGCGGACCAACGCAACGCCGAGAAATTTCTGCAGATTCTGCAGATGCCGCGAGACGACGGTATGACTGACCGCCAATTCGTCTCCGGCGGCGCGGACGCTGCCGGTGCGCCCGACAGCCTCGAAGGCACGGAGCGCGATCAGCGACGGCAAACGACGGCGCATCATGAGCCCCACATCACCGGGGCACTGTGACGACGCTTAGACATTGTGAACTCGTTGCCTCCACGCACTCGCGCGAAACCGTGGTCTTCTGCAATCTAGCCCCGGTCAGCTGCAGGACTCTTCCCCCTTGTCGCACGCCGAAGCAACCGTCACAAACGCACGACCTCCCCGTCGCCGCGCTGGGCCATTGCCTTGGCACGACGATTCGCTCAAATTTGAACGGTTCAGTCCGCGGGGGATATGGCGATGCGCCGAATTCGCGCCGGTGCGGGTGACCTCCGCCTTCGCAAATCTTCAATTTTTTCGAAGTGTTGTCGCCTGGGAGGGCAGCGTTCGCGTCATGTGTCAGCCGGAGCCGGAGTCGACGGCGAGACGGCCCGCCCGATCCGCCGGCATGATCTTCCGGTCAAAGACGTCGGTCCATCCCGGGTTCGAGGCTGGCTCGAACATCGCGCCAACGCGCTGGGCGCAGCAAACCGGGACAGACGATCGCAGGCTGACTACTTCGACGGAAGCTGTTGCTGTGGCGGCTGATGCAGCATGAAGGCGTCGGGGTGCCCCGCCACTGCGGGATAAAGCGCAGCGACCAGTGGATCGTGCCCGGGGACAATTCCGTCGATCCCGCCGGCCAGCCGCTTCAGCTCACGCCATCCCTCACACATCTCGCCGACATTGCTGACGATCGGGAAGGGATTTTCCTTGATGATGTTGTCGTAGAAATGCGCGGCATCCGAGGCGAGCACGACCGGACCGCGCGCCGTTTCGACCCGCACGACCTGAAGCCCGTTGGAATGGCCGCCGATCAGATGAAGGCTGATGCCGGGAGCCAACTGGCCATCGCCATCATGGAAGACGACCCGACCGCCGTAGACGTGCCGCACCAGCGTGGTCACGTCGGTGACGGAGAACGGGTGCCGCAATGCGCGATGGCACATGCAGCGCCCTGTCGCGTAGGAGACCTCACGATCCTGAACGTGAAAGCGAGCATTCGGAAAACTGTCGAGATTACCCGCGTGGTCGTAGTGCAGATGCGTAATGACGACGTCTTCGATGGCGAGCGGATCGATGCCGAAACGTCGCAACGCTTCGACCGGATCGATCGTCAGAGCCCGGTTGCGCTCCTGCGCGGCGACTTCGCCGAAACCGGTGTCGACAAGGACCGTCCGCCCCTCCCCGCGTATCACCCAAACGAAGTAGTCGAGATCACTCGCCTGCTCGTGCGCGTCGGGAAACATGAAGTTCTGGAAGATTGCGCGATTCCGCATCGTGGCATAACGCAGCGCAAAGATTTCATACTGCGCAACGGCGCCTCCGGACGTAGCGGCCGTTCCACTCGGGCGGTTGACCATAGGCTTCCCTCCACCGACATCACGCGCTCTCGACGAGCCATCTTGTTATAGGGATGTTCAATACAACGTGCGGCGCCTCGCAGCCAGCGCTTCCTACTCGCCGCCGACGCCGAGGCGGTTCGGCATTCGCCTTTCGATGTTGAACTTGAGCAGTGCCGCGGCGCGGAAGATGCCGTGGGCGAACTTGCCATAGGGCAGCGTCAGGAACAGCGCCAGCACCGTAGCAAGATGGATCGCGAGCCACAGCGCCATCCACTGCGTATCGCGCAGCGCGAGCAGCGCGAAGCCGGTCGCACTGACCAGCAGCAGCAGCGCGATGAACCCGCGATCCATGGAATGCTGTGCGGGATCGCCATGCTGCGGGTCGCGGCGCAAATTGAGCCACAATAGGCCGATCGGCCCCATGATCAGTCCGATGCCGCCGAGCGAGCCGAGCACCACCGGCGCGCTGAACAGACCATAGGGGGCGTGCAGGCCGAGCGCGTAGTGATACAGCGACGCCACGCAAGTCGCGGCGAAGCACAGCAGGAAGCCGTACAGGGTGGATTGATGGAAGCGCCGGCGCCACAGCGTGAAGCGGTCGCTCTCCTCGTTGCAGCCCTCGCCATGACCGCCGCCGAGATAACGCATCCGCGCGACGTCGGAGACCGCTTCCGCCGCTGCCGGCATCCGCGCCCGCGCGGCCTCGGCCGTATCGCCGCCGAGCGCCGGCGACACCTGCCGCCAGAATCGCGTCACGCCGATGCCGAGCGCCAGCACCGCGTAGAAGAACGCCGCGCTGAACAGCACGGCCAGCAGATTGTGCGGGAACACCGCGTAGAAATTGCCGGCCAGCGGCGCGTGGCGCAGGCTTCCGGTGATCGCGACCGCCAGGATCAGAAACAGCGCCAGACCTCCCGCCAGAGCGAGCGCGACGGTCAGCCCGGCGCGGTCGTAGAGGCGGCCGAAGGCCGAGGGCCACGCGTAGTCCTTGTAGGTTCGCACCCGGACCTTGGCCATCGCCTGCGGCACGTTGACGGCGAATTCGTGCGGCGGCGCGTATTGGCAAGCGTGCAAGCACGCGCCGCAATTGTGGCACAGGTTGGCGAGGTAGTGCGTATCGGCCTGATCGAACGCCAGCCGGCGGGTCATCGCCGGAAACACCGCGCAGAACCCCTCGCAATAGCGGCAGGCATTGCAGATCTGCAGCACCCTCGCGACTTCGGCCTCGTCGGCGCTCAGGATGCCGGCCAGACCGATCCCGCCCTGACAGGCTGCCGGATCGGAAGGCGCGGCAGGGTCAGCGAGCGGCCGCATAGTCGAACTCCTGCTGGAACGTCGGATGCTGGAAGCCGGCCGCGCGCGCGGCGTTGACGCCGGCGATGCGGCCGAACGCCGTGCCGATGCTCATGCCGACGCCGGCGGTGTAGCCTTTGCCCAGCACATTGCCTGCCACCATCTCGCCGGCCGCGAACAGATTGTCGGTCGGCGTGCCGCGGAAACGAACCGCCGCCGTCGCGTCGGTCTTCAGGCCCAGATAAGTGAAGGTAATCCCCGGACGCAGCGGATAAGCGGTGAACGGCGGCGTGTCGATCGGCAGGGCCCAATGCGTCTTCGCCGGCGACAAGCCATCGGTCCTGCAGTCGTCCATTTTGGTGTGGTCGAAGGTGCCCGGCTGGCACGCGGCGTTGTAGGCGGACAGCGTGTCGACAAACGCCTTCGGGTCGAGACCAATCTGCGCGGCAAGCTCATCCAGGGTCTCCGCCCGCGTGCCTTCGAACACCGGCGGCATGAAACGGCCGATCGCCTTGGCGTCGATGATCGACCAGGCGATCTGCCCCGGCTGCTGGGCGACGAGCCGTCCCCAGATCGCGTAGCGCTTCGGCCAGAAATCCTCGCCTTCATCGTAGAACCGCGCTGCGTCGCGATTGACGACGACGCCGAGCGACACGCAATCGATCCGGGTGCAGATGCCGCCGTCGTAAAGCGGTGCGCGCGCGTCGATCGCGACGCAATGCGCCTGCGTCGGATCGCCGATGCTGTCGAAGCCAGCGTCGATCATAAATTTGAGCGGTACGCCCTGATTGAACCGCGTGCCGCGGATCAGGAAATTCTCGGCGGGCCATTCGCCGCGCTCGTTCTGGCCCCAAGCCTCGCGCTGCCACTCCAGATTGGACTCGAAGCCGCCGCAGGCGAGCACGCAGGTCCTGCCGGCGATACGCTCGCCGGTGTCGGTGATCGCGGCGACGAACCGTCCGTTCTCGAGTTCGAAGCTCCGCACCTTGGTGTCGTAGCGAACCTTCACGCCGAGCGCTTCGGCGCTGCGATAATACGCGTTCACCAGCGCCTTGCCGCCGCCCATGAAGAATGCGTTGGTGCGCGCGACGTGCAACGCGCCCGAAAGCGGCGGCTGGAAGTGCACGCCGTGACGCCGCATCCACGGCCGGCAGCGCGACGAATGGCGGATCACCAAACGGGCCAGCGGCTCGTCGGTCAGGCCGCCGGTGACTTTCAAGAGGTCCTGCCAGAACTCGTCTTCGGGATAGGCCTCGACCAGCACATCCTGCGGCGCGTCGTGCATGCAGCGCAGATTGCGCACATGCATCGAGTTGCCGCCGCGCCACTCGCGTGGTGCGGCTTCGAGGATCAGCACCGAGGCGCCCGCTTCCCGCGCCATCAACGCCGCGCACAGAGCGGCGTTGCCTCCGCCGATCACCACAACGTCCGGAACGCCCGCGGAAGTCGCCATCACCGACACCGCCGACCGGCCGCGGCCGATGCGCGCCACACCATCATCGATACGCGGGCCATGTCCCACCCAAACTCTGCGTGAGCGCCCGGGCCACCGGGCCGAGCACGCGCTTCATCTTTGCGATCTCCGCCTTGCCGAACCGCTCGCGCGGACCGGACAGCGAGATCACCCCGATCAGCATGTCGCGCGGGCCGAACACCGGCGCGGCGACCGCGGCACAGCTCGGATCGCGCTCGCCGAGCGAGACGTCGAAGCCGTCGGTCCGGATCGCGTCGTAACGCGCTCCCTTCTGGCCGGCGTAAGCCAGGATGATGTGGCCGGCGGCGCCGCGATCCAGCGCGTAGCTGTGCCCGACCTCGACCCGATCGAGCGTGGCGTGACGCGAATTCACCCGAAACAGGCACAGCCGGTTTTCCGCGTCCTGCCGAATGTGAAACGACGCACTTTCGGTACCTTGATCGACCAGTTGCTGCAGCGCGGGCAACACATGGTGTCCGATGGCGTTCTTGCGCGTGAACGCGGCGCCGAGGCGGAACGCGGCCGGCCCGAGGTCGTAGGCGCCATCGGGCAGCCTCGTCGCGTAACCGGTCGCGATCAGCGATCCGAGCAATCGCAGAATCGTGCTCTTGTAGAAGCCGGTTCGGACCGCGAGTTCGGCCAGCGTCATCGGCTGGTCAGCGGTCTCCAGCGCCGCCACGATGGCGAGCGCACGCTCGACCGCGGCGACGCCTTCGCCGGCTTCACGCATCGGCGCCTCTGTCGTCGAAGATCCGGTCGCGGACCGCTTCATCGTGCCATCCAGGTCACGCCGAGCGCGACGCCGCAATCACGCGCGCCAGCACCGGCCAGTAGAGATCACCGTATCCCGCCTCGATCGCCTCGCCGAGCAGCTTGTCGGCGAGCTCCGCGCCGGGCAGGTTGATGTCCACCGATCTGGCGAGGTCAAGCGCGTAAGAGATGTCCTTCCGTGCGTACTCGGTCGAGAACGCCCGTTCCGGAAAGACGTCCGGCAGCATCGCCTTCATGCCGTGGTTGCGCAACGCGAAGCTGTCGGCCGATCCCTTGGCGAGTGTCTCGAACACCAGCTTGGCATCGAGTCCCGCCCGCTTGGCGGTTTCCAGCGCTTCGCCGAGCGCCACCACCGTCTGCATCAGCACCATATTGTTGAGGATCTTCACCACCTGCCCGGCGCCGACGCCGCCGCAATGGGTGATATCGGTCGCAAATGTCGCGATCAACGGCCGTAGCTTGTCGAACGTCGCCGCATCGGCGCCGACCATCACGCTCAGCGTGCCCTCTTCGGCCGCCTGCCGGGTGCGCGCGATCGGTGCGTCGGCGAAGGCCGCGTCCTTTGCGGCGAAGCGCTCGGCGAGCTCCCGACTCGCCTGCACCGGCGAGGTGCCGAGATCGACGATGGTGTGACGCGCCTCGGCATGCCGCAGCAGGCCGTCATCGCCTTCGCACACCGCCTGCACGTGCTTGCCACTCGGCAGCGCCATGAAGATCACGTCGGCATCGCGGGCAAGATCGGCGAGCGAGGCCGCACGCTTGACGCCCGCCTCCGCGAGCCGCTGCAGCGGCGCATCTGCCCGATCGAAACCGAGCACTTCGGCGCCGGATTTTCGGGCCAGATTGCGGCACATTGGCTCGCCCATGACACCCAGTCCGATGAATCCGATCGCCGCCATCACAAGTTCCTCTTTCATTCCCAAATCCAAAGCCGCAGGCGCGCCGACACGGCGCGCCTGACTCAAGCCGAGGTCAGTTCTGCACCAACGGACAGTTGCCCTCGCTCATCGGGCGGAACGCCCCCGCGCCCGGCGACACCTTCACGACCTTGTAGTAATCGAATTTGTACTTCGATTCGTCCGGCTTCTTTACCTGAACAAGATACATCGTGTGAAGCACACGTCCGTCCGGACGGATGGCGACGTCCTTGTTGTACATGTCGTTGACCTTCATCTCGTGCATCTTCTTGGCGACGATCGTCGGGTCTTTGGTGCCGGCGGCTTTCACCGCCGCGAGATAATGATGCACGCCGCTGTAGACGCCAGCCTGCACCATGCTCGGCGGCTTGCCGGTCGCCGCGATGTAGCGTTTGGTCCAGGCCCGGGTCTCGTCGTTGAGGTCCCAATAGAACGAGGTCGTGACCTGCAGCCCCTGAGCCACCTTGAGGCCGAGCGCGTTGACGTCAGTGATGAAGACCAGCAGGCCGGCGAGCTGCTGGCCGCTCTCGACGATGCCGAATTCCCCGGCCTGCTTGATCGCGGTCTGCACGTCCGCACCGGAGGTCGCGAGGCCGACGACCTTGGCCTTGGAGCCCTGCGCCTGCAGCAGGAACGACGCCATGTCGGTGGTGCCGAGCGGATGCGCGGACGATCCGACCACCTTGCCACCGGCGGCTTCGATGAACTTGGTCGCGTCGCGCTGCAGCGCGTGACCGAACGCGTAATCCGCCGTGATGAAGTACCACGTCTTGCCGCCCAACTTGGTGATGGCGTCGCTGGTCATCTTCGACAGCGCATAGGTGTCATAGTTGAAGTGGAAGCTGACCGGCGAACACGCCTTGCCGGTGAAGTCGGACGAACCGGGGCCGCTGATCACGAAAATCTTGTTCTTCTGTCGCGCCACTTCGAGGATGGCGAAACCGGCCGACGACGCCGCGCCGTCGGCGATCATGTCGACACCATCGGTATCGAACCAGCGCCGCGCCGTCGCCGCCGCGATATCCGGCTTGTTCTGGTGGTCGGCGGCGATGACTTCGATCTTCTCTCCCAGCAATTCGCCACCGAAGTCTTCGGCCGCGAGCTTGGCGGCAGCGACCGAACCGGTGCCTCCATTGTCGGCGAAAACGCCGGACTGATCGTTGAGCACGCCGATCTTGATCGTCTCCGCGGCTTTCGCCGGCAACGCCGACAGCACCAGTGCGGCTGAAAGATACAGCGCTTTCTTGAATGTTCGGGTCGTCATGGTTTCCTCCTCAGATGGTCTTTTGTTGTTTGATGGCATCGAGAACCGGCGCGATGTAGCGCCGGAATTGGTCGGGATTTTCGCTCATCGGAAAATGACCGAGCTTCTCCATCACGACGACCGCGGCGCCAGGAATCCCCGCGGCAGTGCGCAACGTGTCTTCCGGCGAGCAGGAGAAGTCGTATTCGCCGGTGAGCAGATAGAGCGGACACGCGCTGGTATCGATCGCCTTGGTACGCCCCCGCAGATCACCATCGACGCGGTAGAAATACAGGTCGCCCTTGAACACGCCGGGCCCCCCCTGCTTGTAGGCCCACAACGTTTCCATCCGAGTCTCGGCCGGACTCTGCGGCGCGACGAGACCCGACACGAGCGCCGCGCAAACTTCGCCGCCATGAATGTCGGGGCGATTCAGCCAGCTCGTATCGTACCAGGGCGCCTGGAAGTCCGCGGCTTCGAGGCCGATCAGCGCCCTGAACTCGGCCGCGTGGTCGATCGCCAGATTCAGCACAATACGCCCGCCGATCGAGCAGCCCATCACCACCGGCCGATCGAGATCGAGCGCCGCGCAAAATGCGCGGATCGTCTCGGTGTAGCGCGCGGTCGTGAGCTGATACTCGGTGCCGTCCCAATCCGCCGGCGGGTTCGACTTGCCGTGCCACGGCAGATCGAACGCGATGATGCGGAAAGCCTTCGCGAATGCCTCGTCGGCGAGCAGATGGCGCCACTGTCGGCCGTCCGAGCCAGCGGTGTGTAAACAAACCAGCGGAATGCCGCTGCCCGCCTCCTCGAAATAGATCCGGTGCGTCGTGCCGGCGATGTCGACATGCACGTAGCGGCCGACCATCGGTTCAATGTGCCCGGTCATCGCGCGCCTCCTGTGCGGGGCAGCGCGAGCAGATCCTTGAAGTACTGCAGGTGCGTCATGAACGGCTTGATGTCGCCTTCGAGAGTCGCCGCGCCGCGCTTGGTGAGTGCCAGCAGATCGTGCCACCCCGCGGCCGGCATCGGTTGCCAGTAGGCCGTCCAAGCCTCCGGCGTCGCCCGATACGCGAAAGTCCAGGACCGCATCAGCACCGGAGCCGGCGTCATGTCCGTGATACGGCCGGCACGGATCGCGACGTGGAACGCCTGCTCGACCGAACCGAGCAGGCAATCGACGTCGAGCAAACGTGCCCGATGGATCAACGCCGGATCGCGCTCGAGCATCGCTGGCAGATGCGTAAACGCATCGCTCACGGCATCAGAGCCTGTCATCGCCGGCCCCCATAGAGGAGATATCGACACCGATTGTTCGGCGCCGCGTTCCGATCGGTGAAACCATCGCGTGCGCTGGTGCGATGTGCGCGCCGGTGTCGGCTACTGCGCATCCCGTCGCCGTTCGTGACCTCCCCTGGCCTGCCATCTCGCTCCCTTGTCGCTTGTTTTGCCCGGCCGCTGCTGCGAACGCGCCGTCGGGGATCGGTCGCCCCGACTTCAATCGTTCTGTCTGACAGAACTGTTGTTCTGTTATAGGAACATATGATTGGATGCGACGCAAGCGGGCAGCATCGCTCGCGCTTCAAACAGCAAGCGGACTTGGCAATGACCTATCCAGAGATCGAGCTCTATGTCGGCGGACATTGGCTTCGCAGGCCGGGCGCCCCGATCGTCAATCCGGCGGACGAAAGCGTGCTCGGCACCGTGCCGCACGCGACCATCGCCGACCTCGACGATGCGCTCGACGCAGCCGCGCGCGGCTTCGCCCTGTGGCGCAAGACGGCCCCGAATGCACGGGCGCAGATCATCCTGCGCGCTGCCGCGTTGATCCGCGAACGCGTCGATCAGATGGCGGTGGCGATGACGCTGGAGCAAGGCAAGCCGCTCGATCAGGCGCGCCTGGAAATCCTGCGCGGCTGCGACATCATCGAATGGGACGCGACCGAAGGCATGCGCCAGTATGGCCGCGTCATTCCGGCCGGCCCCGGACTGCAGCACACCGTGTATCGCCAGCCGATCGGCCCGGTGGCTGCGTTTTCGCCCTGGAATTTCCCGATGAGCTCACCGGCGCGCAAAGTCGCCGGCGCGCTGGCGTCGGGCTGCTCGATCATCCTGAAAGCATCCGAAGAGACACCGGCCGGCGCGCTGCAGCTGGTACGCGCCTTCCACGACGCCGGCCTGCCGCCGGGCGTGCTCAACCTGGTGTACGGCGATCCGGCCGCCATTTCCGATCATCTGGTGCCGCATCCAACGATCCGCCTGATCACGTTCACCGGGTCGGTCCCTGTCGGCAAACACCTCGCCGCGATGGCGGGCCGCGCGATGAAACCTGCGATCATGGAGCTCGGCGGTCATGGCCCGGTCATCGTCTGCGATGACGTCGATCCGGTCACCACGGCCGCCGCGTCTGTGGTCGCGAAGTCGCGCAATGCGGGCCAGGTCTGCGTCGCGCCGACGCGGTTCTTCGTCCACGAGCGGCTGTATGAAAAGTTTGCCGCGACCTTTGCGGAGCGTGCGGCACAGCTGAAGATCGGCAACGGACTCGATCCTTCCACTCAGCTCGGCCCGCTGGCGAATGTTCGCCGGATCGAGGCGATGGAGCGGTTGGTGGCGGATGCCAAATCACGCGGCGCCCGCGTGATGGCCGGCGGACAGCGCCTGGGGAATCGCGGCTACTACTATCCGCTCACGGTGCTGGCCGACCTTCCCGACGATGCGCTGGCGATGAACGAAGAGCCGTTCGGTCCGCTGGCGCTGATCAATCCGGTGCGCAGCCTCGACGAGGCGATCGCCAAGGCCAATGCCCTGCCCTTCGGCCTCGCCGCCTACGCCTTCACCCGGTCGGCCGACAACGTGCAACGGCTGTCGACCGACGTGGAGGCCGGCAATCTCACCATCAACCATTTCGTGGCGTCGACCGCGGAGACACCGTTCGGCGGCGTCAAGGACAGCGGCTACGGCCGCGAAGGCGGCACCGAAGGCCTTGGCTGCTACACGATCGCCAAGAACGTCTCACACCAGTTCACGCCGGCGGGCTAGCGACGTCGTCGCTACTCCACCTTGCCCATCTCCTTGAGGACTTCATTGGCCGCCTTGAAAGCGTCGAGGCCGGCCGGGATGCCGCAATACACCGTGGCGTGCAGCAACACTTCCTTGATCTCCTCGACGGTGACGCCGTTGGTGATCGCGCCGCGGGTGTGCAACTTGATCTCCGGGGCGCGGTTGAGCGCCGTGAGCATCGCAAGATTCAGCATGCTGCGAGTCTTGCGATCGAGCCCCGGACGATTCCAGGCGTAGCCCCAGCACCATTCGGTTGTGATGTGCTGAAACGCCATCATGAAGTCGTTGGTCGATTGCATCGACTTGTCGACGTACTCCGCGCCGAGAACTTCGCGGCGGGCCGAGAGGCCGATATCGAACATGCCGCCGAGGGTGATCTTCTGGTCGTAGCTCACAGGTGTCGTCCTTTAATTTTCAGTTGGTTCGAATCGAAATCAGGTCCGTTACGACCGCTCATATACCCAGATAGGCCGAGCGGACGGCGGGATTTTGGCTCAAGTCGGCGGAGGAGCCCTGCAGTGCGATCCGGCCGCTCTCCAGGACGTAGCCGCGCGTCGCCACGTCGAGTGCCAGGCCGACATTCTGCTCGACCAACAGGATCGAGGTTCCGCCGCTGTGGATTTTGACGAAGGCATCGTGCATCTCCTCGACGACCTTCGGCGCAAGCCCATGACTCGGCTCGTCGAGCAGCAACAGCTTGGGCCGCAGCATCAGCGCGCGGCCGACAGCGACCATTTGCTGCTCGCCGCCGGACAGCGTGCCGGCGAGCTGACTGCGCCGCTCCAGCAGCCGCGGAAACAGCTCGAAGATGCGCTGCATCCGCTGCGGCAGATCCGAGGCCTTGCGCGCCGTGAACGCGCCGAGCATCAGATTGTCTTCGACGCTCATGTCCGGGAAGACGTGACGCCCCTCCGGCACATGCGCAATGCCGAGGGCCGGCACCTCGTGCGCCGCGCGGCTCGACAGATCGGCGCCCGCAAAGCGCATCGAGCCGGAGACACGCGGCACCAGGCGCGAGATCGCGCGCAGGATCGTGCTCTTGCCGGCGGTGTTGGCGCCGATGATGCAGACGAACTCGCCGTCGCGGATTTCGAGGTCGATGCCGTGCAGCACCTCGACTTCGCCATAGCCGGCGCGAAGCCCTTTGATCTCGAGTAGCGGCACAGCCTCGCTCATGTATGCGCCTCCATCGAGCGGCCGAGATAAGCCTCGATCACCACCGGATCGTTGGCGACCTGCTGGGCTGTGCCGTCGGCCAGCAGCTTGCCGAAATTCAGCACCAAGATGCGATCGCAGATCGTCATGATGGCGCGCATGTGATGTTCGACCACCAGCAGCGTCAGGCCGTCGTCGCGCAGCGAGCGGATCAGATCCATGATCTCCTGCATTTCGACCGGATTGAGCGCCGCCATCACCTCGTCGAGCAGCAGCACCTTCGGGCCGGTACACAACGCACGCGCCAGTTCGACACGCGCCCGCTCGGGAAACGACAGCTCGCCGGCGAGCTTGTGCGCGACCGATCGCAGCCCGACACGGTCGAGGCAGATCAGCGCCTGCTCGCGCGCGGTGGTGACGTCGTGGCGCAGCAAGCCGGCGGTGAGCACGTTGTCGAGCACCGAGCTTTCGGCGAACAGCGCGACGTTCTGGAACGTCTTGGTCATGCCGAGCGCCGCCACCTTGTGCGGCTTCATCCCGACCAGGCTGGCGTCGCCGAGCTTGATCGTTCCGCTATCGGGGCGGATCAGTCCGACCAGCGTGCTGAAGAACGTCGTCTTGCCGGCGCCGTTGGGGCCGATCAAACCGACGATCTGCCCCTGCGGCACCGCGAAGGTCACATCCGACAACGCCTGCAGGCCGCCGAACCGCTTGGACAGGCCGCGCACATTGAGGATCGTCATGGGCGTGTCTCCCCGCGGACGAAACGGGCACGCAGCGCGTCCCACAGCGTGATGAAGCCACGCGGCTTCCACAGGATCACCGCGATCAGGATGGCGCCGAAAATCAGCTGTGACAGACCGGCCGCGCGAGCCGAGAACAGGTCGTTCATCAGTTCCTCGATCGGAATGATGAACAGCGCACCGAGAATCGGACCTGCGGCGGTGCCGACGCCGCCGAGGATCGCGATCAGCGCGACGCGGATCGAGATCGCCGCGGCGCTGAACACGGTGTCGGGATCGAAGAACACCGCGACCTGGGCGTAGAGCGTCCCGAGCATCGCCATCAGCACGCCGGAGATCACCGCGGTCTGCAGCTTGACCTTGGTGGTGTCGATGCCGATCACTTCGGCGGCGGCTGGATTTTCGCGGATCGCCCGCAGCCGGTACCCCATCGCGCCACGCCGAATGATCTCGAAGATCGCGGTCACAATGATCAGCGCGACCAGCGCGATATAGGCATGGGGCAAGAGCTGCTTGAACGAGTATGCGGCAAAGCTCGGCGGCGTGAACGGCACCGATAGCCCGCCGGGCCCGCCGGTGAGCGGCGTCCAGACATTGGCGATCACCCGCATGACTTCGCCGAACGCCAGCGTCGCCAGCGCGAAGTAGTGTCCCTGCAGCCGCAGCGTCGGGATCGCGATCACTAAAGCCGCGAGACCGCCGAGCGCCCCGGCCGCGAACATGCCGAGCCACGGGGTGATGCCGAATTTCAGCAGCAGGATGGTCGAGGTGTAGGCGCCGATGCCGAAGAACGCCGCGTGGCCGAGCGATGTCTGATTGGCGAGGCCGCCGATCAGATTCCACGCCTGCGCCATGGCGGCGAACAGCAGCGTGAAGGTGAGTACGCGGATCCAATAGCCGGTCGGGCTGAGCAGCAGCGGCAGCACAGCCGCGACCGCGATCACCGCGGCGAGAGCGAGCCATTTTCTCATCGCCGTGCTCCGACCAGGCCTTGCGGGCGCACGGCCAACACCAGAATGAAGACGATGAACAACACCAGGTTTTGCAGCTGGATCGGAAACACCAGGGCCGACAGCGCCTGGATCACACCGACCGCGAGCCCGCCGACCACCGCACCGGCGACGCTGCCGAGGCCGCCGAGCACGACGACGGTGAACATCAGCACCACGAACTGTCCGCCGACGCCGGGAAACACCGCCACATAAGGCAGGATCACGGCGCCGCCGAACGCGGTGAGCCCGACGCCGAGCGCGAACGCCATCTTGTACATCAGCGCGGTATCGATCCCCATCAGCTGCGCCGCCATCGGGTTCTGCGCGGTGGCGCGCATCGCCCGGCCGAACCAGCTCGTGCGCATGAACCACCACAGCGCCACGCCGCAGGCCAGCGACATCGCGAACGCGATCAGATAAGGCACGCTGACGAACAGCGCGCCGAGCGACAGCGACATCGTCTGATAGCTCGTCACCACCGAGCGGAACTGGGAGCCGAAGGTGAGCAGCGCGCCGTTCTCCAGCACGATCAGGAGGCCGACCGTGAGGAAGATCTGCGCCACCGACGGCGCCTTCAGCACCCGTGAGATCAGCTGCCCCTGCACCACCCAGCCGATCGCGAACGCCACCGCGAAGGACAGCGGCGCCGCGAGAACCGGATCGAGCCCGAGATAGGCCCAGGCGAACCACGACACGAACATGCCGATCATCAGGAATTCCGCCTGCGCGAAATTCACGATACCCATCACGCCGTAGACGAGAGTGAGCCCGATCGAGATCACGGCGTAGACGCCGCCGACCAGCAGGCCGTCAATGATAGCTTGAACGAAGGACACGTCAGGCTTCGCTCAGGTCTTCCACTCGGCGGTGCCCTTGGCGACGTCCTTGGGCCAGACCGTCACCAGTTCTTTGTTGCGCCACTGCACCATCACCGGCACCGACAGCACGTTGAGGCCGGTCGAGTCGAACTGCACGGCGCCGCCGGTCATCGCCTTGGTCCAGCCGCCGGTGAACTTGGCGCCGCGCAGCGCGGCGGCGACGTCCTCGGCCTTGGCCGACTTGGCCTTCTCGATCGCCTGCACCAGCACGTCGAGCGCGACCGCGTGTTCGAGCGCTTCGTGAACCATGAAGTAACCGAAGCGCTTGCGGAAGCGCTCGGTCAGATCCGGCGCCAGATCGTAGTTCGCCGGCGCGATCGACAGCACGCCTTCGGCGAATTCGCCGAGACCCTTCTCGAAATCCGGAATCACATAGCCGGCCGCGCCGCCGATCGCCGGCATGGTGATGCGCTGCTGCCGCATGGTGCGGATGATCAGCAGGCTGTCGTTGAGATAGGACACCGGGAACACCGCCTGGGCGCCGGACGCGCGCAGCTTGTTGATCAGCGGCGTGGTGTCGGTGATGCCGAGCGGATAGGCGTCGTCCATCGCGACTTCGACATTGGCGGCCTTCGCGGCGGCGCGCAAGCCGTTCGCCTGCGCGGTGCCGTAGGCAGTGTCCTCGTACATGATCGCGATCTTGTCGATCTTGGCGCCGGCCGCCTGGGCGATCGCCAGCGTGTAGTCGAGCTGCGCCTTGCCGAGCGTCGACGCCTTGGCGACGACCTGGAAGATGTTCTTGAAGCCGCGCCCGGTGATCTGGTCGGCGAACGACATCGTCAACAGCGGAATGTCGCGGCGTTCGGTCACTTCCGAGATCGCGATGGTCAGCGACGACGCGAAAGCGCCGAGGATGCCGGTGACTTCGTTCTGCGAGATCAGCCGCTGCGCCACGGTGCCGGCCGTGGTGGGGGTCGAGGTCGCGTCGGCGACGATCAGGTTGATCTTGGCGCCGCCCAGCGCCTTGATGCCGCCGGCCGCGTTGATCTCGTCGGCGACGAGTTCGATGCCGTTGCGGGAGTTGATACCGAACTGCGCATTGGCACCCGAGAGCGGCATGATCACGCCGATGTTGACCGCTTTCGCGTCGGCGCGAGCCGAACCTCCGATCATCGGACTGGCGAGCAGCGACGCTGTGCCGGCGAGCAATGTACGACGGCTCAGCCCCGCGCGGGGCGACATCTTCGACATGGTTTCTTCCTCCCGGTGACCAATAGGTCTGTTTTGATTGGGTCCGAGGTCGCCACAAATCAGACCATCCGTCAAGCTGCTTGACAGATTGTCTGACAATCGGCCAGATCGCCGCATGCCCAAGACCGACTCGAACCTCAACGTCTCGCGTGAAGCCACCAGTCTTCGCCTGCTGGTGGAGAACCGCCTGCGCTCGGCGATCGGCAGCGGCGTGTTCAAGCCAGGACAGCGGCTGATTGAGCGCGAGCTGTGCGAACAGACCGGCGTCGGCCGGACGTCGATCCGTGAGGCGCTGCGTCAGCTCGAGGCCGAAGGGCTGGTCACCACCATCCCGCACCGCGGCCCGATCGTCAGCACGATCACGGCCGACGAAGCCGCCCAGCTCTACGATCTGCGGGCTCTGCTCGAAGGTTTCGCTGGCCGTGAATGCGCCAAACGCCGCGATCCGGCGATCATCGGTCGGCTGCGAACGCAGTACGAACGCATGAGCGCGGTCGCCGGCAACGATGATCGCAGCGAGCTCCTCGCGGCCAAGACCGAATTCTACGCCGCTCTGCTGGAAGGCTGCGGCAACGTCTTCGTCGAACGCTTTCTCAAGATGCTGCTGAACCGCGTGACGGTGCTGCGGATGACCTCGATGACGCAGCCGAACCGGATCGGCCGCAGCCTGCTCGAGATCGGCACCATCCTCGACGCGATCGAAAACGGCGACG
The DNA here is from genome assembly GCF_003226555.1 of Rhodopseudomonas palustris. Lineage (GTDB taxonomy): Bacteria > Pseudomonadota > Alphaproteobacteria > Rhizobiales > Xanthobacteraceae > Rhodopseudomonas > Rhodopseudomonas palustris_I. The sequence continues at coordinate 66,296 of NZ_QKQS01000016.1, read as the reverse complement.
AAGACGGCGCCGAACGGGCCTGCGTGGAGCACATCAACAACGCCGCTGCGATCGCGCTCGAGGCGCTCCGCCGCGGCGAGCCCTGAGCGACAGCGCCACGGCTCAGCACGACCTTCAAAAACAAAACACGATGGAGAGGAACGCCAGTGTCGCAATCAGCCGCCATCACTCCGCCCGCACGCATTGCCGTGATCGGCCTCGGGAACATGGGACGTCCGATGTCGGCCTGCCTGGCCCGCGCCGGGTATCACGTCGTCGGCTTCGACATCTCCGCCGAGGCGCGCTCCGCCTACGCTGAGGCGGGCGGTACTGCGGCCTCGACTGCGTCTGACGCGGTCGCCGGCGCGGCCGCCGTCGTCACGCTGCTGGGTGACGGCAAGATCGTGCGGAGCGCGATCGAGGGCGTCAAAGCCCATCTGGCCCCCGGCGCCGTAGTGATCGACATGAGCTCGTCGGCACCGATCGGCACGCGCGCGCTCGGCGAGGAGCTGATCGCTGCCGGCTTCGGCTTCATCGACGCCCCGGTGTCAGGCGGCGTCAAGCGTGCCGTCGACGGCACGCTGGCGATCATGGCCGGCGGCGATGGCGCCACGATCGATCGCGCCGAGCCGGTCCTCAAGGCCATGGGCAAGTCGATCTTCCGCACCGGCCCGCTCGGCTCCGGCCACGCCGCCAAGGCGCTCAACAACTACGTCTCGGCCGCCGGCCTCGCCGCCGCGGTGGAAGCGCTGGCGATCGGCGGCCGCTTCGGCATCGAGCCCGAGGTCCTGGTCGACGTGCTGAACGCCTCGACCGGACGCAACAACTCGACCGAGAACAAGCTCAAGCAATTCGTGATCCCGGAGAAGTACACCTCGGGGTTCTCGCTGGCGCTGATGGCAAAGGATATCGGCACCGCCGACGAACTCGCCCACGACATCGGCGTCAGCGCCCCGCTCGCGGACCAGGTGACCGCGCTGTGGAGCGCCGCAATGCAGGCGCTCGGGCCAGGCGCCGACCATGTGGAAATCGGCCGCTATCTGACCGCCAAACGCTGAGCAAGTGCTGCAGATGGCGCTGATCGATCAGCTCCGCGATCGGCTGACGCAGGCAGTCGCCGCCCCGGAAGCCCGGTCGCTGGCGCGCGGGCTCGACGTCACGGTCGCATTCGTCGCCGGGCAGCAGGCCGTCGGCATCGTCTGCTCGGCCGACGGACCGATGATCGCTGCGACGCCCGGCGGGATCGACATTACGCTTTCAGCCGCCGAGAACGAATGGCGGGAGGCGCTGGCGCCCTGCCCGCTACCGACCTATCACTCGTTCTCGTCCATCCAGTTGCGCAACCCGAACTTCGTCGTCACCGGAGACGCGCTGGTGATCGCCCAGGCGCGCGCATTTCTTGAAGCGATCTTCGCCCATCTGACGATTGCCGAACCGGCGCACAGCGAGCCCGATCTCACGCGTCTCAGCGGACGTTATCATCGCGTGCGTAGCGCCAGCAGCGGCGTCTGCGACATCTATGCGGAAGCCGCCGGCCAGGGCGCGCCGATCCTGTGCCTGCATACGGCTGGTGCCGACGCCCGGCAGTTTCACGGCGTGATGTGCGATCCCCATCTCGGGCGCCACTGGCGCCTGATCGGCTTCGACATGCCGCATCACGGCCGCTCCCTGCCGCCGCTCGACTGGGACGGCGGCAGCTACAGCCTCGATCAGGCGACCTATCTCGACTGGTGCATCAGTTTCATCGAGCAGACGGTCGGCGAACCGGTGGTGGTGATCGGCTGCTCGATGGGGGCGGGCATCGCGCTCGCCCTCGCCGCCGAGCGGCCGGATCTGGTCAAAGCCGTTATCGCGCTCGAAGCCCCGCTGCGGCCGCGCGGCCGGCGCAATCCGTATCTCACCCATGCCAAGGTCAATGGCGGCTGGCATTCGGCCGCCTATGTGCGCGGACTGATGAGTCCGTCGAGCTCTGCCGAGGATCGCCGCCGCGCCGCCTGGATCTATTCGCAGGGCGCCCCCGGAGTCTACGACGGCGACCTCGCCTTCTACTCCGACGAGTTCGACGGTGAGCCGATCGCGAAGCGGATCGACGGCGGCCGCATTCCCGTGCACCTGATGATCGGCCACTACGATTTTTCCGCCACCGTCGCCGATGCTCACGCGCTGGCCGGATGGATCGACGGCGCAACGGTCACGGAGATGCCGGAGCTCGGGCATTTCCCGATGACGGAGAATCCGCCGAGGCTGCTGGAGTATCTGCGACCAGTCCTGGCAACACTGAAACCTCCCGCGTCGCCTTCCCGCTGATCGAAGCGCCAAAGCAGGACGCCTCGACACCAGACCGCCCCGAGGCCTCCCATCCGGGTGCCTGCCCGGCTACACTGCGCAGATGATACGGATCAGACCCGCAAGCGACAGCGATGTCCCGACGCTGCCCGAGATCGAACGCAGCTCCGGCGAACTATTCCGGCAGTCGCCGGGGCTGGAATGGATCGCCGACGACAGCGTCCAATCAGAGCAACAGCACCGCGCTCTTATCGCCGACGGCGTCGCTTTCGTCGCCGAGCTGCCAAGCTATGGCATCGGGGCGTTCCTGAACGGACAGGTGATGACCGACGCCCTGCACATCTGGCAAATGGCGGTCCACCGCGATCAACAGCGCCGCGGCATCGGCCGGAAACTGATCGAAGCGGCGCAGCGCTTTGCCGCCGATCATGGCTCTACTGCACTGACGCTGACCACCTTCAGAGACGTGCCCTGGAACGAGCCCTACTATCAACGTCTCGGTTTCGTCACGCTCGGTGAGGACGATCTCGATTCCCGACTGAAGGCCGTGCTGGATGCCGAGGCGCGGGCCGGGCTCCCAAGAGCACGGCGCTGCGCCATGAGGAAACCTCTCGAGGTGGCGTAGCCCCTCTCTCGACGACACCGTCAGCGGCCCACGTTCACCGAACGATGTCCGATGCTGGGCCGGCCTGTGACGACGCGTTGCGATGCGAGACGATCAGCAGGCTGCGCTCGCCGCGGAGTCGTTGCACGCCTCGCATCACCTCTGCGGCGGTCGCCTCGTCGAGGCCTTCGGTCGGCTCGTCGAGGATCAGGATGTGGGCCTCGGTGCGTAGCAGTCCGCGCGCGATTCCCAGCCGCCGCACCTCACCGCCCGACAATCTGGTGCCGCCGTCGCCGACATAGGTCGCGAGCTGTTCGGGCATCTCCGTAACCGCCTGCTTCAAGCCGGCACCGTCGAGCGCGGCCCACAGTTCGGCGTCGCTCGCATCCGGCGCGAAGGCGCGCAGATTGTCGGCAATCGTCGCCGCGAAGATGTGCGGCTGCTGCGGCACCAGCGCGATCGCCGATCGCAGATCGGCCAGGGCCAGACGACGGACGGGCACGCCGCCGAGCCGGATCTCGCCGGCATCGGGATCGCGAACCCGTACCAGCAGATCGATCAACGTCGACTTGCCGCTGCCGCTCGGGCCGTCGAGCCGTCGTTCGGTGCCCTGCGGCAGAATGAAATCGGCGTCACGCAACGCCGGCATGGTCCGTCCGGGATAGGTCAGCGACACGCGATCTGCGACCAGGTCGAAAGCTTGCGGCAGCGGCACCGGCTGCGCCGGCTTGTCCACCAGCGCAGCGCGATCCCACAACGCGAACAGCCGCCGCAGCGACACCAAGGTCGCGCCCAGCCCCGCCGCCGCAACTGGGAGCGGCGCGAATGCTTCGAACGACGCCAGCACCAGCAGCAGGATCAAGGTGAGGTCGGGGCCGCTGAGCGCCGCGCTGCCGAGCGCCGAGCTACCCACGCCGAGCACGGCGATCACCGCGACGTCGGACGCGGCACCAAGGCCGATCGCCCCGAACGCGCTGCGCGTCGCGATCGTCCGCTCGGCCGCGATCCGCCGCCCCAGCAATTCGTCCAGCGCGTCGATACGGCGGCGATCGTCGCCGGTGACCAGCAGCGTCGCCAGCCCGTCGAGATGTTCGGTGGTACGGCGGCGCAGCGTCGCGGCCAGCACCGCGTCGCGATCGGCGGCGCTGCGTGTGGCGCGCACCACCAGCGCCGGGCCGATCAGCCCGCCGGCCGCCAGGATTGCCGCGAGCAGCCATGCGAGCGACGTCTGGCCCAACCAGGCGACGGCGCCGACCACGACCGCGCCGACCAAGATTGCGACCACCACCGGCGCGACCAGCCGCAGGAACACGATCTCCAGGCGGTCAATGTCGAGCTTCAGCCGCGCCGCCACCTCGCCCGAGCGCAGATCGGCGAGACCGCCGGGCGCGATCGCAGCCAGCCGCGCGAACAACGCGACGCGGGTCGAGGCCAGCAGCGCGAAGGTTGCCTCGTGGCTGACGACGCGGTCGAGCCAGCGTCCGCCGGTGCGCACGATCGCGGCGAACCGGATGATCGCAGACGGCGTGAAGTAGTTCATGGTCACGCCGGCGGCGCCGGCGACCGCCATCGCGGTGACGAACCAGCCGGCCGTCGCCATCAGGGCCAGATTGGCGAAGGTGGTGAGCAGCGAAATCGCGAGCGCACCGAACAGCAGCGGCAGCGAGCCGCGCCATAGCCGCATCAGACGCATCAGGTCACGCATCGGTGCGCTCCGCTTCGAACCGATCGAGCGTGCCGGCCAGGAGTTGCGCCGGCGTACCCTGCGCGGCGATGCGGCCGCGCTCGATCACCACCACGCGATCGGCGGCCGCGATGGTCTCGCGCCGGTGCGCGATCGTCAGCACGGTGCGCCCTTCGCTAAGCCGCGCCAGCCCCTGCATCACCACGCGCTGCGCCTCGGCGTCGAGATGCGCGGTCGGCTCGTCGAACAGCAGCAGCGGCCCGGCGGCGTAGATCGCGCGCGCCAGCGCGAACCGCTGTGCTTCGCCGCCCGACAAGTTCGCGCCGCGCTCCGCCAGCAGGGTCGCGGTGCCGTCCGGCAGCCGGTCCACCCACGCCGCGGCGTCCGCGGCCCGCAATGCCTCGCGCAGCGCCGCATCGTCCGGAGTCGCCGCACGGCCCATCACCACGTTGTCGGCGATCGAGCCCTCGAAGAACTGCGGCGTCTGCGACATCGCCACCAGCGCCCGCCGCCACGACGCGGGATCAATTTCGGACAGCGGCACGCCGTCGATCAGCACCCGGCCGCTGCTCGGCTCGATGAACCGCAGCAGCAGCGCCAGCACCGTGCTCTTGCCGGCGCCGGACGGGCCGACCAGCGCGACGTGCTCGCCGGCGGCGATGTCGAGGCTGAAGCCGTCGAGCGCGACGCGGCCGTCGGCATGGACGACGCGCACCTCGTCGAACCGGATCGACGGCGGCGCCGCTACGACATAAGGCCGGCCGGCGGCGGGCGGCGGGTCGAGCAGCGGCGCCAGCCTGTCGAGCGCAGTGAGCGCTTCCAGCTTGGCGTGGCGGCGCGCGCCGAGGTCGCGCAGCGGCGCAAAGAACTCAGGCGCCAGCAGCAGCACGAACAGGCCGGTGGCGAAATCCATCTCGCCCCACAGCAGCCGGAAGCCGACCGCGATCGCCACGCCGGCGATCGCCGCGGTCGCGACGAACTCGACCACCAGCGCCGACAAGAACGCGATGCGTAGCACCGCCATGGTTTCGCGGCCGTAGCGCTCGGCAGCGACCTTCACCGCGGCGACGGCGTTGTCGGCGGTGCCGGCGAGCTTGCGTTCGGGCAGGCCGCGGATCTGATCGAGCAGATGGCCGCCGAGCCGGGCAAGCCCGGCCCAGCGCTCGCCGCTCGCCCGCTCGGCACCCTGCCCGGCCAGGATCGAGAACCACACCAGCAGCGGCAACGCCACGACGAGGATCGCCGCAGCCAGAGGATCGCGCCACGTCACCACCGCCAGCACCGCGACCGGCACCACCGCGGCACGCACGATCGCCGGTTGCCACGATCGCCACAACGGCGCGACGGCATCGAGCGAGTCGGTCAGTAGCGCCACCAGCTCGCCGGGAGGATACTCACCAAGCCGCACCGGGCCGAGCGCCGACACCCGTTCCAGCGCCCGCCGAAACAGATGCCGCCTCACCTTGGCGGAAGCCTCGAACGCCGCCCGCTCGGTGAGCCACGCCGCCGCGGCACGCAGCAATGCGACGCCGGCGAGCAGCGCCAGCAGCGGCACGATAGCCGCCAGCGCCGCATGACCGAACACCAGCCGGTCGACCACGATCGCGATCAGTTGCGCCGTCGCCACCGCCAGCACGCCCCAGACCGCCGCCGCGACCGTCGCGGCGCGGGCGTGGCGTCCGGCCACTGCGCGGAGCGAACGCAGCAGCTCGGCGGACTGGGCGGTTCGTGCAGTCACGGTGACGGCGCCTCGAAATTACAATTCACGAGACAGACACGAGGCCGGTGCGTCGATCGCACCGGCCTCGCCGGAGGTCAGGTCGCTTGATGATTAAACGACGCGTTCGGGGACCTGCGAGCCGTCAGGCCGGTCGTGGGTCGGCACGGCGACCACCAGACCGTCCTGAAACTCGTACCACATCACGTTGATCACAGCGATTGCCGCGGCGGCGGTGACGCCGAGAATCCAGGCGAAGTACCACATGGCGGATCTCCTTCAGTAGGCCGAATGGGCGCGGGCTTCGATCTCGCCGGCGGTGACCCTGCCCCACATGTTGGCGTAGCACCACACGGTGTAGCCGAGCACGATCGGCAGGAAGATCACCACCGCCCAGAACATCACCGTCAGGGTCAGTTCGCTCGACGCCGCGTCCCAGATCGTCAGGCTCGATCGCGGATCGATGCTCGACGGCATGATGAACGGGAACATCGACAGCCCGGCGGTGCCGATGATGCCGATCATCCCGAACGCGCTGGTAACGAAGGCGAGCCCCGGCCGATGCACCGCCGCCAGCAAGGCGGTGAGCAACGGGCCGATCAGGCCGAGCGCCGGGACGATCATGGCCAGCGGTTGCTTGGCGTAGATGTCGAGCCAGGCGCCGGGCGCACGCACCACTTCCTTGGCGAGCGGGTTCGACGCCGCGCTGTGCGCCGCTTCCTTGACGATGCGATAGCCGTCGATGCCAAGCCACAGCCAGACGCCGGCCAGCGCGAACGCCGCCGCCACGATCGGCGACAGCAGCAGCACCGCCTTGCGGGCGCGATCGGCAACCGCGTCGGAGGCACGCAGCTGCAGCCAGACCCCGCCGTGGGCGGCGAGCATCGCCAGGCTGATCACGCCGGCAAGCAGCGCGAACGGGTTGAGCAGCGGCAGCAGCGCCGTCAGCAGCGAGCCCTGATAGTGGGCGCGCAGCAATTCGTCGAGCCGGAACGGCACGCCCTGCAGCAGATTGCCGAAGGCGACGCCGAAGATCAGCGCCGGGATGGTGCCGCCGGCGAACAGTCCCCAATCCCATGCGTTGCGCCAGGTCGGGTTCTCGATCTTGGAGCGATAGTCGAAGCCGACCGGCCGGAAGAACAGCGCGAACAGCACCAACAGCATCGCCATGTAGAAGCCCGAGAACGCGGCGGCGTAGACCGCAGGCCAGGCGGCGAAGATCGCGCCGCCGGCGGTGATGAACCAGACCTGGTTGCCGTCCCAATGCGGGCCGACAGAGTTGATGGCGATCCGCCGTTCGACGTCCTTGCGGGCGACGAACGGCAGCAAGGTGCCGACGCCCATATCCATGCCGTCGGTGATGGCGAAGCCCATCAGCAGCAGGCCGACGAAGATCCACCAGACGAATTTGAGAGTTTCGTAATCGAGCATGATGATCTCCTCCGGCTCACACCACAGCCGCGGCGGGCTTGGCGTTGGTCTCGAAGTGATAGCGTCCGGTGCCGAGCGAACTCGGACCGAGCCGGGCAAACTTGAACATCAGGAACAGCTCGATCACCAGCAGCAGCGTGTAGAAGGCGAGGAAGCCGGTCAGCGAGAAGATCAGGTCGCCCGAGGTCAGGCTCGATGTGGCCAGGAAGGTCGGCAGCACTTCGCCGATCGCCCAAGGTTGCCGGCCGAATTCGGCGACGAACCAGCCTGCTTCCGACGCTAGCCAGGGCGCCGGGATCATCAGCACCGTCAACCACAGGAACCAGCGCTTGTTTTCGAGGCTTTTGGTCGCGTTGAACCAGAAGCCCGCCGCGAAGGTGAACAGCATCACGAAGCCGAGGCCAACCATGATGCGGAACGCCCAGAACAGCGGCCACACCGTCGGGATGGTCGAAGCCGCGGCGGCCTTGATCTGCTCCGGCGTGGCGGTCGCCGGATCTTCGACGAACTGCTTCAGCAACAGACCAAAGCCGAGGTCCTTAACGTGTGCGTCGAAGGTCTTGCGGGTCTCTGGCGAGGTGTCACCGGCACGGATCTTGGTCATCGCCGCATAGGCGATCCGCCCGGATTCGATCCGCGCCAGATGCTCGCGTTCGAGGTCGGCAAGGCCCTGGACCGGCTTGTCGATCGACCGCGTCGCGATCAGCCCGAGCACCGCCGGGATCTTCACCGCGTCGGCGATCGCCTGACCGGTCTGGCTCGGGAAGCCGAACAGCGTGAACGCCGCCGGCGCCTTCTCGGTGTGCCATTCGCCCTCGATCGCGGCGAGCTTGACCTTCTGCACGTCACCGAGGGTGTAGCCGCTCTCGTCACCGAGCACGATCACCGAAAGCGACGACGCCAGACCGAAGCCGACCGCGACCGCGAACGAGCGGCGCGCGAACGCGAGATCCCGCCCCTTCAGGATGTACCAGGCGGAGATGCCCATCACGAACACCGACGCGGTGACGTAGCCCGCCGCCACGGTGTGAACGAACTTCACCTGCGCCACCGGGTTGAGGAACACCTCGGCGAAGCTGGTCATCTCCATCCGCATCGTCTCCGGCGAGAACACTGAGCCGACCGGGTTCTGCATCCAGCCGTTGGCGATCAGGATCCACAGCGCCGACAGGTTCGAGCCGATCGCGGTGAGAAACGTCACCGCCAGATGCTTGCGCTTCGACAGCCGATCCCAGCCGAGGAAGAACAGGCCGATGAAGGTCGACTCCAAGAAGAACGCCATCAGGCCTTCGATCGCCAGCGGCGCGCCGAACACGTCGCCGACATAGTGCGAGTAGTACGACCAGTTGGTCCCGAACTCGAACTCCATGGTCAGGCCGGTCGTTACGCCCAGGGCAAAGTTGATACCGAACAACTTGCCCCAGAACTTGGTCATGTCCTTGTAGATCTCCTTGCCGGTCATCACGTAGACCGTCTCCATGATGACCAGGAGCCAGGAGAGTCCGAGCGTCAGCGGCACGAACAGAAAATGATAGAGCGCGGTCGCGGCGAATTGCCAGCGCGACAGCTCTACGAATGTTGAGTCCACCATGATGGCCGACATCCTTCCGAGGGGTGAAGCCGATCCGCCGCAGGCGGCGGCTCCGTAGCGATGCGGTGAGAGTGAGCATGCGAGGCTTCGCATGCGGCCGACAGGGAGATGTCCAGACTCATGACGGCGAAGTCCCGATCACGATCGGGCCCCCTGTTGCAGAGGTGCCGCCGATGGCCGATCGGGCGATGGCTTGGTCGAGCGGCGCTGCTGCGACAGAATGTCAGAGGCATTCAAATCGCTCGGTGACTTCGTCACAGGACTCGACGTTCGTCGACCTCAGAATGTGTCCACTCCGTATCGATACGGAGGCGCGCGTCGCGCGATCGTTGGTCGTCAGCCACCCGCACATCCTGCGCGCGTAGAACAGTTGCCGTCCGGGTCATCGCAGACTCTGCGCACGGCATCGTCTTGTGCATAGCTGCTCAGCGAATAGCGAAGTAGTCGAGCAGCTCGCTCCGCGTTCGCACGCGATAAGTAGACCAGCTTCTCCACCAGGCCGAAGAAAGAGGACAGGCGAAAGCCTGCCCTCGATGTCGTCAGGCCGTGATGGTCGGCCGATCGTAGTTCTTCGCGTAGGCGTTTTCGACGCCGCTCAAGATTTCGACGATGTCGAAATAGCGATCCCAAAACGCGGTCTCGCGCAGATCCTCCACCAACAGCTCGTAGGAGTGATGATCCTTGGCATCCCACATCCAGATGTCAGTGACGCGGGTGGAGTAGAACTCGACGTCGAAGAAACGCAGTGCGACGTTCGCCGCGTGCTTTTTCAGAATTGGGGTGAACTGTTCGGCGAGCAGTTCGAACCGGCGATCCACGGGAAAGCCCAGCCATTCGGGTGAGGTCTTGACCAGCATGAAGACGGTGAGGCTCGGCTCGAACGGCAATTGCGGGGTGGTCATGGAGAGATCCTTGCGTCGTTGTTGAACGTCGATAAAATGCGAGCAAACCCTCACATTGGCTACTCGCATCCGAATCCGATGTCTCAAACACCGACGCAACAGCGCCCGCCCCCGAGAAAATCGCCCCGACAGGCCCGCTCCGCCGAGACCGTTCGGGCGATCGTGGAGGCTGCCGCTCGCATTCTGGAGCAAGGCGGGCTGGGAGCGTTCACCACCAATGCGGTGGCGGAGCGCGCGGGCGTCAGCATCGGTTCGCTCTACCAGTACTTCCCCGGCAAGGAAGCGCTGATCGGCGCGCTGATCGTTCGCGAGACCTTCCAATTGATCGAAGACTGGGAAGCCGCAGCTGTGACCGCCTCCGGCCGGGATGCACTGGCCGGACTGATCGCAGCGGCGGTGGCTCACCAGCTCCGGCGGCCGGCCTTGGCGCGGCTGATCGATCTGGAGGAAGCGCGGCTTCCGTTCGACCACGAGACCCGGCGTGTCTCCGACCGGCTGCGATCGATCCTGCGGGATGTTCTGAGCCGCGCCGACATTCCGGCACAACGCGACCTCGATACGGCGACCCAGGACGTGCTGGCGATCATCAAGGGCATCGTCGACGCCGCCGGCGAGCGAGGCGAGCAGGACCACGTCGATCTGACCGCACGGGTGAGACGCGCCGTCTACGGTTATCTCGGCAGCTCTGCGTAACGTCGCATCGAACTCTCGTCAGACACCGGCGCATGCCATCATTTCTCGCCGGCCCGCCTGATCCGCACCAGGACAGCGATCAGCGCAGCAGCCACGAGGATGGCGGCGACATTGTAGATCATCGCACCGGAGAATGCGTCGGCGTAACGCTGCGCCTCAGAAAGGCCCGCGCCGGCTTGCCGATCGAGAATGCGGACAAAGAAGATGCCGACGACGGAAACGCCGAAGGCGCCCCCCACCTGTTGCATCGTCGAGATGAACCCCGCCGCCATTCCGGCATGTCGCTCCGCGATAGAGCCGATCACCAGATTGAGCAGCGGCGTCATCGACAAACCTTGTCCGAAGCCGAAGATCACCAATGGCGGCAGCAGCGCGAGCGCTCCGGCGCGACCGTCGACGCCAGCGGCGATGGCGATCAACCAGCAGATTCCGGCAGCGTAGATCAGTGCGCCGGCCGCGATCGTGGAGTTCCCAAACCGCGCCACCAGCCACGGAGCCAGCAGCGACGCCGCGATGAACCCGACACTCGCGGGCGCAAACAGCGCGCCTGCCTCGAATGGCGACAGTCCGATTCCGGACTGCGTCAACAGAGCGAAGCAGAGAAACAGCGATGTCGCCGTCGAATAGATCAGCAGCACCACCACCGCCCCAATGGAGAACGCGACATTTCGAAACAAGGCGAGATCGACGGCCGGATCGCCGCCACGCCCCGCGATGCGGCGCTCCCATCCGAGAAACAGCGCCAGCAGTACGACCGACGCGACGATGCTGATCCATGTCCATGCCGACCAGCCGAGCCTGGGACCTTCGAGCAGCGGCAAAAGCAACAGCAGCAATCCCGCCGCCGCCAATCCGATGCCTACCCAATCGACGCGCAGCGCGTCGGCCGCACGCGATTCCGGAATGACACGTGCCGACCACGCCGCAGCCAGGCCGATCGGCAGGTTGATGAGAAAGACAATCCGCCAGCCGAGCCCGAACAGATCGCTCTCGACGATCAGACCGCCGACCACCTGCCCGGCAATCGCAGCCAGTCCCAGCGTCATCCCGAGACGACCGAATGCCCGGCGACGCCCCGCCTCGTCGTAGAGCACGCGTAGCAGCGCATAGACTTGCGGAAACAGCAGTGCGCCGGTCGCGCCTTGCAGCAGACGAGCGACGATCAGGCTGGTCGCATCGGGCGCGATGCCACAGAGGAACGACGTCACGGCAAATCCGGCCATGCCCAACACGAACAGCCGGCGGCGTCCATGGCGGTCCCCAAGCCGCCCGCCCCCGATCAGCAGCACGCCGAACGCCACCTCGTAGCCGGCGATGACGAAGCCGATGTCGGCGAAGCTCGCGCCGAGATCGGCCTGCATCGAGGGAATTGCAACGTTGACGACGAACAGGTCGAACACCGTGATGAACCCGCCGAGCAACAGGATTCCCAGCGCCAGCGCTGAGGGATGGGTCGTCGTGGCGGTCGAGGCGGAAGCGATGTTGGAAGGCGGACGGTGAACAGTCATGGCAACTCCAATCGTCTTGAAGTCGCATGGCACCGCCGTTAAACTATTACTATGGAACAAGATATCGTATTACTATGAGTGATACGCTGGATCATCGACTCGATCGCACGCGCTCCGAGCTGGCGGACTTTCTGCGCCGCCGCCGGGAGAGTCTGTCGCCGCTCGACGTCGGTCTGCCGGCCGGTAAACGGCGGCGAACGCCTGGGCTGCGCCGTGAGGAAATCGCCACCCTCGCCGGTGTCGGGCTGACTTGGTATACGTGGCTGGAACAGGGCCGAGCCATCAAGGTTTCCACGGCGTTTCTCGACAACGTGGCCCGGGTCCTGAAGCTGGACGAGGTCGAGCGGCGGCATCTGTTCGTCCTCGCGCATCAGCGTCCTCCGGCGATGGCCGGCCGTGCTTGGTGCGAGCTGCCGCCGCTGGTGCGCCGACTACTCGACGACCTCACATTGCGGCCATCCTATGTGCTGAATCTGCGATGGGATGTGATCGGCTGGAACGCCGCTGCGGATCGCCTGTTCGGGTTCGAGGCGCGCGAGCCGGCTGAGCGGAACGTGCTGTGGATGCTGTTTGCGGATGATCGGCTGAGCAGCCGGATCGTCGAATGGGCGGTGCAGGCGCCGCAAGTGCTAGCGAGCTTCCGGCGGGACTTCGCGCAGGCCCCGGAGGATGAAAGCATGGTCGCGCTCGTCGAGGCGCTGGAGCAGGTCTCGCCCTCCTTCAGAACGCTATGGAATCAACATGACGTCCACGGCCGATGCGAGGGCCGCCGAAGCTTCATGATCGAGGGCCAGGGTGCGGTCACGTTCGACCACTCGTCCTTCATCGTCGACGAGGAGAAACACCTTCGCCTCGTGTTCTACGCGGCCGTGACCGACCACGACAGCGGCCCGGCGTCCGAAGCGGGTGCAACGACGCTTCCGCCGCCGCGAGCACGCGCCATCCGGTAACGGTCTGATTGCGATTCAACCGAACTTCGCCGCTCGTCGAGACGCGATGTCGCGCCCTACTTCCCTGCCCGGCGACTTCGGCAACGGGCTGGGCTGCGCCTAGCGTTGGCGCAGCCCGGCCTCGTGCTACGTGTGTTGGTTCAGACCGAACGCCGAATGATGGATCAGTTCGCCGCAAGGCTCCGTACCGTCGAACGGCAACGCCTGAACCACGTCGGGAGGGCAGCCGGTCACCCGCAGGCCCGGGAAGGCACGAAAGCCGAACCGTCCATAGTATCCAGGATCACCGACCAGTGCCGCTCCGCGGCACGTGGCGCGCAACCGGCGGAGCGCCTCCGCCATCAGCGCCGAGCCGCTCCCCTGGCGGTGCCGCGACGGCAAAATGACGAGTGGACCAATCAGTCCCCAGTCGGGCTGCGCACCGATCCGCGCCGCTGAGGCGGCCAGATAGCCGACGACGTCGCCGTCGTCCTCGGCCACGAGCGACAAGACAAGAGCGCCTTGCGCGCGCAGCCTCTCGACGATCTCCGCCTCGGTGCCGGTGGCCTGCGGCAGCTTCCGGAGAGCTTCGGTGACGACCCGGCCGATCGCGGCGACATCGGCCGCGGTTTCGTTGCGGATCAGCATGTCATGCTCCCTGATTGTCGAGCTGAGCACGCACGCAAATGCGACCAAGCTGCGAGATCCGATACGGGCTGCCCGAGCGGGATTCGATCAGACGCTTCCGCCGCAATCGCTCGAACAGCTCCAGATCGAAATCGGCGAGGATCATTCCCTCGCGCGAGATGCAGAGGACAGACGAAATCTTGCGGCCACGGCTGCGGGCGTGACGGATGCAGCCGCCGAGGGCCAGAACGTGCAGCGCACGCTGTTCGTTTCGTGAGATATTCATGGATGTCTCGTGTGATGGACGTGAACAAGCGCCCGCGAGCACCGATGCGCCCGCCGGCTTCGACTTCACGAGGCTCTCTGAACAATCAGAGAGCCTGATCACACAAGCTCTGACATCCAATCCACATTCGCAGCACGGCGAACCTCGTCGCCGCGCAAGCTCCGCATTACAGCGAATGCGCGCGCCTGACAACGACGAGAGCGACTCGTCTGCTCGTCCTCGATGACTGCGTTCGACAGCGCCGGCGGCCTGCCGAGCAAGTGAACGACTCTTCGCGAGTTTCAGTCAATTCTAAATCTCGCGAAGAAGCGTTTACCGCGAGTGAGTTACGCCGAACCGAAGCTGCTGCTGCACGCGATGCGTGAGACTCACAAATTGCTGCGCTCCAACCTTGTTGCTACGCGACGCACATTCCTGCGTCGTCGCTTCCATCAAACTCGATCGGCCCACAATGACTCCGACTCTCGACACTCGTCCGACACTCACCATCGCGGGCGAGGAAGATCTCATCGACATCCGCTTCGACGCGGTCGCCGCGTATCACGGGCAAAGCGCTCTGGCGATGCTCGCGGTGACGTTTCAGGCGCTGCGGCTGATGCTGCCTGTGCTGTCGCCGGAGCGGCCGCCGCGGCGCGCCGATCTCGTCGTGACGAGCGGCCATCCAGGCCCCGGCGTGCGCGACGCTTTCGAGTTCGTCACCCGCGCGGTGACGCGCGGCGTCTACACCGTCGACCGCTCGCTGCCGCATGCGAGGCTCTGCCCCGGCGCCGACATGTCCTACAGCTGGCGGGTCTCGGCGGGCGATCGCAGCGTCGGCGCAGCGCTGCGCAGCGGCGTGGTGCCGGACCGGTTCTTCGAGCTGATCGGCCGCGGTGCCGCGCGCAGCGACGATGAGAACGCTGAACTGTCGGCGCTAAAGCGACGCGTTGCCGACGACGTGCTGGCCACCGCGCCGGACACGCTGTTCGACCGGCTGTAACCGGACGGTGCGACCATGAAAACCATCATCCGCCCGTTCTGCGGCCACAAGACCTCGTCCGCGGCATGGGCCGAACGGCTCCGCGGCCTCGACTGCAGCGTTCGCGACGTCGATCTCTACACGCTCGATGCCGCGCTGCTCGGCAGCGCCGATGCGCTGCTGATCGGCATGCACATGGACCAGCGCTTCCTACAGGCGAACACCGCGCTGCTCGACGACTATGTCGCGTCCGGCGGCCGTCTGGTGATCAGCGGCCACATCGCCCACCCGTTTCTCACCGGCCAGTCCCCGGTGCAGCCGCTCGGCGGCGGCGGCATCGCCGATCTCACCGTGTCGCGCGCGGCCCCGCATCCGATCTGGGACGGCGTCGCGCTCGACGACCTCACCTTCCGCCGCGGCGTCGCCGGCTTCTACGGTCACGCCTGGCACATCCCGCCGGACGGCGCGACGGTGATCCATACGCTGGGGCCGGACGCAAGACCGCTCGATTTCATCTATCGCTCCGGCCGCGGCGAAGTGCTGATGCACGGCGGCAACGACCTGTGGAGCTTCGGCGGCGACGATTCGACCCGGCGGCTGCTGCCGCAACTCATCGCCTGGCTGGTGGAGGCACGCCCATGACCGTAGCTGTTCTCGACGGCGGCACCTATTATCATCACGAGACCATTTTCGGCGAACGCTTCCGCGACCGCTTCGATCGCGTGATCTACACCCCAATGCTGACCGCGGACGATCTCACCGAGCCGACGCTGCTGATCGTGCCCGATCGCAGCAATCCCGAGCTGATGCGGCGGCATCGGCCGCTGCTCACCGAGTTTCTCGCCCGCGGCCGGACGCTGGTGGTGCTCGGCGAAAGTGATGCCGAGACCTGGGCCCCCGGCGTGCGCGCCGCACCGCGCCCGACGAATTTCTGGTGGTGGCTCGATCCCGCGCAGAAGCCGCCGCATCAGTTTGTCGCGCCGGAGCACGAGATATTCGGCCACGTCGCGCCAGCCTCGACGGTCTGGCACATCCACGGCGTGCTGTTTCCGCCCGAGGGCGCGCAGCCGCTGGTTACCGTGCCGGAGGATCGCGACGGCCGCGATCCCGGCGGCGCGCTCCTGTACGACGACCGCGTCTCGACGCCGGGCCGGCTGATCGTCTCGACGCTCGATCCGTTCTATCACCATGGCAGCCGGTTCATGCCGGCGACGACGCGGTTTCTCGATGGCTTCCTGCGCTGGGCGCAAGCCACCGCGCAGTCATGACGACGGCGGCGGCGCATCGCTCCCCGTCAGCCGGTGCACCGGCACGGTCGCCTCGATGCGCTCGCCATCCGCCTCGACGGTGACACGGCGCACCGTCACGCCGTAGAGCCGCGCCAGATTGGCCTCGTCGAGCACCGTATCGGCGGGGCCGAACACCGGCTCGCCCGCCATCATCAGCACCTTGTCGGCCACCGCCAGCGCGTGATCGGGATGATGCGTGGTGAACACCACGGTCATGCCGTCGTCGCGCACCAGGCGGCGGATCAACCGCAGCACCACGCCCTGGTTGGCGAGATCGAGCGCCGAGGCCGGCTCGTCGAGCAGCAGCACCCGGCAATCGCAGGCGAGCGCGCGGGCGAACAGCACGAGCTGTCGCTGGCCGCCGCTGAGCCGGTCGTAACGCCGTTCGGCGAGCTCGGCGATGCCGACGGCATCGAGACAGGCTTCGGCGCGCGACAGATCCCGCCGCCCTGGCGCACCGAACCGGCCGAGATAACGGCTGCGGCCGAGCAGCACCATGTCGATCACCCGGTAGCCGACATCGCCGCGCAGCGCCTGCGGCACCACGCCGACGATGCCGTCGACGCTGATCCGGCCTTGCTTCAACGCCAGCGTCGCGGCGAGCGCGCGCAGCAACGTGGTTTTGCCGCATCCGTTCGGCCCGAGGATCGCAGTCGCCTCGCCCTCCGCCACCGCGAATGACAGATCGCGAAACAGCCATTGCTCCGGCCGGAACCAATGCCCGGCCTGCTCCACGCGGATCATGCCGCCTGTCCTCTCGCATGCCGGCGCAGCAGCCAGGCGAACACCGGCGTGCCGACGATCGCGGTGACGATGCCGACCGGAATCTCCGCCGCCGACAGATCGCGCGCCAGCGTATCGGCCGCCATCAGGAACGCCGCGCCGGCCACCGCCGACACCGGCAGCAATCGGCGATGATCGGCACCGGCCACCATCCGCACCAGATTGGGGATGACCAGACCGACCCAACCGATCGTGCCGGACACCGCGACCTGCGCCGAGATCGCCAAGCAGGTCGCGGCGAGCAGGATGACGCGGTCTCGGCCGGGCTCGACGCCGAGCGTGCGCGCTTCTTCATCCCCCAGCGACAGCACGTTGACACGCCAGCGCATCGCCAACATCACGCCGCCACCGACGATGGTACACGCTGCCAGCAGCGCCAGGTTCGGCCAGCTCGCCGCCGCGAAGCTGCCGAGCAGCCAGAACACGATGCCGGGCAGCTTCACTTCCGGATCGGCGATGAAGGTGACGAAGCCGACCAGCGCGCCGCAGAACGCACCGACCACGACGCCGGCGAGCACCAGCGTCAGCACCGGCGAGACGCCGTCGCCGCGGTGAACGATCAGCACCGCGGCGAGCGCCAGCGCGGCACCGCCGAATGCGCCGAGATGCACCGGCAGGCCGAAGCCGAACAGCAGGATGGCGACGACGCCGCCGAGCGACGCCCCGGATGCGGCGCCGATCGTCTGCGGTCCGACCAGCGGATTGCGGAACATGCCCTGCAGCACCGCGCCGGACAGCGCCAGCCCCGCCCCGGCGATCCCGGCCATCAGCACCCGCGGCAGCCGCACCGTGGTCACCACGATCCGTTCGGTCGGCGTCCAGCTCGCGGCGGCCCAGCCCGGCAGCCAGCCGGCCGGGTCGACACCGAACAGGCCGAGCAGATCGTGCAGCAGGATGCCGAACACGTGCGCGGCCGGCACCTGATAGCGCCCCGCCGACAGGCACAGCATCGCCGTCACCACCGGCAGCAACACCAGCGCGCCGATCGCGATCGGCACTTTGATCGATCGCACGGGCTGGACCGCGACTGCGTCGAGTGTGCTCATCGGGCGCCTGCAAACCGCGCGTAGCCGGCCGAGCCGCCGTTCAGCCGCGTTCGGAGAATGTCGTCGATTTCGCCGTCGCTCAGCTTGTAATCGTACAGGAACGTGTACCAGTCGCGCATGTCGGCACGCAGGTCGATCGCGACACGGGCGGGATGCAGCAGACCGGCGAGCCAGGTCCAGGCCAGCGCCGACTCGTGGCTCGGGGGATCCCAACGATAGCCGCCGAGCGGCACACGATACACCCGCCGATCCCTCACCGCCGCAACGCCCTGCAGCCGCGGATCGCGATACAGATCGTCGGGCGTCGCCGTATCGAAGTTACCGAGCAGGATGACGTCCGGATTCCAGACCAGCAACTGTTCGAGCGTGACGGCGCGGCTGCCGCCGATCTCGCCCGCCGCGTTGCGACCGCCCGCGGTGCGAATGACGAAATCCGAATAGGTGTCGCGGCCGGCGGCAGCGAACGAGTCCGACGCCCGCGACAGGTGCAGCACGCGCGGACGCTCGGCATCGGACAAGGCGCCGAACGCGGCGGCGAGCGCGGCGCGCCGTTGTCGCTGCCGTTCGACGATCGCGGTCGCGCGCGGCACCTGCCCGGCGAGGCGTCCCATCATCAGGATCGCGCCTTCGACCTCGTCCTGGCCGCCGTAGCGCAGCCCCAATACGGTCAGTCCGGCGCGGTCGAGCATCGCGATCGGCTCATCCCCCGAAGTCGCCCATTGCAGCACCGCGTCCGGATGCAGTGCCATGATCGCCTCGACATTCGGCACCACGCCGGCGCCGCGGGTGATGCCGGTCGGGATCTTGTCGAACGACGGATAGATCCGCCCGAGAATGCCGGCTTTCATCGCGGTCGCCGACGCCGGATTCATGCCGGCGATGTGCGCGACCGAACGATCGATCGCCATATAGGTCGACGGCGCCGGCATCGGCAGAAACACCACGCGCTGCGCCGGCGTCGCGACGGCGACGGTGGCACCACGCTGATCGGTCAGTTCGCCAGCGCATACCGGACCGAGCGCAGCGCACACAGCAGCAACGCCGATCGCCATCGCAAGAGCCCACCTCATCCCGCGCAGCTGTGACAACATGACCTCATCGATCTCGAAAGCGTTCACCACGGCCAGCGTGGCGAGAGCAACGTTGCCTACATAGGAGGCGGCGATACGAAAACGCAAAACCAAAACGCCATCTACAATCGAAAGCGACGCTCCCGACAATGGAATCGTTCAAGGATTGATTTCGTCGAGTTGCGAGCGCTGCTAATCGCACGCTCATGGATCACGCACCGCAATCTGTAATGTGTCGAAGTTTGCATCCGCGTGGATGTAATCGCCCCACACGCTAACGTGGGGATGGTGGTCGGCAAGATGACGAATCGTTAAGGACCCCACTCACTGTTCGTGAGCTGGGGACTAATCCGATGATTCAAAGAGCATTCACGCTCGAAACCAAGAAACGCGCATTACTCGCGTCGACGTGTGGACTAAGCGTCGCGCTGGCCTGCGTGATAACGAGCGTCGATGCACGCGCGCAAACAGCGGAAGCGCCGTCGCAGCGCACACGGCACGTCTTGCCGGAAGTGCGCGTGGAAGCAGGCAATGCGGCGAAGCTGCAGCGCGCATCGCGCCCGAATGCGGGCCGTGCGTCGCGCCGCAACGCGGCACAAGCACCGAAGCCGGCGCAGAGCGAGCAGGCCGCGGCGTCGGGTGCGGCGACCAGCGACAACGCTCTCAAGCCGATAGGCGGCAAACTGCCGCAGGCTGGTATTCCGCATCCGGCGCAGCAGAGCATCACCGTCGTCGATCGCGCGCAGATCGAACAGACCAGCCCGACCAGCCTGCTCGACATTCTCCAGAATGTGCCGGGCGTGTCGATCGCGCGTGCCGGCGGTATCGGCGGCCAGATTTACTTGCGCGGGTTCTCGTCGAACAATTGGCGATCGCCGATGTATATCGACGGCGACCGCTTCCGCGGCCGCAACACGCTGCAGCTCAATTACTTCGCGCCCGAAGAGATCGAACGCGTCGAGGTGATCCGCGGCCCCGGCTCGGTGGTGTACGGCTCGGAAGCCATGACCGGCCTGGTCAACGTCGTCACCCGGCGCCCGAAGGTCGATCCGTTCGGCCCGTGGCGGATCGCGCACGGCGGGTTCTCGGCCGGCTACAGCTCGGTCGACAACGGCTTCAGCACCTATGAATGGGCGCAGGCGGCCGGCCTCGGCTTCGACGTGCTCGGCGGCATCAGCTATCGCAAGGGCGGCAACTATCAGACGCCCAGCGGTGCGGCGCTCAACAGCGACTACGAGAGCATCGGCGGCAATCTCCGGCTCGGTTGGTCGCCGACCTACAATCAGCGCTTCGAATTGACGCTACGCGACTATTGGGAAGAGGACGGCCGCGCCGGCGGCGTCGGCGGCGCTCCCGGCTGGCCCTACACGCAGGTGCGGCAGCAGCCGAACAAGGTTCACATGGCGAAGCTGTCTTATTCGGGCGACTTCACCGATCAATTGGTGCAGCACGTCGAAGGATCGTTCTACGCCAATTATTTCGACACCCAGCTCGCCACCGTGAACACTGCGACGGCCGGCGTGGTCACCCGTTCGGTCAGCAACGTCGGCGGTCCGCTGGTGATCGGCGGCCGCGCCCAGGGCGTGATCCCGTGGGAGCCGGCGCCGTGGGGGCTGGTGAAGACCACGTTCGGCATCGACGGCTTCCAGGAATGGCGGCCCGGCAGCACGTCGTGGTCGACGCGGCAGACAGCGACGGCCACGACCGTCACGCCCGAAACTCAGACCGCGCCCGACAACACGCAGGCCAATGTCGGCGCCTTCATGCTGCACGAGTGGACTCCGATGCAGCTGCTGACGCTGTCGGCCGGCGGCCGGTTCGACTGGTTCAACACCACGTCCGAACTGTCGCCGGTCAGCTCGGCGAAGGCGCTTCAGGTGCTGCGCCAGAACGACGACGTCTCCAAGACCGCGCCGACCGGCAGCTTCGGCGCCACCGTCCACCTGACGCCGGTGCTCGATCTGCTCGCCTCGGTCGGCACCTCGTATCGCTATCCGACCAATTCCGAGCTGTTCGCGTTCTCGGGCACGACGATTCCGAATCCCGAACTGAAGCCCGAGACCGGCCTCACCTACGAGGGCGGCTTCCAGCTCAACTTCCCCACCGCCACCATCAAGGTGACGGCGTTCGACAGCCACTACACGGACTTCCTGCAGACCGTGTTCGTCAATTACAACGGCTCCTCGATGACCCAGCGCCAGAACGTCGGCCACGCCACGGTGAACGGTGTCGAGGCCGAATGGCGCTGGCAGGCGACGCCGTCGTTCAACATCTACGGCAACGCCGCCTGGCTGCAGGCGACCAACACCGACACCGACACGCCGCTGCCGTTCATCGCACCGTGGAAGGGACGGCTCGGCGTGCAATACGCCCCGCTCGGCTCCGGCTATTCGCTGGGCGCGGCGGTCGACTGGGCGGGCGCGAAGACCCGCATCAGCCCCACCGAGGAGTACCCGACCGGCGGCTACGCGGTGCCGAGCATCTACGCGTCGCTCGATCTCGGCATTCTGATTTCGCCGCGCCTTGGCGACACCAAGGTGCATCTCAGCCTGCAGAACATCTTCGACACGTCCTACGTCAGCGCAGCGACCTATGTGAACCGGTCGTATCCGCAGTCGATGTACAATCCGCTGCTGGAGCCGGGCCGCAACTTCACTGCGCGTCTCGTCCACACCTTCTGAGGGCGCGCTGGCGCTCGCCCGTCACGGCGGGCGCCGGTTGGCTGAAACCAAGATCAATTGAGATCCGAAGGCCGGCCGCACCAAAGCGGCCGGCCATCGTGTTTACAGAAGCCGGCCGCCGACGATGTAGATCGGCGCCAGCACGATGAAGGCCGCGACGCCCAGACAGGCCAGCGCCCTGCCCCACGGGCCGGGCTCGGCCGCAGGCATGTCCGCATAGCTGTCGACGGGCTTTCGGCCGGTGATCATCGCCCGGATCAGCGGCTCGCGACTGAACAGCGCATAGATCACATTGGCGGCGACGTGCACCACCACGAAGATCTCAATCGCGGTGAAGATCCGCCGGTGCCACATCGTCGCGGATTCAACCGCGGCGTCGGACACCGTCTTGGCGAGCGGCCCGTCGATGATCAGGCGATCCTCGTCACCGGAAAACAGCCCGGAGGTCGCCATCGCCAGCACCAGCGCCAATAGCGCCAGCACCATCCAGCCGCCGAGCGGATTGTGTCCGAGGAACTTCTTCTTGTCGGCGATATAGGCCATCACCTTGCCCGGCATCGCGACGAAGCTGCCGAACCTGGCGGTCGAACCGCCGACGAAGCCCCACAGGATTCGAAACACGATCAGCACCAGCGCGGTGTAGCCGTTGAGCTTGTGCCAGGCGGGGATGCCCCCGCCATATTTGTTGCTGATCCAGCCGTCGATCACGACGAGGACGAGCGCCCACTTGAAGACGCGCGTGGGCCCGTCCCAGGCGACGACGCTCGCTTCCTTCATTCCGTCAGCTCTTCTTGGCGCGGAAATCGTCATGGCACGATTTGCAGGTGCCGAAAACGCTGCCCATGTTCGCCTTCAGCGAGGCCTGATCCTTGATCGTGCCCTGCGCGGCGGTCGCCGCCGCTGCCAGCTTGGCGAACAGATCGTCGAACTTCGCCTTGTCGTCCCAGATCTTGGGCAGCGCTGCGGTGTCGCCGCCGGTCTTGGAATCGGCCGGGAACAGCGCCGGCAGCTTCTTCGCATCGGCGGCGATCGCGCCGAGCGACTTCTGCACCACCGCCTGATCGAACGTCGCCTCGCCCTTCATCATCGCGGCGATCGGCTTGGTGGCTTCACCCATCTGCTTCAGGATCGCCTTGCGCTGCGCGATCACGTCGGTCTGCGCAACCGCAACGCCACTGACCGCAACGGCCAGCCCGACGATAGTAGCAATTCGCAATTTCATCTTCTCAGGTCCTTTTCCAATCGTTTCTGTCGTCGCAGATCGAACCGACGATGGACGGCATCCCCACTTCGGTGCCTCAATCTACGACCACAGACTTCCAGGACCGCAAATTCGCACACACAACCTGACGATGCAGTGACAACGTCACAGACCGACGGTGCGCCGAGGTGCGATTCGCGATCCCTACCGAATTCCATATCGCTGCGACCACACAGTCGCAAACGATCCACGACAGCGGACAGCGTCCGCTAGAGGGCTGCCGCTGAATCCGGTAGTCGTCCCCGACCGCCTGACGAATTTTATGGTGTCGATGGTTGCCGTCGCGACGGCTGCGCTCCGAACGCGGGCAATCGGGGCGGTCGCGGCGGAGGCACCGCGCCCCTATCGCTCAGGGCCGAATTCGGCTGCGGAGCTCCACATAGAACAGGTAGAGCACGACCGGCAGCATCAGCATCAGCCAAGACGCGATGTCCCACCAGCCGTCACCGACCAGCGCCGAGACCAATCCGATTCCGCTCAGAACGCCGATGATTGCCGGAACGGCGAAGATCTGTCGAAGCGTGCGGTGATGTGACACGGCCCACACCTATCGCGACAGCAGCGGCGAAGTGGCGGCGGAGCCGCCGGCAATCGCGCGATCGACGCTGAGCCCGGAGCGGCGTCGCCGCAACCACAGATAGATGCCGGTGACCAGCACCATGATGGTCAGAACGTCGAGCAGCGCCCACAGGATCTTTAGCGGCATCCCGCCATAGTCGCCGAAATGCAGCGGCTGTGAGATCAGCAGCGCCGAGACGTACCACGGCATGTCGCGGCTGTCGGTCAGTTGCCCGGTCTCGGCGTCGATCAGCGCCGGCCTCAGCAGCCGCGAGGTGAGCGGCGTATCGCCGTGCAGAAACACCGCATAGTGGCTCTTGCTGGAGAACAGCGAGCCCGGAAAGGCGACGAAGCTCGGCGTCATCCCCGGCACCGCGCGGCGCGCCGTCTCGACCGCGGCCTGCAGCGAGCTCGGCTGCTCGGGCGGCTTGCGGTCGCGATATTGCGCGGTCATCTCGGCGAGCTGGTCGGCCTGCCAGAACTTCACCACGAGATCAGCCCAGGTGTTGATGACGCCGGTGAAACCGACCACCAGCGTCCACATCACCAGCAGGATGCCGGCGAGATTGTGAATGTCGAGCCAGCGCACCACCCGCGGTCGCTGCCGTCGGTAAGCGCCAAATTCGAGTTTCCGCATCGACGGCGCATACACGACGATGCCGGACACGATCGCCACACAGAACAGGATTCCCATCAGTCCGAGAAACAGCTTCCCGGGCAGCCCTGCGAACATGTCGGTATGCAGCCGCAGCATGATGTAGGTGAAACGGCCGGTGACGTCGGGCGCATCGAGGAATGCGCCGGTGTGGGTGTCCATCCTGACGATACGATTGTCGACCGGGTTGGCGTCGATCGACGGGCCGACGCTGACGAGCAGCGCGCTCGGGTCGTCGCGATCCCAGATCAGAAAATGCGGCACCTGGCCCGGCACCTTGGCGAGCGCGTTGGCGAGCACCACGTCGAGATTCGCCGCAGGGGTGCCGGCCGGCACCTCGGCCGGATTGACCTCGCTGTGCAGCAACGCATCGATCTGCTCGTGAAAGATCAGCGGCAGGCCGGTGACGCACAGCAGCAGCATGAACAGCGTGCAGATCAGGCTCGTCCATTTATGGACGAGCCCCCATACCCGCAGCGATCTGGTCGAACGGCCCGGCATCGGTCAGTTCCAGGCGTATTTCAACGTTCCGATCACCGTGCGCGCCGCACCGAGACCGCAATATGTCAGGCTCGTCACGCAGGACGACACGTAATAGCGGTTGCCGAGGTTGGTGGCGTTGACCTGCATGCTCCAGCCCTTCAGATCCGGCCGCAGATACTGCAGGTCATAGCTGATGCTGGCGTCGAACAGCGTATAGGAGGGAATCAACACGGTATTGGCGGCATCGCCGTAGCTCTTGCCGACATAGCGCACGCCGCCGCCGATCCCGAGCCCGGCGACCGGTCCGTTGTACCAGGTGTATTTGGCCCACAGTGAGGCCTGCTCCAGCGCGGTGTTGAGCAGATAGTTGCCGACCGTACCGTCGTTGCTGCTGGTGACGCGCGGATCGTATTTGTTGTAGCCGCCGACGATTTCCAGTTCCCGGGTGACGTTGCCGCGGGCTTCGAACTCGAAACCGCGCACCCGAACCCCGCCGGTCTGGACGCTGAAAATAATGTTGGTCGGGTCGGCGGTCAGCACGTTCTTCTGGTTGATCTCGAACACCGCCGCGGTCAGCATCAGGTTGGAGCCGAGCGGCTTGAACTTGACGCCGATCTCGCCGCCCTCCCCGGTGGTCGGCTTGAAAGTGTTGCCGAACTGATCGGTGCCCGAGGTCGGCACGAATGACGACGAGTAGTTGACGTAGGGCGACAGCCCGACGTCGAACAGATAGTTCAGCCCGACTCGGCCGGTCGTCGCCTTGTCGTTCTGCAGATAGGTTCCTGCAGCCGGAAACAGCGCGGTGCTCACGGTTCGGGCGTTGGCCCAATCCTGGCGGCCGGTCAGAGTCAGCGTCCACCGATCGTATTTGACCTGGTCCTGCAGATAGAGACCGGCCTGCTCCGAGGTGGCGGTCGTGGCGATGAACGGCGCGACCGACGCCGCGGGCGGCACGAATCCGCCATAGGCCGGCGCGAACGCGTCGATCGACCCGATCATCGTGAAGCGGTAGTCCGAATTCGAATCCTGGCGCTGGTAGTCGAACCCTGCCAGCACCTTGTGAAGCAGCGGCCCGGTCGCGAAATCGGCCTGGATCTGATTGTCGAGGGCCAGGTTCTTCGCCGAGGACTTCACGTAGTTGTACGACCGTGCGACAGTCCGGTCGTCCGCCAACAGGCCTTCGGCGCGGACGCCGGCCAGGTCTTGCGACACGTCGAAATAGCGCAGGTTGGATCTGAACTGCAGATTGTTGTCGAACCGGTGCTCGAACGCATAGCCGACCGAAAACTGATCGAGCGTGTAGCCGTCTCGCCCCGGTTCGCCGAGGTAGCGGCTGTACGGCACCCGCCCGAAAGCGCCGGGCCGCAGCGACACCCCACCGGGCACGTATTGCTGCCAGCCGTCGTTCTTGATGTGGGAATAATGCGACAGAATGGTGAGCGACGTATCGGTCGTCGGACGCCAGGTCAGGCTGGGGGCGATGTAGGCCTTATTCTCGTGGACGAAGTCCTGCTGGCCGTCGGTGCTACGGCCGAGACCGACGATGCGGTAGAGAAATTCGCCGTTGCGGTCGATCGGCCCCGAACTGTCGAACGCGCCCTGAAACCGCTCGAACGATCCGAAGCTGCCGATGATCTCGTGCTGCGGGTATGCGGTCGGCCGCTTGCTCACCATGTTGAGCAGGCCGCCCGGATCGGTCTGGCCGTACAGCCCCGACGACGGCCCGCGCAGCACTTCGATCCGCTCCAGCCCGTAAGTCTCGATCCGCGGGAAAGCGAACTGGGTGCCGGGGTCGACCGGCAGCCGCAACCCGTCGAGATAGCGAGGCACGTCGAAGCCGCGCAGCTTGAAGGAATCGAAAAACGTCGTCGCCCCGTAGGTGTCGAGCGTCACGCCCGGCGTGTAGCGCAGCGCCTCGACCACGTTCTGGGCGCCTTGGGCCTGGATCTGGTCCTGGGTCACCACCGAGATCGATTGTGGGGTCGACAGGATCGGGGTGTCGGTCTTGGTCCCGGTGGCGCTCTGGTTCGCCAGATATCCGGTGACAGGACCATCGGCGCGCTCGGCGCCTCGGCCGAGCCCCACCGCGCGGACCGGCGGCTCGGCGACCTGCTGACGCGACGGCGCAGCGGTTCGGCGCGCAGCGGTGACCGGGCGGCTCGCCCGCCGCGGCGGCTTGGATGACCGCGCGGCCTGTGGCTTCGGCGCGTCCACCGTCACCGGCGGCAGATCACGGCCGGACTGCGCCAGCGCCGGCCCCGCCTGAAGACCGAATCCCAACAGGCCGGCTCCCAGCGCGGTCGAGCACAGCACAGCTTTGAAAGCGGCGCCCGCAACAATGTGTCCCGACTTCCCCAAATTCATTAAAATACCTCCACCCCTGGAGGCACAAATATCACACCGAGCAAACATGACAGCCGTTCGCAATTTGGAATCCATCCAAGCGGAACGTGCAGCTCTGGAGATGGAAGTGGCGTGCAGCCCCCCCGGCGGCTGCCCCCAACAGGGGGACAATCTTCGCCACGGCGCAGATGCCGCCTCGCCCAAGCGCGCGACGGTCTAGCCTTAGGCCTTACGACGCAGCCGGACGACCATATCGATCCGGCTGATCTCGTAGCCGTCCGGGATTTCCGGCAGGCTGCCCAGCGCAATATGTTCGACCGGAACGTCGATCAATTCGTGCTTGGCCTCGAGATAGAAGTGATGGTGATCCGACACGTTGGTATCGAAATAGGTCTTACTGCCGTCCACGCTGACCCGGCGCACCAGGCCGAGCTCGGCGAAATGATTCAACGTGTTGTAGACCGTCGCCAGCGAGATCTGAGCGCTCGACCTGCTCGCCTCTTCGTACAGGATCTCGGCGGTCACATGCCGATCGCCGCTACCGAACAGCAGGCGGGTCAGCAACAGCCGCTGCGCCGTCGGCCGCAGGCCGACCGATTGCAGCATCTCGCTTTCACGAGACAGCTTCGGCTGCCGGGCCAGTCGGTTGAAGTCGACCGGCTCGATCTCGGCCAGCGCAAAGTGACTGCTGTCGGGTCTGAAATTCACAATCGAAACCTCCAATTCTGGAGTTGATTATAAGAAGCAGCACGGCGTTGCGAATTGATCCCAATCAATTGTCGAGAACCACTCGCATTGGCGGTTCGGCCGAAGCGCTCACGCTGCGGAGGCCGAAGCTGGCGCGTCGTCGAATTGACTTGCCCGGTTCCGAATGGAAGCATCGCATGCGCGGCGGACTCGTCCGTCCCCCGCAGCCAGCCAGCAGCTCGCCAGCCAGCCTCCAGCGACGCCCTCGTCGATCTCGCCCCGATGCGCGGGTGCGAGTTCGGGCGGCGGCATCGGTTGCCATTCACTCAACGGGGCCAGCAATGCCGCGACCTCCCCTCCCCGCCCGTGCCAGAGCGTCCGCTGCCCTGCAACGCCGCGCCGAGCGCGAAGCCGCAAAGGCCGCCATGGTTGCAGCGCTAGGTGTGGTGACGCTGACGGGATTCGCGCTGATGGGTCATCACCGCCGCAGCAAGTCCACCATTGTGTCGGCGCACGTCGCCACCGGGTTGGCGCTGATCGGCGCTTCGTACTGGCACTACACGCTGTACGGTCGACCGATCCCTCGCGCGATTGTCGCGGCGCGACCTCGTCGGGAGAAGCAAATCAAGTGATCACGCTGACCCGCACCACCGAGTCTCCAGAGCTACCGAGTCTCCAGAGCTGACGCACCGATCCTTATTTGACGTGTATCAAAGCCAGTTGCGAGGACGCCGATCAAGCTGATTGCTGCGTGCAGGCAGCCAGCTATTACCAGCTCGTTGATCAAGCCAGCCACCCGGACACGCGTCGACAGCGCCTTCTCGAGCAATGGAGCGCCCGCTCCATCCAGGCCGCTGTGCGCCGGGAAGGAGCTGACTTGAGGATCACGATTCAATCGATGAGTCCCGGCGACCGGGCCTGCATCGCAGGCTTGGCGCCCGGCGACCGCGGCTATCGCCAGCGGCTTCTGGCGATGGGACTGACTCCCGGCACCGTTATCCAGCTGAAGCGGATCGCGCCCCTCGGCGACCCGATCGAAATCTCGGTGCGCGATTTCGCCCTGACCTTGCGTCGTGAAGAGGCCTCCATTCTGGAATTGGATACCGTTCATGAATGGTGAGATGCATCATCACACCATTGCCGTCGTCGGCAATCCCAATTGCGGTAAGACGACACTCTTCAATCTGTTGACCGGCGCCGCGCAGAAAGTCGGCAACTGGCCCGGCGTCACCGTCGAGAAGAAGGTCGGC
Organism: Rhodopseudomonas palustris; assembly: GCF_003226555.1. Taxonomy (GTDB): domain Bacteria; phylum Pseudomonadota; class Alphaproteobacteria; order Rhizobiales; family Xanthobacteraceae; genus Rhodopseudomonas; species Rhodopseudomonas palustris_I. The sequence goes on along the minus strand of NZ_QKQS01000016.1, from coordinate 36,995 downwards.
AGCTACAGCTTCGCAAGACAGCGCTACGGGCTGGTGGATCTGCCGGGCATCTACATGCTCGGCAGCGTCGGACGCGGCGGCGAAGACGAGAAGGTCGCGCGCGACTACATCCTCGCAGGCGAGGCCGACGTGGTGGTGGACGTGATCGACGCCGCCAATCTCGAGCGCAACCTCTACCTCACTGTTCAGCTTTGCGAACTGGGTGTGCCGCTCGTCGTGGTGCTGAACATGATCGATCTGGCCGAGCGCGCCGGCAGCGCGATCGATACGACCGCGCTGGCGAATATCCTCGGATGCCCGGTGGTCCCGGTCGTTGCCAGCCGCGGCACCGGGGCCGACGACCTGCGACGGGCGATCGCTGCCGCCGTCGCTGCTCCGACCGCGCCGAAGCTGCGCCCGACACAGGCCGGCGCGGTCGCCGCTGCCGTCGGGAAACTCGCACCGGAGCTCTCAGCACAGGCGTCGGAGACACGGCTCGGCGCCGAATGGCTGGCGCTGAAACTGATCGAAGGCGACGACCGCGTCGAACGCATGGTCGGGAGCCGGCTCGATCCTGCGATCGAGGCGGCCCGCGCGGCGATCGCCGAGCAGGAAGGCGACGACGCCGACATCATCATCGCCGACGGCCGCTATCGCACCATCGGCGAGATCATGGCCGGCGTCCATCACCGCTCCCGTCGGTTGTCGGCGTCGGTGACGCAGGCGATCGATCGGGTGGTGCTCAACCGGTTTCTCGGCGTCCCGATCTTCCTGCTCGTGATGTATCTGATGTTCCTGTTCACGATCTCGATCGGGGGAGCCTTCGTCGATTTCTTCGATCAGGCGGTCGCTGCCATCGCGGTCGACTGGGTCGGAGAACAGCTCGCTCCGCTCGGCGCGCCAGGCTGGGTGCTGGCGATCGTCAAGGGTCTCGGCAGCGGCATCCAGACGCTGTCGACCTTCATCCCGATCATCGCCAGCCTGTTCCTGTTTCTGTCGTTCCTGGAAGACTCCGGCTACATGGCGCGCGCCGCCTTCGTGATGGATCGCGCGATGCGGACGATCGGCTTGCCCGGCAAATCTTTCGTGCCGCTGATCGTCGGCTTCGGCTGCAATGTGCCGGCGATCATGGCGACGCGGACGCTCGAAAGTCACCGCGATCGCATTCTCACCGCGCTGATGGCGCCGTTCATTTCGTGCGGCGCCCGGCTGCCGGTGTTCGCGCTGTTCGCCGCCGCCTTCTTCCCATCGAGCGGACAGAACGTGGTGTTCGCGCTGTATCTGGCCGGCATCCTGTTCGCCGTCGTCACCGGCCTGGTCCTGAAGGCGACGCTGCTGCCCGGCGGAGCGACCCCGTTCGTGATGGAGCTGCCGGTGTATCACTTGCCGACGGTCCGCACCGTGCTGATCCAGGCGTGGCGACGGCTGTCGGATTTCATCTTCCGAGCCGGACAGGTGATCGTTCCGATCGTCACCGCCCTCAGCTTCCTGGCCGCGATCGGCACCGACGGATCGATCGGCAAGGAGAATTCCAAGGACTCGGTGCTGGCGACGATGAGCCGGCAGCTCGTTCCGATCTTCGAGCCGATGGGAGTCCGGCAGGACAATTGGCCGGCGGCGGTCGGCCTGTTCACCGGCATCTTCGCCAAGGAGGCGGTGGTGGGCACCCTCAACGCGCTGTACGAAAAGCTCGGCGAAAGTGGCACCGCGACTGCCGCCGCCGCTGCGCCCGATCAGCCCGGCCTGGCGGGCAAGCTGCTCGCCGCGGTCCAGACCATCCCGGCCAAGTTCGCAGCGCTCGGCGACGCCCTGCTCGATCCGTTCGGCATCGACGTCCGCTACGTCAGCGACGATGCGCTGGCGGCCGAAAAGCTCAAGGTCGCCGGGAACACTTTCGGCGCGATGCGGGCGAGCTTCGACGGCGCTATCGGCGCTTTCGCCTACATGCTGCTGATCCTGCTCTACACGCCTTGCGTTGCCGCGCTCGGCGCCATCCGCCACGAGGTCGGGCTCGGCTGGACGGTGTTCTCGGCGCTGTGGAACACCACACTCGGCTGGCTGGTCGCCGTCGCCTTCTATCAGGCCGCGATGTTCGCGCGCGATCCCGCCATTGCGACCTCGTGGCTCATCGTCGTGGCGACGGCGCTGGCGGCGATGATCGGCACGATGTGGGCCATGGGCCGCTGGCAGGCGTGGCGCCTCGCTCCGCCGATGAGCGAGTAGGAGCAACACCGTGCTGACGCTCTCCGCCCTGAAATCGTGCCTGATCGATCGCAGATGCGCGTCGCTCGCCGAGCTGGCGCTGCATTTCGATTCCAGCCGCGACGCGGTCCGCCAGGCGCTGCAGCAACTCGAAGCCAAAGGTTCGGCGCGGCGGAAAGACAAATCGGCGTCGTGCCGCTGCGCCGGCGGCTGCGGATGTGACGAGGAGGTTTGGGAATGGTGCAACTGAGCGGGTTCGCGGCCCTGATCGAGGCGCTGCGGCCGATCCGGCGGCATCTGATCGTGGCGCATCATGTGCGCGGCAGGATTCGCGTGCGCCTCGCCCCCTCCGGCTACATCCACCTCACCCCGCAGCTACTGCAGACGCTGCAGGCCGGCGCCCGCAGCGACGAGATCGCCTCGGTGCGGGTCAACAGCGCGGCGTTGTCGGTCGTCGTCGAATACGCGCCCGACCGGCTGGCGCCGGATCTGTGGGACCTGTTGATCAACGCGCCCGACGACGAACTCGACGACCTGATTGCCGGCAATGCCGCGCGGCACCGCGAAGGAGAACGCCATGTCGGCTGACGACGCGATCCACGATCTGCTCCACGCGCTGAAGAAGGGCGATCATCTGGTCGAAGCGCTGCTGCACGGCGGCCGCCGCGGCTCGCCGTTCGAAGCCTTGCGCGCGGCCGGACTGATCGATCGCACCTCCCTCGCCGATCGCCGGTTCTGGACCGGCGTGGCGATCGGCTCCGCCGCGATGCTCGCGCTGTCGGCGGTCGCCGGCGCAAGGCGTGAGCCGCCGGTCCCGGAGGCGGTGGCGGAGATCGAAGATCCGGCCTGATGATCACGCGCCCAGGATGCAGCGCCAGACCAGAGACGAGGAGACCGACCATGTCGCACAGATTGGATCACTTACCCGGTGAAGTCGCCGACGCCGCGCTGCGTCTCGGCACAGTCGGGGCCATCGTCAACGGCGGCATCGCCGCCGGGCAATCCGCCGCCGCCGCACGCGCCGGCACCAAGACGCCGGCCGAAGCGGTTTCCGAAACGCTGAAGGCCGCGACCAAGGGCGGCATCGCTTCGGCGATCGGCGGCGCCGCGGCTGCGGCACTCGGCGGACGTGGCTTCGTTCGCCTAGCGCTGTTCGTCGCCGGCGCCGCGATCGCGACCTGGGCGATGAATCCGGCGAAGGCCAAGATCGCAGAAGAGCCTGCCGAAGCGCCGCCTCCTGCGCCACCGGCCGCGGCTGCGAAATCGAAACGCGCGGCCGCCGCCGGCGCCAAGCGGCGCAAGCCGCGCCGCGCCGCGGCCAAGGCCGCTTGATCCCACTCACCACTCGCAAGGAACACGACATGAGCGACGGCAAGACCGACTCCAACACTGCGCAGGCGCCGGATGGGTGGGGGCCGTACGGGCCCGCGCCGGGCATGGCGCCTCACCCGGGTTGGGGGCCGGGCTACGGATGGGGACCGGCGGGGACTCATGGCGCGCCGCCGCCGCAGGGCGCCGCGCATCCGGGCTGGGGAGCGCCGCCACCGTGGGCGGGTGCATGGCCCGCGCATCCGCACTGGGCGGCGCATCATGGCTGGGCGCCGCCGCCACCCTCCTGGGCGGCCCCGCCGCCTTGGGCCGCGGCACCGTGGCAGGGGCCTCCGGCGCCCGGCCCGGGCGCGGCGCCGTCCGCGGCCGGCGACAGCAGCTCGTTGTTCTCTTCCGGGCTCGGTGTTCACAACGACGCGCTGATCAAGGGCCTGCTGATCGGTGCCGGCGTCACCTTTCTACTCACCAACGACAGCGTCCAGAAGAACATGATCGCGGCGCTGGTGAAGGTGTGGTCGTCGCTGACCGGCGGCATCGAAGAGATGAAGGAGCGCTTCCGGGATGCCGAAGCCGAAATCGCGACGGCCTCCGAGGACTGACGCGACGATGCGGTCCTGGTGTCGACCTCGCGGCACATCGTGGGCGGCGGCGCAGCCCGACGCGGCGGTGCGGGGCCGAAGCTCGCTGCATCCGGTGAAAGTGGCGCTGCGGTGATCCGGATCTCCCATGAAACCCACGGCCGCCTGCGGCTCCGGCTGCCGGCGATCGCGGTGGACGCGAACGGATCGGGCATCGTGGCACGGCTCGAAGCGGTCGACGGCGTTCGCGACGTCCGCCTCAACGCCGCCTGCGCTTCGATCGTCGTCGCCTATGACGGTGCCGCGGCGACCCGGCAGGCGGTGCTGGCAGCGGTCCGCCATCCGGTAGCGGCGGACGCGGCGATCCGGCCGACCGACAGCGGCCCGGATTTCGGCCAGGTGCTGCTGTCCGGGGCCGCGCTGCTGGCGCTGCCGCTCCTGCCGCCGCCGCTGAAGGCGCTGGTCACCGTCGTCAACGTCGCCGGGGTGGTCGGCCGTGGCGCCCGGATGCTATTCGCCGAGGGTCTGAAGGTCGAAGTACTGGATGCGGTGGCGATCACGCTGCCAACGCTGCGCCGCGAGTGGTTCACTGCCAACTTCGCCAGGTTCCTGCTCGACCTCGGTTCGTACATCGAAGCCAGCACCGCGCGCCGCTCCGACAAGCTGCTGCGCGACCTGTTGAAGGCCCGTCCCGACACGGTGACGGTGGAGACGCCCGACGGCGAGCTGCGACAACTGCCGTGGAGCGAGGTCAAGGTCGGTGCCCGCGTCGTGGTCGGCACCGGCGACCAGATCCCGGTCGACGGCATCGTCGCCGACGGAGACGCCTGGGTCGATCAGGCTGCCGTCACCGGCGAGAGCCTGCCGATTCCGCGCGGTGCCGGCGATGAGGTCTTGTCCGGCAGCGTCGTCAACGAAGGCCGCCTGACGGTGATCGCCGAACGGGTCGGCGACGCCACCACCACCGCCCGGATCTCGCGCTATATCCTCGAAGCGCTCGCCGACCCGTCGCAGATCCAGTGTATGAGCCAAAAGATGGCGGATCGCCGGATCCTGATCACGCTGTTGTCCGGACTTGGGGTGTTCGCGATCACCCGCGACTGGCGCCGGTTGGAATCGGTATTTCTGGTCGATTATTCCTGCGCGGTGAAGTTCGGCACGCCGATGGCGATCAAGGCGGCGATGTTCCGCTCCGCGAAGGAGGGCTGCCTGATCAAGTCCGGCCACTCGCTCGAAACCTTCGCGGCGGTCGACACCGTGGTGTTCGACAAGACCGGCACGCTCACCCACAACACGCTGCAGGTGACCGACATCCACCGCCCCGACTCGTGCCGACTGTCGGAAGAGGAACTACTCGCCACCGTGGCGTCGGTCGCCGAGCACACCAGCCACCCGGTCGCGGGCGCCATCGTCAATCTGGCGAAGGCGCGTCACCTGGCGCATATCGGCCACGAGGAGGTCAATTTCCTGGTCGGCCACGGCATCGCCTCCACGGTGCACGGGATGAGCGTCAGGATCGGCTCGCGGCACTATCTCGAAGAGCACGAAGGCGTGTCGTTCGCATCGAGCGAGCGGCTGATCCAGCAGCTCGCGGAAGCCGGCAAGTCGATGCTGTTCGTCGCCGCCGACGGCCAGCCGATCGGGATCGTCGGGCTGCGCGACCGGCTGCGCGACGAAGCGCAATCGGTGCTGAACCGGCTGCGCACGCTGGGCGTCAAGAGCTGCGTGATGATCACCGGCGATCACGCCGCGAAGGCTCGAATCATCGGCGACACGCTCGGGCTCGACCGGGTGTTCTGCGATCAGAAGCCCGAAGACAAAGCGGCGCTGGTCGAGTCGTTGAAGGCCGAGGGCCGCACCGTCGCCTTCGTCGGCGACGGCGTCAACGACGGCCCTGCCCTGATGGCGGCCGACGTCGGCATCGCGATGCCGCGCGCCACCGACATCGCCCGCGCGACCGCGGACATCATCCTGCTGGAAGATCGGCTCGACGGTCTCGCCTCGCTCAGGGGCATCGCGCAGGACACGCTGGCGCTGATTCAGTCCAACTTCACCGCCTCGGTCGCAATCAACTCGGCGATCATGGCCGGCGCCGTGCTCGGCCGACTGTCGCCGGTGGCGACGGCGACCCTGCACAACGGCACCACGATCGCGATCCTGCTTCGTGCGCTCGCCTCCTCCGGCAGATCGGGCAGCCGGACATGACGCATCTGGTCCACCGCCTGCCGGGACGTTTGCGGTTCAAGGTTCCGCAACTGCGGCGCGATCCGGGCGTCGCCGAGCGCTTCCGCAAAGCGGTGGAGCAGGCCGCACCGCTCGCCGGCGTGCGGATCGAGGTCAATCTACGGGCATCGAGCGTGATCGTGGCGTTCGACGCCAAACTGGTGTCCAGCGAAACTATCCTCGCCGCCATCGTTCACGAGGGGCTGACCGGCGCGGTCCCTGCGGTCGCGCCTCCGCCTCCGCGCGGCGTCATCCTCGCCGTCGGCTCGGCGATCGGACACGCCATGTTCGGCGCCGCGATCAAGACCGGTGTCGAGAAATCCGTCGCCGGCCTGATCGGAAAGCTCGCGCGCCGCTGAGTTCACCGCAAGTAACACGTCGTCCGTCGGGTGAAGTCATCATGGACCACTTGCGATATCGAACCGCCATAGCGCTCCTGCGAGAGTCTCGGGCGCCAGCTTAGTTCGCACTCGGCACGACACGGGATACGGGGGCCGATCAGCGTGACTTGATCACAGACCATCACCGTGGCTCGCCGTACCGATGCGCTTTGTCTTGGCCCAACCGGACGAGCGGAGTGCAGCGATGTCGACCAGAGTGTTTATTGCCTTCATCATCGCGGCGGCGGTCGGCTTCACGGCACTTGTCGTGCGCGGCCGCTCCGTCGACGAAGCCGCCTTGCAGGCCGAGGCGCGAGGTCTGATCAAGGACTACGGCGCGGCGCTGCTCGGCGTGCTGAAGAGCACGCTGGAGAGCTCGGGTCCGGTCGAAGCGATCGGGTTCTGCAACCGCGAAGCACCGGCACTCGCGGCGACCGCATCGCAGCAGAGCGGCTGGACCGTCGCCCGGACCAGCCTGAAGCCGCGCAACCCGAACGCCGCACCCGACGATTTCGAGCGCCGGGTGATGACCGAATTCGTCGCGCAGATCGCCGCAGGTACCCCCGCGGCCTCGCTGCACCATGCCGAAATCGTCGAACAGAATGGCGCGCGGGTATTTCGATACGTCCAGGCCATTCCGACCGCCGAGCTGTGCCTGACCTGCCACGGCAGCGCGCTGAAACCGGACGTCGCCGCCAAAATCCTCGCGCTGTACCCCGCCGACCAAGCCACCGGTTTCGCGCCCGGGCAGATGCGCGGCGCGTTCACACTCAGCCGCAAGCTGTAAGTTCCAATGCAACTCGCTCGCGATGCCGCGCAATATCGTTACGCGCCACACTCGTCTTTCGTCTAACTGATCGGGGCAACAACCCCATTTCGCGCACTGCACATGCCACACTAGAACAAATCTACACGGCTGATGCGGATTCAATCCGCAACGAATTTGCTCTAGGGTATTCGGGTCGTGTGTGCGTGAGTGGCGATGTCGCGAAAATCATTATCAACTAGCTTGCTCGGTCCGTGGCTACTAGGCGCCACCCTGCTGCTGTTCATTGTCATTGCCGGCGCACTGGTGCTCAACCTGATGCGACTGCGCGACAGCTTCTCATGGGTGCAGCAAACCAACGAAGCGCTGCTGGCGATCACCGCGATCCAGCAGGCCGTGCTCGAGGCCGAGACCAGCGAACGCGGCTATCTGCTGACCGGCGTCGAGACCTATCGCGACAGTTACAGCCGCGCCCGCGACGCGCTGGCCTCCCGGCTCGACAACCTGCGCGCGGTGCTCGCCGATAACCCGGAGCAGATCGCCCACATCGATGAACTCCGGCTGCTTACCGACATGCGCATGGCCCAGCTCGGCCGCGTCGTCGAACTAGGCCCCGAGCGGATGAACGAGGCGCTCGACATTCTCGAACAGGCGCGCGTCGATCGCCTGACCGAACGGATCGAAACCAGCCTCACGGTGCTGACCCGCACCGAACAGGGGCTGCTGACTCAGCGGCTGCTGCGGCACGATCGCGAAAGCCTCGCCGCCGCGCTGATCACCGCCTGCCTGTTGATCCTCGCGGTCGGCAGCGCCGCGATTGCGGCGTTCCTGCTCGAGCATCAGCGCGCGGTGGCGCGGCAGCAGGAAGCCGACCAGCGGCTGCAGGCGTTGCAGGCCGAGCTGTTGCGCGTTGCCCGGCTCAGCACCATGGGCGAGATGTCGAGCGCGCTGGCGCACGAGCTCAACCAGCCGCTCGCCGCGGTCACCAACTACGTGCAGGGCTCGCGCCGCCTGATCGAGGCCAGCAACCACCCCGATAAGGCGAAGATCAGCACAGCGCTCGACAAGGCGGCGCAGCAGACGCTGCGCGCCGGCGCGGTGATCCAGCGGCTGCGCGAATTCGTCGGTCGCGGCGAGACCGACAAGACCATCGAGAGCCTGCGCGCGATCGCCGAGGACGCCCTTGCGCTCGCCTCGGTGCTCACCCGCGACCGTCCGGTCGACGTCGCGCTGACGCTCGATCCGGCGTTCGACCGCGTCCTCGTCGACAAGGTACAGGTGCAACAGGTGTTTCTTAATCTGATCCGCAACGCCTTCGAGGCGATGCGCGACCAGGAGGATCGCAAGCTGACGGTCAACAGCCGTCTGGTCGAGGACGACATGGTCGAAGTGGTGGTCGCCGACACTGGCCCCGGCCTCGACTCGCTGATCGCCGAACGGATCTTCCAGCCGTTCGCAACCACCAAGGCGGATGGCATGGGTGTCGGACTGTCGATCTCGCAGACCATCATCCAGGCGCATGGCGGTTCGATCAAGGCCGAACCGGCACCGGGCGGCGGCACGCTGTTTCGCTTCACCCTGCCCTGCGCCGACCCGATCCGCCAGCATCTCTCGTTCCGCCCGGCGGCGGAATAGCCCCGCCGCTCCGCTAACCGCCGGCGCGATCGAGCAACGGCCGGGACGCGCCGGACAGCGTCGTCACGCGCCCGGCGAAGCGGTCGTACAGGCCGGTCAGCGCCTGCGGTGCGGCAGCGCGGCACGTCGCCAGCATCGTCTGCGCGCGCATCGCCTCTCCGGCCTCCAGCGCCTCGAGCAGACCGCGGTGCGATCGCTGCAATTCGGTGAACGTCTCGGACGCGGCGTAGCTTTCGTCGCCGGCGAGCGCGTACAGCCTGGTCGGCCGCGACTTGCCCTTCAGCATGATCTCGCCGGCTTCCAGCAGCGCAAGGCCCGGCGCGGCGCGTGCGACCTCTTCCGAAACCAACAGATCGGTGCCGAACTCCTTCGATGCGCTTTCGATCCGCGCCGCGACGTTGACGACGTCGCCCATCGCCGAATAGTTGAAGCGCTTTTCCGATCCCATATTGCCGACGCAGGCGACGCCGGTGTTGAGCCCGACGCCGATCCGCACCACCGGATCGACGAGCCCGTGGGCAGCGAAGCCAAACGCGTCGGCGTCGTTGAGCTGCTCGACGACGCTGCGCATCTTCAGCGCAGCGCGGCAGGCGCGCAGCGCGTGATCCGGCACGTCGACCGGCGCGTTCCAGAACGCCATGATCGAGTCGCCGATGTATTTGTCGATGGTACCGAGCTCGTCCTGGATCGCGTCCGACAGCGGCGACAGCAGCGTGTTGATGAAGTCGACCAGCTCGGTCGCGCTCAGCGTCTCCGAGAGACGGGTGAAGCCGCGCACGTCCATGAACATCACGCTCAGCTCGCGCTGCTCGCCGCCGAGCCGCAGCCCGTCCGGCGCGCGCTCGAGCTGCGCCAGCAGATCGGGCGCCAGATACTGCCCGAACGCCTGCCGGACGAACTTCTTCTCGCGGTCGGACGCCGTGTGCAGCACACGCTCGACCGCGATGTAGGTCAACAGCGTCGCCAGCGACGGATACACCGGATCGATCAGCAGCCGGAACTGCGAGAACGCGATCCACGAGCCGCCGATCGCGCCGACGAACACCAGCCCGCACGCGACCAGCGAGAACCGCGCGCCGGCGAGCAGCACCAGCGCCGCGACCAGCGAGCCGAGCAGCAGCGTCATCACGATCTCGAAGCCACGTGCCCAGTCGGGACGTTCGAGGAAGTCCTGCGACACGATCTGCTCGATCATCTGCGCCTGAATCGCGACGCCCGGCATCACCTGCCCGATCGCCGTGGCGCGGGCATCGACCAGCCCCGACGCGGTGGTGCCGACGAGCACGATGGTGCCTTCGAGTCGATCGCGCATCCGCTCGGTCTGCGCCGGGTCGAGCACGTCCTTGGCCGAGACGTAGCGGCCCGGATCGTCGCGGGTGTAGTACAGCCACGCCTCGCCGTCGTCGGTCAGCGGCAGCTTGAACTGACCGACCCGCATGTCGACCAGCGCCGCATGGCCGGTGTCGTCGTCGCCGGAGGCGCCGGTGCCGCGGATGATGACGCCCTTCTGGCCCTGGGCGACGCGCAGCGCTTCGACCGCGAGGCCAGGATAGACCCGGGCGCCGTCCGACATCAGCATCGGTAGCCTGCGCACCACGCCGCCGCGATCGCGCGCCGACAGGTTGATCGCGCCGACGCCGGACGCCGCCTCCTCAAGGATCGGCAGATTCGCGATCGCGCCATCGAACGGCGGCAGCACCTTGGTCGGCGTGATCCCGACAAAGGCCAGTCCGGTCTTCACCGACGGCCTGATGTCGTTGGCGCGCCGCGTCGCGGCAAAGCCGAGCACCGTCGGGGTCTGCCGCAGCGCATCAGCGAAGCTCGTATCGTGATCGGGCAGGCTCTTGAGCAGCGCCACAGCACGGTCACGATCGGGGAGATCGGATCCGACCAGATCGGCCGCCAGCCGCTCCGGCGTGGTCCGGTCCGGCTCGGAGAAGATGATGTCGTAGGCGATCACCCCGGCGCCGAGCTCGCCCAGCCGTTTGGTGAGGGCAGCCAGCCGCGTCCGCGGCCACGGCCATTGGCCGAACGCAGCGAGCGACGCCTCGTCGATATCGACGACCCGCACCGGCAGATCCTCCGCCGGCTGCCGCGGCTTCAGCCGCTGGTAGGCGTCGAATACGCGCTCTTTGGTTTCCGTGACGATGCGAGGCTCGTAGGTGCGCAAGGCGGTGAGCGCCAGTAGCATCAACAGCGCCGCCAAAGCCGCGCGCATGTACTTGCCGCGGGTAAGCCAACGCAGCCGCACGAAGCCGCGCGCCAGACGGATCAGCAGCGGATGCGCCGCACCGCTCAGTACGCGCATCGCAGGCCTCGCTCGCACCGCCCAACGACGCTGGGCTGAACGCCACCGAGTGCGCGCCCGGCATACGGACGAAGGTTATGACGCCGAACACCGGCGCAAGGATCAGGGAACTGACGCATCGCGCCGACGTTAGCAGATCGCAGCGCGAACCGGGAGGACGCCGGTCGCCCGCGCACCAGGGAGGATCAGGCCATGAGATCGCACCGCTCCCAGCGACGGCTGACTGCGCCGCTGGCGTTGTTGCTCGCTGCGCCGGTTGGTCTCGGCGCCGTGTTTGCAGTGCCGCTGTTGCACCGCACCGATCCGCCGCTGCAACGCCTTGCCGACGAAGCGGCGCTGGCCAGCGTCAATGCGCTCGCCGCCGCAGCGCCGCTGACAGCTCAACGCCGCGACGCTGTCTCAGCAGCAGCCGCCAAACGCGTTCTCGGCCATCGCCCAGCCTCGGTGCGAGCCAGCCAGGTCTCCGCCGATACGATGGAAGTGTCGGTCGAGGTCACTGACCCCACCTCGCAGCAGCGCGCGCAGGCAACGGCGCGCTATCTGCCGCCGAGTCTCGGCCGCCACGATCAGAAATCCGCCTCGGTAGGGCAGCACGCCGGTCCGCCCTCGCACATGTAGCCGCGACCGCGGGCCGCCGCGTTCACTGCATCTTGGCAGCGAAGATGCCGGCGCCGAGATATCCGGGCCCGTTGATCGAGACGCTGCCGCCCATCTCGCCGACCGGGCTGGCGACGCCACGGAAGAACGCGCCCTCGAGCGCCATGTTGCGGCTCCCCACATTGCCGATCAGCGAGCCGCCGAACGCCGTCGAGCCCGGGGCGAGCGACACCTGTCCGGCGTAGTTGGTGCCGTCGAGGCCGGTGACAGAAACCTGCCCGGTCCGGGTGCCGAAATTCACCGTGTTGCTGAAGGCTCCGGCCGCATAATAGGTGCTGCCGTCGTTCTGGATCGCGGCCGCGACGTGGCCGGCGTAAGTCGCCTGGCCGGTCAACGGCACTTCGCCGGCGGTCGTCGGGCGACCGGCGACCCAGAAGCCGTGGGCGAAGTCCTTGTAAGGTCCCTGGTCGCTGACGCTGCTCCAGAAGCCCCATTTGGTGTAGTCGCAGTCGCACGGCGTCACGCTGCCCATGCCGTAAAGCGAAACGTAGTACTGCGCCATGTCGCGCGACATCGTGACCATCACGCCGTCATGGTTGGTGATCGGCGCATCGTCGATCTTCGATACGATCTCGCCGTTCTTCCGGATTGCGGGACCGGCGGCGAAGTTCGACGAATCGTAATAGCCGCCCTGCGGATCCTCGTTCGGATCGAGAAAACCGAACTGATAGTTGAACGAACCCGGCAGATACTGACCTTGCTGATCATGGGTGACGGTGCCGTCGAAATTGGCCTGCACTCGCCGCCTGACGCCGTCGACTCCGATCTCTGCGGTTCCCGTATAGCGGCCGACCGAGGGGTTGCTGGATTGAGAGCCACTGGCGGACGTCAGCCAAGCCGTCATCAGTCCGCCGACGAAGCCGAACAGCGACGTATCCTTGGTCTCGACCTGCTGCACCGCAGTCTGCTGCGTCGAGGTCTGGATCGTCTGGTTGAGGTTCGAAGCGACCTGATTGATCGACGGCAGCGGCGTCGGCGGCTGCGGGGTCAGCGAGCCGGCGACCGAGCCGTTCGGGCTCCCCGTGGCGCGCGCTTCGGCGCGCTGCACGTTGCCGCGCGAGGCGGTGCCCTGCCCGGCGCCGCCGCTCTGCCCCGGGGCGCTCTGGAACGACTGGATCAGGTTCTGCACGAAGTTCGGCGGCGGCGGAGCCGGCGGCGACGGCGGCTGGCCGCCGCCGGGGGTCTGGGTGAATTCGCCGGCGCCGAGCGTCACCGTGCCGCCCTGTGTCGTCACCGTGGAGCTTCCATAGCCGGCGAATACGAAGCCGGGTCCGATCATCGCCACGCCGCCGCGGATGCCGATGGTCGCCGAGGCGGTCTTGATCTCGGCGTCGCCGGTGTGGCTGATCTGGCCGCCGACGAAGCGCAGCGCGCCCTTGCCGAGCCGCGCCGCCAGCTTGCCGGTGCCGGCGTTCGGATCATAGACGTATTCGTCGATCGTCAGATCGCTGTTCGGCCCGACCGTCATCGAGGTCTTGTCGATGAACAGGATCTGCACCGAGCCCTTGTCGGTGGTCTTGATCCGCTCCTTGTGGGTGATCGACGCGCCGATCGAGATCGTGCGCAGATTGGCGGTTGCGGCGGGGTTCACCGCCGAGGCCTTGCCGACCTCCTGGGCGATCGCGACCTTCGCCCCACCCCCGGCTGCGATCAGCGCGGCGGCTCCGATCATCCATGCTGACAGACGCATCGCGAGCCTCCTCAAAAACGCACCGTCGGGCCCATCGAGGCCGACAGGTTGTTGGTGCGATAGTTCGGCAGGTTGGAGTCGATCTTGGTGTACAGCACCTGGGTGCGCAGCCCGACATGGCCGGCGATCTGCGCGTCGAGGATCGCGCCGTAGCGATACTCGTCCTCGCGCCGCGCCGTGGTCGGATCGACGATGAAGTTCGGCGCATCGTAGGTCGAGCGGCTGTAGCCGATCGTCGGGGCCACCACGAACTGATGCGGCTGGCCGAACAGCGGCACCACGAACTGGACCGGGAACGCCATGTCGATCGAATAACGCTTGTAGCTGTTGTAGTCGGCGACCGCCTTGTTGACGTCGTAGCCGCCGCGCGTGGTCCAGTGCACCGGGCCGAACCGGAAGTCGGTGGTGATCGCCGCGGTCGTCAGGTCGCCGGTCTGGGTGCCGGCGGTCGGATAGTAGGTGGAGTCGCTGAACTTGCGATGCCGGGTCTCGACATAGCCTTCGATCAGGCCGTTGTCGCCGATCGTCGAGCGCGCCGACAGGCCGCCGCCGAGCGCGCTGAAATAGCTGTAGTCGCCGAGCCAGACCTTGTCGCCGATCGCGTAGTATTTGAACGAAGCGTTCTGGCCGATCCCGACGCGGTGGCCGATGGTGCCTTCGAGCAGGCCGAGGTTGAACTGGCTCTGGGTGAACTGCCGCGAATTGTAGCCGAGGAAGGTGGTCTCGATCGCGTCGCCGCGCAGATTGAGCTTGTAGGCGTAGGCCGCCGTAATGGTCTGGAACGCGTTCCAATCCGGCTTGCGGCCGAACCGCGGATCGAGGATCGCATCCTGGCCGAGCGCACGCACCTGCAGCGAGTTCGGGCCGATATTGGCGTTGGTCTGATAGCGCATGCCGCCGTGCATGAACACGCTGTATTCATGCTTGGACATCCGGCGGTCGATCTCGGCGAGATACGCCATCACCTGGGCGCGGATGTCGTCAGGAACGTTACCGCCCTTGATCGCATCGGCCAGATAGCCGCGCGCGATCTCGTAGGAGGCGAGCTTGAAGTACAGCACGCCGAGTTCGAGCTTGACCCGCGGCAGATCGGGATTGAAGAACAGCATCCGCTCCAGCGCGCCGATCGCCGCCTCGTAGTCGCCCCGCTCGACCGCCGCATGGGCGAACTTGAAGCTGACGTCGAGATTCGCCGGCTGCTGATACATCTGGTTGAACAGCGCGTCGTAGCCCTGCTGCACCATCGCCGCCGGCGTCGGCTTCGCCTCCTGCGCCGATACGCCGGAGGCGGCGATCAACATCGCCGCCACAGCCCCCGCCCCTGTCGCTTTCAATCGCACGCCGCACCCCGAAATGATCTGGTCTGGAAACCGATTGCTCGTTGGCCGAGCTAATTGGTCGGGATTTTGCGGGAGACGTTCGGCCAGCGGTATTGTTTTTTGCGCGAAACGCCCGCTATTGCACCCCGTCGTGGCCTTTTTGCCACGCGGACCCGCCAGAAATATCCCGAAACAGAACCAAACCGACGATTTCGCGCAAGAATCGAGTGGTACGGCAAGACACACTCCGAGCCGTCACGCTCATCTGCGCCGATGCCGCTCGCCGTGCACGGCTCCAAAAAAGGGAACCAGATGGCCGATTCAACCGCCTCCGCAGTCACTTCACCGTTCGAAATCCGTCATTCGGTGGTGATCGCCGCGCGGCCCGAAACCGTGTTCGATTACGTCACCAATCCGAAGAGCTGGCCGGAATGGCTGCCCTCCTCGCACGCGCTGGAATGCGACGATCGCCCGATGGGCTTCGGTGATACTTTCCACGAGCACTGGTCGACCCGCACCGGCCCGGTGGACCTCGACTGGCTGGTGATCGCCTGCGACCGCCCGACGCTGTGGATCGGCATGACCACCACCAGCTTCATGGGCCCGGTGGTGGTGCACTACACGTTCGAAGCCGCGGACGGCGGCACCCGCTTCACCCGCATCCTCCGCAACCCGGCACGGCCGAAGCCGCCGACGCCGGAGATGGTCGCGCGGATGAGCGCGGAGGCGGAGCTGGGGCTGGGGAATATCAAGAAGATCGTGGAGCGGCGGTGAGCCGACCGGCGAAGCGGCGGGCAACACGGTCGACACGGCCTAATGGCCGCTATGGGCCAGAAGAGGACACAACCCAATCAGGGAATTTTCCTTAGTGGACGTGACACTTTGAAGCGACGGATCAATCGGTGGTTGACTTTCTTGTTTAGACAACCATGATCCAAGCCATTTAAAGTAAGGGGTATTTCATGACGATAGCAAGCGCACACGCTGAAATTCGAAATTTGTGCGATATGAAATTTGGTTTCGGCGTTTCTCTGGACTTTCTCAACCTCGCCGTTGTCAGCGAAATCGCCAGAATACAGTCAGGCCCCTTCTTAAAGAACCTGCCATTTCCGCATCCCGGCCTGGCAGTCACTTGCGAACTCTCAAATAATGCGGTCCAAATTACGCCTCAGGCTGGCACAGTGGATTTTAGGATAGATGCCAAGCTCACAATCATAATCCACCTCGATAAGAACCCTGCAAGTTTTTTGTCCAAGGACGAAATTGCTTTTTCCGGTGGGCAGGCAACGATCGCGCCGAATGCAGCGGATACGCGGCTTGTGTTTGCACCCGGTAGCCAAGGAAAGTTTACTGTTGCGCTGGGAAACGACCCTGCAAATCTCGGTACGCTCCTTCAACAGGTAGGCTTGGTCGACGCCGCAGGCGCGCCGGACTTTACTAAATTTAATCTACTACGCACCGCGTCGTTGATAATGAACGATCGAAGCTTCTTCGTATACCTGGTCGAAACGCTGCCTTTTCCTGATTTATTGGGCACCCTCACAAGCTTCAAACCGCTTCCGCCTTTGCTGCTAGGCACGACCAGCACGCACTTCGTTGTGTACTCCGAAAATGTCCAGACACCGATACCAGGGTGTCCCATCGGAGGTAATGCTTTTCACGAACTCGAGTGGACTTCCCTCGACAGCAAGACGACCGCTGTATCGGTAAAGCAGAGCGATGCTGCAATTAAGACGGTCGCCACCGACGTAGCAGACTCGAAAATTCCCGATAAGGCAGCAAGGCTTACTAGTGCGAACGCTTTTGTGTACTATTTTCCAAAGACAGTGCTGTTTGATTACACGTTCGGAAAATGCAAGCCATCCGTCACTGCCAGCGATTCAGGTTCATATGCTGGCATACAATGGTACTACGCAATTACAGCCGCTCTGAAATCCGTAACGGTCGCTTTTCAAGGTGTGTCGCCGACTGAGGGACGCCTGATTGTTGATATTCCGTTTCAGGTTTTTGGTCAGGCAGGAGCGAGCATCAAGGTTGGCTGCATCGATTACAGCATCGGAAATGTGGCCTGCCATGGCATTGTCGACCCTTTCCAATTCGAAGTTTTGGGTGGATACAACAAGACCAGGTCTGAGATATACATGACCGCAGCGATCAATAAGATAGATGTCGAGCTTAAGTGGACTACGGGTTTAGGCTTTCCGATCGATCAAATATCCTCGTGGTTGCTTAATCGCGTAATGGACGCCCAAGCCGAGAAAGTTATCGGCGCTCGAATTGACATATTCCGACTTCCGATCTCTGACATATTCAAGTTGAAGGCATACGGCTACTACGCGTCAAATTTCGAGAGCAATGCCACCTCGGATTCTCTCCTCTATGCGCTGGATGGTGGGATAGATTAGGGTCAAAACTCAATAATTTGGTTGCCGGCTGAATCAGTTGGCGATTCCCTGCTCATGTGATTTGGGGCGGGGACGATGCGAAGCAATCTGTTTTGGCTGAGCGACGAGCAATGGGCGCAAATCGAGCCGCATCTGCCGAAGGATGTGCGTGGCAAGGCCCGCGTTGATGATCGCCGCGTGATCAGCGGCATCGTGCATGTGATCAAGAGCGGCTGTCGATGGTGCGACTGCCCGCCGGAATATGGCCCGCCGACGACGATCTATAATCGCTTTGTACGCTGGGCGGAGCGCGGTGTTTGGGAGCGGTTGTTTCGCGAGCGTGCCGGGCGCGGTCGATCGACTGAGACGCAGATGATCGACGCGACCCACGTCAAAGCGCACCGCTCCGCCTCCGGCGCAAAAAGGGGGAACAGAACCAAGCTATTGGACGCACGCGCGGCGGGCGCAACACGAAAATCCACGCAATCGCAGATGCTAAGGGCCGTCTTCTTGCCATCCTGCTGACCGGTGGCGAGGCTCACGATTGCCCGCCAGCTCAGCGTTTGATCAGGCGCACCAAAGCAGCAAAGAAGATACTCGGCGACAAAGCCTACGACAGTGCTGAGTTACGGCAATGGCTCATCAACCGTGGGACCAAGCCGGTCGTCCCCAATCGATCAAACCGAAAGCAGCCCTTCAGCTTCGACAAGAAGTCCTACAAGCAACGCCACCACATCGAGAATGCCTTCTGCCGTCTCAAGGACTTCAGACGCATTGCAACTAGGTATGACCGCCTCGCGAGGAACTTCCTCGCCTCTGTCTGCCTCGTTGCAGCACTCGTGTGGTGGATTCAATGAGTCTGGGCCCTAGTATAGTCCTTGACAGGCCGCCTTCGTCTCCAAAGGCATGATGATTGGAAGTGCCGTACCCGAATAGCTTTCGTGAACGACGTCCGCTCAGGTTCATTACCTGACATCGACTTAAGTACACTCTCCGGACCAGAAAGTCGGGCTTCGCTGCTGGTATCGGCCTCTGATCGGCTGCGCGGCTTCGCCAATCGCCGATGCACGTGCCGATCGTGCAGCTCGCCCGCGTCGTTTTCTTCGATCGCTAAGGGCCGCCAAATCCGCACGACCGGATTGACGCCCCCGCCGATATAGATTATATTCCTATTCGTCCCGTTCGCGAGGGGCGCTTCTCGAGGGCGCTTGCGAGGCGGAGCGGGATACGGCGTCCTGCGTGACGTGCCTCGCAAGCACGCGCCCGGGAGGTTGAGGGTCACCGTCCGCCGCTACTACGAGCGGCCGCCGCTTCAGAGGCTGGACGGGTGCGGTAGAGGCCGGGGAAAGCCCGCAAGCTCGCCGTATCCCGGAAGAGCGGCCCTTCAGCCAAAAACCGCCGGGGTGGCGCGCCGCAAGGCGACGCGCGGTTCGCGATCTTCGCCCCTCGCGCGGGCGAAGGCCGGATCGCGACACTACCAACGCCGCGTCTTGCGGCGCGCCGCCGCCCCTCACTTTGGGGCGGCTCTTCGGGCAAAACTCGGGCGCATTGCGCCGCGAGGATGCGGAGGTGTGGCTGTTTGACATGTGAAGCGGACGGCGCAGCTCAGGCGGAAGCTCGCCGTGACGCAGAGCGCTCGCCCCGCATTCCGCCGTCGTCGTCCGGCTTGTCCGGACGATCCAGTATCCCAGGGCGCTCGACGCAGCGTCCGATGCTCAGCTCGGTCGCTCTGCGATACTGGATCCCCGCTTTCGCGGGGATGACTATCGGAGGAGGAACGCGATCCGCCTCACCCGACCTTCTTCACGTCCTTGATCTCGGAGAACACGATGCCCTCGGCGCGGTCTTTGGTGTAGCCGAGATAGAATTCGTTCTTGGCGAGGTACACCGGATCGCCGTCGACGTCGTCGGCGATCGACGAGCCGTTGTTGGCGATGAAAGTGTCGAGCTTCTTGCGGTCGTCGGAGGAGATCCAGCGCGCGAGCTGGAATTCGGAAACTTCGAAATCGACCGGGAGCTGATACTCGGCGGCGAGCCGGGCCTTGAGCACGTCGAGCTGCAGCGGGCCGACGACGCCGACCAGCGCCGGCGCGCCGTCGCGCGGGCGGAACACCTGCACGACGCCCTCTTCCGACATCTGCTGCAGCGCCTCTTTCAGCTTCTTGGCCTTCATCGCGTCGGTGAGCCGGACGCGGCGGACGATTTCCGGCGCGAAGCTCGGCACGCCGACGAAAGTGACGTCCTCGCCCTCGGTCAGCGTATCGCCGATCCGCAAGCTACCGTGGTTGGGAATGCCGACGACGTCGCCGGCGAAGGCTTCGTCGGCCACCGAGCGATCCTGGGCGAAGAAGAACTGCGGGCTCGACAGCGGCATCGCCTTGCCGGTGCGCACCAGCTTGGCCTTCATGCCGCGGGTCAACTTGCCGGAGCACAGCCGCGCGAACGCGATACGGTCGCGGTGGTTCGGATCCATGTTGGCCTGGATCTTGAATACGAAGGCGCTCATCTTCGGCTCGTCGGCGGCGATCTTGCGGGCGCTGCTCTCTTGCGCGCGCGGCGGCGGCGCGTAGCGGCCGAGGCCCTGCAGCAAATCGCCGACGCCGAAATTGCGCAGCGCCGAGCCGAAATACACCGGCGTCAGGTGGCCCTCGCGAAACGCCTCGAGGTCGAACGGCTTGCAGGCTTCGGTGGCGAGCTCCAGCTCCTCCTTGACCGCGGCGACATCGAGATTGGGATGGCGGTTGCCGAGTTCCTCGATGCTGATCTGCTCGGCCGCGCCGGTCTTGGCGCCGCCGCCGTCGAGCAGGCGCACACCACCGTCGAGCACGTCGTAGGTGCCGAGGAAGTCGCGGCCGCGCCCGACCGGCCAGGTCATCGGCGTGGTGTCGAGCGCCAGCGTCTTCTCGATCTCGTCGAGCAAATCGAAAATGTCGCGGGTCTCGCGGTCCATCTTGTTGATGAAGGTGATGATCGGAATGTCGCGCAGCCGGCAGACCTCGAACAGTTTTCGGGTGCGCGCCTCGATGCCCTTGGCGGCATCGATCACCATCACGGCGGAGTCGACCGCGGTCAGCGTCCGGTAGGTGTCTTCCGAGAAGTCCTCGTGGCCCGGGGTGTCGAGCAGGTTGAACACCAGGCCGTCGAACTCGAAGGTCATCACCGAGGTGACCACCGAGATGCCGCGGTCGCGCTCGATCTTCATCCAGTCCGACCGGGTGTTGCGGCGCTCGCCCTTGGCCTTGACCTGACCGGCCAGATTGATGGCGCCGCCGAACAGCAGCAGCTTTTCGGTCAGCGTGGTCTTGCCGGCGTCAGGATGCGAAATGATCGCAAAGGTGCGCCGCCGCGCCACTTCATGGGCGAGCGAATACGGGGTCGAGGACGGCGCTTCGGCCGGAACAGCGGTGTCGGACATTCATCAGCCTGTGGCAGGGAAAGCCGGCGCGATCAAGGGCTTCCGGCGGTCGCAGAGCCGGCAGTTGCGCGGCGCAGCGGCCTCCCTCATATAGGGGTTCGAGGACGACCTCAAAATCACCTTTTCGGCCGGGACGACCCGGCCTCCTTGCAGACCGCGCATCGCGCCGGCGCGCCATCCCGCTGGATGGCCTCATGAATATTGCCCGGACGTGCGCAAGGAGGCCACCATGGCCTGGTTCTATCTGTTCGTTGCCGGTCTGATGGAGATCGGCTGGGCGCTCGGCCTGAAATACACCGAAGGCTTCACCCGTCTGGTGCCGACGGCCCTCACCGTCTCGGCGATGGTCGCCAGCGTCGCCTTGCTCGGGCTCGCTTTGAAAACGCTGCCGATCGGCACCGCCTATGCGGTGTGGAGCGGCATCGGCGCGGTCGGCACCGCGGCGCTCGGCATCGCGCTGTTCGGCGATCCGGCCACGATCGGCCGCCTCGCCTGCATCGGCCTGATCGTCGCCGGCATTGTCGGGCTGAAGCTGGTCGGCTGAGGAACCAGCACGGGACGTGCTCGGCTGGCGTTCAGAGCCAGCCGGCGCGCTTGAAGCGATAGTACAGAAACCCGCAGACGCAGCAGATGACGCCGAGCACGCCGTAATAGCCGTACTGCCATTTCAGCTCCGGCATGTGCTCGAAATTCATCCCGTAGATGCCGGCGATGGCGGTCGGCACCGCGAGGATCGCCGCCCACGCGGTCAGCCGCCTGGCAATTTCGGTCTGCTGCGCCTGCCCCGCCAGCATGCTGGCTTCGAACACGAACGCCAGGATCTGCAGCAACTGGTCGATGTCTTCCTCGGCGCGGTTGACGTGGTCGAGGATGTCCCGGAACAGCGGCTTCAACGGCGCGTCGAGGGTGATCAGATCGGCATGCTCGAGCCGCTTGCAGACGTCGACCATCGGCCCGACCGCCCGTTTCAGCCTGAGCAGTTCGCGCCGCAGCCGATACAGGCCGTCCATCTGGCCTAGATGCGAGCGGCGCAGCACCTCCTCTTCGAGGCAGTCGACCTTACCCTGAATGCGGTCGATGACGGGTCGGTAGTTGTCGACGATGAAGTCGAGGATGGAGTACAGGATGTAGTCTTCGCCCTCGGCGAACCAGTTCGGACTGGCTTCGCAGCGCGATCTGACGACGGTGTACGAGGACGACGCACCGTGACGGACGGACACCACATAGCCCTTGCCGACAAATATGTGCGTCTCGCCGAATGTAATCCGCTCCTGCTCCATCTGCGCGGTGCGGGCGACCACGAAGAACGCGTCGTCGTACTGCTCGACCTTCGGCGGCTGCCGGGCGTTGGTCGCGTCCTCGATCGCCAGCGGATGCAGGTTGAGCTGCCCGGCGACCCTCGCCAGCAGATCCCTGCTCGGCTCGTGCAGGCCGATCCAAACCACGTGCCCATCTTTGGCGGCCCACGCGCCCGCCTGCTCGATGGGGATGTCGGCGACAAGCCGGCCGTGCGCGTAAACGCTCGCCGCCACGACGCCAGGCTCGCAGGATGGCGCGTGGGGCTTTGGCGGGAGCGCGTCGATGCTGCGCAATCGGGGCTGCTTCAGCGTCACAAGCCACGCTTTCCTCAGAGGTCGGAGACCTTTGACAAGCGCGAGGAGGTCGGCTGGTTCCGCCGGCTGGGTCCGGCGGAGCACAGTCGCGTGGCGTCGGCAGTCAGAATGTCGGAATCAGCCGGGTGCCCCAATACGCCAGCGCTGCGACGATCGCCGAGGCCGGGATCGTGATCACCCAGGCATAGACGATCGAGCTTGCCACGTTCCAGCGCACCGCGGACATCCGCCGCGCCGCGCCGACGCCGACGATCGCGCCGGTGATGGTGTGGGTGGTCGACACCGGAACGCCGAGGAAGGTCGCCATGAACAGCGTGGCGGCGCCGCCGGTTTCGGCGCAGAAGCCCTGCATCGGCGTCAGCTTGGTGATGCGCAGGCCCATGGTGCGGACGATCCGCCAGCCGCCCATCAGCGTGCCGAGCGCCATCGCCGCCTGGCACGACAGCACCACCCAGAACGGTACCGAGAACTCACCGCCGAGATAGCCCTGCGAGTAGAGCAGCACCGCGATGATGCCCATCGTCTTCTGAGCGTCGTTGCCGCCGTGACCAAGCGAATACAGCGAGGCCGAGGCGAATTGCAGGATGCGGAAGGCGCGGTCCACCGCAAACGGGGTCGAACGCACCGACGCCCACGACACGATCGCCACCAACACCAAGGCCAGCAAAAACCCGACCAGCGGCGACAGCACGATCGCCAGCAGCGCCTTGGTCAGGCCGCTCCACACCGCCGCCGACAGTCCGGCCTTGGCAAGGCCGGCGCCGAGCAGGCCGCCAATCAGCGCATGCGACGAGCTCGACGGAATGCCGAGTCCCCACGTCACCAGGTTCCAGACGATCGCGCCGGTGAGAGCCGCGAAGATCACCGCGGCGTCGATCACGTCAGGTTCGATGATACCGGTACCAATGGTGTTGGCGACGTGCAGGCCGAACACCATGAAGGCGATGAAATTGAACGAGGCTGCCCACAGCACCGCATATTGCGGCCGCAGCACCCGGGTCGAGACGATGGTGGCGATCGAATTGGCGGCGTCGTGCAGACCGTTCAGAAAATCGAACAGCAATGCGACGGCGATCAACCCGACCAGGATCGGCAACCCGAGCGAAGCGTCCACGGCCGGCCCCTGCCCTAGACCTGCTCGATGACGATGGAATTGATCTCGTTGGCGACATCGTCGAACCGGTCGGCGACCTTTTCGAGATGCTCGTAGATCTCGGCACCGACGATGTAATCCATGGTGTTGGCGTTGCGGTGTTTGAGGAACAGTTCCTTCAGCCCGATGTCGTGCAAATCGTCGACCCGGCCTTCGAGCTTGGTGATCTCTTCGGTCATTGCCGTCAGCATCTGCAGGTTCGGCCCGATCGATTGCATCAGCGGCACGGCACGACCGACCAGATTGGCGCTTTCAACCAGCAGCGTACCGATTTCACGCATCGGCGGCTCGAATTCGCGGACCTCGAACAGGATCACCGCCTTGGCGGTCTGCTGCATCTGGTCGATGGCGTCGTCCATCGAATTGATCAGGTTCTTGATATCGACCCGGTCGAACGGGGTGATGAAGGTGCGGCGCACCGCGGTCAGCACTTCGCGGGTGACGCTGTCGGCCTCGGCTTCGAAATGGCTGACGCGCTGGCAATGCACCAGGGTCTCGTCACCGCCGCGCAGCATGTCCTGCAGCGCCTGGGCGCCCTGCACGACGGTATGCGTGTGCTGGGCGAACAGGTCGAAGAACCTCTCTTCCTTGGGCAGAAAGGCTCGAAAGTATCGTAGCATCGGGAGCTATCCGGTTGACGTGACGCGGGTTCGAAGGTTGGCCCTCCGACGCCGGGGGCGCCCGGCCGCGTCACACCGGCGTCATAAAACACTTCAGAGCCGGACAGGCAACCGCGGATTCCGGGTCCCGGCCGGCGGCGGCGCGCCGCAATTGTCCGGACCGACCGCAGCAGGTCGCAGCGCGCCGGGCCGAGCCGCAGGCAGCGCCTCGCCATTCACAGAATTGATGGCGCCGCGCGGTGGCAGCCAGCCTCGCGATCCTCCCGCTCCGGCTCCCCGCTGGCGAATCACTTGAAGCCCTGATGGGAGATCGAATGCTCCATCGACGATTCCGAGTGGTAATCGAGGACGGGATGAGCGGGACGGAACGAGCGGAGCCGACAAATTACTGAGGACCGAACGAGCCCGTTCGCCGACACTCCAGCTCCGCAAATTTCAGATCGATCACCAACACTTAGCAGCGGTTGTTCGAACAAGATCCGAACCGGTTGAATCAGCTCCCGAAGCGCAACTCGTATTGAATTTGTTTACGCTCTGTTAGACTCGGCCGACTTGTCACTTCAAACCGCGGCGCATGTCACCGCAGAATTGGGCGGCCATGATTCAACGCGTCCTTGGCATCATCGCTGGCGTCGATCGCAAGACCCTGCAGAGTTGTCCGGCGTCGGACAAATTGTGGGCCACGCATCTGGGCGCCTCGCTCTGCCTGTCCTTCATCGTGGTGCTCGGCGTGTCGTTCCACGCCACCGGCTACATGATCGACAACATCTGGACCCGATTGCTGGTGTCCACGGTGATCGCGTTGACGGTACTGATGTTCGACCGCGCGCTGTGCCAGTCGGACTGGTTCTACCAAGGCACGCTGTGGAACACCTCCCCGATCGTGTCGAAGGCAGAGGCCAAGCAGACAGCGTGGCGGTTCGTCAGGGTCGGTATCCGTCTGGCGCTGTCGTTCGGGCTCGCCTGGGTGATCGCGATGTTCCTCGAACTGGCGATCTTCTCATCGACCATCAACGAGAAGATCGAGGCCGACCGGGTCGCCGCCAATCAGCCGATCTACGACAAGATCGCGACCTTCGAGTCCGGACTGAACGCCGAGGTCAGGCGCCGTCAGGCCGACATCGAGCAGCTCGAGGCGTTGCACCGCGCCGCCCTCACCGAACAGCCGAAGCCGGAACCGACCACCCGCGCCCGCACCGAGGATATCGAGCAGCAAATCCGGGCGCTGGCGACCCGCGAGGCCGGACTCCGCGCCGAAATTGCCGAGATCGACAAGACGGTCCAGCGCTATACCGCCGACATGAATGCGGAGGAGTTCGGGCTGAAAGCCGCTCCGAACAATTCCGGCCGCCCCGGCGCCGGCCCGCGCTACGAATTCGCCAAGAAGCAGCGCCAGGCGTTCCAGGCGCAGCGCACTGAGCGCGAGGCCGAGATCGTCCAGCTTCACGCCCGCCGAGACGATCTGCTCGCGGTGCAAGCCAGGATCACCACCGACGCCCTCGCCGCGCGCGAGCAGGAGCGCGCCGCGATCAAGGCGCGGGCCGATGCCCTGCAGCAGCGGATCGACGCCGCGCGCGCCGACCTGAAGCAGTTCGAAGTCGACAAGACGGCGCGCGTCGCCGACTTCCGCAAGAAGGTGATGTCCGACTCCTACTTCCAGGAAAAGAAAGACAAATTCGATCCGCTCACGCGCATCGCCGCGTATCAGGAATTGAAGAACGATCCGCGTGACGGCGCCACCATGACGCTGTTCTCGTGGATGACGCGGTGCTTCATCATCTTCCTGGAAATCGTTCCGGTGGTTGCGAAGATCTTCTTCTCGCCGCCCAGCGTTTACGCCGCCAAGATTCAGGCGCAAGTCGAACGCGCAAGACAGCGGATCGAGAACAACGAAGATCTCGAAGACGAGGCGCCGAAGCCCGCTGCCGCTCCCGCGATGGCGGCCATCACCCTGCCGACGATGACGCTCGATCCGGTTATGGTCGCACAGCCACGGGACCAAGCGCCGAAGCCGCAACCGGCCGCACCGGAGCCGCTGCGTGCGGCGGAGCCGCGCCCTGCGCCGCACCGCGACGACTATGCTCCGGCGGCGTCGCGCGACTACAGGCCGCGCCACGATGAAGCCGCGTTCGACGAGCTGCCGCACCGGGACGACCGGCGCGCCCATGAGTGGCAGCGTTACGGCGGGCGCGACGGCTACGACGACGACCATCGCGATTTCGAGCGCCGCGAATTCGCTCGGCGTCATGACTACGACCGCTACGACGACCGGCCGCGCCGCAGCGCCGCCCGGCGCGCTCCGCCGCAATTCGTCGCCCGCGATTACGCGGTCCGCGACTATGGCGGCCGCGATCTCGGAGAACCCGAGTTCGAAACCAGCGAGATCGACGTCCGCAATCTGATCATGCCGCGGCGCGGCACCTCGCGGCGCGAAGCGTTCGCCGTCGAGCCGGCTGCCGAACGCAGCCTGCGCTGGCCGGACGGCATCGCCGTCGACGCCGACAGCACCCGCGAGTTGGTGCGACAGGTGCTGGCCGAAGCCGGCTCCGCCGCACGCGCCGAGCCGATCCGCAGCGAGGCGATCCGCAGCGAGACCATACATAAGACCGAGCACGGTAAGACCGAGCACGGCGAGACCGTGCGCAACGAGGCGGAGGCGCCGCGCGTCGAACCTCCGCGTCCCGCGGAGGCGCCGCGTGCGGAACAGGCCCCCAGCGAGCCCGTGACAGTCTCGCCACTCGTCTCGGAGCCGGTTATGGTCGAGGCCGCAACGTCCGCCCCCGCCGACAGCGTAACCGCCGATGCAGCCGCGATGGAGGCAACCTCTCCTGCGCCAGAGCCCGAACCGGCCGCCGCAACCGTCGCGGCTCCGCCTTCGTCGGAAGCTGCGTCGCAAGTGCTGGAGCCGGACGTGCTGCCCAACCTGCTGACGGAGCTCCGCCCCGCACCGATCGAGCCGCCGACAAGCACTCCGCAACAGGCAACAGCCGAAACCATGACGGTGGCCGCTGCCGAGCCCGAGGTGATCGGGCCGCAGCCGAAATACACCGCCGATGTCGAGAAGCTAATGACCGATGCGGTGGAGCTGTCACGCCCGCGCAAGCGGGCCGCTCATCCTCGCCGCGATCACCGCGCCGACGGCGACCCCGAACTGCCGCTCGATCACGGCAATAGCCGCAGTCTCTAGCTGATGAGCTGTTGGGTGCCCGTGCTTGCTCGCGGGCACCGACCTGTCGAAACACGGGGAAAGCCGGCGAGCCGAGCTTGGCCGTCCGCCTCGCCGCTTCCTTTAGTCTAAAAGGCTTCGCCTACAGCGATCGCTTGAACAGATGGCCGATCTCGCCGACGATACCGCGGCGGAAGGTCAGCACGCAGGCGACGAAGATCACGCCCTGGATCACCGTGACCCATTGGCCGAAGCCGGCGAGATATTGCTGCATGGCAATGATCACGAAGGCGCCGACCACCGGGCCGAACACCGTGCCGAGGCCGCCGACCAGGGTCATCAGCACGATTTCACCCGACATCGTCCAGTGCACGTCGGTCAGCGACGCGTTCTGCGCCACGAACACTTTGAGCGCGCCGGCAAATCCCGCCAGCGTGCCGGACAGGATGAACGCCAGCAGCTTGTACTGATCGGTCTTGTAGCCGAGCGAGACCGCGCGCGGCTCGTTCTCGCGGATCGCCTTCAGCACCTCGCCGAACGGCGAATTGATCGCGCGATAGATGATCAGGAACCCGATCAGGAAGCCGGCCAGCACCACGAAATACAGCGTGTCGGTGTTCGACAGGTCGATGAAACCGAACAGCTTGCCCTGCGGGATGCCCTGGATGCCGTCTTCGCCGTGGGTGAACGGCGCCTGCAGATAGATGAAATACAGCAACTGCGACAGCGCCAGCGTGATCATCGCGAAGTAGATGCCCTGGCGGCGGATCGCGATCAGGCCGGTCAGCACCGACAGGCCGAACGATGCCGCGATGCCGACGACGATCGCCAGCTCCGGCGGCAGTCCCCACACCTTGAGCGCGTGGCCGGTGACGTAGCCGGCGGTGCCGAGGAACATCGCGTGGCCGAACGACAGCAGGCCGCCGTAGCCGATCAACAGGTTGAAAGCGCAGGCAAGCAGCGCGAAGCACAGCCCCTGCATCACGAAGAACGGATAGACCCCGGTGAACGGCACCACCAACAGCAGCGCGGTCATGATCGCGAACGCGATCATCTCGTCGCGGACCGGGCGGCGGGTCGTGGACGGGGCGGAATTCTGCGTCATCGTGGTCATGTCAGGTCGCCCGTCCGGTCAGGCCCGAGGGTTTCACCAGCAGCACCAGGACCATCAGCACGAACACCACGGTATTGGAGGCCTCGGGGTAGAAATACTTGGTCAAGCCCTCGACGACGCCGAGAGCGAAGCCGGTGATGATCGAGCCCATGATCGAGCCCATGCCGCCGATCACCACCACCGCGAACACCACGATGATCAGATCGGCGCCCATCAGCGGCCGGACCTGGTTGATCGGCGCCGACAGCACGCCGGCGAGCGCCGCCAGTCCGACGCCGAGACCGTAGGTCAGCGTGATCATCCGCGGCACGTTGATGCCGAACGCACGTACAAGAGTCGGGTTCTCGGTGGCGGCGCGCAAGTAAGCGCCGAGCCGGGTCCGCTCGATCAGGAACCAGGTGAGCAGGCACACCACCAGCGAGAACACCACCACCCAGCCGCGATATACCGGCAGATACATGAAGCCGAGATTGATCGCGCCGCGCAGCTGTTCGGGAATCGCATAAGGCAGGCCGGACGAGCCGAAATAATTCTGAAACACGCCCTGGATGATCAGCGCAACGCCGAAGGTGAGCAGCAGGCCGTAGAGGTGATCGAGCCCCGACAGCCATTGCAGCAGCGTGCGCTCCATCACCATGCCGAACAGGCCGACGATGATCGGCGACAGGATCAGCGCCCACCAATAGTTCAGGCCGAGCAGATTGAGCAGGAAATAGGCGCAGAACGCGCCCATCATGTACAACGCGCCGTGCGCGAAGTTGATGATGTTGAGCATGCCGAAGATCACGGCGAGGCCGAGGCTGAGCAGCGCGTAGAACGAGCCGTTGATCAGGCCGACCAGAAGCTGCGCCAGCAGAGCGGGGACGTTGATATCCATCTTGCTCTCAGTCTTTCGAGAAAGTCACCGGTCCCGAAGTCGGACGCCAAGAAGCGTCAGACGCCGAGATAGGTGTGTAGCTTGTCCATGTTGGCTTCGAGCTCGGACGTGGCGAAGCCGTCGATGATCTTGCCGTGCTCGACCACGTAATAGCGATCGGCCACCGTGGCGGCGAAGCGGAAGTTCTGCTCCACCAGCAGAATGGTGAAACCCTGCTTCTTCAGCCGCGCGATGGTGGCGCCGATCTGCTGGATGATCACCGGCGCCAGTCCCTCGGTCGGTTCGTCCAGCATCAGGAACCTCGCCCCGGTCCGCAAAATCCGGGCGATCGCCAGCATCTGCTGCTCGCCGCCCGAGAGCTTGGTGCCCTGGCTCTTCAGCCGCTCGCGCAGGTTCGGGAACAATTCGAAAATCTGGTCGAGCGACAGCCCACTCGGCTGGACCTGCGGCGGCAGCATCAGGTTCTCGCGAACGTCGAGGCTCGCAAAGATGCCGCGTTCCTCTGGACAGAACGCGATGCCCCGGCGAGCGATCTTGTCCGACGACGCCCGGCTGATGTCGCTGCCGTCGAAGGTGACGCTGCCGCTGCGCTTGGCGACGATGCCCATCACTGATTTCAGCGTCGTGGTCTTGCCGGCGCCGTTCCGGCCGAGCAGCGTCACTACCTCGCCTTCGCGAACGTCGAAATTCATCCCGTGCAGGATGTGGGATTCGCCGTACCACGCCTGCAGATCGCGGACGCTCAAAAGCGCCGCGCCGGCGGCCGACGATGCCGGCCGATCCAATGTCGTCGCCTCAACCATGACCCGCTCCGAGATAGGCTTCCTTGACCCGCTGGTCCTGCGTGAGGTCGTTGTAGTGCCCCTCCGCCAACACCTGGCCGCGAGTCAGCACGGTGATCACGTCCGACAGGTTGGCGACCACGCTCAAATTGTGTTCGACCATCAGGATCGTGTACTTGGCCGAGATCCGTTTGATCAGCGCCGCGATCTTGTCGATGTCCTCGTGGCCCATGCCGGCCATCGGTTCGTCGAGCAGCATCATCTCCGGATCGAGCGCCAGCGTGGTGGCGATCTCCAGCGCCCGCTTGCGGCCGTAGGCCATCTCCACTGCCGGCGTGTCGGCGAATTCACTGAGGCCGACGTCGTCGAGCAGTTCGCGCGCGCGCTGGTTGTACTTGTCGAGCACGCTCTTGGAGCGCCAGAAATCGAACGACGAGCCGTGCTGCCGCTGCAATGCGACCCGGACGTTCTCCAGCGCGGTCAGATGCGGGAACACCGCCGAAATCTGAAACGAACGGACCAGCCCAAGCCGCGCCACGTCGGCCGGCGCCATCGCGGTAATGTCCCGGCCATTGTACATGATCTGCCCCGCGGACGGCCGCAGGAACTTGGTGAGCAGATTGAAACACGTGGTCTTGCCGGCCCCGTTGGGGCCGATCAGCGCGTGAATATGACCACGGCGGACCCGCAGATTGACATCGCGCACGGCAAAGAAGCCGGCGAATTCTTTGGTCAATCCGTTGGTTTCAAGGATGATGTCATCGGCCAAGCAAATTCCCCCCATCAAACGCGTGCGGTGCCGGCGCACACGTCCGATGCCTTCTTTTTCGACCCGGTGCTCTGCGCGCCTGCGGCGCCAAGCCCAGTCTTTCTGGCCGGACTATGCCGCTATTCGCGAGCCTTGTGCAAGATGCAAAGCTGGGCGGCGTTTCAAGCTGGTCGGGCCTGGGGAAACTTCCTGGCGGTCGGCGTTGCGGGCCAGTCTTCCGTATTAGTCGAACACCTCCGCATAAGCTTCCGGCCGGAAGCCGACCAGCAGCTTGCGGCCGTGCTCCAGCACCGGGCGCTTGATCATCGACGGCTGCGCCAGCATCAGCGCGATCGCTTTGGCTTCGGTGATCCCTTCTTTGTCCGCCTCGGGCAGCTTGCGGAAGGTGGTGCCGGCGCGGTTGAGCAGCGTCTCCCAACCGACCTGCCCGACCCAACGCGCCAGATGCGCCTGATCGATGCCCGCGGACTTGTAGTCGTGGAACGTATAGGCGACGCCGTGGCCGTCGAGCCAAGCTCGCGCCTTCTTCATCGTGTCGCAGTTCTTGATGCCATAGAGGATGGTGGGCACGAGAGACCTTTCGCTGCTGACGTCGTCGATCCGGATCACGTTAGCGACTTGGCAGCACGCCTTCGACATCCGTCCGGGCAAAATCCTCACCGACATATAGCAGCCGGCATCCGTATGCGCGCGCCACCTGATAGGCGAAACAGTCACCGAAGTTCAATCCGGCGTAGAGGCGCCTCTGCCCCATCTCTCATAGGCATTCGCGATTTCGTGCGCAGACATCGACGTGACGGGGACCACCTCGAAACCGAGCCCCTCGATCAGACCGGTGACCTCATCGCGCACATTTCGGCGGGCCGCCACGATCAGGCTCTCGACCATCGTCCCAGCCGAGATCAAAATCCGCTCTTCTGCAGCAATTGCATCGATACAGGCAGCCGCCTGCGGCTCGTCCAACACGATCGCCATCAAGGCCGAGGTGTCGACCGCAATCACAGCGGCAGACCATCCTCACGATACAGGAAATCCTGGCTGCGGGCTGCCGATACCCCGGCGGCGGCCTTCGCGGCACCGGCCACCCGTGCGGCTTCGAGCAGCTCGCGTCGGGAGCGGGACTCACCCTCGTGGCCGATCGGAACGAGGCGCACGGCCGCATGTCCCGGCAACGTGAGAACGACGTCGTCCCCCGCCTCGGCGCGCTGAACCAGATCGGCAAGCTGATCCTTTGCCTCGGTGACAGTGACCCGCATCGGCCCGCCTCGTCGTCGATAGACCATCGCAAGATGCTAGTTCATGTTGAAATGCCCATCAACCTGCGTCGCGCCGGCCGAACAGTTACGAC
Source organism: Rhodopseudomonas palustris (assembly GCF_003226555.1). Lineage (GTDB taxonomy): Bacteria > Pseudomonadota > Alphaproteobacteria > Rhizobiales > Xanthobacteraceae > Rhodopseudomonas > Rhodopseudomonas palustris_I. The sequence goes on along the minus strand of NZ_QKQS01000016.1, from coordinate 4,688 downwards.
TTTCCGCCATCCGTCCTGTCACATCGGCTTCATCCAGCACTCCTAGAGCGGGTGGGATGCGGCTCTCCGGCCGCCTGAACCTGCGAGCGCCCGAGATGTCGACCGAAATCCTCCGCCTCAAGCACAAGCTCGACACTCTGATCACCGAGATCGAAGTCGACAGCCGGGCGCGGATCGACGGCTGGGCGGATCAGATCCATCGTCCCGGCTTCGCCCCGAGCGCCGCCAACCTCGCCCACTATCTGGCACTGCGTCACCACGATCTGCGGCCGCTGCAGCATTCGTTGATGGCGCTCGGGCTGTCGTCGCTCGGCCGGCTGGAAAGCCGGGTGATGCCGACGCTGCTGGCGGTGCGCGCCACGCTGGCCGCACTGGCGGGCGAGCCAGACATGCTGCGGCCGTCGTCGAAGCAGTTCTTCGCCGGTGAGCACGACCTCGCCGGCCGCAGCGCCGAGCTGTTCGGGCCGCTGTCCGGCGCCCGCCGCTCCGCGCTGCTGGTGACCTGCCCGAGCGAGGCCGCCGACGATCCGACCTTCATGCTGCGGCTCGCCGAGCGCGGCGTCGAGGCGGTGCGGATCAACTGCGCCCACGACGATGCCCCCGCCTGGCAGCGGATGATCAATCACCTCCATGTCGCCGAGGAGGCCACCGGGCGGCGGATGAAGGTGCTGATGGATATCGCCGGCCCGAAGATCCGCACCGGCGCCGCGCGCACGCCCGACGGCCGCGACCGCATCGTCACCGGCGATCTGGTGGCGATCGTGGCGCAGGGCGAATTCGAGCGGATCGATCTCGACGACGAGCATTTCGCGGTTGAATGCACCCTGCCCGATCCCTTGACGCGTGCCGCCGTCGGCGCCCGTGTGTTCGTCGATGACGGCAAGCTGTGCGTCAGGATCGAGCGCAAGACCGCGTGGGGTCTGGTCGGCCGCGTCACCGCAACCGCCGAAACCGGCTTCCGGCTGAAGCCGGAGAAGGGCCTGAACTTCCCGGATACGCCGCTCGACATCCCGGCGCTCACCGCCAAGGACCGCGCCGACCTCGATTTCGTCGCCGCCCATGCCGACGGCGTCGAGTTCTCGTTCGTGCAGTCGGTCGGCGACGTCAAGATGCTGCAGGCGGCGCTCGCCGAACGCCGGCCCGACGACTGGCACAAGCTGTCGCTGGTGCTCAAGATCGAGACGCCGGATGCGGTCGCGCACCTGCCGGACATCCTGGTGCAGGCCGCCGGCCGCCAGCCGACCGCGGTGATGATCGCGCGGGGCGACCTGGCCGTCGAGATCGGCTTCGCCCGGCTCGCCGAGATGCAGGAAGAGATCCTGTGGATCGGCGAGGCCGCCCACGTCCCGGTGATATGGGCCACCCAGGTGCTCGAACATCTGGTGAAGAAGGGCACGCCGTCGCGCGGCGAGATGACCGACGCCGCGATGGCCGCGCGCGCCGAATGCGTGATGCTGAACAAGGGCCCGTATCTGTTCAAGGCGATCACCGAACTCGACACCCTGCTCGGCCGGATGGCCGACCATCAGCACAAGAAGACGCCGCAGCTCCGCCGGCTGCGCAGCTGGGGCTGAGCGTACTCAATTTTGGTATCAACCTAAGGTTGACTCCGCATCACCTTCGTTCACTCTATGTTCCATTCAGTGGAGCAGAGCCGCGGTGCCGGCCGGAGTGAGCGGAGGAGATCATGAGGCAGCAGACGGCTCGATTTGTAGCCGCGATCACCCTGCTGATGACCTTGGGCGCCACAGCAGCTCCTTCGCTCGCCGAGGAAGCTGCGGTCGACCGGGTCGACGCCGCGCTGCAGAACATCACCAGCATCGTCCGCGCCAAGAAGGTCGGCTACGCGACAATCTGGGACGGCAACAAATACGTCCAGTGCCACCGACTGCCGAGCCGCGAGATGCGCTGCGAAGCCGCCGGCCCGACGCTGCAACCGTCGTTGAAACGCGTCCTGACGATCGAACGGCAAAACCGGCTCGCGGCGCTCGGCTGGACCGTAGATCCGGCTTTCGGCAACTACGCGAAAGTATTTCCGGCCGACGCGCCGACCGGCCAGATCTCTGCAGACATCCTACGCACGCTGACTGATGCCTATGACATCAACTTTCAAGACCTCGAACTGAAAACCGACTGGGTCGTCGACATCCCCTGCCCGCCGAGGAACGGGCCGTCCCAAAATCTCGCCGGCATGATCAGCGGCGCGCCGTCGATGCGTTCGACCGCCCTGCTCACTTGTTCCTATGCGGCGAAGCCCCAGCCGCAGACCGCCGAAACTGCGGAAGCGCTGATCAAGCTGTACGGCCCATCGGTCACAGCAGAGATTCAGCGACTGCGGGTGAATGCGGCACATCGGGTCTATACGGTGTTCGACAGCGGCATCGGCTACATCCAGTGCATGCCGGAGACGCCGCCGGTGGCGCTGTATTGCGAAGCCCAGTCGGCGGAAAGTTGGGCGGCACTCAGCGCCATCCTGAAGCCGGATCACGTCGCGCGTCTGACGGCGGCCGGCTACAAGGAGCCCGGCCGCGCGCCGAACTACAGCAAGAGCTATCCGCTGACGCTGACGGACGCCGCGATCGCCGCCGAGATCCTCACTCTGCTGCACGACGTCTACGACTACACCGGCGCAACCAAACTCGACGTCAAGACCGACTAGAGCCGCACGCACGCCATCGCAAACGCTGTTATCGCTGCGTGCATCGCAACAAGTGCCTGATCACAACTTCACTAGTGAGCCCGCTTCGCTCTCCCCTCGGATGGACGGGATGGTATCATCGCGGAAAACGACGCCGCATCGCGGCGCAACAATGCTGTCAAAACAACAGCCCATGGGAGGATCAGCATGCTCGACACCGCGCCGAACGGCAAAGTCACGACGCTCCTTGGACAACTCGACGATGCGCTGAGCGCCGGCGACATCGACCGCACGGTCGATCTGTTTCAGACCGATTGCTACTGGCGCGACCTGATCGCCTTCACCTGGAACATCAAGACGATGGAAGGCAAGGATCAGGTCCGCGACATGCTGAATGCGCGGCTGGCCGATACCAAACCGTCGCACTGGCGGATCGCCGACGGCGAGGATGCCAACGAGACCGACGGCATTGTCGAGTGCTTCATCCAGTTCGACACCGCGCTCGCCCGCGGCGTCGGCCATCTCCGCCTCAAGGACGGCCGGATCTGGACGCTGCTCACCACCATGGCCGAACTGAAGGGTTTCGAAGAGCCGCAGGGCTTTCAGCGCCCGATGGGCGTCAAGCACGGCGCCGATCCGAGCCGCAAGACCTGGAAGGAAGAGCGCGACGCCGAGGCCGCTGAACTCAGCCTCACCCGCCAGCCCTATTGCGTGATCATCGGCGGCGGCCAGGGCGGCATCGCGCTCGGCGCGCGGCTGCGCCAGCTCGGCGTGCCGACCATCATCATCGAGAAGAACGAGCGCCCGGGCGACAGCTGGCGCAAGCGCTACAAATCGCTCTGCCTGCACGACCCGGTCTGGTACGACCACCTGCCCTATCTGCCGTTCCCACCGAACTGGCCGGTGTTCGCGCCGAAAGACAAGATCGGCGACTGGCTGGAGATGTACGCCAAGGTGATGGAGCTGAACTACTGGGGCTCCACCGTCTGCAAGCGCGCCTCCTACGATGAAGCCGCCAAGCAATGGACCGTGGTGGTCGAGCGTAACGGCCAGGAGATCACGCTGAAGCCGAAACAACTGGTGCTCGCCACCGGGATGTCGGCCAAGCCGAACATGCCGCAATTCGAAGGCATGGACGTGTTCAAGGGCGATCAGCACCACTCCTCGCAGCATCCCGGGCCGGATGCGTGGAAGGGCAAGAAGGCGGTGGTCATCGGCTCGAACAACTCGGCGCACGATATCTGCGCGGCGCTATGGGAGGCCGGCGCCGACGTCACCATGGTGCAGCGCTCGTCGACCCACATCGTCAAGTCGAACTCGCTGATGGAGCTGGGGCTCGCCGGGCTCTACTCCGAGCAGGCGGTGCAGAACGGCATCACCACCGCCAAGGCCGACCTGATCTTCGCCTCGCTGCCCTACAAGATCCTGCACGAATTCCAGATCCCGATCTACAACGTGATCCGGGAGCGCGACGCCGAGTTCTACAAGCGGCTGGAAGCCGCCGGCTTCATGCTCGACTACGGCGACGACGAGTCCGGCCTGTTCATGAAGTATCTGCGCCGCGGCTCCGGCTACTACATCGACGTCGGTGCGTCCGAACTGGTCGCCGACGGCCGGATCAAGCTGAAGAGCGGCGTCGACGTTCAGCGCCTGACAGAGCACTCCGTGATCCTCAGCGACGGCACTGAGCTGCCGGCGGACCTCGTCGTCTACGCCACCGGCTATGGCTCGATGAACGGCTGGGCCGCCGACCTGATCTCGAAAGAGGTCGCCGACAAAGTCGGCAAGGTCTGGGGGCTCGGCTCCAACACCCGCAAAGACCCCGGCCCCTGGGAGGGGGAGCAGCGCAACATGTGGAAGCCCACGCAACAGGAAGGCCTGTGGTTCCACGGCGGCAATCTGCACCAGTCGCGCCACTACTCGCAATTCCTGGCGCTGCAGCTCAAGGCCCGGATGGAAGGCCTCCCTACTTGTACTGAGTCACAAGGTCGCGGGCCTGTGAGGTAGGACTCAAGTATCTATTGAGATTCAGATTTTGGCAGATGGAGGC
>NZ_QKQS01000015.1 GCF_003226555.1 Rhodopseudomonas palustris | reverse complement strand
AACTTGATCTCCTTCGGCACGCCCGCCTTCTTCCGGCGCGCCCGATCCTTGCTCCAGTCCTGCGGCAGATACAGGCGATAAGCCACCGGAAGGCTGGCCGTGTGATTGGCGACCGACAGCGTCACCGTCACCTGGCAATTGGCCTGCTTACCGAGCTGCCCACAATATTGGTGGTGCACGCCGACCGAATGCTTGCCTTGCTTGGGGAACGACGTGTCGTCGATGATCCACGCCTCGATCGG
>NZ_QKQS01000014.1 GCF_003226555.1 Rhodopseudomonas palustris | reverse complement strand
TATCGCCTGTATCTGCCGCAGGACTGGAGCAAGGATCGGGCGCGCCGGAAGAAGGCGGGCGTGCCGAAGGAGATCAAGTTCACCACCAAACCCGAGATCGCGCTGGAGCAAATCCAATGGGCATGCGCGGCCGGCCTGCCGCGTGGCGTCGCCTTGATGGACGCGGCTTATGGCAACGACTCGCGTCTGCGCGCCGGAATGACGGCCCTGGAGGTCCCCTATGTGGTGGGCATTCTGCCGAACACCTTGATGTGGCGATCCGGGACCGGACCGCGCCGCAAAGGCAAGCCTTTGAACAATACGGGCCGCCGCGACGAGCCCGACCTGGTCTCGGCCAAAGACGTGGCGCTCGCCCTGCCGAAGCGGGCATGGCGCACGGTGGTTTGGCGGGAAGGCTCGGCCGATTTTCTATCGTCGCGCTTCGCGCGCGTGCGCGTCAGTGTCGGACA
>NZ_QKQS01000013.1:589292-695915 GCF_003226555.1 Rhodopseudomonas palustris | reverse complement strand
GACCGCGCGCCGGGCAAGTCGATGTCGCAACTGAAAGACGCGCTGCCGAAGACCTGGTCGTCGCCAACGATGTCGCCGCATTGCGCCGACGAGGTGAAGTATCGGGTGATCGATCAGGTGGTGAAGCACTTCGAAACCGCGCAGGCAAACGGCGACTTGGTCGCCGGCCAGCCGATCCGCGATCTCGTCACCGTCAACGGCGTTCGCGTGACGTGCGAAGACGGCAGCTGGGGCCTGGTCCGGGCCTCGTCGAACAAGCCCGAGCTGGTCGTCGTGGTCGAAAGCCCGGTATCGGAGCAGCGGATGCACGACATGTTCGAGGCCGTGAACGTCGTGCTGCGCCAGCACCCCGAAGTCGGCGCGTATAATCAGACGATTTGATACCGTGACGATCGACGCCGGTCGCTGGTGAGCGCTTTGATTTGCCGGCCAGGATCGATCGCCGAACATGCTGACTGCGCGGACGGTCAGGAAGGTGTCCCACATGATCGGGAGAGCTGCCTACGACCTGCACGGGTCGTGCAATGTCGCAACCATTATTTCTTTAGGGGGATGTGGTTGTGAGGGGTGGTGTTACTAACGAGCGGAGGTCTTTGACATATTCGGCGCGCTTGGGCGTTGGGGGCTGCCACCAATCAGAGATCAGCTGCTCGCGCCATATATAATGGGCGGCTGGATCGACGAACGGTCGTTCTTTCAGCGGAATCACGCGCTCGAGTGTGTAGATCGACCTGGCGCCCTCTTGTGCATCGAGCTCATCGCTGAAGCGCTGGACCTCCAGCCCGCGATAGTTCGGCATCATGTGAAGAAAGCCGAGATGTGCAAGCCGGCTGAGTTGTAGAAGTTCGATCACCGAGAGGTCGACACGGAGGTAGCCTTCGGCTGGTGCCATCATCTCGACGCCTTCCGCCTGCCCCTTGGAGCAGCAGGCTTCGCCGATCGCGTCCGCCAAAAGCGAAATTTGAAGATGGTGTCGCTCTACGTCTTGTGTCTTCAGAGGGTGGCGTTGATTGAGCAGCGCCTTGATTTCAGCGATCGCATTCGACACGCCGCTAGGCGTTGACCTTGCTGCCATTTCATAGTGGCGACCGATCCCCCGCACGATCTGCTGGACTGCTTCATCCATGCCTTTGATCCGTCCGTTCTGGTAATATGATCTGGCAGAGGACCAGCAAGCCCACAGAAGAACGGTCAGCAAGCCGATGATTATCAGCAGAACGATCATTCCAGCCCCCCGCTTGAATGCCTCTCGAATCAAGCTCCCCAGTTCAGCCCAGTATCATTCTAGTGAGAGGTGGTAATTCAATCGTAAATTGATTAGCGATCACCATAGGTGGCGTGAGCGTGTATCCGTTTGTCAAAATAATTTCGTATAGTGTCATATCTGGTGGAGTGATGTGGCGCGCGGCGCTTCAGAATTCCGAAGAAGTGGCGGCCGTTGCGCAACCTCGGAGGGCCATAGCTCGGCTGTCCCGACCCCGGATTTCCTCGTCGCGGTAACAGTTGCGTTGCAACGGCCGTTCTGGCGTTGTCTTGCTATGGCGGGCGCTGGTCAGGCTGCGGACCGACATCTCCATCAACAGCTGGGCGGCAAAGGTGATCATCTCTCGCGTCAAATCGGCGGCGGGAGAAGCTCCGCAAGCAGGCGGTGGGAGACGATGACGTCGGTCATCGGTAGATCCACGATGGCGTTGATACCCGCAACCAGATCCGGCCCGGAGGTCTTCGATGACCGTCGCTCGTTGCGGCACCAGGGGGCGCGCCGGCGAACGGCTCTGCGATCGCCTAGTTACGCCACTCAATGGGATGCGACGTTTGACGCTCCGATTGATCTCTGAAGAGACCGAGAGGCCGACTTGGCGGCGAATGCCGCCCCGGTCTGTGCCGGCCCTCTGCAACTTCCGGCGGAGATTCCGTTCCGCGCAGACTTGATTATTGGGGGAGCGGCCGCGGATACATCCGCAACGACAGGGGGATCCGTTTTGAACTCAGCCGCCCGGGTGCCTGCTCAGTGCCTAGGCACAGCGCGCAAGAAACCGGCTGTGCCTCAATCGACCGAGGGATCGCTGGTGTCGTGATTGGCGTTCTGGGCGACGATGCGCTGCATCATCGTGACGAATTGGGTCCGCTCGCGCGTCGACAGGCCTTGCAACGTTGCCTCGTGGGCGGAGCGGGCGGCGCCTTCGATTTTGGCGAGCAGCTGGGCGCCGGCCTTGGTGAGGCGGCACAAGCGGGCGCGGCGGTCGTCGGCGTTGACCGGCCGTTCGATCAGATGGCGTGCTTCGAGGCGCTTGAGGGCGCCTGTGGTCGTTGTGCGATCGAGCGCGATATCGGCCGCGAGTGTTGTTTGGTCGGCGGTTTTCCGGGCCGCGAGCGCGGACAGCAGGCTGTATTGCAGCGGTGTGACTTCAAATTCAGCACATGCCTGCTGAAACAGCGCCACATGGATTTGGTGCAGCCGCCGGATCAGAAATCCGGGACGCTCGGCCAAGGGCCAAGGTTCGTGCGTCGCCTCGATCGCGCGGAAATGCTTCTGCCGCAAGCGTTTCTCTCCATCTCTGCAAGCTGAACGGCCGGCGCGCGCAGCGAAATTCAGTAACGCGATTCTCTACGTCCTTCGTCTCTTAGACTTTGGCATAAGCCTTGCTAGATGCAAATGCGAAGCATGCTTCGTAATTTGGCCAGGTTCGTGGAGAGCGGTTCGATGTCGGTGAGTGCCAGCTTTGATCTTCTGTTGCGTGGCGGGCGAGTGATCTGCCCGGCGTCCGGCATCGATGGCGTGATGGATGTGGCGGTGCGCGGCGGCAAGATCGCGGCGGTGCAGAAAGACGTTCTGCCGTCGAGCGCCAAGGAGGTGGTGGACGTCGCGGGCCAGCTGGTGCTTCCGGGTCTGATCGATACCCACGCGCACATCTATCAATACGTCTCCGGCCGCTTCGGCATGAACCCGGATATGGTCGGCGTGCGCTCGGGCGTCACCGCGCTGATCGATCAGGGCGGGCCGTCCTGCATGACGCTGCCGGGCTTTCGCCACTTCATCGCCGAGCCGGCGAAATCGCGGGTCTATGCGTTCCTGTCGGCGTATCTCGTCGGCGGCCTCGAAGGCCATTACTATCCGCAGCTGTACAGCCCCGAGGGCGTCGATATCGACGCCACCGTGAAGGCGGCGCGCGCCAACCCGGACATCGTGCGCGGCATCAAGGCTCATGCCGAGATTGGCGGCTTCGCCCGCTGGGGCATTCGCGTCATCGAGATGGCGGCGGAGATCGGTCGCCGCGCCGAGCTGCCGGTTTACGTGCATTTCGGCCAGCTCTGGGGCCTGCCCGAGAGCGGCGCCAACGGCGAGGACGCCGATACGATTTTGACGCGCGTCATTCCGCTGCTGAAAGAAGGCGACGTGCTGGCGCATCCGTTCACGCGTCATCCCGGCGGCTTCATCAATCGCGAAGGCGTGGTGCATCCGGTGATCCAGGCCGCGCTCGATCGCGGCCTGAAGGTGGATGTCGGCCACGGCAGCCACTTCTCCTATCGGCTCGCCAAGAAGGCGATCGCGGCCGGCATCGTGCCGACCACGCTCGGGGCCGACATCCACGGCTACAACACGCATGTGCCCGCGCCGGCCGGCACGCCCGATCAGCACGAGGACGAGGAGAACCATCCGTTTGCCGGCCAGGCCAAGTTCAGCCTGGTGCAGGCGATGAGTTCGATGATGGCGCTTGGCCTGTCGCTCGAACAGGTGGTGCCGATGGTCACCGCCAATCCGGCCAAGATGATCGCGCGTTCGGACGAGATCGGCGCTCTCAAGGTCGGCATGGATGCGGACGTGTCGGTGCTGACGCAGCGCGCCGGCCGCTTCGTGCTGCGCGACAACGAGAACACCGAAGTGATCGCCGACAGTCTGCTGCAGCCGTCGTTCTGCCTGCGCTCCGGCGTTCGCTACGACGCCGACGCCTCGATTTTGCCGGAAGCGGTGGCGGCTTGAGCCACTTAGTAACGGGACGGACAAGAACGATGCCTATCCCCGTCATTGCGAGCGAAGCGAAGCAATCCAAAAGCCCAGTGCACGGAGCTGGATTGCTTCGTCGCTTCGCTCCTCGCAATGACGGGGCGAGTTTGGTGTTTTGATTACTTCGTCTTGCCTCGGAGAAGATAAGTTGCACGGACGCGTCGATCAGCATCAGAGCAGCGGGCAGGGCGTTGGCGCGTCGTTGCCGCGCAAGGAGGACGACCGCCTGATGCGCGGTCGCGGCCAGTATGTGGCAGACATCCGCCTTGCCGGGATGCAGGACGTCGCCTTCGTGCGCAGTCCGCTGGCGCATGCGCGCATCCGCGGCATCGATGTGCCCGAAGTGTATCGGGGGCGCGTGTTCACCGCCGAGGATCTTGTCGGCGTCAATCCGATCCGTGCCGTATCCGGTCTGCCGGGGTTCAAGATCTCCGAGCAGCCGGTGCTGGCGAGCGGCAAGGTGCGACAGGTCGGCGAGCTGATCGCGATGTGCGTGGCGCCGACGCGCGCGGAGGCCGAGGACATCGCCGCCGCGGTGGTAGTCGATCTCGAAGAGCTGCCGGCGGTGCACGACATGCTGCAGGCGCGGGCGCCGGATGCGCCGCTGGTGCACGAGCATTGGGGCGACAACGTCTTCCTCGAAACCAATTTCGAAGTCGACATCTCAGCGGCGCTGGATGCGCCGATCAAGGTGTCGCGCGAGATCACCACGGCGCGGCAATGCATGGCGCCGCTCGAAGGCCGTGGCGCGGTGGCGACCTATGACCACCGGGTCGAGCAGCTCGTCGTCACCACCTCGACGCAGATGCCGCATATCAACCGCAACGGCCTCGCCGAATGCCTCGGCATGGATCAGGGCCGCATCCGGGTGATTTCGCCGGACGTCGGCGGCGGCTTCGGCCACAAGGGCATCCTGCTGCCCGAGGAAGTCTGCCTGTCGTGGCTGACGATGCGGCTCGGCCGTCCGGTGCGCTGGATCGAGGATCGCCGCGAACATCTCACCGCCAGCGCCAACTGCCGCGAGCATCACTACAAGATCACGGTCTATGCCGATCGTGACGGCAAACTGCGCGGCATCGACTGCGAGGCCACCGTCGATTCCGGCGCGTACTCGTCCTATCCGTTCTCCGCCTGCCTCGAGGCCGCGCAGGTCGCCAGCATCCTGCCCGGGCCGTATGTGATGCCGGCCTATCGCTGCCGCACCTTTTCGGTGGCAACCAACAAATGCCCGATCCTGCCGTATCGCGGCGTCGCGCGTACCGGCGTCTGCTTCGCGCTCGAACTGATGCTGGATCTGGTCGCGGCGGAGGTTGGGCTCGAACCTGCCGAGGTCCGGTTGCGCAATCTGGTGCAGCCCGACCAGATGCCGTTTGACAACATCACCAACAAGCATTTCGACAGCGGCGACTATCCGGAAGCTGTGCGGCGTGCGCTGCAGGCGATCGATGTCGAGGGTTTGCGCGCGCGCCAGCGTCGCGGCGAGCTGGACGGGCGTCGCATCGGCCTCGGCGTCTCGATCTATTGCGAGCAGGCCGCGCACGGCACCTCGGTGTATTCCGGCTGGGGCATTCCGATGGTGCCGGGTCACGAGCAAGCGACGGCGCGGCTGACGCCCGACGGTGGCCTCGAACTACGCGTCGGCGTGCATTCGCACGGCCAGAGCATGGAAACCACGCTAGCGCAGGTCGCGCACGAGGTGCTCGGTATCGACGTCGCCATGGTCCGCATCATTCTCGGCGATACGGCGATGACGCCATATTCGACCGGCACCTGGGGCTCGCGCTGCGCGGTGATGGCGGGCGGCGCGGTGGCGACCGCCTGCGGCGATCTGGCCGACCGGATCAAGCGCATCGGCGCCAAACTGCTGCAGCAGGAGGTCGCCGATGTCGAGTTCATCGGTGGTGAGGTGCGCGGCAGCACCGGCAGCGTCACGCTGCGCGAGATCGCCCACACCTGGTATCGCCGCCCGCAGGATCTGCCGAAGGATGTCGATCCAGGAGGGCTCGAGGTGACGTCTGGCTACAAGCCGCAGCGCGACAGCGGCACCTTCAGCTATGCGGCACATGCCGCCGTCGTGGCGGTCGATCCCGACCTCGGCGCGGTGGAGATCCTCGACTACGTCATCGTCGAGGATGGCGGCGTCCTGCTCAACCCGATGGTGGTGGACGGCCAGATCTATGGTGGCCTGGCCCAAGGCATCGGCACCGCGCTCTACGAGGAGATGCCGTTCGACGCGAGCGGCCAACCGCTGGCGACGACGTTCGCCGACTATCTGCTGCCGGGACCGACTGAAGTGCCGGCGCCGAGGCTGGATCACATGGAGACGCCGTCGCCCTATACGCGGTTCGGCGTCAAGGGCATCGGCGAGGGTGGCGCGATCGCGCCGCCGGCCGCGATCGCCAACGCCGTCAACGACGCGCTGCGGCCGCTCGGCACTGAGTTGATGCGTTCGCCGATCACCCCGCATCGCGTCGTCGAGGCGGTGGTCGCGGCGCAGCGCGCGGGGAGGGCAGCCGCATGAAGCCCGCGCCGTTCGACTATGCGCGCCCGCGCGATCTGTCCTCTGCGCTTGCGCTGCTCGGCAGCAACGCGGCTGCCAAAGTGATGGCCGGCGGCCAGTCGCTAGGGCCGATGTTGAATCTGCGGCTGGCGCAGCCCGAGCAGATCGTCGACATCACCGCGATCGACGAGCTGAAGCAGGCGGATGTCAGCGGCGACGAGCTGGTGCTCGGCGCCTGCATCACCCACGCCGATATCGAAGACGGCCGCGTTCCGGACGTCACCGGTGGCGCGATGCGCGGCGTCGCCGCCAACATCGCCTATCGCGCGGTGCGCAATCGCGGCACGCTCGGCGGCTCGCTGAGCCACGCCGATCCATCCGCCGACTGGGTTTCGGTACTGACCGCGCTCGGTGCGCGACTGGCGCTGCGAAGCGAATCCGGGGCGCGGCAGATAGCGCTGTCCGAGTTCATCGTCGGCGCGCTGCAGAGCTGTTTGCAGCCCGGTGAGCTGGTCGCCGCGATCCATGTTCCGAAGCGGTCGGCGACGGCGCAGTGGGGCTACGTCAAGGCTTGCCGCAAGACCGGCGAGTTCGCGCACGGCCAATGCGCGGTGCTGATCGATCCCGACGCCGGCGGTGCGCGCATTGTGATCGGCGCGCTCGACGCGGCGCCGATCCTGATCGCGCAGCCCGCGGAGCTGTTCGGCGGCCGCATCGGCGCCGACTACAAGGCGCGGTTCGATGCCCACGTCGCCGACCGGTTACTGAGCAATGCCGGTGTCACTGACGCGGTGCATCGCCACATCCATCTCACGGTGCTGAAGCGCGCCCTGCAGGAGGCCGCATGAGCACGCTGGCCCTGACCGTCAACCGCCGCGCCGTCGATTGCCGGCCCGAGCCGCGCACCAGTCTCGCCGACGTGGTGCGCGATCATCTCGATCTCACCGGTACGCATCTCGGCTGTGAGCACGGCGTGTGCGGCGCCTGCACGGTGTTGATCGACGGCGTCCCGGCGCGGTCGTGCATCACCTTTGCGGCCGCTTGCGAGGGTGCTGCCGTCACCACGATCGAAGGCCTCGACGACGACGAAATCGCCGCCGAGCTGCGCGCCGCGTTTACGCGTGAGCACGCGCTGCAATGCGGCTATTGCACCCCCGGCATGCTGGTGTCGGCGCGTGACCTCGTGCTGCGTCTGCCCGATGCCGACGAGAAGCAGGTCCGCATCGGCATGAGCGGCAATCTCTGCCGCTGCACCGGCTATGTCGGCATCGTCCGCGCCGTGATGTCGGTGATTGCGGATCGCCGCGCCCGCGGCATCGGGCCCGAAGCAGGCGGTGGGCGCACGATGTTGGGGCCGGTCGGCTCGGGGCACGGCGCGACGCAAGCCGATGTGCGCGTCGCGGCGACGCCAGCGGCTGCGAGCGCTGTCGGGGCTCGTCAGACCGTAACGATCTCGGACTTCACGCCCTCGGTGACGATCGAGCAGGCGTTCGAGGCGCAGCATTCGCCAGCGCTGGTCGCCGCGCTGTTCAACGACGTGGCGGCAGTCGCCGCCTGTTTGCCCGGCGTGGTTCTGACCAACGCCGCGGATCCCAACCTGATCGAAGGCGAGATCCGCGTGCAGGTCGGGCCGATCGCCGCGCAGTTCGCCGGGATCGCGCGCATCGAACGCGCGGACGACGTGATGTCGGGTCGGATCATCGGCACCGGCAACGACCGCCGCAGCCGGTCGTCGACCCAGGGCGAGATTCGCTATCGGCTGTCCCCCCTTGCGGGCGGTGCTGCGACGCGTGTCGACCTGACCATTGGTTACACGCTGACCGGTCTGCTGGCGCAGGTCGGACGTAGCGGTCTGGTGCGCGACCTTGCGCGCCGGCTGGTCGATCAGTTCGCCGGCAACCTCGAACACAAGCTGTCCGGCGAGGCGGTCGTGCCGACCGGCGCTGATCAACATCTCAACGGGCTGGCGCTGTTGCTGGGCCTGATAACAGCGCGGCTGCGGCGCTGGCTGGGAGGGACGTCCCGCCGGTAGCGGCGGGCAAGCCGACTTGCGACGGGCGCCGGGGGCGGCGTCCGGAAAATCAACAAACGATCACGGAGAAACGAGGATGATGCGAACCCTGCGGACTGCTTCTCTCATCGCGCTGGCGACGGCGTGCTTGATGGGCACGGCCTCTGCCGAGACGATCAAGATCGGCGTCAACGAACCGCTGACCGGCGCCTTCGCCGCGTCGGGCACTTACGTCGTCAACGGCGCCAAGATCGCCGCCGACGAGATCAACGCCAAGGGCGGCGTGCTCGGCAAGCAGATCGAGCTGGTGATCGAAGACAACAAGAGCAACCCGACCGAAGCGGCGGCCGTCGCCGAGAAGCTGATCACCCGCGACAAGACGCCGGTGATGATGGGCGCCTGGGGCTCGAGCTTGACGCTGGCGGTGATGCCGAAGCTGATGGAATACGAAGTGCCGATGGTGGTCGAGACCTCGTCGTCCGGCAAGATCACCACCACCGGCAACCCCTACATCTTCCGCATCTCGCCGCCGTCGGCGATCGAAGCTGCGGCGTTCGGCAAGATCGTCGACAAGCTCGGGCTGAAGAAAGTCGACTTCCTGGTCATCAACAACGACTGGGGGCGCGGTGCCGCCGAGGATTTCGGCAAGATGATGAAGGCGAAGGGCATCGCGGTCGGCCTGGTCGAGACCATGGACCAGGGCGCGCAGGACATGAGCGCGCAGCTTTCCAAGCTGAAGGGCTCGGACTCTGAAACCATCATCGTCACGGCTGCGGTCGATCAGCTCACGCTGCTGTTCAAGCAGGCCGCCGCACTCGGCCTGAAGAAGCGCATCATCACCACCGGCGGCTCGCAGAACCCCGACCAGATCATCGCTCAGGCCGGCGCCGCCGCCAACGGCACCTTGCACTTGACGACCTTCCTGCCTTGGTTTCCGGACAAGACGCCGAACCCCGAAGCGACCACCTACTTCATCTCCGAATGGAAGAAGCGCGGTTTCGACTTCGCTGGCTGCACCGAGAGCTTCCGCGGCTATGACGGCATCCGCACCGCGGTGGCCGCGATCGAGAAGGCCGGCAAGGCCGAACCGGCCGCGATCAAGGCGGCGATGTGGGACATCAAGCTGAAGGGCCTCAACGGCGACATCGTGTTCCAGAAGTCCGGCCCCGCCGGCAAGGAGAGCGGCCAGAGCCAGCCCAACGTCTACCTGATCGAGATCGCCGACGGCAAAGTCGTGATGAAGGACCTCTGATCGCACGACACGACGACCGACGAGGCGCGACCCGCGCCTCGTCCTTCCCTGGAACGTGAGGATCGACCTTGGGCGAACTCTTTCAGCATCTCATCAACACGCTCGTGCTCGGCGGCACCTATGCGCTGCTCGGCATCGGCCTCACGCTGATCTTCGGCATCATGAACGTCGTGAACTTCACCCACGGCATTCTCTACACCTTCGGCGCCTATGTGATGTTCATTGTGGTGCAGAAGTTCGAACTGAACTTCTTCGTCGCGCTGCCGCTGGCGATCGCGAGCGGCTGGGCGCTGGGAGCGCTCGTTGAATTGACGTTGCTTCGTCCGCTGCGCGGCTCGGACATCGACACCACCATGCTGGTGATGATAGGCGCCTGGATCGCGATGCAGTCGGCGACGCTGTGGGTGTGGGGCGGCGTCGCCAAATCGGTGCCGACGCCGTTTCCGGATGCGCCGCTCGAGATCGGCCCGGTCTCGGTGTCGTGGCTGCGGCTGTTCGTGCTGATCGCTGCCGGCGCGCTGATCGTGCTGACTTACGTGCTGATCAACCGCACCCGGCTCGGCAGCGCGATGCGGGCGACGTTTCAGGACCAGGACACGGCCGCGCTGATGGGCGTCAACGTCAACCTGATCTACACCTCGACCTTCGCGCTGGGATCGAGCCTCGCCGCCGCTGCCGGCGCGCTGCTCGGCCCAGTCTATGTGGTCTACCCGGCGATGGGCGATCTCGCGGCCGTCAAGGCGTTCGCCATCGTCATTCTCGGCGGGCTAGGCAACATCACCGGCGCGGTGATCGGCGGCTTTATCCTGGCGCTCGCCGAGGAGCTGGGCGCCGGCTACATCTCGTCCGGCTATCGCGACGCGATGGGCTTCCTGATCATCATCGCGGTGCTGATCTTCCGCCCGACCGGGCTGTTTCCTCGTGCGGAGCGCGTCGGATGAGACCGCTGCTGTCGATCGTCGTCATCGTCGCGCTCGCCGCCGTTCCGCTGTGGCTGAGCGATCCGTATCTGCTCAACGCGCTGATCACCACCGGGATCTTCGTGATCGGTGCGATGAGCCTCAATCTGCTGCTCGGCTTCACCGGCCAGCTCAGCCTCGGTCATATCGCCTTCTTCGGCATCGGCGCCTATGTCAGCGCGCTGACGTCGCTCGGCTTCAGTGTCAGCCTGCCGTTCGGGCTGCAGGTCGTGCACGAGCCGTGGCCGCCGCTGGCGGGCTTTGCGATCGCGGTGCTGGTGTCGGGGCTGTGCGGCTATCTGGTCGGGCGGCTGTCGTTCCGGGTGCGCGGGGCGTATTTCGTCATCGTCACCATCTCGTTCGCCGAAGTGGTGCGGCTCGTGGCGCTGAACTGGGTCGAGCTGACCCAGGGGCCGCTGGCGCTGACCAGTATTCCGCCGATGCAGGTCGGCTTTCCCGGCCTCGGCGAGTTCGTCTTCCGCACCAAGCTGCACAATTACTATCTGGTGCTCGGCGTCGCGGTGGTCTGCTACCTGCTGATCGCGCGCCTGGTGCGCTCCCATGTCGGCCGCGCGATGCGGGGACTGATGGAGAACGAGACGCTGGCGGTCTCGATCGGCATCGACGTCACCAAGACGCTGACGCTGGCCGCGGTTGTTTCGGCCGGCATCTGCGGTGCGGCCGGCAGCCTCTACGCGCACTACATCAAGATCATCGATCCTGAAATCTTCGCCTTCATCAACACGGTGACGATGGTGATCATGGTGATCACCGGCGGCAAGGGCACGCTCGCGGGCCCGGTGGTCGGCGGGCTGATCTTCGGCCTGATGCCGGTCGCGCTGCGGCCGGTGATGGCACCGGAGGCGCAGTGGATCGCCTATGGCGGCGCGCTGATCGTGATCCTGTTCATCATGCCGCGCGGCATCGTGCCGGCGCTGGTGCAGTGGTTCCCGCGGATGAAGCAGGTCGAGGCGCCGAACTTCGCCAAGCGCGGCGTCGAGGAGGGCGCATCATGACCGCCGCAATAGCATTGAAACAGCCGGCAGTGCAGACCGCTCTCAGCGTCGACAAAGTTGCGATGCATTTCGGCGGTCTGGTCGCGATCTCCGACATGACGTTCTCGGTCGGCGAGGGCGAGATCGTCAGCCTGATCGGCCCGAACGGCGCCGGCAAGACCACGGCATTCAACGTCGTCACCGGCTTCCTGACGCCGACGCACGGCGACGTCACCTATCGCGGCCAGTCGCTCCGCGGAATGAAGCCGCAGGCGATCGCCGATCTCGGCCTGATCCGCACCTTCCAGCGCACCAGCGTGTTTCCGAACGACACCGTCTGCGACAACGTGCTGATCGGGCTGCACCGTCGCGGCCGGGTCGGGGTGCTGCCGTCGGTGCTCGGCCTGCCGCGGGTGCGGCGGCTCGAGGCCGAGTTGAAAGACAAGGCGGCCGAGTTGGTCGAATGGGTCGGCCTCGGCCGCCGCGCGCAGGATCAGGCGGGTTCGCTGTCCTACGGCGAGCAGCGGCTGGTCGGCGTGGCACTCGCGCTCGCGGCCGAGCCGTCGATGCTGCTGCTCGACGAGCCGGTGTCGGGCATGAACGCGTCGGAGACCCACACCTTCGTCCAACTGATCCGCAAGATCCGCGATCGCGGCATCACAATTCTGCTGGTCGAGCACGACATGCCGATGGTGATGAGCGTGTCGGATCGCATCGTCGTGCTGAACTACGGCCGGATCATCGCCGAGGGGACGCCGGAGGTGATCCGCAACGATCCTGCGGTGATCGAAGCCTATCTCGGCCAGGGTGTGAAGCATGCTTGAGCTCATCAACGCCGTGTGCGGCTATGGCGGCGTCACCGCGCTGCAGGGCATCACGTTCGAGGTCAAGGCCGGGCAGCTTGTCGCATTGATCGGAGCCAACGGCGCCGGCAAGAGCACGACGCTGCGGGCGATCTCCGGCCTGGTGCCGCTGCGGGCCGGCGCGCTGCGGTTCGACAACGAGGTGCTCACCGGCGCCCGGCCGCCGCGCATTCTGAAATCTGGCATCGCGCATTGCCCGGAAGGCCGCCGTGTGTTCCCGCACATGACGGTCGAGGAAAACCTCGACATGGGCGCGTATTTGCGCAGCGACCGTTCCGAAGTCGCAGCCGACCGCGACCGGATCTACGGCGAGTTTCCGCGCCTCGCCGAGCGTCGCAAGCAGGCCGCCGGCACGCTCTCGGGCGGCGAGCAGCAGATGCTGGCGATCGGCCGTGCATTGATGAGCCGGCCGCGGCTGGTGATGTTCGACGAACCGTCGCTCGGGCTGGCGCCGAACATCGTCGAGCGAACCTTTGCGATCATCCGCCGGATCCGCGACGCCGGCACCACCGTGCTGCTGGTCGAGCAGAACGCCTTCGCAGCCCTCGACATGTGCGACCACGCTTATCTGCTCGAAGGCGGCCGCATCGTGCTGTCGGGCACCGGCGCCGAGCTGATCGCGAATCCGCACGTTCGCAAGGCCTATCTCGGTGGCTGACAGCTGGGATACAGGTGCCGAACGGCCGCAGGACCAGTGGCTTCCGGTCTGCAGCCTGCCGCGGCTCACCGCCGCCGGCATCGTTGCGGTGCGCGTAGCCGGTGTCGATCTGGTGCTGGTGGTCGATGGCGGAGTCGTCGCCGCCTGTGAACGTGCCTGCCCGCACGAACAGGCCGACCTGGCGTGTGGACGCGTGGTCGGCGGCCGGCTCGCCTGTCCGCGCCACGATGCGTCGTTCAGCCTCGTCGACGGCGCAATTTCGGACGGCTGGCCGAGCCGGCCGCTGCGGCTCTATCCGGTGCGGGTGGAGCGAGGCGAGGTGTTCATCAACGCCGCCTCGCTGAAGCCTGTGCGCGAGAGCTGAGCTTCAGTCGATCAGCGCGCGCGCGGCTTTCACCAATGCGCCGTCGGGGCGGCGCAGTTCGGCCAGGATCGAGAAGTGATCGTGACCGGGAAGCGGCAGCAGTCGCCCCGGCGCGCCGGCGGCCTCGCGACGCTCGTGCAGATTCATCGAGTCCAGCACCAGGGCCGGCAGCTCGTTGGCGCCGTAAGCAAGATCGAGACGCTTGGCGATCATCGGCTGCCGCAGCGGCGACAGTTGTTCGATCTCGTCATCGGTCAGCTGCAGTGCCTTGTTGAGACCGGTGTCGCGGATCGGGACAAGATCGAACACGCCGGAGATCGACAGTCCGGCGGTCACCAGCGGATGATCCAGCGTGATCGCCACCAGATGGCCGCCGGCGGACCACCCTGACGTAACAACTGGACCGGCGACGCCATGCTCGGGGCCATGAGCGGCGAGCCAGTCGAGTGCGGCGCGGCTTTCGTCGACGATCGTAGTCAGCGTCACGTCGGGCGCCAACGAGTAGCCGGGGATCGCCATCGACCAGCCGTGCGCCGCGATGCCTTCGACCAGCATGGCGAACAGCTCGCGCGAGTTCTTCTGCCAGTAGCCGCCGTGCCAGAACACCAGACACGGCGCGTCGCGCTCGGCTGCGGGATAGAGATCGATCTTGTTATTCGGGCGAGGCCCATAGGGCAGGTCCAGCACCGACTTCAAAGTCGCGCGCGCCTTCGCCGACGAGCTGTTGCGCTCGGCGATCAGTTCGGGGCTGTTCTTGACGGCACTGTTGTTGTCGTACGCGGCGTCACGATCATCTTGCGAAAGTTGCGCCCAGTTGGAGCGGGGATCGGCAGGGCGGTCGTTCGTCATCGTAACTCCATTCGCGGTGCGCTCGTTGTCGTCAGCTTTGCAACAAAGCCGCCCGGCTGTCGATCGCATAGTCGCGGCAGATGCCGCCTCGTGATTGATCAGACTGACGAGAACGCGCATCAGCGCGACCGCGTAATCCCGATCGACGGTGGCATCCGCGGAGCGTTGGCGCAGCGCGCTGCGCTCAGCATTGCGCCGGTCCGGTTGTCGTCAGCAGGATCTGCAACGCCCCGCGATCGATTGCGGGCACTCGTTGGTCGGCCAGGCAGGAGTGAACCGATCGGCCGATCAGCGGCCCCGGAGGGGGAGCCAAGTCCTCGATCAGGAAAATTCCCTGAGTCCCACACCTGCCTCACAAGAAAGAGATTTGAACTTTCGGTGAGCGGCTCGCAGATTGCGGCGATGCTGCGGCGCGAGGCGTTGCGGCTCCGGGTCCGTTCGGACGTCTCGCTGCAATTTCCGAAGATGTTGCGGATTGAAGGGATCGCGGAGGTCGCGCGCGCTTGCGGCTGTGCGCGAGCCGCCGGTGCGCGGCGCGCGTTCCACCACAGATCGAAGGCCACTGCCGATTTCGCCGTCGGCACCGGGCGATTTGAAAGAGCGACGATGAATCAGTCAGTTCCGTCCGACGTTGCGTGGGTTCGGCCGTGACGCCGGGCGGAGCGGGAGCCGGAGCGCCGGCAGCCGATCGTGCGCCGGCGCGTCGGCGGTCCGGGCGGCCTTTGAGCCGGCGGCGGATCGCCGCGATGCTCTGGCCGCACCGGATCGGGTTGTTTCGGCTGTGCCTGCTGGCGGTCGTGGTCGGCGTCATCACCGGCATCGGCGCGATCGCGTTTCGCGCCTTGATCGCGGTGATCCACAATGCCGCGTTTTTCGGGACGCTCTCGGCCTATTACGATGCCAATGAATTCACCCCGGCCTCGCCATGGGGTGCGTTGATCATCCTGGTGCCGGTGATCGGCGGCCTGGTGGTGGTCTGGCTGGTCAACAACTTCGCCCCGGAAGCGCGCGGTCACGGCGTGCCCGAGGTGATGGACGCGATCTTCTATCGCGAGGGCAAGATCCGGCCGCAGGTGGCGGCGATCAAATCGCTCGCCTCCGCGATTTCGATCGGCACCGGTGCTGCGGTCGGCCGCGAAGGGCCGATCATCCAGATCGGCGCCTCGCTCGGCTCCTCGCTCGGTCAGCTCGTTGCAGTGGCGCCGTGGCAGCGGATCACCCTGGTTGCGGCCGGTGCCGGCGCCGGCATCGCCGCGACCTTCAACACCCCGATCGGCGGCGTGATGTTCGCGATCGAGCTGATGCTGCCTGAAGTCAGTGCGCGCACCTTCCTGCCGGTCGCGCTGGCGACCGGTACGGCGACCTTCATCGGCCGGCTGTTCCTCGGGCTGGCGCCGGCCTTCGCGCTGCCGCAGGATTTGCTGCTGGCGGACCAGCCGACGCCGTTGACGTCGCTGCTGTGGTTTGCGCTGCTCGGCGCGCTGATGGGACTGGCTGCGACCGCCTTCATCCGCGGCCTGTCGGCGGCTGAAACGCTGTTCGAGACCATCAAGAACACCTATCTGCGCAACATCGTCGGCATGCTGATGGTCGGCGTCCTGCTCTACGTGCTGATGCGTAATTTCGGCCAGTACTATGTCGACGGCGTCGGCTATGCGACGATCCAGGCGATCATGACGGGCGGGTTGATGCTGCCCGGGCTGCTGGCGCTGCTGTTCATCTGCAAGCTCGCCGCCACGTCGGTCAGCCTCGGCGCCGGCGCCTCGGGCGGGATTTTCTCGCCGTCGCTGTTCATGGGCGCGACGCTCGGTGGCGCATTCGGTGCGGCGGTGGCGCTGGTCGATCCGGCACCCGGTCTGACGGTTGCGACCGCGGGGATCGTCGGCATGGCGGCGATGGTCGGCGGCGCCACCGGCGCGGCAATGACCGCGGTGACGATGATCTTCGAGATGACCCGCGACTACGATCTGGTGATGCCGGTGATCGTCGCGGTGGCGCTTGCGATCGGCGTGCGCCGGCTGCTCAGCCGCGAGAACATCTACACCATCAAGCTGGTCGGCCGCGGCCATGCCATTCCGAAGGCGCACCACGCCAACATGTTCCTGGTTCGCCACGCCCACGAGGTGATGGATCGCAATCCGATCATCGTCGCTGCGACGACGCCGCTCGACGACTTCCTGCGGCGTGAGGATCTACCGCAAGGGCTGGCGCATGTCGTGGTGACGCGCGGCGATATGATCGTCGGGGCGGCCCGGATCAACACCGGCTTCCGCCGCAGCACGTCGCCGTCTTATTCCGGTGTCACGCTCGGCGACCTGGCGCAGAAGTTCACGATCGCGCGGCGCGGCGACGTGGTGTTCGAGATCGTCGCCCGCATGACCCGCCGGCAGGCATCGATGGCGATCGTCGTCGACAGCGATCGCCGCCCGCGGGCCTCGCAGGTGATCGGCGTGATCACCAAGGAGCACGTCGCCGATTCCGTCGCCGAGAGCGTACGGCCCTACGGCTGAGCGGAGCTGCGGTTCACGCTACGGCGAACTCGCTACACCGGGCCATCTCCCGAATCCGGTCTGCGGTGCGACAAGCGATCGCCTGGATGGTCAGCGATGGGTTGACGCCGCCGACAGTCGGAAACACCGAGCCGTCGCAGATCCATAGGTTTGGGATATCCCAGCTTCGGCAGTCGGCGTCGACCACGCTGGTACGCGGGTCGTTGCCCATCCGCGCGGTGCCGTTGAGGTGGCAGGTGTCGTCGTCCTGGGTCCAGATGTCGCGTGCGTCGGCGGCGGCCAGCGCCTGACCCATGAAATTGAGCGAATGGGCGATGAGCTTCTTGTCGTTCTCGCAATACGAGAAGGTGATGCGCGGGATTCGCAGGCCGTATTGGTCTACCTCGTCCGCCAACGTGACTCGGTTGCGCTCCTGCGGCATGGTTTCGCCGACGATCTTCAGGCCGACGACGTGGTTGTAATCCTGCATTGCGGTCATCAACCGCTCGCCCCACAGGCCGTGCGCGCCGATCTGGGTGTTGGCCCACAATTGCGGCAATGGCCCCTGGCTCATATAGGCGTAGCCGCCGAAGAAATCCTTGTCGTCGTCGTAGTTCCAGTGCTCGGTGATCGCCAGCGACGGCGGCCCCTTGTAGCTGCGGATTGCGTCGTCCATCGTGCCCCACACCGCTTGGTTGGCCTGCACCATCAGGTTTTTGCCGACCAGGCCGGATGAGTTGGCGAGGCCGTCGGGATAGCGGTCGGTGGCGGAGTTCAGCAGCAGTCGCGGCGTCTCGATCGCGTAGCCGGCGACCACGACGTTGCGGGCGCGCTGAAACCGCCATTCGCCATTGCGGACATAGTGCACGCCGCTCGCCAGCCCGTCGTGGTTGGTCTCGATCCGTCCGACCATCGCCAAATCGCGGATTTCGGCGCCTGCCGCGAGCGCGCGCGGCAGCCAAGTCACCAGCACGCTCTGCTTGGCGTTGGTCGAACAGCCGGTGACGCAGAAGCCCCGATACACGCAAGGATGCGCCAGCCCGCGCGGCGCGGACAGTGTCGCCAGCGGGGTCTCGGTCCATGACACGCCCATGGCCTCGCAGCCCTTGGCAAGCACGCGGGCGGCCGCGTTAAGCGGATGCGCGCGATACGGATAGCGCGGTCGCTTCGGCCCCCACGGATAGGTCACCGGGCCGGCGATCTTCAGCGCATCCTCGACCTCGGCGTAGTAATGCCACATCTCGCGCCAGTCGATCGGCCAGTCGGCGCCGTAGCCGAGCTTGCTGCGCGCCTTGAACCATTCGGGCCGAAACCGCAGCGAGACCATTGCGAAGTGCACGGTCGAGCCGCCGATCGCCTTGCCGCTGTTATTGCTGCCCATCTGCAGCGGGTTGTCGCCGTCGACGATGCGGTCGTCGGTCCAGTACAGCTTGGTCTGTTCGGCCTCGTCGGAGGCGAAATCCTCGAGCGGGCGGAAGTACGGCCCGGCGTCGAGCGCCACCACTGAAAAACCCTGCTCGGCCAACCGGCAGGCCAGCGTGCCGCCGCCGGCACCGGTGCCGACGATGACGAAGTCGACCGCCTCGCTGTCGCGATATTGCCGCATCGGCACCCAACCGCCGGGCCGGAAGACGTCGGGAGCGCGGCCGTCGGTGGCGCGCGGCGCTTGCAGCGGATCAGCGCACACCACGATTGATTCTCCTTGCGGTATCGTCGTCGAAGCCTTCGGCTTCCGCCGCTTCCCACGGGTCGCGATCATTGAAGTCCAGCCGGACGTAGCCGCGAGGGCTCGCTGGGCCGCCCCAGCCGATCTCGCTCCACGCCGAGGGGTGGGCGTAATACGCCATCACCACGTCGCGCCCCAGCCGCCGCTTCCAGAATTGGCTCGGCTGCATTTCGCCCCAGGCCGGGTCGGACAGCTCATCGCGTTGCATCCGCTCGATCAGTTCGGTCTGCAGTGGCTTCGACAGCTCGGCGAAGCGCCGGCCATGCGCCGCTCGCGCCTCGGCGTCGAGCGCTGCAACTCCCCGTTTCCAGGCTTCGCCGTCCCTCGGCATGTTTGGCAGCCGGTAGCCGTCGGACTTGCCGAGGTGTAGCCGGTCGTCGATCAGCGCGGCGACCGGCACCGGCGGCCGATCGGCCGGCTGTGGCACGATCAGCTCGGCGAGCGCCTGCACGGTGGCGAATTCGTCGGCGTTGAAATAGCGCGGCTCGGAAGTGATCGCGAGCCGGCGGCTGATCACTTGGCGGGTCTTGGCGTTCCACGACGGACCGTTGCGCTTGGCCAGCACGTCGTAGCCGGGGTAGCGGTCGGTGGGTTTGAGGCTGCGGGATGGATCACGCATCGGGATGCTCCCTGACCAGATCGATGCAGGCGAGGCCGGCGAGCGCCAACCCGGAAAAGCTCGGCGGCGCCGGCAGCGGCGGGCCGTTGAGGATGTTTTGGCTCCAATTGTAGAAGCCGCCCATGTTGCGGGAGACCCCATAGGCGTGGAAGCCGGCGCCGGCGAAGCCCATCACCACCAGCACCCACATCCATAGCCGCGCCGCACTGTGTTCGGTGCGCGGGCCGGCAGCGATCGCCGCCATCATCGCGGCGCCGACTGGCGGCAGTGTCACCGGCAGCAGCATCGCCGGGTTGTGATAGGCGCCGCGGAAATGCAGCAGCGCGGCCTCCGCGGTGGTGCCGAGCAGGCCGCCGCCGATCACGACGGCCAGCACCCGGCCGGCGGGCATGGTCCAGATCTCCGGCCGCCGACCGTGCTCTGTCTCGCGCACCCGCTCCGACGCGAAGCCGAGCAGGCCGGACAACAGAATCGCCATCGGTGCCCCGAGCGGCGCGCCGTAGAACAGGTTTTGCCAGCAAAAGCCTCCGAGCTTTCTGCCGACATTGTAAAAATGGAAGCCGGTGCCGACCAAGCCAGTGATCGCGGCGACCGTGTAGGTGAGATCCCGGCTGCGATGTGCCGCCGGCCGCATGTCGGCGGTGCCGTGCAGGCTGATCGCCAGCGTCGCCGCCGACACCACGAGCGGAGTGTACATCGCCTTGTTCTTGAATGCGCCGCGATAGTGTTCGACGCCGCTGTCGGTCAGCACCGAGGTAGCGAGCAGCCCGGCAGCGCGGTTGAGGCGGCGGGCGGCGATCACCGTGGCGGGCATTGCGGCGCGCCCGGACGTCTCGTGATGCGGCCCGATCCGGCGCAGTGGCGGCCCGCGCCGGTTGTGCGCCACAAGGGCGGCTCCGGCTCCGATCGCTGCGCACAGTAGAAACAGGTTCTGACGGTTCATGCGTCCTGTCCTCAGGCAGCGTAGCGGGCTGCGTCCTGCGCCTTGAAAGCGAGCCCGTTGCCGGGCCGCGACAAATCGGGACGGATCACTCCGTCGCGCGGCACCGGCGCGCCTTCGAACAACATGCGCTCGATCCGGACGTGGTCGTGAAACCATTCGAGGTGGCGCAACCGCGGCGCCGCGCAGGCGACGTGCAGATGTAGCGCCGGCGCGCAATGGCCGGACAGGTCGATATGGTGCGCTTCACACAGCGCGGCGATCTGCAGAAAGCCGGTGATGCCGGCGCAGCGGGTCACGTCGGCCTGCATCACATCGATTGCTTCGGCGGCAAGCATCGTGCGGGCGTCATCGAGCGTGTAAGTGTATTCGCCGGCCGCGATCTCCATGCCGAACGGCGCACGCTCGCGAATTGCACGCAATCCGTCGAGGTCGTCGGACGAAACCGGCTCTTCGAACCAGCCGACGCCTTGTTCGGCAAACCGCTGCGACAACCGCAACGCCTGCTTCACGCCGTAAGCGCCATTTGCGTCGACGAACAGCGTTGCGCGATCATCGAGCGCCCGGCTGACGGCGCGCACCCTTGACGGATCGCGTGCCGGCTCGCTGCCGACCTTCATCTTGACGAGGGAGCAGCCGTCGCGTTCGACCCAGCCGGCGAGCTGCTCTTCCACATCAGCCTCCGTGTAGCTGGTGAAGCCGCCGCTGCCGTAGATCACCACCTCGTCGCGGTAGCAGCCGAGCAGGGCAGCGAGCGAGACGTCGAGCAGCCTAGCCTTGAGATCGTACAGTGCGGTGTCGACCGCCGCGATAGCGGTGGCCGCCAGACCGCTGCGCCCGAGGTTGCGGACGGCGCGCTGCATCGCCCGCCACGCCGCCTGCGGGGCGAGCGCGTCGCCGCCCGTCACCACCTCGGCGAGCTTGCCGGTGATCAGGCCGCCGATCATCTCCGACGCATAGGTGTAGCCGATGCCAGTGCGGCCGCCGCCGGAGGCCTCGACCAACACGATGGTGGTGCGATCCCACGACAGCGTGCCATCGGCTTCCGGCCGATCGGTCGGAATCGTGAAGGCACGCACGTGCAAGCCGTCGATGATGACCGCAGGCGTCATCGCCTCAACCCTTGCCAGGTAGCACCGTGGCGATCAACTCCTTGGCGCTGTTCTTCAGCACGCTGCTGAGTTCGGGCTCGTCGCCCATCATGGTCATGAAGTTCTTGGCGTCCTTCAGCGTGATGTGGGGCGGAAGCGGTGGAATGTTCGGGTCGGTATAGGCCTCGAGGATCACCGGCCGGTCGGCCGCGAGAGCCTCGTCCCACGCCGCACCAACGCGATCGGGATTGTCGACGAAGACGCCCTTCAGGCCGAGCAGCTCGGCATATTTGTGATACGGGAAATCGGGAATGCTCTGGGTCGACTCGGTCTTGCCGGCGCCGAGCTGGATGCGCTCTTCCCAGGTCACCTGGTTGAGGTCGCGGTTGTTGAGCACCAATACGATCAGTCTCGGGTTCGACCACTGCTTCCAGTATTTGGAGATGGTGATCATCACGTTGAGGCCATTCATCTGCATCGCGCCGTCGCCCATGCAGGCGATCACGGTGCGGTCCGGATAGGCCATCTTGCCGGCGACCGCGTAGGGCGTGCCGGCACCGAGCGAAGCAAGTCCGCCGGACAGCGACGCCTTCATGCCGCGGCGCATCTTCAGATCGCGGGCGTACCAGTTCGCGACCGAGCCGGAGTCGGCCGTGATGATGGCGTTGTCCGGCAGCCGCGGCGACAGCTCCCAGAATACCCGTTGGGGATTGAGCGGATCGGCCCCCACCATCGCGCGGTTCTCCAGCGTCTCCCACCAGGATTTGACACCGCGCACGATGCCGCGCCGCCATGAGGTCTCGTCCTTCTGATTCAACATCGGCAGCAGTACGCGGAGCGTCTTGGCACTGTCGCCGACGAGATTGATCTCCATCGGATAGCGCAGGCTGAGCCGCCGTCCATCGATGTCGATCTGGACGCCGCGCGCATCACCGGGCCGTGGTAGGAATTCGCTGTATGGAAATGACGAGCCGACCATCAGGAAGGTGTCGCAGCCCTTCATCAAGTCCCAACTCGGCCGGGTGCCGAGCAAGCCGATCGAGCCGGTGACGAACGGCAGATCGTCGGGCAGCGCCGCCTTGCCGAGCAGCGCCTTGGCGACGCCGGCCTGAAGCCGCTCCGCAACCGCGATGACTTCGTCGGTGGCGCCGAGCGCGCCAGCGCCGACCAGCATCGCCACCTTCTTGCCGGCGTTGAGCACGTTCGCAGCCGCTTTCAGCCCGTCTTCATCGGGGATCTGGGCAGGAAAGGCATGACCGACGCCGGTGTGGGTGGCGCCGTGTGCCATCGGCGGATCCTGAAAATCGAGCTCTTGCAGATCGTTTGGAAGAATCACGCAGGTGATGCCGCGCCTGTCGTGGGCGATTCGGACCGCTCGATCGATCAGGTGCCTGACCTGCTCGGGCACGCTGGCCATCGCGACGTATTCGCAGACGTCGGCGAACAGGTTCTGCAGATCGACTTCCTGCTGGTAGTTGGCACCGATCGCGCTGCGGGCCTGCTGTCCGACCAGCGCCACCACGCCGACATGATCCAGCTTGGCGTCATACAATCCATTGAGGAGATGGATCGCGCCGGGGCCGGACGTGGCGTAGCACAGCCCGACCTGACCGGTGAATTTGGCATGCGCCGAGGCCATGAAGGCGGCCATTTCCTCGTGGCGGACCTGGACGTAGTCCATCTTGTCCTTGGCCTTCTCGAGCGCGACGTCCAGCCCGCCGACACCATCACCCGGATAGCCATACACGCGGCTGAGTCCCCATTCGGAGAGCCGCTGCCAAATGAATTCGCTGACGTTCATGATTGTGTTCCGCCGGTGCGCGACGCACCCGTTCGAGTTCAGAAGGGGATGTGCGGTCCAACGACGCGATAGAAGTAACGTTGCGACCGAGAGGCCCCAGAAGGTCGAAATTTCGGCGGGCTCACCGGCTTTTGAGCGTTCGGTCCGACGACGGCTCGTATGCTGGGGCGCGACCGGACGATGGCGTACGAGCGTAACCGTCTGCTCTTGATCAAGCGGTGCTGGGACGGATCAACGCCAGACCGGACTCCGGATCGTATGCCTTGCGTAGCAAGGTCGGGCTCTCGGTCAGCACGATCTCCAGCGTCGGCCGCACATGGCCTTCACCGAGATGGCCTGCCATCGCGCTGCCGTCTCGGCGACCGACGACGAGGTGGATGTGCAGCGCCGGTTTGCCGGACGGCGCTTGTGCGATGTCGCCGGTGAGCGAGGCGACTTCGACCTGCTGATCGACCGGGATCCGGATGTACTGCTTGGCGTCCCAATCGAAGTAGTTCAGCACGACCCGGCGAAACGCCCCGATCGCGCTGAACTGTGCGGCGAAGATGCCTTGCTCCTCGGCGAAGCGCTGCATGCATTGCATCACCTCGTCGCCGGTTTCGAGCACGATCACCCAGGTCGTCTGTCCGCCGTCGTCGTGCAATTTCCTGTGTTGCATGATGTTGCCTCGCTGATGGGCGGCCAACGGCGGGCGGACGCGAACGTTCCCCGGAGGCGATCCTCAGATCTGGCGGATCGTGGAGAAGTCGAATTTGCTGGTCGGTGGATTCTCGCCGATCCGGATCTTGGCATCGCCGATGAAATGATACGGCGGCACCGGTAGATTGTACGGCGCCGGAACGCCGCTGAAGACCCGGCCGGCGAGATCGTATTTGGAGCCGTGGCAGGTGCAGAAGTAACCGCCCACCCAATGCTCTGACGACGGCATGTCGGTCGGCAGCGGCTCGAATGTCGGGATGCAGCCGAGATGGGTGCAGATGCCGACCATCACGCCGAACTCCGGATTGACCGAGCGGTGCCAATTATCGGCGTAGTCGGGTTGCTGCCGCACGCTCGAGGTCGGGTCGGACAGCCGGGCCAGTAGGGCAGGGGTTTGCAGCGATTGCAGCGCCTGCGGCGTGCGTCGGTTGATGAAGATCGGGCGATCGCGCCAGCGAACGAGGATCTGCTGCCCGGGCTGAATGGCGCTGAGGTCGACATCGATCGGAGCGCCCGAGGCCAGCGTCGAGGCGTCCGGCTCCATCTGATCGATGAACGGCCAAATCGCCGCTGCCGCACCGACCGCCGCCATGGCGCCGGTGGCGATGAACAGAAAGTCGCGCCGCGTCGGTGTCGGCGGATCGCGATCGGGTGCGGAGGCTGGTGTCGAGGTCGGAGAGGTCGGAGAAGTGGTTGCGGCTGTGGTCACGGTCGTTGTCCCGTTAAGCCGCGGCGCTGCTGGAATAGCTGCGCCGCGAACAGGTCTCGCCCCGTCGTACCAAGCGGCCGCCGCGACTGCGGTTCCGCCTCTTCGCGCATCCTGTCGCAGAGTTAATCGAATGGCGCGCGATGCTTACTGAAACACCACCTGAGGACGACGCGGTCAGACGTTACCGGTGAGCATCAGAATTGCCTGGACCACGACCCTGCTGGATTGCGCGATGAACTGCGTGGCCACGCCGATGCCGGCGAGCGGCAGGATGAAGATCAGCCCGAGCAGGATCAGCATGCCGTAAGGCTCCAGCCGCGCCAGCGGGTTCGCCAGCGCGCGCGGCAGGATGCCGACGGCGATCCGGCCGCCGTCGAGCGGCGGAATCGGCAGCAGGTTGAAAATCGCCAGCACGACGTTGATCAGCAGCGCATTGGCGAGATTTTGCATCAGCCATTGGCCGGCTTGGCCCGGCACGTAGCCGACCAGATGAAACGCGAGCCCCGCCAGCGCCGCCAGCACCAGATTGATCGCCGGTCCCGCAGCGGCGACCAGCACCATGTCGCGCCGCGGATTGCGCAGATTGCGGAAGTTCACCGGCACCGGCTTGGCATAGCCGAACAGAAACGGTGACTGGATCACCAGCAGGAGCAGCGGCAGCAGCACCGTGCCGAACGGATCGACGTGCTTGATCGGGTTGAAGCTGACGCGCCCCAGCATCCAGGCGGTGTTGTCGCCACACAGCTTGGCCACATAGGCGTGCGCGGCTTCGTGGAAGGTGATCGCGATCAGGAGCGGCAGCGCCCAGACCGAAATCACCAGCATCATGTTGGACAACGAACCTGTCATGTCGATCGACTCGGGGTTTGGATCGATCGGGAGGCCGAAGATCCGAGGCGGGAACCGGCATGATATAGAAGCCGCGCCGCCACCGCGCCAGCGCCGGCAGCCTCGTCTGGGCCATCATGGACTCGAAGTAATGCGGTGGCCGCTCACGGCTCCGCGGTGCATGCATTGTTAACCATCCGCGTTCGGCGCCTGCATCAGACCGCATCCTCGGCCTAGATGGAACCAGATGGAACCTGGTGCATTAGCGCTGACAGGCTGCGGGCGCCGACGCTCACTCGCGGCCGACCTGCCTTTGTTCGAGACGATCTCGCCATGACGTCGCTCCCGCCCCATTCGCCACCGCCCCCTGGTTTCGATCCACAGGTTCGTGAGGAGGCCCAGCTCCGGCGAGCCAGGCGTAACGACCTGTTGCTGCGCATCGCGATCGTCTGGCTGCTGGTGCTGGCGACATTCTGGGTGGCGCAGCCTTATCTCAGCGCGCTGTGGTTCTCCGTCACCGGCCCGCGCACCGTCACCGCGCGCGGTGATCTGGCGCCTGCGGAGAAGGCCACGATCGAGCTGTTCAAGCAGGTGTCGCCCTCCGTGGTGCACGTGTTCGCGCAGACCCAGCAGCGGGTGTCGCCGTTCTTTGCTCAGCAGGAGGCGCCGGTGCAATCCGGCTCCGGCGTGATCTGGGATGCGGCCGGTCATGTCGTCACCAACAATCACGTCATCCAGAACGCCAGTCAGCTCGGCGTCCGGATGGCGTCGGGCGAATTCGTCACCGCGCGCGTCGTCGGCGCCGCACCAAACTACGATCTGGCGGTGCTGCAGCTCGAGCGGCCGCACACGCCGCTGCGGCCGATCGCAATCGGCAGCTCGGAAGATCTGCAGGTCGGGCAGGCGACTTACGCGATCGGCAATCCGTATGGCCTCGAACAGACCCTCACCACGGGAATCGTCAGCGCGCTACGGCGCCGACTGCCGACCGCGGCGGCACACGAGGTCCGCGGCGTGATCCAGACCGACGCGGCCATCAATCCAGGCAATTCCGGCGGTCCGTTGCTCGACAGCGCCGGCCGGCTGATCGGCATCAACACCGCGATCATCTCCGGCTCGGGCGCCTCGGCCGGGATCGGCTTCGCGATTCCGGTCGATGCGGTCAATCGCGTCGTCACGGCGTTGATCACCAATGGCACGGTGCCGGTGCCTGGCATCGGCATCATCGCGGCGCGGGAGAACGAAACCGCGCAACTCGGAATCGACGGCGTCGTGATTTTACGGACCCTGCCGGATTCGCCAGCGGCCAAGGCCGGGCTCGAAGGCGCCACCGACGACGGCTATGTCCGGGACGTTATCACCGAGGCCGATGGCAAGCCGGTCCACGGCATGTCCGACCTGGCCGCTGCCCTGGAAGACACCGGCATCGGCCGCGACGTCAAGCTGACAGTTGAGCGCGACGGCCGGACCCGCACTGTCAATGTGAAGGTTACCGACATCTCGCAACAACGGCGCACATAGTTCTTTCTGAGGGGCCCCGAATCGATCGGATTCAGCCCCGAGCTAAGCGACAAATAGACCAGTTCATACCTTTCAAACACTCAGGGGGAGCTTAGCCGAACTCGTAGTTGTACCGGTTCCATTGTTAACTGTCTCAAAGATCCCCGGTGATACGCCTAGAGCCGAGGGGGATCCCATGAAGAAGTTCAATCGAATTGGCAACAAGCTCGCAGTCGCCGGCCTGATTGGCATCGTACTCGCGGTTGCAATGGTGGTGAACCAGCGGCTGACGGCCTCGGCGATCCAGGCGTCCAGCCGGCATGCCGACCTCCAGGCTCAGATTTCCGAGAATGCGCTGATCGCGGAATCGGAGATGCGCAACATGCAGCTCGCGGTGCGCGGGGTTCGGATGGTGCGGTCGACCAAGGAATTCGACACTCGGCGCAAGCAGTTCGCCGAGGCCAAGACGGCGCAGGCGAAACTGATCGATGCGGTGCTGGCGCTCGCCACCGAACCGAAGGACAAAGAACTGTTCGGCCAGATCAAGCAGATGACCGCAGACTATGCGGTCGGCGCAGACGAACAGGCCGAGCAGCAGAAGCGTGTCCTCGAGGCCAATGCCAAGCGCGTCGCGCTGTCGGCCGAATGGGATGCCAAGCTCGCGGCCGCCATCGCCTTGGTACCCGCTGACGGCCTGCCGGACAGCGTCGCCCTTGAAGCGAGCCTCCGGGAAGCCAACGGCGCGTTCGACGGCATTCAGGCAGTGGGATGGCAGTTCTTTGTCGTCGACGACAAAGACTACAAGAGCAAGCTCGACAACAACGCTGCGGCGACCTTCAGGGCGTTGAAGAACGCCGCTGCCGTTGCCGACTCCAAGATCAAGCCGGGGCTCGCCGAACTCGAACAAATGGTGAAGCGCTATCTCGTGCTCACCGACGAGGCGATCGCCGCCGACAAGCTGAAGAACAGCATTAGCCGCGATCGCACCGTTCCGATCGCCAACAAGGCGGCGAAACTGCTGCGGGACTCGGTGGAACAGAGCCAGCGTGCCGTCGCCGACGCCAAGGCCAAGGCCGCCGCGGAGGTCACCGCGTCGAATACGCTGAACCTGATGTTCGGCTCGGCCATCATCCTGGTGCTGATCGGTTCGGCGGTGTTCTCGTTCCTCGGTGTGGCGCGTCCGCTGACCCGGTTGAACGAAGCCCTCGGACGCCTCGCGTCGGGCAAGCTCGACGTCACCATCGCCGGAGCCGAGCGCGGCGACGAGATCGGCGACATCGGCAAGACCGTCCGCGTGATCCAGGCCAACGCCGAACGCAAGGCTCGCGACGAAGCCGAGGCGCGGATCGCCCAGGACGAAGCGATCGCGCGGCAGCGCAAGCAGGACATGATCAAACTCGCCGACGAGTTCGAAAGCGCGATCGGCGAGATCGTCGAGACGGTGTCGACCGCATCGACGGAGCTGGAAAGTTCGGCCACCTCGCTGACCGGCACCGCCGAGCGTTCGGAGGAACTGGCGACCATGGTCGCCTCGGCCTCGGAGGAGGCCTCCACCAACGTCCAGTCGGTCGCCTCGGCGACCGAGGAGATGACCTCGTCGGTCAACGAAATCAGCCGGCAGGTCCAGGAATCGGCGCGGATGGCGCACGATGCCGTGGAGCAGGCGCAGCAGACCAACGACCGGGTCGAGGATCTGGCGAAGGCGGCGGCGCGGATCGGCGACGTCGTCGAGCTGATCAACACCGTGGCGGGCCAGACCAACCTGCTTGCGCTCAACGCCACGATCGAGGCTGCGCGCGCCGGCGAGGCCGGGCGCGGCTTTGCGGTGGTGGCGGCGGAAGTGAAGGCGCTGGCCGATCAGACCGCCAAGGCCACCGACGAAATTACCCAGCAGATCGGTGCGATTCAGGCGGCGACCGGACAGTCGGTGTCGGCGATCAGGGCGATCGGCGAGACCATCGGCCGGATGTCCGAGATCGCGTCGACCATTGCGGCGGCGGTGGAGGAGCAGGGCGCGGCGACGCAGGAGATATCCCGCAACGTGCAGCAGGCCGCGCAAGGCACCCAGCAGGTCTCGGTCAATATCGCCGACGTTCAGCGTGGCGCCACCGAGACGGGCTCGGCGTCGTCGGAGGTGCTGTCAGCCGCCCGCTCGCTGTCGGAAGACAGCAACCGGTTGAAGGTCGAGGTCGCACGCTTTCTCAACAGCGTCCGCGCCGCCTGATTGCCCGCCACGGAGCGGTCGACGACGTTGCGGCGGAGCTGCTTCCGCCGCGCGTCGTCAAGGAACCATCGCCAGCCGCCGCCATTATCGCAAGGAAATGGAGGTGCGCATGGGTAAGGCCTACTACGACATCATCGGCAGCGATGACCGGTGGGGGATCCGTCACGACGACGATCCGACCGGCGACTATGCCAGCAAGGAAGCGGCGTTCGAAGCCGCCTGCGCCGCGGCTTCCAACGCCATCAAGTTCGGCCACGAGGTCCGGATCACCGTGCCGGGCAATGAAGGCTCGGAGACCAATCTCGGCGTGATCACCAACTGAACGTTTCCGTCTCGGTTGCGAGCGGTCGGGTGCAAGCCCGGCCGCTTTTTCGTTAGAGCAGTTCTTCTTTTCATCGAATCAGAGCTGATCCGCACCGCCTGCCACACGCACAAGCTCATGGTGAGGAGGCGCGTAGCGCCGTCTCGAACCATGTGACGCACGGAATGCGTTGCCTGATCCTTCGAGACGCCCGGCTTCGCCGCGCTCCTCAGGATGAGGACACAGTGCCTTCGGAAAGGTCGGATCGTTTCAATCAAACGATGAACCGCTCTCGGAGGATTGCCGCTGTCGAGGGGAGCGCGACCCCGCGTCATTGCGAGGAGCGAAGCGACGAAGCAATCCAGATGTTCGTGCCGGAGGCTGGATTGCTACGCTGCGCTCGCAACGACGATCGACTCCGGGTAAGGGCTTACGCCACCTTCGACAGTGGTGTCGCAGCAGCGGTCTGGTCGGTCACCTCGTGGGTGATCACTTCGAAGTTCAGCAGGTTGGTGACGCCGAACGAGGTGGAGATCGCCACATCGGCGGCGTCGCGGCCGCGGGCGATGACGATGCGGCCGATCCGCGGCGTGTTGTGGCGGGCGTCGAAGGTGTACCAGCGGCCGTCGAGATAGACTTCGAACCACGCGGAAAAATCCATCGGTGCCGGGTCTACCGGCACGCCGATATCGCCGAGATAACCTGTGCAGTACCGCGCCGGAATGTTCATGCAGCGGCACAGCGCGACCGCAAGATGCGCGAAGTCACGGCAAACGCCAATCTGCTCGGCGTGACCTTCGGAGGCGGTGCGGTCGTTGCGGGCGAATTGATAGCCGAAGGTGATGCGATCGTGCACGTAGTCGACGATCGCCTGCACCCGCTCCCAGCCTGAATCAATGCCGCCGAATAGCGACCAGGCGAGGTTCGACAGTTTGTCGGTGTCGCAATAGCGGCTGCCGAGCAGATACACCATCACCTCGTCCGGCAGCTCGGCTACCGGGATCTGGCGGGCGCCGGGCGCGACTTCGTCGGGCAGGCCGGAATCCTCGATCAGAAAGTCATTGCTGATGTCGATGCGGCCGGGGGGCGCGACGATCCGGGTGCAGACATTGCCGAACATGTCGGTGAAGTCGCGCGCTGGCACGTCAGGCGAGAACTTGATGATATGATCGCCGATCACATGCTGCGCGCGCGAGGGATGCACGCTGAGCAAGAGATTGATCGGCGTTTCCTGAAAGCAGTGAAAGGCGATGTTGTACCCCGCGCGAATGATCACCTGAAGAGCTCCCGTTGCTGATCGAGAACGGCGGACGGTGCGTCGGCCGACATTGCTATTCTCAATCGCAAAACGAACCCTGCGTTCCCGCTATCTTGCGGCAGGACCTGCGCAAATTAGTGGCACCACGCCGGCGCACTCGCGCCGGCGTGGGACGTGACTACTCGGTGAGCCCGAACAGCAGGACCGAGCGGGCCGTGACTTGATAAACCTCACCGCAATCGAACTGCTTGTCGGGAATGCCGTCGGACAGGTTGGTGTCGATCAGCAGCGCCCATTTCGAGCCGTGCGGAACCTCAGGAAGGGTGAAGTCGACGACGCCGTCGAAGCTGTTCAGGATCAGCAGCACGGTGGCCTCTTGGCCCTGCTTGTGGATGCCTGTCGTCTGCGCCCGGCCGTCGAGCAGCATGCCGAAGCATTTCACGTTGCCGTCGTCCCAGTGCTCCTGCTGCATCTCGCCGCCATTGGCGTTGATCCAGGTGACGTCCCGAACCTCGAGCTGCTCGTCGTATTGCCCGGTCAGGAACCGACTGCGGCGCAGCGTCGGATTGGTCCGGCGGAGTTCGATCAGCCGCTGCGTGAAGCTCCGTAGGTGCTGTGCGGCCTCGTCATGATCCCAATGCACCCAGGAGATCTCGTTGTCCTGACAATAGGCGTTGTTGTTGCCGTTCTGGGTGCGGCCGAATTCGTCGCCGGCGAGCAGCATCGGCGTGCCTTGGGCCAGCAGCAGCGTCGCCAGCATGTTGCGCTTCTGGCGTTCGCGTAAGCTGAGGATCGCTTCGTCGTCGGTCGGCCCTTCGGCGCCACAGTTCCACGAGCGGTTGTCCGAATGGCCGTCCTTGCCATCCTCGCCATTGGCGGCGTTGTGCTTGTCGTTGTAGCTCGCCCAGTCGTTCAACGTGAAGCCGTCATGGGCGGTGATGAAGTTGACGCTCGCCCAGGCGCGCCGGCCCTGGCGGTTGAACACATCGCCGGAGGCCGACAGCCGCGGCGCCAGCGCCGCCGCCGGGGCTTCGCCGCGCCAATAGTCGCGCACGGTGTCGCGGAACTTGTCGTTCCATTCCGCCCAGCCGGGCGGGAATCCCCCGACCTGATAGCCGCCGGGGCCGCAGTCCCATGGCTCGGCGATCAGCTTCACCGAGGCGAGCAGCGGATCCTGCATCACGGCTTTCAGAAAGCCGCTCTGCTCGTCGAAGCCGTAATGCTCGCGCGCCAGGATGGTGCCGAGGTCGAAGCGGAAGCCGTCGATGTGCATCTCGCCCGCCCAGTAGCGCAGGCTGTCGTTGACCATCTGGATCACGCGCGGATGCGTGAGGTTGACGGTGTTGCCGGTGCCGGTGTCGTTGATGTAGTAGCGCTTCTGTTCCGGCAGCAGCCGGTAATAGCTGGCGTTGTCGATGCCCTTGAACGACAGCGTCGGGCCGAGTTCGTTGCCCTCGGCAGTGTGGTTGTAGACGACGTCGAGGATCACCGCGAGACCGACATCGTGCAGCCGCGCTACCATCTCCTTGAACTCGCGCAGACTGTTTGGCACGTCGGCGGCATAGCGCGGGTCGGGGGCGAAGAAGCCGATG
Organism: Rhodopseudomonas palustris; assembly: GCF_003226555.1. Lineage (GTDB taxonomy): Bacteria > Pseudomonadota > Alphaproteobacteria > Rhizobiales > Xanthobacteraceae > Rhodopseudomonas > Rhodopseudomonas palustris_I. The sequence continues at coordinate 663,681 of NZ_QKQS01000013.1, read as the reverse complement.
GTGTTGTAGCCCCAATAGTTCACCAGCTTCTTGTCGAGCAGATAGCTGTCGTTGACGAAGGTGTGGATCGGCAGCAGTTCGACTGCGGTGACGCCGAGCGAAGCGATGTAATCGACGACCGGTTTGGTGCCGAAGCCCGCATAGGTGCCGCGAAGATTGTCCGGTACCTCCGGGTGCAGCATGGTGAAGCCCTTGACGTGGGTCTCGTAGACGATGGTCTGATCCCACGGCACGGATTGGCGGCCGGGCTCGCCCTTCCAATCGAAATCCGGATCGACCACCACACATTTCGGCACGAATCGCGCACTGTCGCGCTCGTCGAAGGTGGTGTCGTCGCCGCTCTCCATCACATAGCCGAACACGGCCGGATCCCAGGTCAGTTCACCGGCATGGGCGCGCGCGTAAGGATCGAGCAGCAGCTTGTTCGGATTGAAGCGGTGGCCGTTCTCCGGTTCATACGGTCCGTAGACGCGATAACCGTAAAAGGTGCCGGGACCGATGTCCGGAATGTAACCGTGAAACACCTCGTCGGTGTATTCGGGCAGCTCGATCCGGCGCTCGGTGTCGCCGTCGAACAGGCAGACCTCGACCTTGGTGGCGTTGGCGGAGAACAGCGCAAAATTGGTTCCATTGCCATCCCAGCAGGCGCCGAGCGGGAAGGGCAGGCCCTCCCGCACCACGTCCGGGACATACACAACGTCGTAGCCAGGGACCGGCTTGGGCTTCGGGGCCGGTTCGGCCGGGTCCGCTTCGGGCGGCCGCTCGAGCGTTTCGGTGGTCTCCGTGGTATCGGTGATCTCCGCCATTGGCGCGGCTCCTGTCCAAGCGATCTCATTTCGTCCGGCCGGAGGGCGCGCCGTAAGCGAGCCCTCGGCCGACGCGTGCCGATGGTCGTGTCACGTACAAGCCCCCATACCGCTGACTGCCGACAATGCGCGAGTGGAGTTTTCGGTTCCACCGGCCGGCGCGGGTCGCTTTAGGAGATGCCCTTCCGCGGCGCTGGGTAAAAATACAACGGCCCGGCGGATTGCGCCGCCGGGCCGTGTCGTCACCTGAAGATTGTGCGATGACGGTTAGTTGCTGGATTTGGATTTCGAGGTGGTGTTGGTGCGGTCGCGTTCGAGCTGCTGCGCCATTTGGAGGTGGTGCTGCAGCTTCGGCAGCGTGGTGCCGGCCCAGTTCTTCAGCGCGTCGTTGTCGCCGCCCTTGGCGTAGCGCTCGAACAACGAGACCGCGTCCTTGTGGGCGCTGATCTGCTGCTCGTCATAGGTTTCGCTGAACTCGGCGCCGCTGGCGTTCTTCAGCTTGTCCAGCTTGTCCTGGTGGGCGGAATCCAGCGCAGTCGGCAGCTCGGCTTTGACCTTGCCGTCCGTCACCAGTGACTTCAGCTCGCTGGACGTCTTGGTGTGGTCGTTGATCATCTGCTTGGCGAACGCCTGCTGGGCGGAGTTTCCCTTACGCTCCGCGAGCTGGCTCGACTGGATCTCGTACATGTCGCTGATCGCGACCTGCTTGACGAAATCGGCGGTGGACGGCGCGATGCCGAGCACCGAATTGACGCCTGTCTTCTCGGTGACCGATTGCGCCAGCGCCGGGGTGGCGACCAACAGGCAGCCGAGAACGAGTGCGGTGCGGTTCATGCGGTGGTTTCCTTTCAGCTTGCGGCTTTGCGATTGACGCCCTTGCGGAGCGCGACGGTGTTGAGCTTGGTGTTGGCGGCCTTTTCCTCGTTGAGGTTGGTGGTGAGGAAACGGACGATGTCGTCGTGGCCCAGCTCCTCGGCCCAGGCGATCAGGGTGCCGTAGCGGGCGATTTCGTAGTGCTCGACCGCCTGCGCGTTGGCGACGATCGCGGCGTCGAGCACGGTCCGGTCGGCGATCTCGCCGGCGGTCTCGTCGGCTTCCTTGATCAGGCCGTCGATTGCGGGGCAGTTCACGCCGGACGGCTTTTCGCCGAGCTTTTTGAACACCTGGTCGAGCCGCTCGATCTGCTTCTCGGTTTCTTCCAGATGCGCCTTCAGGCCCTGAGTCAGATCGCGGTTGGTAGCCTGCTCGATCATCTTCGGCAGCGCCTTGGTGATCTGCTGCTCGGCGTAATAGATGTCGCGGAGGCCGTGCAGCAGCAGGTCCTCCATCGTCTGAATGTCCTTGCTGAAGAACCCCATCGTCGCCTCCGCTCCAATCATCCGCCTCCTGCGGTCGGACCGGAAACCAGGGACGGTCGATTCTGTTCCGCAGATCGGCAGCAAAGCGGGCGGTGGTGCGGCCTATGAACAGGACAAAGCCAAGAGCGACCGGGCGACGAAGTTGGTGGTGCGCCGGCGAGGGGAGTTGAGAGCCCGCGGCGAACGTGTTACGGGGGCTTCGTCGCGGGTGTAGCTCAATGGTAGAGCAGCAGCCTTCCAAGCTGAATACGAGGGTTCGATTCCCTTCACCCGCTCCAATGATTTCAATAACTTAGAGTCTGTTGTGTGGCAGCGGTGAGGGGGCTTCGGGTGGGCCGTCCGATCTGCTGTAGCGCGCAAAATCAAATGGCAGCGCGCGCAAGATCACATGGCAACGGTTTTGCCGGCCGCCGGTGCCGTTGAAGGGGCCTCCAACCACCGCTTCGGGTAGGGCTTCGGCGCCAGGCGCAGCCTCTTCCGCCAGCTGCGGCGGATGAAGAACACATAGCGGAACTGGCGGAAGGTCTGGCGGGTCGCCCGGTCGAGGTTCTGCCTGAGATAGGCCCCGCGCTGCCCCATCTTCGAGTGAGCCGACAGCAGCATCTCGTGGAAAAACTCGCCGTCCAGCTCGTAGAAGGCCGTGAAGTGGCACCCGACGTAGGTGAAGTTCGCCGCCTGATAGACCACCCCCCAGCCGCCGCAGCGCTCGTCGGCGAAGGTCTGAAGCCAGCTGACCTGCGGCATGACCTCCTTGATGTACCGGACGGCATAGGCGATCGCCCGGCTTTCGCTGTTGCGCGGGGCGGCGTCGGACAGCCACATCCGGTTGAGTTCGAGATAGTCGATCGAGCTGGACCCCTCGACCACCTTGCCCATCGCGGCCGGATTGAGCGCATAGCCGAACTGCATGACGCCCACGATCTGCCCGTCGATGAACACCCCGAGGTGGACATAGCTGTTCTTGACGATGCGGCCGGAATAGTGGTGCCGGATGACCATCTCGCAGGCCAGGGCCCGCTCGATCCGGGCGACGTAGAACCACCGGGTGCCGAACCCGGCGACGGCCTGGGTGCCGTAAATGTATCTCGGGACATCAGTCCAAGGCCGTTCGTAGGGGCCGGGCACCGGCGGATGGTGGGGCTTTGGCTTCGACATGAGCGTGAGACCTTTCGTCTCGACGCTCGCGGCGCTCTGATGGGGGCTCTGTCGGCCTCAGGATGTTGATGCTGCCGCAGCGGCGGCATTTGATCTCGACGGGCGCGGCGATTGCGCCGCCGGCCGCGCGAAACAGCAGCGCCCGGCATCGGGCGCAGCGGATGGTCTCCATGTCCTGTTAATCCGAATCGTGCCACGCCGCGGTCGCTCGTCAGAGCCTCGGCGGGGTGGCGGCAATTCTTCTGCGTCGCTTCGCGGGCTCGTCGCCAAACTGGACCCGCGACCGGGTAATTCCCGGACCCCGTCACCCTTCCTCTCACGTGAAATTCCAGAAACCCTGCGCCCCGGCGGCCGGGATCGGCTCCGGAAAGGCCTGCACGTCCGTCAACGGCCAGGCGTACATGTGCTCGTCGATCCGGGTGCTGTCGGCGACGGTGTCGACGAACAGGTCCAGGCAGTTGCGGGGCTCGCCGAGCACGGCGGTGCCCAAAGCGGCCGCCAGCGGCGCAGGTCCGGTCTCCTTGCGAAGGCGCGCCGCGAGCAGCTCCTCGAGGAAGGGCCGCGCGATCGCCCGATCGAGGGCGCTCTCGCCTTGGTCGATCCGCTCCAGGATGTCGAGCAGCTCGGCCGGCCGGGCAGGCCTGGCGCCGGCGTGGACGACAATCCGCTGCCCGATCAACTTGGCCAGATGCGGACGATCCGCGAAGCGCCAGCGCCGAAACTCGTACGGTTTCGCCCCGATCATCACCAGCGACGCCCATGGCTGCCAGATCGTCAGGGCCTTCATCCCGGCCAGGAGATCGAGCGCGGTCCGTCCAGCCTCCGCGGCCTCGACCACTCGCACCGCCTCGCGGTGGTTGTCGCTCAACCGGCCGGTCGAGCGAAACGATTCGTAGACGGCCGCCTGCAGCGGCTTCGGCACCATGCGCCAGTGGCGAGCGCACATGAACACCTCCGCCGGGACGGCGGCCGAGCAGCCTGCAATCGGGCATTGGTGGCTCATCGCACAACTCCCACGACTTCACATCCGACCGGCCCGACGCCCCGGCTGGTCAGGCCGATGACGCGGGCCGCGCCTTCCGACAGATCGAGCACCCGGGGGCGGATGAACGGGCCGCGGTCGTTGATCGTCACGACGACGCTGCGGCCGGCGTAGGTCACGCGCAGCTTGGTGCCGAACGGCAGGCAGCGGTGCGCCGCCGTCATCCCGCCGGGATGAAAGCGCTGACCGGAGGCCGTGCGGGTGCCGGACTCGCTGCCGTAGAACGACGCGAGGCCGGCGCATCGCCGGTCGCAGGCGCCGGCCGGCGCCGCCGCGATCAGTGTGAGGCCGATGGCGGCCGCGCCGAGGCGTCTGCCAGCCGTCATGTCGGGTCCTTCATCGGCGTCTCTCCTGTCAGGCCACGTTGCCGGTCGACGGCACGCCGGCCTCGCCGGACGTTCCGCCTTTCGATCCACTGCCTTTTCCGCCCTCGCTCTTGCCCTCGGCCGGCGCCTTCACGGTGATCGTCGACAGCACCGGCGAGTCCTTCGCCCATGTCGTCGAGATCGATTCCGACAGCCACGTGCCGTCGATGCCGTCGCCGAACCCGCTGGCGATCACCTTCGCGCCGGCCGACCAGGCCGGGTTGTAGATGTCGGTGAAATGCCCGCCGCCGGTCAGCATGTTCAGCTCGCGCCCGCGCGCCTCGGCGGCGCGCTTGGCTTCGTCCTCGCTGGCGCGCGGATGCAGCAGCGTGTGGGTCGGGCCGGTCTTCTGGCCGGTCGAACAGCGGATCGACTTGCGCTTGCCGGTCTTCGGGTCATGCCAGGACGCCACCACGGCCTTGTGCCTGGGCCGCGGCTCGCCCTTGATCCGCCAGCCCGAGCAGCCGATCCGGTTGATGATGATCGGCGGCAGCTCGGCGCCGCCCGCGCCCTTGCCGGAGCCCTTCTTGGTCACCGCGAGCTTCTCGCCGCCGGGCTTGACGGTGCCGCCGGCCTCGGCCGCGACGCGGATGGCGAAGTCGATCGGGCTGTTCTCCCAGCGCAGCGTGTAGGGCAGCTTGACCTTCGCCAGTTCCGGGTCGATCGCCAGCGACAGCTTCGCCGCCTTGGCGGCGTCTTCCAGCACCTCGCCGAGCGTGGAATCGTCCCAGTGCTTCAGCCCGCCAGCCTTGAATTCGCCGGACATCGTCGCGGCGCGCGCCGTCATCGTCATCGTCTCGGGTCCGGCCTCGCAGCCGGTCTCCCAGCCGTTGACCTTGAAGGCGCCGATCATCGCAACGCCGGTCTCCTCATAGCCGGCGAACACGATCAGCAGATCGTCTTCCTGCGGCAGCGGGATCTGGCGCCAGTTGTCGTCGAGCTCGATCTCGAACTCGTCGGTTTCCTCGCCGGCATTGTCGGTGAACGTCGCGCTGATGAAGTACGGCGCCATGCCGGGCATCAGGTCGATGCCGGCCTTCATGACCTTGAGAATCGGCGCCGTCATGCGTCGCCCCAGACGCGGGCGACCTTGATCTGCGGCGTGCTGGCGCTCGGCCGCGGCGGCAGCTTGATCACGGTGCCGATCGGGATGATCCAGCCCAGCGCCGCCAGCCCCGGATTGAGCGCCAGGATGCTCTCGACGGTGCCGCCGCGCTCGCTGCCGAGTTCGTCGCGGGCGATATGGTCCAGCCGCAGGCCGTCGCGCCGCACCGTGTAAAGCCGGTCGAACGCGGTCATGAATGCCCCTTCAAATCGATCGTGAAGGCGATCTTCTTGCCGCCGTATTCTTCGAGGTCCGATACGCGCTCGATCGTCACCGCGCCGATCACCCGCGCGCTGAATCCGCGGCCCATCCGCAGCAGAGGCAGCGGCCTGGTGCCGTACTGGCTCGCCCGGATCGCCTCGTAGTCCGCCAGCCCGCCGATCTGGTCGGGATACAGCACGCCGCGGATCGACATCTCGGCTCGCCGCCAGCCGTGCATCTGCGCGCTGTCGACCATGCCGAACCGCGGCACGTCCACCCAATTGGATTCGGTACTGGTCTCGATGCTCTGACCGTTCAGCCCGATCGCCTGAAAGATGTGCCCTCCGATCGCCATCAGCGCCATGGCGTCCTCCTCACGCCGTGTCGAACAGCGCGTTGGCGCTGTTACCCAGCTGCGCGAGCTGCCGGCCAATCTCCTGGCCGATCTGGCGGCCGTCTTTCCCGGCGCCGGTGACGTTCACGGTGACGTGCGTGGTCCGGTTGTTGCTGACGCTCGCCCGCTTGCCGGGCGCGGCCGGCGCGGGGCCGGTCGGGGCTGCGGGCGATGCGCCGCCCGCTGCGGCGCCACCGAGCCGCGGCGCGATCGTCGGCCGCACGACGAAATCGAAATACGACTTGATCTGCTCGGCGATCGACTTCGCCGTCGCGGCCGCCTTTGCGCCCTCGCTTGCAATCACGCTGGTCACGCCCTGCATCGACGCCAGCGCCTGAGCCTTGGCGTCCGGTGGCACCACCGAGAAATTCTGCCCAGTCGAGAACCGGCCCTTGCCGGCAGGCATCGACGGCGGCTTGAAGCTCGGCACCGGCGAGTAGTTCGGCGCCACCGGCGCATTCGGGCCGCGCAGCGTCGGCGGATACAGCGCCTTGTGGCGGGCCTCGGCTTCCCGAACCTTGGCGGCGCGCTCGCGCACCGCCTTGTCGTAGGCCGCCTGCTGGAAGCGCCCCGGGAACGACGATTTCGGCGGCACCGGCGGCACCGGCTCGATCCCGCGCATCTTCTCCTTCTCGCGCTTCCAGAACTCCTGATCCCAAAACGGATTGTTGCCGGGTTTCACCAGCTCCCGACCACCGTCCATGAGATTCGACATCTTTTCCAACGCCCAAAGCGCCGGCGTTGCCTCCGCCACGAACTTGCCGACCGCGACGCCGGCCGCCGACCATGAATTCGCGAGCCGGTCGATCGAAGCCTGCGCGTCGTCGGTGACGCGGACGATGTCGTTCGCGATCGTCCCGGTGGCCTTGGTCTGAATCTCCGCGCGCAGCGCCCGGAATTCCTTCTTGAGGTTGATCAGCGCGCTGATGGCGGTTCGCGAGTCGATTTCGCCGAACAGCTTGGGCAGCTTCGCCATGTCACCTTTGGTCGCCTGCTCGGTCAGCTCGACCAGGACATCGAACAGCGGCTTGCCTTCCTTGGCGCCCTTCTTCAGGCCGGCCTCGAGGTCGACTCCCATCTTCTTGAAATTGCCCTGCACCTCCGTGGTGTTGATCTTGGCGAGCAGATCGCGGATGCCGTTGAAGGTCCGCTCCGAAGTCCCGGCTTCCTTTCGAATGATCTGCGTCGCTGCCGCGAGATCGGCCAGCTTGTCGGCGCCTTTCTGTCCGACGTTGGCCCACGAAGCGGCCAACTGCGGAAAGTACTGCGCCATGTCCTTCAGTTCGAACTGGCCCTTTTTCCCCGCGTAAGCCAGCCTGTCGAACGCCTCTGGCAGCTCATCGACTCTGAGCTTCAGGTTGGTCATCATCGTGCCGGCGGAGTTGGACATGTCCTCAATCGACGCGCCGGAGGCCTGCGCAGACTTGACGATCGCATCCATCATGCCGAGCGCCTCGGGCAGCTCCTTGCCCTGCGCCACCAGCGCTTCGAGGCCCTTCAGCGCGTCCTCGACCGGCACCGCATAGGTCTTCGCGAGAGCGCGGATGTCGGCCGTGGCCGCCTCCACCTGTCCCTTGGTCGCATCCGCCGTAATGCCCAGCCGCGTCATGCGTCGGTCCAGATCGGCGAAGTCGGTGAACGACTTCTTCACGCCGGAGGCACCGCGATAGGCGAGATAGCCAGCGCCGAGATAGCCGGCCGCCGCACGGCCGCCGGCAGCGATGAAGCCGGGCATGTTGCCGCCGCCTTCGCCGGGCTGCTCGCGAGGTCGGTGCGGCGGCTTATGTCCGTCGTCCCGACGCGCTTCCTCGCGCACCCGCCGCATACTGCGCGCCAGCCGTTCGGATGCCGCCGTTGCATTGCGCAGGCCCTTCACGAGCCGCTCGGCATGCTTGCCGTCGAGCTGCTGCAGGGTGCGCGCGATCTGCGCCAGCGCCCTCTGGCTGGCCAGCGCTTCCGTCTTGGTGCGGTTCAGATCGCGCGGGAGTTTGTCCGCCTTGGTGGTGCCGAGCTTCTGCGCGCCGGCCGCCACCTGCTTCAGCGCCGCGTCGGCGCCCTTGGCTTCCGTCTTGGTTTTGGCGAGGTCGGCTGCGAGCTTGCCGGCCTTGGCGCCGTCGAGTTTCTTGGCCGCCGCGCCGACGTTCTCCAGCTCCTTCTTGGCTTCCTTGGCAGGGCCCGCGAGCTGGTTGACCAGGCGCAACCGCAGAGAGACGTCGAGATTGCTCACAGCTCAAGCCTCACCCGGTTTTCGAGCCCGATCGCCACGGCCTCACCGAACCACAGCACGACGTCGTCCCAGTCCATCGCCATCACGGCCGGCAGCGGCGTCGACAGAGCCGCCGCGACCCGCGCGGCGACGAGCCGCCACTCGTCGAGACCGACGGTTACTCGTGAACCGTCCGCAGCAACCGGGGCAAAAAATCCCAGCACGCCCCCGTGATGAGTTCGCCGTCGTCGCTGTCGAGCCCGCGCAGCACCGCTGCCGACAGTCCGGTCATCTCGGCGTAGATCTCGTAGAGATCGCGGTAGCGCTCGCTGGCGACGAGATTGTTGACGGTCACCATCGGCAGCCGCCGCACGGTGATTGCGTCGATCGTCACGCCGTCGAGTTCGAACGGCCAGTCGAGCTGAAAGCGCTTGCTGCGCAGATCCCCGGACTGGAATTGCAGCACCGCCACCAGCGGCGGCGGCTCGCTCTGCATCTTGGCCGCAGTCTCGGCCGGCGCCTCGGTCACGCCGCTGTTTCGGGCGTAGTCCGGCGAGCCGGGCGGCGGCAACACGGGCTTCAGCGCCGGCTCGGCATCGATCGGCGGCGGCAGATCATCGACCATTGAAAGCTCCTTAAAGGCCCCTGAAATTGGTGCCCGGATCCGCGCCGGGCGTCGCCTACTCGAACCGCGGTGGCGGGTCCTCAAGTGAGTGCGCCCCGCCGATTATGGCCGCTTGCCTCTGGTTCTTTCGCTTGGGATTCCTCAGCCCGAAATCCGCAGGATGCGGTTGTCGACGTCCGAACCGATCTCGGTGCCGTAGCCCTGCCAGCGGTTGGTGAAGAACGAGAAGCTGGCGATGATGCCGTACCCGTCGATCACGTCCTCGTAGTCGGTGATCGAATGGATCTGATAGCCGTAGCCCTGGACGCCGCGACCCTTCATCTCGTCGGGATCGACCTCGGACATCAGGCCACGCATGGTGATGATGCGCTCGCGCTTGGTGCCGTCCTTCTCGTCCTGCAGCAGCTCGTAGATCGTGTAGAGCCTGCGTTGGGCCAGCGACATGCCGAACTGCCCCAGCACTGCGGGCGGCGCACCCTTGAGATTGTACTGCAGCGATAGCGGCTCGATCGCACCGATCGGCACGTTCAGCGCCATGATGCCGCCGCCCGGGTGATGCTCTTCGGTCTTCACCTTCGGCTGGGGCAGCTTGTAGCCCGACAGCGAGAGCCACAGGTTGATGCCCTCGGCATAGAGGTTTCCGGATTTTCGGACGAATTCCATCGGGGCGCTCCTTAGGCGGCGATCGGCTCATAACCACCCAGCGCCTGCTGGATGTCGGCGGCCAGAATGTCGAAGGCGGGCAGATAGGGTTGCATCCCGATCTGCATGTCCGACATGATCGGCGTGTTTTCGTGGGGCAGTTCGACCCGAATGATGCCGGCGCGCATATTGATGTTGGGGTTCAGCTTCCGATCGAAGTAACGCGTGAAGCCGACGACCACGCCGAGCTGCACACATTCTTCGAGGAAATACTCGATCGTCTTCACGAACATCAGAGCGTTGTGGGCGGTGAAGTTCTGGCCGCGGAACGGCCGCAGCGCCACGGGCAGCGCCGCGCGAATCGCATTCTCGGTGCGCACCTTGTTCACGAAGCGCCAGTTGGCGTCGTTCGACAGCGTTTCGCTGCCGAATAGCTCCTTGCCTTCGATGAAGGTATTGACGCCGGCGTTAACCAGGTAATTGGCCTCGTGGTCGATCTCGCCGTCGTAGTAGGAGACCGGGCGCGCGGTGCCGACGATCGCCGACGAGGTCTGGTTTTCCGGAGACCAATACGGTCCACCCTTTTCGCGGTCGCGCTTGGCGAACAGCGCCGCCACGGTGGTCGACGCGGGCCGGGTCAGGATGGTGTCGTCGGATCCGTCCAGCACGGTGAAGCGCCGCACCGCCGGGTCGATCGCGTAGAGATATCGCCCGTTGTCGCGCTTCAGCCGCTCGGCCCACGCTGCGGCTTCGGTCTGGCCGAGATTGGGTGCGTCGCAGATGCCGATCGCCAGCAGCCGCTTGGCCACCGCCGACTTCGCGAGCGCGACCGGGTTGGCGACCGGGCCGACCGCAACGGTGCCCGCCGCTCCGGTGCCGTCGCCGTCGATCACCATCGTGCAGGTGTTGGGAATGCCGAAGCCGGCATCGTCGATCACGACGCTGACCTTACCCCCCGCAATCACACAATGGCCCTTGGGCTGCACCAAGGCCCCGGTGGCGGTGAAGGTCACCGTCGCATGGGTGTAGTCGGCGCCCTGATTGGTCATGGTCACGGTGGTGGCGCCGATCGGGCTGTCGTTGTCGAACCCGGGCGTAATGATCAGGCCCGGCCGGACCTTGGTCGTAGCGCGCGCGTCGAGCAGACCCCACAGCCCGGTGCGGTCGGATGGGTCGCCGATGATAGCGCCTAGCTGCTCGTTGCGCGTCGCCTCCTTGGCGACCCGGCGCACGATCAGGCTGGGATTGATCCCCTCCGACAGAATGTCGTCGATCGCCATCGAGATTTCGCCGGCATCGCCGAGCGTGGCGATCTTGTCGGCTTCGTCGCCATAGAGATGCACGTCGGTGTTGAGCGGAAAGATCGACGGGTTAGCCTCGTCGGCAGGCGCCACGATCGCGATAGTCGCGAAGTCCGGCACCTGCACGAGGCGGGCGGTCTCCGCCCCGTCGATGAAGCGGACGCCGTGGTTCTTGGTGAGCGCAGCCATGGGAGCCCCTTGACCTGAAATCAGTTCGGGACGACCCTATGGATCGACGGCGCAAAGAGGGCCGCTGACAGGTGTCATCTGTCAGCGGCCCTCTTGTCGTTGTTGCAGGCGCCGCGGCGCCGCCCGATCAGCCGTAGGTCAGTTTCTCCTGCGGCGTTGCGGTGATGGCGGCGATGTCCGCCGCGTTCTGCGCCTCGTCGCTGGTCGCGACCGGCGCGTCGGTGAAATCAGCCGCGATCACCTGGCCGGCCGGAATCGACGGCCAATACCAGTACGGCTTTCCGACCCCCGGCGTTTTCTTGACCAGGCGCGGGACGACGCCTTCGGCCGTCGTCAGAACGCGCAGGCTTTCCTCGCCGTTGATCATCATCGCGCAAACAAGCTTCCCCATTCCACTCTCCATCAGCCGTCAGACCTTGTAGACCTGGATGCTCAAGCAAGACGGGTCGACCAGGTCCCCGGCGCCGTCCTTGGTTTCGACGATGAAATGATCGGCCGTCGTCTCGGATGCCGCCGTCGAGAAGGGGTGGCCCTGCACCACGACGAAGTAATCATCGTCGGCGAGCGCCACGAAAAACAGCAACATCACCTGCCCGACGCCGAGATACAACGCCGCCGCGATGTTGTAGGAGCCGCGGATGGCGGCGACATCGCCGTTCTCGACGGTGATTCCCATGGCCGAGGCAACGACGCGGGGCGGCTGCGACACCGGCTCCGCGGCCGGGACGGCTGCACCAAATCTCGACAAGAACGCAGCGACATCGGCATTTTCCGGAGAATTGAGTTCCTCGGCGCAACCGGGCTGGCAATTTGCATAGACGCCCTTGATCGCGCCACTGCCATCACGCTCCACAAAAACTGTCGACACGGTCATTCCCGCCCCCTGCGATCGCGCCATCCTCTGGTGTTAATGACGAGCGTGGTGTTAACGCCTGAAGTGTAGATACGGCTGCGGACCTGTGCGCTTGGGTTTGTAAAAACCATGACCGGGGCCGCATTCTGCTGGGATGACGCAAAGCTCGGATAGCATACGGCCGAGACCCCGGACACAATCGTCGGAACCACGTCGTCGGCAGCCAGATCGGAAATGTAGATCGCACCTGGATTGTTGTAGTTGTTGCCTGCACCATCGACAAAGCCGACGACGAGTTCAGCTTCGACGCGCAAGCCAAGTGGCACGCTGATGGTCCGTGTCACAGCGCTGGTCCCAGGGTTTTCCGCCGCAACATCATTGATCATGGACTTCAGGCGGAAGACGTCCCCGTCTTGGACGAACCCGACGATCGACCCTGATCTGCGCAGAATTGATCCGACACGACGTTTCTGATCATAGCCTGACGGCATCGTCGGCGCCGACGCGCTGGTGGATAACAGCGCATCGACGGCGCCGGTGTCGGACCGGCGAATGATCCAGATGTGATAGGTGCCGTCCGCGGCGGCCCCGGCGTCGAGACCGCCTTGGTTTGAGCCTGCCGACCAAGTCGCGTCGAGACGCTTCGTGATGCCGGCCTGGAGCACCATCAGTACAGGGTCGGCCTCAGTGCTGGCAGCTTCCCCGGCCCCGATGTCGATATCGTTGGCGGGGTCTGCGACGCTATTCGCGAGCGCGAGGCCATAGAGATGCCCCCTCAGCGGGGCACCAATGTTCGCACGCGCCTGCGCCTGCCTGGCGGGGCTCTCGGCGCTGGCGGCGTCGAACCTGACACGGTTGGCGAGCGATGCGAGCAGGCCGGAAACGGCCGTATCGTTCTCTGCAAGCTCCGCGGCGATTTCGACCAGTGTATCGTACGCGCTCGGCGCGCCGCCCTTGAGCGCATTGATCGCCGCCGTGATGTCGGCCGGCGTCGCCTTGGCCGAATCCACGGCCACGATCGCGGCCAGCAGCTTGGCGAGCGTATCGCCTTCCGCGGCCACGCCGCCGCGCAGCTCGGCGAGGATCGCGGCGTGGCGATCGGGCGTCAGGAACTGGCGGCCCGACGCTTCTTCGGCGACGAGCGCGGCCGGCACCCCGGATCGGTAGTCCGCCAGCAACGCCTCGATCTCCGCCGCACGCGGCGCGATCTCCAGCTCGATGACGCGGAGCACCCGCGCCACCAGCTCCTGCGCGTCCGCGCCGAGGTTCGACACCGCCCGCTCCAGCGCGTCGGCCCGCAGATCGATATCCTGCCGAAACTTGTTCTCGGTTTTCAGGATTTCGGCGACCTTGGAGATCCGGTAATCGGTCTCGAATTTGCGAGCCATTGGAACCCCGGCCGATCAGAACGAGCGATAGCCCGTGATCTTGGTTGCGAATTCGGTGGCGAGCACCTTGCGCAGCAAGGCCCCCTTCACCTCGGTGGTGGACTGGGTGCCGAACCTGACGCCCATCGCGCGGAAGGCCCCGGACACGTCGACCCTGTAGTAGGTCTCGTCGTCGATCTCCGCCGGGGCGGCTCCTGTCTTCGTCGGGTTCTTCGCCATCTGCGTTACTCCGTGGTCTGGATGCGGCGCTCGACGTGATACGTCACGCGCGGGTTGTTGGTGGCGCCGACAAAATCGATCTTGCAGGAACTGATGCCGGGCGCCGCGAAGGTGAAGGTCCAGATTTTCCCGACCGCGTCGGCCCGCACCAGGCCGTCAGGCCCGATCGCCGGCTTGGTCTCGACCGCGTCGTGGGTCTTCAGCGTCGCATAGCCGGCGCCGTGAGCGAGCCGCGCCGCAAGGGTGTGGCGCGCCGCATCCCACGCGCCGACCGTGGCCTTGACGTAGACCGTCTCGATCGAAGAGCCGAAGGCGATGACCGAGGAGATGTGGCGCAGATCGTCGTCGGCCCGGAACAGCTCGACCTCGCTGGAGCCCATGTCGAGGATCGGCATCGCCCACTGGTTGCCGTTCAGCACCAGGCGGAAATCGTAGTAAGGCGTCACCCCGGAGCCGAACAGCGTATCGTCACCCTCCGGCGCCTCGATCTTGCGCCAGGCGCCGCCGACCTGAAGCTGGAACTCGCGGGTGGAATTCTCCGGCACCACTTCGGCGTTGCGGATGCGGATGTTGTGGATGCCGCCATCGAGATTGACGCCCTGCAGCAGCACCGTGAGCGAGGTCAGGGCGAACTGGCAGTACTCGGTGACGTGGCACAGATCGCGGGTGAGATTGCCGACGAAGAACGTGCCGTCCGTGGTCTCGAAATAATTACCCGACAGGAACTTCTGGCCCTCCGCATAGGCCACAGTGACGTCGCCGGTGACGGCGAACAGATAGGCGTAGAATTTGCCGGACTCCAGGAACACGGGTGTCGACCAGGGCACGCCCGTCGCCTCCGGGAAGGTCTTGAACTGCGACGCTGCCAGCGTCGTCTTCTTCAGCATGCGGCGAGGCAGTGGCATGCCGTTGTCGCCGCATTCGACCAGCGCGACGGTGACCTCGGCGCCGGCCGACCAGGACTCGATCGCGAGCCGCATGCCGGGCGACCAGCGATCCTGCGATTGCAGCCAGCTTTGCGACTTCAGCACGCCCTGGATGGTGTGCGAGACCGGCGCGTAGACGTCGTAGGGCGTCTTCACCGTGGTGGTCCAGAACTTGCGCAACCGAATGATCGCGTGCCACGGCACGGTGACGCCGAGGTCGCGATCATAATCGGCGACCTCATAGGTCTCGTCGCCGATCCGGAAGATGCCCTTGGCGACGTCGTACTGGCCGGAATTCCACCACGCGGCGTTGGTGCAGGCCTCGAAATAATCGCCGTAAGCCGTCTCCTGGCGGCTCATCAGCATCTGCGTCAGCTCCATGGTCTGATAGACCGTGCCGCCGAGCGGGGTGGAGCCGGAGCGCTCCCACAATTTGATGCCTTCGACCACGTTGTACTTCGGGCAGATCAGCCCGGCGCTGGCGTGCATCAGGTTGCCGTCGTTGGCGTTGTAGAGCGCCAGCGGCCCCTTCCAGAGGTTTGCGGCAGGGAAGCGGATGCCTTCCAGAACGCGGGCCTTGTAGTCGACATTTGTCGGGTCGCTCTCGCGCTCGTCGAGGAAGTTGTCGGCGCTGTAGGGCGAGCCGGTGTCGGGGATGTCGAGCCGGTCCTTCATCATCGCGATGTCGCCCTGCATCGCCTGCACGGTCAGCCGCGACACGCTCGATTTGAACAGCCGGGCCAGCGCCGCGAGGTCGTTGCGCAAGCCGGCCATCTCCTGGTCGACCAGGCCGAGCCGGACTTGCAGCGACGTGTAGGCGGCCGCGAGCGCGTCCAGCTCCGGCGCTTCATTCTCGGTCCGCATCGCGATGCTCTCGATGCCGCCGGTGCCGAGCAGGATGTCGGCGATCGCCACCGTGCCGAGCGGGATCGACGGCCTGACGGGGATGACGGAAGGCGACCCCGGATAGGCGATCAGGATCGCGCTGCGGACCTTGGCGCGGCTCCCGGTCTGCGGCACCTGCTGGATGGCCGTGCCACCGCCGGTCTGCGGCACCTCACGCTCGTAGTTGCGCGCCTCGACATAGCCATCGTCCTCCCGACCCTGGCCGATCAGGACGACGTAGACCTTCTGGCCGGCGGTGATCGGCATGAACTCGCCGAGCGACAACGTCAGGGCCGCTTCGAGTGCGTACATCGCACCGGCGTCGTAGATCCGGCCGGGCGCCACTTCGATCGCCGACAGCCCGCTCGCGAGCGTGGTGAAGCCCTTGTACAATCGGCCCGACACCAGCAGATCATCGGTGAGCCGGGCGATGCCCTCCTGGGGCCACAGCCCCATGCGCTCCAGATCCTCCTCGGTGCCTTCCTGATCGACGTCCCACAAAATGCGCTTGTACATGATGCCTCCTTTTCAGCGGCGAATGACGGCACCGAACCGCACATCGTCGGGCAATCTCGCGAGATCGCCGTAAGTGATG
The DNA here is from genome assembly GCF_003226555.1 of Rhodopseudomonas palustris. GTDB lineage: Bacteria > Pseudomonadota > Alphaproteobacteria > Rhizobiales > Xanthobacteraceae > Rhodopseudomonas > Rhodopseudomonas palustris_I. The sequence goes on along the minus strand of NZ_QKQS01000013.1, from coordinate 647,426 downwards.
GGACGGACCGAGTTGTGATCGAGATAGAGGGTGTCACGCGCAGCCTGGGTCACGGCCAGGGCGCTGATCACCTCGGCGATGCGCGGCTCCGGGCCGGCGCGAAGGTAGCGACCGAGCGGGAAGCCGCGTTTCGACGGCCCGGCGATATGCGCCACCACGGTGGCGGTGAAAGGCTTCCGGCGAATCCGCGAGCGGCCGATGCGGTTGCGCATGCGGCCGAGTTCGGCGGAGCTGCCGTCCGCCAGGCGGATCGACAGATAGGCCTGTTCGTCGGCGCGGTTCGGGCGGATGCCGCGGCCCTTGAGCCGCATCCCGACGAACCAGCCGCGCCCGGCCGGCTGGGGCTCCCACATTTTGCGTGGCGTCGCGTCGATCGGCGTCAGGCCGGGCGACATCACAGCGGGGATGAACTGATCGCCGCCGGTCGTGAAACTGAGCAGGATCACCCGCTGGCCGGCGAGCTTGCCGTCAGCGACGAACCGCCCGCGCAGCCGCTTGCCGACCTGAAACGTATTCCGCCGCGGGCCGGGAATGACCAGCCTTTCCGGATCGGACAGCAGCCGGCCCGAGGCGTCCGTGCGCACACCGGCGACCACCAGGCGCTGCACGGTGCCGCCCTTGCGAAGCTCCGGCCGCCAGCGGCCGAGCACGACGGCCTTTGCCGAGCGAGCCACGAAACGCCGCCCGACAAAACGTCCCTTCAAGGTGCGTTGAACGATCGTCCCGTCGGGCATCAGGAACGGCACCGGGCGATAGCGGATCGGATAGTCCGCCGTGTAGATGCGGATCTCCGGCAGGCCGGCGAGCCAGCGATCGTGCGACTCCTTGGTCGGCGCGGAGCCGACGAAGAACGCGTGCCGCGGCAGCCGGGCCCGGACGAATTCGGCGTCGACATAGCCCAGCGCCATCCGATAGCCGGCGACCGTGGTTTTGGCCTCGTGATACGCGGGCGATTCGGCGATCACCTGACGCTTGCGATGCTCCGGCCATTCCGGCTTCCAGAAATCGACCGACCACGCCCAGGCGAGCAGCGGCAACTGCTCGGCCGGGCACGTCCACGGGTTCCACAGCGTGCGTAGCGAGGCCGCTTCGGCGAACAGCTTCGGCCAGCGCGCCGCGTTGACCAGGCTGTGGCAATGTTCGGCGGGCGCCTGGTAGGGCAGCAGCGAGGGGAATGGCTCGGTCATGCGTCGATCCCCCAGCTCACGGCGATCGACGAGATGTGCGGCGCGCCATCCTGTCCGCCGACCACGTCCACCAACGGCGCCAGAACATCGACCTTGCGTACCGCGCCGGACTTGGCGACCGCGCCGATCGCCTGCGCGTGCAGCGTCTCGCCGATGCGGTGGCGCTCGGCGCCGAGCGATGCGATCGCCGTGGAGGCGAGCGCGACGGCGAGCGCCGGATCGGGGCCGCGCGCCACCCAAAGTTTCACCTGCACGGGCGCAGCCACGATGCGCGCCGGCAGCACCGTGACGATGTCGGTCGAATGCGAGCCGGCTTCGCCGTCGAAGGCGCCCTGGATGTCGCCGATCAGCGTCTCGGCCGGCGTGCCGTCGCCATCGCGCGCCAGAATGTAGAGGTCCATATGGCCGCCGGGCCGGCGCAGCGGCCGGACATCCTTGACGCGGTCGCCGAACAGCTTGCGGACGCGCCAGACGTAGCCGGGCGGCGTGAGTCCGAACAGCGGCCGGGCTTCGTCGGAGATCTGCGCGCGCTCGCGCAGTTCGTCGTCGGCTTCCAGCACTTCGGACGTGGTGCCCGTTGCCGGCGACAGGATCAGCCGCGACGTCGCCTTGTAGGTCACCGCCAGATGATCGAGATCGGCGCCGGCCGAGGTCGCCAGGCGCAGCGCGTTGGCATGGTCGTTGATGGTCTGTTCGACCATCGTTTCGCCGTAGGCGAATTCTTGCTCGAGCACGACGTTGGAGTCGAACTGCGTCACCGGATTGCCGGCCGCGTCGATCACGTCGAACGCCGGCAGCGTCGGGTCGCGCAGCCGCGCCGCATCCCACAGCGCCTTGAAGTGCAGCAGCCGCGCCGTCAGCGCCGCTTCGTAGTCGATCGTGACCAGCGTCGGCGCGCCGATGCGCGACAGATCGAGAGAGGCTGCCGTCGTCATGCCGACACCGCCGCAGATCCGCGCGCCAACGCCGTCACCGGCACGCGAATATCTGCATCCTCCTCGACCGAGTAATCGCCGAGGTGCCCATAGGGATAGAAGGTGGTCCCGAAGATGAAGCCGATCGCACCGTTACGACCGTCGATCAGCCAGGGCTGAATATTGCGGATCCGAATCGCCGGCTCCTGGCTGTGCACCGCCGAGACCATCTCGGAATAGGCGCGCAGCACGTTGATGGCGGTCAGGTTCTCGCCGCGCAGCGGAGCCAGATCGGCACCCAGACCGAGCCGCATCACCCGGGTGCCGAGGCGGGTCGCGAAGATGCGGCGCACGCAATGCTCCGCATGCTCACGGCCGCGCAGGATGCGCCCCGTGTTCGCGTCGACCCCGGTCCTGGTGGTGCGCTCGGCCATCGCTTACTTGCGCTTGCGCGTGTTCGTGGCCGCGTCGGTCTCGCCGGCATCCGCGGCGGCTTCTGCCGCCGGCGCGGCGGGTTCAGGCATGACCGGCTCGATGCCACCCCAGCCGGCCTCCGCCTGATACTCGCGATCGGTCAGCGCCACGATCTCGCCGGCCGGGCGCATGCGGCCGCCGATCGGGCGGCGGGTGGTGATGCGATAGCTTTTCTTTTCGTCTGCCATGCTGTGCCTCAGATCTTCGCTTTGACGCTCTTTGCCGGGCCGTCTTCGGTGGTGACTTTCGGTGTGGCTTTTTCGTTCTTGGCCTCGACGCCGAGGTGCCAGAACTTGCCGCTTTTCGCGACGACGTAGCCGTCGCTGTCAGTAGCCACGATGTTGATGGCGTCGCCCTTGAGCTCGATCTCGTTGCCGCCGACCTTGGTGCTGATCAGCCCGTCCGCGATGACGAATTTCGACTTGCCGATTTCGAGCACGAAATCCTCGTCGCCCTTCGGCGCCGGATGATCGTCGTCGTAGGGTGAGCGGATCGCCATCGACGCGGTGCCGAGCACGCCGGACGGCGACAGCAGCGTCATCGCTTCGCCCTCGACAGGCTTGACCTTGATCTTCAGCGCGCCGGCGGCGACCGGCTGCACCGGCGCCCAGGGCGACTGCACCGGCTTGTCGGTCTCCGGATCGCGGCCGATCTCCAGCTTGACCTGCCAGTCGTCGCCTTGCTTGCGCACCTTGGCGACCTTGCCGCGCATGATCATCCGCGCGACGCGCTGATCGACCTCGACCAGGCGCTTTTCGAAATTGCGCAGATACTGTTTCAGCGCGCGGACCTGCGGATCGGTGATGCTCACACCGGCGCTCCATCGCTGTCGTCGACCGGCTCGCCGTCGAAATCGAAGATCTGCGGTTCGGCGATCGGCGGCCTTTCGAGCGGACTGCTGCCGAAGCCCTTCAGCGTCTGTTCCCAGGTGACGACGTAGTACGCCGCGCCCTTGGCGAAGACTTCGCTGGTGAACAAAGGCCGCGCCTCGACCTTCTGCGGCGGGGCGATACGCAGCAGGCCCCAGCGCGACGCGTCGAGATCGCCGAGCACGCCGAGCAGCCCGACCGAGAGCGCATGCGCGACCTCCTGCCGGCGCCAGGCGCGGCCCCCCAGCGCCATGTCTTCGGTGACGATGTAGGCGGCGGCCTCGACCGGCAGATCCCACGAGCCGGCGAGGTCGCCGTCGAGCTTCCATTTCACCGCCGCGAGCGCGATCATTGGCGGCGTGAAGATGTCTTTTTCGACGATGTCCGAGACGTCGATCCGGCCCGGATGCTGGCGCACCGTGATGTCCGGAAACAGCGGCTTCAAGGTCGCTTCAACGGCGGCGAGATAGCCGACCAAAGCGGAGGCCGCGAGCCGCTCGGAGATGGTGGCGGGCACAATCACTGGCCGCCTCCGAGCTTACCGGCGACGAAACGGGTGGCGAGCTGGTCGATCTTGGTCGCGTCCTCCGCCGAGATGCCGACCACCGGCCGCGCCGGAATGGTGACGCTCTTCTTGCTGACGCGGCGGCCGCCGACGACGAACGACAGGAGCTTGGCGTTCTTGGCGCTGATCGTCATGCCGTCCTGATGGACGTGCGCGTATTCCCACGACAGGCCGGCCTCGGTCTCGGTGGCCGACGCCGTCCAGGCGACCGATCCGAGCATGTGATCTCCGGTCCGCATCAGGATCGAGGTGCCTTCGATGTTCGCCGGCCAGGGCGTGCCGTCGGGTGCCGTCTTGGTGGTGGTGATGCGTTCCTGCATCGAGAATTCGAGCCGGGCGCCGATGTCCGACATCAGTTGCTCGGTGTCGAGCTGATCGAGCCCGGACAGCGCCGAGAGCGCCTTGGTCAGGTCGGTGATGTCGACCTCAATGCGGACGCCGCTGTCCATCACCAGCCCCGCAGCCGGTCGCGCGTCAGCACGCGCTCGTTGGCGACCACGATCGCCTCGTTGGGCGACACCGCTCCGGCCGGTTCGCCGGCGCCGCCGGTGCCGCCGCCGCCGGGCCCGTCGAAGGTGAGCGCCGCGGTGCCCTTGGCGATCGCCTGCAGCCGCGCGATGGCGACGTCGTAGCGCTTCTCCACGCGCTCGTTGGAGCGGCCGAAGGACAGCGCCACGCGATACAGCGCGATGTCGATCGTGTAGATGCGCAGCACTTCGCGGCTGTCATTGTCGATCCGCTCCAGCTCGTCGCGGGTGTAGCGCGCCGACAGGATGGCGCGGACCTCCGCGGTGCCGTCGCCCAGCGCCGCCTCGATCCGCGAATCGTCGCGGACGCGCGTGGTCTCGTCCGCGGCGAGAACAGTCGCCTCGGACGGATAGCGCGCCAGAACGTCGGACAGCGTGGCGAAGGCCATGAGATCAGCCCAGCTTCAAGTAATCGCGGCGCCACTCGGGGCCGCCTGCGAAAACGAGGATCCAGTCTCTGGAGCGCCACGATGCAGGCTCCACGATCCGCATCGGGATGCCGCGCACGTTCGGATGGTCGCTCGCCGGGTGGTGGTCGACTGCGCTCACATCGACCAGCACGGTCCAGGTTTCATCCCTGAAGACAATCTCGCCCCGGCCGAACTCTGCTTCGAGGGCAGCCTGAAGTTGCTTGGGCCCGCCGGGCGTCGTGCGGCCGATCTCGTGCACGCGGTCGAGCAGATCGCGCGGATAGACGGGCTTGGCGGTCTGCGCATAAGCGATCGGCGGGACAAAACAGGCCGCGGCGGCGCCGGCGAGGAAAGCCCTTCGGTCCATCACTTCGGCTCCGGCTTGACGGCATTCGCCACGGCATCCTCGATCGCCTGGATCAGCGAGAGCTTTGCACCGTCGTCGAGCGAGCCCGTCACGTTGATGTTGAGGGTGAGGTCGACCGACCGCGGCTTGGCGGCCTCGCGTAGTTCGGAGAGCAGTTCGTCGCCGAAGCCGAGCACGTAGCTGAGGACGCGATCCTCGGCTTTCCGATCGGTCATGTCGTGGCTGGCGAAGGCCTTGAACACGTCCAGCAGGCTGGCGCCCGTGGCGCAGGCTTCCACGCCCTGTTCGTAGAATGACGGATCGAAGCGATTGAACTGGTCGGACATGGCAGCGCCCCGCTGTTTCGGAGAATGACGCCGAGGGCGCTTGCGCCCCCGGCCAGGCGGACCGTCGTCCGCGCGGTGCACCCGGCGGCGGGTGCACGAACTCAGTCGCGCCAGTCGGTCGCGACGGCGCCGGCCGCGTAGAGCTGCGCGTGCTGCGCGCGGGTGAGCGGGACCGTGTCGCCGACGGCGCAATCCTCGCCGTCGTGCTTCACCTCGCGGGTGAGGACGTGATCCTGCAGGGCCTTCTTGTCGGCCTTCGCGGCGAGCTTCGCCGCGAGCTTGTCGGCGTCCGCCCTGGCCTTCGCGGCCTTGGCTTCCTCGTCGGCCTTGGCCTTGGCGGCCTTGGCCGCCTTCTCGGCTTCCGCCCTGGCGGCCTTCTCGACCTTCGCCTCGTCGTCGTTCGCCATGATCGCCTCCCGACTACGCGACGGCGTTTTCGATGAAGTAGCCGACGTCGGGAGCCACGATCAGCTCCTTGACCTTCTCGCCGGAACGGACGCGCTCACCGCCCTCCAAGCCGATATCCGGATCCACGATGTTGCCGGCGATGCGGGTGCCGACCTGAGCGGTGAAGCCGAAGGTGACGCCGTCCGTGTTGGTGGCCGCCGGGTCGAGATAGAGCGCCGCGATATGCTTGCCCCAGACGCGGGCGAGCGATGCCGTCTGCCCCTTCTTGGCGCTGTCGAGAAAGCTCTCGCCGACCAGCACCCGCTTGATTTCGAGAAGCCGGGCCAGCTCTTCGCGGGTGATGATTCCCTTGTTGGTGAGATTGCCGCGAATGGCGTTCACCAGGACCGGATGACTGGACAGCTTCGACCAGACGGCCTGTCCCATCACCAGCGTGTTGGCGCGGAAAATCAGCGTGCCGTCGATCGCCGCCTTGAGCACCTCGATCGGATCGGAATTGGCGTAGTCAGAGAACTGCGAGCCGCCGGACAGCAGCACCTTGCGACCGGCCACATAGCTGGACGAATTGTGGATGATCCCGGCCACCCGAATTTCGCGGGCGAGCAGCAGCTTGTTGGTCAGCGTTGCGACCAAGCGGGCTCGCGGATCGTAGTTCGAAATGCCGGCCGCACGCTGGCGCTCCGCCTCGCGGATGTCGCCGATCGGGACTTCGCCGTCGAGGCCGTAATCGTTGGTGGAATCGTCCTTCTCTTTCGCATCCACCTCGATCCGGTTCGGGCGACCCTTGCGGCCGACCAGCGTCTCCGGGACACTGAAGCCATCGGCGAGCGAGTACTCTTGCCATTTGAAGGATTCGGAGCCGACCGGCACGCGGGGAAGCACGAGATCGGCGATCAGCGTATTCGCCGGATTGCTGTAGCCGATCGCGACCGCGGTCAGCACGGGGTTGACGGGGAACGGGCGGTTGACGGCCATCGGTTGCTACCTTGTGTGTTGGCTGGAGATCAGGACGCCGGGATGAAGACGGAGCCGGCCGAGACGACGATGGGAACGACGTCGCCTTCGACAGCCGCGGCCTGCACCTGACCGATGGTGCGAACGGTTTTGGCCGTGCCGCTCGGCGCCGGCAGCGCGACCGCGCGACCTTCGGCGTCGGAGGTGACTTCTGCGCCGCGCGCGAGCACGCCGCCGGCGACGACTTCGGCGAGCCCCTGCTGCACGACGTCGACCACGCCGCCGGCCTTGGCGCCGGTCGAGGTCGAGATGCCGATCACTGCGGCGACATTCGAAGCGGCCTCGACGACAGCTTGTTTGGTTGCGTGAAAGGCGGCGATGCGATAGCCGCGGATCGCGGCGTCGGCGACGAAGCTCTTGATCAGTTCCCGGCTCACTGGGCGACTCCATTGTTGCTGGCCTGGATCACGGCGTCCGCGTGCGACAGGGTGCGGCCGGACTTGGCCGCGGCCTCGACCAGCGCCGACGCCTTGGCGAGCAGCGCATCGGGCGCAGCACCGCCTTCCGGCACCTGGCGCTCGTCGAGCGCGGAGCCGGCGAGATTGGCAGGCGTCGCCGACAGCAGCGCCTCGACGTCGCGCAGGCCGTCTGCGGTCGCGCACAGCGAAACGAACTTGTCGCGCTGCGCCGGGACGATCTTCTTGGCCTTCAGCGCCGCCTCGATCGTGGCCTCGACCTTGGCGTTGTGATCGGCCGTATCGCGCGCGGTGAGCTGCGCCTGCAGCGTGGCGACCTGCGTATTGGCGGCCGACAGATTGGCGAGCGCCTGATCGTGCACCGCCTTGTCGACGCGCGCGGTCGACAGCGTGGTGATCGCCGACAGGCAGGCCTGGCCGTCCGCGGCGTCCGCGAGGCCGAGCGCCTTGGCGATCGGCCGCAACGGATCGCTCGACAGTTTGACGATCGCCGCGAGGCACGCGGCCTCGTCGGCGTCTTCCGCGAGGCCCAATGCCTTCGCGATCGCCTTCAACATGGGGTACTCCTTGGCAGGGTGAGAGGCGGACGCGATCGCGCCCATGGTAAGAGCCGGGGCCGCGACCAGCGCGACCGAATGCAGCCACAACGCCAGACCTTCCTTGGTGCACGGAAAGGTCGGCGAGACGTAGCGATGGGTGCGGGCCTTCAGCGCAGCGGCGCCGGCCGCGAGCATTTCGACGAGCGCGAAGGTGCCGGCCGGCCGGGCTTCCAGTTTCTTGATCCAGCCGACCGCATCGGCCTTCTCGCCGAGCTTGGCCTTGGTGGGGATCGCATGGTCGATGTCCATCGGCACGTCGATGCCGTCAGCATTGAAGCGCGCCACCAGGGCTTCGGGGTCGAACACGAAGGGGCGACCGTCGCGACACACCACCGGGCCGCGCGGCGTCACCTGGATCCAGCGCTCGGCGCCGTCACCTTCCGCCGCGAGCGACGCGGCGTCGATCGTCACCACGCCGAACGCCACGTCGGGCGCGGCGTCGAGCATGGCGATCTGGGGGCTTGCGGAGCGGTGCGTCATGGGTGCACATCTAGCCGTGCACCCTGGGTGTCGGGCCGCTGACAACTGTCAGCCGCGACCTTGCCGGGCCGATCAGGCCTCCGGCAGCAACCCGAGGGGAGCGATCCCCGATAACAGCCTCGTTAAAGCATCATTTAACCCGATACGCGCGTTTCAGCCGAGGACTGACGGATTTGTCCGGGCGACGGGCCGAACGCATCAGCGGGCTTCCTAACGGCTCCGTCCGAACCGGTTGCGAGACCAGCCCCACGGGCCTATATTCCGCTTCGCAGCCGAGCCACGTGTTACCGTCCCAGGTGGACGCGGGGATGTCACGGCCCCCCGGCTGCTACTCACTCCCTTTCAGCCTTGTACCGCACCCCGCGCCGCCGGATTTCCGCGTGGCGGCGGGCATCGGTCCTGAACAGCGTCCGAACCTGAATGTAGCCGTTGGTCGATCGCCGGATCGCCAACACCCAATGGACGCCGCCGATCACCGCGAGAATGTTGCGCACCGCCGGGTCGCGGTCTTCGATCCAATCGCCGGCATCGATGATCTGCTGGACCTGCGCGAAGCTGCCGATATCGACGGCGGCGTGCTTGCCGACCTTCTTGGTCACGACGTCGTTCGCCACCGTGACGATATCGACCTTGGCACCCAGCTCGTCGACCGCGCGCGCCGACGCGGCGACCGGCAGATGCACGCGCTCGTCCATCTTCGCCATCGCCTTCGGCCAGTTGCCGCGCCACAGCTTGGCGATCGTCGGGGCGGCGCGATCTGCGCCGGCCGTGGCCAGCGTGTCGGCGAACTGCGTGACCAGCGTCCGCGCGCGGGCAAGCCCCGGATTGGTCTGCCAGCCGGGATCGATGCCGCGCGGAATCGTCGTCACCTCGCCGGTGCGGCGATTGACGTAGGTTCTCGTGCCGAGGTCCGGCGCCTCTTCCGAATAACCGTCCTGCGCGAGGTAGCGGTCGCGGTCCTCCTGATCGAGCTGCTGCACCTTGCACTGGCAGCCCCAGCCGTTCGGCGGAAACCACGTGCTCCAAAAAGCATCGTCGACCGGCTTGATGGTGCCGGCCACCGCGAGATGCTCGGGCCGTTTCCGTTCGGCGGTCGACCGCACATAGAGCAGATAAGGCCGCGACGCCTTGGTGCGCTGGATGCGATTCCACTGGCCGGCGGCGCGCGCGCTGCGCACGTTGCTCCAGAACGTGGTCTGCAGCCGGCCCGGCCGGGTGAAGTCGACCGTCTTGTCGGCCCACTTGCCGGTCGGGTCCGACACCGTCTTCGGGCCCCACCATCCGTGCGGCGTTAAACGCGCCTGCATGTCGGCTTTAAAGGCCTCGAAACCCGTGCCGCTACTGATCGCCTTGTCGATCGCCGATTTGAAGTCGTTGAGCACGCGGGTCTCGGTGACGCCCGCCACCGTGAAGGCGTGGGCGTGCTCCTGACCCCAAACGTCCAGCCAGGAGAACGCCGGCTTCAGGTTCTTGTCGCGGAAGTAATCGACCACTTCGGGCGGCGTCTGGAAGCCGCGCTTCACCGCGGCCAGGCGCGCCAGCAATTCGACGGCCTGGCCGCGCGTGAGCTGCATCGTCAGTCCTGAACGTCGCCGAGGCCGCGGGCCTTGGCGGTGAGCCGCGCCAGCGCCTCGGCGAGCTTGTCGCCGTCCATCTGCGCGGCAAGCGACGGCAGCATCGCCTCCAGCTCCTCGAAGCTGGACGCGCGCGCCATCGCGTCGCGCAGTGGCTTCAGCATCGGATCGACCAGCTCCTCCCAGCCGTTCATGGCGTCGTCGACCAGCTCGTCGAGTTCGTCGCGACCATCGACCGCGGTCGCGGCCAGCGAGGCGTTGCGGACGCCGCCGCAGGCCGGGCACGGACAATCGGCGGCCGACAGCCGCGCGGCCTTCTTGGGATCGTCGTTGGCGGCGACGACGCCGGGCTCGGCTGCAACCGCTTGCGCCGGCGGCGCCAGCACCTCGTCCTTTTCGCCGGGCTCGCTGAGACCGAACTTGCTGCGGATCTCCGCCTGCGACACGCGCAGGCCGAGCGGCACCAGCTTGGCGACGCCTTCGGCCAGCGCCTTGGTGTCCTCCGGTTCGGCGACCGGCAGTTCGACCCGCGGATAATCATCCTGCGGCCCGAAATTCATCGCCACCGCCCAACGGACAAGATCGCGGTTGACGGTGTTGGCGAGCTGCACGCCATCGGCGCGCTGGATGTCGAGCCGGACCTCGTTGTGCACCTTGGCCTGCGCCATCGACGCGCCGTCGTCGGACGTCATGGTCTGTCCGACCACCAGCTTCGAAATCTGCTTGTCGAGATAGTCGAGCAGCCCGCCGAACACGGCTTCGCCGCGCTGGCCTTTGGTTTCGACGAATTCCAGCTCCATCCCCTGCGGGATGATCGCCGCGGCGTCGGAGGCGATCGAGCGCACCGCCTGCAGCAGCGCCTTCTTGTCGGCCTCGCTGGCGCCCGCATGATACTTGCCGAGCCGCAGCGGGATTCCGTAGATCTCGGCGAACGCGCTCCAGTCCTTCAGCGCGAAGGATTGCAGCAGGAACGCCCATGCGGCCGCGCGGGCGAAGCCGCGACGGATCGGGATGCCGGCCTTGCTTCGCGGCTTGTGCACGATGAAGGTCGGCTTGGTGATTTCCTCGCCGTCGAGACTGCCGTCGACCGCGAGCCGCAGTTCGGTCTGCGTCACGCGGTCGAACTGAAAAAACCGCTGGTCGCGCCATTTGTAGTCGACCGGCCGCAGCCGGCCGCGCTCGTATTCCCAGACCGGCTCGGATACCGCATAGCCCTTGGCGATGCCGTCGGTCAGCTCGCCGAGCGTGTCGCGGAAGCCGGAATCGTCGATCAGCTCGTGGACGAAGTCGGCGATCTTCGCCGACACGCCTTTCGGCACCGCCACCGACGGCTTGACGCCCTCGATCGCGAGACGGCGGGTCTGCACCTGCGACGCGTAGTGCAGATAGCGTTCCTCCATCTCCTCGGCCAGCGTGAGATAGTCGCGCGCGTCGCCCTGCGCCGCCTGCCGCAGCGCATAGACCAGGCGCTCCGGCGTCAGGCCAGACGCGACGTTTTCGTGGTGCACCGCGCGCACGCCGATCAGCGTCGGCGTCGCGACCTCGGTCGACAGCAGCGTGGTGTCGACGGGATTGCCATCGGGTCCGAGAATGCGTGCCATCTGTCAGCGCCTCCGCCTGTTGATCGTCATGTGCGCGTCAGACCTTCCGCAGGCTCGCCCGCGACCAGTCGACCGTCGCGGCGAGCGCGCCGGCCGCCGCGACGGCATGGAGGCGATAGATCAGATAGGCCGTCCCGGCGGGCACGGCGAAATCCTCGGTGCGAAAGCAGAGCGGGCCGGACGCGCCGGCCGGCAAATAGCCGGCGCCGGTGTTGACGCCGTCGACCCATGTCCGGATCACCCCGAAGCTGCTGTCCATCGCCAGCATCGTCAGGCTGATCTCGGCGAGCGAGCCGGCCGTGATCGTCCATTCGGCCTCGACCTCGGCGCGCAGCACGTCACCGGCGTCGTACTTGCCGTCGTCGATCTGCTGATACAGCATCTGCTGGACGTTATCGCCGGTGCCCCCGAGCGTCATGCGCGTGCTGGATAGATTGGTGCGGCCGGCCACCGCGACCTTGGACATCGCGAGCGTGGTCGAGGAGCCTCCCTGCACCAGCCAGTTGGTCGGCGTCTCGCCGGTGGGGCCGCCCTGTTCGACGCCGCCGGTGCCGGCCAGCAAGCCATTGACGAGCAGGTTGCCGTGCGGATTCTTGCCGGCGTCGTAGAGGTCTCCGGGCAGCGTATGGCGATCGTCGATCGGGGCTGCGAACTGGTTGATGATCTGCGCATCGGCATAGCCGATCAGCCTTGCCCCGATCACCGACGGATGCAGATCGTCCGACAACATCCCGCCGAGCGCGAGGCCGCTGGCGAAATCGGCGATCAGCAGGTTGATGTTGGCGAAACTCGCCTTGGGGTTCGATCGGCAATACGAGGCCGCGAAGCGCTCCAGCGCGCAGGCCTGGAGGAGATTGTCGCCGCTGAGGATGTAGCCGCCCGATGCGGCGGCGACCGGATGGACGATGCAGAACGTGCCTCTCGCCGTCAGGCCGTCCAGGATTTCCGCGAGCCCTGCGATCAGGTTGGCGGTCGTATCGTGGCCGATGGAATTCCGCAGCGTGTCGACGATGCAGACGTCGAGACCCGCCGCCAGCGCCGCCGGCAAATGCGTGGCGATGATATCGTGCTGTTTCAGGCCGCCGCCGGCGAAGACGTTCGATGCGGGCAGATTGATCCTGCCACCGCAATAGCGCCTGATCCACGACAGATAGCCGTTGTTCGCCCAGCCATTGGCGTGGACCGCGTTGGCGACGAAGCTGTGCCCGATCGCGCCGACATTGAGGACGCCCGACATGCTGCGCACCTGCGGGAGCGCGAGGACGTCGACTCGCCCGGGCGTCATCTGCGCCAGCACTTCCGGCGTGCGGCCGTAAGGCGCGATCCAGCCGGCGCCGAACAGCGCGACGGCGTCCGCGACGTGCGCCACGTCGAGGAGACGATCGTCCCCCAGCGTGTAGGACAGCCCCGACACCGGCCCGGTGATCGGGCCGGGCATCACGCCGGCAGGCGCGCGCAGGATGACAGCGGTCATGCATCACCTCGTGTGTTCCGGCTCACCACAGCGCACGCCCTCCATGAGTCTCGAACAACTGATTGCCGCCGCCGGCGGCGGCCTCGGCGGTGGCCGCCTGATAGGCGTATTCGAACACACCGGCGTCCATCGCGGCGTTGGCCAGCACCAGCGCGATGGCGAAGTCGCCGTGACGCTGGCCGCCATCGGCGCCGGTGGTGTGCGCATCGTCCGGCACCTTGGGCACGCCGCGCACCATCTTGATCTGGCGCATGTCGTCCTTCACGTCGCTGTCCCGCGGGATCGCGACGGTGCGATCCTCGAAGCGCCGTTTGAGCGGCGGCACATTGGCAATGTACCAGGGCTGGCTCGGCATCACGGCCTCGACCGCCAGCGGCCCGTATTTCTGCACGGCATACTCCGCCAGCGCCTGACCGTTGCCGCGTGCATCGTGCTTGGCTCCCCCGAAGCGCGGGAGCCGGTCGGCGACGTAGAACATGATCCGCTCCTGCTCACGGAACGGCACGTTGCGCAGCTCGACCGCGAACGGCGTCCGCCGCACCAGGTCGCGGCCTTCGGCCAGTGGCAGCATCACCGACAAGTCGCCCGACCGCGCGAAGTCGTAGCCGTAGACGTGGCGCAGCCGGCCATCGAGCTGCTTCAACACCGGCTCGACATGCTCCTGCAGCCAGTCGTCCACATAGGAGGCGCGCTCGGCGTCCGGCTTCAGTTCGAAGCCGAGCGGACAGGCGAGCCGCAGGATCGGCGCCTCCGCCGTCATGCAGGCCTCGATCAGCGCGCTGGTGAGATAGACACCCGATCCCTGCGACGGGACGCAGTCCAGCTCTTCGGCCGCACCCGAGCCGTAGAAGGCGCGGATGTCCGCGCGGAATTTCGCCTCGGCCTCGAGCGACCAGGTCTTGCCGGTGACGAGGCAGATGCGCTGATACAAACCCTGTTGCAACGCATCGTCGAAGGTGCAGCGGACGACGCAGCCCGGCCTGCGACCCTCGCGGATCTCGTTGATCAGCGCATTGAATGGATTGTCGACACCGTCGTGGGTCGAGATCACCAGCACCTTGCCGCCCCAGATCAGGAACGCCATGGCCGCCTTCAGCAGTTCCTCTGCATCGTCGTGGAACGCGAACTCGTCGAGGATCACATACCCCTGGCGGCCGCGCAGCGAGCGCGGGCGCGACGACAGGGCCACGATCTCGAAGCCGGACGCGAAGCTGATCCGGAATGCCTGGATGGAGCGATCAGCGCCTTTTTCGTCCTTCTCCTTGAACAGGAACTCGTTGACCTCGCTGCAGGCGGGCGAGAATGCGCGCGCCCACATCGCGCAGGTGTCGATGAACTCCCGCGCCATGTCGAGGTTGTAGCCGATATACAAAACGTCCATCCCGCCGGCGGATTTGCGCGCACCTGCCGTCAGCACCGCGTCGGCGCCGATGCCCCAGGTGGCGCCGATCCGGCGTGATTTGTCGACGACGACGAGCTGCCACATCGCCGTCGCGTCGAGCAGCTCGCGCTGATACGGCAACAGCACGTCCGGCAGCGAGTTGCTCGCCAGCTGCGGCGGCAACTGCGCGAGCTGCTCGCGGCGATGCCGCGCCCAATCTTCCGCCGTGACGAGAAGGTCGCTCACGCCTTCGGCTCCGGCTTGGCGACGCCGAGGATTCGCGCCTTGATCGTCTCGATCGTCTCGGCTGAAAGGCCGCCTTCGCCGGCCACGGCATCGACCGCCTTAGCGGCCTCGGCCTTGGCCTTCTCGGCCGCGCGCTTCTCTATGGTCACGGTGCGGGCGACGTCGTCTTTGCTGGCCTTGCCGAGGTGATCGAGCGCCTTCGCCAGCAGCATCGCTTCCATCGGCGCGAAGGTGACCGGCTCGCCGTCCTCGTCGGAGGTGCGCGACGCGATTTCGAACAGCACGTTGTGCATCAGTTCGATGTTCATCCGCGTAGTCTTGTCGGGATCGCTCTCGCCGAGCCGGCGCACGATGACGTCGGCGACGGCGCGCGATTTGCGGATGCGCTCGGCGACCTCGTCGGCCTTTTTCAGATGGCGGTGCAGCGCCGATCGCGACGGCAGCGCATCGACGTCCAGCTCGCGCAGCTTGGCGATGATCTCGTCGAGCGTGCGGCCCTGGTCGCGCAGCCGGCCGATCCAGTCGCGGACTTCCGGCGGCATCCGGTCGATCGAGGACGGACGCTTGCTCATCGGCTCAATCCTTCGGCGACGGCCGCGCCACCAAGGGAT
This sequence comes from Rhodopseudomonas palustris, assembly GCF_003226555.1. Classification (GTDB taxonomy): domain Bacteria; phylum Pseudomonadota; class Alphaproteobacteria; order Rhizobiales; family Xanthobacteraceae; genus Rhodopseudomonas; species Rhodopseudomonas palustris_I. Next base: position 631,983 of record NZ_QKQS01000013.1, on the reverse strand, counting down.
GCGGCCGGCCGTGCGCGACGTCGCGGCCGAACTTGGTCAGCGTCGCGATCGTCATCTTGCGGCCGCCGACCTCCAGCTCGCTTCGCTTGACCAGCCGATGCTGGTCGAGCAGCACGAGATCGGCCTCGACCACGTCGGGATAGACGCGGTGCCGCAGCTCCTGCGCGGCCTTGGTCAGCAGCGGCGCCGACAGTTCGTAGTCGTCCTGCTCGGCTAGCAGCCGCAGCAATACCAAGCGGCGGTCCTTATCGAACACTTCGGCGAGCGTGTCGCTCATGCGGATTTCTCCTGTCTCTCGTTGAGCATGTGTCCGAGGATCATTTCGAGCGTGCGGTCGATCTTGTTGGCGGTCTTTTCAACGCCCTTGATGGTCTCCACCGAGGCTGCGACCTGCGTCTCGACGCGGCTGATCCGGTCGGACAGGTTTTCCATCTCGTTGCGGCCCGGCAGTTGCTTGACGTCGCCTTCCAGCTTCGCCATCCGGTCGCTCATCTCGCGCTCGCTCTTGACGATGCGCTCGACCGTCTTTTTCTCGTTGTCGTCGATCTTGTCGGACAGCGCGTCGACCGAGTCCGTGAGCGCCTTGGTCTGTTTGTCGTACTCTGCCTTGGACGGAAACTGGCCGCGCAGGTACCACAACCCGCCCATTGCCACCGCCGCCAGCGGCACCGACAGAAACCACCAGACATCCTTGATAGTCGAGACGGTGCTCGCCCAACTCCAGCCGTCCATCACCGCCCCCTGTGCACGCGCGCCCAGCGCTCGCGCCTGTCCTGACACTCCACGCACCGGATCGCCGAGGGCATCGCCTCGCGGCGGGCTTCGTCGATCGGCTCCCCGCACACCACGCAATGCGTGGCGCCGGGGCCTTTGCGGCGCGCGGTGGCCCGCGCGATGCATTCGTCTCGCTCGCGCTCTTCGAGCGCCTGCGCTTCGTCGAACTGATCCATCACGGCTGCGGCCCGGCCGCCTTCACGGCCGCATCGCGCCGGCCGTCGCAATCCTTCAGCGCCGCGCGATCACGCCCCCACAGGTTCGTCGTCTCGGCTTCGGTGAGGTCGCGGTCCGGCAGCGCCACCGGGTCCGGGCATTTCTCGGTCGCCGTCGCCGGCACGCTCGGCTGCGTCATCCGCAACAGCACGGTCGGTTCATCGGGCGTGGTTGAGCAGCCGGACACGAGCGCGCCCAAGCCCCCGACGATCGCCACCAGCAAGCGCCGCATTCTTCGCCTCCAGCTCTTTCAACGCGTCTTCACGGCCGCGTTCGGCCGCCTTGATGGACTTGTCCGCCTCGATCGCCGCGCGGGCCTGCGCTGCCTCGGCCTGCGCGACCTTGGCGTTGGCCTCGGCGATCTCGGCGCGCCAATGCGCGTCGCGCTCGGCCTTGGCGGTGGCAGCGGCATCCTCCACCATCGACTGCACGGTGGCGCCGGCACACCAGGCGCCGAGCCCGCCGATCGCGATCAGCGCGCCGATCCCCAAAGCGATCAGCGCGGCCTTGCCGATCGGCCGCGCCGCGAATGTGAGCAGTGCTGCGGCCGAGATCATCGCGCTGCGCTCCCGATGCCGATCAGCATGAGGGCGAGCGCCGAACCCACCCACAGCTCGGCCGTCATCACCGCGTCGAGCTTGTCGAAGCCGGCGCCGTAGGTGTCGCGCACCCATCGCGTCCGCAGCGTGATGATGACCGCCAGAATCACCGCAGCGATGATGCCGACGAACTCCATGATTACAGGGATGCAATCCATCGCGGGCCTCCGTCAGGTGAGCCGGCCGGCGCGATAGGCGTCGACCGTCTCGGCCTCGGCCTGGCGCGACGACCACCAGACGCCGATCGCGATGCCGACGATCGCCAGCGCCCACACCCAGCCCGGCACGGCGGACAGCCAGCCGGTGATCGGCGCGAGTTGCGACCAGACGCTCTGCACGTTGGCGGCAATCCCCTGCAGCACAGCGAAGCCGGCGGACGGCAGGCCGAGCCACCAAGCCAGCGCCTTGGAGCGGCCGGCCTGCTGCACCGCCGGAACGATCTTGCGCAGATCCTTGGGAGTGGCGCGGGCACGCGCGTCGCCGATCTCGCGCGGATCGGCGGAGGCGAGCGCCTTGAGCGTGGCGTCGTCGACATCGGTCGTCGCCGGCAGGCCGTTGCGGCGCTTGAAGGTGACCAGCGCGTCTTCGGTGCGGCCGGCGAAGTCGCCGTCGATATTGCCGACCTCGTAGTAGCCGAGCGCGCGCAGCCGCTGCTGCACGAACTCGACGAGGGCCTTCGGCATCGGGTGCGGCTCGGCCGGCGCGGGAAGATCGGTCGGGTGCGCAATGTCGACGGCGTTGCCGTCGTCGTTGGACACCGACCAAGTCGGCTCCAGCTCCGAGCCTGGACGGGGTGCAAACGCGACCTCGCCGTTGCCTTGTTCGGCAACGGAGTCACGGGTCTCGTCGTCGAGATCGGCGAAGCGCGGCGCAGGCCAAACCCGGCGCCGCACCTCGTCGAGCGGAAACAGCGGATTGGTGTCGACCTTGCGGGCCGGCGCGATCATCCAGTGGGTGACGATCTCGGTAATGGTCGGATAGGCCGCGACCAGCGCACGGCACAACTCGACGACGGCGTCGATCTGTTGCGGCGTATGCTCCAGCCACGCGCCATAATTCGGCTCCATCCGCTTGCCGTCGCCGGTACGAGGCGGAAACTTGCTGTGGCGAACGACCAGCGACGGATCGGCCTTGGTGTCGATCAGATCGACGCCCTTGTAGCGGCCATTGCCGAGGCTGGTGAGCGGCCCGCCGGGATTGACGATCTCGATGCCGATCGACCAGCCATTGAGCTGCTCGCGGCCGCGCCATAAGCTCTGGCCGGCATGCCACGTCTTGATGTTGGTGGCGGCGAGCTGGGTGATCGCGCCGTCGCGGCCGACCACGACATGCGCGCTCGCATTCGGCGATTGCCCCGGGCCGCCGCGCAGCCACGCGATCGAGTCCCGGCCGTGCAGATGCCCGGCGGTGTCGTGCAGCACGATCACCTTGGGAACGATCGGGCCGCCGATGTTTTTCGTTTGCTGGAAACCGACGGCCTTGCCGTCGCGATAGATGCGGTGGGACTTGATTTCGCAGGGCATGGGGCGGTCTCCAGCGCGTGATGACGCGAAGACCGTAGCTGCTCTACTTCCGAGATAAGCCGCTGACAGGTGTCAGCGGCCAACCCCACACATCACGACTCACGACCGAGTGGCCACGCCTGCGGACGAACTATTCGTCCAGGGCAACATCAATGATCTCTTCTCCGAGCCGCCGAAGTTCTTCTGCGGTCAACCGATCGCTCATTGCACCATCCGATAGATCGGTCACGTCGAACGTCCCGTCCCCGTTCGCAGTGATCTCGAAGACACGCGAATCCCGCATCCGCTCCAGCATCGTGGGTTTCGGGGCCGGCCTGGCGGCACGCGCGGCTTCCGGAATGCAGATGTGACGCTCCCAAGCCGACCGAATGGCGGCCGACTTCTTTTCGACCGGATCGGAGGCGGCGAAGATCACCTCGATCGTGGCGCCACATTCACACCCGGCAACATACTTCGTAGCGACGCTAAGTGCGCTGTCGTTCGGCATTTCGGCAATTGGGCGGTACGGCATTCTCGAACCTCTATCGGCGACCCTAAAACAGCTCGCTCTGATTGTCATCCCACCCGCCGCCCTTGCGGGCGCGGGAGCGCGCCCGATAGGCGGTGCGCTCCGTCATGCCGGCGATGCGGGCGGCTTCCGAGGCGGACTTGCCATCGGCCAGAGCCTTTGCCATGCGGCGGCGCGCGGCGGCGACGGCGCCGGCAGGGCCGAGCGGAATCGTCAGATAGGCGCCGCCGAAGCCGCCGCCCGCGGTGCCTTGCCGGAAATGATCGCAGATCTTCTCTGCGGCCTGCCGGCCCACGCAATCGGTCAACCAATGCGACCCGTCCGGAAGATGCGCCGGCACCTGCTTGCGGGTGCCGCCATAGGCGTCCGCGATCTGCAATGCCGCGTCGAGGCCAGCGACCTCGGCGATGGTGGCGAGCAGATCGGGAAGCCACGTGTACGTCACCGCTTCGGCTCCCGCTGCACGGTGACGACGCAATGGTTGGCGACGATGTAGACGAGGCCGCCGGCCACGATCTTGTATTCGTTCTGCTCGATCGCCTCAGCCGCCGCGACGGCGCGGCCGATCGAAAGCGCCACGGCCCGCCGCAGCGCCTCGACATCGACGTCGCCAGCGTGTTCGAGGATCCGCAGCAGCGCGTGATTGGAGACGTTGATGGGGTGCGGGCTCATCGCTTCGTTCCTTGCTCGCGCTGTTGCCGTTCGAACTCTTTCCGCACCGCCGCGGCGAAGCCTTCGCCGCACTCCTCGGCAAGTACCTGAAGCCGCCGCTCACGGTTGTAGTCATTGAGGAGCCGGAGCGACTTCAGGAGATTGTTGATCTTGGCGTTGGCGGACATCGCTCAGTACCTCGTCGAAGTCGCTATCGACGCCAATGCGCGGCGCAGCCTGTCGCCGAGCAATGCGATCAGCTTGTCGAGACCTTCAGCTGTGTCGGCGGGCTCGAAGTAAGCGACCAGCTCATCCAGCGCGACCAAGCGTTTCCGCTGCGCCTCGATCACCGCGCGGCGCACGGCGAGCGGATCGTCGCCGGCCGGCCATTGCACGCCGGCCTCGCGCGACAGCCACAGCTTGAGCGCCTCGACGGCCTTGCGGGCATCAGTGGCGGCGCGCAGCCAACGGGTGCGCTCGATCCCGGTCTGGCGCTCCAGGAAGGCGAGCATCGCCGCATCCGTGCGGTTGTGCACCACGCCGAGGTGCCAGCCGGAGATCCACAGCGCGCGCAGCTTCTTGCCGTAGGGGCCGTCGATATCGGGCTTTGAAGCACCCTTTAAACGGTCGATCACGGCGACGGCTTCGCCCGGCGTCAGGTCGGCGGCGGAGCGCTTTCCGCAGACCGAAAACATCATGTCGCGCCGGCAGTCCTCGTCGATCCCGGCCTGTTTGGCGAGCACGTGGATCTTGGCGATCTGCGGTGCGGAGGCTCTTGCGGCGGTCGATGCGGTTGTCATGGCTGTGCTCCTGTCAGGGCGGCTTTGCTGTTGGTCCATGAACTCGTCGTCTTGCGCAGGATCAGCGCGTCGATCTCGGCCTCGACATCGGCGAGTTGCTTCAGGCGATCGGGGAGCGCCTCGATCGCCGCGAGGTCGCGTTCCATCTGCGCGATCGAGATCTCGACGCTCGGAAGCGGCAGTCCGATCCTGTCCGCGACCCAGCGCGCCATGTGCAGGTCGTGCTCCATGTCGACGCGCAAGCGCGGCAGCATCAGCGTCAGAGCCAGCGCGATCTCGGCGAAGGCGATGCGATCGGTTTGCTCCGTCATGACACCGCCTCGCTGCGACAAGCGGCGAATGCGCGCGCCGCGGCGAGCTTGATCTGCGCCGCGTCGGCGGCGGTGAGGTAGTAGCCAACGCAGTAGCGCGGCTTGATGTCGCCGAATCCCAGCTGCGCCAGCTTCTTGCGCAGGAAATGGATGCGCTGCCTGACGTAGTCATCGCCATTGCGGCGGTCGGTGCGCTCGGCGAAGGCAATGGCCAGTCGCTCCCGACCGACCGCTTCCGGGGCGGCATCGATCAGGACCCCGAGCACGTGGTCCTCGGAGCGCCACAGACCCCATTCATTGGGAAACCGCAGCGACGGCTTCAGCAGCTTGCGGCGCAGATCGAGCACCGTCTCCTGCAGCGCGGCGATCTGCCGGTGCGCCTCGGCGAGCTTGGCCTGGTGATAGGCCTCTGAAACGACTCTGCTCATTGCCGCTCATAGCTCCCTTCGATCTGCACGAAGTTCGTCCGCTGCAGGTCGAGCGTCAGCGCGCCGTGCTGCTGGCGTCGGCGCAGAAGCTCGGTCGCCGCCTCGGCGATCGTCTCGTCGTCGCAGGTGATGCTGATCAGCACGGTGGAGCCGGCGCGGTCGATCGAAGTCGAGGTTTTGAAGCCGTATTTGCGCATGGCTATTCTCCCGCGTCCGGCTCTTGCTCGGCGATGCGCGCGGCATCGACGGCGGCATCGAGGTGGATGCCGTTGAGCACGATGTTGTCGGGCGTCTTGCCGACGAACACGCCGCCCGCGTAGATCGCGTCGACGTCGCGCTCGCGCAGGAAGCGATAGCGCAGCGCGTCGCGCACATAGGCCGAGACGTCGAAGGTCGAGCCGCAGGCGGCCAGCTCGGCTTTCAGATCGAGGATGCGGGTGCGGAATTCTTCGGGCTGCAGCTCATCGACCCGCCGCAGCAGATCGTCGAGGGATTCGGTGATGGTTTGCATCTCAACGTCCTTTGCCGGCGAGGATCGACAGCGTGAGCGCCGCGACCCGTTTGAGGATTTGCCGCTGGCGCTTCGAATGCACGCCGCGGCGGACTTGGCTGATCAGGTCGCGCCGCTCGGCTTCGAGAGCGTCGAGCGGCGTCGGAAGGTCGGGCGGCGGATCGTCGTCGCGTTCGGGTGGCAACGATCGGTCCGCCCAGGGCATGGCGTCAGCTCGTGATGTTCGGCCGGGGCCGAAGATGATCCGCGAACGCCGCGAACCATTCGGGCTCCAGAAACTCGTAGTGCCAGCGCTTCTTTTCAGCGCGCCACCGCCTGCAAACCGCGCCGTGATCAACGAGCGCACGGACGTACCAGATGTGATCACGCGTGTTGCCGTAGGTCTCGTCGAAGATGACGCCGGGCTTGCACCACTCCGGAAGGTCACGGCTCATCGCAGCCTCCTAAGCCGCCGCCAGATCGATGGTGATCGGCTGCCACGGCGCGGTGCAGGACTCGCGCCGATAGAACCGCACATATTGCTTGGAGCCGACGACGCGGATGGCGTCGCCGAGCGCCGCCATGGCGCTGCGCCACTGCTCGTCGTCGATATCGAGCCGCCGCAGCTGAAACAGCGCGGCGCGGTTGATCTGGCCTTCCTTGTCGACCTGGAAGGCGTGCTCGACGAGCGCGCGGATTTCGGTGCGGGCGCCGTCCGACCAGGCGGTGATGCACTCGTCGACCAGCGCCTTCGCCACCTGCAGCTCGGGACCGAAGGCGAGCTGATCGGCAACCTGTACGATGACCTTGAACAGGCCGTCATAGGTGGTGAGCGTGATGTTGCCCTTCTTGCCGCCGACCTTGGCCTGATACTGCTCGGCGATCAGCTCCGAGAAGCTGGCGACGTCGTCGAAGGTGTGGCCGCGGAAGCGGCTGATCTGATCGGACAGATTTTGCGCGTAGCCGATGATCTTGCGCACCGTCTGATCTTCGAGGAGGTGCTGCGGCTTGATCAGATCGAGCGGCACGAGCCGGCCGGAGCCGTCGCGCATGAAGTAACTGCCGGCGATATCGATCGCGCCGGCCGTCTCGGCGGGCGGCGTGGTGGTGGTCTCAGACATGGGTTGCCTCTTCGGTCAGCGGGATGGTTTGGACTTCGGGATTTTCGGGATCGACCGGAGCGCCACAGAACGGGCAGTAGCTCGGAACGACCGTTGCGGGCTTGCCCTTGCCGCGCGGATTGATTTTTTCGGTGGCAATGATGGGGCGAGTGATCAGGCGATTGCCGCTGCGGGAGAAGCCGAACGACAGCCTCGTGTTGCGGCTCCTCAACTCATCATTCGCTTTCGAAAGACAATCACACATGGGCTTCTCCTTGGGGCTCGGTGACGTAGCCGAGCGAGCCGAGCGACTCGGTGATGGCGTTGATGCGGGTGTGAAGGTCGCGCCGCAGCAAAGCGGCCCGATCGGGCTGGTCGACCATCTGGTCGAGGCTGGCGAGCATGTTGAAGGCGTCTTCGGCCAGCTCTTCGAGCGTGACCAGGCGGGCCGCCATGGCGATGATTTGCAGCGTCGAGACGCGGTCGGCTTGCGACGGGTGCTCGCAGATCCGAGCCGCCACGGCAGCGGTGTCGTCGTCGCGGATCAGTTCGGCCAGCTTCGAATTGGCGATGATCTGGATGGCGCGCTTTGCTGCCGCGTAGCGCACGGCGAAGTCTTCGTCCGTGCGGAGCATGCCCTCCGCTCGGAGGACCGCCTTCATGATGGTGGAGTGGTCCCGGTCGCCGAGCATGCGTCCGACCATCGGGAAGCTGGCGCGCGTCAGTTCGCGCCCCAGCAGGCACGCCGCCGCCCGCGCCCGGAAGGTCGCGGCCGTGCGCCGCGACGACCGCAGCTCGGTGATGCTGACACCGAACGCTTCGGCGACCGCGAAGATGATCAGCCGCACCGAAACAAAGCGCTGGGCGACGGGAGCGCTCATGGCTTGCTCCCAATGCGCGAGTGTTCGCAGCCGCCGCGACAGGCGCGATAGAGCCGCGTCCGCACCGACGAGGATGTCGAGAAGCCGACCTTCTGCTCATCCAGGCAACGATCGCGCGCGATCTCGCCGAGGATCGGGCAATCGACAACGGCGCCCATCAGTGCGCCGGCCACGCGCTCCTCGACGAGGTCGAGCCGGCCCTTGTACTTGTTGGCGAGCACCGACGAGACCAGCGAGCCGGTGTAACCGATGCGCTTGCCGGCCGCGACGCCGCTGGTGCGGCCGGCTTCCAGCGCGAGCGCCTCGACCCACGCGGGCAATTCGTCGCCCCACGCGGCGCGGGCGACGTCGATCGGCGAGCGCTTGACGAGCTGGTTCATCCGATCCGCTCCTCGTTCTCGGCGGGCGCGGCGTTGCCGACCACCACCTTGCGGTTCGGATCGAACACGAAATGCGTGCGCAGGATCTGCGGCGCCAGCGGCCCGCTGTTCATGCTCGGCTTCAACCGCCACACCGCCGGGCTGGAATTGCCGCGGCCGATCGCGCAGGCCTTCAGCATCTGCAGGAAGCCGGCATCCGCCAGCCGCTGCAGATAGCTCTTGGCGGTGACCTCGCTGATGATCAGTTCGTCGGTCGAGGCGACCCGCGCCAACTCGCGGAAATCGAACTGCCGCAGCGAGCGCATCGCGCGCCACATGAACAGTTGCGCGGACGGCGGCGCGGCGCTGCCGTCGCGGCGCAGCCGCGGGGCCGTGCTTTGCGGTTTCGTCACGCGGTACAGGTTTGTCGGCGTGCCGCTGCCTTTGGTGGGGCGGCGTCCGGCCAGCGCGATGTAGCCGCCGGTGCGCAGCCGGTGAATGTAGTCGACGAGCGTGTCGACGTTGGCGCGGGCCGCCGCGCCGTCGATATCGGCGATCGACCACGGCCCTTTCTTGTCGAGGTCGCGGATGATCTGCCAGATCGCGTCCTGGCCGGTGGAGACCGGCACCGTCAGCTTCGCGGCGATCAGTGTGGAAGGCTTAGGCATGCTATGCGCTCCGCCGCGAGCCGGAGACGTAGCGCGCGCCCGGCGGCTTGCTGGTGTAGAATTTGGCACCGCCCCAGGCCGCGAGATCGACGCCTTTCAGCCCCTTGTTACGGGCGATCTTCACGGCTTCGTCGAGGTTGGTGCAGATGCGCCGCGCGCGACCGTCGGATTGACGGCAGATCTCCGCCTGGAGGTCGGGCGCGATGGTCACGCCGCGGCAGAGCGCGGCCGCCAGCGCCGCAACGTCATCGAGGTCGCACGGTTCGGCGCCAGTCCAGTCGAGCACGCGGTTGTGGAATCGCTCGTGCACCGCGAGCTTTTCCGGCAGCATCTCTTCACCGATCAGGATCACCGGACAGCCGGCGACGTCACCGATCTCGCGCACGATTTCGAGGAGGCCATTCTTGCGGATCAGCTTGTCGGCCTCGTCGATGATCAGCGGGCGGCGCGGATCGTCGCCGAGCGCCGCCTTCACCTGGTCGGCAAGATCCGCAATCGTCCCCTTGGCGGGCTGGCGCAGCTCGAACAAAACCTCCTGCAGGAACTTCTTCTGCGACCATGTTTCGCCGACCTCGACGCGCACGGCGTTGGTCTTGTTCTGCGCGTAGATGCTGGCCTCGGTCTTGCCGAAGCCGCTCGGGCCGTAGAACACGCCGAAGCCCGGCAGGTGGGCGGATCGGTCGATCAGCCGCATCGCCAGCGTCAGAAATGACGCGACGTTCTTGAGCGGCACCTGCCCACCCTTGACGACGTTGTTAGTTGAGGTCATGTTGTTCTCCTTCTCAGAGTGATTGCTGCCCCGCCGCGTCGGTCCAGGACGCGGCGGGGTTTTTCGTTTCCATCGGGTCGCCGTGCATCAGCGCGCGGGCCTGATACTCGGCACCCGTGCGATAGCTTCCCAACCACATCGCCTCGTCGGCGCTGACGGTCTCGCCGCCACGCATCCGGGCGATCACGTCGAGCGCGCGCTGCCAGCGCTGGTGCGGGGTTTCTTCGGTGCGCAGCGGCACGACGGTGTCTTCGGCGATCAGCCGGGCCTGCATCGCCAACACATCGGCGGACGGCGCCGGCGCCTCGCGCGGCACCATGGCGTCGAGCGCGGCGGCGATGGCGGGCGTGGAGTGGTTCTCCTCGCGCTTCGGCAGCGCGATGACGTTCGGCATGTCGCGGCGCGCGACTTCGAGCATGCGGTCGATCAGCGCCGGGCCGGTGGTCAGCTTCTTGATCTCTTTCTGGATCGGGCGCGTCTTCTCGGCGCGATACTCCGCGGAGAACTCGCGCTTCACACGGAGTAGCTCGGCGGGGTCGACGCCGGCCAGCTCCGGACAGATGCCGTCGCCGACATAGATGCCGCTGTCGGCGTCGAAGGCGATGATGCGGCCGGCGTCGTTCGGATCGTGGCGAACCAGCACGCGATCACCCGGGAATGCGGCGTTGATGACGTAGTGGAAGTTATCGACGCGAACGCCGAACTTGGTGACGGTACGGATGCCGCCGCCTTCGGCGACCGGCATCAGCAACAAATCGAGCGCGCGCGGATCGACGGTGCGGATCGGCTTTCGCGAGGCCGCAGCGGCCAGCATCGGCGAGGTGCCGAGCGCAGCATGCGTGCGCTGTTCGTAGATCACGTCGACCCACTGATCGACAGTGGCCTGCAGCTGCGCGCCGGTCAGCGAGACACCGAAGGTCTCGGCGGTGTCCTCGCCGAGACGGGCGGCGAAGCTCTTGCGGTCCTCGATCCGCTTGCGATCGGCGACGTTGTGACCGACGAAGCCCGGCAGCAGCGTGGCGCAATCGTGCTGGAACGTCTTGATGACCCGTTCAACGTGGCCTTTTTGCTGCGGCGAATAGGCGTCCGACAGCTGCATCTCGATCCCGAGGCTGGCGAACAGCCGCTTGGTATCCTGCGCGACGAAGTCGGAGCCGTTGTCGGTTTTGATCGTTTCCGGCGCGCCCCAGGCGGTGATCGCCTTGCGGATCAGCAGCGCGACCGCGGAGGCCCGCGGCGTGCGGGACACGTACAGCCTGGTGCGGCGGGTCGCGATGTCGATCGCCGCATAGATCGAGTGGCGGCCATCGACGCACAGCGCGTCGACCGGCGAGGCGTCGATCATCCACAGCGTGTTCGGTTCTTGGACCCAGCGATAGGTGCCGACGCCCGAAGGCGCCATGGTCGAGCGATAGCGATCGGGATTCGACAGCTTGGTGAGCGTGACGGCCTCGTCCTTCTTGAGCCGCGCGACCGCATGCTGGATGGTCCGCACCGGCGGCACCTCGACCATCTGGCCATCGGCCATCATCAGCTGGTCGCCGAACTCGGAGCGGATCAGCGTGCGCAGGTGCTGCGCCGACAGATGCGGATTGTGGGCGATCAGCGCCAGCAGATAGGTCCGCACCCGGCCGCCGCAGGCGACGTCGAGCACGCCCTTGCCCTTGCGGGCCGCGGCGCGATCGACCGCGAGGCGATCGGTGCGGCCGGATTTCCGCGCAGCACACCAGCGCGCCAGCGAGCGCGGAGACAGCGTCGGGATGATCTCGCGGATCCACGCGTCGATGATCAGCGTGCCGCCGTTGTACGCATCGACGAAAATCTTGCTGCGCGACGCGTTGCCGAGGCGCTGGCCGCGGCCGAACGCCTGGAAGGCGGCGACGACGGCGAGCCGCGCATCGCGCTCGCGAGCGGCGCGGTCGCTGATCGCAGTCGCGGGGGTTTCGATCGGCAGCGGGGCCGGCTCCGGCGCTTCGATCGCACGGTGGCGGCGTTCGAAGGCGATGCGGGCCGACGTCGGCAGCAGGCAGACGTTGTATTCGACGCCGCCACCGCGGCCGGCGCGCCGCCGCACATAAGCGAGGCTCTCGTTCCAGCCCTCACGCTGCGCAAATAGCTGGACGCCGCGCTCGGTGTCCGGCAGGCCCGCCAGAGAGGCGTCCGCGAGTTCGCGCGCCGTGCACCACTCCTTCATCGCGACGCCCTCCATTGGGCATCGGCGGCCTGTTCTTCGCGCTCCAGCTTTTCTTTCATCTCGCGGGCGCGCTCGCGCTTCAGCAGCGCCTCGTACTTCGTCGGCACCGCGATCAATCCGAGATCGTTCAGCAGCGCGTTGAACAGGCGCTCATCGCCGGTGGCGCTGTAGAGCGCGGCGAGGCGATGCGCCGGGATCGCGTGCGGCTTCTCGGGCGACGCATACGCGTCCAGCGTCGCCTTCGAGATCGTCTCGCCGAGCTGTTCGGACATCTCGGCGGCAACCTCGTCGCGCTTGAAGCCGTCGAGCGCCGCCGCGATCGCCCGCGCCAGCCGCCGCGCCGCGCTCCACGCCTTGATCTCCTCGGCCTCGAACCTGCGCACAACCGGCGTCGGCTCGTACTCGCGGAAGAGATCAATCGTGGCGGTGTCGCGGCGGCGGGGTGCCATGGCGTCAGGCCTTCTTGCTCTTCATCCAGGCGCGGATCGCATCGTCATGCGCATCGAAGAACGCGAACTGCTCGGTCTGCTTGAGCTTCGAGAAGGTGTTGGAGATCTTCTCCCAGGCCGCCGCGCGATCCGGCGGCGGCGTCTTGTCGATCGACGCGACGGCGTCGGCGACGCCATCAATGCCGCTCTCGGGATCGAGCAGCAGCTTGACGATCTTGCGTTGCTTCCAGAGCGGCTCGCGGGCGAGAGCGATTAGCTCGCCCTGGCTGTCTGCGATCGGCAGCAGCGCGATCTGGCTGCGGATTTCGTCGGGGATGGCGACAGCGATCGCAACCGCCGTCCGCACAGCACGATCCGAGATGCCGAGCACCTTCGCCGCGGTCGCCGAAAAGCTGGCGGCGAAAATTGCGGAAGCATCTTCCGGAATTTCCCCGGCGGCCGGCCGGCCGCGCTTCGGCAGCGGATTTGTGGCCTCGTAGATGTCCTTCCAGGCACTGATAGCGACGCACCGCTCCAACTCGGTGAGCCCGACCCGATAGAAGTTCTCCTTGATCTCCCGCATGCGGCAGGCCGCGGCATCCGCACCCGAGATATCAAGCACATCGGCCCAAATCTGCGTGCAGCCCGCCTTCACATGGCCGCCGAGTCGGTGCGAGCCGACGACGAGCCGATACTTGCCGTTCGGCTTGGTAGCAACCTCGATCGGCGGCAGCTTCTCGCCGGCCTTGATCTGCTCGGCAAATGCATCAGTCCACTCGGGGCGGTTGATGCGGAGGCGCCCGGAGGCGTCGATGTCGACGATGTCGATGAATTTGAGGGTCATTTCAGCCGGCTTTTGAAGGGTTGGTAAAATGCGGCGGATGCGGGCTGTCAGACCCGGCATCCGCCGTCAGTCACGGGAGGAAACGCGGGCTGCCGCCCGCTGCTCACCACTCGCCGCAGGTGACGCGGTTCACCAGCGCCGGACGCAACACCGGTCGGGCTTGGCTGAACGGAAGAAATCGGGGCGTAGCGATCGAGCACCGCCTCGCGATCGGCGGCGGCCAGATGCCGGCTGCCGCGCCAGAGCGCGATCAGCGCGGCATCGCGCTCGGCCTGCGTCAGCGGCGCCGGGCGCACGCGCGGAAAGTCAACGAACGGCCAGGCCTTGGACAGATCGGGGGTCATGCCGCCTCTCCGATGTCCGAATTCCCCTGCCGCTTTAGACTGGCGGCGGCGCGGCGCTCGGCAATAGTCTTGCGCTTGGGAGTTCCATGGCGATCCGGCCACAGCTCCTCCAGTGGGACACCGAGAAACGCAGCGATTACCTTCTCGCCGCGGGTGTTGCGCCGGCACAGCGCGAGGCGACACGCCGCCTCGTCGATCCCCGCGTCGATCGCGAGCCCGGTGAGGGTCTCGCCGCGACGATGGATCTCGGCCTTGATCAAGTGCCTGTCCCACTTCGGACGTTGCATGCTAGTCTCCGGATGAGCCGGCCCCTGCCAGGGCCGGCTTTGTTCGACCTCGAAACGTAACCACTAACGTTCACTCAAAATGTCCACTTTTGTCGATTCGCACAACCTCAAAAGTGGAGTTTTGGACGATTGAGCACTGGTAAAATGGGTGATGGTGAATCGGAACCGAATGGCCCGGGAGCGCACTGGACGCCGGAATGGGGCGAGCGATTCCGACAGGTGCTGAAGCGAGTCGGCGGGCTCAAAGGCGCGTCCGAGCTGATCGATACGAAGGCCGAACAGATCGCGAAGTGGCGCGACGGAAGGACCCGGCCACCGTTTTTCGCGCTGATGACGCTGGTCTCTGCCGCCAAGCTGGATTTGAACTGGCTGGCGACCGGCGATGCGCCGCCGCGGCGCGCCGCGGCGGTCCCCGCCGACATCGACGACGAGCTGTTCGGCCGCGTCTTCGAAGCGGTGCAGCGGCTTTACAAAGATGAACGGGTGTCGTTGCCGCCGATCAACCTCGGCCGGATTGCGGCCCGCAAATATGGCGAGATTTCCGCCGCCACCGCCGATCCGGTCGAGCGCGGTGTCATGATCAAGTTGATCGTCGAGCAGTTACGTGCAGAAATTCGGGCGGCGCAGGCCGCGCCAGGCACCGGCAAAGCCTCGGCTTGATGGTGGTGCGGATATTGCCGCTTAAGGGACCGTTTCTCGTATCAGCGGCATCTCATAGCAATTACCCGTTAGGCGATTGGTGGTCGGAATGGCCCTTTTTGGATGGCGATTTTTGGTGCTGGCGGCTGCTTTTGCCCAACTGACGGGCTGCGGACCGGGGGATGCGGACCCGCTCAAGGCGACCGTTTCGATCAATCGCGAGGTCCTGATGGTCCGCAACAACACGGGCGTGCCGCTGACGAACTGCAACATCCTGGTCAACAGCCGCTTTAAGGTGAAGTGGGTCGATATCCCGGCGTCCGGACGCGAATTCCGCTGGCCCGAATTCATGACAGCGAACGACGTTCGCTTCGATCCGAGCCTTGACCGCGCAACACGGGTGCACATTCTCTGCCGCGAAGGCGACGTCGCGCTGGTCGAGTGATCACCGTTTTCGGAGTTCGGCAAGCAGTGTGCGGCGCGGGGCGCGCACGAAGGCGCTGAAATGCAACGGGAAATCGCGTTTTCCGGCGACTTTGGCGAACTCCGAAACCGCTTCGGAGTTTAGACCGGCCCATCGTTGATTTATCGGGGTTTTCGGAAAGTAGCGGCCGGCGCCGCCGGGGCAGAACTGCCATTTGATCTTGCGCGCCCGCCGGTCGAGAGCAGAGGTCGCCACGCCGCCTAAGGCGTTGCGATTCCCGCGATATCCCGGATTTTCCCGGCTAATCCCGCCTCAACAGCCCCGTGCCATGTGATCTTGCGCGTTACATCTGCTGGCCGCATGGCCTATGGCGTGTCGGATCCCCTTGCTGCAATCGGATAAAGTTCAGCCGCGCGTTTCACATCACCACCACCACTTTACCGACGGCGCTGCGATCGGCGAGGCGCTGGATCGCACGCCCGCCTTCGGCGAGCGCGAATTCTGCGGTGATGCCGGACGACAGCCGGCCTTCGGCGTACCAGCGTTCGAGCTGCCGCTTGTTGTTGCGGAGCGCCGCCGTCTGGGTCAGCGTGAAGGTCCGCCAATTGACGCCGAGCACGTCGCAGTTCTTCAGCAGCGGGAGATTGAGCGGCAGCGACGGAATGCCGGCGGTGAAGCCGAGCACGACGTAGCGGCCGCCATCGGCGACGCAGCGAATCGCCGGGTCCGTCAGCCAGCCGCCGACCGGATCGATCACCACGTCGGCTCCGCCGCCGACCGCCTCCTTGAAGCGCTGGCCGACCGCTTTGCGGTCCTGCGGGGCTTCGGCCGGATACAGCACGCCGTCCGCGGCGCCGTGCGAGCGGGCGAAGTCCAGCTTCTTTTCGGAGGAGGCCGCGGCGATCACCCGGGCGCCAAGATTGCGCGCCACCTGGACGGCGGCGATGCCGACGCCACCTCCGGCACCGAGGATCAGCGCGGTTTCGCCCGGCTGTAACCCTGCGCGGTTGCGCAGCGCGTACAGCGCGGTCTCGAAGGTGAACTGCATCACCGCGGCGTCGACGAACGACATCCCGTCCGATATCGGTGCGCAGCGCCCGACATCGACCGCGACCGCTTCTGCCATGCCGCCGGTACCGATCCGCGCCGCGACGCGGTCGCCGACTGCGAATTCGCCGACCTCCGGCCCGACCGACGTCACCACGCCGGCAATCTCGGCGCCCGGCGCGAACGGCCGCGCGGTCTTGACCTGGTACAGGTCCTGGATGGTCAACAGATCCGGATAGTTGACACCACACGCCTTCACCGCGACCACCACCTGGCGGGGGCCCGCGACCGGTTCGGCGACGTCGAGCAGTTTCAGGCTGTCCGGACCTCCCGGCTCGCAACTCAGCAACGCGCGCATGACATTCCGTCTCCCTGATCGGTCGTCACGCCGGCATGGATTTCCGCGGTCGGTGAGGCAATGGCCGGATCGCCCGTTTGCATTGGCCGACCGTTCCAGTTCGGCGCTGGCGGCCGTGCGGACGGGTCGCTAACATGCCGGCCATGCCGCACATTGCCAAACGCCCGCGCCGAACCTCTCGTGGCGCCACATCCCGCTCTGCGATCGATACCGGCTATGTCGGGCTGATCCTCAGCGGGGTGCGCGAGGCGGAATACGATATCGACAAATTGCTGGCGCGCGCCGGGATCGCCGCTGACCAGCTCGAGGAGCCGGGCGCGCGGCTGCCGCAGGAGCAATTCGCGCGGATGATCGCCACCCTGACACGGGTGACGCGCGACGAAATGTGGCTGCTCGGCAGCCGCCCGATCAAGCCGGGCACGTTCCGGATGATGTGCCGGCTGCTGATCCACTGCGCCAATCTGCGCGAGGCGATCCGGATCGGCTGCCAATTCTATCATCTGGCGGTCGACGATTTCGTGGTACGGCTCGCCGAAGGCGAGCATGACGCCTCGGTCTACGTCTCCGATACCATCGAGCAGCCCAAGCGCCGCCGCATGGTGAACGGCGCGATCCTGATGTTCACCTACGGCCTGATGTGCTGGCTAGTCGGGCGCCGGCTGCCGCTGATCACGGTGCACTACGTGTTCCCGGAGGAGGCGTTCAGCTCCGAACTCGAGCCGGTGTATCAGGCGCCGATGCTGTTCGATCAGCCGCGCACCGAGATCCGGTTCGACGCCGAACTGCTCGATTTGCCGATCATGCCCGATGAACAGCGGCTGCGGCGGTTTCTCGCCTCGATGCCGAGCGCGCTGCTGGTGCGCTATCGTGACGACGCCAGCGTCGCCGAACGCGTTCGCGGCATTCTGCGCCGCAACCTGAATCGGCCGCTGTCGCTGGAGGACGTCGCCGCCATGCTGGCGATGTCGCCGCAGACGCTGCGGCGTCGCTTGCTCGACGAACAGCAGGTCGGGTTTCAGGAAATCAAGGACCAGGTGCGACGCGATGTGGCTACCCACATGCTGAAGAAGTCGCGGCTGTCGCTGGAGGAGATCGCGCTGTCGCTCGGCTTTTCCGAACTCAGCACCTTCCACCGCGCGTTCCGGCGTTGGACCGGCCTGACGCCGGGCGAGTTTCGCGACCGCGCCGGGCAGACCTCCGGTACGGCGTAGGATTCCGCCAACCGAAATGGCACGCGCGGTCATTCAGCCGATCAGCGTTTGACCGGATACTCCCTGCAACTGGCCCATCAGAGCCGCCAACGGGGAAGAGATGCCGATTCTAAGACAATGGGCCGAGCGCCATCCCGACAAGATTGCCGCTCGCATCGCGTTTGGTGACGACAGCATCAGCTATCGGGACCTTGACCGCCGCGCCAACGCGGTCACTCAGCTGTTGATGTGGATGGGGTTGTCGGCCGGTGACGGCATTGCCGTGCTGCTCGACAACGATCTGCGCTATTTCGAACTGCTCTGGGGTGCGCGGCGCCATGGCGTGTACTACACGCCGGTGTCGACGCATCTGAAGCCGGAGGAGGCGGCCTACATCGTCCGTGACAGCGGCGCCAAGCTGCTGTTCGTCGGCTCGCGCTTCGGTGAGGTGATGCGCGCGCTCGCCGCCGACAATCCGCACAGCTGCACCATCATTGTGATCGGCGATGACGTCGAGGGCGGGCTCGACTACGCCCACGAATTGGCGCGGTTCGATCGGATGATCGAGATCCCGGACGGGCCGGTCGGCAAGGATTTCTTCTATTCGTCCGGCACCACCGGCAAGCCGAAGGGCATCAAGCAGCCGCTGTTTGCCAATCTGCGCCAGGCTCAGGCCTCCGGCGATTGGGTGCGGGAGAATTTCGGCTTCGACGACGACACCGTGTATCTGTCGCCGGCGCCGCTGTATCACGGCGCGCCGCTGCGCTTCACCATGCGGACGCTGGAGAGCGGTGGAACCGCGGTGGTGATGACGAAATTCGTCGCCGAGCAGGCGCTGGCGGCGATCGAACGCTATCGCATCACCCACAGCCAGTGGGTCCCTACCATGCTGTTCCGGTTGCTGGCGCTGCCGGACGAGATCCGCGCCAGCTACGACCTGTCGTCGCACGCCTGCGCCATCCACGCCGCGGCGCCGTGCCCGCCGGAATTGAAGGAGCGGATGATCGCCTGGTGGGGGCCGATCGTGTGGGAATACTACGCCGGCTCCGAGCGTAACGGCGCCACCTGCATTTCCAGCGCCGATTGGCTGAGCCATCGCGGTTCGGTCGGGCGGGCCTGCGTCGGCACCATCCACATTCTCGATGAGGATCACAACGAACTCGGGCCCGGCGAGATTGGCGACGTGTATTTCGACGGACCGAGCTTCGTCTATCACAACGATCCGGACAAGACGGCGCGGTCGCGCAACGCGCTCGGCTGGTCGACGATCGGCGACGTCGGCTATCTCGACCAGGACGGTTTCCTGTATCTGACCGATCGCCGCTCGCACATGATCATCTCCGGCGGCGTCAACATCTATCCGGCCGAGATCGAGAACTGCCTCGCGCTGCATCCGCTGGTCGCGGACGTCGCGGTGTTCGGGATTCCGAACCTCGAGTACGGCGAGGAGGTCAAAGCGGTGATCCAGCTCAAGGATCCGTCGCTGGCGACGCCCGGACTGGCGCAGGAGTTGATGGCGTTCTGCCGCGAACAGCTCTCCCATGTGAAGTGCCCGCGGTCGATCGACTTCGAAGCCAAACTGCCTCGCCAGGAGAACGGCAAGCTGTTCAAGCACGTGCTGAAGCGGCGCTATCTGCAACCCGCCTGAATCGATCCTTCTTCCACCAGCGACAGGACAACACCATGAACAAGCTGATTGCAGCGGCATGCGCCGCCGCATGCGTCGCCGTGTCCGCGGCTGCGCACGCCGACACCAAGAACTACGGACCCGGCGTCACCGACACCGAGGTGAAGATCGGCCAGACCATGCCGTACAGCGGTCCGGCGTCGAGCTTCGCGGCGATCGGCCGGGCGATGACGGCGTATTTCGAGAAGCTGAACGCTGAAGGCGGCGTCAACGGCCGCAAGATCAACCTGATCTCGCTCGACGACGGCTACAGCCCATCCAAGGCGGTCGAGCAGACCCGCCGGCTGGTCGAGAGCGACGAGGTGCTGGCGATCGTCGGCACCTTCGGATCGCCGACCAATTTCGCGATCCAGAAGTATCTCAACGTCAAGAAGGTGCCGGGCCTGTTCCTCGGCACCGGCGCCAATCGCGTATCGGAGCCGAAGACCTATCCGTGGTCGATGGGCTGGCAGCCGAACAACCACGCCAAGGGCGTGATCTACGCCAAATATCTGCTGAAGGAGCGGCCGACCGCCAAGGTCGCCGTGCTGTATCAGAACGACGATTTCGGCCGCGACTATGCCAAGGGGTTTCGCGACGGTCTCGGTGACAAGGCCGACTCCATGATCCTCAAGGAGCTCAGCTACGAGGTCACCGAGCCGACGGTGGATTCGCAGATCCTGCTGCTGAAGTCGACCGGCGCCGACGTGTTCCTGAACATCTCGACGCCGAAGTTCTCGGCGCAGGCGATCAAGAAGATGACCGAGACGAAATGGCAGGCGCTGCATCTGCTGAGCGATGCCGCCGGCTCGATCTCCAGCACGCTGGTGCCGGCGGGCCTGGAGAATTCCAAGGGCGTCATCACGGTCGCGTTCCGCAAGGACCCGAACGACCCGGTCTGGGCCAACGATCCCGGCATGAAGCAGTACCTCGACTTCATGAAGCAATACATGCCGAACGCCGATCCTTCCGAGACCTACTACGTGTTCGGCTATGCCACGGCTCAGACCTTCGAGCATGTCTTGAGGGCGTGCGGCGACAATCTGACCCGTGAGAACCTGATGAAGCAGGCCGCCAGCATCAAGGATCTGGAACTGCCGATCCTACTTCCCGGCATCAAGCTCAACACCAGCGCCACCCACTACACCCCGATGAGCCAGGAGCAGTTGATGCAGTTCGACGGGACGAGGTGGAAGCCGATCGGCACCGTGATCGACGCCGAAAAGTAGGACGAAGCGAGTCCACGAAAGACAACGCCCGGCGCGAGCCGGGCGTTCTTGCGTTCACGGGAGCGACGGTCGTGATCAGCCGGCCATGCTGGCGCGCAGCACCTCGCGGGCGATCGTCATCTTCATCACCTCGGTGGTGCCTTCGGCGACCTGGGCGATCCGGCTCTGGAAATAGAGCTGGCCGAACCGGCTTTCCTGCAGCACGCCGAGCCCGCCATGGATCTGGATGGCGCGGTCAATCACGCGGCAGGCGGCGAGCGGGGCGAAGCACTTCACCATCGCGGCTTCCTTGCGGGCGTCGAGGCCCTGATCCAGCATCCAGGCGGTCTTGTAGACCATCAGCCGAGACTGCTCGAGGTCCATCTCCGATTCAGCGAGCATCCACTGGATCGCCTGGCGTTCCGACAGCGGCTTGCCGAAGGTTTCGCGCTGGCGCGCGCGCTTGGCGGCCTGATCCTGCGCCCAGCGCGCGGTGCCGGTGAGCCGGGCCCCGATCACGGTGCGGTTGCGGTTGAGTTGGTCCATCATGTAGCGGAAGCCCATGCCTTCGGCACCGAGCATGTTCTTGGCCGGGACGACGCAGTCCTTGTACTGATAGTCGCAGCTGCGGCCGAGATAAGTTCCCGGAGCCATCGTGGTGTATTCCTTCAGCACCGAGACGCCGGGATTCGGATAATCCACCAGGAACAGGCTGATGCCTTCGTAGCCGCGGCCGGGATCGGTGACGGCGTAGCACAGCAGATATTTCGGCGTGATCCCGGGATGGTTCGGCGGCGGGGCCCAGCGCTTGAGGCCGTTGATGACGTAGTTGTCGCCGTCGCGCGCTGCGGTGGTCTCGATCCCAGCGGCATCCGAGCCGGCGCCGGGTTCGGAAATGTTGATGTGATAGAACTTGTCCTCTTTCAGGATCGGGTAGAGGTAGGCCTCCTTCTGCCATTCAGGCGCGACGTAGAGCGCCGGATGCGGATCGAGGAATCCCGACCATGTCGTCAGCAGGCCGTGCATCACCGGAGATTTGACGATCTCTTCGTACACGAGGCATTTGGCCATGGTGCCGAGGCCCTGACCGCCGGCATCTTTCGGGACGGCTAGGCCGCGAAAGCCGTATTCGCGGAACTTGCGCACCACGTCCATGAAGACGTCATGCGGGACCGCGTAGTCGTCGATGCCCCATGTGTCTTCGAGCGGTCTGCAGACCTCCTCGACGAAGGCGGCAGCGCGCCCCTTGATGTCGCGTTGCTCCTTGGAAAGTTCAAAATCCACGTGTGATCTCCAGCCGGTTCGAAACGGCCGACGGTAGATCGCGCGCAGGGCCGACGACATGGCGCCGGCCGTCAATCTGATTGGCCGATTGATCCAGAAGATCGTAGCGGAGGCCGGCCCGATTCTGCGGGGCCTGCGCCGCCCGATGAGCCGTTAGCGACCGGTGAACCGGGCAGGGCGCTTCTCGACGAAGGCGGCGGCGCCTTCGCGCAGATCGGCGGTGACGAAAGCGCGGCCCTGTTGCTCGGCTTCGTCGTCCAGCACTGCGGCGAGCGGGGCTGCCCAGGCGGCCTCGATCTGGTGCTTGATCAGGCCGATGCCGATCGGCGGGCCGGCCGCGAGCTGCTCGGCGATTGCCATCGCTTCGTCGATCAGGCGGTCGTCGTCGACCGCCTGGAAGATCAGGCCGGATTGCTCGGCCTGTTCGGCGGACAGCGGCCGGCCGAGCAGCGCCAGGGCGCGGGCACGCGCCACGCCGATCGCGCGTTGCACGAACAGCGAGGTGCCGGCATCGAGCGCAGCGCCGAGCTTGACGAAGCTGAGGACGAATTTGGCCGAGCGCGCCGCCAGCACGATGTCGCCGGCGAGCGCCAGGCCGACGCCGGCGCCGGCCGCGGGGCCGTTGACGGCGACGACGATCGGCTTGGCGGCGCTGCGCATCGCCTCGAGTACCGGGCTGAGTTCGGCACGCATCCACGGCGCGACCTCGGCTCCGGCGTCGAACGTCTCGCTGCCGAGCGCCGCGCCGGCGCAGAAGCCTTTGCCGGCGCCTGTGAGCAGGATCGCGCGCACGGAGTCGTCGGCGAGGGCCGCGTTCAATGCGGCGCCGAGCTCGCCGAGCAGGCCGCGGCGCATCGCGTTGTATTGCGCCGGGTTGTTGAGCGTCAGCACTGCGACGGCACCGCGTCGCTCGGACAGAACCAGAGTCATCGCTGAATATCCGCTTACAGGATCAGGCCGCCACCGCAGACCAGCACCTGGCCGCTGACGTAGTTGGATTCCGGGCTGCAGAACAGATACACCGCATCGGCCGCTTCCTCCGGCGTGCCGCCGCGGCCGAGCGGGATCATCCGTGCCATCGCGTCGAGCAATTGCGGCTGCACCCCGACCTTGATGTCGCGGCCGGCGACGTCGATGGTCTTCTGCTGAGCTTCGATGGGCTGGGTGAGGCGGGTGTTGATCAGGCCGAAGGCGACGCAATTGACGTTGACCTTGTAGCGGCCCCATTCCTTGCAGAGCGTCCGCGTCAGCCCGACCAGCGAGGCTTTCGCCGAAGAGTAACTGGCCTGGCCGGCGTTGCCGTAGAGCCCGGCGATCGACGAGATGTTGACGACTTTGCGGAACACCTCCTGGCCGGCCTCGGCTTCCTTCTTGGCGAAGATCCGGATCGGCTCGGCGGCGGCGCGCAGGATGCGGAATGGCGCCACCAGATGCACGTCGAGCATCGCCTGGAACTGCTCGTCTGTCATCTTCTGGATCGTCGAGTCCCAGGTGTAGCCGGCGTTGTTGACGATGATGTCGAGGCCGCGGAATTTCTCGACCGCGGCGCCCACGAAGCGATCGGCGAAGCCCGGCTCCGAGACGCTGCCGTTGACCGCGATCGCGTCGCTGCCCATCGCCTTGATCTCGGCGGCGACGGCGTCGCCCGGTTCAGGGTCGAGATCGTTGACGACGACGCGCGCGCCCTCGCTCGCGAGCTTCAGCGCGATCGCGCGGCCGATGCCGCGGCCCGATCCGGTGACCAGCGCCACCTTGTCTTGCAGTTTGCCCATGAGGTTCCCTCGCATGCTTGTTGTTATGACAGGGCGACGATCGCTTCGCCGGCGAGCTTGATCTCGCCGGTCTGATCGCGAGCGGTGAGGGCGAGGCGGGCGCGGCGTTCGCCGCCGGCCTCGAACAGCTCGGCAACGGTTCCTTCGCAGGTCAGTTCGGCACCGAGCTGGGTGATCGCGGCGAACCGCGTCGAAAAGCTGCGGATTCGGTTCGGCGGCACCGCATCGCTCAGCGCCTGGCCGAGATAGCCCATCACCAGCATGCCGTGGGTGAACACGTCCGGAAAACCCGACGCGTTGGCGAAGTCGATGTCGACATGGATCGGATTGTGGTCGCCGGAGGCGCCGCAATACAGCGCCAGCCAATGCCGGCTGATCGCCGGAAAGCCCTTGTGAATGATGCGGTCGCCGACCGCGGGGGAGGTGGTCATGTCCATCGTGTCGGTCATCCGTTGCGCACCACGATGGTCCGCGTCGTGTCGGCAACGTGGACGCCGTGCTGATTGGTGACAGTGGTCTCGACGCCGATCAGCGTCATTGCGCCGCCCTTCTTGTCGGTGACGCTGGTCACCTGGGGGCTGAACGTCAGCGTGTCGCCGACCATCACCGGCGCGTGGTAGGTGAAGCTCTGCTCGCCGTGCAGCACCCGGCCGAGATCGATCTGAAGCGCGGTGAGAAACTCGAACGGGTTTTGGTTGTCGAGCATCTCCAGGCAAAACAGATAGGTCGGCGGGATCGGCGGCGCTGCGAAGCCTTGGGCCTTGGCCGCGGCGGCATCACGATACACCGGGTTGGTCTCGCCGAGGGTGTCGAGGAAGTAGCGCAGCCGCCCGGCCTCGACATGGGCGGTCACCGGCGTGAACCGGCGACCGACGGCAGATTGATCGACCATCAGACTTGCCTCACGCGCGCTCGTACAGCGTCACCACGCAGGCGCCGCCGAGACCGAGATTGTGCTGCAACGCGCGCTTGGCGCCCTCGACCTGGGTGGCCTCCGCGGTGCCGCGGAGCTGCCGGGTCAGCTCGTAGCATTGCGCCAGACCCGTGGCGCCGAGCGGATGGCCCTTCGACAGCAGCCCGCCCGACGGGTTGGTGACGAATTTGCCGCCATAGGTGTTGTCGCCGTCGGTGATGAATTTCTCGGCTCCGCCTTCGGGACACAGCCCGAGCGCTTCGTAGGTGATCAGCTCGTTTTGGGCGAAGCAATCGTGCAGTTCGACGACGTCGATGTCATCCGGCCCGACGCCGGCCTCCTCGTACACTTTGGTCGCCGCGGCGCGCGCCATGTCGTAGCCGACCACCCGCATCATGTCGTGCGCCTCGAAGGTCGACGGCGTGTCGGTGGTCATCGCCTGCGCGGCGATGCGGACGCGGGTGTCGAGGCCGTGCTTCTTGGCGAAGGATTCGGACACCAGCACCGCGGCGGCGCCCCCGCAGGTCGGGGGGCAGGCCATCAGCCGGGTCATCACGCCGGGCCAGATCACCTGGTCGTTCAGTACGTCGTCGGCCGAGACCTCCTTGCGGAACAGCGCCAGCGGGTTCTTTGCCGCATGGCGGCTGGCCTTGGCGCGAACTGCCGCGAACGACGACAGCGGCGTGCCGTATTTCTGCATGTGGCTGAGGCCGGCGCCGCCGAAATAGCGCAGCGCCAGCGGCACGCCGGGCGCATCGATCAGGTCGTTGGCGGCTGCGTCGAAAGCGTCGAACGCGCTGGGGCGATCATCGAACACGGCGCCGAGCGCGCCGGGCTTCATCTGCTCGAAGCCGAGCGCCAGCACGCAGTCGGCGGCGCCCGAGGCAATCGCCTGCCGCGCCAGATACAAAGCGGTCGAGCCGGTCGAGCAGTTGTTGTTGACGTTGACGATCGGGATGCCGGTCATGCCGACCTGGTACAGCGCGCGTTGGCCGCAGGTGGAGTCGCCGTAGACGTAGCCGACGAACGCCTGCTGGATCGCGTCGTAACCGAGGCCGGCGTCGCGCAATGCCAGTCGCGTCGCCTCGGCGCCCATCAGGTGATACGGCTCGTTCGCGCCCGGCTTGACGAACGGGATCATGCCGACGCCGGCGACGTGGACGGGTGACGCCATTGTTCTCTCCCTTAACTTACCCATTGGACTTTTTATTACCCATGAGTAATATATGTGAGCTGCTGGCGAGTCAATCGATCGGCGCCGAATGAGTTAGATGCCAAATTGCTGCTTGCGGAAGTTGCGATGAACGGACCTGCCGCCGACGATCACTCGCCCTGGATGCCGTTCGAAAGCCGCCGCCGCGCCCGGGACGAGAAGCGCGAGGCGGTGCTGCGCACCGCTGTGCATTTGTTCCTCGAGCAGGGCTATCATCGCGCCACGCTCAACGACGTTGCAGAGCGGCTGAACATCACCAAGCCGGCGCTGTATAATTATTTCCGCAGCAAGGAGGAGATCCTGTTCGAGTGCTGGGCGCTCGGCCAGGAACAGGTCGACGAGATCATCGCGGGCATCAACGTTTCCGGCGAGAACGGGCTCGGCAAGCTGCGCGCCCTGGTGCGCGCCTATGCCGCGACGATGGCGACCGAGTTTGGTGCCAGCATGGTGCGGTTCAATCCGCGCGATCTGTCGCCGGACAACGAGAAGACGGTGCGCGCCGCCAAGCGTAGCATCGACCGCACGTTCCGGCGCTACATCGCGGACGGCGTCGTCGACGGATCAATCAAACCGTGCGATCCGAAGTTGACAGCGTTTGCGATCGCCGGTTCGCTGAACTGGATCGGCCATTGGTATCAGCGCGACGGCGCGCTGTCGCCGGAGGCGATCGCCGACGAGTTCGCGATACGCCTCACCGAAGGCCTCGCCGCTCGTTCAACCAAGAAGAGAAGCGCCATCAAGGCGCCCGACGGCAACAACAACAGGAAACGACCCAAGGGAGGACTTCATGAACATCACCCACGGCCTGCGGCGCGCGCTGCAGATCAACCCGGAAGGGCTGGCCACCGTCTACGCCGGCCGCCGACGTAACTGGCGCGAGGTCGGCGACCGCGTCGCGCGGCTCGCCGCCGGATTGCGCGCGAGCGGAGTCGGCGAGGGCGAGCGGGTCGCTATCCTGTCGCTGAATTCGGACCGCTATCTGGAGATGTATCTCGCCGCCGGCTGGTGCGGCGGCGTGATCGTGCCGCTCAACATCCGCTGGAGCGCGCTGGAGAACGAAGACGCGCTCAAGGACTGCCGCGCGGTGGCGCTGGTGGTCGACAAGGCGTTCGCCGCGACCGGCGCCGCACTGGCGCAGGCAATGCCGTCGATGGCGCTGATCTATGCCGACGACGGCGACGTCCCGGCCGGAATGCAGAGCTACGAGGATCTGATCGCCGCGCACGCGCCGATCCCCGATGCGATGCGCAAAGCCGAGGATCTCGCCGGCATCTTCTACACCGGCGGCACCACCGGCCGCTCCAAGGGCGTGATGCTGAGCCACGGCAATCTGATGGCGAACGCGCTGAATGCGCTGGGCGAGGGGCTGTTCCCGGGCACCTCGGTGTATCTGCACGCCGCGCCGATGTTCCACCTCGCCAACGGCGCGGCGATGTATTCGCTGCTGCTGTCGGGCGGCTCCAACGTGATGATCCCGTCGTTCACGCCGGAGGGCGTGATGCAGGCGATGCAGAACGATCGGGTCACCGACGTGCTGCTGGTGCCGACCATGATCCAGATGTTCGTCGATCACCCGGCGCTGAAGACTTACGATCTGTCGTCGCTGAAGAACATCGTCTATGGCGCGTCGCCGATCAGCGAGGCGGTGCTGGCGCGGGCGAGCGCGGCGCTGCCGAACGTGCAGTTCACCCAGGCCTACGGGATGACCGAGCTGTCGCCGATCGCCACGCTGTTGCACTGGAAGGAGCACATCGGCGAAGGCAAAGCAAAGGGCCGCCAGCGCGCCGCCGGCCGCGCCACGCTGGGCTGCGAAGTGCGGATTGTCGATGCCGAAGACCGCACGGTTCCTTACCGGACGGTGGGCGAGATCTGCGTGCGCGGCGACAACGTGATGATGGGCTATTGGGAACGGCCGGAGGAGACCGCGCGGGCGCTTCTCGGCGGCTGGATGCACACCGGCGACGGCGGCTACATGGACGAGCACGGCTTCGTCTACGTCGTCGACCGGGTCAAGGACATGATCATTTCCGGTGGCGAGAACGTGTACTCGGTCGAAGTCGAGAACGCGGTGGCGCAGCATCCGGCGGTGGCGCAATGCGCGGTGATCGGCATTCCTCACGAGGCGTGGGGCGAGCAGGTCCATGCCGTTGTGGTCACCAAGGCGGGTGCCACGGTGACGGCCGACGAGCTGATCGCGCACTGCAAGGCGCTGATCGCCGGCTACAAGTGCCCGCGCAGTGTCGAGATCACCGAAACGCCGCTGCCGCTGTCCGGCGCCGGCAAGATCCTCAAGCGCGAGCTGCGCCAGCCGTATTGGGAAAACCGCGAGCGCCGGGTGAGCTGACCGGGTGTCGCGCGGGATGGCTCCAGGCCGTCCCGCGCGCACGGCGCCACGTCCGCGCGATCTGATTCTCGTTCACTACGACGATCCTGATCTCGGCGATCATCCCGAAATCGTGTTGTTGCATCGCACTGCGGAGAGACACCATTCGCGACCAAACGTCACAGAGCCAAGCCGCGGCAACGCTGGTGAGGGCCGCAATGAGCTGTGGACTACTTGGTGCGATGCAATATGTGACAATTTGATTGCTTCGCCTGTCCTATTGCACCGAGGATTTCCCGGAATCGCCTGTTGGCGCCGCATCATGATCTGTCACGACAGCGTGACGATTAGTTCTGTCAACGGAACTAGCAATTACCGACACAACTCCCGGGCGGAGTTCTCCTTAGACAAAAGGAGCGGTTGACCCTTGTTGGCCCGCTCTCCAAGACTTCGGGCTCGCTGCCACCAAGAGCAGCCCGAGCACGGACACGTGCGCTCACGCGCCACCGAGCCTGAGACTAACAACGTGACTTCCCGAGGAACCTGAGGAGAGAAGCCCCATGGCCGACGCCAAATTCATCATCGACCGCAGAACTGCGCTCAAGACCGGCCTGGCCGGTGCTGCTGCTCTCGCGACGCCGACCTTCTTCATTCGCAACGCCTACGCCGACGACTTCTGCAACATGCCGAAGGGCAAGGACGTCGTGTTCGGCTTCAACGTGCCGCAGTCCGGCCCCTATGCCGACGAAGGCATGGACGAGCTGCGCGCCTATCAGCTCGCCGTCAAGCACCTCAACGGTGAGGGCGACGGCGGCATGCTCAAGACCATGAAGCCGCTGGCGCTCAAGGGCAACGGCGTGCTCGGCAAGAAGGTCACCTTCGTTTCCGGCGACACCCAGACCAAGTCGGATGCGGCGCGTGCGTCCGCCAAGCGCATGATCGAGAAGGACGGCGCGATCATGATCACCGGCGGCTCGTCGTCAGGTGTCGCGGTCGCGGTGCAGTCGCTGTGCCAGGACGTCGGCGTGATCTTCATGGCCGGCCTGACCCACTCCAACGACACCACCGGCAAGGACAAGCGGGCCTACGGTTTCCGCCACTTCTTCAACGCCTACATGTCGGGCGTCGCGCTCGGCCCGGTGCTGGCCGAAGCCTACGGCAAGGATCGCGCCGCCTACCACCTGACCGCCGACTACACCTGGGGCTGGACCCAGGAAGAGTCGATGAAGGAAGCCACCGAGAAGCAGGGCTGGAAGACCGTCAAGGCGGTCCGCACCCCGCTCGGCGCTGCGGACTTCTCGCAGTACATCACCCCGGTGCTGAACTCCGGCGCCGACGTGCTGGTGCTGAACCACTACGGCAAGGACATGATCAACTCCTTGACCCAGGCGGTCCAGTTCGGTCTGCGCGACAAGATGGCGAACGGCAAGAAGTTCGAGATCGTGGTGCCGCTGTTCTCCGAACTGATGGCGCAGGGCGCCGGTGACGCGATCAAGGGCATCTACGGCACCGCCAACTGGGACTGGAAGCTCGAGGACGCCGCCACCAGCGCCTTCACCAAGTCGTTCGGTGCGGCCTACGGTGCACCGCCGTCGCAGGCCGCGCAGACCTGCTACGTCCAGGCGATCCTGTACGCCGACGCCTGCGAGCGCGCCGGCACCTTCAACCCGACCCAGGTGATCAAGGCGCTCGAAGGCTTCGAGTTCGACGGCCTCGGCAACGGCAAGACGCTGTACCGTGCCGCCGACCATCAGTGCTTCAAGGACGTGCTGGTGGTGCAGGGCAAGGAAAAGCCGAAGGACAAGTACGACCTGCTCGAGGTCAAGAAGATCGTGCCGGCCTCGCAGGTCACCTACGATCCGAGCATTTTCGGCGGCGATCTCGGCTCCAAGGACGCCAAGAAGTGCGGCTGATGTGATCGAGCCGGGCTGCGGATCCGCGGCCCGGCGCGTTGACGCGTGACCGGTCGGCTGAGCCTTGCGGCGCAGCCGACCGGTACGTGTCTCGTGAATGCCCCTCGCGCGTGCACGCACGCTGCTCGTTCGAGGATACACAACGAGTTTTCGTTTCGTATCGGCTTGGCGGCCGGGGTCGGTCGTCGGGGAATTGTGATGGACGCGCGCCGATGGCGCCGCGGACACAAGGGAGATTGACCACGCATGGACGCGATCGTTCTGCAGATCCTGAACGGCCTCGACAAAGGAGGGGCCTATGCGCTGATCGCGCTCGGGCTGACCTTGGCCTTCGGCACGCTCGGCGTGGTGAACTTCGCCCACGGCGCGCTGTTCATGCTCGGCGCGTTCTGCGCCGTGGTGTTCAACAAGCTGCTGACGCTGGAGATCGTCAAGATCGACCCGACGCGGACGACGCCGTGGGGCTCGCCGATGGAGGTCAAGACTCCCTACGTCCAGGCGATGCTCGGCGACTGGGGCAAGGTGCTGATCGATTACTCGGTGCCGGTGTCGATTCTGATCGCGATCCCGGTGATGCTGCTGATCGGCATCCTGATCGAGCGTGGCCTGATCAGGTTCTTCTACAAGCGTCCGCACGCCGACCAGATCCTGGTCACCTTCGGCCTCGCCATCGTGCTTCAGGAAATCGTCAAGCACTTCTTCGGCGCCAACCCGATCGCGCAATCGGCGCCGGCGCTGTTCTCCGGGTCGCTGCAGATCACCGACACCATCGTCTATCCGTACTGGCGGATCGTCTATCTGTGCTTCTCGCTGGGGGTGATTGCCGCGGTGTTCGCGTTCCTGCAGCTCACCACCTTCGGCATGGTGGTGCGTGCCGGCATGCAGGACCGCGAGACCGTCGGCCTGCTCGGCATCAATATCGAGCGGCGCTTCACCATCGTGTTCGGGCTCGCCGCGATCGTCGCCGGTCTCGCCGGCGTGATGTACACGCCGATCGTGCCGCCCGATTATCACATGGGGATGGACTTCCTGGTGCTGTCCTTCGTCGTCGTCGTGGTCGGCGGCATGGGATCGCTGCCGGGCGCGGTGCTGGCCGGCTTCCTGCTCGGCATCCTGCAGTCGTTCGCTTCGATGAACGAGATCAAATCCGTGCTGCCGGGCATCGACCAGATCATCATCTATCTGGTCGCCGTGGTGGTGTTGTTGGTGCGTCCGCGCGGGTTGCTCGGCCGCAAGGGCGTGATGGAGAGCTGATCCGATGAAGCACACCTCCAAACTCGCCGACATCGCGCTGCTGATCGGCTTCGCCATCATGGTGGCGCTGGGGCCGATCATCTTCACCCCGATCGGTGCCGGCTATCCGGATCTGCTGCAGAAATTTGCGATCTACGGCATCTTCGCGATCGGCTTCAATATCCTGTTCGGCCTTACCGGCTATCTGTCGTTCGGTCACGCCGCGTTTCTCGGCGTCGGCTCCTATGCCGCGGTGTGGTCGTTCAAGCTTGTGTCGATGGACCTGCTGCCGGCGGTGGCGCTGTCGGTGGTGCTGGCCGGGCTACTGGCGCTGGCGATCGGCTTCGTCAGCTTGCGTCGGTCCGGTATCTACTTCTCGATCCTGACGCTGGCGTTCGCCCAGATGTGCTACAACATGGCCTATTCGGTGCTGACGCCGATCACCAACGGCGAGACCGGCCTGCGCGTGCTCCGCAACGATCCGCGGGTGCTCGACGCCGCGATCGGCTACGACGCGCCGATGCCGACGCTGCTCGGGATGCACATTACGGGCTGGACCGGGTTCTACATCTGCGGTGCGGTGCTGGTGGCGGCATTCGGTCTGTCGATCGCGATCTTCCGCTCGCCGTTCGGCATGACGCTGCGCGCCATCAAGTCCAACCAGAATCGGATGGGCTACACTGGCTACTCGACGCGGCCGTATCTTTTGTCGGCCTTCGTGATCTCCGGCATGTTCGCCGGTCTCGCCGGAGCGCTGCTCGCCGCCACCGATCCGCTCGCCGGTGCCGAGCGGATGCAGTGGACTGCGTCGGGCGAGGTGGTGCTGATGACTATCCTCGGCGGCGCCGGCACGCTGCTCGGCCCGGTGCTCGGCACCGGCATCATCAAATACTTCGAAAACATCTTCTCGGCCTACAACGAGCACCAATTGATGTCGGTGTTCGCGTTCCTGCCCGATGCGGTGCGCGAGGGGGTGGTGAAGACGTTGAGTCTGTTCGTCGGCGAAGGTTGGCAGCTCACCCTCGGGCTGCTGTTCATGGCGGTGGTGATCTTCCTGCCGGGCGGCATCATGGAAGGCATCAATCGTCTGATCGGCCTGAAGCACACTCCGAAGGTCAGGTCGCTCGGCGACTCGCCGCAGCGTGACGGTCTCGGCGAAATGGTGATCGAGGAGATGCCAGCGCACGACCGCACCTCCGAAATCGAGAAGAAGGCCGCCGAGAAGAAAGCGAGAGCCACCGCGCCATGAACGTGAACAGCGACATCGTTCTGCACATCGATCACGTCCACAAGACGTTCGCGGGTCTGCACGCGCTGGCCGACGTGCATCTCGACATCCGTGAGGGCGAGACCCACGCCATCATCGGCCCCAACGGCGCCGGCAAATCGACGCTGCTCAACGTCTGCGTCGGGGTCCTGCCGCCGACGCAAGGCAAGGTGATGTTCCACGGCACCGAGCTCACCGGGCTGAAGCCCTATGAGATCAACCAGCTCGGGGTGGCGCGGGTGTTCCAGACGCCGGAGATCTTCGGCGATCTGACCGTGCTGGAAAACGTCATGATGGCGATGCTGTCGCACCAGGACGGCGCGTTCCGGCTCAAGCTGGTGTCGCGGTTCGACGAGCAGGGCGAGATCGGCCAGCGTGCCGTGCAGGCGCTGCGCGAGCGCGGCCTCGGCGAGCATCTGTATCATCTGGCCGGCGCGCTCTCGCGTGGCGACAAGCGCCGGCTCGAACTGGTGATGGGCCTGGTGCAGAAGCCGAAACTGCTGCTGCTCGACGAGCCGACCGCCGGCATGGCCCGCGCCGACACCAACGTCACCATAGACATCCTGCGGCAGATCAAGCAGTCGGGCATGACCATCGTGATCATCGAGCACGACATGCACGTGGTGTTCTCGCTGGCCGACCGCATCACCGTGCTGGCCGGCGGCCGCGTCATCGCGCAGGGCGTGCCCGACGAGATCAAGGGCAACCCGAAAGTGATCGAAGCCTATCTCGGCGAGGAGCAAGTATGACGACGATGACCGCCGAACGGCCGCAATCCGCTTCCTCGGGCGAGGCGCCGTATTTCCGCTGCCGCAACCTCAACGCCTATTACGGCGACAGCTACATCGTGCAGAACGTCTCGTTCTCGCTCAACAAGGGCGAAATCCTGGCGCTGCTCGGCCGCAACGGCGCCGGCAAGACGTCGACGCTGCGCGCGATCGCGCGCGCCTCGACGCCGGAATTGGTGTCGGGCGAGGTGATCCTCGACGGCGTCAAGCTGCACGGCAAGCCGAACTATGTCGCCGCCCAGGCGGGTATCCAACTGGTGCAGGAAGATCGCCGCATCATCCCGGGGATGACGGTGGAGCAGAACCTGCAGCTCGCGGTGATCTCCGGCAGCGTCGGCTGGTCGTTCGAGCGGATCTACGAGCTGTTCCCGCGGCTCGCCGAGCGCCGCAAGCAGGAAGGTGTGACGATGTCCGGCGGCGAGCAGCAGATGCTGGCGATCGCCCGGGCGCTCGCGCGCGAGCTCAAGCTGCTGTTGCTCGACGAGCCCTATGAAGGCCTTGCCCCGGTGGTCCGCCAGGACATTGCCAAGGCGCTCCGCGAAGTCCGCTCCGCCGGCATCACCACCATCATCGTCGAGCAGAACGCGGTGGCTGCGCTGGAATTGTCCGACCGCGCGGTCATTCTGGACACCGGCGAGGTGGTGTACGACGGCAGCGCTAAGCACGTCCTCGACAGCGAAGACCTGCGGCATCGCTATCTGGCGATCTGAGGCGCGCTTCGACGACTCTGTCCTATTTGCCGCCGTCATCCTGAGGTGCGCGCTTTAGCGCGCCTCGAAGGATGACAGCCACGCAGATGGAGCGAGCTACGCGTCGGGCGGCCGTCCCGCTCGCCGCCGCGCGAACTGGCGGACACTCGTCCAGTCGCCCCGCATCAGCGCTTCCTTCTTGGCCCGGCTCCAACCCTTCACTTGCCGTTCGGCGGCGATGCCGTCCGTTATGCGATCGAAGTGTTCCGACCAAACCGGCGTGACCGGTCGTCGGCGCGAGGTGTAGCCGGGGAAGGTGCCCGCATTTTGCTGTTTAATGCGGTTGGAAAGATCTTCACCTGTTGCGCTACCTATATAGTAGGAGCCGTCGGCGCAGTGTTGCATGTAGACGTAGATGCCCCTGGAGGTCATCCTTCGAGGCGCGCCGAAGGCGCGCACCTCAGGATGACGACTCAGTGCGGTTTGTCAAACCGCTCGCGGAGCGGATTTCACCGCTTCCGCGCCTCGGCTCTTTCGGTGGCCTTGGTCTCGCCGGTCATGCCGATCTTCAGCGCAAGCGACGCGCCCGCGACGACGCGGTCGATCACGCCGTCAACGTCGTCGAGATCGCAGATTCCTTCCGACAGCCGCAGCAGGCGCTCGCTGTCGCGCACGGTCTGTTGCGCCATCGCCAGGGTGAAGTGCAGGCCCCAATAGATCTCGGCGTCGGGCTTGCCGGGCAGGGACCGCCGCATCGCCGCGGCGAATTTGCGCAAGTGATCGATCTCGCGATTCTTGATCTTGCGGATCGGCGGGATGGTTTCGATCGCGGCGCGGATCATGAATCGTGCGGCATCCGAGCGCTCGCTGTCCTGGCCGAGGCAGCCGCGCAATGTCGGGCCGATCAGCGCCCGCAGCACCGCCTCGATCGGCGCGCGGCCGCCGCCGGCGGCTTCCGCCGCCTTCAATTCGTTGAACCGCTCGCGATTGGTGACGATCGAGCGCGTTACGAACAATTCGGCGATCAGCTCGTCCTTGGAGCCGAAGTGATAGTTCACCGCGGCGAGATTGACGCCGGCTGCGGCGACGATGTCGCGCAACGTGACGTCGCCGAAGCCGCGCTCGGCATACAGCCGTTCGGCGGCGGTCAGGATGGCGCTGCGTGTGGTGTCGGTGGACATGCCGCTCCGCGGAAAATCATCGTTCTTGCAATTCAAACGTCTGTATGAAACTATCGTTTCACAGCCGGAAGTCAATGCGCCCGCGGGCGCGGGTCGCCGGCAGCGTCGTTTTCGCGGTTCGCGGCTGCCCGGCTCTCGGGAGGCGCGGGGCGGAATCCGACTTGCGGGCGCGATGCGGCAGGATGACAGTGCCGCCACCCCGTCGGTCGCAACAGTCTGGGAAAACAGTGAGGATCGCCTGATGGATTTCACGATGTCCGATCGCCAAAGCGAATGGCTGGACCGCGTCACCAAGTTCATGAACGACCACGTCCGCCCCGCGGTGCCGATCTACAAACAGCAGGACGCCGAGGGCGAGCGCTGGAAAGTGATCCCGGTTCTCGAGGAGCTGAAGGCCAAGGCGAAGTCCGAAGGCCTGTGGAACCTGTTCCTGCCGCCGTCGACGCATGACGACGACGAATTCCACGGCGCAGGCCTGTCTAACCTCGAATACGCGCTGCTGTCCGAGCAGATGGGTCACATCTCGTGGGCTTCGGAAGTGTTCAACTGCTCGGCGCCCGACACCGGCAATATGGAAGTGCTGTTCCGCTACGGCACCAAGGAGCAGAAGCAGAAGTGGTTGCGGCCGCTGATGGCCGGCGAGATCCGCTCGGCGTTCCTGATGACCGAGCCGGCGGTGGCGTCGTCGGACGCCACCAATATCGAGACCCGGATCGAGAAGGACGGCGATCACTACGTCATCAACGGCCGCAAATGGTGGTCGTCGGGCGTCGGCGACCCGCGCTGCAAGATCGCGATCGTGATGGGCAAGACCGATCCGAACGCCGCGCGCCATCAGCAACAGTCGCAGATCCTGGTGCCGCTCGACACCCCCGGCATCACCATCGAGAAGATGTTGCCGGTGTTCGGCTTCGACGACGCGCCGCACGGCCACGGCATGGTCAAGCTGGAGAACGTCCGCGTGCCGGCCTCGAACTTGCTGCTCGGTGAGGGCCGCGGCTTCGAGATCGCGCAGGGCCGCCTCGGTCCGGGCCGCATCCATCACTGCATGCGCACCATCGGCAAGGCCGAAGAGGCGCTGGAGAAGATGGTGAAGCGGCTGCAGTCGCGTGTCGCGTTCGGCAAGCGGATCATCGAGTTCTCGGTGTGGGAGCAGCGGATCGCCGAAGCCCGCATCGACATCGAGATGAACCGCCTGCTGTGCCTCAAGGCCGCCGACATGATGGACAAGGTCGGCAACAAGACAGCGCAGCTCGAAATCGCGATGATCAAGGTGGCGGCGCCGCGGATGGCGCAGCGCATCATCGACGAAGCGATCCAGGCATTCGGCGGCGCCGGCGTGTCGGACGACGCGGGTCTGGCCAAGGATTACGCCAACATCCGCACGCTGCGGCTCGCGGACGGTCCGGACGAGGTGCACAACCGCGCCATCGCCCGGCTCGAGATGAAGAAATACGCCAACGCGGCGCACTGACCGCGCACGCTGCATAAAAACGTCATCGCCGGACTTGATCCGGCGATCCATCTCTT
Organism: Rhodopseudomonas palustris; assembly: GCF_003226555.1. GTDB lineage: Bacteria > Pseudomonadota > Alphaproteobacteria > Rhizobiales > Xanthobacteraceae > Rhodopseudomonas > Rhodopseudomonas palustris_I. The sequence goes on along the minus strand of NZ_QKQS01000013.1, from coordinate 595,171 downwards.
GAAAAGATGGATACCCGGGCCAGGCCCGGGTATGACTATTTTGGGATTGCCGGAACGCGCGGCGCGTAACGCGCGAACAAGAACAAGGAGCGTCACTTGGTCGGGAAGCGAAACGACGACGATTACACCGGCACCAAGCCGGTCGAGGAGCGGCATCGGGTCGACGAGGCCCGCCTTGCCGAATGGATGCAGGCGAATGTCGAGGGCTATCAGGGTCCGCTCGAGATTCAGCAGTTCAGGGGCGGGCAGTCCAACCCGACCTACAAGCTCGTCACCCCGAACCGTTCCTACGTGATGCGGCGCAAGCCGTTCGGCAAGCTGCTGCCGTCGGCGCACGCGGTCGATCGCGAATTCCGCGTCATCGCCGCGCTCGGCAAGCAGGGATTCCCGGTCGCCAAGGCCTATGCGCTGTGCACCGACGATTCCGTGATCGGCGTGTCGTTCTACATCATGTCGATGGAAGAAGGTCGGGTGTTCTGGGATCCGACCCTGCCGACCCAGACGCCGGAGTCGCGCTGGGCGATCTTCAAGGCCAAGATCGAGACACTGGCGCAGCTCCACAGCTACGAGCCGGAGAAGATCGGTCTCGGCGACTTCGGCAAGCCGGGCAATTACTTCGCCCGCCAAGTCGACCGCTGGAGCAAGCAGTACAAGGCGTCGGTGGCCGAACCCATACCGGAGATGGAGCGGCTGATGGAATGGCTGCCAAGCACGGTGCCGGTGCAGGAACGGGTGTCGGTGGTGCACGGCGACTACCGGCTCGACAACATGATCTTCCATGCCACTGAGCCGCGCGTGCTGGCGGTGCTGGATTGGGAGCTGTCGACGCTCGGCGATCCGATGGCCGACTTCACCTATCTGTTGATGCAGTGGGCGATGCCGGGCCTTGCCGAAGCCGATCTGAAGGCGCTCAACCTGCCGACGCTGGAGCAGGCCGCGGAGATCTATTGCAAGGCCGCTGGCATTGCCGGTGTGCCGGACCTGAACTGGTATCTGGCCTATAACACCTTCCGCCTCGCCGGCATTCTGGCGGGCATCGCCGGCCGCGTCCGCGACGGCACCGCGGCCTCCGACAAGGCCAAGGAATCCGCCGCCCGCACTGTACCGATGGCTGAGTTGGCGTGGGAATACGCCCAGAAGGCCGGCGCGAAGTAAGCGGGTTTCGAGATTGAAAAAGGCGCGGTCCGCAAGGATCGCGCTTTTTTGTTGCTCTCACCACCGTCATTCAGGGATGCACGCCGCAGGTGTGCAGACCCGAAATCCCGAGCTGATCAGAAAAGAGTGGTCGCCAAGAAGAGATTCCGGGTTCGCGCGTTTCACGCGCGCCCCGGAATGACTTGGTTTGTCAGATCGGCTTGCCCGCATAGGGCATCGACGCGGTCAGGCCGCCGTCGACCGGGAAGGCCTGGCCGTTAACGTAAGACGCTTCGTCGCTGAGCAGAAATAAGCCCATGGTGGCGAGTTCGTGCGGTTGGCCGGCGCGCTTCAGTGGGTTGAGCTGGCCGATCTTGTGATCGGTGCCGCGCTGCTTGGCATTGTCGAACACCGGCTTGGTCATGCCGGTCTCGATCAGGCCGGGGCACACCGCGTTGATGCGCACGCCGGTGCCGGACAGCGAGTAGGCGGTGGTCTGCACCAGGCTGATCACGCCGGCCTTCGACGCCGCGTAGGGATGTCCCGACGCGCCGCTCTTCAGGCCCGCGACCGAAGCGGTGCACAGGATCGCGCCGTGGCCCTGCTTGATCAGATGCGGCATGGTGTGTTTGACCGCCAGGAACGGTCCGATCAGATTGACGCGCAGGATCTCCTGCCAGTGCTCCGGGGTCTGTTCGGGCAGCGGCACCAGGCCGCCGCTGATGCCGGCATTGGCCCAGATGCCGTCGAGCTTGCCGTGAGCCGCAATCGCCTTGGCGACGAAGCTCTTCACGTCGTCCTCGGAGCCTGCGTCCGCCATCACCGCTTCCGCCGTGCCGCCTGCCTTACGCACCTGCTCGACGGTCTCCTGCACGCCTTCGGTGCGGTCGACCGCGATCAGCTGAGCGCCTTCCTTGGCGAACAGCAGCGATGCCGCGCGGCCGATGCCGCTGCCGGCGCCGGTGATGATGATGGATTTGCCTTCGAGGCGGCCCATGCGTTGCTCCCTGCTGATCGTTTGCGGTGTTTGCCGCTTGACGGAATTGGAACGACGATCGTTCGATCGACATCGCGCGTCCGACACACAAGTGACTTGAGGCGATGCGAGGTCTGACGTACAGCGACTTGTGACCGGATTGAAGGATTTTCTCGCATGACGAACGTGCCGCCGCCTTCCAACGACAAACCGTTCGTCGCCCAGCATTCGGTGCCGGTCGGCGTCACCGCGACGCGGTGGTGGTGGGTGCGTCATGCGCCGGTGCGCAGCGACGGCGGTAACATCTACGGCCAGGTCGATATCGACTGCGACTGCAGCGACAAGGTTGTGTTCGGCGCGGTCAGCCGGGTGCTGCCGAAAGAAGCCGTGTGGTACGCCAGCAAGCTGAAGCGCACCCACATGACGGCGGAAGCGATCTTCGCCGCCGGCTTTCCCCGGCCGCCGCTGATCACCCATGATGCGGATCTCAACGAGCAGCATCTCGGTGACTGGCAGGGCAAGAACCGTGCGGAATTCTTCGCCAATCTGCCGGTCAATCTCGATACCTTCTGGTTTGCGCCGATCGAAAAACGCGCGCCGAACGGCGAGAGCTTCATGGACCTGTACGAGCGCACCAAGCGCGCGATCGCGCGGATCAGCGCCGCGCATCCCGGCGGCGACATCGTCGCGGTCGCGCATGGCGGCACCATCAAGGCGGCGATCGGCCTCGCGCTGCGTGACCAGCCGGCGCGCGGGCTCGCCTTTACCATCGACAATTGTTCGATCACACGGCTCGACCACATGGCGTCGTCCGACGGCGAGGAGGGCTGGCGGATTCCGATGATCAATCAGCAGCCCTGGATCGCCGACCCGTCACACGCCGCAATGCATCAGCCGGCGGGGCCGGAAGTGGCGACGACGACGAAGCTGGCTTAAGCGCTTCATTCGTGCGTGTGACCAGTCTCACCGTCATTGCGAGCGAAGCGAAGCAATCCAGAGCCGAGTGCAAAGAGCTTGGATTGCTTCGTCGCTTCGCTCCTCGCAATGACGGACTTTAATAATCAACAGCACTAACAACGGGAGAGAAACATGAGCTTGTTCGACCTCAGCGGCAAAGTCGCGGTGATCACCGGTTCGTCGCGCGGCATCGGCAAGGCGATCGCCGAGCGGATGGCCGAGCAGGGCGCCAAGGTGGTGATCTCGTCGCGCAAGCAGGACGCCTGCGATGCGGTGGCGAAGGCGATCAACGACAAGCACGGTGCCGGCACCGCGCTGGCGCTCGCCGCCAACATCTCCAGCAAGGACGATCTGAAGCGTCTCGCCCAGGAGGCGACGCAGGCCTTCGGCAAGATCGACTCGCTGGTCTGCAACGCCGCATCGAACCCGTATTACGGCCCGCAGGCCGGCATCAACGACGATCAGTTCCGCAAGATCCTGGACAATAACATCGTCGCCAATCACTGGCTGATCAGCGAAGTCGTGCCGCAGATGATCGAGCGCAGGGACGGATCGATCACCATCGTCTCCTCGATCGGCGGCCTGAAGGGCTCGACCGTGATCGGCGCTTACTGCATCTCTAAGGCGGCCGACATGCAGCTCGCCCGCAACCTCGCCTGCGAGTATGGTCCCCACAACATTCGGGTGAACTGCATTGCGCCCGGCCTGATCAAGACCGATTTCGCCCGTGCGCTGTGGGAGAACCCGGAGACGCTGAAGGCCTCGACCGCGCGCTCGCCGCTGCAGCGGATCGGCGAACCCGACGAAATCGCCGGCGCCGCGATTTTCCTCGCCTCCAATGCCGGCACCTTCACCACCGGCCAGACCATCGTGATCGACGGCGGCGCAACGATTAGCTGAGGCGCTCCTCGCCACGCAACGTCATTCCGGGATGCGCGCCAACGGCGCGCAGACCCGGAATCCCGAAGTTGTAAGCAAAGAAGAGATTCCGGGTTCGCGAGCTGCCGCTCGCGCCCCGGAATGACACGCGGAGCGGTAATTACTCCACCGCCGCGTACACCAGATCCCGTACCAAGGTGCGGAAGTACTCGCGCTGTCCTGGGCCCTGCGACATGAACACCGCGAACATCTGTTCGGCGGGGTCGATCCAGAAGAACGTGCCGGCGATGCCGCTCCAGTAGAACTGGCCGACCGAGCCGGGGAAGGGCGAGATGCCCGGCTGCGTGCGGACCGCGAAGCCGAGGCCGAAGCCGTTGCCCGGCGGCAGGATGTAGTTGTCCGGCGGGATGTGCGGCTCGAGGTGATTGCTCGCCATCAGTTCCAGCGTCTTGCGGCCGATGATGCGCGTCCCGTCCAGCGTGCCGCCGCCGAGCAGCATCTGGCAGAACCGGGCATAGTCCATCGTGGTCGAGACCAGGCCGCCGCCGCCGGATTCCATCGCCGGCTTTTCCAGCATGTTGAACAGCGCCACCGGATCGCCGGTCCACGGATCGGTCGGGAACGCCTCGGCGAGCCGGCCCTTGTTCTCGGCCGCGGTGTGGAATCCGGTCTCGGCCATCTGCAGCGGCGCCAGGATGCGTTCGGTGAGGAAGGCGCCGAGCGTCTGGCCGGCGACCACTTCGATCACCCGGCCGAGAATGTCGGTCGAGCGGCTGTAGTTCCAGGCCGCGCCGGGCTGACACACTAGCGGCATCGAGGCGACCAGAGTGGCGTGTTCCTCGTTGGTGATCTTGCGGCTGCGGATTCGCGAAGCGCGATACATCTTGTGGATCGGGCCGTCGCCGGTGTGGTCGTAGGTGATGCCCGAGGTGTGGCGTAGCAGGTCCTGGATGGTGATCGGGCGCTGCAGCGGCACTAGTTCCAATTCGCCGCCGCGCACGATGCCGACATTGGTGTTCTCGAATTCGGGAATGAACTTCGAGAGCGGATCGTCGAGCAGCATCTGGCCGTCCTCGACCAGTTGCATGATGCCGACCGAAACGATCGGCTTGGTCATCGAGAAGATCCGGAAAATGCTGTCCTGGCGCATCGGCGTGTCGGAACCCGGCGCTTGCCGCCCCAGCGCCTCGAACCAGCCGACCCGCCCCTTGCGCGACACCAGCAAGGTGACGCCGGGGATGGTGCCCTTGTCGATCTCGCGCTTGAACGCGTCCGCCATCACCTGCAGCCGGCGCGGCGACAGCCCCAGGGTTTCGGGCTTGGCCTCTGGCAAAGCCGGGGTCTGCGGGGGGAGGGCGGAGGGTGCGGCGGCGGTCGCGGTCATGGCGTTTCCCGGTTGCTGTTTTTGTTGTGGTCCGGCGACTCTGTTCACACGGCTGTCATCCGGGCCTGCGGGGGCGTTCCGCGCCAGATTGACCGATAAAATCCGGCTTGAACAGGGTGCTTTTCCGCAGTAACCAGCCGCGGTTTCGCCGCCTTCCAGGCTGGCGCCGACTAGGATGGAGAACGATGGCCAAAGCAAAGTTTGAACGTACGAAGCCGCATTGCAACATCGGGACGATCGGTCACGTCGACCATGGCAAGACGTCGCTGACTGCGGCGATCACCAAGGTTCTGGCGGAGACGGGCGGTGCGACGTTCACGGCCTATGACCAGATCGACAAGGCGCCGGAAGAGAAGGCGCGCGGCATCACGATTTCGACCGCGCATGTCGAGTACGAGACGCAGAACCGTCACTACGCGCACGTCGACTGCCCGGGCCACGCCGACTACGTCAAGAACATGATCACCGGCGCGGCGCAGATGGACGGCGCGATCCTGGTGGTGTCGGCGGCCGACGGCCCGATGCCGCAGACCCGCGAGCACATCCTGC
>NZ_QKQS01000013.1:552626-589143 GCF_003226555.1 Rhodopseudomonas palustris | reverse complement strand
GGCCGCGGCACCGTGGTGACCGGCCGTGTCGAACGCGGCGTGATCAAGGTCGGTGAGGAAATCGAGATCGTCGGCATCCGTCCGACGCAGAAGACCACCTGCACCGGCGTCGAAATGTTCCGCAAGCTGCTCGATCAGGGCCAGGCCGGCGACAACATCGGCGCGCTGCTGCGCGGCACCAAGCGTGAAGAAGTCGAGCGTGGCCAGGTGCTGTGCAAGCCGGGTTCGGTGAAGCCGCACACCAAGTTCAAGGCCGAGGCCTACATCCTGACCAAGGAAGAGGGCGGCCGCCACACCCCGTTCTTCACCAACTACCGTCCGCAGTTCTACTTCCGCACCACCGACGTGACCGGTGTGGTGCACCTGCCGGAAGGCACCGAGATGGTGATGCCGGGCGACAACATCGCGATGGAAGTGCACCTGATCGTGCCGATCGCGATGGAAGAAAAGCTGCGCTTCGCCATCCGCGAAGGCGGCCGCACGGTGGGCGCCGGCGTCGTCGCCGCGATCATCGAGTAACTCGATCGACGTGGTGAGCTTCGGAAAGCCGCGCAGACGCTTTGCCGTTTGCGCGGCTTTTCTTGTCGCATGGACATGGCCGGCGGCAGGCGAGGCGGCCTGTCCGGAGCTGCCGCCGTGCAAAGGCTGCGGCTGCAAGGGCGGCACCGGCTATCGGGCGCCGGACGGGCATTGTGTCGGCTTCCGCGAGCTCGACCGGGTATGCGGAGCGCCGCCGACCCGCTGTGTGTTCGAGAATGCGCCGGGAACGGGCGCCAACCGGGAATGCGCGGCGGCGCCCCGATCGCAGCGCAACTCCGGAGCCGGCCCGGACGCCGTGCCTGTGGAACCTGTCGAATAGACCAAAGCCTAACCGCGTATCCCACTTGCCAGCAGGGCATCGGCTGTGCTTCAAACGCCCCGTTCGGCGGCGACGTCGACGTAGGAGTGTAGCTCAATTGGTAGAGCACCGGTCTCCAAAACCGGGGGTCGCAGGTTCGAGCCCTGCCACTCCTGCCAGGCGCGCTCCGAAAATCTGACAGCTGCTTGAAACTGAAACGGCTTTTCTGTCTTCGGCGGGGCGCCGCGAGGGGGCCGTGCGCGTGCTGCGACAGCCGCCCGCAGCTTGACGTTTCGGCGATCTGGCCGTACAAGGCCCCACTCGCTGCCGGCCCGCTTCGACGGATTTCCGGCGCGGCTTGATTTTCCCGAAAAACAGGGCCCGGTTGACGGCTCATCCTGAAGCTGAGGGGGTCCTTGGCAAAGGTTGGGCGCAACAGGGCTGTCTGGCTTTCACCAACCCGATATCGAGACTGACCCGGATCACGCCATGGCTTTCAGCCCGTTCAAATTCCTGCAGGAAGTGCGGAGCGAGACCGCCAAGGTGACCTGGCCGACCCGCCGCGAAACCTCGATCACCACGATCATGGTGTTCGTGATGGTGGCGCTGGCTTCGATTTTCTTTTTTGCCGCCGACCAGGTGATCAGCGTGCTGATCCGCTTGGTACTCGGCGTCTAACGGCAGGCCCCGCCCTATGAGCATGCGCTGGTACATCGTCCACGCCTATTCGAACTTCGAGAAGAAGGTCGCGGAATCGATTCGCGAGCAGGCCAAGCAGCGAGGCCTGGAGGATCTGTTCGAACAGGTGCTGGTGCCGACCGAGAAGGTCACCGAGGTGCGCCGCGGCCGCAAGGTCGACGCCGAGCGCAAGTTCTTCCCCGGCTACGTGCTGGTGAAGATGAATCTGACCGACGAAGCGTTCCACCTGATCAAGAACACCCCGAAGGTCACCGGCTTCCTCGGCGCCGAGAACAAGCCGATGCCGATCTCGGAATCCGAGGCGATGCGCATTCTGCACCAGGTGCAGGAAGGCGTGGAGCGCCCGAAGGCGTCGGTGTCGTTCGAGATCGGCGAGAACGTACGTGTCGCCGACGGCCCGTTCGCGTCGTTCTCCGGCGTGGTCGAGGAAATCGACGAGGCGCGCTCGCGCGTGAAGGTCGCGGTCTCGATCTTCGGCCGCGCCACCCCGGTCGAATTGGAATTCGGTCAGGTCGAGAAGGTCTGATCGTACGAAGTCGTGGCAGGGGGACAACCCCAGCCACGGCGTCATGCCCGGATCAAGTCCGGGCATGACGGAGTAGAGTAGGGTGGAGGCTCTGCTCTGAAAGACGTGGGAGGCGTGCCGGTGATCGCCAGTCATCGGATGACGCCCCACCACGAAACCTGAAACCGCCGGTTCGCCGGCAACAGGAGAGTTAAATGGCAAAGAAAGTGACCGGATACCTGAAGTTGCAGGTGCCGGCCGGAGCGGCCAACCCGTCGCCTCCGATCGGTCCCGCGCTTGGTCAGCGCGGCCTCAACATCATGGAGTTCTGCAAGGCGTTCAACGCGCAGACCCAGAAGGAAGAGAAGAATACGCCGATTCCGGTGGTGATCACGATCTACGCCGATCGGTCGTTCACCTTCGAGATGAAGACCCCGCCGATGTCCTACTTCCTCAAGCAGGCGGCCAAGATCCAATCCGGCTCCAAGCTGCCGGGCCGCGACTTCGCCGGCAAGGTGACCTCCGCCCAGGTGCGCGAGATCGCCGAGAAGAAGATGAAGGATCTCAATTGCGACACCGTCGAGTCGGCCATGCGCATGGTCGAGGGTTCTGCCCGCTCGATGGGCCTGCAGGTCGAGGGGTAACGGATCATGGCAATCGGTAAGCGTCTGAAGAAGATCCGCGAAGGCATCGACCGCACCAAGCTGTATCCGCTCGACGAGGCGGTGAAGCTGATCAAGGAGCGTGCGATTTCGAAGTTCGACGAGACCATCGAGGTCGCGATCAACCTCGGCGTCGATCCGCGCCACGCCGACCAGATGGTCCGCGGCGTGGTCATGCTGCCGAACGGCACCGGCCGCACCGTGCGCGTCGGCGTGTTCGCGCGCGGCGCCAAGGCGGACGAAGCCAAGGCCGCGGGTGCCGACGTCGTCGGTGCGGAGGATCTGGTGGAGCAGGTTCAGGCCGGCAACATCAACTTCGACCGCTGCATCGCCACCCCGGACATGATGCCCCTGGTCGGCCGCCTCGGTAAGGTGCTCGGCCCGCGCGGCATGATGCCGAACCCGAAGATCGGCACGGTGACCATGGATGTCGCCGGCGCGGTAAAGGGTGCCAAGGGCGGTTCGGTCGAGTTCCGCGTCGAGAAGGCCGGTATCATCCAGGCCGGCGTCGGCAAGGCCTCGTTCGAGGCCGACAAGCTGGTCGAGAACATCAAGGCGCTCGCGGACGCGGTCAACAAGGCCAAGCCGAGCGGCGCCAAGGGCACCTACATTCAGCGTGTCGCGGTGTCCTCGACAATGGGCCCGGGCGTGAAGGTCGAGCCGGGCACCGTCCACTAAGTCCGTTGCCCGGACGAATGGCCATTTGAGAGAGGGCGGACGGGGCAACCCGTTCGCCCTTTTTGTTTGCTTCGAAAGAACAACAACAAACGAGAGGGGCGGAAATGGCCGACAAGGTTCTGGTGGCGTCGCGGTTCGGCAGGTCGATGCTGGGGCGGTTCGCCGAACGGTTCGAGCTGTTGGAGACTGCCGGCAAGCCGGCCGATCAGGTGTTCGGTGCCGCCGATCTTGCGGGAGTCCGCGCGCTGCTGACGATGGGCGGGCAGCCGCTCGGCCGCGCAACCCTCGACATGCTGCCCGCGCTCGGCGCCGTGATCTGCTACGGCACCGGCTATGACGGCGTCGATCTGAAAGCCGCCGCCGAGCGCGGCATCGTGGTCGGCAACAGCCCGGCGGCCAACGCCTCGGCGGTGGCGGATCTGGCAATGACGCTGCTGCTCGCGCTGATGCGGCGAGTGATCCCGGCGGACGCCTATCTGCGGGCGGGCGGCTGGTCCGGCGCCAAGCCATCGCCGCTGCTGAAGCCGCCGCGCGGACTGACCGGCGCCAAGGTCGGCGTCTACGGCATCGGCGAGATCGGCCGCAAGATCGCCGCCCGCGTTGCCGGTTTCGAGACCGAGGTCGCCTACCACAGCCGCAGCCGTCACGACGTGCCGTATCGCTACATTGGCGACCTTGGTGAGCTGGTGGACTGGTGCGACGTGCTGCTGGTCGCGGTCCGCGCCGGCCCCGACACCGAGAACATCATCGATGCCAACATGCTGAAGCGGCTCGGGCCGAACGGTGTGCTGGTCAACATCTCGCGCGGCTCGGTGATCGATCAGCCCGCGTTGATCGCGGCGCTCGCCGATGGACACATCGCGGCCGCAGGTCTCGACGTGTTCGCGCAGGAACCCTACGCGCCGGATGCGCTGGCGGAGTTTCCGAACGTGGTGCTGACGCCGCATATCGGCGGCCACACCCAGGAGGCGCACGTTGCCATGCAGGATTGCGTGATCGCCAATCTGTCGGCGTATTTCGAGGGAAGGCCGCTGCCGTATCCGGTCCAGGCATAGTGCGCAGCGAGAAGGCCCGGGGAACGCGGCAGGCTCAGTTTTGTTCCGCAGCCAAGCGGGTATTTCGCCGCAACTTGATGTGAGTTGTAGTTGCCAATTCGTCGCAGTTAGTTTCGCTCCCTGATTTCAGGGAGGGCGCGCCGATGGCGGCGTTTACACTTTCCATCAACGGGCAGGTGCATGCGGTCGACGTCGATCCCGATACGCCGCTGCTGTGGGCGATCCGTGACGGCGCCGGACTGACCGGCACCAAATACGGCTGCGGCGTCGCGCAATGTGGCGCCTGCACGGTGCACATCGACGGCCAGAGCATGCGCTCGTGCTCGCTGCCGGTGTCGGCGGTGGGGGATCGCAAGATCACCACGATCGAAGGGCTCAGCAGCAAGGAGGGCCGTGCGGTGCAGGCCGCCTGGGCGGCGATCGACGTGCCGCAATGCGGCTACTGCCAGTCCGGCCAGGTGATGAGCGCGACTGCGCTGCTGGCGCAGAACAAGGCCCCCACCGACCGGGACATCGATCTGGCGATGAACGGCAACATCTGCCGCTGCGCGACCTATGTGCGCATCCGCGCCGCAATCCATCAAGCCGCGAAATCGCTGGAGGGCTGAGCATGACCATGCACGATCGCAGCCTCACTCGTCGCAGCGTCCTCAAGGCCGGCGCGGGCCTGGTGATCGGCGCCTATGTCGCCGCCCGCACGCCGGCCTTCGCCCAGAATCAGCCGGCGCCGCAGCAGGTCAACATCGCGCCCAACACCTTCCTGATCATCAAGCCGGACTCCACCGTGACCGTGCTGTGCAAGCACATCGAGATGGGGCAGGGGCCGCTCACCGGGATGGCGACGCTGGTCGCAGAAGAGCTCGACGCCGATTGGGCGCAGATGCGCGCCGAACATGCGCCGTCGAACCCGGCGCTGTACAAGAACCTGCTGTTCGGCCTGCAGGGCACCGGCGGCTCCAGTGCGATCGCCAACTCCTATGATCAGATGCGGAAAGTCGGTGCTGCGGCCCGCGAAATGCTGGTCGCTGCAGCCGCCGAAAGCTGGGACGTGCCGGCCGGCGAGATCACGGTCGAGAATGGGATCATACGTCATCGCTCCGGCAAGGAGGGGCGGTTCGGCGAGTTCGCCGATAAGGCGATGCAGATGCCGGTGCCGGCGGATCCGAAACTGAAGGATCCATCCGAGTTCAAGCTGATCGGCAAGGATGGGGCGGTCAAGCGTCTCGACAGCGTCGAGAAGTCCAACGGCTCGGCGGTGTTCACCCTCGATATCAACGAGCCGGAGACGTTGACCGTGCTGGTCGCGCGGTCGCCGCGGTTCGGCGGCAAGGTCGCGTCGTTCGATGCGACCGAAGCCAGGAAGGTGCCTGGCGTCGTCGAAATCAAGCAGGTGCCGACTGGTGTCGCGGTGTATGCCACCGGCTTCTGGCCGGCCAAGCAGGGTCGCGACAAGCTGAAGATCAGCTGGGACGACTCCTCCGCGGAGACGCGCAGCACCGCCAATATCCTCGGCGAGTTCCGTGAGCTGTCGAAAAAGGCCGGCCGCGTCGTCAAGGCGAAGGGCGATTTCGACGCCGCAGTCGCTGATGGTGGCCAGCTCGTTGAGGCCGAGTTCGTGTTTCCATATCTGGCGCATGCGCCGATGGAGCCGCTCAACGGCTTCATTCACTGGCAGGGTGAGACCGCTTCGGCGCGGTACGGTTGCCAGTTTCCAACCCCCGATCACGGGGTGATCGCCGATGTGCTCGGCATCGGCGTCGACAAGATCAAGCTGCAGACCATCCTGGCTGGCGGCAGCTTCGGCCGCCGCGCCCAGCAATCGGCACAGGTCGCGCGCGAGCTCGCCGAGGTGGCCAAGGCGTTCGGCCCGGGTCGGCCGATCAAGCTGGTGTGGACCCGTGAGGACGACATGCGCGGCGGGTTCTATCGGCCGTTCGGCCTGCACCGGATGCGGGGGGTGGTGAAGGACGGCAAGATTGCCGCCTGGAGCGACACCATCGTCGGCCAGTCGATCATGAAGGGATCGGCGTTCGAGGCGATGATGAAAGACGGCCTCGACCCCACTCTCGTCGAAGGCTCGAACGAGCTGCCTTACGACATCGCCAATTTCAGATGCGAGGCGCATCAGGTCGAGATCGGCATTCCGGTGCTGTGGTGGCGGTCGGTCGGCCATACCCACACCGGCTATGCGGTCGAGGCGTTCGTCGATCAGTTGCTGGAAGCTGCCGGGCAGGACCCGGTCGAGGGCCGGCTGGCCATGATGCAGGACAAGCCCCGCCACGCCGGCGTGCTGCGCGCGGTGGCCGAGAAGGCCGACTGGAAGGGCGCCAAGCTGGAATCCGGGCGCGCCCGCGGGGTTGCGGTGGTCGAGAGCTTCAACACCTTCGTGGCACAGATCGTCGAAATGTCGGTCGGCGACAGCGGACCCAAGGTGCATAAGGTCTGGGTCGCGGTGGACTGCGGGGTGGCGGTCAATCCGGACATCATCCGCGCCCAGATGGAGGGCGGGGTCGGCTTCGCACTCGGCCACATCCTCTATGCCGAACAGCCGCTCGACCAGGGGCGTCCGGTCGCCGGTAATTTCGACACCTACCGGTCGCTGCGGATCGACGAAATGCCGGAGGTCGACGTCACCATCGTTCAGTCCACCGAGAAGCCGACCGGGGTCGGCGAGCCCGGCGTGCCGCCGCTTGGGCCGGCGGTCGCCAATGCAATGGCCAGGCTCGGTCTCGGCCGGCCGCGACAATTGCCGATCGTGCCGGGAGCAGGCGCATGAGCCGGATTCGTCAGACGGTTCTGGCCGGCTTCGCCGCGATGGTGACGGCGAGCCTGGTCGTGGCCGCTGCTCCGCTGCTGCTAGGAGAAGCCGACGCCGCCAGCCGCGTGGCCGACTCCACCCAGCTCCGGCCTGTTTCGGACTTCGCCAAGATCCGCGACAAGCAGAAGCGGGCGATCGCGCTGTTCGAGGAGGCCGGCAAAGTCATCACCTCGCCGCGCTGTATGAACTGCCACCCGGCCGGCGACCGGCCGACCCAGACCGACGCGATGCGGCCGCATCAGCCGCTGGTGGTCCGCGGCGAGCACGGACTCGGACCGCCCGGCGGCCTGGCCTGCACCACCTGCCATCACCAGGCGAACTTCGATTCGGCCGGCGTGCCGGGCAATCCAAAATGGGCCTTGGCGCCGCAGGAGATGGCTTGGCAGGGCAAGACGCTGGGCCAGATCTGCGTCCAGATCAAGGACCGAACCCGCAACGGTGACAAGGACATGGCCGCGCTCGTGCATCATATGGCTGAGGATGAGCTGGTCGGCTGGGGCTGGCATCCGGGCGAGGGGCGCACCCCGGCGCCCGGAACTCAGAAACAGTTCGGTGCGCTGATCAAGGCGTGGGCGGAGGCCGGCGCTGCCTGCCCGAAGGGCTGAGCAGTCGCGCCAGTTTTGACCCCGGAAGGCTTGCGCGCGCCGGCCCGATCCGGCAGGATTCCCGAAGTCGCTGCCGCTGCGCGCGCCCCGTGCTGGGCGCTATGCCAAAATCGTGCCGGTCGGCGAAGTTTGCTCTTGGCAAGCGCATTAAGACTCGCTAAACACCCCGCTCCGGGCGTGCCGGCTGTGGCTGGCGCGCTCGTGCGCGCATTCCAATGACCTTGTCGATAGGAGACTGTTCCTTCAACTCATCCACCCGGATCGCTGAAGGACACAGAGCACTGTCGCCCGATCGGAATGCGAGCAGGGATCGGAAAGCACGATTGGCCGGCTTGCCGGACTGTCTGCAAGACGATCTTGGTCCTGTCCGAGACTGCAGGCGCCGAAGCGGAAGCGATCGTTTCCTCAGAGGCTTAATTATACGGCCTGCATAGACGGGTGAAGACCGGATTTTGTGTCCCAACGCTACGGGCGTCGGGATGCGGATAGGGTTCGAACCTCGACACCCCGTTCGGGCGAAGGCGATAGCCGCAGCCGGTTCGGGAGGGCAGGCAATTCACGATCGTCTCGCCCTACGTGTCCTTGGAGGCTTGTGCCTCGGGGTCGGGTTGGAGCGGGACGGTGGGTGTAACCCGGTGGTCCTGCTCGCAGAGACCGCCAACCGGAGAGAGCTTGCTGTGGAAAGAGCGGCAAAAAAAGAGGCGGTCGAATCGCTGAACGGTCTGTTCCAGACCACCAGCGTCGCGATCGTCGCTCACTATTCCGGCCTCACCGTTGCCCAGATGCAGAAGCTGCGTCAGCAGATGAAGCAGGCGGGCGCCTCGGTGAAGGTCTCGAAGAACCGTCTCGCCAAAATTGCTCTTGAAGGCACCGACGTCGCAGCCATCGGCTCCCTGCTGAAGGGGCCGACTGTGATCGCTACATCCAGCGATCCGGTCGCGGCGCCGAAAGTTGCCGTCGAATTCGCCAAGGCGAACGAGAAGTTCGTCATTCTCGGCGGTTCGATGGGCAAAACCGTCCTGAACGTCGATGGTGTGAAGGCCCTGGCCTCGCTGCCGTCGCTCGATGAACTGCGCGCCAAGCTGGTCGGCCTCGTCCAGGCCCCGGCGACCAAGATCGCGCAGGTCACCACTGCTCCGGCTGCCAAGCTGGCTCGCGTGGTTCAGGCCTATGCCTCCAAAAGCGAAGCGGCCTGACGCTTCACTCCCAATCAACCCTGGTTCGAACTGATACCCGTAAGGAACTGATTCAATGGCTGATCTGCAGAAGATTGTTGACGACCTGTCGAGCCTCACCGTGCTCGAAGCCGCCGAGCTCGCCAAGATGCTCGAAGAGAAGTGGGGCGTCTCGGCCGCTGCGGCCGTTGCTGTTGCCGCTGCTCCGGGCGCCGGTGGCGCCGCTGCTCCGGCGGAAGAGAAGACCGACTTCACTGTTGTCCTGGCCGCGGCTGGCGACAAGAAGATCGAGGTGATCAAGGAAGTCCGCGCCATCACCGGCCTGGGCCTCAAGGAAGCCAAGGATCTGGTCGAAGGCGCTCCGAAGCCGCTCAAGGAAGGCGTCAACAAGGAAGAAGCCGACAAGATCAAGGCCCAGCTCGAGAAGGCTGGCGCCAAGGTCGAACTCAAGTAACTGCAGGTTACTTGGGTTCCGTCCCGGGCGCGCATCGCGGGACCCGGGACCTGCCTCCCGCAAGAACGTGGATGGCCGGGACAAGCCCGGCCATGACGGTCTGAAGGGCGGACGACCATCAGCGGTTGGGGCCGGTTCGCCGGCCCCGGTCGCGGCGGCAGGGAGCGGAGGATCTGCTGTTCCCCGAAGCCGTCACAGGAATGTGTGGAAAAGCGGGGGTACAACCCCTCGAATCTCCACATTGCCGTCCCATATTGGTTCGGCAGCACGAAAGCGCAGGCGCGATGGGCGTGGTAACGTGTCCGCGCAGCCTTTAGGAGAATCGGCAATTTCGGGCTTTTTCGGTCTGTGACGACGAGGTTTTCGACGGGCGGGTGCGGCAGCGCCCCGCGCGTTATTTTGCGTTCGGAATTAGTGCTGAGCCGACTTAGGATTTAGTTCCTGAAATCTGGCTCCTGAATTTCGGATGTTCGGTATTCAACCCGGGGGCGAGGCGGCTCGCGCTCCGGACGGTTCGCCCAACCGGGCGACGAAACGAGAGGCCACGATGGCGCAGCAGACGTTCACCGGTCGCAAACGCGTTCGCAAGTTTTTCGGTCACATCCGGGAAGTCGCGGAGATGCCGAACCTCATCGAGGTTCAGAAGGCGTCCTACGACCAGTTCCTGATGGTCGCCGAGCCGCCCGGCGGGCGGCCGGACGAGGGCTTGCAGGCGGTGTTCCGGTCGGTCTTCCCGATCTCGGACTTCTCCAACGCCTCGATGCTCGAATTCGTTCGTTACGAGTTCGAACCGCCGAAGTACGACGTCGACGAGTGCCGCCAGCGCGGCATGACCTATGCTGCGCCGCTGAAGGTGACGCTGCGCCTGATCGTGTTCGATATCGATGAGGAAACCGGCGCCCGCTCCGTGAAGGACATCAAGGAGCAGGATGTCTACATGGGCGACATCCCGCTGATGACGATGAACGGTACCTTCATCGTCAACGGCACCGAGCGCGTCATCGTCTCCCAGATGCACCGGTCGCCGGGCGTGTTCTTCGACCACGACAAGGGCAAGACCCACTCGTCGGGCAAGCTGCTGTTCGCCGCCCGCATCATCCCGTATCGCGGATCCTGGCTCGACATCGAGTTCGACGCCAAGGACATCGTTTATGCGCGTATTGACCGTCGCCGCAAGCTGCCGGTGACGTCGCTGATGTTCGCCCTCGGCCTCGACGGCGAAGAGATCCTGTCGACGTTCTACAACAAGATCCTCTACAAGCGGACCAAGGAAGGCTGGCGCGTTCCGTTCGACGTCAATCGCTTCCGTGGCTACTCGACCGTCAACGACCTGATCGACGCCGACACCGGCAAGGTGGTGCTCGAGGCCGGCAAGAAGCTGACCGTGCGTGCCGCCCGCCAGCTCCAGGAGAAGGGCCTCAAGGCGCTGCGGATGTCCGACGAGGAGCTCGTCGGCAACTATCTGGCCGAGGATCTGGTCAACCCGAAGACGGGCGAGATCTATGCGGAAGCCGGTGAGGAGATCACCGACAAGACGCTGAAGATGCTCAACGAGGAGGGCTACAAGGAGCTTCCTCTGCTCGACATCGACCACGTCAATGTCGGCCCCTACATCCGCAACACGTTGAACGCCGACAAGAACATGACGCGTGAAGACGCGCTGTTCGACATCTACCGGGTGATGCGTCCGGGCGAGCCGCCGACGCTGGAATCCGCGCAGAACATGTTCCAGTCGCTGTTCTTCGACGCCGAGCGCTACGACCTGTCGGCGGTCGGCCGCGTCAAGATGAACATGCGCCTCGACCTCGATGCGCCGGACACCCATCGCACGCTGCGCAAGGAAGACATCCTGGCGGTGATCAAGACCCTGGTCGGCCTGCGGGACGGCAAGGGCGAGATCGACGATATCGACCATCTCGGCAACCGTCGTGTGCGTTCGGTCGGCGAGCTGATGGAAAATCAGTATCGCATCGGCCTGCTGCGCATGGAGCGCGCCATCAAGGAACGCATGTCGAGCGTCGACATCGACACCGTGATGCCGCAGGACCTGATCAACGCCAAGCCGGCGGCTGCCGCGGTGCGCGAGTTCTTCGGTAGCTCGCAGCTGTCGCAGTTCATGGACCAGACCAACCCGCTGTCGGAGATCACCCACAAGCGGCGCCTGTCGGCGCTCGGCCCGGGCGGTCTGACCCGCGAGCGCGCCGGCTTCGAAGTCCGCGACGTGCATCCGACCCATTACGGCCGTATCTGCCCGATCGAGACGCCGGAAGGTCCGAACATCGGTCTGATCAACTCGCTGGCGACCTTCGCCCGCGTCAACAAATACGGCTTCGTCGAGACTCCGTACCGCAAGGTCAAGGAAGGCTGCGTCACCGACGAGGTGGTGTATCTGTCGGCGATGGAAGAGGGCCGCTACGCGGTCGCGCAGGCCAACGTGGCGCTCGACGCCAAGGGCCGCTTCACCGACGATCTGGTGGTCTGCCGCGCCGGCGGCACCCGCGACGTCGTTCCGATGCCGGCCGACCAGGTCGACTACATGGACGTGTCGCCGAAGCAGCTGGTTTCGGTCGCCGCGGCGCTGATCCCGTTCCTCGAGAACGACGACGCCAACCGCGCGCTGATGGGCTCGAACATGCAGCGCCAGGCGGTGCCGCTGGTTCGCGCCGAGGCGCCGTTTGTCGGCACCGGCATGGAAGGCGTGGTCGCCCGTGACTCGGGCGCGGCGATCGCCGCGCGCCGCACCGGCGTGATCGACCAGATCGACGCCACCCGCGTCGTGATCCGCGCCACCGAGGACCTCGATCCGACCAAGTCGGGCGTCGATATCTACCGGCTGATGAAGTACCAGCGCTCCAACCAGTCGACCTGCATCAACCAGCGTCCGCTGGTGAAGGTCGGCGACCACGTCAAGAAGGGCGACATCATCGCCGACGGTCCGTCGACCGATCTCGGTGAGCTCGCGCTCGGCCGCAACGTGCTGGTCGCGTTCATGCCGTGGAACGGCTACAACTTCGAAGACTCGATCCTGCTCTCCGAGCGGATCGTGAAGGAAGACGTCTTCACCTCGATCCACATCGAGGAATTCGAGGTGATGGCCCGCGACACCAAGCTCGGTCCCGAGGAAATCACCCGCGACATTCCGAACGTCTCGGAAGAAGCGCTGAAGAACCTCGACGAAGCCGGCATCGTCTACATCGGCGCCGAAGTTCGCGCCGGCGACATCCTGGTCGGCAAGATCACGCCAAAGGGCGAAAGCCCGATGACGCCGGAAGAAAAGCTGCTGCGCGCCATCTTCGGTGAGAAGGCCTCGGACGTTCGCGACACCTCGCTGCGGGTCCCGCCGGGCGTGCAGGGCACCATCGTCGAAGTCCGCGTATTCAACCGCCACGGCGTCGACAAAGACGAACGTGCGCTGGCGATCGAGCGGGAAGAGATCGAGCGCCTCGCCAAGGACCGCGACGACGAGCAGGCGATTCTCGACCGTAACGTCTACGGCCGTCTCGCCGACCTGCTCGACGGCCGCCAGGGCATCGCCGGTCCGAAGGGCTTCAAGAAGGACACCAAGATCACCCGCGCGGAGCTCGAAGAGTATCCGAAGTCGCAGTGGTGGCTGTTCGCGGCGCCGAACGACAAGCTGATGGCCGAAATCGAGGCCATGCGGAAGCAGTACGACGAGTCGAAGAAGGGCCTCGAACAGCGCTTCCTCGACAAGGTCGAGAAGCTGCAGCGCGGCGACGAATTGCCGCCCGGCGTGATGAAGATGGTCAAGGTCTTCGTCGCGGTGAAGCGCAAGATCCAGCCGGGCGACAAGATGGCCGGCCGCCACGGCAACAAGGGCGTTGTGTCGAAGATCGTGCCGATCGAGGACATGCCGTTCCTGGAGGACGGTACCCACGCCGACATCGTGCTGAACCCGCTCGGCGTGCCGAGCCGCATGAACGTCGGTCAGATCCTCGAGACGCATCTCGGCTGGGCGTGCGCCGGTCTCGGCAAGCGCATCGGCGAGACCATCGACAGCTACTACCAGAGCCAGGACCTCACGCCGCTGCGCGAGACCCTGCGCAAGATCTACGGCGAGCACGAGACCATCAAGTCGCTCGACGACGGCGAACTGCTCGAGCTCGGCCGCAATCTCAGCCACGGCGTGCCGATCGCGACCCCGGTGTTCGACGGCGCCAAGGAGGCCGACATCGAAGAGATGTTGAAGCTCGCGGGCTTCGACGCTTCGGGTCAGTCGACCGTGTACGACGGCCGCACCGGCGATCAGTTCGATCGTCGCGTCACCGTCGGCTACATCTACATGCTGAAGCTGCATCACCTCGTGGACGACAAGATCCACGCCCGGTCGATCGGTCCGTACTCGCTCGTCACCCAGCAGCCGCTGGGCGGTAAGGCGCAGTTCGGCGGTCAGCGCTTCGGCGAAATGGAGGTGTGGGCACTCGAAGCCTACGGCGCGGCCTATACGCTACAGGAAATGCTGACGGTGAAGTCGGACGACGTCGCCGGCCGCACCAAGGTGTACGAGGCGATCGTGCGTGGCGACGACACGTTCGAGGCCGGTATTCCGGAATCGTTCAACGTGCTCGTCAAGGAAATGCGCTCGCTCGGCCTCAACGTCGACTTGCACAATTCCAAGTTGGCGGCGCCGCCTCCGGCCGAAGCGGCCGAGTAACTCAATGCGTCGACCCCGGCGGCGCGCGCTTTGCGCCGGCCGCCGGGTGTCTCTGCCGCGCCAGCGCGACGCGCGCGGCGGGGAATGCCTCTGGAATTCCGATTTTGCGGCTGGTGACGACCGGCACGCGAGGAGATGGCGATGAACCAGGAAATTATGAATCTCTTCAACCCGACGACGCCGGCTCAGGTCTTCGACCAGATCCGGATCTCGATCGCGTCGCCGGAGAAGATTCTGTCGTGGTCGTACGGCGAGATCAAGAAGCCGGAAACGATCAACTACCGTACCTTCAAGCCCGAGCGCGACGGCCTGTTCTGCGCCCGCATCTTCGGGCCGATCAAGGACTACGAGTGCTTGTGCGGCAAGTACAAGCGGATGAAGTACAAGGGCATCATCTGCGAGAAGTGCTCGGTCGAAGTCACGCTCAGCCGCGTCCGTCGCGAGCGCATGGGCCACATCGAGCTTGCCGCGCCGGTCGCTCACATCTGGTTCCTGAAGTCCTTGCCGTCGCGCATCGGGCAGCTGCTCGACATGACGTTGAAGGACCTCGAGCGGATCCTGTACTTCGAGTACTACGTGGTGCTGGAGCCGGGTCTCACCGACCTCAAGGAGCGTCAGCTCCTGAGCGAGGAAGAGTACCTGCGCGCCCAGGATCAGTACGGCCAGGATTCGTTCACCGCGATGATCGGCGCCGAGGCGATCCGCGAGCTGCTGAAGGGCCTCGAACTCGAAAAGATCGACGCGCAGCTGCGCGCCGAGATGGCCGAGACCGATTCCGACATCAAGCACAAGAAGCTCGCCAAGCGGCTGAAGATCGTCGAAGCGTTCCGCTATTCCGGCAATAAGCCGGAGTGGATGATCCTCACGGTCGTGCCGGTGATCCCGCCGGATCTGCGCCCGCTGGTGCCGCTCGACGGCGGCCGGTTCGCGACCTCGGACCTCAACGACCTGTATCGCCGCGTCATCAACCGTAACAACCGCTTGAAGCGGCTGATGGAGCTGCGCGCGCCGGACATCATCATCCGCAACGAAAAGCGCATGCTGCAGGAAGCTGTGGACGCGCTGTTCGACAACGGTCGCCGCGGCCGCGTCATCACCGGCGCCAACAAGCGTCCGCTGAAGTCGCTCGCCGACATGCTGAAGGGCAAGCAGGGCCGCTTCCGTCAGAACCTGCTCGGCAAGCGCGTCGACTATTCGGGCCGTTCTGTCATCGTCGTCGGTCCGGAGCTGAAGCTGCACCAGTGCGGCCTGCCGAAGAAGATGGCGCTCGAACTGTTCAAGCCGTTCATCTACTCGCGGCTCGACGCCAAGGGTCTGTCGACCACCGTCAAGCAGGCCAAGAAGCTGGTCGAGAAGGAGCGGCCGGAGGTTTGGGACATCCTCGACGAGGTGATCCGCGAACATCCGGTGCTGCTGAACCGCGCTCCGACGCTGCATCGTCTCGGCATTCAGGCGTTCGAGCCGGTGCTGATCGAAGGCAAGGCGATCCAGCTGCATCCGCTGGTGTGTTCGGCGTTCAACGCCGACTTCGACGGCGACCAGATGGCCGTGCACGTTCCGCTGTCGCTCGAAGCGCAGCTGGAAGCGCGCGTGCTGATGATGTCGACCAACAACATCCTGCATCCGGCGAACGGCCAGCCGATCATCGTGCCGTCGCAGGACATCGTGCTCGGCCTGTACTACCTGTCGATCATGCGGGAAGGCCTGCCGGGCGAGGGCAAGGTGTTCGGCGATCTCTCCGAGCTCGAGCATGCGCTGTACTCGAAGGTCATCCACCTCCACACCAAGATCAAGTATCGCTGGCACTGGGTGAACGAGGAGGGCCAGGAGACGGTTCGTCTGCTGGAGACCACCGCCGGTCGCATCCTGCTTGGTCAGGTGCTGCCGAAGTCGCCGAAGCTGCCGTTCGAGGTCATCAACAAGCTGATGACCAAGCGCGAGATCTCCGGCGTCATCGACCAAGTGTATCGTCACTGCGGTCAGAAGGAGACGGTGATCTTCTGCGACCGGATCATGGCGCTCGGCTTCTTCAACGCGTTCAAGGCCGGTATCTCGTTCGGCAAGGACGACATGGTCGTGCCGGGCTCGAAGTGGAAGATCGTCGACACCACCCGGACGCTCGCGAAGGACTTCGAGCAGCAGTACAACGACGGCCTGATCACTCACGGCGAGAAGTACAACAAGGTGGTCGACGCCTGGTCGAAGGCTACCGAAGAAATCGCCAAGGAGATGATGAAGGAGATCTCCGCGGTTCGGAAGGCGCCGGACGGCTCCGAACAGCAGGTCAACTCGATCTACATGATGGCCCACTCCGGTGCGCGTGGTTCGCCCGAGCAGATGCGTCAGCTCGCCGGTATGCGCGGTCTGATGGCCAAGCCGTCGGGTGAGATCATCGAGACGCCGATCATTTCCAACTTCAAGGAAGGTCTGTCGGTTCTCGAGTACTTCAACTCGACCCACGGCGCCCGTAAGGGGCTCGCCGATACCGCGCTGAAGACGGCGAACTCGGGCTACCTGACCCGCCGTCTGGTCGACGTGGCGCAGGACTGCATCATTACGCAGGCCGACTGCGGCACCTCGCTCGGGATCAAGATGCGGGCGATCGTCGACGCCGGTACCGTGGTCGCTTCGCTGGGCAGCCGTATCCTTGGCCGCACCGCGGGCGAGGACGTGCGCGACCCGGCCACCAACGAGATTATCGTCAAGCGCGGTGATCTGATGGAGGAGCGGGACGTCGAGGCGATCCATCAGGCCGGCGTGCAGGAAGTGAAGATCCGCTCGGCGCTGACCTGCGAGCTGATCAACGGCATCTGCGGCAAGTGCTACGGGCGCGATCTCGCCCGCGGTACTCCGGTCAACCACGGCGAAGCCGTCGGCGTCATCGCGGCGCAGTCGATCGGCGAGCCGGGCACCCAGCTGACGATGCGTACCTTCCACATCGGCGGCGCGGCGCAGATCAACGAGCAGTCGGTGATCGAGTCGAACTTCGACGGCAAGATCGTGATCAAGAACCGCGCCATCGCCCGCAACGGCGAAGGCCACAATGTTGCGATGGTCCGCAACATGGTGATCGCGATCGTCGATCCGGACGGCACCGAGCGTGCGACCCATCGCATCCAGTACGGCGCGCGCGTGCACGTCGACGAGGGCGATATGGTCAAGCGCGGCCAGCGCATCGCCGAGTGGGATCCGTACACCCGTCCGATCCTCACTGAGGTCGAAGGGACCATCGACTTCGAGGATCTGATCGAGGATCAGTCGATCTCCGAAACGCTCGACGAGTCGACCGGTATCGCCAAGCGTATCGTCATCGACTGGCGTTCGACCCGCGGCGGCGCGGACCTGCGTCCGGCGATCGTGATCAAGGGCAAGGACGGCAAGGTGCTGAAGCTGGCGCGTGGCGGCGACGCCCGCTACATGCTGTCGGTCGACGCCATTCTGTCGGTCGACGTCGGTGCCCAGGTCAAGCCGGGCGACATCCTCGCGCGTATCTCGACCGAGAGCGCCAAGACCCGCGACATCACCGGCGGTCTGCCGCGGGTGGCGGAGCTGTTCGAAGCGCGGCGGCCGAAGGATGCGGCGATCATCGCCGAGATCGCCGGCACCATTCGGTTCGGTCGCGACTACAAGAACAAGCGCCGGCTCTCGATCGAGCCGCTCGACAAGAACGAGGAAGCGCGCGAGTACCTGATCCCGAAGGGCAAGCACATCCACTTGCAGGACGGCGACGTCGTCGAAAAGGGCGACTTCATCGTCGAGGGCAATCCGGCGCCGCACGACATCCTGGCGATCAAGGGCATCGAGGAACTCGCGGCCTATCTCGTCAACGAAATCCAGGAGGTCTATCGACTCCAGGGCGTGTTGATCAACGACAAGCACATCGAGGTGATCGTTCGCCAGATGCTGCAGAAGATCGAGGTCACCGACCAGGGCGAGACCGACATGATTTCGGGCGAGCAGGTCGACAAGATCGAGTTCAACGCGCTCAACGCCAAGGCGCTCGAGGAGGGCAAGAAGCCGGCAACCGGCAACCCTGTTCTGCTGGGCATCACCAAGGCCAGCTTGCAGACCCGCTCGTTCTTCTCGGCGGCATCGTTCCAGGAGACCACCCGGGTGCTCACCGAAGCCGCGGTCAACGGCAAGGTCGATCCGCTGGAAGGCCTCAAGGAGAACGTCATCGTCGGCCGGCTGATCCCGGCGGGCACCGGCGCCTCGATGGCCAAGATCCGCGAAGTTGCGGTGAAGCGCGACCGGCTGATCCTCGACGAGCGCGAGAAGCAGGCGGCGATCGTTCCGGCCGCTGCGCCGGAAGCCGAGCCGCTGTCTCTGCCGCCGGCGGAATAACCGCCGCGGCGCGGATACAAATCCAAAGGCCGGGAGCAATCCCGGCCTTTCTGTTTTTGGCGAACGCGCGTCTTGTTTTCATCGCGTATTTGAATGAGCCTATACTGCCGCGTGGCGCGGGCTGCCGGTTAGCTCTGCGAATGCCTGATATAAGAGTGGTACTGCGCGCGTCGTAGCTGCGGCGGCGCTACTCGATCGGTGTAGCGAACGATGACTTTGCCTGCAGATTATGCCGGTCTCGTCGATCGTATCTACGAGGCTGCGCTCGTGCCGCAGCTGTGGCCCGAGCTTCTCGGTGCACTCAGCGCGATCTCCGGCGGCGAGCGTGGCGTACTGTTCGCGGTGCGCGACGGCTACTCCAGCGGGATCGTATCGCCGGGCTGGGAAGATCAGCTGCAGGTCTTCATGCGGGATTGGGCGCATCGGGATCCGCTGCTGTCCCGGGCGCAGCAGAAGAACCATGCCGGGTTCCTGACCGACCTCGATCTGGTGAGCGCGGATCTGATCGCGACGCATCCGATCTATCGGGAGTTCTATCGACCGAGCGGCATGGGCTATCGCGCCGGGACGCTGATTCCGATTCCGAGTGGGGACGTGATTTCGATCCTGCTGCCGCGACACCACGATCTTGGGCCGGTTCCGCCGGACGTCGTGCATGTGCTGGACGAACTGAGGCCGCACATGGCGCGCGCCGCGATGACGGCCAACCGGATTGGGTTCGAGCGGGCGAAAGCTCAGACCGATGCGATACAGGCTCTCGGTTTGCCGGGCGCGGTGCTGCGCGGCGCCGGCCGGGTGTTTGCGGCGAATGCGTTGTTCGACGCCCTGGTGCCTGCGGTGTTTCAGGACCGCGCCCAACGCCTGACGATCGCCGATCGGTCGGCCGACGCCGTGTTCGCCGAAGCGGTTGCCGCGCTGCCGAGCGCTCCGGCGGTCAGGTCGATTCCGGTGGCGGCTTCGCAAGGCAATTTGCCGTTGGTGCTTCACCTGATCCCGGTCCGCGGGTCGGCTCGGGACGTCTTCACCCAGGCGATCGCGCTTCTGGTCGCCACCCCGGTGGATCGCGCCAGAGTGCCGACCGCGGACGTTCTGCAGGGGCTGTTCGACTTGACGCCGGCGGAGGCGCGGGTCGCGCGTGGCATCGGCGAGGCGCACTCGGTCGATGCGGTTGCGACCGCGCTCGGCGTCTCTCGGGAGACGGTGCGGAGCCAGCTCAAAGAGGTTCTGTCGAAGACCGGGCTGTCGCGTCAGCAGGAACTGATCTCGCTGCTGGCCGGCAAAGCGGTCTGGACGTGATGCCGATCGTGCCGAAGCCTGTGGTTGCGCCAGCGAGCCCGCAGCAATTTACGTAACGTCACCCGATCGGGTGATGCGAGTATTTGGCTACATCCGCAAGTTGAAAGGTAACCACGATCACAGCGGGCATTTCGATGCAAACGTTGGACCTGCTCGACTACTTCCGAGTCGATTTCGACGCCCCTGAGCCGCCGCTTCTTGCCGCGCCGGCGCCTTGGCCGCCGGCCGCCGCGCTCGCCACTGAGCCTGGTATCGTGATTATGCTGACCGACGAAGACCGCCAGGCGGCCTGGCGGTTGAACCGCAGATCGATTGGCGCGATCGGCGACCTTACCCCGGCCACCGAGCGTGCTGACCGGACCGCGGCTGCCGCCTGCGCGCGGCGCAGCTTGGTGCTGATCGCTGCGCGGCAGCAGCGGATGCTGGCCACCGTGCGGCTGGTCCGTGCCGCCGATGCGGACCACGAGGCCGGTGTCGCTCGCCTGCTGGAAGCCGCTGCGCCGGACGAGCTCTCCACCCTGGTTCTGCATGTCCAGTTCGCGATGCTTGCGGAGCGCCCGGCACGGGCGATGATCGTACCGCTGTTCCGGCAGGCGTATCGCAGCGCGATGCTCGCCGGCGCCAGATCCGGCTTGATTGCCGCCGCGCCGTCGTTGCGCGACCTACTCCTGCCATTCGGCTGGCGGCGGACGGGCGCCTGCTATCGCGACCCGATCGCGGGTGAGGTCGAGATCCTACGGCTCGATCTGTTCGAGTTTGACCGTCTCCGCGCCGTCGACTCGCCGTTGTCGAGCGTCGCTCGCGATCTGCTGAACAGCGCCGAGCGCCGGTTGTACGACGCAAGGTGAGGCGAAAGGGCGCCTCGATCACGGGCGCCGCCAGTCGAAGCCTCGGCAAAATCAGCCATTCGGTAGCCAATTTGGCCCCGCGAACGGCTGAGCGGCCGCGTTTTGTGCCCAACCTTACGCTTCGTTCATCTTCCCTTCAGGTGAAAAGCGCCTTGCTGTATTCCGAGCCAAGCGATCCCGGCATGGGGCGCCGGTTTCGACGTCAAAATCAGCCTTAAGCCATTGAAGCGAAGCTGATTTTCTCAGAGAATCACGGCCCTGACAGGAGCCGCGACGCGAACCGGCACGCGCGGCGGACGCTGCGGCGATGTTTCTGAAAGAACACGATGTTTGATCTTGCAATCGTAGGTGGCGGCCCGGGCGGTCTGATGAGCGCCTGGTATCTCAAACGAAAGCTCGGGGACCTGTGCAAGGTCACCATCTTCGAAGCCTCCGACCGGCTCGGTGGCAAGATCGTCACCCAGAAATTCGAGACCGCGCCGGCGATGTACGAGGCCGGCGTTGCCGAGCTGTACGACTACTCGATGACGGGCCCGGATCCGTTGCGGGAACTGGTGCAGCATTTTGGGCTGCAGACCATCCCGATGGATGCCGAGCAGGTGCAGCTCGACGGCGAACTGCTCAACGACGTGCCCGGCATGCGCAAGAAGTACGGCGACAAGACCGCCGAAGCGATCGTCGCATTCCGCAAGACGTGCAGCGAGCAGATCACACCGACCGAATACTACGAAGGCGTCGGTGCGCACGACAACGATCATCCCTGGGCCTGGACCAATTGCGAGCAGCTACTCGACAAGGAGATCGAGGACCCGACCGCCAAACGCTTCTTCAAGGTGATGGCGAAGTCCGACATCGCCACCGAGAGCCACAACACCAACGGCCTCAACGCGCTCAAGAATTTCGTGATGGATATCGACGGCTATATCGGCCTGTATTCGATCCAGAACGGCAACGAGCAGCTGATCGAGTGCCTGCGTTCGGAGATCGACGCCGACATCCAGTTCAATCACCGCGTCCTCAAGGTCGGCAAGACCGACAGCGGCCGCTATGAGCTGAACATGATGAACGGCAAGGGGCCGGAGACGCGCGATTTCGACCTCGTGCTGATGTGCCTGCCGCACAACTGGCTCGCCACGCTGAGCTGGGGCAATGAGCAACTGCGCAAGGCGATGGTCAAGCACGTCGCCTATTTCGATCGCCCGGCGCACTATTTGCGGATCTCGCTGCTGTTCGATTCCCCGTTCTGGGGCGACAAGATCCCGGGCTCCTGGTTTATGTCGGAAGCGTTCGGCGGCTGCTGCGTCTACAACGAAGGCTCGCGCCACGACGTCGGCAAATACGGCGTGCTCAATTTCCTGATCGCCGGCTCGGACGCGCTGGCATTCTCGAATCTGACCGACAAGGAGCTGATCGAGCTGGCGCTGAAGTCGCTGCCGGCTGCGCTCGGCGACGTTCGCGGGCATTTCCTGGAAGGCAAGACCCACCGCTGGCTGTCGTCGGTGAACTGCATTCCCGGCGGCCTGCCGGTGCGCGACGTCATGACCAATCATCGCCCCGAGCCGAAGAACCATCCGGGGTTCGTGATCGTCGGTGACTATCTGTTCGATTCGACGCTGAACGGTCTGCTGGATTCCTCGGACGCCGCCACCGACATCATCGTCACCGAGACGATGAAGCTGCGCCGTGCCCGTGCCAATGACGGCAAGCCGGTCTCCGACAAGATCGACCGCGACTATTTCGAGAACTATCGCAACCAGGGCCCGTATCGCGAGGTCTGGAGCCGGTTCACCGATCCGGACTATCTGATCCAGACCATCAAGACGGTGTGGGACGCGCCGCACGGCTATAAGCTGCTGGTCGCCGGCTCCGCCAGCGGCGAGCTGGTCGGCGCGCTGCGGCAGCGCGGCGTCGATGCCTACGGCGTCGAGAACAACCGCTTCATCCACGGCAAGACCCCGGAAGCGCTGAAGCCCTTCAACAAGCTGGGCTCGATCACCGACCTGCCGTTCGAGGACGAGGAATTCGACTTCGTATTCGAAACCAGCCTGTGCCACGTCGCCGAGAACCGCGTGGTCAAGGCGATCCGCGAACTGCGTCGTGTCGCCCGCACCGGCCTGGTGTTCGGCTCGGTGACCAGCGACATGGATGCGGGTGTGATCGATCGCTACGACCTGCTGCGCGGCATCAAGAAGCTCGGCACCTGGTGGGAGTGGTCGGAGCTGTTCTTCTCCAACGGCTTCGACCTGTCGGTCCATCGCAACGATTGCGGCGACGCGCTGTGGGAGCTCGCGGTGAAGGCGGGCAGGGGCCCCGGCCAGTGGTACAGCGACGCCGACAGCCTGCGCTATTCGTTCTTCGACAAGATCGACGACGAGGACGACGACGACTGAGCCAAGGTCGTCGCGGACGGCTCGCGTTCGCTTCAGGAAATCCGGCGCCGTGGCTTGAACAAGTCACGGCGCTGCTCATTGTAGTCGTGCGGTCCGGCCCCCAACGGTTTTCGAGTCATGGCGCGCAAGCCCAATCCTCCTGCTACTCCGGACCCGGCGCCGGCCGACAAGGCTGCCGCGACGCCGCCTGCCGACTCCGAGACCGCCGGTTCGTCTCCCGGCGGCCCAGCCTCCGGCTCTGAAGGTGCCGCGCCGGTTTCGCCGCTGGACGAGAAGTTTGCGCTGCCGGTCGGCGCCGCGGCGCCGATGGTGCCGACCACCAAGCCGCCGGTGAAACAGCTCATCGCCGACAAGACTCCCGCAGTTCCTTTGCCGGGCGGCAAAGATGCCGCCGACGATGATGACGACGACGAGGCAGAGGACGACGAGGAGGACGATGACGACGACGAGGAACTCGTCGTCTTCACCGCCCGCGAGGCCGCCGGCGCGTTCGCGACGATCGCCGGTTTCATCCGGCCGGTCGTGGTCAACTACAAGAAGATGCTGGCGTTCGTGGTGTTCGGCGTGGTCGTCGAGACGCTGTTCAACGTCATCATGCCGCTCAGCCTCAAGTTCCTGATCGACGACGCGCTCGGCGAGGAGGATTTCCACGAGCTCTACAAGATCCTGTCGATCCTCGGCGTCGCCGGCATTATCACTTCGATCGTCGCGGTGTGGTACGAGCGCTGGGACGCGCGGCTCGCCGCAAGCGTGGTCGCCGACGTCCGCACCAGGCTGTTCGAGCACGTCCAGCGCCTGCCGGCCGGCTATTTCGCCCGCACCAAGCGCGGCGAGATCCTGTCGCGGTTCTCGATCGACATGGCGGCGTTCGAAAGCGTGGTGGAAATCCTCGCCAACACCGCGCTGCTGCCGTTCCTCGAGCTGATCGCCGGCATCATCCTGATGCTGTTCCTGAACTGGCAGCTCGCCGTTGTGGCGCTGTTGATCTTTCCGATCACCCTGATCGGCCCGCGGATCCTGACACCGAAAGCGGTGCAGGCGAACTACGAGCAGAAGGTGCAGGAGGCCGGCGTGCTCGGCCTGGTTCAGGAAAATGTCGGCGCCCAGGCGGTGGTCAAGGCGTTCAGCCTGCAGCGCAAGATGTTCGGCTTCTTCTCGCTGCGCAATCAGGCGACGCGGCAGAAGATGGCGCAGGCCACCTTCCTGACCTCGATGGTCGAACGCAGCGTTACCGTCTCAGTGTTGATGCTGCATCTCTTGGTGCTGGCGCTCGGCGCGTATCTGGCGACCACCGGCCAGATCACCGTCGGCACTTTCGTCACCTTCGAGAGCGCGTTCTGGGAGGTGTCGTACAACATCTCCCATCTGATGCAGTTCATCCCGGTGTCGATCCAGGCGGCCGCCGCGGTGCGCCACATGCAGGAACTGCTCGACGAGAAGACCCCGATCTCCGACAAGCCGGGCTCCGCCGAGCTGCCGCGGATCGTCGACAACATCGCGTTCGAGCGGGTGTCGTTCGCCTACGAGGGCGCCGAGCGGCCGGTGATCGATAGTCTCAGCCTCAAGCTGAAGGCTGGCAAGACCATCGCGATCGTCGGCCCGAGCGGATCGGGCAAGAGCACGCTGCTCAACATGGTGCTGCGGTTGTACGACCCGACCGAGGGGCGGGTCTCGATCGACGGCGTCGACATCCGCAGCGTGACGCTGGACTCGCTGCGGCGGAGCATGGCGGTGGTGTTCCAGGAGAACATGCTGTTCAACATGTCGATCCGCGACAACATCCGGCTCGGCAAGGAAGGCGCCACCGACGCGGAGGTGGTGCAGGCGGCCAAGAAAGCGGAGATCCACCGCTTCATCATGAGCCTGCCGGAGAAATACGACACCGTGGTCGGCGAGCGCGGCGACACGCTGTCAGGCGGCCAGCGCCAGCGCATCGCGATCGCTCGCGCCATCGTCCGCGATCCGTCGGTGCTGCTGCTCGACGAGGCGACCTCGGCGCTCGACCAGACCACCGAAGCGGCGATCAACAAGACGCTGATGAAGCTGGCGCGCGGCCGCACCATGATCTTCTCGACCCACCGCCTGACCTCGGTGGTCGATATGGACGAGATCGTCGTCATCTCCAACGGCCAGGCGATCGAACGCGGCTCGCACCAGGAGCTGCTCGCCAAGAACGGCGTCTATCGCAAGCTGTGGGACGACCAGAAGCGTCACGGCGCCGGCGATGATGACGACGATGATGACGACGATGAGTGAATAGCGGGACGTCAGTCAGCAAGGCGGCCGAGCCGGTTGAGTTCGGCCCGTACGCCGTCGGCATCGATGAGATCCGCTTCGATCTCGGCGTGCAGCTTGCGCCAGATCGGGACTGCCGCGGCCAGTGTCTTGCGCCCCGTGGGCGTCAACCGCAGCAGCCTGGCGCGCCGGTCCGCCGGATCAATCAGCACTTCGAGCAGATTGCGCCGCTCCAGCGGCTTTAGGTTCGCCGTCAGCGTCGTCCGGTCCATGGCCAGTAGCGCGGCGACGCTGCCGAGCGGGGCGGGCTGCGGCCGGTTGAGCGACATCAGCAGCGAGAACTGACCGCTGGTGAGCCCCGCCGGCTTCAGCGCGAGGTCGAACCGCCGCGCCAGCGCCCGCGCGGCGCGCTGGGCGTGCAGGCACAGGCAGCTGTCGCGCACCAGCAGCGTGGTTTCAAAACTCGGTTCGGCTGACGGACGCATTGAGAACGGCTCTTGACAAGCGAAGGCAATATACGTTGATATCAACCTAATGACCGGTGTTCAAGCGCGCTCGTGCGATCGCGCGTCGCCGGGCGCACAGGAGAGGAAAACTGCATGAAGATCGTGACCAGCCTGAGCTTCCAGGGGCAGTGCCGTGAGGCGTTCGAGTTCTACGCAAAAGTGCTGGGCGGCAAGATCACTGCGGCCTTCCCCTATAGCGACGCGCCGCCGGACATGCCGGTCACCGATCCGAAGTACAAGTCCTGGTTGATGCATTGCTGGCTCGAGGTCGGCGATCAGGCGCTGATGGGCGCCGATATGGACACCGGCTGGGCTCCGAACGTCGACAAGCCGAAGAACGGGTTCGACGTCACGCTGCACACGGAGGACAAGGCCGAGGCGCAGCGCTGGTATGAGCAATTGTCCGAGGGCGGCAAGCCGATGATGCCGTTCGGCGAGACCTTCTGGTCGCCGGGATACGGCTCGCTGATTGATCGCTTCGGCATTCCCTGGATGATCAACACGTTGCCCGCGGCGGCTTGATCGCGGCGGAAGTCTTTCACCGCCCTTGCGAAGCGAAGCAACCCAGCTTCGCGCGCAAGCTGGATTGCTGCGTTGCTTCGTTCCTCGCAATGACGCGACAAAGGCTCTGCACGACATGGAAACGACCATGAACCAGTCCTATCGTTGGGTGATCGTTGCGGCCGGCGGCGTGCTCGGCTGCGTGGCGGCCGGCGCGATGTTCTCGCTGCCGGTGCTGATCAGGCCGATGTCTCAGGACACCGGCTGGTCGGTCACCGGCATCTCGACCGCGATGACGATCGGCTTCCTGGCGATGGCGGCCGCCAGCATGTTGTGGGGCAATCTGTCGGACAGGTACGGGCCGCGCCCCGTCGTGCTGACCGGATCGGTGGTGCTTGCGGCCAGCCTCGCGCTCGCCAGCCGCGCGACGTCGTTGATCGAATTCCAACTGCTGTTCGGCGTACTGGTCGGCGCCGCCACTGCCGCCGTGTTCGCGCCGATGATGGCCTGCGTCACCGGCTGGTTCGACACCGGGCGCGGCCTTGCGGTGTCATTGGTCTCCGCCGGCATGGGGATGGCGCCGCTGACGATGGCGCCGCTGGCGGCATGGCTCGTGACGATCCACGACTGGCGGGGCGCGATGCTGATCATCGCTGCAGTGGTCGCCGCGCTGATGATTCCTGCGGCGCTGCTGGTGCGGCGGCCGCCGGCGCTGGAAGCGGGCGGCGCTGCGGCGGCGGTGGATTCGGCGGACGAGATGACGGTGGGGCAGGCGGTGCGCTCGCCGCAATTCGTCACCCTGATGCTGGCCAACTTCTTCTGCTGTGCGACCCATTCCGGCCCGATCTTCCACACCGTCAGCTACGCGGTGACCTGCGGCATCCCGATGATCGCCGCGACCTCGATCTATAGCGTCGAGGGACTGGCCGGGATGTTCGGCCGGATCGGCTTCGGCCTGGCCGGCGACCGCTTCGGCGCGCAGCGCGTGCTGGTGATCGGCCTGCTCGCGCAGGCGTTCGGGGTGCTGGCCTACGCCTTCGTCGGCGGGCTCGGCGGCTTCTACGCCGTCGCCGTCGCGGTCGGCTTCATCTACGCCGGCACCATGCCGCTTTATGCCGTGATCATCCGTGAGAATTTTCCGCTGCGGATGATGGGCACGATCGTCGGCGGCACCGCGATGGCCGGCAGCCTCGGCATGTCGACCGGCCCCGTGCTCGGCGGGCTGATCTACGATTCCTATGGCAGCTACGCGCCGATGTATGTCGCCTCCTGCGGCATGGGCCTCGCCGCGATGCTGATCTTGGCGACGTTCCGGCCGTTCCCGCCGAGGCGGGTGGAATTAGCGGTGGCGTAGCAGTCGCGCGTGCCGGCTCGAAAGCGAAACGGATAGCAGCAGCTCAGTCAGGCGGTCGGCTGGACATCCCGACAGAGCCAGGCTGTGCTGATCGCCAGCAGCAGGGTGGAGGTCGCGCTGGCCCAGGCCATGCTGTCCCAGCCGGCCCAGGTGCCGGTGCCGAGCAGGCGAATGACGACCGGCCCGATGATTTGTCCCACGGCGAACGCCACCGTCATCCGCGCCAGCAGCGGCGTCGGATTGGCGGGACACAGCTCGCGGGCAAGCTGCAGTCCGGCCATCGTCGCGACCATGAAGGTGCCGCCCACCAGCACTGCGGAGACTGCGAGAGACCACAGCGCGTGGCTGATCAACGGCAGCGCCGTGCCGAGCGCCATCGTCCCTTGCGCCAGCGCCCAAACCCGCCGCCGCGGCCAGCCGTGGAGCCGATGAGCCGCGAGCGCCACCGACACCGCGGCGGCCAGCCCGAACAACGGCCAAGTGATGCCGAACACCAGCGGATCCGCCGTCAGTTCCCGCGCCATCGCCGGAAGGAAGGTGGCCGGAATGATGTAGCCGAAGCCGAATGCGCCGTAACACACCACGACGCCCCACTCACGATCCGCACCCTTTGTCGCCACGCGCGCGTGCGGAGGCGTGACTGCCGGCGGCGGCGGGCTGGTCCGGCGTCCGAGGCCGCCGGCGACGATGATCGTGCCGACGGCCGTGATCGTTCCGAGTTCGAGCCACAGCGCGGAAGCCGTCTGCTGCCCGCCGAGCCAGGCGATCGTTCCGGCCAGCGCAATGCCGAGGCCGACGCCGCAATAGATCCAGGCGCCGAGCTGCGGCGTGTGGCGCCGCGCCAGTTCGGTGAGACACCAGCTGCTGGCGCACACCAGCGCCCATGCGCTGCAGACCCCGGACACGGCGCGCAGCACGGCGCCAAAGAGCTCCATCGAGCTGCGATCGATCCACGCGGGCGCCATCGTCGACAGCACGATGCCGACCAGGGACAGGCGCAAGCCGCGCTGCGGATGGCCGGCAAAGATCGAGGCGGTCAGCGCGCCCGCCAGGTAGCCGGCGTAGTTCGCGGCCGCCCATTCGGCGCCGGCGGCGGCATTCAAAGTGCCGTCGCGCATCATCAGCGGCAATAGCGGCGTGAACGCGAACCGGCCGATCCCCATCGCGGCAGCGAGCGCCACGACGCCGCTCGCGACGATCAGCCAGGTCGGTGGATGAAGGTCGGCGGCTTCGGCGGAAGTGCGGTGCATCAAGTCGTCCGATCGGAACAAGCGAGGCGTCGACAACAGCAAATCCGGCCTGCGTTGAAAAATGAATTATTCTGAACTACCGTTCTCGATATGAGAATGATGGACCTCGACGACCTCGAGATCTTCCGCGCCGTCGTCAGGGAGGGCGGGGTCACCCGCGCGGCGGACCGGCTGCACCGGGTGCCGTCCAACGTCACCACCCGCATCAAGCAATTCGAGGAGCGGATCGGGCACAGCCTGTTTCGCCGGCAGGGGCGCGGTCTGGTTCTCACCGATGTCGGCCGCACCCTGCTAAGCCACGCCGAACGTCTGCTGCGGTTGGCCGATGCCGCCGAGCAGGAGTTGCGCAGCGGGAAGGCGAGGGGCGTGCTGCGGCTGGGGTCGTTGGAAAGCGCCGCCGGGGTGCGGCTGCCGCCGCTGCTGTCGCGGTTTCATGCGCGTTATCCCGACATCGCGATCCAGATGACGACCGACACCACCGGCGCGCTGCTTCGGCAGTTGGAGCGGTTCGAGATCGACGCCGCCTTCGTCTCCGAGCCGTTCGAGCCGGGACGCTTCGCCTCGGTCGCCGCGTTCGAGGAAGAACTGGTGCTGATCACCGCCAAGGGCGACCGCGCGCTGCGCCGCTCCGCGGATCTCGGGGGCAAGACCGTGGTGGCGTTTCCTCACGGCTGCTCCTACCGGCGGCGCCTGATGGAGTGGCTGGCGTCCGAGGGTGTGTCGCCAGATCGTATTCTCGATCTCGGCTCCTATCACGCCATCGTCGCCTGCGTGGCGGCGGGCTCCGGCATCGCCATCGTGCCGACAGGCGTGCTCGATCACGCCGCTTTGGGCACGGCGGTGGATCGCCACCCGCTGCCGGCCAAGCTGCGCAAGAACCGGACGCATCTGGTCTGGTCCGGCGACCCGAGTTCGCCGCTGCAAGCCCTGATGGCGCTGCTTCCGAATGCGGGTGCAAAGCGGCGGGCTGTTGGATAGCGGGAGGACGGTCCATTCGTCTTCACGCTCGCCGAACGGCCTGATGGGTGGCGAGGCGGTTAGCGATCGCGCCGGCAGTTCCGCGCCGATGTCGCTCGCTCCCCGCGCCGTCGCCCATCGCCGCGAAGCTGAGCCGCGCGGCGTTCAGAGTCTGGCGACCTGCCGGTCGGGGTCATCCGATCCGCACGGTGAATTCGTTGCCGCGGCCTTCGTCGATGTCGAGGGAGCGGGAGAAATAGCCGTTGGCGGGCGCGCGGACGTAATCGAGATAGTCCTGCGCAAAGGCGTTCTCGCCGAGGATGACGGCGCCGGGTGCCAGCCGCGGCTCGATCAGTTTGAGTACCGGCAGGTACAGCGAGAACGCGCCGTCGATCGAGAGAACATCGACGTCGCCGCCGACATCTTTCAGCGTGTCGAGTGCATCGCCTTCGCGGATCTCCACCAGGTCGGCCAGCCCCGCCGCGTCGAGGTGAGCCCGCGCTCGCGCGACCTTGGTGGGCTCGATCTCGGAGCCGATCAGCCGGCCGCCGCCATTGTCGCGTAGCGCAGCCGCGAGGTAGATGGTCGATATTCCCATCGATGTGCCGAACTCGACGATCCGGGTCGCCCTGCGGGCGCGCGTGATCGCATATAGAAGGCGCCCGTAGGCCGGCGACACCGCCAGGAAGTGCTCGGCGTGATCGCGATATGCCGCCCGGTAATCCGCCCGTTCGGTGGCGATCAGCTCGCTCACCGCTTCCTCGACCGAAGTCCCTGACGCTTCCAACCGCGCCATGAACTCGACCCCGAAATCATGATCCGCGGCCTCGGCCTCGGCGTGGAGTTTGTCGAGCGTCTCTGCGATGCGCTTGCTGCTCAGCGATGTCATGCAAGTCCCTTTCGGTAGACCGAGACCGGTTCGGCCTCAGCTGTCCGGGTGAGTAAAGGGAGGCGGCGTTGGCGTCATTACGCAGCTTAGACAGATTGTTATCCATTCACGCCAAGCCGCGCGGTAGGCTGGCCCATGCCCATTCTCACCGACAGCTCCACTGAGTCCGACTGGACCGAACCCGACGAGGTCGCGCGCCCGGTCGTGGCCTATGGTATGGCGTCGGAGACGATCGGTTCGTTCGAACTCGACAAGCACTGCCATGCCAAGGCGCAGGTCCTTTTGGTGCAGCGCGGTGCACTGAGTTGCCGGGTGGACGGCGGATTGTGGATCGTGCCGCCGCGTAGCGCGGTCTGGATCCCAGGCGGCACGCTGCATGCGATCACCGCAACCGGCAGGCTTGAAGGCTATGCCGCGTTCGTCGCCGCCGGCATCGATGTGGGACTGCCGCAGCGCTGCTGCACCGTCTCGGTGACACCGCTGCTGCGCGAACTGCTGTTCCGGGCCGCCAGGCTGCCGTTGCTGTACGATCAGGACGGAGCCAGTTCGCGACTGATCGCGGTATTGCTGGACGAGATCGCAGCCGCCAGGATCGAAGATCTGCATTTGCCGATGCCGTCCGATCCGCGGCTGCGCGCCTTGGCCGAGCGGATGATGGCCGCGCCCGCCGACCGTGCTTCGCTGGAGCAGTGGGCGGCGCGTGTCGGCCTGAGCGGGCGGACGCTGGGGCGGCTGATCAGCCGCGAGACCAGCATGAGCTTCGGGCGCTGGCGCCAGCAGCTCGGCGTGATGCTGGCGGTGCAGTGGCTGGCCGGTGGCGCCTCGATCCAGCAGGTCGCCGCCGATCTGGGTTACGAAAGCGTTCCGAGCTTCGTCACCATGTTCCGCAAGA
This sequence comes from Rhodopseudomonas palustris, assembly GCF_003226555.1. Classification (GTDB taxonomy): domain Bacteria; phylum Pseudomonadota; class Alphaproteobacteria; order Rhizobiales; family Xanthobacteraceae; genus Rhodopseudomonas; species Rhodopseudomonas palustris_I. Next base: position 557,520 of record NZ_QKQS01000013.1, on the reverse strand, counting down.
CACTCGGCACGTCGCCGGGCCGCTACATGGCGGAGCGCTATGCCGGCGCCCGAGTCACTTGCTGCTCAGATACAGCGGCGTCCTCACGGTGAGCTGATAGGCCGGCTTCGGCGTCCATGACACCTGCGCGGTGATGCCGAACCGGCGGTTGTCGTTGTCGTCCATCTTGTCGAGGTCGATCCGCAGGATCGGCTGGGTGAAGGCGTAGATCGGGGTGAAGCGTAGCAGCTCGGCGCCGCCGAACGACTGCAGGCCGGCGCGCCCCGTGAGCTTCCAGTTGCTGTCCCACTGATAATAACCGCCGAGCCAGCCGACCGTGTTCGGATGGATTTCGGCGCGGTCGGCGTCGATCGCCGTGGTGGTGAATTGCACGCCGGCCAGAACGCCGCGGGTCTCGTCGGCGTCGAACGCGTAGGATGCTTCGAGCACGGTGTTGAGCGAAGTGGTGGCGAGCGGCCCGCTCGGCACCGAGCGGGTGAGGGTGGTCTGCAGCGTCAGCGTCGGCAGCGATCCGCCGTCCTGGCGATAGAGGTCGGCCTGGACGCCGACGTTCCAACTGGTGATGTCGACCGAGCTCCAGCCCGATCCGCCGTTGCTGGTGGTGGCGCTGAAGCCGCCATACAGCGAGACGCGGTCGTTGACGTCGATGGTCAGCGGGACGTCGAGTTCCGCGCTCTGGCTCGCCGGCAGCGTCGGCACCTGCAGCGGCGGCAGCGCCGCCAGCTCGCGCAGGCGCGACAGCACGGCGATGGTCGGGCTGGAGAAACCGATCGACAGCACCCCGGCCGGAGTGCGGCCGTAGCTGGTGCGGAGGTCGAGGTAGATGTTGGGGTAGGTCTGGGCCGGGACGTCGTCGTCGTCATCCCCGCTGGCCGCGCGGGCGGGCAGGGCGAGGAGCTGCAACGAGACGACAACTGCGGCGATCGCCGCCCTCCGGCGTCGCCGCATCGCCCGATCTCGCCCCGAACCCGCCATCTCTGTCCAACGCATCTTGCGGCCGGCCGATCAAGTCGCCCCGTCTGCCACTTAGCCACAGCGGTTCCGCCGCCGGCAATCGGGATCGTCCGGCTTCTGTGGATCGCGCCGATGCTGGGCACGGTCGTCCTTGAACCGGGCGGCGGGCCTTGGTCGAATGGGTCGGCTTCGATTGTGTGCTGGGGTACCGTAAGGCGCGGCGGCGAGGCGACGGCGCCGGCTTGTGCCGAATCGAGACGGCCGGACGGGGCGAATCCCCCGGAGTCGGAGGCGGATTCGCCCGGGCGGTCGCTGACGATTCTATGAATCTCGCCGCGCAAAGTGCCGATCCGGCCCTCGCGAGCGGGCTCCGGAGTCCGAAAACGGACCTCCGCTGCGGCCGAACCGGGACGCAACAACGCCCCATTCCATCGGCATTTCACGCCGGTCGGGGCAGGCGCCGAAAGTCGTCGCCGAACCGTCATCAAACGGCGGTTTTGCCTTGACTTAGGGGTGGTCCACCGATACAACCCGCCCACTTCAAGACAGGCGGTGAGCGTCGCCAACGTCGGAACGGAAAACCCGGGCCGTCCTTTCAAGGACTTACGGGCACCACCCTCGACCCAAGACGCTCAAACGCTGTCGACATAAGCCAGGCAATGCCAGGACATTGAGCGTTCTTTCGAGGTCTTTCTCGGTAAGGACGGTTTTGGAAGCATGACCTCGGTAGGAACCGGTCAGTGGAAGCTGCCCGGTCTTTGCTGCGGTCCTCTGTTGCGTGGAAGCGCTTTCCGCTCAGAGATGGGCGGCTGGCGCGATTTCGCTTTGCGTGATCGGACGATTGGTCTGGTCGGGCAGGGCGGCCGCTGGGGCGGGTAGCTCCGAATGAATTTGCGAAGCCGAGTGACGGTTTCGCGCGAAGCTTGAGGGTGAAGGCGAAGATGCCGACGATCAACCAGCTGATCGCAAATCCGCGCGTGGTGCAGAAGTCGCGCAAGAAGGTTCCGGCCCTGCAGCAATCGCCGCAGAAGCGCGGCGTGTGCACTCGCGTCTACACCACGACGCCGAAGAAGCCGAACTCGGCGCTGCGTAAGGTCGCCAAGGTGCGCCTGACCAACGGTTTCGAGGTCATCGGTTACATTCCGGGTGAGGGTCACAATCTGCAGGAGCACTCGGTGGTCATGATCCGCGGTGGCCGCGTCAAGGACTTGCCGGGCGTGCGCTACCACATCCTCCGCGGCGTCCTCGATACCCAGGGCGTCAAGAACCGTAAGCAGCGCCGTTCGAAGTACGGCGCGAAGCGTCCGAAGTAAGCGGGGAGAGCATCCATGTCCCGTCGTCACGCAGCCGAAAAGCGCGAAGTTCTGCCCGATCCGAAGTTCGGGAACATCATCGTCACCAAGTTCATGAACTCGGTGATGTACGCCGGCAAGAAGTCGGTCGCCGAAGGCATCGTCTACGGTGCGTTCGATCTGATCGAGGCCAAGACCAAGCAGCCGCCGCTCGGCGTGTTCGAGCAGGCGCTCGAGAACGTGATGCCGGCGATCGAGGTCCGTTCCCGCCGCGTCGGTGGCGCCACCTATCAGGTGCCGGTCGAAGTTCGCAGCACCCGCCGTCAGGCGCTGGGCATCCGCTGGCTGATCACCGCCGCCCGTGGTCGCAACGAAAAGACCATGACCGAGCGTCTGTCGGCCGAGCTGCTCGACGCCTCCAACAACCGCGGCAACGCGGTGAAGAAGCGTGAAGACGTGCACAAGATGGCGGAAGCCAACCGCGCGTTCTCGCACTACCGCTGGTAACGGCAAAGCAACGGAATCAAGGAAGACGCTATGCCCCGCGTTCACGCCATCGAGGACTACCGCAACTTCGGCATCATGGCCCACATTGATGCCGGCAAGACCACGACGACCGAGCGCATCCTGTTCTACACCGGCAAGAGCCACAAGATCGGCGAAGTGCACGAAGGTGCCGCGACGATGGACTGGATGACGCAGGAGCAGGAGCGGGGCATCACCATTACGTCGGCCGCCACGACCGCGTTCTGGAACGGCAAGCGCCTGAACATCATCGACACTCCCGGCCACGTCGACTTCACCATCGAGGTCGAGCGTTCGCTGCGCGTGCTCGACGGTGCCGTGTGCGTTCTCGACTCCAACCAGGGCGTCGAGCCGCAGACCGAGACCGTGTGGCGTCAGGGCGACAAGTACAAGGTTCCGCGGATCGTCTTCGCCAACAAGATGGACAAGACCGGCGCCGACTTCTTCAAGTGCCTGCAGGACATCATCGACCGCCTCGGCGCCAAGCCGGTTGCGATCCAGCTGCCGATCGGCTCGGAGAACAACTTCAAGGGCGTGATCGATCTCGTCCGCATGAAGGCCATCGTTTGGAACGATGAATCGCTCGGCGCCAAGTTCGAGGACGTCGAAATTCCGGCCGAACTGCTCGATCAGGCCAAGGAATATCGCGAGAAGATGATCGAAGCCGCCGTCGAGCTCGACGACGACGCGATGGCTGCTTACCTCGAAGGCAACGAGCCGGACGAAGCGACGCTGAAGAAGCTGCTGCGCAAGGCGGTGCTGACCGGCGCGTTCTATCCGGTGCTGTGCGGCTCGGCGTTCAAGAACAAGGGCGTGCAGCCGCTGCTCGACGCCGTGGTCGACTATCTGCCGTCGCCGCTCGACGTGCCGGCGATCAAGGGCACCGACGATCAGGGCAACGAAGTCGTGCGCAAGGCGGACGACAAGGAACCGCTGTCGCTGCTGGCGTTCAAGATCATGGACGACCCGTTCGTCGGCACCATCACCTTCTGCCGCATCTATTCGGGCGTTCTGCAGAGCGGCACCGGCGTGGTGAACTCGACCCGCGAGAAGAAGGAGCGCATCGGCCGCATGCTGCTGATGCACGCCAACAACCGCGAAGACATCAAGGAAGCCTATGCCGGCGACATCGTCGCGCTGGCCGGTCTGAAGGAAGCTCGCACCGGCGACACGCTGTGCGATCCCGCCAACCCGGTGATCCTCGAAAAGATGGAATTCCCGGAGCCGGTGATCGAGATCGCGATCGAGCCGAAGTCGAAGGCCGACCAGGAAAAGCTCGGCATCGCGCTGGCGAAGCTGGCTGCCGAAGATCCGTCGTTCCGGGTGTCGACCGACCTCGAGTCCGGTCAGACCATCCTGAAGGGCATGGGCGAACTTCATCTCGACATCAAGGTCGACATCCTGAAGCGCACCTACAAGGTCGATGCCAACATCGGCGCGCCGCAGGTGGCGTTCCGTGAGCGCATCACCAAGAAGGCCGAAGTCGACTACACCCACAAGAAGCAGACCGGCGGTACCGGTCAGTTCGCTGCGGTCAGCTTCGTCGTCGAGCCGAACGAGCCGGGCGGTGGCTACGTGTTCGAGTCGAAGATCGTCGGCGGTGCGGTGCCGAAGGAGTACATCCCCGGTGTCGAAAAGGGCATCGAGAGCGTGCTGTCGTCGGGCGTGGTCGCCGGCTTCCCGGTGGTCGACGTCAAGGTGACGCTGGTCGACGGTAAGTACCACGACGTCGACTCGTCGGCGCTGGCCTTCGAAATCGCCTCGCGTGCCGCGTTCCGCGAAGCGCTGCAGAAGGGCAAGTCGGTTCTCCTCGAGCCGATCATGAAGGTCGAAGTGGTGACCCCGGAAGACTACACCGGTTCGGTCATCGGTGACCTGAACTCGCGGCGTGGCCAGATCCAGGGTCAGGACATGCGCGGCAACGCCAACGTGATCAACGCGATGGTGCCGCTGATGAACATGTTCGGCTACGTCAACAACCTGCGCTCGATGAGCCAGGGCCGGGCGAACTTCACCATGCAGTTCGACCACTACGCTGAAGCGCCGGCCAACGTGTCGGCTGAAGTCCAGAAGAAGTTTGCCTGATTGTCGCAGGTGTGAGCCGCGACTGAACGGAGAGAGCA
>NZ_QKQS01000013.1:37889-552616 GCF_003226555.1 Rhodopseudomonas palustris | reverse complement strand
AAAGCAAAGTTTGAACGTACGAAGCCGCATTGCAACATCGGGACGATCGGTCACGTCGACCATGGCAAGACGTCGCTGACGGCGGCGATCACCAAGGTTCTGGCGGAGACGGGCGGTGCGACGTTCACGGCCTATGACCAGATTGACAAGGCGCCGGAAGAGAAGGCGCGCGGCATCACGATTTCGACCGCGCATGTCGAGTACGAGACGCAGAACCGTCACTACGCGCACGTCGACTGCCCCGGCCACGCCGACTACGTCAAGAACATGATCACTGGTGCGGCGCAGATGGACGGCGCGATCCTGGTGGTGTCGGCGGCCGACGGCCCGATGCCGCAGACCCGCGAGCACATCCTCTTGGCCCGTCAGGTCGGCGTGCCGGCGCTGGTGGTGTTCCTGAACAAGTGCGACATGGTCGACGATCCGGAACTGCTCGAGCTGGTCGAGATGGAAGTGCGCGAGCTGCTGTCGAAGTACGACTTCCCGGGCGACGACATTCCGATCGTCAAGGGCTCGGCGCTGGCGGCGCTGGAGAACTCCGATCCGAAGCTCGGCCACGACGCGATCCTCGAGCTGATGAAGCAGGTCGACGCCTACATCCCGCAGCCGGAGCGTCCGATCGACCAGCCGTTCCTGATGCCGGTCGAAGACGTGTTCTCGATCTCGGGCCGCGGCACCGTGGTGACCGGCCGTGTCGAACGCGGCGTGATCAAGGTCGGTGAGGAAATCGAGATCGTCGGCATCCGCCCGACGCAGAAGACCACCTGCACCGGCGTCGAAATGTTCCGCAAGCTGCTCGATCAGGGCCAGGCGGGCGACAACATCGGCGCGCTGCTGCGCGGTACCAAGCGTGAAGAAGTCGAGCGTGGCCAAGTGCTGTGCAAGCCGGGTTCGGTGAAGCCGCACACCAAGTTCAAGGCCGAGGCCTACATCCTGACCAAGGAAGAGGGCGGCCGTCACACTCCGTTCTTCACCAACTATCGCCCGCAGTTCTACTTCCGCACCACCGACGTGACCGGTGTGGTGCATCTGCCGGAAGGCACCGAGATGGTGATGCCGGGCGACAACATCGCCATGGAAGTGCACCTGATCGTGCCGATCGCGATGGAAGAAAAGCTGCGCTTCGCCATCCGCGAAGGCGGCCGCACGGTGGGCGCCGGCGTCGTCGCCGCGATCATCGAGTAAGCGGGGAATAGCGAATAGAGAGCGGCGGATGGTGTGTCCGTTCGCCGCTCACTACTCACCATTCGCGACACGAAAGAAAGAATACGGCAATGAACGGCCAGAATATTCGCATTCGCCTCAAGGCGTTCGACCATCGGATTCTCGATACGTCGACCCGTGAGATCGTCAACACCGCGAAGCGAACCGGTGCGCAGGTGCGCGGGCCGATCCCGCTGCCGACCCGGATCGAGAAGTTCACCGTCAACCGTTCGCCGCACGTCGACAAGAAGAGCCGCGAGCAGTTCGAGATGCGCACCCACAAGCGCCTGCTCGACATCGTCGACCCGACCCCGCAGACCGTCGATGCTCTGATGAAGCTCGACCTGGCTGCCGGCGTCGACGTCGAAATCAAGCTCTGAGATTGTAACGTCCGGTTATCGAACGGACAGAAAGAACAGGAAGCACGCCGATGCGCTCCGGAGTGATCGCACAGAAGGTCGGGATGACGCGGGTCTTTACAGAGGCCGGCGAGCATATCCCTGTGACCGTGCTGAAGCTTGGCAATTGCCAGGTGTTGGGCCACCGCACCAAAGAGAAGAACGGCTACGTGGCGCTGCAGGTCGGCTCCGGCTCGCGCAAGACCGTGTACATGCCGAAGGCCGAGCGCGGCCAGTTCGCCGCCGCCAAGGTCGAGCCGAAGCGTAAGGTCGAAGAGTTCCGCGTGTCCGAGGACGCGCTGCTCCCGGTCGGCGCCGAGATCCAGGCCGATCACTTCGTCGTCGGCCAGTTCGTCGACGTCACCGGCACTTCGACCGGTAAGGGCTTCGCCGGCGGTATGAAGCGCTGGAACTTCGGCGGTCTGCGCGCCACTCACGGCGTGTCGGTGTCGCACCGTTCGATCGGTTCGACCGGTGGTCGTCAGGACCCCGGCAAGACCTTCAAGAACAAGAAGATGCCGGGCCACATGGGCGTCGATCGCGTCACCACGCTGAACCTGCGGGTGGTGCAGACCGATGTCGAGCGCGGGCTGATCCTGGTCGAGGGCGCTGTGCCCGGCACCAAGGGTGGCTGGATTCGCGTGCGTGACGCGGTGAAGAAGGCGCTGCCGGCGGATGCGCCGAAGCCGGGCAAGTTCCGGCTCGCCAATGGCGATGCGGCTGCGGAAGCGCCGGCCGCCGAGCAGGAAGGTGCGTGAGATGGAACTGAAAGTCACCACCCTTGAGGGTAAGGAAGCCGGCTCGGTCCAGCTCTCCGACGAGATCTTCGGTCTGGAGCCGCGCACCGACATCATTCAGCGTTGTGTGATCTGGCAGCTCGCCAAACGGCAGGCCGGCACTCACAAGGCGAAGGGGCGCGCCGAAGTTTGGCGCACCGGCAAGAAGATGTACAAGCAGAAGGGCACCGGCGGTGCTCGTCACGGTTCGCAGCGTGTGCCGCAGTTCCGTGGCGGCGGTCGCGCCTTCGGCCCGGTGGTGCGTTCGCACGCCATCGACCTGCCGAAGAAGGTGCGTATCCTGGCGCTGCGTCATGCGCTCTCGGCCAAGGCCAAGGGCGGCGGTCTGATCGTGCTCGACAAGGCCGAGCTCGAAGCCGCCAAGACCAAGACGCTGGTCGGTCATTTCTCGGGCCTCGGCCTGGAGAGCGCGCTGATCATCGACGGTGCCGAGGTGAACAACGGCTTCGCCGCGGCGGCCCGCAACATCCCGAACATCGACGTGCTGCCGGTTCAGGGCATCAACGTCTATGACATTCTGCGCCGCAAGAAGCTGGTGCTGACCAAGGCGGCGGTCGATGCGTTGGAGGCGCGCTTCAAATGAAATCCATCGATCCGCGCCATTACGACGTGATCGTTGCGCCGGTCGTGACTGAAAAGTCCACGATGGCGTCCGAACACAACAAGGTCGTGTTCAAGGTGCAAGGCGGCGCGACCAAGCCGCAAATCAAAGAAGCCGTCGAAAAGCTGTTCGACGTCAAGGTGAAGAGCGTGAACACGCTGGTGCGCAAGGGCAAGACCAAAGCCTTCCGCGGCACCTTCGGCACGCAGTCGGACGTCAAGCGTGCGGTCGTGACCTTGGAAGAAGGCCACCGCATCGACGTCACCACCGGACTGTGAGGCGGGACCGACCATGGCATTGAAAACCTTTAATCCCACGACGCCGGGCCAGCGCCAGCTGGTGATGGTCGATCGTTCGGCGCTGTACAAGGGCAAGCCGGTCAAGCGGCTGACCGAAGGCAAGATCTCGAACGGCGGTCGTAACAACACCGGTCGGATCACCGTGCGGTTCCGCGGCGGCGGTCACAAGCAGACCTACCGCATCGTCGATTTCAAGCGCACCAAGGTCGACGTTCCGGCCAAGGTCGAGCGCCTGGAATACGATCCGAACCGCACCGCGTTCATCGCGCTGATCAAGTACGAGGACGGCGAGCAGGCCTACATCCTGGCGCCGCAGCGTCTGGCGGTCGGCGACACCGTGATCGCCGGCGCCTATGTTGACGTGAAGCCGGGCAACGTCATGCCGCTGGGCAACATGCCGATCGGCACCATCGTGCACAACGTCGAGCTGAAGATCGGCAAGGGTGGTCAGCTGGCGCGTTCGGCCGGCACCTACGCCCAGATCGTCGGTCGCGACCACGACTACGTGATCCTGCGCATGAACTCGGGCGAACAGCGCCTGATTCACGGCCGCTGCATCGGTGCGATCGGTGCGGTGTCGAATCCGGACCACATGAACATCTCGATCGGCAAGGCCGGTCGCAAGCGCTGGCTCGGCCGTCGCCCGCACAACCGCGGCGTCGTCATGAACCCGATCGACCACCCGCACGGCGGCGGCGAAGGCCGCACCTCGGGCGGCCGTCACCCGGTCACCCCGTGGGGCAAGCCGACCAAGGGTAAGAAGACCCGTTCGAACAAGTCGACCGACAAGTTCATCCTCATCAGCCGCCACAAGCGGAAGAAGAAGTAAGGAAGCCGGACATGGTTCGCTCAGTCTGGAAGGGCCCGTTCGTCGAGGCCTCGCTGCTGAAGAAGGCCGATGCCGCGCGCGCGTCGGGCCGTCACGACGTGATCAAGATCTGGAGCCGCCGCTCGACCATCCTGCCGCAGTTCGTCGGCCTGACCTTCGGCGTCTACAACGGCCAGAAGCACGTCCCGGTGTCGGTGAACGAGGAAATGGTGGGTCACAAGTTCGGCGAGTTCTCGCCGACCCGCACTTTCCACGGCCACGCCGGCGACAAGAAGTCGAAGAAGGGTTGAGGACGAGACGATGAGCAAACCCAAGCGCGAACGTGGCCTGCCTGATAACGAGGCCAAGGCTGTCGCCAGGATGCTTCGCGTCTCTCCGCAGAAGCTCAACCTGGTCGCCCAACTGATCCGTGGTCGCAAGGCGTCGGCGGCTCTCGCCGATCTCGCCTTTTCGCGCAAGCGGATCGCGGTCGATGTCAAGAAGTGCCTCGAATCGGCTATCGCCAACGCCGAGAACAATCACGATCTCGACGTCGATGCGCTGGTCGTCTCGGAAGCCCATGTCGGCAAGGGCATCGTGATGAAGCGTTTCACCCCGCGCGGCCGTGGTCGTTCGGGCCGTATTTTCAAACCCTTCGCGCAGCTGACGATCGTCGTTCGTCAGGTCGAAGAAGCAAGCGCTTAAGCGAAGGCGCGGGAGACTTTCGATGGGTCAAAAGATCAATCCGATCGGGCTGCGGCTGGGCATCAACCGGACGTGGGATTCCCGTTGGTTCGCCGGCAAGAACGAGTACGGCAGGCTGCTGCACGAGGACGTCAAGATCCGCGAGATCCTGCACAAGGAACTGAAGCAGGCGGCGGTTGCGCGCATCGTGATCGAGCGTCCGCACAAGAAGTGCCGCGTGACGATCCATTCGGCGCGTCCCGGCGTGGTGATCGGCAAGAAGGGCGCCGACATCGACAAGCTGCGTAAGAAGGTCGCCGACATCACCTCGTCCGACGTGGTGATCAACATCGTCGAAATCCGCAAGCCCGAGCTCGACGCGACCCTGGTCGCGGAGTCGATCGCGCAGCAGCTCGAGCGCCGCGTCGCGTTCCGCCGCGCGATGAAGCGGGCGGTGCAGTCGGCGATGCGTCTCGGCGCCGAGGGCATCCGGATCAACTGCTCGGGCCGCCTCGGCGGTGCCGAAATCGCCCGTATGGAGTGGTATCGCGAGGGCCGCGTTCCGCTGCACACCCTGCGCGCCGACATCGACTACGGCGTCGCGACCGCGTTCACGACCTTCGGCACCTGCGGCGTCAAGGTCTGGATCTTCAAGGGCGAGATCCTCGAGCACGATCCGATGGCCCAGGACAAGCGCATGGCCGAAGGCGATGGTGGCGGTTCGTCCCGTCCGCGCCGCGACGCCGCCTGATCGCGCAGAATTCGAATTGAGGGCGTAAAGCCATGATGCAACCAAAGAGAACCAAGTTCCGCAAGGCGCACAAGGGCCGCATCCACGGTGTTGCGTCCTCGGGCGCGACCCTGGCTTTCGGTCAGTTCGGCCTGAAGGCGATGGAGCCGGAGCGGATCACCGCACGTCAGATCGAAGCCGCCCGTCGCGCGCTGACCCGTCACATGAAGCGTGCCGGCCGCGTCTGGATCCGGATCTTCCCCGACCTTCCGGTGTCGAAGAAGCCGGCCGAAGTCCGCATGGGCTCCGGCAAGGGTTCGCCGGAATTGTGGGTCGCTCGCGTCAAGCCGGGCCGGGTGATGTTCGAGATCGACGGCGTCAACCAGCAGATCGCCCGCGAGGCGCTGACGCTCGCCGCCGCCAAGCTGCCGATCAAGACGCGCTTCGTCGCGCGTATCGCGGAGTAATCGTGATGGCTGAGATGAAGACCGCCGACATTCGGGCGATGAGCGAAGACCAGATGGACGACGCGATCCTGGGCCTGAAGAAGGAGCGCTTCAACCTTCGGTTCCAGCGCGCCACCGGCCAGCTCGAGAACACTTCCCGGCTCCGCGAGGCTCGCCGCGACATCGCCCGCATCAAGACCATCGCCGCGCAGAAGCGCGCCGGCAAGACGAAGTAAGGACCTTTACACATGCCGAAGAGGACCCTGCAGGGCGTGGTCGTCAGCGACAAGCAAGAAAAGACGATCGTGGTGCGCGTCGACCGCCGCTTCACTCACCCGATCTACAAGAAGACGATCCGCCGCTCGAAGAACTACCACGCGCACGACGAGAACAGCCAGTTCAAGCCGGGCGACATGGTGTGGATCGAAGAGAGCAAGCCGATCTCCAAGTTGAAGCGCTGGACCGTCGTCCGGGGCGAACCGAAGAAGACCGCCTAAGCGCGCATTTGCGCATCAGTTTAGCGCGCAATTAGCGCAGCAGAGAGAGGACGAGGTGCATCAATGATTCAGATGCAGACCAACCTCGACGTGGCCGACAATTCAGGCGCACGCCGTGTCATGTGCATCAAGGTGATTGGGGGATCCAAGCGCCGGTATGCGACCGTGGGTGACGTCATTGTGGTCTCGATCAAGGAAGCGATTCCGCGGGGCAAGGTGAAGAAGGGCGACGTGATGAAGGCCGTGGTGGTCCGTGTCCGCAAGGACATCCGCCGCCCGGACGGCTCCGTCATCCGCTTCGACCGCAACGCTGCCGTTCTGATCAACAATCAGTCGGAGCCGATCGGCACCCGTATCTTCGGGCCGGTTCCGCGCGAACTGCGCGCGAAGAACCACATGAAAATCATTTCGCTGGCGCCGGAGGTGCTGTGATGGCCGCCAAGATCCGCAAGGGTGACAAGGTGATCGTGTTGAGCGGTCGCGACAAGGGCCGCACCGGTGAGGTGTTCGAGGTTCGTCCGGACGCCGGCAAGGCTCTGGTGCGCGGCATCAACGTGGTCAAGCGCCACCAGAAGCAGACCCAGACTCAGGAAGGCGGCATCATCTCGAAAGAGGCGCCGATCGACCTGTCGAACATCGCGATCGTCGGCAAGGACGGCAAGCCGACCCGCGTCGGATTCAAGATTCTCGCGGACGGCAAGAAGGTTCGCGTTGCCAAGCGCTCGGGAGCAGAGATCGATGGCTGAGACCGCATACGTTCCGCGGCTGCGCACGGAATACGACCGCAGCATTCGCGCGCAGCTCACCGAGAAGTTCGGCTACGCCAACGTGATGCAGGTGCCGAAGCTCGACAAGGTCGTGCTGAACATGGGCGTCGGCGAAGCGGTCAACGACCGCAAGAAGGCCGAGCAGGCGGCGGCCGATCTGTCGCTGATCGCCGGCCAGAAGGCGATCATCACCTATTCGCGCCTCGCGATTTCGACCTTCAAGCTGCGCGAGAACCAGCCTATCGGCTGCAAGGTGACGCTGCGCCAGGCGCGGATGTACGAGTTCATCGACCGCCTGATCACGGTCGCGCTGCCGCGCGTCCGCGACTTCCGCGGCCTGAACCCGAAGAGCTTCGACGGCCGCGGCAATTATTCGCTCGGCATCAAGGAGCACATCATTTTCCCCGAAATCGACTTCGACAAGACCGGCGAGTCGTGGGGCATGGACATCACGGTGTGCACCACAGCTAAGACCGACGACGAGGCGCGTGCGCTACTCACCGCTTTCAATTTCCCGTTCCGGCAGTGAGACGCTGAAAAGCATCTCAAACGCGGAAACCCAGGAGCCTGATATGGCAAAGAAGAGTGCGATCGAGAAGAACAACCGCCGGAAGAAGATGGCCAAGAACGCGGCGCCCAAGCGCGCGCGTCTGAAGGCCGTCATCGCCGACAAGTCCAAGCCGATGGAGGAGCGCTTCGCGGCGACGCTGAAGCTCGCCGAGATGCCGCGCAATTCGTCGGCGACCCGGATCCGCAACCGCTGCGACCTCACCGGCCGTCCGCGTTCGGTCTATCGTCTCAACAAGCTGAGCCGTATCGCGATCCGCGACCTCGGTTCGAAGGGCCTGGTTCCGGGCCTCGTGAAGTCGAGCTGGTAAGGGGAGGGTCGTCAGATGTCCACGCACGATCCGATCAGCGATCTCATCACCCGCATCCGCAACGCGCAGATGCGCTCCAAGTCCAAGGTTTCGACCCCGGGCTCGAAGATGCGCGCCAACGTTCTCGACGTGCTGAAGGCGGAAGGTTACATCCGCGGCTACGCCTCCGTCGAGCATCCGTCGGGACGCAGCGAGCTCGAGATCGAGCTGAAGTATTTCGACGGCGAACCGGTGATCCGCGAAATCGAGCGCGTCTCCCGGCCCGGCCGTCGGGTCTACGCTTCGGTGAAGAATCTGCCGCGCGTCAACAACGGCCTCGGCATTTCGGTGCTGTCGACCCCGAAAGGGATCATGGCCGATCACGACGCCCGCGACGCCAATGTCGGCGGCGAGGTTCTGTTCACGGTGTTCTAATCGCTGGCGCCGGCGGCCGCAGGGTGCGGCCGGGAGGCGCCGGAGAACGGAAATTGGCGCATCGTCCCGGGCGGGTTTCGCCGGAGGATGCAGGGTTTAAGAAGGATCGACCATGTCACGCGTTGGCAAGAAGCCCGTCACGGTCCCGTCTGGGGTGACGGCGACCGTCGAGGGACAGACCGTCAAGATGAAGGGGCCGAAAGGCCAGCTTCAGTTCGTCGTGCACGACGACGTCGACGTGAAGTTCGAGAACGGTTCGGTTTCGGTTTCGCCGCGGTTCGAGACCAATCGGGCGCGGGCGCTTTACGGCACGGCTCGCGCGCAGATTGCGAATCTGGTGGAAGGCGTCACCAAGGGCTTCGAGAAGAAGCTCGAAATCACCGGCGTCGGCTATCGCGCGGCGATGCAGGGCAAGAAGCTGCAGCTCGCGCTCGGCTACAGCCACGACGTGCTGTACGACATCCCGGAAGGCATCACCATCACGGTGCCGAAGCCGACCGAGATCACCGTGACCGGTATCGATTCGCAGAAGGTCGGCCAGGTCGCCGCCGAGATCCGCGAATATCGTCCGCCGGAGCCGTACAAGGGCAAGGGCGTCCGCTACTCGGACGAATTCATCTTCCGCAAGGAAGGCAAGAAGAAGTAACGGAGCCGGTCATGTCGAAGATGAAGGTTACGAATGCCCGGCGCACCAACCGGGTCCGGACTGCGCTGCGGCGCACCGCCAACGGCCGTCCGCGGCTGTCGGTGTTCCGCTCCTCGAAGCACATCTATGCGCAGGTGATCGACGACGCCAAGGGCGAGACTCTCGCCTCGGCCTCGTCGCTCGAGAAGACCCTGCGCGAAGCCGGCAACACCGGCGCCGATATCGATGCGGCGAAGGCGGTCGGCAAGCTGGTCGCCGAGCGGGCGGTGCAGAAGGGCGTCAAGGAGGTCGTGTTCGACCGTGGCGGCTATCTGTATCACGGCCGCGTCAAGGCGCTGGCGGATGCAGCCCGCGAGAGCGGCCTGAGCTTCTAAATTTCGGATTGAACGGATACCAGGATCGGGGCGCGAGCCTCGCAAGGATTGGAACACACCATGGCAGCTGAACGCGAACGCGGCGGACGCGAACGGAGCAGGGAGCGCGAGGAGCGCGACAGCGAGTTCGTCGACAAGCTCGTCCACATCAACCGTGTGGCGAAGGTGGTGAAGGGCGGCAAGCGGTTCGGCTTCGCTGCGCTGGTCGTGGTCGGCGATCAGAAGGGCCGCGTCGGCTTCGGTCACGGCAAGGCGCGCGAAGTGCCGGAAGCGATCCGCAAGGCCACCGAGTCTGCGAAGCGCAACCTCACCCGCGTCGCGCTGCGCGAAGGTCGCACCCTGCATCACGACATCGCCGGTCGTCACGGCGCTGGCCGCGTTTATCTCCGCGCCGCCCCGGCCGGTACCGGCATCATCGCCGGCGGCCCGATGCGTGCGGTGTTCGAGACGCTCGGCATCCAGGACGTGGTTGCGAAGTCGGTCGGTTCGTCGAACCCCTACAACATGGTTCGCGCCACTTTCGACGCGCTGAAGCATGTCGACTCGCCGCGTTCGGTCGCTGCGCGCCGCAACATCAAGGTCTCCACTCTGCAGGCCCGCCGTATCGGTGGCGACGCCGAAGTGGTGGCCGAATAACAGCGTGATCGAGGGCGATCACGCGGTCTTCTGACAAGACGCGATTCGGAGTGAACGAGATGGCCAAGGCCGCAAATATGATCAAGGTCGAGCAGATCGGCAGCCCGATTCGGCGCCATCACTCGCAGCGCGAGACGCTGATCGGCCTGAAGCTGAACAAGATCGGCCGCGTCGCCGAACTGCAGGACACTCCTGAGGTTCGCGGCATGATCGGCAAGGTGCAACACCTCGTCCGCGTCGTCGACGAGAAGTAAGGAGACAGGGCGATGAAGCTCAGCGAGATCGCCGACAACGTCGGTTCGCGCAAAAAGCGCATGCGGATCGGCCGTGGCATCGGTTCGGGCAAGGGCAAGACCGGCGGCCGTGGCGGCAAGGGCCAGACCGCGCGTTCGGGCGTGCGTATCAAGGGCTTCGAGGGCGGCCAGATGCCGCTGCATCGTCGCCTGCCGAAGCGCGGCTTCAACAACATCTTCGCGCTCGACTTCGCCGAGGTGAATCTCGATCGCCTCCAGGAGGCTGTCGACTCCAAGGCGATCGACGCCGGCAAGGTGGTCGACGCCGCGGCGCTGGTCGAGGCGGGGGTTGTGCGCCGGGCCAAGGACGGCGTTCGTCTGCTCGGCCGCGGTGAGCTCACCGCGAAGCTGACGATCGAAGTGTACGGCGCGACCAAGTCGGCGATCGCCGCGGTCGAAAAGGCCGGCGGTTCGGTCAAGATCCTCGCCCCGAAGGCCGAAGAAGGCGAGGCGGCGTAACATCCCCGTTAGCGCCCGCGTCATGCGGGCGCTCGGCTTCGCCGGTACGGTGGATTTTTCGACGCGCGCGCACCAAATTGATGCCCGGCGCCGACCCATCCGCCGCATCCGGCGGATCGGGACAAGCAGCGCGGGAGAAAGCCGGACATGGTCTCAGCAGCTGAACAACTAGCGGCAAATCTCAATTTCTCGGCGCTCGGTAAAGCCGAAGAGTTGAAGAAGCGGATCTGGTTCACGCTCGGCGCGCTGCTGGTGTACCGCTTCGGCACCTACATCCCGCTGCCCGGTATCGACCCGAACATCTGGGATCAGGTTTTCCGCCAGCAGGCTGGCGGCATCCTCGGCATGTTCAACATGTTCGCCGGCGGTGGCATCCACCGCATGGCGATCTTCGCGCTCAACATCATGCCGTACATCTCGGCATCGATCATCGTGCAGCTGCTGACCACGGTGTCGCCGCAGCTCGAGGCGCTGAAGAAAGAAGGCGAGAGCGGCCGTAAGACGCTCAACCAATACACTCGCTATCTCACCGTGGTGCTGGCGCTGTTCCAGTCCTACGGCATTGCGGTCGGCCTCGAAGGTGCGGGCAATGTGGTGTCCGACCCGGGCCTGTTCTTCCGGCTGTCGACCACGATCACGCTGACCGGCGGCACCATGTTCCTGATGTGGCTGGGTGAGCAGATCACCTCGCGCGGCATCGGCAACGGCATCTCGCTGATCATCCTCGCCGGCATCGTCGCCGAGCTGCCGTCGGCGCTGGCGAACATGCTCGAGCTCGGCCGTCAGGGTGCGCTGTCGACCGGCCTGATCCTGGTCGTGCTGGTGATGGCCGTGGTCGTGATCGCCTTCATCGTGTTCATGGAGCGCGCCCAGCGCCGGCTGCTGATCCAGTATCCGAAGCGCCAGGTCGGCAATAAGATGTTCGAGGGCCAGTCTTCGCATCTGCCGCTGAAGCTCAACACCGCGGGCGTCATTCCGCCGATCTTCGCCTCGTCGCTGTTGCTGCTGCCGACCACGATCGCCAATTTCAACGCCGGCAGCGGGCCGGAGTGGTTCCAGTGGATCGTGACCCAGTTCGGGCACGGCCGGCCGCTGTTCCTGGTGTTCTACATCAGCATGATCGTGTTCTTCGCGTTCTTCTACACCGCGATCGTGTTCAATCCGACCGAGACCGCGGACAATCTGAAGAAGCACGGCGGCTTCATCCCGGGCATCCGTCCCGGCGAGCGCACCGCCGAGTACATCGACTACGTGCTGTCGCGCATCACCGTGGTCGGTGCGATCTACCTGGCGATCGTATGTTTGATCCCGGAGATCATGATTTCCTACGCCGCTGTCCCGTTCTATTTCGGCGGAACTTCGCTTCTGATCGTCGTCAGCGTGACGATGGATACGGTGGCGCAGGTGCAGGGCTATCTGCTGGCACACCAGTATGAAGGCCTGATCAAGAAGTCGAAGTTGCGGGGGCGCAAGAAATGAGACTGATCCTCCTCGGACCGCCTGGCGCGGGCAAGGGCACCCAGGCGGCGCGTCTGGTCGAGCGGCACGGCATCGTGCAGCTCTCCACCGGCGACATGCTGCGCGCTGCGGTCGCGGCCGGCACGCCGATCGGTCTGAAGGCCAAGGACATCATGGCGGCCGGCGGTCTGGTGCCGGACGAGGTGGTGATCGGGATCATCTCCGACCGGATCGATCAGGACGATGCCGCCAGCGGCTTCATCCTCGACGGCTTCCCGCGCACCGTGCCCCAGGCCGAGGCGCTCGATCGTCTGCTCAAGGACAAGGGCTTCGACCTCGACGCCGTGGTCGAGCTCAAGGTCAATGAAGGCGCGCTGCTCGACCGGGTCGAGACCCGCGTCGCCGAGATGCGCGCCCGCGGCGAGGAGCCGCGCGCCGACGACAACGCCGAAGCGCTCGCCAAGCGGCTGTCTGCCTACCGGGCGCAGACCGAGCCGCTGGTCGACTATTATTCCGAGAAGCGCAAGCTGCTGACCGTCGACGGCATGATGACGATCGACGAGGTGACCCGCGAAATCGGCCGGGTGCTCGAGGCAGTTCGCGCCGCCGACGCCAAGAAGGGCGCGAAGGCCTCGCGTGCCAAGCGCGCGGTCAAGACCAGCGGCAAGAAGGCGAAGGCCGCGACCAAGCCGAAGGCGTCAGCCAAGGCAAAGGCAGCCAAGAAGGTCGTCGCGAAGCCGGGTGCGAAGTCCCGCGCCGCGAAGAAATCCTCGGCCAAACAGGCGGTTGGCAAGAAGGCTTCAGGCAAGACGGCAATCGCGAAGAAGGCCGCCACCAAGCCGACCGCTGCCAAGGCGGGGAAGGCTGCGGCCGGCAAGGGCGCGAAGGCCGGTCTGAAGAAGGCGGCCAAAGTCGTTGCAAAGGCTGGCAAAAAGGCCGCCAAGGCAGTCGTGAAGGCCGCCAAGGGTTCGGCCAAGCCGACGGCCGGTAAGAAGGCCGTTGGCAAAAAGCCCACTGGCAAGAAGGCGACCAAGAAGGCCGCCGCGGCATCGAAGTCCAAGGCGGTTGCCAAGGCTCCGGCGCGCGGCAAGAAGGCCAACAAGGTCACGAAGAAGCGAGCTTGAATTGGGATTCGGTTGACGAAGCGAAACGGAATCCTTTAATAAGGCCCGATATCCCGTCGGATAGGTTTCAGACGATGCCGGGCCCCAGAACTGAGCGAGGGGTCGGCGTCGTGTTCGCGTATGTGAACGCCGCCCGAGAGAGCAAGGAATTGACCGGCTTTGGCCGGTGACAGGAGAGAAGTCTGTGGCCCGTATAGCCGGCGTGAATATCCCGACCAACAAGCGCGTGCTGATCGCGCTTCAGTACATCCATGGCATCGGCCAGAAGCATGCCGCCGACATCATCGAGAAGGTGAAGATCCCGCTCGATCGTCGCGTCAATCAGCTCAGCGACGCCGAAGTGCTGCAGATCCGCGAAGTGATCGACCGAGACTATCTGGTCGAGGGCGACCTTCGCCGTGAGACTGGTATGAACATCAAGCGTCTGATGGACCTCGGCTGCTATCGCGGCCTGCGTCATCGTCGCGGCCTGCCGGTGCGTGGTCAGCGCACCCACACCAACGCCCGCACCCGCAAGGGTCCGGCGAAGGCGATCGCCGGCAAGAAGAAGTAAGTTTGCGAGTTGCGAACGGCGAATGGCGAGTAGGGGACTTCCCCTATTCGCCACTCGTTGTTCGCCATTCGCCGTTTCGGTGGAGCCGCTGGCGTTACGGCGGCGTTGAGATCACGTAGAAAGGTAGACTATGGCCAAGGACGCCACCCGCATTCGCCGTCGCGAGCGCAAGAACATCGCCTCCGGCATCGCGCATGTGAATTCGTCGTTCAACAACACCACCATCACCATCACCGACGCGCAGGGCAATGCGATTGCCTGGTCGTCGGCGGGCACGATGGGTTTCAAGGGCTCGCGCAAGTCGACTCCTTACGCTGCGCAGGTCGCGGCCGAGGACGTCGCCAAGAAGGCGCAGGAGCACGGCATGCGCACCCTCGAAGTCGAGGTGGCGGGCCCCGGTTCGGGTCGTGAGTCGGCGCTGCGCGCGCTGCAGGCGGCGGGCTTCACGGTGACCTCGATCCGCGACGTCACCACCATCCCGCACAACGGCTGCCGTCCGCGTAAGCGTCGTCGCGTCTGAGTTTTCGTTGCCGGCGGCCCGGTGCCGCCGGCGGCTTTATTCGTTGTTTCCCGCGGATTGATCCGCAGTTTCCAATGCTAGCGACGATGCGCCGGGGCCCCGGCGTCGATTGCTTGGCCAGGAAGGTGACACAGTGACGATCCAGAAGAATTGGCAGGAATTGATTCGGCCGAACAAGCTCCAGGTCACCCCCGGGAGCGATGCCACCCGGTTCGCGACCCTGGTCGCAGAACCGCTCGAGCGCGGCTTCGGCCAGACGCTCGGCAACGCGCTGCGGCGCGTGCTGCTGTCGTCGCTGCAGGGCGCGGCGGTGCAGTCTGTGCACATCGACGGTGTGCTGCACGAGTTCTCCTCGATTGCCGGCGTGCGCGAGGACGTCACCGACATCGTGCTGAACATCAAGGACATCTCGCTGAAGATGCAGGGCGAAGGCCCGAAGCGGATGGTCATCAAGAAGTCCGGTCCGGGCGCGGTCACCGCTGGTGACATCCAGACCGTCGGCGACATCGTGGTGCTGAACCCGGACCTGCAGCTCTGCACGCTGGACGACGGCGCCGAGATTCGCATGGAGTTCACGGTCAACACCGGCAAGGGCTACGTCGCCGCCGAGCGCAACCGTCCCGAGGACGCGCCGATCGGTCTGATCCCGGTCGACAGCCTGTACTCGCCGGTCCGCAAGGTGTCGTACAAGGTCGAGAACACCCGCGAGGGCCAGATCCTCGACTACGACAAGCTCACCATGACGGTCGAGACCAACGGCGCGATCTCGCCGGAGGACTCGGTGGCGTTCGCCGCCCGCATCCTGCAGGATCAGCTGAACGTCTTCGTCAACTTCGAAGAGCCGCGCAAGGAAGTCACCCAGGAGATCATTCCGGATCTCGCCTTCAACCCGGCCTTCCTCAAGAAGGTGGACGAGCTCGAGCTGTCGGTACGTTCGGCGAACTGCCTGAAGAACGACAACATCGTCTACATCGGCGATCTGGTGCAGAAGTCGGAAGCCGAAATGCTCCGCACTCCGAACTTCGGCCGCAAGTCGCTGAACGAGATCAAGGAAGTGCTGGCGCAGATGGGCCTGCATCTCGGCATGGAAGTGCCGGGCTGGCCGCCGGAGAACATCGACGAGCTCGCCAAGCGCTTCGAAGATCACTACTAAGCCAATCGGCCTCATGGTTCGCCATGAGGCCTCTTCCTCATCCTGAGGAGCGGCGCGGCCGCTTCTCGAAGGATGGGGCTCCGCCAGGGCGAACGCAGGCAGCCCACCTGCAACTCCGACGAACCGTCGGGAATCATCGAGTGAAGGACTGACAACATGAAGCACGGCAAGGTTCATCGGAAGCTCAACCGCACCGCCGAACACCGCAAGGCGATGTTCGCCAACATGTGCGCCGCGCTGATCAAGCACGAGCAGATCGTCACCACGCTGCCGAAGGCGAAGGAACTGCGGCCGATCGTCGAGAAGCTGGTCACCCTCGGCAAGAAGGGCGGCCTCGACAAGCGCCGTCAGGCGATCGCCGAGATGCGCGACAAGGATCAGGTGAAGAAGCTGTTCGACGTGCTGGCGCCGCGCTACGCCGACCGCAACGGCGGCTACACCCGCATCATCAAGGCCGGCTTCCGCTACGGCGACAACGCCGCGATGGCGGTGATCGAGTTCGTCGACCGCGACGAAGACGCCAAGGGCAAGGATTCCGGTCCGACCCAGGAGAGCGAAGCCGAAGCGGCGTAAGCGGCTTCCTTCCGGCCTGAATTTTCAAAAGGCGGTGCCGCAAGGCGCCGCCTTTTTCGTTGCTGGGCGAGGTTTTGTTCCGCCGTCATCCCCGCGTATGCGGGGATCCAGTATTCCAGGGCGTCGATGATGAGCACGAAAGCTCTGCGATACTGGGTCGCCCGCCTGCGCGGGCGATGACAGCTGGTGCGGTGAGGGCGCACGTCCTCGTGTCTGGTGCTGGCGATCGGCGGTCCGGATCGTTACTTCCGTCATCGCGTTGATCATTGGAAACGGAGCACTCCATGCACATCGATCTGTCCGGCAAGACCGCGCTCGTCACCGGTTCGACCGCCGGCATCGGCCATGCCATTGCCAAGGGCCTCGCCGCGGCCGGCGCCGAGGTGGTGGTCAACGGCCGCAGCCAGAGCAAGGTCGATGCCGCGCTCTCGGCGCTCGACAAGGCGGTGCCAGGCTCCAAGTTGTGCGGCGTCGCCGCCGATGTGTCGACGGCGGAAGGCTGCGCCGCGCTGCTGGTGGCGATCCCCCGCGTCGACATCCTGATCAACAATGCCGGCATCTTCGAGCCGAAGCCGTTCTTCGACATCCCGGATGAAGACTGGCAGCGCTTCTTCGACGTCAACGTGATGAGCGGCGTGCGGCTGTCCCGCGCCTATATGCCGGCAATGCTGAAGCGCAACTGGGGTCGCATCGTCTTCATCTCGTCGGAATCCGCGCTGATGATTCCCCAGGAAATGATCCACTACGGCATGACCAAGACCGCGCAGCTCTCGATCTCGCGCGGCCTCGCCGAGATGACCCGCGGCACCGCGGTGACCGTCAATGCGGTGCTGCCTGGCCCGACGATGAGCGAGGGCGTGCAGACCTTCGTGGCGGATCTGGCGCGGCAGAACGGCCAGTCCGAGGCTGAAGCCGCCGCCAACTTCATCAAGCAGCACCGCCCCGGCTCGCTGATCCAGCGCTTCGCCACGGTCGAGGAGATCGCCAACATGGTGGTCTATGTCAGCTCCAAGGAAGCCTCCGCCACCAACGGCGCCGCGCTCCACGCCGAAGGCGGCCTGCTGCAGACGATCGCGTAGTTCGCTCCGAAAGGTTTTCGAGTCACTGCCCGCGGCAGCCCTCACCCCACCCCTCTCCCGCAAGCGGGAGAGGGGGCTCGCTGCGAGCCGGGCGGGGGCCGTGGTTTTGTGGCGATTTCCGACTAACCGAAATCTTATGCCGCGTTCATCCGCCGCGCGGCTGCAACGGCGGCCTGCTCCCTCTCCCGCTTGCGGGAGAGGGGTGCGGTGAGGGCGACGCAGGTAGAGCGGTGGTGATCAGTCCTGCACCGTCAGTTGCGGCTTCATCACCAGGCCGAAGCTGCGCAGCTGGCCGAGCAGCTCGCGATGGCCGAAGGCCTGGCAGCCGGAGGCGAAACCGGCCCGGTTCGGTGCTTTCTGCAGCAACGAATACGCCGCATAAGCCTGCAGCATGCCGGTCTGCTTGTAGTTGCAGTTGCCGTGAATGACACAATGCGCGCGGCCGAGCGGGCCGGAAGCGTAGACCGAGTCGATCGAGGTATTGATCCGCGGGTTTTCGCGCGGCGGCATCGTTGCCTGCAAGGTCGCGGCGATGTCCGCCAGCGCCTTCTCCTGGTCGGCCAGCGGCAGCGGTTTGATCTGCTCCTTGACCATCTGCGTGGTCTGCACGACGCCTTCCATCACCGGCCGCGCCAGCACACCGCCCATCACCTTGCAATTGGCGACGCGCGGATCGTTCTTGAACCACACCGGATGCGCGGTGCCGCCCCACGGCACGGCGATCGCCGTCTCGTGCTGACCGGGCACCACGACGTCGGCCCGCGCGGTGACGTCCCACGGCAGATATTTGTTCTGCTCGAGGTAGTACCAGTCGGCCTTGAGGATGGTGAAGATCGTCTGCGTCGAGGCGTAGGTGGGCAGGCCCTTCCAGAACACCAGGATGTCGAGCGTGTCGAGGCCGGGCGTCTCCAGGCAGATGTTCGCGGCGATCTCGCCCGTGGTGTACATCTGGGCGAGGTTGGGGGAGAGCAGCAGGCCCTTGGCGGCGAACGCATCGCCCCAGCTCGATTGCGCTTTCAGCACCCAGTCCTGCTCGCCCGTCGTGTCGAGATAGTGACAGCCGGCGGCGAGGCAAGCTTCGACGACTTCGGGCCCGTATTTGATGAACGGCCCGACCATGTTGCTGACGACGCGGGCGCCCTTGAACAATTCCGTCAGCGCCGCGACGGTGTGTTCGACTTCGACGACTTCGTAGTCCGCCGTTTCGATGCCGGGGATCTTGTCGACCACCGCCTGCACCTTGGCCTTGTCGCGGCCGGCCGCGATGAACGGCACGTTGTACTCACGCAGATACTCGCATACCAGGCGGCCGGTGTAGCCGGAGACGCCGTAGACCACGACGGGGCGCTTGTCGCTCATGTTCGCTGTCCTTGTGTCCGAGGGAAAAGCCGTCAGGTGCCCGGTTAGGTGCCCATGCCGCCGTCGACCGGAAGGCCGGCGCCGGTGATGAAGCGGGCGTCGTCGGTGCAGAGGAACACCACGGCGTCGGCGATGTCGCCGACCTCGGCGAGGCGGCCGAGCGGGGTCTGCTCGATCACCGAACCGACGGCGGCGTTGACGTCGGCCGCCAGACCGAGCGCGGCGATGTCCTGAGCGAGCTTGAGCCCCATTTCGGTCGCCGCGAGGCCCGGGTACACGCAGTTGACCCGCACGCCGTAGCCGAGCTTGCCGGCTTCCATCGCGGCCACACGCGTCATCCGGTCGACCGCCGATTTGGTCGCCGAGTAACCGCCGATCGCCGGATAGGCGATGGTCGCGGCCACCGACGAGATGTTGACGATCGCGCCGCCTTTGCCGGCTGCGCCGTCCGGCCGCATGGCGCGGAAGGCGTGCTTGATGCCGAGGCCGGTGCCGACGACATTGACGTCGCACATCCGTCGCATGTCGGCAGGGCTGGCATCGGCCATCAGCGAGGTCAGCTCGATGCCGGCATTGTTGATCAGGATGTCGTAGCCGCCGAACTCGGTCACGGTCGCGGCCACCGCCGCTTCCCACTGCGCCTCGTCGGTGACGTCGAGCTGCGCGAAAGCCGCCCTGGTGCCGGAGGATGTCAGCTTGGCGGCGGTCTGCCGACCGAGCTCGGCCAGCACGTCGGTGATCATGACCGAGGCGCCGGCTGTGCCGAGCGCCGTCGCGATCGCTTCCCCGATGCCGCGGGCGGCCCCGGTCACAAGCGCGGTTTTCCCAGACAGACTCGTTCTGTTCATTGTCGTCCTCCCTGTGAAAGGCCAATTCCATCAAGGCTTTATTTGATCGAGCCAGATACTTTGCGGAATGCAGAGCAGGTCAGCGACGATCTTCTTGACGATTGACCAATTTTTATTGGACGATTGTCAAAATATATATGGACGATTGTCAAGAGTTCCCGTGAGGGCTAGTCGGTGATTTTTTGGCGTGGGACAGGCATGATGCGGCGGCCGAAACGGCGCGCTCGGAGTGAAGGCAGGGAATGACGGAGCAATTGCTCGAACGGAAATCGCGTGAAGAGGGGGCACCGAAGCGCGGCGCCCGGCCGCCGATCGACAAGTTCAATGCGCGGCGGATCGAACTTGCCGAGGCGGCGCTCGAGACGCTGGCGGAGATCGGCTACGCGCGCACCAGCCTGCGCGAGATCGCGCAGAAGTCCGAGTTCAGCCACGGCGTGCTGCATTATTACTTCAGCGACAAGTTCGATCTGATCTGCTGCAGCGTCCGCTACTACAAGGGCAAATGCGTCACCCGCTACGATCAGATCACCTCGACGGCGCGCAGCCGCGAGGAGCTGCTCGATGGCTTCCTGAGCAAGCTCGGCGAGACCATGCGCAGCGAAGCGCGTATGCACCGTCTATGGTACGACCTCCGCGCCCAGGCGCTGTTCGAAACCGCATTCCGCGACGATGTCACCGCGATCGACAAGAGCCTCGAGGACATGGTCTGGCGCGTGGTGTCGCGCTTCTCCGAACTCGGCGGCAAGACCCCGGCGATGTCACCGGAGTCGCTGTACGCGGTGTTCGACGGCCTGTTTCAGAAGTATCTGCTGCGCCACCTGTCGGGCGACGCGCAGGCGATCCCAGATCTGCAGGCCGAACTGCGGCGGCTGCTGCCGATGATCGGGTAGGGGGCGGGGGCCGCGCCCCGTTTGTGAAACGCTCGCGTTTGGTGCGCAGCATCTCCACACGCGATGCCGTCATGCGGGGGACCCAGTATCCCAGAGCGTCAGCGACTCATCACGAACTCCCTGGAATACTGGGTCGCCCGATCAAGTCGGGCGATGACGTGGTCATTTGGAGTTGAACCCGCGGCCTATTACTTGTTCCGTCATTCCGGGGCGCTCGCGCAGCGAGCGAACCCGGAATCTCGAGATGGTCTGCGATTCAATTCACGCTGCTGTGCGAGGCAGAGATTCCGGGTTCGCGAGCTTTGCGCGCGCCCCGGAATGACTCGCGGAGAGGGGGCCGACTAGCCCCAACCCTCCAGCACGACCTTGCCCTTCGCCTTGCCGCTTTCGATCAGCGCGTGGGCGCGTTTCAGGTTGGTGGCGTTGATCGTGCCGTAGGTCTGATCCTGCGTGGTGCGCAGCACGCCGGAATCGATCAGGCCGGCGACTTCGTCGAGCAGATCGTGTTGCGCGATCATGTCGGCGGTCTCGAAGGTCGAGCGTGCGAACATCGCTTCCCAATGTAGCGAGGCTGATTTGCCCTTCAGCAGCATCGGATTGATCGGCTGCACCGGGTCGTCGATCAGGCCGATCTTGCCTTGCGGGGCGAGGATGTCGACGAGCTGCTGGTAGTGCTGGTCGGTGTTGGTGAGGCTGGCGATCAGCGAAACCTGTGGCAGCTTCAGCGCGTCGACCTGCGGCTTCATCGGCTGACTGTGATCGATCACCGCGTGCGCGCCGAGGTCGAGGCACCATTGCGTCGTCTCCGGCCGCGACGCCGTCGCGATGATGCTGAGGCCGGTGAGGCGGCGGGCGAGCTGGATCAGGATCGACCCGACTCCGCCGGCGCCGCCGACAATCAGCAACGTGCGCGGATCGAACGCCTTGCTCGGCCGCCCGCCGAGCCGGTCGAACAGCAGTTCCCAGGCGGTGATCGAGGTCAGCGGCAATGCTGCGGCCTCGGCAAAGCCCAGCGTCTTCGGCTTGCGGCCGACGATGCGCTCGTCGACCAGATGGAATTCGGCGTTGGTGCCCGGCCGCTGGATCGAGCCGGCGTAGAACACCTCGTCGCCCGGCCGGAACAGCGTCACCTCGGCACCGACCGCCTCGACCACGCCGGCAGCGTCGTAGCCGAGGATCTTGTGTTCGCCGGCCGGCGGCGCGGCGCGCTTGCGGACCTTGGTGTCGACCGGATTGACCGAGATCGCCTTCACCGCAACCCGCAGGTCGCGCGGCCCCGGCTCGGGCCTTTCGAGCTCGAAATCGAGCAGCGCGTCCGGATCGTCGATCGGCAGGCTCTTGGTGTATCCGACAGCTTTCATGATGGTCTCCGTTCAGGGGCGTCTTCGCGCGCCAGGCTGGGCGCGCAAAGTCGCCCTGACGTACCGATATTGCAAGTACTGTCAATTAGGGGATATAGTCACCGATCGGATACTATTGGATCACTTCGTATGAAGCGTCGCGATATTGCCTGTGCGCCGGGCTGTCCGGTCGAAGCCACGCTCGATCTGATCGACGGCAAGTGGAAGGGCGTGATCCTGTTCCACTTGCAGAGCGGCCGGCTGCGGTTCGGCGAATTGCGCCGGCGGATGCCGGGCGTCACCCAGCGGATGCTGACCAAGCAGCTGCGAGCTCTCGAAGAAGACGGCCTCATTCGGCGCGAAGTCTTCGCCGAGGTGCCGCCGCGGGTCGAATACGAGCTGTCGGAGATCGGCGAGAGCCTGCGCCCGGTGATCGACGCTCTGAAACGCTGGGCCGAGGAACATCGCGTCCGCCAGCAGCAACCGGCTCCGCTCGCAGCCGAATCGACACCTGAAACCGCCGAGGCTGAGCCGGCTTGAGCGCCGGCCGCTTTTCCTTCTCCTGGCCTGGCCGGCGGACTATATCTGCTGCGCCCTTGATGCCCCTGTAACGGATTCCCGCATGAACCCGATTCGCACGTTGACCATCCTGTGTCTGTCGCTCGCCGTCACCACGCCGCTCGCGGCGCAGGAGCGGCGGCTGCCGTCGTCGCAGGCGGAGATCCGTCTGAGCTACGCGCCGATCGTGCAGCATGTGCAGCCGGCGGTGGTGAACGTCTATGCTGCCAAGGTGGTGCAGAATCGCAATCCGCTGCTGGAGGATCCGATCTTCCGCCGGTTCTTCGGCGTGCCCGGTCAGCCCGAGCAGATCCAGCGCTCGCTCGGCTCGGGCGTGATGGTCGACGCCTCGGGCCTCGTCGTCACCAACAACCACGTCATCGAGGGCGCCGATCAGGTCAAGGTGGCGCTCGCCGACAAGCGCGAGTTCGAGGCCGAGATCGTGCTCAAGGATAGCCGCACCGATCTGGCGGTGCTGCGGCTGAAGGACACCAAGGAGAAATTCCCGACGCTCGACTTCGCCAATTCCGACGACCTGATGGTCGGCGATCTGGTGATGGCGGTCGGCAATCCGTTCGGCGTCGGCCAGACCGTGACCCACGGCATCGTCTCGGCGCTGGCGCGCACCCAGGTCGGCATCACCGACTATCAGTTCTTCATTCAGACCGATGCGGCGATCAACCCGGGCAATTCCGGCGGTGCGCTGGTCGACATGACCGGCAAGCTGGTCGGCATCAACACCGCGATCTTCTCGCGCTCCGGCGGCTCGCAGGGCATCGGCTTCGCCATCCCAGCCAACATGGTGCGGGTGGTGGTCGCCTCCGCCAAGAGCGGCGGCAAGGCGGTGAAGCGGCCGTGGCTCGGCGCGCGGCTGCAGGCGGTGACGCCGGAGATCGCCGAAACCCTCGGCCTGAAGCGGCCCGGCGGCGCGCTGGTCGCCAGCGTCACCAAGGGCAGCCCGGCGGAGCGGGCAGGGCTGAAGCTGTCGGACCTGATCGTGTCGATCGACGGTTTCGCGATCGACGATCCCAACGCGTTCGACTACCGGTTCGCCACTCGGCCGCTCGGCGGCGCCGCGCAAATCGACGTGCAGCGCAACGGCAAGCCGGTGAAGCTGTCGATTCCGCTCGAGACCGCGCCGGACACCGGTCGCGACGAGATGGTGATTACCTCGCGCTCGCCGTTCAAGGGGGCCAAGGTCGCCAACATCTCGCCGGCGATCGCCGACGAGATGCGGCTCGATCCGAGCGTCGAGGGCGTGGTCGTCACCGATCTTGCCGACGACAGCACCGCGGCCAATGTCGGCTTCCAGAAGGGCGACATCATCGTCGCGGTCAACAACAGCCGGATCGCCAAGACCAGTGACCTCGAGCGCATCGCCGGCCAGTCGCCGCGGCTGTGGCGCATCATGCTGGTCCGCGGCGGCCAGCAGATCCAAGTCACGCTCGGCGGATGAGCAGCGGCGACCCGCTGATGCTTCCAGGCACCGCGCGCGCCTTCACCTCTCCCCGCGCGCGGGGAGAGGTCGACCGGCGTCGCGTTAGCGATGCCGGTCGGGTGAGGGGGCGCCTCCACACGGCCGAGCTTTTGTATTTCGTCACAGCCGCACCGCTCGGCTGCGTCGAGACGCCCCCTCATCCCAGCCTTCTCCCCGCGCGCGGGGAGAAGGAGCAGGCCGTGCTCGGGGACGCATCGTGAGTCCAAAGCGTCCTCAGCAGAGCGACAATCTCTTCGCGGCCGCTGGCCTCGAGCGCGAGGCGCCGCGTCCGCTGCCGGATCGGCTGCGGCCGCGCACGCTCGCCGAGGTCGTCGGCCAGGATCACATCGTCGGCCCCGACGGCGCGCTGACCCGGATGCTGGAGACCCGGACGCTCGGCTCGCTGGTGTTCTGGGGCCCGCCGGGCACCGGCAAGACCACCGTGGCGCGGCTGCTCGCCGACGCCACGGAGCTGCAGTTCGAGCAGATCTCCGCGGTGTTCTCCGGCGTCGCCGATCTGAAGAAGGTGTTCGACGCCGCCCGTGCGCGCCGCGAGATGGGCAAAGGCACGCTGCTGTTCGTCGACGAGGTGCACCGCTTCAACAAGGCGCAGCAGGACTCGTTTCTGCCCGTGATGGAAGACGGCACCGTGGTGATGGTCGGCGCCACCACCGAGAACCCGTCGTTCGAACTCAACGCGGCGCTGCTGTCGCGGGCGCGCGTGCTGGTGTTTCGCTCGCTCGATGCCGCGGCGATCGAACGACTGTTTGCTCATGCGGAAGACGTCGAAGGCAAGAAGCTGCCGCTCGACGCCGAGGCGCGGGCGGTGCTGGCGCGGATGGCCGACGGCGACGGCCGTGCTTCGCTGACGCTGGCCGAAGAGGTGTGGCGCTCGGCGCGCGCCGGCGAAGTGTTCAACGCCGCGCAGTTGCAGGACATCCTGCAGCGCCGCGCGCCGATCTACGACAAGAGCGCCGACGGCCACTACAATCTGATCTCGGCGCTGCATAAATCGGTGCGCGGCTCCGATCCGGACGCCGCGCTGTACTATCTGTGCCGGATGTTCGACGCCGGAGAAGACCCGCTGTTCCTGGCGCGCCGTGTGGTGCGGATGGCGGTCGAGGATATTGGTCTGGCCGATCCGCAGGCGCTGGTGATCTGCAACGCCGCCAAGGACGCCTACGACTTCCTCGGCAGCCCGGAGGGCGAGCTGGCGATCGCGCAGGCGGTGATCTATCTGGCCACCGCGCCGAAATCCAACGCCGCCTACACCGCCTACAAGGCCGCGATGGCGACGGCGAAGCGCGCCGGCTCGCTGCTGCCGCCCAAGCACATCCTCAACGCGCCGACCGGCTTGATGAAGTCGGAAGGCTACGGCTCCGGCTATCAGTACGACCACGACACGCCCGAAGGCTTCTCCGGCCAGAACTACTTCCCCGACGCGCTCGGCCGCCAGACCTTCTACGATCCGCCCGACCGCGGCTTCGAGCGCGAGATCCGCAAGCGCCTCGATTATTGGGCCAAGCTGCGCGCCGCCAAGGGCGGTTAGTTCGCCACTCCGTCGCATTTGCGATGGCGTCGGACATCTTTGCGATCAGGAAACCAATCGGTTCGGATTATCACGGCGCGGTCATTTTACCGCTGCGTGCAAAGCCGATGTTAAACGGCCTCTGGTTGATTGGCTGCTCCGAACAGCAGCGGCATTTTCCAGCACCGATCGATTGATTTCATGATCCGAGCCGACAGCAGCTTCAGGGCGATCGCTCTCGCCAAGGCCCAGGCCCGCACGGCGCTGCGCAATGTCTGGCTGACATTGCTCTCCAACGTCGTGATCGCGTTGTCGCTGGCAGCGCTGCTGTATCGGGAGAGCGGCGAGACGCCGATCCTGTGGTGGCTCGGCGGCGCGATCGCGCTGGCGCTGTTCCGCGCCTGGTGGGTGGCGCGGCTGGCGAGGACCGGAGCGGTCGACGCCGCGCCGTATCGGGTGCTGCATCATCTCACCGTACTTGCCTTCGCCAGCGGAGTGCTCTGGTGCGTCGTACCGGCGGCGGTCGGTGTGTTCGGCGCCCAGCAGGGCATCGATTACATCACCTTCATCATGGTCGGCACCGCCACCGGCGCGATCATTCAGAGCGCGTCCTATGCCCGCGTCGCGCTCGCTTTCGCGATGCCGGTGATGGCGGCGACGCTGGTCCGGATCATGTTGTCCGGCAACGGCTCGGACTACATCATCGCGCTCGACGGGCTATTCCTGACCGGCATGCTGTTCCGCGCCGCGATCGGTGGCGAGCGCGAGTTCACCGCCAGCCAGATGGCCGCACTGGAGGCGACCGATCTCGCCAATTCGCTGGCGAGCGCCAACAGCGAAGTGCTGAACACGAACCGCGCGCTGGAGCAGATCGCGCGCGCTGATCCGCTCACCGGGCTCGCCAACCGCAGCCACTTTCGCGAAGCCGCGGCGGCCGCCTGTCAGTCCGGGCAGGGCGTCGCCTTCGTGCTGTTCGACGTCGACAACTTCAAGATCATCAACGACACCCGCGGCCACGACGTCGGCGACCGGGTGATCGCCGCGGTGGCCGAGCTCTTGCGCGCGTCCTGCGGGCCGCACGATCTGCCGGTGCGGCTCGGCGGCGACGAGTTCATCGTGGTGCTGCAGGGCGACGACGTCGCGGCGCGCGCCCTGTCGCTCGCACGCCGGCTGAGCGGCGCGCTGACCCGGCCGCTGCGGGTCGCCGGCCAGCCCCTGGCGATCAGTTGCTCGATCGGCATCGCGGTGCATCCGGGCGGCCCGGTCGACGTCGAGGACGTGTTCGCGCGCGCCGACGCCGCGCTGTACCGGGCCAAGGACGATGGCCGCGCCTGCATCCGGCTGTTCGATGCCCGGATGCAGGAGGAGTTCCTGCTGCAGCGCTGCATCGACACTGATCTGCCGGGCGCGCTCGCGCGGGGCGAGCTGCACCTCGAATTCCAGCCGCAGGTGGTGCTCGCCACCGGGCAGGTCGCCGGCTTCGAAGCGTTGCTGCGCTGGCGCCATCCGATCGCCGGACTGATCCCGCCGCCCGATATCATCCACGCCGCGATCCGGCTGCAGCTCTCGGCCCGGTTGCTGTCGTTCATCGGCAATGCGGCGTGCGAATTCTTGCGCGCGCTCGACGCCAGCGGCGCGCCGCCGGTCAATGTCGCGGTCAACGTCTCGCCGCGCGAATTGACGCTGCACTCGCCGGCCAGGATCCTGATGGATCTGACGCAGCGCCACGGCGTCGATCCACGCCGGATCGAGATCGAGATCACCGAGGAGGCGCTGTTCGATCCCAAGCAGTGCGCCCGCGAGCTGCAGCGCATCGAGCATCACGGCTTTGGCCTGGCGATCGACGATTTCGGCGTCGGCCATTCGTCGATCTCCAACCTGATGAGCGTCGCGCTCGACACCATCAAGATCGACCGCTCGTTCGTGCACGGCGTCAGCGTCAATCCGCAGAACCAGCAACTGATCGCCGCGATCACCGCGGTGGCGCGGCCGCTCGGCCACCGCATCATCGCCGAGGGCGTCGAGACCCAGGGCGAAGCGGAGACGCTGCGCATGCTCGGCTGCTCCTACGGCCAGGGCTGGCTGTACGGCCGCCCGATGCGCGCCGCCGACGCGGTGGCGTGGCTCGCCGGCCTCGACGAGGAGCGGCGCAGCGCGCGGCAGCTCGCCTAGGCTTGATGCCGCGCCGCGGCCGCCGCATGGTTGGCCGCAACCGATCAGGCGCAATAGGAGAACCGCGCGATGAAGTCGTATCGCAAGGAGCTGTGGTTTCAGACGCCCGGGCGCCGGGCGTTCATCAACATCACCGGCGAGGTCGAACAGGCGCTCCGTGACAGCGGCGTGCGCGAGGGCCTGGTGCTGGTCAACGCCATGCACATCACCGCCTCGGTGTTCATCAACGACGACGAGAGCGGCCTGCACGCCGATTACGACACATGGCTGGAGCAACTGGCGCCGCACGAGCCGGTGTCGTCCTATCGCCACAACCGCACCGGCGAAGACAACGCCGACGCGCATATGAAGCGCCAGGTGATGGGACGCGAAGTCGTCGTCGCCATCACCGCCGGCAAGCTCGATTTCGGCCCCTGGGAGCAGATCTTCTACGGCGAATTCGACGGCGGCCGCAGGAAGCGCGTGCTGATCAAGATCATCGGCGAGTAGCCCGATCGCCACGAGGTTCACGTCGAAGGTCATCCCCGCGCAGGCGGGCGATGACGCGGTGTGTTGGTCGCACCGTCATTCCGGGGCGCGTGCCGTAGGCGCGCGACCCCGGAATCCCGAGATTCCGGGTCGACGCTCGCGCGATGCGCGACCGTCGCCCCGGAATGACGCGTGGTGATGGGGGGAGCCCGCATGCAGCGAAGCGCAATGCGGGGAGGGGCCCTGTGACGAAATCCCGGGTGTCGCTTTGCTCACCCGGGCTGGCCACTGCGGCCTACGCCGACTGCTTTTCCCGCGCGGCCGGCGCGTCGTCGAAACCGACGAACCGCGCCGCTTCGGCGACCGGCTTGCGTTCCGACACCACCGCATTGGCCGGGAACGTCTCGTCCGGCCAGCCGAGCGCGATCGCCTTCATGATCACCTGATCGTCGGGAATGCCGGCGTGTTCGCGCACCACCGGCGACTGCATGATGCCCTGGCTGTTGATGACGCAACCGAGCCCGCGCGACCACGCCGCGTTGACCAGCGCGTTGGTGACGGCGCCGCAATCGAACGGGGTGTCGTCGCTGCCGTCGAGGGCGCGGTCGTAGGTGACGATGATGCAGACCGGCGCGTCGAACTGGCGGAAGCCGCGCATCACCCAGTCCTGCCGCATCACCTTGTCGTCGCGCGCGATCCCCATCGCGCTGAACAGCTGCTTGGCGACGAACACCTGGCGGTCGCGGTGCACGCCGGCGAACGGCTGGCCAATGCGGAATTCGCGAGAGTGCGGGATGCCGGCGAGGTTGCGCTCGGTGTTGCCGGCGCGGATGCGATTCAGCGGCTCGCCGGTGATGACGTGGAAATTCCACGGCTGGCTGTTCATCGACGACGGCGACCGCATCGCCAGCGTCAGGATCTCCTCGATCAATTCCCGCGGCACGGGATCGGGCTTGTAGCCGCGAATGCTGCGCCGGCCGAGAACAACGTCGTCGTAGTGCATCGTCTGGTTTCCCCCAAAGCTTATGGTTGCCGCGGAGTGTCGCGGTTTCGGCTGCCGAGCGCAAGACGGCCAACCATCGCCATTCCGGGCGCTCGCGCCAGCGAGCGAACCCGGATTCTGGCGAGGGCTGCCCGGGACACGCTTGATCTACGACCGTAGCCCGCTTCAGCGCAGCGGCATAAGGGGCGGAGATCCGCACGCCGCTCCCCGGGTATCGCTCCGCTCACAGGGGCTACGCGCTCCGCGCTGATGCCGATGACGCCGCCCCAGCCGGCCCCGACACGCACGGTTAAGTAATCGCGTGTAGCGTCGCACCGTCTCACCAGCCACGGTGCGCGCATGATCAGATCGTATCTCGAAGCCCATTGGGTCGCGGCCGCGCTGTTCATGGGCGTGGCGCTGCTCCTGCTGCTGCCGCTCGGCGTCCCCGGCGGTGACCTTTCGCTGTTGCTGATCTACCTGGCGTCGCCGATCTACATGCTGCACCAGGTCGAGGAGCATCTCGGCGATCGCTTCCGCCGTTTCGTCAATGCCCGCGTGTTCGGCGGCGTCGAGGCGCTGACGACGGGCGATGTGCTGCTGATCAATCTGCCCGGCGTCTGGGGCATCAACCTGGCGGCGCTGTACGCCGCTTATTTCATCGACCCCGGCTGGGGCCTCGCAGCAGCCTGGCTGATCCTGGTCAACGGCCTCAGCCATCTCGGCATGGCGGCGCATCTGCGCAGCTATAATCCCGGCCTCGCCAGCGCGGTCCTTGTGTTCATCCCGTTCGGCCTGGTCGCGGTGGTCACCGTCCCGGCCACGACGTTGCAGCTCGTCGTCGCCCTCGCCATCGCGATCGGCATCCACGTCGCCATCGCGGTGCATGCGCTGCAGCGGGCAAAGGCGGCGCGGGCGCGGTGAGCGCAGCGGTGTAGTCGTCCCGTTTGGGAGGCGCGGAGCATCGCAGGCCCCCTTGACGCGGTCCGCGGGCATTTGGGGCAGGCACCGGCGCAACTCGGGCCGAAAGAAGCCGGTGAGAAGCCGCCTGACACCGCCAGTTCACCGCGGCACGATCAGCAATTAGATCCTCTGTATCATCGTGTCTTGGTATCGGCCGAGCGGGCGCACCCAATTCACGCAAGTCCGACCTGCTTGGTAAAACTGGTAACGGACCAATAGTCGCTGCGGTGACTGACGAGACCGTTGGAGAATCTCATGATCGAAGCGGCGCGCAGCTTCCAAGAGACGCCGGTCGCTGGAAAGTCCATGAAATCGCCGGTGTGCTTGCCGGTCATGATCCATTCCGCGCCACCGCCATTCTCGTCGGCGTAAGCTGAGGTCAAGGTCATCGAATATCCTTCCATCGCAGCATAGACGCTGTCCAGCAATCGCCTCACCTCGTCTTTGCCGGTCGCGAGAACATCCAACGCGACATCGCGAAAGATCACGTCGTCGGTGTAGAGGGCGAAAAGCCGATCCCTGTCATGCGAGGTTTCGAATTCAGCCATCTGCCGCATCAATTCGATGTTTCGTTCTGACATGACCAATCTCCTTCTTGTTTCGGGGCACCCTTCACATCGTGATGTCGAGAGGAACGAAGTTACGTTTAGTAGGTTCCTCCACCATGGCCACGAAGAGAACCACACCATCGACCCGAGCCGAGCGGCTGTCGTACGAGGAGCGGCATCGCCAACTGCTCCAATTCGCACGACGCCTGGTCGGCGAAGAGGGAACTGACAGGCTCACTCTGACGCGGCTCGCCGAGCGAGCAGGGGTCTCGAAGCCTGTCGCCTATGATCATTTTCGGAGGCGGATCGATCTCCTGCTCGAACTGTATCGCTGGATCGACATCGAGAAGATTGATGCCTTCCGCGAAAACATGAAGGGCAGCACGATCGGCAGGCGGGAGACGATCGGAGAACTGGCGCGGGCCTATATCGATTGCGCGAGCGACGTGACCGGAGAGTTTCAAGTGATCGGCGCGGCCCTCGCCGGAACGCCGGAACAAGCCTCGGTCTTCGCCGATCTACTTGAGAACAGCATTCGGATGTTCATCGCCGTTCTCCGTCCGCATGTCGCCCTCGCTCCTTCCGAATTGGAGCGGCGATGCCGAGCCTTCGTTGCTGCCGGCGAATGCCTGGCGGCGGATGTCGTCATTGGCAGGAGCACGTCCGCCGACGCCACCGCCACGCTCGCCGCCATCATCGCGGGCGGCACGGGTCTCGAACGAACTGGCCCCGTCGACTACACCGAAACTCAGAAAGGAAAGAGATGAAAGTCCTCAGATTTGAACCAGCCGATGCCGTCTTCAAACGCTCGCCCGGCCAGGACGCCGACATCTTCGTGGCGAACTTGGCGGATCAACAGCAAGGGGGCCCGATCACCGTCGGGTATGGAAAGTATGATCCCGACCAAGTCCTGCAGACCGATATTGCCGTCGATGACGTCATGGTGGTCCTAGAAGGGAGGGTTTCGGTCGAAGCCGACGGCGAGACCCTGACCGCGGGTCGCGGCGAGATCATCTACATGCCAAAGGGCAACACGGTCGTCATCCGCTCCCACGCAGAAGGCGCGCTGACCGCCTATGTGACCTATCCTCACTGGTCCGAAGCGGAATAGCGACGTAGCTCCCATGAGCGCAGACATGTAGCCCGCATGAGCGCAGCGATATGCGGGAAGGCGTATCGTCCCGCGATCCCGGGTATCGCTTCGCTCACCCGGGCTACTCGCTGCAGCGGGCAAAGTCGGCGCGCGGCGCGGTGAGCGCGGCGGCGTCGTAAGATCCGTAACGACCGAGAGGGGGCGGCCTGGTATTGCTCCGCTCACCCTTACCCAGGCTGCTCGGTGCTCGCTGATCCGATACGCGTCATATCGGCTTGCTGGCGAGCCAACATGCAATCTCCAACCTGTTGGACAAAGACCGCATCTTGGATCACAAAGGCGCCGCAACCTCTGGTTTTGTGGTAAAGTCTGGCGCACCAAAAATGGAATGCGCGGGTGCTCAAAGGGCAAGCGTATGATTGCCAAAGTGTTTCGGAAGGCCAAGGACGCCATTCGGGGTGACGACGGGCGTGGTCTCGTTCAGGGATATCTTAAGCCTATTGATACTGACGAAATCGCACGAAAGCTCGATCTTGACGCAGTTGCGGCGGAGCGGGGTTCACGAGAACAACCTGCGAGCGACTCTCAATTCTTGGACGGCGTCGAACAACGGATCGTCCAGACACTGGAAGGCGAGTGGAGTTGGCATGGCGCGGATCTAATCAACAATCTGCGGGCCTATGGCTCACGGCTAATTGCCGTGTCGGTTCAGACGGAGCTCGCCAAGCTCGACCTACTTGCCCAAAATACTTTGACCAAGCTGCGCGATGCCAATCATCGTGCAGAAGCCGAACTCGGGCCACTCAGGGAGACTTATGTTGCGTACCGCGACGAGCTCCACGATTTCAGAGAAAGGCACAAACTCAAACGGCTTGCACGCAATCCGGGCCACCGCTGGACTACCTTTGGTCTTCTCTTCCTGCTGATCGCGGTCGAGTCCGTCTTGAACGGCGTATTCTTCGCAAAAGGAGCTGCCCTTGGGTTGGTCGGGGGCATCGTCACTGCTATTGGCATTGCGTTCGTTAACGTCGCATTTGGCTTTATGATCGGTCTATTTCCAGTCCGATGGCTGAATCACAACAATGTTTTGTTCAAGCTCTGCGGATTGGTCGCCTCGATAGCTGGTGTCGGCGCTCTTGTCGGCCTTCACGGATTTGCAGCCCACTATCGCGATGCCACGGCGGCGGTGGGAGAAGATCGGGCACTCGATACGGCGTTTCAAACGCTTCAATCATCGCCATTGGCCCTGGCAGATCTGAACTCCTTCTATCTTTTCGGTATTGGATTGCTTTGGGCGTTCCTTGCAGTGTGGAAGGGGGCTACATTTGACGATCCCTATCCGCGATACGGTGCGTATTACCGTCGGGCGTTGCACGCGCGCGAAGAATATAGTGATGAGCACGCGATGCTGTTTGACGATCTGGCCGAGATCAAAGAGCAGACGGTCGAGGCGATTAACGCAGGCATCCGGCAAATTCCCTTGTTTCCGCAGCAAGCCGCCCAGATCCGAACGCAGCGTGATGCACATCTGAAGGCCTTCCAGGCCTATGAGACGACGATAGAAACCTCCGTAAATCAACTGCTTGCCCGCTATCGCGATGCAAACACGCATCACAGGAAGACGCCTAGACCACGCTATTTCGATGTTCCGTGGAAGCTGCCGCACAGGTTTCTCGCCGATGCTGCCGTGCTCAAGGAGATTGCCGAGCCACCGACGCCGCCGCTCGATGCCAATGCTGCCCTCGATGAACTAAGAAGGCTTTCAACTGCGGTGCTCGAAGAATACGAGCTGCTTATGACCAATTATCCTCATCCAACAAGAATGTCTGATTAATGGCGCGGCGTCGACGACGATCGAAAGGGCGCTCGGATCTATTGACCGGAGTCGTCCTTGCGATGCTCGGCATCGCCGTTATCGGAGCTCTTGGTGCGACGTACTGGCTAGTCAAGAGGTCTCATCCCGTCCTTGATGCTGAAACGAACTGTCCTAAGTCTGGTCCTACCGCAGTCCACATGATCTTGATCGATCGCAGCGATCCGATTTCGGAGCAGCAGGGGCAGCGGATACGGCAGTCCATCGATAAGCTGAAGAACGACGCCTCGTTCGGGCTCCGATTTGATATATACACCTTTCAGGGAGATGCGGTTCATAGTCTTGAACCAAAGTTGCGCATCTGCGCGCTCGGTAAACCCGATGAGGCTAACCCCTGGATCGAAAATCCAGAGCTGGTCCGACGTCAATACGAGACGAAGTTTGTAGCGGTTCTTGATCAAACGATATCTGAATTACTTCGAGCTTCGAGCGAGCCGAACTCCCCGATCATTGAGAGCTTGCGCGCCGCTGCTATCAGTTCGTTTGGCTCTATCGAGGTTGGGAAGATTCCTCTCCGGGTTACCATGATTTCCGATATGGTGCAGAATACGCGATTGTCCAACCAGTTTCAGTCTGAGGCTGACTTTCGGAAGCTCTCCCAGTCGCCGGCTTGGGCTGCGTTACAGCCGCGGCTCAAGGGGGCCAATGTCGACATTTTGTATCTGCTTCGACTGTCTGCGGCCCGTAACGGAAAACCCGTTCAGAACCGTGGGCACCAGTTGTTCTGGGAACAATTGATTGAATCTTCCGGTGGGCGGTTGCTGGTTGTCGACCCGCTCTGAAGGGCTTCCAAATGACCGAAACTGCAGGGAATACGGCGGACTTCGAGGGCGATTCGAATGCCGAAACGAGGTTGGAACGGGCTCAGCGAACTCTGCCTCGTCGGCGTTTCTTCAACGACATGCCTGACAAGGGTCTTTTTGCGGTCGTAGCAGTTGCCGGATTTGGGGTAATACTTTCTCTGAAGATGTGGGGCATTGCCACAGATTATGTGGCGGTTGGTGCGGTTGGCCTCATGTTCTTGTATGGGTTTGTGGCTTTCCAGTTTCCCAAGGTTAGGATGCGTCCTGATCGGCTGGGCGACAATTTCTACTACCTTGGGTTTATCTTCACACTGGCCAGTCTTTCAGCCGCGCTACTCCAGCTACGAGGAGGCACGTCGGTCGACGATGTCTTGGGCGCATTCGGTATCGCGCTTTTCACCACGATTGTCGGGGTCGCAGGCCGTGTTCTGTTCGTGCAGATGCGAGGCGACATTGATGAAGTGGAGGACGAGGTTCGTCGGGACCTCCTTCACACGTCGGCTGATTTGCGCGCCCAGCTCAACATGATGTTGGCCGAGTTCGAGACATTTCATGTCGGCGTGCAGCAGGCGACGAGGAGCGCCGCCGCACAATCGACCACGGCGGTTCAGGATGCGATATCGAACATTAGCCGTGTTGCAAGTGCTGCTGCGGAGAGAATTGATGTGGCCTTTGAACAGGAGGCTGGCAGCTTTCAGTCGTTCGAAGTGGTCGCTCGCCGGATTGAGAATGGTATCAAAATGCATGCCTCGGATATGAACGACAGGATGGATAGTCTTGCCGACAGTCTTGAGAAGATGGTTGGGCAACTTGAGAGGGCGATTGATTTGGTGGCGCGGGTTAAGCCGAGGCGACGATTTTGGCCGTTTGGACGAAAGTAGTGAGGATGGCAAATGGCCTCAAGAATTGCTGACGAGCGCGAGCAGCGTCGAGGTCTCATTCTAGGTCTGTCTTTAGCTGAAGTGCTTCTCCTTCTTCTATTCTTGTTGCTGCTTCTCCTCGCGTACAAGGTTCAACAGTCTCAAAACAGGGCTAAAGAGGCAGAACAGCGCGAAGCCCAGCTTTCGGCGGCGCTTGCTGAATTGAAGCCATTGCAGCAGGCGCTCGTGCTCGGGGGCGCTCCTGATGTCGCGAGTGTACAATTGCTGATCGCTCGGCTCCAGAGTGTGCAGAAATTGGAGCGGGAGCTGGCTGCTGCGCGTGATGAGAATGCCGAATTGGCGAAGCAATCTAGTCTTATTAAAACTCTTGGGTTGTTGGCGGACGAGAAGCGCCTCAGTATTGAAAATACAATGAAGCGTGCTGCGGAGATCGAGCCGAACGATCCTCCTGCCGTCTTGAAGCGAGCGATGGAGGTCCTTGATCGGCTTGGGGCGTCTACCGTGCCAGAACAGGTTAAGCCGCTGTCGCAGATGGTTACGGGCGCGGAGGCAGATAGGAAGATTGCGGAGCTTGAGGCGAATAATGATCGTCTCACTCGCGAGCGAAACAACCTTATGCGCTCGGGTAATGGATTGACCTATCCTTCCTGCTGGACCACCTCGGCCGGCCAGACGGAGTATATCTTCGATGTGACGCTCACGGACGGTGGTTTGCGTGTCAAGGATGCAACCCCAGCCCGAGCACACGATGCCGCATGGGCTATGGTTGC
This sequence comes from Rhodopseudomonas palustris, assembly GCF_003226555.1. Classification (GTDB taxonomy): domain Bacteria; phylum Pseudomonadota; class Alphaproteobacteria; order Rhizobiales; family Xanthobacteraceae; genus Rhodopseudomonas; species Rhodopseudomonas palustris_I. The sequence continues at coordinate 516,673 of NZ_QKQS01000013.1, read as the reverse complement.
CTCCTTCCCGCGGGCTGCAGAAATTAACGAGAATAATTTCATTTCCTCGACGAAGGGGTTGTTCGAGTGGAGTAAGCAGCAATCTTGCCGCTTCTACACGATCATCCGCGATGCCACCGGTCCTACCAACAAGGCTCGTTACAAAAAGCTTCGGAGAATGGTGGAGGGCAATTTCTATCCGTTCATCGCGGAGCCCGCCAAATTGCCCGCTCAAAACGTGTCAGCTCCGCCGCCACCAGCCCCGGCTAGCAGTTCCGCTCCGGTGGAGCTATTTCCATGGCTAAGCAATCCGTCAGAGTCTCACTAATACAAGCGTGGATAGCTGCCAGACTGGTTGTGGAGGTTGAAGGTCTTAGTCCGCGGCTACTACGAGCGGCTGCACTTTGCGTGGCTGGACGCGCAGCGCGTACGGGAAGATTCTGAAAGGTTGCAGTGTTTCCGAAGAACGGTCCCGAAGCCAAAAGTCGCCACGGTGGAGCGCCGGAGGGCGTTTCCGCGAGACGAGGCGCCGGCGTTCCGGCGTGCGAGGCTCGCGGCCACCGACGATTAAGGCGCGCCGTCCGGCGCTCCGCCGCCCCTCACGATCGGGGCGGACTGCCGCACAACTCGGGCGCCCGCGCCGAGAGGCGCGGCCGCGTGAGGCCGAGCAATTCCCGTGACCGGGTGCGGCTTTTGCGCTAGGCACGGCGTTTATCCCGGAGCGAAGATTGATGAGCCGTCGAACCAAGAAACCCCTTTCCAAGCGCGGCCCCGGCGGCGAGCGCGCCAAGGGCGCGCGGCCGGCGTCCGGCCGGTCGGCGCCGCGCGGGGGCCTCGACGGGCCGGTGCGCGGCAATCGCGGCGAGGACGGGCGGCCGCTTTCGGCGCGGCCGGTGCGCAAGCCGGCGCCGCCGCGCGCGCCAAAGCCTGACGCGCCGCGGCCCGAGGCCAAGCCCGCCGCCGAAACCGTAGTTCTGCCGACCAAGGTCGAGACCGTCACCGTGACGGCGGACGAGAACGGCATGCGGGTCGATCGCTTCCTCGAAGCGCGGTTTCCGGGGTTGTCGTTCAGCCACATCCAGCGCATCGTCCGCAAAGGCGAGCTGCGGGTGAACGGCAAGCGCGCCGATTCGAAGGACCGGCTCGAAGAAGGCCAGAGCGTGCGGATTCCGCCGCTCAAGCTGGATACGCCGAAGCTGCCAGGGCATCTGTCCGAAGCCGAGCAGAAGACCCTTCAGACGCTGAAGGAGATGACGCTGTTCGAAGACGCCGACGTGCTGGTGCTGAACAAGCCGGCCGGCCTCGCGGTGCAAGGCGGCTCGGGCACGACGCGGCACATCGACCAGATGCTCGAAGTGCTGCGCGACGCTAAGGGGCAGAAGCCGCGGCTGGTTCACCGGATCGACAAGGAGACCGCCGGCTGTCTGCTTGTGGCCAAGACCCGCTTCGCCGCCACCGCGCTGACCGGCTCGTTCCGCCATCGCTCGGCGCGCAAGATCTATTGGGCGCTGGTCGCCGGCGTGCCGAAGCCGAAGCAGGGTCGGATCTCGACCTATCTGGCCAAGGACGAGAGCGAAGAGGATTCGATCATGCGTGTCGCCAAGCACGGCGACGACGGCGCGAGCCACGCGGTGACCTACTACGCGGTGGTCGAGACCTCGGGGCAGAAGCTGGCCTGGGTGTCGCTGAAGCCGGTGACCGGCCGCACCCATCAGCTGCGCGCCCACATGGCGCATATCGGCCACGCCATCGTCGGCGATCCGAAGTACTTCAACATCGAGAACTGGCAGCTGCCCGGCGGCCTGCAGAACCGGCTGCATCTTCTGGCGCGCCGCATCGTCATCCCGCATCCGCGCGGCGGCGTCATCGACGTCTCGGCGCCGTTGCCGCCGCACATGCTGCAGAGCTGGAACCTGCTCGGCCTCGAGCACGACCGGTTCGATCCGATCGAACATGCGCCGGAGGAATGACGCCCCGGCGCCGCTTGCGGCGACGCGCGGCGATGCCGACATGGCCAAGATGAAGCGACCTCACATCCTATTGGCCGCGGTTCTGGTCGTCGGCGCATGCGGCGGCCCCGCCGCCGCGCAGGTGGTGCTGCCGGGGGCGATGCCCTCGGCGATTCCGCCGCCGGCTCCGCCGCCATCGGCGCCGCCGCCGGTGATCACCGTGCCGAAGGTGCCGCAACTCGCGGCCCCGCCGCCGCTGACGCACGAGCGGATCCAGCCGGCGCCGGATCTGCCGAAGGCGCAGCTGCAGCAGCGCGGTCATTTCGGCGACCGGATTTCGCGCTGCCTCGACGAAGGCGCCGCGATGGGGCTCAACGCCAGCGAGCGCGCCGCCTATTCGCGCGCCTGTGCCAATCAGTAGGTCGAGAAACCAGGATGCGTGATCTGTTCGACGAGGTGGCAGGAAAGTCGCCGCTCGATCCCAACGAAGCGGTGCGGCGCACCAGCCGGGCGCAACTGCCGAAGCGGTTCTACACGCAGGCCAGCGTTGCCGAGAACGAAGGCGGTGGCTTCGCGGTGCGGCTCGACGATCGCCCGATCAAGACGCCGTCGCGCAACGCGCTCGCCGCGCCGGATCGCGCGCTTGCCGAAGCGATCGCCGCCGAATGGCAGGCGCAGAGCGAGACCATCGATCCGTCGACGATGCCGCTGACCCGGCTCGCCAACAGCGTGATCGACGGCGTCGCCGGCCGCGTTGAAGCTGTGACCGACGACGTCGCCAAGTACTTCGGCTCGGATCTGCTGTTCTATCGCGCCGAGCATCCGGAGGAGCTGATCGCGCGCGAAGCTGCGCAGTGGGATCCGGTGCTGTATTGGGCCGCGGAGGCGTTCGGCGCGCATTTCATCCTGGCGCAAGGCATCATCCATGCGGCGCAGCCGGACACCGCGATCGCGGCGGCGCGCGCGGCGCTGCCGCAGGATCCTTGGTCGATCGGCGCGCTGCACGTCGTCACCACCATCACCGGCTCGGCGCTGCTGGCGCTGGCGCTGGCGCACGGCCGGCTCGATGCCGATCAGGTGTGGGCGGCGGCGCATGTCGACGAGGATTGGAACATCGAGCAATGGGGCCTCGATGAGGAGGTCGCCGCACGCCGCGCCGCCAAGCAGGCGGAGTTCGCCGCCGCTGCTCAGGTGATCGCCACGCTGGGTTCCCGGAGAAGTTAACGACGGGTTTACGACCCTCGCTTAGTCTGATCGGATTGCGATTTCAGCAGCCGCCCGCAAAGGACAGCGATGGCGATTTCGGTCAATCCGAACCTTCCTTTGGTCGCGCTGCAGGGCGTGACCGCGGACGTGCTGCTGCAGCCCGGGGCGGTGCTGCAGGCCAAGGTGCTGTCGGTCGGCGATAACAACCAGGTTCGGATCGCGATCGGCGGCCAGACCGTCGAAGCCACCACCCAGGTTCCGCTGCAGGCCGGGCAGACGTTGCAGGTGGCGGTGTCGCAGACCGATGCCGGGATTCGCCTCGCGGTCGTCAATCAGCCGGTCACCACCACGACAGCGCAGGCCGCGCTGGCGGCGTCCGGCCCGGCGGTCGACCGCGTCACGCTCGGGCCGCAGGCGATCGTGGTGACCTCGGCGCAGGCGGCGCCGAGCATCGTGCCGGCCGCAACTCCGGCACTGACGCCGCAGCAGGCGGCCGCGGTGGCGACCGCAGCCCAGACCGCGGTGACGCAGCAGACCGGGCTGTCGGCGCTGTTCGCCAATCTCGGCGCGGTGGCGAGTTCCAGCGCGCTGCCAGCGGCGGTGCGCGAGGCGGCGACGCAGGTGCTGGCGCAACAATTGCCGACGGGAGGCGGGCTGACCGGCGCCGACGTCCAGAAGGCGTTTCAGAATTCCGGCATCTTTCTCGAAACCGCGCTGGCGGCGGGCACGCCGGCTGCGGGCGGCGGCACCGACCTGAAGGCGGCGCTGCTGGTGCTGCGCCAGGTGCTCACCACCGCGCTCGGCGCGGCGACCGCACAGGCCGGCAACCCGGTGACCACGCCGGTGCTGCAGAACGGGCAGGGCACCTCGCTGCTGGCGCTCACCGCCCAGCTCGAGGCCGAGGCCAATCTGCTCGGCCTCACCGGCCAAACTACCACCGGCCAAGCCACGGCGCCGACCGCTGCGAACGGCACGACGACGGCGCTGCCGTTCACCGCCTCGCCGACGCTGGCGGCCTCGGCCGCGCCCGGCGCCAGCGCCTCCGCCTCCGAGCAGTCGCTGCTTCAGAACGTCATCGCTCAGCTTACCGGCACCGCGACCTCGGCGACCGCGACCGCGGCGCAGGGCGGGACGGCCGCATCCGGCAATGCTTCGACGCTCAGCGCGCTGCAGCAGGCGCTGCAGGCCGATCCGCAGACCGCCGCGGTGCTGGCGAAGGCCGGGCTCAGCAATCCGGTGCTGCTGTCGCTGCTGCCGGCGCTGACCGGTAACCGCGTCGTCAAGGACGACAGCGGCATCGCCCGCACCAATACGCCGCCGCCGCCGTTTCCCGGCGCGTTGCCGGCCGCCCAGCCGGTGATGCCGGCCAATCTCAATCCGCACGCCCCACTCGACGCCAATTTGCGCCGGATTCTGACCGAGACCGAAGGCGCGCTGGCGCGGCAGACGCTGCTGCAGGTCGCCTCGCTGCCGGACCGGGTCGATGCCGCGCCGGCGAGGCTCGATGCCGCGCAGCCGCGCTGGGCATTCGAGATTCCGCTCGCCACGCCGCAGGGAACCGCGGTGGCGCAGTTCGAGATTTCGCGCGACCGCGACGAGGCCGCGCAGCCCGGCGACTCGGCCGGGACGGTGTGGCAGGCGCGGTTTTCGCTCGATGTCGAGCCCGCCGGCCCGGTGCACGCGCTGATCTCGTTGCGCGGGGAGAAGACCATGGTGCGGCTGTGGGCGGAGCGCCCCGCCACCACCGCCCAATTGCGCGCCGGCGCCGCCGACCTCGGCCGCGCGCTGGCCCGCGCCGATCTGGTGCCCGGCGAAATCGTGGTGCGCGACGGCGCGCCGCCCGCGCCACGCCCGGCCGCCGCCGGTCATTTCCTGGACCGCGCGCTGTGACCGTCTCCGACACCAAGAATCCGCTCGCGATTGCCCTGCACTACGATTATGCCGGCGCCCCCCGGGTGGTCGCCAAGGGCAAGGGCGTGCTCGGCGCCAAGATCATCGAGGTCGCCCGCGAGCACGACATTCCGATCGAAGAGAACGAAATGCTCGCCGGCGCCCTGTCGCATGTCGAACTCGGCGACGAAATCCCCGAGGAGCTGTACAAGGCAGTGGCTGAAGTCTTGGCCTTCGTGCTGCGGCTGTCGGGGCGCGGCCCGGCGCGCTGAATCAGCGCCGGCCGGCCGGCGCCTTGCCGATCGGGCCGAGATGGGTGAAGCGGAAGCCGGTGTTGTATTTCAGGCCGAAGCCGAGCGCGCGGTCGAAGCCGATATGCGCCAGCCAGATCATCGCCACGGTGCCGGCGTAAGGCATCACCAGTACGATCCCGGCGACCGCCAGCGTGAGCGGCCCGACGGTCGAATGCAGCGCGTTGTAGACCACGGCGCCGACCTTCGGTCCGGCCAGATAGCCGAGAAAGCTCAAGTCGGGCGCGAAGAACAGCAGCGCATACAGCTCCCAGGGCGCCTCCGAGATCACGTAGAACAGCGAGCAGCCCATGAACAGCGCCAGCCCCTCGGCGCGCAGCACGGTGAGAACGCCTCCGCTCTCCTTGACGGGATCGGCGGTCGGCGGGGCGGCGGTCATCGGTCGGCTCCGTGTGGCGGCCCCGCGATATAGAGGGGTTCGGGGCAGGGCGCCATCGCGGTTTCGCATCCGGCCGATGCAGATTTGGCCGCGGTGCTGGGGTGCCGTGTCGCAGGGTGGCCAGAACCCGGCCCAGACACGCCAAAAGGGCTAGGCCGGCGCCGCCCAAGGCGGTTTCCTCCCCTGAAATGCCCGTGCTAGAAGGCCTTGATTGTTGCGGTGAAAAGGGCAAAACCTCCGCACGCCCAACCAAGAAAAGAAAACCGGCTTATTGATCATGAAGCACATCCTGGAAGCATTGGACGAACGGCGCACGGCAGCCAAGCTCGGCGGCGGCGAGAAGCGCATCAACGCGCAGCACGCCCGCGGCCGGCTCACCGCACGCGAACGGATCGACCTGCTGCTCGACAAGCATTCGTTCGAGGAGATGGACATGTTCGTCCAGCACCGCTCGACCGAATTCGGGATGGAGAAGACCAAGATCCCCGGCGACGGCGTCGTCACCGGCTGGGGCACGGTCAACGGCCGCAAGGTGTTCGTGTTCGCCAAGGACTTCACCGTGTTCGGCGGCTCGCTGTCCGAGACCCACGCGGCGAAGATCACCAAGATCCAGGACATGGCGCTGAAGGCCAGGGCCCCGATCATCGGCCTGTACGACGCCGGCGGCGCCCGCATCCAGGAGGGCGTCGCGGCGCTCGCCGGCTACTCCTATGTGTTCCGCCGCGTGGTGCAGGCCTCCGGCGTGATCCCGCAGATCAGCGTCATCATGGGCCCGTGCGCCGGCGGCGACGTCTACGCGCCGGCGATGACCGACTTCATCTTCATGGTGAAGAACACCAGCTACATGTTCGTCACCGGCCCCGACGTGGTGAAGACGGTGACCAACGAAGTGGTCACCCCGGAAGAACTCGGCGGCGCCTCGGTGCACGCGACCAAATCGTCGATCGCCGACGGCGCGTTCGAGAACGACGTCGAGACCCTGCTACAGATGCGCCGGCTGCTCGACTTCCTGCCGTCGAATTCCGGCGACGGCGTGCCGGAATGGCCGAGCTTCGACGATATCGAGCGCGAGGATTTCTCGCTCGACACCTTGATCCCCGACAATCCGAACAAGCCCTACGACATGAAGGAGCTGATCCTCAAAGTCGTGGACGAGGGCGATTTCTTCGAATTGCAGGACACTTTCGCCAAGAACATCATCACCGGCTTCGGCCGCATCGCCGGCCGCACCGTGGGCTTCGTCGCCAACCAGCCGATGGTGCTGGCGGGCGTGCTCGACAGCGATGCGTCGCGCAAAGCGGCACGGTTCGTGCGGTTCTGCGACAGCTTCAACATCCCGATCGTCACCTTCGTCGACGTGCCGGGCTTCCTGCCGGGCACCGCGCAGGAATACGGCGGCCTGATCAAGCACGGAGCCAAGCTGCTGTTCGCGTTCTCGCAGTGCACCGTGCCACTTGTCACTGTGATCACCCGCAAGGCCTATGGCGGCGCGTTCGACGTCATGGCGTCGAAGGAGATCGGCGCCGATATCAACTACGCTTGGCCGTCGGCGCAGATCGCGGTGATGGGCGCCAAGGGCGCGGTCGAGATCATTTTCCGCCAGGACATGAACGACCCCGACAAGATCGCCGCCCGCACCAAGGAATACGAGGGCCGCTTCCTGTCGCCGTTCATCGCCGCCGAGCGCGGCTACATCGACGACGTGATCATGCCCCACGCCACCCGCCGCCGCATCGCCCGCGCGCTGGCGATGCTGCGCGACAAGAAGATGGAAATCCCGGCCAAGAAGCACGACAACATGCCGTTGTAACGGCATCGGTTCGTTTGGTTGAGAAGGGCGGTGGTCGCGACACGATCACCGCCCTTCGTGTTTTTGAGCTGACGCGAAGCTCCTGGCCCGGCCCATTTGATGGTCCAACCAGGACAGACACTCATAAGGACACAGCGATCGGCTCAGATGTCTGGTATCCGTGCGTATCGTCATGTCCAGATGGAATGATGTCCGGATGAAGTTATTGATTTTTGGCTTGGGCTATTCGGCCGGCTACATCGCGCAGCATTTGCAGGGAGCCGGGATCGAGGTCACTGCAACCGTCAGAACGACCGCCAAGGCCGAAGAGTTAGGCCGGCGCGGGATCACGGCACGGGTGTTTTCGTCCGCTTTTGTCGATCCTCTCATCGTTGATGATATCAAGTCGAGCGACGCCATTCTGTCTTCGGTGCCTCCGAATGAAACCGGCGATCCGGTTCTCGCGTCCGTCATCGGCGCTATCACCGGCGATTCCAGGCCGCGGTGGATCGGCTATCTTTCGACGATCGGCGTGTACGGTGACCACCTCGGCAATTGGGTCGACGAAACAACACCTGCGAAGTCGGAAAAGCCCCGCTCGCAACTCCGAATCGCCGCCGAGCAGGCCTGGCTGGCGTTAGGAGCGCAAGTTTTCCGTCTGTCAGGGATCTACGGCCCGGGCCGAAACCAACTGGAGAAGCTCGCAGCCGGAACGGCGACACGTATCGTCAAGCCCGGCCAGGTCTTCAATCGAATTCACGTTGCCGATATCGCCGCGGTGGTCGCTGCATCACTTTCGCGGCCGCGGCCTGGCGCCATCTACAATGTGACCGACAACGAGCCGGCACCGCCGCAGCAGGTCGTCGAATTCGCCGCGGAACTATGCGGACGAACACCGCCTCCTGAAATTGCTTTTGAGCACGCCGAGCTGTCTCCGATGGCGCGCAGCTTCTATCTGGAGAACTGCCGGGTCCGCAATGACCTGATCCGCACGGAACTGGGGGTTACATTAGCCTATCCATCCTATCGGGAAGGACTCTCGGCCTTGCGAGCGCTCGGCGAGGGGCCAGCTTAGCGGTGCGGAGCGCTTTGATGCTGCAACGGTATCTAGGTCGATCGTTTGATCGTTAGTTGTAGCGCTCCGCGTGCACGCGCGGCTGGCGGTCGGCATCAAATCAGGACATACTTGATAGCGGGTTGCGCGTTGTCGCCAGAATTGTGGCGATCGGCACGCCGCCAGCTTCTTTTGATGGAATGACTACGCTGTTCCGAATGCTGGCGACAGCCGGGGCCTCGTGGTGAGGAAGCGCGTAGCGCCGTCTCGAACCATGCGCCGCGGGGCCACGCGTGGCCTCATCCTTCGAGACGCCCGGCTGTGCCGGGCTCTTCAGGATGAGGATTCAGTGCCGTTGGGAAGGGCCAGATTCGCTTCCATCAATCGATGAGGCGTTCGCGTATTGCATTGATTGATACAGCCCAGGAGAGCTCGATGCGTGCCCTGGTGATTGTTGGATTATTTGCTGCGGCCGCGCTGGCCGGGTGGTTGTGGTGGCACGGCTCGTTCGACAGCTATCGCCAGAACAGTGGCGAGATGTTCGTCCGGGTCGGCGACTATCGCGCGGCGCATCTGCCGTCGTCGGCCTATGCCGGTCATTACCTGCCGTATGCGCTGTTCGCGCTGTGGGCCTATGACCGCGACGGCGGCGAGGGGCCGCCGAAGCTGCAGGAGCTCCTGACCCGCCCGGCGCCGAACGATCCGGCGCTGGCGCGGGTCACCGCCGAACTGCTGGGTGGCTGGTCCGCCGGTTGGGCGCTGATCGAGCAGGGCGAGGGACCGCTGCCGTGTCCGGAGGGCGAGCGCGGGTGCGGCGGCAAGGCGCTCGGCGGGCTCGGCTACAAGGTGTTCGGTAACCAGGATCGCAACGAGATCGTTGTGGCGTTTCGCGGCACCGATTTTCGCGAGGCCGACGATTGGATGGCGAACTTCCGCTGGGTGACGCGTTTCCTGCCGTATGACGATCAATATCGGCAAGTGCAGCGGCACATCGGCCCGATCCTCGATCGCGCGCTGGCGGTGCACGGCCGGCCGAACCCGCGGATCGTGGCGGTCGGGCATTCGCTGGGCGGCGGCCTGGCGCAGCAGGCAGCCTATAAGGACGGCCGCATCCGCGAGGTCTATGCGTTCGATCCCTCGACCGTGACCGGATACTACGATCCTGGCGTCAACGGCCCGCAGAATGCAGTCGGGCTGGTGATCGATCGGGTGTATCAGCGCGGCGAGATCCTCGCTTATTTGCGGTTTCTGATGACCCAGCTGTATCCGGTCGATGCCTTCAACCCGCAGATCCGGACCGTTCGGTTCAGCTTCGGCGCCCGCGGGCACGGCATCGCCAAACACAGCATGGCGGATCTCGCCGCCGGGCTGCTCGAAGCGGCGGGGCCGCCTGTCGAGTGGTCCACCAGGGCGCGTCCGTTGCCGGTGCCGTCCGGCGCCGACCCTGGTGACAGTTGGATCGAGCGGGTGCTGGCCCGTATTCTTCCGAAGTAACTGCCGGCGCTGACGAAGCGCCCCGCTGGGAGGGGGAGTTGCCTCAAATGAGAGCTGTGCGCAGGTCGGTTGCGCAGACTCTGGGCAATGTTGCGGCCTGCGGCTACGGCCAAAGCCGCGTTGATGCGAGGATTTTCCCCGATACCAGCCGGTGACACGAGCCATCAGTCGCTGGCACGCCGATTGCTTAGTAAGTTCCGGTCAACGACGACCGCCGTCCGAGAATTGCCCAAGCCGGTGTCAGGCAGACAGCAATGGGACAGCTCTCCCGCCAAGGAGAGTCGCGGCGTCGCCCAGGCTCCGCTCCCTTGTTGCTCGCCTCGCTTGTGCGTTCCGACGCGGTCTTTTCAGCACCAACGGAGCACGGAGCAGCATGTCCTACCTCGCACCTTCTGAATTCGTCACCAAGATGGTCGACGCTGGCGAGTCCAAGATCCTGATGTCCACCCGCGACACGGTGATCCGCGCCTATATGGCCGGCGCCATCCTGGCGCTCGCCGCCTGGTTCGCGGTCACCATCAACGTCAATACCGGCCAGCCGCTGATCGGCGCGTTGCTGTTTCCGGTCGGCTTCACCATGTTGTATCTGCTCGGGTTCGACCTGCTCACCGGCGTGTTCGTGCTGGCGCCGCTGGCCTGGCTGGACAAACGCCCGGGCTGCACGATCGGCGGCGTGCTGCGCAACTGGGGCCTGGTGTTCATCGGCAATTTCGCCGGCGCTCTGACGGTGGCGTTCCTGATGGCGTTCGTCACCACATTCGGCTTTAGCCAGGGGCCCGACAAGGTCGGCACAGTGATCGGCAATATCGGCGAGGGGCGCACCTTGGGCTACGCGGCGCACGGCGCCGCCGGCATGGCGACGCTGTTCTTCCGTGGCATGCTGTGCAACTGGATGGTCTCGACCGGGGTCGTGATGGCGATGATCTCGACCACCGTGCCCGGCAAGGTGATCGCGATGTGGATGCCGATCCTGGTGTTCTTCTATATGGTGTTCGAACACTCGGTGGTGAACATGTTCCTGTTTCCGTCGGGCCTGATGCTGCATGCCAAGTTCTCGATCCTCGACTATCTGATCTGGAACGAGATCCCGACCGTGCTCGGCAATCTGGTCGGCGGGCTCGCCTTCACCGGGCTGACGCTCTACACCACCCACGTCCGCACCGCGGCGAAGCGCCAGATCGAAGCCGCGCCGATGCCGCGGGTCGCGGCGTAATCCGATCGCGTCCGGGAGCTTCGCCCGTTGAGGGCGAAGCTCCCGACTTTCCTCGCAGCAGGGCGCATGGCGCAGCAGCTCACAGTCTCGATCGGGCAGGCGTCGTCGCCGGGGCGGAAACCCGTCAATCAGGATTTCTACGGCGCGCTGATCCCGGCCGAGCCGCTGCTCACCACCAAGGGCGTCGCGATCGCACTCGCCGACGGCATTTCGTCGAGCGACGTCAGCCAGGTCGCCAGCGAATCCGCGGTGAAGAGCTTCCTCACCGATTACTATTGCACGTCGGAAGCCTGGTCGGTGAAGTCGTCGGCGCAGCGGGTGATCGCCGCCACCAATTCATGGCTGCACGCGGAGACCCGGCGCAGCGACTATCGCTACGATCGCGACAAGGGTTATGTCTGCACCTTGAGTGCGCTGGTGATCAAAGGCGCGGCGGCGCATCTGTTTCATATCGGCGACAGCCGGATCTATCGGCTGGCCGGCGCCTCGCTGGAGCAGCTCACCGAGGATCACCGCGTCCGGATCTCCGCCGAGCAGAGCTATCTCGGCCGCGCCCTCGGCGTCAATCCGCAGGTCGAGATCGATTACCAGTCGGTGCCGGTCGCAGCTGGCGAGGTGTTCGTGCTGGCGACCGACGGCGTCTACGAGCACGTCACGCATCGCTTCATCGTCAAGGCGTTGGACCAGCATGCCCGAGACCTCGACGCCGCGGCGCGGGCGATCGTCGGTGAAGCCTTCGCCAACGGCAGCGACGACAATCTCACCGTCCAGGTGGTGCGGATCGACACGCTGCCGGATGCGGACGCGGCCGATCTGTTCGATCGCGCCGCGGAATTGCCGCTGCCGCCTCAGTTCGCGCCGCGCGCCGAGTTCGACGGCTACCGGATCATCCGCGAGCTGCATGCGTCGAGCCGCAGCCACATCTATCTGGCGGCCGACCTCGAAACCGAGCACCTCGTGGCACTGAAGAGTCCGTCCACGGATCTGCGGGACGATCCGGAGGCGCGCAAACGCTTCATGCTGGAGGAGTGGATCGCGCGGCGGATCGACAGCCCACATGTGCTGAAGCCGCGCGCGGTGCAGCGTCCGCGCAGTTCTCTCTACGTCGCCTTCGAATACATCGAAGGCCAGACCCTGGCGCAGTGGATGGTCGACCATCCGCGCGCCGAGCTCGAAACCGTCCGCGGCCTGACCGAGCAGATCGCCAAGGGGCTGTACGCGTTCCACCGGAAAGAGATGGTGCATCAGGACCTGCGGCCGGCCAATGTGCTGATCGACCGCAGCGGCACCGTGAAGATCATCGACTTCGGCTCGGCCCGCGTCGCTGGCGTCGCCGAGCTGGGACCGGCTGGCGGCGACGAATTGCTCGGCACGGTGCAATACATGGCGCCTGAGTATTTCGCCGGGCAGGGTGGTTCGGCGCTGGCGGATCAGTTCTCGCTCGGGGTGATCGCCTATCAGATGCTGACCGGCCGGCTGCCTTACGGTGCCGAGCTGGCTCGCGCCAATCAGGCGCTGAAGTCCCGCAAGCTGCGCTACAGTCCGGCGGCGGATCACAATGCCAAGGTGCCGGTGTGGGTCGATCGCGCTCTGCAACGCGCCGTCAGCCTCGATCCGGCCAAGCGCTATCCGGCGCTATCGGAGTTCATTCACGACCTCCGGCATCCGCGGGCCGACTATCTCGACATCCGGCCGCAGCCGCTCGCCGCGCGCAATCCGCTATTGTTCTGGCAGCTGCTGTCGGCGTTGCTGGCTGTGATCGTCGTGGCGCTGCTGGCGCGGCTGCACGGCGGGATCTGACGGTCGTCGCGATGCCGAGCGATATTGAACAGGCTGCGGTTCTCGGGCAAGCTCCGGCGCCTTCAATTCAATCGGGCTCCTCGTCATGCGCCGTCTTGCCGTTCTGTGTCTGATCGCGACCGTTGCCGCGGCGGGGACATCCCGCGCGGCGGAAACCGAGAAGCTGCTGTTGCAATCGCCCAAGGGCTTCAAGGTCGTGGCGGAGGCGAGCAACGACAAGGAAAGCACCACGGTGCTGGTGCCGGGTAGCGAGAGCATCGCCAGCGCCACCACCCGGATCACGGCGCAGACCCTATTCAAGCAGGCCGACCAATCGCCCGAGGCGTATCGCGCGGCGAAAGAGAAGGCGGCAAAGGCGGCGTGTCCTGGCGCTCGCTTCGAGCAGCTCCGTCACGGCAATGAAAACCTGTATCCGATGGTGATGTGGAGCGAGAGCTGCCCCGAGGCCAAGGACAAGCCGGTCCTGACCTGGTGGAAGGCGGTGCAGGGCCGCGAAAACTTCTATGCGCTGCGTTTGACCGCCGACTCCGAGCCGGACGCCAAGCAGCGCAAGCTGTGGACCCGGTTCTTCGAGGTTTCGCGGGTCTGTGACAGCCGCGTTCCCGGGCAGCGCTGCGCGGCGAAATGACCGCAAGGCGGCTGGCCAATTGCGGCCGGCTTTGATTCCGGACATGGCTTGGCAATCTGGGCGGCCTATAAGGTCAAGACACCGGGTCAAGAACGGGTACGCCGACATGACGATACCGTGGCATCTGGTTGCGCTGGCTTTCGCCGTCTGTCTTGTGGTCGCCGCGCCTGGTTTCCGGCGGGTCTATTACTTCGTCAGCCTGTGCTATGCGGGTGCGATCGCGGCGCAGAGCGTGGTGTTCGCGCTGCTGTTCTTCGGCACGATGTCGGGCTGGGTGACGCTGCAGCTTCTGCTGCTGCTCGCCTATGGCGTTCGCCTCGGGCTGTTCCTCGCGATCCGCGAGCGCAATCCGATTTATGCTGCGGAGCTCGCTCGCGCCGAGCGGCGGACGTCCGAACTGAAGCTGTGGCACAAAATCGCGATCTGGCTCGGCGTCAGCCTGCTGTTCACGCTGCTGTTCCTGCCGGCGCTGCTGACGCTGTCGCTGCAGGCCGAAGGCGTCTGGCCGGCGTCGACCCCGCTCGGGGTGATGATCATGGTCGCAGGACTGTGGGTCGAGAGCCTGTCCGATTGGCAGAAGTATCGCTACAAGGCCGAGCACCCGTCGCATTATTGTGACGCCGGGCTGTATCGCACGATGCGCTGCCCGAACTATTTCGGCGAGATGCTGTTCTGGTTCGGCGTCTGGTTCTCGGGCCTGTCGGCCTACGGCTCCGGCTGGGCGTGGGCGCTGCCTTTGCTCGGATTGCTCTATATCCAAGCGTTGATGACGGCCGCCGCGGCCGGGCTCGAGCGCAAGCAGGATGAACGCTACGGCGATCGCACCGACTATCAGGACTACGTCCGCAGCGTGCCGATCCTGTTCCCGTGGGTGCCGCTCTACAGCTTGCGCAAGCTGCTCGTGCGCTTCCGTTGAAGCTGCCCGACGCAAAAAAAGCCCCGGCGAAGCGGGGCTTTTCGAGACCAGTTGCTGACCGATCAGAACCGGCGGAAGCAGCGGCCGTGACGCCAGGCGTAGCCGGGCGGGCAGACGCGCGGCGCGACTACGCGCGGCGGCACCACGACCGGGCGGCCGTAGACGGGGCGGCGAGCCATCGGACGGCAACGGCCCATCGGGCCGCGCGCCCAACCCGGACCGCAACCCTGCGCGACCTGGATCACGTCGCCCGAAGTGGCGGCACCGAGAGGAGCCAACGGCATCGCATTGGCGGCACCGGCTCCGACCAGCGTGGCTGCAAACAATGCTGCGGCAAAGATCTTCTTCATATGTTGGTTCTTCCCTTCACTGCCAGATAGACGGCTCTGCGACCATCGCGCGCCTCGTTCGATCGAAGTCGGCGTGCGTTCTATTCGTCCCCAGGATGCGTGTACCCGATTCGGTCTGAACACGGCATGAATGCGGCGAGATGCAGTCGCAGGCAGGCAGATACGATGATGCGGCGGACGGCCCGTGCCATCCGCCGCATCATCGAGTCGTCGCAGGAGGCAGTTAGTTCTGTGAGCCACTGCTCGGCGCGGCGCGGGGCGCAGGTGCTGCGCCGGTGGTCACACCATTCCGATTCGAATCGGTGTTGTGCGGCGTGACATCGCGAACCCCGGGCGGCACCGGCGGTGCATTGTTGTTCGCGTCGGTTTGATTGGGTGGCGGCGCAGTCTGGGTCGCGACCGACGGATTGTTCGGGCCAGTCGCGGTGCTGTTCATCCCGTAGAATACTGCTGCGAACGCCAGGACGATCGCCAATGCGACCAGGATCAGCCGCCCGGAAGTCACCGGGCCTTCGCGCATCTCCGGGTCGGCCTGCAAATGTGCATCGAGCTGGGACGGCGAGCGAGGATCATCGGTCGGAGCATCGGGCCGGTACGGATCTTCTGGATTGCGTGCCATGGAGTCCTCCTTGTCGGCTCCTCAACCAATCCATCGTCCATCCTTACGTTCCCGGCGTGCCCGGTTCCGCAAGCTGGATCTGATTTGGCTCACGCGATGCGTGTTGCGCTGCGGCGGATATGATCGTTCGTCCGCGGCCTGTCCGGCGGCACTTTCTTGAATCCGCGCGCAGGTTCCGAGACATCAAAATTCGAATAGGCGTGCAGCGTTCGCAGAGCTGCATTTTGTGATGCGCGGGGCGGAAAAACCAGCTTAGACTGGTTCGAAATAGACCGCTTCAGCGGCCGAATGGCCTCGCGGTCCAATGCCTTATGCGAGGGCCGGATGGGAATCGACCAGGGACCGATCAGTCTCGATCAGAAATACACGCAGCACTCGGGCCACGTTTTCCTCACCGGCATTCAGGCGCTGGTGCGGTTGCCGATGGCGCAGGTTCGGCGCGACCGCGCGGCCGGGCTAAACACCGCTGGCTTCGTCACCGGCTATCGGGGCTCGCCGCTCGGCGGTTATGATCAGCAGCTCGTCGCCGCGCGCCATCATCTCGAGCAGTACAACGTCAAATTCCAGCCCGGCGTGAACGAAGATCTCGCCGCCACCGCGATCTGGGGCACGCAGCAGCTCAATCTGTCGCCGGGCGCGCAATACGACGGGATCACCGGCATCTGGTATGGCAAGGGCCCGGGCGTCGATCGCTGCGGCGACGTGTTCCGCCATGCCAATGCGGCGGGTTCCGCCAAACACGGCGGCGTGCTGTGCCTCGCCGGCGACGATCACGGCGCCAAATCCTCGACCGTGCCGCATCAGTCCGACCACGCCTTCATCGCCGCTTTGATGCCGTATCTGTATCCGTCGTCGATCCACGAGATGATCGAGATGGGTCTGCTCGGGATCGCGATGTCGCGCTATTCCGGCTGCTGGGTCGGCATGAAGGTGATCACCGAAACGGTGGAGACCACCGCGGAGATCAATCTCGCCGACGAGATGAAGCCGTTCGTGATCCCGACCGACTTCGAAATGCCGCCGGGCGGACTCAATCTGCGCTGGCCCGACGACCGCTACGACCAGGATCGCCGGTTGCAGGACTACAAGGGCTTCGCGGCGATCGCCTTCGCTCGTGCCAACAAGGTCAACCGCATCACCATGGATTCGCCGAACGCGCGGTTCGGCATCATGGCCTCGGGCAAGAGCTATGAGGACGTGCGTCAGGCGCTGCGCGAACTCGGCATCGACCAAGAGGTTGCCGCCAAGATCGGCCTGCGGCTGTACAAGATCGGGATGCCGTGGCCGCTCGAGCCCGAGGGCGTGCAGCAGTTCGCGCGCGGGCTGGAGGAGATCTTCGTCGTCGAAGAGCGCCGCGAGATCGTCGAGAACCAGGTCAAGCAGCTCCTGTTCGGGATGCGCGACCGGCCGCGCGTGATCGGCAAAATGGACGATCACAACCATCGTTTTCTTCCTTTCGCCGAGGAATTGAGCGTCGCCAAGGTCGCGACCTCGATGGTCGACCGGCTGCTGGCGATGGAAATTGATCCGACCATCGCCGAGATGCTGCGCGCCAAGGCCGATTGGTTCCATGGCCGCGACGCCTCGCAGGTTCAGAACGTGGTGCCGATCGCCCGCACGCCGTATTTCTGCTCCGGCTGCCCGCACAACACCTCGACCAAGGTGCCGGAAGGCAGCCGCGCGCTCGCCGGCATCGGCTGTCACTTCATGTCGCTGTGGATGGATCGCTCGACCGAGACCTTCACCCACATGGGCGGTGAGGGCGTGCCGTGGGTCGGCATCGCGCCGTTCACCGACGAGAAGCACATCTTCGCCAATATCGGCGACGGCACGTATTTCCATTCAGGCAGCCTGGCGATCCGGCAGTCGATCGCCTCGAAGGCCAACATCACCTACAAGATCCTCTACAACGACGCGGTGGCGATGACCGGTGGTCAGCGTCACGACGGCGATCTGTCGCCGCAGCAGATCACCTATCAGCTCCACTCCGAAGGCATCCGCGAGATCTATCTGGTGTCGGAGACTCCCGGTGCCTATCCGGCCGACACCATCGCGCCGGGCGTGCATCTGCGCCACCGCGACGAGCTCGACGCGGTGATGAAGGAATGCCGTGAGATCAAGGGCGCGTCCGCGATCGTGTTCGTGCAGACCTGCGCGGCCGAAAAGCGCCGGCGCCGTAAGCGCGGCTTGATGGAAGATCCGGCGCGCCGGGTGATGATCAACGCCGCGGTGTGCGAAGGCTGCGGCGATTGCTCGGTGCAGTCGAACTGCATCTCGGTCGAGCCGCTGGAGACCGAGCTGGGCCGCAAGCGCGCCATCAACCAGTCGACCTGCAACAAGGACTATTCCTGCCTCAAGGGCTTCTGCCCGTCGTTCGTCACCATCGACGGCGGCAAGCTGCGTAAACGCGCGGCGGTCGATCTCGGCGATCTCGGTTCGTTGCCGGAGCCGGCGGCACGGCCGGGGCTGGATAAGCCCTACAACGTCGCGGTCGGCGGCGTCGGCGGCACCGGCGTGCTGACGATCGGCGCGCTGCTCGGCATGGCGGCGCATATCGAAGGCAAGGCCTCGATGATCCTCGACATGTCCGGCTTGGCGCAGAAGGGCGGCGCGGTGCTCAGCCACGTCCGGCTGTCCGACAAGCCGGAGGACGTCACTTGTTCGCGGATCGTCACCGGCACCGCGGATGTGCTGATCGTCGCCGACGAGGTGATGGCGATCTCCAAGGAGACGCTGTCGCTGTGCGAAGCCGGCCGCACCCACGGCGTCGTCAACACCCACCTGATCCCGATCGCCGATTTCATCCGCAACCGCGACTTCGATTTCCAGACCCGCAAGGTCAACAACGTGCTCGAAGCCGCGCTGCGCAAGGACTCGGCGTTTCTGGACTTCACCAAGGCCGCCGAAACGCTGCTCGGCGACTCGATCGCCACCAACATGATGATGATGGGCTTCGCCTATCAGCAGGGGTTGCTGCCGCTGTCAGCGACCGCGATCGAGCAGGCGATCGAACTCAACGGCGTGTCGATCAAGATGAACACCCAGGCGTTCCGGCTCGGCCGGCTCGCCGCCGCCGATCCGGCGCGTCTGGCCTCGCTGCTGCAGGGCGCGGACCATACAACGGCTGGCAAGACCCAGGGCGAGATGTCGCTCGACGACATCATCTCGCATCGCAGCGCGCTGCTCACGGCGTATCAGAGCAAGCGGCTGGCCAAGCGCTACGCCGATCTCGTCGCCAAGGTCCGCAGCGCCGCCGATGCCGGCGGCTACGGCGAGGCGCTGCCGCGTGCGGTGGCGCTGAACTACGCCAAGCTGCTCGCCTACAAGGACGAGTACGAGGTCGCGCGGCTGCTCACCGAACCCGGCTTCGAACAGCAGATCCGCGATCAGTTCGACGGCGACTACAAGATCAGCTTCAATCTCGCGCCTCCGATCCTGCCCGGCATCGACCTCACCGGCCGGCCGAAAAAGCGTCAGTTCGGGGAGGGGATGCGCCCGGTGTTCCGGGTGATGGCGAAGCTCAGCTTCCTGCGCGGCACGCCGTTCGATCCGTTCGGCTATCACCCCGAGCGGCAGCTGGAGCGGAAGTTGATCGCCGACTACGAGGCGGATGTCGCCAGCGTGCTGCAGCATCTGTCGCCGGCGACGATCGACACCGCGGTCGAACTGCTGTCGATGCCGGATCGGATCCGCGGCTACGGCCCGATCAAGCAGAAATCGGTCGACGACACCGCGCCGCGGTTTGCCGAACTGCGCGCGGGCCTGCGCGATCCGCAGCCCGCTCCGCCGCGGCAGATGGCGGCGGAGTAGGTCTACCAACATCCTCTTCCTGTCATTGCGAGCCGAAGGCGAAGCAATCCAGAAGCCTAGTGCATGGCGCTTCTGGATTGCTTCGTCGCTGCGCTCCTCGCAATGACGGAGGAGACCGCCGAGCAACCTCAAGACATTCCGTGTCGTGGTAATTGCGACCGCGCGCGAACACGCTTGCCAAGGTCGCTTGGAGCGGTCACAAAATCCGTCCGACCAAACGCCAGCGGAGAACTGCGTTGACAATAAGAGGCAAGGCTTACGTTGCCGGCATCTACGAACACCCCACGCGCCACGCGCCCGACAAATCCATCGCTCAACTGCACGCCGAAGTCGCCAAGGGCGCGCTGGAAGATGCCGGGCTGACGCATAAGGACGTCGACGGCTATTTCTGCGCCGGCGACGCGCCCGGCGGGTTGTGGCCGATGGTCGACTATCTTGGCATCAAGCCCCGCCATGTGGATTCCACCGAAACCGGCGGCTGCTCCTACATCATCCATCTCGGCCATGCCGCGCAGGCGATCGCCGCCGGCAAATGTTCGATCGCGCTGATCACGCTGGCCGGCAAGCCGCGCACCGGCGTAATGCCGCCGCGCGCGCAGGGCGCCGAGGCCGATTTCGAGACCGCCTATGGGGCGACCACCCACAATGCCTATGGCATGTGCGCGATGCGCCACATGCACGATTACGGCACCACCAGCGAACAGCTCGCCTGGATCAAGGTCGCGGCGTCGCATCACGCTCAGTACAACCCGCACGCCATGCTGAAGGACGTCGTCACGGTGGAGGACGTCATCAACTCGCCGATGATCTCCGACCCGCTTCACCGGATGGATTGCTGCGTGGTCAGCGACGGCGGCGGGGCGATGATTGTGACCTCCGAGGAGATCGCGCGCAGCCTGAAGAAGCCGCTGGTTCGGCTGATCGGCCATGGCGAGGCGATGAAGGGGCCGCGCGGCGGCAAGGATCTCGACCTCACTTATTCGGCCGGCGTGTGGTCGGGGCCGCGCGCCTTCGCGGAAGCCGGCATCACGCCGAAGGACATCAAATACGCCTCGATCTACGACAGCTTCACCATCACGGTGCTGATGCAGCTCGAAGATCTCGGCTTCTGTGAAAAGGGCCAGGGCGGCAAGTTCGTCGCCGACGGCAATTTGATCTCGGGCGTCGGCAAGCTTCCGTTCAACACCGACGGCGGCGGCCTGTGCAGCAATCACCCGGTCAACCGCGGCGGCATGACCAAGATTCTGGAAGCCGTGCGCCAGCTGCGCGGCGAAGCACATCCCAAGGTGCAGGTGCCGAACTGCGATCTCGCCATCGCGCATGGCACCGGCGGGCTGCTCGGTGTTCGCCATGCCGCCTCGACCGCCATTCTGGAGCGCGTGTAATGGACACCACCGTGAAGTACCCGATGCCGCAGGGCAATCCCGAAACCAAGCAGTTCTGGGACGCGGCCGCCGAGGGCAAACTCCTGATCAAGCGCTGCACCGCCTGCGGCGAGCGACATTATTTTCCGCGCAGCATCTGCCCGTTCTGCTTTTCCGATCAGACGGTGTGGGAGCAAAGCTCGGGCGAGGGTGAGATCTACACATTCAGCCTGATGCGCAAATCCGCCACCGGGCCCTATGCGGTCGGCTATGTCACGCTCAAGGAAGGCCCGTCGCTGCTGACGAATTTCGTCGACTGCGATCTGCACGCGCTGAAGATCGGCCAGAAGGTCAAAGTGGTGTTCAAGCCCAGCGACGGCGGCGCGCCGCTGCCGTTCTTTACGGTTGCCTGAGCCTCATGCTGAGGAGCGCGCGCAAGCGCGCGTCTCGAAGGATGTGACAGGAGAGTTGCTTCCATCCTCATGGTTCGAGACGCGCGCAAGGCGCGCTCCTCACCATGAGGATCACGATAAGAACGATAAGAACAAGGGGAGAAGCCGATGTCGGCCCGCTACGACGAACTGATGGCCCTGAAGACGACGGGGCAGAAATACGCCTACACCGATCGCGATGTGATGCTCTACGCCTACGGCATCGGCATGGGCGCCGATCCGATGGACGAGAAGGAACTCGCCTTCGTCAACGAGGCGACCTACACCGACCGCCCCTTGAAGGTTGTGCCGACCTTCGCGTCGGTCGCGGCGTGGGGCGCTGGCCCGGGCGAGATGAACCTCAACCGTCTGCTGGTGGTCGACGGCGAGCGCGACATCACCTTTCACCGCCCGATGCCGGTGGCGGCGAACATCAACGCGGATTCCAGCGTGGTGCAGGTCTACGACAAGGGCAAGGACAAGGGCGTGGTGATCCGTCACCAGACCATCCTGCGCGACGACAAGGGAGAGGCCTTGGCGACTCTGCTGGCGTCGCGCTTCGCGCGCGGCGACGGCGGCTTCGACGGTCCGGCGCTGGAACAGCCCGAGCCGCACAAGATGCCCGACCGCGCGCCCGACCGCAGCGTCGATATTTCGACCCGTCCGGATCAGGCGCTGATCTATCGGCTGTGCGGCGACCGCAATCCGCTGCATTCCGATCCGGAATTCGCCAAGAAGGCCGGCTTCCCGCGCCCGATCCTGCACGGCATGTGCACCTACGGCCTGACCTGCCGCGGCGTGCTGCAGACCTATGCCGACTACGACGCCGCGGCGTTCAAGCAGCACGCGGTGCGGTTCTCCTCGCCGGTCTATCCGGGCGAGACCGTCACCATGGACATGTGGAAGGACGGCGATGTGATCTCGTTCGAAGCGCGGGTGAAGTCGCGCAACGTGACGGTGATCAAGAGCGGCCGGACGGTGCTGGGCTGATAATAACGTCCTGCGCACTCCCTCTCCCCGCGCGCGGGGAGAGGTGACAACAGACAAACGGGAGGACGCGATGGGATTGCTCGATGGCAAGGTGGCGTTGATCACCGGGGCGGGCGGGGGGCTCGGTGAGGCTTACGCCAAGCTGTTCGCGCGCGAAGGCGCCGCGGTGGTGGTCAATGATCTCGGCGGCCCGCGCGACGGTTCGGGCTCCGACGCCGGCATGGCGCAGCAGGTGGTCGATGCGATCAAGGCTGCGGGCGGCCGCGCCGTCGCCAACACCGCCGACATCTCGACGATGGCCGGCGGGCAGTCGGTGTTCGACGACGCCATCACGCATTTCGGCCGTGCCGATATCCTGGTCAACAACGCCGGCATCCTGCTCGACCAGACCTTCGCCAAGGTCTCGGAGGCGAACTGGGACAGGGTGATGAAGGTGCACCTGAAGGGCACGTTCTGCGTCACCCAGCCGGTGTTCAAATGGATGAAGGACAATGGCGGCGGCGTCATCGTCAACACCTCGTCGACCTCGGGCCTGCTCGGTAATTTCGGCCAGAGCAACTATGGCGCCGCGAAGGGCGGCATCTGGGGACTGTCCAACGTGCTGGCGATCGAGGGCCGCAAATACAACATCCGGATCTGGACGTTGGCGCCGGGCGCGCTGACCCGGATGACCGAAGACCTGCCGCGCTACCGCGAGAATCCGGGCGCGGCGCTGACGCCGGAGGGGATCGCGCCGGCGGTTTTGTACATGGTCTCCAGCCTGTCCGGCGACCAGACCGGCAAGGTGCTCGGCGTCTCCGGCCCGCGCGGGGTGCGCGAGATGAAGCTCATGGAAATGGACGGCTGGAAGCCGTCCCACAATGGCTGGTCCGCCGAGGAGATTGCGGCCCACGCCGGCGAGATTTTCTTCTCGGAAGAGGCTATCAAGGCGGCCGGACGCCCGCGCTGAGCGGGTGCCGAAAGGTGTCGCCGCCGCCGAACCAGTGCGGTGGCGACGGCCAGTGCTGAACAAGCGGGTCGACCTGCCGGCGCCGGCGCAACCGATCGAAAGGCCCACGCGATGAAGCTCACCCCGGAAGCCGCAGGCACCTTTGCCATTGCGCCGACCCCGTTCCACGACGACGGCAAGATCGACGACGCGTCGATCGACCGCCTGACCGATTTCTACGCGGAGGTCGGCTGCGAGGGCGTCACCGTGCTCGGCATCCTCGGGGAGGCGCCGAAGCTCGATGCGGCCGAGGCCGAGGCGGTGGCCACCCGCTTCATCAAGCGCGCCAAGTCGATGCAGACGATCGTCGGCGTCTCGGCGCCGGGCTTTGCCGCGATGCGCCGGCTGGCGCGGCTGTCGATGGACGCGGGCGCCGCTGGCGTGATGATCGCGCCGCCGCCGTCGCTGCGCTCCGACGAGCAGATCACCACCTATTTCCGCCAGGCCACCGAGGCGATCGGCGACGACGTGCCCTGGGTGCTGCAGGATTATCCGTTGACGCTGTCGGTGGTGATGACCCCGAAGGTGATCCGGCAGATCGTGATGGACAGCGCATCCTGCGTGATGCTGAAGCACGAGGACTGGCCGGGGCTCGAGAAGATCACCACGCTGCGCGGCTTCCAGAAGGACGGCTCGCTGCGGCCGCTGTCGATCCTGTGCGGCAACGGCGGCATGTTCCTGGATTTCGAGATGGAGCGCGGCGCCGACGGCGCCATGACCGGCTACTGCTTCCCGGACATGCTGGTGGATGTCGTCAAGCTGTCGAAGGCCGGGCAGCGCGACCTCGCGCACAATCTGTTCGACGCGCATCTGCCGCTGATCCGCTACGAGCATCAGCAGGGCGTCGGCCTGTCGGTTCGCAAATACGTGCTGAAGAAGCGCGGGCTGTTGTCGTCGAGCGCGCAGCGCAAGCCGGGCGCGAGCCTGACCGACACAGCACGTGAAGAGGTCGATTATCTGTTGTCGCGGCTGGCGCGGGTCGACAAACGCGCCGATCTCGAGCCGCGCAGCAAGGCTGCGGATTAACATCATGACCACTGAGGCCGCCGCACGTCCCGCATCGACCATTGTGCTGTTGCGCCAGGCTGCGGCCGGCTTCGACGTGTTCATGATGGTCCGGAATTATCAGGTCGAGTTTGCCTCCGGGGCGCTGGTGTTCCCGGGCGGCAGCGTCGATGCCGGCGACCGCGACATCGCCGCCCGACCGGAATTGTACGCCGGCGTCGATGCCGCGGTCGGCCCGGCGCTGGAATTCCGGATCGCAGCGATCCGCGAGACCTTCGAGGAAAGCGGCATCCTGCTGGCGCGGCAGCGCGGCAGCGACACCCTGGTCGCGGCGGCTCGTGCTGCCGAGATCGAGGCGGCGCATCGCAAGGCGCTGTGCGACGGCAATATCAGCTTTGCGCAGATCCTGGCCGACAACGATGTGGTGCTCGCGCTCGATCTGCTGGTGCCTTACGCGCACTGGATCACGCCGGAGAAGCTGCCGAAGCGGTTCGATACCTGGTTCTTCCTCGCCGAGGCACCGCCGGAGCAGGTCGGCATGCACGACGGCTGGGAGACCACCGATTCGATCTGGCTGTCGCCGCGTGAAGCGCTCGATGGCGGCGACAGCGGCCGCTTCACGCTGCCGTTTCCGACCATCCGCAATCTGATCCGGCTCGGCCAGCAGCCGAGCGTTGCTGCAGCGCTCGATCACGCACGTGCGCAGAGCATCGTCACCGTGCTGCCGATCATGAGCAAGGACGGCGACAAGCGTTTGCTGCGGATTCCGGCCGAAGCCGGTTACGACGGCGAGCTGTTCGAGTTTTCCGGCGCTTAGTTCGCAGCCGCGGCATCGCAATGCAGCGCGTCGTGCATTGCATTGCGAGATAATAACTGCGTCTGCGTCGCGTCCGCATTGTGGTTGACGCTGTTCCCACCGCGCGCAACACTTCCGCTCGGCCCGGCAAGAGGCCGAGTAGGGAGCGAATGCATGAGGAAGCCTGCTGACGCGGTGCGGACTGCGCACCGACCTGTCCATCAATCCGCAACACGATTAGTTGCGAAGCGGCTCGGCGCCGCGGCGCTGATGGCCGCGTTGCTGTCGCCGGCGGTGGCCGCCGCGCAAGATGCCAAGGGCTCCGCCGCGCATATCCGCGCGGTCACCGGCGCGGTCGACCGTGCCGCGATCATCGCCAATGCCAAGACCACCAAGGACTGGCCGAGCTACGGCCTCGACTATGCCGAGACCCGCTTCAGCAAGCTCGACCAGATCAACACCGACAACGTCAAACAGCTCGGCCTGCAATGGAGCTACAGCCTCGGCTCCGAGCGCGGCGTCGAAGCGACGCCTGTGGTGGTCGACGGCATCATGTACGTCACGGCGTCCTGGAGCGTCGTGCATGCGGTCGACACCCGCACCGGCAAGAAGCTGTGGACCTTCGATCCCAAGGTCGATCGCTCGAAAGGCTATCGCGGCTGCTGCGACGTCGTGAACCGCGGCGTCGCGCTGTACAAGGGCAAGGTGTTCGTCGGCGCCTATGACGGCCGGCTGATCGCGCTCGATGCCGCCACCGGGCAGAAGGCGTGGGAGATCGACACGCTGATCGACCACGAACATTCCTACACCATCACCGGCGCGCCGCGGGTGTTCAACGGCAAGGTGGTGATCGGCAATGGCGGCGCCGAATACGGCGCGCGTGGCTACGTCACCGCTTATGATGCGGAGACCGGCAAGCAGGCGTGGCGCTGGTTCACGGTGCCGGGCGATCCGAGCAAGCCGTTCGAAGACGAGTCGATGGAGAAGGCCGCCAAGACCTGGGACCCGGCCGGCAAATGGTGGGTCAATGGCGGCGGCGGCACCGCGTGGGACACCATCACGTTCGATCCCGATCTCAACCTGATCTATGTCGGCACCGGCAACGGCTCGCCATGGAATCGGAACCTGCGCAGCCCGGCGGGCGGCGACAATCTGTATCTGGCGTCGATCGTCGCGCTGAATGCCGACACTGGCAAATACGTCTGGCACTATCAGGAGACACCCGGCGACAATTGGGACTACACCTCGACCCAGCCGATGATCCTGGCGGACCTGACGATCGACGGCAAGCCGCGCAAGGTGATCCTGCACGCGCCGAAGAACGGCTTCTTCTTCGTGATCGACCGCACCGACGGCAAGTTCATCTCGGCGAAGAACTTCGTCGATGTGAACTGGGCGACCGGCTACGACGCCAATGGACGTCCGATCGAAAATCCAGAGGCACGCTCGGCGGACAAGTCGTTCGACGCGATCCCGGGGCCGTATGGTGCCCACAATTGGCACCCGATGTCGTTCAATCCGCAGACCGGCCTCGTGTACCTGCCGGCGCAAGGCGTGCCGGTCAACCTCACCGGCGAGAAGGCGCTGACCCAGAACAAGATGGAGCCGTTCAAGTTCGGCTCGACCACCGGCTGGAACGTCGGCTTCACGCTGAACGCGGTGCCGCCGAAGAACCTGCCGTTCGGGCGCCTCGTGGCGTGGGACCCGGTGCAGCAGAAGGAAGCGTGGCGCGCCGACTACGTCTCGCCGTGGAACGGCGGCACGCTGACTACGGCCGGCAACCTCGTGTTCCAGGGCACGGCTGACGGTCGCCTGGTGGCCTACAACGCCAAGTCCGGCGAGAAGCTGTGGGAGAGCCCGCTCGGCACTGGCGCGGTGGCGGCGCCGGCCACCTACATGGTCGACGGCGTGCAATACGTCTCGATCGCGGTCGGCTGGGGCGGTGTGTTCGGCATCAGCGCCCGCGCCACCGAGACCGAGACGCCGGGCACGGTGTACACCTTCGCGGTCGGCGGCAAGGCTAAGATGCCGGAATTTGCCAAGTACCAGATGGGCAATCTGCTCACCGGCATCGAATACGATCCGAAGGACGTGGCAGAGGGGACCGCGATCTATGTCGCCGCCTGCGCCACCTGCCACGGCGTGCCCGGCGTCGACCGCGGCGGCAACGTCAAGAACCTCGGCTACTCCACCACCGACCGGATCGCGCACCTGAAGGACATCGTGTTCAAGGGGCCGTTCCGCGACAAGGGTATGCCGGACTTCACCGGCAAGCTAACCGAGGCGGACGTGGTCAAGATCCAGGCCTTTATCCAAGGCACCGCGGACGCGATCCGGCCGAAGAAATAGCGGCTGGCGACCGCCGCCGCCCGGTTCGTCCATGGCGGCGTCGGCCAAAGCCTGAACAGCGGTCCCGGCAGCCGGCGCTGCCGGGACCCCTTCGGCGATTGTTGCCGGCGCACCGACGCTGTACTCTTGGCGGTACAAGTGTGGGACGATCGCGCCCGCACAGGAGCCGGTCTCGTCCGCATGCCAAACGCTGTTTCATCGTTCATCCAGAGCGTCAGGACGCGTACGCTCTCGATCGGACAGATGACGTTCGGCAGCTTTCTGTTGCTGCTGACGATCATCGCCGCCACCTCGATCGGCAGTGTGGTGGCGATCCGGCATATCGACCGCACCTTCGGCGAATTGCAGCGGCTGCAGAGCGTCGGCGACCTCGCCGAAGAGATCGAACGGCGGATGAGCGATCTCCGCTTCGCCGCCCGTCAGGCGGTGACCGAGCCCGGGGCGCAGCCCGCCAGCAAGGTGTTCACCGCCGCGTCCGCGCTCACCGAATTATTGAAGAAGACCCGTCTGGAGCTGGCGCCGGACCAGCAAGAGATGCTCGACGGCGTCACCGAACGCTTGACCAACTATCGCGACGGCCTGCAGCGCATCACCGAACTGATGCAGCGCCGCGGCGAATTGGTGGCCAAGATCCCGGCGCTGCGTGAGAGCTTCGAGGCGGCGGTGGCCGGCCTGTCCGACCGTAAGATCGCCGGCGAGCTGCATGCGGCGCAGACCAAGGTGGTGGCGGCTTTGCTGTCGCGCGACCTGATGGGGGCGAGCGATGCCGCAAGGCGGATGCGGGCGCTGCCGATCGGCGATGCCGGCGTGGCCGGATCGGTTCGCGACTACGCCGAGGGGATCGCCGCGACGGCGGCTCTGGAGCAGGAGATCGCTGATCTCGACCGCGATGTGCTCGGCACCGAGGGGCGGCTGATCGGCAAGGTCACCGAGCTGCTGCGCGATGCCGCCGCCCGCCGCGGCCGGGTGCTGTCGCGCGATCTTGCCCGCACGCTGGCCGAAGACAAGTGGCAGAGCATCGTGCTCGGCATCGCCGGCGTGCTGGTCGGCTGGATGGCGGCCGCCTTCGTGGTCCGCCGTACCGTCGGGCCGCTGACGGCGATCACCCGGGCGATCCGGTCGCTGGCGGCCGGTCAGCAATACACCGCGATCCCGGCGACCGACGTGAAGAACGAGATCGGCGACATCGCCCGCGCCGCCGAAGTGTTCCGCCGCACGCTGGTCGAGGCCGACACAGCCCGCGAGGCCGCGGTGCGGGCGCTCGCCGAGCAGCGGCTCGCCGAAGAAAGCTATCGCAAGCTGTTCGAAGGCTCGATCGACGGCATCTATGTCACCACGCCGGACGGCGCGCTGCTCAACGCCAATCCGGCGCTGGCGCGGATGATGGGCTACGACGGCCCGGCCGAACTGATCCGCGCCACTGCCGACGTCACCACCACGATCTACCTCGATCCGGCCAAGCGTCTGGAATATCGGGAGCTGATGCAGCGCGACGGCATGGTGCGCGAATTCGAGTATCAGGCGCGCAAGCGTAGCGGCGAGGTGCTGTGGCTGTCAGACAGCGCCGGGGCGGTCCGCGACGAGGCCGGCAACGTGATCCGCTACGAAGGCGCGGTGCGCGACATCACCGATCAGAAGCGCGCCGAGCAGGCGGTCGCCGAGAGCCGGCTGCTGCTGCAGCAGGTGATCGACACCGTTCCGGCGGTGATCAACGTCAAGGATACCGAGCTGCGCTACGTGCTGATGAACCGCTATATGGCGGGCGTGTTCGGCATCGATCCGCGCGAGGCGATCGGCCACACCACAGCCGAGCTGATGTCGCGGTTCGGCTCGCACAAGACAGACGCCAACGACAAGCGCGTGCTGGAGACCGGCGAGGGGCTGGGCTTCTACGAGGAGGAGTACCGCGACGCCATTGGCGCGGTGCGGCAATGGCTGGTCAACAAGATGCCGCTGAAGGACGCCGACGGCCAGATCGAGCGCATCGTCACGGTGGCGCTGGACATCGGCGAACGCAAGCGCGGCGAACTCGAGATGCGCCAGGCCAAGGACGCGGCCGAAGCGGCGCTGCGCAACCTTCGCGAGACCCAGCAGTCGCTGATCGAGGCGGAAAAGCTCGCCGCGCTCGGCCGGCTGGTCGCCGGCGTCGCCCACGAGGTCAACAATCCGGTCGGCATCAGCCTGACGGTGGCCTCCGCGCTGGAGCGCAAGGCCGCGGTGTTTGCCACCGAGGTCGCCCGCGGCGAGCTGAAGCGCTCGCGCCTCAACGAGTTTCTGGAGACGACGCGCGATGCTTCGGCGCAGCTCGTCGCCAATCTCAACCGCGCCGCCGAGTTGATCCAGTCGTTCAAGCAGGTCGCGGCCGACCGCAACTACTCCGATCAGCGTCTGTTCGATCTCGGCGACCTCACCGAGCAGGTGGTGATGAGCCTGCGGCCCGGCCTGCGTAAACACAATCTGACGCTCAACGTCGAGTGCCAGCCCGGGTTGATGATGAATTCCTATCCGGGCCCTTACGGCCAGGTGCTGACCAATCTGTTTTTGAATTCGGTGGCGCACGCGTTCCCGAACGGCCGCGCCGGCACAGTCGAGATCAAGGTGCGCGCGGCCGGCAACGATCACGTCGTGGTGGCGTATTCCGACGACGGCTGCGGCATGAGCCTCGACGTTCGCCGCCGTGCGTTCGATCCGTTCTTCACCACGCGGCGCGATCAGGGCGGAACCGGCCTCGGCCTGCACATCGTCTACAATATCGTCACCAACCGGCTCGGGGGCCGGCTCGAGCTCGACTCCGAGCCCGGCAACGGCACTCGTATCCTGATGACGCTGCCGCGGATCGCGCCGCAGGAGCGTGCCGAATTGTCGGCGGCCTCGGCGTCATAGGCTGCCTGCGGGAAGGGGCTGGGCGTCAGTCCGCGTCGGCGAGCCGCCGCAGCGTCGCGCGAAAGATCTGACTGGATTTGCCGACCAGCGCGGTGCCGTTCATCACCGCAGCGTTGCCGGTGGAGGTGCCGCTGACGCCGATTCCGACCGGCTCTTTCTGGCCGCCGAACAGCGGATTGGCGTCCGGGCTTGGGGTGTGCTGGGTGACGGTGACCTCGCCCTTGAAGCTGTCGCCGTCGCTGACATAGGTGCCGACATAGAACAGATAGGCGTCGCCGCCGAGGATCTTGCCGTCGCGAAACAGCACCACGCCGCTGCCCTTGCCGGACCGGCCGTCGAGCAGGTCGACGTGGATCGAATACAGCCCGTTTTGCATCGCACCCCCCAGCCGCGCCCCGGCCGATCGCTCTGTCGCATCGAGCGCAGTAAGTTTATGCCAAGGCGCCGGACGCCGCGTCAACGCGACCGGGTGCGGCGGATCGGAACGGGCACTGATGGCCTGATGAACCTTCGGGGATCAGTCGTCACCCCTTGGCCTCCGTCCGTAATACGAATGGCGCGCTCGGAAGGATTCGAACCTCCGACCCTCGGAATCGAAATCCGATGCTCTATCCAGCTGAGCTACGAGCGCGGGGGCCGGGGGAGCGTGCCCCCGGCGGGCCTTCCGAATACCCCACTTTTGCAGGCGCTTACAAGGGGGAGGGGGACGTCCCATGATTTTGCCGGAATGTGCACATTAACGTCGCGCAAACCAAACTCGGCCAAAGTGCCGGTGCCGGCGGTTGCCGGCCTGCTCCCTTGTCGCCACGGGTTTCGAACGAACCATGCGCCCGCTGTTCTCGTTGCTGCTGTTGCCGCTGATTTTGCTGGCGTCGCCGGCGCGTGCCGACCTCCATATCAGGCGGGATCACGGCGGCTATGTCGAGGAATACAAGGCCAAGTACCAGCGCATCCGCGACCGCCACGAGCGGGTGATCATCGACGGCATCTGCAATTCGGCCTGTACCCTGGTGTTCGGGATCGTGCCGCTCAACAAGATCTGCGTCACCCCGCGCGCCAGCCTCGGCTTCCACCAGGCCTATTACGACAAGGCCTTCACCTTCGGTATCAAGGTCACCAGCCTCGAGGGCACCTCGGAGTTGATGTCGTATTATCCGCGTCCGGTTAAGGACTGGCTGGCCCGCCACGGCGGCCTGACCACCGAGATGAAGAAGATCAAGAACGGCGTCGATCTGTGGAAGATCGTCGATCCGTGCCCGGAAGACTATTGAGCGTGCCGGCCGCCTGAACCGGGTTCCTCGGCGCGCGCACTTCGTCCGGCAGCACAAACCTCACTTCAGGTCGATCGTTCCTGACATCACCGCGACGCAGTGCCCGCCGATCGCCGTCGCGATGACCTCGCCACCGCGCTTCTCGGCGCTCGCGAACAGCACGCTCGGCCGCCCCATTTCGAAGCCCTGCAGGATGATCTTCGACAGCCTCAGATCGGCTTCCTGCCGCAGCTTCGCCAATAGGCCGATCAGTGCGACGTTGGCGCTGCCGGTCGCAGGATCTTCGGGGATCTTGTTCAGCGGCGCGAACATCCGCGCGCGGATGTCGATCCCATCCTCGCCGGTTTGCGCGTAGAGCAGGAGCTTCGACGTCGCGTAGCCGGCGATGCGGTCGGCAAACACGTCGGCCCGCGGGCTAGCGGCGGCGAGCGCAGCTCGGCTCTTCACCTCCGCGATGATGAAGCCGGTGCCGCAGGACGCGATGCAGGGCCGGTGGTTGGCCGTCTCGATGTCGCCGACGCTCATCGAGCAGGCCGCGGCCACGACGTCGGGCGCGACCTCGTCGGCCAGCGAGAGGCGTTGCGGCGACGTCAGACGCGCCCCACTGACCGCGCCGCCGTCCTCGAGTAGTTCGATCGGCACCAGCCCGGCTTTCTCTTCGAACACGACACGATTGCCGGAGATGTCGCGGCCGTAGCTCTGCCCGATCCGGGCCAGCACGAAGGCGGTGCCGACATTCGGATGGCCGGCGAACGGCAGCTCGCCATTGGGCGTGAAGATCCGAACCTGCGCGGTGTGTGCGGGATTCTGCGGCGGCAGCACGAAGGTGGTTTCCGACAGATTGAACTCGCCGGCGATCGCCTGCATCTGCGCGGTCGACAGGCCTTCCGCATTGAGCACGACGGCCAGCGGATTGCCGCTGAACTGCTCGGAGGTGAACACGTCGACGGTTTCGAACTGCAGGCGCATGGCGGCTCCGGAAACGACGAACGCGCTCAGCGGGAAGGGCGGCGCGTCGGATGATGACGATCCCTGCTGGTCGCGGCGCTTGCGGCATGGCATGGACGTGGCGCCATCGGGCGCTTGCCCGTCACCATACGATCGGGCCCCCGGGGAGACAATGAAACCTCACGCAGAGCATCTGGCCGGTCGCGCCGCGCCCGCCGTGTTCGTCGTGCTGTGGAGCACCGGCTTCGTCGGCACCAAATATGCGCTGAGCGGTGCGGAGCCGCTGACCTACCTGTCGATCCGGATGATCGGGGTGGTGTCGCTGCTCGCGGTGATCGCCGCGATCGCGCGGCCGCGCTGGCCGAGCCTCGCCGGCGTCGGCCACAGCATCGTCGCCGGCCTCCTGGTGCACGGGGTGTATCTCGGCGGCACCTCGATCGCGATCGCGCATTCGGTGCCGGCGGGCCTGTCGGCCTTGATCCCCGGGCTGCAGCCGATCCTGACCTCGACGCTGGCCAATCGCTGGCTCGGCGAGCGCGTCGCGCCGCTGCAATGGCTGGGGCTGGGCCTCGGTCTCGGCGGCACGCTCTTGATCCTGCACGGCCGCAGCCTGACCGGCGACGTCGGCTGGGGCTGGCTCGCCTCGGCCTGTTCGCTGATCGGCATCACCATCGGCACGCTGTACCAGAAGCGGTTCTGCAGCGGCATCGACTGGCGCGCCGGGAACATCATCCAGTTCCTGGCCGCGCTGGCCCTGTTAGCGGTCGGCGCCGCGCTTTTCGAGACCCGGGTCGTGAGCTGGACCGTTGAGTTCGTCCTGGCGGTGGGCTGGCTGGTGGTGGTGTTGTCGATCGGCTCGATCGGGCTGCTGTACTGGCTGATCCGGCATTCGGCCGCGACCTCGGTGGCGAGCCTGTTCTACCTCGTCCCCGGCGTGACCGCCCTGATGGCCTATGTGCTGTTCGGCGAGACGCTGGATGCGGTTTCGATCGTCGGCATGGTGATCTGCGCAGCGGCGGTGTTTCTGGTCAACCGGGCCAAGGCGTAGCTGGGCGACGGCTACGCCGCTCCGGCTTTGCAGACAGCAAAAAGCCTCCGGCGCATTGCTCCGGAGGCTTTCGCTGGCCGACGCGAATGAAGCGATCAGCGCTTGGATTTCTTGGCTTTCTTCGCCTTCTTCGGCGCCGCCTTCTTGGTCTTCTTCACGGTTTTCTTGGTTGCCTTTTTGGCGGCCTTCTTGGCTTTCTTCGGGGCCTTTTTGGCGGCTTTCTTGGCCGCCTTGGCGGCCTTTTTCGGGGGCTTCTTCGGAGCTTTCTTGGCGGCCTTCTTGGTCGTCTTCTTCGCCGCCTTCTTGGCGCCGGTCTTCACCTTCTTGGCGACTTTCTTAGCCGCCTTGCGCGCCTTCTTGACGGCGGTCTTGGCCGCGTCGGCGACCTCGTTGATCACGTCGCCCATCTGATCGAGAATTGGCTTGTCGTCGTCCATGTTGATCCCCCAGGGGTTTGCAGATAACCCCGACGATAGCCGATTCGCGAAATTAGTAACGCTGCTAAGCGGAGTTGTTCAACGCTGACGCAGTTCGGCATAGGCCGAAAGAGCGCGCTGGCGGCCGGCTTTGTGGTCGATGATCGGCTGCGGGTAGTTGCCGCCGAGCTCGACGCCGGCGGCGGCGAGTTCGATCGGCGTCGCGGTCCACGGCTGGTGGATCAGATTGTCGGGCAGGCCGGCCAGTTCGGGGATCCAGCGCCTTATGTATGCGCCGCCCGCGTCGAATTTCTCGCTTTGCAGCACCGGATTGAACACCCGGAAATACGGCGCCGCATCCGCGCCGCAGCCCGCCACCCACTGCCAATTGCCGGGATTGCTGCCGAAGTCAGCGTCGACCAGCGTGTCCCAGAACCATTGTTCGCCGAGCCGCCAGTCGATCAGCAGGTGCTTGACCAGGAACGAGGCCACCACCATGCGGACGCGATTATGCATCGTGCCGGAATGCCACAGCTCACGCATCCCGGCATCGACGATCGGATAGCCGGTGCGGCCGCGCTGCCAGGCGCTCAGCGCCGTCTCGTCGCTCTGCCACGGGAAGGCGTCGAACGCTGGTTGCAGATTGCGGCTCGCAAGATCCGGATGCTCGGCGAGCAGGTGCCGGCAGAACTCCCGCCAGCCGATTTCGCTCAGGAATTTGTCGATGTCGGGCGCGATCGCGGGCCGCTCGGCGGCGGCAAAGCGCGCCGCGTACCAGACCTGGCGCGGGCTGATTTCGCCGAAGCGCAGATGCGGCGACAGGCCGGAGGTGACGTGCCGATCCGGATAGTCGCGGCCCTCGGCATAGCCGGGCTGCTTAGCAAGGAAACCGGCGAGCCGGGTTTGCGCTGCGGCTTCCCCCGGCGTCCAGGTGGCGCGGAGACCGCCAGCCCAGTCCGGCGTCGTCGGCTCCAACCGCCAGTCGCTGAGCTGTTCGCTCGGCAGCGCCGGCGCCGGCCGTAGCGTGGTCGGGCGGGGCAGGGGCTGCGGCGGGTCGCCGAGGCTGAGTACACGCCGCCAGAACGGGGTGAACACCCGCATGCCACGGCCGTCCTTGCTGCGGATCGCGTTCGGCGCCACCAGCGTATCGCCGCGATGGCGGTGATACGCGATGCCCGCCATGGTGAGGGCGTCGGCCAGCGCATCGGCGACGGCGCGATGCGGGGCGATCTCGATCTCGTTCCAATGCACCGCCGCTGCATCGCTCTGCTGTGCGATCTCGGCGAGCACCGCCGCCGCCGGCCCACGTCGCAGGACCAATGCTGCGCCCAGCGCGCGCAGCTCGGAGCTCAGCGCGCGCAGCGATTGCGTCAGCCACCACCGCGCCGCTGCTCCGATCGGCCGGAGGCCCTCACTCTCCTCGTCGAGCACATAGACGCACAGCACCGGAGCGCCGGATTCCGTGGCGGCATGCAGCGCCGGATGATCGGCGAGGCGGAGGTCGTCACGAAACCAGACGACGACAGGGCGAGTTTCGGCCGTGGTCAGCACGTTGGCTCATCCTCGATCCGGGCTGCGATCCTGCACCGACTTTTCGCCGGGTCTGCAACCATCGACGCGGCGCCGCGTATTTGACAGGATACACTTGGCTTTTGTTCAGGAGGACGATTTGAAGCGATACGGTGTGCTCTATCTGGCAACATTCATTGTCCTGATTCCGCTCGACTTTCTGTTCCTCGGCACGATCGCCAAGAGCTTCTTCCAGTCGCAGGTCGGGGAGATGCTCGGGGAAGTGAGGCTACCGCCGGCTGTGCTGTTTTACCTGCTCTACGTCGTCGGCATTATCATCTTCGTCAACGGGTCGGCGCAGGCGACCTGGCAATCCACGTTGTTGTACGGGGCGCTGTTCGGCTTCTTCTGTTACTCGACCTTCGAGCTGACCTCGCTGGCGCTGCTGAAGCACTGGACCTGGCCGGTGGTCGCCGTCGACATCTCCTGGGGAGTGTTCGTCACGGCGGTGTCGGGCACGCTCGGCCTCCTGCTCGCCGACTGGTGGTCTCCGCGCTGACCGAGTGCAGACCGCCCGACGCTTGAAACGCTGAAGAGTGGGTGAACGACCGGTGCGGCCAAATGGCCGCCCGGCAAAGTCGCTTTGCCTCAACTTCGCCGCCACTGCGCCTAATCGCCGCCGGAGCGTCCTGCAAATTGAGCCGACGAGACCGCTGCTGCGACAAATCGGCAACCCTGTTTCGAAACATCGTGGGTAATTCCGATCGAGTCGGGCGCAGGGGCGAAGTCTTAACCAAGCGTTTACGCCAGCGTGGAAATGCTGGCTCAGAGCCAGAAAACGAGTGAAAGCAATGACTGCCGTCGCCACCGCCGACCTGATCGGCATCGACCCTCTCAACGTTTCGGATCGTTATACCGCCGCGCAGGCGCTCGGGGTCGTACGGGATGGGATCATCACCGGCGAAGGCCCGACCACCGGCGGTCGGGTCCACTTCTCCCGAACGATCGACGCCGCCGACACCGCCTGGTGCATGCGCATCCTGACGGCCTCTGCGGTCGATAATCAGCCGATCAGCCGGGCCGAGGCCGAAGCGCTGTTCGAGATCAACGATGCCGCTGCCGAGCGCGTCGACGGCGGCCGGTTCGATGACCTGTTCGCCAAGGCGGTGGCGCATCACGCCGCAGCCGCATCGGGTCTTCCAGTTCCGGCCCGCAGCGTCGCGCTGTCGCCTGACGTGGCGATCGAGTCCTGGGCTCCGACCCAGGCGGTCGGCGTCAACACCGAGGTGCTGGAGTGGATCTCGCGCCAGATGCGGAGCACGCGGCGCAGCAATCACACCCTGATGCGGCTGGTGGCGACCCTGGTCGGCGTCGCGACCCTGCCGCTGATCACGCAGGTGCCGCAGATTTTCGATCTCGGCGTCTGATCGATTCAATTCAGGCGGCAATCCGGCGGCGGGGGAGGTGTTCCCCGCCGCTTTTGTTTGCGCGCGCCGGGGCGGCGGCCGCCGCCGCCGAAACAGTTCAACTCGGACGGCGGAATCCGCCGTTAGGCCGCTGGAAAAGCACGGAATTCGGTTGCAGAGCGGGCATTTTTGCGCGACAGCGGACGCATGCTTGCGGATGTCGCGGCGGCCGGTGCGGGCGCTACCTTTGATTTAAACGGTCGCTGCGCGGGCCCCCTGCGCAATATCTAGTTTTCCGCGGCGACAGAATTGTTACAAGCACACCCGCAATGCCCCGTCGCTGCCCCGCCCGGGACAGCAGAACCACCCAAGGTTGCAAGAAAAAGAGCATGTTCAAACGAATTCTGATCGCCAACCGCGGCGAGATCGCCTGCCGGGTCATCAAGACCGCGCGCCGTATGGGTATCGAGACGGTCGCCGTCTATTCGGAGGCGGACCGCGACGCGCTGCACGTCGAAATGGCCGACGAGGCGGTGCTGATTGGACCGCCGGCAGCGGCGGAGAGCTATCTGGTGATCGAGAAGATCGTCGAGGCCTGCAAGAAGACCGGCGCAGAGGCGGTGCACCCGGGCTACGGCTTCCTGTCCGAGCGTGAGGCGTTCGCCAAGGCGCTGGCCGAGGCCGGCATCGTGTTCATCGGTCCGAACCCCGGCGCGATCGCCGCGATGGGCGACAAAATCGAGTCGAAGAAGGCCGCCGCCCAGGCCAAGGTCTCGACCGTGCCGGGCTTCCTCGGGGTGATCGAGGACGACAAGCATGCGGTGAAGATCGCCGACGAGATCGGCTATCCGGTGATGATCAAGGCCTCCGCCGGCGGTGGCGGCAAGGGCATGCGCATCGCGCATTCGACCGCCGAGGTCGCCGAAGGCTTCAACCTCGCCAAGGCTGAGGCGAAGGCGTCGTTCGGCGACGACCGGGTCTTCATCGAGAAGTTCATCGTCGACCCGCGCCACATCGAAATCCAGGTGCTCGGCGACAAGCACGGCAACGTCATCTATCTCGGCGAGCGTGAGTGCTCGATCCAGCGCCGCAATCAGAAGGTGATCGAGGAAGCGCCGTCGCCGCTGCTCGACGAAGTCACTCGCCGCAAGATGGGCGAGCAGGCGGTCGCGCTGGCCAAGGCCGTGAACTACGACAGCGCCGGCACCGTCGAGTTCGTGGCCGGCCAGGACAAGAGCTTCTACTTCCTCGAAATGAACACCCGCCTGCAGGTCGAACACCCGGTCACCGAAATGGTCACCGGCATCGACTTGGTCGAGCAGATGATCCGTGTGGCGGCCGGCGAGAAGCTGGCGCTGGCGCAGAAGGACGTCACGCTGAAGGGCTGGGCGGTCGAAAGCCGCGTCTATGCGGAAGATCCGTTCCGCAACTTCCTGCCGTCGATCGGCCGCCTGGTGAAGTACCGTCCGCCGGCCGAGAGCGCGGCCTCGGGCATCACGGTGCGCAACGACACCGGCGTGCAGGAGGGCGGCGAGATCTCGATGTTCTACGACCCGATGATCGCCAAGCTGGTGACGCACGGGCCGTCGCGCGCCGCAGCGATCGAGGCGCAGGCCCATGCGCTCGACGCGTTCTACGTCGACGGCATTCGCCACAACATTCCGTTCCTGTCGGCGCTGATGACGCATCCGCGCTGGCGCGAGGGCAACCTGTCGACCGGCTTCATCGCCGAAGAGTTTCCGCAAGGTTTCCACCCGCGGGTGCCGGAGGGCGAAGTCGCCCGCCGCATCGCTGCGGTCGGCGCGGCGATCGACCGGGTGATCGGCGAACGCAAGCGCAAGATCTCGGGTCAGATGATCGGCCGCGCGGTGATCCGCGAGCGCCGCCGCTGCGTCTGGCTGGAGCGCAGCGAAGTGCCGCTCGACGTGATCCGCGAGGGCGAGGCGTTCGTCGTCCGTTTCGCCAACCCCGACGGTTCGCTCGGTCAGCCGCATCAATTGCTGTCGTCCTGGATGCCGGGCGATCCGGTCTGGGAAGGCACCATCGACGGCCGTCCGGTGGCGGTGCAGGTCCGCTCGATCCCGAACGGCTTCAAGCTGGCGCATCACGGCTACGAGGTGTCGGTCAACGTCTTCACCGAGCGCGAAGCGGCTGCCGCGCGCTGGATGAAGGAAGTCGACAAGGCCGACACCGGCAAGAAGGTGCTGTGCCCGATGCCGGGCCTGATCGTGTCGATCGCGGTCACCGAAGGCCAGGAAGTCAAGGCCGGCGAGACGCTCGCCGTGGTCGAGGCGATGAAGATGCAGAACGTGCTGCGCGCTGAACGCGACGGCACCGTCAAGAAGATCCACGCCTCTGCCGGAGCGACGCTCGCGGTCGACGCGATGATCCTCGAATTCGCGTAACACCGCCGTGGCTTGGCGCGACCGCCGCGGTGCATTACGGGCGATCCTCGCAGGATCGGCCTGCGTGCGCCCGGCGTCGGTGTACGACGCGATCTCGATCCGGATCGCCGACGACCTCGGCTTTCCGTTCGGCATGTTCGGCGGCTCGGTGGCGTCGCTGGCGATCCTCGGCGACCCGGACATCGCGCTGATCACGCTGACCGAACTCGCCGAACAGGTGCGGCGCATGAGCCGCGCCGCCGCGCTGCCGGTGGTGGTCGATGCCGACCACGGCTACGGCAATGCGCTCAACGTCCGCCGCACGGTCGAAGAGCTCGAAGCGGCAGGCGCCGCCGGCCTCACCATCGAGGACACGCTGCTGCCGCAGGCCTACGGCGAGGCCAAGCCGCAGTTGGTGTCGCGCGAAGAGGGGCTCGGCAAGATCACGGCCGCGCTCGACGCGCGGCGCGACCCCAACCTCGTCATTATCGGCCGCACCGGCGCCTGTTCGATCACCTCGCTCGACGACGCGATCGAACGCGCGCTGGCCTACGAGGCCGCCGGCGTCGACGCGCTGTTCTTCACCGGCGTGAAGAACCGTGCCCAACTCGAAGCGATCAGCGCCGCCACGACGCTGCCGCTGGCGCTCGGCAGTCCGCCAGCCGAGCTCGGCGATTTCGATCATCTTGCGGAGAGACGCGTTCGCATCGCGGTGCAGGGCCACGCGCCGATCGCGGCTGCGACCGAGGCCGTGTTCAAAACGCTCTCGGCGATCAAGGTCGGGGCGACACCCAAGCAGTTGAGCGGTCTTGCGGGCGCCGACCTGATGGACAAGGTGACGCGCGGCGATGTCGTCGCCGAACGGTGCGAACATTTCCTCGGCGTGAAACGCCGATGACCGAAATCATTCGGCAAGTGACGATCCGCGGTCGGGTGCAGGGCGTCGGCTATCGGGCTTGGCTGGCGATGACCGCGCAAGCCAGCGGCCTGGACGGCTGGGTCCGCAACCGTCGCGACGGCAGCGTCGAGGCGGTGCTGGCCGGCAGCGAGCCGATCGTCCGCGACATGATCGCCGCCTGCCACCGCGGCCCCTCGGCCGCGCGCGTCGAGGCGGTGCTAGTGGAAGACGCGGGCGCCATCCTTCTGGCGCAACGTGCGCCGGGCGAGCGGTTTTCGATTTTGCCGATCGTGTAGCTGGCGAAGGCTGCTGCCTCGCAGACCCGGCTTCGCTCTGTCAGTCACGTCTATCTACGTCATGCCCGGCCTTGTGCCGGGCATCCACGCCTTGCTGTCGGAAACGCGGAAAAGGCGTGGATGGCCGGGACGAACCCGGCCATGACGACGTTTGTCTAACTATCAGATCTGATATCAAGATCTGGATCTCCGTCATTCGAGCCAACGGGTCGGCGCGAAGCGTCGCCCGATGACAGGCTCCGCGAAGCAATCCAGACTCCGAGCGCCGCGGCTGGATTGCGTCGTCGCTGCGCTCTTCGCAATGACGGGGCGAAGTCTTGCCTCATGCCGCTTCGCGCGTCAGTCCAAAGGTCGGCTTAGATCGTGTTGCGCCTGTCATTCGTCGCGTGCTGCCAACCTATGATTGTTACTGACCACTTCATCGCGCAACGCGCATTCGCGTCGTCAGTGCAGTGCACAAACGCGCTGGCTGTTCGTGAACCGGATTTCGTCTTGCAATTAGTAAAAGGACGGGGGAGGATCGCGTAACTAAAAAGACGTAAGGCTAGGGATGGCGCTCAGTCGGGTTAGTCAGCAGGGCATCGTGCTCGGCATCTTTGCTGTCATGTTTGCAGCATTCGTCGTGTTTCTGCCGGGTTTCTTCACCACCGCGAATATGCTGACGCTGCTGCAGAACGTGTCGGTTCTCGGTATCCTCGGTCTGGCAATGGCGATCGTGGTGATCGGTCGCGGCATCGATATCTCCCTCATCGCCGTGCTCGCAGTGCCGCCGGGGTTGGTGCTGCAGATGGTGCAGGACGGCAGCTCGCTGCCGGTCGCGCTTTCGGTGGCCCTGTTGCTCGCGGTCGCGTTCGGCGTGTTCAACGGCTGGCTGATCGCTTACGCCGAAGTTCCGGCGCTGTTCACGACGCTGGCGAGCGGATTGTTTCTCGCGGGCTTCGGTCAGGCGGCGCTGTTCAGCCTCGACGTCGTGCAATGGAGCCCCGGCATGCAGGGCTTCGAATGGCTCGGGCAGGGGCGGCTGCTCGGCGTGCCGCTGCCGATTATCTTGTTCGGGCTCGCCTGCCTGTTGGTCGCCTTCCTGCTGCGCAGTACACGGCCTGGTGCCTACATTTATGCGGTCGGCGACAATCCGAACACCGCGCGCGTCACCGGCATTCCGACCCGCCCGATCATCGTGCTGCAATACGTGCTGGCGGCGCTGATCGGCTGCTTCGCCGGCCTGGTGATGGCGTCGTCGGTCAACAGCATGCCGACCCGCATCTTCAACTCGACGATGATCTACGACGTCATCCTGGTCGTGGTGCTCGGCGGCATCGGCCTGTCGGGCGGCCGCGGCGGCGTGCTCAACGTGGTGATCGGCACGCTCCTGATCGGCACCATGCTCAACGGCATGACGATCATGGACGTGTCGTATTCGGGGCAGAATCTGGTGAAGGGCGTCGTGCTGCTGATCGCGGTGATCGCCGACTCCTTCCTCAACCCGCGCAACGAGGAGACCGCCCAGCAGGGCGATATCTAGCAAACCAGCAAAAGCCACGGCGAGCAACGCCGGGCGACAAGACCAACGACCAAGGGAGGGTGACCATGTCGGTTCAACTGAGACGCGTCGCGGCGCGACTGATTTTCGCGGCGGTGGCGGCGATGGCGTTGCCCGCACGCGCGCAGCAGGGGCTCGACGAGCCGTTCCAGGGGCCGTTCAAGGCGGCGCTGGCCGGCAAGACCGTCGCCTACATTCCGGTGGCGATGAACTTCGACCTCACGGAAGGCTGGTTCGCCGGCGTCAA
Source organism: Rhodopseudomonas palustris (assembly GCF_003226555.1). Taxonomy (GTDB): domain Bacteria; phylum Pseudomonadota; class Alphaproteobacteria; order Rhizobiales; family Xanthobacteraceae; genus Rhodopseudomonas; species Rhodopseudomonas palustris_I. Next base: position 474,517 of record NZ_QKQS01000013.1, on the reverse strand, counting down.
GCGCGAGCTCGAGCCGTTCGGCATGAAGGTGGTCGTGCGTGATCCGAATTGGAGCACCAGCGCGGGCGCTCAGGCGCTGACCACGCTGATTTCGGAGAAGCCGGCGGTGATCATCGTGCACAATCCCGATGTGCAGACCTACGCCAAGCTGCTGCAGCGCGCCGAGAAGGAAGGCATCTTCATCATCCAGATCAACATGGGCTCGGTGTATCGCAGCTCCGCCTTCGTCGGCGCCAACTGGATCGAGGTCGGCGAGCGCGCCACCGAGGCGGTGGTGAAGGCCTGCGAGGGCAAGTCCGGCAAGGTCGCGATCATGCAGGGCGCGTTGTCGGCGGCGACTTCGGCCTACACGCTGAAGGGCGTCGAGAACGTGCTGGCCAAGCATCCGGAGATCAAGGTGGTGTCGTCGCAGGCGGCTGACTGGGATGCGGCCAAGGCCAAGGCGATCACCCAGACGGTGCTGAAGCAGAACCCGGATCTGTGCGGCATCGTCGGCTTCTGGGACGGCATGGACATCGGCACCGCCGCGGCGGTGAAGGAAGCGGGGCTCACCGGCAAGGTGTTCGTCGCGACCTCTGGCGGCGGCGAGCGCAAGGGCGCTTGCGAGCTGGTGAAGTCGGGCGCGTTCGATCTCAACCTCAGCTACGACGTGCCGACCCAGGCCGCCGACATGGCTGCGATGATCAAGTGGCTGCTGTCGTCCGGCGTCAAGCCGGGCCAGGTGAAGGGCTCGATCTACACCACGCTGATCCCGATCACCAAGGAGAACGCCGGCTCCGACATGGCCTGCTGGAATCTTAGCGACCTGAAGAAGTAACGCACGCTCTGTTCCGATCCAGGCGCCGCCCGCATCCAGCGGGCGGCTACTGCGGACGCACGCCCTGATATCGGCGACCATCCTGTCAGCGGGCCCCATGCAAGAAGCTCTCGTCAAATTCAAGTCGCGCTACTGGCCGGATCATCTGCTCGGCGAGATCCTGTCGAAGCGCTGGACCGAAACCGCGATCCCGATGATTGTGCTGATCGTGGTGGCGATCGCGCTCAGCCGCGCGATTCCGGGCTTCCTGTCGCCGGCCTCGCTCGGCGACACCGCGCGGCAGGCCGGCGAGATCGGCTTCGTCGTGCTCGGCATGGGTCTGGTGGTGATCGTCGGCGGTATCGACCTGTCGGTCGGCTCGATGTTCGCACTGTGCGATTTCTGTGCGCTGTACTGCCTCAACGTGCTGAACTGGCCGGTGCCGGCGGTGATCGTCGCCACCATTGCCTGCGGCGCGCTGCTCGGCAGCATCAACGGCATCCTGATCGGCTATCTGCGGCTGCGGGCCTTCATCACCACGCTGATCACGCTGATCATTTTTCGCTCCGCCTACGATCTGCTGCTGGTCGGCAATTCGGTCAAGATCGCCTCGTCGATGCCGGACTTTCCGGCGTGGGATTTCCTCGGCGGCGGCGATGTGTTCGGGATCCCGAGCGTCGCGCTGCTGTATGTCGTGATTGCGATCTTCGGCCACATTTTCCTGACGCGGCTGCGGCCGGGCTGGCACATCACCGCGATCGGCGGCTCGCGCCGCTCGGCTTATAATTCCGGCATCCCGGTCCGCCGCACCATTGCGCTGTGCTACGTCGCAAGCGGCGCGCTCACCGGCGTCGGCGCGCTGTTCTTCGCCGCCCGGCTCGGCACCGTCGGCGGTGACGTCGGCATCGGCCTCGAAGTCACGGTGCTGACCGCGACCGTGCTCGGTGGCATCACGCTCGGCGGCGGCAAGGGCTCGGTCGCCAAAGCGCTGGCCGGCACGCTGATCGTGCTCTTGATCACCAACGGCCTGACCACGCTGTCGGTGCGCGGCGGCTACAACCGCATGGTGCTGGCGTCGATTCTGTTGGTTGCCGCGATGATCGACATCCGCTGGCTGAAGAACCGCAACCGCATCATCAGCAAGGTCTATGTCGCACCGGCCTATCATTATCTGCCGCCGCCACCTTCGACCGAGATCGGAAAGGGCGGGCCGTTCGAGCAGAACGACAAGCTGCGCGACGTGTCGCTGATCGGCCTCGGCAGGATCGAGGCGCCCGAGGACGTCATTCTCGATCGCCACGACAACCTTTATGCCGGCTCGCGCCACGGCGACATCATGAAGTTCTACGCGCCGGACTATGAGCGGATGGAAGTCTTCGCCCATATCGGCGGCCAGCCGCTCGGCATGGCGTTCGACCGCAATGACAACCTCTACTGCTGCATCGGCGGCATGGGGCTGTATCGCATCGCGCCGGACGGCCAAGTCGAGAAAGCCACCGACGAGACCAACCGCAGCCTGTGGTCGGTCAACGACGACAGCCGGCTGCGGCTCGCCGACGACCTCGACATCGCCGACGACGGCCGCATCTTCTTCTCCGAAGCCACGGTGCGCTACGAGATGGACGAATGGCCGGTCGACGGCCTCGAAGCGCGCGGCAACGGCCGCATCATCTGCTACGACCCGAACACCAACACCACCCGCACCGTGCTGCGCGGGCTGAAATTCCCCAACGGCATCGCCATCGCCAGCGATCGGCAGTCGATCCTGTTCGCCGAGACCTTCGGCTGCTCGATCAAGCGCTACTGGTTCGACGGACCGAAGTCCGGCACCGTCGAAGTGGTGATGGACAATCTGCCCGGCTATCCGGACAACATCAATCTGGCCTCCGACGGCAATTACTGGCTGGCGCTGGTCGGGATGCGCTCGCCCGCGCTCGATCTGGCGTGGCGGATGCCGGACTTCCGCCGCCGCATGGGCAAGCGGCTGCCGGTCGACGAGTGGCTGTTCCCGAACATCAACACCGGCTGCGTCGTCAAGTTCAACGAGCAGGGTGAGATCCTGGAATCGTTCTGGGATCTCGGCGGCGTCAATCATCCGATGATCACCTCGATGCGCGAGCACCGCGGGCATCTGTATCTCGGCGGCATCGCCAATAACCGCATCGGCCGCTACAAGCTCGACGGCGCCGATCCGAACTTCGTGCAATACGACAAGCGATGGGGGAAGCAGGCATGATCCCGGCGCTTCGCGAATTCGCGCATCACTTCCTCGGCCGCGGCGAGGGCGCCATCACGGTGCCGCCGTTCGACGGCGCGCTGAAGCCGAACCAGACGCTCGAGCACGCCGAGATCGTCGCGACGCTGCCTGGCGCCGAAGATCTCGCGACAGACGGCACGTCGCTGTACGTCGCGGACGGCAACGCCGTGTTGCGGCTGGACGGTGCGGCGTTCGTCCCGGTGCGGCAGTTCGATCAGCCGCTGACCGCGCTGTGCGTCTTGCCGGATGGCCGGCTCGCGGTGGCGCTGGCTGGACGCGAGGTGCGGGTGTTCGCGCCGGGCGAGGCTGCCGATATCGCCATTACCGGCGCCGGCATGACCGCCGTTAACGCGCTGACGCCGGGCCGCAACGGCACGCTGCTCGCGACCGACGGATCGACCGAGTTGCCATATGCGGAGTGGGGCCGCGATCTGCTCAGCCGTGGCCGCAGCGGCCGGTTGCTGGCGATCGATCCGGCGTCGCGCAAGGCGGAGGTCGTTGCATCCGGCCTGCGCTACGCGTTCGGGGCTGCGTCGGCAGGCGACACCACGCTGGTCAGCGAGAGCTGGCGTCATCGCCTGATCGCGGTGAGCGGCGATGGCAAGGTCAAGCCGGTGTTCGACCATCTGCCGGTGTATCCGTCGCGACTGACGCCGGCGGCGGGCGGCGGGTTCTGGCTGACGGCGTTCACCGCGCGCACCCAACTGATCGAGTTCGTGCTTCGCGAGGCGACGTATCGCCGCCGGATGATGGCGGAGATCGATCCGGAGTTCTGGATCGTGCCGCGTCTGCGCGCCGGGCAGTCGTTCCGGGAACCGATGCAGGGCGCGCATCTGAAGACCATGGGCATCATCAAGCCGTGGGCGCCGCCGCGCGCCTACGGCCTGGTGGTGCGGCTCGGCGCCGACTGTGCGCCCCTGTATTCGCTGCACAGCCGGGTCGACGGCACCAACCACGGCGTCGTTGCCGCGGTCGAGGTCGCAGACAGCCTGTATGTGCTGGCCAAGGGACCGCGCCGGCTGCTGCGCGTCAAACGCTCCGAGGTCGAAGGCGAGACCCGCGCATGACCGAGAATGTTCTGGAATTCCGCAAGGCAACCAAGCTGTATTCCGGCGTGCCGGCGATCGAAGGCGTCGACTTTCAGCTCCGCCGCGGCGAGATCCATGCGCTGGTCGGCGAGAACGGCGCCGGCAAATCGACGCTGACCAAGGCGATGGCCGGTGTGGTGACGCTGACCTCCGGCACCATGCTGGTCGACGGCAAGGAGGTGGCACCGAAGACGCCGCTGGAAGCGCGGCATCTCGGCATCGGCATGGTGTTTCAGGAGAACAGCCTGGTGCCGACCATGACGGTGGCGCAGAATCTGTTTCTCGGACAGGAGAAGTTCTACAACCGGCTGCGCGGCATCTACATCGCCGCCCAGCAATTTTTGCAGTCGCTGAACTTCGACGTGACGCCGACCGCGACGGTCGGGATGCTCGGCGCGGCGCAGAAGCAGATGGTCGAGATCGCCCGCGCGGTGCTGCATCAGGCCAAGGTAATCATCTTCGACGAGCCGACCGCGACGCTGACGCCGGAGGAGAAGAAGTACTTCTTCGATCTGGTGCGCGACCTGAAGAAGCGCGGCGTCTCGATCGTATTCATCTCGCACGCGCTCGAAGAAGCGCTGCTGCTCGCCGACCGCATCACCGTGCTGCGCGACAGTAAGCACGTCGTCACCGACGACGCCCGCAATTTCGATCGCGACCGCATCGTCCAGGCGATGGTCGGCCGCGACCTGTCGAACACGCTGTACGGCAAGCGCAAGGCCACGGTGCGGCCGGCCGGCGAGCGGATGCTGACGATCCAGAATCTGAAGCTGGCGCCGATGGTGAAGAACAATTCGCTGTCGATCTTCGCCGGTCAGATCACCGGCGTGTTCGGCCTGGTCGGGGCAGGGCGGACCGAGACCTTCAAGATCGCCGCCGGCGTGCTGAAGCGCGACTTCTTCCACGGCGGTGAAATTCTGCTGCGCGGCGAGCCGGTGCGTTACCGCGTGCCGGCGCCGGCGGTGAAAGACGGCATCGCCTACATCACCGAGGACCGCAAGGTCGAAGGCTTCTTCGAAACGATGTCGATCGCCCGCAACGTCTATCTCGGACTGCTCGCCAAATTTCCGCGCGGCCGCTTCCTGCTGTCGCGGCGCGAGGCGCAGGCGAGCGGCGAGAGCTGGATCAAGCGGCTCAACGTCCGGGCGATCAGCACCAAGGCGAAGGTCGTAGAGTTATCGGGCGGCAATCAGCAGAAGGTGGTGATCGCGAAATCACTGGCACAGGACCCGAGTGTGGTGATCTTCGACGAGCCGACCCGCGGCGTCGACGTCGGCGCCATCGTCGAGATCCACGAACTGATCAATCGGCTTGCCGACGAGGGCAGGGCGGTGGTGGTGATCTCGTCCTACTTGCCGGAAATCCTGGCGCTGTCCGACCGCATCCTCGTGAGCCGGCAGGGCAAGGTGGTCGAGGAGTTCTCCTGTCTGGACGCGACCGAGGAGAAGATCATGTACGCGGCGATTCACTGACGCCCAACGTCGCAGCGACGAGGCCGCCCTGGGCCCTGGTCAGGGTGGTGAGGGACGCCGTCCCCCGGTGATACGGGACGGCGCATGGCTGTCCTCTGCGGCGATGCCGATCAGCTCGATCATGGTGCCGGCGCGGGCGGCACCGTAGCCGAGCAGCCATTGCTCGAATGCGTCGGGCGCCAGTGCGGGCGCATACAGGAAGCCCTGGACGACGTCGCAGCCGAGCTCGCTCAAGAGCTGGAATTGAGCTTTCGTCTCGACGCCTTCGGCGACGACGCTGAGAGAGAGGCTCTGGCCGACCCGCACCACGGTGGTGACGACGGCGCGGGCGGTGGGGCTGGTCTCGAGTTCGCTCATGAAGCCGCGATCGATCTTCAACTCGCGGATCGGCAGTTGCGCCAGGCGGTTGAGATTGGAATAGCCGGTGCCGAAATCGTCGAGCGACAACCCGACCCCTATCCGGCGCAGCGCCACCATCGTGTCATGCGCCACCGACCGGTTGTCTTGGGCAACGCCTTCGGTGACCTCGAGCATCAGCGCTTGAGGTGGAAGGCGATAGCTGGCGAGTGCTTCGGCGACCAGCGTCGGCAGCCCGGCATTCTCGAAGTTGATCGGTGACAGATTGACCGCAACGCAGGGGATGTCCAGGCCCTGGTCGTGCCACAGCCGCATCTGCCGGCAGGCCTCGCGGATCGACCAGCACGCAATCTGATCGATCAGGCCGCATTCTTCGGCGAGCGGAATGAACTTCGTCGGCGGCACGACCCCCAGCACCGGATCGTGCCAGCGCGCCATCGCTTCGACGCCGTGCAGCGCGCCGTCAATAGTGCGAATCTGCGGCTGGTAGTGCAGATCGAGACCTTCATTGGCGAGGGCGGCACGCAGCGCCGCGGCATAGGCCATTCGCTGCTCGGTCGCGCCGTGCATGTCGCAGTTGAACAGCCGATAGGTCGAGCGCCCCGACCGCTTGGCGCGATACATCGCCGTGTCGGCCTGATTGATCAGTGTGTCGATATCGGAGGCGTTGTCGGGATACAGGCTGACGCCGACGCTGGACGACATCGGCACTTGAGTGTTGCAGAGCACGAACGGGCGCATCAGCGCCTCGGTGATCCGGGCCACGATCGGTTCGACCTCGGCGGGCTCGCGGTTCGGCAGCACGACGACGAATTCGTCGCCGCCGAGTCGTCCCACGACATCGCCGGGCAGCACCTGATCGCGCAGCCTGCGCGCGAATTCGATCAGGAATTCGTCGCCGGCGGCATGGCCGAGCGTGTCGTTGATGTCCTTGAAATTGTCGACATCCAGAAACGCTAGCGCGATTGTTCGTCCATGCGGGCAGACGGAGATCGCCGCTGCGATCAGATCGCGTAGCCGCGAACGATTCGGCAGTCCCGTCAGCATGTCGAAATACGCAAGCCGTGCGATCTGAGCGCGCGCCTCCATCCGCTCGATCGCGAGGGCGCCGAGGTGAAGACAGGCGTCGACGATTCGGTGATGCCAGCGGCTCGGCGGCCGCGATGCGCGGAAGTAGAACGCGAAGGTGCCGATCACGCGGCCATCCTTGGCCTTGATTGGTGACGACCAGCAGGCGCGCAGCCCGACTTCGAGTGGTCGCTTCTTGAACGGTTGCCAGCGCGGATCGGTTTCGATGTCGAGCGCCAGCACTGGTTCGCCGAAATACGCCGAGGCGCCGCACGAGCCGACCTGCGGGCCGATCGACACGCCGTCGAGCGCGCGCGAGTAATCATCGGGAAGGCTCGGCCCGCCGAGCGGATGCAGCAGTCCCTGCGCGTCGACATGCAGGAGCGAGGACACGACGTCCGGGGCGATCTTCTCGACGAAACGGCACATCCGGTCGGCGGCGTCGGTGATCGGGATCTCGTCGGCGAGGGCGCTCAGCGTCACTTGCTGCAGCATGCGCAGCTGGCGGATCTCCGAGATGTCGGTCAGCAGCGCAAAGACCTGGGTTATCCGGCCTTGGGCGTTACGCAGCGCTTTGACGTCTGCGGAGATCCAGATCTCTTCGCCGTTCTTGTCGTAGACGAGGATCTCTTCTTCGCCGCCCTCAGTATAGGCGATCCATCGCTTCAGGCTGGCGATCGTGCGGCGATTGGTGTGGCGGCCGGCGAGCAGGTCGATGACGTTGCGACCTTTGGCGGCCTTGGCGCTGTAGCCGAACAGGCCTGCAAAGGCTGCGTTGGTGTAGAGCAGCTTCAAATCTGGATCGGTGACCAGCACGGCGCGCGTAGTACGGTCCGCGACGGAAGTGAGAAGTTCGATTCCCTTGCGGCGCTCGAGCTCGGACGTAACGTCACGCGCCGTGACCAACACGTAGTTGCGACCGCCGATGATGATCGTCGATCGCGTCAATTCGGCGGTAATGTGTCGGTCGTCGGGGCGCGCAATGTCGATCTGAGCGGTGAGCTCGGGTGCAGACTGGCCGAGTGCGGAGCTGGGAGGCGGCTCCGATGTGATCGCATCGATGCCGAGGCGATCTGCGGAGTTTCCGACGACGTCTGCGCGCGAAAGTCCCCATAGTCGCTCGGCCGCTTGGTTGAAGAAGCAAACGCGGCCATGGTCATCGATGATAACGGCAGCATCCCTCGTCTGCTCCAGCGCAGCGCGCCACAGCGACGGATCGTCGAGAGAGCTGATGTGTCGTCGTATCATCAAGGTCGGATACTTTGGGAACTACGAGGTCGCTTCGGCGCAGCAGCGACGGCCTCGGCGGATCTATCCACCTTAACGTGACGAAAGCGTTGTCGGTGCAGCGTGGACGGAGGCGAGCGGTTTCATCCTTAGAAATCCGTTGCCGGAACCTGTGACGCTCCCGCGGTCGACCTGCTTAGTCTCGAGGACAGCCGCCTGGATAGGACGGATCGGCGCCCGAGGATTGGCTCGGGCGGGACTGAAAGGGCACCGTTGGAGCCAGATCAGGCGATTGCAGGCGTCGAGGCGCGGGTTTCGCCGAAGATGTTTTCGAACGCGGCGCGCATTGCCACGTCGACATCGGTCATCACCGCCGGTCGCCCGAGGTCGATCAGGCTGGTGACGCCATAGCGCGGATCGCTGATCCCGCAGGGCACGATCGCCTTGAAATGCGACAGATCGGGTTCGACGTTGATGGCGATGCCGTGCAGCGACACCCAGCGCTTCAGCCGGACGCCGATCGCCGCGATCTTGTCCTCGTAGCCGTCGCCCTTCTCAGGGCGGCGGACCCAGACGCCGACTCGATCCTCCCGCCGCTCGCCGCGGACGTTGAAGGCGTCGAGGGTGGCGATGATCCATTGTTCGAGCGCTGCCACATAGGCGCGCACGTCCGGACGCCGGCGCTTCAGGTCGAGCATCACATAGGCGACCCGCTGGCCGGGGCCGTGATAGGTCAGCTGGCCGCCACGGCCGGTGGTGAACAGCGGGAAGCGCTCTTCCAGCAGGTCGGTGGCGTGACCGCTGGTCCCTGCGGTGTAAAGCGGCGGGTGCTCCAGCAGCCAGACCAGCTCGGGGGCTTCGCCCAAGGCAATTGCGGCCGCGCGGGCTTCCATGGTCGCCACCGCTTCAGGGTAGGCGACCGGCGAATCGGAAATGCGCCATTCGACCGCCGGGAAGCCGTCGGCCGGCTTCAGGGCGGTCCAATCCAGCGTCTGCCGGGGGGAAGTCGGGGCGTTAATCATTGGATAACCATAACGTGGTGTGGTCGACCACGTCCTCGTTCCTCAGGCAAGTCAGTCCGGGTTCCAGTGCCGACACTCGATAAAGTTTCCGTCGATCTGATGGTGGTTCTCGGGACCACCTCGATGCCGATCCACCAAGTGCTGCGGCTGAGCCGCGGCGCCATCATCGAACTGGACGCCACCGAGGCGGACGAGGTCAAGATCCTCGCCAACAACATGCCGATCGCTTCCGGCATGGTTTTGGTGGATCGCAACCGAATTGCGGTCGAGGTCAAACAGATGTTGCCGCGATCCCCAGATCGTAGGTGACCTTGGCCTTGTGGCCTGATCATTGTTTTGTTAAATGGGCGCCGTCGATCCGGTCGGCGATGCCCGACATCGGTCCCAAGCGCTCGTGGCGGAATTGGTAGACGCGCTGCCTTGAGGTGGCAGTGAGTAAAATCGTGGGGGTTCGAGTCCCTCCGAGCGCACCACGAATTAGCTGCTAAGCTATTGAATTGTTCGCGGTTTATCGGCGATGCCTGGCATTATGGTATCACTTTAAGGTTTTTGGCCCGCAAGCTGGCCCACCTTGTGGGCCACAAATTCCCATGCATCAATGCTTCTAATTCTAACGAGAAGTTGCATTTCTCGCCGACTCTCGGATATGGCTCCAGAAAGGCTTGGTGAGTCATGTCTGAAACGTACGTCTATCATCCGGATATTCCGGAGAGCTGCCCCTTAGACGGCGCCGAGCCGGTGGGAACGATCTACCGATCGGTGCAGAGTTTTCCTCCCCTCGCGGCGGATTTCGAATCCGACGTTGAGGCCAACAAGCCGAACGCAAAGCGCGGCAATTGCAAGCACTGGGGGTGCTCCGTCTGGCAGGATCTGCAATCAGTAGAGCACGCACGCAAGGTTTACGACACGTTTCGTACGAGCTACATCGTCGTCGGGGATTTACAGCCTAGTGCCGGCCAAGTGCTACCAACCCCATCGAAGGCTCAGCCTGGCCATGCGACTTTCTGGAAAGTTCACGGACTGGATGTATCTAGTCACTTTCGAAAGTTGCTCGATCCAATTCTTCCTCAGCAGGACGATCCGTTGGGACCCATGTAATGTGGTCAATTAACGAACCCTCACTGCGCCCCTGGACGACAGATCCGATCGTCCCGGATGAAATTCTTTATGAGTTCAATGGTCCGCTCACCTTCACTGCCTCTTTTGGGCCTTTCGATGCATTATTCCATCACATAGGGCGGCGGGAAAATTCGAATTTCTATGCTGTGGTCCAGTCGAATGAGCAGACTGTTGAGGCGTTGCAATCAGGCGCACTGTCGATCCGCGGAGCGTTAAGCTCCCGCACTATATGGATAGTCGACCTGGATCTAGAATTCGCGGTTCAACGCTATTGGATCTGCGATCAGGACGATTTTCCTGAAAAATTGATGCCCGCTAGAAATGTTCCGTTATACGCTTCCATGGAGCAAGCTCCTGATAGTCTGGAGGAGGCGAACGCATACTTCTCGATCGCCTTCAGAGGAGAGAGACTCGCAAACAAGAGTATTCCTTTCAACCTTCTAAAGTCTCTCATTGACGATTCCTACGAAGCAGCTCGGCGCCTTCTAAGTCCCGCGTTTATGGCCGGCGCCAAAAGCGCCACTTTCGATTTTCCGGCTCGGGCAATTCCGGGTAGCCTCATTCTTGCGTTGGATGAACCACGGATCAACGATGCGCTACTTAGAAGAAGAACGGCCGAGTCTCCTTTGAGCGTCGAAGACGCGCAAGCATCGTTTATCGAGCAACGCGACTTGTTTTTCCAAGAGACTGCTGAGCTCGTAGCGAAGGCGAACTCGGGACAACTTTCGGACAGTCTTGCCGAAGAGCGGTTTGCTTTGCTCGACAATCTCCAGCAGATCATCCCATCCGATCAAAATCGGATTGAGAGCGTAGTTTTCTCTGCAAGAGAGGGTGATTCTGTATTGTCTGTCGCAGTGAATGAACGCGCGGGCACGACGATGCATAGAGCCTTCAAGCGGATCGAAAAAAAGGCGGTGACGGACGTCGGCCGAGTTGAAATTGTTAACTCGCCCAGCAAGACGTTTGTCTATCGGTCGTCTCGCGGTAAGCAAGTTACGTGCTACGTTTCCCCCGAAGCATTCCAGACCTTAGAAGAGAGCGGGAAGCTTCAGATCGGCGCGTTGGTTCGGGTCAAGGGACATCTAACAAAAAGACCTCAGAGAGATCAGATGGCAGCTGAAGGGCAGCCCGACATAACCGTACCCCCAAGAACGAGTCGGGGCTAAACAGGCTTGTAAGGCTTACCCAGCTTGTGCGGCATGTGTCGTCTTGAGATCTCGCCCGCTCGCATTCTTCAACTCCGTTGAAACATCGTTGAGTGGGAAAAGAGTAGACCAGTTCGCAGCGCGAACTGGTTCGACGTGGGCCACAAGCTGAGCCATCTCCTGGGCCACAAATACTGTCAACCAATGAAAATAAGCGAGTAAAATAAAGATTTTGTGGATGCGTTCGGTTTGCTGCGAGCGCACCACTTCCGCGCCGGCCTGTGCCGCTCGGCGCAACCCTCCTAAAGAATCTGAAGAAGCGGCGTCGCGCACGAGAACTGCGAGGACGTTGGCATTCGGATGCCGAAGCTCGATCGTCAGAACAGTCGGGGATCGAGGGCAAACGGCTCGATCGCTGCGATTCTGATCCGCCCGGCGTCAGGATGCCTGTGGTTGATCAGAACGTTCAGATCGGGCGATCCGTCGATTGGGACGATCGCGGATGGCACCCGCAGCAGTGGGGCTGTGAGCGAAGCGTGCCACGCATCACCGCGCTGCTGCGTCCAGCTCTCTCGACGTCGCCAATCTGCCGGAAGGGCGGAAAGTAGCACCTCGTCGACGGACAGCTCGTCCGGCGCTTCGTAGCGCACCAACATCAGCTCGGGGAGCAGCAGCGGGTCTTCGACGTGCACCAGCTTCTCCAGCACACAGAGGGCCGGCGATGTCGCGCAGTAGGTGACGGGCCGGCCGACGGTATTCCAGCGGCCATCGAAGAGCAGTCCATAACCGCCGTCGAACGCCCGAGCGTGACGGGCGAGCGACAGTCGCCACAGGCGCATCAGGCTGCTGCGCCCCAAGCGATCTTGCCGAGCACCATCTCGATCAGTCTGGCGCCAGCCTCGGTTTGTGCGACGGTCAGGGGTGGTTCGCCGTTCAGCTCAGCCAGAGGGCGGCGAAGCCACAGGCTGGCCTTGTCCACGCCGCCGAAAGTATCCTCGGCAAGGCTCTGAATGCGCAGCAAGCGGACGGCGCGGTCGGATTCGTCGATCGTAAGCGGCTGATTGCGTTCGGCACGATGTCGGCGGGTTCGCTGCGGGATGACGAACTGCTCGATTTCCTGATCGCTCAGCCCGGCCCGGCTCAGTCCTTGGAGAGCGGCGAGGGGGAGCCGGTTGCGGACCACCATGGCTAAGTCTGCCTGCGACCGAACCGTTGCACCAAGTACTGGCTTGCCGCCGAGCTTATCGGCGACCGTTTCGATGATCGACATCGTGTGACCCACCCATATCGTCGGCAAGATGCCGATAATCTAATGGCAAATTGCCGGGCGGCAAGGGGCTTGGGGGCGGGTACCGGAATCAGTGATTGAGCGGGCGAGGGCGGCTTCCGGCGTCGAGCGGCCCGCGCTGCAGGCCCTCTGGGGCGATGCCGACGCTGCCGGCGATCGGGCGTGCGGCGGCGCCGATATCGATCGACGTCGGCCGGTTGCTCACGTTGCGGACGGGCCGCGGCGCCTGGCGCGCGGCCCGATCTGCCTTCACGGGGACCATGGGCCGGATCATCGGGGCGCTGAGCTCGGGAATCGCGAACAGGCTCGCCGACGGCACCGGCAGGGCGATCAAGTTATCCGTCGATTCGATCGGGGTCTGCCGCGGCCATGGCGAGCGCTGCGGCGACGGGACTTGGCCCCGGGTCAGGCGAGTCGACCGGATCGGTGCGCTACCCGGAAGCAAACGGCCACGGTCGAGACCGATATCCGCCAGCTCAGGGCCGGGCAGCATCTGTGCATTCGCAAATACGAAGTGCGGCACCCTCGGCCAGCGCACGCGCGCCACGGCTTCCGGCGCCGGATGCAGGCGCCACTCCTGCGGCGTGGTCGGCGTCTTCGGCAGGTCCGGCGTCGCCGCGACCACGTGGACGATCTTGTAGCCGCCGGCTTTCAGCGCCTGAAGGATGCGCGGCAGTGCCGTCACCGTGCGCGGCTGGATATCGTGCAGCAACAGGATACCCTTACCCTTGGCTGCCAGCCGGCTCATGGCCAGATGAAACACGGTGTCGGGCGACACATGGCGCCAGTCGTCGGCCGGGAAGTCCGCACTCCAAGTCTGGATTCCCCGCGAGGCGAGATAGCCCTCGACGGCTTCGGCGCGCAGCAGGCCTGGGATGCGGAAGAATGGCGACAGCGCCGCGCGGTCGCCGCCGAGGGCGGCGAGCGTCGAGGCGATGCCTTGGTCGACCTCCTGCTGGGCCTGCTCGACCGTCATCCGATTGAAGCTCAGCGGGTGATTCTGGCTGTGGGTGCCGATGGTGTGGCCAGCGTCGCGCAGCTTGCGCACGCCTTCGGGAAACGTCTTCGCCATCCGCCCGACCACGAAGAACGTCGCCTTGACGCAGTCCTTGGCCAGGATGTCGAGGACCTGATTGCTTTCGCGCGGCAACGGCCCGTCGTCGAAGGTGAGTACCACCTCGTGGTCGCGCAGCGGCAGCGTCTCGGAATATTGCATCGTCCCGATCCGCGGATGTTCGGTCGGATCGACGACCAGCGTGCGGGAGGTCCCGAGCGCATCGGGATTGCCGGGGCAGCCAGCGGCGCGAGCCGGATCGAGAGGGAGAGCCAGCGCGGCAGCGACACAGGCCGCGCCGAACAACGAGGAGATCCGCAACGAACGTTCAATCAACAGTGCACCGCCTTCACGCGACCGACAGCACGGATCACGACGTTCGGCCCATTCAGCCAAACTAGATTCAACGTCGTGAACGGCCGCTTAACCGTTCAAGGTTCCATGGCATTTATGGGACCGCAGGACCGGTTCAGCGTGCAGTGCGGCTATGCGTATCCGACGCGACGGCGCGCCCAGGGGTGCCAGCCGGGACGACATGCACCACCCGGTAATGGTTTTCGCGCAGCCAGCGCAGGAATGCCGAAATCATCTCGGCAGTCTGCTTGCGGGGATCGTGGAACAGGATGATGCCGCGGCCGGCAACGGTGAGGCGCTCGGTAATCAGCGCGAGTTGTTCATCCGGCGTCATCGGCTTCCAATCGCTGGCCCATAGATCGGCCCCGAACACCGAAATCCCGCGCGCCTGCAGATTGTCCAGCAGGGCCGGGGTGGATTCGAAATACGGGAAGCGGAAGAAGCGCGTTGTCGGCACCGGGATGCCCTTGGCGCGCATTACGGCTTCATCGGCGGCGATCCCGCGGTCGATCTCGGTCAATGCGTCGGCATAGCTGAGCGCCGCCAGATGCTGATGGGTGTAGGTGTGGTGACCGATGGTGTGACCGCCGGCCGCGATCCGCCGCACCATGTCGCCCATGCCGGAAGCCGGCTTGCCCACCAGGAAAAAGGTGGCGTGGACACATTCGTCAGCGAGTGCCTTGAGCACGGCCGGTGTCGTGGCCGCCGGACCGTCGTCGAACGTGAGCACGATTTCGTGGTCGGCGAGCGGCAGCGTCTGCGGAAAGCTCTTCAGGCCGACCCGCGGATAGGTGGCCGCATCGACGGTCAGCACGCGTGACGTGCCGAGCGTGCCCGGACGCGGGCATTCGGTCGCCCGAACCGTCCCACCGAGCGCGGCGAGGGCGACCAATGCAGCAGCGGTGCGCGCGATCATCACGACACCCTCCCGACCAGCGGATTGTTGCAGGGTGTCACGATTATCATTGCGCTTTGCTTCACCGATTGGTTATTGCCACGAGCATTCGAGCCGCCGCTCGAAGGTGCATCTTGCATGACGGCGGCCGACATCTGCAACCAGTAAAACCCGTAGGGGGCCCTCATGACCGATGACGTGGACGCGGTCGTGCGACCCGATTTGGCTACGCTCGACCATGAGGCGATGCGGGACGACCATGGCGATTTGCGGGCCGGGTTCGTGGAGGCGGTGTCGCAAGCGATCGCTGCCGAGGACGCGGTCTGGCTGCGCGGGCTGGTATCGGAACTGCACGAGGCCGACCTCGGCGATCTGATCGAGGCGCTGGAATCCGACGAGCGCGTCCGGCTGGTGGAGCTGACCGGGGCGGATTTCGACTTCTCGGCGCTCAATGAGGTCGACGAGACCGTCCGCGAGGAGATCCTTGAAGAGCTCAAACCGGAAACGGTCGCCGAGGGCGTTCGCGAACTCGATTCCGACGACGCGGTCGAACTGCTGCAGGTGCTCGACGAGGAGGATCAGGAGGAGATCCTCGACAAGCTGCCGCCGTCGGAACGCGACGCGCTCGAACGCAGCCTGGACTATCCGGAGAACTCCGCCGGGCGGCGGATGCAGACGGACTTCATCGCGGTGCCGCGCGACTGGACGGTTGGCGAAGCGATCGATTTCATGCGCGAGACGGCGGAACTGCCGGAGCGGTTCTACGAGATCTACGTCGTCGATGGGGTCAACCACTGGCAGGGGGCGGTGTCGCTCGACCGGCTGCTGCGGTCGCACCGCAATGTGCCGCTGACCGATCTGGTCGACGAGGATCGCCGCAAGGTGTCCGTGGACGACGACCAGGAGGAAGTGGCGCGGCTGTTCGGCAAGTACAACCTCGTCGCCGCGCCGGTGGTCGACAGCCAGAACCGGCTGGTCGGCGTGATCACCATCGACGACGTCGTCGACGTGATCGAGGAAGAGGCCGACGAAGACCTCAAGGCGCTGGGCGGCGTCACCAGTGACGAAGAACTGTCCGATCGGGTGTGGACGATCGCGCGCGGCCGGTTCAACTGGCTGCTGGTCAATCTGGCCACCGCGTTCCTCGCGTCCTCAGTGCTGGGGCTGTTCGAGGATCAGTTGCAGCAGATGGTGGCGCTGGCGGTGCTGGCGCCGATCGTCGCCAGCCAGGGCGGAAATGCCGCGACCCAGACCATGACGGTGGCGGTGCGGGCGCTTGCCACTCGCGAGCTCGGCCCATGGAACGCGTTCCGGGTGGTGATGCGCGAGGCGCTGGTCGGGCTGGTGAACGGCGTCGCCTTCGCTCTGATCACCGGGATTGCCGCCTACGCCTGGTTCAAGGTGCCCGGCCTCGGCGTCGTGATCGCCCTGGCGATGATCGCGAACCTGATCGCAGGCGCACTCGGTGGCATTTTAATACCAATGGCATTGGAGCGCCTGCGCGCCGATCCGGCGGTGGCCTCAGGCACGTTCGTCACCACCGTGACCGATGTTGTGGGCTTCTTTTCCTTCCTCGGGATCGCGACCCTGTGGTTCGGACTGAAGTAACCGCTGCTCGTCGGCCAGCCGGTCGGCGGTTCCATCGTTCGTGAATAGTGCAGAGGCTGGCTCCGGTCTTGAGCCTCAGGCCAAGCTGATCATCGCCATTTCCGGCCGTCGTGCTCGCTTCAGGCCGGAACAAATTGGTAAGCTCGTTGCGCTGCGACGATTGGCAGCGGAGCGCGATCGGTTCATACTACTAAAGATCAGTCTGCGTGACCGAAATGCGAGACGATCGCCATGGAAACCACCGCAACGCATTTCATCGAAGCCCATGGAGCCAGGATCCCTGCGCTCGGCCTCGGCACCTGGGAACTAAGCGGACACGTTTGTTCGCGTGCGGTCGAGCAGGGACTGAGGCTCGGCTATCGCCATATCGACACCGCACAGATCTACGCGAATGAACGTGACGTCGGTGAGGGCATCCGTAATTCCCATATCCGCCGTGATCAGATCTTCGTCACCACCAAGGTTTGGACGACGCATTTCGCCCCGAACGATCTGATCCGTTCGGCCAAGGAAAGTCTGGTCAAACTGCGGCTGTCCGAGATCGATCTGCTGCTGCTGCACTGGCCGAATTCGCATGTGCCGTTGGCCGAGACGCTCGGTGCGATGGCGCGCGCGCGCGAGCTCGGACTGACGCGGCACATCGGGGTCTCGAACTTCACGGTCGCATTGCTCGCCGAGGCCGTTGCGGCATGTCCTGCGCCGCTGGTGTGCAATCAGGTCGAGTACCATCCGTTTCTTGATCAGCAGAAGGTGTTCGCCGCCTGTCGGTCGCACGGCATGGCGCTGGTCGCCTACAGTCCGATCGCCCGCGGCAACGCCAAGAAAAGCGAAGTGCTGACGAGAATCGGCGCGGCTCACGGCAAGTCGCCGGCCCAGGTCTGTCTGCGCTGGCTGATCCAGCAGAACGTCGCCGCAATCCCGCGCAGTTCGCGGCTGGAGCGACTGGCGCAGAACATCGACATCTTCGACTTCAATCTATCGGAGACGGAGATGCAGGAGATCTTTGCGCTCGGCAGCCCCACGGGACGGCTGACCACCACGGCGACCGCGCCGGCTTGGGACTGAGACGTCTCGCACCGTTGACCCCGCAACCGAAATCCCGCACCTCCCGGAGAGGATCGTCCGCGCGGGTGGTGAGCGATGTTCTTTGTTCTTTCCAAGACCCTCGGCTTCGTTGTTCATCCGTCGAACACGATCGCGCTGATCTGCATGGCGGGCGCGGTTCTGTTGCTGACGCGATGGCGGCGGGCAGGGCGGGTTCTGCTGGTTGCGGGCGTCGTCCTGCTTCTGATCGTCGGCTATTCGCCGCTCGGCAACGTGCTGATGCTATCTCTGTCGGAACGGTTTCCGCCATGGCGGGACACCGGTCGAGCCCCGGACGGGATCATCGTGCTCGGCGGAGCGATCAACTCCGAAGTCAGCGCCGCGCGCGGCACGCTGGAGCTCGATGCGTCGGCCGAACGCGTCTTTGCCGCGCTCGATCTGGCGCGACGTTATCCGCAGGCGCGGATCGTCTACAGCGGAGGCAGCGGCAATCTGATCCAGCGATCGGCCGCCGAAGCCCCGATCGCCGGCGAATTGCTGAAACGCTTCGGCGTCGCCGCCGATCGTGTCGTGCTGGAGGACGAGTCGCGGACCACGGCCGAGAACGCCGCCCACACGCGCGCTCTGGTGGTGCCAAAGCCGGGTGAGCTATGGCTGCTCGTGACTTCGTCGTTCCACATGCCGCGGTCGATGATCGCGTTTCGCGATGCCGGCTTCGACGTCGTTGCTTATCCGGTGGATTGGCGAACGCGCGGGCCCGAAGATAGGACGCTGCCGTTCGCGACGTTGGCGGCAGGGTTGGCGCGCACCGACGTCGCAGTACATGAATGGGCAGGGCTGCTCGCCTATCGGCTCGGCGGCAAGACCACGTCGCTGCTGCCGTCGCCTTAGCGGCGGGGTCAGTCGTGGCGCGGCAGGCCGAGCCGGTAGACGCCGCGGAAGTCGTTCGGATCGGCCGGTTTGCCCTTGCGATAGATCACGAGCCGGCCTTCCAGCGCCAACGCGACTGCGGCGCGGCGGATCGGCATCAACAGGCCGTGCCAATCGCCGTCGGGGCGGAGCTGATGGGCAATCTCCGGCGCGCTGAGCGTGCCGTGCCCGGCCTTGTTCAGCACGGCGAGAATGTCGTCTTCCAGGGGGGAGACGGGCGAAGCGGTGGCGGGTGCCGAATCGTGAGGGGTCATCGCAATGCAGTGCCGCATTGACCTGGACGCCGCAACCTCGACTGATTGACAGCCGTAGCCGCGGTGGATTGATTATCGCGTGAAGCTCGACGGCGGGGATGAAGGAGTTTTCGGCCATGGCGCGGACGTTGGTGATCGGCAACAAGAACTACTCGTCGTGGTCGATGCGGCCCTGGATCGCACTGAAGGCCGCCGGCATTGCGTTCGACGAAGTCGTGATCCCGCTCTACACCGGCGACGCCGACAAACGGCGCATCCTCGCCTTCACGGCCGCCGGCAAGGTGCCTGTGCTGGTCGATGGTGACGTCACCATCTGGGATTCACTGGCGATCATCGAGTACGCTGCCGAGCGCTTTCCCAAAGCCCAGCTGTGGCCCGATGACGTGGCTGCACGGGCTCACGCGCGCTCGGTGTCGGCCGAGATGCATGCGGGCTTCGCTGCGCTCCGGAACGAGTGCGGCATGAACATCCATCGCCCGGTCGGCGCGAAGACGCTCTCGGATGCCGCACGCAACGACATCGCCCGGGTCCAGCAGATCTGGATCGATTGTCGCAACCGGTACGGCCGGTTCGGGCCCTATCTGTTCGGCCGTTTCAGCGCGGCGGATGCGATGTTCGCGCCGGTCGTGCACCGGTTTCGCACCTATGCGGTCGAGGTCGACCCGATTGGCCAGGGCTACATGCAGGTGATGATGGCGCTGCCGGCATTCCAGGAGTGGACTCAGGCGGCGCTTGCCGAAAGCTGGATCATCGACAAGTTCGAGGTCGGCTGAGCCCTTGATCGGGGATTCATTCCCAATCCTTCGAAACGCCTCGTGATTTGCGCCTAGATCGCTGAAAAATCAGCAAAATTGCGGCGCCAGCCATGCGTGAAGCACTGGCCAGTGAAGCCCCTCCTGTGCTATAAGCACGCGGGGCTAGGGGAACCGGTCACACCCGGCCACAAGGGCTGGATCGGTATTCAAATGGCGCAGGAGTTGAGCGTTGAAGCACAAGTTCGTGGTAGGTGAATCCGTCTATTTTACCGCCAGCAATGTTGCCCGTCCGGCAGCCAGCGGCATGTACGAAATCGTCCGGCTGCTCCCGACCGACGGGTCTGATTGTCAGTACCGCATCAAGAATATCTCCGAGGCGTTCGAGCGTGTCGCCAAGGAGAGCCAGCTCAGTGTCTGCTGAGCCGCGCATCGTCTGTCTTCCAAGGATATAAGCCTCTGAGATCATCATCGCTGTCCTGACGCCCTCGGGCCGGGACAGCGATCTCGGGGACGCGTTTCGTCGAGCCTTGCGCCTATTTTGGTCGTAAAGCCGGTGTTGAGTCGCCGGACTGGCGTTCAAGGGACAACGCGCATGGATTGGGCTACTTGGTCGGCGTCGCTCGACCGGATTCTGCATTCACCGAATTTTCCGATGCTGGTTACGGTGGCGGTCGCGGCTTTTGTCGCTTTGCTGCTTCTGATCGCGTTGCTCCGCGCCGATAAGTCGGTGGCTAATGGTGCGCTGGTGATCATTACGCTCGGCGCAATCGGGTTGGCTGGCTATGGTCTGTATCGGACGCCTGGAAGCGCCCTCGGCGGTGCGGCTCCGGTTTCGGCCGATGCGAAGCTGTCGAATGTCAATGCGGTTCCGGCGCTTGCATGCATCGACGACCTCGCCGGTGACATGGTGTTGTCGGCGTGCGAGCGCGTGCTGTTCAGTTCGCCAGACACGGTCGCGGCTGCGGTGTCCTATGCTTCAACCCAATTGGCGCGGCTGACCGCGTTCGGCGATGTCGCCGCCGCGGACAAGCGGATGACCCCGGAGCTGTCTCGGCTGCGCCGCGCTGTCGAGCGCGATCGCTACGGTTTGATCGCGTATGTGCTGGTGGCGCAGGACCATTGTCAGGCCAGCGAATGCGCTGCCTTCCGTTCCCTCACCGACAGCAGCCGGATCGCGGCGAACATGGGGGAGCACCTCTACGAGACCACCTTGACCCGCTACGCCCCGAGCTGGGGTACGCCGGCCGCCGCAGGCGCCGACAGCGCTGCTTCGACGCCGACGCCGCCTTCGCCCGGCCTCGCAGGCGTCACCGAGGCGCCGAGCGGCAAGCCGACCGACATCGACTTTCCGACCTCGGCCTCGATTCCCGCGGTCAGCATCATGGCCCCTGAACCGGGGCAGGGCGCCGCTGCGGCCAAGCCGGCTGCTCCGGCCACCCATAACGGCGCGGCCAACGCCAAGGCCAATCCCTCCGCGACCGCCAAGAGGCCGCCGGCTCCCGCGCATTCGCCCACCACGCACAGCAATGCAGCAGCGCCCGCACCGCCCAAGCGCCCCCCCGCGCCGTCAAAGCCGAAGCCTGCTGCGCCGGTGCAGCTTGCGCCGGAAGCGGTCAATTCGGATAACTGAACGGCGGCATTCGCCGCGTCAGGATGTTCCAAAACGATGGCACTGCATCTCATCAAGCTCGCAGTCGGCTGCGAGTCGGTGAAGGATTTGACCGAGCGCGTTGTGGAGCGCGGCAGGCGGACTGGGCACCACATCCACGTCACCCGCATGGTGCCGAAGCGGGACGCCGAGCTGCTCGACGGCGGCTCGCTGTATTGGGTGATCCGCGGCGAGATCGCGGCGCGCGAGAAGCTGGTTGCGATCGAGCCGTTTCGCGACGGTGAGGGCATCAGCCGCTGCCGGCTGGTGCTGGAGCCGGAGGTGCACCCGGTCAGCCCGCGGCCGATGCGGCCGTTCCAGGGCTGGCGCTATCTCACCGCAGCCGACGCGCCGCTGGATCTCGGCAGAGCTGCCGAGGGGATCGCGGCGATGCCGGAGGCGATGCGCCGGGAGCTGCGCGAGCTTGGGCTGCTGTAGGCACGGCGATCGGCGCCATTGCGCCCCAGTCGGTGTTACACGGCGATGTTGTCGATCAGCCGGGTCTTGCCGAGCTTGGCGGCGACCAGCAGCCGGATCGGACCTTCCTTCGCCGATTTGATCGGTGCCAGTGTCTCGGCGTGGCGGGCTTCCAGATAATCGAGCACGAAGCCAGCTTCGGTAATCAATTTGGCACCGGTTGTGAGCGATGACGCGATGCTCTTGCCGGCCTTGATCCGCTTCGCGACCTCTTTCATCGCCCGGTACAGCGTCGGCGCCACCGCGCGCTCTTCCGCGGACAGATAGACGTTGCGGGACGACATCGCGAGGCCGTCGCGCTCGCGCACGGTCGGCGCGCCGATCACCTTCACGCCCATATCGAGGTCGGCGGCCATCCGCGTCACCACGCGGAGCTGCTGGAAGTCCTTCGAGCCGAAAATCGCGACGTCCGGCCGGCACTGAATGAACAGTTTGCCGACCACCGTGGCGACTCCGCCGAAGAAGTGCGGGCGGAAACGGTCTTCGAGGCCGGCGACGGCGGGGCCTTCGGTCGAGATCTTGGAGGCAAAGCCGTCCGGGTACATCGCCTTGACGTCGGGATTCCAAATCAGGTCGACATCCTCCGCGGCGAGCTTGGACGCATCGGCCTTGAAGGTTCGTGGATAGGAGCCGAAGTCCTCGTGCGGCGCGAACTGAGTGGGATTCACGAACACCGAAACCACGACCTTGTCGGCGCGCCGCTTCGCCAGCCGCACCAGCGACAGGTGTCCGTCGTGCAGCGCCCCCATGGTCGGCACCAGCGCGACGCTGGCGTTGCGCTGGTGCAGCTCGGCGAGCGCGCGGCGAAGGGCAGGGAGAGTGCGGGCGACAACGGGGGGACGGGACATCGAAGGCTCGATCGCGGTCAGCGGAAACAGGCCGCACCAGGCGGCAGCGGGAAGGAATCCGATCTTATCAAGCCCTGCCTCTGACCGCCACCTGGACCGCGGGCCGAGAACTTGGCTTCGGCGCCGCCGCTGAGTCTGATCGCAGCGATCCGGCATGCCGCGGCTTCTCATGGGGCGCGAAGCCGCTGCGTTTGCCGATTTCGAGATCTCGGCCGAGAGGCCGGTCGGGGCTGACCGGGCCCGCCGCAAATCGCCTGCGGCGGCGGCGCCATCGTGTTCGGCGACGAGAAGGGCCTGACGGTGTTGGTCCTGCAGATCGCGATGATGCTCAGCTACCGCGTGCGCGGATCATTGCGTTGGCCGCAATCAGCACGCAGTGAAGCGGCCATTGCCGCGCGGTGTTTCCGGGGATACGTCGAGCGCTTGCAATCGGGCGGGCGAGCTACCGAGCGCCTCTGACGGAGCATTGTGCATTTGCACAATGACGGAGCGGTAATCTGCTAATCTTTGATCTTTCTGTCATATGAGCGTGATTTATAGTCGTGTCGTCGGTTGTCCTGGGCGTGGGCCGCTGATCGACACGGGATGAATGATGACCCGCGGAATCACAGTTCTGCTCGTGCTGTGCGTCGTCTCGGCGGTCGGATACTTGACCGCCTCGAAGTGGGCGATCCGTCACCAGACACTGACGTTCTTCGATGCGTCCAGGCAGCGGCCCGTCGAGATCGCGATCGCGGTACGTCGCGACAAGGAGATGCAGGCCGAAGCCGGACTGACAGAGCTTCCGGTCGCAGTTCTCAATCACGGCAATACCGTGAAATTCACGGAGTACTCGTTTCTCGCCAATCTGTTTGCGGTGCGCGGCTATCTCGCGGTCAGCATCCAGCACGATCTACCAACCGACGCGCCGCTGGTCACCAAGGTCGGCGAGCCTTATGTTGGGCGGCTTCCGGTCTACGAGAAAGGCGTTGCCAATATCGAATTCGCGATTGCGAAGTTGAAGGCCATCGTTCCGAATGCCGACTATCAACATCTGACGATGGTGGGGCATTCCAACGGCGGCGACATCTCGATGTACTACGCGCAGCTCCACCCCGAACGGATCAGACGAGTGGTGACGCTCGACAATCTGCGGGTGCCGTTCATGATCGATGGCAGGTTCAAGACGCTGACGTTCCGCTCGCATGACCCGGTGTTCAAGACCGATCCTGGGGTGATCCCGGCAAAGGACGTCTGTGACAAGGCTGGCATCACCGTGGTCAAGACCGGTTTTCAGCACACCGAGATGAGCGATCGCGGGCCCGATGATGTGAAGAACGCGATCGCGGCCTCGCTCGACCGCTTCCTCGACGATAGCAGTGCCGTGATCAGGCCGAAGCCCGTCCCGCGCGGCGCCAGCGCGGTCGCGTCGGCCAGATAAGGGCCGGCCGCCGCCTGGTGGCCAGCACATTGACGCTTGTTTCCGCCGTCGCCACATAGGTCTCGTAGCGCCAGAGCGAGTCCTTATGTCCCGCGAGCCGACTTCAACCCCGCCCCAGACGTTCGGCCGTGAGAACGGCGCCGCGACGCCGACCCCGTCGACGTCGGCGGAGATTGCGGCGTTCGTCGCCAAGGCGCGGGCCATGGCACCGAATGCCGCCGGGGCGCGTGGACGCCTGCTGTTCGCGCTCGACGCGACGATGAGCCGGCAGCCGACCTGGGACATGGCCTGCGCGCTACAGGCCGACATGTTCCGCGAGGCCGAAGCGATCGGCAGCCTCGATATCCGCCTCGTGTACTATCGCGGCTTCAACGAATGCCGGGCCTCGAGCTGGATCTCCTCGAGTGCGGAGCTGGCGCGGCTGATGGGTAAGATCGATTGTCGCGGCGGTCACACCCAGATCGGCCGCGTGCTGGCGGATGCCCGTAAGGAGGCGGTTGCCGCCGGCGTCCGGGCGATCGTGTTCGTCGGCGATGCGATGGAAGAGGCTGCCGACGAGCTCTGCGCCAAGGCCGGTGAACTCGGCATGCTCAAGGTCCCGGTGTTCGTATTCCAGGAAGGTGTGGACCCCGTCGCCGAGCAGACGTTCCGCGAGATCGCGCGGCTGAGCGGCGGCGCATGGTGCCGGTTCGATCCGGGCGCGGCAGCGCAGCTCCGCGAGCTGCTGCGCGCGGCTGCTGCCTATGCGGCGGGCGGCCGTGAGGCCCTGCAGCGCCTGGCCGCGAGCGGCGGCGGCGCGGCGCTGCTGCTCGGGCAGATGCGGTAGAGCCGGTCGCGGGCTCGCCGGTGCTTTTTCGGTACGGCCGACTTATATTGATCTCATGCCTACGTTGATTGCCGGCGCCATCGCCGTTTTCGTGCTGTACACGCTGCTGCAGATGTTCCGCTCGGCCAATCCGGCGGTGCTGGCGCGGGCGCTGAAGATTGCCGCCGGGATCGTGACGCTGGCGGCGGCGCTGTTTACCGGCGCCAAAGGCGAGCTGGCGGTGGCGATTCCACTCGGCCTGTTCGGCGCCGGGCTGCTCGGCTGGACGCCGCTGCAGAATGCCGGCTTCGGCAATCTCGGCGGACTGTTCGGAGGCTTCGGCGGACGCTCGCGCGGGCAGGCCTCGACGGTACGCTCGACCTATCTGGAAATGGTTCTGGACCACGACAGCGGTACGATGACCGGGCGGATCGTGGCCGGTCCCAATGCCGGTCGCTCGCTCGACGAGTTCGACCTCGGCCAACTCGCCGCGATGCTGACCGGCTTCGACGCCGAGAGCTGTGCGCTACTTGAAAGCTATCTGGACCGCCGGTTTCCCGCTTGGCGTCAGAACGCGCATGGAGATGCGGCAGGGGGGCAGCGTAGCCAAGCGTCGGGCAGCAAAATGACGACCGAGGAAGCCTATGAGATCCTTGGCCTGCAGCCGGGTGCGGGGCCGGACGAGATCGGACGGGCCCACCGCACTCTCATGAAGAAATTGCATCCCGACCAAGGGGGGTCGACGTACCTTGCCGCCCGCGTAAACGCGGCCAAGGATACCTTGCTTCGAACGCATCGCAGCTAAACTCCAGCAACGCAACTAAACGCTACAGACTGCGAGTGTCCTGAAATCTGTCGTGACGCCCCAATGCCCGCCGTTTCGGCGTGGCCTTTGTCACGACTTTTATCGATTAATGATTGACGAGTGGTTTCCCGCTTGGCGCGGGCCGGCCGCGTGGGCGAGCCGGTTGGCGTCCAAAACGAAAAACGCGACCGGGACAGCCCGGTCGCGTTGGTTCTCAGCGCTTATGCGTAACGCCGGTCAGTTCTTGATGGTGAAGCAGGAGATGTCGGAGCGCTTCAGCTTGCGGCAAACGGCTTCTGCTTCGTCGCGCTCGAGCCCGGCGAAGCGCGCGCGGTAGAGCTTGCGATCGCCTTTGGTTGAGACGGTCTCGGTGAACGGGTCGGCCTTGCCGAGCAAGCCGCTGGCGCGTTCGCGCGCCGCTTCGAGCCGCTTGCGCGCTTCAGTTTCGCTCTCCATTGCGCCGACCTGAATGATCCAGCCGGTGTGGGACACCGTCTTGATCGCACCTTGCTGCTGCACGGCGGGGACTGTCGCGGGGTCGGCGTAGGCGAGAGCCTGAGAGTTCTTCGACGACAGGCTGGAGGCAGGGAGCACGCCGAGCACGCCTTGTCCGGTGCCGTGTCCAGCGGGCTGCTGGATCGTCTCCGGCCGGGTCTCGACCCGGGCCATCGCGGCGTTCGAGGTCTCGGCCGGATCACGCCGGGCCGGCGGAATGGCGCTGGTGACCGGCGGCGCAGTGACCGCGGAAGCGAGCTTGATCGGAGCGGATTTGACCTGCACCGTCTTGACCCGCACCGGCTTCATCGGTTCGGCCGAGCCGGGAATGATCACGAGCGGCTTGGTTTCGATGCTGCCGCTGTTGAACGGGCCGGGCTCCGGCTTCGGTTCCGGCGCGGCGGCCGATCGCGTCAGCGGCACGGCGGGGCGCGGCGTCGGAAGCACGGCTTCTGGACCTGCCGACGCGACCTGAACGGCGCCTTGGACCTGCACCGCAGGTGCGGTGCGGCTGGTGTCGGCCACCTCGGTCTCGTCCGAACCCGACGAGCGCTCGGTGATGGCGGCGACCGTGCGGCGCGTCGCGCCTTTTTCCAGATTTTCGGCGAGCAGATTGCGCATGATAGCGTCGCGCGAGCCGCCGCTGCGGCCGCCGAGCACCACGCCGATCAGGAACCGGTTTCCACGGTGCATCGAGGTGACGAGGTTGAAGCCCGACGCGCGCGTATAGCCGGTCTTGATGCCGTCGACGCCCTCGACGTTTCCGAGCAATCGGTTGTGGTTGCGGATCGCCTGACCGCGATAGGTGAACACGCTGGTCGAGAAGTAGCGATAGTAGCGCGGGAAGCGGTCCTGAATGGCGCGACCGAGGATCGATTGATCACGGGCGGTCGTGACCTGTTCGTCGTTGGGCAGGCCGGACGCATTGCGGTAAACGGTGCGCGACATGCCGAGGGCGCGCGCCTTGCGCGTCATCATCTTGGCGAAGTCGCTCTCGCTGCCGCCGACCGCTTCGGCGATCACGACGGCGGCGTCGTTGGCCGAGCGCGTCACCAGGCCCTTGATCGCGTCCTCGACCCGCAGCGTCGAGCCGGGACGCAGGCCGAGCTTGGTCGGTGCCTGTTCGGAAGCGTGTTCGGACACTTCCATCTCACTGTCGAGGCTGAGTTTGCCCTGTTCGAGCTTCTCGAACAGCAGGTAGAGCGTCATGATCTTGGTCAGCGACGCCGGATGACGGAGGCCGTCGGGGTTGGTGGCAGTCAGAACCGCACCGGAATTGCCGTCGACGATGATCGACGCAAACGCGGGATTGTAGGCGTTCCGCTCGACGTGGTGGCGGGAATGGTGCTTATGGCGCCGCCGTGCATCCGCGTTATCGGTCGTAAAGATCACCACAGCGGAGATCGTGGCCAAGCCGAGCACGCAAACTCGCAGGGCCCGCGAGCGGAATAAGATATTGCGGTGCATGAACGTCCCCGTCCGATCTGTCATCATTCACCGGTCCGTGAGGCAAAATTATGCCCGCCCGTCCCGGCGACACTTCAATCCAGCGCTGGAATCACCCGCTTGCCCGGCACCAGCGGCTGCTCCCGTGAAGTTGGGTAAGCGGCTGAATTGACGCGGCTTTTCTTCGGCGAGCGCGAATGTTTAGGGGATAAGGTTAGGAGCGGGCGGT
Source organism: Rhodopseudomonas palustris (assembly GCF_003226555.1). Lineage (GTDB taxonomy): Bacteria > Pseudomonadota > Alphaproteobacteria > Rhizobiales > Xanthobacteraceae > Rhodopseudomonas > Rhodopseudomonas palustris_I. The sequence goes on along the minus strand of NZ_QKQS01000013.1, from coordinate 446,611 downwards.
TTCGAAAAGGTTAAGCATCTATTGCGTCGATGCCGAGGATTCGAATGGATCGGTCCTAATTTCGCGGTGCAGCACGGCGTGTCTCGAAGCCGGCGGCGGCGATCGAGAAGTGCCGCTGCCGTAGGATCCCAGCCGGGGGACGGAGCCGATACCGGTGCAGGGCTCGATGCCTAGCCTATTTTGAGAGCCGCAGCTTGGTCAGTGAGGCGCCGACCTGGTTGAAGATGTCGTTGATGCCTGCCGCAGTGGTGGTCGAGAAGAAGCCGCCAGAGTCCTGTCCACAGGCCTTGAGAACCGCCGATTCTGGGTCGCCATCGGTGTTGACTTGGATCGTATAGAGCAGCGTCTCGGGCCCATCCTTGGTCTTGCCCTGTTTGATGTTGTTGCAGAGCTTCGTTTCTCGGGCATCGATGTCGCTCGCCGAATTGTACCAGCGGTCCTCGGTGTTGAGCCCGTCCGACATCAGAATGATCGCGTCCGTGTACTTGTACTGAGGATCCTTGGTCGGCGCATTCAGCGGCGCGGTACTTTGAAGTGAGAGCCACGCCCATTGCAGCCCGATAGCCTGGTTGGTGTTGCCGGCTCCTGTCAAACGGTTGATCTTGCCCTTCAGCGTGTTTTCATCAGTGGATTCGTCGGTGCCGGCTGAATCGTAGACTGACTTCAGAGAGAGCAGCGGCTTAGGGCACGGGGTATCGTTAGTCGCCGGGAACAACGTTCCGCTGTTGCCGGAAGTCGGAGCGTCCTTGGTCGTATCGAAGTCCTGATTGCGGTCGGTTACGCAGCCGCCCCAGTCCTTCTTTTTGCTGGCGGTCCACGTTTTCCCGGCCTTTTGACAGGTCGCCTTGGTGTTGAAGTCCTTCTCGTTTTCCCAGGACCACCAGTTGGAGTATATCGGGCTGCAGGTGCCGTAGCCCTCCCAGTTGAACGATAACCAACTGGCCGAGCTATTGCCTGTTCCGACGTTGACGTACACGTCGAACGGCACGATCGAAACATAAACGTCTTCCGTGCTCGTTGCCGATTGTTTGAGTGTGTCGATCAGCTTCTTTGCTGCGGTTTTCAGCTCGGCGAGTTTGGTGGAGCCGTAGTTGACCATCGAGCCGGTGACGTCGAGCGCCAGCGCCACGCGAAGCCGTGTTCCGCCCCAGGTGGTGGTCGACGACGCGCCGACGGTCATCGTTGTGATGTTCATGACTCTCATGAACTCGGTGTTGATCGAGCCGCTGCCGTCGACGACGAGCTTGGCGTTTTCGGAGGAAGTCTTCGGTGTGTACGCCGCGGTGACTTTGATACTTGGTGCTTCGGCGTTGTTGTAGAGTGAATTGAAGTAAGTGTTGGCTGTGCTTTGGACGTTGGACGCATCAATTTTGCCGCTGGTGAGGTCTTTCGCGACCATCAGGGCGGTGGAATCGAGCGCGGTCTGAATCGCACTACGCGCGCGGGACGCGCGGGAATAATCCACCGCCGCGCCGACAAATCCCAGCAGGGGCACCAAGACAATTCCGAAGATGACCGCGATGTTGCCGCCGCGGTCCCGCCGGAAGCGCCGGGCTTCGCGGATCAATGGCGAGATAAGGGAAACAATAGACATGGCGGTCACCGATCCTGATTCGATCGGCAGGATCGGTCGCTATGGATAAACGGCGCGTAAAATGATGCGCCCAAACTCACTAAACTGCGCCACAAATGCCGGAGGAGCGTGGCGCATGATTGACGGCGCCTGAATGCCGCCCTCCGAATTTGCCGCAATAGCACAACCTGACGTTAACCTCCCCAGGGCGGCCAGACCTTGGGGAGGCCTCTGGATCTGCAGAGCCTCCGGAATCTCCCCGCTTGCAGCAAATCGGCACTCGACCCATATTTACCGTATTCCGCCGCCGCGTCGTGCCGGGAGCCGCTGCGCCGTGCGCGTCGTCGGCCTTTGCGGCTTGACCGCAGGTCGCGGTTCCGGTGTCTGGGAAGTTCCCTGGGGGTTCAAATACCGAAAGCCATGCTGCAACCGACTCTGAGCCACGATTTTGCCGCCGCTGCCGGCGATCCGACGACCCGGCCCATTCTGATGGCCGGGGAAGGCGGGCGCTCCGGCCCGAATACGCCGTCGACTTCGGTCATCACCAAGACCAAACCGCGCACCAAGCGGCCAAATCTGTATCGCGTGCTGATCCTGAACGACGATTACACGCCGATGGAGTTCGTGGTCCACGTTTTGGAGAAGTTCTTCCAGATGGACGTCGAGGCGGCCACCAAGGTGATGCTCCACGTCCATCACCACGGCATCGGGGAGTGCGGCGTTTTCACCTACGAGATCGCCGAGACCAAGGTGACGCAGGTGATGGATTTCGCCCGGAAGCACCAGCATCCACTGCAATGCGTGATGGAGAAAAAATAGCAGCGCGCTGCTGAAGTCGGAATGGGTCTTGCATCGGGGAAGGGAGGCGGGTTTTCCCGGACTTGCTGGTGGACGGCTGATACGGAACCGGTCTTTCGCGATCAGGTTTGGACACTATATCTGGAAAGGTTGTTGTTGCGTCACGGTGCAGCGGCGATCATGATCAGCGGGGGACATAGAGGACGCAATGCCGACATTTTCGCAAAGCCTTGAGCAATCCCTCCATCGCGCGCTTGCCATCGCCAACGAGCGGCACCACCAATACGCAACCCTGGAACATCTGCTGCTATCGCTGGTGGATGATTCGGACGCCGCCGCGGTGATGCGCGCCTGCAGCGTCGATCTCGACAAGCTGCGTACCAGCTTGGTCAACTATCTCGAAACCGAGTTCGAGAATCTGGTCACCGACGGCTCCGAAGACGCCAAGCCCACGGCCGGCTTCCAGCGCGTGATTCAGCGCGCCGTGATCCACGTACAATCCTCAGGTCGTGAAGAAGTGACCGGCGCCAATGTACTGGTCGCGATCTTCGCCGAGCGTGAGAGTCACGCCGCGTACTTCCTGCAGGAGCAGGACATGACGCGCTACGACGCGGTCAACTACATCAGCCACGGAATCGCCAAGCGGCCTGGCGTGTCCGAAGCGCGCCCGGTGCGCGGTGTCGATGAAGAGACCGAGACCAAGGGCGGCGACGACGCCAAGAAGAAGGGCGACGCGCTCGACACCTATTGCGTCAACCTCAACAAGAAGGCGCGAGACGGTAAGATCGACCCGGTGATCGGCCGTAATTCCGAGATCAATCGTGCCATTCAGGTGCTGTGCCGTCGGCAGAAGAACAATCCGCTGTTCGTCGGCGAAGCCGGCGTCGGCAAGACGGCGATCGCCGAAGGTCTCGCCAAGCGCATCGTCGACGGTGAGGTGCCGGAGGTGCTGTCGGCAGCCACCGTGTTCTCGCTCGACATGGGTACGCTGCTCGCCGGCACGCGCTACCGCGGTGACTTCGAGGAGCGCCTCAAGCAAGTCTTGAAGGAGCTCGAAGCCCATCCGAATGCGATCCTGTTCATCGACGAAATCCACACCGTAATCGGCGCCGGGGCGACCTCCGGCGGCGCGATGGATGCCTCGAATTTGCTCAAGCCTGCCTTGGCTTCGGGCACCATCCGCTGCATGGGCTCGACGACCTATAAGGAATACCGTCAGCACTTCGAGAAGGACCGTGCCTTGGTGCGGCGCTTCCAAAAGATCGACGTCAACGAGCCGACGGTCGAAGACGCGATCGCGATCCTGAAGGGGCTGAAGCCTTACTTCGAGGACTATCACAAGCTGAAATACACCAACGAGGCGATCGAATCTGCGGTGCAGCTGTCGTCGCGCTACATCCATGACCGGAAATTGCCGGACAAGGCGATCGACGTGATCGACGAATCCGGCGCGGCGCAGATGCTGCTGTCGGAGAACAAGCGCAAGAAGACCATCGGCATCAAGGAGATCGAAGCCACGGTGGCGACCATGGCGCGGATCCCGCCGAAGAGCGTGTCCAAGGACGACGCCGAGGTGCTGAAGCATCTCGAGCAGACCCTGAAGCGCGTGGTGTTCGGTCAGGACAAGGCGATCGAGTCGCTGTCGGCGTCGATCAAGCTGGCGCGTGCTGGCCTTCGTGAACCGGAGAAGCCGATCGGCTGCTACCTGTTCTCCGGTCCGACCGGTGTCGGTAAGACGGAAGTGGCCAAGCAGCTCGCGTCGTCGCTCGGCGTCGAACTGCTGCGCTTCGACATGTCGGAATACATGGAGCGCCACACCGTGTCGCGTCTGATCGGCGCGCCTCCCGGCTATGTCGGCTTCGATCAGGGTGGCCTGCTGACCGACGGCGTCGATCAGCATCCGCATTGCGTGGTGCTGCTCGACGAAATCGAGAAGGCCCATCCGGATCTGTACAACGTGCTGCTGCAGATCATGGATCACGGCCGGCTTACCGATCACAACGGCAAGCAGGTCAACTTCCGCAACGTAATCCTGATCATGACGACCAACGCCGGCGCGGCGGATCTGGCCCGGCAGGCGTTCGGCTTCACCCGCAGCAAGCGGGAAGGCGACGACCATGAGGCGATCAACCGGCAGTTCGCGCCGGAATTCCGCAACCGTCTCGATGCGATCGTGTCGTTCGCGCATCTCAATGCCGACGTCATCGGCATGGTGGTGGAGAAATTCGTGCTGCAGCTCGAAGCTCAGCTCGCGGATCGCGACGTCACCATCGAGCTGACCGACGAGGCCAAGGCCTGGTTGGTGCAGCACGGTTACGACGAACAGATGGGCGCCCGGCCGATGGCCCGCGTTATCCAGGAGCACATCAAGAAGCCGCTGGCCGACGAGGTGCTGTTCGGTCAGCTCAAGGGCGGCGGTCACGTCAAGGTGGTGCTGGTCAAGGACGAGGCGGTCGCCGGCGTCGAGCTGGAGAAGATCAGCTTCGAATTCCTCGACGGCCCGGTGACCCCGAAGCCCGAGAACCTGCCCGGCGGTGCCAAGAAGCGCGGCTCGTCGCGCAAGGCCAAGATCAAGGATCAGGTCGAAAAGGCCTGATCCGCAAAGCGAATGTAGAAAGAAGGGGCCGGCGAGCGATCGTCGGCCTTTTCGTTTGTGAAGCCGGACCAGAGCTCCGGTTCTGACGGGAACAGAACCGGAAATTCTCTATTCGGCCCGCCGCGCCGGTGGCGGGCCGGCCGGTGATGGCCCTTCCGGTGCGGCCTCGGTCGAAGCCGGCGGGATCGGCGCCGGGTTTGGCGCTGCCGGCTCGGCCTTCGGCTCTGGAGGAGGGGCACGAGGCTCTGCAACGGATGGCGGAGACTCCGGCTGAGCGGGGGAAGGCGGCGGCGCGGCCTGAGCCGGCGGGGCCGGGGGCGGGGCCGGTGGCGACAGCACCACACCTTCGGGCGGGATCATGGCCCAGCCGTAGGCTTTGAGCTTGCCGCCGCCAAGCGGCAGCACCAGCGTGCCAATCAACGGTGCCGTCTGTCCCAATGCAGCGCGATACGGTGGGGGCAGCACGTCGGTTCGTTGGAATTCATCGGCTGTCCATACCACGAGCGTTCCGGACCGCTTGAGACGTTCCGGAGTAATCCAGGGGCTCTTGGCGGGATCGGCATCGATGAACACCGAAGGTCGCGGCGACGCGTAGGCCGCGACAAATCCGGCTTCCCGGGCGCTGCCGGTGACGATGTCGAGCGGGCGGGTGGTGCGGCTCTTCCACACCGCTTGCATGGCATTGGACAGCGCCTTGGCGGGATACAGCTCGGTCGGCACTGGGCCGCTGCCATAGGCGCGCGAGTAGGTCGAGGTGGCGTAGCCGATCGGCACTCCGAACAGCACGAGCAGCCACGCGGCGATCGCGAGCCGCGGTGCCCGGATCGACAGCCGCGCCGGCAGCAGCGCGGCCACGGCGAGGCCGGAGAACGCTACCAGCGCGCTGCCGGTGTAGGCGCCGATCGTGAACCAGCCGACCACACTGCCGAAGGCCACCAGGATCGACGGCAGCACCGCGACGGAGACCAGCAGCGAGCGATCGAACGCCGTCGGAGCCGCGAGCTCGACCTCCGTCGGCGCGCCCTGCAGCGGCAAACGCGGGATCAAGGCCAGCGCGGTGACGACGATCAGTCCGAGGTTCAATCCGACTTGACCGAACACAAAGGCGAATGCCGCGCCGATCTTCGGCCACGGCCCGCTCGCTCCGTCTTCGGGGGTGAGCGCAGCGACATGGGCTTGCGATAGCCACATCAGATGCGGCAGCAGCACGACGAAACAGGCAATTGCGGCGACGGCCGGCCCGGTGGTCGCCAGGTGCCGGCGGCCTTGTTTGGTCAGTAAAAGGTGTCCGACGAGGACGAGGACGAGAGCGGCGCCGGCGTGGTTGGTGGCGATCAGCAGCGCTGCAGCGACGCCGAATCCGATCCAACTCGACCTTGCGCCGCCAAGTACGGCGCGGCGATACAGCAGCACCACGGCGACCGCAAACGGGAGGCTGGCGATCGCCGGATCATAGGCGGTAACCTGCGGGCCGAAGCAGCCGATCAGGATCGTCAGCGCCACGGCGAGCGTTGCGCCGCTGGCCCCGACGATCGAAGCGCCGAGCCGCCACAGCAGCGCCAGCGTCATCAATGCCGATCCGAGCGCGAGCAGGAGCTGTGCGCCGGTCCAGCGTCCGGTGGCGAGTGAAGCGAGCTCGGTCAGCCACGGCGCCAGCGGTGGATACTTCCAGTAGCCGCCCTGCAGCTCGCTGCCGAACAGCGCCATCTCGTAGCCGACCGCGGGCAGGCCAGGGAAACTGATCGCGCTGACGAACCACAACGTGCCATAGAGACCGAGCACCCACAGCAGCAGCCGCTGCGGACGGTTGCGCAGCATCTCGAACAGGCTGTCGCAGACGCCCAGCAAAAGAGTGAGCGGAAGGAAGCTGGCGCGCGTAGCGGGCGGCCGGACCGCGGTCGCAGGAGCTGCGGCGGGCGTGGGCGAAGTTTGCCCGGTTCCGCGCACAGGTTTTACCGGTTTGAGCTGCGGTTGCTTCGGCTTGGGCCCAGGGTGTTGCCTCGGGGAAGGTTCCGGTTTGACCGCCGCCGGGCGCGGCTCGGCAGCCATCGGCGCAGGCTCGGTTGCTGCCGGCTCGGCCGGAAGCGGAGCGTCGACGTTCGCGGCGGCATCTGTGCTGTCGTCAGGAAGCGGCGCTCGCGCCGCAGCCGACGGGCGCGGCTGACCGCCGTGATGCTTCTTCTTCGGCCGGCGCTGTTTGGGTTGCTTGCGCTTGATGGTCGTCGTCCCCTGGCGAATCCGAGCCGCGGTATCGATGCCGCGGTTCGCGCGTGGCGTTTCGAACCGACGTTGTAGTCCAATGGATCGAGCAAGCAATTGCCGGAAAGACGAGGCGGCAACGAGGCTTGCGGTATTGCCGCGCCGTCTTCAGGCGTTGTTGAGCAATGCGGCGGAGCGCCGAGGGCGATCTGCCGCACCTCTGGCATTCGGATCGGTTTCGGCCATCATGCGTTCCCGATCGTCGCCAGGAATCGCTGGTCCGTTGTCCGAGCAGGAATATGGCTGTGAAGGAAAACCGCGCATGAGTCGGCCGCGTTGGCTCGGCGCAGTCGTGCTCTCCTTAGTTGCGCTCACCGCGGCGCGTGCGGAGGACACGCCCCCGCCAAAACCTGACAGGTCGCCGCCTGCCGCAACCGAGACCACCACGCCACCGCCTGCCGCGGAACCAGCCAAGCCGTCGGCTGCGCCCGATTCTGTTCAGCCCAGCGGCAAGCCGACCGATGCGGCCGAGAAGGATGGAGATCCTGATACGCGCCAGTCGATCTGCCTGATGATCGAATCCGCCGCCAAGGCCCATGACCTGCCGCTGGAATTCTTTGCCCGCGTGATCTGGCAGGAGAGCCGGTTCCAGCCCGATGCAGTCGGGCCGGTGACGCGGAGCGGCAAGCGCGCGCAAGGGATCGCCCAGTTCATGCCCGGCACTGCCAGCGAACGCCGGCTGCTCGATCCGTTCGACCCGGTGCAGGCGCTGCCGAAGTCGGCCGAGTTTCTGAAGGAGTTGCGCGAGCAGTTCGGCAATCTCGGCCTGGCGGCCGCGGCCTACAATGCCGGGCCGCGCCGGGTGCAGGAATGGCTCGCCGGCACCGGCGGCATGCCGCTGCAGACGCGGGACTACGTGTACGCGATCACCGGCAGTTCGGTCGACGACTGGGCAAAGGCGGGGCGCGCCGCGAAGCTGCCGGAAGCAAAGGCCGACACCGATTGCCGCACGCTGATGGCGCTGCTGAAGCGCGCGCCGAACCCGTTCGTTGCCGAGCTTGAACAACGCGTCAAACTCGGCGCCGACCGGCCGTGGGGCGTGCAGCTTGCCGCCGGCTTTAGTCGCAACCGGGCGCTGGCGAGCTACGCGCGGGCGATGGCGCGGCTGAGCTCCGTGATCGGCGAGCGCGATCCGACGCTGCTGAGCGCCGTGTTCCGCAGCCGCGGTACACGGACCTTCTATCAAGTGCGGATCGGTGCCGACACGCGCCACGAGGCAGACGATCTGTGCAAGCAAATCCGCCGGGCCGGGCAGGCGTGCTTGGTGTTGCGCAATCGCGGGATTCCAGGATAGCGCGTAGCAGATCAGAGCCGCAGCGCGCGGCCTTGACCGCCTGCAATTTCCCGCCCGTTATGCGGCTGCAACCGATCGATTGGAATCCCTGTGCCGCCGCCTCTCGAATCTCCGCAATGGCAGTCCCCGTTGCGTGCCTTCCTTTACGGACTCGCTGCCGCCGGCACCACCGTGCTGACGCTGGTGTTGTTCGCGACCTTCATCGGCATCGGCGCGCTGGCGCACGACAGCCATTTCAGTCTCGGGTGGGTGCTGATCAGTACGGTGCTGGTGTGGGCTGGCCCGGCGCAGATCATCCTGATCTCGTCGCTCGGTTCCGGTGCGACGCCGGTTCAGGCGGCGATCGCCGTTACCGTCAGCGCGATCCGGCTGTTTCCGATGGTGGTGTCGGTGCTTCCGTTGCTGAAGTCGCCGACCACCAGGCTGCGCGAGCTTGTGTTACCGGCTCATTTCGTCGCCGTAACGATGTGGGTCGAATGCTTCCGGCTGCTGCCGCAAGTGCCGCGTGAGCGCCGGATCGCGTTTGCCAATGGGCTCGGCACCGGGCTGATCCTGGTGTGCCTCGTCGCCAATGTGATCGGCTTTCTATTGGCTGCGAATTTGCCGCGATCGTTCGGCGCGGCGATCCTGCTGCTGACGCCGCTGGCGTTCCTGCTCTCGACCGCGCGCAACTGCCGCGAGCTCGCCGACGTCGTCGCGCTGGTGCTCGGGCTCGCGCTGTTTCCGTTGGTTGCCATGCTGCACACCGGCGTCGACGTGCTGATCAGCGGCGTCTCCGCCGGCACCATCGCCTATGGTGTGCACCGGCTGCGACGGCGGAGGCGGGCATGAGCGAATTCATCGGCGACTGGCAGGCACTGCTGGTGCTGGTGCTGGCCGGGGTGCTGCCGAACGAAGTCTGGCGGATGCTCGGGCTGTGGCTCGGCGGCGGCATCGACGAAGGCTCCGAACTGCTGATCTGGGTGCGCGCGGTCGCCACCGCGATCCTCGCCGGGGTGATCGCCCAGATCCTGTTCCTGCCGCCGGGAGCATTGGCCAGCGTGTCGCCGCTGCTGCGCTACGGGTCGGTGGCGGCCGGGTTCGCGGTGTTTCTGGTGGCACGGCGGTCGATTTTCGCCGGCGTGGTGGCAGGCGAGGTGGTGCTGCTGCTCGGCCAACTTTGGTGGCGATGAAACCGAACCGGTTTCGCGCTACACCGGGCCTTTAGGCAGAAGGCGAACGATGATGACCGACAGAGGTGAAATCCGCGAAGGCGAGGTCGTGGTCGAGGCGCCGCCGCCGACCGACGCCGGCCTGATCTTTATCGGCCGCATCCGCACGCCCTGGACCTCGCGCGGCGAGACGCCCCGGCAGGGCAATCGCGAAGGACCGGTGTGCCGCCTCGAGATCTTCGAGCCGTGGACTCAGGCTTTGCAGGGGCTCGACAAGTTCGCCCATGCGCAGGTGGTGTACTGGCTGCATCTATCGCGGCGGGATCTGGTGATCCAGCGCGGTCACGGCATCGACGGACCGCGCGGCACCTTTGCGCTGCGCTCGCCGCTGCGCCCGAATCCGATCGGGATTTCATCGGTCGATGTGGTCGGGATCGAGGGCGCGACCGTGCTGGTGCGCGGCCTCGACTGCCTCGACGGCACGCCGCTGATCGATTTGAAGCCGGATCGCTGCGTGCATTCGATGGGGAAGTAGCAGGACGGGCGCGCGGCGTGAACGCTGCGGCGCCGCGCTAGGCGATCGTCAATGCATTCGCCGCCTCGCGCGCCACTCCCGCCAGGTGATGACCGCGATGGTCAGCGCGCACAGCGGAAGAACGACGGTCCCGAGCACGAAGCCGTAGGTGGACAGGGCGTCGTGCTGTTGGGCGGCCATCACCAGATAGATCGTGTAGACGACATACAGCGCCAGAAACAGCGCGCCCTCCCACCGGGCGATCAGGTTGCCGGTGAAGAAGATTGGCAGACAGGCGATCGCCACCGCGACCATCACCGGGATGTCGAACGCCGTCATTGCCGGAGCGATCGAGAGCCCGCCCGGCACCACCGCGGCGGACACGCCGAGCACGCCGAGCAGATTGAAGGTGTTGCTGCCGACCACATTGCCGACGGCGATGTCGCGCTGGCCGCGGATCGCCGCCATGATCGAGGTCGCGACCTCGGGGAGCGAGGTGCCTGCCGCGACGATGGTCAGGCCGATCACCATCTCGCTGACGCCGAACAGCCGTGCGAACGTGATCGCTGCCTCGACCAGCCAGGTCGCGCCGAACACCAGCATCACCAGGCCGACAAGGATCAGCGCGATCTGTACCGGCAGCTTGGAGTCCCAGCGCGATCCGGTCTCCGCCGCGATCGGCTCGTCCGCATCCGAGGCTGCCTCCTGGCGACGGCTCTGCACGATCAGAAAGCCGGTATAGGCCGCCAGCAGGCAGACCAGCAGCGATCCGTCGAGGCGCGACAGACTGCCGTCCCAGGCCAGCGCGGCCACCAGCAGCGACGTTCCCACCATGATCGGCACCTCCTGGCGGATCAGCTGCCGGTTGATGATCAGCGGGGTGATCAGCGCCGACAGGCCGAGGATGAACAGCACATTGAAGATGTTGCTGCCGACCACGTTGCCGACGGTGATGTCGGCTTGGTCGGAGATCGCCGCTTGAATCGCGACCGCGAGTTCTGGAGAGCCGGTGCCGAACGCCACCACCGTCAGCCCGACCACCAGCGGCGAGATCCCGAACGACAGCGCCAGCTTCGAGGCGCCGCGGACCAGCAATTCCGCGCCGACGACGAGGGCGACCAGTCCCAATCCGAAAACGACCAGCGCGATCATCTCTGTTGCCTCGTCAGCGTATGGACGCCACGTCGGCGGCCGGTCTCGATCATCACCTTCAACGGAGATCGGGCGTTCCGGCCGCGGAGGCAACCTGCGCTGGTCGCGGCGGACTGCCGCGGAGGCGGGGCAGAGGCCGAGCGTCCCGGTCGCGTGTCATCCGGCCTCACGTCGCTGCGCCGTCGCGGTCGGCGCAGCGATGGGACGGAAGCCTAGCCCTGCGCCAGCGCCGCCTTCAGTTGCGCGGCGTGTTGTTCGAGCACCGCGGGCTCTTCCTTGCGCGAGGCCGGCGGCAGCAGCGGCACACCGTCGTGGCGCGGCATCACATGCATGTGCAGATGGTAGACGACCTGGCCGGCGGCCGGTTCGCTGAACTGCTGCACCACGATGCCGTCGGCCTTGAACGCTTTCATGGCCGCGTGGGCGATCTTGTGGGCGCCGCGCGCCACATGGGCGAAATCCTCGGGCGTGATGTCGAGAATATTGCGCGCGGGTGCTTTCGGGATCACCAGCGTGTGGCCGGTCGAACGCGGCATGATGTCGAGGAAGGCGAAGACGTGATCGTCTTCGTAGATTTTATGACACGGGATTTCGCCGCGCAGTATCTTGGCGAAAATATTCTCGGGATCGTAGGCGGTCATGGCTGCTCCGGGCTTGGCGGCGCGATTGTCCCCGCCGTGCCCAGGCGGGTCAAGCCGGATCGGCGAAGTTACCTTTTTTGAACGGGCCAGCTTCGCTCAGTTCGCGTCCCATTTCGTCGACATACATCCGCTCGCGCTTCAGATAATCGGCGATCGCGCGGCGCAAGGCGGGGTCTGCGATGAAGTGCGCCGAGTAGGTGGTCTGCGGCAGATAGCCACGCGCGATCTTGTGCTCGCCCTGGGCGCCGGCCTCGACCACGGCAAGGCCGCGCTCGATCGCAAATTCGATCGCCTGATAATAGCACACTTCGAAATGCAGAAACGGGTGATGCTCGATCGCGCCCCAATGTCGGCCGAACAAAGTGTCTCCGCCGATGAAGTTGATGGCGCCGGCGATCCAGCGGCCGTTGCGTTTCGCCATCAACAGCAAAACGTCCTGGCTCATGCTCTGGCCGATCAGGGAATAGAACTCCCTGTTCAGGTACGGCCGCCCCCATTTTCGCGAGCCGGTCTCGATGTAGAATTCGAAGAACGCATCCCAGGCGTCTTCGGTGATGTCGGCGCCGGTGAGGTGGTGGATGGTGATGCCGTTCGCCACCGCGTCGCGCCGCTCGCGCTTGATGCCTTTGCGGTGGCGCGAGTTCAGCGTCGCGAGGAAGTCGTCGAAGCTGGCATAGCCGGCATTGTGCCAGTGAAACTGCTGATCGGTGCGTTGCAGGAAGCCGCGCTCGGCGAGAAACCGCCACTCGCTCTCGCGCGCGAAGGTGACATGCGCCGACGACGCCTTGCTGAGGTCGCACAGTGCCATCAGGCCGTTCGCCAGCGCCCCGCCGACGCGCATCGGGTCTGCGCCATCGCGGATCAGCAGGCGCGGCCCGGTCGCCGGCGTGAACGGCACCGAGACCTGCAGCTTGGGATAGTAGCTGCCGCCAGCGCGCTCATAGGCATCGGCCCAGCCGCGGTCGAACACGTATTCGCCCTGCGAATGCGATTTCAGATAGCACGGCACGATGCCGACGATCGCGCCGTCCTGCCTCGCGATCAGATGCCGTGCGCCCCAGCCGGTGCGGGGGCTTGCCGACCGCGACTGCTCGAGCGCGGCGAAGAATGCGTGGCTGAGAAACGGATTGTAGGCGGCCGTCGGGACGGTGCAGCGGCTACCTGAAGCGACGGTCACATCCGGATGCGGGACAATCGTCCCGGAGCGTGCGCAGGCATCCCAATCGGCGGCGGAGATCGCATCCACCGACGACACCGCTTCCAGAGTGATGTCGGACGATATCGTCAAACCGCTGAGCCGGTCGAAAGAGCGCTGGTGACTGTCATCACGCAGAGATTGGGCATTTGCCGCGCTTCGTTCAAGACCGGTTGCGGTCACGATTGCGGAACAAAGCCCTCGAAGATCATCTGGTCGGCGTAGTGGGCCGCGCGCGCCCGCTGCTCGGGCGTGCGTACCGTCCAGCCCAGCAGCGCGCAGCCGAACAGGTTGCGGGCAATCCAGGGCGCCGGGGCAGGGAGGTCGTCGACCCGGTAGGCCACGAAATGCGGCTGGGTTCTGAGCCCGTGCTTCAGCGCCACCATGGAGTCGCGCTGCGCCTGATTGAGCTTGGCCCAATAGGCGTCGTTGTAACTGCGCTCGGCGGTGATGCCGCGCGTCAGCTTCGGCGCGAGCTGGCGCAGCGCCAGCACCTGGTCGGGATCGAACGACATCGCCGCGACCGGTCCCTTGTAGTTGGCCAGTACCTGAAGCAGCCGGCGGGCGAGCTTGCGGTCGCCGTCGAAATGGCTCTTCAATTCGATCACCAGCCCCGCACGGCCGTCGACGAGATCGCACAACTCGCCGACCGACATCATTCGCTCGGACGTGTCCTTGAACGGCACCTGCCGCAGTTGTGCTGCTGTCATTCCGAGCAGGGGACCGCCGCCGTCGGTCAACCGGCCGAGGTCGTCGTCGTGGTGGACCATCGCCTCGCCGTCGGCGGTGAGCTGGATATCCACTTCGATGCTGAAATTGCCGGCGATCGCTGCGTTGATCGCTCCGGGCATGTTTTCTACGATGCCGCGGGTGCGGTCGTGCAGGCCGCGATGCGCGACCGGTCGGGCGGTCAGCCAGTCGGGCGCGCGCATCGCTCTGTCTCCTGCGTCTTACGCGACTTCGAACAGGCCCTCGACCTCGACCGCGGCATTGGCCGGCAGCGAGGCGACACCGACCGTGGTACGGGCGTGGCGACCCTTGTCACCGAACGCGGCCACCATCAGGTCGGACGCGCCGTTCATCACCTTCGGGCCGTCGACGAAGTCCGGCGTCGAGTTGATGAAGCCGCCAAGCCGCACCACGCGCACAACCTTGTCGAGATCGCCGAGCGCCGCCTTGAGCTGCGCCAGCAGATTGATCGCGCAGGCCCGCGCGGCGGCATTGCCCTGTTCGATCGAGACGTCGGCGCCGAGCTTGCCCTGAGCGACCAGCTTGCCTTCGCCGTCGAAGCACACCTGTCCGGATACCACCAGCAGATTGCCGGTGCGGACGAAGCCGACATAATTGGCGACCGGGCTCGCCGGCTCGTGCAACACGATGCCCTGCGCGGTCAGTTTCTGCTCGATCACCCCGGTCATGCCGATCCCCATTTGCTTGTCGCGTTGTCCCGGCGTGCGCGGCCGGGCGGTCCTGTTTCGCCGATTGCGCCGGCTGTTGCAAGCAAGCCGCTGCAACCTGGGCCAGCGTCACCGCGCTAGGAGGGCCTACCGCCAGGTTCCGTTCAAATTGCGTTTGAACCAAATTGCTCCGTGATTTCACCGCAATCCGATGGTCCAGGAAGTCTCGGCCGTTGCGACGACTTCGGCCACCACCTATTCTCATTGAACCGTTATCAGGGAGACGACATGCCCGTGTCACGACAGACGACGCGATCGAGCCGGGGACTGCTGGCAATCGTGGCGGTGTTCGCCATGTCGACCGGATCGGCGGCCGTTGCCGGCCCCGCGATCAACTTCCTGCCGCATCAGGCGTTGTACGACCTCAGCCTGGTCAAGACCCGTAACAACGCCTCGGTGAATACGGTGCGCGGCCGCATTCTGTACAACTTTTCGGGCAACGCCTGCGAAGGCTACACCTCCGATTTTCGGCAGGTGTCGGAAATCGAGAGCGGCGAGGGCAAGAACACGCTCAGCGATCTGCGCTCATCGAGCTGGGAAGACGCCGCCGGCAAGAGCTATCGTTTCAAGATCGGCACCCGGATGGACGACTCCACCGAGAGTGACGTCGACGGCATCGCTGAGCGCACCGGCGATCATATCACGGTGAAGCTGAAGCAGCCGGTACAGAAGACGTTCCAGCTCGACGGCGCCACGGTGTTTCCGACCGAGCAGATCGAACGCATCATCGAAGCCGCGCGCGCCGGCAAGTCGCTGCTGAACCTGTCCGTGTACGACGGGTCGGACAATGGCGAGAAGGTCTACAATACGCTTACCGTGATCGGCCAGCCGATCAAGGGCAGCGGCGCGGTCGCATCGCCCGATCCGTCCACCAAAGACGACGCGATGAAGTCGCTGACGCGTTGGCCGGTGACGGTGAGCTATTACGATCGCGACGCCAAAGCCAACGCCGGCGAGCAGACACCGGTCTATGCGATGTCGTTCGAACTCTACGAGAACGGCGTGTCGCGCTCGCTGGTGCTCGACTACAACGATTTTGTCCTCGCCGGGGCGATGGGCAAACTCGAGGTCAAGACCACCGGCAAGCCGTGTAAGTAACCAGATCCTTATCCCGGCGGCTTCTGCACCCGGTCGAAGGCGATGCCGCGGATCACGGCGGCGTCGCCGAATTTCTTGCGCAGGTCGTCGATCGCGCGTTCGGCGTGAGCGGAGCGGCGATCGAGCATGTCGTCCTCAATCGGGCCAGTTTGTTCAGTGAGCGCGCTGACCCCGGTTCCGATCAGCCGGAACGCGGTGCCGTCGATTTCCTTGCTCAGCATCTCGCGCGACACCGAGAAGATCCGGTTCGCCATCTGGGTCGGCGCATGGATCGTCTGCGCCCGGGTGCGCTGACGGAAGTCGGCGGTCTTCAGTTTCAAGGTGATGGTCGAGCCGGAGAGGGCGGCGCTTTTCAGGCGCGACGACACCTTCTCCGACAGGCGCCACAGGATCTTTTCCAGCGTTGCGAGGTCGCGGATGTCGTCCTCGAAGGTGGTCTCGTTCGAAATCGATTTGGCACCGCGATCGGGCACCACCTTGCGATCGTCGATGCCGCGCGCCAGCCGCCACAGCCGCCGGCCTTCGTCGCCGAACTGCCGCATCATCTCGATCTCATCGGCGCGCTGCAGATCGGCGATGGTGCGGAAGCCGCGGCTCGCCAGCCGCGACGCGGTGGCCGGGCCGACGCCGAAGATGAAGCCGACCGGCCGCGGCGCCAGCATCTCGCGCGCCTCGTCCTGATCGAGCGCGGCGAAGCCGCGCGGCTTGTCGAGATCGGACGCGATCTTGGCCAGGAACTTGTTGCACGACAGCCCGACCGAGACGGTGACGCCGATGTCGCGCTCGACCTCCCGGGCGAATTTCGCCAGCACCTTGGCGGGAGCCATGCCGTGCATCCGCTCGGTGCCGGCCAAATCGAGAAACGCCTCGTCGATCGACAGCGGTTCGACCAGCGGCGTCAGCGCCCGCATCGCCTGCCGCACCTCGCGGCCGACCCGGACGTACTTCGCCATGTCGGGCCGCACCACCGTCGCCGACGGGCACAGCGCCAGCGCCTTGAACATCGGCATCGCCGAGCGCACCCCGAAGGTGCGGGCGATGTAGCAGGCCGCCGACACCACGCCACGCTTGCCGCCGCCGACGATGACCGGCTTGTCGGCGAGGTCCGGATTGTCGCGCTTCTCGACCGTCGCATAGAACGCGTCGCAGTCGATATGGGCGAGCGACAGCGCTCCCAGCGACCGATGCCGCAGCAGGCGCGGCGACCCGCAGGCCGCACAGCGCCGTGCCTCGGCGCGCTGGTCGGCGAGGCAATCCCGGCAGAAGCCGGGCGCAGTGGGTGGGCTCGGGTCGCCGCCGCTCACGGCGTGTCACGCTCCCATCGCTTGTCCTCGAGAACCTGCAGGGCCGCAGCGACGTTGGTGGGGTGAAGCTGGACCGAGTCGGCGAAGGCTTTCGCGGTCGCGTCGTCGCGCAGCACGAAGTTCAGCACGCTGATCAGGAACTGCGGATCGGTTGCGGAACTCCGCAGGGTCTCCGGTCCGATGCCGGTCTCGGCCAGGAACAGGCCGAGCCGCTCGGGGTCTCCTGCGATGAAGGACAACGCCTGAATTGCCACGATTTCAGCCGCTTGGCGTGGATCTTGAAGCCGCTTTCGCATCGGTTGTGTTTGCCTTTCCGTAACTTCTCGTCTGTATTTTATTCAATCATGCCCGAGTCTTGCGGCTTGTCGAACGATCGCGGGCCGCCGGCCCGGGCATTTTAGTGTGAGTATTGGAGGGCGGGATGGCGAAAACCGTCCTGATCGTGGAAGACAACGAGCTCAATATGAAGCTCTTTCGCGACTTGCTGGAGGCCCATGGCTACCAGACCGCGGGAACGAGCAATGGATATGAAGCGCTCGACCTGGTTCGCAAGCTGCGTCCCGATCTGATCTTGATGGACATTCAGTTGCCCCAGGTGTCCGGGCTCGAAGTCACCCGCTGGATCAAGGACGATGCCGAACTCCGACACATTCCGGTGGTAGCCGTCACCGCATTCGCGATGAAGGGCGACGAGGAGCGAATTCGCGAAGGCGGATGCGAGGCTTATTTGTCGAAGCCGATCTCTGTCGGCAAGTTCATCGAGACGGTCCGCCGGTTCATCGGCTAGGAGTAGCAACGTGTCAGCGCGTATCTTGGTGGTCGACGACATCCCGACGAACGTCAAGCTGCTCGAAGACCGATTGTCGGCCGAGTATTTCGACGTCATCACCGCGTCGAACGGTGTGCAGGCGCTGGAGATCTGCCAGCGCGCCGAATGCGACATCGTGCTGCTCGACGTGATGATGCCGGACATGGACGGCTTCGAAGTCTGTCGTCGGCTGAAGTCGAATCCCAAGACGCATTTCATCCCGGTGGTGATGGTGACGGCGCTCGACAGCCCGGCCGATCGGGTGCGCGGGCTGGAAGCCGGCGCCGACGATTTCCTGACCAAACCGGTGTCGGACGTGGTGCTGATCGCGCGCGTGCGGTCGCTGACCCGGCTGAAGATGATGACCGACGAGCTGCGGATGCGGGCGATCACGTCGCTCGAAATCGGCATGCAGGCGCCGGAGCGTGAAGCCGTCTCGGATCAGGGCAAAGGCGGCCGCATTCTGCTGGTCGACGATCGGCCGTCGTCCTACGAGCGGCTGGCGCCGCTGCTCAGCGCTGAACACGACGTCGACGTCGAGACCAATCCGTCGGAAGCGCTGTTCCATGCCGCCGAGGGCAACTACGACCTGCTGATCGTGTCGCTGGGACTGGAAAATTTCGACGGCCTGCGGCTGTGCAGTCAGGCGCGCTCGCTGGAGCGCACGCGGCACGTGCCGATCCTGGCGATCGCGGACGCCGAGAACAACGCGCGGCTGCTGCGGGGCCTCGAGATCGGCGTCAACGACTATCTGCTGCGGCCGGTCGACAAGAACGAATTGATGGCGCGGGCACGGACCCAAATCCGGCGTCGCCGCTATACCGATCATTTGCGCGACAACGTGCAGCATTCGATCGAGATGGCGATCACCGACGGTCTCACTGGGCTGCACAATCGGCGCTACATGGAGAGCCATTTGGCGACGCTCGCCGAGCAGGCGGGCACGCGCGGCAAGCCGCTGGCGCTGATGATCCTCGACATCGATTTCTTCAAGTCGATCAACGACAGCTACGGCCACGATGCCGGCGATGACGTGCTGCGTGAGTTCGCGCTGCGGATCAAGAAGTCGATCCGCGGCATCGATCTCGCTTGCCGCTATGGCGGCGAGGAGTTCGTGATCGTGATGCCGGAGACCGATCTGCACGTCGCCCAGATGGTGGCCGAACGGCTGCGCCGCGCCATCGCCGGCGAACCGTTCGCGGTCGAGAAGGGCACCCGACGCATCGAAGTCACGATCTCGATCGGGCTGTCGACGCTGGAACGCAAGGGCGAGCCGATCCCCGACCTCTTGAAACGCGCTGACACCGCGCTGTACCGCGCCAAGCATGACGGCCGGAATCGGGTGGTCGCAGCGGCAGCGTAATTCCGCCCTTGGCATTGTTCCCAAAACGGGAACGTGCTAGTCGTGATCATGCGTCTGATCGCCCGCAACGTGCTGGTCGAGTTCTGGGGCAAACACCCGGAAGCCAAGCCATCTGTCGAGCGCTTGTA
This sequence comes from Rhodopseudomonas palustris, assembly GCF_003226555.1. Taxonomy (GTDB): domain Bacteria; phylum Pseudomonadota; class Alphaproteobacteria; order Rhizobiales; family Xanthobacteraceae; genus Rhodopseudomonas; species Rhodopseudomonas palustris_I. Next base: position 427,280 of record NZ_QKQS01000013.1, on the reverse strand, counting down.
CGCGCTGATCAGGGCTGCAAACTGGAACTCAACCGACGAGGTTCAGAAGGAAGATCGTCGTGGACGTTCGCCCGATCCGGACAGACGAGGATCACCGCGCCGCACTTGCGGCGATAGAGGCTTGCTGGGGCGCGCCAGAAGGATCGGAAGAGGGCGACAAGCTCGATGTGCTGCTGGCGCTGGTCGAGCTTTACGAAGCGAAGCGGTGGCCGATCGTGATCGCCGAAGATCAGGACCCGATCGATGTCCTGCAGTACGCCATCGACGAACTCGGGCATACGCAGGCTGAGTTGGCCCAACTCCTTGGCTCGCGGTCGCGAGCGTCCGAGGTGCTGTCGCGTCGTCGCGCACTCACCGTCGAGATGATCCGCAAAATTGCGGAGGCGTGGAAGATTCCGGCTGACTTGCTGGTGCGTCCCTACAAGACCGAACGCGCCGCCTGAGCAGCGATCGGCATGGTCTCGGCGGTGGCGTAGCCGAGGCAATTTGCACGAGTTCACGATCACGCACGGTCGTCATCCCCGCGGATGCGGGGATCCAGTACGCCGCGGCTTCTGTGTTTGATCTCGGGCGCTCTGGGATACTGGGTCGCCCGCCTGCGCGGGCGATGACGTCTGTGGGCGGAGCGAAGGCTGCCGATCATCGCCCAAAATAGAAACGGGGCCCGAAGGCCCCGTGGAAGGAATGCTGTCAGTGAGCCGGTGGCGGCTTACTTGATCTTGGCTTCCTTGAACTCGACGTGCTTGCGCGCGACCGGGTCGTACTTCTTCTTGACCATCTTGTCGGTCATGGTGCGCGAGTTCTTCTTCGTCACGTAATAGAACCCGGTGTCGGCCGTCGACACGAGCTTGATCTTGATGGTGACCGCCTTGGCCATGATCTCAAACCTCGGAATTTGGGAATAAACAGGCGAGGTCGAACGTCAGGACCCGCGTTTGGCCGGCAAACTAGCCGCCAACGCCCGAAAGTCAAGGTTTTCGGTAGGGATAGTCGGGCCAAGAGGACAAAATCGGTCTGAAGCGCGAAAACTCGCCCCTAAAGGCGCCAAAGGGCGGGAAAATCCGACCAGACCGCGTTCCGCGCATCGCAGGCCTTCCCGAAGCCGCCCTCGATTTTTGGCAATTGCGAACCATGTTCGGAATCCCGCCCCTCCGATTCTGTTTCTGTCACGAAAGGCCCCAGATGAGTGTCAGCGAGCCGGCCCCGCGCATCGCGGAGGCCTCTCGACCCAAGCCGCCGCCCAAGACCGACTCGAGCGGCGCCGTGGGGCCAGATCCCGCAATGGGCGCCGGGCTGACGCTGGCGATGGCGGCGGCCGCGGGCATCAGCGTCGCCAACATCTATTACAACCAGCCGATGCTGGGGGTGATCGAGCGCGATCTCGGTAGTCCGTCGCTGACCGGGATGATCCCGACCGCGACCCAGCTCGGTTATGCGGTGGGGCTGTTTTTGCTGGTGCCGCTCGGCGACCTGACCGACCGGCGGCGGCTGATCGCCGGCCAGTTCGTGCTGCTGGCGATCGCGGCCGCGTTGGTGGCATTGGCGCCGTCGGCCTGGCTGATCATTGCCGCGTCGCTCGCGCTCGGTGCCTGTGCGACCGTCGCGCAGCGGGTGGTACCGTTCGCCGCGGCGCTGGCGGCACCGGAGCGGCGCGGCAAGACCATCGGTCTGGTGATGTCCGGGCTGTTGTGCGGCATCCTGCTCAGCCGGACGGTGGCGGGCTTCGTCGCCGGGCATCTCGGCTGGCGCGAGATGTTCTGGCTATCCGTGCCGGTGGCGCTCGCGGCCGCGGCGCTGATGGCGTGGCTGCTGCCGCGCCATCATGGTCACCTTGATCTCAGCTATGGCGCCGCACTGAAGTCGCTGGCGTCGCTGTGGCGCCAGCAGCCTGATTTGCGGCGCGGGACTGCGGTGCAGGCGGCGCTGTTCGCCTCCTTCAGCGTGTTCTGGACGGTGCTGGCGCTGCATCTGCAGGAGCCGCACTTCGGTCTCGGAGCCCAAGCCGCCGGCTTGTTCGGCCTCGTCGGTGTGGTCGGCGTGCTGGCCGCGCCGATCTCCGGCCGGATCGCGGACCGAAGCGGGCCGGGACCGGTGATCGCGGTCGGCGCGGCTCTGGTGCTGGTGTCGTGGGTCGTGTTCGGTCTGTGGGGCAGCCTCGCCGGACTGCTGATCGGCGTGGTGGTGCTGGATTTTGGTCTGCAGAGCGCGCTGATCTCCAACCAGCACATCGTCTATGCGCTGGTTCCGGAAGCGCGCAACCGGCTCAACACCGTGTTCATGACCGGAATGTTCATCGGCGGATCGATCGGCTCTGCCGGCGCCGCCTTCGCCTGGGCGCATGGCGGCTGGACGGTTGTGAGCCTCTATGGCGGCGCGCTGGCTGCAATCGCTTTGTTGCTCGAACTGACGGCGCGGTGGTCGCGCCGTTAGTTCGAGCTTGGCCTCGTCGATACGGGCCAGGCGCTCAGGCGCCCGGCAGCATGTCCTTCTGCATCTTGCCGCCGTAGAAATGGAAGAACGGCACGGGCGCGTCGTGGCGCAGCGGACCTGTGGCGAGCCGGCGGTCGAGTTCGCCGAGGACGTTCTTGGTCATCGGATGCAGATCGGCGAGCGGTTTGGAGCCGAGTTCGACCCACACCAGCTCGACCAGTTCGGCATCGGCATGGATCACGCCGTCGACGCGGTGCGCGATTGCAGACGCGTCGGCGGTGAAGAAGCGGGTGTCGAACCGCTTGATGCGGCCGGGCGGGGTGATCGCGCGGGCGATCAGGAACAGGCCCGACGGATCGGGCAGCAGACCGGCTTCAGTGAACGGCTGCCACGGGCCGGCCAGCTTCGACTTGGCTTCGGTCTTGCAACCGAGACACAGCCCGGTCTCTTCGCAAGCTTCGCGGATCGCCGCGATCGCCAGCGCGCGGGCGCGGGACGGCGTGGTCTTCGGGCTGCCCTTCAGCAGATTAGCTTCCAGCTCCGGCGGGATCGGCGCCGCGACCGGGACGCGGACGTCGTTCTTGTCGACGCGTCCGCCGGGAAACACGAACTTGCCGGGCATGAACACGACGTTGTCGTGGCGCTTGCCGACCAGCACCTTCGGCGTCGAACCGCTGCGATCGACCAGGATTAACGTCGCGGCGTCCTTGGGCCGGAAATACGGGTGGTGGCTGGGTTCCTGATGATCCTGCTCGACCTTCGGCTCGGTCTGTATCGCGGATTCGGTCATGTCGCTCCCGTTGTCGTTTCTTGTTGGTGTTGTTGTTCGTCGTTGTGCCGCCGCGTCGGAATCGCGCCGTCAGTGGTCCGGGTTGGTCTCGTCGAAGCCGTGCATCCGGAATGCCCATTGCAATCCGACTACGGCGCCTTTGACCGGCTGCAGCAATAGCAGCGAAGCCAGCAGGGTGAAAGGCAGGTAGATCGCGAGCTGAAGCATCACCGGCGGCGAAAAATGAGTTTCGATCGACAGCGCGAGTGGCACCACGATATGGCCGACGATGACGATCACGAGATAAGCCGGGAGGTCGTCGGCGCGGTGGCCGGTAAAATCCTGGCCGCATTGGTCGCAGCTGTCCGCGGTCTTGAGGAACGCACGAAACATCTTGCCTTCGCCGCAGTTCGGGCATCGGCCGCGGAAGCCGCGCCACATCGCCTGCCAGACATTGCGCTGCTGCGACGGGGTGGATTGCGGCGGCCAGACGATCGGCTCGCGTGACAGCATGGTCATCAGCGTTTTCCTCTCCCGGACTTGGCTTTTTGCTTCGGCTTGGCCGCTTTCCGCGCTTTCGCCCGTCCGGGCTTGGCGCGTGCCGACTTGCCGCTCTCGGTTTTCAGCTTGGCCTTGCTCTTCCCCTTGATGGTGCGTGCCGTCTTGCGGTGCGTGAATTCAACGCTGGCGTTGCTCACCAGTTCGAACCGCAGCGCGCCGGCGACCGGTGCAGCTTCCACCAGCTTGACGTCGACCACATCCCCCAGCCGGTGCATGGCCCCGCTGCGCGAGCCGATGAGCGCGTGGCGGGTTTCGTCGTAGTTGAAATATTCGTCGCCGAGCGAGCGGATCGGGATCAGCCCGTCGGCGCCGGTGTCGCTCAGCTTGACGAACAGGCCGGCTTTGGTGACGCCGGAGACGCGGCCCTGGAACGTAGCGCCGATCCGGTCGGCGAGATGATGCGCAATCAGCCGGTCGACGGTCTCGCGCTCGGCCTTCATCGCGCGTCGCTCGGTGAGCGAGATCTGCGCCGCAACCTCCGCCAGCGTCTCGACCGTCTCGGTTTGCGGCAGCGCACCGTCGCCGAGATTGAGCGCGCGGATCAGGGCGCGGTGCACCACGAGATCGGCGTAGCGCCGGATCGGCGAGGTGAAATGTGCGTAGCGGCGCAGGTTCAGGCCGAAATGGCCGTAGTTCTCGGAGCTGTATTCCGCCTGCGCCTGCGACCGCAGCACCACCTCGTTGACCAGCGGCTCGGAGTCCTCGCCTTTGACCATCGCCAGGATGCGGTTGAACTGCGCCGGCCGCAGCGCGCCTTGCTTGGCGAACGACAGATCCAGCGTCTTGAGGAAATCGACGAGGTTGTGGACCTTCTCCACCGACGGTTCGTCATGGACGCGGTAGATCAGCGGCAGCGCCTTCTTTTCCAGCATCTCGGCGGCGGCGACGTTGGCGAGGATCATGAACTCTTCGATCAGCCGGTGCGCGTCGAGTCGCTCCGGCACGATCACGCGGTCGACGGTGCCGTCCGGCTTCAGGATGATCTTGCGCTCGGGCAGATCGAGGTCGAGCGGACTGCGCTCGTCGCGACCGCGCTTGATCACCGCATAGGCGTCGTACAGCGGCTTCAGGATGGTTTCGAGCAGCGGGCCGGTGACGTCGTCGGGTCTGCCGTCGATCGCGGCCTGGGCCTGCGCGTAGCTCAGCTTCGCCGCCGAGCGCATCAGGATGCGGTGAAACGAATGCGAGCGCTTGTGCCCCTGCGCGTCGATCACCATGCGGACGGCGAGGGCGCCGCGGGGCTCGCCGGGCTTCAGCGAACACAGATCGTTGGAGATCCGCTCCGGCAGCATCGGCACGACGCGGTCGGGGAAGTACACCGAATTGCCGCGGCGCAACGCATCGCGATCGAGCGCCGAGCCTGGCCGCACGTAGTAAGCGACGTCGGCGATCGCGACGTGCAGGATCACGCCGCCTTTGTTGGCGGGGTCGGGGTCCGGCTCGGCATGGACGGCGTCGTCGTGGTCTTTCGCATCGGGCGGATCGATCGTCACCAGCGGCAGTTCGCGCCAGTCTTCGCGGCCTTTGAGCGTTGCCGGCTGGGCGGCTTCGGACTCGCTGATCGCGGCCGAGGAGAACTCCTGCGGGATATCGTGGGTGTGGATCGCGATCAGGCTGATCGCTTTTTCGCTGGCGAGCGAGCCGAGCCGCTCCTTGACCCGGCCTGAGGCGAGGCCGAAGCCGCGCGTGCGGATCAGATCGACGCTGATGAGGTCGCCATCCTCGGCGCCGCCGGCATCGTGCGCCGCGATGTTGAGTTCGCGCCCGGCCTGCTTCTTGTCGACCGGCACCATCCGGCCGCCGCCCTGCGGCAGCGCGCGGAAGATGCCGAGGATGCGGGCCTTGCCGCGTTCCAGCACACGGATGATGCGGCCGACATAAGCGGGGCCGGCGTCTTGCGGATCGGCAGTCTCGACATGCAGCAGTGCGCGGTCACCGACGCCGGCCGCGGTGCCCGGCTTGATCCGCCGCGGGGTGTGGATGCGGATCTTCGGCGCGTCGCCGTCCTGCTCGTCCCATTCGGACGGCGTGGCGATCAGCTCGCCGTCGGCATCGCGCGAGACGATGTCGGCCAGCAGCGTCGGCGGCAGCGTGGCTGGCTCGGATACCTTGCGGCGGCCGCTCTTGCGGATGCTGCCGCCGTCGGCGAGTTCGCGCAGCATCCGCTTCAACTCGGCGCGATCGGCATTCTTGAGGCCGTATTCGCGCGCGATCTCCCGGGTGCCGACCTTGCCGGGATGGGCGCGGATGAAGGCGAGGAGAGTGGCCTTGTCCGGAAACTTCGCGTCGCGCGTCTTGCTCACATCTATCCGTTCTTGGCGGCGCTGCTCTTGGCCGCGTCTTTGGGCTTGGCGGCCTTCTTCGCCGCGGTCTTGGCCGCCACCGGTGCACGCGCCTTGCTGGCCGCGGCGCTTTCCGCCTTCGGCTTGGCCTTCTTGGCGGCGGCCTTCTTCACCGGCTTGGCCTCACCGTCGGCATCCGCCTTCTTGGTGGCGGCTTTCTTGGCTGGTGCCTTCTTGGCCTTGCCGCCGCCCTTGGCGGCGCGCTCGTCGAGCAGCGCGATCGCTTCGGGCAGCGTGATGGTGTCTTCGGTCTTGTCGTTCGGAATCGTGGCGTTGACGCCGCCGGCGGTGACGTAGGCGCCGTAGCGTCCCTTCTTCACCGCGACCGCGCCGAGGCTCGGATGGTCGCCGAGCGCCTTGCCGGGATCGGCGCCGAAGCGGCCCTTGCTGGGGCCCTTGGCAACCTTCTCGGCGATCAGCGTCACCGCGCGGTTGAGGCCGACCGTATGCACGTCGTCGCCGGCCTCGAGGCTGGCATAGGTCTTCTCGTGTTGCACATAGGGGCCGAACCGGCCGATGCCGGCCTTGATCGGCTGCCCGGTCTCCGGGTGCTTGCCGACTTCGCGCGGCAGCGCCAGCAGCTTCAGCGCCATTTCGAGATCGACATCGGACGGCGAAGTGCCCTTCGGAATGCCAGCCCGCTTCGGCTTCTCGCCCTCGGCGTAGTCCTTGGCCTCGCCGAGCTGGATGTACGGCCCGAACCGGCCGGACTTCACCGCGACCTCGAGACCGCTGTCCGGATCGGTGCCGAGCACGCGGTCGGCGTCGCCGGCGCTGTCGGAGGCGAGCGGCCGGGTGTAGCGGCACTCCGGATAGTTCGAGCAGCCGACGAAGGCGCCGAACTTGCCGGCCTTCAGATTGAGCTTGCCGGAGCCGCAGCTCGGGCACTGCCGCGGATCGCCGCCGTCTTCGCGTGCCGGATAGATGTGCGGCCCGAGCATCTCGTCGAGCACGTCGAGCACCTGGGCGACGCGCAAATCCTTGATCTCGTCGACCGCGCCGATGAAGTCGCGCCAGAAGTCGCTCAGCACCTGTTTCCAGGACACTTCATTATTGGAGATGCGGTCGAGGTCTTCTTCTAGCCCGGCGGTAAAGTCGTATTCGACGTAGCGGGTGAAGAAGCTCTCCAGGAACGCGACCACGACGCGGCCTTTGTCCTCGCCGTGCAGCCGCTTCTTCTCCAGCCGGACGTAACCTCGATCCTTCAGCACCTGCAGGATCGAAGCGTAGGTCGAGGGCCGGCCGATGCCGAGCTCTTCCATCCGCTTCACCAGCGAGGCTTCGGAAAACCGCGGCGGCGGCTCGGTGAAATGCTGGGTGACGGCGAGGGCCTCGCGCTTCAGCGCTTCGTTCTCGCTGATCGCGGGGAGGCGGCGCGAATCCTCGTCCTCGGAATCGTCGTCGCGGCCTTCCTGATAGGCGGCGAGGAAGCCGTCGAACTTCACCACCTGGCCGGTAGCGCGCAGTTCCAGCAGGCGCGACCCGGCCTTCGCCTCGATGTCGACCGTGGTGCGCTCGAGCTCGGCGGATTCCATCTGACTGGCGAGTGTGCGGATCCAGATCAGCTCGTACAGCCGGGCCTGGTCGGATTCGAGCCGGCGACTGACGTCGGCCGGGCGGCGCGACAGGTCGGTCGGGCGGATCGCTTCGTGGGCTTCTTGCGCGTTCTTGGCCTTGGCGGTGTATTGCCGCGGAGCCTCCGGCACATAGGCGTTGCCGAAATCCTCGGCGATCACCTTGCGCGCCTGGGTGATGGCGGACGGGTCGATCTGCACACCGTCGGTACGCATATATGTAATGAGTCCGACGGTCTCGCCGCCGATGTCGACGCCTTCATACAGCCGCTGCGCCACCCGCATGGTGTGAGCCGGGGCGAAGCCGAGCTTGCGGCTGGCTTCCTGCTGCAGGGTCGAGGTGGTGAACGGGGCGTAGGGATTGCGGCGTGCCGGCTTGGCTTCGACGCTGGCGACGCGGAAGTTCGCGGCCTCGATCGCCTTCTTGAAGTCTTCGGCCTCGGCACCGGTTCCGATGTCGAGGCGCTGGATCTTCTTCCCGTCGGCGCCGACGAGGCGCGCCTCGAAGGTGTCGCCGCGCGGCGTCGCCAGAGTGGCGATCAGCGACCAGTATTCGCGCGGGACGAATTTCTCGATCTCCGTCTCGCGGTCGCACACCAGCCGCAGCGCCACCGACTGCACCCGGCCGGCGGAGCGGGCGCCGGGCAGCTTGCGCCACAGCACCGGGGAGAGGGTGAAGCCGACCAGATAATCGAGCGCGCGGCGCGCCATATAGGCGTCGACCAGCGCACCGTCGATCTGGCGCGGATGCTTCATCGCGTCGGTGACCGACTGCTTGGTGATGGCGTTGAACACGACGCGCTCGACCTGTTGGTCTTTCAGCGCACGCTTCTGTTTCATCACCTCCAGCACATGCCAGGAGATCGCCTCGCCCTCGCGATCAGGGTCGGTGGCGAGGATCAGCTTGTCTGCATTCTTCAAAGCCTTGGCGATGTCGTTGAGCCGGCTCGCCGCCTTCGGGTCGACTTCCCAGATCATCTGGAAGTCGGCGTCGGGGTCGACCGATCCGTTCTTGGCCGGCAAGTCGCGGACGTGCCCGAACGAGGCGAGAACCTCGTAGGACGAGCCGAGATATTTGTTGATCGTCTTGGCCTTCGCCGGCGACTCGACAATGACGAGGTTCATCGCATTCCAGGCGTCAGAATGAAGAGAAAAAGGCCGGACTGCGAGACTCGCGCCGGCCGGATTGCCCGGAACATGGGTGGTGACGGGTGCGCTGTCAAATGGCTGCTCGGGGAACCAGCCTGAAATCAGGCCTACTTAGGACTGAAATTCACGAAACATAAACCTAGAGATGTACAACTTATGCGTGTATATCGAGGCTATGATCTTCTGATTGGTGTGTTCGATTCTGTCTAGGAATGGTGCCCGATGACGTCCCCGTCCGAGAGCCACCGAAACTGCCGTACCGTCCGGCCAGGAGATGGCGGGCCTGTTGAAGCGGCCCAATACCTGTCGGAAGCGACCGGCCAACTGATTCAGGTCGCGCAGGCGCATCGCCTCGACATGCTTTGTTATCTGCTCGACATGGCGCGGATGGAAGCCAAGGAGATCGTCCGCCGGCGGCGCAATTCCAGCACCGAGTGAACAAGTTCCGCGATCTATCTCATTAGACAGAGGTCTTTGTGTTCCCCTGAGATCCCGGTTGAGCTTTGTTCGGTGCGTGAGTTCGACCTGCGTGCTGGCTGCGGTCGCTGTCACGAAGCATTCGCAGTTAACGTCTAATTAACCGAACCAGTTCACGATTCGAACGTCGGGGCGGGCCGGATGTACGTCCGCTCCTGGACAATGGCTCGAAGTTTCACCGCTTCGGGCCGTTGGCTTTTTTGGGAGCGGTTCGCTCAGCTCAGCGACACCAGCGAGCCGCCATGGCGCTCCAGCCGGCCGGCGAGTTCGAGCTCCAGCAACACGATTCGCACCACAGCCGGCGCAATGCCGGAGAGGCGGATCAGGTCGTCGATTCCGATTGGGCTCGGACCAAGCAGAGCGAGGAGGCGGCTGCGGTCGCTTGCTTCAGGCTCGCCGTCCGGCGGCGCGTGCTCGGGCTCGCGGCCCGGCAGCTCGATCGGCCGTTCCAGGATCGAGGCGACCGCATCGACGATGTCGGCCGCCGAGGTGATCAGGGTCGCGCCCTGCTTGATCAGGTCGTTGGTGCCGGCGGCGCGCGGGTCGAGCGGCGATCCCGGGACCGCGAACACCTCGCGGCCCTGATCGGCGGCGCGGCGGGCGGTGATCAGCGAGCCGGAGCGATAGGCGGCCTCGATCACCGCGACCCCGACCGAAGCGCCCGAGATCAGCCGGTTGCGGCGGGGAAAGTCCTTGCCGCGCGGGACGTGGCCGAGCGGCATCTCGGAGATCGCGGCGCCGCGTGCCTGGATGATGTCCAGCAGCAGGTCCTCGTGCTCGGCCGGATAGATCTTGTCGTGGCCGCCGGCCAGTACCGCGACGGTGCCGCTGGCGATGCTGGCGCGATGCGCCGCCTGATCGATGCCGCGGGCGAGGCCGGAGATCACCACGAAGCCGGCGGCCCCAAGATGGGCGGCGAGCTGGCCGGCGAATTTCAATCCGGCGCCCGAGGCATTGCGCGAGCCGACGATTGCGATCATCGGCCGGACCATCACGCCGAGCGCATCGGGCAGGGCATGGACGCCGAGCAGCGGCGGCGCGTCGTCGATGGTGGCGAGGCGAGGGGGATAGCCGATCTCGCCCGGTGCCACCAGCTCGACGCCGATCCGGCGGCCACCCTCGATCTCGCGCCGCGCTTCGTCCTCGGACGGGATGCGTCCGCTCCGGGCGGCGCCGCCACGCTTTGCGAGCTCAGGAAGCCGCTCCAGTGCCGCACGGGCCGAGCCGAAATGATTGATCAACGAGCGGAAGGTGCGCGGTCCGACATTCTCGGCCCGGATCAGCCGCAGCCAGTCGATCCGCTGCGCTTCGGTAAGGACTGTCGTCCCCTGATCGCTACTACGCTCGCCCACATCCGCCCCCGCGAGCGGGAGTGTTGCGCAACTTTTGCGTGTGAACAAGGTCGATGAAGGTGGACGGAAAGTATGGTCAGATCACCCGCTTACCGCAATTGCCCCTGCGATTACTTCTTCTCGCCGATCTTACCTTCGGTGCCGGCCTGCAGCCGCTTGATGTTCTCGCGGTGCATCCAGAACAGCAGCAGGGTCAGCACCGCGAACAGCGAGGCGAGGGCGGCGTGGCCAAACCACCACAGGAAGATCGGGGTGATGAAGCTCGCCACCAGCGCCGACAATGACGAGTAGCGGGAGGTGAAGGCCGTCGCCAGCCACATCAGGCAGAACACCACCGCGGCCGGCCAGAACAGTCCGATCAGCACGCCGATATACACGGCGACGCCCTTGCCGCCTTTGAACTTCAGCCAGACCGGAAACAGATGGCCGAGGAAGGCGCCGAGTGCCGCCAGCATCGCGGCATTGGCGGCGATCGCGTCGGTGCCGGTGGCGAGATAAGCGGTGAGGATCACCGCGGCGGTGCCCTTCAGCGCATCGAGCAGCAGGGTCGCGGCTGCGAGCCCCTTGCGGCCGGTGCGCAGCACGTTGGTGGCGCCGATATTGCCGGAACCGATCGAGCGAAGATCCTGGGTGCCGGCGATCTTGGTGAGGATCAGGCCGAATGGAATCGAACCGAACAGGTAGCCGATCACCAGCGCGGCGATGTAGATCCCGATCATCATCGTGGTCGTCTCCTCAAAGACATGCGTTCGTCATTGCGAGGAGGCGAAGCCGACGAAGCAATCCAGTCTGTATGTGCGACTCTGGATTGCTTCGCTTCGCTCGCAATGACGAAGAGAAATGATTTCATTCGATCCGCACATCGAAGGCCTCCCTCAATGCGCGCCGACGTGCTCATAGACGGTGCGGCCGCCGACGATGGTGCGGATGACCCGGCCGGAGAACCGCGCTTCGTCGAACGGGGTGTTCTTGCACTTCGATTTCAATTCGTCCGGATCGACGAGCCACGGCACGTCCGGATCGACCACGATCAGGTCTGCGGGGCTGCCTGCGCGCAGCGTGCCGCCGGGCAGGCCGAGCAGTTCGGCCGGGCGGGTCGACATCGCGCGGATCAGGCTCAAGAACTCCAGTTCACCGGCATGCACCAGCCGCAGCCCGGCCGGCAGCATCGTCTCCAGCCCGATCGCGCCGGCGGCGGCTTCGGCGAACGGCAGCCGCTTGACCTCGACGTCCTGCGGATTGTGGTCCGACATCACCACGTCGATCAGCCCGGAGGCGAGCGCGGCGATCAGCGCCTTGCGGTCGTCCTCGGTGCGCAGCGGCGGCGCCAGCTTGAGGAAGGTGCGATACGGGCCGATGTCGTTCTCGTTCAGCGCGACGTGGTTGATCGACACCGACGCCGAAACCGGCAGTCCAAGATCGCGGGCACGCTGCAAGATCTCCAGCGACTCGATGCAGGTCAGCGACGCGGCGTGATAGCGGCCGCGGGTCAGCATCACCAGGCGGATGTCGCGTTCGAGCATCACCGTCTCGGCCGCATTTGGAATGCCGGCGAGGCCGAGCCTTGTGGCGAATTCGCCCTCGTTCATCACGCCTTCGCCGACCAGATCCGGGTCTTCGGTGTGATGGACGATCAGCGCATCGAAATCGCGCGCGTAAGTCAGCGCCCGGCGCATCACCTGGGCGTTGGTGATGCTGAGATCGCCGTCGCTGAACGCCACCGCGCCGGCGGCCTTGAGCAGGCCGATCTCGGTCATTTCGGCGCCGCCGAGTCCCTTGGTGATCGCCGCCATCGGGTGGATGTTGACGATCGCGGTGTCGCGGGCGCGGCGCATCACGAAGTCGACCGTCGCCGAATTGTCGATCACCGGGCTGGTGTTGGGCTGGCAGACGATGGTGGTGATGCCGCCGGCGGCCGCGGCCTGGCTGGCGGACGCAAACGTCTCCCGGTGGCTGGCGCCGGGCTCGCCGACGAAGGCGCGCATGTCGACCAGACCGGGCGCGACCACCATGCCGGCGCAATTGACGATGTCGGTGCCTTCGGGGACGCCGGCGGCGCCGATGCCGCGGCGGGCATCGCGGATCACGCCGTCGGCGATCAGCACGTCGCCGATGCCGTCGAAGTCGCGTGAGGGATCGATCAGGCGGGCGTTGGCGAGCAGGATCGGGCGGCGATCGGTCAGCATGGTGTTTCCCGTTCCGGCATCAGGCGTTCGGCAGGTTGCGGGCGAGCGCTTCGAGCACCGCCATGCGCACCGCCACGCCCATTTCGACTTGTTCGCGGATCACCGACTGGGCGCCGTCGGCGACGATCGAGTCGATCTCGACGCCGCGGTTCATCGGGCCCGGGTGCATCACCAGCGCATCCGGCTTGGCGTAGGCCAGCTTCTTCTGGTCGAGCCCGAAATAGTTGAAATACTCGGCCGACGACGGCACGAACGAGCCGTTCATGCGCTCGCGCTGCAGCCGCAGCATCATCACGATGTCGGCGCCGTCGAGCCCCTCGCGCATGTCGCGCGCGACCTCGACGCCGAGCCGCTCGATGCCGGCGGGCAGCAGGGTGGAGGGGGCGACGATACGGACGCGGGCGCCCATCGTGTTCAGCAGCAGGATGTTGGAGCGGGCGACACGCGAATGCATCACGTCGCCGCAGATCGCCACCACCAGGCCTTCGAGCCGGCCCTTGTTGCGGCGGATCGTCAGCGCATCGAGCAGCGCCTGGGTCGGGTGTTCGTGGGCGCCGTCGCCGGCGTTGATCACCGAGCCGTCGACCTTGCGGGCCAGCAGTTCCACCGCGCCGGAGGCGTGATGCCGGACCACCAGGATGTCCGGGTGCATCGCGTTCAGCGTCACCGCGGTGTCCATCAGGGTCTCACCCTTGCGCATCGACGACGACGACACGCTCATGTTCATCACGTCGGCGCCGAGGCGCTTGCCGGCGATCTCGAACGACGATTGCGTCCGGGTCGAGGCCTCGAAGAACAGATTGACCTGGGTTCGGCCGCGCAACGAGGTGCGCTTCTTGTCGACCTGCCGGTTGAGCTCGACATACTCCTCGGAGAGGTCGAGCAGGCCGGTGATGTCGGCGGCGGAAAGCCCTTCGATTCCCAGCAGATGCCGGTGACCGAGGACGAAAGTTGATTTTGGGGCGGGGGTCATTAAAGCAAGAGCTATAGGGAGAGTTGGATAGCCGGGCAAGCGACAACGGGGCTGGGCCTGGAATAATCCCCCGGCGTTATCGAGCCGCCGGCATTTATGCTGTGCCGGGCGTGATCATGGCGTGCGGTTGGTCGAAGGTCGCAAGCTCTGGTAAATCGGTCCGCCCCCTTTGTGCCCATCCAGGAGCTTCCATGCCGACGCTTGCGACCGCGCTGCTCGACGCCCTCAAGGATCACGGTGCCCGAGAGATTTTCGGCATTCCCGGCGATTTCGTGCTGCCGTTCTTCAAGGTCATCGAAGAGAGCGGAACGCTGCCGTATGTCACACTGAGCCACGAGCCGGCGGTCGGCTTCGCGGCGGACGCCGCGTCGCGCTATCGCGGCAGCATCGGCGTCGCGGTGGTGACCTATGGGGCCGGCGCCTTCAATCTCGTCAACTCGATCGCCGGCGCCTATGCCGAGCGCTCGCCGGTGGTGGTGATCGCCGGCGCGCCGGGGGCACGCGAGCGCACCAGCGGCTATCTGCTGCATCATCAGGTGCGCACCGTCGACACCCAACTTGCGGTATTCAAGGAAGTCACCTGCGATCAGGCCGTGCTGAGCGATCCCTCGACCGCGCCCGCCGAGATCGCCCGGGTGCTGCGCAGCGCGCTGGAACTGTCGCTGCCGGTGTACATCGAATTTCCCCGCGACATGGTCGACGCCAAGGTCGACCCGGTGCCGAAGCTGCCGCGGCGCGAGGCCGACGCCGGTGCGCGGGACGAATGCGCCGAAGAAATCCTGGATCGCATCGCCAAGGCGAAGTCGCCGGTGATGGTGGTCGACGTCGAGATCCGCCGCTACGGCGTGGAGCAGCAGGTCGGGGCGCTCGCCCGTAAGCTCGGCCTGCCGGTGGTGACGACGTTCATGGGCCGCGGCCTGCTCGAAGGTGCCGACGACGTGGTCGCCGGCACCTACCTCGGCGCCGCCGGCGATCCGGACCTGTCGGCGCTAGTCGAGGGCGCCGACCTGGTGCTGATGTTCGGTGTCATCCTGTCGGACACCAATTTCGCGCTGTCCTCGAACATGACCGATCCGCGCCGCACCGTGCTGGCGAGCGGGCGCGAGGTGCAGATCGGCCACCACGTCTATCGCGACCTGCCGCTGGCTGATCTGATCGCTGGGCTCGATGCCCACGCCTCGCAGCATCCGCCGCGGCCGCGCAAGGTCGGCAAGGGGATGGCTTATCCGCGCGGGCTCTCCGCCGATGCGTCGCCGATCGCGCCGTCGGACATCGCCACCGCGATCAACGACCTGTTCGACCGGAACGGCAAGATGCCGATGACCGCCGACATCGGCGATTGCCTGTTCACCGCGATGGAGATCGACAACACCGCGCTAGCAGCCCCGGGATACTACGCCGGCATGGGGTTCGGCGTGCCCGCCGGCATCGGCGTCGCCGCGACCGGCTTGCGGCCGCTGGTGCTGGTCGGCGACGGCGCGTTCCAGATGACCGGCTGGGAGCTCGGCAATTGCAAGCGTTATGGGCTCGATCCGATCGTGGTGCTGTTCAACAATTGCAGCTGGGAAATGCTGCGGGTGTTCCAGCCGGAGTCGAAGTTCAACGATCTCGACGACTGGCATTTCGCCGATATCGCCAAATCGATCGGCGGGGTCGGGACGCGGGTGACGACACGGGCCGAACTCGCCGCCGCGCTGCAGTGCGCGGTCGAGCGGCGCGGGGTATTTTCGTTGATCGAAGTGATGCTGCCGCGCGGCGCCACCTCGCACACGCTGGCGCGGTTCGTCACCGGCTTCAAGGCGGCGCGCGAACGGATGAAGTGAGGGCGCGGCGATCCGGCGTGTCCTCGGGGCGGTTTTCTGCGTAACATGCGCGCGAATCCGCATCGCTCCAGGACCGACATGACGCAGCCTTCCTTCGCCACCCACGAGGTGTTCAACCAGTCGCCGCCGCTTCCGGACATTAACCTGTTCGGTGCTGACCGGCCGCTGCTCGAGGCGGTCACCTTCAACCAGGGCGCCAACGCCCATGTCGAGCTCGAAGCCTTCGGCAAGGCGTGGGGCACCACCGAGATGGTCGAGCGCGGCCGCCTTGCCAACGAATACACCCCGAAGCTGAAGACCTTCGACGCCAAGGGCGTTCGCCGCGATCAGGTCGAATTCCATCCGTCCTATCACGAGCTGATGGGCGAAAGCTTCAAGGCCGGCCTGCACAACTCGACCTGGGACGCGAACGGCAAGCCCGCCGGCAACGCCTCGGAAGTGGTCCGCGCGGCGAAGTTCTACATGGCCGCTCAGGTCGAGACCGGCCATCTCTGCCCGGTGACGATGACCCGCGCTTCGGTCGCAGCGCTCGGCGCGCAGCCGGAGCTGCTGGCGCAGGTGATGCCGGTGCTCGGCACCCGGCAATACGATCCGGGCTTTGCGCCATGGACCGCCAAGCGCGGCATGAGCATCGGTATGGGCATGACCGAGAAGCAGGGCGGCACCGATGTGCGCACCAACGCGACGCGCGCGTTCCGGGACGGCGACGCGTACCGCATCGTCGGCCACAAATGGTTCATGTCGGCGCCGATGTGCGACGCCTTCCTGGTGCTGGCCCAGGCTGACGAGGGGTTGAGCTGTTTCTTCATGCCGCGCTTTGCGCCCGACGGTTCGGTCAACGAGATCCGCTTCCAGCGGCTGAAGGACAAGCTCGGCAACCGTTCCAACGCATCGTCGGAGGTCGAGTTCACCGGTGCCTACGCGCTGCCGGTCGGCGAGCCCGGTCGTGGTATCCGCACGATCATTCAGATGGTGCAATTGACCCGTCAGGATTGCGCGATCGCCTCGGCTGGCCTGATGCGGTCATCGCTGGCGCACGCGCTGCACCACGCCCGGCATCGCACCGTGTTTCAGAAGAGTCTCGCCGACCATTCGCTGATGATTTCGGTGCTCGCCGACATGGCGCTGCAGGTCGAGGCTTCGGTGGCGCTGGTGATGCGGTTGTGCCGCGCTTTCGACGAGGCTCCGCGCGATTCCTTTGAAGCGGCCTACATGCGGCTGCTGACGCCGGCCGTGAAATACTGGATCTGTAAATCGGCGCCTCCCTTCGTGTACGAGGCAATGGAATGCCTCGGCGGCAACGGCTATGTCGAGGACGGCATCCTAGCGCGGCACTATCGCGAGGCGCCGGTCAACGCGATCTGGGAGGGCTCCGGCAACGTGATGTGCCTCGATGTGCTGCGGGCGATGTCGCGCGAGAGCGACGCCGGCACCGAGGTGCTGCAGGCGCTGATTCAGGATACGTCGGCGCTCACCGGCGGCCCGAGCGCCGCCGGCCTGATCGCCCGCGCGTTGCTGCAGGTCGACAACGAGCGCACCGCGCGGCTCGCGGTCGAGATGCTGGCCAAGCTCGCTGCGGCTGCCGCGCTCAATGAAATCCATCCGCCGCACGCCGAGCTGTTCGCGCGGACCCGCCTGACGCCGGAGCCGGCGAGCCTCTACGGCGCCGCCGATATTCCGAGCGAGATTGCCAAGGGACTGTTGGGGCGCGTGCTGCCGGAGATGTGAGGCGGCTGGTGCTCATACGGCACCGCTAACTCCGTCATTGCGAGGAGCGCAGCGACGAAGCAATCCATGAAAAGTGCTCGGCCTCCTGGATTGCTTCGCCTTCGGCTCGCAATGACGGGGATGGGGCGTTTATTCAGTCGACCGCTTCGCCTTCCGAGAAGTACCAGCGGCCCCGTACCTTGCGGAATTGCGAGCGTTCATGATGGCTCTGTTCGGGGCCGCCGCTGCGGCGAAAGCGGGCGATGAATTCGACGGTGCCGCGGTTGCCTTTCTCGCTACTGCCGAGCACGCGTAGTTCGAGGAAGTCCGACTCCTCCATCCAGGCGCGGTTGACGTCGTGATCGAACAGGTCGCGCCGCTCCGGGTCGGTGGTCTCGACGATGTAGTCGAAGTCCTTCAGCGCGTAGGCCGCGTAGCGCGATCGCATCAGCGCTTCGGGCGAAGCTGCAGGCCGCGCGCGGGCGAGCAGGGGACCGCAGCACTCGTCGTAAGTCTTTCCCGAGCCGCACACGCAATTCATCGCATCGATCCTGTTGCCGGCTCACTCGGCTCGGCGCAGCGCCGCGAGCCGGTCGAGCGCGCCCTGCAGGATGAAGATCGCGGCGTGCTCGTCAATGACCTTGGCCCGTTTCGCCCGGCTGACGTCGTTGGCGATCAGCTCGCGCTCGACGGCGGCGGTCGACAGCCGCTCGTCCCATAGCCCGATCGGCAGTTCGGTGAGCCGGGAAAGATTGCGGGCGAAGGCGCGGGTCGACTGCACGCGCGGGCCTTCGCTGCCGTCCATGTTGAGCGGCAGGCCGAGCACGAAGCCGCAGGCGCTACGCTCGGCCGCCAATGCCAGCAGCCGCGCCGCATCGGCAGTGAACGCCTTGCGGGCGATGGTCTCGACGCCGGTGGCGAGCTTGCGGTCGGGATCGGACGCCGCGACGCCGATCGTCTTGGTGCCGAGGTCGAGGCCGAGCAGGCCACCGCGCGCCGGCCAGTACGCGGCGGCTTCGATCAGAGGAAGGATGAGGGCAGGCATGGCGTCCGCATAGCATGCGCACAGGGGTTGCGAAAACGTCCTTTGGTGCTTCTGCTCCGATAACGACGCCGTAGAACCGCCATGGAAGATACCGGTGGCGAGGTGTAGAACGGACGCTGGCCGGCAACGACGCTGCGCTGCCTTTTCCTTTCATCGCGAGAGCCTGACCATGTGGCCGGATCGCCGTCTCCTCGACCTGTTTGCTATCGAATGTCCGATTCTGCTCGCCCCGATGGCGGGCGCGATGGATGCGGAACTCGCCGTCGCCGCGGCGCGCGGTGGAGCGCTGGCCTCGCTGCCGTGCGCGATGCTGACGCCGGACAAAACCCGCGAGCAGGTCGGGATCTTTCGGCAACAGATCGCTGCTCCGATCAATCTGAACTTCTTCTGTCATCAGGCGGTGACGCCGGACGCGGCGCGCGAACAGGTCTGGCGCAAGCGGTTGACGCCTTATTTCACCGAGCTCGGGCTCGATCCGGCGATGCCGGCGCCCGCTGCGAGCCGGGCGCCGTTCGATCCGGCGATGTGCGCGCTGGTCGAGGAGCTGAAGCCGGAGGTCGTCAGCTTCCATTTCGGCCTGCCTGAAACTGCGCTGCTCGATCGCGTCAAGGCGACCGGTGCCAAGGTGATCGCGTCGGCGACGATCGTCCGCGAGGCGATCTGGCTCGAGGAACACGGCGTCGACGCGGTGATCGTGCAGGGTGCCGAGGCCGGCGGCCATCGCGGCATGTTCCTGACCGAGGATATGGCGCGGCAGCCGGGGTTGTTCGCGTTGCTGCCGCAGGTGGTCGATGCCGTGCATGTGCCGGTGATCGCGGCCGGCGGCATCGCCGATGGCCGCGGCATCGCGGCGGCGTTCGCGCTCGGCGCGGCCGGCGTGCAGATCGGCACCGCGTATCTGCGCTGCCCGGAATCCCGGACCAGCGCGCTGGTGCGGGCCCAGCTCGCGCAGGGCACCGATGAAGCGACCGTGATCACCAATGTGATGACCGGGCGGCCGGCTCGCGGCGTCTCCAATCGTCTGATGCGCGAGATCGGACCGGTGTCGCCGGACGCGCCGGTGTTCCCACACGCGGCCTCGGCCCTGGGGCCGCTGAAGGCGGCGGCTGAACAGTATGGAGCGACCGACTTCACCAATCTGTGGGCCGGGCAGGCGGTGCGGCTCGGCCGCGACATGCCGGCGGCGGAGCTCACCCGCGCGTTGGCCGGTGCGGCTGTGGCGCGCCTCAGCCAGCTCGCGGGCTGAGGTGGCGGGCGGCGCACCGAGGTTGCGACGCGAAACCCGGCTCTGCTATACGGCGGAGGTCGATATCTCGTAGAAGGGCCTTATCTTATGTCGGTCGATGCTGCCACCGTCCGCCGCATTGCGCATCTGGCGCGGATCGCCGTGACCGACGACGAGGTGCCGCATCTGCAGGGCGAGCTCAACGCGATGCTGGCCTTCGTCGAACAGCTTGCGGAAGTCGATGTCGATGGTGTCGAGCCGATGACCTCGGTGACGCCGATGCAGATGAAGAAGCGTGCCGACGTGGTCACTGATGGCGATATCGCCGATCAGGTGGTGGCAAATGCCCCGGCTGCCGAGGATCACTTCTTCCTGGTTCCGAAGGTGGTCGAATAAAGGACGCGCCAATGTGCCTGCTGTGCGACGACGAGAGTGCCTATCAGGCCTATATGGACTACCTCGACGCGATGGGGCGGCAGGGCAAGGTCGTCGACGCCGACAAGGCGATGGAGGCGGTGCTCGACCAGTTGCAGGCCGCCGATAAGGCCCGACGCAATGCGCCCGAGAACGACAAGACGCTGTCGCCGTTCTTCTGCAGCCCGGTCAATAAATAGGCTCAGGCCTTCTTGAGCTTCCGCACCCGGCGAAGGTCGGCATTGATCTGCGACTGCCAGCCGCGGCCGAGAGCCCGATAGGCATCCAGGACATCGGCATCCAAACGGAGGGTGACGGAGCTTTTCGGTTGAGTGCCCAGCGGCGGTCGACCCCGACGGACGATCTTGCCATCGATCCGGTACTCCGCACGATCGAGCATTTCATCGGTCAGCTCCGGGGCGTCGTCGGGATCGACCCATGGCTTACGTCTGCTTGAAGCGCTCTCGGAGCTTTTTCGCTTCTCCGGCATGGCAGTACCTCATTGAGATGATGTGGCGGTCTTCTCCGCGAGCAGTCCATACGATCATGACAGGCCTGCCGTTCAGCCATCCGGCGGTGATCTGCCTGAGCTCGCCGTGTCCCTTCTGCTCGCTGTCAAAAGTGGCCGAGTCTCCGGCAAACACCTTCGCCGCGTCAGTGGCGAAATCGATCCCACGCTCCCGCAGGGTGACGTCCCGTTTCGCCGGATCAAACGTGATTGCCATTGAATTATGTAACTACAATAATCTTGCCGTCAATGGCCCGACTGTAGCTGTGGCGGGCAGAGCGGCGCAATCGCTTCATTTCCCGGAGGCGCTGTGCTAGCCAGCGCTGCAACAAGCCGCACGATCGCGGCGCCCGTGACCGGCCTGTCGCCGGCTTTATTCTGGCGTGCCCTGAACCATGACCGACCTGACTTCGCTGACGCTGGCCGAGGCTCGCGATGGCCTCGCAAACAAGTCCTTCACCGCGGTCGAACTGACCGATGCGCACCTCGCCGCGATCGAAGCCGCGCGCGTGCTCAACGCCTATGTGCTGGAGACGCCGGATCAGGCGCGGCAGATGGCACAGGCGGCGGACGCGCAGATCGCCAAGGGCGAGGGGGGCCCGCTGGCCGGGCTGCCGCTCGGCATTAAGGACTTGTTCGCGACCAAGGACGAACGCACCACCGCGTGCTCCAAGATTCTCGGCGATTTCAAGCCGACCTACGAGTCGACGGTGACGACGCAACTGTGGCGCGATGGCGCGGTGCTGCTCGGCAAGCTCAACAACGACGAATTCGCGATGGGCTCGTCGAACGAGACCTCGTGCTTCGGCCCGGTGATCAATCCCTGGCGGCGTGCGGGCTCCGACGCCAAGCTCGTGCCGGGCGGATCGTCCGGCGGCTCGGCCGCTGCGGTCGCGGCCGGCCTTTGCCTCGGCGCCACTGCGACCGACACCGGCGGCTCGATCCGCCAGCCCGCGGCCTTCACCGGCACGGTCGGCATCAAGCCGACTTACGGCCGCTGCTCGCGCTGGGGCATCGTCGCATTCGCGTCGTCGCTCGATCAGGCCGGCCCGATCGCCCGCACGGTGCGCGACAGCGCGATCCTGCTGCGCTCGATGGCTGGCCATGATCCGAAGGATACCACCTCGGTCGATCGTCCCGTGCCCAACTACGAGGCCGCGGTCGGCGGCTCGGTAAAGGGCATGAAGATCGGCATTCCGAAGGAGTACCGGCTCGACGGCATGCCGGCCGAGATCGAGAAGCTGTGGAGCCAGGGCGCCGATTGGCTGAAGGCCGCGGGCGCCGAACTGGTCGAAGTGTCGCTGCCGCACACCAAATACGCGCTGCCGGCCTATTATATCGTGGCGCCGGCGGAGGCCTCGTCGAACCTCGCGCGTTACGACGGCGTCCGCTACGGCATGCGTGTCAACGGCCGCAACATCAACGAGATGTACGAGAACACCCGCGCCGCCGGCTTCGGCGCCGAGGTCAAGCGGCGCATCATGATCGGCACCTATGTGCTGTCGGCCGGCTATTACGATGCTTACTATCTGCGCGCCCAGAAGGTCCGCACGCTGATCAAGCGTGACTTCGAGCATTGCTTCGATCAGGGCGTCTCCGCGATCCTGACCCCGGCGACGCCGTCGGCCGCGTTCGGAATCGGCGAGAAGGGCGGCGCCGATCCGGTCGAGATGTATCTGAACGACATCTTCACGGTGACGGTAAACATGGCCGGTCTGCCGGGCATCGCCGTTCCCGCCGGAAGCGACTCGCAGGGGCTGCCGCTCGGTCTGCAATTGATCGGTCGCCCGTTCGACGAGGAGATCTTGTTCTCGCTCGGCGAGGTGATCGAGCAGTCGGCCGGGCGGTTCACGCCGGCGAAATGGTGGGCGTAAGCGCGCCGCCTCTGGGCGGGTTCCGGATTGCGTTTGTCTGGCCCGTTGGCCATTCTCTTCCGGGGCAGGGGTGTTAAATGAGCGCTGACGACGGTCAAGTTCCACCGCAAGGTGTCGATCAGATCCTTGGATCGCCGAGGCTCGTCGCGGCGATCGAAAGCGACCGCTACAAGCACCTGCTCGACAACGTTCCGGTCGCGATCGCGGTGTCGCAGGGCTTTGGCGAAGACCAGCGGGTCGTCTATATCAATCAAGCCTTCGAGGCCCTGACGTTGCTGTCGAAAGCCGAGGTCTACGGCCATGGATGGTCGTGCCTCGACGGTTTCGCCGACCAGGACGATGCCGGCCGCACACTCGGCGCAGCGATCCGCGACGGCGAGGAGTTCGTTGGCGTCTTCCGCCAAGCCGCGCTTTCCGATCGGTTGCTGATCGTTCAAGCCTATGTGGCTGCCATTGAGAGTGACGACGGCATCGAGAATTATCGGATCGCGGCGCTGGTCGATGTCGGCGGCCGGGAGCGGGCGCAGATCGAGCGGTTCGAAAGCCAGATTCGCGAGCGCGACACCCTGATGCGCGAGCTGCAGCACCGGGTGAAGAACAATCTGCAGCTGATCACGGCGCTGGTTCGTCTCGAAGCGCGCTCCGCCGCGGAAGGTGAGACCGTGGCGCTGGCGCGGCTCGCCAGCCGGATCGATGCGCTGACCGTGCTCTATCGGGTGCTGTCGGACGACAATACGAGTGTCGATGGCGGGCAGATCGATCTCGGGCAGTATCTGTCGGATATTGCCGATGCGGTAATCCACGCCAACGCGGCGAGCGGTGTCAATTGCGAGGTCAGCGCCTGCTATTGTCCGCTATCCGTCAACGTCGCGATGCCGGCCGGACTTCTGGTCAACGAGATGCTGACCAACGCGCTGAAATACGCTTTCGTCGGTCGGAGCGCCGGACGGATCAAGGTGGTCTGCAGTGCCGAGGCAGGGCGCGTCTCGGTGGTTGTGTCGGACGATGGCGTGGGTTTGGCGGAAGGGCAGCAGTGGCCGTCTCCGCGCAAGCTCGGTGCGCTGATCCTGCAGACCCTCAAAGAGAATGCGAGCAATGTCTGCTTCGAGGTGAAGACCATTCGGGGGCAGGGCACTTGGTTCACGCTGACCTTCGAGGCTGCGTCAGCACTCGCGCCAAACTAGGGTTTTCCGACCGCCGTCCTTCGGGCCCTTCGGTTGCAGCAGAGCGGGCGGTCAGTCCAGTCTTTGCCGTGCAAGCCATTGCCGTGGCGTGATCCCGAGCTCGGCGCGGAACGCCGCGCGCAGCGCTGCGGCATCCGGAAAGCCACAGCGCGCGGCGACGTCTTCGAGCCCGCGCGCGCCGCCGGCAAGCAGATCCTGCGCGCGTGCCAGGCGGACGCGGCGAAGCCAGTCGCTGAGATTGCCGCCGGTTCGCGCACGGATGTGCCGGGTAAGGCTGCGTCGGCTCATGCCAGCGCGCAGCGCCAGCTCATCGAGCGATGGCGCGGACGCCGGATCGGCGCGCAGCGTCTCCAGAAGATCGATGATCCGGCGATCGGCAGACGAGCCGATGGCGGGACGCTCGATGAGTTGTGGCTGTTCGCCGGCGCGCTGCGGGGCAACGACGAGGTGCCGGGCGACACGATTGGCTTCGGCCGTGCCCGAGATCCGGCCCAGCAGGTGAAGGCAGCAATCGAGGCCCGAGGCGACACCTGCCGAGGTCAGAATCTGTCCCTCGTCGACGAACAGAGCGCCCGGATCGACAGCTACGTCGGGATAGCGAGCCGTGAGGGCATCAACGCACGCCCAGTGCGTCGTGGCGCGACGGCCGTCGAGCAGGCCGGCTTCGGCGAGGCCGAATGCGCCGAGGCACAGGCCGACCACGATCGCCCCGCGCGCCTCGGCGGCGCGTAGTTCGGACGTGATCTCCGCAGGCACCGGTTCATTCGCGTCCCGCCACCCCGGCAGGATGACGATGTCGGCGTCGCGCGCGGCTTGCAGCGGCTGCGGCGCTTCGATCGTCAGACCGCCGGTCGCAGAAAATCGCGGCTGCGCAGCGCAGACATCGACCCGATGACCGCCGGCGAGAAACGGCTCGCCGAACACCGCGAGCGGTGTCGACAGCATGAACGGGCTGATCTGGTCGTAGGCGATGATGGCGAGCCGCATTGGCCCAATTTAGCCGGAAAATGTCTATCAGGCCACTGATCCGTGGTGGCGCGGCGGCCTAGAGGAAACGAGCGTTTCCACGGCCAACAGGGAGATATCGATGGCGCGCGCATTCCTCGTGATCGACATTCAGAACGACTACTTCACCGGCGGTGCGTTGCCGCTGTGGCAGGCGGAGGAGACCGAGGCGCGTCTCGTCGCGGCGATCGGCAAGGCGCGGGCGGCGGGCGATCGCATCATTCTGGTCCAGCACATCTCGACCGCGGCGCAAGGCCCGTTCGCGGCCGGCAGCACCGGCGTCGCGATCCGTCCGGCCATTCTGACGGCGACCGGCGACGCGCCGATCGTCACCAAAGATGTCGCCGACGCATTTCAAGATACTGACCTCGCGACGCATCTCGATGGGATCGATCAACTGCTGGTCGCCGGCATGATGACGCAGAACTGCGTGGTGTTCACCGCGATGTCGCGGAGCGCCGACGGTCTCCGCATCAAGGTCGTCAGTGACCTCTGCACCGCGCCGACCGCGGTTGTGCATCAGATCGCGCTGAATGCTCTGGCGTCGAAGATCGACGTTGCCACAGCCGCCGAGGTGTGGACTTAGCGTCCGGGTAAGGTCTCTTCGGAGGCGTAGTTTAGGCCATTTCCGCGGCCAAAATCTAGACTTTCGCCGCTCCAATAGTTACTATGACCATTGCGACGGCGGAGTTCACTCATGGGTAAATATGAGCCGCTGACCGAGTTCCTCAAGCAACAGACCGGCAGCGAAGTGCGGATGAGCTTTGCGCAGATCGAGCGCGTGATCGGCAGCAGGCTGCCGCCGGTTGCGCAGCGCCATCGTGCGTGGTGGAGCAACTCGCCGACCAACAATGTGATGACCAAGGCCTGGCTCGACGCCGGCTTCCGCAGCGAGCAGGTCGACATCGACAGCGGCGAACTGGTGTTCCGACGCGACGAGCAGGGCGAGGCACCGCCTGCGACACCCACCGCAAAGACCGGACGCCATCCGTTGTTCGGATGGATGAAGGGGACGGTGACGATCCCGCCTGGCGTGGACTTGACCGAGCCGGCAGATCCCGATTGGGCAGATCGGATCGATCGTGAATATCCCCCTCTTATTTGATACCTGTGCGGCGATCTGGATCGGAGAAGATCAGCCGATCGCACCAGAGGCAGCCGCGATGATGAATCGAGCGGTAGCGGCTGCCGAACCGGTTTACGTCTCGCCGATCACCGGTTGGGAGATTGGGTTGCTCGTGTCGCGAGGGCGACTGAATTTGCTCGCCAGCCCGCGTCGTTGGTTCGAGCGGCTGATGCAGGCGCCAGGACTGCAGTTGGCGGGTTTGACGCCGGATATCCTGATCGCCTCGTCGTTTCTTCCCGGTGTTCCGCCCCGCGATCCGGCTGACCGCATCTTTGCCGCGACCGCCCGCGAATACGGCTATCGGCTGATCACGCGCGATCGGTCGTTGTTGGCATATGCCCGGGAAGGGCATATTCAGGCGCTGGCTTGTTGAATCTGCGCCCGTCGAAAGGCTTCTCCCATGAACGCACCTGTCAAACCTTCGAAGCTCGTCAAGGGCGCCACCGGCGATTGGGAAGTCGTGATCGGGCTCGAAATCCACGCCCAGGTGTCTTCCAAAGCCAAGCTGTTTTCCGGCGCGGCCACCGAATTCGGCGGCGATCAGAACACCCACGTTTCACTGGTCGACGCGGCGATGCCCGGCATGCTGCCGGTGATCAACGAGGAGTGCGTGCGCCAGGCCATCCGCACCGGGCTCGGGCTGAATGCCAGAATTAACCTGCGGTCGGTGTTCGACCGTAAGAACTATTTCTATCCGGACCTGCCGCAGGGCTACCAGATCAGCCAGTACAAATCGCCGATCGTCGGCGAGGGCGAGGTGATCATCGATCTCGAGGGCGGCTGGACCGCTACGGTCGGCATCGAGCGGCTGCACCTGGAGCAGGACCCGGCGAAAATGCTGCACGACAAGTTGCCGTCGCAGTCCCTGATCGATCTGAACCGCTGCGGCATCGCGCTGATGGAGATCGTCTCCAAGCCCGACATCCGCGACGCCGAGCAGGCGATGGCCTATGTCGCCAAGCTGCGCAGCATCATGCGCTATCTCGGCACCTGTGACGGCGACATGGAGAAGGGCAGCCTGCGCGCCGACGTCAACGTCTCGGTACGCCGGCCGGGCGAACCTCTCGGGACCCGCTGCGAGATCAAGAACATCAACTCGATCCGGTTCATCGGCCAGGCGATCGAATACGAGGCGCGTCGCCAGATCGGCATCCTCGAAGACGGCGGCAGGATCGATCAGGAGACCCGGCTGTTCGATGCGGGCAAGGGCGAGACGCGGTCGATGCGGTCGAAGGAAGAGGCGCACGACTATCGCTACTTCCCCGATCCGGATCTGCTGCCGCTGGAGTTCAGTCAGGCTTATGTCGACGAGCTCAAAGCGGATCTGCCGGAACTGCCCGACGCCAAGAAGGCGCGGTTCGTCCGCGACCTCGGACTGTCGACGGAAGATGCAAGCGTGCTGGTCAGCGAGCGCGAGAGCGCCGAATTCTATGAAGCAATGCTGGCGCAGCTGCAGGACAAAGCCCGCGACGGCAAGCTCGCCGCCAACTGGGTGATCAACGAGCTGTTCGGCCGCCTCAACAAGGAGGGCCGGTCGATCGATGCATCTCCGGTGTCGGCGGTGCAGCTTGCCGCGATCGTCGAGCTGATCGGCGACGGCACCATCTCGGGCAAGATCGCCAAGGAATTGTTCGAGATCGTGTGGACCGAGGGCGGTGATCCGCGCGTGCTGGTGGAACAGCGCGGCATGAAGCAGGTCACCGATCTGTCGGCGATCGAGAAGGTGGTCGACGACATCGTCGCTGCCAATCCCGACAAGGTGGCGCAAGTCGCGGCCAAGCCGGCGATGCTCGGCTGGTTCGTCGGCCAGGTGATGAAATCCTCCGGCGGCAAGGCCAATCCGCAGGCGGTCAACGACCTGCTGAAGCGCAAGCTCGGCCTCTGAAGCGTCGCCTTGGTCGTCGCGCGCGAGCCGCCGCGATGACGTTTCGCCCGCCCGCGACAGCGTTGGCATTCGCGAATCAGCCGCATCCTTTGGTGCAGAAAACCCCTGTGCCGGAGCGCTTGGACGCTCCGGCGCCGCGTCGTGCGTGAAAATTTTTTCGTTGCCAAAGACTGCGACTCAGATTCTGCAGCCGGCGTTGCGTCACCGACTCGACGCTCGGCGAGCTTCGGAAAAGTAGTTAGTTGGCTCGATATGTGAATTGATAAAACCGCTGTGGCACAGAGGTTTTTTGCGGTCTTGACAAATGTCGATGCAGGTTTTTCGCGCATAAGTCGGCTCGTTCGGCCGATCCTGCGGCGCCTCGTTCACTAAGACTGCCTGTGCGCGAGGGACAACTCCCATCAACTCTTCCTTAAGCGGGACACTGTTTTTTTCAAAGCGTTGGTGTATTCGGGAATTAGTGCATCTCGATTCCCGAGTGCACGCAGCAGCAATCGAGCGATCTGACTTGATCGGAGGGCAACATGGCCAAGAAAGCAGTGAAGAAGGCGGCGACCAAGAAAGCGGCGCCGAAGAAGGCGAAGGTCGCCAAGAGCGCGGTGAAGAAGACCGCGAAGAAGACCACCAAGAAGGTTGCCAAGAAGGCCGCCAAGAAGAAGTAAGCTCGCTTTCGAGCGAGTGCTGGCGGGTGACTGCCGGCAGCGTCACAGGACGGGCTCTTCGCAACGCGACACGAGCCGGGACCTAGTCGACGAGAGGGTGTCGGCGAGACATCAGGTCAGACGGCCGGATCCGATAGCGGCAGGGGTCACCCCGGCGGCGAAGGGCCCGGTAGAAGAAACGGTTTTTCTTCGAACGGTGCGGACGCAAGGTCCGCAGTTTCATGGGCGGCGAGCCGCGTGTGAGATCTGAACCTGACGTGTTCGCCGACGCCCTCGTTGTTTGTGGGGCTTGTTTCCCCCGCCGGCACGGTCCGGCCTATCCAGTTCCATCTCAGACATCGACCGAGTTCCGATCAGCCTGCGGCAGCTGCGTTGCGTCCGCAGTCGGAGCTGTCGTTTCCCCAGGCGGTTGCGGCGATGGTTATCGGTTCGCCAAACCGGAGGGTAAACCGTCCCTCACCGAACTCGAAAAACCGTTGCGGCACAGGCATTTTCTGAAAGGGCCTGCGCCGGGTGCCGCGCCGCGTTCAGAAATCGTTCAGCGCAACGCTTAAACTGCTCTTCAAATTTGATCGGTCATCATTGCCCCATAACACGCCGGGGCACGGCGGTGGGGACGACAGACAGAGGACAGGAGCCGCCCTCGCTTCGGCGGCAAAAGATGGAGATCAAAGATGCTGCAGGGACATCTGAATATCGAAACCGCGATGCCGATCGAAGCCGGGGAGAACCCCGATGCGCTGTTCGACCTCGGTCTGTTGTTCGCCTCCGGCCGCGGCGCGCCGGTCGATCTGATCGCGGCGCACAAGTGGTTCAACCTCGCCGCACTGAAGGGCCGGGCCGACGCGATTGCCTATCGCCGCGAACTCGCCGAGCTGATGTCGGCGGACGAGATCGCAGTCGCCCAGCGCGAAGCCCGCGCCTGGATCGCCTCGCACTGAACGCTCGCTTTCCGCTGATGGGATGCGGCGCTTGGTATCGCCTTATGGTTCGTCCTAAGTCGCGCTGACCGCCGCAACTGACCGCAGATATCTTCTCCTCATGCTCCACAAAGCGAGCCTTCAGAGGAGGAGATGCTATGAAACTCAGATCAGTATTTTGTCTCGTCGCCGGCGCCAGCCTGTTTGCCGCCGCGGCCGCGTTCGCCGGCGAGTTCGGCACCGCCGACGAAGCCAAGGCGATGCTCACCAAGGCCGCAGCCGCCGTGAAGGCCGACAAGGCCAAGGCGCTCGCGGAATTTGCCAAGGGCGAGGGCAGTTTCAAGGACCGCGACCTGTATCCGTTCTGCGGCGGGCCGGACGGTCTGTTCACCGCGCACCCGACCCTGACGGGCAAGAGCCTGAAGGATCTCAAGGACAAGACGGGCAAGCCGCTCGGCGAAGAGATCTACGCAGCCGCCAAGGACGGCGAGGTCAAGGAAGTCGCCTATATGTGGCCGCGCCCGGGCCAGACCGATCCGGTTCAGAAGGTGAGCTTCGTTACCAAGATCGGCGACCAGACCTGCGCGGTCGGCTACTACAAGTGACGCCTTTGGGGCGGCGACACGGCGGCAGTGCGATGCTCGCGCCGCCGGATCTTTACTGCACCTTGATGCCGGCGGCCCGGATCACCTCGGCCCAGGCGCGCTTCTCGTCGGCGATCTTCCGGCGTAGCGCGTCGGGGGTGGATGCTTCCGGCGTCATCATTTGGCTTTTGAGCTTTGTGATCACCGCTGGATCTTCCAGTGCTGCTTCGACCTCGCGGTGGATCGCGGCGATCAGTTCGGGCGAAGTCCGGGCCGGCGCGATCAACGCGTTCCAGGCATCCGACTGCACGTCGATGCCGCTCTCCTTCAAGGTCGGCACGTCGGGAAGGAACGGCGAGCGCTCCGGTGTGGTCACGGCCAGGATCTTGACTGTTCCGGCCGCCTGCTGCGGCGCCACCGAAATAGCTGGCAGGCAAGCGGCCTGAACGTCGCCGCGGATCAGCGCGGTCATTGCGTTCGGCGAGCCGGCATAGGGGATGTGCACCATCGCGGCGCCGGCCTTCTGAGCGATCGCTTCCATGCACAGCTGCGACAGCGAGCCGGCGCCGATCGACGCATAGGCGATGCCGCCCTTTTCGCTTTTCACCCTGGTGAGAAACTGGCCGACGTTGTCGATGTTGGCGGTTGCCGGCACAGCGAGCACGCTCGGCATTCGGGTGAGCAGTGTCACTGGCGCGAGATCGCGCTCGGGATCGTAGGGCAGTTTCGGAAACAGCAACGTGTTGATGGCGAGCGGCCCGGGGATCGAGATCCCGAGCGTCGCGCCGTCCGGTGCCGCCTTGGCAACAGCGTCGGTGCCGATGTTGCCGGAGGCGCCGGGCTTGTTCTCGATCACGAAGGTGGAGCGCGGGTGCCGTGCATGAAGTTGATCGGCGAGCACCCGGCCGACCAGATCCGGCGTTGACCCCGCGGCGAACGGCACGACGATCCGCACCGTCGGCGGTGGCCACGCGGCAGCTTCCCCGGCGGCACCGTTGATCGTGCCGAGCGCGATGCCAAGCATCCAGAGCGTCGGCGGCAGGGTCCGGCGGAGGAGGTGTCCCAGCATTGCATCGGTCCCGTAAAGAATGATACCCGGATTTCGCCCGCGCGGTGCCGTGCTGCGGTCGGCCATGTGATGGCGCGGACCATAGGGGGAATTGGCCGATGCGCAAACCGCCGCATGCGCTGGCCGAGACAGGAGTGAGGCGATGGGACTTGCGGTGATGATCCTCGGCCTGGTGCTGTTCATCGGCACCCACGTCGTGACGACGAAGCGCGACCTGCGCAGCCGCTTGATCGGGATCGGAGGCGAGGCGATCTATAAGATCGCCTACGCGGTGCTGGCGATCGGTGGTCTGATCTTGATCGCATACGGGTTCGGCTCGTATCGCGCGCATGGCTGGATCGACGTCTGGTATCCGCCGCATTGGACCCGGCACCTCACCGCGCTGTTGATGCTGCCGATGGCGATCCTGCTGGCTGCGGCCTATTCGCGCGGCCGCATCTACGCCGCCGTCAAGCATCCGATGATCACCGCGGTGAAGCTGTGGGCGGTCGGACACCTGATCGCCAATGGCGATCTTGGCTCCATCATTCTGTTCGGCTCGTTGCTGGCCTGGGCGGTGTACGACCGCATCTCGCTGAAGCGGCGCAGCGACGCGGGCGGACCGCCGATCCCGGTTGGCGGCGTCCGGAATGACGTCATCGCCATCGTCGCCGGCGTCGTGCTGTATGTGGTGCTCGCCTTCGTCTTCCATCCCTATGTCATCGGCGTGTCCGTGTTCGGAGCCTAAATATGTCTGTTCAATCCCAAATCCGGCGCAAGACCGCTCCAGACATTCGTGCACGCAAGGGCGGCGATCCGATCGTGATGCTGACCTCGTATCACGCCCACACCGCGTCGCTGGTGGACCGTTATTGCGACGCCATTCTGGTCGGCGACTCGCTCGGCAACGTGATGCACGGCTTCGAGACCACCGTGCCGGTGACGCTCGAGATGATGATCCTGCAGGGCCACGCGGTGATGCGCGGCTCGCAGCACGCGCTGGTCGTGGTCGACATGCCGTTCGGCTCCTATGAAGCGTCGAAGGAGCAAGCCTTCCACTCCGCCGCGCGCATCCTCAAAGAGACTCACTGCGGCGCGGTGAAGCTGGAGGGCGGCGTACGCATGGCCGAGACCATCCGGTTTCTCACCGAGCGCGGCATCCCGGTGATGGGCCACATCGGTCTGACGCCGCAGTCGATCAACACCCTGGGCTCGTTCCGCGCGCAAGGCCGTGAGGAGGGCAGCTGGGAGCCCATCGAGGCCGACGCCAAGGCCGTCGCCGAGGCCGGCGCGTTCTCGGTCGTGGTCGAGGCTGTGGCCGAACCGCTCGGTCGCAAGATCACCGAGACGATCGCGATCCCGACCATCGGCATCGGCGCCAGCGCGGCCTGCGACGGCCAAGTGCTGGTGCTCGAAGACATGCTCGGCCTTTCGCCGCGGGCGCCGAAATTCGTCAAGCGCTACGGTAATCTCGGGCCTGGGATCGAAGAGGCCATCAAGGGCTACGCCGAAGAGGTGCGGTCACGGGCTTTCCCCGGACCAGAGCATGTGTACGGAATGAAAGCGAAGGCGTGAGGCCGCGGCGGCGGGTGCGCCGGTCAAGGTATCCCCTTGATCCGGCTTGCTTTGCCTTGCCAGCGCCATAACGCTAGGGTATCGCCCGGCCGGCCGAGAGGGACGGGCGAGCGGCAGCACCCGCCGGGATGCTGCGCTGTCGGGACAGGAAAAATCTTCAAGTGTCTGAATTATTTAATGAAGTCGACGAGGAGCTGCGTCGCGAACGGCTCAAGAAGCTGTGGGACAAGTACTCGATCGTTATCGTCGGCGCGGCACTCCTGATCGTCGTCGGGGTCGGTGCTTGGCGCGGCTACGAATATTACGAAGCCAAGAAGGCGGCTGAAGCTGGTGCGGCCTTCGTCGCCGCCGCGGACCTTGCCGAGCAGAACAAGCACGCCGAGGCGGAGGCTGCGTTCGACAAGATTGCTGCGACGGCCCCCGCGGGGTATCGCACTCTGGCCCGCCTGCGTGCCGCTGCAGAGTTGGCCGCGCGCGATCCGCAGGCCGCCGTGAAGCGCTACGACGAGATCGCAGCCGATCGTAGCCTTGTGACGCCGTTCCGTGATCTCGCCAGCATTCGTGCCGCTGGCCTGGTACTGGAGACCGCAAGCTACAACGATCTGGTGCAGCGCCTCGAACCGGTCGCTTCGGGCGACGGTGCGTTTCGTCACACCGCGCGTGAGCTGCTGGCGCTGTCGGCGTGGCGGTCGAACAATGTGACTGCGACGCGGCAGTGGATCGATAAGATCACCGCCGACGCCGAAACACCGGGCAGCCTGCGCAGCCGCGCCGACGTGCTGCAGGCGCTGCTGCCGCCCACCGCCAAGAGCTGACCTCGTTCGAGCGACCGCGACACCAAAGATTGTGAGAGATAGTCCATGCGCCTGTCGCAACGCCTGATTTCACTCGCTGTGCTGGCCGCGCTGTCCAGCGCTCTGGCCGGTTGCGGCAGCATGAGCAGCTTCGATCCGACCGACATGTTCGACTTCCTGGATCAGAAGAAGAAGCTGGCCGGCGAGCGCAAGCCGGTGTTTCCGGAAGGCGTGCCGGGCCTCGAGCAGGGCGTGCCGAAGAGCCTGTACAAGGACGAGGTCGAGCAGCAGCAGCGCGAGCAGGCCGCCGCTGCGGCGGCTGCGGCCGCGCCGGTCGAAGAAAAGCCGAAGCCGGTCGCGCGGACGCGGACACGGCACCAGTCGGCCGCCCGGCGTCAGGCGCCCGAGCCTGCCGCGGGCGGTCAGGACGCGGCGGAAACGCCTAAGCCGGTCAAGCAGTCCCGTCGCCGTGTCACCGCTCCGCCGGCGGATGATCAGCCGGCTGCACCGGCGGCCCAGCCACAACCCTCCGCTACGGCTCCAGCCTTCCCGGCACCGCTGCCGAGCGGCAGCTTCCAGCGTTGATTGAGGCTCCGGCCTCGAAGGTCCGACCCGAGTGTCATTGACACGCCGCAGCTTCTCGGCGACGGATCAGCCATGTCTTTCACCCTCGCAATCATCGGCCGGCCCAATGTCGGCAAATCGACGCTTTTCAATCGCCTGGTCGGCCAAAAGCTGGCGCTGGTCGACGACGCGCCGGGCGTCACCCGCGATCGCCGTGAAGGCGAAGGTCGGCTCGGCGATCTCACTTTCACGCTGATCGACACCGCCGGCCTCGACGAGGGGCCGAAGGGCTCGCTCACCGCTCGGATGCAGGAGCAGACCGAGACCGCGATCGAGCTCGCCGATGCGCTGCTGTTCGTGATCGACGCCCGCGCCGGCCTGACGCCGAACGATCGGGCTTTCGCGGACTTCGCCCGCCGGGCCAACAAGCCGGTGGTGCTGGTCGCCAACAAGAGCGAGGGCAAGCACGGCGAGGTCGGCGCGATGGAGTCCTATGCGCTCGGCCTCGGCGATCCCGTGCAGATCTCCGCCGAGCACGGCGAGGGCATGGGCGAGCTCTACGACGCCCTGCGACCGCTGCTGCCCGAGCCGGTCGACGAGGAGGACGACGACGAGCTGATCGATGACAGCGACGAGGCGATCGCGACACGGCCGATCCGTGTGGCGATCGTCGGTCGCCCGAATGCCGGCAAGTCGACCTTCATCAATCGCCTGCTCGGCGAGGAGCGGCTGCTGACCAGTCCCGAAGCCGGCACCACGCGCGACTCGATCGCCGTCGAGGTCGAATGGCAGGGGCGCGACTTCCGCGTGTTCGACACCGCCGGGCTGCGGCGCCGGTCGCGGATCGAAGAAAAGCTCGAGAAGCTGTCGGTCGCGGATGCGCTGCGCGCCGTGCGCTTTGCCGAAGTCGTGGTGCTGATGATGGACGCGCAGCACCGCTTCGAAGAACAAGATCTGCGGATCGCCGACCTCGTCGAGCGTGAGGGCCGGGCGCTGGTGCTCGCGGTGAACAAGTGGGACCTGATCGAGCGCCAGGGCGGCCAGATCGGTCAGCTTCGCACCGATGCCGATCACTGGCTGCCGCAGATCAAGGGTGTGCCGATCGTCGCCACGTCCGGCATGCTGGGCGAAGGCGTCGAGCGCCTGATGCAGGCGATCCAGGATGCCTATGCGGTGTGGAACAGGCGGGTGCCGACCGCGGCGCTGAACCGCTGGTTCGAGCAGGCGATCGCGCAGAACCCCCCACCGGCGGTTTCGGGCCGCCGCCTGAAGCTGAACTACGTCACCCAGACCAAGGCGCGGCCGCCGAGCTTCGTCGTATTCTGTTCGCGCGCCGACGCCGTGCCGGAATCGTACTTGCGCTATCTGGTCAACAGCCTGCGCGGCGCCTTCGAGCTGCCGGGCACGCCGGTGCGGATCACGCTGCGCGAGAAGGCCAATCCGTTCGCGCACAAGCGTAAACGCAAGTCATGACCGAGGGGGCCGCAGCGCAGCAGGCGCCGGTGACCGGCATGACCGGGCCGCGTCGCGCCGCTGTCGGCTTCATCTTCATCACCATCGCGCTCGACATGCTCAGCGTCGGTATGATCCTGCCGATCCTGCCGAAGCTGATCGAGAGCTTCTCCAACGACAACACCGCGGACGCCGCGCGAATCTACGGCCTGTTCGGCACCGCCTGGGCGCTGATGCAGTTGTTCGCCTCGCCGATCCTCGGCGGGCTGTCCGATCGGTTCGGCCGGCGGCCGGTGATCCTGCTGTCGAATGTCGGGCTCGGCCTCGATTACATCCTGATGGCGCTGGCGCCGTCGCTGTGGTGGCTGTTCGTCGGCCGGGTACTGTCGGGCATCACCTCGGCGAGCATCTCGACCTCGTTCGCCTACATCGCCGACGTGACGCCCGCGGAGAAGCGTGCGGCGGTGTTCGGCATGGTCGGGGCCGCGTTCGGGCTCGGCTTCACCTTCGGACCGGCGATCGGCGGTCTGCTCGGTGGCGTCGATCCGCGGCTGCCGTTCTGGGTGGCGGCGGGACTGAGCCTGGCGAACGCGCTGTACGGGCTGTTCGTGCTGCCGGAGTCGCTGCCACGCGACCGGCGTTCTCCGTTCCGCTGGAAATCCGCCAATCCGATCGGTGCAGTGCGGCTGCTCGGCTCGAACGCCACGCTGGCCGCGCTGGCGGTGGTCGAGTTCTGCGCCGAGGTGGCGCACGTCGCGCTGCCGGCGACCTTCGTGCTCTACACCGGCTATCGTTACGGTTGGGATCAGACCACGGTCGGCCTGGCGCTGGCGTTCGTCGGCATCTGCACCACCATCGTGCAGGGCGGGCTGGTCGGCCCGGCGGTGAAACTGCTCGGCGAGCGCAACGCGCAGATCATCGGCTATGGCGGCGGCGCGCTCGGCTTCCTGATCTATGCGCTGGCGCCGAGCGGCGCGCTGTTCTGCATCGGCATTCCGGTGATGACGCTGTGGGGCATCGCCGGCCCGGCGACCTCGGGGATGATGACCCGGTTGGTGTCGCCGGCGCAGCAGGGCCAATTGCAGGGCGCCACCACCAGCGTCAAGAGCGTCGCCGAACTGATCGGCCCGTTCATGTTCACGATGATCTTCGCCTATTTCATCGACGCCGGCGCGCCGCTGCATTTGCCCGGCGCGCCGTTCTTGCTCGCCGGCGCGCTGCTGATGGTGTCGGTGGTGATCGTGGTGTCGGCGGGAGACGCCACCAAGCGAACTTTGCCGAACTGACGAAGCCGCTCCCCCTGGTCGGCCCGCATTTTGCTTGGGCGACCTCTGTTCAGAACGGCACCGACGCCCGGCCCCGAAGCGTCCAAATCTGAACCGTGCCGCCGAGACCTCCGAGCTCACCGCCCACCGCAACCGCAGCGCCGTTGCCAAACCGCGCTGCGACGCCGCCGGTCACGCGCGCCGACCATCCATCCAGCAGCGGCACGGACGCCAGCGGTGCCCCGCCGTCCAAAGTGACTGTTTCAGCGTTGTCGCCGAGGAAGTAGTAGTCTCCGAAGAAGCCTGCATAGGGCGCGAACGTCACGCTTGCGCTATAATGCCAGGGATAGCTCAGCTTGAGGCCGGCCGACGCCCGGCCGGTGAAGAAGTCGCGCTGCGCCTGTTGCGTGCCGAGCGAATCGACATAAGCGTTCTGCCGCTCCCACAGTGCGTAGATCTTCGCCGAGGGCTCGATCGCAAAGCCGAACGCTTCGGTGGCGCCGGTGATGCCGCCGGACACCAACCAGCGCTGCCCATCGAAGCTGCCGAAGGCGGCACCGGCCGAACCGTCGTAACCAATCCCCGAATAGGCGCCGGCAATATCGAAGCGCAACCCGGCGGCGGATCGCCACCCAGCATACGAGCCGATCGTCCAGCCATCGCCTTTGAGCCTGCCGTTCAGCGTACCGGACTTGTAGTCGAAGATCTCGTAGCCGCCGACGACGCCGATCAGAAAGTCGGGGGAGGGCTTCCTGGTCAGTCCGATCAGGGCATTGACCTGATTGCCGGTCAAGACCGAGCCGGTGCTGCTCGCATTCCATTGGCCGATCCCGGCACCTCTCACTTCGGCCCACATCAGCCACTCCTTTGGTTCGACCAGTGCCTTCGAGGGTGCCTTGGCGATACCGGGGCTGCTGCCCATCGCGGCGAATGCATCGTCGACGCGCGATCGACTACGTCCGAAGGCTGCCGGAGCGCCGAAGCCAAATCCCTTCGTCTGACCGCCGGCCACGTCGTCCTGTACTCCAAACCTTGGCCAGCGGCTCTCGACGGCGCTGTCGCGGGCACCGGCTCTGCTCTGCGAAAGATCGTCGGTAAAATTGAAACGCAGGCCCGTACTGGACGGCGTAATCAGCTCACCGCCGTCGTTGAACCCTTCGGAGATCGCCGAATCGATCGCACCAGCGATCGCTGCGCCGGAGGTCTGAGCGATCGTCTTGCTCGCGATGATCTGCATCGCGCGCAGCTTCAAGCTGTCCTGGGGTGTATTGACGGCCTGCAGCAGCGGCGATGAGGTGCTGGCGCTGAAGCTGGCATTGGCGGCGAACACGGCGACGATGGTGTGCGTGCCGACGGTCAGGCTGCTCGTGGTGAGCGTCGCAGTACCGCCGGACAACGCAACCGATCCGATCGAGACACCGCCATCGGTGAAAGTGACGGTGCCGATCGGAGTGGCACCGTTCGCCGTCACCGTTGCGGTGAAACTCACGGCCTGGCCCGCTTCGCTTGGATTTCGGGAGGAGGTGAGTGTGGTTATGGTGGCGGAGACGATGTAGCTGAAGAGCCCGGCTCCGGTGCTGCTGCCGCCTGGCGTCGTCACGGTGACGTCTACGACGCCCGCGCCATGCGCCGGCGTTGTTGCAGTGATCGTTGTGGCGCTGGTGACGCTCACCGCTGTGGCCGCCACGCCGCCGAAGCTGACCGCGGTCGCGCCGGTGAGGTTGTTGCCGGTGATCGTGACCGAGGTACCGCCGGCGGCCGGGCCACTGGCAGGACTGATCGACGTCACGGCGGGACCCGAGACGTAGCTATAGAGTCCGGTTCCGGTCGCGGTGCCGCCCGGTGTCGTCACCACGACGTCGGCGCTGCCCGCCGCATGAGCCGGCGTGGTCGCGGTGATCGTGGTGGGGTTCACGACGGTCACGCCGGTCGCGGCGGCGCCACCGATCGTCACGGCTGTCGCGCCGGTGAGATTCGTGCCGGTGATGGTGACCGACGTGCCGCCACTGATCGGACCCACGGCAGGCGTAATCGCTGTCACCGTCGCAGCCGCGATATAGGTAAAGCCGCCGCTCGATGTGGCGGCGCCGCCCGGCGTGGTCACCACGACGTCGCGAGCGCCGGCAGTCCCGGCCGGCGTCGTAATCACGATCGATGTCGCGGTGTTGGTGCCGAGCGTCGCAGCAGCTCCCCCGACAGTTACCGCGGTGACTCCCGACAAGTTGGTGCCGGTGATGGTGACCGACGTGCCGCCGGCGGCCGGGCCCGAGTTCGGCACGATGGTACTGATGGTCGGGGACACCACGTAGGTGAAGCCGCCGGTCGATGTCACCGAACCCCCGGCCGTGGTCACGACGACGTCGCGTGCGCCCGCGGTGCCGCTGGGCGTCGTCACTGCGATCGAAGTGGATGTATTGGTGCCGAGCGTGGCGGACGCGCCGCCGATCGTGACGGATGTGACTCCGGATAGATTTGTCCCGGTGATCGTCACTGAGGTGCCGCCCGCTGTGGAGCCGGAACTCGGTGAGATCGTGCCGATCGTCGGTGGCCCCGCATAGGTGAAGCCGCCGACAGAGGTTGCCGAGCCGCCTGCGGTGGTCACCACCACGTCTCGGGCGCCGGCTGTTCCGGCAGGCGTGGTGATCACGATCGAGGTTGAGGTATTGGTGCCCAGGGTCGCAGAGGCGCCGCCAACTGTCACGCTGGTGACGCCGGACAGGTTGGTGCCGGTGATCGTCACCGAGGTGCCGCCCGCGGTCGGACCGGCATTCGGGGTGATCGTGCTGATCGACGGTGACAGGATGTAGGTGAAGCCGCCAGTCGAGGTTACCGAGCCGCCTGCGGTGGTCACCACCACGTCGCGTGCCCCGGCCGTGCCGGAGGGCGTGGTCACCGCGATGGATGTCGACGTATTGGTGCCGAGCGTGGCGGACGCGCCGCCGATCGTGACAGACGTCACTCCGGATAGATTTGTCCCGGTGATCGTCACCGAGGTGCCGCCTCCTGTGGAGCCGGAACTCGGTGAAATTGTGCCGATCGTCGGTGGCGCCGCGTAGGTGAAGCCGCCGACAGAGGTTGCAGAGCCGCCTGCGGTAGTCACGACCACGTCACGCGCCCCGGCCGTTCCCGACGGCGTGGTGATCACGATCGACGTCGCCGTGTTGGTGCCCAGTGTTGCGGCTGCGCCGCCGACCGTCACGCCCGTGACTCCAGACAGATCGGTGCCCGTGATCGTGACACTGGTACCGCCGGCGGTGGGGCCTGCGCTCGGAGAGATCGTGCTGATGGTCGGTCCGGCAATGTACGTGAAACCGCCGGTCGATGTCACCGAGCCGCCCGCCGTGGTCAGGACGACGTCGCGTGCACCTGCGGTTCCGGCCGGAGTCGTGATCACGATCGAGGTCGATGTATTGGTACCGAGTGTCGCCGCTGCCCCGCCCACGGTTACACTGCTCACCCCGGACAGGTTGGTGCCGGTGATGGTCACGGACGTTCCACCCGCAGTCGGACCGGAACTCGGTGAGATCGTGTCGATGGTCGGCGCAGCGACATAGGTGAAGCCGCCCGTCGAAGTGGCTGAGCCGCCCGCGGTGGTCACGACCACGTCGCGTGCTCCGGCCGTTCCCGAGGGCGTCGTGATCACGATCGAGGTCGATGTATTGCTGCCGAGTGTCGCCGCTGCCCCGCCCACGGTCACACCGGTTACCCCGGACAGGTTGGTGCCGGTGATGGTCACGGACGTTCCACCCGCTGTCGGACCGGAACTCGGCGAGATCGTGCCGATGGTTGGCGCCGCGATATAGGTGAAACCGCCGGTCGAAGTCGCGGAACCGCCTGCCGTCGTCACCACGACGTTCTGCGCGCCTGCGCTTCCGGACGGGGTCGTGATTGCAATCGAGGTCGATGTATTGGCGCCGAGCGTCGCTGCCGCGCCGCCAACGGTGACGCCTGTGACGCCTGACAGATCGGTACCCGTAATGCTGACGGACGTACCACCTGCGGTCGGGCCCGAATTCGGCGAGATCGTGCCGATGGTCGGCGGCGCGACGTAGGTGAAGCCGCCCGTCGAGGTGGCCGAGCCGCCCGCTGTGGTCACCACCACGTCGCGAGCACCTGCAGTTCCGGCCGGTGTTGTGATCGCGATTGAGGTCGCGGTGTTGGTGCCGAGTGTCGCGGCTGTGCCGCCGACGGTCACGCTGGTGATACCGGACAAGTTCGTTCCGTTGATTGTCACCGCTGTTCCGCCGGCGGTCGAGCCCGAATTGGGTGAAATTGTGCCGATCGTCGGCGCCGCCACATAGGTAAATTGATCGCTTGAGCTGGTCGGTGACGTGCCGATACCGTTCGTCACGGTCACATGCACCGTTCCTGCGCTGCCGCTCGGCGAAGGGACCACGATCTGAGTGGCGGAACTGCTAGTGAAGCTCGAACTCGGTACCGATGTTGCGCCGAAGCTCACCGACGTGGCGCCGGTGAAGTCCGTGCCGGTGATGGTCACCGACGTGCCACCGCCGAGCGGACCCGATGTCGGCGCCACTGATGTGACGCTTGGTGTGCCTGCCGCGGTGCAGGTCGCCGAAAGCGTAACGCTGCCGGTAAAGCCTTGAAAGCCATTGTAGTATGTTTCGGCGTAAAGGCCGCCATTCGCGTCGATGTTGCTGACGTCGGTCGATGTCAATTGATAGTGCTGACCGGTAACTGTCGACGTGAAGCCGCCGCCTGTGTTGTTGTTGAATCCATTCGGGATGCCGAAACTGAAATCGGAAAGAAAGCCCGCCTGGATGGAGCCGGTCGTTGGATTAATGGTGACTGAATAGTTGATGATGTCGCCAGCAGCGAACCCCGCCACAAAAGTGCTTTTGTAACCGTTTCCGTCGTCTGGAGTGTCGGCTGACGAATAGGTGACGGAATAATCCAGCGCCCCGCTGTTGACCGCGTTACACCCTGCCGATGCCGCCCAGCTCAACGTCGGTACTGCTGCTGCGGTGAGGTAAATCAATGCCGCCAGAGCCAAATGGCGGTTCCTTCGCCTGATAAGCGACATGGCAGAGGCAACGGGAACGTTGCGCCGATCGCACCACGCGCTGTCGAAACGGGAGCGCGTCAGGTTAGCTTGTGCCAACAATCGTGATTTAGAAACGGCCGAATAGGACGATGATAAGCGTTCTGCGATATGCATGTCGTTGGCCGCTTCCGGAGCGTGTCGAAGCCTCTGAAAATGACGGTCGCGAGGCCCGATCTCGAAACGGCGCTATTGTTCGCATTCAGATTGGTGTGTTATCAACTGCAATCGGTGATTGTTCGATTGAATCGCTGCACCAGATGCAAGAAAGTAACAGTTAGTAAGTGTTCGGGGTCTTGTTCCCGGTCTATTGATTATAGATTAGTTGTGTCTTGATACCGGCGAACGGAGATCGGGAAGTCGTTTGCTGATTGTGAACTCGATCGTGTCGTCTGCCGCGGATCATGGGCGCATAGTTCGAGTACGGGGGCGAAGACGTTGTTGTTACTATG
The DNA here is from genome assembly GCF_003226555.1 of Rhodopseudomonas palustris. Lineage (GTDB taxonomy): Bacteria > Pseudomonadota > Alphaproteobacteria > Rhizobiales > Xanthobacteraceae > Rhodopseudomonas > Rhodopseudomonas palustris_I. The sequence goes on along the minus strand of NZ_QKQS01000013.1, from coordinate 385,293 downwards.
AGTTTTTGACGGCATATGCCGCGTATGGAGCGGCGGGGTCGGGGTGCCCGTGTTGGTGCACCCAATCTTCAACAGCGAGGGTGGATCAGATGGCTGAGGCATTCATTGGTCAGATTATGCAGGTCAGTTTTAACTTTGCGCCGATCGATTGGGCGGTCGCAGCGGGGCAGACATTCACTGTCAACCAGAACCAGGCGCTGTTCGCGCTGATCGGCGCGACGTTTGGTGGTGATGGGCGGACGACGTTCCAGCTTCCAAATCTGCAGTCACGGGTGATCATCGGCGCGGGGCAGGGGCCGGGGCTGAGTAACTACGCATGGGGCGCCCATGACGGCGTCGAGCGCGTCACGCTCACTCAGGTCAATCTACCGGCACATTCGCATGCGGCGGTATTCACGCCGACGGGCGGTGGCGGCGGTTCGGCGGTGGCCGTTCAGGCGCTGACAGGTGCTCCGGCAGCGTCGCTGACGGCCACGCCGGCGGCGGGCTCTCAGTTGGCGAATACGGCTCCGGGCGGTGCAGCGCAGCCGAAGATCTATGCGCCAGCGGGCACCTCGGGCACGCCGGTTAATCTCGGTGGCGTCAGCGGCGGTGGCGGAATCACCGGCGGCACGGTTCAGATCGGAAATACCGGCAACAATGTGCCGATCGAGACCCTGCCTCCCTATCTGGCGCTCCGCACCAATATCTGCCTCGCCGGTATCTATCCGCAACACGGATGAGCCGGAGGAATTAACGAGATCGCGATGTCAGCGCCACTGTCGGCAGTGGCGTTGACTGACCGCTCATGTTTGTCGGAATTGAATAGTTCGCTTCAATTGAAGACTGCCTGGTAGCGTCTTCGGCCATTCTTGGGCTGCAGCTGGGAAATCAGGATCGTGTAGGGGCCGCCACGACCGCAATCGAATTCGTAGGCGGCATCGATCAGGTACACGTCTTCCGAGGACTCGAAAAACAGGCTGAACGGCTCGCGCTCGACGCCGACGAAGACCGGCTTGCGTTGCAGTCTGACGAGCGTGAGTTCAACAGGCTCGGGGACGGTGGCGACACGGACTGCCCGCCCGACCCAGGGTTCGAAGTCTTCAGGCTTCATCAGGTACATCTGGAGCCTCGATTGGTTGTTGAAAGGCGATTGCGCCGCGAACGAGAACGTTCGAGCCGCGTGCGTGGTCGTGAACGCTGTAGCATTCGATTAGTGTAGGACATGTAGTCGGCGTCAATGAGCCGCCTCAAAGCTTGCGGCGCCGATTGAATTGGAGGTGGCCGTGGCTCGTATCGCGGCGCATTTCAAGCTGGCTGTTGCGGGGCTATCGGTTCGTCCAATGCGGCCGACGGACGATGCTTTCTGTCGGGGCCTGTCGGATGAGATCTTGCGAACGGAGTTCGATGATATGGAGTTGCCCGAACCGATGCTCGCGGGGCTACTCGCGCAGCAGTTCGACGCGCGGCGGATCGGCTATCTGCGCAGTTTTCCCGATGCCGAATACTTCGTCATTTCGGACCGGGACGTGGCGGTCGGCAGGATCGTTGTCGCGATCGAGGAGGCGGTGGCCGTATCGCGCGATGTAGCCCGACTCGAGCCGGGTGCCGCGCGGCAGTGCCGGGATGGCCAAGCGCTGCGGATCATCGATATCGCGCTGCTTCCCGCCGCGCGAGGAGACGGTGTCGGGCGAGCGGTGATTGATGGTTTAGCCAGCGTGGCAAAACAGATGAATGTGGGACGACTGACTCTGTCGGTGCAGTCGTCGAATGATCGGGCCCGCAGGCTGTATCATCGTCTCGGATTTGTCGAGCTCGGCGGCGAAGCGTATCGGCAGATGACGAAGCCGGTCGACTGATTGAGAGGGCGAATTTAGTTGAATGGAGCACCAGGAATGATGATGGCCGGGATCGGGCCGGCCATCATCATTGTCGTGATCAGCGTTGCCAGCTGCTACTTCTTAATCAGCGGGCAGGTGCTCTCTCCCAGCGGCACCGCCACTTGATCGGCCGGGATCTCCGAGATCAGCTTGAAGTAGTCCCACGCTCCCTTCGACTCCGAGGGCTTCTTGACCTCGTACAGGAATGCCGGGTGCATGGCGCGGCCGTCTTCGCGGATCGAGCCTTTGCCGAACACCGGATCATCGGTCGGCAGCTTCTTCATCTCGGCGACCACCATCTTGCCGTCGTGCGGGTTGCCGCCCATCTGCTCCAGCGTCTTGAGATAGTGCAGCACGGCGGCATACACGCCGGCCTGGGTCATCGAGGGCATCTCGTGGTTTCTGGCGCGCTCCTGGAAGCGCTTGGCGAATGCCCGGCCCTGGTCGTTGTGATCCCAGTAGTACGACACGGTGAAGGTGAGGCCCTGTGCGGTCTTCAGCCCGAGCGAGTGGACGTCGTTGATGAACAGCAGCAGCGCTGCCAGCTTCTGGCCGCCCTGGACGATGCCGAATTCGGCCGCCTGCTTGATCGCGTTGGTGGTGTCGCCACCGGCATTGGCAAGGCCGATGACGTTGGCCTTGGAGGCCTGCGCCTGCAGCAGGAACGAGGAGAAGTCCGGGGTGTTCAGCGGATGCCTGACGCTGCCGACCACCTTGCCACCGTTGGCGTTGATGACCGCGGTGGTGTCACGTTCGAGTGCGTGGCCGAACGCGTAGTCGGACGTCAGGAAGAACCAGGTCTTGCCGCCGGCTTTGGTCATGGCTGCGCCGGTGCCGTGCGCCAGCATGTAGGTGTCGTAAGTCATCGAGATGGTGTTGGGCGTGCACTGCTTGCCCGTCAGGTCGGCGCTGGCGCCGCCCGAGTTCATCAGGATGCCGTTCTTTTCCTTGCTGACATTGCTGACTGCGAGCGCGACGCCGGAGTTCGGCGTGTCGGTGATCATGTCGACCTTGTCGATGTCGTACCATTGCCGCGCGATATTGGCGCCGATATCCGGCTTGTTCTGGTGATCGGCGCTGATCACGTCGATGGTCCAGCCCTTCTTGGCGAGGCCGGAATCCTCGACCGCCATCTTGGCCGCCACCACCGAGTTCGGCCCGCCGATGTCGGCGTACAGGCTCGACATGTCGTTGAGCACGCCGATTTTGACGTTCTTGTCCTTGGTCTGGGCGAGTGCGGGCGCTGCGAAGGCGACGCTCGCCATCGCGATGGCCATAGCGTAACGGCGTGAGAAGACTACTCTCATCATTTCCCCCTAGGAATGGCGATTGACTGCGGATGTTTTCCTCCGCTCGCAGTCAGTCAATCGCGCTGCCGGGGCGAAGTCAATCGGCCTGCGGGTCTTTCAGGGAACGAGAGGGGCCGTCGAACAGCTTGCCAGTTTCGGTGAAGGACGGCAGGCACAGCGGCAGCAGCAGCTCTGCGGCCTGATCCGGCGTCGGCAGGGTCTCCGGATCTTCGCCGGGCATGACGTTGGCGCGGAGCTTGGTGCGGGTCGGGCCGGGATCGAACAGGTTGATGCGAATCGGCGTGGTATTGACGACTTCCTTGGCCCAAACCTGAACCAATGTCTCCAACGCTGCTTTCGAGGCCGCGTAGGGGCCGCGGTAGCCGGGTGCCTTGCCTCCGGCGCGGGACGTCAGGAACACCGCACGGCCGGCATCCGAGGCGCGCAGCAGCGGTTCCATGCAGCGGACGAGCTGGAAGTTCACGTTCAGGTTGATGCCGATGACGTCGAGCCACGGCTTCAGGTCGATATGGCCGAGCGGCGACGACGGTCCGGCAATCCCAGCATTGCCGACCAGCACGTCGAGCTTGCCGTGGCGTTCGTAGATCGTGCCGCCGAGGCGGCCGATCGCCTGGTAGTCGGTGAGATCGAGCGGGACCAGCGTCAGCGGATGACCGCCGTCCTTCCGCACCTCGTCGTCGAGCTCTTCGAGTCCGCCCTGGGTGCGGGCCACGGCGATGACATGCGCGCCGGCCTTGGCGAGCGACTTGGCGGTGGCGTAGCCGATGCCGCGCGAGGCGCCGGTGACGAGAGCAATACGGGAAGCGAGAGGTTGGGTCATGAGGATGTCCGGCTTAAGATATATCGCGCATTGTCATACGCGGACCGGACCGGCGGAGCCATCCTCTAAAAGAGGTATCTTCGAACACGGGACCCTTCAAAGCGAACGCCGCCGCCGGGACGCCCGGGGACGGCGTTCGGAAGGATCGCAGCTCAGCTCGCTTCGGCCAGCAACGACAATTGCCGCGGCGTTGCCTCGGTCTGATTGAGATCGGTGAGGCCGGTCGGATAGTCGCCGGTAAAGCAGTGGTCGGTGAACTTCGGCAACGCCGGATCGCGGCCCGGTTCGCCCATCGCGCGATAGATGCCGTCGACCGACAGGAAGGCCAGCGTGTCGGCACCGATCAGGTCGCGCATCTCGTCGAGCGAATGCGTCGCGGCGAGCAGGCCGGCGCGGTCAGGCGTGTCGATGCCGTAATAGTCGGGATGGGTGATCGGCGGCGAGGCGATGCGGAAGTGTACCTCGCGAGCACCGGCATCGCGCATCATCTTGACGATCTTCTTCGAGGTGGTGCCGCGGACGAGACTGTCGTCGATCAGCACGATCCGCTTGCCTTCGATCGCGGCGCGGTTGGCCGAGTGCTTCATCCGCACGCCGAGTTCGCGCACGCTCTGGGTCGGCTGGATGAAGGTGCGGCCGACATAGTGGTTGCGGATGATGCCGAGCTCGAACGGCACGCCGGATTGCCGCGAATAGCCGATCGCCGCCGGCACGCCGGAATCCGGCACCGGCACGATGACGTCGGATTCGACGTGGCTCTCGAGGGCGAGCTGGGCGCCGAACGCCTTGCGGACGTCGTACACCGAACGGCCGCCGACGATCGAATCCGGCCGCGCGAAGTAGATGTATTCGAAGATGCAAGGGCGGGGAGGCTGCGGTGGGAACGGCTTGTGGCTGGTGACGCCGTGGCGATCGAACACCACGACTTCGCCGGGCTCGACGTCGCGGACGTAATGCGCGCCGATGATGTCGAGCGCACAGGTTTCCGACGCCAGGATCGGGCAGCCGTCGAGTTCGCCGAGCACCAGGGGCCGAATGCCGAGCGGATCGCGGGCGCCGACCAGCTTCTTGTTGGTCAGCGACACCAGCGAATAGGCGCCTTCCAGCGCGCGCAGCGACTCGATGAAGCGTTCGATGAACCGCGTCTTCTTGGAGTGCGCGACCAGATGCAGGATCACCTCGGTGTCGGTGGTCGACTGCATGATCGCGCCGCTGCGGATCAGCTCACGGCGCAGCGTCAGGCCGTTGGTGAGATTGCCGTTGTGGCCGACCGCGAAGCCGCCGGCGTTGAGCTCGGCGAACAGCGGCTGCACGTTGCGCAGGATGGTCTCGCCGGTGGTCGAATAACGGACGTGGCCGATCGCCGAGGTGCCGGGCAGGCGGGCGATCACGTCGGCGCGGGAGAAGGTGTCACCGACGAGGCCGAGCCGGCGTTCGGAATGAAACCGGCCGTTGTCGAACGAGACGATGCCGGCGGCTTCCTGGCCGCGGTGCTGCAGGGCGTGCAGCCCCAGCGCGGTGATCGCGGCGGCATCGGGGTGCCCGAAAATGCCGAACACGCCGCACTCTTCGCGCAGCGTGTCACCGTCGGTGTCGAAAACGGTCTCGTCGAAGATATGGTGGTCGCGAGCGTCCGAAGCGGGCGTTGCGGCGTCGTCGGAAGAGCTGGGCATCGCGTCCATCGCGCCTTTCATGTGGGACACGCTCAGCGCGTGGCCGGTTTGCCCTCTATCAGCTTTTTCAGGCCGTCGCGGGCAGGTTTGCTGTAGCCGTCATTAGTTCCAGGAGCGGCCGAATCGTCGGACTGCTGCTGATCGTCTTCCGGCTTGTTCTTCTTGAACCGCTTCAAAATGGTATTTTCAGGGTCGTCCGGCAAGAGCGTCATCAGCCAGTCACCGGTTCCTTGCAGGACGGTGCGCGACTTCGCGTTGGTGACCCATTCGGGCCGCTGCTTGTCCGGCACGAGCCAGTTGAAGAACAGATACGCCACCACCACGATCAAAAGGCCGCGGGCGAGGCCGAACAGGAAGCCGAGCGTGCGGTCGAGCGCGCCAATGCGCGAATCCAGGATCATGTCCGAGATCCGCACCGTGATGATCGACACGATGATCAGAGTGCCGAGGAACACGCCGGCGATCACCACCACGGCGGCGACCGTCTCGGACGAGAAATAGGTCCGCGCCATCGGCATCAGCTTCTGGAACGCGTACAGCGTCACCAGAGCCGCGGCGCCCCAGGCCGCGATCGACAGCACTTCGCGCATGAAGCCGCGCACCATCGCCAATAGGCCCGACACCAACATCACCGCGAGAACAACGAGATCGAGGATGGTAATCGGCATCGGCAGGTCAGGTCCGCTCGGTCAGCACAACGGCGAATCGGCGTGCACGGGGTCGGCACAGGTGACGGTGGTATGGCACGCGGCGCAAGGTCAGAAAACTGTTCCGGTGTGCCTCGTCACAGCAATGTTCCGCTGGGTTAAGGCTTGGTGGCCGGATACGTTCAGCTTGCGCGGGCGTTGTATAGCTGTGCGCCCTGCAAACGTCACGCCGCTTCAACCCTCCTGGCGCCGGAATCGCGCCGGTGTTGCATTTGAGGCAGCTTTCGTCCGCGGCGTACTGTCGTCACCACCGCGCCGCGTGCCGCGCGCCGCGATGTCCGCGACCAGGCTGGAGAGGCCGCCGACCGATTGCAGCGTCAGACCGGCATCGGCTGGGGAATCGCCCCGGGTCTGTTCCGGCAGCACCGCGCGGGCAAAGCCGAGCTTGGCAGCTTCCTTCAGCCGCGCCGGGGTCTGCGCCACGGGGCGCACGGCCCCCGACAGCGAGATCTCGCCGAAATAGACGGCATCGGTCGGCAGCGGCGCGTTCGCCAGCGATGACACCAGCGCCGCGGCTGCGGCCAGGTCGGCTGCGGGTTCGTTGATGCGCAGACCGCCGGCCACGTTGAAGTAGACGTCGTAGCCACCCAGCTTGACGCCGCAATGCGCCTCCAGCACCGCGAGCACCATCGACAGCCGCGCCGAATCCCATCCGACAACCGCGCGCCGCGGGGTGCCGAGCGTGGAGGGTGCCACCAGTGCCTGTAATTCGACCAGCACAGGCCGAGTGCCCTCGATCCCGGCAAATACGGCGGTGCCCGGTGAGCCGAGGTCGCGCTCGGACAGAAACAGCTCCGACGGGTTACTGACTTCGCGCAAGCCCAGGCCAGTCATCTCGAACACGCCGATCTCGTCGGTCGGGCCGAAGCGGTTCTTGACCGAGCGCAGGATGCGGAACTGCTGCGAGCCTTCGCCTTCGAACGACAGCACCGCGTCGACCATGTGCTCGACCACGCGCGGGCCGGCGATCTGGCCATCCTTGGTGACGTGGCCGACCAGGATGATCGCGGCGCCGGTCTTCTTGGCGAAGCGGATCAGCGCCTGCGCCGCGGCGCGGACCTGGGTCACCGTGCCGGGCGCGGATTCGACCGTGTCGGTCCACATCGTCTGGATCGAGTCGATGACGATCAGCTTCGGCGTCGTGCCTTCAGAAAGGGTTGCGATGATGTCTTCCACCGAAGTCTCGGCGGCGAGTTCGACCGGCGCGGCGGCGAGGCCCAGCCGTTCGGCGCGCAGCCGCACCTGCGCGATCGCTTCTTCGCCGGAGATGTACACGGTGCGATGCCCGGCCTTGGCCATCAGGCTGGTGGCCTGGGTCAGCAGCGTCGACTTACCGATGCCGGGATCGCCGCCGACCAGCAGCACCGAGCCGCGCACGAAGCCGCCGCCGGTGACGCGGTCGAGCTCGGCCATGCCGGAGGGCAGGCGAGGGGCGTCGTTGCTCTTGCCGGCCAGCGATTCCAGCCTAAACGTCCGGCCGCGCCGCTTGGCGCGGATCGACACCGGCACGGCATTGTCACCGGCTTCCTCGACCAGCGTATTCCACTCGCCGCACGCCTCGCATTTGCCCTGCCAGCGATTGAACGCGGCACCGCAGTTTTGACAGACGAAGGAAGAGGAGGCTTTGGCCATCGCGTGCTCGGCTGGACCGGGATAGATGCGTTATTGATGTTCATAGTTTGTTCTATTCGTCAACGGTCCAGCAGACAGGCGCTGCCGTTTGATCGAGAATGCTGTGAGCTCGGGCGTTCGCCTGGAGCGCGCTCGGGAAACATCGGACATGAAGATCGCCATTCCGACCCAGGACTGGGCCACGATCAGCGGCCATGCCGGGCAGGCGTCGCGCTGGATGGTGTACGATCTTTCGGATCATCGCGACGGCCGGCCGCTGCCGCCGCCGTCGCGTGTCGAACTGACCAAGGAACAGCTGCCGCACTATTTCAAGGACGACGGGCCGCATCCGCTCGACGGCATCGAACTGATCGTCGCGGGCAGCGCCGGCGACGGCTATGTCCGCCACATGAAGAAGCGCGGCGCCGACGTGCTGCTGACCGGCGAGACCGACCCGGCGACTGCGATCGATCTCATCATCAAGGGCGAGACGCTGCCCGACCAGCGCTTCGACATCACCACCACGCTGTGCCGGCTGCGCGACTTGTTCTCGAAGCACTGACAACAGTGCTGCTTGCGTGCGAATCCATAGTGGGCTCGGCCGAAAGCGCATTAGAATAGTCCGATGATGCGTGACGATCGGGACAAGCGGGACTACGAGCGCCGCAAGTGGCTGCAGGTCGCCGGCCATTTCGGCATGGGGGCGGCGTTCGGTGCGCTGTTCGCCGGCATCGTGCTGTTCAAGAATTACTTCGGTCTGGCGGGCGTAATCGCCACCAGCGAGGCGCCGACCCTGGTGCGGATCATCTTCGTGGTCGGCGTCGCCGGGTCGTTCGCCTTCATGGCGGCGATCACCGGGTTCCTGTTTCTGGTGCACGAAGATTGAGAAGTGAAGCGAGGCCCATCCGTCATTGCGAGCGAAGCGAAGCAATCCAGCGCAGTGCACTCCGTTGAATTGCTTCGCTTCGCTCGCAATGACGTTGACGGGTGGCGTGCTCTCAGCTCGCCGGAACTGCCGGTTCGTCTGACACGACCGGCTCAGTCATCATCTTGGCGTCGCCGCCTTTGTAGATCCGGGTGTAGCGCGGGCCGAGGCTGGTCAAGACCTCGTAGCCGATCGTCCCAAAATGATGCCCGAGTTCGTCGACGGTGATGCCGTCGCCGATCAGCGTCGCCATCATGCCGCGCCTTGCGGCGTTGGCGGGCAGGTCGGTGACGTCGACCGCGATCAGATCCATCGAGATCCGGCCGGCGATCGGGCAGCGCTCGCCGGCGATGATCACGTCGGCGCCGCGGGTGCCGTCGCTGGAGCCGGCGGCGCGGAAGTAACCGTCCGCGTAGCCGGCCGACAGCACCGCGATCCTGCTGGGCCGCCGCGCTGTCCAGGTCGCGCCGTAGCCGACGCTGTCGCCGCGCTCGACGCTACGGATCTGGACGATCCGCGCTTTCAGATCGACGACGGGCTGCATCGGATTGTCGGCTTCCGGCGTGGGATTGATGCCGTACAGCGCGGCGCCGGGACGGACCAAGTCGAACGCGAATTGCGGACCGCGGAAGATGCCCGACGAGGCCGACAGTGACGCTGGCACACCCGCGAACTGGCTCGCGATCTCGCGAAACGCTGCCACCTGATTGGCGTTGAGCTGATGATTGGCGAGATCGGCGCAGGCGAGGTGGCTCATCACCAGGGTGATGCCGTGATTGCCGGCAATGATCCGGGGCACGATGCTCTGCGCTTCGACAATCGTCAGGCCGAGGCGGCTCATGCCGGTGTCGATGTGCAGCGCCGCGCCGCCTCGCCAGCCGGAGTTGCGGCAGAACACGTCCCATTCGGCGAGTTCGTACAGATCTCCGATCACCGGCCGGCAATTCAGTCTGGCGAACTCATCGCCGGAGTTCGGAAACAGGCCGTCGAGCACGTAGAGCGTCGCCTCGGGCGCGACTTCGCGCACGGCGCGTGCTTCGCCCAGCGTGGCGACGAAGAAGGTCTTGCAGCCGGCGGCGAGCAGCGCCTTGACGACCGGGCCGGCGCCGCAGCCATAGGCGTTGCCCTTGACCACGCCGGCGCATTCGGACGGCACGGCCGTCTTCTCGAGCTTGCGCCAGTTGGCGACGAGCGCGTCCAGGTCGATGGTGAGAATGCCGGAGGTGGCCGCGTCGGCCGCGGCGAACGGAGCGGCTGTGGTCGCCTCCGGCGCCGACAGGCCGGCGGCGGTGGCGTTCGGGTCGGGAACGAAGTTCATGGCGTACCTTATGCGTTGCCTGCGGCCCGTTCAACGGCAGCCGGCGCGGCTCAGATCCGCTTCGGCGTCAAATCCGTTCCGGCAGATGACTGTCGTCGGTGAGGTCGCTGAAGCGGGTGAACTGGCCTTCGAACTGCAGGTCGACAGTGCCGGTCGGACCGTGGCGCTGCTTGGCGATGATCACTTCGGCCTTGCCGTGGACCAGCTCCATATCGGTCGCCCACTTCTCGTGTTCGGGCGTGCCGGGCCGCGGCTCCTTGTTCTGCAGATAGTATTCCTCGCGGAACACGAACATCACCACGTCGGCGTCCTGCTCGATCGAACCGGATTCACGCAAGTCGGCGAGCTGCGGACGCTTGTCGTCGCGGGATTCGACCTGACGCGACAGCTGCGACAGCGCGATGATCGGGATGTTCAATTCCTTCGCCAGCGCCTTCAGGCTGGTGGTGATCTCGGTGACTTCCTGGACGCGGTTGTCACCCTTCTTGCTGGAGCCCTGAAGCAGCTGGATATAGTCGACCACCAGCATGTCGAGGCCCTTCTGCCGCTTCAGACGGCGGGCGCGGGCGGTGAGCTGGGCGATCGACAGGCCGCCGGTTTCGTCGACGAACAATGGCAGCGATTGCAGCTCGATCGAGACGTCGCGGATCTTGTCGAAGTCGGCATCGGAGATGCCGCCGCGGCGGATCTTGCTCGACGCGATCTCGGCCTGCTCGGCGAGAATACGGGTGGCGAGCTGTTCGGCCGACATTTCGCAGCTGAAGAAGCCGACGATGCCGCCGTTGATGGTCTTGGTCGAGCCATCGGGCTGCACCTCGCCGCGGTACGCCTTGGCGACATTGTAGGCGATATTGGTAGCGAGCGCCGTCTTGCCCATGCCGGGACGGCCGGCGAGCACGATCAAGTCGGAATGCTGCAGCCCGCCCATCCGGGTGTCGAGGTCGCGCAGCCCGGTGGCGATGCCCGACAGCTTTCCGTCGCGCTGGAAAGCCTTGGCCGCCATGTCGACCGCAGTGGTCAGCGCCTGGGAGAATTTCTGGAAGCCGCCTTCGTAGCGTCCGGATTCAGCCAGTTCGTAAAGCCGTCGCTCGGCGTCTTCGATCTGGTTCTTCGGCGCGAAGTCGACCGGAGCGTCGTAGGCGACGTTGACCATGTCGGTGCCGATGCCGATCAGGTCGCGCCGCAGCGACAGCTCGTAGATGGTCCGCCCATAGTCCTGGGCGTTGATGATGGTGGTGGCTTCGGCGGCGAGGCGGGCGAGGTACTGTGCGACCGTCAACCCGCCGAGATCGAGGTCGGCCGCCAGAAACGTCTTCAGCGTGACCGGGGTCGCGATCTTGCCGGCACGAATGATGCTGGCTGCGGTGTCGAAAATCGTCTGGTGGATCGGCTCGAAGAAGTGCTTCGACTCGAGGAAGTCCGACACCCGGTAGAACGCATCGTTGTTGACCAGCATCGCGCCCAGCAGGGCCTGCTCGGCCTCGATGTTGTGCGGTGCGGTCCGGTAGGCCGGCGCGCCCGGTTCCGGCGCAAGCTTGAGAACGTTCGAATCAGATGCGGCCATAGCTCTCGAATATCGGATCGATTTTGTCAGATGCGGGGCGCGACTAAAGCGCCGATTTCGTCGGGAGCGAAAGTCGCAATCGCGCGTTATGCACCAGCGCGACAAGGATGTGGATGATCGCTGGAGCCGCCGTCACCCGTGCTTGACGTGTTCCCGCAGCGTCGCGGCCGGAGTGAACCTCGGGGCGCAGTGGGACGACTGTTCAAAATGGACGGTCGAGACAGATCGAACCGCTCCAGTCGGGGATTCGTAAGAATTGTCGGCGAAGATAGGTCGAAAGACGCGATCACCGAGGCACCCGGAAGGGTGCACTCAAACAAAGTGACGCGAAACAGGGCAAGAGCGTCGAGGCACTTCGCAGCGGCTCGCGGAGCACCTCGGATGATGGACACAGCATGGCACAGCAGTATTGCCACGATCATTCCGACCGCGATTGGCTGAATTCGCTGATCGAGTCCTTCGAGCGCGCTGCAGCGGAAGAGGCCGAGCATCGGCCGTGCGATCGCGAATTGCTTTGTGCCGCGGAGGCCCATTTGGCACGGCCGCTGCCGCCGGCAGCGGATCGCGAGCTTCCGGTTCGGCTGGTCAGTTGAGAACTCCGACACCGCGCCGGCTGGTTCACTCGCCGGCAAGTTGCAGCCGCGGTCGGTGGCTGCTTTCGATCCCGCGCAATCGCCGCTCTTCTGCAGCCATGTAATCGCGGGTGATCGGCACCACGCCCTGGCGCCGGGTAAGCTGAATCTGAAACACCATGGTGTTCTGTTTCCGGAACGACATTTCCGACGCCGCCAGATAAAACTCCCACATTCGCACGAAACGGGCGTCGTACAGCCGCTCGGCTTCTTCGCGATGCGCGAGGAAGCGCTCGCGCCACGCTTTCAGCGTCTCTGCGTAGTGCAGCCGCAGGATTTCGATGTCGCAGACCAACAGTCCGGCGCGTTCGATCGCCGGCAACACCTCCGACAGCGCCGGCAGGTAGCCGCCCGGAAAGATGTATTTGGCGATCCACGGATTGGTGAAGCCGGGCCCTTCGGAGCGGCCGATCGAGTGCAGCAGCATCACGCCGTCGTGCTTGAGCAATTCGGCGCAGCGTCGGAAATAGGTGTCGTAATGGGCGACACCGACGTGTTCGAACATGCCGACCGAAACGATGCGGTCGAACGGGCCGGGAATGTCGCGATAATCCTGGAGCAGGAAGCTGGCTCGGTCCGCAAGACCGCGTTCGGCAGCACGGGCATTGGAGACCTGAAGCTGCTCCTGCGACAGCGTCACGCCGGTGACCTGGGCACCGCAAGTCTCAGCCAGATACAATCCTAAGCCGCCCCAGCCAGAACCGATATCCAGCACGCGCTGCCCGGGGAAGATCAGCAGCTTGGCGGCCACATGACGCTTCTTGGCGAGCTGGGCGTCATCGAGGCTGCTGTCGGGCGTTTCGAAATAGGCGCAGCTGTATTGCCGGTCCGAATCCAGGAACAGCGCGTACAGCCGGCCGTCGAGGTCGTAGTGATGGGCCACGTTGTGACGCGAGCGGCGGCGCGGGTTGAATTGGTGCAGCGTGCGGATCCAGTAGCGGATCAGCCCGTGGAGTTTGGCCCAGCGCGGCGTCCAGTCCGGCTGGTCCATCGCGATCGCCAGCAAGTCGGCAATCGAGCCGCGCTGCATCACCAGATCGCCGTCCATATAGATCTCGCCCAAGGCGAGTTCAGGATCGCGCAGCAGGCGGCGTTGCGCTACGGCGCTCGCGAAGCGTGCGTGCACCGGCTCGCCGGTGCCGTCACCGCAGGTGAACGTGGTGCCGCTCGCGGTTGTGAAGACGATCGTGCCGCGTCTGATGAAGCGGCTCAGGAGCAGACGAAATAATCCGTCCATCGGTAAGCCCCGGCATCGGGCGCCGACCATTCAGCAGCGCCTCGACTGCTACAACACCGGCCTCGCGGCTTGGTTCTTAGAGCATCGCCGCGCGGCGTGAGTGAAAGTATAATCAAGATCGAAGATACCATCACTGACATCAGCGTGAGGCTGGTATGCTGCCTCGATCATGCACGGTAATGTTCCATCTCTTCGCTTCCAATCATCACACAATTCGCTAAAAGGTCCCCGCCGCGACTGCGGTGATTTTTTGCATCGGAGGGCTAAATGGTGAGCCGATTGCTCAGTTCGGTAGCGGTACTGCTCGTGCTCGGCGCCGCCGTCGCACAGCCCGCCCGAGCCCAAAATCTGGAAGCGGGCAAGAGCTCGGCACAGATCTTCTCCAGCACTTGCGCGGTGTGTCACAAGAGCCCGCGCGGTCTCCTGCGCACCGTCCCGCCCAACGCGGTCGCCTCATTTCTGAGGCAGCACTACACCACCAGCAGTGACATGGCCGCCATGTTGGCCGGCTACGTGGTGTCGAATGGCGGTGCCGATGTTCGCGGCAGGCAGGAGTCTCCTTCCGAGCCGAGGCAGCGACGCAAGCGGCGCGGCGCTCAAGAAGCCGTTGCTCCGGAGGAGGCCGCGCCCGCACCGCAGGCTGAAGAGCCGAAGGTCCAGCGCGGGCGTAAGTCCCGGCGGCGCGCCGCGCCGGTCGAGGCGGAGAAGCCCGCCGAGGCCGCTGCTCCGGCTCCGGGCGCAGAAGCCGAGCCGGCTGCTGCCCCCGAGCCGGCAGCCAAGCCGGCCAAGAAGCGCCGCGACAAGAAGCGCCATCACGAGAAGCCGGCGCAACCCGAAGCAGCCAAGCCCGAGACGCCTGCGGCCGAGCCCGGCAAGGAGGAGAAGGGCGCTGCGCCGAAGCAGGGCGGTGGCAAGCCCGCTGCGGCTCCGGCGGCTGAAACTCCCGTGCGCCCCGATCCGGTGCCTGCCGTGACCCCGGCGCCGAAGGCTGCGGAGCCCGAGCCGGCCAAGCCGGCGGTGCCATCCGAAACCAAGTCGCCCGAGTCCGCTGCGCCGGCCGCCGCCGCGCCGCCGGAATCGGCGGCCCCGCCGCCGTCACCGGCCGGTCCGCCAGCCAACAGGTCGGAGGCGCCGTCGGCTCCGTCCTCGACCGAGGTGGTGCCGCCTCCGGCGCCGCCGCCTTCCGGCTCCGCCGACACACCGGCGAAATAATCGATGATTTGATGCGATGGGGCCGCTTCGATGCGGCCCTTTTCGTTTCTGGGCGATAGTCCCTGCGCTCTTCAGCAGGTGCCCCGAACGGCAAAGGGCCCGGCCTGATCGCTCAGGCCGGGCCCCGTTCCAAGGACGCGAGCGTTGCTTACTGTTCGGCCGGCTGCTCTTCGTCGAACTGGGCATCCGGATCGAAGAATTCGCCGGCGGCGGCGAGCGCTTCGGCGGCGGCGTCTTCATCCTCGCGGCGGGTCGAGATGTCCTCACCGCGGTTGATGCGCTCGGCTTCCTCGGCGCTGCGCGCCACGGTGACCGACACTTCGACTTCGACTTCCGGATGCACGGCGACCTGGATCGGGTGCTTGCCGATGGTCTTGATCGGGGCGTCGAGCAGCACCTGGCTGCGGTTGATCTTGACGCCTTCGGCATCGAAGCTGACGACGATGTCGCGCACCGACACCGAGCCGAACAGCTGGCCACCTTCGGAAGCCTGGCGGATCACCACCACATTCTGGCCGTCGATCTTCTCGGCGACCTTGGCGGCTTCGGCCTTCGCGGCGATGTTGCGCGCCTCGAGGTCGGCCTTCATGTGCTCGTACTTCTCGCGGTTGGCGGCGGTGGCGCGCAGCGCCTTGCCGCGCGGCAGCAGGAAGTTACGTGCGTAACCGTCCTTGACGCGCACCAGCTCGCCCATCTGACCGAGCTTTGCGACACGTTCCAGCAGAATGACTTCCATGATGATCTCCTCGTGTGTTTGCTAAGAAGTTTGAACTAGTGAGTAGGCGGAGGCGGCATCGAACGGCGCTGGAAGTAGCGCTGCCGAAGATTGAGAAAGGCGTCGCCCAGACCGAGCGCGACCAGGCCGACGGCGGGCCATACGAAAATCAGCATCAGCGCATAGGCTGAACTCAGCAGGAACAGGCGGCTACGCGACGCCATCGTTATCGTGTGGAGCGTCGCAGCGCCGGTCAGCCCGTAGGCGACGAACAGCGCGGCGCTCGCAGTCTTGCCGAACATCGAGGTCAAACCGCCGACGAAGCTGAGTGCGAGCGCCAGCGACAACACCGCCAAAGTCATCGGCGGCAGCGTCACGGTCCGCAGATCCGGCCACGGCCGGCCCAGGCGGTTGGAGGCCGAGGTGATCTTCGCTGCCAGCCACAGATTCAGCGTCAGCGTCAGCATGGCAACGGTGGCGGCGGCGGGCGGCGCGATCGTCACCAGCGCGTCGACCAGGGCGGCGTCGCTGCCGGGCGTGCTGCCTGGGCCGAGCGTGCGCTGAAGGCCGTTGCGCAGGCCGTCATTGATCGCGCTGCCGTCGGCGCCGAGGGTGAACAGCGCGGCCATCGTGGTGGTCGCGGCGAATCCGGCCATCCACACCACCAGACGGCCGATCGGGTACCACTCCAGCGCAGCGGGCTCGCTCTGCGCGGCTTCCGCCGGCCGGGCCAGCAGCGCGAGGTGACCGAGCCAGCAAGCCGGTACGGCGATGGTGACGACGAAGGCGATGGCGTAGGGGAAACTGACGAGGGCGGCGAGGCCGATTGCGGCCACCAGGCCGCCGATCGCGGCGGCGAGCACACCCCATCCGAACGCGGCCACCATCAGCGGCAGCGGCGCCAGATAGAACAGCAGCAAAGAGATCAGCGCGCCCGAAACGATCGAGGCGAACATCAGCGCCGAAGCGCAGCCTGCGGCGAGCGCGATCAGAATGTTGATCATCATCAGCTGTCCCGCTCCCTTCGAGCGGTTAGAGGCGCTTTGCCCCAACCATCGGCGACCGGACGACCCGGAAGCCTTATGAGAAAAAGAGGTGAGCCCCGCGGCGCTGACGCCGCGGGGCTACTTCACTTAGCGGATCACGTAGGGCAGCAGACCGAGGAAGCGGGCGCGCTTGATGGCGCGCGCGAGCTCGCGCTGCTTCTTGGCGGACACGGCCGTGATGCGGCTCGGCACGATCTTGCCGCGCTCCGAGACGTAACGCATCAGCAGCTTGGAGTCCTTGTAATCGATCTTCGGCGCATTCGCTCCCGTGAACGGGCAGGTCTTGCGGCGGCGGAAGAACGGACGGCGTGCACCTGCTTCAGCCATGATGCTTACTCCTCGACTGCTGCTGCGGGGGCTTCGGCGTCTTCACGCGGACGGCGCGGACCACGATCGCCACGGAAACCGTCGCGGTCGCCACGGCCTTCGCGATCACCGCGGAAGCCGCCTTCGCGCGGACCACGGTCGTCGCGCTCGCGGTCACGATCGGCCTTGCGCATCATCGCCGAGGGGCCTTCCTCGTGCTCGTCGACGCGCACCGTCAGGTAACGGATGACGTCTTCGTTGATTCGCTCCTGGCGCTCGATTTCGGCGACCACCGCGGCGGGGCCGTCGATGTTCAGCAGCACGAAATGCGCCTTGCGATTCTTGTTCATGCGGTAGGTCAGGGAGCGCAGGCCCCACGACTCGGTCTTGGCGACCTTGCCGCCGAGACTTTCGATCACACCGGTGATCTGGGTGGTGAGCTCTTCGACCTGCTGGGCGCTGGCATCCTGGCGCGCTAAAAATACATGCTCATAAAGAGGCATGGTTGTCCTTTCTCGTGTTAGCGCAAAACCGGCGGCAAGCCCTTCGAACCCTTCGGAAAGGACTCGACTGCTCAGAAGGCGGAAGCACGGGACGACGAGCCGACTGGCCCTGCCGCATCAAAATCGCCAAGGGAGACAAGACCCAGGGGAGATCATGGTGAGACCGTCCGTTCAGCTCCCGGCCGGGATCTGCGGATGCGCCGTTATACGGATTTCGGCCGACTTGGCAAGGGACGGAAAGCCAGAGTTCCGGCCACAAGTCGGCCGGCGTGGGGATCCTGCCTGCCAGACGAGCGATCCGAATCAGGTCCCATTCCCCGCGCACGCCGAGATGGAGCGACGAGACGCATGCCGGGGGCTGGGGCTCGTTATGCCGCAAGACGGCGGCGTGTACAAAAGGTCGCCTTTCTCAGAAGCAATTGTCGTTCGCTGATCCATCGCATGAGGAATACTCGTTCATGGGCTGGCGATTGCATCACTGGATCGGCATTGATCAGTTTCCGAGGAGCCGTTGTCATGCCGTTGTGCGGTCAAGCATTTCATGCTGCCGACAGGGCATTCTCTCGAGCTGCTTACGGGGCCGCGCCACATCGGGCGCAGCAAGCCTGTGCTTCGCGGCCGGAACGAACGGATGTTAGACGGCAGTCAACTTGACACGACAGGGCCGGGCGGTGTCTTACGGCCCCGACTTCAGAGACAGGTTCAGGAATCCAGATGACCGCAGCATTCACCTTTCCGGGGCAGGGGTCCCAGGCCGTGGGCATGGGCAAGGCGCTGGCTGATGCCTTTCCGGCAGCACGGGCGGTGTTCGACGAGGTCGACGCCGCGCTCGGCGAAAAGCTGACGGCGATCATCTGGGAAGGCCCGGCCGAAACCCTGCAGCTCACCGAGAATGCGCAGCCAGCGCTGATGGCGGTGTCGCTGGCGACGATGCGCGTGCTCGAGACCGAGGCGGGTCTGTCGGTCGGCAAAGACGCCGCCTTCGTGGCCGGCCATTCCCTCGGCGAATATTCGGCGCTGGCGGCTGCCGGCAGCCTGAGCGTGAGCGACACGGCGCGGTTGCTGCGGATCCGCGGTCAGGCGATGCAGAAGGCGGTTCCGGTCGGCGTCGGCGCGATGGCCGCGCTGCTCGGGCTCGATTACGACACTGCCGTCGCGGTGGCGGCCGAAGCGGCGCAGGGGCAGGTCTGCCAGGCTGCGAATGACAATGGCGGCGGGCAGGTCGTCGTCTCCGGTCACAAGGACGCGGTCGAGCGCGCGGTCGAGATCGCCAAGGGCAAGGGCGCCAAGCGCGCCATGTTGCTGCCGGTGTCCGCTCCCTTCCATTGTTCGTTGATGCAGCCGGCTGCCGAGGCGATGGCCGAGGCGCTCGCGGGCGTCACCATCAACGCGCCGGCGGCGCCGTTGGTGGCCAACGTTCTGGCGTCTCCGATCACCGATCCCGACGAGATTCGCCGCCGCCTGGTCGAACAGGTCACCGGCACCGTGCGCTGGCGCGAGTCGGTGGCCTTCATGGCGTCGCAGGGCGTCGGCCAGTTTCTGGAGATCGGCGCCGGCAAGGTGCTGAGTGGTCTGGTGAAGCGCATCGCCGATGGCGCGACTGGTATTTCCGTAGGCGGCCCCAACGACATCGCGTCGGCAAAGGACGCGCTGGCGGCCGGACGCCCGGCATAAGCCGGCACAAGGAGGCGAAATTGTTCGATCTGACAGGCAGAACCGCGCTGGTCACCGGCGCAAGCGGCGGCATCGGCGGCGCGATCGCCCAGGCGCTGCACGGCCAGGGCGCCACCGTGGCGATCTCGGGCACGCGGCGCGAGGCACTGGATGCGCTGGCGGGCAAGCTCGGCGAACGCGTGCACGTGCTGCCGTGCAATCTGTCGGATGCGGCCGACGTCGAGGCTCTGGTGCCGGCGGCGGCCGAGGCGATGGGCGGGCTCGACATCCTGGTATGTAATGCAGGTATCACCCGCGACAATCTGTTCGTGCAATTGCGCGACGAGGATTGGGACGAGGTGATCAAGGTCAATCTCACCGCGACCTTCCGGCTGACGCGCGCCGCCACCAAGCTGATGATGCGCAAGAAGTTCGGCCGCATCATCGCGATCACTTCGGTGGTCGGCGTCACCGGCAACCCGGGGCAGGGCAACTACACGGCCTCGAAGGCCGGCTTGATCGGCATGATCAAGACGCTCGGCGCCGAATACGCCAAACGCAACGTCACGGCGAACTGCATTGCGCCGGGCTTTATCGCCACGCCGATGACCGACGTTCTCAACGACAAGCAGCGCGAAGCGATTCTCGGCAAAGTCCCGGCCGGCCGGCTCGGCAGCCCCGAGGACATCGCCGCCGCGGCGGTTTATCTCAGTTCGAACGAGGCCGCCTACGTCACCGGTCAGACCATTCACGTCAACGGCGGGATGGCGATGATCTGAGGCGATCTGCGAGGCTTTGGCGGCGTGTGCGATCCTGCTCCCGCTGCCCCGGCCTTGTGGTCAATGCATCGGAAGTATGATAACCGAAGCACCGGCGGACAGGCAAAAGAAGGCCATTGCAGGATCTCCAAACCCTGTATATTGGCGATGGGGAGCCTGACGCCTAGTGGTCGGCTTCGACCCGGGGACGGGGGCAAAATCAACACACTTCGCGATGCGACGGGAACTTAGCGAGTTGACGCACCACGATGGCTCGTATCGTCTGTCGGTCGGGTCGAAACGGAACAGCACGGGGTTAAATAGATGAGTGAGATTGGCGAGCGGGTTAAGAAGATCGTGGTCGAACACCTTGGTGTCGAACCCGAGAAAGTGGTCGAGAGCGCCAGCTTCATCGACGATCTCGGTGCGGACAGCCTCGATACCGTCGAACTCGTGATGGCGTTCGAAGAAGAGTTCGGCTGCGAAATTCCGGACGATGCCGCCGAGACGATTCTCACTGTCGGCGACGCCACCAAGTTTCTCGAAAAGAACGCCAAGAGCTGACGCTCCGCGCGATGCAACGGAAGCCGGACGGGCCGCGCGAGTGCGGTCCACCGGCTTCTTGTTTTGCAGTGCGCATTTGATTCCGGAGTGATGGAGATGAGACGGGTTGTCGTCACGGGCCTTGGCATGGTGTCGCCGCTGGGCTGCGGCGTCGAACCAACCTGGAGCCGCGTGCTCGCCGGCGAGAGCGGCGCGCGCAAGATCGACACGTTCGACGTCTCCGACCTTGCCAGTCAGATTGCCTGCGTGATTCCGCGCGGCGACGGCACCGACGGCACTTTCAATGCAGACCAGTGGATGGAGCCGAAAGACCAGCGCAAGGTCGATGACTTCATCGTCTATGCGATGGCTGCGGCTCGCCAGGCGCTCGATGACGCCGGCTGGCATCCTTCCACTGAAGAAGAGCGCTGCGCCTCCGGCGTGCTGATCGGCTCCGGCATCGGCGGCCTGCAGGGCATCGCCGAGACCGCGCTGCTGCTCGAACAACGCGGCCCCCGCCGGATTTCTCCGTTCTTTATTCCCGGTCGCCTGATCAACCTCGCGTCCGGTTACGTTTCGATCGAATTCGGCCTCAAGGGCCCGAACCATTCGGTCGTCACCGCGTGCTCGACCGGCGCACATGCGATCGGTGACGCGTCGCGTTTGATCGCGCTTGGCGACGCCGACGTGATGGTCGCCGGCGGCACCGAATCTCCGATCAGTCGTCTGGCGATGGCCGGTTTTGCCGCAGCGCGGGCGCTGTCGACCGGTTTCAACGATGCGCCGACCAAGGCGTCGCGGCCGTACGACAAGGATCGCGACGGCTTCGTGATGGGCGAGGGTGCCGGCGTCGTCGTTCTCGAAGAGTACGAACACGCCAAGGCGCGCGGCGCGAAGATCTATGCCGAAGTGATCGGCTACGGCATGTCGGGTGACGCCTATCATATCACGGCGCCGAGCTCGGATGGTGACGGCGCGTTTCGCTGCATGAGCGCAGCGATCAAGCGTGGCGGCATCGCGGTGTCGGACATCGACTACATTAACGCGCACGGCACCTCCACGCCGCTCGGGGACGAGATCGAGCTCGGTGCGGCGCAGCGCCTGCTGGGCAACGCGGCCTCGCGGGTGTCGATGTCGTCGACCAAGTCGTCGATCGGACATCTGCTCGGCGCAGCCGGCGCCGTGGAGGCGATCTTCAGCGTGCTGGCGATTCGCGACAACGTCGCGCCGCCGACGATCAATCTCGACAACCCCTCGGTCGAGACTGCGATCGATCTGGTGCCGTGGAAGCCCAGGTCCCGCGAAATCAACGTTGCGTTGTCGAACTCTTTCGGGTTCGGTGGCACTAACGCATCGTTGCTGTTGCAGCGCGTGCCGAACTAGACGCAGTGCGTCTCGTCATCCACCGTTTCGCCGCAATCGCTGCTAAACCCTACGCGGTGCTTTAGTTTCGGAGTATGATCGGTTGCAGCCCTCATCCGCCTGGATAGACTCCCGACGGGACATTGCATCGACGTCGTGATCCCGAATGTCGCCGGCGCGAATTGCGCGGGCCCCAATGCGAGCCGACAGGATTCAGGTTGCACCGATGAGTGACAGGCCGCCGATTTCGCCGAGAAGCCCACGCGCGGCACTCGAGCCGGAGCAGCTTCCGCCGCCCCCGAAGCGGTCGGACCACGCACGCAATCCGCTGGTGATCGTCGGCAATGCGATCATCACGTTCATCGTGGTGGTGATGATCGGCGCCGGCGGCTTGTACGTCTACGGCAAGAACAAGCTCGAAGCACCGGGTCCGCTCGCGCAGGACAAGACCGTCAACATTCCGCAGCGCGCCGGTCTCGACGACATTGCGCAGATCCTGAAGCGGGAAGGTGTGATCGAGGACGGCTGGCTGGTGTTTGCTGGCGGCGTGATTGCGTTGAGAGCCCGTACCGAACTCAAGCCCGGCGAGTATCTGTTCCAGAAGAACGCCAGCCTTCGCGACGTGATCGGCACCATCGTCGAAGGCAAGGTGGTGCAGCATGCGATCACGATTCCGGAAGGGCTGACCTCGGAGCAGATCGTCGAGCGGCTGTCAGATAATCCAATCCTGACCGGAAGCATCCGCGAAATTCCGCGTGAAGGAACATTGCTGCCCGAGACCTACAAGTTTCCCCGGGGAACGCCTCGCGAGCAGGTGCTGCACCGCTTGCAGAGCGCGCAGAAGCGCGTCCTCGCGGAGATCTGGGAGCGCCGCAATCCCGACCTGCCGATCAAGACTCCTGAGCAGTTAGTCACCCTGGCGTCGCTGGTCGAGAAGGAAACCGGCAAGTCGGAAGAGCGCACACGTGTCGCCGCCGTGTTCGTCAATCGCCTGCAACGAAAGATGCGGCTGCAGTCCGATCCGACCATCATCTATGGTCTGGTCGGGGGCAAGGGCACGCTGGGCCGACCGATCAAGCGCAGCGAGATCACGCAGCCGTCGCCTTACAACACCTACGTGATCGACGGACTGCCCCCCGGGCCGATCGCCAATCCAGGCCGCGCCTCGCTGGAAGCTGCAGCCAATCCGGCGCGCACCCGCGATCTGTATTTCGTCGCCGACGGAAGCGGTGGCCACGCGTTCAGCGATACCTACGAGCAGCACCAGAAGAACGTCGCCAAGCTACGGGCGCAAGAGAAGCAGACCCAGAACGATACCGCAGAACCGGAGGAGGCGACGTCGAACTCGGTTGCCCCGGCGACTGAAAACGAACCTTCGGCCACCGCGGCGACGGCCGGCGCACCGAAGGGGAAGGCTGGGACCCAAAAACGTCGTCCGCGCCGTGCTGCGCCTGAGGCGACTACCGAGTAAGTTACACGCGCACGAAGGTTCACATCGCGGCGGCGTTTGGGCTAAGTTCCGCGAAGCCTTTCGGGGCGATTCTCAACCCCAAATCCGGAGACAGTGACGCCATGTCGTTATCGAGCATGACCGGGTTTGCACGCAGCCATGGCTCCAGCGGCCCCTACGTGTTCGAGTGGGAGTTGAAGTCGGTGAACGCCAAGGGCTTCGATTTCCGGATGCGGTTGCCCCCAGGGTGGGACGACATCGAACCAACGGTGCGCAAGCGCGCCGCCGAAGTGTTATCTCGCGGTACGGTGTACGCTAATCTGACCGTGAAACGAGCCAACGCGGCGTCGACCATTCAGATCAATCAAGACGTACTGGCTTCGGTCCTCAAGGTTGCAAGTGAGATCGCCGGCAAGGTCGACGCGGTGGCACCGAGCATCGACGGTCTGCTCGGCATCAAAGGGGTGATCGAGGTGGTCGAGCCCGAGGCTGATGAGGCCGAGGACAAGGCCGCACGCGCAGCTGTCGAAACCAGCTTCATCGAAGCACTGAACAGTCTCGTTGCGATGCGACGGCGCGAGGGCGAGAGTCTCGCCGCGATATTGGCTCAGCGTCTGCAAGAACTCGAAGGGCTTGCCAAGCAGGCCGAGGCCGCGCCGGGCCGCAAGCCGGAAGCGATCAAGGCGAGGCTGGCCGAGCAGATCGCGGCATTGCTCGACACGTCGGATCGCTTCGACGCGGATCGGCTGCATCAGGAAGCGATTATGATGGCGACGAAAGCGGACATCCGCGAGGAGCTCGACCGCATCGCCTCCCACATCGCGCAAAGCCGAGAGATGTTGGACAAGGGCGGTGCTGTGGGCCGCCGGCTCGATTTTCTCGCGCAGGAGTTCAACCGCGAGGTCAATACCTGCTGCTCCAAATCGATTGATCTGGAGCTCACCAATGCGGGGCTGGCGATGAAGAACGTGGTCGAGCAGTTCCGCGAGCAGGTTCAGAATCTGGAGTGAGCATGAGCGACGGAGCGGCGGGCGGACACAACGGTGTCGAGCGGCGCGGCGTAATGTTCGTCCTGTCGTCGCCGTCGGGCGCCGGCAAGACGACGCTGTCGCGAATGCTGGTGAAGGAAGCTGCTGGCCTGCAGATGTCCGTATCGGCCACCACGCGGCCGATGCGGCCGGGGGAAGTCGAAGGACGCGATTACTTCTTCGTCGATCGGCCGAAATTCGACGCGATGGTCGCTGCGGGCGAATTTCTCGAATGGGCAAACGTCTTCGACAATTGCTACGGGACGCCCCGAGCGCCGGTCGAAGCAGCGCTGGCCGCGGGACGTGACGTTCTGTTCGACATCGATTGGCAAGGCACGCAGCAACTTCGCAGCCATGCTCCGAACGACGTCGTCAGCGTGTTCGTGCTGCCGCCCTCGGTGCAGGCGCTCGAGCATCGTCTGCACACGCGCGCCCAAGACAGCCACGACGTCATCCAAGGCCGGATGAAAAAGGCCGGCGACGAGATGAGCCACTACGACGCTTACGACTACATCGTCGTCAACGACAACGTCGGTATCGCATTCGAGTCCGTGAAAGCGATTCTACGTGCCGAGCAGCTCAAGCGTGAGCGTCAGATCGGCATCGACGCTTTCGTTCGCGATATGCGTCAGCAACTCGACGTCTGACCGATCAAGCCGCCGACCGCTTCTGCGCCAATGCCAGCAATTGCTCGATCTCGTCGGCGGCGGGCGCCGGCTCGCGGGCCTTTTCGCCGGCGACGCTGGCCTGGAGGTTGTCGTGGGCAGGCGGATGTGCGGGCACATCGTTCGTGTGAAGGCTGTCGTTGGCAACGTGGCGCTCGCGGGCAGCCTTGATCCAGGCCGGCGGATCGGTCTCTTCTTCCCAGTTCGCGGCCGGACGTTGCTCGGACTTTGTCGCCGCCGCGGCGACAGACGCATCGAGATCGATCGGGCTCGATCGGAAATCGTCAGCATACATGTCTGGCGCGACCTGCTCGGTGTGGCCCGCCCAAAGATCGGGACGTTCGGTGGGATCGCGGCGGACGACCGGCTCGGAGCGGCCGAATTTGACCAGTGCGGCGACGATGCCGCCGGCAACGGCCAGAGCTGCCAGCAGCGCGCCGATCAGTGTGGCGATTGTGCTTGCACTCATCGATGCGTCGGTTGATGCGGCCGGCGTTGATTTGGCCGCGACCTTCGCGGCTCTCCGCAGCTTGTCGGCCGCTTCGGCGGAGACCGGCAGATTCGTGGCCGCCGGCTCCGACCATCGGTCGGTCATCGTTGTCGGCGGTACCGCGGGTGTAGATTGCGGCGCGGGCGCCGCGACTTGCTGACTAGCCTCGGCCGGATTCGCCATCACCGGATCTGGAAACGGCGAGTTCGCTGCGGCCGGAGCCGGATTGCGCTGTTGTGATGGCGCCGCATATTCCGCTCGGGCGTCGGCGACCGAAGAGCGCAGGGGGGCTGCGGTCGGTTGCGCGGACGCTGCCGCAGTCACGGGCTTGGACGAGGTGGTTGCGGCTTCGGCTGCAGTGTCGTCGTTTCCGTCCGCCGCGTTGGTGTCCGCAGGGGCGACCGCCATCGGTGCAGCGTCCAATTTGCGCAAGTACCAGCATTTGCGCTTGTTGGCGTGATCGGTCCGGTAGAACCAATGACTGCCAGCCGGCGTCGGAGCGTTCGGGGCCGAAAGGCAGGTGTCTGCATGCGCCGGGGTGATTGCCGTTGCCGGGACCGCCAGGCTCGCAATGACACTCGCGCCCGCAACGGACAGCAACTTCGCGGATCGGTTGTGCATGGCTTTCCCCAATTCGACACGGACAACGAAAGTCTATTCGCCCGTGTTTTCCGCAAAGAATGGGGTCGCAATATGCCGATAATTCGGTGAGGGTGAGACAATTCGGATCTCGGCATTGCGGGGGAACCCGCAATGCCTGGAGACGGCGATGATTAGTTCGTCAGCATGATGCGGCCAACGACCTTGCCGGCGCGGAGCTGGTCGATCCAGGTTTGCACGTCCTGCATCGGCTCTTCCTTCATCGGCGTCGGCTTGACCTTGCCGTCACGTGCGAGCGCGAGCAGTTCCTTGGTCTCTTCGAGCGTGCCGACCATGAAGCCTTCGACGGTCATGCGCTTGTAGATCCACTGCACCATCGGCAGGCTGAACTGACCGCCCATCAGACCCGACACGACGATCTTGCCGCCGCGCGCCACGGAGCTCACCGCAAAGTTCATCGATTTGTCGTTGCCGGCGAAATCAACCACGCCGTCGAAGCCGCCGTCGGTTTCCTTGAAGATGCGCTTGGCGATATCGGGCTCGGACGGATCATAGGCGACCGCTGCGCCGTTCTTCAGCGCGGTTTCCCGCGCCGCCGGGCTGAGATCAGCCACCGCGATCGGCTGTTTGAACATCGCCTGGGCCAGTGACAGCCCCATCATGCCGACGCCGCCCAAGCCGACCAGCAGTAGATTGCGCTGGCGCGGCCGGTCGACCAGGCGCTTCAATGCACCATACGCAGTGATACCCGAGCACATCAGCGTGGCGGCGACATTGGTCGGAAGCGGGTCGTAGTCGAGCAGATACTTGACGTCAGGCACCAGAACGTGCGTCGCGAAGCCGCCGTCGATCGAAACGCCGAGGAAGCGGTTCTTGGCGCACAGGTTCTCATCGCCGGCGAGGCAGTCACGGCACTTGCCGCAGCCGATCCAGGGAAACACCGCTTTCCTGGTGCCGATCAGATCCTGCGGCGCATCGGGACCGACTTCGGCGACCACGCCGGCGATCTCGTGACCGAGGGTGAACGGCAGCGTCATGCCTCGCGTGGTGTCGAGCTTCTTGCCGCCGCCGAGATCGGCGTAGCCGTCCTGGATGTGTAGGTCGGAATGGCACAGGCCGCAGCGCTCGATCTTCACCAGCACTTCGCGCCCCTGTGGCTTCGGCGCGTCGATGATGGTCTCGCACAGCGGGGCGTCGAATTTCACCAGAGATTGGCGACGCATTTGCGTCATGTCGGGTTTCTCCCTTTCAGGCTTGTGTTCTTATCGCGCGACTATTGGCCAATTCATTCGCCATGGCAACAAACCCGGATATCGGCACGGTCTCGGCTCGCCGAGCCGGATCGATCCCGGCGGCGGCGGTCAGCCGTGCCGGATCGACGCCGAGCGATTTGAGACTCTGACGCAGCATCTTGCGGCGCTGGCCGAACGCCGCGGCTGCGACTTGTTCGAGGGCTGCGCGATCGCAAGGTTCAGGGTGCGCGCGGGGTACCAAGCGTACCACCGACGAGGTCACCTTCGGCGGCGGCACGAAGGCAGACGGCGAAATGTCGAACAGCATCTGCGTCTCTGCACGCCAGTTGGCCAGCACCGCGAGCCGGCCATAGGCGTCGTCATCCTGCTGGGCGACGATGCGCTGCGCCACCTCGCGCTGAAACATCAGCACCATCATCTCGTACCATGGCGGCCAGGGCTCGGCGCATAGCCAGCCGATCAGCAGCGGCGTCGCGATGTTGTAGGGCAGGTTGGCAACGATCCGAGCGCGCTCGCCGTTCAGCAGCGGACGCGGATCGAATTCCATGGCGTCGCCGCTGACGATCTCCAGCCGTCCGGGATAATGCGCGGCGATCTCTTCGAGCGCGCCGAGTGCGCGCTCGTCGCGTTCGATCGCGATCACGCGCTTGGCGCCAGTTGCCAACAGAGCCCGGGTCAGGCCGCCAGGGCCGGGACCGATCTCGACCACGGTGACGCCGTCGAGCGGGCCGGCGGCCCGCGCGATCCGTGCTGTGAGATTGAGATCGAGCAGGAAGTTTTGGCCCAGCGACTTGCGGGCCGCGAGATCATGCCGCCGGATCACCTCGCGCAGCGGCGGCAGATCGTCGATCGCGCTCATGTGGTCTGGGCCGATGCCATTCGCGCGGCCAGCTTCAGTGCGGCGATCAGGCTTGACGGGTTGGCTCGTCCGCTGCCCGCAATGTCGAAAGCGGTGCCGTGGTCAGGCGAGGTGCGGACAAAGGGGAGGCCGAGCGTGACGTTGACACCTTCGTCGAACGCGATTGTCTTGATCGGGATCAGCGCCTGGTCGTGATACATGCAGATCGCGCAGTCGTAGGTGTGTCGGGCGGCGGCGTGAAACATGGTGTCGGCGGGCAGCGGACCCCGCGCATCGACGCCTTCGCCGCGCAGGATTTCCACCGCGGGCGCGACGATGGCCCTGTCCTCGCGGCCGAGCGAGCCGTCCTCGCCGGCGTGCGGATTGAGGCCGGCGAGGGCCAGCCGCGGCTGCGCGATGCCAAACCGGCTGCGCAGGTCCTGCACCACGATCCGCGCGGTGGACACGATCAGCTCGGTGCTGAGCTGGGCGATTGCGTCGCGCAGCGACACATGGATCGTGACCGGCACCACGGCGAGCGACGGGCACCACAGCATCATCACCGGCTGCGGCACAACGCCGTCGCGCTTCGCCAACTCGGCGAGAAATTCGGTATGGCCCGGATAATGGAAGCCGGCCTGGTACAGCACGCTCTTGGCGATCGGATTGGTGACGATCGCTGCCGCGCGGCCTTCACTCACGTCGGCGACGGCCTGTTCGATCGAGGCGACCGCCGAAGCGGCGCTGGAGCCGTCCGGCCTGCCGGGCGCCGCCGTTGCTTTCAATCCGGTCGGGACGACCGGGAGGGCGTCTGCGAAGGCCGATACGGCATCCTGGGGGCGGATTTCGGCAATGGCGACGTCGAGACCGAGCACGGCAGCGCGGCGCGCGACACTGCCGGCGTCACCGACGACGTAGAACGGGGGGATATCGTGTCGCTTTCGCTGTAGCCAAGCCGCCAGCGTGATATCGGGGCCGATACCCGCGGGCTCGCCTAGCGTCAGCGCCAGTGGTTTTGCCATTTCGGTCCACATCGTTTTCACGTCGCCGACGCAGCATGCGAAAGGCAGTTCCGCCGACGATCAGCGCTGCTCGATCATCGCAGACTTGCGGACTTCCTGCAGATATTCCTTCGACTTCGCCGTGAACTTCTCGGCGAAGATCTTCTCACGGATCTCGCGCTTCCGTGGGGTGTCCGCGGTCGACGCTTTGCGTCCGCACAACGCCACCATCTCAATTCCCTGTTTGGTCACTTCAGGAGCAGTGAGGTGGCCGACTGGGGTCTTGTCGAGGATGTCGCGCAGGGCCTGAGGTAGGTCGGCGGACGTCTTGACGACGGTTCCGCGGATCGCCGCATTCGGTAGCGCCTTGAACAGTCGGTCGGCCTCTTGGCAACTCGAGACCCGACCACGAAGCTGCTCAGCTTCCTTGCGGCGAGCATCGATCGATCCGGAGCCGCGCGAGACGATCATCACGATCGGCCGAAGTTGATACTCGTAGCTTTCGACCGCCTTGGAGTCGTCATTGCCCTTGAGCTGCGACTGAATCTCGCGCTCGCTGACCTGAAGACTGTCCTTGAAGCGTCCACGCACCAAGCTGCTCCAGACCATTTCGGCCTTGATGCGCGACTTCAGCGTGTCGGGGCGAATTCCCTGAGCCGCCAGCATTTTCGTCATTTGCGCGGGCGTCATCCGCATCCGTGATGCCATCGAAGCGAAAGACGAGTCGATGTCTGAATCGGTGGGATTGACGCCGTACTTCTTGGCTTCCTTGATCTTGACCTTCTCGTCGATCAGATCATCCAGCACCTGCTGCCGAGTGTCGTTCTTGTGAGACAGCCGGTTCAGTTTCGCGCGCTGCTCGATGTCGAAACTGGTGATCGGTTCTCCGTTCACCATGACGACCACCGACTGCGCCCGCGTCGCGACCGTTCCAAGACCGGGGATTGCCACCGCGCAGCACAGTGCCAAGCCGAGGATACGAAGGAAGAGCTTGATCGTCATAGGTCGCGTTTACCTCACAGCCGCAGGGATGTTGGGTCGTCGCGCGCCGGAAAGACAGTTCAGGCCCGCGCAGCGCGCGTTATTGGCTGAACATGCCGCTCGATGCACCAGACACACTCTGCTGCATCGCTGTCATGCCGATCGTCCTCAGCCCGAGCTGCAGCATGACGGAGTGAGTGAGCGTCGGCGTGGTTCCGTAGTTGGCGTACGAATATCCGGTCACATAGTTGACCGCCAACACGAAGCAGTCATCAACGTAGCCTGCCCCGACGATATACTGATTGATCCGGTTGGCCTCAAGGTCCCAACGGGCGCCGCCGGACACCACCCAATTGGAGGCAAGCTTGAAAGTTCCGGTTCCCAGAATGCCCTGGCGACGAGTCAGGAAGCCGAGATCCGGCTGCTCCGCGTAGTTGCCGTAGATCATGCTCACCGACCAGCGATTGAAGCTGGCGCTGGCCTCGGCTTCGAACCGCTCGACGTTGAACGTCGCTTCATTGAAGCGGGCGCGGGTGGTGAACTTGTAGGTCGAGTTCGGCGAGTACGATACCCGGCCGACATAGTCGGACTTCGGCTTGGCCAGGCCCGAGTCGAGACCGGTGTTTGTTGCATCAGCGACAGCAAACGAATTCAGGCCGAACAACTGATAGGACTGGCCGAACAGCACGTTGATCGAGCCGCCCTGATCGAACTGCGTCGTCGCCTGAATGCCGACGTTGGCGCGACCACCGCCTTCGACGCGGTCGTAGCCGGAGAACTTGTCGACGCTGAACAGATTGCTGGTGTCGAACACCATGGTCTGCGCGTCTTCGTTCGGCAGCTTGCCGGCGTAGGACTCGTTCGGGCGGATGATCACTTGCGCGATCGGCTCGATCGTGGTCGTGCCCCACGGCTGCACGTTGATGAACGGGTAGCGATATTCGAGGCCGACGGTCGGCATCAGCCGCATCGTCTGAGTATCGCCAGGGGTCAGATAGTTCGACACGCCCGGCTGGTTCGAGATCGAAGCGTCGATCGCATCGGCGCGCAGCGAAGCGAACGGCGTCCAGATCTGACCATAGGGATCGGTGAACGAACGCCGCCAGTCGGCCTGCGCGGTCAGCCGCGTATAGGTGCCGGGAACGCCGCGCAACAGACAGCTCGACGGCAGTCGGGCCGCCGGGTCGGCAGAGGTGTTGAGGCACAGCCCGGTGGTGTTCGCGATCGTCGTGACCGGATCGAACTGCGCGGTCTGCCGGCTCAGGCTGGTCAGGTTGAACTTGTAGCTGAACTCACCGCCGAAGATGTTCTGATCGAGCGTCTTCGAATAGTCGAGCACCGGGTGGATGACCGGGATCTGGCCCTGAATGTCCGCAGCGGCCCAGCCGAGATAATAGATCGCGCGAATGTCGAAATACGACCGGTTGCCGACGCCGGTCAGATAGATCTGCGAGGTCGCCTCGGTCGTCTGGTTGAGGAACGTGCCCCAGCTGTCGCGATACTGCGCAAGCCGATAGTCGAGGAAGAACGCGCGATCGGACATCAGCACGCCTTCCCAGCCCCATACCCACTTGTCGTTGAGGGCGAACTGGCCCTGGGTATCGACGGCGCCGCGAAGGTCGCGGTTGCCAGGACCGCTGCCGAACGCGGCGGGATCGGACTGGTTGATGCCGTAGGCGCGGATCTGGTAGGCGCCGTCCAGCAGCCGCTGCCGGAACTCGCCCTGCATCAGCAGGCCCTGCTTGGTGGTGATGCGCGGCGTCAGCGTGACGTCGTAGTCGGGCGCCAGCGCCCAATAGAACGGAATTTCGAAACCGGAGCCGAACGTGGTGTTGCTGCTATAGAACGGCATCAGGAAGCCGGTCTTGCGCTTCACCGTCGGATCGGGCGTCGACAGATACGGCATGTACGCCAGCGGGACGCCGAAGAACTCGATTCGGGCGTCCTCGAAATACAGCATCTTGTCGGTTTGGTCGTGGATGATCCGGGCGCCCTTGACCTGCCACAGCGGCGGCTTCTTCGGATCGTCCTTGCAAGGCGCGCAGGCGGTGTACACGCCGTTCTGAAACACGTTGTAGCTGCCGCCGGTGCGGTCTGCGCGCGAGGCGGCGATTCGGGTGTCCTGCGCGGTGTCGACGCGCAGCGAGTCGACGAAGCCGTCGCGATAATCGTCCGACAGATCGAGGAAGTTGGCGTAGGTGATCTTGCCGTCCGCATCGGTCATGCGGACGTTTCCTTCCGCGCGCAGCCGTTTGGTGTCCTGGTCGTAGACCAGCCGATCGGCTTCGACGGTGGTGCCGTTGTAGTACATCTGCACGTTGCCGACCGCGGCGACGCGCTTGTTGTTGTAGTCGTAATTGACCTCGGTGGCCTGAACCAGCATCTGGCCGTTATTGGCCGCGGGCGGCGGCCTTGGCCGGGCAGGGCGCGGATTGTAGTTGTAGCTCTGGGCGGAGGCGGAATCGATCGCGACAGCCTGCATCCCGCCCGCAAGCGCGAGCACGGCGAACGGCGTCAGCAATACGGCCGTGACCACACGCTCGCGGCGCACCTTGGTGCGCCGACGCTTGGTCGACAGCTTTCCACGGAGGGCGGCCATCTCAGCCACTATCCGTCCTCCTGATAGAGCAGGGCCAAAAATCCAGCGAGACCGCCCACACACACAGGCAACCACGCCGCAGCAAGCGGATGCATCAATTCAGCCTTGCTCAAGTCCTCAGTCACTTTCGACAGGATATAGAGCAGAAAGCCTGCCGCCACGCCACTCAAAACCATCTTTTGCACGCCGCCGAAACGGAAGAATCGCAAGCTGACAGAAGCAGCTAGCATGACCATCGCGGCCAACAAAAACGGCTTTGCCAGCAGCTTGTGATACTGCAGGCGGTAGCCCGCCGTTGCGAAACCGGAGTTTTCCGAGGATTTGATGTAGGACGGAAGTTGCCAAAAAGACACACTTTCCGGCGTGGCAAAGCTGTTCCGAACCTGCGCAAGGGTGAGGGATGTCGGCAACTCGAGCGTGTCTTGATCGACCGGAGCGCCTTCCAGCGTATAACGGCGCACGTTCTTCAGCAGCCAATGGCCTGGCTCCAGCACGGCCTCGCGCGCCTCGATTCGGTCCTTGAACTGGAAATCCGGCTCGAAGCGAAACACGGTGATGCCGGTCAGGACCGCGCCCTGCTGTTGGCTGCGCGCGGCGTTGATGATCGCCTGGCCATCGGCATTGACCTGATTCATCCAAAAGCCGTTGGCGTCCTGCAGCCCCCCGGTGTTCTCGCCGAACATTTCGGCTTCCATTTGTTTGGCCCGCTCCTGCATGTGCGCAGACAGCGGATTGAACACCGCGGTGGCGAAGATCCCGATCGCAATGGCGCTCCACAATGCCGGCGAGATGAACTCCCAGGCCGAAAGTCCTGCGGCCCGCGCCACCACCAGTTCGAGACTGCGCGACAGCGCCAGGTAGCAGGTCATGCCTCCGATCAGGATGCAGAACGGCAGCAGCCGCTCCAGCAGTTGCGGCACCCGGCAGAACGACGCCTGCGCCACATAGAAGGCCGACACGGCAAGGCCGCCGGCGCGACGCAGCAGGTCGATATAGTCGACGAACACCAGCAGCACGAACAGCCCGAAGAAGACGCCGAGCGAGGCGATCACAAAGCGGCGGGCGAAATAGCGTCCGAGCGTGTTGACGACCATCATGCGCTCCGCATCAGGCCGCCGCCGGGCGCCGGATCAACCGGAGCAGCGAGGCGTTGAAGCTGTTGAGCGCCTCGGTCAGCCGCACCGGCGGTTCGATCACGACGTTGCGCTTGATCAGCCACAGGCAGGCCGCGATCGCGACCGCCAGCAGCAGATATTGCAGTCCCGCGACGTAGGGCGTCTTGTTGGCGATCACCGACAACGCAAACCCCGCCAGCCGCACCAAGAAGGCGACCAGCACCGCACCGATCATCGAGAAGGTCCGACTCTGCCGCGTCGTCCGGGCCAGGCCGAGAAACGCGAACGCCACCGTGGCAAAGAAGAAGGGGTAGATCGGGGCGAGCAGGCGGTCGTGCATCTCCGACCGGAACTCGGTCGGCAGGCGCGCCAGCAGCGGATCGTTGGCCGGCGGCCACAGCAATTCCCACAGATATCGCTCGCGGATTCCGTAGGAGACGTCGCGGGCGCGGGAGAATTTCGACATGTCGAATGCATAGCGGCTGAAGGCGACCAGGGCCGGCTCCTGCTTGCCGGTCTGGAAACGCTCGAGATGGCCGTCTTCCAAGACCAGGAAAGAACCTTTCTCGTTCTTCAGGACGGTGCCGTGATCGGCGATGATGCTGACCCGCTCGTTCGGGTCTCGGGCGTCGTCGATAAACACCCCGACCAGCATGCCTCCGGGCTGCCTCTCGCGGACACGGATCGTCAGGCCGGGCTCGAGCTGCGCGAAGCGGCCGGGTTGCAGCACATTGGCGAGCACGTCGGCGGTGATTTCGCTGTCCCAGCGTGCAATCCGGCGAAGACCGTCCGGCGCGATATAGGCGCCGATCACGATCACCAGCGCAGCCACCACCAGCGTTGCGTAGAAGAACGGTCGGAACAGCCGGATCGGCGACAGTCCGGCGGCATTCATCACGATGATTTCCGAATCGGTCGCAAGCCGGCTCAGGGTGTGGGCCACCGCGATCATCAACGCGATCGGCGCGATCACCAGCACCAGCACGGGGACGGCGAGGCCGGTCAGGCCGAGGAACGTGACGATGGTCTGGCCCTGGCTGGTCATCAAATCGATGCCGCGCAGCGCCTGGGTGATCCAGATCACACCCGTCAGGCTACCCATCACCACCGCAAACGAAATCAGCGTCGTGCGGAAGATATAGCTGTCGATGGAGCCCATCGCCTCAGTACGATCCCCTTGGATCCGGTTCTAACGGCCGCCCGGATTCATGATGAATCCTCCCCAGGGCGGAAGGTCCGACCTTGTCCCAGGTTGCCATTACCATCTGTCTGATCTGTCAACAAAATGGCCGTGCCGCGGCGCACTGGGGATATGGTTAACGGACCCCGACTGCGGCCGGAAGACCACAGATTCTGATCGCGCGCAATGAAACCAAGCGCCGACTCGCCCGCCGCGCCTTGTGCCTGTGCACCAATCTGCTGGCCGGCCGGGACGCAATCCACTTTCCCGTGAAAGCTGCGCAGCTTAGCGATGTTGTCTTGACTTGACGCCTCAACGCTCCAAAACAACGGCTTTGGACCCGCGCCTGCCGGACCGTTTTCGCCGACAGCCCGTTTTTTGGAGGAATGCCAATGCCCGACGCCGTCAAGGTCGGTTTCGTCCCGTTTTCTGCGCCCGCGCGCGGCACGCTGATCGTGTTCTGTGACGACGCGCTGAAGTTCGGCTCGGCGGCGACCAAGGCATTGGGCGTGGCGGTCGCGACCGTCAAGCGCGCCGTCGCGAGCAGCCAGTTCAAGGGCAAGTCCGGTTCGGCCTTGGATCTGCTTGCGCCGGAGGGGCTGAAGGCCGGGCGGCTGATCGTGATCGGCACCGGCAAGGTCGGATCGATCAAGGATTACGACCTGCTGAAGCTCGGTGGCACGGTCGCCGGCAAGATCGGCGCCGCGGATACGGACGTCACGGTGATCGCGGATCTTCCCGGCGGAGCAATGCAGCCGGAGCAGGCGGGGACGCTGGCGTCAGGCATCCGGCTGCGGGCGTACAAGTTCGATCGCTACAAGACCAAGAAGAAGGACGACGATGCCGGCGCGCTGAACGCCAGCGTGTCGATTGCGGTGGCGGATCCGGCTGCGGCGAAGAAGGCCTTCACACCGGACAGCCACGTCGTCGACGGCGTGATCCTGGCGCGCGAACTCGTCAACGAGCCGCCGAACGTGCTGTATCCGGAAGAGTTCGCCAAGCGCGCGGCGCAGCTCAAGAAGCTCGGCGTCGAGGTGCAGATCCTCGACGTCAAGGCGATGACCCAACTCAAGATGGGCGCACTGCTCGGCGTGTCGCAGGGCTCGGCGCATCCCGGCCGCACTGTGATCATGCGGTGGAACGGCGGTAAGAAGAGCGAGCAGCCGCTGGCCTTCGTCGGCAAGGGCGTCTGCTTCGACACCGGCGGCATTTCGATCAAGCCGTCGGCCAGCATGGAAGACATGAAGGGTGACATGGGCGGCGCCGCCTGTGTCGTCGGCCTGATGCATGCGCTCGCTGCCCGCAAGGCCAAGGTCAATGTCGTCGGCGCGATCGGCCTCGTCGAGAACATGCCGGACGGCAATGCCCAGCGCCCCGGTGACATCGTCACCTCGATGTCGGGGCAGACCATCGAAATCATCAACACCGATGCCGAAGGCCGCTTGGTCCTGGCCGACGTGCTTTGGTACGTGGCGCAGAAGCACAAGCCGAAATTCATGGTGGATCTGGCGACGCTGACCGGCGCCATCATGGTCGCGCTCGGCACCGACTACGCAGGCCTGTTCTCCAACAACGATCAGCTTGCGGAACGTCTGACCGCGGTCGGCCAGTCGACCGGCGAGAAGGTGTGGCGCATGCCGCTCGGACCGGAATACGACAAGCAGATCGACTCCCAGTTCGCCGACATGAAGAACACCGGCTCGCGCAATGGCGGCTCGATCACTGCGGCGCAATTCCTGCAGCGATTTGTGGACGGGACGCCATGGGCACATCTTGATATCGCCGGCACCGCGATGGGGGCGCCGAAGAACGACATCAATCAGAGCTGGGGCTCGGGCTACGGCGTCCGGCTGCTCAATCAGCTCGTGGCGGAGTATTACGAATCCAAGAAGTAATAGCACCGCGATGACCGAAGTGCTGTTCTACCACCTGCAAGGCAGGACCATCGAACAGGTGCTGCCGCCGCTGCTCGAGAAATCGCTCGCGCGCGGCTGGCGGGTGGTGGTGCAGTCGACCTCGGAGGAAAGGGCTGATGCGCTCGATTCTCACCTGTGGACCTATCGTGAGGATTCGTTTCTGCCGCATGCCACTTGGCGTGCGGCGGATGCGGCGCATCAGCCGATTCTACTGATTGCGGGTGAGGGCAGACCGAACGAGGCTCATGTTCGGTTCCTGGTCGACAACGCTGCGCTACCAGCGGATTCGGACAGCTACGAGAGAATTGTCCTACTGTTTAACGGCGAGGACGACGAAGCGGTGGCGCTGGCTCGCGACGCCTGGAAACAGTGCAAAGCGCGTGCGTTCGACGTCACTTATTGGCAGGCCGACGAGGCCGGTCGTTGGCAGCGGCGAGACTAAGAGGTGTGGATGGTGCCGCCACTTTCCAGGGGATCTGGGAGGTGGTCACGGTGGCGCCGTAAATCGATGATTGGACAAGAGCTTAAGATGTCTGTTGGGGCGCGTTCGACCGTGTATCAGAAGTTTTCCGTCCGACCATTGTTCGTTGCGCTCGCGGTTGCGACGCCGTTGTTGGCGGGCTGTTCCGGGACCCCGGAATTCCTCTCGCGTGATGCGGAGTGGTTCTCACGCTCGGGTCGGGTGTTCATCAAGAATATCTCGATCGAAACCCCGCCGCTCACGCCGGACAAGCCGATCACTCCTGACGATCTCATTAGTGCCGATGGCCGCTGCTCGGGTATGGCGCCCCCTCCGGGCGACCCCAATGCCCCGCAGGATGGTCAGGTCGCACCTCTCTCGCAAGGCGGAACCGTTGCGCTCGGCCACACCGAATGCGACGTCGCGCGCGGGATTGGGGCGCCGGATCACGTTAGCCTCTCGAACAATGAGCGCGGCGACCGTTCGGTGGTTCTGACCTATAACCGCGGACCGCGTCCCGGCATCTACACCTTCACCGCAGGCCGCCTGACTTCGATCGAGCGGGTCCAGGAGACTGCGCCGGAGCGCAAGCCGACGCGGGCGAAGCGGCGAAGCGCGCATTCGGGGTAGTCGCGTTCAGCTCTGCGCGGCGTCCTGCGCCGCGCTTGCTTCCAGCCATTTCTCCTCTGCAGCTTGCAGTGCCGCTTGTGCATTGGCGCGCGCGGTGCCGAGTTGCGCCGCCTGCTTTGGATCGCGGGTAAACAGATCGGGGATCGCCAGCGCGGCATCGATCTTGTCGATGATCGCAGTGATGCGATCGATTTCCGCTTCGGCTTCGGTGATCTGCTGCTTCAGCGACACCGTCTTCTTCGGACGCGATCCCGATACTTTGGCGGCGCCATCATCGGGCTTGCGCTCCTTGGTTTCCGACGGCGCGCTCCGCGCGCCTCGCGAGGACAAAACCGCGCGACGATATTCGTCGAGATCGCCGTCGAACGGTTTCACCTTGTGGTCGGCCACCACCCACAAACGATCAGCACAGGCGTCGATCAGATAGCGATCGTGCGACACCATGATCACCGCGCCGGGGAAGTCGTTGATGGCTTCGGCCAGTGCCGCGCGGCTGTCGATGTCGAGGTGGTTGGTCGGCTCGTCGAGAATGATCATGTTCGGGCCGAAGAAGGTCGCGAGCCCGAGCAACAGCCGCGCCTTCTCGCCGCCGGACAGGCTTTTCACCAGGGTATCGGCCGCCTTGCCGGAGAACCCCATGGCGCCGGCCCGCGCCCGGATCTTGCTCTCCGGCGCATCCGGCATCAGCTTGCGGACGTGGTCGTAGGTCGAGCCGTCTTCGTTCAGCTCGTCGAGCTGATGCTGTGCGAAATACGCGATCGACAGCTTGTCGGCGCGGGTCACCGATCCGGAGAACGGTGCCAGCCGGTTCGCCAGCAGCTTGACCAGTGTCGACTTGCCGTTGCCGTTGGAGCCGAGCAGCGCGATGCGGTCGTCCGGATCGATCCGCAGCGTGACGTGCCGGAGCACCGGGTGTTTTGGATCGTAGCCGACCGCGACGTTGTCGACCGCAATGATCGGCGGCGACAGCGTCTTCTCGGGCGGCGGGAAGTTGATAGCCGGCGTGTCGTCCGCCACCAGCGGCGCTATCGGTTTCATCTTCTCCAGCATTTTGACGCGCGATTGTGCCTGCCGCGCCTTGGTGGCCTTGGCCTTGAAGCGGTCGACGAAGTCTTGCAGATGTTTGCGCCGCGCTTCGTCACGCTTGGCGTTCTTGGCGTCGAGCGCCAGCTTGTTGGCGCGGAAATCCGCATAGGCCGAGTAGCTGCCGCGGAAATGCACCAGACGGCCGCGGTCGAGATGCAGGATCTCGTTGACCGAAGTGTCGAGCAGGTCGCGATCGTGGCTGATCACGATCACGGTGCGCGGATAGTTGGCGAGATGGTCCTCGAGCCACATCGTGCCTTCGAGGTCGAGATAGTTGGTCGGCTCGTCGAGCAGCAAAAGGTCCGGCGCGGCGAACAGCGTCGCCGCGAGCGCCACCCGCATCCGCCAGCCGCCGGAGAACTCCGAGCAGGAGCGGGCCTGATCGGCGGCCGAGAAGCCGAGACCGCTGAGAATGGCGCTGGCCCGCGCTGGCGCCGAGTGAGCGTCGATGTCGACCAGCCTGGTCTGGATGTCGGCGATGCGGTGCGGGTCCTGCGCAGTCTCGGCTTCGTGCAGCAGCGCGGCCCGCTCGACATCGGCTGCCAGGACGACGTCCAGCAGCGCCTCGGGGCCGTTCGGCGCTTCCTGGGCAAGGCTGCCGATCTGCCAGCGCGGCGGCAGGGTGATCCGGCCGGTTTCGGTCGCGAGCTCGCCGCGGATGGCGCGAAACAGGGTGGATTTACCGGCGCCATTGCGGCCGATGAAACCGACGCGTGCGCCGGGGGCGATCTGGACCGAACTCTGGTCGATCAACAGTCGTCCGGCGAGCCGGATCGAAATCTCGGTAAGCGTGAGCATGGCGCGTTTTGGCTGGGTCCGGCCGCAAAGGCAACCGATCAACCGGGGAGCGCTCGATGAATCGCGCCCCGCAGCTTGCCGGAGCGCGGCGGCGTGGATATAAGCCCGGCAACTCCCTCCCGCCCTTAGCTTTCAAGGACATTCCATGGCGATCGAACGGACTTTCTCGATTCTCAAGCCCGATGCGACCGAGCGCAACATCACCGGCGCGATCAATGCGCTGATCGAAAAGGCCGGTCTGCGGATCGTCGCTCAGAAGCGGATCCGCATGACCCGCGAGCAGGCTGAGACCTTCTACGCGGTGCACAAGGAACGCCCGTTCTTTGGTGAGCTGGTCGACTTCATGATCTCCGGCCCGGTCGTGGTTCAGGTGCTCGAAGGCGAGGGCGCGATCGCGAAGTACCGCGACGTGATGGGCGCGACCGATCCGTCGAAGGCGGCTGACGGCACCATCCGCAAGGCGCACGCCAAGTCGATCGGCGAGAACTCGGTGCACGGTTCGGATGCGGCGGAAACCGCCAAGATCGAAATCGCCCAGTTCTTCTCCGGCAACGAAATCGTCGGCTAAGCATTACCACGTCGGACGTTCCCGGCCGCTGATCATCGGCGGCCGCGGGACCCCGGCGACATCGGGGAAAGACCGTGGACTGGGTGCTGCACGTCTTCGACCCCGCGACCTTCTGGTCGATCGTCGCGCAATTCAAGAGCGGCATTCAGCAGCCCGAATTCTGGATCTCCGTCGGCAAGATCATCTGGATCAACGTGCTGTTGTCGGGCGACAACGCGCTGGTGATCGCGCTCGCGTGCCGCGGGCTCAAGCCGCATCATCGGCTGTGGGGCATGGTGCTCGGCGCCGGGGCGGCCGTCCTGCTGCGGATCGTCTTCACCGGCATTGTCGCCACGCTGATGGAGTGGCCTTACCTCAAGCTGGTCGGCGGACTGGCGCTGCTGGTGATCGCCGCCAAGCTGGTGGTTCCTGAAACCGAAGACGAAGACAGCGTCGAAGCCGCATCGCATCTCTTGCGCGCGGTCCAGATCGTTGTCGTCGCCGACATCATCATGAGCCTCGACAACGTGATTGCGGTCGCGGCCGCTGCGGACGGGCGCGTTACGCTGTTGATCCTCGGCCTCGCAATCAGCGTGCCGCTGATCGTGGCGGGCGCCGCCCTGATCTTGATGGTGCTCGAGAAGTTGCCGATCCTGGTCTGGGCCGGCGCGGCGCTGCTCGGCTGGATCGCCGGGCAGGTGATCGCCACGGATCCAGTGGCACTGCCGTTGATCCACAAGCTCGACGCGCCGATCGGCAGTGAGCTCGATACGCTGTTAGGCTCGATGGGGATGTCCCCCCATCTGTCCAGCAACGGAAACGTCGGCGAGTATCTGTTCGCAATCGTCGGTGCGATCTTGGTGCTGGTCGCGGGCGCGCTTTGGCGGAGGCGGGTCTCCGAACAGCAGCTTGCGCCCTGACGTTGCGGAAGCGAACGTCCAGTGCCGCGGGCTACGATCGCGGCTCGCTGCACTGGACGGATTGGATGCCGCTTTTCGTCAGGCGGTTCCGGCGATCATGCCGTGACCTGCATCGTGATGATGCCCGTCGCAGTCCGAGACGACGGAGCGATCATAAGCATCGCGCACGACGTGGTAGCAGTCGCAGGTGCGATTTTCGAGCGCCGGGCGATCGACAATACGTACCGCGCCACGGCGTTTTTCCACCACGCCGTCGGCTTCGAGCTGCAACAGCGCATTCGTGATGCTGGCGCGACGAACGCCCATGCTGGCCGCGAGCAGTTCGTGCGTAATGTACAGCACGTCGCTCTGAATGCGGTCGTTCGCCAGCAGCAGCCAGCGCGCCAGCCGCTGGTTGATCTCATGCTTTGCTGCGCACAGCACGCTCTGGGTGTTCTGTGCAATCAGTGCCGGCACGTAGCGAAGCATCTCTTCGCGAATTTGCGGGCGATCGGCCATCACCCGTGCCAGATCATCGGCTTCGATCCGCAGCGCGGTGCCAGGCATACACACGACGGATCGTTGCGACGACACCTCGGCTCCAAGCACGAGCGGAACGCCCACATAGCCGAAATAGCCGACCATGGCCGTTTCGACGAAGTCGGTGCGGGTTCCGGAGAGGTGGGACACGAGTCCATCCTCGATGAAGTGCACGTATTCGACACGCCGATTGGCTTCCTGCAACACGGCACGGCCGCGAAACTCGACCGGCCGGAGCAGCGGTTTGAGCGCTTCGAGATCGTCGGGCGCGAGTTGGGTCAGAACCCGATTTCGCACCGGAGATGAGCTTGCTTGCAGATCGTTGGCCAAAATCGCATCGGCTCCTTGGTGATTGTTGCTTCTGCCGTGGAACCGGCAATGCCGATTCAGACGGTAGCTTACCGAAGCTAGGCCGGGGTGACCACGGTTCAATGTGTCCTAAATTGTCGCATCCTCGCCGCAACTGTGGCGCCGTTCTGCACTGCAGCATGATTGAGTGAGGGGACTTGCGCAAACTGGAAGCACATTGCCACGAATGTTCCAGCGCTCCGATGCTGTTGCGGCGCAAATAGTAACATGTGCCGCAAGGGCAGGCGCCGTTGCATTCGAACTGATCAATGGCACCAAGTACTACGTGGATTGGTCGCTCGCGCGAGGCTTGCTATACCACAAAAATCGTGTTGCAATTGATGTGCAATCGGATCTGGCCCTTTGGCTTCATGTTTTGCGACTGGGAAATCGACAACAACGCTCTGGGTTCGCCGTTGTGGCGTGGCACCGTGGATAGCGGGCCGCGTCTTTTTTGTATCTAGATCGGGAGGCAGGCGATGCAAAAGGGCACCGTCAAATGGTTCAACCCCACGAAGGGGTATGGTTTCATCCGTCCCACCACTGGTGACAAGGATGTCTTCGTCCACATTTCTGCGGTCGAGCGCGCGGGGCTGAGCACGCTCAATGAGAACCAGGCGATCGAGTACGAGCTGGTCGAAAATCGCGGTCGGACGTCGGCGGAGAACCTGAAGATCTCCTGAGTTCACCTGGTC
This sequence comes from Rhodopseudomonas palustris, assembly GCF_003226555.1. GTDB lineage: Bacteria > Pseudomonadota > Alphaproteobacteria > Rhizobiales > Xanthobacteraceae > Rhodopseudomonas > Rhodopseudomonas palustris_I. Next base: position 342,420 of record NZ_QKQS01000013.1, on the reverse strand, counting down.
ACTGTTACTCGACTGCCCCCGGTGCAATATCCGGGGGAGCTTCGAGGAGTGATTACACCGCCGCGGGCACGATCAGTGTGCGCTCTGGTCCAATCGTCAACGACGACTTGCAGAGATCGCCGTCGAGCCGCAGCACGCCTGCCGCCAGCATTCGCAGCGCTTCGGGATAGATCCGGTGCTCGATGGCGAGCACGCGTGCGGCCAGCGTCTCAGCCGTGTCGTCGTCCTGCACGGGGACCGCACCTTGAACGACGATCGGACCAGCGTCGGTATCGGGCGTGACGAAGTGCACCGTTGCGCCGGAGATTTTCACGCCTGCGCGTAGCGCTTGGCCGTGCGGGTCGAGGCCGGGAAACGACGGCAGCAGTGAGGGGTGGATGTTCAACATCCGGCCGTACCAGCGCTGTGTGAACTCGGCCGTGAACAGCCGCATGAACCCGCCGAGGCAGATCAGCTCGATGCCGCGCGCGTCGAGTTCAGCCTGCAGCTTGGCTTCGAAGCCGGCGCGGTCCTTGCCGAACGGTTTGCTTTCGATCACCACGGTGGCGATGCCGCTGCGCTCGGCGATCGCCAAACCGCCGGCAGTCGCCACGTTCGAGATCACCACGGCGATTTCGGCTGGAAATCCGTCCTCGGCCGCGGCTTCGATCAGCGCGGCCATGTTGGAGCCGCGTCCGGAAATCAGGATGGCAACGCGAGGTTTCATCGGATGGCTCACGAGGCGAGGTCGAGGTGGCCGTCATAGACCACGCGCTGGTCGCCCTTGGCGGCAATCACCTGACCGAGCAGGTGCACGCTTTCGCCGCTCGTGGTCAGGCTCTCGATGACCTGATCGACCGCATCGGCCTTGACGATGACCACCATGCCGATGCCGCAATTGAAGGTGCGCAGCAGCTCGAGCTCGGCAATCTCGCCTTGTTCGGCGAGCCACTTGAACACCGGCAGCACCGGAATTCGCGGCAGGTCGATGCCGACGCCGAGATGCTTCGGCAGCACACGCGGGATGTTCTCGGTGAAGCCGCCGCCGGTGATGTGGGCGAGGCCCTTGATCGCGCCGGTGTCGCGGATCGCCTGCAGGCAGGACTTCACATAGAGTTTGGTCGGGGCCAGCAGCGCACCGCCGAGAGTCATCACCGGAGAGAACGGCGCCGGTGCGTCATAGGGCAGGCCGGACTTCTCGACGATCTTGCGCACCAGCGAGAAGCCGTTGGAGTGCACGCCGGACGACGCCAGCCCGATCACCGCATCGCCCTCGGCGATGTCCTTCGACGGCAGCAGCGTGCCGCGTTCGGCCGCGCCGACCGCGAAGCCGGCGAGGTCGTAATCGCCGTCCTTGTACAGACCGGGCATTTCGGCGGTTTCGCCGCCGATCAATGCGCAGCCGGACTCGCGGCAGGCTTCCGCCACGCCGGCGACGATTTCGGCAGCAGCTTCCGGATCGAGCTTGCCGCAGGCGAAGTAATCGAGAAAGAACAGCGGCTCGGCGCCTTGCACCACGAGGTCGTTGACCGACATCGCCACCAGGTCGATGCCGATGCCGGCGTGCAAGCCTGCGTCGATCGCGACCTTGATCTTGGTGCCGACGCCGTCGGTGGCCGCGACCAGCACCGGATCCTTGAAGCCGGCCGCCTTCAGGTCGAACAGGCCGCCGAAGCCGCCGATTTCGGAATCCGCGCCGGCCCGTGCGGTCGCCCGCACCATCGGCTTGATCAGATCGACGAGCCGGTTGCCCGCATCGATGTCGACGCCGGAGTCGGCGTAGGTGAGGCCGTGCTTCCGCTCGGTCATGCCCGGTGTTCCCAATTCAAGCTGTGCGGCACCCGGGCATACGTCGCCAGGGCGAAGCCCGCCGTCGATTTCGCCGGCGCGACGACGCTAGACCTAAGTCCCGCTTGTCCGCGCCCGGCCGATGTTTTGGGGTGGTTACGTCGGATTCCGCCAGCGTGCAATGGCTCGCAAGGGGACCCAGCATGGTCTATGTAGAAAACCAGCCCGCTCAACCGTCGAAAGTCGAGGTTTTTCGTCGGATTTGGGCCGGAAGCCGGGAACGTTGCGTGAGCATTCCAAACATCATTACGCTGTGCCGCATCCTGTTGGTGCCGGTGATCGTCTGGGCGATCGCGTCCAATGAGATGGCAGTCGCCTTCGCGGTGTTCGTGGTGGCCGGGGTCAGCGACGCGATCGACGGATTTCTGGCCAAGCGCTTCAATATGGCTAGCGAGCTCGGGGCGCTGCTCGATCCGCTCGCCGATAAGGCGCTGTTGGTCTCGATCTACGTCTCGCTCGGCATCTGGGGGGCGATCCCGCGCTGGCTTGTGATCCTGGTGGTGTCGCGCGACATCATGATCGTCGGCGCGGTGCTGATCTCCTGGGTGTTCGGCAAGCCGATCCCGATGAAGCCGCTGATGGTTTCCAAGCTGAACACGGTGGCCCAGGTGGCGTTCGCCGCGATGGTGCTCGGAGCGCTGGCGTTCGGCTTCGAGCCGGCGCCTTACGACCTGTTCCTGATGGGCGCGGTGACCGTCTTGACCTTGCTTTCCGTCTCCCTCTATCTCGTCGAGTGGATGCGGCATATGAGCACGATCGAGCCCAGCCGTTGACCGCGTCGGCCGGCCGCGTTTTTCGGGCCGGCATGGAGCGCCCCGTGCCAGTTCGCGTTGAACCTCGACAATTAGCCCTCGACCTGCCGCATGCCGAAAGCCTGTCGCGCGAGGATTTTCTGGAAGGTTCGGCCAACACCGCGGCGCTCTCTTTGATCGAGAGTTGGCCGGACTGGCCCAACCGTATCATGATGCTGGTGGGCCCCGAGGGCAGCGGCAAGAGCCATCTGGCGGCGATCTGGGCCGAGCTCGCCGGGGCGCGGTCGACCGCGGCACAGGCGTTGAATGCGGCTGCGGTGCCCGGTGCGCTGGCGACCGGCGCGCTGGTCGTCGAGGACCTTGCGCCGGGCAGCTTCGACGAACGGGCACTGTTCCACCTCATGAACATGGCCCGCGAAGACGAAGCCTATGTGCTGTTCACCGGCCGGATCGCGCCGTCGGCTTTCCCCGTCGAGTTGCGAGACCTGAGGTCGCGGCTGCGGACGGTGCCGGTGGTGTCGCTGCTGCCGCCCGACGATGCGCTGTTTCGGGCGCTGATCGTCAAGTTCTGCGCCGACCGCCAGATGTGCATCGATGCGGCCCTGGTCGGCTACCTTGCCAACCGGATCGACCGCTCGTTCGTCGCCGCCCGCCAGGTGGTGGAGCAGCTCGACACCATGGCGCTTCGCCTCGGCCGCCCCGTGACCAAGGCGCTCGCTTCGGAATTGCTCCGCGCCGATTGATACCCGGCCTGCGGCATATGGCGGCCGGAGCGTCGCTTGACGGTTTCCGTGCGTCGTTTCTCAATGTCATGGAAACGTCATGCAGCGTCAGCATTGTCTCGCGGCGCCGCGGCCGCGGTGCGCCCCATCCTGGTCTGGATCAGTTCTCATGGACTCCGAGCAAGTGATTGCCATCGAAGAGAAAAAAGGCGAAACCGAGCCGGCGTCGATGGTCGCCGCTGGCCCCGAGCGATTCATCAATCGCGAGCTGTCATGGCTTCACTTCAACCGTCGGGTGCTCGAAGAATCGGTCAATCCGCACCATCCGGTGCTGGAGCGGGTGCGATTCCTGTCCATTTCGGCGAACAACCTCGACGAATTTTTCATGGTCCGCGTCGCCGGCATCAAGGCGCAGATTCGCGAAGGCATTACCGAGCGCAGCCCGGACGGCCTGACGCCGTCTGAACAGCTTGCCCTGATCAATGAGGCCGTCTCCAAGCTGGCCTCCGACCAGCAGTCCATCTGGCGCGAGCTGCGCGGCGTGCTGGCCGACTCCGGCATCCTGCTGCTGGAGGGCAAGGATGTCACCAAGTCCGAGCGGACCTGGATCGAGGACCACTTCCTCCACAACATCTTCCCGCTGCTGACGCCGCTGGCGATCGATCCGGCGCATCCATTTCCGTTCATCCCGAGCCTCGGCTTCACCATTGGCCTGCAATTGGCGAGGGTGTCGGACGGCAAGCCGATGAATGCGTTGATCCGGATGCCGGCGCGGATCGACCGTTTCATCCGTCTGCCCGGGAATGGGCGCGATCAGACGGTCCGGGTCGTGACGCTGGAGCAGGCGACCTCGCTGTTCATCGGACGGCTGTTCCCCGGTTACCACGTCAAGGGGCAGGGCTCGTTCCGGATCATCCGCGACAGCGAGCTGGAAATCGAGGAAGAGGCCGAGGATCTAGTCCGGCTGTTCGAGACCGCGCTGAAGCGGCGCCGGCGCGGATCGGTGATCCGGCTCGAAGTCGACGCCGCGATGCCCGAAGAGCTGCGGATGTTCGTGCAGCGCGCGCTCGGGGCCGCCGACGACGAGGCGTTCCTGGTCGACGGTGTGCTAGCGATGAACGAGCTGTCGCAGCTCACCCGGGTCGATCGTCCCGATCTCGAATTCGTGCCCTATGTGCCGCGGCATCCGGAGCGGGTGCGCGACCATGGCGGCGACATCTTCGCCGCGATCCGGCAGAAGGACCTGATCGTCCACCACCCGTATGAATCGTTCGACGTCGTCGTCCAATTCCTGCAGCAGGCGGCGCGCGATCCCGACGTCGTCGCGATCAAACAGACGCTGTACCGCACGTCGAACAACTCGCCGATCGTGCGCGCGCTGGCCGAAGCCGCGGAGGCCGGCAAGTCGGTCACTGCGCTGGTCGAGCTGAAGGCGCGGTTCGACGAGGAGGCCAACATCCGCTGGGCGCGCGATCTGGAACGCGCCGGCGTGCAGGTGGTGTACGGCTTCCTGCAGCTGAAAACCCACGCCAAGCTTTCGCTGGTGGTGCGGCGCGAGGGCGGCAGCCTGACGACGTACATCCACACCGGCACCGGCAACTACCATCCGGTGACGGCGCGTATTTATACCGACCTGTCGTACTTCACCTCGGACCCGATCCTCGGTCGCGACGCCGCGCGGGTGTTCAACTACATCACCGGCTACGCCGAGCCGAGCGACATCGAGAAGATGGCGGTGTCGCCGATCACGCTGCGCAAGACCATGCTGGCGCACATCCGTGGCGAGACCGACTTCGCCCGCAACGGCAAGCCGGCGGCGATCTGGTTGAAGATGAATGCACTGGTCGATCCGGAGATCATCGACGCGCTGTACGAAGCCTCGCGCGCAGGGGTGTCGGTCGAACTGATCGTCCGCGGCATCTGCTGCTTGCGGCCGGGTGTGCCGGGCCTGTCCGACAATATCCGGGTCAAGTCGATCATCGGCCGCTTCCTCGAGCACGGCCGCGTCTACTGCTTCGGCAACGGCTACGGCCTGCCCAGCGCCAAGGCGGCGGTGTACATCTCCTCCGCCGATCTGATGCCGCGCAATCTGGATCGCCGTGTCGAGGTGCTGTGCCCGATGCTCAACCCGACCGTGCATCAGCAGGTGCTGGAGCAGATCATGGTCGCGAACCTGAAAGATACCGAGCAGAGCTGGCGGTTGTTGCCGGACGGATCGTCGACGCGTATGAAGGTGGCCAAGGGTGAGGAGCCCTTCAACGTCCACAACTACTTTATGACCAATCCGAGTCTGTCCGGCCGTGGGAAGTCGCTCCAGGAATCCTCGCCCCGCCGGCTCACCCGGCGGGCCGAGCGCCAGCAGTCCCAGCAATCTTCCTAAGGGACCACGACGTTGAGCAAGCAGCCGCACAGGCGCGAACCCAGCGTCGCCGTCATCGACATCGGCTCCAACTCCGTGCGTCTCGTCGTCTACGAGGCGCTGGCCCGCAGCCTGGTGACCGTCTTCAACGAGAAGGCGCTGTGCGGTCTCGGCCGCGAGGTTCAGACCACAGGGCTGTTGACCACCGATGCGGTCAATAAAGCGCTGGTGGCGCTGAAGCGGTTCCGCGCGCTGATCCGGGTGATGAAGGTCGGCAAGGTTTTCGCAATCGCGACCGCCGCGTGCCGCGACGCCAAGAACGGTCCGGATTTCATCGCCGAGGCGGAACGCATCTGCGGCGTGACCATCGAAATCCTGTCGGGACCACGCGAAGCCAAGCTGTCGGCGCTCGGCGTGATCTCCGGAGTGCACAAGCCGAACGGGGTCGTCGGCGACCTCGGCGGCGGCTCGCTCGAACTGATCGACGTCCGCGGCAATGCGGTGCGGAAGGGCGTCACGCTGCCGCTCGGCAGTCTGGCGTTGCAGGACGCCTCGCAGAAATCGCTCAAGCGTGCCGAGCGGATCGCTCAGCAATTGCTGTCCGAGGCGGGACCGCTCAAGACCGCCCGAGGCCGCGCGTTCTATGCGGTCGGCGGAACCTGGCGTGCGCTCGCCCGTCTCCACATCATTCAGAGCGGCTACTCGCTCCAGGTGATGCACGGCTATTCGCTTCCTGCGGCCGAAGCGCTGCGCTTTGCGAAGCGGCTTCGCGTCCTCGCTGCCGCCAACCAGCTCGCCGATATCGAAATCGTCGCCGACGCCCGGCGGCCTCTGCTCGTCTACGCGGCGCTCGTGCTCGAATACGTCATCCGCATTGCCAAGCCGAAGACCATCGTATTTTCGACCTACGGTGTGCGCGAAGGATTGCTGTTCGAGCAGCTGTCGCCCGAGCAGCGTGCCAAGGACGGGCTGCTGTGTGCCGCGCAGAATCTGAACCTGTTGCTGTCGCGGTCGGCGCGTCACGCCGAGGAACTGATCGAGTGGACCGATCGGCTGTTCCGCGTCGCCAAGGTGCGCGAAACCGATGAGGACCGGCGGCTGCGCCGTGCAGCTTGCCTGATGTCCGACGTCGGCTGGCGCGTGCATCCGGATCATCGCGGTGAGCAGACGCTGTCGCTGATCGCCAACGCCAATTTCGGCGACGTCACCCACCGCGACCGCGCCTTCATGGGCCTGTCGGTGTACTATCGCTACGCTGGCTTCAGCGAGCAGAACGAGCCGCCGTTGTCGGCGCGCGAATTGGTGACAGACGTGCTCAACGACCGTGCTCGGCTACTCGGCGCGGCATTCCGGGTGGCCCATCTGATCAGCGCCGCACGGCCGGGCGTTCTGCCCGCCACGCATTTCCGCACCGAAGGGCGCAAGCTTATGTTGGTGTTCGAGCACAGGCTGGTCGATCTGGTCGCCGACCGCGTCGGCAGCCGCTTCAAGCAGCTCGCCAAGATGGTCGGCCGTTCAGGGACGATCGTGCTGCGCTGAAGGTATGCAACTGATATCGGATCATACCGGTGGCCATTGATCCGGCCTATCCGGGCGCCATGACCGGTGCTGTGCCCCCATTCGTTCATCCAGCTGAAGCCAGAGCCACGGATTGAGATTGGCGCAGATGCGCCGGTTGAGCAACGGACGATCGGCGGAGCTGATCGACCGGCTACCCGGCGCCAGGGGACCGCATCCCAACCGCGTCTCGGCCGAGATCGAGGCCGTCGTGCTCGACCACGCTCTGGTTCATCCCTGCCACGGCGCGGTGCGCGTCGAGCAGGAGCTTCGGCTGAAGGGCCTGCAGGTCTCCGCCGGCGGCGTCCGCGGAGTTTGGCAGCGCCATGGCCTGCTGACCAAGCACGAGCGCCTGCTGCGGCTGGAGAAGACCACCGCCGAGCGCACGATCGAGCTCTCCGAAGAACAGACCCGGCTGCTCGAACGGTTCTCGCCGGAGTTCCGCGAGCGTCACATCGAGGCCCCGCACACCGGCAGTTTGGTCGCCGTCGACACCTTCTTCGTCGGCTCGCTGAAGGGCGTCGGCAAGATCTATCTGCAGACCGCGATCGACTGCCACAGCCGCTTCGCATGGGTCAGGCTGTATACCAGCAAACTGCCGGTCACCGCGGTGCATCTGATGAACAACGACGTGCTGCCGACCTTCGAGGCGCACGACGCCAAAATCGAGACCGTGCTGTCCGACAATGGCCGGGAGTTCTGCGGCCGCCCCGACCAGCACCCCTACGAGCTGTTCCTGCAGCTCAAGGACATCGCCCATCGCACCACACGGGTGAAGCGGCCGCAGTCCAATGGCATCGTCGAGCGCCTGCACCGCACACTGCTCGACGAGCACTTCCGGGTCGAAGGCCGTCGCACCTGGTTCGAAACCGTCGACGAGATGCAGACCGTTCTCGACGACTATCTGGTCGGGTACAATCAGCGCCGGCCCCATCAAGGTCGGGGCATGAACGGCCGCACACCCGCCACCGCCTTCGTCGATGGCCTGCCCACGTCACAGCAAAAGAAGGACAGCAAGAAAGCCGAACAACAAACCACCCAGAAAGCCGCCTGACACCGCCCGCTCACCGCGGCACTGTCAGCCGATTACCCTCTCTGTAAAAACAAAGGGCGAGAAGCCGGCGGTCTTTACCGCCGTTAAGGTACCATCGAGTTTCCGCTTTAGACGGAGTGATATCTTGACAACTAACTATCATCTATCCGACGTTTCCAAATAATAAAATCGCGCGATGTGGTGCGGCTAAGTGCGGACGATCGGCATGATTGAGGACAAGCTCTCAGGATTACATCCCACTTTAGAGTCTTTCATAAAGCTCGAGCGCTATTTGAACGACGGCTCACCCAGCGGCTTTAGTGAAATCAATACAACGAGCCCCGGTCATAGACCAAGTGATCCAGTGCCTTGCTTCGATCTATCCTTGTACTCCGCCGATCAAGTCAATCTACATAGGGCAGGAAGTGATTCTAAAATTGAAAATCAGCTGTACCCCGTCCACCCCGACATGACGGCCTCCTTCGAAGAAATGACAGGTCTTAAAGCATGTCACAAAGCAAAAGCGATCCCAACGTCGAGCCCTCGGACACTTTACGTTGACCAGCCGAATGACCCATTGTTTGTAAAGCTCGCTTATCAACGCCTGATTGGCCGTGTCACGCGCCGAATGACACGGAGGCACGTCATGTCTGCGATCGAAATATCGCGCTGCCTAAAGGATGCGATAGATCGCCGCTTACTTCCGCCGCAGATCCAGATTTTTCATGAGTACGCGGGAGCGTATTTCGACGATGATAGCGATCTTACAGACTGGGGCTTCGTTGAGCGTCAAGCACGAGTAGAGGCGGTCCAACAATTCCCGCTAATACCGGCATTCTCCTTGTTCGCGACCGCGCATGGTAGTAAAATTCCTCTTTTGCATGCGATCATGGAGAGGTCAACAGATCTCCGGAATCCGGAGTGCTTCTTCGTATCCTATATACGCCCTTTGCTTGATCTCTATTTCGAAATCATAATCGTGCTCGGCCTTCAGCCAGAGGCCCATTCTCAAAACGTTATATACGCCCTAGGTTCCAACCTTATTCCAGCCGCCGTAGCATTGCGCGATATGGAATCGGTCGATAAAGACTTGGGGATTATGGACCATTTCCGTATGAGCCCGAGCTTTACCGAACTTACATACAAAACCCTGCGGAAATCCGATTACAACTATCAAATTATGCACTCCTTTATGTTCGATTTTAAACTCGGCGAATATCTGATTCGGCCACTTACTGACTGCTGGGCAAAACTCGCAGGAGAGAGGGCGACTGCAGTGATCGAAGGGCGGATTCGGGGCTACTCACAGGACAAGATGAAGCGTCTACCCGACGATTTCTTCCCGAAGGGAGTGTGGTTCGATTATGAACCTGTTGTCCATGAGGGGAGCCAAATTCGTCAATATCGATCAAATTCGGCCCCTAGATTCAGATAGTCTGAATGTTCCGCGTCGCAGTCCTACAGAACCAGAGCGAAAGTTTCAGATCCGGCTATGCCGACGTCGCCCGAAACATGTCCGGGAACTTGAGAGCCGACGACTACAGCTTTGTACCTTTTGACGGTGGAAATGTACGGGAGCTATTCGAGGACGGTTCGGCAAATTCGCTATCCAAATTTGATTCCATATTTGTTTCGACGAATGCTCTTAGTGATGAAACGACACGAACTTGGTTCCAATCAAGCCAAGAGGCTATCTCCCAATTCCTGTCGTCTGGCAAAGGTATCTTTGTTGGATACCAGAAAAAGCTCTCTGACTCACTAGAAACAAATGAGGGCAACTGGCTTCTTCCGGAGCCATTTCGGGTCAGAATGGCCATCCGTCCAAAGAAGGAAACCGATTCATCCGAAGGAATTGTAAGCGCATCGCCTACGGGAGATAGTTCTGTTGCTGCATTTCTCCTGCTAAATAGCCCGTTTCTCATCTCGAATGAGCTTATCGGAAACCATTGTAGAGAGAACGACTTCAAGTCGCACGTATATAGATCAATTCTGGTTCCCGAGAATGAGGCCGCCTTTGAGGCGGTCCTTGAGGATAGGAGCTATGGTGATATCAGGCGGCTAATGCTGGTTAACCGAGCATCCTTCGCTGGCGAGCGAGTTGTGGTATGCTCCGTAGTAGTTGATTGGGAGGGGCATTGGAAGTTTCTTGAGAATATTGTCAGATACATTACCGAGGGTGTCCCAACCGTCGCAATGTATCCGCACCCCCGTAAATCCGACGCTGCTTTTGATTTTGTTCGATCGTCTGCCAGACTTCTCCGAGTGACGCATATCGAATACCCATCTCTGTCCGTTCCGACGCGCTTTCGTAACGTTCACACCGTCTACTTGCTCTCTTCGCAATGGGAAAAGCGTGAGGTTGAAGCATTCTGGTCGGAACTGGCGGGGCCGGATCCCAAGGGCTTGCGTGATGCGATCCAATTCAAGCGGCTATACCAGCTGGGTGATGGCGCCAGATCACATACGTCCCTGACGCGATATATGAACTACACCGCGATCGATGTTATAGCGAACGAGGCACTTGTCTGGCTTGAACGGCAATTCGACGGGGGAATGTGGAGCGGGAGCTTTTGGGCGACCCATGACATCCTTAAGACTTACGTCAGTCTGGGAACGGATGTCTCGTCGTTTCTGCCCGGAGTTCTAGAGGAAATAAAACCGCATCTTGTTCCAGGCGGCTATGATGCCGTGATGGGGCCGAGTTGCGGACTTTTGAGCCTTCTTAATCTTCTGTCGGACGGGTACGAAGCGTGTCTCGATGAGTACGGCTTCGGCGCAACAGTTAGGGCTGACATTGCTCTTTGGATACTCGACAATTTGGAAAGTCAGAGTGATGTTGCGCGCCAGGTCGCCGCGCGAGCGCTCTTCGGAGCAGGCTCCAGCAAAACACTTGCAGAACTTGAGCATCGCAAAAAGAGCCGCACCTTGGCGCTATTACGCACAACAGTTACAAAAGCGCTTCTGGCATCCGTAGAGCAGGTGCCGTCGTTGAGTAACATTGATTTGGTTAGATACATTCAGTTGTCTGGTGGCGTCGCCACTCTCGAAACAGTGCTTGTCGCGAGTGCCAAGGAACTTGCTCGTCGGCAGGGCGCTGATGGCCTGTGGGGCTCAATTGCCCTAACCGCTCTCATCGTCGTTACTCTAGTAGAGGCGGCTATTTCGAGGGAGGGCGAGCGGAGCGCCGCTGCAATCCAGAATGTCGTCGCCCATGCTGTAGAGGGGCTGCGAGCCAATTTTAAGAATTCGACTGAGCCGTGGGGCGGGATCATTCAAGATGCGGCTCTTGCGGTGCAAGCCCTCGGCCTATTTCGTTCCACCTATGATGCGGGCAGTCAGGAACTCTTTGAGTCTCTCGAGGCTGAAAGTCGACTGCCTCGTCAGTCGGTAGGGTTTGGGAAGATTCGGGTTGACCTGAAGGAGCTCTTTGCTCGAGATCTATTTAAAGACAAGAAGATCAAAGAGCTAGGACACTTGGGCGAGGCGCAAGATAAAGAGATTGAGCGATTGAGAGCGGACGCCGTCCGCGCAAGAAGCAGCATGTCGATCTTTCGGATGCTGGGTTTCGTATCGCTTCTGCTATTGGTAACGCTTGTGGCATCATTTTGGTTTGGTGAGCGTCAAGCGCTCCTGAACGTTGTGGCAAGCACCGGGTCCCTCTTGGGACTGGTAATTGGCGCTCTAATTGCGGTGCCAATTACGTATCTAGTCTCGCCCGGTGGCGGCCTGAAACCGAAAGACGAGGTATCGAAATGAACCGTAGGGACGCCTTCGGCGAGAGTATTGGGCTCTTTGAATCTGCGACGGACAAGGACGGTCTACATCTTAAGATGTATGGAGTCTCGGTTCGTTTTGGGGCGGAGACGTTCTCGCATCAGTTCACCTCGACCGGGGCGGTTGCTGACTTGCGATCGGTTAGCAAGGTTGTGACAGCAATGGTCCTTGGAAATGTGATTGAGCGTAGAATTAGCTATGTGGGGCGCTCAATCTCTCTTGATACTTGTGCGATCGAGGTATTGGAGCCCGTTGTGCGCTCAAGCGTGTCGACAAATTGGAAGTACGTGACGTTACGGCATTTGATGAACAATACGATAGGACATGAAGAAGGATTCCTCTTCAGGAAAGACATTGGAGATAGAAAAGAGGATGATTTCATCAATTATATATTTGCAGCGCCTGTACCTCACGCTCCAGGCGGTCACTTCTCGTATTCCAATGTGGGGCCATTCCTTATCTCTGTTGTCCTTGAAGCGATCACGGGGCGATCACTTTTCGAGTTGGCTCAAGAAAGCGTATTTGAGCCCCTTGGAATTTCTGCGAGTTGGCGGAGGTTTGGCGAGTTCACGGCCGGTTCAACAGGATTGCATATGAGTAGTGATGACTTGTTGAAGTTGGCGACGGTTCTTCGGGACGGCGGAAAGTACAATCGTGCGGAGCTTGTCAGTGGGGCATGGGCAGCGGAGATGAGGCGGCCGATTTCACTGACGCCAAAAATGTATGACCCCTCACGCGTGTTTCCAAAGTATGCTTATGGTTTGGGTCTGTGGATTTGCGAGAATGGATCGTTCTATTGTGATGGTACTAACGGCCAGTATCTTATCGTTGTTCCCGAGCGTGATCTTGCGGTATCCACAACTGGTGAGCAGCCTGATATGAAGCCGATAACGAGATGCATGCTGCCGCTTCTGACCTAGTGTGAGCGGCCGCCAGTACGGTGGCCAACGAAGTCCGCAAAGAGAAGCTGTAGTCGACCGGTTGGTGTGCCGAGAATGCGGCGTCGCGCAGTACTTTATCGCTCTTGGCCTGCTGCTGTGACCGCTTCTTCTCTTGTCCCACCTGAAATAATAGCTCGAAGATAAAGCCTGTACGCCTGCGTAGCGGGCATACCTAAAATTGGAAGTTGGGAAACCGTATTAGCTTGCGTTGCTCGTTCAAGAGTTTGGAGCTCTGCTACACCAGAATGTGGTCGACCGGCGTCGGCAACGGCGGCAGATCGGTTTCGCCGAGCGCTTCGCGCAGATTGATTTCAATGGTGTCGGCCAGCGCTGCGATCGGCAGATCATTCGGGAGCTGACCGAACGGCTCTTCCAGCTCGGAGCCGAGCGCGTCGAGGCCGAAGAAGGTGTAGGCCGCCAGTGCCGTCGCGAACGGCGTCAGCCAGCCGAGGGTGTTGGCGAAGCCGAACGGCAGCAGGAAGCAAAACACGTAAGCGGTCCGGTGCAGCAGCAGCGAGTAGCCGAACGGCACCGGCGTTGAGCGGATGCGCTCGCATGCGGCCTGCACCATTGCCATCTGGCCGATGGTGCGATCGAGGATCTGAAACGGGATGTCTCGCAGCTCGCCGCTGCGGTGGAGTGCCGCGAGCTCGGCCTGCATGGCCGACAGGATCACTTCGGGCGCGTTGCGGCCCGCCTCGTAGCGCGCGCGGATATCGGCGCTGAGACGGCGCGTGACCTTGGTCGTGTCACCGCCGGGGCGCAGGTGGAGCACCAGCGCCTGAGCGAACGCCATCGCCAGCGTCAGCAGATGACGTCGGCTGCGCTCCGGATCAGCGCCGGAGCAGGGCAGGATCCGGGTCTGCCGCGCCAGATTGCGGCTCAGGCAGATCAGCTCGCCCCAATGCCGGCGGGCTTCCCACCAGCGGTCGTAACAAGCGTTGTTGCGGAAGCCCATGAAGATCGACAGCGCGATGCCGAGCACCGTGAACGGCGCGCTGTTGAAATCGGAGACGAGGCCCGGATAGGCGTGATGCGCCCACACCACCGCGACCGACAAGGCGGCAATCAGCAGTGCCTGCGGAAAGATCCGCTGCACCACCGAGCCTTGAACAAGAAAGAAAAGTTGCAGCAGATTGGGCTGCGGGCGGACGATCATCGATGGATCGCCGCGTTAGGTCGGATTGCCGGCGCCGCGTTCGACTTGAATCACCTTGCCGCGTTCGATCGCCAGCGACAGCCGGCCGTGCTTCAGCGCCAGCGCCGCCTCACCGAACAATTCGCGGCGCCAGCCGCGCAGCGCGCCGACATCGGCATTGTCGTCGGCTGCTATCTGTTCGAGATCGTCGACAGTAGCGATGACTTTGGCGGCCACGGCGTGACGCTCCGATGTCATCCGCAGCAGCACTTTGAGCAGTTCGACGATCGCGGTGCCGTTGGAATTGTTGCGCGGCTTGTCGATCTTCGGCAGCGTCGTCATATCGCGTGCGAGCCCGCGCTGGACTGCTGCGACGATCTCTGTGCCCCATTTCGAACGATCGAAGCCCTTCGGCAGCGAGCGCAACGTGGCGAGCCTTTCCAGCGAGGTCGGCGCGTGGGTCGCAATGTCGCCCAGCGCGTCGTCCTTGAGCACGCGCGAGCGCGGCACATCGCGGTTCTGCGCTTCCTGCTCGCGCCATGCGGCGATTTCCATCAGCACCGCGAGTTCTTTCGGCTTGCGGACGCGGGTCTTCAGCCGCTCCCAGGCCCGCTCGGGATGGACATCGTAGGTGCTCGGGGAGCTCAGGACTTCCATCTCCTCGCTGACCCAATCGCTGCGGCCGCGCTTCTTCAGGTCGGCATCGAGCGCCGCGAACACGTCGCGCAGATGCGTGACGTCGGAAACCGCGTAGTGAACCTGCTCCTCGGTGAGGGGGCGGCGCGACCAGTCGGTGAAGCGGTGGGTCTTGTCGGGACGATGGCCGGTGATGCGCTCGACGAGCTGGTCGTAGGCGATGCTGTCGCCGTAGCCGAGGACCATCGCGGCGACCTGGGTGTCGAAGATCGGGTGCGGCACGATGCCGGCGCGGTGCCAGACGATTTCAATGTCCTGACGTGCGGCGTGAAACACCTTCAGCACCTGCTCGTTCGCCATCAGGTCGAAGAACGGCTTCAGGTCGATGCCATCGGCCAGTGCGTCGATCACCAGCGCTTCTTCGGCGCTCGCCATCTGCACCACGCACAACAGTGGGTAGAACGTCGTCTCGCGTAGAAACTCGGTATCGACCGTAATGACGGGATGGCGGGCGAGACGGGCGCAGGCGTCGGCAAGCTGCTCGGAGGTTGAAATCAGGTCCATTAAACTCTGTCGCGTTCGGGGACGGTTCGGGCGACAATCGGCCGCGCCGGCCGCCCGATCCGTCGAATCCCGTCCACTAGACACGCTCGCCCGGCGGCGATCAAGTTCCGCAGAAGGTTTCCAGCACCCGTTCATGGGGCTGCGGCGGCTCCGCATAGCGGGCGAATTCTGCCTTTTCCGCGAAGGGGTTGGCGAGCACCGCCAGGATCTCCTCGAATGGCGCGAAATCGTTCCGGTCGACCGCCGACCGGATCACCGCCTCGATCTGGTGGTTGCGCGGGATATAGGCCGGGTTGACCCGCCGCATCGCGGCTTGGCGGGCGGGACCGTCCTCCGGGTCGGCTGCGATCCGCGCCCGCCAGCGCGGAACCCACTCGTCGAACGCCGACGGATCGGTCAGCAGCGCGCGAACCTCGCCGACATCCGACGGGTCGGCAGCGGCGTCGCTGAGCCGGCGGAACGCGAGGGTAAAGTCAGCCTCGCCCTTGGCCAGAGCGGCGAGGAACTCCTGGGATAGCTGCGGATCGTCCGGCTGGCTGCTGAACAGCCCGAGCTTGGCGGCCAGTTTGGCCAGATAGGCAGCGTTGAACTGCTCGGCGAACCCGCCGAGCGCCTCTTGGGCGATCTCGACGCCCTTGTCGTCGTCATCGGCGAGCAGCCGGACCAGACACTCGGCCAGTCGGGTCAGGTTCCACAGCACGATCGGGGGTTGGTTGCCATAGGCGTAACGGCCGAACTGGTCGATCGAGGAGTAGACGGTCTTCGGATCGAAGCTGTCCATGAAGGCGCAGGGGCCGTAGTCGATGGTCTCACCGGCGATCGAGCAATTGTCGGTGTTCATCACCCCGTGGATGAAGCCGATCATCATCCAGCTCGCCACCAGCTCCGCCTGTCGGCCGATCACGCCTTCGAGCAGCGCGAGATAAGGCGAGGGCGCCTGCGCAGCCTCCGGATAGTGTCGGGCGATGGCATGGTCGGCGAGCGCCCGAACGCTGGCGAGATCGCCGCGGGCGGCGAAATATTGAAAGGTGCCGACCCGGATATGGCTGGAGGCCACCCGCGTCAGCACTGCGCCGGGCTGAATCGGATCGCGCAGCACCGTCTCTCCGGTCAGCACGGCAGCCAGCGAGCGGGTGGTCGGGACGCCGAGGGCGGCCATGGCTTCGCTGACGATATATTCGCGCAGCACCGGGCCAAGCGCGGCGCGGCCGTCCCCCCTCCGGGAGAATGGCGTCCGGCCAGCGCCTTTGAGCTGGATGTCGCGTCGAATGCCGCCCTGGTCGACCACCTCGCCGAGCAGGATCGCCCGGCCGTCGCCGAGCTGCGGCACGAAGTTTCCGAACTGGTGGCCGGCATAGGCCATCGCGATCGAGGCGGCGGCCTCCGGCATGAGGTTACCGGCAAGGATCTCCGCGCCCTCAGGCGTGTCCAGGCGGTCGGGATCGAGACCGAGCTGGACCGCGAGGGGGCGGTTCAGTTTGATCAAGCGGGGGGCGGCGACCGGCGTGGGCGCAACCCGCGCAAAGAAGTTGGGCGGGAGCGCCACGTAGCTGTTGTCGAACGGAAAATGCACTGTCATCGATCACCAGTTAAGAACGCTTCGCCGTTTCGACAATCCGCCGGAAATCGGTCGGTTTCAACAGCTTCCGCGGAAAAGCTGCAATCTGGAGGCATCCGGCGGGACAGACGGCTAGGAAGGGGCGTGTCCTGCTTTGAACGCGGTGGGCACCCGTTCCGCATCTGGTTGCCGCGGTGGGTTCGCTCGGGTAAACCCTGACGCTCTCCGCAACGGCTTGCGGACACGCGATTCTGCCTAAAGACGGCTTTCCCGGGATTTCCATGCACCGTTACCGAACCCATACTTGCGGCGCGCTCCGCGACAGCGATATCGACCAGACCGTGCGCCTGTCCGGCTGGTGCCATCGTATCCGCGACCATGGCGGCGTGTTGTTCATCGATTTGCGCGACCATTACGGCATCACCCAGTGCGTGGCCGACCCGGATTCGCCGGCGTTCAAGGATGCCGAAAGACTGCGCGCCGAGTGGGTGGTGCGGATGGACGGCAGGGTTCGCCGTCGCCCCGGGGGCACCGAGAATCCCGATTTGCCGACCGGTGCGGTCGAAGTGTTCGTCACCGAGATCGAAGTGCTGGGTCCGGCCGGCGAACTGCCGCTGCCGGTGTTCGGCGAGCAGGAATACCCGGAAGACGTGCGCCTGCGCTATCGCTTCCTCGACCTGCGCCGCGACAAGCTGCACCAGAACATCATGACCCGCGGCGCGATCGTCGACTCGATGCGCCGGCGGATGAAGGAGCAGGGCTTCTTCGAATTCCAGACCCCGATCCTGACGGCGTCGTCGCCGGAAGGCGCGCGCGACTTCCTGGTGCCGAGCCGCATCCATCCGGGCAAGTTCTACGCGCTGCCGCAGGCGCCGCAGCAGTACAAGCAACTGCTGATGATGTCGGGCTTCGACCGCTACTTCCAGATCGCGCCGTGCTTCCGCGACGAAGACCCGCGTGCCGACCGCCTGCCGGGCGAGTTCTATCAGCTCGACGTCGAGATGAGCTTCGTCACCCAGGACGACATCTTCGCGGCGATGGAGCCGGTGATCACCGGCGTGTTCGAGGAGTTCGCCAAGGGCAAGCGGGTCACCAAGGGCTGGCCGCGCATTGCCTTCGCCGACTCGATGCGCAAATACGGCACCGACAAGCCCGATCTGCGCAACCCGATCGAGATGCAGGACGTCTCCGAGCACTTCCGCGGCTCCGGCTTCAAGGTGTTCGCGCGGATGCTCGAAGAAGAGCGCAATCAGGTCTGGGCGATCCCCGGTCCGGGCGGTGGCTCCAGAGCGTTCTGCGATCGCATGAACTCGTGGGCGCAGGGCGAAGGCCAGCCCGGCCTCGGCTACATCATGTGGCGCGAAGGCGGCGAGGGCGCCGGTCCCTTGGCCAACAACATCGGCCCCGAGCGCACCGAAGCGATCCGCGCCGCGCTCGGCCTGAAGGCCGGCGACGCCGCGTTCTTCGTGGCCGGCGATCCGTCGAAATTCGTCAAGTTCGCCGGGCTTGCGCGCACCAGGGTCGGTGAGGAGCTGAACCTGATCGACAAGGATCAGTTCGCGCTCGCCTGGGTCGTCGACTTCCCGATGTACGAGTACAACGAGGACGACAAGAAGGTCGACTTCTCGCACAACCCGTTCTCGATGCCGCAGGGCGGCATGGACGCCCTGACGTCGCAAGACCCGCTGACCATCAAGGCGTTCCAGTACGACATCACCTGCAACGGCTACGAGATTGCCTCGGGCGGCATCCGCAACCATCGCCCGGAGGCGATGGTTAAGGCGTTCGAGATCGCCGGCTACGGCGAGCAGGAAGTGGTCGACCGGTTCGGCGGCATGTATCGGGCGTTCCAGTACGGCGCTCCGCCGCATGGCGGCATGGCGGCCGGCGTCGACCGCATCGTGATGCTGCTGTGCGGCACCACCAACCTGCGCGAAATTTCGCTTTTCCCGATGAACCAGCGTGCCGAAGATCTCCTGATGGGGGCGCCGTCGGAAGTCTCGCCCAAGCAACTTCGCGAACTGCACATCCGGCTCAATCTGCCTGACGCCAAGTAAGCGTCGGGCAGCTTAGTCGAACTCAACTACACTGGCGGGGGAACGTATGGCGTCGTATTCCGAAGATCTTCAGGCGGCAGCGCTCGGCTATCATCGCAAGCCGAAGCCCGGAAAGCTGGAGATTCAGGCATCGAAGCCGCTTGCCAACCAGCGCGACCTCGCGCTGGCTTATTCCCCCGGCGTGGCCGCTGCCTGTAACGCCATTGCTGCCGATCCGGCACAGGCCGCCGAGCTGACCGTGCGCTCCAACCTGGTCGCCGTCGTCACCAACGGCACGGCGGTGCTCGGCCTCGGCAATATCGGGCCGCTCGCCGCCAAGCCGGTGATGGAAGGCAAGGCGGTTCTGTTCAAGAAATTCGCCGGCATCGACGTGTTCGACATCGAGATCGCGGCCGACACCGTCGACCGTGTGGTCGACACCGTGGCGGCGCTGGAGCCGACCTTCGGCGGCATCAACCTCGAAGACATCAAGGGGCCGGAGTGCTTCGAGATCGAGGCGATGCTGAAGGACCGGATGAAGATCCCGGTGTTTCACGACGATCAGCACGGCACCGCGATCATCGTCGGCGCGGCTGTGAAGAACGCGCTGGCGCTGACCGGCAAGGACATCGCCAAGGTCAAGATCGTCACGGCCGGCGCCGGCGCCGCGGCGCTCGCCTGCCTCAATCTGCTGGTGTCGCTCGGCGCCCAGCGCAAGAACATCTTCGTCTGCGACCTCGAAGGCCTCGTGTACGAAGGCCGCAATGTGCTGATGGACCGCTGGAAAGAGGTCTACGCGCAGAAAACCGACAAGCGCACGCTCGCTGAAGTGATCGGCGGCGCCGACATCTTCCTCGGCTTGTCCGGGCCGAACGTGCTGTCGCAGGACATGGTCAAGGAGATGGCGGAGCGGCCGCTGGTGATGGCGCTCGCCAACCCGACGCCCGAGATCATGCCGGAGGACGTGCGCAAGGTGCGGCCCGACGCGATGATCTGCACCGGGCGGTCGGACTTTCCGAACCAGGTCAACAACGTTCTGTGTTTCCCTTATATCTTCCGCGGCGCCCTCGACGTCGGCGCGACTGCGATCAACGAAGCGATGAAGCACGCCGCAGTCGATGCGATCGCGCAGCTTGCGCGCGAGGCGCCGTCGGATCCGGTGTCCGTCGGTCTTGATAGTGACGAAGCATTCGGCTTCGGTCCGGGCTCGCTGATCCCGAGCCCGTTCGATCCGCGGCTGATCTTGCGGATCGCGCCCGCGGTGGCGATGGCCGCGATGGATTCCGGCGTCGCAACGCGTCCGATCACGTCGTTCGACGATTACTACGCGCAGCTCGAGCGCTTCGCGTTCCGCTCTGGGCTGGTGATGAAGCCGGTGTTCGCCAAGGCGAAGGGGCAGCCCGTCCGCGTCATCTACGCCGAAGGCGAGGACGAGAAGGTGCTGCACGCGGTGCAGACCATCCTCGAAGAGAGGCTGGCGCGGCCGATCCTGGTCGGCCGTCCCTCGGTGGTCGAGGCAAGGATCAAGCGCTCCGGCCTGTCGATCCGTCCCGGCGAGGATTTCGACCTGATCAATCCGCAGGACGATCCGCGCTACCGCTCTTACGTCCAGTCTTACATCGACATCGCCGGCCGTGCCGGCGTGACGCCGGCAGCGGCGCGCACGGTGGTGCGCACCAATTCGACGGTGATCGCGGCGCTCGCGGTGGCGCGCGGTGAGGCGGACGCGATGATCTGCGGCCTCGACGGCCGCTACATGAACCATCTGCGTCATGTCCGTGATGTGATCGGCCGTCGCCCCGGCGTGTCGGACTATGCGGCGCTGGCGCTGCTGATCACCAAGAAGGGCCCGATCTTCATCGCCGACACCCAGGTGCGGCCCAATCCGACCGCCGAAGAGCTGGCGGAACTGGCGGCGCTCGCGGCGGTCCACGTCCAGCGCTTCAACATCAAGCCGAAGATCGCGTTCTTGTCGCATTCGGATTTCGGCAGCTTCCCGACCGACTCGTCGCTTAAGATGCGCCGCGCCACCGCGATCCTTGCCGAGAAGCATCCGGAGATCGAAGCCGACGGCGAGATGCAGGGCGACAGCGCGCTGTCGGAGACGTCGCGGCAGATGATCCTGCCGCATTCGCGGCTGACCGGCGTCGCCAACGTGCTGATCATGCCCAATCTCGACACCGCCAACGTCGCCTATCAGATGATCAAGGTGGTGGGCGAGGCATTGCCGGTCGGCCCGATTCTGATCGGCCCGGCGCTACCGGCACACATCCTGACGCCGTCAGCGACTGCGCGCGGCATCCTCAACATGACTGCGGTGGCGGTGGTCGAGGCGCAGGAGCGGGCAGGGCGGCATCAGGGCACGCTGTTCGCCTGAGGCATCGCCCCGGACGCTGCCGGTTTTGTTGGTTTGAAAAACCCCTGCGCCGCGCCATACTGAGGGTGCGGTGCGGCACGTTCACCGCCGTCGATGGGGATGCACATGCCGGCCTTGATTCCGCTCGGGCGCTTTCTGTTCTCCATCCTGTTCATCTACTCCGGCGCGGCCAAGCTGCTCGATCTGCCCGCCACCACGCAGGCGACCGGCAAGTTCATCGTGCCGGAGATGCTGACGACCTATACGACGCAGCTCGAGCAGGCCGCCGGAATGCCGTTCGCCCAGATGCTGGCGCTGGCGGCGGGCGGCATCGAGCTGCTGTGCGGCTTGCTGATCGCGCTGAACTTCGGCGCGCGGTTCTGCGCGCTGGTGCTGATCGTGCTCGTCGCGGTCGGGACCTATTACTTCCACGATTTCTGGAATCAGGTCGGTCCCGACGCCCAGGCCAATCTGCCGGTCGCGCTGAAGAACCTGTCGCTGATCGGCGGCCTGCTGATCATTGCCGGGATCGGCCGGGGTGGTGCAGCGTCCGGCGCTGCGTGATCGCGGTCAGCGGCGGCGCCAGGCGGTGACGCTGACGTCGTGGTCGGCGTCGAGGATCTGCCGGTCGTCCGGGCGCAGGCCGTGCGCCGACAGGATCTGCTCGGGCGTTCGCTCGGGCACGCCCGGAAAGCACGGCTCGCCGCCCGGGAGCCGGGCCTGCGGCGCCTGCGACAGATAGAACGTGTCGTAGCGATCGAAGAACAGCGCGAACACGTCGGGTCCGCCGATGATCGCCGCCGTGCCGGTGGTCACGCCGGCGCGGGCGCAGGCCTCCTCGAACGACGCAGCGGCCGGATTCCACAGCAGCGCTTTCGGGTTCGACGGGTCGGGTGCCAGGCCCGCGACCTGACGGGTCACGATCAGCCGGCGGCGCAGCGGTGAGTTCGGCTGGTCCTCGAACGAATTGCGGCCATGGACGATCAGGTCGGCACGGTCCAGCGCTGCGGCGAAGAACGCCTGGTCGCCCTTGTACTTCAGGGCATCCGGCATCAGCCGATCGGCGTCGGCGAGGTTGCCCTCGGCCGACACGATCACATAGCCCTCGATCGTCAACGCCGGCGTCGCCGTCATTGGCGGTTCGCGATCCGCATCAGCAAGGCGGCTTATTCGGACACGGTCTGGACGACGGCGCTGACCGGCCGTGTGCTCACGGTCGGCAGCGGGTTGCTCTTGGCGAGCTCCTCGTCGTACTGCGGCAGCGTCTGCACCGGCGCCTTGGCGCGCATCTGCACGACCTTGTAACCGCCGGCCTTCAGCCGTCGCAGCAGTTCCGGCAACGCTTCAGCCGTGCTCTTCTGGAAGTCGTGCATCAGGATGATGCCCTTGCCGAGCTTGCCGAGCTTGTTCATCACGGTGTCGACGACCTGCTGCGGCCTGCGCGCCTTGAAGTCGAACGAGTCGATGTCGCAGGAGAACATCGCGACGTTGCGGGTACCGAGATACGTCACCAGCGCCGGCGGATGCTGCAGCGCCGGGAAGCGGAAGAACGGCGACGGTGCGGTGCCGATCGCCCATTTCACCGCGGCGAAGCCCTTCTCGATCTCGTCCTTGGCCTGCTGCTCGGTCAGCTTCTTGTTGGCGAGGTTGGCGTGCGACCAGGTGTGCGAGCCGACGGTATGACCTGCGGCCACGACCTGCTTGAGAATTTCGGGATGGTAGGTGGCGTGCTTGCCGATCGGGAAGAAGATCGCCTTTGTGCACTGGTCGGCCAGCGCCTTCAACACTGCCGGGGTGTTATGTGGCCAGGGACCGTCGTCGAACGTCAGCACCACTTCCTTGTCGCGCAGGAAGTCGAGCTGCTTGAAATGCTCGAAGCCGAAACCCGGGCCGCCGGTGGTGTCGATCTCGACGATGCGGCCGACGCCCAGCGCATCCGGATTGGCGCAGACCGGCTTGGCTGCCGCCGCCGGCTGCGGGGCGGGCGCTGGAGCCGGGGCGGCCTGCGGGGCGGCGGGAGCGGCAGATTTCGGCGCCTGCGCGAAAGCTGCGGTCGCCCCAACAGACACCACACCTGCAACGATCAAAGCTGCTGCGATCCGCATGCCGAAGTCCTTCTGCCGTTTGGTCGTCCGCGCGTACGCGGCCCGAGTCGGGGCTGCACACGCGTCGTCGCGCCAAGGTAGAGGCTCGCCTTCAGCCGTGCCAACGGTTTTTGCCGCGGCTGCGGAGTTGCCCGCAGATTCGAGCGCGGCGAGATCAGCGCAGCGGAATGATGAAGTCGGTGCCTTTGCCGGTTTCGCCGGTGGCGATGCCCTGATCGGACACGATCAGGGAGCTGCCATTCGTCAGCGCTTCGGCAAACCGCTTCATCGCTTCCGGCGGAATCGTCAGACGGTCGAGCGCTTCGGTCGGGCTGTTGGTCTGATGCGACGTCTTCGCCTCTTCGGCCAAGGTGCTGTCATGGCGGCGGGATTTGCGCTTCACCTCAGGTTCCGCTTTAGCCAGCTTCGTCGGCAGTGAGACGACCGACCAGCGAACGCTCAGATCCTTGTCAAGCTCGGCCGTGAAGACATGCGTGCCCAGCGGCTGGTCGCCGGCCGCGATGGTCACCGGGACATCGAACAGCGGAGTCTGGTTCTGCCGCACGTACAGCCTGCCGTCTTTGGCGCTGACGAAGCCGGCGATCTGTTGCTTCGGATTCGGGGACGGCAGCGCCGGAGCGGAGGCGGCATGATCGTCTCCGGTCGGGGCGCGCGACTGGTCTTTGTCTCCAGGAACCGACGGAGTCTTGTCGTCGGTTGTCGCCGCCGCGGCCTTGGGCTGCTCGGCGGCCGGGGTGGTGTCGGCGGACTTGTTATCGACCGGCTTGTCCTGCGCCTTGGTGGAATCCACCGTCGCGGTTGTGGCGGGAGCCGCAGCGTCGGTGGCCTCGGGGGCTTTGCTGGAGGAGGCGTCGGTCAGCGTCACCGCTGCGGCTGCCGCATCCGCGGTGCGGACCGGCGCGGCCGCCGGCTTGTCGCCACCCAGCGCAATGCCACGGCGCAGCTCATCGGCCGACAATGTCGGCTCCGCCGGTTTGTCGTTGTCGGCCGCCTTGTCGGATTTGGTCGTGATTGCGGGTTTCGGCGAATCCGACACCATCGGTTCGGGATCGGGCACGAGCTTCTTGGTCGCGAGCAGCGGATGAGTGAAGCTTGCGGGTGTGATCTCGCCCGGCGCGACGATCACGCGGGCGCCCATCCGGGTCCAGCCCCACATTTTGACCGCGAATGCCATCGGCATCCGGATGCAGCCATGCGACGCCGGGTAACCGGGAAGGGCACCGGCGTGGAGTGCGATCCCCGACCAGGTGATGCGTTGCATGTAGGGCATCGGGGCGCCGCTGTAGATGTTCGAGCGGTGATATTTGCTTTTCTGGATCACGCTGAACACGCCCATCGGGGTCGAATGGCCGCGCATCCCGGTCGACACCGGGGCTTCGGCAAACAGTCCGTTGGCGTCGTACACCCGGAGCTTCTGCTGCTCGATCGAAACGGCGATCACCACCGGTCCCTGCGGCTTGGCCGTCTGTTTTTCGATCTGCTTTTCGGCCTTATGGTCGAGCTGAAGTCGCTTGCGTGGGTGTTGATGGCGCTTCGGCGCTGGCGGCGGAAGGTCGTAGGGCGGAGCGTCGTAAATCGGCGTATCGTCGGCCCAGAACCAAGCCGGCGATGCTTGCGCGCTCGGTGCAGCGATCATCGCGGTGACCATGATCCCAGCCGCGAAAGTTGCCTGCGACATCGTCAATCGCCCGGAGGTCGCGAGCTTGCCGGTGCTTTGGTAACGTTCGTCGGTGAAATCGGCTTCGCAGTGAAATACGCGCACGCAGGTCTTCCCCGAATCTTGCCGTTAGGATTGTAGATTAGTCGCTCGAGCCCGAGACGCGTTCACCTTCGTGGCGAACCGCCGAGCAAATCTGCCTGACCGTAACAAAAAAGCTTCACCGAAGGTTAAACGCATCGGCTGGCAGGGATTGCATCTTCCAAACCCGCAATGTGTTCACCAAATGCACAGAACCGCTTCTATGGAGAATTCGATGAACCGGCGTGTCTCTCAGTTTCGACTCTCCCGCTTCAAATCAGGGATCCTTGCGCTGTTGGCGCTGACCGTGGCCGGCGTATCCACTGCTGCCGTTGCGTCGGATGACCCGGACCTGATCTTCCGCCGCTCGACCGTGTTCAAGCTGCTCAGCCCCAACGACAAGCTGGCGGTGTACGGCGTCGACGATCCGGAAGTGCAGGGCGTCGCCTGCCACTTCACGATACCGGAGCGCGGTGGGTTCAAGGGATGGCTGGGGCTTGCCGAGGAGGTTTCGGATATCTCGCTGGCGTGCCGTCAGATCGGTCCGATCCACTTCAAGGCCAAGCTCGAGCAGGGGGAGGACATGTTCAGCAAGCGCCGGTCGGTGTTCTTCAAGAAAATGCAGATCGTGCGGGGCTGCGACACCAAGCGCAACGTGCTGGTCTACATGGTGTACTCGGACAAGCTGATCGAGGGCTCGCCGAAGAACTCGACCTCGTCGGTGCCGGTGATGCCGTGGGGTAGCGACAATGCCGTCGAGAAGTGTGGGGACTTCTTCAAGTAACGATTAGAACCCGGGTCAAGTAACGATCCGAACGGCGGCGCTTCGGCTGCGGCCAGCAGCCAAGCGCCGATCCTCATCGGAAAATTGATCGGTAAACTTGGCCCTTTAGGCGCTCTCCCGTTCGGGCGAGATCTGCTGGGGTTTAGCCGCTCGGGCCGGCGCACAGTACCCGACGAGGCGGACAAGCCGCTGCGGGATGCACTGCGTGGCGGAATGTCCGAACGGGACCTGTAGGGCCATCTCTCCAGATGTCGCGATGCCTCTGCGACCCTTGCGCAGGGCGTCGTGGGAGAGGGGCTCTGTGTGCAGGGGCTCAATGTGCAGGGGGCCCGTGTGCAGGGGATCCGTGTACAGAGGATCCGTGTGCAAGACTTCCGGGCGGGTTGAATAACGCCGCTCCAGTGGACGGTCGATGCCAGTGCCATCGCCGAGCGGATTACCGGCCATCTTTGTTTCCTCCATCATACATTAACGCCGCGATGCCGGAATCGTTGCCGCGCATCGCCGAGACGACGCGTGGTCCGAACCGAAGCGGGCTTTTCGTGACGCAGACCGGATGAGCCGGCGCGGCGAGGGCGAGATCCGTTAATTTGCGGATCTCCAACGTCCAGGTCTCTGCCACGGCCGCGGTCTTTTCACCGCGATGATCTGCACCCGACGTCACAGCGCGGCTCAAAGCTGGATCACGCCTAGCTCCGCAACTAATCATTTGTAGAGCCGATCCAATGAAATTACTAGTCTCCATCGCCCGCCAGCCAAAAATTGGTAATAGAGGGTGGAAGGCCGCTCACCTGCGAAGCGCGGAACATCGAGCGTGGCGGGCGCGCCGCTGTACTAAGCGATCGTTGATGACGGGGTGATGTCGCATCCACCTGCGGCATGTCGTGGCAGCTGCGACTTTGGTCGGGGGTGGCGCCGAGTTTGCCGAATGCGCCAGCCACTTTGAAATGCCGATGGTTTTTCCAGGACTGTTTCGTTGGAACCGTGCCGACGAAACAATTCTGCAGTGCGACGAAACCATTCGGACCCAGCCGCGCAGCCGTCCGGAAACAGGGCGTGGTTATCAACCGGTCAACGCGTGCAGAACTGGACGCTGGCCGATGGAAACCTTTGGACAGAGAGCCGGCGTCAATTCCTCGTCTCGGCCGTTGGCGGGCAAACAGCCGGCCAACTTCGCCTGTCCGGGACGCCGTTCATGAGGAGTGCTAGAGCGCGCGAGAACTGGCCGGCGAAGCGGCGGCTTTGCCGGATGGAGTTGGTGAATTGGTGAAGATGCTTCGGTTCGCTGTGCTCTTGGTCGGCTTCGGGCTGATGGGCGGCAGCATGGCGCAGGCCCAGACGAGGTCGCTGTTTGGAATCCAGGATGGGCGGACCGAGTTCATCCGCCAATGCACCGCGCACATGACCGGGCGGTGGGCGCATCCCGACGCGGTGTGCGGCTGTCTCCATGATCATGCCGCTGCGATGGTGCCCGACAGCGATCTGCGTCAAGCCTTGCTCCGCGGCATCCGCGAGAGCGGCGTGCCGACCATCGACAACAACTGGGTGCCGCAAACCAAGCGGTCGGAAATCAGCGCAACCTTCACGCTGATCGCCAAACCAGCGCTGCAGTGCATGTTCGATCCGCTGGACTAGCCGACTTCCACCCCAGGAGACGAGAACTGCGTCAGCGCCGTACCCGCTGGATGCATTTCCGCGTGGCCGCCACACCCGTGGACGTCAGCGTCGAGCCCGTCACTTCCTTGATCTGACCGTTTGGGCAGGAGCCGTCGTCGACCAGGATCTTCTGGCCGAGTCGCAATCCGGTGATGTCTTGCTCGCGTGAAACTTGCTGCTGTGCGGCGGCCGGAGCTGCGACAGCGATCAGCATTGCGGCGCCGAGCGCGACGACAGACGCGCGCTTGAGTTGTGAACGGAACATCGGATCTCCTGAGCAGTGCCGAGGCATGAGGGCATGATTCGACTGCAGGGCCAAACTGCATGGGAAATCGGGCGATCTGTGGTTTGATCGGCGCTCCGGTGTCAGAGCTGACAACAAAGGGGTGCCCATCCGCATGAGTGACAACGACCTTCAGCGCCGCATTCTCGATGCCGTGGATGCCGGCTTCGATGCCCAACTCGCCACCACGAGCGATTTCGTTTCAATCCCGAGTACCCGCGGGGCCGAGGGGCCGTGCCAGGACATGATCGCGGATCTGCTGCGGCAGCGCGGCTACGAAGTCGACGACTGGCACATCGATCTCGACGAGCTGAAGGACCTGCGCGGCTACGGGCCGATCGAGCACGACTTTTCGAAAGCCCGGACGGTGGTCGGCACCTATCGGCCGACCAACAATGCCGGCCGGTCGCTGATCCTGCAGGGCCATTGCGACGTCGTGCCGGCGGGGCCGCTGGAGATGTGGGACACTCCACCGTTCTCGCCCGCGATCAAGGACGGCCGGATGTACGGCCGCGGCGCATGCGACATGAAGTCCGGCACCATCGGCGCGCTGTACGCGCTCGATGCGATCAAGGCCGCCGGCCTGCGTCCGACGGGGCGGATTCACTTTCAATCGGTGATCGAGGAGGAGAGCACCGGCGTCGGCGCGCTCTCGACCCTGCAGCGCGGTTATCGCGCCGATGCTTGCTTCGTTCCCGAGCCGACCGGCGGCAAGATGGTGCGCTCCCAGGTCGGGGTGATCTGGTTTCGGCTGAAAGTGCGCGGTTTTCCGGTCCATGTGTTCGAAGCTGGGTCGGGATCGAACGCCATCACCGCGGCGTATCATCTGATCCACGCGCTGGAGAAGCTCGAGGAGGAGTGGAACAGGCGCGCCGCGAGCGATCGCCACTTCAAGAGCGTGGCACATCCGATCAATTTCAATCCCGGGATCATCAAAGGCGGGGACTGGGCTTCCAGCGTGCCGGCGTGGTGCGACGTCGATTGCCGCATCGCCATTCTGCCGGGCTGGTCGGTCGCCGACCATCAGGCCGAGATCATGGCCTGCGTCACCGCGGCGGCGCGCGACCACCGCTTCCTGTCGAACAATCCGCCGCAGGTGGAGTGGTCGGGCTTCCTGTCGGAAGGCTACGAACTGACCAACTCGGCCGAACCGGAGGCCGCCTTCGGCAAGGCGTTCTCTGCGGTGTACGGCGGTGCGCCGGAGGATCTGGTGTTCACCGCGCTGACCGATACCCGGTTCTACGGCCTCAACTACAACATCCCCAGTCTTTGTTTCGGCGCTTCCGGTGCGGCGATGCACGGCTTCAATGAATACGTCGATCTCGACTCGCTGCGGCAATCGACCAAGGCGACGGCGCTGTTCATCGCCGAGTGGTGCGGCGTCGAGCCGGCCTGAGGCACAGTCTGCGTGCGGCGCCGATGACCTGACAGGTCATTGCGCCGAGGCGGAGCTGCAGGCATCGGTCCGCCGGAGATCCAACAGAGCGACGGTGGGCAGCCCGCGCCGCCGTCGCCACATCGGCGGGCGACGGGGAGGGCGACGATGACGCCGCTGGAGAAAATCAATTCGATTCCGCTGCCGTTCGCGGCGCTGATGGGGCTGCGCTTCACTGAAGCCGAACCCGACCGCGTCGTCGCAACGCTGCTGGTACGCGACGATCTCTGCACCGTCGGCGCCAGCATTCATGGCGGCGCCGTGATGGCGCTTGCCGACAGCGTCGGTGCGGCCGCCACCGTGCTCAACCTGCCGGCAGATGCCAAGGGCACCACAACGCTGGAGAGCAAGACCAACTTCATCGGCCCGGCGAAAGCGGGCTCGACCGTAGTCGCCACGGCCACGCCGGTGCATCGCGGGCGGCGGACCCAGGTGTGGCAGACCCGAATCGAGACCGAAGACGGCAAACTGGTCGCCGTGGTCACCCAGACGCAAATGGTGTTATGATACGGTTTGTGGCCTACGTAAGATTACGAGGGTGCGGTGCGAAACCACCCTCGGAGCACCGTTTGCGCTTCCTCAAGCTTTCTTAAACGCTTTAGTTTAGAAAGGTTTTGCCAAAGTTCGAAGGCTCTTTGCCGTTCTTTGCTAGGCGTCGCCTGCGAATGGGTCTTGAATATTATTGTGCAATGCACAATATGACTTCTGTCTAGGGAAGACGAACGCCTCCTTGAGGGTCGCCCCGAGAGGAGAGAAGACTTATGCACGACGCTCTCATTGCCGATCTTACCGGCTCAAAAGGGACGATTCGATCCCTGATCAATCAAGAGCTGCCGCTGCTGCGGGATCATCTGTTACGTCTCGACGCCGAGAGCCGGCGCGATCGCTTCAACGGCTTCGCCGACGAAGGCTTCATCGATCGCTATGCCAAGAAGTGCGGCGGCGACGGCACCATCATCATCGCGTTCTTTGCGGAAGACGGCTCCGTGCACGCGGCTGCCGAGCTGCATCAGCCCGATCTGCACTTCGACTCGCTTCCCGAGATCGCCTTCAGCGTGGAAAGCCATCTGCGCCGCAAGGGCATCGGCAGCATTCTGTTCAAGCAGCTGATGGAGGTCGCGCGCTCACTCGGTTACGAGAAGCTGCGGATCACCACAGGCTCGCAAAATCAGGCGATGCGCGCGCTCGCCAACAAGTTCGGCGCGCACCTGACGTTCCGCCAGGGCGAATCCACCGGCACGATCGACCTCGTCCAGCAAGACGATGTTGCTCCTGAGGCTGCTGCGCGGGCGATCGACATTCCGGGCGGCGCGGCGAATGCTCTGATTGCCTTCAATCAGGCGTGCTGGAGTCTGTTTCTGCGCATGTCGGGCTTCAATCGCGCGGCCTGACCGGCCGAGCCCCCGCAAAACAACAACGCCGCGTGCTGAAGCCCGCGGCGTTGTTCTGTTCAAAGACAATGCACTCGAAGGCGAGCGCTGAAGCCGGCGTCAGATCCGCTTGTCGTTGCCGACGATGCGGCGCGACACCCGGCGCTCGACCACGACGGAGCGCTGGAAGCCCTGTTCGCCGGTGATCACCCGCGAGGTACGAGCCGAAGCGCGGGCAGACTTCCGGACTTCCTTCAGGACGGCTTCGACCGGCATCCCCATCAGAGACGCGGCAATCTCTGCCTGCGAGTCGACGTCGTCGGTAATGCCGGCCGCCGCGAAAATCGCTTCTTCAAGAGTCGGCGGGTCGCGTCGAACGCGCCGCACGCCGTATTTGGTGTTCCAATCTTCGCTCATCGACTGCCTCAGGTTGAGATGGCTTACCTAGTGGAGCCGATGTTGCATTGCAATATTGAAAATCGGCAGGATGCAACGACCTTGGTCGAAGGTGGCCCGCCACCGCTTGCGACAGATCAAACGCAGTTCAGGATCATGGCAGCCCTGCGCCGAAGCGCAGGGCGGCCGCGCATCAGGCTCTGAAAATCGTCAGGCCGAGAATCAGAAGCACGAGGAAGATCACCACGAAGATATAGAACAAGATTCGTGCGATATCGGCTGATGCCGCCGAAATGCCGGTGAATCCGAAGAGGCCGGCGATGATCGAAACTACCAGAAAGATCAGCGCCCATTTCAAGATCGTCATCACGTTCATCCTTAGTTGAGACTGGGGCTTGAACGGGGCGCAAACGCAATGGTTCCGGGATCCTCCGGGGCCGGCCAAGGAGGCCGATGGGGGGCGGGGCGTCGGGTGGCGATGCCGATCCTGGCCGGTGCGGCAAGTCGGTTTTCGCCGAACGCGAGGCTCCTCCACAATCCTTTGTCGGGCTTGGTCGGTTTAAACCTCCGTGCGGATTGGCTAGATTGCGGCCGGTCGAGGCCGCGTGCAGCGGCCAGTGGCGGGTCGCTGGCGACCGGTGCGACCGCGTGTTTGGGGATGAATGATGATGACGAGATCGTGGGCCGCCGGCGGATCGGCAGTCCTGCTCGCGCTGTTACTTGGGGGCGTTGTCACCTCCGCACACGCGCAGTCGGCGGATTTGGTGCTATGTGATCGGATCGCTGCCGATCCGGCCGATCCCGACAAGCCTTCAGACGTTAAGGGTGTCGCGCAGATTGCAGCTGGGGACGTGGCGACCGCGGTGAAGTACTGCCGGATTGCTGCGGCCGGATCGCGCCGGGCGATGTATGCCCTCGGCCGTGCCTATGCGGCAGGTGGCCAGACTGCTGAAGCGCTCGCAGCCTACCGCAAGGCCGCCGACAAGGGGTCGAGTTCGGCGATGGTCGAGCTCGGCGTCGCCTATGCCACCGGCGCGGGACTGCCGAAGGACGAGGCCAAGGCGCGTCAGTTGCTGGAGCGGGCCGCGGCGGCGGGCAATCCGCGCGGCATCAGCAATCTCGCCGCACTCGGCGGCGGGGCTTCATCGGACCCCGTCAAAACCCGAGCCTTGCTTGCCAAGGGCGCAGAGAGTAACGCCGAGGCGCAATATCAGCTCGGGTTGATGCTGGCTGAGGGCCGCGGTGGTCCGAAGGACGACATCGGGGCGCGGGCGTTGTTCGAAAAGGCGGCTGGGCAGGGCCATCCCGGCGCGCTGATGCAGATGGGCGCCTTCGCCCAGGCTGGCCGCGGCGGTCCGAAGGACAGCGAAGCGGCCAAGGCGTACTACGAAAAGGCTGCTGCGCTCGGCAATACCGAAGCCAAGGCGGCGCTGAAGCGGAGCGATTGCCCCTATGTGGTCAAGGACAAGCGCGGAAACGTGGTGACAAACCTATGCTTCTAGGCAATCGGCGCGACTACGCCTGATCAGACGTCAACCGAATCAAACCAAACTCGATCACGTTCCTGGAGCGTCGGCGCCGTGCGCCCTCTGATCCAGGTCAATCACAGGGCGCAGCCGTTATGGAACAGACGCGGGACCGAAATCGAGTGCTGCCCGGCCGACACCGCGGTGCGCTGCCTCGGATTCTGGCAGCGCGGCAACTGCCGCGACGTGTCCGCCGCGGTTCGTTAGACGCTGCCCAGGGGTAGGCAATGAGCCAGCAGAAGAGGGGCCTCGGCGTCCTGGTCAGCGCGATCGGCGTCGTCTACGGCGACATCGGTACCAGCCCGCTCTACGCGATGAAGGAGACCTTCGCGGGCCACCATCCGATTCCGGTCGTGGCCGACAACATCTTCGGCGTGCTGTCGCTGGTGTTCTGGACGGTGATGCTGCTGGTCACGGTGAAGTACGTCATCGTCATCATGCGCGCCGACAACCATGGCGAGGGCGGAAGTCTGGCGCTGCTGGCCCTGGTCACCGAACTGACCCGCGGGCGCCGCGTGCACTATCCGTTGATGATGCTCGGCGTGATCGCAGCGGCGCTGTTCTACGGCGACAGCATGATCACCCCTGCGATTTCAGTGCTCAGCGCCGTCGAAGGCCTCGAGGTGGTGACGCCTGACCTCAAGACCTATGTGGTCCCGATCACCGCGGTCGTGCTGACGATTCTGTTCTGGATTCAGTCGCGCGGCACGGGGCTGGTCGGCCGACTGTTCGGGCCGGTGATGTGCCTGTGGTTCGTGACGCTCGCCACGCTTGGCATCGTCAATATCGTGCATGCGCCGGAAGTGCTCGAAGCGATCAGCCCGACCTATGCGATCGAGTTCGTGATCCGCCATCCGCTGATGAGCTTCTACGCGCTCGGCTCGGTGGTGCTGGCGGTCACCGGCGGCGAGGCGCTGTACACCGACATGGGCCATTTCGGCAAATTTCCGATCCGGCTCGCCTGGTTCGGTTTGGTGCTGCCGGCGCTGCTGCTCAACTATTTCGGCCAGGGCGCACTTCTGATTCATGATCCGGCGGCGATCCAGAACCCGTTCTTCCGGCTCGGTCCGGAATGGATGGTGATGCCGATGGTGGCGCTCGCCACCATGGCCACGGTGATCGCATCGCAGGCGGTGATTTCCGGCGCCTACTCGGTTGCGCGGCAGGCGATCCAGCTCGGCCTGTTGCCGCGGATGACGATCGTGCACACCTCGGGCGAGGAGGCCGGCCAGATCTACGTGCCGTTCACCAACTGGACCCTATATCTGGCCGTGATGGCGCTGGTGATTGGATTCCAGTCGTCGAGCAATCTCGCTGCGGCTTACGGCATCGCCGTCACCGGCACGATGATGATCGACACGATCCTGGTGTCGTTCGTCGCCGTGCTGCTGTGGCGCTGGCATTGGGGCCTCGTCGCCGTCGTGGTCGGTACGCTGCTGCTATTGGATTTCGCCTATTTCGCAGCCAACATCATCAAGGTGGCGCAAGGCGGCTGGTTCCCGCTGTTCATCGGCTTCATCTCCTTCACCGTGCTGACGACATGGCGGCGGGGCCGGGCCCTGGTGCGCAAGCAATTGAAGAAGCAGGCGGTGCCGCTCGATGTCGTGCTACGCGCGCTCGGACCGAACGTGTCCCGGGCTCGCGGCACTGCGGTGTTTCTCACCGCTGCGACCGACGGCGTCCCGCCGGCACTGCTGCATAATCTCAAACACAATCAGACCGTCCATCAACGAGTGATCCTGACCACGGTTTCGACCGCTGAGACGCCTTACGTGCCCGACGCTGAGCGCGTCCACATGACCGACATCGGAGACGGCTTCCATCGCCTGATCATCCGCTACGGGTTCATGCAGACTCCCGACGTGCCGGCCGCGCTCGCGCTGTGCAAACAGTTCGGGCACGAGTTCAACATGATGTCGACGTCGTTCTTCCTCAGCCGGGAAACCTATGTGCCAAGTCTCAATCCAGGCATGGCGCTGTGGCGCGAGCGGCTGTTCACCTTCATGACGCTGAACGCGACGCGGGCGACGACGTTCTTCAAGATCCCGACCGACCGCGTGGTCGAACTCGGCACGCAGCTCGAGATCTGACGAGACCGATCAGGCGAGGCCGAGCGAGAACGCCAAAGTGCCGACGACGGCGTGCGAGACGATCAGCGGCCAGATATTCAGCGTGCGCCAGTACACGAAGCCCCACACCACACCGAGCAGGAAGGTGTTGAGCAGCAGCGCCGGGTCGCCATAGCAGAGGTGGATCAGCGAAAACAGCGCCGCCGAATACAGCACATAGGCCCAGCCTCCATGCTGCATCCGGTCCGTAATCAGCTTCGGGATCGAGCGGCACACCACTTCCTGGCACGGGCTCGAGACCAGCACGTAGAACGGCGCGAAGCTGAGCCACGCCGGCGGCTGGGCATCGAAGCTGAACAGACGGGTCTGAAGCAGCATGATTCCCGAGATCAGGCTGGTGACCGCGATGGCGCCAAGCCAGTGCCGCCATTGATGCGGACGGCCAAAACCGAGCTCGCTGAACGAGAAGCCGGCCCATAGGCACAGCCCAATGCACAGCGCCGACACCGTGATCAGCGCGCCCATCCGGTACTCGAACGGCAGCAGTCCGAACTGGATGGCGAGACCCGGAGCCGCCAGCAGCAGGGTCAGTCCTGCAAGCGGGGCGAAGCGCAGGGCGGGATGCCGCGCGGCCGGAGATGGGTATGCTGGGAACCGTCGCAAAATCGTCATAGGACCCATAATCCGGTATTGGCCGGTGGGTTCCAGTGCGGAATGCTCCGAGGTCAGCGGCGCACGCCGGCTCCGACGCTGATGCTGCCGCCGAGCTTGACGCAGGTCGAACTGCCTTCCAGCTGAACGAAGCCGGGGCCAAAGGCCGAGCAGGGATTACGTCCTGATCCTGGCGCCCGAGGAGCCGGCGCGCTGGTCTCGGCCAATGCCTTGGGGACCGCGGACTTGCGCGGCTCAGCCCCAGCCGAAACTGGAAGCAGGACGGCGAGAACGATCAGCATGTACTTCATCGGTGCTGATGTAGCGCTTGGGCGACGATCTGACTAGCCGCCGAGGTTGTGGAGCCGAGCGGGCTTGCCCAAAACCCGCCGCATTCTCAACGCCGTGCTTGCGCCGTGGACGGGCCGGGCTGCGGCACCCGGCACGCTTGACGGCGCTGGGCGTGTTCGGTTTGTGGATCATCGCCGCGGCAGCGGCCGGCCGCATGTGGTTCGGGGCAAGGGACGGGGATTTCGATGAGGACGATCATGGTCGTTGCGGCGCTGCTCGTGTCGAGCGCGGCGCTGGCGCAGAACAACGCACCGGCCGCAGGCAATGCGCCTGCTGCGGGACATGCTACGCCGATGGTCGGCGATCAGCCGCTGTTGCAGATCAAGCCGAAGGGGCACAAGGCTGCCAAGAACACGGCGGCGGCGAAGCCGTCGGTCGCGGAACAGATGAGGGCGTGCCTCGATATCGAGGACGCCACGAAGGAAAGGCTCGAGTGCTTCGACGCGATCTATCCGCCGAAGCCGAAGGCGACCAAGCCGGGCGCCAAAGCGAAGCCGGCCAAGGCTGCGGCGGATTGTCGCTTGCTCAAGGAAGAAGACGAGCGGCTTGCTTGCTACAACGGCTTCGCCGACAAGCCCGCGGCCGCACGCAAACCGGCGGCTGCGCCCAAGCCGCCGGCTGCTTCCCAGCCCGCAGCGGCACCGAAGTCCTGACCGCGCGACGGGCCTGAACTATCAGCCGTTCAGTCCCGCCGTTGCTCCTGCCGGATAACGCGACCCGCCGATGGTAGGGTGGGTGGCGCGGGCGTGGTTCAGCGTGTTTCCGCCCAGCGGCGTCAAGCTGCTTCCGGATTGGGCAGGCAGCTTTCGTTGGCGCAGGAGAAGGGTGGTTCAATCTCAGTGTCCGCCCAGGCGCAGCCGCCGCCGGCGCGCTTGGCGGCATAGAGTGCACGGTCGACCCGCTCGAGAAATTGCGGAGTCGTGCGTTGGCTCAGGGCCGCGCCACTGACAGCGATGCCGGCGGACGCGCCGATGCGGACCGGCAAATCGGACAGCAAGAACGGCAGCGACAGCTCGAACACAGCCTTGCGCGCAAGAGCCGATGCTTCGGCATGACCTTGCTCGTCGGCGGCTACCGGTTTCAGTAGCATGAATTCATCGCCGCCGAATCTGGCGGCGATGCCATCGGTCCCGACGCAGGCCGACAGGCGCTCGGCCACTTGCCGCAGCAGGTCGTCGCCGGCCTGGTGTCCGTGCCGGTCGTTGATCGGCTTGAAGCCGTCGAGGTCGATAGCGATCACGGTGAAATCGCCGCGGACCTCCGACAGAGCCTGCAGGAATCCGGCGCGGTTGGGCAGGCCGGTGAGAAAGTCGTGGTTGGCCTGACGCGCCAGCCGATGCTTGGCTTCAAGCCGCTCGGTGAATGCGGCGCTGAGATGCTTGGACGCTTCGCGTAGCGTCAGCCAGAACAGCACCAGCATGCCGGCGCCGATCTTGTAGGCGAGCTCCGGTCGCATCATGCCGGCGATCATGGTGGGCATCAGCAGCGCCGCTGCGGCGGTGAGGATGATCCACGGCCGGATCGCCGCGCGTGACACCATGCCGACGCAGTACGACATCGACAGGCCGAACGCGATCCAGGCGCCGGGGGCATCGCCGAGCTGCAGCGCACGGAACGACAATGCACCGAGCGCCAGGCTGAAGGCGGTGGCGCCGGCGCCGTACAGACGTTCCCAGCGCACTACATCGGCGTCGGTGAACTGCGCGGCGCGAGCCTTGTAGCGCATCAACGAGATGACCCGCGCGGTGGCGGTGACCAGGATGAAAAACGTAATCACCGCATAGCCCGGATCGTCTCCGAGCAGCGTGAGAGTCAGCGCGCCCGTCACCGACGTCACGCCGATTGCCACCACTTGCGGTAGCGAAGTGTAGAGCAATTCGACCAGCTCGCGGCGAATCCGCGGGTCGGGATGCAGGTATCTGGACAACACCGTGAGAGGCATAGTCCGCAATATCGGAGCCACTTCCTAATAACCGATGGCAACCACGGGCGACAGTCGGTAACCCGCTCTTGCTATCGTTAACGAGTTGTCAACGACGTCGAGGCGGAGCTACTCCGCAGATCACACCGGCGGCCAATTCCGAAGCGCCATGTCGGCGAGCTTGCGAAGCTGGTCGCGCGGGGCGCCGCTCGCTGCCTGGACGGCCATGCCCTGCAGGATCGCCGAGACGTAGCGGGCGAGGTCGCCCGCGTGGGAACCGGACGGCAGATCGCCCTCGGTGACAGCCCGGCTCAGGCGGTCTCGCAGATCTTCTTCGGTCTTGCCGCGCCGCGCCGCAAGTTCCTGCTTGATCGTCTCTGCGGCGTCGCCGCAGCACAGCGCGCCCTGGACCGCCAGGCA
Source organism: Rhodopseudomonas palustris (assembly GCF_003226555.1). GTDB lineage: Bacteria > Pseudomonadota > Alphaproteobacteria > Rhizobiales > Xanthobacteraceae > Rhodopseudomonas > Rhodopseudomonas palustris_I. Next base: position 304,462 of record NZ_QKQS01000013.1, on the reverse strand, counting down.
GCCGGGGTTGCTCGGATCGGACATCGCATCCGCGGCGCCGTACAGAATGTGCTCGACGACTTCGCGCGCAGTCGGCTTCTGCAGCCCGGCCTGATAGTAGCTGCCCGGCCCGTCGACGTAGCGATCCAGCGCTTTGCGGAACAGCTCTTCCTTGTTGCCGAACGCGGCATAGAGGCTGGGTTTGGTGATGCCCATCGCGTCGGTGAGGTCGGTCATCGACGTGCCCTCGTACCCCTTGCGCCAGAACACATGCAAAGCGCGGTCGAGCGCCGCATCGACGTCGAATTCGCGGGGGCGTCCCAGGGTCATGGCTGGATCTCCAGAGATTTCTACCGAGCGGTAGATAAGTCTCTTGACAGTGGATGTCGATGGTCCATCTATACCGGACGGTACGAATGTGTGCGCTGCAGCGTGGTGGAGCGGGTGTTCGATTCACCCTCACTGCAGGGCGAGTTACTGAGATCGCTCGGCTTTTTGCAAGCCTGGCGGATACGGATGGGGTTCCTATGGCGATTGGCTTCACTCGGAAGTTCGCATTTGGCGGCGTGATCGCCGCGGTGGCGGCGGGGGTCGGCGGCGGGGCGCTGCTGTTGAACCAGGCGCCCGGGGCAAAGGCGCAGACGGCGGGGCCGCCGCCGGCCGTTACCGCTTCGGTCGCCACCGTCGAGGCCAAGGCGACCACGCCCTCGGAAGAGTTTTCGGGACGGCTCGAAGCGATCGAGCGGGTCGAGATCCGCTCGCGGGTTGCCGGCGCTGTGCAGGAGATCCAGTTCAGGGAAGGCACCCTGGTCAACAGGGGCGATCTGTTGGTCCGGATCGATCCGTCGCTGTATGCCGCCGAGGTCGATCGCGCCCAGGCGCAATTGTCGGCAGCGCGTGCGCGCGTCGTCTTCACCAAGGCCGATGTCGAGCGCAGCCAGCAGCTCTCCAGCTCCAGCATCACCCAGCGCGAGGTCGACAATCGCCTCAATGCCTATCGCGAGGCCGAGGCGAACCTCAAATCCGCCGAGGCGGCGCTGAAGACCGCCGAGCTCAATCTCAGCTACACCGAAATCCGCGCACCGGTGTCCGGCCGCGTCGGCAAGGTCGAGATCACCGTCGGCAATCTGATCGCCGCCGGCCCGAGCTCACCGCTGCTGACGACGCTGGTCTCGGTCAATCCGATCTATGCCAGCTTCAATGCCGACGAACAGGTCGTGACCCGCGCGCTGAAGACGCTGGCTGACGAAAACACCCCGGGCGCGATCGAGCGTATCCCGGTCGAGATGACGACGGTTGCGGGCAGGGCGCCGGTCAAGGGCAAGATGCAGTTCATCGACAACCAGGTCGATCCGCGCTCCGGGACGGTGCGGGTGCGCGCGGTGTTCGACAATGCCGACGGTCGGCTGATGCCGGGCCAGTTCGCGCGGCTGTCGATGGGGCAGCCGAAGCCGGAAGCCGCGCTGCTGGTCAGCGAGCGCGCGGTCGGCACCGACCAGAACAAGAAGTTCGTGATGGTGGTCGATGCCGACAACCACGCCCAGTATCGCGAGGTGACGCTCGGCCCGGCGGTCGATGGTCTGCGGGTGATCTCCTCTGGTCTGAAGGCCGGCGAGCGCATCGTCGTCAACGGCCTGCAGCGGGTCCGTCCCGGCGTCACCATTAAGCCGGAGACGGTCGCAATGGATGCCGCCTCCAGCAAGACGGTCGCACAGAACTAACCGTCGCGGCTCCGCCGCGAAGGCGGGGCCGAACCTCATCGTTTCAACAGACAGTCACGCGGCAGACGTTCCGTCCGCCGCGCAGGGATGATTGCGCTTCGCGCGCGAGCGAACCGGCGGAACACAGCCATGAATTTCTCAAAATTCTTCATCGATCGCCCGATCTTCGCAGGCGTGTTGTCGGCGGTGATCTTCCTCGCCGGCCTGCTGTCGATGCCGGTGCTGCCGATCTCCGAATATCCGGAGGTGGCGCCGCCGACCATCGTGGTGTCGGCGCAATATCCCGGCGCCAATCCGAAGGTGATCGCCGAAACCGTGTCGACGCCGATCGAGGAGCAGATCAACGGCGTCGAGAACATGCTGTACATGAGCAGCCAGGCGACCACCGACGGCAAGATGACGCTCAACGTCACCTTCCGCCTCGGCACCGATCCGGACAAGGCGCAGCAGCTGGTGCAGAACCGCGTCTCGCAGGCCGAACCGCGGCTGCCGGCGGAAGTCCGCGCGCTCGGCATCACCACCATCAAGAGCGCGCCCGACCTTACCATGGTGGTGCATCTGATGTCGCCGAACGACCGTTACGACATGACGTACCTACGCAACTACGCGGTGCTCAACGTCAAGGATCGTCTGGCGCGGATCCCGGGCGTCGGGCAGGTGCAGTTGTTCGGCTCCGGCGACTATTCGATGCGGGTCTGGCTCGATCCGCAGAAGGTCGCCGAGCGCGGCCTGTCGCCGGCCGACATTGTGCGCGAAATCCGCGCCCAGAACGTCCAGGCCGCGGCCGGGCAGGTCGGTAGTTCGCCGGGCGAGCCGGGGCTCGACCTGCAGCTCTCGATCAACGCGCAAGGCCGGCTGCAGACCGAAGAGGAATTCGGCGACATCATCGTCAAGAACGGCGACAACGGCGAAGTGGTGCGGCTGCGCGACGTCGCGCGGATCGAACTCGGGGCCGCCGACTACGCGCTGCGCTCGCTGCTTAACAACAAATCCGCGGTGGCGATCCCGATCTTCCAGTCGCCCGGCTCCAACGCGATCCAGATTTCCGACAACGTCCGCGCGACGATGAAGGAGCTGAAACAGAACATGCCGGACGGCGTCTCCTATGACATCGTCTACGATCCGACCCAGTTCGTTCGCGCTTCGATCGAGGCGGTGATCCACACCTTGCTGGAAGCGATCGCGCTGGTGGTGCTGGTGGTGATCCTGTTTCTGCAGACCTGGCGAGCCTCGATCATTCCGTTGATCGCAGTGCCGGTGTCGGTGGTCGGCACCTTCGCGGTGATGCATGTGTTCGGCTTTTCGATCAACGCGCTGACCTTGTTCGGCCTGGTGCTGGCGATCGGCATCGTGGTCGACGACGCCATCGTCGTGGTCGAGAATGTCGAGCGCAACATCGAGCGCGGCCTCGGGCCGAAGGAAGCCGCCTATCAGGCGATGCGTGAGGTGACCGGGCCGATCATCGCGATTGCGCTGGTGCTGGTCGCGGTGTTCGTACCGCTCGCCTTCATCACCGGGCTCACCGGGCAGTTCTACAAGCAGTTCGCCCTGACGGTTGCGATCTCGACGGTGATCTCGGCGTTCAATTCGCTGACGCTGTCCCCGGCGCTCGCGGCGCTCCTGCTGAAGGGCCACGACGCGCCGAAGGACGCGCTGACGAAGCTGATGGACAAGACGCTCGGCTGGTTCTTCGTGCGCTTCAATCGCTTCTTCACCCGCAGTTCGGAAGCCTATGGCGGCGGCGTCAAGCGCGTGGTGTCGCGCCGCGCGGTCGGCATGGGGCTGTATCTGGTGCTGGTCGGCGCCACTTTCTACTTGTTCCACGCGGTGCCGGGCGGCTTCGTGCCTGGACAGGACAAGCAGTATCTGGTCGGCTTTGCGCAACTGCCGGACGGTGCCACACTGGACCGCACCGAGGAGGTGATCCGCCGGATGGGCGAGATCGCCCAGCAGGAGCCGGGGGTCGAAAACTCGATCCAATTTCCCGGCCTGTCGATCAACGGCTTCACCAACTCGTCGAACTCCGGCATCGTCTTCATCGGGCTGAAGGACTTCGCTGACCGCAAGAGCCCCGCGCTGAGCGGCAACGCCATCGCGCTGTCGCTGAACAAGAAGTTCGCCGGCATCCAGGATGCGTTCATCGCGATGTTCCCGCCGCCGCCGGTCGCCGGCCTCGGCACCATCGGCGGCTTCAAGTTGCAGATTGAGGATCGTGCGGGGCTGGGTTACGAGGCCCTCAACGATGCCACCAAGGCGTTCGTCGCCAAGGCGAGCGCGCAGAAAGAACTGGCCGGGCTGTTCACCAGCTACCAGATCAACGTGCCGCAGCTCTATGCCGACGTCGACCGTACCAAGGCGCGGCAGCTCAACGTGCCGGTGACCTCGATCTTCGAGACCATGCAGATCTATCTCGGCTCGCTCTACGTCAACGACTTCAACAAGTTCGGTCGCACCTATTCGGTGCGGGTGCAGGCGGATGCCAAGTTCAGGGCGCGGGCCGACGACATCGGCCAGCTCAAGGTGCGCTCGGATTCTGGCGAGATGATCCCGCTGTCGACGCTGCTGCGGGTCAAGGAGAGCGCCGGGCCGGAGCGGGCGATGCGCTACAACGGCTTCCTCACGGCGGACATCAGTGGCGGTGCCGCGCCCGGCTTTTCGACCGGGCAGGCGCAGGCTGCGATCGACCGCGTCGCCAAGGAGACGCTGCCGAAGGGCGTATCCTATGAATGGACCGAGCTGACCTATCAGGAAATCATCGCCGGCAACTCGTCGCTGATCGTGTTCCCGGTGGCGTTGCTCTTGGTGTTCCTGGTGCTGGCCGCGCAATACGAAAGCCTGACGTTGCCGCTGTCGATCATCATGATCGTGCCGATGGGGCTGCTCGCCGCAATGTTCGGCGTCTGGATCAGCAAGGGCGACAACAACGTCTTCACTCAGATCGGATTGATTGTCCTTGTTGGTCTGTCGGCGAAGAACGCCATCCTGATCGTCGAATTCGCGCGCGAACTTGAATTCGCGGGGCGCAAGCCGATCGAGGCGGCGATCGAGGCTAGCCGATTGCGGCTTCGGCCGATCCTGATGACCTCGATGGCGTTCATCATGGGCGTGGTGCCGCTGGTGACGTCGAGTGGTGCCGGTTCCGAGATGCGCCACGCCATGGGTGTTGCGGTGTTCGCCGGCATGATCGGGGTGACAGCCTTCGGCATCTTCTTCACCCCGATGTTCTATGTGCTGCTGCGTGCCCTGGCCGGCAACCGGCCGCTGACGCAACACGGCCAAGGGACTGTCGATCAGGACGCGCCGCTGTCACCGGCCTCACATGAGCTGGAGCCACGCCGGCACACCGCCAACGGTGTGCATCCCTGATGCACACCTGCTGCTGCGGCCGGTTCGGTCAAGTTGTTATTGGACCCTTTCGGCGGAATCGCGGACAGTAGGGACGGTATCTTCGCCGAGGGTCTGGCGCGCGATCCACTGCGTCACCGCCGAGAGATCGCCGCCGGCGTCGTGATAGGCACGAAGCTGGGCGTCCGCGGAGTTGCCGTGCTCCAGGATGCTGCGGCAGCCTTCGACCTCGGCGGCGCAGCCGAGTGATTTGGCATCGGGCAATACTTGCGCGATCACCTTGTCGAGGAATTCACGGATCTCGATCGGACCGTCTTTGGAGGCAAAGACGCAGTCGGTGCCGTAGCGCTGCGCGCGCCATTTGTTCTCGACCGCGATCGCGCGTTCGACGTTGTCGACCTGTTGGGCGGAGGCAGGATGCTCGCACAGGTACTTGATCAGTGCCCGATACAGCGACGCGATCAACACCGCGTCCTCCAGCCGCGTGCACACATCCGGCGCGCGCAGCTCGAGCGTCGGATGGCGGAACGACGGCCGCAGTGCCCACCAGACGTAGCTCTCGTTCGGCATTACACCCGAGCACACCAGCGCTTCGACATAGGCGTCGTATTCGGCTTGGGTGGTGAACAATTCCGGCAGCCCGGTGCGGGGCAGTTCGTCGTATGCGGCGAGGCGATAGCCGCGAAGGCCGGTCTCCTTGCCGTTCCAGAACGGCGACGAGGTCGCCAGCGCGATGAACAGCGGCAGGTACGGGATCATCGCCCGCATCACCCCAACGCGTTCGGCCTGCGGCGGAGTTTGCACGTGGACGTGCATGCCGCAGAGCATGTTACGGTGACCGATGGCGCGCAGATCCTCGATCATGTCGGCATAGCGCTGCTTCGGGCTCGGCTTGGAGGCCTGCCACGACGCCGTCGGATGGGTGGCGCTCGCCATGATGACGAGGCCATGCTGGGCTGCGGCGGCTGCGACTTCGCTTCGTAGAAAGCGCAGTTCCTTGCGGGCGTCGCTGGGATCGACGTGAACGTTACTGGCGACTTCGATCTGCGCCTGCAGCATTTCGCGCATCGCCTGGCCGCCGGTCGACCAGCTCGCAGTCTCGAACAGCCCGTTCGGCGTCTGCATCGCCACTTCGTAGGTCTCGGCGTCCGCGAGGAAATATTCTTCCTCGACGCCAAACGAATAAGCCGCATCGGCGTCGACTCCGATCGCGGACCGGATCACCAAATGCTGCTGGCTGGCGCTCAAATTGAGCCGCAGCTTGTCCAGGATTTTCGGATCAAATGGCATGGGCCTGCAACCACGCTTCGAGGAGGGCCGCCTGCCACAGCCGCGAATGACCTTTCGGACTCATCTCTGCTTCGGGCTGGTCGAGCATGTGATCGATGAAATCGGCACGATACAGGCCGCGGTCGCGTGCCGCCGACGACGTCAGAGTGTCGCGAACGTAGTCGAGGAAATCGCCGCGCAGATGCCGCAGCGCCGGCACCGGAAAATAGCCTTTGGGCCGGTCGATCACGTCCGCGGGGAGCAGGGCGCGCGCAGCTTTCTTGAGGATGTATTTGCCGCCGTCGCCGAGCTTGAGCGAGGCAGGAATCCGAGCGGCGAGTTCGACCAATTCGTGATCGAGAAACGGCACCCGGGCCTCCAGGCCATGAGCCATGGTCATGTTGTCGACGCGCTTGACCGGATCGTCGACCATCATGATTTCGGCATCGATCTGCAACGCCTTGTCGACCGGGGTGCTTGCCGAGGTCTGATCGAAAAAGTTTTCGACGAAATCCGAGCTGTGGTCGTCCGTGACAAGATCCGGCGTCAGCAGCTTGGCGATGTCGGAATGCCTCCAGTCGAAATACACCTCGCGATACTTGTCCGAGGCGTTGTTCGCGGCGAGCATCGACGGGTACCAGCTGTAGCCGCCGAACACTTCGTCGGCTCCTTGGCCGCTTTGCACGACCGTCACGCGTTTGGCGACTTCTCGCGACAACAGATAGAAGGCGACCGCGTCGTGGCTGACCGTTGGTTCGGACATCGCCTGAATCGCATCCGGCAAGTGCCGCAGGGCCTCGCCGCCGTCGATTCTGATCTGCTCGTGCGAGGTCGAGAAGTGCTTCGCGACGAGGTCCGAATAATAGAATTCATCCCCGCTGTGTCCGCCGACGCTCTCGAACCCAATTGCGAAAGTTTTCACGTCGCTGTGGCCGAGCTTTGCGAGCAATGCAACGATCAGCGACGAGTCGAGGCCGCCCGACAGCAGCACGCCGACCGGCACGTCGGCAACCCGGCGGCGATCGACCGCGGTCAGCATCGCGTCGGTCACCGCTTCGGTCCATTCCTGTTCGGTCATCACCCGATCGTCGCGCGAGGCACCGACGGCAAAGTGCCAATAGCGCCGCGTGGTCCGGGAGCCGTCCGGCTCCAACGTGAGAAGGGTGGCCGGCTCCAACTTCTTGACGCCGCGCAGGATGGTGCGCGGTGGCGGAACCGCCGCGTGGAAGCTGAAGAATTGATGCAGCCCGACTGGATCGAGCGATGTATCGACGCCGCCGCCCGCGAGCAGGGCAGGCAGGTCCGACGCGAATCGGAAAGAGGTCGGTCCGTCGACGTAATAGAGCGGCTTGATGCCGAGCCGGTCGCGCGCCAGCACGACCCGTCCGCTGTCGCGCTCCCACAACGCGAAGGCGAACATGCCCTTGAATCGCGCGACGCAGTCGGCGCCCCAGGCATGATAACTCTTGAGAATGACCTCGGTATCGCCTTGCGAAAAGAACCGATAGCCGCGCTGCGTCAGTTCCTCGCGCAGTTCGCGGAAATTGTAGATGCAGCCGTTGAAGACAATGCCGAGACCGAGCTCGCTGTCGATCATCGGCTGCTGCGCCGCAGGAGCCAGATCGATAATGCTCAGGCGCCGGTGGCCGAACGCCATCGGGCCCTGCGCGAACAATCCTTCGGAGTCAGGTCCGCGCGTTTGCATTGCGCGGGTGACTGCCTTCAACGAAGAAATCGAAGGCTCGCCACGGGTGCGGATTTCTCCGCAAATTCCACACATCTTTGCTCAAGGCCTCCGTTGCCGAACGTTTAAGCTCTCTCGACAACATTTCGAGTATGCTCGGGTTCCCGCGACACATTCTCCGGCTCGGGCATAAACGGACGGATTTCGACCGGGCAGGAGGGGCGCGAAATCAGCACATGATTAGCCGGCACTGCGGTCCAGTTTTGTTCGGTGTCGAACGGTTCGGAGGCAACTACGAGCGGCCCATCCTCGCGGTAATAGAGCGTGTTCGCCGTGTCGTTGTGCGAGAACCGGAACGCATAGAGGTCTTGGCCGTTCGCGAGCGCCGAGGTGAAACGCATCCGTTCGCGCAATCCGTCTTCGTCGACCAATTCGCACAGCGCGCGCATCACGCGCTGCGTGGCACCGATCGGATCCTGCTCGAGATCCTGCCCCATCATCGCGAGAAACACCGCCTCCGAATCGGTGGTGCCGACGCGCGACGGATACAGTTCATCGGGGATCATCGCCTCCACCTTGCGGCGCAGCCGGCTCCAGCTTCCGATGAAGCCGTTGTGCATGAACATCCAGCGCCCGCATGCGAACGGATGACAGTTCTGCCGCGTCACCGCGGTGCCGGTCGCCGCGCGGACATGGGCAAAGAACATGTGCGATTGCAGATGTCGGCAGAGATAGCTCAGGTTTTCATCGGACCACGCTGGCCTGGTCTCGCGATACAGCCCCGGCTCGGGGTGAACGCCGTACCAACCGAGCCCGAAACCATCGCCATTGGTGCTACCAGCGGACTCCCGGGCGCGCAGGCTCTGATTGATCAGGGAGTGGACGGGTTCGGTGACGTAGCTGTCGAAGGACGTCTCTTTTCCGCGGTATGCCAGCCAGCGGCACATCTACAGACCTCGAAACATCTGTGCACCTCGAAATATCGCCGGATGGGCGGCGTTCGCGTTCCTCCAACTGATGCACGGCGGGCAATGTTCCGTGGCCACTCGCCTAAGCGCGCATCAACGGCTAAGTTCGGAACGGATGCCGACGTTGCTCGTTACCGACCCTCTTGGAACCGCCGCAAGGCGCGCCGCCACATGAACATTTTCGACCCCAAAGGTCCGGTCGCGTACGGAAATTCGACCATTCTGGTTGATTCCGTGGTGATCATGCTCGCGATCGTGGTGCCGACGATCATTGCCATCCTGGCTTTCGCGTTCTGGTTTCGCGCTTCCAATCCACGGGCGAAGTATCGGCCGGAGTTTACTTATTCGGGAAAGATCGAACTCGTGGTGTGGTCGATCCCGACGCTGACCATCATTCTGCTCGGCGGTGTCACCTGGATTGGTGCACACCGGCTCGATCCGGCCGCGCCGGTCGAAGGAACCGGCATTCCGGTTCGGATCCAAGTGGTGTCGATGGACTGGAAGTGGCTGTTCATCTACCCGGATCAGGGCATTGCGACGATCAACTCGCTGACCGTGCCGGTCGGCGCCTCGCTGAAGTTCGAATTGACGTCGGCGAGCGTGATGAACGCGTTCTTCATCCCCCAGCTCGGCAGCATGATCTATACGATGAACGGCATGGTGACGCGGCTGAACCTTCGAGCCGACAGCGAAGGCGAGTTGCGCGGGCTGTCGTCGCATTTCAGCGGTGACGGCTTTCCCGACATGATGTTTCCGGTGCATGTCGTGTCGCCGATCGCATTCTCCGAATGGGTCGCCAAGACGGCGTCGAGTGACAAAGCGCTGAACGCGGACAGTTACAAAGAGCTGATGAAGCAGGCGCCGGTGAGCGGCACGCGGAGCTATCGGCTGGCCGATCCGCTGCTGTTTGAGGCCATCAGCACGCAACGGATTCCGCCGCAGCCGGGGCCGCGTCCGACTACGGACGGCGCGCAGTCGTACATCGAAGCGAATTTTGGAGCCAACGCGATATGCTCGGCAAGCTCGACTGGTCGGCCATTCCGATCGATCAGCCAATTCCGCTGATCGCCGGCGCTACTGTGATGGCGGCGATCGTCGCCATCCTGCTGTGGGCAGGGCTCAAAGGCTACTTTCCCTATCTCTGGCGCGAATGGATCACCAGCGTCGATCATAAGCGGATCGGCGTCATGTACATGATGCTGGCGATGGTGATGCTGCTGCGCGGCGGCGTCGACGCGATCATGATGCGTGCACAGCAGGCGATCGCCTACCAATCGCCCGGTTATCTGCCGCCGGAGCACTACAACCAGATCTTCTCCGCGCACGGCACCATCATGATCTTCTTCGTCGCGATGCCATTCGTGATCGGGCTGATGAATCTGGTGGTGCCCCTGCAGCTCGGCGTGCGGGACGTCGCGTTTCCGACGCTCAATTCGGTCGGCTTCTGGCTGACTGCGAGCGGGGCGCTGCTGGTCAATCTGTCGCTGGTGGTGGGAGAGTTCGCCCGCACCGGCTGGCTGCCGTTTCCGCCGCTGTCCGAGCTCAGCTATTCGCCGGGCGTCGGCGTCGACTACTACGCCTGGGCGCTGCAGATCTCCGGCATTGGAACGCTGGTGGCGGGGATCAACCTCGTCACCACCGTGCTCAAGCTGCGGACGCGCGGAATGACGTATTTGCGGATGCCGATGTTCTGCTGGACGACGCTCGCCTCCTGCCTGCTGATCGTCGCTGCGTTTCCGATCCTCACCGCCACATTGGCGATGCTGCTGCTCGACCGCTATCTCGGCTTTCATTTCTTCACCAATGAAGCCGGCGGCAACATGATGATGTTCATGAACCTGATCTGGGCCTGGGGGCATCCGGAGGTTTACATCTTGGTGCTGCCGGCCTTCGGGGTGTTTTCGGAAGTGGTGTCGACCTTTTCCGGCAAGCCGCTGTTCGGCTACCGCTCGATGGTGCTCGCGACGATGGCGATCTGCATCATTTCGTTCATGGTGTGGCTGCACCACTTCTTCACGATGGGGGCGGGAGCCACCGTCAACGCGGTGTTCGGCATCGCCAGCATGATCATCGCGGTGCCGACCGGGGTGAAGATCTTCAACTGGCTGTTCACGATGTATGGCGGCCGGATCAGGTTCGCGACGCCGATGCTGTGGGCGATCGGCTTCATGGTGACGTTCATCATCGGCGGGCTGACCGGCGTGCTGGTCGCGGTGCCGCCGGCGGACTTCCAGCTCCACAACAGCCTGTTCCTGGTCGCGCACTTCCACAACGTCATCATCGGCGGCGTGCTGTTCGGCGCTTTCGCGGGCTACACCTATTGGTTTCCGAAGGCGTTCGGCTTCCGCCTGCACGAAGGACTCGGCAAGGCCGCGTTCTGGTTCACGCTGGTCGGGTTCTTCGTCACCTTCATGCCGCTCTACGTCGCCGGTCTGCTCGGCATGACCCGCCGGCTGCAACACTACGACGTCGCGGCGTGGCACCCGTTGATGATCGTGGCCGGTGTCGGCACCGCGATCATGGCGACGGCGGTGGTGCTGCAGATCGTGCAATTCGCGGTCAGCATCCGCCATCGTGACGAGCTGCGCGACCATACTGGAGATCCGTGGGACGGGCGTTCGCTGGAATGGGCGACCTCGTCGCCGCCGCCGGTGTTCAACTTCGCAGTCGATCCGGACGTGACCGGCGAAGACGCGTACTGGGCCACCAAGCAAAAGGCGTTGGAACACGGCCTCGAGACCCGCAAGCAGGACTATCACGATATCGAGATGCCGCGGAATTCGCCGACCGGATTTGTCTGCGCATTCTTCGCGACCGTAATGGGCTTTGCCTTGATCTGGCACATCTGGTGGATGGTGGCGCTCGGCGGGATCGGCGCGTTCGCGACCTTCGTGGTGTTCGCCTGGCGCGACCGCGACGAATACGTCATCCCGGCGGCCGAGGTCGCACGGATCGACCGCGCCAACATCGCCGAACGGCGTGCTGCGCTGGCCGCGGCGGGGCGCGCACCATGACCGAGGCGACGCTGTCATACGGTCAGGACGATCCGCATCAGTTGCGCGGGCTGGATTCGGTCGGCGCCAGTCACGAAGGGCCTGCGCCGAAACGGATCGTGGTCGGGTACGGCTTCTGGATTTTCCTGTTGTCCGACATCGTGATGTTCGCGTGCTTCTTCGCGAGCTACGCGGTGCTGTCCGGCGCCACCGCGGGCGGGCCGGGCGGCGCACAACTGTTCGATCTCCGCAACGTCGCGATCGAAACCGGTTGCCTGCTGCTGTCGAGCTTCGCCTGCGGGATGGCGAGCGTCGCCGCCGCGGTGCGCAGCCAGCGCTGGTTCCAGCTCGCGATGGCGGTGACCGGATTGCTCGGCCTTGCCTTCCTCGTACTGGAGCTGCGGGAATTTGCCGGCCTGGTGGCGCAGGGAGCCGGTCCGACCCGCAGCGCGTTTCTGTCAGCGTTCTTCACGCTGGTGGGATGCCACGGGCTTCATGTCACGATGGGCCTGCTGTGGCTGCTCACGATGATGGCGCAGGTGTTCGCCAAGGGCTTTCGCGACGACATCTGCCGCCGGCTGCTGTGCTTCTCGCTGTTCTGGCACGCGCTTGACATCATCTGGGTGGCGATTTTCTCGATGGTCTATCTGCTCGGGAGCGCAACATGAGCGACAAGAGCGTCACCGACGACGCCGAGCCCTACGACGTCGCCCCCGGCGACCAGGAGGACGTTCGCATCGGCCCGCGATTGCTCGGCTATGCGGTCGGGCTCGGGCTATCGGTGCTGCTGACTGCGACCTCGTTCTTCATCGCTGGCACCGATCTCGTCTGGCAGCCCAGCATCCCGGTGGCGATCACGGTGCTGGCGATCGCGCAGATGGGCGTGCAGCTGGTGTTCTTCCTCCACATCACCACCGGACCGGACAACACCAACAACGTGATGGCACTCGCGTTCGGCACCCTGGTCGTGCTGCTGGTGGTCGGCGGCTCGATCTGGATCATGGGGCATCTCAATCACAACATGATGCCGGTCGAGCACATCATGCGCTCCGGCGGCTGAACGGCTGCAACCCGATCCATCGTGTGTTGCGCGGCGGCGACGCTGAGATCTCGCCCGCGCGACACAATGCCGCCCGATCGGTTGCTGATCGGCGTGGTGCGAGCGTGATCGGCGAGGCATGGTCCGTCGGCGAGTCCGCTTGCGCAGCTGCGATCCCACGCCGGCCGCGTCGATACGGGGAGAGTCGGATGTCCATGCTCAAGCGCACATTGATCCTGCTCGGTCAGACCGCATCATCGGTTTCTGCCCGGCGATACGCATTCCAATTGGCGCAACGGACCGGGACGGAATTGGCCGGGCTCGCCGGAGTAGATCCGTCGGCGATCGAAGCGCCGATCCTCGGCGGCATTGGCATCTCGGCCTATCAGGCCAAGCTCGAAGACGAGCTGAAGCGTCAGGCGGAGGAGGCGCAGCAACGTTTGCGCGAGATTTTCGAGCGCGAATGCCGTGACCGCGGCCTGCCGTTCGCGTGGCTGGCGTTCGAAGGCGATCCGATCGACGCCTTCCAGCTCGCCAGCGAAACGCGGGATTTGGTGATTGCCGGGCACGACACCGGCTATGCGGGCGATCTCAACGAGCCGCTGTCGGAGGTACTCGCCAAATTACTGCTGCGGACACCGCGGCCGATGATCGTGTGTCCCGACGAACTGCCGGAAGGCGAGGATGTGCTGATCGCCTATGACGGCAGCATCGCGGCGATGCGCGCGCTGCAGATGTTCGTGCTGCTTGGCCTCGGCGCCGAACGTCGCATCGTCGTCGCGGCGGTCGATCGAAGTGAAGAGACGGCCGAGCGTAACTGCGCGGCCGCGGCCTCGTATCTGCGCAGCCATGATTATCAGTCGGAGTCGCATCCGCTGTCGTCGGACGTCGAACCGTCGGAGGCGATAAGGATCGCGGTGGCCGATCGCAAAGTCGGCACGCTGGTGATGGGCGCATACGGACGTCGCGGGTTTCGAGAGGCGCTGTTCGGCTCGACCACGGACGAGCTCGTCGCCAATCCGCCTTGCTCGCTGTTTCTGTATCATTGACGATCGTGCCGGTCGCGATGCCGACGGCCCGTTCATGTGCCGCGATCACAGATCTCCGCGATACTCTGCCACGTCCGATCGTGTTGCTCGCGGGTCCGTTCGAAGGTCGCCTTGATCGATTTCAGCGCCTTGTCGCTGGAGGTGGAGAACGTCCCCAGCCGGACTTGTTCGGCCGCGATTCGTCCGAGAGTTTCGTCGAGATCGCGCTTGGCTTGCTCGATCGCTGCGCTGGAGTCCTGCTTCAGCTTTTCCAATACGTCCTTGATCTCCGCCTTGCGATCGATCGTTCCGACGGCGAGTTGATCGTCGGACAGGCTGCCCAGCCGCGCCAGCAAGAACCAGCGGATTTCGTCGTGCGCCTTGCCCCATTCTTTCGACAGCCAGGCGACGGTGACGTCGCCCACCTCCGGCGGAATCGCGTGTCGGGAGGCCAGCGCATCGAGCCGCTCGGCGAACACGGTGCGGATCGACAGCAGTTCGGCGATTGCGCGGTGCGCCTCAGTGCGTTGGGCGCCTTCCAGATGGGCCGCCCAGCCGTGCAGCGAAGAGGCGAGCATGTCGATCGCGTCCCGCTTGGCCTTGATCCAACTGATTTGTTCGGAATGGCTGACGCTCGCGTCCATGGTCTGGCGCCTTCGGCTCGGTGCTGGCGGAGGGCCGATGCACGTCGCACGACTGCCGAACTCCACCGCCACTCAGATAAACAAAACGATAACGTTTTGTTCTGTAGCTGTCGATGGGGATTTCCCTGACAAGAGCGTCTCGGCTTTGCCGCAGTGCAGAGCTTGGCGGCGAAATGATGTTGGCTCTGCCATTGGGCTGCTCTTATCCAATGGAACATCTTGCAATGGCATGGCTTGCTGGTCGGAGGGGGGTATAGTGGCATGCGATTTTCGCAACAGGAGGCGACCCAGACGATGAAAACCGCAGCGAAAAAGTCCGCTGCAAAGGCGCCCGCCGCCAGATCCCGCGGTGGCCGCCCGACCCGAACCGCCGCCCTTCAGCGCGACCTCCGGTTACTCGATGTGGCTACTCGCCTGTTCATGGAGCGGGGCTTCGATGCGACCACGATCGATGCGGTGGCGGAGGAGGCGCGGGTCTCGAAATTGACCGTCTACTCCCGCTACACCGACAAGCGGGGGCTGTTCGAAGCGGCGCTTCGCCGTGAGATCGCGCGCTGGCTGGCGCCACTGTCGAACGGTGTCGAGGAGCGCCGGAATAACCCGTTGAACGGGTCGCTGGAAGCGTGGTTTGTCTCGATCGGCCGGCAGATACAGGAGATCGGATCGACCCCGCGCGTCACCGCGATCATGCGCACGCTGTCGTTCCAGGCGGCGAATTTCCCCGATCTGGCGCGGCTGGCCTACGAGGAGGGCTGGGGGCGCGCGGTGTCGACCCTGGCGGTACTGTTCGACCATTTCAACGAGCAGGGGCTGGTTCGGGTGCCCGATGCCGCCGCGGCCGCCGAGACCTTTCTCAATATCGTGGTCGGCCCGCTGACTCGGCTAACGATGTTCGACATTGCGATCGACGAGAAGACACGGGATCGGCAACTCCGTCTGGCCGTCAAACTGTTTCTGAACGGCATTCGCCCCAATTGAGTCCGCGCGGCGACGCGATCGTTCGATCGCCTGAGGCCGCGTCTCTTCCAGCGTTCACGAAGTAGCGAGGTGGTCCCGAAGTCGGGCCGCCAACAGCCCAGCGCTGGGTCATGTCGATTGACATAACGAAACGAACTGGTACCGTATCGTTCTGGCGCCCCAGCGCCATTGCGGTTCGCGGACTACCGTACTCCCACGTTGTCCGTGAACCGACGCGGCCGATCGCATGCCGCCCCAAGCGATCGGCCGCGTTCTTTATTCGTGGCGGCGGTTTTCACGCTCACGGGCGCAGCCCAGAGCCGGTCTCATGCGTGCCTTCGTCTCAGCCATCGTCGCCTGTTTCATCGTGCTGGCGCCGCAGCCATCGTCGGCCGCGCGCGACGCAGTGGCGACCGGTGCCGGCCAGACCGGCGAGGGGCGGGACGCCGATCAGCCCGTCTTCGACAAGCTCGAAATGGTGCGCGCCGCGCCGGTCTCGTTGGGACAGGCGATCGCGATTGCCGAGAAGCTGCACCCGGGGACCAAGAGCGTCCGGATCGAGGCCGACATCGTCAGCAACGCGCTGGTCTACCGCGTTCGCACAGCGCGCGACGGACAGGTTTGGGTCAGCGTCGTGTCGGGCAATTCCGGCGCGGTGGTCGGCGAGCCGTCGGATTCATCGCCGGTGCAGGCCGGCGACGACGAGCAGCGCGAGCTGGCGCTGTTGCAATCGATCGGCCCCGGCCTGTCGGATGCGGTGGCGGTCGCTGAGCGGTCGACGCGCGGGCGGGCGGTGCTCGGCGAGCTCGTGGTGGAGCAGGGCCGGCTGAAATTCGCCGTGGTGGTGCTGGCCGGCGACGCGCTGAAGGAAGTCGTGCTCGAGCCGCCCGGTGCCCGCTTGCGCCGTTCGCCGCCCGCCCGTCCTGGTGCCGCGCCCGGCCGTCCGACCGTGCCGCCGAGAAAGCAGCCGTCGTGACCGGCGCCTCGGTATCCGCGCTGGCGGCGCTCGCCGGTTCTGCGATCGGCGGCCTGGCGACCTTGAGCACGACCTGGCTGTCCCAGAACTACCAGGCGCGCAGCGCGCGCTTGACACAGGAAGGCAGCCGCCGCGAAAAGCTGTTCGGCGAGTTCATCGATCAGGCGTCGAAGCTCTATATCGATGCGCTGATGCACTCGCTCGACGATCCGACCAAGCTGATCGAGATCTACGCGCTGATCGGCAAGCTGCGCCTGTTCGCGGCGCCGAAGACGGTCGCAGAGGCCGAGCGCGTGATCGAGCACATCGTCGCGCTCTATGATCGACCGCCGTTGAACTTGCAGGATCTGCACATGTTGGACCGCGACAAGTTCGATCTGCTGTGGCCGTTCGCCGAAGCCTGCCGCACCGAGCTGACATCCGGGCCGTCATAGCCGCGCACGGCGCGCCTGCGCTGCGCGGGTCGTCACGGGGCGATCGTCACCACCACTTTGCCGAGCGCCTCGCGGCCGGCGAGCGTCTTGAACGCGGCGCGAAAATCCTCGAGCGCGAACACGGACTCGATCGCGGGCTTGAGCTCCCGGTTGCCGAGCAGCCGGTACAGGTCCGCCATACAGCGTTGGAACGCGGCCGGCTCGCGCCGCGGCACTTGCGCGAGATCGACTCCGAGCAGGCTGCCGCCTTTGAGCAGCGGCAGGTTGAACGGCAGCGCCGGAATGCTGCCCGCCGCAAACCCGACGACGATGTGCCGGCCGTTCCAGGCGATCGAGCGAAACGCATCGACCGAGATCGGGCCGCCGACCGGATCGAATACGACGTCGGCGCCGTGACCCTCGGTCAGGGTCTTGAACGTGTCGCGCCAGTCCGGCTGCGTGTAGTCGATCACCGCGTCGGCACCGAGGCGGAGCGCGAAGTCCCGCTTCGGCGCGGTGGAGGCTGCCGCGATGACGCGCGCGCCGCGCAGCTTGCCGATCTGGATCGCGGCCGTCCCGACGCCGCCGGCGGCGCCGAGCACCAGCATGATCTCGCCCTGCCGGAGTGTCGTGCGCTCGGTCAGCGCGTAATACGCCGTCAAATAGTTGGCCCGAAATGAGGCGCCTTCCTCGGGCGATACGCCGTCCGGCAGCCGGCTGACGGCCTCGGCGGGGACGACGATGGCCTCCGCGAGCGCACCGGAGCGCGCCATGCCCATCACCGCCATGCCGGCCGCGTACTCCGCGACACCGTCGCCGACCGCTTCGATCACGCCGGCGAATTCGGTGCCGGGAATGAACGGCAGCGGATCCTTGGTCTGGTAGCGCCCTTGCACCTTGAGGCCGTCGACGAAGCCGATGCCGACCGCCTGCACCCGGACCAGCACCGATCCCGGCGTCACCGCCGGCCGTGCGACGAGCTTCAGTTCGATCTGGTCGATCGCGGCGTATTGCTCGACGACGACGGCCTTCATCAAGGTTTTACGATCTGGCAAGGGAGGGCTCCATCGAACGTGCAGCTTCTTTGTTGGCCGCGAGCTTTGCCGCAATGCCGGCGGTCTGTCGATCGGATTCGTGCATACGGCCATGAGCGGCGCGGCGCTTGCGTTGATGCGCTGGGCGGGCTTGACCGTGCTCGTGCGAGCGCCAAAGAAGGCCTGCAGAAACCGTAGCGAGCCAGCCGGAGGGACGATGCCGCATCTGGTGATGGACTATTCGGCCGACCATCTCGGCCGCGACCGTGTCGGGCGCCTCATCGAGCAGCTCGCCGTCACCGCCGCGGCGACCGGGGTGATGCAGGCCGCCGACATCAAGGTGCGGGCGCGCGGCTTCGACGACTATCTGGTCGCCGGCCAGCGCGACAGCTTCGTGCATCTTGCCGTGTTCATGCTGGCCGGCCGCACGCCGGAACAGAAGGTCACGCTCAGCACCGCGCTGCGCCAGACTCTGGTCGAACACTGCCCCGACGTCACCAGCCTCAGCGTCGACATCCGCGATATGGATCCGGAGGCGTACAAGAAGCGGCTGAAAGCCTAAGGCCTGCGTCAGCGATCGATCATGCGGAAGCCGACCACGCCGGCGTCGGCATCGAACAGATAGTCGAATGCGTTCAGGGCATGAACGCTGGTGTTGACGAAGGTCGGCCGGTTCTCGCCGCCGACCAGCACGATCCGTTCGGGCGCCGCGGGATTGGCGGTGTCGCCGGCGGCGAAGCCGTAGCCCGCCGGGCGCTCGGCATCGGCGTCGCCGAACCGGATCGACAGCCGTGTGCCGGGCGCCAGCGTCTGGCCGCCGCGGTCGCCGGCCTGGGTGCGATCGGCGGCGCGATCCGCCGGCACGGTCAGATACATCACCGAGACGCCGGTATCGATCAGCGCGGTGCCGCAGGCCGGCGCGCCGCCTTCCACCGCGATGCAGGCCGGCAGCGGACCCCAGTCGCGGCCGTCCGCTGCGCGTTGCAGCTGCACGAAGCGATAATTGCCGCGGGTGTTGGCGGCGGTGAGCCCGACATGGACGCCGGCGCGCGTCACCACATAGCCGCGCGTCAGGCGGCCGGGCGCGGCCATCGTGCCCATGCCGGGCAGATTGAGGAACGGGTTCTTGTCCGGTGTGCTCTGGCTCTGATGATCTCCCTCGCGGGCAAAGCCGATGCCCATCATCGCGACGTGGCGCGGCGCGTCGCTCGGCTCGCAATTGCGGGGATGCGGCACACAGTCGATCCGCTCGACGGCGAGCACCGCGATCGGCCGGGTGGTGACGCTCTGGTCGTTGCTGCCGCCGATCGTGACGCGGGTCTCGACCCAGCGGCCGCGCATGATCCGGCCGGAACTCGAATAGGTCAGCGTGCCGGGCCCGATCTGGCGCAGGCCGTCGATGCCTGGAATGCTCGACGCCGCGACCACGATGCCGGTCGAGCCGGTGTCCATCACCGCGCGCACCGGGTCTCCGCCGAAACTCATCAGCAGCGTCGGCGGCGCGCCGCGCGGCTCGCCGGTTTCGCTGTCGTTGAGGTAGCGCAGATAGGTGCCGCCTTCGCGGTTCTCGTAGCGCGGCTGCGCGAGGGCGGGCGAGGCGAGATAAACCAGCGCCAGCGCCATGGCGCTGATGGTGACGGTCTTGGCAATGTCGTGGTGGATCACGATCGTTCGCTCCCTCGTAATCGAGACATCAATGCAGCCATCGCTTAATCGATGATCTGTAGCTTGAAGGAGAGCTCTACGCGCAAGAGCTTTACGAGAGCACAGTGGCGCCATGAACAATTCTAAACGAATGAGATTTTCGCGGTGCGCGTCGGCCGTCATCGCGGTTCTGCTTGCAATCAGTCCGTTTGCGTTTGCGGCGTCGTCGAGCGCATCGCCCGACAATGTCGTGCCGATCAAACTCGGCTTTCCGCCGCACGGCGGATTCAATCGCGTGCTGGTCAGCGTCACGGTGTGCAAGCCTGGAACTTCGCAATGCGCGACGGTGAACGACGTGATGATCGACACCGGCTCGACCGGGCTGCGGTTGCAGGCCTCGGCGCTGCCGGCCGGGTTCCGTCTGCCCGATGCGGTCGGGCCGGACCGGCGCGCGCTGGCGGAGTGCCTGCATTTCGTCGGCAGCCGCGCCTGGGGCGGCGTGGTGCGCGCCGATGTCCGCTTCGGCGGCCTGACGGCACAGGACATCCCGATCCAGGTGGTCGGCGAAGCGGCCGGACCACAGCCCGACAGCTGCCCCGGCGGCGGCGCGGCGCCGACCTCGAACGGCACGCTCGGTATCGGCATTCACGCCACCGATTGCGGCAAGGCCTGCGTGCAGAGCAGCCGGATGCCGCTGTACTACGGCTGCGATGCCGGCGCCTGCACGCCGCTGACCGGTGCGGTCGACCCGGCATATCGCCTGCCCAACCCGGTGACCCGTCTGCCGGCTCACGCCAACGGCGTCGTGATCGATTTTCCAAAAGGCGCGCCGGGCGGCGATCGGATGGTGAGCGGCACGCTGACCTTCGGCGTCGGCACTGCGGCCAACAACCAGATCGGACCTGCCCGCCGTCTGCTGCTGGGCGACAACGGCCGTTTCACCACGGTGTATCAGGGCCAGGCGTTCGCCGGCAGCTACATCGATTCCGGCACCGAAACCTACATCGTGCCGGACGCCGAGCTTCCCAGATGCCGGGTCAAGACCGCCGGCTTCTGTCCGGCGGCCGACACGGCCGCGAAAGCGACGCTGATCGGCCGCGATCAGTCGGCGCTCGCGGTCGATCTGGCGATCGGCAACTACGAGCGCTTGCGCAATCCGAGCATCGGCGCGTCCGACCGCCTCGCGCTCGCCGCAGCGCCGGCCTCGACCGCGTTCGTCTGGGGCGCGCCGTTCTTTCTCGGCAAGCGGATCAGCGTGCTGATCGAAGGCCGCGCGATCCCCGGCGAGCCGCAAACCGTCGGCCCGATGTACGGGATCGCGGCACACTGAGCGGACGTCCGTGGTTCGGCTCAGCGACGCGCTCGCCGGCCCGACGGTTCACTTGGCTAAAATTGAATCGACTGTGTGGTGGATTTAGACAGTCGATGGAGGCAAAACACGCGGGCTTCAGTGTGCGAGGTCGCGACGTTCGAAATGCCGGGTTCGGTTGTCAGAATAACGCTGTCCCTGATCGGGCCAGGCATCATCGGCGTATTCGGCCTCGCGTTTCTGGCAGCCTGGAGCTACGACCGGCGGCGGCCTTATCTCGCTCTTCTGGCCGCGGCGTGTGCGCTGTTCGCGCTCGGGGCGGCGAGTCAGATTCTGTATTGGCCGCGTGACACCGGCCTGAACGCGATGGTGTCGGGCGCGCTCTACACCTGCGCCGTGATCGCGGCGGTCGAAGGCGTGTTGATCCGCTCGGGCAGGGCGTTCGGCGTGTGGATCGACGTTGAGATCTTCGCCGCCTTTTCGTTGGCGCTGTACTACTTCTTCTATGTCGATCGCAGTCTGCTCGCGCGCATCTATGTGCAGAATTTCGGCTACGGACTGCTGGTGTGCGTCGCCGCGCTGCGACTTGCGCATCTGAGACACGGCCGCGTGGTCGACCGCATTCTGTTCTGGACGCTGCTGCTGTTCGGGCTGCACTTCTTTCCCCGCACCGTGTTCACGGTCGGCGCCTCGCCGCCGTCGGGTGGACCACTCGCGTTCGCCGACTCGGTGTTCTGGCAGACGCTGCAGCTGTCGCTCGCCGTGCTGGGCGCCGCCTTGGCGATGGCCATCCTGGCTGCTGCGGTGTCCGACCTGATCGACGATCTGCGCCGCGAACGCGACCTCGACCATCTCACCGGGCTGCTCAACCGCCGCGGCTTCGAGGCGGAGATCGCGGCGCCGATGCGCCGCGCGCCCGCAGGCGCGGCGCTGATCCTGTGCGACGTCGACCATTTCAAACCGATCAACGACAGCTTCGGTCACGACGTCGGCGACGTCGTTCTGAAGGAGATCGGCGCGATCCTGCGCAGGACCGCGCGCAAGGGCGATCTGGTCGGCCGTTGGGGCGGCGAGGAGTTCGCCGTATTCCTGCCCGACACCTCGTTGTCCGAGGCCGCCGCCTGCGCCGAACGGCTCCGGCAGACCATCCGCAAAGGCCGCATTCCCGCTCTCGGCAACAGGCCGGTGACCGCGAGCTTCGGGGTGGCGACGACCCGCGAGGCCGGCGACTGGGCGGCGCTGTACAAGCTGGCGGACAATCGATTGTACCAAGCCAAGGCATCGGGCCGGGACCGCACCGTCGATTGCGGGATGTAGTCGTCGCGTAGCCCGGATCAGCGAAGCGAGATCCGGGAATAGCATCTCAGCGGCGCCAGGCTGCGCGCTCGAGACGAGCTTCGCCACGCTTTCGGGATCACACTGTCAAACAGCCACGGCGTCGCGATCTCGCGGCTCTGCCGAGCCCGAGCTTTGCGCCCGTCGTCGTCACGACGAGGGGCGGGGGCGCGCCGCTTGGCGCAGATTGGTGGTTGGTCGCGATGGCTTGCGATCCATCGCGCATCGCCTTCACGGCGCGCCCACCAGCGGCGATCTTTTGGCGTCGGGACCGTTCTTCCGGGCGCGGGGAGCACGGGGATTTCTCCCGCCTCGTTCCGTCCCGTCCAGCCTCGCAATGGGCAGCCGCTCATAGTAGCGGCGGACGGCGACCTTCTGCCTCCCGGACGACGTGGGTGCGAACCACCTCGCGCAGGACGCCGCGTCAGGCCCGGCGCCGCTGCACCATGCAGCTTCGCCAAACCCTCACCGGCCGGTCTCCCAGCCGGCGATCTGTCCCGCTCAACGACGCCTCGCGAAGCGCCCCTCACGGACAGGACGATGCGGACTATAATCCGTGTAGGAATATTGTCAAGATGTCTGTAGCCCGGATGAGCGCAGCGATATCCGGGAGCAGCGTCCCTGCGGCGTGAAGATCCCGGGTATCGCTGCGCTCACCCGGGCTACGCCTGCTGTCCCGATCCACAGGATGCCGGCGGCCAAGTGAGGCGACCTTGGCATGGGCTGACGGATGCGCCATGATGCGAGAATGAAGGCTACACACAGTACCATCGGCATCGCGCTTCCGCGGATCTGACGCTGGAAGCTGCAGCAGGCGATCGCCCTGATCGCTCGCTGTCGGTCACCCGAGAAAGCTCGGGTGAGCCATCGCCGCATGCGCGGCTTGCGAACCATTGGTCCTCACCATGCATAACGTTTTCGAAAGCCCGTTCAAGGGCATCACGCTCGATCGCCTGGTCACGAACCCCAATATCCGGGTCGGCCGCTACAGCTACTATTCGGGCTATTATCACGGTCATGGCTTCGACGACTGCGCCCGCTTCCTTCTGCCGGACGACGGTGTCGACAAGCTCGTCATCGGTTCGTTTTGCTCGATCGGCTCGGGTGCGGCCTTCATCATGGCCGGAAACCAGGGGCATCGCAGCGACTGGATCAGCACCTTTCCGTTCTTCTGGATGCCCGAAATGCCCGCCTTCGCCGGCGCGGCGAACGGATTCCAACCCGCGGGCGACACGGTCATCGGCAACGATGTCTGGATCGGCACCGAAGCCATCGTCATGCCCGGCGTCAGAATTGGCGACGGCGCGGTGATCGGCGCGCGGGCTGTGGTGACCCATGACGTTGCGCCTTACGCCATCGTCGGCGGCAACCCCGCGAAGGTGATCCGGAAGCGGTTTGGCGATCCCGACATCGCGCGGCTGCTCGAGCTTCGCTGGTGGGACTGGAGCGACGACGAGCTGAGAGCTGCGATGCCCATCCTGACCAGCGGCGACATCGCGGCCCTTCACCGTTACTGGCAGACGGCCGTCCAATCGTCGCGTAGCTAGTCCCGTAGCCCGGATGAGCGCAGCGACATCCGGGAACCGCAATTTTGGCGGCGGGAGAGAGTCCCGGGTGTCGCTGCGCTCGCCCGGGCTACGCGTGCTGCACTGATCCGCTCTGCGGGCTCTGCGCTTCGTTTGCTCGTCCAATCTCACCGCCGTCATTCCGGGGCACGCCGCCTCGCGGCGTGAACCCGGAATCCCACGGCACTTGTGGCGAGGGCCAAGAGGCCACCGCATTGCCATTTCGCGAGCACAGGGAGTATGGATTTTCGGGTTCGCGCTCCGCGCGCCCCGGAATGACGAGCAAGGAGGTCCGATGAGTGCATCATCCGGCTATCTGGCGCTGGTCTACAAGGACAGCGACACCTGCTACGGCGTCGCCTTTCCCGACGTACCCGGCTGCATCTCGGCCGGCGATACGTTCGAGCAGGCGATCGACAACGCCACTGAGGCGCTCGGCGGCCATCTCGCATTGCTGCTTGCCGACGGCGACCCGATCCCGCAGCCGCGCAGCATCGAACAGCTCCGCGACGACCCGGAGTTCGTCGCAGACGCCGCCGATGCGGTCGTGGCCTTCGTCCGCCCGCATGCGGAGCAAGCGGCGGCGGAGTGACGAGCCGCATCGTCTGTAGCCCGGATGAGCAAAGCTATATCCGGGAGCAGCATCTCGGTGCGTAAAGACTCCCGGGTTGGCTGTGCTCACCCGACGTACAGTTTCTTTCCAATGAAGGCCAACGCGGTCGAACTCCACCTCCGCACGTTGGGGTGGCGCTGCCTGCAGGATAGCGTTAGGAGAGACATTCATGCGCTATTGAGGATGATCTGCCAATCCGTGGTTGCGTGTTGATCGTTTTGTCCAAATCGCTCGACGTGAAAGCGGCGCTGGATCGAAGGGATGTTATTTCCTGGGAAGGCAATCGAAAATGTGCACGTCCAGTAGTTCTTGCCACCTCTTCCGTAGTCTGTCGAGCGGATGATCAACTCGTTTCGACCGGCCTTAAGTAGCGGAGAAAGTCTAACGATCAGTGCGGGATCTGCGATGTATCTATTTCCAACGACAGCGCCATTCAGAACAATAGCCGCTTCGTCGTCGGCCTCGGAGATCGTTACGACGACATCGGAGTGATGTTTGATGTTGTATTCGCCAAGTGACTCCGTCATGCGAAATTGCCTCTACCGGAAAGGGATTTATCCCAATACAATTTCTAGTAATGAATAGCAATGGTCGTAATAGTAGCTGAGCAGCTAATCAATCTCGGTCTTTAGCCCGGATGAGCGAAGCGAGATCCGGGAGCAGCATCTCGGCGGCGTGAAGTCCCGGGTGTCGCTGCGCTCACCCGGGCTACGCTTGGTTAGTTCTTGAGGCAGGCCGCGCTGAACCGCTCCACGATCGGCTTCAGTCCCTTGACCGACCACTTCTCCTTCAGGGCGCCAGAGACGCGGATCGGCTGTCCCGCTGTCAGCACGCCGATCAAGGATTTGGTCTCGCCGGGAGCAAGATCCGCTCTCAGCTCGAAGGCCCCGGTCATTTCGAAATTCTTGCTGCGCACCGACTTGCCATTCAGCGTGACGGATTGCGTGCCGCTGGCCAGCGTGACGCTCAGCGGCTCGCTCTTGCCTTTGCCGAGGCTGTTGTAGCCGCCCAGTCCGATCTGCACCGCGCCTGCCTTCAGGCAGGTCAGGCGCAGCACATCGTCGGCTTCTTCCTCACCGGCGGGCATGCCGAGCACTTCGGCGGGCTGCTTGGTGGACGTCCACCGCACCTCCGTTGCCAGCGCCGCCGAACCAAACGACAGAGCCAGCACCAGCGTGCCGGCGACGACGAGACGCATGATCTATCTCCCAAGATGCGCCGGTCGTTCCGCAACGCCGGAGCGGGCGCAGGCACGACAGCGGCCGGCCGAACGGCAGCCGCACCGACGCGAGCAACGCTCATGGTGAGACGCTCAGGCGGGGAAGATGGTTCACGGCCCTACGAGCTAGGCCCGGAGAGACCCGGGTGTCGCTGCGCTCACCCGGACTACGCTTGCTATGCAGCGGTTTCTGATGTTTGGGTCACGTCGCCCCGGCCTGCCAGCAGGCCGGCGACCGAAATGTCCTCGTCGAGTGCTTCCCAATGCAGGCCGACGCGGCTCAATTTTGCCTGTTCGCGCTCCGCCGGCGTCGCTCGCAACAGGCGTGGAAACCAAGCCAGCGGCACGCCGAGGGTGCGGCCATCCGACAACTCGACCCACATCGTATGGTCGTCAAAGCGGACGCTGATGGCCGAAATGCTCATGCCAGACTCTCAAGACCAGGTCGCGGTTGTCCGCGACGGCGACCATCGTAATCCTGCAGCTCGGAAATGCGAAGCGCCATGAGGGATCAGAGTATCAGCAGGCGATGAATCCCGGGTGTCGCTGCGCTCACCCGGGCTACGCTTGCTGCTAAAATCGAAATCCGATTCCGAAGATCTTACGTCCAAAGTTCTTGGGCGATGCAATCTCGCTTCGGCCAAGAGCACTAAGGCGCGGGCGAAAGTTTCGAACAGCAGAACAGAATGTGTCGTGTTCATCGTCAGGCAACGTAGAATTTTCGTCCGTCTGGAGCGCTCTCTCAAATCCGTCAAATAGCGACAGAAACTCATCCGAAAAAATAAGGTAATCGCTGGAAACGCGATCCCGGAGTTTCTTCATTCGCTCATTAATGTCGTTGTCGTGTCTACTGCGAGCTTCCATTTCCCAGTAGGCCATGTAGCCGACCTCGTGGATATAGGAATCTGCCGCATCGCAAACTCTTTCAATGGCGGCAAGCTCAAAGAGGATTGCGCTGTAACCTTCGCGTCTCAACTCCCAAAGCCGTTCCCGAGTGGTGCTCCTGGAGGTAAGCAAATTGGAGATAACGACGGCCACGACCGTCGCCACCCCCGTGAGCGCGTTGCCGATCGGAAATTCCATCAATCACTCCGGACAGTCGACAAATGGTATTGTAGCATGCCGCGTATTTGTGGGGCGTAGTGCGCAATAGCGAAGCGTATTGCGCCCTTGCGCAATGGGGGCGGAATACGCTGCGCTAATCCGCCCTACCGGGCTGCTGCTATAGATTGAAGTGTGATTTCCAATCGATTCTTAGTGAGCCTGAGCAGACTGAAACCTCAAACCCTTTCAACAGCGACTTGTAGGTTTCTTCCATCTGCTTCCGTGCAAGGTTTCCACCTGCTGGGACGCGAATTGTGACGCTCATCTTTCTGCTCTGAGCGCTTTGCTTTATTCCGGCCTTGATGTCATCGATGGTCGTTCGAGCATAATCGTCGCCTGCGCTTTCGCCATATAGCGTCAAGTCGCTGTCTCGGAGGTGGATGCTCCCACAGTGTATGTAAACACTGGAGTTGCTAATGGCTGCTCTCGTTACCGAAATGATCTCATTTATAAAGTCGTCGGCCATGGTGTTGCGCCAGCGTATCTTTGATGCGGGTGGTGAATTTAGCGCTGAAGAGGTTCGATTAATAACGACCAGTAGTACTCTGCGGCGCCTTCCGGCGTTAGGAGCCGTTCGTCCAGTCGGCGGGATGCCATTCCAAGCGCTTTTAGATAGAGGCGGTCATCGTTCATCTCGACTGACAAGCTCTCATTCATGCTCCCGTCAGCAGCTTGATCATTATAAGAGAAAGAGATTCCGCGCCCGAACATGCTGCCCAGGGCGATCTTGCAACGAGATACCGCTTTTCCGTTTTGATAGATGACGGCGCTAAAGCGGTCATTGTCGATGCGCCGATAAGCAGTTTCGATTTCTTGATGTCGGTTCTCAAGCTCGGCTAATGATGATTCGAAAAATTCCATCATGAATTCGAAGCTGTTGTGTAAGAATCTATCTCGGTCAGCCTCGGTGATCTCTTTTCGTATTCGAAGGTTGCTGGAACGGGCGCGCGCAATTTCTGTCGATTGACTTGTGGTCTCTTCACGTCGAGTGCGCGGGTCAGGTCTTTTGGGTAGTGCGGCGCGAATCTGTCTTGCTACGTCAGCGAATGCTTCGTCGGGATCGCCCCATGCCTTGATTGGTCTGCCATCTTTAGGAGCCGCCAGCAGTTTCCCGAATGGTGCGGAGTGCCAATCGCAGTGTCTCAAGATCACGGGTATGACCCTCGCTTCGCCTGCTTGTTGTCGCTCCATGGCTCGGCGCACTTCGACATCATAGCAGTAGCGCGATGCGAGAAAGTCCGGCGAAACAAGCAGCAAGATTACGTCTGCAGTATTAATTTGCGAATTGATTGCGTGATCAAGATCGTCTCCTGCCAGAATACGGCGATCGTGCCATGAATCGATCAGGCCTTGATTGCGGAGCATGGCGAGGTGCGTTTCGAGCTGATCTCGTAGTTCCTCGTCTTTGTGAGAGTAAGAGAAGAATATACTGGACAAAAGAGGGCTCCATAACGACGAGGTCGGCTGGATTATCGATAAAAGAGGTCAAGCGTTCTCATTCTCGATCCAGATCGGTGCGATTGCAGCGAGGGCAATGTATCCTCGATAAGTCGTCGCCCCTTCGTTGTGCCTCGCGAACTTCCTCCGGGCTTAGTGCTTCGTAGGAAAATCGATGGCCGCAATTTCTGCATCGATATTGAACCAGCTTCGGCATTTCTGGCTCCCGAGTACGGATGATCCACGCCCGGTCATCACACCTGGCAACGGGGCGTTCGTCCTAGTGTTTCCGGTCCCTCGGCGGATTGGGATCGTTGCCGTAGCTGTCGCTATCTTGGATACGACCGTTGCGGCCGTGCTCGACAAGTTCGGTCCGTCGCTCTCTTGCGAGTTCTCGACCACGATCCATGGCGTCCGACTTGCGTTCGAAATGTCCGCTTGATCGGTCGGAGCCTTCGCGTCGGACATCCCAGCCGCCACGATCTCCGTTCGGCACCACGTGGTAATCGCGCTTCGCCATGATCGGCTCCTATTGCTGCATCTGATACCGTTCGTGATTTGTTCTATTATGTCAAGGGCGGCGAGTAGTCGCCGCCCTTCAACCTGTGGATTAGTCGATTACGAGCATCCCGTCGTGGACCCGCAAGTATCGCACTTCATGCAGGTCCCGTTACGGACGAGTGTGAAGTTGCCGCACTCCGAGCACATCTCGCCTTCGTAGCCCTTGGCTTTGGCTTCGGCGCGGCGTTCGGCTTTGCTCGGGGCGGGCTGGGTCGCGGCGGGGGCGGCTTTGCTCCACTGCAGCGCTTCCAGCTTTTCGGTCGGCGACAGCTCGGTCTGCACTTCCTGCTTCAGCGCGGTGGCGCCTTCGAGGGCGTCACCGACGCGCGAGGAAGCGAGCGCGGTGACGGTCGGCGCGGCGCCGGCCGGGGTGCTGCGCGGCGTCGAATCCGCCGGGTGGGCGGGGGTGCTGCGCATCACCACCAGATTGTCGGTGCGCGACCGGGTCAGGCCCTTGGACAGGTACTTGGTCGCCGCCGCCGGGCCCGCGACCATGCCGCCGTCCGGCGCCTTGCCTTCGTCGACGCCCTTGCCGATGGCGTCGAAGCCGGTCTCGGTCGGATCGACATGGGCGAGGTCGAACCGGCCCATGTAGCTCACCGCCAGCTCGCGGAATACATAGTCGAGGATTGAGGTGGCGTATTTGATCGAGTCGTTGCCCTGCACGGGACCGGCCGGCTCGAACCGGGTGAAGGTGAAGGCGTCGACATATTCTTCGAGCGGCACGCCGTACTGGAGACCCAGCGAAACGGCGATGGCGAAGTTGTTGATGAAGGAGCGGAGCGCCGCACCCTCCTTGTGCATGTCGATAAAAATCTCGCCGAGGCGGCCGTCATCGTATTCGCCGGTGCGCAGATAGACCTTGTGGCCGCCGACCACTGCCTTCTGGGTGTAGCCCTTGCGGCGATCCGGCATCTTCTCGCGCTCGCGCATCACCACGATGCGCTCGACCAGGCGCTCCACCACCTTCTCGGAGATGTGCGCGGCGCGGGCGGCCATCGGCTTGTCGAGGAAGGTGTCGATGTCCTCGTCCTCGTCGTCGTCCGCGATCAGCTGCGAGTTCAGCGGCTGCGACAGCTTGGAGCCGTCGCGATAGAGCGCATTGGCCTTCAGCGCCAGCTTCCACGACAGCATGTAGGCGGACTTGCAGTCCTCCACCGCGGCGTCGTTCGGCATGTTGATGGTCTTGGAGATCGCACCGGAGATGAACGGCTGCGCCGCCGCCATCATGCGGATGTGGCTCTCGACCGACAGATAGCGCTTGCCGATCTTGCCGCAGGGATTGGCGCAATCGAACACCGCGTAGTGCTCGGGCTTCAGATGCGGCGCACCTTCGACCGTCATGGCGCCGCAGATGTGGATGTTGGCGGCCTCGATCTCGCGCTTGGTGAAGCCGAGCGCGGCGAGCAGGTCGAAGTTCGGCGCGGCGATCTGCTCGGCCTCGATCTTGAGCGTCTCTTTGAGGAAGTCCTCGCCGAAGGTCCACTTGTTGAAGGCGAACTTGATGTCGAAGGCGGTCGGCAGCGCGGCCTCGACCTTCTTCAGCGCCTCGTCGGTGAAACCCTTGGCCTTCAGCGTCGTCACGTTGATGGCTGGGGCGTTGCTGAGTGAGCCGTGGCCGACCGCGTAGGCCTCGATCTCGGCGATCTGGCTTTCCGGATAGCCGAGCACGCGCAGCGCGGCCGGAACGGCGCGGTTGATGATCTTCCAATAGCCGCCGCCGGCCAGCTTCTTGAACTTCACCAGCGCGAAGTCGGGCTCGATGCCGGTGGTGTCGCAGTCCATGACGAGGCCGATGGTGCCGGTCGGCGCGACCACGGTGGTTTGCGCGTTGCGGTAGCCGTGCTGCTCGCCGAGTTCGAGCGCCTTGTCCCAGGCCGCCTTGGCGTGGGCGACGGCGTCCGGGATCGGGCAGTTGGTGTGGTCGAGCGGCACCGGGTTGACCGACAGCGCCTCATAGACGCGGCTTTCGCCGTGCGCAGCGCGGCGGTGATTGCGGATCACCCGCAGCATATGGTCGGCGTTCTTCTTGTAGCCGGGGAAGGCGCCGAGCTTGGCGGCCATCTCGGCCGAGGTCGCGTACGCGGTGCCGGTCATGATGGCGGAGAGGGCGCCGCACAGCGCGCGGCCTTCCTTGGAGTCGTACGACAGACCCATGGTCATCAGCAGGCCGCCGATATTGGCGAAGCCGAGGCCGAGGGTGCGGAATTCGTAAGATAGCTCGGCGATCTGCTTGGACGGGAACTGGGCCATCAGCACCGAGATTTCCAGCACCACGGTCCACAGCCGGCACAGATGCTCGTAGGCGTCGAGATCGAAGGTGTTGGTCTCGGTGTTGTAGAACGTCAGCAGGTTGGCCGAGGCGAGGTTGCAGGCGGTGTCGTCCAGGAACATGTATTCCGAGCACGGATTGGACGCGCGGATGTCGCCGGACGCCTTGCAGGTGTGCCAGTCGTTCATCGTGGTGTTGAAGTGCAGGCCGGGATCGGCGCTGGCCCAGGCCGCGGTGCCGATCTTCTCCCACAGGTCGCGCGCCTTCAGCGTCTTCACCACCTTCTTGTTGGTGCGAGCGGTGAGGTGCCAGTCGCCGTCGGTCTCGACCGCGCGCAGGAAGTCGTCGCGGAGCGACACCGAGTTGTTGGAGTTCTGGCCGGCGACGGTGAGGTACGCCTCCGAATCCCAGTCGGTGTCGTAGATCGGGAAGTCGATCTCCTTGTAGCCCTGCTTGGCGTACTGGATGACGCGCTTGATCATGGCGTCGGTCACCAGCGCGCGGCGCGCCAGCTTGACCTCGCGGCGCAGCGCCGGGTTCTTCTCCGGATCGAAGCAATCGTCGCCCGAGCCCTGGCAGTTGACGCAGGCCTTCAGGATCGCCTTGAGGTGCTTCTGGTTGGTCTTGGAGCCGGTGACGAGCGCGGCGACCTTCTGCTCCTCCTTCACCTTCCAATCGATATAGGCCTCGATGTCCGGGTGATCGACGTCGACCACCACCATCTTGGCGGCGCGGCGGGTGGTGCCGCCGCTCTTGATGGCGCCGGCGGCGCGGTCGCCGATCTTCAGGAAGCTCATCAGGCCGGAGGACTTGCCGCCGCCCGACAGCCGTTCGCCTTCACCGCGCAGCCGCGAGAAGTTGGAGCCGGTGCCGGAGCCGTATTTGAACAGCCGCGCCTCGCGGACCCACAGGTCCATGATGCCGCCGTCGTTGACGAGATCGTCCTCGATGCCCTGGATGAAGCAGGCGTGCGGCTGCGGATGCTCGTAGGCCGACTTCGACTTGGTCAGCTTGCCGGTCTTGTAGTCGACGTAATAGTGGCCCTGGCCGGGGCCGTCGACGCCGTAGGCCCAGTGCAGGCCGGTGTTGAACCACTGCGGGCTATTCGGCGCCACCATCTGCATCGCCAGCATGTAGCGCAGCTCGTCGAAGAACGCGCGGGCGTCGTCTTCGCTCGAGAAGTAGCTGCCCTTCCAGCCCCAATAGGTCCAGCAGCCGGCCAGCCGATCGAACACCTGCTTGGCGGAATGTTCGGAGGTGAAGCGCTCGCTCTCGGGCACAGCGGCGAGGGCTTCGGTGTCGGGCACGGAGCGCCACAGCCACGACGGCACGCTCTCTTCCTCGACCTTCTTTAGGCGCGCGGCGACGCCCGCTTTGCGGAAATACTTCTGCGCCAGCACGTCGGAGGCGACCTGCGACCAGAACTCCGGCACCTCGACATTCTCGAGGCGGAACACCACCGACCCGTCCGGATTGCGAATCTCGCTGGTCGTCAGCCTGAACGCGACGTCCGCGTAGGGAGACTGGCCGTCCTTGGTGTAACGCCGTTCGATCTTCATCTCGTGCCCCGTTCAAGTCGCCCGAACCCCCGCCGTGGGTAGCCCGGGAAGTTGCTGGTCGGCGAACCTTGTTCGCCCTGCGAGCCGTGGCCCGGCTCCGTCTGTTTTTGCGGGCAGAGGCGACGGCCGCATTTTGCAGCCGGGCACTCCACCCATCATAACGCCCCATGTCGCTTTGCGAGCCGTTTTGCCGGCCCGTCGGAATGCGCCCCAACGGTCGATTTAGGAGCAGACGATGCCTCGCCCCGCTGCCGCTGTGGCTGTCGGAGGTGGCCGGTCTGGACCCTTCTGGGAAACGTCCGGCGGGACAAAACACTCCCTCGCTGGACGGCCCTGAAGCTAGGCCGACTCCGTCCGACCCGTCAAGCAATAGTGCGGGTTCCTGAATCAAATACTAAATGTGGTGGATTAAGGTGGAAAACAGGGGCCGCGGCTCGCCCTGACCCGGTCAAGTATCGGTGAGTCCTTACAGATTCCAAAGTCGAAAAAGTCGGCGGCGTGCCCCCGATCGAGGCTGCACCCGCTGTTCACAGGGCAGGTATTTTTTCGCTTTCGGGGCTTGCCAAACCCGACTCACGAAAGACCCCTGAGAGGTGCCCGATTACGGGTGGCGTCAGGACCCCAACACCGGCATTCTGGACGCTCCTTCTGCCGGATTCTCCATGTCAAATCCTTCTCCGATTCCCGCCCGCGGCCGCATCGCGTCCGGCGGCCTGGTGTTCCTGACCGTCACCACGGTGGCCTGGGGCCTGAGCTGGCCGGTCACCAAATATCTGATCGCGCAATGGCCGCCGCTGCCGCTGCGCGGCCTGACCGGCATCGCCGGGTCGCTGGCGCTGTTCGGCTATGCGGCGCTGCGCGGCGACAGCCTGGCGGTGCCGCGAGGCCAGCGGCTGCGGCTGGTGATCTCGGCGTTCTTCAACGTCACGCTGTGGATGGCGGTGATGGGGCTGGCGCTGCTGTGGCTGCCGGCCGGCGAGACCGCGGTGATCGCCTACACCATGCCGGTGTGGACGGCGCTCTTGGCTTGGCCGCTGCTCGGCGAGCGGCTGACGCTGCGGCGCGTCGCGGCGCTGGTGCTGGCGTTCGGCGGCATCGCCGCGCTGATGGGCGCGGCGGGCTTCGCCGCCAGCCTGGCGAAGCTGCCCGGCATCCTGCTGGCGCTGATCGGCGCGCTCGGCTTCGCGCTCGGCACCATCTTCCTGAAGCGGTTTCCGATCGCGCTGCCCGGCGCCACCTCCGCGGCGTGGCAGATCGGGCTCGGCTGCATTCCGGTGGCGGCGATCGGGCTCGCCTTCGAGATCCCGCATCCGTCGGTGCTGACGCCGCTCGGCTGGGCGGGGATCGTGTATCTGATCGTGATCCAGTTCTGCGTCGCCTATGTCTGCTGGTTCGCCGCATTGCAGCGGCTGCCGGCCTCGGTCGCGGCGATCGGCACGATGGCGACGCCGGTGATCGGCGTCGTCGCCTCGGCGGTCGCGCTGCACGAGCCGCTCGGCCTCGGCCAGATCGCCGCCTTGGTGATGACGCTCGCGGGCGTGGCGCTGGCCACGCGGTCCTGATCCGCGGCAATTGCAGGTGGACCGCGCAACGCGCGGCCTGATACAGAAACAGGTCGCCGCCGCATCACGAGCGGCGCGACCAACGAACAAGATCTCGGGGCAGGAAATGACGTCCAACACGAAGAAGCTGCTGGTGACGGAATCGTTGTCGCAGCAGGGCAGGGCGCTGATCGCCGCACGCGGCGACATCGAGATGATCGAATTTCCCAACATGATATCGGCGGAGGAGTTTGACGCGCTGCTACGCAGCCAAGCGCCGGTGCACGGCGTCGCGCTCGGCGCCACCCGGTTCGGCGAGCGCGAGCTCGATGCGGCGCAGGAGATGCGCGTGGTGGCGCGGATCGGCGTCGGCTTTGATGCGATCGACGTGCCGGCGCTGAGCAAGCGCAAGGTGCCGCTGATGACCGCGGGCACGGCGAATTCACCCTCGGTCGCCGAGCAGGCGCTGTTCATGATGCTGACGCTGGCCAAGCGCGGCGCCGAGCTGCACGCGCTGGTCAAGACCGGCGCCTGGGCGACGCGGCTCGGCCTGCTGCCGTTCGATCTGTTCGGCAAGACGGTGCTGATCGTCGGCTTCGGCCGGATCGGCACCCGCACCGCCAAGCGCTGCCTGGCGATGGAAATGAACGCCCTGGTGTACGACCCTTACGTGCCGGCGGCTGCGATCGAAGCGGCCGGCTGCAAGCCGGTGGCCGATCTCGACGCCGCGCTGCCGAATGCCGATTTCGTCAGCCTGCACTGCCCGAAGACGGCGGAGACCACCGGGCTGTTCGATGCGAAACGGCTGTCGAAGATGAAACCCACCGCGTATCTGATCAACACCGCGCGCGGCGGCATCGTGGTCGAACAGGCGCTGTACGACGCTCTGCTCGCCGGCCAGCTCGCCGGCGCCGGGTTAGACGTGTTCGAGCAGGAGCCGCCGCCGCACGGCCATAGACTGTTCGACCTGCCCAATGTGATCATCGCGCCGCACGTCGCCGGCGTCACCCGCGAAGCGCTCGACCGCATGGGCGAACAGACCGCGCGCAACATGCTGAGCGTGCTCGACGGCGACCCGATCCGCGTCAACGTCGTCAATCAGGACGTGCTCGGTTAGTTGGGCGCTCGGCGTTCATCACGGCAACGCGCGTCATTGCGAGCGAAGCGAAGCAATCCAGAGCTGCGAGGCCGAGACTGCATTGCTTCGTCGCTTCGCTCGCAATGACGCCTCAAAGATCATTGCATCATCACCAAAACAAGCCTCGGGGGAAGGCCCATCATGGCGTTCAAGGACTACGACAATTACGACGGTGTTGGCCTCGCCGAATTGGTTCGCAGCAAGCAGGTGACCGCGGGCGAATTGCTCGACGAGGCGATCGCGCGCACCGAGGCGGTCGATCCCAAGCTCAACGCCGTCGTCGTCCGCCACGACGACTACGCGCGCAAGCAGATCGAAGCCGGCCTGCCGCAGGGGCCGTTCACCGGCGTGCCGTTTCTCTTGAAGGATCTCGATCTGATCGTCGGCACCCGCACCACGTTCGGCGCCAGCCTGTACAAGGATTTCGTCGCGCCCCACACCGGCACGCTGGCGCAGCGGTTTCTGAATTCCGGCGTCACCGTGTTCGGCAAGAGCGCCAGCCCGGAATTCGGCCTGATGCCGACCACCGAGTCGCGGCTGCACGGCCCGACCCGCAATCCTTGGAATCTCGATCATTCGTCCGGCGGCTCGTCGGGCGGCGCTGCGGCCGCGGTCGCTGCGCGGATTCTGCCGGTGGCGCATGCCAGCGACGGCGGCGGCTCGATCCGGATTCCGGCCTCGGCCTGCGGCGTGTTCGGGCTGAAGCCGACCCGGGCGCGCAATCCGATCGGGCCGGATCGCGGCGCCGGTTGGGGCGGCTTCGCCTGCGGCCATGTCGTGAGTATCAGCGTGCGCGACAGCGCTGTGATGCTCGACGCGCTGCACGGCCCCGAGCCGTCGAGCCCCTATGTCGCGCCAGCACCGGAGCGGCCGTTCGCCGACGAAGTCGGCCGCGATCCGGGGCGGTTGCGGATCGCGTTCACCGATCGCTCGACCTATGGCGATCCGATCGATCCCGAAATCGCCGCGGCGGTGCGTGATACGGCCAAGCTGCTCGAAGGCCTCGGCCATCATGTCGAGGAGCGCGCGCCGGTGTTGCCGTCCGATCCGGCGCAAGTGATCGCCACCATTGTCGCCTGCAATACCGGGCTTGCGGTGCGGCTCGCCGAGCAGACTTTCGGTCGGCCGATGACCGAGCGAGATTTCGAAGTGCTGACGCTGGCGTCGGCCGCCAATGCGCGCAAGGCGAATGGCGTCGATTACTGCGCCGCCGAGCTCGCCGCGTTTCAGATTTCGCGGGCGCTGGCCGATTTCTTCACAGGCGTCGATATCTTGCTGTCGCCGACGCTGTGCGCACTGCCGCTGCGGATCGGCGAGCTCGACACCATGGCGCGCGACCTGTCCGGCATCAGCCCGACGCTGCGCCGGTACATTCCGGGGACCAGCCTTGCTAATATGTCGGGACAACCGGCGATGTCAGTGCCGCTGGCGTGGAGTGCGAGCGGGCTGCCGATCGGGATGATGTTCGCTGGCCGGTTCGGCGAAGAAGCGACGCTGCTCCGTCTCGCTGCACAACTCGAACGCGAACGGCCGTGGAAAACCCGACGTCCGCCGGTCTGTGCCTCGACATAGCCACACAAAATAGAAACCAGCGACCATTGTCTGCGTTGACGTGCTCGGCCGAGGTGTTTTCTTCGTGCCTGAGCTGGGGGAGCCTTGTATTGACTGCCAACGACCCAACGGATGAAGCCCTCGCGGCGATCGCGAGCATCTTCGAAAAGCCCGACGCCGCGGACAAGCGCGACGAAGCGGTATCGGAGGGGGATTCGTCCGACGCCTCGCAGCGGGCCGCCGAGTCCGGCGAACAACCCGCGACTGACGAGGTGGAAGCGGCCGAGACCGAATCCGATCAGCCGTCGGCTGAGCACCCCGCCGAGGCTGGCGGTGCTGCGCAGCGCGATGCCGAGGCGCCCGAGCCCGATCCTGTGGACGACGATCTCGAGCGCTATACCCGCGAGGGACCGGGACCGCTCGACGCGCTGCGCTTCAAATGGCGGCTGCGCCGCGACGAGCGCGGCTACTATGTGGACGAGACCATCGGGGCCAGTGTGCATCCGATCACGGCCGGCCCGATGCCGCGGGCCGAGGCGATCGCCTTCATCGAGAGCCGCGATGCCGAGACGCGGCGGCGGTTCGAAGCGCTGCGCAACGAGATCGTCATGGGCCCCTCAGAGCGGGGCTATGAAGAAGACGGTGACGAACCCGACGCCGAGCGCTAAGCAAGGCTCGCACCGACCGACCGCAGCGGCGCGATCCGTCGTCGCGCCGCGGTCGCGTGTTGTCGAACTTCCTCACCTGTGACGGCAGGCAGGGCCGCTCGCCGCGTTGCGCGGATCGATCGGCCGCACCTCCAGGACAATCAGCGATGTATCAGAGCCTCGAAGCCGATCTGCGTTCGCTCGACGACGCCGGCCGGCGACGCTCGCTCCAGCCGCGCGCCGGCGTCGACTTCACCTCCAACGATTATCTCGGCCTCGCCGAGTCGGACGAGCTGCGCCAAGCCGCGGCAGATGCGATCGCACGCGGCGTGCCGATCGGCGCCGGCGGTTCGCGGCTGCTGCGGGGAAATCACGACGAGCACGAAGCGCTCGAAGCGGAGGCGGCCGATTACTTCGGCGCCGAGAGCGCGCTGTATCTCGGCGGCGGCTTCGGTGCCAATCATGCGATCTTCGCGACGCTGCCGCAGCGCGGCGATCTGGTGCTGTACGACGAACTGATCCACGCCAGCGTGCACGAAGGCATGCGCCGCGGCCGGGCCGCATGCGAGAGCGTGCCGCACAACGACGTCGATGCGTTCGACGCGCGGCTGCGGCAGTGGCGCGCCGGCGGTGCGCGCGGGCGCGCCTGGATTTCGATCGAGAGCGTCTACAGCATGGACGGCGACAGCGCGCCGATCGCCGACTTTCTCGCGGTGGCGGATCGGCACGACGCCATCCTGGTGATCGACGAGGCGCATGCCACCGGCGTGGTCGGACCGGAGGGGCGGGGGCTGGCGGCGGCGTTCGAGGGACGGCCCAACGTCATCACGCTGCACACTTGCGGCAAGGCGCTCGGCACCATGGGCGGCTTCGTGCTGGGGCCTCGGATCGTGCGCGATTTCCTGGTCAACCGGGCGCGGCCGTTCATCTTCGCCACCGCGCCGTCGCCGCTGATCGCGGCGGTGACGCGGGCCGCGCTCACCATCAGTCGCACCCGGCCCGAGCGGCGGCAGCGGCTCGCCGCGCTGGTCGCGTTTGCGGATCGTGAACTGAAGCAGCGCTGCGGCATCACCTCGTCGGGCTCGCACATCCTGCCGATCATCGTCGGCGCCAACCGCACCGCGGTGGCGCTTGCGGCGTCGCTGCAGCGGCGCGGCTTCGACGTCCGCGCGATCCGGCCGCCGACCGTGCCCGAAGGCACTGCGCGACTGCGGATCGCACTGAGCGCCAATCTGTCGGAGCAGGTGGTCGGAGCGCTGATCGACGGCCTCGCCGAGGACATGAGGGCTGCCGGATGAGCGCCCGCATCGTCGTCACCGGCACCGACACCGGCATCGGCAAGACGGTGTTCGCCGCCGCGCTCGCCGGCGCGCTGGACGCAGCCTATTGGAAGCCGGTGCAGTCCGGCCTCGAAGACGAGACCGACACCTGCGCGGTGCAGCGGCTGTCGGGGCTGGCCGCCGAGCGTATCCTGCCCGAGCGCTACCGGCTGAAGACGCCGGCATCGCCGCATCTCGCCGCCGCGATCGACGGCGTCGGCATCGACGTCGACGCGCTCGGCCTGCCGGACGTGCCGCGGCCGCTGGTGATCGAAGGCGCCGGCGGGCTGATGGTGCCGCTGACGCGCGAGGTCACTTACATCGATGTGTTCGCGCGTTGGCGCGCACCGCTGGTGTTGTGCGCGCGGACCTCGCTCGGCACCATCAACCACACGCTGCTGTCGATCGAGGCGATCAGGGCACGTGATATTCCGCTGCTCGGCGTCGCGTTCCTCGGTGAGGAAAATGCCGACTCCGAACAGATCATCGCCGAGCTCGGCCGCACCCGTCGGCTCGGCCGGCTGCCATGGCTGGCGACGCTCGATGCCGCTGCGCTGAAGGCGGCATTTGCCGCGGCGTTCGATCAGCGCGATTTTGTTGGAGACGCATCATGAGGGACACATCGCCGGTCTGGCATCCGTTCACCCAGCATGCGGTGCAGGGCGAGACGCCGACGATTGTGCGCGGCGAGGGCGCCTGGCTCGAAGCCGAGGACGGCCGCCGGATCTTCGACGCCATCAGTTCGTGGTGGGTGGTGACACACGGCCACCGCCATCCGGCGATCATCGCGGCGATCAAGCAGCAGGCCGACCGGCTCGATCAGGTGATCTTCGCCGGCTTCACGCATCCGCCGGCCGAACAGCTCGCGCGGCGCCTGGTCGAGATCACGCCGCCGGAGCTGACGCATGTGTTCTTCTCCGACAGCGGTTCGACGTCGGTCGAGGTCGGCCTGAAGATGGCGCTCGGCTATTGGCTGCATTCCGGCGAGAGCCGGCGGCGCATCCTGGCGCTGGAGGGCGCGTATCACGGCGACACCATCGGCGGCATGTCGGTGGGCGAGCGCGGCGTGTTCAACGCGCCTTACGATCCGTTGCTGTTCGACGTCAGCCGGCTGCCGTTCCCGCGCGCCGGCGCCGAGCAGGCGACGCTGGACGCGCTGGAGCAGGCGTGCCGTGCCGAGGCGGTGGCGGCGCTGATCGTCGAGCCGCTGGTGCTCGGGGCCGGCGGCATGCTGATCTATCCGCCCTGGGTGCTGGCCGAGATGGCGCGGATCTGCAAAGCGCACGGCGTGCTGCTGATCGCTGACGAGGTGATGACCGGCTGGGGCCGCACCGGCACGCTGTTCGCGTGCGAGCAGGCGAGCGTCGTCCCCGATATTGCTTGCTACTCGAAAGGTCTGACCGGCGGTTCGGTGCCGCTCGCGGTGACGATGTGCCGGCGCGAGATCTTCGACGCGCATTATTCGACCGACCGGCGCAAGACGTTTTTCCACTCCAGCTCCTACACCGCCAATCCGATCGCCTGCGCCGCAGCGCTGGCTAATCTTCAGGTGTGGGGAAGCGAGCCGGTGCAGCAGCGCATCGACGATCTCGCTGCCGTTCACGCCCGCGCGCTGGACCGCTTCCGCGACGATGCGCGCTTCGCCAACGTGCGCCAGATCGGCACCATCGCGGCGGTCGACCTTGACGTCGGCGACAGCGGCTATCTCGCCGATATCGGGCCGCGGCTGTACGCCTACTTCATCGCCCGCGGCCTGTTGGTCCGGCCGCTCGGCAACACGATCTACCTGATGCCGCCGTATTGCAGCACGGCGGCGGAGATCGAGGCGGTGTATGAGGCCATCGCTGCGGCACCCGAGGTGCTGGCGCGAGGCGGCACGCTGAGCTGAGCGGTGATTTGATGAGCAAGATATTGCGCAACCCGTCATGCCCGCGCTTGTCGCGGACATCCACGCCTTAGGCTTGCGTAGATCAAGAACGTGGATGGCCGGGACGACCCCGGCCATGACGCTTGGATGTATTGGTTGCTGTTACTTTTTCGTGGTGAACGCCTGCGAGATCCGCGCCCAGGTCTTCTCGTAAACCGCGGCGGTCTCGTCGAGGCCGGCCTTCAGCGCGTTCCAGGTCTCGTCGCCGGCGGCCGATAATTGGCTCAGCTTCGGGCCGAGCGTCTTCTCGGTCTCTTCGGTCCAGCGGCGCAGCGAGGATTCCATTTCCTTGCGACCCTGTTCGAGCGCCGAGGCGGCGCTGGTCTGGATCGTCTCCAGCGACGACAGGAACGCCTGGCGCTGCGCTTCGGCGCGGGCGGCGAGCGCATCCTTGACGACGCTGGCCTGATCGCCGGCGGTGCCGAGGAATTTCTGGAACGCCAGCTCGACCTCGTTCCACTGCGCCGAGACCGCCGCCAGCGCCGCGTCCGTGACCTGCTTCGACTCGCCCAGATCGGCCTGCAGGGCCGTCACCTTGGTCTGGAAGTCGTCGCGGGCGGCGCGGAATTGGGCCAGCGCTTCCTCAGCTTTCGCGCTCGAGGCGTCGCTCAGCTTGGCGACCGTTTCCTCGACCTTGGCCAGGGTCGCGGCCGACTCGTCGAGCTTCTGCTTGGTCCATTCCATATAGGCTTGGGCGAGATCGGGCTTGGTCATGAGATCCTCCTTTCGAGGTCGGTGAAGGCTGGTGAGGCTTCGGCGGCAGAGCGTGGGGACGGGGCGCCTGACTGGTCCTCGGCGCGGATGCCGAGCAGTTCGGCCAGCGCCAGCCGCCGCACCGCCATCTCGACCGTCCGCTTCCGCGCGGTGTCGAATGTGTCCCAGCCGAGTGAACTCAGCATGACGTTGCGCAGCGTGCGGAAGTTGGAGATCGCGCCGAGCACGATCGCGACCCGGACTTTCAGGTCCTCGTCGTCCGGCGAACGCCCGGTGGCGGCGGCCACTTCGGCGATCAGTGCGGCCTGAAACCGCGCGACCGATTGATAATAGATGATCCTGAAAGCATCGTCGGCGTCGCGCTCGCAGCGGACGAAAAACACCGTCCAGGCTTCCGGCTCCTCGTCGCCGGCGATGAACTGAAAAAAGCGCATCACCACCGCATCGATATGGCGGACCGGGTCGGTGGCGGCGGTGCGGAGCTGATCGATCAGCGGCTCGATCCGGGATCGCATGTAGTCGGCGATCGCCTGCGCGGCGGCGAGATACAATTCGCGCTTGCCGCCGAAATGATAGGGGATCGCCGCCTGATTGACTTTTGCCCGCTCGGCGAGCTGGCGGGTGGTGGCGCCGTCGTAGCCGACCGAGCCGAACACCTCGATCGCCGCCTCGATCATTCGGGTGCGGGTGTCGCGGCTGTGGCCGCCGTACAGCGGCGTGATGCGGAGCGGTGCTGCGTGTCCGTCGGACTTCATTGCGGTCGCCTCATGCTCATCCGATTAATTCATTCGAATGAATGAGGCTTTGAGCTGGATCAACCCGGGGGCGGCGACCTGCGGACCGAGGCGCGGGTCGCCGACGGGCAAAGAAAAAGGCGCCCCGCGAGGAGCGCCTTCTCCCTGAGTGATGTCGCCGACGCGATTAGTACGAGTAGTACATCTCGAACTCGACCGGGTGCGGGGTCATTTCGAACCGCGCCACTTCGGTCATCTTCAGCTCGATGAAGGCGTCGATGAAATCGTCGTCGAACACGCCGCCGGCCTTGAGGAAGGCGCGGTCCTTGTCGAGGTTTTCGAGCGCTTCACGCAGGCTGCCGC
Organism: Rhodopseudomonas palustris; assembly: GCF_003226555.1. Taxonomy (GTDB): domain Bacteria; phylum Pseudomonadota; class Alphaproteobacteria; order Rhizobiales; family Xanthobacteraceae; genus Rhodopseudomonas; species Rhodopseudomonas palustris_I. Next base: position 261,860 of record NZ_QKQS01000013.1, on the reverse strand, counting down.
AAACGGTCGGGATCTGCTTCAGCTCTTCCTTCGGCAGGTCGTACAGATCCTTGTCCATCGCCGGACCCGGATCGATCTTGTTCTTGATGCCGTCGAGGCCGGCCATCAGCATCGCCGCGAAGGCGAGATACGGGTTGGCCATCGGGTCCGGGAAGCGGACTTCGACGCGCTTGGCCTTCGGCGAGGTGGTGTAGGGGATACGGCACGAGGCCGAACGGTTGCGGGCCGAGTAGGCCAGCAGCACGGGGGCTTCATAGCCCGGGACCAGACGCTTGTAGGAGTTGGTCGACGGGTTGGTGAAGGCGTTGATCGCCTTGGCGTGCTTGATGATGCCGCCGATGTAGTGGAGGCAGGTCTCCGACAGGTCGGCGTACTTGTTGCCGGCGAAGGTCGGCTTGCCGTCCTTCCAGATCGACTGGTGCACGTGCATGCCCGAGCCGTTGTCGCCGAACACCGGCTTCGGCATGAAGGTCGCGGTCTTGCCGTAGATGTGGGCGACCTGATGGATGCAGTACTTGTAGATCTGCATCTGGTCGGCCATGTGGGTCAGGGTGTCGAACTTCATGCCGAGCTCGTGCTGGGCAGACGCGACTTCGTGGTGATGCTTCTCGACCTTGACGCCCATCTTGGCCATCGCGCCGAGCATTTCCGAGCGCATGTCCTGCACCGAGTCCTGCGGCGGCACCGGGAAGTAACCGGCCTTGGTGCGGATGCGGTGGCCGAGGTTGCCGCCCTCGTACTCGGTGTCCGAGTTGGTCGGCAGTTCGGAGGAGTCCAGCTTGAAGCCGGTGTTGTACGGGTTCGCAGAATAGCGGACGTCGTCGAACACGAAGAATTCGGCCTCGGGGCCGACGAACACGCTGTCGCCGATGCCGAGCGCCTTGACCTGGGCTTCAGCCTTCTTGGCGATGCCGCGCGGGTCGCGGTTGTAGGGCTCGCCGGTCGACGGCTCGAGGATGTCGCAGGTGATCACCATGGTGGTCTCTGCGAAGAACGGATCGATCGTGGCGGTCGCCGGATCGGGCATCAGCGTCATGTCGGACTCGTTGATCGCCTTCCAGCCGGCGATCGAGGAGCCGTCGAACATCGTGCCTTCCGAGAAGATGTCCTCGTCGATCATCGACACGTCGAAAGTAACGTGCTGCCACTTGCCGCGCGGATCGGTGAAACGCAGGTCGACGTATTTCACGTCGTTGTCCTTGATGGATTTCAGGACTTCTTTAGCGGTCGTCATGAGTACCCCTTTGCTTCGGGTCGTCGTGAAACGGCGGCCGGACAGGCCGCCAGGTGATTCGAGCAGGCGAGGTGATAGGCCCGGCGCTTAGATGGCGTCCAGTCCGGATTCGCCCGTCCTGATGCGGATGGCTTCTTCAATGTTGGAAACGAAAATCTTGCCGTCGCCGATGCGGCCGGTCTGGGCCGCGCGCCGGATCGCGTCGATCGCCTTCTCGACCAGGTCGTCTGCGATCACGATCTCGATTTTCACTTTCGGGAGGAAGTCGACGATATATTCCGCCCCGCGATACAGTTCGGCGTGGCCCTTCTGCCGGCCGAAGCCCTTGGCTTCGGTGACGGTGATCCCCTGCAATCCGACTTCCTGCAGCGCCTCTTTGACCTCGTCGAGCTTGAACGGCTTGATGATGGCTTCGATCTTCTTCACTTACACTCTCCCCGGACTTCCCACGTCGTGAGTCGGCATGTGTATGCCAGATTGCGCGACGCTGCGCAGTTGATCGATGACACCGCGGCCGATTGGGTGAGCGACATCGCCCCCAAGTCCCGCCCGGTCGGCACTCGGAGACGATCGCGCCGACCCCGCCTGCGAGAGGCGAGCGCGAGGGATCGAAACTGGCTTCCGTAAAAGCAGGGTCCGTGCCAATTTGCTAGGGTGACTGATTGTGAAGCCTTATCAGGATATTAATGGAGCGCATGGCCCACTGCGGAAACGCTGAAGGCACTCTATCTGATTAATTTGAGGGCAATTAGCTCATCTGTTGTGCATGTGACGAGCCGCGCGGGCCGCGCTGCCTTCGTCACAGGCGAGTGTACCGGGAATTGGGCATGGAACTGTTGACGCCCGCTGAAATGGACCGCGCCGACCTGTTGACGATCGCCGGCGGGTCGTCCGGCTTCGCGCTGATGTTGCACGCCGGCCGCCACGTCGCCCAGGCGGCGATCGAGCTGGCCGACGAAGGGCCGATCCTGGTGATCGCCGGTCCCGGCAACAATGGCGGCGACGGACTGATCGCTGCTACCGAATTGGTTGCGTTGGGGCGCACGGTGCACGTGATGCTGCTGGGCGAGCGGGATGCGCTGAAGGGCGATGCGGCGCTGGCGGCGCGGGAGTGGAAGGGGCCGCTGTTGCCGTTCCTGACCCAGTCGATCGGCGCGCCGGCCCTGATCATCGACGCGCTGTTCGGCTCCGGCCTCAACCGCCCGGTCAAAGATCAGGCGCTGGAGATCATCGAGGCGGTCAACGCCGCCGGCGTGCCGGTGCTGGCGGTCGATCTGCCGAGCGGCATCAACGGCGCCACCGGCGCGGTGATGGGGGCGGCGATCCGGGCGCACGAGACGGTGACGTTCTTTCGCCGCAAGATCGGCCATCTGCTGCTGCCGGGCCGGCTGCATTGCGGCCGGGTCCGGCTGGTGGACATCGGCATCGAGCCCGACGTGCTCAGCGAGATCCGGCCGCAGGCGTTCGAGAACGATTCCGATTTGTGGCTGCAGGATTTCCCGGTGCCGCGCGCCGACGGCCACAAATACGGCCGCGGCCATGCCGTGGTGGTGTCGGGCGAACTGTCGCAGACCGGGGCGGCGCGGCTGGCCGCGCGCGGGGCGCTGCGCGCCGGCGCCGGCCTCGTCACGGTGGCGTCGCCGCGCGAGGCGCTGGCGGTCAACGCCGCGGCGCTGACCGCGGTGATGGTGCGGCCGGTCGACACCGCCGGCGAGCTCGGCGCGATGCTGGCCGACCGGCGCTTCAACGCGATCGGGATCGGGCCGGGGGCAGGGATCGGCGAGGCGACCCAGGGCAAGGTGCTGGCGGCGCTGGCGGCCGGTGCCGGCCTGGTGCTCGATGCGGATGCGCTGACCAGCTTCGCCGGGCGCCCCGAGGAGCTGTTCGAGGCGGTCAAATCCACAGCCAATCCACAGGTTGTCCTGACCCCGCACGAGGGTGAATTCCCTCGGCTGTTCAGCGACATGAGCAACAAAAATCCACTTCGCTCGAAACTTGAACGGGTGCGCGTCGCGGCGCAGCGTTCCGGCGCCGTTGTGCTGCTCAAGGGTGCCGATACCGTGGTGGCGGCGCCGGACGGGCGGGCCGCGATCGCCTGCAATGCGCCGCCCTGGCTGGCGACCGCCGGTTCGGGCGACGTGCTGACCGGGATCATCACCGGCCTGCTGGCGCAGCGCGTCCCGGCGTTCGAGGCGGCCTGCATCGGCGTGTGGATGCACGGCGAAGCGGCCTGCGAAGCCGGTCCCGGCCTGATCGCCGAGGATCTGACCGAGACCCTGCCGGCGGTACACCGGCGGCTCTATGACGCCCTCGGGATCGAGTACTGAGGTCTGAAAGAGTCCTGGTTCTGCAGAGGGCTGGAACCGTTGGTTCAAGTCACGAGATAGCTGCGCACCAAGCGTGGCTCCGACCATTTCGCCGCATAGGCCTCGATCAGCCACAGTCCCGGATATTCGGCCGCGAAGGCGATCCGCTGGGTCTGGCCGGCGTCGATCGCCAGGGTGTCGAGCCAGAACGGCTTCCAGCCGTCATCGAGCCGGTCGAGCAGCCGGAAATGGTGGCCGTGCAGGTGAAACACCATCGGGTAGGTGGCGTGGTTGGTCAGCGCCAGCACCACGGTGCGGCCACGCTTGACCTGAAACGCCGGTCCGGCGGCGGGATTGAACTTGTCCGGCGCGAACCAATCGAGCTGGGCATTGACCAGGGCGCCGAGCAGCAGCTCGGTGCGCAGCGCGCCGCCGAGCGGCAGTTGCGCCGGCAGCCCGTTGGCCGGGAACGGGGCAGGCTGCGGCAGCGGTGCGGGGCGCAGCGGCGGTTCGCCGGAATAGACCAGCCGGGCCAGCGGAACCGGCTTGCCGCCGTCGTGCAGCGTGATCGCGGCGCTCGATCCGGGCGGCTTCAGCGCGTCGATCAGGACGTCGACCCGGCCGCCGGCGGCGATCACCAGCGCTCCGCCGCGCGCCAGGAACGGCTCGGCCGGCTGGCTGTCGAGGGCCATCACCCAGACATTGTGATCCTCGATTCGGAGCGCGACCACATTGCGTTGGCAGGCATTGATGAAGCGGAATCTGAATCGGCCATTGGTGCGCAGCGTGAACTCCGCCGACGGCTTGCCGTTGACCGTGTACAGCCACGGCGTAGCGCCGACATCGACCCCTGACGGCCGCAGCTTGCCGTCCTCGCCGAGCCGGAAATCCTCGATCAGCACCACCTGATCGCCGTCGGCCTGCGGCGGCTCGGGCTCGCGGACCACCAGCGGCAGCGCCGGCATCGGCGCCGAACCGGCGTCGGCGGTCAAGCGCAGGTCGGCCATCAGGGTCCCGGCCGAGCGCAGCGTCAGCAGAAACCGGTCGGTTCCGCCGGCCGGCACCGGCTTGGTCTTGACCAGCGGTTCGGCAGCGGCAGCGCCGTCGAGGCCGCGCAGCGTCAGCAGCGCCGGCTGATCGAGCTGGTTGTCGAACTGGACTGCGACCTCGTCGCCGCGGGTCAGAGCCGGGGCGTCGAGCGTCAGCGACGGCCGCGTCAGCGCCGCCGCTCCCGGCTTCAACACCACGCTGCCCGGCGCGGCGCGGATCACCACTGATTTGTGCGCCGGCGCTGCAGCGGCGTCGCCGATCCGGAACACAGGCACAATCGTTGCGGCGCTGAGGCCGGCGAGCAAGGTGCGGCGGGACAGGGCGGGCGGCTGATCGGTCATCGTTCGATGCGGACCATGTTCGCTGTCCGCTGTCCAGTCTGCGGCCGCCCGCCGCGGCTGGCAAAAGCTGCGGGTTTCTCTTGATGCGGGCCCTATATGTCATGTTATAAGCCGCCGCCCGCGGCATCGCGGCCGGACATGATGCTCTTCGCGGGCGTGGCGGAATTGGTAGACGCGCTGGATTTAGGTTCCAGTGACGAAAGTTGTGGGGGTTCGAGTCCCTCCGCCCGCACCACGCAAGTGCTTTTGCTCATGACGATTTTTTCGGAGGGCCGTCCGCCAGGACGGATGTCCGCCACCCCGTTGATGCAGGCCGCGAGGCCCCATCGCACAGTTCGACCATTTCCGGTCCTTCGGCCGGAGCCAAGAGAAGAAGATTGACGCCATGCAGGTCAAGGAAACCGTTGCCGACGGATTGAAGCGCGAATTCCAGGTCAGTGTCCCGGCTGCGGACATCGACGCCAAGATCGACGAGAAGCTCGCCGATCTGAAGGATAAGGTGCGCCTCAACGGCTTTCGTCCGGGCAAGGTGCCGACCGCTCACCTGAAGCGCGTCTACGGCCGTTCGGTCGCTGCCGAGACCATCGACAAGCTGGTCCGCGACACCAATGACGGCATCTTCACGGAGCGCGGCTTCCGCCTCGCCACCGAGCCGAAGATCACGATGCCGCAGGACCAGAAGGAAATCGAGGACATCCTCGAGGGCAAGTCCGATCTCAACTACACCGTGGCGATCGAAGTCGTCCCCGCGATCGAACTGGCCGACTTCAAGAGCTTCTCGGTCGAGAAGCCGGTGGTCGAGGTCGGCGAATCGGACGTCGATGAAGCGATCAAGCGCATCGCCGAATCCAACCGCGCCTATGCCGACAAGGCCGAGGGCGCCAAGGCCGAGACCGGCGACCGCGTCACCGTGTCGTTCAAGGGCACCATCGACGGCGTCGCGTTCGACGGCGGCACCGGCGAGGACATCCCGGTGGTGATCGGCTCGGCCAGCTTCATTCCGGGCTTCGAGGATCAGCTCGTCGGCATCGCGGTGGGCGAGACCCGCACCATCAAGGTGTCATTCCCGGCCAACTACGCCAGCGAGACGCTGGCCGGTAAGCCGGCCGAGTTCGAAACCACCGCGACCAAGCTCGAGGCGCCGCAGGAAACCACGATCGACGACGAGTTCGCCAAGACCCTCGGCTTGGAATCGCTCGACAAGCTGAAGGAAGCCGCCAAGGCCCGGCTCGCCGCCGAATACGCCGGCGCGGCGCGTCTGAAGGTCAAGCGCCAGCTGCTCGACCGCCTCGACGAAGCCCACAAGTTCGATGCGCCGCCGTCGCTGATCGAACAGGAGTTCGAGGTGATGTGGCGCTCGATCAATTCCGAGATGCAGTCGACCGGCAAGACCTTCGCGGACGAGAACACCACCGAGGACGCCGCCAAGGAAGAGTACCGCAAGATCGCCGACCGCCGCGTCCGTCTCGGCCTGGTGCTGTCGGAGATCGGCGAGAAGAACAAGATCCAGGTCACCGACGACGAAGTCAGCCGCGCGGTGATCGAGCGGGCCCGTCAGATGCCGGGCCGTGAGAAGGAAGTCTGGGACTTCTACCGCTCGAATCCGGAAGCGGTCGCCCAGCTCCGCGCTCCGATCTATGAAGACAAGGTGGTCGACTTCATCCTGGAGCTCGCCAACGTGACCGAGAAGCCGGTCACCCGCGAGGAGCTCTACAAGGAGGAGGACGACAAGACCACGGCCTGATCCGTCGTCTTCGCGCTCAGTTCTGGCGGCCGTCGCGACATCCGTCGCGGCGGCCGTTTTGCATCAGTGGCAGGGGCGTCGATGCAATCGGTCGACGCAACGCGCGGAGCGCGCAAAGATGCGGCCCGGCGGTATTGACGATTCGCCGGCAGAGTCCACCGTGCCGCAGGGTCCATTCATGGCCGAGCCCGTCCCACACTTCTCACCGTTGAAGCGGCGCAGCGACATTCTCAGGTCCGAGGACTCGATCGGGGCTTCGGACTTGGAATTGGACGTTGTTCACAATGCCGACTGTCTGGCGGCGCTGAAGAAGCTGCCGAGCAATTCGGTGCACCTGATCCTGAGCGACATTCCCTACGGGATCGGCGTCGACGACTGGGACGTACTCCACTCCAACACCAACTCCGCTTACTTGGGCAACAGCCCCGCGCAGGAGAAGGCCGGCGCCATCTTCAAGAAGCGCGGCAAACCGATCAACGGCTGGTCGGACGCTGACCGTGCGATCCCGCGGGAGTACTACGAGTGGTGCAGCTCGTGGGCCGGCGAATGGCTGCGTGTGCTGAAGCCGGGCGGGGCCGCGATCGTGTTCGCCGGGCGCCGCCTGATGCACCGGGGCATCGCGGCGCTGGAGGATGCCGGCTTCAACTATCGCGACATGCTGGCGTGGGTGCGTGACAGAGCTCCGCACCGCGCGCAGCGGCTCAGCATCGTGTTCGAGCGCCGCGGCGACGTGCAGTCCGCGGCGCTGTGGGACGGCTGGCGGGTCGGGAACTTGCGGCCGTCGTTCGAGCCGATCATCTGGTGCTTCAAGCCGTATCGCGTCACGATCGCCGACAACGTGCTCGAGCACGGCGTCGGTGCCTACAACGAAGAGGCGTTCGTCCGGCACTTCGAGCGGCCCGACAACATCATCAGAAGCGGATTCGCGCCGGGCGAGGGCGGCCTGCACCCGACCCAGAAGCCGCTCCAACTGATGTCGGCGCTGATCGAGCTGACCACTCAGCCGGGCCAGATCGTTCTCGACCCGTTTGCCGGCAGCGGCACCACACTGCTGGCGGCCAAGCAGCTCGGGCGCCGTTTCGTCGGGGTCGAGATCGATCCGCGCTACGCGCGCGTTGCGAACGATCGGCTGCAGACTCTGCTGTGATCCTACCGCTTCGAACAGCGTGTTTGCTCCCACGCTGGACGCCCGACGAGCCCGGCCGCGGGCGAGGGCGCCGTTAACGATCCGGCGCGAAACCCGTCCCGATGGGGCGAAAAGCCGTTCGTCGGTTTTGCCGGCACTGGCCGAATCGGTATCAACTCAGGGGTGGAAACGGGGCCCACCCTTGTCGCCGCGCAATCGGCTCATATCTGTGACCTCGCTTCACGTCCTGCATCACGGGGCGAACGCCTGCGGCGGAGCCGTTTTTGTTGCTCCCGCGAGCTGTCGCCTACGACAACCCTCAGGTGATTTATGCGCGATCCGGTGGAAACCTACATGAACCTCGTGCCGATGGTGGTCGAGCAGACCAACCGCGGCGAACGAGCCTACGACATCTTCTCGCGCCTCCTGAAAGAGCGAATCATTTTCGTCACCGGCCCGGTCGAAGACGGTATGTCGACGCTGATCGTCGCGCAGCTTTTGTTCCTCGAGGCGGAAAATCCGAAGAAGGAAATCTCGATGTACATCAACTCGCCGGGCGGGGTGGTGACGTCGGGTCTGGCGATTTACGACACCATGCAGTTCATCCGCCCGCCGGTGTCGACGCTGTGCACCGGCCAGGCCGCCTCCATGGGGTCGCTGCTGCTCGCCGCCGGGCACAAGGACATGCGGTTCTCGCTGCCGAACGCGCGGATCATGGTGCATCAGCCCTCCGGCGGCTTCCAGGGCCAGGCCACCGACATCATGCTGCACGCCCAGGAGATCCTGAACCTGAAGAAGCGGCTCAACGAGATCTACGTTCACCACACCGGGCAGACCTACAAGGCGATCGAGGATGCGCTGGAACGCGACAAGTTCCTGACCGCCGAGATGGCCAGGGAGTTCGGTATCGTCGACAAGGTGATCGAGAAGCGCCCCGAAGATCCCTCGCCGGCCCCGAAGGCCGCCTGAGCAGAGACCTCCGGGGTCGGATTTCCGACCTCGGGCTTCTCACAGGAAAGCCCCAATGTTCCGCTTTCGTGCCGGGATCCCGCGTGACTACGGCGCAACGCTGCGTTGATTTCAGCGACCAAGGGTCGCGCAAACGCAGCAAATCACGCTATTGTCACGTCGGCCGGCTCCCGGCCGATTAGCGAATTCTTGATAGACGGGTGCCAGTCTGATTGGCTGAACCTGATCGACGAAAGTGCTTGGGGGATTCGAACTCGGTCGCGGTTCGCGACCAGACTGATGCGGGGGTCTTTTCTGGTACGGATTTTGCTCCCTTAGACCTCGTCGACCCGGTTCGCCCCGGGCCCGGCGATGACCGGAAAAGACCGAACGGCGGACGGAGATAGAAATGAGTAAGGTCGGCACGAGCGACTCCAAGAACACCCTGTACTGCTCGTTCTGCGGAAAGAGCCAACACGAGGTCCGCAAGCTGATCGCTGGCCCCACGGTCTTCATCTGCGATGAGTGCGTTGAGCTGTGCATGGACATCATTCGCGAGGAGAACAAATCCTCGCTGGTGAAGTCGCGCGACGGCATCCCGACGCCGAAGGAAATCTGCAAGGTCCTCGACGACTACGTGATCGGGCAGAACCACGCCAAGAAGGTGCTGTCGGTCGCCGTCCACAATCACTACAAGCGGCTCAACCACCAGACCAAGCACAACGACGTCGAGCTCGCGAAGTCGAACATCCTGCTGATCGGTCCGACCGGCTCGGGCAAGACGCTGCTGGCGCAGACGCTGGCGCGGATCCTCGACGTGCCGTTCACGATGGCGGATGCGACCACGCTGACCGAAGCCGGCTATGTCGGCGAGGACGTCGAGAACATCATCCTGAAGCTGCTGCAGGCGGCCGACTACAATGTCGAGCGGGCGCAGCGCGGCATCGTCTACATCGACGAAATCGACAAGATCAGCCGCAAGTCGGACAATCCTTCGATCACCCGCGATGTCTCGGGCGAGGGCGTTCAACAGGCGCTGCTCAAGATCATGGAAGGCACCGTCGCCTCGGTGCCGCCGCAGGGCGGACGCAAGCATCCGCAGCAGGAGTTCCTGCAGGTCGACACCACCAACATCCTGTTCATCTGCGGTGGTGCGTTCGCCGGCCTCGAGAAGATCATCTCGTCGCGCGGTCGGACCACGTCGATCGGCTTCGCGGCGCAGGTTCTGGCGCCGGAAGATCGCCGCACCGGTGAGATCTTCCGCCACGTCGAGCCCGAGGATCTCTTGAAGTACGGCCTGATCCCGGAATTCGTCGGCCGTCTGCCGGTGGTTGCCACCCTGGAAGACCTCGACGAGAACTCGCTGAAGAAGATCCTGACCGACCCGAAGAACGCGCTGGTCAAGCAGTACCAGCGGCTGTTCGAGATGGAGAACGTCGAGCTCACCTTCGCCGACGAGGCGCTGGGCGCGGTGGCCCGCAAGGCGATCGAGCGCAAGACCGGCGCCCGCGGCCTGCGGTCGATCCTGGAGAGCATCCTGCTCGAGACCATGTTCGACCTGCCGGGCCTGGAAGGCGTCGAGGAAGTGGTGATCTCGCGCGAAGTCGTCGAAGGCACTGCGCGGCCGCTGTACATCTACGCCGACCGCACCGATCGTGCGGCCGAGAGCAGCGCTAGCGCCTAACGGCGCCCCGCGCCGAAGCGGCGGCCTTGTGGCCGCCGCCGGCAACGATCGAGATGGGCCGTCGCCGACGTGTCGCGGCCCGCTTCCGTGCATCGACATGCTGCGCGAAAGCCCGACAAATCGTTGCGTTTTCCACGACTTGACACCCCACCGCCGGATAGCCACCTAATCGTTCGGCGATGACAAGCGTTTTCAGGATTCGCCTCCATCATTCCGGAGACCGAGGCCCTGACCGGCCGGAGAAGACCGGACACCTCCGCACCTCGTGACGGCAGCGCCGATGGCGGGCCGAGGGCGAGGGGGCAAAACGAAAGGAACGGGGCCATGACCGCCAACAAACCCAGGCCATCGATTACCTACGGCGAAAGCCACTCCTATCCGGTTCTTCCGCTGCGCGACATCGTCGTGTTCCCGCACATGATCGTGCCGCTGTTCGTCGGCCGCGAGAAGTCGATCCGCGCCCTCGAAGAGGTGATGAAGAACGACGCGCTGATCATGCTGGCGACGCAGAAGAACGCGTCCGACGACGATCCTGCGCCCGATGCGATCTACGAGATCGGCACGCTGGCCAGCGTCCTGCAGCTTCTGAAATTGCCCGACGGCACCGTCAAGGTGCTGGTCGAAGGCCTGGCGCGCGCCAAGGTCGACAAGTACACCGATCGCGCCGATTACTACGAGGCCGACGCCGCCGCGCTCGAAGACAGCGACGCCACTTCGGTGGAAGCCGAGGCGCTGTCGCGCTCGGTGGTGTCCGACTTCGAGAGCTACGTGAAGCTCAACAAGAAGATCTCGGCCGAGGTCGTCGGCGTGGTGCAGTCGATCACCGACTTCGCCAAGCTGGCCGACACCGTCGCCTCGCATCTCGCCGTCAAGATCGCCGACCGCCAGGGCATCCTGGAGACGCTGTCGGTGACGCAGCGGCTGGAGAAGGTGCTCGGGCTGATGGAGAGCGAGATCTCCGTCCTGCAGGTCGAGAAGCGCATCCGCAGCCGCGTCAAGCGGCAGATGGAGAAGACCCAGCGCGAGTACTATCTCAACGAGCAGATGAAGGCGATCCAGAAGGAGCTCGGCGATGAAGACGGCCGGGACGAGCTCGCCGAACTCGAAGAGAAGATCGCCAAGACCAAGCTGACCAAGGAAGCGCGCGACAAGGCGCAGCACGAGCTGAAGAAGCTGCGCCAGATGTCGCCGATGTCCGCGGAAGCGACGGTGGTGCGCAACTATCTCGACTGGCTGCTGTCGATCCCGTGGAACAAGAAGTCCAAGGTGAAGAAGGATCTCGAGGCGGCGCAGGCCGTGCTCGATTCCGATCACTACGGGCTCGAGAAGGTCAAGGAGCGGATCGTCGAGTATCTGGCGGTGCAGTCGCGCGCCAACAAGCTGAGCGGCCCGATCCTGTGCCTGGTCGGACCGCCCGGCGTCGGCAAGACCTCGCTCGGCAAGTCGATCGCCAAGGCGACGGGGCGCGAGTTCGTGCGCGTGTCGCTCGGCGGCGTGCGTGACGAGGCCGAGATCCGCGGTCACCGCCGCACCTATATCGGCTCGATGCCCGGCAAGATCATCCAGTCGATGCGGAAGGCCAAGACCTCGAATCCGCTGTTCCTGCTCGACGAGATCGACAAGATGGGCGCCGACTTCCGCGGCGATCCGTCCTCGGCGCTGCTCGAGGTGCTCGATCCCGAACAGAACGGCACCTTCAACGACCACTATCTCGAGGTGGACTACGATCTGTCCAACGTGATGTTCATCACCACGGCGAACACCCTGAACATTCCGGGGCCGCTGATGGACCGTATGGAGATCATCCGGATCGCCGGCTACACCGAGACCGAGAAGGTCGAGATCGCGCGCAAGCACCTGATCCCGCAGGCGCTGACCAAGCACGGCCTCGACTCCAAGGAATGGTCGATCGACGACGACGCGCTGCTGCTCGTCATCCGCCGCTACACCCGCGAAGCGGGCGTGCGTAATCTCGAGCGCGAAATCTCCACACTGGCCCGCAAGGTCGTGAAGGAGCTGATGCTCTCGAAGAAGAAGGCGGTGCACATCGACGAGAAGCGGATCGAAGAATATCTCGGCGTGCCGAAATTCCGCTTCGGCGAGATCGAGAAGGACGATCAGGTCGGTGTGGTGACGGGTCTGGCGTGGACCGACGTCGGCGGCGAGCTGCTGACGATCGAAAGCGTGATGATGCCGGGCAAGGGCCGGATGACGGTCACCGGCAACCTGCGCGACGTCATGAAGGAATCGATCCAGGCGGCGGCGTCCTACGTCCGCAGCCGCGCGATCACCTTCGGCATCGAGCCGCCGTTCTTCGAGAAGCGCGACATCCACGTCCACGTTCCGGAGGGGGCGACCCCGAAGGACGGCCCGTCGGCCGGCGTGGCGATGGCCACCACCATCGTGTCGGTGCTGACCGGCATCCCGATCCGCCGCGACATCGCCATGACCGGCGAGATCACGTTGCGGGGCCGGGTGCTGCCGATCGGCGGCCTGAAGGAGAAGCTGCTCGCCGCGGCGCGCGGCGGCATCAAGACGGTGCTGATCCCCGAGGACAACGCCAAGGATCTCACCGAGATTCCGGACGCCATCAAGGGTGGTCTCAACATCATCCCGGTGGCGCGGATGGACGAGGTGATCGCCAACGCGCTGACCCGCGCGCCGGTGCCGATCGTCTGGGAAGAGGACACCAAGCTGCCGACGCCCGACAGCGCGGAAGCCTCCGACGAAGCCAGCGGCGGCCTCACCGCCCACTAAGGCGGCGACGGCCTTACACCGATATCAGCGGCGCCCTGCGGGGCGCCGTTTGCGTTTCTGCGTCCTCGTCGCCGATCAGGCGTGCCAGCGCGTCGGCTGGGAGCGCCGGGCTGAACAGATAGCCCTGCATCTGCTGGCAGCCGAGCTGGCGCAGCAGATCGCGCTGCGCGGCGGTCTCGACGCCTTCGGCCAGCGTGGTCTTGTTGCCGGCGGCGGCGATCTGCACGATCGCCCGCACGATGGTGGCGGACCCGGTTTCGTTGCTGAGGGTATCGACGAAGCTCTTGTCGATCTTGATCTTGTCGATCGGGAAGCGGTGCAGATAGCTCAGCGACGAATAGCCGGTGCCGAAATCGTCGAGCGCGATCTTCACGCCGAGATCGCGGAGCTGGTTGAGGATCGCCAGCGTCGACTCGGTGTCCTGCAGCAGCAGCGCTTCGGTGATCTCCAGCTCCAGCCGATGTGCGGGCAGCCCGGTGCGCGCCAGCGTGGCGGCGACCTTGAGCGGGAAGGTGGCGCGGCGGAATTGGATCGGGGAGACGTTGACCGCGACCGTCATCGCCGCCGGCCAGCCGACTGCCACGCCGCAGGCCTGCTCCAGCACCCACTCGCCGAGCTCCTCGATCAGGCCGATGTCCTCGGCGAGCGGAACGAACTCGGCGGGCGAGACGAAGCCGCGCAGCGGATGCTGCCAGCGCAGCAGCGCTTCGCAGCCGGCGATCGCGCCGGAATTCAGATCGACCAGCGGCTGGAAGTGCAGCTGAAAGTCCTGCTCGGCCACGGCGCGCCGCAGCTCGGTCGCCAGCTCGTGCCGGGCCTTGGCCTTGATGTCCATGTCCGGCAGGAAGAACCGGTAGGTGTGACGGCCTTCGGATTTGGCCGCATACAGCGCGAGGTCGGCCTTGGCGATCAGCTCGTCGACTTCGCCGGCGTGGTCCGGCGCCAGCGCGATGCCGATGCTGGCGTCGGGCGAGATCACATGGCCGGCGCAGTCGAAAGTGTCGCGCAACGCGCGCTGCAGCGTCGCCACCAGTTCGCGCACCGCGCCAGCGTCGGTCGTCACCACCGCGAACTCGTCGCCGCCGAGCCGGGCGACGTAGTCGTTGGGCCCGACGCAGTGCCGCAGCCGGTCGGCGATCGACTTCAAGAGCAGGTCACCGATCGGATGGCCGAGGGTGTCGTTGACGATCTTAAACTCGTCGATGTCGATGTAGAGCAGGGCCAGCCGATCGCCCGGCTCGATCGCGTCGAGCGCAGCGCCGAGATAGGCGCGGAACGACGACCGGTTCGGCAGTCCGGTCAGGTCGTCGTAATGGGCGAGGTAGTGGATCCGCGAGTTGGCACGCTTGCGCTCGGTGATTTCCTCGTGGGTCATCACCCAGCCGCCGCCCTGGATCGGCTCCCTTGTGATCAGGATGGTCCGCCCGTCGGCGAACTCCGCCTCGAACGAGCTCCTGCGGTGGACATTCTTCACCGCAAAGCGGCGGTATTCTTGCATGAGGTGCGGGTCGTGGCCGGCCTGCTTCAGCAAGGCGACGATCTCGGGGCCGGTGAGGCCCGGCTTCACCGCGTCGGCGGGCAGCCCGTAGATTTCGAGATAGCGACGATTGTGCAGCAGCAGCCGGCCCGAGGCGTCGAACAGCGTCAGTCCCTGCGCCATGTTGTCGACCGCGATGCTGTAGCGCTGGCGCAGATCGGTCTGATGCCGGATGATGTTGCGGCCGAGCTGGAACAGCACGCCGGCGACAGCGAGCGCGGTCGCCAGCGCGACCGACACGATCGCGCTCAGTTCGCGCCACCACGTCGCCAACGCTCCGTTGAGCGAGCGCGACACCACCACCACGATCGGCTGCTTGCTCAGCGTCCGCGCTGCCGCGATCCGTTCGCTGCCGTCGAACGGGCTGACGATGCGCTGGGACGCGCTGGTCTGGCCGAACAGCGGCTTGAGATCGGAGTTCAGGTAGTTCTCGCCGATCGACGAGGAAAACCGCGGCCACCGTGTCACCAGGGTGCCGTCGGTGGTGAAGATCGCGATCGTCGCGTCCTGGCCCAGCATCAGCGAGGAGGCCAGGTTCTCGAACAAGGCGTTGGGGATGGTCCGAGCGAGAATGCCGGACGTCTGCTTGGTCGGACCGCGCAGCCGCTTGACCAGCGTCAGGGTCCAGTTGCCGAGCACCGGATCGCGCACGAATTCGGTCTGGTTCTCGTCGCGCTCGACGTCCGAGCTCCAGCGCCGAAAGTTCGGGGCGGAGCCGATCTGGACGCGCGGCGCCGGCCAGCTGCGCGACGAATTGATCAGCGCGCCGTCGATGTCGAACAGGTCGAATTCGCCGAGCTCGGCGGCCTTCAGCGCCAGCAGCGTGTGCCCGGTCAGCGTCTGGGCGAGCGGAAAGGTGTGTTCGACCGACGACGCGGTCTCGCTCTGGTCGATGTTGAGCGCCTCGAAGGTGCGGTCGAACTGGCGGGCGAGCAGCAGCGCGGTGTTGCGGAGTTCGCGTTCGGTGTTGCGCAGGATGCGGTCGCGGCTGTCCGCCGCCATCCAGCCGGTGACCAGCGCGATCGCCGCGCCGAGCAGCACGCCGCTGACGACGATCCCGCGCACCGAGACGTTTCGCGGCCCGCTCAGCAGGCTTCGCAGCCCTGCGTCCCTTCCAACCCGTAACATTGAGCACCCCAGTCGGCGGCCTGAATGGCTTCTACTACCGCCCGGAGGTGGAGATCTCGTTAGTACAGATACGGGCAATCACTCGCGGAATCGGCGGCATTCGGCCGGATCTGACGCGATCGAGGGTATTATAGTAAATTTTCGCGACTGCGAATGAGGTTGCAGCGCGAAACTGCGATGCAATTGCAGGTGACTGTCGCCGGTTTGGTCGGAAACTGTTCACCAGGCCGGATAAAATTGCGACAGGAGGCGGGTGGGGAAACGGCGATGAATCCGCAGTCCGGCGACGTGGAACGCATGGTGGGCGGCGAGAGATTCGAACTCCCGACCCTCTCGGTGTAAACGAGATGCTCTAACCAGCTGAGCTAGCCGCCCGTAATCTTGATTTACCCTCGACGATGCGTCGTAGGCAAGTCGTGAGGTCGCGGAAGGGGAGAACCTCTGCTGTTCGAGCCAGGCACCTTCAGTTGAGCCAGTAATTTTCTAGGATCATTCCGCCGGTTGCAAGCTGTTGGGTACCGCGCTCTGGCCATTGATGACAGCCAAGCCGCGGACTGCGGTGGCCAAGGGGGCACAGACAGTCGCTTTCGAGAATTCCAGGAGTTCATTCAGTCCTGAGTTGCTGCTCAGATGAAGGGCTTCGTATCGGCAGATCGGGATTTGCCAATTATCCTTGTATCGACGGTCCGGGCCGCCGGATTTGTTCGGATGCTTCCAAGTCTGTCCGACGACCTTGGCGTCCGACGGCACTGAACCTTCTTCGATGAAATTTGATTCCTGCCAATGCAACTTCAGGTCGTTGTAATCAATGGCGCCGATCTTCTTGCCGTGCGCGACCAGTACCACGTCAGGAAGGAAGTACAGAACTTGGTCGCCAACGTGAGCGCAGGGAGGTGTGATGTTTGATGCGACAGTCAAAGGAAGAGAAAAATCCAACCTCGTCGGCTTTTTATCGACGATGTGGGTTGCTCCCGCGTTGCGCTTCCATGTCGTGAGATTTCGAACAGCGCCGCCGGATCTGATGTGCCATTTACCTGCGCATCCGATGAGAAGATCGAACGCCTCGGTGAGCCTTTCATAGGCTTTGGCAGCGTCACTTTCGAGCTCATAGAACAATACAGTCTTACGTCTGTAGCTATCGAGCCAGCGGGCAACGATCCAGGCAGGAATGGTGACTGTCCATGTCGCTATGGCAGCTGTCGAGTTGACAGCCAGCAACCCGAAGCCCAAGGCAATACCAGTCCAAGCAATAATTCGCGATAGGGGTAGTTTTGAGGCCTTTATGTTCAAGTCATCTAGGATATCAGCGAAGTTAGCAGACCGCATTTGCAGAACGCTGCCAGATTCGATCTCCACCATTTCAACGCCATCAATTGTTGTTTTGGGCGTAGCAATAGGCTGGTCGAGTGATTGTTCCTTCTGCCCGGCGGGACGGATAGAAGACCGATAGTATACGCCCCCGAATCCAGCGTGGATGTAGTTTCCTCGCGGACCAGCTCCGATTCGAAGACCTTTGACGCCGACTGACATGCCGACGCCACCTCGGGAGAAACTGAACCTGAAGGGACCGGCGCTTACGCTCTTCCTGAAATAGAACGGCATGGCCTACAACCCCAACGACGCATCTGCGCAAGCCTCTTGCCCTCCAACGATACAAGCAAAAGTTGAGTAATCGCAACCGGTAGGATCGGTTAACGATCGCCTCGTCGTCGGAAACGATGACTCATCTTCGACGCTTCTGATAACTTGTTGAAGCGCCCCTTGAGAAAATGCGATCCGGCCGAAAGGCAGCATTAGCCTCTCTACTTTGGAGGCGGCTCGACCGGATTGGTGCGCCGTGCTCCCAGCCGCTGCAGCACGGCGAAGAACGACGGCACGAACAGCACCGCGAGGCCGGTCGAGGCCAGCATGCCGGCCACCACCGCGATGCCGAGCGAGACCCGCGCGCCGGCACCGGCGCCGCTCGCCAGCGCCAGCGGCAGCATGCCGAAGATGAAGGCGAACGAGGTCATCAGGATCGGCCGGAACCGCAGCCGCGCCGCCTCGACCGCAGCCTCGGCAATCGGCATGCCTTCGATGCACTTTTCGCGGGCGTATTCGACGATCAGAATCGCGTTCTTCGCCGCCAGCGCGATCAGCAGCACGATGCCGATCTGGGTATAGAGATCGTTCGGCAGGCCGGACCATTCCAGCGCCGCCACGGTGCCGAGCAGAGTCAGCGGCACCGCCAGGATCACGGCGAGCGGCTGCATCCAGCTCTCGTATTGGCCGGCGAGCACGAAATACACCAGCAGCAGCGCCACCGCGAACACGTAGTAGATCTGATCGCCGACCACCTGTTCCTGATACGACATCCCGGTCCAGGCCGTGCCCATCGACGACGGCAGCGATTTGGCCGCGACTTCGCTCATTAGCGACATCGCTTCGCCGGAGCTGAAGCCGGTCGCCGGGCTGCCGACCAGGGTCGCGGCCGGATAGAGATTGTACAGCGTAATCAAGGGCGGGCCGACCTCGTCGGTCAGATAGGCGACGGCACCGACCGGCACCATCTGGCCGTTCGAGCCCTTGACCTTCAGCTTCAGCACGTCGCCGGGCCGCAGCCGGAACGGTGCGTCGGCCTGGACGTAGACCTGGAACACGTTGTTGAACTTGGTGAACTGGTTGACGTAGGTCGAGCCGAGATAGCTCTCGACCGCCGAGAACACCTGGCCGACGGTGACGCCGAGCGTCTCCGCCTTCATCCGGTCCACCACCAGGCGAAGCTGCTTGACGTCGGCGTTGAAGGTCGAGGCGGCGTGGCTGATGGCGCTCTGGGTCGCGGCGTTGGCGGCGAGTTGCTGGGCGGCGTTCTGCAGCGCCAGGAAGTCGGAGCTGCCGTTCTTCATCTCCACCATCATGGTGAAGCCCGAGGTGTTGCCGATGCCCTGGATCGGCGGCGGCATCAGCACCAAAGCGGTCGCGGTGTCGAGCGTGGCGAGTGCGGCGCGGACCTTGGCGGCGATCGCGTCGATGCTCAGATCCTTGGTCTTGCGCTGGTCCCAGTCGTGCAGCACGACGTACAGCATGCCGGCGTTGTACAGCGTGGCGTTGTTGTCGAGCGGCGAGATCCCGGACACGCCGATCACGCTCTCGACGCCCGCGGTCTTGCGCACCAGCTCGACCGCCTGGGCCACCGCCGCTTCGCTGCGGCCGGCGGAGGCCGAGTCCGGCAGCTTCAGGCTGATGATGAAATAGCCCTGATCTTCCGAGGGCAGGAAGGCGGTCGGCACCCGCGACAGGCCGTAGAATGCGCCCCCGATCAGCGCCAGTCCGACGATCGTGGTCGGGATGCTGAACGCCACCAGGCGGCGGATCAGCGCCGCATACACCGCCTCGCAGCGCGCATACACCGCGTTGAAGATCCGGTAGACGAGGTTGCGCTGCTCCGGCGGCACCGGCGCGCGCAGCCACAGCGCGCATTGCGTCGGCTTCAGCGTCACCGCGTTGACCGCCGAGATCAGCGCGGTGGCGGCGATCACCAGCGCGAACTGCTGATACATCTTGCCGGTGAGGCCTGAGATCGCAGCCGCCGGCAGGAACACCGCCATCAGCACCAAGGTGATGCCGATGATCGGGCCGAACAGCTCCGACATCGCTTTCACCGCGGCCTCGCGGCTCGACATCCCGCCGGCGATGTGCCGAGAGACGCCTTCGACGATGACGATGGCGTCGTCGACCACGATGCCGATCGCCAGCACCAGCGCGAACAGGCTGGTGGTGTTGACGGTGAAGCCCATCGCCGACATCGCCGCGAACGCGCCGATGATCGTCACCGGCACGGTGGTGGCCGGCACCAGCATTGCGCGCCAGTCCTGCAGGAACAGCAGGATCACCACCAGCACCAGCACCGCGGCGATGATCAGCGTCTCGTAGACCTCGTCGACCGAGGCGGTGATGAACTTGGTGCTGTCGAACGACACCTTGTAGTCGAGCCCGGCCGGGAACGAGTCCGCCATCTCCTTCATCTTGGCGTTGACGGATTTCGCCACCGACAGCGCGTTGGCGCCGGTCAGCAGCGAGATCGCGATCGCGGCCGAGGGCTTGCCGTCGAGCGTCGCGGTCTGGCCGTAGGACGAGGCGCCGAGCTCGACCCGGCCGATATCGCCGATCCGCACCAGCTGGCCGCCGCCCTGGTCGACTGCCTTGACCACGATCTTCTCGAACTCGGTGGCCTCGTTGAAGCGGCCGACGACGTCGAGCGCGTATTGGAAATTGACGATCGAGGGCGCCGGCGGGCCGCCGACCAGGCCGGCGGTGACCTGGTTGCTCTGCTGCTGCACGGCGCTGACAACGTCGCTCGGCGTCAGGCCGTAGCTCTGCAGCTTGTCGGGATCGAGCCAGATCCGCATCGCATAGGAGCCGGAGCCGAGCACCGAGACGTCGCCGACGCCGGGAAGCCGGGCCAGCTCGTTCTGGATGTTGATCTTGGCGTAGTTGGAGAGGAACAGATTGTCGTAGCGGCTGTCGGACGAAACCAGGCTGACGAACTGCAGAATCGACGTCGACTTCTTCTTGACGTTGAGGCCCTGGGTCGAGACCGAGGCCGGCAGCTGCGCCGTGGCCAGCGACACCCGATTCTGCACCAGCACCTGCGCCATGTTCGGATCGGTGCCGATGTCGAAGGTGATGACCAGATTGTAGCTGCCGTCGCTGGCGCTGGTCGACTGCATGTAGATCATGCCCTCGACGCCGTTGACCTGCTGCTCGATCGGCAGCGCCACCGAATCCATCACGGTGCGCGCGCTGGCGCCGGGATAGCTCGCCGACACCGACACCGTCGGCGGCACCACGTCGGGATATTGCGACACCGGCAGCCGCATCAGCGCCAGGGCGCCGAGCAGGATGATCAGAAAGGCGAGGGTGTTGGACAGCACCGGCCGTTCGATGAAGAAGCGCGAGAACATGGGCAACGCCTCGTGAGGGCCGATCGGATCAAGGTTTTGCGGTGCCGGATTGGGCTCCAGGGCTCAGTGCGGCAGGTGCCGGGGGCGGCGCCGTTGGGGCAGCCGCCATCGCTCCGGCCACCGGCGTCACGGTGTTGCCGGCGATGGCGCGCTGGACCGCGCCGATCACCACCCGGTCGTCGGCCTTGAGGCCGTTGCTGACGACGCGGAGCTGGCCCTCCTGCGGGCCGAGCGTGACCTGACGCTGCTCGACCACGTCGCCGGTGCCGACCACCATGACGTAGCTGCCGGTCTGGTTGGACATCACCGCGGTGTCGTTGATCAACAGCGCGTCGTCGAGCTTGCCGACCGCGACCCGGACCCTGACGAACAGGCCGGGCACCAGCGCCACGTCCTTGTTCGGCAGCGAGCCGCGGAGCTGCAGCGTGCCGGTGGCCGGATCGACTTGCGGCGCGATGTAGTCGACCTTGCCGGCGTAGGGGAACGTGGTGTCGGACGACAGCGCCACCTCGATCGGCATTTCCAGCCGCTCTTCGCGCATGTCCTTCAGCGTCTTGCCGCGTTTGGCGAGCGCGTCGCGCAAGGCGATCTGCTGCTGCTCGGTGATGTTGAAATACACGTACAGCGGATCGACCTGAAGGATGGTAGCGAGCTTGGTGGCGCCGGTCGAACCGACCAGGGTGCCGACGTTCACCAGACGGCGGGTGACGACACCGTCGAACGGCGCCGTCACCGTGGTGTAACCGAGCGAGGTCTTGGCGAGAGCCAGCGAGGCTTCGGCGGCGGCGACTTGGGCGTTGGCCGAGGCCAGATTGGTCAGGGCGTCATCGACATTGCGCTGTGAGGCGACGTCCTTCTGGCCGAGGATCGACTGCCGGTCGGCTTCGCGCTGGGCGTTGGCCTGCTTGGCCTTGGCGCCGTCGAGCTGCGCCTGCTGCAGGTCGACCTGGGCCTGGTATTGGGCCCGCTCGATCTTGAACAGCACGCGGTCCTTCTTGACCGCCTCACCGTCGAGATAGTCGATGCTCTCGATGAAGCCTTGCACCCGCGCTTCGAGATCGACCGAGGCGACCGGCGCGGTGTTGCCGGTGAATTCTGCATACAGCGTCACCGGCGCCTGGGTCGGCTTGGCCACGGTGACCTTGGCGGGCGGCGGCGCGGCGTATGTGTTCTGCTCCTTGCAGCCGGCCAGCATCACGGGGGCGCTGGCGATCAGCGCGACCAGGGCGATCCTGTGTGAAAACGCCAAACATACCGAGCGGGCGCAAACCATCCGAATCTCTCCGTGTCGCGCGCGGAAGCGAACTCGCGCGGCACGGGAACTCAGAGCTGATTCCGGGATCACGGTCCAACGATTAGGACAAAACCATGGCGTGCGGCTTCGTGGGGGCCGCGCCGCGATGCGTCTGCTACGCCTGCTGCTCGAAGATCATCGCCAGATGCACGATGGTCTCGACCGCCTTTTCCATGTCCTGGCGGCTGACCCATTCCAGCCGCGAGTGGAAGGCGTGCTCGCCGGCGAACACGTTGGGGCAGGGCAGGCCCATGAACGACAGTCGCGCGCCGTCGGTGCCGCCGCGAATCGCCGCGGTGACGGGCGTGAGGCCGGCGCGGCGGATCGCTTCGCGGGCGTTCTCGACCAGCTCGGGATGGCGGTCGAGCACCTGTTTCATGTTGCGATATTGCGGCTGGATCTCGATCTTGGCGCGCGAGCGCGGGTAATCCAGCATCACCTCTTCGACGATGCTCTGCAGCAGCGTCTCCTTGTCCTGCAGCCCGGCCTCGGTGAAGTCGCGGACGATGAAGGCAATCACGGCCTTCTCCAGCGCGCCGGTGATGCCGACCGGGTGCAGGAAGCCGTCGCGGCCTTCGGTGGTCTCCGGCGAGCAGCCGGTCTTCGGCAGCCGCTCGATGATCGCCGCGGCGATCTTGATGGCGTGTTCGATCTTGCCCTTGGCGAATCCCGGATGGGCGCTGACGCCTTCGATCGTGATCACGGCGCTGTCGGCCGAGAACGTCTCGTCCTCGATATGGCCGGCGCTTTCGCCGTCCATCGTGTAGGCGAAATCGGCGCCGAGCTTTTTCAGGTCGACCTTGTCGACGCCGCGGCCGATTTCCTCGTCCGGGGTGAACAGGATCTTGAGCGTGCCGTGCGCGATCTCGGGGTGCGCCAGCAGAAACCGCGCCGCATCCATGATCTCGGCGATGCCGGCCTTGTTGTCGGCACCGAGCAGGGTGGTGCCGTCGCTGGTGACGATGTCGTGGCCGATCTGATCCGACAGCGCCGGATGCTCGGCGCGCCGAATCACCTGCGAGGAATCACCCGGCAGAACGATGTCGCCGCCCTGATAGTCTTTCCAGACCTGCGGCTTGACGCTGGCTCCTGAACAATCGGGCGAGGTATCCATGTGGGCGCAGAAGCACACCACCGGAACGTTCGGCTTGGCGGTGGTCGCGGGAATTGTCGCGTAGACGTAGCCGTGCTGGTCGAGATGGGCGTCGGCGAGCCCTAGTTCGCGCAGCTCCTGCGCCAGCAGCGCACCGAGATTCTTCTGCTTCTCGGTGGAGGGGCAGGTGTCGGAGGCCGGATCCGACTGGGTGTCGATGGTGACGTAGCGGAGAAAACGCTCCAACACGGTGAAGTCGAAGTTAATCGCGGTCACGGCCGAACTCCTGCAGGCTCGCAACCATCCCGGCACGCGCTCGAGCGCATTCGGTCGCGAGCTTTTCTGTTGATAGCCTGTCCTGGCGTGCGGCGCGACCCGCAGCCGAACGACGGTTGGCATCAAAAAGAAACGGCAGGCGGGGCGGATGCCCAAGCCTGCCGTTCTTCAATCTGAACCGGAGCTGGTTCCAATCAATTTGGAAACCGACCCCAGCGCCGCGCGGGACGAGCTCTATTCAAGCGTTCCCGAAGGCCGGAAACGCCCGAACCAATGACCCCGGAAGCAGAATCAGATCGCTTCCTTGAGTTCCTTGGCGGCGCGGAATGCCACCTTCTTGCTGGCCTTGATCTGGATCTGCTCGCCAGTGGCCGGGTTGCGGCCCATGCGGGCGGCGCGCTTGCGGACCTGGAGGATGCCGAGGCCGACGATGCGGATGCGCTCGCCCTTCTTCAGGTGCTTGGTGATGCGGGTCACCATGTCGCCGAGAATGGCTTCGGTCTGCTTCTTCGACAGCTCGTGCTCTTCGGCGAGCGCCGCTGCGAGATGCTTCAGGGTCACCGTTGCCGGCGTCGCGGATTTGGCAACTGCTTTCTTCGCCATATAGCTCTCCTGCTGTGTGTGGCGGCTTAGAAACTAAGACGTACCAGGGCTTAGATGATTCGGGTGGGCGCTGCCTACGCCGTTTGCCCTGTAAACAGCGCATTATTTGCATTCGGGTGTCGAAAAATGCCGACATTAAAGGATAAATGCAAAGCTGTGCACGAGAATGGGAATCTCTGCCGCAAGCCGCTTGACTTGGGAGGGCGGGCCCTTTAATCGACCGCCTGCGCGGTTGATGCAAACCACGCGGGAGTAGCTCAGTTGGTTAGAGCGCCGGCCTGTCACGCCGGAGGTCGCGGGTTCGAGCCCCGTCTCTCGCGCCATTTCGCCCAGGCGGCGTTTTGGCGATCCCGCGAGCTTCCCTGAAACTTTCCGTCGACGAATTGAACCTACGCCACGCGTGTCTGTTGGTCGGTGACGCGCGCGTACGGTGCTGATGTGTCTGGCTGAATTGAGCGGGACGATCGCAGGCGGGGCGGACATTCGCACGCGCCGCAGCTCACGTCGCAACTCGAAAAAGCAGGGGCGATGCAGGTGAGGGGCGGCAGGGCCGCAATGCTCTCACCCCTCTGTTACCGCCGATGCGCGACGGCAGAGGTATGCTTATCTGACCGTCGACTGACCGGAGTCCGTGAGGGTCATCTGCTTGGTGGCCTTGATCACCTGGGCGGTCTGGCTGTCGGACGCGGTGGTGCGGGCCATGATCCCGAGTGCGGCGACGCTGATACCGGCAACGAGAGCCACCACCACGATCTTCAGGTGGGTCGCACGATCCGCTGAATGCAAAGAGTGGTTCATCGCTGCCTCCCCGCGGCTCTTGCTGTTGCCGCGTTGACGAACGGACGATAGCCTTGCGTGTGTTTCAGGATCGTTTCGCCGGTTCCGAAAATGGTTTCGTGCGATCACCGTATGGTTTCTGTTTGGTTGATGTGTCTACGGTCGGTGCTGAATGATGAGTCACGAATTCGTGCTGCTAAAGACGTATGGAGGTGCATATGCCTCGGAGTTGCCACAGCTTGGCTTGCGCCCCCTGTTGCACTGCGCTAAGCGGTAGAACAATTCAAATGCGAACGAGTCTGCGGCAGCGCAAAGGGCCGCGGGGTTAGGGAGCGGGTGATGAGCGGCATTCTGTCTAACTATCTGCCAATCGTCGTTTTTATCATCGTCGCGGCTGGTTTGAGCTTCGTCCTTCTGGTCGCTCCGTTCGCGGTGGCGTATCAGCAGCCGGACCCGGAAAAGCTCTCGGCCTATGAATGCGGATTCAACGCTTTCAGCGATGCCCGCATGAAATTCGACGTCAGATTCTACTTGGTCGCCATTCTGTTCATCATCTTCGACCTCGAGGTCGCGTTCCTGTTTCCGTGGGCGGTGGCCTTCGGCAAGCTTGGTGCGACCGGCTTCTGGTCGATGATGGTGTTCCTCGGCGTTCTGACCGTCGGCTTCGCCTACGAGTGGAAGAAGGGCGCGCTGGAATGGGATTGAGGCCTGAGACGATGCAGCCGACACCGTCGCAACAGCCGATCGGTGCGCAGCCGCTGGTGGCGCGGCCGGCCACCGGCATCATCGACCCGCGCACCGGCAAGCCGGTCGGCGCCGATGATCCGTTCTTTCTCAACGTCAACCGCGAGTTGTCCGACAAGGGCTTCTTCGTCGCCGCGACCGATGATCTGATCACCTGGGCGCGCACCGGCTCGCTGATGTGGATGACGTTCGGTCTGGCGTGCTGCGCGGTCGAGATGATGCAGCTGTCGATGCCGCGCTACGATGCCGAGCGGTTCGGCTTCGCGCCGCGCGCTTCGCCGCGTCAGTCCGACGTGATGATCGTCGCCGGCACGCTGACCAACAAGATGGCTCCGGCGCTGCGCAAGGTCTACGACCAGATGCCCGAGCCGCGCTACGTCATCTCGATGGGGTCGTGCGCCAACGGCGGTGGCTACTATCACTATTCGTATTCCGTGGTGCGCGGTTGTGACCGCATCGTTCCGATCGACATCTACGTGCCCGGCTGTCCGCCGACCGCCGAGGCGCTGCTGTACGGCGTGATGCTGCTGCAGAAGAAGATTCGCCGAACCGGCACTATCGAACGCTGAAGAAGGCTGTTTCATGGACGACAACGGGCTCGACACCCTGGGTCAGACGATCGTCGGCGCCTTGCCGGGCGTCGCGACCGGTCATTCGGTCGCGTTCGGCCAGCTCACGCTGACTGTCGATGCCGGCAAGATCGTGGACGTGATGCGGACGCTGCGGGACGATCCGCGCTTCCGCTTCATCAGCTTCATCGACATGACCGCGGTCGATTATCCCGGCCGCGCGCAGCGGTTCGAGATCGTCTATCATCTGCTGTCGCCGAAGCTGAACGAGCGGGTGCGGGTGAAGGCGGAGGTCGGCGAGACCACGCTGGTGCCGTCGATCATCGATGTGTTTCCCGGCGCCGACTGGTTCGAGCGCGAGGCCTACGATTTGTACGGCATCGTCATCACCGGCCATCCCGACATGCGTCGGCTGCTGACTGATTACGGTTTCGATGGTCATCCGCTGCGCAAGGATTTTCCGCTCACCGGTTTCGTCGAGGTTCGCTACGACGACGACCAGAAGCGGGTGATCTACGAGCCGGTCCGGCTCAATCAGGAATTCCGCAAGTTCGATTTTCTATCGCCCTGGGAAGGTGCGGACTATCCGGTTCTTCCCGGAGACGAGAAGGCGGGAGTGAAGTCGTGATGTCGCCCGCCATTCGCCATTCGCTACTCGCTTTGATGCGGAGCCCGCTCCATGGCTGACGCCGCCGCCGTAGACGCGCCCAGCGTCCGCAACTTCACCATCAATTTCGGCCCGCAGCATCCGGCGGCGCACGGCGTGCTCCGGCTGGTGCTGGAGCTCGACGGCGAAGTGGTCGAGCGGGTCGATCCGCATATCGGCCTCTTGCATCGCGGCACCGAGAAGCTGATCGAAGCCAAGACCTATCTGCAGGCGATCCCGTATTTCGATCGGCTCGACTACGTCGCGCCGATGAACCAGGAGCACGCGTTCTGCCTCGCGGTGGAGAAGCTGCTCGGCATCGCCGTGCCGCGCCGCGCGCAACTGATCCGCGTGCTGTACGCCGAGATCGGCCGCATCCTGTCGCATCTGCTCAACGTCACCACGCAGGCGATGGACGTCGGCGCGCTGACCCCGCCGCTGTGGGGCTTCGAAGAGCGCGAAAAGCTGATGATGTTCTACGAGCGCGCGTCCGGCAGCCGGATGCACGCGGCGTATTTCCGCGTCGGCGGCGTGCATCAGGATCTGCCGCCGAAGCTGGTCGACGATATCGACGCCTGGTGCGACGCGTTCCCGGCGGTGGTCGACGATCTCGACCGGCTGCTCAGCGACAACCGCATCTTCAAGCAGCGCAACGTCGATATCGGCGTGGTGACGCTCGATCAGGCGTGGGCCTGGGGCTTCTCCGGCGTGATGGTGCGCGGCTCGGGCGCGGCCTGGGACCTGCGCAAGGCGCAGCCCTACGAATGCTACGCCGAACTCGATTTCGAAGTGCCGATCGGCAAGAACGGCGACTGCTACGACCGTTACCACATCCGCATGGAGGAGATGCGGCAGGCGGTTCGGATCATGAAGCAGTGCATCGCCAAGCTGCGCGAGCCGGCCGGGCAGGGACCGGTGGTGGTCGACGACCACAAGATCTTCCCGCCGCGTCGCGGCGAGATGAAGCGCTCGATGGAAGCGCTGATCCATCACTTCAAGCTGTACACCGAGGGCTTCCACGTCCCGGCCGGCGAAGTCTACGCCGCGGTCGAGGCGCCGAAGGGCGAATTCGGCGTGTATCTGGTGTCCGACGGCAGCAACAAGCCGTACAAGTGCAAGATCCGCGCGCCGGGCTTCGCGCATCTGCAGGCGATGGATTTCCTCAGCCGCGGCCATCTGCTGGCCGACGTCTCGGCGATCCTCGGCTCGCTCGACATCGTGTTCGGAGAGGTCGATCGGTGAACGTCCCCGAGCCCATCCAGTTCGACCGCGCCACCGGCGCGCTCGAGGGCGCTGGCGCCCTGGAGCGCGTAGCGGCGTATGCGCTGGTGATGGGCGCCCGGGTGTCGTCGACCTTCTCGTATCGCGGCTACAACGCTGCGGCGAATCTGATGCGCAAGGCGCTGCCGGAGCGCGACATCGCGATCAAGCTGAATCCGGACGCGACCTTCGTGTTTCCTTACGGCGACGGCTACTGGAGCAAGCTGCTGCAGCGCGACTACGCCTACGAGATCGAACTCGACCTGCTGTTCCGCGACGCGGCCGATGTCGATTTCACCTTCGTCGATTGCGGCGCCAATTACGGCTACTGGTCGGTGCTGGTGTCGAGCGCCCCGTTCGGCGCGCATCGCACGCTGGCGATCGAGCCGTCGAGCCAGAACTTCGCCCGTCTGGCGCACAACGCCAAGGTCAACGGCGACCGGTTCACGGTGATGAAATGCGCCGTCGGGTCCGCGCGCGGCGTTGCCCGGCTGTCCGGCACCAAGCACGAAGCGCTCAGCATCGTCGGCAAGCCCGGCGCCGATGGTGAGGACGTGCCGGTGATCCGGCTCGACGATTTGATCGACGACGGCCACCTGCCGCTGGGCGGCAAGTACATCGTCAAGCTCGACGTCGAGGGCGTCGAGATCGACGCGATCCGCGGTGGCCAGCGGCTGCTGGCCGAGGACACCGCGATCCTGTGCGAAGAGCATGGCAGCGACCCCGATCACACGGTTTCGCGCTACATCCTCGAACATACGCCGCTGAAGCTGGTCGTGTACGACCCGCAAAGCAATCAATACGAGGCCGTGGTCGACCTCGGCATTCTCGACCGGATCAAGGTCGCGTCGAATGTCGGCTACAACGTCGTCGGAACCTCGAGCGCGTTCTGGCACGCCCGTATCCAACACCTCAATGCGAGCGTGGCGAAACGCTCGGCGAGAAACTGAGCATGTCCGTTCGTCGTCTGGCACCCAAAGAGCTGCAACCCGAGAGCTTCGCGTTCACCGCGGACAATCTCGCCTGGGCGCAGAAGGAAATCACCAAATATCCGCCGGGCCGGCAGTTCTCGGCGGTGATCGCGATCATGTGGCGCGCGCAGGAACAGTGCGGCGGCTGGCTGCCGGAAGCGGCGATCCGCACCGTCGCCGACATGCTGCAGATGCCGCATATCCGGGCGCTGGAAGTCGCGACCTTCTACACCATGTTTCAGCTCAATCCGGTCGGCAAGAAGGCGCACGTCCAGGTCTGCGGCACCACGCCGTGCCGGCTGCGCGGCGCCGGTGAGCTGATCGAAGTCTGCAAGAGCCGGATCCATCATGATCCGTTCCATCTGTCCGCCGACGGCGACTTCTCCTGGGAGGAGGTCGAGTGCGCCGGCGCCTGCGTGAACGCGCCGATGGTGCAGATCTTCAAGGACGTCTACGAGGACCTGACGCCGGAGACCTTGAACAAGGTGCTCGATGGCTTCGCGGCCGGCAATCCGCCGACTCCGGGCCCGCAGAACGGCCGCCAGCATGCGGCACCGATTACCGGTCCGACCACTCTCACGAGCGGCGGTATCAACGTGTCGCCGGTCGATGCCAACGGGCCGCCGCTGACCGACAGCGAGGCCAAGCGGAGCGGGGCGGCGGCCAATGTTCAGGAGCGGCCGGCGCCGAAGCCGCCCGCCGCCGACGCCAGCGGTAAGAACACGCCATGACGATGATCGCCCTAGCGGGGCGCGCCGTCGCGGAAAGCGCGAGAGCCATGCCGACCCCGGTTTACATCCTGCTGCACGGTGTCGCCGCCGCAGCGTTCATATTTCTGCTGCAGCGCTACGCGCTCGGTGCGACACTTCAATCGAGCCTGATCTGGGCGCTGACCTTCGGGGGCTGCGCGGCCGGTCTCGCTCACATGCAAACCAAACGCTGACAGGGAACGCCGCAAGCCATGCTGGACGACAAGGACCGCATCTTCCGGAACCTGTACGGTCTCGACGACTGGACGCTGAAGGGCGCGCGCCGTCGCGGCGCGTGGGAAGGCACCAAGGCGATCATCGACAAGGGCCGCGACTGGATCATCAACGAGATGAAGGCGTCGGGCCTGCGCGGCCGCGGCGGCGCCGGCTTCCCGACCGGCCTGAAATGGTCGTTCATGCCGAAGGACAATGCCGACGGCCGGCCGAGCTATCTGGTCGTCAACGCCGACGAGTCCGAGCCCGGTACCTGCAAAGACCGCGAGATCATGCGCCACGACCCGCACACGTTGGTCGAAGGCTGTCTGCTCGCCGGCTGCGCGATGGGCGCCCACACCGGCTACATCTACGTCCGCGGCGAATTCATCCGCGAGCGCGAGCGGCTGCAGGCGGCGATCGACCAGGCCTACGAGGCCAAGCTGCTCGGCAAGGACAACGTCCACGGCTATCCGTTCGACCTGTATGTCGCGCATGGTGCCGGCGCTTATATCTGCGGCGAAGAAACCGCCCTATTGGAAAGCCTCGAAGGCAAGAAGGGCCAGCCGCGGCTGAAGCCGCCGTTCCCGGCCAATGTCGGCCTGTTCGGCTGCCCGACCACCGTCAACAACGTCGAGTCGATCGCGGTCGCGCCGGATATCCTGCGCCGCGGCGCCGCCTGGTTCTCGTCGATCGGCCGGCCCAACAACGTCGGCACCAAGCTCTACGGCATCTCCGGCCACGTCAACACGCCCTGCGTCGTCGAAGAGGCGATGGGGATTCCGTTCCGCGAGCTGATCGAAAAGCACGGCGGCGGCATCCGCGGCGGCTGGGACAATCTCTTGGCGATCATTCCCGGCGGTGCGTCGTGCCCGTTGATCCCGGCGGCGGATTGCGAAGAGCTGATCATGGACTTCGACGGCACCCGCGCGGTGAAGTCGAGCTTCGGCACCGCCGGCGTGATCGTGATGGACAAGTCCACCGACATCGTCGCGGCGATCGCGCGCATCAGCTACTTCTTCAAGCACGAAAGCTGCGGCCAGTGCACGCCGTGCCGCGAAGGCACCGGCTGGATGTGGCGGGTGCTCGACCGCATGGTCGGAGGCCGCGCCCACAAGCGTGAAATCGACATGCTGCTGGAAGTGACCAAGCAGGTCGAAGGCCACACCATCTGCGCGCTCGGCGATGCCGCGGCTTGGCCGATTCAGGGCCTGATCCGCGCCTTCCGCCCGGAGATCGAGCGCCGTATCGACGACTTCTCGCGCAAGGCCACGCTCGACGATCAGGGCGTGCTCGATCCGGCGCACATGCAAGCGGCGGAGTAGGGGGCGAAGATGGCGGACGAGCCCGACAATCTGGTGCTGACTTACTTGCGGCGGATGGACGCCAAGCTAGATCGCGTGATCGATGACGTTCACGACCTGAAGGTGGGTATGACGGGCGTCGAAGAAGGCCTGGCCGGCGTCAATCGCCGTCTCGATCGTCTCGAAGTTCGTGTCGACCGGATCGAGCGTCGCCTCGATCTCGCCGACCAGCCGCATTGATCGCTCGCCGACACTGAGAGTGACTGGAACGATATGATCAAGATCATCGTCGACGGCAAGGAAGTCGAAGTTCCGCCGGAATACACCCTGCTGCAGGCCTGCGAGTCGGCCGGCGCCGAGATTCCGCGGTTTTGTTATCACGAGCGGCTGTCGATCGCCGGCAACTGCCGGATGTGTCTGGTCGAGCTCAAGGGCTCGCCGAAGCCGGTTGCGAGCTGCGCCTGGGGCGTGCGCGACTGCCGCCCGGGCCCGAACGGCGAGCCGCCGGAAGTCTCGACCAAATCGCCGATGGTCAAGAAGGCGCGCGAAGGCGTGATGGAGTTCCTGCTGATCAACCATCCGCTCGACTGCCCGATCTGCGACCAGGGCGGCGAGTGCGACCTGCAGGACCAGGCAATGGGCTACGGCGTCGATCAGAGCCGGTTCGCCGAGAACAAGCGTGCGGTCGAGGACAAATATCTCGGCGTGCTGGTCAAGACCTCGATGACCCGCTGCATCCAGTGCACCCGCTGCGTGCGCTTTGCGGCGGAAATCTGCGGCGTGCCGGAGATGGGCGCGATCGGCCGCGGCGAGGATATGGAGATCACCACCTATCTGGAGAATGCGCTCACCTCCGAGCTGCAGGGCAACCTCGTCGATATCTGCCCGGTCGGCGCGCTGACGTCGAAGCCCTATGCGTTCGCCGCGCGGCCCTGGGAGCTCGGCAAGACCCAGTCGATCGATGTGATGGACGGCGTCGGCTCGGCGATCCGGGTCGACACCCGCGGCCGCGAAGTGATGCGGATCCTGCCGCGCGTCAACGAGGCGATCAACGAGGAGTGGATCTCCGACAAGACCCGCCACGTCGTCGACGGCCTGCGCACCCAGCGGCTCGACCGGCCTTACGTCCGCGAAGGCGGCAAGCTGAAGCCGGCGAGCTGGCCGCAAGCGTTCGCCGCGATCAAGGCCAAGCTCGACGGCGCCTCGGCCAAAAAGATCGGCGCGATCGCCGGCGATCTCGCCGCGGTCGAAGAGATGTTCGCGCTGAAGCAGCTGCTCGCCAAGCTCGGCTCTGACAACGTCGCGGCGCAGAACGTCGCCGCGTTCGATCCGAAGGCCGGCCGCGCCAGCTACATCTTCAATCCGGGTATCGTCGGCATCGAGCAGGCCGACGCGGTGCTGATCATCGGCTCCGATCCGCGCAAGGAGGCGGCGATCCTCAACGCCCGCATCCGTAAGCGCTGGCGCGCCAGCGGCATGCCGATCGGCGTGATCGGCGGCAAGGCCGATCTCACTTACGGCTACGACTATCTCGGCGCCGGCACCGACACGCTGAACGACCTGATCGCCGGCAAGCACGCCTTCGCCGAGACGCTGAAGAACGCCAAGAATCCGATCATTCTGGTCGGCGCGGCGGCGACCTCACGGCGCGACGGCCCGGCGATCCTGTCGCTGGCCGCCAAGCTCGCGGCCGACATCGGCGCGCTCGACGACGGCTGGAACGGTTTTGCAGTGCTGCATCCGGCGGCCTCCAGCGTCGGTGCGCTGGACATCGGCTTCGTGCCCGGCAAGAGCGGCCTGGGCGCGGCCGAGATGGTCACCGCCGGCGGCGTCGATGTGCTGTTCTCGCTTGGCGCCGACGAGATCAAGGTGCCGGATGGCGCCTTCGTGGTCTACATCGGCACCCATGGCGATCGCGGCGCGCACCGCGCCGACGTGATCCTGCCGGGCGCCGCCTACACCGAGAAGTCGGGCATCTACGTCAACACCGAAGGCCGCGTGCAGATCGCGAACCGGGCGGCGTTTCCGCCGGGCGATGCGCGCGAGGACTGGGCGATCCTGCGGGCGCTGTCGGACGCGCTCGGCGCCAAGCTGCCCTATGACTCGCTGGCGGCGCTGCGCAAGGCGCTGTTCGCCGAGGTGCCGCATCTGATGCGGATCGATCAGATCGAGGCCGGTGATCCGGCCGATGTGCGCAAGCTGGCGGGCGCCGGCGGCAGCGTCGAGAAGACGCCGTTCAAGCCGGTGATCGCCGATTTCTACATGACCAACCCGATCGCGCGGGCATCCGCGGTGATGGCGGAATGTTCCCGCCTGGCGTCGGGGCAATTGCTGACGGCGGCGGAGTAGGCGGGACCCATGGCTGAATTCTTCGCGACCAACCTGTGGCCGCTGCTCGTGGTGATCGGGCAGAGCGTGCTGCTGTTGGTCATCCTCCTGATCTCGATCGCCTACATCCTGCTCGCCGACCGCAAGATCTGGGCGGCGGTGCAGATCCGCCGCGGCCCGAACGTGGTCGGGCCGTGGGGCCTGCTGCAGTCGTTCGCCGACCTCCTGAAGTTCGTCCTCAAGGAGCCGACGATTCCGGACGGCGCCAACAAGGGCCTGTTCCTGCTGGCGCCGCTGGTCACCTGCGTACTGGCGCTGGCGGCCTGGGCGGTGATCCCGGTGAGTGCCGGCTGGGTGATCGCCGACATCAATGTCGGCGTGCTGTACATCCTCGCGGTGTCGTCACTGTCGGTGTACGGCATCATCATGGCCGGCTGGTCGTCGAACTCGAAGTACCCGTTCCTGGCCGCGCTGCGCTCGGCCGCGCAGATGGTGTCGTACGAAGTCTCGATCGGCTTCGTCGTGATCTGCGTGCTGCTGTGCGTCGGTTCGCTGAACCTGACCGCGATCGTCGAGGCGCAGAACGGCAAATGGGGCATGCTCGGCTGGTACTGGCTGCCGCTGTTCCCGATGTTCGTGGTGTTCTACGTTTCGGCGCTCGCCGAAACCAACCGTCCGCCGTTCGATCTCGTCGAAGCGGAATCGGAACTGGTCGCCGGCTTCATGGTCGAATATTCGTCGACCCCGTATCTGCTCTTCATGCTCGGCGAATACGTGGCGATCGTCACGATGTGCGCGATGGGCACGATCCTGTTCCTGGGCGGCTGGCTGCCGCCGGTGCCTTACGCACCCTTCACCTGGGTGCCGGGCATCGTCTGGTTCGCGCTCAAAGTCCTGTTCATGTTCTTCCTGTTCGCGATGGCGAAGGCGATCGTGCCGCGTTACCGCTACGACCAGTTGATGCGGCTGGGCTGGAAGGTGTTCCTGCCGCTGTCGCTGGCGATGGTGGTAATCGTGGCGGCCGTCCTGCAGTTCGCCGGCCTGGCACCGAAATGAGGCTTTGATGAACGTCACCGCTACCGCCCGTTCGCTGCTTCTGACCGAGTTCGTATCGGCGTTCTTTCTCGCCATGCGTTACTTCTTCAAACCGAAGCCGACGATCAATTATCCTTTCGAGAAGAATCCGATCTCGCCGCGGTTCCGCGGCGAGCACGCGCTGCGCCGTTATCCCAACGGCGAGGAACGTTGCATCGCCTGCAAGCTGTGCGAGGCGATCTGCCCGGCGCAGGCGATCACCATCGAGGCCGGTCCGCGCCGCAACGACGGCACCCGCCGCACGGTGCGCTACGACATCGACATGGTGAAGTGCATCTATTGCGGGTTCTGCCAGGAGGCGTGCCCGGTCGACGCGATCGTCGAGGGACCGAATTTCGAATTCGCCACCGAGACCCGCGAAGAATTGTACTACGACAAGGCCCGCCTGCTGGCCAATGGCGACCGCTGGGAGCGGGAAATCGCCAAGGCCATCTCCCTCGACGCGCCGTACCGGTGAGCTGACGCCATGTCGATGCCCGTTCTGTTCTTCTATCTCTACGCCGGGGTGGCGATCGCCGCGGCGGTGATGGTCGTGGTCGCCCGCAACCCGGTGCACTCCGCGCTGTTCCTGATCCTGGTGTTCGTCAACGCCGCCGGCATGTTCGTGCTGATGGGGGCCGAATTCCTGGCGATGATCCTGATCGTGGTCTATGTCGGCGCCGTCGCGGTGCTGTTCCTCTTCGTGATCATGATGCTGGACGTCGACTACAGCCAGCTGCGCGAAGGCTTCCTCGAATATCTGCCGTTCGGCCTGTTGATCGGCTTCATCTTCCTCGCCGAGCTGTTGCTGCTCGCCGGCGGCTGGGTGATCAGCCCGACCGTGACCAAGACGGTGACGGCGCCGATCCCGGCCGGCGTGTCCAACACCGAAGCGCTCGGCCTCGTGCTCTACACCCGCTACATCCACTACTTCCAGGTGTCGGGCATGATCCTGCTGGTGGCGATGGTCGGCGCGATTGTGCTGACGCTGCGCCACAAGCAACGCGTCAAGCGGCAGGACATTCCAACGCAGAACGCCCGTTCCAAGGAGACCGCGATGGCGATCCGCCAGGTCAAGCCGGGGCAGGGACTTTCCGACAACGATGCTGCGGAGTGGGTGCGATGAACGAGATCGGGCTCGGCCATTTCCTGTCGGTCGCCGCGGTGCTGTTCACGCTCGGCACCCTCGGCATCTTCCTGAACCGCAAGAACGTCATCATCATTCTGATGTCGATCGAGCTGATGCTGCTCGCCGTCAACATCAACCTGGTGGCGTTCTCGATCTACCTGAACGACATCGTCGGTCAGGTGTTCGCGCTGCTGGTGCTCACCGTCGCCGCCGCGGAGGCCGCGATCGGCCTGGCGGTGCTGGTGGTGTTCTTCCGCAACCGCGGCACCATCGCGGTGCAAGATATCAACTTGATGAAGGGCTAGGGCATGATCGGCAATCGAGTGCGGATTGACGGCATCGTCCGGAGGCTGAAGGCGCGCGCATGATCCAGGCTATCGTATTCCTGCCGCTCGTCGGCGCGCTGATCGCCGCCGTCATAGCGCTGGTGGGCGCCCACGCCCGCAACCCGAGCGGTGACACCGTCGAGCATCACGACGATCACGGTCATGGCGCTCATGGCCACGCCGCGCACGACGCCCATGCTCACGCCGCGCATGGTCACGACGACCATGCTCACGATGATCATGCTCACGACGATCACGCGCACGGCCCGACCGAACCGGCCGCTGCCGGTTCGCGTCTCGCCGAGATCGTCACCACGACGCTGCTGCTGATCTCCTGCGCGCTGTCCTGGGTGACGCTGGTCGACGTCGGCTTTATGCACCACGATGCACGCGTGGCGCTGTTCCCGTGGATCAATTCCGGCGAGCTGCAAGTCGCCTGGACGCTGCGGGTCGACACCCTGACCGCGGTGATGCTGGTGGTGGTGACGACGGTGTCGTCGCTCGTCCATCTGTATTCGATCGGCTACATGAACGAAGATCCGCATCGTCCGCGGTTCTTCGGTTATCTGTCGCTGTTCACCTTCGCGATGCTGATGCTGGTGACCGCCGACAACCTGATGCAGCTGTTCTTCGGCTGGGAAGGCGTCGGTCTGGCGAGCTACCTGCTGATCGGCTTCTGGTACCAGAAGCCGTCGGCCGCCGCCGCCGCCATCAAGGCCTTCGTGGTCAACCGCGTCGGCGACTTCGGGTTCCTGCTCGGCATCTTCACGGTGTTCGTGCTGGTTGGCTCGACCGATTTCGACACCATCTTCGCCGCGGCGCCGGGCCTGACCGGGAAGACCATCAACTTCTTCGGCTGGTACGCCGACGCGCTGACGCTGGCCTGTCTGCTGCTGTTCATGGGCGCGATGGGCAAGTCGGCGCAGTTCCTGCTGCACACCTGGCTGCCGGACGCGATGGAAGGTCCGACCCCGGTGTCGGCGCTGATCCACGCCGCGACCATGGTCACCGCCGGCGTGTTCATGGTGGCGCGGATGTCGCCGCTGTTTGAACTCGCCCCGGACGCTCAGGCCGTGGTGATGTTCTTCGGCGCCACCACCGCGTTCTTCGCCGCGACCATCGGTCTGGTGCAGAACGACATCAAGCGGATCGTGGCGTATTCGACCTGTTCGCAGCTCGGCTACATGTTCGTGGCGATGGGGGCGGGGGCTTATTCGGTCGGCATGTTCCATCTGTTCACGCACGCCTTCTTCAAGGCGCTGCTGTTCTTGGGCGCCGGCTCGGTGATCCACGCGATGCATCACGAGCAGGACATCCGCCATATGGGCGGCCTCAAGGACCGGATCCCGTTCACCTACGGCGTGATGCTGATCGGCACCCTGGCGCTGACCGGTTTCCCGCTGACCGCCGGCTACTTCTCCAAGGACGCGATCATCGAGGCTGCGTTCGTGTCGAAGAACCCGCTGGCGTTCTACGGCTTCCTGATGACCGTGGTGGCGGCGCTGCTGACCTCGTTCTACTCGTGGCGTCTGGTGTTCAAGACGTTCCACGGCGAGCCGCACGATCGCAAGCACTACGAGGCGGCGCACGAGAGCCCGCTGGTGATGACGATCCCGCTGTTCGTGCTCGCCTTCGGCGCGCTGGCGGCAGGTTATCCGTTCAAGGAGCTGTTCGCCGGCCACGGCATCGAGGAGTTCTTCCGCTCGTCGCTGAAGATGCACCCGCACATCATCGAAGAGATGCACCACATCCCGGCCTGGATCGCATTGCTGCCGACGGTGATGATGGTGGTGGGCTTCCTGGTGTCTTGGTACTTCTACATCCGCCGTCCGGACATTCCGGTGGAGCTCGCCGGCCAGCACCGGCTGCTCTACAACTTCCTGCTCAACAAGTGGTACTTCGACGAGCTGTACGAGGTCATCTTCGTCCGCCCGGCGAAGTGGATCGGACGACAGCTCTGGAAGAAGGGGGACGGCATGCTGATCGACGGGCTCGGGCCCGACGGCATCTCCGCCCGGGTGCTGGACGTCACCCGAGGCGTGGTGCGGATGCAGACCGGCTACCTCTACCACTACGCCTTCGCGATGCTGATCGGCGTGGCCGGTCTGATTACCTGGTTCATGCTCGGCTTGGGGGGCCGCTAAATGTCGGCTTCGATCATGACTTGGCCGGTCCTCTCGGTCGTCACCTTCCTGCCGTTGCTCGGCGCGGCGCTGGTGTATCTGGCGCGCGGTGAGGACGAGGCGGCGCGACGCAACGCCCGCTGGATCTCGCTGTGGACCACGCTGATCACCTTCGCGGTGTCGCTGCTGCTGGTGTGGCACTTCGATCCCGCCAATCCGGGCTTCCAGTTCGTCGAGAAGGCGCCCTGGCTCGGCAACACCATCACCTACCACATGGGTCTGGACGGCATTTCGCTGCCGCTGGTGATCCTGACCACCGCGATCATGCCGTTCTGCATCATCGCGAGTTGGCGCTCGGTGACGATGCGGGTGCGCGAATACATGATCGCGTTCCTGGTGCTGGAAACACTGATGATCGGCACCTTCTCGGCGCTCGATCTGGTGCTGTTCTATCTGTTCTTCGAAGGCGGCCTGATCCCGATGTTCCTGATCATCGGCATCTGGGGCGGACCGCGCCGGGTGTACGCGTCGTTCAAATTCTTCCTGTACACGCTGCTCGGCTCGGTGCTGATGCTGCTGGCGATCATGGCGCTGTATTGGAACGCCGGCACCACCGACATTCCGACCCTGCTGCGGACGTCGGTGCCGAGCGGGCTGCAGACCTGGGCGTGGCTGGCGTTCTTCTCGTCGTTCGCGGTGAAGATGCCGATGTGGCCGGTGCACACCTGGCTGCCCGACGCGCACGTCGAAGCGCCGACCGCGGGCTCCGTGGTGCTGGCCGCGATCATGCTGAAGATGGGCGGCTACGGCTTCCTGCGCTTCTCGCTGCCGATGTTCCCGGACGCCTCGGCGTATTTCGCGCCGCTGATCTACACGTTGTCTGTCATCGCGATCATCTACACCTCGCTGGTCGCGCTGATGCAGGAGGACATCAAGAAGCTGATTGCGTACTCCTCGGTGGCGCATATGGGCTTCGTCACCATGGGCATCTTCGCCGGCACCACCCAGGGCGTCTCCGGCGCGGTGTTCCAGATGGTCAGCCACGGCATCGTCTCCGGCGCGCTGTTCCTCTGCGTCGGCGTGGTCTACGACCGGATGCACACCCGCGAGATCGCGGCCTATGGCGGCCTCGTCAACCGGATGCCGCTGTATGCGCTGGTGTTCATGGTGTTCACCATGGCCAATGTCGGTCTGCCGGGCACCTCGGGCTTCATCGGCGAATTCCTGACGCTGCTGGGCACGTTCAAGGTCAATGTGCCGACCGCGACGCTGGCCACGACCGGCGTGATCCTGTCGGCCTGTTACGCCCTGTGGCTGTATCGCAAGGTGGTGTTCGGCGCGCTCACCAAGCCCTCGCTCGCCACCATCAAGGACCTGACCTGGCGGGAAGGGCTGATGCTCGCGCCGCTGGTGGTGCTGACCGTCCTGTTCGGCTTCTATCCGAAGCCGGTGCTCGACATGTCCGCCGCCTCCGTCCAGCAACTCGTCAACAACTACGCTGCCGCGGTGACTGCCGTGAAGGCAGCGGCGCTGCCGTGACCGGCAAGGACCAATCCCGATGAACTTTGAAACAGCCGGTTATCCACTGCTGCCGATCCTGCCGGAACTCGTGCTGGTGATCGGCGCGATGCTGCTCCTGATGCTCGGCGCCTATCGCGGCCCCAAGGCGACCGGCACCATCACGGTGCTGGCGATCCTGCTGCTGATCACGACCGGTGCGCTGGAGCTGTTCGCGCTGCCGGGCGGCAGGCTCGTCACCTTCGGCGGCAGCTTCGTCGTCGACGACTTCGCCCGTTTCCTCAAAGTGCTGGCGCTGATCGGCTCGGCGGTGACGCTGCTGTTGTCGCTCGAAGTTCTGACCGATCCGTCGCGGCGGATGTTCGAATACGCGATCCTGGTGCTGCTGTCGTCGGCCGGCATGTTGCTGCTGATCTCGGCCGGCGACCTGATCATGCTGTATCTCGGCCTCGAGCTGATGAGCCTGGCGCTGTACGTGGTGGCGGCGAGCAACCGCAAGGACGCCAAGTCGAACGAGGCCGGCATGAAGTACTTCGTGCTCGGCGCGCTGTCGTCCGGCATGCTGCTGTACGGCGCCTCGCTGATCTACGGCTTCACCGGCACGGTTGAGTTCTCCGGCATCGCCGCTGCGGCCAAGGACGGCAATATCGGCCTGGTGTTCGGTCTCGTCTTCCTGCTCGCCGGGCTGTGCTTCAAGGTTTCGGCGGTGCCGTTCCACATGTGGACGCCCGACGTCTACGAAGGCGCGCCGACCCCGGTCACCGCGTTCTTCGCCTCGGCGCCGAAGGTGGCGGGTCTTGCGATCTTCACCCGCGTTACGCTCACCGCGTTCCCCGGCATCGTGCCGCAGTG
Source organism: Rhodopseudomonas palustris (assembly GCF_003226555.1). Classification (GTDB taxonomy): domain Bacteria; phylum Pseudomonadota; class Alphaproteobacteria; order Rhizobiales; family Xanthobacteraceae; genus Rhodopseudomonas; species Rhodopseudomonas palustris_I. Next base: position 221,213 of record NZ_QKQS01000013.1, on the reverse strand, counting down.
GCAGCAGATCGTGGTGTTCGTCGCGATCGCCTCGATGGCGCTCGGCTCGTTCGCCGCGATCGGCCAGAAGAACATCAAGCGCCTGATGGCGTATTCGGCGATCGGCCATATCGGCTTCGCGCTTGTCGGCCTGTCGGCCGGCACCGTCGAAGGCGCTCAGGGCGTGATCGTCTACATCTCGATCTACGTCGCGATGACGCTCGGCGCGTTCGCCGTGATCCTGTCGATGCGCCGGAACGGCATGCACGTCGAGACCATCGCCGACTTCGCCGGCCTGTCGCGCACCAATCCGCCGCTGGCGTTCTTCTTCGGGATTCTGCTGTTCTCGCTCGCGGGCATTCCGCCGCTGGCCGGTTTCTTCGCCAAGTTCTACGTGTTCATGGCGGCGATCAAGGCGGGGCTGTTCGTGCTGGCTGTGCTCGGCGTGATCTGCAGCGTGGTGGGCGCCTACTACTATCTGGCGATCGTCAAGGTGATGTATTTCGACGAGCCGGCGGCCGGCATCGATCCGGTTCGGCCGGAGCTGCGCAGCGTGTTGATGGTCGCCGGCCTGTTCAACCTGCTGTTCTTCGTCTATCCGGCTCCGCTGGTGAATGCGGCGACGGCAGCCGCCAAGTCGTTGTTCTAGGTGTCATTCGCACTCGGACCGAAGGCGCGTGCGGCCCGCGTCGGCCTGAAGGTCTTCGACGAGACCGGCTCCACCAACACCGACGCGATGGCGTATGCCCGATCCGGAGGGCAGGCGCCTTGCTGGTTCGTGACCACGATGCAGACCGCGGGACGCGGTCGTCGCAATCGGGTCTGGGTGGCGCCGCGTGGTAACTTGGCCAGCTCGGTGTTCGAGAGCTTCAATGTCGCACCGGCTGTCGCCGCCACGCTGGGCTTTGCCGCAGGCGTCGCGCTCGAGAAGGCCTTGCGCGAAGTGAGCGTCGAGGCCGCGATGCGGTCGCCCAACTCTGCCGCGAACGATTACCGGCTGAAATGGCCCAACGACATCCTGGCCGGCGGATCGAAGCTGGTCGGCATGAATCTCGAAGCCGAGACATTGCCGGATGGGCGGCTCGCGGTCGTGGTCGGGATGGGCACGAACGTGGTCGCAGCTCCCGAGGGGCTCCCGGGCGCAGTGACCTGTTTGAGCCAGCTCGGCGTCACCGCCAGTGCGGAAGACGTATTTACGGCGCTGTCGGACTCGTGGCACGAGATGCGCGGGATTTGGGACAATGGGCGTGGTTTCCCAAAGATCCGCGACCTCTGGCTGGAACGAGCCGCAGGGCTTGGTCAGACGGTTTCCATCCGGTCGGGCGCGTCGGTGGTTTCCGGGATATTCGACACCATCGATGAAACAGGCTGTATGGTCCTGATAACATCCGATCGGAAACGCATTCCGATCGCGGCCGGCGACGTCTATTTCGGCGATGCGGCGTCAGCAAAGGCTGCAGATTGATGGCACGACCCGACGAATTCACTTTTGCGCCGCTCGGCGGCGTCGGCGAGATCGGCATGAACCTGTCGATCTACGGCCTCGGCAACCGCCATCAGCGGAGCTGGCTGGCGGTCGACCTCGGCGTGTCGTTCGGCGACGAGGAGCATCTGCCCGGCATCGACCTGATCATGCCGGACATCCGCTTCCTGGAAAAAGAGAAGAAGAACCTGGTCGGGCTGGTGCTGACGCATGCCCACGAGGACCATTTCGGCGCGATCATCGATCTGTGGCCGAAGCTGAAATGCCCGATCTACGCCACCAAGTTCAGCGCCTCGCTGTTCGCCGCCAAGCTCGCGGCCGAACGCACCACGCTGAAGATCCCGATTACCGAGGTGCCGTCGGGCGGCACGATCGATCTCGGCCCGTTCAGCGTCGAATTCATCCCGGTGGCGCATTCGATTCCGGAAAGCCACGCGCTGGCGATCCGCACCTCGGTCGGTACGGTGCTGCACACCGGCGACTGGAAGATCGATCCGACCCCTGTGGTTGGGCCGCCGACCGACGAGGCGCGGCTGCGCCAACTCGGTGACGAAGGCGTCTTGGCGTTGATCGGGGACTCCACCAATGCGGTGCGCGACGGCCGCTCGCCGTCGGAGACCGAGGTGGCCGCCTCGCTGACGGGCTTGATCAAATCCGCCAAGGGCCGTGTCGCGGTGACGACCTTTGCGTCGAATGTCGGCCGCATTCGCGCCGTCGCCGATGCGGCGAAAGCTGCGGGGCGCGAGGTCGTATTGGTCGGCCGCGCGATGGACCGTGTCGCGCAGGTCGCGCGCGAGACCGGCCATCTCGACGGCGTGCAGAATTTTCGCGGGCCTGAATATTACGGGCATTTCCCGCCCGACAAGGTACTGGCGCTGTGCACCGGCAGCCAGGGCGAGCCGCGCGCCGCGCTTGCGCGGATCGCACGCGATGATCACCCCGAGATCACGCTCAACAAAGGCGACTGCGTGATCTTCTCGTCGCGCACCATTCCGGGCAACGAGAAGGCGGTCGGCGGCATCATCAACGGGCTTGTGACGCAAGGCATCGAGGTGATCACCGATCGCGATCATCTCGTCCACGTCTCCGGCCATCCGCGCCGCGACGAGCTGCGCGAGATGATCTCCTGGGTGCGGCCGAAGCTGCTGATCCCGGTGCACGGCGAGGCGCTGCATCTGAACGAACACGCCAAGCTGGCGCGGCAGATGGGCGTGCCCAAGGTGATGATCTGCCGCAACGGTGACCTGATCCGGCTCGGCCCGGGCGATCCTGCCATCATCGAGCAGTTGCCGGCCGGCCGGCTCTACAAGGACGGCAGCATCCTCGAAGAGGACAAATCGCGTGCCGTGGTCGAGCGCCGCAAGATGGCGTTCGCCGGCTGCGCCTTCGTGGCGCTAGCGCTGACCGAGGCCGGCGAGCTGGTCGACGATCCCGAAGTCGAGCTGATCGGCGTGCCTGAAAACAACAGCGCCGGCGAACCGCTCGACGACATCGTGTTCGACGCCGTTGTGGCGACCGTCGAAGGCTTGCCGCGGGCCAAGCGGCGCGATCCAGACGCCGTGGCGGAATCCGTCCGACGCACAGTCCGCTCTGTGATCCAGCAGCATTGGGGCAAGAAACCTTTGTGCACGGTGCACGTCCTGACGGTTTGAGATAAGACCAACAAGAACACGACAACGGAGAGGTGATCATGCTCGGGCGGCTCAATCACGTGGCGATCGCGGTGAAGGATGCGGTGCAGGCCGCCAAGGTCTATGGCGCCGGCTTCGACGCGGCGATCTCGGAAGCCGTGCCGCTGCCGGATCACGGTGTCATCACCGTGTTCGTGACCTTGCCGAACACCAAGATCGAGTTTCTCCAGCCGCTCGGCGAAGCCTCGCCGATCGCCAAGTTTCTCGAGCGCAACGCCGACGGCGGCATCCACCACGTCTGCTACGAAGTGCCCGATATCATCGAAGCGCGCGACCGCCTGACCAAAGAGGGCGCGCGTGTGCTCGGCGACGGCAATCCGAAGATCGGTGCGCACGGCAAGCCGGTGCTGTTCTTCCATCCGAAGGATTTCTCCGGCGCCTTGGTCGAAATCGAACAAGCCTGAGCCATGGCGGCCACGATCACCGGACTGCTGGCGATCTATTTCGTGCTGTGGTGGATCGTGTTTTTCGTGACGCTGCCGTTCGGCGTACGCACGCACGCCGAGAGCGGCGGCGAGGGCGCTGTGCCCGGGACCGATCCGGGCGCGCCAGTGGCGACGCTGTTGGCGCGCAAGGTGTTGTGGACCACGCTGATCTCGGCGGTGATCTTCGCCATCGCGCTCTACGCCTATCACGCCGGTTGGCTCGCGATCGATCGTCTCGCCAGACTGATGCACGTCCCGCTGTAGCGGCGGCGCTGACGCACGACTCATCCTCCGAATCTCTCAATCCGAACGACGTAATCGCCAAATGTCGGTGAGGCGGATTCGCTTGCGCGCCAGTTGCTGGCTTGGCGATTCGTACAATGAAAAATAGTGCCGAAATGGTGCTGAAAAAGAAAAAGCAGGGCGCGGCGCCCTGCTGAAAAACTTGTCGACCCTGTAATTACCCCGAAAAGTTGTTGTTTTCTTTGGCCGGGGCGACGTTCATTGGTGAACGTCAGGGTTCCTCCCGAGACTTGGACCACTCAGACTTTCGCCGCAAAGCTCAGCCTGTGCCGATATTGGTAGCCTATTTGGAGCGCCTTGTCATCATTCTCGGCAACGAATGTTCAAATTTAAGGCAAAGCGCGAAATGAACGATAAGTCGCCCGTTGCGCGCGCTTGGCAGTTTCGTTTGGAGCGGTTGGCGACCTGTGCGATGCTGCGCATCTCAACCGACCGCAAGCAACCTGCATGATAATTCATCCGCCTAAAGCATTGGCCGCGCTACGCCGACGTGTCGGGCGGGTGATGCCATTGCTCGCGGTGGTGCTGCTGGTGCAGATTTTCGCGCCGATCGGTGCCGTGTGCTTCATCGCCCATGCGATGGCCGATCCGGTCGGCGTTGCGCCGCTGTGCGCAGCGATGGCGCAGGCCGACACGCCGGACGGTGTCCCGGTGAGTCACGGTGGCAGCTGCTGCGTGGTCTGTTCGCTCTCGCTCGGCGGCGCACCCGTGCCGGCGCTGCCGCCGCAAGATTTCGTTGTGGCGCGGTTTGCCAAGACGGTGGCCTGGCAGCTTGCCGACTCCGCGCCGATCAGCCTGCGGTCGTTCGCTCACGCCCAGGCGCGCGGCCCGCCGGTTTTGCTGCCGGCCTCTGCCTGATCGCGGCCTCTGCCGCTGTTTCCATTTTTGACAATCGTCGGACGGCACGTGGCTCCCGCAATCGCGGGGAACGCGCCTGCCAGTACTTCCGTTATCGGTTCCTCCACTGACAGAAAGACTCCACCCATGAAGATGTTCATCCGCAGCCTTGCGTCCGTCGCCGTCGCCACCTTGCTGTCCACCGCCGCCGTGCAGGCCGCCGAGGTCAAGGCCGGTGATCTGGTGATCAGCCAGTCTTGGAGCCGCGCCACTCCGGGCGGCGCCAAGGTCGCCGGCGGCTTTCTGACCATTCAGAACAAGGGCAGCAGTGCCGATCGCCTGGTCTCGGGCAGCGCCGACATCGCCGGCAAGGTCGAGATCCACGAGATGTCGATGGACAACGGCGTGATGAAGATGCGCCCGCTCGACAAGGGGCTGGCGATCGAGCCCGGCAAGACCGTGACGCTGATGCCGGGCAGCTACCACATCATGCTGATGGACCTCAAAGCGCCGCTGAAGCAGGGCGACAAGGTGCCGGTGACGCTGCAGTTCGAAAAGGCCGGCAAGGTGCAGGTGACGCTCGACGTCGAAGGCGTCGGCGCCAAGGCGCCGGGCGATGCCGGCGGCAGCATGATGAAGATGGATCACGGCACGATGGATCACAGCGGTCACGGGATGAAGAAGTGATGCGATCCCGATCCGTGATGGGAGCGGCGGCCGTCGTGGCCGCCGCACTGGGCGTCGGTCCAGCGCTGGCCCATGTCACGCTGCAGCCGAACAAGGCTCCCGCCGGCAATTACTTCCAGGCGGCGCTCAGCGTGCCGCACGGCTGCGACGGCAGCGCAACGCTCGCGGTGCGGGTCAAGATTCCGGACGGCGTGCTGTCGGTGAAGCCGCAGATGAAGCCGGGGTGGACCGTCGACATCAAGACCCGCAAGATCGAGGGGGAGCAGCCGAAGCTGCACGGCAAGATCATCACCGAGACGGTCGATGAAGTATCGTGGCGGGGCGGGCCGTTGCCCGACAATCTGTACGACACCTTCGGTCTGGTGATGAAGCTTCCGGACGCCGCCGGGAAGACGCTGTACTTCCCGGTCGTGCAGGAGTGCGAGAAGGGCGTGCACCGCTGGATCGAGATCCCGGCCGCTGGACAGAAGCACGATGCGCTACGCGAGCCGGCCCCCGCGCTGCGGCTCGAGCCGAAGGCGCCGTGACGGCGGCGCTTCGTCACGCACGCGACCGCGGGCGTTGGCTGGCCTGGATTGCGGCGATCGCCGTGATGCTGTGGCCGGCGCTCGCGGCCGCGCATGCAAGCCTCGTCGCCAGCGTTCCCGCCGCCGACGCGGTGCTGGCGACGTCGCCGCAGAGCTTCACGCTGACTTTCAACGAGCAGGTGACGGTGGTGCGGCTGCAACTGATCGATCCGCGCGGCCGGAGCCATCCGGTCAGCGCGATCGACCAGGACGCCGCGACGTTGCGGTTCGCGCCGCCGGTGCCGCTGGGGCAGGGCGCGCACTTGCTGAGCTGGCGCGTGGTCTCGGCCGACGGCCATCCGGTCGGCGGGACACTGACGTTCTGGATCGGTACGCCTGGGAACAGGTTGCCGGCCATCGAGGTGCCCGACGATCCTGTCCGTCGTACCGCGATCTGGCTGACCCGGATCGTCGCCGAACTGACGCTGCTGATGGCGGTCGGCGGGGCGGTGTTTCTCGGCTGGATCGCTGCCGCGCCACCGCGCGGGGCGCGCGCGACCAGCATCGTCACGGCGCTGCTCGGCCTCGCTGCGCTGGTTGTGTCGGTCGGTCTGCAGGGGCTGGACGTGCTCGATCTGCCGCTCGCACGGCTCGGCGAGGCCGCGGTGTGGCGGGCCGGCGGGTCAGGATCGTTCGGCGATGCCGCGACGCTGTCGGGAATCGCATTGGTCGTGGCGCTGGCGGCGCTGCGCTGGCGCGGCTGGAACGCGCGACTGTTGTCGCTCGGCGCGGTGGTGAGCCTCGGCACGGCATTCGCGGTGAGCGGCCACGCAGCCACGGCCGAGCCGCGGACGCTCGCATCCGCAGCGGTGTGGGTGCATGGCGTCAGCCTCGCATTGTGGATCGGCGCGCTGCTGCCGCTCGCGCTCGCGATCGGCAAGCGCGACACGGCGCCGGCGACGCTGCGGCGGTTCTCGCGCACGATCCCTGCGGCGATCGTCGCGCTGCTGATCAGCGGTGTGGCGCTGGCGGCGGTCGAACTCGGCCGGCTCGACGCGCTATGGCAGAGCGATTACGGCCGGGTTCTGGTCGCCAAGCTGGTACTGGTCGGCTTGCTGCTCGGGCTGGCGCTGTGGAACCGGGTGCGGCTGACGCCGCGGGTGCTCGCGGGCGAGGGCGCGGCGGTGCGGACGATGCGTGCCAGCATCATGGCCGAGCTGATGCTGGTGATCGCGATCCTCGGCGTCGTCGGGCTGTGGCGGTTCACGCCGCCGCCGCGCGGCGTCACCGCCGAGGCCGCCGAGCTGGTGCATCTCCATGGCGAGCGGGCGATGGCGACGGTCACGCTGACGCCCGGCCGCGCCGGCCCGGTCGCGATCGACGTCGTGCTGCAGACCGCCGACGAGGCGCCGCTTCCCGCGCAGGCGCTGACAGTGACGCTGGCCAATCCTGAAGCCGGGATCGAACAGCTCAGCGCCGAAGCGCAGAAGACGCCGGACGGACCGTGGCGGGCGGAGCTGACTGCGCCGGTGTCGGGCAGGTGGACGCTGACGCTCGGCATCCTGATCTCGGATTTCGAGAAGGTGAACCTGGAAGGGCCGATCGTGATTCGATAGTCGGGTGCCGAGCACCCGGCCGCCATGCTAGGACCGGTTCTCGTTCGCGCCGCGCCGAGCAGCGGCCAATCGGCCGGAATTGCCGAACTGTGCGGCCCCGCCCTTGTGTTTTGGCGTCCGATCCGGTTTCACTGGCGCAAATTCAGCTTTCACCCGATTCTCCGAGCAAATCCCATGCGTTTGTCGCGCTTCTTCCTGCCGATCCTGAAGGAAAACCCGAAGGAGGCCGAGATCGTCTCGCACCGGCTGATGCTGCGCGCCGGCATGCTGCGGCAGGAGGCCGCCGGCATCTACGCCTGGCTGCCGCTCGGCCATCGGGTGCTGAAGAAGATCGAGCAGATCGTGCGCGAGGAGCAGAACCGCGCCGGCGCGATCGAGCTGTTGATGCCGACGCTGCAGCTCGCCGACCTGTGGCGCGAGAGCGGCCGTTACGATGCCTATGGTCCGGAGATGCTGCGGATCGCCGATCGGCATAAGCGGGAATTGCTGTACGGCCCGACCAACGAGGAAATGATCACCGAGATCTTCCGGGCCTACATCAAGTCCTACAAGAGCTTGCCGCTCAATCTCTATCATATTCAATGGAAATTCCGCGACGAGCAGCGTCCGCGTTTCGGCGTGATGCGGGGCCGCGAATTCCTGATGAAGGACGCGTATTCGTTCGACGTCGACGAAGCCGGCGCGCGCAAATCGTACAACAAGATGTTCGTCGCTTATTTGCGTACCTTCGCTCGGATGGGGCTGAAGGCGATCCCGATGCGTGCCGAGACCGGCCCGATCGGCGGCGACCTGTCCCATGAGTTCATCGTGCTGGCCGAGACCGGCGAGTCCGGGGTGTTCATCGATCGCGACGTGCTGAACCTGCCGGTGCCGGACGAGAACGTCGATTACGACGGCGACCTGACCCCGATCATCAAGCAGTGGACCTCGGTCTACGCGGCGACCGAGGACGTCCACGAGCCGGCGCGCTACGAGAGCGAAGTGCCGGAGGCCAACCGGCTCAACACCCGCGGCATCGAAGTCGGCCAGATCTTCTACTTCGGCACCAAATATTCGGAGTCGATGAAGGCCAACGTCACCGGCCCCGACGGCACCGATGCACCGATCCATGGCGGCTCCTACGGCGTCGGCGTGTCCCGGCTGCTCGGTGCGATCATCGAGGCCTGCCACGACGACAACGGCATCATCTGGCCGGAGGCGGTGGCGCCTTTCCGGGTGACGATCCTCAATCTGAAGCAGGGCGATGCGGCGACCGACGCGGCCTGCGATCAGCTGTATCGCGAGCTGTCCGCCAAGGGCGTCGAGGTGCTCTACGACGACACTGATCAACGCGCCGGCGGCAAATTCGCGACTGCGGACCTGATCGGCATTCCGTGGCAGATCCACGTCGGTCCGCGCGGACTTGCCGAAGGCAAGGTCGAACTGAAGCGGCGTAGCGACGGATCGCGCGAAAATCTCGCACTCGCCGATGTGGCCGCACGTCTGACGCAATAGGCACTTATCCACCGCGGGCCTTAGCGGCGAGGGCGGCGTCGGCCAGATAAAGCCCGAATCGTGTGAAATTCGGACTATGGATCACGCCATGAACGAGCCTGTTCGGACCCCTCCTTTCGCCCCATTCGAGTGGCTGCTCTCCGGGCGCTATCTGCGTGCGCGCCGGCGCGAAGGGTTCATCTCGGTCATCGCCGGCTTCTCGTTCCTCGGCATCATGCTCGGGGTGGCGACGCTGATCATCGTCATGGCGGTGATGAATGGCTTCCGCAAAGAGCTGCTCGACAAGATTCTCGGCCTCAACGGTCATCTGTTGGTGCAGCCGCTGGAAAGCCCGCTGACCGACTGGAAAGAGGTCGCCGACCGGCTCAACGGCGTGAAAGGCATCAAGCTGGCCGCGCCGGTGGTCGATGGCCAGGCGCTGGCGTCGTCGCCGTTCAACGCCTCGGGCGTGTTCGTGCGCGGTATTCGTTCCGACGATCTCAACCGGCTGTCGTCGATCGCCAATCACATCAAGCAGGGCACGCTGGAAGGCTTCGACGAAGGCCAGGGCGTCGCGATCGGCCGCCGGCTCGCGGATCAATTGTCGCTGCATGCCGGCGACAGCATCACCCTGGTAGCGCCGCGCGGTGCGGTGACGCCGATGGGCACCACGCCGCGGATCAAGCCATACAAGGTGGCGGCGGTGTTCGAGATCGGCATGTCGGAATACGATTCGACCTTCGTGTTCATGCCGCTGAAGGAAGCGCAGGCGTATTTCAACCGCGCCAACGACGTCACAGCGATCGAGGTCTACACCGACAATCCGGATAAGATCGACGCCTTCCGCAAGGCCGTCACCGAAGCGGCGGGGCGGCCGGTGTTCCTGGTCGACTGGCGGCAGCGCAACGCCACCTTCTTCAACGCGCTGCAGGTCGAGCGCAACGTCATGTTCCTGATCCTGACGCTGATCGTGCTGGTCGCGGCGCTCAACATCATCTCCGGCCTGATCATGCTGGTGAAGGACAAGGGCAGCGACATCGCGATCCTGCGCACCATGGGCGCGACCCAGGGCTCGATCATGCGGGTGTTCCTGATCACTGGAGCTGCGATCGGCGTGGTCGGCACGCTGACCGGTTTCCTGGTCGGCGTGCTGGTGTGCCTGAACATCGAGTCGATCCGGCAGTTTCTGTCCTGGGTCACCAACACCGAATTGTTCTCGCCGGAGCTGTATTTCCTGTCGAAGCTGCCGGCCGAGATCGACTTCGCCGAGACCAGCGCGGTGGTGATCATGGCGCTGACGCTGTCGTTCCTCGCCACGCTGTACCCGTCGTGGCGCGCCGCGCGCCTCGATCCGGTCGACGCGCTGCGCTACGAGTAAGGCGAAAGACGATGGAGCAAGGCGCCGAAGACATCCCCGTCGTGTATCTGCACGACATCAAGCGGCACTATTCGCAAGGCGAGGCGACGCTGACGATTCTCGACGGCGCCAAGCTGGCGCTGTGGGCGGGGCAGTCGGTGGCGCTGGTGGCGCCGTCGGGCTCCGGCAAGTCGACGCTGCTGCACATCGCCGGGCTGCTCGAACATCCCGACGACGGCGAGGTCTATGTCGGAGGCGCGGCGACCTCGGCGCTGACCGATGCCGAGCGCACCCAGATCCGCCGCACCGATATCGGCTTCGTCTATCAGTCGCACCGGCTGCTGCCGGAATTCACCGCGCTGGAAAACGTGATGATGCCGCAGATGATCCGCGGCCTGAAGCGCAAGGAAACGATCAGTCGCTCCAAGGAAATCCTGGCCTATCTCGGGCTCGGCGACCGCATCACCCACCGGCCGGCGGAGCTGTCGGGCGGCGAGCAGCAGCGCGTTGCCATCGCCCGCGCGGTCGCCAATGCGCCGCGCGTACTGTTCGCCGACGAGCCGACCGGGAACCTCGATCCGCACACCGCCGATCACGTGTTCAATGCGCTGATGCAGCTGGTCAAGGCGACCCAGGTGGCGATGCTGATCGCCACCCATAATATGGAGCTGGCCGGCCGGATGGACCGCCGCGTCTCGCTGCAGAACGGCGTGGTGGTCGAGCTGGAATAGGGCGGGCCAGCCCTTCTCATCTCGTCATTCCGGGGCGCTCGCGTCAGCGAGCGAACCCGGAATCCCGCAGTGCAGGGTGAGGGGCCTCAACGCAGAACATCTCGAGATTCCGGGTTCGCGCTTCGCGCGCCCCGGAATGACTGGCCTGAGGGGGCCTGCAGAGCCTCAGTGCTGCCGATGCTGGCGGCGATGCTTGCGCAGCTTCTTCTTTGCCGGCTGCGGCGCGGTGTACCATGGGTTGATCATGCAATCGGCATGGCGGCCGGAGGCCGACATCCGGCACTGCGCCATGGTGTCGTAGCTGCACTCGTCGTACCAGTCATGGTAGCTCTGATACACCCGCAGGCAGACGCGGTAGTCCCGCGCTTCCGCGGTGGTGGTCAGGCCGAGGCCGGCGAGCATCGCGATCAGGAACAGCTTGCGCATCGTCGTTGGTATCCTTGTTGAACTGCGGAGCAGCCTCGGCGGCGACTCGAATTTCACCCGCCATTATTGCAGAAGTCTATGACGCCGGCGGGCGCGGCGCATCTAACGTTCGCTCAGCGGCGTTGGGCGCGGCGGGCATTCGGCCCCGCTGGCGGCTGATACCACGGATTGACGACGCATTGCCCGGCGATGCCCGAGGCCGACGGCCGGCACTGCTCGATCGAGACGTAGCGGCACTCGTCGTAGCGCACCGGGCCGTAGACCCGCAGGCAGACCGGATAATTGTCGTAAGGCTGCGCCGCGGCCGCCGCCGGCAGCAACAGCCCGGCCGCCGTCAGCACCATCGCTCCAAATCGCATCGTCGTCTCCGCTGCGGCGCGCCGGCCCATGGCCGGGCGCAAGGTTGTGTCGGTCCGTGCGCCATTCCCCGATCAGCGTCAATCCACGCCGCGCGGTGAATTCCGGGGATAGTAACGTCTCGTTAACGACCAAGGTTGCTGTGGTCCGGGCTTTCTTGACTCTAGAACGAAATGAGAACATTGTTCTTGTTATGTTCACGAAGTCAGGGAGCGGGACGATGCTGAAGATCTTCATCCAGGAAGCTGCGGCGCTGACGTCGATTGCACTGTTCATCGGCATGGTGGCGGTCTGGGCCCAGGTGCTGGCACAGGCCTGATCCCGGCGAGGGAGCGGGCGCTGCGATCGCTTCGGCATAGCGGGGAAAAGCGCGCCGTCGCTGCTTGCGGTGACGGGTGAGGGAGCCCACCATTGGCTTACCCGAGTCGGCGGCCGATTGGCGCCGGCTCCGTCCACCTCTCGCCCGACCCGCCATTCGATCTGAAGAGCCGCCGCGCCGATGAGCAACGCCGGATTCGTCCATCTGCACGTCCACTCGGCCTATTCGCTGCTGAAAGGCTCGATGAAGATCGCCAAGCTGGCCGAGCTGGCGAAAGCCGACCACCAGCCGGCGCTGGCGCTGACCGACACCGACAACATGTTCGGTGCGCTCGAATTCTCCGACAAGCTGTCGGGCTACGGCATCCAACCGATCGTCGGGCTCGAGCTCGGGGTCGATTTCGGCGACCAGGATCCGAATGCCCGGCACGGCGCGCTCGGCGAGCCGGCGCGGATCGTGCTCCTGGCCGCGCGCGAGCAGGGCTATCGCAGCCTGATGCGGCTGAATTCGCGGGCGTTCCTGGAGACCCCGGTCAATCAGGCGCCGCACATCAAATTGGACTGGCTCGACGGCGAGACCGACGGCGTGATCGCGCTGACCGGTGGGGCCGATGGTCCGATATCGCTGGCGATGCAGCACGATCCGGCGCTCGCCGCGCAGCGCTGCGAGCGGCTGCTGCAGGCGTTCGGTGATCGGCTCTATGTCGAGCTGCAGCGCCATGGCACCGATGCCGAGCGCCGCGCCGAGGGCGGGCTGATCGATCTTGCCTACGACAAGGGGCTGCCGCTGGTCGCGACCAACGAGCCGCATTTCGCCTCGACCGACGATTACGAGGCCCACGACGCGCTGTTGTGCATCGCGTCCGGCAAGCTGATCGCCGAGACCGAGCGGGTCCAGCTCACCCCCGATCACCGCTTCAAGACCCGCGCCGAGATGGCGGTGCTGTTCGCCGATCTGCCCGAAGCGCTGGCCTCGACGGTGGAGATCGCGCAGCGCTGCGCCTACCGGCCGCTGACCCGCAAACCGATCCTGCCGCTATTCACCGTCGGCGCTGGCGTCAGCGACGCCGTGGAAGCGGCCGCCGCCGAAGCCGCCGAGCTGCGCCACCAGGCCGAGCAGGGCCTCGCCAAACGGCTCAGCGTCCACGGCCTGTCGCAGGGCACGACCGAGGAGGATTACAACAAGCGGCTCGCCTTCGAACTCGACGTCATCACCCGCATGAAATACGCGGGCTACTTCCTGATCGTGTCGGACTTCATCAAATGGGCCAAGGCGCACGGCATCCCGGTCGGTCCGGGCCGTGGTTCGGGCGCCGGCTCGCTGGTGGCGTATTCGCTGACCATTACCGACCTCGATCCGATCCGGTTCGGCCTGCTGTTCGAGCGCTTCCTCAATCCGGAACGCGTCTCGATGCCGGACTTCGATATCGACTTCTGCCAGGATCGCCGCGGCGAGGTGATCGAATACGTGCAGCAGCGCTACGGCCGCGATCAGGTGGCGCAGATCATCACTTTCGGTACGCTGCAGGCGCGCGGCGTGCTGCGCGACGTCGGCCGGGTGCTGCAGATGCCCTACGGCCAGGTCGACAAGCTGACCAAGCTGGTGCCGCAGAATCCGGCCGCGCCGATCACCCTGAAACAGGCGATCGAGGGCGAGCCGAAGCTGCAGGCGGCGCGCGACGAAGACCCGATCGTAGCGCGCGCGTTCGACATCGCCCAGAAGCTCGAAGGCCTGACCCGGCACGCCTCGACCCACGCCGCCGGCATCGTGATCGGCGATCGCCCGCTCAGCGATCTGGTGCCGCTGTATCGCGATCCGAAATCCGACATGCCGGTGACCCAGTTCAACATGAAATGGGTCGAGCCGGCGGGGCTGGTGAAGTTCGACTTCCTCGGCCTGAAGACGCTGACGACGCTCGACGTCGCGGTGAAGCTGCTGAAGCAGCGCGACATCCACGTCGATCTGCACACGCTGCCGATCGACGACGCGCCGAGCTATCAGATGCTGGCCCGCGGCGATGTGGTCGGCGTGTTCCAGGTTGAAAGCGCCGGCATGCGGCGGGCGCTGATCGACATGCGCCCCGACCGGTTCGAGGACATCATCGCGCTGGTGGCGCTGTATCGCCCGGGCCCGATGGCGAACATCCCGACCTATTGCGCCCGCAAGCACGGCGACGAGGAGCCGGAATATCTGCATCCGATGCTGGAGCCGATCCTCAAGGAGACGTTCGGCGTCATCATCTACCAGGAACAGGTGATGCAGATCGCCCAGGTGATGGCCGGCTACTCGCTCGGCGACGCCGACCTGCTGCGCCGCGCGATGGGTAAGAAGATCCGCGCCGAGATGGACAAGCAGCGCGCGATCTTCGTCGAAGGCGCGGTGAAAAACGGCGTCGCCAAGGACGCCGCCGACACCATCTTCGACCTGCTCGCCAAGTTCGCCGACTACGGCTTCAACAAGAGCCACGCGGCAGCCTATGCGCTGGTATCGTACCAGACCGCCTTCATGAAGGCGCATTATCCGGTCGAATTCCTGGCCGCGTCGATGACGCTGGAAATCCACAACACCGACAAGCTCAGCGAATTCCGCGCCGAGGCGCAGCGGCTCGGCATCAAGGTCGAGCCGCCGTCGGTCAATCATTCCGGCGCCACCTTCGAGGTCGGTCCGAACACGATCTACTACGCGCTCGGCGGTCTCAAGGGCGTCGGCCTGCAGGCGGTGCAGCAGATCGTCGAGGCGAGGGGCGACAAGCCGTTCGCCTCGCTCGCCGACTTCGCCGCGCGGGTCAATCCGCGCGCCATCAATCGGCGCGTCGTGGAATGTCTCGCCGCGGCCGGCGCGTTCGACTGCCTCAACTCCAACCGCGCGGTGGTGTCCGCTGCTGCGGATGCCATCGTCGCCGCCTGCCAGCGCAATCATGAAGCGGCGACCAGCGGCCAGAACGACATGTTCGGCGGGCTGTCGGACGCCCCCTCGATCATTCTGCCGCAGATCGACGCCTGGCTGCCGGCGGAACGGCTGCGCCGCGAATACGATGCGATCGGCTTCTTCCTGTCCGGCCATCCGCTCGACGACTACGTCACCGCGCTGAAGCGGCTGCGGGTGCAGTCCTGGGCCGAGTTCTGCAAGGCGGTGAAGTCCGGCGCCACTGCCGGCAAGGTCGCCGCCACGGTGGTGTCGCGGATGGAACGGCGCACCAAGACCGGCAACAAGATGGGCATCATGGGCCTGTCCGACCCGACCGGGCATTTTGAAGCCGTGCTGTTCTCCGAAGGTCTGGCGCAATATCGCGAGGTGCTGGAGCCAGGGGCTGCAGTGCTGCTGCAGCTCGGTGCCGAGCTGCAGGGCGAAGATGTCCGCGCCCGGGTGCTGCACGCCGAACTGCTCGACGCTGCCGCGGCCAAGACCCAGAAGGGGCTGCGGATCTTCCTGCGCGATACCAAGCCGCTGGAGTCGCTGACCAAGCGCCTGCAGCCGTCGGAATCGAGAACGGCCGGCGGCAACGTTGCGCTGGTGCTGCGGCTCGATCCGCAGACCGAGGTCGAGTTCGAGATCCCGGGTCGCTTCCAGGTCTCGCCGCAGATCGCCGGTGCGATCAAAGCGGTCGGCGGCGTCGAGCACGTCGAGACGCTGTGAGCCGGGGGAAGGCTCGCGCACAGCCACAGGTCGGTCCGTCGGCCGCGCCGCCTCGCCAGCGGCCCAGCCTTAATCAGGGCGTGATCTATTCAATCGCCGTTCAGATTGCGGCGCGCTGAAATGCATGCGGCGGCGCTCGGTCGGTCCCGGCGGCGCCCATGCAGCGGGTCCCCGGCCATGCGTTTCAGCTTCGTCCTGTCTCTCGCCTCCGTCGTTGTCGCTGTCATCCTCGTCGTCCCGATCGACCATGCCCGCGCGCAAGCGCAGGAAAAGCGCATCGCGCTGGTGATCGGCAACGGCGCCTATGCCAAAGCGCCGCTGTCCACTGCCGCCAATGACGGCGGCCTGATCGCTCAGACGCTGCAGGCCGCCGGCTTCGATGTCACCGGTGCGCGTGATCTCGACGGCGACACGCTGCGCGGCACCTTCCGCGACTTTCTGAAGAAGGCCGAGGAGTCCGGCCCCGACACCGTCGCGGCGATCTATCTCGCCGGTTACGGCGTGCAATACGCCGGCGAGAACTACTTCATCCCGGTCGACACGCAGCTGTCGCGCGACACCGAGATTCCGACCGAAGGCCTGCGTATCAGCGACTATCTGCGCCAGCTCGCGGCGCTGCCGCTGAAGACTAGCGTCGTCGTGCTCGATCTGGCGCGCGAGCAGCCGTTCGTGCCGGGCGGATCGGTCGCCTCGGGACTGGCCATGGTCGAGCCCAACCCGAAGATGCTGATCGCCTTCAATGCCGCGCCCGGCACGGTGGCGCCGGAGGAGCGCGGAGCCTATGGGGTCTACGCCCAGGCGCTGGCCGAGATGATCCGCACCGGCGGGCTGACGCTGCCGCAATTGTTCGACCGGGTCCGGCTGCGCGTCAACGAGAATACCAAGGGCGCGCAATTGCCGTGGGATACGCGGACGGTCGATTCCAATTTCATGTTCTTCGATCGCGCGCCCGACGCGCCGCCGATGGCCGCGGTCGACCAGACGCTGCGCTCCAAGCCGATCCGCGATTTCGGCGCCCAAGAGGCCTATGCAGCGGCGCTCGATCGCGACACGCTGCAGGCCTATGAGGATTTCCTCGCCGCCTACCCGAACGATCCTCTGGCCAAGCGGGTGAGGGCGATCGTCGCCGCGCGGCGCGAGGCGATCACTTGGCGCCGCACCTACCGGGTCGATACGCCCGACGCGTATTGGTCGTATCTGCGGCGCTATCCGCGCGGGCCGCACGCCGCAGATGCACGGCGCCGCCTCGATTTCCTCGCCGCCGCGCTGGAGCCGCCGCCGAGCTTCACCATGATCGACTACGACGTGCCGCCGCCGCCGCCCGACGAAATCGTCTATGTCGACCGGCCGGTGCTGATGTTCAGCGATCCGGAGTTCGACTTCGCGCCGCCACCGCCGCCGCCAGTGTACCTGCTGCCGCCACCGCCGCCGGATTTCGTGGTGCTGCCACCGCCGCCGCCGCCGATCGGTCTGTTCTATCTGCCGCGGCCGCTGTTCGTGCCGATCCCGGCCTATGTTCGCCCGCCGGTGTATGTGCGACCGCCGCCGAACAACATCATCTTCGCCAACATCCACAACACCACGGTGATCAATCAGGTGATCAACCAGCCGCCGCCGGTGGCGGCCAATCCGGCTGCGCCGCTGGTGAGCCCGCCGCTAGGGCCTACCGTCGCTGCGCCCGGCACGCCCGCACCGGCCGTAGCCGCGGCCGCCGTCGCCTCCGGTGCGGTGATCGGCGCGGCGCTGCCGGCCGCGGCGCTGCATCGGGCCGCGCTGATCCAGCAGGGCAAAGCGGCGGTGCCGCCGAGCGCGTCGATCGCCACTAGGCCGCCAGGCGGCTTTGCGCCGCGCCCCGGCGTGCAACTCCAGGGCCCGCGACTGGCCCAGCCCGCGGCGACGCTCGCGCCGGCGCAGGCCACGACCGCGCCGCGTCCCATGCCTGGAGCCGCTCCGGGTTCGCCGCCGGCGCGGGCCAATGGGCCTGCCGTGGCGCCGCGTCCGGAGCAGGGGCGTCCCGGACCCGGCGCGCCCGCCGGTGCCGCGCCGGCGGTGCAGGCGCTGCCGGTGCCTGGAACCAAAGGATTACCGCCGGCGCCGGGACCGGCGACCGCCCGGCCTGGCGCCGGACCCGGCCCGGCCATGGGCAATGCCAGGCTCGCGCCGGCGGCGGTTTCGCCGCGGCCGGATCGACAGGCCGGCAAGCCGGCGCCTGGCCCGGCGGTGCGGCCGGAGACGGTGCGGCCACCGGCCGCCGCAGCGCTGCGACCGACGCCGCCGGCGTTGCGCCCGGTCTCGCGTCCGGTCAGGCCGCCGGGTCCGCCGGCTACCGCGAGGGTGGAGCGGCGTCCGCCGCCGCCCCAAGCGCCTCGGATTCAGCGGCCGGCACCGCCAACGGTTGCCCGCCCGGTGCCGCCGCCGATGCATGTGGCGCCCCGGGTGGTCGCTCCGCCGCCGCCGTCCCGCGTCGTGCCGCGGATGGCCCCGCCGCCGGCTCCACCGCGGATGGCGCCGCCGCCACCCCGTGTCGCGCCGCCGCGTCCTCCGGCACCGCCGCGGGCCGCTCCGCCGCCGCGGCCTCCTCAGGGGCCTGCCAAACGCTGCCCGCCGGGAGTGAAGCAGTGCTGAACCGGGCGCCGGCGGACTGAACCGCCGGCTGGCCCGCGGCCAGGGCGGCCGGGACGGGGGGCTCCGTTCGGCCAATCCCGGCCGGAACGCCTTGCGTTATTGGGGAATCCCGCTATAACGCGCGCCATCTCACACGGAAACATGGCTCACAAGGCCGTCCGGTGGCGCCGGGCTGCGAGGGGATTCGTCCCCATCTCAGGCACGGTTGCCCACACGTTTCCGGAGGAACCAACCGGAGAACTACCTATGTCGCTTCCTGAATTCTCGATGCGTCAGCTGCTCGAAGCTGGCGTGCATTTCGGTCACCAGTCGCATCGCTGGAATCCGAAGATGGCGGACTACATTTTCGGCGTCCGCAACAACATCCACATCGTCGACCTGACCCAGACCGTGCCGCTGCTGCATCGCGCCCTGCAGGCGATCAGCGACACCGTCGCCAAGGGCGGCCGCGTGCTGTTCGTCGGCACCAAGCGCCAGGCGCAGGACGCCGTGGCCGATGCCGCCAAGCGCTCGGCGCAGTATTTCGTCAACTCGCGTTGGCTCGGCGGCACGCTGACCAACTGGAAGACGATCTCGGGCTCGATCCGCCGGCTGCGTCACCTCGAGGACGTGCTGAGCTCGGCCGACGCCAATGCCTACACCAAGAAAGAGCGCCTCGAGCTGCAGCGCGAGCGCGACAAGCTCAACCGCTCGCTCGGCGGCATCAAGGACATGGGCGGTCTTCCGGATCTGATCTTCGTGATCGATACCAACAAGGAAGACATCGCGATCCAGGAAGCCCAGCGTCTCGGCATCCCGGTCGCCGCGATCGTCGATACCAACTGCGATCCGAAGGGCATCACCTATCTGGTGCCGGGCAACGACGACGCCGGCCGCGCCATCGCGCTGTACTGCGATCTGGTCGCTCGTGCGGTGATCGACGGCATCTCGCGCGCGCAGGGCGATGTCGGCATCGACATCGGTGCGGCGTCGCAGCCGCTGCGTGAAGACCTGCCGGCGGCGCAGGCGGCGGCCTTCCAGGGCCTGCCGGGTCCGCGCGGTACCCCGGACGACCTCAAGAAGCTGCAGGGCGTGTCCGGCGCGATCGAGAAGAAGTTCAACGACCTCGGCATCTTCCACTATTGGCAGCTCGCCGAGCTCGACCAGGCCACTGCGCATCAGATCGGCGAAGAGCTCGGTCTGCCGAGCCGGGCCGATGCCTGGGTGGCGCAGGCCAAGTCGCTGACCGCCGAGGCGGAATAACTCCGGGCGATGCGGCCGGCATCCGGCCGCATCGTTCCGTCGTCAAAATCTGAGATGTGTTCCTGATTGCGAACCGCGGGCTTCGGCTGCGCGGTCGCACTCACAGGCAGAGGGCTTATTAGCGATGGCAACGATTACTGCAGCAATGGTCAAGGAGCTGCGCGAGACCACCGGCGTCGGCATGATGGATTGCAAGCAGGCGCTTGCCGAGACCGACGGCAACATCGAAGCCGCGATCGACTGGCTGCGCAAGAAGGGCCTGTCGAAGGCCGCCAAGAAGGCCGGCCGCGTCGCCGCCGAAGGTCTGATCGGTGCGCTCACCGACGGCACCAAGGGCGTTGTCATCGAGGTCAACTCCGAGACCGACTTCGTCGCGCGCAACGAGCAGTTCCAGGGCCTGGTCAAGATGATCGCCCAGGTCGCGCTCAAGGTCGGCGCCGACATCGACGCGATCAACGCCGCGCCGGTCGGTTCGACCACGGTCGCGGGCGCGATCGCCGACGCGATCGCCACCATCGGCGAGAACATGACGCTGCGCCGCGCTGCCGCGCTTGAAGTGTCGCAGGGCGTGGTCGCCAGCTACATCCACAATGCGGTGATCGACGGCGCCGGCAAGATGGGCGTGATCGTCGCGCTCGAATCCGCCGGCAAGGCCGACGAACTCGCCGTGCTCGGCCGCCAGCTCGCCATGCACGTCGCCGCCGCCAACCCGCAGGCGCTCGACCCGTCCAGCCTCGATCCGGCCGTGGTGCAGCGCGAGCGCGAGGTGATGGCCGACAAGTATCGTCAGCAGGGCAAGCCGGAGAACATGATCGAGAAGATCGTCGAGAACGGCCTGAAGACCTACTACAAGGAAGTCTGCCTGCTGGAGCAGGCCTACATCCACGACGAGAAGGGCAAGTCGGTCGCGCAGGCGGTCAAGGAAGCCGAAGGCAAGGTCGGCGCGCCGATCAAGATCACCGGCTTCGTCCGCTACGCCCTCGGCGAGGGTATCGAGAAGCAGACCTCCGACTTCGCCGCCGAAGTCGCGGCCGCTTCGGGCCAGAAGTAAGCGTTTCGCGCTCTGCGACTTCCGGCCCTCGGGCCGGGAGTTGTCATATCAACAAGGGGGCAACGACCGCGTCATGGCTGAGCCGATCTATCGTCGTGTGCTGGTCAAGCTGTCGGGCGAGTATTTCGCCGGTCCCCAGGATTACGGTATCGATCAGGCCACCATCGATCGCGTCGCCGGCGAGCTGATCGCCGCCCGCGCCCTCGGCGTCGAAGTCGCCGTGGTGATCGGCGGCGGCAACATTTTTCGCGGCGTCGAAGTCTCCGCCCGCGGCGTGTCGCGCACCACCGGCGATACCATGGGCATGCTGGCCACCGTGATGAACTGCCTGGCGCTTACCGAAGCGCTGCAGCGACAGGGCCAAAAAGCGCGCACGCTGGCTGCGCTGATGATGCCGGAAGTCTGCGAGCTCTACACCCGCGCGGCCGCCGAGCAGACGCTCGCCGAAGGCGGCATCGTGCTGCTCGCCGGCGGCACCGGCAATCCGTATTTCACCACTGATACTGCCGCCGTGCTGCGTGCTGCCGAAATCGGCGCCGGCGCGGTGCTGAAGGCCACCAATGTCGACGGCGTCTACACCGCCGATCCGAAGCTCGATCCGAATGCGAAGCGGTTCGAGAAACTGACTCATTCGGAAGCGCTCGCCGGCGGCTACAAGGTGATGGACGCTACGGCCTTCGCGCTTGCCCGTGAAACCTCGCTGCCTATCATCGTGTTCTCGATCGCCGAGCCCGGTTCGATCGGCGCGGTGCTGAGCGGCGCGGGACGGGGCACTGTCGTAGCAGGCTGACGACGGCCGCGCGGCGCGCGGCGAACATGATTAGCGATTGAGAAAGAGAGGCGGCAATGTCCGACAAGTTCGACATCAACGAATTGAAGCGGCGGATGCAGGGTGCCGCGCAGTCCCTGAAGCACGAGCTCGGCGGTCTGCGCACGGGGCGCGCGTCGGCCTCGATGCTGGAGCCGGTTCAGGTCGACGCCTATGGCAGCCACATGCCGCTCAACCAGGTCGCCACCGTCTCGGTGCCGGAACCGCGGCTGATTTCGGTGCAGGTCTGGGACAAGTCGATGGTCAAGGCGGTGGAGAAGGGAATCGTCGATTCCAATCTCGGCCTGTCGCCCGCGACTGAAGGTCAGGTGATCCGGCTGCGGATCCCCGAACTGAACGAAGAGCGCCGCAAGGATCTGGTCAAGGTCGCGCATAAATACGCCGAGGCCGCCCGTGTCGCGGTCCGCCACGTCCGCCGCGATGGTCTCGACACCATCAAGAAGCTGGAGAAGGCGCACGAGATCTCCGAGGACGATCAGAAGCGGCTCGATCAGGAAGTCCAGAAGGCGACGGATGCGTCGATTGCCGAGATCGATCAGTTGCTCGCGAACAAGGAAAAGGAAATCCTGACGGTCTAATCTGCCGTTTTGGAGCGAGGGATGCGGCGCCATTGCCGCGTCCCCGCGGTCGGGTGCGGGATTGTACGGGGAGCCGGAATGCGGCGCCCGCCACGGGCGGCGAGAGAGTTCAGGCCTTGTCGACGCGCCGACTATAACTTACGGATCTCGAATACTTTCTGGCAGCGAGCCGGGGATCTTCTGGCGGGATGACGCTTCGGGAATGAGCAATGTCGAAAGCTGCCGCGCCGCTGCCTGATCCGTCCGAGCCGCCGAGTGCTCCGGCGCACGTCGCCATCATTATGGACGGGAACGGGCGTTGGGCGGCGGCCAGAGGGCTGCCGCGCGCCGAAGGCCATCGCCGCGGCGTCGAGGCGCTGCGCCGTGTCGTCCGGGCGTCCAGCGAGCTCGGGATCCGCTATCTGACCATTTTCTCGTTCAGCTCGGAGAACTGGGCGCGGCCGGCGACCGAGATCGGCGACCTGTTCGGGCTGCTGCGCCGCTTCATCCGCAACGATCTGGCCTCGCTGCACCGCGACGGGGTCCGCATCCGGGTGATCGGCGAGCGCAACCGGCTCGACCGCGACCTGTGCGCGATGCTGGACGAGGCGCAGGAACTGACCCGGGGCAACACCAAGCTCAATCTGGTGGTGGCGTTCAACTACGGTTCCCGCCAGGAGATCGCCAACGCCGCGCAGCGGCTGGCGCGCGAGGTCGCAGAGGGCAAGCGCGACCCGGCCACGATCGATATCGAAACGCTGGGCCGCTATCTCGACGCTCCCGACATCCCCGATCCCGACCTGATCATCCGCACCAGCGGAGAACAACGATTGTCGAATTTCCTGATGTGGCAGGCCGCGTACAGTGAATTGGTGTTCGTGCCCATCCACTGGCCGGACTTCGACAAGGCCGCGCTGGAAGGCGCGATTGCCGAATATGCCCGGCGTGAGCGCCGGTTCGGCGGATTGGCCGCCAAAACAGGATCGTGACACGCGTGAGCCAGGACAACGCGCCGCCGGCGCCGGCGGCCGAGCAGGGGTCCCGGAATCTGATCCAGCGAATCGCCGCCGCGCTCGTGCTGGCTCCCGGCGCGATCGCGATTGCTTGGCTCGGCGGTTGGCCCTGGGCCGTGCTGGCCACGCTGGTGGCGATCGGTCTGTTCGTCGAATGGCTCGGGATCGTCGGCGCGGCGCGCGACTTCCGCGTGCTGGTGCTCGGCTGTTTGTGCCTGATCGTCTGCGGACTGGGATTGGCGTTCGACAAGCCGGTGCCGGCGCTGGTTGCGGCGGTGCTCGGCGTCGGCGGACTGGCGCTGCTCGGCGACCAGCCTCGGCGCTGGACCGCGACCGGGCTCGGCTATGCCGCCGCCGCGCTGATCGCTTCGATTCTGGCCCGGCTCGACCCGGACCACGGGTTCGCGGCGCTGGTACTGATACTGCTGGTCGTCTGGGGCGCCGATATCGGCGGCTATTTCGCCGGCCGCACTATCGGCGGTCCCAAGCTGTGGCCGCGCGTCAGCCCAAAAAAGACCTGGGCGGGGGCGATCGGCGGGCTCTCGTTGAGCCTCTTGGTCGGGCTCGGCTTCGGGCTCGCTGGATTCGGGAAAGTCGCGCCGCTTCTGATCCTTGCGGCGGTTCTTTCAACCGCTTCCCAGCTTGGGGATCTGCTCGAATCGGCGGTCAAGCGCCAGTTCGGCGTCAAGGATTCGAGCCACATCATTCCCGGCCATGGCGGGCTGATGGACCGGCTCGATGGCTATGTCGCGGCGGTTGTGGTGGCGGTATTGATTGGACTGATGCGGGCGCCACTGGATGGTATTGGCCGCGGATTGATGGTGTGGTGACGCAATGAACCCTGTTCCTTTGAAGAATGCCGATCCCGCCCATAGCGGCGTCCGCACCGTCAGTGTGCTCGGCGCCACCGGGTCGATCGGCGACAGCACGCTGGACCTGATCCGCGCCGAACCGGAGCGCTACCGGGTCGAAGCACTCACCGGCAACGCTAACGTGGCCGGCCTCGCCAAGCTGGCCAAGGAGTTCAACGCGCGCTTCGTCGCCGTCGCCGACCCGGCGCGGCTCGGCGAGCTACGGGCTGCGCTCGCCGGAACCGCCGTCGAATGCGGGGCCGGCGAGAGCGCGGTGATCGAGGCCGGCGCCCGGCCGGCCGACTGGGTGATGGCGGCGATCTCCGGCGCTGCCGGTCTGAAGCCGGCGCTGGCCGCGGTTGATCGCGGCACCACCGTCGCGCTCGCCAACAAGGAGTGCCTGGTGTGCGCCGGCGACTTCTTCATCACTCGGGCCGCAGCCGCCGGGGCCCAGATCCTGCCGGCCGATTCGGAGCACAACGCGTTGTTTCAGGCGCTGGCCTCCGGCAACCGCCACGAACTGACCCGTGTCATCATCACCGCCTCGGGCGGGCCGTTCCGCACCTGGGCCGCAGCCGACATCGAGCAGGCGACCCTGGCGCAGGCGCTCAAGCATCCGAATTGGAGCATGGGCCAGAAGATCACGATCGATTCGGCCTCGATGATGAACAAGGGGCTCGAGGTGATCGAGGCCTCGTATCTGTTCGCGCTGACGCCGGACGAGATCGACGTGCTGGTGCATCCGCAGTCGATCGTGCACGGCCTGGTCGAGTTCGCCGACCGGTCCGTGGTGGCGCAGCTCGGCGCCCCCGACATGCGGATCCCAATCGCGCATTGTCTCGGTTGGCCGGATCGAATTACCGGCCGCGCTGCCAAGCTCGACCTCGCCAAGATTGGTCAATTGACCTTCGAAGCGCCTGATTTCACGCGTTTTCCCGGTCTGCGACTGGCGTATGACGCGCTTCGCACCGGTAACGGCGCAACGACCGTGTATAACGCCGCCAACGAGGTCGCGGTCGCCGCCTTTATGGCGCAGAAGATCAGGTTCGGGGCGATCTCCCGGCTGGTCGAGGATACGCTCAATAGCTGGGTTCGCGCCGGCAATCTGGCGCCGCTCGGTTCCGCCGATGACGCCATCGCTCTTGACCATCAGGCGCGAAACCTCGCTGCCACCCTGTTGCCTCAAATTGCCGCAAAGGCATCATAGAGGAACAGGGAACAGGGCCGTCGGTTCTGCTCGAAAGGAATGGGATGGCCGATCTTTTTCTCCATAGCTTCAATACGTTGAGCCACGGTTTCGTCGGCTACGTCATTCCGTTTCTGTTCGTCCTGACGATCGTGGTGTTCTTCCACGAACTCGGCCATTTTCTGGTCGCGCGCTGGAACGGCGTGAAGGTGCTGACCTTCTCGGTCGGTTTCGGTCCGGAGATCGTCGGCTTCAACGACCGCCACGGCACCCGCTGGAAGCTCTCGGCTGTGCCGCTCGGCGGCTACGTCAAGTTTTTCGGCGACGACAGCGAGGCCAGCACGCCCTCTGGTGAGGCACTGGCGCAAATGTCGGCAGCGGACCGCGCCGTCAGCTTCCATCACAAGCCGGTCGGCCCGCGGGCCGCGGTCGTGGTGGCTGGACCGGTGGCGAACTTCATTCTCGCGATCGTGCTGTTCACCTTCCTGTTCGCCGTGTTCGGGGCGCCGAACACGTCTGCGCGGGTCGACGGCGTGCAGCCGGGCAGTGCGGCCGAATCGGCCGGGTTCAAGCCGGGCGACGTGGTGACCGCGATCGACGGCAGCGCGATCGCCAATTTCCTCGAGATGCAGCGGATCGTCAGCGCAGACGCCGGCAAACAGCTCAAATTTACCGTCAAGCGCGGCGATTCGACCGTCGAGCTGCAGGCGACGCCCGAGCTCAAGGAGATCAAGGACCGGTTTGGCAACGTCCAGCGGCTCGGCATCCTGGGAATCAGCCGCTCGACTGCCGCCGGCGAGGTGACGACCCAGCGGGTCAATCCGGCGGTCGCGTTCTGGATGGGAATCAAGGAGACCTGGTTCGTGGTCGACCGGACATTCTCGTACATCGGCGGTATTTTTACCGGGCGCGAGGCGGCGGATCAGCTTGGGGGCCCGCTGCGGATCGCGCAGGTGTCCGGGCAGGTGGCGACGATCGGTTTCACCCCGCTGCTGCATCTGGCGGCGGTGCTGTCGATCTCGATCGGCCTGTTGAACCTGTTTCCGGTGCCGCTGCTCGATGGCGGGCATCTGCTGTTCTATGGAATCGAAGCCGTCCGCGGCCGGCCGCTCTCGGAGCGGGCGCAGGAGGTCGGGTTCCGAATCGGTCTGGCGCTGGTGCTGATGCTGATGATGTTCGCGACCTACAACGACATTCTGCATCTGGCGTCGTCATGATGTATTCGATCCGTCAAACGTGGCGGATAGGCAACGTGTTGGAATGAAATTGAAATCGCATCGCGAAAGGACGTTTGCCGGCGGGGCAAAATTGTCTACAAGCGAGGCAACATGGGGATTCTGTCGGTGCGGGGGCCTTGTGCCGGCATCGGAATGACAAGGGCGCGTAGCGCATGAAAGTTGGAATGCGAGTGTTGCGGGGGGTAATCGGTGCCGCCCTGGTGTTTTTCGCCGTACCGGCCGCCACGACGGCGCTCGGCGTGGCGATGGCGTCTCCTGCCGCCGCCCAGTCCGCTTCCTCGATCGGGGTCGAGGGCAATCGGCGGGTCGAGGCTGAGACCATTCGCTCCTATTTCAAGCCAGGTCCCGGTGGGCGGCTCGACCAGGGATCGATTGACGACGGCCTCAAGGCGCTGATCGAGACCGGCCTGTTCCAGGACGTGCGCATCAATCACGTCGGCGGCCGGCTGGTGGTCAGCGTGGTCGAGAACCCGGTGATCGGTCGGCTCGCTTTTGAGGGCAACAAGAAGATCAAGGACGAGCAGCTGTCGGCTGAAATCCAGTCGAAGCCGCGTGGCACGCTGTCCCGCCCGATGGTGCAGGGCGATGCGCTGCGGATCGCCGAGATCTATCGCCGCTCCGGCCGTTACGACGTTCGCGTCGACCCGCAGATCATCGAGCAGCCCAACAACCGCGTCGATCTGGTGTTCGTGATCAACGAAGGTCCGAAGACCGGCGTGAAGTCGATCGAGTTCGTCGGCAACAAGACCTATTCGGCCTATCGCCTCAAGGACGTGATCAAGACCCGCGAATCCAACCTGCTGAGCTTCCTCGGCAATGGTGACGTGTACGATCCGGACCGGGTCGAGGCCGATCGCGACCTGATCCGCCGCTTCTATCTGAAGCACGGCTTCGCGGATGTGCAGGTCGTCGCCGCGCTCACCGAATACGATCCGGAGCGCAAGGGCTTCATGGTCACCTTCAAGATCGAAGAAGGCCAGCAGTACCGCGTCGGCTCGGTGACGTTCGAATCGACCATTCCGACTCTCGATGCGAACTCGCTGCGCAGCTTCTCACGCGTCGGCGTCGGCTCTCTGTACAACGCCGAGGCGCTGGAGAAGTCGGTCGAAGAGATGCAGATCGAGCTGTCGCGGCGTGGCTATGCGTTCGCGACCGTGCGTCCGCGCGGCGATCGTAATTTCGACCAGCACACCGTTTCGATCGTGTTCTCGATCGAAGAGGGGCCGCGGGTCTACATCGAGCGCATCAACATCGTCGGCAATACCCGGACCCGCGACTACGTGATCCGGCGTGAGTTCGACATCTCCGAAGGCGACGCCTACAACCGTGCGCTGGTCGACCGCGCCGAGCGCCGCCTGAAGAACCTCGACTTCTTCAAGTCGGTGAAGATCTCCACCGAGCCGGGTTCGTCGAGCGACCGCGTCATCCTGGTGGTCAACCTCGAAGAGAAATCGACCGGCGACTTCTCGGTGTCGGGCGGCTATTCGACCAGCGACGGCGCGCTCGGCGAAGTCTCGGTGTCGGAGCGCAACTTCCTCGGCCGCGGCATCTTCGCCAAGGCGTCGGTGCAGTACGGTCAGTACGCGCGCGGCTACTCGCTGTCGTTCGTCGAGCCCTATCTGCTCGACTATCGGGTCGCGCTCGGCCTCGACCTGTATCAGCGTGAGCAGCTCGCCAACCGCTACATCTCGTACTCGACCAAGACGCTCGGCTTCAGCCCGCGCCTCGGCTTCGCGCTACGGGAAGACCTGTCGTTGCAGCTGCGCTACTCGCTGTATCGGCAGGAGATCACGCTGCCGTCGTACCTGAACAACTGTAACAACATCCCGGGTGCGGGCTTCTTCCCGACGCCGCAGTACATCGCTGCCAACAATCTGCAGGGCACCTACGGCGTGCTGGGTTGCTACGGCGACGGCGAAGCCTCTCTGCCGGTCCGCATCGGTCTGGCTGGCGGCGCCTACTGGACCTCGTCGATCGGCTACACGCTGACCTACAACACCCTCGACAACATCAAGAACCCGACCGACGGTCTGCTCGTCGACCTGCGCCAGGACTTCGCTGGCGTCGGCGGCGACGTGAAGTTCATCAAGACCGCGTTCGATGCCAAGTACTACACCCCGCTGGTGTCGGATCTGGTCGGCTTGATCCACCTGCAGGCCGGCAATCTGAGCACCTACGGCGATAACCAGCTGCGGATGCTCGACCACTTCCAGATGGGTTCGAACCTGGTTCGCGGCTTCGCTCCGAACGGTATCGGTCCGCGCGACATCGGCCAGTATGCCCTCTACGGCTACGGCGGCGACGCACTGGGCGGCACCAATTACTGGGGTGCGTCGGTCGAATTGCAGATGCCGTTCTGGTTCCTGCCCAAGGAAGTCGGGCTGAAGGGCGCCGTCTACGCCGACGCCGGCTCGCTGTTCGACTACAAGGGGCCGACGTCGTGGTCGCTGACGGGCGAAGTCAACACGCCCGGCTGCACCCCGGCGAGCCAGACCACGATCGGCACCTGTTCCGGTTTGAACTACGACGATACCAACCTGGTCCGCACCTCGGTCGGTGTCGGCCTGATCTGGGCGTCGCCGTTCGGTCCGCTGCGCTTCGATTACGCGATCCCGATCACCAAGGGTAAGTACGACCGCGTGCAGGAGTTCAAGTTCGGCGGCGGGACCTCGTTCTAAGTCCCGCACCCCGGACCACGACCGAAGGAATGGCATCCACCTCGTTTTTCCCGCCGCGTCCTTCGTCGACTCTGGCCGAGATCGCCAGCCTGACGAAAGCAACGCTGGTTGATGCTTCGCGCGCGGAGCATCGCATCACCGGACTGGCCTCGCTCGACGAGGCCGGGCCCATGCACCTGAGCTTCTTCGAGAACCTCCGGTACTCCGACGAACTCGCGGGCACGCGGGCCGGCGCCTGTCTGGTCAGCGAGCGGTTCGAGGGCAGGGTGCCGCCGCACGTCGCCGTGCTGCGCGCCCGGCGGCCGTTCCACGCCTTCGTGGCCTATGCCCGGTATCTTTATGCCGATGCGCTGCGGCCGCAGACCGGCGTTGCAGCGCCGGGTATCGCGCCGACGGCGGTGATCCACGAGACCGCCAGACTCGAGGACGAAGTCACGGTCGAACCGCTGGCAGTGATCGGCCCGGACGTCGAGATCGGCTCCGGCACGGTGATCGGCGCAGGCGCCGTCATCGCCGCTGGCGTCAAGATCGGCCGGGATTGCGACATCGGTGCCGGCAGCCACCTGCAGCACGCGCTGATCGGCAACAACGTGCTGATGCATCCCGGCTGCCATATCGGCCAGGACGGCTTCGGCTTCATCTTCGCCGGCCAGCACACCAAGGTGCCGCAGACCGGCCGGGTGATCATTCAAAACGACGTCGAGCTCGGCGCCGGGACCACGATCGATCGCGGATCACTCCGCGATACGGTGATCGGCGAGGGCACCAAGATCGACAATCAGGTTCAGATCGGCCACAACGTAACAATTGGTCGACATTGCGTGATCGCCGCCAAATGCGGTCTTGCCGGCAGCCTGACGCTGGGCGACAACGTCGCGCTCGGCGCCATGGTCGGCATCAACAACCATGTGGTGATCGGCGACGGCGCCCAGGTGGCGGCGATGTCCGGGGTCAAGGACAGTATCCCCGCCGGTGAGCGCTGGGGCGGAATGTTCGCGCGGCCGACCCGAACATGGTTCCGGGAGATGCTGGCGGTACGGCGGCTCGCCGAGAGTGGCGGAGCCGAGACCGGGGCACGACCCGACGAAGACAGGGATGAAGGACGGGCGTGATGGAATCGCCAATTCGCTTTGAGAAAGTCGACATCAACACCATCCTCCAGACTCTGCCGCACCGCTTTCCGTTTCTGCTGATCGATCGCGTCATCAATATTCGCGAGGACTACAGCGGCATTGGCATCAAGAACGTCACCGTCAACGAGCCGGCGTTCCAGGGGCACTTCCCGGAGCGGCCGGTGTATCCGGGCGTGCTGATGATCGAAGGCATGGCGCAGACCGCTGGCGTGATCGGCATCATGTCGGTGACCGGGACCGAGAAGCCGCGCGCGGTGTATTTCCTGACCATCGACAAGTGCAAGTTCCGCAAGCCAGTGATTCCAGGAGATACCGTCGAGTATCACCTGACACGCACCGGCCGTCGTAAGACGATGTGGTGGTTTCACGGCGAGGCCAAGGTCGACGGCCAGATCGTGGCGGAAGCCGATGTCGGCGCGATGCTGGCAGATTGACAGGTTGAATGAGCACAATTGATCCGACTGCGCGCATCGAAGACGGCGCCGTCATTGGCGACGACGTCACCATCGGGCCGTTCTGCACCGTCGGTCCCCACGTCAGCATCGGCAACGGCACCCGGCTGATCGGCCACGTCAACCTCACTGGCCACACCACGATCGGCGAAGGCTGCACCATCCATCCGTTCGCCTCGCTGGGCGGCGCGCCGCAATCGACCGGCTACAAGGGCGAGCCGACCACGCTGATCGTCGGCAACGCCTGCACCATCCGCGAAAACGTGACGATGAACACCGGAACGGTCGGCGGCGGCGGCGTGACCCGCGTCGGCGATCGCGGGTTCTTCATGGCGGCGAGCCATGTCGGCCACGATTGTATCGTCGGCAACGACGTGATCTTCGCCAACGCCGCCACCCTCGGCGGCCATTGCGAGATCGGCGACTTCACCTTCATCGGCGGCATGACAGTGCTGCAGCAGTTCACCCGGGTCGGTCCCCAGGTGATGATCGGCGGCATGAGCGGCCTGCGCACCCACGTCATTCCCTACGCGCTCGCCAACGGCATCTATGCGAAACTGGCCGGGTTGAATATCGTCGGCATGCGCCGGCGGAAGTTCACCAAGGAGCGGCTCGCAATTGTGCGCTCGTTCTTCAACGATCTGTTCCACAGCAGCGGTCCGCTCGCCGAACGGCTCGAACGGGTGCGTCCGCGCACCGCGGAAGATCCGGCGATCGCCGAGATCGTCGCGTTCATCGACGACATCAAGGGCCGCGGCGGCCGCGGTGCGCGCGTCGCGCTGTGCATGGCGCGCGAAGGCGGTGCGGCCGTCAACGACGGCGACGACGCCTGACCGGCCGGCGCGGCCATGACCGATCCCGCGCTGCAGACAGCTAGCCCCGTCGGCATCATCGCCGGCGGCGGCACACTGCCATTCGCAGTGGCCGACCAGCTCGCCGACCGTGGTCTGACGCCGGTGCTGTTCGCGCTGAAGGGAAGCTGCGACCCCGAGCGCGTCACCGCTTACCGCCATCATTGGCTGCGGATGGGAGCGTTGGGGCGGCTGCTGCGGCTGCTGCGCGCCGAGGGCTGCCGCGATCTGGTGTTCATCGGCTCCCTGGTGCGGCCGGCGCTGTCGGACTTGCGGCTCGACTGGGGCGCGCTCAAAGTGCTGCCGGCGGTGCTGGCGGCCTATCGCGGCGGCGACGACCATCTGTTGACCGGCGTCGGCCGGCTGTTCGAGCGCCATGGCTTCCGGCTGCTTGGCCTGAAAGACGTCGCCAGCGATCTGCTGATCCCAGAAGGCTGCCTGACCCGCGCCGCGCCGGATGCGCGTGTCGAGGCTGATATCGCCAAGGGCCGTGCGGTGCTGGCGGCGCTCAGCCCGTTCGATATCGGCCAGGGCTGCGTGGTGATCGACGGCCACGTCGTCGCGGTCGAGGACACCGGCGGTACCGACGAACTGCTGCGGCGGGTGGCGCAACTTCGCGACGGCGGTCGGATCCGTGCCAAGCCCGGCCACGGCGTGCTGGTGAAGGCGCCCAAGACCGGCCAGGATCTGCGCTTCGATCTGCCGGCGCTCGGACCGAAAACCATCGAAGGGCTGGTCGCCGCGCAGCTCGGCGGCGTCGCCGTCGTGGCCGGCTATACCGTCGTCGCGGAGCCCCAGGAGATGGTCGCCGCCGCCGACCGGGCCGGGTTGTTCGTGATCGGGATGCCCGCATGAACACGACCGTGAAGGCCGAGGAGCGCGTGCGGACGGTCTATCTGATCGCGACGGAGGAGTCCGGCGATCGGCTCGGCAGCGCCCTGATGCGCGAACTGCGGTCGCGCCTGGGCGCGACTGTGCGATTTGCCGGAATCGGCGGCCAGAGCATGGCCGGCGAGGGGCTGGTATCGCTGTTTCCGATCGAGGAATTGTCGATCATCGGCTTTGCCGCGGTGCTGCAGCGGCTGCCGATGATCCTGAAGCTGATCCGCCGCGCGGCAGACGACGTGCTCGCCGCCAAGCCCGACATCCTGGTGATCATCGACAGTCCGGACTTCACTCATCGCGTGGCGCGGCGGGTGCGGCGGCGCGATCCGGCGATCCCGATCGTCGACTATGTGTCGCCGACGGTATGGGCGTGGCGGCCGGGCCGGGCGCGGGCGATGCTCGGCTATGTCGATCACGTGCTGGCGCTGCTGCCGTTTGAACCGGCGGAATATCGCCGGCTGCAGGGCCCACGGTGCAGTTATGTCGGTCATCCGCTCACCGAGCAATTCGGCTCGCTGCGGCCGAATGATGAGGCCGAGCAGGCGCGCCGCGCCGCATCGCCGCCGGTTCTATTGGTGCTGCCGGGCAGCCGGCGCAGCGAAGTCCGCCACCACGCTGCCGCGTTCGGCGAGACGCTGGCGCAGCTCCGGCGTGACGGCGTGGCGTTCGAGGCGGTGCTGCCGACCACGCCGCATCTGGAAGCTCTGGTCCGCGCCGCGGTCGCGTCCTGGGAGGTGCAGCCGCGCATCGTCGTCGGCGAACAGGACAAGCGCGCCGCATTCCGGATCGCCCATGCGGCGCTGGCCAAATCCGGCACCGTGACGCTGGAACTGGCGATCGCCGGGGTTCCGATGGTGACCGCCTATCGGGCCGGCAGCCTCGAGGTCTGGATCGCGCGCCGGGTGGTACGGCCGGGCACGGTGATCCTCGCCAATCTGGTGATCGGCGAGGAGGTGGTGCCGGAATTCATCCAGGAAGATTGCGTGACCGCCAAGCTGGCGCCGGCGGTGCGCGACCTGCTCGGTGACACGCCGGCTCGGCGGCGCCAGCTCGCCGGATTCGCCAAGATCGACGGCATCCTGTCGACCGGCGCGCAAACGCCGAGTGCCCGCGCGGCCGACATCGTGCTGGACGTGATGCGGCACAAGGGTGGTGATCACCACAGCGCTTCACCGGCGGATTGAGGGACTGCTCTACCGACGCGATCCCGGAAACGAAAAGGACCGGCGCGAGGCCGGTCCTTCAACGACGTTCGTGCGTGTGGAGATCAGCCGCGCTGGTCGATGTCGACGTAGTCGCGGGTGGTTGCACCGGTGTAGAGCTGGCGCGGGCGACCGATCTTCTGTTGCGGATCCTCGATCATCTCGCTCCACTGGCTGATCCAGCCGACGGTGCGGGCGACCGCGAACAGCACGGTGAACATGTCGGTCGGGAAGCCCATCGCCTTCAGCGTGATGCCCGAATAGAAATCGACGTTCGGGTACAGCTTGCGGTCGATGAAGTACTGATCGCTGAGCGCGATCTTCTCCAGCTCCATCGCCACCTTGAGCAGCGGGTCGCCGTGGTGACCGGTCTCGGCCAGCACTTCGTGGCAGACCTGCTGCATGATCTTGGCGCGCGGATCGTAGTTCTTGTAGACGCGGTGGCCGAAGCCCATCAGCCGCACCGACGAACTCTTGTCCTTCACCTTGGCGATGAAGTCCGGGATGTTCTCGACCGAACCGATCTCCTTCAGCATTTGCAGCGCAGCTTCGTTCGCGCCGCCGTGCGCCGGGCCCCACAGGCAGGCGATACCGGCCGCGATGCAGGCGAACGGATTGGCGCCCGACGAGCCGGCGATGCGCACGGTCGAGGTCGAGGCGTTCTGCTCGTGATCGGCGTGCAGCGTGAAGATCTTGTCGAGCGCGTTCGCCAGCACCGGATTGACGACGTACTCTTCGCACGGAGTCGCGAAGCACATCCGCAGGAAGTTCGCGGCGTAGCTGAGCGTGTTCTTCGGGTAGATGAAGGGCTGGCCGACCGAGTACTTGTAGGCCATCGCCGCCAGCGTCGGAACCTTGGCGATCATCCGGATCGAGGCGACCATCCGCTGCTGCGGATCGTTAATGTCGGTGGAGTCGTGGTAGAACGCAGCGAGCGCGCCGACCGAAGCCACCATCACCGCCATCGGATGCGCGTCACGACGGAAGCCCTGGAAGAACCGGGCCATCTGCTCGTGAACCATGTTGTGGCGGGTGACGCGGTAGTCGAAATCTTCCTTCTCCGCCTTGGTCGGCAGTTCGCCGTACAGCAAGAGATAGCAGGTCTCGAGGAAGTCGCCTTTTTCGGCGAGCTGTTCGATCGGGTACCCGCGGTACTCGAGAATGCCGGCGTCGCCGTCGATGTAAGTAATCTTGGATTGGCAGCTGCCCGTCGAGGTGAATCCCGGATCGTAAGTGAACATCCCGGTCTGGGCGTAGAGCTTGCCGATGTCGATGACGTCGGGGCCGACCGTTCCGGTCAGAACCGGAAGATCGTAGTTCTTGTTTCCAACCGTGAGCGTTGCCGTCTTGTTGTTGGTCGTTGCGTCCATCGTGTGGTCCCCGATGTTCGTTGGCGAAACCAGCCATATGCGCAGTGCTCTTGCGAGCGAGACTGGTTGTCTTGAAGCGCTGGCGGAAATGCGTAGCTCATTGCACTGTGCACTGCAAGGCGGCCGGACACCAGCCGTTTCCGGGGGACTTTATCCAGCTTGATCAGCCAGCCGCGACAGGCATTCGTCGCGCCCCAGCACCGCCAAAACATCGAAGATTCCCGGAGATGTGGTCCTCCCGGTGAGCGCCACTCGGAGCGGTTGCGCCACCGCACCGAGTTTGAGCCCGGCCTGTTCGGCGAATGCTCGCATCGCCGCCTCGGTGGTGGCTGCCGTCCACGGCGAAACGTCCTCGAGCGCGGCGCGCAGCCGGCCGATCAACTGCCGGGTTTCGGGCGTCAGCACCGCTTGCGCTTTCGGATCGAGCGCCAGCGGCCGGTCGGCGAAAATGAAGCCGGCATTGTCGAGCAGCTCGAGCAGTGTCTTGGCACGCTCCTTCAGTCCAGGCATCGCCTGGGTCAGCTTGGCGCGAATGCTGTCGTCGAATTTGGCGGCCAGCGCCGGGCCCTGCGGGATGTATTTCAGCAGGTCTTCCAGCTGAGTCACGAGACAGTGATCTTCGCTCTGACGGATGTAGTGACCGTTGAGGCTCTCCAGCTTGGCGAAATCGAATCGTGCCGCGGAGCGGCCGATCGCCGGCAGGTCGAACGCGTCGATCATTTCCTGCGTGGTAAAAATTTCCTGATCACCGTGGCTCCAGCCAAGGCGGACCAGATAGTTACGCAGCGCGGCGGGCAGGTACCCCATCGCACGGTAAGCATCGACGCCGAGGGCGCCATGGCGCTTCGACAACTTCGAACCGTCCGGGCCGTGGATCAGCGGGATGTGCGCCATCACCGGCAGCTCCCACTCCATCGCATCGTAGATCTGCTTCTGCCGCGCGGCATTGATGAGATGATCGTCGCCACGGATCACGTGGGTCACGCCCATGTCGTGATCGTCGACCACCACCGCCAGCATGTAGGTCGGGGTGCCGTCGCCGCGCAGCAGCACCAGATCGTCGAGATTCTCGTTCTGCCAAGCGACGCGTCCCTGAACCTGATCCTCGATCACGGTCTCGCCGGTGAGCGGTGCCTTCAGTCGGATAGTCGGCTTGACGCCCTCGGGCGCCTCGACCGGGTCCCGGTCGCGCCAGGTGCCGTCGTACAGCTTGGCGCGGCCCTCGGCGCGCGCCTTGTCGCGCATCGCTGTCAGCTCCTCGGCGGTGGCATAACAGCGGTAGGCCTTGCCGGCCGCGAGCAATTGCTCGGCGACCTCGCGGTGCCGGGCGGCGCGCGCGAACTGGTAGACGGTGTCGCCGTCCCAATCGATTCCGAGCCATTTCAGCCCGTCCAGGATGGCGTCGATCGCCTCTTGGGTCGAGCGCTGGCGGTCGGTGTCCTCGATTCGCAGCAGCATGGTGCCGCCGTGCTTGCGCGCATACAGCCAATTGAACAGCGCGGTGCGGCCTCCGCCGATGTGCAGGAAACCAGTGGGCGAGGGCGCGAAGCGGGTGACGACGGGACGGGTCATTCGAACCAAATTCAGGGAAGGGAACGGGCCGGAGCGGCGCGCAGGGTGTATAGCAGGATCGGCGCATAACTAAAGTGCTCCGCGCAGCCTGAAGGGGTTGGCGCGGGGCGGCGGATTTGGCAGATACCCCTTTCGGTTCCGACCAGTAGGACGATTGACGAATGACCACGGCAGATACAGCGGCGGGCGAAGCAGGGCGCGACTTCATTCGCGACATCGTCCAGGCCGATCTCGACAGCGGCAGGCACCGGACCATCGTGACCCGGTTCCCGCCGGAGCCCAACGGCTATCTGCACATCGGCCATGCCAAGTCGATCGCGCTGAATTTCGGCATTGCGCAGGAGTTCGGCGGCCGCTGCCATCTGCGGTTCGACGACACCAATCCGACCAAGGAAGAGCAGGAGTACATCGACTCGATCCAGGCCGATGTCCGCTGGCTCGGCTTCGACTGGGGCGAGCACATGTTCTACGCCTCGGACTATTTCGAGCAGCTCTACGCCTGGGCGGAGCTGATGATCCAGAACGGCGACGCCTATGTCGACGACCAGTCGCAGGACGAGATCCGCGCCAGCCGCGGCACGCTGACCGAGCCGGGCCAGAACAGCCCGTTCCGCGATCGTTCGGTCGCGGAAAATCTCGACCTGTTCCGGCGGATGAAGGCCGGCGAGTTTCCGAATGGCGCGCGAGTGCTGCGCGCCAAGATCGACATGGCGTCGGGCAACATCAACCTGCGGGATCCGGTGCTGTACCGCATTCTGCACGCGCACCATCCGCGCACCGGCGACAAATGGTCGATCTATCCGAGCTACGACTACGCCCACGGCCAGTCGGACGCGATCGAGGGCGTCACCCATTCGATCTGCACGCTGGAGTTCGAGGACCATCGGCCGCTGTATGAATGGCTGCTGTCGAAGCTGCCGGTGCCGTCGCAGCCGCATCAGTACGAATTCGCCCGGCTCAACATCACCTACACGCTGCTGTCGAAGCGTGTGCTGACCGAGCTGGTGCGCGGCGGCCATGTGTCGGGGTGGGATGATCCGCGGATGCCGACGATGGCCGGCATGCGCCGGCGCGGCGTGCCGCCGGCGGCGCTGCGCGATTTCGTCAAGCGGATCGGCGTGGCGAAGGCCAACAGCGTGGTCGATCTCGGCATGCTGGAATTCTGCATCCGCGAGGAATTGAACCGCACCGCGCAGCGGCGGATGGCGGTGCTGAAGCCGCTGAAGGTGGTGATCGAGAACTACCCGGAAGGCCAGACCGAAGAGCTGGAGGCGATCAACCATCCCGACGATCCTGCCGCCGGCACCCGCAAGATCACCTTCGGCCGCGAGATCTACATCGAGCAGGACGACTTCATGGAAACGCCGCCGAAGAAGTTCTTCCGGCTGTTTCCCGGCAATGAAGTGCGGCTGCGCTACGCCTATTTCATCAAGTGCCGCGAAGTGATCAAGAACGACGCCGGCGAGGTCGTCGAGCTGCGCTGCACTTACGATCCGGAGACCCGCGGCGGCAACGCGCCCGACGGCCGCAAGGTCAAGGCGACGATGCACTGGCTACCGGCGGCGCAGTCGGTCAAGGCTGAGATCCGGATCTACAACCAGCTGTTCGCCAATCCGGCGCCGAGCGCCGCGACCTTCGCCGACGATCTCAATCCTCAGTCGCTCGAAGTTCTGACCGACGCGCGGATCGAGCCGGAGACGGCGGCGAGCGCTTCGACCGAGCCGCTGCAGTTCGAGCGTCAGGGGTACTTCGTCCGCGATCGCGACTCGACCGCGGACAAGCCGGTGTTCAATCGTACCATCGGGCTGCGTGATACCTTCGCCAAGGAAGTGGCGAAGGGCTGATGCCCGACTGATGGGATAATGGACGATGCGGTGCCGGCGATTGCCGGCGCCGCTGATCTGCTCCACTGTTCGCTGGGCAGCGAAGGTGGGGCGCGGCCTTGCAGGGGCGCGATCGAACCAGGGCACGGACATGGCCGGTCGGCGCCTCGGC
Organism: Rhodopseudomonas palustris; assembly: GCF_003226555.1. Lineage (GTDB taxonomy): Bacteria > Pseudomonadota > Alphaproteobacteria > Rhizobiales > Xanthobacteraceae > Rhodopseudomonas > Rhodopseudomonas palustris_I. Next base: position 182,657 of record NZ_QKQS01000013.1, on the reverse strand, counting down.
GGGGGCCGCCGCGTTGTTGGCGTTCGGGCTGAAATGGTGGCCTGTGCTGATCGATCGGCTGCGCGAATGGGCGCGCGCCGAAGCAGGGCCGGGACGGCTGTTGCCGTGGACGCCCGTCGCATTCGGCTCCGGCATCGCGCTGTATTTCGCGGCCGACCACGAGCCGGTCGCCTGGGTCGCCGCTGTCACTGCTGCCGGATTCGCGATCGCAACTTTTCTGCTCCGCCGCACCCGGGCGTTCGCGCCGCTGTTACTGATCGCGGCGGCGGTGTCGGGCTTTGCCACCGCCTCGCTGAAGGCCGCCCGCATTGCGCATCCGGTGCTGAGCAAGCCGATGTTCGCCGCCCGGCTGAGCGGCTTCGTCGAAGTCCGCGAAGAGCGCGAGCGCACTGACCGTTTCGTGCTGCGCATCACCGATCTGCATGCGGCGCGGACGCCGCCACGGCTCGAACGGGTACGACTGTCGGTGAAGAAGGGCAAAGCGCCTGCCGTCGGCAGCTTCGTGACACTGAAGGCCCGGCTGCAGCCGCCGTTACAGCCGCTGCGGCCGGGTGGCTACGACTTCGCTCGCGACCTGTATTTCCAGGGCATCGGCGCGTCCGGCTTCGTGCTCGGCGGAATTGCCGCCGCGGCGCCGGTGCAAGACGGCGGTTGGCGGTTGCGCTATGCGGCGGCGATGCAGGGATTGCGCGACGGCATCGACGCGCGGATCAGGGCCGCGCTCGATGGCGACGCCCGCGCCATCGCCACCGCGTTGCTCACCGGCAAGCGCGATGCGATCTCGACGCCGGTCAATGACGCGATGTTCGTTTCCGGATTGGGCCATGTGCTGTCGATCTCCGGTTACCACATGGCGGTGGTCGCGGGCGTGGTGTTCTTTGCGCTGCGCGCGCTATTGGCGCTGATCCCAGCTCTCACGGTGACGTTTCCGATCAAGAAGGTCGCGGCTGCCGCGGCGCTCGCCGCCGCGGCGTTCTATCTGCTGCTGTCGGGCGCCGAAGTGGCGACCCAGCGCAGCTTTCTGATGACCGCGGTGGTGCTGATCGCGGTGATGGTCGATCGCCGCGCCATCACCTTCCGCACCCTGGCGCTGGCGGCGCTGATCGTGCTGACGATTGCACCCGAGGCGCTGGTGCATCCCAGCTTCCAGATGTCGTTCGCCGCCACGCTAGGTCTGGTCGCATTGGTACAGATCGGGATGCCGGCATTGTTCGCAGCCGCCGACAGTTCGGTGGCGGCGCGCGCCGCGCTGTGGGGTGGCCGCGAGATCGCGCTGCTGACGCTCGCCTCGCTGGTCGCAGGGCTCGCGACCATGCCTTACGCCGCCTATCACTTCCACCGCATCACGCCCTACGGCGTGCTCAGCAACCTTGCGGCGATGCCGGTGGTCTCGGCGATCGTGATGCCGGCGGGGTTGCTGGGCCTCGCCGCGATGCCGTTCGGCTTCGATGCGCCGTTCTGGCGGATCATGGAGTTCGGCATCGACTGGATGGTCCTGGTGGCGCAATGGGTGGCGGCGCTGCCCGGCGCGGTCGGCCGCGTCACCGCGTTCGGCACCGGCCCGCTGCTGCTGGCCTCGCTTGGTCTGGTGACGGTCGGATTGCTGCGCACGTGGCTTCGCTGGTCGGGAGCGATCGGGCTGATCGTGGCGATCGGCTGGGCGGCGCTGACGCCGCAGCCGGAGGTGCTTGTCTCCGGCGATGCGAAGCAGGTCGCGGTGCGCGGCGCCGACGGACGGCTACGGCTGATGCAGAGCGGCGCCGACGCGTTCCGGCTGAAGCAATGGCTCGCGGCCGACGCCGATTCCCGCACGCCGGACGACGCTTCGCTGCGTGCCGGCGTATCTTGCGACGCCGACGGCTGCGTCACGCCGCTCGCGGATGGACGGTTGGTTGCGCTGTCGCTCCGGCCGGACGGCCTGGCCGATGATTGCGCCCGTGCGGTGCTGATCGTCACCGCAGGCCAGCCGCCGCCGGACTGTGCGGCGCGGGTGATCGGCCACGATAATCTGCAAGCCAGCGGGACGCTGGCGCTGCGGCGAAGCAAGGATGCATCCGCTGTGTTTGTCACCGAAGCGGCCCGACCAAGGGGCCGCAGCCGGCCATGGGCCGAAGCGACCGCGGAGACGCAGGGCAGGCCGGCCTCGATCAGGCGCCCGGCACCGGCCACCTCCGACGATGCGACCCCAGCTCCGCAGGACCGAACAGACGAGGACTGAGCGCGACGCTCGCCAAAACTAAAAAGCGCGCCTCAGTACTTGCGGTACAGCCCGATCAGCTTGCCTTGGATGCGGACGCGGTTGGGCGGCAGGATCCGGACCTCATAGGCGGCGTTGGCCGGCTCCAGCGCGATCGATGCGCCACGACGGCGGAAGCGCTTCAGCGTCGCTTCCTCTTCGTCGATCAGTGCCACCACGATATCGCCGGTGCTGGCGACCTCGTTCTTCTGGATCAGCGCCATATCGCCGTCGAGAATGCCGGCTTCGACCATCGAGTCGCCGCGCACTTCGAGTGCGTAGTGTTCGCCGCTGCCCAGCATGTCGGCCGGTACGCTGATGGTGTGGCTGCGGCTCTGCAACGCTTCGATCGGGGTACCGGCGGCGATCCGCCCCATCACCGGCACTGCGACGCTGCCGCGATCATGATCGTCCTCGGCCGGCTCCGGGCTCGGTGGGCGGACCTTGCCGAGATTGCCCTCGATCACGCTCGGGGTGAAGCCGCGGCGGCCTCCGTTGGGCATGCCGCTGGTATCCGGCAGCTTGATGACCTCGATGGCGCGGGCGCGGTTCGGTAGCCGGCGGATGAAGCCTCGCTCCTCCAGGGCCGTGATCAGGCGATGGATGCCCGACTTCGAGCGCAGGTCGAGCGCATCCTTCATCTCGTCGAAGGAGGGCGGGACGCCCGCTTCCTTCAACCGCTCGTTGATGAATTTCAACAGCTCAAACTGCTTGCGCGTCAGCATCGGCGATTCCCCATTCGGCGACGATCGGCCGGTTCGAGGTGCGTTCCGAACCCGGCGGCGAACCCTTGCGAGAGCTTCATCGTCCCCGAATCTCGAAAACAAATCATGAATGTACACTATCTGTTCGGGGTGTGTTCCGCAACCTCTTAATCGAACACCAGGAATTTCACGGGTCGCTATAGTGGGAGCTTAAGGATGACGCAGGGTGAACCGGCCTGGGCGGCTGGCTCGAACGCCGGGCGAACGATCAGCGCTTCGGCCGCGGCGAGCCGCGCCAGCAGCGACGAGTCCTGACTGTCGACCGGGGTCGCGACCTGTCGTCCGGTTTCGTCGCGCGACAGCGTGGCGCGCAGATAGTCCTGGCGCCGGTCGTTGGCGGAAAGATTCGCGCCGAGCAGCGCCGGCTCGCGGACGTGCCCGGGCTCGCTCATGCCGCACAGAGCCCGGATCAGCGGCACCATGAACAGCACCGCACAGACGTAGGACGACACCGGATTGCCGGGCAGGCCGATCACTCGCATCGGGCCGAGACGGCCATGCATCATCGGCTTGCCCGGGCGCATCGCGATCTTCCAGAACGAGATCGTCGTGCCTTCGGCTTCCAGCGCACCCTTGACCAGATCGTGGTCGCCGGCGGACGCGCCGCCGGTGGTGACTAGAATATCGACGCCGAGATCGCGGGCCTGCCGGATCGCGGCCCGGGTCGCCTCCAGCGTATCGGCGGCGATGCCGAGGTCGATCACCTCGGCGCCTTCGGCCTGCGCCAGAGCGCGCAGCGCGTAGCCGTTGGAATAGACGATCTGGCCGGGGGCGGGCGCCGTTCCCGGCATCACCAGCTCGTCGCCGGTGGCGAGCATCGCCAGCCGGGGGCGGCGATGCACCGGCAGCGCGGCGTGGTTCATGCCGGCGGCGAGCGCGAGGTCGCGGTCGCTCAGGCGGTGCCCCTGGCGCAGCAGGATTTGGCCTTCGCGGAAGTCGACGCCTGCGGGGCGGATGTGCCGGCCGGGCCGGACGGATTCGTTGACCGTGACGCGGTCGCCGTCGCGCAGCGTGTCTTCCTGAATCACCACCGCGTCGGCGCCGTCGGGCACCACGCCGCCGGTGAAGATCCGCAGCGCCTCACCCGGGCCGATTCCGATCGTCACCGGCCGTCCGGCAGCGACCTCGCCGATCACCCGCAGCGTCGCCGGCGGAGCTGCGACATCGGCGGCGCGCACCGCGTAGCCGTCCATCGCCGACATCGGCTGCGGCGGCTGGGTCCGTAGCGCGACGAGATCGCGCCCCAGCACCCGGCGGTGGGCGTCCTCGATCGCGACCATCTCGGTGTCGAGGCCATCTACGCCGGCGAGCACCGCGGCAAGCGCTTCGTCAACCGGCATCAAGGCCATCGGGCTCCTCCCTGGCAGTCGGACGTGAATCGAACCGTTACGATCCGGCTTTAGGTGGCGCGCAGCGGCCGTGCAAGGCCGTAGCGCCATCGCCGCGACCCGCGACCCGCCGCCGCGTCGTTCGAAATCATTATTGTGGAACCGTTGCGTCGGCCTGTACCACGGTCCAGGCATCGAGCGGACGGAGCGGGCAGATGGAAGACTTTCCGAAATGGTTCCTGCGGATCATGGTCGTGGTCGGCATCATCGCGTTCGGCTCGGTGTATTGGATGCGCCACGACTGGAGCAAGGGCTGGGCGCCGTCCTTCAACGCCGACGACTACGGCCCGCCGGGCGCGTCTGCGCCTGGAGCTGCAGCACCCGTGCCGCCGCCCGCCGCAGCGACGCCGCCGGCCGCGCCGGCTGCGAGCGACGCCGCACCGGCCACTGTTGCGCCGAGCGCGCCAACCGGCCGCGCCTATGTGCCGTGCCAGCCTATCGGCCGCACCGCGAAGGGCGAGCTGGTGTATTCGATGGATTGCCGCAACCCGCCGCAGTAGCGCGGTGCGTGGTCGTCAGGCGGACGACGAGGCGTCGTCCGCCTTGATCATCACCGGCAGATACACGCTGGCGAATTCCGGCGGCAGACGCCGCGGGCGGCCGCTGCTCAGCTCGATGCACACCAGCTGCCAGCGTCCGCGCATGATGGTGGCGCCGTCGCGCAGGCGGATCAGTTGGAAGCGGCGCTCCATCACCAGTTTGCCGTCGCTGCCGTAGATCCAGGTGCCGAGCAGCATCTCATCGCCGAGATGGCTCGGCAGCAGGTAGTCGTATTCGCCGCGTCGGATCGCCATCGCCCGGTCGATCCGTTGCCAGTCGGCGAGCGACAGGCCGAGCGCTTCGGAATGCGCCCAGCCGACGCTGTCACACCAGCGCACATACACCGAGTTGTTGGTGTGATTCAGCCCGTCGATATCGGCCGGCGCCGGCGTCATCGGCAGCGTGAACGGGGCGGGATGATCCCAGGCGAGATCGGCAGCAGCGTCGGTCATCATCACGTCTCGTCGGTGCTTCGTTCGCGCGCGCTTACAGGCCGAGCTGATCGAGCGCGCGGGCGACGTCGTCGCTGGAATGCACCTGGACGGCGTGCAGCCCGCGCTCGCGCGCCGCCTCGATGTTTTCGGCCAGATCGTCGAAGAACACAATGCGCTGCGGCACCACTCCGATCGCCTTGACGACGTAATCGTAGGTCTCGCCGTGCGGCTTTCGCATCCCGATCCGCGACGACAAAAACATTTCGCGGAAGTGCACCAGCAACTCGGCATAGTGCTCGGAGAAATGCGCGATGTGTGCGTCGTTGGTGTTGGACAGCGCGTACAGCGGAAGCTGCTTGGCGGCGCGGTCGAGCAGCGGCGCGATGCCCGGCATTTCACCGATGAAGATCGCGTTCCAGCCTTCGCGCAACTGTTCGTCGGTCAGCGTCAGGCCGAGCGCGCTCCGCACCGCGGCGAAAAACTGCGCGTTGGTGACGTGGCCGGTTTCGTAGCGGTGAAAAGTGTCGTCCTGCGACAGCTTTGCCATCAGCGCATGCGGATCGCTGCCGAGCTCGACGGCCCATGCCTTCAAGGTGCGGCGCAGGTCGTAGTCGATCACCACGCGGCCGAGATCAAACAGCAGCGCATCGGCGGCGCCGGGGGCGAGAGCGGTCGTCATGGTCGGAACCTGTCGGTGAGAAGAGGCGGACTGCAACGCGCAGACACAGGCGCATTTTGGTTAAAGAATGTTATAGGCTGACGAAACCGTTTGGTAATCCGCAGCCGCTATGGTCATCGGTGCTGCGAAGCGCATTTTCTGCATCGATCTTCCATCACGTGCGGTATCGCGGCGCCGAGTTTGATCAGCGGCGATCCGCATATGCGTTCCGAACTTCCCGCCATGTTGCACCTTACGACCGCGTCGGGGCGATCCTGATGAAGGGCGGTGGTGGGCGTCTGTCCTCGGGTAACAACAAGAAGAAGGTCGAGGAAGCTCACGCCACCCACGGCTGGTTCGTCACTTTCGCGGACTTGATGGGGCTTCTGGTCAGCTTCTTCGTCATGCTGGTGTCGTTCTCGACGCAGGATCTCCGCAAGCTGCAGATCGTCGCCGGCTCGATGCGCGATGCGTTCGGCGTCCAGCAGAACTCGCGGTTTGCCGGCGTCCTTGAGACAGACGGCGTCCCGGTGCAGGGCCAGGTCAAGAGCAAGCGCAACGTCGCGCCCGATCAGGCCAGCAACACGCCGCATCTTGAGGAGGCCGGAGGCTCCGGCAGCGCCGCGTCGCACGCCAAGGCGGAGCGCGAATTCGCGCTGGCCTCCGCGTCGCTACGTCAGGCGCTGCAGGACGTGCCTGAGCTCGCCGAAATGACCAAGAACGTGGTGTTCGAAGAGACCCCGGTCGGGCTCAATCTCGAACTGACCGATCAGGACGGCCGGCCGATGTTTCCGGACGGCTCGGCGATGCCTTACGAACGCACCCGCCAACTCGTCGCCCGGCTCGCGGCGCCGCTGCGCGCCACCTCGCTGCGGGTGACCATCGTGGGCCATACCGCCGCGACCGTGATCCGGCCCGGCGACGACGATCCGCTCGGCCTGTCGGTCAACCGCGCCAATGCGGTGCGCCAGATCCTGAAGCAGGAGGGCCTGCCGACGAGCCAGGTGCTGTCGCTGGTCGGCAAGGGCGACGCCGAGCCGCTATTCCCGGATGCCCCGACGCTGGCGGCCAACCGCCGCGTCACCATCACCTTGATGCGGGAAAATCCGCCGCTGCCGCCGGATCTGCAGCGCTGACAACGGCCTCACCCGGCAGATGTCGATTGATGGGGCTGACCTAGAAGCACAGCCCGACGCGGCGGCCGCGCTTCCATACCATCCGGCATTTCTTCCTGGTGGCGCCGTGCAGCATCTCGAACCGCTGCGGCAGATTGGCGTCGGCATTGAGTTCGACGCAGGCGCCGCCCGCCGAGTAATCGATCACGCGGCAGGGGACCACCGGCAGTTTCGGGCCGACGATCAGGCTGGCATTCCCAGAGACGAGCCCGCTTGGGCGGACGCGCGCAAACCGTCGCGGCTGAGTCATGCAAATGGCTCCCGGGGCTGGTTGGGTTGATGATCAACCCGATTGCAGCCGAGACTTGTTAAATTCGAGTTGTTGTCGATTGATAATAGTCGCTACCTGCTCGCAATTGAGCTGCGCCCCGAACTGCGTCACGGAGCCGGGGCGCAAATGCTTCAAATGCTTAACGATGTGTTGTTAGTTCGCTTTCTGAATTTCGATCCGCTTCGCCGTCGACGGCGGGGTATCGACCTTCGGCAGCGTGACGGTCAGCACGCCGTTCTTGAAGCTGGCACTGACCTGATCGGCCGCGACCGCGACGTCCAGCGGAATCCGGCGTTCGAATTTGCCGTAGAAGTGCTCGCTGAACTGCTTGTCCTTGGCCTCGGACGACGCGGTCTTCTCGCCGCGGATCGTCAGGACGCCGTCATCGAGCAGGACCTCGATGTCTTTTTCTTCCAGGCCAGGGACTTCGGCGGCGATGGTCAGCTCCTTGTCGCCATCGGTGATTTCGAGTTTCGGCCAGCCGGTGCTGAACGGCGTCAGAGTGCCGACACGGGCCGGCAGATCGAAACCGCGAAATACGTCGTCGAACAGCCGATTCATCTCGCGGTGCAGCGACAGGAACGGGTCGCCTTCAAACGAGCGAGGCGCGGGTTGATTAGTCCGGGCCCACGGAATGATGTCGCGCATGTTCATGGATGCCTCCTCAACCTCAGTCTCTTGAATGTCCTCGATGTCGTTAGTTGTGATCGGAAAGCCCCCGCGCATTGCGGGTGCACATTCGATTTGGGCGTTGCTGCGCCGCCGTCAAGGGCCAGGGTGGTAGCCCCGTGCGAGGGGCGTGAAAATTTTTCCGTCGGGGGTCTTGAAAGTGGTAACGCCGTGTCCAAGTCATCGGCCGTCCCGTTTTGGAAGGAGGAATTCGGGAGGACCACAGATGCGATCCACCAATTTCGAACACAGCTACGCGCCTGGCGCCGCGAGCGTCACGGCCTCGAGACCGTCGGCGACGGTCTACGATCACCCCGACCAGGTGCTGCGCGACGATGCGCTCAGCATCGCTGACAAGCGTGCCATCCTCTCCTCATGGGCGTCCGACGCCAACGCCGTCGAGCAGCAGCCTTGGCTGCGTCTCGCGCCGGGGCACCGCAATCCGGTGCCGCTGCGGGCGATCCTCGATGCCTTGAAGTGGCTCGACGACGACGAGCCGCCGCCGAAAGGCGGGGCCTCAATCCGGCTGAGCGGCGACCGCGCCGCTCAGCATGATCCGTCCGACGACGACCGGCCATCATGGAGGAGACATCATGGTCTGGCGCAACGCATCGACCAGTTTCGACCCTTACCGCTGCCCGGAGTGCGGCGCGACCATGCGGCTCGCGCGGGTCGAACCACGGCCGGTCGGCCGCAGCGTCGAGTTCGAGCGGCACATCTATCGCTGTGAAGACTGCGCCAATACCAGCCGGTTCGTGATCGACCGCCAGGCCGCGGACTACGCGTTCGCGTAGCGACCCCATCCGCGTCCCGCGATGCGGCGACCGGCGTTACCACGGTTGCCGCATCATCCTCCGCCATAGCGGCTTGACCAGTTCCAGCACGATCAGCACCATCAACGCCGCGGCTGCGATGAGGCCGAGGTCGTCGGGATGCAGTGGGCCGAACCGGAACAGATCGCGCAGCCACGGCCAGGCCAGGCTGGCGACCAGCACCACCGCGACGACGCCGAGCATCGCCGCCAGCATCGCGTTCGGCCGTCGCAGCGCCGTCAGCAGCGAAGCGCTGAACGAACGGTTGACGAAGATCAGGCCGACGAAACTCAGCACCAGCGCAAAGAAGGTGAGGGCGCGCAGCTCGGTGTCGGGCATCGCACGCATCTGGCCGATCACGAAGACGCCGGCGACCAGCACGAATACCAACAGGCCCTGCAGCAGGCCCCATACGATGAGCGCGCGGCTGAACAGCGGCTGCTCGGGATCGCGGGGCGGGCGGCGCATCGCGTCGTCCTCGGCGGTCTCGGCTTCGAACACGATCGAGCACACCGGATCGATGATCATCTCCAGGAACGCGATGTGGATCGGCCCGAGCAGGATCGGCAGCCCGAACAGCAGCGGCAGCAGCGCCAGCCCGGCGATCGGCACGTGCACGGCGAAGATGAAGCCCATCGCCTTGACGAGGTTGTCGTAGATCCGCCGGCCGAGCCGGATCGCCTTGACGATCGAGGCGAAGTCGTCGTCGAGCAGCACGATCGCCGAGGCTTCGCGGGCAACGTCGGTGCCGCGGCCGCCCATCGCGATGCCGATATGCGCCGCCTTCAGCGACGGCGCGTCGTTGACGCCGTCGCCGGTCATGGCCACGACCTCGCCGCCTTTCTTCAGCGCCTCGACGATCCGTAGCTTCTGCTCGGGCATGATCCGGGCGAACACGGTGGCGCCGCGTAGCCGCTCCGCGAGCCCTTCATCGTCGAGCGCCGCGATTTCTTCGCCGGTGACGCAAGCGTCGGCCCCGATCCCGGCCTGACGGGCGATCGCCTGCGCGGTTGCCGGATAGTCGCCGGTGATCATCACCACACGGATGCCGGCGGCGCGGCAGTCGGCGACGGCGGCCGGCACCGACGCGCGCAGCGGGTCGGCGAGGCCGACGAGGCCGAGGAAGTCGAAACGGAAGCCGAGTTGGGTCTCCGGCCAATCCTCGCCCGGATGCGACGCGCGGGCGACGCCGAGCACCCGCAGGCCCTCGGCGGCCATGGCGTCGATGGTGCGTGAGACGTTGCCGAGCGCGGCGGCATCAAGGCCGCACATCCGCGCAATCGCCTCCGGCGCACCTTTCGCCGCCACCACGTAGTTGCCGGCATCTTCCGGGTCGCGCCAGACCTGGGTGATCGCCAGCAGGTCGCGGCGCAGCCCGTAAGCGTGGACGAGGCTGCGCGCGCCATTGCCGTTGGGCAGATGGTCGCCGGCGAGCCGGTGCAGCGCGAGGTCCATCGGGTCGAACGGATCGGGTGCGGCGGCGAGCAGACCGGTCTCCAGCAGCGGCGCGAAGCCTTGCGGCAGCGCGCCGTCCGCGCGCGGCCGGAACACCTCGCCGGAAGGAAGCCGCAGTTCGGCGACCGACATCCGGTTTTCGGTCAGCGTCCCGGTCTTGTCGGTACACAGCACGGTGGCGGAGCCGAGCGCCTCGATCGCTGCGGCGCGCCGCGTCAGCACCCGGGCCTGCGAAATCCGCCACGCGCCCATTGCCATGAACACCGTCAGCACTACCGGGAATTCCTCCGGCAGCATCGACATCCCGACGGTGATGCCGGCCAGCACGGCGTCGAGCCAGCCGTCGCGCAAGGTGCCGTAGAGGATCACGACCAGCGCGGTGAACGCGCCGGCGATGATGCCGAAGGTCCGCACCAGCTTGCGGGTCTGCTGCTGCAGCCGCGGCGCTGCGGTCTGCATTGAGCCGAGCGCCTGACCGATCTTGCCGATCTCGCTGCGCGGGCCGGTGGCGATTACTTCGGCGAGGCCACCGCCGCGCACCACCAGCGCGCCGGAATACACGTTGGGCTGGTCGTCGCCGCCGGGGCGGTGCGACGTGGTGGCATCGGCCTCGTCGCGGCCGAGCTTGCGCACCGGCACCGACTCGCCGGTCAGCAGCGACTCATCGACCAAAAGATCGACGGCTTGCAGCAGCACCGCATCGGCGGCAATGCGATCGCCTTCGGACAGCACGATGACGTCGCCGCGCGCCACCTCGCGTCCCGCAATGCGTTTGCGCTCCCCGTCGCGGATCACCAGCGCGCGTGGGCTGGTGAGGTCGCGCAGCGTCTCCAGCACGCGCTCGGTGCGGGCTTCCTGCACCACCGTGATCACCACCGACAACGTGGCGAAGATCAGCAGGATGATTGCTTCCTTGAGATCGCCAAGCGCCATGTAGACCACGCCGCCGCCGAGCAGCAGCGCCAGCATCGGCTCGCGCACCACCTCCAGCACGATGCCGAGCAGCGTCCGCCGATCAGCACTCGGCAGCTCGTTGTAGCCTTCGCTGGCGAGCCGTTCCGCAGCCTCGCGCTCGCTGAGGCCGGAGATGCTGTCGGAGGCAGAAGGGAGGTCGGCGGGCATCGGGCAACCTGACGTTCGAGGGCCCGCCGATGCTAGCCTACTTTCGGCTCGCGCTGGCGACGTAGTCGCCCGACTTGCCGCCGGTCTTGGCGATCAGATGGATGCCTTCGATCCGGACGCCGCGTTCGGCTGCTTTGATCATGTCGTAGATCGTCAGGCACGCCACCGACACCGCGGTCAGTGCCTCCATCTCCACGCCGGTCGGGCCGGTGACCTTGACGGTGGCGCGGACGATGCAGCCGGGCAGCTTGGCATCCGGCGTGATGTCGAGCGTGACCTTGGATAGCGCCAGCGGATGGCACAGCGGGATCAATTCGGCGGTGCGCTTGGCCGCCATGATCCCGGCGACGCGCGCGGTGCCGAGCACGTCGCCCTTCTTGGCGTCGCCGCTGAGGATCAGCTCCAGCGTCGCCTTTTTCATCACCACGCGGCCTTCAGCGACCGCGACGCGTTCGGTGGCCGGCTTTTCCGACACATCCACCATCCGCGCTTCGCCGCTGGCACCGATATGGGTGAGGGCGGGCGAGGGCGCAGCGGACTTGGTCGTTTTCTTAGCCACAGGCAGCACTCACGAGGCTTGCAAGGGAGAGGTCGCAGCGATTGCTCACCCTCCCCTGGAGGGGGAGGGCCGGACGGCGCAGCCGTCCGGGGTGGGGTGAGGCCGCGGGCGAAGCGTTCGCGGTCAAGCTGATCAGGATCGAGAGGCTGTCACCCCACCCCGTCACGGGCCGCGCGCTGCGCGTCCCGTGCCGACCCTCCCCCTCCAGGGGAGGGTAAGGGGCGTTCCGCGGCGCAGCCTTCGCCATCGTTCAGTTCCGCTCGGTCTCAGGCCGCGCGCGCCAGCAGCGCGCGGGTGGCGGCGGTGACGTCCTGCTGCCGCATCAGGCTTTCGCCGACCAGGAAGGTCGACATCCCGACCCGGGCGAGGCGGGCGAGATCCTCGGGCGTGAAGATGCCGCTTTCGCCGACCATCAGGCGATCGTTCGGGATCAGCGGCGCCAGCGCTTCGCTGGTCGCCAGCGTGACTTCGAAGGTGCGCAGGTTGCGATTGTTGACGCCGACCATCGGCGACCGCAGCTTCAGTGCGCGCTCGAGTTCGGGCGCATCGTGGACTTCGAGCAGCACGTCCATGCCGAACTCGAACGCGGCGTCTTCGATGTCCTTGGCCTCGGCGTCGTCGAGCGCCGCCATGATGATCAGGATGCAGTCGGCGCCGTGGGCGCGCGCCTCGACCACCTGATAGGTGTCGTACATGAAATCCTTGCGCAGCGCCGGCAGCGACACCGCGGCGCGCGCGGCGACGAGATAATCGAGACTGCCCTGGAACGACGGCTTATCGGTCAGCACCGACAGGCAGGCCGCGCCGCCGGCTTCATAGGCTTTGGCGAGCGCCGGCGGATCGAAGTCGGCGCGGATCAGGCCCTTCGACGGCGAGGCCTTCTTGATCTCGGCGATCAGGCCGTAATCGCCAACGGCCTGTTTGGCGCGCAGTGCCTTGACGAAGCCGCGCGGCGGCGAGGCTTCACGTGCGACCGCCTCGATCGCCGCGAGCGGACGCTCGCGCTTCGCGGCCGCGATCTCCTCGCGCTTATAGGCTTCGATCTTGGTCAGGATGTCGGACACGATGGTGGCTCCCGCATCAGCAAACGAGGGTCGTCATTGCGAGGAGCGAAGCGACGAAGCAATCCAGGAGCTCGATGCAGGGAGGCTCTGGATTGCTTCGCTTCGCTCGCAATGACGAATCTGAATCATCGGCGCATTCATGCCGCCTCCGACACCGCGATCAGCTTCTTCAGCCGCGCTTCGGCGGCGCCGCTATCGATCGCCTGGGTGCCGAGCGCGACGCCTTCCTTGAGGTCCTTGGCGCGGCCGGCGACCACCAGCGTCGCGGCGGCGTTGAGCAGGGCGACGTCGCGGTACGGTCCGGGCATGCCTTCCAGCACCGCGCGCAGCGCCACCGCATTGGCCTGGGCGTCGCCGCCCTTCAGCGCTTCGGCTGGGGCGCGGGGCAGGCCGGCGTCTTCGGGGCTGATCTCGAAGCTGGTGATCTCGCCGTTCTTGAGCTCGGCCACCGCGGTGGTGCCGGACAGTGTGATCTCGTCGAGCCCGTCGGAGCCGTGCACCACCCAGACCGCTTCGGAGCCGAGGTTCTTCAGCACCTGCGCCAGCGGCTGCACCCATTGACGCGAGAACACGCCGATCATCTGGCGCTTGACGCCGGCCGGATTGGACAGCGGTCCGAGCAGGTTGAAGATGGTGCGGGTGGCGAGTTCGACCCGGGTCGGGCCGACGTTCTTCATCGCCGGATGATGCGTCGGGGCGAACATGAAGCCGATCCCGGCTTCATTGACACAGCGGCCGACCTGCTCGGGCGTGATGTCGATCTTGACGCCGAGCGCAGCCAGCACGTCGGCGGCACCGGACTTCGACGACAGCGCACGGTTGCCGTGCTTGGCGACAGTGACGCCGCAGCCGGCGACCACGAACGAGGCGCAGGTCGAAACATTGACTGAGCCAGAGCCGTCACCGCCGGTGCCGACGATGTCGACCGCATCCGCCGGAGCGGTGACGGGCAGCATCTTGGCGCGCATCGTGGTCACCGCGCCGGTGATCTCGTCGACGGTTTCGCCGCGGACCCTGAGACCCATCAGCAGCGCGCCCATCTGCGACGGCGTCGCGTCGCCGGACATCATCGCGTCGAAAGCATCGGTGGCTTCTTCGCGCGTCAGCGTCGCGCCGGTCGCGACCTTTGCGATAATCGATTTGAAATCAACCATTGTCCCCTTCGGTGATGAACCGGCGGCATCCGCCGTCAGTTCGTCGCCGCCCCCGTTGCCTGCGCCACCGCTTCCTGATTGACCTTGGTGCCGATGTCCTTCTCCAGCCAGGCGATGTACTCGCCGACCTGCTCGTCGCGCAGCCGCTGCACCAGATTGTCCTTCAACTGCTGCATCTGCGGCGCGTTGAAGTCGGACGGCGGCACGGTGTCGCCGGTGACGCGATACACGTACCACTCGGTGTCGCTGCCACCGCGAACCTGGCCGGCGCCGTCCTTGGCGGTGCGGAACACCGCATCCACCACCGTGTTCGGCAATCCGGCGTCGGCGCCTTCGCGCTTGATGCCGGTCGCGGTCTGCACGGTGACGCCGGCCGGCGCCACCTCGGCCAGCTTGGCGCCGCCCTGCAGCTTCTGCACCAGCTCGGTCGCGAGCTTGCTCAGCTTTTCGCCGACCTGTTCGGCGCGCCAGCCGGCTTCCACCTTGTCCTTGACCTCGTCCAGCGGCCGCTCGCGCGACGGCGTCACACCGAGCACGTCGTACCAGACGTAGCCGTTCTGGTAATTGATCGCGTCGTTGTCGACGCCGGGATCGCTGTTGAAGGCGGCGTTGGCGAGTTCGAGTCCTTGCGGGACCGACGCCACCGGCGCGCCGTCAGGTCCGCGGCCGGAGCGGTCGATCGCATCCACCGTGACGGCGGTGAGGCCGAGCTGCTTGGCCGCCTCGATCACGCTGGCACCGCCGCCGCGGGCGTCTTCCATCTTGTCGTGCAGCTCCTGCACCTGCTTGCGGGCGCGCTCCTGAGCGATGTCACGCTTCAGCGACTCGGCGACGCTGGCATACTCCGGCTGCTTGCCCGGCTCGATCTTGGTGACTTCGAGCAGAACGGTGCCGAATTGTCCCTGCACCGGCTGGCTGACTTCGTTCAGCGGCAGCGCGAACGCAGCCGCGGCCACCTTCGGATCGAGCATGTCGGCGCGGCTGTTGAGGCCGAGGTCGAGATCGGACGGCTTGACCCCGCGCTCCTTGGCGAGGTCGGCAAAGCTGGTACCGCTCGCGATCTTGGCGCGGCCCGCCTGGGCCTCTTCCAGGTTCGGGAACACGATCTGTAGGATCTGCCGCTTCTCCGGCGTCGACAGCTTCTCCTTGCGCTCTTCGAACAGCTTCTGGGCGTCGGCGTCGGACACCTCGGTCCATTTCGCGATCGATTCCGGCGTCACCACCACGAACGAGACTTTGCGATATTCGGGAGCGCGGAACTGCGCCTTGTGGGAGTCGTAGAACGTGGTGAGGTCGGCGGGCGAGGGCGCCGCGATGGTGCCGGCCTGGGCGGCCGTCAGCTTCAGATAGTCGATCGCGCGCGTTTCGTTCTGGAACTGGTTCAGCGCCTGCAACATCGTCTTCGACGGCTCGAGGCCGGCGGTGATGCTGCCGGCGATCTCCCGCCGCAGCGCGACGCGGCGCTGCTCGGCGAGATAGCGCTGTTCGGTGAAGCCGAACTGCCGGATCAACTGCTGGAAGCGGTTGGGGTCGAACTGGCCGTTGGCGCCCTTGAAGTTCGGATCCTCGAGGATCGACTTCATGGTGTCGGCGTCCGACTGGCCGAGGCCGAGGCGGCGTGCGTCCTCGTCCAGTGCGGCTTCGGCGATCGTCTGCTGCAGCACCTGACGATCGATGCCGATGGCGCGCGCCTGATCCGGCGTCAGCGGCCGGCCGAACTGGCGGCCGATCTGCTGCAGACGGTCGTTGTAGGTCTGGCGGAACTGCTCGGTGGAGATTTCGGTGTGGCCGATCTTGGCGAGTGTCGAGCGGCCGAATCCGCGGAAGACGTCGGCGATGCCCCAGACTCCGAAGCTGACGATCAGGACGCCCATCACGATCGTCATGATGGTCTTGCCAATCCAGTTGGATGAGGCTTTGCGCATTCCTCGGAGCATGGAGTCACTTTTTGTCAGGAGGGAACCGGCCGCGCTCGCTGGGCGCGGGTGCGCAAATTAGCGTCGTCGGCTTGAAAATCCATCCTAAAGTGCCGCCAGTCGGGTCGCAACCGCAGGCGGCGTCGCGGCTGGCGCAGATGCCATCCCGTCGCAAGCCGGTGGTGCTGCGGATCGCCGCAGCACTGGTGTTCACGTCTCCTTGAGTCTCGCAATCGGCTCTGCTAGCGGAACGCCTCAACCCATTATTGCGAGAATGCTCATGCCGGTCCCCGCCGTTCGTCCTCTGATTGCTGGAAACTGGAAGATGAACGGCCTGAAGGATTCGGTCGCCGAGCTCGACGCGATGATCGCGGGCGCCGGGAAGTTGTCGCAGGGCATCGATATTCTGGTGTGCCCGCCGGCGACGCTGGTGGCGAGCTTTGCGGCGCGGCTTTCGGACGCTGCAGCCGGCAAGGCGCTGCCGTTCGCGATCGGCGGTCAGGATTGTCACGCCAATGTCTCAGGCGCCCATACCGGCGACATCGCCGCCGAGATGCTGGCCGATGCCGGGGCCGCGGCGATCATCGTCGGCCATTCCGAGCGCCGGGCCGACCATGCCGAAACCGATGCGATCGTCCGCGCCAAGGCGCAGGCGGTATGGCGTTCGGGGCTGGTGGCGATCGTCTGCGTCGGCGAGACCCAGGGCGAGCGCGACGCCGGCCACACCCTCGACGTGGTCGCCGGGATGCTGGCCGGATCGCTGCCGGACGGCGCTACCGCGGCGAATCTGGTGGTGGCCTATGAGCCGGTCTGGGCGATCGGTACCGGCCGCACCCCGACAGCGGCCGATGTCGAGGAAGTTCATGGCTTTATCCGCAAGACTTTGCGCGACCGGTTCGGCGCGGCCGGCGAGACGATGCGGATCCTGTATGGCGGCTCGGTGAAGCCCTCGAATGCACGCGAATTGCTGGCGGTGCCGCACGTCAACGGCGCGTTGATCGGCGGCGCCAGCCTGAAGGCGTCCGATTTCCTTGCGATCGCCGCGGGCTGCCCCTAACTAAACCGCGCCGAGCGGCGTTGCTGCGGCGTTTCCGGCGCCGCGCGGGGGTGACAAATCCCCGCGCGATCGTGTAGACACCGCGCGACTTCATTTATCCCGCAAGCCTGTCGAGCAGCCGCCCGCCGGCGCCTATCGGCCGTTTGGCGGCATTGGCTTGCGATGGAAGGGTACGATGCAGACTGTCATTATCGTCATTCACCTGATGTTCGTGCTGGGCCTGATCGGCGTGGTGCTTCTGCAGAAGTCCGAGGGCGGTGGCCTGGGCGTCGGTGGTGGTGGCGGTTTCATGTCTAGTCGCGGCACTGCCAACCTGTTGACCCGCACCACCGCGATTCTGGCGGTCGGGTTCTTCGCCACCAGCCTGTTGCTCACCTGGCTGGCGAGCTACAACCGTAAGCCGACGACGATCCTGCCGACCGCTGCGCCGGTTCAGCAGCAGGCCCCGGGTCAGCCGGCGCCGCCGCTGTCGCAGGGCGGTGGTCTGCTCGATTCGCTGAAGCAGGCCGATCAGAAGCAGAACCAGCAGCCGACGGCACCGGCCGCGCCTGCGGCGCCGACCCCGCCGCAGTCGCAATAAGCATTGCCGATATGCGCTGACGGGACCTTGCGTCTAGTCTGAGGTCCCTTCGGCAATCGTCTGAAATAGCTGAATTTTCAGCGTCACCCACAGGCATTGGTCAAACTGCCCGCGGGGTACGAATCGCTTTTGCGAATCGGACCTGGGGCCTTAAAGGTAAAGTCCCATGGCGCGGTATATCTTCATCACCGGCGGCGTGGTCTCCTCGCTCGGCAAGGGTCTGGCATCGGCGGCACTCGGTGCGCTGCTGCAGGCGCGTGGCTACAAAGTCCGGCTTCGAAAGCTCGATCCCTATCTCAACCTCGATCCCGGAACGATGTCGCCGTATCAGCACGGCGAAGTGTTCGTGACCGACGACGGCGCCGAGACCGACCTCGATCTCGGCCATTATGAACGCTTCACCGGTCGTCCTGCCACCAAGCAGGACAACATCACGACCGGGCGGATCTATCAGGACATCCTGACCAAGGAGCGCCGCGGCGACTATCTCGGCGCCACCATCCAGGTGGTCCCGCACGTCACCAACGCGATCAAGGAATTCATCGTCAGCGACAATGACGGCTACGATTTCGTCCTGGTCGAGATCGGCGGCACCGTCGGCGACATCGAAGGCCTGCCGTTCTTCGAGGCGATCCGCCAGATCAAGAACGACCTGCCGCGCGGCGATGTGATCTACATCCACCTGACGCTGCTGCCCTACATCCCGAGCGCCGGCGAATTGAAGACCAAGCCGACCCAGCATTCGGTCAAGGAACTGCGCTCGATCGGCATCCAGCCCGACATCCTGCTGTGCCGGACCGACCGGCCGATTCCGAAGGAGGAGCGGCGCAAGCTCGGGCTGTTCTGCAATGTGCGCGAAAGCGCAGTGATCGAGGCGCGCGACGCCGACAGCATCTATGCGGTGCCGGAGGCGTATCACGCCGCCGGGCTCGACGACGAAGTGTTGGCGGCGTTCGCGATTGCCGCCAAGGAGCCGCCGCAGCTGGCGCGCTGGCACGAGATCAACGAGCGCATCCGCAATCCCGAGGGCGCGGTGACGATCGCCATCGTCGGCAAGTACACCGGGATGAAGGACGCCTATAAGTCGCTGATCGAGGCGCTGAGCCACGGCGGCATCGCCAACAAGGTCCAGGTCAAGCTCGACTGGATCGAGAGCGAAGTGTTCGAGAACGAGGACCCGGCGCCGTTCCTCGAGCACGTCAACGGCATCCTGGTGCCCGGCGGCTTCGGCCAGCGCGGCGCCGAGGGCAAGATCGAAGCGGCGCGGTTCGCCCGCGAGCGCAACGTGCCGTATTTCGGCATCTGCTTCGGCATGCAGATGGCGGTGATCGAGGCGGCGCGGAATCTGGCTGGCATCGAGCAGGCCAACTCGACCGAATTCGGACCGACCCCGGAGCCGCTGGTCGGCCTGATGACCGAGTGGGTGCGCGGCAACGAGCTGGAGAAGCGCAACCAGGCGGGCGATCTCGGCGGCACGATGCGGCTCGGCGCCTATCCTGCGGCGCTGAAACGTGGCAGCCGCGTCAGTCAGGTCTATGGCGGCGCCACCGAGATCTCCGAGCGGCATCGCCACCGCTATGAGGTCAACACCGCCTACAAGGACCGGCTCGAACAGCACGGCCTGAAGTTCTCGGGGATGTCGCCGGACGGCGTGCTGCCGGAGATCGTCGAGTACGAGGATCACCCGTGGTTCATCGGCGTCCAGTTCCACCCCGAACTGAAGTCGCGTCCGTTCGACCCGCACCCGCTGTTCGCCTCGTTCGTCGAAGCGGCGCTAGTGCAGAGCCGGCTGGTGTAAGCCGGCTCGCCAGTCAGTTTTCGAACAGCACGAAGGCCGCCCAGACCGACGGGTCTTCGGCGGCCTTGATCTTGCCGTGGATTGCCTCGATGCGGACTTTGCGCAGAGCGGCGGCGTAGTCGAGATTGTCGTCGGCGAGCACCTGGTACAGCCGAGCCATGAAATTGGCGGTGCCGGCGTCGCTGACTTCCCACAGCGTCAGGAGCGAGCGCCGGGCACCGGCGATGGCCAGCGCGGTCGGCAGGCCGCGGACGCTGCCGATCCGGCTCGGATCGCCGAGCGCGGTCTGGCAGGCCGACAGCACGACGAGGTCGGCGGCCGACAGATTCCAGTCCATCAGTTCACGAGCGTAGATCACGCCGTCCTCGCCGTCGCGCCGCGGCGGGCGGTCAAGCAGGGGATGTGCCGCGACGATGCCGCTGCGCCACATTGCATCGGTGCGGTCCGTGGCTGCCTTGTAAAATCCGTGGGTGGCGAGATGGAGCAGCGCGGCGCCTTCGGCCTTGTCGCGGATCGTGGTCTCGCCGCTGTTGCCGGTCAACATCACACTGGCGATGTCGCGGCGCTGCAGATCGGGTGCGATGCGATCGATCTCGGTCTTGGTCGAGGGGAGCTGACTGGCCGCGCCGGCATAGTCGAGACCGCCGACCAGCACCGCCTTGCGGTCCGCGATCAGTTTGTCGTCCTGGCCGGCGAACACGATGGCGTCGGCGCGGGTCAGAATGCGGGTGTCATAGATCTCGTCGAGATAGCGGCCGCTGCCGTCCTGCAGCATCGCGAACGGCAGGCTGTAGAGGTCGGCATCCGGCACCAGAAACAGCCGCGTGACGCCCGCGAGCTGCGGCTTCAGTGGTCCGATCAGCGTGTCGTAGAGCCGACGGAACGGCTGGCTGCGATCGGCTTCGGTGACGCTCGGTGCGGTGAAGCCATCGAGCGGGCCGAGATCGATCACCTGCGGCGGCTTGCCATGGCGCCGTACCACCGCCTGCAACCGTGCTGCTGGTTTCGGCTCGGTGGGCTTGACCCGGCTGCCGCGTGCGCTGACGAAGAAATCGACCAGCGCATCGCTCGCCGCGAGCTTGTCCTCGATCGACGGCAATTGCACGTCGGCGGGCGGCTTGGCCCCGGCGCGCGCGGCGAGCTGCCGCCGAGCGTCCTGCAATCGTTGCAGCACGTCGCGGGCATCGCCGTCGAGCTTGCCGGAGGACAGCATTTCCTGCCGCTGACCGGACAGCCGCAGCACCGTGCGCGCCAGTTCGCGCGTCGGCTCATCCGGCAGCCGATCGAGCGTGAGCCGCAGCATTGTGCGCTCGCCGTCTTCCATCGTCTTCCAGCGCGACACCGCATCCGCATAGGCGACCGCCGCAGCCGGATCGATCAGCGCGTAGCGGCCGTATTCGTAGAGGATGTCGTCGGCGAGCTTGCGCATTGTCTCGGCGACATAGCGATTGCCGGCGGTGCCGACCTCGCGCAGCATCCAGCGGAACGATTGCTGCTCGACGTCCTTGAAAGTCGCCAGCGCGTCCGCGTCGCCGCGCTTCATCCTGGTCACTGCCACGCCGAGCAGCGCATCGAAGGTGATCGGATGTTGCCGCGCGATCGTCTCCTGCGCGCGGTGATACGCAGCGATCCGCAGCGCAAGCGCTCGCTCCGTATCGCCGCGGCGCTCGTAGTGATCGGCGGCAAGTTGCGCGGATTTGATCCGCAGCAGATCCGGCGCGCCGTTCCAGTCCTTGACCCGCGCCATCGCCTCCAATTCGGGCGTGCTCAATGGACGGTCGGGATGGAAATAGGCTTTAGCATAAGCGATCCAGGTGTCGGCCTGGGCGACGTGTTCGGAGGTGGGATCGGCGAGCTCGGCGGCGCAGCGCTTCTGCAGCGCTAGGGCCTTCATGGTCTCGGCCTCGTTGCCGATCGCCAGATGATCCAGAGCGAGATTGCTCGCGCTGACCAGCGCCTGAATGCTGCCGATGCCGTAATGCGCGATCCGCTTCTTCAAAAGCGGCGCGTCGATCTCGGCGGCGAGATCGGGATGACCGACCATGCGCAGCGCTTCGGCGTAGTTGTTCTCGGTGCGCCAGGTCAGCGGTTCCTTGTCGCCGAGCGCCTTGCGTGCGCCGAGATAGGTCTCTTCGGACAGGTTGAGCCCGGCCGCCACGGCGCCGTTGTTGGTGAGCAGCGTCGCGAGGATGTCGCTGCCGGCGATGTCCTGCGCGCTGTTCGGCCCATAGATCGCGCGCATCCGTTTGCTGGCTTCGACCGCGACCGGGATGCCGCGATCGTATTGCACGGTGCGTTCGAGGAAGCGGGCGTATTCGAACCACAGCGTGATGGCGTCCGGGCTGTTTTCGCGAGCGGCGTGGGTGTTTGCGGCTTCGGCGAACAGCTCCGAGGCCGTCTGAGTATCGCGTCGGCGCTCGAAGAAAGTGACGGCGTTGAGATAAGCGCGGATGGTGAGTGCGTTGTAGTTGCTGTCGCGGACTGCGCGCAGCGCCGCGACGAGGCGCTGGCGGCCGCCGTCACGATCGCCGGCCTGCAGCGAGCGGAATGCGTCGTTGATCTTCGCCACCAATTCGCGTTCGGTCGGTGCCCGGCGCTGTTGAGCTTGTGCTTCCGCAGTGAAGGTCGGCAGCACGGGCGGGATTGCGAGCGTCGCGAGCAGCAGGCGGGCGGCGAAATGGGCGCCGACGGCTTGCCGCGGCGTTGACGTGACTGACATGTCGGATCGGGTGACCTTGTTACTTGCAGTTCGTGGTGGAGTCGCCGGTGCGTGCGACCGGTTTGCCGTTGATGAACACGCCCGAGCCGCTGCCGACCACCACGCCACCACAGCCGGTGCGGCTGCCGCCGATCGCGGCCGGTTTGCCGTTGATGAAGACGTTGCTGGAGCCTTCGACGATAGTGCCGTCACTGGCGGTGTCGCCAGCGCGAGCCGCCGGCTTGCCGCCGACTATGACGTCGCCGCTGCCGCCGGTAACGACGCCGGGCGCACCGCTGCCCGGCGCTTGAGCGAGCGCAGGCGCCGTGCCGAGCGCCGCTACGACCGCCAGCAGGCATCGCGCGTGGCGGCCACCTCGTGCGACATGCGGACGGTCGGCGGCGGTCGGCCATGACGGGGTGGTCATCCTCGGCTCCTTTCGGGGATCAGCGAATTCGGTGAATGGCAACGACTTGCGCGTGGACATTCCTGCTCCGGTAGATGATGCTTCGGGCACAACCGTAACGTGTCGCGTGACTTCTCATCTTCGGGGGGACTGGAAATGACACCGTCGGTCAACCTTTATGCCTGGGCAGTTCCCGCGTGGTCTTCGGAGTCTCCAGTCGACCACACCTGGGTGACCAGCTACGACAATCAGGTTCATCCCTATCACGCCATTGCCGATGTCGTCGTTGCCGGCCAGTCGTTCTGGTATTGCTGGGGGGCGTTTCATCCGCAAGGCGGAACGCCGGTCAATCCGACCGGGGCGCTCGGCCAGCAGGCCGGCAATCTGAAGCTTGCGCAGTGCCTTGTGCAGGCCAACGCCGATTCCAACACGACGCCCGGTGCGCGTGGCACGATCTACAGCTATGGCGTCGATGGCGTGTGCCACCAATTGGCCAATCAAGTGCTGTATGCGACATCGGACGGCAGCATGCCGCCCTTGACGGTGAGCAAGGCGCGCGGCTATCCGCTGTCGAGCTTCATCTATGGAACCTACGGGCTGCAGCATGCTGCCTGGGCCGCCAAGGTCGCCGCGTGCAGCGGCAGTCAGCTGGTGGCGCGAGCGCGGCCAGGAGGATTTGTGGTGGCGGCGGGCGGCGAGGGCATCGCGGTGGACGAATTCGAACGACGCGCAACCGAACTGCTGGCGACCGAGCCGGCCAAGCTCGCCAGCCTGCTGCGGCTGCGCGGCGAAGTGCAGCGGTTCGCGGCGCAGTCCTGGCCGGGCACCGGCCAGCCCAGCGCCGAGGCGCTCAACGCCCGCAATCAGTATTTGATCGACGAAGCCGCCAAGCTGCTCGGACCGGAGCACTTCCGAATGCTGTTCGGCGCCGAGCCCGGTGCCAAAGTCACCCTGGTCGATCCACAGATCGCGGCGGCGGCCGGCGAAATTCCGCCGCCGAAGCCGCGCTGACGCGGCACACTCCGCGCTTGACGTCGCGCGAGCCGCCTAGCCAGCCTTGAGCTTCGCGGCCTTGCGCAGCGTGTCGTCGATCCGCGATTGCCAGCCGGGCCCGGTCGACTTGTAATGCGCTACCACGTCAGCGCTGAGCCGGATCGACACCGGCACCTTGGTTAGTGCCTTCTGGGGGCCGCGCCTACTCGGGATCTTCGCGAGGAACTCCGAGGTTAGATCCTTGGCCATGATGTTCACAGGAGTGGCGTTGGCGAAATCCTCAGCGGTCCACTCCGGGTTGTCGTCGTCGAATACTGGCTCGATGGGCTTACGGGGCATGACGCCTCATTTCCTTGTCGTGGGCGCGGCGCAGGCTGATCGGGCGAAGCCCGTCGCGAAAGGTGAACACCAGACAATAGGCAAGGCCATCGATGTAACCATAGGCACGGAATCGATCCTCGCCGTACTCGAACCGCCCGTCGCGAACGATGGCTCGCACCCGCATCTCCACCCACCGCGCGAGCGAAATGCCGTGCTTGGCGCGGTTGATCGCATCCTTGGCCGGGTCGAAATCCGACATTGTATATACAATCTGCTGCAGCCACGCGCAACTCTGCTCCCTGCGCGTGACGCAAGACAACCCCCGTGGCTTACCGCTATAAGCTCGCCAAACGTGGGGAGAGCTGATGATCTACGAGACCCGAGTCTATCGCTGCGTACCGGGCAAGCTGCCGGCAGTGCTGAAGCGGTTCGAGACGATCACGCTGAAGCTGTTCGACAAGCACGGTATCCGTCAGGCCGGATTTTTCACCACGCTGGTCGGCGCCTCCAACCAGGAGTTGACCTATCTGCTGGCCTGGGAAAGTCTGGCCGAGCGCGAGCAGAAATGGACCGCCTTCGCCGGCGATCCGGAATGGCTCGCTGCCAAGGCCGAGACCGAGAAGGACGGCCAGATCGTCGACACCATCACCAATCAGCTATTGGTGCCGACCTCGTTTTCGGCGTTGAAGTAATTCGGATGAGCATCAGTTTCGATCGTCATTGCGAGCGCAGCGAAGCCATCCAGCGCCGAGCACGGGACTGGATGGCTTCGTCGCTGCGCTCCTCGCGATGACGGCCTCGTTCATGTCCCACGGCCTCGACCATATCGTCCATGCGGTGCGCGACCTCGACGCGGCCGCGGATCTGTATCGGCGGCTCGGCTTTTCGGTCGGGGCGCGCAACGTTCATCCCTGGGGGACGCACAACCGGATCGTCCAGTTCGATCGCTTCTTCATCGAGCTGCTGACGGTCGGCGAGCCCGAGAAAATTCCGTCGCATGGCGACGGCGCTTTGTCGTTCGGGGCGCTGCAGCGCGATTACTTGGCGGCCCGCGAGGGTCTGTCGATGCTGCTGCTGGCGAGCGACGATGCGGCGGCCGACCTGCGCCGGTTCGCCGCCGCCGGCATCGCGGGCGGTGACCTGTTCAGCTTCGGCCGGGAGGGACGGCGTCCCGATGGCAGCGTGGTGAAGCTCCAATTCTCGCTGGCGTTTGCGCGCGATCCGCTGTCGCCGCAGGCGGGGTTCGCGAGCTGCCAGCATCACTACCCCGAGAATTTCTGGAATCCGGCGTTTCAGGTGCACGCCAACGGTGCGCGCGCCGCGACCGCGGTGGTGATGGTCGCCGACAATCCGACCGATCACCACGTCTTCCTCGAAGCCTTCATCGGCACCCGCGATCTGCGGTCGTCGTCGATCGGCGTCACCGCGCAGGCCGGCCGCGGCGACATCGAGATCGTCGAGCCGGTGTCGCT
This sequence comes from Rhodopseudomonas palustris, assembly GCF_003226555.1. Lineage (GTDB taxonomy): Bacteria > Pseudomonadota > Alphaproteobacteria > Rhizobiales > Xanthobacteraceae > Rhodopseudomonas > Rhodopseudomonas palustris_I. The sequence continues at coordinate 157,115 of NZ_QKQS01000013.1, read as the reverse complement.
GCGCGACCAATACGGCATCACGGTTGCGCCCGAAGGCGAGGGCGCGCGCTTCGTCGGATTACGGATTGCAGCGGACGATCTCGACGTGGTTGAACGGCTGCTGCGAGACCATGAGGTCTCGGCGGCGCGCCATGTCGGCCGCTTGGTGGTGCCGGATGTCTGCGGCGCGACCCTGATCTTCGAACAAGGAACAGTGTAGTGAACAGCAGCATTGCGCCCGCGCCCAGCGTGGCGGCGGGCAACGTCAAATTCGGCAACGCGTTGCCGCTGTCGGTGATCGCCGGCCCGTGCCAGCTCGAAAGCCGCGCGCATGCGCTGGAAGTCGCCTCGGCGCTGAAGGAGATCGCCACGCGCCTCGGCATCGGGCTCGTCTACAAGACCTCGTTCGACAAGGCCAACCGCACCAGCGCCGCCAGCGCGCGCGGCCTCGGCCTCGATGCCGCGCTGCCGATTTTCGCCGAGATCCGTGAAAGCCTCGGCCTGCCGGTGCTGACCGACGTGCACGAAAACGAGCAATGCGCCCGCGCTGCCGAAGCCGTCGACATTCTGCAGATCCCCGCGTTCCTGTGTCGCCAGACCGATCTGCTGCTCGCTGCCGCTGTGACCGGCAAGGTCGTCAACGTCAAGAAGGGCCAGTTCCTGGCGCCGTGGGACATGGGCAACGTCGTGTCCAAGATCACCCACGCCGGCAACGCGAAGGTGCTGGTGACCGAGCGCGGCGTGTCGTTCGGCTACAACACGCTGGTGTCGGACATGCGAGCGCTGCCGATCATGGCCAAGACCACCGGCGCGCCGGTGATCTTCGACGCCACCCATTCGGTGCAGCAGCCCGGCGGCAAGGGCACCTCGTCGGGTGGCGAGCGTGAATACGTGCCGGTGCTGGCGCGTGCCGCGGTCGCGGTGGGCGTCGCCGGCGTGTTCATCGAAACCCATCCCGATCCGGATCACGCGCCGTCCGACGGCCCCAACATGGTGCCGCTGCGCGAGTTCGAGGGGCTGATCAAGACGCTGATGGAATTCGACGCGCTCGCCAAGAAGCGGTCGTCGGTTGGGGCTGTTTGATGCCGCCAGCCGGCAGCGCCGCTTCATCGTCGCAGCTGCCGCCGGCGCTCAATATCATTGCGTTGTCGAGCTTCGCGGCGTCGCTGTCGACCCGCGCGCTCGATCCGGTGCTACCGCGGATCGCTGACGATTTCGCCGTGACGATCACCACCGCGGCCGGGCTCGCCGCGGTCACCGCCTTCACCTTTGCGGTCGTGCAGCCGGCGATCGGCGCGCTCGGCGATCTGTTCGGCAAAGCGCGGCTGATGATCGTCTGTCTGGCGCTGCTCGGATTCGCCAATCTGCTCGGTGCGCTGTCGTCGTCGTTCGCGGTGCTGTTCGTCTGCCGCATCCTCGCCGGCATTGGTGCCGGCGGCGTGTTCCCGGTGGCGCTCGGCCTCGCGGCCGATCTGGTCACGGTCGAGCGGCGGCAGGTGGCGATTGGCCGCGTGCTCGGCGGTTCGATGGCCGGCAATCTGCTCGGCGCCTCGGCGTCGGGCGTGATCGGCGATTTCCTCGGCTGGCGCGGCGTCCTGGCGATCCTCGGCCTGCTGGTAATCGTCGCCGCGATTGCAGTGGCGTTCGGCGCTCGCGGCGCCAAGATGCCTACGCGCAGTGCCGAGATGGATCTGCCGGCGCTGCGCCGCGGCTATCGCACCATCTTCAGTAATCCCAACGCGGCGATATGTTTCACGGCTGTGTTCATCGAGGGCACCTGCGTGATGGGGGTGTTTCCCTATGTCGCGGCGTTCCTGCACGAGCAGGGCGAGCAGAGTCTCGCGATCGCCGGCCTGGTGATCGCCGGCTTCGCGATCGGCGGGCTGATCTACACGCTGACGGTGTCGCAATTGCTGCCGCGGCTAGGCACCACCGGCATGATGATCGGCGGCGGTCTGCTGGTCGCGCTGCAGCTCGCCGCGATCATGCTCGGCCCGCACTGGCAGGCGCAGATGTTTGCTTTCATCCTGATGGGGATGGGCTTCTACATGCTGCACGGCTGTATCCAGGTGTTTGCCTCGGAACTCACCGAGACCGCGCGCGGCACCGCGATGTCGCTGCACTCGTTCTTCTTTTTCATCGGCCAGACCACCGGCCCGATCGCCTACGGCTTCGGCCTGTCGCAGCTCGGCAAGACCGCGACGCTGGCTCTGACGGCGCTGACGATGGCGATGCTCGGCCTGGTGCTGGCGCGCATCCTCAAGCCGCGGCCGCCGGCGGATGCGGTGACTCGCGAAGCGCTGCTCTAACTCCTGTGCTATGCGCCAGATTCGGACAGTGCGTCTCGGCTGGACAAGTGCAATAGCCTTTGCAGCGTCTCACGATCGCCAAGCGCGGCGCGGACTTCGCGGGAGTGAAGCCAGCCGACAGCCTCCTCGAAGCTGTTGGCGTCGTCGATCAGCACGCCGGCGGTCGCCAGATGCGGATCGATGCGGCCGCGCCGACGCGGCGGATGGCAGGCGAGGGCGGCGAAATGGAGCTCCCGAAGCCGGCGGTCGCTACGAAGCGCGCTCAGCGGATCGATTGTCTGGCCCGCCGGGCGAAGACGATCGGCGAGCGCATGCACCTGCGCCAGGATCGCTGGCGGATCGATCTGCTCCGGCGTCGTCATCAGTGACGGACGCGAGCGGGCGGCACGCGTCGTCAGCAGCGCTACCGGGATCGCGAGCCCCAAGCCGACGATCACCGGCGTCATCCACAACAGCAGCGGCCATGACACCAGCCACGCTCCGACCGCCATGGTCGCGCCCAGCGCCGTCGGCAGCGCGTAGCGGCAGGTGACCTCCCGCAATGGAATTGCGCCGTCGCCGCGATGCTGCACCTGCCAGCCGGCGTCGCGGCCGAGCAGGATCTCGAACACCGCGGTGGATTGAAACACCATCATCACCGGCGCAGTCAAAGCCGAGATCAGCGTTTCCAGCAGCATACCGCCGACGGCGCGCAGGCCGCCGCCGAACTGCCTGCGGGTTCCACTCCGCATCAGCACCAACAGCAGCGCCAACAGCTTCGGCAGGATCAACAGGCCCATCGTGCCGGCGAACACCCAGGCCGCTCGCACCGGATCCTGTGCCGGCCAGTTCGGAAACAGCGAGAAGCCTGTCGGGAAATATTCGGGCCGGACGAACTGCGCCTGCAGCGAAATCAGGATGCCCGCGACCAGGAATGCCAGCCACATCGGCGCGGTCAGGTAAGCGCCGATGCCGGTGAGGAAATGCAGCCGCGACACCCAATGCAGTCCGCGTGCGGTGAGAATCTTGCCGTGCTGCAGATTGCCCTGACACCAGCGACGGTCGCGCGCGGCGAAATCGAGCAGTGACGGCGGGCACTCCTCGTAGCTGCCGCGCAGCGTCGGGGCGAGGTGGATGCGCCAGCCCGCGCGACGCATCAGCGCCGCCTCGACGAAGTCGTGGCTGAGGATTTCGCCGCCGAACGGCTTGCGGCCCGGCAGCGTCGGCAGCCCGGCGCTGCCGGCGAAGGCTGCGACGCGGATGATCGCATTGTGGCCCCAATAATTGCTCTCAGAGCCGTGCCACCATGCGGTGCCGGCGGCGATCATCGGCCCATAGAGGCTGCCGGCAAATTGCTGAACCCGCGCGAACAGGGTGCGCGCCTGAACCACGACCGGGAGAGTCTGGATCAGGCCGACGCCGCTGTTTGTTTCCATCGCGGCGGCGATCCGCACCAGCACGTCACCGGTCATCACGCTGTCGGCATCGAGAATGACCATGAAGTCGTAGGCGCCGCCGAAGCGCTCGACCCAGTCGGCGATGTTGCCGGATTTGCGCGCCGTGTTTTGGGGCCGGTGCCGATAGTACAAGCGGTCCTGTGTGGAGGCGAGTTCGGCGTAGCAGCGCTCTTCGTCGATCCAGACCGAGGGGTCGGTGGTGTCGCTGAGCACGAACCAGTCGAATTGCGCGCCGCGGCCGGTCTCGTCGACCGATTGCCGCGTGGCCTGCAGCCTCGCGAACACCACTGGGGCGTCTTCGTTGTAGGTCGGCAGCAGCATCGCGATCCTGGAGGAGACCTCCGGCATCGAGCCACCCGTCGCGATGCCGACATCGTCGCGCCAGCCGCCGCACAGCACGGCGAAGCCGGCGAGCGCGGAGACGAACGACAGCGCCACCCACGCGAACAACGCGGCGAACAGCGCCAGCACCACGGCCTCGAGAATCGTGATGCCGCCGACCTGCAGCACCTGATACATCTCGTAGATGCCCGCCGCGGACAGCACCGTGGTCGCGACCATGATCAGGACACGGCGCCATACGGCCGGCGACCGAACGGCGGCAGGCCGAGGCCGCTTTCCGAACGACTGCACCGGCATCGGCAGCGGCGCGTCTGCCGGCAGCGGTTCGGCGCGGCGTTCCTGGTCATGGTGACCCTGGATGCGCGGTCCGACTACGGCGTCCATCGGTACAGCCAGACTTCGGAGACCGCCGCGTCGCCCTCGAACACAGTGGCGCGCAGCTCCACCGGGGCCTGCGCCTGCGCCAGATCGAAACTGAGCCGCCAGCCGCCCATGGCAGGATTGGGCTGGGTCACGATATTGCGGATCTCGCCCTTGTCGGCGGCGACGACGCCGCGGATCGCGGCGGCATCCACGGTCTTCAGCCGGTCGCCGGCGAGGTCGAGCACGAATAGTCGTTCGTTGTCGCCGCGCGCGCTGATGCCGGTCCGCACGAACCGCGCGAGAGCCTGGGGCTTCGGCGTGTCCGGGCCCCAGTGCAGCCGATAAGTGTAGATGTGTTCGCCCTTGGCGCGCAGCGGCTGCTTCGGCTCCCAGAACGCCGCGATATTGTCGTGCACCTCTTCGCGGGTCGGGATCTCGATCAGCTTGACGGCGCCGTCGGTCCAGTCGCCGATCGGTTCGGCCCACAGGCTCGGCCGCAGCTCGAACCGGGATTCCAGATCCTGATAATTGGCGAAGCTGCGCTCGCGCTGCATCAGGCCGAACCCGCGCGGATTGCGGTCGCCGAACGAGCTGATCTGCAGATCCTTCGGATTGCAGAGCGGCCGCCACAACTCCTCGCCGCTGCCGTTGAAGATCGCCAGCCCGTCGGAATCGTGGACTGCGGTGCGGAAGTCCGGTGTGTCGGCTGGATCGTTGGGGCCGAACAGAAACATGCTGGTCATCGGCGCCAGTCCGGCATGCTCCAGATCGACGCGCGGATACAGCGCCATTTCGACGTCGAACACGGTGGTGTCGCCGGGGCGGATGGTGAAGCGATAGGCGCCGGCGACGCTCTTGCTGTCGAGCAGCGCGTGCACCACCATCGAGGACGCGCCCGGAGCAGGCCGCTCGAGCCAGAACGTCTTGAACAGCGGGAATTCCTCCCCGCCGGACTGGCCGGTGTCGATCGACAGGCCACGCGCCGACAGGCCGTACCGCTCGCCTTTGGCGACGGCGCGGAAGTAGGCGGCGCCGAGGAAGGCGCTGACCTCGTCATAGTAATCCGCACGCTGGATCGGCGCGTGGATCCGAAATCCGGCAAAGCCGAGATCTGAATCCACCGGCGGCGGCGCGATGGTGCCGAACGAGAAATCCTCGGCGCGATACGGCACAGGGCGCGCCTTGCCATCGGCGACTTCGAAGATCGTCACGCGGTTCTTGTAGAGGAAGCCGCGGTGGAAGAACTGGACCTGAAACGGCAGGTTCTCGGCGCGCCAGAGAGCGCTCTCGGGTCGAAAGCGCAGCGAGCGGTAGGCGTCGTAACTCAAATCGTTCAGTGAGGCCGGCAACGAACCGTCCGGCGCCTGATAAGGTTTGCTTGCCAACTCGCGCGCCAGCTTGCGCACCATCCAAGGATCAAAGTCGATCGAGGAAAAGGGGGCAGCCGCGGCTGGATCGGGCTTCGCCTGCAACAGCGGCAATGCCGCCAGCCCGGTCAGAACTTGCCGCCGGTTCAATCTCGCTTCTCCGCCTCAATGTTGCAGTTCCGTTCAAACGTTCGGGAGCATGAAGAGTTCCCCGCGGCTGCGCGATGGGCGACGTTGAAGCGCTTTTGATCGAGCTAGTCGAACCGCCCGCCCAGCAGCCGCATCCAGCTTTCGCCCCCGAGGCCGTTGAGAAACGTGTCGGCGGTGTGTGCGGCGGCGCGCAGTGCTGGATCGCGAGCATGGACCACGGTGACATAGCGCAGCACGTAGAGGCAGCCGAGCGCTTGCAGGCGGGGCATCATCTCCGGCTGAGTGTTGCCGGCGACACCGGAAGCGCCAATCCGCTGCGCGGTGGCCAGCATATCGTCGACCACCAGGTCCGCCTTCGCCGGCGGTGTGAAGCTCTGCATCACGCGCAGCACGCCGTGGCGGTCGGCGTGCGCCAGATAGCCGCCGATCGGATCGCCGCGACGGTCGTATACGACGCGGGCCACCGGGGAGCCACGATCTTCCTTCCGCGCCGCGTGCGCCAGCAGATAAGCCAGCACCGACGCATCGAAGGCCGGACGCAGGGCGTAGCCGGCGGTGGCTTGCAGGATGACGTCCGCGAGTTCGCTTGGAGCGACGTCTCGGCCGGCGTCGGGCGACAGTTGCGGGAGCGCGGGCAGGGCCTTCGCGGTCAGTACGTCCAGCAGCGAAGTTGCGCCGCGAACGTGCGTCAGAAGCGGCAGGCGCCGCGCTGCCGCCGTGGCCGCGAGGCTCAGCGGGCGAAGAACCCGCACCCATTCGTAACTCCGGCCGACCACCATCTCGCCGCCGAGCTTGCGCCACATCCCGAACGAGGCGACGTTAGCGGTCTCGCTGATCGAGATGTCCTGCGCGCCGTTCAGATAAGCACGCAGCAGCCGGGCGCCGGCGAGTGGATCGCTTTCCGGCGCATCCACCATCAGCGAGCCGGCATAGGCGGCGCGGATCGGGCGGCCCAGCCAGACCATCGGGACGACGTTGATGCCGATGAACCCGCGAACCTGCTGGTCGCCGTCGACATAGACCAGCGCCCCGATCTCGGAGTCGAACCATGGATGGTTCAGATAGATGTCGATGAAGTAATCGGCGAGCGAGGCGGGCGCCGGCACCTTCGACCTCCGAAACACCGCCTGAAATAGATTGGCGACGGCGGTGGCGTCGTGGGCAGCAAAGCGGCGGATGAGGGCCATTGAGAACGTCCTGAAACGGTCCCTTCGATTACATGATTTGTTTGCACATCGGTTAAGTCGACCACCAGGATCACGGCTTACATCGACATCAGACGGCACGGGAGCGGGTCATAGCCGTGGCGAGGTCGTGACTCTCGAGAAGGGGGCCGGCGCGATGCTAGGGAGCGAGAGCCGGATTTGTTTCTGGCTAGAAACATTCGGCGGCGACTGACACATCTTCGCCTTGATTGCTGGTTGTGGGGCACCCGTTCACTACACGTCGTCGGTGTGCCCATACGACTCCAACAACTTTCACCTGCTTCGTTTACGTTAACCCGAGGCTGTCGCTGCAAGTTTTAATGGTTCCGGCTAAGTTGGCGGCCTGCAACAAGAGAAAGCCCATGTGCGGCATCGCTGGCTACCACGGATCGGTCGGGGGCATCGCGCGTGATCGATTGCTCGCCGAGATGGCCGCCGCCGTGGCGCATCGGGGGCCCGACGCGAGCGGCGTTCATGTCGGCGACGGCTTCGGGCTCGCACACACTCGGCTCAGCATCATCGATCTCGCCGGCGGCGCGCAGCCGATGACGGACATTGATGGCGAGCTGTGGCTCTCGTTCAACGGCGAGATCTTCAATTACGTCGAACTGCGCCAGGATTTGATCGCGCGCGGCCACCGCTTTCGAACCGCCTCCGACAGCGAAGTGATCCTGGAGGCGTATCGCGCGTACGGCCCTGACTGCGTCAAGCACTTCAATGGTGACTTCGCTTTTGCCCTATGGGATGCGCGCAAGCGGCGGCTGATGCTGGCGCGCGACCGGATGGGCGTGCGGCCGCTGTTCTACACCCGGCGGCAGGGCTGTCTGTATTTCGCCTCGGCGATCCGCGCGCTGCTTCAGGTGCCGGGCGTCGCTGCCGAGATCGATCCGATCGCGCTTGATCAGACCTTCACGTTCTGGTTCCCGCTCGCACCGCGTACGATCTTCAAGGACATCGCCGAGCTGCCGCCGGGGCATCTGCTGCTGGCGGAAGGTGACGACGTCCGCGTCGAGCCGTATTGGCAGCTTGCATTCCCGGATGCCGACGACGTCGCCGGGCATGATCAGCGTGATCCGCGCGAGCTTGCCGACGAGCTGCAGGCGCTGCTGATCGATGCGACTCGGATCCGGCTGCGCGCCGACGTTCCGGTCGGTGCCTATCTCAGCGGCGGGCTGGATTCCTCGATTGTCACCGCGATCATGAAGCGGCTGGTCCCGGATCAGCTCCGCACCTATTCGGTCGCATTCGAGGATGCCGAATTCGACGAGCGCGGCTTTCAGGACGTGATGGCGCGTGCGCTCGACACCGACCATCACGTGGTGCTGTGCACCGAAGACGAGATCGGCCGCCGTTTCCCGGAGGTGGTCGCTCATGCCGAGCGACCGCTGGTGCGCACCGGTCCCACCCCTCTGCATATGCTCTCGGAGCTGGTGCGCGGGCAGGGGCTCAAGGTGGTGCTGACCGGCGAGGGCGCTGACGAGGTCTTCGCAGGTTACGACATCTTCAAGGAAGCAAAGCTCCGCCGGTTCTGCGCGGCACAGCCCGCCTCGAAGCGCCGCACGCTGCTGCTGCAGCGGCTGTATCCCTATCTCTCTCAGCTCAAGACCCAGTCGCAGAGCTATCGCGAGGCTTTCTTTCTGGGTAGCGGCGACGATCTCGGCGATCCGTTGTTTTCGCATCTGCCGCGGGTACGGACGACGCAGGGCGCCAAGGCGTTCTATTCGCGCGAGCTGCGTGGCGCGCTCAGTGGCTATGATGCGCTGGCCGATCTGCGCGAGCGGCTGCCGGAGCGGTTTGCGCGTTGGCACCCGCTGTCACAGGCGCAGTACCTTGAGACCGCGTTCCTGCTGCCCGGATACATCCTGTCGTCACAGGGCGACCGCGTCGCCATGGCGCATGCGGTCGAGGGCCGATTTCCGTTCCTCGATCCCCGCGTGATCGATTTCGCTGCGAAACTGTCGCCGCGGCAGAAGCTGCGGGTGCTGCGCGAGAAGCACATCTTGCGCGAGGCGACGCGCGATCTGCTGCCGGCGAACATCGCCGACCGGCCGAAGCAGCCATATCGAGCGCCCGACAGCCGCTCGTTCTTCGGCGCCAGCGCTCGCGACTATGTCGAGGCTGCGCTGGCGCCCGACGCGCTGGCCGCGTCTGGATTGTTCGAGGCCGGCGCGGTGCAGAAGCTGCTGCGCAAGTGTGCCGCCGGCCGCGCCGTCGGCGCGCGCGACAACGCCGCCTTCGTCGGCATTCTCTCCACCCAATTGCTGGTCCGGCAGACTGCCGGCACCGCCGCCGCCTCATCGATTCAAGCCGCTTAGAAAGGACGAGTTATGTCGACCGACCGCCGCGCGAAGATCCGCGCTTTCATCGAAGAGAACTTCCTGTTTCGCGAGGACACCGACGCGATCGCCGACGGCGAGTCACTGCTCGAAGCCGGCCTGATCGACTCCACCGGCATTCTCGAACTGGTGGCGTTCCTGGAATCCGAATTTGCGATCAGCATCGCGGATGAGGACATCGTCCCGGACAATCTCGACTCGATCGCCGCGATCGACGGTTATGTTGCTCGTCGTCAGGGTAGCTCGCTCGCAGCCTGAGAATTCGTCCGCGGACCATCCGCCGCTTGAACTCGGAGATCGATGATGCGCGTCGAGCAATTCCTGACGCATAGCGCGGCGGCCTGGCCCGACAAGACGGCGCTGGTGGCGGGCGACCGGCGACTGTCGTATCGCGAGCTGGACGAAGCCTCGACTCGTCTGGCAGCGGCGCTGCTCGGCGCCGGCGTCGCCCGCGGCGATCGCGTCGTGGTGTTCCTCGACAACTGCGCGGAAGCTGTGATCGCGATCTTTGCGACACTGAAGGCCGGTGCGGTGCTGTCGCCGATCAATCCGTCGACCAAGTCGGACAAGCTCGGCTACATCCTCAACAACTGTCGCGCGGCCGCGCTGGTGACCAGCGGCCGTCTCGGGACCGTGGCACAGAAGGCGATTGCCGAAGCGCCGTCGGTTAATACTGTCGTAGTCACCGACGGGGCGACGTCTCCGTCCGGCTGGATCAGCTTTGCGGATGCGCTGGCGCAGCCCTGCGATGGTCTGCCGTTCGCCGGCATCGAACTCGATCTGGCGATGCTGATCTACACATCGGGATCGACCGGCCATCCCAAGGGCGTGATGATGACGCATCAGAACGTCGTCGCCGCCGCGACATCGATCACCACTTATCTGCAGAGCCGTGATGACGACGTCGTGCTCAGCGTGCTGCCGCTGTCGTTCGACTACGGCCTGTATCAGGCGCTGATGGCCGCGAAGGTCGGCGCCACGCTGGTGCTGGAGAAGTCGTTCGCGTTCCCGCAGACCATTCTGCAGAAGATCGACGCCGAGCGCGTCACCGGCTTTCCGATCGTGCCGACCATGGCGGCGATGCTGCTGCAGATGAAGAATCTGGCGCCGGGCAGCCTGCCGAGCCTGCGCTACATCACCAACACTGCCGCGGCGCTGCCGGTCGCGTATGTGCTGCGGCTGACCAAATTATTCCCGCAGGCGCGATTGTACTCGATGTACGGCCTGACCGAATGCAAGCGCTGCACCTACCTGCCGCCGGAACAGCTCGCGCAGCGGCCGGGTTCGGTCGGCATCGCCATTCCAGGGACCGAAGCCTATGTGGTCGACGATTCCGGTGCGCGGTTGCCGCCCGGCGAAGTCGGCGAACTGGTGATCCGCGGCCCGCATGTGATGAAGGGCTATTGGGAGAATCCGGAAGCCACCGCACGGTCGCTGCGGCCGGGACCATTCGCCTGGGAGAACGTGCTTTACACCGGCGACCTGTTCCGTAGCGACGATGCAGGCTTTCTGTACTTCGTCGGCCGCAAGGACGACATCATCAAGACCCGCGGCGAAAAGGTCAGCCCGAAGGAAGTCGAGAACGTGCTGCACGCGCTTCGAGGTGTGAAGGAGGCGGCGGTAATCGGCGTCGAGGATCCGGTGCTCGGCGCCGCCATCAAGGCGCTGGTGGTCGCCGACGACGGCGGCCTCACCGCGCAGGACGTGATCCGCCATTGCGCGCGGTATCTGGAAGACTTCATGGTGCCCAAGCACGTCGAATTTCGCGACGCTTTGCCGAAATCCGACAATGGCAAAATCGACCGTCGCGCGCTCGCTGCGGCGGTGTTGGAGGCTGCTGAATGAACAGCATTGTCCCGGGCGCGGCCACCGCCGCCGCCGAGCCGCTTGGCTTCAGCAGCGATGTGCTGCGGATCGACGCCGCGGCGGAAACCGACCGGATCGTCGAGGCGATCCGCGCCCAGGTGCAGCGCCGCCTGCGCCGCCGCGGCGCAATCATCGGGCTGTCCGGCGGTATCGACTCGTCGGTCACCGCGGCGTTGTGCGTGCGAGCCTTCGGGCCCGGCAAGGTGCTGGCGCTGCTGATGCCGGAACAGGATTCCGACCCCGACAGCCTGCGGCTCGGCCGGCTGATGGCGGAGACCCTCGGCATCGCCAGCGTCACCGAGGACGTCGCGCCGATGCTCGCCGGCGCGGGCTGCTATGCGCGGCGCGACGCCTTCATCCGCACACTGGTGCCGGAATTCGGCGACGGCTGGGGCTGCAAGGTGGTGATCGCCAATGCGCTCGGTTCGGCCTACAGCATCACCTCGCTGGTGGTGCAGTCGCCGGACGGCGAGCAGCGCAAGCTGCGGCTGCCGCTCGGCACCTATCTCGGTATCATCGCCGCGACCAATATGAAGCAGCGTACCCGCAAGCAGATCGAGTACTACCACGCCGACCGGCTGAACTACGCGGTCGCCGGCACGCCGAACCGGCTGGAGTACGACCAGGGATTCTTCGTCAAGAACGGTGACGGCGCCGCGGACTTCAAGCCAATCGCGCACCTCTACAAGTCGCAGGTCTATCAGCTCGCCGACCACCTCGGCGTGCCGCAGGAGATCCGACAGCGGCCGCCGACCACCGACACCTGGTCGCTGCCGCAGACCCAGGAGGAGTTCTACTTCTCGCTGCCGTATCAGCGCATGGACCTGTGCCTGTACGCTCTCAACGCCGGTATCCCGGCGGAGATCGCAGCGCCCGCGGCCGAGCTGACGCCCGACCAGATCCTGCGCGTCTGGAAAGACATCGAAGCCAAGCGTCGCGCCACCCGCTATCTGCACGAACCGCCGCTGCTGGTGGACGAGGCGGTGCGGATCTAACCCCGCCCGCGATACGGCTGCACGCCCTGGTCCGGCACCCAGACGTCTTTCGGCAATTTGCCGGTCTGCCAGAACACGTCGATCGGGATGCCGCCGCGCGGATACCAGTAGCCGCCGATCCGCAGCCATTTCGGTTTGATCTCGGCCGCGATCCGCTTGCCGATCGCCACAGTGCAGTCTTCGTGGAAGGCGCCGTGGTTGCGGAACGAGGCGAGGTATAGCTTCAGCGACTTCGACTCCAAAAGCCACGGGCCCGGAACGTAATCAATCACCAGATGGGCGAAATCCGGCTGGCCGGTGACTGGGCACAGCGAGGTGAATTCCGGCGCCGTGAAGCGTGCCAGGAAATTGGTGTCCTTCTGCGGGTTGGGCACCCGGTCGAGCTTGGCGGCTTCCGGCCGGTCGGGCCATTCGACGGCCTGGCCGAGCTGGAGGGATGAGGAGGGGGCGGATTTGCGCGGTGTTTTCGACATGCTTGAACTCGGGGTCTCCGTTACCGCCGTCCTAGAGCATTTTCCGGAGCAGGGGAATCCGTTGCAAAACCGGTGCGTTCGCCGTTCGTCGGGGCTCATCGAGCGCTCCGGCGGCCTTTTCGTGCCCAGAGCCATGCTGTAGAAGCGGCGCAACTCCATTCCCTCCATCCGATCAAGAGGCATTCATGACCGCCATCGTCGACATCATCGGCCGCGAAATTCTCGACAGCCGCGGCAATCCGACCGTCGAAGTCGACGTGGTGCTGGAGGACGGCTCAGTCGGCCGCGCCGCGGTTCCGTCGGGTGCATCCACCGGCGCCCACGAGGCGGTCGAGCTGCGCGACGGCGACAAGTCCCGCTATCTCGGCAAGGGCGTGCAGAAGGCGGTCGAGGCCGTCAACGGCGAGCTGTTCGACGCGCTCGGCGGCATGGACGCCGAGCAGCAGGTGCAGATCGACCAGACCATGATTGAGCTGGACGGCACTCCGAACAAGGGCCGGATCGGCGCCAATGCGATCCTGGGCGTGTCGCTCGCGGTTGCCAAGGCTGCGGCGTCGTCTTACGACCTGCCGCTGTATCGCTATGTCGGCGGTACCTCGGCGCGGACGCTGCCGGTGCCGATGATGAACATCATCAATGGCGGGGCGCATGCCGACAACCCGATCGACTTCCAGGAATTCATGATCATGCCGGTCGGCGCGCCGAGCTTCGCGGAAGCGCTGCGCTATGGATCGGAAATCTTCCACACCTTGAAGGGCGAACTGAAGAAGGCCGGCCACAACACCAATGTCGGCGACGAGGGCGGCTTCGCGCCGAACCTGCCGTCGGCTGACGCTGCGCTCGACTTCGTGCTGTCGGCGATCGGCAAGGCCGGCTTCAAGGCTGGCGAAGACGTCATGATCGCGCTCGATCCGGCGTCGACCGAGTTCTTCAAGGACGGCAAGTATGTCTATGAAGCCGAAGGCCGCAGCCTCGGGCCGCAGGAGCAGGCCAAGTACCTCGCCGATCTGGTATCGCGCTATCCGATCGTGTCGATCGAAGACGGCATGGCCGAAGACGATATGGAAGGCTGGAAGGCGATCACCGATCTGATCGGCGGCAAGTGCCAGCTGGTCGGCGACGATTTGTTCGTCACCAACGTGACCCGTCTGGCAGAGGGCATCAAGGCCGGCCGCGCCAACTCGATCCTGATCAAGGTCAATCAGATCGGCACGCTGACCGAGACGTTGGCCGCCGTCGAGATGGCGCACAAGGCCGGCTACACCGCGGTGATGTCGCATCGCTCCGGCGAGACCGAGGACTCGACCATCGCCGACCTCGCGGTCGCCACCAATTGCGGACAGATCAAGACCGGCTCGCTGGCGCGCGCCGACCGCACCTCGAAGTACAACCAGCTGCTGCGCATCGAACAGGAGCTCGGCTCCAGCGCATACTTCCCGGGCAAGGCTGCGCTGAAGGCGTTCCGCTGAGCGCATCCCTTGGCCGCGATGATGTGATCGTCGCGGCCATCGCCTCGTCTTGAACCCTGCGCGCGGCTGCCCCAAGGTGCGGCCGCAACAGACAAGAGGGAGAGAGACGTGACCGAGGCCATCACCGGACTGCAACTGCGCTCGCTGATCAAGGCGAGCGGCGACCTCGAAGTCTCGCTGGTGCCGGTGAGCATTCCCGAGCCCGGTCCCGACGAGGTGGTGGTCCGGGTCGAAGCCACCCCGATCAATCCGTCCGATCTCGGCCTGCTGTTCGGCGCCGCCGACATGTCGACCGCCAAGGCCTCCGGTACGCCGGCCGCGCCGGTGATCACCGCCAAGGTGCCCGAAGCCGCGCTGAAGGCAATGGCAGGCCGGCTCGACGAATCGATGCCGGTCGGCAACGAGGGCGCCGGCACGGTGATCAAGGCCGGGACTTCAGACGCGGCGCAGGCGCTGCTCGGCAAGACCGTGGCGATGATCGGCGGTGCGATGTATGCGCAATACCGCCTGATCAAGGCGGCCGACTGCCTGAAGCTTCAGGACGGTACCACCGCGGCCGAAGGCGCCTCGTGCTTCGTCAATCCGCTGACCGCGCTCGGCATGACCGAGACGATGAAGCGCGAAGGCCACAAGGCGCTGGTGCACACCGCCGCGGCGTCGAACCTCGGCCAGATGCTGAACCGGATTTGCCTCAAGGACGGCATCGATCTGGTCAACATCGTCCGCAGCGAGGCGCAGGCCAAGCTGCTGCGCGACATCGGCGCCAAATACGTGGTCGACTCCACCGCGCCGACCTTCCTCGACGATCTCACCGAGGCGCTCGTCAAGACCGGTGCGACCATCGCGTTCGACGCGATCGGCGGTGGCCGGCTCGCCGGGCAGATCCTGAGCTGCATGGAAGCGGCAATCGGCAAGACCGCCACCGGGCCCTACAGCCGCTATGGCTCGAACGTGATGAAGCAGGTCTACATCTACGGCAGCCTCGACACCAAGCCGACCGAAATCGTGCGCAATTTCGGCTTCGCCTGGGCGGTCGGCGGCTGGCTGCTGTTCCCGTTCCTGCAGAAGATCGGTGCCGCGGATGCCGCCAAGCTCCGCGCTCGGGTCGCCGCAGAGATCAAGACAACCTTCGCCAGCCATTACACCCGGACGGTGTCGCTGAAGGAGGTGCTCAGCCTCGACGCCATCGCGGTCTACAACAAGCGCGCCACCGGCGAGAAATTCCTGATCGATCCGACCAAATAAACGCCGCGATTGATCGCAAATGCTGCTGGCCCATGCTGCAGATGAGAGTTAGTCTCATGCAGCTGGGCAAAGCAGGACTGAATCATGGACCAACTGGCCGAACGTCGTCCGTCGGAGTTGCGGATGTCGACCGAGGCGCTCACCGAGCACATCGTCCGGGCGATCGACGCCGCCGCGGTGGTGCAGGAGCCGTTCTATCACCTCGAATTCAGCGGGATCTTTCCTACCGACGTCTATGCGGCGATGCTCGAGGCGCTGCCACGTGCCGGCGACTACCGGCCGATGCACGGCCGTAGCAAGGGGAACGACCTCGCCGACGGCACCCATACCCGGGTGAAGATCGACTTGTTTCCCGAGTACATCCGCCATCTGTCACCGGCGCAGCGTTCGGTGTGGCGGATGGTCGGCGACGCGCTGTGTTCGGAGCCGGTGAAGAACGCGTTCCGCCGCAAGCTCGGGCCGGCGCTTGAGCAGCGGTTCGGGCCGGATTTCGCATCGGTCGGGATGTTCCCGATCCCGATCCTGACGCGCGACATTCCCGGCTATCGGATCACGCCGCACACCGACACCCACTGGAAGGGCATCACCGTGCAGCTGTATCTGCCGCGCGACGAGGCCAACACTGACATTGGCACGATCTTCCACGACGTCCTGCCGGACGGCTCGATGCCGAAGGCGCGGCAGATGAAGTTCGCGCCAAATTCCGGCTACGCCTTCGCGGTCGACAAGCACACTTGGCATTCCGCCGATCCGGTCCACGATCGCGTCGAGACCCGCGACAGCATCCTGCTGACCTACTTCGTCGATCAGGGCGTCCTCAAGGTGCTGCGCAACCGAGGCAAGCGGCTCGGCAACTTCCTGCTCAACGAGGTCCGCGCGCGGACCTGACTGACGCCCTTAATAGCGAAGGTGCTATCCTGCGTCATGGCCGGGGGCTCGTCCCGGCCACTACGTCTTTCCTTGTTGAGCCGCCGTAAGGCGTGGATGCCCGGGACAAGCCCGGGCATGACGGCTGTGAGACGATCAGCTCAATAACAGGCGTCACCGCTCCGCGGTCGCCAGCTTGGCGCCGAGCGCCACGAAGGCGGCGGCGAAGCTGCGGCGCAGCCAGGTCATCACTTGCAGCCGGGTGATGACGTGGTCGCGCAGCCACGCGGCGAACAGGCCGTAGATCACGAACACTACGAACGTCATCAGCATGAAGATGCCGCTGAGCTCGATCATCCGGCCGAGCGGATGGGCGTCGTCGGCGGAGACGAATTGCGGCAGGAAGGCGAGGAAGAAGATCGACAGTTTTGGATTGAGGATGTTGATCAGCACGCCCGTCACCGTCATCTGCAGCGCCGAGGGGGCGCCGACGTCGGTCTCGACACTGAGCGGCCCGCGCTCACCCAGCGTCTTCCACGCCATGTACAGCAGATAGGCGACGCCGAGATATTTGAAGGTCTGAAACGCCACCGCGCTGGTGTGGAGCAGGGCGGCAAGGCCGAGGATCGCGGCGGCCATGTGTGGCACGATCCCGATGGTCGAGCCGAACGCTGCGACCGTGCTGGCGCGAGGCCCTCGCGACAGCCCGGCGGCCACGGTGTAGAGCACGCCGGTTCCGGGCGAGGCGACGATGATCAGCGAGGTGATGAGAAATTCGGCAGTCACCATTGCGCGCTCCGCTCCTGCCAGACACTTGCAATTTGCCTCGCGCAGCTGAAACAGTGCGCGCGACAGACATAACACGAAAACGGAGACCGCAATGGGTGGACCGCTCGCCGGAATCAAAGTGATCGAGATCGCGCAGGCGATCGCCGGGCCGATGGCCGGGATGATCCTCGGTGACATGGGCGCCGAGGTGATCAAGATCGAGAAGCACGACGGCGGCGATGACGCCCGGCATTGGGGCCCGCCCTTCGTCGACGGCGACTCGCTGCTGTTCCACACCTACAACCGCAACAAGCGGTCGGTGACGCTGGACATCAAGAACCCGGCCGATGTCGCGCGGCTCAAAGAGCTTGTCCAGGATGCGGACATCCTGATCCAGAACCTACGCTCCGGTGTGGTCGCATCGTGCGGCATCGGGCCCGACGTGATGTGCGCGGTCAATCCGCGGCTGATCTATTGCTCGGTGTGGGCGTTCGGCAAGTCCGGTCCGCTGAGCAAGGAGCCGGGCTTCGATCCGCTGCTGCAGGCCTATGGCGCGGTGATGTCGCTGACCGGCGGCCCCGAGCATCCGCCGACCTTCTGTGCCCCGCCGATCAACGATCGCGCCACAGCGCAGTGGTGCGTGATCGGCGCGCTGGCAGCGCTGCAGCAGCGCCACGTCACCGGCAAAGGCTGCGTGATCGACACCTCGCTGTTCGACACCGCGGTCGGCTGGGTCGACATGTCGCTCAGCGGCTACCTGCTCGACGGCGAGGCGCCGGTCCGCCATGGCACGGCGAGCGGCACGCTGGCGCCGTACCAGGTGTTCGAGACCGCCGACCGTCCGATCGTGATCGCGGCCGGCAACGACCGCCTGTTCGCGCGCTGTGCCGATGTGCTCGGCCATCCGGAGTGGAGCGCCGATCAGCGCTTTGCGCGGGTGCGCGACCGGCAGGCCCATCGCCCCGTTCTGATCCCTTTGATGCAGGAGGTGCTGAAGACCCGCAACGCCGCTGACTGGCTCGCGGCGCTCAAGGGCGCCGGGGTGCCGGTCAGCCCGGTCAACGACATCCCCGAGCTCGCCGCGACCGAACAGCTCGCCGCGGTCGATCTGCTGCGCACGATGCCGGACACCGGCCTCACGGTCGCAGGCCTGCCGATCGTGTTCGATGGCGAGCGGCCGCATCCCGAGCTCGCCACGCCGAAGCTCGGCGCGCACAACCATGAGGTGCTGGGCAACCGCGCTGCGGCCGAATAGGGCGGGCGAGGCGGGAGGGCGCGGCCGCCGGCCGGTCGGACGCAGACGCTTTCCCCCATCAAAACCGCGTCATCGCGGCGACGATGTCGCGAGTTGCGCTTTCTCCGTCATCGCGGCGGGCTAGGCTCGCCGCGAGCGTGTTTCCATTGCTGCACCGGAGGAATTCCCAATGGCTCCACCCCATCGCGTCGCCGTCGTCGTCGGCAGTCTGCGCAAACAAGCGTATTCGCTGCGCACCGCGCAGGCGCTCGCCAAGCTGGCGCCGGACTCGCTGAAGCTCGACATCGTCACGCTGCATGGCCTGTCGATGTACAACCAGGACCTTGAGACCGACGCGCCGCCGGCCGACTGGACGGCGTTCCGCGACAGTATCAACGCCTCCGACGCTGTGCTGTTCGTCACGCCCGAATACAACCGTTCAATCCCCGGTGTGCTGAAGAACGCGGTCGATGTCGGTTCGCGCCCGTACGGCAAGAGCTGCTTCGACAAGAAGCCGGCCGGGGTGCTGTCGAATTCGCCGGGTGCGATCGGCGGCTTCGGCGCCAACCACCATCTGCGGCAGTGCCTGGTGTTTCTCAACATGCCGACGCTCCAGCAGCCGGAAGCCTATGTCGGAGGCATCGCGGACGCGTTCGCCGAGGACGGCGCGCTGGTGAAGGATTCGTTGCGCGAGTTCCTGCAGAAGTACATCGACGCCTTCGCCGGCTTCGTCGCCCAGCAGCACAAGTAGCGGCTGCCGCACCGCGCCCCGCCGGTTGCAAAGCCGGCGGGACGAACGCGGCGTTAGCCGCGCGTTAACCGCGCTGTCCGATGGTGCGGCATGGTCACCCGCAGTCGTCTCAAATCGATCCTCGCCGGCATCGCGCTGTATGCGATCGCCGCTGCCGTGATCGGCTATTTCGGCGTCAACGCCTACACCGGCCGCTACGGCCTGACGGCGCAGCAAGAGCTCGACCAGGAAATCACCGCGCTCACCGCCGAGCTGGTGCAACTGCGCCAGCAGCGCGCCGAGGCCGAGCAGCGAGTCTCGCTGCTGCGCTCCGACCGGATCGATCCCGATATGCTCGACGAGCGCGTGCGCTATCAGCTCGATTTCGCCAATCCGGCGGATCTGGTGCGGATGCTGCCGACGCGCTGAGTGCGCAAATTCCAAAAATCTGGACGAACAATCGCGAAAGTTTCGTGTCGCTGCACTGCGGCATATTGATTTGCGCGCAGCGACATAGCGATCCTTTCAAGCCGCTATAAGTTACGATAGAGAGGCTCATCTCATCTCTTATCGGAATCGCCATGGCTGCACCCAAGAAGAGCGCCACGAAAGAAACAGCACAGGACAAGGCCGGAGGAGCGTCGCCGTCGAACGTGCCGCCTTTCACCAAAGAACAGGAGCTCGGCGCTTTTCGTGAGATGCTGCTGATCCGCCGCTTCGAAGAGAAAGCGGGCCAGCTCTACGGCATGGGTGCGATCGGCGGATTCTGTCATCTTTATATCGGCCAGGAAGCCGTCGTCGTCGGCATGCAGATGGCGCTGCGCGAAGGTGATCAGGTGATCACCGGCTATCGCGATCACGGCCACATGCTCGCCTGCGGCATGGAGGCCAACGGTGTGATGGCCGAGCTCACTGGACGTCGCGGCGGCTACTCCAAGGGCAAGGGCGGCTCGATGCACATGTTCAGCCTGGAGAAGAGCTTCTTCGGCGGACACGGCATCGTCGGCGCGCAAGTTTCGCTCGGCACCGGCATCGCCTTCGCCAACCGCTACCGCGGCGACGGCCGAGTCTGTCTCGCTTATTTCGGCGACGGCGCTTCCAACCAGGGGCAGGTGTACGAGAGCTTCAACATGGCGGAGCTGTGGAAGCTTCCCGTGGTGTACGTGATCGAGAACAACCGCTACGCGATGGGCACGTCGGTGACGCGCTCCTCGGCCCAGACCGATTTCTCCAAGCGCGGCGTGTCGTTCAATATTCCGGGTGAGCAGGTCGACGGCATGGATGTGCGGGCGGTGAAGGCCGCCGGTGACAAGGCGGTTGCACATTGCCGCGCCGGCAACGGCCCGTTCATTCTCGAAATGCAGACCTATCGCTATCGCGGCCATTCGATGTCGGATCCGGCGAAGTATCGGTCGCGCGAAGAGGTCGACAAGATCCGCAACGATCAGGATCCGATCGAGCAGGTGCGCAAGCGTCTGCTGTCGCTCGACATGACCGAGGACGATCTCAAGGCGATCGACGGTGAAGTTCGCAAGATCGTCAACGAGTCTGCTGACTTCGCACAGCATGATCCCGAACCCGATCCGTCGGAATTGTACACCGATGTGTATCGCTGATCCTCGCCTTGCCGTGTCGCGGCCGCTGACCGCCTGACTGAATGACTGCGGAGCCCCAATGCCAATCCAAGTTCTGATGCCCGCGCTGTCGCCGACCATGGAGAAGGGCAACCTGTCGAAATGGCTGAAGAAGGAAGGCGACCAGGTCAAAAGCGGTGATGTCATCGCCGAGATCGAAACCGACAAGGCGACGATGGAAGTCGAAGCCGCCGATGAAGGCACGCTCGGCAAGATCCTGATTCCAGAAGGCACCAACGACGTCGCGGTCAACACGCCGATCGCCACCATCCTCGGCGACGGCGAGAGCGCCGCCGACGCCGACAAGGCGTCCGATCCGGCGGCGCAGAACAAGGCTTCGCAATCGGCACCGCCATCAGCGGAGCCTGAAGCCGCGCAGGCGAAGTCCGCGGCGGCGCCCGCGCAGCACGCGCCCGAGGCGCCGACCGTGTCGGCCGCTGCCGATCCGGATATTCCGCCTGGCACCGAGATGGCGACCGTGACGATCCGCGAAGCGCTGCGCGACGCGATGGCCGAAGAGATGCGCCGCGATCCCGACGTGTTCGTGATGGGTGAGGAAGTCGCCGAGTATCAGGGCGCCTACAAGGTCACCCAGGGCCTGCTGCAGGAATTCGGCGACCGCCGGGTGATCGACACGCCGATCACCGAGCACGGCTTCGCCGGCGTCGGCGTCGGTGCCGCGATGGCCGGGCTGAAGCCGATCGTCGAGTTCATGACCTTCAACTTCGCCATGCAGGCGATCGACCAGATCATCAACTCGGCGGCGAAGACGCTGTACATGTCCGGCGGCCAGCTCGGCTGCTCGATCGTGTTCCGCGGCCCGAACGGCGCCGCCGCGCGCGTCGCCGCGCAGCACAGCCAGGACTACTCGGCTTGGTATTCGCAGATCCCCGGCCTCAAAGTGGTGGCGCCGTATTCGGCCGCCGACGCCAAGGGCCTGCTCAAGGCGGCGATCCGCGATCCCAACCCGGTGATCTTCCTCGAGCACGAGATGTTGTACGGGCAACATGGCGAAGTGCCGAAGCTCGACGACTATGTGATCCCGATCGGCAAGGCGCGCATTGTCCGCGAGGGCAAGGACGTCACGCTGATCTCGTGGTCGCACGGCATGACCTACACGCTGAAGGCCGCCGACGAACTGGCGAAGGACGGTATCTCGGCCGAGGTGATCGACCTGCGCACGCTGCGTCCGCTCGACACCGAGACGATCATCGCCTCGGTGAAGAAGACCGGCCGCGCGGTGACGATCGAAGAGGGCTGGCAGCAGAACGGCGTCGGTGCCGAACTCTCCGCCCGGATCATGGAGCATGCGTTCGATTATCTGGACGCGCCGGTGACGCGCGTATCGGGCAAGGACGTGCCGATGCCGTATGCCGCCAATCTGGAAAAGCTGGCTCTGCCCAGCGTCGCCGAGGTGGTCGAGGCCGCCAAGGCCGTCTGCTATCGGTGAGCCCATGACCGGACCCAAGCAACAACCGCTGCCGCCCGACGTCGAAGGCCGCGAGGACGCGATCGAAGTGCTGCGCGCCTTCGTGCTCGACGGCGGCCTGTCGATCGCGTTCATGCGCGCGTTCGAAGAACCGGAAATGTGGGGGCTTCTGCTGGTCGACATCGCCCGCCACGCCGCGCGAGCCTATGCGCGCGACAGCGACTACACCGAAGACGACGCGCTCGAGCGCATTGTCGAGATGTTCGAGGCCGAGCTGTCGCGCCCGACCGATACCGGCGCCACCATCGAACGGCCGCAGTAAGGTTCTGTCCTCATGCCGATCAACATTCTGATGCCCGCGCTGTCGCCGACCATGGAGAAGGGCAACCTTGCGAAGTGGCTGAAGAAGGAGGGCGACAAGGTCAAAAGCGGCGACGTCATCGCCGAGATCGAGACCGACAAGGCGACGATGGAGGTCGAAGCCGCCGATGAAGGCACGCTGGCCAAGATCCTCGTGCCCGAAGGCACCCAGGACGTTCCGGTCAACGACGTGATTGCGGTGCTCGCCGAGGACGGCGAGGACGTGAAGGCGGCGGGGGCAGGGGCCGGCAAGACCGAGGCGCCGAAGGCCGACGCCAAGCCTGCTGATGCGAAACCCGCATCATCCTTCGAGACGCCCGCTGCGCGGGCTCCTCAGGATGAGGGCAGCGCAGGAACTAAGGCCGCTCCACCTTCGGCTCCTCGTCCTGAGGAGGGCGCGAAAGCGCCCGTCTCGAAGGACGCTGCCACAAGCAACGGCGAGCGGGTTTTCTCCTCGCCACTCGCGCGGCGGCTGGCCAAGGACGCCGGCATCGACATCGCCCGCATCACCGGCACCGGCCCGCATGGTCGCGTCATCGCCCGCGACGTGGCGGAGGCCAAGGCCGGCGGCGGCCTGAAGGCGCCGGCTGCGGCGCCTGCGGCCGGTCCGGCGATCGCGCCGGCGATGTCGGATCAGCAGATCCGGGCGCTGTATCCGGAAGGCTCCTACGACGTCGTGCCGCACGACGGCATGCGCCGGACCATTGCGCAGCGGCTGACGCAGTCGACCCAGACCATTCCGCATTTCTATCTGACGATCGACTGCAACCTCGACCGGCTGCTCGCCGCGCGCGAGGACATCAACGCGGCCGCGCCGAAGGACAAGGACGGCAAGCCGGCCTACAAGCTGTCGGTCAACGACTTCATCATCAAAGCGATGGCGATCGCGCTGCAGCGCATCCCCGACGCCAACGTGTCGTGGACCGAGGCGGGGATGCTCAAGCACAAGCATTCTGACATCGGCGTCGCGGTGGCGATGCCGGGCGGGTTGATCACCCCGATCATCCGCAGCGCGGAGACGGCGTCGCTGTCGTTGATCTCGGCGCAGATGAAGGATTTTGCCGCGCGCGCGCGGGCCCGAAAGCTGAAGCCCGAAGAGTACCAGGGCGGTACCACCGCGGTGTCCAACCTCGGCATGTACGGCATCAAGGACTTCACCGCGGTGATCAATCCGCCGCATGCCACCATCCTGGCGGTCGGCACCGGCGAGCAGCGCGCCATCGTCAAGGACGGCAAGATCGAAATCGCCACCATGATGAGCGTGACGCTGTCCTGCGACCACCGCGCGGTCGACGGCGCCCTCGGCGCCGAACTGATCGGCGCCTTCAAGACGCTGATCGAAAATCCCGTGATGATGATGGTGTGACTTTCTTCCCCTCTCCCTTGTGGGAGAGGGTGCCCGAGCGAAGCGAGGGCGGGTGAGGGAAAGAAGAGCGAGTAGTTATGTCCGACACCTCCTTCGACGTCATCATTGTCGGCTCCGGACCCGGCGGCTATGTCGCGGCGATCCGGGCGGCGCAGCTCGGGTTCAAGACGGCAATCGTCGAGAAGTCGTATCTCGGCGGCATTTGTCTCAACTGGGGCTGCATCCCGACCAAGGCGCTGCTGCGCTCGGCCGAGATCTATCACTACATGCAGCACGCCAAGGATTACGGGCTGTCGGCGGACAACATCTCGTTCGATCCGAAAGCGATCGTGCAGCGCTCGCGCGGGGTGTCGAAGCGGCTGAATGACGGCGTCGGCTTCCTGATGAAGAAGAACAAGATCTCGATCATCTGGGGCCAAGCGACGATCGACGCGCCCGGCAAGCTGACGGTCGCCGCCTCCAAGACCGAGGCGCCGAAGGGCACGCTGCCGCCGGGCAGCTATCAGGCCAAGCACATCATCGTCGCCACCGGGGCGCGGCCGCGAGTGCTGCCGGGGCTTGAGCCGGACAAGAAGCTGGTCTGGACCTATTTCGAGGCCATGGTGCCGGAGGTGATGCCGAAGTCGCTGCTGGTGGTCGGCTCGGGCGCGATCGGCATCGAGTTCGCCTCGTTCTTCCACACCATGGGCGCCAAGGTGACCGTGGTCGAGGTGTTGCCGCAGATCCTTCCGGTCGAAGACGCCGAGATCGCCGCGCTCGCCCGCAAGCGGTTCGAGAAGCAGGGCATCAAGATCCTCACCGGTGGCAAGGTTACCAGGCTCGACAAGAAGGCCGATAACGTCGTTGCCACCATCGATCCCGGCAATGGCAAGCCGGAAACCCAGGAATTCGACCGGGTGATTTCGGCGGTCGGCGTGGTCGGCAATGTCGAGAATCTCGGGCTGGACAAGCTCGGGGTGAAGCTCGATCGCGGCACCATCGTCACCGACGGCCTCGGCAAGACCAATGTCCCCGGCATCTATGCAATCGGCGACGTCGCCGGGCCGCCGATGCTGGCGCACAAGGCCGAGCATGAGGGGGTGATCTGTGTCGAGGCGATCAAGGGCCTGCATCCGCATCCGCTCGACAAGAGCATGATCCCGGGCTGCACCTACTGCCAGCCTCAAATCGCCTCCGTGGGCCTCACAGAGGCCAAGGCGAAGGAGCAGGGCCGGGAGATCCGGGTCGGCCGCTTCCCGTTCACCGCCAACGGCAAGGCGATTGCGCTCGGCGAGGACCAGGGCTTGGTCAAGGTGATCTTCGACAAGACCACCGGGCAGCTCTTGGGCGCCCATATGATCGGCGCCGAAGTCACCGAGCTGATCCAAGGTTACGTCGTGGCGATGAACCTCGAGACCACCGAGGAAGAGCTGATACACACCGTCTTCCCGCACCCGACGCTGTCGGAAATGATGAAGGAAGCCGTGCTCGACGCTTACGGCAAGGTGCTCAACGCCTGACCCTCCCGGCAACTAAGCGAACCTCCAAGGGTGTCCGCTGGGACACTCTTGTTGCTATGCCGCAACAGTTCCGCATCATTTAACCGTCTTTGACGGTCGCTCTTGCACACGCCGCTTTTTGGCCACACCGGTCAATGAGATCATCAGACCTAAGCCGAGCGCAGGTCGATGGTCTTACCGGAAGGTCCGGAAAGCCCGACAGCGAGGCGGCCGGAAAGACGAGTTCGCGATGTTCGCCACGACGCCGATCAGGTCGATGCCGACGAGCCGCCAGATCACTGGCGGCTTCGCGAACCTGTCGGGGGCGGTTAGTGCGGGCCTGCTCGGCCTCGGCTCCCAAGCTCGCGTCTTCAAAAAGTCACTGTCTGCCGCGGATTCACACCGGGTCGGCCGTCATCTCGCCAAACAGCGGCGCGATGGTGAGGTTGCCCAGCTCCCGGCGACGATCTTGCGCAATCATGGCCAACCAAGGTGCGATCACCTGACCGTCGAACAGCCGACGGCCGGTCGCGGCCGTGACGGAAATTTGACCGCCGCAGCGTCGGCCACTGACCCGTCCGAAACGGGTGTGGCCGCGACAGAGGAGAGGGCGGGAGTGTGTTGGATGGACAGCCGGCGGGTCGTTACGACCGGACCGGGGGTGACCCGCGAGATGTGCGATGCGGAATTTTAAGCGTAGCGTTTTTGCCGCGTTGCTGATCGGCGCCGGAGCGAGCGCCGTCCCGGCGGCTGCGTTCGAAGGTACCCCGGTTCGCCCGGAGGACACCGCGATCCCGGTCGCCAGCAACCAGCCGGCAACCGCGCCGGCACTGAAGAAGGCGCTGCCGGCGGCGCCGTCGACTACCTCGCTCACCGCGCTGCAATACGCCGCCGAGGGTGGCCATCCGATCGCGCAATGGCGGCTCGGCCGGATGTATGCCGACGGCAACGGTGTCGTTCAGGACGATCTGCGCGCGTTCGACTATTTCAGCAAGATCGCCAACGCCCACGCCGAGGACAGCCCGTCGGCGCCGCAGGCCGCGATTGTCGCCAACGCCTTTGTGGCGCTCGGCCGCTACTATCTCGACGGCATCCCGAACTCGAAAATCAAGCGCGATCCGGAGCGGGCCCGCGAGATGCTGTCCTACGCCGCCTCGTATTTCGGCAATGCCGATGCGCAGTACGATCTGGCGCGACTGTATATCGACGGCATCGGCGTGCCGCGTGACTTCCGCTATGGCGCGCGCTGGCTCGGCCTCGCCGCCCAGAAGGGCCAGCATCAGGCCCAGGCGATGCTCGGCCAGCTGCTGTTCAACGGCGACAAGCTGCCCCGCCAGGCCGCCCGCGGCCTGATGTGGCTGACGCTGGCGCGCGACGCCGCGACGCCGGAAGAGGCTTGGATCAAGGACAGCTACAACCGGGCGGTCGCCAAGGCCTCCGACGACGACCGGGTGATGGCGCTGCAGATGCTCGAGCACTGGGTCCAGGGCCGGCGAGACTGAGGTCATCACCGCTTGCGCGGTCGTCGTCGCCTTTCGAGGGCGCTGCGTGCCACCTCAGGTGACGGCACTCAGTTGTTCAAATTGGGCTTACGCCGTTTCCAGATCGAGATCCGCCCACACCGGGACGTGGTCGGACGGCTTCTCCCAATTTCGCACATAACTGTCGATGCCGACGTGGCGGAGCCGGTCGGCGGCCTGCGGCGACAGCAGCAGGTGATCGATGCGAATGCCCCAATTCTTCTGCCAGGCGCCGGCCTGATAGTCCCAGAAAGTGTATTGGCCGGGCGCGTCGGTGGTGGCGCGCAGCGCGTCGGTAAGGCCGAGGCCGAGCAGGGTCTGGAAGCTCTCGCGGGTTTCGGGACGGAACAGCGCATCCTCGGTCCAGGCCGCCGGATTGTGGACGTCGACCGGCTGCGGGATGACGTTGAAATCGCCGGCCAGAATCAGCGGCTCCTCAGTCTTCAGCCGTTGCTGGGCATAGTCGCGCAGCCGCGCCATCCAGCTCAGCTTGTACGGGTACTTCTCGGTGCCGACCGGATTGCCGTTCGGCAGATACAGGCAGGCGACGCGGACCACGCCGTGTTTCAGCGACACCACGCCTTCGAGAAACCGGGCGTGCACGTCGCTCTCGTCACCGGCGAGACCCGGATTGGCTTCTTCGAGCGGATGTTTCGACAGCAGCGCCACGCCGTTGAAGGTCTTTTGGCCGTGGGTGACGACGTTGTAGCCGAGCGCCTCGATCGGCTCGCGCGGAAACGCCTCGTCGACGCATTTAATCTCCTGAAGGCAGACCACGTCGGGCTGGCAGTCCTGCAGCCAGGTCAGGAGATGATCCAGCCGCTGCCGGACCGAGTTGACGTTCCAGGTGGCAATCCGCATCGCACCGTCCGTTGCCCGGGTGATTTGCGCTGCGGCAGATCGTGCCGAGCCGCGCTGTGATAAAGCAATCACTGTCGGACGCAAAGCCGGGGGGCGTCAGGTTCGGCCGGCCCACGGGCGGCGTCCGCCGCAGCGCGAGCGTCTGAAGGCGGAGCGTCGGCATGTCGAGTCGCGGATCCCGGATGATCGAGGCGATGCAGCTCCGGGGCATGACCAAGCAGCATGCCTTGGCGCATGCGATGGGCGTCAACGAGAGCACGATCACCCGCTGGAAAAACAACGGGCCGATCTCGGTCGAGCACGCCGTGCTGCTCTGCAATACGCTCGATGTCTCGCTCGACTGGTTTCTGGCAGGTCGCGGCCGGATCGACGGCCATAAGCTGACGGCGCCGGCCGATTCGGTCGATTCGTCGCTGCTGAACTGCGTCCGTCAGGCGGAAACGCGGATGTCCGAGCGTTCCAAAACGCTGCTGGTCGCCTTCATTGCCTCGTTAAACCCCGAGGTCTCCAGCCTCTGAGGTTTGTTCGATTGCCAGGCGCGCAAGCGGACCGAGCGAAGCTTGCCTGTTATGCAACTATAAGTTGTATTTAAACTCGTGGGTGAGGCTACAGTTGCACAACCTTCGGTTGTATTTGATTCCGGAGGTGCAACCAGAGCCCGCAATCCCGCAGGAGACCATCATGGCCACGACGATCACGATCAACGTCACCAACAAGAGCACCACGCTCCAGAACTTCTTCTTCTTCCAGCAGCCGGCGCAGTATTCCGGCGGCGCCCAGGTCTACACCAACAGCCTCTACAGTCAGGCGCTGCTGCCCTACGACCAGTCCGGTGCGGTGCTGAGCTTCTCGATGGTGCTTCAGTACTATGCGGGCGTCCAGCAGCAGGTGGCGCCGCCGCAAGTCGGTCAGCCGTCCGGGCAGCTCGCCGCGAGCCAGCCGATCGATCTGACCCCGGCCGCCGGCGGTCAGCCGACCAACAACACCACCACCATGACGGTCTCGCCGTCGCTGGGCCTGTCGGTGCCGGTCTCGACGTCGGGACCGCAGTCCGGCTCGTTCCGGATCATCACACCGGTGTTCAATCCGGTCCTGACGGCCTACAACGCCGGTTCGGCGGTGCAGACGCTGGCCGGCGGCGTCACGCTGTCGAACTTCGTCTCCGCTCAGCCGAACTCCAATCTCGACTGTCAGCCGATCATCAAGTTCTACGTCCAGACTGGTACCTACACCGCCGGAACAGTGATGAACTTCACCTCGTCGTCGCAGGGATCTGCGATCTGCGACGCGACCCCCGGCTACACCACCTTCAACGTCACCTACAATGTCGACGGCACCTGGACGGTGAAGAACATGGTCTCGACGATGCTGGCGGACGGCAGCCGTGGTCTGGTCGAGAAGTCGGTGTACACGACCGGGCTGATCGGCTCGGCGGCGTCACGAGCCGAAATCCTCAACGAGGCCGGCACCGCCGTCGTCTCCACCGGTAACGCGGCCAACTTCCTGAAGCCGATCACCGTGACCAATCTCAGCGCGCCGGGCAATATCGCAGTGACGCGCGAGTATCAGGTCGGCCCCACCGGCGGGCCGTACCAGGGCGTGATGTGCACCAACCTTGCCGGCACCACCGCGGTGTTCGATTAGTAACTGCCGCGCCGCCGACGCAATGAAAGTTTGCTTCGACGGCGGAGCAGCGACTGCGGCCGGAGGCCTCGACGGCTTCCGGCCGTTGGCGTTACTTGGCGTGGCGGACGGAGCAATGGCGCTGACACGATGACCACCGTCACCATCAATCTGCAGAACAACAGCAACTCGCTGCAGAATTTCTGCTTCTTCCAGCAGCCGGCGCAGTATTCGAGCGGCGGTCAGGTGTATGCCAGCAGCCTGTTGGGGCAGCCGCTGCTGCCCTATGCGGCCTCCGGCGCGATCTTGAGCTTCATGATCACGCTGCAGACCTACGCGGGAGTGCAGCAGCAGATTGCTCCGCCGCAACCGGGACAACCGGTCGGGCAGGCGGGGGCGATCCGCGCGATCGAGCCGACGCCGGCGGGAGGCACGCCGATAGGTAACACCACGACGATGACGGTGACACCGGCGCTCGGCCTGTCACCGACGACGGTCACGGCCGGGTTGAAGACCGGCGCATTCCGGATCGCCACGGCGTCGTTCAACCCGACTCTGGTCGCCTATAATGCCGGTGTCGCGATGCAGACGCTCGCTGGCGGGATTTTGCTGTCGAATTTTGTGACGGCGCCGCCGAACGTTGCGTTGGACTGCACGCCGTCGCTCAAGTTTTACGTGCAGATCGGGAGCTATATCGCGGGTACCGCAATCGATTTTCTCACGATGTCGACCACCGCCGCGCTCTGCGACGCGACCCAGGGCTTCACTGCCTTCAATGTCAGTTACAACATCGACGGGACCTGGACGATCAAGAGCATGGTCAGCACCAAGACCAGCACTGGCGAGGTGAAGCTGATCGTCGTTTCCGAATTCACCACCGCGCCGGCGCCAAAGGCGCCGCTATACGGCTGATCAGATCGAGAAGCTAGTGCCGCAGCCGCAGGATGCGGTGGCGTTCGGGTTGTTGACCCGGAACGAGGCGCCGATCAGGTCGTCGACGAAGTCGACTTCCGATCCGGCCAGGAACGGCACCGAAGCGGAATCGACCAGCACCACCGCGCCCTCTCTGGCGATCACCAGATCGTCGTCGGTCTTGGTGCGGTCGACATCGAATTTGTACTGGAAGCCCGAGCAGCCGCCGCCTTCGACGCTGATCCGCAGCATCGCGCCTTGGCCTTCGCCCTTGAGGATTTCGCCGATCCGGCGCGCCGCGCGTTCGCTGATGGTGACGCTCGATTCCGTCATCTCGCCGCTCCGTGTCGACGGGCATGGCCCGTCATTGGATTTCTTTGCCAACAATAGTTAAGTGCGCCGCACCGCAGAATCAAACGCTGAAGGACGAGTCGCACGCGTGTCGGTCGGAATGGCAGCTCCCCGTGCAGCCTTTGGCTGCGATCCGGACCACAGCCGCGGCCGGCAATTCCATGAGCCGCCGAGCCGGACGCGCAGCGCGTTTCGCCGCGATTGCGACCGCGTCATCCATTCCAACGCGTTCCGCCGGCTGAAGCACAAGACCCAGGTTTTCGTCTTCCACGAGGGCGACCATTACCGCACCCGACTGACCCACAGCCTGGAAGTGGCGCAGATCGCCCGCGCGCTGGCCCGCCAGCTCGGGCTCGACGAAGATCTCACCGAGACGCTGGCGTTGGCGCACGATCTCGGCCACCCGCCGTTCGGGCATGCCGGCGAGCGGGCGCTCGACGCCTGCCTGAAAGAAGCTGGCGGCTTCGATCACAATGCCCAGACGCTGCGGGTGCTGACTGCACTGGAACACCGCTATCCCGAGTTCGACGGCCTCAACCTGACCTGGGAGACGCTGGAAGGCGTGGTCAAGCACAACGGCCCGCTGACCGACCGTGCCGGCGCGCCGCTAAAGCGCTATGCCGAGCACGGCGTGCCGCGCGGCATCACCGAGTTCAACCAGCGGTTCGACCTGCAGCTGTGGAGCTTCGCGTCGCTCGAGGCCCAGGTGGCGGCGATCGCCGACGACATCGCCTACAATGCCCACGACATTGACGATGGCCTGCGCGCCGGGCTGTTCGGGATCGACGATCTTGTCGAGGTGCCGCTGGTGGCCCGGATCATCGCCGCGATCGATAAGCGCTTTCCGAGCCTCGACGACGGGCGGCGCGGTGCCGAACTGGTGCGCGAGCTGATCTCGCATTTCATCGGCGCAGTCGCGGCCGAGGCAGAACGCCGGATCGGCGAGGCGAGGCCGGGATCGGCCGACGATGTCCGCCGCGCTGAGCGGGCGCTGGTGACATTTCCGGTCGACACCGCCAAAGCCGAAGCCGAGATCAAGGCCTTCCTGTGGACCCGGATGTACCGCGCCGAGCGGGTGATGAAGGTGATGCGCGACGCCGAGGCGATCGTCGCCGAGCTGTTTCAGCGCTATTGCGATCATCCGGAGGACCTGCCGCCGGATTGGCTGCCCGCCAATGGGCCGGTCGCCGAATGCGAAGCCGACAGGCTGCTGCGGATTCGCAATTTCATCGCCGGGATGACCGACCGCTACGCGCTCGCCGAACATCAGCGGCTTTTTGACTCGACCCCAGATTTGCGTTAGGCGGCGCCCGGACCGGCCCGAAACGGTCGCTCCCATTTTCCCTTGTCAGATATGGCCGAGCTCCCGATGTCCACGCATCTTTTCGCCCGTCTCCTGTCGCGCGTGCACGCGGTGTGCGCGGCGCTGATCGAAGAGGGCGCGCTGCCCGCCGGGATCGACCTGTCGCGCATCGTGGTCGAGCCGCCGAAGGACGCCTCCCACGGCGACATGGCGACCAACGCCGCGATGGTGCTGGCCAAGGACGCCAAGGCCAAGCCGCGCGATCTGGCCGGGAAGATCGCCGACAAGCTGCGTGCCGAGGAGCTGATCGATCAGGTGGCGATCGCTGGCCCCGGTTTCATCAATCTGACGCTGAAGCCGGCGGTGTGGGCGGAGGCGCTGCGCGCCGTGCTCGACGCCGGACCGAAATACGGCCGCAGCACCATCGGCGGCGGCGAAAAGATCAATGTCGAGTACGTTTCGGCCAATCCGACCGGGCCGATGCATGTCGGCCACTGCCGCGGTGCGGTGTTCGGCGATGCACTGGCCAATCTGCTCGACACCGCCGGCTACGCCGTCACCCGCGAGTACTACATCAACGACGCCGGTGCTCAGGTCGACGTGCTCGCCCGCTCGGCGTTCCTGCGCTACCGCGAGGCGCTTGGCGAAGACATCGGCGCGATCCCGGAGGGGCTTTATCCCGGCGACTACCTTGTCCCGGTCGGGGAGGCGCTCGCCGCCGAGCACGGCCACGCGCTGAACCAGAAGCCCGAGAGCGATTGGCTGCCAATCGTCCGCGCCAAGGCGATTGCGATGATGATGGAGGCGATCAAGGGCGACCTCGCTGCGCTCGCCATCACCCATGAGGTGTTCTTCTCCGAGCGTTCATTGATCGAGGGCGGCCGCAACCGCGTCGCCGACACCATCGATTTCCTGCGCGCCAAGGGTGACGTGTATCAGGGACGACTGCCGCCGCCGAAGGGCGCACCGGTCGAGGACTACGAGGACCGCGAGCAGACCCTGTTCCGTGCCACCGCCTATGGCGACGACGTCGACCGGCCCCTGCTGAAGTCGGACGGCTCCTACACCTACTTCGCATCCGACATTGCCTACCACAAGGTCAAGTTCGACGCCGGCTTCGCCAACATGGTCGACGTCTGGGGCGCCGATCACGGCGGCTATATCAAGCGGATGCAGGCCGCGATCCAGGCGGTGACGGCTGGCAAGGGCGCGCTCGACGTCAAGATCGTTCAGCTCGTCCGGCTGCTGCGCAATGGCGAGCCGGTGAAGATGTCGAAGCGGGCCGGCGACTTCGTCACGTTGCGTGAAGTGGTCGACGAGGTCGGTTCCGACGCCGTCCGTTTCATGATGCTGTTCCGCAAGAACGACGCCGTGCTCGATTTCGACCTCGCCAAGGTCATCGAGCAGTCGAAAGACAATCCGGTGTTCTACGTGCAGTACGGGCACGCGCGCGGCCATTCGATCTTCCGCAACGCGCGCGAGGTCGTTCCGGATCTGCCGGAGGATTCTCAGGAGCGGGCGGCGATGCTGCGGCAGGCGCCGCTGGAGCGACTGAACGATCCGGCCGAGCTCGAACTATTGAAGCTTCTGGCGCTGTACCCGCGCATCGTCGAGGCCGCTGCGCAGGCCCACGAGCCGCACCGAATTGCGTTTTATCTCAATGAGCTCGCGAGCGAATTTCATGCGCTTTGGACGCATGGCCGCGATTTGCCTCATTTACGCTTCATTATCAATAATGATGCAGAGATTACCCGAGCGCGCTTGGCGATGGTCCAAGCCGTCGTCTCGGTTTTGGCCTCGGGGCTCGCCATTCTCGGCGTCACTGCGCCGGACGAGATGCGATAGGGGATCGGCCGTCAGATGGGGATCTGGAGCGGCTTGTGAAAGCGGCCGTGACGTCTGCGAGGGCGCCTTTGGCTGCTTTCCCGAATGGGACGCGACATCACAATGACGGATCGATATCAGAGTCGACCTTTTCCGACGGAAGACGATGACAGCCTTCCGACCTCCCGCTATCCGCAGAAGCCGGAGAACGATCCGCTCGCCGAGCTCGCTCGTCTGATCGGTCAGACCGACCCGTTCGGTCAGTCTGCTGCACGCACCGAGTCGGCGCCGCCGATCGCACCGCAGACCCGCGCTACCGATTTCCGGGGTGGTGATTTCCGTGCCAGCCGCGCTGTGCCGCCCGCCGACGACGAGTTGTCGGCGCCGCCGATGCCGTCCTGGATGCAGCATCGCCAGCCGTCGCGCGCGCCAGAGCCGCCGCGGGCTCCCGAACCGGTCCTGCCGCCGGAGCCCGACTTCAGCCGGCCACCGTCCTTCATCAGCGCTGCGACTCCGCCGCGGCGTGCCGATCTCACCAGCTACGAGCGGGCTCCGGCGATGCAGTCGCCGGTGGAGCCGCGCTCGCTCGACATGCGTTCGTTCGATCCTGAGCCGATCGCGCCGCGGGCTCCCGAGCCGCGATTCGATCCGATTCCGGTCGAACAACAGCGTCAGCTCGATCTGGTGCAGCCGGACCGCGTCGCTTACGAGCCGCAATACGATCCTCTTCCGGCTACCAGTGGCCAGACGTCGCTCGAACCCGGGCGCTACGACGAGACGCTCTATGGTGAGCTTCCGGCAGATCCGGCGCCGATCGGCGGCTATCAGGATCCGGGGTACGGTTATGGCGACGGCTATGACGAGATGGCCGATAGCCAGCCGCTGAAGCCGCGCCGCCATACCATGACCACCGTGGCGGCGATTCTGGCGTTGGCCGTGGTCGGCACCGGCGGGGCGCTGGCCTATCGCACCTTCGCCGGCGCGACGCGCAGCGGCGAGCCGCCCGTGATCAAGGCCGACACCACCCCGACCAAGATTCCGGGACCGTCGAGCGACAATGCCGGCAAGCCGATCCAGGATCGTCTCGCGTCCGGAAACGGCGTCGAGGCGCTGGTGTCGCGCGAAGAGCAGCCGGCCGCCGATCCGTCGCGGATGCCGGGCTCAGGTCCGCGGGTGGTGTTGCCCCAGCTCAATCAAAATCCAAACCCGCCGACCGTCGCCAGCGTCGCGCCCGGCACCAAGCCGAACCTGACACCGCCGCCGAACAACGGCACTCTGGCTGGCGACGAGCCGCGCAGGATCAAGACCTTCAGCATCCGGCCGGATCAGGCCGATCAGTCCGCTCAGACGGCTGGCGGCACGGCTGCTGCGCGGCAGGCCAGCCGCACCGCACCGCCGCCGGCGCGGACGCCGGCACGCAATGTCGAGGATGCCAATGCCTCGGCCGGTGCCGCACCCTTGTCGCTTTCGCCCGGAGCGGGAGAGAGTCCGGCGCCACGCGCCCAGCGCGTCGCTTCACTGCCGGCCGCCGAACCAGTGACCTCGGGCGGTTACGTCGTGCAGGTGTCCTCGCAGCGCAGCGAGGCCGACGCCAAGTCGTCGTACCGGATGCTGCAGGGCAAGTTCTCTTCGGTGCTCGGCTCGCAACCACACATGATCAAGAAGGTCGATCTCGGCAGCAAGGGCGTCTACTACCGCGCCATGGTCGGCCCGTTCGCTTCGGCCGAACAGGCGCAGCAGGTCTGCGGGAACCTAAAAAGTGCCGGCGGACAGTGCTTC
Organism: Rhodopseudomonas palustris; assembly: GCF_003226555.1. Classification (GTDB taxonomy): domain Bacteria; phylum Pseudomonadota; class Alphaproteobacteria; order Rhizobiales; family Xanthobacteraceae; genus Rhodopseudomonas; species Rhodopseudomonas palustris_I. The sequence goes on along the minus strand of NZ_QKQS01000013.1, from coordinate 121,541 downwards.
GTCCAGAGGAATTAACGGCGGTTTCCTTGACCCTGGAGGCGCGCGCGGGCTAAGCGCGCTGTATGTCACCGCGCGCCTTCATTTCCGGCCTGGCCGGGCTCAGCCTCAGCGACGACGAACGCGGATTTTTCCACGAATCTCGCCCTTGGGGCTTTATTTTATTCAAGCGCAATGTCGACAATCCGGCGCAAGTCAAGGCGCTGGTTGAGGAATTGCGCGCGTCCGTCGATTCTCCAGACGCCCCGGTACTGATCGATCAGGAAGGCGGGCGGGTGCAGCGGCTGGGGCCGCCGCATTGGCCGGCCTATCCGCCCGGCGCGGTGTTCTCATCGCTCTACGATATCGATACGGAGGCCGGGCTGACCGCGGCGCGGCTCAGCGCCCGGCTGATCGCCGATGATCTTGCTGCGCTGGGGATTACGGTCGACTGCTTGCCGCTCGCCGACGTGCCGGTTGCCGGCGCCGATGCGGTCATTGGCGACCGGGCCTACGGCACCTCACCGGACAAGGTCGCGGCGATCGCCCGCGCCGTCACCGAGGGCCTGGCGCAGGGCGGCGTGCTGCCGGTGCTCAAGCATATTCCCGGTCACGGCCGCGCCACCGCCGACAGCCATCATCGGCTGCCGACCGTCGATACCGCGCCGGAGGAACTGGACCGCACCGACTTCGCCGCGTTCCGGCCGCTGGCCGACCTGCCGATGGCGATGACTGCACATGTTGTGTTTAGCGCGCTCGACGCCGCCCAACCCGCGACCACTTCTGCGACAATCATCGACCGGGTGATTCGCGAATCGATCGGGTTCCAAGGATTGCTGATGAGCGACGACGTTTCGATGAACGCGCTGGCCGGTAACATCACCGAACGCACCCGTGCGATCGTTGCGGCGGGCTGCGACGTCGTCCTGCATTGCAACGGCAAGCTGGACGAGATGCGGCAGGTGGCGGCGGAGACGCCGGAGCTTCAGGGCAGGGCGCTGACACGCGCCGAGGCGGCGCTGGCCGCCCGCCGCGCCCCGCAGCCGTTCGACCGCGCCGCGGCGTGGGCCGAACTCGAAACCTTGATCGGCCGCGCAAGGGTGGGCGCATGACCGCTGAAATTCTGCAATTCGAAACCGGCCGGCCCGTCGAACAGGTCGAGCAGGACGAGGCGCTCGTGATCGACGTCGAGGGCTATGAAGGCCCGCTCGATCTGTTGCTCACGCTGGCGCGGCAGCAGAAGGTCGATCTGCACAAGATCTCGATTCTGGCGCTCGCCGATCAGTATCTGCTGTTCATCGACGAAGCGCGGAAGATCCGGCTCGAACTCGCCGCCGACTATCTGGTGATGGCGGCGTGGCTCGCCTTTCTGAAATCGCGCCTGCTGCTGCCGGAGCCGCCGGCCCAGGAAGGACCGAGCGCCGAAGACATGGCCAATGCGCTGGCCAACCGGCTGCGCAAGCTCGAGGCGATCCGCGAGGCGGCGAACCGGCTGATGACGCGGCCCCAGCTCAATCGCGACATCTTCCCGCGCGGTCAGGTCGAAGAGATCGCCGAGATCAAGCATCCAAAATTCACAGCGACGCTGTACGACCTGCTCAGTGCCTACGCGTCGCAGCGGCAGTCGCGCGTGCTCACCACGGTGCATCTTGCCAAGCGCACGGTGTGGTCGCTGAGCGAGGCGCGCGCGTCGCTGGAGCGGCTGGTCGGGCTCGCCGAGGACTGGAGCCGGCTCGACGAATACCTGCTGCGCTACATGCCAGATCCGACCCAGCGCGCCACGGTGCTGGCGTCGAGCTTCGCCGCCGCGCTCGAACTGGTGCGCGAAGGCGAAGTCGAGCTGCACCAGTCCGCGCCGCTGGCACCTTTGTATTTTCGTAAGCGTCCGCCGTCTCCAGCGATGGAAGCGGCAGCCTTACCGGATGCTCCGGTCGGGTAGTGGAAGAAGGAGACCGAGCCATGGCAAGTCTGGCGGAGAAGCGCATCGTGGAGTTCGAACAGCCGGTCGAACATCTCGCTGATGACAGCGCCGAACAGCAGCCGCAGTCCCGGCCCGAGGAGCTGCGCCTGCTCGAAGCCCTGCTGTTCGCGTCCCCTGAACCGCTCGACCAGGCGGCGCTCGCCAAGCGGATGCCCGAAGGCGTCGACGTCAAGGTCGCGCTGAAGCAGCTGCAGGAGGACTATGCTGGTCGTGGCGTGAATCTTGTCCGAGTCGCCAACAAATGGTCGTTCCGCACCGCCGGCGATCTTGCCTGGCTGATGACCCGCGAGTCGACCGAGACCCGTAAGCTGTCGCGCGCCGCGATCGAGATGCTGGCGATCATCGCCTATCACCAGCCGATCACCCGCGTTGAGATCGAAGAGATCCGCGGCGTGGCGACCTCGAAGGGCACGCTCGACGTGCTGCTGGAAACCGGCTGGATCAAGCCGCGCGGCCGTCGCAAGACGCCGGGCCGGCCGCTGACCTTCGGCACCACCGAAGCGTTCCTGTCGCAGTTCAGCCTGGAGTCTCTGACCGACCTGCCGGGGCTCGAAGAGCTCAAGGGCACCGGCCTGCTCGACACCCGTCTGCCGACCGGCTTCAGCGTGCCGACCCCGTCGGACGATCCGGAGCTGCGCGAGGACGAAGATCCGCTGGAGCCCGGCGATCTCGATCTGGCGCTGGCGCCGCAAGCCGACCCCGAGGATCTGGAAGGCAATGCCGAGGAGGCCTCCTCGTCTGAGACCGCCGGGGCCAGAGTGGTTGCCGAGACGGGTGACGCGGAGCTTGAAACCGCGGAGACGGCCGAACTCGAGACCGCAGCCCTCGAGGCGGGCATCGTCGAAACGGCGGATGAGATGGCCGAGGCCGAGACCGGCTTCGCCGACACCGAACAGGCTGATGCCAGCGCAGACGACGAGGCCGGACAGGTCGGTGATGTCGAGCTGGAGGCGGAGGACGCCGAGGTCGACGAGATCGCCGCGGAGGATGATGTCGCCATCGAGATCGAAACCGCGGAAGCGGAACTGGTCGAGGCGGATCTAGCCGCGGAGACGGTGGCCGAGAGCGAAGAGGCTGCGATGGGCGAGGCCGAGACTGATCTCGACGCCGATGCTGCGGAAATCGATACCGCCGAATCGGACGACGCCGAGGACGAGTCCGGTCGTGACGCGCCGGATGAGGATGATCGTCATCAGTGAGCCGGCGCTGAGCTTGGCAAGGAACCGACGCGGCGGCGATCAACTCACCGTTGCGACAGCTTAAATCCTTGTTTCGGGCGGCTCTTTCACCTAGCTTCCAAAGTGAGTAGGGCTGGTGCGCCGGTCGAGTTTCGGGAGAATGCAGGATGGGTTCACTCAGTATCTGGCACTGGATCGTCGTTATCGCGGTCGTCCTGCTGCTGTTTGGTCGTGGCAAGATTTCCGACCTGATGGGCGACGTCGCCCAGGGCATCAAGTCCTTCAAGAAGGGCTTGCAGGACGATGAAAAGACAGCCGAAAGCTCCGAGCCGGTGAAGTCGATCGACCATACCTCCACGCCCGGCGCGACCAACCGCACCGACGTCGGCAGCAAGGCGGTCTGAGCGCGCAACGCGCTGCCGTTCGACCGGCGCGGCGTTACCGCGCCGCTGGACTGATCCGGCGGCCGGTTGCGCCGCCGATCGTTCCCGGGTACGGCGCAACGCGCGGGCGGCGAGCGAGCCCGCACGCGGATCGTAAGCTCGCGGGACGCATTAAGGCATAGTCGGCCGTTTCATGTTCGACATCGGGTGGAGTGAACTGATGGTGATCGGGGTGGTCGCGCTGATCGCGATCGGCCCCAAGGAACTGCCGGGCGTGCTGCGCACGGTGGGGCAGTGGATGGGCAAGGCCAGACGGCTCGCCAGCGAATTCCAGGGCCAGTTCCAGGAAGCGATGCGCGAGGCCGAAATGGCCGACCTCAAGAAGTCGTTCGACGAGGTCAAGGAAGCGGCCAGCGGGCTGTCGACCAACAACATGCTGACCAAGCTGTCGGGCGAGGTCAACGACGCGATCGCGCTCGACAAGCCCGCCGCCCCCGACGCCGCAAAAACCGACACTCCGACCACTGACTCTCCGACTACCGGCGCACCGCCGACAGATATCCTGCCGACCGAGGCGACAACCCCGGTGCAGCCGACGGCCGAGACGTTGATCGAAGCCACCCAGCACGACTCGGCCATTTCGGAGCCGCTCGCGATCGTTCGAGAGGTCCAGGTGTCCGAGACGGCGAACCTGCCGGTCGCGGCCGAGAGCCACGCGCTCGCCACACCGGACGCCGCCCCGCCGGATCTCGCTCATCCTGAACTCGCCAATTCCGAACTCGCCAAGGACGCCAAAGCGTCATGAGTGCCGAAGATATCGAGGCCTCAAAGGCGCCGTTGATGGACCACCTGATCGAGCTGCGCTCGCGGCTGATCAAGGCGCTGCTCGGTTTCGGCATCGCGTTCATCTTCTGCTTCTTCTTCGCCAAGCAGATCTACAATGTGCTGGTCTGGCCGTTCGTCTGGGTCGCCGGGCCGGAAAATTCAAAGTTCATCTACACCGCGCTGCTCGAATATTTCCTCACCCAGCTCAAGCTGGCGATGTTCGGCGCCGGCTTCATCTCGTTCCCGATCATCGCCACCCAGATCTACAAATTCGTCGCGCCGGGCCTGTATAAGCACGAGAAGAACGCCTTCCTGCCGTATCTGATCGCCACGCCGGGCTTCTTCGTGCTCGGCTCGCTGGTGGTGTATTTCGTGGTGCTGCCGATGCTGGTGCGGTTCTCGCTCGGCATGCAGCAGATGGGCGGCGAGGAGACCGCGCAGATCCAGTTGCTGCCCAAGGTCGGCGAGTATCTGTCGCTGATGATGTCGCTGGTGTTCGCGTTCGGCCTGGCGTTCCAATTGCCGGTGATCCTGACCCTGCTCGGGCGGATCGGCGTGCTCACCGCCAAGCAGCTCAAGGAGAAGCGCCGCTACTTCATCGTCGGCGCGTTCGTGATCGCCGCGGTCCTGACCCCGCCCGACGTGATCAGCCAGGCCTCGCTCGCGATCCCGCTGCTGCTGCTGTACGAGGGATCGATCATCGCTGTGTCGATCGTCGAAAAGAAGCGTGCCGCGGAGGCTGCGGCGGGGGCTGCCGAGGCAGAGTCGTCGAAGCCGGCGGAGTAGCTGGTATGAGCGAACTCGTACCAATACGGATTTGCAGGCGGAATTTGACGGTCAGGCTCGGCGGCTGACGCTGAGTTTTGGCGTGATGGTCGCCATCGGTGTCGGTTTGATCCTGCTTGAGCTTGTCGTTGTGGCACTCGTCGCCTCGTGATGTTTCCGGTCGTCATGCCCCGCGATTGGGGGGCATCCAGTACCGCGAACCGGTGCTGTTAAAATCCGGCGCTCTGGAATACTGGGTCGCCCGCCTTCGCGGGCGATGACGCCGTGGGCGGGGCGGGCTCCTTCAATCCCCCGCTCGGGAGCGCGCGCGGCGAATGCCTTTCAAATCCCGCTCATTCAGGGTACGTCAGCGGCTCAGCCCGACCCGCCCTCAGGACGAATTCCCATGCACGACATCAAAACGATCCGCGACAATCCGCAAGCGTTCGACGCGGCGTTCACGAGGCGGGGGCTCGATCCGATTGCGGATCGTCTGCTGGCGCTCGACGAGGCCCGCCGCGCCGCGGTGCAGGCCGCCGAGCAGGCGCAGGCGCGGCGCAATGCGGCGTCGAAGGAGATCGGCGACGCCAAGAAGGCCAAGGACAACGCCCGCGCCGAAGCGCTGATGGCCGAAGTCACCGAGCTGAAGACCACGATGCCGGCGCTCGACGCCGCCGTGAAGGAGGCCGACGAGGCGCTGAAGACAGCGCTGTCGGAAATCCCGAACCTGCCGCTGCCTGAGGTGCCGGAAGGCGCCGACGAACACGGCAATGTCGAACATCATCGCTTCGGTGAGAAGCCGAGCTACACGTTCACGCCGAAGCCGCATTACGATCTTGGCGAAGCCCTCGGCATGATGGATTTTGAAGCCGCCGCGAGAATGAGCGGCGCGCGCTTCACCGTGCTGAAGAATGGCCTCGCCCGGCTGGAGCGCGCGATCGGGCAATTTTTCCTCGACGTCCACACCGGCGACCATGGCTACACCGAGGTGAATCCGCCGTTGCTGGTGAAGGACGATGCGATGTTCGGTACGGCGCAATTGCCGAAGTTTCGCGATGATCAGTTCGCGGCCGGTGCAATTGGTAGCGGAGGCGAGGGCTACTGGCTCATCCCCACCGCCGAAGTCTCCCTCACCAATCTCGTCCGCGAATCCATTCTCGACGAGAAAGAGCTGCCGATGCGGCTCACTGCGCTGACGCCGTGCTTCCGCGCGGAAGCTGGCGCCGCTGGCCGCGATACGCGGGGGATGATCCGGCAGCATCAGTTCACCAAGGTCGAGCTGGTGTCGATCACCACGCCGGAGCAGTCCAAGGACGAGCACGAGGGGATGCTGAGCTGCGCCGAGGAAGTGCTGCGCCGCTTGGGTCTGCACTACCGCGTGATGACGCTGTGCACCGGCGACATGGGCTTTGCATCGCAGAAGACCTACGACATCGAAGTCTGGATGCCGGGGCAGGGCGAGGGCGGTGCGTATCGCGAGATCTCCTCGTGCTCGGTGTGCGGCGACTTCCAGGCCCGCCGCATGGACGCGCGCTCGCGCGGTCCGGACGGCAAGCCGCGTTTCGTTCACACGCTCAACGGCTCCGGCACCGCCGTCGGCCGCGCGCTGATCGCGGTGATCGAGAACTATCAGCAGGAAGACGGCTCGATCGCCGTCCCCGACGTGCTGCAGCCCTATATGGGCGGGCTGAAGGTGATCGCGAAGGCGTAAGGCTGATGACCCTCTCCGTCATTGCGAGGAGCACCCGGATCGGCGCTCCGCGCCGTCCGAGCACAGGCTCCGCGACGAAGCAATCCAGCCCTGTGCTCCGGGTGCTGGATTGCTTCGCTTCGCTCGCAATGACGCTGATACTTGCGGCGACGTTCTTCGTTTCCGTTTCTGCGATGCCAGCCTTGGCCGCCGGCCCGGCCGACCTGATCTCGCAGTTCCGCGCCAGCAACGGCCAGGGCAAGGTGGTGATGGACGCGACGCTGAATGCGATCGCGCAGCGGCAGGCGGCGGCGATGGCGTCGAAGGACGTCCTCAGTCACGAGGCCGGCGGCTCGTTCACCTCGCGGGTTGCGCCGGCCAAAGCGTCGCGCGCCGCCGAGAACATCGCTTACGGCTATCCGGATTTTCCGAACACGCTGAAGCAGTGGATCAACTCGCCGGGCCATCGTGCCAACCTGCTGCTGAAGGGCGCGTCCAAGATCGGCGTCGCCAGCGTCAGATCGAGCGCCAGCGGCCGGACCTATTGGGCGATGGTGATCGCCGGCGGCGACGAGAGGCCCAAGCCTGGGCCCAAGTCAGCGCCGAAGTCCAAATCGAAATCCAAGCAGCCAGGCAAGCCGTCCGCGAAATTGGCCGCGACGTCCAAGACCGCGGCGCAGCCGCCGGCCACCTGGAGCAGGGTGCTGCCGAAACCTCCCGCCGCGCGGGATTGCACCGTGCGGCTGCTCGGCCTGTGCATGTGAGGGCGCTGCTCTGCCGGCCGGGTGTATTTGCCTCTGGCGGCGCGGGCGGATAAGACGGCGGCCTAAGCCCTCCTGATCACGAAAGGCGCTCCGGCAACCATGCGGATTCTGTGCACCAACGACGACGGCATTCACGCGCCCGGCCTCAAGACGGTCGAACAGATCGCCCGCGCGCTCTCCGACGACGTCTGGGTGGTGGCGCCCGAGCTCGACCAGTCTGGGGTGTCGCATTCGCTGTCGCTGAATGATCCGTTGCGGTTGCGCGAAGTCGGGCCGCGGCATTTCGCGGTGCGCGGCACGCCGACCGACTGCGTGATCATGGGTTCGCGCTTCATCCTCAAGGATAAGGCGCCGGATCTGGTGCTGTCCGGCGTCAACCGCGGTCGCAACGTCGCCGAGGACGTGGTCTATTCCGGCACCATTGCCGGCGCGCTCGAAGGCACCATCCTTGGCCTGCCGTCGTTCGCGCTGTCGCAGGAGTTCACCATCGAGACCCGCAACGCGCCGCTGTGGGAGACGGCGCGGACGCACGCGCCCGAGATCATCCGCAAGGTGATGGCCGCGGGCGTGCCGAAGAACACCGTGGTCAACATCAACTTCCCGGCCTGCACGCCGGACGAGGTCAAGGGCGTGGTGGTGACGCGGCAGGGCAAGCGCAATCCCGGCTTCCTGCGTATCGACGAACGCCACGACGGCCGCGGCAACCCGTATTACTGGATCGGCTTCGAGCGGATCAAAATCGAAGATATGCCGGCCGAAGGCACTGATCTGGCCGCGCTCGCCGCCAACTTCGTCTCGGTCACGCCGCTCAGGCTCGACCGCACCGACGAAGTGTTTTCAGTGGCGCTGACCAAGACGCTGGGATAAGCGCGAAACGAGCGCGTAGGATGGGTTGAGCGCCAGCGAAACCCATCAATCATGTCGGCGCGTAGGGGTTCGATGGGTTTCGCTGGCGCTCAACCCATCCTACGGCTTTTCGAGATGATCCGACGGGACTACGCGGGCCGGCGGAGCGTGGCGTCGAGCAGCTGCTTCAGCGATTCGATCTGGAACGGCTTCTGCAGCGCCGGACGGTCGCGATAATCTTCCGGCACGCCTTGCGTGCCGTAGCCGGTCGCGAAGATGAACGGGCGATTGCGCGCCTTCAACAAATCGGCGACCGGCGAGATCACCTTGCCGTTGACGTTGACGTCGAGGATCGCGATGTCGAAATCGGTCGCTTCGGCGAGCTGCAGCGCTTCGTTGATTTCACCGGTCTCGGCGGCAACCGAGAAGCCCAGCTCTTCGAGCATGTCGACCACCATCATGCGGATCATCGCTTCGTCCTCGACCAGGAAAACGGAGCCGCCGGTCGGACTCGGTGTCGTCATCGGATAGGGTCCTTGAAAAGGTGCTGTTGCGGGCGCCGGTCCGCACTCAGGGCGCTTCGCTGAACACCGTCGCAAATATGCGGCGCGATGGCAAATGCAAGCGCCGCGGACCGCATTGCGTGGCGCTCCGCACTTGCAAGGTTCCGGTCAGCACGCCAACACTCTGCTGAGAATCGCGCCAACCCGAACCAGAGTGGCGGCGCACGACCGATCGCGAGACCCGACATGCCGAGCCCCGCGGCGCCGCCGCCCGAAAAGATGATGTTCCAGCTCAGCCTGCGGCGGCGCGGTATCAGCGATCAGGCGGTGCTGCGGACCATGGAGGCGGTGCCGCGCGACCGCTTCGTAGATCCGAGCTATCGCGACGGCGCCTGGCGTGACACCGCGCTGCCGATCGCTTGCGGCCAGACCATCAGCCAGCCGTTCGTGGTAGCGTTCATGACCGAGCAGCTCGAACTGCGACCGCGCGATCGCGTGCTCGAGATCGGCACCGGCTCCGGCTACCACGCCGCGGTGCTGTCGCGGCTCGCCGCCGACGTGCTCAGTTACGAGCGGTTCAAGACGCTGGCGGATCGCGCACGGCACCGGCTCGCCGACCTCGGCTGCCGGAATGTCGAGGTGGTGTTCGGCGACGGGTTCGATCTGCCGGAAACCGCCGGCACCTTCGATCGCATCCTGGTCACCGCCGCAGTGCCGGAGCTGCCCGAACGGCTGCTCGAGCGGCTCGATCCGGGCGGAGTGCTGATCGCGCCGGTCGGTCCGCCAAATGCGCGGCAGAGTCTCGTGCGAGTGCGACGCGGCGCGAATGGAGACGAGCGCAAGGTGCTCGGCGAGGTCCGGTTCGTGCCGGCGCTGCGCGGCATCGCGCGCGAGCTCTGAACGCACTGAGGTTTTGGATTTCTCAGCGTCAACAAGCGGTTTCTGCGCAAGGTTAAACGGTTGTTTACTGGCGCAGTGTTTACTCAATTTACCAATCGTATTGCGTAAGAGTGAGTAACCATGTCCCGCGTCGCCGCGTTGCTTTGCTCGCGCCGCGCTCCGCAAGTTGCGGTGCTGGCGTTGATGTCCGTCGGTTTCAGTGCGTGCAGCGCCGACATGCAGACACGCTTTCAACAGGCTCCGTTCGGGCCTGTCGAGACCACCGGATCGGTGGCTCAGCCGCCGCGCCGCGAACTGCCGCAATATGCGCGGCCGCAGTATCAGCAGCCCTATCAACCGCAATATCAATCCCAGGCGCTGCCGCCGATCTCGTCGCCTTCGTCCTATCCGGTCGCGAACGGAGGCGGGGGCATCTCCGGCGGAGGGCGCGGGATCGCATCCTACGAGCCGCCGCCGCGTGCGCCGATTGAGCCGACCGGCACCGTGCCGGCGCCGCGGTCGGTAGCCGCCGCGCGGCCAATGCCGGCTGTCGCTCCGGCGCCGGCTCCGGCCCATAATGCCGGCACCAAGATCATCGTCGGTACCAGCGATACGCTGGAGATCCTGGCGCAGCGCTACCACGTCTCGACCGCCGAGATCCTCCGCGCCAACGGCTACAAGGGGCCGCGCCGGCTGCAGCCGGGCCAGCAGCTCGTGATCCCGAGCCGTAACACCGCTACCGCGCAGGCCGCGCCGATCGCCGCGCCGGCTTCTCCTCCGCCGGCTCCGCGTCCGGTCGCGACCGCTGCGCCGGCACCGGCGCGGGTGCACTACGTCAACAACGGCGACACGCTGATCAACATCGCCCGCCGTAACAACATCCCGCTCGGCGAGCTGGCGCGCTACAACGGTCTCACCACCACGACCAAGCTGAAGCCGGGCATGAAGATCAACGTGCCGGGGGCCCAGGTCGCGGCCGCCGCTCCGGTGCAGACCCAGACTTCGGCCCCGGCCCCGGCCCCGGCTCCCGCCGCGGCGCCGGTGCGGATGGCCAACGCCGCGCCAGCGCTGGCCGAGCCGCCGCAGAAGGCGCGGATGGTTGCACCGACCGAGACGCCCGCTGCCGCCGCTCCGGCGGAAGCCACGCCGGTGAAGGCCGCCGAGGCGACCGGTGCGCTGCCGAGCTTCCGCTGGCCGGCCCGTGGCCGCGTGATTGCCGCCTACGGTGCCAAGACCAACGGCAAGTCGAACGATGGTATCAATCTGGCAGTGCCGGAAGGCACCCCGGTGAAGGCCGCCGAAGACGGCGTGGTCGCCTATGCCGGCAACGAGCTGAAGGGCTACGGCAACCTCGTGCTGATCCGTCATGCCAACGGCTACGTCTCGGCCTATGCCCATGCCAGCGAACTGCTGGTCAAGCGCGGCGAGACGATCAAGCGCGGCCAAGTGATCGCCAAGTCCGGCCAGAGCGGCGAGGTGTCGTCACCGCAACTGCACTTCGAGATCCGCAAGGGATCGACCCCGGTCGACCCGCTGAAGTTCCTCAACGGCGCCTGAGCAACGCGGGTTAAGCGATACCTGAGAAGACGAAATGCCCGGTCCGAAAGGCCGGGCATTTTGACAAGTGCTGCTGGCGGATCGGCTGCGCTGTTCGGGCCGAGCCAAGCTCCGGTCAGTGAACGCCGAACTTGTAGGACGCCTGCACGAAGCTGCCGTAGCGCTCGACCCGGATCGGCAGCAGCTGGGTCGTTACCGGGCTGCCGAAGCCTGCGGTCTCGACGTCTGTCGCCCACATCGCCCAGTAGCGGCCGCCGACGCCGATATTGAACGTCGGCGTCACGTCGTAAGTCAGGATCGCCTCGAGCTGAACGCCGCGGCCGGTGCCCCAGGCGGGAGAGTCCTTGCTGAGTTCACCGGTGCGGGCGTGGTGGATATCGAGCGCTGCAATATGCGTGTAGGGCAGGTAGGCGGCGTCGACCAACAGCTTGGTGTTCGGCGCCACGGTCAGCGTGCCGTTGGCGCCGATCCGCAGCGAGTGCCAGTCTTCGTACTGGCTGATCGAGATGCCTTGTGACGATCCGCAGAACGAGGTGGGGTCGGCAAGCGCGATCTGGTGGCAGTTGAACGCATCCTTGCGGTCGCGATAGAAATTGTAGCCGGCTAACACGCCGAACTTGCCGGAAGCGTCGCCGAACAGATCGATGCCCGCGTCCAGCGTCGCATAGGCGATCGTGCCGGTGACCTTGTTGTGGTCCGTGTTCGAATACGCCGTGGCGTTTTGCTTATCGGTGGGGAACCAGTCCTCGTCGTTCATCGTGCCCGCCACAAGGGCGCCGCCGCCGGCGAAGCCCTTGACGAACAGCTTCTGCGGGCTTTCGATCCGCCAGAACACTTCGCCGGAATGTCCCTCGCTCTCGTAAGTGAGGCGGGAGACCAGATGCTCCTGGAGGACGTTGACCGTGCTGAGCGTCAGATCGTTTTGATAGCGGCCGTGGCTGTACCAGTAGCGTGCGCCGACATCGAACTGCCACGCCGACCACGGATTTGCGGCCGGCGCTTTTACTGGTAGCAGCGATGCCTGATCGAACGCGCCGTCACCGCGGCCGAATTGATAGTTAAGCCCGAGCTTGATCAGGTGCATGTCCTGACGCACCTGGGTCGGCGCGCCGGGCGTGTTGATCAGCGTCGTCGGGTCGAACGGTGTCAGTAGAAATCCACCGCCGGGCGTGTCCATGCCGTGGCGCCCGAAATTCGCGTAGTCGTATTCGGCGCGCACCGACCAGCGCGGCGTCAGCGCGTGCTCGATGCCGGCTCCGGCGGTCCAGCCCCAGCGCGTCGCGTTCAGCTCGGCACCGGGCTGAGCCAGATAGTCCGACGCATTGGTCGTCATGGTCAGATTGCCGATCAGGAATGCGCCGCCGCCCTTGATGTACATCAGCGATCGGCCCTGCGGGCCGAAGGCGTGGCCGAGCCGTCCGGTCAGGGTGCCGAGGATGTGTTCGCGGATCCGGCAATTGGCCGAGACGAACTGGCCGGAATAGGCCAGACAGGTATCGGTCCCGTCGGCGTCGAGCGCGGAAGCGTCGGCCTCGACGCCGAGCACCCAAGCCGAGCCCGGCAGTTGCCAGTTGTAGCCGGCCTGCAGTCCCGCAAGCGCCTTCGGCGCGCGCACGGCGTCGCCGTAGATCGATTGTCCGAACGGGTTGTCGACTTTGGCGGTGCCGAACCCGGCGCCGACATGCGCGCCGAGATAGAAGCCGGTCCAGTTCCATGCGGCCAGCTTCGCGGTCGGGCGCCGTGGCAGGTCCGCAGCCTGCGCCGCGCCGCAACACACCGCCAGCAAGGCGGAAGCACCGATGAATGATTGACGCATGGTCGTCGCCCCCGAATCGAAAGTTCAGTCTAGGGGCGAAAAATGTTCGTTGCGAACCAGGAATTCTCCCAGTTAGTCCGGTCCAACGGGGAGAGAGAAGGCTGTTACTTGGTTCCGAGCCGGACTTCGAGCCGGCCGGCGAGATCCTGGACGAACTGCCAGGCGACACGGCCGGAGCGCGAGCCGCGTGTCGTCGACCATTCGAGCGCTTCGCGCTCGAGCTGGTCGTCATCGATCGCGATCCCATAGTGCGCGCAGTAGCTGCGGACCATCGCCAGGAATTCGTCCTGGCTGCATTTGTGGAACCCGAGCCACAGCCCGAACCGATCCGATAGAGACACCTTCTCTTCGACCGCTTCGCCGGGATTGATCGCGGTCGAGCGCTCGTTCTCGACCATCTCGCGCGCCAGCAGATGGCGGCGGTTCGAGGTGGCATAGAGAATCACATTGTCGGGCCGGCCTTCGATACCGCCTTCGAGCACCGCCTTGAGCGACTTGTACGAGGCGTCGTTGCCGTCGAACGACAGGTCGTCGCAGAACACGATGAAGCGGTATTCCGAGGCGCGCAGCAGCGTCATCAGCGCCGGCAGGCTTTCGATGTCCTCACGGTGGATCTCGATCAGCTTGAGCCGCCCGCCGACGTCGGGCCGGGCGTTGACGGTGGCGTGCGCGGCCTTGACCAGCGACGACTTGCCCATGCCGCGCGCGCCCCAGAGCAGGGCGTTGTTGGCGGGTAGGCCGGTGGCGAAGCGCTCGGTGTTTTGCATCAGGGTGTCGCGCATCCGGTCGACGCCCTGCAGTAGCTCCATCTCGACCCGGCTGACCTTGGCGACCGGCGCCAGCCGGCCTTCGGGCTGCCAGATGAAGGCCTCGGCGCGGTCGAGGATGTCAGTCGCGGGCTCCGCGGCGGGGGCGGCCATCCGGCCGGCGATCGCCTCCAGCGCCACGGCGATCCGCGCCAGCACGGCGGCGTCGGCGGGCGCGGCTGCGGGCGGGGCGGGGCGTTTTGCCGCGCGGGCGGGGCGGGAGGTTTTGGCGGCGGGGGCGGCGCGCTTGGCGCGGGGGGCTTGGCTGCGGGCTTTTTTGGTCATTCTCGGCCTTCCTGGAGCGGCAGCCTTAACCCTCCCGGCGGCGCCTCGCAAGCGGCGGAAACACGGGAAAATGAGAGGGTTGGCAGCGTTGCAATTGGGACCGCGGCGGTTATAGTCCGCGCGAATTTACGCCCCCGGCCGTCGCTTCCCGCGCCGGGCCGGCTCGTTTGCTTTCACGGGGAATCCGAATGTTCGTTACGCCCGCCTACGCCCAGGCCGCTGCCGCCGGCGGCGACGCCAACAGCATGATCATGTCGCTGCTGCCGTTCGCGCTGATTTTCGTGATCATGTATTTCCTGATCCTGCGCCCGCAGCAGAAGAAGGTCAAAGAGCACGCCGAGATGGTGAAGAACATTCGCCGCGGCGACACCATCATCACCTCGGGCGGTCTGGTCGGCAAGGTCACCAAGGTGATCGACGACGATACCGTCGAGTTCGAGCTCGCCGATGGGATTCGCGCGCGCCAGATGCGCCAGATGATCACCGGCGTCCGTGCCAAGGGCGAACCGGTCAAGGACGCCCCCGAAGCCAACGGCAAGGCCAAGGGAAAGAAGGACAAGGACGCCGCGGCGAAGGCCGAAGGCGACAAGACCGAACCGACCAAGGACGACGGCGCGGCGAGCTGACGCTTCGGCGCGCCGCCTGTTTCGGTTTCTGACGGGACAACTCGATGCTTTATATCTCACGGTGGAAGGCGCTGGCGATCATCCTGACAGCGCTGGCGGTGTGCCTTTGCGCCGTCCCCAATTTCTTCCCCGAACACACCGTCAAGACCTGGCCGAAATGGGCGCAGCGTCACCTTGTGCTCGGCCTCGACCTGCAGGGCGGCTCGCACATCCTGCTCGAGGTCGACGCCAATTCGGTGAAGAAGGACAAGCTGGATTCGGTGCGCGACGATGCGCGCCGGGTGCTGCGCGAAGCCCGCATCGCCTATACCGGACTGTCGACCAAGGGTGACGCGGTCGAGGTCCGGATCAGCAAAGAGAGCGACGTGCCGGCCGCGCTCACCAAGCTGCGCGAGCTGTCCCAGCCGCTTGGTGGTCTGCTCGGCTCCAACGGCCAGCGCAGCCTCGAGGTCTCCGATGCTGGCGGCGGGTTGATCCGGCTGACGGTGCCGCAGGCGGCGATCGCTGAACGCATTCGCCAGTCGGTCGATCAGTCGATTCAGATCGTCGAGCGACGCGTCAACGAACTCGGCACCGTCGAGCCGCTGATTCAGCGTCAAGGCTCCGATCGCATCCTGGTGCAGGTGCCGGGGCTGCAGGATCCGACCCGGTTGAAGGAACTGCTCGGCAAGACCGCCAAGCTCGACTTCCGCATGGTCGACACTTCGGTGTCCGGCGATCAGGCGATGGCGGGCAACGTGCCGGCGGATTCCGAACTGCTGATGAGCGCGTCGTCGCCGAAGCAGCCTTACGTGATCAAGAAGCAGGTCCTGGTGTCCGGCGCCGACCTCACCGACGCGCAGCCCGGTTTCGACCAGCGCAGCGGCGAGCCGATCGTCTCGTTCCGCTTCAATACCAACGGCGCCCGCAAGTTCGCCCGTGCCACCACCGAGAACGTCGGCCTACCGTTCGCGATCGTGCTCGACAACGAGGTGATCTCGGCTCCGGTGATCCGCGAGCCGATCACCGGCGGTTCGGGGCAGATCTCCGGCAGCTTCACGGTGCAGGGCGCCAACGATCTGGCGATTCTGCTGCGCGCCGGCGCGCTGCCGGCGCCGCTGACCATCATCGAAGAACGCACCGTCGGTCCCGGCCTCGGTCAGGACTCGATCGAGAAGGGCGAGCTTGCAGCTTATGTCGGCTCGATCCTGGTGATCGTGTTCATGTTGCTGACCTACCGGCTGTTCGGCGTGTTCGCCAACATCGCGGTGGCGGTCAACGTCGCGATGATCTTCGGCATCCTGTCGCTGCTCAACGCCACGCTGACGCTGCCCGGTATCGCCGGCATCGTGCTCACCGTAGGCATCGCGGTCGACTCCAACGTGCTGATCTACGAACGCATCCGCGAGGAGCTGCGCTCCGGACGCAATGCGATCTCGGCGATCGACGCCGGATTCAAGCGCGCGCTGTCGACGATTCTCGACAGTAACATCACCACCTTCATCGCCGCCGCGGTGCTGTTCTACATCGGCACCGGTCCGGTGCGCGGTTTTGCGGTGACGCTCGGCATTGGCATTCTCACCACGGTGTTCACCGCCTTCACCCTGACCCGGTTGATCGTCGCCTCCTGGGTGCGCTGGAAGCGGCCGCACCACGTTCCGATCTGACGTCCCGAACCCGAGAGAGCCTCACGTGACACACTGGATATTGATCGGGCTGGGCGTTCTGATCGTGGTGCTGACGGTCGTCAGCATCTTCGGATGGCTGCCGTCGCTGCGGATCGTCCCCGACAACACCCATTTCGACTTCACCCGGTTCCGCCGGATCAGCTTCCCGATCTCGGCGATCCTGTCGATCGCCGCGATCACGCTGTTCTTCACCCACGGCCTGAATTTCGGCATCGACTTCAAGGGCGGCACGCTGCTCGAAGTCCGCGCCCATTCCGGCAACGCCGACATCGCCGAGATGCGCTCGACGTTGAGCAAGCTCGGTCTTGGCGATGTGCAGCTCCAGCAGTTTGGCGGTCCGGCCGAGGTGCTGATCCGCGTCGCCGAACAGCCCGGCGGCGATCAGGCGCAGCAAGCGGCGGTGCAGAAGGTGCGCGCCGCGCTGGGCGACTCGGTCGACTACCGCCGCGTCGAAGTGGTCGGACCGCGTGTCTCCAGCGAGCTGCTGGCGTTCGGCATGCTCGGCCTGATGCTCGCGATCCTCGGCATCCTGGTCTATCTCTGGTTCCGATTCGAATGGCAGTTCGCGCTCGGCGCGATGATCGCCAACGTCCACGACATCGTGCTGACGATCGGCTTCATGTCGATCACGCAGGTCGATTTCGACCTGACCTCGATCGCGGCGCTGCTGACCATTCTCGGCTACTCGCTCAACGACACCGTCGTGATCTACGACCGTATCCGCGAGATGCTGCGGCGCTACAAGAAGATGCCGATGCCGCAGCTGCTCAACGAGTCGATCAACTCGACGCTGTCGCGCTCGATCATCACCCACGTCACCGTGACGCTGGCGCTGCTCGCGCTGCTGTTGTTCGGCGGCCACGCGATCCACTCGTTCACCGCGGTGATGATGTTCGGCGTGGTGCTGGTCGGCACCTACACCTCGATCTTCATCGCGGCGCCGATCCTGATCTATCTCGGCGTCGGTACCCACCGGCTCGACGATCCGTCCGAAAAGCCGGCCAAGCCCGAGCCGGTCGTGGCGCCCGCGGCCGACGAAGTCCCAGCTCAGTTCGTCGACGCTGCGCCGGCCGCTCCGGCGCCCGCGGCAAAGCCGGCCAAGGCCGGCAAGCCGAAGAAGCGTTAAAGCCCGCGGAAGCGGGACCATGTGCGTTGCGCGGTCGTCGGCCGACCGCGCAGTCCGACCTGATGCCGTGATTTCTCGCGAACTCTCGACCCGGGACGCTATATTGGCGCAACGCTCCGACATTCCGCACTTTCCGCGCACCGCCGCGATCGACGCCTATGGCAATGGCGGGTTCTACTTTGCCGACATGTCGCACCAGGGATCGCTGCTGTTCCTGCCCGACGCGGTGTGGGGCTGGGACGTCACCAGGCCGGAGCAGATCGACCGCTACAGCCTGCAGCGCGTGTTCGACAACGCCAATGCGATCGACACGTTGATCGTCGGCACCGGCCCCGATGTCTGGATCGCACCGCGGCAGTTGCGCGAGGCGCTGCGCAGCGTCAACGTCGTACTCGACACCATGCAGACGGGGCCTGCGATCCGCACCTATAACATCATGATCGGCGAGCGGCGTCGGGTGGCGGCGGCGTTGATCGCTGTACCATGAGCGGTTCTGGCGACAGCGATGCGGCGTTCTGCGCGGCATTGGTGCGCGAGGCCGATTTCGACCGCTATGCAGCGGCCTTGTTCGTCGCGCCGGAGAAACGCCGGCCGCTGTTGGCGCTCGCTGCGTTCAATGCCGAAATTGTCCGGGTCCGCGGTCAGGTCAGCCAGCCGCTGCCCGGCGAGATCCGGCTGCAATGGTGGAGCGATCTGCTTGCAGGCAGTTCGCACGGCGATGCCGGCGGCAATCCGGTGGCCGCCGAACTGCTGCGCTGCATCGAGCGGCACGCGCTGCCGGTCGCGCCGTTGCCCCGGCTGATCGAGGCGCACATCTTCGACCTCTACAACGACCCGATGCCGGACTGGACGGTGCTCGAGCCGCATCTGGCCGAAACCGAGGGCGCGCTGATATCGCTCGGCGCGCAGGTGCTCGGGCAGGGTATCGGTCAGGCGTCGGATGCGATCGATCACGTGGCGCGGCACGCCGGTGTCGCGGTCGGAGTGGCGCGCATTCTGGCCCGGCTGCCTTACGATTCGGCGCGTCGTCAGCTGTACCTGCCGCACGACGTGCTGCAGCGGCACGGCTGCGAACTGGAGCAGGTGTTCAGCGGCCAGTCGACCGAGTCGCTGCTGGCGGCCGTCGCGGAGGTGATCGCCGAAGCGCGTAAGCATCTCGATCAGGCGCGGCAGGAAATGACGGAACTGCCGGCAATGGTCCGCCCGGCATTCCTACCGCTCGCGCTCGCGCGGCGCGATCTCGACGGGCTCGCGGCGAGCGGGCGTGATCCGTTCACACCGTTCGAACGCTCGCGACTCGCGACATTGTGGACGCTGTGGCGGGCGAGCCGGAGCAAAGCGTTTCGTACGTAACGCAGCTCTGCCGCGTCCTTGCGAGCAGCGAAGCGGCGAAGCAATCAAGCGGCGGGTGCGCAGCTTTGTGGATTGCTTCGCTTCGCTCGCAATGACGGAAGTAGGCTTCTGCGCCTTCAGACAGCGACGCGCGACGAACGGCTACGCCGCCGTCGCCAGCTTCAGATGCGCGGAGATCCAGCTATCCATATCGGCGAGCGCGCGGGCGGACAGCGCCTGCTTGCGCGCGACCGACTTTTCCGGACCACGTAGCCGCTTGCCGTCGGGGCCCTTGGTTGGGGGGGGGGCGAGTGGCGGGAACAGGCCGAAATTGATGTTCATCGGCTGGAACGAGCGCGGTCCGGCATCGATGGTTTCGATATGACCGCCGGTGATGTGGCCGAGCAGGGAGCCGAGCGCCGTGGTCGGCGGCGGAGGCGACAGCGGCGTGCCGAGCACATCGGCCGCGGCGGCCAGTCCGGCGAACAGACCGACGCTGGCGGATTCGACATACCCCTCGCAGCCGGTCATCTGCCCGGCGAACCGCAGCCGCGGCGCCGCCCGTAGCCTGAGGCTTTCATCAAGCAGCTTCGGCGAGTTCAGAAACGTGTTGCGATGTAGCCCGCCAAGCCTTGCGAACTCAGCGTTTTCCAGCCCAGGAATAGTGCGGAAAACACGCAGTTGCGCGCCGTGCTTCAACTTGGTCTGGAAGCCGACCATGTTGTACAGCGTGCCCAGCTTGTTATCCTGGCGGAGCTGGACGATGGCGTAGGACTTCACCGTCGGGTTGTGCGGATTGGTGAGGCCGACCGGCTTCATCGGACCATGCCGCAGCGTCTCGCGGCCGCGCTCGGCCATCACCTCGATCGGCAGGCAGCCGTCGAAATACGGCGTGTCCTTTTCCCAATCCTTGAAGTCGACCTTCTCGCCCTCGATCAGCGCGTCGACGAAGGCGTCGTACTGCTCGCGGGTCATCGGGCAATTCAGATAGTCGGCGCCGGTGCCGCCGGGGCCGACCTTATCGTAGCGCGACTGGAACCAGGCGACCGACATATCGATCGAGTCGCGGTGCACGATCGGGGCGATGGCGTCGAAGAACGCCAGCGCACTCTCGTCGGTGAGGCCGCGGATCGCCTCGGCGAGCGGCGCGGAGGTGAGCGGGCCGGTCGCGACGATGACGTTGGCCCAGTCCTGCGGCGGCAGGCCGTCGATCTCTTCGCGGCGGATCTCGATCAGTGGATGCTCGGCCAGCGCTCTGCTGACCGCTGCCGAGAAGCCGTCGCGGTCCACCGCGAGCGCGCCGCCCGCCGGCACCTGGTTGGCGTCGGCCGCCTGCATGATCAGCGAGCCGAGCTTGCGCATCTCAGCGTGCAGCAGCCCGACCGCGTTGTTGGCGGCGTCGTCGGAGCGGAACGAATTGGAGCACACCAGCTCGGCAAGACCATCGGTCTTGTGGGCTTCGGTGGTGCGGTTCGGCCGCATTTCATGCAGCACGACGCGCACACCGGCGCGGGCGATCTGCCAGGCCGCTTCCGAGCCGGCGAGGCCGGCGCCGATGACATGAACGACGGGGGAGGACGAGTCGGGGCTGCTGGTCATCGGCTACAGCTAGCGTGTTTCAGCCGCGGATCAAATCGTTTCAGGCGCGGCGACACCGCCAAGAGTGCTTCCCCAAACGACAACGCCCGCCAGAAGGCGGGCGTTGGCCGTAGGGGCAGAAACAGAAGTGGGTCAGCCGTTGTAGTGACCCGAAGCGACGCGCGGGATGTCCGAACGGTCAAGTCCGATGTCGGCCAGTTCGCGATCGCTGAGCTGGGACAGCTCAGCGACATTGCGCTGGTAGTCCCGGAACGCGCGGATCGCGCGAATGAGCGAAAGCAGCATGGGATGGTCTCCTTGTCGACGATTCAGTTCTTCGGAAGAACCGAAGCGTTGAAAGCAATATAGGCGAGGAGTCGGGAATCCAGCAGCGAAAATGTTGCACCGCAGCTAAGCAGTGGATGCATACCATCGGGAAGGAATGATTAACCCTTCCGGGCAGGTCGAGGTCCTGCGATCTGCTCGCAGCTTAATGCGTAACACCGAATCAGAGCGGGTTCGGGGCGCTACGAGCTGAAATATAGTGCATTATCAGCCTGATATGAGGCGTCACTTCTTAGGTTCTTCGGCCACAGAGGAATTGTAATTCCGAAAGGCTCCTCCCTCCGGGTTAAGACGTTCGAACAATTCGGCCCGTTCCCATGCATTCTACGCATATATACGGAGGACGTGAACAACCATTCATGGCGAATTGAGGAATTTGATCTGCCGCAATGCACAATTGGCCGCCGGCCTCTGCGAGTGACCGGCGGCCAAGGTTGAGCGCTTGCCGAAGGCCGATTCAGCTTCGGTTGCGCTTCCACTGCAGCAGGTTGGCGGGAAAATCCGCGGCCGATCGTTTCAGCGGGCGAGTCGGCGGCACGTACGGCGGATTCGGATTGGGCTCGACCACCTTTCGGTACAGATGCCAGGTGGCGTGCCCGAGCAGCGGAATCACCACCGCAAGCCCGAGGAAGGCCGGAACTGAGCCGGCCACCAGCAGCACCGCCACGATCATGCCCCACGCGGCGACCGGCAAGGGATTAGCCGCAGCCACCCGCAGTGAGGTTGCCATCGCGTCGCCGATGCCGGCGTGCCGGTCCAGCATCATCGGGAATGCCACCACGCTGAGACACAGCGCCGCCAGCGCGAACAGGAAGCCGACGCCGCAGCCGATCAGGATCAGTCCCCAGCCCTCCGGCGTGGTCAGCACCCGGTGGACGAAGTCCGGGATCGCGGCGGCCGGGGCATAGCCGAACAGCGAAACGTAGATCGCCTGCGCGGCCGCGAGCCAGACCAGAAACAGCGCCAGCAGGATGGCGCCGAAGCCGAGCATCGCCCCGAGCGACGGCGACCGTAGCACCTCTAGGGCATCTGAGGCGGAGGCTGTTTCGCCAAGCTCGCGGCGCCGGCTCAGCTCATACAGCCCCAGCGCCGCAAATGGGCCGAGCAGAGCGAAGCCCGCGGCGAGCGGAAACAGCAACGGCAGCACCGCGTAGCCTTGCACCACACGCGCCAGCACCAGACCGAGCACCGGATAGATCAGCACCAGCATCACGGCGTGGCTCGGCACCGCTTTGAAATCGTCCCAGCCTTGCCTGAGCGCGGTGCCGAGATCGGCGAGGCCGATGTGATGGACGGCGGGGACTGCGTCGTCCGCAGCGATCGCGGACGGAGCGGATGAATAGGTCGTGGCCATGCGTATCGTCCTCCCGTGTTCGACGTTGATCATCACCGGCCGTTGCGCCGAAACGGCGGGCCGGGCGCTTCTTGCGCGGACACGAACGATCAGAAGGAGCCAGACGCGAGAGCAACGAACGAACTGGTCTTGTGACCCGTACTTGCCGCGACCTGTAGTGGTATCCTAACGCTGCTAGCCGTCAGGCGTTGCTCAAGCTTTGGTGAGATTCCGATGTTGCGTTGCGGGCTGATCGGCCGGCCGACGCTGGTGATCCGCTGCTGGAACCCAATCGGCCTTCAGGCTGTTGACGCGGACGATGCACGGCATCGCAACCAGGGGGAGATCACCATGAGCATTTTCGGCAAGATCATGAGCGCGATTTTCGGTGACAGCGCGGCTGCGTCATCCGGCAGCGCCGGGGCACCGCCACCGGCGACGACCGCTGCGGCGGGCACCACGCCGGCACCGACCGCACCGCAGCCGACGGCAGCGCCCTCGGTCGACGTCGCGCCGATCCTCGACAAGGCGGTGAAGGCCAAAGGCGAGAAGCTGGAGTGGCGCACCTCGATCGTCGATCTGATGAAGGCGCTCGATATCGACTCCAGCCTGTCGGCCCGCAAGGAGCTCGCCAAGGAGCTCGGCTACAGCGGCGACATGAACGACTCCGCGTCGATGAACATCTGGCTGCACAAGCAGGTGATGGCGAAGCTGGTCGCCAACGGCGGCAAGCTGCCGGCCGATATCACGCACTGATCCCGCGCCGCATCTTGGAGGGTCTGCCGTGCCGCTTCTTTGCGGCCCGGCAGGGCCGCATCGGGATGCGTTAGGATTCAAAGATCCTGAACACCGCGCTGGTGGTGACCAGCAGCTTGTCGCCGGCGAGGGCTTCGGCGTCGATGAAGGCGAGGCTGCGCGACAGCTTTTTCATCGTGGTGCGGCCGGTGATCCAGCCGCCGGGCTCGATGGTGGCGATGAAGCGGCTGTCGAGCGACACCGTGGCGCAGCGCCGCTGGCCCGCCAGCACCACCGAAAATCCCAGAATGGTATCGAGGAAGCCGAGCAGCGCGCCGCCGTGCAGCACGCCGTTGGGATTGCCGTGGCGCTCGTCGCTGAGGAAGCCAAATTCCGGCTGACCGTCGGCGTTCTGACGCCAGTAATACGGCCCATTGGTGCCGATATAGCCGTCCTGAACGGCGAACGGTTGAAACCCCGGCGGCGGCGAAACGGTCATTGGCACGGCTCCTGCGGAGCGCGGCCGCAGGAGATCACAGGATGGACCCGCGTGCCGCGCGCAAGGGAACCGATGCCACAGCGAGCTGCGGCGGGCAATCGCCGGACCGCGCGCGGCCCGGCCGAGACCTCAGGCGGTGAGGTCGGCGTATTCCGGGTGAGCGTCGAGATAATCGGCGACGAAGCCGCAGCCGGCGCTGACCTTCGCACCCTCGGCGCGGATCAGATCCAGCGCACCGCGAACCAGGCGCGAGGCGATGCCGCGCCCGCGCAGCGGCGGCGGGGTGTCGGTGTGAGTGATGACGATGCGGCCGCCGGCGCGGCGATAATTGGCGAACGCGATCTCGCCATGGGCGTCGAGTTCGAAGCGGTTCAGCGCCTTGTTGTCGCGCACATCGGCTTCGGTCGTGGTCTCGCTCATGACGTCTCCTCATCTCAATGTTCGGCGCACCGGCCGAAGCCGGACGCGCCGTTGGCTGTCAAGTGATGCCGCGCCCGGGGAAGTCAAGGGTGCGTGGCATGGCAGCGCAGCTTTGTCGCGGCTGCTGCCGTCGGCGATGGATCGTGCCGAGGGTAAGGCCACACCGGAGCGCTGCGCGCAACCCGGTGAATCCCGGAGGCGCGCGGGAGCAGGCGGTGCGTCTCCGCACCACGATCATTGTTGCGGCAGCGTTGATTAGTTCTGAAGTGACGTCTCGAGCATCTGCCGCACCGACCACGGCTGGCCTTCAGCGCTGCCGCGGATGTCGTCGATCCGCCACGAGGTGCCGTCGCGCACCAGATTGTAGCGGATCACGCTGTCGGCTGCGACCTTGCGCCGCTGGCTGCCGATCAGCGCGACCGCCAGCGTAGCGCGGGCATCGTCCTGGCTCTCGGTCTTGATCACGAACGACTTGATATCCGGATCCTGCGAATTGCTGACCGGATCGAAATCGATCGGCCCGATCTCGCCGTCCGGCACCTTGGCCTCGGCTTTGCTCCATAATGCCGCGAACGACGTCGACAGATACTTCGCGCGCTCTTTGGCATTGTTGACGAAGGCGCTGCCGGCATTGTCCTTGGCGGCCGCCTTGTACAGCCGGGTCAGCAGCGCGGCGGGGTCGGCCGCGTTCGGCTTGGCCGGCGCCTGCGCGAGCGCGGCTCCGGGCAGAGCGGGAGCGGCGGCGAGGAGGGCGAGGGTAAGGCGGCGGGTGAGCATGGCGGATCCTGTCGGCAGCGAGCGGCGCGGCAGCGGGCTCAGTGGTGCCCCTCGTCCGGGATATTCAGCACGGTCCCGCACGCCTTGCAATGCACCGCATCGGCATCGTGGCGCTGCAGCCCGCAGACCGGGCAGGGAAAGCGCACCTTGCTCGGGTTGATCAGCGCCCGCGCCAGATTGAAGAACAGCGTGACGCCGAAGATCATGATCACGACGCTGATCATCCGCCCGAGCGTGCCGGGCAACGTGATGTCGCCGAATCCGGTGGTGGTCAGAGCGGTGACGGTGAAGTACAGCGCGTCGGCATAGTTGGCGATCTGCGGATTGCGGAAGCGCTGGGTCTCGTAGACGATTGCCGTCATCACGAAGATGAACACCGCCAGTCGCGCCACGGCGATGACGACTTCCTCGTGGCGCCGGAAGAAGCTGCTGTCGCTGCGCAGCCGGGTCAGCATCTGGTAATCCTGGAATGCGCGCAGCGTGCGCAGGATGCGCAGGAAGCCCGCGCCCTCGCCGGGCAGCGGCGCCAGGAACGAGACGATCGCCACCAGGTCGGTCCAGGTCGCCAGCCGACCGAACTCCCGCATCGGCCGCCGGCTGGCGTAGAGCCGCGCGGCAAAGTCGATCATGATCAAGACGCCGAACGCCAGGTCGAAGCTCTCGACGATTTGCGTTCGCGGCAGGAACGAAGTGCCGACGATGAACAGGAGGGTGACGACGTCGAACGCCAACAGGCCGTAGCGAAACGCCACCCCGCGCGGCGTCGCGCCGTCGTAGAGCCGCCGAACGGCGAGTCGAAAGTCGTGCAGCGTCATGGCCGATTATTGGCCCGGGACGGGCGGGGGATGCAATGGGTAAGGGACAGATGCGCCGTCGTCGATCTTGCGAGCGTGGCGTTCACTACTTCGGAGATAGGACTCCTTCCACGGATTCGCCTAGTCTCCGACATCGAAGCGCCGAGCTGCATGGCCGCAATCGAGGAGCCCGCCATGGCGAAACGGTTTCGCCCGATCAACCTGCCCGCGCCTTATCTCCGGCGAGTCTGGCTCGACGACGCCCGCGTCTCCGATCCCGAGGCCTATCCGTTCTGCTTGCCGTTCCTGCGGGACGGCTTCGAGCTCGGCTTCGACGCCGCGATTACCATCATCGTCGGCGAGAACGGCACCGGCAAATCGACTTTGCTCGAAGGCATCGCGGCGCTGGCCGGCTACGACGAAGCCGGCGGCGGCAAGGGCTACAGGCCGGTCGACCACTCGCAGGCGCTGGAGAAGATGGGTGGACAGCTCGCGAAAGCGCTGCGTGCGAGCTGGCTGCCGAAAATCACCACCGGCTGGTTCTTCCGCGCCGAGAGCTTCTTTTCGGTCGCGCGCTATCTCGATCTCGCCGCCTACGAAAGCGATGGGATTCCGCCGGACTTCCTGTCGCATTCGCACGGCGAGGGCTTCCTGAGGTTCTTCGAGGAACGCTGTCAGCGCCAGGGTATCTTCATCTTCGACGAGCCGGAATCCGCGCTGTCGCCGTCGCGGCAGATCGAGTTCCTCAAGCTGCTACGGCGGATGGATCAGGCGGGCAATTGCCAGGTGATCATGGCGACGCATTCGCCGATGCTGATGGCCTATCCACACGCGCGGCTGCTGCGTCTGTCGAAATACGGCCTTGAGCCGGTGGCGCTCGAACTGACCGACCACTTCCGGGTGCTTCGGGAATTCTGCGCCGACCCGGCGCAGTTTGTCGATACGGTGCTGAACGAGTGAGGGGGCAGGCTGTTGGGACATTTGTAGAGCGGACCAGCCCGACGCGCGTCATCCGCCGTTCGGCGGTGAGCTGACCCTACTTCCCGCAATTCCAGATCGGCCCGATCGGCGTCTGCGTCCAGCACGGCCCGAAGCTGCCGCCGTTGTAACGGCCGCGATAGAAGCCGGCGCGGCCGGGATAACGCCACTCGCCGCTCCAGGGGCCGTTCCAGCGATAATAATCCGGCGTCGGATCGATGTACCACGGCCGCTTCGGCCGCAGCATCGCCCGCTGCTCGCGCGTGAGTTTCTGCTTGAACAGCGGCACGGCGTTGTTCGGCGGCTGCACATAGCCGGGCAGGAAGCCGTAGCCGTGGGAGCGCTTGGCATGCTTCTTGGTCGAAGCGGCCGAGGCGGCGGCGGGGAGCAAAGCGAGGGCGGCGGCGAGGGTGAGGGCGGTGAGGCGGGACATGCGTCGAGTTTAGACGGGCGGGGGCGGGAGGGCGAGACACATTCGGGTGGGGGGGCGATGCGCCGTAGCCCGCATGAAGCGAAGCGGAATGCGGGGCTCCATGATCAGCCCGCCCCGGCTTGCGCCTCGCGCAACCGGGCTCCGCTGGCTGACAATGGGCATCGTAAATGCTAGAATTTACGAGGAGATCACCGATGTCAGACCTGCTCGCACGCATCACGATCGATCCGAATGTGCTCCACGGCCGCCCCTGCATTCGCGGCATGCGGATCAGCGTCTCCGACGTATTGGCGCAGCTCTCGTCGGGAGCGTCGCGCGACGACATCCTGCACGACTATCCGTATCTGGAAGACGCGGATATCGACGCGGTGCTGGCCTTCGCAGCAAAGCAGGCGGATCACCCTATCATCGCGGCGGAATGAGCCCGCGCTTCATGATCGATGCGCAACTTCCGCCGGCGCTGGCGGAGGCGTTCAGGCGTGCCGGTTTCGACGCCGTTCACGTGGCAGATATCGGCTTACTTTCCGCGACCGATCATCAGATTTGGCGAGCGGCAATTGCCAAGTCGGCGGCCCTGGTGACCAAAGACCGGGACTTTCTGATGCTACGTGCTGCTACCGACAGTGGGCCCACGGTGGTCTGGATTAGATCGGGGAATGCAAGCAATCGCGAGCTGCTTGACTTGATTACTGGCGCGCTGCCGGCGATCCTCGCCGCGATCGCACGGGAAGAAGCGGTGATCGAGGTGTCGGCTCGTCGCTGATCAGGTCGAGATCGGCTTGAGTTTGAAAATGCGGCCATACTTTGCCGCCTCGGCGAGGTCGCCGCGTCGCAGTGCCGACCGCACCGCCTCGAGCTTGCGCACGTCGTCCGGCGAAAGGTAAGGCGCCCACGCGCCTTCCTCGCCGCGCGCGACAGCGACTTCGGCTGCATAACGGCCTTCATGGATGAGTTCGAGCCTTATTCGGGTCATCACGATCATCCTCGTGAAGAGCTACTTCAATTTGAGCGCGACCTGTAGCTCGCAGGAACGAAGCGATATGGAGGAGAGGGGTAGCCCGCGTGTCGCTCCGCTCACCCGGGCTACGCTTGCTGCGTACTAGTTTCGTTGGACGTATCCTTGCACTTAAGGATCAGATCGATTTCGTTTTTGCAGTCTCTGCGCAGAAAACATGAGACTGGATCGTCTCGCCCAACGGGAAAATAGTTCAATTCCGCGGTAGCCGCATCGATCGCTTCTGTACGGAAATACACAGGCTGAAGAGAGTCTGGCTCACAGTCCATGATCAAAGTGCGGAGGTGCTCTACCGTGGGAACATCTAGGATATGGCCATGAATGATTGTGCCAACCCCAAGCTTCTCAATGTGTCTAACAAAAAATGGAAGCCATCGATCCGTCTCGAAGCGTCCTGGCTTCACTCGAAGTCTTGGTCTGCCCGATCTTGAATATACCGAGTACTTTTTCGATTTGTCGGTGCATGCATGCTTGGGCCAAGGAGGGCCAAGTTTATCAAAGAAGGTGCCGCCCCCATGTCGTCCGCGTATAAAATAGACCGGCGCGTGGCATTCCGGGCATTGTGAGGTCGGTCCCTTTAAGGCTCTGCGTGCGATCCTTGGGACCCAGCCATGCCAATCGGGCGGGCGAGAGCGCCGTTGTCCGCCTCTGAAGTCGCATTGACAATTTGTGGGATGGTTAAACCCGTTGCAGGCCATAAGCCCCTCGTCAAATCACTCCGCCGCCTCGTCCGCCTTCCTCTTCCGCGTCGGCCCCTTCTTCTCCAGCACCGGCTTCAAGAACTTCCCCGTGTAGCTCCTCGGCGCTTTGACAATGTCTTCCGGCGGGCCCCAGGCGACGATTTCGCCGCCGCCATCACCGCCTTCGGGGCCGAGGTCGATCACCCAGTCGGCGGTCTTGATGACTTCGAGATTGTGCTCGATCACCACGACGGTGTTGCCCTGCGCGACCAGCTCGTGCAGCACTTCGAGCAGCTTGGCGACGTCGTGGAAGTGCAGGCCGGTCGTGGGCTCGTCGAGGATGTAGAGCGTGCGGCCGGTGGCGCGCTTGCTGAGCTCCTTGGCGAGCTTGACGCGCTGGGCTTCGCCGCCGGACAGCGTCGTGGCCTGCTGGCCGACGTGGATGTAGTCGAGGCCGACGCGCTGCAGCGTCTTGAAGGTCTCGCGGACGCGCGGCACCGCCTTGAAGAATTCGGCGGCTTCCTCGACCGTCATGTCGAGCACGTCGGCGATCGACTTGCCCTTGAACAGCACGTCGAGCGTTTCGCGGTTGTAGCGCTTGCCCTTACAGACGTCGCAGGTGACGTAGACGTCGGGCAAAAAGTGCATCTCGATCTTGATGACGCCGTCGCCCTGGCAGGCCTCGCAGCGGCCGCCCTTGACGTTGAACGAGAACCGGCCGGGCTCGTAGCCGCGCGCCTTGGACTCCGGCAGGCCGGCGAACCATTCGCGGATCGGCGTGAACGCGCCGGTGTAGGTCGCGGGGTTACTGCGCGGGGTACGGCCGATCGGCGACTGATCGATGTCGATGATTTTGTCGATGTGCTCGAGGCCTTCGATGCGGTCGTGCGGTGCCGGCGGCTCGCTGGCGTTGTTCAGCTTGCGGGCGATCGCCTTGTAGAAGGTGTCGATCAGCAGCGTCGACTTGCCGCCGCCGGAGACGCCGGTGACGCAGGTGAACAGGCCGAGCGGGATCTCGGCCGAAACGTTCTTCAGGTTGTTGCCGCGGGCGCCGACCAGCTTGAGGGTGCGGCGATGGTTCGGCGGCCGGCGCTCGGGTACCGGCACCGACAATTCGCCGGTGAGATACTTGCCGGTCAGCGACTTCGGATTGCGCATGATCTCGGCCGGCGTGCCTTGCGCGATGATGTGGCCGCCATGGACGCCGGCGCCAGGGCCGATGTCGAGCACATGGTCGGCGAGCAGGATCGCGTCCTCGTCGTGCTCGACCACGATCACGGTGTTGCCGAGGTCGCGCAGCCGCTTCAGGGTATCGAGCAGCCGGGCGTTGTCGCGCTGGTGCAGGCCGATCGACGGCTCGTCGAGCACGTAGAGCACGCCGGTGAGGCCGCTGCCGATCTGCGAGGCGAGGCGGATGCGCTGGCTTTCGCCGCCCGACAGGGTGCCGGACGAGCGCGCCAGCGTCAGATAGTTGAGGCCGACGTCGAGCAGGAAGCTGAGCCGGTCGCGGATCTCCTTCAGGATGCGGACGGCGATCTCGTTCTGCTGGGTGTTGAGCAGCTTCGGCACCGAGGCGAACCAGTCGCCGGCGGCTTTCACCGACAGTTCGGAGATGTCGCCGATGTGTTTGCCGCCGATCTTGACGCACAGCGCCTCGGGCTTGAGGCGATGGCCGTGGCAGGCATCGCACGGCACGTCGGAGAAGTACTTGCCGAGCTCTTCGCGCGCCCACTCGCTCTCGGTCTCGCGGAAGCGGCGCTCGATATTGGTGACGACGCCCTCGAACGGCTTTTTGGTGTCGTAGGAGCGCACGCCGTCTTCATAGGAGAATTTGATCTCGTCGTCGCCGGAGCCGTGCAGCAACACGTTCTGCACCTTCTTGGGCAGGTCCTTCCACTTGGTGTCGAGCGTGAATTTGTAGTGCTTGCCGAGCGCGGTCAGCGTCTGCAGGTAGTACGGCGACGACGACTTCGCCCACGGCGCGATCGCGCCCTTGCGCAAGCTGAGCTCTTTGTCGGGCACGACGAGGTCGGCGTCGATATGCTGTTCGATGCCGAGGCCGCCGCATTCCGGGCAGGCGCCATACGGGTTGTTGAACGAGAACAGCCGTGGCTCGATCTCCGGAATGGTGAAGCCGGACACCGGGCAGGCGAACTTCTCCGAGAACAGGATGCGCTCGGCGCCGCTCTTGTCGTGGATCTTGGCGACCTTCTTGTCGGCCTTTTTCTTCTTGTCGGTCTTGGCATCGTCCGCGGGCTCGTCAGCGGCCGGAGCGGGAGCAGCCAAGGCTGCGGGGGCATCGGCGAACTCGATGACCGCTAGCCCCTCGGCGAGCTTCAGCGCGGTCTCGAAACTCTCGGCGAGGCGCTGACCGATGTCGGGGCGGACGACGATGCGGTCGACCACGACGTCGATGTCGTGCGGAAATTTCTTGTCGAGCGTCGGCGCTTCGGCGAGTTCGTGAAAGGTGCCGTCGATCTTGACGCGCTGGAAGCCCTTCTTCAGCCAGTCGGCGAGTTCTTTGCGGTACTCGCCCTTGCGGCCGCGCACCACCGGCGCCAGCAAATACAGCCGGGTGCCTTCCGGCAGCGCCAGCACGCGGTCGACCATCTGCGACACGGTCTGACTCTCGATCGGCAGTCCGGTCGCCGGTGAGTAGGGCACGCCCACGCGCGCCCAGAGCAGGCGCATGTAGTCGTAGATCTCGGTGACGGTGCCGACGGTCGAGCGCGGGTTCTTCGATGTGGTCTTCTGCTCGATCGAGATCGCCGGCGACAGGCCGTCAATCTGGTCGACGTCCGGCTTCTGCATCATCTCGAGGAACTGCCGGGCATAGGCTGACAGCGACTCGACGTAGCGGCGCTGGCCTTCGGCATAGATGGTGTCGAACGCCAGCGACGACTTGCCCGAGCCGGACAGGCCGGTGAACACCACCAGTCTGTCGCGCGGGATGGTGACGTCGACGTTCTTGAGATTGTGCTCGCGGGCGCCGCGAATGGTGATGGCGGTCCGGCTCGAGGCCGCGGGGGGCTGACGCTTGGCCTTGATCACTTCGTCCATACGGGTGTCCAGACGCGCGACAACGCGCCGGTTGGGGCGCGCGCCGGAGCGACCGGGGCTGACGCCGGATGAGGCTGAGACTGGAACATAGGAAGAACGCGTCGCGATTGCCAGAGCCTCGGCGCGCCATCAACCGGATTGTTGCGGTGAGGGTGCGCGGGCAACGCGGAGGGCCGAAGCCGATGCAGGCGGAACAGGTTCCGAAACGCCAGAAGGCCGGCGCGAGGCCGGCCTTCTGCTGCGTGGCTGAGCTCAGCCGAAGCGAATCTCAGTAGCGCGCCACCACCGGGCCGCCCCAGCGATAGTTGATGCGGGCGGTGACCAGATCGAGGTCCTGCTTGACGCGGTCGACATTGGTGGTCGGCGCGAAGTTCATGTCGCGACTATCGAGGAAGACGTGGTCGTATTCGACCGCGACCGACCAGCTCGGGGTGAAGCCGTATTCCATGCCGGCGCCGACGGTGCCGCCCCAGCGGGCTTCCTTCGAGTCGTCATTAAGCACGCCGGTCGCGGTGATGTAGCGGCTGTATTTGGTGTTCACCACAGCCGCACCGCCCTTCACATAGAGCAGAGCGTTGTCCCAGGCGTAGCCGACCCGGGCGGTGAACAGGCCGAAGGCGTCGACCTTGCTCTCGTTGGTGAAGGCCGGGAACGAGGTGCTGATGTTCGAGCCCTTGAAGTCTGCCCAGTTGCCTTGGGCTTCGAGACCGAACACCCAGGTGCCCATCTGCCAATTGTAGCCGATCTGGCCGCCGACCGTGCCGCCGGAGGCGTCGTGGCAGCCCTCGGAGACGTTGGCGGCGAGCGGCGCCGCTGCGGTTCCGGCGAAGTCCCAGCAATTGCGGCTGGTGCCCCAGCCGCCGTTGGCGCCGACGTAGAAGCCCGACCAGTTGTACAGCGCCGGAATCATCGGCGGCGCTTTGGTGTAGGGGCGGGCCGCGAGATCGGCGGCCATCGCCGGCGCCGCACTGGTCGCAATAAGACCGCCGAGCGCAATCAGACCAACAGTCCCCAATAGAAACTTCTTCATCGCAATTCTCCGGCTGTTTGCTTCACCGGTTCCTGGTCCGCGAGTTGTCCCGCTGCGGACTTGAGGAAGCGCGAGTGCCCATCTCAAATTCCGGCTGCGACTATACGCGCGACCTGGCAGGCGCGCAGTCTCCGAACTGCAACACTCGCGCGCAAAACATCGGTTGTGAAACCGGCGATAGCGACACCAATTCCGGTCGAAATAGCAACGAGATACCGGCTGCGGCGCCGGCTTCGTCCGCGCGTTGTTAGAAGGTGTTCGGCTACGGGCGGAGTCTGGGCTTCTCTTTGGAACAAAAATAGAACATAATTCCACCGCTCACCGCGGTGGATAACGCGGACGATGCGGGGCTTTTCGCGCAGGGGCGTATGGGCGGCGCGGCGCCGACAGCGTAAGCGCTTGGGCAGAACGACCGCCGCGGCGCCGGAGGAGCGCGCTGCAGCGGCTGAGCAGTTGGTAGATTTTGAGAGGAGACGTCGATGGCGGGCAGCGTGAACAAGGTGATCCTGGTCGGGAATCTCGGCGCCGATCCGGAGATCAAGCGGACCCAGGACGGCCGTCCGATCGCCAACCTGCGGATCGCCACTTCGGAGTCCTGGCGCGATCGCGCCACCGGCGAGCGCAAGGAAAAGACCGAGTGGCACCGCGTGGTGATCTTCAGCGAAGGGCTGTGCAAGGTCGCCGAGCAGTACCTGAAAAAAGGCGCGAAGGTTTACATCGAAGGCCAGCTGCAGACACGCAAATGGACCGATCAGAGCGGCGCTGAGCGCTACAGCACCGAGGTCGTGCTGCAGAACTTCAACTCCAACCTGACCATGCTCGACGGCCGCAGCGGCGGTGGTGGTGGTGGCGGCTACGGCGACGACAATTCCGGCGGCGATTTCGGCTCCAGCGGCCCGTCGGGCGGCGGTGGCCGGCGCTCGATGCCGCCGAGCAGCGGCGGTGGCCGCAGCGACATGGACGACGACATCCCGTTCTGAGCAACAGCTTCTCAGTTGGTCCATTCCGGCGGCGTCCGGCCGGGATGGGAACTTGCCGACGGCCGCTGCGCACCGATCGCAGCGGTCGTCGCCGTTTCAGGGGCCGCGAGAGCGTCAGCGCGTCAGCAGCGCCCAGCCGAGCTGCAGCTGGGTGAGGGCGAACAGCGTACCGAACAGCCGCTGGTTATGGCGGGCGAGCCATCGCGGCAGGCAGATGTCGAAATTGTCGGCGCGGTCGTCGGTGTAACGCGCCGCCAGCGCGGTCAGCGGACAGCGCATCCGGTTCAGCAGCAGCACGACGACCTCGCCCCAGACGAACAGGCTGAGCCACAGCGCGGCCACGAGCTGCCCGAGCCAGATCGTCACCGGAATGGCGACGATCGAGGACGCAAAGAACGCCCAGATCGCCGTATGCAGTAGCCGCACCGCGGCGAGGGCGCGTGCCTCGCCTCGTCCGCGTCGCGGCGGCTGCCCGATCATGGCGAGGCTTCGTCGTCGGGCAGCCGGCTCGCTAGGATCTTGTCGATCCGGCGGTGGTCGAGGTCGAGGATCTCGAACCGCCAGCCTTCGAAATCGAATCTGTCGCCGACGCTCGGCAGGGTGCCGAGATGCGCCAGCACCAGGCCGGCGACGGTGTGATAATCGCGCGGCGTCGGCACCGGAATGCGGAGCAGGTCGCCGAACTCGTCGACCGGCATCCAGCCGGCGATCAGATACGAGCCGTCGTCGCGGCGCACCGCCGCCGGCTCCGGCGGTCCGTCTTCGGAGCCGAAGGCGCCGACGATCGATTCCAGAATGTCGGCGGTGCTGACCACGCCCTCGAAGCCGCCGAACTCATCGTACACCAGCCCCATATGCACCGATGTGTTGCGCAGCATCAGCAGCGCGTCGCGGGCGTCGGCCGAGGAGGGGATCACCGGTGCGTCGCGCACCAGCGCGCGGAAGTCCGGCGTTTCGCCGCGCAGGTAGATTCCGAGCACGTCCTTGGCCTGGATGATGCCGATCGGATCGTCGCGATCGCCGTCGGTCGCCGGCAGCCTTGAATGCGGACTTTCGACGAAGGCGGCGCGGATCACCTCGGGCGGATCGGACAGATCGATCATGTCGACCTCGGGACGCGGTGTCATCACCGCGCCGACTGGGCGGTCGCCGAGCCGCATCACGCCGGCGATCATCTGCCGTTCGCCAGGCTCGAGGATGCCGGCGGTCTCGGCTTCCATCACCAAGCTATGGATTTCCTCTTCGGAGATCTTGTCCTCCGGCCGCCCGCTCTGGCCGAGCAGTGCCAGCATCGCTTTTCCGGAGACGTCGAGCACCGCCACCACCGGCAGCGCGATCCTGGCGAGCAGCGCCATCGCAGGCGCGACCTTCACCGCCACCGCTTCGGGGTCGCGCAGCGCGAGCTGCTTCGGCACCAATTCGCCGATGATCAGCGTTCCGTAGGTAATCAGCGTCACCACCAGCCCGACACCGATGATGTCGGCGAACGGCACGCCGGAGGCCGACAGCCAGTCGCTCAGGCGCTGCCCAAGTGTCGCGCCGGAGAATGCGCCGGAGGCGACGCCGACCAGGGTGATGCCGATCTGAACGGTGGAGAGAAACCGGCCGGGGTCTTCGCTCAGCTTGAGCGCCTGCCGGGCGCCGCGAACGTTGCGTTGCGCCAGGATCGACAGCCGTGCTGGCCGCGACGAGACGATCGCCAGTTCGGACATCGACAGCAGACCGTTGACGACGATCAGGACGACAACGATTGCCAATTCCACCGAGAGCATGATGCTCGCGCGACCCCCTGCATTGTGTGCGTGCAGGCATACATAGGGAGTCGCGGACGAAATCGGAACCGGCCGGCGCTATTTCGTCGGCTCAGCGCGCTTGGCTTCGTTCCACAGCGCATCCATCTCGGCGAGCGTGGCGTCGTCCGGGGTGCGGCCCTGGGCCGCCAGCGCCTGCTCGATATAGGCGAAGCGGCGCTCGAATTTGGCATTGGCGCCGCGCAACGCGATCTCAGGATCGGCCTTGGCATGGCGGGCGAGGTTGACCAGGGCGAACAGCAGATCGCCGGTCTCTTCGGTGATGTGCGCCTGATCGCCGCGGTCGAGCGCGGCCTCGATCTCGTCGGTCTCCTCGCGGATCTTGGCCAGCACGGCGCGCGGGTCGTTCCAGTCGAACCCGACCTTGGCGGCCTTTCGCTGCAGATCCATCGCCCGCGACAGCGCCGGCTGGCCGGATTTGACGCCGGCCAGCACGGAACTGGACGGCTGCTCGGTGAGGCCGCGTCGAGCGGCGCGCTCCGCCTTCTCCTCGGCCTTGATCCGGTCCCAGACGCCTTCGACATGCGACGGCGTCAGATTGCCATCGGCGTCGGCGAACACATGCGGATGACGGCGGATCATCTTGCGGGTAATCGCCTCGACCACATCGCCGAACGCGAACGCGCCGCGCTCTTCGGCGATCCGCGCGTGGAACACCACCTGCAACAAAAGGTCGCCGAGCTCTTCTCGCAGATCGTCGAGATCGTGACGTGCGATCGCCTCTGCGACCTCGAACGCTTCCTCGATGGTGTAGGGCGCGATGCTCGCAAAATCTTGCTCAAGGTCCCACGGGCAGCCGGTCACCGGGGTGCGGAGCGCGGCCATGATCTCGATCAGGCGGGCGATGTCGCGGGAAGGGGGCATGGCGAGGGTCCAGGGGTAAGGGCAAGGCGGGCGACGTTTCATCCGTATGCCGCAACCGGCGCCGCCATCCCAGCGAAAACCGCGCCGGATTTGGCGAGCCCGGTGCGTGGTGCTACAGCCATGCGCCATGACCGAGCATGCTTCCGACAAGACCGCGCTGGTGCTGTTCTCCGGCGGACAGGACTCCGCGACCTGTCTGGCCTGGGCGCTGGCGCGTTTCGCCAAGGTCGAGACCATCGGGTTCGACTACGGCCAGCGGCATCTGATCGAACTGGCATGCCGGGAGCGGCTGCTCGAGGGCCTCCGCGCCATCAGCGCGGATTGGGCTGCCAAGCTCGGCGACAATCATACGCTGACGATTCCGACGCTGGCGGAAATCTCCGACACCGCGCTGACCCGCGATGTCGCGATCGCGATGGGCGCAGATGGCCTGCCGAACACGTTCGTGCCCGGCCGCAATCTGATCTTCCTGACCTTTGCGGCGGCGCTGGCCTATCGGCGCGGCATCACCGACATCGTCGGCGGGATGTGCGAGACCGATTACTCCGGCTATCCGGACTGTCGCAACGACACCATCCAGGCGCTGCAGAACGCACTGACGCTCGGCATGGCGCGCGACGTCACGCTGCATACGCCGCTGATGTGGCGCGACAAGGCCGCGACCTGGCAGCTGGCGAAGGATCTCGGCGGTGACGCGCTGGTCGATCTGATCCGCGAGGACTCCCACACCTGTTATCTCGGCACGCGCGGCGCGCGGCACGATTGGGGCTATGGCTGCGGCGAGTGTCCGGCGTGCCGGCTGCGCGCCAAGGGCTGGCGCGAATATGCCGCAGGGATCTGACCGACCGCACCCCTTGGTATGATCGAGCCGCGAAGCTGCGCGTGGTAGGATCGGCGTTGACATGTCCGCCAAGGACCGCTTCGCCATGCCGTCAACCGTTTCGATCAGCCGCCGCGTTGTGCTGCAAGGCGCCGGCGCGGCGCTGATCATGTCACCCTTGACAGGGCGGGCAGCAGCTTCCGTGTCGGCGCCGAACTTCGGCAAGCTTGCGCGGCTCACCGCCTTCTTCGATCATGAGGTTGCGGCGCGCAAACTGCCGGGCGCGGTGGCGCTGATCCAGCAGCACGGCAAACCGGTTTACTTGCAGTGTTTCGGCTGGCGCACCGCGTCGCGGCGGCACCCGATGACGCCTGATACGATCTTCGCGTTGCATTCGATGACCAAGCCGATCACCAGCGTCGCGGCGATGATGCTGATCGACCAAGGACGCCTGGCGCTGCATGATCCGCTCGCCAAGTACATCCCGGCGTTCGCGCGCGTGAAGGTCGGGATCGAGACGACCAGGCACGGCAAACCAGTGCTGAAGCTGGTCGCGCCCGATCGGCCGGTGACGATCGAAGACCTGCTGCGGCACACGTCGGGGATTACTTACGAGTATATCGGCGGCGAATTGATCATGGCGGCGTATCAGCAGGCGCATCTGTTCGCCGGCCGGTTCGACAACGCCGAGTTCGCCGAGCGGATCGCTCGGCTGCCGCTGGCGCGCCAGCCCGGCAAGCTGTGGCGCTACGGCCATTCCACCGACGTGCTCGGCCGCGTCATCGAGATCGTGTCGGGTGAGCCGCTGTACGGCTTTCTGAAGCAGCGGCTGTTCGATCCGCTTGGCATGACCAGCACCAGCTTCGTGCCGCGCACCGAGGCCGAGCGGGCGCGGATGGCGGCAGTGTTTCCGGCCGACACCGTGCTGGCCGACTCCGAGCGGCAGCGCCGCGCCCATCCGGAATGGCAGTCGGGCGGCGGTGGTCTGCTCTCGACCGTCACCGACTACGCGCGGTTCGCCCAGATGCTGCTCGAAGGCGGTGCGCTCGACGGCCGGCGCTATCTCAGCCCGGCCGCGTTCAAGGCGATGACCACCGACCAAATTGGACCGGGATCCGGCGTCGAGCGTGATTACTTCTATTTCCCGGGCGACGGCTTCGGCTATGGCTACGGGCTTGCGGTGCGGGTCGAACCGGGCGAGGCGAGGCCGCCGGCGCCGGGCTCGATCGGCGAACTGAAATGGGACAGCGGCAGCGGGACTTATTTCGGCGTCGATCCGAAACTCGATATGATCTACATCCTGATGCAGCAGACCGAAACCGAGCGCGGCCGGGTGGTGCCGATGTTCAAGAAGTTGGTCTACGACGTCTTTGCGGTGAGCGACTGAACCAGCGACCGCCCGCCCGAATAGGTCGACCACGCCGACAGCGCCATCCGCCCTTTCAGCGTCAGCGCTTTCTCCAGCACCAGCAGCGGCTGCGCTTCGCAGCCCAGCTGCTTCTTGTAATCGTAGCCGCCGGCACCGAGATCGAACTGCTCGACGCCGCTGTCGATCAGCCAGCGGATGATCTCGCTCGCCAGCACGATGCCGGGCGAGCCGCGGTTCCACTCGGCCCCGGCATGGGCGAGGCGGACGGTGGTGCAGCACTGCCGGTGCAGCAGGCTGTAGGCCACCGCGACCACGGAGTCGCCGGATTCCATCACCGACAGCATCGCCCGGCCGCGCGAAAACACCTCGCGATAGAACCGTGCGTAAGCCGGCCGGTCGAGCACATAGCGCTTGCCGAGGGCAGCGATCCGGGCGCGCTGAAATTCGTCCAGCTTGCCGAACAGGCGCGCAGCGTCGTCGACCGGCGAGGTGATCATCCGCACCCGCACGCCGCCGAGCGCATCGAGGGCCCGATGATGCTGACGCAGTGCCTTGCGGAATTTTCGCGGGCGCGACTCGAGATAATCGTCCCACGAGCGCGGCAGCGTGGTGACGTTGCGCACCGAAGCGGAGGGCGACGACGCCATCAGCGCCAGCGGATTGACTTTGCCACCCGCGGTCAGCGGCAGATTGCACAGCCGCACCACGTCGACCTCGGGCATCGCCGACAGCACCGCCTCGAGCGCGGCAGCCGCGCCACCAGACGTCGACGGCGCGGCCGGCCCGAGCAACGGCACGTTGTAGTCCGACACCGACAGATCGGCGAACTCGACCAGCGCCACGCCGCACACCCGGCGTACCACCAGGGGCAGCAGCATGGCGATCTCGCCGCGGAAGCTGTCGCGCACGGTAATCAGCAGCGGCTCGGCAGCTGCGGACGGGCCGAGCAGCTTGAGCCAAGCGCTCAGCCAGTCGGCTGACTGAAACGGAGTGATCGCGGCCGCGGGGCCGAGCGCAGCGGCGCGCTGCAGAAACAATTCGGTGTCACAGGTGACTTCGGCAACGTAGCGGCCTGCGGCGTTCGCCGCCCACCGCATCGGTCGGTCAAGATCGATCTGCGCCATCACCCAACTCTCTGCCGCGACATCCCGGCCATCCCGCAGGATATCGACAGGTGGCAGAATAGCGCCGATCGTTTCGGTTCTCGTTGACCTGAGCGAGGCGAAGGTCAAACTTGTGGCATCAACGTTAACGCGGTGGTGACTCCACCGCGGAAAACGGCTTGGGCTGTGCAAAATCGTCCGAACGCAGCTCGATCGGAAGGCCGTGGGGCGTGCGATCGGCAGCCTGGTCCCAGGCGTCACGGTAGCGACGCTGGGTGTCGAGGCTGGCGACGCCCTTGGCGGCGATGATCTGTTCCAGCGTCGCGAGCCAATGACGGTAGTAGGTGTCACCGCAGTCCGGATCGCCGGCAGCCTGCGCGCGGCGGATCTCGGCGGCCAGCGCCGCCGCCCATTCCGGCCAGGTAAACAGGCCGCGTCCATGGAGTGTCACCGCCATCGCAAAGGCGTGCGCCTCCCATGGCTCGCGGAACACCGGACCGTCATCGTCCCGCGGCAGGCCGGGAACGCTGCGCGCGGCGATCGCCGCGGCCTCGGACTGGCCGCTCATCAGGCCGGCTCCAGATAGGAATCCCAGGCGTCGACCGAGACCCGCGAAGCCAGATCGGCGTCGTCGCCCCACAATTCGCGCGCCTCGAACGCCACGGTGTACAGCCATTGCGGCTGCTCGCCGCGGCCAAGCGCGTGGCTGTCGGGAAAGACATGGGCGCCGTGCACCAGTTCGACGGTACCGACCCGGCCGCGGACGTAGCGCGGCAGACGGGTATGGGTTCGCGGATGCAGCTCCTTGGCACGGACGCGATCGCCGACGCCGAACCGGGCAGGGGCCGCCGCGTCGCGTTCGGTCGGCGTGCCGCGCGCCAGCATCGGCGCAACGCCGGCAGCCTCGAGCACGGGCACGGTCTTGGGCGGATGCAGCGGCGATCCGGCGGCGATCTCGTCGGCGGTGACGAGCCCCCGCTCGGCCATCAGCGCTTCGAGGCCGGCGAGCCAGAGCTGATAGTAGCTCTTGGACAGGTAATCGACCGGCGCGCGGTTCTCGCGGGCGAACCGGGACATGTCGATGTTCCAGCCGCCAGGCCGGCCCATCGCCAGCGTCAGCGCAAAGGCGCGACGCTCCCAGGCGGCATGAAACAGCGGTTCATTCGGCTCGGGCATTACCGGCCCGAAGCCGTCCATGCCGCCCATGTCGTGCGCGCCGTTCATGCCGTGATCTCCGCAGGCGTGCGGGCGAGACCGGTGCCGATCATGCTGTCGCGGGTGACAAGGTCGGCGAGCTGATCTTCACTGAGGCCGTCGCTGCCATCGGGCCGCATCGGGATCACCAGATAGCGAATCTCCGCGGTGGAATCCCACACCCGGATCGCGATGTCCTGCGGCAGCGTCACGCCGAATTCGGCCAGCACCGCGCGCGGCTCTTTCACTACCCGCGACCGGTACGGCGCCGACTTGTACCAGACCGGCGGCAGGCCGAGCACCGGCCACGGATAGCAAGAGCACAGCGTGCAGACGACCATGTTGTGGGTCGCGGGCGTGTTCTCGACCGCGACGATGTGCTCGCCCTGGCGGCCGGCGTAGCCGAGCTCGGCGATCGCAGCGGTGGCGTCGTGCATCAGCCGCTGCCGAAAAGCGGGATCGCTCCACGCTTTGGCGACCACGCGAGCGCCGTTGCGCGGGCCGACCTTGGTTTCGTAGGTCTCGATCAGCGCATCGAGCGCGGCGGGATCGACGTAGCCCTTTTCGGTCAGGATGGTTTCGAGCGCGCGCACCCGCAGCTCGGTCTCCGACAATTCGGAATGGTCGTGATCGTGGTGGTGAGGATGCTCGCTGCTCATGCGTCGCAGGATAGATTGGATTTTGCTGCGCTGTCGAGCCGCGAGGCTGCTAGGCTCGGAGCAACCAAAGCAACGACCGGGGAGGAACAGGATGAGCGGGTGCGTCAGCATCGAACGGGGACTGGGGCCGGAAGGACGGGTGGCGATCGTCAGGTTCGATCGTGGTGACGGCCTCAACGCGCTGTCGCCAGACGCGATGCGGCAACTGACCGACGCAGCGCGCAGTTTCGAGGATGATGCGAACACCTCGGTGGTGGTGCTGGCCGGCAGCGCAACCGCGTTCAGCGCCGGCTTCGATCTGAAGGACCCGGAGGGCCGCAGCCGGGCCGAGATGGATCTCGGTGCGCTGCGCCGGCATCTTAAGATCGGACCGCGGTTGACGCGGGCGTGGCACGAGGTGGAGCAGGTCACGATCGCAGCGATCGAAGGCTTCTGTGTCGGCGGCGGCGTGGCGCTGGCGGTTGCGCTGGATTTCAGGGTGATGGCCCGCGACGCGCATCTGCGGGTGCCGGAGATCGGCCTCGGCATGAACATGAGCTGGCAGAGCGTGCCGCGGATGCTGCATCTGATCGGGCCGGCGCGCACCAAGCAGGCGGTGATCCTGGCCGACGACCGCATCAGCGCCACCGAGGCGCACGACTGGGGACTGGTCGAGGAGATCGCCGAGCCGGGGCAGGCGTTGACGCGGGCCCTCGCGCTCGCCGACAAGATTGCCGCGCAGCCGCCGATGTCGGTGGCGATGACCAAGCTGACGGTCAACCGGCTGACCCATGCGCTCGACGATCTCGCCAGCCACATGGACCTCGATCAATTCGCGCTTGCCGGCTTCAGCGCCGATCACCGCGAAGGCGTCGAGGCCTTCCTGCAGCGCCGCAAGCCGCGGTTCCGGGGACGGTGAGGCGACGCCGGACCGCGGAAGCGTTATATTGCCCAAAATACCGAGGAGGCATCGATGATCACCACCGTTGTGCAGTTTCACATGGCGACGCCGATCAGCCTGGAGGAGGCCAAGAAGCGGTTCGAGAGCAGCGCGCCGAAATACCAAAAGCTGCCGGGCCTGATCCGCAAATATTACATTCGCTCCGAAGACGGCGCGACCGCCGGCGGCATCTATCTGTGGGAGAGCCGCGAGGCCGCCGAAGCCGTCTATGCCGGCGAATGGCGCGCCCGCGTCGCGGCGCTTTACGGTGCCGAACCGGTGATGAGCTGGTTCGACAGCCCGGTGATCGTCGACAACGCCAATGGTGGAACGATTACCACCAGCGCGGCGGCGTGATCGTTATCACGTCCACATCCGCCGCATCCGCGAGTTGATGTCGATGCGCGGGACGCGCTGGGCTGCGGCCACGGCGGCTTCGGGCGTGACACGGGGCCAGGTGGTTCGCTCGAACAGCGGCAGCAGACGCTCGGGAATGAAGCGGGTGCGGGCCGCGTAGACGTGGCGATCGCCTTGGGCGTTCTGGCCGTGGGTGAAGAAGCGTTGCGGCACCACCAGGTGCAGATCGTCCTTCGCCCGCGTCATCGCGACATAGAGCAGGCGGCGCTCTTCCTCGATCTCGGCCGAGGTGCCGGTGCCGAGGTCGGACGGCATGCAGCCGTCGACGACGTTGAGCACGAACACCTGTTTCCATTCCTGGCCCTTGGCGGAATGGATCGTCGACAGGATCAGATAGTCGTCGTCGAGCGTCGGTACGCCGGCCTGATCGGAGGTCGCATCCGGCGGATCGAGCGTCAGCTCGGTGAGGAAGCGCTCGCGCGACGGATAGCCTGATGCGATCTGCGCCAGCTGCACCAGGTCGGTGCGGCGGGTTTCGGCGTCCTCGTGAATGCGATCGAGATGCGGCGCGTACCAGATCAGAGCCCGCTCGATCTCGGCCGGCCAGCCGGCCTCGCCGCTGCGTAGCTCCTGCACCGCCTCGACGAAGCCGCGCCAGTCGGCGCCGGCGCGCGGTGGTGCAGGCAGGGTGGCGAGCATGCCGAGCGGGTCGGCCGCGGCGGTGATCGCATCGAGCGCCTTCTGCGCCGACGCCGGGCCGACGCCCTGCATCAGCAGCATCACCCGGAAGCCGGCGACGCGGTCGCGTGGGTTCTGCACGAAGCGCAGCAGCGCCAGCATGTCCTTGACGTGCGCGGCGTCGAGGAACTTCAGCCCGCCGAACTTGACGAACGGGATGTTGCGACGGGTCAGCTCGAGTTCGAGGGGTGCCGAATGCGACGAGGTGCGGAACAGCACCGCCTGCTGCTTCAGCGTCGCGCCGCCTTCGCGGGCGTCGAGCACGCGCTCGACGATGTAGCGCGCCTGATCGGCCTCGTCGCGGACGCCGACCAGTAGCGGCCGCGCGCCCTCGGCGCGGTCGGTCCACAAATTCTTGGTGAAGCGCTCACGCGCCAAATCGATCACGCCGTTGGCGGCCGACAGGATCGCCTGGGTCGAACGATAGTTGCGGTCCA
The DNA here is from genome assembly GCF_003226555.1 of Rhodopseudomonas palustris. Classification (GTDB taxonomy): domain Bacteria; phylum Pseudomonadota; class Alphaproteobacteria; order Rhizobiales; family Xanthobacteraceae; genus Rhodopseudomonas; species Rhodopseudomonas palustris_I. The sequence goes on along the minus strand of NZ_QKQS01000013.1, from coordinate 77,608 downwards.
GCGTGACGACGCGGGCTGGCGGATTGAACGCCTTCGGGAAGTCGAGAATGTTGCGCACCGTGGCGGCGCGAAACGAATAGATCGCCTGGGCGTCGTCGCCGACCACGGTGAGGCCGGCGCCGTCGGGCTTCAGAGCCAGCAGCACCCGCGCCTGCAACGCGTTGGTGTCTTGATACTCGTCGACCAGCACGTGATCGAACCGGCCGCCGATCTCTTCGGCGAAGGCCGGCTCCTCCATCACCTGCGCCCAGTACAGCAACAGGTCGTCGTAATCGAGCACATTGTGGCGCTGCTTGGCCTCGACGTAAGCGGCGAACAATTGCTTCAGTTCGGCGGCCCAGCCGGCGCACCACGGATAGTTGGCGCCGAGCACCACATCGAGAGGCTGGCCGGCGTTCACGCAGCGTGAGTAGATCGACAGGCAGGTCGCCTTGGCCGGAAACCGGGCGTCGGTCTTGGAGAAGCCGAGATCGTGGCGGACCAGATTCATCAGGTCGGCGGAATCTTCGCGGTCGTGGATGGTGAAGCCCGGATCGAGTCCGATCCGTTCGGCGTAGTCGCGCAGCAGCCTTGCGCCGATGCCGTGGAACGTGCCGGCCCAATGCAGACCGCCGCTCAGCGCCGAGGCGCGATCGCCCAGCACCTTGCGGGCGATCCGTTCGACCCGGCGGGTCATCTCGGCAGCGGCGCGGCGCGAGAACGTCATCAGCAGGATGCGGTACGGATCGGCACCGCCGACCACCAGATGCGCAACCCGGTGCGCCAGCGTGTTGGTCTTGCCGCTACCGGCGCCGGCGATCACCAGCAGCGGCGGGCAGTTCCCTGCCGCCGCGCCGTGCTCGACGGCGCTGCGCTGCTCTGGATTGAGTCCGTCGAGGATCGGGGCGGGCAAAGACACGAATCAGCGCCTATCGGATGAACAGCGGACGCTTCCAGATTCCTGCTTTGTTCGCAATGGCGGTCGCGTGCTGCGGGGAAGGATCGTCCGATGGCGCGCGGAAAAAAATGTCACAGGCTGCCGGCTATGCTGCCGCGGATGTTGGGTTATGATTCAGGCGGTCGCGGATGGTCCGCGACCGCGTTGCAGCGCGGCTGGCGACGCCGTGAGGACATGAGGGGAAGCTGGATGGTGCGAGGATCCTTATTGGTAGGGGCGGCGATCGTGGTGATGACGTCGACGAACGCGCTGGCTCTCGATCTCGATACCGTGGCGATCGAGCACGGCAAGCTGGTGATCACCGGCAAGACCGCCAAGGGCGGGCAAGAGGTCGAAGTCATCGGCACCGGTGACAAGGTCAAGAGCTCGTCGTCGCGCCGCTTCAAGTTCTCGCTCAGCTACCTGCCCGAGACCTGCAAGATCGATGTGAAGGCCGGTGACCAGACAGCCAAGGATCTTATCGTCGCCAATTGCGGCCAGCGCGGGCCGAAGGGCGATGCTGGCCCCGCGGGTCCGGCCGGTCCTGCCGGTCCAAAGGGTGATGCAGGTCCCGCTGGTCCCGCCGGCCCGAAGGGCGAGGCTGGTCCCGCCGGTCCGGCTGGCCCCGCCGGCCCGAAGGGTGACGCTGGTCCCAAGGGCGACGCCGGGCCGAAGGGCGATGCAGGCCCGAAGGGCGAGGCTGGCGAAGCCGCTCCGAAGAACTAATCGTCTTGGTGCGATCCGGCCCGCGGCATCGCGCCGCGTGGCCGCGATGGCTTGCGGCGGTGCCGAGGTTTGACATCGGGTTCGGCACACGCCAGGATCCGCATCGGGTGGATACGACCCGCCGCTTGCGCCCCATCCGGGGATTGGTGAATGTATCGGAGCGACCCGTATCTCCCTCTTGCCGAGGCGAACGGAGTCAGTAACGCAAGCATCTGACCTGATCAGTTCGCCCTGCAGAGGGTTCATGATGCGCGATTTCCGCGACGCAAAGGCCATGGCGCAGACACTGCGCGAGGCCATCAAGCCGAAAGCCGAACTCACCCACAGCGAGAGCCTGGAACTGATCGCCAAGGTTTTGGGCTGCCAGAACTGGAACGTGCTGTCCGCGGCCGTGCAGTCGGCCGGCGGCTCGGCGCCGGGCTCGTCGGGCGCGCGGGATGACAGATCCGAGCCGCAGGAGATCCGGCTCGATCCCGAGATCCTCGATCGCTACGTCGGATTATATGAGCTCGCCGATCATGGCGTGATGACGATCAGCCGCGAGGACGGCCGGCTGGTCTCGCGGCTCACCGGTCAGCCCGCCGTGCCGCTGTTCGCCGAGAGCCGCACCAAGTTCTTCGCCAGGATCGTCAACGCGCAGATCAGCTTCGTGACCGATGCGGCGGGCGCGGCGCAATCGCTGGTGCTGCACCAGAACGGCCTCGACGTTCCGATGCCGCGGATCGACGCCGATGCGGCGCGGCGGATCGAACACGAGATCACCGAGCGACTGACGAGCCGCCGGCCGAGCCCCGGCACCCAGGCCGCGTTGCACCGCCTGATCGACGGAATTCGCAACGGGCAACCGAGCTACGACGAGATGACGGAGGTGGTCGCAGACGCGACCAGACAACAGCTGCCCGCGCTGCAGACCGAGATCAGCGACGCCGGACCGGCCCGCTCGATCGAATTCGTCGGCGTCGGCCAAGGCGGCGTCGACGTCTATCTCGTCCAGCATCTGCAGCGGCCGCTGTATTGGCGGATCGCCTTGAACGCCAGCGGTGCGATCTCGACCGCCTGGGTGTCACCGGGGCTTTAACGGGCAGGCGCCGCACGCCGGACACTGCGAATGCAATCATCTTCCCGCGTCATCGAGGCGGCTGCTTGCAGCCGGGGCTGAGCGCATCGATGACGCCGGCAAGCTGCATCTCGCGTTCACCGGCGGCCATGGTGCGCTTCAGCACGTCGAGCACGATGGCGGCGGCGCGGCGCGCCGCATCGACGAGACTGAGATCATGCGCCAGTCCTGCCGTCAGCAGGCCGGCGTAGAGATCGCCGGTTCCGGCCGCTGCCAGCTCCAGGCGCGGCGAGGGCAGGCGCGTGGAGGTGGTGCCCTCGAACACGAGGTTCTCCAGCGAGTCGTGCGGCGTATCCGCCAGCCTGCAGCTGGTGACGACCACATTGGCGTGCCGCGCAGTCTGGATCTGATGCACCGCCGCCTCGAGCTCGGGCCATGTCGATGGCGGGCCGCCTGCGATCAGCCCGACCTCGTACTGGTTGGGCGTCAGCAGATCCGCGAGCGGGACCAGCTCTTTGCAGATGCAGTCGACGACCTGATCGGCGACGAAGGTCCCGACATGGGTGTCTCCCATCACCGGATCGCAGATGTAGGTGATGGCGGGATTGAGCTGTCTTGCTCGTTTGACGAAGGCAGCGACCACGTCGCCATTGGCGCGCGAACCGAGATAGCCGGACACGATGAAGCGGCTGCTCTCGATCAGTCCGCGTTCCTCGACCCCGCGCAGCAGGTCACCGACCAGTTCGGCGTCCAGCACCCGCCCGCGCGTGGTCGCAAAGCCCGGATGGTTGGAGAGCAGCGTTGTCGGCACCGCCGCCACGGTCAACCCATGGGCCTGCATCGGCAGTACCGCGGCGCTGTTGCCGACGTGGCCGTGCACGACCTGGCTTTGGATCGAGATGATGGACGTCGTCATCGGCGTGGTCCCGTGGTTCATTTCGCTGCCGTGTCAGTCGCAGCGACAGCGGCGGTCACGCTGTAAGGTCCGCGGCCGTTGAGGACAAGATAGGCGAGTCCACCGATCAGCAGGCCCCAGAATGCGCCGCCGTCTTTGACGTTCTTCGAGATCAGGCCGGCGATGACGGATGGGGGAGTCGCCGAGGCGGAAGCTCGCCTTCCGCTTCCTGACTGAAGACCGTCAGACATGGCCGCATTGACATTTAGCCGTTCGATGGCCTGATGAGCCCCTCCATTATCCACAAGACGAGCAGACCATTTGTTCAAGCACTCCCAGCTCGAGTCGGTGCAGGCATGGGTCGCCCACCCGGCCCACGCGGTGATGCCGCTTTACGCGCGGGTTCAGCGCGCCATCCGGCAACTGATCGTCGACGGGGCGCTGGCGGCGGGCAAACCGCTGCCCGCCTCGCGTGCGCTCGCCAAATCGCTGGGGGTATCGCGTGATACGATTGAACTCGCCTACGGCCAGCTTCACGCCGAAGGCTTCATCGACCGACGCGTCGGCAGCGGCAGCTTCGTGGCGGAGATGACGGAGTTCAAGCCGGGCCGCCGACTGTCGCAGCGGGATGCGCTGCTCCGCAGCCGGGCGCCGACTCTCAGCAGGCGCGGCGCCGCCATGTTCCAGAGCGGCGGCGTTCGCGAGCAGCTGCTGCCGAGGCCGTTCGTCCATGGCGTGCCGGAAACCCGCACGTTCCCGGTTCAGCTCTGGGATCGACTGGAGCGCCAGGCCCGGAAGGAGCTCGGCGCACAGACCTTGCTGCACTGCGATCCGCAAGGCACCGAGCCGCTTCGCCGCGCCATTGCCGACTATGTCAACCTCGAGCGCGGCGCGCGCGCCTCCGCTGATCGGGTCTTGGTGCTCACCAGTTCGCAGCAGGCGATGTCGCTGTGCGCGAACATGCTGCTCGATCCCGGCGATCGGATCTTCATCGAAGATCCCGCCTATTACGGTGCCCGCAAAGCGTTCGATGCCGCAGGGCTGGAATGCGTTCCGATTCCGGTCGATCGTCACGGCCTTGTCGTCGACCAGATCACCGCCCAACCGCGCCGGGCCAAGGCGGTGTTCCTCACGCCTTCGCACCAGTTTCCGACCGGCGCGACGCTGGCGCTGGATCGCCGCCTCGCACTGATCGAATGGGCGGCGCGACATCAGACCTGGATCATCGAGGACGATTACGACAGCGAATTCCACTACGCCGGCAAGCCGACCGCTTGCGTGCAAGGCCTCGATCCGCACGACCGGACCGTCTACATCGGCACCTTCACCAAATCGATGTTTCCCGGCTTGCGGATCGGCTACGTCGTCTTACCGCCTCAGCTCGTGACGCCGATGACGGTTGCCCGCACGCTGCTGGACGGGCACAGCGCCTCGATGGCGCAGTTCACGCTGGCCCGTTTCATGGAGGGCGGACATTTCGGCGCGCATGTGCGCACGATGCGCGCCGTCTATGCCGAACGCCTCGACGTGCTGGCCCGGCTGGTCGGCAAGTATCTATCCGATTTCGTCGAGCCGCGGATTCCGGTCGGCGGCCTGCAACTGCCCTGCATGCTGACATGTGACCTACCGGAGCGAACTGCGGTCGACGCAGCGCGCCGTGCCGGGATCGAGTTGCTAGGATTGTCGGGGCTGCATCACGGCCGCGACGGCGAGCCCGGCTTTCTGATGGGCTTTGCTGCCTACACGCCGCTCGAGATCGAAACCGCGGTGAAGAACTTGGCCAAAGCGCTGCGGGCGGCGACCAAATCCTGAGCCGGTGATGCGTCTCGCCGCCGGCAATTGGTTGGGTCGAGGCTCCGGAAGTGGAGGGGATGTCCAGACCAAGCCCGTGCTAGGTGCTGCTCATCGACGATGCCGCGACGCTTCCGATGCGCGCAGCAGCATAGTCGTCCAGGTCAAGGAGATCAGCCATGGGCACATCGATCGCGCAGCACGCCTTGCACTCCGTCGCTCACCCGAGCGTGAGCGCCGTCGGCTTAGCCGCGGCCGACCATGTGGTCGCCGCTGCGATCGCAGACGAAGAAAGCCGCCAGCGTTGCTCGATCGAGCTGATCGCTTCGGAGAACTTCGTCAGCCGGGCGGTTCTCGATGCGCAAGGCTCGGTGCTGACCAACAAATACGCCGAGGGCTATCCGCATCGGCGCTACTACGGCGGTTGCGCGAATGTCGACGCAATCGAGGATCTGGCGATTGCGCGCGTCAATCAGCTGTTCGGCAGCGCTCACGCTAACGTCCAGCCGCATTCGGGCAGCCAGGCCAATCAGGCGGTGTTTCTCGCGCTGCTCGCGCCCGGCGATACGATCCTCGGCCTCGATCTGAAGGCCGGCGGCCATCTCACCCATGGGGCGACGGTCAACATGTCGGGCCGCTGGTTCAGGGCCGTCAGCTATGGCGTCGATCCGGAGACGCACCGGATCGACATGGATCGGGTCGCCGAGCTCGCGCGCCAGCACCGGCCGCGGGTTCTGATCGCCGGTGGCTCGGCCTATCCGCGGATCCTGGATTTCGGCCGCTTCCGTCAGATCGCCGACGAGATCGGCGCTGTCCTATTGGTCGACATGGCGCATTTCGCTGGACTTGTTGCCGGCGGCGTCTATCCGTCGCCGGTTCCGTTCGCCGATGTCGTTACCTCGACGACGCATAAGACGCTGCGCGGGCCGCGCGGCGGGTTCGTACTGACCAATGATGCGGACGTCGCCAAGAAGATCAACTCGGCGACGTTCCCTGGGCTGCAGGGCGGCCCGCTGATGCATGTCATCGCCGCCAAGGCCGTCGCCTTCGGCGAAGCGCTGCAACCGGAGTTCAGAGACTATGCGCGCGCCGTCGTCGAGAATTGCCGTGTCCTGGCGGAAGCGCTTGCGGATGGCGGACTGACGATCACCTCCGGCGGCACCGATTGCCATCTGGCGGTCGTCGATCTGCGGCCGTTCGGCGTGACCGGCAATATCGCCGAGCGTGCCTTGGAGCAGGTGGGGATCACGCTCAACAAGAACGCGATCCCGAATGATCCGGAGAAGCCGATGGTGACGTCGGGCATCCGCGTCGGCACGGCGGCCGGCACCTCCCGCGGCTTCGGCGCGGACCAATATCGCGAGATCGCCAGCCTTGTGCTCGGTACGCTGCACGCCGTCCGTGCCGGGACGCTGGATGCCGAGCGGCAAGGCATCGCCGCGCGCGTTCAGCGGCTCGCCGCGAACTTTCCGTTGCCTTACTGATCAGGGCGGTCTCACATCACGATGCCTGCCACCCCCGAACTCTCTCCGGATGAGATCGCACGTTTCGGCGCCGATCCCGCCGCAGCCTTTGCCACTAACCTGAAACTGGTCCGGGACCGCATCGCCGCCACTTGCCGACGCTGCGGGCGGAGTCCTGACGACGTGCATCTTCTGCCCGTCACCAAGACAGTGCCGGCTAACGTCCTTCGCCTCGCCTATGCGGCGGGTATCTCGGAGTTCGGCGAAAACAAGCTCCAGGAGGCCCGCGACAAGCAGGCCATCTTCGCGGATCTTCCGATCCGCTGGTCGATCATCGGCCACCTTCAGACCAACAAGGTGAAGTATCTCGTCAAACTTGCCACCGAATTCCATGCGCTCGACAGTCTGCGCCTCGCCGACGAACTGAATCGTCGCCTGGATGCGGAGGGGCGGGACCTCGACGTGTTCGTGCAGGTCAACACCTCCGGCGAGGCGAGCAAATACGGTCTTGCGCCCGGCGATCTCGTTCCGTTTGCCCGGCGTCTATCCGAATATCCACGGCTGAAGCCGCGCGGGCTGATGACACTGGCGATCTTCAGCACCGAGACGGAACGGGTTCGCCGGTGCTTCCGGCTGCTCCGCAACCTGCGTGACCACGCGATGGCTGTTCATTCCGACCTGACGCAACTGTCGATGGGCATGTCGGGCGATTTCGAGACTGCGATCGAGGAGGGGGCGACCGTGGTGCGGGTCGGGCAGGCGATCTTTGGCGCCCGGCCGACCAGCGACAGGCATTACTGGCCGGACGCGAACTTCGGCTCGTAGATCCGGCAGAACGGGATCAGAGCGGCTCTTCGTCGCCCGGCTTGCGTCTGGCGCGCTGCACGATGTCGTCGATATGCCCTTCCGCTGTGTCGCGGAACAGTGCGGCGCGCACCAGCAGCATCAGGGTCACCGGGGTGGTGATGGTGACGAAGCCGAGGATCAGCACCTCGTGCAGCAGCGGTCGCGATTCCAGCAGCGAGAAGCACAGCATCGACGCGCCGCAGATGAAGGCGGTGCCGAATGTGGTGCCGAGCGTGGGGGCGTGGGCGCGCTGGTAGAACCCGTCGAGCCGCAGCATTCCGAGCGAGCCGATCAACGTGATGCCGGCACCGAGCAGCACCAACATCGCCACGCAATACGCCGCCCAGGCCGGAAGTTCCGCCGCATGGGTCATTCGATCACCTCGCCGCGCATCAGGAATTTGGACAGGGCCACGGTGCCGACGAAGCCGAGCAGGGCGATGATCAGCGCCGCCTCGAAATACACGTCGCTGCCGGTGCGGATTCCGACCGTCAGCATCAGCAGCATGGCGTTGACGTACAGCGTGTCGAGCCCGAGCACCCGATCCTGCGCGCGCGGGCCGATCAGCATCCGGTAGGCGGCGCACGCCATGGCGACGGCGAGCATCACCTGCGCGATCACGATCGACCATGTCATCACGGCAGCGCTCATTCGAAGATCTCCAACAGCAAGCGTTCGTAGCGGCCTTTGATGCGCTCGATCCATTCGTTCTCGTCGACCAGATCGAGTACGTGAAGCTGCACCACGCCGGTCTCCCGATCGAAGTTCACCCACAATGTGCCGGGCGTTGACGTGACGATGCAGGCCAGCACAGCGAGTCCCTGCCGGCTGCGCAGATCGAGCGGGATATCGACGAAGCCGGAGGTGATCCGGTTGCGCTGGCCGCCGAGGATGATGCTGGCGACCGCGATGTTGGAGCGGATCACGTCGATCAGCACCAGGCCGCTCAGGCGGATGATCGCGCCGGGATTGCGGACGCGGTCGGCATCGGACTGCAGCAGCCGCAACAGCCAGCCGCCGATCAGGGCGAACAGGCTGCCGAGCAAAATCGGGCCAAGCGCGAGGCTCTGGCTGAGCCACAGCCACATCGCGAGCAAACACAGCGAGATCAGCGGAAACGGCAACAGCCTGTTCATGAGCCGCCCCCCGTCTTCACCCGCGACGGCACCGGCGCCAGCACGCTGTCGGTATAGGCCGACGGCGTATGCAGCGAATTCGCCGCCCCCTGCATGTAGCTCAGCGCGGCCTGCGGCTGCACGGTCATCGCCACGCAGCCGAGCAGGAGAAGTGCGATCGGGACGATCTCCGCCAGCCGTACCCGCGGATCGACGCGCTCCGTCGGCGACCACAGCGTGCGAATGCCGGCGCGGGTCATGGAAATCAGCATGGTCAGGCCGGACAGCATCAACAGCGCCAGCAATGTCCAGCTCATCGGCGAGATCCCCGCTGCGGCGTCGTCGCCGAGCAGGGCGGTGAGCATCGCGAATTTGGCGATGAAGCCCGACACCGGCGGCAGCCCGGCGATCACCGCGGCGCAGCCGACGAAACACCAGCCGAGGATCGCCATCGAAGCCGGGATCACGAGGCCGACCTCCTCGGCGTCCGGATCGTCCGGCATGTCCTCGCCATAGGCCTCGCGTGTCACCGCCAGCATGTCGGCGCCGGGGTCACGGCCGCGTTCGAGCAGCTCGATCAGCATGAAGAACGCGGCGATCGCCAGCGTGGAATTGACCAGATAGAACAGCGCCGCAGCGGTCACGTCCGGCTTGCCGGCGGCGGCTGCGACCGCCAGCACGGTGCCGGACGACACCAGCACCGCGTAGCCGGCCAGCCGCGAGATTTCCTGCGACGCCAGCGCGCCGATCAGCCCGAACAGGATGGTGGCGATGCCGGCTGCGATCAGCCACTGGGTTCCGAACAGCGCCGAGGCGCCGCTGTCGGCGCCGAAGAACAGCAGCGACAGCCGCAGCAGGATGTAGATGCCGACCTTGCTCATGATCGCGAACATCGCGGCGACCGGCGCGGCTGCGGCCGCATAGGTCGTCGGCAGCCAGAAACACAGCGGCCACATCCCGGCCTTGACCATGAATGCGACGCCGAGAACGGCGGCGCCGGCTTCCAGCAGCGCGCGGTCCTCAGGTGGGACGTGCGGAATCCGGATTGCAAGATCGGCCATATTGAGCGTGCCGGTGACCGCGTAGATCAGGCTGACCCCGATCAGGAACAGCACCGAGGCGGTGAGGTTGACGGCGATGTACTGCAGCCCGGCGCGCACCCGCGCTTGTCCTGAGCCGTGCAGCACCAGACCGTAGGACGCGGCCAGCAACAGCTCGAAGAACACGAACAGGTTGAACAGGTCGCCGGTCAGGAACGCGCCATTCAGCCCCATCAGTAGGAACTGCACCAGCGAATGGAAATGCGCGCCGAGCCGCTGCCAACCAGCAGTCGCGAACACTGTGGCGGCGAAAGCGAGCAGGCTGGTCAGCGCCAACATCAGCGCCGACAGCCGGTCCGCGACCAGCACGATCGCGAACGGCGCCGGCCAGTCGCCGAGCCGGTACACCGCGATCGGTGCCGCGCCTGTGACGGTCGCGGTGTCCGCCGCGCGCATCAGCAGCAGCGCGGTGACGCCCATCAGCACGATCGAGCCGAGATTGGCGAACGCCTTGATCTGCTGATGGCGCTCGTCGATCAGCAGCATCGCCGCGCCGACGAGGAGCGGCAGCAGGATCGGCAGGATGATCAGATGGTCGGTCCAGTTCGTCATTCGGGGTCTCGACCGTCGACGTGGTCGTTCCCGGTGAGGCCGCGCGCTGCCAGCAGCACCACCAGAAACAGCGCCGTGGTGGCGAAGCTGATGACGATGGCGGTGAGCACCAGCGCCTGCGGCAGCGGATCGGCGAATGCCTGCGGATCGCTGATCTGACCTTTCTCCAGCACGGCGGCGGCGCCGACCTTGAGCCGGCCCATGCTGAAGATGAACAGATTGACCGCGTAGGACAGCAGCGCCAGGCCGATAATCACCTGGAAGGTGCGCGGCCGCAGCAGCAGCCACACTCCGGAGCCGGTCAGCACGGCGATGGCGAGTGAGACGATCAGTTCCATCAGTTGGTCTCGGGCGTTGCGGCGCGGCCGGCCGCAGGGCGGCGGTGGCCGCGGATCGATTGGTGCGCCAGCGCCAGCAGCATCAGCGCGGTGGCACCGACTACCAGCGAGAACACGCCGAGGTCGAACAGCGCCGCACTGGCGAGCGGCACCTTGCCGATCCACGGAATGTCCGCATAGGCGAAGGCCGAGGTGAGGAACGGCCGCGCCAGCGGCAACGCCGCGGCGCCGGTGAACAGCGCCAGCAACAGCCCGATGCCGATCCAGCGCAGCGGATGAATACGTAGCCGCGCCTCGATCCAGAGGGCACCGCCCGCCATGTATTGCAGGATCAGCGCCGCAGCCATCGCGATGCCGGCGACGAAGCCGCCGCCCGGCTGATCGTGCCCGCGTAGCAACAGGTACATCGCGGCAATGAAGATGAACGGAAACAACAGCTGCATGATCATCGCCGGCACTTCGAGATAATCGACGATGGTGTCACCCTTGCGCCGATCGGCGGCGGCATCGTCGCGTTCGTCCTGCAGCCGCTGCTGTTCGGGGATGTCGATACTGTCGGCGGCGGGCCGGAAGCGGCGCAGCAGGGCGAACACCGTCAGCGCCACCACCGCCAGCACGGTGATTTCACCGAGCGTATCGAAGCCGCGGAAGTCCACCAGGATGACGTTGACCACGTTGGTGCCGCCGCCGTCGGAATAAGCGTGCCGCAGAAAGAATTGCGCGATGCTGTCCGGTGCGGCGCGCGTCATCACCGCATAGGCCAGCAGCCCGACACCGGCGCCGGCGGCGGTTGCGACGGCGAGGTCGCGGATCCGCTGCACGCGTTTGAGGACGCCGCGGTTGGCGGTGACTTCGCCGGTCTCGAGCTGCTTCGGCAGCCAGCGCAGTCCGAGCAGCAACAACACCGTGGTGACGATCTCGACGCCGATCTGGGTCAGCGCCAGATCCGGCGCGGAGAACCACACGAAGGTGAGACAGGTCGTCAGCCCCGATCCGCCGATCAGGATCAGCGCTGCGAGGCGATGGAATTTGGCGACCGTGGCGCCGCCGAGCGCGCAGGCGATGCCGACCGTCCACACCAACGCCAGCGCCGGATCGATGCCGTCGAATGCCACCGGGGCCATCGCGATGCCGCGCTGGAACGCCGGCCATGCCGCGGCGAGCAGGGCGGCGCAGACCAGCAGCAGCAGTTGCGGCTGCAGTCGGCGGGTGCCGAACACCCGCTCAATGGCGCGCGCCCAGCGCCAAGATACCGTCACCAGCACGAGGTCGAACAGCCGCTGTGTCTTGAAGCGCCCGGCGAACAGCGAGCTTCGCAGCCCATGCTGCAGCGGTTTGCGCAACAAAAGGTATAGCAGGACGCCGCCGATCAGCGCGATCACGCTCATCAGCAGCGGCAAGTTGAAGCCGTGCCACACCGCGAGGCTGTAATACGGCGTTGCCGCGCCGAGTACGGCATGTACGGCGATCTGCAGAAACGGCCCGATCGTCAGCGATGGCACGATCCCGACCACCAGACAGGTCAGCACCAGCAGCTCGACCGGAAACCGCATCCAGCGCGGCGGCTCGTGCGGCGTGCGCGGCAGGTCGGTGGGCGGCGGCCCGAAGAACACTTCGCGGATGAACCGCAGCGAGTACGCCACGGTGAGCATGCTGGCGACGGTGACGATATAGGGCAGGGCGTCATCGAGCATCGAGCCGTCGTGGGTCTCGATCGTCTCGGCGAAGAACATCTCCTTGGACAGGAAGCCGTTGAGCAGCGGCACGCCGGCCATCGATGCGGCGGCGACGATCGCCAACGCGGCGGTCTTCGGCATGAACTTGCGCAGACCGCTGAGGCGGCGGAGATCGCGCGTGCCGGTCTCGTGGTCGATGATGCCGGCCGCCATGAACAGCGACGCCTTGAAGGTCGCATGGTTGAAGACGTGGAAGATCGCCGCGACTAGCGCCAGCGGCCGGTCGAGGCCGATCAGCAGCGTGATCAGGCCGAGATGGCTGATGGTCGAGTAGGCGAGCAGGCCCTTCAGGTCGCGCTGGAACACCGCGAGGTATGCGCCGACGATGAAGGTCGCGAGCCCGGCGGTGCCGACAAGCCACAGCCATTCATTGGTGCCGCCGAGCACTGGCCAGAGTCGCACCAACAGGAACACGCCGGCCTTCACCATGGTGGCGGAGTGCAGATAGGCCGACACCGGGGTCGGCGCGGTCATCGCCCGCGGCAGCCAGAAATGGAACGGGAACTGCGCGCTCTTGGTCAGCGCACCGAGCAGGATCAGGATCAGCGTCGGCACATACAGCGCGTGGCCGCGGATCTCGGCGCCGGCCGCCAGCACCGCGTCGAGATCGTAACTGCCGACGATATGGCCGAGCAGGACGACGCCGGCGAACAGGCACAGCCCGCCGGTCCCCGTGACCGTCAGCGCAATGCGGGCGCCCTCACGGGCCGCGGCGTTGTGATGCCAGTAGCCTATCAGCAGGAACGAGAACAGGCTGGTGAGCTCCCAGAAGAACACCAGCTGGATCAGATTGCCGGACAGCACGATGCCCAGCATCGCGCCCATGAAGCCCTGCAGGAACGAGAAGAACCGCGGCACCGGATCGGACGGCGACATGTAGTAGCGCGCATACAGGACGACGAGCGAACCGATCGCGCTGATCAGGCAGGCGAATGCCCACGCAAAGCCGTCCAGCCGCAGCGTGAAGCTTAAGCCTGCCTGCGGCAGCCAATCGAGCTGATAGCGGATCGGCGCGGCCCCAGCGCCGGGATACAAGAAAACCAGCAGCCCCAGACAGCCGAGTGAGATCACGGCGGCGAGCCAGGCCTCGGCATTCCGTGCATTGGCCGGTAGCAGGGCCGCAATCAGACTGCCGACGAACGGGAGAAGGAGAACCGCGAGAAGATAGACGTTCTGCGGCATTCTTGGTCCTTCCGATCCAGTTCTTCGTTCCGCAGCCCTTTCGGCAACGTTCTTGGCTAGGATTCATTTTATGGGGCTTGGAAGCGTCCGGAGCAAGACCATTGAACCGCGTCGAACCCGCGCGGCAGCGCACAGCCCTTATTGAGCGATGCGACGTTTTGGCTCACTCGATCCGCGGCGACGGCGGAGCCTCTACAGCTCGACGAGATCGACCTGATGCTCGGGCAGCGACTGCGCGAGCTCGGCGACATGGCGGTGATGAGTAAACAGGATCATCTGGCGCTGCCGGCCGGCTTCGGCGAGCAGGCGCAACGTCGCCAGAGTCCGCCGGTCATCGAAGCTGGCGAGCAGATCGTCGCCGATGAACGGCAGCGGCTCGGACGCGCGACGTTCGAGCAGCGCCAGTCGCAGCGCCAGGAACAGCTGATCGCGCGTGCCCTCGCTCAGTCCGGACAGCGGCACCCGCTCGCCCGAGGCGCGACGCGCCACCAGCGTCGGCTCGTCCTGATCGCCGTAGTCGATCCCCAGCCCCGCGAAGGCATCCGCCGTCGCCAGCGCGAACAGCTCACCGGCGCGGGCGACCATCGGATCCTGCACCTTGGCGCGGTGCAGCTCGACCACGCGGCGGGCCAGCAACGCCGACGCCGCGCGTAGCAGCCAGTCTTCGGCGATGCCGAGCAACTCGGCCGCGGCATCGCGGCGCCGAACGGCCGCACCGGCGGCGTCACGGCCCTTGGTCAGCGCCTCCCATTCGCGCTGCCGCTGATGCAGCGTCGCGGAGGCCTCCGCGATGTCCTTAAGTAGCTGCGCCTGTTGTTCGGTGGCGCTGGCAATGTCGGCCTGCAGCCGGTCGAAATCGATGCCCTCGCGCTCCTGACGAAGCGCGGTCTCGTCGTGACCGTCGGCGATTTCGAGCAGGTGCCGGCGCAGCTCCGTCTGTTCGGTCTGCAATTGCAGCCGAATGCCGAGCCGCGACAGCAGCGCCGGCACGGCGGCGATCTCGGCGTCCAACGCCTCGCCGGCGCGCTGAAGCGTCTCGGTGGTCGCGGCGAGCTTAGCCACCAGCGCGCTGCGACCGATCGCACACTTGGCCGCATTGTCGTGCAGGCGGCGGCAGGCTTCGCTGACGCGGCGCGCCTCGACCAGCCGCTCGCCGACGCGCGAGACGGCGTCCTGGGCAGCGAGGCTGGTCAGATCCGGCGCGACCCGGCCGACGAGATCGGCGACGTCGCGGTCGAACTCCTGCAGGTCCGACGTGATGGTGTCGACGCTACGGCCCTCGCGCTCGTAACTGGCGCGCGGTACGCCGACCGAACTCCACACCGTCAGCGCGGCTTCGGCCTGAGCCGGCGAGGCGTCGGCGGCGAGCCCGATCGCCGTCATGGTCTGCGGCCAATGCTGGCGGAGCTCGGCGAGCAGATGCTCGCAGTCCGCGCGCGCGGTCTCTGCCTCTGCCAGATCGCGCGCGATCCGGTCGCGGGTCGCGGCGCGAGCCTTGGCGTCGCTCCAGGCCGCGACCAGCTGATCGTATCGCCCCTTGGCTTCGCGATACAGCACGCCCGCCGGTGCGGTCGCGTCGGGCTGGCGGCCGACGCTGTCGAGAAAGCGGATGATCGCCGCCTTGCCGTCGCCGAGCGCCATCTCCTGCGCGGCGATGCCGGCACGCTGCTGGTCGCATTTCGCCAGTCTGGCGATGATCTCGTCGAGCCGGTCGCGCCAGCGCAGCATCTCGGCCGCCCCCGACGGCCGCAGTTCCGATGCAGCCCAGGCCTTGGTCCAGCGCTCGGTGATATCAGCGAGTCCCTGCTGCAGGCCGGCGCGCTTTTCGATCACGCGCTCGCGCTCGCTGCGCGTTTCCGCAAGTCGACGCTGCACGTCCTCGTGCAACGCGGCGCGTTCGGTATCGGTCAGCAGCGAGTCGGTGATGGCGTCGATGGTGCGCGAGGCTTCGGCGACATCGTCGAACCGGAGCCGGCGTTCGCCGCGATCGCCATCGAGCCCGTCGTAGAGCGCGCCGAGGCGTTCGTCGCGTGTCTGCCGCGCGGCGACCAGATCGGCCTTGGTCGGCACCGCGCCGGCGCTCGACAATTTGGCCAGCTCTTTTTCGGACGCGGTGATCGCCGCATCGTACTTGGCGATCTCGGCATCGAGCCGCTTCAATTCGGTTTCGCTGAGTTCGAACGCGCTGGCGAATTTGGTGATGACGGCGCGGTCTGGCACCGGCAGCGCGCGCACCCGGTCGAGCGGGCCCGGCGCCGGATCGAGCGCGGCGAGGGCGCTACCGATCGCTTCGCATTCGACCGCGAGCGCGGCCCGATCCCGGCGCAAACGGTCTTCCTGCGCCGGAATGTCGCCGAGCGCCTCGAAGCGCTGGCGCAGCGGTTCGAGATCGACGAGGTGAGGATCATCGCCGGTCGCGGCGGCGCCGTCGAACTCACGCTTGGCCCGCGCATGCCGGGCTTCGATTTCGGCCAGCTCCTGCGTGGTGCGCCGCATCTTCTCGATGCGGTCGCGGGCATCGGCGAGCGCCGGTTCGGTCGGCAGCGAAGCCAGCAGCTCGATATGGGACGGAAGCCCGAGCCGGCGCGCACAATCGTCCAGCGCCGCCTCGGCGACGGCGCGGTCGTGGCGGCGCCGAGGCAGATCGGTCGCGGCCTTGCGCACTGCGCCGAGCCGCTCGCGCAACGCTTCGATCGTGCCGGCTTCCGCCAACAGCGCCTCGTCGACATCGATCGTTGCCAGCTCGGCGGCATCTGCCGCGGCAGCGGCGTCGAGCGCGGCGATCTCGGCCTCCAGCGCGGTCTTGCCGTCGAGCGCCGCGCGCCATTCGGCGAGCACCTGACCGGTCACGGCCGGCAGATCAGCCAGAGCCACGAGCTCGGTCTCGATGCGGTCGAGCCGGGCGAGTTGCGAACGCACCCGCTGCGTTCGCTGCCAGCGCGCGAGCTTGCCGCCGCAGGCGGCGTGCTCGATCTTCAGCCGCTCCAGTTCCGCCTCGGCGTCCTGCACCGCGGCTTGCAGTTGCCGCAGTGCCTCGCGGGTGACGATGGCGTCACGCAGCTCCTTGTCGGCGGCGTCGCGGCGGTCGGCCGCGAGATAAAACGGCTTGCTGCCGGATTTGCGCGGCGTGAACAGGTCGTCGGCCTGCTGCTGCAGGCGATCCTTGATCCGCGACAGCTCGGCCATGCCGGCCGAACTCGCCGCCAGCGTTTCGGCGAGATCGCCGCCGGCGCTGAGCAGCTTGCTGCCGCCGTCGCGCAGCGCCTGCGCGGTCATGCCGAATTCGCGGTCGAAGGTCACGCGCGAGACGTCGCCGAGCAAGGCTGCGAAGTGATCATCGGGCAGGGCACGATCGTCGTCGTCGAGCAGCGTGTTCTTGTTGCCCTTGCGCCGGCGCGCCGCGACCAGGCGGCCGTCGGAATGGCGGAAGCTGCCGCCGATCCGCAGCAGTTTGCTGTCGTGCTTGAAATCGTAATCGGTGCGAGCGCCGAAGCCGAACAACAGATCGCCGATCGCGGTCAGCGCCGAGGTCTTGCCGGCCTCGTTGGCGCCGAGCACGACGTGCAGCGAGGCCTGCGGCGCGAACGACAGCACGCGGTCGGTGAAGATGCCGTAGCGCTCAAGCGCCAGCCACTCGATCCTCACGACAGTTCTCCGCTCAGCAGCGCGCGCGCATCGTCGCTCAGGCTGGCGATGAGTTCGGAGGCGTCGAACTCATCGTGCAGATCGCGCGGCAGCTTGGCCTTGATGGTCTCGGTCAGCTCGGCCAGAGCCGCGGCGAAACCGGGATCCTGCGCGCCTTCGGCGAGCAGAGCGGCGACGTCGATGTCGTCGCCGTTCAGTTCAGTGGCCGCGGCGCGCGCCGGCATCGAGGTCTTGATCTTGAGCTGCTCGATCCAACAATCGGCGGCGAGCTTCAGTGCGCCGGCGCGCAGGTCGTCCTGCAGCGTCTCGCGGTGCACCAACAGCTTGTCGTGCAGCGGCGTCGCGCCGGTCAGCGTCACCCGGATCGCCAGCGCGCGGCCTTCGCTTCGTCCATGCAGCTCGGCGAGCCGCTCACCGACTAGCGCGGGAATCTGCGCTTCCTCGGTGCAGCCGGACAGATCGATCGTCAGATGCGCCCAGCGCGCGCCGTCGAGCGCCAACGGCGTGACGTCGACGATGCGACCATCCTCGACGGTGACGCGCATCGCGCCCTTGGGTCCGGTTTCGCGGACGCTGCGGCCTTGCAGATTGCCCGGAAACACCACCCACGGATCGCGGCTGACGATCTCGGCGGCGTGGACGTGGCCGAGCGCCCAGTAGTCGTAGCCGAATCGCTTGAGGTCATCGAGGCTGCACGGCGCGTAGCCTTCATGGCCGCGGGTGCCGTCGAGCGAGGTGTGCAGCACGCCGATATTGAGCCAGCCTTCGCGGCGCACCGGATAGCCGGCGACGAAATCGGCGTTGACCCGGTCGGCGAAACTGCGGCCGTGCAGCGCCACGCGATAATGTTCGAGTTCGACCGTCGCGGCCTTGGTCGGAAACACCGTGACGCTGTCCGGGTAGGGCAGCCCACGCGACATCAGGCTTTCGGCGTCGTGATTGCCCTTGATGATGAACACCGGAATCCCGGCGCGATGCAGCGCGCCGAGGGCGCCGACGAAGAACAGCCCGGTGGTGACGTCCTTCCAGTCGCCGTCGAAGATGTCGCCGGCGATGATCAGGAACGCGGCGCCACTGGCGATGGTCTCGTCGACCAGCGCCTGAACAGCCTTGCGTCCGGCCGCGGCGAACAGCTGCGCGACGTCCTCATTCTTGGTCCGCAGCCCGGCCAGCGGGCTGTCGATGTGAAGGTCGGCGGCGTGAATGAAGGTGAATCGCATGATGCAACGAACTTCGAGGCAAAGCGGTCGTGGGTCAATGAACGGGATCAACGCTTTCTATTTGACGCGTACCATCCGTTTTGTAAGTATATGTAATGCAAGTCGATCCTCGGTCCAATTCGGCGCGCGATTGCGGGCTCGACACCACCTTTCGGGTGCTCGGCGGCAAGTGGAAGCCGTTCATCCTGCATTTCCTCTTGCCTGGCCCTAAGCGGTTCGGCGAGTTGAAGAGGTCTGTGCGTCATGCCAGCGAAAAAGTGCTGACTCAGCAGCTGAAAGAACTGGAGGCGGACGGCCTCGTTAAGCGCACGGATTACAAGGAAGTCCCGCCGCGGGTCGACTACGCACTCAGCCCCATCGGCGAAACCCTTGCCCATGCGCTGGAGCCTCTTTGCAAATGGGGCGACGACAACGCCGGATTATTCGAGGGCGTCGTCACCAAGCGGTCGCGGCGCGACAAAGCCGAGTCCACATCGACCGCGGCATTCGACAGTCTCACGATCGCGGTGACCACGATCAACACGCCCATGCCGTTCCGCATCGATGAAAAGACGTTGCTCGCGTGCCTCAAAGGCGAAGTGTCCGACCCGAGATGGCGGGTGTATGTGCAGGCCCTGTTCGATGAGGTGGATGTGTCTGTCATCCACAAGCTCGTCCTCGATCGATTGGTGACATTCAACGACTTGTCGAAGGCGATCGATATCTGGCGGGTGAGGGAGTCCGACAATGAGAGATGGGTCAGGGAAATGGCTTCCTTCGCAATGGGAAGACCTGATGCAGAAAGCCCTGATTGCCCTCGATAGCTTGCCTGGCGCGCCAACCCTATGGACGTTCGGCGGCGGCACGGCGTTGGCGCAAATCCTGGATCATCGCATCAGCTACGACGTGGATATTTTTCTCGATTCCAGCGCCGCGTTGAAGAACCTGGCCCCGAGCGTGAACCCCGTGACCAAAGCGCTGTGCGACACGTGGAATTGGCCGGGCAAGTATCTCAAGCTCATCCTTCGTAATGTCGGCGAGATCGATTTTTTGAATGCGCCGTCCTACATCGATCAGCCGACCTACGAGCTTCGTTTTGGAGCGCGTCTCATCCCTGCGGAGAGAGCGGCCGAGATCGGGACCAAGAAGCTGAAGTACCGAGCCTCGCAATACACACCACGCGATGCATATGATTTTGCCGCCATTTATCTGCATGACCGGGAGGCGTTACGCGAGATTGCGGAATGTCCCGCGATCTCGGATGCCGAGGTGGCCGCGGCGCTCGACCGATTGAACCTCGTGAAAGGCGATTATCAGGCCGACATGCGCAACGTGATCAATCCCACGGCTCGTGGCGAGGAATTCATCGACCAGGCGTGCGAGATCGCGCTCCAGGCGCTCGCGGAGTTGAGGACGTTGATTCCAAAGGACGCAAACGAGCCCGGCAACCGGCCGCGATAGGCGGCCCTGATCCGCCGGCCTCGAGGCCTGTCGGACGAGAGTCTCTGGGTGGCGAGGCGCATGGGCGGCATCGCGTCTGCCGGCAGGACTTGGCCGATCGGGCGCTGTTTTTTCAGCGTCGAGCCCGCGGCTGCCGGGCGGGCCATTCGACGTTTTGTTCGTCGTGGACAGCAGCGACGAAATGGCGAGGCGTCCTCGTCGGGGCAGATGCCGACCAGCTCTGTGGGGCGCTTGATCTTGCCATTGAGGCGTTCGATCTGGCCGTGGTCGGTCAAGTGCACGTCAGCCAGCCCATGCCAAAGGCCCCGGTTAAGCTGATCCGCATTCGCATAAGGTATATTATGGAATATATGGATAAGCGCGATTCACCAGAGGCTTGTCTGGCATACGCAAAGTTCTGCCTGCACAGCGTCGTGGTTCGGGCGTTCTGCTTGGTCGATGCTTCGAAGCTGCGATCCTTCCAGATGTGGTCTCCGAATGATGGCCGCCGTCGCGACATCGCGGCCGTCTTGGAAGCGCGCAGTCATGCGCGCGGCTCGGCCAATGCAGCCGCCTTGTGGCAGGTTCAGCCGAGCCTCTGGCGGCTTGTGCGATGTGGTCCCAAGCCGTCCGCCGACCATCCGTCGGCCGGAGCCTGCGACGTCCGCAGGCCCGGTGCCCGACCGGTCCGTCTTGGTCCGGCGCGCCAAGCCGGCCGGCCGTGACCTTGGCCATACCGATCGCCCGGCCGTCCACTGGCGGCTCAAAACTGCTTGACCGGACCAGTCGAAATGACGACCAAAGGCGCGTCGACATTTCGGGTGCGTTCTCACAAAAAGAATACCCGTCAGGAGGAAGCGAGATGAGTTTTTCACGCAGGAGCTTGTTGAAGGCGTCGGCAGCGGCCGCCGCGATCGGCGGCATCGGTGCGCCTTGGGTGGCGCGTGCGGCCGAAGCCGAGTTCAAATACAAATACGCCAACAACCTGCCCGACACCCATCCGCTCAACGTTCGCGCCCGCGAGATGTCGGCGGCGATCAAGGCCGAGACCAACGGCCGCGTCCAGATCGACGTTTTCCCGAACAACCAGCTCGGCTCCGACACCGACATGCTGAGCCAGATTCGCGCCGGTGGCGTCGAGTTTTTCACGCTGTCGGGCCTGATCCTGTCGACCCTGGTGCCGGCCGCATCGATCAACGGCATCGGCTTCGCGTTCCCGGACTATGAAACGGTCTGGAAGGCTATGGATGGCGAGCTCGGCGCTCATGTCCGCGGCGAGATCCAGAAGGCCGGCCTGATGGTGATGGACAAGATCTGGGACAACGGCTTCCGCCAGACCACCTCCTCGACCAAGCCGATCAACGGCCCGGACGACTTCAAGGGCTTCAAGATCCGCGTGCCGGTGTCGCCGCTGTGGACCTCGATGTTCAAGGCGTTCGATGCGGCGCCCGCCTCGATCAATTTCAGCGAAGTCTATTCAGCGCTGCAGACGAAGGTGGTCGAGGGCCAGGAGAATCCGCTGGCGCTGATCTCGACCGCCAAGCTGTACGAAGTGCAGAAGTACTGCTCGCTGACCAACCACATGTGGGACGGATTCTGGTTCCTGGCCAACCGCCGCGCCTGGGAAAAGCTGCCGGTCGACGTGCGCGCGATCGTCGCCAAGAACATCAACGCCGCCGCGGTGAAGGAACGCGAAGACACCGCCAAGCTCAACACCACCGTCAAGGAAGAGCTGACCGCCAAGGGCCTGATCTTCAATCAGCCCACGGTGCTGCCGTTCCGCGACAAGCTGCGCAGCGCCGGCTTCTACGCCGAATGGAAAGGCAAATACGGCGATCAGGCGTGGTCGCTGCTCGAAAAATCCGTCGGCAAGCTGGCGTAACGGCTGGCCGCGATGGCGAACGCCGACGCTTCACAGCTCACCGCAGGTGAACGGCTCCACGCGCCGCAGCGCAAGACGCTGATCGGCGCGCTGGAGGCCGGTCTCGGCCTGTTGGTCGAGATTCCGGCCGCCGTTCTGGTAGTGGTCGAGATCGTCGTGCTGTTCGCCGGCGTGGTATCTCGCTACGTCTTCCACAGTCCGCTGATCTGGTCCGACGAGCTGGCGTCGATCCTGTTCCTGTGGCTGGCGATGCTCGGCGCGGCGGTCGCGTTCCGCCGCGGCGAGCACATGCGGATGACCGCGATGGTGGCGGGGGCCTCCCCGCGCCTGCGTGCCTGGCTCGATCTGGTCGGCATCTGCGCGGCGCTGGCGTTCCTGCTGCTGATCGCCGCGCCAGCCTACGAATACGCCTACGAAGAGAGCTACATCACCACGCCGGCGCTGTCGCTCGCCAACAGCTGGCGCGCCGCGGCGCTGCCGGTCGGCATCCTGCTGATGGCGCTGTTCGCCCTGTTTCGACTGATCCGGTTCGGCGATCTCAAGCTGGTCTTCGGCGCGGCACTGACGGTCGCGCTGCTGATCGGCGCGTTCTGGCTGGCGCAGCCGCTGTTCAAGCCGCTCGGCAATCTCAATCTGGTGATCTTCTTCGTCGGCGTGGTCGCGTCTTGCGTGTTCGCCGGCGTGCCGATCGCGTTCGGATTTGGCCTGGCGATCTACGGCTATCTGGCGCTGACCACCACGACGCCGCTGCTGATCCTGGTCGGCCGAATGGACGAGGGCATGAGCCACCTCATCCTGCTGTCGGTGCCGCTGTTCGTGTTCCTCGGTCTGCTGATCGAGATGACCGGCATGGCGCGGGCGATGGTGGCGTTTCTCGCCAGCCTGCTCGGCCATGTCCGCGGCGGCCTGCACTACGTGCTGGTCGGCGCCATGTATCTGGTGTCCGGCATTTCCGGCTCCAAGGCCGCCGATATGGCGGCGGTGGCGCCGGTGCTGTTTCCGGAGATGAAGCAGCGCGGCGCCAAGCCGGGCGATCTGGTCGCCCTGCTCTCCGCCACCGGCGCCCAGACCGAAACCATTCCGCCGAGCCTCGTGCTGATCACCATCGGCTCGGTGACCGGCGTGTCGATCTCGGCGCTGTTCACCGGCGGCCTGCTGCCCGGCGTGGTGCTGGCGATCATGCTGTGCAGTCTGGTGTGGTGGCGCTATCGCGGTGAGGATCTCAGCCATGTCACCCGCGCCAAAGGCAGCGACATCGGCAAGGCGTTCATCGTCGCCCTGCCCGCGCTGGCGCTGCCGTTCGTGATCCGCGCCGCCGTGGTCGAAGGCGTCGCCACCGCCACCGAGGTCTCGACCATCGGCATCGTCTATGCCGTGGTGGTCGGCATCCTGGTGTACCGCAAGTTCGACTGGCGGCGGCTGCGGCCGATGCTGGTCGAGACCGCGGCGCTGTCGGGTGCGATCCTACTGATCATCGGTACCGCCACCGGCATGGCCTGGGGCCTGACGCAATCCGGCTTCTCGCGCTCGCTGGCGGCGGCGATGACCGGCCTGCCCGGCGGCTCCGCCACCTTCCTGGCGGTATCGATCGTCGCCTTCGTGATCCTTGGCAGCGTGCTCGAAGGCATTCCGGCGATCGTGCTGTTCGGCCCGCTATTGTTTCCGATCGCCCGCGCCGTCGGCATCCACGAGGTGCACTACGCCATGGTGGTGATCCTGGCGATGGGCATCGGATTGTTCGCACCGCCGTTCGGTGTCGGCTATTATGCGGCCTGCGCGATCGGCCGGGTCGATCCTGCCGAGGGCATGCGCCCGATCTGGGGATATATGCTGGCGCTGCTGATCGGCTTGATCGTGGTCGCGGCGATCCCGTGGATCTCGATTGGATTCTTGTAGAGGCGCTGCGGGGGAAACGCAGCGGCGCCGTCGTGAAGTGAGAGGCAGGTCGTCATGAGCACCCCGCAAGGTCAATACAGCATCGGTCTGGACAAGACCCCGGCCAACTTCGTGCCGCTGTCACCGCTGAGCTTCCTGGAGCGCACGGCCAACGTTTATCCGGAGCTGACCTCCGTGGTGTACGAGGGGCGGCACTACACCTGGAAGGAAACCCGCGCGCGCTGCCGTCGCTTCGCATCGTGGCTGACCCGCAGCGGCATCGGCCGCGGCGACACCGTCGCGGTGATGCTGCCCAACGTGCCGGCGATGGTCGAAGTGCATTTCGCGGTGCCGATGGCCGGCGCGGTGCTGAACGCCCTCAACATCCGGCTCGATTCCGCGGCAATCGCGTTCCAGCTCGATCACGGCGGCGCCAAGATCATCCTGGTCGATCCGGAGTTTTCGAGCGTCGTCGCCGAGGCGCTGACGCTGATGACCAAGCCGAAGCCACTGGTGATCGACGTCGACGACAAGATGTATCCCGGCAGCCACCGCATCGGCGAACTCGAATACGAATACGCGGTCGCGTCCGGCGATCCGACCTTCGCCGGCCATCGTCCCGAGGACGAGTGGGACGCGATCTCGCTCGGCTACACCTCCGGCACCACCGGCAATCCGAAGGGCGTGGTGACGCATCATCGCGGCGCGTATCTCAACGCTGTCAGCAACATCCTCGCCGGCAATCTCGGCCAGCATCCGGTGTATCTGTGGACGCTGCCGATGTTCCACTGCAACGGCTGGTGCTTCCCGTGGACGCTCGCAGCGGCGGCCGGCATCAATGTTTGCCTGCGCAAGGTCGATCCGGCCAAGATCTTCGAACTGATCCCAAAGCACGGCGTCACCCACATGTGCGGCGCGCCGATCGTCTACAACGCATTGATCAATGCACCTGAAGCGCCGAAGGGCGCCGCGGCCAAACCGGTCGTCGGCCTGATCGCCGGCGCCGCGCCGCCGATGGCGGTGCTGGCCGGCGCCGAGACCATCGGCATCAAGCTGACCCACGTCTACGGCCTCACCGAAGTCTACGGCCCCGCCTCGGTCTGCGCCGAGCAGCCCGGCTGGGACGAGTTGCCGGTCGCCGAACGCGCCAAGCTGAAGCGCCGGCAGGGCGTGCCCTACCCGATGCAGGAAGCCGTCACCGTGCTCGATCCGGAGACGATGCAGGAGGTGCCGCGCGATGGCGAGACCATCGGCGAGGTCATGTTCCGCGGCAACATCGTGATGAAGGGCTATCTGAAGAACGAGAAGGCAACCAAGGAAGCGCTCGCCGGCGGCTGGTTTCACACCGGCGACCTCGGCGTGCTCGATGCCGACGGCTATGTGATCATCAAGGACCGCTCCAAGGACATCATCATCTCGGGCGGCGAGAACGTCTCGTCGGTCGAGGTCGAGGACGTGCTGTACAAGCACCCGGCGATCCTGTTCGCGGCCGTGGTCGCCAAGCCCGACCCGAAATGGGGCGAAGTCCCCTGCGCCTTCGTCGAACTGAAGGACGGCGCCAACGCCACCGAAGCCGAGATCATCGCCTACTGCCGTGAACACCTCCCCGGCTTCAAGACGCCCAAGACCATCGTGTTCTCGTCGATCCCCAAGACCTCGACCGGCAAGATCCAGAAATTCATGCTGCGCGATCAGGTGAAGTCGGCGAAGGCGATTTTGGAGTAGTTACTTCGCCCCGGTGTCATTGCGGTGGCGACCGCGATGGACGACCGACTCTCGTTTGTCATTCCGGGGCGCGCAAAGCGCGAACCCGGAATCTCAAGGTGTCGAGCAAGGCCGTGCGTGTTGCAGATTCCGGGTTCGCTCGCTGTCGCGAGCGCCCCGGAACGACCAGTTGAGAGGTCAGCCCTCGACCTCCAGCCGCATCCCGTCGAACCCCGGCACGACGCCCTCCGGCAATTCCTTGCGTAGCGTCTCGTAGTCGATGTCGGCATGCATGTTGGTGATCACGGCGCGCTTGGGCTTGAAGCGGTCGATCCACTTCAGTGCGGCTTCGATGTTGAAGTGGCTGGCGTGGTGCTTGTAGCGCAGGCCGTCGATGATCCAGAGATCGAGGCCTTCGAGCGCGCCGAAGCTCGCTGCCGGAATGTCGTGGAGGTCCGGCGTATAGGCGGCGCCGGCGATGCGATAGCCGAGCGCCGGGATGTCGCCGTGCTGGACCAGGAACGCGGTCAGCGTCAGGTCGCCGCCGGTGCCCGCGATGGTCTTGCTGTCGCCGGCTTCGATCTCGCGCGATTCCAGGATCGCCGGATAGGAGCTGCCCGGCGCCTGTTTGAAGCAGTAGGCGAAGCGGTACAGCACATGCTCGCCGGTCGACTGATTGAGATACACCGGGATGCGCCGCTTCATCGCCATCACCACCGAGCGTAGATCATCGATGCCGTGGGTCTGGTCGGCGTGCTCGTGGGTCAGGAACACCGCGTCGAGATGATCGACATCGGCACGGATCAGTTGCTCGCGCAGGTCGGGCGAGGTGTCGATCAGCACCCTGGTGATGCCGTCCGGCGTGACGCGCTCGGCCAGCAGCGAGCAGCGCAGCCGACGGTTCTTCGGGTTGGACGGGTCGGCGGCGCCCCAGCCGAGCGCCGGGCGCGGCACGCCCGCAGACGAACCCGAGCCGAGGATGGTGAGCGTCAACGTCATGCGGCGTCCCCGATTGAAAGGCGTCAGGCGGCTGCAGCCGGCGGCGGCACCTTGCCGAATAGCCGGAAGAAGTTGTCGGTGGTCTGGCGTGCGATCTCGTCGAGCGTCACGCCGCGGATCTCGGCCAGCACCTTGGCGGTCTCGACCACATAAGACGGCTCGTTGCGCTTGCCGCGATATTTGCCGGGCGCCAGATACGGCGAGTCGGTCTCGACCATGACGCGGTCCGCCGGCAGCTCAGCGGCGAGATCGCGCAACGCCTGCGACTTCTTGAAGGTGAGAATGCCGGTAAACGAGATCATCAGCCCGAGATCGATCGCCCGCATCGCAAGGTCGCGCCCGCCGGTGTAGCAATGCAGCACCGCGCGAAACGCTCCCTTCCCCATTTCGTCGTCCAGGATCTTGCCGCAATCCTCGTCCGCCTCGCGGGTGTGGATCACCAGCGGCAGGCCGGTTTCGCGCGCAGCCGCGATGTGGGCGCGGAATCCGCGCTCCTGCGCGTCGCGCGAGCCCATCTCGTAGAAGTAATCGAGCCCGGCCTCGCCGAACGCCACCACCTTCGGGTGCTTTGCCAGCTTCACCAGTTCCGCCGTGGTGATGCCGTCTTCCTCGTCCGCCTGGTGCGGATGGGTGCCGACCGAGCAATACACGTTGGGGAAACGCTCGGCGATCGCCAGCAGGTCCGGCAGCTTCTTCACCCGCGTCGAGATCGTGACCATGCGCCCGACCCCGCTCGCCTCGGCACGGGCGACGATGCCGGCGAGATCGTCGGCAAAGTCGGGGAAGTCGAGATGGCAGTGACTGTCGACCAGCATGGCTTACGCGGTCGCCGGTTCGACGTAGCGCGGGAAGATCGGCGCCGGTGCCGGCAGCTTCGTGCCGGGCACGATCCGGGTCGGCAGCGCCGCGAAGTCGCGCTGTCCCTCGGCAACGCCGAGGATGTCGAGCAGCTTGGCCGCCGAGGTCGGGATCGCCGGCTGGGCCAGGATCGCGATCTGCCGCAGCACCTCGGCGGTGACGTACAGCACCGTCTTCTGCCGCGCCGGATCGGTCTTGGCCAGCGCCCACGGCGCTTCGCCGGCGAAGTAGCGGTTGGCTTCCGCCACCACCGCCCACACCGCATTGAGCGCCTGATGGATCTGCTGGCTCGCCATCGCGGTCCGCGCCTGCGCGATCATGCCGTCGGCCATCGCCAGCATCGCCTGATCGGTCTCGCTGAACGGGCCATGCGCCGGCACCTCTCCGTCGCACTGCTTGGCCACCATGGTCAGCGAACGCTGCGCCAGATTGCCGAGGTCGTTGGCGAGGTCGGCGTTGATGCGATTGACGATCGCCTCGTGATTGTAGCTGCCGTCGGAGCCGAACGGCACCTCGCGCAGGAAGAAGTAGCGCACCTGATCGACGCCGTACTGGTCGGCGAGATTGAACGGGTCGACGATGTTGCCGACCGACTTCGACATCTTCTCGCCCTTGTTGAACAGGAAGCCGTGGGCGTAGACGCGCTTCTGAATCGGGATGCCCGCCGACATCAGGAACGCCGGCCAATACACCGCATGGAAGCGGATGATGTCCTTGCCGATGACGTGGACGTCGGCCGGCCAGTAGTGCCAGTTCTTGTCGCTCTCGTCGGGGAATCCGACACCGGTGATGTAGTTGGTCAGCGCGTCGACCCAGACATACATCACGTGCTCGGGATCGCCCGGCACCTTGACGCCCCAGTTGAACGTCGTGCGCGACACCGACAGATCCTTCAACCCGCTTTTGACGAAGCTGACCACCTCGTTGCGGCGCGCGTCGGGGCCGATGAAGTCCGGCTGCTCCTCATAGAGCTTCAGCAGTCGGTCCTGATAGGCCGACAGCTTGAAGAAGTAGCTCTTCTCCTCGACCCACTCGACAGGCGTGCCCTGCGGACCGCGGCGAACGCCATCCTCGCCGACCACAGTCTCGTCCTCAGCGTAATAGGCTTCGTCGCGGACCGAGTACCAGCCGGAATAACTGTCGAGATAGATGTCGCCGTTGGCCAGCATCCTCTTCCAGACTTCCTGGACGGACGCGTGATGCTGCTCCTCGGAGGTGCGGATGAAGCGGTCGTAGGAGATGCCGAAGCGGTCGTCCATGTCGCGGAAGCGCCCGGCATTGCGGGCGGCGAGCTCGGCCGGGGTCAGGCCTTCCTTCTGCGCGGTCTGGATCATCTTCAGGCCGTGCTCGTCGGTGCCGGTCAGGAAGAACACATCCTTGCCGTCGAGCCGCTGGAATCGGGCCAGCGCGTCGGTCGCGATCGCCTCGTAGGCGTGGCCGATATGCGGCGCGCCGTTCGGATAGGAGATCGCCGTGGTGATGTAGAATGAATTTCGCTGCGCCATCTGCGCGGACGCCTTTCAAATCTGGATCGGTTGAGCGCGGCGGCGCTGACCATGCCGGGCGATCGATCGCCGGATCGGCGTCAGCGCACCGCCTCCGCGAGAAGCCCGAACACCGAAAATACCAGCGGTTTCCGCTCGAGATTGTAGGCTTCGGTGTCGCGTGCGGCGCGGCCGATCTTTTCCCATACCTCCGCCAGCCGTGCAAGGCGCGGCAGTTCCGCGTTGGGATCAGGCGTGCGTAGCCGCGCTGCGACCCAGCGGTCGATGCCGTCGACGAACGCCTGCAACGTGGCGCGGTCGGTGCCGCCGATCGCATCGCCGAGGGCATGAAGGGCGCGGGGATCGACATTGGGCAGGCTGTCGAGCAGCGCGGTCGTGGTCTGCTGCAGGCTGAGCGCGCCGCCGCCCGTCAGCATCAGCGCACGCGAGACGCTGCCCTCGGAGGCCGCGGCCGCCTCGACGAGCTGCGGATCATTAGGGTCGAGATCGGTCGCGTCGGCGGCCGCTGCGATCACATCGGCAATCGCGAGTGGGCGCAGCATCAGCTTGCGGCAGCGCGACTGGATGGTCGGCAGCACCCGCGCCGGCGCATTCGACAGCAGCAGGAACAGCGAACGCTGCGGCGGCTCCTCGATCACCTTGAGCAACGCGTTGGCCGAGTTGGCGTTGAGGTCGTCGACGGTGTCGACGATGCACACCCGCCAGCCTTCGATCGCCGCGGTGGCACCGAAGAACGAAATCGTCTCGCGCGATTCATCGACGGTGATGACATTGCGCAGCACGCCCTTCTCGTTCGCCGAACGCTCCAGCGTCAGCAGTCCGCCATGTGCCTCGGCGGCGATATGGCGCGCCACCGGATGGTCGGCGTCGATCGCCAGCGAGGCGGCGCCCTGCACCGCGTCCGATTGCGGCTCGCGATGCGCCAGCACGAACCGCGCCATCCGGTACGCCAGCGTCGCCTTGCCGATCCCCTGGGCGCCGCCGATCAGCCAGGAATGGGCGATCCGGCCACCGCGATAGGCGTCGAGCAACGCCTGCTCGGCCGCATGATGGCCGAACAGCGTCGTGGTCTCGCGCGGATGGCGGACGGCGGACTCCTGGGCTTGAGCCTTGGTGGCAGTCTTGCGTGCGCTCATGCGGTTTTGGCTCCGGCGCGCGCGGGTTCGAGCAGCCGCAGGCGCACCGCCTCCCAGACCCGGTCGGCGACCTCCTCGGGCTCGGCATTGGCGTCGATCAGCACGCAGCGCGCCGGCTCATCCGCGGCGATCTGGCGAAACACCTCGCGCAGGCCGCGGTGGAAGTCGATCGCTTCGGATTCGAACCGGTCCGGGGTGTCGCTGCCGCGGCGGACCGCGGCGCGCGCCAGCCCGATCTCGACCGGAATATCGAGGATGACGGTGAGGTCCGGCTTCATTTCGCCGATCGTCACCTGCTGCAACGCGTCGAGCAACTCGAGGCTGACGGCGCCGAGCTTGCCCTGATAGGCGCGGGTCGAGTCGTAGAACCGGTCGCACAGCACCCATTCGCCGCGCGCCAGCGCCGGCTCGATCAGGGTGCGGACATGGTCGTCGCGGGCGGCGGCGAACAACAGTGCCTCGGCGTCTGCGCCGCCGATCAGCTTGCCGATGCCGGCCAGCAGCGCGCTGCGGATCGCCTCGGCGCCTGGCGAGCCGCCCGGCTCGCGGGTCACCAGCACGCGCAGCCGCGCTTTCTCGAGTCGCTTCGCCAGCAGCCGGATCTGGGTCGATTTGCCGGCGCCCTCGCCCCCTTCGAAGGTGATGAAGCGCCCGCGCATCGAAGACTTTATCGGTTTTCTTTGAACCATCTTCAGAGCTTTGCCATGCCGGCACGGAGCACACCGATCATCAACTCGCTGGCGCCGTCGACGGCGCGCCGCATGGTCGAGCCGACCGGATCGGCCTCGGCTGCCTTCAACGGCACCTCCACCGCGACATTGGGGCCGCGCCACACCCGGACCACGCCGATGCGCTGGCCGGCCTCGACCGGTGCCGGCACCGGCCCCTGATATACGATCCGTGCGAGCAGCTTGTCGCTGCCGTTCTTGCGTACCATCACCCGCACTGGATTGGCCGGCGTCAGCGGCACGTAGCGAGTCTGGCCGCCGAAGATCCGGGCGTAGCCGACTGTGGCGCCATCGGCGAACAGTGCGCGCGACTCGAAATTCCGGAAGCCCCATTCCAGAAGCTTCTTGGCCTCGCTGGCGCGGTCATCGGCATCCTCTAGGCCGTTGACCACGACGATCAGCCGCATTCCGTTCTGGACCGCCGAGCCGACCATGCCGTAGCCGCCTTCTTTGGTGTAGCCGGTCTTGAAGCCGTCGGCACCGGCCAGCGAATTCAAGAGCGGGTTGCGGTTGGTCTGCCGGATCTTGTTCCAGGTGAATTCCTTCTCACCGAACAGCGGGTAGAATTCCGGATAGGTCAGGATGATGTGCCGGGCGAGTTTCGCCAGTTCGCGCACGCTCATTTTGTTGTCGGGATTGGGCAGCCCGGTCGAGTTGCCGAAGGTCGACTGCGTCAGCCCGATCTGCCGGGCGCGCTCGGTCATCAGCTCGACGAACGCGGCCTCGCTGCCGGCGATGCCCTCCGCCAGCACCATGCAGGAATCGTTGCCGCTCTGGATCACTGCCCCGCGCAGCAGATTTTCGACCGAGATGCTGCTGTGGATTTCGGCGAACATCGTCGAGCCGCCGGCGGGCGCGCCGCCGTAGCGCCAGGAATTCTCGCTCACGCGGTATTCCTGGGTCGGCTGCAGTTCGCCGGTCTGGAGCAGATGGAACACCATCTCCACCGTCATCAGCTTCATCATGCTGGACGGGGCGCGCAATTCGTCGGCATTCTTCTCGAACAGCACGCTGCCGCTCTCGGCATCGAGCAGGATCGCGGTCGGCGCCTGGGTCTCGTAGCCGCCGTCGTCCTTCTTGGCGCCCTGCACGCTCTGATTGGCGGCCGTGACCGGCCCTGCCCCGAGCGTGACGGCAATCAGGCCTGCCCACAGACCGCGCCAAAGCGAACAGCGCGTGGACAGCAGCGAAGTCAGGACGGCCATCGATCGGATTTCCAAGCAGCGTTGCAGTCGTATCGGCCGAGCAACCGGCACGCCCGTTTTCGATTGTAGATACGGATGATCAATCCTACCGTGGGCGCAAGCTCGCTTCCAGATAAACTCAAAAAATCAAACAGGGCGGACACATCATGGCTTCCACACGCACGATCACGGCCAATGGCATCGAGTTGTTCCTGCGTGAACAGGGTGAAGGTCCGCTGGTGATCCTGTGTCACGGCTGGCCAGAACTGTCATATTCCTGGCGGCATCAGATCACAGCCCTAGCGGACGCCGGCTATAGGGTGGTCGCGCCGGACATGCGCGGCTTCGGCCGCTCCTCGGCGCCGCAACCGGTCGAGGCCTACAGCATCTTCGATCTGGTCGGCGACATGGTGGGCCTTGTGCGGGAGCTCGGCGAAACCCGTGCTGCGATCATCGGCCACGATTGGGGCGCGCCGGTGGCCTGGCACGCAGCGCTGTTCAGGCCGGACCTGTTCGCCGCGGTGGCAGGCCTTAGCGTGCCGCCGCCATGGCGCGGCAAGGGCCGGCCGCTGGAACTGCTGCGCGCCGCGGGCATCACCAACTTCTATTGGCAGTATTTCCAGAAGCCCGGTGTTGCTGAGACCGAGTTCGAGCGCGACGTCGCCGCGACGATGCGCGGCATGCTGTGCGGCGGGTTCGCCGATCCGGCAAGGTCACTGTTCGTTCCGGAGGGGCGCGGCTTCATCGGCCGCTCGGCAGCTACGCTGCCGCTGCCGGGATGGCTGAGCGAGGCCGAGCTCGCCTTCTTCATCGAACGGTACAAAGAAAGCGGATTCCGCGGCGGCCTTAACTGGTATCGCAACATCGACCGCAACTGGGAGCTGACCTCCCCTTGGCAGGGCGCCCAGATCCATCAGCCGTCAGCTTTCATTGCCGGCAGCAATGATCCGGTGATCTCCGACAAGATGAGCGGCAAGCATCTCGGTGCGATCGAGCGGGTGCTGCCCAATCTGAAGCACAAGTTGATCATCGACGGCGCCGGCCATTGGATCCAGCAGGAGAAGCCGGCCGAGGTCAACGCGGCGTTGATCGCGTTTTTGAAGGAGAACTATTGAGAGCGCTGCAGCTCGATAGAGCCGCTCAGGGCTGCCTGCCGATCGGTGCAGCTCGCGGGTCAGTAAAGCCCGCGGGCCGATAGCAGGTTGCCGATCTCGTCGTTGCCGCGCGACGGCGCGGTGCTGACCGGCCGGTACTCCGCTCGCGCCTCTCGTGCATCGACGTTGTAGGACACCGCGCGCGGGTTCGGCGCCAGCTCCTGGCGGTTCGATCGGGTGCTGCGCGAGGCCGAAATTTCCGAAGTTGCGGACACCGAAGCGACGTCCACCGACGTGTTGCCGAGCGAATATGGCCGGCCTTCCGGCATCGGAACATCGCCGTGAATTCGGCCACCGCCGCTGCCGGCCCCGAAGTCGGGAACGAACGGCTTGGCCGATGCGATCCGCACACCAGTCGGCGCCGGTGCCGGCTCGCCCTGGCGCAACGTCGCTATCAACTGGCGGTCGTCGGAGCCTTCGAGGGGCGCACGGCCGACATATTCGACCCGCACCCGCGCGGTGCCTTTGTGTTTGAATTCAAGAAGTTCTGCGGCTTTGTTCGAGACGTCGATGAGCCGGTTGCCGTGATACGGGCCGCGGTCGTTGATGCGCACGATCAAAGAGCGGCCGTTAGCAAGGTTGGTCACGCGGGCATAGCTCGGGATCGGTAAGGTCGGATGAGCTGCCGACAACGATGCCATGTCGAACACTTCGCCGTTGGCGGTCAGCCGGCCGTGGAAATCAGTGCCGTACCAGGATGCGAGCCCTTCGGCGCGGTAGTGCGGATTTTCCTGCGGAACGTAGGTGCGGCCGGCCACCACATAGGGCTTACCAACCCGGTAGGTGCCGCCGCCCTTGGGTACGGGTTCACCGAAACCGACCACCCGCGGGCTCGACGACACGCCGTATTTCGGATCGACCCGACTGAAGGCACCGTTCTGGGCGCAGTTTGCGAGGGCGAGGCAGGCGCTAGCGGCGAAAGCCACCCGCGCGACGCGGCCCAACGAATCTCGCTCGCGAATCCCCATAAGTCCCCAAATACCATTCTCGCGACATCGGCCCAAGATGGGACCTTCCCCGGTCGCGACTTCGACACAGCCCACTTCCGCATCGAACCATGACCATATCGCAGAGCGAACACGGCGAAAATGGGACGAACAGGCTTTGGCGA
Source organism: Rhodopseudomonas palustris (assembly GCF_003226555.1). Classification (GTDB taxonomy): domain Bacteria; phylum Pseudomonadota; class Alphaproteobacteria; order Rhizobiales; family Xanthobacteraceae; genus Rhodopseudomonas; species Rhodopseudomonas palustris_I. Next base: position 43,471 of record NZ_QKQS01000013.1, on the reverse strand, counting down.
AAGTATGGTTACCAAGCGCTGATACAGGATTCGGGCGCTTGCTCAGCCGCGGCGATTCGCGGAACACTGCGCGCCGACAGTCGAAAGGACCGCATGTGACCGCTCCCCTTCCCGATCGCGTTCCGTCCCGTACCGACCTTGCCGGGGCGATCGCCCTCGGCGGCATCGCCACCGTGACCTTCGCGGCACTGCTCTATGCCGCGTGGCATTTCGCCGGCACACTGTTCCTGATCTTCGCCGGGGTCCTGTTCGGCGTGTTTCTCAACGCCCTCACCGAGCTCACCGGCAAGCTGGTCGGCGGCCCGCACGGCCTTCGGCTCGCGCTGGTCTGCGTGATCCTGAGCGGCCTGTTCTTCGGCATCGCCGTGCTCGGCGGCAACACCATCAGCCAGCAGGCCAAGGCGCTGTCCGGCACGATCAAGACCCAGATCGTCAACGTGAAAGCCCTGCTCGAGCGCAATGGCGTCGACACCAGCTTCCTCGAGCTCGGCGGCGGCAACGGCGCTGGCGCGGCGCATTCGGAGACGACACCGGTGCAGCCGCGCAACCTGCCGAGCGCCGGCGAGATCGCCTCCGGCGGCGGCGCGATCGTCAGCCAGACGCTGAAGCTGATCCTCGGCACCATCGGTGCCGTCGGCAACTTCTTCATCGTGCTGTTCCTCGGCCTCGCCTTCGCGGCGCAACCCGGCGTGTATCGCAACGGGCTGGTCAGGATGGTGCCGCGACGCCATCAACAGCAGGCCGAGGTGATCGTCGGCGACACCAGCGATATGCTGAAGCGCTGGCTGCTGGCCCAGCTCATCACCATGATCGCGGTGTTCGCGGTTACCGCGATCGGATTGTCGCTGATCGGGATTCCCGGCGCCTTCATCCTCGGCATCCAGGCCGGCCTTCTCGCCTTCATTCCGACCGTCGGGGCGATTCTCGGCGGGCTGGTGATCGTGCTCGCCGCCATCGGCTCCGGCTGGATCGCCGTGCTGAGCGCCTTCGTGCTGTTCCTCGGCGTACATGCGCTGGAGAGCTACATCCTGACGCCGCTGATTCAGCGCCAGGCGATCGACATTCCACCGGCAACGCTGTTCGCGATGCAGATCCTGCTCGGCATCGTGTTCGGGCTGTGGGGGCTGGCGCTGGCGCTCCCGCTGATGGCGATCGGCCGGGTGGTGATCGACCATCTGCGCGGCGAGGAGCCGGGGGAAACCGCCGCAGCGGCCGGCCCCTCCCCGATGGCGCTGGCGGTTACGCCTGAGACGTGAGCACCGTCTCGGTGTGTTCGACGTCGGGCGGTGCGGCGAAGAAGCTGCCGACGAGGCCGCGCCACTCGGTGAAGTTCTCCGAGCCGCGAAAGTCCACGGTGTGGTTCTCCAGCGTCTGCCACTTCACCATCAGGCGATAACGCTGCGGCTTCTCGATCGACTTGTGCAGCTCGAAGCCGCAGAACCCTTCGGAGCGGCCGAACGCCTCGCGCGCCTTGGCGACCGCGGCTTCGAAGTCCGCCTCGCTGCCGGGCTTGATGTCGATCTGTGCGATTTCGGTGATCATGTACCTGCGCCTCGTCCGTGATGGGACGAGCGTCTTATCGCAGCGGGCCGCGCAATTGAAGCCGATCCGCGATCACGGCTTCAGGCGACGGCCTGCCCGACCGAGTTGCCGCGCGCCACAACCTGGTGCTCGCGCGTCTGCGCCGCCTTGCGTCGGCTTTCCTCGAGCGACACCGGCTGCTCGGCTGTCGCCACCACTCGGTTTCGGCCGCCGCGCTTGGCCTGATACAGCGCGGTGTCGGCGGCAGCGAGCAGTACGTCGAGTTCAATCCCGGCCGGTCCGCCGGCGACGCCGATCGACACCGTGGTGGCCACCGGCGCATCGTCGACCTCGATGCCGCAATTCTGGAACGCTTCGCGCACCCGGTCGGCCGCCGTCACCGCTTCGTCGATCGGGCATGGCAGCAGTGCCGCGAACTCTTCGCCGCCGATCCGCCCCGACAGATCCGAGATCCGCAACGAGGCGGCGACGATGGTGGCGAACAGCTTCAGCACTTCGTCGCCGGCCGGATGACCGAACCGGTCGTTGATCGACTTGAAGTGGTCGATGTCGAAAATCATCGCCGACACCGGGCGGCCGGCATTGACCTCACGGTCGATCATTCGCGCGCAGGCTTCCGAGAAGCCGCGGCGGTTGAGCATCCCGGTCAGCGGATCGAGCGAGGCCGCCGTCTTGTGAATCGTCACGGTCCGTTCGGTGACCAGCATAAAAATCACGAACACGGTGCCGATGGCGTACAGCACCAGTTCGACCGCGAACAGCATCACCCAGGCATTGCCGACCAGGCCGGAATGCGGCGACGGCCAAAGATCGGCGAGCACGATCGGCAGCATCAGAACCGTGCCGTGCAGCAGCGGCACCACGATGGTCGGCCAGCGCCGCTGCATCGATTTGCGTCGTTCGGCCGAAAGCTGACTGGCTGTCAGTGCCGCATAGACGGCGACGATCGCCGCCCCGACCGTCATCCGCAGCGCTTCCTGCTCGGGCGAAAGACTGGCGACCGTTGCTGCCCAAACGAGGGCACCAAGAAACAATCCGGGCCAGCTCGGCTTCAGACCGTGGAACACCCGCGCTGCATTCCAAACCATGCCGCAGGTGATGAAGCCGACGCCGGCAAGCCCAAGCGTGACGGCTTCGCCGAACACCGGGCGGAGAACCGTCCACAACGCCACCGTGATGGCGCCGAGCAGATAAGCGTTGCCCCACCAGTTTAAGGCCGAGATTTTCTCCTGACGGCCGAAGTAGTGCAGCATGACACCGAGCAGCGCGCAGATTAGCGTCGCGACCAGGAACAGCGTCGAAATGTCGAGCGACATGGTGGGGTACTCGGTGATGGCTTTCCAGTGACGGCATTTCAACACCGCAGGCACGGCGCTGATCCCCTTGTGCGGGCGATTTGACTCCGTGTGAATTGAGATCGCGTTTGTGTAACGGGTCCGATTTGTCCGATAAGTCGCTGGAAATTTCAGACAATTTGCATGCATTGCGCGCCCTGCCGGTAACCTCGGACCGGACCGCTGGCAGCTTCCCCGCCAGTCTCCGCACGCAAAGAAAAAGGGCGCCCCGCAGCCGCAGGACGCCCTTTTTGAGAGTACCCGGAAGACCGGGGAAAGATCAGCGCTTCGAGAACTGGAAGGAGCGACGGGCCTTCGCCTTGCCGTACTTCTTACGCTCGACGACGCGGCTGTCGCGGGTCAGGAAGCCGCCCTTCTTCAGCACGCTGCGCAGCTCCGGCTCGAAATTGGTGAGCGCCTTGGAGATGCCGTGGCGGACCGCACCGGCCTGGCCGGACAAACCGCCGCCGGCAACGGTGCAGATCACGTCGTACTGGCCGGCACGAGCCGCAGCGACCAGCGGCTGCTGGATCATCATCCGCAGCACCGGGCGGGCGAAATACACTTCGACTTCGCGGGCATTGACGGTGATCTTGCCGGCGCCCGGCTTGATCCAGACGCGGGCGACCGCGTCCTTGCGCTTGCCGGTGGCGTAGGCGCGACCGAACTTGTCGACCTTCTTGGTGTAGGTCGGCGCGTCGGCGGCAGTGACGGTGGTCTTCAGCGCGGCGAGCTGATCGAGAGACTGCATTGTCTCGGACATCTTATGCGGCCCTCATGTTCTTGCGGTTCATCGCACCGATATCGAGCTTCTCGGGCTGCTGAGCTTCGTGCGGGTGTTCGGCGCCGGGATAGACGCGCAGATTGCCCATTTGCACACGTCCGAGCGGACCGCGCGGGATCATGCGCTCGATCGCCTTCTCGACCACACGCTCCGGGAAACGGCCTTCGAGGATCGCCTTGGCAGAGCGCTCCTTGATGCCGCCGATGAAGCCGGTGTGATGGTAGTAAACCTTGTTGTCGCGCTTGCGACCGGTCAGCACCACCTTCGCGGCGTTGATGATGATGACATTGTCGCCGCAGTCGACGTGCGGGGTATAGGTCGGGAGGTGCTTGCCGCGCAGCCGCATCGCGACCAGCGTGGCGAGCCGGCCGACCACGAGACCGGTGGCGTCAATAATGACCCACTTCTTCGTGACTTCGGCGGGCTTGGCCGAAAACGTCTTCATGAGAATGATCCATGACAGGGGGAATTCGGTGCGCGAAGCACCGGACTGCGGGCGCTTGTAGAGAAGCACCGCTTTCCCGTCAATCCCCTCCTTCCTGAATTTATTGCGTAATTACAGCGGGTTACAAATATGGTGCAATAGTACCTTCCAAAACATCAAGCGGTTGGAATGGAATAGGTCGACGTCACATGGGCGATCGGATCCGGCGAGGTGCCGGACAGCAGTGCCACCTCTCCGACCGCCAGCCGGCGACCGAGTTTCAACAGCTTGGCGACTGCGACCACGTCCTGGCCGGGCTGGCCTTTGCGCAGGAAGTTGATGTTGAGATTGGTGGTGACGGCGAGCGCGACCGGGCCGATCGCCGACAGCAGCACGACGTACATGGCGAAATCCGCCAGCGCCATCAGGGTCGGGCCCGACACGGTTCCGCCCGGGCGCAGCATCCGGTCGCTGTAGCGCTGCCGTAACAGAGACGTGCGACCATCGGCGGTCTCGATCGAAATGTCACCGTGGCTGAATGCCTGCGGGAACTCGCGCTGCAGAAATTCCTCGAGTTCGGCTACGCTCATTCTCGCATGTGTCATGTCGTTCCCGTCCCTGCTCTCGCTTCGCCCGGCTTGTTACAATAAGGTGACGCGCGTTCCCAGCGCTTCATTCTGTTCCCGGACGTCACCATGACCGTGTTGCCCACCTTCGCTGCGACCCAGCCTTCACCGATTCTGCTTCGCGAGACCGTCGATGGCGGTGTTGCGGTGCTGACGCTGAACCGGCCGGCCGCGCGCAACAGCCTGTCGCTGGAAATGATCGACGATCTGCACGCGGCGCTGGATCTGATCGGGCGCGACGACGGCGTGCGGGTGGTGGTAATCGCCGCCAACGGCCCGGCGTTCTGCGCGGGCCACGACCTGAAGGAGTTGACCGCGCATCGCAACGACGCCGATCGTGGCCGCGCCAGCTTCTCCCGGATCATGACCTCCTGCAGCGCGATGATGCAGGCGATCGTCAAATTGCCCAAGCCGGTGATCGCTGCGGTGCAAGGCGTCGCCACCGCGGCAGGCTGCCAGCTCGTCGCGAGCTGCGATCTCGCGATCGCGTCCGACCAGGCGACCTTCGCGACGCCGGGCGTCGATATCGGGCTGTTCTGCTCGACCCCGATGGTCGCGCTGTCGCGCAACGTGCCGCGCAAACACGCAATGCACATGCTGCTGACCGGCGAGCCGGTCCCGGCCGCCGAAGCGCGCGCCATCGGCCTGATCAACAGCGTGGTGCCGCACGGCACCGAGCGCGCCGCGGCGGTGGCGCTGGCCGAGCAGATCGCCGGCAAATCATCGCACACCATCAAGGTCGGCAAGGAGGCGTTCTACCGCCAGGCCGAACTCAACCTCGCCGATGCCTATCACTACGCCTCCCAGGTGATGGCCGAGAACATGATGGCCGCCGACGCCGAGGAAGGCATCGGCGCGTTTCTCGAGAAGCG
>NZ_QKQS01000013.1:0-37835 GCF_003226555.1 Rhodopseudomonas palustris | reverse complement strand
GAATGGAAGGACAAGTGAGCATCTGCAATGTTTCCTCATCCTGAGGAGCGGCCGAAGGCCGCGTCTCGAAGGATGAAAGCCCCCCACACTCATGGTTCGAGACGGCGCCTGCGGCGCCTCCTCACCATGAGGATCTCGGACATGTTGAGCCAATGAATCACGACAGCTACCCCGACAGCTACATCCGCGCGATCCTGAACGGTGTGAAGACGATTGCGATGGTCGGGGCTTCGCCGCTCAACGTGCGGCCGAGCTACTTCGTGTTCAAATATCTCACCGAGCGCGGCTACGACGTCATTCCGATCAATCCGGGACAGGTCGGCAAGAGCCTGCTCGGCAAGCCGTTCGTGGCGTCGCTGAAGGACATCGACCGGCCGATCGACATGGTCGACGTGTTCCGTGGCTCCGCCCATGTGATGCCGGTGGTCGACGAGGTGCTGGCGTTGTCGCCGCTGCCGAAAGTGATCTGGATGCAGATCGGGGTGCGCAACGACGAAGCCGCCGCGAGGGCCGAAGCTGCCGGCATCCAGGTGGTGATGGATCGCTGCCCGAAGATCGAATATGGCCGGCTGTCGTCGGAGATTTCCTGGATGGGGGTGAATTCGCGCACCCTCAGCGCCAAGCGCGCGCCGATCCCGGTCAAGGGCATGCGGCTGTCGCTCGATCGACAGAGCGTTGCCGGCGCTAATACCGCCGCGTCCGACCGCGCCGTCAAAAGCCGCAACGAGCCGGGTTGAACGACGCGCCGCGCCATGCCGGACGCTGCTTGACCTGGTTCGGGGTTCCGATCAGATAGCCAAAACCATCAGCCAGAGTATGGAGGGATCGACCATGACCGAACGCAACCCGGGATTCGCGACGCTCGCGGTCCATGCCGGCGCCCAGCCCGATCCCACCACCGGTGCGCGCGCGACGCCGATCTATCAGACCACCTCTTACGTCTTCAACGACGCCGATCATGCGGCCTCGCTGTTCGGCCTGCAGGCGTTCGGCAATATCTACACGCGCATCACCAATCCGACGACGGCGGTGCTGGAAGAACGCGTCGCCGCGCTCGAAGGCGGCACCGCCGCGCTCGCCACCGCCTCGGGCCACGCCGCGCAGCTCGTCGCGCTGCAGCAACTGATGCAGCCGGGCGACGAATTCATTGCCGCACGCAAACTGTACGGCGGCTCGATCAATCAGTTCACGCACGCCTTCAAGAGCTTCGGCTGGAACGTGGTGTGGGCCGACACCGACGACGTCGCCAGCTTCCAGCGCGCGGTGTCGCCGAAGACCAAAGCGATCTTCATCGAGTCGATCGCCAACCCGGGCGGCAGCATCACCGACATCGAGGCGGTTGCGGAAGTCGCGCGCAATGCGGGCGTCCCGCTGATCGTCGACAATACGCTGGCGACACCTTACCTGATCCGCCCGATCGATCACGGCGCCGACATCGTGGTGCATTCGCTGACCAAGTTCCTCGGCGGCCATGGCAACTCGCTCGGCGGCATCATCGTCGATGCCGGCACCTTCGACTGGTCGAAGGACGGCAAGTATCCGATGCTCAGCGAGCCGCGGCCCGAATATCACGGCCTGAAAATCCAGGAGACGTTCGGCAATTTCTCGTTCGCGATCGCCTGTCGCGTGCTCGGCCTGCGCGATCTCGGCCCGGCGCTGTCGCCGTTCAACGCCTTCATGCTGCTGACCGGCATCGAGACGCTGCCGCTGCGGATGCAGAAGCACTGCGAGAACGCCAAGGCGATCGCCGAATTCCTCGCCGGCCACAAGGCGGTGGACGAGGTCAACTACTCCGGCCTCGCCTCCAGCAAATACGCCGCCCTCGCCCGCAAATATGCGCCCAAGGGCGCCGGCGCGGTGTTCACCTTCAGCCTCAAGGGCGGCTATCAGGCCGGCGTCGATCTCGTCGCCAATCTGAAGCTGTTCTCGCATCTGGCCAATGTCGGCGACACCCGCTCGCTGATCATCCACCCGGCCTCGACCACCCACAGCCAACTCGACGACGCCCAGAAGACCGCGGCCGGCGCCGCGCCCAACATGGTGCGGGTGTCGATCGGCATCGAGGACAAGGACGACCTGATCGCCGACCTCGACCAGGCGCTCGGCGGCTGACCGCAAGTCGCCGCGAGCGGCATCGAGGAGGCGGCCATGAGCAGCGGCCATATCGAACAGCGGCGGCTGGAACAGCTCAGCAATACGATCTTCGGCGTCGCCATGACCCTGCTCGCCTATCAGGCGCCGCGCGAGAAATTCGTCGGCGGCGACCCGCAATGGCGGGAGCTGTGGCACGTCTATGGCGCCTTCATTTCGACGCTGCTGCTGAGCTTCATCGTCGCCGGGATGTTCTGGCTCAGTCATCAGCAGCGACTGGCCTATGCCAGCCACGCCACCCGTTCCGAGGTGATGATCAACCTGTTCTTCCTGCTGTCGATCATCCTGCTGCCGGTGACGTGCGGCCTGTACGGTAACAACTACGATTCGCCGAACGTCACGATTCTCTACAGCTTCAATCTGTTTCTGATCGCGGTGTTCAATACCGCGCTGTGGACGATCGCGGCGACACGGCGCGGCGACTGGCCGAGGCTGGTCACACCGATGTTTTCGCTGCTGTTGTTCGTGGTGGCTCTCATCGTCAGCCTTCTCGATCCGCGTTTGCCGAAATTCATCTGGCCGATCGCGTTTCTATCCCCGGTCCTGGCGGCGTATCTCGAGCGCAAGCGGCCTGTCGCCAACGCGAGCTGATCGAAGCGGGAGCCGGCAGAATCGGCGTGCTAGCCGTGCTGCCCGACCGGCACCGAGACTGCAGGCCTGACGTCTTTGGGCCGCGGCGCCGTCAGCCGTTCAGCCTGCAGCACCGCCAGCGTCAGCACCACCAGCGCCATCGCCTGGTGCGCCAGGGCGAGGTCGATCGGCGCGGCGTACAGCACGGTGAGGATGCCGAGCGCGGCCTGCGCGGTCAGCGCCAGGAACAGCAGCACCGCGCCGCGCGCGGTGGCCCCTGCCCGCGTCCTGAGCGCATCGATCATGTGCAGCGCCGCCAGCGTCCACAGCGCATAGGCCAGCATCCGGTGATCGAACTGCACGGTGAGATGATTGTCGAACAGGTTCTTCCACCACGGGCTTTCGAACCACAGCCGCGCCGCGTCCGGAATCAGCGCGCCGTCGATCGTCGGCCAGGTGTTGTAGACCCGCCCTGCGCGCAGGCCGGCCACCAGCGCACCGGCATAGAGCTGCACGAAGGTCAGCCCGAGCAGCACCAGCGCGGTCGCTTTCAGCCGCGCCGGCGCCGCCTCGCGCACCCGCTCCGACAGTCGGCGCAGCGTCCAGACGATCGCGGCGTAGATGATCAGCGCCAACGACAGATGGGTGGCAAGCCGCACCTGCGACACCTCGGTCCGCTGCGACAGGCCGGACGCCACCATCCACCAACCGACCGCGCCCTGCAGCGCGCCGAGCGCGAAGATGACCCACAGCGCTCGCTTCCACTCCGGCCCGATCGCGCCGCGCCACAGGAACCAGAGAAACGGCAGCAGATAGGCGACGCCGATCACCCGGCCGAGCAGCCGGTGGCTCCATTCCCACCAGAAGATGGTCTTGAACTGATCCAGCGTCATCCCGGCGTTCAGTTCGCGATATTGCGGGATCTGCTTGTAACCGTCGAACGCGGCCTGCCACTGTGCCTGACCGATCGGCGGCAGCGTGCCGGTGACCGGCTTCCATTCGACGATCGACAGCCCGGATTCGGTCAACCGCGTCGCACCGCCGACCAGCACCATCACCGCGATCAGTGCCGCCACCAGGGTCAGCCAGATCCGAACGGCGCGAACTCGGGAGGATGGCGGCGCCGCGGCGATGGTCATAAAGCATCCCTTGAACGGATTTTTCCGCACTCTATAGTCCCGCCGTTCTTACGCGCAAGGCGTTGCGAGAACGCATCAACGGCGTGTGAGCGAGGCATGAATATTCGAACCCGCAAATTGATTGGAACCGTCGGCTTGTTGCTGCTGGCGATCGTGTGGTCGCTGACCGCGATGGCGTTCGCGCAGGCGCCGGTGATCGCTGAATCGAAGTGGCTGCAGGCGGTGTACTACGTGGTCGCCGGCCTCGGCTGGGTGCTGCCGGCGATGCCGCTGGTCACCTGGATGTCGCGTCCCGACCCTGCCGAATAGGCGGAAGTCCCACGAACATCGAGAATGACAACGCCGCCACCGAAATCCCGGTGGCGGCGTTCGTTCGTGTGCTGGCGAGCGCGCGGCTCAGAACAGATAGTTGAGCCGCAGCATCGCCTGATGACGCTCGAAATCATCGAGGTTGAGGTGGCGCGGATCGTTGCAGGCCTTGCCGGCGACCTGCGTGCTCCAAGTCCCTGACAGGCCGATCTTCTCGGTGAGATGCGTCGAGAACGTCGGCCCGACATACACCGCATCGCCGGAGAACCGGTCGAGCCCAAGTCCCTCGTAAGCCCGCACGTAGCGCGCCTCGACGCCGACGATCAGCATCGAATTGACCTTGTAGGACAGCGCGCCCTGCACGGCGAATTCGGAATCGTGCGACCATGTGTTGGTGAGATCCCGCGAGGCGCCGCCGGAGTACCAGAGATTGAACGCGGCGAACAGCTTGCCGCGGATCAGCTCCTTGTCCATCAGCGCGGCGAATTCGGTGCCGTAGATCTGCGCATCGAAACCGGTGAGCTCGTCGATCCGATTCCAGGACGGTGCCGCATGCAGCGTCAGGCCGAACGGCATCACGTCGCGGTCGAGTACTTTGTAGCGGAACTCCATCGATGCGCCGGCGATCGCGGTGCGACGATTGTCGATCATGCCGGGCACGCCGCTGACCTGGGTGGAGGCGAAGCTGATGCCGGGCGCGACGCGAAAATTGTCCGTCAACGTGAACTTGACCTGCGACAGGACGCCGATGCCGGTGTAGGAGCCGAACCGTCGCCCAAACCGGCCGACATTCTCGATCTCGAGTTCGATCTCGCCCTTCTTGCCGATGTCCGAGCCCATGCTGAAGCCGAAGATGTGCTCGGTGTCGACATCGTCGTGCGCCGCGGCCGGCGCCGCCAGCGCGCTTGCGACTGCGGTCTGCGACGGCCCCGCCGCGTACGACAGCCACCCCGGCAACTCCTCCGCCATCGCTGGCGCCCCAACGCCCGTGACGGTCAGTGCCCCGATCGCCGCGATCAGCGACGCCTTTAGTCTCATTCCCCGAACGCCGCAGCGACGCGACGCGGTCACACACCAAATCATTAGTAGCCCCCGATGAATTCCATCGGTCTACTAACTGCAATTGAGAACGCTTCGCGGTCAAAGCATTTTGTTTACAGGACCTGTAACCGCGAACCACCGGAAAATTGATTGATGACAATGATTAGTAGTTGCGTACCGCGCATAGTGCGAATGATCGCGAGGAATGCCATTTTAGGTCGCTTCGATGCCCTCGCGTGATCGGCGCGATAGCGCTGACCGGTACTCGCCTACGACCGCCGGCTATCGGCCGGCGCGCATTCAACAAGGACTGGACATGACCAAGCCTGCCAAGATCAACATCGGCATTCCCGAGGACAAGCGCGCGAAGATCGCCGACGGCCTGTCGCGGCTGCTTGCCGATTCCTACACGCTGTATCTGATGACGCACAATTTCCATTGGAACGTCACCGGGCCGATGTTCAACACACTGCATGCGATGTTCATGACGCAGTACACCGAGCAGTGGACCGCGCTCGACCAGATCGCGGAGCGGATTCGGTCGCTCGGCTTCCCAGCACCGGGTACCTACAAGGAATTCGTCAAGCTGGCGTCGATCGCCGAGGTCGAAGGCCAGCCCAAGGCAATGGAGATGGTCCGGCATCTGGTCACCGCGCAGGAAGCCACCGCCCGCACCGCGCGCGAACTGTTTCCGCTGGTCGAGGACGCCAACGACCAGCCGACCGCCGACCTGCTGACGCAGCGCCTCGACGTCCACGAGAAGACCGCCTGGATGCTGCGCAGCCTGCTGGAAGACTGATCCGAGCCTTGGTGAAAAGCGGCGGTCCGGAGTGCCCGGGCCGCCGCTTTTGCAAATGCGAATACATCTTTGACTTTCGGCTAAGGCAGCCCTTAGGGATGTCCGATCGACAAAAAACCGCAGCCATTCCAGGTAGTTGGACGAGGCGAAAGCGGTGTTGTGCGGCGCCACGTTTGACCCCGATCAAAGCAACGCATTGCGAATAAGAATTACTCTAGTGGCACTTCCGCATCGTCGCGGAGCGACCGCCGGTCCCCCCTTCGATGCCATCCTGCCCTTGGGGGTTCGCATGAAAACCGCAAAAGTGTTGCTCCTGGCGACGGCGCTCTCCGTTTCGTTGTCGCTTCCTGCCCGCGCCGCCACTGACGAGCCGATCTCGCCGATCAAACCGGCCGTGGTGAAGGATCAGAAGCTGGTCGAACTCGGCAAGAAGCTGTTCTTCGATCCGCGGCTGTCGAAATCCGGCTTCATCTCGTGCAACTCCTGCCACAACCTGTCGATGGGCGGGTCGGACAATCTCAAGACCTCGATCGGTCACAACTGGCAGAAGGGGCCGATCAATTCGCCGACCGTGCTCAACGCCAGCCTCAACGTCGCGCAGTTCTGGGACGGCCGGGCGCTGACCTTGAAGGATCAGGCCGGCGGACCGATCGCCAATCCGGGCGAAATGGCGTTCACCCACGAACTCGCGGTCGACCTTCTGAAATCGATCCCAGGCTACGTCACCGAGTTCAAATCGGCGTTCGGCCAGAACAGCACCGTCGATATCGACGAGGTGACGCGCGCGATCGCCGCGTTCGAAGAGACGCTGGTGACGCCGAATTCGCGGTTCGACAAATGGCTGAAGGGCGACAAGAAAGCGCTGACGCCGACCGAGCGCGCCGGCTACGAGCTGTTCAAGGATTCCGGCTGCACCGGCTGTCATAACGGTGCCGCCGTCGGCGGCAACACGTTCCAGAAAATGGGCGTGGTCGAGCCGTACAAGACCGACAACCCGGCCGAAGGCCGCTTTGCCGTCACCAAGGAGGAAGCCGACCGCTTCAACTTCAAGGTGCCGACGCTGCGCAACGTCGAGCTGACCTACCCCTACTTCCACGACGGCGCGGCGCAGAAGCTCTCTGACGCGGTCGAGACCATGGGGCGGATCCAGCTCGGCAAGAAATTCACGCCGGACGAGAACGCCAAGATCGTCGCCTTCCTCAAGACGCTGACCGGCGATCAGCCCGACTTCAAGCTACCGATCCTGCCTCCGTCGAGCGATACGACCGCACCGCCCAAGCCGTTCGACTAAGCGCGGTCCGAAAGACGCTACGGGGACGGCGGCACCGATACCGCCGTCCCCGCCTGTCGCAGATCGCCTGCCCAACACGGATCTCTCTCATGACGTCGATCTGGAGCCGACTGGCACGGCCCGGTCCGCTGGCGCTCGTCATCCTGCTGGCGGCCGCCGGCGGCGTCATCGCCTGGGGCGGTTTCAACACGGCGATGCATGCGACCAACAGCCTGGCGTTCTGCACGTCGTGTCACGCGATGCGCGACAATGTCTATCAGGAATACAAGACCACCGCGCACTACACCAACCGCTCCGGCGTGCGCGCGGTCTGCGCCGATTGTCACGTGCCGCGCGACTGGGGCGCGATGTTGATCCGCAAGGTGACGGCCACCAAGGAGCTTTATCACTGGGCGATCGGCAGCATCGACACGCGCGAGAAGTTCGAAGCCAAGCGCCACGAACTCGCGCGTCACGAATGGGACCGGATGCGCGCCAACGGCAGCCGTGAGTGCCGCAACTGTCACGCCTTCGACGCGATGGACTTCCACAAGCAGACGCCGAAGGCGGCGAGCGCGATGCAGGACGCGATGAAGGCCGGCAAGACCTGCATCGACTGCCACAAGGGCATCGCCCACAGGATGCCGGACGTGACCGCCGGACACCGCAGAGCATTCGCCGCATTGCAAGACGATGCCAGCAAGCTGGTCGTGACGCCGGGTACGACGCTGTACGCGATCGGCTCGGTGCCGCTCCGGCTCGGCGACTCCGAAGAGAGCGCCGGCGAACTCGCCGCCAGCACCGCGGTGACGGTGCGGGCCGCCGAAGCAGATCGTCTGACGCTGGAATTGACCGGCTGGCAGCGCGAGGGCTCGCCGGAATTGCTGTATCAGCGCTTCGGCAAGCGTATTCTAGCCGCGACGCTCACCGAGGCCGCGCGCACCAGGCTCGAGACGCTGGAAAGCGCCACCGACGAGGACACCGACGATCAGTGGACGCGGGTGCGGCTGGTGGTCGGTGCGGCGCCGGGGCGGTTCGTGACGTCGCGCAAGTCGCTGTGGACGCTGGCGGCACAGATCGAGGACGACAATTGCACGCTGTGCCACGCGCTGAAGCCGCCGCGCAGCGCCAAGGCCGACGCCTGGATCGGCCACGTCAATGCGATGAAACGCCTGACCGCGCTCGACAGCGAGGAAGTCGCTTTGCTCCGCGCTTACTTGCAGAACCACGCCAAGGACGTCGCGCCGGCGCCGTGAGCGACGCGCCGCCTGCTATCGGTTTCGCCCGATGCCCCGCGCGGCGCCCGGCATCAGCCCGGACGCGATGACCCGCAACCCGCGCAGTGAGCGGCAGCGGCCATCCCAGGCGATCCGCGGCAACACCAGGCAATCTCCTTCGCCGCGCCCGATCACACCGGGAATCGCCGTCACCGCGCTGGCGAACCGCGCCTCCTTCAGCATCGCGACGTGCCGCGGGCCGAAGCTGCAGCGGTCGCCGAACGGAAACGCGAAGTGCCGCGCCTCGCGGCCGAGCGCCGCCTGCAGCACTGCGCGGCCCATCGCGATCTCTTTCTGCGCCGCCGTGTCGGCGACATTGGCGAGTCCCGGGTAGTTTACCGTCGCGCTGCCGATGGTGACGTTGGGATCCCCAGCGAGCCGGCCGATGTCGTCCCAATCCATCACCGCTGCGCGCGTCACCGCGGCGAGATCGACCGAGTAACGCTTGCACAGATCCTGGATCGCCGCGGTGAGCGGGACCGGCGCCATCGTGCGCAGCCAGCTCGCGAGGAAGTGAAAGACCCTGACCTTGTCGTCCAGCCGTGCGGTGTCGAACCGCCGCTCGTTGTGATCAATCAGCAGCGCGACGCGATCAGTGCGGGCGATCACCTGCTCCAGTGCCAGCCACCAACCTTCGCCGACCCCATCGGGGAACGAGGTCGGCAGATATACTGTGAACGGCACGCCATGTCGCGCCAGGATCGGATACGCAAAAGTGACGACGTCGCGCGAGCCACCATCGAAACTCAAACAAACGAACCGGCCCGGCGCTCCGCCAGCGATGCGATCGCACGCTTCGTCGATCGATATCACCGGACAATTCCAGCGCTTCAACGCGCGTAGCAGCGCGTCGAGAAACTGCGGCGTAATCTCGTGAGCCCGCAACGGCTGAAACCGATCGCGTCGCATCGGCCGCACTCGCTCGAACCGCAGCATCACCCCACCGCCGCCGCCGCGTGCTTCCGACACTCGCGCGAGACCGCTGAAATATGCGGCCTGCAGCCTTGCCTTCGTCCACCAACCGTTGTTCGGCAAGGCTAATTCCTCGCGCCGCCGCGTGCGGTGCCGGTTTTGTGCTGCGTCATTACGCTTTGTTGAGATTTGTTTGTAAAGGTCCGCACGGCTCGAATCACGCCTTTGCTTGTTCTCATTGGATTGCCGGATGACGATGATGGCCGTGCTGACTGAAGCCCGGACCGCCGATCGCGCGGCTACGATGCAGAGCCGGATCGCCCGCGTCGAAGTCATTCGCGATCTTGCGGCCGCTGAACCGATGTGGCGCGCGCTCGAGCAGTCCGGTGGTCACTGCTCGCCGTATCAGCGGTTCGATCTCCTGAGTGCATGGCAGCGCCACGTCGGCAGCGCCGAGCGGATCGAGCCGTTCGTCGCGGTCGCCCGCGATGCCGACGACCGGCCGCTGCTGGTGCTGCCGCTCGGTGTCGAGCGCAAATTCGGCGTCCGCGTGGCGAGTTTTCTTGGCGGCAAACACACCACCTTCAACATGCCGTTATGGCGGCGTGATTTCGCCCTCACCGCGGACGCGCTCGATCTCGACGCGTTGCTCGGCGGGTTGCGCGATGCAGGCGGCGCCGACGTGCTCGCCCTGATGCAGCAGCCGCTGCGCTGGAACGATCTCGCCAACCCGCTGGCGCAGCTGCCGAGCCAGCCCTCGGTCAACGACTGCCCGGTGCTGCTGCTTCCGGCCGGCGCTGCGCCCAACGACCTCGTCAGCAATTCGATGCGTCGCCGGCTCAAGGGCAAAGAGCGCAAGCTGCAGGAACTGGCCGGCTATCGGTACGGCCAAGCGCAGACCCAGGCCGACGTCGACCGCCTGCTCGACGCATTCTTCCGGATCAAGCCGGTGCGGATGGCGGCACAGAACCTGCCGGACGTGTTCGCCGACCCCGGCGTTGCCGACTTCATCCGCCAGGCCTGCGCCACGGAACTCAAAGGCGGGGGCCGCGCGATCGAGATCCATGCGCTGGAATGCGACGACGAGATGATCGCGATGTATGCCGGCGTCGCCGACGGCAGCCGCTATTCGATGATGTTCAACACCTACACGCTGTCGGATGCGGCGCGCCACAGCCCCGGCCTGATCCTGATGCGCCACATCATCGATCACTATGCGGCGCGCGGCTATCGCTTCATCGACCTCGGCATCGGCTCCGACGACTACAAGAAGATGTTCTGCAAGGATCTCGAGCCGATCTTCGACAGCTACGTTGCGCTCAGCCCACGCGGCCGCCTGGCCGCCGCGGCGCTCGCTGCGGTCGGCCGCGGCAAGCACATGGTCAAACACAGTCCGGCGACGATGCAGCTGGTGCGGCGCCTGCGCGGCGCGCTGCCGCGCTGAGGACCCTCATTCCCGATCCCGAAACGACGACGCCCGGGACCAGCCCGGGCGTTTGTCTTGGTTCCGCTTTCTTGGTGTTACGCTGCTGCAGTGCGCGGGCCGGCGACGCGCGGATCGATCGGATCGGCGGCTCGGCGCAGCATCGTCACCTCGGAAAACCCGACCGCGACGAGCTGCTCGGCCATCTTGCTGCGGGCCTCGCTGGTCATCGTCGGCGCCGGCACTACGGCGGCCTGAGCCCCGGACGTCAGCAATTCCGCCGGAAGATCGGAAGCGGTGCCGGCGTCGAGCAGAACGTGATCGTACACCCGCATCAACGCATCAATCGCCAGCGCCAGACGCGGCGAATGCAGCAGCATGCGGTCGAAGCCCGGCTTGCCGGCGCTGACCAATTGCAGCGTCGAGGCACTGTCCCGGGTGATGATCTGGCCGAAAGCAGCTTCGCCCAGCATCAGTTCGGCGAGCCCGGGCGCCGACCGATCGATCGAGGCGGCCTTCAGCATTTCCGAGGATTCCGACAGGTCGATCAGCACCACTTTGGCGTCCTGCGCTAGACGGCGGGCCAGCACCAAGGCCGTGGTGGTGACCGCGTCGGTGTCGCCGGTACCGAGCACGGTGAGCTTGCGCCCGCCCTCGCCGGCCCCACGCAGGCGCTGCGCGAGCGCTTCGATCTCGCCCGCGGTCGGTGCTGCCGGCGCGGGCGCAGCCTCCACAGCCGCTGCCGCAGTTGCGTCGGGACCAGCCGCCGCAACGTCAGGAACAGCCGCGGCGGGTGCGGCCGGCATCGGCGGCGCGGGCGCAACGACGGGCGGCGCGACCGGGGCGGTCGCGGCCACCGGCACCAGTTCCGGCTCGACCATCGCCGACTCCGCGACCTCGCGACCGCGCGGCTGGGTCATCCGCAGCAATTCGCCGGTGGCGATACCGCCCGACGTCAGCAGCAACGTCGCCAGCGTCGCGATCAGCACAATCGGCAGCTTCTTCGGATAGGCCGGCATGTTGGAGACGATAGCGCGCGAGATGATCCGACCGTCCGCCGGGCTCTGGTCGATGGTTTCGCGGGTCGTCGCTTCGCGATATTTCGCCAGATAGGTCTCCAACAGATCGCGCTGCGCCTTGGCCTCGCGCTCCAGTGCGCGGAGCTGCACGTCCTGACCGTTGGTGGCCGTGGCCTGCTTCTTCAACTGATCCAGGCTCGCCGACAGGTTTTCCACCCGGCTGCTGGCGATCCGGGCATCGTTCTCGAACGAGCGCGACAGCTTCACCGCCTCGTCGCGGAGCTGCTGATCGAGATCGGAGAGTTGCGCCTTCAGTTCCTTGATTCGCGGATGGCCGCCGAGCAGCGTCGAGCTCTGTTCGGCGAGCTGGGCGCGTAGCGTGACGCGCTGTTCCGAGAGCCGGCGCATCAGTTCGGTGTTGAGCACTTCGGAGGCTTCGATCGGCCCGCCGCTCTTCAGCATTTCCTTGATCAGCCGCGACTTGGCCTCGGCGTCGGATTTCAGTGCACGGGCGTTGGCGAGCTGGGCATTGATATCGCCGAGCTGCTGGTTCGACAGCGTGGTGTTGTTGGTGCCGATGAACAGGCTCGACTTGGACCGGAACTCCTCGACCTTGTCCTCCGCTTCGGAGACCTTCTTGCGCAGCGAGTCGATTTCGCCGGACAGCCACTGCACCGCCGACTTGGCTTGCGCCCGACGCAAATTCTGCTGCAACACCAGATAGCCGTCGGCGATCGAATTGGCGACGCGCGCGGCGAGGTCGGGATCTTCGGACTGGAACTCGATCACCATCACCCGCGACTTGTCGACCGCATACGCCGTCAGCCGTTCGTAGTAAGCCGTGAGCACCCGCTCTTCCGGCGACATCGCGAACGGATCGCGGCCGATCCCGATCAGCGCCAACAGCGATTTGATAGGATTGATGCCTTTCAGTACCGGATCGAATTCCGGGCGTTCGGCGAGCTTGTTCTTTTTGATGATCTCGAGCGCAAGCTCGCGCGACAACAGAAGCTGCACCTGGCTGGTCACCGCTTCCGGATCGAGCGCGCTCCGCTGCTCTTCGCGATCGCCGCTAGGCCGCAGGAAGGTGTTCTCGCGGCCGTCGATCAGGATCCGTGCCTCAGACTTGTAGCGCGGGGTGATCAGGTTGACGATCGCCAGCGACACAACCAGCGCCAGCAGCGTCGGCCCGATGATCAGATGCTTCTTGCGCGCCAGCGCCTGACCGATCAACCTAACGTCGATGTCGCCGTCCGGCGGAAGCGGCACAGGTTTCTCGGGTGTGATCGTGCGGGTCGGCGACCGCTTGAAGATTGCCTGCCGGATCGCGGGCTTCGGCGCTGGTTCCGGAGGCGTCGATTCAGCGCGAGCGGCTGACGAGGCGGTGGCTGTCGCTATGGCCTCGCGTGGCGAGGCCGCAGCCTTCGCCGTTTCACCGATGTTACGGCGCCAGAACGCGATCCGCATTGACGACTCCTACATGACGCTACCAACCGTCAGTTCGGTTTCGACTACAAACCATTAAGGTTGCTACGCGGTTAATCTCGACGTGAGCGGGCAACTAATTCATGTTATCCGCAGACGATCGAACACGCTTTGTTAACCACGAAAGTCGTTAATCGGAATCATCTTTTCTGGATCGATCTCATGTCTCGCGTCGCCGTCCTGACCGCTTCCCGTCCAGCTGCGCACCGTCGCGGCGGACGGTGTGCGGTGACGTGCGCACTGGAGACCCGATGACCGTTTCGTCGCAGGAACGGCCGCTGCGGATTGTGCATGCGGTTCGCGCCCCCGTCGGGGGCATCATCCGCCACATCCTCGATCTCGCTAACGGCCAGGCCGACCGCGGCCATGATGTCGCGCTGATCACCGACAGCCTCACCGGCGGCGATCGCGCAGTGGCCGCGCTCGATGAAATCGCACCGAAGATGAAGCTCGGCGTCTACCGGCTGCCGATCCGGCGCGAGCCGAGCGTCACCGACCTGTTCGTCTGGGGCCGTTTTGTTCGCCTGATCGCCGATCTGAAGCCCGACGTGCTGCACGGCCACGGCGCCAAGGCCGGCATTTTCATGCGGATCGTGCCGCGGCCGGCCGGCTCGATTCGGGTCTACACCCCGCACGGCGGCTCGCTGCACTACCCGACCTCGACTCTGAAGGGCCAGCTCTACAGCCGGCTCGAGCGGATGTCGATGAACCGCACCGAGCTGTTCCTGTTCGAGAGCGAATTCGCCCGTGCCACCTATGAGCGGATGATCGGCAAGCCCGAAGGCCTGGTGCGCTGCGTGTTCAACGGCGTCACGGCCGGCGAGTTCGATCCGATCACAGTTGCGCCCGACGCCACCGACGTCTGCTACGTCGGCGAATTCCGCCACATCAAGGGCGCCGACCTATTGGTCGATGCGATTGCATGGCTGCGCGCCGCAGGGCGGCCGGTCACGCTCACGCTCGGCGGCGATGGTGAAGAGACCGAGGCATTGAAGGCCCAAGTCGCGAGGCTCGATCTCGGTGCCTCGGTGCGCTTCATCGGCCATGTCAAAGCACGCCACGGCTTCGCTCAGGGCCGCCTGCTGGTGGTGCCGTCGCGCGGCGATTCGATGCCCTATGTGGTGATCGAGGCCGCCGCCGCCGGCGTGCCGATGGTCGCAGCCAACGTCGGCGGCATCCCGGAGATTTTCGGCCCCGAACATCGCGATGCGCTGTTCGCCCCCAGCGATCCCGCCGCGATGGCGGCAGCGATCGCCGCTGCGCTCGACGATCTCGCCTCCGCCCAAGAGCGCACCCGGCGGCTGCGGGAGCGAATCTTCCTGCATTTTTCCCAAAAGGCGATGGTCGAAGGTGTGCTCGCGGGCTACCGCGCGGCGCTGGCAAAGTTCTGAGTCTCTCCGATCGCGCTAACCGTTTCTTGCGATTTTTCCGTTAATTGCCGGAACGGGGGATGTTGCCGGACGACCGAAACGTCGCGCCGGTCAAGGACAATGGAATTGAGCACATGGAGCCGATCAGCGCCCGTTCGATGATCAGCGCTGCTGCGGCCGGCACCGCCGCAGTCTCCACCAGCGAGGGAGCGCCACGGGTCGAGCGCCGCAAGCGGTTGTCACCGGCAGCCCTCGCCGTCACCAATCTGAAGGTGCCGCCGGCCTATTCGCCGATCGTGATTGCCGGCTTCGTGCGGCTGGCAGACTTCCTGACGATCGCGGCTGTCGGAGTTGCGCTGTATTTCGCGCTCGTGGTGCGCCGCGACGGGTTCGCCTGGGAGTACATCGCCGCGATCCTCGGCACCACGCTGACCGCGATCATCACGTTCCAGGCCACCGATCTCTACGAAGTCCAGCTGTTCCGCGGCACGCTGAAGCAGATGACGCGGCTGATTTCGGCGTGGTCGTTCGTGTTTCTGCTGTTCATCGGCGCGTCGTTCTTCGCCAAGCTCGGTGGCGAGGTGTCGCGGCTTTGGCTTGGGTCGTTCTACTTTGTCGGCCTTGCCGCGCTGATGGTCGAGCGGCTTTCGGTACGCGCGCTGGTCCGGCGCTGGGGATGCGAGGGGCGGCTCGATCGTCGCACGGTGATCGTCGGCGCCGACGCCAACGGCACCAAATTGATCGAGGCGCTGAAGGCGGAACACGCCGATGCCTCCGACATCCACATCCTCGGCGTGTTCGACGACCGCAACGATAACCGTTCGCTCCCCACCTGCGCCGGCGTGCCGAAGCTCGGCAAGGTCGACGACATTCCCGAATTCGCCCGCCGCACCCGGGTCGATCTGGTGCTGTTCGCACTGCCGATCTCGGCCGAGACCCGCATCCTCGACATGCTCAAGAAGCTGTGGGTGTTGCCGGTCGACATCCGGCTGTCGGCGCACACCAACAAGCTCAGGTTCCGGCCGCGCGCTTATTCCTATGTCGGCAAGGTGCCGACGCTCGACGTGTTCGAAGCGCCGATCACCGACTGGGATCAGGTGATGAAGCAGGTGTTCGACCGCGTCGTCGGCGGCCTGATCCTGCTGCTCGCCGCCCCCGTGATGGCGCTGGTGGCATTGGCGATCAAGCTCGATAGTCCGGGCCCGGTGCTGTTCCGGCAGAAGCGGTTCGGCTTCAACAATGAGCGCATCGACGTGTTCAAGTTCCGGTCGATGTATCACCACCAGGCCGACCCGACGGCTTCCAAGGTCGTCACCCGCAACGACCCACGCGTCACCCGCGTGGGACGCTTCATCCGGCGCACCAGCCTGGACGAGCTGCCGCAGCTATTCAACGTGGTGTTCAAGGGCAATCTGTCGCTGGTCGGCCCGCGCCCGCATGCGGTACAGGGCAAGCTGCAGAGCCGCTTGTTCGACGAAGCCGTCGACGGCTACTTCGCCCGCCACCGCGTCAAGCCGGGCATCACCGGATGGGCCCAGATCAACGGCTGGCGCGGCGAGATCGACAATGAAGAGAAGATCCAGAAACGCGTCGAATTCGACCTGTACTACATCGAGAACTGGTCGGTGCTGTTCGACCTCTACATCCTGGCGAAGACGCCGTGGGCGCTGCTGAAGGGTGAGAACGCGTATTGAGGCGCTTGTCTTACGCACTCTCCCACAGCGTCATTCCGGGGCACGCGCAACGCGCGTGAACCCGGAATCTCGCCGCTCGGGGCACCAGCCGAACTTCAACAATCTCAAGATTCCGGGTTCGCGAGCTTTCGCTCGCGCCCCGGAATGACGGGGCAACGAGAATTATTTATTCGCATACGACACGCCCATCCCGGCGCGAACGTCGGCCTGGATGCCGTAGGGCGCGATCGGGTAGCGCAGGCCGTTCTTGGCGAGCTGCTTCATGCCGTCGATCGCCTTGGCGAGATGCGCGGGGCTCAGCGCCATCAGCATCTCTTCGTCCGGCACGCCGCCGTAGCGGCGTTCGGCGAAGCACGGCAGCGACAGGCTCGGCTCGCCGGTCTTCAGCGCCCTGCCCCACGAATCGGCGCATGCGGTCTCGCCGACCACGCTCCATTCGAACTTCTTGTAGCCGGCATACTGCAGTCCGTTGATCAGGATGATCATCTGTCCCGGCGTCGCATAGACGAGGCAGATATCCGGCGGATCGAGCCGGCCGCTCGTGAGCGGCGACACCGCCATCGCCTGATGCTGGCCGAACGGCACCACGTCGAGCGCGTGCTGACGGGCGCTGGCGTCTTCCTGCGTCGCATGCCAGACGCCGACATAGGATCGCCCGGCGAGCCATTGCTCGTCCTGCGGTGCGAGTCCGATCACGGCGCGACACTGTTCGCCGACCAGATCGGCCGCGGTGATGCCGACCGTCCAGCCGAGCCGCGACGCCATCGACACGATCTGGTCGGTGGTGTGGATCGCGTTGGGCCGCCGGATCTTCGGCACCGCCTCCATATCTTCGACGGTTCTGAACAGCTTCATCCCGATTACCGTGGTCTTCAGCCGCAACAGCGCGTTGAGATCGGCAACCAGGCCGGCGAGATCGATGCGCTCAGGCGCGATCGCGGCATCCATGGCGGGCTCCCTTCTGGTAGGTTCTTGATGTTGGTCTTGCCGGTGGTCTCAGCCGAGTCGCCAGCCGACTTCGGCCGCGAAGCTCTGATAGAACTCGACCTCGTAAGCCTGCTCCGGCGTGGCGCGCCCCGGTTCGAGCCGAAGCTGCGCTTGCGAGCTTAGCTGCAGGTCTGGGTTTTCGCGAGTCCATCGCGGCGCGCCGTGACCCGCCTGCATTCGTCGTCAGGCGCGTCCCGGACAGCGGCGCGCTTTTGCGATTCGGCGAATTGCCCTAGTCTTGAGGGGCAGATTCAATCGATCCTTCAGGAGTCCCGAGCATGCTGGCAGCCACCCTTCAGACCGCAGCGTTTCTGTTTCTGCTGCTGGTCGCGCTTCTGGTGTTTTCGGTGTTCGTCGCCTTTACGGCGCCGCCGCTG
Source organism: Rhodopseudomonas palustris (assembly GCF_003226555.1). Lineage (GTDB taxonomy): Bacteria > Pseudomonadota > Alphaproteobacteria > Rhizobiales > Xanthobacteraceae > Rhodopseudomonas > Rhodopseudomonas palustris_I. The sequence goes on along the minus strand of NZ_QKQS01000013.1, from coordinate 20,012 downwards.
ACCAAATCGCCGAAGCCCGGCTTCACCACCGTGCTGATGTATTTCGCCGCCGAACTCGCCGCATTGATCGTGGCGATCTGGATCGTGGCGCAAGTGTCGTCGTTCGAACTGCTGCCGGTGCTGATTGCGCTCGCTATCGCGGCGGTGGTGTTCGCCCCGCAGCTCGTCGCCAAGATCCCGCTGCCGCAATCGGTCGCCGGAATGCTCGGACGCAAGTAATCCCGCTGCGGAGCCTGCCCGCGCGCGCGGCGGACCAGGCCAAGCAGAGCTCGCCACGATGCTGGAAAACCGCCCTCCGGGGCGGTTTTCGTTTGTGTGTGGGTCGTTAGTTTAGTGAGTGTGCGAGCGGCGCAGCCGCGCGATCGCGCCGGCGGTGATCTGCATCGTCACGCCGGCGAGCCAGCCGATCAAGATCAGCCAGCTCGACACCGAATGCAGATTGAGCCGCAGTACCACGGCCGTCACCGACACAAACGCCGCGAGCGTTGCGAGAAATGTACCGAACGCGCTGAGAAACTCGGCGGCGTCGACCTTGCCGCGGGCGCGGCTTTCCTCCTCCGCGTCGTGGAAAGGCAGCGGCGGGATGTCGATGCCAAGATAGAACCCGATCGCGCCAAGCCCGATCATGCCCAGCAGAAAGCCGACGGTGGTCAGCGCCGCGAAACTGGTGCCGACATGGGCGCCGACGAAGGTGCCGCACGCCGCGCCGGCCAGCGCCAGTCCGGTACGCTCGAGGAGATGGGCGGCCTTCCGCACACGCAGTCGCATCGTCGAATCCTCGGTTGCCGCGATGCAGCGAGGCTATGACATTTCGATGATGGGCGGAAGGATGCGACCGGCGGTGACCGAGCGCGCGCCACGCCGGTAATCAGTTTGAGAGTTCGATGCATCCGACGATGTCTCGCCGAATCGACAAAATCGCGAACCGACACTGACGCCGTCTAAAAGCGCCCTTCGCGATAATCGCTTCAAAATACGAAATCTACAAAATGGTCGGAGCGAAAGGATTTGAACCTTCGACCCCTAGTCTCCCAGACTAGTGCGCTAACCGGGCTGCGCCACGCTCCGATGCCGTTTCGGCCCTGATGCTGTAGCGGCGATCGGTGCGTCGCGCAAGCTGCGGAGGATCAATTCGGGACGTGTTCGCCGGAGAATGCGGCGGTGCCGCCGTTGACCGCGACCTCTGCACCATCGACCGATTTGGCCGCCACCCGTTTCACAACGTGATGCCCAGGCGTGTTCCGGGCATCTACGCCTCGGCGCAAACGCCGCTGCGCCAAAACCTTCGCGCACAAGCCCCATCGTGGATGGCAGGTCATACCGAAAACACAGACTTTGCCAACGCTTAAAGGCGTTTGTTGAGGTTCCTGCTCAAGCTGTTCGCCGGACCTCAGCTGTCCTTGAACGCGGCGTGGAGCAGTTCGCGGCAGGCGATCAGGTCGCCGAGGGCCGCGCGCAGCGGCGCGAGATCGACCGGTGGCGGTGCCGGCGGCAGCTTGGCGGCGGGAAACTCGAGCGGCGGCAGATCGAACCGCGGCGCACGTGCGGGCGCAGCCATCGCTGGAGCCGGCTCGACGGCAAAATCGTCGTCATCGTGATCGTCGAAATGCGGATCGTGGCGCGACTCGGCGACGATGTTGCGGCGCGGCGCCGGCGCTGGCCGATGGTCAGGCTCGGCCATCGTGGCATGCAGATCGAGCCCCTCGTCCTCGCCGTCGTAATCGTCGTCATCGGCATCGATGCCGCCGGGAATCGGCTCGAACTCTTCTTCCTCGGCAACGGACCGGGTGATCGCCGCCTCGACCGCCCCGAAGCTGGCATTGACCTCGGCATCGGCCAGCCGCTGCACCGATTTGATGCCGTGTTCTTTCAGGATCCGCTGTACACCGCGGATGGTGTAGCCTTCGCCGTAGAGCAGCCGGCGGATGCCCTTGAGCAGATCGACGTCGTCGGGGCGATAATAGCGCCGCCCGCCCGAGCGCTTCATCGGCTTGATCTGGTTGAACCGCGTCTCCCAGAACCGCAGCACATGCTGCGGAATGTCGAGCTCGGCTGCGACCTCGCTGATGGTGCGGAATGCGTCGGGTGCCTTGTCCAAAGGCGAGCTCTCCGTCAGCCGCCAGAGGCGGTTTGCGCGGTGTCTTCTTCAGATTCTGTGGTCGAATTCGGCATCGCGCCATTGGCGTTGATGCGCTGCTTCAGAATCGCCGATGGCTTGAACACCATCACCCGCCGCGGCGAGATCGGCACTTCGGTGCCGGTCTTCGGGTTGCGCCCGATGCGCTGCCCCTTCTGCCGCACCAGAAACGAGCCGAACGACGACAGCTTCACCGTCTCGCCCCGCTCCAGGCAGTCGGTGATCTCTTTCAGCACCAGTTCGACGAATGCCGACGACTCGGTGCGCGACAGTCCGACCTTTTGGTAGACCGCCTCGCATAGATCGACACGTGTGACTGTTCGTCCGGCCATCGCCTGCCCCACCTCACGGCGAAAGAAAATCCGCGCTGAAATTAAGAGGTTAACTACCGGCGGTCAACTCCGTCGGGTCTTAAAGCGTCTCAAAGTTAGCACCGAACGCCATGGAAATGCTGCTAAAATTTTACGCGAGCAACTACCAGCGGAGCAGCGCGGCGCCCCATGTGAATCCGCCGCCCATCGCCTCCAGCAGCACCAGATGGCCCTTCTGGATCCGGCCGTCCTGGACCGCAGCGCACAATGCCAGCGGGATCGAGGCCGCCGAGGTGTTGCCATGGCGATCGACCGTCATCACCACCTTCTCGGGTGCGATGTGCAGCTTCTGCGCCGAGGCGTCGATGATCCGCTTGTTGGCCTGATGCGGCACGAACCAATCGACATTGTCGGCGCTGGTGCCGGAGGCATTGAAGGCATCGACGATCACGCCGGTGATCATGCCGACCGCGTGCTTGAACACTTCTTTGCCTTCCATCCGCAGATGGCCGACGGTCTGGGTGCTTGATGGCCCGCCATCGACATACAGCTTGTGTTTGTGACGGCCGTCCGAACGCAGATGCGTGGTCAGCACGCCGCGATCGGCCGAGGTGCCCCAACCTTCCTGCGCCTCAAGCACGATCGCACCGGCGCCATCGCCGAACAGCACGCAGGTGCCGCGATCATTCCAATCGAGAATGCGCGAGAAGGTCTCGGCGCCAATCACCAGCGCGCGCTTGGCCGAGCCGGCGCGAAGAAAATTGTCGGCGGTCGCGACCGCGAACACGAAGCCGGAGCACACCGCCTGCAGGTCGAATGCGACGCCGTGAGTCATGCCAAGTGCGGCCTGAACCTGCACCGCGGTCGCCGGGAAAGTGTGGTCTGGAGTCGAGGTCGCCAGCACGATCAGATCGATCTGATCGGCGGTCAGGCCCGCATTGTCGAGCGCCGCCTGGGCCGCCTTGGTGGCCAGATGCGAGGTGAATTCGCCGTCGGCGGCGATGTGGCGTTCGCGAATTCCGGTGCGCTGGACGATCCATTCGTCCGAGGTGTCGACAGTCCGGGCCAGCTCTTCGTTGGTGAGAACCCGCTCCGGCAGGTAAGCGCCGCAGCCCAGTACAACCGAACGAATCACCGTCACGAGACAGCCTCCTGGGCGCTCGGCGTCGCGACCAACGCGCCGGCATCACGATTAAGCGTTTGATTGATCTTGGTCAGGAGATCGTAGCGGACCATGTCATAGCCAACATCCACGGCGTAAGCAAAGCCCTCGGCGTTGGTTCCGCCGTGGCTCTTGACCACGATTCCGTTGAGACCGAGGAAGACACCGCCGTTGGACTTGTTGGGGTCCATCTTGTCCCTGAGCGCCTTGAAGGCGTCGCGCGCGAACAGATAGCCGATCTTCGACCGCCAGGTGCGGGACATCGCGGCCCGGAGATATTCGGCGAGCTGGCGAGCGGTGCCCTCCGCCGCCTTCAGTGCGATATTGCCGGCAAAGCCTTCCGACACGATCACATCGGCAGCGCCCTTGCCGATGCCGTCGCCTTCGACGAATCCGATGAAATCGAAGCGCTGCGAATCCATCGCCCGCAGCAGTTCGGCGGCCTCGCGCACCTCTTCGCCGCCTTTGATCTCTTCGACGCCGATGTTCAGAAGCCCGACGGTCGGCCGCTCCAGATCGAACAGCACGCTGGCCATCGCCGCGCCCATGATCGCGAGCGCCTTGAGATGGTGGGCATCGCCGCCGATCGAAGCGCCGAGATCGAGCACCACCGAATCGCCGCGCATCGTCGGCCAGGTGGCTGCGATCGCCGGACGATCGATGCCCGGCAACGTGCGCAGGCAGAACCGCGCCATCGCCATCAGTGCACCGGTATTGCCGGCCGACACCGTGACGTCCGCCTCGGCCTTCTTCACCGCGTCGATCGCCTGCCACATCGAGGATTTGTAGCGGCCGCGGCGCAGCGCCACGCTCGGCTTGTCGTGCATCGCCACCGCGACGTCGGTGTGAACGACGCGCGAGGCTTTGCGCAGCGCGGGATATGCTGCGAGCTCTTTCTCGATCAGCTTGGAATCGCCGTAGAGCAAGAACTCGACGTTCGGATGCCGGCCGAGGGAGATCGCCGCGCCGGGAATGACGACAGCGGGACCGACATCGCCCCCCATTGCGTCGAGCGCGATTCGAACTTTCTGAGGCATGGGCGTTCCGGAAGCCTGATCGCCTGCGACCTTGAAGCGCTTGGCCGTGGACTCAAAAAAAGCCCCGAAGGGGCGGTGAAAAGCGTGCAGCGCTGCACACCGATTGGGGCGGACAATAGCCGTTCCCGGCCCCGATACAACATCTTGATCGGGCAGATTTAAGTCGCATTTCGTAGCGTGCGCGCACGAGTTCCGGCGCGAACACGCCGCATCCGCGGCGAGCCGGAGCGGGCACGGCCCGCTCAGCCTTTCTTCGGCTTGCGCGGCGGCTCCGCCGCCGGCTGTTGCAGCGCTTTCAACGCCGCAAATGGGTTCATGTCGGGATCGACGAGATCCACCATCGGTTCGAACACCGCATCGGGCTTGCGCGGATACGGGTCCAGCCCGAGATACAGCGCGTCGGTGGCGACGCGGCCGATGTCGATGATGCCGCGCTCGATCGCCTCCGGCGGATCGCTGGGATCCGGATCGCCATTGTCGTCGACCGAATCGGCGAGCTCGCGAATCTGTTCCGGCGGCAGGAAGGTGAGATCGACCGTCTCGTCGACGGCCTTGTCGACCGGATCGAGCGTCACCACGCAGGTCTGGGTGACCTTGGCACGGACCCGGCCGGTGAGATGGACGCGGCCGTCGCTGAACGGCTTCAGATCAAACGAGGCCGTCGCTTCCGACACACCGCGCAGATCGCCGAGCGCGCTGATCGCCTCGCACTCCGCAGCGCTCGCCGTGATCTCGCGGTGCAGTCCGATCTCCGGAATCTGCATCACCACGACCGGCACGCTCCACGGATTGTTCTCGCTCGCCATCGTCCAACGTCCTTCGTCTTAAGCGGTCGGCTGCGGAAACGGCAGCTCGCCGCTGCGCAGCTTGGCCGGCGGCACCGCGTCGAGCGCGGCGATCACCTGCCCGACATACACCGCCAGCTTGCGCGCGTTCTCAATGTCGGCGCCGTCGAGAACGTTCCGGTTCAGCGCCAGCTCCATATCTTCGCGGCCTTCGGTCAGCGCCAGATCATAGGCCGCCGAGCGGCCATAGAACGCTTCGCCGAACGCCTGCATCCGCTTCGGCACCGACAGATCGCCGACGCCGAGCTCGCGCAAATTCGCATCGAGGTCGCTGCAGAAATAGTCGAACAACGCCTGGGCGAAGGTGGATGCGTCCTGAATGCTGCGAATCCGCCGCAGCACGAGCCACAAATGCACCACCAGCATCTCGAATCGGCCGTTGACGGTGTCGGCGACGCCGAATTGCTGGTAAAACACCGGCAGGCGCGATTGCGCCACGATCGTGCCATAGATCGCTTCAATGGTGCCGCGCGATGGCGTCCGGGGCGGACGGAGCAGATTGAACGGCCAAATCATTGCGGGTTCCAGGTCCGGGCCCGGTGGGGCCTTTCGGGATTGCTTTCCGAGTTCCTGCCCGGTACGTCAACGCCCTGCGCGATGCAAGGGGATGAGGCCAGCTCCCGGATGAGTATTTCGATCGACCGACGCGGACGCGCCGACGCGCCGCGAAGCCGCTTTTCACTGCCGCGCAGCCTCGGGCTCGCCGTGGCGTTGACGCTTGTCGGCGCCGGCATGGGCGCCTGCACGTCGGAGCAATTCCAGAAGGGCTACATTCTGCCCAACGGCGCGCTCGAGCAGATTCCGATCGGCGCCAGCCAGGATCAGGTGCTGCTGGTGATGGGCACGCCGTCGACGGTGGCGACGCTGGACGGTGAAGTCTTCTACTACATCTCGCAGCGCACCGAGCGTCCGGTGGCGTTCATGCCGCAGAAGGTGATCGACCAGCGGGTGATCGCGATCTATTTCGACAAGAACCGTCTGGTCCGCCGCATCGCCAATTACGGCCTGAAGGACGGCAAGATCTTCGACTTCATCAGCCGCACCACGCCGACCTCCGGCCAGGAGATGAGCTATCTGGCGCCGCTGTTCCGGCTGATCAGCTTCCGCTAAGGCGGAGGCTTCCACGGCATGGTCTGATGGGTTTGGCTTGCGCTCAACCCATCCGACCTGTGCCTCGCTCGTAGGATGGGTTGAGCGCAACCAACCCCATCGCAGAAGCGCCGCCCCGGCTAAGCCAGCCCTTTGCGCCGCGCCCATTCCGCAATTGTCGCGTTCACCTCGTCGGGGGCGTCCTGCTGCACCCAATGCGACGCGGCTGGCAACGTGCGCAGGGTGAAATCCTCGACGAACTGTTCGTTGCCCTCGGTCAGTCTGAGATCGAGCGCGAGGTCGTTCTTGCCCCAGATCATCAGCGTCGGCACCGCGATCATCGGATTGCTGCCGGCGCCGCCGGCCAGCCCGGAAAAGTTGGCGCGGTAGTAATTCAGCATCGCGGTGGCAGCGCCCGGCTGGACAATGTTGCGGCGGTAGATCTCGATCTGCTCGCGCAGAATGTGCTCGCTGTGGCTCCTGAACATCTTCACCAGCGGTGCGCCGCCGTTGCGGGTCAGCAGCCATTCAGGCAACCACGGCAATTGGAAGAACGCGAAGTACCAGGAGCGGCGGCGCTGGGTCCAGCCGCGGCGCAGCTCGCGGGCGAACGCGTCCGGATGCGGCGCGTTGAGAATGACCAGCCCGTCGAGCTTCACCTTGCCGCGCAGCGCGACCTGCCAGGCGATCACCCCGCCCCAGTCGTGGCCGATCAGGATGTTGCGCTTGCCGCCAAGCGCCGCGAACAGCGCCGCAACGTCGTCGGTCAGATGCTCGATCGAATAGGCGGCCTTTCCGGCCGGCCGCGACGTGCCGCCATAGCCGCGCAGATCCGGCGCCGCCACTCGCCAGCCGAGCTCCGCCAGAAACGGGATCTGCCGATGCCACGACTGCCGCGCTTCCGGAAAGCCGTGCAGCAGCAGCGCGACGGTGTCGCCCTGCCCCGCGGTGTCGACCGCAAAGCGCAATCCATTGGCTTCCAGCATTGCCGTCGCGATCGCCATGCACACAGCTCCCCGCCCGACCCGGCCGATCCTACACCTATGATTTGTCCTTGTTGATCTTCTTGATCTTGGCGTCGGTGGCTTCGATCGAACTCGCCAGCTCGAGGATCGCCTTCGACAGCAGTTCGATCGCTTCCTTCTGGTCCTGCGATTTGGCCGCGCGCAGCGCGTAGTTCTTGGCGGATGACAGCGACATAGGCTCATTCCTTTGGAGCGTGTTGGGACGTGTCTCGTCACCTATCACGCCCCAGGAAAAACCAGCACCCACAATGCGCCAACCACATCCTTTGGGAGCCCGGCGCAGCTGAGCGTCTCGAAGAATGCTCTCACGCGGAGGCGCCGAGCCCGCAACCTCATGTTTCGAGACGCATCGTTTCATGATGCTCCCATGAGCTCTCGCGTGCTGCAACACCAGCAGCGCTGGCTCGCTCGGCGCGAAGATCGTAGCTCTGATTACTTCTCTTCTTCCATCGTCACCGCGACGGCGGCGTTGGCGGACAGTCGCACCTTGTTGCCTTCAACCTCGGCGACCAAGCCGCTATCGATGAAGTGGTGATGTCCCTTGTGATGGCCTTCGCCGCTGTCCTTTTTGGTCAGCTTGATGCGATTGCCGTCGACCCGATCGACAGTGCCGACATGCACGCCGTCGGCGCCGATCACTTCCATATGTTCCTTGATGCCGCTCACACCGCTCATGTCGTGGTCCTTCCGCGAGATGGGAACGGGTAACGCGGCGAGTTCCGATAGGTTCAATCGGATAAACGGCGAGCCCGGCTTGCTTTGCGGAGGTCCGAAAAGCAAAAACCCCGCGGCTTGCGCCGCGGGGCTTGGTGTTGGAGCAACCGATCTGACGCTCAGTGCGCCAGGATCGCCAGCAGCAGCAGGGCGACGATGTTGGTGATCTTGATCATCGGGTTCACGGCGGGGCCCGCGGTGTCCTTGTAGGGATCGCCGACGGTGTCACCGGTCACCGCGGCCTTATGGGCGTCGGAGCCCTTGCCGCCGTGGTGGCCGTCCTCGATGTACTTCTTGGCGTTGTCCCACGCGCCGCCGCCCGAGGTCATCGAGATCGCGACGAATAGGCCGGTGACGATGACGCCGAGCAGCATCGCGCCGACCGCCGAGAATGCCGCCGACTTGCCGGCCGCACCGCCACCCGCGATCGCGTAGATCGCGAAGTAGACGAAGATCGGCGACAGCACCGGCAGCAGCGACGGGATGATCATTTCCTTGATCGCCGCCTTGGTCAGAAGATCGACCGCCTTGCCGTAGTCCGGCTTGTCGGTGCCCTTCATGATGCCGGGCTTCTCGCGGAACTGGCGACGCACTTCCTCGACGATCGCACCGGCGGCGCGGCCGACCGCGGTCATGCCCATCGCGCCGAACAGGTACGGCAGCAGGCCGCCGAACAGCAGGCCGACCACGACGTAGGGGTTGTTCAGCGAGAAGTCCGGGGCGACGCCGACGAAGTACGGCGACTTCTGCGCAATGAAGAACTTGAGGTCTTCATTGTAGGCGGCGAACAGCACCAGCGCGCCGAGACCGGCGGAGCCGATCGCGTAGCCCTTGGTGACCGCCTTGGTGGTGTTGCCGACGGCGTCGAGCGCGTCGGTCGACTTGCGCACTTCCTTCGGCAGACCGGCCATTTCGGCGATGCCGCCGGCGTTGTCGGTGACCGGGCCGAAGGCGTCGAGCGCCACGATCATGCCGGCGAGCGACAGCATCGTGGTGGTGGCGATCGCGATGCCGAACAGGCCGGCGAGGCTGTAGGTCACCAGGATGCCGGCGATGATCACCAGCGCCGGCAGAGCGGTCGCTTCCATCGAGATGGCGAGACCCTGGATCACGTTGGTGCCGTGACCAGTGACCGACGCCTGGGCGATCGACTTCACCGGGCGATAGTCGGTGCCGGTGTAGTATTCGGTGATCCAGATGATCAGGCCGGTGACGGCGAGACCAACCACGCCGCACAGGAACAGCGACATGCCGGAATAGGCAACGCCCGGCAGCTTGCCGAAACCGATCAGGCCGAAGATCACCGCGCCGACGCCGACCAGCGACAGCACGCCGGTGGCGATCAGGCCCTTGTACAGGGCGCCCATGATCGACTGGGAGGCCCCGAGCTTGACGAAGAAGGTGCCGATGATCGAGGTGATGATGCAGATGCCGCCGATGGCGAGCGGCAGCGTCATGATGCTCTGCAGCTCCGCCTTGCCGGCGGTGCCGAAGAAGATCGCCGCCAGCACCATGGTCGCGACCGCGGTCACCGCATAGGTCTCGAACAGGTCGGCCGCCATGCCGGCGCAGTCGCCGACATTGTCGCCGACGTTGTCTGCGATCGTCGCCGGGTTGCGCGGATCGTCCTCCGGAATGCCGGCCTCGACCTTGCCGACGAGGTCGCCGCCGACGTCCGCACCCTTGGTGAAGATGCCGCCGCCGAGACGGGCGAAGATCGAGATCAGCGAGGCGCCGAAGCCGAGTGCGACCAGCGCGTCGACCACGGTGCGGCTGTTGGCTTCGAGGCCCGCGAAGTGGATCAGGTAGATGAAGTAGAGGGTGACGCCGAGCAGCGCGAGACCCGCGACCAGGAGGCCGGTGATCGCGCCGGCCTTGAAGGCGAGCTCGAGGCCGCCGGCCAGCGAGGTGGTCGCCGCCTGGGCGGTGCGGACGTTGGCGCGGACCGACACGTTCATGCCGATGAAGCCCGCCGCGCCCGACAGGATCGCGCCAATCGCGAAGCCGATCGCCACGAGGATGCCGAGGAAGTAAGCGAGCAGCGCGAAGATCACCACGCCGACGATCGCGATGGTCATGTACTGGCGCTTCAGATAGGCCTGCGCACCTTCACGCACTGCGCCCGCGATTTCCTGCATCCGCGCGTTGCCCTGGTCGGCGGCGAGCACCGACGAGGTCGCCCAGATGGCGTATACGATCGATAGCGCTCCGCAGAGCACGATCACCCATAGAGATGTCATACCTGATTGCCTCAGTCCCGAGTTTCACCCCCGTGCCTGCGCTGCGGGAGCGGCGCGGGCGCGCAACAAGATGGCGTGCCCTCTTTCGCGGGGCAGCCTCAAATCGCGGCGAACCTTGCCAAAATCACAGGTGCTCCGCAATCGCTGCGAAGGGACTAAGCTGGGCTTTTCCGCTGACCTTCGGGCTATTCCAGCGAACTTCCTCGCGCCGGAATACCAGTGACTAAGCGTCAGAAATGACTGAACGACAGGGTCTTCAGCGAGATTTCGCGGGCGTTTCCATCGAGCCAGCGCTGCGGCGCAGTTCCCTGCTCGGCAACGCCGATGACAGTCATCTGCACGTCACTTCGTTGCGCTGCAGCAAGGAACTGATCGAGCTCGTTTTGTGCAACGCCGCAAAGCAACTCATAATCATCCCCGCCGCTGAGTAATCGCGCCAGCTTCGACGGATCGGTGGCGACGATCGCAGTTGCAGCATCGGACAACGGCACTGCAGCAGCGTTCAGAGTCGCGGTCACACCTGAGGCGGCGCACATCTTGGCGAGATCGCCGGCGAGGCCGTCCGAGACGTCCATCGCCGCTCCGGCATAGTCGCGCACCGCGAGCGCCAGCGCCGAGCGCGGCTGCGGCACCCGGTAGCGATCGGTCAGGAAGGCGCGGTCCGCGTCGCTGGCGGCCGTTGCCCGGCCCTGCAACAGATCGAGCCCGAGAGCGGCATCGCCGATCGTGCCGGTGACGACGATGGCGTCGCCGGGGCGCAGCGTGTCGCGCGCCACCATCCGGCCGGGCGGCACTCGGCCGAGCGCGGTCACCGAGATCATCATCGGTCCGGGCGTCGACACCGTGTCGCCGCCGAGCAGCGGACAGTGGAACGCGGCGGCGTCTTCGCCGAGCGCGACAGCGAACCGGGCGAGAAAGCGTTCGTCGGCCTGGCGCAGCGCCAGCGTCAGCAGGAAGCCGGCCGGCTCGGCGCCCTTGGCGGCCAGATCCGACAGGTTCACCCGCAGCGCCTTGCGGGCGATCGCGTCCGGCGGGTCGTCTGGGAGATAATGCACGCCCTCGACGATCGCGTCGGTGGTCAGCACCAGATCGCTGTCCGTGGCAGCCAAGACGGCGGCGTCATCCACCAGCCCCCGCGCCCCGGGATCGGTCGCCAGAGGTTTGAAGTAGCGTGCGATCAGATCGTCTTCACCGGAGGGCATCGAAGCAAGAACCTCGCCGTCATTGCACCTACGTTACCCAAGGCACGGTGCGCTCCCTCTCCCGCTTGCGGGAGAGGGCTGGGGTGAGGGTGCCCCGAGCACTGACTCTCGGCCTCGAGGAGGCGCCCCCTCACCCGGATCGCATCTGACGATGCGATCCGACCTCTCCCCGCACGCGGGGCGAGGTTAGTCCGCCCCTGTTGCGGCGTCCCGCACTCAGCGTGCTCAGCGCGTAAACTCGTCCTCGCGGAACCGGCGGGCGATCTGGTCGAGCACGGCGTTGACCATGCCGGTTTCGTCCTTCTCGACGAAGGCATGGGCGACGTCGACATACTCCGAGACGACGACCCGCGCCGGGATGTCCTTGCGGTGTTCGAGCTCATAGGCCCCTGCCCGCATCACCGCGCGCAGGATGGCGTCGATCCGCGCCAGCGGCCAGCCCTTGGAGAGCAGATCGTCGATCAACGGATCGATCTGCTTCTGATCGCGCACCACGCCGGCGACGATGTCGCGGAAGAATGCGGCTTCGGCCGGCAGATACTGCTCGCCCTCGACCTCGTTGCCGATCCAGAAGCTCTCGAACTCGGCGAAGGTCTCGTTGATGCCGGCGCCGCCGATGTCCATCTGGTACAGCGCCTGCACCGCGGCGAGCCGCGCCGCGCCGCGCCGGTTGGCCTTGCGCTCGCCTTTCGGCGTCATCTTCTTAAGATCGGGCTTCTTGAACGCGGGTTTGTTGATCTCGGCCATCGGCATCACGCCTTCGCCAGCCGGCGTTTGATCCGCAGCATCGCCAGCGCGGCGCGCGCGGCATCGCCGCCCTTGTTGAGGTCGCCGGGCTTGGCCCGCGCCCAGGCCTGCTCGTCGGTGTTGACGGTGATGATGCCGTTGCCGAGCGGGAATTTGCGCGCCACGCTGAGGTCCATCAGGCCGCGCGCGGATTCCATCGACACGATCTCGAAATGGATAGTCTCGCCGCGCACCACACAGCCGAGCGCGATCGCCGCGTCATACGGCTTGCCGGCGGCCGCGGCGGCATCGATCGCGATCGCGACCGCAGCCGGAATCTCGAGCGCGCCGGGCACGGTGAGGACGTCATGGGTCGCACCAGCTGCCTTCAGCTCGGCGACCGCGCCTTCCAGCAGCGCGTCCTGGATGTCGTCATAGAACCGCGCCTCGACGATCAGGACGCGCGCGCCCGAAATGTCGGTCTGGTCTTTCAGGGGTGCGCGCCGCGCGTCTGCCATTCTTAGGTCCCGGTGTTTGCCGTCATTGCCGGGCTCGACCCGGCAATCCATCTTGCTTCGCGAATAGACGGACGCGTTCTTGTTAAGACGATGGATGCGCGGGTCAAGCCCGCGCATGACGGGAGCGTTGCTATTTCGTCTCGCTCAGCCGCGCTGCGTAGCGCGCCATCAGGTCGACCTCGATATTGACCTCGCTGCCGACCTGCCAGCCGCCCAAAATGGTCGCCGACAGCGTGTGCGGGATGATCAGCACCGAGAATTGGGTGTCCTCGACGGTGTTCACCGTCAGCGAGGTGCCGTCGAGCGTCACCGAGCCCTTCGGCGCGATGAACCGGGCGAGCTCGCGGCTGGCTTCCAGCGTGAAGCGGGCCATGTCCGGCAGCTCCTCGCGCGCCACCACCTTGGCAATGCCGTCGACATGGCCGGTGACGATATGGCCGCCGAGCTCGTCGCCGATCTTCAGCGCACGCTCGAGGTTGAGCCTTGTGCCGGCAGCCCAGGCGCTCGCGGTGGTCTTGGCCAGCGTCTCGGCGCCGGCGTCGACCTCGTACCAGGTCCTGCCGGCTTCGACGCCGGAGCCAACCACGGTCATGCAGATGCCGTTACTGGCGATCGAGGCGCCGTCCGCGATGGTCGTCTGGTCGTAGGCGCAGCGGATCCGTAGCCGGTGCAACTGGCCCTGCGCGACCGGCTTGACGGTCTCGATCTCGCCGATGTCGGTGACAATGCCGGTGAACATGGAGTGCCTTCTAGTTCGACTCGTAGATGGTGAGCGTATCCGCGCCAACTCTCTCGGTGCTGCGAACGCGCCAATGCGGGGACTCGGTGATTGCGGACAGCGGCAGGCCGTCCAACGCGTCGACGCCGTCGGCACCGATTGGATTGTCGCTGCGCCACAGCCGGATCTCGTCAGCGAGGCGCTGCGTCACGAACGCCGCGGCGACGCGGGCGCCGCCCTCGACCAGAAGGCGTGTGACGCCCTTATCCGACAGCGCACGCAGCACCGCCGGCAGATCCAGTCCGGGCGTGTCGGCGCAATCGGCGACGTGGACGACCTCGGCGCTGGCCGCACCGAGCCGTGCGGCGGTGGCGGCTTCGGCGATCTCGGACGCCATCAGCCACAGCGGCGTGATCCGCGCTGAATGCACAAGCTTGCTGGCAGCCGGAACCCGCAACGATCGGTCGAGCACCACGCGGATCGGCGACTGTGCCGCCATCCCCGGCAGCCGGCAGGTCAGTGCCGGATCGTCGGCCAGCACGGTGCCGATCCCGACCAGCACGGCGTCGGAACGGGCGCGCAGCAGATGCGTCCGGGCATTCGCCGCCTCGCCGGTGATTGCGACCGGCTGGTGGCCGGCAGCGGCGATCTTGCCGTCGGCGGAGACCGCCAGCTTCAAGGTCACATGTGGGCGCTGGGCGGTGATCCGGTACAGGTGACCGGCATGGTCGCGGGTCGCTTCCTCGGCGCAGACGCCGATGTCGACCGCGATGCCGGCGGCGCGCAGCCGGGCGTGGCCCTGGCCGCCGACCAGCGGATTGGGGTCCTCGATCGCCGACACCACCCGCGCGACTCCGGCGGCGATGATCGCATCGGCGCAGGGCGGCGAACGGCCGTGGTGCGAGCACGGCTCGAGCGTGACATACAGCGTCCCGCCGCGCGCCGCCTCGCCGGCCCGGCGCAGCGCCTCGACCTCGGCATGGGGGCGACCGCCGTCCTGGGTCCAGCCGCGGCCGATGATGACGCCGTCCTTGACCAGTACCGCGCCGACCGCGGGATTGGACGCGGTGCGGCCCTGCCCGCGCCGGCCGAGCGCCAACGCCAATTGCATGAAGCGCCGATCGACTGAATGACCGGCTTTGGCCGCCTTCTCGGCTGCGAACTTCTGGCCGATCTGCTCCTCCAGGATGCGGAAGATCATTTGCGGACCAGCAACGCCCTGGCCTGGTCTTCGTGCGACAGTTCGCCGAGCACCGCCTCGAAATCCTTGGCCTCGCGGAAATTGCGGTACACCGAGGCGAAGCGGACATAGGCGACGTCGTCGAGCTTGCGCAGGTGATCCATCACGCTCTCGCCGATGGTCTCCGACGAGATCTCCGCCTCGCCGCCGCTTTCCAGCTCGCGCACGATGGTCGACACCATCTGCTCGACCAGCTCCGGATCGACCGGCCGCTTGCGCAACGAGATCTGCACCGAGCGCACCAGCTTGTCGCGGTCGAACGGCACCCTGCGGCCGTTGCGCTTGATCACGATCAGCTCGCGAAGCTGCACCCGCTCGAAGGTGGTGAAGCGGAAATTGCAGGCAATGCACACCCGCCGCCGCCGGATCACCGAGGAATCCTCGGTCGGGCGGCTATCCTTCACCTGGGTATCGAGGCTGTTGCAGTTTGGGCAGCGCATCGTTCAACCCCTAACATCGTCATTGCCGGGCTTGACCCGGCAATCCAGCTTCTTCGCAAGAACGATGGATGCCCGGATCAAGTCCGGGCATGACGCAGTCGATACGGCGACGCGTGCGCGAGCCATCAGATCCTACTGGTAAATCGGGAAGCGGTCGGTCAATTCCTTGACCCGCTGCTTCACCGCGGCTTCCACCAGCGGCGCGGAGCCGCCTTCGGATTGCGCAATCGCATTCAGCACTTCGGCGATCAAGTTACCAACCTGCTGGAACTCGGCGACGCCGAACCCGCGGGTGGTCGCTGCCGGGGTACCGAGGCGCAGGCCCGAGGTCACGAACGGCTTCTCCGGGTCGAACGGGATCCCGTTCTTGTTGCAGGTGATGCCGGCACGGACCAGCGCCTTCTCCGAGATGTTGCCCTTCAGCCCCTTCGGCCGCAGGTCGACCAGCATCAAATGGTTGTCGGTGCCGCCCGAAACCAGATCGAAGCCGGCGCCGCGCAGCGTTTCAGCAAGCGCCTTGGCGTTTTCGACGACGTTCTTCGCGTAGACCTTGAAGTCGGGTTGCAGCGCTTCCTTGAAAGCCACCGCCTTGGCGGCGATCACATGCATCAGCGGGCCGCCCTGCAGACCGGGAAAGATCGCCGAGTTGAACTTCTTGGCCAGCGCCTCGTCATTGGTGAGGATCAGGCCGCCGCGCGGGCCGCGCAGCGACTTGTGGGTGGTGGTGGTGGTGACATGAGCATGCGGCACCGGCGAAGCATGCACGCCGCCCGCCACCAGGCCGGCGAAGTGCGCCATGTCGACCATGAAATACGCCCCGACGCTGTCGGCGATCTCGCGGAAGCGCTTGAAGTCCCAGGCCCGCGGATAGGCCGAGCCGCCGGCGATGATCAGCTTCGGCTTGGCCTCCTCGGCGAGCTTGGCGACCGCATCCATGTCGATGGTCTGGTCCTCGCGGCGCACGGTGTAGTGCACCGGCTTGAACCATTTGCCGCTCATGTTGACCGGTGCGCCGTGGGTGAGATGGCCGCCGGCGGCCAGATCGAGGCCCATGAAAGTATCGCCCGGCTGTAGCAGCGCCAGGAACACCGCCTGGTTCATCTGGCTGCCGGAGTTCGGCTGGACGTTGGCGAAACCCGCGCCGAACAGTTTCTTGGCGCGCTCGATCGCGAGATTCTCGGCAACGTCGACGAACTCGCAGCCACCGTAATAGCGGTTACCCGGATAGCCTTCCGCGTATTTGTTGGTCATCACCGAGCCCTGCGCTTCCAGCACGGCGCGGCTGACGATGTTCTCGGAGGCGATCAGCTCGACCTCGTGGCGCTGGCGGCCGAGTTCGCCCTTGATGGCGGCGGCGATCTCGGGATCGGCCTGCTCGAGCGAGGCGGAGAAGAAACTGTCGGGCGCGGACGCGGGGTTGGCTGTGCTCATAGGAAAAGTCTCCACCGTCGCAGCCGGTTCATCGGGTGCGAGCGGTTACGGGATAGCGGTTCGGAAGCGGCGGCTGGGCCATAGCACATCCGCCCCCGCCGGCCAAGGACGCCGCCACATTTGCGGCCATGCGCCCCAGTCAGACCCAGATATGGTGGATGCGAGGAAGTTGCAGGAGGGGCTATTGCCCCCTGCCATTGCGATTATCGAGCCCAGGCGCTATGTATATCCCGATTGGATATCCCTATCGGAGTGTGGCTGTGGCGAGCTCGACCGTCTTCACCACCAATCGCAGTCAGGCCGTTCGCCTGCCCAAGGGGGTCGCCTTCCCGGACGGCGTGCACAAGGTCGACATCCTCAAGATCGGCCGCAGTCGCGTGATCGTGCCGCATGGCCAGCGCTGGGACGACTTTTTCCTGAGCGGCCCGCGCGCCAGCGACGATTTCCTCAACGAGCGCGAGCAGCCCGCCGCCGAGGAGCGTGAGCCGCTGTGATGCTCACCTACATGCTCGACACCAATATCTGTATCTACGTCATCAAGACGCGCCCGCCCTCCTTGCGCGACAAATTCAACGCGCTGGCGGAACAGTTGTGCATCTCCAGCATCACCCTCGGCGAACTGATTTACGGTGCGGAGAAGTCAGCCCGCCGAGTCGAGAACCTCGACACGATTGCCAATTTCACAGCACGCCTCGACGTCCTCCCCTTTGCCGAAAAGGCCGCCGGGCATTACGGCCAGCTCCGCGCCGAACTCGAACGCGCCGGCACGCCTTGCGGCGCCTACGACATGCAGATCGGCGGCCACGCCCGCAGCGAGGGACTGATCGTCGTCACCAATAACATGCGGGAGTTCGCTTGGATGCCGGGGGTGAGGACGGAGAATTGGGTGTGAGCCTCGTAGCCCGCATGAGCGAAGCGAAATGCGGGATTGAACAATTCTGGAAAGCGCCGCATTTCGCTTCGCTCATGCGGGCTACAGCTGATGATCACCTTGCGCGGGTTGCCGATGCACACCGCGCGGCTGTTCGGCTTGGTCGGCCAATTCTGGCGCCCCAACTTCGGCCTCGCCCGTATTGCGGACGGCGCGGCGTTCGCCGCGTTTCAGCGGGGCGGCTTCGTCAAGCTCGCGCTCAACTTCGCGACCGCGCCGGAAAGCGACGGCCGTATTCGCCTGACGACCGAAACCCGCGCGTTCTGCCCCGATCGCGGCGCACACCTGAAGCTACTGCCATATTGGTACGCCGTCCGCCCGTTCAGCGGCCTGATCCGCCGCCGCATTCTGGCAGGCTTGAGGAGACGGAGCGAGGCGGCGGGAAGTCAGCCACTAACGTGGCAACAACACCGCTGTCCGCATCAGCAAGACTGATGGGCCGAATTGGTCGACCGACGCTTGTCGTCTTGCTCACACGGGCTGCTGCTGCTGATCTTTCAAGAACGGCAGTTGACCATTTCCCGGCGTTGGCGCGGAATACATCATCGGGCGAGCACAGAGCCGCTTGTTGAACTGACGAGTGATACACGGCTGCGCATCGCCTCAACGACCCGGAGGTTGCCATGGAAGATCGATGGCTCGCATGGGCGAAACAGCTTCAAGCAATTGCCTCGACAGGCCTATCCTTCTGCACGGACGAGTTTGATCAGGAGCGCTATCGCGAGATCGCCCACATCGCCAACAGCATGATAGCTCAGCTGGGGAGCGTACCGATCGAGCGGATTGAAGGGCTCGTTTCGGATTTCGCCAAGGGCTACGCCACCCCCAAAGTAGATGTCCGAGGGGCCGTGATCGAGAAAAACAGTATCCTTCTCGTTCGCGAGAAGAGCGACGGGTGCTGGACACTACCGGGTGGCTTTGCCGATGTCGGTCGCTCCGCGGCCGAAAACGTTGTGAAGGAAATTTGGGAAGAGGCTGGAATCGCCGTGTCACCACGGAGCCTCTACAGCGTCCGCCACAAGGCAAAGCAGCCCTACGAGCCGGACGCACGCGATTTCTATAAGCTGTTCTTCATTTGCGAAAGAACAGATCTGAGGGCTCCGTCTGCCCACGGTGAAACGACCGACGTCGACTTTTTCCCGGCGAATAGGCTGCCCAAGCTTTCCCGCGGCCGTGTGCTGGAAAGCGATATCGAGGCTGCATTTGCGTTCCAGCGTGGATGGTTGCACACTACCATTTTTGATTGAGGATTGGCGACCACAGAAGCACAGCGACACGCGGGCTTGCTCGTATCGATGGTGGTACTCGCGGCCCCCAAACGCTCAGCTCAAAAAAGATACTTCGCCCTCCTCGCCGCCGCCACCGTCTGAGGGATAGATATCGTCACAGTCGTCCAAACGATCTGCTGCTCGACCATGTAGTAGCCATGACTGAGCTTGTTGCGAGCTCTGTAAGCCAAGCCGAGCTGGAGCTCTGGAAAACGCGCTTCCAGCGTCGGGTCGAGCTTTGCGAGCTCGTTGGCGGCGACACCGATCGCCTCGGCGCATTTTGCCGCGGCGTCCTGAGTCTTTGGATCGTTCAGAAAGCCCTCGTAGCTCACGCCGGCCAAGTGACCTTCCAACCGCTCACCCCAGGCGATGATGTCGTTCAGCCAATCGAGGACCGATCGTCGGCTCACGGCAACGGCACAAGATCCGTCTGGATGCGGGCGGCAACGTCCGGAGCGAGCAGTCCGGCAGTGACGATCTCGACCCGGCAACCAAGCAGTGTTTCAAGCGCCTGCTCCGCACGGGCAAAGTCGTAGAGCGAAGTGGTTGGGACGGCATCGACAAGGATGTCGAGATCGCTCCGCCGGGTGTCTTCACCTCGCGCGACCGAGCCGAACAGACGCGGATTGGTCAGCCCGAACTCGCTGAGGATCGCCGCCAGTCGATTGCCATGCTCGGCAAGGGCTTCCGAAGGTTTTAGGAGCTGGTTAGCGGCTTGGGACATACAGCATTTTAGCAGATCGAGGTGGCGGCGCCGAGGTGAATTTACGACCTTCGGTCGGCATCTGGATCGCCGATCAAGCTCCGGATTTCACCGCCTGCATCCGGGCTACCGCGCCGGCCTCACAGCGTCTCCTGCTTCGCCCCGCATTCCTTGCAGACGTAGGCCACGCGGGTGACGCCCTTCGGCGCCTTGACCTTATTGGGGGCGCCGCATTTGCCGCAGGTGGTGTTGATCACGGTGTCGCCCTGTTTGAC
>NZ_QKQS01000012.1:20518-222867 GCF_003226555.1 Rhodopseudomonas palustris | reverse complement strand
CTGCCAAAATCTGAATCTCAATAGATACTTGAGTCCTACCTCACAGGCCCGCGACCTTGTGACTCAGTACAATTAGGCGCGTAGCGCCGTAACCCACCGACAACGTCTCTACCGAGTTGCCTGAGCATCGCAGCCGCCGTCCGCTTGAGCGCTCGATCAGGAGCGGCCTTGATGTCGGCGATGAGGCCTGGCAGCTTTCGTCACTGAACAACAGGGCTGCTCGATCGGTGGTATTTGGAACGAAGGTGGAGCGCTGATAAGCTGCCGGCGAGTTTCCCCTCAGCCGAAGCGAGGGTGCGCACAGCCTATGGAGGCAGACCGCCGCCGGAGGTCGGAGCCATGAGCAAGCCGGATCTGCACGGGATGGCGACGCCCGACCTTGTGGCTCTGTTTGCCAAAGTCACGGTCGAATAGGAATGTCAGCCCATTCGAACACGCGGTCGTATATTAGAGGGTCACCAGCAGATTTTCGATGGTCACAACATCGAACTGTCCAGATGGCGGAGTTGGACTTTCCTTGTACGCCGCCGGGATACGAACGTAAAAATTTGCGTTCTTGTAGGTTATTGCTGTCAAACACAACGCCAAGCTATGAAGTTTGTTTCCCGCGCAAATAAGAGATATGTCGTGTTCATTGTTCGCCTCTACGATTTCGCGCGCAATGGTGATTACCATCTCAACGTCGCGAACAGGAGCGCGATGTATATCTGAATCGGGTATCTCGAATACAGCCTTGATTCTCTCCGTGGTCCGATCGGCGAAGCGGGTATAGCTGTCAGTAAATCCAGGGCTGGCAGAGATTATGCTGTTGTGGTCCGGGTCGTGTCTATAGATGATGGCCTTCAGCTGATCGTATTCGAATCCGGTCGAGATGATGTTGGTTTTGTAAAGGCCATTTCCAAAGGCGAGTGGGGCGAAGGGTACGTCGCTAAGCGACCACTCTCCAAGAGTGTGTTCATAATAAGTGTTCCTGTATTCGTCTTCACTAAAAATGTACTTTGGGTGAGAGTAGTAAAAATGCAGAGTACGAATCGAATCGATTCTGTCGAATAAAAAGAGAAGTGAGCACCAGAGCCGGCGCGGCATCGACGAGATGTCAATAATCCATGGTTCTTTCGAGCTGCTTATCGCTGAGGCCAAAGAGTAAGCTGTGTTGTAGTAATGGCTAAAAGTCTCTCCGATTGATCCAAATTCGACCTCGGTAAATCGAATTCTGTGCTTCTTGCAGAGGTCTTTCACTCTATTGCGTATGTTGCCAGAAACTTGTGTCTTTCCTCGGTTTTCATATCTTATGAGGATGACTCGTCGAACCTTGGTGAAGTCAATTCGGTCGAGGATTGCTTGGCTGCGAATCTCCCAGCTCGCGCTAATCAGTAAGCTACCATTGAAGTCGATAAGTGGATGTTTTTCGGTAGCTTCGCTGCTGTGTTGTGTGATTACATATTTGTGGTTGAGCAACATCAGGATTCTCGATCATCAAAAAAGGATGGGCCGAGCCCCTTCTTTGCTTGCCAATCTCGATAGACTCGATCGGCCCAAAGCCGTGGATCGGTTGTCTCGACGTCTAAGATGTGTCGAAGTTGGTGAGTCGGAATCTCGAAGATGTAATCGTACGATTCTCTGTATGAGATGTTGAATTCGGGTGCGAACTGTCGGTGCAAGCGAAAGCAATATGGCCGAGTTTTGTGGGGGAGGTCGACGTCAACGTGCCGCAAGTATCCGTCTACTTCGCCGTCCTTGATCAATTGAAATTCACGGTGAGTTGAATATTGGTCGCCCAGTAAGACACCGAATATGGATCTTTCAGGATTTCGGAGTGGTTCAGGTGTGTCTTGGTTAGTTTGAATTAAATGCGCTAAGGTTCCTATAAACCGGACAAGCTTCTCAAGAAGGAGGCCGTGTCTTTCTGTGTAGTCTCGAATTGAGATTAGCTTGCGTGTCGATGCGTCTCTGCAACCCTCATCTTGTATGTCCACCGGAAGCGGGTTCGAGCTAAAGAAGTCTAGGTTGTTCTTATCGCATTTTGTGACTTCGTAGATCGAGGACATCATTTCGAGGAAATCGCGGATGCAGCCATCACTAAGTGCTGAGACAACCCGTTCTCCAGCGTATTTTGGTTGTACACCGTAGCGTCTGCAAAGCGAGATGTAGGATGCAACATTTTTCCGTCGCAGTGCGTCGCGCGTCAGGGTGTGTTCTTCGAAGCCTCGTTCTCGAAGGTGCTGTTCATAAAAGGGAGGGGCTCCGCTTGTGTTTCCAGTCTTGTTGCCGCGGAGTGATGCTCTTTCGATGAATTTTATCGCCCGAGACTTTGTTGTATTTTGAAGACTGGAAAGGGCGAGGGTGTTTGTGTCGAAGTGAGACAGCTTCATATTTACAAGAAAGTCTGTATACACCTTTGTCGCGCGCTCCACTCGAAGGCGTATTACTTCCGTGTAAAATTTGCGGTACTTGTCAGATTCTTGATTGTCGAGATATATTACGGTCCGTTCTTCTCTGCCGAGAGTTTGGTTATTTATCGTCGTGTTCTTAGGGTCGAATTTTCCAAGGACGTATGCGATCGACCAGCATACGGGTAGGCCCTGTGGTGTTCGCACAAGTGTGTTCAGCGCTCTCTGATAGGCCGGGCCGAACACCTCTCCGTCATCAATTAGAATTCGAATGAGGGAGACGTCATTGTTCCTTCGGAGGCATTCGATGATGCCCGCCATCACGGGGTGGAATGAAATCTCCAACCGAGATTCGAAGGCGAGTGGTTCTCCAATGCCTCTCGATGCGTCGATCATCTTGATCAAACGCTGCTCGATGCTAATGAGGAGTACGTCAATGTTCTCAGCGGCTAAGAGTTTGTAGGGTGTTGTGGTTGCGGCGCATAGTTGCTCTTCATCGCGCTGGGTCAGTAGGATGCGGCTGCGTCGCGCCAAGCGTACGAGCGTATTCAGGGTTGCTCGAAGAATGAGAAGCTCGATAAATTCTGAGGTCAGCTGCTCTTTAGCGGCGACAGATTTGGAGAGAGTCTTATTTGCTCCTGGAATCATGCCCTCAAAATCCGGAATCACGCGATTGTTGAGGTTAAGGTAGACTCCGAGGGTCTTGCGCGCCAACGAGTCGTAAAGGCTTTGATTGGAGGCGGAGTCTTTCAGCTGGAATTCAGTATCGGCT
Organism: Rhodopseudomonas palustris; assembly: GCF_003226555.1. GTDB lineage: Bacteria > Pseudomonadota > Alphaproteobacteria > Rhizobiales > Xanthobacteraceae > Rhodopseudomonas > Rhodopseudomonas palustris_I. The sequence continues at coordinate 219,705 of NZ_QKQS01000012.1, read as the reverse complement.
ATTTTGAGGCACGTAGTTTTTCCGCATCCCCGCTTTCCCGTAAAATAAAAATTACCGTGTTCGAACTGTCGCTTTGCCTCTTCAGAAACATATAGCAGAGGACGTTCCTCATCTTCGAATTTCACGGGCTTGAATGGGTTGCGAGTCTCAATCATAGGAGCACCTCACTCGCCAAGTTGAGCAGGAGTTCAGCGTTGGTCGGGTGATGGAAATAAGTCCGGCGATTTCAAGTTTGTTAATTTGATCGGAACCATGAAGTGCTATGCTGTTGTCGTAACGGTCGCCTCCGGATAGTTGTAGATCGTCTAGGTAGCGCTTGGTCGGCTCTGGTAGCATTGAAAGAACGTGGGTGCGGCCGTAAAGCTGAATGCAGGTCTCCTGCGGCCTAGCCATTGAGACTTTGTCGATGCGTTTTTGTAGTATGTTGACTGCAAGTGGAGTGTCGTCGTCGGCGGTCAGTACGCGAACTTGAATATAGCCGTCGGTGGCAAGAGGTGCTGAAACGGTAACCAAGCCAACTTGGGCGTGATTTGTGGGGTTTGCTATCACGTCAATAGAGTCGTCATGAACATGCCCGTGAATATAGACGACTGGTGGGTTGGTAGAGGCGAGTGTGTGTCGCACGAAGCCTGCGTTCAGCATTTCTGGAAAGATGGCAACCCGTGGGATTTTTTGCGGCAAGATGTTGTGATGAGCGAGTAAAATTGGCAGCTTGATACCGGCGCCATCGAGCTTCGAGACGAGCGAAGTGATCGAATCTGTCTCGAGGAAGGGGGCGTCGAAATAGTCGTAGAGCTCCTCATCTGGTACGGTGAGGTGCATTCCGCTTATGTAATTTGCCAGTGCTTGCTTTGGAGTGGATTGCCAAAGTTCGAGACAATTAGAACAGGAGTTCAGGGCGTAAATGACGGCGTTGCTGGAGTTGAGCACGTTTGGAAATTCGCGCAAGGCACTATAGGCGAGGAGAATTTTGTTCTCGGGGTCCAGTATTGCTCTTTCAAATTCTATCGATTTTTCGGAGTTCTCAGAAAAGGACTGAGGTTTTTTTAGGTCGTGATTTCCTGGGACTCCGATTAGCGGCACGTTTAGTGATTGAAGTGCGCGGCTGAAGTAGATCAGCGCGTCTTTGAAGTCCGGCAGACTGCCGCCGGTGGTGAAATCTCCTACAAATAAGATCGCATCGAAAGGTTGTTGTTTGCTTGTTTTGATGAGGTCGTCAATCAGTATGCTGAGGCGCGGTTTTCCAAGTGCTGCCACGACACCTGGAGGGGAGAAAATCTTATCGTCGAGAGCGTTAGACAATCGAGCGAGGGGGTAATGAATGTCCCCGATGACGGCCAAATTGAAAGCGTGCATTCAAGATGTTCCTGCAACCGAACGGTGAATGTATAGTGACGTTCCGAGGCGCCGACAAGCGGAATGCTGAGTTACTGTGAGGCTGTCGAGAATGATGACGCGTAGTCAGTTGATAGGCCTTCGCAAGCGGTGCACTGTCGGGCTATCCGTCGCGCGTTCGCAGCGCACGACGCGGATCAACCTGTGAAAGCTAACAACACTCGGTCGGACTGGCTGCAAAGCTTCTCGACGCCTCTCGGACCCACGGGTCTGCTGATGCGGGACAGGACGCGTCGGGCGGTTGGATACTCATTATGCCGGATCTGTCCGCACCTTGAACGAGCCTGATTAGGGCGCCCGCGTGTCGGCGACTTCGCTGTGGAAGATCCCGGCGTCGGGGTCGTATTCGACCGTGGCGATGTATCCCTTGTAGGTCATTTTGGTCATGGCTGGCGCCGAGTTCGTGCGTGCCGCTGCGGTCGCCTCGACGGCGGCGCGGCCGGGTGCAGCATGGCAACGCTTTTCGGCTGTGGCAACCGATGCTCACTTATCCGCCGGTTGGCGCTGCAAGGCGTGGATGCCCGGCACAGGGCCGGGCATGACGGCAGAGCCGGTGATCGCCGGAATGCATGGCGGCTTGCTCGGCGGCGCGAGCCGCTATCCACCGGTAGGGAGCTCTCTCATGACCGACGATCCCCCGCCACCCCGCTATTTGCCGCGCGGGCTGACACCCGAGGCGGTCGCGGAGCTGAAACGGCTGTATGAAGAGACCGACGAGCCGCTGACCGCGGTGGCGGCCCAGTTCGAGATCTGTCGGCACACGCTGCGCAAGGTGGCGGAGGCCGAGGGCTGGACGCCGCGGCTGGAGCGCCCCCGGGTCGGGCCGCGGCCGCCGCTGCCGGTCCGCCAGGCGCGCGGGTTTTCGCAGCGGGCGCTCGACGATCTGCGGCGGCGCTATGTCGAGACCGAAGAGCCGGTGCAGCGCATCATCGAGGACTACCACATTCATCGCAACACGCTGGAGCGGCTGGTGATGCAGGAGGGGTGGCCGCGCCGCAAGGATCGGCCGCCGCGCGACATGCCGGTGCTGCTGCAGATCAATCGCGAAGCGACTGCGGCGCTGCAGCAGGCCCGCGCGATCGCCGCCGGCGCGCCGCCGCCGGGGTTGCCGCCGCCCGCGGTTGACGCGAAGGCCGCGGTCGACACGGAGGCCGCGGCGCCTGCGCCCGAGAGCGAGGCCGAGATGGCGCCTGTGCCCGAGGCAGCGTCGGCGGCCGAGGCCGTGACCGAGGCATCGGCCGCAACGCCGGCCGACCAGGTGTCACCCGAAGCTGTGCTGTCGCTGGCGCGGCGGCTGGAGCGCGCGGTCGAGACCCAGCTTCGCAAGGTCGAAAACCTGCGCGAGGACACCACGCTCGGCGGCCACCGCGCGGTCGAGGCCGAGCGGATCGCCCGCACGCTGGCGGCGCTGACGCAGACGCTGTTCAAGGTCCGCCAGCTTCGCGATCCCGAACGCGCGCTCAGCGCCGCCGATGACGAGATGCCCGCCGATGCCGATGGATTCCGTCTGGAGCTTGCGCGCCGTATTGAGACGTTTGTCCGCGGCGGGGATGACCGAGCCCTTCCTGCGCCAGGCCAGCCTCCGGACGCTGGCTCGGCTGCAGGATGATTTCGCCGTCTTCGCGCATCCGCATCAGGAGTTTGCGGAACCCGGCAATGACGGCGCGCCGTGGACCACCTGGCTGATGCTCGGCGGCCGCGGCGCCGGCAAGACCCGCGCCGGCGCCGAATGGGTGCGGGCGATGGTGGCCGGCACGCCGCCTTATGCGGAGCGGCCGCACGGCCGGATCGCGCTGGTCGGCGAAAGCTGGCACGACGCCCGCGAAGTGATGGTAGAAGGCGAATCCGGCCTGCTGCGGATCACGCCGCGCCGCGAGCGCCCCGAATGGATCGCTACCCGCAAGCGGCTGGAATGGCCGAACGGCGCGGTCGGCGAGGTGTTCTCCGCCGACGATCCGGATAGCCTGCGCGGCCCGCAATTCGAAGCGGCGTGGTGCGACGAGCTGGCGAAATGGCGCTACGCCGAAGCGAGCTTCGACATGCTGCAATTCGGGCTGCGGCTCGGCTCCCGGCCGCGGCAACTGATCACCACGACGCCGCGGCCGCTGCCGCTGATCAAGCGGCTGCTCGCTGATCCGCATACCCGCGTGACGCGGGCGCCGACCCGCGCCAACGCCGCGCATCTGTCGCCGGCGTTTCTCGAAACCGTGGTGGCGCGCTATGCCGGCACACGGCAGGGCCGGCAGGAGCTCGACGGCGAACTGATCGAGGACCGCCCCGGCGCGCTGTGGTCGCGCGACAGAATCGAGCGCGCCCGCGTGCCGGCGGCGCCGCCGCTGGTGCGGATCGTGGTGGCGATCGATCCGCCGGGCTCGTCGCGGCCGGGCGCGGACGCCTGCGGCATCGTCGCGGCGGGGCGCAGCGCGGCCGGCGATTACTACGTGCTGGAGGACGTCTCCAGCGACCGGCTGTCGCCGGCGGCCTGGGCGGCGCGCGCGATCGCGCTGTATCACCGGCTCGAGGCCGATGCGATCATCGCCGAGGTCAATATGGGCGGCGAGATGGTGCGCGCGGTGCTGCACGAGACCGACGCGGCGATCCCGGTGCGCGAGGTCCGCGCCAGCCGCGCCAAATTCGTCCGCGCCGAGCCGGTCGCGGCGCTGTACGAACAGGGCCGGGTCAAGCACGTCGGCTGCTTTCCGCTGCTCGAAGACGAGATGTGCGAATTTAACAGAAGTGACCTTTCACGCGAAAGATCAGTTACTTACGCTTTACAGCGATAGGCCGGAAAACCGTGAACGCCGCGGGAACAAACCGTGTGATTGTAAATCGCCAAGGGCGCCGCTGTGAGCAAGCAACAACGCCCCTCAAACCGGTCGACTTCTTCTGCCGATCTGGAAGCCATTCGGGCTCTCCGGCGCGCTTGGATCGCCGCGAGCCCCTGGGCCCGAAAACGCTTCATAAGCGAGCTGATCGATCCTGTTTGCCTTAGCGAAGTGGAGCCGCTGACGATCGACGTCGAGGCTCCCATATGAGCTGGCAGGCGACGGCGTGGGCCGCAAAACAGGTGACTGGATCTCCGGCTCGCAAAGCGCTTTTGCTCGCGCTGGCGAACTACGCCGACGCCGCCGGCATGTCGTACCCGTCTCAAGACACGCTCGCGCGCGACACCGAACAGAGCACCGACACGGTGCAGCGGCAGATGAAGCAGCTCGCCGCGCTCGGGCTGGTGCGGATCGAAAAGCGACCCGCGGTGAAGGGGCAGTGGCCGGGGTTGGTCTATTTTCTTGCCCTACCTGTTGCGGAAATGACCGAGCCGCAAATTGCGGCCCGGTCCGCACCGCAAAGCCCTGCGGCCCGGAACGGCCGCGACCGTGCCGCAAAAGCCACCCCCGCCGTGCCGCAAAACACCCCTTCACCGTGCCGCAGCTATGTGCGGCATGAACAGAAGGAACAGATAGAACAGCGCGGGCGCGCACGCGCGAGCGCTCCAGCGCGCGCTGTGCCCGCCGAGCGGCCGCAGGCGATCGAAGGGAGCGAGCGGGAGCGCAGCGCCTTCGCTGGCCCGCTGGGGGCCGGAGGCGAGGCACTGAGACGGCGGATCGGTGATGACCGATTCGCCGCATGGTTCTCCAAAGTGACGCTGCTAAGCGATGCCGACGGCGAGATCGTGCTCTCCGCGCCGACGTCGTTCGTCCGCGACCACATCGCAGCGCAGTTCGACGCCGACCTCGACGCCGCCTGGCGCGGCGTGATGGCCGACTTCCGGAGCGTCGTGGTGGTGCAGCAGCGAGGCGAGTCATGACGGTGGGTCTGCCGGAGCTTGGGAGGTTTGCGCCACGGTGGCGCAAACCTCCGCGACTAGTGATCGCGGACGATCGGGCCATGGCGTTCCGACCGGAGGTTTGCTCCATGGTGGAGCAAACCTATCGTCGCACCGCCGCGATCACCGCCCCCGCTCCCCCGCGCAGCGGCGCGGCGACGGCGCGAACCCTCTCAGGGCGACAACGACCGCCACCAACTACCGATCGCCTGCCACATGTTGCAGATCGGCAACCGATGGTCGCGGGGGTTTGCGGTAGTACGCAACTAACTGTCTCACGGCGAATATCGTTGTGGTGCAATGGCTTCTCTCATCGTTGCGATAGTGGAGATAGTCTCTCGCGCGCGTATACGCATGAGAGGAGGCGAGGAGAGAATGATATCGCCGTTCATGGCTTCGACAACAATTTCTCATGCGCGTTACGGAAAAACTATCTCTACTCGCTCTACTATCTCCCGATCATAAGTAAGCAACTGACTTATCTATCAAACTACTTTCTTACCACAACAACAAACTATCTCCAAACTATCGCAAACTACTGCAAGAGGCTGACGAGGCCTCCCTAACAGAAGCGAATCTGATTTTGTCGATGAGCTGACAACTGGCTGCTTGGGTGGGTGTGAAATGACATTGACGACAGATGATCTGAAGGTGATCGAAGGAAGCGTGCGGGTGGCGGATCTGCGGTTGGCGCACGCGCTCGGCATTGGAAAGCCGATCGAGATTCGGAAACTGATCCACCGGCACCGCGCCGAGCTCGCCAATTACGGCCAGCTCGTTGGTGCACCGGCGCCCGGCAAACGGGCCGTTGCTGCCGAGTTCTGGTTGAATGAACAGCAAGCGTTGGTGATGTGCGTGCTCGCGAACTGCCCCGGGTCAGCAGCCACACACCGAGAGCTGACCGATCTGTTCGCTCAACACCGGATCGCTCTCTTGCGTGAATGCCGGCTGATCTTCGGCCGGCGAGCCGCGGCGAAGCTCTGGCGTCAACTCGGCTTGCCTGCGGTGGTGGAAGACGAGCCGGCGGCGAGAGCTTCGCGCGCTGCTCCCGCCAGTTCCGATCAGGTGAAGCACTTCCTCGCTGTGTCGACGGTGCGGCGACCTGGAGCGCAGGTGCAATCTTCCGTTCTATATGCGGCATATCGCGCCTGGTGCGAATCGACCTCTGCGGACGTCGTGCTTACGCAGACTATGTTTTCGCTTGTGGTCGCAAACCTCGGGTTCACGAAGCGCTGCTCCAGTGTGATGTTTTGGACCGGCCTGACCCTGGTCAACCACCTCGCCGCGGTGCCGACCGGCGAGGCCGGCCGCCTGCTGTGACTGGTGGCGGCTAGGGTCCTTCCCCGCCGCGGCCGACCGCGGGTCCGGGGAGCTGCGGGATATGAGGCGGTGCACTAAATTTTATAGCTCAAATCAAAACGCCGAACTGGCCGCTATTTGCAGATTTTGCATGGCTCGCGGCTCGGCCACTTTCCTAGTTCTGATCAGGAACTAGGAAGACCGCACCGCCGAGGTGCACGGCATTAGATCGACGAGGGTTGCACCTCGTCGGCCCTGCCGAGAGGGGGTGTGGGGGCGTTTTCTCGTTAGTTGTGGATCGGATGACATTCCGTCACCCAGCGTCACCCTTGATCACCCAACATCACCAAAACGGTCCAACTAAAACGGTTCGCAATGTGAAAAACCATTGCGGCGCAGGCATTTCTTGCGAAGGCTGTCGGCATGCTAAAACACGCCTTTCAGAAGATCGCGAACATGTTCACCCGCTCGTATGACGGCGCGGGTGGCGGACGGCGCTGGCGAGGCCGCGGCGAGATGGCGGCGCCGCTGTCGGTGATGAGCGCGGCGCGTGGTCCGCTGATGCGCCGGGCGCGCTATCTGGTGGCGAACAATGCGCTCGCCGCCTCGGGTGCGGAGGCGTGGGTATCCGGCCTCGTTGGCACGGGGATCAAGCCGCAGAGTGCACACCCGGACCCGGCGATTCGATCGAAACTTAATCTGGCGTTCGAGCTTTGGACGGATGCCGCGGACGCGGACGGGGTGAGTGATTTCTACTTTCTGCAGGCCACGATCGCCCGCAGGTTGGTGGTCGATGGCGAGGCATTCGCGGTGCTGGGCATCGCCGACGGCCGCTTGAACATCCGCCTGATCGACGCCGATCAGGTCGACCCATCGCTGAACCGCGAACTCGGCGACGGCCGGCGGATTGTTCAGGGCATCGAGTTCGACAGCGCAGGCCGCCGGGTGGCCTACCACATTTTGCCGGAACGCCCAGGCGCACCGTTCGCGGTGCTGCCGCTGACGCCGCTGCGCGTGCCGGCCGAAGATGTGATCCATGTGTTCAAGCCTGAGATCGCCGGGCAGGTCCGCGGGCTGAGCTGGTTCGCTCCGGTCGTGCTGCGGCTGTCGGATTTGGATGCCTGGCGCGACGCGCAACTCATGCGCCAGAAGATCGCGGCGCTGCTGACCGGCTTCGTCACCAGCCCGACCGGCACCCCGTCGCAGTTCGGCGACGGATCGCAAGCGCCGCCGACGATCACCGAAGGCCTGGAGCCTGGCACACTGAAAGTGCTGGCGCCCGGCGAAGACGTGAAGTTCTCGACGCCGGCCGGCATCGGTGTCGAGGTGATCGACTTCGCGAAAATCACCGAACGCGAAATCGCTGTCGGGCTTGGGCTGCCGGCCTGGATTCTGACCGGCGATTTGTCTCAGGCGAACTACGGATCACAGCGCGGCGGGCTGGTCGAATATCGCCGCCGCATTGAAGCGCTGCAGCACGGCGTGTTGTCGTTTCAGCTCATTCGCCCGGTTTGGCGGCGCTGGGCAACGTTGGAAATTCTGTCGGGCCGCGCCAGCGGCACCGTCGAGGCGGCGTTGCCGATGAAGGCGATTACCCCGCGGCAGCCCTGGATCGATCCGGCGAAAGATGTTCGCGCAGAAATCGAAGCGATCGAAGCCGGGTTGATGAGCCGCCGCGAAGCCGTCACCGCGCGCGGGTTGGACATCGAAGCCCTCGACAGCGAGATCGCCGCCGACAACGCCCGCGCCGCCGGCCTCGGGCTCGACTTCACCAGCACCACCAAACCCAACAGCACGGATGCCGCAAGTGTTGATCCGCAGCAAGCCTGAAACAGCCGAACTCCTCACGCGCGAAGCGCCGGTGCGGGCTTCATCGTGGAACGCGGAGCGGCGAACGTTCGAACTGGTGCTTTCGGCCGGAAGCTCTGTCGAGCGCTTCGATGGCGCCGGCGCCTTCGATGAAGTGCTCGATTTACGCGGCGCGATGGCACCGCCGCTGCTGCCGCTGCTGGACAATCACAATCGCTTCGCACTCGACGGCCGGCTCGGTGAAGTCAGCAACGTGAAGTTGGTGCGCGGCGAACTGATCGGCCTGGCGCGGCTGTCGCGCCATTCTCCGATGGCCCAACGCGTCGCGGCCGAACTCGGCGACGGTGTCAAGTTCGGCGTCAGCATCGGATATCGCGTGACCGCCTGGGCGGAGCGCATGAACACGAGAACCAAACGGCGCGAGAAGGTGGCGACGGCCTTCGAAGTGCTCGAAGCTTCCCTCGTCGCCATTCCGGCCGATCAGGTCGCAACTACCAGGAGCCTTCCAGTGGAACCCGAAGAGACCACCACCACCACCACAGCGGCGGCCAACGTCCCGCCGCCGCCGGCACCGACCACTACGCCGGCCACGATGACGCGAGCGCAAGTGAATGTCGAGATCCGCAGCATCGCCAGCACCGCCGGCCTCGGCGACGCCTGGGCGAATCAGCAGATCGACGCCGAGGCGACGATCGACGCGGCCCGTGCCGCGGCGTTCGCGGCGATGGCACAACGCGCGGCACCGGCGAATTCGATCCGCAACACCAGCGCGGCGATCATCACCGACCACACCGACCCGATCGCGATCCGCTCGGCAATGGCTGATGCGTTGGCGCACCGGCTCGCACCGGCCGTTTGCAAACTCGAAGGCCGCGCGGTGGAGTATCGCGGCAGCCGCGTTCTCGATCTGGTCGGCGACCTTGCGGTGGCGAACGGCGAGCGGATCAACCTCCGCGACCAGGGCGCGCTGCTCGAACGAGCTGTCGGGTCGCATTCGACCAGCGATTTTCCGCTGCTGCTGGCGGACGCCACCAACAAGGCGTTGCTCGCCAACTATGCGATCGCACAGCCGACCTATCGCAAAATCGCGGCGCGCAAACCGTTCAACGATTTCAAACCTCATTCCTTCCTTCGAGTCGGTGACTTCCCGGCGTTCCGCGAGATCGCCGAGAATGGGGAAGTGAAATATGGCACGATCAGTGAGAGTGCCGAGAAGGTGACAGCAAAAGAGTTTGGGACGGGCATCGCGATCGGCCGCCGCGCGTTGATTAACGACGACCTTTCGGCGCTGTCGGACTTCTCGGCGATGATCGCGACCCGCGCTGCGGTCGACGAAAACGCCGTGGCCTACAAGGCTCTCAAAGCCAACGCCGCCCTGTCGGACGGCGTCGCGCTGTTCCACGCCGACCACAAGAACAAGGCGGCGACCGGCACGGTTCTGGACGCCGACAATGTTTCCGCCGCGGTCGCCGCGCTGCGGGCGCAGAAGAGCCTCGACGGCATGGCGCTGAACTTGCAGCCGGCATTCCTTGTCGTCGGACCGCAGCAGGAAGTTGCAGCCCGCAAGCTGCTGGCGGCGGTCGTGGCGGCGAAATCGGCCGATGTCAATGTATGGGCCGGCTTTGCCGAGCTGGTGGTCGACGCCGAGATCACCGGAAACGCTTGGTATGTGTTCGCTGCACCGAGCGCGGCGCCGGTCCTCGTCTACGGCTATGTGGCCGGCGCCGAGGGGCCGCAGGTTCGCACCGAGCGAGACTTCGATACGCAAGCTGTAAAGGTTGCGGCCGGTCTCGACTTCGCCGCCGGCGTGGTCGACCACCGCGGCGCTTACTTCAACGCCGGCAACTGACGCCCATGAGCGCGATCGACGATCTGTTGGCACAACGGGCGGCGCTCGTCGCCGCCCGCGCCTCCGGCGAATTCCGAGTGCTATTCCATTCCGGCGGCACGCGGCGCGAAGTCGAGTACCGCAGCGTCGCCGAGATCGAACAGGCCATCGCGGCGATCGATCGCGACATCGCCACGCTGCAAGGCCGGCGCGTCACCACCATTCTGCCCTACTACAACAAGGGACTTTGACGATGAAGAACTACCTGCAATCTGGTGATGCGATCACCGTTCCTGCGCCCGCAGACGTGAAGTCCGGCAATGGCGTTGTCGTCGGCGCGCTGTTCGGCATCGCCGCCACCGATGCCGCTTCCGGCGCCGATGTGGTGCTGTCCACGACTGGCGTCTACACACTGCCGAAGGTGTCGGCGCAGGCGTGGACCCGCGGCGTCCCTGTTTTCTGGGATGCGGAGAATGGTGTCGCCACGACGGCCGCCGACGACGGCGGCACGCCGGCGACTGACTTCCTTGCGATCGGCCACGCGGTCGCGCCGGCGGCGAATCCGTCCGCGACTGGCGACGTCAGGCTGTCGATCTGATCGCGGCGGGTCGGCGGTGGCGAACTGGCGCGATAGTGAGGCGCGGATCGATCAGGTGGTCGGCCGGACCTTCGGCGAATCCGTTCGCTTGTCGTTCCTGAAAAACGGAACGGCGGACCCGGCCCGGCCGATGGTCGATATCGTCGCGGTCCTGCATTGCGGCGGCGATCACTCGGCTGTGGTCGGCAGCGGCTTCGAAACCTGGCTGTCGGCCGGCAAAGCCGAGCTGGTGATTGATCGATCGACGTACACCGGAGCGATGCCGCGAAAGCTTGACAAAGTTCGCGCGAACGATCGTGCCGGAACGCCGTGGTTTGAAGTCGCCGCCGTGTCGGATCGCTACTCCAATCTGCTGGTGCTCACACTTAATCAGGCGTGAGCGCCAAGCGCCAAATCTTCGCGGCGGGAGTGTCATGGCGACACGGCCAGTCGTTAAAGCGGAAGGTGTCCCGCCTCAGTCTTGAGCACCTTTCGGTTTGGTCAGGGGTGGGTTGGCCCCCATACAGCGCAGATCCCGCACGGGCCTCCTCCCGTGTCCTGCAAGCGCTCTCGCCGGCCGCTGTGAACAAGCAGCGGTCGGCAACTCTCTCTGCAAACCGACGGAGGTGCCGAAGTGACAATGCCGATCAATCATCTTCCGAGTGCTCAGCAACTCGCCGCCGTGATCCAAGCCGCTCAACGTGTCGCTCCGGCGGCTGCCGCCGTGGCTCGCAATCTCGACCTCCTTGCCATGCGAGCGCGGCTGACGGCGGAGATCGCCGAGCGCTACGTCGCGCCGATGCTGGCGATCGCACGGATCGCCGAACGCGCGGTCGTCACTGGCAGCGCCGCAGCGGCGATCACCGCCAGCCGGTCGATCGCCGATCGGCTGGAACGCAACACCGCCTTCATTCGCAACCTTCCAACCTACAACAAGGTGACCCATGACCACGACTGAGACCGCGACCACCGCCCCGACGACTGTTACTTTCACGCCGACCACGCCGATCAAGATCGGCGACAAAACCTATCCGACGCTCACGCTTCGGAAGATGAAGGCGAAGGATCGGGTCGCCGCTGATCTGGTGAATGGCGAGAGCCGCAAGACCTTTGCGGTCTACGCGTCGATGGCCGACGTGCCGATCCAAGTGATCGAAGAGCTCGACAATGATGACTTCGACCGTCTCGAGGAGCTGGCGGCGCCGATGGTGGGAAAGTCACTAGCGAAGCAGCGGGCCGCGGATGCGGAGATGATGCAGGGCGCGCTGACCAAGGCGCTGGCGGCCCTGATGAAGGAGTGAGCGCGAGCGTCGCGGTGGCGATGCTGGCGCGACACCTGCACACGCCGATCCCGGATGTTGAGGACATGTTCTGGGATCGGTTCACGCTCTACATCGATGCGTTGAACGTGGTGTTGCGCATCGAAGTGCCGAAACGAGGTTGAGACGATGGCGACTCTTACCAGCAAACTGATCATCGAACTACTCGACCGAGCGACCGGGCCCGCGCGGGCGATCTCCGGCGCCCTGAGCCGCATCAGTGCCGCACAGGTGCGCAATGCCGCGGCGCTGGCGTCGACGCAAACGCAACTCCTCGGCGCAGCGGCGGCCGGCTACGCTCTCGCAAAATCGATCAGCACGCCGGTTAAGGCGGCGATCGATTTCGAGAGCGCAATGGCCGACGTCAAGAAGGTGGTCGACTTCGAGACGCCGCAGTCGTTCGCTAAGATGGGTGACGATCTTCTGACGTTGTCGAAACGCATCCCGATCGTAGCGAAGGACCTCGCCGCGATCAGCGCCGCCGCCGGCGCGGCCGGTATGAAGGAAAACGAGATCCTTGCCTTCACCGAGATGGTCGCAAAGCTCGCGACAGCGTTCGATATGACCGCGGCGCAGGCCGGCGACGATATGGCGAAAATCAAGACGGGGCTCGGCTACACCGTCGAGCAAGCCAGCGCGCTCGCCGATGCGATGAACTACTTGTCTAACAATGTCGCGGCTAAAGCGCCACAACTCATCGATTATATGAAACGCGTCGGCGTGCAGGGTAAACAATATGGCTTCTCTGCCGAACAGACCGCAGCGCTCGGCGCGGCGATGATCGCGGCCGGTGCCGAATCCGAAGTCGCGGCAACCTCGTTCCGCAACGTCGGCCGCGCGCTCACCAAAGGGAACACAGTCACCAAGAACGGCGAGGCGGCGTTTAAGCAGCTCGGCCTTACTTCGATGAAGGTGACGAAGGCGATGCAAAAGGATGCGGTCGGCACATTCCGCGACGTGCTGGCGCGGATCGCGAAGCTGCCGAAGCATCTGCAGGCGAGCGTGATCTCGACGATCTTCGGCGACGAAGCGCGCGCCATCGCGCCGTTGATCGACAACGTGAAGCTGCTCGACGATGTGCTCGGGATGGTCAGTGACCGAACCAAATATCTCGGATCAGCGCAGAAAGAATTCGAGGCGCGGACGGCGACCACGGCGAATGCGGTGCAGCTCTTCAAGAACCGGCTGAACGTGATGTCGGTGACGATCGGCGCGGCGCTGCTGCCGGCGCTGAATGACACCATGAAAGCGCTGCATCCTTTCATTGAAAAGTTGTCGCAATTCGCCAAGGACCATCCCGGCCTCACCCGCGCGGTGATCGGCACCAGCGCGGCGCTGATCGGGCTGCGGATCGCCGGCATTGCAGCGAAATGGGGGTTGCTTTGGATGTGGGGCGGGGCACTGGCGACCGCGGCGGGAGCGATGCGCGGGCTTGCGGCTGCGGTGTGGGTCGCCCATGCGGCGATGCTGCCATTCGGTGCCGCGCTCCGGGCGGTGCGGAGCGCGATGATCGGCTTTGCCGCAGCGAGCGCGATCGTTGGTAGCGGCGGCGCATTGAAGATCGCAGCGGCGGCGATGCTTGGCATGCTCAATCCGATCAAGCTCGTCCGCGCGGCGCTGGTCGGGCTGCGGATTGCTTTGATCGGAACTGGAATTGGCGCTGTGCTGCTGGCTATCGGCGCCGCCGGCGCCTTCATCTATCAGAACTGGTCGGGCATCAAAGCGATGTTCTCCAGCTTCGGCAGCGCCTTCATGAAGGCCGTAGGACCCGTCATGTCGACGCTGCGGCCGTTGGTCGACGCCATAGGTTGGTTGAAGGACAAAATCACCGCTGCCCTCGACGCGCTCAATATCTCGACCGCGAGTTGGGTCGAATTCGGACGGACGCTCGGAACGGCCGTCGGCGGTGCTGTCACCGCGGTGGTGCAAAAATTCGAGGAACTTGTCGCATTTATTGCCGGCTTGCCAGGGCGGATCAGCGCGGCAGCGTCGGGGCTGTACGATGCCGGCGTCAATCTGCTTGCGCAACTGTGGGAGGGGATGAAGGCCAAATTCGCAGCGCTGCTGAATTGGGTGTCGAACATAGGACCGCGAATCCGGAGCGCGATCGGCCTCGGCGGCAGCGCGGTCGGCGCGGCGACGGCGGCAAAGCCGGCGATTGCCGGCGCCCGCGCGACCGGCGGGCCGGTGCAGGCGGGGCGGCTCTATCTGACCAGCGAACGCGGGCCGGAGCTGTTCGCGCCGAACGTCTCCGGCCATGTGTTCAGCGCGGCCGACACGTTGCGGCTGCTACGCGGTCAGGGTGGCGGTGCGGCCCCTAGCAGGAGCGGCGGCGGGGGTGGCGTTGTGATGAACAACACCTTCAACATCCAAGGGGCACCGGGGCAGTCGGCGGAGTCGATCGCGGAGCATGCGATCCGGCTGATGTCCGACAGACTTAATGCACTGTCGCGGGGCTCGTACTCAGATGGCGCCTACGCCTGATCGTTTGTTGGATTGCGCCGAGCCCGCGGATGGACCGGGGCGGCGCGACGACGGCCGGGGCGCATCCGCGTCCCGGCCGTGCTTGCAATGGTTGTGAGGTGGCGGACGATGATCAGTGCTGCGCTCGATACTGACCGGCCGATCGGGTCGCCGCGCGAGCTGAGCAAGTCCGGGTTCGCGAACTTTATCGGCGTCTCGCCCGGCCGCGTGTCGCAGATGATCCGGGACGGATTACCCGTCGAGTCGAGCGGCAAGATCGACGTGGCGCGCGGACAGATCTGGTTCCAAGAAAACGTGGATCAACGCCGCAGCGTGGCGCAGCGTCAGAGCGAATTGCCGCTCGTCAGTCGAAACAAAGAAAGCCATCGCGATCGGCTGCTGCGCGAGCAGGCGGACAACGCCGCGCTGAAGAACCAAATCCTGCGCCGCGATTACGTCAAGGCGACCGAGGTCGAGGCGCGATGGTCGGACGTGCTTCGCCGTCTGCGCTCGAAGATTCTCGCGGTGCCGTCACGGGTGCGGCAGGCGAACCCGCACCTCACGGCGCAGGATGTGACGGCGTTTGACGCCGAGCTGCGCGCGGCGCTCGAGGACTTGGCGGGGCCGGCTGATGCTTGATGCCGTCGACCGCCTCGAGGAAATCGAACGCCGCGCGCTCGCCGCGCTGCGGCCGCCGCCGAAACTGAAGCTGAGCGACTGGATCGAGCGCAACATCTACCTTCCGGACGGCGTGTCGTCGCTGCCCGGCGCGGTGCGCTTGTGGCCGTTCCAGCGCGAAATCGCCGATGCGATCGGAGATCCTGCCATTGAGCGCGTGACGCTGGTCAAGCCCGTGCGCGTCGGCTTCACCACGCTGCTCACCGGCGCGCTCGGCGCGTTCGTTGCGAACGATCCGGCGCCGATCCTCGCGCTACTGCCGACCGAGGCGGATGCTCGCGACTATATGGTGAGCGAAATCGAGCCGATCTTCTCGGCGTCGCCTGTGCTCAATGGGGTGATCGGCGAGGCCAAGGACGAATCCGGCCGCAACACGATTCTAAGCCGTCGCTTTCCCGGCGGCTCGCTGAAGATCGTCGCGGCGAAGGCGCCGCGCAACCTGCGCCGGCACACCGCGCGGGTGCTGCTGGTCGACGAAGCGGACGGCATGGAGGTGACAGCAGAAGGCCCGCCGATCGCGCTGGCGGAGAAGCGGACGCTGTCCTACGCCGACCGAAAGATCGTGATCGGTTCAACACCGACGTTTGAGGGCAGCAGCTACATCCTCAGAAACTACGCACTGAGTGATCGACGCGTGTTCGAAGTGCCGTGCCCGGAGTGCGACGGCCGCACCGAAATTAATTTGCAACATATCGAGTGGCCGACCGGCAAGCCGCATCTGGCGCAATTCGTCTGCCCGGCCTGCGGATGTGCGATCGACGAACGGCACAAGCCCGAGATGGTCGCCGCCGGCGCCTGGCGCGCGACCGCACCGGAGGTGATCGGCCACGCCGGCTTTCGATTGAATGCGCTGGTGTCGCTATTGCCGAACGCGAGTTGGGGCAAGCTCGCGGCCGAATTCGTCGCAGCCAAGGACGATCGAACCACCTTGCAAGTCTTCGTCAACACCATCTTGGCGGAAGGCTTCCGCGCCGACGGTGGAGAGGAAATCGACGACGAGGCCCTGGCAAAGCGCGCTGAGCCGTTCGGCTGCGAGGCGCTGCCCGAGGCGGTGTTGGCGATCACCGCCGGCGTCGATGTGCAGCGCGATCGGCTCGAAATCACGCTGATCGGTTGGGCGGAAGACGGCACGATGTATGTGCTGATGACCTTGGTGATCTGGGGAAAGCCGTCGGATGATTCGACCTGGGCAGAGCTCGACGAATTCTTGAAGTCTCGCTTCGCGCACCCGTTCGGCGGATCGCTCGCGATCGACGCGGTGGCGATCGATTCCGGCGACGGCGAGACGATGGACCGGGTCTATGGGTTCTGCTTTCCAAGAGCCGCGCGGAAGATCTTCGCGATCAAGGGCGACGGCGGCTTTCGACGGCCGTTTATCGAGCGCTCGACGTCGAGCAAGACCCGCGGCGGGCTGCTCTTCATCGTCGGCACCGATCCGATCAAGGACCACGTCGCTGCCAAGCTGACCGGCAGCGGCGGCGCGATCAGGTTTTCGAATACGCTGCCGGCGAGCTGGTTCGAGCAACTGTGTAGTGAGCGCGCCATCGTGCGCTATTCGAAAGGCCAGCCGGTGCGGCGCTTCGAACGGATACCCGGCCGACGCGCCGAGGCGCTGGATTGCGTCGTCTATGCGGTGGCGGTGCGCCAACTGATCAACCCGAACTGGGCTTCCCGCGCCGAGGCGCTACGAAGCCCAGAGCTGGCGCTTGCGCCGGCGCCGCGGCCGCGGGTGATCCGATCGAATTGGGTGGACCAGTAGCTACTGGCTTCGCCCGTGGGTTGCTGAAGTCAAACCGTCGGACTGAAAATGAACTCGACGGCGTCGCGTGAGGCGGCGTCAAATACCGATAATTGATAACATTGAGGATTCCCTGGAGGCGGCGTGTTCACCACTTCAAGTGCCTCTCTTCTCAGGAGCGCGATAATTTCTGGGCCTTTGTCGTCCGCACTCATCGCCGTCACGACGAGCCGCAAGGCGATCCGTAGTCCATGTACTTCGCCTTGCAGGCGAGCTTCTTCGGTGGTCATTTTGCACTCCGCACGGCCCCGCCGAGGATGTAGACGCCCTGCCTAACCGAACTCGATCGCCAGCAGATTTTCGCCGCGCGTTTTGAAGCGGTAGAATTGAAGCTGTTCACCGCAGTTGCAGATGCCAAAGATGATATGCGCGTCATCGGGGAGATCGGCGATCGCGTCGCGAACGTCTTTTGCCGTCAGAACATAACCCTCCGGAGCACCCGAAATGCTGTAGCCGCTGGCAACATGTTGACGGTTGTAGTTGACCTTTTCTGTCATAGTTACTGCCCTGTCCGATCGAGGCCTAGCCGTGAGTTTCTTGACCGCCAATAGCGTCTAATTTCATCTTCGAACCAGCCTTCAGCCTCGCTATCGGCGCTGATGCCTGATCGAAATCGTAGGTAGTGGCTGAAATGCTTGGCTTCTAGCCACGTCTTGAAAGCTAGGAAGCTCGGATAGTGTCCTGGGGCCTGCTCGTAGCCGGATTCACTCATCCAATCGAGAGCTAGGCTTCGAATCGCCTGTTCGGCATCAGCTCGCTTGTGCATGGGTCACCGCATGATCGAAGCCGAGATGTGCACCGACCCGGTAGCATCGATCTTTCCCCGAATCGGGCAACCATCATATCTGCGCGCGCGCCAAGGCGCCCCCGAGGTGGGGATGGATTTTCGTTTGATTCGGTGGCAGGATAATCGCGGAGCCTAGACAACTCCCGAAGCGGTCCCTTGCCGGGGATTGCGCTTCATCCGCGATAGGCGGGCCAAGAGCCTTGCCGGGCTCATAAACCCGCTGAAATTGATACCGCGCCCATACCGTGGGCGGCGACCGGCTCATTATGCCGGGAGTGCCACGGCTATACAAGACCTTCGGGGAAGGTCGTGGCGCAGTTCTCGCGGACTGTTGTCTAGCTCCCGGTACCAGCCCGCCGCTGGTGCCCGGCCTAGACAGCCGGTTAATCCGCGAGCCACCAATGACCCTTCATCACCCTATGTGCCCGCCGCCACGCGGGCTCCGTCTCGTCTCCGAAACCCGGATCCGACACCGCTCGCCGGTGCCGGCCGGCAGCGACCGCGCGGTGGCTGCCGCCTGCATGGCGCGCTTGCTGCGCGTGACTGCCGTGCTCGAGCAGCGCGACGGCGCCGCCTTCGACCGCGTCGAGGCCGACCGGGCGCTGGCGTTCTTCGCTGTGATCGCCGAAGGCGTCAGCGATGCCACTTCCGAAGAGGCGGCGGGGTTTCCCTTCTTCATGGATAATCCCAGCTTCGCCAGCTTCATCCTCACGGGCGACGTCGACGCGCTGATCTGCGCGGCCGCCGGCTCTCTCTCGCGACACTAAGGGGGCGTGATGGATCAGCACCGCGCCGCCACCCTCAGCATGGTTAACCATTCGTTGACGCTGCCCGCGACGGGCCGCTGCTCGTCTGCCACCAAGGCCGCGTCTGGCGCCTCTGCCGGGCCTAGTGAACGCGTATCTCGGAGATTGATCATGACGACCGCCATCGCCGCCATTGCCACAACCGCCGCACCTATTGCCACCATCGCGTCACCTTCGATCGCTAGCGACGGCCGCCGGCCGCTTGGCGCTGCCGAACTTGCGCTCGAATCGCTGTGGCTGCGGCGTCGGGAATTGACCCAGCAGATCCACGCCGCCGCCGCGATCTGGCACGCGATCGACGATGCGCCTGGCTGCACCAGGGAGGCGGCGGAAAAGGCAGTGACGGACTACGAAGACACGACACGCCCGATTCTCGAAACGATCTGGTTGATCGAAGCCGAGATCGAGCGGCTGCCCGCTTCGATCAACAAGGCCGGCGCGCTTTTGCTGCTGTCGCTCAACGAACTGGCCAGCGGCGCCGAGGAAACGCCGGATGACCTCAACCACGAAGCCGAGATGGCGATCCGCGCGCTGGAAGCCCTCGCGCCGGCGCTCGCCGGCGCCGTCGCGGAAGACGCCGCCGACGTGCTGTCGCACCGCGACCGGGCGATTTGCGAGGCGATCTACTACGCCTGATCCGTTCTGGCGGCGGCGCGGCTTGCGAGGGCCGCGTCGCCTCGGTGCTTTACGACCGTGGCGCTGCATGATAGGATTTTTGTCACATTCCAGAGTTGTGCATCGCGCGATAGAGAACCTTGACGAAGGTTGTTTATCATGCGATTGATTTGGAATGACCCTCGATGACCTCTACGAAGATTTCTGTTTCCGGCAAGCCGACGTGCTGGAGCTCGTTCCCGGCCTCAACCAGGGCATGCTGCAGAACTGGAAGGCGCGCGGTTATTTCGACGTCGATCCCGATGAGGGCGCGCAGCCTTTGGCTGATCGACGGGGCAAGCACCTCAAGGCGGTGTGGTCCGGCAGCGGCATCATCGGCATGCGGTTCGTGATGGAGCTGGGCCGGGTCGGTATCAAGCCGAGTGAGGCGTTCGGCCTGATCGATAGCTTCGTGCCTCATGTTGAGGGGTTCATGGAGCGTTTCAAGCCGTCCCTCAATGAGGCGACCGGAATCGAAGAGTACACATTCGAAAGCGACCGCCTTCAGGACTACCACCGAGTCGAGATCGTTCGGCAGAACAATGGAAAGCTGTCGGTGTCCTCTCCCGAGGCGGACGCCTCGAAGAGCCTGATGCGCAAGGCGCTGCTGTTTCACTACATCACGTCGGTCACGATCGAGAGCGACGTACTTTTCATGGTGACACTGAACGGCATCATTCGCCACACCGCAGGCCGTGATCGACAGACCGGCACTCGCACCCGCAAGGCTGAGGAGTGATCCAATGAGCGACGACAAAGGGGTTTGGCAATCGAGTCGTAGAGGTGTGCTGAAGGGGACTGCGGCGTCGGACTATCTACGCGATAACTGGCGCGTCCAATGCTCGGCGCGGAAGCTCGGGAAGCTCGCGGCAACCGGCGAAGGTCCGAAGTTCTACATCTACAACAACGAGCGGCTGTATCCATTTAGTGAGCTCGACGCTTTCGCCGAAGCCAAGCTCGGGCCGCTGTTGTCGCAAATCGATGCCGCTCCGCAGGACGTTGCCGCGACCGCAAACGTTGATGCTGCCGCGGAGAAGGAGTGCCGGCAGCGCCGCGAGAAGTGGTTCAGGCGCTGAGAGCTGTCGATGGATACGAATTGCTCCAGCACCAAAAATCTTCGCCGCGACCGCGCGGCGGCCTATCTGCGGGAGCGATACGGCCTGCGCTGCGCGGCGACGACACTGAAGAAGTACGCGAGCCGCGGGGGCGGTCCGCGCTTTCATCGGGTGAACCGCACTGCGCTGTACCCGCTCGCCGAGCTCGACAAATGGGCGGCGCAGAAACTTGGTCCGCTGCACGGCCACGCTGCCGATCGCGCGTCGAACGATTTCGACACCACCACCGGCGCCGCGGCGCCGGCGCTGAACTGATCGATCATCCCGCCAGAGGGCGAGGTCGCACTCATGACCAGTAGACCGCCGGCATATCTCTCCTGCGCCTCGCTTGCGCGCGAATTGGACGTGTCAGAAACGACAGTCTACGAGATGGTCCGTCGCGGCGTGCTGCCGCAGCCGATCAAGCTGTCGTCCGGCTGTGTGCGGTGGTGCTGGGCCGACGTGCAAATGGCGCTTGGATCTCTGTCCGGCTGCAAGACCAGCGATGCGGTTGACCCGTTCCTGATGGGGGCGCGCAATGCCACGGCCACGCAATAGGTCCGCCGTCAAATTGCCGAAGGGCGTTCACCGTGTCGTTTCGCGAGGGCGTGAGTATTTCTACTATCAAGTAGGCCGCGGGACCGATCACGCCGGCCCGCGCGTGTCGCTGCCGAACGACCCGCACTCGCCGCAGTTCTGGAACGCAATCCGTCAGGCGCAGGGCATCGGCGGCGGCGTCGATGTCGATACGTTCGGCGCGGTGCTCGACGGTTACCTCGAATACATCAACACAGCCGGCACCATCACCGCCGGCACGATCGATCAATACGAACGAGCGCTGCGCACCGCGCGGCTCGCGTGGGGCGATCTGCCGGCGCGGGGACTGCGCCCGGTGCACGTTCAAGCGGTGATGGACAATCTGGCGGCGACGCCCGGAAAGGCGAACAACTTTCTGAGCGCCATGCGTGCGCTGTCGACTTGGGCGCGGGTGCGCGATCATATCGACCACTCGTTGACTGAGGGCGTGAAGCCCTACGCCAAGAGCAGCGGGCACAAACCTTGGACGCCGGCACAGATCGAAGCGGCGATGACGCAACTAACCGGCGTGATCCGGCGCGGTGTGGTGCTCTACCTCTACACGGGCATGCGCGGCAGCGATGCTGTGAGGCTCGGCTGGACGGATGTCGAAGAGGGCGGCTTCGCACTTACCACACAGAAGAAAAAGCGCGACGTATGGTGCCCGATCGTGCCCGAGCTGGCGGCGGAAATGGCAACGTGGACGAAGCGGCCGGGGCCGTTCCTGTTGCAAGAGGGTGGCCGGGCGAGCGGCGAGCGATACACCCGCAAGCTGTTCTCCACCCACTTTGCGGAGGCGCGGGACAAGATCCCCGAGCTGGCGGGCGTTACGCTGCATGGCTTGCGTTGTACAGCGGTGATCCGTCTGCGGCGCGCCGGACTGTCGACGGGGCAGATCGGCGACATCGTCGGAATGTCGTTGCCGATGATCGAGCGCTACTGCCGCTTCGCCGATCGCAAGACCAGCGGACAGGCCGCCCTGCTGACGCTGACCAGAACGGCCAGCGAACAGAATTGTAAAACACCGCAAAACCGTAAAACAAAAACCTAGCCGGATCATCGGGTTAGAGGTCGCAAGATGAAATGTGCGACTTCGCTCCCACCGGGCTGTCCTCCGGCCACTCGCCGGACCGGGTCGACGCATTGGTGTGGGCGATCACCGCGCTGATCGGCGGCGCCCATGCGGGAGGCCCAAGGATGCGGGTGTTGTAGTGGCGAATCCGTAGGATGGGTTGAGCGCAGCGAAACCCATCATGGCTGTGCTCCGTTGCCGATGGGTTTCGCTGACGCTCAACCCATCCTACGCGAGCGTCGCGCGCTCAGCAGTAGCCGTACCAGCCGCAGGCGTAGGGCAGGCGGCCGAAGATCAGGTTCGGATCGGTGCCGTAATAGCTCTGATACAGATATGACCGCGGCTTGCCGTAGTAACCGTGCACGATCGGCGGCACGTCGACCTCCGGCGCATACACCGGCGAGCCGCTTTCCATTTCCAGCGATGGGCGCACCCGCGGCCTCGGTTGCGGCTCGGCGAAGATCCTGCCGATCTTGCTGTGCATCGGCAGATCGGCGGCGCGCGCCGGCTGGGCCAACGGCAACGCGATCAGCAGTAGCAGCACGACACGCAACATGGCGGCACTCCGGGGTGAGGAGCCGCCAGGGTGGGCGATTATGGTTAATAAAGATTAACCAACGTGCGAGCCGCTACCGCGCCATTGCCGAGCCCCAGCTTTGCGCGGTGCGGGCGATCCAGTCGCGGTACAGCGTCAGCGGGGTGACGCCGGTGAGGCCGCCGCAGCCGGCGGTGTTGCCGGGGCCGGTCGACCACGACACCACGCCGACCACCACCAGCCGGTCGTTCTGCGCCTGCAGCGCCGGGCCGCCGGAATCGCCGGTGCAGGCACCTAAGCCGGCGCGGCCGCCGGTGGCGGCGGGATCAATCAGGCGGATCTGCAGGCGGCCGGGGCGGCCGGTCGCGGTCAGCGTCGCGCTGCGCGCGGTGCCGCCGCTCTTGCCGTCGCCGCGCCGGGTGACGCCGATGCCGGCGATCGTGAAATCCTGGCCGGCGGCGAGCGGATCCTCCGGCGCCGCGATCGGCAGCGGCGCCTTGCCGGGCAGCGGCGCGGCGAGCTTGAGCAGCGCGACGTCGGCGCTGGCGCGATGGCCGAGGATCGCGCGCATGTCGAACTCCGGATGCGCGGCGACGCGGGCGACGTCGCGCAGGCTGGGCTGCCGCTGGGCGTCGTACTGCACCACCTTGTAGTCGGCGCCGGGGCCGACGCAGTGCGCGGCGCTCAGCACCAGATCGGGCGCGATCAGCGTCCCCGAACAGAAATTGCCGCGCGAGCCGACGATGGTGACCAAAGCGCGGCCGAGCGCGCCGGTCGCCTCCGGGGCGCCGCCGACCAGCGCCGCCGCCGGTGAGGCCAGCGCGGCGACGAGCAGAGCGCCGAATGTGAGCGTGCGGATCATGGCGGCGCGTTTCGCCCGCCGCCGCGGCGCTGTCAATCACTGATCATCACCTACGAGGAACCGCCATGCCGATGCTGCTGCTGGCCGGGCCGGCCGCCGAGCCGTGGACCGTCACTGATCTGAAGAGTTTCCTGCGCGTCGAGCACGACGCCGACGACGCGGTGATTGCTTCGCTGCTGACGGCGGCGCGCGCCCAGATCGAGGCCTGGACGGGCCGGATGCTGCTGGCGCAGCGCTGGCGGCTGGTGCGCGATGCCTGGCCGCGCGACGGCCGTATCGTGCTGCGCGGCGGGCCGCTGCGGTCGCTGATCGCGGTGCGGACCTACGACGCGCGCGGCGTCGCGCACGATGTCGATCCCGCCAGCTTCGTGCTCGACCTCGCCGGCGGCGTGATCGCGCCGCCGCCCGGGGCGCTGCCGGAGCCGGGGCGCGCCGTCGCCGGCATCGAGCTCGACCTCGAACTCGGCTACGGCACCGCGCCCGACGATGTGCCGGCGCCGCTGCGCCACGCGGTGCGCACCCTGGTGGCGCAGTGGTACGACAATCGTGGCGGCGCGGCTGATACCAGCGCCGCGCTGCTGCCCGGTAGCGTCGCGACGCTGATCGCCGGCTACCGCGCGGTGACGCTGTGATCGACCCCGGCCGCTTGAGCCGCCGGCTGACGCTGCTGGCGCCGGTCGAGACCGACGACGGGCAGGGCGGCGTGGTGCGGAGTTTTGCGGCGCAGGCGGTGCTGTGGGCCAGCGTGGTGCCGCTCGCGGCGCGCGAAGGCGTCGCGGCCGATACTGATCGCGCTGCGCTGCGGGTGAAGATCACGCTGCGCTCCGGGGTGACGCTGTCGCGCGCCCACCGGCTCGCCGACGGCGACAGCGTGTATCGCATCATCGCCTGGCGCAGCCGCGAGCGCGGCGCGCTGCTCGAGATCGACGCCGAGACGGAGCAGACATGACCCCTGCCAGCGTAGCGCTGCGCGCGGCGATCCACCGCGCGCTCACCACCGATCCTGCGCTGCTCGCCGCGCTCGGCGGGCCGCGGATCTACGACGCGCCGCCGCGCGAGGCGGCGTTTCCGTTCGTCACCTTGGGCGAAGCGCGGATCAGCGATGTCTCCGCCGACGACGCGCCGACCCAGGAGCATCAATTGACGCTGCACGCCTGGTCGCGGCAAGGCGGCCACAAGGAGGCGCATGTCATCACCGGCGCGTTGCTGCAGGCGCTGGATGATGTGCCGCTGGCCCCGTCCGGCCATCGCCTCGTCAATCTGCGGTTCGCGCTCGCCGACATCCGCCGCGAGCCCGACGGCCGGACCTATCACGCCTTGGTGCGATTTCGCGCCGTCACCGAACCAGTTAGTTAGCAGGAGCCGCGCATGGGCGCACAAAAGGGCAAGGATCTGCTGCTCAAGATCCACGACGGCACCAACTACGTCACCGTCGCCGGCTTGCGCAGCCGCAAGATCGCGTTCAACGCCGAGCTCGTCGACATCACCCACGCCGAATCCGCCGATCGCTGGCGCGAGCTGCTGGCCGGCGCCGGGGTGCGCCGCGCCTCGATCTCCGGCCGCGGCCTGTTCAAGGATGCAAGCTCCGACGCGCTGGTGCGAACTGCTTTCTTCAACGGCCTGATCAGCGACTGCCAGGTGGTGGTGCCGGATTTCGGCAGCATCACCGGGCCGTTCCAAATCGCCAGCCTCGAATTCGCCGGCGAGCACAACGGCGAAGTCACCTTCGACCTGACGCTGGAGAGCGCCGGCGCGCTCGGCTTCGTCGCCTTGTGAGGGATGCCATGGCCAACAGACATCGCGGCGAAATCGAAGCCGAACTCGGCGGCCAGACCCGCACGCTGGTGCTGACGCTCGGCGCGCTCGCCGAACTCGAAGCCGCGTTCGCCGCCACCGATCTCGTCGCACTCGCACAGCGCTTCGGCAGCGGGCATCTGTCGGCGCGCGATCTGGTCCGGATCATCGCTGCGGGTTTGCGCGGCGCCGGCGAGGCGGTGCGCGACGACGAGGTCGCGGCGATGACGGTCGCGGGCGGCGCCGCCGGCTACGCCAGCATCGCCGCGGAGCTGCTGGCGGCGACCTTCGGCGAGGCCGCGGCGTGACGCCGTTTCCGTGGGCGGAGGCGATGCAGTTCGGCCTCGGCGTGCTGCGGCTGCCGCCCGATCAGTTCTGGCGCATGACGCCGCGCGAACTCGCCGCCGCGATCGCCGGCCTGCGCGGCGGTGGTATCTCGTCGCTCGGCCGCGCCGCGTTCGACGAGCTGATGCGGTGCTATCCGGATCACGAGGAGCCTGCGCAATGACGGGCGATAGCTATGAGAGTTGCGACTGCGGCTGCGTCGAGGAGACGACGCAGCAGGTCGATCAGCTCACCACCAAGACCCAGGCGCTCAGCAGCGAAGCCAAGGGTTTCGCGCGGGCGATGACCTCGGCGTTCTCGCAATCGATCACCGGCGGCAAGCAGTTCGAGGACGTGCTGAAGTCGCTGGCGCTCAAGGTCTCGGACCTGGCGGTGAAGGCGGCGCTGAAGCCGCTGACCACCAGCCTCGCCAGCGGTTTCGACAGCCTGTTCTCAGGATTGTTCGGCGGCACGACCGCCAAGAATGCGGGCGGCGCGATCAAGCCGTTCGCAGCCGGCGGCGTGATCGGCACGCCGACCTACTTCCCGATGCTCGGCGGCGGCGTCGGTCTTGCCGGCGAGGCCGGGCCAGAGGCGATCCTGCCGCTGGCGCGCGGTGCCGATGGCCGGCTCGGCGTCGCCTCCAGCGGCGGCGCCACCACGGTCAACATCCAGATCGCCACGCCCGACGCCGACAGCTTCCGT
Organism: Rhodopseudomonas palustris; assembly: GCF_003226555.1. Lineage (GTDB taxonomy): Bacteria > Pseudomonadota > Alphaproteobacteria > Rhizobiales > Xanthobacteraceae > Rhodopseudomonas > Rhodopseudomonas palustris_I. Next base: position 193,507 of record NZ_QKQS01000012.1, on the reverse strand, counting down.
CGCTCCGAGAGCTATCTGACCGGCCAGATCGCCCGCGCCGTCGCGCGCGGGCAGCGGGGTCTGTAGTTCGCCGCCTTGCATCCACGTCATTGCGAGCCGAAGGCGAAGCAATCCAGCTCCGCGCAACTGAGCTGGATTGCTTCGCCGCGGAGCCTGTGCCCGGACGGCGCGTCGCGCCGATCCGGGTGCTCCTCGCAATGACGATGAAGGACTCATCGCATGACCCCATTCCACGAAGTGCTGTTTCCGCTCGATGTCGCGCTGAAAAGCGCCGGCGGGCCGGAGCGGCGCACCGAGATCGTCGGCTTCGGCTCGGGCCGCGAACAGCGCAACGCGCGCTGGGCGGATTCGCGGCGGCGCTACGATGCCGGCTACGGCGTCAAGAGCTTCGAGGCTTTGCAGCAGGTGGTGGCGTTCTTCGAGGAGCGCCGCGGCCCGCTCACCGGCTTCCGCTGGCGCGACCGGCTGGATTGCAGCTCGGCCGCACCCGGCGCGCCGGTGTCGGCGCTGGACCAGGGTATCGGCATCGGCGACGGTGCGCGCGCGAGCTATCAGCTCGTCAAGACCTACGGCGCCGGCTTCGCGCCCTATGTGCGGACGATCAGTAAGCCGGTTGCCGGCAGCGTGCGCGTCGCGGTCGGCGGCGTCGAGGCCGCGGCCGCTGCGTTCGCTTGCGATCCAACGACCGGCCTCGTCACCTTCGCGCCCGGCCATCTGCCGCCCTCCGGCGCGGCCGTGACCGCGGGTTTTCAGTTCGACGTGCCGGTGCGGTTCGACACCGATTACCTCGAAGTCGATCTCTCGGCGTTTGCGGCCGGCGCGATTCCAAAAATCCCGCTGATCGAGATCAAGGTCTGAGCGCGCGGCCTTCTCGCTCCCGGGGGGCGCATCGGGCGTGAACGAAACCTTGCTCGGTGGACGTCCGATCGGGCGAAGGCGACGTCCGGTCGGACGTCGGCCGGTTCAACGATCCTTTGCGCGACGAAACTGAAAATGGCCAGCCGACAGAAAAGTTCGGCTCAACGACACGTCATTGCCCAGAAAGGCAAAAGTCCATGTCAGGTATCGTTCTCTCGAACGCCGTTCGCCAGAATCTCTCGTCGCTCCAGGCTACGGCTGATCTGCTCGCCACCACCCAAAGCCGCCTGTCGTCCGGCAAGAAGGTGAACTCGGCGCTCGACAATCCGACCAACTTCTTCACCGCCGCTTCGCTCGACAGCCGCGCCAGCGACATCAACAACCTGCTCGACGGCATCGGCAACGGCGTGCAGATCCTGCAGGCCGCCAACACCGGCATCACCTCGCTGAACAAGCTGGTGGACAGCGCCAAGTCGATCGCCAACCAGGCTCTGCAGACCGTGGCGGGCTATTCCGCCAAGTCGAACGTGTCGGCGACCATCTCCGGCGCCACTGCCGACGATCTGCGCGGCACCCAGAGCTTCAGCAACGCCGCCGCCAGCAGCAACGTGATCTTCGACGGCACGCAGTACGGCACCACCGCCGCTTCCGGCACTGATACGCTCGGCGGCAACATCGTCAGCATCGCGGCCTCGGCCGCCGTCACCGTCGTCGGCGCTGCCGACAACACCGCTCTCGGTGGAGCGCTGACCGTCGGCACCGGTGGCGGCGCCGCCACGACGACGTCCAAGATCAGCGATCTGACCAACGGCATCACCGCCACTGCGACCGGTCCGGCCTCCGGTGACTCGATCACCGTCAACGGCAAGACCATCACCTTCACCACCGCCGGCTCGGCGAAGGCGGATTCCGAAGGCAACTACACGATCGGTCTCGATCAGGACCTGGCGGCCCTGACCAAGACCATCGATGCGATGAACAACAATACGACCAACGCGTCGACTGTGACCGGCGGTAAGCTGGAGCTGCACTCGGGCACCAACAGCCCGCTGACCATCAGCGACAACGCCGGCGGCGCGGTGCTGGCCAAGCTCGGGCTGGGCAACTCGACCGAATTCAAGGTCGACACTGCTGCGGCCACCAGCTCGGCGAATATCACCGGCTCGACCCAGCTGTTCAACACCCACGGCGGTTTGTCTTCCACCGCGATCTCCGATGGCACCACGCTGTCGGTGAACGGCAAGACCATCACCTTCAAGACCTCGGACGCGCCGCAGGGCAACGACATCGCGTCGGGCACCGGTGTTCTCGGCCGGATCGGCACTGACGGCAACGGCAACTCGACGATCTATCTCGGCAATCAGAGCAACTTCACCAACGCCACCGTCGGTGACGTGCTGACCGCGATCGATCTCGCCAACGGTGTCAAGTCGGCTTCGATCTCGAATGGTGTGGCGACGATCTCGACCAGCGCCGGTCAGACGGCGTCGTCCGTTGCCGGCGGCATCGTCACGGTTCAGAGCTCGTCGGGTGCCGACCTGAATCTGACCGGTCCGACCGACCTGCTCAAGAATCTCGGCCTGACCACCTCGACCGGCGCCGGCCCGCTGACCTTGACCAAGCAGCGCACCACCGACGGTACGACTCTGGGAACGCTGATCCAGGACGGCTCGACGCTGAATGTGAACGGCAAGACCATCACCTTCAAGAACGCCGCGGTGCCGACGGCGTCCGCGTCGCACACCGGCATCTCCGGTAACGTCGAAACCGACGGTAACGGCAACTCGACGGTGTACCTGCAGAAGGGCACGCTCGACGACGTGATGAAGGCGATCGACCTTGCCACCGGTGTTCGCAAGGCCACGCTCGGCAACGCCGGGGCGGTGATCTCGACCACCAGCGGTACGGCCAACTCGTCGATGTCCACCGGCATGCTGAAGATCTCGACCGGTCTTCAGTCGGATCTCAGCATCACCGGCACCGGCAATGCCATGTCGGCGCTCGGCCTCACCGGCCCGAGCGGCACCGACAGCTCGTTCTCCGCAGCGCGCGGTGCGAGCGCCGGCAGCCTGAACGGCAAGTCGTTGACCTTCACCTCCTTCAACGGCGGTGCGGGCGTCAATGTCACCTTCGGCGACGGCACCAACGGCACCGTCAAGTCGCTGGCCCAGCTCAATGTCGCGCTGGCCGCCAACAACATGTCGGCGTCGATCGACAACGCCACCGGCAAGCTGACGATCTCGACCTCCAACGACTACGCCTCCCACACTATGGGCGGCAACGAAGGCGGCGTGCTCGGCGGAACGGCGCTGACGAGCCTGACCTTCACCACGCCCCAGGCGCCGGTGGCGGACGTCAATGCCCAGAACACCCGCGCGGGTCTGGTCAAGCAGTTCAACGACATCCTGAACCAGATCAAGACCACGGCTCAGGACGCTTCGTTCAACGGCGTCAACCTGCTGAACGGCGACAACCTGAAGCTGGTGTTCAACGAAACCGGCAAGTCGACGATCTCGATCCAGGGCGTCACCTTCGATCCGACCGGCCTCGGCCTGTCTGATCTGGCCTCTGGCGTCGACTTCATCGACAACAAGGCGACCAACGCGGTTCTCGACAAGCTGAGCGCCGCCTCGACCACGCTGCGGTCGCAGGCCTCGGCGTTCGGTTCGAACCTGTCGGTGGTGCAGGCCCGTCAGGACTTCTCGAAGAGCCTGATCAACGTGCTGCAGACCGGTTCGGCGAACCTGACTCTGGCCGACACCAACGAGGAAGCGGCGAACAGCCAGGCGCTGACCACCCGTCAGTCGATCGCGGTGTCCGCGCTGTCGCTGGCCAACCAGTCGCAGCAGGGCGTCCTGCAGTTGCTGCGTTAACGACACCGAAGGAGCCGGCGGCGGCGACGCCGCCGGCTCCTTCTCCCTGATCCTGGAGAGACCAGATGCCGTTCACCGAGATGACCGCAACGCACGCCGCCAAGACGCAGCGACGGAAGCCGTCATCCGGGCTGAAGATCACGCTGAAGCCGTTCGAGCGGATCGAGATCGGCGCTCTGACGTTGATCAATGGCTGGACGGAATCGTCGACCTTCTCGATCGAAGGTCTCGCGCCGGTCCTGCGCCAAGCGAATACCATTCTCGAAGATCGCGCCGACACCAGCCTGCGCCAAGTCTATCTGCGTTTGCAGAAGCTTTATTTGCGGCGGGACGGAGCGACGATCGAAAGCTACACCGAAGCGACCGAGCGCCTGCTCGAAGAGATGCCCGCTGCTGCAGCCGCCGTCGAAAAGGCCAACAAGGCGATCGGCGAAGATCGGCTCTACGCCGCGTTGAAAATCTATCGCGATCTGCTCGACGAGACCGACGAGGGATGGTCCGAACAGGCGTCCGAACCCGCTCTGATCAAACAGGGCGATCGTCAAACGCCGCCGTCCGTCGAGTTCGTGCGCGATCGCCGGAAATATCGCGCGGGCCACGCCCGCAACAGCTCCGTCTGAGGGCATCATGGTCCGTCACCGAAATTGGGGGTGGCGACTCTTCGAAGCTCGATCTAGGGTCCCGTAAAATTACGGGGCCAGGCCTCTCGCCCGTCCCTCGCAGGGACGATTTGACGTACTGTTTCAGACACTTGCGGTCATGCTGCGCGCGAATCTATCGAAGATCGTCAAGGGCGTGGGAATCAGCGCCCTGGTGATCGATCGGAACGGCAAGATTCTGGAATCCAGCGATGAGCCGGCGACCTCCGGTTCGGCGCAAGCCAAGCCCAAGCTCGGCAGCAGCTATTTCGACGCCTGCATTCGTCCCGATCGGCATTCGCTGGAATTGCTGCGCGGCTTCAAGAGTCTCGCCGAGAAGAGCATCGACTTTTTCTCGACCGTGAGCTGGCGCGAGGAAGCCGGCGAACGAAAGCACTTCCTGATCGTCGCGACGCCGTCCGAAGACAATCCCGACACCATCGTGGTGTTGCATATCGATCTTTCGGTGCTGCTCGGCGGCCGGCAGGAACTGTCCGCGCTGATGATCGGGCAGGGGGCGGCCGCGACCGCACAGGTCGATTCCGCGATGATCGGCGCCGTCCGCGGCGCGATCGTCGAAGCGCTTGCATCGTCGCAGGATCGCTCCCCGACGCTGACGATCGCCAAGCCGCAGGTGGACGAGCAGAACGTTTTCAGCGAGCTGACGCCGTCACAATTGGAACTGCTGCCTTATCTGGTGAGCGGGAAAAGCAATCGGCAGATTGCCAAGGAGCGGGACATGAGCGTGTTCACGGTCAAGTCTCAGGTGGCCGGCATCATCCAGAAGCTGAACGTCGCCAATCGCACCCAGGCGGCGCTGGTGGCGATGCGCAACAGCGAAGCTTTGGGAATTCCCTCGGGAGCCTAGAGCAGTTCATCGTTTGATTGAAACGATCCGACCTTTCCGAAGGCACTGAGTCCTCATCCTGAGGAGTCCGGCGAAGCCGGGCGTCTCGAAGGATGGGGCCACGCATTCCCTGCGTCACATGGTTCGAGACGGCGCTACGCGCCTCCTCACCATGAGGCTCTGCCCGTTGCAGGCTCTCCGAAGCGCGGCTTCGATTTTATCGAAAACAGGATTGCTTTATGCGCGAGGCCTCAGCCCCCGATCGCCTCGCGGCGGAATGCGCCGGGACTTTTCGCCATCCATTTCCGGAACGCGCGGTGGAATGCGCTGGGCTCGGCGAAACCGAGATCGGCCGCGATGTCGCCGACCGGCTTCTGGTTCTCCGCCAGCCAGCGGATCGCGAGCGCACGGCGGATCTCGTCCTTGATCGATTGATAGGTCTGCCCTTCGGCGCTGAGGCGGCGGCGCAGCGTCGAGGCTGGGATCTTCATCTGCTTGGCCAGCGTCTCGAAATTCGGCCACGCGGTCGGTGGCCTCGCTCGCAATGTCGTGCGGATCGCCGCGGTCAAGGTCGCGTCGTGGCGGTAGCGGACCAGAATGTTCGCCGGCGCGCGGCGCAGAAACTCTTTCAGCGCGCGTTCGGTGCGATTGGTGCGCAGCTCGAGAAACGCGGCATCGAACACCAGCGCGCTCTCCGGCTGACCGAACCGCACCGGCGCGCCGAAGAACGAGCGATAGTCGGCGGCAAAGGCCGGCGGGCCGCAGGCGAAATCCACCCGGCGCAGCGGCAACCGCCGGCCGACCAGCCAGCAGGCGATGCCGTGCACCATGATCCAGAACGTGCGATAGGCGAAAGCCGAGCGCGGCGCGGTCTCGTCCCGCAGCACGATGCGGGCGAGGCCGTCTTCGATCCGCAATTCGCCGCTGGGATCGTCCAGTGCGATCTTCAGGAAACGTAGCCCGCGGTTCAGTGCCTGCTGCAGCGTTCCGGCGTGGAGCACCGCGTGGCCGAGCAGCGTGAACGAGCCCGGCCGCATCGGCCGCCCGCCGAGGCCGAAGAACTCATCGTCCATCGCCGCGGCCACCGCCAGCCACAGCGCGCCGAATTCGGCGGCCGAGACGCGCTCGCGCACCACCTCCGGCAGGCCCGCAGAAGCGAACACCGGTCCGGGTGCGATGCCGGCCCGGCGCAGGCAATCGGCGACCTCTTCGACGAACAAAGGCGCAATCGTCCGCCGCTCCAATCGTCCGCTCCTTCCTCGAAAGTGGCAAAACCGATCACAAATCTAGGTCAATTTGGTCCTAGAAAGCCACAGGGCTCCGCCGCTTAATCCGGCCCGTGAATCCACTCGCGTCGGACCCTCGTGCCAAACGAGGGCAGGGGAAGAAACACCATGAGCAACGCCCATCCTGCGGTCGCAGCCATCGAAGATTATGCCGACGTCCTGGCGCGGTTTCGCCGCGAGGACCTCGAAGCGCTGTTCGACGGCGATTTCGCGACCGGCATCAATGTCTGCGTCGAATGCTGCGACCGTCATGTCGCGGGCGGCGGCACGGCGCTGGATTGGGAGAGCCAGGACGGCCGCACCGCCTCCTTCAGCTTTGCCCAGATGAAGGACTATGCGGCGCGGGTGGCCAATCTGCTGGTCGCGCAGGGCGTGAAGCCCGGCGACGTGGTGGCCGGCATGTTGCCGCGCACGCCCGAGCTGCTGGCGCTGATCCTCGGCACCTGGCGTGCCGGCGCGGTGTATCAGCCGCTGTTTACCGCGTTCGGTCCCAAGGCGATCGAGCACCGCGTCAAGATGAGTGCCGCCAAGCTGGTGGTCACCGATCTCGCCAACCGCGCCAAGCTCGCCGACGTCGCCGATTGCCCGACGGTGGCGATCGTGCTCCGGCCCGGCGAGACCGCGCCGCTCGGTGATCTCGATTTCCATGCCGAGATCGCGGCGCAATCGACCGAGTTCGCGCCGGTGCTGCGCAAGGGCACCGACCTGTTCCTGATGATGTCGACCTCCGGCACCACCGGCCTGCCGAAGGGCGTGCCGGTGCCGATCAACGCGCTGCCGGCGTTCTATTCGTACATCCGCGATGCGGTCGATCTGCGCCCCGATGACATCTTCTGGAACATCGCCGACCCGGGCTGGGCCTATGGCTTGTACTACGCGGTCACCGGCCCGCTGCTGCACGGCCATGCCACCACGTTCTACGACGGTCCGTTCACCGCCGAGAGCACCTACGGCCTGATCAAGCGCCGCGGCATCACCAATCTGGCCGGCGCACCGACCGCCTATCGGCTGCTGATCGCAGCGGGTCCGGAAGCCGCAGCGGCGGTGAAGGGCCAGCTTCGCGTCGTCAGCAGCGCCGGCGAGCCGCTCAATCCGGAAGTGATCCGCTGGTTCGCCGAGCATCTCGCCACGCCGATCCACGATCACTACGGCCAGACCGAACTCGGCATGGTGGTCAACAATCACCACCGCCTGCGCCACACCGTGCATCCGGGCTCCGCCGGCCTGGCGATGCCGGGCTTCCGCGTCGCAGTGCTCGACGAGCAGAGCAACGAACTGCCGCCGAACGTCCCGGGCGTGCTGAGCGTCGATCTGAAGCGTTCGCCGCTGATGTGGTTCTCCGGCTATTGGCAGCAGGAGACGCCGGCGATCGAAGGCGGTTACTACCGCACTGGCGACACCGTCGAGCTGGAGCCGGATGGCTCGATCAGCTTCGTCGGCCGCGCCGACGACGTCATCACCTCGTCGGGCTATCGCATCGGTCCGTTCGACGTCGAGAGCGCGCTGATCGAGCACGCCGCGGTGATCGAGGCGGCGGTGATCGGCAAGCCCGATCCCGAGCGCACCGAGATCGTCAAAGCCTATGTGGTGCTCGCCAAGGATGTCGCGCCGAGCGAGGCGCTGGCCGAGGAGCTTCGGCAATACGTCAAGAAGCGGCTGTCCGCGCACGCCTATCCGCGCGAGATCGAATTCCTGGAGCAACTGCCGAAGACGCCGAGCGGCAAGCTGCAGCGCTTCATCCTGCGCAAGCGCGATTCCGAGCCCGCCCCGGCCACCTCGTCTGCCGCAGTTTGAAACACGGATCGTATCGCCATGAATATCAATGATCGCGTCTTCCTCGTCACCGGCGCCGCGTCCGGTCTCGGTGCCGCCACCGCCCGCATGCTGGTCGCCGGCGGCGCCAAAGTGGTCGGCCTCGATCTCAACGCCGAGGCCGGCGCCAAGCTCGAGCAGGACCTCGGGGCGAGCTTCCGCTTTCTCGCCACCGACGTCACCAAGGCCGAGGACGCCGAGGCAGCGGTGAAGCTGGCGCTGGACGTGTTCGGCCACGTCAACGGACTGGTGAACTGCGCCGGCGTGGCGCCGGGCGAAAAGGTGCTCGGCCGCAACGGCCCGCACAAGCTCGACAGTTTCGCCCGGGCGATTACCATCAACCTGATCGGCAGCTTCAACATGATCCGGCTCGCCGCCGAGGCGATGAGCAAGGAGCAGCCCGACGCCGAGGGCGAACGCGGGGTGATCATCAACACCGCCTCGGTCGCGGCGTTCGACGGCCAGATCGGGCAGGCGGCGTATTCGGCCTCCAAGGGCGGCGTCGCCGCGATGACGCTGCCGATCGCGCGCGAACTGGCGCAGCACGGCATTCGCGTGGTGACGATCGCGCCCGGCATCTTCGAAACGCCGATGATGGCCGGGATGCCGCAGCCGGTGCAGGATGCGCTCGGCAAGAGCGTGCCGTTCCCGCCGCGGCTCGGCCGGCCGGCCGAATATGCCGCGCTGGTGAAGGCGATCTGCGAGAATACGATGCTGAACGGCGAGGTGATCCGCCTCGACGGTGCACTGCGGATGGCGCCGCGCTGAGGCGCGGCGATATCTCTACTCATTCGATCAAACAAACCAAAATCCAGGGAGAACTCCCATGACCCACGATCCTATCGTTATCGTCGGCTCCGCGCGGACTCCGATGGGCGGCTTTCAGGGCGAACTGAAGGACGCCACCGCATCCCAGCTCGGCTCTGCCGCGATCTCGGCCGCGGTGGAGCGCGCCGGCCTGAAGCCGGATGCGATCGACGAAGTGGTGTTCGGCTGCGTGCTGCCGGCCGGCCAGGGCCAGGCCCCGGCGCGGCAGGCTTCGCTCGGCGCCGGGCTGCCGCTGTCGGTGGGCTGCACCACCGTGAACAAGATGTGCGGCTCCGGCATGAAGGCGGCGATGCTGGCGCATGATCTCTTGATCGCCGGCAGCGCCACCGTGGCGGTCGCCGGCGGCATGGAGAGCATGACCAATGCGCCGTATCTGCTCGACCGCGCCCGCGGCGGCTACCGGATGGGCCACGGCCGGGTGCTCGACCACATGTTCCTCGACGGCCTGGAAGACGCCTACGACAAGGGCCGGCTGATGGGCACCTTCGCGGAGGACTGTGCGCAAAGCTATCAGTTCACCCGCGAGACCCAGGACAATTTCGCCATCACCTCGCTGACCCGCGCCCAGGCCGCGATCAAGGACGGCTCGTTCGCCCGCGAAATCACGCCGGTGACGATCAAGGCCGGCAAGTCGGACATCACCGTCACTACCGACGAGCAGCCGCTGAAGGCCAAGCTCGACAAGATCCCGACGCTGAAGCCGGCCTTCCGCGACGGCGGCACCGTGACGGCGGCGAACTCGTCGTCGATTTCCGACGGAGCCGCGGCGCTGGTGCTGATGCGCCGCTCCGAAGCCGACAAGCGCGGCCTGAAGCCGCTCGCGGCGATCGTCGGCCATTCCACCCACGCGCATGAGCCGGCGCTGTTCGCCACCGCGCCGATCGGCGCGATCCGCAAGCTCAGCGAACGCACGGGTTGGAATCTCGCCGACGTCGATCTGTTCGAAGTCAACGAAGCGTTCGCGGTGGTGGCGCTGGCGGCGATGCACGACCTCGGCCTGCCGCACGACAAGGTCAACGTCCATGGCGGCGCCTGCGCGCTCGGCCACCCGATCGGCGCTTCCGGCGCGCGCGTGCTGGTGACGCTGCTGGCCGCACTGGAGAAGTATGACCTCAAGCGCGGCATCGCCTCGCTGTGCATCGGCGGCGGCGAAGCCACCGCCGTCGCGGTCGAGCGGTTGTCGTGAGCGCATCATGATCCTCAACGAGTTGCAGACCCAGATCCGCGACACCGCGCGCGACTTCGCCCGCGAGCGTCTCGCTCCGACCGCGGCGGCGCGCGATGCCGCGCATGCGTTTCCGCGCGCCGAACTCACCGAGATGGGCCAGCTCGGCTTTCTCGGCATGCTGGTGCCGGAAGCCTATGGCGGCTCCGACACCGGCATGGTGGCCTACACCCTGGCGCTGGAAGAGATCGCCGCCGGTGACGGCGCGTGCTCGACCATCGTCAGCGTGCATTCCTCGGTTGGCTGCATGCCGATCCTGAAATTCGGCACCGAGGAGCAGAAGCAGCGCTTCCTGCCCAAGCTCGCCAGCGGCGAGTGGATCGGCGGCTTTGCGCTGACCGAGCCGCAGGCGGGCTCCGACGCCTCGAACCTGCGCACCACCGCGCGCCGCGACGGCGATGCCTACGTCATCAACGGCGCCAAGCAGTTCATCACCTCGGGGCAGAACGGCCAGCTGATCATCCTGTTTGCCGTTACCGATCCGTCGGCCGGCAAGAAGGGCATCACCGCCTTCATCGTGCCGACCGATACGCCCGGCTATGAGGTGGTGCGGGTCGAGGACAAGCTCGGCCAACATTCGTCCGACACCTGCCAGCTCGCCTTTAACGACATGCGGATTCCCGCCGATCTGCGGCTCGGCGCCGAAGGCGAGGGGCTGAAGATCGCGCTGTCGAATCTCGAAGGCGGCCGGATCGGCATCGCCTCGCAGGCGGTCGGCATGGCGCGCGCCGCGTTCGAGGCGGCCCGCGATTACGCGCGCGACCGCGTCACCTTCGGCAAGCCGATCATCGAGCACCAGGCGGTGGCGTTCCGGCTTGCCGACATGGCGACCCGCATCGCCGCCGCGCGGCAGATGGTGCTGCACGCCGCCAGCCTGCGCGAAGCCGGGCTGCCGTGCCTGACCGAAGCCTCGATGGCCAAGCTGCTCGCCTCCGAGACCGCCGAGGCGGTGTGTTCGTCGGCGATCCAGACGCTCGGCGGCTACGGTTACTTGAAGGACTTCCCGGTCGAGCGGATCTATCGCGACGTTCGCGTCTGCCAGATCTACGAAGGCACCAGCGACGTCCAGCGCATCGTGATCGCACGCAACCTCTGATCTGACCGACATCCCCGGTCCCGGCGCGGCGCTCGTCGCCGTCGCCGGTCCGCTCATGCGACATCGTCCGCGGGGCATCGCATTGCCCCGGCGGATGCGTTGTCGCGCGCCATCGAGGAGCTCCCCATGCGCAGCATTCCGGATGCGTTGCAGGCGAGGCTCGACGGCGGCGTCACCACGCTGGCGCAATGCTGGATCGTGCGGCGGCGCGACGGCGTCGTGCTCGGCTTCACCGATCACGACCGCGATCTCGTCATCGAAGGTGTGAGCTGCCGCGCCGGCACCGGGTTCTCGGCGTCGGAGGCGTCGCAGCGGTTCGATCTGTCGGTTGATGGCGCGGAGATTTCCGGGGCGCTCGACGACGATCTGCTGCGCGAGGCCGATCTTGCCGCCGGACGCTTTGACGCCGCCGCGATCGAGAGCTGGCTGGTGGATTGGAGCGAGCCCGAGCTGCGGGTGCTGACCGCGCGCGGCACGCTCGGCGAAGTGCGGCGCGAGGGCCGTGCCTTCACGGCGGAGCTGCGCGGGCTCGCCGATCTGTTGTCGCAGGAGACCGGCCGGCTCTACACCGCGAGCTGCAATGCCGATCTCGGCGACGCGCGCTGCCGCGTTGATCTCGGCAGTCCGGCGCGGCGCGGCGAGGGCCTCGTCGTTGCGGCGCCGGGGACGTCGACCATCACGGTCTCCGGCCTCGACGGCTTTGCGCCCGGCCTGTTCACCGCCGGCCGGCTGAGCTGGCGCAGCGGCGCCAATCAAGGCGCCGCGGTCGAGATCAAGCAGCACCGCCTCGTCGGCGGCGAGGTGCGGCTGTCGCTGTGGCAGGCGACGGCCGAGCCGATCGCGCCCGGCGACGGCTTCGTGGTCACCGCCGGCTGCGACAAGCTGTTTGCGACCTGCCGCGACCGCTTTGCTAACAGCGACAATTTCCGCGGCTTCCCGCAGATCCCGGGCAACGATTTCGTCGTCAGCTATCCGGTGCCGGGCGCGCCCGGCAACACCGGCGAGCCGATCGGCCCGGTACTACGCGGCGATCTGTGACCGCGTCACGATCTCATCACTCAATCGAGCGAGGGCACGATGGATCAGCTACTCGACCGCGATGCGCTGGTCGCCGAAGCGCGGAGCTGGATCGGCACGCGCTATCGGCATCAGGCGTCGGTGAAGGTCATCGGCTGCGATTGCCTCGGCCTGGTGCGCGGGGTGTGGCGCAATTGCCTGGGCGAGGAGCCGGAAGCGCCGCCGCCTTACGCGCCGGATTGGGCCGAAGCCGGCGGCGACGAGACCCTGGCGGCCGCGGCGCTGCGCCATCTCGTGCCGGTGCCGTGCGATGCATTCGGCAAAGGCGACGTATTGCTGTTCCGCTGGCGCGACGGCTGCGTCGCCAAGCACGCCGCCATTGCAAGCTCTACCACGACGATGATCCACGCCCACGATGGCGCCGCGGTGTGCGAAGTCGAGATCACGCCATGGTGGCGCCGCCGGCTCGCTTATGCGTTCACGTTTCCCGGTGTGGGAGGTCCAAGAGCCCGTTCGATTTCACCGAGGTGCCGGTGATAGATGGCATCGACCATACCAACGACATTGGCCAGCCGACGCGGCGCGCCGGCAAGCTGCGCTTCATCGCTTCGGAGTGACGGCGCGCGCGCAAGGTCAGCAAGTCGGGCCGATCAGCTTCAGGCGTGCGCCTTGGCGTTGGCGGCCTTGGTCTCGGCGATCATGCGTTTGATGGCGTCGACGGTTTCGGGCGGCAGGTGCCCCGCGGCACCGAGCGCGACGTACAGCGCATTCAGCGTGTTGCGGCGGGCCTCCGGCGGGATCACCATCTTGGCGCGCGGGCCTTCGGCGAGGCCGTACAGCGCCTGCACGGCGAGATCGAGATCGTAGCCCCACACCCAGCACCACAGCCGGACCGCGGTCGACCAGCCGCGCTGATAGGCGCGCAGCGCGGTGCCGGCTTCGAACAGCGCCTTGACGGCGGCGTCGCGGGTCTCCTCGGGCGCGCCGGCCTCGACGCCGGAGTAGCGCTCGGCGACGTCGAGCACTTCGATCCGCTTGGCCTGCAGCGCCACCACCGGCTTGCCGATGAAATACACCGCGCCATAGGCGACGATCGCTACGACTACGCTCGCTAGAAAGTCCATCGTCTCATCCTGACCGGCCGGTTCGCCCAAGCCGGTACGATGCAAATGCCGCGAACTCCGTCAACGCCGCCGGCATTGAACTTCCGTCGCGTCCGCCCGGCAGGGGGCGGCTAAGCATCTTGACAGTAAGCTGTCAAAATGACAGGGTGCTGTCATGACGCAGGCGACAGAAACCCCGTTCGACCATCCCGCCAACGCTCTCGTGCTGGAAGTCTTCCGGCTCAACGGTGCGCTGATCAGGTTCGGCGATGCGCTGGTGAAGCCGCTCGGGCTGACCAGCGCGCGCTGGCAGGTGCTGGGCTCGGTCGCCCACGGCCGCGGCACGTTCTCGGTGGCGCGGCTCGCCGACAACATGGGCCTGGCCCGGCAATCGGTGCAGCGGATCGTCGACGAGCTGGCCGAAGCCGGGCTGGTCGGCTTCGCGCCGAACCCGGCGCACAAGCGCGCCAAGCTGGTGGTGCTGACGCCGCGCGGCGAGCGCGTGTTCAAGCAGGCGAGCGAGCTGTGGGCACCGGTCGCCGACGCGATGATCGCGGGCAGTGATCCGCGCCAGCTTCGTAAGACCAGGGAAATGCTGACCGCGCTTCGCGATCGGCTCGACAGTCAGTTCAGTGACAGGAGCTCGTAAATGATCAAGAGGCTGCACCCGATTGCGGGTATCATCGCGTTTCTCACCATCCTCGTGTTCTGGACCTCGACTCTCGTGGTCGAACTCGGCGGCGACGAGGCGCAGATCGCCGCCGTCAAGCTGCGCATCCTGTGGGGCCTCGCGGTGCTGATCCCGGCGATCGCGCTCGCTGGCGCCAGCGGCTTCAAGCTCGGCGGCAAGTCCCCGCACCCGGTCGTCGCCGCCAAGCGCTGGCGGATGCCGTTCATCGCCGTCAACGGCATCGCCGTGCTGGTGCCGTGCGCGATCCTGCTGCAGCAGCGGCGCCGCCGCCGGTCAGTTCGACCAGATCTTCACGGTGGTGCAGGCGGTGGAGCTGATCGCCGGCGCGATCAACCTGACGCTGATCGGCCTCAGCATTCGCGATGGCTTCCGGCTGACGCGGCGGTTCGGCCTGTCGGCTGCGGCGCGGTGAACGATCGCTGACTACCTGCGGTGACGTCGAGGCCGTGATGCCTGTTAGTTCGAACATATCGTTCGTCTTCGCACCCTGAACCTGATTGAGAATTCTGACGCCCGGGCCGGACACTTCCGCCCGGGCGTTTCGCGTCCGGCCGATGGCCGTCGCGTTCACCAATCGCCGAAGGCGTGCTCCCATGGCAGCTCTCGTTCTTTCCGTCGCCGGCGCTGCGGCCGGCGCGCTGTTCGGTCCTGTCGGCGCGATTGCCGGGCGGATCGCAGGAGCGCTGATCGGCAATGCGCTCGATCAGTCGCTGTTCGGCGGCAGCACCGATACGTCGCGCACGGTCGAAGGGCCGCGGCTCGCCGATCTCGACCTGATGGCCTCGACCGAAGGCGCGCCGATCCCCCGGGTGTATGGCCGCGCCCGGCTCGCCGGCCAGGTGATCTGGGCGACCGCGCTCGAGGAGGTGATCAGCGTCGAGCAAAGCACCACCGGCGGCGGAGGCGGCGGCAAGGGCTTTGGCGGCGGCGGGGGCGGGCAGACCACGACCACCACCACGACCTACAGTTACTTCGCCAATTTCGCGGTCGGGCTGTGCGAAGGGCCGATCGGCCGGGTGGCGCGGATCTGGGCCGACGGCAAGCCGCTCGATCTGACCGGCCTCAACGTTCGCGTCCATCGCGGCACAGAGGATCAGGCGCCGGACGGGCTGATCGTCGCCAAGGAAGGCGCCGGCAATGCGCCGGCCTATCGCGGGCTCGCTTACGTGGTGTTCGAGCGGTTGCCGCTGGCCGATTTCGGCAACCGTCTGCCGCAATTGTCGTTCGAGATCGTGCGGCCGATCGGCCTGCTCGAACAGATCACCCGCGCGGTAACGCTGATCCCCGGCACCACCGAATTCGGCTACGAGCCGGCGACGCGGGTGCAAGTGCTCGGCGCCGGCAGTGCGGCACCGGAGAACCGCCATGTCGCTTATGCGGCGTCCGATGTGCTCGGCTCGCTCGACGATCTGCAGGGCGTTTGTCCGGGACTACAGCGCGTCGCGCTGGTGGTCGCGTGGTTCGGCACCGATCTGCGGGCGCAGGCCTGCACGGTCGAGCCCGGCGTCGAGCGCCGCGACAAGAAGCTCGATCAGGGCTCCTGGTCGGTGGCCGGCGCGACGCGGGCCAGCGCACGGCTGATCTCGCAGGTCGATGGACGGCCGGCCTATGGCGGCACGCCGTCCGACGACACCGTGGTGCATCTGATCGGCGAACTGAAAGCGCGCGGCCTGAAGATCACGTTCTATCCGTTCGTGGTGATGGACGTGCCGGCCGGCAACGGCCTTCCCAATCCGTGGACCGGCGCGGCGCCGCAGCCGCCTTATCCCTGGCGCGGCCGCATCAGTTGCGATCCGGCGCCGGGCGTGCCGGGCTCGCCGCAGGGCACGGCGACGGCTGCCGCGCAGGTCGCGCAATTCTTCGCCGGCGGCACCTGGAATTATCGCCGCATGATCCTGCACTACGCGCAGCTCTGCGCCGGTGCCGGCGGCGTCGATGCGTTCCTGATCGGCTCGGAGCTGCGGTCGCTGACGCGGGTACGCTCGGCGCCCGGCGTGTACCCGGCGGTGCAGCAGCTCGTCGCGCTTGCCGCTGACGTCAAGGCGATCGTCGGCGGCGGCACGCTGGTCACGTATGGAGCGGATTGGACCGAATACGGCGCCGACGTGGTGACGCCGGACGCATCCGAGATCCGGTTTCCGCTCGACCCGCTGTGGGCCTCGCCCGCGATCGGCGCGATCGGTATCGATTACTACGCGCCGCTGGCCGACTGGCGTGACGATGCCGGCCATCTGGATTCGGCGATTGCCGCCACCACCTACGATCGCGGCTATCTCGCCGCCAATGTCGAAGCCGGGGAGGGCTACGACTGGTACTACCCGGACGCGGCGGCACGCACCGGGCAGGCGCGGGTGCCGATCACCGACGGGCTCGGCAAGCCGTGGATCCACCGCGTCAAGGATATCCGCAGCTTCTGGTCGCAGCCGCATGTCGAGCGGGTCGGCGGCAGTGAGCTCGCGTCGCCGACCGGCTGGGTGCCGATGAGCAAGCCGGTGTGGCTGACCGAGGTCGGCTGCCCGGCCGTCGACAAGGGCGCCAATCAGCCGAGCGTGTTTCCCGATCTGAAATCTAGCGAGAACTTCGCGCCGTATTTCTCCAGCGGCGAGCGCGACGATCTGATCCAGCGCCGTTATCTCGAATGCCTGATCACGGCGTTCAGCGCCGAGGCCCGCAATCCTGTGTCGCCGCTGTATGGCGGCCGGATGATCGACCTGTCGGTGATCCATTTGTGGACCTGGGATGCGCGGCCCTATCCGGTGTTTCCGGCTGCGAGCGATGTGTGGAACGACGCGCCGAACTGGACCAGCGGGCACTGGCTCACCGGCCGGCTCGGCGGCGCACCGCTGGATGCGCTGATCGCCGCGCTGCTCGCCGATGCCGGTGTCAGTGGCGTCGACAGCAGCGATCTGCGCGAGGGCTGCGACGGCTATGTGGTCGACCGGCCGATGGCACCGCGGGCGATGATCGAGCCGCTGGCGCTGGCTTACAGTTTCAATGCCGCCGCGGCCGATGGCGTGTTGCGCTTCGTGCAGCGCGGCGGCGCGCCGGTGATCGAACTGACCGAGGACGATCTGGTGCTACCCGACAAGGGCGCGCCGTGGCGGCTGACGCGGGCGCAGGAGACCGAGCTGCCGCGCGAAACCGCGATCGCCTATAGTGATGCGTTGGCCGATTATCGCCGCGCCGCCGCTAGCTCGCGCCGGCTCGTCGGCGGCGCGGCGCGGATGGTGAAGGCCGATCTGGCGGTCGTCACCAACGACGCTGCGGCGACCCGGCGCGCCGAGATCGTGCTGCAGGATCTGTGGGCCGGCCGCGAGCGTGCCAGCCTCGCGCTCGGCCGGCAGCATCTGCGGCTGGCGCCCGGCGATGTCGTGGCGCTGTCGCTCGCTGGCCGGCGGCGGCTGTTCGAGATCGACGAGGTGGTCGACACCGACATGCGGCAGGTCACGGCGCGCAGCATCGATCCCGACGTGTTCGCGCTGCCGCAGCGGACGCCGCGGCCGGCCACAGCGGCCATTCCGCCGGCGCTCGGTCCGGCCGAGGTCATCGCGCTCGATCTGCCGGTGATCGATGCCGCGGCGCCGGACGTGCTGACACGGCTCGCGGTGTTCGCCAATCCGTGGCCTGTGGCGGAGACGATCTACGTCTCCGCCGATGGCGCCAGCTATCAGCCGCTGGCGAGCGCGCCGGCGCGCACCATCATCGGCACCACGCTCGATCCGCTGCCGCGCGGGCCGCTGGCGCGGTGGGATCGCGTCACGACCTTCCGCGTGCAGATCGCCGGCGGTGCGCTGGCGTCGCTGTCGGCGCTGCGGGTGCTGGCCGGCGGCAACGCCGCGGCGGTGCAGACGTCCGACGGCGATTGGGAGATCCTGCAATTCGCCCACGCCGAACTGATCGACGGCAACATTTATCGCTTGTCGCATCTCTTGCGCGGGCAGGCCGGCAGCGACAGCGTGATGCGCGATCATGTCGCCGCCGGCGCGCGGTTCGTGCTGCTCGATACCCATCTGGTGCCGATCGCGCGCGGGCTGTCGGCGCTCGGCCGCAGCCTGCGCCTGCGTATCGTCGCGGCGGGACGCAGTCATGACGATCCGAGCGCGGTCGACCTGACGGTGACGCTGGGCCCGACTGCGCTGCGGCCGCTGGCGCCAGTACATCTGACCGCGCGCCGCGTTGCGGACGGCGTCCGCATCGGCTGGATCCGCCGCACCCGGATCGACGGCGACGGCTGGGGCGTCGAAGTGCCGCTCGGCGAAGACAACGAGGCCTATGCGGTCGATATCCTCGGGCCTAGCGGCGCAGTCGTGCGGTCGATGCAAAGCGCGGTGCCGATGGCGCTGTACGCCGCCGCCGACGAGCTCGCCGATTTCGGCGCGCCGCAAGCCGCGCTCACGCTCCGGGTCGCGCAACTCTCAGCGACCGTCGGCCCGGGTTTCGCCGCTACCGCTACTGTCGTGCTGTGAGGATTTGATCATGACCACTGCCAATCTCGGCCTGCCTCTGATCGAGGCGAGCCAGGCGCAGAAGCACGTCACCCACAACGAGGCGCTGTTCAGCCTCGACGGCCTGGTGCAGCTCGCGGTGCTGTCGTCGGCGCTGAGCGTGCCGCCCCCGTCGCCAAGCGAGGGGCAGCGCTGGATCGTGGCGGCCAGCGCCGGCGGCGCGTGGGCGGGCAAGAGCGGGCAGGTCGCCGCGTACTACGACGGCGACTGGCGGTTCTTTGCGCCGAGCCCAGGCTGGCTCGCCTATGATCTGTCGACGCAGACGCTGCTGGCATGGAGCGGCGCGGCGTGGGTGAACGCGCTGGCGGCGTTCCAGAACCTGCCACTGCTCGGCGTCAACACCACGGCGGATTCCAGTCGGCGCTTGTCGGTGAAGTCCGACAACGTACTGCTGTCCAACGACGACGTTACGCCCGGCAGCGGCCATATGCGCGTGATCATTAACAAGAGCGCCGCCGCGAAAGACGCCGGCCTGATCCTGCAGGACAATTGGAGCACGCGGGCGTTGTTCGGGCTGTTCGGCAGCGACGACTTCGTCGTCAAGCTGACGCCGGATGCGGCGAATTACTATGCTGGCCTGCGCGGATGGGCGGCGCTGCACGGCCGGCTCGATCTGAAGGACGCGCGGCGCCGGCAGCCGATGCAATGGTCGCCGCGGCCGGGCAGTACCACGCTCGATATGGTCGGTCTCGGCGCCACGCTCACCGGCACGGCGACCGCGGTCGGTCCCTCGGCCGGCAATCTGTTCCTGTCGTCGCCGCGGCTCGATCTCGTATCCTCTGCGAGTGCCGGCGCGTCAGCCGGCGCTTGCGGATCGGCACTGACGCTATGGCGCGGCAATGCCACGAGCCTTGGCGGGTTCTATCTGCTGATGCGGTTCGGCATCGAGTGGTTTCAGACCAACTGCCGGCTGTTCGCCGGGCTGTATGGCTCGGCGAGCCCGATCGGCAATGCCAATCCGAGCACACTGCTCAACCTGATCGGCGTCGGCTTCGACTCCGGGGATACGACGCTGTCGCTGCTTACGAACGATGGCAGCGGTGCGGCGACCAAGACCAGCCTCGGTGGCGGCTTCCCGACCACGGGCGGGCAGGATCTTTACGAGCTGTTACTATCCGCGGAGCCGAACGGCGGCGAGATCCGCTGCCGCGTCGAGCGGCTGAATTCCGGCGATGTCGCAAGCGGCGTGGTGACCAGCGATCTGCCGGTCGCCACTCAATTCCTCACTCCGCATCTGTGGATGAACAACGGCAGCACCGCCGCTTCGGTCAACGTCGCGCTGTTTCAGATGTACGCCGAGTCGGCGGCGCTGCTCGGCTCGCGCGGCGCGATTGGGTAGTTACGCGGCATCTCAACTCCGCGTCATTGCGAGGAGCGAAGCGACGAAGCAATCCAGCGCCGTGCACTGCGCTGCTGGATTGCTTCGCTTCGCTCGCAATGACGGTTGTTTCGACTTCACGAGGGCGACCATGAAAATCGACGAATCCCTGCTGCGGCGGATGTGGCCGCAGGGCGATCGGCGCGTGGCTAGACTGATTGCCGGCACCGCCGCGGCCTCCGAGAGCGTATTCGCGCGGTTCGGTATCGATACGCCGGATCTGGCCGCGCATGTGATGGCGCAACTCAGCCACGAATGCGGGGCGGGGCGCGACGTGGTCGAGAACCTGAACTACACCGCGGCGCGGATGATGCAGGTTTGGCCGTCGCGGTTTCCGACGCGGGCGAGTGCGGAGCCGTATGCGCACAATCCGCGGGCGCTCGCCAACAAGGTCTACAACGGCCGGATGGGCAATCGCGCCGGCTCCGACAACGGCTGGACGTATCGCGGGCGCGGCGCGGCTCAGACCACCGGCCGCGAGGGCTACGCGCGGCTCGCCGCGCTTACCGGTCTCGACGTGGTGAACGAGCCGGATCTGCTGCTCGATCCGCGCTACTTTCTGCTGTGCGGCGTCGCCGATTTTGTCGCCTGCGGCTGCCTGCCGTTCGCGCGGGCCGACGATGTGGTCGGCGTCACCCGGCGGCTCAATGGCGGCACCATCGGGCTCGCCGAGCGCAAGGCGTGGCTGACCAAATGGCGGGCGGAGTTGTCCGCGACGCCAGCGGTGATCGCATCGCCGCCGCTCGCGCCCGACCTGCCCGCGGATGCGCCGCCGCGACCGCAACCCACGCCGCCTTCATCGTCTCGGTGGAGCCAACTCATCGCCGCGCTGGTCGCGGCTTTCAGGAGGGACTGATCATGGATTGGGCCGATCTCGCCAAACAGGTGATTGCGCTCGGCGCTCCGGTGCTCGGCAGCGCGCTCGGCGGGCCGCTCGGCGGCGCGGCCGGCAAGATTCTGTCGGAGGCGCTGGGCGCGCCGTCGCCGACGCCGGACGCGGTGCAGGCATCGCTGCCGACGGCTGTCCCTGACCAGATCGCCGAGGCCGAGCTGCGCTGGTGCGAGGCGATCCGCGCCGAGGCGGAGACCCAGCGGATCGCCATCTCCGAGACCCAGGCGACGATCCGCGCCGAACTGGTCGCGAGCGATCCGGTGCAGCGCTGGTGGCGGCCGGCCTACGCGTTCGAGCTGACCGCCGAATGCGCCGCGCTGTGGGCGGTGCTGGTGCACGAATTCTGGACCGGGGATGTCGCCACCATCAACGCGCTGATCGGCGCCACCGCGCTCTTGGTCGCCTATTGGGGTTTCCGATTCGGCGTGCTAGGCGTCTACGTCAGCGGCCGGACCCGTGAAAAGGTTTGCGCTGCCACCGGGCAGGACAGCCCGAGCGTGATCGACAGGCTGGCCAAAGCGGTCGTGAAGAAAAAGTAATCCGGCGCGTGCGCCATCGTTCACGGCGCATTCACCCCGCCGCCGCTCATCTTCATGCCTTCATGCCGTCACCCTGTCAGCGTTCGCCTGCCAGTGGATCAAACGACCGGAGTTGAAGGTGCGTCTGCTCGTCGTCGAAGATGACCCCGATCTCAATCGCCAGCTCACCACCGCGCTGACCGACGCCGGCTACGTCGTCGATCGCGCCTTCGACGGCGAGGAGGGGCACTTCCTCGGCGACACCGAACCCTACGACGCGGTGGTGCTCGATATCGGCCTGCCGAAGATGGACGGCATCTCGGTGCTGGAGGCATGGCGGCGGAATCAACGCGCGATGCCGGTGCTGATCCTCACCGCGCGGGACCGCTGGAGCGACAAGGTGCAGGGCTTCGACGCCGGCGCCGACGACTACGTCGCCAAGCCGTTTCACCTCGAAGAGGTGCTGGCGCGGATCCGGGCGCTGCTGCGGCGGAGTGCCGGCCACGCGCAATCCGAACTGACCTGCGGCCCGGTGGTGCTCGACACCCGCACCGGCCGGGTCAGCGTCAGCGGCAATCCGGTGAAGCTGACCAGCCACGAATATCGGCTGCTGGCTTATCTGATGCACCACTCCGGCCGGGTGGTGTCGCGCACCGAGTTGGTCGAGCACCTGTACGATCAGGACTTCGACCGCGACAGCAACACCATCGAAGTGTTCGTCGGCCGCATCCGCAAGAAGCTCGGCGTCGACATCATCCAGACCGTGCGCGGGCTCGGCTATCTGCTGTCGCCGCCGGCGGCGGACGCGCATTAGCGCGCCGGCGTCGCGGTGACCGCCAAACCCTCCCGCCGCGGCAGCTCACTCGCCACCCGGCTGTTTCTGTCGGCGACCGCCTGGGTGGTGGTGATCCTGGCGATCACCGGCATCGTGCTGTCGTCGGTGTATCGCGGCGCCTCCGAACGCGCGTTCGACCGCCGGCTCAATCTCTATCTGCGCACCATCATCGCCGAGGTCGCGACTCCGGACGCCACCCAGGAATCGTTTCAGTCGATCGGCGAGCCGCTGTTCGATCTGCCGCTGTCCGGCTGGTACTGGCAGGTGGTCCGCACCGACGGCGACAAGCCGGAGACCCGCGCCTCGCGGTCGCTGTGGGACCGCAAGCTGCCCAGGCTCGAGGATCAGGGCATCGAGCTCGGCCCGTCCGGCGTGCGGCACGGCTATGTCGCCGGGCCGGAAGGCCAGACGCTGCGGATGGTCGAGCGGCCGGTCGACCTCGGCCTCGACGGCAAGTTCGTGGTCACCGTCGCCGGCGACGCCACCGAGATCTTCGAAGAGACCCGCACTTTCGACTACTATCTGGCCGGCACCTTCCTGGCGCTGTCGATCGGGCTGGTGCTGACCACGATCTTCCAGGTCCGGTTCGGCCTTGCACCGCTGAAGCGGATCTCGGACTCGATCGCCGATGTCCGCTCCGGACGCGCCGAGCGGCTGGAAGGCCAGTTCCCGGTCGAGATCGCGCCGCTGGCGCGCGAGACCAACGCGCTGATCGAGGCCAATCGCGAGATCGTCGAGCGCGCCCGCACCCATGTCGGCAATCTTGCGCATGCGATCAAGACGCCGCTGTCGGTGCTGGTCAACGAGGCCAGCGCCCGGCCGGGCGATCCCTTGGCGGCGAAGGTGATGGAGCAGGCCGAGCTGATGCGCAGCCAGGTCACCCATCATCTGGAGCGCGCCCGGATCGCGGCGCGGCTCACCGTGGTCGGCACCGTCACCGAGGTCGAGCCGGTGATCGAGGCGCTGCGCCGGACCATGGAGAAGATCCACCGCGACCGCGGCATCCAGGTCCGCGCCGAGGTCGCCTCCGGGCTCAAGTTCCGCGGCGAGCGCCAGGACCTCGAGGAGATGGTCGGCAATCTGGTCGATAATGCCTGCAAATGGGCAGGGGGACGGGTGTTCATTGCCGTCAGCAGCGAGAAGGCCGACGAGCCCGGGGCGCCGCCGAAGCTGCGGATCGTGGTCGACGACGACGGCATCGGGCTGTCCGCCGAGCAGCGCGCGATCGTCGCCCGGCGCGGCAAGCGGCTCGACGAGAGCAAGCCCGGCTCCGGCCTTGGCCTGGCCATTGTGGTTGATCTTGCAGCGCTTTACGGCGGCGAGCTGAAGCTCGACAACGCCCCGATCGGCGGCCTGCGCGCCGAGCTGATCCTGCCTGCGGCATGAGCAACCCAGATCGCGCCGAAACCTTTCGATCCGCCTGACGTTAGTCCGCAAACTAGGTTGTAACCAAGTCGTATTGACAACCTGTGGGCGATTTTGGAACTGTGCGACTCAAGAACGCCGTCACCTGCTGCGGTGGTGACGTAAGGTTCCGTTATCGATTTTGCCTCAGACAGGAGCTGTCAATGCACGCGGTTGCATTAAGCAGGACTGCCGAAATGATAAACGATCCTGTTGAGGACGGTGCCGGCTCTGACTCTGCCCGGGCGGCAGCCGAGACCGTGCGCGCGAAGCTCGCCGATCTGGGAGCAACCCCGCCCCAACAGTCGGCGCTCGTCGATGCCATCGACCTGATCCTGAAAGGTCAAGTTCCTCGGGCGGAAGCTGCGCTCGCTACAGCGGGATTCTCGGAACGGTTTATCCAAACCATTTTGCCGAAACTGCGCGCTGGTCTTGTTCCGACGGCGTAAGCAGAGGCCGGTATGGGTGACCGTTCGGGTTCTTCTGCCGGTTCGGACGCTGAAGAGCAGCTTCTGAAGAATCTGATCCAGAATCTTCCCACCCTCACGCAAGAGGTGCGGAGGGAGTTCGATGAGCGAAGACGATTAGAAGCAGAGCAAAAAAAAAAGGAACTGGAAGTCGGATGGGTTGGCCGCATTATCGGCGACCACGTTAACGCACCCACGCGTATCGCATTTTTTGTCATTGTGATCAGTGCTTTGATCGTCGTTCTCGCAGTTGTGCTGGCGACGGTTTCCGATAAAGAGCTGGCGATCTTGGATAAGGTCACCACCGCGGCCTTCGCACTGATGAGCGGCGCACTCGGATACGTTTTTGGCAAAGGCAATTCTGAGTCCCGCAACCCTCCGCGCCGATAAAGGGCTTCGCTGCCTGCGGCATAACGAGTCGGCGTCTGCCACAGCGCTGCCAAGATTTGCATCTTGTTTTCCTTAACGGTTATGGATGTAGGCTGTTGGCCTTCGGGGAGCCGTTGGGGATGACCATGACGTCTTGGGGGGTGAAGCCGCTGTTGCTGCTCGCCGGCGCGCTGGCGCTGGCCGGGTGCGATCGCACGTCCGGGCTGGTGGCCCGGGTGGATTCCTTCACCAGCACCGCAACCTCGGATTTCGGCCGCAACGACGGCAGCGCCGCGGTCGATGCCGCCGCGATGGGCGGCCTGATCGGGCCGAAAATCGGCGCGCTGCTCAATGCCGAAGACCGCCGGCTGGCCTATGCGGCAGAGCTGGAGGCGCTCGAACGCGGCGAATCCGGTGCGCCGGTTTCTTGGAAAAACGCCGCCTCCGGCCGCTACGGCAATGTCGTGCCGGGGCCGGCTTATTTGAAGCAGGGCTCGACCTGCCGCGGCTTCTCCCATGCGGTGACGATCGGTCAGCAGATCGAGATCTCGCGCGGCACCGCCTGCCGCGCCGACGACAGCGCGCCGTGGACGGCGCAGGGCTGATGTAACGCCCGTCCCATGCTGGAAGTCTATCGTTTCCAGTGTGTTATCGACCGCATCTACAGTTGCGGCAGAACCTGAATTCGGCCGTTTCAGCGGTCTCCTCAACCCCTTCTTAATCTCGCCGTGGCTATCTCTGGAGACAGCGTCGCGGCGTGACGCGCACCATTGATCTGGTGCGCGATCATAAGCGTGCGACAGCCCGCAACCCATTAGGCGCATGAGCCAGACATCCACCGAACGGCTGAGAGACTATCTCTCCCAGCTCCCGCCGCAGTCCCAAGCGCTGCTCATGCGGGAATTCGAGCGCGCGCTCGAACGCGGTGACGATGTCGCGGTGGCCAGTTTCGTGCTGGAGGAGTTGCGCAAGATCGTCCGCGGTTCCGACGACGATACCCGGCCGCGAACCGATGATCCGGCCCGGCTGATGTTCCGGGTGATGGAACCGTTCCTGATCGACGCCAAGGAGACCCCGCGGCCAGGGCAGATCCGGCGCTCGTCGCTGACCTCGGTGTGGCAGTGGCTCGAGCGCGAGGGCATGCCCGACCAGATCCGAGAGTTCGAGGCTGCGCTGATCAGCCTGCGCCATGCGCCGGCTTCCCAAATCGAGCAGCACGTCCGCAAGCTGCAGCAGAGCGCGGCGGCCGCGATCGATCGGCTGACCAATCCCGAACCGGGCGTCGATCGCCAGCGCGCGATGTCGCGGGTCGGACCGCCGTCGGCGGTCGAGGATCTGGTACCGATCGGATCTGTGCTGAAGAACCGCGAGGCGATCGACACCTTCAACGGCAAGCTCTCCAGCAACCTGCGGGTGTTCGGCGACAGCCAGGTCAATTCGATGATCGCCGCGCTCAACGTGCCGGCGCTGCAGACGCCGATCCTGCTGCCATTCGCCCTGACGCTGATCCTCGGTCACCTCAACCAGCCGTGGCAGATCGTCCGGCTGGCGATCAAGGTCGCGGGCTCCGACGACGAGATCAAGGTCGCAGCCACGCCCTATGCGGTCGCCGTCACCATGGCGATCCAGGATCTGGCCCGGCTCACCGTCGACATGCGCGAGGACATTCGCCGCGGTCATTACGGCAACGTCGCCGAAAACCTCAAAGTGATTCACGACGGCGTCCGCGGCCTGCGCACCGAGCTCGACATCCGTAGCGATTCGACCTGGGGCAAGCAGCTGGCGACGATCCGTGTCGAGATCTCCAACGCGGTGAAATCGGAGATCGAGAGCGTTCCGGGCCGAGTCCGCCGGCTGCTGCGCCAGCGCCCGGACAAGGACATCACCGCGGGCGCCAGGCTGGACCAGATCGAGGTCGACGAAACCGCGGCGCTGATCGATTTCGTCGCGGTGTGCCGGACTTATGCCAGCGAGCTGGCGATCAATGAAGTGACGCTGCGGACCTATTCCGAGCTGCAGCAATACGTCGAAAAATCCACCGAAGCGCTGGTGCAGTCGCTGCGCGGCTCCGATCCGCGGGTCAAGCCGTTCCGCCACGAGCAGGCCGAGGCCGCGGTTCGGTTCTGCGAGGTGCTGTTCGGTCACGATTACGCCTCGCTGATGAGTCGCGCGGTCGAAAACGCCATGGTGGTGGTGGAACGCAAGCCGGCGGCGCGGGCGGGCTAGGCTCCCCTTTGATTCAAATCAAGTTTCGTCCCCTGCGGCGCCTTATCCGGTGCCGCAAATGTCAATTGCGGCTATCGTCCGACCATGGTGTAACCCGCCCGGGTTTTCGACCCGCCGGGCCGGTGCCGCGGCCCTTTAGTCCTCACCCGGAATCTCGCTCGAATGGCGCTCTGGTTTGTGTTCGCGATGATGACGGCCGTGGCGGTGTTCGCCGTGCTGTGGCCGCTCGGACGTAACGTCCAGGCGCAGCGCGAGGGCAGCGAGGCCACGGTCTACAAGGATCAGCTCGCCGAGGTCGACCGCGATGCCGCGACCGGGCTGATCGGGGCGTCCGAAGCCGCCGCCGCCAAGGTGGAGATCGGTCGCCGGTTGCTTGCCAGCGCCGAGGCCGAACGCAGCGCCCCGACCAGCGCGAGGCGCGGGCCGCGTCGCGCGGTGGCGCTGCTGGCGCTGCTCGGGCTGCCGGTGCTGGCTTTGGCGGTCTATCTGCCGCTCGGCTCGCCGATGCTGCCCGACGACCCATTGGCGGAGCGCGCGAAGGTGCCGGCGAACTCGCAGCCGCTCGACAATCTGGTGGCGCAGGTCGAGTCGCATCTGGAGAAGAATCCGACCGACGGTCGCGGCTGGACCGTGCTGGCCCCGGTGCTGGCCAAGACCGGCCGGTTCGACGATGCGGCACGCGCCTATCGCAATGCGATCACTTATGCCGGCGAGACCGCCGATCGCCGCGCCGATCTCGGCGAGGTGCTCACCTCGGCGGCGGGCGGCGTCGTCACGGCCGATGCCAAGACCGAATTCGAGCGCGCCGTCGCGCTCAAGCCCGACGAACCCAAGGCGCGTTACTACCTCGGCCTTGCAGCCGAGCAGGACGGTCGGCCGAAGGACGCCGCGACGATCTGGCGCGCGATGCTGGAGAAGGCGCCGGCCGACGCGCCGTGGCGGCCTATGCTGCAGGCCGAGCTCGCGCGGCTCGACGGCACTGCCAAGCAGCCGGCCTTGCCGGAAGGCGCCGCCGCTGCCGTGCAAAACATGAGCGAAGCCGACCGCGCCGCGATGATCCAGGGCATGGTCGCCAAGCTCGCCGCCAAGCTGAAGCAGAACGGCGACGACGTCGACGGCTGGCTGCGGCTGGTACGCGCCTATATGGTGCTCGGCGAAACCGACAAGGCCAAGAACGCGCAGTCCGAAGCGCGCCAGGCGATGGCCGACAAGCCCGACCGACTGAAGCAACTCAACGACGGCTTCAAGGGCCTCGGGCTCGACGGCTGACGTTGCGGCACGAACGATGCGGGTTTTCGACATCTTCGTCAGCCACAGAATTCGAGCGACGCTGCGACGCGTCGCTGTGAGGATCCGGTAGAGGACGCCGAGGCGAACTGACCATGACGCGTAAACAGCGGCGACTGGCGATGATCGGGGGCGCGGGCGTAGTGCTCGTGGTGGCTGTTGGGCTGGTGCTCAACGCGATGCGCGACTCCATCGTGTTCTTCTCGACGCCGAAGATGGTGGCCGAGCAGCACATCGCGGCCGGCAAGCGGTTCCGGCTCGGCGGCGTGGTCGAGCCCGGCTCGCTGCAGCGAGGCGAGCAGCTTCGGGTGTCGTTCAAGGTCACCGACGGCAACGCCACGCTGCCGGTCGCCTACAAGGGAATCCTGCCCGACCTGTTCCGCGAAGGGCAGGGCGTGATCGCCGAAGGCTCGCTCGACAAAGCCGGCGTGTTCGAAGCCGACACCGTGCTCGCCAAGCACGACGAGAAGTACATGCCGAAGGAAGTCGCCGACGCCCTGAAGAAGGACGGTCACTGGAAGGACGACTACGGCAACAAGCCGGCTGGTTCAACGACGTCCGGCCAGACCTCGGCGAGCGCGGCGGAGAACGGCAAATGATCGCCGAAGCCGGACACTATGCCCTCGTCCTGGCGCTCGCTCTGGCGCTGATCCAGTCCACCGTGCCGCTGCTCGGCGCCCGGCTCAATGACGGCGCGCTGATGAACGTCGCGCGCTCGACCGCGCTGGTGCAGCTGTTGTTCGCCGGGCTGTCGTTCACCGCGCTGGTGTGGCTGCACGTCACTTCCGACTTCTCGGTGGCGAACGTCTACGAGAACTCCCATTCGATGAAGCCGCTGCTCTACAAGATCACCGGCGTGTGGGGAAACCACGAAGGCTCGATGCTGCTGTGGGTGGCGATCCTGGCGCTGTTCGGCGGCCTGGTCGCGGCGTTCGGCAACAACCTGCCGCTGTCGCTGCGCGCCCATGTGCTGGCGGTGCAGGGCTGGATCGCGACCGCGTTCTATCTGTTCATCCTGATCACTTCGAACCCGTTCGCGCGGCTCGCCAATGCGCCGGCGGAAGGCCGCGATCTCAACCCGGTGCTGCAGGACATCGGCCTCGCGGTGCATCCGCCGATGCTGTATCTCGGCTATGTCGGGTTCTCGATTTCATTTTCGTTCGCCGCCGCCGCGCTGATGGAAGGCCGGCTCGACGCCGCCTGGGCGCGCTGGGTGCGGCCGTGGACGCTGGTCGCCTGGATCTTCCTCACCCTCGGCATCGCGATGGGCTCGTACTGGGCCTACTACGAACTCGGCTGGGGCGGCTGGTGGTTCTGGGACCCGGTCGAGAACGCCTCGCTGATGCCGTGGCTCGCCGGCACCGCGCTGTTGCATTCGGCGCTGGTGATGGAGAAGCGCAACGCGCTGAAGGTCTGGACCATCCTGCTGTCGATCCTGACGTTCTCGCTGTCGCTGCTCGGCACCTTCCTGGTCCGGTCCGGCGTGCTCACTTCGGTGCACGCCTTCGCCACCGATCCGTCGCGCGGCGTGTTCATCCTGATGATCCTGTGCATCTTCATCGGCGGCAGCCTGACGCTGTTCGCCTGGCGGGCGTCGTCGCTGAAGCAGGGCGGTCTGTTCGCGCCGATCTCGCGCGAAGGCGCACTGGTGCTGAATAATCTGTTCCTCACCACCGCCTGCGCCACGGTGTTCGTCGGCACGCTGTATCCGCTGGCGCTGGAAGTGCTGACCGGCGACAAGATCTCGGTCGGCGCGCCGTTCTTCAATCTCACCTTCGGCCCGCTGATGGTGCCGCTGCTGGTCGCGGTGCCGTTCGGGCCTTTGCTGGCGTGGAAGCGCGGCGATCTGATCGGTGCCTCGCAGCGGCTGATCGCCGCCGGCGTGGTGGCGCTGCTGGCGGTCGCCTTGGTGTACGCCTGGACCCGCGGCGGCGCGGTGCTGGCGCCGCTGGCGATCGGGCTGGCGATCTTCGTGATCGTCGGCGCGCTGGTCGACATCGCCGAGCGCGTCGCGCTGTTCCGCGCTCCGCTGGCGATCTCGCTGCGCCGCGCCTCCGGCCTGCCGCGTTCGGCCTGGGGCACGATGTTCGCCCATGCCGCCCTCGGCGTGGCGCTGATCGGCATCGTCTGCGAGACCACCTGGAACAGCGAATACATCGCCGCGATGAAGCCGGGCGACAGCACCAAGCTCGCCGGTTACGAGTTCAAGTTCGAAGGCGCCACACAGCGCCAGGGGCCGAACTACCGCGAACTGCTGACGCAGTTCACCGTCACCGAGAACGGCCGGCTGATCGGCGGAATGGCGCCGTCGAAGCGCAGCTTCACCACCCGCGGCTCCTCGACCACCGAGGCGGCGCTGCTGACCCGCGGCTTCAGCCAGCTCTACGTCTCGCTCGGCGATCTCAACGATCAGGGCGCGGTGACGGTGCGGATCTATCACAAGCCGATGGTGCTGTTGATCTGGCTCGGCCCGATCCTGATGGCGCTCGGCGGCCTGCTGTCGCTGTCCGATCGCCGGCTCCGCGTCGGCGCGCCGAAGCCCGCCAAAGCGCCGCGCGTGCTGCAGCCGGCGGAGTAGGGTGGAGAAACCGATGCGGAAACTACTTGCCGCCCTGTTGATCGTTTGCGCAACCGTCATTGCCGCCCCGCTGGCGCATGCGGTGCAGCCCGACGAGGTCATGGCCGATCCGGCGAAGGAAGCGCGGGCGCGCGAACTGTCGCGCGAGCTGCGCTGCATGGTGTGCCAGAACCAGTCGATCGACGATTCCGACGCGACGCTGGCCAAGGATCTGCGCCTCTTGGTGCGCGAGCGGATCGCGGCCGGCGACAGCAACAAGCAGGTGATCGATTATCTCGTCTCGCGCTACGGCGAATTCGTGTTGCTGAAGCCGCGGTTCGAGCTGCACACGCTGCTGCTGTGGCTGCTGCCGCCGCTGGTTCTGTTCGGCGGCGGCTTCGGGCTGTGGCTGCACACCCGCCGCCGCGGCCGCGACGCCGCGCGCGGCAGCGAAGCGCCGAAGCCGCTCAGCGCCGACGAGCAGGCGCGGCTGGACAAGCTGCTGACAGAGTAAAGTATTGACGATTCAACCAGTGCGGACAACTCTTCCCTTCAACATACTGAAGGGAATTGATTTGGATGCGATCAACTGCGTCGATGTCATCGAACAGACGATGTCATCGACCAATCGTTGATTGCTGGAAACTCGGCACTGAGGGAGCAATTCTCGTCGGATGTGCTTTTCATACAAGCTTCGATGCGGCAGTCGGTCGACGATGCTGCAAAAGATGAAATCGAAGGAATTCAAACTATAAAGGGTGCCAAGAAGAAACTGACAGTTCTGGTGGAAATCAACAGCCGCTCTGTCGAGGCTGTCGAGAGGATAGTTTCAGTTTCGCGCAAGCATTACGACAATTTAGAGTATGTAGTTCATGACTATGCATCCTCGGCCGGTGTCATTCTCGTCAGGTCGGCAGACGAGGTTCTTATCAGATGAGCGAGCGGCGGGCGCGCTGTTTGAGTCCACAACCTAGCTCCGCCGACCGTCAGTTGCTCAACCGGCGCATACGCACTAACCACAGCTCGACACTCGCAGCTAGAGCATCTTTCCCAAAGCCCGAGTCGAGGGGATTCCTTTAGGCTGGAAAAGCTGATTCCGTTGGCGATGGCCAAACGGGAGGCCGCGATGGGCAAGCCTTACAGCGTTGATCCGCGCATGCCAGCGAGCAGCAGCGCGACGATGTGAACGCGGCACGAGAGGCGTGGTTCTTCTAGAGCCGAGCTGACTTCGACCCGCAGCATCTGATCTTCATCGACGAAAGTGGTCTGTCGACCAAGATGGCGCGCCTTCGCCGGTGGGCACCGAAAGGCGCGCTGCCGCGTCGCCGTCCCGCACGGCCAGTGGAAGCCCATCACCTTCGTAGGCGGACTGACGCTGGGCGGCATCGTCGCCCCGATGCTGCTCGACGGACCGATGAACGGGGAATGCTCCCGTACCTGGATCGAACCGATGCTGGCGCCGACGCTCGAACCAAGTGACGTCGTGATGATGGACAACCTGCCGGGTCACAAGGTCATCGGCGTCAGACAAGCCATCGAACAACGCGGCGCCGCTCTGCTCTATCTGCGCCTTACTCGCCCGATCTCAACCCGATCTAAAACGGCTTCGCCAAGTTCAAGGCGCTCGTCCGCAAGAATGCACCGCGGACTTATCGAAGCCGATACCGCAGGAGCCATCTCGCAGTTCACGCCGACCGAATGTGCGAACTTCTTCGCCCATGCCAGCTACGGCTCGAACTAACGGGAAGCGGCTCTAGATGAAAGAATGCGACTACAGCAGGTGGAGGATAGGATTCTATGACGAACATTTTGCAGACGTCTGTAGCCCGCCTACGAATTCGCCGGATCGTTCTTCCGCATAGGATCGCGTTAAGGTGTTTGTCCTTCGCGCTCGGGAGCCTGATTGTGGTGGCGCCATTGCTCCAGCTTCCGGCCCGCGCGGCGGCGACCGGCACGAAGGGGTGGTGTACGACCATTGGAGACGCAGGAAGGACAGCCTGCGTCAGCTCTCCGATGGAAGCGTGCCAAATTCAGCATCAGATTTACAATCCAACGGCCAACTTTCATGGCTACTCGGATACGGAATATTGGTGGTCGAAACATTGCGAATGGGACTGGTACTTTAGTCCGGCTCCAGCTCCAGTGTCCTATGAATGCGAGTCGGGATTTAAGAGGTCGTTACCGGGTGTCTGTGTTCGTGAGGAGGATTACCAACCCACTCCTGACAGGGATGCGTGTGGCGGGTACAACAATGGCGGGAATATTTCGGCTAGTACCGGTCATCCAGTCGATATCACAAGCGGAAACAAGATCTTCACGGTTCTGGACTTCGAGACGGCAGACCGATCGCTGTCGTTGACACGATTGTATAATAGCCGCCCCCATATGGGTGCGATCAACGGAACGATTTCGGCGAACCCGCTTGGACTCGGATTCAATTGGCGGTTTGCCTTTCAGCATGAACTCCATCTCAACGTCGCCTATACGGATAATGTCGAGATTGAGACCGCTGGGGGCGGCTCTTATCCGTTTCTCCGAAAGAGCGCGACAGGCGCGTTCGAGGCGCAGCATTGGGGCTATGGGACCTACGCGCAAACGGATTACTCGTTGGAGTTCGTTGGCACATGGCCGTCAAGCTGGAGCAGTGTGATATCAGCGTCGACTCAGTGGCGAGTAAAAGACCGAGATGACAATATCTGGGTCTTTCAGACCTTCCTGCAACCCGGTTCGAACAAATACGTCATTGGTCGACCAATCAGCGTGACCAAGCGCGGCGGTCACGTCACGACGTTTGCATACGGCACATATGGTGAGCTCGTCAGCGTCACCGATCCGTATGGCAAGGTGCTCGAGTTCGCGTGGAACTATAAGCCTGCGAGCGCACCTGGCGGAGTTGCGCCGATCGCTATCAACCGCGTCACGTTGCCCGATGGAACGCACCTCGATTACACCTATGACTCGATCTCGACGTCTGGTGAATTCTCCAATCGCCTCGTGAAAGCTGAACACCAGAGTGCGGCGAACGTCGTGTTGGATGCATCCACGTATCTCTACGAGAATGCTGACTATCCGTTTGCGGTGACAGGAATTCAAGACGTCGGCGGTACGCGTCGCTGGACCGTTGAATATGATGCGAGTGGGCGTGCCACCACGAGCACCGGTCCGGATGAAACGGACAAGACGACGTTGGCCTACGGATCAGCGGTCGCGCCCTCGATGTCGCGGACGGTCACCAACGCGCTCGGAAAGAGCGCGACTTACAACTATCATTTTGGGGCGTGGACCGTCTATCAGACCGGGGTCAACGGCAACGCGAGTGCCAATTGCCCGGCCAGCGCAAGATCCTTCACATACAATTCGAGCCGGTATTTCATTGCGACGAGTACGGACGAAGAAGGTCGAGTAACGTCTTATACCAGGGATGCCAAGGGGCGGCCAACAGCGATCGTCGAGGGCTACGGGACACCAAGCGCCAAGACCACAGGCATCACTTGGCATACGACGCTCAATGTCCCGGCTCAAATCGTTCAATCGGGACTGACAACCGATTATTCCTGGAATACGTCGGGACAGCTGACGCAGATCACGGAGACCGATACGACCTCACAGACTGTTCCGTATTCGACCAACGGCCAGACCCGTGTGACCACGTTCACCTACGATCCGCACGGAGCGCTCTTAACTGTCGATGGGCCGCTGGCAGGGACCGGAGACACGACGACTTACACGTATTCGACATCCGGTTATCTCGCCACCGTCACGAACGAGGTGGGGCACGTTACGACGGTCAGCTCGGTCGATGGTCGTGGACTGCCGACCACGGTTGTCGATCCGAACAACGTTCAGACCGGGTTGACCTACGATTCGGAAGGGCGGCTCAAGACGATGACGGTCGACGTCGGCGGCCTCGCGGCTGTCACGGCAATCGACTACAATGTCGTCGGCGACATCACCAAGATTGCGCGTCCGAACGGTGCCTTTCTGCAGTACACGTATGATTCGGGGCGTCGCGTCATCAAGGTCGAGGACAACAACGGGTCGTATGCCGAGTACGACCGTGACAAGCTCGGCAACGTCACGGCGCGTCGGATCAAGGACTCGGGGGGCACGCTTCAATTCTCCCAGACCGCCGTGTTCGACGAGTTGGGGCGGCTGCTCAGATTCATCGGAGCGTCGAACCAGACGTGGACGCACGGCTACGACAAGACCGGCAATCGCGTGTCGGTTACGGACCCCCGGTCCAACATCTTCGGCTGGAGCTACGACTCGGTCAATCGGTTGATCAGCACGTCCGACGAGGACAGCAACGTCGTCACGCTCACGCGCAACGGCAAGGACGAGATCACCAATTACAGGGATCCACGGTCGCTCAATACGACCTTTGTCCGTAGCGGGTTCGGCGACGTCATCCAGCGGGTGAGCCCGGACTCTGGGACGACGGTGTATGTCTACAATGCTCTTGGCAAGCCGACCCAGATCACGGACGGGCGCGGTGTCGTCGCCAACCTGACTTACGACGACGCAGGCCGGCTGCTGACCAAGCAATATCCGGCTGCAACGGGCGAGAATGTCACATACACCTGGGACGCCACCGCCAGCGGCAACAAGGGCAAGGGGCGCGTCACCGCGATCCAGGATGCCAGCGGCAGTATCGCGTGGATCTACAACGCCCTGGGGCAGGTCACCCAGGAGCGCAAGACCACGGGCACCGTCGTCTACACTGTCGGATACACTTACGACCTCGACGGCAATGTGACGGAGATCACGTATCCCTCCGGCCGCACCGTTAGCTACAGCCGGGATGCAACCGGGCTGGTCACGGGCGTCACGACCAAGGCGTCCCCGTCGAGTTCGCTGGTGACGCTCGCGTCGAACGTGGCGTATCAGCCGTTCGGGCCGTTGCAGAGCCTGACCTACGGTAACGGTCTGGTCCTGTGGAAGACGTTTACCAAGGACTACAACCCCAACACCTTGATCGTCGAACAGGGCTCGAATTCGGTGATCAACCGGTCCTACACCTATTGGAACGGCGACTTCAGCAT
This sequence comes from Rhodopseudomonas palustris, assembly GCF_003226555.1. Taxonomy (GTDB): domain Bacteria; phylum Pseudomonadota; class Alphaproteobacteria; order Rhizobiales; family Xanthobacteraceae; genus Rhodopseudomonas; species Rhodopseudomonas palustris_I. The sequence goes on along the minus strand of NZ_QKQS01000012.1, from coordinate 157,753 downwards.
CACCAATATCTGGGACAGCAAGGATACGGTCCGCACCGAGAATTACGTCTATACACCCAATCAACGGCTCCAGAACACCTACGCGGATTGGGGCGAGCTGACCTATTGGCAGGATGGCGTCGGCAACCGGACGGCGGACATCTTCAACGACGGCAGCACGACGACGACCAAGACGCTGCAGTATCCCTACAACACCAACCGGATCGCTGGCGTCGCCCAGGGCTCGACGACGCTGCGCACCATCACCCATGACGGCGCCGGCAACATCGTCACCGACGTCCGGGGCTCCACCTCGTACACCTATCGCTACAACAACCGCGGCCGGCTCGACCGGCTGACGGTCGGCACGACGGTCAAGGCCGACTATGCCTATGACGGGCTGGAACGGATGGCGGTGCGGACGACGCAGAACATGACGCCGTCCGCCACCACGCACTATGTCTACGACCGTGCTGGGCGGCTGCTGGCCGAGGCCAGCGGCACCGGCACCACCCAGCGCGAATATGTCTGGATCGACGATCTGCCACTGGCGCTGTTCGCCGACCTCGACACCGGCACGCCGAAGCAGTGGTTCGTTCACCCAGACCACCTCAACCGCCCGACCAAGATGACCGACGCCAGCCAGGCGGTGGTGTGGGACGCCTATTACTGGCCCTACGGCGAGATCCGCACGATCACCGGCAGCGCCAGCAACAATCTGCGCTTCCCGGGGCAGTACTACCTGGTGGAGTCCGGGCTGCACTACAATTGGCATCGGCATTATGACCCGACGCTGGGGAGATATACGCAGCCGGATTCGCTGAGAGATGTGCTCACTGCACGTCCGGGCAACTTGGGTGGATCGCAATTACTTGGAGAAGTAGGCGAAGGTGGGTCGCGGCTCGCTTTAGCTATACTGCCGGTCGGTAACGTTATGGATAAAAGTGGAGCTGAGCTGCCAGAATTTGTGGACGGTCCGAGCGTGTATCAATATGCCACATCGATGCCGACAATGTGGGTGGATCCAGATGGCACAAGATTGTCAAGACAGGCGGTGGCGAAATTTATCGAAGCGTGTTTTGTTGCGTGGCAAGTATTGACAGGCCAAAAAGTCACTACGCGGCGGCCACCGCCGCCACCGCCGATCGTCAGAGAAGTGAAGCCGCGACCGCCAGTTCCGCCGAAGAAGCAGGAAGGCTCAAATGGCGGACTACCGTAGTTCAAAGAGTCTCAGAAAGCTAGATCGTTTGGGTTGGCTGATGTCTTTACGAGGGTGATTGTATGAATGCGCAGAAAATGAATCTGCCTGAAATTCAGAGTCTCATGGAGAGCGCTCGGGCAGGAGATCCTCGCGCCGCCATATCGTTAGCTTGGGAGTACTTTCTGGGAGAAAGAGTGTCTCGTGATATTGGAAAATGCTATTCTCTGCTTGAGCAGGCGGAAGAGGTCGAGCCTGAGCGTGCACGATTCTATGCCGCCAAAATAGCGATCCTCCTTAAGCAAAGAAATGTGTACGAGAAGATTTTGGCGGATTGCGATAACGGATATGCGCCTTCGTGTTTTCTGATGTCGGAGGTGATTGGCCAAGGCCTGACGGAAGGCAGCAAAAAGAACCAATTGGATTATTTGAGAAGAGGAGCCGAGCTTGGGCACATCGTGTCGGAATTTTTTCTGTGGCGGTCAAGTACGTTGGGTATTCTCCGGCGCTTGGGAACAGTTCCCTATGCGCTATATCTTATAGTCAGGATATTCGTCACTAAGTACCGGGACCCACATAGTGAGAAGACTCTCACTTAAGTATTTTTGAGCTGGAGGAATTTGAAGCGGGGGGCGACGTCCTTCGACTCGGAAATGCCCTTCGCGCAAGTAAGGCGCAATAGCGAAGCGTATTGCGCCGTCTCTGCCCCGCGCGGCGGATGATGCTGCGCTGATCCGCCTGACGAGGTTGCGGTCACGTCGCAGCAGATTGGGCGCGAGGCCATCGGTGGCCTCGCGCAGTTCGGTCAGCGCGTAGGGTGCAATAGCGAAGCGTACTGCGCGGTCTGTACAGAGAGGGGAATTGGCTGACGGTGGCGCGGTGATGGGACGGCGTCGTGCGACTAGCTTGGCGACTTGTTGTCCGCCTTCATGTCTCTCTCGTTCACTGAGGCGTCTTGAATGACGGCAGCACGCAACGAGAGGGACGCTGCTGTATGCCTCCAACGACAACAGCCCGTAGGGCGCAATAGCGAAGCATATTGCGCCGTCTCTGCCCGCGCTGATCCAGTCCACGAGCGATCCCGGCCAAACGCAAGCGTGGGACGTTGTGCCGGAGTTCACGCCGATCAGTTGGTCGAATGCCGCGAGGTTTGCGTGGCCGCATCGAATGCGCTTCGCATCCGCTCGATGTGCGCCAAGGTCTGAGGCCGGATATCCTCCGGACCGCGGCAGTTCATGCACGACGCCGTGGCGGCGGCGCTGTCGAAGGCCGCGGCGAGAAAACCGGGCAGGGTGACCGCCTGCAGATGCGCGGCGATCGCGGCGATGATCAGATCCTGCGCCGCCGCATGGGCGCGTAGCAGCCGCAGCTCGTCGCGAAGCGTGTCGAGATCGTCCGGCATCGGCGTCGTCTCCTCGTTGTAGAACCCGGCCGCCGGAGCGGCCGGGTCTTCCTTGGGGTGACGAGATCGGTGGGAGCTACTCCGCCGCGATCGGCTTCGGCATCGGACCGAGCTTGACGCCGTCCGGATAATACTTCCAGCCGTCGCGGACCTTGATCTTGTCGTCCCAGGGAAGCTTGTAGTTGCCTTCGGCGAGGTCCTGCACCCAGGTCAGGTAGTTCGCCTTTTCGCCGCCCGGCTTGCCGACATAAGCGCGGCAGCCGAGATTGAAGATGTTGTTTTCCAGCGCCCAGTTCTCGCGCGACTTGTCGACCAGGCGGGGGAACAGCTCGGCGGTGACGATCTCCCAGGGATTGCGGTGGCCCTGCTGGATGACGTTGCCGTCGTAATTGCATACCGTGCCTTCGCCGAAGTAATAGAACACGCCGTCGTAGCCGGCCAGGTTCACCGAGATGGTGTACATCAGGTTCTGCCAGGCGTTGGTGCGGTTGGTCCAGATCCACTGATCGTTGACCTGGGTCGAGTAGCCGGAAATGCGGATATAGACGTTGGCGCCCTTGTAGGCGGCCTCGCGCGCCAGCTCCGGGAACATGCCGTCGTGGCAGATGCAGACCGCGAGCTTGGATCCCTTCGGACCGTCGCACACCGGCATGCCGTAATTGCCCGGCGACCACGGCTCGATCGGCACCCACGGTTGCAGCTTGCGATAGTGCAGCGCCAGTTCGCCGTCGGCGTTGATGATGATCGCGGTGTTGAACGGCGGCAACTTCGGATCGTCGTTCTTCTCCATCAGCGAGAACACGCCCCAGACCTTGTTGCGCTTGCACGCCTGCTTGAACGCGCCGATCTCCGGCGAGTCGACGGTGAGCAGCATCTCGTCATAGGTCCAGATCGCGGTGTTCAGCCCCTGCGTCGAGTATTCGGGGAAAACGATCAGATCCAGATCGGGGTAGCCGGCTTTGGTGGTGTCGACCGCGCGGCAGATCTGCTTGACCTGGGTTTGGATATCCTCCGGCCCGCTCACCACCGGCACGGGATATTGGATCATGGCGACGAGCAGAGCCTCGTCCCACGCGCTGACGCTTCCGGTACTTGCCATCACTTGGCTCCATGTAACGTTATAACGTAACGTTTATGGGGCCAAGTGAGCTGCGGGCGAATACGTCGTTCTACGTATGCGACTTCGTCATCTTCAGCAGGCCGACGCGGTCGCGGATCAAGCGGCATCGGTGACGCGGCGCCATCCCGGAAACGGATCGGGCAGGTGACGATAGCGGTTCAGGTCGTACGTCTCGGCGTCTGCGGGATCCACCAGGCAGCGCTCCAGCATGGTGGTGATGCGGTCCCGGTTCATCGTCCCGAGCATGCCGATGAACACGATCTGTTGGCGCCGGTCGCCGTAGACCGGATCGAATTTGGCCTTGGCCTCGGCCTGCACGACTGGGTCCGACGGCCAGCGCGACAGCGGCACAGCGGCCCACCAGAACCCGAGCGGTTTGGCAGTGGCCACCGCACCGGCGAGGCTGAACTCGCCGACCCAGTCGGGGCGCGTCGCCAGCCAGAAATGTCCCTTGGCACGAATGACGCCGGGCAGGGGAGTCTGCAGGAATTCGTTGAAGCGTTCCGGGATCAATGGCCGGCGCGCGTTCCAGACGAAGCTGGTGACGCCGTATTCGGCGTCTTCCGGAACGTGGTCGGCAAATCCGTACAGCTCCTTGAACCACATCGGGTGTTGATGGGCGCGCTCGAAATCGAACAGGCCGGTGTCGAAGATCTCGTCGGGTGACACCTGGCTGTAATCGGTCTCGATCAGTCGTGCGTCGGGATTGAGCGCGCGGATGATGGCACGCGCGGCCTCGCGCTGCGCCGGCGTGGCGTCCGACACCTTGTTCATGATGACGATATCGGCGAACTCGATCTGCTCGACCAGCAGGTTGACCAGGGTGCGCCCGTCGCCTTCGCCCGCGGTCTCGCCGCGATCGGCGAGAAAGTCGGTCGACGAATAGTCCTTGAGCAGGTGGACGGTGTCGACCACCGTCACCATGGCGTCGAGCCGCGCGATATCGGACAGGCTTTCGCCGTCCTCCTGGCGAAACTCGAAGGTGGCGGCGACCGGCAGCGGCTCGGACACGCCAGTGCTTTCGATCAGCAGGTAGTCGAACCGGCGTTCGTCGGCGAGGCGGCGCACTTCGTTCAGCAGATCCTCGCGCAGCGTGCAGCAGATGCAGCCATTGGTGAGTTCGACCAGTTTCTCTTCGGAGCGACTGAGCGCGGTCTCCTCGCGCACCAGATCGGCGTCGATGTTGACCTCGCTCATGTCGTTGACGATCACCGCGACCCGCCGGCCGTCGCGGTTGTTGAGCACATGATTGAGCAGGGTGGTCTTGCCGGACCCGAGGAAGCCCGACAGCACCGTGACCGGAAGGCGATCGTCTGATGTTTGCGGCTTGGACACGGCTCACCTCGTGATGTAACGTTATAACGTTGCATTTCTTAGGTTGCCGCGCCGCGAAGTGTCAAGGACAGCCGCACAACCGCGGGCGGTTGATCCCCAATTCGCTCGATTGACGGTAGCTGAGGACGCAATCCGCGAGCCGACGTCGGGGGCGCGTGGTCCGGAGCTGCGGCGCACATCCGATTGTCGCAGCATCCCGGCGGTCAGCGAGGCCGCGGGCGGCCTCGCGGCGTTTGTCGGGAACGGGCTCGGCGGCAGGGCCGTCGGGCTTCAGAACGGCACGATTTCCATCGGCAGCGGCTTGCCGGCCTTATGCAGCGCGATCCAGCGGTGCAGCTCGGCGACGTGGCCGCTTTCCTCGGCGACGAACTCCTTCGCCAGCATCTTGATCTCGGGGTTGTCGGTGGTGTCGAGAACGTTCTTGTACCAGTCGAACGCGCCGGTCTCCGCTTCCAGCGCGATCTGCAGCGCCAGATCGCGGCCGATGAACGGATCGGTACCCCAAATCGCGGCGGCTTCCGGACTTTCCAGGCCCGGCCATTTGAAATCGCCGGGCTCCATCTGCGGGATGTCGCGGAAGCCGGCGCGTGCCTGCGCGTCGGCCTGATGCATCCGCGAGTAGTCCGCGAGCTGGCGGAACAGCTTCGAGACTTCCTTGTTGCCGCAACTATCCATCGCGTCGGCGAGCTGACCGAACCGCAGCGCGGCTTCCTGTTCCAGCTTGATCGAATGCGCCAGAAACTCTTCGACTGTTTCCATCGTCGTTCCTCCTTGTTCGGCCGTCGCCGGAGCGGCGACGGCCGTCGCTGTCGTCAGGCGTTCTCCGCAGCCTTGGCGGCGTGCTTGAGCGACCATTCTTCCTGGGTGATCCAGGCCTCGAGAATACGGACGTGTTCGGCCTCTTCGCCGACGAACTCCTTGGCCGCCGCGGCGACTTCGCGGGATTTAGTGGTGGCTTCGACCGCGCGATAGAACTCGTAGCCGCGGCGCTCGCCCTGCAGCGCCGCCTTCAGCGCGCCGAGACGGGTCAGCGTGGTGTCCGACGCCCACACCGCGGCGCGTTCCGGCGTCGCATGATCGGGCCACGCGTAGTCCGGCGGCACGTTCTTGCTCACATCGATCGCGCCGGCACGCGCCTTCACTTCTGCCAGATGCAGCCGCGAGAACTCGGCGAGTTGCGCGAACAGCTTCGCCACCGGCGCGTTGCCGGCATCCGCCATCGCCTTGGCGAGACTGTCGTAGTGCAGCGCGGCGTCTTCCTCGACCTTGGCGGCGTAGCTGAAAAATTCCGGCAGGGTGTTGATCTCCATGCCGCCCTTGTAGTGCGCGGCGGCAGGCGTCACCGCCATGCGTTGCGGCTTGGTCTTGTCGCCCTCGAAGCGGACCATGATGTCTTCGTTACGGACGAAGCACTGGCAGGCGAGGCGATAGCGCGGCGGGACGTCGTTGACTTCGGCGTCGACGATTTCGTCCTTGGTGATCTTGCCGAGCTGGCGCAGCACTTCCTTTTCCTTTTCGGTCAGCGCCACCGCCGACTTCGCCTTGGGATTGAAGTGCTCGACCTGCACCAGGCAGGAGCCGCATTCGCCGTCCTGACAGTCGAACGGAATCGGGATGCTGTGCGATTTTGCCACCGCCAGAATGGTCCCGCGATCGCCCGCCACCGCATAGACGGTCACGTCCTTCGCCATGACCGGGGATGAGAAGGTAATATTCGCCACGTCGTACTCTCCTGTCATCAGGGTTGATCGACGCCGTGCCGGCGCCCTCCGGCAGCGCCTTGGCAAGAACCAGGCCACGCGTGATCACTAAGTAATTCAGTTAGTTGCAGTGGCGCAGCAGGAGCGGGGTGCGACCAAAGGCGGATCGGATTCCCGACACGAATGTACGAACGGCGACAAAATGCGCGTTTTGGTAAGGCGGGAAGCGACCATCCGTCGCGGCCGAATACCGTCAAAATTACAAAAGTTTAATTCCCTCGCCAGAGCGCCGTAAGGCGGAAAGGCCCATCTTCCGAAGCAACGATGCGGAGGTTTCGCATCCCAGTTTCAACCGACCTTCGGAGACTTTCTCAATGCACGATCGCCGTCCCGTCCAGTCCTCGCAGTCTTCGCACCGGCCGTTGTCCAGGTCGCTGCTGTCGGCGCGCAAATTCGCGCTGATGGCCTCGGTCGTCGCCGGTCTCGGGGCGGGCGCCTATGGGCTCGGCCACGGGTCGTTCGATCTGATCACGACCCCGGCGCATGCGCAGCAGGTCGGCGCCAATGTGCAGCCGGCGCAGCAGCCGGTCGGCTTCGCCGACATCGTCGACAAGGTGAAGCCCTCGGTGATTTCGGTGAAGGTCAACATCGCCGACAAGATGGCCAAGAACGAAGACCGCGAGGACTTCTCGTTCCCGCCCGGCTCGCCGATGGAACGGTTCTTCCGCCGCTTCGGCGGTGAGATGCCGCCCGGCCTGCGCGGCCATCGCGGCGGCGGCATGATCACCGGCCAAGGCTCGGGTTTCTTCATCTCCGCCGACGGCTATGCGGTGACTAACAACCATGTGGTCGAGGGCGCCGACAAGGTCGAAGTCACCACCGACGACGGCAAGACTCACAAGGCCAAGGTGATCGGCACCGATCCGCGCACGGACCTGGCGCTGATCAAGGTCGAGGGCGGTTCGAATTTCCCGTTCGCCAAGCTGTCGGACGGCAAGCCGCGGATCGGCGATTGGGTACTGGCGGTCGGCAATCCGTTCGGCCTCGGCGGAACGGTGACGGCCGGCATCGTTTCGGCGATGGGCCGCGACATCGGCAATGGTCCGTACGACGACTTCATCCAGATCGATGCGCCGGTGAACAAGGGCAATTCGGGTGGTCCGGCGTTCAACACCAACGGCGAAGTGGTCGGCGTCAACACCGCGATCTACTCGCCGTCGGGCGGCAGCATCGGCATCGCGTTCTCGATCCCGGCCAACACCGTGAAGGCGGTGGTCGAGCAGCTCAAGGACAAGGGCTCGGTCAGCCGCGGCTGGATCGGCGTCCAGGTTCAGCCGGTGACGCCGGAGATCGCCGACAGCCTGGGCCTGAAGAAGCCCGAAGGCGCGCTGGTCGCCGAGCCGCAATCGGGTAGCCCGGCAGCGAAGGCCGGCATCGAATCCGGTGACGTGATCACCGCGGTCGACGGCACCCCGGTGAAGGACGCCCGCGAGCTGGCGCGCACGATCGGCGCGTTCGCGCCGGGCCACTCGGTGAAGCTGACCGTGTTCCACAAGGGCAAGGATCGTGAGCTGACGCTGACGCTCGGCGAATTGCCGAACAAGATCGAGGCCAGCAATTCCGATCGCGGCGACAGCGGCTCCAACCAAGGGCTCGACCTGCCGAAGCTCGGGCTGACGCTGGCGCCTGCCGGCTCGGTCGCCGGCGCCGGCAAGGAAGGCGTGGTGGTGACCGACGTCGATCCGAAGAGCGCCGCCGCCGATCGCGGCTTCAAGGAAGGCGACGTCATCCTCGAAGTCGCGGGCAAGAACGTGTCGAACCCGGGTGACGTTCGTGACGCGCTCGCCTCGGCCAAGAAGGACAGCAAGAACAGCGTGCTGATGCGGATCCGCAGCGGCGGGTCGTCTCGCTTCGTGGCGGTTCCGATCGCCAAGGGCTGATCGGCCCAGCGATGACGACAGAATTGGAGAGTGTCGCCGGCAATCGTCGCCCCCAGCCGACGGCACTGTCCCGGGGACGGGTCGTAACCCGCTCGTCCCCGTCTTACACCTTCCGTTAGGAGTTCAGCCCCCCTCCGTCGGAAGGTTTAGGCGGGCGGTGGAGTCCCCCAGCTCCATCGCCCGTTCCTGTCTCGGGGACGTTCGTGCCGCCTTGCAAGGAGGCTGAAGCCGCGTCATGTTGCAACAGAGCCCACAGAGTTTGAGCAAGTCCGACAGCAATATGCGTCTGTTGATCATCGAGGACGACCGCGAATCCGCCGATTATCTGGTCAAGGCGTTTCGCGAGGTCGGCCACGTCGCCGATCTCGCCGGCGACGGCGAAGAGGGACTGGCGCTGGCCGAGAGTGGCGACTACGACGTGCTGGTGGTCGACCGGATGCTGCCGAAGCGCGACGGTCTGTCGGTGATCGGCAGCCTGCGCGAGAAAGGCAACCGCACGCCGGTGCTGATCCTGTCCGCGCTCGGCCAGGTCGACGACCGCATCAAGGGCCTGCGTGCCGGCGGCGACGACTATCTGCCGAAGCCTTATGCCTTCGCCGAACTGCTGGCGCGCGTCGAGGTGCTGTCGCGGCGCCACGGCGGCCCGGCGGAAGAGACCAGCTACCGCGTCGGCGACCTGGAGCTCGACCGGCTGTCGCACCGCGTCACCCGCGGCAGCGAGGAACTGACGCTGCAGCCGCGCGAGTTCAGGCTGCTTGAATACCTGATGAAGCACGCCGGCCAGGTGGTGACCCGCACCATGCTGCTGGAGAACGTCTGGGATTATCACTTTGATCCGCAGACCAACGTCATCGACGTCCACATCTCTCGCCTGCGATCGAAGATCGACAAGGGCTTCGATCGGCCGCTGCTGCACACCATCCGCGGCGCCGGCTACATGATCCGCGACGGGCTGCGCTGAGCCCCGCTCATCGACCGGTTGCGTCGGCGGAAAGCTCCGTGGCAAGCCAGACCAGATGCCCAAGACCAAATGCCCAAGGCGGCGCCGAGCTGCAGTTCGGCGCTGCACGCGCGGCGGTGTTCGGCTATCGCCATTGGCCGCAAGGCACTACCCTCGTAGTGTTCCTGGGTATCTAAATACGGCGCATCCCATCGTTTCTTAACTTTCACATGCGAGCTTGCCGCAAATACGATTCATTTGGGGATGCGAACGCCGCATGTTTATCGGAAGCCAGAAGAAGCAGGAACTGATTCAGAAGGCCGAATGGCTCGACACCCTGTCGTTGCATTGCGGCATCGGGCTGTGGGACGCGATCCTGCACGACGGCGATGCGATGCATCCCAAGGCGCGCTGGACGTGGTCGTCCGAATTCCGCCGGCTGTGCGGCTATAGCTCGGAAGCCGAATTTCCCAACGTTGTGCAGTCCTGGTCGGATCGCCTGCATCCCGATGACGTTGCTCCGACCTTCGCGGCCTTCACCCAGACCTGCCAGACCGGCGTCGGTTACGACGTCAAGTATCGCCTCAAGGTCAAAGACGGCTCCTATCGTTGGTTCCGAGCCACCGGCGGCGTGGTGCTCGACGAAAACCGCAAGCCGCGGCGTGCCTGCGGCTCGCTGGTCGACATCGACGATCTGGTGAAGGCGGAAGCCCAGAAGCGCGACTCGATCCATCGACTCGCCGGCGATTTCGAAAGTGCCATCGGCAAGATCGTCAGAACCGTATCGTCGGCCTCGGCCGAGCTCGAGAGTTCGGCGCGCCAGCTCGCGATCACCGCCGATACCTCACAGAATCTCGCCGGCAACGTCGCGGCGGCCTCCGAAGAAGCCACCAGCAACGTGCAGTCGGTGGCCTCGGCGACCGATCAGTTGTCGTCGTCGATCCGGGAGATCAGTCAGCAGGTGCAGGAATCGGCAAGGATCGCCGGCGATGCCGTCGGCCAGGCGCGCAACACCACCGAACGCGTCAGCGAACTGTCGAAGGCCGCGACCCGGATCGGAGACGTCGTCGAACTGATCAACACCATCGCGGGCCAGACCAATCTACTGGCGCTGAACGCGACGATCGAGGCCGCCCGTGCCGGCGAAGCCGGGCGCGGCTTCTCGGTGGTGGCGGCGGAAGTGAAGGCATTGGCCGAGCAGACCGCGAAAGCCACCGGCGAGATCGGTCAGCAGATCAGCCGGATTCAATCCGCGACCCAGGAGTCGGTCGGCGCGATCAGCGAGATCAGCGGCACCATCGAGAAGCTGTCGGAAATCTCCGCGCACATCGCTTCCGCAGTCGAGGAGCAGGGCGCCGCGACCCAGGAGATCTCGCGCAACATTCAGCAGACCGCGCAAGGCACCGAGCGCGTCTCCGCGACCATTCTGGACGTCCGGCGTGGTGCGGTCGAAACCGGCACGTCGTCGTCGCAGCTATTGTCGTCGGCGCAGTCGCTGTCGCAGGAAAGCGGCCGTCTCGAAGACGAAGTGGGCCGCTTCCTGCGCACCGTGCGCGCCTCGTAAAGCGATGCTTCGCCGCCGCTCACGGCGGCGCGGTGCTATTCCAGCTATCACTCACATCCGGGGCGCCGCCTTTGCAAAGGGTGGCGCCCCTTTTTTGTTTGCAAGGCGCGCGCTGATCGGAAAGCCTCGCTACTTGAACGATTTGTCACTTTGGATTCAGGGCCGAAATGTCTAGTTTGCGGGCATGACAGACCTTCAACAGCATCGCCGCCGGGACGTGATCCGTGACCGCCTTCGGTAAACTGATCCGAACCACCGCGTTTCGGCTGACGCTGGTCTATCTGTTCCTGTTCGGGCTTTTCGCGGCCTCGCTGGTGGCGTACTTCGCCTGGACCACGCGCACGCTGATCACCGATCAGATCACCACCACGGTCGATGCCGAGATTGCCGAGATCAACGACATCTACGGCCGCCGCGGCCTGCGTGGCGTGGTGTTCACGCTCGAGAATCGCGCGCTGCGGCCCGGCGCCAATCTCTATCTCGTCACCACGCCGGCAGGGCAGGCGGTCGCCGGCAATGTTGGCGCGCTGGCGCCGGGGGTGATGAGCAAGCTCGGCTGGAGCGAGACGTTCTATCGCCGGCTCGACGATCAGGAGCGATCCAACCATCGGGCGCTGGTCCGCGTCACCGAATTGTCCAGCGGTTTTCGTCTCCTGGTCGGCCGCGATTTGGAAGAGCGGCGGCGGCTCAACAAGGTGGTGCGCTCGGCGGCGCAATGGTCGGTGCTGATCGTCGTCGTGCTCGGCCTCGGCGGCGGCGTGTTCGCGGCACGCCGCGTGCTGCGCCGGATCGACGCGATGACCGGCACCACGCAGCGGATCATGGCCGGCGATCTGTCGGGGCGGCTGCCGGTGGGCCGCAGCGGCGACGAGCTCGACCGTCTGGCGGAAAATCTCAACGCGATGCTGGAGCGGATCGAAGCCCTGATGTCGGGCATGAAGGAAGTCTCCGACAACATCGCGCACGATCTGAAGACGCCGCTGACGCGGCTGCGCAACCGCGCCGAGGAGGCGCTGGCGCGCGCCTCCAGCGAGACCGACTATCGCGCGGCGCTGGAGCGCACGATCGAAGAATCCGACGGCCTGATCCGCACCTTCAACGCGCTGCTGATGATCGCTCGCGCCGAGGCCGGCTACGCCAGCGGCGACATGAGCGACTTCGATGTCGCCGAGATCGCGCGCGACATCCATGAACTGTACGAGCCGCTCGCTGAAGACAATGCGCTCAGCCTGCAGGTCGAAACGGTCGCCACGCCGGTGCGCGGCAATCGGGAATTGATCAGCCAGGCGCTCGCCAATCTGGTCGAGAACGCGATCAAGTACGGCAAGGCGCAGCCGCCGGCCGACGGCAGCAATGATGGTGCCCCGGCGACCGTGTTGATCGAGGCGCGGCGCGACGGCGACCAGGTGCTGCTCAGCGTCACCGACCACGGCATCGGCATTCCGGAAGGCGATCGCAAGCACGCGATCGAGCGCTTCGTCCGGCTCGAGGCCAGCCGCACGATGCCGGGCTCCGGGCTCGGTCTCAGCCTCGCTTCGGCGGTGGCGCGGCTGCACGGCGGCGAACTGCGACTTGCCGACGCGGACCCCGGTTTGCGCGCCACGCTTGCAATTCCGGCGCGCACGGGCGAAGGACAGGCCTCCGCAACGACTCTCGAACCGGCGCCGGCATGATTTCTTCCGCGATCGACGCGGACCTCGACCAGACCGCTTTGGCTGCGCGCTTTTGCGCCGGACCGTGCCTGTACGATCCCGTGCTGGCGGCGGAGCGGTGGGCCGGCTGGCTTGGCGATCTCGTGCCGGAACAGGCCGGTGCGATCACTGCGCTCGGCACAGCCTTCCCGGATCTGCAGACCGCGTTGCAGTCGATCGCGGAGGCCTCGCCGTATCTGTTCGATCTGATCCGGGCCGATCCGGTGCGGCTGCTGCGCGTGCTGCGCGGCGATCCGGAGCAGAGGCTGGCGAAGCTCCTCGAAGATGCCGAGACGCTCGTCGCGGCCGCGTCGACCGAAGACGAGGTGATGGCGGCGCTGCGCCGACTGAAGGCCGAGGCGGCACTGCTGATCGCGCTGTGCGACATCGGCGGGATCTGGCCGGTGATGCAGGTGACGCAGGCGCTCACCGATCTGGCCGGCCGCTCGGTGCAGATGGCGCTGCGCTTCCTGTTGCGCCAGGAGGCCGGCCGCGGCCGGATCGTGCCGCCCAATCCCGACTGCCCGGAGCAGGGCTCCGGCCTGATCGTGCTGGCGATGGGCAAGATGGGCGCCGGCGAATTGAACTATTCCAGCGACATCGACCTGATCGTGTTCTACGAGCTCGATGCGCCGACGCTCGCGCCCGACATCGAGCCGCAGCCGTTCTTCGTCCGCGTCACCCAGGGGCTCAGCCGGATCCTGCAGCAGCGCCGCGGCGACGGCTACGTGTTCCGCGTCGACCTGCGGCTGCGGCCCGATCCGGCCTCGACGCCGGTCGCGCTGTCGACGCTGTCGGCGCTCGATTACTACGAGCGCGAGGGGCGCACCTGGGAACGCGCCGCGATGATCAAGGCGCGGCCGTGCGCCGGCGATCTCGTCGCCGGCGAAGCGTTGCTGTCGGAGATCGCGCCGTTCGTCTGGCGTAAGCATCTGGACTTCGCCGCGCTCGCCGACGTTCACGACATGAAGCGGCAGATGCAGACCTATCGCGGCCAGACCGAGATTGCGGTCGAAGGCCACAACGTCAAGGTCGGCCGCGGCGGCATCCGCGAGATCGAGTTTTTCGCCCAGACCCAGCAACTGATCGCCGGCGGACGCCACCCCGAACTACGCGTGCGGCCGACCCTGGAAGCGCTGGAGATTCTGGCGTCGCGCAACTGGATCACCCATCAGGCGCGCGACGAGCTGGCTGAGGCGTATCTGTTCCTGCGCAAGGTCGAGCACCGGGTGCAGATGATCGCCGACGAGCAGACCCACGCGCTGCCCGACACCGTCGAGGCGATCGAACGGTTCTCGCGTTTCCTCGGCTACGACAGCCGGGAAGCCTTCGCGCGCGATCTGGTCGGCTATCTCGAGCGCGTGCAGGGGCATTACGCCAAGCTGTTCGAGGGCGATCCGACCGGCACCGCGAAGCTGCCGCCGGTCGATTACGGCGCCGGGCCCGAAGACACCCGGCTGCTCGATCACCTGCTGTCGCTCGGCTACAAGAAGCCGCTGATGATCGCCACGACGCTGCAGCAATGGATGGCCGGTGGCTACCGTGTGCTCAAGATCGAAACCACACAGCGTGCGTTCCGCGACTTCGTGCCGGCGCTGATCGAGGAATTGGCGCGCGCCGAACAGCCGGACGATGCCGTCAACGCGTTCGATCGCCTGCTGCAGGCGCTGCACCGCGGCGGCCGGCTGATCTCGCTGCTCAGCCAGAACCGCGAACTGCTGACCCTGGTGGCGCTGGTGCTCGGCGCTGCGCCGCGGCTCGGCGACATGCTGGCGCGGCAGCCGCAGATCCTCGACGGGCTGATCGATCCGCGGTTCTTCGGCGCGATGCCGGATCAGGCCGAGCTGTCGGCGCGGTTGGCGGTGACGTTGTCGGACGCCGGCTCTTACGAGGAGTTTCTCGATCGGCTGCGGCTGTTCGGGCAGGAGAGCCTGTTCTTGATCGGCACGCGGATTTTGTCCGGCACGGTCCCGACCCAGCAGGCGGCGGTGGCGTTCGCCGACGTCGCAGAGGGCATCGTCGGCACCGTACACGGCCTCGTCAGCGAGCAGTTCTCCTCGACCTACGGACGGGTCAAGGATCAGCAGACCGCGATCCTGGCGATGGGCAAGCTCGGCAGCCGCGAGATGACGGCGTCGTCCGATCTCGATCTGATCCTGATCTACGATTTCGACGACGATCAACCCGACAGCGACGGCGAACGCTCGCTGCACGGCGCGCAGTACTTCGCGCGGTTCACCCAGCGGCTGATCTCCGCTTTCACCACGCGGACCAATTACGGCGTGCTGTACGACGTCGATATGCGGCTGCGGCCGTCGGGCCGCGCCGGCCCGGTGGCGTCGCGGCTCGATGCATTCGCCGCCTACCAGGAACAGGAAGCCTGGACCTGGGAGCATCTGGCGCTGACGCGCGCGCGGGTGATTTCGGCACCGCCGGAGTTCCGCCGCAGGATCGAGCAGGTGATCCGCGCGGTGCTGACGCGGCCGCGCGATGCGGCGATCATCGCCAACGACGTCGCCGAGATGCGCCGGGCGATCGCCGAGGAGAAGGGCGAGGACGACGTCTGGGACCTGAAATACGCCGCCGGCGGCATGGTCGATATCGACTTCATCGCGCAGTATCTGCAGCTCGTGCACGCGCACGAAGCGCCGGACATCCTTCACGTCAACACGCTCGCCGCGCTCGACAACGCGACCCGGCTCGGCTTCCTGGCACAGGCCGATGCCGAGGTGTTGCGGCCCGCGGCGCGGCTGTATCAGGACCTGACGCAGATCCTGAGGCTGTGCGTCAGCGAGAAGTTCACGCCCGACACCGCCGGCGACGATCTGTTGCGGGTGCTGGTCCGGGCCGGCGACGCGCCGGACTTCTCGTCGCTGCAGGCGCGGGTGAAGGAAACCCAGACCGAGGTCCGCGCGATCTTCAACCGCCTGATCGGCGGCGAGGGCGCATAGCGAGCGGCGTCGCGATCCGCGGCGCGATGGCTGCTTGGTCGTCCAGCCGGGGTGTGATTACTTCGCTGCTTCGGCGCCGGCGGCCGGCAGCTGTTCGCAATCCATCGAATACACCAGCTTGCCGCTGGCGGTGTGGCCGATCGGCTGGCAGCCGGTCACGCTATCGCTGGCCGGCGCCGCCATGGAGCTGCGCGCTTCCGCCGGCGCCTCGTCCTGCTTGGTCATGACGATGTAGCCGATGCCGACCGCTGCACCGACGATCGCCAGTCGAAACATCCAAACCGAGATCTGGTGGAAGGCGGCACTGAAATCCAAGGCCGGGCTCCTCGCGTCAATGGCTGCCTCGCTCTTACACGCCGGCTTCGCGCGCGGACAAGCCGGATCTTTGGCTAGCTCAGCCGGTCTGCAGCAGCGGATCGCGCGCCACGGCCGTCCACCATTGCTGCACCACCGCCGGGCTGGTGAGCTGGATCGCGGCGGAGGCGTCGAGCTGGGTCTTGCGATAGGCGCTGGCGGTGACGCCGAACCGGGCGCGGAACGAGCGGCTGAAATGCGCCTCGCTCTTGAAGCCGAGATCGGCGGCGAGGCGGGACAGCCGCCGCGTCTCCAGCGGATCGGCGAGCGCCGCCTGCACCGCGAGCAGCCGGCGCTCCTGGACATAACGCATCACCCCACCGCGATCGGCGAATAGCCGGTACAGCGAGGCGCGCGACACATCGAGCTGCTGCGCCAGCCAGTCGGGCGACAGCTCCGGGAGCGCGAGATTGTCGCGGATCAGCGCTTCGCTGAGCGCCAGGATGGTCTCGTCGGCGCCGCGCTGCGGGGCGAGATCCGCCTCGGCGGTCGGCGCCAGCAGCCGGCGCAGGAAATCGGCAGTCTCCGCCACCGTCGTCGCCACGTCGGCCTCGGTGAGCTGCGCGCTGCGTTCCTGCAGCGAGCGGATGTAGGCCGCCAGCAGATCGTTGCGCAGCGGATCGAGTTTCGGCTTGAGCGCGTGCAACGGAAGCCCTGCGAGCAGCTTGCGCGGCACGATCAGGCACATCGTGTTCGATGCGAAGGCGCGGGTCGAGATCGGGCAGGCAAGATCGATCAGCGCGACCTTGCCCGGGCCGATGACGGTCTGCTGCCGCGTCACCTCGCCGTTGAATCCGCCGGAAACGTAGAGGTGCAGCAGCAGGTGATCCGGCGTTGCCGCGATGCGTTGGCTGTCGCGGACGAAATCCTGGGCGTTGAAAGCCACCTTGGCGACCACCAGGTCGCCGATGATGATGCCGGAGGCCGACCCGGTCGGCGTCTTCCGGCTCGGCCCGCAGGGCCGCGGCTCGAATAGCGGCGAGATCACCGCACGCCAGGTCGCGAACGCGTTGGCCTCGTCCAGGCCGGAGGTCACGTAATAGAGTCGGGGAAGGGACGCCATCGGGTCGATTGATCTTCAAGCCGGCTCGGTCACGCCGTCGGTATTGCGCTACGCCTTGCGGCCAAGTGCTTTCAGCTTAGCGGTTTTTTTCGAAGAAGACGATTCGTTCGGGCGCCGCCAGCAGCCGGACGCGGTAGCGATGTAATGCGCGTTCCGCGTGTGCCCGAGCTGAGGCGATTTGGTGGCGGCCGCGGTCGCTGCATTCGGTTCTGAGACGCAAGGTCAAAGGAAAGCGCCACCGTCAACCTGAATCCGGCCGCTCCACTCTGTCGCGACGCATCAGCAGCGATCTAGAACTACGCGAACACCGGGCGGCGTGTTCGTTAGTTCGCCGACCGGAGACCAACGGAAGACCGAGCATGCGCAGCCGAGGCGCCTGCCTGGACAGGAAGGGGAAGTCCGTGAGCACAGTGGGGCGTTTTCGTCATCTCTCGTCGTTGCTGTTGTGTACGACGTTTCTTGTCAGCGCTCCGATGTCGGCCGCGTTGTACGCGGCGGAGTCTCCCGCAAAGGCGAAGTCGATCGCCAAGACCGCATTGTCGTCCGAGATGAAGGCGCAGTTCGCCGAAGCGATGCGGCAGGGCGAACGCGCGCTGATCGCGCAAGCTTACGACAGCACCTATCGCGATCCCAGGCTGCGCGACGCGGTGGTGCGTCACGTCTCGACGTTGGCGCCGGCGGCGCTGCGCGATGTCACCACCGCGGCTGATCTCGGCGTGCTCACATCCGGTGAGCGGATGGTGCTCGCGCCGAATGCCGCCCAGGTGCTGGCGACCCGCACCGCTTCCGCCTCGGGACTGACGGCGTCGTCGTATCAGAACGTTGCGATGGCGACCAACAATTCGCCGAACCTGCCGAGCCCGATGCCGTCCCAGCTCGAGCAGACCTGGAACCTCGACCTGATCGGCGCGCAGGGCGCCTACAATCGCGGATTCACCGGTGCCGGCGTCACCGTGACGGTGGCGGATACCGGGTTCGACACCACCAATGCGGGCCTCGTCAACAAGCTGCGCACCGGTCTCGGCAAGAACTACGTCGTCGAGATCGGCAAGGCGTTCGATCCGAACGACCTTTCGCCCGAAAGCGCGCAGAAGACCGACATCCACGGCTCGCACGTCGCCGGCATTATCGCGGCCGAGAAGTTCGACAATGTCGACGCGCACGGCGTCGCCTACGATGCCAGCATCATTCCGCTGCGCGCGATCACCGAGAAGGGCTACACGACGTACGGGAACGTCGATGCGTCCGCGCTGGCGCTGAATTACTTCGCCGGCCTGAGCGGGACGATGGTGTACAACGCCAGCTACGGCCCGAACTCCGACGGTCTGACCAATCTGCAGCAATGGACCGTCGGCAACGTCGACGACGAAGCCAATGCCGCGTTCAATGTCCTCAAAGCCGGCAAGATCATCGTCGCCGCGGCCGGCAACGACCGGATCGACAATCCGGTCGCTGCCCGCAACGCCAACGGCATTGCGCTGATGCCGTTCTTCAATCCGGCGCATGCCGGGCTCGGTGTCTACGACGATCAGGGACAGCAGCTCGACGGAACTGCGCTGCAACATCAGCAGGGGCAGATCATCTCGGTGATGTCTGTCGGCATCACCAAGGCGGCTGCGTCCTATTCGAATCTCTGCGGCGTGACCGCGAGCTGGTGCGTGGCTGCGCCCGGCGGCGACGATGCAACGGGCGCGCTGGTGTATTCGACGGTTCCGGTGAACACCTACGGGTTCGCGCAAGGCACCTCGATGGCGGCGCCGACGGTGTCGGGCGCGATCGCGGTGCTGATCCAGGCCAATCCGAGCTACAACGCGCAGGACCTGTCGCGCCTGTTGTTTTCGACCACCGAGGATCTCGGCGCGCCCGGCGTCGATGCCGTGTTCGGCTATGGCCTGATCCGGCTCGATCGCGCCACCGACGGCCCGACCACTCTGGCGGCCAACGCCGTAGAGTCGGTGGCCGCCGACCAGACCACCTATTGGAGCCGACTGCTGACCACGCAAGGGGACTTTTCCAAGGTCGGCGCCGGCATCCTGACGATCTCCGGCCGCACCGACGCCGGCGGCAATGTGTTCGCCCAGCTCGGCACGCTCGCGGTCGACGGCACGCTGACGATGGCGGCGGGCCACCGGCTCGACGTCGCACAGCCAGCGACACTGGCCGGTTTCGGCACCGTGGCCGGCGACACCGTCATCGCCGGCACGCTGTCGCCCGGCAAGATGGCCAATATCGGGGATCTGGTGAGTAACAACGTGGTGCCAGCCGGCACCGTGCTGAACGGCAACTCGGTCGGCACGCTGACCTTCAACGGCAACGTCACGCTGACCTCGACGGCCAACACCAGGATCGACATCGACGGCTCGCTGATCGTGCCCGGCGGCCCCGGCACCTACGACAAGATCTACGTCACCGGCGCCGGCAACGTGTTCTATGCGGCCGGCACACTGACCCCGGTGTTGCGCGGCAGCGTCGGCACGGTCAGCAACTACACGCCGGCGATCGGCACCGAGTTCGCCTTTGTGCAGGCGAGCGACGGCGCCAGCACCGCGGGCAGCTTCTCCAAGCTGGAGCAGCCGACCTCGGGGCTGCCGGCCAACGGCCGCTTCGACCTGATCTACAACCCGACCTCGATCGCCCTGGTGGTGACGCCGTCGAGCTTCAGCCAGCTCGCCGAAGCCGACAGGCTGGGGCCGACACAGCAGTCGATCGCCCGCATCCTCGACAACAAGCGCACGGCCTCGGGCGTGCTGCCGAGCGCCAACCAGAAGGCGCTGTACGACGCGCTGTACAAGCTCGACACCCAGGCCGAATTCGACAAGGCGTTCGACCAGCTCGCCGGCCCCGGCCAGCCGGCGATGGCGAGCGCGCCGCTGCAGGCGTTCACCGGCTTCCTCGGGGCGATCGGCGATCGTCAGGACGCGCTGACCTCGGGCAGCGAGATCGGTCAGAACGGCACCGCGCAATCGTTCGCGCTGTCCTATGCGGGCCGCAACACGATGAGCGCCGGGACCAGTTCGGCGATGAACGCGTTCGCCAGCATCTCGCCGGCCGAGCGGGTGCAGGACGGCTGGTCGGTGTGGGGCCAGGGCTTCGGTCGCAACAGCCGGGTCGGCGACAGCGACGGTCTGTCGGGCTCGAAGGCGGTCAGCGCCGGCTTCGCGGTCGGCATCGATCGGCGACTGTCGAACAGCTTCAGCGCCGGCGGCGCGTTCGGTTATGCGCGCACCACGGCGACCAGCACCGACATGCAGGGCACGGTCGACACCTACGCGGGCGCTGCCTATGCGAGCTGGACGCCAGGGGCCGCTGTGATCGATTTCCGGATCGCGGCCGGTCCCAGCCAGATGGCCACCAGCCGCCAGATCCTGTTGTCGCCGACCAGCCTGCAGGGCAGCGCCAATGGCGTCGGCGTCGGCACCACGTTCGAAGCGGGCTACCGGTTCGCGATCGGGCACGACGTGACGCTGAAGCCGTTCGTCGGAATGACCTGGCAGGGCTTCCGCCGCGATGCCTACAGCGAAAGCCAGCTGCCGATCGGCCTCGTCTACGCGGCGCGGACCTACGACAAGCTGACCTCGACGGTCGGTGCCGCGGTGAGCGCGCGGCTGCGCACCACCGACGGCACGACGCTGGTGCCGGAGCTGAAGCTCGGCTGGGGTCACGATCTGCGCGACACCACGCTGGTGAGCGAGGCCGCGCTGCTCGACGAAGCGTTCCTGGTCGATGCGGCGCAGCCCGGCCGCGACGCCGCGCTGGTGAGCGCTAAGCTGTCCGGCTGGCGCAGCGAGACGTTCCGGATGTTCGCGGCCTATAGCGGCGAATATCGCAGCAACGCCACCAGCCACCAGGTCTCGGCCGGCGCCCGCGTCAACTGGTAAGCGCAGGTCGTAGAGCTTCACGCGAAGCCCCGGTTCTGAGCGATCAGAACCGGGGCTTGTTTTTGTGCGTGGGCTGGGGGCCGGCTGACGGCATTGACCAGAACAGCTCGGGATTCCGGGCTCGCGAGCTTTCGCTCGCGCCCCGGAATGACGAGCAGGTTGATAGCTCAGACTCACAGCGAGTCATTCCGGGGCGCGCGCAGCGCGAACCCGGAATCTCTCTTCTTCGACGGACGTACGTGTCGAAGTCGAGCAGCGCAGACGACGGTGCGAGAAATCAGGCGGCGAGGCGGCGTTGTCGGCAGGCGCGGGGCAGGCTCACCATCACCACGGTGCCTTCGCCGAGCGTCGAGCGCAGGCGCATTGCGCCGCCGTGCAGATTAACCAGCGACTTGGCGATCGCAAGACCCAGGCCGGAGCCGTGGTAGGTCTTGCTGAGCTGGCTCTCGACCTGCTCGAAGGGTTGGCCGAGCCGGCGCAGCGATTGCGGCGGAATGCCGATCCCGGTGTCGGCGATCATCAGCACGATTCGTTCGCCGGCGATCCGGCCCCGCACCGTGACGCGGCCGGCGTCGGGCGTGAACTTCACTGCGTTCGACAGCAGATTGATCAGGATCTGCTTGATGGCGCGGCGGTCGGCGACGATCGGGATCCGGTCGCCGATCTCCGAGCGCAGATCGAGGTGCTTGTGCTCGGCGCGGCCGGCCACGACTTTCAGCGACTCGCCGATGGTCTTGGCGAGGTCGAGCGGCTCCATCTCCAGCCGCATCCGTCCGGCTTCGATCTTCGACATGTCGAGGATATCGTTGATCACTTCCAGCAGGTAGTGACCGCTGGTCATGATGTCGTGGCAGTATTCCTGGTACTTCTCCGAGCCCAGCGTGCCGAACATGCCGCTGCCCATGATCTCCGAGAAGCCGATGATGGCGTTGAGCGGCGTGCGCAGTTCGTGGCTCATATTGGCCAGGAACTTCGACTTGGTCTGGTTGGCTTCTTCGGCGCGGGTTTTCTCGATCGAGTATTTGTGCGCGAGCTCTTCGAGCTCCCTGGTCTTCTTCTCGAGCTGCGCCTGGCTGAGTTTCAGATCCGCGACGGTCGCGCGCAGCCGCAGGTCGTTGTCGACCAGCTTCTGTTCGTGCGCTTTGATCCGGGTGATGTCGGTGCCGACCGCGACGTAGCCGCCGTCCTTGGTGCGGCGTTCGCTGATGTGCAGCCAGTTGCCGTCGTCGAGCTGGGCTTCGAAGGTGCGGGCGCCGGGGGCGACGCCGCCATTGTCGCATAGCCGGGTGCGGAGTTGCGGCATCCGGCCGACTTCGAGGATGGTCTCGTAGGAGGTGCCGGCCTCGACCGCCGAATCCGGCAGCTTGTGCAGCCGCTGGAAGTGCGAATTGCACAGCACCAGGCGGTTCTCCGAATCCCACAGCACGAACGCTTCGGGAATAGTCTCGATCGCGTCGCGCAGCCGCAGATCGGCCTCGACCGTACGCTCGGCGAGACTCTTCTGTTCGGTGATGTCGACGGCGATGCCGATCAGATGCTTGTCGGTGGAGTCGGCTTCCTGGGTCAGCTCGCAGCGCATCCGCAGCCAGATCCAGTGACCTTGCGCGTGCCGCATCCGGAAACTGTGGTCGATGTGATCGACACGGCCGTCCATCAGTTCGTCGGCGATCGCGAACAGGTCGATGTCGTCGCCCTCGACCAACGCGTTGACCTCGCCGAAGGTCAACAGGTCGTTGCGGCTCTCGAGCCCGAGCAGCGTGAACATCGATTGCGACCAGAAGATCCGGCCGCGGCCGAGATCCCAGTCCCACAGGCCGCAGCGGCCACGGTTGAGCGCGGTGTCGATGCGGCTGCGCACCGCGTCGTTGATCAGGTCGCCTTCGCGGGCGCGGGTCGACTGCCAATGGAAGGCGAAGCCGAGAATCAGCACCACGAATCCGGTGGTCGCCGACAGCGTCACCTGCAGCGCGGTGTCGGACCTGAGGAGCGAGCCGGTGTCCTCCTGAATGACCACGACCTGGCCGGGCAGTGACTTCACCACATGCATCGTCGCCAGCGCAGAGCTGCCGCCGGGAAGCACGATCTCGGTGACGATGTTCTGCTGACCGGATTTGGTCAGTGATGCAGCGCCGAGGACTTCGAGAAACCGGTTGTCGACTCCGGCCGGGCTACCGACCGGCAGCCGCGCGAGAATCCGCTGATCGGCGCTGGTGACGATGATGTGCCGACCGGCCGCGATGCCCCACGACGGGATCAGGCCGGACAGCAGATTCTGCAGACGTTCGATCGAGGCGGGGCGATCCAGCCGAACCACGCCGATGTGCTCGAGCCGCTCGGCGAGCAGGTCGGCAAGCGCGCTGAGGTCGCGGTTCAGGGCACCGCGCTTCTGCTTGCTCTGTTCGATGATCTGAACGGCGGCGCCGAAGAAAATGGTGACGAGAAATGCGATGATCAGCAGCGGGACTGCCCGTCGCAAAATCGGCTCTGCATTGAGCAGGCGATGATACGCGGGTTTAGCGATCGACTGCGCCAATCCTTTGATCGAATCGGATTGAGCGCAGGCGTCCGCCGCCTGCACGCGCGCCATACGTGGCCCCCACCAAGTATTCGTCTGCCTCCGCTCGAAGCAGCGAGCGCCGTTCGAATCACGATTAGGATTTGAATCGACTTTTAGCGGGCTGTCGAGAGTCAACGAATCCGGCGATCGGAAAAATCCTTATCCAAAGGTGAATCGCGCCGACATTTTTTCGTGAGTCGAGTCCGAAACAAGAACGGCCGCAGCCGGTGCGGCCGTTTCGGACTCAATCGGCGTTCGGCGGCTCGGCGTGACTGATCACGCGCTTCACGCTGGGGAATTCGGCCCGCAGCCGACGCTCGATCTCGTCGACGTGATCGTGCACGGCGATCACGCTCATCGACGGATCGGCGTAACAGTGGAAGTTGACGATCTCGCCGGCCTCGGTGCCGCGGACGCGGACGCTGTGGACGTCGTGGATCGCGCCGTTGCTCGTCAGATTGTGCAATGCCGTGCGGATCTCTGCGACGCGTGCCGGCGCGGCGTCGAATCCTTGCGGCAGTTCCGGCTCCAGCGGCTCGATGTGCGTGTCCACCTCGACGTCGGTGCCGAACTCGTCGCGGATGTGATCCTCGAGCCGGTGCGCGATGTCGTGGGCGTCGATCAGCGGCATGTCGCCGTCGACCTCAAGATCGATGCTGACGATCAGCTTGTGGCCGAGATCGTGCACCGTGACGTGATGCACGGCGAGGCCGGAATTGCGTGCGATCACCATGATGCGTTCGCGCACGCTTTCATTGTCGCGCGCCACGGGAATCGCCGTGAAGGTGAGGTCGGCGTCGCCGAACTCCGCGGTGAGCGACTCCTGCGCCTTGCGATTGATCTCGTCGATGCGGTCGATCGGGTAGGTGCGTGGCACCTCGACCAGGGCGTCGATGAAATGCGTCGGGCCCACCATGCGGGCGCGCAGCCGCTCGATGCCGACGACGCCCGGCACGGCGGTGATGACGTCGCGCGCCTTCTGCGACACGCCGTCCGGCGCGCGGTCGAGCAGAGTCTGAATGGTGGAGCGGCCGAGCCGCAGTCCGAGGATCGAGACGATCACCGCAACGCCGATCGCCGCGGCGGCGTCGCCCCAGGCGAAGCCGAAGGCCGACAAGCTGAGGCCGGCGATCACCGCGAACGAGCTGAGTACGTCGGAGCCGAAATGCAGGGCGTCGGCGGCGAGCGCCTGGCTCTTGGTCGCCACCGCGGTCCGGTGCAGCGCCCAGGCGCGCCACAGATTGACGACGATGTCGACGCCGAGAATGGCGAAGGCGAGATACGAGAAGGTCGGCGGCGCCGAGCCTTCGCGCAGCCGGCTGTAGGCTTCGACCAGGATGCCTCCGGCCAGAACATAGAGCAGGGCGATCACGCCGAGTGCCGACAGACTCTCGATCTTGCCGTGGCCGTAGTGATGCGCGTCGTCCGCCGGGCGATCCGAAATCCGCACCACGAACCAAGTGATGATGGTGGCGACCAGATCGATCGAGCTGTGCAGGGCCTCGGAGATCAGCGCCAGCGAACCGATGGCGATGCCGATGGCGAATTTCGCCGCGGCCATGGTGGCACTCGCCACGACGGAGACCGCGGCCACGCGCGATTTGGTGCTGGCGACGTTGTTCATGGCGGGGGATTTAGCAGCCTCGTGCGACGCCGAAAAGGCGCGAGGTCCGTTACCCGGTGGGCAACGGTTAGCTCAAAGCAACTGCGAATTAGTCTCAGTCAAGAAGCGGCGCGAGCGGCCCAAAACCGCTCAGATCGTCACCACGATCTTGCCGAGGTGGCGGTTGGCTTCCATATGGGCGAACGCCGCCCCGATCTCGGCGAACGCAAACACCTTGTCGACCGGGAGCTTCAAGCTGCGCGCTTCGACCGCCGGCCAGATGTCGCCTCGGACCTGACGGAAGATCTCACGGATTTCCTCAATGCTGCGGCTGCGGAAAGTGACGCCGATATAGTCGATCCGCCGGGCCGCGTGCAGATCGAAATTGAACTCGGCGTGGGTGCCGCCGAGCCGGCCGACATTGACGATGCGGCCGAGCACGCGGGTGGCGGCGAGGTTCTGGTTGGCGACCTTGCCGGAGATCTGGTCGATGACGAGGTCGACGCCGGCCCCGCCGGTGGCGGCGAGCACCTGATCGACCCAGCCGTCGCCGGCGGAGTCGATTGCGAGATCAGCGCCGAACTCATGCAACGTGTCGCGCCTGCCCTTGTCGGTCGACGAGCCGATCACCTGGCGGGCGCCCTTGAGCTTGGCGATCTGCATCGCCATCAGCCCGACGCCGGAACTGGCGCCTTGCACCAGCACCGACTGGCCGGAGCGCAGCTTGCCGATCGCCATCACCGCATTGTGCATCGTGGTGAGGGCAACGGGGAGGGTGGCGGCCTCTTCGAAGCTCATGCCGTCCGGGATCGGCAGCAGCCGGCCGTGATCGGCGAGGGCGTATTCGGCGAACGCGCCGGCGGTGGAGCCCATCACCCGGTCGCCAACCTTGCAGCCATAGGCTTCGTCGCCGACCGCTTCGATCTCGCCGGCGAACTCCATGCCGAGCACCGCGCCGACGCCGCCTGCGGCGCCGTGCGCGTGGCCCTTGGTCATGCCGAGGTCGGCGCGGTTGAGCCCGCAGGCGCGGACCCGGATCAGGACTTGTGGACCTTTCGGTGCCGGCTTGTCGACTTCGGTGATGGCGGCGCCGGCGGCGCCGTAGACATAGGCTTTCATCACAAGCTCGTCCTGTTCTCGCGGCGCCGACCCCGGCGCGCGCGTCTTACTCCGCAGCCTGGCGAGCGCCGCCCGAGGCCATGGCTTCGAGCCGGCCGCGGATGATCGCTTCGGCTTCGCGCACGATCCGCGAAACCAGCTCGGCGCAGCTTGGAATATCATGGATCAGGCCCTGAACCATGCCCGCCGACCATACGCCTTCGTCGGTGTCGCCGTTGACATACACCATCTTGCCGCGCGCGCCGGCGACCAGATCCTTGACCTGCTCGAAGGTCGCGCCCTGCTTTTCCAGCTCGATCACCTGCTGGCTGATCGCATTCTTGGCGACCCGCGAGGTGTTGCGCAGGGTGCGGAAGATCAGGTCGGTGGCGCGCTCGTCGTTGGCGACGATCTTTTCCTTCACCGCCTGATGGATCGGGCTCTCCTTGGTGCACATGAAGCGGGTGCCCATGTTGATGCCGTCGGCGCCGAGCGCCAGCGCCGCGACGAGGCCGCGCGCATCGGCAAAGCCGCCCGAGCCGATCATCGGAATCTTGATCTTGTCGGCGGCGGCCGGGATCAGCACCAGGCCGGGGGTGTCGTCCTCACCCGGGTGGCCGGCGCATTCGAAGCCGTCGATCGAGATGCCGTCGACGCCCATCCGCTCCGCCGACAGCGCGTGGCGGACGCTGGTGCATTTGTGCAGCACCTTGACGCCGTTTTTCTTGAACTCGTCGACGTGTTCCTGCGGCTTGTTGCCGGCGGTTTCGACGATCTTGACGCCGCTTTCGATGATGACGCGGCGATACTCGGCATAAGGCGGCGGCTTGATCGCCGGCAGGATGGTGAGATTGACGCCGAACGGCTTGTCGGTCATCTCGCGGCAGCGCGCGATTTCCTTGGCGAGGTCTTCCGGCGTCGGCTGGGTAAGCGCGGTGATCATGCCGAGCGCGCCGGCATTGGCCACGGCGGCGACGAGTTCGGCGCGTCCGACCCATTGCATGCCGCCCTGCACGATCGGATGCTCGACGCCGAAGGCTTCGGTGAAACGGGTCTTGATCATCTGGGTCCCCCTTTGGACATTCCGGCGCCTGACGCGCCTGTTGCTGTTGCTGGCGGCCGGGAGATTGCCGAAGCAAGCGCGAAATGTCCAATGCGTGGGGAGCGGGGGCTCTCATCCAGTCATTCCGGGGCGCTCGCGCCAGCGAGCGAACCCGGAATCTCTGCGTTCAAACAATCTCCAGATTCCGGGTTCGCGCTGCGCGCGCCCCGGAATGACAGCGGGTGTGGCGCGAGAGGGTCAGGCTTTCGCCGCTTGGCGGAATTCGTTGTGCAATTCGCCGATGCCTTCGATCGCGATGGTGACGGCGTTGACCGGTTCCTTCATCACGCCGACGCCGACCGAGGTGCCGCAGCAGATCAGGTCGCCGGGCTGCAGCGTCATGTCGTGTGACAGCAGGCTGACGAGCCTGGCGGGTGCAAAGATCATGTCGGCGACCGGGTAGTTCTGCCGCTCGGCGCCGTTGAGGATGGTGCGGATCGACAGCGCGTCCGGATCGAGACCGGTGGCGATCGCCGGGCCGAACGGACCGAAGCCGTCGAAGCTCTTGGCTCGCGCCCATTGCGGGAAGCTCGGATCGCGATTGAGGATGTCGGCGGCGGTGATGTCGTTGACGCAGGTGTAGCCGAAGATGTGCGACGCGGCGTCGGCTTCGGAAATGTTGCTGGCGCGCTTGCCGATGACGATGCCGAGCTCGCCCTCGTACACCACCTTGCCGTCGTAGGATGCGGGACGATTCACCACGGCGCCGTGCGCCGCGACGCTGGTGGTGGCTTTGAGGAAGTACAGCGGCTCGGGCGGAATCGACTGATTGAGCTTGGCTGCGAGCGCGCGAAAATTGTTCCACAGCCCGATGATCTTGCCGGGCGCGCAGGGGCTGAGCAACTCGACATCGCCGAGCTGCAGCGTCTGCCCGGTCGGCTTGTTGTCACCGAACATCTCGCCGTCGTGCACGGTGATCTCGGACTGCGCGATGGTGCCGAACCCGACCGCGCCCTTGTCGCGAAAACGAACCCATTTGGTCATGGTGGAGTGTTCCTCAACTCGGGAGTCATTCCGGGGCGCGCATGAAATGCGCGAACCCGGAATCTCGATGGACTAGGCGTGCTAACAACCTCTGGATTCCGGGTTCGCTCGCTGGCGCGAGCGCCCCGGAATGACGGGGCGTGGGACGGTGAGCCGTCAGTACAGCCCGGCCACCTTGGCGCGCTGGATGACGAGGCCGAGCACGGCGTCGATCGCGGGCGTCGGGATGTTCGTCATCCGGCCCATCTCCTGCACAACCGTGACCAAGGGATCGATCTCCATCGGCCGGCCGCGTTCGAGATCCTGCAGCATCGAGGTCTTGTGCGCGCCGACCTTGCGGGCGCCTTCGATGCGGCGTTCGACGTCGACGCGGAACTTGACGCCGAAGGTTTCGGCGATCTGCTGCGCCTCCAGCATCATCGCCTTCGACAGCGCCCGGGTCGCCGGATCGGAGGCGATCACGTCGAGCGTGGCGTGGGTCAGCGCGCTGATCGGATTGAAGCAGACGTTGCCCCACAGCTTCAGCCAGATCTCGTCGCGGATGCGGTCGAGGATCGGCGCTTTGAGCCCGGCGGCTTCGAATACTTTCGACAGCTTCTCGACATCGGCGGTGGTCTCGCCCGAAGGCTCACCGATCGGGAATTTGTCGCCATAGACGTGGCGGATCACGCCGGGCGCCTCGAGCTCGGTCGCCGGATAGACGATGCAGCCGATGCCGCGTTCGGGGCCGAGCTCGTTCCACTGCCGCGCGCCGGGGTCGATGCTCTCCAGCGTGCGGCCTTCGAATTCGGGGCCGCCGTGCTTGTGGAAGTACCAATACGGCACGCCGTTGACGGCTGTGACGATGCGGGTGTGCGAGCCGAGCAGCGGCTTCATCGCATCGATCGCGCCGGTGATCGAATGCGCCTTCAGGCAGATCACGATGACGTCCTGCACGCCGAGTTCGGCCGGCTTGTCGGTGGCGTTGGGCTTGATCACCCGCTCTTCGCCTTCGATCAGTAGCTTGAGCCCGTTGTCCTTCATCGCCTGCAAATGCGCGCCGCGCGCCACCAGGCTGACGTCGGCGGCGCCGGACTGGGCGAGCTGAACGCCGAGATAACCGCCGATCGCGCCGGCGCCGTAAATACAGATCTTCATCGGATGTCCTGAACTCATCGCCGATAACAGCCGGCGATCATGGGTTTTGCAGCCGCGCGCGGCGCGGTGCGGTGAATGTTATCGATCAGATCGGGATCGCGTTCAAGCATGCTAATCTCACTCTGCCGCCGCACGGCTCGGACGTGCGCGGCGTGCGGCGAGAAGCCTGCTGAAGCCGTCGTTGATCGGCGACCAGAACAGCGCGATCAGCGCCAGCGCCATGATGCCGCCGACCAGGCCGTTGGAGAAGAAGATCCCGAGCGAGCCCTGAGAGCCGAGTAGCGACTGGCGAAACGCTTCCTCGGCTTTGTCGCCGAGGACGATCGCCAGCACCAGCGGTGCCATCGGGTAACTGCACTTCTTCATCAGATAGCCGATGACGCCGAAACCGAGCATCAGCATCACGTCGAAGGTGGAGTTGTGCACCGAGTAGGCGCCGATCGCGCATAGCACCAGGATCAGCGGCGCCACGATCGAGAACGGAATCCGCAAGATCGCGGCGAACAGCGGCACGCAGGTCAGCACGATCACGAGGCCGACGATGTTGCCGAGATACATCGACGCGATCAGGCCCCAGACGAACTCCTTCTGTTCGACGAACAGCATGGGCCCGGGTTGCAGGCCCCAGATCAGCAGGCCGCCGAGCAGCACCGCGGCGGTCGGCGACCCGGGAACGCCGAGCGACAGCATCGGCAGCAGTGCGGCGGTGCCGGCTGCGTGGGCCGCGGTCTCAGGCGCGATCACTCCCTCGATTTCGCCGTGGCCGAAATTCTTGCCGTTCTTCGACACCCGCTTGGCGATGCCGTAGCTCATGAACGAGGCGGGCGTCGCGCCGGCGGGGGTGATGCCCATCCAGCAACCGATCACGCAGGATCGCAGTGATGTCATCCAATAGCGCGGCAGCTCCAGCCAGGTGTGCAGCACCACGCGGAGATTGATCTTGGCCTTGCCGCCGCGGAAGCTCAGGCCATCCTCCATCGTCAGCAGAATTTCGCCGATACCGAACAGGCCGATCACCGCGATCAGGAAGTCGAAGCCGTTGAGCAGTTCGGTGTAGCCGAAGGTCAGGCGGAGCTGCCCGGTCATCGAGTCCAGTCCGACCGCGGCGAGGGCGAAACCGGCCATCATCGCCGCAACGGTCTTGAACGGCGGCTCCTTCGACAGGCCGACGAAGCTGCAGAAGGCGAGGAAATACACCGCGAATTTCTCCGCGGGACCGAACTGCAGCGCGAACCGCGCCACCAGCGGCGCCACCAGCGTGATCATCACGATCGCGAACAGCGCCCCGACGAACGACGAGGTGAAGGCCGCGGTGAGCGCTTCGCCGGCTTTGCCCTTCTGGGCCATCGGGTAGCCGTCGAAGGTGGTGGCGACCGACCACGGCTCGCCTGGAATGTTGAACAGGATCGAGGTGATCGCGCCGCCGAACAGCGCGCCCCAATAGATGCAGGACAACATGATGATCGCCGAGGTTGGCGGCATGCTGAAGGTGAGCGGCAGCAGGATCGCGACGCCGTTGGCGCCGCCGAGCCCCGGCAGCACCCCGATGACGACGCCGAGCACGATGCCGATCACCATCACCAGGATGTTGAACGGCATCAGCGCGACCGAAAAGCCGTGAAACAGATTGGCGAGCTCTTCCATCCCCGATCAGTCCCCGACCTAGAGCCCGAGCCAGTCTTCGAGCGGACCCTTGGGCAGCGGCACCAGGAACCAGCGCTCGAAGATCAGATAGGTGACGACCGGCGTGCCGATCGCGACCGCCAGCACGGTCAGCCAACGATATTTGCCGAGCCAGCGCATGAACCAGCCGATGAACACCGCACTGGACACGTACAGACCGACGAACGGCATTGCGGCGACGAAGATCGCGCTCGGGATCAGCACGCTCATCACATGGCCGAGCTGACTCCATTCGGCGAACAGATGGTTGTGCCGATCGCGGATCGCGTTGATCAGGTTGATCACGCTCGCCGCGACGATCGCCAGCCCGACATAGAACGGGAAGAAGCCGGCGCGCGGGCCGTCGGCGCCCCAGCCGACACCCGCCTTGATGCTGCCGACCACGACAATGACGCCGAACGCGGCGATCAGTCCGACGACCAGGACCTCGACGGATTTGTGCGAGGGGCCGAGATTCAGGTCAGGCGGGCTGGACATCGGGCCCTCCACCATCATTGCGCGGCACGACCGATGTCGTGCCGTCCTGTTCGGTCATCCCGTTGGCCATGTCAGTTGCCCTGCGCCAGGAAGCCGGCTTCCTTCATCAGGGTCTCGTGGCGTTTCTCCTCGTTCGACACCCATTTGGCGAATTCGTCGCCGGTCATGAAGCTGGTGTTGAAGGCGCCGCTCTTCATGAACTCTTTCCATTCGGGAGTGTCACGCACCTTCCGGAACAGATCGACATAGTAGGCGATCTGATCGGGCTTGGCCTTGGGGCCCATGAAGATGCCGCGCAGCATCACGTATTCGATATCGAGCCCCTGGGATTTACAGGTCGGGACGTCCTTCCACGCTTTGCCGTCGGCGACCGGCTCGGCGTAGTCCATCGGCTTATCGTCGAACACGCACAGCGGCCGCAGCTTGCCGCCGCGCCATTGCGCCACCGCCTCGATCGGATTGTTGACGGTGGAGTCGATGTGATTGCCGACGAGCTGCACCGCGACCTCGCCGCCGCCTTTGTAGGGAATGTAGGTGAGCTTGACGCCGGCAGCCTTCTCCAGCGCCACGGTGATGATCTGGTCTTCCTGCTTCGAGCCGGTGCCTCCCATCTTGATGGAGCCGGGCGGTGCCGCTTTCACCGCGTCGACGTAGTCCTTCGAGGTTTGATACGGCTTGTCGGCGTTGACCCAGAGGACGAATTCGTCGAGCGCGAGCATCGCAACCGGGGTGAGATCCTTCCAGTTGAACGGAATGCCGGTGGCGAGCGGCGTAGTGAACAGGTTCGACAGCGTGATGATGATCTTGTGTGGGTTGTTGCCGGCTGCCTTGACGTCGAGGAAGCCTTCGCCGCCGGCGCCGCCGGACTTGTTCACGACGACGAGCGGCTGTTTCATCAGATTGTACTTGGTCACGATGCCCTGGATGGTGCGCGCCATCTGATCTGCACCGCCGCCGGTCCCCGCAGGAACGATGAATTCGACCGGGCGGGTCGGCTCCCAGGCGGCATTCGCCGGAGCGGCCAGAAAGGCCGTTCCGACCGCCACGGCGCCAAACGCAAGACGAGCTAATCGACGTGTCATGCCGTTTCTCTCCTTGGAATGAACGCCGATCTTACGCGTCGGCTTAATGAACTAATCAGTTGCTATCGAAGCGATGTTCCTTCAACCTGGCGTTGCTTGCAAACAGAATCCGTCGCAAAGCGAGTTTTATATTCGAGACGTGTTGTCCTGGCGTCGCGCGTGCATCAGCGGACCGCAGTTTGCTTCGCGATCCGCTGGTGCGGGCATGCGGCACGAGTCGATTATTCCGCCGCCTGTTTGCGTGGCGGCGTGGTTGCGCCGGAGTCGTGAATCTCGGCGACGTGCGCGTCGCTGTAGCCGAGGACGTCGCGCAGGATTTCGTCGGTGTGCTCGCCGAGCAGCGGCGAGCGCTTCACTTCGGTGGGGGAGTCCGACAGCTTGATCGGATTGCCGACCGACAGATACTTGCCGCGGGCCGGGTGATCGATCTCGACGATGGTGCCGGTGGCGCGTAGCGACTGGTCTTCGGCGAGTTCCTTCATCGACAGGATCGGGCCGCAGGGAATGTCGTCGCCATTGAGGATCTCCATGGCCTCGAACTTGGTCTTGGTCATGGTCCATTGTTCGATCCGGGCGAAGATCTCGTTGAGCCGCGACAGCCGGGCCGGCGGTGTGGCGTAGTCCGGATGCGTCTTCCAGCCGGTCTCGCCGATCACGTCGCAGATCTTCTCCCACACCGGGGCCTGGGTGATGACGTAGATGTAGGCGTTCGGATCCTGCTCCCAGCCCTTGCATTTGAGGATGCGGCCGGGCTGGCCGCCGCCGGAATCGTTGCCGGCGCGCGGCACCGCCTCGCCGAATTCGATGCCTTCGCCGAACTGGCTGTATTCCTTCAGCGGGCCATGGGCGAGACGCTGCTGATCGCGCAGCTTGACGCGGCACAGATTGAGCACGCCGTCCTGCATCGCCGCGGTAACACGCTGGCCGCGGCCGGTGTGGTGGCGCTGATACAGCGCGGTGACGATGCCGAGCGCGAGATGCAGGCCGGTGCCGCTGTCGCCGATCTGCGCACCGGTGACCAGCGGCAGGCCGTCGCGGAAGCCGGTGGTCGAGGCGGCGCCGCCGGTGCACTGCGCGACGTTCTCGTAGACCTTGCAGTCTTCATACGGGCCCGGACCGAAGCCCTTGATCGAGGCGACGATCATCCGCGGGTTGATCTCCTGGATCTTGTCCCAGGTGAAGCCCATCCGGTCGAGCACGCCGGGGCCGAAATTCTCCACCAGCACGTCGCAGGTGCGGATCAGTGCAGTCAGCACCTCCTTGCCCTTCGGGTTCTTGGTGTCGAGCGTGATCGACCGCTTGTTGTGGTTCAGCATGGTGAAATACAGGCTGTCCACTTTCGGAATGTCCTGGAGCTGACCGCGGGTGATGTCGCCGCTGCCGGGGCGCTCCACCTTGATCACGTCGGCGCCGAACCAGGCCAAGAGCTGCGTGCAGGTCGGGCCGGACTGGACGTGGGTGAAGTCGAGAACGCGAACGCCGTCGAGCGCCTTGGTCATGGTCGTGCTCCTGTTGTCTCTTGCGCGCCGAAGCGGCATCTCTCCCGTCGGTGGAGCCGCCGCGGCGATCCGCGACGGACGTCCTTGTTAGTTTGCATCGGCCGGTCGTCGCCGCGTCAGGCGAACAGCTCCTGGCCGTGGGTCTCGACGTAAGCGGCCAGCCGCAGCGTGTGATCGCGCGCCAGCTTTTCGGCGAGTTCGGTGTCGCGTGCCTCCAGCGCTTCGATCATCGCCAGATGCTCGGGCAGGGAGGCGGCGATGCGCTCCTTGCGGCCGATGGTGAGCTGGCGATAGCCGCGGACGTGGATCAGGATGTCGCCCGTCATGTCGACCAGCACCGGCGACTCGCTGAGCGAGATCAGCGCCTGGTGAAACACGATGTTGGCGCGGGAATATTCGTCGATGTGATCCTGCGGCAGCCGATCGGGGCCGAATTCCTTGAACACGTCGCGGAGTGACGCGATATCGCGCTTGCGCGCCACGATGGTGATCAGCCGCGCCGCCATGCTCTCGAGCGCCGCCCAGGCGCGGATCATGTCGACGATCTCGGCCTTGGTCCGGCGCACCACGATGATGCCCCGCCGCGGCACCGCCTTCACCAGCCCTTCCTGTTCGAGCATCGCGATCGCTTCACGGATCGGCGTGCGGCTGACGCCGAGCTTGTCCGATAGCGCGCGCTCGTCGAGCATCACCGGCTCGGGCGTGGTGTAGATGTCCATCTTCAGGATCGCCTGCTTCAACGCCTCGTAGGCCTTGGTCTTGAAGCTGGTCTCCGGCGCGAGCCGCATGATGCCGAGCTCCGGCTCGGCAGGCATTTCGTTCGCAGTGGGGCGGGCGCGTGCGATCATCAGGCCTCTCGGACGGCATCTGAAAGGCCGTCATTGATCTTGCTGTGGCATACCAGATGCCAAACGGTCAAGGCGGCACTCGCGGGTGTTTCCCGTCCGCAACGTGTTCGTGAGACGTTCTGGCATGCCACGAGGGCGGTGACGGCAGAGCATTGCTGGCGGCGGCGACGCCCGCGAAACAGCGTCTTGGGGTCGTGCGCGATCAGGTCGCCGTACTGTGGGTCGGTCACCGCTTCACCGCGGTGTGATCGCTGCACTGCGCAACGCTGTTCGCTTGCGCGGGTTAGGAAGCAGACCTATCGTTGGCCCATTGCGGCATCAGACCAGCAAATCGGGAGGACCTCATGGCCTGGAAGAAACCGGAAATCGTCGAGATCGCGGTCGGCATGGAGATCAACATGTACGCCTGCGCGGCGCGCAAGTAATCGAATCGCAGCTTGTTGTAACGACGGCGAACGGCGCGGCCGGCAGTCTTTGTCGGTCGCCACTCTTTGCAATGTGCCGTCGTTGAAGGCTTTGGCGGAAGGCGGTCGATGCTGCGGGTGATCGTTCTCGGCGCCGCAGCCGGCGGCGGGGTGCCGCAATGGAATTGCGGCTGTCCCGTCTGTCGTGCGGCCTTCGCCGACGCCGGACTCCGCCGCACCCAGGCGTCGGTGGCGGTCAGCGCCGATGGCGCGCACTGGTTCCTGATCAACGCGTCACCCGACCTGCGCCAGCAGATTATTTCGACGCCGCAGCTGCATCCGCGCGCCGGCGCACTCCGCCACAGCCCGATCGCCGGGGTGATCCTGACCAACGGCGAAGTCGATGCTGTCGCCGGCCTGCTTTCGATGCGCGAGGGCTCGCCGTTCACGATCTATGCGCACGCCAAGGTGCTGGCGATCCTGAAGGCCAACAGCATCTTCAACGTGCTGAACGAAAAACTGGTGGCACGGCAGCCGATTGCGGTCGATCAGCCGTTCGCACTTCGGCTGCCTGACGGCGCGCCGTCAGGCCTTGAGGTGCAGGCCTTCGCGGTGCCGGGCAAGGGCGCCTGGTATCTCGAGGGACAAACTCATCCCGGCGGTGCGGACGGCGAGGGCGATACGCTCGGCCTGACCATTACCGAGACAGCGACAGGTAAGACGGTGCATGTGCTGACCGCGTGTGCGCGGGTCACCGACGATCTCAAGGCCCGGCTCGCCGGCGCGCCGCTGCTGCTGTTCGACGGCACGGTGTGGCGCGACGACGAACTGATCGCCGCCGGCCTCGGCACCAAGACCGGACAGGCGATGGGACATATCGCGATGGCGGGTGACGATGGCGCGATCGCCGGGCTGGCGGATCTCGGAGTCGGCCAAAAGCTGTTCGTCCATATCAACAATTCCAACCCGGCGCTGCTGACTCGCTCGGCCGAGCGCGGGCAGATCGAAGCGGCCGGCTGGCAGATCCCGGCGGACGGCACGGAGGTGACGCTGTGAATGCGATGACCGCGTTTTCGCTGAACGGCGCCGCGCCGCTCGCCAATGCCGACGAGCTGGAAGCGGCGCTGCGCCAGATCGGCGCCGCGCGCTATCACAATCTGCATCCGTTTCACCGCCTGCTGCATGGCGGCAAGCTCAACAAAGGCCAAGTGCAGGCCTGGGCGCTGAACCGCTACTACTATCAGAGCTCGATCCCGATCAAGGACGCGGTGGTGATCTCGCGGTTTCGCGACCGCGCCACCCGCGTCGAGTGGCGTCACCGGATCGAGGATCACGATGGCGATCTTGGTAGCGAAGGCGGCATCGAGCGCTGGCTGAAGCTGACCGAAGGGCTGGGTCTGGACAGCGCTTACGTCGAGTCAACGCAAGGCATCCTGCCGGCGACGCGGTTCGCGGTGGATGCCTACGTGCATTTCGTCCGCGACCGCACGCCGCTGGAAGCGATCGCCTCCTCGCTGACCGAATTGTTCGCGCCCAATCTGCACGAGGAGCGGATCTCCGGCATGCTGGCGCATTACGACTTCGTCAATCCCGAGATCATGAGCTACTTCAAGCGCCGGCTGGAGCAGGCGCCGCGCGACGCGAACTTTGCGCTCAGTTACGTCAAGCAGCACGCCACCACGCCGGCCGAGCGCGAAGCGGTGTGCAACGCGCTGATCTTCAAGACCAACGTGCTGTGGGCGCAGCTCGACGCGCTGCATCACGCTTATGTCGATGGCCAC
Source organism: Rhodopseudomonas palustris (assembly GCF_003226555.1). GTDB lineage: Bacteria > Pseudomonadota > Alphaproteobacteria > Rhizobiales > Xanthobacteraceae > Rhodopseudomonas > Rhodopseudomonas palustris_I. The sequence continues at coordinate 120,383 of NZ_QKQS01000012.1, read as the reverse complement.
ATCCCGCCCGGCGCGTTCGTGCCGGAAGGACTTTGACGCGATGGCGCCGCGCCGCATCAGCGTCAGCGAGACGAGCCGTCCGGTGCTGCCACGCCACGCCCGGCTGAAGTTCGACGACACAAGGCAGCGCTGGGTGATCCTGGCGCCGGAGCGGGTGCTGGCGCCGGACGAGATCGCAGTCGAAATCCTGCAGCTCTGCGACGGCGCCCGCGATGTGGCGGCGATCATCGATGCGCTGGCGGCGAAGTACGCCGCGGGCCGCGCCGAGATCGGCCACGACGTGATCGCGATGCTGCAGGATCTTGCCGACAAGGGCTTTCTCACCGAGGCGCGGGAGACCGCGCCTTGACCGAGATCGCCGCCAGCGCTGCGAGGACCGACGGCGTCGACGTGCTGGAGAAGTCCGTCGGCGTCGCCGAGACCTTCGGGATTCCGCTCGCGGTGCTGCTGGAGCTGACGCATCGCTGCCCGCTGCAATGTCCGTATTGCTCCAATCCGCTGGAGCTGGAGCGCGGCGGCGCGGAGCTGTCGACCGACGAGTGGAAGCGGGTGCTCAGCGAGCTTGCGCGCATCGGCGTGCTGCAGGTGCATTTCTCCGGCGGCGAGCCGACCGCGCGCAAGGATCTGGTCGAGCTGGTGCGCCATGCCACCGAGGTCGGGCTCTATAGCAATCTGATCACCTCGGCGGTGCTGCTCAGCCGCGAGCGACTGGCGGCGCTGGCGGATGCTGGGCTCGCGCATGTGCAGATCAGCTTTCAGGGCAGCGAGGCTTCACTGGCTGACCGCGTCGGCGGCTTTGCCGGGGGACACGCCAAGAAGCTCGAGGTCGCGCGCTGGACCCGCGAGCTCGATCTGCCGCTCACCGTCAATGCGGTGATGCACCGGCAGAACCTGCACCTGCTGCCTGACATCATCGAGATGGCGGCGCAGCTCGACGCCGACCGGCTCGAAGTCGCCAATGTGCAGTATTACGGCTGGGCGCTGAAGAACCGCGCCGCCCTGATGCCGACGATCGCGCAGATCGAGGATTGCACCGCGACGGTCGAGGCGGCGCGCGAGCGGCTGAAAGGCCAGCTCGCGATCGACTACGTCATCCCGGATTACTATGCGGCGCGGCCGAAGAAGTGCATGGGCGGCTGGGGCCGGCAATTCTTCAACATGTCGCCGAGCGGCAAAGTGCTGCCGTGCCATGCCGCCGAGACCATCACCGGGCTCGACTTTCCGTCGGTCCGAGGCGGTGCGTCGATCGCCGAGATCTGGCAGAACGCCGAGGCGTTCAATCGTTATCGCGGCACCTCGTGGATGCAGCAGCCATGCGCCAGCTGCGCGTTCAAGGAAATCGATTTCGGCGGCTGCCGCTGTCAGGCCTTCGCGCTCGCCGGCGACGCCGCTGCGACCGACCCCGCCTGCGCGCTGTCGCCGCTGCACGATCGAATCTTCAAGACCGCAGAGGCGGAGGCGGCGACGGGCAGCGATCTTTTCCTGTATCGCAATTTTGCGGGTGGCACGGCCGAGGGCGAGTAGTGCAGCCTATCTTCGTCATTCCGGGGCGCGCGTAGCGCGAGCCCGGAATCCATAGCCACCGGCTTTTGCTTCTTGGCAGAGCTTTGCCGCCTCAGTGCTTCACCGCGAGTCCAGGGGCTATGGATTCCGGACTTGCGCGTACCGCGCAATCCGGAATGACGGAAGACATAGCGCTCAGCTGCCGCGGCGCTCGATCACCACGGTGGCGGTGCGGCCGACCACGAGGCGGACGTCGGGCGGCACCTGGTCGAGCGCGATGCGCACCGGGATGCGCTGCGCCAGCCGCACCCAGTTGAAGGTCGGGTTGACGTTCGGCAGCAGCTTGGCGCCAGCGCTACGGTCGCGATCCTCGATGCCGCCGGCGATGCTCTGGACGTGGCCGTAGAGCGGGCTGCGCTCGCCCATCAGCCGCACCTCGGCACGGTCGCCGACCTTGATCGATGGCAGCTTGGTCTCCTCGAAGTAACCATCGACATGCAGGGTCGCCTGGTCGATCAGCGCCGCGACGCCGCTGCCTGCGTTGACGTAGGCGCCGGGGCGAAGATCGAAATTGGTGATCAGGCCGCCGACCTGGGCGCGGACTTCCGAGCGGTCGAGATTGAGCTTGGCGATATCGCGATCGGCCATCGCCTGGTGCAGCGCGGCTTCGGCCTCGGCCTGGGCCGCGGTGATCTGCTCGCGCTTCTGTTCGGTGACGGCGTCGCTGCTGAGATTGCGATAGCGCGCCAGATCCTTGTTGGCCGCGGCGAGCGCGGCGACGCGGCCTTCGACCGCGGCGTCGGCCTGGCGCAGCGCCAGGGTGAAGCGCTCGCGATCGATCCGGAACAGGATGTCGCCTTTCTTCACCACCTGGTTGTCGACGACCAGCACCTCGGAGACGAGTCCGGAGACGTCCGGCGCCACCGCGACCACGTCGGCGCGAACGCGGCCGTCGCGCGTCCACGGTTCGATCTCGTAGTGAACCCACAGCCGCCAGCCGATGATGGCGGCAACGACGACAGCGGCGGTGGTGATGCCGAGGCGGACGAACTGAAGTGCGGTCTTTCCCATGGCTGGCCCTTTCATTGCGGCCACCCCGAAACCAGACCGAGAGCGACGAACAGGATGACGACGAAGATGGTGAGATTGAACAAGGTGTGATGCCAGACGAGGTGATAGAAGTTGAGCGAGACCAGCAGGCGCGACACCAGGCTGGTGAGGACGAAGGCGGCGGCGGCGCAGATCAGGATGGTCGGCACGAACACGCCGAGGATGTTGAGTTCAGCAGTCATCAGGTGGCCTCCTGAGGGGCGAGGCGCGGCGGCTTCGCGGTCGGAAACAGGCAGCGGCGCAGGCCGACGAGGCCGAGCACGGCGCGCCGCGCGGTGGCGCTCGGTTCGTCACGCAGGGCGGCGAGGGCGCGGTCGAGCGTTCTGAGCAGTCCGGCGGGCGGCGCCGATGAAGCCGACGCGTAGTGCCGCTCCAGTCGGATCAGCAGCACCTCCAGCCGGCGGCGAGCGCCGCGGTGCAGCTCGCGCCTGGCCCGGTGCAGGTCGAGGATGTTGAAGCCGGCACGCAACTCGCGCAGCGCCTCCGGCATGGTGTGGCCGGCGGCGGCGGCGCGCGGCGCCAGCAGCATCATGCGGTCGATCATCAAGCCCGCGACGCTGGCCCGCTGGTTCTCGTTGCTGATATCAGCCGCCTGCGCCAGCGTGGCCCGGTTGGCGTTGATCAGGCGCAGCGCGCTCCATTCGGCGCCGACCGGCCGCAGCACGGCGGTGACCAGCGCGGCAAGGCCGGTGCCGGTGACCACCGCCACCGTCGAGTTCAGGAAGCTCGCGGTATCGAAGGTGTACATCTCCTGCAGCGCGATCAGACTGCCGGTGTTGACGGCGAGCCCGAGGCCGACCGGGTAGGTCGCGGGCGCGCCCATTAGCACGCCGTACAGAATGAATGCGGGCGCCAGCACCAGCGCCAGACTTTCGAAATTGTGTACCGCCGGCAGGATCAGCAGCAGATAGGCCGCCGCCGCAAAAGCGGCCACGATGGTCCATTTGGTCAGACCGACGATCGACGGATACGGATCGTCGCGTGCGGCGAACAGGCTTGTGCCGACCGTCGCCATCATCGCGGCCGTGCCGCCGGCCGGCCAGGCGCAGATGATCCAGAAGCTGCAGCACAGGATCACCGTGAACAGCGTGACGAACGCGGCGAGCAGCGCCATGCCGTGGTCCTGATGCCTGACGACCGCGACGTGCTGTTCGATCGGATAGTGCAACGGCGCATCGAGCGTGGTGGCGTTGCCAGTGGTCGCCGCCGCCAGCGCGATACAGTCGGATTGGATGTTGAGGAGATCGCGAAGCCGCATCAGCAGGCCCAGTTCGACGAGATCGCGCCAGGCGCCGCGATGCGGGCGCTGATCGATCTCGGCCTGAACGTCCGCCAGCAAGGCATCACGGACCGCCGCATCGCCAGGCTCGTCGCCTTCCATCCAGACGCGGGTGCGCTCCACCAGCGCTGCCACCGGCGCCGACGGGCCGCCCAGCGGTTGCAGCTCGTCGAGGCGATCGGCGACCGACGACATCACCGGGAGCAGCAGCAGCATCCGCGGCTGCAATTGCTTGATCCAACGCGTCGCGCTCAGGTCGAGATTGGTGTCGTAGCTGAGGAAGGTGACGAGGTTCTCGATATCGGCGGAGTCGGCGGCAAGCTGCAGACGATGGGTTTCGGCCGCCGGGCTCTTGTCGAGGCTGACGGCGTCACGGACGCTGGCATGGGCGTGTTTGAACCAGGCCTTGACCCGCTGCGCCGCCAGCGGGCCGACCGAGCGCGGAAACACCACGCTGGAGACCACGGCCGCGCAGGTGATGCCGAGCACGATCTCCTCGGTCCGCGCCAGCGCGATGTCGAAGATCTGGTTCGGGGTGTCGACAGTTGGAAAGCCGATCAGCGCGGTGGTGTAGCCCGCCAGCATCGCCACGTAGCTGCGCGGCGAGCGGTCGAGCACCGAGACGTAGATGCACAGCGCCGACCATAGCGCGATGGCGAGCACCAGCAGCGGCGGCGCACCGGCGAGATTGGGTACGATCGCCACCGCGACGCAGGCGCCGATCAGGGTGCCGAGGACGCGGAACACTGCCTTTGACCGCGTTGTGCCGGAGAGCGGATGCGAGGTGATGTAGACGGTTGCCACCGCCCAATACGGCCGCGGCAGATCGAGCCACAGCCCAATCGCCATCGCCAGCATCGCAGCGGCGAAGGTCTTGAACGCAAACAGCCATTGCTGCTCGTCGGGCAGCGACATCGGCGGAAATCCTAGATTCCGAAAGGAGGGCGCGCGGCGCCTTCTCGGGTGAAAAAGGCTGGTATCTGGCGCGACCTTCACATAAATGACCATGGGGTCATTTTATGTCAAGGTGACGACCCGCGAGAATCGTGCCGTGCTTCACCGCTGAGGACGCCGTCATGCCTAAGACGCCTGCAAAAATGCTGACCAGCAATGCGGCGGCCCGTTCCAAGCGGGTCGCGCGCGCGCGTGGGCCGAGCCCTGACAAGACCGCGCAAACCAAAGCGAGCATCGTGCGGGCGGCGCTCGCGGAGTTTCTCGATAAGGGCTTTGCCGATGCCACCATCGCGAGCGTGGCGCAGCGTGCCGGCGTCGCCAAGGGCACGCCGTATCGTTACTTCGCGACCAAGGAGGCGCTGTTCGCCGGCGTGGTGCAACAGGAGCTGGTCGGCGCGCTCGGCGATATCCTGGAGGAACGGCGCGAACGCGACGAAAGCGTGCAGGCGTTCCTGCGCCGGACGCTGCTGATCACGCTCGGCGAAATCGAGCGCAAGGGGCGAGCGGCGATCGCGCGGCTGGTGATCGTCGAGGGCGTGCGGTTTCCCGCATTGGTGGAGATCTATCGCCGCGAGATGTTCGACCCGGTGCTCGACCAGATCAAGCGCTTGGCACCGGTGGCGCGCCGGCGCGGCGAGCTGCCCGACGATCGGTTGATCCGCCACCCGCATTTGCTGATCGCGCCGGTGTGGATGGGCATTCTCAACAACCAGCTGATCGACCGCGACCACCCGATCGACATCGCGGCCCTGTTCGAGGCGCAACTGGAATTGATGTTTTCCGGCGAGGCGCGGCGGTGAGGGATGAATAGCCCTTTGGCCGCTTTCGTCCCGCGAAAGCCAGCCGTCGTGAGTTCGGGCTGGCGGCAGGACAATGGCTCCGTCATTGCGAGGAGCGAAGCGACGAAGCAATCCAGCTCAGTGCATGGAGCCTCTGGATTGCTTCGCGGAGCCTGTCATCGGGCCGGCCAGAGGCCGGACCCGTTGGCTCGCAATGACGTGGAAGCTCTTCTCCCGGATAACTAACTTTCGCTAGATGTCAGGGGTCGCTTCGATCGAGTGATGAACTGCTCTAGAACACCACCACCGAACGGATCGACTTGCCTTCGTGCATCAGATCAAAACCCTTGTTGATCTCGTCGAGCTTCAGCACGTGGGTGATCATCGGGTCGATCTCGATCTTGCCGTTCATGTACCAGTCGACGATCTTCGGCACGTCGGTGCGGCCGCGGGCGCCGCCGAAGGCGCTGCCTTTCCAGACCCGGCCGGTGACGAGCTGGAACGGGCGGGTCGAGATTTCCTTGCCGGCCTCGGCGACGCCGATCACAACCGACACGCCCCAGCCGCGATGGCAGGCTTCGAGCGCCTGCCGCATCACTTGGGTGTTGCCAGTGCAGTCGAAGGTGTAGTCGGCGCCGCCGTCGGTGAGGCCGACGAGATGCTGGACGATGTCGCCGTCGATCTTTTTCGGGTTGACGAAGTGGGTCATGCCGAAGCGGCGGCCCCATTCTTCCTTGTCGTCGTTGATGTCGACGCCGACGATCTTGTCGGCACCGACCATCTTGGCGCCCTGTATCACGTTGAGGCCGATGCCGCCGAGGCCGAACACCACGACGTTGGAGCCGGGCGTGACCTTGGCGGTGTTGACCACCGCGCCGACGCCGGTGGTGACGCCGCAGCCGATGTAGCAGCTCTTGTCGAACGGCGCGTCGTCACGGATCTTGGCGACGGCGATCTCCGGCAGCACGGTGAAGTTGGAGAACGTCGAGCAGCCCATGTAGTGATAGATGGTCTGGCCCTTGTAGCTGAACCGCGAAGTGCCGTCCGGCATCAGGCCCTTGCCCTGGGTGGCGCGGATCGCGGTGCACAGGTTGGTCTTCTGGCTCAGGCAGCTTTTGCACTGCCGGCATTCCGGCGTGTACAGCGGAATGACGTGATCGCCCGGCTTCACCGAGGTGACGCCGGGGCCGACTTCGCGGACGATGCCCGCGCCTTCATGGCCGAGGATCGACGGGAAGATGCCTTCGCTATCGAAACCGTCGAGCGTGTAGGCGTCGGTGTGGCAGATGCCGGTGGCCTTGATCTCGACCAGCACCTCGCCGGCCTTCGGCCCTTCGAGATCCAGCTCGACGATTTCGAGAGGCTTCTTGGCCTCGAACGCGACGGCGGCCCGTGTCTTCATGGCGATTCTCCTGGCATCGGCGACTTGCGATTGCCTCTCGTATCGCAAATCGGCGCGCCGACTTGAACCGTTTTCTAGCCGGTAGGGCGACGGGGCTCACACCGGGGCGGTGCGGCAATCGTCCTCGATCGGCAGGTCGTCGGGCGCGTTGGGATCGCCGGGGGCCGTGGCCCAGGCGAGTTCGACCAGCGTCACGGTCCGGCGGCCCGCGCCGTCGAACTGGCAGACGATCAGGCCCTGTTCTTCGATGTAGGTCAGCAGCCGCCGGGCGCGGCGCAGCGAGTGGGTGCCGTAGGCTCGTGCGATCGCGGCGTCGCCGGGACAGGGCCAGCCTTCCTTGGCGGCGCGCGCGATGATCATGAACACGCCCTGCATATCGTCGGGCAACGTGGAGGCGCGCAGTGTCACGTCCTGCCAGGCGTCGTCCGCGGCCATCTCGGTGGTGAGGCCGGCGCGGGCGTGTGTCAGCATCCGGCGAAATTCGGTCATGTCCGGGATCGCGGTGGCGAGGCCTTCGATCCGGCAGCGCACCACGAATTCCTGATACAGCACGCCGATGGCGCGGAAGCCGGCATCCGGTTCGGCCAGGATCGCGCGCAGGATGCGGTCGAGCCGGTCGCGGCGCTCGGCGATCTGTTCGTCGCTGAGCGGCGGCGCTTCGGGCTCGGGCGTGGTGTCGATCGCGACCGACTTCGCCGCCATCAACTGGCTGAGCAGATCCGGCGCCGGTGAGCGGCGCTGCGGCCGCGTTGCGGTGGTCTCCGGCGGCGGCGCGGCGAGGATCACGGCGCGCGCGTCTTCGAGGCCCGCTTCCGGCAGCGGCATCAGGCGCGGCGTGGAGTTGCGCGGATGCGTTTCGGTCGGGCCGATCCGCAAGCCCAGCGGCCGGCGCGACAGCGCCGGGCCGAGCGCCATGAACTGGCCGCGTTCGAGATCACGAAACGCTTCGGCCTGGCGCCGCTCCATGCCGAGCAGGTCGGCGGCGCGCGCCATGTCGATGTCGAGGAAGGTGCGGCCCATCAGGAAGTTCGAGGCTTCGGCCGCGACGTTCTTGGCGAGCTTGGCGAGGCGCTGCGTGGCGATCACGCCGGCGAGGCCGCGCTTGCGGCCGCGGCACATCAGATTGGTCATCGCGCCGAGCGACAGTTTGCGCGCTTCGTCCGAAACTTCGCCGGCGACGGCGGGCGCGAAAAGCTGGGCTTCGTCAACCACCACCAACATCGGGTACCAATGGTCGCGCGCGGTGTTGAACATGCCGTCGAGATACGCCGCGGCGCGGCGCATCTGGTTCTCGGCATCGAGCCCTTCAAGATTGAGCACCGCCGAGACGCGGTGGATGCGGGCGCGCTCGCCGGCGACCTGCAGGCCGCGCTCGGTGTGGTCTTCGGCATTGATGACGAGATGGCCGAATCGCTCGGCCAGCGTGACGAAGTCGCCTTCCGGATCGATGATCGCCTGCTGCACCCAGGGTGCGCTCTGCTCCAGCAGACGCCGCAGCAGATGCGACTTGCCCGAGCCGGAATTGCCCTGCACCAGCAGCCGCGTCGCCAGCAGTTCCTCGAGATCGAGAGCCGCGGTTGCGCCTGAATTGGTTTGCCCCATTTCGATCGCAACGGTCATGGCTCTGCCCGAGGTCTCCTTTCGCGAGCAGGGGGCTTAACAACCTGGGCGCGCCGCGTCGAGCACCCGCGACGGTTCCAATCGGTGTTATGCACGCAGATCAGCGATGCGGCCGAACCGGCGAATCAGCGCCAGCCGAGCGCCGGCGCGACATGGGTGAGGATGGCCTCGATCACATGGGCGTTGTAATCGACGCCGAGCTGATTGGGGATCGTCAGCAGCAGCGTGTCGGCTTCGGCGATCGCCTCGTCGGCCTTGAGCTGTGCGATCAGCGCGTCGGGCTCGGCCGCGTAAGAGCGACCGAAGATCGCGCGGGTCTGCTCGTCGAGATAGCCGATCTGGTCCTGCTGCCCGCTCTCGCGGCCGAAATAGGCGCGGTCGCGATCGTCGACCAGCGGGAAGATGCTGCGGCTGACCGAGACGCGCGGCGCGCGGGTGTGGCCGGCTTCTTTCCAAGCGTCGCGATAGGCGCGGATCTGCGCCGCCTGCTGGACGTGAAACGGCTCACCGGTCTCGTCGTTCTTCAGCGTCGAACTCTGCAGATTCATGCCGAGCTTGGCGGCCCACACTGCGGTGGCGTTGGAGCCGGCGCCCCACCAGATCCGGTCGCGCAGGCCTTCCGAATACGGCTCGAGCCGCAGCAGTCCCGGAGGATTGGGAAACATCGGCCGCGGGTTGGGCTGCGCAAAACCCTGGCCGCGCAAGAGGTCGAGCAGCACTTCGGCGTGGCGGCGGCCCATGTCGGCGTCGCTCTCGCCCTCGGCCGGCTGATAGCCGAAATAGCGCCAGCCATCGATCACTTGCTCGGGCGAACCGCGGCTGATGCCGAGCTGCAGCCGGCCGCCGGCGATCAGATCGGCGGCGCTGGCGTCCTCGGCCATGTACAGGGGATTCTCGTAGCGCATGTCGATCACGGCGGTGCCGATCTCGATGCGCTTGGTTCTGGCGCCGATCGCGGCGAGCAGCGGGAAGGGCGAGGCGAGTTGCTGGGCGAAATGATGCACGCGGACGTAGGCGCCATCGGCGCCGAGCTGTTCGGCGGCCTGCGCCAGATCGATGGTCTCCAGCAGCGCATCGGCGGCCGAACGCGTGCGGGATTGCGGCGACCAATGGCCGAACGAGAGAAAACCGATCTTCTTCATGGATGACAGCCCTGACGATGAGAAGGCTGTAGATAGTGCCTCCCGCGCCTGAGAAAAGCCTCGCGACGCGCCAGACTGCCGGCGATCAGCACGCGCGTTGCGCGTGATGCGTCAGGCTTTCGCCAGGCCGCGCAGCAACAGATCGACGCTGGCTTCGGTGAAGGCGGCGAAATCGACTTCCTTGCGGGTGCCGAACAGCAGCGACCACAGGCTGAGTAACACTGCCGGACTCATCACGATCTCGGTGAAGCCGGCGGCCGGCGCATCGCGGAATTCACCGGCGGCAACGCCCTGGTCGATGACTTCCCTGAACTGATCGATGATCGGAGCCACGAATTCGTCGTAATGCCGGTCGACCAGATCGGGAAAGCGGCCGCCTTCGGCGATCAGGAAGCGCAGGATTTCGCGCGACTCGCGATTTTCCGCGATGTGACCGTAAGTGAAGGCGATCAGTCCGCGCAGCCGTTCTGTGGCGGAGCCGGGGAGAGTGAGTGCGTAGTCCTTCAGTCCCGGCAGAAACGACTGCGATTTGTGCCGGACCATTTCCTCGAACACCCGCTCCTTGGTGTCGAAATAAAAATAGATCGTGCCCTTGGTCACGCCCGCGCGTGCCGCGACGTCCTCGAGACGGGTGGCCGAATAGCCGTGCACGACAAATTCCTCGAATGCGGCGTCGAGGATTTCCGATGGACGCTCGGCTTTGCGACGGGCGCGTTTGGTGACTGCAGGCGGCATCAGACGAACTCCTGCCGGTACGTTTACTATTGACTTTCGAGTCAGTCAATAATATTGCGGTGCAATGCGTTTGATTGAATGGGCGAATTTTGATGCTCTGGCTAAGACCCGCTGTGCTGCTGATGGTTGCCGCGACTCTGGCCGGATGCGGCGAGGAGGCGAAGCGGGAGCGGCCGCTGACTCTGGTCAAGACCGCGGTGGTTCATGCCCAGCCCCGCAGCACGGTGATCCGGCTGACCGGCGACGTTCAGGCGCGGGTTTCGACCGAATTGTCATTCCGGGTCAGCGGCCGGGTGGTCGAACGGCTGGTGGACGTTGGGGCGCACGTCAAGGCGGGCGATATCCTGGCGCGGCTTGATCCAACCGAACAGCGCGCCGATCTGGTGGGCGCGCAGGCGGCGCTGACGGCCGCCGAAGCCCAGCTTCGTCTCGCCACCGCGACGTACGAACGTCAGAAGACGCTGATGGCGTCGGGCTTCACCACCCGGGTCGCGTTCGATCAGGCGCAGGAAGGATTGCGTGCGGCCGAAGGCTCGGTCGACACGGCCAAGGCGCAGCTCGGCATTGCCAAGGATGCGCTCGGCTACACCGAACTGCGCGCCAGCGCTGCGGGGATCATCACGGCGCGAAACGTCGAAGTCGGCCAGGTCGCGCAGTCGGCGCAGGCGGCCTACACGCTCGCCGAAGACGGCGCGCGCGATGCGGTGTTCGACGTCTATGAAGCGATCTTCCTGGTGCCGGTCGGCAGCGGCACGATCAAGCTGTCGCTGGTTTCTAATCCCGCGGTAACGGCAGTGGCGCGGCCGCGCGAGATTTCTCCGACCGTCGACCCGAAGACCGGCTCGGTCCGGGTCAAGCTGTCGATCGAGAATCCGCCACCAGAGATGACGCTTGGAAGTGCGGTGGTGGGCGAGGGGCATAGCCGTGCCGTCGACAAGATCGTCGTGCCGTGGAGCGCGTTGACGGCCGATCAGAGCGGCGCTGCCGTCTGGCTGGTCGATCCGAAGACCCACGAGGTGTCGCTGAAAAATGTCGCGATCGAAAGCTACGAGACCCACTCGGTCGTGATCGGCGGCGGCCTTGCCGTCGGTGACCGCATCGTGGTCGATGGCGGCAAAATGCTGCGACCCGGCCAGATCGTCGGCGAAGCGGGAGACGCCGCATGAGCGCGCCACGCTTCCTCGCGGTGATCGCCGTCGCGCTGCTCGTCGCCGGCTGCGAAGACAAGTCGGACACCAAACCGGTGGTCCGGCCGGTGCTGTCGATGGTGGTCGCGCCGCTGCAGGCGACCAATCTGTCGGTGGTCGGCACCGTCGAGCCTCAGTTCAAGACCGACTACGGCTTTCGCATGCTCGGCCGGTTGATCGCCCGTCCGGTCAATATCGGCGATCTGGTGGAGAAGGGGCAGACCCTGGCTGCGGTCGATCCGTTCGCGGCAGAACTGGCGGTGCGCTCGGCGCAGGCCGATCTAGCGACCGCGCAGGCCCAATTGGTCAATGCCAGCGGCACCGCCAATCGGCAGCGCGCGCTGATCGAAACCGGCGCGACCACCAAGGCGACGCTGGATTCCGCCGAGCAGGGCGATGCGGCGGCGCAGGCGGCGGTGGTGCGGGCGCAGTCGGCGCTGACCAAGGCACAGGAACAGCTGAGCTACACGAAAATCGAAGCCCAATATGCCGGCGTCGTCACCGCGGTCGGCGCGCAGGTCGGTCAGGTCGTCAATCCCGGCCAGATGGTTGCGACCGTCGCGCGGCCCGACATCCGTGAGGCAGTGATCGACGTTGCCGAGGATCTTGTCGGCATGTTGAAGGCCGGCACGCCGCTGACTGTGGCGTTGCAGATTGATCCGCGGGTGCGGGTCCAAGGCAAGGTGCGCGAGATCGCGCCGCAGGCCGACCAGATGACTCGGGCGCGGCGGGTTCGCATCACGCTGGAGAATCCCCCGGACACGTTCCGGCTCGGTACCACGATCACCACGCTGATCCCGGGCAAGCCGAGCCGCGGCTTCCGCCTGCCGGCGACCGCGATCCTGCACCAGGGCGATCAGGCCAGCGTCTGGGTGGTCGACACCGCCAAGGGATCGGTCAGCAAGCGCGGCGTCCAGGTCGTGCCGAGCGACGACGGCACAGTTCAAGTCACCGATGGGCTCGAGGCCGGCATGAGGATCGTCACCGCGGGAGTCCATCAGCTGCAGGAAGGCCAAATGGTCCGGTTCGAGCGGGAAGTCACGCCGTGAAGTCGTTCAATCTCTCCGACTGGGCACTGCAGCATCGTTCGCTGGTCTGGTACTTCATGATCGCCTTCATGGCGGCCGGACTGTTCTCGTATCTCGACCTCGGGCGCGAGGAAGATCCCGCCTTCACCATCAAGACCATGGTGATCCAGGCGAAGTGGCCCGGCGCGTCGGCCGAAGAGACTACCCGGCAGGTCACCGACCGGATCGAGAAGAAGCTCGAGGAGCTGGAGTCGCTCGACTACACCAAGAGCATCACCACGGCCGGCGAGACGACGGTGTTCGTCAATCTGCGTGACACCACCAAGGCGCGCGACGTGCAGCCCACCTGGGTGCGCGTCCGCAACATGATCAACGACATCAAGGGTGACTTCCCGCAAGGCGTGGTCGGCCCCGCGTTCAACGATCGCTTCGGCGACGTGTTCGGCAACATCTACGCGTTCACCTCCGACGGCCTGACCCAACGCCAGTTGCGCGACAAAGTCGAGGAAGTCCGCGCCAAGGTGCTGCAGGTGCCGAATGTCGGTCGTGTCGACATCGTCGGCGCGCAGGACGAAGTGATCTATCTCGAATTCTCACCGCGCAAAGTCGCGGCGCTCGGCCTCGATCAGCGCAGCATCATGAGTTCGCTGCAGGCGCAGAACGCGATCACGCCATCGGGCGTGCTGCAGGCCGGCCCGGAGCGGATCGCCGTCCGGGTCAGCGGCCAGTTCACCTCGGAAGAGAGCCTCAAGGCGATCAATCTGCGCGTCAACGATCGGTTTTTTCCGCTGACCGACGTCGCCACCGTCCGCCGCGGCTATGTCGATCCACCGACCTCGCTGTTCCGCTTCAACGGCGAGCCGGCGATCGCGCTGACCATCGGCATGAAAGCCGGCGCCAATCTGCTGCAGTTCGGCGAGGCGTTGAAAGAACAAATGAAGCTGATCTCCGCCGATCTGCCGGTGGGCGCCGAAGTGCATCTGGTATCGGATCAGCCGCAGATCGTCGACGAAGCGGTGTCCGGTTTCACCCGGGCGCTGTTCGAGGCGGTGGCGATCGTGCTGGTGATCAGTTTCATCAGTCTCGGCATGCGCGCCGGCCTGGTGGTGGCGATCTCGATTCCGTTGGTGCTGGCGATCACCTTCATGGTGATGTCGTATTCGGGCATCTCGCTGCAGCGGATCTCGCTCGGCGCGCTGATCATCGCGCTCGGCCTGTTGGTCGACGATGCGATGATCGCGGTGGAGATGATGGTGGCGCGGCTGGAGGTCGGCGACTCGCTCTCCAAAGCGGCGACCCATGTTTACACCTCGACGGCGTTCCCGATGCTAACCGGCACGCTGGTGACGGTGGCGGGCTTCATCCCGATCGGCCTCAACAACAGCGCCGCCGGTGAATTCACCTTCACGCTGTTCGTGGTGATCGCGGTGTCGCTGCTGACCTCGTGGATCGTCGCGGTGCTGTTCACGCCGCTGCTCGGCGTCACCATTCTGCCCGACAAGATGAAGAACCATCACGAAACCAAGGGGCGCTTTGCGACGATGTTCAGCCGCATGCTCAGCTTCTGCATGCGGAACCGTTGGCTGACGATCGGGTTGACGCTGCTCGCGTTCGCGCTGTCGATCGTGGGCATGGGCTTCGTGCAGCAACAGTTCTTCCCGAATTCGGACCGCAAGGAGCTGATCGTCGACTGGAATCTGCCCCAGAACAGTTCGATCGCCGAGACCAATGCCCAGATGGCGAGGTTCGAGCGCGAGGCGCTGGCGGGTAGGCCGGGGATCGATCACTGGTCGACCTATGTCGGGCAGGGTGCTCCGCGCTTCGTGCTGTCGTTCGATGTCGAGCCTTCCACCGCGACCTTCGGTCAGATGGTGATCGTGACCAAGAGCCTGGCGGAGCGCGACCGGCTGCGGCCCGAGCTGCAGGCTTACCTCCGCAAGACGTTCCCCGGCACCGACGCGCTGGTGAAGCTGCTCGATATCGGACCGCCGGTGGGGCGGCCGGTTCAATACCGCGTCAGCGGGCCGGACATTGCCAAGGTGCGCGGCTTTGCGCAGCAGCTCGCCGGCGTGGTCGCGGCCAATCCGCATCTCGGCGAAGTGGTGTTCGACTGGATGGAGCCGGCGCGGGTGATCAAGGTCGACGTGCTGCAGGACAAGGCGCGTCAGCTCGGCGTCACGTCCGAAGACATCGCCTCGACGCTCAACGGCATCCTCGACGGGGCGACCATCACCCAGGTTCGCGACGACATTTACCTGATCAACGTGCTCGGTCGCGCCAACGACGCCGAGCGTGGCTCGATCGAGACGCTGCGCAACCTGCAACTGTCGGGCAGCAGCGGCCAGAGCGTGCCGCTCGCCGCGGTCGCGACATTCCACTACGAATTGGAGCAACCGACGATCTGGCGCCGATCGCGGCTGCCGACCGTCTCGGTCAAGGCCAGCGTCGCCGACGAGGTGCAGCCGGCCACGGTGGTCGAGCAGTTGAAACATTCGGTCGGTGAATTCACCGCGAAGTTGCCGGTGGGCTATTCGATCGCCGTTGGCGGTGCGGTCGAGGAGAGCGGCAAGTCACAGGCGCCGATCGTCGCAGTGGTGCCGATCATGCTGTTCGTGATGGCCACGGTGCTGATGATCCAGTTGCAGAGCTTCCAGCGGCTGTTCCTGGTGTTCGCCGTGGCGCCGCTGGCGCTGATCGGTGTGGTCGCGGCGCTGCTGCCGAGCCGCGCGCCGCTCGGCTTCGTTGCCATTCTCGGCGTGCTGGCGCTGATCGGCATTCTGATCCGAAACTCGGTGATCCTGATCGTGCAGATCGAGCAGCTCCGCAGCGAAGGACGGCCACCATGGGACGCGGTGGTCGAGGCGACCGAGCATCGAATGAGGCCGATCATGCTGACAGCGGCGGCGGCCAGCCTGGCGCTGATCCCGATCGCGCGCGAAGTGTTCTGGGGGCCGATGGCTTATGCGATGATGGGTGGCATCATCGTCGGCACGGTGCTCACCCTGTTGTTCCTGCCTGCGCTGTACATCGCATGGTTCCGCATCAAGGCGCCGACACAAGAGGCTTAGAATGGCGAGTTCGAGTCAAACCCCGCCCGACCAGCCGCTGGGCCGCGGCGACCGCGTCCGGATGAGCGCGCTCGGTCGGGAGCGGCATCCACGCTATGGTAACCGTGAAGGCGTAATCGTCGGGCAGGGCTCGCCGAGCAGCTGGCGGGTGAAGTTCGACGATCGCAAGACCGTTCAGGCGATCCATCAGGACTATCTCGAACGTGCCGGGGCGCCGGGACAACGTTTCGACACGGTCGATGTGCAGAGCGGTTCACCGGCCGGCGCGCTGTCGGCTCCTTGAGTTGAGTTCTCGATTTGGCGGGTGCCCTGATGCCTCGTGTGCTGCGTTCCATCCTCGTCCTGTGGGTGTTGGCATCGAGCGGCTTGCTTGCCGGATGTGCCAGCATGCCGCGGATCCCTTACACCGCCGCCGAAGCCGCCCAGGCCAAGGTGCTCGATCGCGATGACTTGCGCCACTACGCCGATGATCCGCCGGCTGCATTCCGCGAAGAGCGACTGGGCAGTGGGCCGCGGAACTATCTGGCGCTGTCGGGCGGCGGCGCAGACGGAGCCTACGGTGCCGGCGTGCTGAACGGCTGGAGCGCGGCCGGCAACCGTCCGTCGTTCTCGATCGTCTCGGGTGTCAGTACCGGCGCGCTGATCGCGCCGTTCGCGTTTCTCGGACCCAGCTACGACGAGACGCTGCGCGAACTCTACACCAGCGGGATCGCTTCGAGCCTGCTCGAAGACCCCAATCCGCTCAACGCAATCTTCGGTTCTGGCCTGTTCGGCAATCAGCGGCTGCGCGAATTGGTGGCGCGCTACATCGACGCGCGGTTCGTCTCGGATGTGGCGGACGAATACGCCAAGGGACGGCTGCTGTTCGTGGTCACCACCAATCTCGATTCGCAGCGCTCGGTGATCTGGAACATGGGCCGGATCGCGTCGTTGCGGACTCCCGCCAGCCTGGAGCTGTTCCGCAACGTCGTGGCTGCCTCGGCCAGCATCCCCGCTGTGTTCCCGCCGATGCTGGTAACCGCAGAGGCGGCCAATGGCGCCAACTTTCAGGAGATGCATGTCGATGGCGGCGTGATGTCGCCGGTGCTGACGTTGCCGGAGGCCTATCTGCTGCGCAGCACCTCCGGAGCCAAAGCGCTGAATCTGCAGCTCTACATTCTGATGAACAACAAGATCGAGCCTGAATTCCAGGTGGTGCGCGACAGAGCCCTGGACATTGCGGCGCGCGCGTCGTCGACGATGATCAAGGCGCAGACCCGATCAATCCTTTACAACACCTACACGGTCGCCAAGCGCAATAAATACGGCTTTCACCTGAGCTATATCGAGAGCGATCGGCCGCCGTCGCCGGCCGGGTTCGATACCGCCTACATGCGGGCGTTGTATCAATATGGTTACGACCGCGCCCGCAGCGGCCATGCCTGGTCGAGCGCGCCACCCTCCGACGATGCACCGCCGACACCGGTCGCGACCCAGACGTCGGTGCGGCGTGTTGCCGGCGCCCGCTGACGCCGCGCTGTCGATCGTAGAACCGGCGCGGGATGGGTGAGGCGACGATGCCTGCAAACCGGTTCGCAACCGCGATGACGGCGGCTGTGTTGTTGCTGTGCCCCGCCACGGCCGCTTGGGCCGATCGCAGCGGCGACACGGCGCCCCCGCCACCGGCCGCGGGCCCGGGCGACGAGCCGACCGGTTCGGTGACGATCGCACCCGGCAGTGGTGCGGATTTGATCCGGTTGGTGGAGAAAAGCCTGCCCGGCACGCGGGTCTATGACCTCAATCTCAGCGACGACGGGGCGGCTCCTTACTTCGAGGTCAAGGCCGAACGCGGCGGGAGCGTGTGGACCGTGATCATCGATGCCGCGACGCGCAAGATCCTGCGCGCGCAGGCCGAGATGCCGATCTCCGAACTCGGCCCCGAGGTCCAGCGCGAGCTCGCCGGTCTGCGGCGGGCCCGAATGCAGCTTTCGGAGGCCGTCGTGATCGCCGAAAAGCTCGGCCGCGGTCGCGCGATCAGCGCCGGGCTGCATCTGAACAACGGCAAGCTGATCTTCGTGGTGGTGGTGGTTTCGAACGGCGAGCTGAAGGAGCTCACCGTCTCGCCGGAGAAGTAGCAATGCGGCCCGGCGTCGTCAGCGGTTGTCGAGATCCTCGACCACCTGAGCGAGCGTCTGCTTCACCTCGGTGCGGTCCGCCGTTCCGGTATCGATGAACAGCCGCATGCCCGGCAGCTCCTTGCGGATCACATCGGTCGATCCTGCCGCCTTCAATCCACGCACCTCGTAGGCCCGCACCGGCTCGGTGAAGCCCTTCACGGTGAGGGCGGGGCGCTCTTCGGCGTCGATCACGTCGTTCACCAGCGACCAGGTGACGTGCGAGATCAGGATCGACCCCGGCTCGCAGTTCTGTTCCAGGCGCGAGGTGAGATTCACCGCGCCGCCGACGATGGTGTAGTCCATCCGGTCCGGGCTGCCGAAATTGCCGACGGTGCAGAAGCCGGTGTTGATGCCGATGCGGACCCGGAACGGGCGCTCGGCGCCGGCGTCGATCCACTCCATCTCCAGCTGCCGCAACTTCTCCTGCATTTCGATCGCCATCATCACGCAGGCGACCGCGTCCTCCTTGACGCCGCGGCTCTCCGGATCGCCGAAGAACGCGAGTACGGCGTCGCCGACATATTTGTCGATGGTGGCGCCGTGCTTGAGCGCGATCTGGGCCATCTCGGCGAGATAGCGGTTCAGCATCGCGGTGAGATCTTCCGACTCCAGCTTGTCGGTGGTCGCGGTGAAGTTGGCGATGTCGGACAGGAAGATCGTCAGCTTCTTGCGCTTGGAGGCGATCTCGGCGTCCTGATGGCCGCTGAAGATCGAGGAGTACACCTGCGGCGACAGATATTTCGACAGCGCCGCCGACAGCCCTTCGAGGCTGCGGTTGCGGGTCTCCAATTCCTCGGTGCGCTGCTTCACCATCGAGTCGAGATATTCCTCGCGCGCCGCCACCTGTCCGGCCATGCCGGTGAACACGCGTGCGAGCTGGCCGAGTTCGTCGCGACGTTCGGTCACCGGCTGCAGCAGCGCCGGATCGAATGTCTGCGACTCCAGCGCGGCCGCGGCGCGGGTGATCTGGCGCAGCGGCGCAGACTGATAGCGCGCTACGCCGATCGACAGCAGAATGCCGAGCGCGGCGATCGCCGACGCCGTCACCGCGGCGATCTCGGCTTGGCTCTGCACCGTGGCCCAGACGCGGTTCATCGGCAGGCGGACCAGCGCGGCACCGACGATCTCTTTCTGGTCGTTGCGCACCGGGGCGATCACGCTGAGGTTCTGGCGGCTCTCGACGTGCCGGGTCTGGCCGTCGGCGATCACCAGCCTCACCGGGCCGAGTTCCTTTGCGTTGGGACCGTCGTGGCTGTCGGCGCCGTAGACACCGGGGCCGACCAGCGCGTCGAGCTTGCGATCGAACACCCACACCGCGTCGATATCGCCGTCGGCCAGCAGGTTCTCGACCGTGCGCGGCAGGCCGATCTTCATCGTCAGCTGCTGCAGGAATTTGGCGCTGCGCCCGACCTGGATGATGCGCGGCTTGTCGATGCCGCCGACGCCAACATATTTGAAATGCTGATTGTCGATGTCGCGTTTGCGGGCGTCCTGATCGACCACCTTCTTCTTGCCGGTGAGCAGATCATGGAACACGTAGGCCTGCGGCTGCATCTGCGGCGAATTGCCGAAGGTGAAATCGACGTCCGGCAGGCTGTGCAGATAGGCGTGGCCTTTCTCGTCGGTGATCCAGATTTCGTCGAGCGTGGTCTGATCGGCAATCGACTTGAGCCGGCGATTGATTTCGTCTGGCGCCATGTTGGCGCGTTCGGCCGCTTCGACGAAATGTCCGAGGAGAACGCCTTCCGCGGTCATCTCTTCGGCGATGATGCCTTCGACCTCGGTCGGGATCGATGCGGCGAGACTGGCACTGCGTGCCAGCAGCCGCGCGACCTTTTCGCCCGAAGCCTCCGCCTCGGTGATGATCGCGCGCCGTGTGGTCCAGGTCAGCAGCGCAGCGGTCACGAGCGTGGCGCCGACCGTCAGCACCGTGACCAGCAGGACCAATCGTGTGGTGAATTTCATGGAAGAACCTGTGCTTGCCGCCGCCCGCGTGGGCGCTGCCGGCAGAGAGGCGCCGCGAAGACTGGGCAGTCGAGCCGAGCGCCGCGACGGGAAACTATCCACGCGGACGGACGGCACTGTCAAATCGCGCGATGGCGCTGCACCCGAGGCGCCGCACGTCATGCGGACGTCGTAGCAAAGCCTGCGGCGCGCGGGCATTGTGGCCCGTCAATCCGCCTGCCGCATTTGAATCGAAGGCGAACGACGCCGCGCGCCGGCCCCTTGACGCCGCCCGCCAATCCGCCGACATACTGAAATATGCAGCTTCATCAGCCACATCGCTTCTCCGTCGCGCCGATGATGGAATGGACCGACAGTCATTGTCGCGTGTTCCATAGGCTGCTGACGAGTCGCGCGTTGCTCTACACCGAGATGGTCACCACCGGAGCGGTGATCCACGGCGACCGGCAGCGGCTGCTTGGCTTCGATGCGAGCGAACATCCGGTGGCGCTGCAGCTCGGCGGCTCCAATCCGGCCGATCTCGCCACGGCGGCGAAGATCGGCGAGGACTTCGGCTACGACGAGATCAACATCAATGTCGGCTGCCCGTCGGATCGCGTGAAGGAGGGCCGGTTCGGCGCCTGCCTGATGGCGGAGCCGGATCTGGTTGCCGAAGGCGTCGCGGCGATGAAGCGCGCGGTCTCCGTCCCCGTGACGGTGAAGTGCCGGATCGGGATCGACGATCAGGATCCGGAAGTCGCGCTCGATGCGCTGGCGCGGGCGGTGGTCGCGGCCGGTGCCGATGCGCTGATCGTGCATGCCCGCAAGGCCTGGCTGAACGGGCTGTCGCCGAAGGAGAACCGCCATATCCCGCCGCTCGATTACGATCGGGTGTATCGGCTGAAGCAGGCGATGCCGCAGGTGCCGATCATCATCAACGGCGGCATCGCCAGCATCGCCGAGGCCAAGCGGCATCTCGACCACGTCGATGGTGTGATGCTCGGCCGCGCCGCCTATCAGGAGCCGTGGCGGCTGCTGGAGGTCGACCCCGAGCTGTACGGTGAGCCGGCGCCGTATCCCTCGATGAAGGACGCGCTCGAAGCGTTGATCCCCTATATCGAACGCCAGCTCGCGCAAGGCCTGCGGCTGCATGCGATCACCCGCCACGTCATCGGTGCGTATCAAGGCGTGCCCGGCGCGCGCGCGTTCCGGCGCTATCTGTCCGAATTCGGCGTCAAGCCGGACGCCGATCCCAGCGTGCTTCTCAAGGCGATGGTGGCGGTGACGGAGCGGACGACGGAAGCGGCTTGAGCTTTAAGTCCCTGACGTCCGCACTATGCGATCGCGCGAAGCCCCTTGGCCCTGACCAGATTGAGCAGCTTCAGCGATGGCCCATCGGGGCGCTTCTCGCCGCGCTCCCACTTGCTCACGGCGTCTTTGCGCACGTTGAGATAACGTGCGAACACCGGTTGCGACACCTGCTCGCGTTCGCGGAGCGCCTTGATTTCCTCAGGGGCCATTGGCTCGACCGGAGTCAGGCAGAGTTCGTCGAACTCGCGCATCGTCGCTTTATCGATGACGTTGGCGCGGGCGAGGCCGGTCGCGGTCTTGTGGACCGTCGCAAGGATGCTGCTCTCACGTTTGCGCGCCGGCTTGGTCATGATCGTCCTGTGACTTCCGATATCTCACCGACGGCCATTGCTGTCTCGAGTGCTCCGACATCAAGCGCGAGCAATACGGTGGCCAGCTTCTTCAGCGCTTCCAGTTCTTTGGGGGAGACATTGGCTTTTTGGTTCTTGGCAAAGCCGTGAACAAAGAAGCTGTGCGCTCCCATCTTGCACACGATGATGGTGCGAAAACCGCTGGACTTGCCGCCACCTTTGCGACCGATCCGCTGCTTGAACACGCCGCCGCCGAGACTGGCATCCCATCGCCCCTGGGCAACATCTACGGCTGCCGCAAGCAAGTCAGCACTATCCAATTTCGCCTTTCGCGCGAATTTGGCGAACTCCTTGGTCTGGTAGACGCTCATGCTGTGAGTGTCTCACTCAATATAGTCCTAAGAGCTACACTTCTCAAGCCGGTTATCTTGTCGGCACGCCGCTGCTGCACGATCGCGGGCGCTCGCTTCCCACGCATTGATGTCGCTCGGTCTGCGGATTGACGCTATTGAAGTGTCGCAGCGACAAAGGATGGCGATGGCTTGTTGGCGAAGGTCGCTACGGATAGCCGTGTAGCCGGAGCTGATCGGCGCGGACTTCCCAGCTTTCCATCCGGTCGAGGAAACTCATTCCGAGCAGATTGGTCTTCATCTGGCCGCGCGGCACCACGAGGGCCGGCACCGAGCGCTCGACCAGCTTGCCGATCGCCAGGCTGTCGAGCGACAGCCGTGCGGCCCGGGTGTGGCCGCCGGCGGTCTCCAGCTCGACATTGAAGGTCAAGAGTTCCAGCGGCAGGCCGGCGGCCTTGGCGGTCTCGTAGGTCAGCACCACCGAGGTCGCGCCGGTGTCGATCACCATCGGCGCCGACACGCCGTTGACCTTGGCTACGACGCGGAACTCGCCGCCGGTGCCGCGCGGGATTTCGACCGTGCGGGCTTTGGCGGCCTCCGCTGCCGCGGTGGCGGCTGCGACGCGCTTCTTCAGCATCGTCGACATCGCGTCACCGGCCGCAGAAATCCGTTTCGGATCGCCATAGGCGACCACCGCACCGGCGGTGCCGAGCAGGACCATGAGCACCAGCAGGATGCGGCTCATGACGCACCTGAAATGGAACGTGCTATGACGGCGTGTCCGTCGTAGAGGCGCGGCGCGGCCGCGGCACTTCCATGCCGGCGTCGGCCATGCGCTGGGGCAGGACGGCCATCACGGCGAGCCGTTCGGAACTGGTCATTCGCGGCCAGCGCGCGATCTCCGGCATGGTGCGGCCGCAGCCGTAGCAGAGGTTGGTCTGCGGATCGATCATGCAGACCGCGATGCAGGGCGTTTCGATGCTCATGTCGGATGGTGGCTGACATTGGTCGCCTCCCGCAAGTCCCGATCTCACAATCCGGTGCCGGCGTTCATGATCGGCTGCCGGCGCACGCGCGCCGCGGTGGCGGTCTCGGCCGTGTCCGGCTGCAGCGGCGGTGCCTCGTCGGCCAGCGGCGCCAGCGCCGACATCACCCGCTCGGGCGGGAAGGTGACGATCACTTCGGTGCCGATCCGCAGCTTCGACTTCAGCGTGAAGGTGCCGCCGTGCATGTCGATCAGGCTCTTGGCGATCGGCAGGCCGAGGCCGGCCCCCTGTTCGGCGGATTTGATCGAATTCGAACCCTGGCCGAACGACGCGAGCACGATCGGGATTTCCTCTTCCGGAATTCCCGAGCCCGTGTCCTTGACGCTGAGATACTGGCCGCCCGACGCGGTCCAGCCGGCCTTGAGCCAGATCTCGCCGCCCTGCGGCGTGAACTTGATGGCGTTCGACAGCAGATTGAGCACCACCTGGCGCACGGCGCGCTCGTCGCCCCAGATCCGCGGCATGCCCTGTTCGAACACTTCGTGGATGGTGATGCCGCGGCTGGTGGCCCGCAGCTTCAGCAGGTGATGGCAATCGCTGACCACATGCACCAGCGAAATCGCCTCTTCGTTCAGCTCGTAGCGGCCGGCCTCGATCCGCGACAGATCGAGGATCTCGTTGATCAGGTTCAGCAGGTGCACGCCGGAATTGTGGATGTCGGCGGAGTAGTCCTTGTAGGCCGGCACCGCGTGGGCGCCGAAGATCTCGCTCTTCATCACTTCCGAGAAGCCGAGAATGGCGTTGAGCGGCGTGCGCAGCTCATGGCTCATCTGCGCCAGAAAGCGCGACTTGGCGACGTTGGCGGCTTCGGCGCGATGCCGGGCCTCGTCGGAGATCGCCTTCGATTGCTCGAGTTCGGCGATCAGCACGTCCTTTTCGGCGCGCGCTTCCAGCGTCGCCAGGGTGGTCGAATGCAGCCGATGCGCGAGCAGCGCGAAGTAGATTTCGGATGCGATCGTCAGCGCTGCCAGCACATATTTTTCGAACGAGCCGCTCAATGCGAAGTTCACTGCGATCGTTGCGGTCACCGGCAGAGTCGCGGCCAGCGCCGCGACCGGCAGGCTCGCGGCCAGCATCGACGACACCGCTACCACCAGCAGCATCAGGAACATCAACAGCGTGCTCGACACCACGCTGAGCCCGGTCGGGTGAATCAGGATGGCGGTCCAGGCCACGCCGTACAGCAGATCGAGCAGAACGAACCGTCGGCGCCAAGTGCGCGTGCGCGGCGCCGAAGCAGCTTCCTTGAGGAAGCGGGTGCAGTTGCGGATGACGACGGCATGGATGCTGAGCATCCCGACGGTCCAGGCGCCCGCCGCCAGCGGATCCATCCACACCCCGAACAGCACGCCGGTGACCACCACCAGCAGCATCACCACATAGGAGGCGGACAGGCGGGTTTCGGCGTATTGGCGGACGAGCTCGTGGTCGAAGGCGGGGCGCGTGCCGCTGGTCGAGGTCAGGCGGTCGCGGGCCTCGCGGACCCGCTGAGCCGCCGCCCGCCGGTTGCGCGCCGGCGCGGCCACCGGTGGTTCAGCCGGAAGCTGGAAAACTTCGGGCTTTTCGGCGGACTCACTCATCAACCAACACAATTGCTGCGCGCGACCGCGCGCGGTTTCCCCAGCCTATATCTGGCCACAAATCCTTAAGAGCAGCCTTAGAGGGAAAATTATTCCGGTTAACAGGTGGCTAACGATCTTGGTGAAGGCTGCGTGAAAACCGCAATCGTCGGCAAATCAGCTCTTCAGCGCTCCAGCCGCGCCAGCAGGCTGGACGTGTCCCAGCGCCGACCGCCCATCTTCTCGACCTCGGCGTAGAAGGTGTCGACCAATGCGGTCACCGGCAGGCTGGCGCCGTTGCGGCGGGCCTCGGAGAGACAGATCGACAGGTCCTTGCGCATCCATTCGACCGCGAAGCCGAAATCGTATTTGCCGTCGTTCATGGTCTTGTGGCGGTTCTCCATCTGCCACGACTGCGCCGCGCCCTTGGAGATGGTGTCGATCACCGCATTGACATCGAGCCCGGCTTTCTTGGCGAAGTGGATGCCCTCCGACAGTCCTTCGACCAGGCCTGCGATGCAGATCTGGTTGACCATCTTGGTGAGCTGGCCGCTGCCGGCGGGGCCCAGCAGCTTGCACATCCGCGCATAGGCGGCGATCACCGGCTCGGCCTTGGCGAAGTCCTCCGGCCGTCCGCCGCACATCACCGTCAGCACGCCGTTCTCGGCACCGGCCTGTCCGCCGGACACCGGCGCGTCGATGAAGTGGAAGCCGGCCTTGCTCGCCGCCGCATCGAGCTCGCGCGCCACCTCGGCCGACGCGGTGGTGTGGTCGACGAAGATCGCACCCTTGCTCATCGCGCCGAACGCGCCGTCGGCACCGGTGGTCACGGCGCGCAGGTCGTCGTCGTTGCCGACGCAGGCCATCACGAAGTCCTGACCCGTCGCCGCCGCCGCCGGGGTCGGCGCGGTGCGGCCGCCGAACTTGTCGGCCCACGCCTGCGCTTTCGCGGCCGTGCGATTGTAGACCGTCACCTCATGGCCTCCTTTCGCCACGAGATGGCCGGCCATCGGAAACCCCATGACGCCGAGACCGAGGAAAGCGACTTTGGCCATGTCTGGACCCTTCAGATTTACGACGTGCGCCGAACTGCGCGTGATCGAGTTGCGGGGAGGGCGGCCCGGTTACAGCCGCGCGAAGGAAGCGCCAGCATACGGGCCGAACCTCGCGGAGCAAGGCCCTGCAGCGGCTCGGCCCGACCGGTCTTGCGGCGCAGCATGGTTCCGCGGATAGATCCGGACTGCGCCGCCGATGGTCATGGGTTCGCACGGCCCTGGAACGATTTCCCGGCTTGAACCGATCGATCGCATGTGATCGGTGGGCGCGAAGCGGCAGGAGATTTCCATTGAGCGTGACCCAGCAACAGATCCTCGACAGCCTCGCCAAGGTGACGACCCCGCGCGGTGTGCCGCTGACCAAGGCCGGTGTGCTGTCGGAGATCGCTGTGACCGACGGCAAGGTGTACTTCTCGATCAATGTCGATGCGGCCGAGGCGCGCGCCTGGGAGAGCGTGCGCAGCGAGGCTGAAGCGGCCGTACGCGGCACGCCGGGCGTTGCGAGCGCGTTGGTGGCGCTGACTGCGGAACGCAAACCCGGCAGCGCACCGGCGCAGCGGCCGGGCGTTGCGCCGGTCTCGGCGCATCGGCCTGCCGGTGCGCCTGGCGCGGGTCTCCCCAAGCAGGCCGAGATCCCGGGCGTGGGTGCGATCATTGCGGTCGCCTCGGGCAAAGGCGGTGTCGGCAAGTCGACCACCGCGCTCAATCTCGCGCTCGGCCTGCAGGCCCTCGGCCTCAAGGTCGGACTGCTCGATGCAGATATCTACGGCCCCTCGGTGCCGAGGCTGACCGGGATCAACGAGAAGCCGCAGCTCGACGACAGCCGGCGGATGATCCCGATTGCCCGGTTCGGCCTGTCGATCATGTCGATCGGCTTCCTGGTCGACGAAGAGGCGCCGATGATCTGGCGTGGCCCGATGGTGATGTCAGCGATCACCCAGATGCTGCGTGACGTCGACTGGGGCAAGCTCGACGTGCTGGTGGTCGACATGCCGCCGGGCACCGGCGATGCGCAACTGACGCTCGCCCAGACCGTGCCTCTGAAGGGGGCGGTGATCGTCTCGACGCCGCAGGATCTGGCACTGATCGATGCCCGTAGGGGGCTGGCGATGTTCACCAAGGTCAATGTCCCGGTGATCGGCATCATCGAGAACATGAGCTACTTCCTCTGTCCGCAATGCGGCACCCGGTCGGATATCTTCGGGCATGGCGGTGCGCGCCATGAGGCCGAGCGACTCGGTGTGCCGTTCCTCGGCGAAATTCCGCTGCACATGGAGATCCGCGCCACCTCGGACGCTGGTCGGCCGGTGGTCGTGAGTGAGCCGAACGGGCCGCACGCAACGATTTATCGCTCGATTGCGGCCAAGGTGCGCGACAGGCTGCAGGCGCTCTCGACGATTTGATGCACTGCGAAGCGACATGCTGACGCGGTGATCGGGCGTGGCCGCAATCCCGCCGAAGCAGTCCGGCAGCGCTGGAATTTCGATCTTCGACTTTGGTTGAATCTCAGTTATCTACTCGGTCGCGACGTTTTCCGCGGGTGACCATCCGTGTTAGAGACGCTTCGCCACCAACGGCTCCGCGGTTCGTCATTTTCGAGTCGGACGCGCATGGAATCCGGAAAAACGCCGGCAACAAGGAGATGCCTTATGAAACGTCGTGACTTTCTGAAAGTGTCAGCTACCGGCGCTGCTGCGACGGCAGCGGTGGCTTCACCGGCGATCGCGCAGTCGGCGCCCGAGGTGAAGTGGCGGTTGACCTCGAGCTTCCCGAAGTCGCTCGACACCATCTATGGCGGCGCGGAATATCTCGCCAAGCAAGTCGCCGAGATGACCGACAACAAATTCCAGATCCAGGTGTTCGCGGCGGGCGAAGTCGTCCCCGGCCTGCAGGCGCTGGACGCCACCTCCAACGGCACCGTCGAGATGTGCCACACCGTGTCGTACTACTATGTCGGCAAGGATCCGACCTTCGCGGTGTTCGCCTCGGTGCCGTTCGGCCTCAATGCCCGTCAGCAGAACTCCTGGCTGTATCAGGGCGGCGGCAACGAGCTCGCCAACGAATTCTACAAGAAGTACGGCGTGATCGGCTTCCCGAGCGGCAACACCGGCACCCAGATGGGCGGCTGGTTCCGTAAGGAGATCAAGACCGTCGCCGACATGAGCGGCCTGAAGATGCGGATCGGCGGCATCGCTGGTCAGGTGCTGCAGAAGGTCGGCGTGGTGCCGCAGCAGATCGCCGGCGGCGACATCTACCCGGCGCTGGAGAAGGGCACCATCGACGCCGCCGAGTGGGTCGGCCCCTACGACGACGAGAAGCTCGGCTTCCAGAAGGTCGCGAAGTACTACTACTATCCGGGCTTCTGGGAAGGTGGCCCGACCGTGCACGCCTTCACCAACCTCGAGAAGTACAACGCGCTGCCGAAGACCTATCAGGCGATCCTCGCCAACGCCGCGGTGAACACCAACACCTGGATGAACGCGCGCTACGACATGCTGAACCCGACCGCGCTGAAGCGTCTGGTGGCGAGCGGCACGCAGCTTCGTCCGTTCTCCAACGAAATCCTCGATGCCTGCCTCAAGGCGACCAACGAGCTGTGGGCCGAGCTTTCCGCGAAGAACCCCGACTTCAAGAAGGCGATCGACGCGATGCAGGCCTATCGCTCGGACGAATATCTGTGGTGGCAGGTCGCCGAGTACACCTACGACAGCTTCATGATCCGCTCGCGCACCCGCGGCTGATCCGGCAAGCATCGCAGCAAACAATCAGCCCGGCCTCCGCGAGGAGGCCGGGTTTTTTGTTGTCTGCTGCTTCGATCAAGACGTCATTGCGAGGAGGCGAAGCCGACGAATCAACCCAGGGGTTGGTGCATCGAGCGCTGGATTGCTTCGCCTTCGGCTCGCAATGACGGAGTGGGCCAGCTCAGAATTTCGGTGGGCCGAAGTCGAGCTGCGGCATCTCGATCTGCGGGATCTCGATCTTGACCTTGGAGGGGTCGACGGTCGAGGCGGCGCCTTTGTAGTGCATCACCATCGCCGGGAAGGTGATCACCAGGGCCACCATGATGAGCTGGATGATCACGAACGGAACCGAGCCCCAATAGATCTGCGCCGTGGTGACCGGTGCCATCTCCTTGCCGCTGATCCGGTCGAGATAGGGCAGCTTCGGCGCCACCGAGCGTAGATAGAACAGCGCGAATCCGAACGGCGGATGCATGAACGAGGTCTGCATGTTGACGCCGAGGATGACGCCGAACCAGATCAGGTCGATTCCGAGTTTCTCCGCCGGTGGGCCGAGCAGCGGGATGACGATGAAGGCGAGTTCGAAGAAGTCGAGGAAGAACGCCAGAACGAACACGAAGATGTTGACGAAGATCAGGAAGCCGAGCTGGCCGCCGGGCAGCGAGACCAGCATCTCCTCGACCCAGCGATGGCCGTCGACGCCGTAGAAGGTCAGCGAAAACACCCGAGCGCCGACCAGGATCATCACCACGAACGCCGTCAGCTTGGCGGTCGATTCAGTGGCTTGGCGGGTGATGTCGAAGGTGAGGCGGCGCTTGGCGAGGGCCAACAGAATAGCGCCGGTCGCGCCCATCGCGCCGCCTTCGGTCGGTGTCGCGACGCCGATGAAGATGGTGCCGAGCACCAGGAAGATCAGGCCGAGCGGCGGCACCATCACGAACACGACCTGCTCGGCGAGCTTGGACAAGAGCTTGAGCCGCAGCAGCCGGTTCAGTACCGCGATCACGAACGACAGCGCCACGGTGACCGACATCGTCAGCACGATGTAGTCGGCGCCCGATTTCACCTCGGTAAAGCCCATCACGAACACGCCGACCGCGGTCGAGGCGACGATCACCAGATACAGCGACATCGTCATCGTGCGGATGATGCCGATGAAGGGGCGAAACAGCACCGCCGTCAGGATCACGAACCAGAAACCCTGCATCACCAGCTTCGACAGGCCGATCTTGTCGAACGCCGGCATGCTCCAGTCGAACAGGCCCCAATGCACGGTCAGCAGATACGCCGTACCGCCGGCTGAAAGGGCGGCCAGCGGCATGATCAGCGGATGCTTGGCGGTCTCCGGCTCGCGCAGGGTCTGCGCTTCCAGCGGCAGACCGGGCGCGGCCTTCGGGGCGAACACCGTCACCAGGAAGATATAGCTGGCGTAAAGCAGCGACAGCACGATGCCGGGAATGAAGGCGCCTTCGTACATGTCGCCGACCGAGCGGCCGAGCTGGTCGGCCATCACGATCAGCACCAGCGACGGCGGGATGATCTGCGCCAACGTGCCGGAGGCGGCGATGATGCCGGTGGCGACGCGGCGGTCGTAGCCGTAGCGCAGCATGATCGGCAGCGAGATCAGGCCCATCGAGATCACCGAGGCGGCGACCACGCCGGTGGTAGCGGCGAGCAGGGCGCCGACGAACACCACCGCATAGGCGATGCCGCCGCGGATCGAGCCGAACAACTGGCCGATCGTCTCGAGCAGATCCTCGGCCATGCCGGATCTCTCCAGCACCAGCCCCATGAAGGTGAAGAACGGAATCGCCAGCAGCGTTTCGTTGTTCATCACGCCGTAGACGCGATCCGGCAGCGCCTGCAGAAAGTCCGGTCGGAATAAGCCGAGCTCGATGCCGAGAAAGGCGAACATCAGGCCGTTGGCGGCGAGCGAAAACGCCACCGGATAGCCCAGCAGCAAAAACACCACCAACGACGCGAACATGATCGGCGCCATGTAGTGGATCAACAGTGCGGTCATGCGGACCGGCCCCCCAATGCAATGACCACGAAGCGGCTTATTTGGTATCGCCGTTGATGTTGATGAGCAGTCGTTCGGCTTCCATCTCGGCCGAACTGTGCCCGCTTTGTGCAGATGCGTTGCTGTCCGGAATGGCCCCGACCATCATGGCGAAGCGCTTGATGATTTCCGAGACGCCCTGAATGATCAGCAGCACGCACATGATCATGATTAGCGACTTGGCCGGCCATTGCGGCAGTCCGCCGGCGCTGAACGACTGTTCGTTCTGCTGCCAGGAGACCAGGAAGAACGGGACCGACCACCACAGCAGAATGATCGCGAACGGCATCAGGAAGAATACGTGGCCGATCATGTCGATCCAGCCGCGGACCTTGAGCGGGAGGTTGTGATTGATGATGTCGATGCGGATGTGTTCGTTGCTGAGCAACGTCCAGGGCGAGCACAGCATGAACACCACGCTGAACAGCACCCACTGCAATTCCAGAAAGGAGTTGGACGACATGTCGAACAGCTTGCGGACGACGGCGTTGGTCGCCGAAATCAGAACCGCCGCCACGATCAACCACGACAACCAGCGGCCGACCACCGTATTGAAGGCGTCGATAATCCTGCTCAGTCCAAGCAATGCTCGCAACGCTCGGTCTCCTCCCGTTTCGCCCGGCCTGCGCGATGACGACACGAAGCGGCTTTTGCAGCCGAGGGCCCGCGAAGCGAGGGCACCAAATCAGCGCATCACCGTTCCGTCAATTGGAAAATAGCAATCAAGAGCGGCGTTCAGCGGAATGATTAGTCAGCGGGAGGGGAGGGCGCTCAGCCGCCGGTGACGCTCATGTGCCGGCTGACGCTCGGGCGGTTGTGACGGCGGTCGATGATGAAGTCGTGCCCCTTCGGCTTGGTGCCGATGGCCCGATCGATCGCAGCGCTGAGCAGGGCGTCGTCTGCGGAGGCGCGTAGTGGCCGCCGCAGGTCGGAGGCGTCCTCGTGGCCGAGGCAGGTATGGATGGTTCCGGTGCAGGTAATCCGCACCCGATTGCAGGATTCGCAGAAATTGTGCGTCAACGGAGTAATGAAGCCAAGCCGCCCGCCCGTCTCCTCGATCCGGACGTAGCGGGCAGGTCCGCCGGTGCTATCCGGCAGGTCGGTCAGCGTGTAGTTGGCGGCAAGTCTGGCTCGGATCAGTGACAGCGGCACGTACTGATCGATCCGGCCTTCGCCAATTTCGCCGAGCGGCATGACTTCGATCAGCGTCAGTCCCATACCAAGGCCATGCGCCCATCGCATCAGCGACGGGATCTCGTCCTCGTTGGTTCCCTTGAGCGCGACGGTATTGATTTTGATCGCAAGGCCTGCGGCGAGGGCGGCATCGATCCCCGCCAGGACCCGGTCGAGCTCGCCCCAGCGCGTGATCCGCCTGAACTCGGCCGGATCGAGCGTATCGAGCGAAACGTTGATGCGGCGGACGCCGCAATCGGCAAGCTCAGCGGCGAAGCGGGCGAGCTGCGAGCCGTTGGTGGTGAGGGTGAGTTCGTCGAGCGCGCCGCTCTTCAGATGCCGGGACAACGACCGCACCAGCGACATCATGTTGCGGCGCACCAGCGGCTCGCCGCCGGTGAGCCGCAGCTTGCGCACGCCCTTGGCGATGAATGCCGAGCACAGCCGGTCGAGTTCTTCGAGAGACAGCAGGTCGGCGCGCGGCAGGAAGGTCATGTCTTCCGCCATGCAATACACGCAGCGGAAGTCACACCGGTCGGTGATCGAGACGCGGAGATAGTCGATCGTCCGTCCGAACGGATCGGTCATCGGCCGGCGGAGCTCAGGCCGATCGAGATCGGTCGACGGAATGATCGCGGCGCTGGTCATACGGCGTGCCCTGTCGCGGTCGCCGCTGCGAGCGGCTCGCCACTATCTAGGCACGATCAGCGCCGCGCACAATCGCGCAGCGTGATGCGTTGCAATATCTCAGCGCGTGCCCGACGGAGCGGGGAACGGCGAGGCTGCTGCCGGGGCCTCGCTCGCAGGCGCTGCGGCGGCCGGCTTCGGCTTCCGCTTGCTGGCGTGACGCGCCCTGCGGGCCGGCTTGGCCGGCTGCAACTCTGCGGTCACCGGGTTCGGCGTCACCGTGGTGGTGCCTTCCGACATGAAGCTGCCGGGCGTGACCACGACCTGAACCGGAATCGTTACCGGCTGGAACTTGTCCATCGTGAAGGTGACGTTGAAGTCCGCCGGCGACACTTTCACCGAGCAGGGGGTCTTACAGCTCTGGCCGGTAGAGGCGACAGCATCCGCACCCGGCGGAACAGAGTCGAGCTGCACCGTAACGTCCGGCGGCGTTGATTTGAATGCGTCGGACATCGACGCGCAACCGCCCAGCGAGAGCCCAGCCAGGGCGATGACAACCAGATGTCGCATAATATCCCATCCGTTCATTGCGGCGAACCGCCACAGTCCCGGGCGGACCATAGGAGCCTGCCGCAAAGCTGGCAACCGCGCCCCCGACAAACTTAAGGGTTAGTTAACGCGACTTGGTAGCGAACCGAATTTCGCCACAATTTCAACGGTATCGCGTTCGGTTCAGCGCCGAGGCAGCAGCCGCCCGACCGCATTCGGCAGGTCGCGCATATGGCCGACCAAAAGGTCGGGCTTGAGCTCGGCAATCGGGACCTCGGTGTAGCCGAACTCCACCCCGATCACCGGCACGCCAGCGCGGCGGGCCACGCCGACATCCGGGCCCGCGTCGCCAACCATCACCGCCGCGGTCAGGTCTCCGCCGGCCTTGGCGACCGTTTCGCGCAGGATCGCGGGGTCGGGCTTGGCCACCCCGAATGTGTCGGCCCCGCAGATCGCGGCGAACCGCGGACTGAGGCCGAGCCGGTCGAGCAGCAGCTTCGACAGCCATTCCAGCTTGTTGGTGCAGACGGCAAACCGGTAGCCGCTCGCCGAAAGCTCGTCGAGGGTCGCTTCCAGCCCCTCGAACGGGCGGGATTCGTCGGCAATGTGGGCGGCGTAATAGTCGATGAAATCGACCGTCAGGCGGTTGACGTCCTCCTGAGCGATGGTGCGGCCGTCGAGTTCGAGGCCGCGTTCGAGGAGGCGTCGTGCGCCTTGTCCGATCATGTTGCGCGCGACGGCCATCGGGACGGCCGGCATGCCCTCGCGGATCAGGATGAAATTCAGGGCGTTGATCAGGTCGGGCGCGGTATCGACCAGTGTGCCGTCCAGATCGAAGACAACGATGGGAGATGTGGTCATGATTGATCGCTAGCGTTCTCCGCGTCTTTCTGCAACCGCTGACAAGGTCCAGGTCACCGGAATCCGTGCTGTTCGCGGCGCGCAAACGCCGCTAGATATGCCTGCGCCGCGCCGGGGATGATTTGCAGGCGGGAAACGGGTGGCCAGGTGATGGACAAGGAA
This sequence comes from Rhodopseudomonas palustris, assembly GCF_003226555.1. GTDB lineage: Bacteria > Pseudomonadota > Alphaproteobacteria > Rhizobiales > Xanthobacteraceae > Rhodopseudomonas > Rhodopseudomonas palustris_I. The sequence goes on along the minus strand of NZ_QKQS01000012.1, from coordinate 86,630 downwards.
GAGTTGAAGCGCCGCGCTGCGGCCCAGGCTCTGGAGCACGTGCGCGACGGCATGAAGCTCGGGCTCGGGACCGGCTCGACAGCAAAGCATTTCGTTGAATTGTTGGGCGAGCGCGTGCGCGCCGGCCTCAATGTGGTGGGAGTGCCGACATCCGAAGCGACGCGGGCTGATGCCGAGCGCTGCGGTATCAGGCTGACGACGCTCGACGAGATCGACCACCTCGATCTGACCGTCGACGGCGCTGATGAGGTCGATGGGCACCTCGATCTGATTAAAGGCGGTGGCGGCGCTCTGCTCCGGGAGAAGATCGTCGCGGCCGCCTCGGATCGCATGATCGTGATCGCCGACGAATCCAAGCTGGTCGGAGCCCTCGGCCGCTTTCCGCTGCCGATCGAGGTGATCCCGTTCGGCCTCGGCGCGACCCGCCGGGCGCTGCAGAATGCCTTCACCGCCGCCGGCTGTGACGGCGAATTAAAGCTCCGGCCCGGCAAAGACGGCCATGCTTTCGTCACCGATGGTGGCCACTGGATCCTCGACGCCCAGCTCGGGCGCATACCCGATGCTCCTCGTCTGGCCCAGCTGTTGTCCATGATTCCGGGCGTAGTCGAGCATGGGTTGTTTGTCGGGATGGCGAGCACCGTCGTGCTGGCAGGGGCCGACGGAATTCGAACCATCGAACGCGCGTGAGCGCCGATAAGCTGTATCTCAGGAGAATTGGAATGAAATATCTGTCGAAGGCATTGCTGGCCGCCGCTCTGGTGTTCGGCATGGCGATGGTCGGGCACCAGGCTCAGGCGCAGGGTAAGCAGCCGTCGCCGGCCGCGATCGGCTACGCCAAGGAGATCCTGCAGCTCAAGCGCGCCAGCGGCATCTATGCCCAGGCGGTGCCCAACATCATTCAGCGCACCATGGACTCGCTGATGCAGAGCAACCTGAACTATCAGCAGGATCTGAAGGACGTCGCGGTGGTCATCGCCAAGAAGATGGCGGGCCGCGAGAAAGAAATCGGCGACGGCATGGCCAAGATCTACGCCGCCGACTTCACCGAGCAGGAGCTGAAGGACCTCGTGACCTTCTACAAGTCGCCGCTCGGCCAGAAGCTTCTGACCCAGGAGCCGAAGTCGATCGCCGAAAGCATGCAGTTCATGAACCAGTGGGCGCAAAAATTCGCCGAGGAAGTGAACGGCGAATTCCGCGCCGAGATGCGCAAGCGCGGCAAGAACATCTGATCGACCAGAGAGGCGAAATGACCGACTTCGACGCGGACCTGTTTGTCATCGGCGGCGGCTCTGGCGGCGTGAGAGCCGCCCGGATCGCCGCCGGCTACGGCGCCCGCGTCGTCGTCGCCGAGGAGTACCGGTTCGGCGGCACCTGCGTGATCCGCGGCTGCGTGCCGAAGAAGCTGATGGTCTACGCCTCCCAGGTCCATGAGGAAATCCGCGACGCGGCCGGCTTCGGCTGGACGATTCCGACCGCCGAGTTCGACTGGTCGACGCTGATCGCCAACAAGGACAAGGAGATCGCGCGGCTCGAGCAGATCTATGCGAACAACGTCGAAAAGTCCGGCGCCCGCACCATCAAGGCGCGCGCCGAGTTCGAGGACCCGCACACGCTGCTGCTGTCGACGGGCGAAAAGGTCCGCGCCAAGACGATTCTGATCGCGACCGGTGGCGCGCCGAACCACGGCAAGCCGATCCCCGGCATCGAGCATGTGATCTCGTCCAACGAGGTGTTCCACCTCGAACAGCAGCCGAAGCGCATCCTGATCCAGGGTGGCGGCTACATCGCGCTGGAATTCGCCTGCATCTTTGCCGGCCTCGGCTCCGACGTCACGGTGGTGTATCGCGGCGACAACATCCTGCGCGGCTTCGACGAGGACGTGCGCAGCCATGTCCGCACCGAGATGGAGCGGGCGGGCATCAGCATCATCACCGGCTGCACCGTGACCGCGGTGGAGAAGCTCGGCGAGGAATACACCTCGCATCTGTCGAGCGGCTCCAGCATCGCGTCCGACCAGGTGATGTTTGCGATCGGCCGCCACCCGGCGGTCGCCAATCTCGGGCTCGAGAAGGCCGGCGTGGCGATCAATCCGAACAATGGCGGCATCGCCGTCGACGAGCACTGCCGCACCTCGGTGCCGCACATCTATGCGGTCGGCGACGTGACCCATCGCACCAATCTGACCCCGGTGGCGATCCGCGAGGGCCACGCCTTCGCCGACAACGTGTTCGGCGGCAAGCAGATCCAGGTCGACTATTCCTGCGTTCCGACCGCGGTGTTCTCGCAGCCGCAGGTCGGCACCGTCGGGCTGACCGAAGCCCAGGCGCGGTCCCAGTACAATGTGGTCGACGTCTACAAGACCGATTTCCGCCCGATGAAAGGCACGATGTCGGGCAGCCAGTCGCGCGTGCTGATGAAGCTGATCGTCGACGGCACCACCGACCGTCTGCTCGGCTGCCATATCGTCGGCCCGGATGCCGCCGAGCTGGTCCAGGTGGTGGCGGTCGCGATCAAGCTGAAGGCCACCAAGGCCGACTTCGACGGCACTATGGCGTTGCATCCCACCGCTGCCGAAGAACTGGTGACGATGCGCACCCGCTCGGCGCGCTACCAGCGCGAAGCCGCCGAATAGCCGGCAGCGGCGTCCCGGCGGCGCCGTCCACCACCGAAATCGACTTCTCCCGCAAGGGGTTGTAGTCTTGGGCGGATTTCCAACTAGCGGTTGGCAGGCCGGCTGTGTATAACCCGGCCGCCGCGACCCATTTTTAACTGGCGGCTTGTTTCTTCAGGAGTGGCCTATGTCCGAACGCTGGACACCCGATAGCTGGCGCGCCAAGCCGGTGCAGCAGATGCCGCAATATCCCGACGCGAAAGCGCTCGCGGATGTCGAGGCGCAGCTCACGAGCTTTCCGCCGCTGGTGTTTGCGGGCGAGGCACGCAACCTGAAGAAGGCGCTGGCGACCGTCGCGGCCGGCGATGCTTTCCTGCTCCAGGGCGGCGACTGCGCCGAGAGCTTCGCCGAGCACGGCGCCAACAACATCCGCGACCTGTTCCGCGTCTTCCTGCAGATGGCGATCGTGCTGACTTACGCCGGCGCGTCGCCGGTGGTGAAGGTCGGCCGCATCGCCGGCCAGTTCGCCAAGCCGCGCTCCGCTCCGGTCGAGAAGCGCGATGGCGTCGAGCTGCCGAGCTATCGCGGCGACATCATCAACGACGTGGCGTTCACCGAAGAAGCCCGCGTGCCCGATCCGCGCCGGCAGATCGAGGCGTATCGGCAGTCGGCGGCGACGCTGAACCTGCTGCGCGCCTTCGCCAAGGGCGGCTACGCCAGCGTCGAGAACGTGCACAGCTGGATGCTGCAGTCGGTCAGCGATAGTCCGCAGTCGAAGGCCTATGCGGATCTCGCCGACCGCGTCTCCGGCGCGCTCGATTTCATGCGCGCCTGCGGTCTGACCTTCGCGGTCGATTCTTCGCTCGGCACCACCGATTTCTACACCAGCCACGAGGCGCTGCTGCTTGGTTACGAGCAGGCGATGACCCGCGTCGACTCCACCACCGGCGACTGGTACGCGACCAGCGGCCACATGCTGTGGATCGGCGACCGCACCCGTCAGCTCGATCACGCTCATGTCGAGTACTTCCGCGGCATCAAGAATCCGATCGGCTTGAAGTGCGGTCCGTCGCTGAAGACCGACGAACTCTTGAAGCTGATCGACATCCTCAATCCCGACAACGAGCCGGGGCGGCTGACGCTGATCGGCCGGTTCGGCCATGAGAAGATCGGCGAGCACCTGCCAGCGATGGTCCGCGCGGTGAAGCGCGAGGGCCGCACCGTGGTGTGGTCGTGCGATCCGATGCACGGCAACACCATCACGTCGAACTCCGGCTACAAGACCCGGCCGTTCGACCGCATCCTGTCGGAAGTCCGTTCGTTCTTTGCGGTGCATGCTGCGGAGGGGACGCATGCCGGCGGCGTGCATCTGGAGATGACCGGCCAGAACGTCACCGAGTGCCTCGGCGGCGCCCGCGCCATCACCGACGAAGACCTCAACAACCGCTATCACACCGCCTGCGACCCGCGGCTCAATGCCGAACAGTCGATCGACATGGCGTTCCTGATCGCGGATCTGCTCAAGCAGGGACGCGCCGGCAAGGCCAGCCCGCTGCAGGCGGCGGCCGGGCTTTAAGGGCGGCATATCGTTCCCACTTCGTCATGGCCGGGCTCGTCCCGGCCATCCACGTTTCTGAGCATCTAAACTGTGATGCCCGCGACAAGCGCTGGCACGAGCAAACCGGGGCTGCGGATCAGGTGCTGAGGTTCTGGCGGGCGACGATCAATTCCTGGCGCGGGCTGAAATTCGCGATCCGCTCCGAGCAGGCGATCCGCGAGGAACTGGTTGCGCTGGTGCTCGCCGTCCCGGCTGCCTGGCTGATCGGAACCACGGCGGCGCGGCGCGTCGAACTGATCGCGGTGGTCGCGCTGGTGATCGTGGTCGAACTGCTCAATACCGCGATCGAAAAGCTCAGTGACCGGCTCACCACGGACCACGATCCGCAGATCGGCCGGGTCAAGGACATGGGCTCGGCTGCGGTCGGCGTCGCGCTGGGAATCGCCGGTCTGTTCTGGCTGTTCGCGCTGGCCGAGCGGCTCGGGCTGATCTGACGCGGCCCCGATTGCGGAGGCCGCGGGCTGCGGTTACATCTCGGCTATGACCGAAAATCCCGCCCGCCTGACGATCTCGCTCGCCCAGCTCAACCCGACGGTCGGCGACATTGCCGGCAATGCCGACAAGGCCCGCGCCGCCCGCCGGCAGGCCGCCGCCGACGGCGCCGATCTGGTCGTCTATCCGGAATTGTTCATCGCCGGCTATCCGCCGGAAGATCTGGTGCTGAAGCCGGCGTTCCAGTCGGCCTGCCGGGCGGCGATCGAGGAGCTGGCGCGCGAAACCGCCGACGGCGGCCCGGCGATGCTGATCGGCTCGCCCTGGGTCGATGGCGGCAAGCTGTACAATGCCTGCGCGCTGCTCGACGGCGGCCGCATCGCCGCGCTCCGCTACAAGGTCAATCTGCCGAATTACGGCGTGTTCGACGAGAAGCGGGTGTTTTCCCGCGGCCCTGTCGCTGGACCTGTCACGATCCGCGGCATTCGGGTCGGCGTGCCGATCTGCGAGGACACCTGGCTGGAAGAATCCGACGAGTACGAGAACGTCGTCGAGTGTCTGGCCGAGACCGGCGCCGAAATCCTGATCGTGCCGAACGGCTCGCCTTACGCAGGCGGCAAGACCGACCTGCGGATGTCGGTGTCGGTAGCGCGCGTCACCGAGAGCGATCTGCCGCTGGTCTATGTCAATCAGGTCGGCGGCCAGGACGAATTGGTGTTCGATGGCGCGTCATTCGTCCTCAACGCCGACCGCACCCTGGCGGCGCAGTTGCCCGGTTTCGTCGAGAGCATCACCACGCTGAGCTTCGTCAAAGGCGCGGCGGGTTGGCGCTGCGACGGACCGGTGGCACCGGTGCTCGAAGGCGACGAGGCCGACTACGCCGCCTGTGTGCTGGGCTTGCGCGACTATGTCCGCAAGAACGGCTTTCCCGGCGTGCTGCTCGGCATTTCCGGCGGCATCGACTCGGCGCTGTGCGCGGCGATTGCGGTCGATGCGCTTGGCGCCGACAAGGTCCGCGGCGTGATGCTGCCGTTCCGCTACACCGCGCAAGTCTCGCTCGACGACGCCGGCCGTCTCGCGAGCGCGCTCGGCTTCGGTTACGAGGTGCTGCCGATCGCGCAAGCCGTCGAAGGCTTCGAGGCGATCCTGGCGAAGCCGTTCGCCGGCCTCGCGCGCGACATCACCGAGGAGAACCTGCAGGCGCGCACCCGCGGCACGCTCTTGATGGCGATCTCCAACAAGACCGGCGCGATGGTGGTGACCACCGGCAACAAGTCGGAAATGAGCGTCGGCTACGCCACGCTGTATGGCGACATGAACGGCGGCTTCAACCCGATCAAGGACATCTACAAGACCCAGGTATTCCGGCTGTCGTCCTTGCGCAATCGCTGGAAGCCGGACGACGCGCTCGGCCCGGACGGCGAGGTGATCCCCGAAAGCATCATCGTCCGCCCGCCGACCGCGGAGCTGCGCGAAAACCAGACCGACCAGGATTCGCTGCCGCCTTACGACGTGCTCGACGGCATCCTGCAGCGTCTGGTCGAACGCGAGGAGCCGCTGGCCAGCATCGTCGCCGAAGGCTTCGACAAGAACACCGTCGTCCGCATTGACCGCCTCCTGAACATCGCCGAATACAAGCGCCGCCAGGCCGCTCCCGGCGTCAAGGTCACCCGCAAAAACTTCGGCCGAGACCGCCGCTACCCGATCACCAACCGCTTCCGCGACAAAGCCGAAGCGCTGCCCGCGCCCGACGAGTCATTGGTGACGAAGGCAGGGCAGGCGTCGAGCGAGGCGTTCGAGGGGTAGCGGCTCGTCGTTGTTGCGTCCAATTGCAACGGCATTCACGCTAACCAGATCAAACGCGCCTCATCGATCAGATGCAGTTCGGCGAGCGGGCTTGTTCTGCTGAGGACCTCACGAGTAACGGTCAGGTAAGTCCTGATTGCATCCTTTTGCTCAATTGTGAAGCCGCCTTCGAACGCTGTCCACCAAGCACCAGTGGTCTTGCGCTTCATGCCTATCGGTAACAAGCACTCCAGTGGCCAATCGATAAAATCGAGATCCTCCAATCCTCCGATTAGCAGAGACGGCAAGTAGTGCCGGAATGCATCAACAGTAAGGTAATTTCTCGTGATAGAAGCTTGAGCGCCGGTCATTCTCCAGTCAAGCATTTTCACCTTGGTCCAAGGCCGGTCCAAGATTCGGCTGGCGAGTTCTTGCGGAATATCACCTTGCAGAGCGATGCCATCGCGGCAATACTCTTGCGGGAACGGAGCGACAGGAAAAACAACGTGATTTAGCTCTGACAACTCGGTTTCTGTGCCGGTCTTGATCATGACAAAACTGGCCCGGATGTAGCGAAGTTCAATTAGCGACCAGCCCGTTGGGGCGAAGGGTAATCCGAAAATATCGGCTCATTATTCTAATCCGGAGATTCGCTTCGCTCCATCCGGGCCTCAAGTCGTCAAGTCACTTCTCTCCAATCCTCGATCCTCAGCGGATGAGGCACTCGGCCGAACGTCTTGTCCCGCGTCACTAGTGTCGCTTCTGTCGCGACCGCATGTGCGGCGATCATCATGTCGAGCGGGGCGAGGGTGACGCCGTTGGCTTCGCAGGTTGCGCGTAGGTCAGCGTAGGTCTTGGTGACATCGTGATCCCACGGCAGGACGTCGACGCGCAGCAGGAATTCCCGGACCCGATCGGAGAGAGCGGTGGGGTAGCCGCGCTTGGCGAGGCCGTAGAGGAGTTCGGCTTCGGTGATCGACGAGATCACGACGTCCGAGATGGGCAGCGCGACCAGTCGCTCCATGATCTCGCGCTTATCGCCTCTGATGATATGGCTGGCGACGTTGGTATCGAGCATCCAGCCGCTCATTCGGTCCAGCCTTCGAACGGATCGCGATCCTGCGGCGGCTGGCTGCGGTCGGATGGTCCCATGAAGTCGTCAGGGACATCCGCCGACTGGTGAAGCGCGAGCAAGCCGTCCCAGGAGTCCGGTTTCCGCGACAGAATGACGTCGCCGGTCTTCGGATCGCGGCGCACGAACACCTCGCTGCCCTCGAAGCGAAACTCGGCTGGCAGCCGCACGGCCTGACTGCGTCCGGTCGTGAAAATCTTGGCGGTCCGAGACGTCATGGGTGACCTCCATTCTGCGATATCTACCATGATATATACCGTCTCTCGAGTTTCTGAAAGGTTCGACCGCGAAGGTGTTCGAAACAGCGGGCGAAAGCGCGACCTCTATCCGGACGACTGAGAGTTGCACTTGTAGATTCCGATGCGGCCCGGTTTGATGAACTTTCGCGTATGCCGCGTGGTTGCCCCGATCGCCACGCCGTCCGATTCCAGCGAGCCACATATGCCGAACATCGATCCCGCCGCCGTCGCCTCCGATCTGTCGCGGCCAGCCACCCCGGCGGGGTTCGCGCAAGCCGCGATGCTGTCGCTGCGGCCGGTGTTCGGGGCGTCGCGGGCGGTGCTGGCTGATCGGCGGTGTGGGCGGCCGGGCGAGATGCACTTCGTCAACTGGCCGGCGTGGTGCCAGGCGCATTATTGCGCGGAGGTGCGGGCGCGCGATCCGATCCGGGGCTGGCTCGACGGGGAGGCGGCGGACAAGGGTGTCGCGCGGCTGTCGGAACTGCTGCCGGCGGCCCGCCGCGCGGCGCTCCCCGGCGAGCCGTTGCTGGCGGACAGCGGCGCAGGCTTCGTGCTGACCCTGGCGCTGCGCGCGCAGAACCGCATCGTCGGCGCGCTCAGTCTGGTGCGCGAGGCCGGGCGCGGCGATTTCGACGAGCGCGACCGCGGGCTGGCGCTGGCGCTGCTGCCGCTATTGGAGATGGCGTATCACGGCGTCATCGCGCGCGGCGCGGCGACGGTGCCGCTGTTTTCCGGCAACGATCCACTGCATGCGCTCACCCCGCGCGAGCGCGAGGTCGCGGCGCTGGCGGCGGCCGGCCATTCCAACAAATCGATCGCCCGGCTGCTCGTCACCAGCCCGTGGACGATCAAGAACCAGATGCGCGCGGTGTTGCACAAGGCCGGCGTACAAAACCGCACCGAGCTGAGCGCATTGTGGAACGCGCGGTCCGGTGAGCCGCGCTGATCGACGCACGCTACGCAGGTTCGCTCAGATCCGCGCCATCAGCTCCTGGGCGGCCGTCAATCCCGACCAATGCGCCTGGCCGACCGTGCTGTTGGTGAGATAGTCGCCGCAGAACGCCACTCGCGGCAGCGGGCCGAGATCGCGGAAGCGGCGCAGCTTGCCGATGTACCCCTTCGGGCGCTTGCAGATCGCGTCGGGCTGCTGGGAGATGAAGCTGTCGATCACCCGCGTGTCGGCGAGCTGCGGCAGCGCGTCGACGACGTCGGCCCAGGCGATCGTCAGCAGCTCGGCGGTGCCGGCGCCGGCGTGCTGGCGGCAGCCCCAATCCTTCCACTGCGAATGCGCAAACGTGGTGCCGTTGCCCATGTCGGTGAAGCGCAGATTGCCGGTGCGGCGGAAGCCGTCCGCGGCGGGCAGCACGTAGGTGTCGAGCAGATCGCCCTTCGGGCGGTCGAGTAGATAGTAGACGATGTGATGGCCCGCATAGTCGATCGCGTCGAAGAATGCGCGCCGCTCGGCGTCCAGCGCCGGCATCAGCGCCGCCACCTTGTTGCCCGGCACCGCCATCACCACCGCATCGCCGCGGAGCGTTTCGGCGCGGCCTTGGGCGACGACGTCGACCTCGACGCCGCTCGCGTGATGCCGGACCTCTGCGGCGCGGCAGCCGAGCCGGACCTCGACCCTGGGATCGGCGGCGAGGCTGCGGCCGAGCTCGAACGTGATCCGCCCGGCGCCGCGCTCCTTGAAGCTCCAGATCTGGTCGCCAGACCAGGACAGCCGTCCGGCGGTGCTCCACGCCGTCCAGGCGAGCGAGTAGTCGTCCGCGCCGTAGCCGCAGAACATCGCCACGCACGGCTCCAGGAAGTAATCGACGAAGGTCGGCGAGAACTTGCGGAAGTACTCGCAGGCGTTGACGTCGTCGAGCGCCACCGCGGTGGTGATGTCGCGTGGATCGCCGGCCACCGCCACCTGCGCCAGCTTCGGCAGCGTCGCCAGCAGCTTGGCTTTTTCGAGCAGTGGAATCGCCGGATGCTTCGCGGCGCTGATCAGGTCGAAGGCGCCGAACGCCACGGTTCGCTTGCGCTCGACCAGCACGTTCCATTGATGAGCGGCGGTGAGGTCGACCATGCCATCGGGCTGATCGATGCCGAGCTTGCGGGCAAGATCGATCAGATTGGTCTCGGCGCCGAGGAAGGCGAAGGCCCCGGTGACCGCCCAGACGCCGTGCCATTGCACCGAGCGGCAGCGTCCGCCGGCCTCGGCGTCCTGTTCGATGAGAATGATGTCGTGGCCGGCTTCGCGCAGCCGATCCGCCGCGCCCATGCCGGCGATGCCGCCGCCCACCACGATGATCCGCATCTGTCCTCCGAAGCCGCAACGCGATGCGAAAGGCTAGGGGAGGACGGTCGGAGCTGGCTATAGCTCCGATGGGCTATGAGGCGGCGCTGATCGCGGCCTACTGCGCACTCGGCGGGGTCTGGTAGAATTTCGGACCGACGGTGCGGATCTTGCTCGGATCGGTCGCGGGCGCGCCGGGGTCCGGCTGATTGGACGCGGTGGCAGGTGCGGCCTTGCCGCCGTTCTTCGCGGAGGTGCGCTGGGTCGGCGGCGCCGACAGCTTCTTGGCGCTCTCTTCGGTGACGATGATGTCGCCATGCTCGGCGGCGGAGCGATCGTCGACGCCCTTCATGGCGTCGGCCCAGGTCTGGTTCGCCGGCTTGCAGCTGCAGGACGGGTTGAACGACTGGCGATAGCGGAACGCGTTCGGCAGCGAGGTGTAGGGCTGGCCGTTGATCGAGACCGCCTGGTTCATGTCCTGTCCGGGATTGCGATAGGCGTACAGCGACGCCTCCGAGGCCGGGCACAGACTCTTGCAGGTGCGCTCGTCGTCGGCGAACCGGCTCGGCACGGTGGCGAACGAGATCGGGAAGTAATAGCCGTCGCAGCTGCGGACGCAGACAGTGCGGAAGGTGCCACCTTCGGCGTTGCCGTAGTCGCCGCCCGGCATGCCGAATCCCGGCGCCTGGCTGCTGTTGCCGCCGTTGAACAGATTATTCAACAGGCCGCCGCCCTGCTGCTGGGCAGCTGCAGCGTATTGCGGGCCACAATTGTTCTGCGCCAGCGATTGGATCACCGAGCGCCGCTGGTTTTCGCGATCGTTGCCGCCGGGGCCGCCGCTGCGCAGCCGCTCCAGCGACGAATTCATCTGGTCGAGATTGCCGCGCATCTGCTGGATCTGGTTGTTGATCGGGCCGCATTGCGCCGACTGGCCGCTGAACAGCGAGAAGAAGCCGGAGCTTTCGCAGCCCATCCGCTTGGCCTGCATGCTGACGCGGTCGAGCTCGGCCTGCTGGCGGTTGGCGGCGTCCTCGAAGCGGCGGATCTGGTCGGCGCGGCCCGGGTCCATGCCGCCGCGGTCGATCGTGGCGAGCTGCGCTTCCAGCCGCGGGCAGATCGGGTTGACCTGGCCGCCCGGCGCGCCCGCGGGCGGAGCCTGCTGATAGCCCGGGGAGTTGTAGCCCGGCGACGGCGGATAGCCCTGCTGGGCGAGCGCGGCGGAAGACAGCGTCGATGCGGCGAGTGCGACAGCGCCGGCGAACATGCGGAAACGAGTCGCGGAGTCGAACATGTCGGGCATTCAGCAATCCGAACGGGGGATGACGTCGGCGATCCGCCGAATCACCTCGACAAATTCGCACGATCGGGCCGCGGAAAGCTCCCGTTGAGCCCGCGGCGACGCCCGGTTCTTAGCCGCTTCTTTCGGCAGGGTCACGTCGTTTCCGGGGCGTCTCTGTGGCGAACCGCCACCCGGTGGCCGGCCGGTCGGGACGCGGTCAGCGCTGGCAGGTGATGGCGACGTATTCGCTGCAGCCGCCCTGGGCACAGGCCGGATTGCTCGATTTGGGCACCGCGCCGGTGATTTCGTCCGGATCCACCCGCCGGAAGCCCACGGCCTGGGCGAATTCGCGGGACTGGCAATAGGCCGCGGCCGCCGGGGCCCCGCATTTCTCGCTGCGGGCGAGGCACTGGTCGATGCCGTAGCCGTCCGGCTGGTTGGCGATGATGAAGATCCGGCTGTCGGCAAAGGCTGCCGACGCTGCAACCAGCGCCGCGCCGGCAAAGAGGGCAGGAATCAGTTTCATGGCGCACCAAGAACGAGGGGAGAACCCTCATTGGATACCCCTAAAACGGTTAAGAATCGTTAACCATGCGGCGGAACCTGACGCCGAACGGCCGGCCGGTCACGACCAAAATCGGTGTCGGCCGAGCGCTTCGGGCGATCGACGGGCTTGACGACGGGTAGGGCGCTCGCCATGGTGCGGCGATGAACGGTTTCCTCGCCATTTGCATTCGCTGCGAGATTATTAGCTAGCTGACACGCTGGCTGAGGCCGTCTTTTCTCCTATCGAGAGCTCTGGACGCCCGGCCGCAGGGGACGGGTATCCATGGAATTGCGCCTTTACGACACGCTGACGAAACAGAAGCGCACCTTCACGCCGATCGATCCGGCGAACGTGCGGATGTATGTCTGCGGCCCGACGGTCTACGACTTCGCCCATATCGGCAACGCCCGGCCGGTGATCGTGTTCGACGTGCTGTTTCGGCTGCTGCGCCATCTCTACGGCGAGGCGCATGTCAAATACGTCCGCAACATCACCGACGTCGACGACAAGATCAACGACCGCGCCGCGCGCGACTATCCCGGCCTGCCGCTGAACGAGGCGATCCGCAAGGTCACCGAGCAGACCGAGCGGCAATTCCACGACGACGTCGATGCGCTGGGCTGCCTGCGCCCCACCGTGGAGCCGCGCGCCACCGAACACATCGGCGAGATGTGCGCGATCGTCGACAAGCTGGTCGCCGGCGGCTTCGCCTATGTCGAGCAGGACCACGTGCTGTTCTCGCCCGGCGCGATGAACGCCGCCAACGGCGTGCTGCCGCGCTACGGCGCACTTGCTAATCGCTCATTGGATGAAATGATCGCCGGCGCGCGCGTCGATGTCGCGCCCTACAAGCGCGACGTCACCGACTTCGTGCTGTGGAAGCCGTCCAAGCCCGGCGAGCCGTCGTGGCCGTCGCCGGCCGGCATCGCCGCGCCGGGCCGCCCCGGCTGGCACATCGAGTGCTCGGCGATGTCGTGGAAGCACTTAGGTGAGACCTTCGACATCCATGGCGGCGGTATCGATCTCGTGTTCCCCCACCACGAGAATGAAGTCGCGCAAAGCTGCTGCGCCTTCCACACCGAACGGATGGCGCAAACCTGGATGCACAACGGCTTCCTGCAGGTCGAAGGCGAGAAGATGTCGAAGAGCCTCGGCAACTTCATCACCATCCGCGAGCTGCTGGCGACCGATAAGTTCGGCGGCAAATCGTGGGACGGCGCGACGCTGCGGCTGGCGATGCTGAAGACGCATTATCGGCAGCCGATCGACTGGACCGCCGACGCGCTGCACGAAGCGGAGAAGGCGATCTTCGATTGGTCCGACTTCACCAAGGATGCGACGCCCGCGCGGTGCGACGAAGTGATCGCGGCGCTGACCGACGACCTCAACACGCCGAAGATGATCGCCGAGCTGCACGCGCTGCGCCGGTCCGGCAAGGCGGACGAGCTCCGCGGCGCGATGCAGCTGCTGGGGATCAATCCGGTCGTGCGCGCCCCGGTCGATCTCGATGCGACCGCGAAGTCGCTGATCGACGCCCGCGCCGTCGCCCGTGCCAACAAGGACTGGAAAGAGTCCGACCGCATCCGCGACGAACTTGCCGCAATGGGCGTGGTGCTGAAGGACGGCAAGGACGCCGACGGCAAGCCGGTGACGACATGGGAGCTGGCGCGGTGAGTGGTCCGTTCCTCAGCGTCATTCCGGGGCGCCCGCATAGCGGGCGAACCCGGAATCTCGTCGCCACAATCTCGGGATTCCGGGTCTGCGCTGCTGGCGCAGCGCATCCCGGAATGACGAGCGTGACTGCAGTCGCAGCAAGACTATCAACGGAGATCGTGCGATGACCGAGCAGAAGCCGACCGGGCGGCCCGATACGCCGTTTCCGAAGCATTGGCTGTACTACATCGCGATCAAGATTGCGCTGCTGGCCGGCGCCACCGCGCTGGTGCTCAAGCTGTACGGGTTCTGGTGATGAGCACCGCGCAACCCGCTTTGCGGCCGTATCTGCCCGAGGATGCCGCGGTCGCTGCTGCGATCTTTGTGGCGGCGATCGAGCAGCTCACCGCTGACGATTACAGCGAGGAGCAGCAGGAAGCGTGGGCCTCGGCGGCCGACGACGACGCGAAATTCGCCGCGCGGCTATCCGGCCAGCTCACGCTGATCGCAACGCTGCAGGGCGTGCCGGTCGGCTTCGCCTCGCTCAAGGAGCCGGACCACATCGACATGCTGTACGTGCACCCCGACTACGTCGGTCGCGGCGCCGCGGCGACGCTGATCGACGCGCTGGAGAAGCTCGCCGGCGCGCGCGGCGCGCTGATCCTCACCGTCGACGCCAGCGACAACGCCGCCGAATTCTTCGCCAAGCGCGGCTACGTCGCCAAGCAGCGCAACACCGTTTCGATCAATGGCGAATGGCTCGCCAATACCACGATGACAAAGTCGCTGGCGGATGCCGCCGCGCCCGGAGCTTCCTCATGAGCCGCGAACGTCTCTATCTGTACGACACCACGTTGCGTGACGGCGCCCAGACCAACGGCGTCGACTTCACCCTGCATGACAAGAAGCTGATCGCTTCGCTGCTCGACGATCTCGGCATCGACTATGTCGAGGGCGGCTACCCCGGCGCCAATCCGCTCGATACCGAATTCTTCGGAACGGAGCAGAACCTCGAGCGCGCCACCTTCGCGGCGTTCGGCATGACCCGGCGGCCCGGCCGCTCGGCCTCGAACGATCCCGGCATCGCGATGCTGCTGGATGCCAAGGCGGATGCGATCTGCTTCGTCGCCAAGTCGTCGGAGTACCAGGTCCGGGTCGCGCTGGAGACCACCAACGAGGAGAATATCGCCTCGATCCGCGACAGCGTCTCGCTCGCCAAGGAGAAGGGCCGCGAGGTGCTGGTCGATTGCGAGCACTTCTTCGACGGCTACAAGGCCAATCCGGAGTTCGCGCTGCAATGCGCTAAGGCGGCGTATGAGTCCGGCGCGCGCTGGGTGGTGCTGTGCGACACCAATGGCGGCACCATGCCGGACGAAGTCGAGGCGATCGTCGGCGAAGTGGTCAAGCACATCCCCGGCGCGCATGTCGGCATCCATGCCCATAACGACACCGAGCAGGCGGTGGCGAACTCGTTCGCCGCTGTGCGGGCCGGCGCGCGGCAGATCCAGGGCACGCTGAACGGCCTCGGCGAGCGCTGCGGCAACGCCAATCTGTGCTCGATGATCCCGACGCTGAAGCTGAAGAAAGAGTTCGCCGACAAGTTCGAGATCGGCGTCTCCGACGACAAGCTGGCGAGCCTGGTGCAGGTGTCGCGCGCGCTCGATAACATCCTCGACCGCGCCCCCAATCCGCACGCGCCCTATGTCGGCGGCAGCGCCTTCGTCACCAAGACCGGCATCCATGCCTCCGCGGTGCTGAAGGATCCGCAGACCTATGAGCACGTGCCGCCGGAGTCGATCGGCAATCATCGCAAGGTGCTGGTGTCGGATCAGGCCGGCAAATCCAACGTGCTGGCCGAGCTGGCGCGTACCAACATCCAGTTCGACCGCGACGATCCGCGGCTGTCCCGTCTGGTCGAGAAGCTGAAGGAGCGGGAAGCGGCCGGCTACGCCTACGAGTCCGCCAACGCTTCGTTCGATCTGCTCGCGCGCGGCACGCTCGGCACCGTGCCGGAATTTTTCCGGGTCGATAAGTTCGACGTCAATGTCGAGCAGCGCTACAACTCGCATGGCCAGCGCGTGACGGTGGCGATGGCGGTGATCAAGGTCGAGGTCGATGGCGAGACCCTGATCTCGGCCGCGGAAGGCAACGGCCCGGTCAACGCGCTCGACGTCGCGCTGCGCAAGGATCTCGGCAAGTATCAGAAGTACATCGAGGGTCTGAAGCTGGTCGACTACCGTGTTCGTATCCTCAATGGCGGTACCGAGGCCGTGACTCGGGTGCTGATCGAGAGCGAGGACGAGGACGGCCGGCGCTGGACCACGATCGGCGTGTCGCCAAATATCATCGATGCATCGTTCCAGGCGCTGATGGATTCGGTCGTCTACAAGCTGGTGCAGTCAAACGCGCCGGTATAATCCTGCCGAGTCCTTTCCCCGTCATTGCGCGCCGAAGGCGAAGCAATCCAGCTCCGTGCACCGGGCTGGATTGCTTCCTCGCTTCGCTCCTCGCAATGACGAGAGAACAATGCCCTGAGCGCGGTTGTCATCGCCGCGCCGCGCTGACAACATATCCCCCAAACAGGTCGTAGCCCGGCGGATTCACGCCGGCCACAGGGGGAATGCTCGTGCACGGGATCAATGGGGCGCAGTCTGTCGTTCAGACGCTGGTGAATTGCGGCGTCGAGGTGTGTTTCGCCAATCCGGGCACCTCGGAAATGCACTTCGTCGCGGCGCTGGATTCGGTCAGCGGGATGCGGCCGGTGCTGTGCCTGTTCGAAGGCGTGGTCACTGGCGCGGCCGATGGCTACGGCCGGATCGCCGGCAAGCCGGCGGTGAACCTGCTGCATCTCGGGCCCGGTCTCGCCAACGGCCTTGCCAATCTGCACAACGCCCGCCGCGCTGCGACGCCGATCGTCAACATCGTCGGCGACCACGCTGCTTACCACCTGCAATACGACGCGCCGCTGACGTCCGACATCGCCGGCTTCGCCCGGCCGGTATCGACCTGGATCCACGAGTCCAAGAGCGCCGGCGCGGTGGCGAGCGATACGGCGCGCGCGGTGCAGGCGGCCTGTGCGGCGCCGGGCGGCATCGCCACGCTGATCATGCCGGCGGACGTTGCCTGGAATCCGGCCGCGCGCGCGGCGCACAAGCTGCCGGAGATCGGGCCGGCCAAGGTTGCGGCCGAGACCGTCGAGGCGATCGCCAAGCTGCTCTCGAACGGCAAGAAGTCTGCGCTGCTGCTGCGCGGATCGGCGCTGCTCGGCGATGCGCTGAAGGCGGCCGGACGGGTCGCAGCCAAAACCGGGGTCCGGCTGCTGTGCGACACCTTCGCGCCGCAGACCGAACTCGGCGCCGGCCGCGTCCCGCTGGAGCGCATCCCGTATTTCTCGGAACAGATCACCGCGTTCCTCAAAGACGTCGAGCAACTGATCCTGGTCGGCGCCAAGCCGCCGGTGTCGTTCTTTGCTTATCCCGGCAAGCCGAGCTGGGGCGCGCCGGACGGCTGCCTGATCGATTATCTGGCGCAGCCGCACGAAGACGGCGCCCAGGCGGTGACGGACCTCGCCACCGCGCTCGACGCGCCGGTCGAGCCCGCCGTCCGCACTCAGCTGGTGCTGCCCGAGCTGCCGAAGGGCAAGCTCAACTCGCTCGGCGTCGCGCAGGCGATCGCGCATCTGACGCCCGACCACGCGATCTACGCCGAGGAGGCCAACACATCCGGGCTGCCGTTCCAGATGATCCTGCCGAAGGCGCGGCCGCACACCCATCTGCCGCTGACCGGCGGCTCGATCGGGCAGGGGCTGCCGCTGGCCATCGGCGCCGCGATCGCGGCCCCGGATCGCAAGGTGGTGTGTCCGCACGGCGACGGCGGCGCCGCCTACACCATGCAGGCGCTGTGGACGATGGCGCGCGAGCAGCTCGACGTCACCGTGGTGATCTACGCCAATCGCTCCTACGCGATCCTCAACATCGAGCTGCAGCGGGTCGGCGCTGCCGGCGCCGGCGCCAATGCGCTGTCGATGCTCGATCTGCACAATCCGGAGATGAACTGGATGAAGATCGCCGAAGGTCTCGGCGTCGAAGCCAGCCGTGCCACCACCGCCGAGGAATTCTCCGCGCAATATGCCTCGGCGATGAGCCAGCGCGGCCCCCGGCTGATCGAAGCCTTGATCTGAGGGAGCGGCCGATGACCTTGGATATCGTCGGCTCACTCCGCTCCATCGTCGGCGACGGCGGCGTGCTCGAGGCGTCCGAACTGTCAAAGCGCTCCGCCGGCACCTACCGCTTCGATACGCTGAAAGCCGCGGCGCTGGTGCGCCCGACTTCGACCCAGCAGGTCTCCGAGATCCTGCGCTGGTGCCATGCGAATGGCATCCACGTCGTCACCCATGGCGGCCTGACCGGTCTCGTCCACGGTGCCGACGCCGAGCCCAGCGAAGTGATCCTGTCGCTGGAGCGGATGCGCGCGATCGAGGAAATCGATCCGAAGCAGCGTACTGCCGTGGTGCAGGCCGGCGTGCCGCTGCAGGCGCTGCAGGAGGAGGTCGACAAGCACGATCTGGCGTTTCCGCTCGACCTTGGCTCGCGCGGCAGCGCCACGCTCGGCGGCAACGCCGCCACCAACGCCGGCGGCAACCGCGTGATCCGCTACGGCATGACGCGCGACATGATCCTCGGCCTCGAAGTTGTGCTCGCCGACGGCACAGTGCTGTCGTCGCTCAATCATTTAATCAAGAACAACGCCGGCTACGACCTCAAGCAGCTGTTCATCGGTTCGGAAGGCACGCTCGGCGTCATCACGCGGCTGGTGCTGCGGCTGCGAGAAAAGCCGCTCGCCACCAACATGGCGTTCGTCGGGCTCGACGGCTTCGATGCGGTGGCGAAGTTTTTGAAGCACTGCGACCGCGCGCTCGGCGGCACGCTGTCGGCCTTTGAGGTGATGTGGCAGTCGTACTACCGGCTGATCACCACCCCGCCCGCCAAGGGGCGGCCGCCGATCGGACAGGACCACACGTACTACGTGCTAGTCGAAAGCCAGGGCTCGGACCTCGAACTCGACGGCCAGCGCTTCACCGCGGCGATGGAGACGGCGCTGGAATCCGGACTGATCGCGGATGCGGCGATCGCGCAGTCGGAAGAGGATTGTCGCGCGTTCTGGGCGCTGCGCGACGATGTCGGCCAGGTGCTGCAAGGCGGCTTGCCGATCGTGTTCGACGTCTCGCTGCCGATCGCCGCGATGGAAGGCTATGCCGAGACGTTGCGGGAGACGCTGGACAGCGAGATCGGCGAGCACCGGCTGTGGATCTTCGGCCATCTCGGCGACGGCAATCTGCACGTCGTCGTGCAGGTCAAGCCGATGGAGTATCTGGCGCTGCGGCCGAAGGTCGAAGCGCTGGTGTACCGGCCGCTCGCCGCCTGCAACGGCTCGGTCTCGGCCGAACACGGCGTCGGCCTGGAGAAGAAGCCGTATCTCTACGTCAGCCGCAGCGCCAACGAGATCGCGTTGATGCGCACCTTGAAGCTCGCGCTCGACCCCAAGGGCATTCTCAACCCCGGCAAGATCTTCGACCCCGGGCAGACGCTCGGGGCACGATGATGACGAAAGCTCTGTCGGGCCGCGACGCTCAGTAGCGCGCGTCCTTCGGCTTCGGATCCTTCGGCCAATCCTTCACCTTGCCGGGGAAGTCCGGCCGCTCCATGTGGCTGAAATAGGCGGCGACGTCGATCGCTTCCTGGTCGGTCAGCTCGCCCTGGCCGAGCGGGAATTTGTCGTGGCTGGCGATCGGCATGTTGCGCTTGACGAAGGCCGCTGCGGTGTAGGTGCGGGCCATGCCGGCGCCGATGTTGAACGAGCGCGGTCCCCACAGCGGCGGATACACCACGCGGCCGGCGGCATCCTTCAGCCCTTCACCGTCGTTGCCGTGACACACCGCGCAGCGCGCCGCGTAGATCTCCTTGCCGTTGTCGAGGTTCGGCTGCAGCGATCGATCGACCTTGCCGACGCCGCGGCCGGCGACCTTGTCCTCCGGCTTGGTCGAGCCCTGCATCCAGTCGAAATACGCCACCATCGCCTTCATGTCGGGGCCGTCGACCGGCAGCGGCTTGCCGTTCATCGAGCGCTGGAAACAGCCGTTGATGCGGTCTTCCAGCGAGATGACACGGCCGGCACGCGGCGCGTAGCTCGGGAAGAACGCCGCGACGCCGACATAGGGGCTGCCGTCGGCGACGGTGCCGGCATTGAGATGGCACGAGGCACAGTTCAGGTCGTTGCCGACGTTGTTCGGCAGCAGTGTGTGGGTCTCCGCATTCAGCCGCATGCCGCGGACCAGTTGCTCGGCGTTCGGCTGCAACAAAACATCGGCGATCCGCGGCGTCTCGAACCGCGAGGTGTCGATCTTCGGATCGAGCGCGGCGCGGGCTGACGCGATCTGCTCGGTGGTGACGGCGCCGGCGTTGCCGCCCCAATTGGCGCGGACGAAGCTCAGAATGTCGGCGATCTCGCGATCGTTCAGGCGGGCGAACGACGGCATCGTCCATACCCGCGGATGTGCGGTGGTCGCGGTCGTCTGCCAGCCGGTGAGGGTGATGTGCACCAGCGTCGCCGGATCTTGTGCGGCGATCGTCGGGTTGCCGGCGAGCGGCGGAAACACGCCCGGCACGCCGGCACCGTTGCCGCGGTGGCAGTCGGCGCAGAACTGGGTGTAGCCGAGGCCACCGGGGGTGGTGTAGGTCGACGCCGGCACCTCGGCCACCACTGTCGCTGGCGCCGGACGGTCGGTCGGCAGCGCTTTCAGATAGGTGGCGATCGCGATGAGATCCTGATCGGTCATGTGCTGGGTCGAATGCCGGATCACGTCGGTCATGCCGCCGGCCGCGGTGGCGAAGCGGTTCTGACCGGTCTTCAGCATTTCGACCGTGTCGGGCACCGTCCATAATCCGCGCAGGTTCAGCGCGTTCCAGTGTTCGACCTTGGCGCCGACGAGATACTCGGCTCCGTTCGGACCGGCATCGCTCATCGCCTTCTCCTGGAAGGCGATGCCGCGCGGAGTGTGGCAGGCGCCGCAATGGCCGAGGCCCTGCACCAGATAGGCGCCGCGATTCCACACCGCGTCCTGGTTCGGCTCCGGCTTGAACGGCGCCGCATCGAGGAAGGCGACGTTCCAGAACGCCAGTCCGATCCGCATGTTGAACGGGAAGCTCATCTCCGGCGCACGATTGGCCTGCGCTACCGGCGCGAGGCCCTTGGTCAGATACGTCCACAGCGCCGCCATGTCGTCGCCGCTGATCTTGGCGTAAGACGGATACGGCATCGCCGGATACAGATTGTGGCCATCCGCCGCGACGCCCTTGCGCATCGCACGGTCGAACTCGGCGAACGACCAGTTGCCGATGCCGGTCGCGCGATCCGGCGTGATGTTGGTCGACCACAGGCTGCCGAATGGTGTGTCGAGCTTCAGACCGCCGGCCATCGGCGTGCCGCCGGGGGCGGTGTGACAGGCGACGCAGTCACCGGCCTGCGCGATGTACTCGCCGCGCTTGATCAGATCGGGATCGAGTTTGGCATCGACAGCCTTGAGCTTGGCGTCGACGGCGGGCGGCTGGATGATCCACAACGCCGCGCCTCCGATCACGACCAGCGCCGACGCGGCGAGAACAGCGAGGGTTTTGGCGGCGCGGCCGCGGGATTCGGACATGGCAGGCTCGATTCGAGGTTTGTTGCGGTGCGACGCTAAGCGCGCCGCCACGTCGCCTCAACTCGGGCTCACCACTTAGGTCGTAATGGTTTGTCGGACGGGCCGAGGTGTCTCAGCACGAGCAGTCCGGCCTGAGCCGATAGGGTTAGCAGCAGCTCAACGGGGAGATAACGGCCGCGCGGTCACAGGCGCTTGGCAATCTCGGGAGGCATCGCGCGGTCGGGCGAGGGGTCGGCTGCGGCCTGCAGCTTCGGCAGAATCTCCGCCACCTCTTCGGCCTTCAGAATCTCGACGGCGAGCGCGGGGCGGATGAAGGCGGTGGCGCGCATGTGCGACAGCAATTCGAGCAGCGGCTGCCAGAAGCCGTCGATATCGGCGATCAGGATCGGCTTGGTGTGACGGCCGAGCTGCTGCCACGTCATCTGCTCGACGAGTTCTTCCAGTGTGCCGATGCCGCCCGGGAGCGCCACGAAGGCGTCGGAGCGCTCGAACATCAGCCGCTTGCGCTCGTGCATGTCCTCGGTGACGATCAGCTCGGAAACGCGTCCGAGGGCGATCTCCTTGGTGCTGAGAAAACCCGGAATGATCCCGGTCACCGCGCCGCCGTGGTCCAGCACCGCATTCGCGACCGCGCCCATCAGCCCGACCGCACCGCCGCCATACACCAGGCCGATGCCGTTATCGGCGAGTTCCTTGCCGAACGCGGTGGCGGCTTCGAGAAAACGGGGATTGCTGCCCGGTCCGGAGCCGCAATAGACGCAGACGGTCTTGATCTCGCTCATGGTGGCGGATGTGGCACCGCGGGATGACAGCGTCAAGACGGACGCCGCCATGCCCGTGCAACAGCCTGTTATGACGTAAAGAATCGTCGTCGCAGGGTGCACCTTAGAGGTGAAACACTATATGAAGGCGAACGCGGCAAGCGATTTCGATCGCGCGGCCGGATTCGGCCCACGGACTTCCTCAGGCACCTGTTGATGGCTCACCCTCACTCGCATTCGAGCAGCGGCTCTCCCGTCGCGATTCCGGAAGACGCGACCGCGCAGAAGGCCACGCTCGGCGGCACGCTCGTGCATCTGTGGCCGTATATCTGGCCCGGCGACCGGGCCGACCTGAAGATGCGGGTGGTGTGGTCGATCGTGCTGCTGATCGCCGCCAAGGCGGCGACGCTGGTGGTGCCGTTCACGTTCAAATGGGCGACCGACGCGCTGACCGGGGCCGATACCGCGCCGATCGCGCCGTCGAACTGGACGCTGTGGCTGATCGCGTCACCGTTGGCGCTGACTGCGAGCTACGGCCTGATCCGCGCGCTGATGGCTGTGCTGACGCAATGGCGCGACGGCGTGTTCGCCAAGGTGGCGATGCACGCGGTGCGCAAGCTGGCGTATCGCACCTTCGTGCACATGCACGATCTGTCGCTGCGATTTCATCTCGAGCGCAAGACCGGCGGTCTGACCCGGGTGCTGGAGCGCGGCCGGCTCGGCATCGAAGTGATCGTCAGGATGGTGATCCTGCAACTGGTGCCGACGATCATCGAGCTGTCGCTGGTGATGGCGGTGCTGCTGTGGCAGTTCGACTGGCGCTACGTCGCCGCGGTGATGGTCACCGTGGTGTTCTACATGCTGTACACCTACAAGGCGACCGAATGGCGGATCGGCATCCGCCGCCGCATGAACGATTCCGACAGCGACGCCAACCAGAAGGCGATCGACTCGCTGCTGAACTACGAGACGGTGAAGTACTTCGGCGCCGAGGAGCGCGAGGCGCGGCGCTACGACAAGTCGATGCAGCGCTACGAAGAAGCGAGCGTCTCGACCTATACGTCACTGGCGGTTCTCAATGCCGGGCAGGCGGTGATCTTCACCTTCGGCCTGACCGCGACGATGCTGATGTGCGCCTCCGGCGTGCGCAACGGCACCAACACGGTCGGCGATTTCGTGATGATCAATGCGATGATGATTCAGCTGTATCAGCCGCTGAACTTCATGGGCATGGTGTATCGCGAGATCAAGCAGGCGATCATCGACATCGAGAAGATGTTCGCGGTGCTGTCGCGCAAGCCGGAAGTCGAGGATCGTGCCGGCGCCAAGCCGCTGGCGGTGACGGCGGGCACCGTGCGGTTCGAGGACGTGCGGTTCGCCTACGACCCGTCGCGGCCGATCCTCAAGGGCCTCACCTTCGAAGTCCCCGCCGGCAAGACGGTGGCGATCGTCGGCCCGTCGGGCGCCGGAAAATCGACGATCTCGCGGCTGTTGTTCCGGCTGTACGACGTCTCGGGCGGCCGCATCCTGATCGACGGTCAGGACATCCGCACCGTCACCCAGACCTCGCTGCGCGCGGCGATCGGCATGGTGCCGCAGGATACCGTGCTGTTCAACGACACGATCCGCTACAACATCCGCTACGGTCGCTGGGATGCCACCGACACCGAGGTGGAGGAGGCGGCCAGGACCGCGCAGATCGACGCCTTCATCAAGTCTTCTCCGAAGGGCTACGACACCGAGGTCGGCGAGCGCGGCCTGAAGCTGTCCGGCGGCGAGAAGCAACGCGTCGCGATTGCGCGAACGGTTCTCAAAGCGCCGCCGATTCTGGTGCTGGACGAAGCGACCTCCGCGCTCGACAGCCACACCGAGCACGAGATTCAGGGCGCGCTGGAGCGTGTGGCACAGAATCGCACCTCGCTGGTGATCGCGCACCGGCTTTCGACCATCGTCGGGGCTGACGAGATCATCGTGCTCGCGCAGGGCCGGATCGCCGAACGCGGCACCCACGCGCAGTTGCTGGCGGCGGGCGGGCTTTACGCCAGCATGTGGAACAGGCAGCGCGAGGCCGAAGAGGTGCGCGAGCGGCTGGCGCTGATCGGCGAAGAGGAACCTCCGATTCGTCAACAGGAGGGGGCGGATCTTGCTCCGGATGCGTCCATCAGGCAGGCCAAGCCTGACGACGATCTGGCAACTTCGTCGGCGGCGGAGTAATCGTTGTTGCAGCGCCCTATTGTAATAGGCTTTCGAAGTTAGGGGACTCCCGATGTCCATCGTCAATTCCGTTCGCGCCCAGATCCCGCCGATCCATCGCGAGGGCTATCCGTTCGTCGGCGGCTTCGCCCTGGCGACATTGATCCTGTTCTGGATCTGGTCGCCGCTCGGCTGGATCGGCACTGTGCTGACGATCTGGTGTGCCTATTTCTTCCGTAACCCGCCGCGCACCACGCCGGTCCGGGACGGGCTGGTGGTATCACCGGCCGACGGTCGGGTCTCGATGGTGGTCGATATCATTCCGCCGCCGGAGCTGGGCCTCGGCACCAACCCGCTGCCGCGGGTGTCGATCTTCATGAGCGTGTTCAACTGCCATGTGAATCGCAGCCCGGTGGCCGGCAGGGTCGAGCGGATCGTGTATTCGCCGGGCAAGTTCGTGAATGCGGAGCTCGACAAGGCCAGCGAAGACAACGAACGCAATTCGATGGTGCTGTCGACCGAGCACGGCCAGATCGGCGTGATCCAGATCGCCGGCCTGATCGCCCGGCGGATCGTGTCGTTCGTCCGTGAGGGTCAGCCGCTGGTCGCCGGCGAACGGTTCGGCCTGATCCGGTTCGGCTCGCGGCTCGACGTCTATCTGCCCGAGGGCACCAAGCCGCTGGTCGCCGAAGGGCAGACCGCGATTGCCGGCGAGACGGTGCTGGCCGACCTCAAGGGCAACGACACTGGACGGATCTACCGGACCGACTAACATCGGAACCGGCCGGCCCGAAGGTTGCCATGATGGCCGCGTAGGATGGTGGTTCCGAGACGAGAGCGAGACCGATGCCTTTCGATCTGAATTCCCCTGAGACGCCGCGCCGCCGGTTCGGGCCGATCCCGGTGCGTTTGCTGGTGCCGAACGTCATCACGCTGCTGGCGATCTGCGCCGGTCTGACCGCGATCCGGCTGTCGACCGAGGGGCGGATGGAACTGGCGGTCGCGGCGATCGTGTTCGCCGCGGTGCTCGACGGCATCGACGGCCGCGTCGCCCGGATGATCAAGGGCCAGTCCAAATTCGGCGCCGAACTCGACAGTTTGGCCGATTTCGTCAATTTCGGCGTCGCGCCGGGCCTGATCCTGTATTTCTGGCAGCTCCACGATCTCAACAACGTCGGCTGGATCGCCGCGATGGTGTTTGCGATCAGCGGCGGCCTACGGCTGGCGCGGTTCAACGCCACCATGGACGACCCCAATAAACCGGCGTTCGCCGCCAATTTCTTCACCGGCGTGCCGGCCCCGGCCGGCGCGATCACGGTGCTGCTGCCGGTCTATATGAGCTTCCTCGGCGCGCCGACTCCGCCGGCGGTGCTCACCGCGGTCTACACGCTGCTGATCGCGTTTCTGATGGTGTCGCGGCTGCCGGTGTTCTCCGGCAAGACGGTGAAGATGCGGGTGGCGCCGGAAATGGTGCTGCCGCTGTTCGTCTCGGTGGTGTTGTTCATCGCGCTGCTGATCGGCTACCCGTGGCACATCCTGTCGGCCTGCTCGGTGCTGTATCTGCTCAGCCTGCCCGTCGGTTGGCGGTCGTATCGCGACCATCAGCGCAATGCCGCGGCGCAGAAGAGCGCCGGAAGTGCGCCCGGCCAAAAGCCGACGCTGGTCGTGACCGACCCGATTCAGCACGACGACGACCGGCCGGCACGGCTGAACTGAGGCGTTCGTGAGCCGTTCGGCTCGCCGCGGTTCTCATGGCCGCTACTCTCTGGCGGCTTTCGGGGCAGCTATTGGTGCCTCGGCCTCGGAGTTTCACGAGGATTTCCGTGAAAGTGTGAATAGTTTGTTGCCGTGCCGGATGGTTAGCGCGGCGGCAATCACGGCCGCTCCCGATTAACTTTACGCGTCTTTAATGGCGCGCCGCTTACGGTGAGCCCGCGCAGCGCAGAATGTGCCGCGCCGCCGCCAGCGCGGGCTGGCGCGCGAG
The DNA here is from genome assembly GCF_003226555.1 of Rhodopseudomonas palustris. GTDB lineage: Bacteria > Pseudomonadota > Alphaproteobacteria > Rhizobiales > Xanthobacteraceae > Rhodopseudomonas > Rhodopseudomonas palustris_I. Next base: position 60,413 of record NZ_QKQS01000012.1, on the reverse strand, counting down.
TGGTTGCGTCGGAGTGAATAATGGACATCATGACGTCAGCCGGCCTGGTCGGCGGCATCGCAGTCATTGCCGTGATGATGCTGATGGGCGGTGACGTCCACATGTTCATCTCCGAACACGCGATGATCATCATCTTCGGCGGCTCGCTGACCGCGACGATGATCCGCTTTCCACTCAACGTGATGCTCCACGGCCTGCCGCTCGGCGCAAAATTCGCCTTCACGATGAGCCGGCTGTCGGCGCGCGATCTGGTCGACGAGCTCGCCAACATCGCCGAGATCGCCCGTAAGTCTGGTCCGGTCGGCCTCGAAAAGGTCGAAGCCGACGATCCGTTCCTCGCCAAGGGCATTCGCTACGTGGCGGACGGTTACGACCTCGAATTCATCCGCGACAATCTCGAGCGTGATCGCGACAACTTCCTGATGCACCTCGACGAAGGCAGCAAGATCTATCGCGCGATCGGCGACTGCGCTCCGGCGTTCGGCATGATCGGCACGCTGATCGGCATGGTGCAGATGTTCTCCAACATGTCGGACCCGTCCAAGCTCGGCCCGTTCATGGCGACGGCGCTGCTGGCGACGCTGTATGGCGCGCTGGTCGCGAACCTGTTCTGTCTGCCGATCGCCGACAAGCTGCACACCAAGAAGATCGACGAAGAGACCAACCGGACCCTGATCATCGACGGCATTCTGATGATCCGCGACTCCAAGAGCCCGACCTTGGTGCGCGAAATGCTGCTGGCCTATCTGCCCGAGAAGCATCGTTCGGAAGAAGACGAAACGGTCCCGGCTTAACCCGACCTCTGTCGATCGCGGGAAGGGACGGCGATGGCCAAGAAGAAGAAAGCCGAAGAGCACGCTGGTGGCCACGGCTGGTTCGTCACTTTCGCCGACCTGATGGGCCTCTTGATGAGCTTCTTCGTGATGCTCGTCGCATTCTCCACGCAGGACAAAGCCAAGCTGATGATCGTCGCCGGTTCGATGCGCGAGGCGTTCGGCGTGCAGAGCGATGCGCGCTATTCCGGCATCATCGAGAGCGACGGTCTGCCCACCCGCGGCAAGGTCAAGAACACCGAGCACGTCAATCCGGAGCTGTCGACCGCCAAGCCGTCGCCCGGCGATGTGACGCGAGACGAGGGCATCAACACCAAAGAGGATCGCGAGTTCGCGATGGCTTCGGCGTCGCTGCGGCAGGCGCTGCAGAACATGCCGGAAATCGCCGAGCTGTCGAAGAACATCATGTTCGAGGAGACCAAGCAGGGCCTCAACCTCGAGATCATGGATCAGGACGGCCGCCCGATGTTCGCTGACGGCTCTAAGGCGCCGTTCGAACGGACGCGCCTGCTGCTGCAGCGTCTCGCGGTGCCACTGCGCGCCACGCCGCTGCGGGTCAGCATCGTCGGCCATACCTCGTCCGGCCTGCTGCCGGAGCGCAGCGACTACAACGGCTGGGATCTGTCGTCGGATCGCGCCAATTCGGTGCGCCAGATCCTGGAACGGGAAGGGCTGCCGAGCTCGCATATTTTCGCGGTGACCGGCAAAGCCGATACCCAGCCGCTGTTTCCCGACGATCCGTCGATTTCCGCCAATCGCCGGGTGACGATCACGCTGATGCGTGAAAGCCCGGCGCTGCCGCCCGGCTTGAAGCCGTAACGGGCGAGCCGTCGCCGGCCGCGGCGCCGCTTGCTGGCGACATCTGCAAACGGCCCGATTTCATCCGCCCCGGCACGTTCGGAACCCATGGCCCGCGGTTGCGTTGGCGACGACATCGCCGCTAGTTTTATCGGTGCCTTGGCGGTCGGGGTGGCCTCTGCGAGCTGAACCTCCATAACAGCGGTCGCGGAGGTTGGATCAAAACCAGGATCGAGCTTTCACCGCAGCCATGGCAATCGCCACCGCGACCAGCGAAGCCCCCGACAAAACCGGTTTCTGGGCCCTCACGCTCGGGGGGATCGGCGTCGTATTCGGCGATATCGGGACTTCGCCGCTGTACGCGTTTCGCGAGGCGGTTGCCGGTGCAGCCGGCAGCGCACCGGCCAGCCGGGTTCTGGTGCTCGGCGTTCTGTCGCTGATCCTGTGGTCGCTGCTGATCGTCGTCACCGCGAAATACGTGCTGCTGCTGCTGCGCGCCGACAACAACGGCGAGGGCGGAACGCTGTCGTTGATGGCGCTCGGCCAGCAGGCGCTCGGCCGCCGCAGCGGGACGCTGCTGGTGCTCGGCGTGATCGGCGCCTCGATGTTCATCGGCGATTCAATGATCACGCCAGCGATCTCGGTGCTGTCGGCTGTCGAAGGTTTCAAGGTCGCGGCTCCCGCGCTCGAGCCCTACGTGGTGCCGCTGACAGTGGTGATCCTGCTGGCGCTGTTCGCAGTACAGAGTCACGGCACCGCAGTCGTCGCCCGCGCCTTCGGGCCGGTGATGCTGGTGTGGTTTTCCGCGCTGGCGGCCCTGGGGGCGATGCACATCATGGACGACCCCACTGTGCTCGCCGCCATCAACCCTTGGTACGCGGCGCAATTCCTCGCCAGCCACGGCACCATCGGGCTGGTGACGCTGGGTGCGGTGTTCCTCGCCGTCACCGGCGGCGAGGCGCTGTACGCCGATCTCGGCCATTTCGGGCGGGGGCCGATCCAGACCGGCTGGCTCGGCTTCGTCCTGCCGGCTCTGTTGCTCAACTATTTCGGCCAAGGCGCTCTGGTGCTGGCCCATCCGGCCGCTCTGGAGAATCCGTTTTACCGGATGGTGCCGGACGCCATGGTGCTGCCGCTGACCCTGCTGGCGACAGCGGCGACGGTGATCGCCAGCCAAGCAGTGATCACCGGGGCGTTCTCGCTGATCAGCCAGGCGGTGCAACTCGGCCTGCTGCCGCGTTTCGAAGTGCGCTACACATCGGAGACCAACGCCGGGCAGATCTATCTGCCGCGCGTCAATACCATGCTGCTGATCGGCGTGTTGGTGCTGGTGCTGGTGTTCCAGACCTCCAGCGGTCTGGCCTCGGCCTACGGCATCGCGGTGTCCACCACCATGGTGGTGGACGGCATCATGGGCTTCGTCGTCATCTGGAAACTGTGGCACTGGAGCCCCGTCGCCGCGGCGCTGTTGATCGTGCCGTTCGTACTGGTCGACGCGATGTTCTTCAGCGCCAATCTGCTGAAACTGCTCGACGGCGCCTGGTTGCCGCTGCTGTTCGGTCTGTCGTTGGCGATATTGATTTGGATCTGGCGGCGCGGCGTGGCCTTGCTCACTATCAAGGCGCGCCGCGCAGAGGTGCCGCTCGACGATCTGATCGCCAGCCTGGAGAAGCATCCGCCGCATATCGTCAAGGGGACGGCGGTGTTCCTGACCGCCGATGCCGAATTCGTGCCGCCGGCGCTGCTGCACAATCTGAAGCACAACAAGGTGCTGCACGAGCACAACGTCGTCCTGACGATCGAGACAGCCCATACGCCGCGCGTCAGCTCGGCGGATCGAATCCGGCTGGAGCCGGTCAGCGACAAGTTCAGCAAGGTCAGGCTGCGCTTCGGCTTCATGGAGAGCCCGAATGTTCCGAAGGCTTTGGTCTTGGCTCGTCAGTTCGGCTGGACGTTCGACATCATGTCGACGTCGTTCTTCGTGTCGCGCCGGTCCCTGAAACCGGCGATCAAGTCGGCGATGCCGAAATGGCAAACCAAACTCTTCATTGCGCTCTCGAAGTCCGCGAATGACGCCACCGACTACTTCCAGATCCCGACCGGGCGGGTGGTGGAGGTCGGCGCCCAGGTCACCATCTGACCGCGGGGAAACCTGAGGGCGGCTTCGACCAAAGCGGCGGTGATTTTCCGCCGCGGTTCGCTTATCCAGCAAAGATGGCCGCCAAGACGCTGCAGAGCTTGATTTTCCTTGCGCTAGGAGCAACCTTGGCGCCGCAATGGTCGAGCGTCGGTCTCGGTTTTGCGCTCATCGATCCGGGCAGTGCGATCGCGGGAGAACTGAGAGTGGTAGGCCAAGTTGAAGATTTGACACCGCAGGACGTCGCCAAGGGCATCGCCGAAGGGCGCTACCTGCTGGTCGACGTTCGTGAGCCGAACGAAGTCGCGGTGGAGGCCTATCCCGACGCCGTGGTGGTTCCGCTGTCGGCCTTCGACCCCAAGGCGATCCCCGATCCGGCCGGCAAGCAGGTCGTGTTCGCCTGCCGCTCCGGCAAGCGCTCGGTGACGGCGTCGCTGGCCGCGCAGGCCGCCGGGCTGGCCTACACCCGGCACCTCGCCGGCGGAATCCTGGGCTGGAAGGCGGCCGGTCTGCCGACCAACCCGGGTCGTTGATCCGAGCGATGACCGCCGTCCGATGAGCAACAAGGTCTTCGCCGATCTGCCCGTCACCGTGTTCGAGGCGATGTCGCAGCTCGCGCGCGACAACGACGCGATCAATCTCGGGCAGGGCTTTCCCGACGATCCGGGGCCGGAAGACATCCGCCGTGCCGCCTCGGATGCGGTGCTGAACGGCTACAACCAGTACCCGTCGATGATGGGGCTGCCCGAGCTGCGCCAGGCGATCTCGACCCACTACGCGCATTGGCATGGGGTCCAGCTCGATCCGATGACCGAAGTGATGGTGACCTCCGGCGCCACGGAAGCGCTGGCGAGCGCCATCCTGTCGGTGGTCGAACCCGGTGACGAAGTCATCGTGTTCCAGCCGGTGTACGATTCCTATCTGCCGATCATCCGGCAGGCCGGCGGCATTCCGCGCCTGGTCCGGCTCGAACCGCCGCATTGGCGGATCACCGAAGAGTCGCTGCGGCGGGTGTTCAGCGCCAAGACCAAGGCGATCGTCTTCAACAACCCGCTCAACCCGGCGGCGGTCGTCTATCCGCGCGAAGATCTCGAGCTGCTGGCGCGGTTCTGCCAGGAGTTCGACGCGGTGGCCATCTGCGACGAGGTGTGGGAGCACGTCACCTTCGACGGCCTCGACCACATCCCGCTGATCGCGATCCCCGGGATGCGCGATCGCACCATCAAGATCGGCTCCGCGGGCAAGATCTTCTCGCTGACCGGTTGGAAGGTCGGTTTCGTGTGCGCCGCGCCGAAGCTGCTGCGTGTCGCCGCCAAGGTGCACCAGTTCCTCGCCTTCACGACCGCGCCGAACCTGCAGGTCGCGGTCGCCTACGGGCTCGGCAAGAGCGATGATTACTTCCTGCAGATGCGCAAGGATCTTGCCCGCAGCCGCGACCGGCTGGCGGAGGGGCTGTCCAGCATCGGCTTTCCGGTGATCCGCTCGCAGGGCACGTATTTCCTCACCGTCGATCTGTCACCGCTCGGGCTCAACGAGACCGACGAGGCGTTCTGCAAGCGGATCGTCACCGACTACAAGGTCGCGGCGATTCCGGTGTCGGCGTTCTACGAGGAAGAGCCGGTCACTTCGGTGGTGCGGTTCTGTTTCGCCAAAAGGGATCAGACGCTCGACACCGCCCTCGAGCGCCTGTCGGATGCAGTTCACGGGCGCTAGGAATTCGATGATGCGTGACACGATGCGGCGGCGACTGCTGACCTTGGGCGCGGGGATCGCTCTGTCGGTGTCGCTCATCCTGCCTGGTTGGGCGCAGGACCGCACCGTCAATTTCTACAACTGGTCGAACTACGTCGCGCCGGGCGTGCTCGAGGATTTCACCCGCGAGACCAGCATCAAGGTGGTGTACGACACCTTTGACGCCAACGAGACGCTGGAGACCAAGCTGCTCGCCGGCAAGTCCGGCTACGATCTCGTGGTGCCGACGGCGTATTTCCTGCAGCGTCAGATCGCCGCCGGCGTATTCCAGAAGCTCGACAAGTCGAAGCTCCCGAATCTGAAGAACGCCTGGGACTTCGTCACCGAGAAGCTGGCGCTGTACGACCCCGGCAACCAGTTCGCCGTGAACTACATGTGGGGCACCACCGGGATCGGCTACAACGTCGCCGCGGTGAGGCGGATTCTCGGCGAAGGCGCCGTGATCGACAGTTGGGAGATGATCTTCAAGCCGGAGAATCTGGCGAAGTTCAAGGAATGCGGCGTCCACATGCTGGATTCCGCCGACGACATCCTGCCGGCGGCGCTGACCTATCTCGGCCGCGATCCGAATTCGACCAACAAGGACGACCTGGAAAAGGCCGCCGAGGTGGTCGGCAAGGTGCAGCCGTCGGTGCGCAAATTCCACTCGTCCGAGTATCTGAACGCGCTGGCGACCGGCGAGATTTGCCTGGTGGTGGCGTGGTCGGGCGACATCAAGCAGGCGCAGTCGCGCGCCGCCGAAGCCCATAACGGCGTCGAGATCGGCTATGTGATCCCGAAGGAAGGGGCGCAGATGTTCTTCGACAATCTGGCGATCCCGGCCGACGCCAAGAACGTCGCCGAAGCGCACGAACTGATCAACTTCCTGTATCGGCCGGACATTGCCGCACGCAATTCCGACTTCCTGTCCTATGCCAACGGCAACAAAGCCAGCCGGGAGTTCATCAACCCGCGGGTGCTGAACGACAAGGCGGTCTATCCGGACGATGCGACGCTGGCGCGATTGTTCGTGATCACCGCGCGCGATCCGGCGACACAGCGCATCATCAACCGGTTGTGGACGCGGGTGAAGACGGGGCGCTGAGGCGGCCCCGCCGGATCAGAGGTTTGCGACCTTGCGTACCGGTTCGGCGTCGCCGGCCAGTTCGAAATCCCTGAGGTCGATCGTTCCGGGGAGTGCGTGGTCCGACCGTTTGTCGCCGACGCCGCGCATCGGGATCGGGCTGACCGGGGCGCGGTCGTGCCGCTCGATATCGCCGCGCAGCAGTCGCCACGCCCAACCGGCGGTTCGCCGATAGGTCTGGGCGAGGCCGATCATGCCGTAGATCTGCGCGCCGGCATCGACGATATGGGCGCGGAATTTCAGCCAGGCCCGCCGCCGCATCCGCTTGGCGGGCGAGAAATGCGCGACCTCGTGGGCGGGGCGGGTTTCGGCGCTGGAGAACACGTCGGCGGACTTCGAGACCACCAGCGCGCTGAGAAAGCGAACCGGGTTGAAGAAGTAGGTGTAGGCGATCAGCAGATTGAGCTGCTTCAGCCAGGGCCGCGGGTGCTTCGATGCGACCACGTAGTTGCCGTCCATGATGTGCGGCTCGACGGTGACGTCGCCGGCGCGGCTGAACGCCATGCCGGACTGGAACACGTTCTCGTACCACTTCGAACCGGGGGCGGGCGTCAGCATCATCACCTGGGTGGTGATCGAGCCGGATTGCCGCAGCAGTCTGATCTGATTGATCAGGCCGTAGTTGGATTTCCACGTCACCAGCGGCTGGCTGTCGTGGTGCATCATCATCGGCATCGGCAGGATGTTGTTCTCGCGCAGCAGCCGGAAGGCGAGTTGGGTCTTGTCCTTGTCCTGCGCCTTCTTCACCAGCGTGGCGGTCATGTCCTCGACGCCCAGCCACACCGCTGCGAAGCCTGCGTCACGGATCAGCGGCAGGTGATCACGCATCCCGACGGTGTCGTGCACGGTGACTTCGGTGCCGATCCGCACCTTGCAGAACGGCCGCTCCGACCGCTTGCGGGCGAGCGTGCCGGCGATGTCGAGCGTGCGCTTGGTGTCGTTGAAGAAATTATCGTCGGCACCGAAGAAGTGATAGATGCCGAAGGTGCTGGCGATCTGCCCGATCTCTTCGGCGATACGCTCGCCGCTCTTGGCGCGAAACTGGGATTGGTTGTAGGCCGGGATCGGGCAATAGGAGCAGCGGAACTTGCAGCCCGCGGTCATCACGATGCTGGAGATCGGACTGTAGCGCTTCACTCGATTGACCGGCAGCGCCTGGCTCGCGAGCGTGGCGCTGTTGCTCGGCGGCTCCAGCAGCTTGTAGCCGTGCACCGGGTCGGGCAGCTCGTCGAGGTCGCCGAGCAGCCGCTGCACGCCGGTGTCGATCAGCTCCTCGATCCGGTCGCCGCGCGGCGAGGGACGGCCGTAAACAAGGCCGGCGACCTCGTCGAGCGCGCCGCCGTCGCGGGCGCGCTGGAACACCGAGCGCATCGATTCACCGGTCGCCCGCATCGACAGCAGCACGTCCAGCACTTCGAGGAAGACATATTCCTCGCCGCTAACCGCGACGTCCGCGGACGCGCCCGGGCCGACGTTGAACACGTGCCATGGCTCGTAGCGGATGCGCGGGCCGCCGACCATGATCAGCGGGCGCTTGTCCGGATCGATCTGGCAGGCCTCCCGGATCAGGCGATCGCATTCGGCAGAGTGCAGATGCATGCTGGAAATCAGGAACAGATCCGGAATCCGGCCGTCGAGGCGCATCTGCAGCGGGCTGAAATTCCGGTTCCACTGCTGCAGCACGATCCGGGTCTTGTCGAAGCCGACGTCCGCGAGCGCCGATCCGATCGCCCGAACTCCGCCCGGAGCCATCCGGGTGTCCGCAAGCACGAAGGGCAGAACGCGGGTGCGATGATCGAAAGCGCTGACGATGACGGTCGTCAGGTCATGCTGCCCGGAAAGCCGGCGGAGCCGCGCACGGAGCGCGGCCATCTTGCCGGGAACCAGGAGCTCATCACCACGGGCACGCCTTGGAAGTTCCATATATTTCCTCGATCCAGGTGGACGGCCGCAAAGTGATTTGCGCACGCCACTGTGAAGTTAATACCTGGATGGGTCAAGCTGACGACCGGCCGCAGCCGTCGCGGGTTCCACGTGCTCCGGAGCGCTTCAGCGCGTGAGCAGATCAGATCAGCGAACTGAAATTTGGTTCGTCGTGTACCGAGACAAGCCCGCGTAGGGGCGGACAATGAGTGAACTAAGCGGATTTCGGACTGTCAGGAAGCGGCAAAGGTACTAAGCGCTGACTATGCGTGTCGTTACCGCCAGCGGCGGTGCAGCCACAGCCACTGGTCCGGCGTTTCGCGGATCCAGCTTTCGATCACCGAGGTGCACGCCTGCATCGTGCCTTGGATGTCGATCCGGCCGTCGGCATCGCGGATCGGTGGGATCTCTTCGGTGAGTTCGGCGCGGAACCGGCCGTCGGGCAGGCGGATGACGCGGGCGCCGTGCAGCGGGCACTCGATCTGTCGCAGCAGCTTCGCCAGCAGCGGGTTGGCCTTGGCGGTGCGGCCGAAGAAGGTGACATCGACGCCCTTGGTGAAGTGCTGGTCGATCAGCATGCCGACGTGCTTGCCGTCCTGCAGCGCCTGCGCCAGCTTGAACGGCGCGCTCGATCCGGCTGCGACGAGCTGGCCCATCTTGACCGAGCGGATTTCCTCGACGATGCGGTCGGCCGCTTCGATGTTGGGCCGGCGATACAGCACCGCGGTGTCGAGACCGTGCGCGACCGCGGCGACCGCGGGCAACTCCCAATTGCCGAGATGGCTGGCAAAAATCAGTGCCGGCTTGCCGTCGTCGCGCAGCTGCTCGAACAGCTCGAGCGAGCGTCCCGTAATCTCGATGCGGCTGCGCTCCGGATGGTCGACATCGTAGTCCCACACCGAATCGAGATGCGCGAATTCGGCAGCGGCGCGGCCGAGATTGTCCCAGACGCCGTTGAGGATGGCCTCGATCTCTTCCGGCGACTTCTCCGGAAACGCCGCAGTCAGATTATCGCGGCCGATCCGCTGCTCCGGGAAGCGCGGCCCGAACTTGCGGGCGATCGCACCGAACAGCCTGGCGCTCTTGTCGGGATCGAACTTCCGCGCCAGATGCAGCGCGCCGATCGCCACCGGGCCGACGATCTTGCCGACGACGCCCTTGGCCGCGCGCTGGGCGCGCAGCTTGGCGCGATACAGGGCGACTTTCATCAGAACCGGACGATGATCTTGCCGAACACCTGCCGGCTTTCCATCCGCTTGAGCGCCGCGCCGACGTCGTCGAGCGGCACCTCGGTGTCGATCACCGGCAGCATGCCGGCCGCCATCTTGTCGAGGCTTTCGGCGATGTTCTTCATCGTCGCGCCGAACGAGCCGAAGATCTTGTACTGCTGCTGGAACAGCTGCATCAGGTTGATGGTGGTGGTCGGGCCCGAGGTCGAGCCGCAGGTCACCAGCCGGCCGCCGCGCTTCAGGCTGAGCAGCGAGCCGTTGAAGGTGTCGGCGCCGACGTGCTCGAACACCACGTCGACCCCCTTCTTCTTGGTGATCTTGCGGCACTCGTGCTCGAAGCGATCCTTGCGATAGTTGATCACATGATCGGCGCCGAGCTTCTTCACGCCCTCGATCTTGGAATCGTCGCCGACGGTGGTGATCACCGTGCAGCCGATCGCCTTCGCCATCATGATCGCGACAGTGCCGATGCCGGAGCCGCCGGCGTGCACCAGCACGGTTTCGCCGGGCTGCAGCTTGGCATTGTCGAACAGCATGTGCTGCACCGTCGAGAACGCGATCGGCGCGCAGGCGGCATCGCGCAGGTCGACGGCGTCCGGCACCGGAATGACCAGCCGGTCGGCGATGTTCATCAGCTCGCGCGCGAAGCCGTCGACATGGAAGCCGATCAGGCCGCCGACGTTTTCACAAAGGTTGTCGCGGCCTTCCTGGCAGGCCTTGCAATGCCCGCAGGTCAGTGCGCCGTACATCACGACCTTCTGCCCCGGCTTGAACCGCGTCACGCCGTCGCCGACCGCCTCGATCGTGCCGGAGGCTTCGGCGCCGACCACGATCGGGAGCTTGCGCTTGACGAAGGCCATGCCGCGATAGCCCCACACGTCGATGTGGTTGAGCGCCACCGCGGCGATGCGGACCTGCACTTCGCCGGCCGCCGGGGGCGGGGGAGACGGCAGGTCGGCGACCACGAGATTGCGGTCGGCAACGAGGGTGAGCGCGCGCATGGGTATCGTCCGAACGGTTGGAGGCTTGCGCCCTGCGTATCGCCGCTGGCGACCGCGGCGTCAACCGCGGCGGCCGGAACTGCGAATCACAGGCGATCAGGCCGGTTCGCGGGTCAGGATCAGCGAGGCGTTCTGGCCGCCGAACCCGAACGAGTTCGACATCACGGTCGTGACGCGGGCGTCGCGGGCCTGATTGGGCACCACATCGAGCGGGATTGCCGGGTCCGGCACGTCGTAGTTGATGGTCGGCGGGATCCGCTGGTGCTCCAGCGTCAGCAACGAGAAGATCGCTTCGACCGCGCCTGCGGCGGACAGGGTGTGGCCGACCATCGATTTGTTCGACGACACTGGGAGCGAGGAGGCGCGTTCGCCGAACACGCTGGAGATGCCGAGATACTCCATCTTGTCGTTTTCGGGCGTGCCGGTGCCGTGGGCGTTGATGTAGTCGATCTGGTCGACGCTCATGCCGGCGTCGGCCAGCGTCTTGTTGATGCAGCCGATGATCGGCTTGCCGTCCGGGCTCGATCGGGTGCGGTGGAAGTTGTCGGCGAGTTCGCCGCAGCCGGCGATCACGCCGAGGATCGTGGCGCCGCGCGCCACCGCCGACTCGTAGCTCTCCAGCACCAGCGCCCCGGCGCCTTCGGCCATCACGAAGCCGTCGCGGTTCTTGGCGAACGGCTTGGAGGAGGCCTGCGGAGGATCGTTCTGCGTCGACAGCGCCGATAGCAGTGAGAACCGGATCAGCGCTTCGGCGTTGACCGAGCCGTCGGTCGCGACGCACAGCGCGGCATCCGCTTCCCCGCGCCGGATCGCTTCGACACCGAGCTGAATCGCACTCGCGCCCGAGGCGCAGGCGGTCGACAGCGAGATCGGCGAGCCCTTGGTGCCGAACGTGTCGGCGAGATGGTCGGCGACCGAGCCGAACAGGAAGCGCCGGTGATACTGCGTGAAGCCGCCGCCACCGCTGACGCGGAGCAGGGCGTCGTAATCGATCGCGGTGTTGGCGCCGGTGGCGCGCGCCAGTTCCTGGCGCGGCAGCCATTCCAGTTCGACCGGCGCGACGGCGAGAAACAGCGGGCCGGGGAAGTCGCCCTTGCGGCCGATGCCGGACTGCGCGATCGCCTCTTCGGTGGCGAGGTCGGCGAGCTTTTCGCCGAGCACGACCGAGGAGAACGGCTCGACCGGGACGAAGTCGACGGTGCCAGCCATCGTGCTCTTCAGCCCGTCGATCGGAAAGCGGGTGATCGTGCGGATGCCGGACTCGCCGGCGGTGAGCTTGGCCCAATTGTCGGTCTTGCCAGCGCCGAGCGAGGTCACCACGCCCATGCCGGTGACGACCACGATCGGCCTGCCGAATTTGTCCCGCGTCACGGTCATTGCGTCCCCCTTACCGAACGGCTTCGACCAGCGCCATGCCTTCGCCGCGCCAGTGGCCCGCCCCGATCACGACTATCTGGTCGGGGGTGGTACCCATTTCAACTTCGAGCCCGGTCGGGTCGTTCGGCGGATACAGCGCGCCGCGCGACAGCGCCAGCGCCGCAAGCGCCAGACCAAGCGGGAATTGCGCTTCCATCACATGGCCGAATGCCGTCGCGGTGCCGCGCACCGGCGCGCCGGCGTGATTGCGCAGGAACGCGGTTTCTTCGCCGGTCACCGGTTCGGCACCGGTCGCGCCGGTGATGATCGCGGCCGAGCCGTCGCGCGGGCCGAGCTGCGACCACAGCTTCTCCAGCGAGGCGGTGACGTCGCCGGCGTTGCGGCGGCGCGACTGGTCGGCGACGACGTTCTTCAGCCGCGCATACGGCTTGGCGCCGCGCGCCTGCGCATGCGCCTTCGACTCGATCACCAGGAACGCCGCGCCCGAGCCGAGCGCGAACCCGCCCTTGGGGCTGCGCGCGAATACCGGCGCGTAGTTGTCCTTCAGATTGAAGTCGCCGAACTCGTACAGCATCAGCAGATCTTTGCGCTCGCCGTTCTGCGCGGCGCCGATCAGCGCGATGTCGCTCTGTCCCGCCGCGATGCGCGCCAGCGCGATCCGCGCGGCGTCGACGCCGGCTTCCTCTTCGCCCATGAAAGTGCGGGACGAGCCGGTGACGCCGTGCACGATCGCGATGTTGCCGGCGAGCAGGTTGGAGAGCTGCGCCAGAAACAGGGTGGGGCGCAGGTCGTTCATCAGCCGCTCGTTGAGCGCGCCGGGCGGCACGGTGCCGTAGCCCTCGGAATTGAGCACCGCGGAATCGACCGCGAGATCACGCTCGCCACCGCCGGCGGCGACGATCATGTCCGTCCGCGACAGGATCTCGGTGTTGCCCTTCAGCCCGGCGGAGTCGAGCGCGAGGCCGGCGGCGTAGGTGCCGATCCGCTGCCAGGCTTCCATCTGGCGCTGATCGCCCTTCTTCGGGATCTGCTTGTCGAAGCTGAGTGGCGCCAGCGGGTGCACCACGTAGGGTGCGAAGGCCGAGGTATCGACGTTCACCCGGCGCTCGGTCAGCGCGTCCCAATGCGCGTCGAGTCCTTCGGCCAGCGATGTGGCGAGCCCGATGCCGGTGATCCAGGCTTCGATCGGTTCGGCGTGGGACGTGGTGGTGTCAGCCATGGATCATCTGCTCCGGAAATCCGATTTGCTTCGCCATCGCTTCCATATGCCCGCGCAGATCGGGATGCGGAAACGGGACGTGGCGGAACGTCAGCGTCGCATTGCACGCCAGCTTGCCGCCGCTCTTGATCTTCGCCTCGGTCACGGTGAAGCCGGAGCCCTCGTGCACCACCGAGACGTCGATCGACAACATCTCGCCCGGCGTCACGAAAGTGCGCATCTTGGCTTCCTTGACCGCGGCCAGGAACGGCATGCGCTGAAACTGCATCAGCGCGATCAAGAGCCAGCCAGAGCTTTGGGCCATGGTCTCGATCAAGAGCACGCCCGGCATCAAGGGATAGCCGGGGAAGTGGCCTTCGAAGATCGTGCTGGTCTCGGGCACCCGTGCTTCGACCGTGATGCTGCGATCGGCGAGGCGAAGCTCGGCGATTCGGTCGATCAGGTGGAAATATTCAAGGTTCATGGCGTGGGCGGCTTTCGAACCGCGCCACTACGCGCCCTTGGCGGCAACCAGCTCGTCGATGCGGGCGGCGAGATTCTTGAGGACGAAGTACTGCTCGGTGGTCGCCTTGCCGTCGTTGACCTCCTGGGTCCACTTCTCCAGCGGCAGCTTGATACCGAACGCCTTGTCGATCGCGAACGCGATGTCGAGGAAATCGAGGCTGTCGATCCCCAGGTCATCGATCGCATGGCTCTCCGGGGTGATCGTCTCACGCGGAATGTCGCAGGTTTCCGCGATGATGGTGGCCACCCGATCGAATGTGGAAGTCATTTTAAGCCTTTGATCTTATGTCGGAAATGGCCGATTTACGGCGGCTTCAGCCGTCATCATGGTGACAGTCGATTGCCCGTATAACGGAGCGCTGCTCCGAGTTCAATGGCAGGCAAAATCGCGCGCCGCGCGGGTTTTGGGCTACGGGCGAGGGAGCTTTCGGCGAATCGTCTAGCGCGGCGCGGCGATTGCCGCACAGTCATGCCGGCCCATCAACACGCAGTCCTGAGTCCGGCGCATATCGGCGATGCTGGTGGCGAGCCAGATCCCGACCACCGTCAGCGCTACGGTCAGCGCCAGCGCAGCGATATTGGTGAGCATGCGGTGGCGGAAATCGTCCGGGGCTTGGTCGCGGCCGGGCTCTTCGGGGTCGTTCTCGAGCTGAGGCATCTCTCGACGGAACGGCAAAATGGTTGCGGAGGGACGACCGGCGTCCTCTGCGGACGGCAAAGGTACCGCATCCCGCGGCCGGAAGGGCAGCACGCGGTGGTCGTCATCGGGGAGGGGGATGCGCTGATTTTTCATCGTTGCCGGTCTCAGCCGTCGCCCGGAACGGGTTCGACACAATCATCCTAATGAGGATACGACGTCCGGAAAACTCCGCAATAGACCGGATGGAGGAGTGGTCAGCCCGGCGCGACCGCTTTTCGGTCCTGCTGCGTCGCGTTGCGAGCCTCCGGGGCCGTGCCATACTCGGAAGGAACCCGGCAGTTCAGGAGGCCGAGCCATGACCAATCCGCGCGAACCGGTGCTGCACACGATCCCGATCCTGTCGCTGCGACCGACTCAGATGACGGTCGGGATGCGCGAGGTGAAGGAGAAGCGGCTGCGGTGGCGGCAGCACAAATCGAAGAAGCAGGCCGAACTGCTCTGCCAGCACATGATTCCGGTGGTGCTCGGGCCGGGCAAAAAGCACTACGTGATCGACCATCATCATTTGGCGCGGGCGCTGCACGACGAGGGCGTCAAGGATGTGTTGGTGACGGTGATCGCTGATCTCACCATGGTCGATCGCGACGCGTTCTGGGTGGTGCTCGACAGCCGGCGCTGGGTCTATCCATACGATGCCAAAGGCGAGCGTCATCACTACCGCGAGATCCCGAAGACCGTTGCGGGCCTGAAGGACGATCCATTCCGCAGCCTCGCCGGCGAACTCCGCCGTGTCGGCGGCTATGCCAAGGACACTACGCCATTCAGCGAGTTCCTGTGGGCCGATTTCCTGCGCCGGCGCTTGTCGCGCAAGAGCATCACGGACGATTTCGAGAACGCTGCCGAGAAAGCGCTGGCACTCGCCAAGAGCAAAGACGCGATCTATCTGCCCGGCTGGTGCGGACCGGCTGCGGACGACTGATCGGCGTCTCAGTCCTCGGGGGCCGCGCTGTCGCCGCGCTCGTCCTGCGCACCGCCGAGCAGGCGATGCAGCAGTCTTTCGAGCGGATGGCCGCCGATCAGCACGGTGAAGGTGATCGCCAGCGCGACGCCGACGATCAGCCATTGGCCGGCACCGCAGACGATACCGATTCCGGCGGCGAGCCAGGTGCATGCTGCCGTGGTGAGGCCGTGGATTTCAAGGCGATTGCCGGTGCGGACGATCACGCCGGCTCCGAGAAAGCCGATGCCGGTGAGAATGCCCTGGATCACACGGCTGGTCGGATCGGAGAGCCGATCGCTCGTTGCGGAATGATCCGCATGGGCGACCAGCAGCGCTGAGGTCAGCGCAACCAGCGCCAGCGTCCGCATCCCGATCGGCTTGTTCTTCAGGTCGCGGTTCAGCCCGATCAGTCCGCCCGCGACCGTCGCGACGCCGAGACGTAATAGAATCTCCCACCAGGGCAGCAACGTGCGATCCTCCCTCGTGCCGAACCTTACACCATTCTGGTTCGGCATTGGTCCATCGATCGTTTCCGCTCAACGGAATTCGGCTGGATGCCAATGACAGACCAACGTTGTGTTTCGAAATCCGTTCGGCAACAGGATCAGCGTCGCCTGCAGCCCGGATGGGCCGGGCTGATCTCCGGCGTAGGCCGATCACATCTGAGGCTTAGTTCGATGGCGCCGTCAGTGCGCATTCATCGACAGGGTGGAGCTTCGGCGTCCTAACGATCAGCGCAGCGGCTTTTTCAGCAGCGAGAAACGGTCCGGATCGAGCCCGAGCGAAGGCTGCAGCATCGGAGCGTCCAGCGTGCGCGCCAGCGGACGCTCGGTGATGCCCGGATCGTTCGGCACGTCGCGATGCGAGGTTGCGCCGCGCCAGCGCTCCAGCACCGCGCTGACGAAGTGCATATCGTTTCCGGCCGCCGCCGACGGAACGGTCGAAATCGTGGCCTCGCTGCGCGGCAATTGATACGCCGGGACCTCCTTGAAGCGCAGCCGGGTCGGCAGCGCGACGCCTTCGCCGAACGCCAGCACTTCGCGGGTGCCGAGCGACGGCACGAACGACAGCAGGTTGGCGGCCGCGTCCGACACCGCCGAACGCAGCAGCGATTGGTCGCGATCGTTCGCAAGGCGCATCGCGAACAGGGTGTTGCACTGAGACAGGATCGTCGCGTCGAGTTCGGCCGGGCGCTGGGTGACGAGGCCGAGATAGACGCCGTACTTGCGGCCTTCCTTGGCGATGCGCGACACCGCCTTGCGGGTCGGCCCGAAGCCGATGGCGCGGTCCGCGGCGGCGTAGCGGTGGGCCTCTTCGCAGACGAACAGCAGCGGCGAAACGCCGTCGCTCCACAGACCGAAATCGAACGCCATCCGGCACAGCACCGACACCACCGAGTCGACGACTTCGGCCGGGAAGCCGGCGAGCTGCATGATGGTCATCGGCTTGCCATTGGCGGGCAGGCGGAACAGATGGCTGATCACCTCGGCCATGGTGTCGCCGCCGACATTGGCGTTGTCGAACATGAAGGCGTAGCGCGGATCGTTGCGCACGGTTTCGATACGCGAGATCAGCTTGTGGTAGATGATGCGCGAGGAGCGGTTTTCCAGCTTGCCCATGCGCTCGTCGATCTGCGAGATCAGGTCGACCAAGCGGTACGGAACCGGCGTGTCCGCGGTGTAACCGATCGTCTTTGGATCGACGCGCTTGAGTCCGAGCCGGTCGGTGTTGGTGTATTGCACATACAGGCCTTTGGCGATCGGGATCACCTCGGCGAGGATGTCGAGCTCTTCGGGTACGCCGGGGCGGCCGGCGAACAGCACGTCGACGATCTCTTCGAAATTGAACAGCCAGAACGGCAGCTTCAGGTTGCGCGGATTGAGCACCTGCGCCTTGTCGCCGAAGCACCGGCCGTATTCGTTGTGCACGTCAAGCAGGAAGATCCGCAGCGCAGGGCGCGACTTCAGGATCTCGTTGAGGAGCAGCGACACGCCGCTCGATTTGCCGACGCCGGTGGAACCGAGCACGGCGAAGTGTTTCGAGAGCATCTCTTCGATGTCTACATAGGCGACGACCGAGGTGTCCTGCTGCAGCGTGCCGACATTGATCTGGTCGGAACCGGTCGGCTCATAGACGATGCGCAGATCTTCGCTGGAGATCAGTTCGACCGCATCGCCGATGGTCGGATAGTTGGTGACGCCGCGTTGGAATTTGGGGCGCAGGGGGCCGGGCAGGATCTCACCGAGCAGATCGACCGATGCGACCGCGATGTGCGCATCAGAGTCCCGAAGATTCTCGCTCGAGACTTCGGTGATGATCGCGATGATGGTGGAGCTCGCAGTTCGGACGCTGATGAAGCGCCCCACTGTGGCGCGTATGGCAGACGGCACCAGCCGACTCGACGGCAACAGCCCGACGCGCGCACCGGAGCCGCGCACCGAGATCACCTTGCCGAACGATCCTTGAGCAAAAGCTTCTGCCATGTCTCGCAAACTCACCGATGAGGGATTTTCGAGCGTGACTATGGGCAGCGTTGCTGGACAAACTGTTAAGTGAGTAACGCCCGCGCCTTTCGACGATTGGTCGAGTTCCATGCATGGCGCGGCCATTTTGACATGGTTTTGAGGTAATCGCTGGCGACAATGTACGTCATTTGAATGACCCCCGCGCGATCCGGATTAACCCGCTGTTGACGATGACGCGATGCTCCGCGGGTCAGATATGTTCATCCCGGTGACGACGTGATGCCGCATTGGAGAATCGGGGGATGGCGGAATCGTCATGATGCGCAGATACCCCGGCGCGTGCCGCCGCTTCGCGCGTGGCATGAGCGTGAGATCCGGGCCGGGTTGTGAGCAGCGTCGACGAATTCCTGAAGGTGATGCGCGATCACGACACCGCGACGACTGCGCTGATCGCCTGGTGCCGGTGCCATTATCCTGACGAAGCCGAGGCGATCGCGATCACGCTGTTCGGCGACGAGCCTGTTCCGGCAGATCGATATCATGGTCCGCTGCGACTGCGAGCCGGCGAGACACTGCGCCGCCGTTGCGTCTGGCTGCGGTGGGGCGATCGCGTATTGTCGGAAGCCGAGAACTGGTACGTTCCGGAACGGCTGCCGTCAGCGATGCGGGACGCGGTTTGCGATGGACACCGACCTTATGGTGCCGTCATCGCGGCGCTGCGCCCCAAGCGGATCACCACGATGGCGTTGTGCGCCGACAACGTTGAGCCTGACCAAACTGAGGCCGCAGAGCTTCTGGCCGAGCTTGCGCGAACGGATGGCTTTTCGCCGCCGAGCGCCTTCGTGCTGCACATCCATGCGGTGATGACGGCCTCGGGAGTCGAACTCGCGGAAATTCACGAGCACTATCGCCGCGAGCTGTTACCTTAGCTGGTGGAGGTCGGCAGGAACCTTAGTCGCCGACGAATTCGCTGCGCTTGTAGCCCTGCGCATACAGCAGAGCGGTGAGGTCGCCGTGATCGATGCGGCCGTGCGCGGCGGCGGCGACCGCAGGCTTGGCGTGATAGGCGATGCCGAGGCCGGCCGCCTGGATCATGCCGAGGTCGTTGGCGCCGTCGCCGACAACCAGCGTATCGATCGCATCGAGATCGTCGGCCTCGCGCAGCTCCAGCAGCGTCGCCAGCTTGGCTTCGCGGCCGAGGATCGGGTCGGCGACAGTGCCGGTCAGTTTGCCGTCCTGGCTCATCAGTTGGTTGGCGCGATGTTCGGCGAAGCCGAGCCGTTCGGCGACTACCTGGGTGAACTGGGTGAAGCCGCCGGACACCAGGCAGGTGTAGGCGCCATTAGCGCGCATCGTTTGCACCACGGCCCGGCCGCCCGGAGTCAGCGTGATCCTGGTGTCGAGCACCTGGCCGATCACCTCGAGCGGCAGGCCCTTGAGCAGTGCCACGCGCTCTCGCAGCGCCGGTTCGAATTCGATCTCGCCGCGCATCGCTCGCTCGGTGATCGCGGCGACATGGTCCTTCAGCCCGACGAACCCGGCCAGTTCGTCGATGCACTCCTGGCCGATCATGGTCGAGTCCATATCGGCGAGAAAAAGCTTCTTGCGCCGGGTCGCGGCAGGCTGCACCACGACATCGACCGGCAGATCGCCGAGGGCCGCGCGCAGCCTGTCGGCGAGTGCCACGGGATCTTCGCTGCTGGCGAAGAAGATGTCGGCAGCGACCTCGTCGTGCAGCCAGACCGCTTCGTTGGGCTGGGGCAGCACGGCTCGCGCCCCCTCGATCACGGTCGAATCCAGCGCGGGATTGTTCGGATTGCAGATGAGCGTGGCGACGAGCGACATGACAGCGGAAGGTCCGGAACGGCACGGCCGGCGGCCGGCGGCCGTGCTTATCGCAGGGCCGACCGCCAGCGGCAAGTCGGCCTTGGCGCTGAAGTTGGCGCAGGCCAGCTGCGGCATCGTCATCAACACCGATTCGATGCAGGTGTATCGCGACCTGCGCATCATCACCGCCCGGCCGACGCCCGACGAAGAGAGCCAGGCGCCGCACCTTCTTTATGGCACGGTCGATGCCGCGGTGAATTTCTCCGCCGGCGCCTATGTCGAGGCGGCGGCTGCGGCGCTGGCGGAGGCGAGGGCGGCCGGGCGGTTGCCGATCCTGATCGGCGGCACGGGGCTGTATTTCAAGGCACTGACCCGCGGTCTGTCCACGGTGCCGCCGGTGCCGGCCGAGGTGCGCGACGCGGTGCGGCTGCGGCTCGACCGGGACGGTGTGCAGGCGCTGCACGCCGAGCTGGCGCACCACGATTCGGAGGCCGCGGCGCGGCTGGCGCCGGCCGACCGGACGCGAATCGCGCGGGCTCTGGAGGTGGTGCTGGCGACCGGCCGGCCATTGACCGACTGGCACAAGCAGGCCTCGCCGCCGCTGCTGCCGCCGGACGATGTGGTGGCGATCTTCCTGGCGCCTGAGCGGGAGGCGCTGTACGCGCGGATCGACTCACGTTTCGCGGTGATGCTGAAGGCCGGCGCGCTCGATGAAGTCGCTGCATTGGCCGAGCGCCGGCTCGACCCGTTGCTGCCGGCGATGAAGGCTCACGGCGTGCCGGCGCTGATCCGGCACCTGCGCGGCGAGATCACCCTCGACGAAGCCGCCGCGATCGGCGCCGCCGACACCCGGCACTACGCCAAGCGGCAGTTCACCTGGTTTCGGCATCAGTTGCCGGAATTCCGGTGGGTGAGGCCGGGAGAAGCGGGGGCCTTGCTGAACACTGTCATTCCGGGGAGCGCGTAGCGCGAACCCGGAAGCTCGCAGCTGTGGAAACGCCGACGTGCCCCGAACCGCGGGATTCCGCGTTCGCGAGCTGCGCACGCGCGCCGGAATGACGCGCTTGGGGGCAAGGCGGCCGGCGTGGAGGTTCAGGCACCACCACCTTCGCGGAAGGCAGCAGCCGGAGCGAACCGGACCCGCGCATCTCACTTCGCAGCATGCCGCCTGCCTGTTATTACCGCTCGCGACCGCCCCGAAATCCGGCTAAGGTTTGATCTGCTCGGGTCTTTCCCCGCCTTGACATTCAGGGTTTCAGGGGTATGGTCCGCGCGCAACCTTTGGGAAGCCGAGCCGGCCACATGCGACACAAAATTACCGACCTGCTTCTCGTCATCGTACCCAGGCGCACCGCCGGGGGTGGATAGACTCCACCCCGCGAACGGACGGTGCGCTGAGGGCCTTCGACGGGCCCTTTTTTATTGCCTGAACCATCACCGAACCACGAACGACAGCGCCCAAGGCGCATCCGGAGCCAACCATGAGCGACAGCAACAGCCACGATCCGAACCAGATGACCGGTGCGGCGATGATCGTCCGCGCGATGAAGGATCACGGTGTCGAGCACATCTTCGGCTATCCGGGCGGTGCGGTACTTCCGATCTACGATGAGATCTTCCAGCAGTCCGACGTCCAGCACATCCTGGTCCGGCACGAGCAGGGCGCCGGCCATGCGGCCGAGGGCTATGCGCGCTCGACCGGCAAGCCGGGCGTGGTGTTGGTGACCTCCGGCCCCGGCGCCACCAACATGGTGACGCCGCTCGCCGACGCGCTGATGGATTCGATCCCGCTGGTCTGCATCACCGGTCAGGTGCCGACTCATCTGATCGGCAATGACGCTTTCCAGGAATGCGATACCGTCGGCATCACCCGGCCGTGCACCAAGCACAACTGGTTGGTGCGCCGCATCGAGGATCTGCCGAAGGTGCTGCACGAGGCGTTCTACGTCGCGACCTCTGGCCGTCCGGGCCCGGTTGTGGTCGACGTGCCGAAGGACGTGCAGTTCGCCACCGGCACCTATCATCCGCCGCGCAAGGCCGATGTCCACGTCTCCTACGTGCCGAACAGGAAGGGCGACCCTGCTCAGATCCGCAAGGCGGTCGCGCTGCTGGCGAACGCCAAGCGGCCGGTGATCTATTCCGGCGGCGGCGTGGTCAATTCCGGCCCCGAAGCGTCACGGCTGTTGCGCGAACTGGTCGAGATCACCGACTTCCCGATCACCTCGACGCTGATGGGCCTCGGTGCCTATCCGGCCTCGGGCAAGAACTGGCTCGGCATGCTCGGCATGCACGGCACCTACGAAGCCAACATGACGATGCATGGTTGCGACGTCATGCTGTGCATCGGCGCGCGGTTCGACGACCGCATCACCGGCCGCACCGACGCGTTCGCGCCGAACGCCAAGAAGATCCACATCGACATCGATCCGTCGTCGATCAACAAGAACATCCGGGTCGATGTGCCGATCATCGGCGACGTCGCCACGGTGCTCGAGGATCTGCTCGGCGTGTTCAAGGCCGAGGCCAAGAAGCCCGACATCAAGCAGTGGTGGCAGCAGGTCGCGACCTGGCGCGCGCGCAATTCGCTTGCGTACAAGAAGAACAACGACGTCATCATGCCGCAATACGCGATCCAGCGGCTGTACGAGTCGACCCGCGGCCGTGACACCTACATCACGACCGAAGTCGGCCAGCATCAGATGTGGGCAGCGCAGTTCTACGGCTTCGAACAGCCGAAGCGCTGGATGACCTCGGGCGGCCTCGGCACCATGGGCTACGGCCTGCCGGCGGCGCTGGGCGTGCAGGTGGCGCATCCGGGCAGCCTCGTCGTCGATATCGCCGGCGACGCCTCGGTGCAGATGACGATCCAGGAGATGGCGACGGCGGTGCAGTACGAACTGCCGATCAAGATCTTCATCTTGAACAACCAGTACATGGGCATGGTGCGCCAGTGGCAGCAACTGCTGCACGGCAACCGGCTGTCGCACTCCTACACCGAGGCGATGCCGGACTTCGTCAAGCTCGCCGAGGCCTATGGCGCGGTCGGCATGCAGGTGATCAAACCGTCCGATCTCGACGGCGCGATCCAGGACATGATCAAGGTGAACAAGCCGGTGTTGTTCGACTGCCGCGTCGCCGCGCTGGAGAACTGCTTCCCGATGATCCCGTCGGGCAAGGCGCACAACGAAATGCTGCTGCCGGCCGAAGCCACCGACGAAGCCACCGCAGCCGCCTTCGCCGGCGGCAAGGCACTGGTGTGAAGATAACGGCCTGAGGTGATTGTTACGCAACGGCGGTGCCACTTGCTCCGCCGTCATCGCCCGGCTTGACCGGGCGACCCAGTATCGCAGAGCGCGTATTGTTCAGGCAAAGCTCTAGAATGCTGGATCCCCGCTTTCGCGGGGATGACGGCAGAGGGTGGGGCGGCGCCGCGTGCAACCGAAATTGTCCGATGCGATCGGACCCGAGTTTGACAGGGAATTGAGATGACCCAGCCCGCATCCGCTTACTTCATGGAAGAGCGCCACGATCCGAACGAGACTCACACGCTATCGGTGATCGTGCAGAACGAGCCCGGCGTTTTGGCCCGGGTCATCGGGCTGTTTTCGGGGCGCGGCTACAACATCGAAAGTCTCACGGTGTCGGAGACCGAGGCGCAGAAGCACCTGTCCCGCATCACCATCGTCACCACCGGCACCCCGATGGTGATCCAGCAGATCAAGAACCAGCTCGATCGCATGGTCCCGGTGTATCGCGTCGTCGACATGACGCTGAGCGGCCGCTCGATCGAGCGCGAGCTTGCGATGGTCAAGCTGCGCGGCACCGGCGACCACCGCGTCGAATCGCTGCGGCTCGCCGAAGCGTTCCGCGCCCGCGTGATTGACGCCTCGACCGAGAGCTTCGTGTTCGAGATCACCGGCAACTCGTCGAAGATCAATCAGTTCATCGAGCTGATGCGCCCGCTCGGGTTGGTCGAAGTGGTGCGCACCGGCGTCTGCGCGATCGGCCGCGGCGCCGAAGGGATGTAGGGGCTCTGGCGGTTTCGTCGGCTCGGATATACATTGGATATCCGAGCCGAAGGAGGCCGCCGTGAAGGTCAAGGTCGCGAAGTGGGGCAACAGTCTGGGAATCCGGTTGCCGAGCGCCGCCGCGCAGAGCGTGGGCGCTACGGCCGGCAGCGAACTCGTTCTCACGGTTGAGAACGGTGAGCTGCGGTTGAAGCCGAGCCGGAAAACTTCGGCCGAACTGCTTGCCGAGATGCTGGACGAGATCAAGCGGCTGGGGCCCAAGAACGAGCCCGAGACCGTGGATTGGGGACCAGATCGCGGCGCGGAGATCATCGACGATGATTATTCTCGCGGACTGATCGTGCCGGGCCCGGATGGCGCGCCTGTTCGGGTAGAACAGCCTCTTGATGCGAAACAGTCCAGCCGCAATGCCCGCCGTCGACGTCGGTGATATCGTCTGGGTCGAACTAGACGATATCCGGGGAACGGAGCAGTCCGGCCGCAGACCCGCACTCGTGCTGACATCGCAAGCGTTTCACGAGATGTCGCGTCGCGCCATCATTTGTCCGATCTCGTCCAAGATGCGGAGCTGGCCGACTGTCGTGGCTCTACCGCCCGGGTTGAAGACTCGAGGCGTTGTTCTGATCGATCAAGTACGATCGATTGATCGGGCGGCGCGCATGTTCCACACGATCGAGCGAGTCCCGCAAGACGTCGTTCAAGACGTCCGTGCCCGGCTCGGTGCCCTGCTCGGCACCGAGATCGGTTGACTGCCACACGCGTGACGTTCGAAGGATAGGTGGCTTCGCCTTCGGCAACCTACGCCGCGATCGCCTCGGCGATCTGATCGAGCGGGTGGTTGGTGAGGTCCTTCGCCAGCGAGCGGATCAGCGAGGCCTCAACCGTCTTGTGCAGGATCGGGCGGATCTGGCCGAGCGTCTGCGGGTCGGCGACCAGCACGAGCTGATCGAACTCGCCGTCCAGCTTCATCTTGTTCAGCGTGTTGGTGAGCTGCTTGGCGAAAGTGGCTTCGTCGGTCTGGCTGGCGGTCTGATCCTCGGGGCGCGAGCCCGACGGGCCGTCGTTTTCAAGGTTGACCGGCTCCAGCTTGCGCTCCTGCCGAAGCGTGATGTTCGCCGGCTTGCCGGTGTTGCGCAGCAGCAACGCGCCGCGGCCGTCGGCGACCACCACCAGCGTATTGTGCGGAATAAGCGCCATCGATTGATTTCCCCTTCAACTGTTGCGGCCGTTTGGGTGCGGCCGGTGCCAGTTGCCAACCGGGGAGGCGGGAGTTGGTTCCGCGGACTGGCCCGACTTGATTGCCGCAGGCTGGACCACACCCGTCAAAGCAGTCGCGCGATCCCAGTCCACAGACGTGATCGTACTCAGCGATCCGTCGGTTTCCAGCACTACCGCGTCGACATCCGCGACCGACGCGACGCCGCTGTTGCGCAGCGCCGCCGCAATCTCGTCCTTGGTGACGCGCTGAGACCGCAAAGCCGGTTCGATGAACGCTCCGCGATATAACAGAAGCGTCGGCTCGCTCTTGACCAGCCCTTCGACCCGGCTCGACCGCACAGACGCCCAGGTGATCAGATATTGCAGGCCAATCAGTAATGCGAGGGCCAACAATCCTTCCGCCAGCGATACCGAAGTGTTCAGCGCAATGGTGGCGAGCGTCGAACCCAACGCCACGGTGACGACCAGATCGAATGCATTCAGCTTGGTCAGCGTGCGCTTGCCCGAGATGCGCAAGAACGCGACCAAGGCAATATAGGCAATGGGCGTGACCACCAGCACATGGAGCAGGCCGTCCATCTGGCTTCCCTAAAATTACGGGAGTTGCGGCAAAGGCCAGGGGCGGCCTTTGCCTGCGCTCGCTCCTGATCGGTTACTTGTTGTTGCGGCTGGTCGACGAGCTGCCGCTCTGGCCGCTGCTCGAGGACGAAGAACCGGTGGTCTGGCTGTCGCTGCTGTTCATCGCCTGAATGATCGCCATCGAATGCGGGCCGATCATCATCATCACTGGATCGCCGTCGCGGTCCTTGGCCGAAACTGCGAAGGTTTGTGGAACCACCTTCACGTCGGAGAAGCCGGCGCTCTGCAACTTGGTGCGGATCTGCTGCGGCAGGTTCTGGGCCGACTGCGAACCCTTCACCGAGTCGGTGGAGGTCTGCATGTTCGAGTTGTTGGTCGAGCTGTGGGTGCCTGTACCGCCGGCGTTCTTGGTGCTGTCCATGGCGCCGGGACCGGCCGCGAAAGCCGCGGTGGTGAGTGCGGTCGAGAGAATTGCGCAGGTCACGATTTGCTTGATCATCGAAGGATCTCCTTGGGTTGGAAGAGGAGTCGCCCTTGCCGCGCCAACCGCTGTCACTTCGCATCGTTCCTGTGCGCCCGCGTACACCAGGAGGCTCTCCCCCATCCGTTCAGTTCTGCTGCTGGTTGCTGGGCAGCCCCGCGCTGCCGCCGCTTATCGCGCCGGTTCGGATCGGCTAGGAACGCCCGCAACGGCGCGACTCTGTCCGCGCACCAGAGGGCGGGAAACGATAATGAAGCCGGCCGACACAGCGCTTGCGCTCCTCGTCGCGTTGATCTGGGGGCTCGGCTTCGTGTTCACGCGCTACGCGCTGACCGAGATGTCGCCGACGGTGCTGAACTTGCTCCGTTTCGCCATTACCGCATTGCCCTGTCTGCTGCTGCCACGGCCGCAACTGGCCTGGACAGTGTGGGTGGGGATCAGCCTGCTGCTGGTGTGGCAATATCTCACCCAGAGCTGGGGGATTTCGCAGGGCGTGCCGGCGGGACTGACCGCGGTGATCGTGCAGAGCCAGGCCTTGTTCACGATTGCCTTTGCGGCGGTGCTGCTCGGCGAGCGACCGACCCGCGCGCAACTGACCGGGATCGGTGTCGCAGCCTGCGGGTTGCTGATGATCTGCTTCACCGTCGGCTATGATTTCACCCTGGTGGCTTTCGCCGTCACCATGACGGCGCCGATCGCCTTTGCCTTCTCCAATCTGCTGCTGCGACAGGCGCGGGACGTGCCGATGCTCGATCTGTTCGCCTGGATCAGCTTCGCATCGCTGCCGCCGCTGGCGCTCGCCGCCTGGGTAACGGACGGCGGGCCGGCGATCTGGCACGAACTGACTCATCTGTCGCCGGGGGTGATGGCGGCGATGCTGTCGCTGTCGGTCGGCTCGACCACCATCGGCTATTGGATCTGGGGACGGCTGCTGCACGCCTATAGCGCCGCCCAGGTTGTGCCTTTTGCATTGCTGGTGCCGTTCATCGGGGCGGGGGCGTCGAGCCTGGTGTTCGGGGAGACGTTCGGACCGCTGCGGCTCACCGGGATGCTGATCGTGGTCGCCGGCCTCGCCATCATGTTGCTGTTCGGCCGCGCCCGGCCGCCGCTGCCGGAGGTGGGCTGAGGCGCGCCAAAAGTCGTAAGCGGCGGGTTTTCCGCATCGCGGCAGCCATGCTGTCCTAACCGCCACAAATCGCCGCCGCGGGCTTGTGTCCGGGCACCCGGACCCCTAAAAACCAGCGGCAATTCAACGGTCGGCCGGCTTGGCCCGATCATACCAGCACGGGCGGGACGGGCCGCCGAGAAAGAGGAACGAGGATGCGAGTTTACTACGATCGCGACGCCGATCTGAACCTGATCAAGGGCAAGAAGGTCGCCGTCATCGGCTATGGCAGCCAGGGCCACGCCCACGCGCTGAACCTGAAGGATTCGGGCGTCAAGGACGTCGCGATCGCGCTGCGCAAGGGCTCGGCGTCCGCCAAGAAGGCCGAGAACGCCGGCTTCAAGGTGATGGACGTCGCCGAGGCTGCGAAGTGGGCCGACGTCATGATGATGCTGACGCCGGACGAATTGCAGGCCGACATCTACCGCGAGCATCTGCACGACAACATGAAGCAGGGCGCGGCGCTGCTGTTCGCCCACGGCCTCAACGTCCACTTCAACCTGATCGAGCCGCGCGCCGACCTCGACGTGCTGATGGTCGCGCCGAAGGGCCCCGGCCACACCGTGCGCTCCGAATATCAGCGCGGCGGCGGCGTGCCGTGCCTGATCGCGATCCACAAGGACGCCTCGGGCAACGCCCACGACCTCGGCCTCAGCTACGCCTCGGCGATCGGCGGCGGCCGCGCCGGCATCATCGAGACCTCGTTCCGCGAGGAATGCGAGACCGACCTGTTCGGCGAGCAGGTGGTGCTGTGCGGCGGTCTGGTCGAGCTGATCAAGGCCGGCTTCGAGACCCTGGTGGAAGCCGGCTACGCGCCGGAAATGGCCTATTTCGAGTGCCTGCACGAAGTGAAGCTGATCGTCGACCTGATCTATGAAGGCGGCATCGCCAACATGAACTACTCGATCTCCAACACCGCGGAATACGGCGAGTACGTCACCGGTCCGCGCATCGTCACCGCCGAGACCAAGGCGGAGATGAAGCGGGTGCTGGAAGACATCCAGAACGGCATCTTCACCCGCAACTGGATGCTCGAGAACAAGGTCAACCAGACCTCGTTCAAGGCCACCCGCGCCAAGCTGGCGCAGCACCCGATCGAGGAAGTCGGCGCGAAACTCCGCGACATGATGCCCTGGATCAAGAAGGGCGCTCTGGTCGACAAGTCGAAGAACTAAGCGAACAGGTTCATTGAACTTCGGTTGAATATCAATCGAATATGCTCGCATAGCGTGCGTTGATCTAGTAACGAATCCCTCGGCTCCTTAGAGTCGGGGGATTTTCTATGTCTGAGAACGGTATTCAGTTGTCACTGAAGGGGCAGACGTTCAAATTTGAATTGTTGCCAATTATTGGCGGCGTTGTAGAGGCAGCAGCGAAGACGCTTCTCGCCGTTAAGACCGGAGGAGCGTCTCTTGCCATCGCACCTAATATCATTACTGGGTTCTTCGGCGCCCTTAAGGGAGTGGCACGCGAAGAGACGCTTGAATTGCGTGCCTGGCAACTGGTTTCCGGCGGATTACTATATGCTATCGAAAAGTCAGTTGCTGAGTTGAAGCTGACAAAGTCCTGGACACCAGAAGATCTGAAGGTGTTGATGACGGACCTTGGTCGGCGAATCGAGACGCGCACCTATACGATCGAGCCTGACTTCTTTTCAAAGCCGAATGGTCTAGTCCTTTTGGACGATGTAGCCCACGAATTGGCGGCCTGGTGTTATCGTTTTGGCGGCGTAGATGAGCCGGCTCAAAGTAGAGCGAAAATCGAGCAGCATTTTCCTGGCGGTCTGCATCGAGCCTGGATGAAAAATCCTAGTCGCTTTGATGTGCTCGAAACGGCTCTCAATTCACCCTTCACTAGCTCCATGCAGGCCCAGCAGCAATTTGATGGATATCTTCAGTACTTGGAAGAGCAGTTTACCGAGCTTCGCCTGATTGGGCAGGATGAAGATGATCCTGCAGCAGTCACATTGGCTCGAGTTTTTGTTCCGTTGCGGGCATATGTTGAAATTAAACCTGCGACTTCAAATCAAGGTGTGATCGAGAAGCCGGCTGATTTGGTTGTCCAGCACGAGACAAAAAAGAAGGTGATGCCCTTCTTTGAAGCGCTTGAAACTTGGATGGCCGCGTTAGATCGGCGGGATACGCTGCGCATTGTAAGTGGCGGGCCAGGAATTGGAAAATCAAGCTCAATGCGAGCATTTGCGGCTCGAATTGCTCGTCTCGGTTCTGTTTATCCTATTCTAATTCCCCTTCAAAAACTTGAGAGGCCAGAGCGTCCTCTTCGTGAGCGAATCAAAGATTACTTAGTAGATACGAGGAGTATCCCACTTACCACGTCTCCACTTGAGAGGGATGTAGGAGTTGAAGGCAAGCCGCTGTTGTTGATCTTTGACGGTTTAGATGAATTAGTTCGGCCTGGAAAGGATGCTGACGATATCGCTCGTGAGTTTATGTCAGATCTAAGGGGATTGCTTGACCAAGAAAACGGACACCAAGGCGTGGTTCGTTGCATTGCGGTGGTCACGGGGAGAATCGCCGCCGCCAGCAGTGCGGGCAGAGCTTTGAAATGTTCTGGAGAGCAGATTCTTTTCTTAATGCGGTTCGCAGAGCCTCGAAATAGAGATGCGCATCCTTCACCCTATATCGACCCAAATAATCTTCTTGCTGAGGACCAAAGGGTGTCTTGGTGGAATCTTTGGAAGGAGACCTCGGTAAGTATCCCCCAAACCGTGCCTCCGATACTGCTGCATCCTGACTTTTTCGACATTACGGTTGAGCCCCTTCTTCTGTATTTTGTTGCCTTGATACGTCCCTGGGAGGCGAAATCAAAAAAGGAAGGTGTGGCTCGAAACTGGCTCTACAATCGGCTTCTGCATCATTTTTTTGATCGAGAATGCGACAAAGGAGACCGAAATTTCGCGACGGAGTTTCAGCAGTTTGCAGATTATGAAACAGTTCTTCAGGCGATGGCATTCTCAGCTTGGTATGATGGGTCTGCTCGAACTGGATCTATTGATGTGGTTGATAAGTTACTTCGCGACTGGGACTCGCAAGTCGCGCAATCATTCAAGAATATTGTTGGTTCCACGAAGCCCGCTATCGGAGCAGCCTTGGCATTCTATATGAAGCCGGGGGAAAGGCCGAACTCGTTTGAGTTCTTGCATAAGACGTTTGCGGAGTATCTTGTCGCTCGACGAATTGTGAAGGTTGTCTGGTCGAATGCCGAAGACTTTGCGCGTTCAAGGAAAGAAAAGAGCGGGAGGAGTAAAGATTTTGATGAAACGAAGGTGCTTCGAGATTGGATGAGGCTGATGGGGCCTCGGCCAATCGATTATGATTTGTTGCGTTTCTTGAGGGAGGAGCTATCTAATTTGTATGGGGAGGCGAAAGAAGATGTTGCGCTTTTGCGCGACTCGTTGGCCAAATGTATGCAGTTCGGCTTGCGTGAGGGATTGCCTGCTCATGCACTTTTCCAATTGCCTGATGATCAATTGGTGCGCCGTCCTCAGTCGTTTCGAGAGGCAGTGGAGCAGGCCAGAAATGCCGAAGAAGCTCTGTTGGCTTGTTTGAATGCAGCCATTCTTCCTGAGTTGAACGAGCTCACCTTTCGACCGATTGATTTCCGTCCTGACGGTCATGACTCGACGAGTATTGGAAGCCTTATAGTGAGGTTGCGAGGTCAGCGGGTCGGGGGATATATTCTAGCCCTTACATTGTTTTCGGGCATCGACTGTTCACGGGAGATCCTTCATCTGCAAGATCTATACAACTTATGTGCGATAAAGGCGGATTTTTCAAAATCCCAGCTCTTCATGGCCATCATGTGGGATGCTGATGTAACGGACGCCAATTTTGACGGGGCAGATTTATGGAGCGCTGTATTTAGGAGCCCGGAGCAACTTTCGAGCAATCGACTGACCGATGATCAGCTGGAACGCATCCAATTCGATCAGGAATTGGCTGGGGGACCGCGGAGCAAGCGTCGAAGGAAGAAGTAATAGCTGGTGTGTCTCGGATGTTGCTCTCTTTCTGAGGAGCGGTAGCAGGACTCCACCACTGTGGCTCAGCACCCGATCGAGGAATTCGGCGCGAAACTCCGCGACATGATGCCTTGGATCAAGAAGGGCGCGCTGGTCGACAAGTCGAAGAACTAAGCAGCCTCTGCTGCGTCATTGCGAGCCAACGGGTCCGGCCTCTGGCCGGCCCGATGATAGGCTCCGCGAAGCAATCCAGAGCTCTGAGCAGAGACTGGATTGCTTCGTCGCTTCGCTTCTCGCAATGACAGGTCATCAACGGGATCGCGGCAACGCGGTCCCGTTTTGCATTTCGGTCCGGTGCAATCCGCCGCAGCCCTGCTTGCTTGATCTGGTCCGACCAGATTGGTAGGGTCAGACATGGCGACCCCACTCAGTTCCGAGACCTCGCATACGGTCCGCAGGACACTGGAATTCGTGCAGCATCACCGGCTGGCGAAGGGCGACCGGCTGCCGTCGGAGCGGGAGCTGTCGGAGCGGTTCGGGGTGGCGCGCAGTTCGGTGCGCGAGGCGCTGGCGGTGCTGGACGCGATGCGCATCACTGAGCGCCGGCCGAAATCTGGCATCTATTTGCGCAATGCCGTCGAGGACGGCGGGCTCGATGCGTTGGTGCTGCAGGCCGATCTCGGGCTGACCTTCGATCCGCAAGTCACCCGCGACGTCACTGAGGCCCGTATCATCTGCGAGGAGCAGGCGCTGCGGCTCGCCTGCCAGCGCCGCACCGACGCGGATCTGACCAGGCTCCACCAGTCGCTACAAACCTACGCGGCGACGATCCAGGCCGGCGGCGATCTGGCCGAGGCCGACGTCGACTTCCATCTCGCGCTGGTGGCCGCCAGCCAGAACCGCATTCTGGTGCGCACCCTGACGCCGCTGATGCTGATGAGCCGGCGCTGGCGGGAGCGCTACTTTGAGTCCGATGCGATCCGCCGCCGCTCGCTCGCGGATCATCGCGCTTTCGTCGCTGCGATCGAAGCGCGTGACGAGGTGACCGCCGCCGCTCAGGTGCGGCGCCACGTCGAGACCGCTGCAGCCGACGTGCGGGCGCTTGCCGAGCAGGGCGGCCTGGCCGCGACTAACACGACCTGAAACACCCGCGTCTCCGACGCGCCACAAACAACCCCGGTTAACGGGAGAGCTTCGCGCGGCACCAGCCGCATCGAGGAAACGCAAGAAGAAGGATCAAGAATGCGTAAGACGACAACCTCCGTGGCCGCACTTGCGGCTGCGATCGCGATGCTGGCCACAGGCCCGGCGCTCGCTCAGAAGAAATACGGCCCCGGCGCCAGCGACACCGAGATCAAGCTCGGTAACACCGTGCCGTACAGCGGCCCGGCTTCGGCCTATGGCATTCTCGGCAAGACCTACGCGGCCTATTTCAAGAAGATCAACGAAGAAGGCGGCATCAACGGCCGCAAGATCAACGTGATCTCCTACGACGACGCGTATTCGCCGCCGAAGACGGTCGAACAGACCCGCAAGCTGGTCGAGAGCGACGAGGTGCTCGCGGTGTTCGGTAATGTCGGCACCGCGTCGAACGTCGCGATCCAGAAATATCTCAACGCGCGCAAGACGCCGCAACTGTTCCTCGCCACCGGCGCCACGCGCTGGAACGATCCGAAGCAGTTCCCATGGACGATGGGCTGGCTGCCGAGCTATCAGGCCGAAGCCACGGCCTATGCCAAGTATCTCCTGAAGGAAAAGCCGAATGCCAAGATCGGCGTGCTCTATCAGAACGACGATTTTGGCAAGGACTACATCCGTGGCCTGAAGGAAGGGCTGGGCGACAAGGCGGCGTCGATGCTCGTCGCCGAGGCCAGCTACGAAGTCGCCGAGCCGACCATCGACTCGCAGATCGTCAAGCTGAAGGCGTCCGGCGCCGACACGCTGTTCTCGTTCGCCACCGGCAAGTTCGCCGCGCAGTCGATCAAGAAGGTCGCCGAACTCGGCTGGAAGCCGCTGCACATCGTGCCGAACGCTTCGTCGTCGCTCGGCACCGTGCTGAAGCCGGCCGGCCTCGACAACGCGCAGGATCTGGTGTCCGCGACCTTCGCCAAGGATCCGACCGATCCGCAGTGGAACGACGATCCCGGCATGAAGAAATTCCATGCCTTCGTCGAAAAATACATCCCCGAAGGCAAGGCGATGGAAAGCACCGTGCTGTCCGGCTACAGCATCGCCCAGACGATGGAGCAAGCGCTTCGGATGTGCGGCGACGACCTGTCCCGCGCGAACCTGATGAAGCAGGCGGCCAACATGCAGGGCGTCCAGCTCGACGGTCTGCTGCCGGGCGTCACCGTCAACACATCGCCGACCGATTTTGCCCCGATCGATCAGTTCCAGATGATGAGCTTCAAGGGCGAACGCTGGCAGCGCTTCGGCGACGTCATCAAGGGCGAGGTAGCCGTCGCCGGCAACTGATCGCACGGCGGCAATCCCCTCTCCCCGAGCGCGGGGAGAGGGGAGGTCGGCTTTGTGGCGACACGAATGGCAGCGGGATCGCGGTGACGCGGTCCCGTTTTGCTGTGATAGGATGCCGGCGTTCGAACGGAGCGAGCCATGAAGTCTGTCGTCGTCACCGGCGTGTCCACCGGGATCGGTAATGCCATTGCACGGATGCTGCTGGACAAGGGATTCCGGGTGTTCGGCAGCGTGCGCAAGCACAGCGACGCCGAGCGCCTGATCGTCGAATTCGGTAGCGGCTTCAGGCCGCTGGTGTTCGACGTCACCGATGAAGCCGCGGTCCGGGCGGCGGCCGACGAGGTGCGGGCAGCGCTCGACGGCGAGACACTCGCCGGGCTCGTCAACAATGCCGGCATTGCGGTCGCGGGCCCGGTGCTCGATCTGCCGGCCGATGAATTCCGCCGCCAGTTCGACGTCAACGTGATCGGGCCGATCCTCGCGACCCAGGCGTTCGCGCCGCTGCTCGGCACCGACCGGTCGCTGCGCGGCACGCCGGGGCGGATCGTGATGATGTCGTCGATCGCCGCCAAATTCGGCAATCCGCTGATGGCTGCGTACTCTGCCTCCAAGCACGCGCTGAACGGGCTGTCGGACGGGCTGCGGCGCGAACTGATGCTATTCGGCATCGATGTGGTGGTGGTCATGCCGGGCGCCGTCAAAACGCCGATCTGGGCCAAGGCCGAGCGGGAGGACGTGTCGCGGTTTTCGAACTCGCCGTTCTATCCGGCGCTGCAGAAGCTGCGCGCGCTGCTGCCGCAGATGGACGAAAGCGGACTGCCGCCGGAGACGATCGCGCAGCACGTCTATGACGCGCTGACCGCGCTGTCGCCGAAGGCGCACGACGTCATCACGCCCGGGCCGCTGCAGTTCTGGTTGTCGACCAAGCTGCCGCCGCGCTGGATCGACAAGGTCGTCGCCAAACGGCTGGGACTGAAGCCCGCGAAGTCATGACTTGTTTGACGGCTCGCCGGGGAGATCCTCGATTCGATCAAGCTGGTTGGTCCCGTCCGGTCGGAACGACCTGACAGTTGGCGTCTGCAGGGACGGCGCGTGGACGCGCAGAAGACCCCGCGAAGAGCGCTTAACCGGTCGCGATCGGCATCCGCCGCGGCCGATCACGGTCAATATGACGAACGGTCGCCTGGCGGTCTCTTACGCCTCCCGCTGATCCGGCCTAAGGTAACAAATGAGGCGAGACTTGGTGATCAGCCTCCAGTACCTTTCGCGGAGCAGCCGAGTCTCAGAATTCCGCTCCGATTTTGTTAGCGTGGCCAACGTCCTTGCTGACGATCAAAGCCGACCTCGATTGACTCAAGGGAAACATCACCGCCGTCCCCTCGGAGCAGCCTATTTCACAACGCATCGAGACGATGCGAGTGCCGAGTTCTGACCTTGGGTCGCGGCGGGGTCATGACAATTTTAGAATTATTCCCAATTGTGGTTCAGCGCTCTAGTGGTTTGATCGTTTTGACTAGCCATCAGATTGTCGAGGATTAATATGCGTAGAGTGAATTACTTGATCATTGTGGCCTTCGTTGGCGGACCGGTGGTTGCCGGTGCTTGGTGGTTTTCTTCCTGCCAAGGTCGCATGCAGGCGTGCTACTCGTCGTTTCGAGGGGCAATCAGCGGCGTCGATCGCCTTGCGCAGGCTAGGCAGCTATCAATCCATGGGGGATTCACCGCGTCTCCCAGAATGGTCGCGTTCCAAGTACCTCTTGGCGATGGGGTCGATGGTATCGTTTTATTGGATCGCGTCAGCGAGGCCCAGCGGCTGATCGCGACCAACAACTATACGCATTGGTCACCGCGCCTTTCCATGGACGGAGAACGTCTGGTCTTTGTCAGGCAGATGGTGAGAAGCGAAGAACGGGAATTGCTGAGCTGTGAAGTAATCACATGGCATTGTTCAGTCTTGTTTCGTACCAAAGCGGCGCTGTCCTCACCAGTCGACGTCCAGAATGGGGACGTCATATTCTCTACAACGGTGCAAAAAGCGAACGGCAGCAGAGGGTTTGACGTTTTCGTCGTGCGTAAAGGGCAAATGCCAGTGCGCCTGACCAATTATGAAGCATTCACTCTGTCGCCAATCAGCGTGGGCGGCAACAAGATCGCCTTCGGTGCGGGTGGAAGCCGTAGTCTTGACTCGAGCCCCTGCGCGGATGGCAAGATTCTAGAATGCGACATGAGCGTGATTTACGTACTCGAGTTTGACCCTTCAACTGCAAAAATTCTAAACAAACCGACTACTGTAGCTCCGCGGTTCACGGTCGCAGGTTATTCGACTAGTCCGATTTTGTCTGGTGATGGGAAATGGGTGGCTTTTCTAAATACGAATAGAAAAGGAAATCCTTGGCGCTACCACATGGTGGTGGCCGATCTCCATGGTGTTGTTCACGATGAGGTATCCGTTGAAGGTCTTGGCTTCTCGTCGGGCGCATTCGTAGACAATTCGTTGTTGGTGAATGAGTTGTTTGAAGATCATTATCGAATTCTTAGCGTTGATCTTTTTTCGAGGCGGGTGACCAGCATGCGTCTGAATCATTCACCCGACTATCTCAAGGCCATCGAGCCAATTGTTCTTGCGATCGATGAATCGCCCGCTATGCGTTGAATGTGCGGCCGACGCCGCGGCGGATCGAAGTGCCGCGAGCAGTGCATTGAGATGAGCGTGCGTCCTGAGCTTTCTGAGTGAACGGGAGCGGGACAAGCAGCTTTGCAAGGGCAAGTCTGGGGCGGATGGTGTTCCGCTTATCCGCTCCACGTTACCGTAGCCTCACGCGGTCCCACAACGCGCGTGCCGCCACGTCCGGTGTGCTGCCTGATCCCGCCTGCAGGTTAGCGGCGCGCATCGCCTCGATGTCGATACGGCCTAGCAGGGGCTGCAGGGCGGTGCGGAGTTTGGTGTCGTTCGCGCGCTTCGGGGTCAGCAGCAGCACCGCGTCGTAGGGCGGGATCGCCTGTTTCGGATCGTCGAGCACGACGAGGTCGTATTTGGCGATCAGCCCGTCCGAGGTGTAGCCGGCGATCAGGTCGACTTCGCCCGAAGCGACCGCGGCGTACATGAAATCGGGCTGCATCTGCCGCTCTGTTTTGAACGCCAGCCCATAGGCGCTGCGCAGGCTGGCCCATTCCGGCCGCGAGAAGAACTCGTAGTCGCCGGCGATCGTCATCGACGGCGCGCGCGCGGCGAGATCGGCGATCGAGTGGATATTCAGCGCCTCGGCCTTGGCGCGCGGCATCACCAGCGCATAGGCGTTGGCGAAGCCGAGTTCGCCGAGCAGGGTGACGCCGTCCTTGGCGAGATCCTGTTTCAGGTCGGCAATCACCTGATCCCGTGGGGCGATGCCGGGATGCTCGAACTGGTTGGCCCACAGCGTGCCGGAGTAGTCGACATAGGCGTCGATGTTGCCGCTTTTGAGCGCATCATAGATCACGCTGGAGCCGAGGCCGGCGCGCGTGGTCGCGGTCAATCCTGCAGCGTCGAGGCGCTGCTCGAGCAGCGCTGCCAACACGTATTGCTCGGTGAAGGTTTTGGCGCCGATCACATAGGTGCTCCTCGCTGCCGCAGTCGGCAGCAGCGTCGCGATCACGATTGCGGCGATGCCCGCCGACCCCAATCCGATCCGCCAGCGGCTGCCGCGGCGCAGACCAATCTCCACCAACGCGAGCAGTTGATCGACCGCGAGCGCCAGCACCGCAGCGGCGGCGCAGCCGAACAGCACCAGAATCCAATTCTGGGTCTGCAGGCCG
The DNA here is from genome assembly GCF_003226555.1 of Rhodopseudomonas palustris. Lineage (GTDB taxonomy): Bacteria > Pseudomonadota > Alphaproteobacteria > Rhizobiales > Xanthobacteraceae > Rhodopseudomonas > Rhodopseudomonas palustris_I. The sequence goes on along the minus strand of NZ_QKQS01000012.1, from coordinate 22,868 downwards.
GCGAAGATGTAGTTACCGAGGCTGGTCTGGCCGATCGGCGTCGATAGCGTCGCGGTGCCGATCACCCACACTGCCGCGGTGCGGATGCCGGCCATGATCACCGGCAGCGCGAGCGGCAGCTCGACCATGGTCAGCACCTGACGGTCGGTCATGCCGACGCCCTCGGCTGCTTCGATCAGCGCCGGATCGATGCCGTCGAGCCCGGTGATGGTGTTGCGCAGCACCGGCAGCATCGAATACAGCGCCAGCGCCAGCACCGCGGGCAGGAAGCCGAACGCGGAGAAACTGACGCCGAATGCGCTTGCCGAGAGTGCCGCAAGCGCCAGTAGCAGCGGATAGAACAGCGCCAGCAGCGCAAGGCCAGGGACGGTCTGCACCACGCCGGCAAAGCCGAGCAGGGCGCCGCGGAGCAGCGGCCGATGCCGGGCGAAGATCGCCAGCGGCAGGCTGACGATCAGTCCGAGCGCGAGCGCAGCCAGGCTGACGCGCACATGGGCGCCGAGATAGTCGGGCAGATTGGCGAGCGCGTCGCGCCAGCGCGGATCGGCGAACAGGCTCATGCCGCGCCGTCCCGCGGCAGCAATGCGCCGAGCCGCTGCGCCTGCCGGCGTGGCGTCTGCAGCAGCTCGGCGACGTAGGCGTCGCGGCTGCCCGCAAGCTCACCCGGAGTGCCGAGTGCCAGCAGCCGTCCGTGATGCATCACCGCGACCCGGTCGGCCAGCAGCAGCGCTTCGGTGATGTCGTGGGTGATCAGTACGGTGGTGAGCTTCAGCCGGTCGTGCAGGGCGCGAAAGTCTTCGCCGAGCGCGTCGCGGGTGAGCGGATCGAGCGCCCCGAAAGGCTCGTCCATCAGCACGATCTCCGGCCTGGCGGCGAGTGCGCGGGCGACGCCGACGCGCTGGCGCTGGCCGCCGGAGAGTTGGTGCGGCAGCCGGTTCCGATGCTGCGCCGGATCGAGCCGCACCAGATCGAGCAGCTCATCGACCCGCGCGGCGATGTCGGTGTTCGGCCAGTTCAGCAGCTTCGGCGTGATCCCGATATTGCGTGCCACAGTGAGATGCGGGAACAGCCCGCCATTCTGGAACACCATGCCGATGCCGCGCCGAAGCGTGATCGGATCGGCGGAGCGGACATCGCGGCCGTCGATCGCAATCGCGCCCGCATCGGCGTCGATCAGGCGATTGGTCAGCCGCAGCAGCGTGGTTTTGCCGGAGCCCGAGCCTCCGACGATGGCGAGCAGTTCGCCGCGCTGCACCGCGAGTGAGATATCGTCGATCGCCTTGATCCGGCCGCCGCCGAAACTCTTGGTGACGCTGTCGTAGGCGATCATCGGCGAAGCTGGGCTCATCATGGGCGCAGCATGGCCGCCGGAGACCGCAGGGCGCAAGCCAGACTTGCATGTCGGCGCGCGGCGTTGAATGGTCGCCGCCGGCAAGCAAGCGGGGAGAGGGCGTGACGGAAACGGACAATGCGGCGGTGGCGCTGCAGGACGCCACGGTGGCGTTCCGGCTCGCCGATGCGCGGACCTATACGGCGGTGGAGCATGCGACGCTGACGGTGGCGGATGGTGAGTTCGTCGCCATCGTCGGCCCGACCGGCTGCGGCAAGTCGACCTTACTCAACGTCGCGGCCGGGCTGCTGCGCCCCGCCGCCGGCACGGTGCGGATTTTCGGCGCGCCGCTGGGCGGCCTCAATCCGCAGGCCGGCTATCTGTTTCAGGCCGATGCGCTGTTTCCGTGGAAGACGGCGATCGACAATGTCGCGATCGGGTTGGAAATTGCCGGCACGCCGCGCAGCGAAGCGCTGGCGCGCGCGCAGGGCTGGCTGGAGACGGTCGGGCTCGGCGCGTTCGCGCAGCGCTATCCGCACATGCTGTCGGGCGGCCAGCGCAAGCGCGTCGGCCTCGCCCAGGTGCTGATCCGCGACCCGAAAATCCTGCTGATGGACGAGCCGTTCGGCCCGCTCGATGCGCAGACAAGGCAGATCATGGGCAATCTGCTGCTGCAGCTGTGGAGCGCGCACAAGAAGGCGGTGCTGTTCGTCACTCACGATCTCGAAGAAGCGATCGCACTCGCCGATCGGGTGGTGATCATGTCGGCCGGTCCATCCTCGCGCATCGTCGGCGACTGGCGGATCGAACTGCCGCGCCCGCGCGACATCTTCGAGATCCGCCTGACCCACGATTTCCACACGCTGCATCGTGAGATCTGGGCCGTCCTGCGCGAGCAGGTGATGAAGGCGTATGGGCAGGTGGCATGATGCATTTAGCTTTTGCCGCGGACTTGCCCCGAGCACGGCGCGCTCCCTCTCCCGCTTGCGGGGGAGGGCTGGGGTGGGGGCGCCGCGAGGA
>NZ_QKQS01000012.1:0-20491 GCF_003226555.1 Rhodopseudomonas palustris | reverse complement strand
GGGGGGGGGGGGGGGGGGGGGGGGCCCCCGCCGCGAGGATGGCGCCTCGGCTCTGCGAAGCTCCAAGGATAGGCTTCCGCCGCGGACCCCCACCCCCGACCCCTCCCCGCAAGGGGGAGGGGAGCGGAGGCGCCTCGTTGCTGGGCGGCGAGGAGATAAGCACGCGGGAGCTTCCCCATGTCGCGTCTGAAGCTGTTATCGCTGCAGCTCCTCGTCGCGATCGTCGCGCTGACGGTGTGGCAGGTGCTGACCACGGTGCCGATCGCCGGCAAATTGTGGCTGCCGCCGTTCTTCTTTTCGACGCCGGTGGATGTGGCCAAGCAGGTGTTCGCTTGGTTCGCCTCCGGCATGATCTGGAAGCACCTGCTGATCACGCTGTGGGAATCGCTGCTCGCCTTCGTGATCGGCTCGGTCGCCGGCGTGCTGGTTGGGTTCTGGTTCGCGCGGCAGCCGCGGGTGGCGGCGGTGTTCGATCCCTATGTGAAGATGGTCAATGCGCTGCCGCGCGTGGTGCTGGCGCCAATCTTCACGCTGTGGCTGGGGCTCGGCATCTGGTCGAAGGTCGCGCTCGGCGTGACGCTGGTGTTCTTCGTGGTGTTCTTCAACGTCTATCAGGGCGTCAAGGAAACCAGCGCGACGCTGGTCGACAACGCCCGGATGCTCGGCATGAGCGAGCGGCAGATGATGCGCCATGTGTTCTGGCCATCGGCGCTGTCCTGGATGTTTTCCTCGCTGCACACCGCGATCGGGTTTGCGGTGGTCGGCGCGGTCGTCGGGGAATATCTCGGCGCCGCCGCCGGGCTCGGCTATCTGATCCAGCAGGCCGAGGGCACCTTCGACGTCGCCGGCGTGTTCGCCGGAATGTTCGTGCTGTCGGTGTTCGTCATCCTGATCGACCTGGCGGTCAGCCTGGTGGAGCGGCGCCTCCTGGTCTGGCGGCCGCAGCCGAGCGGCGGGCCGCAGGCGGACTAGAGCGGGGCGCGGCTTTGGCATATGGTTCTTGCCGTTTCGTCTGGGGGGAACCAACACCATGAAGGTCGGCTTTCGACACGTCGTTGCGGCGCTCGCTGCGATCCTGCTCACCGTGGGCGTCGCGCAGGCGCAGACTAAGGTGACGATCGCGATCGGGGGCGGCGCCTGCCTGTGCTATCTGCCGACCGTGCTCGCCAAGCAGCTCGGCGAATACGACAAGGCCGGGCTCAGCGTCGAGCTGGTCGATCTCAAGGGTGGATCGGATGCGCTGAAAGCCGTGCTCGGCGGCAGCGCCGACGTCGTCTCCGGCTATTTCGACCACACCGTCAATCTCGCCGCCAAGAAGCAGGAGATGCAGTCCTTCGTGGTCTACGACCGCTATCCCGGTCTGGTGCTGGTGGTGTCGCCGAACCACACTGCGGAGATCAAATCGGTCAAGGACCTCGCCGGCAAGAAGGTCGGCGTCAGCGCGCCGGGCTCGTCGACCGACTTTTTCCTGAAGTACCTGCTGAAGAAGAACGGCATCGACCCGAACAACGTTGCGGTGATCGGCGTCGGGCTCGGCGCCACCGCGGTCGCGGCGATGCAGCAGGGCCAGATCGACGCCGCCGTGATGCTCGATCCGGCGGTGACGATCCTGCAGGCCGCACACGCCGACCTGCGCATCCTCAGCGATACCCGCACCGAGCACGACACCCGCGAAGTGTTCGGCGGCGACTATCCGGGCGGTGCGCTGTATTCGACGGTGGCCTGGATCAAGGCGCATCCGAAGGAAGCGCAGAGCCTGACCAATGCGATTGTCGCCACCTTGCAATGGATCCACGCGCATTCGGCCGAGGAGATCGCCGACAAGATGCCGCCGAACATCGTCGGCAAGGACAAGGCGCAGTACGTCGCGGCGCTGAAGAACACGATCCCGATGTATTCGACCACCGGCCTGATGGATCCGAAAGGCGCGGACGCCGTACTGGCAGTGTTCAGCACCAGCTCGCCCGATGTGGCGAAGGCGAATATCGACGTCACCAGGACTTACACCAACGCCTTCGCCGAGCAGGCGGCGAAGGGCTCCACTGGTTCGAAGTGAAGGTGCGTGCGTGACCGATCCGGGGCCCGTTACGATCCATCGGGTGAACAATCTCGATCTTTGGGTCAGCGGCTTTGCCTGGCCGTTCGCCGACAAGCGCCGCGTCGACATCGATGCGCATTTTGCCGAGCGTCAGGCGACGCAGCCGAAACTGTGGAACGGCCGGGTGTTGCTCGGTCGCCAGCCGCGGTTCGACAGCGGCAGCTTCAGCGCCGAGTATTTCGAGGTCGACTACGCCAGCTTCCTGTCCTGGCGCGATTGGGACTTTCCGGACCCGTCGGTGTTCAACGGCTTCGGCATGGGGGTGATCCGGGCCGCTGACGGCGCGATTGTGCTCGGCGAGATGGGCGCGCATACCGCCAACGCCGGCAAGGTGTATTTCGCCGGGGGGACGCCCGATCTGTCCGACGTCCGCAATCACCGCCTCGACATCGCCGCCAGCGTGACGCGCGAGGTCAAGGAGGAGACCGGGCTGGTGCGGTCCGATTATCGCGCAGCCGATCATTGGCACTGCGTCGAGGCCGGCCCGCTGGTGGCGATGCTGCGGATCCTCGACGTCTATTTGCCCAGCGACGCGCTCAAAGCGCGGATCGAGGCGCATCTGGCGCGGGAGGAGGAGCCGGAATTCAGCCGCGTTCACCTGGTGCGGTCGAAAGACGACTTTCTGCCCACCATGCCGCGCTTCGTCACAACCTACCTGACGATGCTGCTGCGCGGGGAGGATTAAGGCGCGGCGCCTCTTTGCTCCGTCATTGCGAGCGAAGCGAAGCAATCCAGCTCCGTGCACTGGTCTGGATTGCTTCGTCGCGGAGCCTGTACTCGGACGGCGCATAGCGCCGATCCGGGTGCTCCTCGCAATGACGGGGAGAGGGCTTGTGTCGTGGAAGCGAAGTAACACTTAACGCCGTCATGACCGGGACAAGCCGGCCATGACGGCATTTGTAGGAGCGTCGTCGTCTCTTACCCGTGTGCGTGGACGCCGAGGTCGTCGCGGGGGGTGATGCCGAGGCGATTGAACAGCGCGCGGTCCTTGCTGTCGCCCGGGTTCGGGGTGGTCAGCAGGGTGTCGCCGATGAAGATCGAGTTGGCGCCGGCGAGGAAGCACAGCGCCTGCATCTCGTCGCTCATCGCGGTGCGGCCGGCGGCGAGGCGCACGTCGGACTTCGGCATCATGATGCGCGCCAGCGCGATGGTGCGGACAAATTCGAACGGATCGACCGGCGTCGCGGTCTTGGCGATCGGGGTGCCTTCGATCGGGATCAGCATGTTGATCGGCACGCTCTCAGGATGCTGCGGCAGGTTGGCGAGCGTGCGCAGCATCTCGACGCGATCGGTCGGCTTCTCGCCAAGGCCGAGGATGCCGCCGCAGCACACCTTGATGCCGGCGTCGTGGACCTTCTCCAGCGTATCGAGACGGTCGGAATAGCTGCGGGTCTTCACCACGGAGGAATAGAACTCCTCGGAGGTGTCGACGTTGTGGTTGTAGTAATCGAGCCCGGCGTCGGCGAGCTGCTTGGCCTGGTCGTCGCTCAGCATGCCGAGCGTCATGCAGGCTTCCATGCCGAGCGCCTTGACGCCCTTCACCATCTCGATGATCGGAGCCATGTCGCGCTCCTTCGGCGAGCGCCAGGCCGCGCCCATGCAGTAGCGGGTCGCGCCGGCGTCGCGCGCCGCTTTGGCGCCTTCGATCACCTTCTTCGGATCCATCAGCTTGGAAGCGGGCAGGGCGGTGTCGTGATGCGCCGACTGGCTGCAATAGCCGCAATCCTCGGCGCAGCCGCCGGTCTTGACGTTGAGCAGCTGATTGCACTGGACCGCGTTCGGATCGAAGCTCTGGCGGTGGATGGTCTGCGCCCGGAACATCAGATCGGCGAACGGGGCATGATAGATCGCCGCGGCTTCCTCGCGGGTCCAGTCGTGGCGGATGGTGGGGCTGGCGGCGGCGAGCGTGGAATGGGCGATCGAGTTCAACGTCGGTACTCCGGTCGGGATCGTGCGGCTGGCGTACAGCCATAAGCGGTTTCTGCGGATGAAGAAACCCATGGCGATGGATCGCCAACCCGACCATGGTTTAGGTCAGTATTTCTGACGCTTTATCGCGAATTTTGCCCACGATTTGGCGTTGCGAAACGGTGGCGAGGTCGTCTACAAGATTAACCGTTCGGTCCGTCGGACTCTTGCGTCAACCTAACGCTCTTTTAGCGGTTGTCGCCGACGATAGGACCCTGAAGGTGTCGGGAATGACGATTGGCAGCGGCAGCATCGGGATGGAAGGAACGGCGACCATCGCCGCGTCCGCGATTCCGGCCGTGCTGATTCCGGCCGCCGCCGCTTTCGAAGCGCTCGAGACCCTCGCGCTTGGCGGGCTGCTGCTTCTTAGCCGCCCCTGAGGGCCGTCTGGGCAGTTTTGCCTGGGCACTCAGGGGATCGCACGACAGCCAGCCCCTCATGCGCCCGCGCGGCGCCCCGACCAAAGGACATCTTTCATGACCACCACCACCCAGTCCGAACAGGACCGCGTCATCATTTTCGACACCACGTTGCGCGACGGCGAGCAGTGCCCGGGCGCCACCATGACGTTCGAGGAGAAGCTGAACGTCGCCCGGATGCTCGACGACATGGGCGTCGACGTGATCGAGGCCGGCTACCCGTTCGCCTCCGACGGTGACTTCGAGGCGGTGCACGAGATCGCCAAGCGCTCGAAGAACTCGGTGATCTGCGGCTTGTCGCGGGCGGCCCACAAGGACATCGACCGCTGCGCCGAGGCGATCAAGCCGGCCGAGCGCGGCCGCATCCACACCTTCCTGTCCACCTCGCCGGTGCACATGAAGTACAAGCTGCAGATGGAAGCCGCGCAGGTGTACGAGATGGTGATCTCGTCGGTCACCCGCGCCCGCAATCATACGGACGACGTCGAGTGGTCGGCCGAAGATGCCACCCGCACCGAATTCGACTTCCTGTGCCGCTGCATCGAGGCTGCGATCAGGGCCGGCGCCACCACCATCAACCTGCCGGACACCGTCGGCTACGCAGTGCCGGAAGAGTATCGCGAGATGTTCCGCAAGGTGCGCGAGACGGTGCCGAATTCGGACAAGGCGCGGTTCTCGGTCCACTGCCATAACGACCTCGGCATGGCGGTCGCCAATTCGATGGCCGGCGTCGCCGGCGGCGCACGCCAGATCGAATGCACCATCAACGGCATCGGCGAGCGCGCCGGTAACGCCGCCTTGGAAGAGGTGGTGATGGCGATGCGGGTGCGGCAGGACAAATTGCCGTACTGGAACCGGATCGAATCCACGATGCTGACCCACGCCTCGAAGACGGTGTCGGCTGCGACCTCGTTCCCGGTGCAGTACAACAAGGCGATCGTCGGCCGGAACGCGTTCGCGCATGAGAGCGGCATCCACCAGGACGGCATGATCAAGAATGCCCAGACCTACGAGATCATGACCCCCGAGACGGTGGGCGTGAAGGGCACCTCGCTGGTGATGGGCAAGCACTCCGGCCGCGCCGGCTTGATCCACAAGCTGGACGAGCTGGGCTACAAGCTGTCGCGGAACCAGATCGAGGACGTATTTGTGCGGTTCAAGGCTTTGGCCGACCGCAAGAAGGACGTCTACGACGAGGACATCGAGGCCTTGGTCGACGAGCAGCTGCTGCACGGCCAGGACCAGATCAAGCTGATGTCGTTGACGGTGATCGCCGGTACCCATGGGCCGCAGCGCGCCACCATGAAGCTGGACGTCGACGGCCAGGTTCGGATCGAGGAAGCCGAAGGCAACGGCCCGGTGGATGCGGTGTTCAACTGCATCAAGGCCCTGGTGCCGCACGATGCCAAGCTGGAACTGTATCAGGTGCATGCCGTCACCGAGGGCACCGACGCGCAGGCGGAAGTGTCGGTCCGGCTCAGCCATGAAGGCCGTTCGATGACCGCGCGCGCGGCCGATCCCGACACCTTGGTGGCGTCGGCGAAAGCGTATCTGGGTGCGCTCAACAAGATCGTCGCCAAGCGCCAGCGTAGCGTCCGGGAGGACGCGCCGACCGTGGCGGTGGCCGGCTGATTGCGTGAATAAGTCGCACAACCGCGGCTGACAGCTACAACTTCTGGAAGGACTCGAAAGGGCGATGCCGCTGTGCATCGCCCTTTTTTCGCACTGCGGCAGTTGTTGACGGCGCCCCTGCGAAGGGGCAATAGCCTTTCGTAGTGCTTCTCTGTATTGGTGCGGCTGATAATCGGACGGGGCAGGGACGCGGGTGCGTTCCTCAAAAGGAATCGGGAGAAAACATGCGTAAATCGATTTTCGCACTGGCATCGATCGCCGTGCTCGGGCTGGTAAGCCCTGCCGCCGCGCAGTCGCCGATGGTCATCAAGTTCAGCCACGTGGTGGCCGAGCACACCCCGAAGGGCCAGGCCGCGCTCAAGTTCAAGGAGCTGGCCGAGAAGTACACGAACGGCAAGGTCAAGGTCGAAGTCTATCCGAACTCGCAGCTGTTCGGCGACGCCAAGGAGATGGAAGCGGTCGCGCTCGGCGACGTGCAGTTCATCGCGCCGTCGCTGTCGAAGTTCGACAAGTTCACCAAGAAGATCCAGCTGTTCGACCTGCCGTTCCTGTTCAACGACATCGACGCCGTCGATCGCTTCCAGGAAGGCAAGGCGGGTCAGGACCTGTTGAAGTCGATGGAAGCCAAGAACTTCCTCGGTCTCGCCTACTGGCACAACGGCATGAAGCAGATCTCGGCCAACAAGCCGCTGCTGCTGCCGGAAGACGCCAAGGGCCTCAAGTTCCGCATCCAGGCCTCCGACATCCTCGCCGCGCAGTTCCAGCAGCTCGGCGCCGTGCCGCAGAAGCTTGCCTTCTCGGAAGTGTATCAGGCACTGCAGGTCGGCACCGTCGACGGCCAGGAAAACACCTGGTCCAACATCTTCTCCCAGAAGTTCTACGAGGTGCAGAAGGACATCACTGAATCCAATCACGGCGTGATCGACTACATGGTCGTGGTCAACGCCAAGTGGTGGAACGCCCTGCCCAAGGACATCCAGGGCGAGCTGAAGAAGGCGATGGACGAGGCCACCAAGGTCAACAACGATATCGCCAACAAGTTGAACGAAGAGGCCAAGCAGAAGATCCAGGCCGCGGGTACCAGCAAGATTCATCAGCTGACCCCCGAGCAGCGCGCCAAGTGGGTCGAGGCGATGAAGCCGGTCTGGGCCAAGTTCGAAGGCGCGATCGGCAAGGACCTGATCGAAGCCGCCGTCGCGTCCAACACGTCGAAAAGCAACTGATCGTACACGTCGGCCGCGGTGATCCGCGGCCGACGTTGTTCCGACTGACATAGGGGGGGGGCCGTGTCGCTGCGGAAGATGTTCCACCGCGTCGAGGAGGGGTTGATCGCTCTGATCCTCGGCGTGATGACGGTATTGACCTTCGTTCAGGTCGTCCTGCGCTACGGCTTCAACTCCGGCTTCATCTGGGCTCTCGAGGCGAATTTCTATCTGTTCGCCTGGCTCGTCATGATCGGCATCGCCTATTGCGTGCGGGTGCGCGCGCATATCGGCGTCGATGCGGTCGTCAATCTGCTGCCGCGCAACGGCCGGCGCGCCGTCGGTCTGCTGGTGGTGGCGCTGGCGCTGCTCTACGCCGGGTTGATGATCTACGGCTCCTACGATTACATCCACCGGCTGATGATCATCGACGTCGAGGCGGAAGACATTCCGATCAAGCGCTGGATCCTGTCGCTCTGCCTGCCGCTCGGCTTCCTTGCGCTCGCCGTCCGGCTGGTCGAGATGGGCTGGCGCATCATCACCGGTCGCTCCAGCGGCTACGAGCTTGCCGACGAGGCGCGAGAAGCGGTCCACCACGTCCAACATCATCCCGAACTCGACGCCACGACGGTGCAGCGATGAACACCATCTTCCTGTTCGCCTCGCTGTTCGGTTTTCTGCTGATCGGCATGCCGATCGCGATTTCGCTCGGCCTGGCCTCGATCCTCACCATCCTGCTGTTCCAGAACGACAGCCTGGCATCGCTGTCGCTGAAGTTCTTCCAGACCACCGAGCAGTTCACGCTGCTGGCGATCCCGTTCTTCATCCTAGCTGGCAACTTCCTCACCACCGGCGGCGTCGCCAAGCGGATGATCAATTTCGCGATCGCCGCGGTCGGGCATCTGCCCGGCGGTCTGGCGATCGCATCGGTGCTCGCCTGTATGCTGTTCGCGGCGGTGTCGGGCTCGTCGCCGGCCACCGTGGTGGCGATCGGTTCGATCGTGATCGCCGGCATGGTGCGGGTCGGCTACACCCAGGCGTTCGCCACCGGCGTGATCGTCAACGCCGGCACGCTCGGCATCCTGATTCCGCCGTCGATCGTGATGGTGGTGTACGCGGCGGCGACGGAATCCTCGGTCGGACGGCTGTTCATCGCCGGCGTCGTGCCGGGCTTGCTGCTCGGCCTCGGCCTGATGGTCGCGATCTACGTTGCGGCGCGGATCAAGAAGCTGCCGCGGCAGCCGAAGGTGCCGTGGCGCGAGCGGCTGACGCTGTTCCGCGAGGCGCTGTGGGGCCTGCTGCTGATCTTCATCGTGATGGGCGGCATCTACGGCGGCGTGTTCACGCCGACCGAAGCCGCTGCGGTCGCCGCGGTCTACGCCTTCGTCGCCGCGGTGTTCATCTATCGCGATCTGAAGATCACCGACGTGCCGCAGGTGCTGCTGGACTCCGGCCGCGTGTCGGTGATGCTGATGTTCATCATCTGCAACGCGTTCCTGTTCGGCCACGTGCTGACCACCGCGCAGATCCCGCAGGACATCGCCCGGCTGATCACCGATGCGCAATTGTCGCCCTGGCACTTCCTGCTGATCGTCAACATCATCCTGCTTGTCGCGGGCAACTTCATGGATCCGACGGCGATCGTGCTGATCACCGCGCCGATCCTGTTTCCGACCGCGATGCAGCTCGGGATCGATCCGATCCATCTCGGCATCGTCTATGTCGTGAACATGGAGATCGGGCTGGTGACGCCGCCGGTCGGGCTCAACCTGTTCGTGGCGTCCGGTATCACCGGCATGCCGTTGATGCAGGTGGTGAAGGCGGCGCTGCCGTGGCTGATGGTGCTGCTGAGCTTCCTGATCCTGATCACTTACGTGCCGATCATCTCCACCTTCCTGCCCGATCTGCTGTTCGGCAGCGCGATCAAATAGCGGCGGGTTTGTTTCGGCAGGGAAGCGCTTTGTTTCAACTCGTGAACGAAACGCTTCCTTTCCAAACCTTAAGTTGATCGCGCCGCGGCGCGGACCCATCTTCATGGCCACCTTTTCAAAGGAGGTTGCCATGAAGAAGGTTTTGCTCGCCGGCGTCGCCGCGCTGGTGTTCGCGGGTTCGACGGCGGCTTACGCCGAGCATCGCGGCTGGTTCGATCATGGCCGGCACGCGTTCAGCGCTCAGGATCGCAGTGCGTTCGCCGACGCCAAGATCGCGGCCGTCAAGGCCGGACTGCAGCTCACCCCGGATCAGGAGAAGCTGTGGCCGCCGGTCGAGGCCGCGGTGAAGGAAATGGTCAAGCTGCGGATCGACCGCGCCCAGGCGCGGATGAACGCCCGCGACGACGACCGCGATCCGCGCGACGGCGATCCGGTGGCGCGGCTGCGCGACCGCGCCGATTCGATGGCCGCGACCGCGGCTGCGATGAAGAAGATCGCCGATGCCGCCGACCCGCTCTACAAGTCGCTCGACGACGGCCAGAAGCGCCGGCTGCGGGTGCTGACGCGAATGGAGGGCGGCTTCGGCTGGCGCCACCATCACCACCGTTTCATGCATCGTGACGGCGACCGCGACGACGATCGCGGCCCGCGCTGGGATCGCGGTGATCGCGGCCGCGGCCCGATGATGGACCGGGGCGGCCCGATGGACGACGGCGACGGGCCGAGCCGGCTCTAACCAGAACTGTCCGGCGGGCCCTGGCGCCCGCCGGCGCATTCGGTCACTGAGTTGCCATGCGCCCTCGGCGCAGCACGAGCGGATAGCTTCAGAGGGGCGTCTTGCGGCGTGAGTCGTCGGCGGCGAAGAGCGGCGGACCTCCGTGCGCCCCCGGGCATTCCGAGGCCGCATCAAACCCGCTGAAATGGCAGCGTTTTTCGGCGGCCGAATATTCTCGTCACAGAACCGAAAAAAGTCGCCTGCATTGCTGGACATCCCGGATGGGCTTTGCTAAACGACGCCGTCCCCACAAGGGACCCAGCCGCAACGGCTGCGGGCGCATAGCTCAGTTGGTAGAGCAGCTGACTCTTAATCAGCGGGTCCTAGGTTCGAGCCCTAGTGCGCCCACCAAAGCCACCCTCGAATTCGTAAGTTTGTGTCGAAGGGCCGGCTTCGGTGGTTACCGAAGACGCGAAGGCGCGTCTCGGCTCCACAATCCTCTCGGCGATCAGCACTCACGACTCGACGCGTTGCACGGATTTGTTCGCGGCTGTCCAAGCTGGCGCGATATGCTCGTCCATCCTGCCGACCTTGGGGCCGGTCCGTTAGCAGGGAAGACGTGCGACCGCATCTCGAAACTCCGAACTTGCAGATGAAGTCCGTGGGCGGGATCCTAAGTTCCACCTTCGTCGTTTGGCTGTCGCGCCATCCGGGCGCGGGAGTAGTTCGCGTCACCACACTGTCACACAACGCGGCGAGAGAGTGTCGACAATTCACGTGGGTACCCTCATGGACTACTTCAGGCGTTTCACCTTCCTGTTCTCGGCTCCCACCTTCGACGCGGATGATCTCGAGGGGCTTCGGTTCAATCAGATCGTGGCCGAGATCGAGCGGTCCGGCTTCGAGATCGTCAAGGCGCGCAAGCTCGAGGACGCCGAGATCGCGGTGCAGACCGATGCGGCGATCGGCTGCATGGTCGTCGACTGGGGCAAGAAGGGGCTGGAAGGCAAGACCGCCGCACTGATCAATCTGATGCGGCGGCGGGGCCTCGATTTCCCGATCGTGCTGCTGATCCGCCGAAAGCGGTTCGAGGAAGTGCCGGTCGAGGTGCTGGATTTCATCGACGGTTACGTGTTCCTGTCCGAGGAGACGCCGACCTTCATTGCCCGCAACCTGATCAGCCGGCTGAAGCAATATGCCGACACGCTGAAGACGCCGTTCTTCGGCGCGCTGGTCGACTATGCGGAGGAGGGCAACCAGCTCTGGACCTGCCCCGGCCACAACGGCGGCATGTTCTACAGCCGCAGCCCGATCGGCCGGGTGTTCATCGAGCATCTCGGCGAGGCGGTGTTCCGCGACGACCTCGACAATTCGGTGCTCGACCTCGGCGATCTGTTGACCCACGAGGGGCCGGCGCTGCGCGCGCAGAAGGAAGCCGCGCAGATCTTCGGCGCCGAGAAGACCTATTTCGTGCTCAATGGCACCTCCACCTCCAACAAGGTCGCGCTCGGCGCGCTCGTGACCGACGGCGATCTCGTGCTGTTCGATCGCAACAACCACAAGGCGGCGCATCACGGCGCGCTGATGATCGCCGGCGGCATTCCGGTCTACATCCCCACCGTGCGCAATGCATGGGGATTGATCGGACCGATGGCATGGGGCGCGCTGGACGAAGACGCGCTACGCGAACGCATCCGCAGCCATCCGCTGGTCAAGGACCCGGAAGCGTGGCGCAAGCCGCGTCCGTTCCGGGTCGCGGTGGTCGAGCAGTGCACATATGACGGCACCATCCACAGCGCCGAGATGATCCTGCGCCGCATCGGACATCTGTGCGACTACATCCTATTCGACGAAGCTTGGGCCGGCTTCATGAAGTTTCACCCGCTTTATGCCGGCCGCTTCGCCATGGGGCTGGCCGATCTCGGCGAGGATGCGCCGGGAATCATCGCGACACAGTCGACCCACAAGCAACTTGCCAGTTTTTCGCAGGCCTCGCAGATCCACATCAAGGATCGCCACATCCGCGGCCAGAAGCGGCGGGTCGAGCATCGGCGCTTCAACGAAAGCTTCATGCAGCACGCCTCGACCTCGCCGTTCTATCCGCTGTTCGCCTCGCTCGACGTCGGCGCACAGATGATGAAGGGCCGCTCCGGCGAAGTGCTGTGGGACGACACGATCCGGCTCGGCATCGAGCTGCGCAAGAAGATCCGCGCGGTGCGGCGCGAGTTCGAGGAGAAGGAGGCGCGGCCGGACCGGCGCTGGTTCTTCGATCCGTTCGTACCCGATCGGGTGACGATTGCGGACGCCGCGCGCGAAGGCGCGGTGCACGACGTCGCCTGGGAGGCTGTGAGCACCGATCAGCTCGCGACCCATCCGGCGTTCTGGCAGATCGCACCGGAGGCCGACTGGCACGGCTTTGCCGACATGGCGCCAGGCTTCGCCATGACCGATCCGAACAAGCTGACGCTGCTGACGCCCGGCTTTGATCGCGCCACTGGCCGCTATGCTGAGCACGGCATTCCGGCCCCGGTGGTGGCGCAATATCTGCGCGAGAACCGCATCGTGCCGGAAAAGAACGATCTCAATTCGCTGCTGTTTCTGCTGACACCGGGCGTCGAGGCGAGCAAGGCCGGCACGCTGATCAGCGGTCTCGTCGCGTTCAAGAAACTGCACGACGACAATGCGCCGCTCGAAGAGGTGATCCCGGAATTCTGCCGGCGGCGGCCGTTGCGCTATGCTGGCGTGCGGCTGCGCGATTTGTGCGGCCAGATGCACCGGTTCTTCCGCGATGCCGATGTCAGCGCGCTGCAGGCCAGGCAGTTCCTGCCCGAGCATCTGCCCGAGATCGCGATGTCGCCGCACGATGCGGCGCGGTGCCTTGTGCGCAACGACGTCGACTATCTGCCGATCAGCCAGATCGCAGGCCGGGTCGCCACCACCCCGTTCGTGGTCTATCCGCCGGGGATCGCGACCATCGTGCCCGGCGAGCGCTTAAGCGAACGCGCGAAGCCGATGCTCGATTACTTGCAGATGTTCGAACGCAGCTTCAACGAATTTCCCGGATTCGACGTCGAGATCCAGGGCGTCTATCGCGAATTCGACGAAGCCGGCCGGGTTCGTCTCTACACCTATGTGGTCGCGGAATAATCCGCACGCCGCGTTCTTCGGAGTCGCCGTGGATAGCGCTTTGCCGATCCTGATCCGTTCGTCGCACGACGGCGACGTCGAGGCGATGCTCGACATCTATCGCTACTACATCCGTCGCGGGCTCGATGAAGGGATCGACGACAACGGCATGCCGCAGCCGGACGATCTCAAGGAACGCCGCAAGAACCTGCGCAACCGCCGCTTCCCGCATCTGGTGGCAATCCGCGGCGAGGCGGTGGCCGGCTACGCCTATGTCGTGCTGTTTCGCAAACGGCCGGCCTATCGCTACACGGTCAAGCATTCGATCTATGTGCATCCGGATCACCTCGGCTGCGGCATCGGCCGATTGTTGATGCACGAGCTGATCGATGCCTGCGCCGCCGCGGGTTTCCGCCAGATGATCGGCTATATCGACGGCGACAACATCGCCTCGCTCGGCCTTCACCATAGTTTCGGCTTCGCCACGGTCGGACGGCTGCCCGGCGTCGCCTATCGCTACGGCCGCTGGGCCGACACGGTGATGGTGCAGAGGTCGCTGGGCGCGGGGTCGACCACGCCTCCGGTGGTCTGATCGCCAGCGGCGGGTTCCACGGCTGCGACAGATCGATCCGACGCCACGTGTTACGTTATTGCGGATCGACAGCGATGCAAAACGCGTGTTATCCGCAGGTCTCGACCCGTGAGAGCCATCGTGACGCCATCCGCCCGCATCTTTCAGCATCGCCTGCTGCGCATCTCGCGCAGAGTCGTCGCTGCGTTCGTGCTGGCGGTGTATCTGCTCGCGGGCGCTTTGCACGGGGTGCACGACCTCGATGTAACCTCCGGGTCCGCCACGGCGATCGTGACTCTGGCGTCCTCCGGCGGCAATCATTCCGACCAGGCGATCGTGGGCGAGCACCATTGCCACGGCTGCTTCTCGGTGTCGCTGCCGAACCCGAGCGTTGTGGCGACCACGGCCCAGCGCGCCAGCGCGCCGCTGCGGCATCAAGATGCCGAACGCCGCAGCATCCTGCGCGTCATCGACCCCCCGCCACCAAAAGCCCTGATCTGAACATGACCGCCGGGCGCAGCGCGCCCTGAATCCGTCGTTCGTCAGGTCTTTGCCATGTTGTTTCCGTTCGCCACGCGGCTCGCGTGCGCGGCTGCTGTACTCGCCGGCTGCGTGCTGGCGGGAGATGCGCGCGCGCAAACGCTGACCATGGGAAGCGCGCTGCAGCGCGCGCTCAACGCCAGTCCGCGGCTCACCGCCGCCGAACGCGACGTCGGCATCGCGCGGGGCCAGCGCATCCAGTCGGGCGCGCTGATCAATCCCCAGCTCTCCTACGAGCAGGACAATTCATTCGGCTCCGGCGCCTATCGCGGCACCCGTTCGGCGGAATCGACGCTGCAGATCAGCCAGATGTTCGAGCTGTGGGGCAAGCGCGACGCTCGCATCGCCGCCGGTCAGGCCGGGCTCGATGCAGCCTCGATCGAACGCCAGGCGGTGCGGCTCGAAGTGCTGTCGGAGACCGCGATCGCCTTCGTCACCGTGCTCGGTCTGCAGCGCCGGATTCAAATTCTCGACGAGCAGATCGCCGCGATCGACTCGATCACGCCGCTGCTGCAGCGCCGGGTCGAGGCGGGCGCATCGTCGGTCGCCGAAACCGGTCGTGCCGAGGTTGCGTCGGCGCTGGTGAAGGCGGATCGCGAGCGCACCAAATCGGCGCTGCATACCGCGCGCCGCGAGCTGGCGATCCTGATGGGTGACACCTCGCCGCGATTTTCGTCGGTGTCCGGCCGGCTCGAGGCGATTGGCAAGCCGCCGTCGTTCCGTTCGGTGATCGCGGCGATCGACGCCAACCCGCAATTGGTGCGCTGGAAGGCGGTGTATGCCCAGCGCAATGCCGAGCTGCTGCTGGCGCGGCTGAAGCCATATCCGGACGTCACGGTGTCGGCCGGGCTGCGCCGCTACAACGAGACCGGCGACAGCGCCGTGCGGCTCTCCGTCTCGGTGCCGATCCCGCTGTTCGATCAGAACCAGGGCAACATCCTGTCGGCGCGGGAGAACCTGGCCAAGATCGCGGCGGAGCGCCAGGCCAACCGCAACGTGCTGATCGTGATCGCGGGGCGCGCCTACGACTCGCTGCAAGGCTCGCTGCGCGAACTCGCGATCCTGCGCGACGCCGCGATCCCGAAAGCCAGGGATGCCGCCGCCGCGATCTCCGAAGGCTACGGCCAGGGCCGCTACTCGCTGCTCGAAGTTCTCGATACGCAAGCCAGCGTCGCGCAGGCGCGCCTGCGCGAGCAGGAGGCTCAGCAGAATTTCCACGTCGCTGTCGCCACCATCGAGGGGCTGGTCGGCAATCCGTTCGCATTGGCGCGGGGAGGCGCGCGATGATGAAGCCGTTGATGATGATCTGCGGCGCCGCCGCGATGTTCGTGCTCGGCGCTGCGGTGGCCGCTTACGCGCCGATCGGATCGCGCGAGCCGGCGCAGCAGGTTTCAAGCAAGACCGTTGGGCACGCCCACGCCGAAGGCGAGAAAGGGCATGACGACGACGGCCATGATGGCGAAGGCAAGGTCGAGATGAGCGACGCCAAGGTGGCGGCGTCGGGCATCGAGATCCGAACCGCTCAGGCCGAGACGCTGCACGATTCCCTCGTCCTCAACGGCATCTTGCAGCCAAACCAGGAGACGCTGGTGCAGGTCACGCCGCGGTTTCCCGGCGTGGTCCGCGAGATCAAGACGCGGATCGGCGACACGGTCGAAAAGGGCGAGCTGCTCGCCAAGATCGAGAGCAATCAGAGTCTCAGTGTCTACGAGATGCGCGCGCCGATCTCCGGCACTGTGATCGACCGTCAGATCTCGCTCGGCGAATACGCTTCCGAACAGAAGCCGGCCTTCACCGTCGCCGACGTCTCCACCGTGTGGGTCGACTTCTCGGTGTATCGCCGCGACCTGCCGCGGGTGCGGATCGGCGACAAGGTGCTGATCGACGTCGCCGATGGCGGTGAGCCGATCGAAGCACGCCTGTCCTACATCTCGCCGGTCGGCAGCAGCGACACCCAGAGCGCGCTCGCCCGCGCCGTGGTGTCCAACGACGGCTTGCGTCTGCGGTCGGGCCTGTTCGTGTCGGCGCGGCTGATCCTGTCGGCCAAGCAGGTCGCGCTGGCGATCCGCGCCTCGGCGATCCAGAGCGTGGAGAACCGCAGCGTGGTGTTCGTCCGCAGCGGTGACGACTTCGAGGTGCGCGATGTCGAGCTCGGCGCAAGGGACGCCGAGAACGTCGAAATCGTCTCCGGCCTGCAGGCCGGCGAGCGCTATGCGGCGGCCAATAGTTTCGTCGTCAAGGCGGAGCTCGGCAAAGGGTCGGCGTCGCATGAACATTGATGTGATCCTGCTGATCGCCGGAGGCTGCGCATGATCGACAAGGTGCTCGCCTTCTCCGTCCGCCAGCGCTGGCTGGTGATGATCGGCGTGCTGATGATGGCCGCGTTCGGCGCCTGGAATTTCACCCGGCTGCCGATCGACGCGGTGCCGGACATCACCAACGTCCAGGTCCAGATCAACACCAACGCGCCGGGCTATTCGCCGCTCGAGGTCGAGCAGCGGATCACGTTCCCGATCGAGACCGCGATGGGCGGGCTGCCCAACCTCGTCAACACCCGGTCGCTGTCGCGCTACGGCCTCAGCCAGGTCACGGTGGTGTTCAAGGACGGCACCGACATCTACTTCGCCCGGCAGCTCGTCAACGAGCGCATTCAGCGCGCCAAGGACGTGCTGCCGACCGGAATCGACACCGCGATGGGGCCGGTCTCGACCGGACTCGGCGAAATCTACATGTACACGGTCGAGGCGAAGCAGGGCGCGACGCGCGCCGACGGCAAGCCGTTCACGCCGAGCGATCTGCGCACCGCGCAGGACTGGATCATCAAGCCGCAACTGCGCAACGTCCCCGGCGTCAACGAGGTCAACAGCATCGGCGGCTTTGCCAAGCAGTTCCACGTCCTGCCGGATCCGGCGAAGCTGATGGCGTATCGCCTCGGCTTTCGCGACGTGATGACGTCGCTCGCCGCCAATAACGCCAATGTCGGCGCCGGCTATATCGAGAAAAACGGCGAGCAGTATCTGGTTCGCACGCCGGGCCAGGTCGGCGACGTCGACGAGATCCGGCAGATCGTGATCGGCTCGCGCAGCGGCGTGCCGGTGCGGATCATGGACGTCGCCGAGGTGAAGGAAGGCACCGATCTGCGCACCGGCGCCGCGACGCTGAACGGGCAGGAGGTCGTGCTCGGCACCGCGATGCTGCTGATCGGCGACAACGGCCGCGCCGTGGCGCAGCGGGTCGCCGCCAAGCTCGAGCAGATTGAGAAATCACTGCCTGAAGGCATGTCGCTGCGTGCTGTGTACGACCGCACCCATCTGATCGATGCCACCATCGCGACGGTGGAGAAGAACCTCGTCGAGGGCGCGTTGCTGGTGATCGCGATCCTGTTCCTGATCCTCGGCAATTTCAAAGCGGCGTTCGTCACCGCGCTGGTGATCCCGCTGTCGATGCTGTTCACCGTCACCGGGATGTTCGAGAACAAGGTCAGCGCCAATCTGATGAGTCTGGGCGCAATCGACTTCGGCATCATCATCGACGGCGCGGTGATCATCGTCGAGAACTGCCTGCGGTTGCTGGCGCAGGAGCAGCACCGGCTGGGGCGGCTGCTGACCCGGCAGGAGCGGTTCGACACCATCATCGCCGGCTCCCGCGAGGTGATCAAACCGAGCCTGTTCGGCACGCTGATCATCGCGGTGGTGTATTTGCCGTTGCTGACGCTGACCGGCGTCGAAGGCAAGATGTTCACGCCGATGGCCCTGACCGTGCTGATGGCGCTGCTCGGCGCCAGCCTGCTGTCGATGACCTTTGTGCCGGCCGCGGTGGCGCTGCTGGTCACCGGCAAAGTGTCGGAGAAAGAGAACTGGTTCATGCGGCTGGCGCACCGGGCGTATCTGCCGCTGCTCGATCTCGCGATCCGGCTCCGCTGGGCCGTCGTCGGGGGGGCGATCGTGCTTGTGGTGGTGAGCGGCATCGCGGCGACGCGGATGGGCGGCGAGTTCATCCCGAGCCTCGATGAGGGCGATGTCGCGATCCAGGCGATGCGCATTCCCGGGACCAGCCTGACGCAGTCGCTCGACATGCAGATCGCGCTGGAGAAGCGGATTCTGAAGATCCCGGAAGTGAAGGACGTGTTCGCCCGCACCGGCACCGCGGAGGTTGCGACCGACCCAATGCCGCCGTCGATCTCCGACGGCTATGTGATGCTGAAGCCGCGCGATCAGTGGCCGGACCCGAACAAGCCCAAGGCCGAAGTGGTGCAGCAGATCGAGGCGGCCGCCGAACAGGTGGCGGGCAGCCTGTACGAGCTGTCGCAGCCGATCCAGTTGCGTTTCAACGAACTGATCTCGGGCGTTCGCAGCGATGTCGGCGTCAAGATTTTCGGCGACGATCTCGACGTGCTGACGCAGCTCGCCGGGCAGGTGCAGGCGGTGCTGCAGACCATCAAGGGCGCCGCCGACGTGAAGACCGAGCAGGTGGCCGGGCTGCCGGTGCTCACGGTGAAGCTCGACCGCAAGGCGCTGGCGAGGTTCGGCATCAGCGTTGCGGAGGTGCAGAACCTGGTGGAGATCGCGGTCGGCGGCAAGTCGGCCGGCCTAGTGTTCGAGGGCGACCGACGGTTCGATCTCGTGGTCCGGCTGCCGGATCAGATCCGCACCGATATCGAGGCGATCAAGGCGCTGCCGATCCCGCTGCCGCCGGCCGAGGGCCAGGCGAAACCGACGCCGGCTGCGTTCGGAACCTCGCCTCTGCAGCAGATACGCTACGCGCCGCTGTCCGAACTCGCCGAGATCGTGGTGGCGCCGGGGCCGAACCAGATCAGCCGCGAAGACGGCAAGCGCCGCATCGTGGTTTCGGCCAATGTGCGCGGCCGCGACCTCGGCTCGTTCGTCGGCGAAGCGCAGCAATTGGTGGCCGACAAGGTCAAATTGCCGGCGGGCTACTGGATCGGTTGGGGCGGGCAGTTCGAACAGCTCGTCTCCGCGACGCAGCGTCTGACGATCGTGGTGCCGATCGCGCTGCTGCTGATCGTCCTGCTGCTGTTCATCAGCCTCGGCTCGGCGGCCGACGCGCTGCTGGTGTTCAGCGGCGTGCCGTTGGCCCTGACCGGTGGCATCTTCGCGCTGCTGCTACGCGACATCCCGCTGTCGATCAGCGCCGGCATCGGCTTCATCGCACTGTCCGGCGTCGCGGTGCTCAATGGCCTCGTGATTATCACCTTCATCGAGCGGCTCCGCGGCGAAGGACGCAAGATTGTCGAGGCGGTGCGCGAGGGCGCGCTGACGCGGCTGCGGCCGGTGCTGATGACCGCCCTGGTCGCTTCCCTCGGCTTCGTGCCGATGGCGCTCGCGACCGGTGCCGGCGCCGAGGTGCAACGCCCGCTCGCCACCGTGGTGATCGGCGGGATCGTGTCGTCGACCATCCTCACGCTGCTGGTGCTGCCGGCGCTCTACATCTTGTTCCGGCGCGAAACGGTCGATGGCGATCGTGGCGAGAGCAGCCGAGCGGCCGGGATGTGACATCGATCTCCGCCCGGCAGAAACCGATTGCGCCGCGCGAGGAAAGCGGCGGCGACGAGACGGGGCGGGTGGACCACCACGCCGCCAATCGTACATCGGAGAAGGAGTGAGAGTGCGGCGGCATTGTCGGATGCGATGAGGAACCGGTTCGTCTCAGCCGGGTTGCGGACAAGCGACAACCAGGGAGACGACGATGCAGAGTACGATCACCGGCCAATTCTCGACACGGCGTGAGGCGGAGCTGGCTGTGGAACGCCTGGTCCAGGAGATTGGTATCGACAGATCGTCGGTCTCGGTCGCGCCGCGCGGAGCCGCCAACAGCGCCGGAACGCGGGTCGCCGGCGCCGACGCCGAGAGCGGCCATCCCGGGGTGGAGAAGCACGGCGACCCGGAGCTGAACGACCTGATCGAAGTCTCGGTCGGCTGCAGCGAGGCAGATGCCGGCAAGATCGAAACCGCGATGAAGAGCGTGGGTGCGCGACACGTCGCGGGGAGCTGAGGCGCAGGTGGCTGCCGGAACGGCGAGACTGGCGACCGAGGAGTGCAGATGACGGACGTCTCTACGAAGCAGTACGGCGATCAGCTCAAGACGTCGATCGACCTGACGAGCTGCTGCGTCAGGTCGACGCCGATCGCAGCGCCAAGGCCCGGCCTCGTCGTCGCGGCGCAAACAGAAATTGCGGATCAAATGGCGATCTAGAGCAGGATGATTTCAGGCTGAATCGATTTTGGATTCCCAAATCGGAATTGTTCTGATTCAACATGCTGGCTGGAGG
>NZ_QKQS01000011.1 GCF_003226555.1 Rhodopseudomonas palustris | reverse complement strand
CGTCAATGGTGGTTGACCGAGCCGATCCAGGCGCTCGAAAGTCCAACCCACCGGCTCCGCGAGTGGATCCGACTTCACCGATTCCACCGAAAGCTCATGAAGGGCCGCAAAGCAGCCGTGGCAATCTTTTATCGAGGAGACAAGGTCGGGATCGCTGCGGTCATCTTGGGCGTGATCAGAAACCACCAGTGCCGGTCCCGGTATCGAAAACTCCGAACGGTGGTGAAACGCCACGAATGAAATATGAAGGAACAAAAGCGCCAGCGCGCCGATGCGCAGCAGCAATCGACGAGACAAGAGTGATCGATATACCGATGTCGGCAAAAGGACCATTCTTCTCGACTAAACGATTTCGGCATCTCTGCGGCTGCGGCAAAGTGTCCAGCTGGCGCTTCGCCCATCTCCTCGTACGGAACCGGCAGATCTCGACAACCTTGGCCGGAGCCCATCGACATCCCGACAAAGGCCATGTTACCAACCGATCAAAGAGTGGGTGTAGTCGTGGCCTCATGCCGCCGGAATGCCAAAAGCAGATTCAGTCACGCGCTGCGCGCGTGCGCGGTCTTTCTTGTGTTGGCGGCCTACCTGGTGTCCGGAATTCTTCACGTTCCTCACGACCTCGACCTCGACCCATCTTCGGGAAGATCTGCATTTCAGGTTTGTGCAGCTGCACCCGACGGAGCGAAACTCCCAAAGAACGGCGTTATCGCCGGTCACCACTGTCATGGTTGCTTTTCGGTATCGGCGCCAAGTCAACCTGAAGCTCTTCTTGGCTCTCGCGAGCCGCACGCCGCGCTGGTCGGTTGGGCCGACAGACCGCTCGCTGATCGCTCCCGAGGCCTCGACCCACCGCCTCCAAAGCCGGTGACCTGAGCGAATCGCCGGGCGCACTCTGCCTGGCCATCAGCCAAAGCCCTTCTCATCCTCCATCGAGAGCGTCGAGATCACGCGTACGCGGCGGTCACCGGCGCGACGAGCGTCTTGCCGCGCGCGGAGTGCAGCAAGCCGCCTTCGGAAGCTCGGCGTGGTCGTGCCTAACGCACAAGTGTGACGTCGGAAGGCCCAGCCGACAGGGCCGAATTCGCTCTCACAACGACGGATTGATTCCAAATGCTAACTCTACTTCTCGCTCTCCTCTCCCACGCATTCATAACGGGCCCGCTGCAAACAGAACTCGACAACCGATTGGGAAAAGCCGGTGTTCCGCCAGAGGTCATGTCTCAATTGAAGTCATGCGTGAACAGGGGTGTGCCGGCCTTCGTCGACCGCATGTCCAGCCAACCCGGATGGGCAATCGGGATCGCGCTCGACATATGGCTAAAGCGAACCCAACCCGAGCTAATCGTCGACCAGGCTGCTCCAAATTGCAGACCTGCTGTGGATGCGGCGCGCCGATATCTCTGAAACGGCCGACCGTCGCTTCCAGAGACAGACCTTCCATCAATCAAGGTGAATCATGTTCGACTGGATTGTGGGCGCGATCGAAGGAGCAGGCTCCCTCGGCGTCTTCCTTCTGATGCTTGCCGAAAATATCTTTCCACCGATTCCTTCGGAGGTGGTAATGCCGCTTGCTGGCTACGCGGCCTCGCGGGGAAACGTCGGTCTTGTCACCGTAATCATCGCCGGAACGCTCGGATCCCTGGCGGGAACGTCGGCTTGGTACTACGCCGGCCACATGTTGGGCCCGGTGCGGCTGCGGCTGTTTGCGGAAACGTACGGTCGCTGGCTCACGATGACGCCGGCGGACATCGATCGCGCGGCCGCGTGGTTTGAGCGGTCCGGGACGTGGGCCGTATTGGTGGGGCGCCTGGTCCCCGGCGTGCGCACGGTAGTCTCGCTGCCAGCGGGCATTGCAGGCATGCCGATTGGGCGGTTTCTATCCTACTCGGCGGCCGGCACCGTAGTTTGGACGGCCGCCCTGGCAATCTCCGGCTACGTGATGGGGCAGAATTACGCGCGCGTCGGCGGCTTTGTCGAGCCGGTGTCGAACGCCATGCTGATCGTCGCGGCCGTCATCTATCTCTACCGCGTCGCCACGTTCGGACGAAAGAACGCCGGTCGATGATGCCGCCGTTCTCACCGACCGCGAGCAGCCAATTCTCACCGGCGCAGGCTGCGCGCACCAGCCCCGCGGCATCGGTGGCAAACCGCGGCGGGGCGAAATGCCGACCTGCCGGCGCTGCAGCGCCTCGCGACCACCGCGTGCCCGGTCCGGCCAATCCCGTCGCAGCTCAGAAAGGGTTTGTACCATGACGATCACCAACGCCGATATGAACGGCCCAGCTGACCCGGCGCTCGAAGTGCAAGCCTGCGAACTCGATGCGCTGGGGCGCCGACTGATCTGGGATCTTACGGCGATCGGAAGTTATCTGATGCGCGTCGCCGACCTTCTCGGCAAACAGATCGGCGTCAGCGGTTCGCAATGGGTCACGCTGAAGGCAATCGAGAGCCTCGACCGCGGCGAGGGTATCTCGATCAAGGACGTCGCGGCCCTGCTGAACGTCGACAGGTCTTTTCTGTCCGCTCAATCGAAGGTGCTGGAAATGCGGGGCCTGATTCGCCGCAACAGCGCCGCTGCGACCGATCGTCGGCTGGTTCTTCTGTCGCTGACCGAATCCGCGATGGAGAGCATGAAGGCCGTGCAGCCATCGAAGACGGCGCTCGAAGAGCATCTGAGAGGCGACCTTGACGGCTTGTCGTTGCTCGAACTCGAAAACGGGCTGTCGGCGATCCGGCGCAGGCTTGGCCGAGCGATGTTGCTCGTCGCGGCGGGCGAATGATAGGCCTGGATCAATGATCGCATGCGCATCCGCCGTTCGGTTAGAAATAAGTATGTCAGATTCATACGTGTTTCTCGCTGGTCTTATGCAACATCGCGCAACTATCGGCGGTCGCGTCACCTCGAACGCCGCGCGATGCGCCGATCGAGAGGAACGCAATCGGCCACTTCGAATTCCCCCCCTGCTTCAAATCCAAAGGAGAGAATACAATGCGTAGCTTCATCATGGCGATTGCGGCCGTTGCAACCCTCGGAGTCACCGCGCCGGCGTTCGTCTCGCAGGCGCAAGCTCAGCACGGCTTCGCTCGGCCGGGACCCGCGCACGGCGGCTGGCAGCGCGGTCATCGCGGAGTCCGCCCTTGGATGGGCAACCGCGGTCACAGGATGAACAGCTTCGGCATGGGCCGTCGCCATGGCGGAATGATGCAACGTATCCCTGGCATGCTCGGACGCCGGCACTGAGTGCTCTCATCCGCGGCGTCGCACCGATGTCGCGGTGCTTCGCCGAGTACCTCGCGACGGGGACGAGATTCACCGCTCCGCGCTGCCGCTAATCGCTTCAGCCGAGCATCGACTTTTCGCCGCCGCGATCTTCGCTCACACATCTTTGCAAAGGGAAATGTAATGAAACCGTGGATCGGCGCCGGTCTCCTTACCGTGACGGTCGCATGTAGCGGCCTTCTCGGCACCAACGCCACTGCATCCCCTCAGATGACGTCTCGCTCTTCGATCGGCGCGTCGATCACGGACGTCACCGCCAGCAGTCGGCATCATGCACGGCACGGCCGACATCTCTACGGGCACCGGGTCAGACACCGGCATCACTACCGGCGACAATACGTCGGGCCGCCCTCATACTACGGCTACGGCTATCCGCCCGGCTACTACGCGGCCCCCTATTACGGGCCGTCGTTCGGATTGTTCGGGGGTTTCGGGATCGGCCACCACTTCGGCCACCATGGCGGTTTCATCGGCCACGGCGGATTCGGTCATGGCGGATTCAGCCATGGTGGATTCGGTCATGGCGGCTTCGGCTTTCACCATTGACCGCGAGTCCGGGTGGGGGAGCGGCACGCGAGTGCCGATCCCTGCCCTCCGGGCGGCCTCACATCTGGAGCGGAGGGGTTCGCCCGCTTTTCTCCAGCTCCCAGTAGGCCGTCCAATGGCCGGACCGGCGCTCCAGAACTAGGAAATTGCGCTGGGAAGTGTAGATCGAGGTTCTGCCCGGCAAAGGGCGCATCCGGATTTCATGCCCCGGCACCGGCGTTTCGCCGAAGCGCGCCAGCACGTCGAGCCCGAGAGCGTAAAGCACTGTCGGCGCGGGATGCGAAATGCCTGACGCGACGAGTTGGTGGATTGGGGTCGGCGAGACGTCGAATGTCCCGCGCGTGGCGAGATGGATTTCTCCGGAGAGTACCGTCACCGGGGTCTTAGGATCGGCGTGGACCTTGGCGAGACTTTCAAGCAGCCGACGCCATTCGGCGCGATGCGCGCGGCTCTGCCACTGATCGCGGAGATCGTCCTCGTATTTTTGCATGTCCGGCCAGAGCCGCATGACGCCTTCGATCCAGGACAGGCGGGGGCCGAGCGCCGGCACGCTGGAGATAAGCAGGACGCGACCCTCGTGCACCGCCGCCAGAGCGTCCGACAGCGCCTGCCATCCGGTTTCGCCCATCACCCGGCGCCGCCGCCGCTCCGAACGAAGATCCGGAGCTATCACGTGCAGGCCGGTCAGCTTTACGTGCCAGGTCAGGGTGGATGCGGTCCGGTCGATCACGATCTCAGGCACCTCGTCCGGGGCGACGCCGAACTGGAAGACCAGGAAGCACTCGCGCGCGACCTCGAAAAGCAGGCGACCGACCGGCGCGTCGAGCTTGCGGTCCGACATCGAGCCCCAGCCGTCGCAGATGTCGTGATCGTCCCACATCGTCAGGGACGGAACACGCCCCATCAGCCAGTTGCTCTCGTCCGAGCCCAGTACTCCCGAATAGCAATCGATGAACGAGCGCCGCACCGATGTCCGCAGCTCATCGAGCTCAGCTTCGCTCGGATGCAGCGAGTGCTTTTCTCCTTCGTCTGCCCACGCGCGCAGCAGCGGGTGGCTACTGAGAATCTCGTCCGCATAGATCTGGTCGCCGCCGTGCAGCAGTAGCTGGAAGGGATTGTCATCATGCTGGCACGCAAGTCTGCGCCACATCGCGTTCCGCTCGCTGAAGTCGCGCTCGAGATCCCCGTCTTCCTGGCCGTTGCACGACACGAACGCGATCCGGAGGTCTTGGCCGAAGTCGGTGTTTACACAGCGCCGCTCGCCGTCCAGCTCGTAGAACGCTTCGGCGTCGGCCTTCAGGCTGAACTTGTATCGGACGACTCTTCTTCCTTCGCATTCGTAGATCGTCGACGGGATCGAGCGGCCCTCGTCGGTCGTGAGCGACGGCATCGTATCGCGCGCCGTCACGCAGATCGCCGTCAGCTGAACGCGTCCCTCGCCGTGTCCCCTCAGATAGAGCAGAGGCCCGATGTCGACGCCGGGCGGCTCGTCCTGAAGCTTGGTCCTTGAATCGACAGAAGTGACCGAGCCGCGAAGGGCCTTCTGAGGGAGAATTCGCATGCGCGCGAAATAGCAATGTTTGGCGCTCGGCGCCAGCCCGATCGGCGCTTAACAGTCGAACGCCGAACGTTCGAAGTCGCCTTTAGATCCCAGTCTGCTGTCGACGATCAATGCATCCGTTGCGATCTCATTGTCATTCTGCAACAGTCGGAAAGCTTCTTGACGTTATGGCTGCCCAGAAACGCGGCCACTAACATCGGTAAGTGCGCCAACACGTACTACGTCGAGTAGAACATCCTCTGGTCCCATCTGCGAAAGTGGACGCGGCGCTCGAACAAATCATTGCTATTTTGCTCGCTGCCTCCTTCGCCGTCGGCCTCGTCGCCACCATCTCCAAGGCGACGATGAGCAGCGAGGTGAAGTTCATGCAGACCAATCATCAATGGCCGAGTGCGAGCGCCATCGACCGCGGATCGCCGGTGATGACGCCCCCCTGCGCGTGACGGTCTCCGAGGCCCGCGACATGATGACGGCGGCGTCGACAGGCCCCTCACCGGACAGCATCGACTCCGCCAACGCCGACATGACCGCGTTGGCGACGATGTTAGCAGGCGGCTCTCGCGACGCTGCGAGGCGCGCTCTGTATGC
Organism: Rhodopseudomonas palustris; assembly: GCF_003226555.1. GTDB lineage: Bacteria > Pseudomonadota > Alphaproteobacteria > Rhizobiales > Xanthobacteraceae > Rhodopseudomonas > Rhodopseudomonas palustris_I. The sequence continues at coordinate 1,080 of NZ_QKQS01000011.1, read as the reverse complement.
CGCTGTCCTGTCCCGTCCTGTGGTCGACTTCGCCGTCATGTCGCCGGTTGTCACCGGTGACGCGTCATCATTCGATCCGTTCGTGACGACGTGCGCAGACCGCAAAAACGGAAAAGCCCCTCGCGGGGGCTCATACGCGAGAGGCTCTTTACTGTGCCGGAGATCGCCAAACCTTCGGACAAGTCAGAGATTCGGCGATCGTCCAGAGAGCGTCAATACCCCTCTCGAAAAAACGGACTACGCTCGGGACGCCAGCGATTACTTGCGTCGGCGCATGCGACGGATCCGCTTGACCAGGGCGACAACATCGCTCGGGTCGTGGCCCCTTCCCAACATCGTTTGCAGAGCCGGACCTACGATCAGAGCGTCGTCACGTGTCAGCCGGTCGAGCACGTCGTCGGGCGCCATCGCGATCGCACGGACGAGAGCACGTCCAAATTCATCGACTGTCGGCCGTTTTTCCGACCTGATCCGATCCCGGTACACGGCAGTCCGGAGAGCGGTCTGCGCACGGACTACGTCCGGATGCTGACGACCGCGCGGGCCGGTGTTCTTCGGCTCCGGGGTCCGGAAATCGAGCGCAACCCTTCGTATCTCTTCGATCCTGCGCCTCTCGGAGTTCGTAGGCTCACGCATCTGGCGACCTCCTCTGCTACGCCGCACGTCGACGATGATGACGATCGTTGACGGTCCTGAGAGACGCAAGTGCCAACGAGGAGGCCGGGCGACGTGACATCGACACGTCGTCTCCGGGCAGGCCGGCTGTCACCTACTCCAATCGGAGTCGACGATCACCGGCCGGATGACCGGCCATCGGAGGGGCGTCGTAATGCTGGCCGGTAGACGCGATGCTCTGCTGAGGGTCCGGATCATCACGCCGGGTGACCTGCCCCATGGTCATGTCGACCTTGGCGATCAGGCCGGGTGACCGTATCGATCAGTGGAGAGTCTCTGCCATGGGTCGGATGACCGGCTCTTCGGTATCCGGAATCAACGCTCCGCTCAAAGTGCTCTCCAAGAGCAGACCGTCGTCATCCTGCGTAGGCCGGTGATCACCTGGATGCTGATAGTTGGCACCCT
>NZ_QKQS01000010.1 GCF_003226555.1 Rhodopseudomonas palustris | reverse complement strand
CGGTGAAGTCGGATCCACTCGCGGAGCCGGTGGGTTGGACTTTCGAGCGCCTGGATCGGCTCGGTCAACCACCATTGACGCCTCCTCCAAGAACTTCGACCTGAAGCGACATCGCTGAAGCGCGTAAGTGCTTCTTGTTTGTTGAAGCAGCGCCGTAGTGTGGCCGGCCGGAAGCGTGCCGACATGCTGCTGTGGCGAGCTGCGTCAGGTTCGGAAGCTCCTGCGGATGAGTGATAAGGAAGTTATCGGCCTATCGCGTCTGATCGCTTTGCGACAACAGACCGACCGGATGGCTCACAACATAGCGAATCAACACACGACCGGCTTTAAGAGCGTCAATCTCTCGTTCCGGGAATACCTGACGGACGCACGCGAAGCGGAGGACACGCCTCAACATCCGCTGCGTTCGCTTGTCGCGACGGTACCTTACGTGGACCACTCTTTGGGAGCGTTCCGAACCACCGGCAACGCATTCGATGTTGCAGTGGTCGGCGACGGGTTCTTTGTGGTCGAGACAACCGCTGGCGAGCGCTATACGCGCAACGGAGCTTTCACCCTCGACGCTGAGGGCCGCCTCGTAAATCAGTCCGGTGCGATCGTTCTGACGACTGCAGGACCCTTGCGGGTACCTCGTAACCAAGGACAGGTGACGATCGGGACCGACGGAACAGTGTCTGTCGATAGGGGGGCCATCGGACGGCTGCGTGTCGTGCGCTTCGACGATCGCTCGCAATTGAGAGCAGACGAGGCGGGCCTATTCGCCGCCCGCTCTTCACCGTCCGAATTGACCCCGGCGCAAATTCGCTTGGCAGTCGGTGTCCTGGAGAGTTCCAACGTGAACGCGCTTCGGGAAATGGGCAGTTTGATTTCCGCGGCCCGTGCTTACGACCAGGTCGCGAACAGTCTTATGAGCAACTCGGATCCCAACGAGCTCAGAAAGCTCGCCGGACAGGAGCGTTGAGGACATGAACTGGGACGGCGAATTCCGTCACCGGGCCCCCATTCGAAATGATTTCAGCGGGGACTGAAGGCAGGGGGGCGAGTGAAAACCACCAGTGTTGACTGCCATGCGGTCTTGCCGACGCGGGTCCAGTCCAGAGCGATCCACAAGCGACGTATAATGCAGAACTCGAGGTAGCTATGAACGATGCAACGAACCGTCCCCTTGTCGATAATCCGAAGTGCCGTCTTGTCTGGGAGATCTCCGCATTGGGCGTTTCAGTGATGCGATACGCAGACGCTGTCGGAAGGCGAATGGGCGTAACTGGATCGCAATGGCTGACTCTCAAGGCTGTTGGGTTCCTTGCCGAGGGTCGGGGGGCACCGGTTCGGGACGTGGCGGCGCTCCTCAACGTCAATGGCTCGTTCATCTCGGGCCAAGCAAAGTGTCTTCATGAGCGCGGACTTTTGCGCAGATCGCGTTCGCTAGACGATCGGAGAGTGATCCACCTTTCTCTCACAGAAGAGGGCGAGGCGCAGTTAGCACATACCGAGGCTGGGGGAAGGACGCTTGAGAAGCTATTGCGTGGTGATCTCGAAGACGATTCAATGCAGATGCTCACAAGGTCATTGAATGCAATGACCAAACGCGTAGGCCGCGCCGTCAGACTAGCAGACCCGGCGGACCGCGATGATCTTCGACCGAGGTCGCGATGACCTCCGAGCCATCGCCGATCATGGCAATTTAGAGGGAGAGGTGCTGGATTTCTGCCGAGATCGTCGAAGCCGGACGCATATCTTTTGAGCGGAGCCGCATCCCGAAAAACTCCTCCTCCACATCCTTCCGAGGATCAGCCCGCAAGATGCTCAATCAAGATGTTTGTGCCGATGCCGATGAGAACGAGGCCGGCGAGGATTTCGGCCACCTTTCCCAGTCGATAGCCGATCAGGCGACCTAGGAGCATTCCCCCCGAGGACATGACTAAGGTAGCCAGGCCGATCGCTGCCGCAATGACGAAGATATTGACGTCGAGAAAGGCGAGCGACACGCCGACCGCCATCGCATCGAGACTAGTGCCTATGGCGGTGATCAGCACGACAACGAAGGACGAATCGGTCGGAGCCGCTTCCTCCTTCTTCCAAATCGCCGCGTAAAGCATGTGCAGGCCGACGCCTCCGAGCAGCACGAAGGCGACCCAGTGGTCGACCTGCTGGATGAATTTGCTCGCAGCGACGCCGGCGGCCCAGCCGATCAGAGGGGTGATGGCCTCGACCACGCCGAACACGACCCCGGTTCTGAAGGCTTCGCCGAAACGCGGGCGACCGGCAGCCGCGCCGCGTCCGACCGAGACGGCGAAGGCGTCGACCGACATGCTGACGGCGAGCAGGGCAATGGTGATGGGAGACATCGAAGAAGCTTTCAACGGACGGATCCGGACGCTCTTCCCCGCCGTCCGCTCCGGCGAGTGGCGTCTCGGTCTTGTCGGGCCGTTGGACCGGCTGACCGCGCCATGCGCCTCGGCGCAAGTGTGTTGACGCGGCCCCGCGCGAAGCGGTGACTACTCCCCGATGCTCGGTTGTCTACGCATCCGCGGCGGCGAGTCAAGTTGATGCTACGGCATGCTTGCGTGCGGTCGTCATGGTTTCGTCAGGGTCGCCATGCGACGGTGGGTGGGCTGTAATGAGCGCCACCGGAGAATATATGCGTGGCCAAGCCGCGCTATACCTCACAGGTGGATTATCAGGCTGTCAATCAGCTGTGGAAGTGGTTGAGTTCCGTCGACGTAAACGGTGGTTGTTACAGTGTTGCGGGTCGACGACGGGGCGTGCTTCATGCTACGAACCACGGCCGCAGGGAGGTTCCGCGTTTGGTTGAACGTCGCAAGTCATGGAGCAGTGGATTTGTGGGGGCGCTCCGCGTTCTCGCGGTTCTGTTCGTGTCCGCGACCTATCTCTTTTCCGGAATTGCACACGCCTTCAATGATTTCGATGCCGATGAGTCCCAGGCGCGGATCGGGATCGAGATGCTCTCAGCGCTCTCCGACGCGATCAAGCACGTCAAGGACTCCCCAGGTGCGGGGCATCATTGCCACGGTTGCTTTTCTGCCTCGATTCCGGCGCAGCCGATGGCAGAATTGACTGCTGTAGAACTAGACGAGATCGTAGTTGGCTGGGACGCCAGCCCGTTGATCGGCCGCACCCGCGGGCTTGATCCGCCACCCCCCAAAAGCCTGATCTGACCAGTTCGCCGGGCGCTTTAGCGCCCCTTGCCTCGTTGTCGATCGGGTATTTTCTCCATGCTTGTCAAAGGCGCCACGCGTTTCGCGTGCGTGATGACGCTGTTGTTCAGCCCCGCGCTGACCACCGTGTCGTATTCGCAGACCCTCACGATGAAGTCGGCGCTGCAGCGTGCGCTCGCCGCCAGTCCCCGTTTGACCGCCGCCGAACGAGATGTCGGCATCGCGACTGGTCAGCGGATTCAGGCCGGTGCACTGATCAATCCAGAATTGTCCTACGAGCAGGACAATTCACTAGGGACAGGGCCCTATCGCGCGACGCGTTCGGCCGAGTCGACCTTACAGATCAGCCAGATGTTCGAGCTTTTCGGCAAACGAGACGCGCGAATAGCGGCAGGCCAGGCCGGCATCGAGGTCGCCGCGATCCAGCGCCGCGCTGTTCGGTTGGAAATTTTGTCCGAGACGGCGATTGCCTTCTTGAACGTGTTAGGCTTGCAGCAGCGTATCCGCATCCTCGATCAGCAGGTAGACGCCATCGACAAGCTGACACCGCTACTGCAGCGGCGAGTCGATGCCGGGGCATCCTCGCCGGCGGAAATTGGTCGAGCTGAAGTTGCTTCGGCGTTGGTGAAGGCGGACCTTGAACGGACGAAAGCCTCACTGTCCAGCGCCCGCCGAGACCTTGCCGTGCTTATGGGCGATACGGCACCCCGGTTTTCGGCGGTCTCGGGGCAACTCGATGCAACCGGGCGCCCCCCCTCGTTTCAAGCGGTAATACATGCCATCGATGCCAATCCGCAGTTGGTGCGGTGGACGGCGGTCTATGCACAGCGGAATGCCGAGTTGTTGCTGGCCCGTCTGAAGCCCTATCCGGATGTCCGCGTGAGCGCTGGTTGGCGTCACTACAACACAACGGGCGATGACGCCGTGCGACTCTCGGTCTCGGTACCGATTCCGATCTTCGATCAAAATCAAGGCAATATTCTCTCGGCCGAGCAAAGCTTGGCCAAAACTCGGGCGGAGCGCGAGGCAAATCGCAACACTCTGCTCATCGTAGCAGGGCGGGCCTACGACACTCTTCAAGGGTCGTTGCGCGAACTGAAGATCCTGCGCGAGAAGGGCATCCCGAAGGCACGGGAGGCTTCCACAGCCATCTCGGAAGGCTACGGCCAGGGGCGCTTCACGCTGCTTGAGCTGCTTGACGTTCAGACCAGCTTTGCCCAGGCGCAGCTTCGCGAGCAGGAGGCCTTGCAGAACTTCCACGTTGCCGTCGCCACCATCGAAGGCTTGGTCGGTAATCCGTTCGTACTGGCGCGAGGGAGCGCACGATGAAGAAATCAATAATTGTTCTCGCGGTCGTCGGCGCCGCCGCGATCGGAGGTGGAAGCTATTATCTTTCAACCGCCGGCAAATCCGGAGCTCCTGCCAAGCAGGCACAAGGTAGCGCTAAGGAGGAGTCGAAGGCGAAGGATCACGTTGAGCAAGACGAGCACGGGGGCGATCGGATCAAGATGAGCGACGTCAAACTCGCTGCGGTGCGCGCGTCTCTTGCCCAAGCTGCTCCCGCGGTCTTGAGCGACAGTCTAGCGTTGAATGGAGTAATCCGCGCCAACCAAGAGACGCTGGTTCAGGTTACGCCTCGATTTCCGGGCATCGTGCGCTCGATCAAGAAGCGCATCGGCGACGCCGCCGGCAAGGACGAGCCGATGGCCTTCATCGAGAGCAATCAGAGCTTGACGGCCTACGAGCTGAAGTCGCCGATCGGCGGTACGGTCATTGATCGCCAAATATCTCTCGGGGAATACGCCTCGGAGCAGAAGCCGGCCTTCGTGGTAGCGGACTTGTCAACGATCTGGGTCGATCTGTCGATCTATAGGCAGGACCTGAAGCGAGTTCGGATCGGCGACGAGGTGCTGATCGATCCGGACGACGGATCCGGCGAGATCAAAGGCAAGATCTCCTATCTGGCTCCCGTTGGATCCTCCGACACTCAAACCGCGCTTGCACGAGTCGTTCTTTCGAACCCCGACGGCCGATTGCGGCCAGGTTTGTTCGTCACCGCCCGTCTTGTTCTCGCCAAGCGGGAGGTTGCTGTAGCCGTTCAAGCCGGCGCGATTCAGACTCTCGAGAACAAAACCGTCGTTTTCGTCCGCGAGGAGGGGGACTTGCTCGAAGCCCGCCCAGTCCAGACCGGGGAGTCGGATGCCAAATTTGTAGAGATCAAGGCCGGACTTGCCGCGGGAGAACGATACGTGGCCGAGAACTCCTTCGTGGTGAAGGCGGAGATCGGCAAGGGGGAGGCCGAGCATGATTGATGGAATCCTGGCATTCGCAATCAAGCAACGCTGGCTCGTTTTGTTGGTGGCTCTCGGCCTCGTCGCCTTCGGGGGCTGGAATTTCACGCGCCTTCCGATCGATGCCGTGCCCGACATCACCAATGTGCAGGTTCAGATCAACACCCAGGCCCCCGGTTATTCGCCACTCGAGACTGAACAACGAATTACTTTCCCCATCGAAACAGCGATGGGTGGCCTTCCCAAGCTCGAATACACGCGATCATTGTCGCGATACGGTCTGAGCCAGGTTACCGTCGTGTTTCAGGAGGGGACTGACGTCTACTTCGCGCGACAACTCGTCAACGAACGCATTCAGCAGGTGAAGGATCAGCTCCCGAGCGGAATCGAAGTCGCCATGGGCCCAATTTCAACCGGCCTCGGTGAGATCTATATGTACTCGGTTGAGGCTAAGCAGGGCGCGAAGGGGCCGACCGGTAAGGAATATTCGCCGAGCGATCTACGTACCGTGCAAGATTGGATTATCAAGCCGCAGCTGCGCAACGTTCCGGGCGTCGTTGAGGTCAACAGCATCGGCGGCTACGAACGGCAATTCCACGTTCTACCGGATCCCGGCAAGCTGATGGCTTATCGGCTCGGGTTTCGCGATCTGATGACGGCGCTCGCCGCTAATAACGCGAATGTCGGCGCCGGATACATCGAAAGGAACGGCGAACAATATCTTGTCCGCACCCCCGGGCAGGTCGGCGATATCGCGGATATCGAGGGCATCGTGGTGGGGTCGCGGGGCGGCATTCCAGTCCGAATTAAAGACGTGGCCCAAGTTATTGAAGGCAAGGATCTTCGCACCGGTGCCGCGACGCTCAACGGCGAGGAGACTGTACTCGGAACCGCAATGCTACTGATCGGGGAAAACAGCCGCGCGGTCGCAACGCGCGTCGCCGAGAAGCTGAAGGAGATCGGCAAGTCCCTCCCAGAAGGCATCGTGGCGCGGACGGTCTACGATCGCACTCATCTCGTCGAAGCCACGATCAAGACCGTCGAGAAAAACCTTGTTGAGGGTGCGATCCTCGTCATCGCGGTGCTCTTTCTCATTCTAGGCAATATACGCGCCGCTATCATTACGGCCTGCGTAATCCCGCTGTCCATGGCCATGACCGTGACCGGCATGGTCGAAACCAAGGTATCGGCCAATCTGATGAGCCTCGGGGCAATTGACTTCGGTATCATCATCGACGGTGCCGTGATCATCGTTGAGAATTGCCTGAGGCTTCTGGCGGAGGCGCAGCACGAGAAGGGGCGTCTGCTGAATCTTAAGGAGCGGATGCAGACGATCCTGAGCGGATCGAGCGAGGTCATCAAGCCAAGCCTATTCGGAACGCTAATCATCGCTGTCGTCTACCTCCCCATCCTCACGTTGACTGGGGTCGAGGGCAAAATGTTCACGCCGATGGCCCTGACCGTGCTGATGGCCCTCGGTGCCGCTGCCGTTTTCTCACTGACCTTCGTCCCTGCCGCGGTGGCAGTTTTCGTCACCGGCAAGGTGTCGGAGAAGGAAAATATATTCATGCGCGCCGCCAAGCGCGTGTACCTCCCTATGTTGAACGTCGCGATCGCGTACCGCAAATCCATCGCGCTGGCGGCCCTGGCAATCGTACTGGTCAGCGGCTACGCCGCCACTCGGATGGGCGGCGAGTTCATTCCCAGCTTGGATGAGGGAGACGTCGCGCTCGCTGCGATACGAATACCTGGGACAAGCCTCACGCAATCCCTGGATCTTCAAAGGGCGCTAGAGGGCCGGATCAAGCAAATTCCGGAGGTCAAGGACTTCTTTGCCAGGACCGGAACGGCCGAGGTCGCCACCGACCCGATGGCGCCCTCCATGTCCGACGGCTACGTTATGTTGAAAGAACGCGAATCCTGGCCCGATCCTGGTCGAGCTAAGTCGGAGGTTGTCGATGAGATCGAAAAGGCGGCCGCCGACATCGCCGGCAGCAACTACGAGATTTCCCAGCCGATTCAGTTGCGGTTCAATGAGCTGATCTCGGGTGTCCGAAGCGATGTCGGCATCAAAATATTCGGTGACGACTTAGACATTCTGCTGGGCGCCGCGAATCAAGTTCAGGCGGCGATCCAGAGCATCCCTGGAGCCACTGATGTTAAGACCGAGCAAGTTGCCGGCTTACCGATCCTCACGGTCAAACTCGATCGCCAAGCACTGTCTCGTTATGGGCTCAGCCTCGGAGACGTTCAGGGCATTGTGGAGATCGCCGTCGGTGGCAAGAGCGTTGGTAAGCTGTTTGAAGGGGACCGACGATTCGATATCGTAGTCCGTCTGCCCGAACGGCTTCGCGGCAATCTTGATGCGATCCGCGCTATTCCGATTCCACTGCCGCCGGCCGATGAAGCTACGTCGGGCGTCCTCGTGAAGACTGCTCTCGGAACGCCGTCAACGCAAATGCGCTTCATCCCGCTGTCGTCGGTTGCTACAGTAGATGCTGCGCCCGGGCCGAACCAGATCAGTCGGGAGAACGGGAAGCGACGTATCGTCGTCACCGCCAACGTCCGCGAGCGCGACCTTGGCTCGTTTGTTGCCGAAGCGCAGACGGCAGTCGCCGAAAAGGTGAAGTTACCAGCCGGCTACTGGATCGGTTGGGGGGGGCAGTTCGAGCAGCTGGTTTCAGCGACAAATCGACTGATGATTGTAGTCCCCGTCGCTCTACTGCTGGTATTGTTGCTCTTGTTCATGAGTCTGGGAACGGTTGGCGACGCCTTGCTTGTATTCAGCGGCGTGCCGCTGGCCCTGACAGGGGGCATTCTGGCACTGCTTTTGCGCGGTATTCCGCTGTCGATCAGTGCAGGCGTGGGGTTCATTGCGTTGTCAGGGGTCGCGGTCCTCAACGGCCTCGTGATCATCGCGTTCATCCAGCGCCTTCGGGATCAAGGTCGGGTGATCGAAGAGGCTGTTCGTGAGGGCGCCGCGACGCGTCTGCGACCGGTGCTCATGACAGCTCTCGTCGCATCTCTCGGCTTCGTGCCAATGGCGATTGCGACGGGAGCGGGTGCAGAGGTGCAGCGTCCCCTCGCCACCGTGGTGATCGGAGGCATTGTTTCGTCGACTATCTTAACGTTGCTGGTGCTGCCGGCGCTTTACGTGCTGTTTAGACGAGAGACCGAAAGAGATGCGGAGGCAGATGCAGAAAGTCGGGAGCCGACCTCGTCTGCGCAAAGCCACCCGATGGGTGGGAGTGCCTCGTCATGACCGGCTCCATCGTCTCCCACCTTCATTTCAGCGGCGCGAAACTCTCGCTTTGGAAAAAGTTTCGACTGTTCTTCCTAGTCGGATTCGTGGTCGTTTTGCTCGGCGCCATCAAGACGACGGTTCACTATTACGGGTTGGAGTTCCTGGATTTAAATCGCCTGCTGACGAGCGGGATAGGGGGGGCGATTTTCATCATCGGCTTTCTGCTGTCGAGCATTCTGCAGGACTACAAAGAATCCGAAAAGATTCCTTCAGATCTTCGAATGTCGATGGAGGCGATCGAGGGCGACCTAGTCTGCTTCTCCGAAGACAACCAGGAGTTCGAGATGAACGAGGTGCGCGACATCCTCGTCAGCGTCATAGATGCTCTCCGTCGAGGTCTCGACCATGGTCGAGGACATGACGACATCCCGCCGGCGCTCGACCATCTGGCGAGGCTCACCCCGCTTCTCGGTCGGTTGGAGGGGATGGGCATGGCTGCGAATTTCGTCGTGCGGCTGAGATCCGCGCAGGACGCCATAAGGCGGGCGCTTCTTCGGATCTACACTATCCAGCGCGTGGAATTCGTGCCTTCGGTGCATGTCCTTGTGCAAACGCTGGTGGGTTCGATCGTCTTATTAATGCTTCTCCTAAAAACCGAGGGAGACCCCGCATCGGCGCTTCTCTTCGGCTTTATCACGTACATGTTCGTTTACGTTCTTTATCTTGTCAGGCTTTTAGAGCAGCCATTTGCGAAGGGCCATGGGTCTCTCGATGACGTCAGTTTCTTTCTGCTGGACGAACTTGAGGAACGTCTTCGCGACTCCATGATTCGGTCAGCGCATGCGACCAAGTCGAAGGGGGCCTGAGCATGCACGGAGGAGGTTCAATCGGAACTGCAGGCGCAAAGTATAAGCGCAGGCTTGCGGCCGCTTTGACATTAACCGCGACTTATATGGTCGCCGAAGTCGTTGGAGGTCTTGTCACTGGAAGTCTTGCGCTTCTTGCGGATGCCGCGCACATGCTTACCGACGTCGGCGGCTTGGCGTTGGCGTTGCTCGCCATTCGTTTTGCGGCCCGTGAGCCAACACCCCAGCGGACGTTTGGCTATATGCGGATGGAGGTACTCGCTGCACTGGCTAACGCTCTCGTCTTGTTGTTGCTTACGGTCTACATCCTGTACGAAGCGTACCAACGCTTTCTCTCACCGCCCGAAGTCTTGAGCGGCCCGATGCTTCTCGTCGCTATAGTCGGGCTCGCCGTCAACCTGATTAGCATGGCGTTGCTCGCGGGCGGGGCCGACGAGAGTCTGAATGTCAAAGGCGCCTATTTCGAGGTTCTCAGCGACATGCTGGGTTCTGTCGGCGTCATTGCGGCCGCGCTATTGATGATGTGGAAGGGCTGGGTGTTGGCGGATCCGCTCATCGGGGCCGGCATCGGGCTCTTCATTGTACCTCGCACATGGGTCCTCCTGAGCCAGGTCGTTCACATCCTAATGCAGGCTGCTCCGGCAGGTATGGATGTCGCCGCGATCGAGAACCGTTTGAGGACTGTCCCGGGCGTCGTCGATGTCCACGATCTCCACGTTTGGACGCTGACGTCCGGATTCGATGTCATGACCTGCCATCTTCTCGTGACGGACCTCGTTGAGGCGCGGGCCGCGATCCGCGCGGCACGCCGGATCGCGAAGGATGAATTCGGTATCGAGCACACAACAATCCAGATCGATGACCAGATACTTCGAGCAGAGGAGTCCGAACTGCATGTCTAGCGTCTCGATGTGTCTAGCGTCTCGAGGTGCGGTCGATTTCGACAAGCCGTGAGGGGCAAGTGCGGTTTTCGGCCGAAGGGGCAATTCCGACGGTCCGGCCCAGGGCCGATGCTGGAGGCGTGAGATGACGGTTGGCAACGAAGCGGCATTGAGCGAAAGCAGCGCGTCCAACTATCGAGCTTTCAAGATCGCGGGCATGGACTGTGCGGAGGAGGTCGCGATCCTGAAACAGGCGGTGGGACCGGTTGTTGGGGGGGAGGAACATTTGGCCTTCGATGTCCTCAACGGGCGTATGACCCTGGTGGGCATCGATCTTTCGGTTGCTGACGACGCAGTGGTCCGGGCCGTGTCCTCGACCGGTATGCAGGCCATTCCATGGCGGCCTGATCAGGGAGGTGATCGCACCGACCAGGTAAGACGGCATCAATCCTATTTTGCCGCTGCGAGCGGCGCATTCGTGACGATCGGCTTCGTCATTCACGCCTTCTCAGGCGGCGGTGTCGCCGACGCCGCCGCGCTATTCGCTGGCCATGGAGACGCCCCCGCTCCGAGAGCCGAGATCGCGGCTTATCTTGCGGCGATCCTTTTTGGGGGACGCTACGTAGTCGTCAAAGCGTGGTACTCTCTGCGCAATCTTCGCCCCGACATGAATCTTCTTATGACGGTAGCTGTCGTTGGAGCGGCGGCGATCGGTGAATGGTTCGAGGCCGCTACGGTTAGTTTCTTGTTTGCGCTCTCTCTCGCGATCGAGGGCTGGAGCATCGGGCGCGCCCGCAAAGCGATCGCCGCTCTGCTCGACCTCGCGCCGAAAACCGCGCGGCGTCTGGGAACGGACGGAGTGGAAGCGACGGTTTCCGTCGACGAGATCAGGCCGGGAGATCGGTTGGTCGTAATGTCTGGAGAACGCATTCCTCTGGACGGGCGTGTGATCGAGGGCAGTAGCGCCGTGAACCAGGCGCCAATCACGGGTGAAAGCGTTCCGGTAGAGAAGGCGCCGGGCGCGGATGTCTTCGCAGGTACGATAAACGGCGACGGGGCCCTCACGGTCGAAACCACTCGGGTTTTTGAGGACACCGTCCTGTCGCGCATCATTAAGATGGTGGATTCCGCGCATGCCAATCGCGCGCCCGCCGAGCAGTGGGTCGAGCGGTTCGCCCGCATCTACACGCCTATCGTGATGATCGTGGCGCTGCTCGTGTTCGTCGGACCGCCGCTGCTGCTGAACGGCGACTGGACGACCTGGCTGTACCGCGCCCTCGTACTTCTCGTGATCGCCTGTCCCTGCGCCTTGGTGGTATCCACGCCGGTGTCGATCGTCGCCGCGCTGGCTGCGGCAGCCCGCGCCGGGGTGCTGGTCAAGGGCGGGGCGTTCATCGAATTGCCGGCCCGCATCCGTGCGATCGCGATGGACAAGACAGGCACCATCACTCGCGCGCGGCCCGAAGTGGTGCAGGTCGTTCCTCTCAACGGTCATAGCGGCGCGGAACTGATTGCCAGGGCGGCGGCGTTGGAGTCGCGGTCGACGCATCCTCTGGCTCAGGCGATTCTCGGCTTCGCCCGGCAGAACGACATCGAAATCGAGCCGGCTTCCGACGTTCAGACCCTGAAAGGCAAGGGTCTGACCGGGGTCTATCGCGGCGAGTCGTTTTGGCTGGGGTCGAGCCGCTATGTGGCGGAGCGCGGGCAGGCGACCGAGGAGACCGTCAGGTGGAAGGCCGAGGCGATGGAAGCCGAAGGCAACACCGTCGTTGTGATCGGCAATGCGAAGCACATCTGCGGCCTGATCGCGGTGGCCGATGCGATCCGACCCGACGCTCGGGAGGCAATTCGCCTCCTGCACGAGGCCGGCGTCGCCAGCGTCGTGATGCTGACCGGCGACAATCGAGCCACCGCCGAAGCGATCGCCGCGAAGGCCGGGATTGATGAGGTGAGCGCCGAACTCTTGCCGGAAGACAAGGTAACGAAGATCGAGGATCTCGTCCGGCGATTCGGCCAAGTCGCGATGGTCGGCGACGGAGTCAACGACGCGCCAGCGCTGGCGCGGGCCAATCTGGGCATCGCGATGGGGGCGATCGGATCCGACGCTGCGATAGAGACGGCCGACGTGGCGCTGATGTCCGACGACATCTCCAGGCTGCCATGGCTGATCCGGCACTCCCGGCGCACGCTCGCGGTGATCCGCCAGAACATCGCGTTCTCGCTCGCCGTCAAGGCGCTGTTCTTCGTACTAACGTTCGCCGGTCTAGCCAATCTCTGGGGGGCGATCGCCGCCGACACCGGCGCGTCGCTGCTCGTGGTCGCCAACGCCTTGCGGCTGTTGAGGCAATGACGGCGCGATCCGGATCGGCCCGGCCGCGCGGTCTGCACTGAGGCGCGGCGCCGACCGCCGGCTGCTCGTGCGCGTTCACACCCCGGAGGCCGCGGGCCGGGCCGGGACCTGTTTCGGACCTGTCGCATCGAGGCGAAACCGCGGTGCCAAGTGTTGAGAAAAATCCCGATGGCGTCGGCTTGGATGTACACCCTCATTCCCGCCGCGGCGGCCGTGGTCGGCGCAAGCTTCGCAGCAGTGCGCCGCCCTGGGCCCGTCGCGGTCAGCGCGGTCCAGCACTTCGCTGCAGGCGTCGTCTTCGCCGCCGCGGCCGGCGAAATTCTGCCCGACCTCCTGCATCGCAATTCGCTGTGGATGACGCTGGTAGGCGGCGCCATCGGCGTCGCCGCCATGCTGGCCCTGAAGCTGCTCGAGCGTAAAACCACCGGCGCGTCCGGCTTGATCATCGTAACCGGCGTCGACGTCTTCATCGACGGGATGGTCCTCGGCATCGGGTTCCTGGCCGGGCAAAGCGCCGGGCTGCTGCTCACGATCGCCCTGACGATCGAGGTTCTGTTTCTCGGCCTCACCGTCAGCATGGCGTTCGCGGAAGACATCCAGTCACGGATCAAGCCGGTCCTGTGGACCGCGGCGCTGGTCGTGCTGCTGCCGCTCGGGGCGCTGCTGAGCATCCCGGCATCGATGCTGCCGCAGCCGATCATTACCGGCGTGTTCGCCTTCAGCCTGATTGCGCTGCTCTATCTCGTCACCGAGGAATTGCTGGTCGAAGCGCACGAGACGCCGGACCGACCGTGGGTGACCGCGATGTTCTTCGCTGGCTTCCTGCTGCTGCTTTTGCTCGAGGAAGCGATGAAATGAAGACCGTCAACGGCCGTTCGGCCCGCGAAGGTCGATAAGATGGCATGCTGAAAAATAAATACAGTGCCTCTGTACTATCGAGATCGAGATATTTCAGATCCAAATGCGTCAGGCCAAGTGATGCGCGTCTTCGTCCTAACGAGCAGGATTCCTGGGTGGTCTGATCGACGCGTCCCGGCGTCGTGCCCCTTTACTTCGAGACCCTAAACGGATGGAACAAAGCCCTCGCCGCCGCGATCCTCCGGACCTATGAGGGCGCCCGGCGTCAGCCTGGGGCGGTGGCTTCCATCATGGCGCTAGTGGGGTCAGAGCATCCCGATTCGCAGCGCGCCGTTAGGCGGCGGGCCCTGCAGGTTCAGGGTGACCTCCCTGAGGGGCCGACAGCCAGTCTCGACCTCCGCCGGCGTCTTCAAATGGATCGGAATCGCCGCGGTCGCGCGAGCCGCCGACGGCGACCGGCTTTTCCAGCAGCGCCGGGTCGTCTTTCTGCTCGACCGAGGCATAGAACGCATCTACGTCGACATGGGTGATCTTGCGATGAGGGGTCGGGGCGGCGGCCTCCGTCATAGCATCAGTTGGGTCCCTGCGCGTCCCCGTCCTTCTTTACGCCCTGAACCACGATCCGCAGGGCGCCGTCAGGCAGCGGGCGCTGCAGCCTCAGGGCCTCCTCCTGGGGGGCCGACAGCCAGGTCTCGACCTCGTCCGGCGTCGTCAGGACGACCGGCATCGCCTTCGGATGGATGGCGCCGACTTCGGCGTTCGGTTCGGTCGTCAGGAACGCATAGAGGTCGTTGGTCGTCTCGCCTTCCTTCACCTTCCGCACCGATGTCCAACTCGTCCAGATGCCGGCGAAGCAGGCGAGGGGGCGGCTCTCGTCGAGCGCGAACCAGATGTCGCCGCCCTCGGCCTTGTTGAACTCGCTGAACGAGTTGAACGGTACGATGCAGCGATGCTCCGGTCCCAGCCACCGGGTCCAATGCTTCGACTTCACGTTGCGGATATTCGTGGTCCCGCCGTCCGGCTCCATCCGCAGCACGTCGTCGAAATCGACGGTCTTGCCCTTGGCGCGCAACTTGTCGGCCCGCTTCTGCGCCGCGTCCAAGAGCGCTTTCGCCGACGACGGCATGCCCCATCGGGCGGTGACGAGTTCGCGGCCGCTCGCGCCGGTCCGGATGATTGGCGCCCTATAGTCGGGAAACACGCCGGGCCCTGGCGCGAGGTTGCCGACATGCTGATTGACGACCCGGAAGAGCGCGATGATGGCCGCCTGGTTGGTGGTGATCGAGTACAGGTTGCACATGGTCAGGTCTCCGGGCCGGCATGCCGGGCGCTCTGCGCGAGTTGGAGCAACGTGGCGGCCGGCCGCTTTCCCGCCTTCGCGCACTTGCTGCAGCGGAGGCGGCTGGCAAGGTCGTGAACGCACGTCGTCGACGGGTGGCGAAGTCCCGCCAGGTCGACCTCATTAGGTGTCCTGCACCGCGAGCACTCGATTTCGATCCAGCAATAGCCGCCGTTGACGGCTTGGTCGATGGTCGGCGATGGGGCGATCGGACCCCAGTCGGCCCACATGCGCTCGTTCCAGCTTTCGCACAGCAACCGGTCCGCCTGCTGGATGAGCGCCTCCCCCCTCGATCTCATCTCGGCCGATTGGGCGGCGAGGATCGTCGTCACAGCCCGGGCACGCCCGAGCTCCTTGTGAAGCGCCTTGCGGTCGCCGCCCGACAGGGGGGTCGGGTGATGTTTCGGCGCCATCGGAGCGCGTCAGCCGAACGCGGGCCAGCAGCCGTCTTCCTCATGGCGGCCGGTCCGCTGCGTGCAGGTTTTTTCTAGGAGACGCCGCCCGACCTCCTTCCAGGTGGCTTCAGGACCATACAGCCTGATGGCGTCGGCAGGCTGAATTTCGACCAATCGGCCGCAGCGCCGGCAGCCGACCTGGAGGAGGGGATGGGAGATTCGGCTCAGAACCGCCGCCCCCGCCGCGCCGTTAGGCAGCAGCCTACCCCGGTCGGCCTCGGCGGCTGTCAGGAGTGCCTGCCAGTATTCAGGCGGCAACGCGTCGGATGGACCAGACTCGGGTGTCGGAGCGGCCTGTGTGCCGACGGCAGCGGCCAGCTGGTCGATCTGTCTCGGTGTCGGCACGCGCCAGCTCGCGGGAGGGGGGGACGATGCAGAAAATCAGAACATACTAAGAACAAAAAGTCGACCCGCTTGCAGGTCGAAAACGTCCTGTTTCAGCAAATTCGGTGGAGACCCAAGCGGAAACGGCTCGCATGGATACACAATCGGCCGTAAACAACCAGTGGTTGGCCTAGCCATTGCTCGGAAGAGTTCAAAGGCCATTCCTCGGCAGTGCCGGCAGAACATGGATCCGTATTGATCTAGCAAGCCGAATAACAGGGGACGGAAGTAGCTCAAAGATGTTGTTTCTGCATGTTTCGGACATTCATTTCAAAGCACCTGAATGCCTAGATCCAGACACTGATCCTGATAAGGGAATCAGGACCCGTATGGAAAGGCACCTAGCCACCCAGGTATCGAAATTGGGGAAGGTGGACGCGATCCTGATTGGCGGCGACGTCGCCTTCGCAGGAGACCCGCGCGAATACGAAGAAGCTAGAAAATGGTTTGCCAAGCTCAGGATCCTGAGCGGCTGTGAAAGGGGGCCGATGCTAGTCGTGCCCGGCAATCATGACGTTGACAGAGCCTCGGTCAAAGCGGCCATGAGTACGAGGAATGTGCACAAAGCGATCGCCGAGGAAAAGGACGATTGGCGTGACAACACTCTTCGCGCTCAACTGGCCGACCCCCAAACCGCCGCCGCGTTACTTCATGGCCATGCCGCCTACAACGTTTTTGCGGCGCCGATGAATTGTCAGATCTACCCAGGCAGGATCGCGTGGAAACAGGACCTGGAACTGACGTCGGAGGTAAAGCTCAGGATCCATGGGCTGACGTCGACGCTGCTATCTGGTCGCGACGGCAAGGATGATTTGAGGCCGTCGCTCTACGTCAGCCCGCTGCAGACGGCTTTGGATCCCGTTCCAGACGTGGTCAACATGGTGATGTGCCACCATCCGACCGACTGGCTGATCGACGGGGACGAGGTGGAGAATGCTCTCGAAAGGAGGGCAACGTTCCAACTATTCGGCCACAAGCACAAACAGAAGGTCCATCGCGAGGCGGACTTTGTGCGATGGGGCGCCGGCGCGGTAAACCCATCGCGGAGCGAGAAGCAGTACGAACCGGGCTACAATCTAGTCCGGATTGATCTGATCGGGTCGGGAAGAGAAAGGCGGCTCTCGATCGAGACCCATCAGTTCACGTACCAGTCCAACCCCGAACGGTTCAGGCCGATTCTGACGTCTTCGGGTGACGACGTTTTTCGGCACACGATCCCCTTCGCGGAAGACATCGTGGCATCGACCGGCACCGTGGGGTCGCACGCTCCGCCGGATCCGCCGATCGACGCGAGTGCTGATCCGGAGGCCGCCATGGGCGCCGAAGTCAATCGGAATATCGTTGGCCGCTTCTGGGACCTTGCTTCGAGTGACCGCCGCACTATTGCGCTCGAGTTGGGACTGATCAGTAGGGAGGAAGTCGCCCTGCCGGAGCCTGAACGATACGGAAAGGCGCTGATCAGGGCGAAGGAACGCGATCTGCTCGACCGGCTGGCGGAGTTGATCTCCGAGAAGGAAGGGAAGTAATGGCTACGCAAGAGGTCCCCGTTATGGACCCGGATTTCACCCGTTGGTACCGCGAGGTTTCGCTGGAGGACAGCAAAGCTCAGGCGAGATGGATCGGCCTCAACAAGGCGATTGCATCGCCTAACCGGGCGCTAGTGGAGGTCCTGACGCGACTGGCGTTCGGCACCAAGGCTGCGGGTTACAAGGACCCTGAGCTCGCGGAGAAGCTCGCCGCTTTTCACGCCGCATTCGAAGCTGCCGACGAAGACTATGAGCCGGAGAAGCGCGAAAGCCAGGTGCTCGCTGCCTGTGCGCTCGTCCGTCTATTCGGTTCGTATTCGGTGGCGCCGCTGGCCGTCACGACGGCCTCGTTCAATGGCGATAGAAAGCTGTCCTTGCCGATGGATCTCGTCGGGCTGGCGGAGCAGGCGATCGTGGATTTGAGCACGGTCCGCCGCGTTCGGCCGGATGTCTCTCGGCTCAAGGTTGCAATTCAGAAATTTTCGTGGGAGCCGGATCTTACAAGCTTGAATCCGAACGACCCGCAGTCCTTCAAGCCGCTTTTCGCGGGCCTAGTGGATGGGGTAAACGCGTCGCTCAGAACGGCCACCACCGGACTCAACGCCTCCATCGACAAGATGAGCAGTTACATACGCGTAGTCGACGAAGAGTTGCAGATGCTTTGGTGGTTGCTTGGCGAGCGCAGCCTCGACCTCGATCTGCCATTCGACAAGGTCGAAAATCCCGTTCAACCAATAGTCTTCGCCAAGGAACTGGCCGGCCTCACGGTTGTCTGTCCGGGTCCCCTCGCCATCGCGGCTCTGCTCGCGCGTTCCGGCCTCAAGTCGCGCGGAAAGCTCTCCGTTGTCGCAGTCGCAAACGCAGTCCCCCTGGATTGGGCAACCGCCACGATGGACGAATTGCCCGCGTCGCCTGTTAGCACTCCTATCCACTTCGCTTTGGACAAGCGGGTCGAAGCCGGCGTATCCGACGCATGGGCTGCGAATTGGTCGGCGCTCTGTGGCCTCGGGGAAGACGTCAGCCTCTCGCCGCTCCGTCTCTCGGAGCTCTTCTACCGCGAACACCTTTTCCTGACGTATGAGTAGGCCGATGTCCGCGGCTGCGGCCGAGATGATCTGTTCGAACCCGGACTGCCGCGTTTCGGTAGACAAGAAGTGCGTTGAAGGATTGTCCTTCGACAAATGTCAGTTCTACGGCAAGCAACCGACGGCTCCACGCCCTGCGGAGGGCGCAGAGGCCGCAGCTCCGGCGACCGGCCTCGACCTTGACCCAGGCGTGACGTTGCATGCCGTCCAAGCTTCCGGTGTCCTTCGGAGCGCCCGATCGCGCGTGATCGGAATTATCGGCGCGTACGACTGCGGCAAGACCAGCCTTCTGGCGGGTCTCTACGATTTGTTCCAGGAAGGCCCGATCGGCGGAGTGACCTTCGCCGGATCGTCCACTCTCCACGGCTTCGAACAAATCTGTCACGATTCGCGCGTAGCGTCGAAGAGGGGCGTCGCGCACTCGCCCCGCACAAGCCGCGGCGAAGTCGCCTTCTACCATATGGACCTGCTGCAGGACGGGGAGACGGACGTCATCTCGCTGCTGCTCGCGGACCGGTCGGGCGAGGAATACGAAGAGGTCGCCGACGATATGTCCAACGGCCACTCGATGTTCGAGTTGCGGCGGGCCGATACCGTCACCGTATTGATCGACGGACGTCGGCTGTGCGATCCGAAAAGCCGCCACGACGTGATCAACTCCGTGGCTCCTATCGTCCAAGGACTTCAAGAGAGCGGAGCATTCGCACGCCGACCCCAGCTTGCAGTGGTGCTGACCAAGAACGACGCCGTCATCGGCTCGGACAAGGCGGCCGTCGCGACCGCCGACTTCGACCGGCTCGTTGAGACGATGGATCGGAGGTTCGGCGACAGGTTCAGCGCCGTGCGTAAGTTTGTTACGACGGCTTCTCCGACGGAAATGACGGTGAAGCGGGGCGACGGGTTGCAGGATCTGTTGTACTATTGGCTGAATGTGGTCTCGTCCGAACCGGCGCCGCCGCCGAGGGCAGACAGCGATCGCGTGTTCGCAGCATTGCGCCCGAGGGAAGAGTGATGGCTGCGATCGTCGAACCGAACGTGTCGATTGTCGGCCTGCCCGGATCGGGAAAGACTACCTTTCTAGCCGCGCTTTGGCATCTGATTCAGAGCGGAGAGATCGCTACGCGGCTGCGGTTCGGTTCGATGAGCAACGAGGATTACGCTTACCTAAACCAGATCGTGAAGCTTTGGCGCAGGGCGACCGAGCAAGGGCGCACGCAAATCGCTGGTATGAGATCGGTCGCCATGAATCTCGTCGACGGCGACGACCGTACAATCAGGGTTGCCTTCCCCGACGTCCCCGGCGAGGATTATCGGACGATGTGGGAGGAAAGGAAAGTCGACGAAGGATTGGCGGAGAATCTCAGCGCAAGCAACATAGTCCTTCTGATCAACGGGGACCGGATCAAGGCGCCCGCCTGGATAACCGAGCGGCTACATCTCGCCGGACTGGTCGAGAAAGGTCCCGCCGAAGAGCCGGCCGGCTGGGAACCGAAACTGGCTCCGACACAGGTCCAGTTGGTCGATCTGCTCCAGCACCTCATGCGACGGCCTCTGGATCGCGGGCCGCGAAGGCTCGCTGTTATGATCGGGGCGTGGGACCGGGTCGAGGGCGAAGGTCTTTCGCCGGTCGATTTTCAGGCGGCTAAGCTTCCCCTTCTCGACCAGTATTTGAAGAGTGGCCGCGACGAATGGATGTTCCGGACCTACGGATTGAGCGCCCAGGGCGGCGAGTTCGACGAGAACGACGAGAACAACGAGGCAGCCAAGACCAGATCTGACGCGACCCGGCTCCGCGAACTCGACAAACCGTCGACCAGGATACGTCTGCTCCAGGGCAGCGCGGAATCCCACGATCTCACGGAGCCCATTGAATGGTTGATGGGCGACCGGTGAGCGGTTTCGAGATCCAGCAGACCCTGCACGGATACGGCGAAGGGCATCGGCTTCTCGCCGGATCCGTATCGTTGCCGCCGCGCGACATGCGGACGATGCTCATCCTTAGCGACTCCTCAGGAGGCGGCGCCAAGCTGCCCATCGACGGATACCTGACAGGTTATCCGCTCGCCGAGTCCGCAAAGTACGTGCTGGCGCGCACTTGGCCGGCTCCTGAAATGAAGAGGCCGGGCTGCGTCTGGACGCACTCTCTCGTTATCGACTTCGCCGATGTCACGTCGCTTTCATCGGCTTCGACCGTTCTCCGCCTGTTCGTACGGCCCGATCCTGCAACGCGTGAGTCATACGAACGGCCACTGAGGGTAGCCGGCCTAACACCTCCGGATTCAGGAAGGCTCAACACGGATGTCGCCGATGGATTGCTCGGCGCCCTCTACGGAAGTCCCGGTAGCAAGATCGTGGGAGGGTTGGACGCCGGGCTCAACGAGGACATGGTGCTCCGAGTGTGGATGCAGCAATGGCCGCGACTTCGACGCAGCTTCCGCTTTTGCACCTTCACCGCATCCGACCGTTCAACGCAGTCCGATTCTTTCGATCTGCAGTTAGTGCCAAACGCATCTTCAATACCGCGGCTGAGGGGCGCCAATCTCGTGACACCGGGCGAGACAACACGTGCGCCGGAGTTGGATCCGCTGGTCAAGGACCTTCTCCATCCCGACGTCGAAGGGCTGCGACAATTTCTTAGGGAATGCGGAGTGGAGGTGTCCGAGGGACGCGGCGCCATGCGGCCGCTTTGCACGGTGTTTGCGTTCGTCCGCGGTCGAGCGACCGATGCGGGTGCAGCTCTCACCGCACTTGACGTCCTAGATCGTTCGCGCGCGGTGACTGCTCGACGCAGTGTCGTCGGACGTGTCGCGCAGGAAATCGAGACCGCAGACAAGGCGGGCTTCCTGATGGTCGTTGACGAAGTGAGATCGGAACTTGAATTAGACGATTTGCTCGCGGCGAGAGTTGGTGCTGAGCTCTGGCGGCGCGAACCCGCTTCGTTCGTCGCCGCGCTGGCCGAGTCCGATTCCTTGTCCCGAGCGACCAGCGCGGCGTTGATGCGGATTGATGCGAGCGAATTGATGCGAGGCATCGCACTCCATCCGGAAACCGCGCCAGCGATCGCGAAGCGGCGTGAAGATCTTCTCACTGCGGAAGGATTTTGGACAATACCCGGTATCGACGTTGCACGGACGATCGGCTCTTGTGGCGATAGGTCGGAGAACCTCATTGCGAGTCTGATTTCGTCATCCGTGTCGGTGTTACCTTCTACGGTGGAGCAATTCGAGGGACGAAAGATCATCCGCGCGCTCGAGCAAGTCGGTAGTTTTTCCGGGCGCAACCGTGCGGAGCCGTGGCTTCAGATGCTGCAAAAACACACGCAGGATCTCGTTGACGCCCTGAGGTCCCGCGAGCTCAAATTCGCGCCTGCGATTTCCCAACTGGCGCATTCGGTCGATCCCGGCGACGTCTACTGTGACGATCGCGGTGATCCTTGGTACGATGCTCTTTCGGGGATGAAGGGTGAATTGACTGCGGAAGAGGACATCCAACTGGCTGCCTTTCTGCTTGCGCGAGCCCTCGGACGGCAATCGAGCGATCCAGCCGCGCTGATGCGGCTTTCTTTACGGAAGGTACATAGTGCCTTAGCCGTCGGCGAAATGCCTTCCGCCGGATGGCGCATGCTGCGCAACGAGTTGCCTTTGGTGATGCCTTGGCAAGAGTGGGACCGTTGTGGGCGCGTCCGAAGCGCGGTTGGCGCGAAGTTTGTGGACCGAAATCTAAACGTCGTGGACTTCGTGGATCTTGTCGAAGACCCCGAGTTGTGGCGGCAAGTCGCAGCAGACACATTGCATGTCTGGGGTGGCTGGAAATACCTGAAGCAGGTCCAGCGGCGTTTAGAGGCTGAAGGCACTTCGGACGCCGGTGGTCGCAAATCTTTGGCTCTTCGGAGCATTCTGTAAAGCTCCAACGCAGCCGGTACGAGTTACTTCTTTCAGGTGAACGTCGAGCGCGTTGACCACTGCGAACGACCGACGATTTCTGAGCCGGCTGCGTCATTGACACCGGCTTTGCCGATGGTGACCCCTACGCCGCGGCTGCGGAGATCGCGTCTCGCCAGGTACGATCACGGTGCCCTCCCTAACGCGATCTATGGCGTCGTCCGCGCGATTGAGATCGAGATCTCCGAGATCCAGATGCGGAAGGCCCGCGATGAGGGTTGTCGTCCTCCAAGAGCGGGAAGCCTGGGTCATCAGGTCGACGCGTAGAGCCATCGATCCCTCTACCTCGAGGCCCAGGGCGTCTGGAACCGGGTCGTCGCGCTGCGATCTTCAGGACCTACGCCGCGCGACGGCAGATGTCGTGAATCCCGAAGTGCGCGCGCGAAGGCGCCATCTTGGACGTCGTCCCGCTCGCCGGCGCGATGATCGCCCATAACCAACACCGGCAGCTGCGCTGACCTGCAGGCCGCCGCATAGCGTACCAATTTGCCATCATTGGATTGAATGATCCGGCAGCTTCCGCCGGCCAACGGTCGCTTGGCCGAGCGACCACGGCACCGTGCGGCCTGGGTGCTGGGGCGCCATGGCCGTCGTCATGCTGTCGCCGGCGAGGAGCGATGGGCGTCGGCATGGCTTCGCCAAGTCGATTTCGATAGGTGATGGGCCTTGGATACTGCGACTCTATCGCACGCTATCTCACGCTCACTTACACTGCGATAGCTCAGGGCGCCCTGGGAAGTGCGTCACCACGTGACGCGTCACATGGTGACACGTAGTTTTAGATACGCCCCCCGTTACATACCCCCTTTTGTAACGCCTAAAGTCAGATTGGAAACGCCTAAATTCAGGATGGAACCGGCTCGCGATTAGTGAAGACCAGTTAGGAGCCCGCGCACACTCCCGGTTTTTTGCCAACCTTCACGAGGCGGAACCGGTAGATCGTGTCGAGTCGACAACAATCGCGGCTTCCGAGCGACCGAGCGCCGCGGCGACCTCGGTACGACTGAGGCGCTGTTCTGCGTAGAGAGCGGCAAAGGCCGCATCGGCGCTCCCGTCGAATGCATGTCCGTTAGTTGCTGCTGGCATTGGCGATCTCCCGCTGTTTTGCTCGCTTCCGAGCGAGCATTCTCGGGACCTTCGAAAGCGCAAGGTCGCGCTCCGTCAGCCGGTCACACTCACGCGCGACTAGGTCTGAGAGTTATTCGACGAGATCTCGGCGGGCCACAGTCCGCGAGCCACAGGTGCAGTGTCGATCTCGAGAGATACCCAGGCCGCGCTCTAGATCACGCTTAGTACCGGCCACAGAGGGCTTCCCCGACGGTCTTCAACGTCGTCGACTGCCGGGCGATCCATGGGTATTTGGAGACGAATGTCATGCGTTCGAGAACTGGATACACAGTGTCCGGTGTCAATCTCGTTAACGAAATTAATCTTTGCCACTTGCAGCCAGCCGGAGTTGGATGGCGCCATCGTCAACCAGAGGACGTCGCCTATGCGTATTCTGTCAGCTATCGCCGCCGCGTTGCGCGCCGTGTTCTCGGCCGGACGCGCCGCCATCGTCTTACCGTTTCGCTTGCTGGGGTCCATCGGCGGAGGCGGCTACACGCTGCCGCCGGAAGATGAAGAAGACGAGCCCGTCGTCGCCCCGGCCGTGCCGCCGGTGCCGGTGTTGGATTTGCAGGAGCACTGGCGCGACCAGGCGATCGTCCTGCAGTCATGGTGCGCGGATGCGGTCGCGATGGGAAGGCCGATGCCGATCCCGCCGCGGCTCCCCAGGGCCGTCCAGGAGTGGGCGCCTGGGCTCTCACCGGACGAGTGCCGCGCCATCTACCGGTCGTCAGAGGCCGTAGTAAGCGCGCATGTGCAGGGACTTTTCGACATCCCGGGCGTGAGGAAGGTCGCCCCGCTTCTGCCTGCACGCTGGCCGATAGACGTCGCCGCCGCGAACGACGATGACGTCGAGCCCGAGGTCACCGTCGAGACTCTGCTCGCGCGATAGCCAGGTCGCGCTGCAGGCGGGCATGCGCACGGCGGAGGCCCTCGGCTTCCGCCGTTGCCGTTTCCGCACGCTCATGATCGCGGGCGCGCAAGGCCTCTGACAAATCCAGGGCGTCGACAAGCTGCCGGCGATGCCACCGTGCCCACGCCCGCTCCGCATACGCGCGCTGCGCGATCCGGTAGCGCATGATGCCGTCGACCAGCGCGCCGGCGATCGTCAGCGAGCCGACCGCGGCGCCGAGGCCAAAGCTCGTGGTGTCGAAAGAAGTGTAGGGGCCGCCGACACGCATGTCTTGTCTCCTTGTCTGTTGAAATCGTACGCGTAAAGTACTATTGTTGTTGATACAATAGGAGTCGGAGATCGTGATCGTGTTAACCGTCTCGATTGCATTTTAGCGATCTGCCGGATTTCGGATCGCCAGCCGGGAAGACCATGCGCATCGCAGTCATCAGCGACCTCCACCTGGACTTCGCGCCACTCCTGGCGACGTCGATCGACGCTGACGTGCTCGTCGTAGCCGGCGACGTTGCCTTGCTGACACGCGGGCTACCATGGGTCGCCGAGGTGTACGGTCATCAGGTCGGCAGGATCATCTACGTTCCCGGCAACCACGAATTCTACAGGGGCGGACCGAAATCCGGCGAGGCCAACACGCACTACGAAGAGCAGATGTCGCGCGGCCGCGAGCTCGCGACGTCGCTCGGCATCGACCTCCTGCAGAACGACGTCATCGAGATAGACGGCGTTAGGTTCGTCGGCGGAACCATGTGGTCGGATTGGAGCCTGCTTCCGGACGGGTGGTCGCGACGGATGGCGATGATGATGTCGCAGAAGGGCTGGGTCGACCGCAGCTACGTTAGCGAGCGTCAGTTTCACAACGACTTCCGGGAGATTCTCTACGGCGGCCGGACGAGCCGGGACCGGCTGACGCCTTCTCAGATGATCGCGCTACACGCCGAGGCGTTCTCATTCTTCCAGCGGACGCTGGCTGAGCCGTTCGCCGGCGAGACGGTCTGCATCACGCATACCGCGCCAGCGACGTCGGTACGTGAGCGCGGCGCGCACTCATGGCTCTATGGCTCCACCGACATCGAGTCCTTGATGCATGGCCCGACAGCGCCAGCGCTCTGGGTCCACGGTCACGTTCACGAGTCGTGGGACTACGCGATCGGCGAGACTCGGGTCATCTGCAATCCGCGCGGATATCTCGGGGAGAACCTCGCGTTCGATCCTACGCTGACCGTCGACGTTCGCGTTGGCCTGCTACCGAGGATCCGCTGATGGTCATCCGCCTCCGATCTCTACGCGGCCTGCGCCGCCGGCGTCGCCTCCGGTCACGCACGGTGTCGCCAGCGAGTGGCTCGGTGCCGCGCAAAAAAGCCGCGCACTGAGGAGCACGACGCCCAAGTCGCTTTATTCCGCGGCCACATCGTGCCGCGGCTCCACGCCGACGCCGTGGCCTTCGCGATTCCTAATGGTGGCAAACGCCACGCGAAGGTCGCTGCAGATATCAAGGCCGAGGGCGCCGTCGCTGGCGTGCCGGACATCTTCGTGATGAGGCGCCGGCAGGCCTATTTTCTCGAGATGAAGAAGGCCAAAGGCGGCCTCGTGTCGACTGAGCAGAAAGTGATGATGGCACGCCTGGTTGGCGCCGGGGCGATCTGCGAGGTCGCCAACGGTCTCGAGCAAGCAATCTCGCAGCTGGAAAAATGGGGCCTGCTGAGGCCTGCAGGAGAGTGCCTTGGAGCACAGGAGATCGCCGCATGACCGAAGTCAATCAAATAGAGCTCTTCGACCCCCGCCTGGCGCCGACGGCGACCGCGGAGATGCTCGGAGACGCCGGTCTCCGCCGCGCGATCGCCTGGCTTCGGTCGACGGCGGCCGGCCGGTACCGGTCGCGCGGGCAGGGGTGGCCGTATGTCGAGCATATCGCAGAATGCGACGGTCGGCCGGCCTGGCTGGTCGACGACGCCCGCGTGCGCATCGTCGTCGTCGGAGGGCTGGTCTGGAGGCCAGAAGACCTCGTTTTCGCGGCTCCACACCTGCGTAGCGCGGCCGCGGTGGCGGGTGCCCGGCTCGACATGCCGACCGCCCGCGCGTCGTAATAGGAAACTATCGAAATTTGGTGTTTTCCTATTACGGCGCCTTCCATCCCTTCCGCTCGAGCTCGTCGACCACGGCCCGCATCTCGGCGATCTGCGATCGGTCCATCTTTGTGCGGAAGAATTTGTCGGACCAGTCTGCCTGTGTATCCATGAACGCAAGTCTGAGCCTGTAGTCGGCGATGGATCTCTCCTCGAGCCGGATGTGCGACCCAGCATGGACAAGGACCTTGGCGAGCTCGTAGAGCACGGGACCGAGCATCGGTTCACTGAAGAAGGGGCCGACTGTGACCAAATTTCCAGGTCGAGAGATCATCATCTGGAAGCCGCGGTAGGACGGGTGGGACCCGAGCTCGCAAAGCAGCTTGTAATGCTGCTCCCGGCCGCGCTCCGTAAACCCGTCCCGGTCGTCGAGCGCGATCCGGATCTTCGCGGCTGGAAATTCGGAGATACGCTGCTTCTCGTCGCACCCACGCCACCGCGCCACCATCTCCGGCCACGTCCAGAAATAGTCCATGAGAAACGTGGTCTCGAGGATGTCGCGCATCAGCGCAACGGCGCCCTGGTAGTAGCCTCTGAGGGTCAGCCCGAGTGCGGCCGCGGACGAGTTGAATAGGCGCGACGCCAACATCTGCATGACGAGCTCGTCCTCTTCAGCGTGCGGGTGATGCTGCGCGAAGTCGGTGAGCACGGTCATCGATATCTCGATCATCCGCGCGTGCATGGACAGGTCCTCGGATGCATCGATTGCGGCCAGGCTGCGTCTGCGGATGTCGGCCTCGCCGGTATGTAGGAGATCGAAATTTTCAGGTACTGACATGCCGATTGTCCCGCGAATCTGACCGCAGGATAGCACATGGCGCACCAAGATCAGGACGAGGTGTCGGTGTCCTCAGCGGTTCGGAATTCCCTTCGCCGACGCCACGTACCAGGACCACTTCGCCTTAGTCGTCAGATCCGGAACGGTCCCAGCGAAGTGGAAGCGCTTCTCGCTGTGAGGATCGATCCGCATTTCCAGCGTCGGATCAGGCGGTAGACCTGCGAACATCACCCTAGGTGGCGCATAAATGAAGGTGTCGACCGTGAAGAACTGGCTTGCCCTAGTCTCGATAGCGACGGCGAATGTGATCTCGGTGACGATGAAGTTCGCGTCGTTTCTGACTTCAGCCAGAAAACCCGGACGTGGATTTGTTCCGAACGTCACATAGGATACCGTCCCAGTAATCGCCTTGAGGTCTCCTTCTGGGATCTGGACGGATGACTTCCTAAGGCATGCCGTCTTGATCGATTTCGCCGCCAGGTCGGACGTCGTACCAGGCATCTTCTCGAGAACGCAGTCGTCGAACGCGTTCCCCAACGCCCCCGTCGACCAGGCGGAGATCGCAGCCGCCAAGAACACGTACCTCATTTCAGCCCCTCCAGGACACCTGGTCTATACGGATGATCGGCTGGCGCAAGTCCCTCAAAATCTGACTACTTCCCCTCAGACTTCCACTCATCGTTTGAGGGGAAGTCTGAGGGAATATTGATACTGCTCGCATTTTTGACGCGCAGATCTCCAGATCGTCGGTTTCGGCGTCGCCAATTCCCTCAACTCTTTCAGCCAGACTCGCATCTAAGGGAAGCTAACTGCAGTTAACTTCCCGACGCATCACGAAAGTGTGTACTATAAAACATAGTACGTCAGTTGACGTGCCGTTAAACACGTACTATGTGTTTCAGTACAGACAGAGGCAATGACGCCGATGTCGATAACCGAAACAAAGAGGGCTCCAATATGACCGACATCAACAACACCGACGAGGCCGAGCGGATCGCGGACGGATATCTCGATGAGTGCGACAGCGAGCACGAGCGACCGACGATCGAAGGCTTGCGTCTCTACGCCGACGCATGCGTCGGAAACGACGAAGATAGCTCGTACGGGCTCGACGCCGCGCTAATGGTCACACTCGGCTGGCCGCGCTGCGAAGAGTGGATCGAGAGCCGCGACGAGCACAACCGCAACATGGCTCTGTTACCTCGCGTCTACATCATCTTCACTCCGACAGACGGCGCGATCCATGGGTTCGGAGGCACTCCAAAGTCCGCGATCGCCGACGCCAAGGCTGGACTGGCAAAGGCAGGGATTGTCGTCACGGAGGGCGATATCATCAGCGGCTACAAGATGACCGGCGCCACGCGAGGCATGATGTCCACGATCGAAGACCGCGGCGGCTGCGTCGGATGGAGCATAATCGACGGCGTCGCATGCACACCGGAAGAATACGCCAAGTATTCTGCCTGACCGACCACACATTGACCCACGCCGGGCGGCCGCGAGGCATACCCGGCTCGGGGCCGTAGGAGGGACCAGTCATGATCATCTTCAACCTGACAGCCGAAGCCAAGACCCGCATCGTCGCGGCGATAAGAACTATCGACGGCGACGAGCCGCGTCTCTCCGGAGCGATCGGACGGCGCGCGAAGACAGACGCCCCGGTCATCCTCGCCGGCGTCATCGACGTCTGGCCGGCCGACCCAGACGGCATCCACCGCGTCGCGCTGTCCGACGCCGCCGGGGCGGTCGTTTGGCGGGCCTTCGCAGTCACCGAGATCGCCGCCGGACGCGGACGCCTGAAGGCGGTCGACGAGTACGCGTCGCTCTTCGGGATCCGGCATCCGGAGCCGGCCTACGAATACGTCTGCGCCCAGATGAAGGGTCGCGGGATCCGGCCGTGCGCCGACGTCGACCACGACAGTTGGGCGGAGGCCACCAGGTGGGTCGTCGCCGACGGAGGCACTCGCGATCCGCGGAATGCCTGGGCGAGGTCGGCGTGGCGCGGACGCGCGGTGGCTCACGAAGCGTATTCTGCGGCTGGACTTGCGCTGCCGATGCTCGGCACCTGGGATCCGCGGCCGACGATCCTCTTCGTCACTCCGTCGCCGGAGCCGATCCGGCCGTCGATCTCACTTGAAGACGATGCGGCCCTGGCCGAGCTTGCGTGAGGTGGTCATGACGAAATCGACAAGGCACTCTCGTATCGAAGCCGCCGGCCGCTTGCTCTACGGAGACCGGTGGCAGCTTCCGTTATCGCGCCTAGTAGGCGTATCGCAAAGCCTGATCACGAAGATCTTCGCGCGCGATGACAGCGACCAGCGCGCGGTCACCGACGACGTATACGGACGCGTCGCCGACGCGCTGATCACGGAGGCCGGCCGGATGCGCAAGGTCGCAGATCGAGTCGAAGAGGCCGGCCGGAAGATGCGGTCGGAGCTCAGCGAGTGATCGCGTAAGAGATCTGCAGAAAATCTCTTACGCCGCCTCGTCCTCGGCGGAGCCGCGCCGGTACCGCGCCCGCCGGATCTCAGCCTGCATTAGATCGCGATCGCGCAGCGCGGTGTCCTCGCGAACCGCGCGGTCGCACCAGTCGTCGCACCAGTCCGTCCACGCCCGCATGAGCTCGCGCTTGCGGCCGATCTTAGGGTCGCTCGAGTAGAAAAGCCCGGTGACGTCTGTCGGCTCGACTCCTTCCATGTGGTCCAGGATCAACCGAGCCTCGCTGGGCGCGAATCCGAGGTCGCGCTCGCCGTAGCTCGCAAAGGCGTACCTGACGCCGTGCGGTGACCAGCCGACGCCCGGCATCGCGCCGAGATAGTCGTTCAGTAACCCGGCCTCGGCGTGGGGGCGCGACGACTTGTTGGTTGCGCCGGCGGGGAAGAGCCATCCCTGCGACCCCTCGAAATCAGCCAGGCGATCGAGGCGCTCGACGACGTCGGAGACCCAGCCGACGCACGGCACGAGGTGAGACCGAGATCCGCGCTTCGTGCCGCTCTTGCGGAAATACGGCGGGACGTACCAGGCGCTCTCGGAATTCACCTCCGCGTATGTCCGGAAGCGCCATCGGTTCGCGCCAGTCACGGCCCGCCGGCGCTGCACAGTGCCAATCAGCAGCTGGATCCCGAGCCCGATCCGCTCCGGCAGGCATCCCAGCCTGGCCAGCGCCAGGGCCCGCCCGATCTCGATCTCCGGCGGCGCGTCGCCCGCTTCCGCGTCGGGGTCGAAGGCTTCCTCGCCGATTTCCGATCTGGTGCGGGCAGGGGCCGCCAGCTTGAGCATCACGCCGTCGGCCACAGACGTCTCGTCCTGCCGCACCGCCTCGGCGAGCCAGCTCCAGAGCCGCTTGATGACCCGGACCATGCCCTCGGACATCACCTCGGCGCCTCTCCCGTGGACCGCGGCGATCGCGGAGGCCATCTCATTGCGGGTGATGGCGGCGACCGGCCGGCCGGCGAAGCGGCCGAGCTCGGGGACCCGTAGCTTGCCGCGGTAGTCACGATGCGTGTCCGGTCGATTGGTGCGCAGGACGTCGGCGAGGAAGGATTCGACAGCCGCTTCCCATGTCCATGACGGCTTCGGCCGCTCGGCGTCGACCTTGCGCTGGGTCTCTATCGACACGCCGGCGGAGGCGGCGGCGAGGTATGTCGCCGGGTTGTGGCCGGCACGGACTATTTCGGAGATCCGCGCTGCGCGCGCCCGGGCGCCGTCGATCGACAGGCCGCCGATGTCCTGGTCGCCGGCGACGGCCGGCCCGAGGTCGTAGCGCTTCCGCTCACCATGGAGCCGGCACCGCATCGACCACCTGACGCCGCGCGGCTTGACACGGAGCTCGAGCCCGGGAACCCGGCTATCGATGACGTCGTAGCGCTGACCGTCGCGCTGGTCGCGCAGCGCCTTGGCGAGCGTCTTGGCGGTGATGAGGTCGGGCACGGCAGCGTCTCCAGAAAAGCTGGTCCCAGGCCTATCTGGGTCCCAACTGGGGCACGCTCGCGCGCAGATGTGCCTTGGTCAATATCCTGCTGACCGCTCTCCGCTATTCCCCGCTTCCGTGGTAAATGCTTGAAATCTCATGGGAAGCTAACTGGACTTAGCTTCCCATAGGAGGGGAACCTGGAGCCTGAGAAATGGGACCTGGACTGACTGTAAATCAGCCGCCTCATGGCTTCGCAGGTTCGAGTCCTGCCTCCCCCACCATCCAACCGATCGGTCTGTGAACCGTCGGTATTGTTTGCGCGGATCTTGAGGCTGCGCGGCAACTTTCAAAGACGATGAGTTTGCATCCCACAGCCTAATGAACGCTAGCGGGCATTCGCTCTGTCAGCCTTGATGTCCTCGATGCGCCGCGCGGGCCGATGGATCGGGCGAATCGCTGCCGGCGGCGACAAAGGCTAGCCACCTCTCAGGCTGCGAGAGGGGCGCGGCACTGCCAATCGCAGCCGCCGAGGTCGTCATCGGAAACGGAGCGAATGGAGCAGAGCTCGGTTCGCATCTGTGCGGGCTGGTAGATCCTGAGTAACGGCTTGTACTCCGAGATCTCCAGCGTTACCCGCCGACGGCTGCTTCGGCGTTCGCAGTCAATTTGAGCGGCGGCGCCCTGGTTTGCCGATTTGTAACCCCTTCATTGTTGGTTACTCTTGAACGTCTTGGTCTGGGAGGATCTCATGAAGGCTCTGATCTTGGTGGTGCCTGCCATCCTGTTCATGGCGGGGAGTGCGTTTGCGCAGACGGTGGCGCCACAGCGGGATATGTACGGAAATCTGGTCCGCGACCGCGGAGCGAATAACGCTGGTGCAGCGGATCGGTCTCAAGCGGGTCGAGGAAATGCCAACGATTTCTCTAGTCGGCAGGGAACGCAGAACAATTCCGGAATTCGGTCGGACAGGTAGGCGCTGATTCCAAACCGACGTTTCATTCCTGCCAAGTTTTTCCAACGGAGAGGCGGGTCACCACCAAACCATCGGACGTGCGGGGCTACCGCAAACAATGACAAATTCACGCCCGTAGCGGCGACCTCTGTTGACCGTCTTGATACAAGCTGGATGGATGGCCAGATTGTAGTGGAATGGCGCGCCGTCGAACGAGCCATGTAGCTTGCAGAGGTAGGCCTGATCCGGGCCGCATGTCGTGACAGGATAGAGCCGATTTCGAGCAGCCGCTGGCTCAGAAGCCACGGTGGCCAAGCTGCTCAAAATCAGCGAAATGATCGCAACCTTACTGAAGTTCATATCAGTCTCCGAAACAAAATCCGAATATCTCACCAAGTATCGACCCGGCAAAGAGGGTTACGCTAGAGTACTGTTGTAGCACAAGGATTGGCATCCAAGGTGCGAATTGTCTCAGAGAGGTTCAGTGACGGCCTCGCTGTTCGGATTGGTGCGAGGCCACTTCAGAAGGCATAGGCAGTATTCCCGACCGGATCGACGCCCGCTCATCCCAGCTTTGGCAGGAACCGAGACGCGCATTCAGAGAATCATGCGCGTGCGGCGAGACTGATACAGAGTCTGTGCGAGTAGGCCGAAGAAATACCCCGCCTGGATGGCTGCCTGAGCGGCTATCACAACCACGATCGTCTTTGTGAAGCCGTATCCGAAGCCGATGCAGATGCCGATCGTCAGGAGCAGAACCAAAGCGAGGGCTTGAAGCAGTCCCACGAGCCGAAATTTCAGTCCAATCAAGAAGCCCGCCAGAGCTAAGGCAATAGCCAGATATGCCATTATGGCCTCCTGCGGCTTCCTCCCTCGGCGTGACTCAAGCTCAGTCGAAGCGATTGATCGATCATTTGCAGTCCCCCACAAGCGCCTTTTCGGGGGCGCCCCCGTTTCAGGTCAGCTACCTGAGAACCGATCACTCCTGATTACATGAACAGATGACTGCCAAGCGATACTGAGTGGAACTTTGTTCAATTTGAGGAGGGGCGATCAATCAGTGCGCGGTGCGATGATCTGCCGGCAGCGAAT
The DNA here is from genome assembly GCF_003226555.1 of Rhodopseudomonas palustris. Classification (GTDB taxonomy): domain Bacteria; phylum Pseudomonadota; class Alphaproteobacteria; order Rhizobiales; family Xanthobacteraceae; genus Rhodopseudomonas; species Rhodopseudomonas palustris_I. The sequence continues at coordinate 55,508 of NZ_QKQS01000010.1, read as the reverse complement.
TTGTAAAAACATCAATTGTTTAGTTGTCTTCGCCGCTGCAGAACTAGGACGGAATTCCAGGGGGGCGACGTCGGTGGAGGGGCTTGGCAGGAATATCGTACAGACCTTTGATCGGAGGCGGCCCTGTGCCGGAGCTTCGGCCGGCCCTATCAGGTAGCAAGGGACGGGAATGACTCGACCGCCGAAGGGCGGTAATGGGACATTCTGGTCACAGAGCTACTGAATAGCATTGGTTGGTGTGGCGCAACTGCAACGTGTCTCCGGAGAATGAGGAACCGCAGGGGCTGGCATCTTCAAAAGCCTGTGCGCTGTCAGTAGGGTCCTGGGAGATATTCGAGGCTCGAATCGGAGGGACCTGTTGTCAATCCGACTAGGCCGCAGATTTATGTTCGTCCCCTGGACGCGCCTACCGAAGTTGGTTGACCGCGGGCCCTGTGGCGCGATGCAATGAGGTTGGGCGTGATCCGCAAGGCTTTTCAGGTGCTTGCTGGCCTGCTGTTGCTGGTTTTGATGTCAGCGTGCGCGGTTCTGCCTGGTACGGGGCCGTCAAGCGAATCTGTCGAAAACTATGCGACCGCGGGGGTTCGGTCGACGGCCGCGTTGCCCTATGCGCTGGTAGACGTCTCGGCTGATACCATTGGCTTCCTGTCCCAGCCGAACGTCGTGTCGTTCAAGGGCTCGTTCAAAGACAGGCGTCCGAAGCCTCAGCAAGTGGTCGGCGTCGGGGACGTTCTGAACATCTCGATCTTTGAAGCCGCGCCAGGGGGACTGTTCACCCCTGGTCAGTCTGCCGGCGCTCGCCCCGGTAACTTCGTCGACCTGCCGCCACAGGCCGTTGACCAGCGCGGCAATATCTCCGTTCCTTATGCTGGCGAAGTGGCTGCGGCGGGACGAACGCTTCCCGAAGTGCAGCAAGCGGTGGTCGCAAGGCTCCGGAATAGGGCGATCGAGCCGCAGGTGGTCGTCAGTCTGAATCAGCAGCATTCGAGCGTCGTAAGTGTTTTGGGTGACGTCAATGCTCCGGGAGTTTTTGCGCTCAACAGCGTCGGCGAGCGGCTTCTCGCCCTAATCGCCCGCGCAGGGGGGCCGAAGTACGAGGCGATCGAGAGTTACGTGACGCTTCAGCGCGACGGCCGGAAGGTCAAGGTGCTCCTGAGCCGCATCGTCCATGATCCGTCCGAGAACATCTTTGTCCGTCCCAACGACGTTATCTTCCTCACGAGAGAAGCGCCGACCTTCACGGCTCTCGGGGCTCTCAATCAGAATGTGTTTGGTTACAACTCCGAACTGACGTTCGACGTCGAGACCCTGACCCTGGCCCAGGCGATAGGCAAGGCCGGCGGCCTCAACGATCAGCAGTCGGACCCAGCCGAGGTCTTCGTCTTCCGCTACGAGGATCGGCCATTACTCGACAAGCTTGGCGTCGACACTCACCGCTTCGTTTACGATCGCATTCCGACCATCTATCACGTCAACCTGCGTGATCCGTCCGGTATGCTGCTGGCCTCGGGCTTCCAGATCCGAAGCAAGGACGTCATGTATGTGGCGAATGCGCGGGTGGTCGATTACTATAAGTTGCTGACTCTGATCAACAACACGGCGAATACCACGTCGAACGTGTCCAACGCTGCAATCAATGTGAACGCTGCGACGAAGACTCGGTGGTGACCGATAGGATCTCTCCGATTGCTTCGGTGGTGGATGTGGATACAAAGCCACCGCACGCCGAAGTTCTCGGGAAGATCTCACTGGGTTTCTCTCTTGCAACGTTTGCACTGGCGCCGCTGCCATTCGGGTCCGTCGACAACGTCTGGGTACTGACCTGGCTGGTTGTGCTGTCGCTCAGCCTTCTTGGTCGTCCGCTACGTCCCGTTACCCGTGCTCAATTTCACATCCTGCTCTCATTCTTGGCGGTCTGCGGTGCCTATGGCGTGGTCGCGGCCACACAGATCATCCCTGGGCTGTCGGTCGGAGCCAACTCGATCTCTTGGGAGAGGGCCGGCGCGCTCGTTCATCTCCCTATCTCTCCGAGAATATCCGCTCGCGCGGAGATTCCTGTCACATCCGTTGGGCACTACCTTCTTCTGATCACATCGGTACTGGCGGGCTTCTGGATCGGAACCTCGCGTGGCAACTCTGAGACACTGTTCAAGGTCGCTCGCTACTCGATCTTGCTCTACGCGTTGTACGGTTTGCTTGCCCGGGCCTTCACGCCCGGGTTCATTCTTTGGCAGCAGAAGACCGCATACCAGGCGGATCTGACGGCCACTTTCATCAATCACAATACTGCCGCCGCGTTGTTTGGCGCCGGTGTGATCTTGTGGATATGTTCGGTCCAGCACGAACTGAAGTCCCTTGGACCACTTTCGCTGCGGCTGTTGATGCTCAGCCCGTCCAATGAAGCGGTAGGAATCCAGATTGCCACTCGCGCCGCGGCAGGCCTGCTCTGCTTCTTCGCGCTACTCGCCACCGGCTCTCGCGCGGGTCTTGCTTGTGCCGTTCTGGGGCTCTTTGCCGCGATCGTCCAACTGGTGGCCGGACAATATCGGCTTCGCCTAGCCCATGGTCTGTTGCTCGCGGCCGTTGGCCTGATCGTGATCGCGCTATGGCTGGCGCAAAGCCAAAGTGTCATGACGCGCGGCATGTTCGACGAAGGCCGCTGGACAGCATACAAGTATGCTTTGCGTGCTATCGTCGAAAGCCCGATGCTCGGCATTGGGGCCGGAGCGTTTGCAGATGTTTTTCCAGCTCTTCGAGGAAGCGATATGTCGATGTGGGGCGTTTGGGACTACGCCCATTCGACGCTCGTCGAAATCGCAGTCGAAATGGGGCTCCCGATCGCATTGCTCGTTTGGGTGTCGGCCGTTTGCTCGTTGGCGATCGTGGCGCTAGCGGGTAAGCGTTCGACCGGACAAAGCCGGACCTTTCTGTGCGCCATCAGCGGCATCATGGTCATGACCTATCTGCATTCGCTGATCGACTTTCCGCTGCAGGTTCCCGGCTACTCGATCCCCTTTGATATTTTGGTCGGCTGCGGTCTGGCTCTGGCCACGCGGGAGCGGAGAGAGGTGAGGTCGCCGGATCTCGCCGACGCGGGTCATCGCACTCTGTAAGGGGGGCTCAGCTGGCCTTCGCAGCCGGCGACCCCGTTCTCGAGAGTGTGCGCCTCGTACCTGGTAGGCCGAAAGGTGCCAGGGGAGGGCTTGGCTCCCTGCTCGGAAGCAGCGAAACAGGCCTCTCGGGTCCCGCGCGGCTCCTCGCAAGACCTCGTCCGGCAACCACTGCAGTTCGGCTATTTGGCGGTCTTCTGTGCAGCGAGTTGAGCCAGCGCCCGGGAATTGAGGTTGGCCGGCTCCGCGACCTTCCTGCCGACGTCGAACCAAAGACGAGCGTCAGTGCTCGATTGGACTTTGATCCATTCATAGTCGGAGTTTTGCCAGGTTCGAATGGTCGGCGTTAGATTGTCGAGCACGAGGTCGCCGTCCGTCGTCGATACCAGGAGCACGAGGTGCCCGATCCGATCGGGGGTCCGCACCACCGATAGGCGCAGTGCCCGTGCAGGTAGCCCGCTCTCAATCAGCCGGTGCCTCTTGGTGACTGCGTAATCGTTGCAGTCCCCCGCCTTCGGCCCAATCGTCCAGCCGACCTTCAAATCCGCGCCGTAGGTCTTTTGGATCGGGGCGATCTGGGCATTCACGTTACGATTGGTGGCTTCCAGCAGTTTGACCGTCGATGGGGAGAGTTCGACACGGTCGGCCTGCTCGAGATCCGAGGAGCAATCGTGAGGATAACGCATGCAGAACCGAACATGCTGAAACGGCGCCAATGCCGGAGCGGCCTCCGAAAGCGTCTGGATAGCGCCGCTCGCGGTCGTAGCAGGCCGTGCAGCCGATGGGCTGACGAAAGCCACGGTAGCCACCAGCGAAAGGGTTGAATGGAGCAGCTTACCCAGCATCGAATGCAACTGATCGTGGACCGTCTGTGCAAATAGCCAGCCCGGACGATGCATCGACGAAGTAAACGAACGGCTATCGATCGAGGTTAACGATCAGTGTGGGAGGAGGACTTGTGCTCCGAGTCGGGTTGGTCGGGCGCGAGGAGAGGCAACCTGCCTGGAGATCACAGAGGTGCGGCGATCGAGGTCGCGCCTATGACGCAGCAGCAGCCAGATTCAGCAAGTTCAGCTGAAGCACTGCTCTGCCGAGTTGCAGCAAACGCAATTCTGGGGGCCTCGCGACCATCACACGAGCGCAGTGGCGAGGGCGATCTGTCTGAGGTGTCGCGACCGTCTCAGTTGACCCGATCGGCTTCTGCGGGCACCGATCGCCTGCCGCGGGATAAGAAGCGTCGCTCTAGGCCTGATGCACCGCCGGCGCCTTAAGACAAGCGGGGCGGAGCAAATCGACGGTCTCTCAACAATTGAGCCGTCGCAGCATCTGCCTGATCCCGGTGACCGGTCGTCTGCCGACCCTCAGCGAAAATTGACAGCTGGCGCCCAGATGGCTCGGTTTACCCAAACAAGAACAGCCAAACGACGGTGACCACGTTTTGCAGCCAGGCGCCCAATCCAATGACGAGAAATCCAATCCATGCCAACAAGGTTGCCGCGTTGAGCGCAACCAGGATCCTGAATGCGCTCTTTCGTCGTGTGTCGGGGCTCAGATCGGTGCTCACGTCTTCGTTCTCGCCGAGTAGTTCGTTGCAGTGGTCTTTTGTCGTTTCACCTCGGCTTCGAGTTCACGCTGCAGTCCGCCTGATCGCGAACGACTCAGTATGCGCCATACGCGGTCAGAAGGGTCGGTATGGTGACCAGGATGATTCGTAGATCGAGCCGGTGTGACCAGTTGTTCGCGTAGTAAGAATCCAGCGCCACACGACGGTCATACGTCGTGGTGTTGCGACCGCTCACCTGCCAAAGACCTGTCAATCCAGGACGGCACGCCAGGTACTCTGCCGCGCAGTGTCCGTAGCGGCCGAGCTCGTCTTCAGTGACCGGGCGCGGTCCAACGATGCTCATTTCGCCCTTCAGGACGTTGAAGAGTTGCGGAAGCTCATCGAGGCTCGATTTTCGAAGCGCCGCTCCGACCAGAGTGATTCGTGGGTCGTGACGCAGCTTCTGAGTTCGTCGCCATTCCTCCGCGGCGTTCGCGTCGCTCTCCAGCAATCTCTGCAGCCTCTCGTTTGCGTCGATAGCCATGGTTCGAAACTTGAGGCAATCGAACGCTTGCCCGTTGAACCCGACACGGCGGTGGCGAAAGATCGCGGGTCCGGGAGACGAGATCATCGTCGCGAAGTAGCAAAGAAGTAATAGCGGCGCCAAAATCAGAAGGCCGGACGCCGCCAAGACGAAGTCGAGTGTCCTCTTGGAGGCGCAACCGATTGGAGACGGTCGGGCCTTGTCTGTGAGATCAAGCTCCGTGTCTGTTCTCAGCAATCCATCCATCGTCGCACTCTCAGGCTGCCCGTAGATGTCGAGATAAACTGTCGCTCAAAATCGTATTGAATTGAATGCTTATCAAATTGTGCTTGGTGAATAAACTGTTGATCGTGGTATTGCGGGAGCAAGTTCGTGTTAATGCAGGTCGTGCTGTTGACGTATAGAGCAACAATTCGAAATTCTTCGTCCATGGTCCGTCGGTGGACACATTCTCAGGCAATCTCAAGAGCGTGCATCGGTCGCAGAAGTAGCGATGCCCCAGCGATTATGGGGATGTCGGTCGCGCCTATATCGCGGCTCTATCGTCGCCAAAATCTGTGCAGTTACAATCTGTATTGTTGTTCGATTGGGTGCACGAACGTCGCTGTATCTGGAATCAAAATACAGTCTGAAAGAAATGCGTGCGAGATGTAGATGCGATCTAACTAACACGCCAATCCATTCATGAGGATTTGTGGCGTGGGCGTGCGTGCGGGTGTGGGTTGGTCTTCGACAAGGACGTGGTCGGTGGAGTAATGGTGTCGGGCAGATGGTTAGACGTCGTCTGACTGGAGCTAACGAGATCGAGCGCTATCGCGTGGTTGCGTTCTGCGCACCACTTATGGTGTTGGCCGCCGACTATATCCGGGTGCGTATGTCGGGGTAGTGGTTGGGCAGGCGCCCACAAGGAGATTTGTGCGGGGCTGGATGAGCGACCCAAGGGGAAGGACGTACGAAGCAGATGCGATCACATCGTTCTTCACGCCGATACGGCAGCCGTAGCATCCGAGGGAATGCCAAGAGACATGGCCGGCCGAAGCGGCGGCCGTAGGAGATCTGCCGATCTGGGCGATTGCGGTCGCAACTCGCAACGTTCAATGTGTGAGATTCGCGACCGCAGCCTTGAAGCGAAGCCGAGAGTGGACGTCGAGCTGGCTGACCTCGGTATCCAGAAAATCTCGCACCCCCTGATGAGACCTCACATAGGATCGTGCTGGCAGCTCCACGTATCCATCGCGCACCAGTTGGCGGAATTCGAAAAGGATCTTGCTCCGTGTTGCTTCCGGCGCCATCGAAGCAACTGGAGCTGCAATCGAGATCCGGCGAACCGCAATCCAGGCCTCGCGCGGGGACGTCTCATACGAGCGCTCGAGTAAGGCGAAGGCGTCTGGGCCGAGTCGTCCAGACTGCACTGCTAGGCCAAATAGCACCAGCCAAGCGAAAGAATCTGAAGGAGCGCAGGAGAGGATCTTCTTGGCGCGGCTCGTGAGATCCCCATTCCTGAGATCGAACTCGCCGGCCACTCCGGCACGCAGGGCCGCGTCAGCGAGCGGGATCTCAAGCATAATTAACGCACGTTGTGCGCGAGCGTCGCAGCTACTTAGCGCATGTGCCGATCGGCTTTGCAGAACCGCCGAGCTGAAGGTGTCGTCGAATGTCTTGAAGCGCAAAAGGTGGTCGGCCAGACCTTCAAAGCGATCGATCGCAATAGCTCGGTGAACGTTCGCGACCGCCCATAACACACCAATTGCACCGATTGCGACAGATACGAGCCTGGCGGTCGCACGCCGACGAGCATCTGAACGCATCAGCTTGCTGTCTGCTTGTCTTTGTGGTCTGGCGCGCCGTAATAGTAATAGTGATGGCTGCGATACGCGTATCCCTCCAGACGGCGCATGACGCCTTCGTCCGTCTTATTGAGGACGGCGCCCAGCAATCGCTCCGACAACGAGCGAGAAACGCCAACCGCGCTTCGGACCTCCTCACTCGTGGTCGCGCCCCATTCCACAATGAGGATGAAGGCGTCGAACAGGTGCCCTGCGGCCTTCACATCAACCACGGGAAGAATTGGGGGGAGATCGACGATGACGTACTCGTAATTGCCTGCCGCCGACTTCAGCATCCGCTTCATCGACGGGGAGGTGAGCACGTCTGCGCTGTTGATCGGCTTCATCTCCGTGGCTGATGGTAGAAAGTCGAACTCGTAGACTGGGTCGGTGACCACCACGTCGCTCAGCTGGAGCTGATCGGCGACGAGTTCGAGGAGGCCGCGTTTGTTCTTGTAGCCGAGCGTTCGGCTCAGGGACGGATTGCGCAGGTCTCCGTCAATGAGCAGCGTTCGCGCGCCGCTCTTCGAAAGAAACGCCGCAAAACTAGCGCAGATGGTGGTCTTGCCCTCTCCTGGGCGGGCCGACACGATTCCGATCACACGCCCGCCACCGGGGCTAAGGTCGATAGCAACCTTGATGTGGCGCAAGGCCTCGGCGGTCGCCGAGAATGGCGCGACGTCGTTGATCTTTTCGAAGGCGGCAGAATTCGCTTGGCCCCTCTCGCGATGCCGTCCCGATGCGTTATCCCGCCTGCGCACAAGATATCTCACTGCACGAGAGACCCGGGACGAATTGCTGGCGGCCTGAGAGGAGTATGTCGGATCCGCGAAGGAGGGGATGATGGCAAGGCAGCTGGTGCCCAGAATGCTCTCGAGTTGAGCCCGTGTGTGGATCCGACGGCTCATCCGGTCACGGGCGAAGGCGGCCAAGATCGCCAATGCCAACCCCGTTACGGTCGCGAGCGCCAGGGTCAAATTCGTCTTCGGCGAGCTGCGAACGGCGGGCGGCAATGCGAGGGTGACGACTCTTGCCTCGGTTGAAGGGAATGACTGCTGTTGAACCGACTGAGTGAATCGAGTGAGGAAGGTCTCGTAGATTCCGCGGTAAGTAGTGGCGGCTGTTTCAAGTTCCCGCAAATGAACCTGCGCCTGGCGCGTGCCTGTCGAGGATTGAAAGACCTCGATCATCCGCTTGTCGATCGACTCCTCCTGAGTCTTCGCGATCTGGACTTCGCTCCGGTAGCTTTCAGCGATCCGGCTGATTTCGTCCCAGATGGCTTGCCGAACGTTCGCCATTTCTGATCGAAGATTGCGTGCGGCTTGATGGTCCGGCCCGTAACGAGAGCTCCATTCGGCTTCCTTGCTCTGATTGTCGAGATACTGTTGACGCAGCCGTGTGATTACCGGGTTGCTGAGGGCGTCGGTGACGACTGGGTCGGGAATCTCGGTGCTTCCTTTCTCCTGCCGCAGTTCCAGAACGCGCGTGATCCGTTCGAGCTTGGCTCTGGCCTGACTGGTTTCGGCGCGAGCCTTCGCGAGCGCGATGCCGAGTTGATCGAGCTCCAGGTCGCTCGCGAGCTTGCCATCGCCGTTCACGATGATGGAGTTGCTCGACTTGAAGTCTTGAACCGCACGATATGCGTCGCTGGCTTGCTGCCGGAGTTCTCCGATCCTTTGCTGCAGCCATTCACTCGCGCGTCGAGTAGCCTCGAACTTCGCTTGAATCTGATCCTCGATGTATGCGTCGGCAAAAGCGTTTGCGATGGCTGCCGCTTTCTCTGGGACCAGTGACGTGAAGGAGATTTGCTCGATGTAGGACCGCCCGAGCCGAATGACCCGAAGGTTGTCCTTCACCCTGGAGAGGGCCCGTGCCTCGAGTTCACCGGGCGTGAGCTGGGGCGAAATGGGAGGATCCAATTCCAGAAGTTGATAGAGTCGGCTGCGCAGTCCCGTGCCGGTTCCGATGAATTCGGGATCCTCGTTCAAGCGGAGCTTCCGGATGACTTGCAGGGCGACTTTTTCCGATTTTGTCGTCTCGATCTCGCTCTCGACCGAAGCATCCTCGACCATCCGATTCTCTGTCGCGAATTCAGATTGGGTCCACGTAACGCGCTTGGTGTCGATAATCATGTCGGTCTGCGCGGTGTATCGGGACGGTGCAACTGCCAGATAGGCTAGCGCGAGCACAATGACGAACAAGGTCACCAAACCGATGAAACGCCAATGCCGCGCGACGAAATCGCTGATGTCCAACAGGGAAAGCGAGTCCTTGCCGGCCCCGATACGAGGCAGACTACCGTCTTGCAGAGGTTGACCGGCGAAGTTCATTCTTAAATCCTAAACCGTCATCGGCGTTGACACGGAGCGTGCGACTGACAGGGGCGGCCTAGCGAGTGGCGCTGACCGGATCGCCGGACGTAACCGACTTAGCGGTTCTTGCGGGCCCATCGACGGCGACAATGGCTCGCCCGCCAGACGTAATTTGCGTGAGCAAACTAACCCCGCCGCCGCCTCCAGGGCCCTGAGCAGCACGCGCCGAGCGGTTTGGATTCTTGATGATGACGCTTCCGGTGGAGCTGCTTGCAGAGGCGGCCGCTGCTGCTGTTGCCGCGGTCGAAAGATCGCCAGCGATCGCCGCAAACGTTGTCTGGAATTCACCGTCTGGCAGTGCGGCGACTGCTTGTTGGATCAACATGGCGGCTTGCACGTCTATCGTCGTGCACGCAGTGGCGGCCTGCGCGAGACCGGCCGCGATCGCTGTCTTGAGTCGCGAAGGGGCACCCGCTGCTAACGACACGATCGACTTAGTTAGTGTCGCGTCGCTGGCGACGAGGTCTCGAACCGCCGTCTCCACCGCACGACCATCGGTCGTTGGGTTGAGTAGCGCCGCCGGATTTGATCTGAACTGCGCGATTGCCTGTTCAGACACGGGCGGATTGATGCAGGCGGCCGAGGCCGAGGAGCCGGGGAGAAGAAGTGCTGAAACAGCTCCGAAGACCGCAATGCGACACAGCCGGTTCGCCATCTGACGACTCCAAGGTATTGTTTATCAAAATGAATTTTGTAGTTCTTAGATACATGAAACGGCACCTAGGTTCAATCATGGTCGCCGGTTATAGTTGATTGTGATCAACAGCCTGAGGCCGATGGAGTCCAGTGTGGGTATGAAGGATATTACATTCTCGATGGCGATGCCGGGACCGGCCCGAGAGATCGATGCGGCGATACGTTGAATCCGGCTGTCGGTGTTTGTAGACGAAGGGCTGAAGCGCCGTGACGAGATGGAGCGAGGAGATCGCACAGAGTTTTCATTCAGGAGAGTGTGGGCACTGGTTACCGTTTCTACCGGAAGGGGTGCGGATCTATGCTGTCGGAGATGTGCATGGCCGCGCCGATCTGATGGATCGGCTGTTTCACAAGATCGACCATGACTTGGCGAAGCGCCCCATCGTTCGCCCAATCTGCGTGTTCCTCGGCGACTACGTCGATCGTGGACCAAAGTCTTGCGATGTCATCGACAGCCTCATTCGTAGGGGGAGCGAAAGGGAGTTCGTCTTTCTCCGCGGAAACCATGAGGCCGTCGCGATCAGATCCCTGACCGATGTCGCCATTTTCGAGAATTGGATGCGGCGACTTGGCGGATTAGAGACGTTGGTGTCTTACGGAATTGAGCCGAAGAAGGTGCTTTCCGAGTCCGGCGTTGCTGAACTGCAACTGGTGTTTCGGGAGAGGCTTCCGGACGCCCATCTTCGATTCCTGAACGGGCTGCAGAGCTCGTTCTCTTGCGGAAAGGTCTTCTTCGCCCATGCTGGTGTGAAGCCCGGAGTTGCATTGTCTAGGCAGTCAGAACGCGACCTTCTCTGGATACGGGATGAGTTTCTGTCGTCGACGTTGAATTTCGAAAAACTGGTCGTTCATGGCCACACGCCCGTCCAGCGCATCGACATGCGGTCGAACAGGATCAATATCGATACGGGCGCCTTCGTCACGGGGCATCTGACATGTCTGATCGTGGACCGCGAGGGTCTTTCAGTGCTGGCGACAGGCTAAGCCTCGAGGCGGCTGACGGTCCCGGACTTCAAGTCCAGCAGCTGGTCGATGTGCGAGCGGAATCCTTTGAAGAAAGCCTGTTTGCCGAACCGAGCAGCATGATTTGAGATCTTGCCCGGATCGATCGCCATCTCATCGAGCTGAAGGATAGCCGCGCGGATAGCGTCGATCTCCTGTGATTGAAAAAAAACCCCGGAAAGCCCCGGTGCCACGGTCTCTGTTGCTCCGCCTTTTCCAAAGGCAACAACTGGGCGCCCGGCCGCCATCGCTTCCACTGGGACCATGCCGAAATCTTCCTCACCGGGGAAGATCAGCGCGCGGCAATGACTGTAGTAATCGCGCAGGACTTCGAATGGCTGTGAGCCCATCACGGTCACGTTCGGTCCGGCGATCCTCTTCAATTCGTCGAGCATGTCTCCGCCGCCGATCACGACCAATTTCCGGCCGATCTGGTTGAATGCGTGAACCGCCAGATCGGGTCGCTTATAGGCGACGAGTTCGCCAGCCATCAGGTAATAGTCTCCCAGTTGCGATGTCAGGATCGGCGTGAACGCTGAGGTGTCAACGGGCGGATGAATAATGACAGACTCGCGGCGATAATATCGCTCTATTCGATCGGCGACCGTCGCGGAATTGGCAATGAAGCTGTCGACGCGAGATGCGGCTGAAACGTCCCACATCCGGAGATAGTGAGACATGGGCGGCATCAACAATTGCGTTATTCTGCCGGCACCGCTCCGATAGTCGTGGTACATATTCCAGATGTATCGCATCGGGGTGTGGCAGTAGCAGACGTGAAGTGCATCGGGCGGCGCGATAATCCCCTTGGCGGGCCCGGATTCGCTGCTGATGATCAGGTCGTAACCGCTCAGATCCAATTGCTCAAGGGCCAGTGGCATCAGTGGCAGGTACGACTTGTACATCGATCTGGCACGGGGAAGCGAGTTGATGAATGAAGTCGTCACGCGATGAGCACGAATCCGGTCGCTCACCGCGTCGGGGACGAAGACATGAGTGAAAATGTCAGCCTGCGGGTATAGTTCGCAGAGAGCGTCAATGACCTTCTCGCCGCCTCGCATTCCGACGAACCAGTAGTGTACGATTGCCACTTTCAAGAGAAACGCTCCAGCTATGGCGTTCGGGCTAACGCTCCCGGCGTTGTAGATAATCGACTTGTCCGACTTGACGAAAATCCCATTGGCGCTGACGCATGCGCTCGTCGAGCTTGCGAAGCTTGACGTTCGTCAGAATCTTTCGTGCTTTGTTGACCGCCCGAGTACTCTGCCAAGCCAAGTTCTCCCACCCGCGCACGTCGACTGAGTTCGGTGGCATCGGAATCGAGGTGGGCGAGAAACGTTCAATGATGGGGTAAGGAAAAATCGAATAGATCGGCAGCTGCGTGATCCAGAACGAATCCATAGCCAGATCAACCGTAGCTCGGATGGATCGATAGCTGTCGAGAAAGCGCCGGGCAGCTATGCGTGACATTAGATAGGCTTGGGCGCCAGCGGGGCTGGTGGTGAACCGCACGATAGATCTGTCGTAGAAGAAGCCGAGACGAACGGCCTTGGCGTAGTGTTTTCCGAATAGGCGAACGTACTCGAGCCCGTTGTCGGCGCAGAAGGCGCAAAACTGATCGAGCGGAAAGTCGGTATCAAAGATTACATCGTCCTCGAGCACCAGGATGTAGTCGGCCTGGTTGCGGTCGATGAATTCGCCGAGGATTGCGGCGTGGCTCGAGCAGACGGCAAGTTCGGGAGGCGAAAGATGGCGTCCGAAGTGTCGTCGCAGTTCGGTGCTGTCGTAATGCAAGTTGGGGCACTTCAATGAAGTGTGGGCATCGAAGTACTGCCAGCCCCGCAACGCCTTGCTCAGCATGGCGGTCATCTGGCTCCTGCGCGCTTCGGCAGTCGGCAGGCTCAAGACGACGATTTTGACCGATGGGTTCATTGCCTTTGGCTTCAATTCGAGAGCGGATAGCGCGACCGGAGAAAAGCTGAACCTCAAGAGCTCTCTTCAAGTGTCTTTCTAGGACGCGGCCTTGAGGAGAGATCGTCCGCGCAATTCCATGAACGGAATTGGGTACTGCGGACCAAGAGAGACGCGGCAGGTGCGAGACAGGATGTCGAGCGTCCGGCTGCACATGTCTTCCGAGTAGCGGATGTCCCGTTTTGCCCACTTCCACGGATTCATCCGGTCATCGAAGGTGCGCTGGGTCATGATTGGGCGCCAGTTGGTGTAGACGTGGCGGCCGGTGTCGATCAGCCGGTCGACACCCCGGTTTTTCGCGAACCGCTTGGCATCTTCGGCGGTATTGAGGATCACGGTGAGCCCGGCGGCGTTATCGGGGTCGTTGTGCGGTGAAATCTTGAGCTTATCGGTCTGAGATAAGTGCTTCACCATGATGGGGTAGCGGGACCGCAAGCGCGAAATCAATGGGTCGAGCTTAGGCAGTTGGGCATGAAGGACGGCCCCTGTCAGCTCCGATACCTTGAAGTTCATTCCGATGAAGGGGGCCTCGTTGGATTCGTACGAGTACTCGCGAGTATAGCTTCCCGCATCGTGGAACATGCGGGCGCGGGTGAAGAGGCGGTCATCATTGGTAAGCACCGCTCCTCCCTCGCCAGAATTGAGGTTCTTGAACTGATTGAAGCTATATGCGCCGGCGTCCCCGATTGTGCCGACACGGCGGCCCTTGTACATCAGCCCAACCGCCTGACAGGCGTCTTCAATGATCTTGAGCCTGTGCTCGCGAGCGATCGACACGATTGCGTCCATGTCACACACCAGATTGAGCATGTGAACTGGCATGATCGCTTTAGTGTAAGGGGTGATCTTGCGCTTGATGTCCTCGGGGTCGATCGTCAGGCTCTCGTTGACGTCGACGACGATAGGGATGGCGCCGACCATGAGTGGTGCAATAGCCGTCGCGACCCAGGTGTAGGCGGGAACAAGTACCTCGTCGCCGGGACCGATGCCGGCTGCGGCCAACGCGGAGATCAGGGCGCTCGTTCCGCTGTTCACGGTCAACGCGTGCTTCACGCCCATCTGCTTCTCGAGGTTCTGCTCGAACTGCGTTGTGTAACCTTGCTCGCCGCCACGGTAGCGTAACAGCTGACCGCGAGCGACGACCTTCGTCAATGCGAACCACTCCGAGAATCCAACGCGCGGCATTCGAGGACCTCAATTCGTTACAGCAAGTCAGAGTTGTATCCGTTGTGAGTATCGAAGTAACGGATGATCAGCAAACGATCGAACGAAAGATAGTGAACGGCGAAACGGCTGCACCTGCAAGTAGGGTTGTTGTCCATTTGAGGGGGCGTCATTGGGGATGCGCTGTGCCTACGCGATGGTGTTTGGTTTGTATCGGTCGCCATGACGTTCAAAGTCGAGTCCCGCGGAATGTCGATGAGATGTTGGTTGCGGAATGAGGTGAACAGGGACAGCATGGATCTTCGGTGAAGCGACGCAGCATTGTCCCGCAAATCGCGGGCGGATTGCAAGTTGATAGTGAGAAAGTGTTTCGGGAGATGCGAGTGCTGCCGAGCGTTGTTGATCTAAAAGTCAACAGAGGGCGTATCGACGCTATCCAACTGCTTCGCGCGCTCGCAGCGATTGCCGTGGTGTTTACGCATGCAACGACGCGGATCGGCTATGTGTTTCCGGAGGGAAGGGGTGGTTCAGTTTTGTTTTCCGGCGGCGCAGGTCAATGCAGGGTGGGCGACGCGGGAGTGGACTTATTCTTCGTGATCTCAAGCTTCGTGATGCTTTACGTGCACTGGGATGATTTCAACCGTCCTGGGGCAGTGTCGCGCTTCTTCAGAAAACGGGTTGCCAGAATAGTGCCGTTGTACTGGTTGCTCACGACTGCTGCCGTATCGGTCATGATCCTCGCGCCGGGGATGTTCACAACGCATTATGCGGCACTCGATCCGGGGTGGATCGTCGGGTCCTACATGTTCCTGCCGATTCCCGCACCCGGACGGGGGGTGTCGCCGGTCATTGGGGTGGGGTGGACGCTGAACTACGAGATGTTCTTCTATTTCGCGTTCGGCTTGTCGATAGTGTTGCCGCGTCCGCTGGCGCTACGATTGTTGCTCGCGTCGTTCACTGTTCTGGTCGGGTTGGGAGTCGCTCTGGCTCCGGAGGCCCCTTCGGCTAAGTTCGTGACGAGTTGGCTGCTGCTGGAATTTCTGCTCGGTGGTGGGATCGCCTATTGGCGGCTCACGGGAGGCAAACTTTCCGTCCCGGCCGCATGGGCGGTCGCGACGGCGTCGCTTGCGGTGCTGTCGGCGACCGTCTATTGGACGCCGGACGAAGAGGGGGCTGGCCGGTTTGCGCTCTGGGGAATCCCGGCTGCGGGGATCGTCATTGCCGCGACGGTCTTCGATCTGGGGCAGGGGCGGTGGCGGCGATTGGCAGCGGTGCTCGGCGGTGCATCTTATTCAATCTATTTGTTTCAGGTTTTCGCGCTGCCGATGTGGGGCACCGTGATGTCTCATCTTGGCTTCGGAACTTTGCCATTCGACCTCAATGTGGTGATCTTGACTGTTCTGGTTGTTGCGAGCGGGGTCGTGGGCTGGGCAGTGGTCGAGCGGCCTCTGAGCCGAGCGGTCAAGCCGATCTTGGCTGGGCGGACACACAGCGATCATCCAGTAGGAGAATTGATATCGTGAGGTCGATTGCCGGCAGACGCATCGGGCCGTTCCGCGGCTCACTCGGGTGAGGCAGGACGACCGGGCAATCGCGTCTCGCAGAGCGATGATGACCTGCGCCTCTACCGGCGTGGCGTTTCGGGTTGGATGTCTGGTGGGTGATGGGAGCTGAAGTTCATTCAGAGGCGCCGGTCGGTACGAGAGCCGCTGCGAGCGCCGGTCTGCTGGTGGCTTCGCGTCTGATCACCAGGTGCATCGATCTGATCACGTTGAGTCTACTGGGCCGGCTTCTGACGCCCACCGACTTCGGGGTCGTAGCCATCGCGATGTCCGTGATCGTCATTGTCGAAGCGGTCATGGAGATTCCCATCGGCGTGGCTCTCATCAGAGTGAGAGATCCCACCAAGCGACATTACGACACCGCTTTCACCGTGGGATTGTTGAGGTCTTGCGCCTTGATGGCGATTGTGACGGCTTTGTCGTGGCCGATTGCCGAGTTGTATAAGGATGAACGACTCATAGGGTTGATTGCTGCGCTTGGTACGGCTCCTGCGGTCCGGAGCCTGGGAAGCCCGCGGATCACTGAGTGTACCCGTCGTATGGACTATCGTCCGGTCGTCTTTCTGGAGGCGGCGGGCAAGCTGATGTCGCTCGTGTTGTCGGTCGTGATCGCATGGTGCACGGGGTCGTATTGGGCGATCGCAGTCGGGACGATTGCGACGCCGCTGACAATAGCTGTCGCCAGCCATATTGCGTTCAGATATAGGCCGCGCTTGTCGCTGGCGGAATGGAACGAGTTTTCCGCGTTTGTGCGGTGGTCCACGATCAATCAGCTGGTCGGGGCCATGAACTGGCAGATTGATCAGTTGATTCTGGGGCGGATGGCGAGCCGTCAGGATCTCGGCCGCTTTTCCATGGCATCAAACTTGGCGTCGTTGCCGACCCAGGTGATCGTTGTCCAGCTTCTCAACCCGCTCACCGTGGCGTTTTCATTGATCCGTGACAATCCGGTGCGATTGAAAGATGCGTATCGCGCGAGCGCGGCGATGATTGTCTGCGTTGGTCTTCCCGTCCTGATCGGGCTCGCCCTGGCTGCGGACCCGCTGATCCGATTGGTTTTGGGCGAGAAGTGGGGCGTGATTTCGTCGATCGTGTCGTTCATGGCGTTGTCGATCATTCCATCACTGTTCGTGGCGCCGCTATCGCCGCTACTGATGTCGCTGAACCGGACACACGCGCTGTTTCCGATCGCACTATCGGAATTGCTGTTCAAGATGCCAATTCTGCTCGTCGCGATCTGGCTGTTCGGGATGGAAGGGGCGGTTGCGATGAGAATGCTGACCGCGGTATTCGTGGCAGCGGTTTCAATGCGGGCGGCGCAACAAACCATCGGCTGGGCTGCTTGGAAGCAGGTTGCGGAGCATTGGCGTACAATCGTGGCTGGGGCGTTGATGACGGCGGCCGTTCATCCACTCCTCCGAGACCTGGAGCACGAGCCTAAAATCATTCTGATGGCCACGAACCTCGTGGGGGCGGTTCTGTTGGCCGGGGCCGTCTATACCGTTGCGGTCTTGACACTTTGGCTTCTCGCAGGACGCCCAGCAGGCGCCGAAGCAAAAATCCTGAATCTCGTTCGATCGTTCATCCGATCGTTCATCAGGCGCTAGATCGATCGCCATTGTCGAGGTTCGGTCCGATCAGATCTCGTTTGGTGCTCGTCGCCACAGCTTTCGCGATGCGGATGTCTATGGTGAAATAGCAATACGTCGGAATTCACTGGCGAATGGACAGGATTCTCTTCGGGTGATCGCGTCCGATCAGCAGGTCGAGAAGTCCGATCCAGTTCCCCTTGCAGCGTCCCCGACGATCGATCCACGGTTCGGGCTTGAAGGCACGGGCATGGTTCATCACCAGATTGCGCGCGATCAGTTGAATGCCGGCTTTGACGGACAAAGTCCCTTTCCGCATGAGATACACGGGGTTGACGATCTGGGAATAGCCCAGTCTCACGCCCGCAAGACGTGCGGCTTTGACGCCCTGGTGAACTCCGGCGAACGCGGTGGTCAGTGCGAGGGCTCCTTGGCGGCCGACGCGTGCAGCGAAGTCGATGTCCTCTTGCCAGGCGTACAGCGGCAGGTTCTCGTCGAAACGCTCGGCCCCGATGGCAGCGCTCCGATACACCATGTTGCAGCCGTACAGCCCATCGAGCGAACAGATCACTCTTGCGTCCGGCCTGCCGTTCTTGTCGTGGGCGTCGACAAGCGAGATGGCTTCTTCGTAGGGAATTCCCGCGGTGTTGATTCCATCGGCCAGCAACAGCCCATTCACGGCAACCACTGCGGGATGTCGCCGAAAGAAGTCTTCAATCCCCTGGAGGCAGTAGGCCGATGGCACATAATCATCGTCGAAGAACGCGATGACGTCGGTCGAGTCCAGAAGCAACTCCAGCGCAGCATTGCGCTGCACGGGAAGTCCCGGATTGCAGTAGACAACCTCCGCGCAGGGGGGCATCGAGATCGAGTGTGGAAGGTCCGATGGCTTCACGACCGTAAATACGAACCGAGTTGGCTGGAGCGTCTGTCGTAGAATGTGCTCTTTCCAGCGGCCTAGCTCCTCAGGACGGCCGGTGCTGGCGACGACCACCGCGATCCTAGTCGCTCCCATTCGCCCTCCAACCCGGCATTCGCTGTCTGTCGTCAGCAACGAGCCGAATGACGTCGCAGAGATCCGCGCCGGCTTTCCGCCAAGTAAAATTCGCTGCCTGCGCCGCCGCTTCCACCGAACGTTCCAGCCAAAATGGCGGTGAGGCCGCAAGTGATTTGATCGCTTCGCCCCACTCCCTAGGGTTGCCTGCTGCCGCGTACAGCGCGCCTTGCCCGGCGACCTCGGGAAGTGCACCGCAGGGTGCTACGACGGCCGGACAGCCCAAAGCCATTCCCTCCAAGGGCGGAAGGCCAAAGCCCTCTGTCGTGGATGGAAACCCCACGCATAATGCCGCTTCGTAGAGGGACCGTAGCTCACCGTCCGTCACCGGTCCTGCGAACACGACATTGGCGGGAACATGTGAGTACAGACGTTCAAAGTCGCGACGATCGTGTCCGCCAAACAGGACGAGCTTGATGTCACAAAGCTCCGGGCTGGAGAAAGCATCCAGCAGGACCTTAATATTCTTGTGCGCCTGGGTGGAAGACAGCGCGACAACAAAGCGCCGACGTTCAAGCGAGAGGCGATTGATGATCTCGGGTGCGCGTGGATACTGCAGGACGTGATCGACGCCGTTATGGATCACCGAGATGCGCTCCGCGTCTGTGACGCCGGCTCGCACCAATTGCTCGGCGGAGAAGTGGGACACTGTCAGAATGCGACGATGCCTCCGGCCGATGAGCGGCAGGATGGTCTTATACCACGTCCGGAAAGCGACCGAGTAGGATTGCGGCGTGATAAAGACTTGCGCATCATGGATCATGGTGATCGCATTGCGGAGTCCGACCGGCCCAAGATTGCACAGGTTGAGAAGCAGATCCGAGCGTGCGGCGCGGGGGAGGTCCATTTGCTCCCACAGTTGCCCGCGTAGGCGGCCGTAGCGCTCAACCTGAACGCCGTGGGTCCCTTCTGATGCGGATCTGGGGGCGACAATCGCAGGTGAGGAGCGAAATACTCCGTCCAGGATGTCGTGGTTCAGAACGATCTGGCGAATGAGTTGATCCGCGACCCTGTGGACGCCTGTAGGTCGCGCTGTCAGGAACTTCCCGTTGATCGTCAGTCGACGAAAGAGCAATGGGTTCACCTAATGCGATCTCCAGAGCGCCTCTTGCGTCCTGGGCCAACTATCGATCTGCCGACGACGCCTGATAGTGTCAAGACAACTGTAGGGGGATTGAGATCGCCGGTGCTTGTTTGTTTGGGACAATGGTAAATTCATGAGCATTCTTAATGACTCAGGCGTAGCGGTGTCGATCAGCGGTCTGGCGTGGGGGGCTTGAATTGGTAGGCGTGCGTCCATTTTGGCGCCCGACAAGGCTCCTGGTCGGAGCGACCTGCAGCCTGTCTTGTTAGCGTAGCTGGGACAGCGCCATTTGCGTACGTGGTCGAATGCCGCGTTTGGACGGTCGGGGCGATCCGATCAGAGGGGAGGGACGCGCCGCTCAGTGGCCTGACGGATATTGCCGCTTAGAGTGAGGCGTTGACAGATTTGAGCAAAGCGAGAAACTTTGGTGCGGCCTGAGGCGTGAACGAGCTCCGGCCGCCGACAGTGACAGAAGGGCGCCGGGCACCACCATGACGATCGAAGTCATCGGACTGATCACGCTTGCTCTCGGCGTGATCTGCCTCTTCCGGCCCGTGTCGTTCATCATTCATGCGTTCGTATGCTCGATCTTGCTTGGAGCGGCCGCGGCCTTCACGCTGCCAAGCCTGGGCGGCACCAACGTAACCCCATCACATTTGTTGTTGGGGTTTCTGACGATCCGGATTCTGGCTGAGCCGGGATGCCGGGGAAGAGTGTCCGATGCTCTGGCGATAGGAACGCCCGGATTCTGGCTCGCCTTGATCGTCGTGGACTGCCTGGTCTCTGCCTATTTCATGCCCAGGCTGTTTGCCGGGGACACGTTCGTCTATCCCGTGCGAACGACTGGCTACATGGTGGTTCTACAGCCGGCGACCTCGAACTTCACGCAATCCGTGTATCTTGTCGGAGATCTGGTCTGCTTTGTTCTGATCTGGGCGTACGCGGCGTCCTATGAGGGAAGAAGTCAGTTGGGGAGTGCCGCGATATTGTGCGTCACCGCCAATCTGGCCTTCGCGGTCGTCGATCTCGTCACCTATTACTCGAATACCACCGAGATTCTGTCGTTCATCCGGAATGCATCCTATGGTCTTCTGACGGAGGTGGAGCTTGCCGGTTCGAAGCGGGTAGTCGGATCGTTTACCGAAGCGTCCGCATTTGGGTCGATGACGATCGCGTTCTTCGCATTCACATTTCAGCTATGGCTCTGCGGAGTCTACCGACGATTGTCGCTCGTGCTCGCTGTTCTGTCCCTCGGCGCGGCGCTTCTTTCGAAATCGTCGACGGCCTATGTCGGGCTCGCCGTGGTGTTGGGCATCTTTTATTTCCAGATCGTCTCGGCGTCGATCTCTGGCGCCTTGCGAATTGAATCGATGGTTCTATTGGCTGGCGCGCCGTTTGTCGTTGCTTTCATTGTTCTGGGAATTCTCGCCGACGAACGTGCGTCGAGCTATGTGGCGGAGATTCTGAACGAGCTGGTTCTGAACAAACTGTCGAGTTCTTCGGGCATCGAGAGATCCCTTTGGAACAGACAAGGGCTTCAGAATTTCTTTGATACGTTCGGATTTGGCGTTGGGAATGGCAGTATGCGTGCATCGAGTTTCCCGATCGCGGTGCTTGCCAGCCTGGGGATTGTCGGAAGCGTCCTGTTCGTCGGGTTTTTACTCTCGGTCTTTCTGGAGCGAGACGAAAACGGCGTGGATGCGAAGGACGATGGATATAGAAAGGCAGCCAAGGTCACCTGTGCGGCGATGCTTGTGACGCAGGTGCTGGCTGGTGCTCTGACCGACCTTGGGTTGCCGTTCTTCATTTTCGCGGCTCTGGCTTGCGCCAAGCGCGATGCGCGATCGGTCGTCAGGTCGAATGCGAGCTTGGCGCTCGAGCCGGCCCTCGGTGTTCTTGCGGCCGCGCGCCGTTCCGATGGACGCGGATTATAGCATGGTCTGTCGTATCCGATCGGCAAGACGAACCGCAAAGGCCACGATCATCAGAGTTGGATTGGCGTGGCCACTCGTCGGAAAGACCGAGCTTCCGGCGACATAAAGGTTACGTACGCCATGCACTTGGCAATGTTCATCGACAACCCCTGATCGCGCTGAGGCAGACATCCGGGTCGTGCCCATGCTGTGAGCCATGTCGATGATCACCGCGTCGTTGTACGTGCCCTCTACCACCCACGGTTCCAGAATTGGCTTCGGGAGCTGAGCTTGGGCGAAAGCCGACTCTACGATGTGCCCGAGCCGCATGATCGTCCGGCGCTCGTCTGCGTTGATCCTCCAATTGACCCGTGGAAGCGGGAGGCCCAGCCTGTCCGTCGTCTCTGACAACGTGATGCGGCTGTCCGGATCAGGCCTTTGTTCAGATATCGCGTCGATCCAGACGTCGGTCACCTTGTGGGGAACGCCGCGACTGAGAAAGTCGTCCGCGGCCACATTCGGCATGTACCTAATGGCGGCCTGAACGACGAAATCCTTGACCGCGAGGGGCAGTCGGTCGCTGGATATCAGCTTCATGGCGGCGCCCTTGCCGAGGAGTCCGGCACCAGCGACGGCCCGCATGATATCCTTGACCTGTCGTTTGCTCTTCCCGGTAAGGAGCCGCTTGACGGCGTCCCAAGGGTCGTCCGCCGCGTGCTCCGGCATGAAATAGATCGCCGAATTCAAGAGATGCTCGCGCTCCTGAATCTCGGGGGTGATCGCGAGGCCATGCATGTACATGGAGGTACCGCGGCGATTGCGTAGGCCGTAGAACCCAAACCGCCGCATAATCCGGTTTGCGTTCGGTCCGCCGAACCTGGCTATTCGTGCCCCAGCGTGGTCCATTAGAAAACGGCCCACCAGATCGTACTGATTTCCAACGCCGTTGGCATGAACCATGTTGGATGCGAGCAGAAGGCGGGCGTTTTCGATGCCGCCACCGGCAATCACTGCAGCCCTTGCGTGCACCGTGTGACGCTGTCCGTCGGTTGTCGCAATCTCCACGCCGCGAAACGCATCTCCCTCCTGGGTCAGATCGATGCGTGTCGCTGTAGCGTTGAGCAGAATCCGAACGTTGTCGCCGTCCAACCTTAAAAAGTCCGCCCCGAACCGCATGATATCGAGCGGATCGATCCGGGATCGCGAGAACTGCCAAAAGAACGAGCGAAGTCCCTGCGCGGTGAGCTGGGGTTCAGGAGGTGAGATGCCGAGAAGCGTCCAAAGGGTGTCGTCGTAACGGTTCGGTCCGAGGTTCAGGATGTCGGCCGCTCGTTCCAGAAACGGATCGAGGCAGGATCGCTCGATCGGCCAGCCGGACTGCGGGACCCACGCTCGTTCCTCAAAATCGATGCCATCGAAGGCAGCTGATTTGCCAGCCCAAGCATGCGTCGAGCCGCCGAGCGCTCGACAACGGACGCCGTAAGGCTGCCGGTCCTGGGCCCAGGACCGGCTATTGGCTCCGTGAAACGCTATCCTCTTCTCGATCTGCTGTGGGGCGCTCGGCTCGCCGATGCTCTCCAGCGTCGAAAGCTCGGTTGCTTCGGGTGCCTCTTCAAGCAATCCGCTCTCGACGATCAGGATGCGTAGCGGAGCACGTCGCAACTCGCGTGCCACCGAGAGGCCCGCCGGGCCACCTCCGACAATGACGAGGTCGGCCTCAAAATGAGTTTCGGCGCTGAAGTGAGCAAGGTTCTCGACATGCATTTGTCCAGCCTATCAGTCCGGTCTGATGCCGGAAATCTCTTTCATGCCGGGTTGTTCGCATAGACACTCATCCGTTCAGGCAAGATGCCTTGCGGACGGAGAGGGGACGCTCGGCAATCGCCGCGGCGATGCAGAGTGACCGGACACATTGAGCCGTGTTTGACCAGATACGAGCAGCTCCTGTTCAGCCCTATCGCGACCGGTACATCGATGATGGTCCGATCTGCATCCGGTGTCATGGCAGCCTTGCCACACGAACGTCCCTGATCAGAAATTCGCTAGGCGAAGCAATTGCATTGATCCGAAAGTGCCAGCCCCACTGACCGACGAAGTTCGCGTCGTCGATCGTCCACGTCAATTGCTGCCAGTCTGACGCGCTCGGTATCTCGCGATACGGAGCGCTGACGTAGCCTCTCTGGGACTCATAGTCCAAACTGAATCCCGCCGTCGGACTTCCGGGGAGCCGCTTCACCGCTATTGTGATCTGCAATCGACGGGTACCCCACGGAACGAACTGCGGAGACACAGAGAAATAGGCGTAGTGACCTTCGTTGTTCGCGACCGAAAAATCGAGCCGCCTTGACGCAGCCCCCTCGTCCTCGAACACTTTGGTGGTCTGCGGATTGATCTGCTTCACGCCGCTGCCGCGATTGGTCTCGCGAAGAGAGAGCGTGACGGCATTGGCGCCCGAATAATCGCTATCTTGCTGGATCGGCAGGTTATGGCTTCTCTTCGCCTGCTCCACGATCGCGTCGGGGAGCCTCGAAAGGAACACCGGGGCGGATGACAGGCTGACGGGCCGGCGTGCATTCAGGGGGGCCTCCGAGCCGTCGGTACGCGTGACCAGGACCGGCGCCTCGAAGGTCATTTCCGCGGCCTTTTCCGAGCTGTTCCAAGCGGCCATTACGAAACCTTGTCGGCCCTCGAAGACAAAGCCGAGACCGTCAGCGCCCGCTCTTACCGATCCAATATATGTCGGGCGATCGCCCAGTAGACGGATCAACGTCGCAAGTGCGACAAACGAGGGGCGCGGTGAATAGTCCGTTCGGAGCAATCCGTGGTCTGCCTGATCGTGATAGGCAGGCCCCCGCGCTTCGAACCAGAAGATCTTTTCGAAACCGGACGCGAGCCCCAGGATGTAGGCTTTTGTCAGCAATCGCGACTGGGTTGCTTCGGACTGTGGCTCGGTCGTCGCGACTGCACCGACTTCCGATATCCAGAGCGGGAGCGTATCGTCGAGCTTGTGGGAGGCGAGCATCCGACGCAGCGTCGATGCCATCGCCATGAACTCAGTCTCTCCTCCGGCTTCGATCAGGTCCAGCTTCTCGTAGGGGTGGACGCAGATAAAGTCGAAATGACCGGCCGCGCCCGCTTCGATCGCGCGCTGCAGAAAGCCGACGTCGAAGTTTGCCACGCTGAGCCCGATCCTTGCCGAGGGATCGATCCGCTTTGCAGCAATCGACGCTTCCCTGACCAGCTCCGCGTAGATGGACGGGTTTCCGTTGATGGCGAAACTGCCGTTGAACTCGTTCCAGATCTCCCAGTTCTTCACCGTTCCATGATAGCGCTCAACGATAGCGCCGACATAGTCTCTCCAGTATTGGATGTCCTTGATCGGAAAGGCGCGCGTGCTGCCGTCGGCGGAAGCCCAGGGGGGCAAATAGGCGAGAGGATACAGAAGGCTGATGCGGTTGGCTGCCGCATCGCCGATCAGTCGATCCGACGGGGCCCAGTTCCATGTGCCTCGGTTTGGCTGAACTGTCTGCCATTCCTGAAAGGCCCGCAGCCATTTCACGCCGGCCCCTGCCAGGATCGGATTGAAGCGCCGGTGATCATCGAGCCATTCGGCGCCGGTGGCGACGCCCCAAGGGCTGATCGTCTGCTCTGAGTGGTCTCTGGTCGCACCCGAAGCGAAGCTGCTGCGTTGATCAAATACCGCGGTCCCTGCCATCACGCTGAGCGTCACGGCGGCGAGCGTCAACCGGCGCTTCCGAGTGCGGAGCTGCCCAAGAATGGATGATGGACGCTCAAGACGAGTGCCGTCGATCGCCATTCTGGCTTGCCTCACCCCATCACATTGTCAACGCATTGGCTCGGGCGCGTCCGAGCAGGAGCCGCAATTGTGGCAGGGCGTTCATCTTCTCATGCATCCGCCCTTGCGGGAGCGCTCTGGGGGAGTACGGTGGTTCGGCGAGTGATCCGCAGATAGTGCCTTTCGAGAGCCGAGACCAGAGATTTCAGTTGCTGAGCGGGGCGCTCTACAAAGTGCCAGGACATGGCTGCCAGGATCGCCGCCATCGGCACGCACACCAGAATATTGATCCACCAGACACGTCCGGCCGGGATAGTGGCTGCGAATGTCTGTTGGATCACGAAGCCGTATAGGTAGATCCCGTAGGAGTAATCGCGATCGCGAACGATTGCGAGGCGCCGCGGCGTGGTTAGGCCGAGGAAAATCGCGACGTAAGGAACGACCAACGCGCCGAAATATTCACCGCCATAACGGGAGTACATCCCGAGCAGAGCAACTGCTGTGGCGCACCAAAATACCGACCAGCGCCATGGGATCTGGTAACGGTAGTAATAGAGCGACAGGCCGACGAGTCCGGAGATCATCAGGGCAAGCCCCGGCACATTTCCGTTGAATGGCTCATATTGCCATCCGTGCCACCACAGACGGGCGAAAAAGTGAAACACGACAAGAACAATGACAGACAAGGGGCCCAAGATTCGATATCGCTGAACGCCCGCTAGAGCCAGAACGCCGATCGCGCCGTAGGTGTACAGCTCGTAGGGGACAGTCCAGAGCTGAGCGTTTACAGTGTCGGGCTTCGGATTGTCGTGGAATACTCCTGGAAGCAGATAGTGGATCTCGCCAATTGCGTTGAGCAGGTAGAGAAAGAACAGTTGGTCTGTGAAATAGTCTCTCAATGCCAACGTCGTGAGCATTGGGCCGATAAGAAAAGCAGACAGAACGACCTCGACGGCAAGTGCAGGAAATATTCTGATCGCCCGAAGTCCGAAAAATTTGATGAGCGTCTTGCAGCGGTCCAGGCTTGCGGCGACCAGAAATCCGCTGACGCCGAAGAACATCGGAAGAACCGATCTGAGAAATGGCCGTGCGGGAGTGTCCCACATTGCAGCATCCGCGGCTTGGCCATAGCTCGTCAGCACGCTGTGCGTCGCGATCACCGAGATGGCGAGCGAGATCTTCATGTAATCGAAGCCGGACGGTCGGCCGGCGCTTGCATCAAGGCGATCTCCGAGCGATTGCAATGACATCGTGCGATAACCAATGATCGTTGACGAAGATGCATTCGGTGTTGAACAGTTCGACGTTCAACGTACTTTCAGAAATTTCTTGATCGATTAGCGCTTAACTGCATCGAAGTGAGCGACGGCGCATCGAGAAGTATCATTGTGGGTTTTGTGGAAAGTTTCAAGTGCGAGTTGTTCTCTTGCCGAAATGAGGCTCGCGGTCTTGTTCATTATTGAGATGTCGCGAAGTAGCGAAGTGCTCATGTTGCAAGGGGTTCTTGGCGTGGATCATGTTCTGTCTGGATGTCGGCCGAGGGGGCTCCAGAGGGTGTATCAGGAGCGAGGGAGGGGGGCGTGTTGACGTATGTGTCAACACGCGTGGATCGGTGCGGTCGTCGTTAGCAGCAGGTGAGACCAATAAGGACAATAAAGATCAGGCTCGCGTGAACCGTGTGCGTTAGCTCTTCCACATATGGATAAGACGAGAGTAAGCTGATGCAATCTGCGGGGGCAGATTGCGGTGAGCCGGTCGCGGGAGAGAGTGTTCATGGCGAGTACCGTGATTATCCAGAAAGAGGCTGATAGTGGTCCTGTCGCGCAATGCACTATTCCGGAGATCCTGGCGCGGATTGCCAGACAGTCTCCGGAGACGATTGCGGTCGCTTCTAAGCGTGGACAGATCAGTTTCGCGGAGTTTGATTGCCGGTCGAACCAATTGGCGCGGTTGCTCGTCAAACGAGGTGTGAAGGTCGGCGCAATTGTTGTCCTGCTCTCGGGGCGCTCGATTGATACGTTGATCGCCATGACTGCTGTCTTGAAGGCGGGTGGGGTCTATATGCCCGTCGATGTCGGGCTAGGACTGGAAGCAATCAGTAGCGCCATCCAGGATGCGCAGCCCGTGCTTGCGCTGACAGAGCATCAATCGGTTCCGATTGAAGGAGTAGAGCAGCGCCGATTGAGTGATGAATTGGAGGCCTGTCGGCATGAGCCGGTAGATCCGCTGCCTCTCGACCTGACTTCATCCTTGCCGGCGTATGTGATGTTCACATCGGGGTCGACCGGGCGGCCGAAAGGCGTGGTGGTGCCGCATCGGGCTGTCGTCAGGCTGGTCGTCGATACGGACTTCATGACGCTGTCGCCTGCGACCGTGATGCTGCATGCGGCGCCGTTGGCGTTCGACGCCTCGACGTTGGAGATTTGGGGGCCGTTGCTGAACGGCGGGCAGATCGTCATTGTCGAAGATGCGGTGCTGTCGGTCGATCGGATCGCCGAGACGCTCGGAGGTTTCTCCGTCAACACGGCCTGGCTCACAGCCGGTCTTTTCCATCTGATGGTGGACGAGCGGCCCGAGGCGCTGTCGGGCCTCACGACTCTACTGGCCGGCGGCGACGTTCTTTCGCCGGCGCACGTTCGACGTGCGATGGCGCTGTTGCCGGAATGCACGATCGTCAACGGGTACGGCCCCACCGAGAATACGACGTTCACGTGCTGCTATTCGATCCCGCGCACCGGCTGGGGCGATGGGGCGGTCCCGATCGGCTTTCCAATTGCGGGCACGAGTGTCCACATTTTATCGGAGACGCTGGAACCCGTTCCGGACGGTGAAGAAGGTCAGCTGTGCGCGGGCGGGATTGGGCTGGCGCTGGGCTATCTCAATCGCCCCGAGCTGACAGCGGAGAAGTTCGTGGTCGATCCGTTGTCGGATGATCCTGCGGCTCGTCTTTATCTCACCGGGGATTACGTCCGTCGTCGGAGCGACGGTGCGATCGAGTTTCGTGGTCGCCGGGACCGTCAAGTGAAGATCAACGGCGTGCGTATTGAGCTCGACGGGGTGGAACAGGCACTCCGGCAGGATCAAGCCGTCGCCGACGCGGCTGTGGTTCTGTCCTCGGATCGGGGCGACGCGAAACGGATTGTCGCTTTCTTGAAGCCGCTGTCAGGCGACGTGGTCGGTGATCTCGAAGCCGGCGTCATCCGCAGGCTCAAGGCGCAATTTCCCGCCCAGGCGATCCCATCATCGATCAAGATCGTGGATGAGTTGCCGCTCAACAAGAACGGCAAGATCGACAGAGCGAAGCTGTTGAGCGACCTGATCGCGGCGGAGCAGCTGGGCGTCGGTCATGAGGACGAGGACTTTTCCGGCGATAGTGTCGGATCGGTCGTTGCGGACATCTGGAGCGCATTGCTGGGCAAGTCGGTCGATGCCAGGGCGAACCTGTTCGATCTTGGCGCGACCTCGCTCCAGATGATCGCCGCGCACGAGCGCATTCAGGCGGCGACTGGGCTTCGGTTTCCAGTAACCGATCTGTTCGCGCATCCCAGCATCTCCGAATTCCAGGCTTGTTTGGATGGAGCGTCGCATCGGTCGCTCGCCATTGCCGGAGCGGCGCGTGGCCGCCGGCAGAGACGTGCGATGAATGCGGCGCATGGGGCGATTAGCGTTTGGAGCCATCACGCATAGGGCTAAACGGAGCTGAGGCGAGATGTCGGACAACAATGAGATCGGCTTCGCGATCGTGGGAATCTCTGGTCGCTTTCCAGGCGCATCCGACGTCCACAAGTTTTGGCACAACATCAAAGCGGGGCGCACCAGCGTTTCAAGTTTCTCGTCTGAAGAGCTGGAAGACTCCTTCGCTGACCAGGAGCGTGCCGATCCCGATTTTGTCGCGTCCAAGCCGATTCTGGACGACGTCGATCTGTTCGACAGCGACTACTTTGGGATGTCGCCGCGCGAGGCTGATCTGACCGATCCGCAGCAGCGGGTGTTCCTCGAGATTTGCGCTGAAGCGTTGGACGATGCGGGGTACGACCCGGAGCGTTATCAGGGGGCGGTCGGCGTCTTCGCGGGCAGCTCGCTGAATACCTATTTTTTGCGACACGTGTGCCCCGATCGCCCAGCGGTCGAGCGGTTCACGTCGAACTTCCAAGTGGGCTCCTATTCGGAGCTACTCGGTACACTCAATGATTTCATTGCGACGCGGGTCGCCTACAAGCTCAATCTCAAGGGACCGGCGGTTTCTGTCCAGAGTGCCTGTTCGACATCGCTTCTTGCCGTCGCGCAAGCCTGCGAAAGTCTTGCGGCTCTGCAATGCGACATGGCATTGGCCGGTGGCGTCTCGATCACGTTCCCTCAGAAGCGAGGATATATCTATCAAGACGGCGGCATTGCCTCGCGCGATGGCACCTGCCGGCCGTTCGATATCGACGCGGCCGGGACTGTGTTCGGTTCCGGCGCCGGCGTGGTGGCAATCAAACGGTTGGCGGATGCTGTCGCTGATCGCGACGCGATCTATGCGGTGATCAGAGGTTACGGCATCAATAATGATGGCGCAGCCAAGGTCGGATTTGCGGCCCCCAGCGTCGGAGGGCAGGCGGAGTGCATCGCGGCTGCGCTCGCGATGGCTGGATTTGACGCTGAATCCATCGGCTACGTCGAGTGTCACGGTACCGGCACGCCGCTCGGCGATCCAATCGAGATCGAGGGGCTGTCGCAAGCGTTTGCTGAAGCGTCCACCGGTGTGGTCGCCGATCGCTACTGCGCTTTGGGATCGGTGAAGGCCAATGTCGGTCACTTGGATGCCGCGGCGGGCGTAACGGGTCTGATCAAGACCGCGTTGATGCTTCACCACGGCATTCTTCCGCCTCAGGCGAATTTTGCCGAGCCGAACCCACGCCTCGACCTCGCCAAGCGGGGATTTCGGGTGACGACGGAATTGCAGGAGTGGCCTCGCGGCGATGCGCCGCGTCGCGCCGGCGTCAGCGCCTTCGGCGTCGGAGGCACCAATGTTCATTTGTGCCTGGAAGAGTCGCCGCCGACTGCTGCGGAGGGGGCGTCGCAGGTCGAGAATGCAGTGGTTCTCCGGCTGTCTGCCAAGACTCCCACCGCGCTGGAGACAATGCGGCTGCGGCTCGCCGACCATCTTGAAACCGCAGTGCAGCGTGGAGAACGGGTTGGTTTGAACGAACTTGCCCACACCCTGGCTGCAGGGCGGCGAACGTTCGATCGGCGCTGGGCGGTCGCGGTGAACTCCGTGGAGGGAGCAGTCCGGTCGCTGCGGGAAGTCAGCTCCGATGCGCGGTCGGTATCACTTCGTCCCGGCGCGGTGTTCATGTTTCCCGGCCAGGGCGCTCAGTACCCGGGGATGGGGCGGCGGCTCTTCGAGTCCGATCGCGAATTCCGCGCCGATGTCGAACTCGGCGCGGCAATCGTCAAAGAACACCTCGGTGTCGATATCCTCGCGGTGCTGTTCGACGACCGTGACAATGACGATCATGCGATCCTGTCGACGACCTTGGCGCAGCCTGCGCTTTTCCTCGTCGAGTATGCCTTAGCACAGCGTCTGCTCCGGTCCGGGATCGAGCCGAAAGCGATGATCGGCCATAGCCTCGGCGAACTGGTGGCGGCGGCGCTGGCGGGCGTGATGTCGTATCAGGATGCGCTCAATCTCGTGGTGCATCGCGGACGGATCATGCAGGCCCAGGCGCCGGGCGCCATGCTCAGCGTGCGGTTGGCCGCTGGTGAGCTTTCGGCGCATTTGCCAGCCGGTGTCGAGATCGCGTCTGACAATTCGCCCCGTCTCAGTGTCGCCAGCGGTCCTTTCGAGGCTGTGGAAGAGCTGGAGCGGCGGTTGGAAAGGTTGGAGATCCCGCATCGGCGTCTGCACACGTCACACGCTTTCCATTCCGTGATGATGGATCCAGTGGCGATCGAACTCGAGAAGGTTGCCGCCGGGATTGCACTCCGGCCACCGAAGCGCCGGTTGATGTCGACCGTCACAGGAACTTGGATGACTGCGGCGGAGGCCACGTCGCCGGCCTATTGGGCCCGTCAATGTCGCGAGCCTGTCAGCTTCCGCGCCGCGCTCACCACGCTGATCGATGCGATATCTCAGCGGGCGGATTGCCTTCTGGTGGAGGTCGGTCCGGGCAGGACTCTGTCGACGTTCGCAGGGGCGTCATCGTCCGCCTCCAAGGTCCGGGCGATCATTCCCACGGCCCCGGACTATGCGGAACGAAACGACGAAGAGCTCACCTTTGCTCAAGCGCTGGGCGATCTATGGGCAAATGGCGCGAGGTTGAAATCCGATGTTCGCCCGGCCGCGGGGGCGCCACGGCTGAGATTGCCAAGCTATCCGTTCGAGCGGACGCGCCATTGGATCGCGCGTCCTGCTTCGGCCGGCCCCGAGATTATCGTGCCAGTCGCGTCTGCCCGAGGAGACACGTCCCCTCGGACCGTGCCTCCGCAGGAGGTGCGTAGCGATCGGAATGGTCCGAGTAGCGTTTCGATGGAGAGCAAGATGTCGGGTGACGAGGTCTCGAAGGCGCTGATCAAGGCGCTTGCGGCTATCCTGTCAGATGTCTCGGGGCGACCTCTTTCGGATCAGGACGCGGCGACCTCGTTCATTTCACTTGGGTTTGATTCCCTGCTGCTCGGTCAGGTCGCGCAGCGCGTCAACAAGTCGTTCGGCGTGAAGATCACGTTCCGGCAGTTGATGCGAGATCTCAACTCCATGGACGCCCTGGCTGCGATGTTGAAGACGTCGGCACCGGCCGACAAATTGCCCCAGGTCGAGCGTGCGGTCGTGAATCCCCAAGTGGCGATGGTCGAGCCGCCGACAGAGGCTGCAGTGTCGAAAGATCCGCCAGCGCCGGCGATGGCGGGCGCCACGGGAGTCGAGGCGTTGCTTCGCGAGCAGCTTCAGTCGATGGAGCGGATTTTTGCCGCTCAGCTGGCGGTCGTCGGCAAGGAAGGGCGCGTCACTGCTGAGTTGCCGGTTGCTGCGGTGCCGGCCAATAGCGGCGAAGCCCCTTCGCCAGACAAAGCTCTTGTGATGCCGGACACGGGAGAGGAGGGAGGCGGTCGGTTCAAGATGTATCGCCCCGGCGCCGGCGCCGGCGCCGGCGATCTCGCACTCGCATCGGAGCAGCTGGCCTACATCGAGAACCTCGTCCGGCGTTATAACGATCGTACGCCTGGATCGAAGTCACGCGCTCAGGCATCGCGCAGAGTTCTTGCTGATCCCCGGACCGCGAGCGGCTTCAATGCGCAGTGGAAGGAGATGGTGTACCCGATCGTGTGCAACCGGTCGAAGGGAGCGGCGATCTGGGATATCGACGGCAACGAATACATTGATCTGGTGAATGGCTACGGCCAGACGATGTTCGGCCATGTCCCGTCATTCGTCGCCGCCGCGTTGCACGCACAGTTGGAAGACGGATTCGCGATCGGACCGCAGACCGAACTGGCCGGGGAAGTCGCGGCGCGAATTAGCGCTATGACCGGCAATGAGCGGGTCGCCTTCTGCAACACCGGTTCCGAAGCTGTCATGGCCGCCATCCGGGTGGCGCGCGCTGTGACCGGACGACAGAAGGTCGTCGTGTTCAGTGGCGCCTATCACGGTCAGTTCGATGAGGTTCTGATCAAGTCGTGCCGCGCGGGCAGCGTCCCCGGTGCACTTCCGATCGCGTCCGGCATCCCGGCTGAAAACGTCGGACAGATGATCGTTCTGCCGTACGGCCATCCAACAAGCCTCGAGCTTGTCAGTCAAATGGCCGACGATCTAGCCGCCGTTATCGTCGAGCCGATTCAAAGCCGGCATCCAGCTTTACAGCCGCGGGACTTCGTAGCGTCGCTCCGAGAGCTGACCGCGAAGAGCGGGACGGCGCTGGTATTCGACGAGGTGGTGACGGGCTTCCGAGTTGACCCCGGTGGCATGCAAAAGGTCTTCGGTATCAAGGCCGATCTGGCGACCTACGGCAAAGTGCTTGGCGGAGGAATGCCGATCGGTGTGGTCGCCGGCCGTGCCGAATTCATGGACGCTCTCGATGGCGGCTTCTGGCAATACGGCGACGATAGCGAGCCCGAAGTCGCTCCGACATTCTTCGCCGGAACGTTCGTCCGGCACCCCATGGTGCTTGCCGCCGCACGCGCCGTGCTTGATCACATCGAACGGAACAAGGCCGAGATCTACGCGCCATTGGCGCAGCGCACGGGGCAGCTGGTCGATCGGATCAATTCTCACCTTGAGAGCCATGGACTGCCGACGCGGGCCGAGACGTGTGCGAGCTGGTTCTTTGTCGATGGTTTGCCGTTGGGGCGGTTTGCCGGCCTGCTGTTCGCCGAGCTTCGCCTGCAGGGGATCCATGTTCACGAAGGCTTCCCATGTTTTCTCACCACCGCACATGAGGCCGCTCAGTGCCAAGCGATCGACGGCGCGTTCGAAAGGGCAATAGGCGCCTTCGCGAACGCCGGGCTGATCAAGGGTGAGCTCAAGAGCATCACCAAGAAGTCTTATCGGACCGGTGACGACCAAGCTCAACCACAGCGGCTGAAGCCCAAATTGGTTCCGCTGACGGAGCCTCAGATGGAGGTGTTGCTCGCGGCTCAAATGGGCGATGCAGCCTCGATGGCGTTCAACGAGTCGGTCAGCGTGCGTTTCGAGGGAGCGCTGGTCTCAAGCGCGTTGATCAAGGCGGTTGAAGAAGTCGTTCGGCGTCACGAGGCACTTCGTGGCCGTGTCGTCGACTTCACCGGAATGCTCGAGATCAGTCCGGATTGCGTTCCCAAAGTGCCGGTCATCAAGCTCGACGAGGCGGACGGCGATGCCGAACTGGCACAGTGGCTGGCCAAGGATGCCAGAACGCCGTTCGACCTATTCAACGGACCCCTGATTCGTGCCAGCGTTCTGTGTCTGGGGCCTGACATCCACGTATTGGTCTTTACCGCGCATCACATCATCTGTGACGGCTGGTCGATGAACGTCCTGCTCGGCGACTTGGCCGCGATCTACAACGCCTATCGTGACGGAAGAACGCCGGCGCTGATACCCGCCGCGAGTTTCGCCGAACATGCTGCGGAGCGGCCGCGGCCGTCGACATCCACGATCGAGTTCTGGCGGACGCAGTTCGCGGATGTGCCTGTCGCCTCGGAGCTTCCGCTCGACCGCCCACGCCCGGAGGTCAAGAGCTTCCTCGGTGCATCCCTGCGCGAGCAGCTGGGGCAGGACCTTTGCGGTAGCGCGAGGGAGCTGGCCAAGCGCCAGGGCATAACCCTGTTCACGGTGCTGTTCGCCTCGGCGCAGATGCTGTTCGCGCGGCTTTGCGACAACGAGCGCGTTGTGTTGACCGTTCCAATGGGCGGTCAGGCGTTGCTGGATCGGCAGGATCTGGTCGGGCATTGCGTGAACTTCCTGCCGGTGCCGGTTACAGCTCGGTCCGCGGTGTCATTCTGTGAACATCTGAAGCACGTCGACGGGAAGCTGAACGAGATCTTCGACCACCAGGACTACACGTTGGGGTCTCTGGTCCGCGACCTCGACATTCCCCGCGGCATCAACCGGACGCCGCTGTCGGACATTCAGTTCAACCTTGAACGGGTCGGCTCCCGGCTGACATTCCGCGACGTCGACACGCGCGTGGAGACCAATCCCAAGGCGTTCGTCAATTTCGACATCTTCATCAACATGATCGAGATGGACGACGACATCACGATAGAGGTCGATTTCGCAACTGATCTTCTGGATCGGGCGACGGTGTCGCGATGGCTTGATCAGCTCCGCAACGTCTTGGCGCAGGCGCTCGAGCAGCCGCAGATCATCCTGCAGGAATTGAAGCTGGAGGAGCCAGTCGTCGGCGAACTCGAAAGCGGTCGAGCAACGACTCTGCAGCCTTCGCGTTTCGACATTCCGCTGGTCGAGATGATCGAGCGAAACTGTGACCGCACACCTGATGCGATTGCGGTGGAATACGAAACCGACGTTCTACGCTACCGTGATCTGGAATCGAGAAGCAATCGAATTGCAGGTCTGCTGAAAGCGATGGCTCCGGCCAACGGAGCCCGGGTCGCGGTCGCGGTTCAGCGCGGTCTTGACCTGCCGGTTGCCTTGGTCGCCGTGGCGAAGGCGGGTCTCGCTTACGTCCCGGTTGATCCTTCGCTCCCCCTGTTTCGGATTCGGCAGATGGCCGAAGCCGCCGAAGTTGCGGTCTTCATTACGTCAGGGGAGGACTGTCCGGTTGCAGCCGAAATGGGCGCGCCCGTCATCGATCTGGCGCGAGATGCCGCGCAGATCGATGCTGCATTGTCGGTTCGTCCCGAACCGGCATCGCCGCAAGAGGTGCTGGACTCGACCGCCTATATGATTTTCACGTCCGGCTCGACCGGAACACCGAAAGGCGTGGAGATCACTCACCGCGCACTAGCCAACTTCCTCGGTTCGATGGCGGTCCGGCCTGGCTTCGGTGCCGATGATCGGATCGTCGCAGTGACCACGGTGTCGTTCGACATCGCGGTTCTTGAGCTTCTGTTGCCGCTGTATTGTGGTGGGCGAACCGTGATCTGTGGCAAGGACAGGTTGCTTGAACCCGAGGGCGTCGTCCGGCTGATCGAAACCAGCTCTGCGACGATCGTTCAGGCCACTCCGACGCTTTGGCGCGTGCTTCTTGAAGCAGGCTTGCAGCCGTCACGGCCGCTCCGCGCATTGAGCGGCGGAGAGGCGCTGCCGCGCGATGTTGCCGAGAAGCTGATCGCCGCAGGCTTCGAGCTGTGGAACATGTATGGGCCGACGGAGACCACAATCTGGTCGGCCTGCGGGCGGATTGTCGATGCCAGCCGGCCGATCGTGATCGGTGAGCCTGTAGCTAATACCGATCTCCACATTCTGTCTGACGACGGAACGCACGCGCCGGTCGGCACGCCGGGAGAGCTGTGGATTGGCGGTCTGGGTCTGGCAAAAGGCTATGTCGACCAGCCCGATCTGACTGCCGCAGCATTTCCGGTGATGTCGTTGCAGGATGACGAAACGGTGCGTCTGTATCGAACCGGCGATCTGGCCGTGCGGCTGGCGGACGGCGGCATCCAACTGCTTGGCCGACGCGACCAGCAGGTGAAGATCCGCGGCTTCCGCATCGAGTTGGAAGAGATCGAGTCCGTGCTGCGGACTTGTCCAGAGATCGTGGACGCCGCGATCATGGTCGAGAATGCGGACACAGCGGACGCGGCGTTGGTAGCTGCCTTCGTGGCGAAGCCGGGGATGCCGGTGAGCATCGACAGCCTGCAGCAGACGGCGCAGCTCAGTCTTCCTCATTATATGGTTCCTAACCGCTTTGTAGCGGTTGCTGAATTGCCCAAGACCGCAAACGGAAAATTGGACCGGAAGGCGCTGTCTGCGACGATCGTCAGACCGCCGATCGTCGTCAGTTTCATTGAGAAGGCGGAGGTGCGCGACGAGCCGGCACCGGACGTTCTGAACAAGGTCATCTCTGTCGTCGAGGCGGCGTTGAACCGAACCGGGATCAAGCCGGGCGACCGGGTTTTCGCTCTCGGTGCGACCAGCCTGCACGTCTTTCGGATGGCCGCGCGGTTTTCCGAAGCGAAGCTGCCGATCCGGGCACAAGATCTGATGACCAACCCGAGCATGAGCGATTTGGCGCGGCGGGCTTCCGTCGCGGCAAGAGCGCAGACGTCGGACAAGAAGACGCCATCGCTCGCCGAGTTTCGGCGCCCCTCGAGCCGCGTGAGGACAACATGATGACGCAGGCCCCCTCCGTCGTCGGGCAAGAGCCTGGGTTTGAGCCCGTCCGCTGCACTAGCATTCAGGAGCGGTATCTCGAAGTGCAGAGAGACGATCCAGGCTCATCGCTCGCCAACGTCGCGATGCGATGGCTGATGAAGGGGGCGGTGCACGACCAGACAATTCAGAAGGCGCTCGACTTTCTCGCCGGCCGGCACGAGGCGCTCCGGACGAGATTTGAACGCTCGGCCGACGGCTACTCACAGATTGTCGTCGAAGCCTCGCCCAGGCTGTCTCTGATCGATTTGTCGCAACTCTCGAACGAGCGCTATCAGGCGGAGGCGGAGCGACTTGCATCTTTGGAGGCGAGGGCACCCTTCGATCCCTTGGTCGCGCCGCCTTGGCGAACGACGGTGCTTCGACGCTCGCCGAACGAGGCGATCCTGCTGCTGACCTTTCATCACGCGATCGCTGATGGCTGGTCAGTCGGGCTGATCGCGCGCGAATTCGCGGCTGCGGTAGAAGCGCTGGAGCGGGGGCAGCGGCCGGATTGCCGCGAATTGGACCTGCAATACGCGGATTATGCGCAGTGGCAATCGGCGTTGCTGGCGAGCGACGGCCTGACAGAGGAGCGTCAGTACTGGCGTGGCAAGCTGTCGGGGCTTTCACCCCTCGACATCAAACCCACCAGGCAGCGCGTGCTCGATGCCGGTCGTGACGGCGAGATCCGGAGCCGTGTTCTTCCGCGGCCATTGACGGATGCGCTGCAATCGCTGGCGCGGCGTGAAGGGTTCACGATGTACGGGCTGGCGTGTGCGGCCCTGACGCGTGCGCTCGGCCGCGAGCTGGAGACCGACGAGATCGTCGTCGGAACGCAGGTCGCCAACCGCGATGATCCGTTGCTGTTCGACCTGGTCGGCCCCGTGGTCAATACCGTCGTCCTAAGGCTCGGGATCGATGCGGAGAACGATCCGCTTGCGCACGCGCGCAGCATCAGGGACGAGGTCTCGCAGGCGCTGGCGAACAAGGCGCTGCCCTTTGCTGAGATCACCGCCGGCATCGAATTGTCGGATCGAAAAGATCTGCCGCTCGGCTACGCCATCAACTTTGCGGCGCAGGCCGCCAATGTCGAGACCAGCCAGGTCGGTGTGATCCAGCGCGGCGCCCTTGAGCTGGTGTCGCTGCCCTCTGTGACGACGGGCTGCCTCTACGAATTCAGCTTCTTTTTGGTGGAGCGGCAGGAGGGGTGGCGAATCTCGTGTGAGTACAACACCGACCATCATGTCGCCGCAGCCGCCGATGCGCTGCTGAAAGCGTGGTCCGAGGAGATGGAGGCTCAGGCCAATTTGGTCGAGAGCGACCGGGGAGGCTGGGCTCGGACTTCGAAGGGCGATCAGCCGACCGGTGACGTCGTCACTCCAGTTGCGTTCTCGCTGGAGCGGAGGCTGTCGGGCCGGCGTCCCACGCGGCCTTATTTCCAGCCTTGCGTGCTACAGTCCGAAGGCAAGCTGCCGCCGATCTTTGCGTTGAGCAACAGGTCCTTGTACTATCCGTTGGTGCAGCGGGTTGCAGCGGGACGCCCCTTCATCGACTTGCAATGGGCTGATGACGCCACGTTGCCGCCGCTCGATCAGGACAGCATTTGCAGGATCGCAGCCTGCGCGGTTCGGCAGATTCGGGCTCACGACCCCGTTGGGCCGTACTATCTGATCAGCCTCTGCCTGATGGGCAACGTTGCGCTCGAAGTTGCGCAGCAACTGAAGAGCCTCAATGGCGAAGTGTCGGTGATCTTTCTGCTCGACGCTGTCGCACCCGGTTATGTGGAATCGATGAGCCGGTTCGACCGTTTCCTGAGGCGAGTCCAACTGACCGACAGGATCATACCAGATCTGATGGCGCGGATTCGGAAAATCAGGTCCGGGGACATGAGCATTGCTGCCGCCATGTCGCAGTACTCGATCGTCAGAAACAATCCGTTGGCCCGATTGATCGGCAGGGGTGGAGATGCGCCACGTCCGAGGGCCACCAACGAGGATTTCCTCAATCACGGCCTGATGGACTATCTGCTGGACGCTAGGGCCTTGTATCCCTGGAAGCCGTATGACGCTGAAGTCGTGCTGTTCCGAAGCTCGAAATCGCGCGTCGGACGGCTGTTCGAGCGCGGCCTGGGATGGGACAAGGTCGTGAATGGGCAGTTGCGGATCTTCGACGTTCCTGGTGTGCACGACGACATGACCCGCGAACCTGCGGTGGCGACCATCGCCGAATATATGAGCTGGGTGATCGATCGGCGAGAAGGCCGCTGGTCCGCGGAGCGCTCCGTAGGCTGAGGACAGGTGCGATGTCGCCGGCGAGCTGCCATCTCTACGCGTCTGCCGGATGTGGCCGACAGGGGCTCGGCTGAAAGATGCGTCGGGATGTTCTCGTGCTTCTCATCATTCTGGCGGGGCTTGTTTCGGCTGCGCTTGTAGGAGGCTCGATGTGGGCCGAACGTCGGGCCTCGAAGCTCGTCAAGCCGACTGATCAGGCGCGCGTCGGAGAGGTAGTGTTGACCGATCCGAGAACGGAGACCGGAATCCCGGTTCGAATTTGGAGGCCGGACCAGCTGCCTCCAGCACCGCATCCCGCGGTCGAGTGGAGTGGTCCTGATCATGGACTGCCGCTGGTGATCTACGTGCCGTCCTGGGGCGGCCG
Organism: Rhodopseudomonas palustris; assembly: GCF_003226555.1. GTDB lineage: Bacteria > Pseudomonadota > Alphaproteobacteria > Rhizobiales > Xanthobacteraceae > Rhodopseudomonas > Rhodopseudomonas palustris_I. The sequence continues at coordinate 15,854 of NZ_QKQS01000010.1, read as the reverse complement.
CCGCTCCGAGAATGATGTGATGCTCTCCACGATTGCCGGCGCGGGATTCATTGTCGTCGCCATGGACGATATCAGTCATGATCGGCCAGATCCTGCAACCAACGCCGCGGACGAGATGGTCCGATTGGCGCCGTTCAGCATGCAGACCACGCAGGACTATACGAGCTTTCCGATCACGAGTGAGCGTCGAACCCGGCTGGGATATGACAAGCTCCAGCGGGTTCTGGATGCGCTTCGCGCCGGGCAGGCGTCAGAGTTGCTCGAAGGCGTCGATTTCTCGCGGATCGCGGTCGTCGGTTATTCGTTCGGCGGCGCCGTCGCGGCGAGAGCGATTGCCGTGGATGGGCGTTTTGCGGCCGGTGTGGATCTCGATGGCTGGGTGATTCACACTCCCGCCGCCGCCGGGCTGCAGCGGCCGTTCCTGGCAGTGTATGCGGCTCTCCAGCCTTCCGGGAGCATCTGGTCGCATCGTCCGAACTACGAGACCAGGATCGGATGGGAGGATTTCGGCTGCCTGTTAGGGCTTGCCCGCTCGTCCGGCTCGAAGGTGTTCATTATCGATGGTGCGAGGCATTCGGATTTCTCCGATCAGCTCTACGCCGAGGATCGCTGGCGTCATTGGCGGCCGTGGGCTCCCAAGCGTCTTGCGCCGGAGCGCATACATGCGATCATCGATACGCTTCTGCTCCGGTTTCTCGTCGGGCATCTGATCCAGCATGGGAGTACGCCTCGGGCTGATTTTGCCGAGGTTAGATCGGTGACGGAGATCGAGGGCCTTAGTCCGACCCGTCCGCGGCTGGGCGTCGGTTCGGCGAACTAGACCAGGTCTTACTCAATGAGCGAACCAGTTGAGATCTGGGAGATCGGCTTCGAAGATGCCGCAGCGGTGGATTGGCAGGTCCTGGACCGGCGCGAGACGGCCGCAGCAGATGCGTTCATCCATGCTGACGATCGCTATCGCTATGGCTTGATTCACACGGCTTTGCGTCTGCGTCTTTCCGAGCTCCTGGATATCGTTCCCGGGGCAGTCCCGATCACCGTGGGCCCTCACGGCCGGCCGTTCGTTGCCGACCGCTCGGCAGAGATCGATTTCAATCTTTCACATAGCCGGCGGACCGGACTGATCGCCATCTCGAGAGCCGGGGCCGTGGGAGTCGATGTCGAGGACCGCGACGACACAGCGGACTACTCCGACATGATCGATACCATCTTTGAGCCACACGAGGCCGCTTGCTTGCATCGCTTGGAAAGATCTGTCCGCAATGACCTTTTCCTTCGCGGATGGACCCGCAAGGAGGCGGTCGCGAAGGCTGTCGGAACAGGCTTTCTGCTCGATCCCAAGCTGTTTCGTGTGCCGCTTGATGATTGTGGCAGTTGGAGTGTGTCGGTGCGCAGCGCTGTGACTCCTAGGCTCGCTTTGATCGACCTGAGCTCGGATGCAAGGGCCGCCGCTGTTGCCGGCGCGGGGCTACAGAGCCGCCCCCGCGTGCGCAGGTTTCGTTTCGAGCGGCCCATCCGCGCGCGTTCGGGCACAACGCGCTCGTTCTAGAGCGAGGTCGATGAGTTCGGGTGAACGGCTGCGCTGATGCTGAGCGCGGGCTTGGACCTGTCCCCAGCATATCCCTTCTCATCGTCCTGCTGTCTCGTAGGCCGCCGTCTCGGATGCTGTCGATGCTCGTCCCACGTTCACAAACTTTGGTTAACCTTTGGCGCTCATTGTCACGGCATTGGGCGGAGGGGGCAATGAAGAGCTCTGGAATTTCATTCTCCGAAGTTCGCGAATCGGCTTACGGAAGTGCGGAACACGATGCCGGCCTGCCATCGGGCCCGCGGGCGGAGCTCCGGTATTCATCTCCGTGGCCGTGGGTTGGCGCGGTGTTCATCAGCTCTGGACTGTGGGCCGGTATTGGCTGGCTGATTTTCGCCAAGTGAAGAGCGCTCTCGAGCCGTGAAGGGCGTGGCCTGATATCAACTCCAACATTCGAACGTCGAGCAGCTTCCGAAAGTTGAAGGGGTGGGTGGTCGGTCGCGTTACGATTCCGAAAGGAGCGGCGCACGATACTGATGGGATCGAGGGGGAGCACCGATGCGGATCATCCGGATACTGTCAGTTGCCGCCGTCCTGATTGCAGCAGATCAGACAGCCTGGGCTAGCGAAGCCTATGTCAGCCAGCCCGTCAGCGGGACGACACAGCAGGCGCCAAGTGGGTCGGCGCGAACGACGGCTGTTCCGGTGACGATCGAAAGCGCGGCGCGCTTGATGAGGGCTGCCGCGGCGATGCCTGATCCTGGTACCGCTAACGTGTCGATGGTCGCTCAGTCTGGTACCTTGAACTCGGCTGTCTTGGCGCAGGTTGGCGGTGGGAACTCGTCCTACATCATCCAGCAAGGATTCCAGAACAGCGCCATCGTCAGCCAGCGCCGGTAGCTTCGAAAAGGCGAAGCGGTATCGATCGGGCAGCGTGCGCTGGCCGACCGAAGGCTTCGCCATTTGAGATCAACGGTGCTAAGGACGATGACCGAGAGAGTCGTCCGAAGGCGGACGATCTCCCATCGCGAAGGGAGAAGCAGATGTCATATCCGGCCATGCTATTGGCGGTGATGAGCGTCGGTGGTCTCGTTTCGGCTGGCGACGTCGCAAGGTCGCCCTCGGCAGATCAGACGGGGACATTCAGGCTCGCCAGCGAAGTCTATGTTCAGCAGCCGCGCGGCATGCTGCCGCCGCTGGCGACTCGGGAGGGGCAGGTCCCCAAACTCTCGCCGGAGAGCGGATTGGTTGCTCCGAAATCAGCGGCGGGCGAACAGAAGCCGGACGCGACGAAACCGAAAGGGGCGCCTGAATTAGGCGGAGCGCTTGCGCCGGCCGGAGCAAGCAGCGGACAAGTGTCTTGCGATCCGAGCAATGCGTCGTCGCAAGCCTGCTATAGCGCCACCCAGCAAGCGAGACCGCCCACCCGCTGAGATCGTCCGGGCGAACTCTGGGCTGCTGTCAGGCCATACTGCAAAGATTGCAGCCGAATGTGAGAGTAGGCAGATCGACTGAACGATGTCGCCGCCACGTCGAGTTCGGACAATCGACGCCACTGCACCATGTGTAGCAACTTTGGTCACATCGCGTCAGGCCTTGGCCGATATTCAAGAATGCTGGAGCCGCGGCGATGCCGGTCCCGCAGATCACATTGCGGCTGGAGCTACCGGAACAGCCGCTTTCTTCTGAAGCTCGAGCTCGCGCATGAAGGCGGCGCCGGCAGGACGGTCCTTGAAGCTCCAGAGATCCTTCTTCACACCCTCGAAAATCAGCGAATAGACGGCAAGCTGAATGCCTTCGCGCACAGCGAGGGTGGTCGGAGAGTTTTTGGTGAAGCCCGCGTCGGCCTGCAGCAGGCTGTCGATCGCGACATACTTGAAGCCAGTGCCGCTGATGTTCACCGAGTAGATGATCTTTGTCGTCGTCACGGCGGCAAGGACACGGCCAGTCTGAACGCTTACGGCACGCAAGGAAACCGTGACGATATCCTGCCGATACTGGGCGTTCCCGCCGATGCCGAGATAGTTCGCACCGATTCCGCCCGTAGTTTCGTTGGTGTCGTATCCAACAATCCCGCCCTCGAGCAACACGCCGGCGAATCGCAGCGGCGGCAGGCTTTGGGCCTTGTCGCCCTGCAGAGCCGAACGCGTATTCTGGATGATCTGGCGTTCCTGAAGCAGCGGCTGCAGATCCGCACGTTCTGCGACGTCGAACCAGTGTCCGCCGCCGGCGGTCAGCAGCACATCGGTGAGAATTGAGCTGCCGCCCTGCGTGACAGCGCGCGAGAATTCCGCGAAGTTGTCGTTCGATTTGTTCTGACCGGTGAGGTCCGGAAAATTGTAGACGGCGACGTCGAGCTTCTTGGTCGGAGGAGGAAGCTGCTCGAGAACGATCCCCGTCTTGGTCGACGCAACGAGAGTCGCCGGCGGCGTCACCGGATCCTTATCTGTTCCGGTGATAGCGCATCCACCCAAGGACACAGCCAGCAATACACACGCCAAAGACCCGGCTCTGCTATCCATCGCAGCCGCCCCCCGTTCAGCAATCTTAATAGTGACCAAGCAATGTTTCTGCTCGGTTACGGGCTGGTCGAAGCGGTGGTCGGCGTGCCGCCGATCACGATCACGGACGAACCGCTGCCGATATTGCTGAGCGCCGAGCTCAAGCCCGACAGGTCGGGCGTGTTATTGCTGCCGGACTTTGTTCCCATGCCTTGGGCCTGGGCCGTGCTGAGAAGGAAGTTTCCGTTGAGCGGATTGCCGTTGAAGGTCGGGCTGACCGGGCGATAGATCTGTTCGGTCGCGAGGCTGGGCGCTGTGAGAATCACCAACGCAGCAGCGGCTAGCAGAAATTTCGACGTCATCCTATCCTCCTAAAAGCTACAAACAATTCGTCTCAACGTCTGATCGGCAAACCTCCGATCACTAATGCGCCGTTCGGCAATCGGCCAATGAGTACGTTCAGCGGCGCAGCCCCATTTCCTTGAAGAACGCCGACTGACGTTCCCGAAGTACCTAGTAACACAAGATTGGATCGAAGGTTGTTGCCGGCCTGCAACACGCCCACCGCATTGTGATTGCCGCCGATGATACCGACATTGGAGACGTTGCCGTAGCCGCTCTGGGCCTGAAAAACCGTGTTGTAGGAGCCGATCTGCAGAGTGCTTGCGTAGTTTCCGCCTGTTATTCGCGGCGCAGCAAGTTCCGGCAGAGACGGTGTTTGTCGGTTGCCGTTGGCGGAGAATCCGGTTGCGTGGTTGATGCCGAGCGAGGCGGGTGCAGGGCCGATCACCGGACTTCCGAGGTTGCCGGTGGCTTGGGAAATATAGGCTGTCTCTGCGCGCGCGATCGTCGCGTCTCCAAGGCCCGCGGCTGCGACGGTCAGCACGACCGCTGTCGCGGAGAACCGCGATTTCATGGTGAAACACATGATACGCTCCCTTGATTAGATCTTATCGCGAGTTCGGCCCGAAACTTCGCTGAGGGCGACTGATCGATGATGACGCTGGTCAGTATTCGGTCCGCGGGGCCGGTCAGTTCGAAAATTCCGCTCTGAGCGGAATGGCTCGCGCCGCTTGTCGAGTCCTTGAAGACATTCAGCTGATATTCGCCCGTTGCGGCATTTTGGGCGTGAAGGATTGCGTCGATCCGCAGCAGGTTTCCGTTCGGCGTATTTCGGATCTCGCATTCGATTGCCATCGTCTTGCTCGCATCGGCGTCAAGCGACCAAATCAAAATCAGCAGCAGCACCGCGCTGCGTTCGGCGAAAGTCTTGAAATGTCGTGACGCGACCAACATCGAAATAACGGCTCTGGAAACGTGTGAAGTGATCCAAACTAATCGCCGCTGCGCGGTGGTGAATGTGAAGCTCGTCTCGGTTCGGGCTGTACGGAAACGCGATCGTGCAAATCCGCTGATTTCAGAAATCGTGGATAGTTAAGCTCGGTTCAATCGGCTCCACAAGAGTCGACGTGGAGTTGAATTAATTCGTCATCGCTGGGCCGACTGTGTCGGCCAAAAGAGCGAGAAAGTCACGCTATTTCGATGTTCTTTGCACCAAATCCGCCGGTTGTCCGGTCGTGTTGGCATATGAGTCAACGTTGAGTGAGGCGCGGTTCCGTCGCGTGTTGACTTGTATGTCAACGCTCGAGAACACCGCGGACGATTAGCGTCGTGATCGCTCAAAAACCGTCATGCAAGAGACTTGTTAGTTGGGACTCCGCTTCGCAGCAGAGTTGATTGTTAAAGTAAATAATCGGTTTACGGTTGTCCGAATAGTTAAGTTGGAGTTAAATCGATTTTGAGGGCGGCGATGGTCGTCGACCCCGCTTCGGATAACAGGGAATAAGTCATGAGAATGCTGACAACGTTGGCTGTCATGTTGGCCACGACGTCGCTGGCCTCTGCCGCGAGCAATGAGTCTTTCATCGTGCAGGCCGGGTCGAACAATCATGCGGTCGCCGGTCAGGCCGGTGGTAACAACAAGCAGGGCACCGTGCAGCTCGGCCGCCGCAACTCTGCGCTGACGGTGCAGAGCCAGGCCTCGTCGAAGCCCAACGAATCCGGCGTCCTGCAGATGGGTGTGCAGAACGGCGCCGTTGCGATGCAGACCGGCGGCAACAACAAGCAGGGCACCGTGCAGGGCGGCGTGCGCAACTTCGCCGTCACTTCGCAGAAGGGCAGCCAGAGCGCAGCCAACCCGAACGACTCGACGACCGCCCAGTTCGGCGCCTTCAACGGTTCGATCGTGAATCAGAAGGACGGCAACAACAAGCAGACCACGCTGCAGATCGGTGGCAGCAACTTTGCGGCGACCTCGCAGGATAACGCCGGCGCCAACAAGAACACCTCCTCGACTACCCAGCTCGGCGCCTTCAACAGCGCGCTGGTCGGTCAGACCGGCGGCAACAACAACCAGACCACTCTGAGCGTGGGAGTCGGCAACTTCGCCGTCACCAGCCAGTCCGGCGCGGCCGGCCGTGCCAACGAGTCGTCGACCCTGCAGTTCGGCAGCTTCAACCGGTCGTTCGCCGGCCAGGCCGGCGGCGGCAACGATCAGGGCACGCTGCAGTTCGGCTACGGCAACCTGTCGGCGACCGGCCAGATGGCGAACGCGCAGGGCGGCATCAACTCGGCGCTCACCACCCAGATGGGCATCGGCAACAAGGCGATGACCCTGCAGAGCACCAAGGGCTCGCCGAGCTTCGCGGCGAACGATGGCTCGCTCAGCGGTAGCATCAAGACGACTGAGAAGTATGCGACGCTCAAGTCGTCGTTCCCCTATTACCAGGTCAATCAGCCAGGAGCGACCAGCTACGGCCCGGTCGCCTTCCCGTACACGGCTCCCGCGGTTTATGGTGGCGTGAATGCCGCGAGCACCCTGCAGGTGGGTAAGGGCAACTCCGCCTTGACAGTCCAGAATTCGGAAGGCGCACGTACTGGTGCCACGCTTTCGACGAGCTTCTCGCTGCCTGTCGGCGCGGCGGTGAAGTCCACGTTCTTGGGCTATGTACCCGATCCGTCGAAGCCGCTGGTCAACGGAACCGTCACCGGGACCGCTGAACTTCCCCAGGCAGTCGCTCTGAAGGGCGTCAACAACAATGCGGCGACCATCCAGGTCGGCAAGAAGAATGCCGCGATCACCATGCAGGACGGCGTCAACCTGCTGCCGGTGTCGAACGACTCGCTAGTGGCGCAGTTCGGCGAGAAGAACGGTGCGCTGGTCAGCCAGCAGAACGGCCTGAACGGCCAGGCGACCATTCAGCTCGGTGACCGCAACAGCGCCGTCACCCTGCAGAAGAACGCCCCGCTGTCCGGCACCGTCAATGCGGCGGCGACCATCCAGGCGGGCTCGAAGAACCGCGCCTTCACCAACCAGATCGCCAATCCGCTCAACGTCGGTGCCAACGGTTCGCTGATCGCCCAGTTCGGCAACAGCAATACCGCGATCGCCGCCCAGAGCACCGGTATGCAGCCGATGATCGGCGCTCTGAGCATGAACACGCAGGCGACCGTCCAGGTTGGCACGGGCAACTACGCCGTGACCGCCCAGAACAGCGCGACCGTGACCAACACGTCGGTGACGGCGCAGTTCGGCTCGCACAACGTCGCGTTCACCTCGCAGCACTAACATGCGTTCGGACGGCGGGACCTCGGTCCCGCCGTCTTCTTTTTGGTGGGCCTGCTGAGGATCGCGTCCCCATCGGCCACAGGCAAGATTCCGAAGAAGTTGCTCAGGAAGCGACCTGTGCTGAGCGCTAAAGTCCTTGAAAGGTTCGTCAGATATTCGGTTCCAATGAACCCTAAGGCGGCCAAAACATACTAAATCTCAGGGCCGGGGATGGGGCTGCTCTTAGGGATGGATATTCGGCAACACTCCGCGTCTATTCATTCAGCAAGCCAACAAAAAGGGGCTGTTAACCCGGCTGCTTTGGTGCAGAATGAAATCTACTTGCAAGTGATTGGACGGCGCGACGTTGTATTGAGGATCGCGGCTGGGTAGGAGGTTCCGCAGTGACGTCTTATCATTTTGATATCGGCGGTCGTGCGCAGAAGGCAGGACGATTTATTGCCCGCGTACGAGACGAATTGCTCAAGGTGCTTTCGGAAAAGAAGAGGGACGGCCTGACCCAACAGGCAATCGCCAAGCGCCTCGGTGTCAATCGCTCGGTGATCAATCGCCAATTGTCCGGCGAAAGCAATCTCACCTTACGCAGTCTGGCCGATCTTGCCTGGGCCATGGATATGGAGCTGTCGTTCGAGCTCCGACCGCCGGAGCGTCACCCCGGCCAGAACGAACCTGTGACGACCTCGACGCTCAGCTACGGACAGATCAAGGTCGTGAATATCCGCTCGTTGAAGAACGACCGGCTTCCGGATCAATGTGCTCGCAATTTGAACTTCCAGAGCTTCTCGGGAGCTGCGGAGTAGGGACCTTGTCGCCCTTCGAGCGCGGTCGCAGCCGTTCAGGAGCGCCTGAGCGGTGCTGCTGCCGGACGTTTGGCTTCGGTTTGTCCGGGTTTTCCTGTCAGCTGCTAGGCGATTGCCACGAGAACGGCCCGTCGTGCCGTGAGGCGAGCCCGTGTCCGCCAGAGCGGCTCTGTCTTTGATGGAATCAAGAGCGCGCCTCTGGAGGTTCACCACAGGCAGGACCGCAGGGACGGAGGCGCGAAACGCCGTCTCGAACCATGCGCCGCAGGCGATGCGACTCCTCTTCCTTCGAGACGTCCGGTTTGCCGGCCTCCTCGAGGATCAGGACCCAGTGCTCTTTTCGGGAAGGGCCAAGTCCGCTTCGATCAATGAATCGCTCTAATCGTTTCGTCGGTCGAGCCGGCGTCCATGTCCGGCACATCCGTGTACCTGGGCCGCTTCTGAGGGCTGGCGCGAAGGCCGAAGTTTGGCCGGAGCGTTTTGTAGTCGCCGGGACATCTTAGTTGATGAACGCGGGCCCTTCCTCGAGCGCGACCGGAGGCGTTGTCTCCGACGAGACCGAGAGCGATCCGAGATGAAGTTCGGTCGGGCTGTCGTTGATGACCGCACGCACATGGATCATTCCCGGCGATTTGATTTCGCAAGGTGAAAATATCAGACTCGCCGCAACCACGATGAAGGGCATCATTGGCTGATCTTTCGGCAGGCTGGTCAGAAGATTGATCTGGTCCTGTAGTGCAGGTACTTCGATCGTCTCCTCGGCGATCGGCTTGTCTTCGCCTGGGAGATAGCAACGGACCCGAAGAGATCTGTAAGGCTGGTCGGCGGGCGAGAACACGTTGAAGTGCACACACAGCTTGGGCAGCGACAGAGGAAACTCGTTCTTCACGAACATCGCGGAGTTGTAGCAACCGATAAAGCTGAGTTTTCCGCCTGCTTCAGTGCGAATGTCGTCGCAGAAGATGCAATAACCATATCGTTCCATTGGATCTCGCTTAAAATAAAGGGGGTACAAAAGGCATTCGGGCCTAAAGGCCGACTTGAGCCAGCTGTCTCAGTCGGCGCGTCGGGCCTGATCGAGCATGTTAGTGCGTGTCGTCCGAAGGCCGGGATCAAAAAATCGTCTGGGAGCGACGGCAGATCGCTCCAAACGGACGCCCATCGCCTCGGTCCGAAACCGACCCGGAGCGGTCGAGGCCAGTTTCCGCGCGGCCGACGTCTTGTGATCGGCGAGCGACCACTCCGCTCCGTTGGGCCGGCTGACTAATCGGGAAGTCGCCAGATGATCGCGGGTCGGTGAGGCGCCGGAAGCGGCCGCAGTGGCCTGAGTGCAGTCAGTATAAGAGGTCGGAAAACGCGTAGTAACTGTGGAATGGCAGCCAGGTTCACATTGAAATGACGTCATCGGGCGAACTCCCTGTGACACACAGGGTCGAATCTATACCCATTTCTCGCCGAATTCGACGAACTGATGTGCGGTAACCTTTATATAAATTGTGATCTTTCACGTGATCGGTCCAGTCGCCGAACACCGCAACGAAACAGTCCTTGCGCAAGAACCAACCGAAGATGCGCACGTCGGGGGTCTTGAGTTCCCACACCGCGCTTTGCTCAACGCGTATCATTCGGAATTGCCGGACATAAACCAATGGTTGTCCGGCGATGTAGGCGTAGAACAGCGCATCGACCTGTTCGGCTGGGGTCGCCTCTCCGAGCCGCTGTTCAGGCTCCGCGCCGCCCAGCAGGTTCTCCAACCATTCGATGAAATTTGGGGTGCCGTACAGCAGCCGGGCCGGCTGCTCGCCCGCTCCGAGGTCCACCTCGATCCGTCGTATCACCCCTTGCCGCAGCAGATCCTCGATCGTCACGTGTCCCCGCGCGCTCCCCTTACGATCAGACTCTGTCGCTCCGTAGTGCCCGCTAGCCTACAGCAGGCTTCTACAGAACTGCCGGGATCCCCACCGGCAGCCTGACCAAATTCCCCTGCAAATTCGGTCACGTCGTGGCCGAGCTTTGCGATTTCCGCTCTCGTCCAGCGCCCCTGCGATCGACGCGCATCGTCCAACAGCGCCGGCGATAGTTCAAGACGTTTTACACCTTTTGGTTGTGCAGGTGCGTCTTGCGCTTCATTCACTGCGGCGTTCGCCGATCGTTGTCCCACTCATTTCCAACGCTCGGAAAGCACTCTAGGGCGCCGAGACCATTGTGCGAGGTCAAGTTCGGCGAGGGCAGGGCGGGCGTGCCGCCATCCACATTGGAAGGGGCATGCAGTTAATAAATACCTTCGGGATCAGCTAAAGATTTCAGAATCCCGTTACCGGCTAGCCGGCTCCGTAGTCGACAATCTGGACGGCCGACGAACGGCTCCTCGCCGCCTGCGAAGGAGACGAGCGCCAGTCTGCTCGCCGCCATGCCAAGGTGGCTTGAACAGCCTGCGCGTCGGGGGAAGGCATCTTTCGCCCGGCTGCAGCTCACGGGCTCCGGCAACGACCGGCCGCAGCTCAGCTCTTGAAGCGCGATCAGGTCGATCAAGAGCAGCCTGCCGCTATCGACTGGCCGTGACGAGAAATCGAATCTCGGCAAAGGACTGAAGAAAGCGACTGCGCGTCGTCAACGCCGGACGATCGTTCGAACGACATCGTCGATCTTCGTTGCTCAATCGGAGTATCCGCGCCAATCTTGGTCAATGATGCAGAACAGTTGCGGATGATCGGCCGCGGCTGTCGAGTGAGAATCGAGATCGTGATGAGTCCGGACATGGCGCATCATTCTGATATACAATTCCACTGTCATTAGTTTGGACGAACAGAATGGCCGTTGGGCTCAACAGAATGCGCGTCGGGATCGGTTCTTCGACCGCAGTCGGTCTAAGAGCACTCGCGCGATTGCCTCATGGAACACGACTCATTCGCTTCATGGCGCGCCACCCTCTGATCGAACGATCGTTGAGGGGGCTGTTGTGTGTCTATCAACCGTTCCCGGACATTGAGACGGCGACCAAATACATCCGTAGGTTCATTCCGGCCGGTCACGAGCACTCCGATGTGGTGAGCCAGCTCAAGCAGTTCGCGGACGTTACGCGAGAGAGCGATTATCCTGTTCTGTTCTATTTGTGCGGCTACGCGTCAGGCCTGTCGACCGTTTTCGATCTCGGTGGCGGGATCGGGAATCTGTTCTACCCCTACGACCGCGAATTGCGGCTTCCGGCGACGCTGCGCTGGATGGTACACGATCTGCCCGACAAGGAAGAGATCGTGCTGCAGTTCGCGAAGTCGCGCAACGAACATCGGGTCGGGTTTTCTCGACGGATGGAAGATGCATCCGGGGTCGATCTGTTTATCGTTTCTGGGGCGCTGCATTATTTCGAAGACGAACTAGCGGTGATTCTCGGGCGGCTCGCCGAATTGCCGCGTCTGGCGGTCGTCAACCGGACGCCGTTCTCTCGGGCAGAGCCGATTGTGACGACGCAGGTGGGCGACGGCTATGTGCACGCCTGCAAGCTTCATAGCCTGGCGGGCACGATCGCGGGCATGGAAGCCATTGGATATCGGCTTATTGCGAAATGGCCGGTCCACGAGCGGGCAAGCCGAGTGCCGCTGCGGCCGGACCTGAATGATACGTACTGGGGCCTGTTTTTTGTGCTCGACGCGGATCGCCGTCCAAAGGATGCTTCTCAATAATTGTCGTTGCGTGCGCCGCTAATTCCGAGCGGAGCATGGATCATTTGGATATGGATCATTTCGATTCAGTCGCCCACGGCCCATCCGCCACCTTGAGAAGCTGCAGGCGAGTCGAGATAGACTGGATTCTGTTCGGATGAGTTGGTGAGCAGCGTGGTTTGTTGACATCTATGTCAACGAATCTCGTCGAGATAGCTAGCCGTGCTCCGAAGCTCGCGCGCGATCGGATCTTTCAGCAGCGTTTTCTCTGGGTTGATTAACTTTTTACTAATCAGTTTATTGCTCGCCGCCGCCAAAAGGTGTTCGATCGTCATTCTGGCGTGGGCGGTGAGCGGCCTGCATCTGGTTCATGGAGGGGTGAGCCATGCTCCGAGGATTGCTGTATTTCATTGCTGGTGTCGACCGGGAGCTGATCGCCCGCTGTCCGCCGACTGATCGAATTTGGGCCATGCAGATCGGCTTCTCGCTCTGCCTTTCGTTTCTGGTGGTGTTCGGCGTCTCTTACTATGCCCTGGGTTATATCGTCGGCTCGATGCCGCTTCGATCGTCCATCGCAGCGGTGATCGCGCTCACCGTGATGATGTTCGATCGAGCGTTGTTTCAGTCGGACTGGTTCGTGCAAGGCGCGTTCTGGTTTGACGACGATCAGTCGAACAAGGCCGGGGAGGGGCTGAGGCGTTCGGTTTGGCAGTTCGTACGCATCACGGCGCGCCTCGCCATCTCGCTGGGATTGGCCTGGGTCATCGCTCTGTTTCTCGAGCTTGCGCTGTTCTCAGATGCCATCTCGCAGAAGATCGATCGTGATCGGGTCGCCGGCAATCGCCCGGTCTACGAGCAGATCGACAAATATGCGTCGGGCCTCGATCGGGAGATCGCGGAAAGCCGCGCCCAACTGACCGCGATCGAGGAGCATCAGCGTGAATTTTTCGCGCAGGCGCCGCTTCCCCAGGTCAGTCCAACCGCTGCGGCCCCCGAGGCCGACACCGAGTTGAAGGCGCTGTCCGAGCGGGAAGAGCGCGTCCGTGGCGAGGTCGGGGAGCTCGAGGCGACGATCAGGGAGCAGTCCCTGGATATGAGTGCCGAGCAGTTCGGCGAAAAACTGCGCCCGACGAATAGTGGTCGGGCCGGCGCCGGACGACGCTATGAGTTCGCCAAGAAGCAGAAGGAGGCTGCTGAAACTCTGCTGCAGGCGCGCCAAGCGGAGCTGTCGGATCTCGTTGCGAGACGCGAGCGGGTAACGAACGACGCGGCCGCGCGCATCGCAGCGGATCTAGCGCGACGGGACGATCAGAGGCAGGATTTCGCAGCCAAGCGCGTTGCGATCCAGAAGCAGGTCGACACTGCACGTGCGAACCTGCAAGCCCTGGAAGGCCAACGCGAGGCCAAGGTCCAGCGCTATCGGGACCGTACGCTGGAAGGCGCCTTTGTGCAGCAAAGGAGGGACAGTAATGATCCGCTGGTGAGGCTGACGGCGTATCAAGCCCTGAAGAGTGATCCACAGGAGGGACAAGCGATCACGTTGTTCTCGTGGATGATCCGGCTGTTTGTGGTGTTTCTCGAGATCGTCCCGGTCGTCACCAAGATCTTCTTCTCGCCGCCGAGCATGTACGCGATCAATGTTCAGTCACAGATCAGATCCGCGCGGATCGCGGCGAGATCGATGACGTGGCGGCTGGCGGATGAAGAGCCGGAGCGCGGTCGAAGGAGCCGAGAGCTAGTTGCGCCAGCCGACACCAGCCAAGCAGACGTCCGGGTAACCCCGCTATTCCAGAGGTTCGAGCCACCAGAGGCGGCCCACGCTGCATCGAATCCTACGGCAAGAAGGCGGTGGGGACTGCCGTTACGGAAGGCGAAGGAAGAGGATCCTTCGCCGACCAATGAGAAGGCGATCGTCGCGACGATCCCGGTGCCGGCCGAGCTCAGTGACAAGACCGAGGTGCGGCTCGCCGATGAGGTTGCGGCTGAGCCTGTGGGGCCGGTGCACAGGAAGCCTGTGGTGGAGGAAGCCGTCGCTGCCAGCCAACCAGAGGAGGGCGAGCGCGTGGTAGTCGTCTACAATGGAGGAGGCGTGCGTGATGTCGGTGCCGCTTCGCTCGCTCCGGCCGAGACCGAGATCGCAGCGCCGCGTCGTGCCTGACACAGACGATTAGAGTTACGCCACTGGCTGAATCGTCCGGTCTGTTTGAGGTCGCATCTTAGGGTTGAGCGTGGTGCGATCTCTCAAACAGACGCGGCATAGGCTTGTGGCGTTCCTGAACCCAGCGGCGGTGAGGCCGTGAGGTTGACATGTTCGGTCATCCTGGAGGTGTGTTGACTCGACAATTCGTTGCAACCACAAAGAGATCGTAGCCGGAGTTGGGTGTGTTCGATGAACGGTGTCCGAAAGTCTGCGAATGATCCTCGGTGTGCCCCCCTGATCATGTGCGGCGGTGCCGGGACGCGGCTGTGGCCGGCGTCGCGGGAGGTGCTTCCGAAGCAGTTTCTGCCGCTGTTTGGGGCACGCTCGACGTTTCAGGAGACGCTTTTAAGGGTGTCGGATCCGGCACTGTTCGGGCGCCCGATCATCATCACCAACGCCGCCTATCGCTTTATGGTGCGCGACCAATTGGCCGAGATCGGGATCGGGGCAGACGTCCTGCTGGAGCCGGCCCGGCGCGACTCGGGCCCCGCGATCGTTGCGGGCGCGGTGTTCGCCGAACAGCGTGAGGCGGGAGCGATTGTGCTGGCGCTGGCGGCCGATCACATCGTGCAGAATAACGATGCTTTTGTTGCGGCCTGCCGTGAGGGATTGGCCGGCGTGGCCGAGGGCCGGATCGTAACCTTCGGGGTGAAGCCGGAACGTCCGGCGACCGAATACGGCTATATCTGTCCCGGCGACGCGATCGTCGGCAAGGTCCGCAATGTCGCCAAGTTCGTCGAGAAGCCGGACCTCGCCACCGCCGAAAGCTATGTCGAGTCGGGCTATCTGTGGAACAGCGGCAACTTCATGTTCCCTGCCGCAGCCTTGCTTGACGAGTACAATGCGGTCGATCCCGACAGCGTTGCCGCGATCACCGACGCTGTGACGTCGGCCGGCCGCGACCTTGGCTTCGTGACGCTGCCTGAAGCGTCGTTCGGCAAGGCCAGGCCGATCTCGATCGATTATGCGGTGATGGAGAAGACGACGCGGGCCGCGGTGGTGCCGGTCGACTGCGGCTGGTCGGACGTCGGATCCTGGCGTGCGGTGTGGGAGCTGTCTGCCAAGGACGGCGCCGGCAATGCCGCCCAGGGCCCCGCCGTCTTCGAAGATGCCCGCAACTGTCACGTGTCCAGCGACAACACCCTGGTCGCGCTTGAAGGCGTCGACGATCTGGTGGTGGTCGCAACCCAGGATGCCGTTCTGGTGTCGCGGCAGAAGGACGGCAATGGGCTGAAACGGCTGGTTGCGAAGATCAAGGCCGTGGCGCCCGAGGTCACCGACCACCACGCCCAGGTCCATCGTCCGTGGGGCTCCTACCGTTCGCTCGATTCCGGCGACCGGCATCAGGTCAAGCGCATCATCGTCAAGCCGGGCGAGCGGCTGTCGCTGCAGAAGCACCACCATCGCTCCGAGCACTGGATCGTGGTGCGCGGTACCGCTCAAGTCACGGTGGACGCCCTGGTCAAGACCATCCACGAGAACGAGTCGATCTACATTCCGATCGGCGCGACGCACCGGCTGGAGAACCCCGGCAAGAT
>NZ_QKQS01000009.1 GCF_003226555.1 Rhodopseudomonas palustris | reverse complement strand
GCCAAAACCCTGCCGCGATGCCCCTGTTGTGGCCTCGCGGCAGCATCAAGCCGGCGGCGGAAACTTATGACGCAGTAGTATTAACCCGCCCTACGGGCTACGTGTCCCTCCATCCGGCTACTTGCTAAGGCAAACATCAGTTAGCTTTGATTCGCTCTTGGTCAATCATCGTCTTCCCAGAGGCGTCCGGCTCCGTCGCATTGCGAGCATTTTCCTGTGCCTTCGCACTCGTAGCAGGTAACGTCGCCCGTATCTGAGTCAACGTCGTCAGGGTCTGGATGAGGGTTTATGGATTTGCCGCTTCCGCTACCCTCACACGTTTGACAAATCCTCTCGCCATCACACGCATGGCACGTAACCCAAGGCATCTGTCGCTCCTTGAATTTGTTGCAGCTAAATACTTAGAGTATCACTCTTGAATATCGGATTCTTGGTCGCCGTCATTCGTACTTTGGTTGGTGGCCGTGGGGTGAGCCGCGGCCAACCGTAGTCCCCCCTCTTCCAATTTTGGCGGATGACGCCTTCGGCAAATCCGCTCTACGGTCCCGCCCATGACTACCTTATCGACCAAGATTAGGTGCGACGGATTGCGAGGGGGTATCAAAATTACCCTTCTTGCTTGGACGCGCGATTGATGGATCGTTGATCGTTGACCACAAGGCGAGTTTCCTATGAGCGAAGAGCTTCCTGTAGAGCAAAAACCCATTCGTTCAATTGGTGAGATCATATCTGAGTGGCTTGGTATCAAGTTGCCATCGGTCTCAATGCCGCAGACACTCAAGAATTTCGATAAAGCTGCCTCGACATTAGTCGTTGCCGTAGGGCGAAATTTTGAGGAGAGGGTGAATGTAAGCACATCGAAAGTCGTCGCTAAAGGGAAGATCGATGTCGAGGGGCTTTATAGAAATGCGGAGGAGAAGCGGAAGATCGAAAACAGGGCTGAAATAGTGAAGCTCGCTCTCGAAGATATTGGCTCAAAGCATTCCAACGACGGTAAAGGCGACGCTACCAGGGAAATCGAGGATGACTGGCTGAACGTATTCGCCAGGATCGCCGAAGACAAATCATCAGATGAGCTTAAATCTCTATTCGGAAAAATTCTATCAGGGGAAATTCGTAGTCCAGGCTCATTTTCACTACGCACTCTTCAATTTCTAGCGACTCTCTCAAGGGACGATGCGCAGGCAATTTCGCAATTCTTGTCCTACGCAATTGGCGGGCAGGTTATTCCGCGGAAATCGATAGGCGAGATAGGTCCGAATTTGAATACTCGCCTTGAAATGGAAGAGCTGGGGCTCGTTACAACTCACAATGCCGTGGGTGGGTTAGCGTGGGTTCTCAGCATTCCGGAGAACGTCAATTTCCCTATGGTTGGCCAGTCAATTGGTATCGTGATTGTAAACCAGTCTGATCGAGTCATAAACATCAAAGTTGAATGCCAATTTCTAACAAAGATCGGTATTGAGTTGATGAAAGTGGCCAACCCTCCCCCTACTGATCGAAAGTACCTGGAAGAAGTATCGCAGATCATCTTTGAAAAGATTCGAGGCGCTGGGTTCGCGGATGAGATCGTGAACCAAAAGACTGTAAAGGTAGTTGCTGGATTTGTGTCCGAAAGATTGGCCTCTGAGATCACATTCATCCCCTTCTATGAAGCAAAAATGGAAGCGCAGTAGCGAAGTGTTTGACAGTCGCTAGCGCTTAAGATGGCCGAAGACCGTAGGTTGGCAAGCCTGACCCGGCCTCTCACCTTGTGAAGGATTACGCGTTTGGCAAATCCACCCTTCTCTTGACAATATCTTCCCACCGCAAGTATATATTCCTATATATCCCACTCCGATACCGAGGGCCGGCTCGCGATCGTCACTGGTCGCGGGGCGGGGGGCGGGGGGCGGGGGGCGGTGGACGCGGCAGCGTCGGCGAAAGGGGGGCGCGAGGCAGGAGGTCCGCAGGGCCTAGCCTCGGGGCCTATCGAGCCGACGACCTTGCGCGTAGGACGACGACGCTTTGCAGTGCGGGCCGGGACGGCGAGCGCCCCATCTGCATCGCCTTTGCGCGCCGGCCCAAGTCGTGTGGCCCTGACGCCCGTCGCTGGCGCCAAGGGACGGAGCGCCTGCACGCCGACCGGCCGCAGGAGACAAGGTCCGGACGTTCGCGTCCGCACTGCTTAGTCCCGTCGGTGACGAACCCAAGCGGGCAACGCCACCGGGGAGAGCACGAAGCAAGCCGGGAGCCTCACCGCGTGCGGAACGCCGGACGCTTCGGTGCTTTCGTGGTGACTGACTCGTGCACTTTTTGCTTTGCGCATGAGGCTGCGGACGCATCGTCGCGTCCGGCGTTCCGCGCGCCCTCGTTTCGGGCGCGGCGCGACGGGGCGGGCGCGCCGGTCGCGCAACTCCTCACCCTTTGCTCCGCGCCCCGCGCCGCCCAAACAACATGGGCGCCGCCGCATGCCCGCGCATGACCGAATTGGCACGCCGCGGCCGGCGCATTCGCGCTATCATCGCGGCGTTGCGTTGCCCTGACCAATTTCTTTTCCAAGGAGACCCGCCATGGCCCAGATGCTCGCGCCCGTGTCCGTGACCACGCCCGAATTCCCGATTGCGACCGGCGGCGACGGGCCGCTGTCCGGCGGCGTGGCGCAGGTGATCAACCCGTGGCGCTGGTTCACCACCATCATGGGCAATCAGTTCAGCCTGTTCAGCATCAATCTCGGCCGCTCGTCGGCGCCGCAGGTCGAGGCGCAGATCCTCGACGAGGTCGGCTCCTACGGCCGCCAGCTCGGCCGGATCGGCGAGGCGCTGGAGGTGCTGGTGAAGGAGTTTCCGCGCGAGGGCCTGAGCGAGGCGGCGGTCGCGGCGCTGGAGGATTTTTCCGCGCAGATGCGCGAGATCAAGCGCATCAAGGAGAAGCCGCACGGGGCCTAGAGGGGCGCGGCAGATCGGCGGCCGCATCGGCTGTGACGCCGGTCCGGGCACCGCCGCCCGGATCGCGTTCGACCGCGCTGAGGCAGAGTCAATCGCCGCGTCGGCGCCGTTCAGACACCAGCGGCGCGGGCGCATGCCCGGGCATGTTCGGCGGCCCCGGCAGCGATCGACCATCGCGGCGATCGGCAGCACAGCGTGAACCATTAGTGAAGCCTTCAGATCTGAATTGTATGTGGTTTAGTCGGCGCAGCCGAACTCGGCGGTCGCTCGGAACGGCGGCTTGTTTCGGCGGAGATGACACCAAGCCCGATGCGCTTTCTCTGGAATCAGATTGCCACCAGCCTCAAGACGCGGTTTCTGGTCGTCACGGTCTGCGTGTTCGGGCTGGTTGCCGTGCCGGCCTATGTGGCGTTCGAATTCCTGACCCGGAAGACCGTGGTGGCGCTCGGGACGTTGTTCGCCGAGAAGCAGGTGCTGTTCGACCGCTACCGCGGCCTCGAGGCGCTGATCCGGGAAGTCTCGCTGGCCGAGACGGTCGCCCGCTCGCCGGCGGTGCGCGACTGGGCCCGCGACGAGGCCGATCCCGACAAGGCCAAGCGCGGGCTGGCCGAGCTCGAGCACTACCGGCTGTCGTTTCACGACAAGAGCTATTTCTTCGTCGTCGACCAGTCCGGCAATTACTACTTCAACGATGCCCAGAACAGCCACGACGGCAGCCAGCTGCGCTATCAGGTGAGGCGCGATAATCCGCGCGACGGCTGGTATTTCAAGACGATCGCGGCCGGTCAGGGCTGCCAGCTCAATGTCGACCGCGACGACAACCTCGCCGTCACCAAAGTCTGGATCAACTGCGTCATCGCCGATCAGGGCCGGATTCTCGGCGTGATCGGCACCGGCGTCGACCTCAGCGAGTTCATCCGCGAGGTGGTGGCGCTGCCGCAGACCGGCGTCACCAGCATGTTCGTCGATCGTTCCGGCGCCATCCAGGCGCATCGCGATCCGGGGATGGTCGATTTCCACAGCCTCACCAAGGACACCAAGACCAAGAAGACGATCTTCCAGCAGGTCGACAGTCCCGCCGACGCCGCTGAACTCGCCGCGATGATGCAGCGCGTCTCCGCCGGTCCCGCGGCGGTGGAATCGCGCTTCATGAACATCGGGGGGCGCGAGGTCCTGGTCGGCGTTGGCTATCTCGACCAGCTCGGCTGGTTCAACGTGACGCTGATGGACATCGACGCCATCATCGATCGCCGCTTGTTCACCCCGATCGCGCTGTTGCTGATCGTGATGATGACGGCGGCGGTCGCGCTCGTCACCATCCTGTTCCGCCGGGTCGTGCTCGATCGGCTCGCCACCGTCGAGGCTGCCGCGCGGCGGGTCGAAGACGGCGACTTCGACAATATCGTCGTCGACCAGGGCAGGGACGAGATCGGCCGGCTGTCGCGCACCTTGTCCGGCATGGCGCACGCCGTGCGCGACCACACCCGCGTGCTCGAGGATCTGGTCGACGAGCGGACCGAGAAGCTGCGGCGTCTCGCCAATCTCGATCTCTTGACCGAGATTCCTAACCGGCGCGGGTTCACCCAGGTGTTCGAGCAGTGGCTGGCGCAGTCGCCGCTGGCGCCGCGGTCGGGCGGGCTGCTGCTGATCGATCTCGACGACTTCAAGGACGTCAACGATGTGTTCGGCCATCTGGCCGGCGATCGGCTGCTGTGCGAAACCGCGCGGCGGCTGGCGCCGCTGCTGGCCGAGGGCGATACCTGCGCCCGCTGGGGCGGCGACGAGTTCGTCGTGCTGGTCGAGGATTGCGATCAGGACGGCCTGCAGGCGCTGTGCGCCCGCATGGTCGCGGCGATGAACGCCGCGCCGATCCGCTCGGACGATGGGCAGGACATCGCGCTGACGGTGTCGGTCGGCGCCTGCCGGGTGGTCTCGGGCAGCTCGATCGACGCCGCCTTTGCGGACGCCGATGCGGCGCTCTACGCCGCCAAGCGCGCCGGCCGCAACCGGTTCGTGCTGTTCGACGCCGGCGCCGGGGCGGGCTTCGGTGCGGTGGCGTCGGCGCAGGCTTGAACTGCCGCGCGCTTCAGGACGACGCTGCGCTCACAGTGGCGTCAGAGCTTGTTACTTGCCCTCGACAAACGCTTTGAACCGCTCTGCCCAATCCGGATGCCAGCGCGACAGCGCGGGGCGGTTGTCGATGATGTCGCCGGCGGCCCAGGCGATGCGGCGTTCGTCGAGGCTGCGGGGCACGTCGTTGTCCGGGCACAGGATGTAGAAGTCGCCGTCCTCGAGCCGCGCCAGCATGAAGTCGACGGTCTGCTCGGCGGTCCAGGCGCCGGCCGGCTTCTCGCTCCGGCCGCGCGCAGTCAGCGCGGTGAACACGAAACCGGGGATGAGCAGATGCGCCGTCACCGCGCAGCCCTCGGTGGTGCGCAGCTCGTGCGCCAGCGCTTCGGTATAGGCTTTCACGCCGGCCTTCGAGACATTGTAGGCCGGATTGCCCGGCGGCGTGGTGATGCCCTGCTTGGAGCCGGTGTTGATGATCAGCCCCGGCCGGCCGCGCGCGATCATGTCCGGCGCGAAGATCTGCGAGCCGTGGATCACGCCCCACAGATTCACGGCCAGGATGCGCTCATAGGCGTCGCGCGGGCCGAGCGCGGTGCTCGGCGGCTCGATGCCGGCATTGTTCATCACCACGTCGACGCCGCCGAACCGCGCGGTGACGGCGGCGCGCAGCGCCTCGAGCTGGTCGGGGTCGGACACGTCGGTTTCCTTGGACAGCACGTCATCGGCGCCGCCGCCTGCGACATGCGCCAGCAGCTCGGCGGCGCGGGCCAGATGATCGGCGTTCAGATCCGCGATCGCCACCTTCATGCCGGCCTGCAGAAACCGCTTGGCGGCCGCAAAGCCGATGCCCGATGCACCGCCGGTGACGACGGCGACCTGATCCTTGGCGATAGCGGGATGCGGCATGGCGGTCTCCTCGACGCGGATGGCGATGCCCGTGAGATAGGCGCAGGGGCCGGGGACGCAAGCCGAGGAGACAGGCGGACTTTGATCGTCATTGCGAGCGCAGCGAAGCCGTCCAGCGACGCCATGCACCTGGCTTTGGATTGCTTCGTCGCTTCGCGCCTCGCAATGACGGGAAGACGGCGCCGCGGGCCGTTACCGCTTCTGCACGAACACCGTGCCGGCCGAGTAGCCGGCGCCGAACGAGCAGATCAGGCCGAGGTCGCCTTGCACCATGTCGTCCTGATGCTTGTGGAACGCGATGATCGAGCCGGCCGAGGAGGTGTTGGCGTAGTCGTCGAGAATGATGACGTTCTCTTCCGGTGTCGGATCGCGGCCCAGCACCTTGCGGCCGATGATCTCGTTCATGTTGATGTTGGCCTGGTGCAGCCACATCCGCTTCAAGCCGTGCGGATCGATGCCGATCTCGCGGGCGTGCTCGATAATCATCTCCGAGACCAGCGGCACCACTTCCTTGAACACCTTGCGGCCCTGCTGCACGAACAGCTTGTCAACGTTGTCGCGGCCCTCGGGCCAGGCGCGGTTGAGGAAGCCGGCGTTGTTGCGGATGTTGTTGGAGAACTGCGTCTTCAGCCTGGTACCGAGGATCGACCAGCCGCCGTTTGCATCGTCGGCACGCTCGACGATCGCCGCGGTGGCGACGTCGCCGAAGATGAAGTGGCTGTCGCGGTCGCGGAAGTTGAGATGGCCGGAGCAGATCTCCGGATTGACCATCAGCACCGCATCGACCGAGCCGCCGCCGACGAAATCCGCCGCGGTCTTCAGCCCGAAGGTCGCCGACGAGCAGGCGACGTTCATGTCGAACGCGAAGCCGCCGAGGCCGAGCGCGTTCTGCACCTCGATCGCCATCGCCGGATAGGCGCGCTGCATGTTCGAGCAGGCGCACAGCACCGCGCCGATCCGCTCGCGCGGCTTGCCCCAGCGTTCGATCGCCTGCTCGGCGGCGGTCACCGCCATCTCGGCGAGGATCGAGAGTTCGTCGTTGGAGCGCTCCGGAATGATCGGGCGCATGATCTCCGGATCGACGATGCCGGGCTTGGCCACCACGTAGCGCGACTTGATGCCCGAAGCCTTCTCGATGAATTCGGACGACGACGGCTGCAGCGGCTCGATCTCGCCGGCTTCGATCCGCGCTGCGTTGGCCGCGTTGAAGTTCGCCACATAGGTGTTGAACGCCTCCACCAACTCGGCGTTCGAAACGCTGTCGGGCGGGGTGTAGAGGCCGGTCGCGGCAATGACGGCAGGGCGCACGGAAAGCTCCAGGCTCAGTGGCTGAGTGAGAGGACCGCCGGCCAAGCGATCCGCCGCGCCCTGCCGGTATCCGACGCCGTTTCGGCCGCGTCTGCTTTGACGCCGGACAAAACGCGGAACTCGGCCGCATCGTCCGTTGGTCGGGCGCGGGAAGGCCGGCGGGCGGGGCGCGCGGGCATCTCGGCCGGCGCGGGCAAAAGCGGTATGAAACGCTGCGCGCCGAAACACAAGCGCGATCGCAAAAGAGGTGGCGGCCGGCGCCGATCGGCGGCAAATTCCGCGCCGAGGATGAAAGCCATGGATCTCACCGACGGACACCTGCTGCGCGACCTGCCGGCTCCGGGCCCCGACGAAGTGCTCGACACCCTGCTGGCCCGCGGCGGCATCCGCGTCGAGCGCATCGTCTCGTTCGGCCAGTCGAGCCCGGACGGGTTCTGGTACGATCAGAACGAGGACGAGTTCGTCGTGCTGCTGGCGGGCTCCGCCGTGCTGCGGTTCGAAGACGGCGACCGCACCGTCGACCTCATCCCCGGCGCCTGGATCGACATCCCCGCCCACTGCCGCCACCGCGTCGAGGCCACCGCTGCCGATCAGGCGACGGTGTGGCTGACGGTGTTCTGGCTGGCGGCGGTGAAGGCAACGTAGTCCGTGGCCCGGATGCGGCGACCCGGATCCGGGATTCAGGCCGGCCGAATCCGCCCAATCTGCTTTGGTATTTTGGCAAGCAGCGTCAG
This sequence comes from Rhodopseudomonas palustris, assembly GCF_003226555.1. Classification (GTDB taxonomy): domain Bacteria; phylum Pseudomonadota; class Alphaproteobacteria; order Rhizobiales; family Xanthobacteraceae; genus Rhodopseudomonas; species Rhodopseudomonas palustris_I. The sequence goes on along the minus strand of NZ_QKQS01000009.1, from coordinate 36,989 downwards.
CGTCTGTCGCGATCCATATGGAGACTGCTGGCGGAATTTTGGGGCCCCGGTTATGATCTCAGGCGTCGTTTCGTTTTTGAACTAATTAGTATCTGCGCGAAATTTCAATTCATTTCAATGTGGTTCGATGTTCACTTTCGTCAAAGATGCCGTAAGGCAGTGGGCTGTCGATGTCTTCGCAAATTCCGTCAAGCGACTGGGGAGTGCCGACGATCGCCTGCAGGCGATCCGGTGGCTCGGGCAATCGCGAGATATCGTCGCGAGCGAACTGAGTGTTTCGGACAAGATCAGGCGTCTCTCTAGTCTCGTCGACTCTCGTTCCGTCGTGAAGTTCGTCGCGGCGCGCGTGACTGAGGCGGTCCAGAATTACAGGCACTCGAATCTTCCTATCGCCGTGAAAGTTGCCATCCCGGCGACCCTGGCCGCCGTTCCTCTCGTCGGAGGTCAAGCTGCCGGACTGGCTGCGTTCGGCGGCGCGATCGGCGTGCCGATCCTGCTTCTGGTCTTCCTCGGCGCCGCAGGGATCACGTCGATTATCGAGGCGATCATCAGGGATCCCGCAGCGCGGCCGGCAATCGCAGAGGTCATCGACATCATCATCAAGGATGAACGTCTGCGCGAGACCAGCTGGAAAATGAAGGCCGCAATGCGCGAACGTCCGGTGGACCCGGTCCGGTTCGCGACACCCCAGGAAGGAGCCGGTGTCCACGACGCACTGCTGAAGATGGATCCCTTCCAGTTCGAACGCCACGTCATGAGCTTCTTCGAGAGCGCGGGATGCAAGTCATGGGTCACCCAGAGGTCCAACGACCTCGGCGTCGATGGATTTGCAGTCCACCCGAAAGGCCTCATCGTCACACAGTGCAAACGGAACGCGCCCGACAATCGGGTCGGGCGGCCCGTCGTGCAGCAGTTCAAGGGGGTCATCGAAGAGCAGAATGCCTACCACGGCTATATCGTGACGACGTCGTCATTCTCAGAAGAGGCGCGGCAATCCGCGACGTTATCGGGCCGGATAACGCTGGTTGATTCCGGCGAGTTGGTATCTTGGCACTTCGAGGCTCCTCGCTTCGATTTGTAGGAGAAGCCGTAACCCGCAGGGATACCGGTTGCTGGGTTCTGTCTGCCCCTCTCAATTCCGGTCGTTGCTCTTCACAGCTCCCTGACGGCGGCTGATCTGCTGTGTTCCCCGGGGAACGAACACCCGCGCCTGCGATTACTCGACGGGGCGCTGATCAACGACATGGAGAGCACATATGGCAGGCCAACTCGATGGCAAGCGCGTCGCTATTCTGGCTACCAACGGCTTCGAACAGTCGGAACTGGAAACCCCGCGCGACAAGCTGAAAGCGGCCGGCGCACAGGTCGACATCGTGTCGCCGGAACAGGGCGAAATCAAAGGCTGGGACATGAAGGACTGGGGCCGGCCGGTGAAGGTCGACAAGCAGCTCGGCTCGGTGAAGGCCGACGACTACGACGCCATCGTGCTGCCGGGCGGGCAGATCAATCCCGACCTGCTGCGTGTCGATCAAAATGCGCTGAAGCTGATCAAGGCGTTCTACGATGCCGGCAAGCCGGTGGCGGCGGTGTGCCACGCGCCGTGGCTGCTGATCGAAATCGGCATCGCCAAGGGCAAGCGGATGACGTCGTATCACTCGATCAAGCAGGACGTGATCAACGCCGGCGCCAAGTGGGAGGATTCCCAGGTCGTCACCGACAACGGCCTGATCACCTCGCGCAATCCGGGCGACCTCGAGGCGTTCTCCGCCAAGATCATCGAGGAGATCCGCGAGGGCAAGCACCAGCGCCGCGCAGCCTAAGCCGGGAACGTGGTGACGCGGCGGCTTTCAGCCGCCGTTTCGCCACGGTGATCCGCGACAGTTCGACAAACGACAACCGCGCCGGCGAACCACCGGCGCGGTTTTGATGCGAGAGGAGCCGCGATGGCGCAGGCCGTGCGGATCGGAAGAGGGGCGCTGTGCCGGAATGCGCCGCGCGGCGAATTCAGCGCAGCTGGTTCCGCCGCATCGCGCGAGCGCCTTGCTCGGCGCGGACCGGGATCGCTTTGGCGCCGGGGATCAATTCGATCGGCAGCTCCAGCTTGCGGCCGCCCTTGCCGCCCCCGCGCAGATCGGTGCCCATCGCCATGATCGCCGAGCCCATCGCGGCCGAGCCGAAGGTGATCACGAAGCCGAACAGCAGCAGACCGAGTGCGGTGAACGGCGAGTGGTCGGCGAAGATCAGATCGCGCAGATGGCCGGGGTTGAGATACAGCAGTCCGCCGAGCAGCAGCGCTGCGATCATCACGCCGATCGCCAGATTGATCGCCAGCAGGCGAAACAGCGGGTGGCCCAGCAAAGCGCTCCGACGCAGCATGACGTTGTTCCCTTCGCTCACGGTGGTCCGCCAGCTTGGCGCCAGCGGCCCTGGATTGGAGCCCACTTGTTGGGTCAGATATGGCGCTGTTCGTCCCGCCTCGCAACCGCAAGTGCGAAATGGTAGATTCGCGCGGTTGTCATAGCAATACGCATCAATACGCATTCGCTACGGTTCGCCGTCCTTTCCGCTTCGTCTTTTCCTCTGCTTGGAGACATGATTCAGATGTTGAAGCTGCGCCTTGCTCTCGTCACCTGCGCCCTCGGCGGCGCGCTGCTCGCCACCGCGCCGGCTCAGGCCGCCCGCTGCGGCGGCGACTTCAACAGCTTCATCGCCAGCTTCTCCGCCGAGGCGGCGCAGTCCGGCATCTCCCAGGGCGTGATCTCGCAGGCGCTCGGCGGCGTCACCGAGGATGCCGCGGTGCTGGCGTTCGACCGCCGCCAGCGCGGCACCTTCAACAAGAGCTTCGAGCAATACGTCTCCACCCGCGTCGGCGCTGGCCGGATCAAGGCCGGTCGCGCGATGCTGATGCGCCATGCCTCGCTGCTGTCGCGGATCGAGCGCCAGTTCGGCGTGCCGCCGCAGGTGTTGGTGGCGATCTGGGGGCTCGAGACCGATTACGGCAAGGGCGACATGGGCAAGTTGCCGGTGTTCCGAGTGCTGGCGACTTTGGCACATGATTGCCGCCGCACCGATCTGTTCCAGGGCGAACTGCTGGCGGCGTTGCAGATCGTGCAGCGCGGCGACCTGACGTTGCGCGACATGGTCGGGGCCTATGCGGGCGAGATCGGCCAGACCCAATTCCTGCCGTCGTCCTACATCAAATACGGCGTCGATTACGACGGCAACGGCCACGTCGATCTGCGGCACAGCGTGCCGGACGTGCTGGCCTCGACCGCCAACCTGCTGAAGACCGCGGGCTGGAAAGCCGGCGGCTCCTACGAAGAAGGCACGGCGAATTTCGAGGCGATGCGCGAGTGGAACAGGGCGCTGGTGTATCGCAAGACGATCGCTTACTTCGCCGACAAGCTGATCGAGCAGTGAGCGACCGGCTGGGCCGGCCGCGCCGCCTCGTCACATCGCGGTGGCGCTGCCGTTAGCCTTGACCAGCTTGTTGATCTGGTCGAGCGTGAAGTTCTGGCCGCCGATCGACAGTTTCGGCGGGGTCTGGGTGAGGTCGACGGAATCGATCGTGCCCTTGATCTGGGTGGAGACGGCGGCGGTCTTGCCTGATGCGTCGGTGGCGACGATCGACAGCTTGTAGTTGCCGTCCGGCCATTGGGTGCCGTCGTTGCCGCGGCCGTCCCATGCGAACGCCTGATCGTTGCCGGCATTGATGGTGAACTTGCCGGTGTACACGGTTTGACCGGTATCGCTCTGGATCGAGACCTGGGCGCTCACCGGCTTGTCGGTCGACAGTGACCAGGTGGCCTTGCCGTCAACCAACTGCGTCTTGCTGCCGTCGACGATGGCGCTTGCGCCGATCAGTCCCATCGCCTGCGTCGCCTGCGCGGTGGTCTGCAGTTGCACCAGCGAGCTCAGCGATTCGTTGGATTTGAGCTGCTGTTCGATGCCGGCGAACTGCACCAGCTGCTGGGTGAACTGGTTGGTGTCCAGCGGGTCCATCGGATTCTGGTTCTTAAGCTGCGTAGTGAGCAGCGTCAGGAAGGTCTGGAAATTGTCGGCGATCCCCGGCGTCGAACTGGTCTTCGATTTCGCGCTGTCGGCGGAATAGTTCGGATTGGGGGCCGAGTACGGCGTAGTCGCGGTTGTGTAGTCGACGGACATGCGCGTTGCTCCTCAAATCCGAATATCGACGCCGCCGCTCGCACCGAGCATGCGGCCGTAGCTGCGGCCCGCGCTCGCCGCGGGCGGAACTTCGTCCTGTGTGATCACCAGTCGCTGCGATTGCCGGCCGCCGTCCTGATGCTGGCCCTGCTGGCCGGACGATGACTGGTCGCGAAGGCTGAACTGCAGTCCGCCGTTGCCGGTCTTCAGGCCGGCGTCGTCGAGCGCGCGCTGCAACTGGGTCTGGTCCTGCCGCAGCATCTGCAGCGTCTCCGGCTTCTCCACCGTCAGATGCGACGTCACCTGGCCATGGCGGTCGACGTCGATCCGCACGTCGATGCGGCCGAGCTCGGCCGGATCGAGCCGGATGTCGAACCGGGTCGCGCCGCCTTTCGCCCGGGTGGCGATCTCGACCGCGAGGCCTTCGAGCGGCACCGGCGTATTGGCGGCATTGGTCGCGGTGAGCTGCGAGGCCGTGGCTGCGTTGACGCTGCCGGTCGCAGCCTGCTGCAGATGCTGAGGCACCGCGATCGGCGTCTGCGACAGCATGCTGCTGGGGTCGGCCTGCGTCTGCGGCAGCGCCGCGTCCCGCTTCTGGTGCGTGGCGCCGGTCTTCGAGGCGGTCTCGTTGCCGGCTGCCGCGAGCGCATGAGCGAGCTTCGCTTCGCCGGCCGGATGACCGTCGGGCGTCGTCTGGCCGGGCTGTGGCAGCGGTGTCCCGGTGGTGGCGTTTCCGGTCGCAGCCTGAGCCGCTGCGACCTGCCCGGCCGGTGCGGCGGCGTTGGTATCGCCCTTGCCGTCCGGTTTGCTGGCGTCGGTTTTCGCCGCAGACTTGCCGCCGCTCGCCTGGGCCGCGAGAGCCGCGAGCTTGGGGTCGGCCGCAATGCCGGTCTGCGCCGATTCGGCTGTCGCGGTCTGACCGGTAGTGCCGGCTTGCGCGGTCGTCGTGCTGGTCTCGGCGTCGGCCTTGGCCTTCAGCGCAGCGGCGGCCGCGATCGCTAGCGGCGTGCCGGTCGACGCCCCGGCCGCATCGGCAACGGTAAGAGACGCGCCGGCCGCATCGATATTGGCAGTCGGCGAGGCAGCCGCGGTGTCGGTCTTGGCGACGATCAGCGTGGCAGCTTCGGCCGTGACCGTCGCCGCAGGCGTGGCGCCGGCATCCTTGCTGTCGGCTTGATCGTCGCCCTTCTTGTCGGCATCCGTCGCGGCATCTGCGGATTTGCCGTCCTTGGACGATCGGCTGTCGTCGGTCTTGTCGGTGGTGCCGCTCTTGGCCGTGCTCGACTGGTCCACTCCACCGGCGTCGCCGGTTTTCGCATCCGCGCTGGTCGAGACCGGATCGGACGGTGCGTCGTCGTTGGCGCGGCGGGAATCGTCACTGCTGGCCTGCGAGCGGCTGTGATCGGTCGGGTCGCTGCGGTCGGTGCGGGAACTGCGGCTGGTGCTGCGATCGTCCGACGCGCTGGCCGAGGGACGCGGATCCGCCTTCGGAGGCGTGCTGGCCTTGTCGTAGGCAGCGGTATTACTGTCCACGAGCGCGGCGAAGTTGTCCGTATGCGACGATCGCTCCGGCCGCGCCGACGCGCGGGGCGCTGGGGCGGGCTGGCTGGCTGCGACGTCTGGCGATGCGTTGACCACTGGCAATCTCTCAACTCTTCAGTCGAAAGATCCTTGAGCAAGGACCGGGCCAAACAAAAAATTCAATGGATTCAATACTATAATTTTTGCGCGAGGCGGCCGGAGCCGGCCTCGGCCACGCGATTCTTGCCGCGGCGGCAGAATTTGCCGCGGGCCCGCCCGCAAAACCGCCCCGCTGCGATTGCGCCCCCGGAACGCGGCCTATATTAAAAGCGGGCCTCACCGAGGTTCGCGGAATTGGCACGGCCGCTTCCGGACAATGCGGAAGGATGACCGCGTGGCACACGCCGGTCGCAGCTCATGACTGAACCAATGCTCAACAGTCTGGATCTCGAAGGCCGGCCGCAGGACACCCGCGTCGTGGTCGCGATGTCCGGCGGGGTGGATTCCTCGGCGACCGCCGCGCTGCTGAAGGCGCAAGGCTATGACGTCGTCGGCATCACGCTGCAGCTCTACGATCACGGTGCCGCCATTCATCGCAAGGGCGCCTGTTGCGCCGGCCAGGACATTCACGACGCCCGCGCGGTCGCCGAGCGGATCGGGATCCCGCACTACGTGCTCGATTACGAAAGCCGGTTTCGCGAGTCGGTGATCGACAGCTTTGCCGACAGCTACGCCTCCGGCGAGACGCCGGTGCCGTGCATCGAGTGCAATCGCTCGGTCAAGTTCCGCGATCTGCTCGCCACCGCGCGCGAGCTCGGCGCATCTGCGCTGGCGACCGGTCATTACGTGTCGTCGCGGCGGTTGCCGGACGGGGCGCGCGCGCTGGTGTGTGCCGCCGATCGCGACCGCGACCAGAGCTACTTCCTGTTCGCCACCACCCGCGAGCAGCTTCAATTCCTGCGCTTCCCGCTCGGTGACATGACCAAGCCGCAGACCCGCGAGTTGGCGCGGCAGTTCGGCCTGTCGGTCGCCGACAAGCACGACAGCCAGGACATCTGTTTCGTTCCGACCGGGCGCTACACCGACGTGGTCGAGCGGCTGAAGCCGAACGCGATGGAGCCGGGCGACATCATCGATGTCGACGGCCGCGTGCTCGGCCAGCATCCCGGCATCGTCCACTTCACCGTCGGCCAGCGCCGCGGGCTCGGCATCGCGTCGCGCTCGCCACTGTACGTGCTGCGGCTCGATGCGGCGCGACGGCAGGTCGTGGTCGGCCCGCGCGAAGCGCTGCTGATGGACCGGATCGTGCTGCGCGATATCAATTGGATCGGCGACGGGGCGCTCGACGACGTGATCGGCGACGGGCTGGAGCTGTTCGTCCGGGTGCGCTCGACGCGGGCGCCGCAGCCGGCTTGGCTGCGCGCCGCGAACGGCGGCTACGAGGTCGAACTCGTGGTCGGCGAGGAGGGCGTGTCGCCGGGCCAGGCATGCGTGTTCTACGACGCGGCCGAGGGTCAGGCGCGCGTGCTCGGCGGCGGTTTCATCAAGAGCGCCGCGCCGCGCCGGTTCGAAGGCGGGCGCGAGCAAATCGAGGCGCTGGCGCTGGCCGCCGTGCGCGGCTGAGGATTTTCGGGGCGGGGTATGGCGAACGACATCGATCGCGCGGGCGTGGCAAAAGCCTATGCGCGCTGGGCGCCGATTTACGATCTGGTTTTCGGCAAGGTATTCGACAGCGGCCGGCAATCGACCATCGCGGTGGCCGATGCGATCGGCGGGCGGGTGCTCGACGTCGGCGTCGGCACCGGGCTGTCGCTGTCGGATTATTCCAAGACCACGCGGCTGTGCGGCGTCGATATTTCCGAGCCGATGCTGCGCAAGGCGCATGAGCGGGTCCGCGCGCTGAACCTGACCAATGTCGACGTGCTGGCGGTGATGGACGCCAAGAACCTGGCATTTCCGGCCGACCATTTCGACGCAGTCGTGGCGCAATACGTCATCACCGCGGTGCCGGACCCGGAAGCCACGCTGGACGATTTCGTCCGGGTGCTGAAGCCGGGCGGCGAGCTGATCCTGGTCAACCACATCGGCGCCGAGAGCGGTCCGCGCAAGCTTTTCGAGCTGGCGTTCTCGCCGATCGCGCGCCGGCTCGGCTGGCGGCCCGAGTTCCCGTGGGCACGGCTGGTGAACTGGGCGGCGCGGCATGGCGGGGTGGAACTGGCCGAGCGTCGGCCGATGCCGCCGATGGGTCATTTCTCGCTGATCCGCTATCGCAAACTGTGACCTCTCGTCGCCGGAACGCGGCGCGGCCCGACACGTTGTCCGGGCATGACATCGAAATTGACCATCGCGATCGGCTGTTTGGTTCTGGCGTCCGCACCCGCTGTGGCCCAGGCACCGCCGAACCAGGCACCTTCGAAGCCATCGGCCGGCAGCCCCCCGGCCGCAACGGCCTGCGCGCCGCATCCGGGGACGGCTAATTCGCCGGGCACCACCGGTCCTGGCGCGACTACCGGGCAGACCCAGCCGCTCGGTGAGAAGCTGGCGAAGACAGACGGCGTGCTTTGCCCGCCGACCGGGATCGACCCCGAAATCCGCGCACCGGCCCCGGACGTCGGCACCATGCGGGTGATTCCTCCGCCGGGCACTCCGGGCGGCGACCCGACGGTGCGCCCGAAATAGCCGAATTCCCCAGTTTTCCCGAACGGCCCGGCATTGCTTGACACGGCAACCCACGCCTCCTTATATGCCGCGCGTTCGCATCGGCTTCGTTCGCAAGGCCGACGACGAACCACCGTGGCGGGGTAGCTCAGCTGGTTAGAGCACGGGAATCATAATCCTGGGGTCGGGGGTTCAAGTCCCTCTCCCGCTACCACATTCCCGATAAGTTCTTGAGATGGGCTCGGCCGGTCTTTGCTGCGCCAGAGGGATGTATCGTCAATATAGGATATTGGCGTCCGCTCTTCCCATATTGCTGAAAAGTGACCCGATGCAAGTTGCGACTTGAAGGCAGCGCGTCGATCCTTGGTCGATGTATCGACCGAGGTGGGTAGAGCCATGCTCGCACGGAGCTGCACGACGCACACGATCGCTCTGTGGGATGTGCGCATCGCAGGACGCGAACGTGCGCTGTTGCTATCCTGCGAACATCCAGAGCTGCTCGGTCGCCATGTAGCCGGTCAGCAGCAGCAAGCCGAATACGACGATCACCGCCGAGGCGGCCACTTCGATCGCCCGGAGGGTGAGCATGCCGAAGCCGGCACGGGCCTCGGCGATGCGGCTTGCGACTTCACGGGCGGTGACGGCGAGCGAAGCGATCAAAGTAACCGTCAACGCCGTACCGAGTCCCATCAGCAGGGTGGCGCCGACGCCGGTCCAGAACAGATCCTGCGCCAGCGCGAAGACCAACACGATGATAGCGCCGGAGCACGGCCGCAGGCCGACCACCACCATCGCCGATAGCCCGCGCCGCCAGCCGCCAGCGCCGGCCAGCTCGGCCGGGTCCGGCGCGTGGGCGTGGCCCCAGGCTGACTGGTGGTGGTCATGCTCGTCGCCGCAGTGGAAGCCGTGGATATCGGCGGAGCAGCCCGCGACTTGGCATTGGCCGGGGCGTATCGTCATAGTCATCGGCTGCCGGGCCGACGGCTTCAGCGAGGCGTCGTCGAACGCCGCTGGCGCCACCATGCTAAGCGAGGCCCCGCCAAACGACGCGGGGGCCACCGCCAGTGCCCGCGGCAAGCCGAGGTCGCGCCAAGCGATCAGCGCGGCGCGACCCTTGACGTAGAGCAGCCGCAGCCCGATCGCTATCACTAGCAGATAGCTGACGATCTCGACGATGTGGACGGTCGATCCGATCGCCGCCGCCGTCGTGTCGAGTACTACCGCCGCGACGGTCACGATGATGACGGCGACCACCGATTGCAGCCCGGCGGAGGCGAACGACAGAACAACGCCGCGCCGCCAAGTTTCACGATTGGCGACCAGGTAGGACGAGATCACCGCCTTGCCGTGACCAGGACCGGCGGCGTGCAGGATGCCGTACAGGAATGAGATCGCGAACAGGCCCCATCTGGCCGCGCCATCCTGCTTGCTGGCGCGAATGTGTGCCGACAGCGATCGATAGAACTTGGCCTGCTCGGCGAAGATCCAGCTCGTCAGTTCCGATCCCGGCAGGCCGGAGGCCGGATGCGGTACGCGGAACGGTGAAGCCGATGCCGCGTGGGCAAGGCTGAAAGTGGCCAGCGCGGCGGACAGCAGGAACAGCAAGCCACGTGATTTCGTCATGGGCATTTCACCAGGATTTTGTTGGCGAAGGTCTCGCCATAGGTGCTTGACGGTTCGAGCGGAGTGATGTCGAGCTGGCTCAGGCGAAGCTGCTCGGCCGCCGTCGGTTGATGCGGCAGTTGATAGGTCGCAGTGCAATCCGGCGCGCCGTCGAGCGACACGGGATTGGTCTTGGCGAACTCGAAGTCGACGAAGATCGAAGGGTCGTAGACCTCGATCTGCATCGACTTGGCGGCCGTTGGCGTCGCCAGCGGTAGGGTGAAATGCAGAACCAGCGTGGCATTGGCGTATTCGAGCCAGTAGTCGCGCGGCGGCGCGAATTTCAGCTTTCTGCCGTCGGCGCGGGCGAAGGTGAAGAAGTCGTATTCCTTCAGCGAGTCCATGTTGGTCTGGGCCAGCGGCGCAAGTTCGGCGCGGGTATAGACGCCTTTCGTGGTGTGATGGATTCCCTGCAGCGCGTAGGCCGAGAACATGTCGTCGAACGTCCAGGTGTGGCGCACGCCGGTCATGGTGCCGTTGGCCGCGTACAGCACGTCGCTGTGGAACGTCACCCAGACATGCGGGTGTGCCTCGGCGCGTCCGGCGACGAGGCAGAGTAGAAGCGCTGCCAGCCGGACAAATCGGTTGGGTTTCGTCATGGTTACTTACCATTCTGCCAACAGGTGGCCGCCCGACGGGTTTGGTCGGGGGCCTGCTCCGCGTGGATTGTCAGACACGATCGGGCAACCTGCGTGAGCGTGGCGACGGTTCGATCTATCGTGAAGTTGCGCCGCCGGCGGCCGGCGAGACCCATCCATCCAGATGAAGGTCGCGCGGGGGTTAGCCGACCTTTGGGGGCGCCCGGGACTCGAATGGCGAGCGGCGCTGCTCGAACGTGACCCGGCGGAGCGGCGGCATCGGACCGTTGATCGCAACAAAGTCGCGCAATTGTGGACGTCCGGCGGCATCCGGCAACGACGCCGCCGACAGCAGGAAGTTCGAGAAACAGATGCTGCACTGCTCGTGATCGTCGTCCAGCCCGGCACGGTGAGGCTGCGACGCCAGGCTGGTCAGCATGCGGGCGTTGGCCATGTAAGAAGAATGGCCGACGATGCGGTGCACGTGAGTGTGCCCGAATGACAGCGCGAGCTGCAGCGTCAGCGCTAGCAGGGCGAAGCGGGCGACCAGCTGCCGGGCGAACTTGATCGTCATCGCCCGATTCCCACCAATGACAACCTCTTTTGCTGAACGGCGCCGTACGCGATCCGTGTTCCACGATTCGCACGCCGTGATGCAGATGATAGCTGGAATATGGCGATCGGTTGACGCTGCGGGGTGTGCGGCGATCGCGACGGCGCGCACCAGCGGACCGCATGCGATAAATGGGCTGGTCGACGGCCGGCTGGACGACCCTAGGCCTGTCGGAGCGCGGTTCCGCCCCGACCGGAACGGCGCCAATGGTGCGGCCACGGCGACGAAGTCGGGCGAGGTGATCGCGCCGCGATGCGCGGTCGGCGCGGCGAGGATGAAATCCCGCGCCACCACATGGCACGCAGCCGCCGCAACTTATCATGAAGCGCTGTGAAGCCGTTCGGCATCTGATGTCACTGAGTTGCATGACACTTGGCGCCGTCCGGATAGGACTTCCAGCCGTCTGACCCTGATCTTGCCGTGCTAGGAAATTTGAAGTTGCCCTTCGGCGGGATCGCTCACTAGGTCAGGTAGTTGGCCTTCTCGCCGCCGGGCTTGTCGACGGAGGCGCGGCAGCCGAGGTTGAACACGCTGCTAGCGCGATGAGGTACTGTTGTCGCGTCCGGAAAGGAACGAAAGTTGCCGTTGCTGACTTCTGTTCTGCGCTAGCCCGCGTTCGGACAGGCGAATAGCGTCCGGGAGGCTTTGATGGCTCGAATTGAGCTGAAAGTGGATCGTGGAAATGGTCTTTGGTACCTCGTATGGGCGGAGACCGAGCAAGTCGTCGGGCACCTTTCGGAGGAAAGCCCCGGCCGCTTCAGGATCCTTCCCGACGGTCCATATTGGAGTCCGATGAAGAGCTTTGGCGGGCAGCTCTTCGACACGCCAGAGGCAGCCTTAGAAGAGGTTCGCGTGTATTTCCGTCGGCGGTGAAAGTGGGCGGTATGCGTGCATGGTACCGTCTCAGAAGACCGAGAATACCGCTCGCGCAATTCTCTCTAGGACGAAGACCTAAGCGCAATCCTAGCTGATTGCTCGGCTGAGGTTGACTTAGCGAGGGGCTGGAATTCGCTCCCCGAAGGAACTGAACGCAAGTCGCGGCATTCATTCAGCTGTACCGTTCCCGTTTCAAGCGCGAGTTCGACTCATTCTGGCTCCTACCAACATTCAGCTGCTAATCGAGCGCTCCCGGCAGTTTGCCGCCGCAGCGTTCGAGCGCGCGGCGGCCACAGACTCCGCCGGGGTGATCGACGACGGGCTATGGGGCGAATTCCGCAGCTGCGGGTTGGCGATGGCCGCCTTCCCCGAACCGCTCGGCGGTGTTGGGCTGAGTGCACCTGACCGACAAAATGAGCTGTGCACGGTGCTGCGGTTGCTCGGCGGCGCCGACCTGTCGATCGCCCGGCTGTTCGAAGGTCATGTGAACGCCATCGCGCTGGTCTGTCGCTATGGCACGCCATCGCAGGCCGAGCGCCTCGCGGAGGATGTCGCTGGCGGCGCGCTGTCGGCGGTGTGGGGCGCCGACGATGCCAGCGGGTTGAAGGTTGTCGGTGACGGCGCGCATACGCGACTCGAAGGTCGCAAGATCCTCGCCTCCGGCGCGGGTTTTGTGACGCGGCCGCTGGTTGCGGCGAAATCCGGCGATCGCCAGTTCATGTTCCTGCTGCGTCTGGCCACCGACCATCCGGTCGATCTCGGCGGCTGGACCGCACAGGGGATGCGTTCGTCGGCGACCGGCACGGTCGAACTGACCGGCACGTCGGTCGGCGAGGCGGAGGCGATCGGCGGCGCCGACGACTTCACCCGACAGCCGTTCTTCTCCGGCGGCGCGTGGCGGTTCTGCGCGGCGCATCTCGGGGCGATGGAGCGGCTGGTCGAGTTGTATCGTGATCACCTCAATTCGCGTGGGCGCGGTGACGATCCCTATCAGCTGCAGCGCGTCGCCGGCTGCGTCGCGGCGGTGCGGACCGCGCGGTTCTGGGTCGAGGAGGCGGCGCGCCGATTCGGCGATGACGAGGCGGGCGGAGAAGCCATCGTAGGGTTCGCCAACATGACGCGAATGGTCACCGAGCGCTGTGCACTCGATGTGATCGAGGCGGTGCAACGTGGAGTCGGGCTCGCCGCTTTCATCCGCCCGAGCCCGCTCGAGCGGATCGGTCGCGACCTCTCCACTTATCTGCGTCAGCCCGCGCCGGACCGGGCGATGAGCGAGGCCGCGCGGGCCTGGCTGCAGTCTCGAACCGCAGTCGGTGAGTTCTGATGACTGCGGCGGACTATCTCGAACTGGTGCGGCGGCTGCCTGCGGGAACGCTGCAGGACCTCACCAGTGGCGGCGCATTCGTAGTCCTGGCGCCGCACCCCGACGATGAATCGCTCGGCACTGGCGGATTGATTGCGGCCGGGCGCGATGCCGGGCAGCGGGTCGAAATCGTGCTGGTCACCGACGGCGGCGGCTCGCACCCAAACTCGCGACTCTATCCTCGCCAGCGGCTAGTCGCGCTGAGGTGCGGCGAATTGGAAGCCGCCGCCGCCGCATTGGGCGTCGGTCGCAATCGGTTGCACGCTCTCGGTCTGCCTGATGCCGGCACGCCGGATGGCGGCCCCGCGTTCGATGCGGCGGTGGAAGCCGTGGCGGCGATCTGCGTGTCGTCGGGCGCCAAAGCGCTGTTCGTGACCTGGGACGGCGATCCGCATTGCGATCACCAGGCTGCGGCGCGCATCGCCGCGGCGGTGGTGCGGCGGCTCCCGTCATTGGCGCTGTGGGCCTATCCGATCTGGGGCTGGCATCTCGATCCGTCGCTGCCGCTTGATCGTCCGAAGCCGAGCGGGCTGCGGCTCGACATCGCCGCGCAGCTGACGCGCAAGCGCGCGGCGATCGCCGCCCACGCCTCGCAGATGACCGACCTGATCGATGACGATCCGGACGGTTTCAGATTCACCACGGACACCCTCGCGCCGTTTCTCGGCGGGTTCGAACACTATATCCGGCTGTCGTGATGGGGCGCCGCACCGAGACTATTCCGGCCGATTACTTCGAGGACAAGTACCGTGCCGATATCGACCCGTGGCGCTTCCAGACCAGCAGCTACGAGCGGGAGAAGTATCAGGCCACGATCGCAGCGCTGGGTCGGCCGCGCTTTTCAAGCGCGCTGGAAATCGGCTGCTCGATCGGCGTGTTGACCGGATTGCTGGCGGCGCGATGCGACGCCGTCACTGCGATCGACGCCTCGCCGACGGCGATCTCGGCGGCCGCCCAGTCGGCCCGGCCCAATGTCACATTCTCGGTCGCGATCCTGCCGCGAGAATTCCCGACCGGCCAATACGACCTGATCGTGGTGTCGGAAGTGCTGTATTATTTCGACGACACCGATTTGCAGCGGGTCGCTGGATCGTGCGCCAAGGCGCTGCGTCCCGGCGGCGAGATCATCGCGTGCCATTGGCTCGGCGAGACAGACTATCCGCTCACCGGGGAGCAGGCCAGCGACAGGTTCGCCGCAGCGCTCGCGGTCACGCTGCCGATTCGAACCCTGGTTCGCGACGAGGTGTACCGACTGGAGCGGCTGGCGCCGCGCTGAGCGGACGGCGAAGTTGAGTCAGGATCATGTTGGCAATCGCAATCTGCCGCGGAAGATCCGACGGTCGCAGTGGCACGCCGCGGGGCAGCGTCGAACCTTTGACCTGTTCCCAGGCTTCCTCGAAGCTCGTGCCGGCGCCGTTGAGCTGCCATAGCGCGGCCTTCGGCATGCGCCACTCCGGCGCGACCTTGCTCAACCCCGACTGGTTCTGAAACTGCCTGCGCAAGCGTCCGCGATAGATTGCACGCCGGGTCGCATCGAGCGCCGGCTCCAGATGATCGTCACACGGCGCGTCCGGCTCGGCGTGCCGGCGGCGCATTGTCTCGGCGGCGCCGCCCACGGCGCGGCCGTCGAGCCGGCACGACGTCAGAACCGACACCGCCATCGAGTGGCGGACCTTGAAGCCGGCGCGGTCAAGGGCAGCCGTGAGTGCCGCGTCCTCGCCGACCGGCCGAGCCGGCAGCCCCCCGATCGCCCGATAGGCGTTCAGGGTCACTGCCAAGCTGGCGCCGGACGACACCCGGTGGTTCGGCCACGGATCGTGCGGGCGCGGATCGCAACGCGCATCGATCTCCGCGATCAGCCGTAGATAAGTATCTTCGAGCCGGCTGCGCTTGAGGAAGTCCTCCCCCAATTGCAGGATCTCAAGCGGCTCGGCGTCGATGTATCCGGCAACGCAGTCCGCCCCGCCGCTCATCTCGGTCATCGTCTTGGAAAACCAGGTCGGTGCGACGCAACTATCCGCATCCGTTGTGAGGATCACGCCGTCCTCGGCACCCTGGCTTGTCAGCCGGGCGGCCGCCTGATCCATCGCGCACTTCCGCGCGTCGCCAGCCGACTGCCGCTCCGGTGGAAGCTCGGCCGCGTTGAGGATGATCGGATGCGGAGACAACCGCGCGAACTCGCCCACTCGCTCCACGGTCCCGTCGGTGCAGTTGTTGGCGAAGACCAGGATCGAAAACGATCCGGCGGCGAGCGGCGATCCGGCCTCGTCTCGCTGGGTTGCCAGCGCTGAGAGGCAGCGCCAGATCCGCTGGGCTTCATTGTGGACGGGGATGGCGACGATCGCGCGGGGCGAGGCCGTGATCTGCGTTCGACACGATACTCGCTCGCGCACTCCAACTGTCTCCGCTGCACCTTGCGAATTAGCTCCGAAATAAGCAGCGACCAGAAATTTGGTTCCGGAAAATGTGACCCCGACCGCGCACGGACATCTGGACCTCGAGCGTGTCCCAGAGCGAGGTGTAGCTGGCGGCGTATCACCGCGAAGGTCGGCAGAGGTCGGGCCCGTCAGCAGCTGAATACCCGGAGGGTGACGGCTGCATCATCGCCGATCGGAATAATGGTTTCCAGCGTTGGTACCGCAGCGGCCTCGATCCGCAGGTGGGCGGATGGGGACGCGCGTTGCCGCGCAAGCCGTCGTCGACCGTTACAGCGAGCTGCATCGCAGCAAAAATCATGCGACCTTGATCGGTGTCTTGTGTGCAGTGGGCCGAAGGGGACATCGGTTGTGGCCCAATGGGATCAACTCGATGTGTCGCGCGCAATTGCCGATTTGCAGCTTTGGGACGTCGGGTACGCTATCACTCCGTCGTCAGCCCTTCATAGCGCGAGACGCAGCCGTCCCATCGGCTGCGGCGCCGTCCAGAGGAAGAACGATCTCGAAGACCGAGCCACCCGCATCCGATGGTCTGTATCGGGCGTGTCCGCCATGCGCCTCGGCGATCGCTCGCACCACTGACAATCCGAGACCCGAGCCGCCGAATTGCCGAGACCGAGAGGGTTCGGCGCGTGCGAACGCGTCGAACGCCTGCGCCACAAACTCTGCATTGATGCCGGGCCCCTCGTCTTCCACGGCGAGGATGATGTCGGCCTTTTCCAGCGTCATGCGGATCTCGATCACCCCAGGCGTCGCGTAGCGGCGTGCGTTTTCCAGCAGCGCCAGCAGCGCCTGCCGGATCCGCGCGCCGTCGCATGGCAGCATCACCGGCTTCGTCGTCATCCGAACCGAGAAGCCGGCCGCCTCGAGGGCGGGGCGCATCGCATCGACGGCCTGCGCCACCTCGTTGGCGAGATCCGTGGGCTCGACACGCATGTCGAGACGCTGACTGTCCGACAGCGTCACCACTCGCAGATCGTCGACGAGACGCGACAGGTTTTCGACCTGAGCCAGCAGGCTCCTGAACAGCTCGTCGCTGGGGTCGAAGACGCCGTCGGTGAGGCCTTGCAGGCGGCCACGTAGAATTGTCAGCGGTGTGCGTAGTTCATGCGCGATCGCAGCATTCCACGACGCCATCGATTCCGCCGCGTCCTGCAGACGCTGAGCCATCACATTGAAATCATCGACCAGTTGCGCGGTCTCGCCGAGCGAGCGATCGCCGGCCACAGCACGCGCGGTGAGGTCGCCGGCTGCGATCTTGCGTGCGCCTTCGGCCAGCGAATTGAGCGGCGCAAGGATACGCCGCGTCAGCCGCAGCGCAGCGTGGATCGCAATGGCGAGGCCTAGCAGCAGGAAGATCGCGATCAAGATGAAGTCGGATGCTTCCGGCAGCAGCGGCGGCGGGCCGGGCGGCGGCGGAAACCAGATCAGATAGATGGTGTAGAAGATGAACGTGCCGACGAACACCATCAGCACCGCGATGGCGGCGACGACGCTCATCGACAGTGTGATCTGCCGGCTGAGGCGATAGTGTCTCATGCGGCCGTCAGTCGGTAGCCGACGCCGCGCACCACCGACATCATGCCGGTTGCGCCCGCCTCGTCGAGCTTGCGGCGCAGATTGCTGACATGACTGTCGACCGTCCGCTCCAGCGCATCGCCCCCGGGAAGGCAGGCGTCGATCAGTTCGTTGCGGGCGAAAGCCCGGGTCGGCGCCTTTGCCATGTGAGCCAGCAGCCGGAATTCGGTCAGGGTCAATTGCAGCGGCAACGAGACGTCGTCGCCGTGCACCTTCGCAAGGTGGCTCTCGAGGTCGACTTCGAGCTTGCCGATGCGGAGAATCGTTCGACTGGCCGCGTGACCCGACCGTCGCAGAACCGCCTTGGTGCGGGCAACGACTTCGAGCGGGTTGAACGGCTTGACCACGTAGTCGTCCGCGCCGAGACGTAACCCTTGCAGACGATCGAGATCCTGATCGAGCGCCGTGATCATGATGATCGGCGTCTCGCCCCGACGGCGCAACTCGGCGAGGACGTCCCAGCCGTCGATTTTCGGCATCTTCACATCCAGAAGCACCAGATCCGGCTTCAGGATCGCGTGCTGATCGAGCGCCGTCTGCCCATCGGCCGCATTCACGGTGCGGAATCCTTCGCGCACCAGATAGGCGTCGAGAATCTTGGCGATTTCCGGCTCGTCTTCAGCGATCAGGATGAGTTCGTTCATAGTGCATCGTCCGACAGGGGCGGGGCGATCGGGACGGCCTGCCCGATCGCCCCGGCTTGGGGCACCCCCGGTTCAGTGGTCCCATGACCAGTCGTATGGGGGCGGAGCGTCGTCATCGGACGGGTCGTGGTCATGGCGCCAGTCGTGATCGTCACTCCAGTCGTAGGTGCGGTAGCCATCATAGCGGTACGGCCACGATGAAAACCGATAGCCGAGGCGGCGATCGGGACGACAGGTGCCCCAGGACGTGAGATGCCATCCTCGGCCGCATTGCCAATCGGCTTGGATCACATCCGGCGACGCCTGTAGCGCATGGCCGAACGGCATCGCCACCGCACCGCCGCCCCACGGCGACAACGTGCCCATCAGTACCGCGGCTTTCAACAGCAACTTTTTCATCGGATCACAGAGCTCCCTGACAACGTCGCGATCGGCGACCTGCCTGTTGTTAGCGAACATCGCGGCCAAAATCCTGCAGACGGCGAGCGTGCTCCGGTGACGTCGAATATCTCATAATCAATTGAAAACGTGTTCGAATTGACCGTGGGCCGGTAGCGTCAGGCGGCCGGCGGACCGCCGTCTCCATCAAGTCTCCACAAACTCTCCACACGCGACCAATGCGCTGCAGATAAGTCTCGCGCGTCATCGCATCGCGCTCCCACGCTTCGGCTGGGTGGTCGCCCCGTCGTACTCCCTCGAGAGTGAAGCCCGTGTCGTCCCATTCAGCGGTTGCCGCGATCGCGGCCCTGGCGTTCGCCGTGGCGCTTGCCGGTTGCAAGCCCCAGTCGGACGATCACGGCGCCGATTCCGCCGGCGTCGACCGTCCCGAGGTCGGCATCGTGACGCTGCGCCCGCAGGCGGTGGCGATGACCGCGGAGCTTCCCGGTCGGGTCGTCGCTTCGCAGACGGCCGAGGTGCGTCCCCAGGTGTCGGGCATCGTTCAGCAGCGCCTGTTCACCGAGGGGAGCGAAGTCACCGAAGGCGCGGCGCTCTACCAGATCGATCCTGCGCCCTACAAGGCAGCCTATGACAGCGCCGTCGCGGCCTTGCGGAAGGCGGAAGCCGCAGTGCCCAGCGCCCAGGCCAAGTCGGAGCGCTATCAGAGCCTTGTCAAGCAGAACGCCGTCAGCAAGCAGGATCTCGACGATGCGGTCGCCGCGCTCTCCCAGGCGAAAGCGGAGGTGGCCACCGCGAAAGCCGCGGTCGAGACCGCCAGGATCAACCTCGACTACACGACGATCAAGGCGCCGATCGGCGGCCGGACCGACCGTTCGTCCCTGACGCCCGGTGCACTGGTCACGGCCGGCCAGACCGGCTTGCTGACCACGATCCGCACGCTCGACCCGATTTTCGTCGACGTCATTCAGTCGAGCACCAACCTGCTGGACCTGCGGCAGGCGATCGACGCCGGACGCCTGAAGGTGAGCGGTCCGCATGTCGCGGTGAAACTGAAACTGGAAAACGGCGCGATCTATCCGCTGGCGGGCAAGCTGGAATTCTCCGAGGCCAATGTCAGCACCTCGACCGGCACGGTGACGTTGCGCGCAGTGTTCCCCAATCCGCAGCGACTGCTGCTGCCCGGCATGTATGCCCGCGCCGTGGTCGAAGAAGGCGTCGCGCCCGACAGCTTCCTGGTGCCGCAGCGCGCCGTCACCCGAAACACCAAGGGTGAGGCGGTCGCGATGTTTCTCGACAAGGACGGCAAGGCCGAAGAGCGCGTGCTGTCCATGATCCGCAGCGTCGGCAACAACTGGCTGATCGGCGCCGGGGTTCGCGACGGCGATCGGGTGATCGTCGAAGGCACGCAATATGTGCGTCCCGGGCAGATGGCCGCCGGCACCGAAGTCGTGGTCGACGACACGACCGGCGAAGTGCGCGAACGCCTGCCGCGGCACCGACGCGCGGCGCGTCCGGGGGCGGAGCCATGATCTCCGCCTTCTTCATCAAGAGGCCGATCTTCGCCTGGGTGATCGCGATCGTGATCATGCTCGGCGGGCTGTTGGCGCTGACCACGCTGCCGGTGTCGCAGTATCCGGAGATCGCGCCGCCGACGATCCAGATCAGCGCCAGCTATCCCGGCGCGGACGCGCAGACGGTCGAGAACTCGGTGACCAAGGTCATCGAGCAGGGCATGACCGGACTCGACAACCTCGACTACATGACCGCGTCGTCGACCTCGAGCGGCCAGGCCGAGATCGCGATCACCTTCACCAACAAGGCCAATCCCGACGTCGCGCAGATGCAGGTGCAGAACAAGCTGCAGCTCGTCACCGCGCTGCTGCCGTCGATCGTCCAGACCACGGGGCTCTCGGTCACCAAATCCACCAACGGCTTTCTGATGATTGTCGGCTTCGTCTCGACCAACGGCAAGATGAGCGAGACCGATATCGCCGACTATGTGAAGAGCTCGCTGAACGACAGGCTCAAGCGAGTGGAAGGCGTCGGCAACACCCAGCTGTTCGGCGGCGGCTATGCGATGCGGATCTGGCTCGATCCGGAGAAGCTGCTGAAATACGCGTTGACGCCGGCCGACGTCACCGCGGCGATTCAGGCGCAGAACACCCAGGTTTCGGCCGGCCAGCTCGGCGGCCTGCCGGCGCGCAAGGGCCAGCAGCTGAACGCGACCGTCACCGCGCAGAGCCGGCTGCAGACGCCGGCGCAGTTCCGCAGCATCGTCGTCAAGAGCGACAGCAACGGATCGATGGTGCGTATCAACGATGTCGCCACCGTCGAACTCGGCGCGGAGGACTACACGAGCGCGTCGACCTACAACGGCTTGCCGGCGACGGGGCTCGCCATCAATCTGGCGACCGGCGCCAATGCGATCAGGACGGCCGCGGCCGTCAAGGCGGTGGTCAACGAGATGGTCCCGACGTTGCCGCAAGGCGTCAAGGTCGTCTACCCTTACGACACCACGCCGTTCGTCGAGATCTCGATCGGCGACGTCACCCGCACGCTGGTCGAGGCGGTCGTCCTCGTCTTCGTGGTGATGCTGGTTTTCCTGCAGAACTTTCGTGCGACGCTGATCCCGACGCTGGCGGTTCCGGTGGTGCTGCTCGGCACCTTCGGCGTGCTGGCGCTCGCTGGTTATTCGATCAACACGCTGACCATGTTCGCTATGGTGCTGGCGATCGGCCTTCTGGTCGACGACGCGATCGTGGTGGTCGAGAACGTCGAACGCGTGATGCACGACGAGGGGCTGTCACCGCGCGAGGCGACGGCCAAATCGATGACGGAAATCACCGGCGCGCTGATCGGCATCACGACGGTTCTGTCGGCGGTGTTCGTGCCGATGGCGTTCTTCGGCGGCTCGGTGGGGGTCATCTATCGGCAATTCGCGGTCACGATCGTCTCCGCGATGGTGCTGTCGGTGATCGTGGCCCTGGTGCTGACGCCGGCCCTGTGCGCGACGATTCTTCGTCCGCCGAAGCCGCACGACGAGAAGCGCGGCCTATTCGGATGGTTCAACCGCGTGCTGGGCCGAGGCACGGATGCCTATCAGGCCGGGGCGCGCGGCATGCTGCGGCGTCCGCGGCAAGGTCTGATCGCGTTCGTGCTCGTCATCGTCGCCGCCGCGGCGTTGTTCATCCGGCTGCCGAGTTCGTTCCTGCCGGAAGAGGACCAAGGCCTGCTGATGGTGTCGGTGCAGTTGCCGGTCGGCGCCACCACCGACCGCACGGAGCGTGTGCTCGACAAGGTCACCCGCCATTTCCTGGACCACGAGACCAAGGCGGTGGATGGACTCATGACGGTGACGGGCTTCTCGTTTTCCGGGGCCGGCCAGAATGTCGGCATGGCCTTCGTGCGTCTGAGGGACTTCGCCGAACGCAAAGACACCGACCTCTCCGCAAATGCGGTGGCCGAACGTGCCATGGCAGTGTTCGCCGGCATTCGCGACGCGAAGGTATTTGCGCTGGCGCCGCCGGCGATCGAAGGGCTCGGAACCAGCAACGGCTTCGATTTCTATCTGAAGGATATCAACGGCGCGGGGCACGACAAGTTGATGGCCGTGCGCGATCAGCTGCTCGGCGCCGCCGGTAAAAGCCGGCTCCTGAGCGGGACCCGGCCCAATGGGCAGGACGATACCCCGCAATTTTCGATCGACATCGATCGGGAGAAGGCGAGTGCGCTCGGCCTCAATCTCGCCGACGTCAATTCGACGCTGTCGATCGCGTGGGGCAGCAGCTACGTCAACGACTTCATCGACCGTGGCCGCGTCAAGCGGGTCTATCTGCAATCTGCGGCGGACTTCCGGATGCAGCCGGAGGATCTGGATCTTTGGTACGTCCGCAACAACGCCGGCGCGATGGTGCCGTTCTCTGCCTTCGCGTCCGGCCGCTGGACCTTCGGCTCGCCGCGGCTCGAGCGCTACAACGGCGCGGCCGCGGTTCAGATCCAGGGCGACGCTGCGGCCTCGGTCAGCTCCGGCGCGGCGATGGCGGAGATCGATCGCCTGGTCGCCGGCCTGCCGGGCGGCTTCGGCCACGAATGGACCGCGTTGTCGCGGCAGGAACAGCTCTCCGGCAATCAGGCGGCGTCGCTGTACGCGATCTCAATCCTGGTGGTGTTCTTGTGTCTGGCCGCGCTCTACGAGAGCTGGTCGATCCCGTTCGCCGTGATGCTGTCGGTGCCGGTCGGCGTGTTCGGCGCGCTGGCGGCCGCGCTGCTGCTCGGTCAGAGCAATGACGTGTACTTCAAGGTCGGTCTGCTGACCACGATCGGTCTTGCCGCCAAGAACGCCATCCTGATCATCGAATTCGCCATCGCCCGGCAGCAGGCGGGGTTGGGATTGCACCGCGCCACTTTGCTCGCCGCGCGGCAGCGGCTGCGGCCGATCCTGATGACGTCGTTCGCGTTCATCCTCGGCGTCGCGCCGCTGGTCGTCGCCAGCGGCGCCGGCTCGGCGGCGCAGAACTCGATCGGCATCGGTGTGATGGGCGGCATGCTGGCGGCCACCGTACTGGGCATCTTCTTCGTGCCGCTGCTGTTCGTCGTGGTTCGGCGTGTGTTCAAGGGCGCGGCCGGCACCGAGATCACCGTGAGCCCGACCCCGCCCGCGGCGTTCGGCCTTGCGGGCCCGACAGACTCGTGAGCAGAGCAATGATGCAAGCACGAACGCCGATGATGCGGTCGCGCGGATGGCTTCGGCGTTGCCGGAGAGCCGGAGTGCTGCTCGCCGCGTCAGCGTCGTTGGCGTCGATAGCTACCGCGCTGAGCGGGTGCGCCATCGAGATTCCGCTGAACCCGGCAAGGACGCCGCCGCCCGTGCAGGCGCCTGCGAAACCCACGACACCGGCGAAGCCTGCGGTCGCGCCGTCGTTTGCGACGCTGATGATTCTCGCCGCGGTGTTGCTAGGCGGATGCGCTGTCGGTCCCGACTATCGGACGCCGCTTGTCGCGACGCCCGCGCAGTGGAGCCGGGCCGGCGTCGCGACCCCTGCGCCGCCCGTGTTGCCACGTTGGTGGACCCGCTTGCGCGATCCGACCTTGGATCGACTGGTGGTCGAGGCCGTGGACGGCAACCTCGATGTGGCGACGGCGAGCGCGCGCGTGCGCGAGGCACGGGCGAGCTATCGGCAGGCGGTGGGCGCGTTGCTTCCGACGATCGCCAACACCAAGTCGGCAAGGCTTGCAAAGGGGACGGGGGGGACGTCGGCGGCACCCGGCGGTCTCAACCTCGGCGGTCCGTCGTCGTTGGTGGGATCGGACGGTAGCTCCGGTCTGTATCAGGCGGGCTTCGATGCGAGCTGGGAGCTCGATCTGTTCGGCGCCAACCGCAGGGCCGTCGAGGCCGCGGCCTACGGCATCGATGCCTCGGACGAGAATCTGCGCGCCGTGTTGCTGACTCTCGTCGGCGACGTCGCGTCGAGCTACGTCGAGGCGCGCGGCTATGAGGCGCGCATCGCGCTCGCCCATCGCACCGCGCTGTCGCAGGACGAAACCACCACGATCACCCGCAACCGCCTGGCCGCGGGCACCGCGTCGGCCGTGGATCTCGCCACCGCGACCGGGCAGGCGGCGGCGACGCGCGCCGTGATTCCCACGCTCGAGACGGCTTATGCCAAGACGGTGCATCGGCTGTCGGTGCTGACCGGTCGGCCGCCGGCCGCGTTGTCCGCTCTCCTGGCGCGGCCGAAGTCGATCCCGGCCCCGAAGCTGCCGGTGCCGGCCGGGATTCCTGCGGATGTTTTGTTGACGCGGCCCGATGTGCAGCTGGCGGAGCGTCGCTACGCGCAATCCACGGCGCGGATCGGACAGGCTGAAGCCGCACTGTATCCCAGCGTCAGTTTGGCGGGGAACATTGCGACCTCCGGCACCAGGCTCGGCGATCTCGGCAGGAATTCATCGATCAGCTGGTCGCTCGGCCCGACCCTGACGGTGCCGATCTTCAACGGCGGCAAACTGCGCGCGGCGGTGGAGATCGCTCAGGCGCAGCGCGACCAGCAGTTTCTCGCCTACCAGGCGTCCGTGCTCACCGCGTTGAAGGACGTCGAAGACGCGCTGGTGGCGCTGAGTAACGAGCGCGTGCGGAGCCGAAGTCTCGCGACATCGACCACGGCCTATCGGCAGGCAGTGAGCCTGTCCCAGTCGCTGTATCGATCCGGATCGTCGAGCTTTCTCGACGTGCTGACCGCCGAACGTTCGCTCTACAGCGCCGAAGACGCGCTGCTGCAGAGCCGGGTCCGAATCGTCTCGGACTACATCGCACTGAACAAGGCCCTCGGCGGCGGATGGGACGGCGAGGTCGATTCACTGACGCCGGAGGTGATCGACGTCGACACCGGACCGCATCCAGCCGGTCCGATCACGCATCGGCGTGCGGCTTTATGAGCGAGACGACCGGCAAAAGGCCGATCGACAATGCAGGAGACGAAGCAATGAGATTGGACGAGGCAAATTGTGTCATCCTGGTCCCGGCGCAGGAAGCGGAGCTGACGGATTTCCGGTTAAGTCTGCAGGACGCGTTCGCGGCCGGGTTCACAGCGGCATTCGGAACGCTGCCCGAAGGTCCGATCCCGTCGGATGCAGAACTCGGCGAGTTCTTCCATACGCCGGGGGCGGTCACGTATCACATCGTGCTCGACGGCGCGCGGGTCGGCGGGGTCGTGTTGACGATCGACAGCGCCACGCATCACAATTCGCTCGATCTGTTCTTCGTCTCCGCCGAACATCACGGAAAAGGCATCGGCTCCAGAGCGTGGCGCGCGATCGAAGCGATGTATCCCGACACGCTGGCGTGGGAAACCCACACGCCGTATTTCGAGAAGCGCAACATCCACTTCTATGTCAACAAATGCGGCTTCAAGATCGTCGAATTCTTCAACCTTCATCACCCGGATCCGCATCCCGAAACTCGAGAGGGCATCCCGGGCGGGGAATCGTTCCGGTTCGAGAAGGTGTATGCCGATCGATCGGCGCAATCGGATGAACGGTGACTAGCGCCGCTTCACAAGCGGCGGGCCGTTTTCCATACCAGTTCCGAGCGGAGATTTCCTGATCGGCGACTCACATACATTTCTGGTCGGATTGTGTTTTCGAAGCGATATTCGCGACCGTTCCGTGCCGGGGGATCATCGCGCTCCGAAAGCGGGCCGCAACAGGCGCCGGGACGACTGTCACCGCATCTGCAGGAAATAGCGGCCATCATCATCGCGCCGGGGGAGGTAGACGGACGAGCCGCAAGCCGTCGGCACGATGCAGATGGCGGTCTATCGGGCGGGTTTGTTCGGAGAACCGATCAGATCCGGGAAGCGGGTCGCGAGTGCGGCCCGCAGAAACTTGAAGTGCCCAATGCTAACTTCCAGCTCCCGGAGCCGACGTTCGGCGTTCGCGATCTCGGCGCTGAGTGCGCTCTGCAGCTCGTTGTTCTCCGGTTCGCGATCGATGTATTCGTCGGCATCGTTGCCGACCGTCAAGGCGGCGCGCGCCAACACATCCGTCAGCCGCTGACCCAGACCTGCGTGCTCCGCCTGCGCTGCCGCAAGCGCGGCATCGATGGACTGTCCGATCGAACTGACGCGACCGGCGTCGGTTTGCGAATCCCGTCCGGCAGAACGTGCCTTGAACTGTCTGTCGGGCTTGGATCGCGAGAACATCTGCAACATGGTGCGTGCGAGGATGATATTTGATCGACTCTAGCAGAATCGGCCGATCGCGCAACGGCGGTCGATCCCACGGGTAGTCCGGGTGCGAGGCCTGCCGGCTCGCGGGAGAGCCGCATCGGCGGAAGCAGCGATCGGGCTCGACGGCACCGGCTGTCACAGCCAACGCACGTTGAAACTTCCGAGGCCAGACTATGCGCCGCCGTCGCAGGAGCGTCTAAGCCCCCCGCGTCGGGCGAACTATTTCTGACGCAGGGCGCGCGCGAGCTGATCTTCCAGCGGCTTGCGCAGATAGGTGAATGCGGTCCTGACGCCGTTTTGGATGAAGGCTTCGACCGGCATGCCGGGCACCAGTGCCTTGCCTTCGAGCTTGGCCAGTTCCGTCGCGGCGAGGCTGATCCGGGCCACGTAGTACGCCGCACCGGTTTGCTGGTCTTTGGTCAGGTCAGCGGCGATCCGCGTCAGTGTCCCATCGAGCTCCGGCGTGACCGCGGAGTCGAACGCGCTGAAACGCAGCTTGGCGGATTGCCCGAGCCTCAGTCGGTCGATCATCTGCGGTTCGACCCTGGCCTCGACCACCAACGAATCCTTCGGCACGATCAGCATCAGCTGCTCGCCGGCGGTGATCACGCCGCCGACGGTGTGGACCGATTTCTGGTGGACAAGACCATCCTGCGGGGCGCGCAGCACCACGCGCTCAAGCTGATCCATCGCCGCGATTCGGCGCTCGCCGAGGTCGGCGATCTTGGTCTCGACCTCGCGCAGCTCGGTCGCCACCTCGCGGCGCTGATCTTGAACGAGCTGGATGATCTGCAATTCGGTCTCGGTGATCCGGCCCTTCGCGCGCGCGATTTCGGCGATCAGTTGCCCGTCCTCGCCTGTGAGCCGGGAGGCCTCACGTTCCAGAGCGGTGAGGCGCGCATAGGGCACGAGATTCTTCTCATAAAGCTGCCGGACGCCGTCGAGCTCGGTCTGGATCCAGCGGACCTGCTCGCGCTTCGAAGCGATCTGGGCTTCGAGGCCGCGGATTTCGTCGGCGATCTGCGCTTTGCGTTCGCGCAATTGCGACTGCTGGCCGCTGATCGCCTCGCGGCGCCGGGCGAACAGCGTGGTTTCACCGTCGATCATTTCGGCGATCACCGCGACGTCGCGGCGTGCGAGAATCTCCGGAGGCAGCACCAAGGTGTCTCGTCCGCTCTGTTCGGCCTGCAGCCGGGCGCGCCGCGCCGTGAGCTGATTGAGCTGGTTCTCGATCAGCGCCAGATTGGCGCGCGGCAGCGTCTCGTCGAGCCGCACCAGAATGTCGCCGGCGCGGACCTGATCGCCGTCGTTGACGTAGATCTCGGCCACCACGCCGCCGGTCGGATGCTGGATGCGCCGCACGTTGCTGTCGACCACCACCTGCGCCGGCGCGATCACCGCGCTGGCGAGAGGCGCGGTCACCGCCCACACGCCGGCGGTGGAAATCACCAACGTCAGTGTTGCGACGCCGGCAATCACCGCGCGGCGGATATCGCGCGCTGGATTGCTGCGGGCCGGCTTGGTGTCGGGAGATCGAGACATGCGCGGATCCTCAGCTCACGGCCGCCGCCGGCGTCATGCGGGCGTCGGGCACGGCCTGCAGCGGAACGGTGCCGGGCACCGGATGGCCGGCCAAAGTCTTGCGCAGCACCTCGTCCTTCGGCCCGAACGCCTGCACCTGCCCGTTGGCGAGGGTGAGCACGAGGTCGACGGCGGCCAGCGCCGCCGGCCGATGCGCGACGATGATCGCGATGCCGCCGCGGGCGCGAACGCGCCGGATCGCTTCGGTCAGTGCGGCGTCACCCTCGGCGTCGAGGCTGGCATTCGGCTCGTCGAGCACGATCATGAACGGATCCTTGTACAGCGCGCGTGCCAGCGCGATCCGCTGGCGCTGCCCGCCGGAGAGCGTTGCGCCGGCTTCGCCGACCCTCATCTCGAACCCCTTCGGCAATTTGAGAATCATGTCGTAGGCACCCGCGGCCTTGGCGGCGGCGATCACCGCCTGATCGTCGATCTCCGGATCGAACCGGGCGATGTTCTCCGCCACCGTGCCGTCGAACAGCTCGACGTCCTGCGGCAGATAGCCGATCATGCCGCCACGGATCTCCGCCGGCCATTGATCGAGCGTCGCACCGTCGAGCCGGAGCTCGCCGCGACCGACCGGCCAGATCCCGACCAGCGCCCGCGCCAGAGTCGACTTGCCCGCGGCGGACGGTCCGATCACGCCGAGCGCTTGGCCGGCTTCCAACTTGAAGGTGGCGTTCTGCACGATCGGCGTTCCGCTGCCGGGTGCGGCGACGAAGACCTGCTCGACCGTCAGCCGCTGTGTCGCGGGTTCCGGCGCCACCGCAGAGGCGGGAGCATCGCCGCTGCCGAGCGCGCTCCGCAGCCGCTGCCATGCCTGCCGTGCCCCGAGGAACGGCCTCCAGATCGAGATCGCCAGTTCGACCGGGGCGAGCGCGCGGCTGCCCATGATCGAGGCCGCGATCATGACGCCGCTGCTGGCCTCGCCTTCGATCACGAGATATGCGCCGAGACCGAGCAGCGCGGATTGCAGCATGAAGCGCAGCGTCTTCGACAGTGCACCGAGCGATGCTGCGATATCGGCATTGCGCTGTTGCGCGGCGATATGTTCGTCGTTGGCGGCGCCGATCCGCTCGATCAGGCGCCGCTCCATCCCGAGCGCGGCGACGATTTCCGCATTCCGCCGCCCGGCTTCGAGCTGAACGCCGCGCGCCGCGCCGCTGCGAGACGCCTCGCGCGTCGGCTCCCGGGTGAGCAGTTCGGTAATCAGCGCAATTCCGAACAACAGCACCGCACCGGCGACCAGCGTCCAGCCGAGATACGGGTGCAGCAGGAAGCAACCGGCGAGATACAGCGGCATCCACGGAAGATCGAACAGCGTGGTCGGACCGAGCCCGGACAGAAACGACCGGATGGAGTCGAGATCGTGCGACAGTTGCGAGCCGCGATTGCCCGCACCGCCGCGCAGCGGCCCGCGCAGAATAGTGGCGACGACCGGCTGCCACAGTGCGATATGCAGAGCCGCACCGATCCGGGTCAGAATGCGCTGCCTCAAGGAATCGAACAAACCCTGCAGCGCATAGGAAGCCGCGACCGCGATCGACAAGGCGACCAGCGTCGGGATGCTCCGTGATGGGATGACGCGATCATACACCTGTAACATGTAGATCGGGCCGGCCAGCATCAGCAGGTTGATCACGGCCGAGAACAGTCCGACCGCGATGAAAGCATTGCGGCACGAGGCGATTGCGACGGTCGGTAGATCGCGCGGCTTTGGCGCAGCCTGTTGGGACGGCGTCGGGACGGTCATGATATCCAATCGAAACAAGCGGCGGATCGCCATGATCAGAGCCGCGCGGGTTTGTTATCGACGATAGGCGTCAGTCACATGACAGCGCCCGGCGCCGCGCCGGACCCGTGCAAGCGGATTGTCCACCCCGGGCCTGCGACCAAACGCCGCCGTGCCGCCGGCCGCGCCCGGCGCCGCGCGGGCCGCCCGGGGTGACCAGCGCGAGTGAGAACTGCTCGCGACTTAACATAGCCAACCGCTTATATCATATGAATATCATGCGCGACGCCGGGAGGCGGCGCTCCACTGGCGCCGCGTCTCATCGTCCGTTCCGCGCCCCCGGGATGCGGCTGTCCGTCCCGACGTTTCATTTCAACGTTAAGATCCAGTCACCCAATTGTTAGCGTTCACGTTCTAGATGCGGACATTAACATCTCGTTAACCACGGCCGTTCGGGCCCGTCGCGCCATGCGCGACGACGGTGCTCGACGTCCATCCCCCTATCATTGGAGTGGCAATCGATGTCGACGACCTATCATGTCCTGGCGAATGGCGACCTCCTGCAGGATTGGACCAACGCCAACCTGATCACCTCCGATGACAAT
The DNA here is from genome assembly GCF_003226555.1 of Rhodopseudomonas palustris. Classification (GTDB taxonomy): domain Bacteria; phylum Pseudomonadota; class Alphaproteobacteria; order Rhizobiales; family Xanthobacteraceae; genus Rhodopseudomonas; species Rhodopseudomonas palustris_I. The sequence goes on along the minus strand of NZ_QKQS01000009.1, from coordinate 6,856 downwards.
TGGTCGGGCGTAGCGTCGATCCAGGGCTATCTCGGAGACATCAATTCGAGCTCGCCGACCGGGGTCGATCCCCGCACCCTGACCGGCGCCGCCCTCGGTGCCGTCGACGTCATCGCCAACCAGACCGCTCCCAACTCCCTGACCAATGGCGGCGTCGCCGAGTTCGCGCTGACCAACCCGACCATAGCGCTGAACGGCTCGGGCACCGCCGACGCGCCGAGTCTGGTGCTGTATCTCGACGCCTCCGGCCGGGAGGACGTCCGGGTTTCGTTCAATGTCCGCGACCTCGACGCCAGCACCGACAATGCCGCCCAGCAGATCAACGTGCAGTATCGCTTCGGATCCTCCGGCACTTGGACCAACGTGTCCGGCGGCTATGCTGCGGACGTGACTACCCAGGGCAGCGCGACCCAGGTGACGCCGTTCGATCTGCTGCTTCCCGCCGAGGTCAACGGTCACAGTGACCTGCAGGTCCGTATTATGACCACCAACGCCGGCGGCAACGACGAGTGGGTCGGTATCGACGACATCAAGGTGACCAGCGAGCCGGACACGCCGGTCGAGGGGCAGACCGTCGGCTTCGTGCCGGGCTCGACCTCGATCTCCCAAGACGAAGGCGATGCCGGCCCCACGGTCTACACCTTTACGGTGGAGCGCAGCGGGGGCACCGTCGGCGACGTGTCGTTCTCGGGCACCTTCGCCTCGTCGCAGACCGATGCGGCGGATTATGTCGGCGGGACGCCGGTGGGCTTCTCCGGCACGATCGCCGAAGGACAGGCCACTGCCACGGTCACCGTCACGGTCGCGGGTGACGCCACCAACGAGCCGGACGAGAGCTTTACGCTGACGCTCGACACCGTCTCCAATTCCCAGCCGGTCACCACCACCATCGGAGCCTCGTCGCAGGCCACCGGCACCATCGTCAACGACGACGCCTCGATCACCAAGATCAGCGCCATTCAGGGCACCGGTGCCAGCAGCACGATGGTCGGCCAGACCGTGACGGTGGAAGCGATCGTGGTCGGCGACTTCCAGAACGGCGACAGCGACACCGGCCGAAACCTGAACGGCTTCTACGTGCAGGAAGAGATCACCGATTCGGACGGCAACGTGCTGACCTCGGAAGCGATCTTCGTCTACGGCGGCTCCACCGACGTCCAGATCGGCGACAAGGTGCGGGTGACCGGCTCCATCAGCGAATATTTCGGCCTGACCGAGCTGACCGCGAGCAGCATCTCGATCGTCGAAGCCGGCGCGGTGGCCGACATCAACACCATGGCGGTGCAGATCGATCTGCCGTCGGCGGGAACCACGCTGAGCCAGGACGGCGACTACCAGCCCGATCTCGAAGCCTACGAAGGCATGCTGGTCACGATCCCGGAAACCCTGACCATCACCGAGCAGTACAACCTCGATCGCTTCAACGAGATCAAGCTGGTGGCCGGCGACCGTCCGGAGCAGTTCACCCAGGAGAACGCGCCGGACGCCGCGGCGTATCAGGCCTATCTGGCCGAACTCGGCGCCCGCACCATCACCTATGACGACGGTCTCAACACCCAGAACGAGCCGATCAGCAATCTCGACGGCTTCGGCCCGGTCTACAACACCGAGACTGCGCCGCGGATGGGCGACACCGTCACCGGGCTGACCGGCGTGCTCGACTATCAGTGGGCCGGCAATTCCGCCTCGGGCGCGACCTGGCGGATCCGCTCCGCCGAGGACGGCACCAACAGCTTCGACGACACCGCGCCGGCGCGGACCGAGGAACCGGCCGACGTCGGCGGCCGCCTCAAGGTGGCGAGCTTCAACGTGCTGAACTACTTCACGACGCTGGATGTCGGCTCCGCCACCACCGCCATCGGCGCCGACCCCCGCGGGGCCGATAACGCCACCGAACTGGCGCGCCAGACCGCCAAGCTGGTCGAAACCATTCTCGACATGGACGTCGACGTGCTGGCGCTGACCGAACTGGAGAACGATTTCCTGGCTGGGTCTTCCGGTAACGCGATCGAGCATCTGGTGGAGCAGCTGAACGCCGCGGTCGGCGCCGGCGCCTATGCCTGGGTCGATCCCGGCCAGCGCTTTGTCGGCGGCGACGCCATCGCGGTCGGCTTCATCTACAACACCACGGCGGTCAAGATCGCCGACGGCACCACGGTCGAGATCCTCAACGACGCCGACCTTCCCGGCCTCGGCGTTTCAGGCCTGCTCAGCCAGAGCACGGTCGGCGCCGTGTTCGACGGCGAGAACACCAGCCGCAACGCGCTGGCGGTGACGTTCGAAGAAGTCGCCACCGGCGAGACCTTCACCGCGATCGCCAACCATCTCAAATCGAAGAGCGGCACCGGCTCGGGTGCCGATGCCGACCAGGGCGACGGTCAAGGCAACTGGCAGAACCAGCGCGAGCTGGCCGCCACCGCACTGACCGCCTGGGCTGCGAGCGATCCGACCGGCTCTGGCGATCCGGACGTGATGCTGCTCGGCGATTTCAACGGCTACGCCAAGGAGCAGTCCACGGCGATCATCGAGGGCGCCGGCTACGAGAACCTGCAGAACCGCGAGGACGGCGCCTACTCCTACGTGTTCGACGGCCAGACCGGCACGCTCGACTACGCCTTTGCCAACGGCAGCCTCGGCTCTCAGGTTTCCGGCGTCACCACCTGGCACATCAACGCCGACGAGGCCGATGCGCTCGACTACAACACCGACTACGGCCGCGACACCTCGATCTTCGACGGCGACGAAGCCGTGCGGGTGTCCGACCATGATCCGGTGATCGTCGGCCTCAACCTCGGCGACGACGAGCCGGCGGCCGCCTACACGCTGCAGATCCTGCACGCCTCGGACTTCGAGGCCGGCCTCAACGCGGTCGACCGCGCCGGCAATTTCGCCGCGATCGTCGACTATCTCGAGGAGACCTACGCCAACTCGATCACGCTGTCGTCGGGTGACAACTTCATCCCGAGCCCGTTCTTCAACGCCGGCAGCGACGCCTCGCTCAAGGAAGTCTACGAGACCGCGCTGGAGACCTACTACAATCTCGCTCCGGGCACGCTGAACATCTCTCCCGGCTTCGGCACCGCCGACATCTCGATGCTGAACATCATCGGCGTTCAGGCGTCGGCGATCGGCAACCACGAGTTCGATGCCGGCACCAACCCGTTCGCGGCGATCATCCGGCAGACCGCGAGCTTCCCCGGCGCCCAGTTCCCCTACCTCTCGGCCAACCTGGAGTTCTCCGGCGACTCCAACCTGTCCGGGCTCTACACCAGCACGATCCAGGACGCGGCCAACTACACCGGCTTCCCGCCGGCGGCCGGCATCGGCAAGAAGATCGCGCCCGCCACCATCATCGAGGAAGGCGGCGAGCGGATCGGCGTGGTCGGCGCCACTACTCAGATCGTCGAGAGCATCTCTTCGACCGGCGGCATCGACGTGATCGGTGACGACGTCAACGACATGGCGGCGCTCGCGGCCATCCTGCAGCCGACCATCGACGAACTGCTGGCCCAGGGCATCAACAAGATCATCCTGGTCAGCCATCTGCAGCAGCTCTCGTTCGAACAGGAACTGGCCCCGCTGCTGCACGGCGTCGACGTCATCATCGCCGGCGGCTCGCACACGCTGCTCGCCGACGACACCGACGTGCTGGCGTCGGGCGACACCGCCGGCGGCACCTACCCGATCGTCACCACCAACGCCGACGGCAACACCACGCTGATCGTCAACACCTCCGGCGAATACTCCTATGTCGGCCGGCTGGTGGTCGATTTCGACGCCGAAGGCAACGTGATCTACACCGAGAACAAGGCCGTCAACGGCGCCTACGCCTCCACCGACGAGGTGGTCGACTCGCTGTATCAGGGCAACACCACCATCGACGTCGACAATGACGGCGACGTCGATGCCGACGACGCCAATCCGTTCGCGGAAGGCGGCAGGGGCGATCTGGTCGACGACATCGCGCAGGCGGTCGGCGACGTGATCGACGCCCAGGACGGCAACCTGTTCGGCAGCACCAGCGTGTATCTGGAAGGCCGCCGCGGCGAGGTGCGCACCGAAGAAACCAACCTCGGCAACCTCACGGCGGACGCCAACCTCTGGTACGCGCAGAAGGTCGACGGCACCGTGCTGGTGTCGATCAAGAACGGCGGCGGCGTCCGCGACTCGATCGGCAACGTCTATGCGGTCGGTGACACCGCGGTGGAGAACCCGCCGGCGGCCAACCCCGGCGTCGGCAAGCAGGAAGGCGACATCTCGCAGCTCGACATCGCCAACTCGCTGCGCTTCAACAACGCGCTGTCGCTGGTCACGGTCACCGCGTCGCAGCTCCTCGAAGTGCTGGAGCACGCGGTGAAGGCCTCCACCGCGACCGCCACCCCGGGCCAGTTCGCTCAGCTCGGCGGCATCTCCTACTCGTTCGACATCGACAACCCGGCCGGCAATCGCGTCCAGTCGGCGGCGCTGATCGACGAGAACGGCAACCCGGTGTTGGCGCTGGTCGCCAACGGCGAGCTGGTGGTCGATCCGAACATGGCGATCCGCGTGGTCACACTGAGCTTCCTGCTCACCGGCGGCGACGGCTATCCGTTCGCCAGCTTCATCGCGGCCGATCCGACCTTCGCCAACATCGTCAACCTGGCGCCCGACCTGGTGCCGGACGCCGGCCAGGTCGCCAACTTCGCCGCCGAGGGCACCGAACAGGACGCCTTCGCCGAATATCTCGCGGCGAAATACTCCGACACGCCCTACGACGTGGCGGACACCGACCGGGCGCATGACGAGCGCATCCAGAACCTCGACTACCGCGAGGATACCGTCCTTGATGTCGGGTCGGTGGTTCTGGTCGGCGACGACGACGACAACGAACTCACCGGTGCGCTGGGTGACGACGAGCTCACCGGCCTCGGCGGCGACGATCTTCTCGTCGGCCTCGGCGGCGACGACCGGCTCGACGGCGGCGAGGGCGACGACGTGCTGCTCGGCGGCGCCGGTGACGACCAGCTCGACGGCGGCGAGGGCGACGACGAACTCGACGGTGAGGCCGGCGACGACATCCTGGTCGGCGGCGACGGCGACGACACCCTGCGCGGTGGCGCCGGCGACGACATCCTGGTCGGCGGCGACGGCTACGACACGCTCGAAGCCGGCGACGGCAACGACGAGCTCACGGTGGGCGAGGGCGACACCGCGGACGGCGGCGACGGCGACGACCTGATCATCGTCTCCACCGAAGACGGCGCCCCGGCGCTGATCGACGGCGGCGCCGGCAACGACACCGTCAAGCTGATCGGCGGCGGCAGCAGCGAACTGCCCTCGACCCTCAATGTCGAGAACCTGCTGGTGTCGGGCGGCAACTGGTCGGTCGCCGGTAGCGCAAGCTACGACGCCATCACCGTCGAGGGCGGCGCCGCCGTGACCTCGGGCCTGACGGTCGACAACGACGACCGCCTCGTCATCGCGAACGGCGGCACGCTGTCGGTCACCGGCGATGCGATCTACTGGCAGGGCGGCGGCGATGTCGTAGTCGACAACGCGGGCCTGCTCGAAGCGACCGGCCGGATCTTCGACACCAAGACCAACTCGACCGGCAACTTCACCTTCAACAACCTCGAAGCCGGCGTGGTCCACGGCAACTTCAACCCGCGTCAGGAGGTGCGGCCGGAATCGGTGATCACCTTCAACAACGCCGGTCTGATCGAGGGCAGCGGACGCATCTTCGACCTCAAGGAACTGGTCAAGGACGGCGCCCATGTGGTGATCAACAACTACGCGACCGGCGTGATCCGGCAGGTCGGTACCGCCGGTACCGACGTCACCCGGCTCGACGACAACACCGTCGTCAACAACTGGGGCACGATGCAGTCGGTCGTCGGCGCGGCTGGCAGCGGCGATCTGCTCGATTTCGACAGCGGTCGCGGCAGCTCGGTCAACAACTACGCCGGCGGCTGGCTCGAAGGCGCCCGCCACGCGGTGACCGGCAAGCAGGACATGACGGTCGTCAACTACGGCACCATGATCGGCCGTAACGGCTCGGCGGTGAACATGGACACCGACGGGTCGGAAGCGGAGATGGTCTACGTCACCAACTACGGGGTCATGGAGGGACGCTCGGCGGAACTCGCCGACTCCGACGGTGACGCGATCGACGTCGACGGCCTGTTGACCCTGATCAACTCCGGCAAGATCTCCGGCCTCGGCGCCGAGGGCTATCACGACGGCGAGCCGAACGTCTCCGAAGCGATCGCGATCGGTGGCGGCAGCATCGTCAACAATGCCGGCGGCGAGATCTACGGCTACGGCCGTGCGATCCAGGTCGACAACTCCAGCAACGCCAACGCGCTGGGGGTGACGACCATCACCAACCACGGCCTGATCAAGGGCGACGGCCACGGTCCGGAAGGGGTCTCCCCCGAGGATGCGGCGCCGTTCGACCTGCGGGGCAACGAGGCGATCAACCTGATCGGCACCTATGCCGACACGCTGTTCAACAGCGCCACCGGTCAGATCGTCGGCGGCGTCGCGATGGGCGGCGGCAACGACACGCTGAGCAACGACGGCTCGATCACCGCCACTGGCGGTTCGGCGGTGAACATGGGTGAGGGTGACGATCTGATCGTCAACCGCGCCATCATCACCGGCGACGTCCTGCTCGGTGCCGGCGCCGACGAGCTGATCAATCAGAGCACCGGCGTCATCACCGGCGACGTTAGCTTCGGCGACGGTAACGACAAGCTCGGCAACACCGGCAAGATCGTCGGCACGGTCGATCTCGGCGCCGGTGACGACTTCGTCAACATCTGGATCGGGTCCAATATCCAGGGCCAGATCCTGCTCGGCGACGGCAACGATATCC
>NZ_QKQS01000008.1:140651-165777 GCF_003226555.1 Rhodopseudomonas palustris | reverse complement strand
TTAAAGCCACTCCACCAACCGAATGCTCAAACTACTTCACCAATGCTGGCTACGATCAAACGTAAAATCATCCCGCTCTAGCGCAGCGTGATCGCGAAGGCGCGCAGCCGGGCCAACCGGCCGATCGACGACGAGGCGAGATTCTGCGCCAGATCCAATTCGGCCTGATCGGTGGCGCGGTCGGACTCGTCGAGATAGCGAGACGCCAGCTGTTCGGCGTAACGGATCACGCGCGCCGCGGGATCTCCAATCGGGTCGTCTTCCGGAATGCCGGGCAGCTCGGCCGTGGCGGCCGCGAGGTCGTCGATCGCTAGCCCTGCGGTTTGGATCAGCCCCTCGCGTTCTGCGGGCTGCAGCCCCTGCGCCCAGCGGATGATCTCCTTCAGCAGCAAACTTTCGAGCAACGCGGCCGATGACATGTCATCGAACGCTCGCCGCTCCGCGTCGACCTGTCCGCCGGCTTGTAATGCTCGCCAAGCGAGGCGGCGTTCGCGCCGCAGCAGATCGGCCTCCGCCAAAGCTTCCCGCGCCATCGTTTCGGAGGCGCCGCGGATCACCGGCCGCGTCGCGTGCGCCGCGACGTAGGTCCAGAATACGAAAGCGCGCTGTCGATGCCGCACGGCGATCGCCCACGCCTGGTAAGGAGTCGAAAGCGCCGACACCGCCAGATCAGCGAGTTCCTCAGCGGGAACCAGATCTTCGACCGGCCATGGAAGGGTGCGCGGACTTGGCGTCTTGCTGGTCGTAGCCAGACAACGTAGCCTGAGCTCGTCGATGCGATCCTGTTCGCGTTCGTGCAGCGTCTCGAGGACATCGCGAACCGGCCCCATCGCTTGCTCGCCGCGGTCGGCGAACGACGTCGCCAGCTCGTGGTAGCTGGTCGCGGCGCGTTCTGCCTGTGCCAGAGCGATGGCGTAAAGCTCTGCGAAGCCCGTTACCGCGTTGGTCGGCGGTGCTGTCAAGAGCGGAGTGTTACGCATGGTCGTCTCTGGTTGAGCAGTCTAGGCATTATGGGCCGAATTTGCGCTGGCGCAAATCGGTGTCTTCGTCGGCTGCTATCGAGAGCTGACCACGCGATCCAGAACAACGGCGTTCTGTCCACTACTTGGAACCGAGCCGTTGAGAAGATTGCACCCAATCCTTGCCCTGTTGTTGTTTGTGCTTGCTTTGGCGAGCAGCGTGACAGCTGTAAATGCCGCAAGCCATCTGGGCGACTATCTCAGCCGTGCGTCGCCCTCCGAACTCGTGCCGGGCGCGGACCGTTTCGGCCCGATGCAGGGCGATCCCGTGCTCGCACCGGCGTATCAAGGCGATCGATTACTGGGTTTCGCCTATCTGAATTCGGACTTTGTTAACGCCACCGGCTATTCCGGCAAGCCGATCCAGATGCTGATCGGCATCGATCCGAACGGCGTCATCACCGGTTTGAAGCTGGTCGATCACAAGGAGCCGATCGTTCTGGTCGGCATTCCGGAAGCCAAGATCCTCGCTGCCGTCAACAAGCTGATCGGCGCCGATATGGCACCGGTGGCGCGCGGCAAGGCAGCAGCGCCGCAGGTCGATATCGTCAGCGGCGCCACCGTCACCGTGCTGGTGATCGGCGACAGTATCGTACGCTCGGCGACCAAGCTGATTAAGACGGGGCGGATCGGCGGCGGGCAGGGCGCAGTGGCTCAGGCGCCGCCTGTGAATAAGACGGTCGACCTCACCAAGAGCGAAGTGCGCGACTGGGAGAATCTGGTCGGTGACGGTTCGGTGCGCCGACTGCTGCTGACCAATGCCGACGTCGATCAGGCGTTCGAGAAATCGGGCAATCGCGAAGCGGCGGCTCGTCCCGAGCCCGGCGAGCCGACCGACACCTTCATCGAGCTCTACGCCGCAGATGTCGCGGTGCCGACGATCGGACGCAGCCTGCTCGGCAACGACGGCTATCAGCGGCTGAAAGCGCGATTGCAGCCGGGACAGCAGGCGCTGGTGATCGCCGGCCGCGGGGCCTATTCGTTCAAGGGCTCAGGCTACGTGCGGGGCGGCATCTTCGATCGCATCGAGCTGATCCAGGACGGCAACAGCATCCGCTTCCGTGACCGCGAACACACGAGGCTCGGCGACCTCGCGGCGGAAGGCGCGCCGGAGTTTCCGGAGATCGGGCTGTTCCTGGTGCCGACCGAATTCGCGTTCGATCCGACCGAGCCGTGGTCGCTGCAGCTGCTGGTGCAGCGCGTGATCGGCGCGCGCGACAAAGCGTTCCTGACCTTCGATCTCGGCTACACTCTGCCGGACCGCTACATCAAGCGCGAGCAGCGCGCCGTCACGGTGAGCGACACGCCGGCGCCGTTAGCGATTCCGGCCGCTGCCCCCGCCGATGCCGCTGCCTCGTCGCCGGTTGCGGAGGTCGACTCCACGCAGGACGAGCCGCTGTGGATGCGGATCTGGCGCGGCGATCTGGTGCGGATCGGCATTCTTGCCGTCGCGCTGGTGACGCTGACACTGATCTTCTTCTTCCAGAACCAGTTGGTACGCAGGCCGACGGTCTACGTCTGGGTGCGCCGCGCGTATCTCACCTTCATCCTGGTCTGGCTCGGCTGGTACGCCAACGCGCAGCTCTCGGTCGTCAACGTCCTGACCTTCACCAACTCTCTGATCAGCGGCTTCAGCTGGGACTACTTCCTGTCGGCGCCGTTGATCTTTGTGTTGTGGGCGTCCGTGGCTGCGGCGCTGCTGTTCTGGGGGCGGGGGCCGTTCTGCGGTTGGCTGTGTCCCTTCGGGGCGTTGCAGGAGTTGCTCAACAACGTCGCAAAGGCGCTGAAAGTCCCGCAGTTCGAGGTGCCGTGGGGACTGCACGAGCGGCTGTGGCCGATCAAGTACATCGTCTTCCTCGGGCTGTTCGGGCTGTCGATCTACTCCACGGCCGCTGCCGAGCACTTCGCCGAGATCGAGCCGTTCAAGACCTCGATCATTCTCAAATTCGCGCGGGAATGGCCGTTCGTGGTGTATGCGGCGACGCTGCTCGCCATTGGTCTGTTCGTCGAGCGGTTCTTCTGCCGCTACCTGTGCCCACTTGGGGCGGCGCTGGCGATCCCGGGCCGTCTCCGGATGTTCGAGTGGCTGCGCCGCTGGCCGGAATGCGGCTCGCCGTGCCAGCGCTGCGCCAAGGAATGCCCGGTGCAGGCGATCCACCCCGAAGGGCACATCAACGTCAACGAGTGCATCTACTGCATGCACTGCCAGGAACTTTACTTCGACGACCATCGCTGCCCGCACATGATTCAGCTCCGGCTGAAGCGCGAGAAGCGCGAAGCGCTGTCGTCGACATCGATGCGCGGCGGCAAAGGCCCCGCGACCGTGATTCTCGCCGGGGGCAAACCGCTTGCCGCCCAGCCGGCGAGCACCTCTCAACCACCTCCAGCACAGTAAACCTCAAGGAGAGCACTATGGGCGACCAGGATCACGGACACGGCCTCAGCCGGCGAACGCTACTCGGAAGCAGTGCGGCGGCAGCCGGTGTCGGCATCGTCGGCGGCGCAACGCTCGGTACCGGGGGCACGCTGATCGCGACCGCAGAAGCGCAGACCAAGCCGAGCAGCCCGGCACGTCCCGCGATTCAGAAGGCGGAAGTCCACCCGGGCGAACTCGACGAATATTACGTGTTCTTCTCCAGCGGCCAGTCCGGCGAGCTGCGGATCATCGGCCTGCCGTCGATGCGCGAATTGATGCGGGTGCCGGTGTTCAATCGCTGCAGCGCCACCGGTTGGGGCCAGACCAACGAAAGCCTCAAGGTGCTCACCGAGGGGCTGCTGCCCGAGAGCCGCGAATTCCTGAAGAGCCGCGGCGGCACCTATGTCAACGGCGACCTTCACCATCCGCATCTGTCTTTCACCGACGGTACCTATGACGGCCGCTACGCCTTCATGAACGACAAGGCCAACACCCGCGTGGCCCGCGTCCGGCTCGACGTGATGAAGTGCGACAAGATCATCCAGTTGCCAAACCAGCACACCGTACACGGCCTGCGCGTCCAGAAATATCCGCGCACCGGCTACGTGTTCTGTAACGGCGAGGACCGGGTGCCGGTGCCGAACGACGGTCACAACCTGACCAAGACCAAGGATTATCGCGCGGTCTTCACCGCGATCGACGGCGACACCATGAAAGTGGCCTGGCAGGTGATGGTCGACGGCAATCTCGACAACGTCGACGCCGACTATCAGGGCAAATACGCGTTCGCGACCTGCTACAACTCCGAAGGAGGTGTCACCGCCGCCGAAATGACCGCCGCCGATCAGGACTGGGTGGTGATCTTCAACCTGAAGCGGATCGAAGAGGCGGTGAAGAAGGGCGACTTCAAGGAGATTGGGGGTGTACCGGTGCTCGACGGCAGCAAGGGCTCGCCCTATACCCGCTACGTGCCGGTGCCGAACGGCCCGCACGGCATGAACACCGCGCCGGACGGCATCCACATCGTCGCCAACGGCAAGCTGTCGCCGACCGCGACGGTGATGGACGTGCGGCTTTTCGATCAATTGTTCGACGACAAGATCAAGCCGCGCGACGTGGTGGTCGCCGAGCCGGAGCTCGGTCTCGGCCCGCTGCACACCGCCTATGACGGCAAGGGCAACGGCTACACCACGCTGTTCATCGACAGCCAGATCTGCAAATGGAACATCGATCTGGCCAGGCGTGCCTACAAGGGCGAGAAGGTCAATCCGATCCTCGACAAGCTCGACGTTCACTACCAGCCGGGCCACAACCACTCGTCGATGGGCCAGACCAAGGAAGCCGACGGAAAGTGGCTGATCTCGCTGAACAAGTTCTCCAAGGACCGGTTCCTCAATGTCGGCCCGCTGAAGCCCGAGAACGATCAGCTGATCGACATTTCCGGCGACAAGATGAAGCTGGTGCACGACGGCCCGAGCTTTGCCGAGCCGCACGACGCCACCATCGTGCATCGCTCCAAGATCAATCCGATCTCGGTCTGGGACCGGGCCGATCCGATGTTCGCCGATGCGGTGAAGCAGGCGCAAGCCGACGGCGTCAAGCTGGAGGAAGATTCCAAGGTGATCCGCGACGGTGACAAGGTCCGGGTCTACATGGTGTCGACCGCGCCGAACTACGGCCTCACCGAGTTCGACGTGAAGCAGGGCGATCACGTCACTGTCTATGTCACCAACATCGACACGGTCGAGGACCTTACCCACGGCTTCTCGATCGTCAACTACGGCATCCAGATGGAAGTCGCACCGCATGCCACGGCGTCGGTGTCCTTCACCGCTGATCGTCCCGGTGTGTACTGGTACTACTGCTCCTGGTTCTGTCACGCCATGCACATGGAAATGAAGGGCCGGATGCTGGTCGAGCCGAAGAGCGTCTGAGCATGGCGATGGCGGTGCGATCGGCGATCGTGGTCGTGGCAGCGCTCATCAGCGTTGCCGCATCCGGCGCGGCTTCGGCCGCGCGGATCGAGGTCGTGCCGTCGTCGGACCTGCAGGCGGTGCTGGACGGCGCCAGCGACGGCGACACCGTCGCGCTGGCGCCGGGAGACTATCGCGGGCCAATCCGGATCGAGCGCAAGCTCGCGCTGGTCGGCCAGCCCGGCGCTGCCGTGCTCGGGCATGGGCAGGGCAGCGTCATCACCGTGGTGTCTCCAGACGTCACGGTGCGCGGCCTGTCGGTGCGCGGCTCCGGCCGCGACCCGCAGGCGATGGATTCGGGGATCTTTCTGACCCAAACGGCCGAGCGGGCGCTGATCGAAGGCAACCGCCTCGAAGACAATCTGTTCGGCATCAACGTTCACGGCGCTCGCGGGTCGCGGGTCGCCCACAACACCATCGACGGCCTGCGCGGCATTCGCCTCAACGATGCCGGCAACGGCGTGCGGGTGTGGAATGCGCCGGATGTCGTGGTCGACGGCAACTCGATCCGCTACGGCCGCGACGGTATCTTCTCGGTGACCAGCAGCAAGGACCGCTTCATCAACAACCGCTTCGAGAAGGTGCGGTTCGCGGTGCACTACATGTACACCAACGACAGCGAGATCAGCGGCAACGTCTCGATCGGCAATCATGGCGGCTACGCCATCATGTACTCGAACCGGCTGACGATCCTCGGCAACGTCTCCGAGCGCGACCGCGACTTCGGGCTGCTGTTCAACTACGCGAACTTCGCCAGGATCGAGCGCAATCGTGTCGTCGGCGGGCCGCTGTCCGGGATCAGTACCGATTTCGGAGGCGCGGACGCGGACAAGGGCATGATGGCGGTGGAGCGCGGCGCCGCCGATGCCCAGTTCGGTCCGACCAAATGCGTATTCATCTACAACGCCAACAAGAACCGGTTTCGCGACAACTGGTTCGAAGGCTGCGAGATCGGCGTGCACTTCACCGCCGGTTCGGAAGGCAACGAGATCGTGGGCAATGCGTTCATCGGCAATCGCAATCAGGTGAAATATGTCGGCACCCGCGACCTGGACTGGTCCAAGGACGGCCGCGGCAATTATTGGAGCGACAACCCAGCCTTCGACCTCGACAACGACGGCATTGCCGACGCCGCCTATCGGCCGAACGATCTGGTCGACCGCGTGCTGTGGACCGCGCCGGCCGCCAAGGTGCTGATCAACAGCCCGGCTGTGCAGGTGCTGCGCTGGGCGCAAAGCCAGTTTCCCGCGCTGTATCCGGGCGGCGTGGTCGATACCCGCCCGCTGATCGCGCCGCCGGCGCGGCCGATGCCGGGAGTGGCGCCATGACCGCGACCGTCGCCATCGATCATGTCGAGAAGCGCTACCGCGCGGTGAGGGCGCTGCACGACGTGTCGTTTACCCTTGAGCCTGGGCGGCTCAGCGCACTGGTCGGCCACAACGGTGCCGGCAAGACGACGCTGATCAAGCTGATGCTCGGCCTGATCCGCCCCGACAACGGATCAATCCGCGTGCTCGGCGAGAACCCGGCAGCCGGCGAGTTTGTCGGCCGTCGCAGTCTCGGCTTTCTGCCGGAGAACGTCGCCTTCAACGCCGCGCTGACCGGGCGCGAGACGCTGGCGTTCTATGCGCGGCTGAAGGGGAGCGACGCCAAGCAAGGCGCTGCGCTGCTGGAGCGGGTCGGCCTCGGCGAAGCGTCGCGGCGGCTGGTCGGCACTTACTCCAAAGGGATGCGACAGCGGCTCGGGCTGGCGCAGGCGTTGCTCGGCCCGCCGCGCGTGTTGCTGCTCGACGAGCCGACTACCGGTCTCGATCCGGCGCTGCGGCTGACGTTCTACGAAATTCTTGACGAGTTGCGGCGCGATGGCGCCACCGTGCTGATCTCCTCGCATGCGCTCGACGAACTCGAAGGCCGCGCCGAGCAAGTGCTGATCATGAATCGCGGCATCCTGGTCGCCGATGGCACGCTCGCCGAGCTGCGCGCGCTGGCGGGCTTGCCGATCCGGATCACGCTGAAGCTCGCGGATCCGATCGCGCGGCCTGAATGGCTGCCGAACGATGCTGTCATCGCGGATGACCGCTGCGACATCGGCGTGGTCGATCACGCCGGCAAGATGCGGTTGCTGCGGCAGGCGGCTGGCGATCCGGTCGTCACCGACATCGGCGTCGCGGAGCCGACGCTCGATGAACTGTACGCCCATTTCCTCCGGCAGCAGGAGCGGGCGGCATGAAGGCCATTGGTGTCATCGCCCTGAAGGAAATTCAGGAAGGCCTGCGCAATCGCTGGGTGTTCGCGGCGACGCTGCTACTCGCCGGATTGTCGTTGTCGCTGACGCTGCTCGGCAGCGCCCCGACCGGTCATGTCGGCGCCGCGGCGCTCGACGTGGTGATCGTCAGCCTGTCGAGCCTGACGATTTTTCTGCTGCCGCTGATCGCGCTGTTGATCTCGCACGACGCCATCGTCGGCGAGATGGAACGCGGCACGATGATCTTGCTGCTGAGCTATCCGATCGCGCGCACCCACGTCATTCTCGGCAAGTTTCTCGGCCATGTCACCATCCTGAGCTTCGCGACGCTGGTCGGTTACGGTGTCTCGGCGCTGGCGCTGGTGATCGGCGGCACGCCGGTGTCGCCGCAGAGTTGGGCGTCGTTTGCCGCGATGCTCGGGACTTCGGTGCTGCTCGGCGCGGTGTTCGTTGCGCTCGGCTATGCAGCCTCGAGCCTGGTACGGCAGCGCGGCACCGCAGCCGGCATTGCGGTCGGGATCTGGCTGTTGCTGGTGCTGGTGTTCGACATGGCGCTGCTCGGCGTGCTGGTGGTCGATCAGGGCCGGCTGATCTCGGCAGGCGCGCTCAACGTGCTGCTGTTCTTCAATCCGACCGATCTGTACCGGCTGAGCAATCTGACCGGCACCAATGTCAGCCAGTTCGCCGGCATGGCGGGGCTTGCCGGCGCGGTTCAACCCAGTTTCGGCGGCCTGCTGGCCGGGATGGCGGCGTGGATTGCGCTGCCGCTCGGCCTTGCCATTGTCGTGTTCGCCCGGAGGGAGCTATGAGGATTTCAGGTCATATCGTCGTGCTCGCGGCCGCGCTGCTGCTCGCCGGCTGCAACGACAAGTCGGGCTCCGCCGTGATGCCGCCGCCGGTGGCGCTGAATGCCGATGCGATGGGCGTGTTCTGCGGCATGAACCTCGTCGAGCATCCGGGTCCCAAGGGACAGATTCTCACTGCAAGCCGGATCGACCCGTACTGGTTCTCCTCGGCGCGGGATGCCGTTGCGTTTACGCTGATGCCGGATCAGCCGCGCGACATCCGCGCGATCTACGTCTCCGACATGGGCAGGGCGCCGAACTGGGATCAGCCCGGCGAGACCAACTGGGTCGATGCCAAGAAGGCGTTCTTTGTGATCGAGAGCCGCAAGCGCGGTGGAATGGGCGCGGCCGAGACGGTGCCGTTCGGCGAGCGTGCGGCCGCCGACGCGTTCGTCGCGGCGAATGGCGGGCGCGTGGTGACGTTCGACGCGATCCCCGGCACCTACGTGCTTGGCAGCGACGCCCCGTCGGCGAGCGATCATCACGGGACACCCGAAACGCGGATGAATTAGCGAGGACCGCCATGTCGCAGTCAGCACTCACCCGGCGGCGTTTCGTCACCATCGCGGCCAGCGCGTTCGGCGTCGCGATGCTGGGGCGCGCGATGCCCTCACGTGCGAGCGAGCCGGTCCGCTGGCGGGGCTCCGCGCTCGGCGCCCAGGTCTCGATCGAGATCCATCATCCTGATCGTGCCGCGGCGGCGAAGCTGGTTGAGGCGAGCGTGCGCGAGGTGCGCCGGCTCGAGCAACTGTTCAGCCTGTATCGCCCGGCCTCGGCGATCTGCACGCTGAACCGGTCCGGCGTGCTGATCGCGCCGGATCGGGACATGGTGATGCTGCTGCAGACGACACTGCGTCTGGCCGAGCAGAGCGGCGGCGCGTTCGATCCCACGGTGCAGCCGCTGTGGGAGCTGTATCGACGTCACTTCGAGCAGGCAGCGGCCGATCCGGCCGGACCCCGCAAGGCGGACGTCGCAAGCGCGCTGGCCAAGGTCGGTTACCACGACGTGCTGGTGTCAGCCGACCGCATCGCGCTGAAACGTCCCGGCGCCGCGATCACGCTGAATGGCATCGCCCAAGGCTTCGTCACCGACCGCGTGGCCGATCTGCTGCGCAACGGCGGGATGACCACCACGCTGGTCGACATCGGCGAGATCCGGGCGATCGGTGCAAGACCGGATGGAGCACCTTGGCGCGTCGGCCTGGCCGATCCGGAGAAGGCCGACGTCGAGCTTAGCACCGTTGAGCTGGTGGACCGCGCGGTCGCAACCTCGTCGAGTGCAGGCTTCCGGTTCGATCCGGCGGGGCGGTTCACGCATCTGTTCGATCCATCGAGCGGACATAGTCCGTCGCTGTATCGCTCGGTCAGCGTGGTCGCACCAACCGCGACGGAGGCCGATGCGCTGTCGACCGCCTGCAGCGTGCTCGACCGCAGCCGCATCGCCGATATCGTTCGTGCGCGGGCGGGCGTCGAGGTGTTACTGGCGGGTGCAGAGGGGAGCGTCGACTGGTTGCGTGCCTAAGGAAGCGCGTACTGCTCTGACGCTGCGGTGATGTCGTGATGCTGGATTGGCCGACCATCTTTCGTATCATCCATGTGCTCGGCGTGGTGCATTGGATCGGCGGACTGCTGTTCGTCACCTTTGTGATCCTGCCGAGCCTCCTCGACATGGACGCGACGAAGCGGCTGCCGTTGTTCGATGCGCTGGAGCGGCGCTTTGCCGCCCAGGCTCGGATCTCGACGCTGCTGGTCGGGATCTCCGGCTTTTACATGCTGTACGCCTATGACCGCTGGGCAGAGCTCGCTGATCCGCACTATTGGTGGCTCGGCGCGATGCTTGGGCTGTGGGCGATCTTCATCGTGATGCTGTTTATCGCCGAGCCGCTGTTTCTGCACGCGTGGTTCGACGCGCGGGCGCGCCGCGATCCGGACCGCGCGTTCCGGGTGGCGCTCCGCGGCCATCGGGTGTTGAGCACGGTTTCGCTGATCACCGTTCTCGGTGCGGTTGGCGGTGCACACGGGCTGTTCTGAACGCCATTCGCGATTCAGCTTGCGACAGAACAACGATGGCCGAGGCCGCTCGGTTAGCGTCGGCTGAGCCATGGAGTGAGCCGCGATGAGCCGCAGCAACGACCAAGCCGACCGTGGGCGCCGCTGGTATGTCGGCGACCGGCTGCACCTCGACGTCCGCGGCCTGCCTTGTCCCGAACCGCTGGTAGCCGTGCTGCGCCTGATCGATGGCGGCGACGCCTGTGGCGGCCTGACGGCGTTGGTCAGCCAGGAGCCGCTGCTGCTGTATCCCGAATTGGATGCGCGAGGCTGGTCGTATCGGCTGGTGACGCCGGTCGGCGACATGCTGCTGCGGGACGGCGAGGTGGTGCTCGAGATTCAGCGAGGCCGGGCATGATCGGCGCCAGCGGATTTCTCGGCACGGCCAAGAGCCGGCTGCTGCCACCTTCGGTGCCATTCCGGTTCTTCGTCGCCGCGACGGTGTGCCACGTGCTGCTGTGGGGCGCCGTTCTGTTCGCGGCGAACGACTTCCCGCGGTTTCGTGGCGGCGCCGGACCGGCTTTGGCCGCAGTACATCTGTTGACGCTCGGGGTTCTGACATTCACCGCGGTCGGCGCTGCCGTGCAGCTTCTCCCGGTGGCAACGACTAAGCCGCTGGCGGCGGTGTGGCCGATCCGGTTGGCATCCTGGCTGCTGATCCCGGGCGCGCTGGTGCTGATCGCCGGCATGGCGGCCGCTGACGGCGCCTGGATGATTGCGGGCGCTGAAGCGTCGACGTTGGGGCTGTTGCTGTTCGCAGCGCTGCTCGCCGACAATCTCCGCCGCGCTGGCAGCATGCCGGTGGTGCGCGCCTATGGCTGGGCCGCGTTTGCATCGCTGATCGCGTTGGTCGCACTGGGGCTCGCGCTGTCGCTCGATGACCGGTTTGGATTTTTGATCGATCACGCAGCCGCGGC
Organism: Rhodopseudomonas palustris; assembly: GCF_003226555.1. Classification (GTDB taxonomy): domain Bacteria; phylum Pseudomonadota; class Alphaproteobacteria; order Rhizobiales; family Xanthobacteraceae; genus Rhodopseudomonas; species Rhodopseudomonas palustris_I. The sequence goes on along the minus strand of NZ_QKQS01000008.1, from coordinate 154,313 downwards.
CCGCGCCCATATGATCCTCGGCGGCTTCGGCTTCATGGGGATGCTGGCGCTCGGGTTCAGCCATGTGCTGATCCCGATGTTCGCGCTGTCGAATGCGCCGGATCAGCGGACCGCGTGGTTTGGTTTCGGCGCCGCCGCTGCCGCAGTGGCGTTCGGCGCGATCGGGGCGCTCGCCGATGTCCTTGCGCTGCAGACCGCCGCCTGCATCGTCGGCGCGGTTGCGGTCGGCGTGCATCTCGGCCTGATGCGCGTTGCGCTCGCTGGCGGCATGCGCAAGCGTCTCGGCCTGTCGTTCGTGCTGATCCGCTTCTCCTGGGTGATGCTGGCGCTGACGCCGCTCGCCGCGCTTGCTGCGCTACAGGGCTGGGCTGGTCTCGGCGGACCGACGCTGTTCGGCCTAGTGGCGCTCGGCGGCTGGCTGATGACGTTCCTGCTCGGCGTGCTGCAGCGGATCGTGCCGTTCCTCGCCTCGATGCACGTCAGCCGCGCCAGCGGCGGGCCGCCGCTGCTGACCGACCTCGGTGTTGCCGCTCCACTCAAGGCGCACGCCGTCTGCCATTTGATCGCGATCGCCGCGTTGGCGCTGGCGATCGTGCTCGACATTCCGCAGCTCGCGGAAGGCGCCGCGTTGGTTGGCGCCGCCGGGGCGCTGGCCTTCGCTGCTTACATCGGCAGCGTGCTGCCGTCGCTGACCTCCGGCCGCACCCGCAACTGATGATCCAAGGAGCCCGCCATGTTCGCCAACCGCATCAGCCACACCCTGCACGACGAACATCGCGCCACCATCGCGCTGATGGAGCGGCTGGAGGCGGCGATCTCGCGTCGGCAGCCGATCAGCATCGCCGATTCCGCCGGCGCGCTGCTGCTCGCCGATCTCGCGGCCGCGATCGAAGCCGACACGCTGCGGCATTTCGATTTCGAGGAGACCCAGCTGTTCACGATGTTCGACTCGGTCGGCGATCAACTGATCGGCGATCATCTGACCGAGGAGCACAGCTTCATGCGGCCGCTCGGCGACAAGCTGATCGCACTGGCACGCGCCGCGCAGGCTGGCGGCTTCGATGCCGAGAGCTGGCGCGAGTTCAGCCGCGCCGGCGCCGAGCTGGTGCAGCGCATGGTGGTGCATGTCCAGAAGGAAGAGATGGCGTTGCTGCCGCTGCTCGATCAGACCCTCGACGACGCCACCGAAGCCCGGCTGTACGACGCCTACGTCCGCGCCAGCCAGCGGGCGGAAGCGACATAACCGGATCGTCCGCTGCGCCTCGCTAAGTCGACCAGATCCAGATCCAGCAGGTGGTGCCATCTGATCCGCAACGCCATCGAAACGATGGCGGGTGCGCCACCCATAATTGACCCTCGGCCTGCAAGGACGGCGTAGTCTCGATTCCCACTATCCCGGCGTGGGGGCATTCATCGCCGCGGCTGATCCGGCGGGTCATACGTGGGAGCGTCATTATCGGGCGGCTCACCGAGGAAGCTGGGCTGCTCGTCATAGCCCCGACGGCTGCTGTAGAACACCAGCACCATCAGTCCGATTCCGATCACCAGAGAAAGCGCGATGCCGATCGCCATGGCGACGTAGCCTTGGGCCGGGATCTCGACGTCGCCGATCACCAGCCCCTGATAGGCGAAGAACCCGGCAAGGCCGAGCAGGACCAGCAATGCCAGCACCATCACCCAGACGCCGATCGACGTCCGCTTGAGCGGTGGCTTCGTCCCGGGAGAGATCGGATCCATGATGATCGTCTCCGTTGTCTCGCACCAGCTGCAACGGCCGGCCTCGTCACGAACCGGTGCGGCGATCTCAGATGAACGGCTTGCCGCCGGTTACCGCGACCGTCGTGCCGGACGTGTAGCTCGACAGCGGATCGGCGAGCATCACATAAGCGGTGGCGAGCTCGGCCGGCTGGCCGGCGCGTCCGAACGGAACCTGCTTGCCGAAGTTCTTCACCGAGTCCTCCGGCATCGTCGACGGAATCAGCGGCGTCCAGATCGGACCGGGGGCGACCGCGTTGGCGCGGATGCCCTTGCTCGCGAGCATCTGCGCCAGGCCGCCGGTGAAGTTCTGGATTGCGCCCTTGGTGGTCGCATAGGCCAGCAGGATCGGGTTCGGCATGTCGGAATTAACCGATGCGGTGTTGATAATCGCGCTGCCGGGCTTCATGTGCGGCACCGCCGCCTTGGTCAGGTAGAACATCGCGTGGATGTTGATCGCGAAGGTGATCTGCCATTCCTCGTCGCTGATTTCGCCGATGTCCTGGAAAGTGGCCTGGTGGGCGGCGTTGTTGACCAGGATGTCGATTGCGCCGAACTCCTCGACGGCGCGCGCCACGACGTTGCGGCAGTGGTCCGGTCGGCTCAGATCGCCGGGCAGCAGAACCGCTTTGCGGCCTTCGGCTTCGACCACAGCCTTGACCTGCTGCGCGTCTTCGTCCTCGTTCAGATAGGCGATCAGCAGATCGGCGCCCTCGCGGGCATAGGCGATCGCGACCGCGCGTCCGATGCCGCTGTCGCCGCCGGTGATGATTGCGACCTTTCCGGTCAGCTTGCCCGAGCCTTTGTAGCTGCGCTCGCCGTGATCGGGACGGGGCGTCATCGGGTCCGTCTCGCCCGGCATCGGTTGGCGCTGACTCGGATACGGCGGCTCCGGATAATTCTCGGTCATCGGTATCTCCCAATCGTTCAGCGCTAACCAACAGAGAGGCGGGCTGTTCCGTCGACAGAGCAGTCCGTCAGGCGTCGAAAAGCGCGGCGATCACCGCCTCGGGATCGATCGGCTTTCCGCAGCGCACGACATGGTCGAATCGGGCAGGGATGACGTGGTGATCGTAGCCGGTCGTGAACACGAAGCGTATGCCGCGCGCGGTCAGTTCGTCCGCCAGCGGAAACACGATCGTGCCGTGCAGGTTGACGTCGAGCACCGCGGCATCGAGGCGATCGGCGGCGGACACCGCCGCGAGCGCATCCTCGATGCGGGAGAATGGACCGACCACCTCCGCGCCGCGCTCTTGGAACAGGCGCACCATGTCGTCGGCAATGAAGTACTCGTCCTCGACCAGGAGGATACGCCGTCCGGACATTGCCGTGTTGCGGCGGATCATAGCGGCTGTTTCCTTCGGTCGAGAGGCCGGCCGATCGTGCGGTTGCCTTCAGGACGGGGCCTTCGATGCGCCGCTCGGAAATGTTTTTTCGCGGCTCGGAGAGCGCGTAGCGTGTCGAGGCAATCGATCACCGGTCCAGAACGGCGGGAGCGTCGACGAACGCGAAGACGTTCGCTGCTTTCATGCACACAGCACGAGCGAACCGCTTCACAGCGCCGACGTTGCTGCTGAGCACCGGCGCTGCGGTCTTGAGGGACGGCCGGCTGTTCGGGCGTGATTCACCGGCGGACCTCACGTGATCCCAGCCACGCGATCATCCCCAGGGCGGCCTGTGTGGACCTGACACGTCGCTCCCAATTCTCCTGAGCCTCGCGGTGGCCACTCTTCTCGGCCTCCTCCTTCCACCGGTCGGAGAACTCCGAAAGCCGCTGCTCGAGCGACAGATGCTGCTTGGTTCGGTTTCGACGTTTCTTCACACTGATCCCTTTCGGCCGTTGGAATCAGGTTAGTTGCGATCGACCCTGGGTGCTTTCACCTATGCTTAATCGCACCGCCGACGAGGGAGAAAAAAGCCGCCGCAAAAGCCGCGATTGTGAAGACTACTTGACATCCGACCTGGCGCCGAATTCCCGGTCGATCCGTTCCGACAGCGGGATTCTAATCGTGCAGCGAAGCCCGTCGGTTTCGAACAAGAGATCGGTTCTGGCCCGGAGTTCGTATTCGAGCGTGCGCGTCAGCACCTCGGTACCGAAGCCGCGGTGGGACGGTTCGCTGAGCGGCGTCGTGTCGGTCTCCTTCCACACCAAGGTGAGAGTGGGCGCTGCGTCGTCGCCGTCCACTCTCCAGCGGACGCCGATCGTCCCGCCATTGCCGAGCGCGCCATGCTCCACCGCGTTGACGGCGAGTTCGTGCAAGGCAAGTGCCAGCACCTGTCCGGCGCGCGGCTGGAGCTGCAGAACCGGCCCCTCGATCGTAGTGTGCTCGCCATCGCGTGCTTGATAGTGCAGCAACTCGTCGGACAGCAGTTTGTGCAGATCGATCGCCCCTAGTTCGTCGGCGACGGCTTGAGCGCGCATCAAGGCATCGAGCCGATCCTCGAGGTGACCGACATAGGCGTCGAGGTCCCGCTGCGTTCCTGCCGACTTGCGGATGATGGTCCGCAGAATCGCCATGGTGCTGCGCATCCGGTGGCGCAACTCGCCGGGCGCGTCGCGCTGGTCGAGCAGCCGTCGTAGCCGGCGGTTGTCAGCCTCGAGCTCGGCGATCCGGGCAGGGGTAGCGTCGATCGGCATTCCAGTCCTCACCGCGAGGTCCGACCAACGTCCGAAACGTCGGAAGAGTTGAGCAGTGAAAGCGCCCCGAACGGATGAAGATATCCGTCGTCGAAGAACGACAATTCGCGCAGTCCATCGAGGTCACGGATCGACAACCGGCGGTCGCGCAAGGAAATCATGCCCGACCGTCTCAACTCTTGCAGCGAGCGGTTGATGTGGACCATCGAAAGACCGAGCAGATCTCCCAGGTCTGCCTGAGTCACGGGCATATCATAGGACGCCTCGTCATCGTCGACGAGACCGATCATGGTCAGCCGCAGGTGCAGTTCGCAGAACAAATGACCGAGCCGCTCGGTGGCGGTGCGCCGCCCGAGACTCACCAGATGCTCGCGGTCGATAGCGGAAGCGACCAGCAGATCCCACCACAGCGCCTCATCGATCCGCGGACTGGCGTCGGCGGCGGCGCGGATGGCTTCCGGGCGAACTTGCGCGATCACCACCGGGGTCAGAGCCGCGATTGCATGATCCATGAAGCGGGGAAGGATGCCGAAGGGCTCACACAGGTCGCCGGGAAGAAAGAGAGAGACGATCTGACGGCGGCCGTTCTCCAGCGTGATGTAGCGGCAGGCCCAGCCGTCGACGACCAGGGGCAGGTAGCGCGGCGCCTCGCCGAAAGGGACAACGTCCTCACGCGCGCCGATCAGGCGGGTCGACTCGACAAGGCGGCCGAGGATGTCCTCGTTATCCTTGGTCAGTCGTGCGCCATGACGGAGCTTACGCAGGAATGGATGAACCATCGGACGCCTCTACAATGGACCCATCATGTCGGCGAGAGGACCACCGCTGTAAGCCGGAGCGCTCGGTTCCATCTGCCTCGTGGTGGAGTATTTCGCAGCATCTCGACCCATGCATAGACGTCGCCGCACCAAGCGCGCGACCGGCAACGTTGCTGGCAACACAGCTGCTGCGCGAAGGTTCCATGGGGTATGCCGGAACCGGCCATGCCCATACTCAAATACCGACTGGTGCAATGCCGTTCGTTTCATTTTACCTAAGTTAGCGACACAGCTCGCCGAAGGGCTATCCTGGGAAGTGAGAGACCATGGGGCGCATCGCCTGCCGGGCGAGCATTGCTGAGTTATCGATGATCGAAGACGATTTCGACAGCCGAACCGTCGCGAACATGACAGTGGCGCTGGAAAAGGTGTGCGGAGGGCTGCGCGACGGCCAGCATCATGTAGTCCGGGCGCGGGTGGCGGAAGCTATTCTGGCCTGCGCCCGGGATGGACGACGATCGCTGGGCGATCTGGAGGAGGCCGGGCGCCGGGCGGTGCGCCTGGACTCGACGGGCGCTTAGCGGCAGCCGAATCTCGGCAGCAGGCATCAGGCGGCCAAAGGCACCAGCGCGACGGTCTGGCGGTCGCCGAGTCGGATCGTCCGCCCGACCATGCACGGATTCCATCGATTGAGTTTCGGGATGAACCGGCGGTGGACGCGATCGAACCGCCCCCACCGCCGCGTGGCCGCTATTCCGCGGTAATCGCCTTGCCGTCGATCTGCTGGCTCTGTGCGCCGGACAATGGACGGGCAGGGCCGAGCACCGGCTCTTCGCCGAGCGGCTCGAAATGTCCGGCGTAGAATTCGCCGCGCCCGTCGATCGAGGGCCCGCTTGAGAATCGTCCTTCCGGCGGCGGAGTGCCGTCGCGCGAGGTGCCCATCATGAAATAGCTGAAGCGCTGATGCTCCTCGCGCTGATCGAAGCTGTTCGGAATCGGCAGCGCCGCTGTGCCGCCGAGTTCCTCGATCACCGCCAGCCATTGCTGCTGGTGCATGGTGTCGCGCGCGATCATGAAGTGCAGCATGTCGCGCATTCCGGGGTCGGAGGTCGAGTTGAACAGCCGCACTGCCAGCGTTCGGCCGGTCGCCTCCGCGGCGACGTTGCAATACATGTCTGCGGCGATATTGCCACTGGCATAGATGTGCGAGCAGTCGAACGGCACGCCGTCCGAATTGGCCGGGAAGGCAGCGAGTCCGGTCGACAGCAGATGGCGCTGCATCATGCTCTCCAGCACCTGGCGGGTGCTCTCGCCGCCCATCACGGCGCCGACCACCTTGTCCGCTGCGCCTTCTTCCTGTGCGCTCAGCGGTGCGTCTTCGAGATTGAGCGCGACCGCGGTCGCCAGCATCTCGACATGACCCATCTCTTCGGTGGCGGTGTTGAGAAGCAGGTCGCGATATTTGTTGTTGGGCGCGCGCGCACCCCAGGCCTGGAAGAAGTACTGCAGACAGACCCGGATCTCGCCTTCGATGCCGCCAATCGCCTGCTGAAGCTGTCGGGCGAAAAGAGGATCTGGCTTCTCGACACGGACAGGATATTGCAGCCGCTTGTCATGGTAGTACATCGAGTGTTTCCTTTCGAACTCTGGCGTTGGGAAGATGCGGCCCGGAGCCGCACCCACCGCTCCGCAAACCGAACGCCCGGACCATCGTTCCTAATCTTGTCGGCTGCGGTGTGTGGCTTCGGACCCATGCGCATGTGTCGGCCTGTGCCCGCACGGCCACGCGGATCCGGATCGCGCCAGGAACGATCGCGATGTTCGGTGCTTAAGCTAGCCATGAACGACGACAAGCCCGACGCGAAGCGAACCGGAAACGAACCCGCTCCCATCCTGCTGCTGGCGGTGGCGCTGGTTCCCCTGATCGGCATTGTCGCGTGGTTGCTGGGTCTGTTCGGCTGAACCTCAGGTCCGACGCAGCGAAACCACCGGCGTCGTAACCATCGCCTGCAGCCGCAACGCGTCGGCTGGCGCAGCGCTCTTCTGATCGTTGTCGAAATAGACGTAGACGTCCGCGCCGGCGCGCTTCCATGCCTTCGCCCGCGCGGCCCAGTGCTGCAATGTCGCGATCGGATAATGTCCCTTGTAGCGGCCGCCGGGGCCGTGGCCGCGGATATAGACGAAGTCCGCCGTCCGGCGCCACGGCGCCGGGGCATCGTGATGATCCGAAAAACACAACGCCGCGTTGGCGTCGCGCAGCAGGCGGAGAACCTGCGGCGTGTACCAGCTCGAATGGCGAAATTCGAACACGTAGCGCCGCTGCGGTGACAGCATCTGCAGGAAGTCTCCGAGGCGCTGGATGTCGGCCTGAAATTGCGGCGGCAATTGAAACAGGATCGGACCGGCCTTGCGCTTCAGCAGCGCCAAACGGTCTTCCATCAGTGCGAGGCTGTTCGCAGAGTTGCCCGACAGCCGTTTCCAATGCGTGATGAACTTCGACGCTTTCCAGGCGAAGACAAAGTCCTTGCCGGTCTGATCGTGCCAAGACTGCACGGCGGCCGGTGTGGGCGTGCGATAGAACACGCCGTTGAGTTCGGTGGTTGTGAGCTGGCTCGCGTAATATTGCAACTGATGCTTGATCGGGAAGCCGTCCGGAAAGAACGGCCCCCGCCACGACTGATAATGCCACCCCGACGTGCCGATCAAGATCCGCGGCATATGGCGATGCTCTCCGTTCTGCTGGGTTCAAGATTGTGCCCGGTTCAAGCGCGCGGCTACCGGGCGAGTTCCGAGCGCCGGACAGGAACGGGCGCTCGGGACGGTGGTTGATCGGCCATCATGGAGTATGCCGTCATCGAACAGTCTTCCGTCCAGGCCGGCACCGAGCCGGGCATGGCCCCGTCGAACTGCGCCCTCTCATGACTGGGCAGCTCTTGGTCGAGCCGATCGAGGCCGCCGTTCACCTCTGTGTCGACATGCAGCGGATTTTCGCCCGCGGCGGCGTCTGGGAGACGCCTTGGATGGAACGTGTAGTTCCCGTGGTGGCCGATGTGGCAGCACGCTACGCTCCCTCGACGATCTTTACCCGCTTCATCACGCCGGAGCATCCGGAACAGCGACCTGGCCGTTGGCAGCACTACTACCGGCGCTGGGAGGCCGCGTTACGCCCCAATCTGGCGCCGGAACAGCTCGATCTGATTCCGGAGCTGCAACGGCTCGTGCCTCCGGCTCAGGTGATCGACAAGCCGCTGTACTCCGCCTTCAAATGCTCAAATCTGGCATCGTTGCTCGGGGAGCGTGACGTCGGCACAGTGGTGATCACCGGTGCCGAAACCGACGTCTGCGTGCTCGCCACGGTGCTCGATGCGGTCGAGCTCGGCTTTCGCGTCGTGCTAGTCGAGGACGCGCTGTGTAGTTCGTCCGACCCAGGCCATGACGCGCTGATGACGATGTACCGCACGCGTTACGGTCAGCAGATCGATCTGTTCGACCGCGACATGTTGTTCGATCTGTGGGCGCCTTGATAGCTCTAATCCGCGAGGAACCTGCCGCTGCCGATGACGTTGAAGGCGGGATCGTTTCAACTGGAGACTGAAGAATGGCCCAGGACGCACGTGAGATTTTTGTCACCGGTCTTCGCAACGCGCATGCGATGGAGACACAGGCGCGCGAGATGATGGAGCGGCAATCCGAACGGCTCGACGACTATCCGGAAGTCAAGGCGCGGGTGCAGCAGCACCTGCGGGAAACCGAAGGCCAGCTCAAGCGGCTCGACGAGTGTCTGTCCGCCTGCGGCGAAAGCGCCTCGATGCTCAAGGACACCACGCAGTCTTTCATGGGCAATATGGCGGCGCTGGCTCACACCGTGATGCCCGACGAGATCCTGAAGAACACCTTCGCCAACAACGCCTTCGAGCACTTCGAAATCGCCGCCTACAAGTCGCTGCTGTCGATCGCCGACATTGCTGGCTTCGCCTCGGCCAAGCCGCTGCTGCAGGCCTCGCTGAAGGAGGAGGAGGCCATGGCGGCGTGGATCGACCAGAATATCGACAGCGTGACGCGTTCCTACGTTCAGTCGCAGGCGGCCTGATCTCCGCACCTGTGAAGGATTGGATATTGTGGCCGGGCCTCAAGCCCGGCCATTTGGGTCGGAGCCTGCCGCGTCGGAGCCTGCTGACCATCGCAGGGGCGCGATCCCTGCAAAAGCGATGATGGCCAGGCAAACCCGGCCATCGTCGAATAGTTGGAGATTGAATAGTTGGAGGTCGGATCGCGTGATGGTCAGTTCGGCTTCATGACCACCTTGACGCAGCCGTCCTTCTTGTCGCGGAAGGTCTTGTAGAGTTCGGGACCTTCTTCCAGCGTCGCGCGGTGGGTGATGACGAAGGAGGGGTCGATCTCGCCCTTTTGGATGCGGCCGAGCAGTTGCGGCAGATAGTGCTGCACCGGAGTCTGCGCCATCCGCATCGTCAGGCCGCGGTTGATCGCCGAGCCCATCGGGATCTTGTCGAGTAGCCCACCATAGACGCCGACGATCGACACCGTGCCGAAGTTCCTGCAGCAGTGGATCGCCTGGCGCAACACGTGCGGCCGGTCGGTGCCCATGAAGGTCGCCATCTTCACGCGATCGACCATCGAGTCGAAGCTCGCGGTCGCCGCCGCTTCGGTTCCGACCGCGTCGATGCAGGCATCGGCACCGCGGCCGTTGGTGAGATCCTGGATCTTGTCGTAGACGTCGTCGTCCATGAAGTTGATGACGATCGCACCGGATTGCCGCGCCATCTCCATGCGCTCGGGCACCGTGTCGATCGCGATTACGCGTTCGGCGCCGAGCAGGAACGCGCTCTTGATCGCCATCTGGCCGACGGGACCGCAGCCCCACACCGCAACGGTTTCACCGCCCTTGAGATTGCAGAAATCCGCCGCCATGAACCCGGTGGGGAAGATGTCGGACAGGAACAGCACCTGTTCGTCGGTCAGGCCGTCCGGCACCTTGATCGGTCCGACGTCTGCGTACGGCACGCGTAGATATTCGGCCTGTCCGCCCGCATATCCGCCCAGCATGTGCGAGTAGCCGAACAGGCCTGCGGGTGAATGGCCCCACATCTTTTCGGCTGCCTTGGCATTCGGGTTCGAGCGCTCGCACCCCGAATAGAAGCCGCGCCGGCAGAAGAAGCACTCGCCGCAGGAGATGGTGAACGGAACCACGACGCGATCGCCGACCTTGAGCTTGCTGTTCTCCGCACCAACTTCGACGACCTCGCCCATGGTCTCGTGGCCGAGCACGTCGCCGCTTTGCATCGACGGCATGATCCCGTCCATCAGGTGCAGGTCCGAGCCGCAAATCGCGCAAGCGGTGACCTTGATGATGGCGTCGCGGCCGTGTTCGATCTTCGGATCCGGCACGCTCTCGCAGCGGATGTCGTTCTTGCCGTGCCAGGTCAGCGCTTTCATCTGCAGTTCCCTCGTCGTTGATGGCGAAGGGAAAAGCCGCAAGCGTTCGGATGTTCCTCGGCGCCGCCGGAACAGCCGCACGGTTAATAAGGTGAGAGCGGTCATCGAGATCAGGAACGGTATTCAGCACGGCTCGTTGTGATCGTTACTAACCAATAAGGAAACGACAGGAGCGGAGATGATGCGAAAAGTAACGACGGCATTGGCGGTGTTGGCGGCGCTCACCCTGGGTGCGAGCCAGGTCTTGGCCCAGGGCGCAGGCGGTGGCGGCGCGGGTGGCGGTGGTGCAGGAGCGGGCGGTGGTGGCGCAGGAGCCGCTGGCGGCGGCGGACCGTCGAACTCCGATCGCGGCGGCCAGGGTTCGGGCAGCGCCCGCGGCGCCACCAATGCGATGACGCCGAGTTCGGACGGACAATCGAACGCGACCACGCCGATGCGGAAGAACGGCACCGCGCCGATGCGGAAGTAAGCGAAACCGCGACGGGCAATCTTCGAGACGGACCAGCCGGGTGGCGCGCAATGCGTTGCCCGGCTATTCGCATGCAACCGCGGCAGTTAGTCGGAATGCCGCCTTGTCTCGGTCGGGGCGACGTGCTTAACCCCACATTCGTACCGGTGCCCCTGAACGAGGGGTGAAACGGGAATGCGGTGCGGGGCCGACGCCCCAATGCCGCAGCTGCCCTCGCAACTGTGGGCGGATCGGAGCGTCTTCGATGCCACTGGCCGAATCCGGCCGGGAAGGCGGACGCGACGGATATCCGCGAGCCAGGAGACCGACCGGTGCATCGTGTGCAACTCGTTCGGCGATGGGCCGGCGGAGGATGTCGTCTTGATCAGAACCCCAGCGCCGCATCGCGGCGCTCGTACTCCGGGCGCCTCTGCCGCCCGGCGTTTACCTCGCTTGCGCTGCGGTCAGTTGGCGCTGCTGATCGGCCTGTTCGGCCTGCTGTCCTCGCCGGTGTTCGCCGCATCGAAGCGGATCGCCTCGATCAACATGTGCACCGATCAGCTTCTGATCGCACTGGCCGATCCGGAGCAGATCGTCGGGCTCGGACCCTATGCACGCGACCCGCGGCTGTCGTGGCTGGCGCAGGAGGCCGAGCGGTTTCCGTCGCTGTCCGGCGAGGCGGAGGATCTGTTGATGCTGGCGCCCGACGTGGTGCTGGCCGGCCGCTACGGCAAGCGCGCCACCCGCGAACTGCTGCGCACGCAGAACATTCCAGTCGAGGAGTTCGACGTGCCGCGGATGATCGACGAGGTCAAAGCGCAGATCCGCCGGGCCGGCGACCTCGTCGGCCACCCGGAGCGATCGGACGCGATGATCGCTGCGATCGACAAGTCCGCGCTACGCGCGCGGCAGAGCGCGTCACATTGGCACGGCCGGGTGCTGGCGCTGTCGCGGCGCGGCTGGGTGACCGGCGGCGACAGCCTGCTCAGCTCACTGCTACAGACCGTCGGATTGTCGAACGCCGCCTCCGACCTCGGCCTCGCCTATGGTGGCTTCGCCTCGCTCGAAGCCATCGTCGCGTCGCGGCCGGATCTGTTGCTGCTGTCGGAGGAGCAGCCGCAGGCCGAGGATCAGGGCAAGGCGCTGCTGCTGCATCCGGCGATCCAGCAGGCGTATCCGTCGAGCCGCCGGATCGTCATTCCGGATCAACTCACAGTCTGTGGAGGCGCGATGCTGCCGGTGGCGCTCGATCGGCTGTCCGATGCGATCGAGCAGATCAGCCAGAGGCGAGGCGTTGCGGCGGCCACGCCGCGGCAGTGAGCTGCGTCGTCATCGCTGATCTCGCGGGCGATCAGCTCTCCTCCAGCGCCGCGCCATACAGGATCATGCAGGGGCCGGACGGCCGATCGGCGGTGAGGCGGGCGGCGATCTCGCTGACCGTGCCTCGCTGAACATTGGTCGCCTCCGAGCCGAGGCTTTCGACCATCACGGCCGGTGTCGCAGCGCTCAGGCCGCGGGCGATCAGTTGCGCCACGAGGGCCGGGAAGGTGGCCTTGCCCATGTAGACACAGGTCGTCGCCGTTGCATCGGCGAGCGCCGCGAGGTCGAGGTCGCGCGGCAGGCGGCCGTCGACATCATGGCCGGTGACGAACTGCACCCGGCGGGCGACGCCGCGTTTGGTCAGCGATGCGCCGATCGCGGCGGCGGCAGCGGTGGCGGTGGTGATGCCTGGGACGATCTCGACCGCGATGCCGGCCTCGCGCGCGGCGCGGAGCTCCTCGTCGGCGCGGGCGAACAGCGTCGGATCGCCAGCCTTCAGCCGCACCACATGCTTGCCGCGCAGCGCGTAGCTGATCGCGAGGCGGCTGACTTCGTCCTGGCGCGGCGAGGGATGGCCGGCGCGCTTGCCGACCGCGACCATCTCGGCGTTGGGATCGAGATACGCCATGAAGTCTTCGCCGGCGAGATCGTCGTACAGCACGACGTCGGCGGCCTGCAGCCGCTTGATCGCCCGCAGCGTCAACAGGTCGGCATCGCCCGGGCCGGCGCCGACCAGCGTGATGCGGCCGGGTGCAGCGGCGCTTTCGAAACAGTTGGACATCAGGCGATCGCCTCCTCGGCGACATCGATCAGATGGAAGAAGGTGCCGGTGACGTGGCCGCGGCGGCTGCCGGTCTCATCAGTGAGTTGGCCAGCGGGATCGCGGATTTCGGCGAGTGGCTCGTCCGCCACGGTGACGACGCGGGCGTAGTGATACTCGTGGCCGCGCAGCACGCTGCCCGCGGCATGGCCGGCGGCGGCTGACTGCAAGATCGCGCGGCGATAGCCGAGATGCAGCTTGCGGCTGGCGAAGTCGGTTTCGAGGCCGAGCAGTCCGGCCATCGCGTGGTGCGTGCCGTCGGCATCGATCAGGCCGGCACCGAGCGTCATGTAGCCGCCGCACTCGCCATGCACCGGGCGGGTTTTCGCAAACGCGCCGAGCGCCGCCTTGAATCGCGTCGCCGCCGCGAGCCGCCCGGCGTGCAGTTCGGGATAGCCGCCCGGTAGCCACGCGGCGTCGCAGGACCGATCTGGGCCTTCGTCGCTCAACGGCGAGAACGGCACGATCT
>NZ_QKQS01000008.1:0-140584 GCF_003226555.1 Rhodopseudomonas palustris | reverse complement strand
GGCCAGCGCGATGCGCTGGCCCGGCGGCGTCAGCGGACGGATCGCCGATGCGATCGGGCGCGCCGGTCGCGCGGCGCAGATCACCGCGTCGAGATCGATGCCGCGCGCGGCGCTGTCGGCGAGCTGCTGCAGGCGGGTGTCGAGCCGCGCGGTTTCGCGTGCCTGTACCAGGCCGAGATGGCGGTTCTTCAGCGTGAGATCGCGCTGCCGCTCGAAGCTGCCCAGCACCGGGATGTCGTTCGCGGCGAAACCGTCGCGGACCAGCGCTTCATGGCGCGGGCTGGCGACGTTGTTGAGGATGACGCCGGCGATGTGGACGTCGCTGCGATAGCGGGCGAAGCCGAGCGCCAGCGCGGCGGCCGATTGCGCCTGGCCGGCGACGTCGATCACCAGCACCGCCGGCCAGCCGGTGAAGGCGGCGATATCGGCGGTGGCGCCGTTGCCCCAGGCGCCACGGGCGCTTCCGCCGTCGAACAGCCCCATCACGCCTTCGGCGAGGCAGAGGTCTGCGCCCGCTGCGGCATCGAGCAGAAACGTGATGCGGTCTTGGCCGAACGCCCAGGAATCCAGATTGTAGCAGGGCCGGCCGGCGGCGATCTCGTGGAACGCCGGATCGATGTAATCGGGCCCGCATTTGTAGGGCTGCACGGTGAGGCCGCGGCGGCGCAGTGCCGCGTGCAGCGCCAGCGTCACCGTGGTCTTGCCGCTATTGGTCGACGGCGCCGCGATGATCAGGCCTGGCGGCCGACCGTTCGTCGCTGTTGGAAGTACGTGATCAGTCACGGTCACGGCCGTCCTCCGCCGAACGGCGATAGCGGCGATCGTAATCGGGGGCGTACAGCGAGCTCTCGCGGAAATCGGTGGCGGCGAGCGATGGGCCGACCAGGATCAACGCGGTGCGGTCGATGCCTTCGGCGGCGACCTGCGTGGCGATCGAGCTGAGGGTGCCGCGGATCACCTGCTGCTCCGGCCAGCTGGCGCGAACCACTACGGCGACCGCGCCGTCGTCGCCGTAATGTGGGCGCAGCCGTTCGACGACGTCGGGAAGGACGTGGATCGACAGATGGATCGCCAGCGTCGCGCCGGTGGCTGCGAAGGCTTCCAGCGTCTCGCGTGGCGGCATCGCCGAGGCGCGGCCCGAGGTGCGTGTCAGCACCACGGTCTGCGCGACTTCGGGCAAGGTGAGCTCACGGCCGAGCACCGCAGCGGCCGCTGCGAACGACGGCACGCCGGGCGTGACGGTGTAGGGGATGCCGTGTTGCTCGAGACGGCGGATCTGTTCGCCCATCGCGCTCCACACCGACAAATCGCCGGAATGCAGCCGGGCAACGTCGTGGCCGGCTTCTGCGGCGGCGACGAACTCCGCCGTGATGGCGTCGAGATCGAGCGGGGCGGTGTCGACCACGCGCGCGTCTGTCGGGCACAGTGCGACGATCTCGCGCGGAACTAATGAACCGGCATAGAGACACACCGGGCAGCGCATCACCAGATCTCGGCCGCGCACGGTGATCAGATCGGGCGCGCCGGGACCGGCACCGATGAAGTGGACAGTCATGGCAGCGGCTCCTCGATCGCCACCGCGGCCGTCGCGAGGCGATCCTGTGAGATCAAACGGGATACGATCAGCCGCGCCGTCGGTCCGGCGGCGGCGAGCGCCGCGGCCTCGCAGACGCTGCCGACACCGCGGTGATGTGCGACCACGGCAGACGACGTCGTGAT
Source organism: Rhodopseudomonas palustris (assembly GCF_003226555.1). Taxonomy (GTDB): domain Bacteria; phylum Pseudomonadota; class Alphaproteobacteria; order Rhizobiales; family Xanthobacteraceae; genus Rhodopseudomonas; species Rhodopseudomonas palustris_I. The sequence continues at coordinate 138,865 of NZ_QKQS01000008.1, read as the reverse complement.
ACGCGCTGCGGCTTGGTCGAGCGCAGCCGTCTCGATCGGCAGCACGGGCAGAGCGGTTGCCGTCGCGGCCTCACGTAAGCTGCTGTGAGCGGCCTTGTCGGCAGCGGTTGCCAGCGCGGATGGTTGGTGCGGCGCAGCGGCGCGGCGCGCGGCTTCGATCACGTCGATGATCGACGATGAGGATGCGGCGGAACGAAAGCCGATGCCGATCACGACCGCGGTCATTTGCGCACGCTCCATTGCACCACCGGCATCGCCGCGCGCCATCCGGTGAGTCCGCCAACCGGGGAAGCGCGCTCGATGCCGAGCCGCAGCAGTTCGCCGCCACGGCGATGATGCCAGTCGATCAGCAGCGCTTCTGTCTCCAGCGTCACCGCATTGACCACCAACCGGCCGCCGGCGGGTAGCGCCCGCCACACCGCATCCATCACCCCCGGACGGCTGGCGCCGCCGCCGATGAACACCGCGTCGGGTGTCGGCAGTCCGGCGAGTGCCTCGGGCGCTGCGCCGAGCCGCAGATCGAACTGCGCCACGCCGAGCGCTTCAGCATTGGCGCGCGCGGTGGCGAGCCGGTCGGCGCGCGTCTCGATGCCGATCGCCCGATTGCTGCGTGCCGCCAGCAGCCATTCGATTCCGATCGAGCCGGCGCCGGCGCCGATGTCCCACAGCAGCTCATGGCCGTGCGGCGCCAGCGTCGACAGCGTCACGGCGCGGATCTCGCGCTTGCTGAGCTGGCCGTCGTGCTGAAACAGCTCGTCCGGTAGGCCGCTGACGCACGGCATGATCACGGCGTCCGGCTCGGCCACGGCGGCGATGCCGAGCGCGACCGGTGCGGCGACGTCGGGGAAGGCGAAGATCGACGCGGTGGTTCGCCGCACGCGCTCGCGTGGGCCGCCGAGCGCTTCGAGCACGGTGAGCTCGGACGCGCCGAAGCCGTTCGCCGCCAGATAGCCGGCGATTTCGCCCACAGCGGCGCCGTCGCGCACCAGCACGATCAGCCGTGCGTGGGAGCGGAGATGCGGACGCAGCCTCGCGACCGGCCGCGCGTGCAGGCCGAGCGTAACCGTCTCTTCCAAGCGCCAGCCGAGCCGCGCCGCGGCCCAGGCAAAGGTCGAGGGCGCCGGAACGGCGGTCCATTCTTGTGGCGCGAGGTGATCGGCCAGCACCGCGCCGGCGCCGTGCCAGAACGGATCGCCGGAGCACAGCGCCACGACGCGGCGGCCGCGCTGCGCCAGCACCTCGGGCAACGACGCCGCGAACGGCACGCGCCACGGCAGGCTGGGCTTGTTCAATGCGGCGACGAGGCCGAGGTGGCGATCACCGCCGACGATCAGTTCGGCCGCATCCAGCAACGCCCGCGCGCGTGCCGACAGCCCGTCGAGGCCGTCCTCACCGATTCCGACGATGGACAGCCAGGGCTGCGTCGTGTCATCGCTGGTGATCATGACGCTCCCTTCATCGCATCGCTCGCGCGTATTGATCCTCGGTGGCACCGCCGATGCCTCGGCGCTCGCCAGGGCGATCGCCGCCGAGCCGGCCATCGATGCGGTGCTGTCGTTCGCCGGCCGCACCGATCACCCGAAGCCGCCGCCGATCCCGTTTCGCGTCGGAGGCTTCGGTGGCATCGGCGGTCTGGTCGATTACTTGCGTATCGAGCGGATCGAACGCGTCGTCGACGCGACGCATCCGTTCGCGGCGCAGATGAGCCGCCATGCGGTGATCGCCAGCGCCGAAGCCGGTGTGCCGCTGCTGGCGCTGGAGCGGCCGGCGTGGCAGGCAACCACTGGCGATCGCTGGATCGAAGTCGATGATCTTGATCAGGCTGTCGGCGCGCTCGGCGCGGCGCCGCGGCGGGTGTTTCTCGGCATCGGCCGCCAGAACCTCGAGCTGTTCGCGGCGCAGCCGCAGCACGCTTATCTGGTGCGGCTGGTCGATCCGCCGCGCGGGCCGCTGCCGTTGCCGAACGTCGATATCGTGATCGCGCGCGGACCGTTCGATCTCGCCAGTGACCGCGCGCTGCTGCGAGCGCACCGCACCGAGATCGTCGTCGCCAAGAATGCCGGCGGCGACGCGGCCGTCGCCAAGATCACCGCGGCGCGTGAATACGGGTTGCCGGTGATCATGGTGAAGCGGCCCGTGGTGCCGGATCGGCGCTGCGTCGCTACGGTCGCCGAGGTGATGGCCTGGCTCGGTCACGAGGCCGCTCCAGAGAACCGCGGGGTGTAGACGAACGCATTGCCGCTGCGCGGAATGATCCTGGTCTGCGACGAGCCGATCATCACCAGCGTGCGCATGTCGGCGCGTTGCGGCACCGCGTCGCCGAGCGGCGCCACGTCGATGCGTTCGCGCGGATCGCTAACGGCGGTCGCAAAGATCACCGGCACGGATGCCGGATGGATGCTGCGCAACAGCTCAAACGCGCGGCCGAGCTGCCAGGGCCGCGCTTTCGAGATCGGGTTGTACAGCGCGATCACGAAATCGGCTTCGGCCGCCGCGCGCAGCCGCTTCTCGACGGTCTGCCAGGGCTTCAGATTGTCCGACAGGTTGATCGCGCAGAAATCGTGGCCGAGCGGCGCGCCGATCCGCGCCGCGGCGGCGAACATCGCGCTGATGCCGGGGAGCACGCGAATGTCGAGCTCGCGCCACGCCGGATCGCCGGCTTCGATCGCTTCGAACAGCGCCGCCGCCATCGCGAACACGCCGGGGTCGCCGGACGAGACGATCGCGACGTGGCGACCCTCGGCAGCGAGCCGCAGCGCGAAGCCGGCGCGATCGAGCTCTTCGCGGTTGTCGGAGGCGTGCCGCTGCAAGCCGTCGCGTTCGGCGACGCGCGCCACATAGGGCGCGTAGCCGACGATGTCGGTGGCGCGCGCCAGCGCTGCGGTGACTTCGGGGGTGATCAGTTCCTGCGCGCCGGGCCCGAGGCCCGCGACGACGACAGATCCGGTCATGGCCGTCGTCCCTGTCCGTGGACCAGCACGATCGAGAAGTAGGGCGCGTCGTCGGTGGTCTTGTCGGCGAGCGGCATCACCACCTGATCGTCCATCGCGCCGCGCTCGACATAGATCGCGCGATCGAGCAGGCCGGCGTCGTCGAGCGCGCGGCGCACCTTGGGCAGATTGCGGCCGAGCTTCATGATCACGATCGCATCGCCGGTGGCGAGCGCCGCCTTTAGCCGGTCCGGCCGGAGCGTCGCCGGCACTACGCAGAGCACGTCGTCGCCGTAGGTGATCGGCGTGCCGCTCGCGGTCCAGCACGCCGCCATGCCGGAGATGCCGGGCACCACTTCGACGCGGACGCGCGGCGCCAGCCGGCTGTGCAGATGCATGAACGAGCCGTAGAGGAAGGGATCGCCTTCACACAGCACGACGACATCGCGGCCTTGCGCGATGTGCTCGGTGAGCCGCGCGACGCATTGTTCGTAGAAGTCGCGCAGCGTCGCCGCATAGGCCGGATCGTCGAGCGCGATCTCGGTCGTTACCGGATAGTCCATCGGTTCTTCGATCACGCCCTCCGGCAGCAGGCCATCGGCGATGCGGCGGGCGTGGCCGGGGCGTCCGGCCTTGCGGAAATACGCCACCACCTTGGCGGCACCGACCAGCCGCGCGGCGCGGACGCTCATCAGATCGGGCGCGCCGGGGCCGACGCCGACGCCGTAGATCGTCGGTGTGCTCATTCGCGTTCGCTCGCCAGCGCGTTGATCGCCGCAGCCGTCATCGCGCTGCCGCCGCGCCGGCCGCGCACGATGACGCAAGGCGAGGGCGAGTCCGCCAGCAGCGCCTCCTTGGATTCGGCGGCGCCGACGAAGCCGACCGGGATGCCGATGATCGCCGCGGGGCGCGGGGCGCCGGGCTCGGCGAGAATTTCGAGCAGGCGGAACAGCGCAGTCGGCGCATTGCCGATCGCGACCACAGCGCCTTGCATCCGGTCGCGCCACAGATCGACCGCTGCGGCCGATCGCGTGGTGCCGAGCTTTGCGGCGAGGGCCGGAACATCAGGATGGTTCAGCGTGCAGATCACTTCGTTGTCGGCCGGCAGCCGCTTGCGGGTGACGCCGTTGGCGACCATCTGCGCGTCGCACAGGATCGGCGCGCCGGCCTGCAGCGCGGCGCGACCTGCCGATACAAAGCCGGGCGTGAACGCGATGTCGCCGGCGACTTCGACCATGCCGCTGGCGTGGATGATGCGCACCGCGATCTTCTCCTCGTCGGGCGTGAACCGATCGAGCGCGGCTTCGGCGCGGATGATGGAGAACGACTGACGATAGATCGCGTCGCCGTCTCGTTCGTAGGCGTAAGTCATCGGGCGGCGTCCTCGATCAGCTCGGGGAGAATGGATGGGGGCTGCTCTGTGTCGGCGACCGCGCTGTCGCTTGAAGTCTCCATCGCGGCGATGCTGAGCCCCGCGGCGAGCGCGAACTGCATCAGGATGGCGCGTGCGGCGCGGCCGGCGCGCTGCGCGTACAGCCTATTGAGGCGACGAAGCGTGGTCGGCGGCAGGTTGGTGATCAGTTCGCTCGGGGCGCCGCGTGGCTCGCGAGCGCTGAGGACCGCGAAGGCCATCCGCCGGCTGCCGGCGAACGCGGTGATCGCTTCGACGGCTTCACGGCAAGGATCCGCCTGGTCCGGCAGCACGATCAGGATCGCGCGCAGCAGCGACGAATCGAGTGAGCGATCACATGCCTGCGCAGCGAAGGACGCGAGGTCGCTGATGTGTAGACGGCCGGCGCCGGGCCATGCCCGCGCGAAGGCCGTCCGCGTTTCGGCGCAGGGCGACAGCACCGCGATCTCGGCGGGGAGCGGCCGAAGCGACGGTTGAGAACCGGCTGAGAGGCCGGGATGGAGTGCAGCGGGCGGCATCGCGCCTGATCTCGTCGGTTGGCCATCGCGGGCGATGGCTCAAGACCGGCGAACGGACCTGCACTCCGGACCGCCGAAAGACATCCCGGGGCACCCCGCCCGAAACGACGTCAACATAGCAGGCGACGGCAGGTCTCCTGGCTCACGGGTCGTCGCCGGCGCGGCCTTCCCGGAAGTGATCCAGTGGCGTGTCGCGTCGGCTCGCCGTTTACAGTTGCGGGGGCAGCTTCGGCTCGATCGCTACAGGCAGCGACCTTCCGATATTCCCTCTTCGTCCCGTCCGAGGACAGGACACCGTCGGCGCGCGATGTTTGGGACGGAAACGGCGAACTGTCAATCGACCTTCACGACCAGTTAGCCGGCATCAGCCGTCCATCAAATTCGCGCCAGCTTGATCAGGATCAAGGCGAGTTGCCGGAGGCGTTCGGTGCCCGCGCTGAAGCGCGGCGGTTGCTGTCGATTGCGGCACGCAGCAGCGCCGCCGCCCGGAACGGCGCGTGCAACGCCTTGCTGAACGGCAGCGCGGCAAACAGGCCGAACACCAGCCCGAGATGGACTGTGAGCAGCGGCGCCATCGCGGGCGTGCTGCGGAAGCCGAGCACCGCAAGCCCGCTGGCGCCGACCAGGGCCAGCAAGACAAGAAACGCGACGTTGAGCTTGGTCTCGCCGCGATCGCTCGGCGCGCGGTTGGCCCGCGCTTCCAGGCCCAGCAGTCCCGCCGCACCCGCCGTCATCGTCACGCCGCCGACGAGCCCGAGCATCACCGGCAGGCTGGCGACCGGGTAGGGCGCCATGACGCCGAGCAGATGATGATAAGCGGAGCCCGCGATCGTCGACAGGCCGCTGAGCACGAAGCCGCCGGCGGTCAGGTGATGCAAGATCCGGCGCCGCTGCGAGGTGCGCTCATCATGGTCGTGGCAGCCGGGGCCGCCGCCGCCGAGATGGCGCAGCGTGATGATGTCGGACAATGCGATCGGCAGTGCGCGCACGATCTCGCTGATCGTCGTCTCAGGCGCGATCGTGCGCCAATATCGCAGGGTCGCCAGCGTGATCGCGATCACAGCCCATGCGAAGGAGGCGCCCGCGAGCCCTGCCATCGCCGGCCATGGCAGCACGCGATAGAACGCGCCTTCGCGTGCATCGGCGGCAAAGAATATCTCCGGTGAGCTCGTGCTCAGCACCAGCGCGACCGTGATCAGCAGCATGAGCGCGACGGTGGCGGGCACCGCGAGTGACGATGCGCGAAAGGCTCGCCCGAGCACGGACGGCCACAGATGGTCCGCGTAGGAGCGTTGCCGCAGATCGGCGAACGTCGCCGGCAGATTGACGGCGAACGGATGCGGCGGCGCGTATTGGCAATCGTGCCAGCAGCCCTGGCAGTTGTGGCACAGGTTCGACAAGTAGCTGACGTCGCTCAGGCTAAATCCGTGCTTACCGTCGATCGCTGGAAACACTGGGCAAATTCCGTCGCAATACATGCAGGCGCTGCAGATCCGCAGCACGCGCTCGGCCTCCAGCATTGGATCAGCCGCGGACATGGCGTGCCGCCTCCTCACCGGCGACCTGGCCGAACACTGCCGACAGCGTGATGCCGAGCCCGGCGAGATAGCCGCGGCGCAGCACGTTCGCGGCCATGATCATGCCGGCCGCGAACAGATCGTCGTGGCGGCGACCGTCGGCCTGGACCACCCGCATCGTGGCATCGACCTTGATGCCGTAATGCACGAAGGTCAGCCCCGGCCGCATCGGATAGGCGGCGAATGGCGGCACCGCGATGGTGCGTGCGGCGTTGGCGGGCGCTGTATTGAACTCGTCGATGCTCTGCAACAGCGCGGCCGGATCGAGCTGGAGCGCGACCGCCAGTTCGCTGATTGTCGGCGCGGTGATCGGCGCCAGCGCCGACGGTGCAGCACGTGCAAGACCCGCTACATCGAGCACCAGATAAGCGATCTGGCCGGGGCAGGCAGCGACCTTCGGCCCCCATTTGGCGTAGTGCGTCGGCAGCACGCCGGCGCCGGCAACGTAGATGCGCGCGCCGGATCGGTCGACGACGAGGCCAAGCGGAATCGACGTGATCCGGGTGACGATGCCGCCGTCGAATTGCGGCCCGCGCGCATCGACCGGAACCGCATGACAGGTCGTCGGATCGCCGATCGCACAGCCGCCGGCCGCGATCAGCAGATCGAGCAGGCGGCCATCGGCATAGGGCGTGCCGCGGACCATCCAGCCCTCAGCGGCGCTGCCGAAGTTTTCGCGCAACCAGGCCGGATCGCCACCAGGGCCACCAGCGCAGACTACGACGCTGCGCGTGCGAATTGTGTCATCAGCCCCAGCGGATCGAACGCTGATCGTCCAGCCGTCGTCTTCGGCGCGTAGCAACGATCGTGCCTCGCTGTCGTAACTGATGACGATGCCGAGCCGCTCAGCGGTGACGTACAGCGCGTTGATCATCGCTTTGCCGCCGCCGAGCGGAAAGGCGGTGCGGCGGGAATACGGCATCACCCCGGTGCCGGGCGGTTGCAGATGCACGCCGTGATCGATCAGCCAGTCGGCGATGCTGCGCGCGCGTTCGATCAGCAGTTCCGTCAGCACTTGGTCGGTGCCGTCGCCGGTGACGCTGCGTAGCTCGGCGCGCAACTCATCCGCCGTGTAGCGGTCCGGCACGTCGTCGCGCGGCGTTTCGTGCGTCAGCCGGAAATTGCGGCCGTGGCGCGCGTTGCCGCCGCGCAGGGAGCGTGGCGCCGCTTCGAGCAGGCAGACCGCAGCGCCGCCGCGGCGCGCCGCGATCGCCGCGCAAAGACCGGCGATGCCGCCGCCTATCACTGTCACGTCCCACAGCAAGATGCGGTCAATCCGGTCGAGATGATGCGCCTGCGCCACTTTGCAACGGCTGAACGAAAGCGCGGCGTGGTGGACCTTCGTCTTAGAAGGCGGCTCCGGGACGTTGTCAATCTTGCGCCAGCCGCATCGGCGTGCTGTGGTAACGCTTGCTTCGGTGCCCTTCGTTCGAAGGGTGAAACGGGAATGCGGTGCGGCGAGCAATCGCCAAATCCGCGGCTGCCCCCGCAACTGTAAGCGGACCGCTTCCGGTCACACCGCCACTGAGCTCGGCATCCTCAAGCCGCTCGGGAAGGCGACCGGGACAATGTCCGCGAGCCAGGAGACCGGCCGAAGTCCGAAAACCATGCCATTCGACGGTGGGTCGAAGAAGGACACAGACATGCTGCACCGACCGCCGACCTGACGCGCGCCTCCGCTTTCCGCGGAGAAATCCTGCCGTCGCCCGAACGAAGCCGCGCCAACAGTTTCGCTGTCGCCGCCGCTGTTTCGTTCGATCGTCCTCACTGCCCCGCAGAGGCGGCGGCAGTGCTTTCCGATTGCCGAGCTTCCGATGCACGCGCCATTGCTCGATCCACGTCTCCTATCCGTTCCGCCGCTCGATCCCGCCCATGAGGCCGAACTGCGAGCTCGGCTCGACGGCAAGGCGAAGCCGCCGGGTTCGCTCGGCCGGCTTGAAGATCTCGCCGTGCAGCTCGGGCTGATCTGGCATCCGGCGCCGCCGCGGGCCGAGCGGGCGGCGGTGTTCATCTTCGCCGGCGATCACGGCCTCGCTGCCGACCGGGTGTCGCCATATCCGGCGAGCGTGACGCGCGCGATGGTCGAAGCGTATCTGGCCGACTGCGCCGGCGTGAACGTTCTGGCCAAGGCGGCGGCGACCGAGGTGCGGATCGTCGACGGCGGCATCGATGCCGACATGCCGCCAGACCCCAAGCTGATCGATCGCAAGATCCGGCGCGGCACCCGCAATGCCCGCCACGAACCGGCGATGACCCACCAGGAGGCGGCGCGTGCGATCACTGCGGCGGCCGAGCTGGTGCGCGAGGATATCGACGGCGGGCTCGACATCGTCGCGATCGGCGAGATGGGGATCGGCAACACCACCTCGGCGGCGCTGATCACCCACGCGCTGACGGGCGAGCCGATCATCGATTGCGTCGGTCGCGGTGCCGGGATGGACGATGCCGGCGTCGCGCACAAGCGCGCTATCGTCGAACAAGCCGCGGCGCGGGCGCAGCCGACAGCGCCGCTCGACGTGCTTGCCGAGTTCGGCGGCTTCGACATCGCGATGATGGCGGGCGCAGTGCTCGGCGCCGCGGCTTCGCGGCGGCCGGTGGTGATCGACGGCTTCATCGCCAGCGCGGCTGCGCTGCTCGCGGTGCGGCTGCAGCCCGCCGCGCGCGACTACTGCGTATTCTCGCATCGCTCGGCCGAGCGCGGCCACCGGGTGCTGCTCGATGCGATGCAGGCGACGCCGTATCTCGATCTCGGCCTGCGGCTGGGCGAGGGCACCGGCGCATTGATGACCGTGCCGTTGTTGCGCGCCGCCGCCGGCATTCTCAACGATCTCGCCGCGCTCTCGGACGTGCTGGCGGGTCGGCTTGGACCCCGCCCGTGAGCCGGCAGATCCAATCCTTGCTCAATGCCGTGCAGTTCATGACGCTGGTGCCGACGCCGCGCACCGCGCAGTTCGACGACGACTGGCTCCTGAGCGCATCGAAGTACTTCCCGCTGGTCGGCGCCGGGATCGGCCTGGTCTGCGGCGGCGTGCTGCTCGCGGGCTCGCTGATCTGGTCCGGCGTGGTGCCGGCGATGCTGGCTGTCGCGGCCGGTGCGGCGCTTACCGGCGCGCTGCACGAAGACGGCATCGCCGACACCGCGGACGGCCTGTTCGGCGGCAGCACGCCCGAGCAGCGGTTGCTGCTGATCAAGGATAGTCGCCTCGGCCTCTACGGCGCGGTGGCGCTGGTGCTCAGTTTCGCGATCCGCGTCGCAGCGCTGGCCACCCTGCCGCCGTGGCTCGGCGTCGCCACTTTGGTCGCCGGCTATAGTCTGGGGCGGACCGGCATCGTCGCGGCGATGTCGGCGCTGCCCTATGCCGGCGACGCCGCCACCGGCAAGCTGAGCTATCCGACGCGCGCGATCAGCACTGCAGGTTGGTTCGGGCTGGCTGCGTTCAGCGTGCTGGGCGCGCTGTGGCTGGTCGCGCTCGATCCGCCGGCGGCGATCGTCGGGCTGCTGGTCGCGGGCGTCTTCAGCTTGGTGGCGCCGTGGCTGGCGCAGCGGCTGATCGGTGGCTATCGCGGCGACGTGCTCGGCGCCACCGAGCAGATGATCCAGATCGGTCTGCTCCTCGGTGTCGCCGCGGTGGCCGGCCATGGCTGAGTGATGCCGCCGCCGATCATCTTCGACCGCAGGCGCTGGCGCCTGTGCAGCTTCCCTCAACTCCATGCCATCGAGTAGATTCATGACCGACGCCCATGTCGAGGAGCTCATCTCCCGAATCCAGTTCACGCCGCGCACGACCACTGGCCCGCGGCGTGCCCGCTCGTTGATGATCCAGGGCACCAGCTCGGATGTCGGCAAGAGCATGGTGGTCGCGGGGCTGTGCCGCGCCTTCACCCGGCGCGGGCTGGTGGTACGTCCGTTCAAGGCGCAGAACATGAGCAACAACGCCGCGGTCGCATCCGACTCCGATCTGCCGCCCGCGGCCGACGGCGAACAGGTGCGCGGCGAGATTGGCCGCGCCCAGGCGCTGCAGGCGCGCGCCTGCCGTGTGGCGCCGTCGATCCACATGAACCCGGTGTTGCTGAAGCCGCAGTCGGAGGTCGGCGCCCAGGTGGTGCTGCGCGGCCGCGCGCTCGGCAACTGCCCGGCGCGGATCTATCACCACATGCGGCAGCGGCTGATCCCCGCGGTGGTCGACAGCTTCGAGCGGCTCGCGGCGGAGGCCGATCTGGTGCTGGTCGAAGGCGCCGGCAGCGGCGCCGAGGTGTACTTGCGCGCCTCCGACATCACCAATATGCGGTTCGCCGAGGCGGCCGACCTGCCGGTCGTGTTCCTGTCCGACATCGACCGCGGCGGCACGATGGCGGCGCTGGTCGGCAGCTACGTGTTGCTCAACGAAGGCGATCGCGCCCGCGTCGTCGGCTATCTGATCAACAAATTCCGCGGCGATTTTTCGCTGTTCGAGCCGGGCTGCCGCACCATCACCGAGCAGACCGGCTGGCCGTTCCTCGGCGTGCTGCGCTGGTTTCCCGGCGCCGACCGGCTGCCGGCGGAAGACTCGCTGGCACTGGAGCGCGCCGCGGCGGCGAGCCGCGGCCGGCTCAAGATCGCGGTGCCGCGGCTGCAGCGCGTCGCCAATTTCGACGACCTCGATCCGTTGGTGGCCGAGCCGGACGTCGATCTGCAGTGGATTCAGCCGGGCTCGCCAATTCCGGCGGATGTCGACGTCGTGGTGTTGCCGGGCTCGAAGGCGACTCGCACCGAACTCGATCTGATCCGGCGCGAGGGCTGGGACATCGACATTCAGGCTCACGTCCGCCGCGGTGGCCGTGTCGTCGGCCTGTGCGCCGGATTCCAGATGCTCGGCCGGGTGGTGCGCGATCCCCAAGGCATCGAAGGCCCGGCCGGCGAGACCGCGGGGCTCGGGCTGCTCGATATCGAGACCGAGATTTCCGGCGACAAGCGCCTGGTCGAGATCGACGCGCTCGATCGGATCAGCGGATGCCGTGTCGTCGGCTACGAGATGCATATGGGCCGCACCACCGGCGCAGGACTCTCGCGGCCATGGCTGAGGCTGGAGGAAGGCGGCACCGAGCGGGCCGAAGGTGCAGTCTCGGCGGATGGCCGCGTCAGCGGCGGCTATCTGCACGGCATTTTCGGCGGCGATGCATTCCGCTCTGCCTGGTTGGCACAGATCGGTGCCGCATCATCGGGGCTCGATTTCGAACGCCGGGTCGAGGAGACGCTGGACGCGCTCGCCGATCATTGCGAAAGCAATCTCGATCTCGACGCCTTGCTGGCGCTGGCGCGGTGAAGCGGCGTTCGCGTGGCGGAATAGGACGACGATGCGGAAGATCTTGTTGATCGGAATCGGGCCGGGCGGTCCGAACTACCTGACCCTTCAGGCAGTCGAGGCGCTGAACCGCGCCACCGTGTTCTTCATTCCCGACAAGGGCGAGGAAAAGGCCGAACTGCGGCTGGCGCGCGAGCTGATCTGCGAGCGCTTCATCAAGACCCCGGACTATCGTTTCGTCACCATCGATATTCCGAAGCGCGAGGCGCAGCCGCAGGACTATCGCGCCACGGTCAACGATTGGCACGCTCAGATCGCCGACCGGTTTCAGCAGGCGATGACCACGCAGCTTCCGGACGGCGGCTGCGGCGCGTTCCTGGTGTGGGGCGATCCGTCGCTGTACGACAGCACGATCCGCATTCTCGACCGGCTGCGCGGGCGCGGCATGGCGATCGACTACGAGATCGTTCCCGGCATTACCGCGGTGCAGGCGCTGACGGCGCGTCACGGCATCGCGCTCAACGGTATCGGCGAGCCCGTCATCGTCACGACAGGACGCAAGCTCGCCGCCGGCGGCCGATGGTCGGGCGAGACCGTTGTGGTGATGCTGGACGGCGAAGAGACCTTCGCCAAGATCGACGCTGGCGGCGCCGAGATCTTCTGGGGCGCCAATCTCGGCATGGACGACGAAGTGCTAATGGCGGGCAGGCTTCCGGAGATCGCGCCCGAAATCCAGCGAGTCCGCCGCCAGGTGCGTGCCGCCAAGGGCTGGGTGATGGATATCTATCTGCTGCGCAGGGCGGACGGCGACGAGTCGTAACACCGGCGCTGCTGCGCGCGCCAGATCAGCACTGGCTGTTCACCGCTGTCCGCGCGGCGAGGCGATCCCCAGCGCCTTGATCCGCGACGCCAGCGTCGTCGGCTTCATGTCGAGCATGGCCGCGGCGCCGTCGTCGCCGAACACCTTGCCGTTGCAAGCGCGCAGCGCCGCGACGATGTTGTCGCGTTCCAGGCTGCGAAGGTCGGAGGCGGTCATCACGGCCGGCCGCGGGTCCGGCTTGTGGCGGCCGGTGCTCGCCGAGGCGTGGCTGCTCGCTGGCTCCGGCAGGTCGATGCGCAGCCGGCCGTTCTGCGCCAGGATGGTGGCGCGTTCGATCACGTTCTGCAGTTCGCGGACGTTGCCCGGCCAGTCGTAGCGCATCAGCCGTCGCACGTCGCCTTGCGACAGCCGCAGCTCGGCCTTCATTTCGCGGGCCTCGTTGGCGAGGAAGTGCTGCGCCAACAAGGGAATGTCCTCGCGGCGATCGCGCAGCGGCACCGACTCGATCGGAAACACGCTGAGCCGGAAATACAGATCCTCGCGGAAGTGCCCGCGCTGCACTTCGCGCTTCAGGTCGCGGTTGGTGGCCGCGATCAGGCGGACATCGACGTTGCGGGTGCGCTCTTCGCCGACCCGTTCGAAATTGCCTTCCTGCAGCACGCGCAGCAGCTTGCTCTGCAGCTCCAGCGGAATTTCGCCGACCTCGTCGAGAAACAGCGTGCCGCCGTCGGCGAGTTCGAACCGGCCGATGCGGTCGCGCACAGCGCCGGTGAAGGCACCGCGGGCGTGGCCGAAGAACTCGCTCTCGAACAATTCGCGCGGGATCGCGGCGCAGTTGACCCGGATCAGCGGCCGGTCGCGCCGGGTGCTGGCCTCGTGGATCGCGCGCGCGATCAGCTCCTTGCCGGTGCCGGATTCGCCGGTGATCAGCACGGTCGCGGCGGTCGGCGCCACCAGTTTGACCTGACGCAGCGTGGTCTGGATCGCCTCGCTCTGGCCGATGATGCCGCGCGGATTGGTCTCGATCCGGATTTCCTCCTGCAGGTAGTCGTTCTCGAGCTGAAGGCGCTCGCGCAGGCGGTCGACTTCGGCGAGTGCGGCGTGCAGCTTTTCGTCGGCCTCGTGGCGCTGGCTGACGTCGCGGAACACCACCACCGCGCCGACCACGCCGCCGCTGCGGTCCTGGATCGGCGTCGAGGTGTATTCGACCCAGACCGGCTTGCCGTCCTTGTGCCAGAACACTTCGCCGTCGACGGTGTGCACCGCGCCGTCGCGGAAAGCCGCGTAGATCGGGCATTCCTGGCCGTGATAGGGGCGACCGTCGTGATGGCTGTGATGCACCATCGCGTGCATCTCCTTGCCCACCAATTCATCGGCCGACCAGCCCAGGATCAGTTCTGCGGCCGGATTGACGAAGGTGGTCTTGCCCTCGGCGTTGACGCCGTAGATGCCTTCGCCGGCGGCGCGCAGGATCAGCTGGTTCTCGCGTTCGATGTCCTGAAACACCCGCTCGACCCGCTGCCAGGCCGGCAGGCCGTCGCGCATATAGTCGTCGGCGACGGCGTCGACATAGCGCCGCCGGCGTTGCTCCAGATCGCTCATCGTCAGCAGCAGCAGCGATCGATCGCGATAGGCTAGGTGCGTGCCGGCATATTCCAGCCGAAGCTGGGTGCCGCCGGCGTGGGTCGGAGTGAGCGCGTGGCTCCAATAGGTGCCCTTGGCGAACACCGCCTGGGTGAACACCACCAGGGCTGGCAATTGCGAGCCGTGCAGCGCGCTGAACTTGGTCCGCAGCAGGGCGTGGTAGTCGTAGCCGAGCAGATCGCAGGCCACGCGATTGGCGTCGATGATCTGGTCGAGCCTCGGGTCGACCAGCAGGACGGCCTCGATCGCGCCGTCGAATACCGCTGCGCGCAGCGCCGGATCGATTGCGGACGGCAGGTCGGAAGGCGACGAGAGGTCCATCGGACACTCCGAGTTTTCGTAACTCGACTACGAAATCCCGTATATTACGAGATTTCGTATCCAGCAATCCGCCGAAAGCGCCCATATCGTCGCATCTTACGATGCCTGCGCGGTTGGCACGCTCCTTGCGAACTTGATCCCGACGTCAGCGCAGGAGGTCCCATGTCAACATTCGACAATCCGTTCGATCCCAATCGCCGGCTGCACGCCACAGGTTGTAGCTGCGGCCGTCATGCGACCGAGGCCGAGCACGCCGCCGAGCAGGCCTCGTTGCAGCTCGCCGTGACGCAAGGCGAGCAGAAGCGGTTCGAAGGCGTCGTCGCCTCGGCGGTAATGCGGGCGATGTTTCCGCAGGACGCGTCGCGCCGCGCGTTTCTGAAGTCGGTGGGGGCGGCCACCGCGTTGGCTGCGGTGTCGCAATTTTTCCCGCTGCAGACCGCGACCGAAGTGTTTGCCGCCGGCGGCCCGCTGGAGAAGACCGACCTCAAGGTCGGCTTCATTCCGATTACGTGCGCCACACCGATCATCATGGCGCATCCGATGGGCTTCTATTCGAAGTACGGTCTCAACGTCGAAGTGATCAAGACCGCCGGCTGGGCGGTGATCCGCGACAAAACGCTGAACAAGGAATACGACGCCGCCCACATGCTGTCGCCGATGCCGCTGGCGATCACCATGGGGGTCGGCTCCAACCCGATCCCCTACACCATGCCGGCGGTGGAGAACATCAACGGCCAGGCCATCACTCTGGCGATGAAGCACAAGGACCGGCGCAATCCGAAGGACTGGAAGGGCTTCAAATTCGCCGTTCCGTTCGACTACTCGATGCACAATTATCTGCTGCGCTATTATCTGGCCGAGCACGGCATCGATCCCGACGTCGACGTTCAGATCCGCGCCGTGCCGCCGCCGGAGATGGTCGCCAATCTGCGCGCCGAGAACATCGACGGCTATCTGGCGCCCGACCCGATGAACCAGCGCGCGGTCTATGACGGCGTCGGCTTCATCCACATCCTCACCAAGGATATCTGGGAAGGCCATCCGTGCTGCGCCTTCGCGGCGTCGAAGGAATTCGTCACCACGATGCCGAACACCTACGGCGCGCTGCTGAAATCGATCATCGAGGCGACCGCCTACGCCCACAAGCCGGAAAACCGCAAGGAGATCGCCCAGGCGATCGCGCCGGCCAACTACCTGAACCAGCCGGCGATCGTGCTCGAGCAGATCCTCACCGGCACCTACGCCGACGGTCTCGGCAACGTCGTCAAGCAGCCGAACCGGATCGATTTCGATCCGTTCCCGTGGCAGTCCTTTGCAGTCTGGATCATGACGCAGATGAAGCGCTGGGGCCAGGTCAAGGGTGACATCGACTACAAGACGGTCGCCGAGCAGGTCTATCTGGCGACCGACACCGCCAAGCTGATGAAGGAAGCCGGGCTGACGCCGCCGGAGAAAACCACGCGGTCGTTCTCGGTGATGGGCAAGTCGTTCGACGGGTCCAACCCCGAGGAATATCTCGCCAGCTTCAAGATCAAGAAGGCGTCGTAGCGGAGCTTTCCGGCGTGCTCCGGAGATGCCGGAGCACGCCGCTCGCTTGCGGAGACTTCGGAGCTGCGGTGCCGAGACGCTCGGCATTGCCGCTCCGGACCAGAGTGGAACGGTGGACGTCATGACAAAATCCCTTCGCCTCCGTGCTGCGGTGGTATCCATCATGTTGTTCTGCGGCTTCATCGCCGCGTGGCATCTGGCGACGCGCGGCAGCGGCGAGGTCGCCAAGATGAGCCCGGAATATGCGGCGCTGATGGGCGCGACCGCGACGCAGGGCAAATCGGCAATGCCAGGGCCGATCGACGTCGGCGCCAAGCTGTGGGAGCACATTCAGCGACCGTTCTACGACAACGGACCCAACGACAAAGGGCTCGGTATTCAGCTCGGCTATTCGATCGCACGGGTGATGATCGGCTATCTGCTGGCAGTGGCCGTCGCAATCCCGCTCGGCTTTCTGATCGGAATGTCGCCGCTGATGAACAAGGCGCTCGATCCGTTCATCCAGGTGCTGAAGCCGATCTCGCCGCTCGCCTGGATGCCGCTGGCGCTCTACACCATCAAGGACTCCAGCCTGTCGGCGATCTTCGTGATCTTCATCTGCTCGGTGTGGCCGATGCTGCTCAACACCGCGTTCGGCGTCGCCTCGGTCCGCAAGGAGTGGATCAACGTCGCCCGCACGCTCGAGGTCGGCACGGTGCGCCGCGCCTTCACGGTGATCCTACCTGCCGCCGCGCCGACCATTCTCACCGGCATGCGCATCTCCATCGGCATCGCCTGGCTGGTGATCGTTGCCGCCGAGATGCTCGTCGGCGGCACCGGCATCGGTTACTTCGTCTGGAACGAGTGGAACAATCTGTCGATTACCAATGTCATCATTGCGATCTTGACCATTGGTATCGTCGGCATGCTGCTCGATCAGGTGCTGGCGCGGTTCACCCGCATGGTCACGTTTCCGGAGTGAGCCAGATGACGAACGACAAGTTCATTTCCGTCGAGGCGATCGCCAAGCGCTATCCGGCCGCGGGCGGCGGGCAGACCACGATCTTCGAGAACCTGTGGCTGTCGCTGCCGCGCGGCGAGTTCGGCTGCGTGATCGGTCACTCCGGCTGCGGCAAGACCACCGTGCTCAACATTCTGGCCGGCCTCGACCAGCCGACCGAGGGCGCAGTGATCGTCGACGGCCAGGCGATCGAGGGCACCAGCCTCGACCGCGCCGTGATCTTCCAGAGCCATGCGCTGCTGCCGTGGCGCACCGTGATGGGCAACGTCGCCTACGCGGTGAGTTCGAAATGGCGGAGCTGGGACAAGGCCAAAGTCCGCGCCCATGCCCAGCGCTTCATCGATCTCGTCGGTCTCACCGGTTCGGAGCACAAGCGTCCGTCGGAATTGTCCGGCGGCATGAAACAGCGCGTCGGCATCGCCCGGGCGCTGTCGATCACCCCGAAGATCATGCTGATGGACGAGCCGTTCTCGGCGCTCGACGCGCTCACCCGCGGCTCGCTGCAGGACGAGGTGCGGCGGATTTGCCTGGAGACCGGGCAGACCACTTTCATGATCACCCACGATGTCGACGAAGCGATGTACCTCGCCGACAAGATCTATCTGATGACAAACGGGCCGGGTGCGGTCATCGCCGAGATCGTCGAGAATCCGCTGCCGAAGGATCGCGCTCGGATCGATCTGCATCGGCATCCTTATTACTACGGCCTGCGCAACCATATCGTCGACTTCCTGGTGACGCGCAGCAAGACCTTCACTAGCAGCAATCCGAACCACGATCCGCTGCATGTGCCGATCGTGCGTCCCGGCATCGACGATGCCTCGGTCGTGCCGCTGCAGGCGAACGCGCGCTGATCCCCACCACCCACCGATCCCCCACCTCACAAGGAGACCGACCATGAAACGAGCCGACCTGACCGAGAAGCTTCTCGACATCAAGCGCGAGAAGGGCTGGACCTGGAAATACATCTGCGAGACCATCGGCGGCCATTCCGAAGTGCTGGTGGTCGGCGCGATCCTCGGCCAGATGAAGCTGACCAAGCCGCAGGCGGCAAAGGCGGCCGAGCTGTTCGGGCTGTCGGCGGTCGAGACCGCGATGCTCAACGAGGTGCCGATGCGTGGCGAGGGCCTCACCATGCCGCCGACCGACCCGTTGATCTATCGCTTCTACGAGCTGGTGATGATCAACGGCCCGGCCTGGAAGGCGCTGATCGAAGAGGAATTCGGCGACGGCATCATGTCGGCGATCGACTTCGACATGGTGATGGAGCGTCTGCCGAACCCGAAGGGCGACCGCGTCAAGCTGTCGATGTCCGGCAAGTTCCTGCCGTACAAATACTACGGCGCCACCGGCAACCACGCCGAATACGGCTTCAAGGAAGAGTGAGCGGAGGCCGACCAAAACCTCTCCCCGCAGGAGCGGGGAGAGGTTGCCGAACTCAATCAGCAGGTGAGCGCAGCCGGGCCAGTTCTCCCTGGAACTCGGCGATCAGCGCTTCGCCTTCATCGGCGGGCAAGGATGCGGCGAGTTGCGGGAAGAGCTTTTCCCAACTTGCGGTTTCTGCTTCGCTCCATGGCAGGATCTCCGCCTCGCGGGCGAGACGAAGCAACCGGCCGAGACTCCTGCGGATATAGGAGACATCGGGTGATCGCGGCGCCGTTTTGACGCGCTCGTCGAACAGAGGAAGCTGAGTCATGGTGCGACAATAGGCTGTTCTGGGGAGCAATTCACGCCGCTGCGGTGGCGACGCGACGCCCTGGTTCGTTCTCCACAAGATTTCGCTCGTCCGGCGAAAGACCATAGAGCTCGTAAAGGATTTCGTTCAACGCGCGCTCGTCAGCCTCGATCCCGCGACCTCGTCGGACAATGCTGCGACACGATCGATGAACTGCATCGCGGCCGGCTCCTCCGAGGGCGCCGGCGGCTGTCGGAGATCAGCCGCGAAACGTGTGGCCTCACGCGCCGGACCGCTTAGCAAAAGCCATCGCCAATATGCCTCGGCCAGCGGTCCCTCCGCTTCGCCGAGGAAGATCTTGCCGAGTACGGCGGCGCCGCTGACATACAGCCTTAGCTCACCTCTGTCGAAACGAGCTTGGCGCAGGCCTCCCCGGTCGAGCGCAGCCTGCAAAGCCTCGGTCCGCGTGGCTTCCATCTCGGTGAGCTGCTCACCGGCCCATTTGCGGCGATCCGCCGCGAGGCGCAAGCCTTTTGGCGCTCGTTCGATCATCTCGCGCAGTTCGGGAAGGTCGGGCCAGAGCCACCGTGTTGGATGACGTTGTCGTGCCAATACCGAAAGCCTTTCGGATGCCTCTCGGAGAAGGAGCCGACGTTGAGTCCATCGTTGTTGGAGGCGTTCCGCGCGTTCTGAGACTTCGGCCCGCTCATTCGGAGGAGCGTTTGGAATCGGCAAGGGCGCGATAAACTGCTTGTTGGCTTCAAACCAGCCGCCCTGCTTCGGTTTGCTGATCCGCCGGAAGACAAAATCAACGATCGGACCATTTAGCGCACCTAGGAGAAAGGAATGCTCAATGTCTCGGGCGGGCAAGATGCCGTTGACGCGAACATTGTCTAGATAATAGCGTCCGAAGCTATCAGAGCATACGCGCATTCCAGGCACGGTCTGTGCTACAATTAGTTTCGGCAAGTGCTGTTTGTCCAGGTTCTTGCGGTAGACATACCCCCACCAGTCGTCAGGCCGCTCAGTGTCGCCGTTCGTTAAAGCGTCTTTCCAGCTAAGCAAATAAGACCATGCTTTAGGAAACCGCTTTTCCATCTCATCCACAGAGAGCAGGGTCATTTTTCCGTGCTCGTCTGCTTCGTAGGGGAATAGCAGATAGGTGTTCGTTTCAGGTTCTTCGTATCGTTTTGCTTCTGCGCCGGAGACGAGGGGCTTCATGATTGAATCTTCAATCTCGACCTCATACGCGCCAGCGCGATCGCCCTTCGGTGCGCACCGATACTGGCCCGGGCCGACGCGTTGCAGATGATAGATGTGGTTTCCGCTTGTTTGGATTCCGACAACTATTCTGCTCAAATCGCGGCTGTCGAGCCGTAGGCAATCTCGACTTAGTCTCTCGATCAGAGATCGCTCTGCCCCTGTCGCGATCAGCCACTCTCTGTCATCAGGGATAGAGTTGTACGAGACAGATAATCCGGGCGCGGACCAATCTGCGTTCGCGATTTCTCCATCAGGCGCAGCCAAGAAACGAGCAGCCTCGCATGGCTCTCGCGTGAAAAATTGCAGGGCGGTATAAGTGATGACATCCTCGAAGATCTGATGCGATTTGAAGTCGAGCCATCGGTCGAGATGTCGGCCGCGGCGGACCACACCGCGCAGACCTTCGCCATATTGATTCACGACCCATAGGCTCGGTGCGATGTAGGCCATCCGCCCGCGCCATGCCAGCAACCGCAATCCCTTTTCGATGAACGGCAAATAGAGATCGAAATTGCCGGTTCGTGCAGACCGATAGGTGTCCTCTTCTCGTTCGGCCGACAAATAGGCGACGACGTCGGGATTGACCTTCGTCATGTTCTGCAGTTTGACATAGGGAGGGTTGCCGAGAACGATGTGGAAGCCGCCGTCTTCACCTGCGGGCCAGATTTCCGGGAATGCCGTGCGCCAGTCGAACGTGCGCACTCGCTCTTCTGCTTCCGCAGAACGCTGGCGCCCGATCCAGAAGTCTTCGCCGACCAAGCTGTTTCCGATGCGGATCGTATGTTCCAGAGAGGACAACGGGGCAGCGGCTCTGGCCGAGTGCAGCCAGAGTGCGAGCTTGGTGATTTCGACCGACGCCGGATTGATGTCGACGCCATAGATGTTGTTTCGAAGGATGTCGGCGATGATCGGTGCTTCATCGACTGCGCTCGCCGTGCCGCTGCGTGCACGGTCGAGATCAGCGGCTGCTGAAACTCGTTCCGTTAGCAGGCGACGAAACGCTGATATGAGGAAGGCGCCGGAGCCGCAGGCGGGGTCGACGATCCGAATTTGCGCAAGGCGTTCGATATAGGCTGAGATGGCCGCGGGAGTAGGCGCTCCCGCGTCTGGCGCGGGATAGCCACACGCCGCCTTGGCATCCGCGAACCAAGGTCCGAGCGTTTGCTCGACGAGATAGTTTACGACCGGCTCCGGCGTATAGTAAACGCCGTCGCGTTTTCGCTTCGAGAGTTTTGCAATGGTTTCACGTCCCTCAAGCTCGCCCTCGCGGTACTCCAGTTCGGTGATCGACTGCTCAAAAATATGGCCCAGCGTGAAGAGACTTAGGCTTTCCTTCACATCGCCGCGTGCCGCGTAGTTGTAACGGCCGCTCAGATACAGCAGCGTGTTCTTGTCGCTTTCAAGCGATGTTTCGCTGGCTCCTTGGCCGGCCTTGGCGAAAACGTGATTCGGGATCGTCAATCCGTCGATCAGCGGGTCGCGGGCGAACAGGCCGCCGTTGATTTCCGGCAGGGTCACACGATTTAGAGCCCCACCCGTATTCATCTTGTCGAAGACGCGCTTGAACTGGTCCCAGAGCTCGGTCCCTCCTTCGTCGTAGAAGGGCTCGTTGCTCCTGTTGCGCATGAAGTCGCGGATCAACTGGGGAGGGAACATCAGGCGCTCGCCCATGTCCTCGCAAAAGAACGCGAAGATGAAGCGGTCGAGCAGTTTTTGCGTCACCCGCAGCAGTTCACCGGGGCGTCCCGGAAAGTCGGCGTTGTAGGTTCGTAATGCGTTGTACAGTGCCTCCCGCACGGCCCTGTAGTGCTCGTAAAACTCCCCTTCGAGCTTGCGTCCCCGGGTCCACTGCCGTTCGATCAGACGTAGTAGCTGTGGGCGGCCTGCTTCCGACAGCAGCATCTCGCGAGAGAATATTCTCGAAAACAGGTAACGATCGAATCTGGCGTCTTCCGTTTCGCTCAGCAGGTCATAGCTGCCGGACAGGAGATCTTCTCGCCTGATGAAGAAGCGGATGTACTCCGCTGGCGCGCGATCCCACCAATACAGGCGGAACTCGTTCATGTCGGTGACGAGCCCCCACCATGGTTGTACCGGCTCGTTGCCAAAGAGGCCGCGACGCGCGCCGCGAACGTAGTTCAGGCATTGTTCGATGGGCGTGCGATTGCTGCCTTTCCGTTTCTGCTTAGCGTCCAACTTGGAGCGGATGTCCTTGAACTCGCAGAGGACCTGCGGGATGGCATCTTTACGCCCTCTAAACCACCCGAGCGCCAGATCGGCTTCGCCCGCGCCACCACCCGCCCCTTCGCCGGGAATAGGGAGTTTGGGGATGATGGTGTGATGCTCGGCAGGGACGCGCCCAGCTTCGCCATATCCCCACGTTTCAACGAAGAAGACCTGGGTGAAGGCTCCTTCGGCCTGAGTTTCGCTGAGTTGAAGGCGGCGGTCCCACTCGTGGAGTTTCCTCAATAGGGCCGAATCGGTCTCGTCTGAATACGCGCTGTAGTCGAGACTGAATTCCGAGCGCAGGAACGCGCGGCTGATGAATGAACGGCTGTCGTCGAACACGTTGAGAACTCCAGCGAAGAGCTTGTGGTGGAGTAGTGGTGGTCGGGCAGGCGGTCAACCGGAAGCTGCCGATAGCAGCCAATTGTGCATTGAACGCGAGGCCTTTGCCGCTCTCACCGCTTCTTCCCGCGCGGCCGCAGCATCGGCGAATCCTCCACCGGCGTGTAGGCGTCGGTGAAGAGGTCCAGTGCCTGCTGCGGCACGCGGTCGATATCGACGCCGCCGCGGCGGATTTCCTTGAGGGCGGCGCGGATCGCTTCGTCGCGCGACACCCACCAGGAGACCGGCCGCGGCGTGCCGTCCGGCTGCCGGCGGGGGCGGCGTCGGCCCATCGATTCGAGCCGTGCCATCTTCACCACCTGCAACGCTTGCATCAGCTTGTCGATGTCCACGGTGGGAGCGTTTTCCAGTTCGCGAATCGCACGCTCGGCCAGCGCCCGCAGCCGTTCGGTGAGCTGGCGCAATTTGAGCTTCTGGCCGGCCCGCACGGAAGGCGAAAAATCGGTGGCGCGGGGCGCGAATGGCGGGCGCTGCCAGCCGCCGTCGCGGGTCCAGCGGCAGATGCTGGCGCGGCCGACCCCGGTGCGGACGCTGATCTCGCTATAGGTCAGCGTCGTCTGCTCGATCAGACGGCGCACCTCGGCCGCTGTGGAATTGGTGTGTGGCCGACGACAGCCCCTCGACCGTCCGCCCGTGACCGGTGGCGGTCCTTCGGTGCCCGGGTCGGGTGTCACCCGGATACGAACGATTGCAGGATTGAAAGGGTAGCGCATGGCTAGGAATATAAGCCGATACGCTCAGCTTGGCAAGGCCGCGCCCGTGGCGGCGAGGGCCGGTCCTTGCGGGCCGTGGTGTCGCTCCCATCCAGGGCATGACGCCACGGCCGTTCGCCGTCAGTGAATCAGCACCGGCTCGCTCGGGGCCACCGTATGGGTCGGTTCGGCGACCGCATCGACCGCATCGCCGCCGCTGCGCGCGAGGAAGCGGTGGCATTGCAGTTCGCGGTCGTAACCGAGCAGGATGCCGAGCATGAAGTCGTGCTCGGCCGACAGGTTACACAGCGGCCCGGTCATGAACCCCTGCACGGTGCGCACCGCCGAGGCGACACCGAACACCACGTTGATGCGGTGCTGGCAGGCTTCGTGGATGTGGTGGGCGATGCCCGCGGTGCGCAGCCGCGCCACGATCGCGGTGGCGTCGACCGCCGGAAGCGTCATCATCGCGAGCGGGCGCATGCCCTTCGACAGCTCGTAGAGATGGTGCTGGAAGATCTGCAAGGTCGCGGCGCTCATGTGAGACGACTGATCCATTCGGTGATCCTTTTTTCGGTCTTGGATGACTGTCCGTCCTCGTCGAGGGCGAGGCCGACGAAGCGGCCGTCGCGCTCGGCTTTCGACGCCGTGTAGTCGTAACCGACGGTGTCGGTGAAGCCGATCACCTCGGCGCCGCGGTCGACGACGTGGTCGTAGAGCAGCCCCATCGCATCGACGAAGCTGTCCGGGTAGTTGGTCTGATCGCCGGTGCCGAACAGCGCGACTTTCTTGCCGGTCAGATTGGCGGAGGTCAGCTTGTCGAGATTGGCTTCCCAATCGGCCTGCAGATCGCCGAAGCCGTAAGTCGGCGCGCCGAGGATCAGCAGGCTGCAGCCTTCGAAGTCGGCGGTGGTGGCGGATTTGATGTCGACGGCGCGGCCCTGCATCCGTTTGGCGATGCGCGAGGCGACTGCGCGGGTCACGCCGGCATCGGAGCCGAAAATTACATTGACGCTCATAGCCTGTACGTCCGGTCCTCTTGGTGATGAAATCAATATCAGTGATGATCGACGTCGCCGCGCACCCGCGTCGACAGCGCCTCGTCCAAACTAAGCGCCGCGCGCTGGCCGGACAAATTGAACCGGTCCAAAACCGGCCCGATCGGACCGGTGGTTGGTTAGAATCGCTATGAGGAAGGGCGCGGGCCGGCGGCCGGTGGTACTAACCGGTGAGGCGCGCGGCGGTGCGGCGATCGTCCGCCAGTTCCGGCAGCACGAAAGGCTGGCCGGCGTCGTCGGTATTGACGGTCAGAGCGACGTCGAACACCTCGGCGATCAGCTCGTGCCGCAGCACTGCGGCCGGCGTCCCGTCGGCGGCGATCCGGCCTCCATGCAAGACGACAATGCGGTCGGCGAATCGAGTCGCGAGGTTGAGGTCGTGTAGGATCGCGATCACCGTGGTGCCGCGGCGGGCGCAGCGCCGTGCGGTCTCGGCGAGATCGAGCTGGTGGCGGATGTCGAGGCTGGAGGTCGGCTCGTCGAGCAGCAGCAGGCCGGGCCCGGCGTCGGCTTCGCCGCTCCACAACTGCACCAGGATGCGGGCGAAATGCGCGCGCTGCTGCTCGCCGCCCGAGAGCGTGGTGATGTTGCGGTGGCGGAACTGCTCGAGGCCGACGTCGCGCAGCGCGGCGTCGAACAGCGGCGCCGCCTTGCGCGGATCGATGTCGGCGCCCATCGCCACGATCTCTTCCACCGAAAACGGGAACGAGACGGTGGTGTGCTGCGCCAGCATCGCGCGCCGGGCGGCGAGCGCGCGCGGCGAGTAGTCCGCAAGCGCGCGTCCATCGAGCGACACCGTGCCGGAGGTCGGGCGCAGATCGCCCGACAGCATCCGCAGCAGCGTCGACTTGCCGGCGCCATTGGGGCCGACGATCGCCACCAGTTCGCCTTGCGCGATGCTGAGATCGACGCGGTCGACCAGCACGGCTCCCGGCAGCGCGAACGAGGCGGCCTCGGCTTTCAGCACGCCGCTCATGGGCCGACCAGCTTGCGCTGCCGCAGGAGGATGGCTAGGAAGAACGGCGCACCGATCGCGGCGGTGAGAATGCCGATCGGCATTTCGGCCGGCGCCACGATGGTCCGCGCGACGGTGTCGGCGATCAGCAGCATCACCGCGCCGAGGCAGGCCGAGGCCGGCAGCAGCAGCCGATGCGACGGGCCGATCACCAGCCTGAGCAGATGCGGCACCACGATGCCGACGAATCCGACCACGCCGGCGACCGCGACCGCGACGCCGGCCATCGCCGATACCAGCACGATGGTCACCCGCTTTAGCCGCTCAACGTCGACGCCGCTGTGATAGGCCTCGGTTTCGCCGAGAACCAGAAGATCGAGCCGGCCGGCGATACGCTGCAGCACCAGCAGCGCGATCAGCAGCACCGTTGCGGTGGAGGCGGTCTTGGCCCAGTTGGCGCCGCTGAGCGAGCCGAGCATCCA
This sequence comes from Rhodopseudomonas palustris, assembly GCF_003226555.1. Lineage (GTDB taxonomy): Bacteria > Pseudomonadota > Alphaproteobacteria > Rhizobiales > Xanthobacteraceae > Rhodopseudomonas > Rhodopseudomonas palustris_I. The sequence continues at coordinate 113,061 of NZ_QKQS01000008.1, read as the reverse complement.
GAAGGTGATGTCGCGGAGCTGGCGATCGTCGGCGACGAACACCAAGACACCGAGCCCGGCATTGGCGATCGCTGCGATCGCAAGGCCGGCGAGGAGAAACAGCGCGATCGAGGTGCGGCCGGAGCGGCTGGCGATCCGGTACAGCAGGATGGTGGTCACCAGCGAGCCGGCGAAGGCGGCAAACGCCAGCAGATATTCCTGCAGGCCCCGCAGATGCGGGCCGAGCACATGCTCGAGGAACACGATCGAGGCGGCCGCGCCGAAGGCGCCGCCGCTCGAGACTCCGACCAGCGCCGGATCGGCCAGCGGATTGCGAAACAGACCCTGCATCAGCGCGCCGGCGGCGGCGAGCAGGCTGCCGACGATCGCGGCGGTGAGGATGCGCGGCATCCGGATCGACCACAGCACGAGCTGATCGCGGGTGGTGGTGGGATCGGCCGCGGCGCCGGACAGGCCGAGCGCGGCGGGCAGCCGTGATAGTGGAATGCCGGCGGCGCCGACCGTCAGCGCCAGCGCAATCGCGGCGATCAGCACCATACCGAGCACTGCCAAAGCCTGCCCCGCAGGCGGGCGCGGCGCGCCGGTGCGACCGCGGCGATGCAGTGCGAGCACGCTCATGAGCGGCAATCGACCGTGGTGGCCTTCGGCTTGAAGCCGGCGGCATCTGCTGCGAGCTGCGGATAGAGTTTCGACGCCACTTCGATCGCGGCGGCCGGTGTGCGCGGCCCGAAGCCGAGCAGATACAGCCCGTCCATCGCCAGGAAGGCGCGGTGCTGCCCGGCCGGCGTCAGCGCGAACGCCGGATGGGCGTAGAACGCATCGGCCTCGAACGAATCCCGGCCGCGCTTGATCGTCAGCACCATGTCGGGCCGGGCTGCGACGATCGCTTCGTCGTTGATCGCCTTGTAGCCGTCGTAGCCGTCGATCGCGTTGACGCCGCCGGCGAGCGCGATGACCGCGTCGGCCGCCGTGTTGCGGCCGGCGGCCATCGCCTGGCCGTTGACCAGCGACATCACGAACATCACCCGCACCGGCTTGGTGATCGCGGCGCGCAGCTTGCGCAGCGTGGCGAAATCGTCGCCGACAGCGGAGGCGAGGCAGGTGGCGGCCTTGTCCGCCTGCATCGCGTGGCCGATCAGCGCGATCTTGTCGAGCAACCCCTTCTCGGAATACGTCTCCGGCACCGATACCATCGGAATACCGGCCGAACTGATCGCATCGATGGTTTGCTTCGGCCCGGCGTAGTCCATCGCCAGGATCAGGGTCGGATTGAGGCCGATCACGCCTTCCGACGACAGCTGGCGCAAGTACCCGACATTGGGCTTTCCAGCGACAGCTTCGGGCGGATAGACGCTAGTGGAATCGACGCCGGCGATCCGCTTCTCCAGCCCGAGATCCGCCAGCACTTCGGTGATCGCGCCGCCGATCGACAGTGTGCGCGAGGAATCGGCGACCACGACGTCGTGGCCATGCGCGTCGGTCACCTTGACCGGCTCGGCGGCCCGCACCGGCAGCGCGGCTGCGCAGGCGAGTAGCGTGGCGGCGAGCAGGGCGCGGCGGTGCCGCGCGAGAGTAGTCAGCGCAATCATTTGGTCAAAATCAGTTTGTTCTGTGATGTGAGTCGAAGTCGGTACCGGTCGTCACCATGGGCGATGACGATTTCGCGGTCCAACGTGAACAGCTCGCGGCTGTTGATCTGGTTGCCGACGATACTGATCGCGCGGGTGTCGCCCGAGCCTGCCGCCGGCCGCGCCGCATCTGCGCCAAATCGTTCGGATCCTGTCATCATTCGGTTTCTGTCGTTGTTGCCGGTTCGACGATTGACGTTCGTTATAAGCGGTGATCGAAAAATGTGTCTTATAATTACTATAAACGGCGGGATTGACGCTTGAGCGCGCGGCAGCGCACATCGTAAGTTGCAATGCACGGAACGCCGATGTCGGCGGGCCGCCGTCGCCAGCCAGCTCCCTGCGTTTCGCAGCGCCCGCCAGCAGCTTTTTACAAATAACGAGTGTGATCGGATGGTCGGTGCGGCCAGCTATCCGCACGTGCATGCGTCGGCTGACCGTGCGACGCGCGGCTGCGCCGATACTGCCCGTCCCACAATGGAGCGCGGGTCGTGAGAATGGCCGATCTGAAGCAGGGCGAGCGCGGCGCCGCCGCGATGCACGGGCGCGTCGGCCACGGTGGGCACGGCGGACACGGGGGCGGTCATCCGATGGCGGCGACGCCGGCAGTGGTCGGCGATTACTTGGTGCGGATCGGCTGCGATCCGCTCACCGAAGCGTTCGGCAAGCGGGCATTCTCGCCGCCGTGGCGCGGCAGCCGGCCGGTCGATGCCGACAATGCCGACGCGGTGATCGAGCGGGTGTTCGCGACGCCGCGCAGCGAGACGGCGGTGGCTTATTTGCACGTCCCGTATTGCCAGAATCATTGTTTGTTCTGCGGCTTCTTCGAAAACGTCTGGCGGCCCGAGGCGGGCCCCGCTTATGTCGACGACCTGATCGCCGAGCTCGCGGCGAAGTCACACACGCGGCTGATCGCGAGCGCGCCGATCGATGCGGTGTATATCGGCGGCGGCACGCCATCGGCGCTGGATGCGGACGATTTGTCGCGGCTGATCGAGGCGCTGCATCGCTATCTGCCGCTTAGTGCCGATTGCGAGATCACGCTGGAAGGGCGCTCCTACGGGTTCGATATCGCCAAGGCGGCGAAGCTGGCAGAGGCCGGCGTCAACCGGCTGTCGATCGGCGTGCAGAGCTTTTCGACCACGGTGCGCCGGCGGCTTGGCCGCAAGCGCAGCGGCGAAGAGGTCGCGGCGTTTTTGTCCGAGTTGCTGGCACTGGGGCGCACTTCGGTGGTGTGTGACCTGATCTACGGGCTACCCGGCCAGAGCGAGGCCGATTGGCGGCGCGATATCGATACCGTGGCGCGCATCGGTCTCGATGGCGTCACGTTGTATGCACTGAACATGTTTCCCGGCGGCCCGATGGCGCGCGCGGTCGAGCACGGCAAACTGCCGCCGCCGGCGACACCGTCGGCGCAGGCGCCGCTGTATGCGGAGGGCGTCGAGCGCCTGACCGACCGGGGCTGGCTGCAAGTGTCGCAATCGCATCTGGTGCGTTCGCTGCGCGAGCGCAACCGCTACAACGCATCGATCAAGCGCGGCGTCGCCTGCCTGCCGTTCGGCGCCGGTGCAGGCGGCCAGGCGCATGGCCACCGCTGGCGTAATGTCATCGACATCGCGCAGCGCTGCGAGATGATCGCGCAGAACAGGGCGCCGATCGAGGGGCTGGCGCTGGTGCCGTCGGATCATGCCGCGCATGCGATGATCGCGGCGGGGCTGGAGACCGGGAGGCTCGACCTTGCCGCGGTCGAAGCGCTGCGCCCGGGGTTCCGCGTTGCGGTCACGCCGCTGCTGGCCAACTGGACTGCGGCCGGATTGGGCGAACTGCACGGCGACGGATTTTCGCCGAGCCTTGCCGGATCGTTCTGGATCAGCAATCTGACCAGCGGGCTGACGGCCGGTCTGTCGGCCGCGGCGACGATGTGCGAGGGCAGATGCGTATTGTGATTTTCGGAGCTACCGGGCGCACCGGGCGGCATCTTGTCGCGCAAGGCGTGGCGCGCGGCTGGACGGTGCTCGTCGCGGGACGCGACGAGGCGCGGCTCAACGAACTGAATGGTATTGCCGGCGTCGCGCGCGTCGATCTGGCCGATACCAGCTCTGTCGCGGCGGTGCTGAACGGGTTGAAGCCGCAGGCGATCGTCTCGACGATCGGCGGCGCCGGACCTGATGCGCTGCTGATCGACGAGATCGGCAACAACGCGATCTCCGATGCGGCGCTGGCGTGCGGCGTGCGGCGCGTCCTGCAGGTGTCGTCGCTCGCTTGCGGTGACAGCCGCGCTTATGCGTCGGAACGAATCGTTGCCGCGATCGGGCCGGTGCTCGACGCCAAGACCCGCGCCGAAGATCATCTGCGGCACAGCGCGCTCGACTGGACGATCGTGCGTCCGGGTGGGCTGACCGATGGCGAGCCGACCGGGCAGGGGGCGCTGTACGACGATCCGCGGGCGCACGGCCGGATCGCGCGGGCCGATCTCGCCACGTTGTTGCTCGATGCGCTGGCGACGCCGGCAAGTATCGGCCGGGTGTTGTCCGCGGTCGATCGTAGCACCCTGCCGGCGGAGCCGGCCGATATTGCCGAATTCGATCTCGCCGTCGCGGCATCAGCGAGCCGCGCTGCGACGCGCTGATGACGCGTCGGCGCGGCGGCGATCACGGACTGGTTATAATTGCTTTAATCAGCGCCCGACTCCGATTGACCCGGCGTTTTGGCTCGGTTACCAAAAATGACAGCCGTTAGCAGTTGTGCTGACGGAGAATTGCCAGCCAGCCGCCTCGGGGCGAGCCCGCCAGCCAGATTCAACTAACCATACTGGGGCTGTCATGGTGGGGCTGAACTCGCGCGCCTACGCGCTATTGCTATCTGTATCCGTCGTCGCATTGGCGACTGCGCCGGCTGCTGCGCAGACCGCGACCGGACATGCATCGTCGCCATCGCAGACACAGGTGAAGCGCGACCGTGCCGCGCGCGCGGCGCAGCTGGCGGCGCCAGCCACGAACCCGCGCGACGCCTATGCCCAGGCGGCGGGCTCGACGCAGTCGCTCGACGCCATCACGGTGGTGGCGACCAAGAACGAGGAGAAGGCGGTCGACGCGCTGGCGCCGGCCAGCGCGATCACGCTGCAGCAGATCCAGCAATTTCCGCCGAACCGGCTTCAGGATGTGTTCGTCGCAACCCCGGGTGTGTCGTTCCAGGACCGTGGTGACGAGCCGTCGACCTCGATCAACATTCGCGGCTTGCAGGATTTCGGCCGCGTCGCCGTGGTAGTCGACGGCGCGCGGCAGAACTATCAGCGCTCCGGCCACGGCGCGCAGGGCTCGTTCTTCCTCGATCCCGAACTGATCGGCGGCATCGACGTGGTGCGCGGACCGAGCGCCAACATCTACGGCTCCGGCGCGATCGGCGGCGTGGTGTCGTTCCGCACCAAGGACATCGATGACGTGGTGCGCGCCGGCGAGCGCTGGGGCGTCGACCTCAGCGGCTCCTACGGCAGTAACAATGCGCGCGGGCTCGGTTCGGTGTTCGGCGGCGTCCGGGTCGATCCCAGCGTCGACGTGTTCGGCGGCGCGGTGTACCGCACGCAAGGAAACTATAAGGACGGCGCCGGCACCGAGATCGGCAACACCGGTAATGATCTCGCCGCCGGCTTGCTGAAATTCACGGTGCGGCCGGCCGACGGCCACGAGGTCAAGATCGGCGGCATCTTCCAGGACTTCAACTACGACGTCGGTCAGTTCAACCGCGGTCCGGTGCTCACAGCGGCGCAGCGCGCGCTGTATCAGGGATCCTCGGTGTACGGCACCAATCTGCGAAACTACACCGGCACCTTGAGCTGGAAATATTCGCGGCCGGACGACACTTGGTTCGACTGGAACATCAATCTGTACGGTAATCGCACCACCAGCGACCAGACCAAGACCTACCACTATTCGACCAGCGGCGCGGGTTATTGCGGCGCCGGCAACTACGGCAACAACATTTCCGGCTGTATCGGTGACCAGCGTGGTTACAACCTCGACACCATCGGGATCGACGCCCACAACACCTCGCGGTTCGAATACGGCAATTGGCGCACCGCAGTCACTTACGGCGTCGACGCCTTCAACGACAAGGTGACGACCTGGGACAACCGTGGCAATTCCAACGTCACCACGCCGGGCGGCGAGCGCACGGTGTCGGGCGGCTTCATCCAGGTGAAGAATAACTACGCGCAATGGCTCGAAGTGATCGGCGCGGCGCGCTACGATCATTACGAGCTGAATTCGCAATCGACCACCGCCAGCGGCAGCCGGCTGTCGCCGAAGGTGACGCTGGGTCTGACGCCGATCGCCGGCTTCACCCCGTATGTCGCCTATGCCGAAGGTTACCGCGCGCCGTCGATCACGGAGACGCTAATCTCCGGCGCCCACGTCACCGGCGGCGGGCCGGCACTGTTCACCTGCGGCGACGGCTCCACCGGCCTGTTCTGCCTGATCCCGAACGCCGGGCTGCGGCCCGAAGTCGGCAAGAACAAGGAAGTCGGTATCAACCTGAAATACGACGGCATCTTCGCGGCTTCCGACAGCTTCCGCGGCAAGATCAACGCCTTCCGCAACGACGTCGACAACTATATCGAACTGGTCGGCTCGGCGCCGCAGGTGTCGCAGCTCGGCCCGGCGTTCGGCCTGTACAGCAAATATTATCAGTATCAGAACATCCCGCGTGCCCGGATCGAAGGCGTCGAGGTCGAGACCAATTACGATGCGGGAACCTGGTTCGTCGGCGTCAACGCCGCGGTGATCCGTGGCACCAATCCCGACACCGGCCTTGGCCTTGCATCGATTCCGGCCCGTAAGGTCGTCACCACCGGCGGGCTGCGGTTGCTCGACCGGCAGTTGACGATCGCGGCCCAATGGGCGTCGTATGCCGCCAACACCAATCTGCCGGCCGGCTATCTGCCCGGAACCTCCTACGATCTCGTCAACCTCAACGTCGCCTATCGGCCGACGCCGGACGTCACGCTGAACTTCTCGATCGATAATCTGCTCAACAACTACTATCGTCCGTATGCGATCCCTGGATCGTCGACCGACGGCACCTCGCAGAACGACATTCTGTTCAGCAGCCCCGGCCCGGGCGTGGTCTACAAGGGCGGCATCAAGGTCCATTTTGGGGGGGCGTGAAGTCCGGCCCCGAGCGGGCCGGAGCACGACGAGCCAGAGCAACAAGCCAGCGAAACACAAGCCAGCAAGGAGACGAGATGTTCATCGCGATGAATCGATTTCAAGTGAAACGCGGCGCCGAGCAGACCTTCGAGGATATCTGGGCGACGCGGGAATCCTATCTCAGCGAGATGGACGGGTTCGTCGAGTTTCATCTGCTGAAGGGGCCGGTGGCGGAGGACCACACGCTGTACGCCACCCACACCACCTGGGCCAGCAAGGCGGCGTTCGAGGCGTGGACCACGTCCGAGCAGTTCCGGCGCTCCCATGCCCGCGCCGGCAACGACACCGGGCAGAGCATTTATCTCGGCCATCCGCGGTTCGAGGGATTCGAGGTGATCCGCAGCGAGCGCAAAGCCGCGGCGGCGTGAGACCGAAGGAGAGTGTGATGGCGACTGCAGCGGCATCGGTGGTGACGTCCGAGACCGGGGATCTTCGCGCCTTCATGGCGGCCAATCCGGCCGCCGTGATCGAGGAGGTCGCCAAGCAGTGGAACGTGTCGCCGCAGGCGGTGATCGAAGCGCTGCCGGACGGCATGGTCCGGCTCGGCCCCGGTGACGGCTTCGCCGCGGCGATGAACGACATCGCGACTTGGGGCGAGGTGACGCTGATCGTGCACACCGAGGACGCGATCTTCGAGTTCACCGGAGAAGTGCCGCGCGGCGAGGTCAGCCGCGGTTACTTCAACCTGATGCAGCCGAAGGGCCTGCACGGCCATCTGCGTCATGACAATTGCGGTGCGCTGGCTTTCGTCGAGCGCCCGTTCATGGGCAAGGCCAGCGCCTTCGTGGCGTTCCTCAACCGCGACGGCGGCGTCATGTTCAAGGTGTTCGTTGGCCGCGACGCCAATCGCGAGCTGCGCGGCGACCAATTGGCCAAGTTCCATGCGCTTGCCGAGCAGTTCAGTGAGGCGCGCAATGCGTAAACCCCAAGGCGCCGCGGCGCTGCCGGCCGGTGCTGCGATGGCGGCGTTGGCCATTGTCGCCGCGGCGCTGCCGGGGGATGCCTGGGCGGCGGCCGATCTGGCGACGCTGCCGCGCGATCTGTCGCCGTGGGGGATGTTCCTCGGCGCCGACGTCGTGGTGAAGACGGTGATGGTCGGCCTGGTGGCGGCATCGCTGGCGGCGTGGACGGTGTGGCTGGCGAAGTCGATCGAACTGCGCCGCAACGTCGCGGTGGCGCAGCGCGGTCTCGACCGGCTGGAGAGTGACACCACGCTGCAGCAGGCCGCGGCGGAGACCGCCGATCAGCGCGACGCGGTGGCGCAAATGATTCAAACCGTCGATCGCGAGGCCAGCCTGTCCGGCGGTGCGCAGGACGACGGTTTTCGTGAGCGGGTGGCGCTACGGCTGGAGCGGGTCGAGGCGGCGGAGGCGCGGCGCGCGGCGATCGGCACCGGGCTGCTCGCCAGCATCGGGGCGGTGGCGCCGTTCGTCGGCCTGTTCGGCACGGTGTGGGGAATCATGAATGCGTTCATCGGCATCTCCAAGGCCAACGCCACCAATCTGGCGGTGGTTGCGCCGGGCATCGCCGAGGCGCTGCTCGCCACCGCGCTCGGCCTCGTCGCTGCGATCCCGGCGGTGGTGATCTACAATCATCTGACGCGGCGGGTGTCTGCGTATCGGGCACTGCTCGGCGACGCATCCACCCAGTTGCTGCTGATGATCAGCCGCGAGGCGGCGCGGCCGTCGTTGCGTGCGCGTGCGGTGAGGTGAGAACGATGGCAGTGAAGATCGCGAGCCGACGCGGCGACGACGACATGGTGGAGGCACACGAGATCAACGTCACGCCGTTCATCGATGTGATGCTGGTGCTGTTGATCATCTTCATGGTCGCCGCTCCGCTCGCCACCGTCGACGTCGGCGTCGATCTTCCGGCCAGCACCTCCGAGCCGCAGCAGCGGCCAGACAAGCCGGTGTTCGTGTCGCTCAAGCCGGATCTATCGCTGGCGCTCGGCGAGGAGACGGTGTCGCGCGATGCGCTGATCCCCGCGCTCGACGCGGCGACCAGCGGCAACAAGGACGAGCGCATCTTCCTGCGCGCCGACAAGGCGGTGAGCTACGGCGATCTAATGGCGGCGATGAACCTGCTGCGCGATGCCGGCTATCTGAAGGTGGCGTTGGTCGGATTGGACGGCCGCGCCGCGCAGCCATGAACGCCCGCGCGCTGCACGATACCGCCGCGGCGCCGGGAGCGTCGCGATGGCTGCTGTCGGCCGCGGTGATCGTCGGCGTGCACGCCGCCGCGGTCGCGGCGGCGATGGCGTACTACACGCAAGCGCCACCGCCGGGCGAGCCGCTGGCCGCGATCATGGTCGACATGGCACCGGCGACGGCGTCGCCGCAGCCGAGCCCGCTCGATCTGGCGCCGGGCCCGGAAATGCAGGAGGCCGAAGCGCCGGAACCCGTACCGGAGCCTGAGCCGACGCCGCAGGCGGCCGCGGCGCCGGAGATCGAACCGACACCGCCGCAGCCGAAGCCGAAGGTGGCACTGCCGCCGGAAGCGCAAGCGGCCCCTGAGCCGGACAAGCCGCAGCCGGTGAAGATTGAACAGCCGAAAAAGGTCGAGCCGAAGCGCGAGCCGCCGAAGCGGCGCGAACGCACCGCCAAGCGGCATCCGTCCGAGCGCCCGCCGGCACCGCGGACCAGCGCGCCGCAGCGCGCCGAACGCCGGGCCGCCGACGCGATGGCGGCGCTCGCCGGCGCCCGCGCCGCTGCTGTGCTGCCGACCTATCGTCAGCGTCTGGCGGCGCATCTGCAGCGCTTCAAGCGCTATCCGTCCGAGGCACGCGCCTCCGGCGTGCAGGGCACCGCGACGCTGAGCTTCACGGTCGGGCGCGGCGGGCAGGTACTCGGCGCGCGACTGGCCCGCTCGTCGGGTAGCGCCGCACTCGATGCCGAAACGTTGGCGATGGTGCGCCGGGCGCAGCCGCTGCCGGCATTCCCGCCGGAGATCACTCAGGCGTCGCTGAATTTCACCGTGCCGGTGAATTTTTCGGTCAGGTAATTCGGATCCGGCGGACGCCGCGCCGCTACAGCTTCGCTGTCGTCCGTCGCAAGTAGCGGTTCGCTAGTTTGGAATGATTCAGGCTGGCCGGGGGAAGAAACTACCGCCACAAACAGACCAAACCATGCATGTAGTTGCGCGCCGGCGAGCGACACGAGTCGACACTGCCGGCTTCGAACAGCCATGCGGAGGGAATGATGGCGAAGGTCGAACTCGAACAACAATCCAAACAAAGCGAGCCGTTCGACAGTGTTCGCGGCGACGGCGAGCGGTCCGGCCTGGCGATGCGCGTATGGGCGCGGCATCGGCTGCGTGAGCTCGCCGAAAGCGGCAGGCTCGGCATCGGCGCCGTGGCGGAACGTCGCCGTGGCTGAAACCAATCGCGCTGCGCCGCATCCGGCGCGCGTAACGGTGATGCGGCGTCGGCGCGCTCTGCTACGATGAACTACGCGCGCGGCGCCTCTGCCCGAGGGGGATCGAGCCGAATGTCCGACGACGCATCGCTGGCGCAGCGCGAAGCCGCGGCCTGCGCGGCGAGCAGCGAGTCGAACGATTGACGCTCCAGCGCGTGGAAGTCGCGATGCGCGGCGAAGAAGCAGTAATTGTCTCCCTCGCGAACGACGATGCCCGCAGTGCGGGCGCGAACTTCGATGACGCAGGCGTCGGTCATTGCATCTCACCGGGAGTTCCGGTGCCTTCTTGAGAAAGCGTTGAACGTCGGCGCCGAAGTGCCGAGCGATTGACCAAAGCAGAGTGGTCGGTCGTGAGGCTTCGTAACGCCCAAGCTGCACAAACGTTCCGACAATTTCGACGTGTTCTACGGTCGCATCCGTCTTGGTCGAAGCGGTGACCGCTACATCAGCAATCCTTTGAGACCGGCAGCGAGCAGAACAATCGCGAGTGCGATCTGCAAGCCGCGGCCCGGAAGCTTGCCGGCCGAGAGTCCGCCGAGGATCACCGCCGGAATGGAACCGGCGAGCAGGCTGACGAGCATTTTCCAGTCCACCATGCCGACGATCAGATAGCCGGCGCCAGCCACGGTCGCGAGCGGAATGGCGTGCGCGAGGTCGGTTGCCACCAGCCGATGCGGCAGCAATCGGCGCGGATACAGATAGAGCAGCGCCACCGTGCCCAGCGCGCCGGCACCGATCGAGGTGAGCGCCACCAATCCACCGAGCGTCACACCGGTCAGCACCGTCAGCGCGGTGCGATCGTGCTGTGGCGGCATCTCATCGGTGTTCGACCGCGGATATATCGAAGCGAGCAGGGCCGGCGCGAACACGATGCCGAGCGCGGTGAGGATCACCACGATTCCGATGATGCGGGTCAGCCACTCGGTGCGTCCGACCGGATCGGCGAACGCAACGATCGCGACCATCAGCGCTGCGGCCGGCAAGCTGCCGGCCCACAGTCGGGTGACGATCCGCCAGTCGATGTTGCCTTTGCGATTGTGCACCATCGCACCGATCAGCTTGGTGATCGCGGCGAACCACAGATCGGTAGCGATCGCCACATGTGGTGCGATCCCGAACACCAGGAGCAGGATTGGTGTCATCAACGCGCCGCCCCCGACGCCGGTAAGACCGACAACGAAGCCGGTGACCGCGCCTGCCAGCGCATAGCTCGGATCGATACCGATCCCTTCGAAACCTGTCAGTGGATCGTCTCCCCGTGGACGACGCGCCCCCCGCGCGACTCGGCCGGATCGGTTTTACGCCGCGACGGCACGTCGCGGCAACGCAGGATCGCGGCGTTGCCGTTGGCAGGGCGCGCCGTCCGGGATCGGGCGACAAATGGGGAAGGGCGTGTTGGTATTTCTACCTGGGTGTTGATTTCGAACTAATTCGCTCGATTCGATCGAAGATGATCGGTTAGCGCCGCCGGAACCACGCCGATCGATGTCGCTTTCGCTCGCCGCTTGGCCGGTGCAGAGTTTTGTTCAGACAGGACGCTCACCGTGGTCAGCCCTTGGCTTCGGAGATCCTGCTGTCAGCGCCGCAACCTCCCCGGTAGGCGATGACTGGCCCCGGGGCTCCCCCCGCCAGCCCTGGGGCCGACCTGTCTCTCTTGAGGCACTCGAAACAGCCTGCATCGCACAGCCCGCGGTCGCCGCGCCTCAATTGATGCAATTGATTTGTAAGTTCAAATAGATCCCTGACGCTGCAGATTGAGCTTTTGGCGGCTCGCCTGAAGGTGGCGCGTTATCAATGCGGTGGCGGCGCCCGAAATTGGGTCCGGGGCTGGCCGGCCTGGGCCCTTCGAGAACGGGATGGCGGACGAGGCCAGCATGGCAGGCCGGTAGAGCAGCAGGGGCCGGCAGAATCTGCGGCAAGGTGCGGCGGTCGGTATGCGCCGAGACCGCTTTGGCGGGGGAGGCGCAAAGCTCTGGCGGGGGCTGCGCGGCCGCCACCGCTCGCGGCGTCGCACGCCGCCGCCGACCTGCCGGATACGGTGCCGGGCTGCCATCACGCCCAGGGCATCAATGCCGAGCAGATCTTCGGCTTCAGCATGGGCTCGGACACCGGCCAACCGGGTGATTGCGGCTCAACGCGCATTTCTGAACCGGCATATCCCGCACTGTGGCGGCGCGGGGGCGTCACCATAATCTGGTCCAACTCCACAACTAACAGTTGGATCTGAACGCGGGGGCGTTGGTCGTGCGCAGCAGCGCACCAGTTGGATGTCCAGATGCCCGAAGCCGCTTCTCCGGCCAGTTCTCCGTCTCTGTCACCATCTTCGTCGTCTTCCGCTTCGACCATGGTTCCGCCGTCGCTGCTGTTGTCACGCGGCGTGATCCGGCTCGAAGTGATGCTGAAGCTGACCACCGCCATCCTGGCGCTGGCGGCCGGCGTCTACACCTATCTCGGCGTGCGCGATCTGCTCAACGGCAGCGCCACCACGGTGTTCTTCGCGGCGCTGATCTATTCGGTCGCCGTGTCGGTTGGCATCTACGCCTTCTGGGTGTTCCTGATGCAGTTCATGCCGCACGTGGTCGATCGTGCCGGCCGCGCGCTGATGTTCGGCTGCATGCTGCTCGGCTCGCTGATGATCGTGGCGATGTCGTCGTGGCTCAACGCCTCGGCGCTGGCCGGCGCCGCGGCGATCCGGCAGCATCTGGCGATCACCGTACAGGACTACACCCGCGATCTCGACGCCGCCAACACCAACGCGATCGCTGCACAGGGCTTGCTGCCGGATATCCAGATCGCGGCATCGCGCTTCGCTAAGCTGGCGGAGGCCGAACGCACCGGATCGCTCACCGGGACCGCTGGATCGGGGACGGTGGTGCAGCTACTGACCCAGATGTCGAGCCAGCTCGACAGTCTCGCCAAAGAGGTCGAAGCCTCCGGCAAGCGGGTCTCGACGCTATTCGAAGAGGGCGGCAAGCATTTGGCCAAGATGCGCGAGCTGGTGTCCGACCGCGGTCCGATCGGCGAACGCAGCGACGGCTTCGCCACCGAGTCCCTGGCTCTGATGGGCGTGATCGCCAATCTGCAGCAGACCTCCGTGGCGCCGGCGGTCAAGCGCGCCGCAACCTCGCTATCATCGTCTTTCATCGCGCCGGCCGCGAGCGGGCGCAGCATCGATCTCGCCGACCGGCAGACCGCGGTGGTCGGCAAGGTCGAAGGCGCGGTGGCGGCGCAGGCGGCCTCGCTCGCGGCGGCCGCGGATGCGATCCTCGACCGCCCGAAGATCGAGCCGGCGCGGTTCCAGGCGATGTCGCCGGCCGAGGCCGTGCTTCGCTACGCGGGCGACTTCATCCCGAGCTGGGCCGGCGCGATCTCGATCGATCTGATGCCGGCGGTGCTGGTCTTGATCCTGTGCGTGGTGCACGCCGCAATCCGCCGCGAAGGGCTGCCGGCCTCGCACGCCTCGGCCATGACCGCGGCCGAACTGATGGCAGCGCTGAAGATGGCACGCGAGGTGGAGCAGGCGAGCCGGACGATGGGTGAACCTGCCACGCAGGGGGCGCCCGACCAGCCGGCACCCGCGGCCGAGCCTGCAGCGGCGGCGGACGAGAACGTCACCGCGCTGTCCTCGGCGCGTCACGTCAAGTAACCGCATGGCCACGCTGTCGCAGCGCGTCCACCTCTGGCTCTCCGGCAATCCGGAGGACGCAGTGTTGCGCCTGATCTTCCGGCTGCTGATCGTCGCCACCATCGCGGCGCTTGGCTACGACCTCGCCCGGCCGCCGGCGGATCGCGACGGCGGTGACCAGCCGGACGTGGCGCCGTTCAGCCTGCCGGCACTGCCCGCGGTGCTGTCGCCGTGGCGGCCGGACGGCGACCGTCAGACGCCGCTGCCGCAGCCGGACGGCGCGCTCGGCCAGGCGATGACGTTCGAGTTGGTCGGCGGCGGGCGGTTGATGGCGACCGGGACGATCACGCCCGGCAGTGCGGAGGCGTTTGGCAAGGAGCTCGCGCGCCACGGCGAATACATCAAGACAGTGGTGTTGAACTCGCCCGGCGGCTCGGTGTCCGACGCGCTGTCTATCGGCCGCATGATCCGCGATCACAAGCTGGCTACCGAAGTCGAGGCCGGCAAATATTGCGCCTCGTCCTGTCCTCTGGTGCTGTTCGGCGGCGCCGAGCGCCGCGTCGGCGCCAAAGCCGCGGTCGGCGTGCATCAGGTGTTCGCGGTGAAGAGCACCGAGGCGGCAGCGCCGCGCGACCAGATGGGCGATGCCCAGCGCATTTCGGCGCGCTGCCAGCGCTACCTGCGCGACATGGGGATCGATCTGGAGGTCTGGATCCGGGCGATGGAGACGCCCAAGGACCGGCTGTTCGTGTTCAAACCGGAGGAGCTGACCAAATACGGCATCGCCACCGCGGCGGCTCCAGCCGCGAAATCCTGAACGCCGAGAGACCTTGGGCGGGGTGCGACACCAGGATGGGTTCCAGCGTCCGCGCCCTGGCGTACATAGTTTTTGCTGCGGAATAGCGGCTCTGCGTATTGTTCCCGCAACTTTTGGCCGGAGCCGCGGTTTAATCGCCCACATCAACCGCTCACAGGATGTGCTCCATGAAGAAAACTGCTCTGGTTCTTGGGACGGTCGCGACCCTTGCCGTGGCCACCGTGGCGGCTCCGGCTCCGGCGGAAGCCCGGGGCGGCATCGGCCCCTTCTTCGGTGGTCTTGCTGCCGGCGCGTTGATCGCAGGCGTTGCCTCGTCGGCCTACGCCTACGGTCCCGGCTACGGCTATTATGGCGGCGGCCCGTACTACGGCGGCTACGGCTATGGTCCGCGGGTTGTCGGCTACTATGGCGGTCCGGCGTATTACGGCGGCGGCTGGGGCTGGGGCGGTCCGCGCTACTATTATCGGCCGCGTCCGGTGTATTACGGCTACCGCTCGTATTATAGGCCGTATCGGGCCTACGGCTATTACGGCCGGCCGGTGATCCGCGCCGGATACGGCCCGGGCTGGCATCGTGGGTACCACCATCGCCGGCACTGGCATCATCGCCGCCACTGGTAACAGCGGCATCGGTTAGTTGGTCCTCGGCGGGGCGACGTCTCCGCCGAGGCATTCGTCCGTTAATTGATTGTTTATGCGATCGGTCGGGTGGTGATCGTGATTAGGCGGTCGGCCGGACCGCTTCCCGCTGCATTGCCTGGGCCAGAGCTCCGCGCATTGCTTCCAGCGTGTAGGGCTTCTGCAGCAGCAGGAAGCCTTCGCTGAGCGCCGATGCAGAGCGGTCGCTGTAGCCGGATGCCAGGATCACTGGCGTCTCCGGGTGGTGTTCGCGGATCAGCCGTGCCAGCTCCAATCCGCTCATGCCAGGCATCACGATGTCGCTGAATACCAGATCGATATCGCGCCGGCGGTTGAGAACTTCGATCGCGGCTTCGGCGCAATTGGCCGGGACCACCACGAAGCCGCATTGCGCCGCATAGTCCGCCGCGACGGTGGCGACATCGGGATGGTCTTCCACCAGCAGCAGGGTCTTCGGCACTTTCGCATCCGGCACCACCGCGGTCGGCGTCTGGTCCTCGCGCGCGGGCGCTTCCTTCGTCAGGGGAAGGAATAGGTCGAACCGCGTGCCACGGCCGAGCTCGCTGTCGACCGTGATGGCGCCGCTGGATTGCTGCACGAAACCGTAGATCTGACTGAGGCCGAGGCCGGTGCCTCGGTCGACTGGCTTGGTGGTGAAGAACGGCTCGAACACCCGCTCGCGGATGTCGTCAGGGATGCCGACCCCGGTGTCTGCGAAACATAGAATGGCGTAGGTGCCGGTGAGCCGGCGCGGGCCGAAATTCTTCAGCGCTTCAGTGTGGATCGAGATGGTGATACGGCCGCCGTCGGGCATCGCATCGCGGGCGTTCAACGCCAGATTCAGCAGTGCGATCTCGAATTCGTTGGGATCGATCATCACTACCACCGGCTCGGCCGGTGGCTCGATGGTGATGATGATGTCGCTGCGTACTGACTGCCGCAGCACGTCGGCGAATTTGGTCACCGCTTCGCCGAGATCGACCGGCTTGGCGGCGACGTTGTGGCGGCGCGAGAACGACAGCAATTGCCGGGTCAGCGCGGTGCCCTTGGCGACCGCGGAATCGATCATATCGAAGCTGCGGATGTCCTGCAGGTCGCTGTGGCGGCGCCGCAGCTTCTGCACCGAACCACCGACCACCATCAGCAGATTGTTGAAGTCGTGCGCGACGCCGCCGGTGAGGCGGCCGAGCGATTCCAGCCGCTGCGACTGCTTCAGCGCATTCTCGGCGGCGTGGCGGCGGTCGGCCTCTTCGTACAGCTTCTGCGTCCGCCGCATCGTCAGCAGCACGATTGCGATCAGCGCCGCGGTGGCCGGCAGGCCGACCAGCAGGTAGGCGCCGATCTGAGCCAGCCACATCGAGCGGATGGCGCGGGTCTCCAGACCTGCGAACACATAGACCGGCAGATTCGGCAGCTTGCGGAACGCGACGCGGCGCTCGATGCCGTCGAGCGGCGACACCGTGGCCATGCGCCCCTCGCTGCGGCCCTCGCGGATCGCCTGGCCTACGATGCCGTCGGGCTTGACCGAGGCGTCGGCGCCGTTGATTGCAGGCATCCGCGCAAGGATCGCGCCGTCGTCGCGCACCAGCGAAGCAAAACTGCCGTCTTCGCGGCCGACCTTGGCGTAGAAGCCCTCGAAATAGTCCGGCAGCACCGAGACTTGGATCACCCCCGCGAAGCTGCCGTCCGGCGCATTGCGGCGGCGGCTGACGCTGAAGAACGGCGCCCCATCGAACGGTGGGCGCGGCTGCAGCACGCGGCCGACATACAGGCCGACGTCCTTGTCGAGATGTGCGCGGAAATAGTCGCGGTCCGACAGATCGGGCCGCGGTGAGGGGAGTTGCATGGTGTTGACCAGCGGACGCCCGGTATTGTCAAAGATCCAGATCGACTTGATCTGTTCGGAGCCGCCGACCAGGCGCTGCAGCCGAGCGTACAGCGCGGGCTCGGCCGAGCGAATGTCCTCGTCCGACATGTCGCGGACGATCTCGGCGGTTTCGGCGATCGAGCGCTGTACCGATTCGAACACCTTCAGCGCGTGTTCAGTGATGATGTCGCGGGTCTTGTCGATCTGCCGATCTGCGTAGGCGTCGTTGGTGCGATACGACAGCCAAGAGGCATAGCTGAACAGCGCGATCGGAAGCACCACGGAGGCGACCAGGATCGCGCGAAGCAGCCGCAGTGAATCACGCTGTGCGGTCAGCATCGGCCGGGAAGTTCCGAAAGGTGGCCATGGCTGGTCGATTGTGCACCTTCTGGGTTCATGGAAAACGGCGCTGGCGGCGGCCCGAGCGCCGCAGAGCTGCGACCGCCCCCGGCCCCCGCCATTCGACCATCTATCGCCTCAGCGCAGGTTGAAGTAAACAGCGGAACTTGCTGTGGTTTGCCCGGCGGCGCAGCCGCCTTCGCGGAACCCGAGGAACCGCTGATGCGTGCTTTCACTCTCGGCCTGTCGCTGTTGTTGATCGTCGGCGCCGGACGCGCCCCCGCTGCCGATGCGCAACATGGTGAAACGCTGGCCAAGCGCTGGTGCACCAGTTGCCACGTCGTTTCCGATCAGCAGAGCAAGGGCAGCGACATGGCGCCGTCGTTCGCCGCGATCGCCTCGCATCCGAATTTCAACGAAGAGCGGCTGGCGTTCTTCCTGCTCGAGCCGCATCCGAAGATGGCCAACATGGCGCTGAGCCGCAGCGACACCAAGGAACTCGCGGCCTATATCGCCCAACAGAAGCACCGCTGAGGCGCGCAACTGATTGCGCCAGCGGCCAGCGCCTCGACGCAAGGCGGTTCCGGCCTTTCCCGGCATCCTCGCCGCCGTCATCAGTTGACCGCGGGTGCGAGGATTGAGCAACTCACCATTCTACAATGCCGACCACATCGCGTTTCGCGACGTGGTCCGGCGTTTCGTCCAGAATGAAATCGAACCGTTCGCTACCGAATGGGATGAAGCAGGCGGCTTCCCGCGCGAGCTGTACGAGAAGGCCGCGGCGATCGGGCTGCTCGGTCTCGGCTTTCCGGAAGAATACGGCGGCACGCCGTGTGATCAGTTCATGTGGATCGTCGCCACCCAGGAGCTGGCGCGGGCGGCGGCCGGCGGCGTCAGCGCCAGCCTCAACAGCCATTCGATCGGCGCGCCGCCGATCGCGCGCGCCGGCTCCGCCGAGTTGAAGGCGCGGGTGCTGCCGGAGATTCTGGCGGGCAAGAAGATCTCGGCGCTGGCGATCACCGAACCGTCCGGCGGTTCCGACGTCGCCAATTTGCGCACCCGCGCAGTGCGTGACGGCGATTACTACATCGTGAACGGCGAGAAGACCTTCATCACCTCCGGCATGCGTGCCGACTATATTACCACTGCGGTGCGGACTGGCGGCGACGGGCCTGGCGGAGTCAGCCTGTTGCTGATCCCCGGCGACACGCCGGGGCTGACGCGCACGCCGCTGAAGAAAATGGGGTGGTGGGCCTCTGACACCGCGACGCTGCATTTCGACAATTGCCGCGTGCCGGCCGCAAATCTGCTCGGCACCGAGGGCGCCGGCTTCATGATCATCATGATGAACTTCAACAGCGAGCGGCTGACGATGGCGGCCGGCTGCATCGCCGCCTCGCGGGTCTGTCTCGACGAGGCGACGGAATACGCCAAGCAGCGCGTCACCTTCGGCAAGCCGCTGGTGAAGCATCAGGTGATCCGCCACAAGCTGGTCGACATGGCGCAGAAGATCGCCGCCTCGCAGGCGATGCTCGAGCTGCTCGCCTGGCGCGTCGATCAGGGCGAAAGCCCGATCGCCGAAATCTGCATGCTGAAGAACCAGGCGACGCAGACGATGGCGTTCTGCGCCTCAGAAGCGGTGCAGATCTTCGGCGGCGCCGGCTACATGCGCGGCGTCAAGGTCGAGCGGATCTATCGCGACGTCAAGGTCAACGCCATCGGCGGCGGCACCGAGGAAATCATGAAGGACCTCGCCAGCCGGCAGATGGGTCTCTAGCCTCACATCGTCATTCCGGGGCGCGCGCAGCGCGAACCCGGAATCCCGAGGTGACAACGATAAACGATAACAACGAACGAGATTCCGGGTTCGCCCACCTGCGGCGTGCGCCCCGGAACGACGAGGGGAAGAAACCAGATGCTGTTCACTGCCGACCACGACGAACCGCGCCGCATTCTGCAGAAGTTCATTCAGAGCGACATCAATCCGCATGTTGACGAGTGGGAGAATGCCGGCATCTTCCCGGCGCACGACTTGTTTAAGAAACTCGGTGATCTCGGCTTTCTCGGGCTGAACAAGCCGGTCGAATACGGCGGGCAGGGGCTCGACTACTCCTACGCGCTGATGATGGCGGAGGAGCTCGGCGCGATCAATTGCGGCGCGGTGCCGATGGCGATCGGGGTGCAGACCGACATGGCGACGCCGGCGCTCGCCAAGTTCGGCTCCGACGAGCTGCGCAAGGAGTTTCTGGCACCGTCGATCGCCGGCGACTATGTCGCCTGCATCGGCGTATCCGAGCCCGGCGCCGGCTCCGACGTCGCCGGAATCAAGACCACGGCAAAATCCGACGGCGACGACTACGTGATCTCCGGCGGCAAAATGTGGATCACCAACGGCACCCAGGCCGACTGGATCTGCCTGCTCTGCAACACCGGTGAAGGCCCGGTGCATCGCAACAAGTCGCTGATCTGCGTGCCGATGAAGAGCAAGGGCGTCACCATCGCGCGCAAGCTCGACAAGCTCGGCATGCGCTCGTCCGACACCGCGCAGATCTATTTCGACGAGGTGCGGGTGCCGAAACGCAACCGCATCGGCGAGGAGGGCAAGGGCTTCACCTATCAGATGGTGCAGTTCCAAGAGGAGCGGCTTTGGGGCGCGGCGGCGTGTCTCAAGGCGCACGAGAAGACGATCCAGAACACCATCGACTACACTCGCGGCCGCCAGGCGTTCGGCAAGCCGCTGCTCGACAATCAGGTGATCCATTTCCGGCTCGCCGAGCTGCAGACCGAGGTCGAACTGCTGCGCTCGCTGGTGTATCGTGCCGCCGAAGCGCTGGTCGCCGGCGAGGACGTCACCGAGCTCGCCACCATGGCCAAGCTGAAGGCCGGCCGTTTGGGTCGCGAACTGCCTGACGCCTGCCTGCAGTTCTGGGGCGGCATGGGCTTCATGAACGAGACACTGGTAAGCCGCTCCTATCGCGACAGCCGCCTCACCGCGATCGGCGGCGGCGCCGACGAAGTGATGCTCGGAATTCTGTGCAAGATGATGGGCACGCTGCCGGGAGGCAAGAAGTAGACATCGGCGTCCAGCGCATGGACGCAAGATGGCGGGAATGACTGTCTCCTACGCTGGTAACTGATAACTGCGCGCAAGACGCAGGCCAGGGTCCGAGGAAACGTAGGGAGATAGCCATGACGTCGCTTAGTCGCCGTTCGCTGATGGCTGGATCGGTCGCTACCGGTCTCGCCGCATTTGCAGGCTTGCGAAATGCCCGTGCCGACGGTTTGCCGGGTGTGACTGCCACCGAGCTCAAGATCGGATGCACCACATCGCTGAGTGGGCCGGTGTCCGCGCTCGGCACCATCGCCAAGAGTCAGGATGCATACTTCAAAATGCTCAATGATCTGGGCGGCGTTGCCGGCCGGAAGATCAATTTCATCATGTATGACGACGCGTTCAACCCGTCCAAGACGGTCGAGCAGACCCGCCGGTTGATCGAGAGCGACAACGTCGCCTTCCTGTTCTCGATGCTCGGCACCGCGCCGAATTCGGCGGTGGTGAAATACATCAATGCGCAGAAGGTCCCGCATCTGTTTCTGTCGGTGAACGGCGACAAATGGGGGGACTACAAGTCCTATCCGTGGACCATGGGCTTTGCGCCGAGTTCGAGGACCGAAGCGCAGGTGTTCGCCAAACACGCGTTGAACCAGAAGCCCGACGCGAAGTTCGCGCTGCTGTATCAGAACGACGATCTCGGCAAGGATTTCGTGACCGGCCTTCGCGACGTGCTCGGAGATCGCTACGACGCCTCGGTGAAGGCTGCGTCTTACGAAGTTACCGAGCCTACCATCGACTCGCAGATCGTAACGTTGCGGGCGACCAATGCCGATGTCCTGATCTCGGGTGTCACCTCCAAATTCGCCGCGCAGGCAATCCGCAAGGTCCACGAGCTGGGCTGGAAGCCGATGCATTACGTCACCAGCGGCGCTGCATCGGTGGCGTCCACGATCACGCCGGTCGGCCCCGAGCGCGCCCAAGGTTTGATCACGTCGGTCTACACCAAGGATCCGGCCGATCCGGCGTGGGCGGACGATCCCGGCGTCAAGGACTATATGGCGTTCATGGCCAAATACTTCCCGACCGGGAATCCTAAAGAGAGTCTGAATGCCTACGGCTATACGTCGGCGTCCGTGCTGCGCGTCCTGCTCGAACAGTGCAACGGCAATTTCAGCCGCGAGAACATCATGGCGCAGGCCAACAATCTGAAGGATGTCGAAGTGCCGACGCTGCTGCCCGGCGTTCGGGTCAACACCAGCCCGACCAATCATCATCCGCTGCGGCAAATGCAATTGCAGCGCTTCGAGGGTCAGGGCTACAAGCGGATCGGCTCGATCATCGCGGGGACGATGCTGTAAGAATGCCGTCGTTCCTGAGGCGGTGCGGTCACGCGGCGAGCGGCATGCCGGATATGGTGCTCGCCGATGGCCGACCTAGGGGATAGTCTGCAGCGCAATCGGCTCGCTCGAATCGAGCGGGCCACTGCGCTGATCAAAGAGCAAAGCCATCGAGGGAGACGCCCACCACATGATCACGCTGTATCACTGCCATGGCGCGCGGTCGTTTCGGCCGTTGTGGATGCTGGAGGAAATGGGGCTCGACTACGAGCTGAAGATGCTGCCGTTTCCGCCGCGGGTGTTCGCGAAAGAGTATCTGGCGATCAATCCGCTCGGCACCATTCCGTTCATGATCGACGGCGACACCAAGATGACGGAGTCGTCCGGCATCTGCCATTATCTCGGCACGCGCCACGGTCCGACACCGCTGGTGGTCGGCATCGATGATCCGGCCTACGGCGCTTATCTGAACTGGATGTTCTTCTCCGACGCCACGCTGACCTTCCCGCAGACTCTGGTGCTGCGCTACGGCACGCTGGAGCCGGCGGAGCGACGCCAGCCGCAGGTGGTTGAAGACTATGCCAAGTGGTTCCTCGGCCGGCTGCGCGCGGTCGAGGCGGCGGCCGGGCAGGGCGACTACCTCTGCGCTGGCCGGTTCACCGCCGCCGACGTCGTCAACGGCTACGCGCTGCGGCTCGCCAGTAATCTCGGCCTCGCCAAGGATTTTGGCCCCAACGTCGCTGCCTATTGGACCCGACTGCAGCAGCGCGACGGCTATCAGCGGGCGCTGGCGGCCGAAACCCGAGCCGGCGAGGAGCAAAAGGTACCGAAACGGGCCTGAATCAGCTTCTTAAGCTCCGGCGCGGGGTTTTCCCGCCGGAGCGGAACTCCGCGTCATCTCGCCCGGTGACAACGTCCCGGGTTGCTGTATTGTCCTCGGTGCTCCGCGAAGAGGGCACCGCAGAACCATGCGGCAACGGGCGACAACCCGCCCCGGGAGGACCGATGACGAACGAGGACTGTCCGGACTCCGGACATTTGATGCTGATCAGCCCGGAACGGGTGTTTTATGCCGGCCTGCTCGGCCGTCCGCGCCGCCGCACCAGCGGCGGCTACGCGATCTACGTCTCGATGCAAGGCAGTCTGCGGGTGACGATCGAGGGCCGGCCCGAACAGGTCGGCGCGGTGGCGTTCGTGCCGCCTTATCTGCCGCACAATGTCGAATCGGAGTCGCGCTGCATCATCAGCCTGATCGTCGAGCCCGAAACCGTGCTGCCGGGGCCGATGGCGGCGCTGGGCGCGCGGCTCGGCGGCGGGGAGGCGCCGATGCTGGCGAACCGGATCCGGCAGGCCTATCGGGCGCTAGTCGCGACTGGGCGTCGCGACGGGTTCACCACCACCGAGTTCGACAATCTGGTGTTCGGCGAGCCGCTGCCAGCGCGCGCGATCGACCGCCGCGTCGCCCGTGCGATCGCCCGGCTCAACGACGTCGGCACCGACACCGTCACGGCCGAGGATTGCGCCGGCGCCGCCAGCCTGTCCCAGTCGCGCTTCCTGCATCTGTTCAAGGACGAGACCGGCGTGTCGTTCCGCGCCTTCCGTGCGTGGAAGCGGGCGCGGCATCTGCTGCACTTCGTCAACTCCGATATCAACCTGGCGCATCTGGCGCAGGACATCGGCTATCCAGACTCGACCCATTTCAGCCATTCGATCCGGCGCTTCTACGGCCTGCAGCCGCGCGCGATCTTTTCCGGCTCGCGCGATCTGGCGATCTGGCGCAGCGATCCGCACGCTCTGCGCGCCGCCGAATTGCGGCACGGCCGCAACTAGTCACGACGGTCAGCGCGTCGGCGCAAGATACGCCGACGTGCGCTCAGCATCATTCGTCCCCAACATGGTTTGCGTTGCAATTGCATGCGGCGCAGCAGCAACCTGAAGGGGCTGGAAGCGAATGAGCGACAAGGCGGTGATCACCTGCTCGCTGAACGGCGTGCTGACCGATCCGAAGCAGCACCACGTCCCGGTGACGCCGGAACAGATGGCTCGCGAGGCCAAGGCGGCCTACGATGCCGGCGCCGCCGTCGTTCATATCCATTTGCGCGACCAGCACCCCGACAAGGGCCATCTGCCGAGCTGGGACGTCGACGTATCGCGCGAGATCCAGCAGGCGATCCGCGACGCCTGCCCGGGCGTCATCATCAATCACACCTCCGGCACGTCCGGCCCGAACTACGAGGGCCCGCTCGCCTGCATCCGCGAGACCAAGCCGGAGATCGCTGCCTGCAACGCCGGCTCGCTGAACTATCTCAAGGTCAAGGCCGACAACAGCTGGGCTTGGCCGCCGATGATGTTCGACAATTCGGTCGAGAAGATTCAAGACTTCCTCGGCGCGATGAAGGATGCCGGCACGATCCCTGAATTCGAGTGTTTCGATGTCGGCATCGTTCGCTGTGTCGGCATGTATGTGCAGACCGGGATGTATTCCGGCCCGCTCGAATACAATTTCGTGATGGGCGTCGCCTCCGGCATGCCGGCCGATCCCGAACTACTGCCGATCCTGCTCAAGCTGAAGCGCCCCGAAGCGCATTGGCAGGTCACCGCGATCGGTCGCGCCGAAATCTGGCCGCTGCACCAGGCCTGCGCCGATCTCGGCGGCCATCTGCGCACCGGGCTCGAGGATACGTTCTATCTGGCAAATGGCGAGAAGGTGACCTCGAACAGCCAGCTGATCGAAGAGATTGCCGGCTGCGCCCGGCGGGCGGGCCGCGAGATCGCGAGCCCGGACGAGGCGCGCAAGATCTTCGGCGTGCTGAATTAGTCGCGGTCATTCCGGGGCGCGCGCAACGCGCGCGAACCCGGAATCCCGAGATGTTTTAGCTGTGTCGAGATTCCCGGTTCGCGAGCTGCGCTCGCGCCCCGGAATGACAAACCGATAAGCACCACAGATCAAGCAGCCGGAAGAGCTGCCTCACCTCGAGGGAGTGAACCATGACCAGTCTTGAAGCGACCGGCGGCGTGCCGGGACCGGGCCGGATCGGCCGCGTGGCGATCGGCGATATCTTGCGTAAATCGGCGAAGCGGTTTCCGAACCGCATCGCGCTCACCGATGGCGACCGACAAGTGAGCTACGCCGAGCTCGAACGCGATGCCAACCGCTTCGCCAATGCGCTGGTCGCGCGCGGGCTGAAGCCGGGCGCCAAGATCTCGACGATCTGCAACAACTCGGTCGAGTTCGTCAAAGCGCTGTTCGGCATTCATCGTGCCGGCCTCGTCTGGGTGCCGATCAACACCATGCTGGGCCCCGACGATATGAGCTTCATCCTCGACCACGCCGGCGTGAAGATCGCAGTGATCGACGACAATCTGTTCGGTCAGCCGGAGCGCCGCGCGGCGCTGGAAGCCCGCGGCATTGAACTGATCGCGGTCAATCTGGCCGGCAAGGCCGCCGACACCGGGCTGCCGATTTTCGATCAGCTTCTCGAAGGCCAGTCCGAGATCGAGCCAGACGTCGCGTTCGACGACCGCGATCTGGCGATGATCATCTACACCTCGGGCACCACCTCGCGGCCAAAGGGGGCGATGCACGGCCATCTCGCGGTCGTGATGGCGGCGATGAGCAATGCTATCGAGATGCAGCTGTCGCGCAAGGACGGCATCACCGGGCAGTTTCCGCTGTTCCACTGCGCCGCTCACGTCGTGCTGCTGAGTTACTTCATCGTCGGCGGCAAGATGGCGCTAATGCGCGGCTTCGACCCCGTCGCCTGCATGGAGGCGATCCAGCGCGACAAGCTCACCGTCTTCATCGGGCTGCCGCTGATGTATCAGGTGATCCTCGACCATCCGCGGCGCAAGGAGTTCGATCTCTCCAGCCTGCGCTGCTGCATCTACACCATGGCGCCGATGCCGCGGCCGCTGCTGGAGCGTGCGATCGCCGAATTGTGCCCGACCTTCGTGCAGCCGTCGGGCCAGACCGAGATGTATCCGGCGACGACGATGTCGCAGCCCGACCGGCAGCTCGAACGCTTCGGCAATTATTGGGGCGAGTCGACGCTGGTCAACGAGACAGCGATCATGGACGACGCCGGCAACTTGCTCGGCGTCGGTGAGGTCGGCGAGATCGTGCACCGCGGACCCAACGTGATGCTCGGCTATTACAAGGATCCCGAGGCCACCGAAGTCGCGCGAAAGTTCGGCTGGCACCACACCGGTGATCTGGCGCTGATCGACGAGCACGGCGAGGTGCTGTTCCTCGACCGCAAGAAGGACATGATCAAGTCCGGCGGCGAGAACGTCGCCTCGGTCAAGATCGAGGAGACGCTGCTGGCGCATCCGGCGGTGATGAACGCCGCGGTTGTCGGCCTGCCGCACCCGCAATGGGGCGAGGCGGTGTCCGGCTTCGTCAAGCTCAAGCCCGGCGCGGCCGCGACAGAGGCCGAGATCATCGAGCACTGCAAGAAGCATCTCGGCGGCTTCCAGGTGCCGAAGCTGCTGCGCATCGTCGACGACATGCCGATGACCGCCACCGGCAAACTGCGCAAGGTCGAACTGCGCAGCGCCTTCACCGATCACTTCATGCTCGGGCAGACGGGGTGATTCACCGTCATTCCGGGGCACGCCGCGACGCGGCGTGAACCCGGAATCCCGAGGTTCAGAACACATCGAGATTCCGGGTTCGCGACCTGCGGTCGCGCCCTGGAATGACGGAAACGACTAAGGGAAGCGTGAATGGCAATCATCGAATCCACCGTAGCGCCGGGGAGTGAGGGCTTCAGGGCCAATCGCGACGGCATGTTGGCGCTGATCGAGCGGATGCGGATGCTGGAGGCGCGGGCCCGGACGCTATCCTCGGCGTCCGCCGAGCGGTTCCACAAGCGCGGGCAATTGCTGCCGCGGGAGCGCGTCGCGCTGGTGCTCGATCCGGGCACGCCGTTCCTCGAACTGTCGACGCTGGCCGGCTACATGTTCGACACCGCCAATGCCGACAAGAGCGTCCCCGGCGGTGGCGTGATCGGCGGCATCGGCTATGTGGCCGGCATCCGCTGCATGATCAGCGCCAACGATTCCGGCATCGACGCCGGCGCGCTGCAGCCGTTCGGCCTCGACAAGACCCTGCGGATTCAGGAACTGGCGCTGGAGAACAAGCTGCCGTTCGTGCAACTGGTCGAGAGCGCCGGCGCCAACCTGCTGCGCTACCGGGTCGAGGACTTCGTCCGCGGCGGCAACATCTTCCGCAATCTGGCGCGAATGTCCGCTGCCGGGCTGCCGGTGGTGACGGTGACGCACGGCTCCTCGACCGCGGGGGGCGCGTATCAGACCGGCCTGTCCGACTACATCGTGATGGTGCGCGGCCGCACCCGGGCGTTCCTCGCCGGGCCGCCGCTGCTGAAGGCCGCGACCGGCGAGATCGCCACCGAGGAAGAACTCGGCGGGGCCGAGATGCACACCTCGATCTCCGGTCTCGGCGACTACCTCGCCGAAGACGATCGCGACGCGCTGCGGATCGCGCGCGACATCATGGCCGGCCTGCCGTGGGACCGCTCCGGGCCGGGGCCGGATCCCGCGACCGACCACCCGCCGCTGTACGATCCCGAGGAGCTGCTCGGCATCATGCCGATGGATCACAAGCGTCCGGTCGATATGCGCCAGGTGATCGCACGGATCGTCGACGACTCCGACTTCACCGAGATGTCGCCGAATTACGGCCCCGCCACGGTGGTCGGCCAGGCGCGGATCGCCGGCCAGGCGATCGGCATCATCACCAATAACGGCCCGCTCGATCCGTCCGGCGCCAACAAGGCGACGCACTTCATCCAGGCGTGCTGCCAGTCGAACACGCCAATCCTGTATCTGAACAACACCACCGGCTACATCGTCGGCCGCGCCTATGAAGAAGCCGGCATGATCAAGCACGGCTCGAAGATGATCCAGGCGGTGACCTCGGCCACCGTGCCGCAGATCACCATCTATTGCGGCGCCTCGTTCGGCGCAGGCAATTACGGCATGTGTGGCCGCGGCTTCCATCCGCGGTTCTGCTTCTCCTGGCCCAACGCCAAGACCGCGGTGATGGGCGGCGAGCAGGCCGCCGAGACCATGGGAATCGTCGCCGAGGCCGGTGCGGCACGCAAAGGCGTGCCGGTCGATCGCGACAAGCTCGATCAGATGAAGGCCGGCATCACCGCGGTGTTCAACGGCCAGATGGACGTGTTCGCCACCTCGGCGCGAATGCTCGACGACGGCGTGATCGATCCGCGCGATACTCGCGCGGTGCTGGCCGAAGTGCTGGCGATCTGCCGCGAAAGCGAAGCGCGCGAGCCGCAGCGCATGCAGTTCGCGGTGTCCCGGCCATGAGTGTGACCCGTATGTTGAAGCTGACGCCGTTCTCCAAGATCCTGATCGCCAACCGCGGCGAGATCGCATTGCGGGTGATGCGCAGTGCCCGCCGGCTCGGCTATGGGGTGGTCGCGGTGTATTCCGACGCCGATGCCGACGCAGCCCATGTCCGCGCCGCGGACGAAGCGGTGGCGATCGGCGGCGCGCAGCCGTCGCAGTCGTATCTCAACATCCCGGCGATCATCGCGGCGGCGAAGACCGCCGGCGCCGACGCGGTGCATCCTGGTTACGGCTTCCTCGCCGAGAACGAGGACTTCGCCGCGGCCTGCCGCGACGCCGGGCTGGTGTTCATCGGCCCCTCGGCCGAGTCGATCGCCGCGATGGGCAACAAGGCCGGCGCCAAAGAGATCATGCTGAAGGCCGGCGTGCCGTGCGTGCCGGGATATCAGGGCGAGGACCAGAGCGACGCCGTGATGATCCGCGAGGCCGAGAAGGTCGGCTTTCCGATCATGATCAAGGCGGTGGCCGGCGGCGGTGGCCGCGGCATGCGGCTGGTGACGGACGCCGCGGCGTTGCCCGACGCGCTACGAAGCGCGCGTTCGGAAGCCCAGAGCGCATTCGGCGATCCGACTGTGATCCTGGAGCGGGCGATCCTCGAGCCGCGGCACATCGAGATCCAGGTGTTCGGCGATCGCTACGGCGCAGCGATCCATCTCGGCGAGCGCGACTGTTCGGTGCAGCGCCGGCATCAGAAGCTGATCGAGGAGGCGCCGTCGCCGGCCGTGTCGGAGACCTTGCGAGAACAGATGGGCACGGTGGCGGTGAACGCCGTCAAGGCGATCGGTTACGAAGGCGCCGGCACGCTGGAATTCCTGCTCGACGCCGACGGCAACTTCTATTTCATGGAGATGAACACAAGGCTGCAGGTCGAGCATCCGGTGACCGAGGCGATCACTGGGCTCGATCTGGTCGAACTGCAGCTCCGGATCGCCGCCGGCGAGCCGTTGCCGCTGCGCCAGGACGACGTGATGTTCAAGGGCCACGCGATCGAGGTGCGGCTGTGTTCGGAGGATGCCGATCACGACTTCATGCCGCAATCGGGCCGGATGGCGCTGTGGCGGATGCCGGGCGAGCTGCGCGTCGAGCATGCGCTGCAATCAGGCGCGGAGATCTCACCGTATTACGATTCGATGATCGCCAAGATCATCGCGGTCGGCGCCAGCCGCGACGAGGCGCGGCGCAAGCTGATCCACGGCCTCGACGGCACGATTGCGTTCGGCGTCACCACCAATCGCGGCTTCCTCGCGGCCTGTCTGCGCCACAAGGCATTCGCCGCCGGCGAGGCGACCACGGCGTTCATCGCGGCGCATCGCGACGAGCTGGTGCGGTCGCTGCCTGACGATGCGGTGCCGGCCACGGCGGTCGCCGCGTTGCTGCTGTATGTCACCGATCGCTACGCGCCGCCGCATCGGCCCGGCCGGTCGCTGGCGGCGGTGTTTCCGACCCGGCTCAAGTTCGAGCTCGACGGCGCCGAGCAGGCTTGCGAAGTGGTGCGTGAGCGCGACGGGAGCTACGTCGTGAGCCAGGAGGGGCAATCGATCAGCTTTGTGATCGAGGAGCTGTCGGCTGGCGTCATCCGCTTCCAGGCCAAGGGCCTCGGCGAGTCCGCCGTGTTCCACCGCGATGGCGACCGGCTGTTCGTGCAGCGACTCGGCGTTCAGAACAGCGTCGTCGACCTCACCCGCGCGGCGCCGCAAAGTGAGGCGCGTGGCGGCGGCGACGGCAAGTTGCGCGCGGCGCTCAATGGCCGCGTCGTCGCCGTGCTGGTCAAAGCCGGCGACCGCGTCGAGGCCGGCCAGCCGGTGCTGACGCTGGAAGCGATGAAGATGGAGCATGTGCACAAGGCCCCAAGCTCTGGCATCATCACCATCGATGTCGCCGAAGGCGAGCAGGTCACCGCCGGTCGCATCGTCGCCGAGATCCAATCCGCTGCCGAGTGAGAGACTGCCATGAGCAACGACGCCGTGATCATCGACAAGCGCGACAATGCGCTGTGGATCACAATCAATCGTCCCGACAAGCGTAACGCCATCAACGCCGGCGTGGTCGAGGGGATCACACGCGGATGGAAGCAGGCGCATGACGACGCCGAGGTGCGGGTGATCGTGCTCACCGGCGCCGGCGACAAGGCGTTCTGCGCCGGCGCCGACCTGCAATCGACCGGTGCGGCGTTCTCGTTCGATTTCTCCAAGCCGAATGTCGACTACGCAGACCTGCTGCGGCTGGCGCAGAATTCGACCAAGCCGTCGATCGCCCGCGTCAACGGCACCTGCATGGCCGGCGGCATGGGGCTGCTGTGCATGACCGACATGGCGGTTGCCGCCGACAACGTCGTGTTCGGCCTGCCGGAGGTGAAGGTCGGCGTGTTCCCGATGCAGGTGATGAGCCTGCTGCAGGACATCGCGCCGCGCCGGCTGATCGCCGAATGGGCGTTGACCGGCGAGCCGTTCGATGCGGCGACGGCGCGAGAGGCCGGACTGCTCAACTATGTGGTGCCGGCGGCCGAACTCGACGCCAAGGTCGACTGGCTGGTGAAGCGGCTGACCGACAAATCGCCGACCGCGATCCGACGTGGCAAATACGCGATGCGCGCGATCGCCGCGATGTCGTTCGACGAGAGCATCGCCTACACAGAAAGCCAGATCGCACTCTTGGCGATGACCGAGGACGCCAAGGAGGGGCTGACCGCGTTCGCCGAGAAGCGCAAACCGGTGTGGCCGGGGAAGTAATGGCCGCAGGCGGTCATTCAGGGGGCGCACAACCTCTCCTCGAGTCATTCCGGGGCGCTCACGAAGTGAGCGAACCCGGAATCTCGGCGGTGCCTTGAACATCGAGATTCCGGGTTCGCGAGCTGTCGCTCGCGCCCCGGAATGACGAGTGGATAGGATGATTGAATAGAAGCCACGCCGCAGCAAGCGGCGGGCGCGAAGCGAGGGAGGGACCACGATGCTGGCATCCGAGATGATCCGGCGCGGGGCGGTGTATCACGGCCCGAAGACGGCGGTGATGTTCGGCGATCAGCGCATGACCTTCACCGAAGTCGACCTGTTGTCGAACCGGATCGCCAACGTGTTCATCGATACGTTGAAGCTCAAGGTCGGCAGCCGGGTCGGCATGCTGCTGAACAATTCGATCTACACGCTGCCGATCGATTTCGGCTTCGTCAAATCGCGGCTGTCGCGGGTGCCGCTGAACTCGCGGCTGTCGCTGGTCGAGCAGCAGCAGATGCTGGAAGGCGCGGGTGTCTCGATTCTGATCCACGGCACCGACCTGACCGAGCGGGCCCGCGAACTGGCGCAGGCGATGCAGGGTTTGAAGCTGATCAGCATCGGCAGCGCGGATGCCGACGATCTGCTGCAGCTCGCTCAGGCGCAGCCGGATGCGCCGCCGGCGCGGTGCTGCGAGCCGGACGACATCGTCATCACGATCTTCACCTCCGGCACCACCGGCAAGCTCAAGGCGGTCGAGCACACCCAGGCGAGCTGGGCGGCGATGGCCACCAACGTGCTGATCAACCTGGAGGTCGGCGAGGGCGACGTGATGCTGCACGCCGCCTCGATGATCCACGCCTCGGGCTGCTTCATCGTGCCGTATTGGCTGCGCGGCGGCGTCGCCGCGGTGCTGCCGGGATTCACGCCGGCGAGCTATCTGGACGCCGTCGAGCGCTGGAAGCCGACTGCGCTCAATCTGGTGCCGACCATGATCGGCATGCTGCTCGACCATCCCGGCATCGAGCAGGCGGATTTCTCCAGCGTGACGTCGATCATCTATGGCGCCTCGCCGATGCCGCGGCCGGTGATGCAGCGGGCGCTGAAGCTGTGGGGGCCGCGGTTCGCGCAATATTACGGCCAGTCCGAAGCGCCGATCTTCATCACCCACCTGACGAAAGCGGATC
Organism: Rhodopseudomonas palustris; assembly: GCF_003226555.1. Taxonomy (GTDB): domain Bacteria; phylum Pseudomonadota; class Alphaproteobacteria; order Rhizobiales; family Xanthobacteraceae; genus Rhodopseudomonas; species Rhodopseudomonas palustris_I. The sequence goes on along the minus strand of NZ_QKQS01000008.1, from coordinate 80,850 downwards.
ACGTCGGACCGAAGGCAGAGCAGCGGCTCGCCTCCTGCGGTCGGCCGTCGATCGATTGCGAGGTCAGACTGGTCGATGAAGCCGGCGTGGAGGTGGCGCCCGGTGAGGCCGGCGAGATCGCGCTGCGCACCCCGTTCGCGATGAAGGGCTATTACAACGCGCCGGAGCTGAACGCGCAGATGTTTCTGCCGGGCGGCTGGCTGCGCACCCGCGACGTCGGCCGGTTCGACGCGGACGGCTATCTATATTTGGTCGACCGCACCTCTGACATGATCGTGTCGGGCGGCTACAACGTCTATCCGCGCGAGGTCGAGGACGCGCTTGCGGCACATCCGGCGGTGCGCGAGGTGGTGGTGGTCGGGCTGCCGGACGACAAATGGGGCGAGAGCGTTGCGGCCTTCGTGGCGCTGCGCGTCGGCGCCAGCGCCGAGGAGGCAGAATTGATCGCCTTCGCGCGCGAGCGGGTGGCGAGCTACAAGGTGCCGAAGCAGGTCCGCTTCATTGACGAGGTGCCGAAGAGCCCGGTCGGCAAGCTGCTGCGCCGCGCGGTGCGCGATCCGTTCTGGCAGGGGCGGGAGCGCAAGATCTGACGGGCCGCGCCATCGCGAGATCGTCGTCCATCGGCGTCATTCCGGGTTCGCGAACTGCGTTCGCGCCCCGGAATGACGTCGCGGAGATGCGGGGACGCTGCGCCCTTACGCGTTGCTCTCCGTGATTGCGCTGTACACCAACGTACGCAGCTCGCGGCGGATCGGGTAGGCGCTGGAGGGGATCAGCTGGGTCATGAAGATGGTGATCAGCTCCTCGGCGGGATCGATCCAGAACGCGGTCGAGGCGGCGCCGCCCCAATAGAATTCGCCGGCCGAGCCCGGCAGCAGGGTCAGCGCCGGGTTCATGTTGACGGCGAAGCCGAGGCCGAAGCCGATGCCGGCATTGGTGGCTTCGGAGAACATCGATAGCGACATCTGGGTGAGATCGCGGTTGCCGGGCAAATGATTGCTGGTCATCAGCTTCAGCGTCTTCGGCCCGAGCAGCCTAACGCCGCCGAGTTCGCCGCCGTTCAGAAGCGCGCGGCAGAAGGTGAGATAGTCGGCGGTGGTCGACACCAGGCCGCCACCGCCGGAGATCAGCGCGGGTGGGCTCTGGAAGCTCGATGTCTCAGGATCGTCCGACAGCGTCATCCCGCCTTTGCCGTCCGCGGTGTAGCAGGCGGCGAGCCGCTGCGCCTTGGCGGCCGGGACGTGGAAGTCGGTGTCGGTCATGCCGAGCGGATCGAGAATGCGCTGCTTGACGAACTGCTCGAACGGCATGCCGCTGATCTTCTGCACGATGTAGCCGACGACGTCGGTCGACACCGAATAATTCCACGCTTCTCCGGGCGAAAATTCCAGTGGGATCTGCCCCAGGTCGGCGATCCATGAATCCAGCGTGCCGGCCTTCTCGAATGCGCCGATGCCCTTGTCGCGATAGGCGGCGTCGATGTTGGTGCGGTTCTGGAAGCCGTAGGTCAGGCCGGAGGTGTGGCGCAGCAGGTCGACCACCTGCATCGGCCGCGCCGGTGGCTTGGTCAGGAAGTAGGGCGGGATGCCGGCCTGGAACACGCCGAGATTTGCCCATTGCGGAATATATTTCGCGACCGGATCATCGAGCTGCACCCTGCCTTCCTCGAAAAGCATCATCAATGCCACCGAGGTGATCGGCTTGGTCATCGAATAGATGCGGAAGATGGTGTCGTCGCGCACCGCGACCTTGCGCTCGACGTCGGCGAAACCGAGCGAGGATTGGTACACGATCTGGCCGCGGCGATACACCAGGGTCTGGGTGCCGGGTAGCTTGCCGGGATCAAGATAGATCCGCTGCAAATGATCGTCGATCCGGCGCAGCGCGGCCTCGGACATCCCGGCGCTGGTGGCCGAGCCGGTCGCCGGCGTTGCGTTTTGGGCTGGTGCGGATTGGCTGGGCATCGCTTCGCTCCTGAACATCGCGGACCGCCCGGTTGACGGTCCCGGATTCGTGTCGTCTCGCTGTGGCGTCTGTGATATCGGAAAAACGTGAGGCGTTCTATCGGCAGGATGCGCAGCGGCGATGCGGGCGTTTCGCCTCTCGTGCATACCGGACTTCCGTGCTCGCGCTTACCATGGCGGGAAGCATGGTGTACCGTCGCCGCCTCTCCAACGACATCTGAGCGGGACATGCCTCAATTCGACGAGACCGACCTCACCGAGGCGGTCGTCAAGAGCTTCGACGAAACCACCGATCCGCGCATGAAGCTGCTGATGCGCGAGCTGGTGCGCTCGCTGCACGATTACGTCCGCCGCACCGGGTTGACCTTCGAGGAGTGGGAGAAGGCGATCGATTTCCTCACCCGGACCGGACAGAAATGTTCCCCGAACCGGCAGGAGTTCATCCTGCTGTCGGACGTACTCGGGGTGTCGATGTTGGTCGATGCCGTCAACCACCGCGACCGCGCCGGCGCGACGCAGACCACCGTGCTCGGGCCGTTCTATGTTGGCGAGCACAAGCAGATGCCGCACGGCGCTGATATTTCCGCAGGTGTCGAAGGCGAGCAGATGTACGTCGCGGCCCGCGTCACCGATCTCGACGGGGCCCCGATCGCGCAGGCGTCGGTCGATGTCTGGCACGCCGACGACGACGGCTTCTACGACTCCCAGAAGCCCGGCTATGCCGAGGATGGAGCATCGCTGCGGGCGCGGTTCACCACCGACGCCGACGGCCGGTTTTCGTTCCACTCCATCCTGCCGTGCAGCTATCCGATCCCGATCGATGGACCGGTCGGCGATCTGATCCTGGCGGCGCGGCGTCATCCGATGCGGCCGGCGCATGTGCATTTTCTGGTCAGCGCCCCTGGCTTCGAGCCGCTGGTCACCCATGTTTTCATCGAAGGTGATAAATATCTGGAATCCGACGTGGTGTTTGGGGTCAAGGACGAGCTGATTTCGAACGTGGAATTGCGCGAGGATCCGGTGTTGCCCGATGGCCGTGCGGCCTCGGGATCCTGGCATTTGATGACCTACGAATTCCGGCTAAAGCCGGGTCAAGGCGCCGCGCCGCGGCCGATGATGGCGGCGAGCACGGCGTGACCGTGATGGGAGTGGATGGTGACTGGGGACATGCGCAGATTCGGCCGGATGGGGCCGAGCCTCGCGCCGATCGGGCAGGGCACCTGGTATATCGACCGGGGTGACCGCGCGTCGGCGATCGCCGCGCTACGGCGCGGCCTCGATCTCGGCCTGACGCACATCGACACCGCCGAGATGTATGGAGACGCCGAGCCGCTGGTCGCCGAGGCGGTCGCCGGCCGGCGCGACGAAGTGTTCTTGGTTTCGAAAGTGTTACCGAGCAACGCCTCGCGCCGCGGCACCATCGCCGCCTGCGAGAGATCGCTGACGCGGCTCGGCACCGACCGGCTCGACTGCTATCTGCTGCATTGGCGCGGCCATTATCAACTCAGCGAGACCGTCGCGGCGTTCGAGGAGCTGGTTGCCGCCGGCAAGATTCTGTCCTGGGGTGTCAGCAATTTCGACGCCGGGGACTTGCGCGAGCTGCACCGGATTGCCGGAGATGGCAAGATCGCTTGCAATCAGGTGCTGTATCACTTGCTCGAACGGGCGATCGAGCACGCGGTGATCCCGTGGTGCGAGGCGCACGGCGTCGCGGTCACCGCCTATTCGCCGTTCGGGCACGACGAGTTTCCGTCGCCGCGCAGCGCGGTGGGCCGGCTGCTGCAGCGGATCGCCGACGGTCATGGTGCCACCCCGCGCCAGGTGGCGCTGGCGTTTCTGACCCGGCGGCGCTCGGTGTTCGCGATCCCGAAGGCCGGCACGCCCGCCCATGCGGCGGACAATGCGGCGGCTTTGGCGCTGCGGCTCAGCGACGACGAGATCGATGCAATCGATCAGGCCTGTCCGCTCGGCCCGGAGCCGGCCAGCCTGCCGATGCTGTGAGCGGCGCGCCAGCCGCCGCATGACCGGACCGCAATTTCGGCACTTGTGCCGGCGCGGCGAACATCGTTTTGTCGGATTGTTAGTTGATGGGACGGCGTCGCGCGGACGCGTTTCGTCCGCTGCCATCCCCCAGCATCTTTTTTTCGAAACGGCTCAAGCCTTGACCGTCACTTCGCCAAGCAACGACGCCGTGCGCCGGCTCACCCATCGCCATGCCGACCATCCGCTGCGCGGTATCGCGCTGATCATCGGCTCGACGGTGTTTCTCGCCTGTTCCGACACGCTGGCGAAGTATCTCGGCCGGACGCTGCCGCCGATCGAGATCGGCTGGATCCGGTTCCTGGTGTTTCTGCTGATCATGATCCCGGTGGCGCTTGCCTCCAAGGAATCGCCGCTGCGCTCGGTGCGGCCGAAATTGCAGGTGCTGCGGGCGCTGGCGCTGGTGGCGTCGTCGGTGCTGTTCATCACCGGCCTGCAATTCCTCCCGATCGCCGAGGCGTCGGCGACCTCGTTCGTGGCGCCGCTGTTCGTCACCGCGTTGTCGATCCCGCTGCTCAGCGAGCACGTCGGCATCCGCCGCTGGGTGGCGACGCTGGTCGGTCTGGTCGGCGTGCTGATCGTGATCCGGCCGGGCTCGGCCACGTTCAACCCGGCGGTGGTGCTGCCGATCCTGTCGGCGCTGGCCTGGGCGTTGACGTTGACATTGACCCGGATGATCAGCGGGGCCGATCGTGCCATCGTGACGATGTCGTTCTCGGCGCTGCTCGGCTTCATCACGCTCAGCGCGCTGGTGCCGTTCGTGTGGGTGACGCTGAGCTGGCACGACATCGGCATTGGCCTCTTGGTCGGCCTGGCCTCGACCATGGGGCAGTGGGTGGTGGTGCTGGCCTATCGCTATGCCGATGCCTCGGTGCTGGCGCCGTTCACTTACAGCCAATTGGTCTGGGTGACGGTGCTCGGTTTCGGCGTGTTCGGGGAGGTCCCGGACTTGTGGACCTTCGTGGGCGCCGCGGTGATCATCGGCAGCGGCATCTACACGGCGCACCGCGAAAGGCTGCGCCGCAAGCAGATCGCGATGCCTGCGGAGCCGTATCCGAGCCCGTAAGGCAGACGTCAGCTCCTGACCGAACTCGACCGTTCGTTGGTGTTGATCATCGGATGCACGTATAAGTAATCACCAATTGCTGATTATTGGGCGGGAGAGCGGCGATTGGCCCCGCCGCAGCCGGTAATTCTGTTTCCGCTTTAATCAATGCGCAAAGCGACGACGTCAGACTGCGAAGCGGCAGCAGGTCTGATGAACGCATGATCGAATATCTCTCCACACTCGAAGGCCACGTTTGGTGGATGGCCGCTCTCGCCGCGATGCTGTGTCTGCTTGGTGCGGCCGCGACTTGTGGTGGGCTGCGCAGGATCCGGATCGCTGGCGAACACGGCCGCCGCAGCTGGATCGTGGCGACCGGTTGCTCCGTTGCAGCGATCGCGGCTGGTGCGACTGCGCTGCTTTTGCCTCTCGCCGCGGCCGAAGTGACGGCGATGCGCACCGTCGCGCTGGTGCTGATGGCGGCTGCGGTCGCGGCGATGACGGCACTGGCATCGATTGCGATATGGCTGAACTCGATCGCCCGCCGCAGCAGTCACCTGACGCTCGCCGAGCGTGACATGGTCGTCAATGCATTGGTGAACGACGATACGCTCGGCCTCAATCTGTTCGACGCGGGCGGCCGGTTGCAGCTCTGGAACGAAGCATTTCTCGACCTCTATGCGGTTCCGCCCGGCCAGCTGGCGGTCGGGCAGACCCTCAAAGAAGTTCGCCGGATTCTTCGCGCGGCCGGCAACGAAATATTGGCGCCCAGCCAACTTGAAGAACTGAAGATCGTCGCGATGAACGGTGGCCGCGCCCATGCGGTCGTCGAACTCCGGGGCGGCCGGCACATCAGGATCAGTCTGCAGGGGCTGCCGAATGGCGGCTGGCTGTCCAGACACGAAGATGTCTCCGATCGTCAGCAGGCCGAGCAGCGCTTCGCCTATCTGGCACTGCACGACATTGCCACCGGCCTGCCAAACCGTGCCGCCTTCAACGAGCGGATCGTCAAAAACCTCGACCTCGCCTGCAGCGGCAATGCCAGCTTCGCGGTGATCAAGCTCGGCATCGACCGGTTCAAGGAGATCAACGACGTGTTCGGCCAGACCACCGGCGACGCGGTGTTGGCCGAGATGGCGCACCGCCTTGCCGACGTGTGCCACTGGGGTTTCTTGGCTCGACCGGGTGGTGACGAGTTCTCGATCGTCACCTCTCCCGATGCCGCTGCGGATTCGATTGAGGACGTGTGCCGGCGGCTAGCCGAGCTCTGCGACAGCGAGTTCGATGTCGACGGCCACCGCATCCGGGTCGGTGCGACCGCCGGCGTCAGCGTCTATCCGCGTGACGGCGACGATGCCGACACGCTGGTCGCCCATGCCGACGTGGCGCTGTATCGCGCCAAGAGCGAGCAGCGTGGCACGGTTTGTCTGTTCGAGCCGGCAATGGATCTGCAGATCCGCGAGAAGCGCGCCCTGCAGCGTGAATTGGCCGTGGCGCTGGAGCAGCGGCAGTTCGAAATCCACTATCAACCGCAAGCCACTACGTCTGGTGACGTCATCGGCTTCGAAGCGCTGCTGCGCTGGCGCCATCCCGAGCGCGGCATGGTGTCGCCGGCGCTGTTCGTGCCGCTCGCGGAAGAAACCGGGCAGATCGGTCCGATCGACGAATGGGTGCTGCGCAGCGTCTGCGCGGAGGCTGCGTCGTGGGCAAATCCGCTGGCAATCGCCGTCAACTTCTCGCCGCTCGATTTCCGCCGCTTCGACTTACCGGCGCTGATCCTGCAGATCCTGCTGGAGACCGGGCTTCAGGCCTCGCGGCTCGAGGTCGAGATCACCGAAGGTGTACTGATCGAAGACTTCGCCGGTGCGATCGCAATCCTGCGCAAGATCAAGGATCTCGGCGTGCGCGTCGCGATGGATGATTTCGGCGCCGGCTATTCGTCGCTGTCTTATCTGCAGTCGTTTCCGTTCGACAAGATCAAGATCGATCAGGCCTTCACCCGCAAGCTGGAGACCAATCCGGAATCCGCCGCAATCGTCGAAGCGATCCTCAGTCTGGCGCGCACGTTGAAGCTGCCGGTGATCGCCGAGGGCGTCGAGACCGAGAAGCAGCTGGCGTTCCTGGCTCGGGCCGGCTGCGACGAGGTGCAGGGCTATCTGATCGGTCGACCGCAGCCGATCGAGCATTACCGCCATCACATCGGCGGCGAAGCCGCGAGCCAGCCGGTGCTGGCGAAGGCCGGTTGATGCTGCGTTGCAGCAAGATTCGAGCAATTTCCGCCAAGTGGTAGAAGGCCATTCGCGTTGCACCGCGCACACGTGCAATTGTGCGCGGATGCCTTGCGACGCTGGCTCCGGTGATTTTATATGCCGTTCCCGCATATGGCGGTGGTCCAATCCGGACCCTTCGCACCGAGGCGAGGGCCTCGCGCGACGGCGCCGATCCCGAGCAAACTCACCACCAACCACCCGCGATTAAGCAAGAGGTTCCGATGGTCAACCGCATGCAGTTCTACATCGATGGCGCCTGGGTCGATCCCGTCGTCAACAAGTCGACGCCGGTCGTCAATCCCGCCACCGAAGAGGCGATGTATGAGGTTGCGCTCGGCTCCAAGGCCGATGTCGACAAGGCGGTCGCCGCTGCCAAGCGTGCGTTCGAGACGTTCTCGGTGACCAGCCGCGAGGAGCGCGTCGCGCTGCTCGAAAAGATCATCGCGGTCTACAAGAGCCGGATGAAGGAGATCGGCGCTGCGATCTCGGACGAGATGGGCGCGCCGCTGCCGATGGCCGAGAAGATGCAGGCCGGCGCCGGCCTCGGCCACATCATGTCGACCCTCGACGTCTTGAAGAACTATCAGTTCGAGGAGCCGATGGGCTCGGCGATGATCGTGCGCGAGCCGATCGGCGTCATCGGCATGATCACGCCGTGGAATTGGCCGCTCAATCAGATCGCCTGCAAGGTCGCTCCCGCGATCGCCGCCGGCTGTACGATGATTTTGAAGCCGAGCGAATTCACCCCGACCTCGGCGCTGATCTTCGCCGAGATCCTGCACGAAGCCGGTGTGCCGAAGGGCGTGTTCAACCTCGTCAACGGCCTCGGTCCGGAGGTAGGTGCGGCGATGAGCGAGCATCGTGACATCGACATGATCTCGTTCACCGGCTCGACCCGCGCCGGCATCGACGTCGCCCAGCGCGCCGCACCGACGGTGAAGCGCGTCAGCCAGGAGCTCGGCGGCAAATCGCCGAACGTGATCCTGGAGGATGCCGACCTGACCAAGGCGGTGACCGGCGGCGTGATGCACATGTTCAACAACTCCGGCCAGTCGTGCAACGCGCCGAGCCGGATGATCGTGCCGCTGTCGAAGATGAAGGAGGTCGCGGCGATCGCCAAGGGCGTCGCCGACAAGACCAAGGCTGGCGATCCGCGCGCCGAAGGCACCACGATCGGTCCGGTGGTCAACCGCATCCAGTGGGACAAGATCCAGGCGTTGATCAACAAGGGCATCGAAGAAGGCGCCACCCTGGTTGCCGGCGGCCCCGGCCTGCCGGAAGGCGTCAACAAGGGCTTCTATGTGCGCCCGACGGTGTTCGCCGACGTCACCAAGGACATGACCATCGCGCGCGAAGAGATCTTCGGGCCGGTGCTGGTGATCATGGGCGCCAAGGACGAGAACGAAGCGGTCGAACTCGCCAACGACACGCCCTATGGTCTGGCCGGCTACGTCTCTGCCGGCTCGGTCGACCGCGCCCGCGCGGTGGGCCGAAAGATCCGCGCCGGCAACGTCAACCTGCAGGGCATGCCGAACGAGCGCACCGCTCCGTTCGGTGGCTACAAGCAGTCCGGCAATGGCCGTGAATGGGGCAAGTTCGGCTTCGAAGAATATCTCGAGGTGAAAGCGATCGCCGGCTTCAACGCGGCGTAAGGCCGGTCGAGCCATTTTCGCAACCGCTTCAGCGCCGGAACGGTCGTTCGTTCCGGCGCTTTCTATTTGTAGGCCATGGGCGTCGGGCTGGACAAGGTCGGCGGTGCCGGTAATCGACCGAGTAGGCGCTGCGTTACACGGCAGCTAGAAACGTCGCGTCAGTCGCGTGAATCAGGGACGCGGTCCGATGTGTTTCTTGGCCGCTCGCAGCAGAGGCACTTCATGTCCTCATTGGTCACCAATGAGCATCGCAAGCAATTTCTCACGATCGCACTCGGAGGGATCGCTGTCTTTGTCGCGCTCTGCGTCGCGGCAATGATAGCATGAGGCACCGATCGGCGGGCGATTAGCAGTTTCCCACGGCCGTTTTCGTGTCCGAAATTTGATCGGTTCGGTGAGCAAGACCGGCGTCGCGCACCGATGGATCAATTTGCATTGTTTCGCTTAACGCTCGATTCAGAATAGCCGTAACGGTTAAAATTGAGTTCTGCCGCCGTTTAGAAATTCCCGCCATTGTGCCGACCGATCGGGCGAGCGTATTCGGGAATGACGCGGCGGGCTTCTGTATGATGGTCGATTATCTTCGCAGCCGCATGGCCGCTGCACGTCGGTTGATGTCGTCCGCTGCCGGATTGATAGGTTCCGATTACACGACGGAAGAGCAAGCGTGGGAAATGCTGGAAGGGCTATTCAGCCCGTTCGCGCATGCCCTGACGGCGACGGCGATCACGATCACCGCTTGTTACAATTGGTACTCGCAAAACTCGCTGGCTTCATTTGCGGCAGTTGCCGTCGTCGGGCCGACATTGTTGCTGCGGCTGTTCCTGGCCCACCGCTTTCGCATGCGCGGACCGGACGCGCGGGTCTCCACCTGGATTCGGCTGTTCGCGATCATGAGCTTCGTCGCGGCGCTTGGATGGGGCTCCAGTCTGTCGATCCTCATCTTCACCACCCAAGGGTTGCCCTTGTTCGCGGTTTTTGCGCTGATCTGCGCGCCGGTTCAGGGCGCCAGCGCGCGCGCTTATGCGATGCCGTCCGTCGTGATCCTCCATATCAGCATTGTTCTGGGGCTGGTCGGCATCGCGACAACGGTGTTCGGAATCGCGATCGCGATTCCGTTCTGTGCTCTCTACTTGTGGTACCAGATCAGCTTCGTCATGGAATTGGTCGCGCTGCGTCGGAAAATGCTCAAAGCCGACTACGACCGGCGACGGTTGCTGACGCAGGTGACAGACTATAATGCGAATCTCGCATCGCTGAACACCCAGCTCTCGGCATTCGCGCTCACCGATGGTCTGACCGGCGTCAGTAACCGGCGGGATTTCGACAACAAGCTGGAGCGTTGCCTGAAGTGCCAAGCCAGCGGCGGCAACGCATTGGCCCTGCTTCTGATCGACGTCGATCACTTCAAACGGTTCAACGACACTTACGGGCATTTGATCGGCGACCAATGCCTGAAACTGGTGGCCAACACGATCAGAAGCGTCGCAAGCAGGAGTGGCGATTTTGTCGCGCGTTATGGCGGGGAAGAGTTTGCCGCAATCTTGCCGGTGATGGATACGGCCACTGCGCTGGTGATGGCGGAACGCATCCGGCGCGCGGTCGAAATGATGGATCTCGCCGGTCTGCCGAGATTGGACGTGCGCCCGACGGTGAGTATCGGCGTCGGCATCGCTTTTTCCGGAACGACGACGTTGCCGCACGCGCTCATCGAAGCAGCCGACAATGGTCTCTATCTGGCAAAGCAGAGCGGCCGCAACTGCGTCAAACATGGCGCCGCCGCCCGCCCGGCGCTTCGCCACCTGGCCTAGCGCCGCTTCAGCCGGAGCCGCATGCCGATTGACAGCGAAACGCGGCAGTTCGTAACTGAGCCGAAACGGGCACAGGACGACAGAATGGCCGACGGATTGCGCAAGGGACTGACTGCTTACGGCGACGCCGGATTTTCGCTGTTTCTCCGTAAGGCCTTCATCAAGGCGATGGGCTATTCGGACGATGCGCTCGACCGGCCGATCGTCGGCATCACCAACACCCACAGCGACTACAATCCCTGCCACGGCAACGCGCCGCAGATCATCGAGGCGGTGAAACGCGGGGTGATGCTGGCCGGCGCGATGCCGATGGTGTTTCCGACCATCTCGATCGCCGAGAGCTTCGCGCATCCGACCTCGATGTATCTGCGCAACCTGATGGCGATGGACACCGAGGAGATGATCCGCGCCCAGCCGATGGATGCGGTGGTGGTGATCGGCGGCTGCGACAAGACGCTGCCGGCGCAGGTGATGGCCGCGGTGTCGGCTGATCTGCCGACGGTCGTGATCCCGGTCGGCCCGATGGTGGTCGGCCATCACAAGGGCGAGGTGCTGGGCGCATGCACCGATTGCCGGCGGCTGTGGGGGAAGTATCGCGCCGGGGAGATCGACGATGCCGAGATCGAAGCGGTCAACGGACGGTTGGCGCCGTCGGTCGGCACCTGCATGGTGATGGGCACGGCCTCGACGATGGCTTGCATGATCGAGGCGATGGGGTTGTCGCTGCCGATGAGCGCGACGATTCCGGCGCCGCATGCCGAGCGGTTTCGCTCCGCCGAGGCATCTGGCCGCGTCGCCGCTGCCATGGCCAAGGCCAAGGGGCCGCGTCCGAGCGAGATCCTGACGCCCGCCGCGTTCCGCAACGCGCAGGTGGTGCTGCAGGCGATCGGCGGCTCGACCAACGGGCTGATCCATCTCACCGCGATCGCCGGCCGTGTGCCGCACCGGATCGAGCTCGACGCCTTCGACGGGGTCGGCCGCGAGGTGCCGGTTCTGGTCGATCTGAAGCCGTCCGGCGCCCACTACATGGAGCATTTCCATCATGCCGGCGGCGTGCCGAAGCTGGTGGCACAGCTCGGCGACCTGATCGATCTCGACGCCGCAACCGTGGCGGGGACCACGCTGCGCGAGGTGGTGGCGCAGGCCGAAGACGTGCCGGGCCAGGACGTGATCCGCTCGCGCGACAATCCGATCCGCCGCGAGGGCGGGCTCGCGGTGCTGCGTGGCAATCTGGCGCCGCGCGGCGCGCTGATCAAACACGCTGCCGCATCGCCCGGCCTGATGCAGCACACCGGACGGGCGGTGGTGTTCGAGACGCTGGAAGACATGGCGCGGCGGATCGACGATCCCGATCTCGACGTTTCGGCCGACGACGTGCTGGTGCTGCGCAATGCCGGGCCCAAGGGGGCGCCGGGCATGCCGGAGGCCGGCTATCTTCCGATCCCGCTGAAGCTGGCGCGGGCAGGGGTGAAGGACATGGTGCGGATTTCGGATGCGCGAATGAGCGGCACCGCGTTCGGCACCATCGTGCTGCACATCACCCCCGAAAGCGCCGAGGGCGGGCCGCTGGCGCTGGTGCAGACCGGCGACCGCATCGCGCTCGACGTGGCCGCGCGCCGGATCGATCTTATGGTCGACGAGGCCGAACTCGAACGCCGTCGCGCCGCCTTGCCGTCGACCGCCGCGACGCGGCCGGAGCGCGGCTACGCGCAGCTGTTTCACGACGCGGTGCTGCAGGCCGACGACGGCTGCGACTTCGATTTTCTCACCGCGGCGGGGCGCCGGGCGTAGCTGGTCACATCAGATTGGCTTCAAGATCTTCCAGCATCGCGAGCGTTTCGAGATCGCCGTTGTCTTCGAGCAACTCGCGCAGCGTTGGCAGATAGTTGTGCAGGATGCGCAGGTCATCAAGGCCCTGCTTGTCGCGCAGCTCGGTGCGCTTCTGGGCGAAGTAGGCCCAGAACGGATTCTCTGCGGCGTCGACATGGTGCTGCAGCCGCTGCATCACCCGCTCGGAGCGACCCTCCCAATCGCAGTGTTGGAAGCTGACATAACGATCGAAGGAAGCTGACATTCCGGACCTCAAAACGTAAGAACGCGGCTCAGATGCAATCGATATGCCATGGTGGGTGAGTCGGCCGCAGGCTGCGCCGAAGCGCCGCGGGTCCGCCATTCGGAGGGGGAGGTCGTTCCGTAGTATCCCGGGGAAAGCCTGCCCGAGGCCGGCCAAACGGCCACCCAGCTTCTGCGCCGTTGACTTAACCGATTGATTATGGGGCGAAATCAACTGGCGTGAGAGTGCTAACCAAGCGTTAACCATAGCGGCGCATGGTTCCATTTTCGGCCGCTTAAACTGCATTTAACTAAAACCCGCCTTAATCGCGCTCCTCTGTTCTGCCACATCTGTATGCGGTATCTTGGATCGCCGCGGACCGATGGGGAAAAGTCGGGAAGCGAGCGAAATGACAGTCGGCACGGGACGGCGAAGGCCGTCCAACCAACGTGGGGCCCGCTACATGGGGTTTCGGAAATCGCTCGGCGCGATCGGAATCGCGCTGCCGGTGATCGGTTGCGTCTGGACGGTCTATGCCAACACCGTCGGCGCCAGTATCTATCCGACCGTCGGCTCGTGGCGTGACGATCAGAGCACCCGTTCGTCGATCGAACGCACCTCGTTCTCCGCCCGCTTCGAACCGCTCGCCGCCGCCGCCGAGGCTTCACCGCAGCTCATGGCGTCGCTGGCGCTGAAATCCGCTTTCAAGCGCCAGGAAGAGAAGGGCGTTCAGGTCGCCTCGGCAGATCCGGCCGACGTCCCGGTCACCGCCAGCGTCGAGGCCTCCGAGCCCGCCAAGACCGGTCATCGCTATTACGCTCTGCTCGATCCTTCCTATTCGTTCGGCTTCCAGCCCGACAGGTTCAAACAGCCGGTACAAAATACGCCGGTCGCCGCCCAGACCGAGGACGACGCCAAGGTCGGCGTGGCGCCGCCGCCGTCGCCGGTCAAGGAAGCGATGAATGTGCCGCTGCCGCCGCAGCGCGCCAAGTCGGTCGCCGCGGTCACTCCGCGCAATCCGTCGCGCAACCCCTACAGTCACGAGGCTCTCGTCGCCCGCGCCAAAGCGGCGATCCTGATGGCGGCCCAGAACCACAAGTCGAGCTTCTTCGAGAAGCTGTTCGGCAAAGTCGACAGCCCGGCGCTTGCCTATGCGTCAGCTGACACCAGCGACCTCGACGTCGGTCAAGTTCGCGACAGCGCGTTCAATCCTTCCGACGAGGACCGCTACACCGCGGTCTACGACATCAGCGCCAAGGTCGTGTACATGCCGGACGGCTCCAAGCTCGAGGCGCATTCCGGCCTCGGCGCCCGGATGGACGATCCGCGCCACGTCAATGTCAAGATGCAAGGCGCCACCCCGCCGCACATCTACGACCTGAAGATGCGCGAGAAGCTGTTCCACGGCGTCGCCGCGATCCGTCTCAATCCGGTCGGCGGCGAGGACGTGATCTACGGCCGCACCGGTCTGCTCGCCCACACCTACATGCTCGGTCCGCGCGGCGACTCCAACGGCTGCGTCTCGTTCAAGGACTACAGCGCGTTCCTGCAGGCGTTCAAGCGCGGCGAGGTCAAGCGGCTGGTGGTCGTCGGCAGCATGACCTGATCGGCCGCGTTCGACTGATCCTGAAGCGGCACGGCCGGTGAAGCGGGATGTCTGCATCCCCGCTTTTCTTCATCCTCTCCACAATCCGTGAACGGTTCTGGCGGAACTAGTTCGTAGGCCTCGCACTTGGTCGATCAAACGGAGATCGATCATGACCTTACGCCTGTCCGCCGCCGTGTTCGCGTTCACAATCGCTGCTGGCGGCTCCGCCGTCGCTCAGGAGCAGGGCACGGCCGCGCAGCGCGAGGCTTGCACGCCCGACGCATTCCGCCTGTGCGGCCAGTTCATTCCTGATGCCTCGCGGATCGAGAGCTGTCTGCGCGAGGCGGGACCGCGGCTGAGCCCGGCTTGCTATGTGGTGTTCAATCCGCCCAAGACCCAGCAGCGGACGCTGCGTACAGTGCGGCGTCAGCCCCCGGCCCGTGACTACGAGCAGGTCGATGAAGAAGGGCGGATGGGCGACAGGTACCGCTGGTGAGGCGGCCCTGCGGTGAGGCCGAAGCCGTTCCGCCTGCGGATGGATGCGTGAAATTTTCCCGAGAACGAGGAAGGCGAACCTCGTGTCCGCCTTCCTCGCGTGAATTGAAGTTGGCGCCGAGCGCCTGACGTCGTGTTGGTTAGCGGCAGACGCGGGTGGTGCGAACCACACGGCGGCCGTGATGGCCGCGAGTCACCACCTTGCGGACGGTGCAGTGCGGGCCACGGCGGACGACCCGCTTGCGAACCACGTAGCGCTGGGCCGAGACGTCGGTCATGGCGGCTGCCGCTATCGCGGCGCTGTGCGAAGCCGCGGGCGCGGCGATAGCTGGCGTACCGAACGCCCCCAGACCGAGCAGCTTGGCGGCGGCGACTCCCAGGACGAGTGTCTTCAAATCCAATTCTCCTCTTCGGCACGTTCCAATACGGCCGGCGGAATGTAACGGCCGAATCCGCGTTTCGTTGCAGCGGCGCGCGACGAAACTGGCGCAGG
Source organism: Rhodopseudomonas palustris (assembly GCF_003226555.1). Lineage (GTDB taxonomy): Bacteria > Pseudomonadota > Alphaproteobacteria > Rhizobiales > Xanthobacteraceae > Rhodopseudomonas > Rhodopseudomonas palustris_I. Next base: position 65,439 of record NZ_QKQS01000008.1, on the reverse strand, counting down.
AGTGGCATGTGTCGCCGCATCCGCGCTGACGACGGCGCCGAGCGGATCTCGGTCTCGTTGGCGGAAGCCGCCGGCGCTTATCTTAGCCCACCGGTGACGTGCAGGGTTTCGCCGGTGACGTAGGACGCGCCGTTCGACGCGAGGAAGGCCACGACAGCTGCGATCTCGGCGGCTTCGCCGATGCGGCCGAGCGGCGTGATCGCCTCGACCTGCTGCCGCATCCCGGCCTCTTGGAAGCCGGCCGCTTTGACGCCTTCAGTGATCACCATGCCGGGATTGACCGCGTTGACGCGGATCTTGCGCGGCGCCAGCTCCTTGGCGAGCACCGCTGTGATCAGATCGACGGATGCCTTAGTAGCGCCGTACACCGCGGTGCTCGGCATCGCGATCGTCGACACGCCCGACGAGATGTTGACGATGCTGCCGCCGTCGTTGAAGCGGCGCGCCGCAGCTTGCGTCACCAGCAACAGGCCGAGCACGTTGACGTCGAATTGGCGATGGAAATGCTCCGGCGTGATCGCGTCCAGCGGCAACATCTCGTAGACGCCGGCATTGTTGACCAGCACGTCGATGGGGCCGAACGCCGCGACGGTGGCGTCGACGATGTCCTGCGCCGCTTTCGGATCGGCGACGCTGCCACCGACCGCGATCGCCTTGCCGCCTTGCGCGGTGATCTTACGCACGATTTCGTCGGCGCCGTTCTGGTCCGACGCATAGTTCACGGCGACCGCCGCGCCGTCGGCGGCGAGCTTCAGCGCGATCTCCGCGCCGATGCCCTTCGACGCGCCGGTCACCAGCGCCACCTTGCCTTGCAGAGTCTTGGTCATGATCGTTCCGTTCGTTGGGAATTGTTCGTTCAATAGTTCGGAAATATGGGACTATTGAACAAGATCAAGGGGGACCCTATATTTTTTCCATGGTGCAGTTCGTTCATCCCGCGCGCGACGACATCACGCTGGCCGGCGTGCTCGCAGCGCTGGCCGATCCGATGCGGCTGCGGATCGTCAGGTCGCTGCTGCAGGAGGGGGATTGCCTGTCGTGCACCGCGGCGGCGCCATGTCCCGACATCCCGAAGTCGACGCTGTCGAACCACTTTCGCGTGCTGCGCGACGCCGGCCTGATCCAGACCACCAAGAAGGGCGTCGAACATCGCAACGTGGTGCGCGAGGCCGACATCAATGCGCGGTTCCCCGGGCTGCTCAAGGCGATCCTGAAGCACGCGGACGCGTGAGGCGGTGCGGAATCGGGATGCGGTGGTCTGCAGCCTCGACAGCACGAGCCAACAGCACGATTCGTGAATACGCTCGGTACGTTCGCGCCGCCGTCTCGCGTGGCGGCAAATTCGATGGCGCGCGCCGCCGGAAATCCCCAGCGATAGTGTGCATCCGGCGGTATTTTGTTGCCTGTCGGAAAGTGCCTCGTTAAACAAACGGTAATGTTCAAAAAGAACCGTCTGCACGAGGTCCCGATGGCGGCCCGAACCAGCGCAAGGTCGGCGGCGTGGTATTCGACGCCGACGGCGAGCTGTTCAATAAGCTGCCGCTCGGTGTGGTCGGCGGCTACGGCTCGACGTCGATCAATCTCGACGGCGGCTGTGGTTTGGTGACAGGCGATACCTACAGCGTTGGTGTCAATGGCGGCCGTGCCCCGAGCGCGCTGGCGGTCAGCTTCGGCGCCAATCACGCCTGGCACAATCTGTCGTCGAGCCGCGCTGTAGCGCCGACTGGCTTCTCGGACCGGCTGACAGCAGATTACAACGCCCGCGACACGCAGGTCGATGGCGACGTCGGCTACAGCTTCGACCTCGGCCGCGCCGCGCTGCAGCCGTTCGCCTGCCTCGCCTACGTCGAAGCCGGGCTCGGTACCGCGCTCAGCGTCAACTACTCCATCCAGGTCGGCTACGTTCTGAATGAAGTCGACGACCGTTCCGGAAAACACATCCGGCACGAACATTTCAACATCGCTTGGTGCGGCTGCGGGCCGATCGACCCGCGGGCGTGAGACCAACAAGATTCATCAATTGGAGGCACCATGGCGGCTCGGGACGACGTTTTGCTCAAGCCACTGCTTGCCGTTTCCACGGCTCGCCGTCTGCTGATCTCGACCGCTCTCACACCGCTGTTGATCGGCGCGATGTCCGGTTGGTCCGCTGCTCGCGCCGCGTGCAGCGTCTCCGGCAGCGTGACTGCAAACCAATGCGATGGTTCGCTGGTCTCGATGACCCCGATCACAGGCGCCTCGACCATCACCATCGATTCGGTGACGTCCGGCGGCATCGACGTCTATCCGTCCGGGAGCGCTACCGGTCCTGTGGACGTCACGGTCAATATTCTCGGCGCGACCAATGTGTATCGGACAAACTACCCGGCATTCGCGTGGGAAACGAGTCGCAGCGCCGCCAGCCTCTCGGTGATCGTGGGCTCGGGAGTCACGCTGCGGTCGGATCAGAATATGGGAGCGATCTGGCTGCGAAACACGACCTCGGGGAACCTGTCCGTTGACAACGCGGGCACCGTCATTGCCAATGGTGCGGGCCAGGACGGCATCACCCTGACGACCCATGACGGCAGCGTCAGTCTGATCAACAGTGGAAATGTCACCTCGGCGCAGGCCCGCGGTCTGTATGCAGATGGCAATTTCGGCGGCACCACCCCGCTGACAGTCAGCATCGTCAATTCCGGCTGGGTGAGCTCGGCTCTCGCTGGCGCGCGCGCGATCGCCTACAACGGCTTGGCGTCGATCGAGAACTCCGGGACCGTCGATACTACCTATCGGCAGGGTCTTGTCGCCTGGTCAAACAGTGGCCCGGCCTCGGTGACAAACAGCGGCACTGTGACCGCCAACGACGATTCTGCCCTGGTGTCGTGGTCGGAGACCGGCGACAGCACGATCGTGAATAGCGGCACCGCAATCGCGCGTGACAATACCGGCCACGCCGATCTCGGCGACGGCGCGCATCACGGCATTTACACCAAGGTCGGAACTTTTGGTCAGACGACGATTGAAAACCGGCAGGGTGCGACCGTCCAGGCTGATCAGGTCGGCATCTCCGCCAGCTCGGCGGGCGGTGGGATCACCATCACCCAGGCCGGCTCGGTCACGGCCGCCCAGGGCATCGTCGCCTCCACGGCGAACGGCGCGATCAACGTCAGCAATAGCGGCACCGTCACCGCGACCGGCGTCGGCGTCAGTCTCGACGGCACCACCAATTCGCTGGTCAATTCTGGCACGATCACGACGAATTCGACGACAGATGCGGCGATCGTCACCGGCAACGGCAACTCTACGATCAGCAATGCGGGCACAATCAGCAATTCAGGCGGAGGCGCGGCGATCAAGTTCGGCAACGGCACCAATAGGCTGGTGCTCGATGCCACCACATCCAACATTCAGGGCGTGGTTCAGGGCGGCACTGGCGACAACTATCTTGTTCTCAACACCGGCACGTCGGCGTCTCTGACGATGCTGTCGGTCGGTGCGGCCGGGCAGTTTCGCGATTTCAACTTCATCGAGAAGACCGGCACCGGCGCGCTGACGCTGTCCGGCAACGGCGGCGGCTTCACCGGCACGATGCTGATCAAGGACGGTCAGATGGTGGTCAACAGCTCCAGCGCAACCTCCGCGGTCACGGTCTATAGCGGGGCGGCGCTTTCGGGCTCGGGCACGGTCGGCCCAATTCAGATGCTGTCTGGTTCGACAATCTCTCCGGGCAACAGCCCCGGCACGCTGACGGTGGTCGGAAATTATCAGCAGGCTGCCGGCTCGACTTACAATGCCGAACTGGTACCAGGCAGCGCGGTGTCGGACGTGATTGCCGTGAGCGGCACGGCAACGATCGCTCCCGGTGCGATTCTGAAGCTCACCAAGTACGGCAGCGCACCTTACGCGCTCGATGCGCGCTACACGGTGCTGACCGCCACCGGCGGCGTCAGCGGCAGCTATATCCTCACCGGCGACACCGCGGTGTCGGCGTTCTACTCGCTGATCGCCGGCTACGATCCGAACAACGTTTATCTACAATCCGTGCAGACCCGCGGCTTCACCGACGCGGCGCTGACCGCCAATCAGCGCGCCGCCGCCAGTGCGCTGCAGGGACTTGGCACCGGCGGTGGCCTGCGTGCGGCGGTCGCGACATCGCCGACCGACACCGCGGCACGGGCGGCGTTCGATCAGCTCTCGGGCGAAGCCTTCGCGTCGGCCAAGACCGCGCTCCTCGACGACAGCCGCTTCGTGCGCGAGGCGACCTCGCAGCAGGTGCAGTCGGCGCTTCGCGGACCCGACACGGCAGTTTGGGCGCGTGCCTACGGCTCCTGGGCCAAGGCGACTGGTGACGGCAATGCGACGGACGTCCGCCGCAACGCTGGCGGTGTGCTGTTCGGCGCCGATGGCGACCTGTTCAACGCGCTGCGGCTCGGCGTGGTCGGCGGCTACGGCTCGACGAGTATCAATCTCGACGGAGGCCGTGGTTCGGTGACGGGCGATACCTACAGCGTCGGCGTCTATGGCGGCCGTGCCTGGAACGCGCTGGCGGTCAGCTTCGGCGCCAATCACGCCTGGCATAATCTGTCGTCGAGCCGCACCGTGGCGTTGACCGGTTTCTCGGACCGGCTGACCGCGGACTACAACGCGCGCACCACGCAGGTCTATGGCGACGTCGGCTACAGTTTCGACCTCGGCCGCGCCGCGCTGCAGCCGTTCGCCGGCCTCGCCTACGTCAACCTCGATAGCTCCGGCTTCACCGAGCGGGGCGGAGCGGCTGCGCTACGCAGCGCCGGCGACACTGTCGATGCGACGTTCTCGACTCTCGGCCTGCGCGCCAATGGTGCGATGACGCTCGGTACCACCGCCGTGACGGCGAACGGCATGATCGGTTGGCGGCATACCATGAACAACGTGATCCCGACCGCCACCAATGCGTTCGCGACCGGCAATGCCTTCACGGTGTCGGGCATTCCGCTGGCGAGGGACGTCGCGGTGTTCGAAGCCGGGCTCGGCACAGCGCTCAACCCGAGCACGGCGCTCAGCGTCAACTACTCCGGCCAGGTCGGCTCCAACATCTCCGACCACGGCGTCCGCGCCAATTTGCGGATGACGTTCTGAGCTGACAACGCGGGTTGCCGGGCGAACGCATCGTCCGGCGTCCGCGGGTGCTTCAATTCATCCCGCAACATCGCTTGTACTTCTTCCCCGAGCCGCACGGGCACGGCTCGTTGCGGCCGATCTTGGTGCGCTTGGCCGGGGTTGGCTGCGGCTGCGGCGTTGGCGGGCCCCATTCGATCACGCGCGGCGACGGATCTTGCGTGGTTCGCCACGCGTTCAAGGTGACGATCCAGCCGATGACTTTGTCGTCGGCCGTCTTGTCCAGGGCTTCGCGTTCGGCCTGGTCGATGTCGACCATCATGGCGGAGATGTCGACCAATCGTGACAGGCCGTCGAACGCCGCGCGTGTCGCGTCGTCGGCATCCTGCAGGCGCTCCCAGTGCTCCGGCCACATGTCCACGGCTGCTCCGAAGCCGTCGATCCACATCTCCCAGACCACGTCTCCCGTGCCGATGCCGGGCATCAGCGGACGGTAGCGCTCGGGATGCTCGGCCAGCGTCGTCGCGATCTCGTTGTAGTGCTGCATGATCAACGCGAAGATGCTGTTGGCGTGATCGAGATCGGAGAACGGCGCCGGCTCGTCCGCGTCGCCGCCCCACACGGCCGGCAGCCAGTCGCCGGGCTTGATCATCTCGGGGCAGACCAGCAGCGCGGCGATGAAGCCGTCGAGCTCTTCGACCTGCATGACGTCGGGCCCGATTGCAGTGAAGTCCTCTTCGAGCTGGGCGAGGTGAGGCGGGAGGTCTGGCATTGGGCTGGTCCGGCTCTAAGAGGGAGGAGCTTCCTCCGGATTTGGACGATCAGACTATAGCATGCACCTCTCTCCGTCATTCCGGGGCGCGAAGCACGAGCCCGGAATGACGAACGAGGGGGGTGAGTACCCGGTCTGCCAACAAAAAAGCCCGGGATCGCTCCCGGGCTTCGTTGTCTCTGCGACTTTAGGCTTCGCTTAGAAGTCCATGCCGCCCATGCCGCCGCCGGGGGGCATCGCGGGGCCGCCCTGGTTCTTCTTCGGCAGTTCGGCGATCATCGCTTCGGTGGTGATCAGGAGCGCAGCGACCGACGCGGCGTTCTGGATCGCGGTGCGGACCACCTTGGTCGGGTCGATGATGCCCTTCTTGACCAGGTCGCCGTACTCGCCCGACTGCGAGTCGAAGCCGAACGCGTACTGCTCCTTCTCAAGCACCTTGCCGACGATCACCGAGCCGTCTTCGCCAGCGTTGATGGCGATCTGGCGGGCCGGGGCGGAGAGGGCGCGACGCACGATCTCGACGCCGGTCTTCTGGTCGTCGTTCTTGGTCTTGAGGCCCTTGAGCTGCTCGGAGGCGCGCAGCAGCGCGACGCCGCCGCCCGGGACGATGCCTTCCTCGACCGCGGCGCGGGTGGCGTGCATCGCGTCGTCAACGCGATCCTTGCGCTCCTTGACCTCGACCTCGGTCGCGCCGCCGACGCGGATCACCGCGACGCCGCCGGCGAGCTTGGCCAGACGCTCCTGCAGCTTCTCGCGGTCGTAGTCCGAAGTGGTCTCTTCGATCTGAGCCTTGATCTGCGCGACGCGGGCTTCGATGTCGGCCTTCTTGCCGGCGCCGTTGACGATCGTGGTGTTTTCTTTGTCGATCATCACCTTCTTGGCGCGACCCAGCATCTGCAGGGTGACGTTTTCCAGCTTGATGCCGAGGTCTTCCGAGATCGCCTGGCCGCCGGTCAGGATCGCGATGTCCTGCAGCATGGCCTTGCGGCGGTCGCCGAAGCCCGGAGCCTTGACGGCCGCGACCTTGAGGCCGCCGCGCAGGCGGTTGACGACGAGGGTGGCGAGGGCTTCGCCTTCGACGTCCTCGGCGACGATCACCAGCGGCTTGCCGGTCTGCACCACGGCTTCGAGCAGCGGTAGCAGCTCGTTCAGTGACGACAGCTTCTTCTCGTTGATCAGGATGTAGGCGTCATCCATCTCGACGCGCATCTTGTCGGCGTTGGTGACGAAGTAGGGCGAGATGTAGCCGCGGTCGAACTGCATGCCCTCGACGATGTCGAGTTCGGTCTCGAGCGACTTGGCTTCCTCGACGGTGATGACACCCTCGTTGCCGACCTTCTTCATCGCGTCGGCGAGGAACTTGCCGATCTCGGCGTCGCCGTTGGCGGAGATGGTGCCGACCTGGGCGATCTCGTCGTTCGAGGTGACCTTCTTGGAGTTCTTGACGAGGTCGGCGACGACGGCTTCCACCGCGAGGTCGATACCGCGCTTCAGATCCATCGGGTTCATACCCGCGGCGACCGCCTTGGCGCCTTCGCGCACGATCGCCTGGGCCAGCACGGTCGCGGTGGTGGTGCCGTCACCGGCGGCGTCGGCCGACTTCGAGGCGACTTCGCGCACCATCTGGGCGCCCATGTTCTCGAACTTGTCGTCGAGCTCGATGTCCTTGGCGACGGTGACGCCGTCCTTGGTGATGCGCGGCGCGCCAAACGACTTGTCGAGGACGACGTTGCGGCCCTTCGGACCCAGCGTGACCTTCACGGCATTGGCGAGAATGTCCACGCCGCGCAGCATGCGGTCGCGGGCGTCGACGCCGAATTTGACTTCTTTAGCGGACATAAGAGGTATCCCTTGGGTTGGATCGTTGTGTCCTCATCCTGAGGAGCGGACCACAGGTCCGCGTCTCGAAGGATGAGTGGTCTCAGCGTGTGGAGCTCACCCTTCGAGACGCGCCTTGCAGGCGCTCCTCAGGGTGAGGGACCTCCAAAGGCTCAGGCCGCCTTCTTCTTGGCGCCGGCGTCGGTGATGACGCCCATGATGTCGCTTTCCTTCATGATCAGCAGCTCTTTGCCGTCGATCTTGACTTCGGTGCCGCTCCACTTGCCGAACAGCACACGGTCGCCGACCTTGAGGTCGATCGGGATCAGCTTGCCGGCTTCGTCGCGGCCACCCGGGCCGACGGCGACGATCTCGCCCTGCGAGGGCTTTTCCTTGGCCGAGTCAGGAATGATGATACCGCCAGCGGTCTTCTCTTCGGCGTCGATGCGCTTGACCACGACGCGGTCGTGAAGCGGACGGAAGTTCATGCAAGTCCTCCTAAGTTTCTGAATTATCTCAGAAAATCTGAATTGGCAGTCGTGAGCACCGAGTGCCAGCACGACACCGAGGAGATAGTCGAGGGATTTTGGGGAGACAAGGGCCGCGCGCGAAATTTTTAGCACTCGCCCGGAACATCTGCCAGCCACGGTGAACGAAGAGGCGGCCGCAATCAATCCCAGTCTGCCCCGGCTTTTTGATGGCTCTGTTAGCACTTGATCTAAGTCGCTGCCAACGCTGTCTTTTTCTGCATTTGCTACCGATTTTGCACTTGAGATGCCCAGCCCAGATACGTCAGATTTTCAGCTGCGCGATGCCCGGCGGAGACCGGAGACGGGCACCGCGGGGACAGCAGACGGAACGACGGCATTCCCACGCAATCCCGGTCGCGAACTGTTGCGGAATGGCTGGTTCGGGAAGGAGGATTTATGGTCGAACGAGGTGCAGTTTCTGAGGACTTCAGGAAACAGGTGCTCGGCTACGGTCTGACGACGGCCGAGATTCTTTATCGCCGCCCGGACCGGCAGTGGTTGCTGCAAAGCTACACGTGGCAAGACTACGACCTCGCGCCTGATTTCCCCGCCCTGAACGACTTTCTCAGTTTCTGGAAGTCGAAGCTCGAGGGGCCGCTGTTCGCCGTCACCGTCGCGCATTCCAAGCTGATCAAGCCGGCCGAGCTGCGCGCCGTCGACGGCGTCTTCAGACTGCACTGATTGCACGATCGCCGGTCGGCGGTGAATTCGTCGGCCGGCATGGCTTCTGGTTGTGCGGAGATCCAAGACGACCAGAGGTCAGCAGCCAGAGCTGCTCTGTTTTGATAAGATTGCAACTGCGGAATGCTGACCGCAGGCGCAATCCTCATGGAGCAGAGAATGCGCAAAGCCTTCTCGAGCCATGGGCGCCGTGGGATGCATCGTATCATCCTTCGACACGCCGGATCTGCCGGGCTCCTCGGCATCAGGGCTGTTCTCTCGAGAACGGCCAGATGAGCTTCAATCAATCGATGAAGCGGTCTGATAGCTGAGAACAACCATCCCCGCGCGAAAAAATCGGGTGTCACAATCAGTAAGCCGCTTTTCGCGGCTATTGTTATCGCCCGTCGTTGCAACCCGAAACCAACTTCTAACCAAGACCAATCAGCCAGCATATCGTCTCGATTCGAACAACGCTTTCATCATCCTTTGTGCTGACAAGTAGCGCGGTCACAAGATCGTCGTCCGACCTGGTGACCTCGTAGAATCAACAGCTCTCGGGACCTGGCGATGCCGAAACGTGATGACGTCGAAGAGAAGGGTTGGGGTGATTACTCGGCTTCGCCGCAGCGGGCAAAAGACGCAGTCGTCGTCGTGGATCACGACCGGAACGTTCGTTACTTCAACGAGGCGGCCGAGTCGATCTGGGGGCTCAATCGCGCCGACGTTATCGGTGGCGATGCCGGTTCGCTCGGACTCGTCGGCCTCGGCGCGGACGACTCGAGCTCGCGTGCAGGCGAGGGGCAGATCGATATCGGCCACACGGATGGTGGCCACGTCCGCGCCGCGCTGTCGCTGGAGCGTATCGAGTCCGACTGCAAAGGCTGCACGATCGCCACCATTCGCGACGTCACTGCGGAGGTCGAGCGCCGGGAACGCCTGGCGCTGCTGATGTCGATTGCCGATGCGACCAACCGTGCCGTCATCCTGGTCGATCGCGACGACAGCATCATCTACACCAACGCCGGGTTCAGCAAACTATTCGGCTATACGGCCGATGCGGTGAAAGGGCGGTGCACGACCGACTTGCTCGCGGGGCCGCATACCGATCCTGCCGATCTGCAGAGAGTTGTCCGCGGTGAGGACGACGTCGGCAGTCGCGGGGCACAGGTTCTCCTGTATGACGACAACGGCGACGAAATCTGGGTATCCGCCGACGTCAAGGCGCTGCGCAATCCGCACGGCGAGATCATGCATATCTTCGCCTCGATGACCGACATCTCCGAGACCGTGCAGTTGCGTTCGCTGCAGCAGCTGACCCTGGCGGCGCTGGCCGACGAAGTGCCGATTGCTGAAGTCGCCGATCGGATGTGCCGCTTCGTCGAACGCATTGCGCCTGATGTGGTGTCGTCGCTGCTCCATATCGATAAGAGCGGATTCATCCATCCGATTGGTGGGCCGACCTTGCCCCAGGATTATTCCGCTGAGCTGGACGGGGTCGCGATCGGTCCAAATGTCGGATCCTGCGGCGCCGCCGCCTATACCGGCGAGCCGGTGCTGGCGGTCGACCTCAAGACCGATCCGCGTTGGCAGCCGTTCAATGCGATGCCGCTCGCGGCGGGGCTGCGCGCCTGCTGGTCGTTGCCGATTAAGTCCAAGGACGACCGTGTCATCGGCACCTTCGCATTCTATTTCCGGCAGTGCCGTGCACCGAGCCGTTGGCACGAGCGCATCGCGCAGGCGTGCTTGCATCTCGGAGCATTGGCGATCGAGCGTATGGAATCGCGCGCTCAGATCGCGCAGATGGCCTACAACGACTTGCTCACCGGCCTACCCAATCGCGCTCGTCTGCGCGATCTGATCCAAGATGCGATCACGACCTCCTTCGGGGCGGCATGTGGCGTTGGCGTTTCTCGACCTCGACAATTTCAAGGATATCAACGATACGCTCGGCCACTCTGCCGGTGACGACTTCCTCATGGCGTTTGCCGGGCGGCTGCGTGAGCAAGTGAAACCGGGTGACATTCTCGGGCGCCTCGGCGGCGACGAGTTCGTCGTTGCGATGCCGGGCTGTGACGCGGCCGGAGCGGATGCCGTCGTCGCGCGGATCGCGCAGGCGTTGACGGCGCCGCTGAAGCTGGCGACCCGTCAGGTGTCGATGTCCGCCAGTATCGGTATCAGCATCTATCCGGACAACGCCACCGAGTTCGATACGCTGCTCCGGCAGGCCGACACGGCGATGTATCAAGCCAAACGGGCCGGACGCGCGACCCGTCGGTTTTACAGCGATGATATGAATGGGGCCGCCCAGGAGCGTGTGATCTACACGACCGCGCTTCGCGACGCGATCGCACGCGAGGCCCTGGAGCTGCACTACCAGCCGCAGATCCGCTCGTCCGACGGCACGATTTTCGGCGTCGAAGCGCTCGCGCGATGGAACGATGCCGTACTCGGCGCCGTGTCGCCTGCGAAGTTCATCCCGCTCGCCGAGGAGTGTGGATTGATCGAGCAGATCGCGCTGTGGTCGATCCGCGCCGCCTGCCGGCAGATGGCGGCGTGGCGCAAGGCCGGGCTCGATATTCCCACGGTGTCCGTCAATCTGTCGCCGATCAACTTCCAGAATCCCGATCTTGCTTCGATCGTGGCCGATATTCTCGCCGAATTCGAGCTGCCGCCGGAAGTGTTGACGATCGAAGTGACCGAGGGCGTGCTGCAGAACGAAGAAGCGGTGGCTCTGGGCAGCATGCAGACGCTACGCGCGCTGGGGGTCGGCTTGGCGCTCGACGATTTCGGAACCGGCTATTCCAGCCTGAGCCGCTTGGTGCAACTTCCCATCCGAGAGTTGAAGATCGACCGCAGTTTCATGCAGCAGCTCGAGACCGACAGCAACGCGCGGGCGGTGGTCACGGCCATCATCCGTGTCGGACAGGCGCTGGAGCTCACCGTGGTCGCCGAAGGCGTCGAGACCGAGGGGCAACAAATGCTGCTCTCGCAGCTCGGCTGCGCTGTGGTGCAGGGCTTCCTCCACGCGCCCGCGCTGCCGCCGTCGGCATTCGCGCGCTGGCTGATCGAGCACAGCACCACGCGAGCTGTCTCGCTGATGCGGCGGATCCGCAAGCTCGCTGGGCAGCGGCCGCTGGCCTCGCGGACGGATCTATTGCGGCTGTCGAGCTGACGAGGCGTCGTAACCTCTATCCGCGCGGGGAGAGGGAGCAGGCAGCGTCCGCCAAGACGCAAGTTGCCTACGTCGCCTCCTTTACGTCATCACCCCGACCACCGCGCCCATCAGGCAGGTGGTGAGCGTGCCGGAGACGATCGACCTGAGGCCGAGCGCGGCGATCTCCTCGCGGCGCTGCGGCGCCATCGCAGTGAGGCCGCCGAGCATGATGCCGAGGCTGCCGAAATTGGCGAAGCCGCACATCGCGTACAGCATGATCAGCTTCGAGCGCGGATCGAGCGCCCCCTCCGGCAGCTTCGAAAGCTCGACATAGGCGATCAGCTCGTTGAGGACAGTCTTGATCCCCATCAGCGACCCCGCCGTCACCGCCTGATCCCACGGTAGGCCGAGCAGCCAGCACACCGGCGCCATCAGATAGCCGAGCAGCCGCTGCAGCGTGATCGCCTCGCCGCCGATAGGCGGCAGCAGGCCGAGTGCGGCGTTGCCGAGATACACCAGCGCCACCAGCACGATCAGCATCGCAATGATGTTGAGCAGCAGGTCGAGGCCGGCGGCGGTGCCCTTGACGATGGCGTCCATGCTGCTGACCGCGATCTTGCCGGGATCGGCGAGTTCGCCGCCGGTGGCGCGCGCCTCCGTCTCCGGCACCATGATCAGGCTGACTAGGATCGCGGCCGGCGCGCCGAGGACCGAGGCGATGACGAAATGCGCGGCGGCGTCCGGCAGCACCGGCGCCAGCAGCGTCGAATACAGCACCAGCACGGTGCCGGCGATCCCGGCCATGCCGCCGGTCATCACCAGGAACAATTCGCTGCGGGTGAGCTGCGCCAGATATGGGCGGATGAACAGCGGCGCTTCGACCATGCCGAGAAACACATTGGCGGCGGTCGACAGCCCGACCGCGCCGCCGACGCCGAGCGTGCGCTCGAGCAGCCACGCCATGCCGCGCACCACCGGCGGCAGGATCCGCCAGTAGAACAACAGCGTGGTCAGCACGCTCATCACCAGCACCACCGGCAGCGCCTGAAACGCGAGGATGAAATCGGCGCCGGGCGCCTTGACGTCGAACGGTGCCGGGGCGCCGCCGAGATACCCGAATGCAAACGAGGTGCCGGCGCGGCTCGCCGCTGCGATCACGCCGACCGCGTCGTTGATCGCCCCGAACGCATGGGCGGCGCCGGGCAATTTCAGCATCGCGACCGCGGTCAGAAGCGTGACGCCGAGCCCGATCGCGACCTGCCGCACCGAGACGCGGTCGCGATGTTCGCCGAACGCCCACGCGAGCATCAGCAGCGCGAACACGCCGAAGCCGGATTGCAATTGCAGCATTGTGTCCCCCGAGCCGAACCCGATGGGTAGGCCACGGCGGGGCGCGCTGGCAAGTCGACTAAAGCGCGGATCACCGCGACGATGCCGTCATCGCGGCTTCGTCCGCCGCGACGACACTGCGGTTCGAACAGGCTGTGCTAGACAGGCCGGACAGGTCGGCCGTCGCGATATTGGATCGGATATGAGCGAACGGATTATCGTCACCTATCAGGTCGGCGCGCCGCCGGCGGAGATCGCCGCGCGCGCCGAGGCGCTGGCGATCGAGCAGAGCGTCGAATGCCCGCTCGCGGCGGTGACGGAGCCGCATCTTCGCGACGACATCGTCGGCCGGGTCGAAGCGATCACGCCGATCGGCGAGGCGCGATTTTCCGTGCGGATCAGTCTGGCGAGCGCGACCGCACCCGCTGAGCCGGGACAGCTTCTCAATATGCTGTTCGGCAACAGCTCGATCCAGCCCGACGTCGTGCTGGCCGATGTCGACTTGCCGTCGGCCTATCCGGCTGCGTTCTGCGGGCCGAGGTTCGGGATCGCCGGCATTCGCGCCAAGCTCAATGCGCCGCGGCGGGCGCTGACCGCGTCGGCACTGAAGCCGCAGGGGCTGTCGCCGCAGGCGCTGGCGGCGCTCGCGGGGCGGCTGGCGCGCGGCGGCGTCGATCTGATCAAGGACGACCACGGCATCGCCGATCAGGCGTTCAGCCCGTTCGCGGCGCGGGTGCCGGCGGTCGCCCGCGCGGTGGGGGACGCCAATGCGGTGCGGGGGGCGACGACGTTGTATGCGCCGCACGTCTCCGGTTCGCTCGACGACATGCGGCGGCAGCTCGACATCGTCCGCCGCGAAGGTCTGCCGGCCGTGATGCTGATGCCGATGATCGTCGGGCTGGCGAACTTCCATCTGATCGCCAAAGAGGCCGAGGGGCTGATCGTGCTGGCGCATCCGTCGCTCGCCGGCGCGCAGCGGATCGCGCCGGACCTGCTGCTCGGCCGACTGTTCAGGCTGCTCGGTGCCGACGCGACCATCTTTCCGCATCACGGCGGCCGGTTCGCCTACACGCCGGAGACCTGCCGCGCGCTGGCGGATGCGGCGCGGTGCGACTGGTGCGATCTGAAGCCGTGCCTGCCGATGCCGGCCGGCGGCATCGCGATTGATCGGATCAAAGAACTGCTGGCATTCTACGGTCCCGACGTGATGCTGCTGATCGGCGGCAGCCTGCTCGCTGCGGGCGTGCATCTCACCGAACAGGCGGCGCGGTTCACCGCGGAGGTCGCAAGCCATGGCCAATGACAACGCAGCAGCGCCGCAGCCGCCTTCGGGCGAGCGCCCCGGCGTGCGCGCGCAGACCGAACCGGGCCGTTGGGAAGGTGTCGCGGTAATGCCGTACAAGCAGACCGCCGAAGCGCCGTTTCAGGACGTCTCGCGGCAATTGCTGTTCTCGGATCCTAGCCTGGCTTGCGAGTGGCGCTACTTTGAGGTGAGCGAAGGCGGCTATTCGACGCTGGAGCGCCATGCCCATGTGCATGCGGTGATGATCCACCGTGGGCGCGGGCAGTGCCTGGTCGGCGAGACGATCCGCGATGTCGGGCAGGGCGATCTGGTGTTCATCCCGCCGATGACCTGGCATCAGTTCCGCGCCAATCGCGGCGACTGCCTCGGCTTTCTCTGCGTGGTCAACGTCGCCCGCGACCGGCCGCAACTGCCGACGGCGGACGATCTCGCCAAGCTGCGCAAGACCGAGCAGGTCGCCGACTTCATCCGCACCGGCGCGGAGTAGCTGCGCTTCAGCGCGGCGTGATCTCGACCGTGACGGTGTGGCGCTGTGCCGGCGCCTGGTTCTCCCAATCGCGCAAGTAGTCGAACACCGCGGTCGCGGTACCGGCCTTGCGCGCCATGATGCGGAACGACCGCATGCCGGGCACGCCGACCACCGGTTGGTGCACCACGTCGCCGGCGCCCTGGTGATAACCAGCATCGGAGATCTCGATCAGGTCGAGATCGCGGCTGGCCTTGGTGTCCAGGTGCCAGCGATAGCCGGTCGAGGGATTCTCTTTCAGGCTGAAGGTCGCATCGCCGCCGACCGCAAGGCGCAGCGTCTCGGCCGTGTCGTCGGCGCGCGGCGGCGCGACGCCTGCAACCAGCACAGTGCCGGTCAACAGGCCGAGCAGCCCCAGCTGTCGAACGGTGTTGAATGATGCCCGCATGTCCGCCCCCGGAAGTAGGTTCCTGCTGCCAATATCCTTATCAATTCATTAGCCCGGTAAATGCAGCGATCCAACAGATCATGAAGGGGACTTCCATGCGGATCGCAAGTGCGGTCTTTTTATCAGAACAATATTGCGGTGCTGCAATTGCTGTCACAGTCGGCATCCGCGACCGCCAAAGGTACTTCGACGGCATTGGCCGGAGCGGCTCCGGCACCAAGACGGCGGCGAATATTCCGGACCTGCAGCAGCTCACCGACACCACGACCGGGCTGCCGGGTGGAGGCCCCTACGCCGGAGCTACGTGATGTCGTGGTAAGCGCGCCTACCGGGGAAGCCCGGCTCATCTGAACAATGTCCGGTCCTGATCAAATCAGAACCGGAGCTCCAGACCAGTGTTTGGACGCATTGCAGCTCCGCGAAGCTGTTTGCGTTTCGCGCGACAATGCCTGCGTCGACGCTCAGGCGAGTTCGAGCGGGCCGTGGTCGTCGCAATGGTCGCCGTGCGGGTGGTGCAGGCGGCCGTTCACCAGATAATCGACGTGGTCGCCATGCGGCACGGCTTCGTGGCCGCAGCCGGGACCATGGGTATGGCTGCATTTGGTGTCGGGCGTGCATGCCACCGGGTTGGTGCCGTCGACCGCGATGCGATGTTCATCCACGTGATCGCCGTGCATGTGATGCAGATGGCCATCGTGCAGATAGTCGATATGGCCCTCGTGCTTGATTGCGGTGTGGCCGCAGTTCGGGCCGTGCTGATGGTCGTGATTGGCGTGGTGGGATTCGTTGCAGGTAGCCATTGTGGTCTCCTTCAGTGGTCTTGATGGTTGCTGTCGTGCTCGGCCGCGTGAGCGATGGCGCCGCCGATCATCTGCAGCACATGGTCGTCGGCGACGGAGTAGTAGACATGCTTGGCTTGCCGCCGGCGCTTGACCAGCCGCGCCGCGTGGAGCGATTTCAAGCGGGCCGACACGGTCGTGAGTTGCTCACCCTCGATCTCCGCCAGTTCGGAGACGCAGATTTCGTCGGTCGACAATCGCAGTAGCAGGCGCAGCCGTGCCGGCTCGCCGAGCGCTTCGAACATTTTCGCAGCGTCGTCGATGTCACGCCGCCGCGGCAGCTTGACCACCGCACGCGGCGGATGATCGTGCGGTTCAACCGTTCGCCGAACTGTCCCGGATTTCGTCATGCTCAATCCATCGATTGATGGATTGATAGGTCGATTGGGGTGGATCGTCAAGCCGCAAAGGGATCCCGGTGGCTTTGTCGCTCAGTTCGGCAAGCGTGCCGGCTTGGCGGATGCCGACACGTTGGTGAGTCTGGAGGGCTTCACCCTTGGCGAGCACTGGCCGTTTAAGGAGGCGCCGGATGTGCAGGCGGGGTGCGCGGACCATTGAGTATGGTGCCGATCAGGCGGTAACGCACCAGATACTGATAGCTGACGAAGCCGAGCACCAGCGTGATCGCCATGATGGTCGCGTATTTGGCCGGCCACGGCCAGCCCAGTCGTGCGACGGCGATCTGCAGCGCGACGATGATCGGCAGATGCACGATGTACAACCAATACGACGCGTCGGCGATGTATCGCCGCGTCTTGCTGAAGCTGGACAGGAAGCGTAGTGCGGCGCCGACCACGCCGAGCGTTGCGGTCCAACTCGCGACCGCATAGCACATCGCGCGCGCGCTGCGTAGCAGGCCGGCTTCCAAACCGTTCGTCGCCACCGCGCCGAGCAACAGACAGGCCACGATCGACGCAATCGCGACCGCCAAGTACAGCAGCCAGTACGATTGCAGCCGCCAGATCAGTCGTGATTGACGATGCAGCGCGAAGCCGAAGCCGAACGCCAAGCCGTAGACGATCCAGGCCTGCGCGGTGGTGACGAGATGATCGGGCGTGCGGATGTTCGGCCAATCCGTCCAGCTCGAATCGCCGAGCAGCGCGGCGCTCACCGGCAGCGCTAGCAGGATCGGGCCGAGCGGGCTGCAGACCACGAAGCCGACGAGATGGTCGACGCCGGCTCCGATCCGACCCGCCCGGTCGATCGCCGCGACGGCGGCGCGCAGCAGCAGCGTTATCGCGTAGAACTCGATCAGCACGTAAAGAAACCACAGATGTGTCAGCGACAATTTCGCTGCGACGGCGGGCGGCTCGTGAAGTGGGGGCTGGCGGCCGTGATTGGCGAGGATCGCGGCGACGGCGCCGATCAGCCCGAAGGCGAGGGTGACCGCCAGCCAGCCGACCACCAGCGGCAGTGCGATCCGCCGGCCGCGGTCGCGGACGAAGCTCGTTATGCCGAGCCGGTGCAGGCTAAGACGCGCGAAGAAGCCGGCGATCAGGAAGAACGTCGTCATCCGAAAGCTGTGCGAGGCGAACATGAACACCGACAACACCGTGCTCGGATGGTTGTCTGCGACCATCCAGAACTGCGGCGCGAACGGCAGAAACGACAATGCAGCGTGATAGAAGATGCCGAGAAGCAATGCGAAACCGCGCACCGCGTCGAGCGCATGCAGACGCTCGGCGGTGGCGGACTGCTGGGCCGATGCGGTCATCGCGCGCTCTGGTCTCGGGGCCGGATCGGGGTCGGCGCCGTTTGGAAATGACTGGATCAATGCCAGCATGCTGGCCCCGACGGGCCAGCGGAAGCAACCGTAAAACGCGGCAGTCGTCGGCTGGCTGAGGCCTCAGCCGCGGCCGACGAACGGCATTTTGGTCGCCATCACGGTCATGACCAGCACGTTGGCGTCGAGCGGCAGACCGGCCATGTAGGCGACCGCATCGCCGACCGCCTTGGCGTCCATCCGCGGCTCGTGCTTGACCGAGCCGTCCGGTTGCAGCACGCCGGGGCCCTCGACCATGCGGTCGGTCATCGGGGTGGCGGCGTTGCCGATGTCGATCTGGCCGACCGCGATGTCGTAGGCGCGGCCGTCGAGATTGCTGGCCTTGGTCAGGCCGGTGATGGCGTGCTTGGTGGCGGTGTAGGCGGATGAGAACGGCCGCGGCGCGTGCGCCGAGATCGAGCCGTTGTTGATGATGCGGCCGCCGCGCGGGTTCTGATCCTTCATGATCCGGAACGCGTGCTGGGTGCACAGGAACGGCGCGGTGAGGTTGGTCATCACCACCGCCTGCCATTGTTCCAGCGGCAGGTCCTCGAACGGCACCGGCGGCGCGCCGATGCCGGCGTTGTTGAACAAGAGGTCGAGCCGGCCATAGGTGGCGGTGGCCTTGTCGAATAGTGCGGCGATCGAGGCCGGGTCGGCCATATCGGCGACCACCGGCAGGCTGTCGCCGAACTCGGCGCCGAGCTTCTGGGTCTCCTGCAGCAGTTGCAGCCGGCGGCCGGCCAGCACCACGGTGAAGCCGGCCTGCATCAGCGCCAGCGCCGCGGCACGGCCGACGCCGGTGCCGGCGCCGGTGACGAGGGCGATCTTGGTGGTGGACATCGGCGTCTCCCCGAACTGTTCTATCGTTGTGATGAGGCGCGCACCGTAAAGCCAGTCCATGGCCGCAACAAGCCGATGCGGTCAGCGTTCGGCGACCGCTTCGGTGCCTGCACGTTCGTCGTTGGCCCGCGGCGCCGCCTTCGAAGTGGGACGCTGATGTCTGCTGCGATAGCTCTGGACGGCGTGCCAGACGCGGTCGGATTGCAGCGCCATCTTGCCCAACAGGGTGCGGCCGCCGACGAACGACGCCAGCGTCACCTGCTGATTGGCGAAGCGATACTTGTAGTCCTCGTCGCCGCAAAGAAAATCGATGCAGGTGGCGCCTTGATCGATCGCCCATCGGATGTAGTCGTACAACAGGATGTAGCCGGGCGAACCGCGCTCGAAGGCGGAGTCGTAGGTGGTGACATAGGCCATCATGGTGTCGTGCTGGACCAAGTTGATGGTTATTGCGACGATGATGCCGTCGCGTTCGAGCACGAAGACATGGAGCAGATTCTTGTCGGCGAGCACCTGCGCCAGCGCTGGCAGCATCGGCGAGCCCTCGTCGAACAGCGGCGCGATCAGCCCGTTGCGCGCGCACCAGGCACGCTTCAGCTCGGCACAGCGCTGCAGCGCAGGCCCGAGTTGCTCGCCGGGCCCGAGCCGCCGGAATTCGACCTTGGCGCCTTCGGACAGGCTTTTCAGCGCTCGGCGGTAGTTGCGCCGGGCGTTGCCCGATTGCGAGTCGAACCAGGCCTGCCCATTTTCCCAACGGCCGACGACGCGCAGGCTGGTGGCCTGCCGGTGATGCGGATGCAGCGCGAGGCCACCCGTCGTGCGACGTGTCAGCGTGGTCGCGGTCGCTGTCGGCAAGAGATGGGGCAGATACGCGGCATCGAAGCCGCCTTGCGCGCTGACGTAATCCCACATCCGCACGGCCAGTGCCGGGTCGGTGCAGGGGCGCAGCAGCACGTCGCAATAATCGGAATAATCCTTGGCGGCCCATTCGAGCACGCGGATGCCGTGCAGCCGGCAGATTGCGAGCGGCATCACCGCATCAAGTCGATCCCCGGACCAGGCGAGGACGATCATCAGCCCGCGCCGATGCGGATCCGGTACGGCGTGCCACCACGCTGCCACCCAAGCGTGGCATTGAAACACCGGAGCGTCGGCTTGCTCCCACAGTGTTTCCCAGGCGTCTCCGATTTCCTGCAGGCGCTCGGTCGTCCGCACAATCTCCAGGCGCGTGGCCTGCTCCAGGCTTGTGCCCTGGGCTCCCGTCGCGTCGGGCTTGCTCGTCATCTCTCGTCCTTGGTCTCGCGGCCCGCACGCAGGCGCGCCGTATGGATAAAGGGCAACCTAGTATCGAGGTGCCGTCGTTTGAATTTGTCCGCAACAGGAACAGCAGACACGGTTAATGTAACCGTGACGAGGGCGACGATTTTTCTGCCGACGGATCGACGATGAATTCGGAACTTATTCTAGCTCAGAAATGCGCGCGCTCACTGCGGCATCCTGTCCGGTCTGCAGCTTGCACCGCCACTCACTCCAGCGAGATCGTCGATCCGGCGGCGTGATCGGCGCTCAGCGAGCGGACCATATAGCTGGCGTCTTTGCCGTAGCTCTGAAGCTTGCGTGCGAGGCTCGGGGTGTCGTGTGGCGCGAAGCGATAACGCCCCCAGAACGGCGCGGTTCCACCGACAGCGACGAGTGAGACGTTGTCCGCGACAGCCGCTGCGTGATCAAACACCATCGTCAGCACGGTGCCTGCCGCACCGCCGCCGCGCGCCTGCGGTAGCAGCGCGATGTCGTGCAAATAATAGGTCGAGGCCGGCTGTGGCATACTGCCCAGCAGCGCATTCAGCGCCGGTGGCTGCATCACATGCCAAGGATGACTAACGAGATAGCCGGCGAGGCCGTTCGCGGTCTCGAGCACGAAGCAACCGTCCGGATACAGTGCCAGCCGCTCGGCGAACACCGCGGGGTCTTCAGGGTAGGCTGCGTGGACCACCGCCGCGATGGCGTTGACGGCGGGCAGATCGGCGGGGGTCATGCCGCGCCAGGTGGCGGTCTTTGCCATCATGATCTCGCGCCCGATGCCTCACGCCGGATTCTTGTAGGGCGGGCGCGGGATGTTCTTGTGGGCGGCGCGCAGTGCGGCGGACCAGCGCGAGCGGAGGTCGTGGAAGTAGGGCTCTCCGGCCTCGATGCGGTGGTTGAGGTCGGCGTCGCAAACGTCGGTGCGTACCACCAGCACGTCGATCGGCAGGCCGACGCCGAGATTGGAGCGCATCGTCGAATCCATCGAGATCAGGCTGGTCTTCAGCGCCTCGTACAGTTCGACGTCGTAAGTGATCGCGCGGTCGAGCACGGGCTTGCCGTATTTGTGCTCTCCGATCTGCAAATACGGCGTGTCGATGGTGCATTCGATGAAGTTGCCGGCCGGATAGATCATGAACAGCCGCATCCGCTCGCCCTTGATCTGGCCGCCGAACAGGAACGACACCTCGTAGTTGATTTCCTCGGCCTTGAGCGCCTGCGCCTCGGTCGCATTGACGTGGCGGATGACGCGGCCGATCAGTTGCGCCGCCTGGAACATGCTGGACGCGCCGATCAGGGTCTCGCGCTCGCTGGTCTCGGCGTTTTCGAGGCCTTCGGTCAGGGTCGACAGCACCGACTGGCTGATCGACAGATTGCCGGCGCTCGCCACCGCCATGATGCGGTCGCCCGGCGTGCTGAAGACGTGCAGCTTGCGAAAGGTCGAGATGTTGTCGAGCCCGGCATTGGTGCGGGTGTCGGCGACCATCACCAGGCCCTCGCGCACCAGCACTCCACAGCAATAGGTCATCTCGTCCTCGAACTCACAGGCCTGACAGCAATTGCGCCGGCGCGGCAGCGCCGATCGGCCGCGGGACACTAGCCCATCCGTGCCGCCCGTCCAGCCCCCGAAGGGCGGAAGCTATTGCGATTGGAATTGCCGGCCGGCCTGATCGACCTTGACCGACACCGTCAAGGTCTCGACGCCGCCGCCATAGCGGGTGCCGCGCACCGGCGCGGCGCCGAGATAGTCGAGCCCGATGGCGACGCGGGCGTGGGCATCGGTGGTGCAGATGCCGTTGGCCGGATCGAACCCGACCCAGCCGAGACCCGGCACATAGGCTTCGGCCCAGGCGTGGCCGGCGGGTTGCTGCGCCATGCCGTCGGCGCGCAGGAAATGCCCGGCGACGAACCGAGCCGGCACGCCGCCGGCGCGGGCGCAGGCGATGAACACATGCGCGTAGTCTTGGCAGACGCCGCGGCGTAACGCGAAGGCTTCGGCCGCGGTCGTGCCCGAATGGGTGGGGTCGTCGTCGAAGGTGATGTGCTGGTTGATCGCGGACATCAGCGCGTGCAGGAAGCCGATCGTGTCGCCGCTGCCGTCGCCGCGCAGCTCGCGCGCCAGCGCCTGCATCGGCGGCGCGAGGTCGGTCAGCTCGGTCGGGCGCAGAAACAGCTGCGGCGGAAACCGCTCGTCGGTGCCCTTCAGGACGCCGCCGGTGTCCGAGGTCTCGATCAGCCCTTCGGCGGTGATGGTGAGATACTCGGTCGCGCCGACCGTCAGCACGTGGGTGACGTTGCCGAACGCGTCGTAATGCATGTCGAGCCGGGTGTCGGTGGAGACGTCGATCTGCCAGTCGGCGACGTATTGGCCGTCGTGGCTGCCGGGCGTCAGCCGCAGCACCTGGATCACGCCGGTGGCGGGCGGCTCGTAGCGATAATTTGTCGTGTGCGTGATGCGCAGGCGCATGGCGTCGGCAGTCCGGTTGCGGCGGGCGGGCGGTCGCGCGCGCCTGTGCTCGATCAGATAAGATACTGCTTGGCGACGATTTCGCCGAGCCGGCTGTTGTCGGCGATGAATTCCTGGATGAATTCGTGGACGCCGCGCTGGAAGATGTCGTCCATGTTGGAATGTTCCAGCCGGTTTCGGATGGCGCGGGCGTGGCGCTGGGCCAGGCCCTGGCGGCCGTAGGCGACGCCGATCTGGTCGAGATTCCGCACCAGATTGCCGTAGCACGACGCCAGCGAGCGCGGCAGGCTGTCGTTGAGGATCAACAGGTCGGCGATCAGCCACGGTTTCAGCGTCTCGCGATATACCCAGTGATAGGCGGTCAGCGCCGACACCGAGCGCAGGATCGACGACCACTGATAATAGTCGAGCGGGCCGCCGACGTGCTCCTCTTCGGGGAGCAGCAGATGATATTTGACGTCGAGAATCCGCGCGGTGTTGTCGGCGCGTTCCAGATGCACGCCGAGCCGCGAGAACCAATAGGCGTCGTTGCGCAGCATGGTGCGATAGGCCGAGCCGTCGAACCGCAGTGACGTCTCCTGCACGAAGCGCAGGAACTGGGTCAGTTGCTCGCGTGTCTTGGCGCCCTTGCTCCAGTTCTCCTGCAGCTCGATCCAGGCGGAATTGATGGTGTCCCACATCGCGCCCGTGAGCGCGGTGCGGACCGAGCGCGCGTTCAGCCGCGCCGCCTCGATGCAATTGCGGATCGAGGACGGGTTCGAGGTCGACATCGACAGGAATTCGACGACGTTGGGCTCGTTGGCCTCGTCGTATTGCGCATAGAAGCTGGCGCTGACGCCTGCCGTGAGCAGCGCCGAATCCCATTCGTTGCCTTGGCCCGAATAGGTGTTCGGCAGCGCGGTGACGCGCAGCGTCGCCTCGATGGTCCGCGCCAGATATTCGGCGCGCTCGACGTAGCGGGACAGCCAGAACAGGTTTTCAGCGGTACGGGACAGCATGACTCATTCCGTCATTGCGAGGAGCGGAGCGACGAAGCAATCCAGCTTGCCGAGTGTGGCGCCATGGATTGCTTCGCTTCGCTCGCAATGACGCCTCAATGTTGCGAACCTACTCATCCAGCACCCAGGTGTCTTTGGTGCCGCCGCCCTGGCTGGAATTCACCACCAGCGATCCTTCCTGCAGCGCGACGCGGGTGAGGCCGCCGGGGACGACGGTGATGCGGTCGCGGCCGGTGAGGACGAATGGGCGCAGGTCGACATGGCGCGGCGCGAGGCCGGCTTCGGTGCAGGTCGGGCAGGTCGAGAGCGCCAGCGTCGGCTGGGCGATGAAGCCTTCCGGCTCGCGCTTCAGCTTCTCGCGAAACGCTTCGATCGTCGCCTTGGTGGCGGTGGGGCCGATCAGCATGCCGTAGCCGCCGGAGCCGTGGACCTCCTTCACCACCAGCTCGGACAGATGGTCGAGCACGTAGGCGAGGTCGGAAGGCTCGCGGCAGCGCCAGGTCGGCACGTTCTTCAGGATAGGCTCTTCGTCCAGGTAGAACTTCACGATGTCCGGCATGTAGCTGTACACCGCCTTGTCGTCGGCGATGCCGGTGCCGACTGCGTTCGCCAGCGTGACGTTGCCGGCGCGATAGGCCGACATCAGTCCGGGCACGCCGAGCACCGAATCCGGGCGGAAGGTCAACGGATCGATGAAGTCGTCGTCGACCCGGCGATAGATCACGTCGACCCGCTTCAGCCCTTCAGTGGTGCGCATGAACACCTCGTCGTTCTTGATGACGAGGTCGCGGCCTTCGACCAGCTCGATGCCCAGCTTGTCGGCGAGGAACGAGTGCTCGTAATAGGCGGAGTTGAACACGCCGGGGGTCATCAGCGCCACGGTCGGCTCCGACGACGAATGCGCCGGCGCGACCGAGCGCAGCGCGGTCAGGAGTTCGTCCGGATAGCGCTCGACCGGCGCAATGCGATGCCGCGCGAACAGATCCGGAAACAGCCGCATCATGATCTCGCGGTTTTCCAGCATGTAAGAGACGCCGGACGGCGTCCGCGCATTGTCCTCCAGCACGTAGAAATGCTCGTCGTCGACCCGGACGATGTCGATGCCGGCGATGTGGACATAGACGTCGTGCGGAACCGCCTGGCCGTTCATCTCCGGGCGGAACACCGGGTTCTGGAAGATCAGGTCGTCGGGAATGATGCCGGCGCGCAGAATGTCCCGGCCGTGATAGATGTCGCGCAGGAACATGTTGAGCGCGCGCACCCGCTGCTTCAGCCCGAGTTCCATCCGGGCCCATTCCTGCGCCGACAGAATGCGCGGGATGACGTCGAACGGGATCAGCCGCTCCTGCGCCTCAGCATCGCCGTATACCGCGAAGGTGATGCCGATGCGACGGAACAGCAGCTCGGCTTCCTGGCGCCGGTGAGTGAGGGCTTCGGGCGGCGTTTCGCCGAGCCAGCGGGACAATTCCTGATAGGCCGCGCGAACCTCGCCGCTGGGGCCGTTCATTTCATCGAACGCAACTGCCATGAAACCAGTCTGATTCCCAAAGACGCTGCGAGAGAGTGCAGCATGGAACACAGCAGTAGCAAGGGGCGGGCCAGCACGATATGGAAGGAGTGGACGCTTTTTGACCGCGGGCTCATAATCTTGCCCGCAAATAGGGCGGGTGCTGCTCAAATGAGTGGCAAAAGTCTACGGAGGCGGCAGCTGCGGTCGTCGCCGGGCACTTAGCAGCGGGGAAACGGAAGCATTCATGAGCGAGATCGTTACGGCGGGTATCCTGGTGATCGGCGACGAGATCCTGTCGGGCCGGACCAAGGACAAGAATATCGGCTTCATCGCCGAATACCTGACCAACATCGCGATCGATTTGCGCGAAGTGCGCGTGGTGGCCGACGACGAGAACGCGATCGTCGAGGCGCTGGACGCGCTGCGGAGCCGCTATACCTACGTCTTCACCACCGGCGGCATCGGGCCGACCCATGACGACATCACCGCCGACTGCGTTGCCAAGGCGTTCGGTGTCGGGATCGATTATCATCCCGAGGTGGTGGCGCGGTTCCGCGAACGGTTCTCCGAAGCCGAGCTCAACGAAGCGCGGTTGCGGATGACGCGGATTCCGGATGGCGCCGAGCTGATCCAGAGCGCGACCATCATCGCGCCCGGCTTCAAGATCGGCAACGTCATCGTCATGGCCGGCGTGCCGTCGATCATGCAGGCGATGATGGACATCGTCGCGCCGACGCTGAAGTCCGGCGTCAAGATGCTGTCGGAGACGGTGAAGGCGAACGCGCGCGAGGGCGACATCGGCGGTCCCTTGCGCGAGATCGCCGCCGCGCATCCGGACGCGATGATCGGCAGCTACCCGTTCCTCGACGAGGAGCGCAAGCCGAATACCAATCTGGTGGTCCGCTCGCGCGATCCAGAGAAGCTGCAGCAGGCGATGGCGGCGGTGAAGCAGATGCTGGCGGATCTGCAGCCGGCGAAATGAACCAGGATAAATAGTCTCTGTCATTGCGGGGAGCGGCGCGACGCAGCAATCCAGAACCGCCTGCACCATGACCCTGGACTGCGTCGCGGAGCCTGTGCCTGGACGGCGCAACGCGCCGATGTGTGGGCTCGCAATGACGGAGTCGTCGGAGTGGATGAATGACGCAAAGCGAACCGAATGAGCAGAAACGGGCGGGGCGCCCGTTTCCGGTGTCGTGGGATCAGTTTCACCGCGACTGCCGGGCGCTGAGCTGGCGGCTCAACGAGCTCGGACCGTTCCATGCGGTGATCGCCATCACCCGCGGCGGCCTGGTGCCGGCCGCGATCGTCGCCCGCGAGCTCGGCTTGCGGGTGATCGACACGGTGTGCATCGCCAGCTACGAGCACGACAAGCAGGGCGATTTGCAGGTGCTCAAGGGCGTCTCCGATCAGACCGCCGCGCTCGGCGGCGGCACCGGCAAGGGCCTGTTGATCATCGACGACCTGGTCGACACCGGCAACACCGGCCGGATGGTGCGCTCGCTGCTGCCGGACGCGCATTTCGCCGCGGTCTACGCCAAGCCGAAGGGCCGTCCCTTGGTCGACACCTTCATCACCGAAGTGTCGCAGGACACCTGGATCTTCTTCCCCTGGGACACCGGCCTCAGCTTCCAGCCGCCGCTGAAGAATGGGGCGGAGTGAGGAGACGTCTAGTCTAGTAGGCAAGTTTCTCGTCCTGGGTCTGACAGGCGCCGCAGCTTCACCTCTCCCCGCGCGCGGGGAGAGGTCGGATTGCGTAGCAATCCGGGTGAGGGGGCGCCTCCGCGCGCCTGAGCTTTTCGGGTGGCTCGACGCCGTCGCCGGTGATCTGATCGTTGATCGTGGGCACTCGGCGGCGTGGCGCCGCCCCCTCATCCCGGCCTTCTCCCCGCACGCGGGGAGAAGGAGCAGGCAGTGCGCGTTGATCAGTCTTTCCTCACAGGACACACTTGATGCCGCTGCAGAACCGCGTGACGCCGTTCGGTGAGATCGTTGCGGTGGCGAGCCGCGGGATGTTCACCGGCAATCGCGGCATCATTCATGATCCGGCGACCAGGACGCTGCTGAACAGGCGCTGGTCGAGTCACGCTTGGATCACCTGTGCTTGCGAGTTCCGTGGTCGCCGCCGCGACGTGATGGCGACGCGGAGCTGGACCGAGCTGTTCTTTCTCGACGAAGCGACCGCGCTCGCGGCCGGGCACCGGCCTTGCTACTACTGCCGCCGCGCGGATGCGAACCGCTTCGGTGCGGCGTGGGCGCGGGGCAACGGGCTCGAGCAAATCACCGCCAAGGAGATCGACACCACGCTGCACCGCGAACGGCTCGACGGCCGCGCCAAGCGGCTGCATGCGTTGCCGTGTGCGGTCGATGAGTTGCCGGATGGGGCGATGGTGGCGGGTGAGCAGAGCGACGATGCCGGTGGCCGCAATGACACCTGCACCCGCACTGCTTATCTGGTCACGCAGGGCAGTCTGCTGCGCTGGTCGTTCGAGGGTTATCAGCCGGTCGGAGCGGCGGTGATCGAAGGCTTGCAGGATCGTCTCTTCCTGCTCACGCCACCATCAACGCTAAGGGCTCTTGAAGCCGGCTATCAGCCCGCACTGCATCCAACCGCACGCACAAACTAACCACGTCATTCCGGGGCGCTCGCGCAGCGGGCGAGCCAGGAACCCACAAACCTGTGTGCGTGGTTATGATCCGCGGCTGTCACTTCGCGTCAAATGATTACAGGGACAGGATGCCGGGTTCGCGCTACGCGCGCCCCGGAATGACGAACGATAGAGCGAGTGTAGACCTCGCTCAGAAAAATCAGCGAACTACTTGAACCGCTCCCGCGCCAGTTCCGCGCCCTTGCCGAGCGCGGCGAGCTTGGCTTCGGCGATGTCGCGGCGCATCGGAGCCATGCCGCAATTGGTGGTGGCGATGATGTTGCTCTTGGGCACATGCTTCATCACCGCTTCGATCGTGGCGCAGACGTCGTCCGCCGTCTCGACCTCGTCGCTGGCGACGTCGATGACGCCGGCCTGAACGATCTTGCCCTTCAGCAGCGACAGCAGTTCCAGCGGCACTTTCGAATTGCGGCACTCGACCGCGACCTGTTGGATCGAACTGGCGTCGATCGCCGGGAAGATGTCCTCGTATTGCCGCCATTCGGCGCCGAGCGTGTCCTTCCAATCGGTGTTGGCCTTGCAGCTCGGCGAAGGCGAATGCCATCTTGACGCGGTCGCCGTAGTGGCGATCGGCGATGGTGTCGATGATCGTCATCGGGCCGGGCAGGGTGAACTTGATCTTGTGCGTGGTATGCGCTCGCGCGATCTGTCCTTCGAAGCCGTGAACGCGGCCTTTCAGCCGCAGCGGCGCCACCACTTGCGGCACCATCGCTTTGTAGCGATCGTTGCGGATGCCCATCTCGACCTTGTGGGCGAAATCGATGCCCTCGACGGCCTCCAGGAAGCCGTGGACGAAATGCTGGCGCGCCTGCTCGCCTTCGGTGACGATGTCGATGCCGTAGTCCTCCTGCAGCTTCAGCGCCAGGATGGTGGCGTCGCGCTTGGCCCGGATCAGTTCATCGCCGCTCGACTTCCACGGCGCCCACAGCTTGTTGGGTTCGGCAAGCCATTCCGGCTTCGGCAACGAGCCGGCGATCGTGGTCGGAAACAGCATCGTTCTCTCCCTTGAGCCTCACATGGCGCCTGATTGGCGCCCTCTGTGCCACGTCCGCAGCGAGGCGTACAGAAGTGCGAGACCGAGGTGACAAGGCGGCCGAAGCCGGGCTAGGATCGGCGCAAACCCGTCAAGAGGACCTGCTGCCATGATCGATCTGTATTACGCGCCGACTCCGAACGGCTGGAAGATCTCGATCATGCTGGAAGAATGCGGCCTGCCGTACACGGTGGTGCCGATGCAGCTCGGCCGCGGCGACCAGCACAAGCCGGAGTTTCTCGCGCTCAGCCCCAACGGCCGGATGCCGGCGATCGTCGATCGCGCGCCCGCGGGCGGCGGTGAGCCGCTCTCGGTGTTCGAGAGCGGGGCGATCCTGATCTATCTGGCGGAGAAATCCGAGCAGTTGATGCCGACCGAGCCGCGGGTGCGGTTCGAGGTAATGCAGTGGCTGATGTGGCAGATGGCCGGGCTCGGGCCGATGCTCGGGCAGAACGGCCATTTCCTGCTGTATGCGCCGGAGAAGATCCCTTACGCGATCGATCGCTACAGCCGCGAAGCGAAGCGGCTTTACGGCGTGCTCGATCAGCGGCTGGCCGACCGCGACTATATCGCCGGCGGCTACTCGATCGCCGACATCGCCTGTTTCCCCTGGATCATGACCCACAAGGCGCAGGGCCTGACGCTCGACGACTATCCCAACATCAAGCGCTGGTACGCCGCGCTGCGTGCCCGGCCGAAGTTGCAGGCCGGTCTCGCGCTCGGCAAGGAGGACAAGAAGCCGATGGACGAGCAGGCCCGCAAGCTGCTGTTCGGCGTCGACAAGCCCGCGCACGCCGACGCGCAGGCACAGAGCGCGCAGCAACAGTGATGATGCAGTACGACGCAAGGCGCGAAACATGGATTGGCGCACGATCCGCTTGTGGCGCATTCCCCACAATCGACGTCATCGCTCGTCCGGGCGACCCAGTATCCCAGAGCGTTCGTGGTGGACGCAGTCGCTCTGCAATACTGGGTCCCCCGCCTTCGCGGGGGACGACGGTGGTCGCGTAGCGATGTCGTGCACGAACTCACCGTTCGTCATTCCGGGGCGCGCGGCGAAGCTGCGCGAGCCCGGAATCCATACGCCGCAGCGTCGGCTGTGGAGCAAGGCGGCTGTTGCGCTTTGCTTGAACGAGGGATTAGCGGTTATGGATTCCGGGTTCGCTCGCTGGCGCCAGCGCCCCGGAATGACGAGTTGAGAGACAATCAATAACAACAACGGAGGAAATCCCTATGCTCGAATTCTTCTTCGACTGCTCCAGCCCCTGGACCTATCTCGCCTTCCACAACATCCAGCCGCTGGCGAAAGAGATGGGCGAGGAGATTTCGTGGCGGCCGATCCTGGTCGGCGGCATCTTCAACTCGGTCAATCCGAGCGTGTACGAGAGCCGCAAGACGCCGGTGCCGCTGAAGGCGCGCTACATGCTGAAGGATCTGTCGGATTGGGCGCGCTCGGCCGGCCTCGCCATCAAGATGCCGCCCAGCGTGTTTCCGGTGAACAGCGTCAAGGCGATGCGCGGCTGCCTGTGGCTGCTGCGGGACAAGCCCGACGCGATGGTGCCGTTCGCGACCGCAGTGTTCGAAGCGTATTGGGGCGACGATCAGGACATCTCCAAGGATGAGGTGCTGACCGCGATCTGCACAAAATGCGGCCTTGATCCGCAGGCGTTCTTCTCCGCCATCGCCGAGCAGGGCATCAAGGATCAGCTCAAGGACAACACCGAGGAAGTGATCGCGCGGGGCGGGTTCGGTTCGCCGACGATCTTCGTGAACAAGACCGACATGTATTTCGGCAACGACCGGCTGCCGCTGGTGCGCGAGGCGCTGGCGCGCGGCAAGGCGGGTGCCGCCTGATGCCGAAGGCTGTGGTGTGCCGCGAACTCGGACCTCCCGAGGCGTTGCGGCTCGAAGAGATCGAACGCAAGGCGTTGAAGCCCGGCGAGGTGCGGGTCGCGATCCGCGCCGCCGGCATCAACTTCCCCGACATCCTGATGTGCGCCGGGGAGTATCAGCTCAAGCCGGAGCTGCCGTTCATTCCCGGCGTCGAGGCGGCCGGCGAGGTGATCGAAATCGGCGAGGGCGTCACCGGCGTTCGGTGCGGTGACCGCGTCATCGTCAAGCTGAGGTTCGGCGCCTATGCCGAAGAGGTGGTGGTCGCTGCGTCGCAGCTCACGCCGGCGCCGCCGAACTTCGACGACGCCGAGGCCGCGACCTATCTGGCCGGTCATGGCACGGCGTGGCACGGGCTGGTCGAACGCGGCGGGCTCAAGGCCGGCGAGGTGCTGCTGGTGCACGGCGCCGGTGGCGGCGTCGGGCTCGCCGCGGTCGAGCTCGGCAAGTATCTCGGCGCCACCGTGATCGCAGCGGCGTCGTCCGAGGAGAAGCTCGCGGTGGCGCGGCAGCGCGGCGCCGACCACGGCATCCTCACCAGTGCCGAGCCGTTCCGGGATGCGGTCAAGCGCATCACCGACGGCCGCGGCGCCGATGTAGTGTTCGATCCGGTCGGCGGCCAAGTGTTCGAGGACAGCGTGCGCTGTATCAATTGGGGCGCGCGGCTGCTGGTGGTCGGCTTCACCGGCGGCATCGGGCTGGCGCGCACCAATCTGATCCTGATGAAGGGCGCATCGGTGATCGGCGTGCGCGCCGGCGAGGCGGTGCGGCGCGATCCCGCGCTCGGCGCGCAGCGCATCGCCGCGCTGCTCGACCTCGCCGCCCAGGGCGTGCTGCGCCCCAACGTGTCGCACCGGCTGCCACTCGCCGAATGGGCGCCGGCGATGCGTCTGCTGATCGACCGCAAGGCGATCGGCCGGGTCGCGCTGCTCCCGTAGCGCGGAATGTCGGGCGCCCGCGCCGGGTGAAGATTTCGCTTGGCGCGGGTTTCGCGATGTGGAATGTGCAGCGCGGAACAACGAGGGTGGAATGAGCACTGAACTGGAACTCGACGCCTATATGAAGCTGGTCGGCACCGAGATCGGGGTGTCGGAATGGCACGTGCTCGATCAGAACCGGATCGATCAGTTCGCCGATTGCACCGAAGATTGGCAGTACATCCACGTCGATCCGGAGCGCGCCGCGCGCGAGACGCCGTTCGGCACCACCATCGCCCACGGCTTCCTGACGCTGTCGATGCTGAGCGTGTTCTCCTACGAGGCGATGCCGAAGATCAAGGGCGTCACCATGGGCGTCAATTACGGCTTCGACCGGTTGCGTTTCATCTCGCCGGTGAAGGCGGGAGCGCGCGTGCGCGGCCGCTTCATGCTGGCGGAAGCCACTATGCGCAAGCCGGGCGAATTGTTGTCGCGTACCAGCGTCAACGTCGAAATCGAGGGCGAGAAACGCTCCGCGCTCGTGGCCGACTGGCTCGGCCTGATCTACTTCGAACAATAATCCGGGGAAGCAACACACATGGCTATCAGGTTCGACGGACGCGTCGCCATCGTCACCGGCGCGGGTAACGGTCTCGGCCGCGCGCATGCGCTGGGTCTCGCGGCGCTCGGCGCCAAGGTGGTGGTAAACGATTTCGGCGGCGCGCGTGACGGCACCGGCGGCTCGATGACGGCGGCCGAGACCGTGGTCGAAGAGATCAGGAAGGCCGGCGGCACTGCGATGGCCGACGGCGCCGACGTGTCGAACTACGAACAGGTCCAGGCGATGGTCGCCAAGGCGACCAAGGAGTGGGGCAGCGTCGATCTTCTGGTCGCCAACGCCGGCATCCTGCGCGACAAGTCGTTCGGCAAGATGGAGCTCTCCGATTTCCAGAAGGTGATCGACGTGCATCTGGCCGGCACGTTCTACTGCTGCAAGGCGGTGTGGGACGGCATGAAGGAGCGCAACTACGGCCGCATCGTGCTGACCACCTCGTCGTCGGGCATGTTCGGCAATTTCGGCCAGGCCAATTACGGCGCGGCGAAGGCCGGCATCGTCGGGCTGATGAACGTGCTGGCGCAGGAAGGCCGCAAGACCGACATCCGCGTCAACACCGTGTCGCCGACTGCAGCGACCCGCATGACCGAAGAGCTGCTGCCGCCGCAGGCGCTGGCGCTGATGAAGCCCGAGGCGATCACGCCCGCGGTGCTGTTCCTGCTTAGCGACAACGCGCCGACCCGCACCACGCTCGGCGCCGGTGCCGGTTCGTTCGCGCAGATCAAGATCATCGAGACCGAAGGCATCAACCTGCCGGAGTCCGAATGGACCCCCGACGCGATCGCGGCACACTTCGCCGAGATCAGCGACGACTCCAAGGCCCAGGCGCTCGAAGGCGCGTTCCAGCAGACGCAGAAGTACGTGGCGCAGGCCGCGGCGCGGCTCGGGATCAAGATGTAGGCGCGACGTCATTCCGGGGCACGCGCAGCGCGAACCCGGAATCTTAGAGTCGCAGAACAGCTCGGGGTTCCGGGTTCGCTCGCCGGCGCGAGCGCCCCGGAACGACGTGCTTGGGCCGAAGCCTCTCCCCGAGTCATTCCGGGGCACGCCGAAAGGCGTGAACCCGGAATCTCTGCGCCGATCCCGGTTGGTGTATAAGCGCCGGATGATTTTCATCGGACGCAGCCGTCGTGGCTGACCTCATCGACATCGATGCCGCCGTGATCGGCGCCGGCCCGGCCGGGCTGATCGCGGCTGAGCAATTGGCGCAGGCGGGCGCGCGCGTCGCCGTGTTCGATGGCATGGCCGCGCCGGCGCGGAAGTTTCTGCTGGCCGGGCGCGGCGGGCTCAACCTCACCCACAGCGAAGCGCTGCCGGATTTTCTCGCGCGCTACGGCGCCGCGCAGCCACGGCTGAGCCCGGCGATCGAGGCGTTCGGACCGCAGCAACTCCGCGCCTGGGCGGATGATCTCGGGCAATCGACCTTCGTCGGCACGAGCGGCCGGGTGTTTCCGGTCGCGATGAAGGCCTCGCCGCTGTTGCGCGCCTGGCTGCGCCGGCTCGATGCGCAGGGCGTGCAGCTTCGCCTGAAGCATCGCTGGACTGGATGGGACGGCGAGGGACATCTGTCGTTCGACACACCGGACGGCCCGCGCCGCATCGCGGCGCGAACGACGGTGCTGGCACTCGGCGGCGCGAGCTGGCCGCGGCTGGGCTCGGATGGGAGCTGGGCCGATCTGCTCGCCCGCAAAGGCGTTACGATTGAGCCACTGAAGCCGGCGAACTGCGGCTTCGTCGCCGCGTGGTCGGCGCTGTTCGCGGATAAGTATCAGGGCGCTCCGCTGAAGAACGTCGCGCTGTCGTTCGGACCGCGCACCGTGCGCGGCGAGGCGATGATCACCCGCGACGGCATCGAAGGCGGTGCGATCTACGCGCTGTCGGCGCTCTTGCGCGATGCGATCCTCGCCGGCGGCGAGGCGCGGCTGTGGATCGCGCTGCGGCCGGATCTGACGCCGAACGATCTCGCCGCGCGCTTGGCGAAACCGAAGGGCAAGCAGTCGCTATCGACGTATTTGCGTAAAGCCGCGGGATTGTTGCCGGCCAGCATCGGTCTGCTGCAGGAAGTAGCCCATGCGTCCGGCGCCACGCTGGCGATGCTGCCCGCGGACGAACTCGCCGCGCTGATCAACGCGGTGCCCGTGCGGCTCATCGGCGTAGCGCCGATCGCACGCGCGATCTCGACCGCCGGCGGCATCGCGTGGGACGAGATAGGTGACGACTACATGCTGCGCAAACTCCCCGGCGTGTTCGCCGCCGGCGAGATGCTCGATTGGGAAGCGCCGACCGGGGGCTACCTGCTGACCGCGTGTTTTGCCACGGGGGCGGCCGCGGGGCAGGGCGCGGCGAAGTATCTGGGGCGATGACTCCGTCATTCCGGGCTCGCGCAGCTTCGCTGCGCGCCCCGGAATGACGAACGCTGAGGTCTCGCGTCGCCGTCGAGCTGTTACTTCAGCTTCCCCCGCGCCGCCACCGGCAGCGTTCCCAGAATTTCCTCACCGCGCACCATCACCACCTCGTCGACCATGTTGACGACGACGCAGACGTGGTTGGGAATGATCCGCACGACGTCGCCGACGTTCGGACGGGAGTTGCTGCGGGACAGGTCTAGGAAGCCGTGTTCCTCGGCGAATTTGGCGATGCGCGCTTCGGGGTGATCGAGGATCAGGCCGTAACCGTCGAGGCCGCCGCCGGGGTCGGAGGTTAGGGTCTTGGATCCCGCATCGAGGATGCCGCGCTCCGGGCCGGCGCGGCTGACCACGGTGGAATACACCATCAGGGCGCAACCGTCCCAAGAGGCGACGCCGGCCGCGACCTGCATGCGGTCGTTGTAGACGTAGGTGCCGGGGCGATGCTCGGTGGCGCCCTTCAACTGGCCGAGGTTCTTCAGATTCGGCGAGCCGCCGGTGGAGACCATCGCGGCGTCGAGGCCGTGGGCGCGGATGCCGGCCTGCGCCTCGTCGAAGAAGCGCTGCGCCCGCGGCCAGTCGTCCTCGGTCGGATACAGCATGAAGCCCTTGAAGCTCAGCCCTTCCGAGCCCGCGATCATCCGCGCCAGCGCCACCGCTTCGGCCGGGGTCTCGACGCCGGCGCGCTGACGGCCGGTGTCGCATTCGACCACGACGCCGAGCGGCCGGCCGGCGCGCGCGGCTGCTTGCGGCAGGCCGGCGATCACCACCGCGTTATCGGCCGCGACCGTCATCGCGGCGCGTTCGTGCAGCGCGCCGAGCCGCGCCATCTTTTCCTCGCCGATCAGGTTGTAGCTGATCAGGATGTCGTCGATGCCGGCCTCGGCCATTACTTCGGCCTCGCCGAGCTTCTGGCAGGTGATGCCTTTGGCGCCGGCGGCGATCTGCATCTTGGCGAGAAGCGGCGACTTGTGAGTCTTGATATGCGGCCGGTTGGCGACGCCGGCCGCATCGCACAGCGCCTGCACGCGTGCGATGTTACGCTCGACGCGGTCCATGTCGATCACCAGCGCTGGTGTGCCGACCTCGCGGGCGATTTTGGCGGCGAGCGGCGTAGTCATGAGCGGGCTCCGGGTTTTAGGGCGTGACATCGCAACTTGTGACCGCGTCATGCCCGGGCTTGACCCGGGCATCCACGAAACGACCACCGTGCTTGCGGCCGTGGATGGCCGGGTCAAGCCCGGCCATGACGGGTGATTATGTGGCAGCGCGGTACTCCAACGTCAGCCTCACGCGCTTTCGATTTCCTCGCGCAGCATTTCGAGTTCGAGCCAGCGGTGCTCGGCTGCGTGGAGTTCGTCATGGGCCTTGGCCATCGCGGCCGAGGCCTTGTCGAATTTGGCGCGGTCGCGGGCGTAGAGTTGCGGATCGTCGAGCTGCTTCTGCAGGGCCGCGATCTCGGCCTCCAGCTTGGCGATGGTCTTCGGCAGCGTTTCCAGCGCGTGCTTCTCGTTGAAGCTCAGCTTGCGCTTCGGCGCTGGTGCGGCGTTCGGCGCGGGCGCGGCCTTGGCTGCGGCCGGCTCGGCCGTGGCGGCCTTGGCAGGCTGCCGGGTCAGATCGGCGCCGCGCTGCGCCAGCATGTCGGAATAGCCGCCGGCATATTCGATCCATTTGCCGTCGCCGTCCGGCGCGATCACCGAGGTGACGACGCGGTCGAGGAAGTCGCGGTCGTGGCTGATCAGGATCACCGTGCCGTCGTAGTCGCCGAGCATCTCCTCGAGCACGTCGAGGGTCTCGAGGTCGAGATCGTTGGTCGGCTCGTCGAGCACCAGCAGGTTCGACGGGTTGGCCAGCGAGCGTGCCAGCATCAGCCGGCCGCGTTCGCCGCCGGACAGCGCCTCCAGCGGGGTGCGGGCCTGCTCCTGGGTGAACAGGAAGTCCTTCATGTAGCCGATGACGTGGCGCGGCTTGCCGCCGACCATCACCTGGTCGCCGCGGCCGCCGGTCAGCGCATCGCTCAGAGTCGATTTCGGATCCAGGCTGTCGCGGCTCTGGTCGAGCGTGGCGATCTCGAGGTTGGTGCCGAGCCGCACCGTGCCGCTGTCGGGCGCAAGCTGCCCGGTGAGCAGGCTGATCAGCGTGGTTTTGCCGGCGCCGTTGGGGCCGACGATGCCGACGCGGTCGCCGCGATTGATCCGAATCGAGAAGCCGTCGACGATGCTGCGATCGCCCCACGCCTTGCTGATCGCTTTCGCTTCGATCACCAGCTTGCCGGATTTGTCGGCCTCCGCGGCGGCGAGCGAGGCGGCGCCGGTCGGGCCGCGATAGTCGCGGCGCTGGGCGCGCAATTCGTGCAGGCCGGCGAGCCGCTTGACGTTGCGCTTGCGGCGGCCGGAGACGCCGTAGCGCAGCCAGTGCTCTTCCATCACGATCTTGCGGTCGAGCTTGTGCTGATCGCGCTCTTCCTCGGCCAGCACGTCGTCGCGCCAGCTTTCGAATTGCGAGAAGCCGCGGTCGATCTGGCGGATCACGCCGCGGTCGAGCCAGGCGGTGGCGCGCGACAGATTGCTGAGGAAGCGGCGGTCGTGGCTGATCATCACGATCGCGCATCGGCGCTGGGCGAGATCGTTTTCCAGCCATTCAATCGTGGTGAGGTCGAGATGGTTGGTCGGCTCGTCGAGCAGCAGGATGTCGGGATCGGGCGCGAGAATCCGCGCCAGCGCCGCGCGCCGCGCCTCGCCGCCGGACAGATTGGCGGGGTTCTCGTCGCCGTGCAGGCCGAGCTGTTCCAGCAAGTAAGCGGCCTGATAGTGAACGTCGCCCGGCGCGAGCCCGGCCTCGACATAGGCCAGCGTGGTGGCGAAGCCGGCGAAATCCGGCTCCTGCGGCAGATAGCGGATAGTGGCGCCGGGCTGCACGAAGCGGCTGCCGCGATCGGACTCGATCAGCCCGGCGACGATCTTCAAAAGCGTCGACTTGCCGGAGCCGTTGCGGCCGATCAGGCACAGCCGGTCGCCGGCGGAGACGGCGAGTTCGACGCCGTCGAACAGCGCGGCGCCGCCGAAGGTCAGCGCGATGTCTTTCAGTTGAATCAGCGGCGGCGCCATGGTTCGTCTCAGCTCTGATCGGTGCGGCGGTGCGCGATCCGGCGGATCGCGCTGTCGAGCGCCGAGAGAAAGGTGGAGCGGTCGCGCGGCGAGAACGCGCGCGGGCCGCCGGTGATCTCGCCGGACGAGCGCAGATCGGTCATCAGATTGCGCACCGCCAGCGTCATGCCGATCGACTCTTCGGAGAACGGTTTGCCGTTGGGAGCGATCGCGGTGGCGCCCGCTTTGACGCAGCGGCTCGCCAACGGAATATCCGCGGTGACGACGATATCGCCCGGTTTGATCCGCTCCGCAATCCAGTCGTCCGCCGCATCCATTCCGGAACCGGCCGCCACGCGTTCGATCAGAGGATGCTGCGGCACCCGGATGAAGCCGCCCGCCACCACCGTCACCGGAAGATGGTGACGTTCCGCCACCTTGTACACCTCGTCCTTCACCGGACAGGCGTCGGCGTCGACATAGATGCGGGTGAGGGCGTCGGTCATCGGGCGGTGCGTGGTCCTGGGGCAGCGGCCTTGCGTTGCCGGTGTAGTGGCGTAGCATCGCTGGCAACGATCGCCAACAAGATCGGGTAACCTGGAGACACCATGGCCGCATCGCTTGCGCCCTGGCGCGTCAGCGCCTTCAACACTGCCAAACAATCCGAAAACAAGATGCACGACGACACCGTTGCCCGCCGCTTCGGTTTCACCGGCGGTCTGGTGCCCGGGGTCGAGGTGATGGCCTATATGATGCATCTGCCGGTTGCCCGCTGGGGACGCGACTTCCTGGAGCGCGGCCTGATCGAGGCGCGGTTCGTGAGGCCAGTCTACGACGGCGAGACCGCGACGGTGACGGGCGAGGAACAGGCCGAGGCCCTCGCGCTCGCAGTCGAAAGCCGCGGTGAGCTCTGCGCCACCGGCTCGGCGTCGCTGCCGGCGCGGGCGCCCTCGGTCGATCTGTCCGCCTATCCCGAGACTGCGGCGGCAACGAATCGGCCGCCGGTCGACGCCTCGTCGTTTCCGCTCGGCCGGTGGTTCGGCACTGCGCCGGTGAGCTGGGGCGGGGCCAAGCTGCGCGCCTATCTCGACGAGATCCGCGAAACCGACCCGATCTTTCAGGCAGCCGATCTGATCCATCCCGGCACGCTGCAGCGGATCATGAACCGTGTGCTGGTCGACAATGTCGTGCTCGGGCCGTGGATCCATGTCGGATCCAAGATGCAGTTACTCGCCGCCGCACGCGGTGACGACGTCCTCAGCGCGCGGGCCAAGGTGGTGGCCAACTACGACAAGAAGGGCCACCGCTTCGCCGAGTTCGACGCGCTGATCGTCGCGAACG
Source organism: Rhodopseudomonas palustris (assembly GCF_003226555.1). Taxonomy (GTDB): domain Bacteria; phylum Pseudomonadota; class Alphaproteobacteria; order Rhizobiales; family Xanthobacteraceae; genus Rhodopseudomonas; species Rhodopseudomonas palustris_I. The sequence goes on along the minus strand of NZ_QKQS01000008.1, from coordinate 26,199 downwards.
GCGATCAGCCGGTGGCGCATTGTCACCACGTCGCGATCTTCGCTCCGCGACAGGCGGCCGCGTAGTTCGCGCTTATTCCGCTTTGCGGACGCGTGCTTGGGCGCGCGTGCGACGTTCTGCCTCTCTCGCCTTGCCGGCGAGAGAGGTGAGAATGCGTGACGACACTAAAACAGGTAGGGCGGGGGCACATCCATTCATGCGCGCGGCCGGCGACAAGGCCGAACTGACAAACAAATCAAAAAATATCTGGGAGGAAACATGACACTCATTCAACGGACGGCAGCGCTGCTGCTCGCCGCGCCGCTGCTGCTGGGCGCGCCCGCCTTCGCGCAGCAACAGGCGCCGGTGAAGATCGGTCTGCTCGGCGACTTCCAGTCGGTGTATTCCGACATCGGCGGACAGGGTAACGTCGAAGCCGCCAAGATGGCGATCGAGGAGATGGGCGGCACGATGTTCGGCCAGCCGATCGAGTTCATCTCGGCGGACGTCCAGAACAAGCCGGACATCGCCGCATCGCTGGCGCGCAAATGGTACGAGAACGAAAGCGTCGACATGATCGTCGACCTGCCGACCTCGGCCACCGCGCTCGCCGCAATGGAGATGAGCAAGAAGTTCGAGAAGATCATGATCGTCACCGACGCGGCGTCGTCGGACATCACCGGCAAGTCGTGCTCGCCCTACACCGCGCACTGGACCTATGACACCTATTCCAACGCCCACACCGTCGGCTCGGCGATCGTCAAGAACGGCGGCGACACCTGGTTCTTCATCACCGCGGACTATCTGTTCGGTCACTCGATCGAGCGCGACACCGGCGAGGTGGTGAAGGCGGCCGGCGGCAAAATCCTCGGCAGCGCGCGGCATCCTCTGAACAACGCCGACTTCTCGTCGTTCCTGCTGCAGGCGCAGTCGTCCAAGGCCAAGATCATCGGCATGGCCAATGGCGGCGGCGACACCATCAACACCATCAAGCAGGCTGCGGAATTCGGCATCGTCACCGGCGGCCAGAAGCTCGCCGGCATCGTGATGTTCATCTCCGACATCCACAGCTTAGGATTGAAGATGGCCAATGGCCTGATCATCACCGAGGCGTATTATTGGGACCTCAACGACCGCACCCGCGCGTTCGGCAAGAAATTCTACGAGCGCACCAAGCGGATGCCGACGATGAACCAGGCCGCGACCTACAGTGCGACGCTGCATTATCTGAAAGCCGTGAAGGCGGCCGGCACCAAGGACACCAAGACGGTGCTGGCGAAGATGCGCGAGATGCCGGTGCGCGACGCCTTCACCGACAACGGAACGTTGCGCGAGGACGGCCGCATGGTACACTCGATGTTCCTGTTCGAGGTCAAGAAGCCGGAAGAGTCGGAAGCGCCGTGGGACTATTACAAAGTCCTCGCCGAAGTTCCCGGCGACCAGGCCTTCCGCCCGCTGAAAGACGGCGGTTGTCCTCTGGTGAAGGCGGAGTAGAGAGCGGAATCCTGACGACGAGGCAACGTCCTCGCCGCACAACAGACGTCGTCGCCGGGCTGGACCCGGCGACCCATCTTCTTCGATAGGACGATCTCGTTCGAGGGAGGCGCAGTGCCACAAGCACAGAGTCATCCCGCGGATGCGGGGGATCCAGTATTCCAGGGCGCCCGCGGCGAGCCGGACCAGGTGCCACTTGTGCGGCCCTTCCGCCTCAAGTGACGCTCTGGGATACTGGGTCGCCCGGACGAGCCGGGCGATGACGGGCGGGGCCTACGCCGCCGTCTTCGCCTTCGCGTCGTGGATCGCGCGCCACACCTTTTCCGGTGTCAGCGGCATGTCGAGCGTGGTGACTCCGTGGTCCTTCAGCGCGTCGAGCGCGGCGTTGACGATGGTGGCGAGCGAGCCGGCGCAGCCGGCTTCGCCGCAGCCCTTGGTGCCGAGCGGGTTGGTCTTGGCCGGCACCGGGTGATCGCCGACCGTCATCAGCGGGATATCGTCCGCCCGCGGCAGCGCGTAGTCCTGCAGCGAGCCGGTGATCGGTTGGCCGTCGGCGTCATACGAAATCTTCTCCATCAGCGCTTGGCCGATGCCCTGCGCGACGCCGCCGTGGAGCTGGCCGGCGACGATCATCGGGTTGACGATGGTGCCGAAATCGTTGACCGCGGTGTAGCGCACCACGCGGGTGACGCCGGTGTCCGGGTCGATCTCGACCTCGGCGACGTGGCAGCCATTGGGGAAGGCGGAGGGCGCACCGTCGGTGGTGTGGTCGACGTCGAGCGATGCCGGCACGCCGTCGGGCAGCTCGGCGCCGCGCAGCCGCTGCGCCAGCTCCATGATGCCGATGCTGCGGTCGGTGCCGGCGACGGTGAAGCGACCAGCCTCGAATTCGATGTCAGCCTCGGCGGTTTCCAGCAGATGCGCGGCGGCGCTCTTGCCCTTGGCGATCACCTTCTGCGACGCCTCGACGATCGCCATGCCGCTCGCGGTGATCGAGCGCGAGCCGCCGGTGCCGTTGCCGCTGTGGACGATGTCGCTGTCGCCCTGTTCGAGCCGGATACGATCGAACGGCACGCCGAGGAACGCGCTCAGCACCTGGGCGAACGGCGTGGCATGGCCCTGGCCGTAGTCGAGCGTGCCGGTGATCAGCCGAACCGTGCCGTCGTCTTCGAACACGATCTTGCCGAGCTCGGCGCTCGGCGGCGCGGTGACTTCCAGATACGAGCCGACCGCGATGCCGCGCAGCTTGCCGGCCTTGCGCGCCTCCTTCTTGCGCTTGGCGAAGCCGTCATAGTCGGACAGTTCCAGCGCCTGCCCGAACACGCCGGCGAAGTCGCCGCTGTCGTAGGTGACGCCGGAGCAGGCGGTGAACGGCATCTGCGTCGGCTTGATGAAGTTGCGCTTGCGCAAGGTGAGGCGGTCGATCTTCATCTCGTCGGCGGCGCGGTCGATCAGCCGCTCCAGGAAGTAGTTGGCTTCGGGCCGGCCGGCGCCGCGATAGGCGCCCATCAGCGTGACGTTGGTGACGACGCATTTGATGTCGACGGCAAGCAGCGGCGTGCGATACACGCTGCCGATGTTCTTGCCGGTGTTGAGCGACAGCGGCAGCGGCGCGACGCCGGTGATCTGGGCACCCAGATTGCCGGTGCCGGACAGCCGGATCGCAAGAAAACGCCCACCGGCGTCGAGCGCCAGTTCGGCGCGGATCTGTTGGCCGCGGCCCTGGCTGTCGGATAAAAAGCTGGTCGAGCGCTCATCGGTCCATTTCACCGGACGGCCGAGCGCCTTGGCGGCGTGCAGGATGCAGATGTACTCGGGGTACGAGATGTTCTTCATCCCGAACGAACCGCCGACCTGGCCGGTCAGCACCCGGACCTTGTCGGTCGGCACGCCGAGCAGCTTGGCCAGCGTGTTGCGGTTGCCCGAGACGCCCTGGGTCGGCACCTGGATGGTGTAGCGGCCGTTCTGCTGATCGTAGGAAGCGAGCCCGACACGCGGCTCCATCGGCACCGCGGCGACGCGGGTGTTCTCGATATCCAGCGTGGTGACGTGCGCGGCCGCGGTGAACGCCGCGTTCACCGCCGCGGTGTCGCCGAAGTGATAGTCGAGCGCGACGTTGTTTTCGATGTGGTCATAGAGTTGCGGCGCGCCGGGCTGCATCGCGGCCTCGGCATCGGTGACGGCGGGCAGCGGCTCGATGTCGAGTTCGACCGCTTCGGCGGCATCGCGCGCCTGCGCCGGCGTTTTGGCGACCACGCAGGCGACCGGTTCCCCGGCGTAGCGCACCTTGTCGGTGGCCAGCGCGCCGTGATGGGTCTGCTTCAGCGGCGTGCCGTCGCGGCTTTTCAGCGGCAGGCCGGAGCTGAACGGCGCGTAGCCGGCGGCGGCGAGGTCGGTGCCGGTGTAGATCGCGCAGACGCCCGGCATCGCCCTTGCGGCGTCGGTGCCGATGCCGCGGATGATGCCGTGGGGGTGGGGGCTGCGCACCATCACGGCGTAGAACTGCCCGGGTAGGTTGCAGTCGTCGGTGTAGCGGCCCTTGCCGCGCAGCAGGGTTTCATCCTCCTTGCGCCGGACCGGTTGGCCCATGCCGAATTTGTGCAGCGCGAGGGACGTATCGAGCGACGCGTTGGCGGGGCGATCCTGCATGAGGCTGAGTTCCGGCTGAAGAGGCGTGCGGGACGGGAAAAAGCCGCGTGGGGCGGCGTTTTTGCGTGGGGAATGTCAGTGCTGATACGCCCAACGGATAACGCAGCCACCGGCACGCGACAACGCACGAAACCGCATGCTTCGCCCGCAGGTGGGTTGCGCCGGGGCGGTGCGCTGCTAAACTTTCCGTGAATGATGATTTCGGCACCGGCCGTACTCGGCCGCGGAAAGACGAGTTTGATGGACGACGAAACGCGGCTTCGCCCGGGCGCGCTGCCGGGCGAGGATCCGCACGCGATCCTTGCGATCGCCGAGGAGGAGCACGCCGCGCCGTCCCACGGCGACAGCGTTTACGCCGCGCTCGACCTCGGCACCAACAATTGCCGGCTGCTGATCGCGCGGCCGGCAGGCGACGGCTTTCGTGTGGTCGACTCGTTCTCGCGGATCATCCGGCTCGGCGAGGGTGTCGCTACCACCGGCCGGATCAGCGATGCGGCGATCGGGCGTGCGATCTCGGCGCTGGCCGTGTGCCGCGACAAGATCGACGCGCGCAAAGCCAAGCGGCAGCGGCTGATCGCCACCGAAGCCTGCCGCGCCGCCAGCAATGCCGATGAGTTTTGCGACAGGGTCGCACAGGCTACCGGCATCCGGCTCGAGATCATCGACCGCGAGACCGAAGCGCGGCTCGCCGCCACCGGCTGTTCGCCGCTGCTCGATCCGAACGGACGCGGCGCGATCCTGTTCGATATCGGCGGCGGCTCCAGCGAATTGGTCCGGATCGCCCGCGACCCGGACCGGCCCGAGCTGGCGCCGCGGATCGATGCCTGGATGTCGGTGCCGCTCGGCGTGGTGACGCTGGCGGAGGCGTTCGGCGGCAGGGTGGTCACTCAAGAGACCTACGAGGCGATGGTTGCGGAAGTCGCCAAGCACGTCGCGCCATTCGCTGCGCAGCATGGCGGCGATCTCGGCCGAATGCATCTGCTCGGCACGTCGGGCACGGTGACGACGCTGGCGGGGCTGTATCTCGATCTGATCCGCTATGACCGTCGCCGGGTCGACGGCATCTGGATGAACGATGACGAACTCAGCGCCACCATCGAGAGACTGCGCAGCATGAGTTATCACGACCGCGCCCACAACCATTGCATCGGCACCGAGCGCGCCGATCTGGTGCTGGCCGGCTGCGCCATCCTCGATGCGGTGCGCGCGGCGTTTCCGATGCCGCGGCTACGGGTGGCCGATCGCGGCTTGCGCGAGGGCATGCTGGTCGAAATGATGCGCGAAGACGGCGTGCTCGGGGCGCCGTAACCAGTTCCGCACTGGTTTTTCCGCGCTCGTCTGCTAAGCAGCGCGTTGATCCCTCTGTCGCAAGCGAAGTTATGGCCAAAGACACCACCGGACGAATGCGCGTCACCGTCAAGAGCGGCGGGCGAATGAAGCTGTCGTCCAAGCTGTGGCTGGAGCGCCAGCTCAACGATCCCTACGTGGCGCAGGCCAAGCGCGACGGCTACCGCTCGCGCGCCGCCTACAAGCTGACCGAGATCGACGACAAGTTCCGGCTGCTGAAGCCCGGCATGGCGGTGGTCGACCTCGGCGCCGCGCCGGGCGGCTGGAGCCAGGTCGCGGCCAAGAAGGTCGGGGCCGCCGAAGGCCGCGGCAAGGTGGTGGCGATCGACTTGTTGGAGATGGGCGAGGTGCCCGGCGTCACCTTCGCGCAGCTCGACTTCCTCGATCCCTCGGCGCCTGACCGGCTGCGCGATATGCTCGGCGGCGGCGCCGATCTGGTGATGAGCGACATGGCTGCCAACACCACCGGCCATCGCAAGACCGATCAGCTCCGCATTGTCGGACTGGTCGAAACCGCGGCGATGTTCGCGGCCGAGGTGCTGAAGCCGGGTGGGGCGTTCCTCGCCAAGGTGTTTCAGAGCGGCGCCGATGCGACGCTGATGGCCGAGCTGAAGCGCGACTATGCCAACGTCAAGCACGTCAAGCCGGCCGCGAGCCGCAAGGATTCGTCCGAGCGCTACCTGCTGGCGACCGGATTTCGCGGTGGGGCGGCTCGGGACAAGGACGCGGACGGCGAGCTGGCGTGATCCCGTCAGCTTGATGTGCTAACTTCCTAAGACTGCCAATTAGTCGCGCTTTAGATCAGCGAATTCATGTGGTTAATTGTTGTTAAGGGTAGCTTTCTACAGAGCTATTCCTCGTAGTTCCCATAGGCTGATCGGCATCCATCGCGCGAATCGGGAGGGGCGAATGGAGATTCCTACGCCGATGTGCAGAGCCTGCGGCGTCGATCGGGAACTGGTCGAGATCGAACACGCCAACGCGTCGTTCGACGTGCCGCATTATCGCTGCCCGAGCTGCAACAACGTGCTGCGTCTGGCGGTCCGCCAGGGCGATACGCCCGAGCAAAGCGAGAGTTGCGGCTGAGGCCGCGACGGACGGTTGGTCAAAGCCGTTGATCGCGCGCGTCCTGGGTCTCTTCCGACGCCGCCTTGGTTGCCGCTGACGCGACGCCCTTCTTGCTGGCGATCGCGATCGCCTTGCGGCCCGAAATCTCGTGGCCGGCGTCGTCCGGCATTTGCCAGAAGAAGTACGACGACAGCGCCGCCAGGACCGCGACGACCACGAAGGCCGGACCGAAATCGTCAGCGCTCAGTTCAGTGACGTGACGCAGCGCCATCGTGGCCTCCACCGAGAACGCACCGATCGCGACGCCGGCGGAGATCGCGAGCTGCTGGCCGACGCTGACCAGCGTGGTTGCCCGGCTCATCTGCGCCTGCTCGACTTCGGCATAGGCGACGGTGTTGATCGCGGTGAATTGCAGCGAGCGGAAGAAGCCGCCGACCACCAGGATGATCATGATCAGCAGCAGCGGCGTGCCCGGCGTGAACAGCGCGCAGGCGGCGAGAAACACCGAGCTGACCACGGCGTTCACCGTCATGATGTTGCGGAAGCCGAAGGTGCGGATAATCCGCGCCGCCAGCGTCTTCATGCCGATCGCGCCGACCGCGGACGCGAAGGTGACGAGGCCGGAGTGAAACGGCGACAAGCCGAAGCCGATCTGCATCAACAGCGGCAGCAGGAACGGCAGCGCGCCGATGCCGAGCCGGAACAGGAAGCCGCCGACCAGGCTGGAGCGCAGCGTCGTCAGGCGTAGCAGCGAGAAGTCCAGCACCGGTGCCGGCACCCGGCGGGCGTGGAACACGTACAGCGTCATCGCGATCGCGCCGACGCCGATCAGCGCGATCACCACGGTCCAGGGGAGTAGGTTCAGTCCCGCGACCGACAGGCCGAAGGCGATACCGGCGACGCCGATCCCGGCCAGTACTAGCCCCCACAGGTCGAATTTTTCGAGGCGGTCGCTGCGGATCGGATCGATGTAGCGCAGCGCCATCGCGATCCCGATCAGGCCGATCGGGATGTTGATCAGGAAGATCCAGTGCCAGGAGAAGTACGTGGTGATGAAGCCGCCGAGCGGCGGCCCGATCACCGGGCCGATCAGCGCCGGTACCGTGACCCAGGCCATCGCGCCGACCAGCGCGCTCTTGTCGATCGAGCGCAGCAGCACCAATCGCCCCACAGGAGTCATCATCGCCCCGCCGATGCCCTGCACGATGCGGGCGATGACGAAATCGGTGATCGAGCCCGACAATGCGCAGCCGATCGAGCCGACCATGAACACCGCGATTGCGATCGAGAACACCGTGCGCGCGCCGAACCGGTCCGCAGTCCAGCCCGACGCCGGAATGAACACGGCCAACGACAGCAGGTACGAGGTGATCGCCAGTTTCAGCGTCAGCGGCGAGGTGCCGATGTCGGCGGCGATCGCCGGCAACGAGGTCGCGATCACGGTCGCGTCCATGTTTTCCATGAACAGCGCGGCTGCCACGATCAGCGGGATGACTCGGTCTTTGTTCATGCGAGATTTCGGGCGAGAGGAGGGCGCCCGGGCTGTAGCACCGTGTCGCGGCTACCGCTATTGCGGAGCTTGCAGCGATACTTAAATCCTCCGTGACCGGCGCATGGTCCTTCGAGCGGGAATCGCTTGCGGGGCGCGGCGACGTCGAGATCGTGGGCGGTACCAGGTCTGGTTCTGCGACGGAGATTGGCCGATGATCTATCTGCTCGCCGCGTTCCTGCCACCGCTCGGCCTGTTGTTCAACGGCCAGCCGCTGTCGGCGGTGTTCAACCTCGTGCTGCTGGTGGTGTGCATCGTGCTCGGGCTGATCTTCCACCCGCTGCTGGTGATCCCGTCGCTGCACGCGCTGATTGCCGTGCGGATGGAGCGCGAAAAGCGCATGCACCGCGAGGTCGTCGAGGCGATCCGCGAATACGGCCCCCCGCCGGGCTACCGGCGCTGAGCGGGGCGTCGCTGCAGAGGTGATCTCGGCAGGATTCCTTCAAAGAACATCCAGACAGCGGAGCTTTCTGGTGCCCTGCTGAGCCGGCTGGTCTTGTACCGCCCGCGATGCCGTCAACGAAATCCCTGAAATCGCGGTGATTTCCGGTTCGCTGGCGGCGGATTGAGGAATGCCTGGGGAGCGGGGCGGGGCTGTCGTCGTTGCCTCTTTGATTCGTCATATCGCCATGCTATCGACCACCGCCAACCCTACCGACGGGCTCGATTCGACGGCGTCGCACCAAGCGGCGCCGAACGAGCCTCCCGTCCCCGCAAAATCGAGCGCGGCCTTCGGCGCCGCTGAACGGAGTTGGCCATGGCGTCAGTGAGCGCATCCCCGCAATTTATCGAAGCCCTCACCTTCGACGACGTGCTGCTGAAGCCGGGTCTGTCGGACGTGCTGCCGTCCGAAGTCGACATCCGCTCGCGCATCACCCGCGCAATCCCGCTCAACATTCCGATCATCGCTTCGGCGATGGACACCGTCACCGAAGCCCGGATGGCGATCGCGATGGCGCAGGCCGGCGGCATTGGCGTGATCCACCGCAACTTCGACCCGGAGGGCCAGGCCGCGCAGGTCCGTCAGGTCAAAAAGTTCGAATCCGGCATGGTGGTCAACCCGCTGACCATCAGCCCCGACGCCAAGCTGGCCGACGCGCTGGCGCTGATGAATCAGTACGGCTTCTCCGGCATCCCGGTGGTCACCGGCGCCCAGGGCCACGGCCCCGGCAAGCTGGTCGGCATCCTGACCAACCGCGACGTGCGCTTCGCCACCGATCCGGCGCAGAAGGTGTCGGAGCTGATGACGCATGAGAACCTCGTCACCGTGCGCGAGGGCGTCAGCCAAGGCGAGGCCAAGAAGCTGCTGCATCAGCACCGCATCGAGAAGCTGCTTGTGGTCGACGAGCAGTATCGCTGCGTCGGCCTGATCACCGTCAAGGACATGGAGAAGGCGGTCGCGCACCCGCTCGCCAGCAAGGACGCGCAGGGCCGGCTCCGGGTCGCCGCCGCGACCACGGTCGGCGAGGGCGGCTATGAACGCACCGAGCGGCTGATCGAAGCCGGCGTCGACGTCGTCGTGGTCGACACCGCGCACGGCCATTCGGCCCGTGTGCTCGACGCGGTCACCCGCATCAAGCGGATCTCCAACGAGGTCCAGGTGATCGCCGGCAATATCGCCACCCGCGACGGTGCCCAGGCGCTGATCGATTCCGGTGCCGATGCGGTCAAGGTCGGTATCGGCCCGGGCTCGATCTGCACCACGCGCATCGTCGCCGGCGTCGGCGTGCCGCAGCTCACCGCGATCATGGACGCGGTCGAGGCCTGCAAGAAGGCGGACGTGCCGGTGATCGCCGACGGCGGCATCAAGTACTCGGGCGACCTCGCCAAGGCTCTCGCCGCCGGCGCCGATATCGCGATGGTCGGTTCCTTGCTCGCCGGCACCGACGAGACCCCGGGCGAAGTGTTCCTGTGGCAGGGCCGCTCCTACAAGGCGTATCGCGGCATGGGTTCGGTCGGCGCGATGGCGCGCGGTTCGGCCGATCGTTACTTCCAGCAGGACATCAAGGACACGCTGAAGCTGGTGCCGGAAGGCATCGAGGGCCAGGTGCCTTACAAGGGGCCGGTCGGCAACGTCGTGCACCAGCTCGCCGGCGGCCTGCGTGCCGCGATGGGCTATGTCGGCGCCAAGGATCTCGGTGAATTCCACACCAAGGCGCAGTTCGTCCGGATCACCGGCGCGGGTCTCCGCGAAAGCCACGTCCACGACGTCACCATCACCCGCGAGAGCCCGAACTACCCGGGCGGGGTGTGAGGCGACTGACCTAAGTAACGACCTTTCCACAGTCGTAACGACATCTCCACAGTCATTCCGGGGCGCGCGTGAAACGTGCGAACCCGGAATCTGGAGATTGTTGTCGTCTCTGAGGTGCGCCGACCAGCGAGATTCCGGGGTCGCGCTTCGCGCGCCCCGGAATGACGAGCGTTGGGCTACGTGCGCAGCCTGACGCAGTTGGCGAATGCGGTGGTGTCGCTTACAGTCGCGGGCCTGACGACCAACGAACATCAAAAAAGGAAACGAAATGCCCAAGGGTCAGCGTATCGTGCTCGCGTCGCGTCCGGTCGGCGAGCCGACGCCGCAGAATTTCCGCCTCGAGGAGTTCGACGTTCCGGCGCCCGGCGAGGGGCAGGTGTTGCTGCGCACGATCTGGCTGTCGCTCGATCCCTATATGCGCGGCCGGATGAGCGACGGCCCGTCCTACGCGCAGCCGGTGCCGGTCGGCGGTGTGATGGAAGGCGGTACGGTCTGCGAAGTGATCGACAGCAACAGTCCGGGCTTCGCCAAAGGCGATATCGTGCTGGCGCATTCGGGCTGGGCGACGCATGCGGTCGCCGACGCCAAGCCGCTGCGCAAGATCGACCCGGCGCTCGGCCCGATCTCGACCGCGGTCGGCGTGCTCGGCATGCCGGGGATGACCGCCTATACCGGCCTCTTGGACATCGGCCAGCCGAAGGAAGGCGAGACGGTCGTGGTCGCGGCGGCTTCCGGCGCGGTCGGCTCCGCGGTGGGGCAGATCGCTAAGGTGAAGGGCGCGCGCGCCATCGGCATCGCCGGCGGCAAGGACAAGTGCGACTATGTCAAGCAGGAGCTCGGCTTCGACGACTGTCTCGATCACCGCGATCCCGATCTTGCGGCGAAGCTCAAGGCGGCGTGCCCGAACGGCATCGACGTGTATTTCGAGAATGTCGGCGGCGAAGTGTTCGAGGCGGTGTTTCCGCTGTTCAACAGCTTTGCCCGGATGCCGGTGTGCGGGCTGATCGCGCAATACAACGCGTTCGAAACGCCGCCGACGCCGAAATGGGCGACCGCCTTGATGCGCCATGTGCTGACCAAGCGGCTCACGATCCGCGGCTTCATCGTCAGCGATTTCGCCGGCCGGCGGCAGGATTTCTTGCGCGAGATGTCCGGCTGGGTGCGGGACGGCAAGGTGAAGTACAAGGAGTACGTCACCGACGGGCTGGAGAACGCCCCCGAGGCGTTCATGGGGCTGCTCAAGGGTGCCAATTTCGGCAAGCAGCTGGTCCGCGTCGGGCCCGAGCGGGCCTGATCGCAAGCCGCGCAGCGGAGCCCCGGCAACGCCGGGACTCTGCGTTGCGGTGGCTCGATTGTCATCGGCGGGGGCGGCGGTTATAGCGGGGGCCGGAAAGCGTCGGACCGACAGTGCCCTTTGCGCAGGTCGCGTCTATGTTGTGACGCCGCTCGGCGTGTTGCGCGCCCTCGACCTGATTGAAAGCTCCGCATGACCCCCGCCGCACGGCTGTCCGCAGCCATCGATCTGATTTCGACCATCGACAGTCAGCGCATTCCCGCTGCCAAGGCCCTGAAAGAATGGGGGACCGCGCACCGCTACGCCGGGTCGGGGGATCGGGCGGGGATCGCTGGGGTGGTGTGGGACGTGTTGCGCCGACGGGCGTCCAGCGCGTTCATCATGGATTCCGATACGGCCCGGGCGCGGGTGCTTGGCATGCTGAAGCTGGAGCGCGGCATGACGCCCGACGCGATCGCGGCGCTGTGCGACGGTAGCCGGTTCGCGCCCGCGCCGCTGAGCGACGCCGAATACGCCGCGCTGTCGGCGCGTACCCTGCAGGGCGCGCCGCCGCACATTGCCGGCGACTACCCCGAATGGCTCGACGGCGCGCTCGCCGAGATGTTCGGCGAGGCCCGCGTCGCCGAGGCGGCCGCGATGGCCAGCCGGGCGCCGCTCGATCTCCGCGTCAACACGCTGAAAGCCTCGCGCGACAAGGAACTGGCCTCGCTGGCGCATCTGCGCGCCAAGGCGGCGCCGTGGTCGCCCTGGGGGCTGCGGATCGAATTGCCGGCCGACGCCCGCAATCCCGGCGTGCAGGCCGAGCCGGATTTCATCAAGGGCGCGGTCGAGGTCCAGGACGAGGGCTCGCAGCTCGCCGCGCTGTTTTCCGCCGCCAAGCCCGGCGAGCAGGTGATCGACCTCTGCGCCGGGGCCGGCGGCAAGACCCTGGCGCTGGCCGCGATGATGCAGGGCAAGGGCCGGCTGATCGCCACCGATGCCGACAAGCGCCAGCTCGCCCCGATCCACGAGCGGCTGTCGCGCGCCGGCGTCCACAACGCCGAGGTGAGGGCGCCGAAGGGCGATGCCGATCCGCTGGCCGACATCAAGGGCAGCGCCGATCTGGTGCTGGTCGACGCGCCGTGCACCGGCACCGGCACCTGGCGCCGCAACCCGGACGCGAAATGGCGGATGCGCCCCGGCGCGCTGGAAATCCGGCTCAAGGACCAGGCCGAGGTGCTCAGCCGCGCCGCGCGGCTGGTGAAGCCGGGCGGGCGGATCGCCTACGTCACCTGTTCGGTGCTGGCATCCGAAAACACCGGCCAGATCCAGGCCTTCACCGCCGGCCATCCGGAGTTCGCGGTGGTCCCGCCGGCCGAAGTCGCCGCCGCGCTGTGGGACAAGGCCGAGCTGTTCCTCGCCGCCGCCTGGACCTCGCCCGAAGGCCTGCTGATGACCCCGCGCCGCACCGGCACCGACGGATTTTTCGTCAGCTTGCTGAAGCGCAAGGGCTAAACCGGGACCTCCCCCCGCGCGCGGGAAGAGGTGAGGACACCGCCGTTTTCCCCGTTGCGAGCCGGGCTGCGGTCGCGTATTTGCTGCCCATGACAGCCCCCCACCCATCCTCCGCTTCGTCCGTCGTCCCCTCCGGCGCCGACACCTCGCCGCATGTCGCGGCGATCCACGAAAAAATCCTGATCGTCGACTTCGGCTCGCAGGTCACCCAGCTGATCGCTCGCCGCGTCCGCGAGGAGGGCGTGTATTCCGAGATCGTGCCGTTCCAGAAGGCGGAGGCCGCCTTCGCCGAGATGAAGCCGAAAGCCGTGATCCTGTCCGGCGGACCGGCCTCGGTGCTGGACGACAACGCCCCCAGCGCCCCGATGGCGATCCTGGAGGCCGGCGTGCCGGTGCTCGGCATCTGCTACGGCGAACAGACCCTGGCCAAGCAGCTCGGCGGCACTGTCGAGGGCGGCCACCACCGCGAGTTCGGCCGCGCCCAGATCGAGATCACCGATGACTGCGCGCTGTTCGACGGCGTCTGGCAGAAGGGCGGCCACTACGACGTCTGGATGAGCCATGGCGACCGCGTCACCAAGCTGCCGGCAGGTTTCCGAGCGGTTGCGCAGGCGCCGGGCTCGCCGATTTCGGTGATCGCCGACGACACCCGAAAATTCTATGCGATGCAGTTCCACCCCGAAGTGGTGCACACGCCCGACGGCGCCAAGCTGCTGCGCAACTTCGTCCGCAAGGTCGCGGGGCTCACCGGCGACTGGACGATGCGCGCCTTCCGCGAGGAGGCGATCGACAAGATCCGCGCCCAGGTCGGCAGCGGCAAGGTGATCTGCGGCCTGTCCGGCGGCGTCGACTCCGCGGTCGCGGCGGTGCTGATCCACGAGGCGATCGGCGATCAGCTCACTTGCGTGTTCGTCGATCATGGCCTCTTGCGCAAGGACGAAGGCAAGAGCGTCGTCGACCTGTTCCGCCACCACTACAACATCCCGCTGGTCCACGTGGATGTGTCCGAGACCTTCCTCGGCGCGCTGAAGGGCGTCACCGATCCGGAGCAGAAGCGCAAGACCATCGGCAAGCTGTTCATCGACGTGTTCGAAGCCGAGGCCAAAAAGGTCGGCGGCGCCGACTTCCTGGCGCAGGGCACGTTGTACCCGGACGTGATCGAAAGCGTGTCGTTCACCGGCGGCCCGTCGGTGACGATCAAGTCGCATCACAACGTCGGCGGCTTGCCCGAACGCATGAACATGAAGCTGGTCGAGCCCTTGCGCGAACTGTTCAAGGACGAAGTGCGCGCGCTCGGCCGCGAGCTCGGCCTCCCCGACGTGTTCGTCGGCCGCCACCCGTTCCCGGGCCCCGGCCTCGCCATCCGCTGCCCCGGAGAGATCACCGAAGAGAAGCTCGAGATCCTGCGCAACGCGGACGCGGTGTACATCGACCAGATCCGCAAGGCGGGCCTGTATGATGTGATCTGGCAGGCTTTCGCCGTGCTGCTCCCGGTCCGCAGCGTCGGCGTGATGGGCGATGGCCGCACCTACGACTACGTCGTCGGCCTGCGCGCAGTGACTTCGACGGACGGCATGACCGCCGATTTCTACCCGTTCGAGATGTCCTTCCTCGGCGCCACCGCGACACGGATCATCAACGAGGTCAAGGGCGTCAACCGCGTGGTGTACGATGTGACCAGCAAGCCGCCGGGGACGATTGAGTGGGAGTGAGTTGAGCTATTAAGTAAATCGTAGTCGGTGTTTTCATAGGCTCCATTTCGGTTTGTTTGGCCAATCATGATGATCTTGAATTGACGGCTTTGTTTGCAACTAATTGATTGTTCCTGCTGGCTTGCTGCTGATTAGTCAGCGGGTTGCCGTAGAACTATAATATGGCTCACTTGCGTGAATTTGGCGAGCTTACCAACTTAGTAACTGCGCCGCCAGGACGTCTTTGCGTTAGCGCCCTTAGGATGTTCAGTAGTGGCAGGCGAGATCCGCGTCTCCGTGGAAGATGCTTTCTTTCACTGCGGAAAATCCTACAAGCGATCACAGCTTTGGGAGCCGGGCGAATGGCCTGACGTCAGTGCCTTCCCGCCGCTGAGCAAAGTCACTGCCGGAACAAGTAACAGAAATGATCGAGAAGGAGTACCAGCACGGTCTTCGTAATGGTTTGTATTGACGGCGTCGATCACGCCACCATGGGCTTGCCTGTGTCGCCTTTCGATGTCTATCGATGGGCACAGGTCGACGCCGGCGGCCTGCTTGACGGTCATTGCCCATCTTGATCGTTCGGCGTGGCGGTTTGCTGTCGCCTGAGGTCAGTTGCCCTATGCAATCGAGGGCGTGATGATCGGACGCTCAGCGGAAGGATCGTGGGGCGTGCCGCCCAACCTGGTGCTGTGGCTTGCCGCCGCGCGCGACCTGATCACCCGTGTGCTTTCGCTGGTGCCGATATCGTGCCGGCTGGGTCGCTTCCCTCTGCGACAAGCCAGTCGACGAAGCCGGCGACCAGGTTTCCGGCATCGGCGTGCCGGGGCGTGACCGCGACATAGCCGGTTCGCGGCACCCGGATGTCGGGAAGCGGGGTAATCAGTCTGCCATTGGCGACATCGATCTCCAGCATCGGCAGCGGACCGATGCCAATGCCGAGCCCGTCTTCCACCGCCTGGCGCGCCACGTGGAAATGATCGAAGATCTGGCGGGGAAGCCCGGCAAGGTGGTGGAGACCCGCCGCTTCGAGCCAGTCCGCCCAGTCGCCACCGCGCGTCTCGGCGGCGAACAGCGTGTGCCCCTCAATGTCGGCCGGTTTCAGGATCGGGCGCTCGGCGAACAGCGCGGGGCTCATGATCAGCGTGTCGACATCCTCCAGCACCGGGACGACACGATGCTGAGGCCATGCATCTTCCCGGGCGGGGCCGCGCCGGATCGCCACGTCGACTCCGCCACGCAAGTCGTCGAGCACGCACGATACCGTCGTCACCGCGATTTCGACATGCGGATGATCGGCGTGATAGCGGTTGAGTCTCGGGATCAGCCACCGCATCGCGAAGCTGGTCGGTGCGCTCACCCGCAGGATGCGACGCGCGCCGGGCCGGCCACAGGCTTCCGCCGCGACCGCCAGGCGATCGAATGACAGGCCGACCTCCGCGGCGAAGATTTTCGCCATCGGCGTCGCGACCATGCGGCGGCCCTCTCTCGTAAAGAGCCGCTGCCCGAGCCAGCCTTCCAGCGCCGAGATCTGCCGGCTGACAGCGCCATGGGTGAGGCCGAGCTCGGCTCCGGCGTCGGCGTAGCTGCCGGTGCGGGCAGCGACCTCGAAGATGCGCAGGGCATTCAGGGGAGGAAGACGGCGCATGCGGACTCGTGAGAAAAACGAACGATATGCGTGATCATTGATAGGCTAGTCGATAAAAATTCACGTGTATAGCCTGCGGTGGCTGATGAGGCCAACCGAACGATGCGAACTGCCTCTACTGAAGACCTGTCGAAAATGAACGAGAGACAAGGGTGGACGCTGCGCAAGCGTAGTCTTGTCGGAGCAAGTCTCACCCACGCGCTTCATGACGGCTATACCGACGCTCTCTATGCCTTCCTGCCCATATGGCAGACGCAGTTCGGTCTTTCCTACGCGGGACTCGCAGTCGTTCGTGCGCTCTACTACGGCACGATGGGAGGCCTTCAGATCCCGGCTGACCATGCCCTGCGCGCTGTGTCGCCGCGTGCAGCGCTGATCCTGTCGACCATCCTCGCCTCGGCGGGTGATCAATATCCCGCAACTCACGAAAGGTTCGACAAATGGATCCTGTCTCTCAAGCACCGGTCATTCTGATCACGGGGGGAAGTCGGGGCGTCGGCGCAGCGACTGCGCGGCTTGCGGCTGCACAAGGCTACGACGTCGCGATCAGCTTCGTCTCCAACGACGCTGCCGCCCTTGCGGTGGCGGCCGATGTGGAAGCGGCGGGGCGGCGGGCTTTGCCTGTACGTGCGGACAGCGCGGATCCGGCCCAGGTCTCCCAGCTATTCGCCGCGATTGACCGGGAGTTCGGCCGGATCGATGTCCTGGTAAACAACGCTGCGGTCATCGCTCAGCAGTCCCGGATGGAGGACCTCACATTCGAACGGATGCAGCGCATGTTCGCGATCAACGCGATCGGTCCCATCCTCTGCGCCCAGCAGGCGGTCAAGCGGATGTCCCATCGGCACAATGGACGGGGAGGCGTGGTGATCAACATCTCGTCGGCATCGGCCCGGCTCGGTAGTCCGAACGAATATGTTGACTACGCCTCGTCGAAGGGCGCCCTCGAGACGTTCACGATCGGCCTTGCGAAGGAAGTCGCGCGGGAGGGGATACGTGTCTGCTGCGTTCGCCCTGGGCACATCTATACTGAGATGCATGCCAGCGGCGGAGAGCCGGGGCGGGTGGACCGCGTCAAGGACTCGATTCCGATGGCAAGAGGCGGCCAGCCCGAAGAGGTTGCGCGGGCGATCCTGTGGCTGGCAAGCGCGGATGCGTCCTTCATCACCGGCACGTTCCTGGATGTCACCGGCGGCAAATGAGTGCGGGTCGGACCGGTGGTCGTCGACGCGATCGACTAGTCTAGTTCGCTCGGGTGCGCTTTGGCATCTGCTGTCATCGCGGAGAAGAGCCTCGGTCGCGCTTGAAATCCGACATGCGCCGTTGTACTGGCGGCTCGTCGCGAAAAACGGTGCTCGGGGCTTGCCCCTCAGAGGCCGCGCATAAGTCGGCCGTGCGTTGCGCGGCAGGCCAGCGTCTTCCGGAAACCATGGCCGGCATCATGAGATGCCGTGCGGGAAGGAGGCGCTCATGCAAAAGACCATCGGCATCATTGGAGCGGGGCTGAGCGGGCTGACGCTCGCCAGCGTGCTGCATCGCCACGGCATCGAGACGATCATCTACGAAGGCGAGGCCTCGGCGACCGCCCGGTCGCAGGGGGGCCTGCTCGACATCCACGAGGACAGCGGTCAGCCCGCGCTCAAGGCAGCGGGTGTGTACGATGCGTTCGTCGACATCGTCCGCGCGGGTGAGGATGCCAAGCGTGTCGTGAACAGCTTCGGCACCGTTCTGTTCGACGCGCCGGGCAACAGGACGTCGACACGCCCGGAGGTGGAGCGCGGCGAACTGCGAGCGTTGCTGATGGCGTCGCTTCCCAACGGCGTCATCCGATGGGGACGAAAGGCGATTTCATTTTTCCGGCTCGACGGTGGCCGACATCGCATCGCCTTTGCCGACGGCACGTCCGCAACGGTCGATCTGCTGGTCGGAGCCGACGGGGCCTGGTCGAAGGTCCGTCCTGTCGTCTCCGATGCAACGCCGATCTATGCCGGCACCTGCTTTATCGAGATCGCGCTCGGCGCGGACGATCCATCCAACGCCGCGAGCATCGCGGCGATCGGCGACGGCACCATGATGGCCGTGGCGCCGGGCAAGGGCATCATCGCGCATCGCCATGCCGACGGCAGCGTGTCCGGCTATGTCGCACTCAACCGGCCGGAAGCGTGGGGCCACTCGATCGACGTCGACGATACGCGGGCCGGGCTGTCCTTCGTTGCACAACAGTTCGAAGGATGGGCGCCGCATCTTGCGCACCTGATCACCGGCAGTATTGCCCCGCCGACGATCCGCCCGATCTACGCGCTCGCGCCCGGCGTCGCGTGGCCAAGGGTCCCCGGGGTGACGTTGGTCGGCGATGCAGCCCACCTTATGTCGCCCTTTGCTGGCAAGGGCGCCAATCTCGCTATGCTCGACGGAGCTGAACTGGCCCAAGCGATTGTCGATCACCCGGATAATATTGAAGCTGCCCTATCTGCTTATGAGGCCGCCTTGTTCCCACGCAGCCGGGACATCGCGCAACTATCGGCCGATAACCTGACGCTGTTCTTCAGTGATGCCGCTCCCCGCAGCGTTGCCGATCTCTTCGCCGGGCTTCTCAACGGGTAAGGGCAGCTTCCTCCGTCATCACCATCGGCAGAGGAGCAAGCGTCCGGAAGCATCTTGTTCTCGCGACAGGACGTCGTCGGCCTGTGCGCGGTGGCCTTCGCCGACGCCGTCGCCGGCGAGACGCCAGATCACGGGACGATCTCCAATTCTGCGATCCGGTCACCATCGAGGGCGAAGAAGTACCGCAGATCAATCGGGCTTCCTGGGAAGTTGCCCGTCAGGTGGCTGGTGACGACGATCCGGTGGCCGACGGTGTCGATCCGGAACGGGGCCACTGTGTAGCTGAACTGGGTCGACGTGTCGGCCTTCCACCGGCGGATCGCTTCGCGTCCCGCATGGGCCCGGTTCTCGTCCTTCACGACGGCGTCTTCGGCAAAGCACCGGGCAACGGCGTCGGCATCCCGGCCACGATCCGCTGCGAAATAGGCGGCGATAGGTGCTGGTAGGTCTACGGCCATGTTCGTCTCCTGACACGTGGAGCCGTTCGTGCTCCACCGACGCCACTGCACCTAGCAATAGACATGTCTTGCGATAATCAGGATAATGAGGGATGTGCCATTGCGATTTTCAGAACAATGTCCCGGCCCGGCCTGATTGAGCTCGAGGCGGTTCTGGCCATCGTGCGGCGGGGGTCGTTCCGGTCGGCGGCGCTCGAGCTTGGCCTGTCCACGACCGCGCTCAGCAATGCCATCGGCAAGCTGGAGCAAGAAATCGGCGTTCGCCTGTTCAATCGGACGACCCGCAGCGTCTCGCTGACCGACGCCGGCCGAACCTTCGTCGATCAGATCGGACCAGCGCTGGCGACCATTTACGACGCGATGCATGTCGCTCGGTCACAGCAGGAAACGCCGTCTGGAACGCTCAGGATCAACGCCTTCGCCACGGCCGCCCGCGAGATCCTCGCCCCGCTGATCCTCGAGTTCCTCAGGCGCTATCCGCAGGTTCAAATCGATCTCGTCACCGAAGGCCGGCTGATCGACGTGTTTGCAGAGGGGTTCGATCTCGGCATCCGCAGCGCGGATTTCGTGCCGAGCGACACCATCGCCGTCCCGCTGGGGCCCGTCCGGCGCTTCGCCGTGGTGTCGACACCGGCGTTTCTGGACAGCCGGGAAGTCCCGCATATACCGCACGACCTGTTGAAGTACCCCTGCATCCGGATTCGTCTGCCCAACGGCGCGCTCTATCGATGGCCGTTCGAGAAGGACGGGCAATCCGTCCAGCTCGATGTCGCCGGGCCGCTTACGCTCGATGAAGCCACGCTTGCGCGAATTGCTGTTCTCGAAGGCTGCGGGTTCGGATTCTTCATGGAGCCGGACGTTCGCCAGGATCTCGCGGCTGGCCGCCTCGTGCAGGTCTTGGCGGACTGGACGCCGCCGCGTGCGCCGTTGTGCCTCTATTATCCGAGCCGAAAGAATCCTTCGGCAGCGTTCCGGGCTTTCATCAATCTCGCTCGTGAGATCGCCTGAAGCGCACCGGGGGCGGCTGCTTGAAGACGGACAACGAGGCCCGAAAAGCCGGCCACGAGATTGGCGATGTGCCTTGCCGCTAGCGGCCGTCTTTTCGGCGATGATGCTGCACGATCAAAGCGAAGTTCACGGCGAGACCGTCACGATGTGAGTGCAGCGGCGTATCGCTCCGCCATCGCCTGCGTCAGCTCCGCAATCGTTACACGGAGCTCTGCCGGCTCCAGCACTTCGGCCTCCGGTCCAAGGCGAAGTAGTTCGGCGGCCGCGTGCCAGGAGGTTTTGCCGATCGGGATCTTGGCGATGCGCCAGCCGTCGGCGTCGGTGACGTCATCGAGCTCTGTGTGGGATCGGACATAGGGCTGGCTCAGAGCATCCAGCAACTTCAAGCCGAGCGGGGACAGCCGGACGGTCGCGACGTTGGGATGCAGCTCGGCTTCCATCCGTAGCGTCGCGCTTTGCCAATACGCGGCGAGATCGAAATCGGCCGGACGCGCGAAGCGATCGTCGAGCGGTGTGCAGTCGAGCACGCGCGCGATCCGGTAGGTTCGGACGCTGCCGTCAGCCTGTCCGGCGAGATACCAGCTGCCGCCTTTTAGCACCAGGCCGAGCGGGGCGACGCGGCGGCGCTTCTGCCCACGCCAGCTCTGGTAGCGGATGTCGATCAGCGTCCCGCGCAGCACCGCGGCAGCGACGGCGCGTAGATGCTCGGGTTTTTCGGCCTCGACGAACCAGCCCGGCGCGTCGAGGTGAAAGCGTTCCTGCATCCGTCCGGCGTCTTCGCGCGCATTCGCCGGCAGCGCGGCCATCAGCTTGTTCTGCGCGGCGATCATCGCCGCATCGAGACCGAGCGCGGCGGCGGGGCCGGGCAGGCCGGCGAGGAACAGGGCACCGGCTTCGCTCTGCGACAGCCCGTTCAGCCGCACGCGATAGCCGTCGAGCAGCCGGTAGCCGCCGTCCGCGCCGCGGTCGGCATAGACCGGCACGCCGGACGCTGAAAGCGCGTCGATGTCGCGATAGATCGTGCGTACCGACACCTCGCAGGCTTCGGCCAGCTCCGGCGCGGTGACGCGGCCCTTAGCCTGCAGGGTGGTGAGGATCGACAGCATCCGGCTCGCGCGCATGATTCATTGAACCATACCTGACACAAGATGTCAGGTATGGGGTTGTAAGCAGGGGTCATCGCCGTCCAGCCGAGGAAGCCCAAGATGACCAGCCCCAACCGCGTCACCCTGTTCTATTCGCCGCAAACCCGCGCCACCGGCGCGCGCGTGCTGCTTGAGGAATTGGGGGCCCCATACGATCTTCACGTCCTCAACATGAAGGCCGGCGAGCAGCGCCAGCCGGCCTATCTCGCGATCAATCCGCTCGGCAAGGTGCCGGCGATCCGCTACGGCGACGCGCTCGTCACCGAGCAGGTCGCGATTACGATCTTTCTTGCGGACCTGTTTCCGCAGGCCGCCCTTGCACCATCGCTCGATGATCCGCTGCGTGGCCCGTATCTGCGCTGGATCGCCTATGCCGGCTCGTCGTTCGAGCCGGCCGTAGTCGACAGATTCATGCAGCGCGAACCGGGCCCGATCGCGATGTCGCCCTATGCTGATTACGACACGATGCTCGGCGCCCTCGAAGCGCAACTCGCGCGCGGGCCGTATCTGCTCGGCGACCGTTTCACCGCCGCGGATGTGCTGTGGGGGATCGGGCTCGATTGGACGATGACATTCGGCCTGGTGCCGAAGAAGCACGCATTCGTGCGCTTTGCCGAGCGGGTGACGTCGCGGCCGGCGTTCCAGCGGGTCAGTGCGGCCGACGCCGAGATGGCAGCGCAGCACGCCGCTGCGGTCGGGGGCTGAACGAGCGCGGATCGCTCGCGCTGGCAGCGCGTTGAGCACTTGCGGCGCCCATCAGGTGACGCGAGGGTACTTCGCGTTTGCTGGATCGCCTCGCGCTGGATGTCGCGCCAGTTACGAGCTGCCGACGAAAGTCGCCAGTTCGTCCGCTGTGCCTGACGGAAACGACTCTTTCAGATAGTCGAGAAACGCCGACACCCGCGTGCTCAGGAGTCGCCGGGAAGGGTAGAGGGTCCACAGCGCAATCTCCGGAGCGTCGATATCGCCCCAGGAGACCAGCGTGCCGGCCGCAAGATCGTGACTGACCAACGATAGCGGCAGGCGGGCGGCACCGACACCGGCGCGGACGGCGTCGCGCGCCATGATCAGCGACGAGACGGCGAGGACGGGTTCGATGTTGATGGTCGACCGGCCGGTTGCCGTCTTGATGATCCACGGCTGCCGGTCGCCGGATGAGCGGACGACCGCGGGAGGAACGCGGCTTTGGTCGGGGCGAGCGACCTTGGGGCTGGCGACCGCAACCAGCCGGTCGCGAAGGAAGATCCGCCCCACCAGGCTGTCGTCGGGATCCGGGTTGACGCGGATCACCAGGTCGAAGCCCTCCTCGATCATGTCGACCGGCCGGTCCTCGGTGGTGATTTCCAGCCGCACCTCCGGATATCTCAGCGCGAAGCCGGCGGCGATCTTGCCCATCGCGGTCTGCGAAAACAGCAGCGGGGCGCTGATCCGCAACCGGCCGCGCGGCTGCTTGCTGCCGGAGGCGATCGCCGCGGCGGTGTGTTCGAGTTCGAGCAACAGCTGGCCGGCCCGCTCGTACAACGCCCGGCCTTCCTCGGTGAGCTTGAGCGTGCGACCGCCGCGCTCGATCAGGCGCAAGGCGAGAGCCGCTTCCAGCTCCGCGACCCGGCGGGACAGCGTGGCCTTCGGGCGCCCCGCCGCCCGGGCAGCTCGGCCGAAGCCGCCGTGGCGAGCCACCAGCGTGAAATCGGAAAGAGCCAACAGATCCATGTCGTTCCATTTGTGAGACGGTATGTCTAAATATAGCGTCTATTGGCTCGCATGTGGATCAATCATTTTGAGGAGGTCTTCAGAACCCAATCAAAGGAGCGATCCCATGACCATCCTCGTTACCGGTGCCACCGGCCGTGTCGGCCGCCATCTCGTCCAGCAACTCGTCTCCCGTGGCGCCAGCGTGCGCGCGCTGGTTCGCGACCCGGCCAAGGCCAACCTTCCCGCGGGCGTCGAGATCGCAAAGGGCGACCTGCTCGATCTCGACTCGCTGCGTGCCGCGTTCGCTGGCGTGAACACGCTGTTCCTGCTCAACGCTGTGACCGGCGACGAATTCACCCAGGCGCTGATCGCGTTGAATGTCGCCCGCGAGCAGGGCATTGAGCGCGTCGTGTATCAGTCGGTGATCCACGCCGATCGCTTCGTCAACGTGCCGCATTTCGCGGTGAAGTCCGGGGGCGAACGGATGATCGCCGGGATGGGGTTCGGCGCCACCATTCTGCGGCCCGCTTACTTCATCGACAATGATCTGATGATCAAGGATGTGATCCTCGGTCATGGCGTCTATCCGATGCCGATCGGCAGCAAGGGCGTCGCCATGGTCGACGCGCGTGACATCGCCGAAGTCGCAGCGATCGAGCTGATCCGCCGCGACCGGGCGCCGGGCAAGCTGCCGATCGAAACCATTAACCTGGTCGGTCCCGACACGCTGACGGGCGCTGGCGTTGCGGCGATCTGGTCCGACGTGCTGGGGCGCCCGGTCGTCTATGGCGGCGACGACCCCACCGGCTTCGAGCAGAACCTCGCCACCTTCATGCCGAAGTGGATGGCCTATGAGATGCGGTTGATGGCCGAGCGCTACGTCAGCGACGGCATGGTCCCGAACGCCGGCGACGTTCGGCGTCTGACCGATCTGCTCGGCCGGCCGCTGCATTCCTATCGCGACTTCGCTGTCGACGTCGCGGCCAAATCGTAGCCTCGCAACACCATTGTCGTCTCGCGGCCGGAGCAGCGAGACGACAGCGGCGAGGGCGGCAAGATCGTCGTGCAGGCGGCAAGACTTGCCGAGATCAGACCGTGACGCGTCTCTCACTTGATGCCGCAATGCGCTGCGGCTGTTTGCGAAAATGGTCGCCGCCAGGATGGCACATCGGTTGCTTTGGAGTGTGCTCGACCAAGCACGTTTGGAGGTGCGTGATGAGCATTTCTGCAATCGGACCATATGCGTCAGCCGTGGTGACCTCGTCGCGCGGCGGCGGCGGCACCAGCGCTTCGGCCGCGGTCCCTGCCGACGGTCCGGCGGCAGTCAAGTCGGGCGGCGGCGTGCAGAAGACCGACTTCACCCAGATGACGCGCAAGGATCTGGCGGATTGGATCAACAGCAAGATCGCCAGCGGCGAGATGAGCTTCGACGAGAGTTCGACTTTCGTCAGCATGACTGTGAATTTTCGGCAAGACGGCGCCACCACGGGGCTCGACGACAAACAGCAAGTCGATTTCATGCAGTCAGTGCGCGACGGCATGGCGCGGGCCAAGAACACCAACGATTCCGAGCTGTTCGACCGGCTGCAGGCCGCGCTTCGCACGATGGAGCGTTATCAGGGCGAAGTCCGCGGCGTGAACATGACGGTGTGAGCCGCGGTCGCGATCCTGATCCATTGCAAAGATGTGTGCCGACCGGAACCACAGGAGGCGGACATGATCCGGCATCCACTCAAATCCGATTTCCCGGTCTCCGGCGTGCGCCGCTATCTCGAACCTGGGCCGATCGTGCTGGTGTCGTCGCAGTGGAAAGGCGAGCGCAACATCATGACGCTCGGCTGGCACGTCGTGCTCGAATTCACCCCGTCGCTGATCGGCCTGATGATCTCCAGCGGCAACCATTCGTTCGAACTGATCCGCGCCTCCGGCGAATGCGTGGTCAATCTGCCGACCACGGCGCTGACCGATATTGTCGTCAGGATCGGCAACACCACGGGCGCCGAGATCGATAAGTTCGCGCATTTCGGACTGACGGCGGAGAAGGCGGCGGCGGTCGCCGCGCCGCTGATCGGCGAATGCCACGCCGCGTTCGAATGTCGGCTGCACGACGACGCCATGGTCGACAAGTACAACTTTTTTATCTTTGAAGTCGTCAAGGCCCACGTCGCGTCGCGGCCGAAGCATCCGCAGACGCTGCACTACACCGGCGACGGCGTGTTCATGGTCGCCGGCAAGACCATCAGCCGCAAATTGCTGTTCCGTCCGGGGATGTTGTGAGTGCGGGCGGCGCCAGTCAGATACCCGAGATCCGATTGGTATCATCGCGCGCATGACGACGCCGTGCTTCCGCGGCAACCGCGGCGGCCATGTCGTCCAGCGACTTCGGTGGCCCGTCGAAGCGCAGCGATGCGTAGACTTGGTCTGGCTGGGTCGCAGCAAACAACGGAGCAGGGCGCAGCAGCACGCCGTCAGGCGTCTCTTCGACGGTCAGTCGGGTGCCGGCCGGCCACTGCCGGCGCTGCCGGATCGCCTTGGGCAGGATGACCTGCACCTTGGTCGAGACTGTCGTCGTCAGCTTGTCGGCCGGTACTGCCATTGGTCGTGCCCTGTAAGACGAACGTAAGATAGGACGGGCTTCGCCGGTCGACAAGCCAGAGCGATGCCGGAAGGTGGCCGTAGCCGCTCCCCAGGGTGCGGTGGTCACTCAACCCAGGTGATGCACCTGTTGCAGGCCGTAGACCGGGGTAGTACTACTGCGTCATAAGTTTCCGCCGCCGGCTTGATGCTGCGGCGAGGCCACAACAGGGGCATCGCGGCAGGGTTTT
>NZ_QKQS01000007.1:41493-131150 GCF_003226555.1 Rhodopseudomonas palustris | reverse complement strand
GACCGCGCGCCGGGCAAGTCGATGTCGCAACTGAAAGACGCGCTGCCGAAGACCTGGTCGTCGCCAACGATGTCGCCGCACTGCGCCGACGAGGTAAAGTATCGGGTGATCGATCAGGTGGTGAAGCACTTCGAAACCGCGCAGGCAAACGGCGACCTGGTCGCCGGCCAGCCGATCCGCGATCTCGTCACCGTCAACGGCGTTCGCGTGACGTGCGAAGACGGCAGCTGGGGCCTGGTCCGGGCCTCGTCGAACAAGCCCGAGCTGGTCGTCGTGGTCGAAAGCCCGGTATCGGAGCAGCGGATGCACGACATGTTCGAGGCCGTGAACGTCGTGCTGCGCCAGCACCCCGAAGTCGGCCCGTATAATCAGACGATTTGATACCGTGACGATCGACGCCGGTCGCTGGTGCGCGCTTTGATTTGCCGGCCGGGATCGACTAGATGGATGCGATCATTTGCAGTCCGTGCCGCTTGGAAGCGCTCCGGGACTCAGCGGACGGAGACCGGCCTATTCGACGTCTTGGCGACATCGCAAGGATGACAGTCAGTCTGGCGGCGTTTCTCGCCCTCGCCGGCTGCTCGTCGATTCTCGATGTTCTGCCGGATGGCGGCGACAAGGCACCGAAGGCTGCGGTGATGGCCGTCGATCTGAAGAAGGTCGGTGACGAAACCAAGCTGCCGCAGCCGTGGGAAATCGCCGGCCCAATCGAGGCCGATCCGGTCACGGTGACGCCGTGGATCGTCTGCCTGCGCAGCCACGCGCCGGAGCAAACCCGGCAGACCTATGCGCTGTTCTACAAGGGCGGGAAGCTCGAAACCTATCGGTTCGCCGCGATCGTCGACCGCTGCGACATACAGAGCTTCAGAGCGTTCTGATCACGACGCGCGGCGCTCCAGCGGATACTCCTCGCTCTCGTACAGCGTGCGGATGCCCTTGTGGTCGAAGCGGGCCTCGTCGACCTGCAGATAGGCGCCGTTCAGACAATCGGCCGGCAATTCCTCGATCGCATAGCGCACTGCTTCCGCCGCGCAGTTGAAGCGGCGATAGGCGACACCGGTGCGGCGCTTCTTGCGGATCGCTGCGGGAAACAGTTCTGCGGACATGTCGTAGCTGAACGCCATGGCGAAATAGCCTCCTCAGGATGGGGATGCGCCACGCGGGGACACGATCAGGACCGGCACCGGCGGCTTCAATTCCGATGCTCTTCATATAGGCACGATGCGCGGATTTGCGACCCTCCGTCCTGGGCGGAGAAGCTATCCAATTGAATTTTCTGATATTCTTTGACTGGAAAGATGCAAAAAGCGGGCCTCAGAGGCATCCGCTTCCGCCCATTGTCCCGATGAATCGCAATCCGGCCTATTTGGGCTCCAGCTTCAGCGCGGCCGAATTGATGCAGTAGCGCAGCCCGGTCGGCCCCGGGCCATCGGGAAACACATGGCCGAGATGGCCGCTACAACGCGAGCACAGCACCTCGGTGCGGACCATGCCATGGCTGACATCGCGTTCCTCGTCGATCGCGTCCGTCTCCGCCGGCACGGTAAAGCTCGGCCAGCCGCAGCCGGAATCGAACTTCGCATCGGACTCGAACAGCGTCTGGCCGCAGCCGGCGCATACATAAGTCCCGGGTCGGGTCTCGTATTCGTATTCGCCGGTGAACGGCCGTTCCGTCGCCTTCTCGCGCAGCACGGCGTATTGCATCGGCGTCAGCTCCTTGCGCCACTCGGCTTCGCTTTTCTGAATCTTGCCGGAAGTCATGGTCTTGGTGTCGGACATCGTTCCTCCTGAACCGTCGAGCCCACCGTCAGTTGGTCGCCTTGGCGCTGCTCACCAGCGTCGGCTTGTCGAGGTACTCGGTCGGAAACAGCTTCTTCAGCGCCTCGATCTTCGGCAGGTCGTTGTACGCAATATAGGGCTGATTGGGATGCAGCGTCAGGTAGTCCTGGTGATAGGCTTCGGCGGCATAGAAGCCCTTCAGCGGGCCGACCTTGGTGACGATCGGCGCGCCGAACACCTTGGCGGCGTCGAGCTGCGCGATGTAGGCATCGGCGATGCGCTTCTGCTCGTCGCTGGTGGTGAAGATCGCCGAGCGATATTGCGGCCCGGTGTCTGGGCCCTGGCGATCGAGCTGGGTCGGATCGTGCGCGACCGAGAAGTAGATCTGCAGCAGCTTGCCATAGGAAACCCGCTTCGGATCGTATTTCACCTCGACCGCCTCGGCGTGGCCGGTGGTGCCGGTCGACACCAGCGGGTAGCTCGCGCTCGCCTTGCTGCCGCCCGCATAGCCCGACAACGCATTCACCACGCCGGCCGTATGCTGGAACACGCCCTGCACGCCCCAGAAGCAGCCGCCGGCGAACACCGCGGTCTGAATGCCACCGGCCTCCTTGGCGTCGAGTTGCGGCGGCGGAATCACCACCGGCGCCTCGGCCGCACGGGACGGTCCGAGTGCGGACCACGCCAGCAGCCCAACGGCGGCGGCGCAGAGAGCAAGACGACCAAATGGAGCGCGCATGAGCTGTCCTCGCGAGGTTGAGGCCGAGGCTTTGGCCTGGCTGTTGCGTTCAAGATACGAAGCTCGGGCCGGGCTGTTACGCAGGCGCGGAGCACGAGTTCGTGACCGCCGCCTGTCCCATCAGGAGGCCGTTCAACGTCGCGGACGCGAGGCAATTCGGGACTTTGCACCGAGAGGGCTGACCGCAACCGTCGCACGCCGATCTGCCCCCGGCCCTAATTCTAGATGACCAAAGCCCGAAGGCTGCATTGCATTAAGGATAGCGGCTCTCCGGACTGGATCACCCCTTCGTGAAGTGCCAAGATGCGCACGGCCCGGTGGCGGAAGATTAACGCGGGAGCGGTGCAACGCTCTTTTTTCCTGGTTCAAGTCCAGGCTGGGCCTCCAGATCCTGCCGAAATGCCGGTTGACGGGCGACTCGAAGGCCTTTCGCCGCCCGGGAAACTGGTCTAAGACACCTCCCGCGCGCCTGGGACGGCCCGGCGCTTGAAGACCTGAGGGACGCGCGGCTGCGCGCCCTTTTTTTGTGCCCGCGATTTCCGCCCGCGTCAGCGAGATTTGATGCCCAAACGAACCGACATCTCCACCATCCTCATCATCGGGGCCGGTCCTATCGTGATCGGCCAGGCTTGCGAATTCGACTATTCCGGCACGCAGGCGGTCAAGGCGCTGAAGCAGGAGGGCTATCGGGTCGTCCTGGTCAATTCCAATCCGGCGACGATCATGACCGATCCGGAATTGGCGGACGCGACCTATATCGAGCCGATCACCCCCGAGATCGTCGCCAAGATCATCGAGAAGGAGCGCTACGTCATTCCCGGCGGCTTCGCGCTGCTGCCGACGATGGGTGGCCAGACCGCGCTGAACTGCGCGCTGTCCTTGCGCAAGCTCGGCACGCTGGAGAAGTTCGACGTCGAGATGATCGGCGCCACCGCCGACGCGATCGACAAGGCCGAGGACCGCGAGCGGTTCCGCACCGCGATGACCAAGATCGGCCTCGAAACGCCGAACTCCCGCCAGGTCAAAACCCTGCCCGACGCGCTGCGCGCGCTCGACGAGATCGGTTTTCCGGCGCTGATCCGGCCGTCGTTCACGATGGGCGGCACCGGCGGCGGCATCGCCTACACCAAGGCCGAGTTCATCGAGATCGTCGAACGCGGCATCGACGCCTCCCCGACCAACGAGGTGCTGATCGAAGAATCGATCCTCGGCTGGAAGGAGTACGAGATGGAGGTCGTGCGCGATAAGCACGACAACTGCATCATCGTCTGCTCGATCGAGAACCTCGATCCGATGGGCGTGCACACCGGCGATTCGATCACCGTGGCGCCGGCGCTGACGCTGACCGACAAAGAATACCAGATTATGCGCGACGCCTCGCTGGCGGTGCTGCGCGAGATCGGGGTCGAGACCGGCGGCTCGAATGTGCAGTTCGCCGTCAACCCGGCCGACGGCCGGTTGGTCGTGATCGAAATGAACCCGCGGGTGTCGCGCTCGTCGGCGCTGGCCTCGAAGGCCACCGGCTTCCCGATCGCCAAGGTCGCGGCGAAGCTGGCGGTCGGCTACTCGCTCGACGAGATCGCCAACGACATCACCGGCGGCGCCACCCCGGCGTCGTTCGAACCGACGATCGACTATGTCGTCACCAAGATTCCGCGGTTCGCCTTCGAGAAATTCCCGGGCGCTTCGCCGACGCTCACCACCGCGATGAAGTCGGTCGGCGAGGTCATGGCGATCGGCCGGACCTTCCAGGAAAGCCTGCAAAAGGCGTTGCGCGGACTCGAAAGCGGCCTCACCGGCCTCGACG
The DNA here is from genome assembly GCF_003226555.1 of Rhodopseudomonas palustris. Lineage (GTDB taxonomy): Bacteria > Pseudomonadota > Alphaproteobacteria > Rhizobiales > Xanthobacteraceae > Rhodopseudomonas > Rhodopseudomonas palustris_I. Next base: position 126,825 of record NZ_QKQS01000007.1, on the reverse strand, counting down.
AGATCGAGATCGACGGTTTGGGCCGCGGCGACGACAAGAACGCTATTCGCGCCGCGCTCGGCACCCCGACGCCGAGCCGGCTGCTGCAGGTCGCGCAGGCGATGCGGCTCGGCTGGTCCGACGAGGAGATCTTCAACTCCTGCAAGATCGATCCCTGGTTCCTGGCGCAGCTCCGCGGCATCGTCGACATGGAAGCCCGAGTCCGCGACGCTGGCCTGCCGGATCATGCGTTCGGCATGCGCAGCCTGAAGATGATGGGCTTCTCCGACGCCCGCCTCGCCGTGCTCGCCGACACCACCGAAGCCGAGGTCAAGGCCAAGCGGCGCGCGCTCGGCGTCCGCCCGGTGTTCAAGCGGATCGACACCTGTGCGGCGGAGTTCGCCTCGCCGACGGCCTACATGTACTCGACTTACGAGACACCGTTCGCCGGCCCGGCGTCGGATGAAAGCCAGCCGTCGGACAAGCAGAAGGTGATCATCCTCGGCGGCGGTCCGAACCGGATCGGCCAGGGAATCGAGTTCGACTATTGCTGCTGCCACGCCTGCTTCGCGCTGCACGACGCCGGCTATGAATCGATCATGGTCAACTGCAACCCGGAAACGGTGTCGACCGACTACGACACCGCCGACCGGTTGTATTTCGAGCCGCTGACCGCCGAAGACGTGCTCGAGATCATCGATACCGAACGCAGCAAAGGCAGCCTGAAGGGCGTGATCGTGCAGTTCGGCGGTCAGACGCCGCTGAAGCTGGCGCGCGCGCTGGAAGCCGCCGACGTGCCGATCCTCGGCACCTCGCCGGACGCGATCGACCTCGCCGAGGATCGCGATCGGTTCAAGCGCATCCTCGACAAGCTGCGGCTGAAACAGCCGAAGAACGGCATCGCCTATTCTGTCGAGCAGGCCCGGCTGGTCGCGGCCGAACTCGGCCTGCCGCTGGTGGTGCGCCCGTCTTACGTGCTGGGCGGCCGCGCGATGCAGATCATCCGCGAGGAGAATCAGCTCAGCGACTACCTGCTCGGCACCCTGCCCGAGCTGGTGCCGGGCGACGTCAAGGCGCGCTATCCGAACGACAAGACCGGGCAGATCAACACCGTGCTCGGCACCAATCCGCTGCTGTTCGACCGCTATCTGTCGGACGCCACGGAGGTCGACGTCGACTGCCTGTCGGACGGCAAGGACACCTTCATCGTCGGCATCATGGAGCACATCGAAGAGGCCGGCATTCACTCCGGCGATTCGGCCTGCTCGCTGCCGCCGCACTCGCTCAGCGCGGAGACCATCGCGGAGCTGGAACGCCAGACCCGCGAACTGGCGCTCGGCCTCGACGTCGTCGGCCTGATGAACGTGCAGTACGCGATCAAGGACGGCGAGATCTACGTGCTCGAAGTCAATCCGCGGGCGTCCCGCACCGTGCCGTTCGTCGCCAAGGTGATCGGCATGCCGGTGGCCAAGCTCGCGGCGCGAATCATGGCCGGCGAGAAGATCGCTGATCTCGGCCTGACCAAGCGCGACCTCGACCATGTCGGCGTCAAGGAATCAGTGTTCCCGTTCGCCCGCTTCCCCGGCGTCGACACCGTGCTCGGCCCGGAAATGCGCTCGACCGGCGAGGTCATGGGCATCGATCGTTCGTTCGAGATCGCTTTCGCCAAGAGCCAGCTCGGCGGCGGCACCCGCGTGCCGCGCAAAGGCACCGTGTTCGTGTCGGTGCGCGAAAGCGACAAGGCACGGATCGTCGACGCCGTGAAACTCCTGCACTCGGTCGGCTTCAAGGTGATCGCCACCTCCGGCACCCAGCGCTATCTGTCGGACCATGGCGTGCCGGCGGAGAAGATCAACAAGGTGCTGGAAGGCCGGCCGCATATCGTCGACGCCATCATGAACGGCGAAGTGCAACTGGTGTTCAACACCACCGAGGGACCGCAGGCGCTGGCCGACAGCAGATCGCTGCGGCGCGCTGCCCTCTTGCATAAAGTTCCCTATTACACCACTCTTTCGGGCGCGGTCGCAGCCGCAAAGGGCATCCGGGCCTATTTGGATGGGGACCTTGAGGTCCGGACCCTGCAGAGCTACTTTTCCGAAAGCTGATCGTCGCCCGGCCCGCGCGGCCGGCTATCGACTGACAGGCCCTCAGGCCGGGGAACCCGTCCGCATTGGAAATGTTCTCTCCGGCATTTGCCGGACAGTTGTGGTGCCGTTTTGAGCCGACTCCAGACGCCGCACAGGCGCGGCACCGCCGTTAACTGCTGACCACGTTGCGAACGAGCAGAGTTCGGCGGTCCGCAACGTATTCTTGAAGGATGAAGAGACGATGGTCGAAAAGATACCGATGACTGCGGGCGGGTACGCCGCACTTTCGGACGAGTTGAAGCATCGCCAGTCGGTGGATCGTCCGCGCATCATCGAGCATATCGCCGAAGCACGCTCCCATGGCGATCTCTCGGAAAACGCCGAGTATCACGCCGCCAAGGAGGAGCAGTCCCACAACGAAGGCCGGATCAACGAACTCGAGGACAAGCTGGCGCGCGCGGACATCATCGACGTCAGCAAGCTGTCGGGCGACACCGTCAAGTTCGGCGCGACTGTCACCCTGATCGACGAGGACACCGAGAAGAAGGCGGTGTGGCAGATCGTCGGTGAGGCCGAAGCCGACGCCAAGAAGGGCAAGATCTCGATCACCTCGCCGCTAGCGCGGGCGCTGATCGGCAAGAAAGCGGGCTCCTCGGTCGAGGTGGTCGCTCCGGGCGGCGCCAAGGCCTATGAGATCGAAAAGGTCGAGTGGCGCTGATTTCCCGCGCCTGAACGCCAACGAAAAAGCCGCGCGCGAAGTGCGGCTTTTTTGTTGCCTGAACGCTCCCGCTCACGGCGATTTCAGTCGCTGCTCGTTCTGACTTCCTGCACTCTCTCGCTACCGGCGGCAGCTTGTGGCGGTCGCTGGGCCCCACCTTGAGACAGGACCGTTCATGGACCAACTGTTCGCGCGATGGCAGCCGCTGGCCCTCAGCCTGCTCCGCTTCGTCACCGGCCTCGTGCTGTTCCACTACGGCGTCGCCAAGCTGTTCAAGTTTCCGCCGGTGCCAATGTTCGCCAAGGTCGAGCTGTTCTCGCTCCATGGCGCCGCCGGCAGTCTCGAGCTGATCCTCGGCGCCCTGCTGATGCTCGGATTGCTGACCCGCCCGGTCGCCTTCATCCTGTCCGGCGAAATGGCGTTTGCCTATTTCATCGGGCACTATCCGAAGGGTTTGTATCCGGTGCTGAACGGCGGCTCGCTGGCGATCGCGCTGTGCTTCACCTGCCTATATTTGGCCACCTCTGGCGGCGGCCCGATCAGCCTCGACCGCGTGCTGGGACGGTCACGTTGAGCAATCGGCGACGACGTCAGGTCGTCGCCGACTTCAATTCCAGCGGCACCGCGGCTGCGTATTTCGAGTTTCGCAGCACCAGCGAGGTGCGGACATTGCGGACATGGGGCGCCGCCGTCAGGTGCGCGACGAAATTCTGGAAGGTCGCCATATCCGGCGCAACGCATTTCAGGATGAAGTCGACCTCGCCCGAGAGCATCCAGCACTCCCGAACCAGCGGCTCCTTGCGGACGAACTCCTCGAAGCCGCGCAGATCGGCCTCCGCCTGGCTCGACAGATGCACCGAAGCGAACACGGTGACATCGAAGCCGAGATGGGCCGGATCGAGCAAGCCGCGATAGCCTTGGATGTAGCCTTCCTCTTCCAGCGTCCTGACCCGGCGAAGACAGGGCGGCGGGGAGATCCCCACCCGTTTGGCCAGTTCGACATTGGTGATTCGACCGTCGTCCTGGATTTCCTGCAGGATCTTGAGATCGATCTGGTCGAGGCTCTTGGTCACGCTGGTGCTATTCCCGCAAGGCGGATTCGGCTTAGAAACAGCTTCTCTTAGCGTACCTCGCGGAATTTGGGTAATTTTATTTCGCGATGCTCACAACTCGTTTTCCAATCCTGGTGGGAAATCCTGCACGGAGGTATTGCAAAACTTGCATAGCTCACCAAATAACATAGACTTCTGTCTGATCTTCCGCCCATTGGCGATGCCCCAGCCAGGTCTGCCCTTGCGTCGCGCCGCCCTCAGTTTCGGGGACTGATTTATGCCGAGTCCGGTTCAAGCCAAGGTCGTGATCATCGGATCCGGGCCAGCCGGTTACACCGCCGCGATCTATGCCGCACGCGCGATGCTGGAGCCGATCCTGATCCAGGGCATGCAGCCCGGCGGTCAGCTCACCATCACCACCGACGTCGAAAACTACCCCGGCTTCGCCGATGTGATCCAAGGCCCATGGCTGATGGAACAGATGGAGAAGCAGGCGCTCCACGTCGGCACGAGGATCAAGACCGACCTGGTGGTCGACCTCGACCTCAGCCAACAGCCGTTCCGGCTGACCTGCGACAGCGGCGACGTCTATCTCGCCGACACCCTCATTCTCGCCACCGGCGCCCAGGCGCGCTGGCTGGGCATTCCGTCTGAGCAGACCTACAAGGGCTTCGGCGTCTCGGCCTGCGCGACATGCGACGGCTTCTTCTATCGCGGCAAGGATGTCGTGGTGGTCGGCGGCGGCAACACCGCGGTCGAGGAAGCGCTGTTCCTGACCAATTTTGCTTCCAGCGTGACGATCGTGCACCGGCGCGATCACTTCCGCGCCGAACGCATCCTGCAGGACCGGCTGTTCAAGCATCCGAAGATCAAAGTGATCTGGGACGTCGCGGTCGATGAGATCTGCGGCGCCGACAACCCGACCAAGGTCACTCACGTCCGGTTGAAGAACGTCAAGAGCGGCACGGCCAGCGAAGTCAAAGCCGACGGCGTATTCATCGCGATCGGCCACGCGCCGGCGACCGAGCTGTTCAAAGATCAGATCAAACTGAAATCGTCCGGTTATGTCGAGGTGGCGGCGAATTCGACCGCAACCTCGGTGCCCGGCGTATTCGCTGCCGGCGATGTCGCCGACGAAACCTACCGCCAAGCCGTCACTGCAGCCGGAATGGGCTGCATGGCGGCCCTCGAAGCCGAACGCTTCCTGGCGCTGCGCGCCGGCGACCGCCAAGCGGCCGAATGACTCTCTGATGGCGCGACACCGCGACGGGTTCACCGATATGGACTGGGATAAGCTGAAGGTCTTCCACGCCGCTGCGGAAGCGGGGAGTTTCACTCATGCCGGCGAGCAGCTTGGGCTGTCGCAGTCGGCGGTTTCGCGCCAGGTCAGCGCGCTGGAGCAGGAGCTTTCGGTCTCGCTGTTTCACCGCCACGCCCGCGGCCTGATCCTTACCGAACAGGGCGACCTGCTATTCCGCACAGCGCATGACGTCTTCATGCAGCTGCAGGCGGCACGCGCCAAGCTGACCGACAGCCGCGAGCGGCCGAGCGGCGATCTCAAGGTCACCACCACGCCGGGGCTCGGCATTCATTGGCTGGTGCCGCGGCTCGGCGAGTTCACCGCGCTGTATCCGGAGATCCGGATTTCGCTGATCGTCACCGACGAAGAACTCGACCTGTCGATGCGCGAGGCCGACGTCGCGATCCGCACCCGCAAGCCGACCCAGCCCGACCTGATCCAGCGCAAGCTGTTCTCGATCGGCTTCCACGCCTATTGCTCGCCGGAATACATCAAGAATTTCGGCACGCCGCGGACGCTGGAGGAGCTCGACGAACACCGCCTGATCATGCTGAGCGACAGCCAGGTGCCGCCGCATCTGCAGAACCGAAGTTGGCTGATCGAGGCCGGCCGCAATGGCGTTGCACCGCGCGAGCCGTACTTCAAGGTCAACAATATCCTCGGCCTGGTGCGCGCCTGTCAGCAGGGCCTCGGCATCGCCGCACTGCCCGATTATCTGATCGAGGACACCAACCGCTTGGTGCAGTTGTTCGGCGAAGAAGACTCGATCCAGCTCGACACCTACTTCGTCTATCCGGAGGAACTGAAGACGGTGGCGCGCGTGCAGGTGTTCCGCGACTTCGTCGTCAACAAGGCGCAGCGCTGGCCGGGCTGATTTGCCACCCCGGGGCTTCGCATGTCTGACATGCGGGGGCCCCGCTTGTCGGGCGGCCCGATCGCGGATCAAATTACCCCTATGCTGAGTGGTCGCGCTACTCAGAAGTCCCCCTCCTCCAGTGGCGCGGCGGCTCAGTTATCCCTCTTGGAAGGTGATTGTGTCGGCCTATCAGGCCAAAAGACCTTAGACCGGGCTCTTTATGGGCCCGGTTTTTTTCTGCGCGACGATCATTCGCCGATTGAGCGGCGATCAGCCGCAGACCGGCATGAAAAACGCCATGAAAAAACGCGCGGAAGGCCGCGCGCTCAGGTGATCGTTCGCGGCGGTCAGGCCGCCTGTTTGTGCATGCCGGAATTGCCGGCCCCGCGGATCGCCTTCACCGACCGTTCGATCGCCGCCCACAGCCGGTTGACCTCGTAGGCCGCACGGCCTTCGGCGGCGTATTCGCGCGCGCCCTGCCCTTCGCCCAGCGCCATCAGAAGGTCGGCGCGGTTGGTGATCTGACCGCCCCAGACCGGGGCCTTGAACTTGGCAAGCGCATCGCGCGCGATGGTGACGATGCGGCTTTCGACTTCGTCACGCAGCGCCGGCGCGCCGTTGAGCACGACCGCGTAGGGCTTTCGATGCGAGCGGCAAGTCTGGATCGTATCCTGAACCGCATTGACGTCGAACACACCGGGCCGCGCCGGAATGATCACCATCGTGGCGTTGCGGATCGCATCATCGACGACGGCGGACAGATTCGGCGGCGTGTCGACGAACACCCACTCCACCCCATCGCGCTTGGCGGCAGCGACGATGTCGCTCACCGAGCGCGTCGCGGTGCGCAGCGGCGGCTCATTCGTACCACGCAGTTTGTGCCACAGCGTCAGCGAGCCCTGCGGATCGGCATCGATCAGCAGGCAAGGACGCGATGCTTTGTGAACCTGTGCAGCCAAGTGAGCGGTCAGGGTACTTTTTCCCGAGCCGCCTTTACGCGAAGCAAAAACGATGACGTTCATACGCTGGCCTCCCGATTGACCTTCGCGGCGAAGGTGAATCAGCTCGCTGATTCGTGAAAGATAAAATTGCGAGCAATCATCATTGCCTGGCAAGATTGTAGCGGCGATCGTGCTTTCGAGTCACAGGAGCTCCTTCGCGCACGCTCATCAAGGACGCAGATTGAGTCGTGACGGCGGTTTTCGAGTCGAAGCAAATCGGGTCTGATCGTTGATATGTAGGACTATGCGGCGGGCTTTGCCGACGAATCGGCAGACGCAGGGGGCTGATGCGGAACGAAGGCCGTGGTCTCGACGCCGCGCGCCCTTTGCCGCGCCAGCCATTTTCGTTCGACCCAGTTCAACGCTCGCGCGGTCGGCCTCTCCAGCGCCGGCACATCCTGCGCGATCAGCACCATCCCGAGCGGCAGCATCCACAAGCCGAGAACCGGCAGGAAGCTGAGCATTCCGCCGCCGACCAGCGCCACGCCGAGAGGGAGCCGGACGTATTTCGACGATGGCCGCCGCAGCCAGCCGACAAAATGTGCCGGCCGCGGCGGCAGCTTGGACTCGAACCATTGCAGATGGCGATCGAGTTCGGCGCGGTGATCGATCTCTGTCACGAAGCTCTCCTTCAGGCGCGAGATATGCGTGTCGATTTCGACACCAACGCGGCAAGCTGTCGCGTAGATCCGCGGAACCGGGGAGGCTTTGGCAGTTAGCGCCGCTTGCGCTTGTGCGGCTTATGGGGCCTCAGACTGAGGGGCTTGCGTGCGGCCGTGCCGGTGCGCATCGACACCGGTGTCGGGCTGAATTGAGCACGGCATGCAGGAGTCAGCCGGACCTTGTTCTGCATCATGCAGGCGGTGATCCGATCCACATCCGGAACGAACGCACCGCACAACCGCATCGCATCTCCGGAACACGCCTGTTGTTGCTCCGCCGTATAGGCGTGCGCCGCATTTGCCATCAGCAACAGACCGAAGCCTGCCGCAACCATAATGCCATGACGGCGAATGTCGCGACGAAAGATCGAATGAATGGAGATCATGGTGCCCCCTACAGTACTGACGCTTCCCCGCAGCCGTCCGACTGTCTTCTTGCTGTTTGCTAGTGGGCCAAGTGTGAGTGAGCCGCGGCGAATTCGCAAGCTGCGCGCGAGCCAAGCCTGGAGCGCTGCATCTGTCGTTACGCCTCGTTGGCGCCGACGCCGCGTTGGTCCAGTGCACGCTGACCCGCAACTGTCAGCCGATAATGTCGCTGACCGGCGGGATCGCCGGAATCGCTGACAGCGACCAGTCCCTCGGACACGAGCCGATCCAACTCGAGGCGCTGTCCTGCATTGAGGTCGCGGCCGGCCGCACGGGCAATGTCCACAAGCACCGCAATCGCCTGATCGCTCAATTCCCGGTCCGTCATTTCGGCTTCCCGCGCTTTGTCTGCCCGGCGAAACAACGTGCCCTTGCGCGGGTCGGTTCCCAAGCAGGACGCAAAGCCGTCTCTTGCGCGACGATCAAGCGGCGTAGCGGTGGGCAGCAAATTCAATATGGAGGGATCTGGCAGGTGGTACAGTTGGGTGGGCTCGAACCACCGACCTCCTGTTCCACAGACAGGCGCTCTAACCAACTGAGCTACAACTGCATCCGGCGCGGGCCAGGCCCGCGAACGGGCGGAAACTAGGTGCAACGCCGCGTTTTGGCAAGGCCGTGATCGACCGCAAGACCAATGTCGGGGGTGCTTTCGACAACATCGTGCAAAATACAAAGCCCGAGCGCAGGGCCCGGGCTTTGAAAACGTGGCAAACTAGGCTCGATCAGGCTGCCGGCTTGAAGATCTTCGAGGCGTTGGCCTTGATCGGCTCGACGGTGTCTGCGGCGACCTTCTGGCTGAGTTCGGTCAGCTCTTTGGTCTGCGCCGTCAGCGTCTCAATCTGCTGCTTGGCGTGCGACGTCCACAATTCCATCATGTCCGGCAGGGTCTTGGCGCCGATCAGGCTGTGCGCGAAATCGAAGCTGGCGCTGGTGTTGGTCTTCACGAAGTCGAACAGCTTCGCCGAATAATCGGTCGCGCCCTTGCTCGCCGTGGTGAACACCGCTTCGATGGTGCCGTTCTGGGTCTCGGCCACATCCTTCAGCTTGGCGTAGCTTTCGCGGGCCTGGGACACGCCCTTTTCGGCGAAGGCGCGGACCTGCTCGGGAAGCTGGAACGGCATCACGGTGGAAAACGGATCGCTCGAATCGGCCATAGGTGCATCCTTCGCTGGTGGGGAAATCGAAGTGCCCCGCATGCGGCCTGCGTCATCTTCAGGCTGTACGCCGAGCCCGGTGACCGTGGTCACCGTCTAGCCACAGACTATCACAAAAATTGTGCAATGCAACATAGGAGTGCATTGCCAAGCCATATTGCGCGCTGCGTGCACGCGGGGCCTGTAGAGGCGGAGGCCGGCCGGAGTGGTTCTGGCGCGGCCCCGCCCCGTTCAGACTGCCTCAGCTCTTCGGCTTGGCGACGTCCTGAGCCGCCTTGGTGACGACCTGACCGATCTCGCTGGCCTGCTCGGCGAGCGCCTTCATTTGCGCCTGAACGTATTCGGCATGCAGCCGCATGACGTCGCCGAGGTCCTTGGCGTGGACCAGCTGCTGCGCATAGTCGAGTGCAGCGTGGACGTTGCGCTCGGCGAAGGTTACCGCGCGGCTGGTGATCTCCTTGGCGTTGGCACGGGCCGCCGCGCCACGATCCTCGATGGTTGAGGCGGTCTGCTGGGCGCTGGAGAGCATATGCTCGAACGCTTTCCGGGCCTGGTCGAAACCGGCCTCGGCCATCGTTCGCATTTCCTTGGGAATTTCGAATCGATCGCGCAATTCCTGATCCATCGTCAGTTCCTTCCACCTGTTAGCCGCCGTCCGAACCGAGCCTCGTCGGTCTCAAGACTGTATCGACGAAACTGTATCGACCGATCGCATCGCCGGTGTGACCGACAGATGTCGACTCGCGGATCGTGACGGATTGCACCTGTTTTGCAACCTTTCAACGCAATCGGGGCGTTTCAGGTCCGGGCTGATGACCGAATTAAGGTTATCTGCGCTTAAGACGGGATAGCCCGAGCGCGAACATGGACCTAACGGCGGTCGCTGGCGATAATGAATTGTTAAGGTTCTCCGGCCCCGCGCGCCCTGCCGGCTAAAGGCGCACGGCCGGCGAGCCTGCGCATACGAGTAGCGATGACCAACTGGGACTTTCAATTGCGAGGGGTCGATGATCCCCGGCTCGCGGCGCACGCGACCCGGATGCTGCCGGCATGGCTGTGGTCGATCGATGGCAGCCGGATTCTGTGGGCCAACCCGGTCGCCGCCCGGCTGTTCGGTGCAGCCAATGCCGCCGAACTCGCTGGCCGCAGCTTCCGTCCTGCTGACCCGCATCGTCGTCAGGTCGCCCAGCTCGCCGCCAAGCTGCCGCCGAGCGGCGTCACGCGGCTGGAGCGGCTGCGCGGCTTCGGGGCCGCGCTCGGCGGACCGGTGACCTGCGCCTGTACCCGGCTCGGCTTTGCCGACGGCAGCGCCGGAATCCTGATCGCCGCTGCCGAGATGATCGGTCGCCCAATGCCGTTGATCGATCGGCTGCGCGGCCTGGTCGAAGGCGTCGACGGCCCGATCGCAGCCTTCGCCAGCGATGGCCTGTTCGTCGGCTCGAGCGCGGCCGCGCGCACCCTGCTCGGCTTCCGCAATCTGAGCGAGGCCGGTCTCGACCAGGCTCGTACCGACGCGCTGCGGGTCGGTCGGGCCGAGATTCCGATCGGATTCGGCCACCTGGTGCTGCAGCGGGTCGGCAGCGGCGCCGATGTCGGCCTTATCGCACTGCTGGCCCCCGTCACCGCCGCACAGCCCTCTTCGCCACCCGCAGATGAAGCGGCGGAGCATCCACCGACAGAACCACCGACCACGAGCGCCGAACCTGCTGAAGCTGCAGCCGAGCCGCCGGAGCAGGATTACGAGAGCTTCGACACCCTCAGCGAAGCTCCGGCCGAGTTCACCTTGCTCGGTGACGCAAAACCAGGTGACGCGAAGCCGGCAGCTCTCGCTGGCGAGCCGGTCTCCGAACTGGTCTCCACCGATGAGCCCGCCGAACCGGTGCCCGCGACTGAGCCGTCTCCCGATGTCGAGACTGTCGCCGATGAGCCCGCGGCGCCAGACGCCGTCGAGCCCGAACCACAACCGGCTGCCGCAGAAATTACCGCCACGACCGTACCGGCCGCTTCGGAGCCCGTGACGAGCGAGCCCGAGCCAACCGTCGAGCGGCAGCCCGAGCCGCCTGCCCCGCGGCGGCATCCGCTGCGCTTCGTCTGGCAGATCGACCGCGATGGTCGGCTCGCAATCGCCTCGGACGAATTCCTCCGCCTGATCGGCCCGTACACCGCCGCCAATCTCGGCGAACGCTGGACCGAGGTCGCCGACCGGCTCGGACTCGATCCCGAGGGCGATGTCGCTGCGGCGCTCGCCACCCGCCACACCTGGAGCGGCATCACGCTGCACTGGCCCGCGGATGGCGCGGGACTGCGGCTGCCGATCGAAATGTCCGGCCTGCCGGTGCAGGATCGCGGCGGATCGTTCATCGGCTATCGCGGCTTCGGCGTCTGCCGTGACCTCACCGCGCTCGATCGGCTCGCCGCGCTACGCCCGCACGGCCGCAGCGAACCGTCGCCGCAGCCGCTATCGGCCGATCGCACGCCACGAGAGTCGAATTCCGACCAGACCCACGCTCTGGACCCGCTCCTGAACCCCTTGGACACACCCGTGGACACCCCGAAAAACGTCCTGCCGTTCCGGCCAGCCAACGACGCCCGTGCGCCGTCGCTGACCCCAGGCGAGAACAGCGCCTTCCACGAACTGGCCCAGCAGCTGGCAGCCCGGCTCGCGAGCGAGACGCCGCCGACCGCCGACGCACCATCAATTGCCGACGACGAATTTGTACCGGAGCCGGACGCCGCACCGGCCGATGCGCCCGAAGCGGAGCGCAACGATCAGCTCGCGCCGATGTCCACGCCGACAATCGGCGACGGCGCACGCGACCGCCTGTTGCTCGATCTGATGCCGGTCGGCGTCCTGATCTATCGGCTCGACCGGCTGCTCTATGCCAACCCGGCGTTTCTGACGCGGATGGGCTTTCCGAGCGTCTCCGCGCTGGAGAACGCAGGCGGTCTCGACGCGCTGTACGTCGACTCCGGCGTTGGCGACGTCAGCAGCTCGGAGAATGGCACGCCGATCACCATCACGGCCGCACACGGCGGTGACGCGGCGCCCACCGAGGCACGGCTGTTCACCATCGCCTGGGACGGGGATCAGGCTTTGGCGCTGATCTGCTCGGCCACGACTGAGCCTGCCGCCGTCGCCGAGCTGCCGTTCGCGCCGGCGACGGCGAGCGAGGAAGCGCCCTCCGTGGTCGGCGCCGCCAATGCCGAAGAGCTCGGCGCGATCCTCGACACCACCGCCGAAGGCGTGCTGATGTTCGACGAGGCCGGACAGATCAGCGTCGCCAACCGCAGTACCGAGGCGCTGTTCGGTTACGGCGGCGACGCGCTGGTGCAGCACAATCTGATCGAGCTGTTCGCGCCGGAAAGCCGGGCCGCCGTGCTCGACTACTTCAACAACATCAAGAGCGGCCGCGCCGAGAGCGTGCTCGACCATGGCCTCGAAGCGCTCGGCCAAGTCCGCGAAGGCGGGCTGTTTCCGCTCAGCATGACGATCGGCCGCACCCGCGCCGACGGGCCGAATTTCTTCGCCGTGTTCCGCGACCTGTCGCAGGTCCAGCGCACCGAGACCGAACTCAGCCATGCCAAACGGCTCGCCGAACGCGCCGCCGACGCCAAGGCCGACGTGCTGGCGCGGCTCAGCCACGAGATCCGCGCGCCACTCAACGCCATCCTCGGCTTTGCCGAGGTGATGATCGAGGAGCGGTTCGGTCCGCTCGGCAACGAACGCTATGTCGATTACCTGAAGGACATCCGCGCCTCCGGCGAACGCGTCATCGGCATCGTCGATGACCTGCTCGATTTGTCGCGGATCGAGACCGGCAAGCTCGATCTCGCCTTCGCCAGCGTCAATCTCAACGAGCTGGTCGAGCAGAGCGTCGCGGTGATGCAACCGCGCGCCAACCGCGAACGCATCATCATCCGCACCTCGCTGGCGCATCTGCTGCCGACCGTGGTGGCCGACGCGCATGCGCTACGCCAGATCATCATGAACCTGATCAGTACGTCGATCCATCTGGCCAATGCCGGCGGACAGGTGATCGTTTCGACTGTGCTCACCGATTTCGGCGAGGTCGCGCTCCGCGTCCGAGACACCGGCAGCCGGCTCAACGACGACGAGCTCGCCGCCGCCCTGGAGCCGTTCCGCACCCCCGCGCCGAGCGACCGTACCGAAGCTGCCGGCGTCAGCCTGTCGCTGACCAAAGCGCTGGTCGAAGCCAACCGCGCCACCTTCCACATCAAGAGCGCGCCGCAATCCGGCACGCTGATCGAAGTGGTGTTTGACCACGCGCCCGCGGCGGCGTGAGCGGACCCGACGTGTCGCGCCAAGCATGCCCTCCGGGCACGAGTGGGCGTTACCCGCAAATAATTGCGTGAGTGACCGGCACGGGGGACCTCCCGGCGGCCACTAGGCCGAGGGAGGCGGAGCGCCGAAAGGCGCGACCTTGGTATCAGTGGCCGCGACCGTCCCCGCCGGATCGCCGGAGAGAACCGTCGCGGAACGCCTTTCGACGCTCCACCGTGGCGATTTCTGGCATCGGGACCGTTCTTCCGGGCGCGGGGAGCACGGGGATTTCCCCCGGCTCGTTCCGTCCCGTCCAGCCACGCACAGGGCAGCCGCTCGTAGTAGCGGCGGACGGCGACCTTAGCCTCCCGGAGGAAGGAAGCACGTCTGCTTCCCGCCCGCAGGCGCCACCGCCTCACCCCGCATCTCACAGCGTCCCGGAAACGCCCCTCGATGGGATGAGGTGATAGGAATCTAGTCCTTGAACAATCCTCTTGTCAAGGGCCTCCCGCGAAACCAAATTGAAGGGCGCGGTAGACAAATGCTATTTCTCTACCAATCGGAGATCGCATGCATCTCAACATCAAGAACGACGAAGCTCATCAGTTAGCGACAGAGCTGGCCCGCATGACCGGGGAGAGCCTCACTGCGGCGGTGACCAATGCGCTACGCGAACAGCTCGCACGCGAGCATCGTCGCCGGCAAACCGACCAGATCGCGCGACGACTGCTGAAGATCGGGGGCCGTTACGCCGCGTTGCCTGACACCGGGCGAACTCCAGACGAGATTCTCGGCTACGATGAGAATGGATTGCCCACGTGATCGTCATCGACACGTCGGCGATCATTGCGATCTTTCGCGAGGAGCAGGAGGCAGCCCAGTTCGCGCGGTTGATCGCCTCCGACGATCAACCGGTCCTATCCTCGGGCAATTTGCTGGAGACTGCGATCGTTCTCCGTGGACTAAAGGACGTTCAGCCGGCCAAAGCCGAACGATGGCTTGATGACTTTATCGCGGAGGCTGGCATCCGGATCGAGCCCGTGACCACCGAGCAGGCCGGATACGCGCGTTCGGCGCATTTGCGGTTCGGGAAAGGGACCGGCCACAAAGCAGCTCTCAACTATGGAGATTGCTTCGCCTACGCGCTGGCCAAAGCTCTGAATGCCCCCTTGCTGTGCAAGAGCAACGACTTTCCGCTGACCGATATTCCGCTGGCGACATAGATCTCTCCCTGGGCTTACCCCTTGCTCCCCGCCGGCAATCGCGATTTAGCTGGCGCGGACCGAACCCTGGCGCGAGAGCCTCGATGGCGACGATCGACACTTCCCTGGTTGCGAAACTGCCGCTGTTTGCGGGGCTGAGCCCGGCGGAGCTCGACGCCGTGCTGCAGGAGGCGCGGTCGATCCGGGTTCCCAAGAACGGCCATGTGTTCGAACAGGGCGAGGACGCCCATTCGTTCTTCGTGCTGCTGCACGGCCACGTCCGGGCCAGCAAGGTGACGCCGGCCGGCGAACAGATCGTGGTGCGCTATGTTGCCCCTGGCGAGACGCTGGGCGTGGCAATGGCGATCGGGCTGAGCCGCTATCCCGCGACTGCTACCGCGGTCGACGACTCGATCGTGCTGGCGTGGCCGACAGCGGCGTGGCCGCGGCTGGTCGAGCAATATCCCGCGCTCGCCACCAACACGCTGCGCACCGTCGGCGGCCGGCTCCAGGAGACGCACTCCCGGGTGGTGGAGATGTCGACCCAGCAGGTCGAGCAGCGCGTCGCGCACGCGCTGCTGCGGCTCGCCAAGCAGAGCGGCCGCAAAGTCGAGGCCGGGGTGCAGATCGATTTCCCGATCAGCCGGCAGGACATCGCGCAGATGACCGGCACCACGCTGCACACCGTCAGCCGGCTGCTGTCGGGCTGGGAGCAGAAGGGGCTGATCGAAAGCGGCCGGCAGAAGATCATACTGCGCGAGCCGCACCAGCTCGTGGTCCTGGCCGATCAGGCGCCCGACGACAAGACCTCCTGAGGCTTCGCCGCTGCCTCGCGGAGCGCCGTGAGAAACAGCGCTTCGGCAGTGCGGTGTTCGCGGCAAGAGTCTTCGATGGTGTGAAACGTCGCGATCGGACAGCCGACGCAAGCGTGCCTGAAATCCAGGAACACCCGGATCGTCGCCGGCCAGCGGCGCATCACGTCTTCGACTACGAAGGTGCGGTCTATCGACATCGTCGTCTCCATGGCCCGTATGCTGACCCTGATGCGCGTTAGGTTCTTTGTCGCGCAACAACCTAGCGGCGGTTCCCACCTCGTAGTTGTCACATCCGACGAATGACGGATCCGGGGGAGACCGGAGTTGATCGGTATTCACCACTGAGCTTGTGCTGGAACAAATAGCGGCGGCGCGGCAGGCGCATGGTTGCGCCAGCCGAATTTCAATCCAGACGCAAGGACCACCGCCATGATGAATCGTCGAGACACTCTGCTGAGCGTTGCCGCGACCGCGCTGTTGATGAGCGCGGCGCCGACCGTCGTGCCCGCGGCCGCAGCAGCCGCCGAACCAGACATCTCCAAGCTGCCGCGTCAGAAGGTCGAACTGGTCGCGCCGCCGTTCGTGCACGCGCATCAGCAGGTCACCAAGGACGGCCCCAAGGTTGTCGAATTCAAGATGGTGGTGGAGGAGAAGGAGGTCGTCATCGATGAGGACGGCACCAAGTTCCAGGCAATGACTTTCAATGGATCGATGCCCGGGCCGCTGATGGTGGTGCACCAGGGCGACTACGTCGAGCTGACGCTGGTCAACCCGGCCACCAACACCATGCCGCACAACATCGACTTTCATGCCTCGACCGGCGCGCTCGGCGGCGGCGGCCTGACGCTGATCAACCCGGGCGAACAGGTGGTGCTGCGCTTCAAGGCCGACCGCGCCGGCACCTTCGTGTATCACTGCGCACCGGGCGGCAACATGATCCCTTGGCACGTCGTCTCCGGCATGAACGGCGCCATGATGGTGCTGCCGCGCGACGGCCTGAAGGATCGCGACGGCAAGCCGCTGCACTACGACCGGGTCTTCTATATCGGCGAGCAGGACATGTACGTGCCGAAAGACGAGCACGGCAAGTACAAGGCCTATGGCTCGCCGGCCGAATCCTACACCGACACGGTGGAGGTGATGCGCAAGCTGATCCCGACGCACGAAGTCTTCAACGGCAAGGTCGGCTCGCTCACCGGCAAGAATGCCATGACCGCCAAGGTCGGCGAGACCGTGCTGATCGTGCATTCGCAGGCCAACCGCGACACCCGCCCGCACCTGATCGGCGGTCACGGCGACTATGTCTGGGAGACCGGCAAGTTCTCCAACCCGCCGGAGACCAATCTGGAAACCTGGTTCATCCGCGGCGGCTCGGCCGGGGCAGCGCTCTACACCTTCAAGCAGCCAGGCGTGTACGCCTACGTCAACCACAACCTGATCGAAGCCGTCGAACTCGGCGCCACTGCGCACTTCAAGGTGGACGGCAAGTGGAACGACGACCTGATGAAGCAGGTCAGCGCTCCCGGCCCGATCCCGGGCGGACCGACGAACTAAGACTGCGCGCTTCCGAGGCTCACGTTTGTGCGCCCCCTCTTCTCGGTCATTGCGAGGAGCGAAGCGACGAAGCAATCCAGCGCAGCGCTCGGAACTGAATTGCTTCGCTTCGCTCGCAATGACGGGGAGAGCCTCTCGTTCAATCAAGACCTGCGGTTACTGCCATGCTGCTCGCCTTCAAAGCCAAGATCGCGCTCGCTGCCCTCGCCGGTTTCGCCACGCCTTTGGCGGTGGCGCCGCTGGTGATCGGTCACGGCGACGTGGCGCTCGACGGCCAGCAAGCGATCGTCGAGATCGCACCGGGCACGATGGACTATCGGCTGCCCGGCGAATTCACGCGCGATCGCCGCCAGATCGAAGCGCCACGGACCGAGTTGCGGTTCGACCGCCCGCTGTCGATCATGCTGCATCAGGTCAGCGCGGCGGACTATCAACTCTGCGTCGACGATAGCGTATGCCACCCGATGCCGGCCGATACCGCGATCCGCGCAGACCGGCCGGCCGTGCAGGTGTCCTGGCAGGACGCCACCACCTACGCCGACTGGCTGTCGCGCAAGACCGGCGCACACTACCGGCTGCCGACCGACGCCGAATGGGCGTTCGCGGCCGGCAGCAAGTTCAAGGATGACGGGCTCGCCTCGGACAGCGATGATCCGTCGGTGCGGTGGATCGCGCGCTATGAGCGCGAATCCGAGCGTGACGACCTCTCCACCACCCTGCGCAGCTTCGGCGGCTTCGGCTCTAACGAGCGCGGGCTGCTCGATCTGTCCGGCAACGTCTGGGAATGGACCGCGACCTGCTTCGACCGCACCGCGATCGACTCGGTCGGCCGGCCGCAGGCGCAGACCGCCAATTGCGGCGTGCGGATCGCCGAAGGCCGGCACCGCGCCTACGTCTCGGATTTCATCCGTGACGCCAAGGCCGGCGGCTGCTCGGCCGGCCTGCCGCCGATCCACCTCGGTTTTCGCCTGGTGCGCGAGCCGGCGGCGCCGCTCGCCCGGTTGCGAGACCGGCTGGAGCGCATGACGGCGGCGGCGGGAATCTGAACCGCGACCCAAGGCCGCGCAAGACATTGACACGCATCAAATGGACGCGCGGGCCGAGCTTCTAGCCTCGGCCATCGCGTGTCCCGGCACCCGCCGCTTCGCCACGCGCTCCTGAAGGCCGCCCGGCCGATGCGCGGAGTTGCGCTATTTTGAATGTTCCCGATCTCACCCGCCCGCCGCTCACCATTCGGCGGATCAGCCTCGACACCGGCCGCGAGAACGTCGCGGTGATTTCCCGGCACTCGCGCGCGTTGCGACCGGATGTGTTTCGCGGCTTCAGCCGCGTCGAACTGCGCATCAACGGCAAGGTGCTGCTGGCGACGCTGATGATCACCGACGACGATGCGTTGATCGGTCCGGACGAGCTCGGCCTGTCCGAACCGGCATTCCGCCGCTTCAACGAACCGGTCGGCAGCGCCGTGACGGTGACGCCGGCACGCTCGCCGGCGAGCCTGGACGCGGTCCGCGCCAAGATCCAGGGCCACACCCTGTCGGCAGCCGAGATCACCGCGATTGTCGATGACCTCGCGCACTTCCGCTACTCCGACATGGAGATCGCCGCGTTCCTGATCAGCGCCGCGCGCTTCACCTCGACCGACGAGCTGCTGGCGCTGGTGGGCGCGATGGCATCGGTCGGCACCAAACTGACATGGGACACCCCGATCGTCGTCGACAAGCATTGCATCGGCGGCATCCCCGGCAACCGCACCACCATGGTGGTGGTGCCGATCGTCGCCGCACACGGGCTGATGATTCCCAAAACCTCGTCACGCGCCATCACCTCGCCGGCCGGCACCGCCGATACTATGGAGCTGCTGGCGCGGGTCGATCTCGACGTCGAACAGATGAAACAGGTGGTGCACGCCTGCGGCGGCTGCCTGGTGTGGGGCGGCCACGTCAATTTGTCCCCGGCCGACGACATCCTGATCTCGGTCGAACGTCCGCTGAGCCTCGACACACCGGAGCAGATGGTCGCCTCGATCATGTCGAAGAAACTCGCCGCCGGCTCGACCCGGCTGCTGATCGATTTCCCGGTCGGCCCGTCGGCGAAGGTGGCCAACGCCAACGAGGCGATGCGGCTGCGCAAGCTGTTCGAATTCGTCGGCGATCATTTCGGCATCGGTGTCGAAGTGGTGACCACCGACGGCCGCCAGCCGATCGGCCGCGGCATCGGCCCGGTGCTGGAAGCGCGCGACGTGATGGCGGTGCTCGGTAACGAGCCCGGCGCCCCGGCGGACCTGCGCGAAAAGTCGCTGCGGCTCGCCGCGCATCTCTTGGAATACGATCCGAAGCTGCGCGGCGGCGCCGGCTATGCCCGCGCCAAGGAGTTGCTCGACAGCGGCGCCGCGCTGAAGAAGATGCAGCAGATCATCGACGCGCAGGGGCCGTCGCCGTGCCCGGCGGAGCTCGGCAGCCACGCCGCCGACGTGCTGGCGACCGCCGACGGCGTGGTCAACGGCATCGATTGTCTGCGGATCAACCGTCTCGCCCGCAGTGCCGGCGCGCCGGTCGCCAAGGGCGCCGGCATCGACCTGTTCAAGAAGATCGGCGACCGCGTCGAGAAAGGCGAGCCGCTGTATCGGGTGTATGCGTCCGACCGCGCCGAATTCGACCTGGCGCTGGCCGCCGCACGGGCAGAGTCCGGCTTCGCGATCAATCATCACACACCCGCCGACGTGGACCTGGTGTCGTGAGCGTCGCCCTGCGCTATCTGGACTCGGCTGCGGACGATGCCATTCGGCTCGCGGCGCAGCTCGGCGTGCCGGCGCATCCGATCACGCAGCACCGCTTTCCGGACGGCGAGATCGCCGTCAATGTCGGCCCCGTGGCGACGACCACGATCCTGTACCTGCCGCTCGATCAGCCCAACGATAAGCTGGTGACGATCCTGTTCGCCGCCGAAGCGCTACGCCGTGAGGACTGCCACCGGCTGGTGCTGCTGGCGCCGTATCTGTGCTACATGCGCCAGGATGTGGCGTTTCATCCTGGCGATGCGATCAGCCAGAAGGCGATGGGCCGACTGCTCGCCGGGCTCGTCGACCGCGTCATCACCGTCGATCCGCACCTGCATCGCACGCCGCGGCTCGGTGATGTCTTCCCCGGCATCGCGGCGGACGAATTGTCGGCCATGCCGGCGATCGCCGTGGCGCTGCGCGGCACGCTCGATCCTGACACCGTGGTGGTCGGACCCGATTCCGAATCGCAGCAATGGGTCGATGCGCTAGCGAAACTGATCGGCACACGATCCGCCGTGGCGCAGAAGATCCGCCATGGCGACCGCTCGGTGGAAATCGCGTTCGCTGATGCAAGCGCGGTCGCGGGCCGGCCGGCGCTGCTGGTCGACGACATCGTCTCCTCCGGCGGCACGCTGATCGCCTGCACGCGCGCGCTGCTCGGCGCCGGCGCAAAATCGGTCGACGCGGTGATCACCCACGCGCTGTTTCCCCCGGCCATGCTGCGCGACTTCGCCGCCGCCGGCATCCGCACCATCCGCTCCACCCACACCGTGCCGCACCCGACCAATGCGATTATGCTCGACGAGTTGTTCGCCGAGGCGCTGCGCGCCGAGATCGGCACGACCAATCAGGAGAGCCGTGCATGAGCGTCACCATCCGATTTTGCGGCGCTGCGCGCACCGTCACCGGCTCCTGCTATCTGTTCGAGACCAAGGGCAAACGTTTCCTGGTCGATTGCGGCCTGTTCCAGGGCCACAAAACGCTCAAGGAGCTAAACTACGGCGCGTTTCCGTTCCACCCGTCCGAGATCGACGCGGTGCTGCTGACGCACGCCCATATCGATCATTGCGGCCTGTTGCCGAAGCTGGTGCGCGAGGGCTTCAAAGGGCGGATCCTGGCGACCCGCGGCACCATTGATCTGTGCTCTTACATGCTGCCCGACGCCGGCAGCATCCAGGAGTCCGAAGTGATGATGCTGAACCGCCGCAATGCCGCGCGCGGGCGACCGGAGGTCAGCCCGATCTATACCCAGGCCGACGCGATCGCGACGCTGTCATCGTTCTATCCGGTCGACTACCAGAGCTGGATCACCGTGGTCCCAGGCGTGCGCGCGCGGTTCTGGAACGCCGGTCACTTGCTCGGCTCGGCCTCGATCGAGATCGAGATCGACGGCGAAGGCCGCTCGTCCTCGGCGCTGCGGCTGCTCGCTTCCGGAGACATCGGCCCCGACGGCAAGCTGCTGCAGCCCGATCCGGAAGCGCCGGCGCATTTCGACTACGTGATCTGCGAGTCGACCTATGGCGACCGCGTGCGCGAGCCGACCTCGCCCAAGCTCCGCCACGAGCGGCTCGCCGCCGAAGTCAGCGCTGCCGCTGCAGCGCGCGGCGCCCTGGTGATCCCGGCCTTCGCGGTCGAGCGCACCCAGGAGCTGATCGTCGACCTGATCGACCTGATGGAAAAGGGCGCGATCCCGAGCGCGCCGATCTTCCTGGATTCGCCGCTGGCGATCCGCGCCACCGAAGTGTTCCGCCGCCACGCCGCCGATCTCGACGAAGACGTCGATGTCGAGAGGCTGCTGGCCTCGCCGCATCTGCGCTTCACCGAGACCGTGGAGGAAAGCAAGGCGATCGCCAAGCTGAACGGCTTCCACATCATCATCGCCGCGAGCGGCATGTGCGATGCCGGCCGCATCCGCCATCATCTCAAGCGTTGGCTGTGCCGCTCCTCGGGCACCGTGCTGCTGGTCGGTTATCAGGCCAATGGCACGCTCGGCCGCTTCCTTGAAGAAGGCGCCAAGGCGGTGCGGATCATGGGTGAGGAAGTCCGCGTCAAAGCCAAGATCCGCCGCATCGACGATTACTCCGGCCATGCCGACGCCGGCGAGCTGACGCGCTGGATCACCGAGCGGCGGCCGATCGATCGCGGGCTGTTTCTCAGCCATGGTGAGGAAACCGCGATTGCCGCATTGACAGAGCGGCTCGGCGGCGGCGTGCTGCCGGCGGCGAAGATCTTTCAGCCACTGCTCGACGATGTCTACGAACTCACCACGCCGGTTCCGACTGCGCTCGACGGCAAGCATCGCCGACGACTCGAACCCGAATCGGTGGTCAAGCTCGACTGGCACAACGAAATGTCGAAGCTACTGCTTGATATCAACGCCAGTGTCGAAGCCGCAGCCGACGAGCGCGCGCGTAGCGTGATCATTCGCCGCTTGCGCCGCGCGCTCGAGGACAACGGCAATGGCAATGGCAGCAACGCGCACGCGGCACGACGTTAGCCGCCGCGCGGCATCGTTTTCCACGGTCTGAATACCATTGGAGCAAGGTTTGATTCATACTGGCATTACAACACCGCTCCGCTCGCGACAGGCGCGATTCGATTGCAGCTATTCGAATTGCATTTCCCGTTCGACTGTGTGTTAGACTATCTCGCAGATGCACATTCCCGGGGGACGCTCGTGAGTGCGAACTATCATGTCGCCGAAGGCGATCAGAATTCGCTCGGTCAATATCTGGTCGCCCGGACCGCCAGTTGCAGCGCCGATCGCCGGCCGCAGCTGAAGATCGCGTGCATCCATTGCGGCAACGAATATGTCGCTGCCGAAGTCAATTTCCACAATTGCAAATGTCCGGTCTGCCAAGGCGGCAACGGCCATCATCTGATCTGACCGACAGGCCGCGCCTGTTCGATTCTGCGGCCTCCCAGGCCCCGAATCGTCCCGTCAGAGCCATTTGGAATCGCTCTAATCGCGACATTGCGCCGCTGCACTGCCCGCCCGGGCTAGGCTAGTGACAAGCATTCTCGATTTTCGCCAGGAGCCCGCCGTATGAGCCGTTTCCGTGCCGCTGCCCTCGCACTTGCCGCCGTTTTCGTGCCGTTCGCCGCCGGCGCCGCCGAGCAGGTGAACGTCTACACCTACCGCGAAACCAAGCTGGTGCAGCCGCTGTTCGACGCCTTCACCAAAGACACCGGCATCGCCGTCAATGTGATTTCGGCGAGTTCAGGCCTGGAGCAGCGGATCAAGGCCGAAGGCGCCAACAGCCCGGCCGACGTGCTGCTGACGGTGGACATCGGCCGGATCGACGACGCGGTCGCCGCGGGCATCAGCCAGCCGATCAACTCGGCGGTGATCGACGAAATCGTACCGGCACAGTTCCGCG
The DNA here is from genome assembly GCF_003226555.1 of Rhodopseudomonas palustris. GTDB lineage: Bacteria > Pseudomonadota > Alphaproteobacteria > Rhizobiales > Xanthobacteraceae > Rhodopseudomonas > Rhodopseudomonas palustris_I. The sequence goes on along the minus strand of NZ_QKQS01000007.1, from coordinate 103,575 downwards.
ATCCGAACGGTCACTGGGCCGGCATCTCGATGCGGGCGCGGGTGATCTACGCGTCGAAGGATCGCGTCAAGCAGGAAGCGATCACCTATGAGGAGCTCGCCGATCCGAAGTGGAAGGGCAAGATCTGCATCCGCTCCGGCCAGCACATCTACAACAACGCGTTGTTCGCCGCTTACGTCGCCAAGCATGGCGAGGCCAAGGCCGAGGAATGGCTGCGCGGCCTGAAGGCCAATTTGGCCCAGAAGCCGTCGGGCGGAGATCGCGAGACCGCGCGCGACGTCGCGGCCGGCAAATGCGACCTCGGCATCGGCAACACCTATTACTGGGCCTTGATGCTGAAGGATCCGGACAAGAAGGCCTGGGCGGATGCCACGAAGGTGATCCTGCCGACGTTCGAGGGCGGCGGCACCCACGTCAACCTGTCCGGTGTGCTGCTGACCAAGAACGCGCCGAACAAGGCCAACGGTGTGAAGCTGATCGAATGGCTCGCCGGCGAGAAGGCGCAGCAGATCTACGCCGACGCCAACTACGAATATCCGATCCGCGCCGGCGTCGCCCTCAATCCGGTGATCGCCAGCTACGGCAAGCTGAAGCCGGATCCGCTGCCGATCGCCAAGATCGCCGCCAACCGCAAGGCCGCCGCGACGCTGGTCGACAAGGTCGGGTTCGACAACTGAACGTCATCTCGCCTCCAACCCAGGGGCACTCCCCTCATCCTGAGGAGCCCGGCGCAGCCCTGAGGGCGGAGCCGGGCGTCTCGAAGGATGAAGCCACAGAGCACGTCCTCATGGTTCGAGACGGCGCTGCGCGCCTCCTCGCCATGAGGACGGCGCCTGGTGCATCCGACACCGAGCTCGTCGTCCTCTTCCTCGCTCTCCTCACCGCCCTCCTCGTCGCCGCGCCGGTGATCAGCCTGATGCTGATCGCGCTGCAGCCGGCGGGCGAGGTGTGGTCGCATCTGATCGCCTATGTGCTGCCGCGCGCGGTGAGTGACACCGCGCTGCTGATCGCCGGCGTCGGCATGCTGACGCTGCTGATCGGCACCGGCACCGCCTGGCTGGTGTCGTCGCACGACTTTCCCGGCCGCGCCGCGCTGATCTGGCTGTTGCCGTTGCCGCTGTCGGTGCCGACCTATCTGTCGGCCTACGTCTATGTCGATCTGTTCGAACCGCTCGGCTTGGTGCATCGCGCGCTGTCGATGATAATGCCGGCCGCCGAGGCGGTGCAGTGGTTGCCGCAGATGCGCTCGCTGCCCGGCGCGATGCTGCTGCTGGCGCTGGTGCTGTATCCTTACGTGTATCTGTCGGCCCGCGCGGTGTTCCAGGCGCAGGGCACCGACGCGATCGAGGCCGCGCGCACGCTCGGCGCCGGCCGCTTCACCATCCTGCGCCGGGTGGTGCTGCCAATGGCGCGGCCGGCGCTCGCGGTCGGCGTCGCGCTCGCCGCGCTGGAGACGCTGAACGACATCGGCGCCTCGGAATATCTCGGCGTCCGCACCCTCACCGTCTCGGTATTCACCACCTGGCTGAACCGCGGCAGCCTCGCCGGCGCCGCGCAGCTGTCGCTGGTGCTGCTCGGCTTCGCCGCGCTGCTGATCGCGATCGAGCGGATCGGCCGTCGCCATGCGAGTGTCGAGCTGTCGGCCGAAAGCCCGCGGCTGCGCACGCGCACACAGCTGCGAGGCCTGAAGGGCGGCTTGGTCTTCGCCGCCTGCCTGTTGCCGCCGCTGTTCGGCTTCGTGCTGCCGGCCGCCTATCTGCTCGGCGAAAGCCTGCGCCGCAGCCTGTCGATCGGCATCGACCCGGCGCTGGTGCGCGACGCCCTGCACACCGTGACGCTCGCAGCGCTGGCGACCGTGATCGCGCTAGCGCTCGGCTTGATCGTGGTGCTGGCCGCACGCTGGCGGGAGGAGCGAGCGACCCGCGCGGCCGTCACAGTCACCCAGCTCGGCTACGCGCTGCCCGGCTTGGTGCTGGCGCTCGGGCTGCTGACGCCGGTGCTGGTGATCGACGGCACCGTGGCCAATCTGTTCCGCGCGTTCGGCTATCCGTCGCCCGGCCTGATTCTGATGAGCACCGGCGGCGCGGTGGTGGCCGCCTATGTGATCCGCTTCCTGGCGGTGCCGACCGGGCTGCTCAGGGCCGGGTTCGACCGGATCCCGCGCGACTATGACGACTCGGCCCGCGCCGCCGGCGCCGGCCGCCTCGTCACGCTATGGAAGATCGACCTGCCGCTGCTGCGCCCGGCGCTGGTCGGCGCCGCGATCCTGGTGTTCGTCGATTGCCTGAAAGAGCTGCCGGCGACGCTGCTGCTGCGGCCGCTGAACGTCGAGACGCTGTCGACCTCGATCTATCAATACGCCAGCCGCGGCAGCTTCGAGGACGGTGCGCTGGCGGCGCTGATCATCGTTGCCGCCAGCATTCCGCCGGTGGTCTGGCTGACGCGGTTCTCGGATCTGCCGGAATGAACCCGATCGAACTGAGCGGGGCGCCACGCTGCCGCCGTCATCGCGTGAATCATGGCTTTGGAACTCCGGCACTGCGGCGATCCGCTGCACCGGCTGGCCTCGCCCCGTCCCCGAACGTATAATTCGCCCGATGAAGCAGATCCGGATTCCCCCTGTCGCCGCCCGGTATGGCCTCGCCCTCGCCGTGATGCTCTTCGCCGGAGCGTCCGCGCAGGCGCAGGTGGCACCGATCCGCTATTGGGTCCCCGGCGGGCCGTTCGGCTTCGGCGGCGGAGCGGCCGAGAGCTGGCGCTCGATGAACTGGAGCGACGTGCCGGGCTTCACCGCAGAGACCGATGATAATGGCGAGCTGCGCAGCAGCTTCGTCGCCCGCAGCTACAGCGCTCCGGTCACGCCGCTCGCTGGCGGCTTGGGCTGGAACAGCCCGGGCGGCGCCGGCACATTCGGCAATTTCGGCTCGCTCGCCGTCGAAGGCTCGCAATACGGCTACCGCTTCAAGGGCGTCGGCGACATGCCGGTGACGCTGTTCGGCGGCGTCGACAGCCTGAAATACAGGCCCGACGTTTTCACCTCGCTGACCTCGCCGGGCTTTGCCAGCAGCAACACCGCGGCCAGCACCGTCAACGCCGGCATCGAGATCAAGCCGACCTCCAATGTCAGCCTGTCGTTCTCGGCCGGCTATACCCAATACAACGGCACCACCGACAGCGACATCCGCTCCAACCTGCTGCCGGGCGAATCACCGCTGTTCTCAGGCGGCCGGCGGTAGAAGCCCTCCACACGCAGGCCCATCCTCGTTTCCGCATCCTCGAGGTGCGCAAGGGCGCGCACCTCCGGATGCCGGCGCCGCGCGAGTTTGGCAGGTCGTCGCGCTAGTTGGTACGATGTGGGGAAGGCGCTTCGCGCCTTTGCCCGCCTTGCGTTGCTACGCCAACTACGCGTTCTTCAGTGCGACGCGGAATTCGGCTTCGGTCTTGGCCTTGACCTCGTCGAGGGTGACGCCGTCGGCGAGTTCGATCAGCGCCATGCCGTCGTTGCCGTGCTTGTCGATGGTGAACACCGCAAGGTCGGTCACGACCATGTCGACGACGCGCTCGCCGGTCAGCGGCAGGTTGCAGGTCTTCAAGAGCTTCGGGCCGTCCTTGGCGGAATGCTCCATCACCACGACGACGCGCTTGACGCCGGCGACGAGATCCATCGCGCCGCCCATGCCCTTCACCATCTTGCCGGGGATCATCCAGTTGGCGAGATCGCCGTTCTGGGCGACCTGCATGGCGCCGAGAATGGAGAGATCGATATGGCCGCCGCGAACCATGGCGAAGGAATCCGCCGACGAGAAGTAACTGGTCGACGGCAGCTCGGTGACGGTCTGCTTTCCGGCGTTGATCAGGTCCGGGTCTTCTTCACCCTCGTAGGGGAACGGCCCCATGCCGAGCATGCCGTTCTCGCTCTGCAGCACGACGTCGACGCCGTCGGGGATGTAGTTCGAGACCAGCGTCGGAATCCCGATGCCGAGGTTGACGTAGAAGCCGTCGCGCAATTCCTTGGCGGCGCGCGCCGCCATCTGTTCGCGGGTCCAAGCCATCAGGGTTCTCCTCAGCTCGCCGCCGATTCGGCGCGCTTGCGGGTGGTGCGCTGCTCGATGTGTTTCTTCGCGTTCGGCACGTGGACGATGCGCTGCACGAAGATGCCCGGGGTGTGGATATGATCCGGGTCGATCTCACCGGCCGGCACCAGATGCTCGACCTCGGCGATGGTGATCTTGGCCGCGGTGGCCATCATCGGATTGAAGTTGCGCGCGGTCTTTCGGTAGACGAGGTTGCCGGCAGTATCGCCCTTCCAGGCGTGCACGATCGCGACATCGCCGAACAGGCCGCGCTCCATCACGTATTTCTCGCCGTCGAATTCGCGGATTTCCTTGCCTTCCGCCACCAGCGTGCCGACACCGGTCTTGGTGAAGAACGCCGGAATGCCGGCGCCGCCGGCGCGGATGCGCTCGGCCAGGGTGCCCTGCGGCGCGAACTCCAGTTCCAGCTCGCCGGCCAGAAACTGCTGCGCGAACAGCTTGTTCTCGCCCACATAGGACGAGATCATCTTCTTGATCTGGCGGGTTTCGAGCAGCCGGCTGAGGCCGATGCCGTCGACGCCCGCGTTGTTGGAGACGAAGGTGAGATCCTTGACGCCCGCATCGCGGATCGCGTCCGACAGGGTCTCGGGAATGCCGCAAAGGCCGAAGCCGCCGGACATGATCATCATGCCGTCCCGCAAGATGCCGTCGAGTGCCGCCTTGGCGTCGGGGTAGACCTTGTTCATGATGCAGGGACCTGTGAGGGGGCTTTGCTGCGATTAGGTCTATTAGGCAAAAACCCGGCAACCCGTCAATTGCACCAGGGCCCGCAACACCCGGAAAGCCTTGAAAGCGCCAAGAAAACCAAGCAAGTTGCGGCTCCAGGTCCGGCCCCTTGGGAGCCGCCTCTCGCGCAAGACATTCACGCTCACGTTCCGGAAATTGGTTGGCGATGGCCCAAGGAATTAAGCGCCTCGGGATCTCGGTCGCAGTGCTGATCGCCGTCGCCGTGGTGGCGGCGTTTTCACTGGCACTGATGATCGACCGCGGCGCGCTGCGGCAGGCGGTGGAGCAACAGCTTCGCGCCGCCACCGGCCTCCAGCTCGAGGTCGACGGGGCCACCGACGTCACGATCTTCCCGCGCAGCACCGTGGTGTTCAGCGACGTGCGGCTGAAAAGCGGCGAAGACGGCGGCAATGACGCCGCGCTCAGCGTCAAGACGCTGACCGCCAACCTGCGGCTGCTGCCGCTGCTGCTGCGGCGTTTCGAGATCGCCGACGTGGTGCTCGGCCAGCCGTCGATCCACGTCGTGCGCGACGCCGACGGACGCAGCAACTGGACGCCGTTCATCGACAGCCTGACGCGAACCATGAAGCCCGGCCTCGACGACCAAGTGTCGTTCTCCGAGATCCGGCTGCAGGACGGCGAACTGAGCTATCTCGACCAGTCCAACGGGGAGCGTGAACATATCAGCGACATCGACCTGTCGCTGGCATGGCCCTCGATCTCCCGCACCTTTGCGGCCACCGGCCAGTTCGATTTTCGCGGCGAGCGCATCGACGGCTCGATCACGGTCGCGGACTTCATTGCGGCACTCCGCGGCGACACCTCGGGCATCAAGCTGCGGCTGGCCGGCACGCCGATGAAGATTGCGTTCGACGGCACCATCGCCAACAAGTCGAGCCTGACGCTGACCGGAACGGTCACTGCCGACACCGTCTCGCTGCGCAATGCGCTGCGCTGGGCCGGTCAGGAGCCACCCGGAACCGGCGGCTTCGGCCGGTTCGCGCTCAAGGCGCGCGCGAACCTGATCGGCTCCACGGTCGCGCTGACCAACGTCAATGTCGAGCTCGACAAGAACGTCGCCGAAGGGGTGATGACCTATTCGATCATTGGCGGACACCAGGGGCTGCAGGCAACGCTGGCCGCCGGGAGCATCGACGTCACACCGTATCTGTCGACGATCCGGCTGCTGGCCAGCGGGGCGCGCGACTGGAACCGGCAATTGTTCGACCTGTCTTCGACCGACCCTGTCGATCTCGACATGCGGCTGTCGGCCGCAAAGGTCGCCATCGGCTCCACCACGCTCGGCCGCACCGCGCTCAGCGCCAATCTGCGCGGCGGCGCGCTGGCGCTCAGCGTCGGCGAAGCCCAGGTGTATGGCGGCATCGCGCAAGGCACCTTCGGCATCACCCGCTCCGACAAGGCCGCCAGCGTCAAGGCGCAGTTCCAGTTCAACGACGTCGACCTGCAGACCTGCGCCACCGATCTGCTCGGCGTGCGCAATCTGTCGGGGCGCGGCAATCTCAATGTCGCGCTGGAGGCCGAAGGCGCCTCGCCGTTCGGGCTGGCCCAATCGCTCGACGGCTCGGCGCTGCTCACCGGGCACGACGGCGCGATCAGCGGCTTCAACGTCGAACAGCTCCTGAAACGGCTGGAGCGGAGGCCGCTGTCCGGCGGCGGCAATTTCCGCAGCGGCAAGACGCCGTTCGACAAGCTCACTGTCTCGGTTCGGTTCGCCGACGGCATCGCCACCGCCGACGAGGTCCGGATCGACGGGCCGACCGCGCGGATCGCGCTGAGCGGCACCGCCTCAGTGCCGTCGCGGGAATACGATCTGAAGGGCGTCGCAAGCCTGGCGAACGGCTCGGCCGCCAAGCCCGGCTTCGACCTGCCGTTCATCGTGCAGGGACCCTGGGACGATCCGCTGATCTTCCCGGACCCGGAAAGCCTGATCCGCCGCTCGCCGGCCTCCGCGCCGCTGCTCGACGCGGTGAAAGACCGCAAGACCCGCGACACCGTCCGCTCGGTGCTGGAGCGCATCACCGGCAAGAAGCAGGACGCCGAACCGCCCGCGGAAGCTCCGGCAGCACCCGCCGAGCCGAAGGCGAACTGATCAGCTCAGCGCCAGGGCCCCGGCGATCAAACAATCATTCTGAGCCCGTCGTTCTGAGGCCCTCGCCCGCAGGGCGGGCCTCGAAGGACGACAACACACGCGCGGCCCATCCTTCGAGGCGCGCAAGGTGCGCACCTCAGGATGACGCTGGACGTGTTGCGCACCTCACATCGGCGCGGCGTTGTCGGCCTGGGTCTTGGACAGCTTCGACGCCAGCGAGGCGATCACGATCAGCACCGTCACGGCGGCGATGATCAGCGTACAGATCGCGTTGATCTCCGGCTTCACTCCGAGCCGCACTTCGGAATAGATCCGGATCGGCAGCGTGGTCGAGCCGGGGCCGGTGGTGAAGCTGGCGATCACCAGATCGTCGAGCGACAGCGCAAACGCCAACATCCAGCCCGCCGCGATCGCCGGCCAGATCAGCGGCACGGTGGCGCGGAGGAAGGCTTCCACCGGCGCGCAGCCGAGATCCATCGCGGCCTCTTCGATGCTGCGGTCGAGCGCGTGCAGCCGCGACTGCACCACCACCGCGACGAAGCAAATCGTCAGCGTGGTGTGGGCGATCACCACCGTCCAAAACCCGCGCTCGGCGTTGATCGCGACGAACAGCAGCAGCAGCGACAGCCCGGTGATCACTTCCGGCATCACCAGCGGTGCGTACAGCATCCCGGAGAACAGCGTGCGGCCCCTGAAATGCCCGGCGCGCGACAGCGCCACCGCCGCCAGCGTGCCGAGCACCGCCGCCGCGGTAGCCGACGTCAGCGCGACGCGCAGGCTCATCCAGGCGGCATCGAGCATCGGCTGGTCCTGGAAGAACTCGCGATACCAGCGCAGCGACCAGCCGCCCCACACCGTGACCAGCCGGGAGTCGTTGAACGAGTACAGCACCAGGATCACGATCGGCAGATACAGGAACGCCAGCCCCAGCGTCAGCGACACCAGGTTGAAACGGGACAGCCGAGGCGCACGCGCCGCCATCACGACCTCCCCTCGAGCTGACGCCGCTGCGCCCGCTCGTAGATCAGGAGCGGCAGCAGCAACACGCCGAGCAGCAGCACGGCCAGTGCGGATGCGACGGGCCAATCGCGGTTGGTGAAGAATTCCAGCCACAGCGTCTGGCCGATCATCGGCGAGGTCGAACCGCCGAGCAGGTCCGGGATCACGAACTCGCCGACGATCGGAATGAAGCACAGCAGCACGCCGGCGCCGATGCCGGGCAGCGACAGTGGAAACGTCACCAGCCAGAACGCCTGGCGCGGCGAGGCGCCGAGATCGGCGGCGGCTTCCGACAGCGCATGCGGCAGCTTCGCCAGCGTCGCGTACAGCGGCAGCACCATGAACGGCAGATACGAATAGACGATGCCGACATACATCGCGGTGTCGGTCGACAGCCACACCACCGGCTTCGACACGATGTGCAGCGCCAGCAGCAGCTGATTGAGCAGGCCATCGTGCTGTAGAATGTTGATCCAGGCGTAGATCCGGATCAGGAACGAGGTCCAGAACGGCACGATCACCAGCATCATCGCCAGCGGCTGCCAGCCGCGCGGCAGCCGCGCCATGGCGTAGGCGATCGGATAGCCGATCAGCAGCAGGATCGCGGTCGACACCGCCGCGACGGTGAGGCTGCGCACATACGAGACGACATAGAGGTGGTCGCCGAGGATCAGCTTGAAATTGTCGACCGACAGCGCATCGAACGCGGCGCGCAGCGCCGTCCAGCCGGCGGCGAGATCGAACACCGGCGTATAAGGCGGCTGTGCGATCGCGGTCTGCGACAGGCTGATCTTCACCACGAAGCCGAACGGCACCAGGAAGAACAGCAGCATCCACAGATAGGGCGCAACGGCCGCGAGCCGTGCCGGCTTGGTGAAAATCCGGCGGCCGCTCATCGGGTCAGCACCACGCAATCGTCGGGGGAGAACCACGCCACCACGTGCTGACCGGCCTGATAGGCGTCGACGTCGAGCCGCGTGGTGTTGGCCATCGCGGCGAGCAAGGTCGCGCCATGGTCGAGCCGAACCTTGTAGCTGGTCATGCCGCCGGCATAGCCGATATCGGTGATGGTGCCGTCGAGCCGGTTGATCGCATCGGCATGGCCGGCATCGGCCGCCGGTCCGCGCAGCGACAGTTTGATCTTCTCCGGCCGGATCGCCACGCAAATCGCGTCGTCCGTCACAGCATCGCGCGGCTCGGTCGCCACCACCTCCCCGGCCCCGCCGGTCGCGACGGTGACGCGGCCGTGCTCACGCCCCGCGACGCTGCCTTCCAACATGTTGACGTCGCCGACGAACTCGGCGACCCAGCGCGATGCCGGCGCCTCGTAGAGCCGCCGCGGCGTCGCGACCTGATCGAGCTTGCCGGCGCGCATCACGCCGATACGATCGGCCACCGTCATCGCCTCCTGCTGATCATGGGTGACGATCACGAAGGTGGTGCCGAGCCGCTTCTGCAGCGCCATCAGTTCCAGTTGGGTGCTTTCGCGCAGCTTCTTGTCGAGCGCCGCCATCGGCTCGTCGAGCAGCAGCAGCTTTGGCCGCAACGCCAGCGCCCGTGCCAGCGCGACGCGCTGCTGCTGGCCGCCGGAGAGCTGATCCGGCTTGCGCTTGCCGAGCCCTTCGAGCTTGACCAGCGCCAGCATCTCGGCGACGCGCGTTTTGATCTCCTTGCGCGGCAGCCGGGCGCGCTTCAGCCCGAACGCGATATTGGCCGCGACGTTGAGGTGTGGAAACAGCGCGTAGTTCTGGAACATCATGTTGACCGGACGCTCGTGCGGCAGCACCGCGGCGATATCCACGCCGTTCAGCATGATCCGCCCGGCATCCGGCGTCTCGAAGCCCGCCAGCATCCGCAGCAGCGTCGTCTTGCCGCAACCGCTGGGGCCGAGCAGCGCAAAGAACTCACCGGCCTTGATATCCAGCGACAGCCGGTCGACGGCGACGAACCCAGCGAACCGTTTCTCCACGGCTTCGATACGCAACAGCGGCTCACCGGCAATCTCGGCCGGCGCGGGATATCCAGCGTGCTCCGTCATGTCCCCAGCGTCTCTAAGCTCCAAGCCCATTCGGTCAGAACCGCCAGCTGTAGCGGCCTATCGCACGCTCCTCAACTGTCGCGAACGCCGCGCCTTCGCTCATTCCTCGCCGTCGGGCGTCGGAACCGCCAACTCGGCGTCCGGCGTACTGAGACTCCACATCGCGTCGAACATCGAGGCCTGGAACGCGGCAAATTCGGCACTGTCGATGATCAGCCCGTAACTCTCGCGGGCCGACGAGATCAGGCACACTTTGTTGCCGTAGATGAAGCAGGTCATCCCCAGAGTGTGCTCGTGCGGCGCGTAGCGCAGCTCGCGGCACAGCTCCTGGCTGGACGGCCAGATCGGCGCGATGTCGCGCTCGACCGAGCGGATCACTCGCAGCCAAATGCCGCGGCGGGCGCGCTCCTGCAGATAGCGCTCCATTTCCTCCAGCCCGGGCTCGGCCATCAGTTCGCGCATCGACAGCGTGGCGCGCAGCACCTTGTCGCCACCGGACAGGGTATCCCACAGCGTGGTGCGGATCCCCTCGGGCCCCGGGTGGAAGCGCACGTTCGGCTGGCCGCTCTCGTGATGATACATCGAGCGCAGCACCGGCATCACGTCGTCCAGCATCTGCCGACGCGCTTCCAGCCGCTCCATCAGAATTCCTGGGTCCTGCGCGACGACGAAGCGCCGCTTGCCATGGTCGACGAACCGGATCAGTCCCTCGGCCTCCAGCTTGGCGAGCGCATCGTGCGCCGTGGTGCGCGGCAGCCCAGCCTTCGCCGCGACCGCCGTGACCGACGCGCCGCCGAGGCCGACGGCGGTCAGATACAGCTTGTACAGCGTCCCGCTGATGCCGATCCGGGCCAATTTTTCTTCGATATTCAACGTCGTCCCCCAGCGCCGAAGCGCGCCGACCATGTCCGATCTCGGGGGCGGCGTCTATTGTCGGATTTTTCCGTCAATTTATCCCCTAAACCGGCCGCAATGCACAATGCGCCGGCATGTGGCGTCAAGTTAATCGCATATTTCGCGGTTTTGCTCGTTTTATATACCGCCAGAGCTCCGATTCCGGATTGACGAAAATATCCGACATATTTCAAAGTTGGATCGTCACGCGAGCATGAAGCGCGACCAAAGGAGGATTGCAGATGGAAGCGGAAGCCGATGCGGGCCGCCTGCCGGTCGACACCATGAGGCCGCGGTTCACGATGATTCAGAACGCGTTTTCAGGACGACCGATGCGGGCAGCGATTGGCCTGACGGCGTTTTTCGCAATCTGGCAGGCGGTCACCCAGCTCAATCTGGTCGACGGTTTTCTGTTGCCCTCGCCGGTCGCGATCGCCCAGGCGCTGTGGGAGCTCGCGCTCGACGGTTCACTGTGGGTACACCTCGGCGCCAGCCTTCAACGCGTCGCGGTCGGCTTTCTGTTCGCCTGCGTGGTCGGACTCGCACTCGGCCTGCTCTGCGGCTGGTGGCGCACGGTGTCAGACTACGTGCGACCAGTGATCGAGGCGCTGCGGCCGATCCCGCCGCTGGCCTGGATCCCGATCACCATCCTGTGGTTCGGGCTCGGCGACGCCGCCTCCTACTTTCTGGTCTTCCTCGGCGCGGTGTTTCCGGTGTTCATCGCCACCTACACGGCGATCCGCGGCCTCGACCGCAACCAGATGAACGCCGCGCTCTGCCTCGGCGCCAAGCCCTGGCAGCTGTTCACCGACGTGCTGATCCCGGCGTCGCTGCCGATCATCCTGCCGGGCCTGCGCATCGCGCTCGGCGTCGGCTGGATGTGCGTCGTCACCGCCGAGCTGATCGCCGCCCAGACCGGCCTCGGCTACCTGATCCAGCAATCGCGCATGCTGTTCCAGATCAACAACGTCGTCGCCGGCATGGTCGCGATCGGACTGATCGGCTTCGCGATGTCCGCCATCCTTGAACGTATCGAGCGGCGCGTGAACGCGTGGGCTCCTTCCGAGCGCAGCTGAGGGCCCGCACCATGAACGCACAATTCGCACCTGCCACCCTTGCCGCCGCCGAACTCGCGGTGCCGCAAGCCTCGACCGCCGAGATCCAGATCGACATCCGCAACGTCGGCAAGGTCTACGACTCCAAGACCACCCACCAGGCGGTGATCGCGCTCGACGGCGTGTCGCTGCGCATCAAGAAAGGCGAGTTCATCTCGCTACTCGGCCCGTCGGGCTGCGGAAAGTCGACGCTGCTCGGCATCATCGCCGGCTTCCAGTCCGCCTCGAGCGGCCAGATCCTGCAGAACGGCCGGCCGATCTCCAAGCCCGACGCCTCACGCACGGTGGTGTTCCAGGACTACGCGCTGTTCGGCTGGATGACGGTGCAGCAGAACGTCGAGTTCGGCCTGAAGGCGAAAGGCCTGCCGAAAGCGCAGCGTGCCGAGATCGCCCGCTCGCTGATCAAAACCGTTCATCTTGCCGGTTTCGAAGACAAGTACCCGCATCAGATGTCCGGCGGCATGAAGCAGCGCGCCGCGATTGCGCGCGCGCTGGCGCCCGATCCCGACATCCTCTTGATGGACGAGCCGTTCGGCGCGCTCGACGCGCAGACCCGCGTGCTGCTGCAGGAAGAAATCGCGCGGATCTCCACCGAGGCCGGCAAGACGGTGATCTTCGTCACCCACGGCATCGACGAGGCTGTGTTCCTCGCCGACCGCGTCGTGGTGATGAGTCCGCGGCCCGGCCGGGTGCGGGACGAAGTGCTGGTGCCGCTGCCGCGGCCGCGCACCGCCGAAATGCGCTCCGATCCATGGTTCGTCTCCACCGTCAAAGACCTGTGGGAGACGCTGAAGCCTGAATGGCAAAAAGGGGAATAGACAGTGACCAACACGCTCTCGCGCCGCCGCTTCGGTCAGCTCGCTGCTGGCCTTGCCGCCACCATGCCGTTCGCGGCACCGTCGATCCTGCACGCCCAGAGCGGCGATGTGGTCAAGATGGGCTGGTTCAATACCACCACGGTGTCGGCCCAGATCGCCCATGTGCTGATGCGCACCGACATCGCCGCGCGCAACGGCCTGAAGATGGACATGATCCAGCTCGCCGCCTCGCCGGCGATCACCGAAGCGCTGGTCTCCGGCGCGGCCGACATCGGCACGCTGTCCGACTTCGCCGCCGTCACCACGATGGCAATCGGCGCGCCGGTGACCACGGTGTCGTCGCAGGCGATCTTCCGCTCGGCGGTGCTGACCACCAAGAAGTCCGGCATCAATGATCTCGCCGGCCTCAAGGGCAAGCAGGTGTTCGGCACCTTCGGCATCACCGCGTTCCAGAATGCGCAGGAAGCGGTGTCGAAGGCCGGGCTGGTGCCGGGCAAGGACGTCACCTTCGTCAATGTCGGCCCTGCCGAACTCGCCGACGCGGTCGGCGCGCAGCGGATCGATGCATTCTTCACCTACGATCCGTTCGTGTCGTTCTTCGAGAACGCCGGCTTCGCCAAGGTGGTGTCGCAGAACGTCACGCCGGTGATCGCGCTCGCTGCGAACAACCGCTTCTTCAAGGAACGCCCGGACGTGCTGAAGCGCATGCTGAAGGCGAACTCCGAAGCGCTGTTCTTCGCCAGCCAGAACCACGATCTGGTCAACGGCTGGTTCCGGACGCTGGAGCCGGCCAAGAATATTCCGGTCGAAGTCCTGGAGAAGGCCTCGAGCTACGATCCGGCCTGGAGCGCCAAGTCGTTCACCGACATCAAGGCCACTCTGACGCCGGCACAGATCGCCAAGATGGACACGCTCGCCAAATGGGGCGTGGAGAACAAGCTGCTGCCGCGCGTGCCCGACGTGACCAAATTCGTCGACACCACGGTCGCCAGCGCGGCCGACAAGGAAGCAGCAGCGCAGGGCTTCGACCCGAAGAGCGTGAAGATCACCCGCGCCTGATCGGGCCCAGGTTGGACGTCTGAGTTCGTCATGCCCGGCCTTGTGCCGGGCATCCACGCCTTGGAGTGCCAACTTAAGGAAAGACGTGGATGGCCGGGACAAGCCCGGCCATGACGAAAGCCGCGAGTAAGCGAGTGCACGACTTGGTATCACAGCCGCAACGCCACTTCGACTTCGCCCAGATATCCGGTGCGGATCGCTATCGGTTGATGGCCTCGACCATCATGCCGCGCCCGATCGCATGGGTCGTCACGCGCTCGCCCGACGGCTGCATCAACGCCGCGCCCTATTCGTTTTTCAACATGTTCGGCTCCGACCGGCCCGTCGTGGCGTTCGGCATTCTGGCACGGCCCGACGTGCCGAAAGACACAGCCGCCAACATCCGCGCCACCGGCGAATTCGTCGTCAACCTGGTGCCGTTTGATCTCGTCGAGGCGATGAACGCGACCTGCGTCGAGGCTCCGCCGGAGGTCGACGAGCTCGATCTCGCCGGGCTGGAGACGCTGCCGAGCATTGCTGTTGCTCCGCCGCGCATCGCCGCCTCGCCGGTCGCGTTCGAATGCCGGCGTACCCATTGGCTCGACACCGGTCCCGGCCAGGTGATGGTGGTGGGTGAAGTGCTGCACGCGCACTACGCCCAGCATGTTCTGACCGGAGATCCGCAGCGTCCGCGTGTCGATCACGCCGCGCTCGATCTCGTCGGCCGGATGCACGGCGCCTCCGCCTACACCCGCACCCGCGATCTGTTCGATCTCGACCGTCCCCTCTGGCAGGACGCGCAGATTACCCCTACTGACGCATCATAAGGATCTACTCAGATGGCCAAGTTGAAAGTCGCTGCCGTTCAGGCGACCACCTTTCCGTTCGACGCCGCGGCCGCGACCGCCCGCACCGTCGCGCTGATCGGCGAAGCCGCCGCCAAGGGCGCAAAGATCGCGGTGTTTCCGGAAGCGTTCATCGGCGGCTATCCGAAGGGCCTCGATTTCGGCTGCGCGATCGGACGACGCACGCCGGAAGGCCGCGAGGATTTCGCCCGCTATGTGCGCGGCTCGATCAGCATTCCGGGTCCCGAGGTCGACCAACTCGTCGCCGCCTGCGCGGAGCACGACGTCCACGCCGTGGTCGGCGTGATCGAGCGCGACGGCGGCACACTGTATTGCACGGCGCTGTATCTGGCTCCCGGCCGCCTGCTCGGCATCCATCGCAAGCTGATGCCGACCGGATCGGAGCGGCTGGTGTGGGGATTCGGCGACGCGTCGACCCTGACCGTGGTCGACACCCCCTACGGCCGGCTCGGCGGCGCGATCTGCTGGGAACACTACATGCCGCTGATGCGCGCCGCCTACTACGCAAAGGGCGTGCAGATCTGGGCTGCGCCGACTGCCGACGATCGCGAGACCTGGATCGCTACGATGCGCCACATCGCGCTGGAAGGCCGCTGTTTCGTGATCGGCGCCTGCCAGGTGATGCGGCGCTCGGACTTCCCGGAAGACTATGCCAGCCGGATCGAAGCTGGCCCGGACGAGTGGATGATGCACGGCCGCTCGGTGATCGTCGGCCCGCTCGGTGAAATCCTCGCCGGACCGCTGCTCGACGAAGAGGGCATCCTCACCGCCGACATCGACACCGACGACATTCTCGGCGCCACCCTCGACTTCGATGCCGTCGGGCACTATTCGCGACCGGATCTGTTCAAGCTCCATGTCGATGAGCGGCCGCAGACCCCGGTGGCGTTCGGCGGAAAATCGGTGGCGGGCGGAACCGGCGCCTGACGCCCCGCACAGCAGCCGCGGCGCGTCGCGCGAAAGGCGGTCAGCTCGCTTCGCACGCGCGCTGCAGCACGCTGCCTTCGCCGGCGTCCTGCCCGACCAGCCAACGATATTGCTCGATCGGCGCCGGCTTGCCGATCAGATAGCCCTGCACCGCATCACAGGACTCGTCGACCAGGAAGTCGAGCTGCTCCTGGGTCTCGACGCCTTCAGCCACAAGCGTCACGCCGAGACCGTGTCCGAGCCCGATCACGGCGCGGACGATCGCCGCCGATTGCGGGTTGCGGCCGAGATTCATGATGAAGGCGCGATCGATCTTGATCTTGTCGAACGGGAACGCCTGCAGATAGGTCAGCGAGGAATAGCCGCTGCCGAAATCGTCCATCGACACCCTGACGCCCAGCGCCTTCAGCCGCCGCAGCAGCGACAGACCGCGATCGAAGTCGTCGATCAGCACGCCTTCGGTGATTTCCAGCTCCAGCCGTCCCGGCTCGAGGCCGGTCTGCAGCAGCACTTCGTGCACGAACCCGACCAGATCGGTGTTGAGGAATTGAGCAGGCGACAGGTTGACGGCGACCTGCAGCGGCCTTGCCCAGGACGCGGCCTGACGGCAGGCTTCCCGCAGGATCCATTCGCCGAGCTCGACGATCAGGCCACTTTCTTCAGCGAGCGGGATGAACTCGCTCGGAGGGACGAAGCCGCGGGTCGGATGCCGCCACCGCGTCAGCGCCTCGAAGCCGACGATATCGTTGTTGCCGACACGCTTGGTGCTCGACGCCTGCGGCTGATAGTACAGCGACATCTCACCATTGCGGACGGCGTTCGACAGGTCCTGATGCAGCACCCGTCTGTCGCGGATCTGCATATCCATCTCCGGCTCGAACACCGTGACCGAGCCGCGCGCATTGGCCTTGGCGCGAAACAGCGCCGCGCCGGCATTGGCGAGCAGCGCGGCTGCGTCGGTGCCGTTGGCGGGGAACAACGCGACGCCGGTGGTGACACCGATCCGCACCGTCTTGCCATCGATGACGAAGCCCGGCGCCAGCGCTTTGGCCACCAAGCTGGCCAGATTGCGCGCGGCCGCAGGCTGCGGGCCGTCGATGATCAGGCCGAACTCGTCTCCAGACAGGCGCGCCACGACGCCGCCCCGTGCGGCCCATTCGATCCTGCGCGCCACCTCGACCAGCAGCTTGTCGCCGATCGCGTGACCGAACACGTCGTTGATCTCCTTCAGACCATCGAGATCGAGCGACAGCACAGCGAACTCGTCGACCGCATTGTCGCAGGCTTCGATCATCTGACTGAGCGACTTCAGGAAGGCGTCGCGGTTCGGCAGGTCGGTGAGGCCGTCGTGATAGGCCATATGGGCCATCCGCGCCTCGGTCTGGCGGCGGTCGGTGACGTCGACATGGGTCTTGATCAGGTAGTGCGCCTGATCGGCCTCGTCGGTAACGGTCATCCGCCGGGTGACGAACAGGCGCAAGCCGCCGGCGGTCGAGATCGGATGCTCCTCGACCACCAGACCACCCTTGCGGATCGCCAGGTCGTCGCGTTCGGCGATCAACCGCGCTTCCTTGGTGTTGAAGATCTCGGCGGAGGTCAGCCCGGTGGCATCCTCGCGGCGGCGGTTGAAGATGATCTCGGCGCCGCGGTTGGCGAGCACGTAGCGGCCGTCGGCGGTGTTCTGCACCGTCAGGGCGACCGGAATATTGTCGATCACAAGCTCGAGGAAGCGCTTGGTCTTCTCCAGTTCGAGCGATAGAGCGCGCCGATGGGTGACGTCTTCGAACAACGCGATCAGGAATTCCGGCTCGCCGCGTTCATTGCGGGCGACCACACGATTGCTGGCGAGAACCCGCTCGCTCCGCCCCATCTCGACGGTCAATTCGGAGGTGTAGGCGCCGCTGTTCGATTGCAGCGCATGGTGGTCCGCTTCGCGGATGTTCGCCGCCGATCGGGCCGGATACAAATCGTCCGCAGTGGCGCCGATGATCCGCTCGCGGCTCATCCCCGACATCGTCTCGAACGCACGATTGGCGAGGATGTAGCGGCCGTCGTCGATACTCTTGGCGGCGACGCAGACCGGAATATTGTCGATCACCGATTCCAGAAACTGCTTGGTGGTCGCCAGCTGCTTCGACACTCGGCGCAATTCGCTGCAGTCGTCATGAGTCGCGATCGTTCCGCCGTTGGCGAGCCGCGAAAACTTGACCTGGATACAGCGGCCGTCCTGAAGCTCGCAGACGTAGCCCTGCGGCAGGCCGGCATTGCGATAGAATTCGTCATTGGACACATCGAGCATGCCGCGGGAGCGACGGAGCTCCAGCAGCTCGCGCCCCGGCAGGCCGCGCGGCACCTCGGCGCGGGTCAGGCCGTACATCTCGAGATAACGGTCGTTGCAGAACACGATCCGGCCGGACGAGTCGGCGATCACCACGCCTTGCTGCAGCTTGTTGAGGACCGAATCGACCAGCATGTTCTTGCGGCGCTGGGCGCGACGCTGCTTGCGCAGCATCGATGCCGCCCACAGCGCAACCGCGCAGGTGAAGGACGCCACGACGAAACCGCCGATCAGCAATTCCCACATGATCTCTGGTTCGACGCCACCGATGTAGTTGGCTGGCACGAAGCTCTGCGCCGCGATCGCTCCCGATGGAGAAAGACCGGTCGTCACCGCAGCCAATGCTGCCCCGCTGCCCGCCTTCCCTATCCACGCCGTCATACAGCACCCAGCAATTACGGTCCGAGTCTGATGCAAGACACCTTTGGAACATGTAAACAACGTCTGCGGGACGGATCGGTATCACGGCAATTTTCTTCAATTGACCGGAGATGGTTAACCCGATCATAAACGCTTCCCGGCAAATGAATCGCAACAAGAGCTTGGATCGATGGAAGAAGTTGAGTGCGTCGTGGTTGGCGCGGGTGTGGTCGGCTTGGCGATCGCGCGAAAGCTGGCACAGCAAGGCCGCGAGGTAATCGTCGTCGAACAGGCCGAGGCGATCGGAACCGGCACCTCCTCGCGCAACAGCGAAGTGATTCACGCGGGCATCTACTATCGCGCCGGCAGTCTGATGGCGAAGCTCTGCGTCGCCGGTCGGCACGCGCTCTATGCGTATTGCGCCGACCACGGCATTCCGCATCGGCAATGCGGCAAGCTGATCGTCGCGACCACCGCGGCGGAAGCCGACAAGCTGGAGTCGATCCGCGCCCATGCCGCCGCCAACGGCGTCGATGATCTGCGCGCGATCGACGGTGCCGAAGCGCAACGGATAGAGCCCGCGCTCTCCTGCGTGGCCGCGCTCGTTTCACCCTCGACTGGCATCGTCGACAGCCACGCGTACATGCTTGCGCTGCGCGGTGATGCCGAAGCGGCCGGCGCGGCCTTCGCGTTTCACGCGCCGCTGCTGTCAGCGCGCCGGGAAGGCGAAATGCTTGCGCTCGAGATCGGCGGCGAGATGCCGATGGCGCTCGGCTGCCGGCTGCTGATCAATGCCGCGGGTCTCGGTGCGACCGCCGTGGCGCGCGCGATCGCCCCGATGCCGCCGGAGCTGGTGCCGACCGCGTATCTCGCCAAAGGCAATTACTTCACCTGCAGCGCACGCGCGCCGTTCTCGCACTTGATCTATCCAGTACCGGAGCCAGGCGGGCTCGGCGTGCATCTGACGCTGGATTTGGGCGGTCAGGCCAAATTCGGCCCCGACGTCGAATGGATCGACGAGATCGACTACGTTGTCGATCCGGCGCGCGCGACGCGGTTCTATCCGGCGATCCGCAAATACTGGCCGGGTCTGCCGGACGGCGCGCTGTCGCCGGGCTATTCCGGGATACGTCCCAAGATCGTGCCGCCGTCGATCGCGGTGCAGGATTTCGTGTTGCAAAGCCCGCGCGAGCACGGCGTCCCGGGACTCATCAATCTGTTCGGGATCGAATCGCCGGGACTGACGGCATCCCTGGCAATTGCCGATCACGTCGCCGAACTCGTGGCGGCGTGACCGGCGCCGACAGTTCTGAGCGGGACTACTTCAGTCACCTCTGGCACCGCCCGGAAGGCTCTTCGGCGTCAGAGGTCAACAGTATCCCGAGTCTGTCGCGACCACGTCATGCGCATCGCGGATGCGGATCAACGCGAAGGACAGTTTTGCTGCAGTGCAGTGAAGAGAGTCAGTGCAGGCTGGGAGCGGTCTGCCTCAGTTTCGCGATTTGATCTCGGACCATAAGCTTGCGGCGCTTCAGGTCGGCGATACGGGCATCGTCAGTGGAGGGATGGGCGAGAGCGTCGTGCAATTCGGTCTCCAGAACCTTGTGCTTGCGTTCCAGTTCGACGAGATGCGCTTGAATTGCCATACGAAACCTCCTCATTTGGTGAGACTGAGTTTCCATCCGGACGACGAAGTCTACATCTCTGGTGGCGTCTGTCGATAGGTTTGAAATATCCGCGTCATAATTTCGCGGTTGAGGAAACGAATCGCCAGCGGCGATGATCTCGTCCCCGCACAACACCGAGGACACCGGGACTTCGTTGGGCCGCGACCTCGCTCGGCCCATGTTCGTGGATTATTCACCTAACGAAGGTCGTAAGCGGCTGCCGCCAGGGTCGCGCCGCTTGCTCGTAGCACCGCAAAAGCGATAATGACGCCGAACTGATCGATCCTCCAACCGGCCCGCCGCTCGCGAGTTGGTTCAAGCCGACACTGAACATGACCGACGAAGACGAGGGCGACCTCGGTGCCGAGCTGGCCAAGCTGCAACAAGAGCATCGCGATCTCGACGCTGCGATCGATGCGCTGCATCATTCGCCGGCGCCCGATCTGCTGCGGCTGCAGCGGTTGAAGAAGCGGAAACTGGCGCTGCGCGATCGCATCGCCTTCATCGAAGATCAGATCACGCCCGACATCATCGCCTGAGCGCTGTACCCGACGCGGCGCGGCGTTCGGCCTTGCGGGCATACATGGCCCGGTCTGCGCATGCGAACGCCTCGGCGGCATCCATCTCCGGCGACAGCATCGCTACGCCTGCGGAAATCCCGACCTCGATGGTCTGATCGCCATAGCGGATCTCGAGCGCGTCGACCGCGGCTTCCAGACCCAACGCTTTCGCCCGCGCATCGGCTTCGTCGAGATTCCAGAGCAGCAACGCGAACTCGTCGCCGCCGAGCCGCCCGATCAGGTCGGAGGCGCGGACGTGACGCAACAGGGCTTCGGTCACCGATTTCAGCACCACGTCGCCGGCGGCATGGCCGAGCGTATCGTTGACCGGCTTCAAGCGGTCGACGTCGAGCATGATCAGCGCGCCGCTCGCGCTGTAGCGCTTGATATAGGCCAGCGCCCGGCCGAGCTCGCGCTCGAAGCCGCGGCGGTTGGCGATCCCGAGCAGGAAGTCGGTTTCGGCCGAGGCGCGCAGCACGTCGATCTCCGCCAGCGCGGCGGCGAGCTGAGCTTTCAGCCGCCGGATCTTGAGCTGCGGATCTGCCGGCAGCCGCCCGCCGGCAACCCGCGCCCGCGGCGTCGCCGGCGCCGGGCGCGGCCCGGCAGGCGGCAGTTTTCGCTTCTTGGCGGCAGGCTTGGCTGTCCCCCGGCCGACCGATCGGCGGGAGGACGGGGGGCGGATGGGCTTCTTTTTCATGAGAATCAGCCGGAGAACCACCACAACACTTGCCGCTCTTCACCAAGAAAGGATAGTGCATTCCGGACGCCTTGGCCGGACCGGCCTGCGTTCCTATAATTCCCACCTATGTTTCTGGATTCACGACAGAATCGTTCGAAAGACTGGTTTGAATGACAGCTCCCGTCGCGATCATCATGGGCAGCCAGTCGGACTGGGAAACGATGCGGCATGCCGCCGAGACCCTGACCGCCCTCGCCATCGCCCATGACGCCCAGATCGTTTCCGCGCACCGCACCCCCGACCGCCTCTACGCCTTCGCCAAAGGGGCGAAGGCCGCCGGCTATCGCATCGTCATTGCCGGCGCCGGCGGGGCTGCGCATCTGCCGGGGATGACCGCGGCGTTGACGGAGCTGCCGGTGTTCGGCGTGCCGGTGGAATCCAAGACCATGTCCGGCCTGGATTCGCTGTATTCGATCGTGCAGATGCCGGCCGGCATCCCGGTCGGCACGCTGGCGATCGGCAAGGCCGGCGCGATCAACGCCGCGCTGCTCGCCGCAAGCGTGCTGGCGCTGACCGATTCCGAGCTGGCGACCCGGCTGGCGACGTGGCGCAAGGCGCAGACAGACTCGGTCGCTGCCCGGCCGGAGGGCGCGGCGTGAGCGGATCCCGTCGTGAACCGCTGAAGCCCGGCGACACCATCGGCATTCTCGGCGGCGGCCAGCTCGGCCGGATGCTGGCGCTCGCCGCAGCGAGGCTGGGGCTGAAGTGCCAGGTGTTCTCCCCCGACCCGGATTCGCCGGCCTTCGACGTCGTGCAGAACGCCACCTGCGCCGAATATGCCGACGTCGAGGCGCTGGAATTGTTCGCCTCCGAGGTCGACGTCATCACCTACGAGTTCGAGAACGTCCCGGCCTCCGCCGCGCTCGTGTTGGCGGCACGCAAGGCGGTGCTGCCGAGCCAGACCATTCTGGAGACCACCCAGGACCGGTTGGCCGAGAAGGACTTCGTCACCAAGCTCGGCATCGGCACCGCCGGCTATGCCGACGTCACCTCATCGCAGACGCTGCGCGACGCAGTCGCCCGGCTCGGCCTGCCGGCCGTGCTGAAGACCCGGCGGTTCGGCTACGACGGCAAGGGCCAGGTGATGTTGCGCCCGGGCGACGACCCGGAGGCCGCCTGGGCCAGCCTGGAGACCCGCGCCGCGATTCTTGAGGCCTTCGTGCCGTTCGAGCGTGAGGTTTCGGTGATCGCCGCACGTGGCGCCGACGGTCATGTGGTCTGTTACGACCTCACCGAGAACGAGCATCGCGACCACATTCTCAAGACCTCGCGCGTGCCCGCCAACGTCCCTGACGTGGTCGCCAAGGAGGCGCGGCGAATCGCCACCAGCATCGCCACCGCGCTCGATTACGTCGGTGTGCTCGGCGTCGAGATGTTCGTGGTGCCGGGCGCGGACGGCCCGAAGGTGCTGGTCAACGAGATCGCTCCCCGGGTGCACAATTCCGGCCATTGGACCCTGGACGGCGCCTCGGTGTCGCAATTCGAGCAGCACATCCGGGCAATCGCCGGTTGGCCGCTGGCAGAACCCCTGCGCCACGGCGCGGTGACCATGACCAACCTGATCGGCGACGATGTCCACGACTATCCCCGCTGGCTGACCGTGCCGGGCGCCACCGTGCACCTCTATGGCAAGCGCCATGCCCTGCCCGGACGCAAGATGGGCCATGTGACCGTGGTCGAGACGAAGACTTCACACAAGACGTGATGCCTCCGCCTCAGCCTCGGCAAGTTAGCTCCGGTTGCCCTCGATGATGCCGGCGGGCGAATCGGGGCTGAGCCAGCGGTAGAGCAGCCCGCCGAGCACGCCGCCGATCAACGGCGCCACCCAGAACAGCCACAGCTGCTGGATCGCCCATCCGCCGACGAACAAGGCAGGACCAGTGCTGCGCGCTGGATTGACCGAAGTGTTGGTGACCGGGATGCTGACCAGGTGG
The DNA here is from genome assembly GCF_003226555.1 of Rhodopseudomonas palustris. GTDB lineage: Bacteria > Pseudomonadota > Alphaproteobacteria > Rhizobiales > Xanthobacteraceae > Rhodopseudomonas > Rhodopseudomonas palustris_I. The sequence goes on along the minus strand of NZ_QKQS01000007.1, from coordinate 80,352 downwards.
ATGAGCGTCAGCGCCAGCCCGATGGCCAGCGGCGCGAAACCGGCCGGCGCCTTGCCGTGAGTGGCGCCCATGATGACGAACAGGAACATCATGGTCATCACAACTTCACTCACAAGGGCGGCCACCAGGCTATAGCCGCCCGGCGAATGCGCGCCATAACCGTTTGCGGCAAACCCCTTGGCAAGATCGAAACCCGCGGTCCCGCTGGCGATCACGTACAGGACGGCGCTGGCAACTACGGCGCCCACAACCTGAGCAATCACGTAGGGGACGATCTGGCCCGGCGGAAACCGGCCGCCCGCGGCCAGACCCAGCGTCACAGCCGGGTTGAGGTGCGCTCCGGACACATGCCCGATCGCATAAGCCATAGTGATCACGCTGAGGCCGAACGCGAGCGATACGCCAACCAAGCCGATGCCGACCTGCGGAAAACCGGCGGCAATCACGGCACTGCCGCACCCCGCGAAGGTCAACCAAAACGTACCGATGAATTCGGCCGCATATTTCTGCAAACTCATAGTCGGCGCTCCTGTGGCAATTCTTATATGTTCTGCGAGAAGTTCGGAGCCCTGGGGTTCCGGTGCCTGACTTGGATCCAAAAAGAGATTCGGAGAAGCCTTTTTACTGCCACCAGATACCTTTGAGAGGCCGCGGGCGCTGTGGACATGCCGGGACCGATCTGATATATCCGCGCGCCTGAGGTGAGGGAAACGGCCGTTGTCGCCCCCTGCCCGCCAGATTTCAAATTCCGGTTGACTGAAAAGAGGATGCCGCGTGCAGGTTCTCGTTCGCGATAACAATGTCGATCAAGCTCTCAAGGCGCTGAAGAAGAAGATGCAGCGCGAGGGCATTTTCCGCGAGATGAAGCTGCGCGGACACTACGAGAAGCCGTCTGAGAAGAAGGCGCGCGAAAAGGCGGAAGCCGTACGCCGCGCCCGTAAGCTCGCACGCAAGAAGCTGCAGCGCGAAGGCTTGCTGCCGAGCAAGCCGAAGCCGGCTTTCGGCGCTGATCGTCGTCCGAGCGCAGCGGCGGCGCGCTGATCACGCCTCTTCGGCGGCGAAACAAACTGAGTTTGAAGAACGCGGGCCCTGGGCTCGCGTTTTTCGTTGCTGCTGCGCCTCGACGATCGAAGCAGATCGTCTGCGCCGGAAACGACGGGCACAAAAAAGGCCCGGTACATATCCGGGCCCGAGATCAGTCCGCTAGTACCGGCTTGGTCGCTACCGTGGCAGCACCGAGTGGATCACCGATTTAGCGGTGAACAGCACGTCCTCCGCGACGCTCGGCTTGCGGACAACATGGCCGTCACCGGACGCATCCGCGCGGGAGCCAGGAATATCAGCCGGCGGCGTCGGCGGGCTCTGGTCGCTATCGCTCAGCTCGGTCGAGCCGGCAGGACGACCGTTCGCCGGCATCGAGACAGTCGTCGCCGGCGGATCGGCATAGGGCGCAATCGAGACGGCAGCCGGCGCAACGTTCACAGCCGGCGGCAGCACCGGCGCGACGACGCGCGCCGCCTCCTGAAAGTGCGGAGTCTCCTGGGCAAGCGGCGGCTCGGATCCCTTGAGCACCTCTGGCGCACGGCTGGCCGTTTCGCGGGCGCGCGAGGACACCTCGCCCGGTGCAGATGCGCGCAGCCTTTCGACAGCCTGACGCAGGACCTCGTTGGGGTCGCGGGCAGCCTCGTTTCGCTCCTCCTGCGCCTTGACCGATTCCGGCGCGGCGGAGGCCGTGCTCACCGCGGCCTTGGCCGAGGCCTTCTCGTGCGCGGTGAGCTGATGTTGTCGGCCGACCGGACGCTCCGAAGACTTCTCGGCCGAAGACTTCTCGGCGGAGATCTTCTCGGCGCCGAGCTTGGCCTTGAGCGGTTCGCTCTTGGCAGGCTCGGAAGCCGTCACCGCGGCAACGGACTCGGCCGGCTTGACGGCCGCCTTGGCTGAATCGAACGGCTGAGCCGCGGGGGCGGCCGGCGGCGGCGCGTCGGGTCTCGTGACGATGTACTGATTGACCACATAGGCGCCGATCACGGTGGCGACCACCGACGGCAGAATCTGCCCGAGCAGTTTTTCGGTGATGAATTTCAGCATGGCCGGCCTCTTCCTCGCAAAGGGTGATGCTGGAAGTTTGAGGCTGATTGAGGGATCAACTGCGACCGATCGGTGGCATCCAGAACGAAGCGTTCCGAACGCCACCGGACAGGTCGCCGGCGAAGCTGGAGCCTGTGGCTTAACGAGGGGTTAAGCTTTCAATTCGATCTCGAGAAACACAATCTCTGCTGTGGATTCGTTGCGGACGTCGTGCTCGACGCCGGCCTTCCGGGCATACGACCGTCCCGCCTTGATCTGCGCAAGCGAGCGCGAACCGTCGGGTGCCACGATGGTCATCTCGCCGTCGGCCATCGGCACCACCACGTAGTCCATGCCGTGGGTGTGATGGCCGGTCGCCGCCCCCGGAGGCAGCCGCCACTCGGTGACTCGCACTTCGGCGTTGTCGATCTGAACTTCGGATTTTGCCGCAACAGTCATGTCGTTCCTTTTCCGGGCGGGAGCAACTGCCAACCGAGACAGCGATACCATCTATCGCCCCGCCCGACACCCGATGATCCGACGCTGGGGCCATGCGCGCAATCAGCGCAGAGATGCTCCGGCGGTATCGCCAGATGGCCGGCGAACGGTATAGTCGGCGGGCACCCTCAGGGTGAAAGCACCAAGGAGCACACGGGAAACGCCATGTTTTCACACATCATGATCGGCACCAACAACCTCGAAGCGGCGAAAGAATTCTACGACAAGCTGCTCGGCACCCTCGGCGTTCCGCCGGCGGTGGTCGATCGTCATCGGATTTTTTACCGGACCAAGACCGGCACCTTCGCGGTCAGCAAGCCGATCAACGGCGAGCCCGCGACCGCCGCCAATGGCGGCACCATCGGCTTCGTGGCGAAATCCCAGGAAGAGGCCGACGCCTGGCACGCCACCGGCGTCGCCAACGGCGCGACGAGCTGCGAGGACCCGCCCGGCGTGCGCGCGATGGGCGATATGAAGCTGTACCTTGCTTACCTGCGCGATCCCGACGGCAACAAGCTCTGCGTAATGCACCGGATGTGAGGCCTGAACAGCAACTCCACCATCATTGCGAGGAGCGAAGCGACGAAGCAATCCAACTCCCTGCACTGGACTGGATTGCTTCGCTTCGCTCGCAATGACGGCGTGAGCGCATCGCCTCCCCAAACAAAAAACGCCCGGCCTTTCGGCTGGGCGTTTCGTTTTGGGCAGGGCGCCGGCGCTTAGTGCGCCATCGCCTTGACGATGTTCTCGGTCATCTTCTTGGCGTCGCCGAGCAGCATCATGGTGTTGTCGCGATAGAACAGCGGGTTGTCGATGCCGGCGTAACCGGAGGCGAGCGACCGCTTGATGAACATCACGGTGCCGGCCTTCCAAACCTGCAGCACCGGCATGCCGTAGATCGGCGAGGACGGATCCTCTTCGGCCGCCGGGTTGGTGACGTCGTTGGCGCCGATCACGAACGCGACGTCGGCCTGCGCGAACTCCGAATTGATGTCCTCGAGTTCGAACACCTCGTCGTAGGGCACGTTGGCTTCGGCGAGCAGCACGTTCATGTGGCCCGGCATACGGCCGGCGACCGGATGAATCGCGTACTTCACCTCGACGCCTTCCTTCTTCAGCGTATCGGCCATTTCACGCAGCGCGTGCTGGGCCTGCGCCACCGCCATGCCGTAGCCCGGCACGATGATGACCTTGGAGGCGTTCTTCATGATGAAGGCCGCGTCGTCCGCCGAGCCGAGCTTGGCCGGGCGCTGTTCGCCGCCGCCACCGCCGGCCGCAGCGGTTTCACCGCCGAAGCCGCCGAGGATCACCGAGATGAACGAGCGGTTCATGCCCTTGCACATGATGTAGGACAGGATCGCACCCGAGGAGCCGACCAGCGCGCCGGTGATGATCAGCGCCGAGTTGCCGAGCGTGAAGCCGATGCCGGCCGCGGCCCACCCCGAATAGGAGTTGAGCATCGAGATCACCACCGGCATGTCGGCGCCGCCGATCGGGACGATGATCAGAATGCCGAGCAGCAGCGCGACGCCGGTGATCACCCAGAAGGCGACCTCGCTCTGCGTGATCACCATGTAGATGATCGCCGCGAACATGATGACACCGAGCGCGATGTTCACCACGTGCCGAGCCGGCAACAGGATCGGCGCGCCGCTCATGCGGCCCGACAGCTTGAGGAACGCGATCACCGAACCGGTGAAGGTCAGCGCGCCGATGGCGACGCCGAGCGACATTTCAACGAGGCTCTGGGCGTGGATGTTGCCCGGCTCGCCGATGTCGAACGCACCCGGCGCATAGAACGCACCGGCCGCGACCAGCACCGCGGCCATGCCGACCAGCGAGTGGAAGGCGGCGACCAGTTCGGGCATCGAGGTCATCGGCACCTTCTTGGCGATCACCGCGCCGATGCCGCCGCCGATGGCGATACCGGCGATCACCAGCACCCAGCCGAGCAGGTCGGCCGGCGGGTGACCGGCGAGCGTCGTGACGATCGCGATCGCCATGCCGCTCATGCCCATCAGGTTGCCCTGACGGCTGGTGGCAGGCGACGACAGACCGCGCAGCGCCAGAATGAACAGGACGCCTGCGATCAGATACAGAAATGCGGAAAGATTGGCGCTCATCGACGGCCCCTAATCACTTCTGCTTCTTCTTGTACATCGCCAGCATGCGCTGGGTGACAAGGAAGCCGCCGAAGATGTTGATACATGCGAAGATCAGCGCGACGAAGCCGAAGCCGCGCGCCCACAGCGGACCGTTGTCGTTGCCGACCAGCGACACACCGACGGCGAGCAGCGCACCGACCACGATCACCGAGGAGATCGCGTTGGTCACCGACATCAGCGGCGTGTGCAGCGCAGGCGTCACCGACCACACCACGAAATAGCCGACGAACACGGCAAGGACGAAAATCGACAGCCGAAACACGAACGGATCGACCGCTTGAACCATATGCTCCATAGCAACTCTCCTTAAGCGGTCGCGCTCACGCCGACTTGGGCTGGAAGTTCGGGTGAACGACGGCGCCGTCGCGGGTCAGCGCGGTGGCCTTCACCAGTTCGTCGTCCCAGTTCACCGCCAGAGCCTTCTCCTTGTTGACCATGGTCTCGAAGAAGCTCAGCAGATTGCGCGCATAGAGGGCCGAGGCCGACGCAGCGACACGGCCGGCGACGTTGGTGTAGCCGACGATCTTGACGCCATCGATCTCGACGACCTGACCCGGCTGCGCGCCTTCGACGTTGCCGCCGCGTTCGACCGCAAGGTCGACCAGCACCGAGCCGGGCTTCATCGACTTCACCATCTCGGCGGTGACGAGGCGCGGCGCGGGCCGGCCCGGAATCAGCGCCGTGGTGATGACGATGTCCTGCTTCTTGATGTGCTCGGCGGTGAGCGCGGCCTGCTTGGCCTGATACTCTTTGGACATTTCCTTGGCGTAACCGCCGGCGGTCTGGGCGTTCTTGAACTCCTCGTCCTCGACGGCGAGGAATTTGGCGCCCAAGCTCTCGACCTGCTCCTTGGTGGCGGGACGCACGTCGGTCGCGGTGACGATGGCGCCGAGACGGCGCGCGGTGGCGATCGCCTGCAGACCGGCAACGCCGACACCCATGATGAACACCTTGGCGGCAGGCACGGTACCGGCCGCGGTCATCATCATCGGAAAAACGCGGCCGAAGGTTTCGGCGCCGTCGATCACGGCTCGATAGCCCGCGAGGTTGGCCTGGCTCGACAGCACGTCCATCACCTGGGCGCGGGTGATGCGCGGCATCAGCTCCATCGCGAAGGCGGCAATGCCGGCATCGGCTATGCTCTTCAACGCGGCGTCGTTGCCGTAGGGGTCCATGATCGCCAGCACCAGCGCACCGCGCTTATAGCTGGCAAGTTCGGACGCCTCCGGACGCTTCACTTTGAAGACGACATCGGCGTCCTTCAGAGCGTCGGCGGACACTGTGGCCCCGGCGGCGGTGAAATCGGAATCCGGCAGGCCGGACTTGAGGCCCGCGCCCGGCTCGACCGCGACTTCGGCGCCGAGAGCTTTCAGCTTCTTGACCGTGTCGGGCGTCGCCGCGACGCGCGGCTCGGCGGGATCTTGTTCTTTGGCAACAGCAATCTTCATGGAGCCTCCGGCGGCGCGAAGCACGCGCGTGAGCGAGCGAGATATGCGCGCATCCCGCAAAAGTGGGACCGGTTTTGCGACCGGGATGCGCGCTTACTTGTTTGTTTGGAGAACGTCCGGGGGCAAACCGGACTCCACTTTGCCTGGGCGTTCTCCGAGAGAGCGCCGCGTGTAACGGCGCACTCCAGGACAGATCAAGTCAGGAAAATGCCCATCAGCGAGACGAGCACGATCACGGCGACGGTGCCGTACTTCACCAGCTTGATGAACCCTTCATAGGTCTGCTCATGCGCGGCGTAGTCGTTGCCATCGGCAGTCGTGTAGGCATACTCGTGGTGCTCTGCCATTCGTCTCTCCGACATCTTCGATAAGAGGGGGATGCAATTAGCGCAATCTTATTGCGAGAGCAACGGCACTGCAGCAATTGTCAGCCTAGCCAGTTTGGGTTCGTTCGAAAGTCTAGGCCGCCGTCACCGATCGCCCGCGCAGTGTGATCGCAACAAACGATTAGAACAAGCTCTTACGAAGCGATCGCAACAAGTGGATGATTATTCCGCGCTGCGGAGCAGCCGCGCTTTCTCGGGAAGATGGATTGAGTTTCGGGGTGACCGCGCGATCGTCGGACCGCACCTCAGGCAGGCCAATTGTCCCGGATCCAGCGCGTCAAGCTGGCCTCGCTGACTTCGCCGGCGGCGAGGGCAAGAATGATCTCCGTTGCTTCGCCGGGTAGCGGCGCAAATTTGATCTCGTTGATCCGAAGAAAAGCGATCATGGCCAAAAACGCGATCCGCTTGTTTCCATCGACGAACGGATGATTACGCGCGAGGCCGAACGCATAGGCGGCGGCAAGCGCCGCCATATCGGTTTCGCCATAGTGCCATTGGTTGACCGGCCGCATCAGCGCCGACTCGAGCATCCCTCGATCCCGGATTCCCTCCGGGCCGCCAAAAATCGCGAGCTGCTCGGCATGCATGTCGATGACTTCGTCAACATCGAGCCAGACCGGTTCAACCGGCTCGGTCATTTGGCGAGCGCCGCAAGCGTATCGCGATATTCGCGCATGACATCGCGGGCGATCTTCATCGTTCGGGCATGCTTCGGATTGTATGGCGTCAATCTCAAGCTGCCATCCGGCTGCTCGACCGGGTAGAACTTGTCGCCCTCTTTCAGATTGAGGCGCGCAAGGAGTTCTTTCGGCAGGATGACCCCGACCGAGTTGCCGATCTTCCGGATCTGAAGGGCAGTCGCTTCGATTTCGAGATCGCGGGTCTGTTCGTTCATCTGCTGATCCTCTGTTATACAAACGTTTAACAGAGGATCAGGTTACGTTCAACAAACGTTTTACGACGCTCTGTGCGCCCTACCCCATCGCCTCCAGCTCGTCGATCATCCCGGCGATCACCGACAGGCCGCCGTCCCAGAAGCTGGGGTCCTTGGCGTCGAGGCCGAAGGGCGCGAGCAGCTCCGAATAATGCTTGGTGCCACCGGCCGCCAGCATCGCCAAATAGCGCTCGGCGAAGCCTTCCTGGGCGTGCTCGTAGACCGCATACAGCGAGTTCACCAGGCAATCGCCGAACGCGTAGGCGTAGACGTAGAACGGCGAATGGATGAAGTGCGGGATGTACATCCAGAAGCTCTCGTAGCCCGGCTTGATCTCGATCGCCGGGCCGAGGCTCTCGCCCTGCACCGACAGCCAGATTTCGCCGATCCGCTGCGCGGTGAGCTCGCCGCTGCGCCGCTCGGTGTGGATCGCGCGCTCGAACGAATAGAACGCGATCTGCCGGACCACCGTGTTGATCATGTCCTCGACCTTGCCGGCAAGCAACGCCTGACGCTGCTTGCGGTCCTTGGTCTGCGCCAGCAGCCGCCGGAAGGTGAGCATTTCGCCGAACACGCTTGCGGTCTCCGCCAGCGTCAGCGGCGTCGGCGCCATCAGCGCGCCGTTCTTGGCGGCGAGCACCTGGTGCACGCCGTGGCCGAGTTCATGGGCGAGCGTCATCACGTCGCGCGGCTTGCCCTGATAATTCATCAGCACGTAGGGGTGCGCCGACGGCGTAGTCGGGTGAGAGAACGCGCCCGGCGCCTTGCCCGGCCGCACCGGCGCATCGATCCAGCGGTCGGTGAAGAACCGCTCGGCGATCTGCGCCATCTCCGGCGAGAACGCCTTGTAGGCGGTCAGCACCATGTTGCGCGCGTCCGACCAGCCGATCGTGCCGGTCGCGGCGAACGGCAGCGGCGCGTTGCGGTCCCAATACGGCAGCTTCTTCTTTTTGAACCAGCCGGCCTTGAGCTTGTAATAGCGATGCGACAGCTTCGGGTAAGCGCCGCGCACCGAGGCGACCAGGGCATCGACCACTTCGCGCTCGACCCGGTTGGCGAGGTGGCGGCTGTCGGCGACATCCTCGAAGCCGCGCCAACGGTCGGAAATTTCCTTGTCCTTGGCCAGCGTATTGGTGATCAGCGCAAACGTGCGCTCGTTGGCCTTGAAGGTCTTGGCCAGCGCTTCGGCCGCCGCCTTGCGTTTGGCAGGCGCGCGATCCTGCATCAGATTGAGCGTCGGCTCGATCGCCAGCTCCTTAGCCCCGACCTTGAAGCGCAGCGACGAGATGGTCTGGTCGAACAGCCGGTTGAAAGCGCCGTAGCCGGTCTGCGACTTCTCGTGAAACAGCTGCTCGATGCGATCCTCGAGCTGATACGGCTTGTCCTTGCGCAGATCCTCGATCCACGGCCGGTAGTGGCCGAGCTCCGGCGTCTGCATCGCCGCCTCGAGCACCGCATCGTCGACGCGGTTGAGTTCGAGGGTGAAGAACAACAGATGCACCGAGGCAGCCGTCAGCCGCTCGGAGACGTCGCCGTAGAATTTCGACTTCACCGGATCAACGCTATCGCCGGCGTGCACCAAGCCCGCATAAGAGCCTAGCCGGCCGGCGAGATCCTCGATCGCCTCGTAGCGCTTCACCGCGCCGGCAAGCCACAGCGCGCCGCCGTCCTTCGCGGTCTCCTCGGCAAGCCGGCCTTTGAAGTCGGCTTCGAACGACGCGCATTCGGCATCGAGCCGATCGAGATCGGCGGCCACCTCCGGCGAGTCGATCGCCGGATACAGATCCGTCAGATTCCACTCCGGCAGCTTTGCCGGCTTGGCCACCACCTTGCGGCCCGCGGCCACAGGTTTGGCAGCTTTCGCCTTGCTCGGCGCGGTCTTGCGCGGTGCAGGTTTGGCGGGAGTGGACTTGCGGGAAGAGGTCTTCGCGGTTCGGGAGGTCGCAGATTTCGCCATGGTGCTTTCAGATCGCGTGCGATTTGCCTTGCGAAACGCTACTAGCTCCGTCACCAGCTCCGCAAGTCACAGTTTCCTTCACGGGAACTGCCCTGCGACAAGGCAGCGCGCCTCGCCAAGGCCTCTGCCGCCTTGATCGAGCACGGCGGCAGGATTACGACACCGCTGCAAAGCGTTCGTTCCCCAACATTCGGCTCCGACTGCGCGGCAATTGACCATCGCGCGGTCTGGTGATGGTATCGGTGCAACTCACGCAATCTGGCGCAGTTTTATAGACTGCGCAGCATGCCACCACGTCCTGGACCGGGCCCCTCTGGCAGTTCATCCGAACTGTGATGTCGGACTGGACGCTCACGGAGCGCCCGATGACCGACTTTCTCGCGATCTTCACTCCCGAAGGCCTCGCCGCATTCGCCCAGGTCGTGATGATCGACTTGGTGCTCGCCGGCGACAACGCCGTCGTGATCGGCCTCGCCGCCGCCGGCCTCCCCAAAAAGCAGCGCGGCAAAGCGATCCTGATCGGCATCCTGGTCGCCACCGCACTGCGGATCGCCTTCGCCAGCGTCACCGTGCAGCTCCTGCAGATCATCGGCCTGCTGCTCGCCGGCGGCGTGCTGCTGCTGTGGGTGTGCTGGAAAATGTGGCGCGAACTGCGCAATCCGCCGGAAGACGTCGATGCGCTCGATGGCGAAGGCGGCGCGGCAAGCGGCGCACCGACCAAGACCATGGCGCAGGCGGTGTGGCAGATCACGCTGGCCGACGTCTCGATGTCGCTCGACAACGTCCTGGCGGTGGCCGGCGCGGCGCGCGAGCATCCGGTGATTCTGGTGTTCGGCCTCGGCCTGTCGATCGCGCTGATGGGCCTCGCCGCCAGCTTCATCGCGCGGCTGCTGCACAAGCACCGCTGGATCGCCTATATCGGCCTCGCCATCATTCTCTATGTCGCATTCGACATGATCTATCGCGGCGTGCTCGAGATCTGGCCGCATGCCTTCGGATAACGGCGGATAACCGGCGACATTTTCACCAAGCGTTAACGCATTCGTCGCAATCCTGCACCAATTCGGGACACTTCGGGTTGGGGCAGTAGCGAGTAATGGTTGAGCGTATTCTGATCGCCGACGACGATGCAGTACAGCGTCGGCTGGTCGAGAACATGGTGCAGAAGTGCGGCTACGAGGCGATTTCAGTCGATAGCGGCGATGCCGCGGTGGAGGCCCTGACCGCGCCCGACGCGCCGGCGATCGATGCCGTGGTGCTCGACCTGGTGATGCCCGGCCTCGATGGTCTCGGCGTGCTGTCGAAGATTCGCGCGAGCGGCCTCGACGTGCCGGTGATCGTGCAGACCGCGCATGGCGGCATCGACAATGTGGTGTCGGCGATGCGCGCCGGCGCGCACGACTTCGTCGTCAAGCCGGTCGGCATCGAGCGACTTCAGGTGTCATTGCGCAACGCGCTGAACGCCAGCGCGATGAAGGGCGAGCTGCAGCGCATCCGTCATGCTCGCGAAGGCCGGCTGACGTTTTCCGACATCATCACCCGCAGCGAGGCGATGGCCCCGGTGTTGCGCGCGGCCGAGAAGGCCGCGGGATCGACGATCCCGGTGCTGATCGAAGGCGAATCCGGCGTCGGCAAGGAGCTGTTCGCGCGCGCCATTCACGGCTCCAGCGACCGTCGCACCAAGCCGTTCGTCGCGGTGAACTGCGGCGCGATCCCCGACAATCTCGTCGAGTCGATTCTGTTCGGCCACGAGAAGGGCGCGTTCACCGGCGCCACCGAGCGCCACGACGGCAAGTTCGTCGAGGCCTCCGGCGGCACGCTGTTTCTCGACGAAGTCAGCGAGCTGCCATTGACGGCGCAGGTCAAACTGCTGCGCGCACTGCAGGAAGGCGCGGTCGAAGCGGTCGGCGCACGACGGCCGGTGAAGGTCGATGTCCGGATCATCTCGGCCACCAACCGCCGATTGCTCGACCGGGTGAAGGCCGGCCAATTCCGCGAAGACCTCTTCTACCGGCTGCATGTGCTGCCGCTGACGGTGCCGCCGCTGCGCACCCGGCGCGAGGATATTCCGCCGCTGCTGCGGCACTTCCTGATGCGGTTCTGCGCCGAAGAAAACCGCAGCATCGGCGGCATCACCGGCGACGCGATGGCGCGGCTGGCGCAGCTCGACTGGCCGGGCAATATTCGCCAGCTCGAAAACGCCGTGTATCGCGCGGTGGTGATGAGCGACGGCGACCAGCTCGGCCTCGCCGACTTCCCGCTGGCGATCGCACCGTCGGTCGTGCCGGCCGAAGACATGGCCGGCGAGCCGTTGGTGATCGAGCGCAGCGAGCCGCAATTTGTCGCCGCGAGCGAAGTCCCGATTGCGCCGCTGCGGACGGTGGGCAATCTGTCGATGCTGACGGCGGACGACGAAGTGCGGCCGCTCGACGAGATGGAGCGCGAGATCATTCGGTTCGCGATCTCGCATTATCGGGGCCAGATGTCCGAAGTGGCGCGGCGGCTGAAGATCGGCCGCTCGACGCTGTATCGCAAGCTCGACGAGATCGAAGCCGACCGCGCCGCCCAGGCCGAGGCGCGATAACGAACTTCGCTCGGGCCCGCGCACGATGCGGGGGCCGCGGAGCAAATATGGCTGCCGAACGGCGGCTCGCGGAACCGCTGATTCGCGGAACCTGTCGGACCGTGGCGCGGGAGTGACAGACAACCGAGGCGGCTCGTGCCACAAGCCCAAGCTGCCCCAGTGACCGGAGCGTTTTGGGGTCAGTTTGTCGTGAGTCTGCCCGGCCGATGCTGGCCGCTCGAACCGGGCCTGTGTATCCTCCGACTGAAGCGATGGGTCGGCCTTGCGCCGGTCCACGGGCGGAGGCCTGACGCGAGGCCGAACTGCAAGTCACGAACTGCCGGACGGGCAGCTTTCCCAAGGGGTAGACGAATGCGAGATCTCTCGACTGGACGCCGTGGTTTTGAGGGCGTGCTGATGGCCGTCGCGGCGACCTTCCTCACCGTGTCCGCGACCTCGGCCCTGGCGCAGTCGCCGACGCGGTCTCCGGCAGATCTCGCGATCGACGCCGCCGTGCCGGTTCCGAGCCCCGTCGACCTGCCGCCGCCCTCGATCGGTGACTTCAAGCTCGATCCCCCGGCCAAGCCCGCAACCACCGAGTCGTCCAACGACGCTGCCGCGCCCGCTGCAGCCGCCGACGACAAGTCGAACGCGACCGCCGCCGCTCCTTCCGCTGCCGGTCCGAGCAAGGACACCGCCGCAACCACGCCGGCTGCCGACGCCCCGAAGGCCGAAGCGCCGGCTGCGACCGCTGCCGCCCCGGCGGCCGAGCCCGCCAAGCCGACGACCGAACAGGCGACCTCTCCGAAGCCGACCGAACCGCAGCAGCCGGTGAGCAAGGTCGCGACGGCCGATCAGCCGGTGGCCGATCAGCTTCGCGATCTGATCGCCAAGAGCGCGAACCGCTATTTCGAGCGCAAGGCCGAGCGTAGCGCCGTCGAGAAGTTCTACGAGGCCCGCGACTACGCGCCGGTCTGGACCAACGCCGGCGCACTGACCGCCCCGGCCAAGGGCGTAATCGCGCGGCTGAAGGACGCCGCTGCCGACGGCCTCGATCCCGACGACTATCCGGTGCCGAACTTCACGGCCGCGACCTCGCCCGAGACGCTCGCCGAGGCCGAGCTGCGGCTGACCGAGAGCATGATGGATTATGCGCGCCAGGCCCAAAGCGGGCGTATGCACTGGTCGCAGGTGTCGGGCGACATCCAGTATCCCGAGCATCCGATCGATCCGTCTCAGGTGCTGGCCAAGGTCACAACCGCGTCGGACGCCTCGGCGGCGCTCGACAGCTACAACCCGCCGCACAAGCTGTACCAGGAGCTGAAGAAGAAGCTTGCCGAACTGCGCGGCGAAGGCGACCGGCCGGTGGTCAAGATCGCGGAGGGCGCCACGCTGCGCTACGTGCCGGCCCAGAAGCGCCGCGCCGAGGCGACGATGGACGATCCGCGCGTGCCGCAGCTGCGCGCCCGGCTCGGCGTCACTGAGAACGCCGACAGCACCACCTACGACGCCGCCGTCGCGGAGGCGGTGCGCAAATTCCAGCACAGCGCCGGCCTGAATGCCGACGGCATCCTCGGCGACCGCACCGTGCAGGCGATGAATACGCCGAAGCGCGACCGCAGCATCGACACCATCATCGTCAACATGGAGCGCTGGCGCTGGCTGCCGCGCGATCTCGGCGCGCCGGCGCTCGGCGACGCCTATGTGATCCTCAACATTCCGGACTACACGCTGAAGGTGATGCAGCACGGCGCCGAAGTGTGGTCGACCCGGGTCGTCACCGGCAAGCCGGGCAAGCACGCCACCCCGCTGCTGACGGAGACGATGAAGTACATTACCGTCAATCCGACCTGGAACGTGCCGCCGTCGATCATCTACAACGAATATCTGCCGGCGCTGCAGCAGGATCCGACGGTGCTCGACCGGATGGGCCTGAAGCTGTCGCGCAACCGCGACGGTTCGATCCACATTTCGCAGCCGCCGGGCGAAGCCAATGCGCTCGGCCGCATCCGCTTCAATTTCCCGAACAAGTTCCTGGTGTATCAGCACGACACCCCGGACAAGAACCTGTTCGCGAAGACCGAGCGCGCCTACAGCCACGGCTGCATGCGGGTGCAGAATCCGGATCAGTATGCCGCGACGCTGCTCAACATCACGATGCCGGAGAAGAACTACACCCCGGCGAAGATCCGCTCGATGTACGGCCGTAACGAGGTCAACCTCAACTTCCCGACCCCGATCCCGGTCAACATCACTTACCAGACCGCGTTCGTCGACGATTCCGGCAAGCTGCAGCTCCGCAAGGACATCTACGGCCGCGATGCGACGATGCTGGCGCTTTTGAAGAACGACAAAGGCAAGAACCTGGAAGCGGTGGTGGCGCACGCCCAGCCGAACTACACCCGCCCGACCCGGCTGCCCGACGGCGTGAGCGTCGCCGGAGACTACACCGGCTCCTCGGGGGCCTCCTCCAACCCGTTCTCGTTCTTCGAGAATCTGTTCGGAGGACCGCAGCCGCGGCCGCAGCAGCCGGCTGCGCGCAATCAGCGCCGGGTCTACACCCGCTGAGCAGCTTTCGCGTCTTTCGGGCGCGCAAAGTTAGTGAACGATTTCAAGGGCTCGCCGCGAGGCGGGCCCTTTGTCGTTAACTTAGATTAACCATCCTCCATCTAGATTGCGGCACCGGGCTCGATTTCGCCATAGTCAGAGGGTTAGGGTTGACGATCGACTTGGGGTCACGGGCGCCGTTTCCGGATCGCTAACTTCGGTGAACGGCGCGTTTACCCTGCCACGCAAGCTTGGGGTTCGCGGGCAAGGGTTTGTTGGTCGACCATTGGTGGGGCTGTTTTCGTGCTGGCTGCTTTTGCGCGCCGTCTGAAATCACTGTCGATGCCCAGAGCCGGTTACGGCGCCGTCTTGACGACGGCACTGCTGCTGGCGGGTGCCGGTTCGGTCCATGACGCCTCCGCGGTCGGCGATACCCGGACGCTGTCGTTCCACCACACCCATTCGGGCGAAAGCCTCACCGTCACTTTCAAGCGCAGCGGCCGCTACGACGAAGACGCGCTGAAGCAGCTCAACCATTTCATGCGCGACTGGCGGTCGCAGGACCAGACGGTGATGGACCGCCGGTTGTTCGACATTCTCTGGGAAGTCTACCGGGACGTCGACGCCAAGCAGCCGATCCAGATCATATCCGCCTACCGCTCCCCCTCCACCAATGCCATGCTTCGCCGTCGCTCTTCGGGCGTAGCGCGCCACAGCCAGCACACGCTGGGACATGCGATGGACTTCTTCATTCCCGGCGTGGCGCTGGAGAAGATCCGTTTCGCCGGCCTCCGGCTGCAGCGCGGCGGTGTCGGCTTCTATCCCACCTCGGGCTCGCCGTTCGTCCATCTCGATACCGGCGGTATCCGGCACTGGCCGCGGATGACCGCAGACCAGCTCGCCCGCGTGTTCCCGGACGGCCGCACCGTGCACATCCCGTCCAATGGCAAGCCACTTCGCGGTTACGAGCTGGCGATGGCGGATATCGAGAACCGCCGCGACGGCAGCAGCGCGGCGCCGGCCAAGACCAATTTCCTGACGGCGCTGTTCGGCGGCAAGTCGCGCGACGACGAGGACGAACAGGGCACCGCTGCAGCCCCATCCGGCGCCAAGCCGATGGCTGACATCAAGGTCGCTGCGGCCGACGCCGTGGCGGCGGCTGCCGGCGTCAAGACCGCCGATGCCGCAAGCAGCGATCCGGTGCCGATGCCGCGCGCCAAGCCGGCCGCCGCGATCCAGCTCGCCTCCGCCGGAGACGTGGTGCTGCCGGCGCCTCGCCCGGCCAAGGCCACCCAGGCGGAAGCCAAATCCGCCGAGCCGAAGCTGCAGACTCCGGCCGATATCATCAACGCCCGCGGCTTCTGGGACGATTTCCCGCTGGCCTCCGAACAGGCGAAGCGACCTCAGGTCGCCGCGATCAGCGCGCGCGAGGCCCTGGCCGCCGCCGACAAGTCGGACGAGGCGATGAATGCGCTCGCCTATGCTCCGTCCCCCCAGGACAACAGCTCGCAGCACGAACGAAGCCGGCACCCGCGGGTCGTCACCGCCAGTGCGCCGATCCCGCGCGGCTTCCGCCCGCATGCGCAACGCCATGCTGCAGTGTCGGACAAGATCGACACCGTGATCGGCAAGTCCGAACAGGGTAAGACGGTGGTGGCTAATTCAGCGCGGCTCGCCGCCGCCGGCAGCCGGGACAACGACGTCTGGATCCGCGCGATGATCCTGATGCCGCGGGCGATCCGCACCGCCGCAACGGTGATCGGCGACACCGACATGACGCTGCTGACCGGCTATTTCGTCAAACCGGACGCCACGCTGGCGATGGGCTTTGCCGACGATCCGCAGCCGGGCCTGTATGCAGACGCTTTCAGCGGCACGGCCGTCGCAACGCTGACGACGACGACGTTCCCGGGCGCAGCATCGCGCTGACAGCTTCGACCAGAACGTATCCATGAAAAATGCCCGGGATTGGTCCCGGGCATTTTTCATTCTGGGCAATCTGTTTGCCGGACCGGCAGAGGGATCGAGATGGTCCGGCGCAGGCTCCGGCCGAGGCCGGCCTCAGAGCATCCCGAGCGCCTGCATGTAGGTTTCCAGGATCGTCTCCTGCTCGGCGCGCTCGTTGGCGTCCTGCTTGCGCATCCGCACGATGGTGCGCAGCGCCTTGACGTCGAAGCCGTTGCCCTTGGCTTCCGCATAGACGTCGCGGATATCGTCGGAGATCGTCTTCTTCTCTTCCTCAAGACGTTCGATCCGCTCGATGATCGCCCGAAGCTGGTCTTTGGCAAAATTGGTCGCGGGATCGTCCTGGACGGCGGCAGCGGAGGTGGCCATCGTGCACTCCTGGCAGATAATGATTGGGAAAAGCGGCGGGGCGGTGCCTCGCGCGCCGCATCTGCGCCGGACACTCTTCGCCGCGGCGCCTCCCGTCAAGGGGCATCACGCCGATCCACAGCGACCCACAGCGGAAATCGCTGGTGCCGAAATTGCGCCTTGATGCGCCGCCCGAAGGCGCCGTGTCAGTGACTGTGCGGATGCGACTTCTTGAACGCTTCGGCCTGCTCCGCTGTGGCGGCGCTCTGGTACTTCGCCTTCCACGCTTCGTAAGGCATGCCGTAAACCGCCTCGCGGCTCTCGTCCCGGCTCATCGCAACGCCTTGCGCGTCGGCGGCGTCCTTCAGCCAGTTCGACAGGCAGTTGCGACAGAACCCGGCGAGATTCATCAGATCGATGTTCTGGACGTCGGTGCGCTCCCGCAGATGCGCCACCAGACGGCGAAACGCCGCCGCTTCCAGTTCGGTCCGGGTGCTGTCGTCCATGCGATCACCTTATGCTGAAGCCCTTGGTTCTCCCCAGATGGGGACGGGCTCAGATTTTGCCACATCTGAAGGCTACAGCCGATTCTGCTGCACCGCGGCTCCGGTCCCCGACGGCTTCGGCGGGCGGCGCGCCCGTTGACAGGCCGGCCCTGTCACGCGAAATCATCAGCAAATTGGTATAGCTTGGCTGCATGATCATCATAGATTCCCTCCCCTTCCGGCATATCTGGACCCGCCCCTCGGCAGCCGCGACGGCGGTGTTGGCGTTTGGCGCGCTGCTGTGCGGCAGCGCCCCGGCCGCCGCCGACTTCCGACTGTGCAACAACACCTCGAGCCGGGTGGGAATCGCGCTGGGCTACAAGGACGTCGACGGCTGGACCACCGAAGGCTGGTGGAACGTGTCGTCGCGAAGCTGCGAGACGCTGCTGCGCGGCGCTTTGGTGGCCCGCTACTACTACATCTACGCGCTCGATTACGACCGCGGCGGCGAATGGTCCGGCCAGGCCTTCATGTGCTCGCGCGACAAGGAATTCACCATCAAAGGGACCGAGAACTGCCTGGCGCGCGGCTTCGACCGCACCGGCTTCTTCGAGGTCGACACCGGCGACCAACGGGCCTGGACCGTGCAATTGACCGAAAGCAACGAACAGAACACGCAAAAGCTGCCGGGACTGCCCGGAGCGCCCGGCACCGGACTGCCGGGCATTCCTCCGACGCCGGGCCGCACCGCACCCGCCACGCCTGGCGCGCCGGGCGAGGCCGGGACCAAGCCATGAGACGCCTGCGCCGGATCAAGATCCTCGCCACGCTCGGCCCCGCCTCCTCCGACAGCACCATGATCCGCAAGCTGTTCGAGGCCGGCGCCGACGTGTTCCGGATCAACATGAGCCATACCCCGCACGACAAGATGCGGGAGCTGGTGAAGACCATCCGTAACGTCGAAAGCAGCTACGGGCGTCCGATCGGTATCCTGGTCGACCTGCAGGGACCGAAGCTGCGGCTGGGCTCGTTCGCCAACGGTCCGATCCAGCTCAACAACGGCTCGAGCTTCGTGCTCGACTCGATCAAGGAGCCGGGCGACGAGACGCGCGTGTATCTGCCGCATCCGGAGATCCTGGCCGCGCTGAAGCTCGGCGACGCGCTGCTGCTGGACGACGGCAAGGTGCGGCTGATCTGCGAAGAGACCGAGGGTGATCGCGCGGTGACCCGCGTGGTGATCGGCGGCAAGATGAGCGACCGCAAGGGCGTCAGCCTGCCCGACACCGACCTGCCGATGTCGGCGATGACCAACAAGGACCGCGCCGACCTCGAAGCCGCCTGCGAAACCGGCATCGACTGGGTGGCCTTGAGCTTCGTGCAGCGCGCCGAAGACGTCGTCGAGGCCAAGCGGATGATCCGCGGCCGCGCCGCGGTGATGGCCAAGATCGAGAAGCCGCAGGCGATCGACCGGCTGGAGGACATCCTCGATGTCTCCGACGCGCTGATGGTGGCGCGCGGCGACCTTGGCGTCGAGATGCCGCTGGAACGGGTGCCGAGCCTGCAGAAGCAGATGACCCGCATGGCGCGGCGCGCCGGCAAGCCGGTTGTCGTCGCCACGCAGATGCTGGAGTCGATGATCTCGAGCCCGGTGCCGACCCGCGCCGAAGTCTCCGACGTCGCCACCGCAGTCTATGAAGGCGCCGACGCGATCATGCTGTCGGCCGAATCCGCCGCCGGCAAATATCCGGTCGAGGCGGTGTCGACGATGAACCGGATCGGCGAAGAGGTCGAGCGCGATCCGCTGTATCGCGGCGTCCTGACCGCGCAGCGGCCGGAGCCTGAACCAACCGCAGGCGACGCCATCGCCGGCGCGGCGCGCCAGATCGCCGAAACCCTCGATCTGTCGGCGATCATCTGCTGGACTTCGTCCGGCTCGACCGCGCTGCGCGTCGCGCGCGAGCGGCCGAAGGTGCCGGTGGTCGCGATCACGCCGAACCTCAACACCGGGCGGAAACTGTCGGCGGTGTGGGGCGTGCATTGCGTCGTCGCCGAAGACGCTAAGGATCAGGACGACATGGTCGACCGTGCCGGTCGCATCGCGTTCCGCGACGGCTTCGCCAAGTCCGGCCAACGCGTGATCATCGTCGCCGGCGTCCCGCTCGGCACCCCCGGCGCCACCAACATGGTCCGCATCGCCTATGTCGGGCCCAGCGATACGGATGTGTGACTCAGGCTCTGCGATTAGAAACTAACCGGTCGTCATTCCGGGGCGCCGCGTAGCGGCGAGCCCGGAATCCCGAGATGTCCTGCCTCAGCCTAACAACCTCTGGATTCCGGGTTCGCAGGCTTCGCCTGCGCCCCGGAATGACTGAAGAAGAGCTCAGCTCACCAGCTTGGCATCCAGCGTGATCTTGGTATTGAGCAGCTTCGAGACCGGGCAGCCGGCTTTGGCCTTGGCGGCGCAGTCCTGGAAGGTCGCGTCGTCGGCGCCGGGGATCTTGGCGGCCAGCGTCAGGTGGATCGCGGTGATGGCGAAGCCGTCGCCCTGCTTCTCCAGCGTGACGTCCGCCTTGGTTTCCATCTGCTCGGCGGTGAGCTTGGCTTCGCCGAGGATCAGCGACAGCGCCATGGTGAAGCAGGCGGCGTGCGCGGCACCGATCAGCTCTTCGGGGTTTGAGCCCGGCTTGCCTTCGAACCGACTGGCGAAGCCGTAGGGATAATCCGACAGCGCGCCGCTCTTGGTCGAGATCGCGCCCTTGCCGTCCTTGATGCCGCCCTGCCACTTCGCCGAACCGGATGTCGTGCTCATGCGGTGCTCTCCTGTGCTGCCGTCGATGATCAACCGCAGCCCTATCGGCCGCGGCAGCGGAGACTGGATGTAGGAATGTCCGGCCGCATTGAAAGGACGAGCGCGCCAAAGCGCGTCAGATGTCGCGGCCTTCGACCTTCTCGGACAGCGTCTTGACGAGGTCCGGCACCTTATCGAGATGCGGATTGAGCGCGAGCGCCCTGCGGAACGCATCGAGCGCGCGTTTGTCGTCGCCGAGTTCCTGCATGATCATGCCGAGCCCGGCCAGCGCGCCGAAATGGCGCGGTTCGCGCGCCAGCACCTGCTCGATGTCTTCGAGCGAGCGCATGTAGTCGTTCTGCAGATAATAGATCGTCGCGCGCCGGTTCCAGCCTTCGACGTAATCCGGCCTCAGCTCGAGCACGGCATCGAGCAGCTTCAGCGCGACGCCATATTGCTTGGCGTCCATCGCCACTTTCGAGCGTGCCATCAGCAGCGCGGTGGTGTCGCTGCTGGTCTGGCTCCACAACGCCCAGATCCGGCCCTCGACATGCTTGGCGCTGGCTTCGTCCGGCGCAGCCTTCAGGGCGCCGAACAGGAAATCGAGTCCCTTGGTGCGGTCGGTCGGCACTCGTGGCAGCTTCTCCGGCGGGGCCGGCGGCTGAGCCAGAGGTTTCTCCAAGGGATGCTTGGGCCCGTCGGGCGCCTGCGCCCGCGCCCCGCTCGGCGCACCCAACAGCAACGCGCCAACTGCCAGCGCGCAAGGGAAAATCCGCAAATGTCGGGGGACGAGCACCATTGCGACAGTCTAGACACGACAAAGCGCGCTGCAAAGCAGCGCGCGCGTCACAGCGGCGTGAAATGCTAGGCGCGAGGCCGCGAAGCGGCCCGTCGCGATCAGCCCTGGCGGGCCTTGAAACGGCGCTGGGTCTTGTTGATGACGTAGAGCCGGCCCTTGCGGCGAACCAGACGGTTTTCGCGGTGGCGGGCGAGCAGCGACTTCAGCGAGTTACGGACCTTCATGGGTCTATCCTGACTGTTTGAAAGGCCGTGACAACTGGCCGAATGCAAAACACTAAAATCCCGCTGGCGGAAGCCCGCCCGGGACGGTGTCTATCTATCCAGCGACTCCCGGCCTGTCAATCGATCCGCCGCCGGAACCCGCAAGGCGTTGCGGAAAACCCGGCCACCACATCGTAGCCGAGCGCCGCACGGGTGCGCCACCCCGCGCGTGGAACCGCTTCACAGCTCCACAAAATAATTATAGACCATAATCAATTCGCCACCGCCAAGAAGGCGAGCAAACGCCCGAAGGAAACGCCAGATGCTCAATCCCGACGATCTCGTCGCCATCGACATCCACACCCACGCCGAGGAGCCGTGCGGCTGCCACGCCGACGACGGCTACGACGACTTCCAGGCGCGCATGGCCGAGTATTTCGGCTCGCCCAACAAACACCCGCCGACCGTGCCCGAGACCGCCGCGTATTATCGCGCCAAGAAGATCGCCGCGGTGATCTTCCCGGTCGACGCCGAGCGCGAGACCGGCTTCCGCCGCTACAACAACGACGAAATGATCGAGATCGCGAAGGCGAATTCCGACGTACTGATTCCGTT
This sequence comes from Rhodopseudomonas palustris, assembly GCF_003226555.1. GTDB lineage: Bacteria > Pseudomonadota > Alphaproteobacteria > Rhizobiales > Xanthobacteraceae > Rhodopseudomonas > Rhodopseudomonas palustris_I. The sequence goes on along the minus strand of NZ_QKQS01000007.1, from coordinate 58,584 downwards.
CGCCTCGATCGATCCCCACAAGGGCAAGCTCGGCGTGCGCGAGGCGCGGCGCCTGATCGCCGACTACGGCATCAAGGGCTTCAAGTTCCACCCGACGATGCAGGGCTTCTACCCCAACGACCGGCTCGCCTACCCGCTGTACGAAGCGATCCAGGAAGGCGGCGCGATCGCGCTGTTTCACACCGGCCAGACCGGCGTCGGCTCCGGCATGCCGGGCGGCATGGGCATGCGGCTGAAGTACTCCAACCCGATGTATATGGACGACGTCGCCGCCGACTTCCCCGACATGAAGATCATCTTGGCGCACCCCTCCTTCCCCTGGCAGGAAGAGGCGCTGTCGGTGGCGACCCACAAGCCCAACGTCTATATCGACCTGTCGGGCTGGTCGCCGAAATACTTCCCGCCGATCCTGGTGCGCTACATCAACACCATTCTGCAGGACAAGATGCTGTTCGGCTCCGACTGGCCGGTGATCACGCCCGACCGCTGGCTGTCGGATTTCGCCAAGCTCGAGATCCGCGACGAGGTGCGGCCGAAGGTGCTGAAGCACAACGCCCGCAAGCTTTTGGGGATCTGAGCTTGTCACCTCTCCCCGCGCGCGGGGAGAGGTCGGCAGGCATCGTCAGATGCATGCCGGGTGAGGGGGCGTCTCAGCCAGGCCGAGACTCAGTGCTCGCGCCGCCCCTCACCCCAACCCTCTCCCCGCTAAAGCGGGGCGAGGGAGCCGGCCGCAATCCTTGCACCGCTTCCCGAAGCAACGCGCCCGCGCTTCTCATCGCTCGAACACTGAGATAGCGTCGCTCTACCAACAAAATTGCAGCAACGACCGAGAGCCCCCATGCCGATCAAGGCCGTCGTGTTCGATGCTTACGGCACGCTGTACGATATCCAGTCCGTCGCCGCGGTCACCGAGACCGAGTTTCCCGGCTACGGCGAGGTGATCACTCAGATCTGGCGGATCAAGCAGCTCGAATACACTTGGCTGCGCTCGCAGATGGGGACCTACGAGGACTTCGCGGTCGTCACCCGAGATTCGCTCGCCTACACGCTCGATTGCCTCGGCATCGAAGCCGGCGGCGGTGCGTTCGAGCGGATCTTCGCGAAGTATCTCGATCTTGCGCTCTACCCCGAAGCGCTGACAGCGCTGGATGCGCTCGCGCCCTGCAAGCGCGCTATCCTGTCCAACGGCAGTCCGGACATGCTCGGCGCCCTCACCCGCAACACCGGGCTCGACCGTGCGCTCGACGACGTCATCAGCGTCGACGCCGCGAAGGTGTTCAAACCGCATCCGCGCGCCTATGCGCTTGCCGAAGCGCGGCTCGGCTTGACGCCACGCGAGATGCTGTTCGTCTCGTCGAACCCATGGGACGTCGCCGGTGCCAAGGCGTTCGGCTTCACCGTCGCCTGGATCGAACGTGTCAGCCGCGACGCGATGGCACGCGAGCTGCGGCGCCCGGGACCGCTGCCGCCGCAGACGTTGTTCAAGGCGCTGCGCACGCAGATGGACGTGCTCGGCTTCGAGCCGGACCATCGCATCGGATCGCTGACGGCGCTGGCGGAGATCGTGGCCGGCGGCTGAACCGCGACCGCAGCGGCCCAAGTTTGCCCGCGGCGGGCGATTCCGGCATATCGGGCGCAAAGGCCGGCACAGATCGCTGGTCGAAGGAGCCGCATGAGTCTGGAATCCGTTCGCGCCTGGTTCGCCCAACAGGCCCCCGACATCGCCGTCGAGGAATCGACGATGAGTTCGGCCACCGTGCCGCTTGCCGCCGAAGCCTATGGGGTGCCGCCGGAGCAGATCGCTAAGACGCTGTCGCTGCGCGTCGGCGAGCGCGTGGTGCTGATCGTCACCAGCGGCACGATGCGGCTCGACAACAAGAAGGCCAAGGCGCTGCTCGGCGGCAAGCCGAAGATGCTCGGCGTCGACGAAGTCGCCGATCTCACCGGCCACGAGGTCGGCGGCGTCTGTCCGTTCGGGCTAAAGGAACCGCTGCCGATCTATTGCGACCTGTCGCTGCGACAATTCGACGTCGTGGTGCCGGCCGCCGGCTCGATCCACAGCGCGGTGCGGATCGCGCCGCAACGGATGGCCGAGCTGGTCGGTGCCGAATGGGTCGACGTCTGCGAAGCGCGTGATTGACGGCGAGCCTGCGATCGGTTCTCCGCCGTCGCAGCAACGATTAGTCTGCGCGGCGCGGTCGCCGCCATGTAGTTCCGCAACGCGCCATTCGATCCCTTCGAAAAAGGATCGGGCCGACGGGCTTGACATCGAGCGCCGCGCGCTGGACCCTGTCGCCAACGAAAAATACGGACAGCAGAGCAACAGACGGGAAAACCCGCGGGCGCTGCGATCCATCTGGGGGGACACATGCTGGGCAGACTGCTCGGTTACGCATCGGCGTTGCTCGCTTGGCTCGGCGGCATCGCACTGGTGCTGATGATGCTGCACATCGCGGCGGACGTCGTTGCTCGCTACATTTTCAATGCACCGCTGCACGGGACGGTTGAGATCGTCTCCGCCTACTACATGGTCGCCGTGGTGTTTCTGCCGCTGGCGATGATCGAGCGCGCCAACGGCCACATCGTCGTCGAGCTCGCGACCCAGCATTTCCCGAGCAAAGTCCAGGACATGCTGATCGGCGTGGTGGCACTGCTGTCGGCGGCCTATTTCGGCGCGTTCGCCTGGCAGACCGGCGGTGACGCCATCAAGAAATACGAAATCGGCGAACAAGCGCTCGGTACCGTCGCGGTCACGGTGTGGCCGACGCGATTCTTCCTGCCGATCGGCTGCGGCATGATCGCGCTGGTCCTCGTCTACAAAGCGGTCCGGCTGTTCAGGGGCGATCGCAAGGTCCTGCAGCCTCACGTCGCGCGCGAAGCGATCGAATAACAAGAAGCCGAGCGCAGGGGGACGCCGAGAATGGATGATCTGACGCTGAGCGGGGTCGTGCTCGGCCTACTGATCGTGGCGATGCTGTTGCGGGTGCCGGTCGGCGTCGCCCTCGGCGGACTGTCGTTCGCCGGAATCTGGGCGATGCTCGGCCCGCGCGTCGCGTGGGGCACGCTGACATCGATGCCTTACGATTTCATCTCGCACTGGACGCTGAGTTCGGTGCCGATGTTCCTGCTGATGGGCTACATCTGCTTTCACTCGCAGCTCACCGACGGCCTGTTCCGGGTGGCCCGGGCCTGGCTGTCGTGGATGCCGGGCGGACTCGCGGTGGCCTCGGTCGGCGCCGCCGCCGGCTTTTCGGCGGTCACCGGCTCGTCGCTCGCCTGCGCCGCCGCGATGGGGCGGATCGCGATCCCCGAAATGCTCCGCAGCAACTATCAACCGGGCCTCGCCGCCGGCACCGTCGCAGTCGCCGGCACGATCGGCTCGATGATTCCGCCGAGCATCCTGCTGCTGGTCTACGGCATCTACGCCGAGCTGCCGATCAGCAAGCTGTTCATCGCCGGCGTGGTGCCCGGGCTGCTCACCGCCGTGCTGTACGCCGCGATGATCGTCACCCGCGTCAAGCTGAACCCGTCGCTGGCGCCGCGGATCGACGAGAAGGTCACCTGGGCCGACCGCTTCGGCGCGTTCCGCGGCACCTGGCCGGTGCTGGTGCTGATCTTCGGTGTGTTCGGCGGCCTGTTCGGCGGCGTCTTCACCCCGACCGAAGCCGGCGGCATCGGGGCGCTGCTGGCGTTCGTGATCGGCTTTGCTCAGCGCACCCTGACCTGGGACAAGATCAAGCTCGCCATCACCGAGACGCTGGTCACCACCGGCTCGATCTTCATCATCGCGATCGGCGCGTTGCTGCTGACCCGGTTCCTGGCGCTGTCCGGCTTCACCGATTTCATCTCCGGCGTCGTGATCGAGGGGCAGATCTCGCCGATGATGCTGGTGCTCGGCACCATGGCGGTGCTGCTGTTCCTCGGCTGCTTCCTCGATCCGATCGGCATCATGCTGCTGACGCTGCCGGTGTTCCTGCCGGCGGTCGAGAAGCTGCACGTCGACCTGATCTGGTACGGCATTCTGCTGACCAAGCTGCTCGAGATCGGGCTGATCACCCCGCCGGTCGGGCTCAACGTCTTCGTCATCAAGGGCATCGTCGGCGACACGATTCCGATCGAGACGATCTTCCGCGGGATTCTGTGGTTTCTGGTCGCCGACCTGATCTGCGTCGCGCTGCTGGTCGCATTCCCGCAAATCGCCACCTACCTGACCACGCTGGTCAACTAGCCGGAGCAGCCGAAGGACGTACCCAGGACGGCGCAAAGCCGCACACCACAAGCACAGGGAGAAACGACATGAAGACAAAATGGATGGCCGCGACCGCACTGGCGTTCGCGTTCGCACTCGGCGCCTCGGGCAGCGCCTCGGCGGTGACGCTGAAGGCGGTGCACTATCTGTCGCCGAAGCACCCGGTCGGTCTCGGCTACGAGACCTTCGCCGAAGAAGTGAAGAAGAACACCAATGGCGAAGTCACCGTCCGCATCTTCCCGGCCGAATCCCTGCTCGGCGCCAAGGCGATCTCCGACGGCATTCGCGACCAGGTCGCCGACGTCGGCTTCGCCACCATGAGCTACACCCCGTCGTATTATCCCTACGGCGTGATGCTCAACGACCTGGCGATGGTCGGCGAGAACGACATGGCGGCCGCGATGGCGATCACCGAATTGTTCAACCTGCACTGCAAGCCGTGCCTCGCCGAATACACCAAGCAGAATCAGCTGTTCGGCAGCGGCATGAGCACCGCCCCCTACGTGCTGATCGCCAAGAACGACATCAACTCGCTCGACAAGATCAAGGGCAAGAAGCTGCGCGCCGGCGGCGCGCTATGGGACCGCTTCGCCAAATCGGTCGGCGCCACCGGCGTCAACGTGCCGTCGTCCGAGATGTACGAGACGCTGTCGCGCGGCATCATCGACGCTGCGGTCTATGCGGTCGGCGGCCTCAAGACCCACGGCCTCGCCGACACCGCCGGCCAAGTCGTTTTGCTGAATCTCGGCTCGTTCCGCTCCGGCAATCTGTATTCGATCAATCTCGACACCTGGTCGAAGATGACGACGCCGCAGCGCGCCGGAATCCTCAAGGCGATCCCGGTGGCGGTGGTCAAGACCGTCAACGAATATCACGCCGGCGACAAGGCTGCACTCGAACTCGCCAAGGAGAAGAAGGTGCCGGTGGTGCAACCGGACCCGGCGCTGCTCGCCGCGCGCAAGGACTTCGTCGAGAAGGATCTGCCCGGCATCGTCGACGCCGCCAAGAAGAAGGGCATCGAGAACGCCCAGGAATTCGTCGACAAGTATAAGGAGCTGCTGGCGAAGTACGAGAAGCTGATCGGCCCGATCGAGAACGATCCGAAGAAGCTCAGCGACATGTTCTACAACGAGGTCTACGCCAAGCTCGATCCGGCGACCTTCGGCGTGAAGAAGTAGCGGCGAGACGCCTCTACTCGGCCCAAACGCGAAACTCGACCCGAACGCGAAAGGGGCGGCCTCGCTGCGCAGGCCGCCCCTTCTTTCAATTGGCAGATCAGGCGTCGTCCGCTCACCAGCGGCGCCAGCCATGATGCCGCCCATACGGCCGAGGACCGTAGAATCGCGGACCGTAATAACGCGGGCCGTAGAATCGGGGACCGTAGTAGCCGTACGCGCCGTAATAGTTCGGCCGCCACCAGCATCGGCCCCATTGGTTACAGACGTAGCGAACCTGATCGACCTGGGCAGATGTGCGGCCGGCGACCTGCGCGGTGCCGGGAAGACCGTTCGGCATCGCCGCCGACGCGATGCCCGGAGCGAACGCAACCGCGCCCAGAGTGGCAGCGGCAGCAACGGCGAGTTTCAGTCTCATCGAACAACCTCCTTCGGATCGAGAACCATCAGAACTGTCCCGACCTTAGGAAGTTGCAGCTGAACGAGCGCTGACGAACGAGTTCATCTAGATGAACTCGAATTAAGGTGTGCGACGTAAATTGGGATCTGCCGCGGCACGCGAGGACGCTGAAGCCGACTCAAGCGGCCTTGCGCGCCTCCGCTCCATCGCGATGGAGCGTGCGAAGGAAAGCGCGCACCGCATCGCCGAGCGAGCTGGCCTGCTGCGCCAGCGTCCCGGACGCCGACAGCGTCACCTCGGCGTGCTGTTCAGTCTCGCTGATGTTGCTGCCGACGCTTTGGATGTTCCCCGAGATGTCGCGAATGCCGGCGAACGCCTCTTCGATGTTGCGCGCGACCTCGCCGGTCGCGGCCGTCTGCGCCTCGACCGCGAGCGCGACCTGATGGGTGATGTCGTCGACCTCGCCGATCGAGCGACCGATGCCGGAGATGGCGTCGACTGCGGCGCGGGTAGTCTCCTGCACTTCGGCAATGCTGCGCGAGATGTCGCGCGTCGCATTCGCGGTCTGCTCGGCGAGCGACTTCACCTCCTGCGCCACCACCGAGAAGCCCCGCCCCGCCTCGCCGGCGCGCGCCGCCTCGATCGTTGCGTTGAGCGCCAGCAGGTTGGTCTGGGACGCGATCTCTTCGATCAGTTGCACGATCGCGCCGATCCGTTCGGTGGCGGTCGACAGGCTGCCCACAGTGTCGCGGGCATGATCGGACGCGGCGACTGCCGCCTGCGCGATCGTCGCCGAACGGTTCACACTGCCGAGGATCTCGTTGGCCGAGGCGGTCAGTTCGGCGGTTGCCGCTGCCACCGTCTCCATATTGGTCGACGCCTGCTCGCTGGCCGCGGAGACCGCGAGGGTTCGATCGCGCGTCGCGCTGACGCCGCGGCTGAGGCTGCCGGCGGTCTCGCCCATATTGCTGGAGGCGGCGCCGACCGCATCGATCACCGTGCCGATCGCGGTCTCGAATTCCGCGGTGTTGGCGTTGAACGCTGCGACGCGCGTCTCGATCGCCTGCATCGCCTCGTTGATGGTGCGGCTGGCGATCAGCAGCGAGCCGCGCAGCCCCTGCGGCAGGATGTGGCGATAGTATTTGTCGTCGCGGATCGCCGCCATCGCCGCACTGGATTCGCGTACGAAGGCGTCACAGCGGTCAATCATGTCGTTGAAGCGGTCCTGCAGTTCGAGCAGGCGGCCAGCGTCACGACACCCGATCAACCGCGCTTCGAAGTCGCCGTCCGCGATGCGGCCGCAGACCTGGTCGATCTGGGTCAGCATTCGGTTCAGCCGCATCAGCATCGCGGCCACGCCGACCGCGCCGATCAGCGAGGCCCCCAGGCCGATCTGTTGGAGCAGCGGCACGCCGAGCACGAGCCCGGACAGAGCAGCCAGCGTGCCACCGACAGCGACGACGACAAAGACGCCGGCCTTAAAGAGAGAAGACGAGTTGATCATAGGAAATGTTCTTCGACCTGACGAAATCGATCATGTGCTGATAGCCGGCCGCCAATGCGTCCTTGCCGTTGCGATGCTGCGCTTCCTGCGCAAGCAGCTCGGCATAGACCGGCTCCAGCGCGGCGACGACCCGGCGCTCCGGCACGCGGCGGTTGGAGTGATAGCCGATCACAGCCCCTGCGGCATCGAACGACGGCGTGACGTGCGCGAACACCCAGTAGTGATCGCCGTGTTTCGTCATATTCTTGACGTAGGCGAAGATCTCACGGCCCTCGGCGAGGGTGTCCCACAAAAGCTTGAATACGCAGCGCGGCATGTCGGGATGCCGCACGATCGAATGCGGCTGGCCGAGCAATTCGGCTTCGCTGTAGCCGCAGATGTCGGTGAACACGCGGTTGGCGTAGGTGATCCGGCCTTTCAGGTCGGTCTTGGACACGATGATATCGTCGGCGTCGAAGAACACTTCAACGCCCGTGGGCTTGACGGAAGAAGTCACGGCGAATTCCGGTTCAGCGGCTGAGAACTGCTTGCACGGACACTGATCAAGGCCCCGGTCCGGCTACGCAAAGCTACGAGGCAGGTCTTAATAGTTAGTTCGCCCAACTAGCGACCGGACTGCCCATCCGCGGCAATGAAAGCCGACGTACTTCGATCTTCCGGTCAAACGGACGTCATACTATCAACTCGAGTTGTAGTATTTTTCCTGACAAGAGCGAGTTGCCGTCCGGGCGTCACCGATTGTCGTTCTGACGACGGCCGATGCCCGCGATCAAAAGGAAGGCAACAACCAGGCTGGCGAGATTCAACGCCCACTCCCGAACCGATGCAGCGGGCAATCCCAGGCCGCGCATTGTCGCGATTCCGAGAACAGCGGCGATCACGATCGCCGCGACGCCGGCTCCGACGAGGCGTCCGACGTTATTTCGCGATAGCTTCGGCATCGGCCATTTTGGCATCTGAAGACGTCCACATGTAAGGACTTGGCCGGTCCGCCTGCGCGGCTCCGAGCATCGCGGCGACGACACTCGGCCGCACAGCCCAACGCGCCGTAGCGAACCCGGTTCCAACACCGAAACCTGCCGCTTCGTCGCGGAAAAGCAGGGTCGGCCCCGCCCAACCGATTCTTAATATCCGGTTGCTAGATCAAGGCGATGCCGCGTCGTGTCCGACACGGCGGGTTCGGGGAAACGCTTTGGCCGTCATGGACTCTCCACCAGCAACGCCCCTGGCGACGCTGAAGGCGCGCCTCACCGCCCTGTTCGGAGGCTCCAACGAAGCCTCGCTCACCACCCGGCTCGCCGGCACCATCTTCCTGATCCGCGTGGTCAGCGCCGGGCTGGCCTACGGCGCCCAGATCCTGCTGGCGCGATGGATGGGGGCGTCGGACTACGGCATCTACGTCTATGTCTGGACATGGGTGCTGCTGCTCGGCTCGATGCTGGATTTCGGCATCTCCGCCTCGGCGCAGAAGATCATCCCGGAATATCGCGCGCGCGGCGAGCTCGACCGGCTGCGTGGTTTTCTGTCCGGCAGCCGCTGGGGCACCCTGGCGGCCTCCAGCCTGATGTCGCTGCTGCTCGCCCTGCTGGTGTGGGCGCTGTCGCCGCTGATCGGCGACGCCACGGTGCTGCCGCTGTATCTCGGCTGCCTGACGCTGCCGGCCTTCGTGGTCGCCAATACCCAGGATGGCATCGCCCGCACGCACGATTGGATGCGGCTCGGGCTGATGCCACAGTTCATCATCCGCCAAGCTCTGATCATCGGCTTCACCGCCGGGCTATTTGTGCTCGGCTTCGACCTGGGCGCGGTCGCGGCGATGGCGGCGAGCTGTGCGGCGGTCTGGATCGCGATGCTCGGTCAGATGATCGCGCTGAACCGCCGGCTCGCCGATTACATCCCCGCCGGACCGCGGGCCTACGACGTCCGCGGCTGGCTCGCCACCTCGTTGCCCATCCTGCTGGTCGAAAGCTTCTATCTGCTGTTGTCCTACACCGACGTGCTGGTGCTGCAGCAGTTCAGCACGCCGGAAGAGGTCGGCATCTACTATGCGGTGGTGAAGACGCTGGCGCTGGTGTCGTTCATTCATTACGCGATGTCGGCGAGCACCGCGCACCGCTTCACCGAATACAGCGTCGCCGGCGACAATGTGCGGCTGGCGGCCTATGTGCGCCATGCGATTCAGTGGACGTTCTGGCCGTCGCTGGCGGCGACGCTGGCCTTGCTGGCGCTCGGCAAGCCGCTGCTGTGGCTGTTCGGGCCGCAGTTCACCGCCGGCTACGGCATCATGTTCGTCGCCGCGATCGGCCTGATGGTCCGCGCTGCGATCGGGCCGGTGGAACGGCTGCTCAACATGCTCGGCCACCAGCACGTCTGCGCCCTCGCCTATGCGCTGGCGTTCGCAGTCAATCTGGCGTTGTGCCTGATCCTGGTGCCGCGCTTCGGCGGCTACGGCGCCGCCGCCGCCACCTCCGCGGCGCTGACCTTCGAAACCGTGCTGCTGTTCTGGATCGTCCGCAAACGCCTCGGCCTGCACGTGCTGGCGTTCGGGACGAACACGCGCTGAAGACAGTCTGAGCCGTTTCCGACGCGCCCCAGAGGCGGGCGGCAGATTGACATTTGTCTATACAAATGCCTATTTTAGATAAAGGCTTCCGATGGAAGTGCCGACTTTGATTGGGATCTCGGCAATCGCGCCAAATGCGCCAAGCACGGCGTGACAGTCGCGGAGATCGAAGGCTTATTCCGCGGACCGATCAGCGTGTTTCCCGATCCGGCGCATTCCTCATCCGAGGATCGCTTCAAGGCCATCGGCCGGACCGAAACGGGACGGATGGTGTTCGTGGTGTTCACGCTCAGGACGCGTTCCGGTCGAACGCTAATTCGCCCGATCGGCGCCCGCTATATGCACGCCAAGGAAATCGCCGCCTATGAAGAAGAAGCTGCCAAAGCTGGAAAGTGATGCCGAGGCGGAAGCCTTCGTCGCGAAGGCCGACCTCGCTGATTACGACCTGTCGGGCATGGTCACCATGCAGTTCGAGATGAAGCCGAAAGACAAGTCGGTCAACCTCCGACTGCCGGAACAACTTCTGTCCGCGGTGCGCCAGCAGGCGAAGGCCGCGGGTGTCCCCTATCAACGCTACATCCGGATGGCTCTGGAGCAAGCGGTGCAAAAGCGGGCGAAGAGATAGTCGCAAGCATCAAGCGGCGCCGACTTTCGAAGCCGTGCTGCTGTTCTGGATCGTCCGCAAACGCCTCAGCCTTCACGTACTCGTTCGGCAGCAAAGGCTAGATTAAGCGGTCTGCCGGCTGCTGACCGCCTCATCGCCTCATGCTATAGTTTCAAAATGAGCGCGGACAACCTCGAGGCTTTGATCAAGCGGGCGGAATCCTGGCCGGAAGCGGCGCGGGAGGAACTGGCCGCGGTGGCTCGCGAGATCGAAAGCGAGCTTCAAGCCGACCGGTATCACGCAAGCGACGAAGAGCTGCGGATCATCGATGCTGCCGCCGCTACTCTCGACACGGGCGAACAGGCCACCGACGACGAAATCCGAATTGCGTTCGCTAAGTTTGGGCGATGAAGGTCGTCTACTCCCGGCAGGCTCTCGCCGACCTCGACCAGATCTCCGCCTATTACGGCAAGCACGCAAGTCAGAGAGTTGCCCGATCGATCGGCGCGCGGATCGAAAACGTGATCGCTCGAATAGCATCGGCTCCCGATTCGGCCCCCAGGGTCGCACAACGTCCCGGCATTCGATCGGCAGCCGTTGTGCGCTATCCGTTTCGGGTTTTCTATCGCGTGCGAGACTCCAAGATCGAGATCCTGCACATCCGTCACCGCGCGAGCGCCGATGAAGCAGGGCGATTAGGCGCCCTGCTCATCGACCGACATCGTCACCGGCTTGACCGGGCGATCGGTCATCCCAGAGTCCTGATGCTCTGGGAGACGTGATGTTGCGAACGGGCAGATCGACAAAAATGGTAAGCGCCCGCGCCGAACCCCGCCTTATGCGGCAGTCCAGCCGCCGTCCATCGACAGGTTGGCGCCGGTGATCTGGCTGGCGTCGTCGCCGCAGAGATAGACTGCGAGGGCGGCGACCTGCTCTGGCGTGACGAACTGCTTGGTTGGCTGGGCAGCGAGCAGGACGTCGTTGATCACCTGCTCCTTGCTGAGGCCGCGCGCCTTCATGGTGTCGGGGATCTGCTTTTCGACCAGCGGGGTCCAGACGTAGCCGGGCGAGATGCAGTTGCAGGTGATCTTGTGGGTGGCGAGCTCCAGCGCCACCGTTTTGGTCAGGCCGGCGATGCCGTGCTTGGCGGCCACATAGGCCGACTTGAACGGCGATGCCACCAGCGAGTGGGCCGAGGCGGTGTTGATGATGCGGCCCCAACCGCGCTTCTTCATCCCCGGCACCGCGGCGCGGATGCCGTGAAACGCCGACGACAGATTGATGCCGATAATCGCGTCCCACTTCTCGATCGGGAAGTCCTCGATCGGAGAGACGAACTGGATGCCGGCATTGTTGACCAGGATATCGACCGATCCGAAGGTGGTCTCGCCGAGCTTGATCATCTCGGCGATCTCGGCCGGCTTCAGCATATCGGCCGGCGAATACACCGCCTTGACGGCGAAGTCGCTCTCGATCGCCTTGCGCTCCTTCTCGATCGCGTCAGCTTCGCCCATGCCGTTGATCACGACGTTGGCGCCGGCCTTGGCAAAGGCGCGCGCATAGCTGAGCCCGATCCCCGAGGTCGAGCCGGTCACGACCGCGGTCTTGCCTGTCAGATTCGTCATTATCCGCTCCTGTTCGCGAAGTTGAGAAAGCGGCGCAGAACAGGCCGCTTATTCGAAAGCATCCCGGGTGAGGTCCCAGGTCACCATGGTCTCGCCGTCCTGCGGCGCCCGCTGCCAGCTCTGGTCGCGCATCGAGACGTAGACGTCCTGCTCGCCGGCCTTCCAGTGCTCGGCCATGTTGAGCCGGGAGAAATCGTAGTCCTTCGACGACGCCTCGTAATCCCGCTTACGATAGATCAGATGCACGACAGTGACGGTGTTCTCCTGCGCCGCCTTGTGCAGGATGGCGTAGGCCGGATCGTCGCGCAATTCCGCGGGCAGCCGGTCGATCAGGTCGCGCAGCGCCTTGCGGGTGTTGTGGATCATTTTGTTCTTGTCGGTATTCAGCCGAGTGCGACTTGAATAACGGATGTCCTTCTCGCGCTCGGCGGCCTCCAGCAGCGTCTCCGGCAACCGGCCGCGGGCGCTGAACAGGTCGACCTGGAAGATCAACAGATCGTCGCGCTGCTCGCAGTCGAGCACGTAGTCGAGCGGCGTGTTGGATGCGACACCGCCGTCCCAATAATGCTCACCGTCGATCTCGATCGCCGGAAAGCCGGGCGGCAGCGCGGCCGAGGCCATGATGTGCTCGGGGCCGATGGTCTGCTTGGTGGTATCGAAATAAACGAAATTGCCGGTGGCAATGTTGACCGCACCGACGCTGAGACGGATGCCATTAGTGTTGAGGCGGTCGAAGTCGACCAGCCGCTCCAGTGTCGAACGCAGCGGCGCGGTGTCGTAGTAGCTGAGATTGGACGGCTTGCCCGACGGCAGCAGGTGCGTCGGCGGAAACCGCGGCGTGAAAAAGCCCGGCACCCCGAAGGTGGCGATCACCGCCGCCGAGGTCTCGTTGAACAGCGAATGCACGTGGTCGTCGTGCAGCAGCGGCTGCCACGGCACCGGCGACGACGCCATTTCCCAGAACTGCTTCAGCTTATCGACGCGCTGCTCGCGCGGGTTGCCGGCGATGATCGCGGCGTTGATGGCCCCGATCGAAATGCCGGCGAGCCATTGCGGTTCGAAATCGTGATGGCACAGCGCCTGATAGGCACCGGCCTGATAGGCGCCGAGCGCGCCGCCGCCCTGCAGCACCAGCACGCGGCGTGCGTCGCAGGGCCTCGCGGCCTTCCTTTGCGGTGTCGGGTCCATCCGGTCGATCACACCTCGAGCAAGAACGCCGGAAACTTGGTGATGCGGGGCGCCAGCGTCAATTGCGCCAACGGCGCAGCGGGATCACGCCCGGTTTATCGTGGCGTGTCGGTGGAAGCGAGGATCATGGTCCAGAACACCTTGTATTTGGTGCCCGGCGCATAGCTGGCGGCGATGCCGATACGGTCGACGCCGGCCTTCAGCATATTGGCGCGGTGGGGCGGCGAATCCCGCCAGCCCGAAAACGCTTCCGCCAGCGTGTGATAGCCGGCCGAGACGTTCTCGACCGCGATCGCCGCCGGATAGCCGGAGGCGTTCAGCCGCTGCGCCAGAGGCGCCTTGACGTCGTGGTCGAGCTTGTTGCGCCTCGCCATGGTCGAGGACTGGTCCTCGGCGAGCTTGGTCAGCGCCGGATCGACCGTCACCGGACCGAGGCCGTTGTTCTGGCGATATTGCGAGATCATGACGGCCGCCGCCGCGACGTCGACCCGGGCACCTTCGTGCGCCATGCTCTGATACATCGACGGCTTGTCGACCGACGGTGCGACATCGCCGGCACAGCCTGCCAGCACCAACAGGCCGAGAACGGCCATCACCCCGCGAAACATTGTCCAGATTCCCCATTCGCGCGCGATCGGCACTGCCGGCCCGTCACCGGCTCACGCCGCGCCGGCCAGTTGTTGCACGTCAACAGTGGCTGAAAGGTGAAGATAGGACCGGCAGGAAAGCGCGTCCGGGGCCTTGAAACGGCAACGGCCCGGACTTGCGTCCGGGCCGCGAGCGGTCGCCGTGGAGGTTCAGGCGGCGGCCGCCGACTTCGAGGTGGGGACCGACGAAATCGTCTTCAGAACCTGGGACGCGATCTGGTAGGGGTCGCCCTGCGAGTTCGGGCGGCGGTCTTCCAGATAGCCCTTGTAGCCGTTGTTGACGAAGGAGTGCGGCACGCGGATCGACGCGCCGCGGTCAGCGATGCCGTAGGAGAACTTGTTCCACGGCGCAGTCTCGTGCTTGCCGGTCAGGCGCATGTGGTTGTCCGGACCGTACACCGCGATGTGGTCGTCGAGATTGGCCTCGAACGCCTTCATCATCGCTTCGAAATACTCCTTGCCGCCGACTTCGCGCATATAGGCGGTCGAGAAGTTGCAGTGCATGCCCGAGCCGTTCCAGTCGGTGTCGCCGAGCGGCTTGCAGTGGAATTCGATGTCGATGCCGTACTTCTCGGTGAGACGCAGCATCAGATAGCGGGCCATCCACATCTGGTCGGCGGCGGTCTTCGAACCCTTGCCGAACACCTGGAATTCCCACTGGCCCTTCGCCACTTCGGCGTTGATGCCTTCGTGGTTGATGCCGGCGGCGAGGCAGAGATCGAGATGCTCTTCGACGATCTGGCGGGCGATGTCACCGACGTGCTTATAGCCGACGCCGGTGTAGTACGGGCCCTGCGGCGCCGGATAGCCGGCCTCGGGGAAGCCGAGCGGGCGGCCGTTCTTGTAGAAGAAGTATTCCTGCTCGAAGCCGAACCAGGCGCCTTCGTCGTCCAGAATGGTGGCGCGGGTGTTGGTCGGGTGCGGGGTGACGCCGTCCGGCATCATCACTTCGCACAGAACCAGGATGCCGTCCTTGCGCGCAGCGTCCGGGTACATCGCGACCGGCTTGAGCACGCAGTCCGAGCTGTGGCCTTCGGCCTGCAACGTCGACGAGCCGTCGAATCCCCACAGCGGAAGCTGCTCGAGCGTCGGATAGACCTCGAATTCCTTGATGGTGGTCTTGCCGCGCAGGTTCGGCGTCGGCTTGTAGCCGTCGAGCCAGATGTACTCGAGCTTGTACTTGGTCATGCGGTCCTCTCGTTGGAGATGCCATCGGCGTTCGTCCCGACGGCGGACCCGGAACCGCACCCGGCGGCCTTCGGTCCTGCGAACATGAAGCATTTAATATGCCAGAATGAGCCAAATCGCCGCAGGCGTGACAGCCGCGGCGTCGCGGCCACTTCTGCGCAAAAGAGAGGCGCGGCCTCTCGCCGCCACGAGCCGCAAAACGCCCGATTCCTCCGTATTTCCCCGCATCCATGGCGGTGAACAAAATTAACCCCTCGGGCGCACGATTTTCTCGGGAAAGGGGAATGCGCAACCAAGCCATCCCGGCCGCGTTGCATCAGTCCAGTGCCGCGTTCGGCAGCAGACGGGTGAGTGCGCAAAGAATCGCCAATGACTGGTTCTTTGTTGATCATTCTGCCTGCACGCGGAGCAATCGCGTTATCATCCGTTGCGACGCGCGGCCGGACCGTCCGTCGAGCCAGCTTCATCGACACGAAGGAGAGAAAGGAGAGATCGCGTGAGCAGCCTGAATCAGACCTCCGCCAAGATCTACCAGTTCCCGGTCGGCGGCCGGGATGGAGACAAACGCAGCGCGCTGCCGAGCAGCGAAGCGGCGTCGAATCCGGCCAATATCCTCACCTGCTCGAGCTGGTATCACGAGATCGCGATGCTCGAAGAGCAGTCCACCAAGCGGCCATGACGCCGCAACTTGAGCGGCACTGCCGCCACCAGCACAGCGACTGACGAAGGGCCGGCGGACGCGTTCGGCCCTTTTTGCTGCGGGCTGGCGCGGTGGCCGTCAGACGCCGAAGATCGACCAGCCCATGCGCTTGGTCAGCGCCTCCAGCGCGACGCGGCCGAGATGGGAATTGCCGGCGGCATCGAGCCCGGGTGCCCACACCGCGATCGAGGCTCTGCCCGGCGCGACCGCCAGCACCCCGCCGCCGACGCCGCTCTTGCCCGGTAGGCCGACCCGGTAGGCGAATTCACCCGAACCATCATAGTGGCCGCAGGTCAGCATCAGGGCGTTGATGCGCCGGGCGCGCTCGCTCGACACCACGTTATGACCGGTCGACGGGTTCTGGCCGCTATGCGCCAGGAACCGCCCGGCCATCGCCAATTGCCGGCAGCTCATCGCAATCGCGCAGTGATGGAAATAGACGCCGAGCGTGTATTCGACCGGATTATCCAACACCCCGAACGATTTCATGTAATTGGCGAGCGCGGCATTGCGAAACCCGGTGCGCTGCTCGGACCTGGCCACCGCCTCGTCGATCGCGATCGAGGAATCGCCGGCCAGGAACTGCATGAAGCGCAGGATCTCGCCGAGCGCCTCGCGCGGCTGGTGGCCGGACAGGATCAGATCGGTGACGGCGATCGCGCCGGCATTGATGAACGGATTGCGCGGGATGCCGCGCTCGTGCTCGAGCTGCACGATCGAGTTGAACGCCGAGCCCGACGGCTCGCGGCCGACCCGGTGCCACAGCCGGTCGCCGGCCTTGCCAAGCGCCAGCGTCAGCGTGAACACTTTCGAGATGCTTTGGATCGAGAACGGCACATCGGAATCGCCGGCGGCGGCAACGTGGCCGTCGGCGTCGATCACCACCAGCCCGAAGCGCCGCGGATCGACCCGCGCTAGCTCCGGAATGTAGCTCGCCACCTCGCCGCGGTCCGCCCGCTGCGCCATCTCGTCGGCGATTTCGGCAACGACACGGTCGAGAAGCTGATTGCTCATGGCGGCGGAGAGAAGGACAAGCTCGGCGGGAACGCAAGGCCAAAGAGGAAGCAGGATTGCGTGCAGGCAGGGACATCGCCGCGAGCAAAGCCGGCTCCTTCTCCCCGCGCGCGGGGAGAAGGGTGGGATGAGGGGGCGTCGCGCCGAGGCCGAGCGCCCTGCCATCGATGACATCCAGTCCAGCCAGTTGAGCTAACGCTCTGACTCGTGGAGATGCCCCCTCACCCGACCCGG
>NZ_QKQS01000007.1:0-41371 GCF_003226555.1 Rhodopseudomonas palustris | reverse complement strand
TCGACCTCTCCCCGCACGCGGGGAGAGGTTAGGCCACACCCGTTTCAAGGGGTACTAACTCGCCGACGTCAGATGCCGCCGCCGGCGGAGCTGCAGCGCGCTGCGGTGGCCGTCGCCGGTCGGCTGATAGAATTCGGTGTAGCGATGCGTCGCTTCGCCGAAGGCGTGCGCGTCCGCATCTTTCTTGACGTCGAGCGCGTCGAAGCCGTTGCGGACCAGGAAGGTGAACTGATCGCGCAGCACTTGCCCGGTGGCGCGCAGCTCGCCGCGATAGCCATAGACCTCGCGCAGCCGCCGCGCCTGGCTGTGGGCACGGCCGTCCTTGTAAGTCGGGAACACCAGCGCGATCAGCGCCAGCCGGTCGAGCCACGGCTTCAGCTCGGCGACGTCGCGGCTGTTCGGCCAGATCACGCCGAGCGGGCTGTTGCGCGCCACCAGCCGCTCAGGATCTACCAGAAAGCGAGCAGCCGAGATCAGCACCGCGCCCTCGGCCGGCAGCTCGGCATCGTCGACGACGGCGACGAATGCGTCGGACGCAATCTGTCCGTTCTTAACGAGTGGCATAGACCCGCTCCTTGAAGGGCTCGACGCCGAGTCGCTTGACGGTGTCGACGAACAATTCGTCCGGCCGCTGCCGCAGGCTGAGATAGGCCTCGACGATATCCTCGATCACGTCGGCGACTTCGCCGTAGGGCACCGCGGGGCCGATCAGCACGCCGAGCTCGGCGCCCTCGTCGGCGCGGCCGCCGATGGTGATCTGATAGAACTCCTCGCCGTTCTTCTCGACGCCGAGAATCCCGATGTGGCCGACATGGTGATGGCCGCAGGCATTGATGCAGCCGGAGATGTTGATGTGCAGCCGGCCGATCAGCGCCGCGGTGTCGGGATTGGCAAAGCGGCGCGACAGTTCCTGGGCGATCGGGATCGAGCGCGCATTCGCCAGCGAGCAGTAATCGAGCCCCGGGCAGGCGATGATGTCGCTGACGAGACCAACGTTCGGGGTGGCGAGGCCGAGCTTGTCGAGCGCCGCCCACAGCGCCGGCAGGTCGCGCCGGGCGACATGCGGCAGCACCAGATTCTGTTCGTGGCCGACGCGGATCTCACCGAACGAGTATGTGTCGGCAAGGTCGGCAACAGCATCCATCTGTTCGGCGGTGGCGTCGCCGGGCGGTCCGCCCGCGGGCTTCAGCGACAGCGTAACGATGGCGTAGCCGTCCTGGCGATGCGGGGCGACCGAGTTGGCGCGCCACGCTTCGAACCGCGCATCGCCGGCGGCGGCGCGCAACTCGTCGGGTTCGGCCGGCAGCTTCTCGTAGGCCGGATAGACGAAGCGCGAGCGGATGTCCTCGATCATCTCATCGTCGAGCGTCAGCGGCCCGTCGCCGATCTCACGCCACGCCTGCTCAACCTCGGCGGCGAATTTGTCGATGCCGAGCTCGTGCACCAGGATCTTGATGCGGGCCTTGTAGATATTGTCGCGGCGTCCGTACTGATTGTAGACGCGCAGGATCGCCTCGATATAGCTGAGGATGTCGCGGCCTGCGACGAACGGCTTGATGGTCCGGCCGATGAACGGGCTGCGGCCGAGCCCGCCGCCGACCAGCACTTCGAAGCCGGTCTCGCCGGCGTCGTTCCTGACCAGCTTCAGACCGATGTCGTGGATCTTGATCGCGGCGCGGTCGTGATCGGATGCGGTGATGGCGAATTTGAACTTGCGCGGCAGGAACGAGAATTCCGGATGCAGCGCGGTGTGCTGGCGCAGAATCTCGGCCCAGACCCGCGGGTCCTCGATCTCGCCCGGCGCGACGCCAGCCCACTGATCAGCGGTGACGTTGCGGGTGCAGTTGCCCGAGGTCTGCATCGCATGAATACCGACTTCGGCGAGGTCGGCGAGCGCGTCGGGCAAATCCTTCAGCGCGATCCAGTTGAACTGGATGTTCTGCCGAGTGGTGAAATGGCCGTAGCCGCGATCGTAGGTGCGCGCCACATGCGCGAGCTTGCGGAGCTGCGCCGACGACAGCGTGCCGTAGGGAATCGCCACACGAAACATGTAGGCGTGAAGCTGCAGATACACGCCGTTCATCAAGCGTAACGGCTTGAACTCGTCCTCGGTCAGTTCGCCCGAGAGGCGTCGGCGCACCTGATCGCGGAATTCGTCGACGCGTTCGTGGACGATGGCGTGGTCGATCTCGTCGTAAGCATACATAGAGCAGTCCTCAAGCCCGAACGGGCAGCGCGATGGTGACGCCGTTGCGCCGGATTTTTTCGCGCAGGTTTCCGGGGCGGATCGCGCCATCCGCGGCGATCTCGACCGGCGCGATGTAGGCGCCGACCGCGCCGACATCGTCGGCCGTCGCGGCGGCGAGCAGCGCGCGCGCCGGCTCGGCCTCGCGCACGATCGCGGCGTCGGCCAGATCGGTCGACCAGCCGCCCTGCGCGGTCCGGTAGATCACCACGCCATCAATGGTGCGGTTCGCAGTGATCACCGAAGGACCGGTGATCTTGATCTTCTGTTGCAGCGGCGAGGTCATTCGGCAGCCATCTGATAGGTCGAGACGAGTTGCAGGAGGTGTTGCTGGCGCCACGGCGCCGAATGCGCGACGACGTCGCCGATCACCAGCAGCGCCGGACCGCCGTCGACCTGATCGACCAGCGCCGGCAGATCGTCGAGCGTGCCGACTGCGGAGGCGGCGTCCGGCCGCGTTACCCGCGCGAACACGCCGACCGGCGTATCGGCGGCGCGGCCGGCGGCGAGCAGCCCTGCGCGGATCGTCGGCGCGGCGCTCATGCCCATATAGACCACGACGGTCATGTTCCGATCGGTCAGCGCCGACCAGTCCACGGTCTCGGCATCCTTGGCCTTGTGCGCGGTGAGGAAGGTGATGCGTAGCGCCTCGTGGCGATAGGTCAGCGGCACCTCGAACTGCGCCGCCGCGCCGAGCGCGGCGCTGATGCCGGGCACCACCGAATAAGAGACCCCGGCTTCGCGCAGCGCTTCGACCTCTTCACCGCCGCGGCCGAACACGAACGGATCGCCGCCCTTCAGCCGCACCGCGCGCTGACCGGAACGCGCCGCTTCGATCAGCAGCTGGTTGATCGCGTCCTGGCCGATGCCCGGCTGGCCGGCGCGGCGGCCGACCGGTACGCGCTTGGCGTCGCGGCGGATGCGGTCGAGAATGTCGGGCGACACCAGTTCGTCGTAGAACACCACGTCGGCGTCCGACAGCGCCCGCAGCGCCTTCAGCGTCAGCAGATCGGGATCCCCCGGACCAGCACCGACGATGCTGACATGACCGTCCGCACGGCGGCCGAGCGAATGCCGCGCGTAGTCGGTGGCGTCGTCGATCTTTTTCAGCTCGGTCTCGGCGTCCGCCAGACGCCCGTCGAGCACGGCACGGCCGATCGGGCCGTCGACCACGCGCTCCCAGAACCGGCGGCGCAACGGGAATTCAGGAATTCGCGCCTTGATCGGCGTGCGCCAGCGGCCGATCAAAGCCGCCAACTCGCCGATCCGCGCCGGCACCACGGTCTCGATCAATTCGCGAAGGCGGCGCGCCACCACCGGCGAAGACCCGCCGGTACCGATCGCCACCACCACGTCGCCGCGATCGACGATCGCCGGAAAGATGAAGGTCGAATGTGACAGCTCGTCCATGACGTTGACCGGCACGCCAAGCGCCCGAGCCTTCGCGGCCAGCGGAGCCGCGATCTCGCCGGCCCCGGCGCACAGCAGCGCAATCGTGCCGGTGAGATCGGCGTTCCGCGGATCGCCGTCCGGGAAACTCACCTGCGCCCGCTCCGCCTCGGACAAGCCGGCCAGATCGCGATCGCCATCGGTGACGTACCAGCGGACCGACGCACCGGCGCCGAGCAACAGCCGCAGCTTGGCGCGCGCCATTTCACCGGCACCGACCAGCACCACGGGTCCCGTCGCCAGATCCAGAAATACCGGAAGAAATCGCATGTCCGCTCCATCGCCACTCGGGCTGTTTAGAATTATTTTCTCCCAGGCCTCGACGCAAGCTGGGCAGGAAGAAAATCATTCCATTCCACCTCGGACGATCCGTAGAGAAGTTTCGTCCCTCGCCTCCGCTTCCCGGAGACGGTCTTTCTCGGCCGCGCCGGGAGCTGATCGGAGCAAGCACCGTGCCGCTATTCCGGCCCCCTACGATTCCCGTCGGCCGCGGCGATCGCAGCGGTAATCGGGAGGTTCCCGAGCTAACCCGCCGTTGTGAAACAGGGCGGGCCTTCTCTTTTGGCGACCTTTGACGCTAAAAGGAGCACCCGGCGCCGCCACGCGGCGATCGGTCATTTTGACCCCTGAAAAGGCGCCAGCGCGCCGTTTTCTCGCGAGACATCCAAAAATGAATCGTATTGACGCCCACGGACTGAAAATCGCGCCTGTGCTGTTCGACTTCATCGCCAAGGAGGCCGCACCGAAAACCGGCATCGCTCCGGACGTATTCTGGGCCGGGCTCGCTGCGATCGTTCGTGATCTGGCGCCGAAAACCCGCGCGCTGCTGAAGACCCGCGACGATCTGCAGGCCAAGATCGACGCTTGGCATCTGGCCAACAAGGGCAAGAAGCAGGACATGGCGGCCTACACCGCATTCCTGAAGGAGATCGGCTACCTCCTGCCGGAGCCCGCCACCGCGCCGGTGGAGACCGCCAATGTCGACGAAGAAATCGGAAAGCTGTGCGGCCCGCAGCTGGTGGTGCCGCTGTCGAATGCGCGCTACGCCCTGAACGCCGCCAATGCACGCTGGGGCTCGCTGTATGATGCGTTCTACGGCACCGACGCGATCCCGCAGGAAGCCACCCAGGCCAAGGGCTACGACAAGGCGCGCGGCGACAAGGTGATCGCCAAGGCCAAGGCGTTCCTCGACCAGTCCGCGCCGCTCGCCACCGGTAGCCACAGCGATGTCACCGGCTACAGCGTGATCTCCGGCCAGCTCTCGGCCAAGCTGAAAAGCGGCAATGCCACCGGCCTGAAGCAGCCTGAACAGTTCGCCGGCTTCCGCGGCGATGCCGCCAATCCGAGCGCGGTGCTGCTGGTCAACAACGGCCTGCACATCGAGATCAAGATCGACCGCGCCAACACCATCGGCAAGGACGATCCGGCCGGCGTCGCCGACCTGATCATCGAGTCCGCGGTCTCGACCATTCTCGACATGGAAGACTCGGTCGCCGCCGTCGACGCCGACGACAAGGTGCTGATCTATCGCAACACCCTCGGCCTGATGGACGGCACGCTGTCGGAGAGCTTCGAGAAGGGCGGCAAGACCGTTACCCGCGCGCTGAACGGCGACCGCACTTACACCGCACCGGACGGCAAGGAGATCTCGCTGCACGGACGCAGTCTTCTTCTGATGCGCAATGTCGGTCATCACATGTGGACCGACGCGGTGCTCGACAGCGAAGGCCAGGAAATTCCGGAAGGCTTCCTCGACGCCGCGGTGTCGGGACTGATCGCGATCCACGACCTCAAGCAACTCGGCAAGACGCGCAACAGCCGCACCGGCTCGGTCTACATCGTCAAGCCGAAGATGCACGGCCCGGATGAAGTCGCCCTCACCGTCGAGCTGTTCGGCCGCGTCGAGAAGATGCTCGGCCTGACGGAGAACACCCTGAAGGTCGGCATCATGGACGAGGAGCGCCGCACCACGGTGAACCTCAAGGCCTGCATCCAGAATGCGTCGAAGCGGATCTGCTTCATCAACACCGGCTTCCTCGACCGCACCGGCGACGAGATCCACACCTCGATGGAAGCGGGTCCGATGATCCGCAAGAACGAGATGAAGGCGCAGCCCTGGATCAAGGCCTATGAGGACTGGAACGTCGACACCGGTCTGGTCGACGGCCTGCCCGGCCATGCCCAGATCGGCAAGGGCATGTGGGCGGCCCCCGACAAGATGGCCGACATGCTGACGCAGAAGATCGGCCACCCGCAGGCCGGCGCCACCACCGCCTGGGTGCCGTCGCCGACCGCCGCGACGCTGCACGCCCTGCACTATCACCAGGTCGACGTGATCGCGCGCCAGCATGAGCTGGCCAAGGGCGGCCCGCGCGCCAAGCTCGAAGACATCCTCACCATCCCGGTATCGAATTCGAACTGGGCGCCGGACGACGTCCGCCAGGAGATCGACAACAACTGCCAGGGCATCCTCGGCTACGTGGTGCGCTGGATCGACCAGGGCGTCGGCTGTTCCAAGGTGCCGGACATCCACGATGTCGGCCTGATGGAAGACCGCGCGACGCTGCGCATCTCCAGCCAGCACCTCGCCAACTGGCTGCATCACGGCGTCGTCACCAAGGAGCAGGTGCTCGACTCCCTGAAGCGGATGGCGGTGGTGGTCGACAAGCAGAACGAAGGCGATGCGCTGTACCGGCCGATGGCGCCGGATTTCGACGGCGTCGCGTTCGAAGCGGCCTGCGACCTGATCTTCAAGGGCCGCAGCCAGCCGAACGGCTACACCGAGTACATCCTGCACGAACGCCGCCGCGAGGCAAAGGCAGCGCATCTGGAAACGGTGCGCTAACCGCCGACTTACTACGTCGCCGTCACGAGGCCTCCCCCGCAAGGGGGAGGCCTTTTGCTTTTGGTAGCTCATCACCGGCCACTGATTTCAAGCGCTTCGAGAACCTATTCCAGGTGACGGCTTGCCGCAGCAGAGCGCGGAACCAAGCCTCGCGCCGTCCGTTGACGGGCTACAAAACACTGGAGGACGAGATGGATTGGAATCGCGTTGAAGGTAACTGGAAGCAGTTCAAGGGTAACGTCAAAGAGAAGTGGGGCAAGCTCACCGACGACGATCTCGACGTGATCGAAGGCCGCCGCGACCAGCTCGAAGGCAAGCTGCAGGAGCGTTATGGCTACGCCAAGGATCAGGTCCGCAAGGACGTCGACGACTGGTTCTCGACCTTGAAGTAATCAATTTCGCTGATCGACGTACAAAGCCCCGGCGCGAGCCGGGGCTTTTGTTTTGAGCGGCCTACCCAGCCGCCGAAAATACTGCCGAAGGATGCGGTAAAAAGAACGGCCGGGCAATCTGCCCGGCCGGATTGCTGGCTTAGAACACCGCCAGATATTTCAGCAGCGAAACGACGCCGATGATAATGACGACAATCCGCGCGATCTGTTTGGCGCGACCATCCAATGGCAGCATGTTGATCAGATACAGCACCAAAATGATGACGAGAAACGTAATTAGAATTCCGATTAGAAGGCTCATCTCTTAGCTCCAACCCACAATGATTCCGCGTGGTTCAATCGCTGAGAAGCCGATCGGTTCCAACTCCGGAACTGGAGGTTTCGGCTCTGAGCTTTCCGGAACGGCCGACCGCGAGCGCAGCACGCGCTGCGCTCGCGGTCCACGCCAAGGATTGGTGGATCAGTCCTGGGCCAGCACCGGCACCTTGGAATAGCCGGCGCGGACATGATCGGCACCGGCCGCCGGCGCGAGCGCGAGCTTGCCGTCGCTGGCGGACGCATTGCGGGCCGCAACCATCAGGCCGTCCTTGCCGGCGATGAGATCGCCCTTGCGGACGGTGGGATCGTCCTCGATCGGGATCTTGGCCAGCCCGAACTGATCCTTGCCGTTGCAAGTGCAGCCGGCGACAATCTCCGTGCGATACTTGAAGGCGTTAGGCAGCTCGGAATACGCCTTGCCACCGGAGGTGCGGGCATTGTCGATCGACGAGCCGTACACGACTTTAGTGTCGCTCGACGGACAGAAGCTGTTGCAGGTTTCTGCCTTCGATTCGCCGCCGGTCGCCGAAATCGGGAAGTAGCGGCCGTCGCAGGTGCGGACGCAGTAAGCCTGACCGCCGCTCGAATAGGTCCGCGCCGTGGGGCGCGACATGCGCTGCTGCGCCCGCTGATCGTAGCCGTCATCGGCGAACGGCAGCGCCGGCAGACGCGGCTGATAGCGCGGCGCGTGGAAGCCGCCGAACAGCGCCTGGAAGAAGTCCTGCGCATGGGCCGGCGTCGCGGCGGCCGCGGCCAATACGACGACGGCACCGAGTCCGATCCGGCCCGAATTGATCTTGCGCATGACCTGTCTCCGGTCTGTCTAGCGTTAGTCGATCGACGAGATCGAAATGTTCATCGCCTGCCGGCTCGGCCGCGCGGTCGATCGTGCCTCGATCGGATGCGCGGCGGACTTCGGCAGCACCACCACGCGGGTACCGACCCCCACCCGGCTGAACAGGTCTTCAACGTCTTCGTTGGTCAGACGGATGCAGCCCGACGAAACGAACTTGCCGATCGTCGACGGGTCGTTGGTGCCGTGAATGCGGTAAGCGGTCGCGCCGAGATACATCGCCCTCGCGCCGAGCGGGTTGCCCGGGCCGCCGGCCATGAAGCGCGGCAGATAAGGCTGGCGCGCGATCATTTCCGCCGGAGGCCGCCAGTCCGGCCACTCCGCCTTGCGGGTGACGGTCTGCACGCCGGACCAGGTGAATCCTTCTCGGCCGACGCCGACGCCGTAACGGATCGCGCGGCCGCCGCCGAGCACGTAGTACAAATAGGTGTTGCCGGTATCGATCACGACAGTGCCGGCCGGCTCCCTGGTGGGAAAGCTGACGACGGTGCGGCGCAGCCGGTCGGGAAGCTGAGCGTCCTCATCACCGACGTTGGCATCGTAGGCCTGGTCGGTCGGCGTGACCATCGTCTCGTCGCCGGCGGTGAACGGGCCGGCCTGCGGCGTCGCCGCATAGCCAAGCGTCTGCGCCGACGCGGCCCCGGCCGGCATCAAGCCCGCAAGCGCGATGGCCGCGATGCCGAGCAGCCACGGCCGCGCCCTGCGCGACGGGGACGGGCCGAATATCGATGTCTTGAAAAGATCAGTCATGATCGCATCCCCGCCAGTTAGTTGCGTCGTCTCGACACGAGCAGCTAACAAACGTCGCCCTGTCCCAAACCGTTCCCGTGCGCTGCGCCGAAGTCATCCCCGATGACTCCGGAACTTTGTGCGACAGCGCGTGTTTAAGGCGATCGGCTGTCGTGAACGGCAGCCAGAACTCTGTTCGATTTTGTCGATTTTGCCGCTGGGGGGTCTCTTGCGCGTTCTTCCAGCCGAGCTTCCAGGCGCACCACTACCCGACAGTCCCGACGATCGGCCGCCGCTGATCAGACGCACCGAGGTCGTGGCGTTCGCGCTGGTATCGCTGCTGCTGATCTTTCTGATCGGCCTGCTCTATGTCGGCAAGCCATTCTTCCTTCCGATCGTCACCGCCTTCGTGGTCGGCACCATGCTTTCGCCGGTAGCCAGCCTGCTGGAGCGCTGGCACGTGCCGCGCGGCGTCAGCGCGGTGCTGATCGTGTTGGCCGGCCTGACCGGCGTCTCGTTCATGATCGGACTGATTTCAGTGCCGCTGATCGAATGGAGCAACCGGCTTCCCGAGCTCGGCTTGCTGCTGCGGGAGAAGCTGCACTTGCTGGACAAGCCTGTGGCGATGTGGCGGCAGTTGCAGTCTGCGCTCGGCGGAGCCGAAACGCTGCCCGCCGCTGCAATCCAGATGCCGAAGATCGGTTGGATGCAGCCGACATTCGAATTTCTGTCGCCGACGCTCACCGAGATCATGCTGTTTCTGGTGACTTTGGTGCTGTTCGTGGCGAGCTGGCGCGGACTTCGAAGGGCGCTGGTGATGCTGTTCGCCGACCGCGTCTCCCGGCTGCGGACCCTGCGGATCCTGAACGAGCTCGAAGAGAGCCTCGGCGCCTATCTGCTGACCGTCACGGTGATCAATCTGTGCTATGGCGCCGCGACCGGCCTGATCTGTGCCGTAGCCGGTATGCCGAACCCCGCCGGCCTGGGCGCCCTCGCGGCGATCCTCAATTTCATTCCAATCCTCGGCCCGTTCGTGATGTTCGTGATCCTGTGCGTGGTCGGGATCGTCAGCATGCCCACACTTGGTGCCGGCCTCCTCGGCGCATTGGGGTTCGCCTGCCTGACTTTCATCGAAGGTCACTTCATCACGCCGACCATCATCGGACGCCGGCTCGCGCTCAATGCGTTGGCGGTGTTCATCGCGATCGCGTTTTGGACCTGGCTGTGGGGCCCAATGGGCGCCTTCCTGGCATCGCCGCTGCTGATCGTCGGACTTGTGCTGAAGGAGCACCTAATGCCCGACGATTCGCCGCAGCTCCCTGGCAGCAATTAAAGCGGTTCATCGTTTGATTGAAACGATCCGACCTTTCCGAAGGTACTGAGTCCTCATCCTGAGGAGCCCGGCGAAGCCGGGCGTCTCGAAGGATGGCGCAACGCATTCCCTGCGTCACATGGTTCGACACGGCGCTACGCGCCTGCTCACCATGAGGTTGTGCTTGTGGCAGGCAGTGCGCTCAGCCCCGATTCTATGGAGAACAGTACTGCTCTAGGCTGGCCGTCAGCCCCTCTCTCTACAATCTTGGCTCGCTCGCAAACGCAAACATCCGCCCAATGCAGGGCGGATGTGATCGAACGACAGACAGGCAGTGAGACGGATGAAGTCAGCCAGATCGTATCAGGCGACGCACCGGCCGGGCTGAAGCTGCTTGGCGACTTCGGTGAGCACGCTCACCACCGGCTCGCAAGCAACAATCCGCTTCGGAGCCATCGCTGGCTTTTTCACGGCAGACCCGCGAAGCGCGCCGCTGACCTGCTCCTGCGGAATTCGAACGAGTACCGACTGCCCGATCAGCGTCACCGCAAAGGTATGACCCGGCTGCGACGCGAGCGGCATCACCGCCCGGTCGGCTTTGCCGGACCGGTTGACGTCCTGCACTGCCGTCGTAATCGATGCCTGTCGGATCAGGTTCGCGCGGCCGAGATCCTCGCCGACCGCCAGTTGCGCCGCGCCGAGCGTCCCGGTGATAGCAAGGGCGCCCAGAATTCCCCGCACGATCTGTGACATGGTTTCTTGCCGCTTTGTTGTAGCAGGCGTTGTGCCGCTTTCCCTATTGCGGCCGCCGCCAGATGTGTTCGACGACGCCCGCAATGATTAATCGCGTGAGTGTCAAGGCGGTTCGATAACCATCGATCAACTGAGCGTGTTAACGATTTTAGCGATCGACCGGAACGGTCCGGGCCGACAGGCGTTCATCGCAAGCCGGCGCAGTCCCCCCTGCCCCAATTCCAAAGCCGGCAAGACAGAGCGCGGTTGTGTGATGCCAACCGCGCTCTGTTCTTTTTTTGAGCCTATTCGATCTTGAGCCGGTTCGATTCAATCGGCCGGGCGCGCACATGCAAACGCCGCCCGGGACAGCCGGGCGGCGTGCTGATTGTGCAGCTGCGAAACGTCAGGAAACGGCGGCGCTCGGCTTTCGATTGCGCGAATTGCGCTGGAAGAACAGCGCCTGGCTCGCGACCGCGGACACCATCGCGGGCTGGAACGGCTTGGAGATCAGGAACGCCGGCTCCGGCCGCTCGCCGGTGAGGAAGCGTTCGGGGTACGCGGTAATGAAAACCACGGGCACTTCGAAGGTGCGCAGCAACTCGTTGACCGCATCGAGGCCGGAGCTGCCGTCGGCAAGCTGAATATCGGCCAGAATCAGACCCGGCTTCTTGGTCTTTGCCAGCGCGATGGCATCTGAATGGGTGCGGGCGACGCCGATGACGTTGTGGCCCAGCCCCTTGACCAGGCTTTCGAGGTCCATCGCGATGAACGTCTCGTCTTCAATGATCAGGACGTCGGTGGCGATGTCTTCGGCCATCTCGCGCCCCGCGGCGTCGACCAACTGCCGGATCTCACCGACCTCGGACTGAAGCACGAAGGCGACTTCTTCCTCAGAGAAGCCTTCCAGCGACAGCAATAAGAATGCTTGTCGCGGCAACGGGGTGATGGCCGACAGCCGACGCTCAGACGGCATCGGCAGGGTCGTCACATCCGCATCGTCGTTGAGCGCGACCGAATTCCAAATCTGGGTAAACAAACGGAAAAGACCGGCCCGCGGGCCGTGCCGTTCGTCGAGCAAGGCTGGATCCTGGAGCAATGCTTCCAGCATCGCGCCCACATAGGCGTCGCCGGAGGTCTGGCTTCCGGTCAGGGCGCGCGCATAGCGGCGCAGCAAGGGCAAATGCTCGGCAACAACCTGTGATCTCGACATCCCCACTCCATCAGTCATCTGGGCCGACGCCTGCGGCGTCCGGGCACCTTTGCGAGGGCAACTACGCCTGAGTCGAGCGAAAGTTCCATTCCCGCGGGGAACTTTCGTGCTGGGACCGCATTAGGCTCCGGTAAAAGGCGGCAGATCAAGGAAAACCCTCGAAGTTCAGGGGACTTGACCATGGGGAAAACATTGGATCAGTCATGCAAGAATTCAAGGCTCAAACCATGAAGAAGTCGGCTCCAGGCACCAAGGGAGGTCTCAACGCCGAGATTCAGGCTCGGATTGGACATCAATTGCGTGCGATGTACGACGACGTCGTACGCCAGGGCGTTCCTGATCGGTTCGCGGAGCTGATCAAGAAGCTGGATGATCCCGAGCAGGCGGCGGAAGCTGCGAAAGCCACGGACACGACCGAGGGGAGGGACTAATGCCTCTCACCGATTCCCTCAGAGACGACATTCTCGCCGCCGTGCCGAGCTTGCGCGCGTTCGCGATCTCGTTGAGCGGCAATGCCGATCGTGCCGATGACTTGGTTCAAGAGACGTTGTTGCGCGCTCTCGCCAACATCGACTCGTTCCAGCCGGGCTCCAACCTGCCCGCTTGGTTGTTCACCATTCTGCGCAACCTGTTTCGCTCGGACTATCGTAAGCGGCGCCGGGAGGTGGAGGATGCTGACGGCAGCTACGCGAAAACGCTGAAGTCACAGCCGGGACAAACCGCGCATTTGGAGTTCGAGGAATTCCGCACCGCGCTGGACAAGCTGCCGCAGGACCAACGTGAAGCACTAATCCTGGTCGGCGCCTCGGGGTTCTCCTACGAAGATGCCGCGGCGATCTGCGGCTGCGCAGTGGGCACGATCAAGAGCCGCGTCAACCGCGCGCGGTCGAAGCTCAGCGCGCTCCTCTACGTCGACGGGGCCGAGGATTTCGGACCGGACGACACGGTGCGCGCGGTGATCGGCGGCAACGGCTAGTCGTTGCTACCCGCCCGGTTGCGCGATCCAAGCTAGCCAATCGAGCGAAAGCCCCACGACCAACCTGCCAGACCTGGGTGCGAGGAGGCCTTTACAAAGAAAGGGCTCCTCGCACCCACGAGTCGGTTTCGCGATCTTGTGGTGCGAATCGCGTGAAACGGCTGGGGCGTCTTGATTCCTACGAACTTTGTTCGACGTGGGATCTTACTTGCGATGACGCGGCCTGGAAGCTGGGCGCACCGGCGCGACGATCTGCCCGGTGCGATCGCGCTCATTGACATCCACCACTGTTTCCAGCGGTGCGTTCAGCTCGTAGACGTAGCTGACCTCGGTGAAGTAACGCTTCGACGTGCCGCCGAGCGCTTCCGGCGCGACGCGATCGAGCAGGATGATCCCGAACTCGCTGTCCGGACGCCGGGTCGCCGCGCTGGTGTTGAACTCCTCCCAGCGGAAATGGAAGGTCGCGTCATTGCCCTCGCCGGCCACCGACCAGCTTGCCACCACGCTCGGATGCTTGCCGACGACGGCCAGGCCTTCGTCGGAATGCGATGCCAATTCGAAGAACAGCAGCGACAGGCTCTGCGCGGCGCGGGCGCTGACCGCGATGTCGGGCCCCTCGACCTTGATCCGGTCGGCATGCGGGATCGCGCGGCCCTCGAATAGTCCCCTCAGCATCACGCCCTGCCATTGGCTGTCGCTGAGCAGCGAAACCACGTTGGACATCGCATGAATCCGGCCGATCAGCAGCTCACGGGCGACATCGAGGTCCGAGCCGTGGCGCAGCGTCCGGGTCACGATCGACTGAATCACCGCCAGGATGTTCTTCACCCGGTGATTGAGCTCGTCGATCACCGCGGTCAAACGCCGCTCGAAGCCGATCCGCATTTGGATTTCGCGCCGCAGCCGGATGTTGCTGTAGCTGACGTAGCCGAACAGGCCGCAGACGATCAGGGTCAGCGCCAGACCGGCAAGGCCGGTGAGCAACGCGATTCGCTGGGCGCGGTCGTAGGGATCGATCTTGGGGTAATAAGCAAGTGACCAGTCGCGGTTACCGAACGTCACGGTGCGCGTGATCATCGGCGCGGTGCCCTCCGGAGCCGCGCGCATCGTCACATCGCCGTTTTCGTCGGCGACCAGCTCGTAACCGTTCCGGCCGGGATCCTTCAGCACTACCGAGAACAACGACAGATCGTCGTTGGTCAGCATCAGCGTCGCAAGATTGTAGGAGAAGGTAACGAAGCCGACGGTGTCGGAGCTGTCCGGATTCCTCACGGGCGCCGCCAGCACGACCCCGACAGGGCCCTTCTGCGTCAATGGCAAGGGATCGGAAACGTGAGGCTGCCCCTCAGCTAGCGCCTGCGCGAAGGTGCGGCCGAGCACCGGATCGTGATCGAGCATTCGTCCAGTGAGGACCATCGTCTCCGGATTTCGCGGCTCGACGTCCATCACCACGTCGAGTGGAACTGCACCGTCGTTCAGCTGCAGCGGCCTGCCGTCGTACTCCCGGACGGTGGGATCGGGGAAACCGGCCTTGGCCAGCTCCGCTTCGGCTGCCCCGACCTCGTCGGGCTTCAACCGCGCCACCCAGGTCGCGAGCACGAAATCGGTCTTAAAAGTGTAGATCGAGGAGCGCAGCGGCTGCAGCATGTCGGCCTTAATCACCGACGGCTTGCGAAACAGACCGGAGGCGACACGGCCGAGCAGTTCCCGCTCGGTGAGGCGGTCCTGAACCTGGCTGGCATGGACGTCGATCGCGCGACCGAGCGCGATCCGCTGGATCGCCGTTTCCTGCTCGTAAACACGGGATGCGGAAAAGCCCGACAGCACCACCCCGACAACTGCGATCAAGCCGATGATGAAGCCAAGCCTAACCACGCTCTTACTCGTCATTCGGGGCGGAGCGCCCCGCCGCTCTTAATTCAAGGTATCGATGTCCGCCTCACCATGAAGAGGCAGGGGCGGCAACGCAACCGGATCATTCCTCAGAATTGGAAGTCAGGCTTTATTCCAAGAGCGGTTCAACACGCCGACCGGAGGGTTGGTTCCTCGCCGATCGATCACGAATACGGTACTCTTACGTACAAACACCGTACTCTGAGTTGCTTCAAAGTGAAATTGCCTCGGATCAGCCATGGTGGGCTCGACCGATTTGAACCCAACTACTGGCCGCGAGGTATCAATCCGCCCTTCTGCTCGATGAAGCCAATAATGCGATCCAGTCCGTCGCTCTTCTTCAGATTAGTCATGACGAACGGGCGGGCGCCGCGCATCCGCCGCGCGTCGGTATCCATCTTGTCGAGGGAAGCGCCGACATAGGGCGCCAGATCGATTTTATTGATCACCAGAAGGTCGGATCGAGTGATGCCGGGTCCTCCTTTCGACGGAATCTTGTCGCCGGCCGCAACATCGATCACGTAGATCGTGATGTCGGCGAGCTCCGGCGAAAATGTCGCAGCGAGATTGTCGCCGCCGGATTCGATCAGCACCAGATCGAGGCCCGGAAATCTGCCGCGCATCTCTGCGACGGCGGCGAGGTTCATCGACGCATCTTCGCGAATTGCGGTGTGCGGGCAGCCGCCGGTCTCGACCCCGGCGATCCGATCCGGAGTCAGTGAACCGGAGCGCACCAGGAACTCGGCGTCCCATTTGGTGTAGATGTCGTTGGTGATCGCCGCGATGTCGTAGCGCTCGCGCATGGACTTGCAGAGCAGGTCCATCAGCGCGGTCTTGCCGGAGCCAACCGGGCCGCCGATACCGACGCGAAGGGGGCCGTGATGATCAGTCATGGAGGATGTCCGCTGAAGCCTCGAGGCGAGGGAGCCAAAAGGCCCTTCGAGGGCTCGTCATTCGTCGTAATGAGACTAAGAACGATGCTGCTCGATATTGCAAGCCGGCAAAAGCCGAGATAAGCACCACGCTTCTCGGTCGTTTCAACCGTGGTGCGGCGAGTTGTTCGAGACGCGAGGAATGCCGATCACTCTCCGCCACGCCCTCCTAGCGTTTG
Source organism: Rhodopseudomonas palustris (assembly GCF_003226555.1). GTDB lineage: Bacteria > Pseudomonadota > Alphaproteobacteria > Rhizobiales > Xanthobacteraceae > Rhodopseudomonas > Rhodopseudomonas palustris_I. Next base: position 25,303 of record NZ_QKQS01000007.1, on the reverse strand, counting down.
TTGCCAGCTTCCGAGTACCGCCCGCTTCCCGCAACATGGCGCGCAATTTATCCACTGCCCCAGGCCAGACCGGGCGCATTTCGATTGACGCGCCTGATCAGCACTTCAATGATGCCCGCTAGGGACCGGAATGACGTCATCGCAACCAGACAACGGGATCTCGACGAGCGTCGATACCAGTTCGGAGCAAGCCACTGCAGCGGCTGCGGCCCCGGCCGACAGCAACGCGCAACGTGAGGCGCGTTCGGAGTCCACAGACGATCCGGGCCAGCGAATTGCTCGGACGCCGCCTCAGTCCGGCGATCCGGTAAAGCTCCAAGACGCGGCCAGAGCCCTCGACGAGCGCGATCAGATCGCAAAACGCATTGCAGCCTTCCGAAATCTGCAGATCAGCCTGAAGCAGGAGCGTGAGGACTATTACGAGCGCACCCTGGCCCGTACGCGCGCCGCACTCGCGTCTGACGCGAAAACGACCCGCTAAGCAATCCTGATTCGCACTTCCATCCGCTGACTACCGGGCCAGAGACTATCCGCTGCGCCTTTGGTCGCGCCGCCGCGTCGCCCACGCCGCACTAAGCGAACCCGTGCCCGGGCTCAATATTCGCGACAAATCGTCTCCATCAGCAGCGCGAAATTCCGGAAATACACAGCGAACAGCCCACAGTTTGCACTCTTCAGTGGCAAGTTTCCACTTTGCGAGAAAACACGGCAGCGACAGAGCGAACGCGATTTGCAGTCGTGGAGGCTGATCTTTGAGGCGGATCAAAGGCTGGCGAATTCCACCGAACGACGATTGTCACTACGCGGCGAGTACCTATTTCCGCTGGATTGGCAACTACACATCCTTAAACTAACGCTAACCGAAGCGGCTTCGATCAGTTCGAAATTCTCAAATTCCGAATTGTCGGCACGAATTGAGTGTAGTAGAAGGGCGCTTCACTAAAGGAGCCTACGCGTGGCAAAGAAAGCGAAAGCAAAGACTGCGAAGACCGCAGCGAAGTCGAAGAAGGCCAAGAAGGTGGTGACCAAGGCTGCGGCGAAGACCGCTACCAAGGCCAAGGCCGCCAAGAAGGGCAAGATCACTCGCCGCGAGTACACCAAGGAAGACATCAAGGAGCTGAAGGCGCATTCCAAGGCGCGCACTCCGGTGGCGGAAATCGCCCGTCTGACCAATCGGACCGTCGGCTCGCTGCGCCAGAAGGCGCTGAAGCTCGGTATCGGCCTCGGCCACCAGCGCTGAGCCTGCACGCGCGGCTCGCGAAGCAGATACGACGACCGCTCGCCGGTCAGGGCCGTCTATTCGGCCCTATCAGTCGTGCTTCGCGAGCGGCGCGGCCGCCTTTTTGATCCAAACTTTGTTGTCGTGGAACGCTGCACCGCCGTGCGGCGGGATTGCTTCTGCGCTCGTCAGGACGTTGATTCCGCGTCCGCCACGATGAGCCCGGTTCGCAAACACCGATTCGGCGATCAGAACGCCGCGCCGAAGCCCGCTGTTCAGCCGGACGGTGAGCACCGTCTCCCCCCGAGTATTCCCCAGCAGCACCCATTCGCCGTCACCGACACCGACCTCCGCAGCGTCGGCCGGATGCATCAGCACGTTCGGCTCGCCCTCGCGCGCTCGCGACGACGGCGTCTCGTTGAAGGTCGAGTTGAGGAAACTGCGGGCCGGACTGGTGGCGAGCCGGAATGGATGCTCGGCGTCGGCCTCTTCAGTCACCGCCCAGTGGTCCGGCAGGCTCGGCATCGCCTGCCACGGCCCGAGTGTCAGCTTGCGCGCAAGCTTGACGTTGCCCCAATCGACCCGGAAATGAAACTTGCCGTCCGGCTGCCCAAAGCCGTCGAGAAAGTGCGACGCGCGAAAATCCGGCTGCAGATCGCGCCAGAGATCGGCCTCAAGCTGCTCGATACCGCCATAGCCGCTGACTTTCAGCGTGCTATCGATCACCTCGCGCGGCGTCATGGCGAAGGCCGGATGGTCGATGCCGAGCCGCTGGGCCAGCCCTTGCAGCACCTCGTGATTGGAGCGGCACTCGCCCGGAGGCGCGACCAGCCGGGCACCGATCGAAATGTGCTGATGTCCGCCGCCGTAGTACAGATCGTCGTGCTCCAGGAACATTGTCGCCGGCAGCACGATATCGGCCATCAGCGCGGTCTCGGTCATGAACTGCTCGTGTACCGCAACGAACAAGTCTTCACGGGCGAAGCCGGCGCGAACCAGCCCCTGCTCCGGCGCCACCGTCATCGGATTGGTGTTCTGGATCAGCATCGCCTTGACCGGCGCGCCGCCGTCCAGCGCCTCGGTGTCTCCAGTGAGGATGCGGCCGATCTTGGACTGATCCAGCACCCGGGTCGCCGGATCGAGCTGATCCAGCCCCTCGATCAGTGATTTGTCGAAGCCGTAGATCGAGCCGTTGTTGAAGAACGCGCCGCCACCCTCGTGCTGCCACGCCCCAGTGACCGCCGGAATACACAACGCGGCGTGCATCTGTGCCGCGCCATTGCGGCTGCGGGTGAAACCATAGCCGAGCCGAAAGAAGCTGCGCTTGGTGCCGCCGACCGCATGCGCAAACGCTTTGATTTCCGCCTCCGGCACGCCGCAGATCGCCGACGCCCAGGCCGGCGTCCGCGTGGCCAGATGCGCTTCGAGCTCGTCCGGACAATCGGTGTAGCGCGCCAGATAGGCCCGGTCGGCAAGACCATCGCGAAACAGCACATGCATCACGCCGCAGGCGAAGGCGCCGTCGGTCCCCGGACGCAGGATGATCCGGATATCGGCCTGCTGCATGGTTTCGTTGTCGTAGATATCGACCGCAGCGATCTTGGCACCACGCTCTTTGCGGGCGCGGGCCGCGTGGGTCATCACGTTGACCTGGGTCGAGACCGGATTGGTACCCCAGATCACGATCAGATCCGACTTCGCCATTTCGCGCGGATCGACGCCGGCGACCTTGCCGACGCCCGCCGCATAGCCCGCCCAGGCGACGTTGGCGCATATTGTCGAGTAGAACCGCGAGTATTTCTTGACGTTGGCGAGCCGGTTGATGCCGTCGCGCATCACCAGCCCCATGGTGCCCGCATAGTAATAGGGCCACACCGACTCCACGCCGAACTCCGCCTCGGCGGCATCGAACCGCGCTGCGATTTCGTCCAAGGCCTCGTCCCAGCCGATCCGCGCAAACGCGCCGGAGCCCTTCGGCCCGATGCGACGCATCGGATAGGTCAGCCGGTCTGGATGGTGGATGCGCTCGGCGTAGCGGGCGACTTTGGCGCAGACCACGCCGGCCGTGTAGGTCTGGCGCTTCGAGCCGCGCAGCCGACCGATGGCCGAGCCATCGATCACTTCGACGTCGAGCGCACAGGCCGACGGGCAATCATGCGGACAGGTCGAGTGGCGAATGTCGATCGCGGCGCGCTGGTTCATATGAGAACCGTTATCACGAGTTTTTCCGGCTGAGAACGGTAGCTGACTATGGCGTCGCAGGAGTCCGTTCGTGCCGGTCGAACTGCAACCTTTTACGGTCCCGTTCGTTATGCCGGCGCAACAGGGACGACGCGCATCATGCAACCGGCACCAGAGATCGATTTCAACCGTTTGGCTCAGGAAATGGCTGCTTGGCGAGCAGTTCCGGCGGGTGATCGCGCTCCCGCTCCCGGGTGGTGGTGGGGGCCGGCGATGGCGCTGCGCCACGCCAGACAGACGCTGTCAGCCGAAGACTGCCGCAAGTTTGGCCTGCCCCTCGGCGCTTCGTTCGCCGATGCGAGCAACAAGGTGATGGCATTTCTCGCGGCGCAGCGGTCGCTGGCGCAGCCGAGCGAGTTTCCGAGAAAGCGGCTCCGCGACAGCGGACGGCGACATACCTCGCTCGCGATGGCGGCAGAGTGAGGCTCGCTTTCGATCAAGCGCTTTCTTCGACCGTAACGTCCGCCTGACCTTCCAGATCGGCGATCTCGAGGTTGAGGTTGCGACCGGTGCGGCCTTCGACGATCTCGTTGATCTTGCGCGCAATGCTCGGTTCGCGTGCGATCAGCGCGCGGAGGTCGGCGCCATCCAGCACCAATAGCCGGGTGCGCGACACCGCTTTGACGGTGGCAGAGCGCTCGACTCTGTTCAGCACCGCGATCTCACCGAAGAAATGCCCTGTCCCGAGCCGGATTCGGCGGCCTTTGTCCTCCGGACCGAGCTCGATTTCGATCTCACCCTCGGCAATGAAGTACATCGCTGTGGCGGGCTCGCCGCGACGGAAGACGACTTCGCCGCGGTCGATCTGGCGAGCCTGAAGCAGCTGCATGATGTGGGCGATATCGCCGGCGGTGAGGTGCGAGAACAGCGGCACCCGCGCCACCATGCTCCAATTGACGATGAAATCGCGGCGGTGGATCACTTCGGAAAACGCATTGGCGACGATACCGACCGGCAATGCGATCATGATCAGGCCGCAGATGATCGTCGCCGCCGCGATCAACCGGCCGACACCCGTCGCCGGCACGACGTCACCGTAACCGATCGTGCTCAGCGTCACGATCGCCCACCACATCGCATCCGGAATGGTGCCGAACTTTTCGGGCTGCACATGGCCCTCGACAATGTGCATCGCGGTCGCCGAAACCAGGGTGGCGCAGGCGAGGATCACCAAGCACGCCAACAGCGCGCGGCGCTCGCTTTCGAGCACTTCGAGCAGTGAGCGCATGCCCGACGAGTAGCGGGCGAATTTCAGCAGCCGCAGCATGCGCAGGATGATCAGGACCCGCAGGTCGTCCGGGCCGAACAGCGCGATCCAAAGCGGCATCACCGAGATGCAGTCGACCACGCCTTGCGGGCTGATCATGTAGGCCCACGCTGCCCGCAGCGGGCTCATATGACGGTAAGGCAGGTGCTCGGGCGCGATCCAGATCCGGATGTAGTATTCGATCGAGAACACGACCAGACAGAGCAGCTCCAGCGCCGCAAACAGGCGGCCATAGCCGTTACGCAGCTCCGGCACCGACTCCATCACCGTCACACCGACGCTGAGCACGATGAAGAAGACGATGAACCGATTGACGATCACGCCCGCGCGCGAGCTCTGCGCTTGGGATTCGAGGATTTCATAGAAATAATGCCGGGCTCGGAGATAGCCCGGCTGCTCGTCGCGCATTGGTGGGGCCTCGGGTGGGTCCGGGCAGAACGCGCGACCGCGGGGGGAAGCGCTTCAGGCCGCGGCGAGCGCGTCGAAGCGTTTCGGGTCCAGCACGCGCACACCGTCCGGAACGATCACGATCAGTTTTTCCCGTTCCAGCTTGGTGAAGGTGCGGCTTACCGTCTCGATGGTCAAGCCGAGGAAGTCGGCGATGTCCTGCCGGCCCATCGGCAGGCTGACGGTTTTGGTGACGCCCTCCAGGCGCGCGAGCCGCTCCCGCCAACCAACCAGGAAGGCCGCGACCTTCTCTTCAGCCGAGCGGCGGCCGAGCAACAGCATCTGATCCTGCGCCAGGCTGAGTTCACGGGTGGCGAAATCGTTCATGCGGAGCAGCATCTGAGGGCGATTTTCGATGAAGCGCAGGAACGGACCGCGGAAGAACTTGCACACGGTCACGCCGCCGATGGAATCGGCTGAGAACGAGTAGCGGTTACCCGGCGCCATGCCGAGAAAATCGCCCGGAAGCGCAAAACCGATGATCTGACGGCGGCCATCGGGAAGCAGCTTGTACAGCCGGGCAATGCCCTCGATCAGGCTGTAGACCGAATCAGCGACTTCGTCCTCGGAGAACAGCGCTTCCTTCGGCCCATAGCGGACATGCTGGGCGAGCCGCTCGAACTCCTCGTGTTCGGCGGGGCCGAGTTCGCCGCAAATGGCCAACCCACGCACCGCGCAATGCGTCTCACACCGAAATCCCTCACAGGTCGTCGTCGGGTAAGCGAGATGCGGCATCCATCACTCCATGCGGTCGCGAGACTGAACTCTCCTGGTGCGCGTCGTCGTTGACCGACCGCCTTACTGCGCCAGGGGGCCCAATATGTCGGCAAATCGTCAAGACAACTTGACACAGATCAAGGTAATGGCACGCCCTGCATGCATCGTGCAAGTTGTTGTGTTTGACCTGTTCTAGCGACCGGGCGACTTGATGCGACGTCTTTTCGCCGGTGCGGCGATCCTATTGATGCTGGCGGGCCTATTGGCGCTGACTGGCCAAGCGTCTGCGGCAACGCCGTCGGAAAGGCGCGGGCTGGGCTTTGCCAAATCGCATTGCGCGCGCTGTCATGCGATCGGGCGCACGGGCAAGAGCCGGCTGAAGCAGGCCCCGCCGTTCCGCACCCTGCACAAGCGGTATCGGGTTGAAACGCTGGCTGAGGCGTTTGCCGAGGGGATCTACACCGGCCATCCGCGGATGCCGGCGTTCGAACTCGACCCCGACGAGATCAACGACCTTTTGTCGTACCTGAAGACTTTGGAGCGGTAGCCGGCCGGGGTGCCGCCGCTTCCGGTTCGACCTCGGCATGACCGGACGCAAGCGCCTGCGCCAGCCACGGCACCAACTGCTTGGCAATGGTGTCGAACGATTTGTCGAACGCCGTCACCGCCGCAGCCGGCTCCGGCTTGTCGAGCGGCGTCGCCTGCTGAAACAGCCTGGCCCCGATCAGTTTGCCGTCCTTGTCGATCAGCTTGGCGCTGAACGCGATCTCGGCCCGGAGAGCATCGCCCTCACCGACCACCTGAAAACTGCGGATGTCGGTCAACAGTTGATAATCCGGCTGCACGGCGTCATTGGGGCGCATCGGGGCGTGGGCGATGTCGTAATTCTCGAAGCTCTGGATCAGCTTCTCCTGCAGCATCTTCGGAACGCTGTCGCTCCACTGCGCGCCGGCGAACGCCGGCACATCCAGCTCCGGTGCCAACAGCATCTTCTGGCTGTCGAACAGCACCACGGTATTGGATTCCGGAATGGTGAGCTGTCCCCGGAGCGGCGGCGACGGCGGCGGGAAGCCGCCGGCAGCCGACAGGTCGTACACCACCTTCTTCACCACCGGCTCGTTGGCACCTGTCATCCGCTCGACCCCGCCGAGAATGCCGTCGAGCTTGCCGGTCTTGCTCGACAGCCACTCCGAGAATGTCTTGAAATTCGCGATGGTGTCTTTCAGCGGGCCGGCATTGTCGCCGAGCACGGTGTCGACCTTGCGCAGCGCCTCGCGGGCGGCCTGGGTCATGCTCATGCCGGCGCCCGGCTCGGCCACCAACGTCGTCGCGATCGCCGAACCTGTGAGCTGCTTGCCGCCTTCGAGCGCCACCACCGGCACACCGGTGAGGCCCTGGAAGTCCAATCCCACCTTGGTGTCGGGACGGACCGGCGTCGACGGCGCCACCGCGATCGTGGCATCGACCCGGCGCGGATCGTCGGGCGCAAGCGCCAGCGCCGTCACCTCGCCGACCCGAATGCCGTTGAACAGCACCGCCGCACCGACCAGCAGCCCCGGCACCGGGTCGCGGAACTGGATGTGATAGCTGGTGCGCGCACCGACACCCGAGGTGTTGTGCAGCCAGAACACGAAGCCGAACACCGCGAAGATCGCCGCGAGCACGAACGCGCCGACGATCACAAAGGGAGCACGAGTTTCCATGGGCGTGGCGTCCTAGTTCTGTCTGGGCTGGAGCATCGCCGAGCGTTTGCCGTGGAAATAGGCCCGCACCCAGGGATGGTCGGATTGCAGCAAGTCTTGCATCGGCCCCACCGCGACGATCTTGCCGTCCGCCAATGCCGCGACGCGGTCGCAGACGACGTTGAGACTGGCGAGATCGTGGGTCACCATGAACACGGTGAGTCCGAGCGTGGTTTGCAGGGTCTTGATCAGCTGGTCGAAGTCGCCGGCCGCGATCGGATCGAGGCCGCTGGTCGGCTCGTCGAGAAACACGATCGAGGGATCGAGCGCCAGCGCGCGGGCCAGCGCGACGCGCTTGGTCATGCCGCCGGACAGCTGCGCCGGATACTTGTCCCAATCGTCCGGTGCAATCCCGACCATCTCGAGCTTGGCGGTGGCGATCTCGTCCTGCAGCTTCTCCGACATGTCGAGCATCTCGCGCAGCGGAAACTGCACGTTCTGCCGCGCGGTGAGCGAGGAGAACAGCGCACCCTGCTGGAACAGGATGCCCCAGATCGCCGCCACCGCGCCGCGCGCGCGGCCGAAGCCGCGCTCGGTGTCGTGGCCCATCACGTCGATGTGGCCGCTCTGTTTCGGGATCAGCCCGATGATGGTCCGCATCAGCACCGACTTCCCGCCGCCCGAGGCGCCGACCAGTCCGAGGATTTCACCGCGGCGGACATCGAGCGACAGATGATCGAGCACGGTCTGCCGGCCGAAGCCGACGACGAGGTCGGCGACGCGGATGGCATAGAGTTCGGCGAGCGCGTCCATCGCTACATCCCAATCGAAGCGAAGAACACGGCGAACAATCCGTCCAGCACGATCACCAGAAAGATCGACTTCACCACCGAGGTGGTGGTCTGCAGACCGAGCGACTCGGCGCTGCCCTTGACCCGAAGCCCCTCGCTGCAGGCGACGATGCCAATCACCAGCGCCATGAACGGCGCCTTCCACATCCCGACCTCGAACGAATTCAGCGACACCGCCTCGTGCAGCCGGGCGATGAACACCGACGGCTGCATCCCGCCGTAGAACCACGCCGTCAGCAGGCCGCCATACAGCGCCGCCATCGAGCCGATGAAGGCGAGGATCGGCAGGGCGATCACCAGCGCGATGATCCGCGGCAGGATCAAGACTTCGACCGGATCGAGCCCCATGGTCGACAGCGCATCGATCTCCTCGCGCATTTTCATCGAGCCGAGCTCGGCGGTGTACGCGCTGCCCGAGCGGCCGGCCACCATGATCGCCACGATCAGCACGCCGATTTCGCGTAGCACCAGGATGCCGACCATATCGACGACATAGGATTCGGCACCGAATTTCCGGAAATGGAAGATGCCCTGCTGGGCAATGATGGCGCCGATCAGGAAGGTGATCAGCACCATGATCGGGATCGCCTGCCAGCCGACCCGATACACCTGGTAAGTCAACGAGGTCAGCCGCAGCGAGCGCGGCCGGCGCAACACGCCGAGCAACGCGGCACCGAGCGCGCCGAGCATCTCCAGAAACACCGCAATGTCGGCTGTGGCGCTCCAGGCCGAACGTCCGATCTGGTCCAGCTTGGCAATGATCGGATTGGGCTTTGGATGCGGGGTCGGTCCGCGGCGATTGAGCTGCCGCACCTCGTCGATAAGTTCGGCATAGTTGCCGGAAATGCCCTTGAACTGCGCGGTGCGGCCGGCCTGCGCGGCGCTGCGCGACAATTTCTCCAGCACCCAGGCGCCGATGGTGTCGATCTCGCCGATCTCCGCCATGTCGATCGTGAGCGACTTCGCCGCCGCGATCTGCGGCGCGGCGTCCTGCGACAGCTGCTCCATGAACTTGCTGTTGGTCGCGATCCAAGCCCCGGTCGGCTTCAGCTCCAGCGTATCGCCATCGGTCTTGGCATCCAGGACAGGCGCAGAGCTCACGGCTGATATCCGATCTCGAAGGCCAGCATGGACTGCTCCGTTTCGATTCGCGCCGCGGTGTTGCGGCGCACAGTCTGCGTCTCGCGCCCCGATTGATGCAAATCAATTATGGAGCTGCTGCTCTGCGCCAGCATTGTGCGCAACGCCAGGAGCGAAACAATGACCAAGGCACCGCCCTCCGCTATCCTCAACACCTCGTTGCCGGCGTGCTTCCGACAGATCAGGCTCGAACTGGCACGCGAACCTGGACATCCTGAAGGCGAAGCCAACATCGCCTATGTGATCGTCGCTCCGCTCGACGCCGACGACCGGATCGACGCGGAGATCTGGAAAAAGCACCGCGACGCCTGCCGGGTGTCGCGGCAGCGGCCGCATCAGGCGGACAACCTCGGCCATCTGGTGCACCGGCCGGGTGGATCATGGGCATTTCAATATGACAGCGATGCGAAACTCCCGGACGAAGCCGGCTATCACTTCGCCGACGAACGCTTCGTGCAAGGCGAATACGTGTCGCTCCGCGAAGAAGGCGACATGCACACATTCCGTGTGGTCTCGGTCAGCAGGCTGTAGCGATCAGCAGGACAGCGACGCCCGTGCGCTGCGTCACTATCGTCATGCCGATCTGGCAGCGCGGGCGGCTTCTTCGGTCAGCGGCAGCCGGACATTGAGAATGTCCGGCTCGGACGGGTCGGTCTTGGTTTCGAAGCCGAGATCGCGGCACATCCGCAGCATCGCGGTGTTCTCGCGCAGCACTTGGCCGCAGACATAGTGCAGCCCTTCGGAGCGGGCGTATTCGATGATCAGCTTCATCAACGCCCAGCCCAGTCCTTTGCCTTTCAGGTCCGAGCGCAGCAGGATCGCGTATTCGCCGCTCTCGTAGATTGAATCCGAGTGAATCCGGACCACGCCGAGCAACTCGCCGGTGATCTCGTCGAACGCCACGAACGCCATCGCGCGGGCGTAGTCGATCTGCGACAGCCGGGCGATGAAGGCGTGGCTGAACTCCTTCATCGCGGCGAAGAACCGCAGCCGCAGATCCTCCGGCGTGACGTGCTTGAGCAATTCGTGGATCGCCGGCTCGTCGTCAGGGCGGATCGGTCGCGCCAGCACCCGCCAGCCGTCCTTGACGGACAGATGCCGTTCCCATTCGGTCGGGTACGGCTTCACCGCGAAATGCGTGTTGCCGCGGCCGGCAAATTTGCGCTCCGGCGGTCGCACCACGACACGGGCATCGATCGCCACCACACCGCTTTGATCGGCGAGCAAGGGATTGACGTCGAGCTCGCGGATCTCCGGCAGGTCGGCCGCCATCTGCGACAGCTTCACCAGCGTCAGCGCTACCGCACTGCGCTTGACCTCCGGTACGTCGCGATAGGCACCGAGCAGCTTGGAAACGCGGGTGCGCGCGATCAGCGACTCCGCGAGCGGCAGATCGAGCGGCGGCAGCGCCAATGACCGGTCGTCGATCAGTTCGACCCCGGTGCCGCCCTGACCGAACGCGATCACCGGCCCGAAGGTCGGATCGTCGGCGATGCCGATCGTCAGCTCCCGCGCCTTGGGCCGCAGGATCATCGGCTGCACCATCACGCCGTCGAGCCGAGCATCGGGGCGCAGCCTGGCGGCACGCGCCAAAATCTCGTCGACCGCGGCACGGACCGCTTCGACGCTGGTGAGGTTGAGCACCACCCCGCCGATGTCGGATTTGTGCGGGATGTCGCGCGACAGCACTTTCACCACCACGGTGACGCCCTGCGACAGGAAGGAGGACGCCCACGAAACCGCCTCTTCGGCATTGGTCGCCGCCAGCGTCGGGATCATCGGAATCTGGTAGGCCGCGAACAGGCCGCTGATTTCCAGCGGATCGAGCCAGGAGCGGCCTTCGCGCAGCGCTTTCTCGACGATCGCCCGGGCGGTCTCGGTGTCCGGGTCGAAATCCTTCGGAAGCGATGGCGGCACTTCGGTGAGAAGCTGTACCGCCTCGCGATAGCGCACCATGTTCATGATGCTGCGGACCGCATCGTCCTCTGTCAGGTAGTTCGGGATCGAGGCGGCATCGAAGCCATGGGTGACCGCTTCCTCGGCGCCGACCCAGACCGCGAACACCGGCTTGAACAGCGTGCGGCGGACGCGCTCCTCGCCGACCACACGGATCACTTCGCGGGCGATGTCACTGGGCGAGGCCACCGCGGTCTGCACGTTCATCACCAGGATGGCGTCGTTGTCCGGATCGGCGAGCAGCATCGACAGCGTCGCCGAATAGCGCTCGGCGTCAGCATCGCCGGTGATGTCGATCGGATTGAAGCCGGACCATGAGGTCGGCAGCACCGCGTCGAGCTTCTTGTGCAGATCCGCCGAGAGCGCCGCCGGTTCGCCGCCGAGTTCGACCAGCCGGTCGACCGCCAGAATGCCGATGCCGCCGCCATTGGTGAGAATAGCGACCCGCTTGCCGCGCGGCGGGCTGACTCGGCCGAGCGTTTCGGCACAGTCGAACAGCTCGCGCAGATCGTACACGCGCAACATGCCGGCGCGGCGAAACGCCGCCTCGTACACCGCGTCCGCACCGGCGAAGGCGCCGGTGTGGGTCGCGGCGGCCTTGGCGCCGTGCGCCATCCGCCCCGACTTCACCACCACCACCGGCTTGACCCTCGCCGCAGCGCGCGCCGCCGACATGAATTTGCGCGCGTCGGTGACGGCCTCGATGTAGAGCAGGATCGCGCGGGTATCGAGATCGGCGGCGTAGAAGTCGAGCATGTCGGCGATGTCGACGTCGAGCTGATCGCCGATCGACACGATGCCGGAGAAGCCGATCTCCTTGACGGCCGCCCAATCCACCATGCCGGCGGCGATCGCGCCGGACTGCGAGATCAGCGCCAGATTGCCCCGCCTCGGCATGTGGGCGGCGAAGCTGGCGTTGAGATTGACGCCCGGGATCATGATGCCGAGACAGTTCGGCCCGATCAGCCGGATACCCGACTTGCGGGCCGCGCGATTGGCGGCCTCCGCATAGGAGCCTTTGCCGCGTCCCATCTCCGAACTGATGATGATGGCACCGGCGACGCCGAGTTCGCCGGCTTCGGCCACGACCTTGGCGACCGAGCGCGGCGGCGCGGTGATGACGATCAGATCCGGAACGAACGCGAGGTCCGCCAGCGAGCCGACGGTCTTGATGCCGCCGATCTCGGCATAGCGCGGATTGACGACGCCGATCTGCCCTTTAAATCCCGCCTCGCGCAAATTGGTGAGCACCGCGCGACCAAGAGAGGCCGGCCGCGGGCTGGCGCCGACGACCGCCACGGCTCCGGGCGACAGCAGGGTGCTCAATCGATACGTCGACATCTCACCTCGACACCGGACGACCGGCCGCGAGCGGCCACCGTCGCACGATCCGGACTCTGCGCGGGAAAGGTGTACGACAGTTGCCGCAACAAGCCAATGTCGGGCCGGCGCGGCGGAGGGACGCGCACCGTTCCCACGATCAGCGTACCTTGGTGAAGCTCGCCAGCGCCTTGATGACGTCCTCGCGCGAGATGATGCCGTGCAGCTTGCGATCGGCATCCAACACCGGAATGCTGCGGGTCTGGTGTTCGACCATCAACTGCAACACCCGGGTAAGCTTGGTATCGGCGTGCACGTACAGGAAGTCCGCCGACATGACGTCGCCGACCGCCCGATTCATCAGGTCGTCGTAATGCGGCAGCATCTGGGTCGGGTGGAACGCGAAACAGCTCAAGAAATCGTATTTGGTCACCATGCCGATGACACGCTGATCCTCCACCACCGGATAGGCGTTGAAGTCGTCGTGCTCGAACTTGTCCTCCAATTCGCGCATGGTCAGTTCGCGCGAGACGGACTTCACCGCTCGCGTCATATGGTCGGCAACGGTTGCCTCGAGAAATTTATACAAGACCGGACCCAATCACTCGGAATTTTCACCAACGATTTCGGCGACCCAATGGCGGCCCTGCTAATCGTCGTTGCCGTGCAAATTGACCGCAGCTTTGACGAATTGAATTGATCAAGGTCAAACCGGCGGCAATTCGCAGCGCGGCTTGTTTTTCGTACAACAATGCTCATGATCGGCCGGTCCAGCTTGCATATTCGGAATGCAACATGGTCGATCCCCGGACAATTCCTCGGTCCCCTAAGTAGTAATCCCGATGCCAGAGACCGACCTCCCGCCCGATGGATCCTCGCAGCAGGACGTCTTCGATTTTCTGGGCCACGGCAGTGACGGTCTCTTCCCGGTGAAACAGATCGACACCCACGGCGCAGCGGTTTTTCTCGAGGGGAACCGCGCCCTGAAGATCAAGCGCGCCGTCAAGTTCCCGTTCTTGGACTATTCGACGCTCGCTAAACGCAAGACGGCCTGCGAGCAGGAGCTCGCGGTCGGCCAGCGGTTCGCGCCCACGATCTATCGCCGTGTCGTTCCGATCACACGCACCGACAACGGTGCTTTACAGATCGGCGGTGACGGGCCGGTGATGGAATGGGCCGTCGAGATGATGCGCTTCGACGACAGCGCCACGCTGGATCATCTCGCCCGCGCCGGCTCGCTCGGCCCTGAGCTGATCGACGCCGTCGCCGACGCGATCGCGGCGTCTCACCTTGCCGCTCCCCTGGCAGCCTCCGCGCCGTGGGTCGCATCGATCGAGCCGATCCTGGCCGACGATACAGCCGAGCTTGCGGCCGGCGGCTTTGCGGCGGACGACGTATCGGCGCTCGACCGCGGCAGCCGTGCTGCGCTCGGCCGACTGCGCCCGTTGTTGGAACGACGCGGCGCCGCCGGCTTCGTGCGCTGGTGTCACGGCGACCTGCACCTCGCCAATATCGTGATCCTCGACGGCAAGCCGACGCTGTTCGATGCCATCGAGTTCGATCCGATCATCGCGTCGGTCGACGTGCTGTACGATCTCGCCTTCCCGCTGATGGACCTGCTGCATTACGGCCGCGGCAGCGACTCCGCGCAACTTCTGAATCGCTATCTGGCGGAGACGGCGGACGACAATTTCGACGCGCTGTCGGCGCTGCCGCTGCTGCTGTCGATGCGCGCCGCGATCCGCGCCAAGGTGTTGCTGGCGCGACCGGCAGCCGACGACTCGATCAGAGATGCCAATCGAGCGATCGCCGAATCCTATTTCGCCCTGGCGCTGCGGCTGATCGCGCCGCCGCCGCCCCGGTTGATCGCTGTCGGCGGGCTGTCGGGCACCGGAAAATCCGTGCTGGCGAGGGCGCTGTCCGGCCACGTCCCGCCCCTGCCGGGCGCCGTGGTGCTGCGTTCCGATGTGGCCCGCAAACGTCTGTACGGCGTCGCCGATACCGAGCGGCTGCCGGCGACCGCCTACACCCCGGACGTCACCGAGAAGGTGTATCGCGGCCTCGCCGAACGCGCCGCGCGCATCTTGAACCAAGGGCATTCGGTGATCGTCGATGCGGTGTTCTCCAAGCCCGACGAGCGCCAGGCGATTGAAGCCATCGCGGCCGAGCTTGCTGTGCCGTTCCACGGCGTGTTTCTCACCGCAGATCTCGACATCAGGATCGCGCGGGTCTCAGGCCGCATTGGCGACGCATCCGATGCGACCCCGGAGATCGTCCGGCAGCAGCACAGCTACGCGCACGGCGTGATCGGCTGGACCACGATCGACGCCGGCGGCACCCCGGCCGAGACGCTGTCGCGAACGCTGGCGGCGTTGCCGCAGACCGCTCAGGTCTGCAGCACGTAGCTGCCCGGCGCGTTCGGCAGCGTCGCCGAATCGGCGTCCGGCAAGCCCATCCGCGGCGGCGCGACCGGCTCGCCGGAGCGGGTGCCGAGCCACTGCACCCATTCGGTCCACCACGAGCCCTCGGCATGCGGCGCCTGCTGCAGCCAATCGTCCGGGCCGACATAGGGACCGTCGGCCGGCTTGGTCATCACCTGATGGCCGTGCGCCTTCGGCGACGGCGGCGAGACGATGCCGGCATTGTGGCCGCCGCCGGTCAGACAGAAGGTCACGTCGGCATCAGCGAGCAGATGGATCTTGAAGGTCGACCGCCAAGGCGCGACGTGATCGCGCTGGGTGCCGACCACGAACATCGGCGTATGAATGTCGGACAGCGCGATCGGCCGGCCGTCGACGGCGTAGCGACCTTCGGCCAGATCATTGTCGAGGAACAGCTTGCGCAGATACTCGGAGTGCATCCGATACGGCATCCGGGTGGCGTCGGCATTCCACGCCATCAGATCGTTCGGTTCGGAACGCACACCCATCAGATATTCATGCACCAGCCGCGACCAGATCAGATCGTTGGAGCGCAGGATCTGGAACGCCCCGGACATCTGGGTGGTGTCGAGCACGCCGCGATTCCACATCATGTCTTCGAGAAACGCGACCTGACTCTCGTTGATGAACAGCGTCAGTTCGCCGGCCTCGGTGAAATCGGTCTGGGCGGCGAACAGCGTGATCGATTTCAGCCGGTCGTCACCGTCGCGGCCCATCGCGGCGGCAGCGATCGACAGCAGCGTGCCGCCGAGGCAATAGCCGACCGCATGGATCGGCCGTTCCGGCAGGATCGCGCCGATGCTGTCGAGCGCGGCCATCACGCCGAGCCGGCGATAATCTTCGAGCGAGACGTCGCGATCTGCGGCGGTCGGATTGCGCCACGAGATCATGAACACGGTGTAGCCCTGCCCGGTGAGATACTTCACCAGCGAATTGTGCGGCGACAGATCGAGAATGTAGTATTTCATGATCCAGGCCGGCACGATCAGGATCGGCTCCGGCCGCACCGTCTCGGTCGCGGGCTCGTATTGGATCAGTTCGATCAGCTTGTTGCTGTACACCACCTTGCCGGGCGTCACCGCGACGTCTTTGCCGACGACGAAATCGTGCTTCGGCTCGTGCGCCATCAGTTCGAGCAGATCTTCCCACCAGTTGCGGAAGCCATCGGCAAAATTCCGTCCCTCGGTCGACACGGTGCGGCGAAGCACTTCCGGATTGGTGAGAGCGAAGTTCGACGGCGCCCAGACGTCGAGCATCTGCCGGGTGGCGAACTCGACGATCTTTTCATGCTGCTCCGACACCCCGCGGATTCCGGTCGTGGCGTCGTGCCACCACTGCTCCGTCAGCAGAAACGCCTGGGCCATCAGGTTGAACGGCGGCTCGCGCCATTCCGGCGCGGTAAATCGGCGGTCCTGCGGCTGCGGCGCGATCAGCGACCACGGCGCACTCTGATCGAGCGCAGCCTCGGTGAGCTGCGTCGCCCGTCGCATCGCGTCGTTGACGAGATCCATCCGCCGGGTCGGTGCCCAGAACAGATGCGACAGCCAGTCGGCATAGGCCAGCGTCAACGCAGTCGGCGACAATCCGCCGGTCAGCGGCGCCAGCGTGGCGTGCAGCGTGCGGTCACTATCGCTGGCGCGGCTGAGCGGCGCCGGCAGTTGGGCCTGGTGGGGGACGGCGCTCTGCGCCTGCGGAGAAGTCTGCAACATCGTTACCTCGTCGCGGCCGTCGCGCGGAAATGCCGGCGCAGCCTATGGCTAGTTTCGCCCGCCCGATGGCAATTCGGTACGCCCCTGCCCTCCACATATAGGACAATCAAGATGTCATCTTGCAGTCATCCGCTGCTTCCGGAGTACGCCACCGTGAAGATGGTTAAATGGTGGTAGCGACGCCGCTCGGGAAGCTTCGCATCAGTCACGAGCCGCGGGCTTGACCTGGTTCGAATAACGGAAGGACGCCGCCGGGCTCGTTATTTCCCTAGCGGGCGAGGAAGGCGCAGCGCGACGTCTGCTCCAGCAGATGCTGAGTGACGCCGCCGAGAATCCACTCCCGGAAGCGCGAGCGTCCATAGGCTCCGGCGATCACGATACCGGCCCCGACCCGGCGGGCCACATCGGTGATCTGCCGCGACACGTCACCGGACGGCTCCGGGACCTCGCCGACCGCATGGATGTGATGCCGCGACAGCCAGTCGACGACGTCGTGAACACCCGCGAGCGCGGTGGCACGCCCCTCGTCCTCCTCGCTCTCGACGATCTCCACGACGGTCACATGGCTTGCCTGCCGAAGCAGCGGCAGTGCATCGACGATCGCGCGCCGCGCCTCGGGATTGTCCTTCCACGCCACCAGCACGCTCGACAGATCGATCCGGCAGACATTTGGCGGCACCACCAGCAGCGGGCGTCCGATCTCCATCACCAGATCGGCCGGGTCGGCCAATGCGAATGGATCGGTCAGCACGCTCGGCGTACCGGCCCCGCAGACCACGAGGTCCGCCGCACGCGCCTGCTGCACGATGTAGCGCGCCGGCTGCTCGATCGCGCTGCGCCATTCCAGCTCGCGCGCGTGACCGCCCATCGCCTTGCGGAACTCGGCTTCCAATTCGCCGAGCCGAAGCTTGATGGCAGCGAGCCCCTCCACCAATACCCGCTCGGCCTGAGCGCCGCTCATATAGTACAGGGGCGGGCTGAGCTCCGAGGCGGCAATGCCGATCAGTCGCGACTCGAATCGTTCGGCGAGCTCCGCAGCGATGCCGAGACGACACGCATTCGGCTGATCGAACGCAAGCGCGACCATCACCGTCGAGTATGTCATCGGCACCTCCCCGAAACTGTCGCGGCACTTCCTTCACGTTTCACGCAGCAACCGCTCGCCGCTTACGGCCACTATATGCGGATCATGATCCTGCAACAAACCGCTCCGATACGATGAGCTAGATCAAAGTGGCCGACCTGCGCGGCCATATATTCCGCATCCGTCTCCGACAGACGGAACGGGAGTCCCCTGCAATGCTGAGTGACATCGTCGTCCACATTCCGGCCGATCGCCCGGCCGATGGCGTCGTCGCCTGCGCCGTATCAGTGGCCAACGCGTTCGATGCGCATCTGGACGGCATCGTCTGCACGTATCAGCCGATCAATCCGGCCATCATGGTCGGCGCCTCGGCGGCCTACTACGCCGCTGCCGCACAATACAACACCGACGGCGACGAGGCCGCCGCCCGCCTCGATCAGTTCGAGCTCGCCGCCCGCGCCGCCGGCATCACCCACGGCGCGCGCTCGCTCTGCGACACCCCGGTACTGGCCAACCAGGCCCTGGCGGAGATCTCGCGGCTGTACGACCTCACCATCGTGGCTCAGCCCGACCGCGCCAAACCCGGCCACCAGGATCCGTTGCCCGAGGCCGTGCTGTTCAATTCCGGCAAGCCGATGCTGATGGTGCCGCATATCCACACCGGGCCGCTCGCTCTGGACCGGGTCCTGGTGTGCTGGGACGGCGGACGGCCGGCGGCGCGCGCCGTCAGCGACGCGATGCCGTTCCTCGGGCGAGCCAAGACTATCGACATCGTCGCTGTCAACGAAGACGAGGACGTGGTCGGACAGGCATCGTCCGGTGCGTTGCTGGCGCATCTGTTGCGGCACGATCTCGCGGCGACCAGCCACCACCTCACCGCGTCACCGGGCAATATTCACAACACCATTCTGTCGTTCGCGGCCGACACGGGCGCCAATCTGCTGGTGATGGGCGGCTACGGTCATTCGCGGCTGCGCGAGTTCATCCTCGGCGGCGTGACACGAGGCATCTTCAAATCGTTGACCCTGCCCGCCTTGATCTCGCATTGACGCAGCGCGGGGCGAGCGACACACCGAGCCACGGTCCGACCGGCATGGCGTTCGGTTAGCCGCCGCGGCTTAGAGGAGACTGGATATGCGTGCGCACCAAATCATGACCCGACAGGTGGTGACGATCGGCCCCGACGCCTCGATCGTCGATGCCGCCAACGCGATGATCGACAACCATCTTAGCGGTCTGCCGGTCGTCGACGCCGACGGCAAACTGATCGGTATCATTTCCGAGGGCGACTTCATCCGCCGCGCCGAGATCGGCACCGAGCGCAAGCGCGGCAGGTGGCTACGGATGCTACTCGGCCCCGGCACCTGCGCCGGCGACTTCGTCCACGAGCACGGCCGCAAGGTCGGCGAAGTGATGACTCATCATCCCTACACGATCGCCGAGGACACCACGATCGAGACCATCGTCAAGCTGATGGAAAAGCATCACGTCAAACGGTTTCCGGTGATGCGCGGCGACCTCCTGGTCGGCATCGTCACCCGCAAGAACCTGTTGCGCGCGGTCGCCGATCTCGCGCGCCAAGCGCCCGAGCCGAACGCTGCGGACGACAAGATCCGCGACAAGATCATCGCCGAGATCGAACGCAACGACTGGCGCCCGTTCGGTCTCAGCGTGCTGGTGCGCGACGGGGTCGTACATCTCAACGGCGTGATCACCGAAGAGCGGTCGCGCCAGGCGGCGGTCGTCGTGGCCGAGAACGTCTGTGGGGTCCGCGAAGTGCACGATCATCTGTGCTGGGTCGACACCATGTCGGGGTTCTACCTGAATTCGCCAGAGGACGATCGCGCCGCCAAGAAGGTGAGCTGAAATTCGGCGCACCGGCACTGTTACTGTATTCCTGATCGGTGGCGGGCGTCCTGCTCGCCGCCAAGTGTTGCTGCGCCGCCACGCTGTGTTGCGGATCGGAATGGCGTTGTGTTAAGACCGACGGAGACAGCATTTTCAGGCGTCGCGTGACCGATTCACCTCAACCGTCGACCGAACTCCTCGCGCGCGATCGTCGATTGCAGCAGGGCATCGACGGCTACGGCGTCGGCACTTGGGAACTTAATCTCGCCACCCAGGAATTGGCGTGTTCGGCGACCGCGCGGAAGCTGCTGGGCCTCGAGGCCGACGTTCCCATCACCTACGACACGTTCATAGCCCAGGTCGAGCCGGACGACCGTGAGTTGATCGCTCGTGCGCTGCAGCGATCGATCGAGTCCGGCGACCAGATCGACGTGATGTACCGGGTGGCGGAGAAAACCCAGCCGAGCCGCTGGCTGCGCTCCCGCGGCGGCATCGTCAAGGAGGACGGCGTCTCCTATCTGTGCGGCATCGTGCTCGACATCGATCAGCAGAAGCTGCTGGAGCAGGAGCTGCGGCTGCAACAGGGTCAGCTCCGCTCGATCCTGGACACTGCGCCGGACGCGATGATCCTGATCGACGGCCACGGCATCATCCGATTCTTCTCGAGAGCCGCGGAGCGGATGTTCGGCATGTCCGAACGCGAGGCGATCGGCCAGAATATCAGCGCGATGATGCCGCGCTCCGACGCGTCCCGTCACGACCAGTACATCGACCGCTACAACGCCACCGGCGAACGCCACATCATCGGCATCGGCCGGATCGTGACCGGCCGTCGCAAGGACGGCACCTCGTTCCCGATGCATTTGTCGATCGGCGAGATGGAGTCCGGCGGCGAGCGTTACTTCACCGGCTTCATCCGCGATCTCACCGAGTATCAGCAGATCCAGGCCCGGCTGCATGAACTACAGGCCGAGTTGGTCCATGTCTCCCGGCTTACCGCGATGGGCGAGATGGCCTCGGCGCTGGCGCACGAATTGAACCAGCCATTGTCGGCAATCAGCAATTACATGAAGGGCTCGCGCCGGCTGCTGGCCGGCAGCACCGATCCGAACACCGCAAAGATCGAAAGCGCCATGGAGCGCGCCGCCGAACAGGCATTGCGCGCCGGGCAGATCATCCGGCGGCTGCGCGATTTCGTCGCGCGCGGCGAATCCGAAAAGCGGGTCGAGAGCCTCGCCAAGCTGATCGAAGAGGCCGGCGCGCTCGGTCTGACCGGCGCGCGGGAACAAGGTGTCGTGTTGCGCTTCAATCTGGATCCGGCGCACGACCAGGTGCTGGTCGACCGGGTACAGATTCAACAGGTGCTGGTCAATTTGTTCCGCAATGCGCTGGAAGCGATGGCCAATTCCGATAAGAAGGAACTGTCCGCCGGCAATCTACGCGCCGCGGACGACATGGTAGAAGTGACCATCTCGGATACCGGCAGCGGTCTGCCCGAGCAGGTCAAAGCCAAGTTGTTTCAGACGTTCTTCACCACCAAGGAAACCGGAATGGGGGTCGGCCTTTCGATCAGCCGTTCGATCATCGAGGCCCACGGCGGCCGGATGTGGGCGGAAACGAACAGCGCCGGGGGCGCGACGTTCCGCTTCACGCTGCCGCTGGCGCCCGTCGGGGATTTGACTGATGCCTAAGGGAACCGTGCATGTGATCGACGACGACCTGGCGATGCGGGAATCGATCGAATTCCTGCTCAGCTCGGCCGGCTACGAGGTCAGACTGTACGAGTCGGCGCAGACGTTTCTCGATCTGCCGGACGTGGAATTCGGTTGTATCCTGTCCGACGTCCGGATGCCGGGCATCGACGGCCTCGACCTGCTCAAGCGGCAGAAGGCGGCCGGCAGCAAGTTGCCGATCCTGATCATGACCGGCCACGGCGACGTGCCGCTGGCGGTCGAAGCGATGAAACTCGGCGCTTCCGATTTCATCGAGAAACCGTTCGACGACGACCGTCTGATCGGATTGATCGAACTGGCGCTGAAGCAGGCACAGGAAGGCGCCAAGAGCGAAGCGGTGATGCAGGACCTCGCGGCGCGCATCCAGTCGCTCAGCCCGCGCGAACGCCAGGTGATGGATGGACTGATCGCGGGCATGTCGAACAAGGTGATCGCCCGCGAGTTCGACATCAGCCCTCGGACTATCGAAGTCTATCGCGCCAACGTTATGACCAAGATGCAGGCGTCGAGCCTGTCGGAACTGGTGCGGATGGCGATGCGCGGCGGCGTGATCAAGGATTGAGACAGATCAATCTGGCTGCGCGATCTACCCCTATGGTAGGATTATGAAATTTTCCGCAGCCCTCGAAACGTGAGGTTTGGTGATGCCAAGCCCGCCGACAAAGACCATCGTTTACGTCGTCGACGACGATCAGGGCGTGCTCGGATCGCTGCGGTTTCTGCTGGAAACCGACGGCTTCGCGGTGCGCACGTTCCGTAGCGGCCCCGCACTGCTCGATGCGATCGACCAGGGTCCGGTCGACTGCATCGTGATCGACTACAAGATGCCCGGCATGAACGGCATCGATCTCGCCCGCGGATTGCGCGAGCGCAACGTCGGCGTGCCGATCGTGATGATCACCGGCTATCCGGATTCGACGATTTCCAGCCGCGCCAACGCAGTCGGCGTGCAGCATGTGGTGGTCAAGCCGCATCTCGAAGAGAGTCTGGTGTGGCATATCCGGGCCGCCTTGCAGGACAGCGGCGCGCCTGCCTGAGCGCGTTGCTGCCGCCGATCTTAAGACATTGTTCACACATTGGTTTTTCTGCAGGAGCGGAGGAGGCCGCACGTCCTAGCCTCCGTAAACCTACTTAGGGGAACCCACTTAAGATATGGAGCGAAATACCTCGTCCTGGCAATCTTCCGTACAACCCTGGCCATCCGATCACCCCAGGAGATGGCCAGATGCTGAACCAGTCGCTCAGGACCCCCGCCACCGCCGCCCCGATTGATCCTTCCTGTTACTCGGCTGAGCAGTTCTTCGTGACCACCGGCCACGCCGGTCTGATCGCCTCCGAGTTCTCCTACAAGAAGGAAGAGGAAATCTACGGCGAGGACGAACCGTCCGAATACGTTTATCAGGTCGTGTCCGGCGCCGTGCGCAGCTACAAGTTGCTGTCCGATGGCCGCCGCCAGATCGGTGCCTTCTATCTTCCCGGCGACGTGTTCGGGCTGGAATCCGGTCCGACCCATCGCCTGACCGCCGAAGCGATCGTCGACACCACCGTCCGCCTGATCAAGCGCCGCAGCCTCGAACAGGCCGCCGCCACCGACATCAACATCGCCCGCGGCCTGTGGTCGATGACCGCCGGCGAGCTGCGCCACGCCGAAGACCACATGCTGCTGCTCGGCCGCAAGAACGCGATGGAGCGGGTCGCCAACTTCCTTCTGGAAATGGACCGCCGCCTCGCCGTCGCCGGCATGATGGCGCTGCCGATGTGCCGCCGCGACATCGGTGACTATCTCGGCCTGACCCTCGAAACCGTCTCCCGCGCGCTGTCGCAGCTGCAGAGCAAGGGCATCCTCGGCTTCTCCGGCGCCCGCCAGATCGAACTGCGTAACCGCGCCCAGCTTCGCAATCTCGACGCCTGAGGCCGGTTTCGGCGGCTTTTCCGCCGCAACATCGGCTTCCAGTCGGATCGGACAGACAGGCCGCCAGCGATGGTGGCCTTTTCTGTTTCAGGCGATGGCTGCTGAAGGTATCGCCCATCGTTGATCGGAAGATTTTTCTCTTCCATCCCTCGATCAGCAAAGAACGAACTCACCGCGATTGCCATATCGTCGAGACGGAGATTTTTATTTCCGTCCGTTGATTGACTTGGGGATCCTGGGCCGCCCTGATGAACGCCCGCGGACCGGCGTCGCCGATGGTGCGCACGCGGTCACAGCCCGGTTTTCATTGCCCGAAGGATGTCGCCATGACCCAGAAGCTCCACCCCGAAACTCTCCTGCTGCATGCCGGCTGGCGCGCCGACCCTTCGACCGGCTCGGTGGCGGTGCCGCTGTTCCAGACCACCTCGTATCAATTCCGCGACACCGAGCACGCCGCGAACCTGTTCGCGCTGAAGGAGCTCGGCAACATCTATACCCGGCTCGGCAACCCGACCACCGACGTGCTGGAGCAGCGTGTCGCGGCGCTGGAAGGCGGCGTCGCCGCACTCGCGGTCGCCTCCGGCCAGGCCGCTTCGGCCTACGCGATCCAGAACCTCGCCCGCGTCGGCGACAACATCGTGTCGTCCACCGATCTGTACGGCGGCACCTGGAATCTGTTCGCCAACACCCTGAGGGACCAGGGCATCGAAGTCCGCTTCGTCGATCCGTCCGACCCGCAGGCGTTCGAGCGCGCCACCGACGAGCGCACCCGCGCCTACTATGCGGAGACGCTGCCGAATCCGAAGCTGGCGGTGTTTCCGATCGAGGAAGTCGCCGCGATCGGCCGCCGGCACGGCATTCCGCTGATCGTTGACAACACCGCCGCTCCGCTACTGGTCAAGCCGCTCGAATACGGCGCCGCGATCGTGGTGTATTCGGCGACCAAATATCTCGGCGGCCACGGCACCTCGATCGGCGGCATCATCGTCGACGGCGGCAACTTCCCCTGGGAGCAGTTTCCGCAGCGCCAGCCGGCGCTGAACACGCCGGACCCGAGCTATCACGGCGCGGTGTGGGTCGAGGCGGTGAAGCCGATCGGCCCAGTCGCCTACATCATCAAGGCTCGCACCACGCTGCTGCGCGACCTCGGCGCGGCGCTGTCGCCGTTCAACGCCTTCCAGATCATTCAGGGCCTGGAAACGCTGCCGCTGCGGATCGAGCGCCATGTCCAGAACGCCCAGAAGGTCGCCGACTATCTGGAGAAGCGCCCGGAAGTCACCAAGGTGATCCATCCGTCGAAGCAGAGCGGCGTCGCCCGCGAGCGCGCCGAGAAGTATCTCCAGGGCAAATTCGGCGGCCTGGTCGGCTTCGAGCTCGCCGGCGGCCGCGAGGCCGGTCGCAAGTTCATCGACGCGCTGGAGCTGCTGTATCACGTCGCCAATATCGGCGACGCCCGCAGCCTGGCGATCCATCCGGCCTCGACTACCCACTCGCAGCTCTCCACCGAAGAGCAGCTCGCCACCGGCGTGTCCGACGGCTACGTCCGGCTGTCGATCGGCCTCGAGCACATCGACGACATCCTCGCCGACCTCGACCGCGGCCTCGCCGCGGGACGGCTGGCGAAAGTGGCGTAACGCACAAAGCTGTAGGGCGGATTAGTACTACTGCGTCATAAGTTTCCGCCGCCGGCTTGATGCTGCGGCGAGGCCACAACAGGGGCATCGCGGCAGGGTTTT
>NZ_QKQS01000006.1:467860-602416 GCF_003226555.1 Rhodopseudomonas palustris | reverse complement strand
GATCTACACCTCGTTCGGTAACGACATCGTCCACGGCGGCGACGGCAACGACCGGATCTACGCCAATCAGGGTAACGACACCATCGACGGCGACGCCGGCGACGACGAGATCTACGGCAACGACGGCGATGATCTGATCGAGGGCGGTGCCGGCGACGACACCATCGACGGCGGTGCCGGCGTCGACACCGCGAGCTTCGCCGGCAATCTCGTCGGCTACGCGCTGACGCTGAACGCCGACGGCTCGGTGACCATCTCCGACCATTTCGGCACCGACGGCAACGACACGCTCGCCAATATTGAGCGGGTCGGCTTCGCCGACGGAAACTGGACGCTGGTGACCGGCACCGCCGGCGACGACGTCCTGACCGGCAGCGCGGACGCCGATCTGATCCTTGGCGGTGACGGCAACGACACCTTCATCGCCGGCGACGGTCTCGACCGTTACGACGGCGGTGCAGGGATCGACACGGTCGACTACAGCGGCAGCGAGTTCGAGCTCAAGATCGATCTCGCCGCCGGCCGGGTCTACCAGCCGGAGTACCCCGAAGGCGCCGACCAATTGTCGAACATCGAGAACGCGATCGGCACCGCCTTCAACGACATCCTGCTCGGAAATGCCGGAGCCAACACGCTCGAAGGCGGCGACGGCAACGACGTCCTGTACGGCGATGCCGGTGACGACCTGCTGATCGGCGGTGCCGGCAACGACACGCTGACCGGAGGTCTCGGCGACGACGTGCTGCGCGGCGGTGCCGGCAACGACACCATCGACGGCGGCGCCGGCTACGACGTGCTCGACCTGTCGGACGCCACCGGCATGGTGACGGTCAACTACGCGACCGGTATCGCGAGCGGCGCCGGCATCGGCACCGACTCCTTTACCGGCATCGAAGGTGTTCTGCTCGGCGCCGCCGGCGGTAACGTCACCGGCAGCAATGGCAACGACACCATCAGCGGCGGTGCCGGCAACGACACCATCAAGGGCGGCAACGGCAACGACACGCTGTCCGGCGGCGAGGGTGACGACAATATCGACGGCGGCTCCGGCGACGACATCGTCAACGGCGGCGTCGGCAACGACACGCTGAAAGGCGGCTCGGGCAACGACGTGATCGCGGCCGGCGACGGCAACGACAGCGTCGATGCCGGCTCCGGCGACGACACCGTCAATGGCGGTCTCGGCAACGACACGCTGAAGGGCGGATCGGGTGCCGACATCATCATCGGCGATGCCGGCGACGACATCCTGACCGGCGGCTCCGGCGCGGACGTCTTCGTGTTCGCCGCCGGTTTCGGCCACGACAGCGTCACCGACTTCACCCTCAACGGCTCGTCGGCGGACATGCTGCAGTTCTCGACCGACGTGTTCGCCGACTTCGCTGATGTGATGTCGCACAGCGCCCAGGTCGGCGGCAGCGTGGTGGTGACGCTGGACACCGACAACAGCATCACGCTCGCCAACGTCCAGATGACCTCGCTGACCGCGGACGACTTCCGCTTCGTCTGACGCGGCGGTTTCAACGACAAAAGAGGGAGCGCCTGGCCGGGCGCTCCCTCTCGATTTTTCAGGCCGGATGTTCAGACGGCAGCGGGCCGCGCTGCAGGCAGGCGTGACGCGCGATATCAGCGCTGCGCCAGCACCGGCCCCGGCAGTTCCTTGGGATCGACCAGCGATACCCACAGATTGGGGTCGGACGGGCTTTGCCGAGACAGGAAACGATAGTTTGTCTCGTACCAGAACAGGATTTCCGGCGACTGATTGTCGAGAATGAACTCACCGCGGTCGGTGCGCACGGTCAGCACCGCGTGCAGGCTACCACTGAGCTTGGGGTCTTCGACCGTGGTAATCAGCAGTGCGCCGATCGGCCAGCCGGCCCGTTCCAGCATCCGCCGTTTCAGCAGAACGATGTCTTCGCAGTCGCCGCGGTCGAGCGGCATCGCCCAGCGCTCGGCCTTGCCGTAGCGATCGAGGTCGCTGGTCCACTTCACCCGGTCGTTGACGAAGGCATTGATGGTAAAGAGCTGCTGAAGCAGATCGGGCGTCAGCTTGACGTCCTGCTGCGGCTCCGGCGAGGCGCGGCATTCCGCGGGATTCTCCGAGCAGAATTGCAGCCAGCCGTTCGGGGCTTTGGTCACGCTGCCGACCGATGCGAAGATCACCGGTCGCGCCAGGAAGGCCTGCGCCGGTGCTGCCGCGATCAGCAGCGCCAGCACCGGCAGCAGCCGCGCCAGGGTCGAGACCATCGCCGCGCGAGGCCCGTTGGTCTTGTGAACTGTCGCCATAACATTCCCCCACATCCAACCGGAGGAAGTTTCGCAGCCAGAGTTCGAAATACCGCTAAGCCACTAGTTCAACTTGTAACGATCTAGCCGAAAGGGCCCAGGAAACCAGCGTGACCGGTGCCTGATGGCCGGTACGGTATCATTTGTGTTATCGAGCGCATGTATGGTCCGTCTGCATATGCGCCCCAGCCGAGATCGTGTGACCATCATGATACAAGGTGAAAATGATGCGAATGGTGGCTGCGCGCCGCCGCCACCACGATATATCGCCGATCGGGGCGGGGCTCTGTTTTTGAACCGACGGTACCTCTCACGGCCGACGGATGATGGACAGCGGATCGCGGCGGCGATCATGGTCGGTGCCCTCGGTGTCGCCGCGAGCCTTGCCGCCGAGGCAGGCCTCACTGGTTGGCTCGGTGCCGGCCTCGCGCTGACGATGCTCGGCATCGCGGTGATCGATGCGCGCAGCTTCATCATCCCAAACTGGCTGAATGCCGCGGCATTCGGGCTCGGCCTGGTCGCCGCGACGGCGACGGCCGCGACGGGTCAGCTCTGGCTGGTGTGGTTGGAGGCGGGGGGGCGCGCGGTTGTGCTGATGCTGCTGTTCGGGGCGCTCCGGGCGGGGTATTTCCGGCTGCGCGGCCGTCACGGCATCGGGCTCGGCGACGTCAAGCTCGCCGCCGTGGCGGGCTGCTGGCTGGGGTGGAGCATGATCCCGGTCGCGGTCGAGATCGCTGCGCTGTCGGCGCTGGCGGTACAGATGCTGCGCGGCCGGGTGCGGCCGACCACCCGGCTACCATTCGGCCTGTATCTGGCGCCGTCGATCTGGATCGGCTGGCTGCTGCAGGCGACGGTCTTTCGCGGCTGGTGAACGCCCACGCCGTGCAGGTCAGCGGCGCGGCGCCGCCGCCCAATCCAGCGCCTGCCATTGACCCTCGGCGATCTGCCGGCGGTTCATCTTCGAGGCCACCGCGTCGCGCAATCGCAGGTATTTGTCGCGCAGCGGTTTCGGCGCGCTGGCTGCGGCGAGATTGAGCCATTTGTAGGCGGCGACTTCGTCGAGTGGAACGCCGTGACCTTTGTCGTACATCAGGCCGAGCAGATACTGCGCCGTGCTGTCGCCCTGTTCGGCGGAAAGCCGATACCAGTAGGCCGCGGCATCATAGGCCTGCGGGACGCCCTGGCCGGTGGCATACATGAAACCCAGCATCGCCTGCGCCCGCCGGTCGCCGCGTTCGGCGAGCCGCGGCAGCAGCGCCGCCGCCCGGAGATAGTCGCCGCGCCGGAAGGCGGCGTGCGCCGCCGGATCGGCCGCGGCCGGAGTGGTCGCGGTCAGGATCAGCAGGGATGCGGCGAAGGCGATCGGCAGCGGTCCGGGCATGGGTCACTCGCTCCTCGCGGCCGTCACGGAACGGCGGTTGCCTCAGCGGTATCGCGGCGGCGCCGTCTGCCGCGTTCCGACGGAGCCGATCGTGCCGCGCAGTTTGGTCCGCAGTTCCTCGGCGACGAAGTGCGCGTCGGCGCCGTCGCGAATGATCTGCGGCCGGATGAAGATGATCAGTTCGGTGCGCTTGACGCTGATGTCGGTCTGCGAGAACACGTCGCCGACCCCGGGGATCTGGTCGAGGCCCGGAATGCCGTTGCGGTTGCGGTTCTGGGTGTCGCTGATCAAGCCGGCCAGCAGAACGGTCTGGCCGCTCGCCACCGCCACCGAACTCTGCACCTTCCGGGTCGACACCGTCGGCGTCAGCGAATTCGTCGAGGTCGAGGATGACGACGACGAGGTCGACGAGCCGCCGACCGGATTGCTGATCTCCTGCTCGATATCCAGCCGCACGTTGCCGTTGGCGTTGATCCGCGGCATCACCCGCAACATGATTCCGGTGCTGCGATAGTCGGTGGTATTGGCGATGGTGTTGCTGCCGGTGAGCACGGTGGCGCTGCCGGTCTGGATCGGGATTTCGTCTCCGACCTGCAGAGTGGCGACCTGATTGTCGATCACCACCAGCGACGGGTTGGACAGCACCTTGACGTCGGTCACCGCGTGCAGCGCGCTCAGAATTGCAGTCGGAGTGGTCGACGAGCCGGCCAGGAAGTTGAAGCCGGGAATCGCCCGGCTGAGCACCACGTCGCCGGCGGCGCTGATGAGCGAACTGGCGGCGGAATTCGAAACCGACCCGATGTTCGGCTTCAGTCCGAGATTCTTGCTCGTCAGATAGGCCTGCACGCCGTATTGCAACTGATCGGTGAGCGTGACCTCGGCGATCGTGGCGTCGATCGCCACCTGGAGCTGCGGATGGTCGATCTGCCGGACAGTGCGCTCGATGATGCTGTACTGCTCCTGGCTGGCGTAAATCAGCAGCGAGTTGTTGACCGTATCGGGCGTGATCCGGACGCCCTCCATCAGTCCGGCGGCTCCAGCGCGCGTGCCGCTCGTGCCGGCGCCGGCCCGGTCGAACAGACCGCCGCCGCGGTCGAGCAGGCTCGCTGCCTGTGGGGCTGCGGCGCCAGGCGCGGACGACGCGCTGCTGCCGGTGCGGGCGCCGGAAGCGGCGCCGGTCGAGCCCGGCTGCGTCACCGACAGCCGGCTCAGCGCGGAGCCGCTCTTGCTCGAACTCGAGCTCGAGGCAAAGCCGGAGCCCGGCGCGATCTGGCTGGCGGCGCTGTCGACTGCCGACGTCCCACCGGCTCCTCCTCCGCCGCCGAACAGGTCGTTCAGCACCCGCGCGATCTGCCGGGCGTCACCGTATTTGATACGGTAGACATGAATTCCGGTCCGCCCCGTATCCGCAGTGTCGAGGCGCTGGATCCAGGTTTCGACCTGACGCAGCAGCGACGTCTTGCGGGTGACGGCCAGGATCGCGTTCATCCGGCTGATGGTCTGAAACTTGACGGCGTCCTGCGCGATGCCGCCTTCGCCTGAATCGATGATCTTCTCGATCTCGGCGATGATCGGCTCCGGATTGCTGTTCTGAACCGGAAAGATCCCGACCGCTTGGCCACGCATCCAGTCGGCGTCGAAACTGGTCACCAAATCGACCGCGTTGCGGCGCTCGCTACCGGTGCCCTGCACCAGGATCAGGTTTCGCACAGGATCGGCCCGGACCATTCCGGGCTTGGTGCCGAAGCTGTCGACCAGCTTCAGTAGCGTCTGCGCGGAGACGTGTTGAAGCGGCACCACCGAGAGGCCGTAGCCGGGCTGGGTGCGTTCAGCGTAGTCCGCCGGGCCCGATCCCGCGGCGTCGCCCTGCGGCATCAGCCGGTAGGCCAGATTGTCCCGCACCAGCGCGATGCCTCCTACCCGTAGAGCGTTTTCGAGAGCGAACAGGATGTCGGCTTTTGGCACCGGCCGGCCGGACGAGAGGCTGATATTGCCCTGGACGCGGGCGTCGATCACATAGCCGACGCCGAGAATGTCGCCGAGCACCACCTTGGCGACCGATGCCACCGGCGTATTCTCGAAGTTCAGTTCGTAGACATCGCCGCCGGCCGACCGAGCGTCGGCAGGGGGCGACGCTGCGGCCGCTCTGGCGCCATCCGAGGTTTCGGCCGGATAAATGATCGGCTGGCTTCGACGCCCGGTCGACACTTCGGCCTGCCGGACCTGGGTCGGATAGCGCGGCAGCAGGTCGATCGACCGCACCTTGTCGAAGACGTCCGGCTCCCGGCTGTCCAGAGGTTCGGTTGTGTTGCAGGCCGCCAGCAGCCCGCCCAGCAGCGCGAACGGGAGCAACAGTCCGATCCTGCCAAACATCGGGCCCACGATGTGCCTCACTCGAACGACGCCCGCGCCGCATATCGTGCGGCGGTGGGACCCTGCGAGACTCATAGTGCCGCTATGTGACAACCATGTGTGATGTGATGTGGGTCGCGTCGCCAGTAACGTTATTCATGATGGCTCCGGCGGCGAGCGAAAGCGTGACCCCTCGACGCGGCCGGCCGTGGCGTCCCTATGCCAGAGGGGCATTGTCGTTGCGATGCAGCGCGATGTCGTCTCGTATGACGCGACATGCGACAAAACGGTACACGTCACATTACTTATAGCAAAGGGAGCGTAAAACGCCGGTTCGTTCACGCCGCCGGCTCGGCGCGCGATCCATGGTAGATACCGATGAGTACGCCGTCCGCTCACGCGTTTGCCGCCCATCTCCGCCTGAAGGCGGGGTTGCCGGCAGGGCGTGACGATCCCGAGGTCGGCCAGACGGAGCCGCTCGCGACAATTCCCGGCTTGCGCGAGCTGTGGGAGGGAAGCGAGCTGTCGGCAGGGGAATTCGCCGACGAGGTGGCGCGGTTCTACGGCATCGGCCGCGTCGCCTTGCCCGACCTGCTCGCCGCCCCGCCCCTGGTGCAGCGGTTCTCGCGGCGCTTTCTCCGTGAGATGTCGGTGTTTCCGTTCGAACAGCCGGACGGCTCCGCCGCCGTCGCTCTGGCAGATCCCAGCGACAGCGCTTCGCTGCACGCGACCGTGCTGGTGCTCGGAGATGCGGTCACGCCGCTGGTGGCGTCGTTCGAGGACATCGGCACTGCGCTGGACCGGCGTCTGGGCGAGGACCAGCCAGCCGCCGACACGCCGGCCGCGGCCATCGCGGCGCACGACGACGATATCGACAACCTGCGCGACCTCGCCAGCGGTGCGCCGGTGGTCAGGGCGGTCAACGATCTGTTCGAGACCGCGGTCGAGTTGCGTGCCAGCGACATCCATATCGAGCCGGCGCGGAACTCACTGGTGGTGCGGATGCGGATCGACGGTCTGCTGCGGCCGGTGCAGAGTTTGTCCGGTGCTCCGCCGCAGGCCGTGATCTCGCGCATCAAGATTCTGGCAGGCCTGAACATCGCGGAGCGCAGGCTGCCGCAAGACGGCGCAGCGCGGATCAGGTCGGCGCGGTCGGAGATCGACATGCGTGTCGCGATCATGCCGACGCAGCACGGCGAATCCGCAGTGATCCGTCTGCTGCCCAAAGATCGCGGCCTGCTCTCGATCGAAAAGCTCGGTTTCCTGCCGCACGACGAGGCGAAATTGCGGCGCCTGTTGACGCTGCCGCACGGCATGATCGTGGTGACCGGGCCGACCGGAAGCGGCAAAACCACCACGCTGGCGACTGTCCTGTCGCTCCTCAATGAACCGACCCGCAAGATCCTGACGATCGAGGATCCGGTCGAGTACGAGATCCCGGGAATCTGCCAGTCGCAGGCCAAGCCGTCGATCGGTTTGACTTTCGCCACTGCACTCCGCGCTTTCGTCCGCCAGGATCCGGACGTCATCATGGTCGGCGAAGTACGCGATGCGGAAACCGCCCATATCGCCGTCCATGCCGCGCTGACCGGCCATCTGGTGCTCACCACGCTGCACACCGAAACGGCCGCGGCCGCAGTGCCTCGACTGCTCGATCTCGGCATTGAGGCGTTCCTGCTGCGGTCCACGCTGCGCGGCGTCATCGCTCAGCGACTGGTGCGGCAGCTCTGCGACCGCTGCAAATCGTCGCGACCGCTCACCCGAGCCGATCTCGATGCCGATCCCCGCTACGAGGCGGTCGGGCTCGCAGCCGGCGAGACCATCTTCGAGCCGGCCGGATGCGAGCGTTGCGGCGGCACCGGCTATCGCGGACGCAACGGCGTGTTCGAGATCCTGGAGATCGACGAGGAGGTTTGCCGCCTGGTCGATTCCGAAGCGGACTGGGCGTCGATCGACAAGGTCGCCATCCGCAACGGAATGACGACGATGATCGATGACGGGCTCGCCAAGTGCAGAGCCGGCATCACCTCCGCGGCGGAAATCCTGCGGGTCACCACTGTCAGGTAGCGCATGACCAACTTCCGCTATCGGGCACTGACCGCCAAGGGGGACATCGTCTCCGGATCGATTGCCGCCGCCAGCACGGCCGAGGTGCTGCAGCGCATCGAATACCTCGGGCTGGTTGCCATTGATGCCAGTCCGGAAACGGCGAAACAGGGCGTTTCGCTGTCGCTCGGTGCGCTGTCCGGTCCGCGCCCGGAAGACGTCACCGTTTTCACACGCGACCTCGCCTTGCTGATGAAGGCGGGCGCGCGCCTCAACGATGCCCTCGAACTGCTGGCCAACGACATGGACGTCGGGCGGCTCCGCCCCGTGGTGCTCAAGATCCGAACCGCGATCCTGTCCGGCGAGAGCTTCGCCGATGCGCTCGGCCGGCACGCGCCGCTGTTTCCTCCGATGTACCTCGCCTTGATCAAGGTCGGCGAGATGTCGGGCACGCTCGACCACATCCTGGAGACGCTCGGCAACGAGCGCGGCCGTGCCGAAGCGATGCGGCGAAAGGTGACGGACGCGTTGCAGTATCCCGCCTTCGTGCTGCTGGCGGCGGTCGGCGTGCTCGGGTTTTTCGTCACCTTCGTGCTGCCGCAGTTCTCCGCGGTTCTGCGCGACTTCAACGCAAAGACCGATCCGATTATCGAAGTCTTCATGGCGCTGTCGGATCTGCTGCGCGACCATGGCGTCGAGGTCGGTTCGGCGGTGCTGGCCGCCGCGCTCGGCGGATGGCTGCTGTGGCGGCAGCCGGGCGTGAGGGCCGCCACCGTCGTACAATTGGCGCGGCTTCCGCTGGTGTCGTCGGTCGTCGAGTTTCACCGCACCGCATTGTTCTGTCGCAACCTCGGCATTCTGCTGGGCAGCGGAGTCAATCTGACGGCGACTCTCCGTATCCTCGTCGACATCATGGCGGTGACCGGAAATCTCCCGGTCTGGACCGCGATGGCGGACCGGGTCCGGCACGGCGGCAAGCTCTCCGATGCGTTGGCCAAGGCCGCGGTGCTGCCCGGCGTCGCGGTGCGGATGCTGCGGCTCGGCGAGGAGACCGGGCAGCTTCCCGTGCTGTCGGCGCGGGTCGCGGACTTCTACGAAGTGAAACTGCAACGTCAGCTCGATCGCATCGTCGGCGTGATCGGCCCTGCCGCGATCGTCACGATCAGCGTGGTGGTCGGCGGTCTGATCGTGTCGGTGATGACCGCACTGCTGTCGGTCACGCAGGTGGTGGGCTGAGACAATGGAGGCGCCGATGAAAACGATCGGAAAACCACAACAAAGCCGAGGCGCGGCCGTCCGCCGCGTCCGGGACGGAGAAGCCGGATTCACGCTGGTGGAGATGCTGGTGGTCATCACCATCATCGGCATGATCATGGCGCTCGTCGGGCCGAGGGTGCTGAACTATCTGACGGAGTCCCGCGTCAAGGCCGCCAAGATCCAGATCCAGAGCTTCTCCAGCGCGCTCGATCTGTTCTACCTCGACGCCGGCCGCTATCCGACCTCCGCCGAAGGATTGTCGGCGCTGGTGCAGCGGGTCAGCGGCGTGTCCGCGTGGAACGGGCCATACATCAAGGGAAATACCATTCCCAACGATCCCTGGGGCAACGCTTATGTGTACCGACAGCCGGGAGAGCACGGTCCCTACGATATCCGCTCGTTCGGTTCCGACGGGCAGGAGGGCGGGACCGGCACGGCCGCCGATCTCGCCTCGGCCCAGGACTGAGTGCGACGGCGGGGAGGCGGGATTCACGCTGCTCGAGATCGTCTGCGTGCTCGCGATCGTGGGATTGCTCGCCGCGATCGTGCTGCCCCGCGTTCCGGTGTCGACATCGCGGGCACGGCTGGAGGCTTATGCGGTGGAGATCGCAGCGCTGCTGAAGGCGGATCGCAACGCTGCGATCATGAGGCAAGGAACGGTGGCCGCGGAGATCGACGCGTCGTCGCGAAAGGTCAGCTCAGGCGCCAGCGATCGGGTGATACGCGTTCCTGACGACGTGACGATGGAGGCGCTGCTGCCGCGACAATGCAACGGCCGGCTGGCGCTGTCGGCGATCAGCTTCTTCGCCACCGGCATGTCGTGCGGCGGGGCGATCCGTCTGATGCGCCCGAGCGGCGGGTTCGAAGTGCGGGTCAATTGGCTGACCGGAGGAATCGACATTGTCGGGCGCAGCCTCTGATCGCAATGGCGAGCGCGGCTTCACCATGATCGAAGCGGTGGTGGCGCTGGCGCTGGTGATGGTCGTGCTCGGTGCGATCGGCTCGGTCGTCGCGACCAATGTGCGGGGCGTATCGAAGCTCGAGCAACGCGTCGGTCTGGTCGACGCGGCGCGCCTCGTGATCAGCAGCATGCCGCGGGGCGACGCGATCGGGGGCCGCAGCGGAGAGATCCTCGGTCATCACTGGCAGATCGCGACCTCGCCGTTCGTCGGCGGAGCCGGCGTCGCCGGTTCGCGTTTCGTGCCGGAGCGGGTCGAGGTGCGGCTGCAATCACCGTCCGGCGCGATGCTGTCGCTCGAGACCATCCGGCTCCGCAGCAGGGACGGCGAATGATGGTTCGGTGTGCGCGGCGGAGCGAGGCGGGGTTCACGCTGTTCGAAGCGCTGGTCGGCGTGGCGCTGATGGGCTTGATCCTCGCTGCGCTCGGCGCGGTCACGGCGCAATGGTTGCCGGGTTGGAATCGCGGGCTACTCCGCGTTCAGCGCAACGAGCAATTGGCGGTCGCGATGGACCGGCTGTCGGCCGATCTCGCCGCCGCCGAGTACGTCGCCGCCAGGCGCAACGATCGAACGCCGCTGTTCGAGGGCGACGACGGCGCGGTGATCTTCGTGCGCCCGGCGGTCGGGCCGAACACGGCGCCTGGTCTCGAATTCGTTCGGGTCTCGGAGCGCAGCGATGCCACCGGAACCATGCTGGTGCGGATGCGCGCGCCGTTCGTGCTGCTGCCTATCGGCGATCTGGCGCTCGATCGGATTCCGTTCGCCGATCCGGTGGTGCTGCTACGCGCACCGTATCGGCTGACGTTTGCCTATCGGGCCGAAACCGGCGGCTGGAAGTCCTCCTGGCGCAACCAGGGCAGGCTGCCGAGCGGAGTCAGATTCAGCGTCAGCGACGACCGCAACGATCACGGCGTCGTCATGGCGTCGGCGACGCGGCTGCACGCGGATATGATGGCGCCGCTATCGGAGCCGCCCAGCCAGGACGTTTCGCCGCCGGTCGGCGCAGCATCGGGAGCGAAGTAGCATGCCCGGGGTGGCCCGATATCATGCGATACGCCGCCGTGGACGGGACGGCTTCATCGTCGTGGCCGTGCTGTGGCTGCTGGCGGCGCTGGCGGCACTCGCGGTGACTGCGTCGCACTACATGGCGCAGTCGGCGACTGCATTGAGCCTCGGCGACACCACGCTGCAATCGGATCTGCTGGTCGATGCGGGGCTTGAACTGGCCGCCTATCAGCTTTCGATTCCGGCGAGTGGGGGGCGTCCGAGCCGCGGCGGCTTTCGTTTCAATCTCGCGCGGGCGGCGATCGATGTCGAATTCATCGCGGAGTCGGCGCGGATCAACCTGAACCTGGCGCCGAAGGCTCTAATCGCCGGCCTGTTCGTCGCGTTGGGCACACCGGCCAGCGCCGCCGAGCGCTACGCCGACCGCGTCATCGGCTGGCGCAGCCCGCCGCGCTCGACCGGCGTCGACGAGGAGGACGCGCTCTATGCCTCCATGGGCTATTCGCCGCGGCGCGGAGCGTTCAACACCACCGACGAACTCTGGCTGGTGGTCGGCCTGCCTCCGGCCCTGATCGAGCGGACGCTGCCGTTCGTCACCGTCTACAGCGAGATGGCGGAGGTGAACATTCTCGATGCGCCGCCGGAAGTCATCGCCGCGCTGCCGGGAGTGACGCCGCTTCTGCTCGATGCGCTCATCACGCGCCGCGACTCCGGGTCGGTGGACCCGCAGTTCCTGTTCGGGATGCTGGGCGAAAAGCGGGTGGGCGCGACGCTGAATATCAGCAACGCCTATCGCGTCCGAGTCCGGGTGGTCACCGGCCGGCGCCAGAGAATTGCCGAAGCGGCGATCCTGATCTCCGGCTTCGGTGACCAGAACCCGTACCGGGTCATGTCGTGGCGGGAGATCGATCCGTCTACCGGACAGCCTGCGGAGCCGGGGAAGGCGCGATGAGCATGCTGGAAACGATTGCGGCCAGTTTCTTCGCCTGGATCGATGCGGTGGTAGTCGGCCTGGCCGCGCTGGCGCGCAGGATCAGGCCTGTTCGGCGGATTTTCGTGGCCGAGCAGGAGGACGGCAGTTTCACGATGAGCATGGCGGATCCGGCTCCGCGCGGCGACAAACGACGCGACGCGCCCGCGGCTAGCCAACTCCAAATCGTCGGAGCGACGTTCGACGAGCCGCTGCCGGCGGAATGGGCCAAGCTGATGCGCGGCAGTGAGGTCGAGCTGATGATGCGCTCGTCCCGCTTCCTGTTCCGCCCGCTCGAACTGCCGAACCGAGCCACTGAATTCCTCGAGGGCATCGTTCGCGCGCAGATCGACCGGCTGACGCCGTGGAGCGCGAGCGACGCAGCGTTTCGATGGACGCGGCCGCGCCCGATCGCCGGCGAGCGCATCGCAATCACCATCGCGGTGGCTCCGCGGAACGCCTTCGATGCGCTGGCGCAGATCTTCGCCGATCTCGGCGCGGCGGCCGTCGCGATCACGACCGAGACGCCGGACGGACAGCGCGTTGCGGTTCACGACGCCAAGGCTGCGGCCGATGCCGCTCGCGGCAACCGTTTGCGCGTCGCCGTGATCGGCATCTGTGCGATCTCGGCGCTGGCGACGATCGCCTCCTCGGTGGCGGCGACCATCCTGGTCGATCAGCTCGGCACGCAAGAACGGCAGATCCATCGCAGGATCGCGGAGCGGCGTGCCATCCTGCGCGGCGATGCAGGATCTGCCGGCGGGTCGGCGTTGGAACTGCTTGAACAGCGCAAGCAGAACACGCCCGCCAGCGTGATGGTGATCGAGGCGCTGGCCGCCGTCCTGCCCGACCACACCTACGCGACCGAACTACGCATCGACGGCGACAAGGTGCAGGTGGCGGGCGTGACCCGCGATGCGCCGTCGTTGATCCAGCTCCTGGAACAGTCGCCGAGTTTCGCCCGGGCGGCGTTCTTCGCGCCGACGACGCGCGCTGCCAACGAGTCCGGTGAGCGGTTTCACGTCGAAGCCAGGATCAATCCCTATTTCGGGACCGCGCCATGACGATGATCGATCGGCTTAAAGCGAAGCTTGCCCGATATCCTTATCTGGCCGTGCTGCTGTTCGCTGCCGTAATCGCGGTGTGCATGCTCGCCACCGCCGGCAATGTGCTGGACATTCTGCAGAGGCGGGACGCCGTGATCGCGGCGTCGTCGATCCTCGAGAGGTTGGAAGCGCGGCGGCCTCCGCCACAGGCGGCGACCGCCGACGTCGGTGTTCCGCGCGGCTCGTCTTTCGTCGAGGGACCGAGCGCGTCGGTCGCCGCCGCGGCGCTGCTGCAGCGCCTCACCGGTGCGATCCGCCGCCTGCGCGGCAACATCCTGTCGTCGCAAGTCGATCTGCAGGGGCCTCAGACGAAAGCAGGCTTCCTGATGGCCTCGGCGAGTTTCGAGCTGGAGCAGGCCGCTCTGCAGCCGCTGCTCTACGACCTCGAGGCCGGGATGCCGTTCGTGTTCGTGGAGCAATTGGTCGTGCAGGCGCCGCAGGGCGTGTCGGAGGGCGGCAAGCTGAAGGGGACGATCTCGGTGTCGGGCAAATGGCAGGGCGGCAAATGAGTGTCTCGGCCGGGATCGGTTGGCTGGCGGCGTCGCTGCTGGTGCTGTGCGGTTCGGTGGCGCTGGCCGCGGTGCCGCCGGCGGTCGCCGACCCGCGCGACGACGCGGCCGCCAGGCCGCTGCCGACCCGCAGCCGAGCCGCCGCTCCGGCGCCATCCCGGGTCCCGGCCGCGCGGCCGAGCGGCAATCCGTTGTGGGCCGTTCCGCTGCGCAAGCTGAACGCCTCGGTGGCCCGTCCGCTGTTCGCGCCGACGCGCCGCCCGCCGGCGGCAGTCACAACGAAGGTCGACAAGCCCCCACCGCCGCCGCCACCGAAGCCGCGCGAGAAGGAACGCCCCCACTTGATGCTGCTCGGCACGGTTGCCATGGACCCCTCGTCCGGCATCGGTCTGTTCGTCGACCGCGGCGACAAATCCGTGGTCCGGCTGCGCACCGGCGACGATCACAACGGCTGGGTGCTACGGAGCGTTGCGCCGCGGCAGGTCGTGCTCGAAAAGGGGGACGAGAAAATCGTGCTCAGCCTGCCGCCGCCAGAAGCCGCGGGGCCGCCGGGGCCTGCACTGCCCGCGAGCGCGCCGGTCGCTGCGTTCAAACCCAATCCCCCCGCGCCGGTTGCGGCTCCCGTCGGCGGCGGGCCATCCGCGACGGCACTTCCGGTTCCGCCGGCCGCAGCTCCCGGCGGCCCGCCGCCGGCTCCATCGGGAAATCCGTTCAGTGGCATGGTGCAGCACTGGATGAATCGGATTTCGGGCCAGCCCGGCGCCGGTGCGGCGAAGCCTTGAGTCATGTTACGATAGTAACGTTACCGTTCTCATTGACATCGATCTGACATGAAGCTGTCAGTTAACAACAAGTAAACTTCCCCCGCAAGTTGCGGCGATGTCCCTGTGCTTCGAATGCTCCATGTCGTCGGGGCATTTCGGCCAGATGGCCGGTCGCGTTGCGTGTTGTGTGATGCGGCTCGGAGTCTGCCTTGAAGCGCGTTCGCTCGATATCCCTCCGTACCGGATCGTCGCGTCTGGCGTACCGGTCGGTGATGCTGTGCGGAGCCAGCCTGTTCGTCCTGATGGTGGCGTGCACCAACGGCGAGGCCCGCAGCATCAATTCGATCGGGGGCGTCGCCCCCACCACTGCCGCTCAGGACGCCGCGAGCGCCGCCGCCGCGCAGGCGGCCGGCGCGGCCGCACAGGCACGGCAATCGCTCGATCGAGCGGCGGCGGCGCTCGCCGCGATGCGCAAGGCGCAGCAGGAGGCCGCCGCGATCGCGGCGCAGCCGACGCTGGCGAACGGCGCCGCGATTCCGAGCGGCGTCGCCGATGGCGGTTTGATGCCGACCGGCGGCGTCAGCGTCGGCGGGTCCTGCGGCGCGTCGTGCACGACGCTGAATCTGAAAACGCCGCAATCGTTCAACGGCGCCAGTTCGGAACTGACCCAGACCGTCAGCGGCGGCAAGACCAACGTCAACGTCACCCAGACCGCCAAGCAGGCGATTCTCAACTGGGACAGCTTCAACATCAGCTCCGACACGCTTCTGAATTTCGATCAGCAGGCGTCGGACTGGATCGCGCTGAACCGGGTCAATCCGGGCACCTCGCCGAACTTGTTCCTGCAGAATGCGCGGGCCAATAACGGCTGGACCAATCCGTCCTCGATCAACGGCCAGATCAACGCGCCGGGCGCGGTCTACGTGATCAACCGCAACGGCATCATCTTCGGCGCCGGCGCCCAGATCAACGTGCATTCGCTGGTGGCGTCGACGCTCGACGTCGGCAAGCTCGGCGACGATCAGGCCGCGCGCGACGCCTATTTCCTCAACACCGGCATCGGCAATCCCTACTCGTTTTCGCTGTTCGTTGCCGAGCGGACGCCGACACCCGGCAACGCCGACCCAGGCGGTGCCGCCACGACGCTGGTCCCGGGCAACGTCACGGTCGAGGCCGGTGCCGCGATCAGCGCCAAGATCGCCACCGACGTCGTGCCGCTGGGGTCGCCTGGATTCATCTACCTGTTCGGCGCCAATGTCGCCAACTACGGCACGCTGACCGCGCCGCAAGGCCAGGTCGCGATGGCCGCCTCGCGGGCGATTACGCTGACTCCGGGGACATACAGCGCGGCGGAGTTCCCGAGCAGCGTGCTGCCGAGCGGCGTGACCTTCCGCGGAACCGGGTTACAGTTACAGAACTACTCGGAAAGCTATCAGACGACCGCTGGTCAACTCGGCAATCCAACCAACCTCGCCTACTACCGCAATGAAACCACCGGCGTGGTCACCGGCGAAGTCACCCATGGCGGCCTGATCGAGACCCGGCAGGGCGTCACCACCCTCGCCGGCGACCGGGTCGCGGTCGCCGATCTGCTCGACGCCGACGGCAATCCCGTCCGTGACGCCGTGGGCGGGCTGGTGCGCGGGGTGATCTCGGCCGACACCAGTATCCTGCGCAACAGCATGGTACTGCTCCACGCCGCCACCAGCGTTCGGATGGACGGCATCATCAGCATGCTGCCCTATGACGACGGCAACACGCTGCCGATACTGAGCGGCGGCTCGAGCGACAGCAACTCCAGCACGGTGCAGAGCTTCATGCCGGCGTTCGTCGA
This sequence comes from Rhodopseudomonas palustris, assembly GCF_003226555.1. GTDB lineage: Bacteria > Pseudomonadota > Alphaproteobacteria > Rhizobiales > Xanthobacteraceae > Rhodopseudomonas > Rhodopseudomonas palustris_I. Next base: position 585,947 of record NZ_QKQS01000006.1, on the reverse strand, counting down.
ATTGGCGGCGCAGCGCGAGGTCGGCATCAGCACGAACGGACTGATCTCGGCACCGTCCGCCACGGTATCTCTGAAGGCGGTCGCGCTCGGTGGCGGCGGCGTCACGCGCCAGCTCTTCAACGGCAATGGCACTACCAATGCGAGCGCCAAACCGACGCTCAGCGGGCCCCAGCAGGTGGTGCTGGCGGGCCGCAGCGCGGATGGCCCGGGCGCGACCATCGACGTCGCCGGGTTGCAGGATGTGGTGTTGCCGGCTTCGTACAATTTCGTCTCGTTCCAGCCGCGCGCCGAATTCGCCGACATGCCGCTGCAGCGCGACGGTGTTCTGTACGGCGAGACGCTGTGGATCGACATCCGCGCCTCCGGCACGCGCAGCGACGGCACCACCTGGGTCGGCACCCCGCTCGCCGACGCCAGCGGCTATGTCAATTCGAAGGGGCGTAGCATCTATCAACTGATGACCGCCGGCGGCCGCGTGGATTTCGGGACCGAGCTGAATGTCGACGATTCCGGTACGTCCGGCAGGCAGGTCGTGCTGGATGCAGGCTCGGTGGTCAACGTCGCCGGCGGCACCATCACCTATCTGCCGGGCATGGTTCCGACCACGCGCCTGATCGGTATCGACGGACGGATCTACACCATGGCCACCGCCAGTCCCGACATGATCTATGTCGGGATCTTCGGCCGGTTTACCGTCGATCACGCGCGTTGGGGGGCTCCGGAAAGCTGGACGCTGGGCGCGCAGTCGTACCAGCCCGGCTACACCGAGGGCCACGACGCCGGCGGCGTCAAGGTGACCACCATCACCCCGCAAATCGCCCTCGGCAACGAGTTCTATTTCGGCTCGGTCGCCGGGCAGCGCCAGATAAATCTCGGGCGCGCGCCGTCGGACACCACCGACTACACCAGCGGCAGCGCGGTGACGCGGCCGACCGCGTTGCAGGCCAGCGGCGACGAATTGCCGTCTCAGGGCTACCTGATCCTCAACACGCCCTCCAGCGTGCAGATCGGGTCGACGCCATCGGCCAATTTCGTCACCAACAACGCCAAGACCCCGCTGTCGGACGAAACACTGTCGAGTTACGGGCTGAGCGCGCTTTCGATCACCAGCTACGACCTGGTGCTGTCGTCCGGTAGCGCCGTTCGGCTCGCGGCGGGCGGTCGCTTCGAAGCGCTTGCCGGCGGTGCGATCGACATCGCGGGCTCGATCACGGCGCCGGGCGGCATGATCGACCTCACCACCAAACGCTGGCAAATCTCGAAAGCATTCCAGGACACGACCCTGCCGCTGCAGGCGCCGACGCACAACGGCCAGGCGATCGCAGCGGACGTGTTCGTGGAAGGCCTCCTCGACGTCAGTGGCCGCTTCGTCAACGACAACGCCAAGTTCGGGCTCGATGCCGCAGGGCCGGCCTTCATCAACGGCGGCTCGATCTCGATCACGACCAACAAGGACAGCGATCGTCTCAGTCGCCAGGACACCACGGGCAGTATCCGTTTGTCAGCGGGCAGCGTTCTCGATGCCTCGAGCGGGGCGTACATCTCACCCCGCGGCAAGTTCAAGACGGCCTCGAACGGCGTCATCGCCGGCAAGGGGGGCAGCATCTCGCTGGTGCTCTACAAGGGGTCGTTCGAGCCGCCGAACCAGCCGGACGCGGGCAACAACAATCCAATCGCGCCGTCACCCGACAGCAGCGTCGCGATCCTGCAACTCGACGGGACTTTGCGCGCCTACGGTTTCGAATCCAACGGCAGTTTGCTGTTGGGGACGGTCGGTACGGTGCAGATCGGCGGCGTGCTGCCGGCGGGGCAGACCTCGACCGTTAGAGTCGGCAGCGATCCGAGGTTTCCGATCGCGCTGCTCAACAATGGCGGCTTCGGCTCGTACACGCTGGAAACCGTTTCAGACGTCAGGTTGAAGGCCGACGGCAGTGCGGTGGCGGGCGGCCAAGCGAGCATTGTCGTCGCGTCGGATCTGACCTTGCAGCAGGTCAACTATGCGGGCGACGTCAACTACGCAGAGCTGGGAACAGGCACCAAGCTCGGCCGCGAGGCGTCGCAGTCGCCGGACACTCGGCTGGCTGTTCTGCCCGACGATCTGCGCAAGCCGGTCGATCTGACGCTGCGCGCCGACAACATCCTGCTCGACCAGGACGCCTCGATCGTCACTGATGCAAAGGCGAAGCTCAATCTGAGCGGCAGTCCCGACCGATCACTCGCGTCCGGTGCCGCGTTGTACGGGCGCGACACGCTCGCTCAGAACGTCCTGCTCCGCGGCAGCATCGTCGACCGTGGCGGCAGCCTGACCATCAACGCGGTCCGCACCTGGCTGGACGCCCGGAATCAGCAGCAGGCGCGGATCGACCTGTCCGGCACGTACATCGCCAGTTCGCGGTTCGGCCTGCCCGGCGGACCGGCGGCCAGCGGCACGATCATCGGCGGCGGCACCCTGACGATCGAGTCCGGAGCGCTCACTACGGTCACGGGAAGCAACAATCCCGTTCCCGCCGTGCCGGCCGCCGGATCGTCCTATGCGGTTGCTGGCGACGGACTCCAGGTCGATGTCTCCGGCTATGCCGGTCTGGTTTCTTATGTGAGCGGTCGGACGGTCACGCCGTACTGGTCGTGGGCAGACGCCGGCTCGGTCGAGATCGACTCCGGCGCATTCCTGTGGAACGGCTCGTTCGCGGCGCTTGGCGGCCGCTACCGCGACGCCGCCGGCAACTTTGCCGCGGAACCGCGCGCCAATGGCGGCACCATCGTTCTCGGCGGCGGCGCAATGACGCTGGCGCAGAGTTTCGATGCGCTGCGGCTGCCCAATGCGCCGGCCGCCGCGACCGGCCTGATGTCGCTGGCCCAGCTCTCGCAGAGCGTCGGGAGCTCACTGACCGTGTCGGCGGCGGTCGACAGGCTCTCGGCGTTCGAGAACGTGTACCTGTATGCGGGCGGCGCTCAGGGCGGGGCGGCGCGAATCTTCAACGACATCGCCGGGAATACTCTGAATCTCGGCGCGCTGGGATTGCAGACGATCATCGTCTCCGGATCGCTGAACTGGTCGGTCGCCAACCGGCTCGAAATCGCCGCGTCCTCAATCTTGAGCTTCGGCAACGGCAGCAACGTGACGCTGTCCGCGCCTTACGTGCTGCTGACCGGTGGCGGCGGCGCCGTGACCCAGGGGACCAATACAATCACGGTCGCCGCGCGGACCCTGGACGTCGAGGGCGCCACCTTCGCCGGCTTCCGTCAGGTCGATCTGCTGAGCTCCGGCGATCTGCGTCTCAGCACGCCGAAGGTCGCCAACAAGCTCGACACCACCACGGGGCTGATCAGCGGTCCGTCCGAATTCGCCGGCACGCTCGCGACCCATGGCGACCTGCTGCTCTCGGCGCAGCGCGTCTATCCGGTCTCGGCAGTGGACTTCACCATCAAGAGCACCGCCGGCGATGTCGCCTTCGCAGCGCCCGCCGGCAGCCAGACCGACATTCCGCTGTCCGCCGGCGGCAGCGTCACGGTGACGGCCGCGAACATCCGGCAGGGCGGCAATCTGTTCGCACCGCTCGGACAGATCACCCTGACCGGCAGCACCGGCACCAACGCCGACGGCAGCCGTCAGGGCGTTGTCCTGCAGCCGGGCAGTCTGACTTCGGTGACGCTGGCCGACACCACCGTGCCCTATGGCGCTACCCTGGACGGCAAGGGGTGGTACTACAATGCAAGTCTCAGCCCGCTGACGGCGCCGCCGGCCAAGGGCCTGACGCTCGGCGGCGCCAGCGTCGCGGTGGCGGAAGGCGCGGTGATCGACGTCCGGGGCGGCGGCGATCTGCAGGCGACCGAGTGGATCCAGGGCAAGGGCGGCTCGTACGATACGCTGGCCACGATCAATGGCGGTCTGAAGAACGCGACCGGAGCCGGGCCGGTGGTTTACGCCCTGGTGCCGAGCAGCAGCGACTCGGTCGCCGCGTTCGACATTCACTTCACCACCGCCAGAAGCCTCGATGCCGCGGGCCAGTCCGGCGCCAAGTTCACGCTGCCGAGCGGGCAGGTGTTGTATCTGCAGTCGGGCGACATCTATCCGCTGGCCGGTACGCAGATCACCATCGCCGGCGGCGATGGCATTCCGGCCGGCACCTACACGCTCTATCCGGCGCACTACGCCACTCTGCCGGGCGCGATGCGGGTAACCTATTTCGGTGATAATCTCGGCCGCAGCGTTCCGTCGGGCACCACGCTGCCGGACGGCACGGTGCTGGTCAGCGGGCATTACACCCAGTCGACATCGTCGCAGAAGCAATCGTCCGGCGAGGCGCTGTTCGCGATCCGCAGCAATTCCGTCTGGCAGCGTTACAGCGAGTATGCGTTCAACGGCGCCAACGCCTATTTCACCCAGCGCGCGAACAGCGACGGCACCAACGTGCCGCGGCTTCCGATCGACGCCGGCCGTATGGCTGTGCTGGCGCAGCAGGAGATCCTGCTCGCCGGCATGGCGCTGACCCGGCCGGCTGCCGGCGGGCGCGGCGGCGAACTCGACATTTCGGCCACCAAGCTCGCCGTGGTCGGGCACAGCCAGTATCTCGACCGGGCCAATCCTGCGAGCGTGCCGGCCGGCTACGTCGCGCTCGACGCCACCCAGCTCAACAATTTCGGCTTCGGCAGCATCCTGATCGGCGGCCTGCGCAGCGACGTCGATCCGGCGCTCGGCACGCTGATCACCCCGACGGCGACCAACGTGCTGGTCGATACCCGCGGCGAGTCGTTCGCTGCGCCGGAAATCCTGCTCGTCGCCGGGGCCGGGCAATGGCAGACCCTCAACACGCTGCTGGCGGTCGGTAACGGCTACGTCAACGTGCCACTCGCGGTCTTCGGGCCGGCGCCCGGCGAGGGCGAGGTCACGATCAGGTCGGGCAGTATCGTCGAGAACGTTGGCGCCTTCGAGGGCGGCGCCGGGCGCAACTACTACTTCGCGAAGCCGGACGGCGCTTATCTGCTCGCGGAGCAGATCGCGGCGGCGGTCGGCGGCACGCTCGACTCGACCGGCACCGTCATCACCGGCGCCGACCTCACCAAGCTGAACTCGACCTGGTACTGGAATAACTTCCAGAGCTCGAAGGCGCAGAGCGGCTTCGTCGGGTCCTACGTCCCCGGGCTCGGCGCGCTGTTCGCCGCCACCACCGACGGCGCACTGAATATCTCGGGCCCGACCGGCGTCACCACGCCGGAACTGACCATCCGCTTCGCCGACGTTCTATCCGGCGCCATCGCCGGCGTGCCGGTGTCGGGTACGGTGAATTCGACCAGCGGCGGTGTCGGTCAGGTCGTGCTGCCGGCCGGCGACGCCGGCAGCGTCACCATCGAGGCGGGCGCTCGGGTGTCGGCCGGCACCGTGACGATGCAGGCGACGAGGTCGAGCAGGGCGATCCAGTTCGCGCCGAGCGATCTGCATGCCGAGCGTCTGACGCTGGCAGCGCGCACCATCGGGCTCGGCACGAATTCGGCCGCGGTCGCCGTAGCGCTGCCCAGCGGCGCGCAGTTCGACGTCCAGTCGCTGACGCTGAAGACGCTGCTGGGCGGCTCGATCGGCGTCTACGGCGACTTCGCTCCGGGCGGCCGCGTCACCAGCCTGACGATGGACACCGCCGCGATCGTCGCGGCGTCCGGCGGCAACGCGCTGATCTCGCTCGACGCCGGATCGATCACCTTGTCGAATCTCGGCGCCGGCGGGCCACCGGCAAAGCTGCCCTCGGCAGGCGGCGCCAGCCTGACCCTGGCTGCCGACGATATCGTGTTCGGCGCCGGCTCGCAGCGCATCGCCGGCTATTCCAGCGTCGATTTCGTGGCACGTGACGGCGTCACGATCGCCGGTAGCGGCAGCCTGACGCTCGGAACCGGGCTCGATCAGGTCGACCTGTCAATGTACACCCCGATCGTGCGGGTCGGCAGCGCCGCCGCCGACGGTTTCACCATCTCGGCTACCGGCAGCGCCGCGCTGCTCGATGTCGGTGCGCGCAGCGGCGCGGCTGCGCGTCCGGAGGACAGCGACCAGCTCGGCGGCAAGCTCGTCGTCATTGGCAACCGCGTCGCCGTGGGCACGACGATCCAGGCGCAGGCCGGCACTATCGTGCTGGAAGCCACCGGGACCGACCGGCAGAATTCCGACGGCAGCACCACCGAGGCGGTGCGGCTGCTCGACGGCGCCTATCTGGCGGCCGGCGGCTACAAGCGGGTGCTGTTCGACTCCGACGTCTATGTGGCCGGCGGCAAGGTGCTGCTGCAGGCCGACAGCGGCGGCGCCGGCAGCGTGCGCACCGCCGCCACCAGCACGATCGACGTCGCGCAGCCGGCGGACGGCATCGGCTATGGCGGCGAGATCGAGATCTCGGCGGTCGCTGGCCGCGCGGTGTTGCTCGGCGATCTGCAAGGGCAGGGCGGGCCCGGCTTCGGCGGCCGTTTCCAAGTCGACGCCAAGTCGCTCCAGCTCGGCGCGGGCTATACCGACGATGTCGTGCTCGATGATCTGGCGGCCAGACTGCTGGACGGCGGCCTCACCGGCGCGATCGACATTCACACTCGCACCGGCAATCTGACGCTGTCGGCCGGCTCTACGTTGAAGGCCCATGCGGTCACGCTCACTGCCGACGACAGCACGTGGGACAGTGCCAACCCATCCCGGCAGTTCGGTCAGCTCAACATCTTCGGCACCATCGACGCCAGCGGCTATGCCGGTGTCACCCCGGACGGCACCGGTCAGGCCGGCGGCCAGGTCGGCCTCTATGCCGCAAATCAGGTGACGCTCGGCGGCACCTCCTTTATCCTCGCCTCGACGCAGCATGCCGACGAACGCGGCGGCGACGTCACCATCGGGATTCCGTGGGCGGCGGCGGGCAAGATCCGGCTGCAATCCGGGATGCGGATCGACGTCTCCGGCGGCACCAAGGGCGGCCTCAGCGGCGGCACCGTCACGTTCCGCGCGCCCGTGGACGGCAACGGCGACGCCAAGATCGTCGCCATCGACGCCACCGGCAACGAACGGCCGACCATCAGCGGCAGCGACGTCAGCATCCGCGGCGCGCGCGCGGTCACCGTCGAGGGCTTCATCTCCTTCGACACTGTCGGCAGCAGATACGGCATCGACGGCTCGACGCTGGGCTGGGACGGCGTGATCGATCCGGCGGGCCTGTACGACGGCAACGGCAACCGCGTGCTGAGCGGCACCTGGACCGGGGTCACCGGACGCGCCGTGGTGATCACCAATCCCGGCAGCGGCTATACCAGCAAGCCGGTGATCCTGCTGAACGGCACGCCGTTCGTGATCGTGGCGATCATGGGGCTGGACAACAACATCAGGCTGAACGCGGCCGGTCTTCCCGCCAATCTGTCGAATGCGCCGGTGACCTTCGCTGCTCCGACCGACACTGCCGCCGGCGTCACGCGTGTCGCGGCCCAGGGCGTCGTGAGCACCGACGCGAGCGGAACGCCGACGCTCACCATCACCAATCCGGGCAGCGGTTATCTCAGCCGGCCGGCGACGGCGACGATCACCGTCGCGCCCGGCGTCACCGTGACCGCAACCGTCAGCGCCGGCGGCATGCAGGTGGTCGGCACAACCCCGGTTCCCACGGGGACGACTCCGAACACTGTCAATTTCGTTTCCGGCACCGCCCGGATCGAGGTGCAGACACGCAACAATTACACCGGCACATCGAACGCGGCCGGTGTCTTCACCCCGATCGGCAACTACGTCCCGGTCGGAACCTATAATTCCGCCACTTACGACCCGAACGGCACCACCCAGACAGCGGTGTTCCAAGCCGATGGCCTGCACGGTCAGTTCTTCGGCAAAACTCTGGTGCAATTCGCCCAGGGCGACCTGATCCTCAACGGGCAGAACTACGGCTTCGACGGTCTGATCAGCCGGCTGTCGCCGCTGGCGCAGGATCTCGGCGCCGGCGTGGTCCATGTCCGGCCGGGCGTCGAACTGGTCAATTCCAGCACGTCGAAGAATGCCGGCGACATCACCGTCAAGCAGAACTGGAATCTGGCCTCCGGCGCGGCCTACAATCTGCAGACCAACGGCAGCAACGGCAGCAAATACGTCCACACCTACGACAACGCCAATGTGGCGCAGCAGAGCTACGTCACCTTCGACTATCGTCTGGTCGCCGATTACGGCACCGGCGGCAAATCGATCGAGGCCGGCGCGCTGACGCTGCGGGCGGTCAACGACGTCCGGGTCGACGCCTCGATCTCCGACGGCTTCTTCCAGTTCCGCAACTATCAGGACGGCACCTACGTCGCCGCGCTCGCCAGCTATCTGGCGACCTACAAGCGCGGCACCGACCAGACCCTCGCCGACTGGAGTTCTCCCGGCTATCTGTTCTGGCTGAACTCCTACGGCGCGGTGCCGATCGCGCCGTATCGTGCTCAGGCCAACGGCGTCAGCCCCGGCTCGGTCGACCTCGCCGCAGCCGACCTGTTCCCCAATCAGCTTCGGGTCTGCGTGTCGAATTGCGGCAGCCCCAACAGCGTCGGTACCGCGCCGGCGAACGCCGAGATCGTCACCGTCACCGATCCGGGCTCGTGGAGCTACCGGCTGGTCGCCGGTGCCGATCTCGCCAGCGCCAATCCGGATGCGGTGCAGCCGCTGTCGAGCTCGATCTACGCGCCGAACGCGGCGCAGTCGAACTCGGTCCGCAGCGTGATCGTCGACAAGCACACCTCGTATACGCAGACGCTCTATACCGGCTCGGGACTGACGACCGCGACGGTCGATCTGTCGACCATGGTGCGCACCGGCACCGGCAACATCACCGTCGCCGCCGGCAACAGCGTCGTGATGGCCGACACCGCTGCGCCCGGCGTCATCTACGCCGCGGGCGTCAACACCCCGCGGCTGATCGATCCGCAGTACCGAACCGTCAACGGCGCGGTTGTGGTCGGCAACACCGCGAGCAACCCGGATCTGCTGTTCTTCGAGCCGCAGTTGCTGCTGAACGGTTCGTCGAGCGCCGCCGTCTCGGTCGCCTATGGTCCGCCGACCGCGGCCGCGTTCCCGCACAAGGGCGGCGACGTCGTGGTCGAGGCGCAATGGGACATCATCGGCTACAGCGGCACCGGGACCCGATCGAACTATCAGTACTACAAACCCTGGCTGGTCGCCGACATCGAATTGACGCCGGCCGGAAGCGCTTCGGCCGCTGCGGCGATCGACCTCCGCGGCCAGGGCGTGTTCCAGCCAATCGGGACCAGCATCGCCTCGCAGACGGCGTGGTGGATCCAATACGCCAGCTTCCAGCAGGGGATCCTGAGCGCCGGCGGCAACGTCACGGTGCAGGCCGGGCGGGACCTCAACGACGTCTCGGTGTCGCTGCCCACTACGGGCCGCGTCTCCGGCGGCCTGACCGCGACCTCGACGCCGATCACCCATATCTACGACAGCGGCAATATGAGCGTCAGCGCCGGCCGCGACATTCTCGGCGGCTCGTTCTACCAAGGCTCTGGTCACGCCGTGATCAAGGCCGGCCGCTCGATCGGCGCCGCCGCCACCAAGCTGGCCCGGGGCAACCTGGCGCTCGACAACGTTCCGCTGCTGGCGGTCGATCTCGGCCGGATCCAGATGATCGCTGCCGGCACGCTGTCGATGGGCGGCGTGGTCAATCCCGCCGCGCTGCACCGCCAGCACAGCAGTTATGCCAGCACCAACTCGGCGATCTATATGGACACCTATGGTCCCGACAGCGCGGTGGCGCTGATGTCGGCGAGCGGAGACGTGTCGATCGGAATCGCCTTGCCCACCATTACTACCACCGGCGTCACGGCCAACGCCTCGGGCGCGTATCCCGCCAGCTTCGAGGCCATCGCCGCCAGCGGCGACATCGTCACGCGCGGCCTGGAGGTGACAGCAAGCGGCGTCCAGTTCGGCCTCGCCGGCATGATTCTGAGCGGCTCCGAGCATGGCGAATTCGAGCTTCTGGCGCAGGGCAGCATCGACCTGACCTTCGGCGTCACCATCGCGTCGCGTGCTCCGGTTATTTCCGCCGGCCCGTCGCTGCTCGACAAAGCCTTCAACCCGTTCCGGCCGGCAGAGTGGTTCGGCACGCATTCCGGCGACCGCAGCTATGGCGGAACCTACAGCGAGGCGGTGCTGGCCCATGCCGACGACGACGCGATCGCCCGCATCTACGCGCTGACCGGCGACATCAAGGCTGCCGCCTACACCAATGTGACAACCGGCGCCACCAACCGGATCGAGATCAACCGGCCCGCGCAGGTTAGGGCCGGCGGCGACATCGTCGATCTCAACCTGCTGGCGCAGAACATCCGCCGCAGCGACGTCAGCAGCGTCATCGCCGGCGACGACCTTTACTACACCGGCGACAATATCGGCGGCGGACTGCAGATCGCGGGACCCGGCTATTTCGTCGTCGAGGCCGGCGGCGATCTCGGCCCGTTCCTACCCGCCGCGGACAACGTCCAGTCGAAGGTGATCGCGCAACAGGGTATCGTCTCGCTCGGCAATGCCAGCGCCAGTCCGGTCGGCAACGCCGATCGCCTGACCAATGCGAACGGCGGACCGACCGGAATCTACAACGCCGCCTTGCTCGGCCCCGCCGCGAAGCCGCGTCGCAACGCTCTACTCGGGTCGGAAGGGGCCGATCTCATCGTCCGGTTCGGCGTCAAGAACGGCATCAACTACGACGGCGTGTTCGCCACCTACGTCGATCCGGCGGGCGCGTCGCTGGTCGCGCACAACTACTTCGCCGAGATGGTGGCGTTCCTCGGCCGCGTCGGCCAGGAGCCCGGCGACGATCCGGTGGCGACTTTCAGGGCGCTGCCGCAGAGCCTGCAGCAGGTGTTCCTGGGCCAGGTCTATCTCGCCGAGCTGAAGGCCGTCGCCGCGAGCGGCGACGCCGATCAGGTTGCGCGTGGTTACCGGGCGATCGAGACCATGTTCCCGTCCAGCTATGGCTACGGCGACCGCGCGGTGAAGAACAATCTCGACCTGCTGCACGCCACTATCCAGACCAAGCTCGGCGGCGACATTTCGATCTTCGGTCCGCAGGGCGACATCATCGTCGGCTCCCTGGTACCGGAGCCGAATCCGCTGCTCAAGCTCAGCGATCTCGGCATCCTGACGCTGGGCGGCGGCAATATCAGCACCTTCACCGACGGCAGCGTATTGGTCAATTCCAGCCGCGTCTTCACCACCCAGGGCGGCGACATCCTGATGTGGAGCTCCAACGGCGATCTCGACGCCGGCCGCGGCTCCAAGACGACGTTGTCGCAGCCGCCGCTGGAAGTGTTGTTCGACGCCAACGACTACCAGTCGATCGATCTCGGCGGCTTCGTCAGCGGCGCCGGCATCGGCGTGCTGAAGAGCTCGAAGGTGGCGCGCAGCTCGAACCTGTATCTGCTGGCCCCGCGCGGTCGGATCGACTTCGGCACCGCCGGTGTTCGCTCGTCGGGTGAAGTCTTCGTGGTGGCGCCGGTGGTGCTGAACGTCAGCAACATCTCGGCCGCCGGTCCGGTCACCGGCGTGCCCTCGGTGTCGCTGCCGAGCCTCAGCGGTTCGCTCGCGACCTCCTCGAACGCCGCCGGCGCCGCGGCGCGGACCGAGCAGCCGACCGCCGGCGGTAGCCGCGGTCAGGCTTCGATCTTCATCGTCGAGGTCGTCGGTTACGGCGGCGGCGATGGTGGTGCGACCGGCGCGGTGCCCTCCGCCGAGACGCCTTCCTCCTCGACGCCGCCGGCGACGGGTGCGCCATCCTCGCGTTCCGGCAACGGCCGGGACCAGGACGAAGAAGAACGGCGGTAGGGCGGCGACACCAATGCGGTGGTGTCCGATGCGGTGGTGTCGGTCGGTGACGCTGGCAGGTGCGGTCGACCCGGGTGCAGGTCACCCCGCCACATCAGCCCGGATAACGAGGCGAGGACGCTCCGGAGCGGATCGGCTGGGGCAGGCCGATGTCGGCGATCCGTCCGGCCGCGCCGTCAGGCGTGCTCGTGGCCCAGGCTCGCGGCGACTTCGCGGTTGGCGTCCCCAGTCGTTGCCCGCGGCGCCCGCGCCGAGCGGACGTAGAGGAAGTCGGCTTGGGTCGGCCCGATTCTCGGCGAGAAGAAGTGATTGTAGACGCCGCGTAGCGCGAAGCCGTGCTGATCCAGAAACGTAGTGATCTCGGTGGCGAGCGGCTGCTGTTCGTACAACGTGACGAACGAGACTTCGGTATAGATCGCGTCGATCAGCGGCAGGACGCTGGCTGAACCCGCGATGACGTCGAGCTCGCCGCCCTGCACGTCGAGTTTCATCAGGATCGGCCGCGGCAGCGCCGCGACGTCGAGCACATCGGGTAGCCGTTCGACCTGCACGGTGATCGAGCCGGTCCGCGTCACGCCGCTGGCGGCCTGCTGAGCCGCGCCGGGGAGCAGCAGCGACGAGCTGTCACGCTTGGAGGTGACGTGAAACGTCGCCTGACGTCGGGTCGCGCCGAGCGCGACCGGATGACAGGTCAGCGGCGCGGAGACCACCGCCTGCAGCCGCTCGCGTTCCGGCTCGAGCGGCTCGAAGGCGTGGATCTGCGCGTTCGGAAAGCGGTGGCGCACCAGCAGCGAAAACTGCCCGCGGTTGGCTCCGACGTCGATCAACGTGCCGACCCCGATATCGTCGAACAGCCGGCCGTGCTCCAGCGCCGGCATCACCCGACGCCGCAGCGCCGGCCAGAACGCCGGCTGACAGGCGGCGAGGGCGTATTTCAGATAGTTGTGAATGGGTCCGCTCCCGCATCGACGATCGCCCCTGCGGATGCCGGGGCTAACGTGCGGCCACCGTCTGCGCGTCCGGGTCGACGACCGGATCTAATTGACACGTTCGTGCAATCGTTCGGTGACAGCCAGCGCGACCGGCTGCGCATCGGCGGCGTTCGGCGTCGTCGCCTGACGTCGCCCGAGACGGCGGACGCTGGCCAGGACGCGACGAGCGGCCATCGCCAGTTCGGAGGGCCATTTGGGGCGCATGCACGGGCGCTCGATCAATGCGTAGAACATCAGGCCGACGGCAATGCAGGCAGGGACGAGGATCGCCCAGCACAGCGCCGTTGCGACGATCAAGGAGTCCGGCTGAAATTGGCGCTCCAGCGCCGCCGCCATCGCATGCATCAGCGGAAGATGCAGCAGATAGATCGAATAGCAGGCGCCGCCGATCAGCGCGACCCAGGGCGATGCCAGCAGCACGCGACCAGTTGTGCCCCGTGCGGCACCGAGAAACACCAGGAAGATGCAACTCGCCCGCGCGAAGGCGTTGAGGCTGCCTGTTGCGATTGCGAGGGTGGGTTCGGAATAGCCGAACTGGATGTTCCTGAGTTCGGCGGTGCCGGTGAGCATCATGCCGATGTATCCGACCACGAGCAGGACGTCGTAGCGTCGCCGCGGCGGCTGCTCGAACGGTCGGACGGCGACCGAATAGTCGCAGACCATGACGCCGAGGATGAAGCCGTAGCTCTCGCCGAACAGGGTATGCCGAAGCGGATGCTCGAACGGAAGCTGGTGCCGCAGCGTCTCGCCGAGCACGATCAGCGCCAGCAGCGCGAAGCCGCCGAACCAAAGCCGCAGGGCGCGGTTCTTGATCGACAGATACGCCATGATCAGAAACGGAGCGAGCAGATAGAACTGCACCTCGCGTTCCAGCGTCCAGGCCGGCGGATTGAGCCGCGGGCTCTGGCCGAAAATGAGTCCGTGCGAGTAGGTCAGGCTCGCGGCCAGGCTCTGCCACAGCGGAGCCTCGGTGAAGGTGAAGTTCGGCGCGCTGACCGGGGTATAAAGGCTGAGGATGACGAAGCAGCCGATCATCACCACGAAGTACGGCGGCTCGAGCCGCAGCAGGCGGCGCTTGTAGAAGTGCGACAGCTTCGGCGGTCGTCCTGCGAGGAACGGATAGGCGATGATGTAGCCGCTGATGAAGAAGAACAGCGTCACGGCGAAGCCGGCGAACGGAAACCACGCCGTGATCGTCGCCTCGCCGGCGACTGGATCCGGCATCATCCGTCCGGCGCGCAGGCCGGAGTGGAAGAACAGGATCGGCATCACTGAGAGAAATCGAAGCCCATCGATCTGGGGAACGTAGGCGCCGCCGGACGTCACGCGTCGCAGTCGCTGGGGCAGCTCCGACAATATGCTCATGAGGCCGTCCGCTTGCTGTATTCGTGCCGTTCCGAGAGCGAGCCGCTCAGCGCGGGCTGAGCGCGGGAAGATCGACCCGGCCGCGCCGCGCGTCCCTGCGCTGATCCGCGCGCACCGAGCCGATGATCGCATCGAACCGGTCGGCGATCTTGCCGATGTCGAAGCTGCGCTCGGCGTAGGCGCGGCCATTGGCGCCGAAGGCGCTGCGGCGGTCGGGATCGTCGAGCAGGGCGTCGATCGCGCCGACGAAGCCGGTAACGTCTCCGACGGGCACCGCGTAACCGGCATTGGCGCGCTGAATGGTGCGCGAGGCGAGATTCGCGGGCGGCGCGCTCAGTACGATCGGTCGTCCGGAGCACAGATAGCTGAGGACCTTGGACGGGACGGAGAACGTCCCGGCGTCGCTCTCCAGGATCGCGATCAGCACGTCGGCGCTGCCGAGCACGTCGGAGTACGATTTGAAATCCTGGAACGGCAGGACCAGCAGCGGCGCGCCCGGCAGCTCGGCGGCTTGCTGCGTCAGCCAGTCGGCGTGTCGTCCCTCCGAGGTCACGACCATCCGCGTGTGCGGGCGCAACGCGACCGATTTCGCCACCTCGAGGATCAGCGCCGGATCGTGCTTCAATCCGATCGTGCCGGTATACAGCACGACGTCACAATCATCCAGGCCGTGACGACGGGACCAGTCGTTGCTCTTCGGCCGCGGCGATATCTCGTCGAGAGGCGCCCAGTTCTCGACGGTGTGAATGCGGCGGCCGTCGACGCCGAACTCGGTTTCGAGCGTGTGCCGAAAATCGTCGGCGATCACCACGATCGCGGAGCTGCGCGCCGCGGCCTTGCGCTCCAGCATTTGATAGTAACGCCCGATCAGCCGGCCTGCCACGCCGAGACGCTCGCCGAGCAGATCGCCGATCGCTTTGCTGTAGATGTCCTGCTGCCAGAACACGAACGGTCGCCGCTGCCGGTCGCAGAGCGCCACCACCGCGTCGAGGGCGTCGATCGGCAGATTGCAGCCGATCACGATGTCCGGCTCGAACTCGCCGATGCGCTGCGCGATCAGCCGCCCGACGCGGATCTCCTGAAAGCGCCGCTTCACCAGACCGTATTTCGAGAACGGCCTGCCCAGGCTGAGCGGCGTGATCTCCAGCGTCGGGGGATCGCCGGGGCCGAGCTGCAGGCTCCCCTTCGGGGTCTGAAAGTCGGAAAAATACGCGTGCACCACGCGGTTGCCGCGCCGCGCCAACTCGCGGCTGAGCTGGACCTGAAACGGATGACCGGAATAATCACAGACGTAAATACGCATGCACTTGCCCCGTCCACCGGCCGGCTTGAAGGATGTCGCGGCGGTCAGGCCGCGATGCTGTCGACGTTCGAGGTCGCATGCACCTGCGCCTCGATCCACTGGTAGGTCTTCTCCAGTCCGACGATCAGCGGCGCCGACGGCTCCCAATCGAGCACACGCCGGATCAGTTGGTTGTCGGAGTTGCGGCCGCGCACCCCGGTCGGACCCGGAATGTGGCGCTTGTGCAGGGTCTTGCCCGCGATCGCCATCGCCATGTCGGCGAGCTGATTGATGCTGACCATTTCCTCGGATCCGATATTGACGGGCCCGAGATAGTTCGAACGGGTCAGCTTGAGCACGCCGGCCAGGCATTCGTCGATATAGAGGAACGAGCGGGTCTGCTCGCCGTCGCCCCAGATCTCGATCTCGTCGCCGTCGCGGGCGGCGGCGACCTTGCGACAGATCGCCGCCGGCGCTTTCTCGCGGCCGCCGGTCCAGGTACCGAGCGGTCCGAAGATGTTGTGGAAGCGTGCGATCCGCACCTCGAGACCGAGGTTGCGATGATAGGCGAGATACAGCCGCTCGCTGAACAGCTTTTCCCAGCCGTATTCGCTGTCGGGGTTGGCCGGATAGGCGCTGGACTCGGCGGTGATCGGGGCCAGCGGATCGCGCTGATTGTGATCCGGATAGATGCAGGCCGACGACGAGTAGAAGATCCGCCGGCAATTGCGCTTGCTGGCGGCGTCGAGGATGTTCAGGTTGATCATCGCCGAATTGTGCAGAACGTGGGCGTCGTTCTCTCCGGTGAAGATGTAGCCAGCTCCGCCCATGTCGGCGGCGAGCTGGTAGATCTCGTCGAACCTGCCGTCGATGATGGCGCGGCAATTGGCAGGGTCCCGCAGATCGGCGATGGCGAAATCGTCGGCATCGGTGGTGTTGTACTCGGGATATTTCAGGTCCGCGCCGCGAACCCAGAACCCTTCACGTTTGAGTTCCGTGACGAGGTGGTTGCCGATAAAGCCGCCGGCGCCGCAAACAAGAGCTCGCTTCATTGAACCACCCCTCACCATTCGAACGCGACACCATCAACTAGTGAACATCACGTTATCATATGATGCGATATACTGGTTATTATAATTCGGTGCAAGCTCATTCCGAATGCAAGAAAGACCAGTTGGGTATCGGTTGTTTGAGCTGTTGCTCATTGTCTATTGTATCACCGAACTGTCTTTTACGTATCATTCGTTTGTCGTGATGATATCGTCAAACGGAGGGCCGCGCCGACCCGAACCCGCGGGCGACGACTGTGGCGTGGCGCCTGCCCGGCAGCAGGCGGAGTCGGATCACAACATGCGAGATGGTTCGATGGGCGCGCGCGGCCTTCGCCTCGGCAACAGCAACGAGACGGTGAAGGCGCATGTCCGAGCGCCGGAACCGGCTCGGAAGCCATGGCGCCGCGTCGCCAATGTCGGACTGCTGGTCGGCGGCTACGGCATCGGCCAGGGCGCGATCTTCGCGGTGCAGACATGGCTGTTCGCGCAGGGCAAGTTCGATCTGCTGTCGGCATTCGGCACGCATTTCTCGTTCCTGATGCTCGGCATCTTCGTAATCGACGCGGGTTCGACCACCACGCTCGCGCGGCAGGTCGCGAGATTGCCCGCCGAGGGATCGCGCACCGCAATTTGGCGGTTGTTTTGGGACACCGCGGTGGTTCGGCTGTCGACAGCGGTCGTCGTGGCTGCCGGCGCATTGGTGACGGCGCTGCTGCCGATCTCGGATCCGCTTTCCAGGACCTATCTGCTGGCGAGCGTCCCGGGCCTGCTGATCTGGTCGGCGAACGCGGTCGGCATCCTCGACGGCTTGAAGCTCAGCGGGCTGAGCGGTCTGACCGGGGCGATCGCCTTCGCGACCTCGGCGTTGGCGCTCGCCTTGATGGCGGATGCGTCGCCGGAGACGGCGGGCTTCGTTCTCGGCGCTGCGTTCTCGCTCGGCTACGCGGTGACCGTGCTTGCCCAATGGATCGTGCTGATACGCCTCGGCCGTGGTCCCCGCTGGAGCCGGCCCCGCCGCGAGGGTGTGGTCCGAGCCGCGAAGGACGGGTTCGCGCTGCTGCTGCAATTCATCCCCGGCCAGCTCATCCTGCGCGCCCAGCTGCTGCTGAGCGCCGCGTTTCTCGGCACCGAAGCGACGGCGCTGTTCATCTACGCCAAGCAGATCGTGGTCGCGATGACGATGCTGGTCGGATTCGTCACTCGCGTGGACTTTCCGGCACTGGTCGAGCGTGCCGCAGCGTGCGAGCATCTCGGTCTGTCCGCCATTCTTCGCTCGCAGGTCACGTCGATCGTTTCGGCGATGACACTGGCGCTGGGAACGCTGCTGGCCTGCGTGGTGGCACTGACCGTTCCGCGATACGGCTTCAGCAACGCCGCGTATCTGCTGGCGGCCTATTCACCGTCGATCGTGACGATCTCGGCGTTGCTGATCATGATCCAGGGGATGGCGGCGATGGCGGACTACGCCGCCAGCGCCAAGATCGTCGCTGTCAGCACGCTGGTCGGAATCGCCGTCAGCTACGCGATGATCGGACCCTGCGGCATCTACGCCTTCGTGATCGGCGAAATGAGCTTCCATCTGCTCGGTTCCGCTCTGATGTATCTCCATCTGCGCCGCCGGGCGTTCGCGGCGGCCGCGAAGCCGGTGCACCACTCCGCCTGAGGCCTCGAAGAGAATGACGATGCAGGTCACCGCCAGACATCTGATCCATCGCACCGCCAAGGAAGTCGTCCGACATGCGCTGACCCGTCTCGCCATGCACCGGCTGGTCGACAGTGTCCGGAGCGCCAAGGGCTTCTCGGTCGGGCACTTCCGCAATGGAACGCTGGCCGCGCGGTTCGGCGAAATCTACGACGTCGGGCTGTGGACCGGCGGCACCGGAGACGTGCCGCTGTCCGGCACCGGCTCGACGCTCGCCGCGACCAGGAGCGTGCGCGAAGGACTGCCTTCGCTGCTCCGAGCCATCGGAGCGGAGACCCTGCTCGATGTCGGCTGCGGCGACCTGACCTGGATGAGCGCGATCGACCTCGGCATCGACTACATCGGCGTCGACGTGGTCGAGAGCGTGGTCAGGCGCAACATCGAAATGCATGGCTCGGCGCGGCGGCGCTTCTACTGCCGCGATGCCATGATCGGGGATTTGCCCGACGCCGACACCGTGCTGTGCCGCGAGGTGTTGTTTCACCTCGGCTTCGCCGAGATTGCGGCCGTGCTGCGAAACGTTGGGGCGAAGCGACGACGTTGGCTGATCGCCACGACCGACGCCTCGACACTGTTCAACGCCGACATCCGCTGCGGCGATTACCGCGTGCTCAACCTGCGGCTGGCGCCGTTCCGGTTTCCCGAACCGGACCATTGGCTCGACGATTCCGCACAGATCCCCGG
This sequence comes from Rhodopseudomonas palustris, assembly GCF_003226555.1. Taxonomy (GTDB): domain Bacteria; phylum Pseudomonadota; class Alphaproteobacteria; order Rhizobiales; family Xanthobacteraceae; genus Rhodopseudomonas; species Rhodopseudomonas palustris_I. The sequence continues at coordinate 567,061 of NZ_QKQS01000006.1, read as the reverse complement.
TCGACGGCTGGCGGTCTGGTCGTTCGATCGACTGCCGGCCTGCGGGCGCTGAGCCGCGTCGGCGACTTTCGTCAAACCGGGTGGTTCGGTCGGAAACCTGCGGCATCCGACGGTGTCCGTCGACCCGCGCACCCGGCTATCGGTCGAAACGATCAGAGCCGGTGCGAATCGGGGCCGTTCTGCGTTCGACGGAATCGGGAACGATGCTTGGGGGACGCGCATCAGGAGAACCTGGTAGCGATCTCTGTGCGGTCGATCGATGGGAGGGCGGCTAGTCCAGTTCGAACGCGGTCTCGTAATTCAGCTTCAGTTTCGGATCCTGATCCGGCTTGCGCAGAATGCAATTTCCGACCACCAGCAGTTCGATCTCGCTGCCCATGAAGCAGCGAAACGCATCCTCGGGCGAGCACACGATAGGCTCGCCGCGTACGTTGAAGCTGGTGTTGACGAGCACCGGGCACCCGGTGCGCTCCTTGAAGCGCGAGATCAACCGGTGATAACGGGGATTGGTTTCCTTGTGCACCGTCTGAATTCGCGCCGAATAATCGACATGCGTGACGGCCGGAATGGTCGAGCGGGGCACGTTGAGCTTGTCGATGCCGAACAGCGCCTTCTCCTCCTCGCTCATGGTCTTGCGATGGCGCGCGGCGACGTCGGCGACCATCAGCATGTACGGGCTGTCGTCGTCGTAGTCGAACCAGTCCTGGACGTCCTCGCGCAGCACCGAAGGCGCGAACGGGCGAAACGACTCGCGGTACTTCACTTTCAGGTTCAGGGTCTTCTGCATCGTGGGGCTGCGCGGATCGCCGAGGATGGAGCGACCGCCGAGCGCGCGCGGGCCGAACTCCATGCGCCCTTGCATCCAGCCGACCGCCTTCTCGTCGATCAGCGCCTGAACCGTTTCGTCGATCAGGGCGTCGTCGTCCAGCACGGTGAAACGTCCGCCGACGCTGCCGAGCCGCGTTTCGATCTCGGGTTGGCTGAACCCGGGGCCGAGATAACTTCCGGACATTGCGTCGAGCTCGTTCGTGACGACCCGCGGCTTCTCGAAATTGCCGTGATAGGCAGCGAGCGCAGCGCCGAGCGCGCCGCCGGCGTCACCCGCCGCCGGCTGCACCCAGATGTCCGAAAAGATGCCTTCGCGCCAGACCTTGCCGTTCGCGACGCAGTTGAGCGCGACGCCGCCAGCGAGGCACAGCTTCGACAGGCCGTATTCCCGGCGCAGCGAGCGGCACAGCCGCAGCACGATCTCCTCGGTGACCGCCTGCACCGACGCCGCCACGTCCATGTGGAATTGCGTCAGCGGCTGGTCCGCCGAACGCACCGGCGCGCCGAACAGCGCCGCGAAACGGTCGTTCGACATCGTCAGGCCGGTGCAGTAGTTGAAATAGTCCTGGTTCAACCTGAACGAGCCGTCGTCCTTCACGTCGACGACGTTCGACATGATGGTGTCGACGAAGCGCGGCTCGCCATAGGGTGCGAGGCCCATCACCTTGTACTCGCCGGAGTTGACCTTGAAGCCGGTGTAGTAGGTGAAGGCCGAATACAGCAGCCCGAGCGAATGTGGGAAATGAATTTCCTTGGTGACTTCGATCCGGTGGTCGCGACCGATCGCAACCGACGTGGTCGGCCACTCGCCGACGCCGTCCATGGTCAGGATCAGCGCCTCGCGGAACGGCGAGGGATAGAATGCGCTCGCGGCGTGGCTGAGATGATGCTCGGAGAACAGCAGCTTGCCGTCCAGGACGTCGGCGGGAAGCGCGTCGCGCTTGCGGAGCTGCTCGCTGAGCAGCCGCTTCTGCATCAGCTTTTCCTTCATCCACAGCGGCATCGCCATCCGGAACGACTCGAAGCCGCGCGGCGCGAAGGCGACGTAGGTCTCGAGCAGGCGCTCGAATTTCAGGAACGGCTTCTCGTAGAACGCGACGTAGTCGACATCGGCCAGCGACAGGCCGGCCGCATCGAGGCAATAGGCGACGGCATGGTCGGGGAAGCCGGAATCGTGCTTCTTGCGCGTGAAACGTTCCTCCTGTGCCGCTGCCACGATGTGTCCGTCGACCACCAGGGCGGCGGCGGAGTCGTGATAGTAGGCGGAAATGCCGAGCACGCGCATGAGATCATCGCCCTCAGAAGAGCGTGTAGATGAAGGGCGCGATCGCCGAACCCTGAGTCAGGATCAGCAGGCCGCCGAACACGATGGCCATCACGACGATCGGTGCCAGGAAGAACTTGCGCCGGACTTTCATGAAGGCCCACAATTCGCCGATCAAGCTCGCCATGACTGCCTCAGAACTGGTTTTGGAAAGTGGCTGGTTGCGGCCCGGGCGGATCGCGAGCGATCCAGTAGGTGGTCGCTTCGGGGTCGAAAGCGAGGTTCAGCGGCCGCTTGCCGCGCAGCCGCATCACCATCGCCGTCGGCGTCACGACGCCGAAGAAGATCAGCCCCATCACCAGGGGACTGACGATTCTGTGCAGCAGCAGGCCGAACCTGAACCAGAGCCGGTTGAACGGGCCGAGCAGCCGCGGCGCGATCAGCGTGACTGCCAGAGTTGCGGCCGAGGCACCGAGCCAGACCGACATCCACAGGTCGAGGCCGTGGCGGAAGCGCAGCAGCGCGAGGATCAAGAACACCGCGGTGAACACGAAGCCGAAGCTGCGGTTCGAGCCGATGCGGACATCGTCCGCCCGCTTCAGGGTCTCGTGGAAGCGATTGCTGCTCATTGCACACCGGCGGCTTGGCAGTTCATTCTCGCGGCGACGCCGGGGAACGAGCGGCGGATGAACATCGCCAGCTCGGCCGCGGCGAGGTGATTGCCGGGCCCGGTCAGATGATCGGTGGGATCGAATAGGCTTGGCGTGCTGATGAAGCCGCTGGCGTCGCTGGCCACGGTGATGCCGCGCGCCTGCAATGCTTCGGCGATCGCCTTGTGTTCGTCGGCCAAGGCGTTGGTGCCCCCTTCCAGCGCGAGGCCCGACGGCAGTACGAACACCGCGAAGCTGATGCCACGGCTCTTGGCGAAAGCGGCCATCGCTGCAATGTCATCGAAGGTCTGCTGGCTGGTGCCCCCGATCAGCCAGCGATACCATTGCAACGTCGGATTCATGCCGCCGAGCAGGGTGCCCTTCTCGAACCGGTAAGCAACCTTGCGGATGAAGAACGGCAGCTTGAGCAGCGGCGGATGATACATCCGGTACAGACCGGCGTCGGCGCCCTCATACGGCGTCTCGCGGCGTGCGAAGTCGTTGAGGTTGAGTAGATACACCGCAGCGTCGGGCGAGGTGGCTGCCGACTTGACCTGGAACTGCTCGCGGATCTCCTGCGCGCCGTAGCCTGGAACGCCGAGATTCAGCACCTCGGCGCCGCGGCCACAGCCGTTCTGCAGTTCGACGCCGGTGAGATGCGGCAGCGCTTCGGCATCGGCGTGCCAGATGCCGAAGGTCACGGAATCGCCCAGGATCGCGATCCGAGGGCGATCCTTGACCGCAGACAATTCCGGCCCGCGCAACCCCAGCGAATTGATGTGCAGATCGCGGCCGTCGTGACTGCCCCGATAGCCCGGGATCAGTTCGTAGACCAGGCGGGGGTTGTCGGACGCCCGGTAGTAATGGCCCGGCTCGGCCTTGGTGGCGTCGAGCTGCGGCTTCACGACCAGATAGTAGAACGCCGACGCGGCGATCTCCGCGGAGACGAGCAGCACGATCAGCATAGCGACCGCGCCGATGATCTTCACCCGGCGGGAAGTCGTGGTCGGTATCGTTTGCGCCAACGTCATCCGAACAAGCCGTCCAGTCAGGGCGTGACGAGGCGAGCTGCGATCGGGCGCCTCGGGCGCGGGCGATATGATGCACCGCAAGTAGGGTCAATATCGTTGTAATGTTACAGCGATGTGATCGCTCGGCGCTGGACGTCACGACGACCGATCACACGGGCCGTCGCAGTCTCACGTCATTTCCCAATCCTGCGCTCAATCAGATTGTTACGTTGAAGGATCGCGGTCACGCCGCGGTCGATATAGATTCCAATGCGCGACGCGCCGACGACGTTGTCCTCGATCACCACGTCGCGAACCGCAGGGTGGATCGACGGCGCCGACTTGATTTCGAGATGCGCGTCTTCGTCGAGCCGGTTGCCGCGCACGATCACCGCCCGTGTCAGTACCGTCTCGCTCGACGCGGCTCCGATGCGATAAGCGTGTACGCCGATCGCGGATTCTTCCGACAGCACCGCGCGGCTGGTTCCGGCGCGATAGATGTTGCCCTCGACGATGTGATTGTCGAGCAGCTGGATCTGCCATCCCGGCTGGACGTGGGAATACACGAGACCGATCGCGAAGAAGCCGCCGGTGCGGATCGAAATGTTGTCGGCGATGACATGGTTGAGGCCGGTGCCGTAGCTCTGAGCGGCGACACCGCAATCCTCGAAGCGGTTGCCGACGATGAGGAAGTTTTCGCGCGCCAGCGTGACGTCGACGATCGAGGTCTGGTCCAGCGGCACTTGCAGCGGCCGGTCGAGCCGTAGCCGGCGCTCCGTCGCGTCCGCCGATCGCGCGGTTCCCACGACGCGGGCGGTTTGACCGACGCCGTGTCCCCCGACCACCATGACCGCGGCGCCGGCCCAATCGGGTCTGGCAGGCATCGGCACGGGGATGTTTTGCAGCGACAATTGCTGCGGATCGATCGACCTGGCGGGCCCGAGATACAATCCGCCGGGTCCGTCCGCGGTCACTGCCTCGCGGTCGGCGCCGTACAAGCCTTCGAACCGGTTGCGCCCGATGAACACGTTTTCGGAGCCGTTCAACGTGCTGAACAGCGTGTTGATCCCGCCGCCTGTGCCCTGCAGATCGGCTGCGCGGACAGTGTTGTTCTCGAAGATCACCCGGTTGGATCCCGTGATCGAGTACCAACCATACCGTCCGTTGGCGATGATGTTACTCGCGATTACCGCGTCGCTGGCGTCGAGCAGCAGCAGGGCGCTGCCCGATCCAAGAACATCGTTGTCGGTCACGGTGAGTCGGCGCCCGCTGAGACGGATGGTGTGGGGACCCGTGCTGGGAAACTGCCGCTCGATGTCCTGCATCCGGCGATAGGTCGCCTCCGGATCCATCAGGCCGCGATACGCCGATGCGCGAATGCGGACCCGGCGGATCGCGATGTCGGCCGCCTCTTGTACAGCTTTCCCCCCGGAGAATCCGCCAACGATGACGTGCCTGTGGTTGGAGGCGTAGATGGTCAGATCTTCGATCGCGAAATGCGTCGTTCCGCTGATCAGCGCTTCGGGCGGGTCGGCGAGGTCCGGCCACGCCAGGTTCACCAAATGGGTGGCCTCGCCCTTGAGCGTGACGTTCGGCGGAACGTCGATCGCGCCGCGAACGAGATAGCGACCACGCGGAAGATAGACGGTGCCGCCGCCGGCCTGCGCCGCTGCCGCCAGTGCGCGGCCCATCGCCATGGTGTTGTCGCTCCGGCCGTCGCCGTTGCCGCCATAGGCGCGAATGTCGAACGACGTTGCGGTGAAAGCCCGGCGCGGCTGGATCTCGAGCGTCCCGGCGTCGATCGTGGCGCTGTCGCCACCGTCACCATTGGACAGCCGCAATCGGTAACGGCCCGGCGCGAGATCGCTTGGGATCGCGACATGGGACTGCCAGAGATCGCCGTCGCTGGGCCGCAGCGATATCACCGTGTTGCCGGGGCTGCGGTCGTCGATCAGGTCGAGCCGCGCGCGATCCCTGCTCCGCAGGATGTTGCGCCCGAACGCCCGCAGCCAGCCGCCCGGCGACGCCGCCGTGCCGAGATCGCCCTGAATCCAATACACCGTCGGCAGGTTGGCCCGGATGCCGATCCGGCCGTCCGGTGACGACAGTTCGAGAGCGAAGATTCCGGGCGCAAACTCCGCCGGCACCACGACCTTCAACGATTGCGCATCCTGCTGCAGGATTTCGACCGTCTTGTTCTCCGGCGGCGAGCCGCCGGAGTCCGGGATACGGCCGACCGTGACCTTGCTGACCTGGTCGAGATCGGCGCCGGTGACCAGGACCGTCTGATCGGGACCGACCGGATCGTTGAACCAAAAGATCGCCGTTGCCGCCGCCACCTCGTTGCAGGCCAGAATGGCGACGAGCAGCGGCAACGCTCGCCGGAGGACCCACCACAACACCGGCTCTCGACGTAACGGTCGGGACACCGTGCCCCTGTGGGCATGGCGTCGTGCCTGCCGCGCGACTTTCGTCGTCCGGTCCGTATCGTCAGACCATACTGTGGCGATCATTTGGATGTTATAATTATCGAGTTTAACGTCCGGCATCATCTCGGCGATCCCCTATCGATCGGGGTCTATCAGCCCGAGGCGTGAGTTGTGTGACCCGGCCGCGCGATCGCCGTGGCGCCCGTGGAAATGGTCTGGTCAGTGATGTCGGAGAGGACTTTCGCCATGCGCATGCGCACCCTGCTCGGTATCTTCCTTCGCGGAACCGCCATGGCGGTGGCGCTGACGGCTGTCTTCACCGCCGATCTCCGCAACGCCCGCGCGGCGGCGCCGGCGCCTCAGGGCCAGGCGGACGATCCCGTCGTGGCCCGGGTGGACGGCGTCGAGATCCGGGAGAGCGACCTGCAGGCCGCCGATCGCGCGATGGGCCGCAATCTGTCGATGCAACCCGAAGGCCGTCGCGACGATGTGATCAACTTCATGATCGACACCGTCCTGTTCGCGAAGGCGGCGCCCGCCCGATCGGCGTCGGAGCAGGCGGAGATCGAGCGCCGCGTGACGATCGCGCGCAATCGCATCGTCATGGAGCAGATGCTCAAGGCCGCGGGCGACGACGCGGTGAACGAAGCCGCGGTGCGCAAGACCTACGATAACCTGATCGCGTCGATGACGAAGGAGCCGCAGTTGAAGCTCCACATGCTCGACTTCATCATCCCGCCGTTCGCAGCGAAGTCGGATCAGGGCGCTGTCGAAGCTGCCGCGCAGAAGGCCGAAGCCGCCTATGCGCGGATCGCCAAAGGCGAAGCGTTCGACGTCGTCGCGCGGGAGCTGTCGGAGGATCCCACCACAAAGAAAAACGGCGGCTACCGCGGCTTCGTCACGCGCGCGATGATGGGCAAGGACATCGCCGACGTCGCTTACACGCTGGAGCGAGGCAAGGTGTCGCGTCCGATCAGGACCGCCGCGGGCTGGCATCTCATCATGGTCGACGGCGAGCACGAACTCCCCAAGCCGGAGTTCCAGAAGGTGCGCGAGCGGATCGAGATGAACTTGGCCAAGCAGGCGCAGACGGCGCTGATCGAACGGCTGCGTGCCAACGCCAGGATCGAACGGCTGGACGTCAAGCCCACTCAGGCCGACGCTGCGCCGAAGCCTTAGCACCGGCGTCGAGTCCGCGGATCGGGCGCGTCGTTCCGCGCCGTCGTCGGCTGATTCCGCGACGTTCGCCGCGAACGAACCCCCGTTGCCATTGCGCATGCACGGGTTCCGGTTCCTGACCGCCACCAACGGTTGCGGGCCGCTATGCGGCGTAGCGATCGTTTGACCGTTTCGTCCACGTCATATGAGACGATGCGGTGTTCGTGATAACATAAGTCACAAATCGAAGACGTGAATATCATAATTGCCAGCTACGATGTGTTCACCCTAGCCGGCTTCAAACCCCGGGGCGGGGGCGACATCAGTCATCTTCAAAGAGATCAGATAACCTGGAGGTTTTTCCATGCGCCGTCTCGGCTATTTACTCATCACCTCGGCCATCGTCGGCCTGGGTGCCGCTCCCGCCCAAGCTGCGGGTCCCGCCGATCCGTATCCGGATCCGGGCTTCTACATCAACATCATCGGCGGCGGCGCCAGCTTCCCGTCGATCGCCTATCGCGAAGTGTTCGACTGTCAGTATCATCCGCTCGGGTACGATAACGTGAAGGGGCCCGGCCCGCGGACGATCAACTCGAACTGCCCCTCGGCGCCTTACGGCACCGCGACCGGCAAGGGCTACATCTTCGTTTACTACGCGCCGACCGGTTCCGGTAACGGCAAGTCCGCGCTGAAGGCCAACAACAACAACACGCTGACCAATCCGATCAGCACCACCATCCCGTACACCTCGGGCCAGATTCCGGACTACCCCTATCCCCAGTCGGCCGGCTATCACTTCTCGGGCAGCGACGACGTCTGGAACCTCGCCGACCAGATTGCCTGGGAAGCTCCGAACGGTCCGAAGAGCAAGTACGGCAACATGATCCAGCTGCCGGGCGTCGGCGGTGCGGTCACCATCGTGCTCAACGGCAAGGACGGCGCGGGCAGCCCGCTGAACCAGAACGGCGCGGCCGTGTCGGGTTCGACCAGCTCGATCAACATCACCCGGCAGGCGATGTGCGGCATTTTCGCCGGCAAGATCACCACCTGGGACAACCCGCTGCTGACGGCGTCGAACGGCGGCGTGGCGATGGGGTCGGGCCAGATCACCGTCGTGCACCGCTTCGACGGCTCCGGCACCAACTTCCTGTTCACGCAGGCGCTGGTCGCGCAGTGCGCGACGGTCACCGGTCCGGACTACAACGTCTCCGGCACCCCGACCGTGTCCTACGCTTTCCCGTGGGGTGACCAGTCGGTGTGTCCGGCGCTGCCGCGCGGTGCCAACCGCGTCAACTGGCCGGATCAGTTCGCGACGGTCTGCGGCAGCTCCAACCCGGTGCCGACCGGTGCCGCGTTCACCAACCCCGGCGTGAACGGCAGCCAGGCGCTGACCAATCAAGTGGTCAACACCAACGGCGCGATCGGTTACGTCTCGCCTGACTTCACCCAGCCGGCGGTGCCGACCGGGCCGATCACCGCCAACCTGCAGAACGAATGGGACGTCAGCACTAACTCGTCGGGCACGCCGAGCTTCGTGGCGCCGACCCTCGCCGCGACCGCTGCGGCGCTGAGCTCGGTCACCCCCGTGTTCGACAGCACCAGCATCGGCAATCCGCTGGCCTGGAGCCTCCAGGGCGTGATGCCGAACCCGACCCTGCAGGCCGCGTATCCGATCGCCGGCTTCTCGTGGCTCGAGCTGTATCAGTGCTACAACTCGGGCGCCAACATGCCGGTCCAGATCGCCGACGTCCTGTTCGGTCTGTACGGCAGCTCGGCCGTGGAAGCGATCATCAACTCCAACGGCTTGGTCAAGGTCCCGAACGTCTGGCTGACCGAGATCTATAACCTGCTCGGGAACGACAACTACCGCCCGCAGAACACCTGGGAAAACAACCCGGGTAATCAGTGCGTCGGCAAGGTCGGCGCGACCTGATCTCGGCCGCACGGCCAAAAACGGCCGCTTACAATGATCGCGTGCACCCGGCTCGCCGGGTGCACGTTCCATTTTCAGCGCCTCGGCTGGTCTGCGCGAACTTCTCAGGGCAACGAGAACGTCGCAATGCAAATGCTAGTGTGGTGGGGCACGACGCTTCCATCGTGACGGCGGCTGCGGACGGCGATGGCCGAAAGCACCTGCGGCGCGACGCCGCTGCCGCGCCAACGAGTTGATCCAAGATGAGCCAACAATCGAATTCGCAGGACGACCGGATCGGACCGATCGGACGCATGCTGTATCTGGCCGGGGTGCTCGGCATGCACGTCGCCCGGCTGCGCGCGGCCGACAACTTCGACGTCATTCTCGACGACCTCGCATTGTACGAAGACGTGCTGCTCCGAAATGGCGGCAAACGGCTCGCCACCGCCACCGCGCTCGAGATCGGCTACGGTCAGCGCCCGTTCCGGCTGATCGCGCTGAGCTTTATCGGCACCGACGCCGTCGGGATCGATCTGGACGAGCCGGTCTACCGTCTCGATTTGCCGCGGATCGTGAGGTTGCTGCGGGCCAACGGAATGGTTCGCACCGCGAAGTCGCTGGTCAGGCGGGTGATCTTCGATCCGTCGGAGTATCGCAAGCTGTCGTCGGTCCTGCGGTCACGGTACGGCGAGGGGCGCCCATTCGACGCGCGTCGGCTCCTGAGCGGCGACGCCTCCGCTGCTGCCGCCTGGTCAGCGATCCCGCGCGAGCTCGATCTGGTGCTGTCCGAAGACGTCTTCGAACACATTCCGCCGGATCGGATTCCGCCGCTGCTCGACATGATGGCCGAGCGCATGCGCAGGGACTCGCTGGCGATCATCGCGCCGATGATTTTCACCGGCATCTCCGGCGGTCACGATCTCGACTGGTATCCGCACCGCGTCAACGAGCCGCTCGACGGCCGTACGCCACCCTGGGGGCATCTCGTCGGGCAGGCGCGGCCGGCCGACACCTATCTGAACGAGCTGCGCCGAAGCGATTATCGACGCATGTTCGAGCGGTGCTTCGAGATCCTTGAAGAGGTCGATTCATATCATCGACTCGGCGCGCACTATCTGACGCCTCAGCGCCGCGCCGAGCTTGCCGGCTACTCCGACGAGGATCTGTTCGCCAACAAGGTCCGGTTCGTGCTCAAGAAGCGCTGATCAGCGCGGAGTCCAGCGACGCTGGTCGCCGGGAGGGCTATTCCGCAGTCGCTCGTCCGGAAACCGCGCCGGTGCAGAACGAGCGGACTGTTCGCCGCCTCACACTGGCCGGCGGCATTCGATGTACAGCGAATTCGGCTTGTACTCGCCTCCGCTGCCGTCGACTTCCAGCCCGGTGGCGGCCCAGCTCTCGATCGCGCTGTCGTTCCAGCTTCGAACCGTGATCTCGGTGAACCCGGCTTCGCGCAGCACCGTTCGGATGTTCACCCGGTCCCACATCCAGCGGTGGATCTCGCCGCGGGCGCGCGCATCGCCCAACACCAGCTTCTGCAGCCGAGGACCAAAGCCGGGCTTGCGACCCACACCTGCCGGCTCCTGCCGGACACACTGCTCGAACATCGCGGCCACCGAGGCGTCGTGCCGCTGTGCCGCCGTGTCGGTGAGATCGTCTGCGGCGAGTGACCGTTCATAGTCGCGCACGAGATGCTCGAGGTCGGGCAGGCAGATCCGCTGGACCCCGCCCGGCTTGAGAACTCGCAGTACCTCCCTCTGGAAGCTGACCACCGCTTGGCGTGGAATATGCTCCATCACGTGCGAATGATAAACCGCATCGGCGTAGCGGTCCGCGAACGGAATTCCACGGGCGAGATTGTGCCGGATCACCGGGCCGCGCATCGCGCGGACGCGGTCGGCACGTTCGCGCCCGATCACCGGCGTCGCCAGCGGCAGGAGCCAGGAATTCCTGCGCAGCAACGCGTACATCGAAAAGTCGACGTTGATGCACCGCTCCGAAGTTTTGGTGCCGCAACCGAGGTTGACGATCACCGCCGTGGCCGTCCCGGCCTGAACCCTGTCCAGCGCCTGCGCAGACGCCGCGAGGTGGGGCCCTGGCGCGGCGTCGACGGAGGGCCGGGCGGCGGTCGTGCGAAGGCTGGCCTGGCCTGATTCGTTGGACACTGTCGGTCGCTCCAATTGAACGCGCTAGAGGTCGAGGCGAAATCCGGTGCGTCGGCGGATCTCGGCGCGAATTGCCGCGGGGTCGTCCAGACCGGCGAGCGCAGTCTCGAGCTCGTCGACCTTGGCGCCGACCAGCAGCCGGTACCAAAGCCCCTGCAATGCGTGGTAGAGCAGGCCTCGCTTGCCGTCGAGAAAGCCGAAACGAAACACCACCCTGTACAGGAAGTAACCGGAAGCGCTGATCAGATACGGCGTCCGGTTGTAGATCTTCTCTTTGACGAAGCGCTTGAAATCGGCCTGCAACGAACTCTTTTCCGAGCCGGCGCCGTCGCCGTCCCGGGGCAGGAAGCGCCGACGCTGGTTGATGATGTCGATCGCCTCGCGCGTGGCATATTTGTTGTGCTTGTCGATGAAGAACGTCAGGTCGTTGAGGTTGTCGTCGGCGAAGCCGCCATCGAACACGACCGTCTTGCCTCCCCAAACCACCATGTGCTCGTCCATCCAGCGGCTCTCGATGCGTCCCTGGCCGCGCCGCCAGATCCGCAGCAGCAGCATGGGATATCGGCCGCCGTGTCGGACCCACTTGCCGAGAAACATCGTCTTGCGCTTCAGCGTGACGCCGGCGACATCGGCGGGCAGCGCAGGAAGCTCACTGCGAATTCGCACCGCCAGGTCGGGCTCGATGATCTCGTCGGCGTCGAGCCGCATGATCCACGAGGCGGTGATCGGCAGATTGTCGAGCGCCCACTGAAACTGTTTGGCGTAGTTGATGAATTCGTGCTCGAGCACAGTCGCGCCGTGGCTTTTGGCCAACTCGGCGGTGCGGTCGGTCGAATAACTATCGACGACGAAAATCTCGGACGCGATCGGTGCGACGGATCGCAATGCCCGCGCAATGTGGCGTTCCTCGTTGAAGGTCAGCACGATCACGGCGAGGGACATGTCGGCTACCTCGATCGGATATGCTCGGCCGCCGCGTTGCGGCTGCGGGAGAGCGATGTGCCATCCGGCTCGGGGAGCTCCAGCAACCGGCGATAGAGCGAGGCCTGCGCAAACCCGTGCGACGAATAGCCGTATCTCGCTGCGGCTCTCAGCGCGTTGCGCTGCAGCTCCACATAGCGCTCGGGGGCGAGGATGCAGCACATCTCGAATGCATCGAGCAGCGCATCGGCGCCGGTTGAAATCACGATGCCGCTGCCGGTTTCGGCGACATCGTCCGCAACGCCGACCCGTTTCGTAACGATCGCGGGAATGCCGCGAACCAATGCCTCGGCCGCCGCCATGCCGAAGCACTCGTACTCGGATGCCAGCACCACGAAATCCACTTCGCGAAAGAACTGCTCACGGCGCTGGCCGGTCACGAAGCCGATCCAGCTGATCCGGCCGCTGCCGTCGTCCAGGGCGCGAAGCTCGCTCTCATAATCTCTGTCGCCACTGCCGGCGAGCACAAGCTGGCTTCGCTTGGCGCGCACCGCCGCGGAAATAATGTGTTCGAGATGCTTTTTGGGGTGAAAGCGGCCGAGATAGCCGAACCGGATCTGTCCGGCCGTGGCGAAACCGTTGCGCACGCCACGAGGCGGCGCCGATTCCAGATCGTCGTAGACCGGATGGGGGATCACCACCGCCATCCGGTGGCCGGGCGAATCCCGCGCTTCGAGCGCTGATGAATAGATCACGCAGTCGCACAGCTTGACGTAGAACCAGACGATCAGCCGCTTGATCTGTTTTCGTACCCGTGATCGGGTCCGTCGCCGCTCCTCGTAGGTCAGCGTCTCGTGCGGTGTCACGGCGCTGCGACGACCGGACAGCCTGGCGAGCGCGACGGCAAGAATGCTGATCGGCACCCAGCACCCGTCGACGTGGATCACGTCGAACCGGCGGACGTGCCGCAGCAGAAACAATCCGGCACCGAACAGGCCGCCCGTGGCGTGAACCGCGATGCCGCGGGCCACCAGGCGCCGATGATCGGGGAATCCGGCGATGTCACGGCCGCGCGTGCGCAGAGTGAGGCATTCGATCGAGGTATCCGCCGCCGCGGTGGCGATCACCGCGGCGCTGAAGACGCTGGGAGGGCCACCCGTCGCCGGGTCGAGGCTGCCCAGAACTCTTAGAACACGCATCCGCCGCCCCTGTCCTGCCGGAGACGGATGTAGTCAAGCTATGTGATGGTTTAATGATATCGATCCGCTAGACGTTATCAATCTAACATTCGATTTGAACGGCAAGGCCGGACTCCGAACAGCAGCAGCATCATGGTAAGGCCGTGGATGTCGCCGAGATTGAACAATTGGGGCTGGAAGAACGAGGCGAACGTCAGTGCCGTGAGGCCGCCGGCGCGGGCCGCCGCGATGCGCCGGCCTTCCGGATCCCGGCTCGTCGCCGGTTTGGCCAACGCCTTCGCCACGATCGCCGCCAGCGCGGCGACAATCAGGCTGCCTCCGATAACGCCGAATTCGATTAGGGTCCGGAGAAATCCGTTATGGCCGGCTTGCTCGGTGTCGGGCCGCTTGAAGCCGAGGCCGAAAGGGGACTCGGCGATTGCGGCCATCGCGCGCGCCCATTGCTCGTCGCGACCGGTGAAGCCGGAATTCAGGTTGCGCTCGGGATCGTCGAGGGCGAGCATCCCGAACAGCATGTCCGGGAAAAGCAGCGCCGCCGCGACGGCTGCGAACGCGAGCAGTGCGAGCCGCCCGCCGAGCCGTCTCGACGTCACTTCGAACACCAGGAATGCCAGCGCGCAGCCGACCATGGCGAAGCGGGAACTCACAGCGGTTGCGAGCACGAAACATGTCAGCCTCGCCGCAACCATCACATATCCGGGGCGGAACTGGGAGAACACGAACCCGGCGAGCATGACTGAACCCAGCATGTTCGGATGAATGCCGCCGAGGCGGCGCTCCACCGGCCAGCCGTGGACGGCGATCGCATAGGCGCAGAAGATCAGAACTGTGACAGCGATTCCGCCGAAGCAGTCGGCCAGTTCATTGTCTGGCACGGTCCAGAGCGCGGAAAAGCACACGATCACTGCGAGCAGCAGGAGCGTATAGGTTATCCCCTCGAGCACCGCGATTTCACGGCCATGGAGTTGCAGGCCGATCGACAGCAGGATGACCGCAAAGATCGCAGCCTGGAACGGGTTGTACAGCGCCAGCGCTCGGACAGGGCGTGCAGGACCGGCGACCAACGATACCAGGATGAACTGCGACAGGCCCGCCACCTGATACATTTGGTACAGTGGAATGATGGCGCCTTCTGCGGCCCAAACGTCGACGGACGCCAGGGGGAAGAACAGACAGGCGCACCAAGCCCACAACGAAAGCGAGAGCGCGGTGGAACGTCGTAGGCCCGGCGGCTTCGCTGTCGAGAACGCGGTGCGCATTTGATCTGTCGCAGTCACGGCCTTCGATGGCTGGCAAGACAAAGGGTGTCGGGCGCTCCGGTTACAACTCAGGGCAAGGTGCCTGGTCGACACGTTTCACCGACGGGCTGCTACGCGCGCGAAAACCGCGTGTGCACTACGACATGATGTAGCAAGAGGATGAAGCGCGCGTGACGGCTGCGCTTACTGCGGCAATGCCGACGCCGACGCGTCGGTAGGAAGGAGTGATACGTCGCGGCGGGCGACGTGGTCTCAGCTCGCTGCCTGATATTTGGGCGCGGCCGAACTGCGGATCTCCATCCGCTCGCGCATCGCGCGCAGGTTTCCCGCGCATGCTGCGAGCTCGCGGTCGAGCCGCCTCTGGACCAGCCGATCGAAGAATAGCTCGGTCAACCATGGCGACAATTTGGCGCGGGTGTGACCGTCGCGGCTTTTGCGGCAGTCAAGAGGGATCGCGGCGACGGCCTCGCGTGCACCGGCGTGATCGCATCCCATGATTTCAGCGAGTTCGTCGTAAGTAACCCAAATCTGCGGCACGCTTCTGATCTCCGGACCCATTGTTACGATAACGTTCGGTCCCTAAATTTATTTTAATGAAGTCACAGCAATGATAAGAAACATAATTAGCGTCCCGGCCGGAAGAACGATCGGAAGAGCACCTTTTGTGCGGCTTTCGCTCAGTCTCGATGGCCGGGGGGTCATATGCGTTCGGACAGGTGTTTCAAGTCCAACTATCTCGTCTCTTCGGCGCTCGGTCGGAGTACGACGGTCTCCGAATTTTCGATCGGGCCCACCAGGTCAGCCGTTCTGGCGCGCCTCGAGGAGCTGGTCCAGGAGAATGCTCTTCTTGACAGCATCGCGACCGAAACCCGGCTGGAAATCGTCCAGCTGCGACGGCTGCTGACCGAAATCTGAGCTTGCGCTCCTTCGTCGACATTCGCCGTGACGGTGCGCTGGCGACATGACATCCGGGATTCCGTTGCGATGGTTGTCTTAGCGGCCGCCCCGCTGGCCGACCGGTCGGGCCGGTGGCGCGCCGGCTTGTGCATTTCGCTGTTGCCGGGGCCGCGACGTCTATTGAATCGGGGAGCCGACGACGGACAAGCACAGCGTCTCGGCCGAAGGGCTCGAACCGCCGGCGCTCACAGCGATGGCGGCGAACAGCCGGTGCAGTTCGCAATGTGCTGGCCTGTCATGATGCGAATTCGCTTGGTAGTCGCGGTCGGTCTCGGTGTTCTCGGGGCCTCGTCGCTCGGCGGCTGTGGGTTCATTCCGATGTCGGGCCCGTCCAGCCTGGAGATCCGCAGCGACCAGGCTTCGACGCTGCCGTTCGCCGTGGTCAAGCTCGATGCGCGGGCGGTCGAGGTGCTGCAGGCGCACGAGCCGAATGTTCTGGGCGGCGTCTTCACCGATCGCCGTCCTCCGAGCAACATCCGCTTCGGCATCGGCGACGTGCTCGCGATCACCATCTTCGAGGCGTTCGCCGGCGGATTGTTCATTCCCACCGAGGCCGGCGTCCGTCCGGGAAATTTTGTCAATCTGCCGGATCAGGCGGTCGACAACAACGGCAACATCAGCGTGCCCTATGCGGGGCTGATCCGCGCCGCCGGCCGAACCAATGTCGAAGTCCAGAACGCGATCGTCGAGCGGATCAAGAATCGGGCGATCGAGCCGCAGGTGGTGGTGACGCTCAGCCAACAGCGAACCTCGCTGGTCAGCGTGTTCGGCGATGTCCGCACCCCGGTGCGTCTTCCGATGCCGGCAACCGGCGCGCAGGACCGCATCACCGACGCGATCACCCGGGCGGGAGGCATAAGCGCCAATGGCTGGGAAACCTGGGTAATGCTCGAACGCAACGGCAAGCGGGCGACCGTGCCGTTCGCCAACTTGGTGTCGATGCCGTCCAACAACATCTATGTGCAGCCTGGTGACCGGATCTACGTGTATCGCGAGCCGATGAAGTTCCTTGCCTTCGGCGCCACCGGCCTGCAGGGCGAGTTCAATTTCGACGCCTGGCGGATTAATCTGGCGCAGGCCGTCGCCAAGGCAGGCGGATTGTTCGACCTTCAGGCCGACCCCGGTTCGATCTTTCTGTATCGCCGTGAGCCACGCGATGTCGCAGAGCGGCTCGGCGTCGACTGTTCACGCTTCTCCGGTGGGCTAATACCAATCGTCTACAACGTGAGCTTTCAGGACCCCGCGGGCTTCTTCCTGGCAACCAAGGTCGACATGCGGCCCTTCGACGTCATCTATGTCGCGAATGCGCCGCAGGTCGATGTCACCAAGGTGCTGAACTTCATCAACACGGCGGTGGGGACCGCAGACAGTGGCGTCAAGCTGGTCAACGATATCTATATCGCGCGTTTGAACAGCAGGCTCCGCTGAGGCGCCTCTTTCGAAGGTGCAGACAGGTCAGACCGGCAACGCCGGCCGTTGTCGCACCGTTTTTTCTGCGGCGGTCCGGACCCGGGCGCAGACCATCGTGATGCGGACTGTGAGGCCGAACAGATATCCGATCTGCAGCGCGACCGTGATGCCGAGCATTGCCAACAACGCCGCACCGAACTGTACTTGCGTCGCCGCCGCATGGATGCCGACGGCGCCTGTACACCCGATCGCAACCGGGACCAAACTGAACACCCTGTATCGGGTGCCGAGCACCGCACCGATCAGAAAGCCGAGGATTGCCGACATCATGGACTCCACCTTCGGCCAACATCCATCGCAAGTCTTGCATCGGAGTTAAGAGATTGACCGGCTCGGCGATGTGATTCACATTATCGTTCGTGGTCGGCTGATCCGGCCTTCGCGATGGCGCGTGAACGATTTCACATTATTTGTCACATGTCTGATTGTTGGACGCAGGACGATACGGGCTCGGCAAACCGCCCGGCGTGACATTCGGCCCGACAAGGGAATGATCGCCCGTCGCCCGGTTCGCGCGACGTCGGATTCGGAAAGGACTTCTCATGAGCGCGGGAATGCACCGCTCGGCATGCGAATTGATCCTGGGGGCTGGACTGGCTTGCGGTCTCGCGATCGGACCTGCGGGCGCGCAGGCACCCGGAGGCGCTGAGCCTGGAAACCGGCCGGCTTCGATCATGATCGGCGGCGCGTCTGCGCCCGCCCCACGGATCGAACGTTGCGTTGAAGTGGAGATCGGCGGGGCCAATGCGCTCGGCTGCCTCAATCAGAAGCTGCAGCGTGAGGTGGCGAAGGTCAATCCCACCATCAACCTTCCGCCGCTGGACGCGCGCTCCGCCGACGTGCGCATCGGCAACGTCAACGAAGCCGCGGTCAGGCAGCAATATGGCGCCAATTATGGCCAGTCTGTCGTTCCGTATCGGCCGCCTGCGCCGGTCTATTTTGTGCCGGGCCGGTGATGCCGGCGAGTTGGTGCGTTGTGTTCGCCGGAACGGAAGCGACGGGCCCTGCGCGCCGTCGCCGGGTGCCGACCTTTCTGCGGCTCGCTTCGGCCTTGGGGATGCTCGCCGCCATGACGGGGGCGGCGGTTGCTGATGCTGCGGCCCCGGCCGGCGTGACGTCTGCGTCGGCCGGACCGCCTTCCTCGACGCCCCAAGACGATGACGATGAACTGCCGCCGCTGGTGTTCGATCGCGTCGCCGCGCGTCCGCTGACGGTCGCGGATCTGCCTCCTGCTAGCGTTCTGCATGGCGGCCGAACGCTTGCGCCACAGGTCAGGGCCGTCTTCGGGCGCGACTGGCAGGCCGGCCGCGAGACGTATCGTCCGATCGTCGAACGTGAGGCGGCTGCATGGGGAGTGCCTGCCGCGCTGCTGGATTCGGTTCTGGCGGTCGAGAGCGGCTACAATCCGGGCGCTGTCGGAATGGACGGCGAGATCGGGCTGATGCAGGTGATGCCGACGACGGCAAGGATGTTGGGATTCTCCGGCACGATCGCAGAACTCGCTGTTCCGGAGGTCAATATCCACTACGGGGCGAAATACCTCGCGGGTGCCTGGCGCAAGGCGAACGAGGACATCTGCACGGCCGCGATGAAATACCGCGCCGGCCATGGCGAGACGAGGTTCTCGGTGCTTTCGGTCGAATACTGCATCCGTGTCCGCAGCCAATTGGCGGCGCGCGGCGTTGCGGTTCATGGTCAGGTCCCGACGCCGACGTTCGGCGCCGCGACGGCGGGTCGGGGATCCCTACGCCGGCCGATGTTCGGCGGCTCGGTGAATTTCGCCGAACTCAACACCTTGCTGCGCGGACTCGCCGCGCGGCCCGCGCCGGTCCGATAGATTCGGCGGCTCGCTTCTCTCCAGCGGATCACGCCGCATTGCGGCGGTTCTGCCGGGTGCCTGGAATCGTTGCACGTTCGCCCGGACGCGACCGATCTCGTCCATTGCAGCGCCCGGGGGCACGCCTTCGTGACACGCGAGATTTAATTAACATTTCGTATGATGTTATGCTATCCTAAGCTGTAACAAATTGAGTTGCACTCATCGCTGCAATTTGGAGGCTTGATAATGGACCAGAACCGGGACGAAACGGATACGCCAGCCGGTACCACCCGGCGCACGCTGCTAACCAGTCACGCCAAAGCCATGGTCGGGATCGCGGCCGGTGTGGTGGCCGCCAGCTTGGCCCGAGTGACATCGGCGCACGCAGTGGTGCGGCCGCCGTGCTACCTCAAAGGCACCCGGATCAGGACGGTCGACGGCGACCGCGCGATCGAAGAACTGTCGGTCGGCGATCTGCTGCCGACCGCGCTGGCCGGCGTGCAGCCGATCGAGTGGATTGGGAGCTGGCGGCACAGCAAGTCCGCGGGTCGGTCCTGGCCGGACTCGGCGCGGCCGGTTCGGATCGCCAAATCGGCGCTCGGTCCGAACGTGCCGAGTGCCGATCTCTACGTGACCCAGGGCCACGCGCTGTATATC
This sequence comes from Rhodopseudomonas palustris, assembly GCF_003226555.1. Lineage (GTDB taxonomy): Bacteria > Pseudomonadota > Alphaproteobacteria > Rhizobiales > Xanthobacteraceae > Rhodopseudomonas > Rhodopseudomonas palustris_I. The sequence continues at coordinate 547,363 of NZ_QKQS01000006.1, read as the reverse complement.
GACGGCGTGCTGGTTACGGCCGGCAGCCTGATCAACGGAACATCGATCGTTCTCGATGCCGGAGAGCACTTCGCCGAACTCGAATATTACCATATCAAGCTTCCCGGCCACGCCGTGGTGTTCGCGGAAGGTGCCGCGTGTGAGACGCTGCGGCAACTGCCGGCTCCGGCATCCGGTTACGATACGAATGCGCGAAGCGGCGCTGCACCGCGCCAGGACGAGACTTGCGCGCCGGTCCTGTATTCCGGGACCAGCGGCGAGATCCGTGCGCGTCTCCGCAGCATGCTTTCGCCGATGCTGGGACCGCAGAAGCTGGATCTGATCCGCGCCCGTCTGGCTGAAGCCGCAGTCGCGCTCTGATCTGGGTTCTCCCGGCTCGCACGTCGGCTCCCGGTGCTCCGGGAGCCGGGTGGTGTCCTCGAGGTCGGGTTGGACGGCGCTGCAACAGCGTCTCCGTCCGCGTAGGCCGACGTCTCGACTGCGGGGGCGTTGGCGGCCCTGAAAAACCACCCGTGACGAGAGGCTAGAGCTTTGAATCGGAAGGGCAGCACTCGGCGCGGGCTTCGGTTTCGTCCGCGCAGCGACTGTCGATCTCGCATTGTATTCGGTAGTCGTCGCGCAGGGCGGGCGCCAGCGCCCGCCAGCATCTGACTGCCTCGCGATACGCCCGCTCCCGCTCAGGAGAGCTGGCTCGCCAGACCGCCAGCCGATCCGAATCGCCCTGCGTCGCGTCGCCGGAGGTCAGGCGGAGAATCCAGCCGAGCGCTTCACGGATCGAAGGATCCAAGAATCCGGCGGTGGTAATTGGTCTCGGCACGTTCCTGCGCTTTCCCTCGGACGCCGGTCGTCAGACGACGGCCGCCGCGTCTCTGATCGTAAGACGATCCAGGAGCGGGGAATCCGAATTTACCGGGAACCGGACGCTTCAGACGTTCGGCGCAGTGCTCCACGGCCTGCTTGAGGTCGGTCTCGACAGTGCGCACCGTGACGCCGAGATGCTCGGCGATCTCGCGATGAGGGCGTCCGTCGATCCGCGACAGCAACAGCACGCGGCGGCGGCGCTCGGGAAGCTCGGCGATCGCCTCGCGCAGCAGGCCCACCTCAGAGCGATCCTCGATCACGCGTGCCGCGTTGGGCCGGTCGTCGGGAATCTCGAGCAGAGCATCGATCTCGGCGGTGGTGAGGCGCCGCTGCTCGGCGCGGCGGCGATCATGCGCGATGTTCAGGGCGATCCTGAACAAATACGCCCGCGGGCTGCGCACGGCGCCGACATCGCGGAGCCGCTCCAGCCGCAGATAGGTCTCCTGCAACACGTCGGAAGCGAGATCCGCCGAACCCAGCCGGCGCGTCAGGCGCCGGTCGAGCTCACCGTAATCGGCGACCAGCAATGCGCGGAGCGCCTCTGCCGTCGTGGTACTCATAACATTACTCCACTCCCTCATCGGGAGTCCCACATTTCCGGGGGGACCATATTCAGCCGGGGCAACGTTATTGTGACATCATTTTAACATGCGGTGTCGTGGTGCGCGGCGCCGCGAGTCACGATCAAAGATGTCGCGCCAGTTTGTTTTCGCAGTATCCGTGATCGTCACGTCTAACATGAGGAACGTGACGCCGGCGCCGACCGCCGCCGGCAGCATCCGTAAAATGATACTGACGACCAGCGGGTGATCGAGGGCCGGGGTGACTTGTTATCGTATTCAGCGCCGAGCCCGGCCGCCGCAGTGGCGGCTGGTGCCGGCGGATGTGACCTGCTCCGCGACCGGTGGGGCCGGGCGGTCGTCGTCATCCGCACTGGTATCGTCTGTTGTGTGCGGCGCCGCGATGCTGTTGCTCGGGGTTTCGTCCGCGGCTGCCGAGGCAAAGGCGACATCGAGGGCCGCAGATCCGGCCAAACCGGCCGCCGCGGACGGCGCCAAGCCGGCGGCGTCCGGCCCGGCGGTCCGGTTCGACATCGACGAATTCCGCGTCGAAGGCGCTGATCATCTGCCGCAGATCGAAGTCGAGGCGGCGGTCTACCCGTTCATGGGGCCTGGCCGCACTGCCGACGACGTCGAGAAGGCGCGCGCCGCACTGGAGAAGGCCTATCACGACAGGGGCTTGCAAACGGTCGGCGTCGCCGTGCCGCAGCAGGACGCACAACGCGGCTTCATCGTCCTGAAGGTGACCGAGAACAAGGTGGGCCGGCTGCGGGTCAAGGGCTCCCGCTATTTCGATCTCGGCAAGATCAAGGGGAGTGCCACCTCGCTCAAAGAGGGGACGCTGCCGAACTTCAATGAAGTCACCAAGGACATCGTAGCGCTCAACCGCTGGCCCGACCGTCGCGTCACGCCCGCGCTGCGTGCCGGTGTGACTCCGGGGACCGTCGACGTGGATCTCAACGTCGAGGACACCTATCCGCTGCACGGCAGCGTCGAGCTCAACAACCGGCAAAGTCCGAGCACCACGCCGCAGCGCCTCAGCCTGTCGGCGCGCTACGACAATCTGTGGCAGCTCGGCCATTCGGCCACCTTCACCTTCCAGACCGCGCCGCTCAATCCGAAGGATGCTACGGTGTTCTCGGGCTCCTATATGGCCCGCACCGACTACGACTGGCTCAACGTGCTGATCTACGGGCTGAAGTCCGACAGTTCGGTGGCGACCGTGGGCGGGGCCAATGTGGTCGGCCCCGGCCACGTGATCGGTTTTCGCAACGTCATTACGCTACCGCCCAAGGGCGAGCTGTTCCACACACTGTCGTTCGGCGCCGACTACAAGGATTTCCAGCAGACCCTGTCGCTGGCCTCCAACTCGTTCGACTCGCCGGTCCGCTATGTCCCGCTGGTGGCCGCCTACACCGCGAGCTTCCAGGGCGAGGGGCGCCTGACCCAGCTCAACGCCACGATCACCACTGGTCTCCGTGGCATTGGCAGCGATCCGAACCAGTTCGACGTCAAACGCTACAAGGCGACCGCCAGCTTCATTTCGCTGCGCGGCGACGTTTCGCACACCCACGATCTGCCCGGCGGTCTGCAGGTGTTCGGCAAGGTTCAAGGCCAGGCCGCCGACCAGCCGCTGGTATCCAGCGAGCAGCTCAGCCTCGGCGGTCAGGACACCGTTCGCGGCTATCTGGAGTCAGAAGTACTCGGCGATTACGGCGTCGCCGGCACCCTGGAGCTGCGTTCACCGAACATCGCTCCCTACATGGAGCAGACCTACGACGTTCCTGGCCGCCAGCCGGTCAAGCTCAACATCTTCAACGATTGGCGGTTCTTCGCTTTCGCCGACGCCGGCTACGCGCGGATCCACGATCCGCTGCCGGACCAGCAATATCAGTTCGATCTGGCGAGCTACGGCGTCGGCATACGGATGAAGACGCTCGATCATCTCAATGCGATCGTATTCGTCGGCATGCCGCTGACGACGCAGCAAGTCACGGTCTCGAACCATCCGCGGGTGAGTTTTCGAGTTTGGGGAGAATTCTGATGACGCTCGGGACCCGCAAGGGAATCCAGTTGCGGATCGCGCAGGCCGTTGCCGCGCTGATCCTCGTCGTCGCGCTGTGGCCGCAGCAGGCCGCGGCGTGGTGGAACGACGAATGGAGCATGCGCAAGAAGATCGTGTTCGACACCGGCGCGTCCGGCGCCGCCGTCAGCGACGCGATCGGCACCACGCCGATGCTGGTCCGGCTGCACGTCGGCAACTTCCGCTTCGGCTCGGCCAAGGAGGACGGCGGTGACCTGCGCTTCGTCGCCGGCGACGACAAGACGCCGCTGAAGCATCACGTCGAGAAATACGACTCGCTGATCGGCGAGGCGCTGATCTGGGTCGCGGTTCCGGATCTGAAGCCGGGCACCAAGAACGAGATCTGGTTGTACTACGGCAACGCCAAGGTGCCGGCCGCGGTCGACGCCAAGAACACTTACGATCCCAACACTCTGCTGGTGTATCACTTCGCCGAACGCGGCACGCCGCCGCAGGACATCAGCGCGTGGGGCAATTCGGCCACGACGCCGGTCGCCGCCGCCGACGGCGCGATCATCGGCCAGGGTGCCCGGTTCGACGGCCTGTCCGCGCTGACTATTCCGGCAGGCCCGCCACTCGCCATCGCCGCGGGCGGCGAGATGACGTGGTCGCTGTGGCTGAAGAGCGCTGCTCCGCAGCCGCACGCCGTGCTGTATGCGCGGCGCGACGGCGCCAACGCGCTGATCATCGGCCTCGACAACGGCGTGCCGTTCGTTGAAGTGACGGCGGCCGGCGCGACCCAGCGCGGCTTCGGCGGCGCGGCGATCCCCGCCGCCACCTGGCATCATCTCGCCGTCACCGCCAAGGCCGGCCAGATCGTGATCTATGTCGACGGCGCGCAAGCCGGGACGCTCGCGGCGGCGCTACCGGTGCTGACCGGTATCGCCTCGGTCGGCAAGGATGCGGCCGCCGCGGCTCCGGTCGCGCCCGATGCCGCCGCGGCCCCGGTCGCGGCCGACGCCGCCGCGGCCCCGGCTGCTGCCGGCGACGCCGCGGCAGCACCTGCTGCAGCGCCCGACGCCGCAGCCGCGCCGACGGTGCCCGCGGATGCGGCCGCCGCGCCGGACGCGGCCGGCGCCGCGCCGCTCATCGGCTTCGTCGGTGATATCGACGAATTTCAGATCGCCAAGGTCGCGCGGCCTGCCGGCTTCATCAAGGTCGCGGCGATCGGACAAGGGCCGGACCAGGCCAAGCTCACCACCTTCAGCGTCGACGAGGAAACCGCGAGTTGGCTCAGCGGCTATTTCGCCGTGATCCTGAAATCGGTCACGCTCGACGGCTGGATCGTGATCGGCATCCTCGCCATCATGATGGTGATCAGCTGGGTCGTGATGGTCGACCGTGTTTCGTATCTGAACCGGGTGACCAAGGGCAACACCGTCTTCCTGAAGCATTTCCGCGAGGCGGCGAACGATCTCGAAGGTGTGCTGCAGCTCGACAGCGAGGAGAGCGATCCCAGCCTCGGCGGCGGCGTCGACGTCAAGCATCACAAGATCATTCACGCGTCGCCGCTGTACCGGCTGATGCATCTCGGCGCGCAGCAGATCCGCTTGCGCTTTTCCGGCAACGGCGGCGCTCGCGCGCTGTCGCCACAGGCGATCCAGTCGATCCGCGCGGTGCTCGACAGCGGCCTGATCCACGAGGCGCAGCGCCTCAACAAGATGATGGTGATGCTGACGATCGCGATTTCCGGCGGACCGTTTCTCGGCCTGCTCGGCACCGTGGTCGGCGTGATGATCACCTTCGCGGCGATCGCGGCGTCGGGCGACGTCAACGTCAACGCGATCGCACCCGGCATCGCTGCGGCGCTGGTCGCAACGGTGGCAGGTCTCGCTGTCGCGATCCCGGCGTTGTTCGGCTACAACTACCTGACCATCCGCATCAAGGACGCCACCAACGACATGCACGTCTTCGTCGACGAGCTCGTCACCAAGATGGCCGAGTCCTACCACCAGCAGCCCGGCGCGCCACGCCGGCAGGCCGCGGAGTGAGACGATGCAGGTCCAATCCGACAGCAAACCCTACGACGACATCAACATCACCCCGATGCTCGACCTAGCCTACGTGCTGCTGGTGATCTTCATCATCATGACCACGGCGACGGTGCAGGGCATGAAGGTCAATCTGCCCAAGGCGAGCACCGCGCCGAGTCTGGCGCAGCAGACCACCAAGGCGATTACCGTCACCAACGAGGGAAAGATCTTTCTCGACACCATCCCGGTGACGCTGTCGGAGCTGGAGCAGCGCCTGATCCAGCAGCGCGCGCTGACCCCGGAATTCCCCATCGTGGTGCGCGGCGACAGCCAGACCCAGTACCAGAACGTGGTCGACGTGCTCGACCTGCTCGGCCGACTGAATTTCACCCAGGTCGGCATGGCGACCAAGCCGCTGGTGAGATGAGCGCGGAGGCGGATGGCGGATGGACCTGCGCGACGACAGCGATGACGACGAGGACCGTCCGTCGTGGCGCCGCATGGCGCTGCCGATCGGCAGCGGCGTGGTCGTGCTCGCCGTATTGGTCGCGGGGGTGGTGGTCATGCTGAGCGGAGACCAGGAGCCGCCGCGCAAGATCAACGAGCCGACCATCGTCACCATTCTGCCGCCACCGCCGCCTCCACCGCCGCCTCTGCCGCCACCGGAGCGCGAGCCGGAGCAGCAGGTCGTGGAGCAGACGCCGGTGAAGCAGGAGATCATCGAGGAGAAGGCGGTCGAAACTCCGAAGGATGCGCCGTCGGACCCGAGCGATGCGCCGCCGGACGGACCGCCCGCACTGGACGCCGACGGCAACGGGCCGGGCGAACTGCTCGGCAAGAAGGGCGGCCGCGGCCTTATCGGCAGTGGCGGCGGCGACGGTGGCGGCGGCGGCACGCGATGGGGCTGGTACGCCAGCATCGTGCAGGCGCAGATCGAATCGGCGCTGCGCTCCAACGAGAAGACGCGCCACGCCGTGATGCGGATTCAGGTCCGGCTGTGGGCCGATGGAACCGGCCGGGTCAATCGCGTGCAACTGGTGTCTTCGACCGGCAACAGCGAACTCGATTCGGTCCTGCGGGACCAGGTGCTCGGCGGATTGACGCTGCGCGAGCCGCCGCCGCGCGACATGCCGATGCCGATCATCACGCGGGTGACCGCACGGAGTCCGTCGTGATCGGTCTGCAAAACCGTTCCAAAGCTTGCCGGTCCTCGCGCCGGCGGTCGAAGCGTGAAGTAACAAGGAGTTCCGTGATGCGCCGATGTGAGATGATGGGATGGAGGCTGGCGCCGGTGTCGGCGGCGCTCGTGGCGCTCATCGTTCCCGCGACCGCGCAGGACAAGGCCGATCCGGCCGCATCGCTGAAGCTGCCCAAGGTCTCGCGAGCGGCCCCGCCTTCGTCGAACGCCACCGTGAACCTGATCAACTTGCTGGTGAAGCAGGGCGTACTCACGGAGGAACAGGCCGGCGCGCTGGTGAGGCAGGCCGAGGACGAAGCCTATGTGGCGCGCCAGGCCGTGCGCGACGCCGCCACCAAGGCGGAGGGTGCCGAGAAGTCGGCGGCGACCGCGGTCGAGGCGACTTCGCCTCGCGGCACCAAGCGGGTCACCTACGTGCCGGAGATCGTCAAGAAACAGCTCCGCGACGAGATCCGCAAGGACGTGATGGAAAAGGCCGAAAAGGAAAACTGGGCATCGCCGGGCAAATATCCGGAATGGGCACAGCGCATCCGCTTCTACGGCGACGTCCGCCTCCGTCACGACAGCAGCTTCTTCTCCAAGGGCAATTACCCTTACACGGTCAACTATAATGCCATCAACACGGGCAGCCCCTACAACGTGCTGAGTGACGGCACATATGGCAATCCGTACTTCTGGCCCACCTTCAACGTCGACCAAGACCGCCATCGCGAACGGCTAAGGGCGCGGCTCGGCATGGAAGCGGACCTGTTCGACGGCTTCTATGCAGGGCTGCGGATCGCGACCGGCGAGAGCAATGCGCCGGTGTCGTTCAACCAGACCCTTGGCGGCTCGGGAGGAAACTTCAGCAAATACAACATCTGGCTCGACCGCGCCTTCGTGCGCTACAGCCCATGGAACGACATCGCGCTGAGCGGCGGTCGGTTCGATAATCCGTTTTTCGCTTCGACGGATCTGGTGTTTCACCGCGATCTCGGCTTCGATGGTGTCGCAGCTCAGGTGCAGCACGAGATCAGCCCCGGTTTCACGCCTTTCTTCGTCGCCGGTGCATTCCCGATCTTCAATACCGATTTCAACGTCGGCTCGAGTCTGGATTTCACCAACACCAACGTGCTGCCCGGCAAGGCACCGAGCCGCGACAAATGGATGTTCGGTGGACAGATCGGCGCGCGGGCCGAATTCAGCCCCGATGTCAGCCTGAAATTCGGCACCGCTTATTTCGACTTCACCAACGTCCAGGGCAAGCTGTCGAGCAGCTGTTTGGTCGCCACCGCAACGGACTTCTGCAGTACCGACCTGCTACGACCGTCATTCGCACAGCGCGGCAACACCTACATGGCACTGCGCAACATCGTGCCCCAGTATGACGGTACTAATCTTCTTCCTCAGTACCAGTATTTCGGGCTTGCGTCCGACTTCCGCGAGCTTGTCGTCAGCGCCCGGCTTGATCTCGGCCAGTTCCATCCGTTGCATATCGTGATCGACGGCGAGTATGTCCGCAACCTCGCCTGGGACGCTGCCGACATCGCCGCCAAGGTTGCGGCGAATCCCTTGCCGGCAGGTCCGATCGCCGGCTGCAGCTCGGCCACCAACTGCACACAAGTCTATGCCGGCGGCAATCAGGGCTGGCTCGGGCGGATGACCGTCGGTCACCGCGAGATCCGGCAATTGTGGGACTGGAGCGCGTTCGTCGGCTACAAATATCTGGAGTCCGACGCCGTGCTCGACGCCTTCGCGGATTCCGATTTCGGTCTCGGCGGCACCAATCTCAAGGGATACTTCGTCGGCGGTAGCCTCGGCCTCGGTCCGAACGTCTGGGCCACCGCGCGCTGGATGAGCGCCAACCAGGTCGCGGGCGCGCCCTACGCCGTCGACATCTTCCAGCTCGATCTCAACGCGAGGTTCTGACGATGCGTGGGATCCTTAGTCTCGCCGGCCTGGGCCTTTGCCTCGCCTGGGCCGGGCCCGCCCTGGCGGAAAATGAAACCGCGCGCCTGCGCGAGGCGCTGCGCTCAGCCACCGCACAGGTTCGCTCGCTCGAAGACCAGCGCGCCGCGCTCCAGGCCAAGCTGACGGCCACTGAGCAGGAGCGCGACACCGCAAAGAAGCAGAACACCGCGCTGCGCGCCGAGGTCAAAGAAGTGAACCAGGCCTATCGCCAGGCGGTGAAGGACTTCAACGACCGGCTCGCCGAACGCGACGACACGCTGGAGAAGTGGAAGAGCGCCTACGCCGAAGCGGCGTCGGTGGCTCGCGCCAAGGACGCCGAGCGCGCCAAGTTCGAAGGCGAGGCCAAGGCGTTCCGGGCCAGCACCAAATCCTGCGAAGCCAAGAACGGCAAGCTCGTCAAGATCAGCAACGACGTCGTCACCAAATACGAGGCGATGGATCCGCTCGAAAAGGTGCTCGATCACGATCCGCTGTTCGGGATGCAGCGTGTCCAGCACCAGAACCAAGCTCAGGATTTCCGCGACCAGATCCTCGATCAGAAAGCCAAGCCATGACCCGTGCCGTCGTCACCAGCGGACTGCTCGCTGCAATCACCTTGGCGCTCGCGCCTGCGGAAGCGTCGGCGCAGCAGCGTGCGCCGCAACAGCCCGTCCAGCCGCGGCAGGCCGCGGTGCCGCAGCCCGTCCGCGGCGCGCAGCCGGTGGCGGACGCCGGGGCCGCCGTGAAGGATAGCGATATCGTCGCCAAGATCGGGGGTAGCGACGTCACCGCCGCCGAGGTGCGATCTGCGATCAGCTTCCTCGATCCGCGGCAGCAGGCGGCGCTGGCGCGCGATCCGGCGCTGCTGAGTCAGACCGTGCGCGCGATCCTGGCCAATCGCCTGGCTTACAAGGAGGCGCTGTCGAAAAAGTGGGAAGAGCAGCCGGCGGTGCAGGCTCAGATCGCCCGCGTCCGCGAGAGCGTGATCGTGGACGGTTATCTCAAATCGGTGACGGTGCCGCCTGAATCCTATCCGAGCGAGGCCGAGCTCAAGGCTGTGTACGATGCGAACGCCAGCGCGCTGCTGGTCCCGCGGCGGTTTCGGCTCGCCCAGGTGCTGATCGCGCTGCCGAAGGACGCCGACAAAGACGCCGAGGAGGCGGCGCGCAAGAAGCTCGCCGAGGCGCTGAAGAAGCTGAAGGCGCCCGGCGCCGACTTCGGCAAGCTCGCCAGGGAGCTGTCCGAGGATTCAGCCTCCGCAGAACGGGAGGGCGATTTGGGGTGGGTCGGTGAGCCGGACTTGCGCCCGGAAATTCGCAGCCAGGTGACCGGCCTGGCGAAAGGTGCCGTGTCGGAGCCGGTTCGGCTCGACGACGGCTGGCACGTGCTCAAGCTGCTCGATACCGAAGCGGCACGGCAGCGAACGCTGGCTGAAGTGCGCGACGGCCTGGTGCAGCGGCTGCGGGCCGAGAAGGCCGAAGCCAACCGAAGGGCCTATGTCAACGAATTGTTGAAGCAGTCGCCGCCGGTGCTCAACGAGATCGCGCTGTCGCGACTGATCGAGGCCAAATCGGAGTCCCGATAGCGAGCGCATCGGGCCACGGTCCGTAAGGCTATGCCAGCTCGATCCGCCCCAGAGATCATAATATAACATATACCGTTAATAATTAGTTAAACTATCACATTCTTATGATATTTCGTCCGCATCGGATTGCTGCGGTGCAGGTGCGACGTGACGGACGCCATCAACCCGGTCGATGCTCTCGACGCGGACCATCAGGCCGCGAGCCTCCGAAATGCCGCCAAACAGCGCTTTTCGCTTCCTTTCGCAGTCATCGGACCGGCGCTGGCGCTCGCCGACGCCTTGATCATCGTGGCTGCCGGGACGCTCGGCGGAGTTCTCTATCAACAGGCTCTGGGAGGTATCGTTCAGGTCAGCATCTACTTCGGCCTGGGGCTGGTGGCGAGTTTACTGTACGTGCTCGCCGCGCATCGGGCCGGTCTGCATCGGGTCAATGGCGTCATCGAGCCGCGTCCCAGCCATGGCCGCGTTGTGGCGAGCTGGTGCTTTGCGATGCTGGCGCTGGCGGTGATCCTGTTCATGCTCAAATCCGGCAGCGAGGTGTCGCGCGGTGCGATCGTCTGCATGTTTGCACTTGGTGCCTGCGGATTGCTGTGGTGGCGACGGTTCGCCAAGCAGCGGCTGCGTGCCGCGCTTGCGGCGGGTGCGATCGCCGGCCGGCGCGCAGTCGTGATCGGGACACAGGCCGAGCTGACGCGCTACTCGCGAGTCGTGTTGCTGCGCGACTTCGGCCTGGACGAAGTCGATCGCGTTATTGTGTCTCACCCGGAGGCGGCCGAGCGGAGCGCCGAGCTGCCGTCGCAACGGCTCAGCGTCGCAGTCCAACGTATCCGAGCCTCGACGGCCGAGGAAATCGTGCTGGCGATGCCGTGGTCGAACAACGCCGAATTCGAGATGCTGCTCGATCGCCTCCGGATATTCCCCCTCCCTGTCCGTCTGCTGCCGGATTGCGCAGTATCGTCGATCCTGGATCGACAGGGAGCGTCGGTCCCGCACGTGTACATGGTCGAACTGCAGCGGCCGCCGCTGACTGCGCTGGAGCGCGGCGCCAAGCGGCTGCTGGACGTCACGGTCGCTCTGACTGCGCTGGTACTGCTGTCGCCGCTGCTGGTGGTGGCCGCGGTCGCCATCAAACTCGAATCCCGAGGTCCGGCCATTTTCCGGCAGCGTCGACACGGGTTCAACGGCAGGCCGTTCATGATCTACAAACTCCGTTCGATGCGGGTCCAGGAAGACGGGGCGGCGGTGGTCCAGGCCACCAAGCGCGACCCGCGCGTGACCCGTGTGGGGCGGATCCTGCGCGAGACCAGCATCGACGAACTTCCGCAACTGGTGAATGTGCTGCAAGGGCACATGTCGGTCGTCGGCCCCCGTCCGCACGCGCTGGTGCACGATCACGAATACAGCAAGCTGATCCACAGCTACGCCTTCCGGCATCACGTCAAGCCCGGCATCACCGGCTGGGCGCAGGTTCAAGGCGCGCGCGGCGGAACTCCGCGTCTCGAATTGATGGAACGACGGGTCGCGTTCGATCTTTGGTATATCGACAATTGGAGTCTGGCGCTCGATATCCATATCATGCTCAAGACCTGTTTCGAGTTGCTCAGGCGGCGAAATGCGTACTGACCTGCCGCGATGAGACTAGGATACTGTCTTCGCTCTGTCATACTTTCCCGCCGCGATCTTGCCGCCCAGCGGAGCTCCTTCGTCGATCCAGTCGACATCGATTGTCGTCGGCGATCGCGCCGAACGGCAGCCCGGGTTTGCAGCCAACCAAATTTGTTGGGAGGCCTATTGAAAACTTTGGGGAATCACGCTTACTAGATTCGCTTGCACAGGTTCGTCGTGCAAGATGTGGTTCGGAGACAGCGACATGGTCGGTAGGAGGCATCCCTCTGAGGAAATTGCGACCAAGCTCGCCCAAGCCAACGAACTGGCAGCCAAAGGCAAGACGCAGCGAGAGATCTCCAAGGCGCTCGGCGTCAGCATTATGACCTATCACCGCTGGAAAAAGATGCCGATCTCACCCGCAGGCTCGAGTGCGACAGGCGACACCCAAGAGGACGATACGCTGCAGGCCGGATTCGAGTCCGATGATGCGCTCAAGCATCTCGAGCTCGAAAATTCCCGGCTGCGCAAGCTGGTGACCGACCTTCTACTCGAGAAGATCAGCCTGGAAGAAGAGCTGCGAGACCGCCATGCGGCGCGGCAGCGGCGCTCCGAAAAAACCAAGTAGTCCTCCTGGGAGGCCACGGCCGCGGCGTCCAATCGGCCGTCGCATGTTTTTGGTATTCGGCTTATCGGCGCAGGGGACAGCGGCGCAAGCGGCGTCTTCCGAGCAGGCCGAATGGCGGTCCCGGTCACGCAGCCGATCGTTGCTGCGCGGACTGCGGCCAGTTCGACGCATAATAACCGCCGCGGTAGAGCCCCGGCTGTTCGAACCGCTCCAGCGCACGAAGATCCACCTTGTTCAGCACGACCCCGAGCAGTCGATCGTAAAGTTCGGGGCGCGCCCTCAGGTGATGCTGCACCGTCCGGATCGGGGTCTTACCCCATTCTACCACGAACACCAGCCAGTCGATCAGGGGCAGCGTGGCGCGTACATCGACCACCGGCGCGATCGGCGGCAGATCGACGATGATATAGTCGTAGCGTCGCCGTAGGTCCTCGATCAGGCCAGAGAACGCCGGCGACGACAGGATTTCGTCGCTGTGCATGGGATGGTCCGTGCCCAGGAGCGGGAGCAAGTCCAATCCGGTGTCAGGCTCGCAGCCGATCGCCCGGTCGAGAGCCGCGCGGCCGTCGAGCACGTCGAACCATCCGGCGGTGGGGCGCGGCACCAGGACGCTGGCGAGCGTTGGACTTCGCAGATCGAGGTCCAGCAGGATCACGCGCTTGCCGGCGTCGGCCATCAGCATCGCGAGATTGCAGGCGATCGTCGACTTGCCCTCGTTCGGCAGCGTCGAAGTGACGCCGATCACCTTGTTGTCGCGCACCGCGGGGCGCAGCTCCGCGGTCACCTTGATGGCGCGGAACGCTTCGGTGAAGATCGACAGCGGCTCGTCGACGGACCGCCGCATCAGCGGCTCGGCGATCGCCCACGGCGGGGTGGTGGAATCCTCGGTCGCGGCAGGTGGCTCGTCGCCGGACTCTCGCCTCCGGCCCCAGCGGCCGTCTCGCCGTGCGGCGGGGCCACGCCCCAGTCGATTGCCGATTGACGGGACGACGGCCAGGCATTTCGTTCGCAGCGCCTGTTGGATCTGCTTCTGGGTACGGAACGTGCCGTCGATCGCCTCACGCAGCGCCGCCACACCGAAGCTGAGAATGATCCCGAAGGCTGTGGAGATCGCCAGCACCAGCGAGGTGATCGGCTTGCTCTTTTGCAGCGGCGGCGAAGCAGAATTGATCACCCTTGCTTCGGTGATCGGAAACGACTCCTGCTGGATCACTTCCGCATAGCGGCCGAGAAAGCTTTCATAGATCGTGTGATAGGTCTTGGCCGAGCTTTCCAGTTCGGCGAGACCGATCCGGTCCCTGTTGGTACTCTGGCCTTCCGACACCAGATTGGCCAACTCGGCCTCGAGATTTTGCTCTCGAGTCCTCGCGATCTCATAGTCGCTCTGATAGCTCGCCGCGATCCGCCCGAGCTCGGCGGTGATGTTTCGGCTGAGCTCCTGCATCTGCTCTCGCAGATTGACCGCGGCGCTGTGGTCCGCCCCGTAGCGCGCCGACAGGTTGGCGGCTCGTCCCGACAGGTCGAGATACTGATTGCGCAGCCGGGTCACAACGTCGTTCTTGAGCAGATCGGATACTGCTGCCTCCCCGATGTCCAGCTTGCGGATCTGTTCGATCCGGTCGAGCCGCGCTTTCGCCTCCGTTGTGGCCCCGCGCGCGGTGGAGAGCTGGCTGTTGAGGTCGAACAGCTGCTGCTCCCCGATCAGCCGGTTCTGACCGCCCGCCGCCGTCGTGGCGTGGCCGCCGCCGAAATCGACGATCTTGTTCCTCTCTTTGTATTCGAGAACAGCCTTGTCGGCGGCGGTGACCTTCGCTCTCAGCTCGTTGATGCGGTCCTGCAGCCAAGTGCTGGCGCGCCGGGTCGTCTCGAACTTGGCGTAGAGCTGGTCGTCGATATAGGTCTCGGCGATGGCGTTGGCGATCCGCGCGGCGAGTTCGGGATTCCGCGCGGTGTAGGAAATGTTCAGGGCATAGGTCCGCTCGACGCGGGCGATGCTGCGGCGACCGAGCAACTCGTTGACGGCTCGCCGCTCCTGGTCGACCGCGCCGTTGTCGGACCAGGACACCAGGTTCCTGATCCGGCCGAGCGTGCCGCCCGAAGAGACGAAGTTCGGATCTTCGGCCAGCCGCAGCTGCCGCACTACGGCGCGTGCGATCCGTTCGGACGCGAGAATCTCGACTTGCGAGCCCACCTGGATGGTGTCGAGCGGCATGTCGACCGAGGACTGCAACTGGTTCTGGAAGATCCGCAGCTTGCTGCTGTCGATCAGCAGCGTCGCGGTCGCGGTGTATTCCGGTGGCGTCGCGGCCAGATAGGCGATCCCGACAGCGAGGGCCGTCGCTGGAATCGCGATGAAAATCACAATCTGGCGGCGGAGGAATCCGCCGAGGTGCTCGATCAGAGCCGCCATCTGTGCGGCGGGGCTCTCGTCCCGAGACATCTCGTGATCAGCCGGATCGAATGATCGGTGCGACAGCATATCCATCGATGCATCCTGGCCGAGCATTCGGTACGCAACCCGCCCCAAGGCCGACGACTGCGGCGTGACGATCGCGCAGCTGTCGATCGCGCAAAACCCTCACGTCGCCAGCGTGCGGCCGATCGGTCACGTTCGTGTCTAGCCAAGAAATAATACACAATTGTAACAGATGATATCCAGCACATGGCAAAACGTCGCCATATCATCCGGTCTCGCTTCGGTGCAGCGATGTGGCCGAAGCCGTGTTCGAAGGCGCCGGGACAGGGCGTCGCGCTGATCCGCGGTCGATCAGGGCGCGGCTGGCCGGTCCGAGGCTTCGGGCCCGGAGTCCTCCTCAGCGCCTGAAGTCCGGCCTGCGCTTCTGCTGGAACGCGGCGACGCCTTCGGCGAATTCGGTGCTGCCGAACGCGACGCCTTGGGCGAATGCTTCGAGGGCGAAGAACTGTTCGATCGGCTCGAACGCGCCGTTGACCAGCATCTTAGTGAGGCCGAACGACATGGTCGGGCCGGCGGCGAGTTCGGCGGCGAGCTTCAGCGCCTCCTCCATCAGCATGTCCGTCGGCACCACCCGTTTGGCGATGCCGAGCGCCAGTGCTTCATCCGCTTCGAGGCGGCGGTTGGTGAGCAGGATGTCCTTGGCGCGCATCGCGCCAATCGCGCGTGGCAGCGTCAGTGCGAGGCCGAGATCCGGCGCCGCGCCGAGTCCCGGAAACGCTGCGCGGAAGTAAGCCTGATCCGACATCAGCACGATGTCGCAGAGCAGGGCCAGCGAGAAGCCGGCACCGGCAGCCGAGCCATTGACGGCCGCGATCACTGGCTTCTCCGCGGTGAGTAGCATCTTGGCCCAGGCGTGCGTGACCTGCATCCGCCGCCGGACCTGTGGCGCCGCGCGCTCGCCCATGTTGTTAATGTCCCCGCCGGCGCAGAATGATCCATCGCTGCCGGTGATGACCAGACAACGGACGGCCGGGTCGGTAAGTAATTCCGGGATGCGGAGTTCGAGATGCTGCTTCACCGCCGGCTGCAGCGCATTGCGCGTCGACGGGCTGTTGAGACGAACGACCATCACGTCATCATGTCGTTCGAACACCACGGCGTCGCCGCCGACTGCGCTGTTTCCTGGCATATTTCCACCCCTTGCGTTGTTTTCGGGGAAGATAGCCCAATCCTCGAAATTTGCGAAAACGATTTTCGCAATGCTAAAAATGTATCAAGGAAGAGACGAACGGGTGGAGCGCGACATGCAGTTGACGGCGGGCCTGCGTAAGGCAGCATCGTTCCGCGGCGACGAGATTGCTCTCGTCACGCCCGAGCGCAGCTTCAGTCATAGCGAGTTGTTGAACCGGATCGCGCGGCTGGCAGGCGCGTTCTGCCGCTTCGGCATCGAGGCCGGCGAACGGGTCGCGATCCTCGCGGCCAACGGCAACGAATATATCGAGTGCTATTTCGCGGTGCTGTGGGCCGGCGGCGTCGTGGTGCCGGTGAATTCCCGGTTCTCGCTGCCGGAGATGATCGAACAGGTGGCCGACGCCGAGCCGTCCGTGCTGGTTTGCGACCGAAATTTTCTCGATAGTGCCCTGCAGCTATCCGAAGCGTGCCGCTGCATCAGCGCCGTAATCGCGGCGGCGCCCGGCTCGGCAGGGCAGTCAAAGCTGTATGACTACGAAGCCACGCTTGCGGAGGAGAAGCCTTGCGCCGACGCCGGTCGCGGTGGCGACGATCTCGCCTGTCTGTTCTACACGGGCGGCACCACCGGCCGCGCCAAGGGCGTGATGCTCAACCATCGCAACCTTTGGGTCAACGCGGTGGTGACGTCGCTGTCTTTCGGCTTCGACGAGACCACGGTGGCGCTGCACGCCGGACCGCTGTTCCATCTCGGCGCTGGCGCGCGGGTCTACACCACCTCTATCATGGGCGGACGCCATGTGGTGATCCCGCGGTTCTCGCCCAAGGACGTGCTGGCCGCGATCAGTCAGCACAAGGTGACGGTCGCGACCTTCGTGCCGACGATGCTCGGCATGATCCTGCAGTTGCCGGATCTCGACAGCTACGATCTGTCCAGCCTGAAGCTGATCACTTACGGCGCTTCGCCGATGCCGGAGCCGGTGTTGCAGGAGTGCCTGATGCGGCTTCCGGGGATCAAGTTTGGCCAGTCCTACGGCATGACAGAACTCTCGCCGGTCGCCACGATCCTGTCGCCCGCCGATCATCTGCCCTCCGCGCCGCGGCATCGGCTGCGCTCGGCGGGGCGGCCGATCGTGTCTGCCGAAGTTCGGATCGTCGATGCGGACGATCGCGACATGAAGCCCGGTGAGGTCGGCGAGGTGGTGGTGCGCGGGCCGATGGTGATGGCGGGCTATTGGAAGCAGCCGGAGCTGACTGCGCAGGCGCTCCGCGGCGGCTGGATGCACACCGGCGATTCCGGCCGGTTCGATGCCGATGGCTATCTCTACATCTCCGATCGGATCAAGGACATGATCATCACCGGCGGTGAAAACGTGTACTCGATCGAGGTCGAGAACGCGATTGCGGCGCACCCCGAAGTGCTGCAATGCGCAGTGATCGGCATCCCCCATGCCAAATGGGGAGAGGCGGTGCATGCGGTGGTGGTGCGTCGCCCTGACGCTGCTGTCACCGAGGATGAATTGATCGCGTTCTGCCGCTCGCTGATCGCCGACTACAAGTCGCCACGCAGCATCGAATTCCGCGACGATCCGCTGCCGCTGTCAAGCGTCAACAAGATCAACAAGTCCGTGCTCCGCGCGCCGTATTGGAACGACAAGGACCGGCGGGTGAACTGAGGTTCTTTCTAAGGCACAGCACCACCTTAGCCGTCATTGCGAGGAGCGCAGCGACGAAGCAATCCAGAGGCCACTGCACGAAGCTGGATTGCTTCGCTTCGCTCGCAATGACGAGGAAAGGCTTTGCCCCCAGCTCCTGCTGAGGATGACTGAGCGCAACATCACCCACCCAGCGCCGCGCTGATCGCCCTCGCTGCGTGGGCGAGCGCCGGGCCGTGCTGCTCGATGAGTTGCTGCTGCGACACCAGATAGGCCGGGCCGCCGAAGCTCAGCGCATACACCGGGCCGCCATTCGGCGGCACGATCGCGGCGCCGACGGCGTTGATGTCCTTGCGCCACTCGCCCGTCGAAAGACAGAATCCGCCCCGCGCCATCTCGCGCATCGATTTGGTGATCGATTTTTCGATCTTGGGCCAGTCGTTGCCGTGATGGTCGCGCAATTCGGCGAGCAGAGCGCTGCGTTCGTCCTCGCCGATCGTCGCCAGATAGGCCTTGCCGAGCGACGTCGTGGCGAGCGGCACGCGCGACCCCGGCGGCAGCCGCAGGCCGATCAGCGCGTCGCTCTCGCAGCTCTCGATGTTCAGCATCATCAGCCGTTCGCGGGTGCCGAGGCCGACGTGCAGCTGGCTGTCTTCGGCGAGCTTGGTCATGATCGGCAATGCGGCCTTGCGGACGTCGAGATTGGCGAGCGCCGCGTAGCTCAGCGCCAGTGCCCGGGCGCCGAGCTGATAGGTCGCCGAGCGCGCCTCGTAGGTGAGATAGCCGAGCTGGATCAGCGTGTGCGTCATCCGCGAGATCGTCGGCTTCGGTAGGCCGGTGCGCTCCGCGAGTTCCTGATTGCCGAGCGCACGGTCGCCGGCGCGAAAAGCGCCGAGCACTTCGAGGCCCCGCGCCAGCGCCAAAACGAACAGCCGGCCCCCGGCATCGCCGCGGTCGGCGGCATCCGCGCGCGGCCTGCGTGCGGCACGCTGCAGCGATTGGCGTTCCACCCGGCGCTGTGCGCGATCTTCAGCACCGGCCGACGCGGACTGTTTCGCGGCTTTCGCGGGGGTGCGTGGCTTGGCGGTTGTGGTCCGGTGCGTGGTTGTCTTTGCCGCCATGATGGTGTGTTCCGTGCGGCGCGGCCGCGGGTAGCCGGTGCGAAAATCGATTTCGCATATTGTGCGACCGTCGCCGGGGTGGCAAGCTGCACAAAAACAAGAGGAAGTGGAAGGATGCCCATCGACCCCGCGCGCTTGCGCAACTGGCCCATTCCCGAGATCGAGCAGAGCTACACCGAGCGCGACACCATGCTGTACGCGCTGGGCGTCGGCTATGGCGACGCGCCGCTCGATGCGAACCAGCTTCGCTACGTCTACGAGCAGGATCTGCAGGTGCTGCCGTCGATGTCGGTGGTTCTGGGCTATCCGGGATTCTGGCTCGGCAGTGAAGACACCGGCGTCGACTGGCGCAAGGTGCTGCACGGCGAACAGGGCTTCGAGATCTTCAAGCCGCTGCCGCCGAAAGCGACGGTGGTGGGCCGCTCGCGCGTCACCGGCCTGTTCGACAAGGGCGCCGGCAAAGGCGCTGTGCTGCTGTCGGAACGCGATGTCGTCGACAAGGCGACTGGTGAACTGCTGTGCCGCCTGACCTCGACCACGATGCTGCGCGGCGATGGCGGATTCGGTGGTCCGTCCGGACCGCTGCCGGGGCCGCACGCACTGCCGGAACGCGCGCCCGATCGATCGCTGCGGATTGCGACCTCGCCGCGCGCCGCGCTGCTGTATCGCCTTTCCGGCGACTACAACCCGCTGCACGCCGACCCCGAGGTGGCGCGCAAGGCCGGCTTCGAGAAGCCGATTTTGCATGGGCTGTGCAGCTTCGGCGTGGTGTGTCGCGCGCTGGTCGAGCTGTGCTGCGACGGCGATCCGACGCGTCTGACCAAGATGCAGGCGCGGTTTTCGTCGCCGGTCTATCCCGGTGAGACCATCATCACCGAAGTCTGGAGCGAGACGGAGGCGCAAGTGTCGTTTCGCGCCAAGGTGGCCGAGCGCGATATCGTCGTCATCAACAATGGCCTCGCAACCATCCGGTGATGCAGCCGGGATTATTCCGTATTCAGGAAAAATGCCGGAGCTCGTCTTCGGGCGTCGCGCGCACGCCAACGCGCGAGAACGGCGCCGCTACAACGCTGGCTAGTAGTTCTGCCGAATGTGTAGTTCGCCGGAGTTTAGGGATGACTTTCGGCGGGCGTTGCGTATAAGTCCGCCGACTTCGCCGCAGTAAACGAACAACAAAGAGGAACGCCCGTGTCCATTTCCCGACGTTCATTTGGAATCGGTGCGACCGGCCTGGTGCTCGGAACCGTCGCAGCGCCTTGGGTCCGCAATGCCAGTGCCGAGCCGGCGCCGATCAAGATCGGTGTGATCAACTCGATGAGCGGCGGCCTGTCCGCCTACGCGCAGGAAGGCAAGCCGGCGTTCGACTACATCATCGATCAGATCAACAAGAGCGGCGGCATCAAGAGCAAGGACGGCGCCAAGATCCAGCTGCTGCAGGCCGACGACGCCAGCCAACCGGCGCGGACCGCGACCGAGGCGCGCCGCCTGATCACCGAAGAAAAGGTGCCGCTGCTCACCGGCACCATCCTCAGCGCGCAGATGCTGGCGCTGACGCCGGTGCTCGACGAACTGAAGGTTCCGACGCTGTCGATCTGGGCCGGTGGCGCCAAGTCGACCTACATGTATTCGCTCGGCTATCCGTATGATCGCGGCTACGCCCAGTCGATGCACGACTTCATCGTGTCGCTGCGCGACAACGACAAGTTCGCGATCAAGACCGCGGTGATGTGCTACTCAAACTACGAGGCCGGCCAGCAGGTCAACAAGTTCCTGGTCGAGAAGCTGAAGGCGAGCGGCATCGAGGTGATCGGCGAAGCGCCGCTCGACACCAAGGCGCAGGACCAGACCTCGGCGATGATCCGCATCCGCTCGCTGAAGCCGGACGTCGTCACCGGGCTGGTGACGCCGCGCGACGGCATTTTGATGCATCAGGCTCGCTACAACCTCAACTACCAGGGCAGCCTGTTCGTCGGCGGCACCGGCGGCTATTCGGACCTGTCGCTGTGGAAAGATCTCGGGCCCGAGATCGGCAAGGCGGTGCTGACGCGCAATCTATTCGGCATGACCGGCTTCAGCCCCGGCGCCAAGATGGAGTCGATGCAGAAGATCATCGCCGAGCTGCGCGATGTCGCCAAGCTCGATCGCATTGGTCAGGGCGCGATCCAGTATGCCCAGGGCGCGCGCGTGCTGCAGCAGGTGCTGGAGAACGCCAAGTCGCTCGAACCCGACGCACTGCTCGAAGCCTTCAAGAGCTTCAAGATTCCGTTCGGCGACCCGCATCTCTACATCGCCAAGCCGAAGGGATTGCAGTTCGCAGACGATCGGCTGCTCACCGACGGTTCGGCGATGATGATCCAGTGGATGCCGGATCAGAGCCAGGAAGTCGTGTTCCCGAAGGAGTTCGCCCAGGCAGCTCCGCGTCCCAAGAGCTGATCCGGCCGTGGCCCTTCTCGAAGTCGACAATATCAGCAAGCGCTTCGGCGGCCTGCTCGCGCTGAACGACGTGTCGTTCAGCGTCGAGAAGGGCGAAATCCTGGGCATCATCGGGCCGAACGGCGCCGGCAAGACGACGCTGTTCAGCGTGATTTCCGGCTTCGCGCCGCCGTCGAGCGGCGAGGTGCGGTTCGACGGCCAGCGCATCACCGGCATTTCGCCGGACCGGCTGACGCGGCGCGGCCTGGTGCGCAGCTTCCAGCTCGTTCAGACCTTCGCCGACATGACGACGCTCGAGGTCGTCACCACCGCGGCACTGACGCGCCGGCCGATCCGCGAGGCGATCGACTATGCGGCCGCCGTGCTGACCCGAGTCGGGCTCGGCGGCAAGCTCGACGAGACGCCGGCGACGCTGTCGCTGCAGGACAAGAAGCTGCTCGAAGTCGCCAAATGCGTCGCGACCGATCCGCAGTGCATCCTGCTCGACGAGGTGATGGCCGGCCTCACCATGGCCGAGACCGAAGCGCCGATGCAGATCATCCGCGAACTCAACCAATCCGGCGTCACCATCGTGATGGTCGAGCACGTCATGCCGGTGATCATGCGGATGGCGACCCGGATGGTGGTGATCAATTTCGGCGAGAAGATCGGCGAAGGCACGCCGGACGAGATCATCAAGGACCAAAGAGTCATCGACGCGTATTTCGGAGAGCACCTCGATGCTTGAGGTCGAAGGGCTGGTCGCCGGCTATGGCGGCACGCCGATGCTGCGCGACGTCTCGGTGCGGCTCGCGGCCGGCGAGATCGTCGGCCTGCTCGGCGCCAACAATGCCGGCAAGACCACGCTGATCAACTGCCTGTCGGGGATCGTGCAGCCGATGTCCGGCCGCATCGTGTTCGACGGCCAGGACGTCACCCGCGCCACCGCGCGCGAACGCGTCGAGCTCGGCATCATCCAGGTGCCGGAAGGGCGGCTGGTGTTCCCGGAGATGAGCATCCGCGAGAACCTGCTGCTCGGCGGTTTCTGCGATCGCGCACGGCCGCATCGGCCGGCGCAGATGGAGAAGGTGCTCGAACTGTTTCCGCGGCTGAAGGAGCGGCTGACGCAGGCCGCCGGCACGCTGTCCGGCGGCGAGCAGCAGATGCTGGCGATCGGCCGCGGGCTGATGGCGGAAGCGCGCATCCTGATGCTGGATGAGCCGTCGCTCGGCCTGTCGCCGCTGTTCGTGCAGTACATTTTCGAGATCATCGACAAGCTGCACAAGGATGGCCTGACCATGCTGCTGGTCGAACAGAATCTCAATCTGACGCTGCGCCACGCCCAGCGCTGCTACGTGCTCGAACGCGGGCAGATCGCGGTCGAAGGCGACGCAGACATTGTGAAGAACGACCCGCGCACGCGGCAGGCCTATCTGGGACTGTGAGGAGAATGAAGTGAGCGAGTTCTGGCAGGCCTTGGCGCAAGGCGTTCTGATCGGCAGCACCTACGGGCTGCTGGCGCTGGGCATGGGGCTGGTGTACGGCGTGTCCGGCATCGTCAACTTCGCCCATGGCGACTTCATCTCGCTGGCGATGTTCATGTCGCTGGCGCTGTTCTCGGCATTCGCGCTCGACCCTTACGTATCGGCGCTGATCACCATTCCGGTGATGGCGCTGATCGGCGGCCTGGTCTACCGCTATCTGTTACGGCCGATGGCCGGGCACCAGTTCCTGATGATCGTGCAGCTCACGCTGGGCCTCAGCCTGGTGTTGCAGAACGGCATCCTGATGGTGTTCGGCGGACAGCCGGCGCGGACGCCGTCGATCGTCGAGTCCAAGCTGATCATCCTCGGCGACGTCGTGTTGCGGCTGCCGCATCTGATCGCGTTCGTCGTCGCTTTCGCGATGGCGATCGGGTTGTACGTGATGCTGCGCTCGACCGATTTCGGTCGCTCGATCCGCGCGGTGCACCAGAATGCGCGGGCGGCGGCGCTGATGGGCGTCGATGTCGGTCGCGTCCAGGTCGTCACCTTCGCGATCGGCGTCGGGATTCTCGCGGTCGCCGCGGCGCTGCTGCTGCCGGGCACGCCGATCACGCCGACGCAGGGCCTGCAGTACACGGTGATCACGCTGCTGGTCGTGGTGCTCGGCGGCATGACCAACTTCGTCAGCATCATGCTCAGCGGGCTCGTGATCGGCCTCTCTGAAGCGTTCGGGCAGATCTATGTGTCGGATACGCTCGGGCGGTTGGTGCCGTATGCGATCTTCGTGCTGATCATGCTGTTCCGGCCGCAGGGCCTGACCTGGAGGACGTCATGATCGGCAAGGGCTTCTACCAGACCCTGGCGTCGCCTTGGCTATGGGGCGTGCTGGCCGTCGCGGCCTGCCTGCCGCTGGTGCTGAACAGCTACCATCTGCATCTTCTGACCCTGGCGCTGGTCTATGTGGCGCTGGCGTCCGCGTGGAACATCGTCGGCGGCATGGCCGGCCAGATCTCGCTGGCGCACAGCCTGTTCATCGGCACCGGCGCGATGCTGTCGACGGCGCTGCTGCTCAAGTTCGGCATCAACATGTGGGCGGGGCTGGTGATTGCCGCCGCAATCTCCGGCGCGCTCGGCGCGATGATCGCCTGGATCGATTTCCGGTTCCAGCTCGGCCATTTGTCGTTCGTGCTGATCACGCTGGCGTTCGCCGAGATGGGGGCGATCATCGTCGAGGGCTGGGAATTCCTCGGCGGCGCCTCGGGCCTGCTGCTTCCGCGTGACACCGGCGACCTATTGGCGTTCCAGTTCGGTGGCGGCCACGGTGCGTTCTGGGTGATGTTGGGACTGGCGGCGATCATCGTGCTGGTCAACGTCGCAATCCTCAACGCGCCGCTCGGCTACTATTTGCGCACGATCCGCGATAACGAGAAAGCCGCGCAGGCGATCGGCGTCAACGTGCTGCGCCACAAGATCACCGCGATGACGATCTCGGCGGTGCTGACCTCGATCGTCGGCACCTGCTATGTGCGCTACCTCACCTTCGCCGATCCGTATCTGCTGGCGACGCCGACCATCACCATCGAGATCGTGCTGTTCGCCACCGTGGGTGGGCTCGGCCGGGCCTTCGGTCCGGCGCTCGGTGCGCTGCTGCTGGTGCCGCTCGGCGAGGTGCTGCGCGGCCAGCTCGGCGGTGCGGTGCCGGGGCTGCACTACTTCATCTACGGCGTTGTCGTGATCGTGGTGATCCTCGCCACCCCCCGCGGGTTGTTGCCGCTCGCCGAGCGGGCTTGGCGCGGCCTGCGCCGCCGCGGCCCCGAGCCGCGGCCGGCGTCTGTCTCGTAAAGCCATAGAGACTGCGGGCCGGGAGATTATTCTCCCGGCAGCAGTGCGGCTCCCGCGGTGCGGTGGCTCGCGGCGCGCTTCAGTTTAAAGCCTTCGATGAGCCCGTAGATCGCCGGGATCACGATCAGCGTCAGCAGCGTCGACGACACCATGCCGCCGATCATCGGCACCGCGATCCGCTGCATGATCTCCGATCCCGTGCCGCTGCTCCACAGGATCGGCAGCAGGCCGGCCATGATCGCCACCACGGTCATCATCTTCGGTCGGACGCGCTCGACCGCGCCCTCCATGATCGCACCCTGCAGATCGCGCTGCGTCAGGCTCCGGCCCTCGGCCGCGCACTTCGCCTTGGCAGCGGCGAGCGCGTGGTCGAGATAGATCAGCATCACGACGCCGGTCTCGGCGGCGACGCCGGCCAGCGCGATGAAGCCGACCGCCACCGCCACCGAAAGGTCGAAGCCGAGGCTCCACATCAGCCACAGTCCGCCCACCAGTGCGAACGGCAGCGACAGCATCACGATCAGCGTCTCGGTCAGCGAGCGGAAGTTCAGGTACAGCAGCAGGAAGATGATCGCGAGCGTGACCGGCACCACGACCTTCAACCGTGCGGTGGCACGTTCGAGATACTCGTACTGTCCGCTCCAGGTCACATAGGTGCCGGGCGGGAAGCTGACGCCGGCCTGCACCGCCTGCTTGGCATCGGCGACGTAGCCGCCGAGGTCGCGGTCGCGAATATCGACATAGATGTAGGTCGCGAGCTGGCCGTTCTCGGTGCGGATCGCGGTCGGGCCACGCGCCAGCTGCACCGTTGCCACCTCGCCAAGCGGAACGGCGCCGCCCGCCGGCAGCGGCACCAGCACGTCGCGGGCGATTCCTTGCGGATCGTCGCGCAACTCGCGCGGATAGCGCATGTTGACGGTGAAGCGCTGGCGGCCTTCTACGGTCGTGGTCACCGTCTGGCCGCCGAGCGCGGTGGCGATGGTGTCCTGCACGTCCTGGATCGCCAGCCCATAGCGCGCCAGAGCCGATCGATCCGGAACGATCTCCAGGTAGTAGCCGCCGATGGTGCGTTCGGCATAGGCCGAGGACGTGCCGGGAACCGTCTTGAGTACCTGCTCGACCTGTTTGGCGAGGCGGTCGATCTCGGCCAGATCGGTGCCCATCACCTTGACGCCGACCGGGGTGCGGATGCCGGTCGATAGCATGTCGATCCGCGCCTTGATCGGCATCGTCCATGCATTGGAGACGCCGGGGAATTGCAGCGCCTTGTCCATCTCGGCGATCAGCCCGTCGGTGGTCAGGCCCGGTCGCCATTCTGTCTTCGGCTTGAGGTTGATCACCGTCTCGAACATCTCGGTGGGGGCCGGGTCGGTCGCAGTCGATGCGCGGCCGGCCTTGCCGTACACCGAGGCGACCTCAGGAAAGCCGCGGATGATGCGATCCTGCATCTGCAGCAGCTCGGCCGCCTTAGTGATGGACAGGCCGGGCAGGGTGGTCGGCATGTAGAGCAGCGTGCCTTCATCGAGCGACGGCATGAACTCGGTCCCGAGCTGGCGCGCCGGCCAGATCGAGACGCCGAGCACCACCAGCGCCAGCACGATCACCAGCGTCTTGGCGCGCAGCACGCCGCGGATCACCGGACGATAGATCCAGATCAGCGCGCGGTTGATGATGTTGCGGTGCTCCGGCACGATCCTGCCGCGGACGAAGATCACCATCAGCGCCGGCACCAGCGTCACCGACAGCAGCGCGGCCGCCGCCATCGCGAACGTCTTGGTGAAAGCGAGCGGTCCGAACAGCCGGCCCTCCTGCGACTCCAGCGTGAAGATCGGCAGGAACGATACGGTGATGATCAGGAGACTGAAGAACAGCGCCGGCCCGACCTCGGAGGCAGCCTCGATCAGGATGGCGACACGAGATTTGCCCGGCTCGGCGCGTTCGAGGTGCTTATGGGCGTTCTCGATCATCACGATCGCGGCGTCGACCATGGCGCCGATCGCGATCGCGATGCCGCCGAGGCTCATGATGTTGGAGCCGAGGCCGAGCAGCTTCATCGCCGCGAAGGCCATCAGCACGCCGACCGGCAGCATCAGGATCGCCACCAGCGCGCTGCGGACGTGCAGCAGAAACACGATGCACACCACGGCGACGACCAGGCTCTCTTCGAGCAGCGTGTGTTTCAGCGTGTCGATCGCGCTGTAGATCAGTGTCGAGCGATCGTACACCGGCACGATCTCGACCGACTTCGGCAGGCTGCTGGCGATCTCCTGGAAGCGCGTCTTGACGTGCTCGATCACGTCGAGCGCGTTGACGCCGAAGCGTTGCAGCACGATGCCGCTGGCGACTTCGCCGTCGCCGTTGAGCTCGGCGATGCCGCGGCGCTCGTCGGGGCCGAGCTCGACCCGCGCGACGTCCTTCAGCAGCACCGGCGTGCCGCCGCTGGCCTTCAGCACGATGTTGCCGAGGTCGTTGATGTCCTTGATGTAGCCCTTGCCGCGGATCACGTATTCGAACTCCGACAGCTCGACAGTGCGGCCACCGACATCGGCGTTCGAGGCGCGGATCGCCTCGCGCATCCGCGCCATGGTGATGCCGCGGTCGCGCATTCGCTGCGGATCGAGCACCACGTTGTACTGCTTGACGAAGCCGCCGATGCTCGCGACCTCGGCGACGCCTTCGGCCTTGGCGAGCGCAAAGCGCAGATTCCAGTCCTGGATCGAGCGGGTGTCGGCGAGGTTCAGCTCCTTCGACAAGACCGCGTACTGATAGACCCAACCGACGCCGGTGGCGTCCGGGCCGATGCTCGGCGCCACACCCGCCGGCAGGCGGGAGGCCACGCCGTTGAGGAATTCCAGCACCCTCGATCGGGCCCAGTAGATGTCGGTTCCGTCCTCGAAGATCACGTAGACAAACGACACGCCGAAGAACGAGAAGCCGCGCACCACCTTCGATTTCGGCACCGTCAGCATTGCTGTGGTCAGCGGATAGGTGACCTGATCCTCGATCACCTGCGGCGCCTGTCCGGGGTATTCGGTGTAAACGACGACCTGGGTGTCCGAGAGATCCGGAATGGCGTCGAGCGGCAAATGCAGCAGGGCGTAGAGGCCCGCGGCTGCCGCAAAGCCGGTGCCGAACAGTACCAGCAATAGATTGTGCGCCGACCAGGCGATGATGCGGCCGATCATGGCTGGGCTCCTGCTTGGTCGTGGGCGTGGTTGTGAGACGAAGCCTCCGGCCCGGCGGCTGGAGTGTTCGCGGCTTCGGCAAAGCCCTTCAGCGCCGCCTTCAGATTGCTTTCGGCATCGATCAGGAAGTTGGCGGAGGTTACCACCGCTTCGCCTTCGTCGACCCCATGTTTGATCTCGACGATGCCGTCGCCGCGTCGTCCGAGCGTCACGGCGCGCGGCTCGAACCGGCCATCACCTTTGTCGATCAGCACGACGCGGCGGCTGCCGCTGTCGAGCACCGCCGAGGTTGGAATCGTCAGCACCGGGGCGTCGCCGGCGACGTCGATCTCGGCATCGACATACATGTCCGGCAGCAGTTTCAGATCCGGATTGGCGAGCTCGACCCGCAGCCGTGTGGTGCGGGTGTCGCGATTGACCTGCGGATAGATCACCGCGATTTTGCCCGACAGCGCGCGATCCGGGAAGGCGCGGGCCCGGATCGTCACCTTCTGGCCGACCGACAGTGCGCCGAGATCACGCTCGGCAACGTCGATCAGCGCCCACACCGTCGAAATATCGGCGATCCGAAACAGCACGTCGCCGACATTTGCGCGCATGCCGTCGATGGCGTTGCGTTCCAGCACGATGCCGTCGCGCGGGGCGCGCCACTGCACTCTGACGGGAGCGGTCCGGGTTCGTTCGAGTTCGGCGATGGTCTCTTCGGGCACGTCGAGATTCGCCAGCCGCTGCCGCGAGCCGCGGCCGAACGCTTCGATCGTGCCGGTGGTCTTCGAATTGATGGTCGACAGATACTCGGCGGCGGCCGAGCTGATCGCTGAGCTGTAGATCTGCATCAGCGGCTGCCCGGCTTTGACGAAGCTGCCGGTAGTGACGTCGGCGATCTTCTCGACGAAGCTCTCGCTGCGCATCGCGATCACCGAGACGCGGCGCTCGTCGAGCTGGATCACGCCCGGCGCCTTCACCAGCACATGGAGGGCGCGGCGTTCGGCCGGCTCGGATTTCACGCCGCTGCGCTGGATCTTGCCGGGGGAGAGCTTGACCGTGCCGTCGGCGCTGTCCTCGCCCTCGTAAACCGGGACGTAGTCCATCCCCATCGAGTCTTTCTTCGGCACCTTGGAGATGTCGGGCAACCCCATCGGGTTGCGGTAGTACAGGATCTTGCGGCTGGGATCGGGAGCGGGCTTCGGTGCTGATTGCACCGAGGGCTCGTCCGCTTCGTAGACCGGCAGAAAAGCGCGGCCGTGGGCGTCGGTCGCCGGCACGGCCGACCAGCGCGGCGCGCCGGATGGATCGCGGTAGTACAGCGGCGACCGCTCGTCAGCCGCGGCAGGCGCAGCGAGACAGAGTCCGATCAGAAGCAGCAGGAATGGTGAGCGCAGTGTAGCCATGACGTGCACCGTCGCGCGCCGCGAGGGCGCAGTTCGATTGTCGGGAGAAGTGGGGGACGGCGGCACCGCGGCTCGCGGCGCCGCTTGCGCCTACTTGAACGCCTTGACGATCACCTTGCCGGTGACGGTCTCGGGCTCGCCCTGGACCTTCGCCGACAGCGTGATCAGGTAGCGGCCCGCCATCGGCAGGTCGGTCCTGAAGGCGTACACGCCGGGCTCCGGCGACGGCAGCGCCGTCACCGGCGACACCATGTCGGCCATGTTGTCCGGCGCCATGTCGACGCGGGTGTTGAAGATCACCGCACCTTCCACCGGCTTGCCGGTGGTCTTGTGGGTGAGGCGGATGGCGACGGTGACGTCGTCGCCTTTCTTCATTTCGGCCTTGGTGGCCTCGAACGCGTAGTCACCCGCGCCCGCCATGGCGGCGGTGGCAAACAGGGAGAGCGCGGCGGCGCAGGCCGCGGCGGTGCTAAATTTCGCAGTCATCATGATCTCCAAACGTGTCTGATCTCGTGCGGCGGCCGAACGGCACGCAGCATTTATCGGCGCGGACGGAATGCCCGCGCGGTTCGTCAGCGGGAGATCAGACGCGAGGAGGTCGGAACGGCGGACTGCCGGCGTGGTCCGGAACGAACAGGTCGGCCGGGGGAAATACCTGTCCGGTGCGCCGGGCGATGAATTTCACCGGGACGGACGCAACCGGCGAGAAGCCGACCGAGGCGCCGACACAGCAGAACCCGAGCGGGCATTTGGCCGGATGTTGCGGCAGGGACGGCGTTGCTGGCGCCGCATCCGCTGTGGCGCCGTGACAAGATTCGACGGCCGCGGCGTGGTGGGCCTGCGCACCGGCGTGATGCTCGGCACGCTGCGCTGCTTCGGCGGCGGCCGTAGGCAGCATGAGGGCCGACGCCGAGCCGACCGGCAGAGCCGCCAGCGACAACGCGATCATCAGCGCCAAGATCGTCCGGAACAGTCGCATTCCGCTTTCAGCTTGCCAGGGGCGTCGATCGGTTCGATAGTACTTGGATGGTCGCGCGACTTGTCGCGCATCAAAAGTCCAAGCCATATCCGGCTTCGGCGGCTCAAAGCCGACTAGGCCTCCTATACCCTGGCCGGGTATCGAATGGCAAGGCGAACAGCGGCCGCATTCTTGATCGTCTAGCCTGTGAGGCGGTCATCTCGGTGGCGTGCGACCGGTCTGTCCAATCGCACGAGAATAATTTTCCTTTCTCAGAGCTTTTGTGCGCCGAAGATTGTCGTGGACCGCCATTTCTCAGGCGTTTGCGTTGTTTTTATTCTCTAGATCTTGCGAGGCGGAATGCCGGCCGGTAGTCGATAGCGAACGCCGCCACGCGGGCGGCCACCTGGAATCGATGAACGAGCCCATTATGAATGCTCCCTGGCAACCGCCTGCGGGAGAGCGCCCCGCCTTTGTGTCGTCGCAGCCGACAACCGGCATCCTGATCGACCGCGTCCGCAAGGTGTATCCGGCGTGCCAGAGCAGCGTCGAAGTGGTCGCCCTCGACGACATCAGCCTGAATGTGCCGAAAGGCTCGATCCTCGGCGTGATCGGCCGCAGTGGTGCCGGCAAGTCGACGCTGATCCGGCTGATCAATGGCCTCGACAAGCCGTCGAGCGGCCGCGTCGTCGTCAACGGCGTCGAAATCACCGCGCTGTCCGAGCGCGATCTGCGCACCGCGCGGCGCTCGATCGGCATGGTGTTTCAGCATTTCAACCTGCTGTCGTCGCGCACCGCCTTCGGCAACGTCGCACTGCCGCTCGAGATCGCCGGCACGCCCAAAGCCGAGATCGAAAAGCGCGTGCTGCCGCTCTTGGACATGGTCGGGCTCGCCGACAAGCGTGATCGCTATCCGGCGGAGCTGTCCGGCGGTCAGAAGCAGCGCGTCGGCATTGCCCGCGCGCTCGCGACCGAACCCTCGGTGCTGCTGTCGGATGAAGCCACATCGGCACTCGATCCGGAAACCACCGATCAGATCCTCGAGCTGTTGAAGCGGATCAATCGCGATCTGCATCTCACCATCCTGTTCATCACCCACGAGATGGCGGTTGTGAAAGCGCTGGCCGACCGCGTCGCGGTGATCGAAGGCGGCCGCATCGTCGAGGACGGCGCGACCTTCGACGTGTTCGCCACCCCGCGCCATGAGGTGACGCGGCGGTTTGTCTCGTCGGTGACCGGCAGCGGCGCGCCGGACTGGCTCTTGGAAAAGCTGCAGCCGCAGCAGCCGCCGGGCGGCCAGGCGGTGCTGCGCATCACCTTCAAGGGCAGCGACGCCAACCAGCCGCTGCTGTCGAGGGTGTCGCGCGATCTCGGCGTCAATCTCAACATTCTCTCGGGTCAGGTCGAGATGATCGCCGGCCATCCGTTCGGCACGCTGATCGTGTCGCTCGACGCCGCGCCCGACGTGCTGCGCCAGGTGATCGCGCAACTGTCGGCCGGCAACAATCTGGTGGAGCAGCTCGGCTATGTCGCCTGAACTCATTCGCATGATCGCGTCGTCGACGCTCGACACCCTCTACATGGTCGGGCTGGCGGGGCTGTTCGGCACGCTGATCGGCCTGCCGCTCGGCATCTTCCTCGCCACCAGCCAGGCCGGCGAATTGTTCGCCGCGCCGATCGCCAATCGCCTGATCGGCGTCGTCGTCAACGCGACGCGCTCGACGCCGTTCATCATCCTGGTGGTGGCGATCGTGCCGCTGACCCGGCTGATCGCCGGAACCTCGATCGGCACCGCGGCGGCGACCGTGCCGCTGACGATCGCGGCGATCCCGTTCATCGCCCGCGTGATCGAGGCGGCGATCCGCGAAGTCGATCACGGCCTGATCGAAGCGGCGCGTGCGTTCGGCGCCAGCCCGCTGCAGATCGTCCGCAAGGTGCTGCTGCCCGAAGCGATGCCGGCGGTGACGATGGCGCTGACGCTCACCATCGTCAGCCTGCTCGGCTATTCGGCGATGGTCGGTGCGGTCGGCGGCGGCGGTCTCGGCGATCTCGGCATTCGCTACGGCTACCAGCGCTTCATGCCGGAGGTGATGCTCACGGTGGTGCTGGTGCTGATCGCGCTGGTGCAGGGCGTGCAGACGCTCGGCGACACGCTGGCGCGCAAGCTCGATAAGCGCCGCATCCGCCGTCACTGATTTTCGCTGTTCGGACCAGGAGTTTCCAATGCGCCGTCTTGTCGTTTCCCTGATCGCGCTGGCCTTCGCCGGCGCCGCCCACGCCGAGACCATCCGGGTCGGCGTCACCGCCGGTCCGCACGCCGAGATCCTCGATGTGGTCAAGAAGGTCGCCGCCGAGCGCGGCCTCGACGTCAAGCCTGTCGAGTTCACCGACTACGTGGTGCCGAACCAAGCGCTGGCGCAGAAGGAACTCGAGGCCAATTCGTTTCAGCACGAGCCCTATCTGAAGGCGCAGGTCGCCAAGACCGGCTGGACCATCGTCAAGGTCGCGAGCACCATCGCGTCGCCGCAGGGTGTCTATTCGGTCAAGGTCAAGGCGCTCGCCGACCTCAAGCAAGGCGCCACCGTGGCGATCGCCAACGATCCGTCCAACGGCGCGCGCGGCCTGCAGATCCTGGCGCTCCACGGCCTGATCAAGCTGAAGGGGCGTCGGCGCCACCGCGATGGTCGCCGACATCATCGATAATCCGAAGAAGCTGAAATTCGTCGAACTCGACGCCGCCCAGTTGCCGCGCTCGCTGCAGGACGTCGATCTGGTATCGATTAACAACAACTACGCGGTGCAGGCCGGCCTCGATCCGTCCAAGGACGCGCTCGCCCGTGAGAATGTCGAAGGCCCCTGGGTCAACATCATCGCGGTGCGCGAGGAAGACAAGGACAAGCCCTGGGTCAAGCAGCTGATCGACGCCTACCACTCGGGCCCGGTCAAGCAGTTCGTCGAGACTCGCTTCAAGGGCACGTATATTCCGGCGTGGTGAGTGGATAGAATAACGCCAAAACCACACAAACCACCGTCATCCCCCGCGAAAGCGGGGGATCTCGTATTGCAGTGCGTTAGTGGCTAACGTAAGCGCTTCAACAACAGCTCTCTGGAATACTGGATCGCCCGCCTACGCGGGCGATGACGGCAGAGTGTGAGGCGCGCTCAGCGGCTCGACAGCCAACAGTGAACCGTTAAGGCGCGTCGCGGTATCACTTGTTATCAAACGCCCATCCCCGTCATTGCGAGCGCAGCGAAGCAATCCAAAAAGCCTCGTGTACGGAGCTGGATTGCTTCGTCGGCTTCGCCTCCTCGCAATGACGGTTCGGAGAGGTGCGGCGGAACGCTGCCGCTCCGCCGCCTGGACCTAGGTCGTCCGCCTGTCCTCAGTTCTCTTCCTCAGCTCCACACCCCGCTGCGTCGGTCTTCGACCCGCTTGGCTTTGTGCGTGGCGCGCGGCAGCGTATCGGGCTTCAGCACCGACACCGCGGCCGAGACGCCGGTGATGGCCTTCAGCTTGCGCTCGAACCGGTCGGCGAGATGCGCCGGCTCGCCGTTGTAGCCGTGGATGTGCTCGACCTCGACGGTGAGGCGGTCGAGATGATTGATGCGGTCGACCACCAGCCGATATTCGCCGGTCAGCTCGTGATCCTGCCGCGCCACGGCTTCGACGTCGCTCGGGAACAGGTTGACGCCCTTGATGATCAGCATGTCGTCGCGCCGGCCATGTACGCCGTTGAGCCGGATCGCGGTGCGGCCGCAGCGGCACGGCTCCGGATTGAAGCTGACGATGTCGCCGGTGCGGAACCGGATCATCGGCCGCGCCGTCTTCTGCAGCGTGGTCAGGACCATTTCGCCACGATCCCCCGGCTTCACCGGCTCGCCGCTGTCTGGATCGATTACTTCGACCAGGATGTGATCCTCGGCCCAGTGCAGCCCGTCCTTCTGCTCGCACATTCCGGCGCAAGAGCCGAAGATGTCGGACAGACCATAATAGTCGTACACCGACGCACCCCACAGTTGCTCGATGCGGCCCCGGGTCTCGGGGATCGAGCCGCCGGGCTCGCCGGCGACGAAGATCCGGCGCACGGCCAGGTCCTTGCGCAGGTCGTAGCCTTCCTTGATCGCGGTCTCGCCGAGATACCAGGCGTAAGACGGCGTGGTCCAGATCACCGTGGCCTGGAATTGGCGGAGAATCTGCAGCAGCCGGTCGGACGGAATCGTGCCGGCGTGGATCGTCAGCGCGCCGAGCTTCTGAGCGCCGAGCACGCACGGCCCGCCGATGAACAGCGAGAAGTTCAGCGAATGCACGTAGCGATCGGTCGGCCGCATCCCGGACGACCAGAACTGCCGCGCCTCATAGTCGATCCAGCCGTCGAAGTCCGATTGCGTGAACGGCGAGGCGGTCGGCACGCCGGTCGAGCCGGACGACGCGGAGATATAGACGATGTCGCGCTCCGGCACCGCGACGAGATCGCCGAACGGCGGCACCGCGATCTGGCGATCACGCAAGCGGCGCTTGTCGATGAACGGAAAGCGGCGGATGTCGTCGAGCGATTTGATCTGGCCCGGCGAGACCTTCGCGGCGTCGAACGCGGCGCGATAGGCCGGTGAGCCCGCATAGGCGTGGGCGACGTGCTTTTGCAGCAGCGACAGTTTCAGCGCGTCCCAGTCGGCGCGCGATTGGGTTTCGAGCTTGGCGTCCCAGTACGGGCGCTCGTCGGAAGTCGCGGTCATGTGCAGTGGTCCTGAACGCGGACGACCGGCCGTGGGGCCGGTCGCGCTATCGATGGAAGGATGAACAGGCGATCGTTGCGACGGCGTCCGGTGTCACCAGGTGGTGAGAATGGTGCCGTTGAAGCGTTGCTCGGTGAAGGCCTTGACCTCCGGCGAGCGATAGATTTCGACGAACTTCTTCAGCGTCGCATTGTCCTTGTTCTTGGCCTGCACCGCAAACACCAGGTTCCAGTTGGTGTCGGCGCCTTCGAGCAGCAGCGCGCTCTTCGGGTCGAGCCCGGCGCTGAGCGCGTAGTTGAGATTGACCGCGGAGAAGTCGAGGTCGTTCAGCGAGCGCGGCAACTGCGCGGCGTCGAGTTCGACGATCTTCAGATGCTTGGGGTTCTCGGCGATGTCGGCGATCGTCGCCTTGATGCCGATGCCCGGCTTCAGCTTGATCAGCCCGGCCTTCTCGAACAGCTGCAACGCCCGGGCGCCGTTCGACGGATCGTTCGGGATTGCGGCGCTGGCGCCGTCCTTGATGTCGGCGATGCTCTTGACCTTGTTCGAATAGATCCCGATCGGCACGATGATGCTCTTGGCGATCGAGACGATATCGTAGCCGCGCTGTGCCACCTGGTTGTCCAGATAGGGCTGGTGCTGGAAGTTGTTGATGTCGAGGTCGCCCTGCGCCAGCGCAGCATTCGGCACCGTGTAGTCGGTGAATTCGGTGATCTTCAGTTCGATGCCCTGCTTGGCGGCGAGATCGCCGGCATAGCGTAGGATCTCGGCATAAGGACCGGCGGTGGTGCCGATCCGGACCACTTCGGTGCTGTAG
The DNA here is from genome assembly GCF_003226555.1 of Rhodopseudomonas palustris. Taxonomy (GTDB): domain Bacteria; phylum Pseudomonadota; class Alphaproteobacteria; order Rhizobiales; family Xanthobacteraceae; genus Rhodopseudomonas; species Rhodopseudomonas palustris_I. The sequence continues at coordinate 511,738 of NZ_QKQS01000006.1, read as the reverse complement.
GCCGGAGCCGCGGCGGTGAGCGCGGCGAAAGCGGCCGCGGCGAAAACGAGTTTACGTGCCATGGGAATCAACCTCGAGACGTGACCATCTTGCTGGTCGTGGTTTGCGGGGAAACTACCGGCCGCCCGAACCAGCGGCCATTTCGAAATCCGCGACGAGACGAGATCGGGATTTCCCGATCTGCCGCCATCGCAGAACATTCGTGTCGCGTGTGCGGCCCGCGATGCCCGCCGCGCCTTCGCGCCGCGCGCGACGCGAATGTGGCTTGGACGCCGTTTGGGTGACGGGACGCGGTGCCGCTGCTGGTCACTGCAGCCGCGGACGGACATCTTTCGCGCAGCGGGTCGCGGCCTTCTGGGCGGCGACCAGCGAACCGAACGACTGTCGCTCCAGACTGTTGAAGTCGTGATGGGCCGCGAAGAAGCAGAACTTGCGTCCGTCCCGGACGACGATGCCGGCGGTGCGGGCGTGAACTTCAATGACGTAAGCGTCGGACATGACTCCCTCACTGGCAAAGCCAGCGCCTTCTGATCTCTGATGATGTCGGTGGTGTCGAAACGATGTCGGCGTCAGCCGAGGATCATTCGACAGCGACAACAGAGGCCGGAGCGGGGGAGAGAAAGTCGGGCGGATGTCGAGCCCGGCGCAATCGCACGCAATGAAATGGTTGCGCGACGGTCGGAGGCAGGTCGTTCAACAATGATCGAGATGATGGCGTTCATGAGCCGATCTCCGTCAACAAAGGAGCCCACGAGCCGTGTCGTGGCGCTTTAGCGATTAAACCCGCGGCGCAAGCTGCTCCGTCAAATCCCGCGATCCGAGCCCACCAAGAACGTCGGACGAGTCAAATCTGCCAGACGTCGATGTGAAGTCAACGCGTGCCAAAAAATAAGATCGATTTGGCGCGGGGACGCGCGAATGAGAAAGCGCCGTGGTCTGCTCCCTCGGATGAAGAGAACTTCCTGCTGCAGCGCGCACACCTGCGAACCAGCCGGAATCAGGCACTCGGTTCGCAAGTCGGTTGCGCATCGAATGCTCACTCACGACAAGCGTTGGATTCCGGGAGAAGTTGCGAGTCACTCCTGATCAAAGGCTGGCACGCCCCCTCCGACAGGCGGGCTTGATGAGGGACCGATGTCTCGATCAAATGCAGCGTCGGCACTCCGGTCTCGCAGCCTTGCATGGACGAACTCCACCCTTTTCCTCCGGTGAGCGAGGATCCAGAACGCTGGTACTGCACCAATATGGTGGGCGTACCGGTCGGGCTGATCGGCTCGACCGCGTTCAACCGCTGTTTGCGCCGGATCACTATCCACGGCACCCGCGAGACGCACCCAGGTCTGTTCCGGCTGCTCGCCGCCTGCGAGTATCCGGCGACCGCCGCCGAAGTGTTCGAGCATTACATGGAGCTCGAGTTCGGCCTCGCGCCGGGAGCGCATGGCCCGTCAGCCGCGCGGCACCCGACCAGCTATCTCGATCTGCTGCGCGGCTGGGGCGTCGAATCCGATTGCCCGAAGGCAGCGGTGCTGAAGGGCTGGGTCGAGAGCCGGTTCGGGCTGGTGCCGACCTTCCACAAGCAGCGGCTCGGGCTGTTTCCGTCTGCGGCGTGGGCGACCTACTTGCAGGAAAAGACCGACGCCCGCTTTCACAACAACTGCATCTTCCAGCAGTTCGACCTGCTGTACGAATACTGCCAATGGAGCATCCGCCACTTCAAAACGCCGGGCCCGCGTTTCGTCCGGCTGTGGCGCGGCACCAACGACGTCGAGGATCAGCTGATCGATGGTGATGCCCGTAGCCGTCTGTGCACAGTGCGGCTGAACAATCTGGTGTCGTTCAGCGATTCCAAGGAGCGCGCCGAGGAATTTGGTGATTGGGTGCTGGAGACCGAAGTGCCGACGGCGAAGTTGTTGTTCTTCCCCGGCCTGCTGCAGCGGCATGTGCTCGGCTATGAAGGCGAGTTTCTGGTGATCGGTGGAAACTACAAGGTGCGGGCGTATCACGGATGGTTTTGAGGACGCGCTGCATCCTCGCAGCTATAAAGTGTCCCACGTTTCCACGAGTCATTCCGGGGCGCGAGCGCAGCTCGCGAACCCGGAATCTCGACGTTCAGAGCACCTCGGGATTCCGGGTTCGCGGCCTTTCGGCCGCGCCCCGGAATGACGTGCGGAGGCAGCAGGATCAATCGGTCTCGCCGGGCTGCTCGGGGCGCGGTTCGCCGAAGCCGTAGGCTTTGCCCTTGATGCTGTCGATGTCGATCCGGATCACCTTGGTGATGCCGAGCTTTTCCGCCGGATAGTCGAACTTGCGGTCGGTGAACCGGCTGACGATCAGGTCGAGCGCCTTGGTCTTTTCGGCGACGTCATCGACGAAATTGGCGCGGCCGAAGCCGATCACGGTGCGGTGCTTGGCTTCGAAATCGCAAGCGGCGTCGGCGGTGACGACGCCGTTCTCGGTCGTCACCTCGAAGCAGACGCGGTTGTTGGTCTTGAGAATCTCGATCTTGGTGCCGGCGCTGGCCGAATGGACGTACAGCGCCTTGCCGTCGAAGCCGTAGAACACCGGCACCAGGAACGGCACGTTATCGCGCGCTAGTGCCAGATGCAGCACCTTGTCGCTCGCCAGGATGGCGTCGATCTCGGCGCGGTCGGTGATTTCGCGGCTCCGCCGCCGCATCGGTCGGGACAACAGGTCGGAGGCGGGGTCGGTCATTCCAAGTCTCCTAATGGCGCGGTGCTCCGGCTTTGCCGAGACCGCTGGATCGGATTGTCAGCAGGCGCAGGACAGCTTCGAGGCCAGTGCCTTGATGTCGGTATTGATCTTCGGCACCGGATAGCGCGGCTGGACCGCGGGACAGGCTTCGAGCGCGGCGATCGCCGGCGCAGGCAGGCCGCGAGCGTGTGCACCGGCGAGGATGAAGTCGAGATAGTCGCGGCTCGGCGGCTGTTGCGGCCCCATTTCGGTCTTGCGGTGAAACAGCGCGTCGAGCGCCTGGCCGTGCTCATCGATCACTTCGACCGGGTAGTGGAAGTACGATCCGCCACCGTCGAGCTTGACGCCCTGCCAGGCATCGAAGCGGTCGAGCTCGGTGGCCGACAGCTCGTAGAGCACGCCCCACACCTCTGCGCCGGGCTTGTCCACCAGGGTTTCGAGGCCGCTGTCCCAAACGTCCGAATGGCCGTGGAAGCCCAGCCGGTAGTCCGGCAGCCGGGCGATTGCGCGGATCTTCGGCTGGCACAGCCGCACCATGATGTGCTCCGGGTTCAGCGTCGCCCCATAGGCGAACAGCAGCGTGGTCGGACGGCGGGCCGGCTTGGCGCGCGGCGCAGTCGGGAGCGGCGTGGTGAGCGTCGGGGTCATGTCGCTTCTGCCTGTTGCTTCGGGGTGATGGTGGCGGCGACGCCGAGGCCGGGCAGCTCCATGATTTCGGCGTCCATATCGAGCGCGCGCATCGCGCGGGAAAACCAGCGCGGAATGTGATCGCAGACGAGATCGAGCTGACGGAACGGCGTGCCGGTGAGGAACGGGATCAGGATGTCCCAGGAATTCAGGCCCGGATCGTCCTGCAGCAGCCGCACCAGATCGAGCCGAAAGTGACCGCTGTCGTCATCGCCGACCAGCACCGGCTTGATCTCGTCGAGATCGCTGTCCGGACTGTCCTGACGACGGCGCCGTCGGCGCGAGCGTCGCTCGGCGCGTGCGGCCTTGGCGCTCTGTTGCGCGCGCTCGTTCTCCTTGCGGGCGATGGTTTCGAGTTGGGTGAACAGCGGGCCGTGCGACTGCCAGGTCTGCACGCCCATTTCCTGCAGCAGCGAATTGACGACACCGCGCACGCTCCTGGAGAGAAACAGCCGGCAGTCTTCCAGCTCGGGCACCATTGCGGCGAGGGATGCGTGAATCTCGGCAAGCCCATCGTCCGGTCGCACCGCGAAGCGGATCGTCTTGCGAACCTTCCAGACTTCGCCGTGCTGCTCGAACAGCAGGATCACGCCCTTGTCCGAGACCTTTGTGATCTCGCCCTCGGCGTCGACATAAGCTGCGATCTTCATCGGTTGTCTCGCGGCCGTCAGGAGAAAAAAGAGTCCGGCGACGGACATGGCAAACCGTCGCCGGACCAGATCATGACCGTGATCACCACACGTTCAGGATCCATTCGCGGTTCTTCTTGACCTCCATGTCGCCAAACAGCGTGTTGGCCATCTGTTCGGCGAGCCAGGTCGCGCCGGCGTAGCCGACGACGGGATAGCGATACAGGCCGGCGCGATCGTAGGTCGGGAAGCCGACCCGCAGTATCGGGATGTTGTAGTCGATCGCGACGAACCGTCCCTTGGAGTGGCCGAGGATCAGATCGAGTTCGAGGCCGTTCTTGATGCGGTCCTCGAGCTCGAACAGGTCGGCGTTGGTGATGATCTCCATCGGGTAGTCGACATTCTCCTTGATCGCCGCGATCCGCGGATCCTTCTCGTAGCCGGCGTTCTCGTCGCCGAGCAGCAGCAGCACCGGCTTCATGCCGAGATCGAGGCAGTATTCCGCGAGACCGAGCACGAGATCGGGGTTGCCATAGATTGCCACCCGCTTGTCGGCCAGGAACATGTGGGCAAGGTCGGTGATGGCGTCGAGCGCGACGCCGCGTTCCTTGACCAGCGATTCCGGGATCGGCTTACCGGTCATGTCCTTGACGTTGCGCAGGAAGGTGTCGGTGTTGCGGATCCCGATCGGGGTCGGGCCGATCACCGCCGGCACGTCCCAGCGGGTCTGCAGCCAGGTCGCGGCCTGGCCGCCTTCGTAGCGGTTGAGCGCGATCGTGCCTTGCGCGTCCGCAGTCGCAGTCAGCTCGGCAATCGTGGTCGAGCCGTGCGACACCGCGCTCTTGTCCGGCATCAATGGACTGTCGAAGCTCTCGATTTCGAACAGCACGTTGGCCTCGACCTGCATCTCGGCCAACAGATGTTTGAGCTCCTTGACGTCGCCCGGATTGACCCAGCCGGTGATCAGATTGATCTTCAGGCTCGGCTTGTCCTTCTTGGAGAAGTGCTTGACGAAGTCGCGCACCGCAACGTCGTAGCCCGTCACCATGCTGCCGACGAAGCTCGGGCAGTGGATCGGGATCAGATGGACCTCGCGGTCCGGATACTTCACGTCGAGCAGCTCTTCCTGCAGCTTGGTGACGACGCCGTCGACGTCGTCGCCAATCACCTCGGTCGAGCAGGTGGTGATGATCGGCACCACCTTGACGTGCGGATAGCGCATCAGCAGGACGTCGACCGCTTCCTCGACACGGTCGAGTGCGCCGAACACCGCGCCGTCCTCGTGCACCGACGAGGAGGCGATTTCGAAGCTCTCCTTGAGATGCTGCGAAATCAGCAGGCGGACGAACATCACGCAGCCCTGGCCGCCGTGGACGATGCCGATGCAGTCCTTGATGCCGATCGAGGCGTATTGTGCGCCGGCCGGCTGACAGGTGAAGATCGGATTGATGGTGCCGATCCGGTCCTTCGGCTTGAATTGACAGTTCATGGCGAGGGTCCAATCAATAGTGCTTGTCGGTCAGCTCTTCGTTGAGCGAGCCGGTGACGGTGAGATAGTCGATACGGGCGTGCAGCTCTTTCATCAGCGCCTTGATGTCCTCTTTGGACATCTCGGCGAGCCACGGACAGGTGGCCTGATAGGCGCGCTGCAGTGTCACCGAATCGACCCAGTAGCAGCGGTCTTCCGGCGTCTCCGGCGTGAACGGCTCGCCGGCGAGCAGCTTGGCGGCGATGCCGAGGATGCCCTCGTTCTGCCGTTTGCGGTCCCACGTCCGCGAATGGAACTGCCAGAGGCAGTTCTTCATGATCCAGTCGACCATCTGGTCGACGCGGGCCTTGGTGATGTCGTCGAGAGCCTCATAGGCGGCGAGCGAGGCGGCCGCCGCGGCGGCGTCGGCCGGGAACGGATGCTCCGAGGTGACTTTGTAGGTGATCTTGGTCATGGGGCTCTCGTCTCACTCGGCCGCTTCGGCTTTGACGATCGGGGTGAAGTAGGGCGGGTTCTTCTTGCGCAGGTCGGCAATGATGTCGTCCTTGCCGGTGTAGCGGCGCAGGCTCTCCGACTTGGCGATCTCCTCCGGCAGGTGCGCGTCCGACAGCATGCGCTGCGTGACGAAGCCGCGATCGGTCGGGATCTCGTCCTTCGAGATGTCGAGGCCCGAGAGCTGATGCATCGGCGAGTAGATGCCGTTGTAGATGTCGCGGGCGAACCGCACCCAGCCTTCGAAGCCCTTGTACGGGCCGTTGTGATAGGCGTGGGCGTTGAGGTAGGGGACGCGCACCTTCTTGGCGACTTCGCCAGGGCGCTTGCCGGTGAAGATGATGTCCGGCTGCAGCTTCTCCAGCGCCTCGAGCCCTTCGAGTTCGTTGGGATCGTCGATCGCCAGCGCATCCTCGCCGCAGCGGGCGATGCCCTTCTCCATGTCGCCCTGGTGGCCGAACTTGGTGTAGACCGAAACGACCTTGACGCCCATCTCCTCTTCGATGACGTGGGCCCAGTGCCACAGCTTGGAGCCGCCCGGCCACAGGCAGACCTTCTTGCCCTTCAGCCGTTCCTTGTACCAATCGAGCTCGGGCTTCCAGCGCGCGGTCTCTTCGGCGATGATCTTCTCGGCGCGGTCCTCGATGCCGAAGAACATGCCGATCTTGCGCAGCGACTGCGACAGCGGCTCGAAGCCGAAGCCGTCGATGTCGAGCCGCGGAATGCCGTAGCGCACGCGCAGCTCGTTGCAGATGTATTCGGCCGAGCGGGCGCATTCGAGCACGTTGAGATGCGCGCGGTGCATCGCCCGCAGCCCGTCATAGGTGCCGTTGCCGGTGAAGGTCGACAGCACCTGAATGCCCATCCGGGTGAAATAGTCGAGCATCACCTCCTGGTCGCCCTGGATGTTGTATTCGCCGACATAGTTGATGACGTAGTCCGAGGTGATCTCGGGCTCGACGTTGCCGACCTTGTCGTTGATCCAGGCGATGTTGATCTTGTGGTGACCGCCGGACTGGCTGGGGCCGCCGAAGCCGGGCGAATTGCAGGTGAAGATGTCGACGTCCGGCATCTCCTCCATCACCTCGGCGGCGACCGCGTTGATGTCGTCGCCGATCAGCGCGGTGGCGCAGGTCTGGTAGATCGTCATCCGCTTGATGTCGGGGCAGGCCTTGAATGCCTCGATGATGTTCTGCTTCAAGAGGCCCTCGGCACCGAACACGATGTGCTTTTCGCGCACGTCGGTGGCGAAGGTGTATTTGAGCTGGAAGTTGTTGTTGTCGGAGATGTAGCGCTTGGTCTGCCAGGTGTCGTAGGTGCAGCCGACGGGGCCGTGACTCATGTGAATCACGTCCTTCATCGGCGTGCCGATCACGTGCTTGGCGCCGCAATAGGCACAGCCGCGCTCGGAGATCGATCCGGGGATGGTGTTGAGATAGCCGAGCGGAAGCGCGGTGGCGAGATTGTCGCCAGTGCCCTTGGTGACGGCGTGCTTCTTACGTTCGGGGAGACATTTCGAACAGTCGAACTCGTGATATGGCATCTTGTTGTCCTCGTGCGGGAAGTACGCCGTCAGGCGCGGGGTGCGCAGGTCAGTCCATCAGGCCGTATTTCACGACCATCTTTTCGAGTTCATCCATCGTCAGCGGCTTCGGAATCACGAAGTCCTTGTTGTCGATGATCGCGGCGCCGAGCTGCTTGTATTCGAGCGCCTGATCGGCCTCGGGATCGAACTCGGTGACGGTCTTCTTGTTGAATTCGGCCTTCTGCACGATGTTGTCGCGCGGCACGAAGTGGATCATCTTGGTGCCGATCGCCGCGGTGAATTCCTCGAGGAATTCGCGCTCGCCGTCGACCTTGCGGCTGTTGCAGATGATGCCGCCGAGCCGCACGCCGCTCTGCTTGGCGTATTTGACGAGGCCCTTGCAGATGTTGTTGGCGGCGTAGATCGCCATCATCTCGCCGGAGGCGACGACGTAGACTTCCTGCGCCTTGCCGTCGCGGATCGGCATCGCGAAGCCGCCGCACACCACGTCGCCGAGCACGTCGAAGAAGATGAAGTCGAGATCGTCGGTGTAGGCCTGGTTGGCCTCCATCAGGTCGATCGCGGTGATGACGCCGCGGCCGGCGCAGCCGACGCCCGGCTCGGGTCCGCCGGATTCGACGCAGCGGATGTCCTTGAAGCCGCTCTTCACCACGTTCTCGAGCGTCACCTTCTCGGCGCCCAGCGTGCGCAGCGTATCCATCACGGTGTCCTGCGGCTTGCCGCCGAGGATCAGGCGGGTGGAGTCCGCCTTGGGATCGCAGCCGTGAATGAAGATGTTCTTGTCGTGATAGAACGCGAGCGCTGCCGCCGTGTTCTGAGTGGTCGTCGATTTTCCGATGCCACCCTTGCCGTAGATCGCCACCTTGCGCGTCATCTGCTGAAACTCCTGCGATGAGTTGATCAGGACGATGAGTTGTCCATCGCCTCGCCATCGTTAAGAGCAACGGGCGTGCCAACGTGCGCGCACGCCTTGGCGCGAAATCGGAAGTACGCGAAAGGGAAAAAGCCAAGCGCGGGTTGCTAGCGACGGATGCTAAGCGTTCGCATGCATTCGAGATGATGAGGTCCGACGAGGGAGCGCCGAGAACGCCCGTGGATTGGTCACTGTGTGCGGTGGCGACGACGACCAAGAAAGCGCACCGGAGACGACGCCTCAGGTCTCGCATCGCGAGCTGGCGATCGAAATGTTCGTCTGACGTAAATTCTCAAGGAGGCGTGACGCGAGCCGTAACTTCCGACCGGTTTGTGCCGGGATCAAGGAAAGTAACGTCGAGCGTAAATTTCGATGCCCAGATTTACCGGGTGGTCGATTGCGCGGACGTTCTGCACCAACGCAAAACGGCGGCCCGTGAGAGCCGCCGTCGGAAGTTTCGATGCACAAGATGAGAAGACGTCAGTTCCGCGGCCGGAGCCCAGCGGTGCGGAACGTCTTGTAGGTCAGGCCGTGGCGGTCCATCCGCAGGCCGAGCATCCGCCGCGTCAGGCCGAGCGCGGTGGCTGCTTGGCCGACATTGCCGTTCGAGGCCTTCAGTGCCTCGACGATCATTTCGTATTCGACCGCCGTGACACGGTCTTCCAGCGTGCCGCTGAAGCCGGTGCCGGTCTCGGTCGGTGTCTGCAGCGATGGCGGCAGATCGTAACCGTGGATCACGCCTTCGTCGGCCAGGATCACCGAACGTTCGATCACGTTCTCCAGCTCGCGGACATTGCCGGGCCAGTGATAGCTCATCAGCATGTTGATCGCCGGCGTCGAGATCCGCTTGATCGGCTTGCCGATTTCGGCCGAATAGGTGGTGACGAAATGGTCGGCGAGGGTGATCACATCGGAGCCGCGATCCCGCAGCGGCGGGATCGTGATCGGGAACACGTTGAGCCGATAGTATAGATCCTCGCGGAAAGTGCCCTCGGCGACCATGTCGGCGAGGTTGCGGTTGGTGGCGGCGATGATCCGGACGTCGACCTTGACCGGCTTGGCGCCGCCGACCCGCTCGAACGTGCGTTCCTGCAGCACCCGCAGCAGTTTGGCCTGGGTCGGCAGGCTGAGTTCGCCGACTTCGTCGAGAAAGATCGTGCCGCCGGAGGCCTGTTCGAAATAGCCCTTGTGGGTCGCCACCGCGCTGGTGAAGGCGCCGCGTTCGTGGCCGAACAGTTCGCTTTCGGCTAGCGCTTCCGGCAACGCCGCGCAGTTCGCCTTGATGAAGGGGCCGTCGGCGACCGGGCTGTTGTAGTGCAGGGCGCTCGCCACCAGCTCCTTGCCGACGCCGCTTTCGCCGAGCAGCAGCACGGTGGCTTTGGTCGAGGCCACCTTGTGCACCATGGCGTAGACGTCCTGCATCGGCTTCGAATTGCCGATGATATTGGCCGGTCGAAAACGCTGTTTCAGCTCGCTTTTCAGCCGCCGGTTTTCAGCCTCGAGCCGCACCTTGTCGACGTTCTCGATCAGATAGAGTTCGACCGCCGGCGCGATCAGCGAGGCGACCATGGCGAGCAGCTCGGCGTCCTGCTTCAGCAGGCGCTGATTCATATAGACGCGCTCGGCGCAGATGGTGCCGAGCACCTTTTGGGCGAGCACGATCGGCACGCAGAAGAACGCCAGCTTGTCGTGCTTGCGGCCCTTGTTGTGGGCGCGGGTGCGATCGAGGAAATCCGGGTTGTCGATCACCCGCGGGATGATGATCGGCTTGCCGGTCTCGACCACCTTGCCGGTAATGCCCTCGCCGGGTGCGTAGATGCCGCGGCCACGTTCTTCCTCGGTCAGTCCGAAACTGTCGTGGATGAAGATCGCGTCGGAGTGGCGGTCGTACAGCATCATCACGCCGCGCTGCATCCTCATCTGCTGGCGCATGCCGTCGAGAATGATCGACACCAGCGTGGCGAGGTCGGCGTTCTGCGTCAGCACCTGATTGATGCGAAACAGGATCTGCAGCACGTTGACCCGGCATTCGCCGGTGAAGCAATGCGAGAATTCATCGACGAAGCCGGCTGGGTCCTGGTCGAGATCGAGCGTCGTCGGGCGCTTTGCGCGTTCGGGCTGCACAGGATCCGGCGCGATCCGGCGTTGATTTTGGGCCGTCGGCATCGCTCACTCCACCGGCATGATCGTCAGAGCGATCGTTTCGGCGCTGACGCCGCTGATCTGCAGCAGCAGTTCGCCGGCCGATAGCTGGTAGCGCACCAGCTTGCGGACGCCGTCGCAATTGGTCGCGCCCCTGAAGCCGCTCGGTTTCAGGGGCTGGTCGCCCTGAACGGCGTCGACCCAAGCGGCTGTCGACAGCGCGACCGTATAGGTGCCGGCCTCGCTCACTTGCTTGATGCGGATGAAGCCGGCGAAGCGCCCCGGGGCCGAGCTGCGCTCGGGCGGCTTCGGCAAGGAGGCGTCAGCCGCGGGCTTCAGGGAGAGGACGATCGTGCGGTTCGGCAGCGCATCCAACGTCTGGCCGGACGCCGATTGCATCCGATCGGATGCGGTGAGGCTGGCTCGCTCGCGATCTACAGGCCATTTGAAGGCGGCGCAGCCGTTCGGCTCCGCGGCCAAGGCCGTGGCGGTGGAAAGTCCGAAAAGGATCAGAATGATCGCGGCCTGTCGGGCGTGTGCGATCGACATCATGCAGGCTCCAACCTTCGATCGGCAAATCATGCGATCGAGTTGCAGATGGTTGGAACCCTCGTTCCTGATGAAGGTGGGCGCTTACGGCGCGGCACCGTCATCAAGATAGCAAAAGCGGCGCGAGATGGAAGCGCGCTGCATCAAAAGCTACGCGCCTCCGTGTCGCAGCGTCAGGCCGGCTGCGCGCCGGTCTTGATCACCGTGCCGACGTGCTGACCGCGCAGCGCCGCGGTGAGCTTGCCGGACTTCAGGCCGTTGACGACCTGCACCCGCTCGATGTGGCGGGCATTCGCCATCACATCGAACAGCGCGCGGTCGAGTGGCAGCGTGCCGTCGTGCTTGGCCAGATCGGCATAGCTGGTCTCGGCGATCAGCTCGGCCTTGTCGCCGCCGGGGCCGTTCGGATCGGCGCTGAACACGCCATCGACGTCCTCGACGATGGTGAGCCCGGCGGCCCCGAGCGCGTCCGCGAGCAGGAAGGCGCCGACGTCGCAGCGATGCGGCGGCAGCCGCGCGCCAGGGAATTCGTGATTGTGATAGGGCGGGAAGGCGCTCGCCACCACCGCGCGGGTTGCGGCGAGATGGATCGCGAGCTGGTTCGCCACCGTCGGCTTCTCGACGTAGGACACGCCCTCGGGCGCCAGCAACGTCGCCAGGATGTGACCGTTCTGGCCGGCTTCGCTGGCGGCGAGCGGTGCGAGCGAGCCGACCGGCAGGCCGAGATCGAGCGCGACGCTGTAGAGATGCTGATAGTGATTATTTGTGAGGAAGTTCAAGGCGTTATGTAGCTATTAGTGGCAACACTCACGTCGCGTGCCGCGAGGCTTGTGCTGATCACGAAAATCCCGGTCGCCGACGGATACCGTCAGGGCTGGGCCGATGGGCGGCTCGGGGACCGTGCCTTCGGTGGCCTGGCTGCGGTGCCGTCTGTCGGCGCGATCCCGCTGAAGTCGATCGCTTCGCCACGCATTCGCGACAGCGTCTCAAGTGCGCGGTCACGGTCGCCCTCGAGTAGTTCGCAGTAATGCGTCTCGGCAGCGTTCGGGCGGCGCTGCCGGATCGCGCGTAGCGTCGCGGCCATCAGGTCGGCGCTGTGCCGGCGAATTTTCCGGGTCTGATAGTCGAGCGGTGACTTCCAGATCGTGGTCCACACCGTCTGGTTGGCGAGGTCGGCGAGGAGTTCGACCAGCAGCTCGTTGCCGGAGCCGCGCGCAATGGTTCTGACCGCGCGAGTGGTTGTCCGCGCGAAGCTGATTGGATCGTCGGTTTCGACGCCCGCGTTCAATTCGTCGCAGCGCCGCGCCAGCGTCTCGACGAAGCTCTCGATCGGCGCGGTCGCCATCGTGCGTACCGCCAGCATCGAAAGCGCGGTGCGGACGTTGAACAGATCGGCCACCGACTTCAGCGACAGCGGTTTGACGTAGGCGCCGCGCCGCGGGGTGAGCTCGACCAGGCGACGCCGTTCGAGAATGCGGATCGCTTCACGGATCGGGCCGCGGCTGACACCGAAGTCGCGCGCGAGGTCGAGTTCGACCAGACGCTCGCCGGCCTTGCGGCGGCCGGAGACGATATCGGCGCCGAGTTCTTCGGCGATCTGATCCGGCAGCGTGCGCAGAGAGAAGCGACCCGACGGCATGGTCTCGTCGTCGGTCTCAGGCCTGCGATAGTTGGTCGCTGCCATGATGTCTCCTCGGCCTTCTCAGCGGCGGAACGCGCTGCGTCTCCTTTCCTAGCGCGACAGTCGATTGTTGACAATCGACAACCGGTGCCCTTTGATGACGTCCGCCGGCGCCGGTCAGAGACCGGCGACAAGCCGAAAAGGCGACGGCCCGCACGCCCACGCTGCGGATCAAGGGAGGGAGATGGCGATGACGTTCGCGCAGATGCGAACCAGCACCCGCACCGTCGGGTCGAAGGCGTGTGCAACATTCGCCGCGTCGTCGGACATTCTCCAGCCCGAGATGTCCGCGGCCGTCCCCGCTGCCGTTGCCTGCGCGATCGTGGGCTGACGCGCAGTGATGTCAGTTGCTCAAGCAAATGCCCTGGACCGCGCGACCGTGTCGGTTCGCGCCGAGCAGCCGCTGCTCGCGGTGCGCGATCTGTCGCTGTCGTTCGCGACCGCGAGCGGCTCGCTGCCGATCACGCGCAACGTCGGCTTTTCGATCGCGCCCGGCGAGCGCGTCGGCCTGGTCGGCGAGAGCGGCTGCGGCAAGACGGTCACCGGGCTGTCGCTTCTGCGGCTGCTGCCGGCGCACAACGCGCAGGTCCGCGGCGAGATCAGGTTCGACGGCGTCGATCTGTTGAAGCTGTCGCCGCGGCGGATGCGCGCGGTGCGCGGCCGCGACATCGCGATGATTTTTCAGGAGCCGATGAGTGCGCTCGATCCGGTGTTCACCGTCGGCGATCAGATCAGCGAAGCCTATCGGGTGCATTTTCCGGTCAGCCGGGCCGAGGGCCGTGACCGCGCCATCGAGGCGCTGCGCGAGGTCGGCATTCCGGCGCCGGAACGGCGCTGCGACGAGTATCCGCATCAACTCTCCGGCGGCATGCGGCAGCGCGTGATGATCGCGATGGCGCTGATCTGCAAGCCGAAGCTGTTGATCGCCGACGAGCCGACCACCGCGCTCGACGTCACCGTGCAGGCCCAGATCACCGACCTGCTGCGGTCGCTGAGCGAACGGACCGGTACCGCGCTGATTTTCATCACCCACGATCTCGGCGTTGTCGCCGAGACCTGCACGCGGATGATCACGATGTATGCCGGCGAGGTCGTCGAAGACGCACCGGTCGACGGCGTGCTGACGAGGCCGCGCCATCCCTACACGTCGGGTCTGCTGCGTTCGCTGCCGGGACTCAGCGCGCGCCGCGGTGTGCTGTCGTCGATTCCCGGCCGCGTGCCGTCGCCGAATGCGATGCCGGCCGGCTGCCGGTTTCGCGCGCGCTGCGCCCACGTGGTGGCCGGTTGCGAACGCGAGCAGGCGATGGTCGAAGTCGATGCCGGCCATGGCGCTCGCTGCTGGCGCGCGGCCGAGCTAGCGTTGCCGGGAGCGGTGAATTGACCGATTCAACTTCGCCCACTCCGAGCGAGATCATCGCGGTGCGCGATCTGCGCATTCTGTTCCCCACCCGTGACGGCCATGACACCGTCAAGGCCGTCGACGGCATGGACTTCGAGGTTCGCACCGGCGAGACCTTCGGCATCATCGGCGAATCCGGATCGGGCAAGACCACGCTGGGACGCGCTTTGGTGTCGCTGCTGAAGCCCACAGAAGGACAGATCCTGCATCAGGGCGTCGATCCCGCCGCGCTCGGCGCCAAGGCATTCCGCCGGCATCGCCGCGACTACCAGATCGTGTTTCAGGACCCCAACGCGGCGTTGAACCCTCGGATGACCATCATCGACAGCGTGATGGAGCCGCTGGAAATCGTTGGCGAAGGCGATGCTGCATCACGCCGTCGCCGGGGCATCGCTGCGATCGAGCGGGTCGGTCTGTCTCCCGAGGCCGCCGATCGCTATCCGCACCAGCTCTCCGGCGGACAGAAGCAGCGCGTCAACATCGCGCGGGTGCTCACGCTGCGTCCCAAGGTGATCGTCTGCGACGAGGTCGTGGCCGCGCTCGACGTCTCGATCCGCGGTGACGTGCTCAACCTGTTCGCCGATCTGCAGCGCGAGTTCGGCCTGACCTACGTGTTCATCACCCACGACATCTCGGTGGTGTCGCACATCTCCGACCGGATTGCCGTCACCTATCTCGGCAAGCTGATGGAGCTCGGGCCCGCCGAGGACGTGATCGAGCACCCGTTGCATCCTTATACGCGCGCGCTGCTGTCGGCCGAGCCGATCCCGCTGCCGTCGCATCTGCGGGTCGATCGCCGCATCATTCTCGAAGGCGAGATCCCGAGCCCGGTGGCGCCGCCGTCCGGCTGCCGGTTTCGCACGCGCTGCCCCTCGGTGCAGCCGCGCTGCGCCGCCGAGGAGCCGGCGTGGCGCGAGGTCAGGTCGGGACACCGCGTCGCCTGTCATTTCGCGACCACGGAAGGTCCGCCACCCGATCAACGACAAGCAGAAAACACAACAATCATGGGAGGACCAACATGCGCGTGATCGATTTGGGAAACCGCACCTTACGCCGTCGCGAAGTTCTGGCGCTGTTCGGCGGCGCCGCCGCGGCCGGCGTGCTCGGGTTGCCGGGCGAAGTGCTGGCCGCCAAGACCGGCGGCATTCTCAAGGTCGCTGCGCCTGCCAATCCGTCGTCGCTCGATCCGGCGACCGGTGGCGCCGGCTCCGATCACAGCATCCTCTGGACCATGTACGACACGCTGGTCGAATGGGACTACGACACCTTGAAGCCGAAGCCCGGCATGGCGAAGTGGTCGTATCCCGATCCCAAAACCATGGTGCTGGACATTTCCGACGGCATCAAGTTTCACGACGGCACGCCGCTCGACGCCGAGGCAGTCAAGTTCAACCTCGATCGCAATCGCTCCGACCAGCGTTCCAACGTCAAATCCGATCTGCTGACCATCGAAGCTGTTGAAGTGACCGGCCCGCTTCAGGTGACGCTGAAGCTGAAGAATCCCGACACCTCGCTGCCGGCGATCCTGTCGGACCGCGCCGGCATGATGGTGTCGCCGACCAATATCAAGGCGCTCGGCAACGAAACCGACCGCAAGCCGGTCGGCGCCGGCCCGTGGAAGTTCGTGCGCTGGAACGACAATGAGATCATCGTCGTCGCTCGTAACGAAAACTACTGGCGCAAGGGTCGGCCGTTCCTCGACGGCATCGAGTTCAACATCATCCCGGAGAACGCCACGGCGCTGCGCTCGGTTGTTGCCGGCCAGAACGACATGGCGTTCCAATTGCCGGCGCGGCTGAAGCCGGTGATCGAGCGCGCCAAGGATCTCAAGCTGGTGTCGTCGCCGACGCTGTACTGCATCCAGGTCTATTTCAACTACGCCCGCGCGCCGCTCGACAACGTCAAGGTCCGCCAGGCGATCAACTTCGCGCTCGATCGCGAAGCCTTCGTCAAGGCGACGCTGAGCGGCCTCGGCGAGCCGGCGCGGATGACGCTGCCGAGCACGCACTGGGCCTACGCCAAGGATGTCGCCGGCACCTACCCGCACGATCCGGAGAAGGCGAAGAAGCTGCTCGCCGAAGCCGGCTACAAGGATGGGCTGGAAATGACGATCGGTGGCTACACCGATCAGGATTCGGTGCGGCGAGGCGAAATCATCCAGGATCAGCTCGGCAAGGTCGGCATCAGGCTGAAATTCACCCGCGGCACCATCGCCGAGATCAGCGCGCAGTTCTTCGCCCAGGAGAAGAAGTTCGATCTGTTGGTGTCGGCCTGGACCGGCCGGCCTGATCCGAGCATGACCTACGCGCTCGGTTTCGACAAAGGCGCCTACTACAACGCCGGCCGCACCGCAGATCCCGAGCTGTCGAAGCTGATCCAGGAGAGCCGGGCCAGCC
The DNA here is from genome assembly GCF_003226555.1 of Rhodopseudomonas palustris. GTDB lineage: Bacteria > Pseudomonadota > Alphaproteobacteria > Rhizobiales > Xanthobacteraceae > Rhodopseudomonas > Rhodopseudomonas palustris_I. Next base: position 495,103 of record NZ_QKQS01000006.1, on the reverse strand, counting down.
AGGATCTCGCCGAGCGCGCCGCGGTGTTCGCCAAGATCCAGCGGATCACCGTCGGACAGGCGCTGTCGGCGCCGTTGGCGTTCCAGTTCGAGCTCGATGCGCTGTCGGCGAAGGTCAAGGACTTCAAGCCGAACCTGCTCGGCAAGCCGAAGTTCGAGAACGTCTCGCTCGCCTGATCGTCCGGCGCCGCGAGAGATCGCGGCGCCCCTTCTCTGGACTGGTTTCGCCATGTTGAACGCTCCGCGTCTGCGCATCATCGGTCGCCGCCTGCTGCACGCGGTACCGGTGGTGGTGCTGTCCACCTTCATCGTGTTCGGTCTGCTCAAGCTGGTGCCGGGCGACGTCGCGGTGACGCTGGCAGGCGACAACGCGTCCGAGCAGCGCATCGCCGAGATCCGCGAACTCTACGGCCTGAACCAGCCGTTCCTGGTGCAATACGGCTCGTGGCTGGCGAAGGCGGTGCAGGGCGATCTGTCGAATTCGCTGGTGTCGAGCGAGGCGGTGCTGACTTCGATCGAACGCTGTCTGCCGCACACGCTGCTGATCGTGGCGCTGGCGCTGCTCACAGCGCTGGTGATCGGTGTGCCGCTCGGCATCGCGGCTGCGGCGAAGCCCGGCTCGTGGATCGACGGGATCGTGATGGCGGTCGCTTCGCTCGGCGTCGCGGTGCCGAATTTCTGGCTCGGCATGCTGCTGGTGGCGTTCTTCTCGCTGCAGCTCAACTGGTTGCCGGCCACCGGTGCGGTGTCGCTGATGAAGGACCCGGCCGCCGCGCTCAGTCACGCTCTTCTGCCGGCACTGGCGCTCGCCTCCGGCGGCATCGCCGAGGTGGCGCGGCAACTGCGCTCCTCGCTGGTCGAGATCATGTCGTCGCAGCAGGTCCGCACGCTGCACGCCAAGGGGCTGCCGCCGTCGTCGATCCTGTGGCGGCACGGCCTGAAGAACGTCAGCGTCAATCTCCTCACCGTGATCAGCCTGCTCGCCAACCGGATGCTGGCCGCGACCGTGGTGGTGGAGGCGGTGTTCGCCATTCCGGGGATGGGCGGCCTGATCGTCAACGCCGCGATGAACCGCGATTTCCCGGTGGTGCAGGGCGTGGTGTTCACCATGGTGCTGATCGTAGTCGCGCTCAATCTGCTCACCGACATTCTCTACAGCGTGCTCGATCCGAGGATCTCGACATGACCACGGTCTCGCTCACCGCCGCGCAGCCACACCATCGCCGCCGCCGGATGCGCCGTTTCCTGCGCTGGTTCGTCTCCGATCTGCGCGGCGCCATCAGCCTGACGTTCCTGCTGGTGCTGCTAGTGATTTCGCTGCTGGCGCCGTGGATTGCGCCATACGATCCGGTCGCCCAGGATATCGATGCGGCGCTGGCGCCGATGTCGGCACAGCATTGGCTCGGCGCGGACGATCTCGGCCGCGATACGCTGAGCCGGTTGATCTATGGCGGCATGGCGTCGCTGTATGCGAGCTTCCTGGCGGTCGCGATCGCCGTGCTGATCGGCGTCCCGGTCGGCATCCTCGCCGGCTATCTCGGCGGCTGGGTCGACACTATGATCAGCCGCGTCATCGACAGTTTCCTGTCGTTCCCGGCGATCGTGCTGGCGATCGCGGTGACCGGCGCGCTCGGCATCGGGCTCACCAACGGCATGATCTCGGTCGGCATCGTATTCGCGCCTCAGCTCGCGCGGCTGGTGCGCGCCCGGACGCTGGTGGTGCGGCAGGAGCTGTATGTCGACGCCGCGCGCTGCTTCGGTGGCTCGACCGGCCGCATCCTGTGGCGGCACGTGCTGCCGAACGCGATTCAGCCGGTTATCGTACAGGTGACGCTGCTGCTGGCCGCCGCGCTGCTCGCCGAGGCGAGCCTCAGCTTCCTTGGCCTCGGCATTCAGCCGCCCGACCCAAGCTGGGGCGCGATGCTGGCGCGCGCTTATCAGAACATGGAGATCGCGCCGGAGCAGATGTATCCGCCCGGGCTCGCCATCCTGTTCACCGCGCTCGCCTACAATACGCTCGGCGAATCCTTGCGGGCGGCACTCGATCCGACGATGAAGCGCAACTGATCAAACAAGAACAACAAGGACGAGACATGACCGTGGACGCCAAGGAAGCCGACTATCTGGCGAAGCTGCACGAGCTGTGGGCCAAGGCGTGGCCGAAGGGCACGCCGCGCGAGCCGCAATATCTGCACGGCGAAGTCGCGCTCAGCGAGTACCTGCGCGCCTGGGCAAAATCGGCGCCGCTGCGGCCGGCGGTGATCTTCTACGGCCACGTCACCACCTACGCGGATCTCGACGAGCAGAGCGACCGTTTTGCTGCGTTGCTGATGCAGAAGGGCGTGAAGAAGGGCGATCGGGTCGCGGTTTTCCTGCCGAACTGCCCGCAGTTCCACATCGTGTTCTTCGGAATCCTGAAGCTCGGCGCGATTCATGTGCCGGTCAGCCCGCTGTCGCGCGCGTTCGAGCTGTCCTACGAGCTCAACGATACCGACGCCGAAGTGATCGTGGCGCTCGACCAGCTCGCCGGCGTGGTCGAGCAGGTGCGCGCCGAGACCTCGCTGCGTGAAGTGATCGTCACCAGCTTTGCCGACGTGATCCCCGCCGATCCGACGATTCCGGTGCCGGACTCGGTGAGCGGTCCTCGTATCGCGGTGCCGGGCGCGACCGACCTGCTACCGGCGCTCGCGGCGCTGCCGAAGCCGGAGCCGCTGCCGCCGGCATCGCTCGACGATGTCGCGGCGCTCAACTACACCGGCGGCACCACCGGCATGCCGAAGGGCTGCGTCCACACCCAGCGCGACATGGTCTACACAGCGGCCGCCAACCACGGCATCTCGGTGGTGGCCGATCAGAACAGCGTGTTCCTGTCGTTCTTCCCCGAATTCTGGATCGCGGGTGAAAACTTCGGCCTGATCTTCCCGCTGTTTACCGGCGCGACCCTGGTGCTGCTGGCGCGCTGGGATGCGCTCGGGGTGCTGAGCGCGATCCAGCGCTACAAGGTCAACGTTACCGCGATGCCGGTCGACGGCGCGGTCGAATTGATGGATCACCCACGCTTCAAGGAGTTCGATCTGTCCTCGCTCAGCCAGGTGCGGGTGGTGTCGTTCGTCAAGAAGCTCAACCCGACCTATCGCAAGCGCTGGAAGGATCTCACCGGTACGATCCTGACTGAGGCAGCGTGGGGGATGACCGAGACCCACACCTCCAACACCTTTACGGCAGGCTTTCAGGGGGATGATTTCGATCTGGTGTCGCAGCCGATCTTCGTCGGCCTGCCGGTGCCGGGTGCTGAATTCAAGATCACGGACTTCGAGACCGGTGAACTGGTGCCGCTCGGCGGCGAGGGCGAAATCCGCGTCCGCACGCCGTCGCTGCTCAAGAGCTACTGGAATAAGCCGGAAGCCACCGCGCAATCGTTGGTCGATGGCTGGCTGCGCACCGGCGACATCGGCACCATCGATCCGCAGGGCTTCCTGCACTTCCTCGGCCGCCGCAAGGAGATGCTCAAGGTCAAGGGCATGAGCGTGTTTCCGCCGGAGATCGAGGCGCTGCTCGGCCAGCATCCGAAGGTGCTCGGTTCGGGCGTGGTCGGGCGCGACGATCCCGGCAAGGGCCAGGTACCGGTCGCCTTCATCCAGCTCAAGCCGGAAGCCGAAGGCACCATCACGCCGGCCGAGCTGCAGGCCTGGTGCGCCGAGCGCATGGCGGTCTACAAGGTTCCGGAGATCCGTATTATCGACGCGCTGCCGATGACCGCGACCGGCAAGGTGAAGAAGCAAGAGCTCAACGCCAACGCGCCGCTGTGAAACGAGACGGCCGGCAACGCACAGGCGTTGCCGGCCCAAAGCTACCTGTCGAGGAAATCCCCAATGCCGTTCCGAAAACTGCTGATCGCCAACCGCGGCGAGATCGCGATCCGTATCGCGCGCGCCGCCGCCGAGTCCGGCCTCACCACGGTGGCGATCCATCCTGCCGACGATGCGGCGTCGTTGCACGTCCGCATCGCCGATCACGCCGAGCAGATCCCCGGCCGCGGCGCGCGGGCCTATCTCGACATCGAGGCGGTGATGGCGGCGGCGAAGGCGGCGGGCTGCGATGCGCTGCATCCCGGCTACGGCTTCCTCAGCGAGAATGCCGATCTGGCGCGGCGCTGCGCCGAGGAGGGTATCACCTTCGTCGGTCCGTCACCGGAGACGCTACGGCTGTTCGGCGACAAGGTCGCCGCCAAGGAGCTGGCGAAGCGCTGCGATGTGCCGATCATCGCCGGCACCGTCGGCCCGTCGTCGCTCGAAGAGATTCAAACGTTTTTTGCCTCGCTCGGTGACAAGCCGGCGGTGATGATCAAGGCGATGGCTGGCGGCGGTGGTCGCGGCATGCGCGTGGTCGAGCGCGCCGAGGATCTCGCCGACGCCTATGCGCGCTGCCAGTCCGAGGCCAAGGCGGCGTTCGGCTACGAGGGCGTCTATGCCGAACGGCTGATCCGCAACGCGCGGCACATCGAGGTGCAGATCATCGGCGACCGCCATGGCAATGTCAGCCAGCTGTGGGAGCGCGAATGCACCATCCAGCGCCGCAACCAGAAGCTGGTCGAGATCGCGCCGAGCCCGTCGCTGTCGGATGGCCTGCGCACCAGAATCGTCGAGGCCGCCAAGGCGCTGGCCGCGATGGCGAACTACGACAGCCTTGGCACCTTCGAGTTTCTGGTCGACGGCGACGCCGGTGAAGGCGACGGCGTCTATGCGTTCATCGAGGCCAATCCGCGGCTGCAGGTCGAACACACCGTCACCGAAGAGGTGCTGTCGATCGATCTGGTGCGCGCCCAGCTCGCGGTTGCGGGCGGCGCAACGCTGCCGTCGCTTGGGCTCGATCAAGCCTCCGTGCCGCAGCCGCGCGGATTTGCGATCCAGCTCCGCGTCAATATGGAGACGATGGACGCCAAGGGCGCGACCAAGCCGACCGGCGGCACGCTTGCAATCTTCGAGCCGCCGTCCGGCCCCGGCGTTCGCGTCGATACGTTCGGTTACGCCGGCTACACCACCAGCGCGGCCTACGACTCGCTGCTCGCCAAGGTGATCGTGCACGGCCGCGGCGACTGGACCGAGGCGGTGGCGAAAGCTTCCCGTGCGCTGCGCGAATTCCGGGTCGGCGGCGTCGCCACCAACATCCCGCTGCTGCAGGCGATCCTCGCCCATGCCGACTTCAAGGCCAATCGCGTCAGCACCAGCTTCATCGATCGCCACGTCGCGGATCTGGTCGAAGCCGCCCAGCAGTTCGGCCAACCGCTGATTGCGACGGTGAGCGCCGACAAGCGGAGCAGCACTGTCGCCGCGGCCAACGCCGAGCCGGTCCCCGAAGGCGCGGTCGCGATCGCCGCGCCGCTGCAGGGCACCGTGGTGGCGATCACGGTCGCCGAAGGCGACGTGGTGCGGCCCGGGCAGCAGCTCGCGGTGATCGAGTCGATGAAGATGGAGCATCTGGTCGCGGCCGAGCAGGGCGGCCGCATCCGCCGTATCGTCGCCCCCGACGGCGTGACGTTGATGCAGGGCGAACCGATCCTGTATGTCGAGCCGCAGGAGGTCGAAGGCGACCATGTGGTCGCCGAAGAAGATGTCGACCTCGACGCGATCCGGCCGGACCTCGCCGAGATGTTGGCCCGGCAGGCCAATACGCTCGACGAAAATCGGCCCGACTCGGTGGGGCGGCGGCGCAAGACCAATCAGCGCACCGCGCGCGAGAACATCGCGCAGCTCGTCGACGAAGGCTCCTTCATGGAATACGGCAGCCTGGCGATCGCCGGCCAGCGCCGGCGCCGCTCGCTCGACGACCTGATCAAGAACACCCCGGCCGACGGTCTCGTCACCGGTGTCGCCACCGTCAATGCCGCGAAGTTCGGCGAGCACGTCGCGCGCTGCATGGTGATCGCCTACGACTACACCGTGCTGGCCGGCACCCAGGGCCACATGAACCACAAGAAGATCGACCGGATGCTGACGCTGGTCGAGCAATGGAAGATGCCGCTGGTGTTCTACGCCGAGGGTGGCGGCGGCCGGCCCGGCGACACCGACCGGCTCGGCATGACCGGGCTCGACGGCCCGTCGTTCGTGCAGTTCGCCAAGCTGTCCGGCCTGGTGCCGGTGGTCGGCGTCGTCTCCGGCTATTGCTTCGCCGGCAACGCCGCGATGCTCGGCTGCTGCGACGTCATCATCGCCACCCAGAACGCCTCGATCGGCATGGGCGGGCCGGCGATGATCGAGGGCGGTGGCCTCGGCGTGTATCATCCGGCCGAGGTCGGCCCGGTGTCGTTCCAGGCGCCGAACGGCGTGGTCGACATTCTGGTGCAGGACGAAGAGGAGGCGACCCGCGTCGCGCAGAAATATCTGTCCTACTTCCAGGGCACGGTGAGCGAGTGGAAGGCTCCGGACCAACGATTGCTGCGCCGGGCGATCCCCGAGAACCGGCTGCGGGTCTACGACATCCGCAACGTCATCGATCTGATCGCGGACGAGGATTCGGTGCTCGAACTGCGTCGCGATTTCGGCGTCGGCATGATCACCGCCTTCATCCGCATCGAGGGCAAACCGTTCGGCCTGATCGCCAACAATCCGAAGCATCTCGGCGGCGCCATCGACGCCGACGCCGGCGACAAGGCGGCGCGCTTCCTGCAATTGTGCGATGCGTTCGACATTCCGCTCGTGTCGCTGTGCGATACGCCCGGCTTCATGGTCGGGCCGGAAGCCGAGAAGACCGCGATCGTCCGTCACGTCGCGCGGATGTTCGTCACCGGCGCCAGCCTCACCGTGCCGCTGTTCGGCATCGTGCTGCGCAAGGGCTACGGCCTCGGCGCACAGTCGATGATCGGCGGTGGCTTCCACGCTTCGTTCTTCACCGCGGCCTGGCCGACTGGCGAATTCGGCGGCATGGGTCTGGAAGGTTACGTCCGCCTCGGCTTCCGCAAGGAGATGGAAGCGATTGCCGATCCGGTCGAGCGCGAGGCTTACTATAAGAACAAGGTCGCGGAGCTGTACGCCAACGGCAAGGCGGTCTCGATCGCTTCAGTGTTCGAGATCGACAACGTGATCGATCCGGCCGAGACGCGGCGCTGGGTCATGGCGGGGCTGCGTTCGGTGCCGACGCCGCCCGAGCGCAGCGAGCGCAAGCGACCCTGTATCGATACCTGGTAGTAGCCGACGACTGTTCGAACGCATTGGGAGTGAGACGATGACACAAGCCGCTTTCGAGACGCCGATCGACGACACCGGCGCGGCGCTGATCGGGCCGTGGCGGCAGCCGCGCCAGATGCTGCACGCGCAGGTCTACGACTCGCACGCCTCGATCCACGACGACGCCACCGCCCAGAAGCTCGGCTTCAAGGGCGGCACGATCGAAGGGCCGACGCATTTCAGCCAGTTCGCGCCGCTGTGCGAACGGCTGTGGGGCAAGGAGTGGTTCGAGACCGGTTGCATCTCGGCGCATTATCGTAACGCCGCCTTCGAGGGCGAGGACGTCCAGGCGATCGTCGACAAGCCGGTGGCCGGCGCTCGTCACACCACGATCCGGATGGTCAAGCGCGACGGCACCGAGGTGCTGCGCGGTACGGTCTCGGTCGGCCACGATGCGCCGGCTTCGGCGCTCGACGTCCGCCTCGGCGAACTGAAGCCGCTCGCCGATCCGGTGATCTTGCGCGACGTCTCGGTCGGCATGACGACCAAGACCCAGGCGGCGCAGATGGACCATGAGCAGATCATGGGCGAGCTATATCCGTTCTCGCTCGCCCAGAAGCTCGAGGTCATCACCGAGCCGTCGCCGTATTATCGGCCGGGCGGCGGGGCGCCGTGGGGCAAGCCGATCATCCCGCTGGAAATGCTCAGCGTGCTGTTCCAGTATCTCAGCAAGCAGGACGGATTGCCGGTGCGCGGACCGGTGGTGGGCCTGTTCGCCGATCAGGAGATCCGGCTGATCCACGGGCCGCTGTTCGTCGGCGAGCCGTACCGGATCGAGCGCAAGGTGGTGGCGCTGTCCGGCAGCAAGCGCACCGAGAGCATGTGGGTGCGCAGCGAAGCCTATGACGCCACCGGCCGCCTGGTCGCGACCATGCTGCTGAATTCGGCGACGCTGAAGGATTCCTACGCGCCCTACGCGCAGGAACACGCCACGCTGTATCCGGCGGGATAGTCCTGCCTATTGGGTCAGGAACAGGCTGGCGGCAATCGCCACCGTGATGATCGCGGTGGCGACCACGCCCGTGGTTTGCAGCGCGCCGAACCGCCGCATCGCGAACGCGAAGGCGATGATGATCACCGACACGACGATCAGCCCCAGCTTGGCTTCGGTCATGTTTTCCCTCTTTCTCCGAGTGGAGGCGATCCTAGCGGTCGGCGGGGAGCGCAGTTTGTCGGGGCGCAAGCTCTGGTGAATTGGCTGCGAGTTTGTCGCGGCACAACGTTCCGGCAGGCGCTGCCTCTATGGTCGCGCCATGACCGACGCGACCGCAGCGGGCGTGCCCGCCTTGCCCGACAGCCCCGAGAGCCGCATCGCGCCCGGGGCCAGCGCGCTCGACTCGCTGCCCGGTCATCTGATGATGTGGGTGCTGATCTTCAGCGAACTTGCCGCGTTCGGCGCGCTGCTGATCGGGTTCCAAATCGCGCGGGCGCTGCAGCCTGAAGTGTTCGCGGCCGGGCAGGGCCAGCTCGATCCGGCGCTGGCCGCCGCCAATACGCTCTGCCTGGTGTCGAGCGGCTGGTTCGCCGCCAAGGCCAGCGCGGCCGCTTATGCGGGCTCACGCCAGGCGAAATGGCGCTGGACGATGGCTGCCTGTCTGCTCGGCGGCGCCTTCATCGCCATCAAGCTGTTCGAATATGCCGGCGAGATCGGCCGTGGCGCCGACATCGATGGCAGCACCTTCTTCACCCTGTACTTCCTGCTCACCGGGTTCCACCTGCTGCATGTCGCGCTCGGGATCGCGATCCTGCTCGGCGTGGCGTGGCGCGCTAATGCGGCCGCGGTCGAAAGCGGAACCTGTTTCTGGCACATGGTCGATCTGGTGTGGCTGGTGATGTTCCCGATCGTCTATCTAATGCGGTGACGCGATGATCCGGTTCACTCAGCGCCGGGATCGCAGCGCGATTGCTCTGCTGCTGCTCACCATCCTCGGAGTTCTACTTAGCGGCGGTGCCGCGGCAGCGTTTGCCGGCGGCGCCGTGCTGATGATCATCGCGGTGCTGAAGGCCCGCCTGGTCGTGCTCGATTATTTCGGGTTCCGCGGCGCGCCCGGGCCGTGGCGGGCGCTGTTGTTCGGCTGGATCGCGCTGGTGGCGTGCGGAGCACTCGCCTCGCCATTGGTGCAGGCCCTTCGCTAATCGTTCCGAACCTTGAGCTAGCACAAAGTTGCGGCGGTCCGGTCGATTAGTTTCGCGGGCGAAGCTGCAGCGCCGCACCTTCGCCTCCCCACATCGAAAAAGGAATCACGTGATGGCTGAACGCCTCACCAAGTCTGCCGCGCGCAACGTGTTCTTCGGCGGCTCGGCCTTCTTCTTCGCGATCTTCGTCGGGCTCACCGCCCACAGCCATTATTACATCGCGACCAAGTCGACCGACGCCTCGACGCTGACCCCGTCGGTGGCCCGCGGCAAGCACGTCTGGGAAAAGAACTCTTGCATCAACTGTCACACCCTGCTCGGCGAGGGTGCGTACTTTGCTCCTGAACTCAGCAATGTCTGGGTGCGCTGGGGCGGCGACAAGGATCCGGCTCAGGCCCGCGAGATGCTGAAGTCCTGGATGGCGTCGCAGCCGTCCGGCGTCCCGGGACGGCGGCAGATGCCGCAGTTCCATTTGACCGATCAGGAGGTGGGTGACCTCGCCGACTTCCTGGAGTGGACCAGCAAGATCAAGACCCAGCACTGGCCGCCGAACGACGCCGGCTGATCCGACCTTCACGCATCCGCATCAGAAAGACCTCGTGATGAAATATCAAACCCAAAAGGTCGCGCTGCTGTATTTCTACGGCGCGCTGACATTGTTCCTCGCCCAGGTGTCGTTCGGCGTGCTCGCCGGCACCATCTACGTGCTGCCGAACACGCTGTCGGAGCTGCTGCCCTTCAACATCGTCCGGATGATCCACACCAACGCGCTGATCGTCTGGCTGCTGATGGGCTTCATGGGCTGCGCCTATTATCTGGTGCCCGAAGAGGCCGAGAACGAGCTGTTCAGCCCGTTGCTGGCGAAGCTGCAGTTCTGGCTGTTCTTCGGCGCGGCCGGCGCCGCTGTGGTCGGTTACCTGTTTCACTATCACGAGGGCCGCGAATTCCTCGAGCAGCCGTTCGTGATCAAGATCGGCATCGTCGTGGTCTGCCTGATCTTCCTGTTCAACATCACCATGACGGTGCTGAAAGGGCGCAAGACGACGATCACCAACATCCTGCTGTTCGGGCTGTGGGGTGTGGCGATCTTCTTCCTCTTCGCGTTTTACAATCCGGCCAATCTGGCGCTCGACAAGATGTATTGGTGGTACGTCGTACACCTCTGGGTCGAGGGTGTGTGGGAGCTGATCATGGCGTCGGTGCTGGCGTTTCTGATGATCAAGCTCAACGGCATCGATCGCGAAGTGGTGGAGAAGTGGCTCTACGTCATCATCGGCCTTGCGCTGTTCTCCGGCATTCTCGGCACCGGTCACCATTATTATTGGATCGGCGCGCCGGGCTATTGGCAGTGGATCGGCTCGCTGTTCTCGACCCTCGAAGTCGCGCCGTTCTTCACCATGGTGGTGTTCACCGTGCAGATGACCTGGAAGGCCGGCCGCAAGCACGAGAACCGCGCCGCGCTGCTGTGGTCGGTGGGCTGCTCGGTGATGGCGTTCTTCGGCGCCGGCGTCTGGGGCTTCCTGCACACGCTGTCCAGCGTGAACTACTACACCCACGGCACCCAGGTCACCGCGGCGCACGGCCATCTCGCCTTCTTCGGCGCCTATGTGATGCTGAACCTGGCGATGATGACCTACGCGATCCCGCAGCTCCGCGGCCGCGCGCCCTACAACCAGGCGCTGTCGATCGCCAGCTTCTGGCTGATGTGCACGGCGATGAGCGTGATGACCTTCGCGCTGACCTTCGCCGGCATCATTCAGGTGCACCTGCAGCGTGTGCTCGGCCAGAACTACATGGAGGTGCAGGACCAGGTCGCGTTGTTCTACTGGGTGCGGCTCGGCTCCGGCGTCGCGGTGCTGATCTCCGCGCTGATGTTCGTCTGGGCGATTCTCGTCGCCGGACGCACCAAGCAGGCCACGCTGACTGGCGCCCTGCAACCGGCCGAATAGGCCCCCTGGCGGCCACGGCGATCCGTGGCCGCCGCTTTCCATTCACGGAGATCGCCATGAAGCCCGCTCTGCACGCCATCGATGCGACGCTGCCCGCTCCGCCGCCTTACACGCCTGCCGGCAACGAATGCGCGCTGTTCGAACACGCCTGGAAGCGGCGGGTGCCGCTGCTGCTGAAGGGGCCGACCGGCTGCGGCAAGACGCGTTTCGTCGCCCATATGGCGGCGCGGCTCGGCCTGCCGCTGTTCACCGTGTCCTGCCACGACGATCTCACCGCGGCGGATCTCACCGGTCGCTACCTGCTGAAGGGCGGCGAGACGGTGTGGGTCGATGGTCCGCTGACCCGCGCGGTGCGAGAAGGCGGCATCTGTTATCTCGACGAGGTGGTGGAGGCCCGCAAGGACGTCGCAGTGGTGCTGCATCCGCTGGCGGACGATCGCCGCGTGCTGCCGCTGGAGCGCACCGGCGAGGAACTGCAGGCGCCGCCGCACTTCATGCTCGTGGTGTCCTACAACCCCGGCTACCAGAGCCTGCTCAAAGCCCTGAAGCCCTCGACGCGGCAACGTTTCGCCGCCATCGAGTTCGGCTTCCTCGCGCCCGAGCAGGAGATCGCGGTGGTGGCCGCCGAGAGCGGCCTGCCGAGCGAGCGCGTCGCGCCGCTCGTCGCGCTGGCCGGCCGGCTGCGCAAGCTCAAGGGCCATGATCTCGAGGAAGGCGTCTCGACTCGGCTGCTGGTGTATTGCGCCAGTCTGATCAGCGAAGGACTCTCGGTGCGCGACGCCGTGCTCGCCGGGCTGATCGAACCGCTGACCGACGATCCGGATGTGAAAGCCGCGCTGATCGAAGTCGCCGGCGCGGTGATCGGGTGAACTGATCCCTCAATGCCGTCGTTCCGGGGCGCCGCGCAGCGGCGAACCCGGAGTCTCTCTCGATAACAACTTCCGGATTCCGGGTTCGCGAACTGCTCGCGCCCCGGAATGACATCCTGGGATTTCGCTGGAGCAGACGCCATGCTCGACTTCCTCGAACTCGAAGAGACCGTCGGCCGTGCCTGGCACCGCATGGTCGGGCGCGCCGCGAGCTATCCGGAGCATCCGGAACACGCGGCGACGCTGAACGACTGCCGCGGCGCGCTCGGCGTGATCTATCGCGGGCTCGGCGGCGAGACGGCGGTGCAGCTCGCCGGCAGCAGCGCACGCACGTCTGGGCACCGGCTCGGCTGGCGGCAGCGGATCGGGCTCGGCGAGGAGCGGCTGATGCAGCCCGGCCGCGACGACGCGACGTTGTTTCTGCCTGACCGGATCGCGCTGTTCGCCGATGTTGCGCTCAATCGGGCGCTGTATCGCTGGCTTGCCGCTTGGTTCGCGGTGACGCCGACCGACAGCGTGCAGGAAGCCGATCCGCTGCGGCGCGATGTCCTGCTATTGCGACGTGCGCATACTACGACGCAGCAGGTGCTGGTGACTTATCCCGGGCTTTGCTGCTCCTATCATCGCCTTGCGGCCGCAACGGCGGCGGCAAGGCCGCGGCGGGCCTTGCCGCGGATGGAGAGCGGTCTCGAAACCGCGATCCAGGCACTGCTCGGCGCGGAAGTCACGCCTGACCCCGAGCTGTGGCGGATGATCGTCACCGATGGCGAGATCTCGGCCCGGTCACCGCCGGGCTATCAGCCGTTCCTGCCGTGCCCGTTGTGGGGCGAAGTCTGGAGCCGCGAAGTCGAGGCTCCTGCCAGCGATCCCGACGAAACCGACGAGGCGGCGTCCAAGTCATGTTCGAAGCCACGGCGCAAGGCGGCGAATCGGAAGGCGGACGATGGGCCGAAGCGCGATCCGCTGGCGCTCAACCGCTTCGAGAAGATCCTGGCGATGGCCGAGGTGGTCAATGTCGATCGGCCGACCGACGAGGACGACGACGAGCACGCCGACAAGGCGGCCGACGATCTCGACGAGATCACCATCGGCAAATCGACCAAGAAGCCCGCGAGCAAATTCCACTTCGATCTCGATCTGCCGCCGCAGGCGATCGAGCACAGCCGGCTCACCGCCGGCACGCTGTATCCGGAATGGGATTACAAGCGCGGCGCCTACCTTGCGGATCATTGCCGCGTTTTGGCGCAGGAGGCGCCGGAACAGGGCGAGGCGTGGCAATGCGGCGAGGCGACACGGGCGCTGGTCAAGCGGGTGCGGCGTCAGTTCGAAGCGTTGCGGCCGCGGCACGAGGTGCTGCGGGCGCAAGCCGACGGTCATGATCTCGATCTCGACGCCCTGGTGCGCTCGCGCTGCGAGATCGCCGCCGGCGACGGTGGCTCGGATCGTTATCACCTTGCGGCGCGGCCGCAGGCGCGCGATCTAGCGGTGACGCTGCTGGTCGACGTGTCGCTGTCGACCGATGCCTGGATCGACAACCGACGCGTGCTCGACGTCGAGAAGGAGGCGTTGACGGTGCTGGCACACGGCATCGAGGCGTGCGGCGATCAGCACAGCATCCTGACCTTCACGTCGCGGCGCCGGGATTGGGTGCGGGTCGAGACGGTGAAGCGCTTTAACGAGAGCATGAGTCCGCTGGTCGAGCGGAGGATCGCCGCGCTGAAGCCCGGCTACTACACCAGGATCGGCGCGGCGCTACGCCATGCCAGCGCGGAGCTGGCCAAGCAGCCACAGCGCAAGAAGCTGCTGCTGGTGCTGACCGACGGCAAGCCCAACGACGTCGATCACTACGAGGGCCGGTTCGCGCTCAAGGACAGTCGCAGGGCGGTGCAGGAGGCGCGTCGCAGCGGCATCGCGGTGTTCGGCGTCACCATCGATGTCGATGCGCAGGCATATTTCCCGACGCTGTTCGGCCGCGCCGGCTACGCCATCGTCGGCCACATCGGCCGGCTGCCCGCCACGCTGCCCGGCATCTACCGCAATCTGATGGGGTGACCGGTCGCGGCGGCTCACTCCATCTCCTTCATCACCTGCGCGTACGTCAGGAGCGCGAACAATGCGGTGCCGCCGATCAGGTTGCCGATCAGCACCGGCGCGACGAAGCCGCCGAACACCTCCGTGACGCTCGCCGAGCCGTCCCACATCAGCATGAACGCCTCCGTGCTCCCGGCGACGATGTGGAGGAAGCCGCCGGCCGAGATCAGCCAGGTCATCACCACGATGATCCAGGCCTGGCTGCCTTCGGCGCTCGGCAGCAGCCACACCATCGCGGCGATCAGGAAGCCGGCAGGGATCGCCTTGAGCACGGAGACGAACCAGCCATGTTCGATCACGTGTCGGCTGATCTCGAGCATTTGCTGTTTCAGATCAGGTTCGATCGCGGGTGTGAAGCTGCAGAACGCCGCGGCGAACAGCGTGCCGGCGAAATTCGCCGCCAGGACGACCGCCCATAATCGCGCCGCGCGGCCGAGCGTGCCGAGCGACCAATTCGCCATCACCGGCAGCACCACCGTGATGGTGTTTTCGGTGAACAGCTGCTGGCGCGCCAGCACCACGATCAGAAAGCCGATCGAGTAGCCGAGACTGGTGACTAATGGCCGCCAGCCGGTCGGTTCCAGATGCTGCTGCAGGACCGCCTGCGCGAGTAGCGAGAAGCTGATCGACAGGCCGGCCGCGAGCCCGGACCACCACAGCGACACCACCGGCCGTGCCATCTCCTCTTCGCCGAGCCGGCGCACGATCTCGTAGATCACCGGCGTTCGTGGGGTCGATCGCGCCTCGACATCCTCGACCTCGCGCTCGGAGATCGGCGCATGGTTGGGGGCCGTCTCGGCGGTGACCTGATTCGATGATTGGTCGGAGTGGTGTTGCTTTGCTGATGCCATCGGCGGCCCTCGGTTCGGGCGACGGCGGGCGCAGGATCGCGTGCCGCCCTCGGGAACCGAGGTCAAAGCGTGACCGACGATGGAAGTTCCAGACCGTTCGGCCGCCTCTCGCGGCCGGCACTCGTTTCGGAATTCGAGTCCGCCGGTTGCCAGAGCGGTGTGGTGCCGCTCGCCGCCAGTGGCGGCAAGCGTAGCATATCAGGCCTGGGCGGCGGTCCAGTTCGGGAACGGATCTGGGAGTTGCCGCCACGCGTCAGGCGTGAACTGCTTCTCGTCGCCGACGAGGCACAGATCGAGCTGTCGGCGCAGCGCGGCTTCGTCCATTTCGCTGGTGCCGATGAACACGATCTCCTGGCGGCGATCGCCCCAGACGGGATCGAAATACGGCTTCATCGCCTCGTGCCAGTCGGCGTTGTCCGGCCAGCGCGTCTTCGGCACCGCCGACCACCACAGGCCGCGCTTGGAGGTGCGTACCATGGCGCCAGCCTGCGCAATCTCGCCGACGTGCTGCGGCCGCGTCGCCAGCCAGAAGAAGCCTTTGGCTCGAACGACGCCCGGCCAGCTCCGGTTGCAGAACGACTGGAAGCGCAGCGGATGGAACGGCCGCCGCGCGCGATAGACGAACGAGCGGATGCCGTATTCTTCGGTTTCCGGGACATGATCGGAGAAGCCGTTCAGCTCCTTGAACCACAGCGGATGCTGATGCGCGCGTTCGAAATCGAACAGCCCGGTGTGCATCACCGACGATAGGGGCACGTCGGCGAAATCTGCCTCGATGATCTTCGCGTCTGAGTTCAGCGCCCGCACGATCGACCGCGCGGTCTCGCGCCGGCTCGGCGAGGTCGCCGAGACCTTGTTGAGCACGATGACGTCGGCGAATTCGATCTGCTCGACTAAAAGATCGACCAGCGTGCGCTCGTCGTCGTCGCCGGCGACCTCGCCGCGATCGCGCAGGAATTCCTGGCTGGAGTAGTTCGCCAGCAGGCTGGCGGTGTCCACCACCGTCACCATGGTGTCGAGTCGGGCAATGTCCGAGAGGCTGTCGCCGTTCTCGTCGCGGAATTCGAACGTGGCCGCGACCGGCAGCGGCTCGGCAATCCCGGTGGATTCGATCACCAGCGCGTCGAACCGGCCGCTCTCGGCGAGCTTGCGGACCTCGACCAGCAGATCCTCCCGCAGCGTGCAGCAGATGCAGCCATTGGTCATCTCGACCAGCGACTCCTCGGATCGTGTCAGCCCGCCATCTTGCCGCACCAGTTCGGCATCGATGTTCACTTCGCTCATGTCGTTGACGATCACGGCGATCCGCCGACCTTCGCGGTTGGCGAGCATTCGGTTGAGCAGGGTAGTCTTTCCGGCGCCGAGGAAGCCGGACAGGACGGTGACCGGGAGCAGGGGGTGATCCATGGCGGACGAAGCCTTCGTTGCTGGTAAGGGAGGGTTGTTTTTGAAACGTTATAACGTTACATGCTTTCCAAGCAAGCAATCGAGACGCTGACCACGCCGCCGCAGTTCAATTGATCGTGCGCGCCGGATGGAAGTCCCGGCAGGCGGCCAAATCGGCCGAGTCGGTGCGCGTGCGGCATCCGACTGCGCGCCCAGCGGCCATTGAGAGGCCGCGAGTTCTGCAGTAAGGCTGTAACGATGGTCGCTTTGCTTCGGCGCGCCCCTCACTGAAGCCTGTTTTCGGCCGCCGGCGCGCTTTCCCGGCGACGGACATTTTTCACGGAACAGTTCAATGCCTGCTTATCGATCGAGAACGACGACCCACGGCCGCAATATGGCCGGCGCACGCGGCCTGTGGCGCGCCACCGGCATGAAGGATTCCGACTTCGGCAAGCCGATTATCGCAGTCGTCAACTCGTTCACTCAGTTCGTGCCTGGCCATGTCCATCTCAAGGATCTCGGCCAGCTCGTCGCGCGCGAGATCGAAGCGGCCGGCGGCGTCGCCAAGGAGTTCAACACCATCGCGGTCGACGACGGCATCGCGATGGGCCACGACGGCATGCTGTACTCGCTGCCTTCGCGCGAGCTGATCGCCGACAGCGTCGAATACATGGTCAATGCACATTGCGCCGACGCGATGGTGTGCATCTCCAACTGCGACAAGATCACGCCCGGCATGCTGATGGCGGCGATGCGGCTGAACATCCCGGCCGTGTTCGTCTCCGGCGGCCCGATGGAAGCCGGCAAGGTGGTGCTGAAGGGCAAGACCCACGCCGTCGACCTGATCGACGCGATGGTCGCCGCCGCCGACAGCAGCATGTCGGACTCCGAAGTGCAGGCGATGGAGCAATCGGCCTGTCCGACCTGCGGCTCGTGCTCCGGCATGTTCACGGCGAATTCGATGAACTGCCTCACCGAGGCACTCGGCCTGTCGCTGCCGGGCAACGGCTCGGTGCTCGCCACCCACGCCGATCGCAAGCGGCTGTTCGTCGAGGCCGGCCACACCATCGTCGATCTGGCGCGGCGCTACTACGAAGGCGACGACGCCTCGGTGCTGCCACGGAGCATCGCCAGCTTCAAGGCGTTCGAGAATGCGATGACGCTCGACATCGCGATGGGCGGTTCGACCAACACCGTGCTGCATCTGCTCGCCGCGGCGCGCGAGGCCGAGCTCGACTTCTCGATGAAGGACATCGACCGGCTGTCGCGCCGCGTGCCCTGCCTCAGCAAGATCGCGCCGTCGGTGTCCGACGTCCACATGGAGGACGTGCATCGCGCCGGCGGCATCATGGCGATTCTGGGTGAACTGGATCGCGCCGGGCTGCTGGATACGTCCTGCACCACCGTGCATGCCGAAACGCTTGGCGCTGCGTTGGCGCGCTGGGATATCCGCCAGAGCAACAGCGAGAGCGTCCGCACCTTCTTCCGTGCGGGGCCCGGCGGCGTGCCGTCGCAGACGGCGTTCAGCCAGGAGCGCCGCTACGACGAGCTCGATCTCGACCGTGAGAAGGGCGTGATCCGCGATGCGGCGCATGCGTTCAGCAAGGACGGCGGCCTCGCGGTGCTGTACGGCAACATCGCGCTGGACGGCTCCATCGTGAAGACGGCGGGCGTCGACGCCTCGGTCCTAGTCTTCTCGGGGCCCGCGAAGGTGTTCGAGAGCCAGGACGATGCGGTGTCGGCGATCCTGACCAACAAGATCGTCGCCGGCGACGTCGTCGTGATCCGCTACGAAGGACCGCGCGGCGGCCCCGGCATGCAGGAGATGCTGTATCCGACCAGCTACCTGAAATCGAAGGGCCTCGGCAAAGCCTGCGCGCTGATCACCGACGGCCGCTTCTCCGGCGGCACCTCGGGGCTGTCGATCGGCCACGTCTCGCCGGAAGCGGCGGAAGGCGGCCTGATCGGGCTGGTGCGTGACGGCGACCGGATCTCGATCGACATCCCGAACCGCACCATCTCGCTCGACGTCTCCGACGCCGAACTCGCCAAGCGCGGTGAAGAAGAGCGGGCGCGCGGTGATGCCGCCTGGACGCCGAAGGACCGCAAGCGCAAGGTCTCGGCGGCGCTGCAGGCCTATGCGATGCTGACCACCAGCGCCGCCAACGGCGCGGTGCGCGACGTCAAGCGGCGGGTTCGGTAAGCACCGAAATCCTAATAGCGCTTCTCCACGTCATGCCCGGCCTCGTGCCGGGCATCCACGAGGCCGCGACCAAGACGTGGACGGCTGGGACGGGCCCGGCCATGACGTAGCTCAGGAACGAATTAACAGTTCGCCTCAGCCCGATCGCCTCAGCGCGGCGGGCCGCTGCCGCGCGGTGCGATAGCCGGCGACGGCTTCGCCGAAGGCGAGAAACAGCGCGCGGTTGATCGGATTGACCTGCGGGTCGTATTCGGCGTGCCACTGCACGCCGAGCGCGAAGCCCGGCGCGTCGGCGATGCGGATCGCCTCGATGGTGCCGTCTTCGGCGACGCCTTCGATGACGATACGCGGGCCGGGCTCGAGGATGCCCTGGCCGTGCAGCGAATTCACCCGGATCAGATCGCGGCCGAACAGCTGGGCAAAGACGCCGCCCGGCGTGAGCTGCACGTCGTGGCGATCGGCGAACACCACGGTGGGATCGGGATGAACCTCGCCGTTCTCCAGCCGCGGCATCCGGTGGTTCATCCGCCCCGGCAGTTCGCGGATTTCCGGATGCAGTGAGCCGCCATAGGCGACGTTCATCTCCTGAAAGCCGCGGCAGATCCCGAATAGCGGCACGCCGCGCTCGACACAGGTGCGCACCAGCGCCAGCGCCAGCTCGTCGCGTGGCTGGTCGTAGGGCTCGTGGCGGGGATTGGGCTCGGTCTTGAAATAGGTCGGATGCACGTTGGCCCGGCCGCCGGTCAGCAGAATGCCGTCGACCACGGCGAGCAGGTCCTCGATCTCGGTGAAGTCGGACGAGCCACCGAACATCAGCGGCAGGGCACCCGCGACCTCGGCCACCGCGCGCAGGTTGCGCTCGCCCACATGCTGGACGGCAAACCGATTATCGACGAGATGGGCGTTGCCGATCACGCCGATTACCGCTCTGCCCGCCATCCTGTTCCTCCCTGACAACCCTCGGACCATACAGCCAAAACGGTGAAAATCGAGCCCGGCAATGCAGTTGAAATTGATTGTCAGCTCTGCGCTGGCGAACGCTCGGATCAATGGGTAGAAGCTGGCGCGTGTCGGCTGGGCGGATGTCCGCTGCGAGCCAGTTCTGTCCGTATTTTCACCAGGATCTCCCTTAGCCATATGCCACGCGTCATGACCAATGTCGTTTCACGCGAGCGCGCTCGATGAGCGTATTATCGCGCCCAGAGGCTCCGGCAGTTTCCGGCAGCGCCTCCGCTTCGGCGGCGCCCGTGCCCTGGCGGCTGCCAGCGGTCATCCGCAACTTCGTCCGCAACCGGGAAATCGGCCTGGTCATCGTCGCGGTGGTGATCGGCCTGTTGTCCGGCCTGCTGGTGGCGATCATCTGGCATCTCAGCGAATTCGCTCACGCCGTGCTGTTCAACATTCCGTTCGACACCCGTCTCAGCGCCAACGGCGTGATCTCGTGGCAGCGGACGCTGCTGGTGCCGCTCGGCGGGGCCGTCATCCTGACGATCATCGGGGTGTTCTACGCCGGCCGCTTCAAAGGGCGGCTGGCCGACGCGATCGAAGCGAATGCGCTGTATGGTGGGCGGATGTCGATGCGCGGCAGCCTGCTGATTTCTTTGCAGACGGTGCTGTCGAACGGCTGCGGCGGCTCGGTCGGGCTGGAAGCAGGCTACACCCAGATCTGCGCGGCGCTCAGTTCGCAGATCGGACAGCGTCTCGCCGCCCGACGCTCCGATATGCGGCTGCTGGTCGCTTGCGGCGCCGCGGGCGCGATCAGCGCTGCATTCACTGCACCGCTCGCGGGCGCGTTCTTCGCGTTCGAAGTCGTGCTCGGCGCCTACACCTCGGCCAGCTTGGTGCCGGTGATCGCCAGCGCCGTATCGTCGTGGCTCGTGATGCGGAACCTGGTGCACACCTCGTTCCTGCAGATCCCCGGCACGCCGACGCTACCGTCCGTCGAGATGGTCGGTCAGACCGTGCTGATCGGTGTGCTGTGTGCGTTCTTCAGCATTCTGGTGATGCTCGCGGTGGCATTCTCGGAGCGGGTGTTTCTGCGCATCACCGTGCTGCGCGGCGCGCTGCGGTTGGTGATCGGCGCGGCGCTGCTCGGTGGGCTGGCGTTGCTCACGCCGACCGTGCTCGGCTCCGGGCACGGCGCGATGCAGCTTCTGCTGATGAGTGACCCGACCTGGCTGATGCTGGTGACGACGCTGCTGCTCAAGGCGCTGGCGTCCGCGATCTCGCTCGGCGCGGGCTTTCGCGGCGGTCTGTTCTTCGCCTCGCTGATGCTCGGTGCATTGATCGGACAGCTCTACAGCACGGTGCTGATGCCGTACTTCCCGAACATCGCATTGCAGCCCGGGACGGCGGCAGTGGCCGGGATGGTGGCGCTCGGCACCGGCGTGATCGGGGCTCCGTTCAGCATGATCTGTCTGGCGCTCGAGCTGACTGGGGACTTCTGGGTGACGATCGGTGCGGTGGTTGCGGCCTCGACGAGCGCACTGATCGTGCGGGAGTTGTTCGGCTACAGCTTTGCCACCTGGCGCTTCCATCTGCGCGGCGAGACGATCCGCGGTCCGCAAGACATCGGCTGGATCAAGCAGATCAGCGCGGCGACGCTGATGCGATCGGATTTCGCCTCTGCGCAGGACGACCTGCCGATCTCGACCGCGCAGAAATTGTTTCCGCCCGGACGCGTCAAGCAGATCGTGTTGCGCAAAGGCGACGGAAGCTATGGCGGAATCGTCAGCTCGGCCGAACTGCACGGCGTCACCGACGCCGATCACGATACGCTCGCGACATTGGCGCAGCTGCGCCACCAGTACCTGCTTCCGAGCGTCACCGTGCGCGATATCCTCGCCACCTTCGATCGCAGCGAGGCGGACGTTCTCGCAGTGGTCGACAATTTGGCGACCAAGCAGGTGATCGGCACCGTCAGCGAGGCTCACGTCCTGCGCACCTACTCGACCGAACTCGAGCGGCGTCATCAGGAAGTGTTCTTCCGTTGATCGCGCAGTCGCTTCAGCCGGTGGCGGCGAGCTCCGCCATGTAGGCGCGCCAGCCGCCGAAATGCGAAATGTCGCGGGCACCCTCGAGTGCCGCCGGCTCGGCGAGGAAGCCTTTCACCGTGGTGCCGTCGGCGAGGGTCAGCGTGCCGATCGACAACGGTGATGGAATCGCCGCGACGAATGAGCCGAACGCTGCCGGCGACAGCGCCCACACCTCTACGGCAATCGCAGTGCCTGCGCCGGGCGCCACCCGAAGCAGGCCGGGCTTCGGCGGCACGGTGCCTTTCAGTGCGTAAAGTTTGTAGTCCGGTGTTGTGGCGGTGGCCGACAGCAGCCGGCCGCCGAGCGCCGTCAGCTCGCGGTTCAGTGGCATCCCGGACAGATGCGCCCCGACCACCGCAATCGCGATCTCGTCGGCGGCGTCACCGTCTGCGACTTCAATGAGCGGTGGCTGGGACTGGCCGCTGGCGCCCATCGGCAGCGCGGTGTCGGCATGGAAGACGCGGCCGAGGCTGGCAAGCTCGGCGTCGCGGCCGGCGGGCGCCAGCAGCGTGATGCCGAACGGAATGCCATCGCTGCGGATCGACGCCGGCAGCGCCAGGCCGCAAAGGTCGAGCAGATTGACGAAATTGGTGTAGGTGCCGAGCCGGCTGTTCAGCGTGACCGGATCGGCCAGCACGTCGTCGACGGTGTACGCGGTCGGCGCTGTGGGGAGCACCAGTGCATCGATCCCGGCAAAGCTGCGCTCGGCGATCTTGCGCAGCGCCTGCAGCCGATACAGCGCCGAGAATGTATCGGCGGCGGAGATCTTGGCGCCGGCGAGGGTGATCTGCCGCGTCACCGGATGCACCGCGTCCGGCTGGGTGTCGAGCAGCGCCCGGATCGTCAGATAGCGCTCTGCCACCCACGGCCCTTCGTACAGCAGCCTTGCCGTCTCGTAGAGCGGCTCGACGTCGATCTCGACCAGCTCGGCGCCGAGCCGCCGCCAGCGCTGTAACGCCTCGTCGTAACTGCGCGCCGCAGCGTCGTCGCCGAAGAACTGCAGCTGACCTGATTGCGGCGCGCCGAGCCGCACCCGCTTCGGCATCGCGGTGATCGCCGCCACCGGGCGCTCGCGCGAGAACGGATCGTCGGCGTCCGGTCCCGTCATCACCTGAAGCGCCGTGATCGCATCATCGGTGGTCAGGGCGAACACCGAAACGCAGTCGAGCGTGCGGCAGGCCGGCACCACGCCGGTGGTCGAAATCATCCCGAGGCTCGGTTTCAGCCCGACGATATTGTTGAGCATCGCCGGCACCCGGCCGGAGCCCGCCGTGTCGGTGCCGAGCGACAGCGGCACCAAGCCGGCACCGACTGCGACCGCAGAGCCGGAGCTTGATCCTCCGGGCACCAGATCGCTGCGGATAGCGTTGCGCGGGACGCCGTAAGGCGAGCGTACACCGACGAGGCCGGTGGCGAACTGATCGAGATTGGTCTTGCCGATCACGATCGCACCGGCGGCGCGCAGCTTGGCGACCGCAGTGGCGTCGCGCGACGGCTGATACGAAAATGCCGGGCAGGCGGCGGTGGTCGGCAGGCCGGCGACATCGATATTGTCCTTCACCGCGACAGGCACGCCGTACAGCGGCAGCGACGGATCGCGTGCCGCAAGCGCGACCGCTTCGGCGATCGCATCGGCCTCGTCGCGCAGGGTGATGAACAGCGCCGGGTCCGCATAGGCGCGGATGCGCTGATAACAGCGCGCAATCGTCTGCGCCGGCGTCGTGGTGCCGGCGCGATGCGCGGCGACGATTTCAGGGATGGTTTCGAATTGGCTCATACCGACACCGCGTAGATTTCGTATTCGTCGCGCACCAGATCGATGTGATGGCGCATCGCCTTGGCGGCTCCGTCGCGGTCGCCGCGCAGGATCGCGATCACCACGCGGTCGTGCTCGGCATGTGACTTCGCCAGCCGGCCGAGATTGCGGAACTGGGCGCGGCGGAACGGCTGCACCCGCACCCGCGTCGCCAGGGTGATCTCGGCGATATAGTCGTTATGCGCGCCGGCATAGATCGCGTTGTGGAAGTGTTCGTTGACGTCATGGAAGCGCTCCGGATTGCCCTGCGAGCTGAGCATCCGCAGCTCCTCATGGATTGTCTCCAGCGTTCGCCGCTCCAGCGGCGTCATCCGCTCGGCCGCAAAGCTCGCGCAGAGCGCTTCGAGTTCCGACATCGCTTCGAACATGCCGGTCAGCCGCTCGAACGAGGGCTTAGCCACGACGGCGCCGTGATGCGGCCGCGACTCGACGAGACCGCTGGCGACGAGCTGGCGTAGTGCCTCCCGCACCGGCGTGCGCGACACCTTGAAGCGCTGCGCGATCTCGGTTTCATCGAGTGCTGCGCCGGGGCGCAACGAGCCGCGCACGATCTCGTCGGCGAGCTGGCGTCGCAGCTCTTCGGCGCGGGTGATCTTGATCGGCGCCGGTTCCCGCGCCATCCGCGTGCCCGGAGTGATGACTCCGGGCGGCGCAAGAGACGCCCTGGTTCGGCGCGACGTCAGCGCATCATCGAAGCTCATGTCGACGCTCGCGGTTCGTCGATGATGCTGACATGGGCGGCGACGATGCGCCAGCCTCGCGCAAATCGCACCCAGGTCTGCATCTGGCGGCCGACCTTGCCGGGCGCGCTGTCGCGATAGAACAATGTCGACGCGACCGCCGTGTCACGGCCGTAGGCCGTGATGATTGTGCGCGCCGTGGTGCGCATCAGTCCCGCCGGTGAGCGCGCGCCGCGGAATGCCTTGATCTCGTTGTAGCCGTAGAGGTTCTCGCCGCCGCCGTAGCGCAGCGTGCGCGGATCGTCGTGGAACAGCTCGTTCAGCGTGGCGACGTCGTTGCCGACGAGCGCGGCCTCGTAGCGTGCGAAGGCTTCGCTGACTTCGGCGACGATTTCGGGCAGATCGATATCCATCTTCAGAAATCTTTCGGTCGTGCTGCGCCGGCGACGCCAGCGCGCTCCAGCGCAGCGGCGACGCGCAGCGCAATGTCCTCGCGCCACGGCGCGGCGATGATCTGCACGCCGATCGGCAGCGGTTCGAGCGGGATCGGGGCGGCCACCACCGGTAGGCCGATGAACGAAATCGGCTGGGTGTGGAGGCCGACATTGGCGCGCACCGGCAGGTCGACGCCGTCGAGCGTGAAGGTGACCTGTCCAAGTTTGGGCGCGACGCAGGGCGTTGCCGGGGCGATGATGACGTCGACCTGCTCGAACAGTTCGAGCACCCGGGCCCCGTACCAGCGCCGGAACTTTTGCGCGCGGTCGACCAGCGACGCCGGCACCATCGCGCCGGCCAGCAGTCGGTCACGCACCGCGGGATCGAAATCGTTCGGCCGCTGCCGCAGCCGGTCGAGATGCAGCGAGGCGCCTTCGGTGGTGCTGATAACATACGCGGCGGCGCGGGCGCGGGCGGCCTCTGGCAGTTCGACCGAGCGGGTGACGCCGAGCGCCTTGACGACACGCCCGACGGCTTCTCGCGCCTCCGGAAACAGGTTGGTCTCGAAGTAACCGCCGGCCTTCGCGATCCGCAGGCCGTCGATGCCTTGCGTCAGCAGGCCGGAGACCGGCTCCGGCGCCCGTGTGGTGCAGGCGGCGTCGCCATCGTCCGGCCCCTGCATCGCGTCGTAGGCCAGCGCTAGATCGGCAGCGCTACGCGCCAGTGGTCCGAGATGATCGAAGCTCGCCACGAACGGGAACGAACCGGTGCGCGGCAGCCGTCCGTAAGTCGGCTTCAGCCCGAAGATGCCGCACAGCGAGGAGGGGACGCGGATAGAGCCGTTGGTATCCGAGCCGAGCGCCAGCGGCACCTCGCCGCCGGCAACGGCCGCGCCCGATCCGCCGGAGGAGCCGCCGGTCATCCGGGTCGGGTCGTGCGGATTGCGCGACGGGCCGTCGTGGATGTTCTCGCCGGTGAAGTCGTAGGCGTACTCGCCCATATTGAGTGCGCCGATCAGCACCGCGCCAGCGGCTTCCAGCCGCTGGATCAGCGGCGCATCGTGAGCGGCGGGCGCGCGGTCGCGGTTGATCTTGGAGCCGGCGCGGGTGGCGAGCCCAGCGACGTCGAACAGGTTCTTCACCGCGAACGGCACGCCGGCGAGCGGGCCGGGGTTCTCGCCACGCGCGATCGCGGCGTCGATCTCACGAGCGCGCGCACGGGCGCGATCGGCCACGACATCGGTGAAGGCGTTGAGCGTCGAGTCGGCCTGGGCAATCCGCGCGATTGCAGCGTCGGTCGCGGCGAGGGCGGTTGTGGTTCGGTTCGCCACGGCAGTGGCGATCTCGGCGGCGGTCATCCAATCGGTGGACATTGCAGAACTGATCTCAGGCACGGAACACGCTCGCAGGCTCGGTCTCGTCGGGCAGCGGAAACTCATCGACCATCCGCGCCAGCTTCAGCGAAACCTCGAGATTGGCCCGCACCGCCGGCCGCCAAGTCGGATCGATCGGCAAATCAAGCGCGGCAGCGACGGCGTCGATGTAGGTGTCGAGGGGATCGGTCAAAATCAGTACCTTTCAAGTA
Source organism: Rhodopseudomonas palustris (assembly GCF_003226555.1). Lineage (GTDB taxonomy): Bacteria > Pseudomonadota > Alphaproteobacteria > Rhizobiales > Xanthobacteraceae > Rhodopseudomonas > Rhodopseudomonas palustris_I. The sequence goes on along the minus strand of NZ_QKQS01000006.1, from coordinate 468,846 downwards.
ATCAGTTCGTCATTCCGGGGCGCGCGCAGCGCGAACCCGGAATCCCGAGATGATGGAAGCGAGATTCCGGGTTCGCTCGCGGGCGCGAGCGCCCCGGAATGACCATGTAGAATTGTGCGTCGCGTCATCACGTCACCGGCAGCGGCGGATGTGGGATCGCGGTGAGGAGTTCGCGGGTGTAGTCGTGCTGCGGGCTGCCGAGCACCTGCTGGGAGGTGCCCTGTTCGACGATCCGCCCCGAGCGCATCACGATGACGCGGTCGCAGAGCAGCCGCACTACGTTGAGGTCGTGCGAGACGAACAAATAGCTCATCCCGAGCGATTGCTTCAGATCCTGCAGCAGGTTCAGCACCACAGCCTGTACCGAGACGTCGAGCGCCGCGGTCGGCTCGTCTAGGATCACCAGCTTCGGGCGTAGCGCGATGGCGCGGGCGATGCCGACGCGCGCCTTCTGGCCGCCGGAGAGCTGATGCGGAAAGCGGTCGAGCAGATCGAGCGGCAGGCCGACCTGCTCGGCCAGTTCCTCGCAGCGCACCCGCACCGCGTCGCGGCCTTTGATCTCGCCGAGTTGCAGGACCGGATCGGCGATCGCGCGCGCGGCGGTGAAGCGTGGATTGAGGCTGTCGGTCGGATCCTGAAACACCATCTGGATCGATTTGCGCAGCGGCAGTCGCGTGAAGCGCTGTGGCAGGATGGCGCCGATCTCCTCGCCGTCGAACACGATGCGGCCCGAGGTCTGGTCGAGCAGCCGCATCAGCATCATCGAGGTGGTCGACTTGCCGCAGCCGGACTCACCGACCAGCCCGACGCTTTCGCCGTGACCGATCTGGAAGCTGATGCCGTCGACGGCGCGAAACACCTCCGGCTCTGGCGCCGGTCCGCGTGAGAACAGCCGGCTCAGCGTCGCGGTGGCGCCCTGGCGCGGATATTCCTTCACCAGCTTTTCGACCAGGAGGAGGGGGGCGGTTGTCTCCCTCTCCCCGCTT
>NZ_QKQS01000006.1:165220-467787 GCF_003226555.1 Rhodopseudomonas palustris | reverse complement strand
TGGGGGGGTGGGGGGGGGGGGGCGGGGGCGTATCCGCAAGGCCGAGCGCTCCGACTCCTAGAGACGCCCCCTCACCCGGATCATCGCTACGTGCTGATCCGACCTCTCCCCGCGCGCGGGGAGAGGTTAGCACCGTGCCTTGTGCGGGCACCGTCCCTCGCTCACCCTCCGGCAGCAACTCCCGCAAACTCACCCCGAGCCGCGGCGTCGCGCGCATCAGTTTCTTGGTGTAGGGGTGCTGCGGATTGGCGAAGATGTCGGCCGCGGCCGCGGTCTCGACCACGCGGCCCTTCTCCATCACCACGACGCGATCGCAATAGGCTGCAGCCAGGCCGAGGTCGTGGGTGATCAGGATGGTCGACAGGCCGCGGCTCTTGGTCAGTTCGACGATCAGGTCCATCACCGCCTTCTGCGTGGTGACGTCGAGCCCGGTGGTCGGCTCGTCGGCGATCAGGAGTTGCGGATTGCAGGCCAGTGCCAGCGCGATCACCACGCGCTGGCACATGCCGCCGGAGAGCTGGAACGGATAGGCGTGATAGCGCTCGCGCGGCCGCGCGATCTTGACCGCCTCCAGCGCTGCGATCGCTTTCTCGCCGCGATCGGCGGAAGTCGACTGCACATGCTGGCGCAGCACGTCCTCGATCTGGTCGCCGACCTGGCGGATCGGGTTGAGCGCGGCGCGCGGGTTCTGGAAGATCATCGAAATCTCGCGGCCGCGCAGGTCGCGCATCTCGCGTTCGCTGGCAGCCTTCAGATCAATGCCGCCGAACATCACCGAGCCTTCGGCGATCCGTCCGGCGCGGTCGAGGATCCGCATCACCGCGTAGGACGTCACCGATTTGCCCGAGCCGGACTCGCCGACGATCGCCAGCGTCTCGCCTTTGCCGACGCTGATATCGACATGCTGCACCGCCTTGACGATGCCGCGTCGGGTGGCGAACTCGACCGTGAGATCGCGGACGTCGAGCAGGGGCTGGGTGGTCATCTCACGTCCTCCGCTGCGGGTCGACGAGGTCACGCAGGCCGTCGCCGAGCAGGTTGAAGCAGAATACCGAGATCATCAGCGCGGCGCCGGGAAACAGCGCGATCCACCACTCGCCGGAGATGATGTTGGTGGCGCCCTCGGCGACCATGATGCCCCATTCCGGCGTCGGCGGCTTGACGCCGAGGCCGATGAACGACAGGCCGGCGGCGTTGAGGATGGCGTAGCCCATCGTCAGCGACACTTGCACCATCATGATCGGCAGGATGTTCGGCGCGATCTGCGTCAGCAGGATGCGCATCTCGCTGTTGCCCGACAGCCGCGCCGCCTGCACGAAGCCGGCGTCGCGGCGGACATTGGCCTCGGCGCGGGCGACTCGGACATAAAGCGGGAAGTTGATGATCGCGGTGGCGATTACGATGTTGGTGACGGTGTTGCCGAGCGCCGCGACGATGCCCATCGCCAGCACGAACAGTGGGAACGCCATGATGGTGTCGGAGATCCGGCCGATGATGCGGTCGGTCCAGCCGCCGAAATAGCCCGAGGCGATGCCGGCGAAACCGCCGAGCACGAACACCAGCGCCACCGAACTCAGCGCGATCATGAAATCGAGCCGGGTTGCGACGATCACGCGGCTCAGAATGTCGCGGCCGACCAGATCGGTGCCGAACGGGTGCGCCAGCGACGGCGGTTGCAGCGTCGCCGAGGTATCCGACGCCAGTGGATCGTAGGGCGCGATATACGGGCCGATCAGCGCCATCAGGGCGATCAGAAAGAACAGCGCGAACGACAGCCCGGTGATCGGATTTTCCGCGATCACGTGGCGGGCGTGGCGCAGCATCGAGTTGTGGGGCGGGGCGGCGGCCGGCTTGCGGCCCACGAGCGGCGAGGTGGTGATGGTGCTGTCGGTCATGCTTCGAGCCTCACGCGTGGGTCGATGACGCCGTAAAGAATGTCGATCAAGAGGTTCAGCGCGATGTACAGCACCGCCATCGTCAGTACGAAGCCTTGTACCGGAGCGAAGTCCGACTGCAGCAGCGCTTCGACCGCGTAGGAACCGATCCCCGGCCAGGCGAACACCTTCTCCACCAGCACGTTGGCGCCGAGCAGAAACGAGAACACCATGCCGAGCGTGGTGATGATCGGCAGCATCGCGTTGCGGAAGGCGTAGGTGAGGATCACGGTGCGGCTGCCGAGGCCGGCGGCGCGCGCGGTGCGAATGAAATCCGAAGCCAGCACTGCGAGCATCGCGGCCCGGGTCATTCGCGCGATCGGCGCTAGCGAGAAGATGCCGAGGGTGAACGCGGGCAGGATCAACTGGCCGAGTGCGGCTCGGAAGGTCTCGAAGTCACGCGCCAGCAGGCTGTCGATCAGATAGAAGCCGGTGACGTCGGCAGGGGCGCTTGCGAACACGTCGAGACGCCCGATCGGCGCCGGCGCCCAGCCGAGTTTGAAGTACAACAGATACACCAGCAGCAGCCCGGTGAAGAACACCGGCAGTGACACGCCGGCGGTGGCGACGATCCGGCACAGATGATCGACCCAGGAGCCCTGCCGGATCGCCGCCACGATGCCGAGCGGCACCGCGATGACGATGGCGATGAACAGGCCCGCCAGCGTCAGCTCGGCGGAGGCCGGCAGCCGGCTGGTGATCTCGGTCGCCACCGGGCGGCCGGTCGACAGCGAATTGCCGAAATTGCCGTGTGCCAGATCGCCGACATAGCGCACGAACTGGTCGGGCAGGGGACGGTCGAGGCCGAGATTCTTGCGGATCTCGGCGATCGATTCCGGCGTCGCCGCGGGGCCGGCGAAGTACACCGCGGGATCCCCCGGCAGCACCCGCGTCAGCAGGAAGGTGACGATGATCACGCCGATCAGGGTCGGGATCACCAGCAGCAGGCGCTTTGCGATCATCGTCAGCATGGTGTGCGGGCTCCGCAGATCGGTCGCGAGTTGAGAGCTGCGAATGGCGGGCAGAGATTTGCGATTGGATGGATCGAACCGATGTTCGACGTGAAATGCATCCACTCGCTCCTTTGGCTGCGCCTGCTCGCCATCCGCGTCTCTCTCTTCGTCATGTCGCTATGGATGGATCCTCACGCCTTCGCCAGCGTGCGATAATCGAGCTGGCGATGGAACCAGTAGGCGTAGCCCGAGATGTTCTTCTGGGTCGCGACATTGAGCAGAGGCTGGAACAGCGGGATCCGTGGCACGTCGTGATAGGCCTTGGAGATAAAGCCTTCGACCGCCTTGGCATAAGCGTCCTTGTCGCCCGACGCAGCCGCGGTGTTGGCCGCGGCGATCATCGCGTCCATGTCTTTGTTGACGTAGCTCGGGGTGTTGAAGATCGCGTTCTGTCCCGAATAGCACCAGAAGAAGAAGTATTCCGGATAGTCGAGCCAGCCGGAGAAGAAGTTGATCATCATCGGCATCGACTTCTTGGCCATCTCGCTGCGCCAATTGGCGCCGGGCACCTTGTTGATCGTGGTCTTGATGCCGATCTGGCCGAGGCTCTCCTGCACCAGCACGGCGATCGGCTCGCAGACGCTGCCGGCGCCGAGGTCGAACGACAGCGTGGTGTCGATGCTGGAGACGCCGCTTTCGGCCATCAACGCCTTGGCCTTGGCGATGTCGGTGTTGTAGCCGGTCTTCGCCGGCCACGTGATGTCCTTGACGTCGTTGGACGGGCCGCCGAACAGCGGAATGGCGAGGCCGAACATCGCCGCTTCCATGATCTTGTCGTAGGGCAGGGCGTAGGCGATCGCCTGACGGACCTTCTCGTTGTCGAACGGCGGCTTGGCGACGTTGAGCTCGATCGAGTACATGCCGTTGCCGATCGGATTCGAGATCATCAGGAGCTTGCCCTCCTTCCTCATCTCGGAGGTATCCTTGCTGTCGACGTCGAACGAGATGTCGGCGTCACCCCGCTCCATCAGCGCGCGGCGGTTACCGCCCGACGGAATCGTGCGCCAAATGATCTTCTTCATTTTCGGCAGCGGGCCGCCGACCCAGTCGTCGTTGCGCTGGTACACCACCTCGACGCCGGGCTTCCAAGTCACCACCTTGTAGGCGCCGGAGCCCGGCGTGTTGCTCTTGGTGTAGTCGAGTGCCCAGGGATCCTTTTCCGTCGCTTTGGTCTTGAGCAGACCGGAGTTGTAGACGCCGGGCACGATGACCGCGAGGTCGGGCATCGTCAGATGGTTCTTCTTGATGAAGTCGATGCGCACGGTGTGATCGTCGACGACGACGAACTGTTCCTTGTTGATCAGCGAGCCGGCCTTCATTTGCACGGTCGGGAAGCCACCGACCGAGACAGATCGATCCAGCGACCATTTCACGTCGTTGGCGGTGACCGGCGAGCCGTCGTGGAATTTGGCGTTCTTCTTCAGCTTGAAGGTCACCGACATGTCGCCGACATTCATGTCCTCGGCGAGTTCGGGCTTCAGCTTGTCGCGGTCGTAGGACTGAGTGCCGTCCGGCAAGGTCTTGAGGTCGTGGGTGATCAGACGGTCGTAGCAGTTCCACGAAACCTCGTAGCCCGGGCGGTTGGTGCCGACGCCGTGAATGTCGAGATTGTTGGGGCCATTCTCCGTGACCAGCAGCAGCGCTTCCGAGCGAGCATCGGCCTTCGCGGCTGACCAAATGGCAGGCGCCGGCACCATTGCACCGGCGGCAAGGGCGGTAGCGGACTTCAGGAAATCGCGACGCTTCATTTGCGGCTCCAAAGCATGAGGGCGGTTTGCTGCTAGAAGTCATTAGCAATCGCCGTGCCAAGCTCTGTCGCCAGGTCAAGTAATTGATTCTATTGTTAAAATAGAATTTGAACGGCGCTTCGAGCTCGTTCTATTAAGTAGATTGCATACAAAGAAAGAAAATTGCATAATTTATGTGCAGATGTGGCTTCCTGGCTTTTCGGTGGGCAGATAGGGAAGCATCGGCCCTGTCGCAGGTCCAGCGACCATCGCGATAGCCGCCGCTTCGGGATCGTCGGCCGCGTGTGCGGCGTCCAAACGCACCGTCAAAAATAAAGGCGGCGAGGAAATCCCCGCCGCCCGACGTCTCGATGGATGACTTGAATGGATCCGCCCGAGGCGGTCAGTTCATCGTGGTGCTTTCGCTCCGCGCTGGCGCGTAGATCACCGTGTCTGTTGCCGACTTGGCTTCGATCGCAGTGGTCGGCCGTGTCAGCGGGCGATGGCTGCGATAGACCTCGAACGCGTACCAAGCGGCGACGACGACGGCGATTAGCGCGACCTGACTCGGCGGCAGGATCAGCGCCAGCGCGACCAGCGCGGTGGCGATCGTCGCGGCCTTCACCACGCTCTCGCTGTCGTGGAACATGGCGTTGAAGCGCTCCCAGTTCTCGCCCTTCCAGAACGGAGCCGAGAAACGATCAAGCGCGAACCGCGTCCAGGCGCCGGCGAAGCCGAGCTTCCGCGCCCACATCAGATACAGTGAGCCGGCGAAAGCGAGGAGGGAGACCGCGGCCCCGACGGGGCCGGCTGCGTAACCGATGACCACGACCAGCGCGGCCGTGAATGCAATGATCCAATATTGCATTGTGTGACCCTTTCGCCCGCGGTGCGGGCGCCTTTCAAATTGATTCGATGGCGGCGATAGCCAGCCCATTATGTGCTGTTTTCCACAGCCGCGCCGCAAAAATATCGCGTGTTAGTTGTTCATCCGATTAGCACTTTGGCGAAAGGGTATTGGGTTGTGGGTTGGTTGCTCGGCGCCGATCAAACGGCTGCGACAGGCAGCCGCAGCACTTGGTCAGCCGTGCGCCAAAGACAACTACCCTGGATGATAGTACCGTCGGTTTGGCTTCAGCGAGCGATGCGGCTTTCAGCTTCGGCGATCTTCGCATTGCGAATCCGTTTCGCATCGCGGCTCGCCATGAATGGCATGCCTAGCTTCCGAGCCTTCACCTGGACCGAGGAGCGGGCACGCTTCAAGGCGGCGGCGGCACGCACGGCCGATGCGCCGCTCGCAATCAATTCCTTCAACCGCTCAACCTGCTCATCGTCCCATGGCCTGCAAGCATTGCTCTTGTAGGACGTCGGCATCAGCGGCTCCTTTCGGTCTGTGGCCCGCGCGTTTGATCATATCGGTCGGCAGGCAAGTCATTCGATGTGCGCGGGCGAACGAATCGCAATGTCGCGGCGCAGGTTCTGCAATGTTGCGGCAGGGTGGCCGTCCGGTCTGGGGCGGAACGCCGGCCCAGCCGTTCACTCTCAATCCCGGTCGAGGATGATCGTTCCAAGCCGAGGCGAATTTGCCGCGCGGAGCGTAAGCGCCTGATACCGCCTTCGTCGCAAGCCTGTCATCTCTCGACGATAGGGGAGGACACCCAGCAGCGAAGCGCCGGGCAATCAGCAAACAAATCGGGAAACACGAGACCAGCCTGGTGGGAGCGTCCGCTCGCCTCCAACGCATTGGCGACGGCGGATCGAGGCGACTTCGACCGCTCTCCGAACGCCTTCCACTGACGGAGCCACACGAGATTCATGATGCCGTCGAAGCCGATCCTGATCGCACAGATATCCGACCTGCATATCAGGGAGCAGGGCAGTCTCGCCGACCGCAGCGTCGACACCGCGGCGGCGCTGACACGCTGTGTGGCGACGCTCAACGCCTTGGCTCCGCGCCCCGAGCTGGTGGTGATCTCCGGCGATTTGGTCAATACGCCGACGGAGGCGGCGTATGAGCAGCTGCTCCGATTGCTGGCGCCGTTGCAGATCCCATTCGTCACGATCCCGGGCAATCACGATTCCCGCGAGATGATGCGGACCGCCTTGCTGCAGCCGGCGTTCCCGGCCGAGGGGCCGCTCAATCAGCTCCATCCGGTCGGCGGGCTCGATGTTGTGCTGCTGGATTCCAGCGTGCCCGGCCAGCCGCATGGCGTGCTGGACGCCGATACGTTGCAGTGGCTGGAAGCAGTGCTGTCCGGGTCGGACCAGCGGCCGGCGCTGCTGTTTTTGCACCATCCGCCGTTCCGCACCGGGATCGCGGATATGGATCGTCAGAGCCTGCGCAATGCGGCCGAGTTTGCGGTCGTTGTCGAGCGCTATCCGTGGGTCCGCCTCGTCGCCGCGGGCCATGTGCATCGCGCGGTCGCGACGGCGTTCGCCGGTACGGTCGCGACGATCTGTCCTGCGCCGAGCCATACGGTGCCGCTCGATCTCGGCGCTCCGCTCAAGCCCTCATGGTGCGTCGAACAGCCGGCGCTGCATCTCCACGCTTGGTTCGAGGACGCATCGTTCGGGGAACTGGTGACCCACCAGGTTGCCATCGGTCGCTTCGACGCTGCATCCTGTTCGCCGGGGGGAGGCGGTGAGCATTGTGAACTTGCCCCGAACCATTGTGGTTAACGAAGTCCAGCGATCGTCGCCACTTTTGCCCAGGTAGATTGCGGAGGCCGGGAACGATCGACCAGCTAAGCCCTTGATGATCGGGCGACACTGGCGAGAGGGTGATGGAAGTGAGCGGGAGACCGATAGTGCTGGTGGTTGAAGACGAACCGCTCCTGCGTATGAACGCTGTCGACATGATCGAAGCCGCCGGCTACGAGGTGCTGGAGGCCGGCTCTGCTGATGAAGCGATCGAAATCCTAGAAAAGCGAAATGATGTCCGGCTGGTGTTTACCGACATCCAGATTCCGGGTTCAATGGATGGCTTGAAGCTCGCCCGTGCCGTGCGTGGACGGTGGCCGCCGATCAAGATCGTCGCAACCTCGGGCCGGGTGCACGTCGCCCCGTCGGACCTGCCGGACGGCGGAAAATTCGTGCCAAAGCCGTACACTTCGACGCAGATCGTCGGATTGCTGCAGGAGATGCTGGTGTGAAGCGAGGTTGGTTGGCAGGGCGCCCGCTTTCCAAAATTTAATCGGTATCGTTCCAGGAATAGATCTTTTCGAGCTATCCTCTCGCCCCAGCTAGAGATCAAGGGGCCGGGCGGGTCTGGAACAGCGATGAAGCGACCACTGATTATATTCTGCCTGCTGAGTGCGGTGGCGACTGCGGCGTATTTCACGTTCAGCCACTGGGCGATCAAGCACGAGACCCTGACCTTCTTCGACGAGAAGCGCGATCGGCCGGTTGCGGTCTATCTGGCGGTTCGCCGCGATGCCGAGATGAAGGCCGAGGCCGGCATGGTGACGCTGCCGGTGGCGATCGTCAGCCACGGCAACACCGTCAAGAACACCGAGTACTCATTCCTGGCCAACGTGCTGGCGGCTCGCGGCTATTTGGTCGCCAGCATTCAGCATGATCTTCCCGACGACAAACCGCTGATGACCGTCGCCGGCTCGCTCTATGTCGGCCGTCTGGCGGTTTACGAGCGCGGTGAACAGAACATCTTCTTCGCAATCAGGGAGCTGAAGAAGATCGAACCGAACGCCGACTACCAGCATCTGACTCTGGTCGGGCATTCGAACGGCGGCGATATCTCGATGTTCTTCGCACAGCAGCATCCCGATTTGGTGCGGCGGGTGGTGACGCTCGACAATCTACGGGTGCCGTTCGTCACCTCCGGCTTCGCCAAGATCCTATCGTTCCGCTCCAAGGATCCGCACTTTCAGACCGATCCCGGCGTGCTGCCCGATCCGAAGATCGCCAAGGAGGCTGGCATCGAGATTATCGACACTGGCGCCCAGCACACCGAAATGAGCGACCGCGGCCCGGACAGCGTCAAGGCGCGCATTCAGGCGACGCTCGACAAATTCCTGTCGGAGGAGGGCGGCAGCAATCTGCGTCCGCTCGACGTGCAGAAGGATATCCGGCGAATGCACAACGATCCGCGCGCGATGGGACCGTAGCGGCCTCGCTTAGACCGGTCGCAAAGAAGCTAAACGTGATTTTTTGGCCGACAGCCGTAAGGGTACAATTGCCGGCTGGCCTGGAACCTCGCCAGCGGCAAGCCATCCATCGTTGTCTAAAACGCGCCGGACCAGACGAATGCAACATCCGTTGTCGGTCGTGCACGCCGCAGCCGAACCGTCATAAGTGGTCCCCTCGGTTTCGAACAGTAGTGCGTTGCGCTCTGCAGCGAGCCGCCGCCGCGTAGTTCACTCTGCCGAGACGCGCGAAGCTGATTCATGAGTCATCGCCTGCCGAAGCCGCGATCGACCGACCGCTCGTGAAAAAGGCCTCGTTCCGTCAATACGGCCGAGACCCTCTCCAGTTCTGTTTTGCTGTCGCGTCGGACTTAGCGCCAGAACAATGCCAGCAGAATAATGATCGGCAGCGGGATGCCAATCAGCCACATCAATGCACCTTTTCCGAACGTCATGCCTCATCCTCCAGTCATTCAACTGGGGCAATAACCATGGCGTTCGCGAACGGTTCCGCGCCCGGAATTTGAAGCCGGGCCACTCATCCCGATGCCGTCTTGACGGCTGCCCCGTGCCGGGCGAGGGATCTGATCTGGTTCGAAGGCATGGAGTGCAAGATGGCTGCGAAGGTGAGTCCGCTGGCGGGCAAGACCGTCGATCCGAATAGTCTGGTCAACGTCCCGCGGCTGGTCACGGCGTACTTCGCCGGCAAGCCTGACCCGGCGGTGGCGACCGAGCGCGTGGCGTTCGGCACCTCGGGGCATCGCGGCTCGTCGCTGAACAACGCCTTCAACGAAAGTCACATCGTGGCGGTCAGCCAGGCGGTCGCCGATCATCGCCGCGCCGCCGGCATCACCGGCCCGTTGTATATCGGCATCGACACCCATGCGCTCGCCGAGCCGGCTCTGGTCAGCGCGCTCGAAGTGTTCGCCGCCAACGAGATCGACGTGGTGATCGACGAGCGCGGCGGCTACACCCCGACCCCGGTGATCTCTCACGCGATTCTCACCCACAATCGCGGTCGTACCGACGGCCTCGCCGACGGCGTCGTGGTGACGCCGTCGCACAATCCGCCCGAGGACGGCGGCTTCAAATACAATCCGCCCAACGGCGGCCCGGCCGATACCGACATCACCTCGGCGGTCGAGAAGGCCGCCAATGTGATGCTCGAAAACGGGCTGAAGGGCGTCAAGCGGATTTCCTACGATCGCGCCCGCAAGGCGGCTTGCGTGCATCGCCGCGACTACATCACGCCTTATGTCGAAGACCTCGCCAATGTGGTCGACATGGAGGCGATCCGCAGCTCGGGTGTGAAGCTCGGGATCGATCCGCTCGGCGGCGCCGCGGTGCATTACTGGCAGCCGATCATCGAGCGCTACAAGCTCGATGCCAAGCTGGTCAGCGACGCAGTCGATCCGACCTTCCGCTTCATGACAGTGGACTGGGACGGCAAGGTGCGGATGGACTGCTCGTCGCCTTATGCGATGGCGCGGCTGATCGGGATGCGTGACGATTTCGACGTCGCGTTCGCCAACGACACCGACGCCGACCGCCACGGCATCGTCACCCGCTCCTCGGGGCTGATGAATCCGAACCACTATCTGTCGGTCGCGATTGCCTACCTGTTCGCGCACCGGCCACATTGGGGGCGCGACGCCGCGATCGGCAAGACCGCGGTGTCGAGCGCGATGATCGATCGCGTCGCCGCCAAGATCGGCCGCAAGGTGGTGGAAACGCCGGTCGGCTTCAAATGGTTCGTCGACGGGCTGATCGGCGGCAGCTTCGGCTTTGCCGGCGAAGAGAGCGCCGGCGCGTCGTTCCTGCGCCGCGACGGCAGCGTCTGGACCACCGACAAGGACGGCGTCATCCTCGGCCTGCTCGCGGCCGAGATCACCGCAGTGAGCAAAGCCGATCCGGGCGAACTGTATCAGCGGCTCACCGCAGAGCTCGGCGCGCCGTTCTATGCGCGGATCGATGCGGCGGCGTCGCCGGCCCAGAAGGCGCTTTTCAAGACCCTGACCGCCGAGAAGCTCGGCATCAGGCAGCTCGCCGGCGAACCCGTCACCGCGACGCTGACCAAGGCGCCCGGCAACGGCCAATCGATCGGCGGCGTCAAGGTCACCACCGCCAACGGCTGGTTCGCGGCGCGCCCGTCCGGCACCGAGGACGTCTACAAGATCTACGCCGAGAGCTTCGTCAGCGCCGATCACCTCGGCCAGATCCAGCACGAAGCCCAGGCCGCCCTCAGCGCGATGTTCGCCGCAGGTTGACGCGCGACAACGTTGGAACCGGCAAGCCGGGCGATGTCTCGCGCATAACCTGTCTTCGCTTCACTCCGTCATTGCGAGCGAAGCGAAGCAATCCAGATCTCCACGCACGACGCTGGATTGCTTCGTCGCTTCGCTCCTCGCAATGACGGACTGCGCCGCCAACGTTGAGGTCGACCGTGTCCGGCTGGACTGAATTCGTCGCCGCCTTCGCCGTGTTCCTGCTCAGCCACGCCATTCCGGCGCGGCCCGCAGTGCGCGCGAGGCTGGTCGGCGCGCTCGGCGAGCGTGGCTTCCTGATCGCCTACAGCATCGAATCGCTGGTCGTGCTGACGTGGCTGATCGTGGCGACGGGGCGGGCGCCATTCGTCGAGCTGTGGCCGTTCGAGACCTGGCAGATGTGGGCGCCGAACCTAGCGCTGCCGCTGGTCTGCCAGTTTGCGGCGTTCGGCATCGGTGCCGCCAATCCGCTGTCGTTCGGCGGCGATCCGCGCAAATCCTTCGATCCGCAGCACCCGGGCGTGGTCGGCATCGTCCGGCATCCGCTGCTGTGGGCGATCGGCCTGTGGGCCGGCGCGCATGCCGTGCCGAACGGCGATCTCGCCCATGGGCTGCTGTTCGGCTTCTTTGCGCTGATTGCTCTGCTCGGCATGATGATCATCGACCGCCGCAAGCGCCGCCAGCTCGGCGCCGCGCGCTGGGCCGAGCTGGCGGCGCGCACCTCGTTCTGGCCGTTCGCGGCGCTGATCAGCGGCCGCTTCAAGCCGCGGCCCAGCCGGATCAGCGCGCTGCGGCTCGCTCTCGGCGTGGCAGCGTGGCTGTCGCTACTGCTGTTGCACCCGCTGGTGATCGGGGTGTCGCCGCTGCCCTGACGGACGCTGCCAGACGCAAATCGTTCGCGAGTTTGTGCTGGCACAACCAGCCTCAAGGGCCGCGCCCCTACACAGGATGAGCCGGCCCTGGACGCCGGTGCCAGTTCCGGTGGACCGCGATGAGCAGCACGACAATCCAATCTTCCGCAGCCGGCCCTGTCAAACGCAAGCCGGTGCCGCGCTATCCGTTGCAGAGCCGCTGGACCATCCTGTCGGCCGGGTTCCGTCCGTTCTTCCTGCTCGGCGCCATCTTCGCCGCGGTCGCGGTGCTGCTGTGGCTGCCGGTGTATCACGGCGAGCTGACGCTGCAGACCGCGTTCGCGCCGCGCGATTGGCACGTCCACGAGATGCTGTACGGCTATCTGCCGGCGGTGATCACCGGCTTTCTGCTGACCGCGATTCCGAACTGGACTGGCCGCCTGCCGCTGCAAGGGGCGCCGCTGGCGACACTTGCCGTGGTGTGGCTCGCCGGACGGCTGGCGGTGACGTTCTCGGCCGACACCGGCTGGCTCGCGGCGCTATCGATCGACGCCTGCTTCCTGCTGCTTGTGGCGCTTGCCGCGCTACGCGAGATCATCGCCGGGCGTAACTGGCGCAACCTCAACGTCGTCGCGCTGCTGACGCTGCTGCTAGTTGGCAACGTCGCGTTCCATCTCGAAGCGCATTTCGGCGGCGCCGCCGATTACAGCATCCGGATCGGTATTGCAGTGGTGATCCTGCTGATCTCGCTGATCGGCGGACGCATCACTCCGAGCTTCACCCGGAACTGGCTGGTCCGCCAGCAGCCCGGCCGGCTGCCGCAGCCGTTCAACAAGGTTGACATGGCTATCGTGGCGTTCAGCGCGCTGACGCTGGTGCTGTGGATCGTACAGCCGGTCAGCCGGATCAGCGGCGCCGCGCTGCTGCTTCCCGGCGTGCTGCATCTGGTCCGGCTCGCCCGCTGGGCTGGCGACCGAACCGTCAAGGAGAAGCTGCTGCTGGTGCTGCATGTCGGCTACTTCTTCGTTCCGCTCGGCTTCCTGCTGACGTCGGCGGCGGCGTTCGGGCTGATCCCGGTCAGCGCCGGCATCCACGCCTGGATGGTCGGCGGCGCCGGGGTGATGACGCTGGCGGTGATGACTCGCGCCTCGCTCGGCCACACCGGCCAACAACTCACCGCGTCATTGCCGACGCAGGGGATCTATCTGGCGGCGCTGCTCGCCGTCACCGCGCGGATCGCGGCGACGCTGCTGCCGGCCTGGAGCGATCCGCTGCTGCATCTGGCCGCACTCGGCTGGGCCACAGCCTTCCTCGGCTTCGCGCTGAGCTACGGGCCGACGCTGCTCGCCCGCGGCAAGCCGCACTGACGATGTTGGAATCGAACTGCAACTCCAGCCAGGACAGGACTCATGACCGAAGCCGCCATCATCGCTGAACGGGTGCTCGACGTTCGCGAGATTCCGCCGTATCAGCGCCACGAGATCATTCCGCGGCTGTTCGATCAGCTTGCGGTCGGCGCCGCAATGCAGATCGTAGTCGATCACGATCCGCGGCCGCTGCGGCAATTCTTCGCCGCCGTACACGGCGACGATTGCGAGTGGAGTTACCTTGAGCAGGGGCCCGACGTCTGGCGCGTCCGCCTCCGTCGCGCCGCATAGGTATCCGTCGTCGCGGCCGGTGGTCCGATCCGCTGCGTCACGCTAATCTTCTCCGTAAAACGATGGGAGGTGCGGCATGGCTGACGGGCAGCAGGCGGGCGGATTCGACAAGGCGGCACATCGCGTCGTCGCGCCGCGGCCGTTCTCCGAACTCGTGCTCGGCGAGCGTTTCGTGCTGCCGAGCCGTACCATCACCGAGGCGAACTTCGCTGCGTTCCAGGCCGTCTCCGGCGACAACCACCCGATCCATTACGACGTCGAATATTGCCGTGCGCAGGGCCATCCCGGGTTGCTCGCGCACGGGCTGCAGGTGCTGTGCTTCACCGCATCCGGCGCCGGGCTGTTTCCGCACGTGCTCGGCGAGGCGCTACTGGGGTTCATCGAGCAGTCGTCGAAATTCCACAAACCGGTCCATGCCGGCGATACTCTGTATCCGGCGCTCACCATCGCCGAATTGAAGCCGCAGCGCACCACCGGCATCGTCACGGTGACGTCGACGGTGCACAATCAGCGCGGCGAGCTGGTGCTGAGTGGCGAGCAGAAATACCTGATGCGGATGGGGGGGCCCTGAAACCTTCTATCCGGCGCCGAACTGCGCGAGATCGTCGTCGGAATAGCCGGTCTGCTGCAGCACCGCTTTGGTATGCTCGCCGAGCCGCGCCACTTTCGGATTGGGCGACGGATTGGCCGCCGACATGCGGAACGGCAAATTGAGCACTTTGAAGCTGCCGTCGTCGTCGTGCACTTCAGCGAGCGCCTGGCGGTGCGCTGTCTGCGGATCGGCCATCGCCTCGGCCACGGTGCGATAGGCCGAGCAGGGCACGCCGAACTTGTCGAGCGTCGCGAGGCATTGCTTGGACGTCAGCTTGCGCGACCATGTCTCGATCGTATCCATCAGCTCGCCCCAGTTGAGACGCCGGTCGGCATATTTCGCAAATCGCGGGTCGGTGATCAGGTCGGGACGCTCGGCCGCCAACATGAAGCTGCGGAACGACTTCTCGCTGGCGACCGCGATCATCACATAGCCATCGGAGGTTTCCACCGGGCCGAATTGCGGCCGCGCCGGCAGCGTCACCGGAAACTGCGACCACTGCATTTCGTTCAGCGTCAGCGTCAGCATCGATTCCAGCATCGAGACGTCGATGTGCTGGCCCTCGCCGGTGCGCACGCGTTGATACAGTGCCGAAGTAATCGCCCCATAGGCGTAGATGCCGCTGACCACGTCGGCCAGATAGATGCCGCAGTAGTCGGGGCGGTCGCGGCCGGGCTGATAGGCGAGATGCGCCATGTCGAAGCCAGACGCCGCATGGATCGCCGGCGCATAGGCCGGCAATTCCGCCGACGGCCCGGTCTGTCCATAGCCGGAGATCGAGCAGTAGATCAGCTCCGGATTGAAGCCGCGCAGCGACTCGTAGTCCATCTGCAGCCGTTGCATCACGCCGGGGCGGAAATTCTCCACCAGCACGTCCGCGGAGGCGACCAGCCGCTGCACGGCTTCGAGCCCGGCCGCCGATTTCAGATCGAGCACGATGCTCTTCTTGCCGACGTTGAGCTGGCCGAACGCGGTGCTGCAGTTTTTGCGCACCGGCGGACGGTTGCGCATCGTATCGCCTTCGGCGGCTTCGATCTTGATCACCTCGGCGCCCATGTCGGACAGCATCCGGGTGCAATGCGGGCCGGCGATCGTGGTGGAGAAATCGAGCACACGGAGCCCGTCGAGGGCCTTGGCTGTGGAAACCCGAGCGGCGGTGGCCTGCGGCTTCTGTGTCCGCGTGTCGACGGTCATTCGGTCCTCCCCATGCTTCCCGTTTGGATGACGGCGTCTGAAGCGCCGCCCCGCGGGACGTTTTGCTTGCTCAACCAGCGAGCAAGCTAGCGGGTCGTCAGGACCGGATCAACGGTTGCAGGTCTGAAGTGCCTATGGGTCGGACAGCCAGCCCATGCTGAGCGCGAACCGCACCACCTCGACGCGGTTGTGGAACCCGAGCTTCGCCATTCCGCGTGCCTTGTAGGTCTCGACGCTCTTGGCGCCGATCTGCAGCTTGGCGGCGATGGTCTTGTTGCTGTGGCCGATTGCCGCCAGCCGCAGCACCTCGATTTCGCGGGTCGACAGCTCCGACACCGCGTTGTGCTCTTCGCCATGGTGCGGGTGCGTCGTGGCGCGGCCGATCGCCCGGCCGGCGATCGCCGGGTCGAGATAGATGCCGCCGGTGCCGACCGCATGGATGCCGCGGATCAGCTCCTCGGTGGCGGAGCGCTTCAGCACGTAGCCGGCGACGCCGAGGTCGAGCAGTTGCCGCAAGTAAGCGCCGTCTTCGTGCACGGTCAGCACCAGCACCCGGCAATCAGGGCACGCGGCGAGAAATTTCCGAGCCACCTCGATGCCGTTGAGACCGGGCATCGACAGATCGAGCACGGCAACGTCGGGTCTGAGTTCGGTGGCGCGTCGCAGCGCGTTGGGACCGTCGTTGGCTTCACCGACCACCTCGAGGCCGGGGTCGTCAGCCACCAGAGCTTTCATGCCGCTGAGCACGACCGGGTGATCGTCGGCGAGAAAGACGCGCAGTCGGGAAGATGCTTGCTGGTCCATCGCGGTCACTTCCATAGGTCACAACGGAATTCGGGCGTAGAGCGCGGTGCCCTTGCCCGGCGCGGTTTCGAGTTCGAGCGTGCCGCCGACCAGCGACAGCCGCTCACGAATGCCGAGCAGGCCGAGCCGGTTTGCCGGTTTTCCCGGGCCTGCGGTGGAGAAGCCACGGCCGTCGTCTTCGACGATCATCGTGACCTGATCGTCGTGCAGCCGCAGCACCACTCCGACATGGCGGGCCGCGGCATGGCGGACGACATTCGTCAGTGCTTCCTGCAAGACGCGATACAGCGTGGTTTCGATCGCGGACGGCAGCCGGCGCGCGCCGAGCGTAATGTGCAGATCGAATTCGATGCCCGATTTCTCGCTCCAGGAATCCAGCAGATTCTGGATCGCGGTCTCGATGCCGAGATCGTCGAGCGCGGTCGGGCGGATTTCCCAGGCGAGCCGATTGGCCTGGCTGCCGATGTCTGCGGTCAGGCTCTTCATTTCGGCGATCCGCTGCTTCAATTCCGGGACGTCGCCGGCGGCCTGGCCGAGTTTGTCGAAGCCGAGCTGCAGCAAGGTCAGCGACTGGCCGAGCGTATCGTGCAGCTCGCGCGCGATCCGCAGCCGCTCCGCCTCCTGGTCCTCGACTGTCCGGCGCAGCACCTGGGACAGGTCGGCCTCGACCAGCACACGGCGCCGCTTTTCCTCCTGCAGCGTCTGCGCGACGTCCTTCGATCGGCTCAGGCCGATCTCGACCTGTCGCATCAATTGCTCTTGCAGCAACAGCGCCGATCTGCGCTCGCGGGCGATGCCGTTGATCCGGCGTAGCACGACCTCGAGCAGCGACTCGCGCAGCCGGTGCGCGGCGTCGATCTCGGCGTCATGCCAAGGCTCGCCGTGCAGCCGCACCGTTTCTTCCCAGCTCGCGGGGCAGCCCTTGGTCGAGCGAACGTCGCTGCTGTCGATGCCCACCGGCTTGTTCGGCGCGCCGGCCCAGGTGACCCGGCGGACGATTTCGGGGCGAAACCACAGCACGTAGTCGCGCGGCGTATTCGACAGCGACATTGCGATCAGGCCGCAGGCCTGTGCGGCGAACGTTTTGGCCGGCGGATAGGCTAGCGGCAAGCAGTCGGTATGGTACACGCCGCCATGCGCCACGCCATGCAGCCAGCCGATCAGCGCGGCGATCTCCGTGGCGGTCGGCGTGATGCCGGTTCCGGTGAACTGGCCGTCGATCCACAAACCGACCCCGGCCGCCGAAATGAAATGGAGCAGATCGGGATAGAACCGAATGAGCCCCTCGGCGAGGTCGGACTCCTGACTCATCCGCGTCACCAATTCCTCACGGATGCGGGCGCTGCGCAGGCTGGTGGCGAGCTGTTCGGCGGCGAGCCGTGCTTCGAGCTGCGACGACGCCATCTCGGCGAACAGCGCGCAGGCTTCGCGCATCCGGTAGGGCAGAAAGCGTGGGGTGGCGTGATGGCAGACCATCAGTCCCCAGGGGACTCCATCGACGATCAACGACAGTGACAACGAAGCCGCGACGCCGAGTTGAGCCAGATACAGCCGGTGTTCAGGCGAGGCGCTGCGGATCGAGCTGTGGGAGAGGTCCAGCGCAGCACCGCTGCGCGGATCGATTCCCGGCAGCACCGGTGCTGCGATCGCTCGGGCGTCGGGCTGCAATTGGATACGGCTGCCGGGCTCCGGCTGCTTCGGAATATCCGGTTGCGGATCGCGCAGCCCGAGAAACGATCCGACCTCCGGCGCGCGCGCCTCGGCGATCACGTCACCGCTGCCGTCCGCTGCGAAGCGATACACCATCACCCGATCGAAGCCGGTGACGCTGCGCAACTCGGTCGCCATGGACTCGCAGAAACCCTGCACCGTGGAAGCGGTCTGCACGCGCCGGATCATCGACTGTACCAGCGCCAGCGAGTTGTCGGGCGGCGGTTCGCGTCGCGGATCGAGCTCCACTACCAGCAGCCCGGAGGCATGATGGGCGATCACGTCGGTCGGCATGGCGTTGGGCGCGTCGAAAGTGAACGCGTATAAGGGCTGCTCGATCGGCAAGTCCGCAATCGCCAGCGAGCGCAGCCGGTCGATCTGGTCGGAGGAAAACACCGTGGTGGCCGCGGCCCCCGGCAGCAGCTCTGCGGGCGCGCCGAACAACGCCTCGGTCGCCCCTCCGGCGTGAACGATCTCCAAATCGTCCGGCGCCAGCGCCAGCAAAGCTGCGTGAGGCTGGATCGAACCGGGAAGAAGCGCCCCCACGCGCCGGCCGCCGGGACGACCAGATGCGGGGCAATCCGCGACATCAAACTCGGTCAAATTGTCAAGACCAGAGTGCATCACAATTTACTCAATTTTCCGTGTCCGGGACTTGTCGGACCGGTTTGAGGCTGTCCGGTATGACACGGACAGTTCACGGTGTCATGTTAAATTGACAAAGATGTGTGTCAGGATACTCTTACAATCACTCGGATGTGATCAGGGCGTGAGTCCTCGTCATCCGAGGGCTGGAAGCATCCGCATCGGCCCACCCCAACGCGAGACGAGTCTCGTCGTTGTCGGCCGGGTGTCGGGGCTGAAAGGAAATGCTGAGACCAAGCGAACGAATGTTCGGCGTAGCAGCGACAATCAACCTACGTGCAGGTTCAGCACGACACTGTAAGTCTCTCTGGAGGATTTACTATGGCAGACGATCCCAACAAGGTCTGGCCGACCGGTCTGACGATCGCGGAATCGGAAGAGCTCCACAAGCATGTGATCGACGGCACGCGCATCTTCGGCGCGATCGCCATCGTCGCTCACTTCCTGGCGTATGTTTACTCGCCCTGGCTGCACTAAGGAGTACGTAAGATGAATCAAGGTCGTATTTGGACTGTTGTGAAGCCGACCGTTGGTCTTCCGCTCCTGCTCGGCAGCGTGACCGTGATCGCGATCCTGGTGCACTTTGCTGTTCTCAGCAACACCACCTGGTTCTCGAAGTACTGGAACGGCAAGGCTGCGGCGATCGAGAGCTCGGTCTCCATCGGCTAATTCAGCTTCTTTCTGAAGCTGTTGTGGCTGGACCGGGATCCAAGGGTCCCGGTCGCTTGCTTTGTAGCCGGATCGAGGTGCGGACTTTTGATCTGCCGCAGTTCATCTTTGGCCTCAAAGTGGTGCTGTTCGATCGGACACCGGCGGACGTGACCGCCGGGCTCACGCAAGCTGGAATCGCTGCACGATGAACACAGTCAGCCAAAAGATGATGAAAGTCTGGGCCTCGCTTGGGCCCCGCTTTCTGCCTTTCGCGGATGCGGCCACGCCGGATCTGCCGTTATCCCGGTTGCTGCGCCTGTCGCTGTTTCAGGTGGCAGTCGGCATGTCGCTGGTGCTGCTGGTCGGCACGCTGAATCGGGTGATGATCGTCGAGCTCAACGTGCCGGCATCGATCGTCGGCATCATGGTCTCGCTGCCCCTGATTTTCGCGCCATTCCGAGCGCTGATCGGCTTCAAATCCGACGTCCATAAATCCGCGCTGGGCTGGCGCCGCGTCCCGTTCCTGTACAAAGGCACGATGGTGCAGTTCGGCGGTCTGGCAATCCTGCCGTTCGCCCTGCTGGTGCTGTCGGGCGGCGGTGACGCCGGTCAGGCGCCGGTCTGGGTCGGACAGGTCGCGGCCGCTACGGCGTTCCTGCTGATCGGCGCGGGCGTGCATACCACGCAGACCGTCGGCCTCGCGCTCGCAACCGATCTGGCGCCGCCGGATTCGCGGCCGAAGGTCGTCGGCCTGATGTACACCATGCTGATGCTAGGTATGATCGCCAGCGCGATCATCTTCGGCATCCTGCTCGCCGACTTCTCGCCCGGTCGCCTTATCCAGGTGATCCAGGGCTCCGCGGTGGTCACCATCGTTCTCAACGGCATCGCCTCGTGGAAGATGGAGGCGCGCCGCCGCGACAATCCCAATCAGGCGACCGCGCATCCCGATGCGCCGAGTGCCGGCTTCCGCCAGTCCTGGGATGCGTTCATCCAAGGGCCGAACGCGATGCGCCGGCTGGTGGCGGTCGGTTTCGGTACCATGGCGTTCAGCATGGAAGACGTGCTGCTCGAACCTTACGGCGGGCAGATCCTGAATCTGACGGTCGGTGATACCACCAAGCTCACCGCGGCTCTTGCGGTCGGCGGCTTGCTCGGCTTCGGCTATGCCTCGCGCGTGCTCAGCCGCGGTGCCGATCCGTTTCGGATGGCAAGCGCCGGCGCGCTGGTTGGTATTCCCGCGTTCCTGGCCGTGATCTTCTCTGCAAGCCTGTCTTCGATGATGGCTTCGGCGCTGGTGTTCGGCTTCGGCACATTGATGATTGGCTTCGGCGCCGGCCTGTTCGGCCACGGCACGCTGACGGCGACGATGAATGCGGCTCCGAGGGATCAGGTCGGTCTTGCACTGGGCGCATGGGGCGCGGTGCAGGCGTCCGCCGCCGGTATCGCCATCGCGCTCGGTGGTATTTTGCGTGACCTGGTAACCGCTTACGCGCCGCACGGGTGGGATGGCGCCGCGGCGGGTTATCACTTTGTCTATTACCTCGAACTGGTGTTGCTCATTGCCACGCTGGTGACGATGTTCCCTCTGACGCGGCGGCGCGACACGATTCTGATGCAGGGCCAGCTGACCAGGTCCTAAGACTGAGACGGAGTAACCATGACGCAAACGATCGCCCGCTTGTACGACTCCGGCAGCCGCTTGTCGGCGCTCGAGAACGATCTGAAGAGCGGCAATTTCCAATACGCCGTGGTCTCGGCAGGCCGGTCGTCGGCCGACGAGACCGCCGCTGCGCTCGTCAAGGCCGGCGTGTCGCGCTCGGAAGCTGCGACTTACGCCGACTATCTGAAGAAGGGCGGCGTTGTCGTCGCCGCGCAGGCCGAATTCGGCTACGGCGCCAAGCTGACCAAGATTCTCGACGGCTACGGGCCGAACCCGATCAGCCTGAAGTCGTCGTCGTCGCGTGCCGCCGAACTGAGCGATGCCGCGCCGTTCTCCAACATGATCCACGCGCCGGTGCTGCTCGACACGTCCGGCCCGTACAAATCCTATTCCGGTGACTTGCTGCTGGTCGACAGCGACAAGACCTTCTCTGGTACGCCGCTGGTTATCAGCAGCGATGGCCCGTATCAGTCGTTCTCCGGAACACCGTTGTTGCTCGACAGCAGCGGCCCATACAAGTCCTTCTCAGGGACTCCTCTGTTGCTGGACACCAGCGGTCCGTACAAGTCGTACTCGGGCGAACCGCTGTTGATCAACAACTCCACACCCTTCTCCTCCTGGCTGGGCCTGCCAGTGCTCCTCTAAGTAAAAGGAATCGACCATGAGCGAAGAATACAAAGGACATTCCGGACATCCGCTGATCCTCAAGCAGGACGGCGAATACAAGAGCTATTCCGGTGAGCCGCTGATCCTGAAGCAGGAAGGCGAGTACAAGGGTTACTCCGGTACGCCGCTGATCCTCGAGCAGAAGGGCGAGTACCAGAGCTTCTCCGGCACTCCGCTGATCCTGAAGGACGACGGCGAGTATCGGGGCTTCTCCGGCATGCCGCTGATCCTGAAGCAGGAAGGCGCGTACAAGTCGTACTCCGGCTATCCGCTGCTGCTCAACATCTGAGCTTGTCAGCATCACAGGTCCCATGACGCCGCGAGCAGCAATGTCCGCGGCGCCGTGCGTTTGGCCCCTCAGAAAACGCTGGGCAAAGTCGCCCGCAGAGGCCAATCTGTTTCCAACGACACAAAAAAAGTCGAGGAAACATGACCCACTCTGCCTCCCCCGCGGCCAGCGGAGCTGCTGCCTCCGCGCCGTTCAGCGGTCCCGCTCCCCAGACCGATTGCGAACATGTCGACGTGCTGATCGTCGGCGCCGGAATTTCCGGCATCGGTGCCGCCTATCATCTGACGACGCAGTGCCCCGGCACACGTTTTGCGGTGCTCGAAGCCCAGGATGGCTTCGGCGGCACCTGGCGGACCCATCGCTATCCCGGCATCCGCTCCGACAGCGATCTCTATACGTTCGGATATCGCTTCAAGCCGTGGACCGGCAAGCCGATCGCCACTGCTGCCGAAATCCGCGACTATCTAGAGGAGGTGATCGACGATCACGACCTCGCCCGGCACATTCGCTACCGTCACCGCATCGTCTCGGCGAGCTGGTCGAGCGAGGATGCGTGCTGGACCATTGAAGCGTTGCGCGGAGAGGGCGGCGAGACGGTTCGCTTCACCGCGAATTTCCTCTGGATGTGCCAGGGCTATTATCGCCACAGCGAAGGTTACACCCCGGAGTGGCCCGGCATGGCCGAGTTCAAGGGCCGGATCGTGCATCCGCAGACCTGGCCGGACGATCTCGACATTTCCGGCAAGCGGGTGGTCGTGATCGGTTCGGGCGCGACGGCGGCGACCCTGGTGCCGTCGATCGCCCCTGCGGCTGAACACGTCACGGTCTTGCAACGCTCGCCGACCTATTTCATTCCCGGCCGCAACAAGATCGAGATCGCCGACACGCTCCGCGAGCTCGGCGTTTCCGAGGATTGGATCCACGAGATCGTTCGCCGCAAGATCCTGTTCGATCAGGCGACCTTCACCCGGCGGTCGATGAGCGAGCCGGAGGTGGTGAAGCAGGAACTGCTGGCCGGCGTTCGCGCCCATCTCGGCCCCGATGCCGAGCTCGATCCGCATTTCACGCCGAGCTATCGGCCCTGGCGGCAGCGCATCGCCTTCGTTCCGGACGGCGATCTGTTCAAGGCGATCGCGGCGGGCAAGGCCTCGGTGGTCACCGACGAGATCGAGCGTTTCACCGAGACCGGCATCCAGCTGAAATCCGGCGACACGCTCGAGGCCGACATCGTCGTGACGGCGACAGGATTCAATCTCAATGTCCTCGGCGACATCGCGTTTTCGATCGACGGCAAGGCTTTGGATTTCGCCGACACCGTCACCTATCGCGGCATGATGTTCACTGGCGTGCCGAACATGGCTTGGGTGTTCGGCTATTTCCGTGCGAGCTGGACGCTGCGCGCCGATCTGGTGGCCGACTTCGTCTGCCGCCTCCTGGAGCATATGAAAGCCAGCGGTTATCGCAGCGTGGTGCCGGCGCTGCGGCCAGAGGATCGCGACATGCCGCTCTTGCCGTGGATCGATCCGGAGAACTTCAATCCGGGTTACCTGATGCGCGGCATGCATCTGCTGCCGAAGCGGGGCGACAAGCCGGAGTGGCAGCATAGCCAGGATTATTGGACCGAGAAGGACCAGTTCCCGACGATCGACCTTGCCGACCCAGCCTTCGTCTACGCGACCTGAAGCCGAGCACGATTGTCGCCAAACCGACATCGCCGGTCGTCGCCAAGGCGGCGGCCGACATCCCTTCAAGGGAAGAAGTGATGCCTTCAAGGGATGAAGTTAAGTGTCCGTTAATTGCGCAGGCGACGCATTAACCTGCGGCATTTGTTCGCATTTTTCTAATTTCACGGAGCTGTGAGGCGGCGAAAAACGAGCCGGATCATGCGGTTCCCGGCCGTGTGACATTGCGCCGCCGCCACCCCATGTTGTGCTGCACAATTTCGCTATTAACATCTGTTCATCAGTCGCGTTCACGGTCGAGGACGGTTGTCGGCGGTCTTTCATGTCGCTGATGGCACGGGCCTTGCTCGATCCGGTTGAGACGCACGATATGAGGTTACAGATGTCACGAAGGATGAGCTTTGGTTTGACGGCGCTGGCGCTCGCCTTCTTGGCGCCGGGTCTGGCCGGCTGCAACGAGCCGTCCGTCGCCAATGCGTCGTCGCCGGAGAAGCCGGAAGTCAGCATCGTCACCATCAAGCCGCATCCGCGCTCGATCGTGCGCGAATTGCCGGGACGAATTGCGCCCGTCAGGGTCGCGGATGTGCGCCCGCGGGTGTCCGGGATCATTCTGAAGCGGATGTTCCAGCAGGGCAGCGAGGTCAACGCCGGCGATCCGCTGTATCAGATCGATCCGCGCCCGTTCGAAGTCGAGTTGAAGGCCGCCGAAGCTGCGCTGGCCAAGGCGACCGCCGCACGCGATTATGCGGACATGCATGCCAAGCGCGTGTCGATGCTGGCGCACGAGCAGGCGGCGTCGCGCGCATCCAACGAGGTCGCGACCAGCAATCTGCGCCAAGCCGTCGCCGAAGTCTCGGTGCGCGAGGCCGAGGTGTCCCGCGCCAAGCTCAATCTCGAATATGCGACAATCCGTGCGCCGATCAGCGGCCGGATCGGCGCGGCGCTGGTGAGTGAGGGCGCGCTGGTGGTGCAGAACGACTCCACCAGTCTGGCGACGATCCAGCAGCTCGATCACGTCTATGCCGACTTCACCCAGCCCGTGTCGGAGATGGCGCGGCTTCGCCGGGCTTTCGATTCCGGCGAGCTCGACCAGATCGCGCCGGACGCCGTCCGCGCCCATCTGGTGCTCGACGACGGCACCCAGTATCCGGTTCATGGCAAGCTGCTGTTCTCGGATGCCAAGGTCGACGCCTACACCGGTCAGGTGACGCTGCGTGCCGAATTCGACAACCCGAAGCGCGAGTTGCTGCCGGGCATGTACGTCCGGGTTCGGATCGAGCAGGGCATCGATGCGGACGCGCTTGCGGTGCCGGAGCAGGCCGTGCAGCGCAACAGCGGCGGCGGCAGCGAAGTGTTCGTCGTCAAGCCCGACAACCGTGTCGCCGTGCAGGCCGTGCGGCTCGGCCCGCAGCAGGACGGCCAGTGGCTGGTGCTCGATGGTCTGAAGGCGGGCGAACGTGTCGTGGTCGAAGGCTTTCAGAAATTCGCTGCCGGTGACACGGTGATCCCGGTGAGTGTCGCCGAACGTCGGTCGGCGGCCGTCACGGCCGAGACCACGGGTTCCACCAGCGCGGTGCGGTAGGCGCCGCGTATGCCCTCATTCTTTATCGACAGGCCTATCTTCGCCTGGGTCATCGCGCTGTTCATCTGCTTGATCGGCGCGATCTCGATTCCGTTTCTGCCGGTCGCGCAGTATCCGATCATCGCGCCGCCGTCGATCGCGATCGCCACCGCCTATCCGGGCGCTTCGCCGGAAAACCTCTACAACAGCGTCACCCGGCTGATCGAAGAAGAGCTGAACGGCGCCAACGGCATCCTCAACTTCGAATCGACCTCCGACTCGCTCGGTCAGGTCGAGATCACCGCCAACTTCGTTCCCGGCACCGACACCCAGCTCGCCTCGGTGGACGTGCAGAATCGCATCAAGCGGATCGAGTCCCGCCTGCCGAAGGCGGTGCTGCAGCAAGGCATCCTGGTCGAGGAAGCCTCCAGCGCGGTGTTGCAGATCATCACCTTGAGTTCGACCGACGGTTCGCTCGACGAAGTCGGCCTCGGCGACTTCATGATCCGCAACGTTCTCGGTGAAATCCGCCGCATTCCCGGCGTCGGCCGTGCGACGCTGTATTCGACCGAACGGGCGCTGCGGATCTGGATCGATCCGGACAAGCTGGTCGGCTACAATCTCACCGCCGACGACGTCACCAAGGCGATCGAGGCGCAGAACGCCCAGGTCGCGTCCGGCAGTATTGGTGCCGAGCCGTCGCCGAAGGACAAGAAGACGTCGACGCTGGTGCTGGTCAAAGGCCAGTTGTCCTCGGCGGACGAGTTCGGCGCGATCGTGCTGCGCGCCAACCCGGACGGCTCGACGGAGCGGCTGCGCGACGTCGCCCGCATCGAGATCGGCGGCTTCTCCTATCAGTTCAACACCCGCCTCAACGGCAAGCCGACCGCCGGCCTCTCGGTGCTGATGTCGCCGACCGGCAACGCGCTGGCCACGGCTGGGGCGGTCGAGGCCAAGATGAAGGAGCTGTCGCGCTTCTTCCCGGCCAACATCAAATACGAGATCCCCTACAACATCACCCCGGTGGTCGAAGCCTCGATCACCAAGGTGGTGCACACGCTGCTGGAAGCGGTGGCGCTGGTGTTCGTGGTGATGTTCCTGTTCCTGCAGAACATCCGCTACACCATCATCCCGACCATCGTGGTGCCGGTGGCGCTGCTCGGCACCTGCGCGTCGCTGCTGCTGTTCGGCTATTCGATCAACATGCTGTCGATGTTCGGCATGGTGCTGGCGATCGGCATCCTGGTCGACGACGCCATCGTGGTGGTCGAGAACGTCGAACGCATCATGTCCGAGGAGGGGCTGCCGCCGAAGGAAGCCACCCGCAAGGCGATGTCGCAGATCACTTCGGCGATCATCGGCATCACCCTGGTGCTGATCGCGGTGTTCCTTCCGATGGCGTTCTTCCCGGGTTCGGTCGGCATAATCTATCGGCAGTTCTCGGTGACGATGGTGTCGGCGATCGCGTTCTCGGCACTGATGGCGCTGACGCTGACGCCGGCGCTGTGCGCCACGCTGCTGAAGCCGGTGAACAAGGGTCACGCCCACGCCGAGCGCGGCTTCTTCGGGATGTTCAACCGCGGACTCGATACGGTCCGCGAGCGTTATTCGAGCGTCGTGCGCTGGAATCTCGGCCGCACCGGCCGGCTGATGGTGATCTATGCGGTGCTGGTCGGCGTGCTCGGCTGGGCGATGGTGCGGATGCCGGGCGGGTTCCTGCCGGTCGACGACCAGGGCTTCATCACCGTCGACGTCCAGACGCCGTCGGACTCCTCCTACAACCGCACCTACGACGTGGTGAAGCAGGTCGAGGACTATCTGCTGAAGCGCGACGGAGTGGAGAACGTCACCTTCCTGACCGGCTTCAGCTTTCTCGGTCAGGGCATGAATGCCGCGCAGGCGTTCGTGACGTTGAAGGATTGGGCCGAGCGTGACGACAATTCGTCGGCCGCGGCCATTGTGGACGACGCCAACCGCAAGCTCGGCGGCATCCGCGACGCGCGCATCTCGGCATTGCAACCGCCGCCGGTCGACAACCTCGGCAATTCCTCGGGCTTCAGCTTCCGCCTGCAGGATCGCGGCCAGAAGGGATACGCTGCGCTGGTCAAAGCCAGCGACCAGCTCGTCGCCGCCGCCAATGCCAGCCCCGTGCTGCAAAAGGTCTATGTCGAAGGCTTGCCGCCGGCCCCGGTGCTGAATCTGGTGATCGACCGCGAGAAGGCCGGCGCGTTCGGCGTCACCTTCGAGGACATCAACTCTACCGTATCGACCAATCTCGGCTCGGCCTACGTCAACGACTTCCCCAATCGCGGCCGGATGCAGCGCGTGATCGTGCAGGCCGACGCCGCCGGCCGGATGAATGGCGATGATATCCTCGCCTACACGGTGAAGAACAGCCGCGGTCAGCTCGTGCCGTTCTCCTCGTTTGCGACGGTCGAATGGGCCAAGGGACCGACCCAGATTGTCGGCTTTAACTATTATCCGGCGATCCGGATCAGCGGCGAGGCGCGACCCGGCTTCACCTCCGGCGATGCGATCGCCGAGATGGAGCGGCTCGCCGACCAGCTGCCGCGCGGCTTCGGCTACGATTGGACCGGCCAGTCCCTGCAGGAGAAGCTGTCCGGTTCGCAGGCGCCGATCATCCTGGCGCTGTCGGCGCTGGTGGTGTTCCTGGTGCTGGCGGCGCTTTACGAGAGCTGGACGATTCCGCTGTCGGTGCTGCTCACGGTTCCGCTCGGCATCGCCGGTGCGGTGATCGCTGCATCGATGCGGTCGCTACCGAACGACGTGTATTTTACTGTCGGCCTGATCACCATCATCGGTCTGGCCGCCAAGGATGCGATTCTGATCGTCGAATTTGCCAAGGACCTCCGAAAGGAGGGCAAGAGCTTGCGCGACGCGACGATGGAAGCCTGCCATCTCCGGTTCCGGCCAATCCTGATGACCGGGTTGGCGTTCTGTTCCGGCGTGCTGCCGATGGTGATCGCGCACGGCGCCGGCGGCAAGAGCCAGCAAGCGCTCGGCACCGGTGTGATGGGCGGCATGATCGCGGTGGTGATCCTGGCGCTGCTTCTGGTGCCGGTGTTCTTCGTCGTCGTGCAGCGGGCGTTTGCCCGCGACCGGTCCGACGATCCTGTCGTGGAAACCCTGACACATCAGGTTCCCATGCACGCCCAGCTGCCGCACGATGAGGCTTGAACGCGGCTGAGTTCGTAGGGATTCGCCACAACCATCGGGGCGGAACGAATCCAATTATCTCCAGTTAGTTGTCGACAGGTGAACAATTCGACCCGTCGACAACCGGAGGTAATTCATGAACGGAGACCAACCGATTAGCTGGCTGATGTTCTTCACGCTCGCCGCAGGCGTCGTGGTAGTCGGACTCGCTTTCGTCAACTTCATCCGCTCGCGCTCTAACCGCGAGATTGCCGCGAACACGCTCGAAGGCAATGGTTCGGGCCGCGGTGCCGCAGCGGACGGCGCGCTGCCAGAACTAGCCGGCGTCGTGGTGTTCGCATTCATCGCGATGGGCCTGCTCGCGGCGGGCGCGACCTACAAGTCCGATGAGCGCGCCACCGCCCAGGTCAGCGGCCCTGCGTCCGACGCCGGCACCACCGGCACCACCGGGATGGCGCAGCCGAAGGGCGTTCAGAATGACCCCAAGCGTTATCAGCCCAATAATCCGGGCACCGATACGCGCGTCGCTCCGACCGCTTCCGATGCCGGCGTCGGCGCCTCACCGGGCTCGACCGGGACGGTGACGAAGTAACCGCGAACGGCTGGTGCAAGACTGATACGAAGGCCTCGGTCGAACGACCGGGGCCTTCGCTCGTTCGTGGGCGGCTGAGCGTCTACGGGCTGCCTGAAACAGCGAGCGGCGAAATGCACCGAACTGGCATCCTGAGAAATTGGCCGAATGCCGGCGGGCAGTTCACGTCGTTGCAGCGGAGCTGCAAGATCGCGTGGATGGCCGACAAGCCCGGTCATGACTTGCCCATGCTACAGGCCCTGAAGTCCTCATTCTGAGATTCCCGGTAAAGCCGGGCGTCTCGAAGGATGAGGAGCCGCAGACTTTGTGGCGCATGGTTCGAGACGTCACTTCGCGCCGTCTCACCACGAGGCTCTGGGACCACTCTTCATAGAGCTTGGTCGGAGAGCGTGGCCGTGCCTCGCACAAAAATGGGGGCCCGAGGCCCCCGAAGTCGTCCCTGATGGCAGAGCGTGGATCAATGCGCCGCTTCGTAGGCCGCATTCTGCTGTTCCATCAGCGTGATCTTCTCGCCGATCTTGGCGCGCTGGGCCGTCAGCGTGGATGCGACGCCGGGCGATGCTGCGGCGGCCTTCAGCGCATCGTCGTATTTCGACAGATTGCGCTTCTCGCCGTCGATCAGGCCGGGCAGCACGCTGCCGTCGAGGCCGTCGAACAGCGATCGCACGCTCATGATGGTGCGGTGAACCACGCTCATGAACGAGCCGGAATCGTCGGCGGTCTCGCCGGCATTGATCAGCATCCCGGCGAGCTCTTCGGCGTTGCCGTGATGCAGCGCGATCATGTCGCGAAACAGCGGCGTCAGGCCCTTGCCTTCGGCGTCTTCCAGCGCTTCCTCGTAGCCGTTGCGGGCGTCGATCGCACTGGTGTGCAGCGTCTTCAGGTGCTCGATGATATCGTTGTCCACGTCAGCCTCCATGCTGGCTTCAGCGATGCGCGAGCGGAGCCCGCCATCTCGTGCGCGACAACCGGAATCAGGAAGCTCGGTTCCGCCAGCAACCGCGGCGTGGAACGTAATTAGTTGCGCTGCTCACCGTCGTGCGGTTCGAGGCCGTAGGGTTTTACCAGAGCCCAGACGTGAGCCGGTATCATGTTCTTCATTTTGTGTTTGTAGTGGCGCCGCAGGTGCAGCACGGTCTCGACCGCCTTCATCTCGACACGGGCGCGGGCGAATTCGAGCCCGCGCGGGCCGACTTTCGGCATCAGCCACCCCATGAACGGCCGTAGCCAGGTCGGCATGCCGCGCACCGGCAGACCGCCGGCGGCGAGCTCGGTGTTCTTGAGGAAGCCCTTCACCGGCGCGACGCGGTTCCCGGCGCTGGTCGGCTCGCTCAAGCGAACGTCGTCGCCGAGCAGATTCAGCAGCTCTTCGCCGCGCGCGTTGCGCAGCAGCAGCCATTGCTCGCCGCGTCCGCCCATGTAGCCGACGGTGATGTCGGCGAGGGTGTTGGTGTAGTCGACACAGGTGCGGCAGGTGATCGGGAAGAAGTCCGGCGGCAGCTTGGAAATCGGCAGCAGCAGGAACGGGATCGCCTTGCTGCGGCCGTCGTCGAATCGCAGCTCGACGTGATAGTCGGCGCGGAACTCGAGATAGGTGATGGTTTCCGGCTGGTCGGACAACAGATCGAGGAAGCCGTGAAACGCCTCGGTGGTGGTGTTGTCCGAGCACGGCGTGCCGATCACGTACAGCTTTTCGAGGCCGAGCTGTTGCTCCAGCCGCCGCAGCGCGTAGATCTGGCACGGCACGCCAATCACCGCGAGCCGCGTGTAGCCGGCGGCGATCGCGGGCTCCAGCAGCGCCAGCGATGGTGCGTAGCCCATCCGCATGCCGCGGCATTGCGCCATGCCTTCCGGCTGGGTCACCAGCACCGGCATCGGCTTCCATTTGTCGGCCGGGTCCGGCGCCATCGCGATCACCGCATCGACCGCACCAGTCTCCAGCAGCCGCTGCGCGATCGTCGTGGTGATGCCGCTCCACTGCGCGCCGTCGCGCGGCTCTTTCATCGCCGCCTGCACCATTCGGCGATACGGACCGAAAAACGCCTCGTCGCCGGACGCCGCGTCGCGGGTGCGGCCGTGCACCCGCTGTTCCATCGCCGGGTAGTCAGGCTTGATGAACTGGCAGGCCTGGCCACACTGCTTCGGATCGCTCATCCGCGACACGCCGCAATCAGTACACAGCTCGCGCTCCGCCGGCGCGTTCAGCGGCGGCGTCCACAGCGCAGACTGAATGTTGCGATCGTCCATGAGCGCGTCTTCTAGGAACCGGCGGACGGCGTCGCCATTCGCCTTAAGTTGCTATCTCGATCAATAGAGCCAAAGCCGGGCGACCGATAGATCTGCGTCAAATTCGCGGCCGATCGCCACCAGTCCGACCCGCCGTAGCCGCCGGGGATCGAACGGCATGTCGGTGCGGTGCGGCATGACGGCGGCGAACGGACATTCGATCACTTGCCAGTGCGGCTCCGCCCGGAACGGGTGGCGATAGGATTGCTGCGGCCGCGCCAGATCGGTGGTGCGAAGATGCAGGCCGTAAGCCTCGCCGTTGCCGAGCAGCTCGGCCGCGATGCCCGAGAAGCTGCCTGCATCGAAGGCGCCGCCGTCCCGCGACAGATCCATCGCGATCTGGATGAAGCCGCCGTTGTTCTCGGTCGAGACCGCGCCGCGCATCCGCGCCGCCATCCGGCCCTCGACCTCGGCGAGCTGCAGCGTGGCTAGCGAGACGCCGCCCATCACGGTGTCGGTGATCACCCGCCAATTCCGCTGTCCTGCCGCAGGCCATAGCTCGTGCTGCATCAGCGAATCACCATCGGGAAGGTCACCGCGATCGCCCAGGCGAACAGCACCGCATTGGCGAGCGCGCCGGGCAGCGGGTGATTGGTCGCCTTGTAGGTCCAGTTGCTGATCAGGCCGAAGGCGACAAACAGCAGCAAGATCGCCGGCACGATGATGATCAGGAAGAACAGTTTCTGCAAATTCAGCGCAACGGCGACGGCGAGCGAGGCGAGAAAGCAGAATTTCGCCAGCGCATAGGCGCCGGGTTTGGCCCGTTGTCCATGCGCCATCCATTCCGCGGTGAGAAAATACGGGATCGTGCCGCACGCGACCGCGGCGATCAGATGGATGCGTGGCTCGATCGGCATGAACGAGAACAGATAGCTGTCGAGCGCGAAGCCGAAGCCGAGGATGTTGTAGGCGGTCGCCGCGATCGCTGCGATGATCAGCGCGCCGATCACGACGCGGGGACGATCGGGATCGGGCAGGGCGTCGAGCGCCATGAGCCCGTGCGGGTGATGCGGCGCGAGCTGCGGCGCCGCGCGCCGGCTGCGCAGCCGGATCAGTACCAGGAGTCCTGCGGTCAGCAAGCCGTACAGCAGGAAGTGCAGCGTCAGATAGTCGCCGAGCAGGATGATCAGAAAATCGGTCGGCGCCTTCCACAGCAGCAGCGGCGTCAGCACCGCCGGCACGATCGCAGTCACCAGAAGTTGCTTCCAGGTCAGGTTCGCGCCGATCGGCACCGCGGCGGCGCGGGGCAGCAGCTTCGACAGCGGCCAGGCCAGCGCGATCAGGCCGCCGAACAGCAAGGCCAGCCAGCGCGGCCGCTGATCGATCCAGCCCGAGCTCGTGCGGCCGAAGGCGTCGTTCATCCAGTGCAGCGCTTCGCGCATCGAGTCCTGGCTGTACAGCACGCCGATATGTTCAACGCCCGAAGCCAGCACGAAGCGCCGCGCCGTGCCGTCGGCGAAGCTGCCGTAGGTCCGGCCTGCGACGGCGCCGCCGCCGACGACCTGATTGACGATGCGCAAGCCCTCGTCCTTCAGCATCTGCGGCTCGAGCGCGCCGACGATCACCAACAGATCGTGCGGCAGCGTGGCGGTGGACTTGCGGGTGAACACCGACACGGCGACGGTGGCGGCGATCTCCGGATGTGCCACCGCATAGGCGACCACGATGTCGGAGGCCATCGAATGGCCGAGCACGGCGGCGCGGCCGTCGCTTTCCGGCAGCTTGCGGGCGAAGTCGGTGACGCGGCCGAGTTCGTCGACCAGGACGCCGGTGATTTTGGTCGGCTCGTCGACGTCGCCCACCATCGTCACCGGATTGCGGCCGTGGCCGGTGAAGTCGAAGGTGACCGCGATGTAGCCGTTGCGCGCCAGCGTCTGCGCGAACGGCTGCATCAATTGCTGCGAGCCGGCGAAGCCGTGGGCGATCACTACCACCGGGGCGCTAGTGACGGCGGGTTGCCGAAACACCGTGACCGGTGTCTGACCGACGGTCGCGTGGCTGATCAGCAGGCCGTCCTTGCCGCGTTGCAATTGCCACAGCCCGACGGCGATTGCCACCAGGGCTGCGAGGCCGACCAGAATGCGGAGTGGCTTTGGCGTGCGGCGCTTGGCCATCAGTCGACGTCCGGGACGTGCTTCTTGCGGATCCGGCGGATCGTCCACCAGATCGACAGGGCGGCGATCGGAACGAACCCGGCGGTCAGGAGATTGGGATCGATCTTCAGACGGCCGGCCTCCGCGACGCCCTTCACCATGTAGCCGAACAGACCGACCACGTAATAGGTGATCGCCGCGGTCGACAGGCCTTCGACCGTGGTCTGCAGCCGAAGCTGCAGCCGGGTGCGGGCGTTCATCGATTTGAGCAGCTCCTGGTTCTGCTGCTCGACCTCGACGTCGACGCGGGTGCGCAGCAGATTGGCGGCGCGGGCAAGCTTCAGTGACAGATCGGATTGCCGCGCCTCGGTGGTGGCGCAGGTGCGCATCGCCGGCTTCATCCGGCGGGCGAGGAACGACGACCAAGTCGGCAGGCCGCCGACCTTGCGTTCGCCGAGCGTCGCGAGCCGGCCGTTCATGATCTCGTCGTAAGCGCGGCTGGCGCCGAACCGATACAGGCTGGCAGCCGCGCCGGCCTCGACCTCGGCGGCGAGCTCGGTCAGCTCCTGCAGCAGTTTGTTGTTGTTGGCGAGATCGCCGACGTGGCGCATCTCCGCGGTGACTTCGGCGAGGCGTCTTTCGCTCGCGGCGATCGATGGGGCGAGCCGCTGCGCCTCCGGCAGGCCGAGTAGCGCCAATGTCCGATAGGTCTCAACTTCGAGCACGCGCTGCACCAAGGCGCCGGCGCGCTCCGGCGACATGCCGCGATCGATCACCAGCACCCGCACGAAGCCGGATGGGCCCGGTTGAAAATCGGTGGCGAACATCGCGGCGCCGTCGGAGTTCTCGGCGACGGCGAGGCTGGCGCGATCGAACAAGCGCTCCGGTGACGTTCGCGGCGGATCCTCCGGCATCACATGCAGGTCGACCGCGACCAGCAGCGGCCCCGGCTGCGGCAGCAGCCGCATCGGAGAAGCGAGCGAAGACGCTTCCGGGTGAAACGGCGTCGCGGACGGATCGGCGGTGATTTCCCAGGTGTAGGTGGTGAACTCGGAGTGCTGCTCCCAGCGCAGCATCGTGGTGCCGAACCGGGCGCGATGATGCTTTTCGCCTGGCGGCGGCGGCTGCAGGCCGCGCGACTCGCAGAAGCTGATCATCGCAGTGCGGTCGGCGGCGGCGCGTGTGCCCGAGGTGTCGAAGGCGAAGTGTAGGACGCGCGCCGGAACGCTCAGCGCAGTGAACGGACGTGCGTGCACTTCACCCAGCACGACCGCGCGCAATGGATGCGGCGAAAGTCGAACGTTGCCGTCTCCGATCAGAACCTCAGCCGTCATCTCGCTTTTGACCTTGCTCAATATTGCGCCTAGTTGACTTGAGTACCATTGCGTGGCGATAGACAGAAGCTGAAAGGTTCTGCAGAAGACTGTCGCAGGCGCCGGAATTGTCCGAGATCAACGACCCCGGAACCCCGCCGGGCTTCTACGAGACGTCGGTGTCATCCGTTTGCAATCTGGCTCGGGCTGGTCATAAGGTTCGGCCGAACTTCGCCGCGGGCCCGTCGCGGTTGTCGAATGGAGCGTGTGGTGAAATTTCCAGTCCGTATTGGTACGCGCAAGAGCGTGATGGCGCTTGCCCAGACTGAGGACATCGCCAAGCAGCTGAGTGCCGCTGCGAGTGAGCTCGATCCCCAGATCATCAAGTTCGAGACCGTCGGCGACAGCGATCAGATCAGCAAGCTCCTGCCGCACGGCGGCAAGGGCGGAGCCTTCGTGGCCGAGATTCGCGCCGCGATGCTGCGCGGCGAACTGCATTGCGCGATGCACTCGCTCAAGGACATGCCGGCCAACGAAGAAACGCCGGGTCTGATCGTCGCCGCCACGCTGGCGCGCGATCCGGCCTGCGACTCGCTGGTGCTACGCAAGGGGCTCACCCTCGAAGAGCTGAAGAAGTCGCGCGGCAAGGGCTACACCATCGGGACCAACGCGGTGCGCCGGGCGGCCTATGCCAAGCGGCTGTTCCCGGAAGTCGAGGTGATCCATTTCCGCGGCGCGGCCGACAGCCGGATGCGTAAGCTCGACAATGGTGAGAAGCAGCGGTTGCCCGACGGCAGCGAGGTCGGTCCCGCCGACGCGCTGATCATGGCGCGCGCCGGAATCGAGCGTGTCGGCTTCGTCGATCGTATCGCTCACGACTTCACGCCGGAAGAAATGCTGCCCGCAGCCGGGCAGGGCATCGTCGCGGTGGAATGCCCCGTGCACGAGTGGAAGACCCGTCAGTATCTGGCGCTGATCGACGATCAGCAGTCGCGGATGTGCTGCGACGCCGAGCGCGAGGTGCTGTGGGTGCTCAACGGCCATTGTAACTCGCCGATCGCGGCGCACTCGGTGATCACCGGCGACGAGATGACGTTGCGTGCCTCGGTGCTCGACCTCGAGGGCGGGATGTTCATCGAGGCGGTCAGCTCCGGCCCGGCCAATCGGCCGCGCGAACTCGGCCGGACCGTGGGCCTCGAACTGCTCGACAAGGGCGCAGCCGCGGTGATCGAAAAGACCCGGCCGGAGTAATCGCAATGGCCATAGTGTTTCCGTTCTCCGCGATCGTCGGCCAGGACGAGATGAAGCTGGCGCTGCTGATCGCAGCGGTCGATCAGAAGGTCGGCGGCGTGCTGGCGTTCGGCGATCGCGGCGCGGGCAAGTCGACCGCGGTGCGCGCCCTCGCGGCGCTGTTGCCGAAGATGAAGACCGTGGTCGGGTGCCGCTACAATTGCGATCCCGATCTGCCCGAGCGCTACTGCGAAGAGTGCAAGGAGAAGGTCAAGCACGGCAAGCTCAAGACCGCGCAGGTGCCGGTGCCGGTGGTCGATCTGCCGCTCGGCGCCACCGAGGATCGCGTCGTCGGCGCGCTCGATCTCGAACGGGCGCTGGCCAAGGGTGAGAAGGCGTTCGAGCCCGGCCTGTTGGCGCGCGCTCATCGCGGTTTCCTCTACATCGACGAAGCCAACCTGCTCGAAGATCATCTCGTCGACCTGCTGCTCGACGTCGCCGCTTCCGGCGAGAACGTGGTCGAGCGCGAAGGCCTCAGCATCCGTCATCCGGCCCGCTTCGTGCTGGTCGGCACCGGCAACCCGGAAGAAGGTGAGCTGCGTCCGCAATTGCTCGATCGTTTCGGCATGTCGGTCGAAGTGAAGACGCCGGACACGCTGCCGGAGCGCATCGAAGTGGTGCGCCGCCGCGACGCGTTCGAGAACGATCCGGCCGCCTTCATCGCCGACTGGTCGAAGGAAGAGGCCAAGCTGCGCCGCAAGATCTCGCAGGCCAAGGAACGTCTGCCCGAAGTGACCGTGCCCGACGCTGCGCTCGAGCGCGCCGCCAAGCTGTGCATGACGCTCGGTACCGACGGCCTTCGCGGCGAACTGACCTTGATGCGTGCCGCGCGTGCGCTCGCCGCGATCGAGCACGACAAGACCGTCACCGATGAACACCTGAAGCGGATCGCGCCCTCTGCCTTGCGGCACCGGTTGCGCCGCAATCCGCTCGACGACGCCGGCTCCAGCGTGCGGGTCGACCGCGCGCTCGCCGAAATCTTCGGATGAGCATCGCGCTCGCATGGTCCGATGCGGTGACCGCGGCGCAGTTGTTCGCGGTCGATCCGGTCGGCACCGGCGGCGTGTTGCTGCGCTCGCGCGCCGGCCCGGTGCGCGACCGCTGGCTCGCGATGCTGCGCGCTGCGCTGCCGCCTGAACAGCCCTACAAGCATCTGCCGCTGCATATCGCCGACGGCCGCCTGCTCGGCGGGCTCGATTTGTCGGCGACGCTGCTCGCCGGCCGCCCGGTCGCCGAACGCGGCCTGCTGTCGGAAGCCGATAGCGGCGTGCTGGTGGTGGCGATGGCCGAGCGGCTGCAGTCCTCGACCAATGTGTATCTGACCGCGGCGATGGACGCGCACGAAACCGCAGTGGAGCGCGACGGCCTGTCGCTGCGGATGCCGGCGCGATTCGGCGTGGTCGCGCTCGACGAGGGCCTGGAGGACGAGTTCGCGCCGGCCGGGCTGCGCGACCGGCTCGGCTTCCATCTCGATCTCGATCAGTTCGCCTGGCGCGAGACCGACGATTTCCCGATCTCGCTCGACGACATTCGCGCCGCTCGCGCGCGCCTGCCCGAGATCAAGGTCGAGAGCGAGCAGATCGAGGCCGTGTGTACCGCGGCTGCTGCGCTCGGCATCATCTCTCTGCGCGCGCCGCTGTTGGCGATCCGCGCCGCCAAAGCGAGCGCCGCGCTGTTCGATCGACCTACAATCGCGCAGGACGACATCACGCTCGCCGCGCGTCTCGTGCTAGCGCCGCGCGCCACTGTGTTTCCGCAAGCCGAGCAGCCGGACCAGGCCGACGAGCCGCCGCCGCCCGAGCCGCCGCCGCCGGAAGACGACAATCAGGACAATAACGACCAAGAGCAGCAGACGCCCGACATCGACAAGGCGCTGGACGAAGTGATCATCGCCGCCGTCAAGGCGGCGATGCCGCCCGGCGTGCTGGAGGCGATGCGCGCCTCGGTCGGACGGTCGCGCGCCCGCTCCGCCGGCAAGGCCGGCGAACTGCAGAAGTCGAAGAAGCGCGGCCGCCCCGCCGGCAGCATCCGCGGCGAGCTGCGCGACGGCAGTAAGCTCAACGTGATCGAGACGCTGCGCGCCGCGGCGCCGTGGCAGCCGCTGCGGCGGCGCCAGGCCGAGGGGCGGAGCGGCAGCGCGCCGCGCATCCTGGTCGAGAAGGATGATTTCCGGATCGCGCGCTTCAAGCAGCGCACCGAGACCATTACCATCTTCGTGGTCGACGCCTCGGGCTCGGCGGCGCTGCATCGCCTCGCCGAAGCCAAGGGCGCGGTCGAACTGTTACTTGCCGATTGCTACGTGCGCCGCGACCAGGTGGCGATGATCTCGTTCCGTGGCACCATCGCCGAGATCCTGCTGCCGCCGACGCGGTCGCTGGCGCGCGCCAAGCGCAGCCTCGCGGGCTTGCCCGGCGGCGGCGGCACGCCGCTGGCGTCCGGGCTCGACAGCGCGTTCATGCTGGCGGATTCGATCAAGCGCAAAGGCCAGACCCCGACCGTGATCGTGCTCACCGACGGCCGCGCCAATATCGCGCGCGATGGCGCGCCGGGCCGGCCGCAGGCCGAAGAAGACGCCAAGGCGTCGGCTCGCCAGTTCCGCGTCGCTGGAATCAGCTCGGTGGTGATCGACATGTCGCCGCGACCGGGGCCGCAGGCGGAAGCCTTCGCCAAGGAAATGGACGCGCGCTATCTACCGCTGCCGCATGCCGACGCCACCGTGCTGGCGCAGGCGGTGACGGCCGCGACCCGGCAGGACTGATCGTCGTCCCGCTGTCGCTTTGTTTGCTGGAAACTTTGGATCTCAAGCGTCGAGCACGAACGCGTCGTCGTCTCCGGCACCGCGCGGCGTGACCGGAGGAGGCGGCGACGTCTCGATGGTGGCGAGTCGTTCGACCCGCGCCCCGACCGTCGAGTTCCGCTGCGGCGGACGGGCGATCCGCCACTCGAGCTCGCTGCGGTTCTGCAGCTCTGTGAACTTCACCGCGAAGCCGTCGGAGCGGTGACGCACCACCCGGCCGACACAGCCCCCGACCGCCAGCGGCGTGCCGATCTCCGGCTGCACGTCCGCCGACACCGCAACACCCGAGATCGACATGTCGATCACGAAGCAGGTGTGCATCGAACCGTCGGCCAGAATCAACGTCGAATGCGGGCAGGCCGGAACGATTCGCGCCTGTTCCCGCGCGTCCCTGATCTCCGGGTCCAGCATCTTCCGTTCGAGCCAGCTCAATTGGTTCGACAGCCGTTCGCGCATCGCGCGGGTCACCGCCAGTTCGAGCAGGAACCCACCGGGCAGGGTGTCGCTGATGTGTCCATCCAGCTTGCCGAACTCGCTGAAGTACGACGAGATGCGATCACCGACGCGGCCGATCACCGGAACGTCGACGATCATCCGGAACGGCGAGACACGGCTGGTGCGACAGGCAAATTGACGCAGCTTGCCGTGCTGATCGTACCAGTTCGCGAGCGAGTAGTTCCCGCCGACGGTGACGTTGACGGCGCGCTGCTTGAGAAATCGCTGGACGGACACGGCGGAATGACCCCCGGGGAAATACCTGTCGATCAGTAACGCACTCGAAGCCCAGATGATCTTGGGGATCGATCGTTACACGCCAATCGTTTCGACTTTGGTTATCGGAGTGTTGTGGTCGCGAATAAGCTTGTTCGGGAACCTGGAACTCCGGCGTCCGGCGCAGCCGTGCAGCGGCTTCGATGCTCGTCTGGGTTGCTGGTTGGTTCGAAACGGGAACTAAGCGTCTGCACAACCGAGTTCCCGCGGACGGTTGTGGGGACTGGCCGCTACGCGGCAAAACAAAAGAGCCGACGGGTGAGCGCCGGCTCTTGGTAATCATGACAGACGCGAACTGACCTGGCTTCAAGCCTTGTAGTCGCGGACGCGCTTCACCATCTGCTCGACATGCGCGATCGACGCGTCGGGTGTGATGCCGTGGCCGAGATTGAAGATGTGACGGCCGGCAGAGAAGTTGTTCAGCACGTCGTCGACCGCTTCGTCGAGCGCCGAGCCGCCGGCGATCAGCAGCAGCGGATCGAGATTGCCCTGCACTGCGACCTTGGTCTGCACCTTCTCGCGCACGAAGGCGGGCTCGGCGGTCCAGTCGATGCTGACGGCGTCGACGCCGGTGCGCTCGACGAAGGCCGGCAGCAGCGCGCCGGCGCCGCGCGGGAAGCCGATGATCTTGGTGCCCGGCTTGACCTTGCGGATGCCCTCGACGATCCGGCGGGTCGGCTCGATGCACCACTTCTCGAATTCGCGCGGCGGCAGGATGCCGGCCCAGGTGTCGAAGATCTGCAGCACGTCGGCGCCGGCCTCGAGCTGCTTCAGCAGATAGGCAATCGAGCTCTCGACCAGCACGTCGATGATCTTGGCGAACGCGCCGGGGTGCTGATACGCCATCAGCCGCGCCGGATGCTGATCCGAGGTGCCCTGACCGGCCACCATGTAGGTCGCCACCGTGAACGGCGAGCCGCAGAAGCCGATCAGCGTGGTTTCCG
The DNA here is from genome assembly GCF_003226555.1 of Rhodopseudomonas palustris. Taxonomy (GTDB): domain Bacteria; phylum Pseudomonadota; class Alphaproteobacteria; order Rhizobiales; family Xanthobacteraceae; genus Rhodopseudomonas; species Rhodopseudomonas palustris_I. Next base: position 427,478 of record NZ_QKQS01000006.1, on the reverse strand, counting down.
GCTTCAGTTCGCGGCGGACGATGCGCAGCGCTTCGAACACCGGCTCGAGTTTGGACAGATCGATCGCGTTGTTCAGTGTGCCGACCAGATCGGGCGAGTTCAGCGGGTCGAGCCGCGGGCCTTCGCCGACTTCGAACCGCACCGAGCGGCCGAGCGCGTAAGGCACCACCAGAATGTCGGAGAAGATGATCGCGGCATCGAAGCCGAATCGGCGGATCGGCTGTAGCGTCACCTCGGCGGCGAGCTCCGCGTTGAAGCACAGATCGAGGAAACTACCGGCCTGCGCCCGCGTTGCGCGGTATTCCGGCAGGTAACGTCCGGCCTGCCGCATCATCCACATCGGAGGAGAGGCCTGCCGGTTGCCGGAAAGCACTTCCATGAACGGTTTGGTCACCAGATTCTGTGTCAAGAGAGCTACCCACTGTTGTACGACAAGTCTTCTTGACGGTCTGATACACTGCGCGCACCGTCTTGACCACGCCGACCTGCGGCGGAGATGCCGCGAATAGGAATTTCGAGATGAATGCAACCGCACCCACCCCCGCTTCGTCCGAGACGCTCAGCGGAAATCCGGCGCTTCCGCCGCCGGTCCCGGGCGAACGTCACGACATCGACAGTTTCGGCGGTCGACTGACCTACTGGTCCGCAACGCCGGCGGAGCCGACGTCCGAGCCGCCTTTGCTGCTGATCCACAGCGTCAATGCCGCAGGCTCGGCCTACGAGGTTCGGCCGATCTTCGAGCACTACGCACGGAGCCGACCGGTTTATGCGATCGAATTGCCGGGCTTTGGTCATTCGTCGCGCGCAAAGCGTCAATACACCATTCGGATGATGACGGATGCGGTGCATTCCGTAGTCGCCGAGATTCAGAAGGCGCACGCCGACACGCCGATCGACGCGCTGGCGCTGTCGCTCGGCAGCGAATTCCTCGCCCGCGCGGCGAGCGAAACGCCGCAGGCGTTCCGCAGCCTGGCGCTGGTGGCGCCGACCGGCTTCGACAAGAAGAACCAACGCTGGACCCGCGGCTCGCGGGCGATTCCGTGGCTGCATTCGTTCTTCGAGAATCCGGTGTGGAGCGAGGGCATCTTCAAGGCGCTGACCGCCAAGCCGGTGATCGCCTGGTTCTTGAAGAAGGCGTTCGGTACGCCCAACATCGACCAGGGCATGCTCGACTACGACTATCTAACGACGCATCAGCTGGGCGCCCAGCACGCGCCGTATTACTTCGTCGCCGGCTATCTGTTCAGCCAGGACATCCTGCGGATCTATCAGGACCTGTCGATGCCGGTGTGGTTCAGCCACGGCGTGCGCGGCGACTTCGTCGACTACACCTTGAAGACCACGGTGGAGGGGCGTCCGAACTGGACCGTCACGGTGTTTCAAACCGGCGCGATGCCGCATTTTGAGGTGCCCGGGGAATTCATGCGAACCTACGACGAGTTTCTCGGCCGCGTCACGGGGACGGGTAGGGCGACGCTGTAGTGGCGGCAACGATTTCACTGCCTCTCCCCACAACGGGCCTCATCCTGAGGAGCGGCCCGCAGGGCCGCGTCTCGAAGGATGGCGTCCTGCATCCTCATGGTTCGAGATGCCCGCAGAGCGGGCTCCTCACCATGAGGGGCCTGTAGTCGAGGCGTGCCGTGAGCGATCTGGTCTGGAGTCGCGACGGTCTGGATTGGCCTCATCGCGAGGCCAGCCGCTTCATCGAAGCCGGCGGCTTCCGCTGGCATGTGCAACGCATGGGATCGCCGACGTCTCCGGCGATCCTGCTGATCCACGGCACCGGCGCGGCCTCGCACTCCTGGCGTGGCTTGGCGCCGCTGTTGGCGCAGCATTATCACGTCGTCGCGCCCGATTTGCCCGGGCACGGCTTCACCCAATCGCCGCGCGGGCATCGGATGTCACTGCCCGGCATGGCGTCCGACCTCGCTGCGCTGCTGCGCGCGGTCCAAGTCTCGCCGGAACTGGTCGTCGGGCACTCGGCCGGCGCCGCGATTCTGGCCCGGATGTGCCTCGACGGCGCGATCGATCCCAAAATCCTGTTCAGCCTCAACGGCGCATTCCTGCCCTATGGCGGGCCGGCGGCGAGCTTCTTCTCGCCGCTCGCCAAGATGCTGGTGATGAATCCCTTCGTGCCCAGCCTGTTTGCCTGGCAGGCCGGACACCGCGGCGCGGTCGAGCGGCTGCTCGGCAACACCGGCTCCACCATCGATCCGGCCGGCATCAAGCTCTACGGCAAGCTGGTCTCCAGCCCGCATCACGTCGCCGCCGCGCTGCGGATGATGGCGAACTGGGATCTCGAACCGCTGTTGAAGGCACTGCCGAATTTGAAGCCGCGGCTGGTGCTGGTGGCGGCCGAGGGCGACCGCGCGATTCCGCCGTCGGTGGCGGTTAAGGTCCGGGAAATATTGCCGAAAGCGGTGATCGAGCGGATCCCGGCGCTGGGCCATCTGGCCCACGAGGAGCGTCCGGACCTGATCGCAGCCCTGATCGAACGCTACGCGGAAAAACCGGAGAATATCGAATAGATCAAAGACGGCTTGTCAGGACCCGCTTACAGATTGCCGCTAGCCCTCTGTCAATTTTTTGTTACAGTGGTACCCATGCTGGATCCTGGCCCCAACCCTGCTCCCCGTCTTCCTCGTGATTGTGCCCCGCATGCGGTGGTGATCGGCTCCGGCTTCGGCGGCTTGGCCGCGGCGGTCCGACTTGGCGCTAAAGGGTATCGAGTAACCGTTCTCGAGAAGCTCGATAAGGCCGGTGGCCGCGCTTACGTCCACAAGCAAGACGGCTTTTCGTTCGACGCCGGGCCGACCATCGTCACCGCGCCGTATCTGTTCGAAGAGCTGTGGAAGCTGTGCGGCAAGCGGATGTCGGACGACATCACCTTAAAGCCGATGTCACCCTTCTATCGCATCCGCTTCGACGACGGCACGCATTTCGATTACTCCGACGACCGCGACGCGGTGCTCGACCAGATCGCGAAGTTCTGCCCGGACGACGTGCCGGCCTACGACCGCTTCATGGCGGCCTCGCACGAGATCTTCAAAGTCGGCTTCGAGCAGCTCGGCGATCAGCCGTTCAACCATTTCACCGACATGCTGAAGATCGCGCCGGCGATGATCAAGCTGGAGAGCTATCGCAGCGTCTACGGCCTGGTTGCCAAGCACTTCAAGGATCCGAAGCTGCGGCAGGTGTTCAGCTTCCATCCGCTCCTGATCGGCGGCAACCCGTTCATGTCGAGCTCGGTGTACTGCCTGATCACCTACCTCGAAAAGCAGTGGGGCGTGCATTCGGCGATGGGCGGCACCGGCGCGCTGGTCACCGGCCTCGTCAAGCTGATCGAAGGCCAGGGCAACGAGATCCGCTACAACCAGGATGTCCGCCAGATCGTCGTCGAGAACGGCACCGCCTGCGGCGTCAAGCTCGCCGACGGCGAAGTGATTAAGGCCGACATCGTGGTGTCGAACGCCGATTCGGCCTCGACCTATCGCTATCTGTTGCCGCCGGAGACGCGCAAGCGCTGGACCGACGCCAAGATCGAGAAGTCGCGCTACTCGATGAGCCTGTTCGTCTGGTACTTCGGCACCAAGCGCCGTTACGAAGACGTCAAGCACCACACCATTCTGCTCGGGCCGCGCTACAAGGAACTGATCAGCGACATCTTCAGCCGCAAGGTGGTCGCGGACGATTTCAGCCTGTATCTGCATCGCCCGACCGCGACCGATCCGTCGCTCGCGCCTCAAGGGTGCGATACCTTCTATGTGCTGTCGCCGGTGCCGAATCTGCTCGGCAATGTCGACTGGCACAGCAAGGCGGAGCCCTATCGCGCCGCGATCGCCAAGATGCTCGGCGCCACCGTGCTGCCGGATCTGGAAAACCAGATCGCGACCTCCAAGATCACGACTCCGCTCGATTTCCAGGACCGCCTGTCGTCGTTCCGCGGCGCTGCGTTCGGTCTGGAGCCTGTGTTGTGGCAGAGCGCCTGGTTCAGGCCGCACAATCAGAGCGAAGACGTCAAACGGCTTTATCTCGTCGGCGCCGGAACGCATCCCGGCGCTGGCCTGCCCGGGGTGCTGTCCTCGGCGCGGGTTGTCGATGCGCTGGTCCCCGAGGCCGACAGTCTGGTGACATCATGAGTCTGCAATCCGATATGTTGGCCCAATCCGACATGCTGGCCTGCCGTGAGATGATCAAGGAAGGCTCGCACACCTTCCATGCGGCCTCCAAGGTGCTGCCGCGGCGGATCAGCGATCCGGCGATCGCGCTGTATGCGTTCTGTCGCGTCGCCGACGACGCGGTCGATCTCGGCCTCGATCGCGCTGCTGCCGTCGAGGTGCTGAAGGACCGGCTCGATCGCGCCTGCCGCGGCGTGCCGCGCGCCTATCCGTCCGACCGCGCCTTCGCTGATGTGGTGGCGCGGTTTTCGATTCCGCCGGCGATTCCCGAGGCGCTGATCGAGGGCCTGGAGTGGGACGCGCAGGGCCGCCGCTTCGAGACGCTGTCGGACCTGTATTCGTATTGCGCCCGCGTCGCCGGCACCGTCGGCGTGATGATGACCCTGGTGATGGGCCAGCGCAAACCCGACATCGTGGCGCGTGCCTGCGATCTCGGCTGCGCAATGCAGCTCACCAACATCGCCCGTGACATCGGCGAGGACGCGCGCAACGGCCGTATCTACATGCCGCTGTCGTGGATGCGCGAAGCCGGCCTCGATCCGGAAACCTGGCTCGCCAATCCGCAGTTCACGCCGGAGATCGCGAGCATCGTCAAACGGCTGATCGACACCGCGGATACGCTGTACGATCGCGCCACGCTCGGCATCGCCAATCTGCCGCGCTCCTGCCGTCCCGGCATCTTCGCGGCGCGCGCGCTGTATGCGGAGATCGGCCGCGAGGTCGAACGCTCCGGCCTCGATTCGGTGTCGAGCCGCGCGGTGGTCTCGACCGGCCGCAAGCTCGCCGTGCTGGCGCGGCTGCTGGCGTTCCAGGAAACCGAATGGGCGCCGGCGAAGTATCTGCCCGCCAGGTTCGGCGACATGGAAGAAACCAAGTTTCTGGTCGACGCGGTGATCGCGCATCCGGTGCGCGAACTGCCGCCGCGCCAGAAGGTCAAACCGATCGAGCAGAAGGTCGCTTGGCTGGTCGACCTGTTCACCCGCCTCGAACGCCGCGACCAGATGCTGCAACGCAGTAGGGTGTAGTTGGCAGATCTCCGTCTCAATTTCGTCGTGCCCGGGCTGGCGCCCGCGCATGACCCGGACATCCACGAACTGCGGTTGCGCCGACATTTGGTGGTGCATGGTTCGAGACGGCGCTGCGCGCCTCCTCGCCATGAGGACATCGCGAGTAGCGACACTCCGCGAATCTCAACTAGGCCATCCGCTCGCTTCGACCTCACCCTGAGGAGGCCGCGTAGCGACCGTCTCGAAGGATGGGCCGCGAGCGTGACCACCTCGGCGCCGTTCAAACGCCACTTATTTGCAAAATCTCTCGAAGCCGCCACACTAGCGTGATACCGATACTTGACATTGTTCAACGGATCACGACCATGGCCATCGATACAGACCTCGAACGCTCGCCCGCATCTTTGCAACAAACATCCGTGGAGGCCCGCCGCACCGAGGCGCGAGCTTGGTTCGAGGGATTGCGCGATCGGATTTGCGCCGAGATCGAGACACTTGAGCGCGAAGCGCCGGCAGAGCTGTTTCCCGGCGAGCCGGCGACGTTCACCTACAAGCCTTGGCAGCGCAAGACCGGCTCCGGCGGCGGCGTCGGCGGTTTTCTGTCGAACGGCCGGCTGTTCGAGAAGATCGGCATCCACACCTCGTCGGCGAACGGAAGACTGACGCCGGAGATGGCCAGAAACCTGCCGGGCGATGGCGTCAGCCTGGACTATGTCTCGACCAGTATCAGCCTGATCATGCACCCGCGCAGTCCGCGGGTGCCGACCGTGCACATGAATACGCGATTTCTGTCGACGTCGCAGGGCTGGTTCGGCGGCGGCGCCGATCTGACGCCGATGCTGCCGGAGCAGCGCAGCCAGGACGCCGAAGACGCGGTGACCTTCCATGCCGCGATGAAGCGGGCCTGCGACGCCCACGATCCCGGCTATTACGACAAGTTCAAGCCGTGGGCGGACAGCTACTTCTTCCTGCCGCATCGCGGCGTCGCCCGTGGCATCGGCGGGATCTTCTTCGACCATCTCAACAGCGGCGATTTCGATCGCGACTTCGCCTTCGCCCGCGACGTCGGCTCGGCGTTGCTCGAGGTCTATCCGGCCATCGTGCGCAAGCGCATGGCCGAGCCGTGGACAGATGAAGAGCGGGCGCAGCAGCTCGCCTGCCGCGGCCTCTATGTCGAGTTCAATCTGCTGTACGATCGCGGCACGATGTTCGGCCTGCAGACCGGCGGCAACACCGAGACCATCATGAGCTCGATGCCGCCGCTGGTGAGCTGGAGTTGATCGCGGCGCGCAGGAGCGCGCCTGGACCGGCCGCGGCCCGCACGCGGGTCGCGGTGGATCAATGGAGCCTGCGATGGAGCAGTATTACGGGCTGATCGAACTGATCGCGGTGTTCGCCTGTCTGGTGGTCGGCTGGCTGGTGCTGGAGCGCCAAGGCAAGCGCCTCGACCGCGCCCGCGCCGAGCGCGACGAGGACCGCGCGCCATGAACAGCGACAGCGCCTTCAACTACTTCGAGATCCTGATGCTCGGCATGTTCGCCGCCGGCTGGGCCGTGCTGGAGTGGCAAGGCAGGCGACTGGATCGCAAGCGGGAGGCGGAGAGGGAAAGAACAACCTCCGAGAACGAGCGCACTTAGCCCGGCCATGACAGCGTAACGGTGTTAGTCGTGGTAGCTACCTCCGCCGGGGCATCCGGAACGGCAGCATGGCTTGCACCACTGGCATGCGGAAGCGGTCGAGGGACAGGCTTTCGTGCATCAGCGTGACTTTCTCGCCGAGCAGCGTCGTCTCCACCATCGAGCGGGCGTAGAACGGGGTGTCTTCCAGGGTGCGGACGAGTTTCGCATCGGCCTCGCTGCGCGCGCTGCGGTCGACCCGCCACCCCGAGCGCGGCAACGGCAGCAGCTGCGGCGGGGTGAATTCCTGTTTGTTGCCCGCAGCATCAAAGGTGACGGCGAGATCGACCCGGCTGCCGTCGCGGCGTTCGGCTTCGTACAGGATCACGGTCTTGTCGCGCATCGCGCCCCGCGCCCATTCCCAATGCCTGAAGCCGGTTTCGATCGGCTCGTCGCCGGCGTTGCTGTCGAGATAGCCTTCGCCCTGCCACGACAGGTTCGGCCGCCGCAGTTCGACCTCGACCCGCGCCCGCGGCGCGATCGGCCACCAGCGGTGATTGCCCTGCGGGTTGAGGACGAAGAAATCCTTGGTGATCGCGGCCGGCGTCACCCGGACGCGGCCCTCGATCCGCCCCGGCACCGGCGCGCCGGTTTCGCGGATGTTGATGGTCAGCGTCTTGCCGTTCCAGCCGAGATCGCTCGGCCCGATCAGGAAGGAGTTGACGTTGCGCGCGACACGGCCGCGTCCGCGCTCGGTCATGGTCCAGCGCTTGCCGGCCTGGTGATACAGTGCGACGTTGATGGCGCAGTGGTCGAGCGGATCTGCCGGCGCGCGGCGGCGCGCGAACGCGTAGTACGGCGAGAACACGCTGCCGATGAAGGCGATGATGGTCAGCCCTTCGCGGCCGTCGTCGCTGATCGCGTCGACGTACCACCAGGCGTAGCCGTTGCGCGGAATGTCGACATTGAATCCGGCGCGGCGTTCGTCGGTCTCGTTAGGCCAGGCAATCATAGTCTCACGTCGTCTTCGATGAAGCCGGACGAAGCGCAGGCCTCGGCCCGGCCGGGTTGGAGTCGAGATCGGCGAACAACGCCGCTGCCGCGGCGCGACCGGAGAGCGCGGCCATCGGCACGCCGGGACCCGGATGGGTGCTGCCGCCGGCCAGATACAGGCCGGGAATCCTTGTACGCGCTCCGGGGCGTTCGAACGAGGCGCTCCAGCCGTGCGAGGCGCGACCATACAGCGCGCCGCCAGTCGCCGGGAACAGCCGGTTGAAATCCGCCGGGGTTGTCACCTCGGCCTTGCTCGGATCGATGTCGAGCCGCAGTCCGCAGCGCTGCAGCGCGCCGAATGCACGCTCGGCGGCGCGGGCGATTTCGTCCTGATCGAAGCTGTTGCGATCGCCGACCGGTGGCGCGTTGATCAGCACCAGCAATTCCTCTTCGCCGCCTGCGGCCAGGCGCGCCTCGTCGTCGATACGATCCTGCGCGCAGACATACACCGTCGGTTCGCTCGGCACCTCGCCGCGGCCGAAAATCTCGGCGAACTCCCGTGGATAATCCCGCGAGAAGAACACCGAATGTCGGCTGAGCGGAAATCCTGCGGTCTTCGCCACCATGCTCCAGGTGATCGCCGACAGCGAGCGCAGCCGCGGCGCGAGCGGTGCCGCCGCCGCGCGCACCGCCTCGCCGAACAGGCCCGCCGGCAGCGCGCCGACGTCGGCGTTGACGATCACCGAATGCGCCTCGATCCGCTCGCCGCTCTCCAGGATCACGCCGGCGGCGCGTCCGCCGGACACCATCACTTCCCGCACGCTTTGCCGATAGCGAATCGTCGCGCCGAACCTGGCGGCGCAATCGGCCAGCGCCCGCGCCAGCGCGTGCATGCCGCCTTCGATGATCCAGACACCCTCGTGTTCGACGTGGGCCACCAGCATCAGCGTCGCCGGCGCATCGAACGGCGACGATCCGCAATAGGTCGCATAGCGGCCGAACAATTGCCGCATCCGCGGATCGTGGAAGTAATCGCCGAGCGCTTTCCACATCGTGGTGAACGGGCGGATCTTGCGTAGCTCGATCAGGCCGCTGAGCCCGCCGGCGGTCGCGAGCTTCGGCAGGCTCGGCGCGGTGGCACGCAGGAACGGCTGTTCCAGAATCTCGTAGATACGCCGGCTGTCGGCGCAGAACTGGCGGTAGCGCCTGGCTTCAGCGGCGCCGGCGAAGACGCCGATCGCATCGGCCGAGCGGGCCTCGTCGGCGAACAGGTCGAGATGCTGGGTGTCGTCCCAGGCGTGGCGGGCGAGCACCGACAAAGGTCGTAGCCGGACATGCTCGGAGAAATTCAGACCGATGCCGGCGAACAGCTCCTCGAAAACCCAGCGCATCGTGAACACGGTCGGGCCGCTGTCGATCCGCGCTCCTCCGATCGCGACTTCGCGCATCTTGCCGCCGGGGCCGTCGGCACGTTCGAGCACCGTCACGTCGAAGCCGCGCGCGGCGAGAGCCAACGCAGAGGCTAGTCCCGCGACGCCGGCGCCGATCACTACGACGCGATTCCTCGCGGTCTGATCCCGCATCCGCTTTCCCACTCCGACCTTAGCTATCTTTGAGCCATATCATTGACAGGTGTCCATAATAACTTACAGTTTCGCATGACAAGTTAATTGACACTTGTGCCTCAGCGCGGGAGTGTGGCCATGGATGTGACCAATCGGATCGAGCGTGCTCTGACGGATGCGCTCAATCAGGCCGACATGGCCGGATGCCCGCCGCGTCTGGCGGCGGCGATGCGGAGCGCGGTGTTCCCGCGTGGGGCGCGGGTTCGGCCACGGCTTTGCCACAGCGTGGCGCTTGCCTGCGGCGAAGACAATCCGGGCATTACCGAAGCTGCCGGCGCCGCGCTCGAGTTGATGCATTGCGCTTCGCTGATCCATGACGATCTGCCGTGCTTCGATGGCGCCGACCTGCGCCGCGGTCGCCCCTCGGTGCACAAGGCGTTCGGTGAACCGCTCGCGGTGCTCGCCGGTGACGCGATGATCGTGCTGGCGTTCCAGACCATCGCGCGGGCCGAGGGCCCGGCGGACCGGCTGCTGAAGCTGACCCAGCTGATCGGCAGTGCGGTCGGCGTGCCGTTCGGCATCGTCGCCGGTCAGGCCTGGGAATGCGAGTCCGAGATCAACCTCGCGCATTATCACCGCTCCAAGACCGGCGCGCTGTTCGTCGCCGCCACCGCGATGGGCGCGGCTTCGGCCGGTGCCGATCCGGAACCGTGGCGGATGGTCGGCGACAAGATCGGCGAGGCCTATCAGGTCGCCGACGACCTGCGTGACGCCGCTGCCGACGTCGAAGAGATCGGCAAGCCGGTCGGGCAGGACGTCGCCCACGATCGCCCCAGTGCGGTGCGTGAGATGGGCATCGACGGCGCGATCTATCACCTCAAATCCCTGGTGCGCGGCGCCGTCGAGGCGATGCCGGAATGCACCAATGGCAACGAGCTGCGGTCGCTGATCATGTCGGAAGCGACCCGCTTGGTGCCGGCCAAGCTCGCCGCGTCTGCGGCCTGATGCGGCCGCCGGCTTGGCCTTCGCGGCCGGCCGGTGTTAGCAGAACCAGATGGTCTCCTTGAGCCTGCGTGACCGGCTGCTCGGCTGGCGCGATTCGATCCTGTCGAATCCGCGTTTTCAGCGCTTTGCTGCGGTGTTTCCACTGATGCGCCCGGTCGCCCGTCGGCGTGCCGTCGCGATGTTCGATCTGGTTGCGGGCTTCGTCTATTCGCAGATACTGCTGGCCTGCGTGCAGCTCCGGCTGTTCGACATCGTCGCCGAGCGCCCCGCTACCGCCGAAGACCTCGCCGCGCGGCTGTCGCTACCGGTCGAGTCGATGCGGATGCTGCTCGACGGCGCGGTCGCGCTCCGATTGCTTCAGGGCCGCAGCGGCGATCGCTACGGCCTCGGCCAGCTCGGCGCCGAGCTGCGCGGCAATGCCGGCGTGCTGGCGCTCGTTGCGCATCACGCGATGCTGTATCGGGACCTTGCTGATCCTGTGAGGCTGCTGTGCGGGGCGCGCGGGGGCGGGGAGCTTGCGGCGTATTGGGCGTATGTGCGGGGCGAGCGGCCGGGCGAGCTGCCGGCCGATGCGATTGCGTCCTATACCGAACTGATGGCGGCGTCGCAGCCGATGATCGCGCGCGAGGTGCTCCACGTCTATTCGTTCCGCGACCACCGCTGCCTGCTCGACGTCGGCGGCGGTGACGGCTCGTTCCTGTCGGCGGTCGCCGCCCAGGCGCCGGATCTCCGCTGCATGCTGTTCGACCTGCCGGCGGTAGCCGAGAAGGCGGCGGCGCGGTTCGCGGCCAATGGGCTCGCGGGCAGGGCGACCGCGGTGGGCGGCAGCTTCACGACCGACCCGCTCCCCGAAGGCGCCGACATCATTTCGCTGGTCAGGGTGATCCATGATCACGACGACGCGGTGGTCGAGGCGCTGCTGCGCGCTGTCCACAAGGCTCTGCCTGACAACGGCAAATTGCTGATCGCCGAGCCGATCGCGGGGCTTCCCGGCACCGCGGCGATCTCCGACGCCTATTTCGCCTTTTACCTTTACGCGATGGGCTCCGGGAAGGCCCGGAGCTTCCCTCGGCTGCAGGCCATGCTGGAGAATGCGGGCTTCTCCCAGGTCGTGCTGCACCCGGTTCCGATGCCGCTGGTTGCTTCCGTGATTACCGCCTCCAAACGGTAGTTGTGTTAATCTGGCTTGACACTGTGATCCGTCAGTTTAGCATAACAGTCGGCGGCAGAGCTCTGCCGTTCGGAATTTGGAGTAGGCGATGGACACCATCGCGGTCGTACTCAAGCAGCCACAACAGGTCGAACTCAGTCGATTGAGCCTCACGGCGCCGACTGACGACGACATCGTTGTCGATGTTGCCTGGAGTGGCGTCAGCACCGGCACGGAGCGGCTGTTGTGGTCGGGCCGGATGCCGCAATTCCCCGGCATGGGCTATCCGCTGGTCCCCGGCTACGAGTCGGTCGGCGAGGTCGTCGAGGCCGGAGCGGCTACCGACCTCAAGCCGGGACAGATGGTGTTCGTGCCCGGGGCGAAGTGCTTCGGCGAGGTGCGCGGCCTGTTCGGCGCTTCGGCGTCGCGGCTGGTGGTTCCGGCCAAGCGCGTGGTGCCTTTGGATTCGCAGCTCGGCGAGCGCGGTATCCTGATCGCGCTGGCGGCGACGGCTTATCACGCGATCGCGGCGCGCGGCGCGACACCGCCGGACTGCATTGTCGGTCACGGCGTGCTCGGACGGCTATTAGCGCGGATTTCGATCGCGCTCGGCAATCCGCCGCCGGTGGTGTGGGAGAAGAACCCGATCCGCACCGGCGGTGCCGAAGGCTATGCGGTGATCGATCCCGCATCCGACGAACGTCGTGACTATCGCAGCATCTACGACGTCAGCGGCGATCCGAAATTACTCGACACTTTGATCTCGCGCATCGCGGCCACCGGCGAGATCGTGCTCGCTGGATTTTACAGCGAGCCGCTGTCGTTCTCGTTCCCGCCCGCGTTCATGCGTGAAGCACGCATTCGGGTCGCGGCGGAATGGCAGCCGCCGGACATCGGCGCCACCAAGGCGCTGATCGACAGCGGCAAGCTCTCGCTCGACGGACTGATCACACACCACCAGGAGGCGGCGTCGGCCCCCGACGCCTATCGGATCGCTTTCGAAGACCCTGCTTGCCTCAAAATGGTTCTGAATTGGAGACCGAGCTGATGAACGTCGTTCCGCAGATCAAGCTGCAAGACGCACAACTCCGGGCCGAAGCGTCGATTGAACCCGATGCTCCGGTGACGACTCCCGTCACCAAGGAAACCCAGATCATCGCGATCTACGGCAAAGGCGGCATCGGCAAGAGCTTCACGCTCGCCAACCTGTCTTACATGATGGCGCAGCAGGGCAAGAAAGTGCTGCTGATCGGCTGCGATCCGAAGAGCGACACCACGTCGTTGCTGTTCGGCGGCAAGGCGACCCCGACCATCATCGAGACCTCGTCGAAGAAGAAGCTCGCCGGCGAGGAAGTCACCATCAGCGACGTCTGCTTCAAGCGCGACGGCGTGTTCGCGATGGAGCTTGGCGGTCCGGAAGTCGGCCGCGGCTGCGGCGGTCGCGGCATCATCCACGGCTTCGAGACGCTGGAGAAGCTCGGCTTCCACGAGTGGGGCTTCGACTACGTTCTGCTCGACTTCCTCGGCGACGTGGTGTGCGGCGGCTTCGGCCTGCCGATCGCCCGCGACATGTGCCAGAAGGTGATCATCGTCGGCTCCAACGATCTGCAGTCGCTGTACGTTGCCAACAACGTCTGCTCGGCGGTCGAGTATTTCCGCAAGCTCGGCGGCAATGTCGGCGTCGCCGGCATGGTGATCAACAAGGACGACGGCACCGGCGAGGCGCAGGCGTTCGCGCAAGCCGCCGGAATCCCGGTGCTGTCGGCGATTCCCGCCGACGAAGGCATTCGCCGCAAGAGCGCCAACTACGAAATCGTCGGCCTGCCGGACGGGCAGTGGGGTCCGCTGTTCGCGACGCTCGCCGAGAACGTCGCCACCGCACCGCCGGTGCGGCCGAAGCCGCTCACCCAGGATGGCCTGCTCGGGTTGTTCTCCAGCGACGTCACCGGGCGCGATGTCGTGCTCCAGCCGGCGACGATGGAAGACATGTGCGGCGCCTCGGTGCTGAACAAGCCGTCGCTCGAAGTGATCTACGACGAGGTCTGAGATCGGGTGATCGGGAGTTCGTCATGAACGTCATGTCTCGTTATTCCGGCCCCATCGCCGGATCGATCGGTGATGATGCAGCCGAAGTCGCCGCCGGCGACGCCGCGCCCGCGATCAACGAAGCGGCGACCAAGACCGACGGCCTCGGCTGCCACGCCGGTGCCGCCGAGATGAAGGCCGCGGCGGAAGCGGCCGGCAAGAGTGAGACGCTCGCGCGCTATGCGACCGACTATCCGAAGGGGCCGCATGATCAACCGCAGAGCATGTGCCCGGCGTTCGGTTCGCTGCGCGTCGGCCTGCGGATGCGCCGCACCGCCACGGTGCTGTCCGGCTCGGCCTGCTGCGTCTACGGCCTCACCTTCGTGTCGCACTTCTACGGCGCGCGCCGCACCGTCGGCTACGTGCCGTTCAGTTCGGAAACGCTGGTCACCGGCAAGCTGTTCGAAGACATCCGCGAAGCGGTGTACAAGCTCGCCGACCCGGCGCAGTACGACACCATCATCATCACCAATCTCTGCGTGCCGACCGCTTCGGGCGTGCCGCTCGATCTGCTGCCGAAGGAAATCAACGGCGTCCGTATCATCGGCATCGACGTGCCGGGCTTCGGCGTGCCGACTCATGCCGAAGCCAAGGACGTGCTGTCCGGTGCAATGCTCGAATACGCCCGCAAGGAAGCGGAGCAGGGCCCGGTGCAGGCGCCGCGCGGCGGCCGCAGCGAGCGCCCGACCGTCACGCTGCTCGGCGAGATGTTCCCGGCCGATCCGGTCGGTATTAACCTGATGCTGGATCCGCTCGGCCTTGCCGTGGGTCCGGTGGTGCCGACCCGCGAATGGCGCGAGCTTTATGCCGCGCTCGACTGCCAGGTGGTCGCGGCGATTCACCCGTTCTACAAATCGTGCATCCGTCAGTTCGATCTCGCCGGCCGCAAGGTCGTGGGCTCGGCGCCGGTCGGTCACGATGGCACCGAGGCGTGGCTGGAAGCGATCGGCACCGCCTGCAACGTGTCGCGCGACAAGATCGATGCCGCCAAGAACCGCTTCCTGCCGGCGATCAAGGCCGCGCTCGCGGCGAAGCCGATCAACGCGCGTATCACCGTGTCCGGCTACGAGGGCTCCGAGCTCCTGGTTGCGCGGCTTTTGATCGAGAGCGGCGCGAACGTGCCTTATGTCGGCACCGCGGTGCCGCGCACGCCATGGTCGGATCCGGATCGCGAATGGCTCGAAGCCAAGGGCGTGAAGGTTCAATACCGCGCCTCGCTCGAACAGGACTTCGCGGCGGTCGACGAATTCATGCCGGATCTCGCCATCGGCACCACCCCGGTGGTGCAGAAGGCCAAGACGATGTCGATCCCGGCCTTGTACTTCACCAACCTGATCTCGGCGCGGCCGCTGTTCGGTCCCGCCGGTGCCGGCTCGCTGGCGCAGGTGATCAACGCCGCGCTCGGCAACAAAGCGCGATTCGACGAGATGAAAGAGTTCTTCGGCGAGGTCGGGCAGGGCTATGCCGCCGGCGTCTGGGAAGACACGCCGAAGGACGTTCCGGCCTATCGCGAGAAGTACAAGAAGCAGATCGAAGCCGCAGCCAAGAAGCGCAAGGCGGAGGAGATGATCTGATGCTCGTCCTCGATCATGATCGCGCCGGCGGCTATTGGGGCGCCGTTTACGCCTTCACCGCGGTGAAGGGCCTGCAGGTGATCATCGACGGTCCGGTCGGTTGCGAAAACCTGCCGGTGACCTCGGTGCTGCACTACACCGATGCGCTGCCGCCGCACGAATTGCCGATCGTCGTCACCGGCCTCGGCGAAGAAGAGCTCGGCAAGCTCGGCACCGAAGGCGCGATGCACCGCGCCCACAAGGCCCTCGATCCCTATCTGCCGGCAGTCGTCGTCACCGGCTCGATCGCCGAGATGATCGGCGGCGGCGTCACCCCGGAAGGCACCGGCATCAAGCGCTTCTTGCCGCGTACCATCGACGAGGATCAGTGGCAGAGCGCCGACCGCGCGATCTCGTGGCTGTGGAAAGAATACGGCCCGAAGAAGATTCCCGAGCGCAAGCGCAAGGATGGCGACAAGCCGCGGGTCAACATCATCGGCCCGATCTACGGCACCTTCAACATGCCGTCCGATCTCGCCGAGATCCGCCGCCTGATCGAAGGCATCGGCGCCGAAGTCAACATGGTGTTTCCGCTCGGCACGCACCTGTCGGACATTCCGAAATTGGTGAACGCCGACGTCAACGTCTGCATGTATCGCGAATTTGGCCGGCTGCTGTGCGAATCGCTGGAGCGCCCGTATTTGCAGGCGCCGATCGGGCTGCATTCGACGACGCGCTTCCTCCGCAAGCTCGGCGAGCTCACCGGGCTCGACCCCGAGCCGTTCATCGAGCGCGAGAAGAACACCACCATCAAGCCGCTGTGGGATCTGTGGCGGTCGGTGACCCAGGACTTCTTCGGGACCGCCAGCTTCGCGGTGGTCGCCACCGATACATATGCCCGCGGCGTACGGCATTTCCTCGAGGACGAGATGGGGCTGCCGTGCAGCTTCGCGATCTCGCGCCGCGTCGGCAAGAAGACCGACAACGAGGCGGTGCGCGCGGCGATTCGCCAGACGCCGCCACTGATTCTGTTCGGCAGCTACAACGAAAGAATGTACTTGGCCGAGACCGGCGGTCGCGCCGTGTACATTCCGGCGTCGTTCCCCGGCGCGGTGATCCGCCGTCACACCGGCACACCTTTCATGGGTTACTCCGGCGCCACTTACCTGGTGCAGGAAGTCTGCAACGCGCTGTTCGACGCGCTTTTCAACATCCTTCCACTCGGCAGCGATCTCGATCGCGTCGATCCGACGCCCGCGCGCCGGCATGAAGAATTGTTGTGGAGCGACGAGGCGAAGGCGCTGCTCGACGAAGTGCTCGAAGCGCATCCGGTGTTGGTGCGGATTTCGGCTGCAAAACGTCTGCGTGACGCCGCTGAAAACAGCGCGCGCCGTGCCGGGCAAGAAAAAGTCACGACCGAATTCGTCAGTAAAGCCCGTGCTGCGCTGCTCGACGGTCAATCTGCGTAACGATGATTTGAGCTAGAACAATGCGCTTCACAATGTCGCGACCAAATATGAGCAATCCAAGAGTGAGGAGATGATCGATGTCCGACTATGTCCACACCGGCCGTCGCTCGAGGGTTCTTCCGGATAGTGCCGCGTTCGAGTGCCGCGCGATGTTCGGTGCTTGCTACGTGTTGTTCTTGACCCGGGCGATCGTCACGCGGGCGATGCCTTGGCGCAAGAAGTCCGGACAGCAGGAATCGGTGTTCAGCGAGGCGCACAACGCAGCGAGCGTTCTGGTGACCTCGTCGTTCATGGGGATGTAATTCGAGAGATTTCGTCCGGCCTCCGCCGGACGGAAGGCTGCCGTTTTGGAGACGAAACGGTAAATCGCTGTCGTTTCGGAAACGATACGGCAATCGTAGCCGCCCTCGCTCGGGCGGCGTGTCGGCCGAAAGGCCATCACTAGGAGGTGACCAAATGAGTGACGGTTCCATCTCGGGACTTTCCGAAGCGGAAGCCAAGGAATTCCACTCGATCTTCGTGACCAGCTTCTTCCTCTTCATCGTCGTTGCGGTTGTCGCTCACATCCTCGCCTGGATGTGGCGTCCGTGGCTGCCCAAAGCGACCGGCTACGCGATGGACAGCGTTCATCAACTGACCTCGTTCCTGTGCTAAGGGGAGACGACTACTATGTGGCGAATTTGGCTTCTGTTTGATCCGCGTCGCGCGCTGGTCCTGCTGTTCGTGTTCCTGTTCGGCCTGGCCATCATCATCCACTTCATCCTGCTGAGCACCAGCCGGTTCAACTGGCTCGATGGTCCGCGTGCGGCGAAGGCGGCGTCGATCTCGCTGCCGTTCACTCCGCCGAGCATGCCGGTCTAATGGCGTGACTCACTGCTTGCCGGAAGGGCTGGGAAACGGACCGATCTGCCGGGCCCACACCCTTCCGGGAAGCGACATGGACTGGACGACGACGATGGATTTTCCCTGGCTCGCACGCGGAGGAACGATCGATGGCAATGCTCAGCTTTGAGAAAAAATACCGCGTTCGTGGCGGAACGCTAATCGGGGGCGACCTGTTCGATTTTTGGGTTGGCCCGTTCTACGTTGGGATCTTCGGGGTCATGACCGTGTTCTTCTCGCTGATCGGCATTGCGCTGATCGCGTGGAATACCGCGCTCGGCCCCACTTGGAATCTCTGGCAGATCAGCGTCAACCCGCCGGACGTGAAGTACGGTCTGGGATTCGCGCCGCTCGCCGAGGGCGGCATTTGGCAGTGGGTGAGCATCTGCGCGACCGGCGCGTTCGTCACCTGGGCGCTGCGTGAGGTCGAAATCTGCCGCAAGCTCGGCATTGGCTTCCACGTTCCGTTCGCCTTCAGCTTTGCTATCTTCGCTTACGTCACGCTGGTGGTGATCCGTCCGGTTCTGATGGGCTCCTGGAGCTACGGCTTCCCCTACGGCATCTTCACGCATCTCGATTGGGTGTCGAACACCGGCTACGCCTACGGCCAGTTCCACTACAATCCCGCGCACATGATCGCGATCACGTTCTTCTTCACCACCTGTCTGGCGCTCGCGCTGCACGGCGGCTTGGTGCTGTCGGCGCTCAATCCCGACCGTGGCGAACCCGTGAAGTCTCCGGAACATGAAAACACCGTGTTCCGTGATCTCGTCGGCTACTCGATTGGTACCATCGGCATTCACCGCCTCGGTCTGTTCCTGGCGTTGTCTGCGGTGTTCTTCAGCGCGGTCTGCATGATCCTCAGCGGTCCGGTGCTGGCGGAAGGTGGTTCGTGGCCCGATTGGTGGAATTGGTGGCGCAACCTGCCGATCTGGAATCCGTAATTCAACCGGTCACAAGAGAGTCTTGTCATGGCCCAATACCAGAACATCTTTACGCAGGTCCAGGTTGAAGGACCTGCCTATGCGGGGGTGCCGCTACGTCCCGGCAGCTCTCCTCGCGAGACCCAGACGACGTTCAACTACTGGCTCGGCAAAATCGGCGACGCGCAGGTCGGTCCTGTCTATCTCGGGTTTACCGGTGTCTGTTCGTTGCTGTGCGGTTTCGTCGCGATCGAGATCATCGGCCTCAACATGCTGGCGTCGGTGGACTGGAGCCCGATCGAATTCCTGCGCCAGTTCTGCTGGCTGGCGCTCGAGCCGCCGAAGCCGGAATACGGCCTGACCATTCCGCCGCTCAAGGAAGGCGGCTGGTGGTTGATGGCAGGCTTCTTCCTGACTGTCTCGATCATGCTGTGGTGGGTTCGCACCTATCGGCGGTCGCGGGCGCTCGGCATGGGCACCCACGTGTCGTGGGCGTTCGCCTCGGCGATCCTACTCTACCTGTCGCTCGGCTTCATTCAGCCGCTGTTGATGGGGACCTGGAGCGAGGCGCCGCCGTTCGGCATCTTCCCGCACCTCGACTGGACCAACAACTTCTCGATCAAGTACGGCAACCTGTACTACAACCCCTTCCACTGTCTCTCGATCGCCTTCCTGTATGGCTCGGCCCTGCTGTTCGCCATGCACGGTGCGACCATCCTGGCCGTGAGCCGCTACGGTGGCGAGCGCGAAATCGAGCAGATGCTGGACCGCGGTACCGCACTTGAACGCGCTGCTCTGTTCTGGCGCTGGACGATGGGCTTCAACGCCACGGCCGAATCGATCCATCGTTGGGCTTGGTGGTTCGCTGTGCTCTGCCCGCTGACCGGTGCCATCGGCATCATCCTGACCGGTCCGGTCGTCGACAACTGGTTCGATTGGGGCGTGAAGCACGGTCTGGCGCCGCCGCGGTAAGCACAACCGCACGTCTATCTGAGCGAATGATGCGCGCGCCTGATGGTATAAATCCGATCAGGCGCGCGCTGCTGCTTTCAGCTTCCGAGAAGTCGTCGATCGGTGGTGGTTTTGTACCGCAAGCTGGTGACGAGGGAAGCGACCTGCTGTAAACGAAGCGCCTCATCTCCGCCTGAGAGGCCGACAGAAAGCCTAAAAGACCGCGACAGCAACAGGGCTCGACCTGTCAAGTCGCAGGACGTCGGAGTGGAGGACGAGTTCTCGCTGGAGGATATTTGCCCTGGTGCAAGTGTTCAAATCTCCGAAGGAGTCGCTGGGGGATCTCGGGGCCCAGGCCGCTGCGAAACTGATCGCTGCCGCGACCGATGTCGCGCTGGTGATCGATCAGCAGGGCATGATCCGAGACACGGCGTTCAACAAAGACGAACTGGCGCATGAACTCGATCGCCAGGGCCGTTGGCTCGGGTCGCGACTGGTCGACATCGTCACCTCCGACACTCAGCCGAAGATTCGCGAGTTGTTGCTCGACGCCACGTTGCGCGATGTGCCGGTCTGGCGCCAGGTCAACCACCCCTCGCTGAACGGCGATGACATTCCGGTGCTGTATTCGGCGATCAATTTCGGGCGAGAGGATCGCCTGCTGGTGGTCGGTCGTGATCTGCGTCAACTCGCGACCATGCAACAGAGGCTAATCAACGCCCAGCAATCGATGGAACGTGACTACATCCGGCTGCGGCACGCCGAGACGCGATACCGGCTGCTGTTCCAGGTGTCGTCGGAAGCAGTGATGATCGTGGATGCGACCAGTGAACTGATCGTGGACGCCAATCCGGCGACGCTCGCGCTGTTCGACACCAGCGCACCGCAAGCTTTGAATGCGCCCGTGCTCGGTTTCGTCAGCGGCGCCGATCAGCAGACCGTTCTGAGCCTGTTCGCCGAGGTGCGCTCCAGCGGCCGTGACGGCCGCGCCCGCATCAAGCTCGCCGACGGCGAGCGGGAATGCGAATTGTCGGCGTCGCTGTTCCGTCAGGAGAACGCCTCGCTGTTCTTGGTGCGGCTGGCGCCGCACGGAGCCTCGCCTGAAATCGGCAACGCCAAAGGCACGTCGTTGCTGGTCAAGTATTTCGAATCGGCGGCCGATGCGCTGGTGGTCACCCAATATGACGGCCGCGTCGTGCGCGCCAATCTGGCGTTCCTGGAAATGGCGCAACTCGGCAGCGCCGAGCAGGCGCGCGGCGAATTGCTCGATCGCTGGCTCGGCCGCACCGGGGTCGACCTGTCGGTGGCGCTCGCCAACCTGCGGCAAAGCGGCGCGATCAAGCTGTTCGCCACGGTGCTGCGCGGTGAGTACGGTGCGGCTGCCGAGGTCGAAGTCTCGGCGGTGGCGCTGAAGGACGTCGAAGACAAACCCTGCTTCGGCTTTGCGATCCGCAATGTCGAGAAGCGGCTGACCACTGCGGCGACGTCGAAGCGGGAACTGCCGCGCTCGGTGGCGCAGCTCACCGAACTGATCGGCCGGGTGCCGCTGCGCGATCTGGTGCGCGAGACCACCGATGTGATCGAGAAACTGTCGATCGAAGCGGCGCTGGAACTGACCGGAGACAATCGCGCCTCGGCCGCCGATATGCTCGGATTGAGCCGGCAGAGTCTGTACGTCAAGCTGCGCCGCTACGGTCTGGCCGAACACGCGCCGGAAGGAGACGGAGTCGATGAGTAACAGTGTGGCGTTGCGTCCGGCGCCGTCGGCGGTGCTCGAGGTGCTGCACCCGATCACCTGGTTTCCGCCGATGTGGGCGTTCGCCTGCGGCGTGGTTTCCGCCGGCGTGCCGGTCTCGAGCCGCTGGCTGGAGGTGATCGCCGGCATCGTGCTGTGCGGTCCGCTGCTGGTCGCCACCAGCCAGGTGGTCAACGACTGGTTCGATCGCGACGTCGACGCCATCAACGAGCCGAACCGTCCGATTCCGTCCGGGCGGATTCCGGGGCGGTGGGGACTGTATCTGTCGTTCCTGTGGACGGCCGCTTCGCTGCTGCTGGCGAGCCTGCTCGGCGCCTGGGTGTTCGGCGCCGCGGCGCTCGGGCTGGTGCTGGCCTGGATGTATTCGATGCCGCCGTTCCGGCTGAAGCAGAACGGCTGGCTCGGCAACGCCGCCTGCGCCATCACCTATGAGGGCTTCGCCTGGTTCACCGGCGCCGCCGTGATGCTCGCCGGCCTGCCGCCGTGGTGGATCGTGACGTTGGCGCTGCTGTACAGCGCCGGCGCGCACGGCATCATGACGCTCAACGACTTCAAGTCGATCGAAGGCGACATCAAGACCGGCGTCGGTTCGCTGCCGGTCAAGCTCGGCGTCGACAACGCCGCGCGGGTGCTCTGTGCCGTGATGGCGATCCCGCAGGTGATCGTGGTGGCGCTGCTGCTGTCGTGGGATCGGCCGATCCAGGCCGACATCGTCGGCTTCGTGCTCGCCGTCCAACTCGTCTTGATGGTTCGGTTTCTGCGCTCGCCGGTCGAACGCGCCACCTGGTTCTCGGGCCTCGGTGTCGCGCTGTATGTTTCCGGCATGATGGCCAGCGCCGTCGCCGTGTCGTCGTTCGGAGCTGCCTGATCATGATGCGTCCGCTGTCCTGGCTCGGCATTGTTCGGATGGGGCTGGTGCAGACCGGCCTCGGCGCCATCGTGGTGCTGACCACCTCGACGCTGAACCGGGTGATGGTGGTGGAGCTGGCGCTGCCGGCGATGCTGCCCGGCGCGCTGGTGGCGATTCACTACGCGCTGCAGGTGTTCCGTCCGGCTTGGGGGCATGGTTCGGACCGCGGCGCCCGCCGCACGCCATGGATCATCGGCGGCATGGCGGTGCTGGCGCTCGGCGGGTTTCTCGCCGCCCGCGCGACCGCGCTGATGACGGTGCAGCCGCTGGCCGGCACGGCGCTGGCGATCGTGGCGTTCTGCCTGATCGGCGGCGGCGTCGGGGCCGCGGGCACGTCGCTGCTGGTGCTGCTCGCCAAGCGGGTCGATGAAAAGCGCCGCGCCGCAGCCGCCACCATCGTCTGGGTGATGATGATCGCAGGCTTCATCGTCACCACCGCGATCGCCGGGCATCTGCTCGATCCGTTCTCGCCGCAGCGGCTGGTCGCGGTTTCGGGCGGCGTGTCGCTGATCGCGATGGTGCTGACCTTGCTCGGCGTCTGGGGCGTCGAAGGCCGCGCCGCTGCGGCCGCACCGGCGAAGCCGGCGGCGCAGCAGGAATCGTTCCGCAAGGCGTTCGCCGACGTCTGGCACGAGCCGCAGGCGCGGCGGTTCGCGATCTTCGTGTTCGTGTCGATGCTGGCCTACAGCGCCCAGGACCTGATCCTGGAGCCGTTCGCCGGCGCGGTGTTCGGCTTCACGCCCGGCGAGACCACCAAGCTGTCCAGCGTGCAGCACGGCGGCACGCTGATCGGGATGGCGATGGTGCCGATGATCGGCGCGCTGTTTCCGAAATCGCGCGGCAATCTGCAATTGTGGACGATCGGCGGCTGCGTCGCCTCGGCGATCGCGCTGCTCGGCCTGTCGTCGGCGGCGATGATCGGGCCGTCCTGGCCGCTGCGCGCCACCGTGTTCATGCTCGGCGTCACCAACGGCGCCTATGCGGTCGCGGCGATCGGCTCGATGATGGAACTGGTCGGCGCCGGCGGCGAGCATCGCGAAGGCGTGCGGATGGGGCTGTGGGGCGCCGCGCAGGCGATCGCGTTCGGGATCGGCGGCTTCATCGGCACCCTGGCGAGCGATCTGGCGCGGCTGATCCTGTCGTCGCCGGCGCTGTCCTATGCGGCGGTGTTCGCCGCGGAAGCCGGTCTGTTCCTGGTTTCGGCTGCGATGGCCGTGTGGGTGCATCGCGCGCAGAACCGTCGTGCCGTCGATTTGTCCAACGCAGCAGTAGCCGGAGGTTGAAATGAGCGAGAACTCCGCAATTTACGATGTCGTGGTGGTCGGCGGCGGCCCTGCCGGCGCCACCGCGGCGTGTGATCTGGCGCGCGCCGGCAAGCGCGTGGTGCTGCTCGACCGCGCCGGCCGGATCAAGCCGTGCGGCGGCGCGATTCCGCCGCGCGCGATCCAGGACTTCGCGATTCCCGACAGCATGCTGGTGGCCAAGATCAACGCCGCGCGGATGGTGTCGCCCAGCAATGTCGAGGTCGACATGCCGATCGACGGCGGCTTCGTCGGCATGGTCGACCGCGAGCATTTCGACGAGTGGCTGCGCCAGCGCGCCGCCACCGTCGGCGCCGAACGGCGCACCGGTCTGTTCAAGCGGTTCAGCCGCGACGAAACCGGCGTCAACACCGTGCACTACGAAGAGCGCGGGCCCGACGGCACGATGGCCGACCAGACGGTGCGCTGCCGCGCGATCATCGGCGCCGACGGCGCGGTGTCGGGCGTGGCGCGACAGTTCCTGAAGGACGCCGACCGGGTGCCGTTCGTGTTCGCCTATCACGAGATCATCAAGGCGCCGCAGCCGGAGCAGAAGGCCGCCTATGGCAGCCGGCGCTGCGACGTGTACTACCAGGGCCACGTCTCGCCGGACTTCTACGGCTGGGTGTTCCCGCACGGCCAGACCGTCAGCGTCGGCACCGGCTCGATGCACAAGGGCTTCTCGCTGCGTGATTCGGTGGCGGAGCTGCGCAAGCAGACGGGGCTGGACGAGGTCGAGACCATCCGCAAGGAAGGCGCGCCGATCCCGCTGCATCCGCTGCCGCGCTGGGACGACGGCCACAGCGTGCTGCTCGCCGGCGACGCCGCCGGCGTGGTGGCGCCGGCCTCGGGCGAGGGCATCTACTACGCGCTGCTCGGCGGCCGGCTCGCCGCCGAAGCGGTCGGCGAATTCCTGCAGACCGCCGACGCCAAGGCGCTGAAGCTCGCCCGCAAGCGCTTCATGCGCGACAACGGCTCGGTGTTCCGGATCCTCGGCCTGATGCAATGGTACTGGTACGCCAACGACAAGCGCCGCGAACAATTCGTCAGCATCTGCCGCGATCGCGACGTCCAGAAGCTGACGTGGGATTCCTACATGAACAAAAGGCTGGTGCGAGCCAAGCCGATCGCGCATGTTCGGATCTTCTTCAAGAACCTGGCCCACATGACGGGGCTGGCGTCGGTTTGATTGCTACAGGCGGTGGCCTCGTGAATCCGATCTTTGTCGCGGCCGCCGTCGCGATCTTCGTCGGTCTGCTCGGCGGTTCGCTGACCGACACCGGAACTTGGTATCAAAGCCTCGTGAAGCCGTGGTGGCAGCCGCCGGACTGGGCGTTCGGTCCGGCCTGGACGGTGATCTTCGCGCTCGCCGCGATGTCGGCGGTGTACGCCTGGCGCGGCGCCCGCAGCCGCGCGCAGCGCGATCTCGTGATCGGGCTGTTCGCCGCCAACGGCTTCTTCAACGTGCTGTGGAGCATGCTGTTCTTCACGGTGCGGCGGCCGGATTGGGCGCTGCTGGAAGTGCCGCTGCTCTGGCTGTCGGTGCTGATCGGCGTCGTCGTGTTCTGGCGCAATGCCCGTACCGCGAGCTACTATCTGCTGCCGTATCTGATCTGGGTCAGCTTCGCGGCCTATCTCAACTGGACCGTGGTCGCGCTGAACACGCCGTTCTGAACGGGTGACGATGGTGCCGCGCCGAGGGCTGCCATGCAGATGATGTCCGAACTGTTCGCCAGCGGCGCGTTCGTCGACTGGGTGCTGATCTTCCTCGTGGTCGAGGCGGCCGCGGTGATCGGCTATTGGCTGTGGCGCAAGCGCGGCATCGCTCCGGCCGATTTCCTGCCGGGGATGATTTCCGGGGCGCTGATGCTGCTGGCGCTGCGCGCCGTGCTGGCCGGCGCGGGCTGGCTGGTGCCGACTTTGTGCCTGCTCGCCGCCGGCGGCGCGCATCTAGTGGACGTGCTGCGGCGCTGGCGCTGAGGCCGGGCAGGCGCCGCGGCCGACGCTCCGGGCGCGGCAGGGCGCCTTCAACAACAGGCGGCTGCCGAAAACACCCACCGGAAAACACGCATCTGAAAACAAGCACCCAAAAACACGAAGGGCTTCGGTTCGTGCGAACCGAAGCCCTCGTGACGTCCCTACGTCAGTGAAGTCGGACGACTTACTTGAGGGTGGCCAGATAGGCGACCACGTCCTTGCGCTGCTGCTCGTTGGCCAGCTTGAAGGTCATCTTGGTGGCGCCGACGGCCTGATCAGCATGACCCTTGTCGGTCAGGAACTTCTTCAGGAAGGCGTTCGGATCGGCCAGATAGGTGATGATGTTTTCCTGGGTCCAGACCAGACCGGCTTCGCCCGAGTGGTGGTTCAGCGGCGAATAGCTGAAGCCCGGAGCGGTGCCCGCCTTGCGGCCGACCACGCCGGCCAGCGCCGGACCGACCATGTTCTTGTCGGCGCGGTGGCAGGTCATGCACTGCTTGAACACGGCTTCGCCCTTCGCGGCGTCCTGGGCCGCGGCCGAGCCGACCGACAGAGCGCCCGCGGTGGCGGCGATGCTGACAATTGCGAGAATTTTTTTGACCACGTCTCTCTCCTTGAAGAACCCGTCTTTGGCGTCGAGCGACCCTGGGCCTTGTAAGCCACGACAGACAGTCGCATCCAAACCCCTTCTGAACCGTTCTGTAAAGTCGTTCTAACGTGAATGACGACAGGTTGCAGGAAGCAATTCTGCTTGATGACGTTGATCTTTCGAAATTTTATTTCCATGTAGGCAATTCGGCTAATTTTCCGGTGTGAGCCTGCGGAAGACTCTTGCCATGGCCGGGCAGGACGACTAAGTCCTTGTGAACACGGCAGTCTCTCGACAATGCGTCGTATTGACGCCCTGCTGTGTGCGAGCGGAGCCGATGGTCGCAAAATCCGTTCACGCCGACGTCACCCTTTTGCTCGACATGGATGGGGTGATTCGAGAGGTGACATTGTCGCCGGCAATGGCGACTGAGAGTGTCGATGGCTGGCTCGGTCGGCGGTGGAGCGACATCGCCGGCGACGAGAGTGTGCGCCGCATCATGGATGATGCCCGGCGGAGCGGAATTTCGGCCTTCCGCCAAGTCAATCAGACCTTCCCCAGCGGCGTCGAAATCCCGATCGAATTCACCACCATGCTGCTGGGCGACCGCACCGGGATGATCGCGGTCGGCAAGAACATGCAGGCGGTCAGCGAGCTGCATTCGCGGCTGATCGCCGCGCAGCAGTCGATGGAGCGCGACTATTGGCGACTGCGTGAACTCGAGACGCGCTACCGGCTGGTGTTCGACGCTGCTGCTGATGCCGTGATGATCGTCACCGCCGGCGACTTTCGGATCGTGGAGGCCAATCGTGCTGCGATCAACGCGATTGGCGGCGATCGCGGCAACAACGATAACGATTTGGCCGGGAATGACTTTCTTGCCCAGGTCGCTGCCGCAGATCGGGATGCCGTTTGCGACATGCTGGCGCGGGTTCGCGAGCGTGGCTCGGCGCTGAGCGTCCTGGTTCATTTCGGTCGCCACGGTCGGGCGTGGACCCTGCGCGGCTCGATGATGTCGGCGGACCGGCGGCAGGTATTTTTGCTGCACTTCACCCCGGTCGCGACCGCGCCCGTCGTCGAAGAGGCCGACGATGACACGATGCTGCGGGGGCTGATCGACCGCGTCCCCGACGGTTTCGTGGCGATGGATTCGACCGGTGTCATCCATCACGTCAATCAGGCATTTCTCGATCTGGTGCAGGTCGGGTCGAAACCGGCGGCGATCGGTTGTTCGCTCGGACGTTGGTTGGGGCGGCCCGGCGCCGACCTGTCCAGCTTGTTGACGCTGCTGCGCCGCTTCAATGCCGTCCGCCTGTTCCAGACGACGATTCGTGGCGAGCTCGGCACCGAGACCGACATCGAGATCTCGGCCGTCGACGGCGACGAGGACAACTACATCGCCGTTCTGATCCGCAACGTGTCGCGCCGGCTCGACGGCGCGGCCGATAGCGACCCGTTGCATCACGCGCTCGGGCCGATCAGCCGGCAACTCGGGAGAACTTCGCTGCGCAAGCTGGTCAAGGATGCGGTCAGCATCGTCGAGCAGCATTACGTCAAGGAAGCTCTGCTGCGATCGAGAGGGAACCGGACCGCCACCGCCGAATTACTCGGTTTGAGCCGGCAGAGTCTTTATGCCAAGCTCAATCGATATGGATTCGACGACAAAGGTGCCGATCCCGCTGTTCTGGACGACGCGGACGGTGCTCCAGACGACGCAGAGGATTGAGTGGCAGCTATTGCCTCGAGCAGCCCGGCATTTGGGACAGCTGATCTTTCGAATTGCGAACGTGAAGAGATCCATCTCGCCGGCTCGATTCAGCCGCACGGCGCGCTGCTGATCGTCAGCGAGCCGGACCATCGTGTCATCCAGGCCAGCGCCAATGCGGCCGAATTCCTGAATCTGAAACGGGTGCTCGGTGTTCCGCTCGCCGAGATCGACGGCGATCTCCTGATCAAGATCCTGCCGCATCTCGATCCCACTCACACGGGCGCGCCGGTCGCGGTGCGCTGTCGGATCGGCGAGCCGGCTGCCGATTACGACGGGCTGATCCACCGGCCGCCTGACGGCGGTCTCGTGATCGAACTCGAACGTGCCGGCCCCCCGATCGATCTGTCGGGCACGCTGGCGCCGGCGCTGGAGCGGATTCGCGGCGCAGGTTCGCTGCGCGCGCTGTGTGACGATGCCGCGCTGCTGTTCCAGCAACGCACCGGTTACGACCGGGTGATGGTGTATCGCTTCGACGAAGAGGGCCACGGCGAGGTGTTCTCCGAGCGCCACGTCCCCGGCCTCGAATCCTATCTCGGCAATCGCTATCCGTCGTCGGACATCCCGCAGATGGCGCGTCGGCTCTATGAGCGCCAGCGCGTGCGCGTGTTGGTCGACGTCGGCTATCAGCCGGTGCCGATCGAGCCGCGGCTGTCGCCACTGACCGGGCGCGATCTCGACATGTCGGGCTGTTTCCTGCGCTCGATGTCGCCGATCCATCTTCAGTACCTGAAGAATATGGGCGTGCGCGCCACGTTGGTGGTGTCGCTGGTGGTCGGCGGCAAGCTGTGGGGGCTGGTCGCCTGCCATCATTATTTGCCACGCTTCATTCATTTCGAATTGCGCGCGATCTGCGAGCTGCTCGCCGAGGCGATCGCGACCCGTATCACCGCGCTGGAGAGTTTCGCGCAGAGTCAGTCGGAGCTGTTCGTCCAGCGGCTCGAGCAGCGCATGATCGAATCGATCACCCGCGAGGGCGACTGGCGTCCGGCGATTTTCGACACTGCGCAATCGATCCTGCAGCCGCTCGCGGCCGCCGGCTGCGCGCTGATCTACGAGGGCCAGATCAGAACGATTGGCGAAGTGCCCAGCACCCAGGACATCCGCGCGATCGCAGCCTGGCTCGATGGCTTGCCGCGGTCGCTGGTGACCTCGACCGCTTCGCTCGGTCTCGACGTGCCGCACTTGGCGCATCTGACCCGAGAGGCGAGTGGCGTGGTGGCCGCTCCGATCTCGGATCATCGCGGCGAGTTGCTGATCTGGTTTCGTCCCGAGCGCGTCCACACCGTCACCTGGGGCGGCGATCCGAAGAAGCCGTTCACGATGGGCGACACCCCGGCCGATCTGTCGCCGCGGCGCTCCTTTGCCAAGTGGCACCAGGTGGTCGAGGGAACGTCCGATCCCTGGACTGCCGCCGATCTCGCCGCGGCTCGCAATATCGGCCAGACCGTCGCCGACATCGTGCTGCAATTCCGTGCGGTGCGGACGCTGATCGCGCGCGAGCAATACGAGCAATTTTCCGGCCAGCTCGACGCTTCGCTTCAGCCCGTGCTGATCTCCGATGCCGACGGCCACGTCGTGCTGATGAACGACGCATTTCGCGCGATGTTGCCGGCCGGTACGCCCCCGCTGGGGCATCTGGAGGATCTCGCCGGTCTGTTCGTCGAATCGCGCGACTTCCTGCTCAACGTGGCGGAACTGCTCGATTACGGCCGCGGTTGGCGCGGCGAGGTGCTGCTGCGCGGCTCCGGCAATGCGCCGCAGCCGCTGCTGGTCCGCGCCGATCCGGTGACCCCGTCGCGCGATCGGGCGCTTGGCTTCGTGTTGATCTTCAGCGACGCTACCGATCGTCGCACGGCAGAAGCGGCTCGCACCAGGTTCCAGGAGGGCCTGCTCGCCAGCGCACGACCCGGCGTTCGGCTGGATTCGAAATCCGACCTGCTGCACGAGAAGCTGTTGTCGGCGCTGGTCGAGAATGCGCAGCTCGCGGCGCTGGAAATTACCTACGGTGTCGAAACCGGACGGATCGCCGAACTGCTCGAGGGCGTGCGGCAGTCGATGCTGCGCACTGCCGAAGTCCTCGGCCACCTGGTGCAGCATTCCGCCCGCACCACGCGTAGCGAAGATGGCGAGGGCGGATCGCGCAACAATACGTAGTTCGCGCCTCAGCTTGCCGCGGAAGGCTAGCCCTCAGGCGAAGTGCCGCTGCACGTCCATCGACAGCGCGATGTTGCAGGTAAATGCCACCGCGCCCTCTTCGACGACCGCGGCCTTGTCGGGGGCCGCAGTCCCGGCGCGTTCCAGCGCGTTGCGATAGTCGGTCTTGAGCGTCGCCGGATCGCCGATCGCGGAGAAATCGTAGTGCGCCAATTCGTCCGGGCCGAGCCGCATGGTCTTTTCCAGCAGCCGCCGCACGATCTGTCCGCCGTTCAGATCGCCGAGATAGCGGGTGTAGGCGTGCGCGATCAGCAGGCTGCCGTCGCCTTCGCTGACCTCGGTGATCCGCTCGGCATAAGCTTCCGCCGCAGGCAGCACCGGTAGCCGTTCGGTCCATTCTGCGCCTGCCAGAGCGACGAGATCGGATTCGATCGCCGGTGTCCGCGCGAGCGGATGCGCCGCCAGCGGCGCCAGGATCGGATTGTCACGGTGGCGCTCGATGCCGGCCTCGAGCGCCCGATAGGCCGGATGCAGATTGCGCAAGAGCAGCGTGTAGCTGTCGCGCCCCGCGGTGCCGTGTAGGATGTCTGCGAGGATGCCCGACTTCTCCGCTTCGAGATGCAATTGCCGGGTTCGCACATATAACGCGGTCACGACGCTATCGACGGCGCCGCGCTCCGCTGCTTCCACCACCATATCAGGCCTCCAATGCAGGACGCCTTATAGCAGAGATCGATTCGCGGGTGCGAGCCGATGTCAACCCCTGTTTCGCGCGGCGTGGACCAGAACGCGCGCGAGCCGCGGCGCAGTCGAGCCATCGATCGCGTAGCCGTCCGCACCGGTGGCGCTGACCAATTCCGGCTGGTGGACCAGAAGTGGGCCGCCGAGCAGAATTGCGACGTGGCGATTGCGCGACTCGCGACGGATGTTCTCGATGTCGCGCTTCAGTTGATCGAGGTGTCGATCGCCGCCAATCGAAAATCCCACCACGTCGAACGCGCGGTCCTGGACCAACGAGATCAACTCGAGGTGCGAGTCGAACGGGCCGGTCCAGATGTCCCAGCCGTCGCGCCGAAAGAACTCGGCGACCATGGTCAGCCCGAAGCTGTGTTGTTCGCCGGAAATCGTCGTCAGTAGCACCGTGCCGCTGCCACTGACGCGGTGATCATCGGCGACGCTTTCGCCGAGATGGCGAAGAATCCGTTGCAGCCGACTCACGCCGAGTGTGACGTTCAGGAAGTTCGCAGTGTCGTCCTCCCACATCTCGCCGAGACGCTGCGCAGTCGGCGCGAGCAGGTTGAGGAAGATCAATTCGGTGGCAGTCCCCCGCGCGATAAGACTCTCCACGTAATCGAAGGCGGCAGCCTCGTCGTGACCGAGAACCAGCAAAGTGAAGTGCTGCACACCGAAAGGCGTACCAGGATCGACCGGGGCGGACATGTTCGGAAGTGGGTCTGTGCGCAGCTTGATCCGGGAATGGGCGAGCGATCGAAGCGACAGGGCAATGGCAGAGGTCTGCAGCGGTGGTCGCGCCCGCCACAGCGGCTCCGGAATGGGTGGGGGCAGGGCAGGGGCCGGGAAAGTGGCCGGTTCAGCGTCGGCAATCGCCGCGATCGGATGGTCGTCCCAGTCCGTCATGAGCGGTACTCCCTGACCTCGACTTAAGGCTGACGGCCGACAGGCCGTCAAGTTTAATTTACGTATGGTTTGATTGACAGTGGCATAAGTGGAGACTAGCCTTTGTTGATCAGCCGCACTTTAGGGAGTGGCGCGGTGCATCGTTCGTCAGCATCAGATCAAGAAAAAGAGGGTCTCGGTGCGACAGTCCCGGCCTCCCAATCAAGCGTTCAGGTATCGCACCACCGCGATACGCATGTGTCAAACGTTCTTTACATGACGGGCGCGGAGTGTGCTGTGCAGCATAATGGTACCGTTGGTGCGGATCCTGAGCAAAAGCAGACAGTTAAGATGCTTTACACGCCCGAAGAGCGGGTTCGCCGAGACGCAACAAAATGGACGCTGGTGCAGGGGATCCTGGCGCCGGTCCAGTTCGTGGTCTTCCTGATCAGCCTTGGGCTGGTGCTGCGCTATCTCGGTACCGGCGATGGCTACACCGCTGCGACCGTGTCGGTCGTGATCAAGACTTTGGTGCTCTACACCATCATGATCACCGGCGCGATTTGGGAGCGCGAGGTCTTCGGTCGTTACTTGTTCGCGCCCGCATTCTTCTGGGAAGACGTGTTCAGCTTCCTGGTCCTGGCGCTGCACACCGCCTATTTGGTGATGCTGTTCTTCGGCCTCGGCGATGCGCGCGATCAGATGTACGTCGCGCTCGCCGCCTATGCGGCCTACGTCATCAACGCAACTCAGTTCGTGCTCAAGCTGCGCGCTGCGCGCCGCGACGAGCGGCTGGCCGGCCTGCGTGAGCCTTCGGTGTCCGGGGGACGCGCATGACCGTTCATGTCACAGGTTGTTCGACCGCGACCGCGGATCAGCTGGTGTCGCGCGAGATCCGCACCGAGAGCGGTCAGCGCGAAGTGTTCTGCGGGCTGACCGGCATCGTCTGGCTGCATCGCAAGATCCAGGATGCGTTCTTCCTCGTGGTCGGTTCGCGTACCTGCGCGCATCTGATCCAGTCGGCTGCCGGCGTGATGATCTTTGCCGAGCCGCGGTTCGGCACCGCGATCATGGAAGAGAAGGATCTGGCCGGTCTCACCGACGCCAATGACGAGCTCGACCGCGTGGTCACTCAGCTGCTGGCGCGCCGGCCCGATATCAAGCTTTTGTTCCTGGTGGGCTCGTGCCCGTCGGAAGTGATCAAGCTCGATCTGTCGCGCGCAGCGCTGCGGCTGTCGCAGCGGTTCTCTCCGGAGGTGCGCATTCTGCACTATTCCGGTAGCGGCATCGAAACCACCTTCACGCAAGGCGAGGACGCCTGTCTGGCGTCGCTGGTGCCGGAATTGCCGGCGCAGACCAGCGCCGAGACGTCGCTGCTGGTGATCGGTTCGCTCGCCGACGTGGTCGAAGATCAGTTCATGCGGATGTTCGACGCGCTCGGCGTTCGCAACGTCGCGTTCTTCCCGCCGCGCAAATCGACCGCGCTGCCGAGCGTCGGGCCGAACACCAAGATTCTGATGGCACAGCCATTCCTGCCCGACACGGTGCGGGCGCTGGAAGAGCGCGGCGCCAAGCGCCTCGCGGCGCCGTTTCCGCTCGGCGTCGAAGGCACCACCGGCTGGCTGCGTGCGGCGGCCGATGCGTTCGGAATCGATCCGGCGAAGTTCGAGCAAGTCACGGCGCCCAATCGCGCCCGCGCCGAGCGCGCGCTCGCTGCGTTCAAGAGCGAGCTGGGCGGCCGGCGGATCTTCTTCTTCCCCGATTCACAGCTCGAGATTCCGTTGGCGCGTTTCCTGTCGCGTGAGCTCGACATGCAGCTCGTCGAAGTCGCGACGCCGTATCTGCATCGCGAGCAGCTCGCCGAGGAGCTGAAACTGTTGCCGGCGGGTGTCGCGCTGACCGAAGGCCAGGACGTCGACGATCAGCTCGATCGTTGCCGGCTGGCGCGTCCCGACATCGTGGTGTGCGGCCTCGGCCTCGCCAATCCGCTCGAAGCGGAGGGCATCACCACCAAATGGTCGATCGAACTCGTGTTCACCCCGATCCAGGGATACGAGCAGGCGGCCGATCTTGCTGAATTGTTCGCGCGGCCGCTGGTGCGGCGCGCCAAGTTGGTGGCCTGACCATGCAGCTCACCGTATGGACCTATGAAGGCCCTCCCCATGTCGGCGCGATGCGCGTTGCCACGGGCATGGAGCAATTGCACTACGTGCTGCATGCTCCGCAGGGCGACACCTACGCCGATCTGTTGTTCACGATGATCGAGCGCCGCAACAAGCGGCCGCCGGTGACCTACACGACGTTCGCGGCGCGCGATCTCGGCAAGGACACCGCCGAGCTTTTCATGACCGCGGCCCGCAATGCCTATGCGCGGTTCAAGCCGCAGGCGATGATCGTCGGTGCTTCGTGCACCGGCTCGCTGATCCAGGACGATCCGGGCGGGCTCGCCAAGTCGCTCGGTTTTTCGATCCCGGTGATCCCGATCGATCTGCCGGCCTATCAGCGCAAGGAAAACTGGGGCGCGTCGGAGACGTTCTATCAGCTCGTGCGTGCGATCGCCGGTCCGAAGGCGCCGGCGCCCGGCACCAAGCGGCCCGAGCGTGCGCCAGGCGAGCGCGCCAAGTGCAATCTGCTGGGGCCGACTGCGCTCGGCTTTCGTCATCGCGACGACGTCACCGAAATCACCAGGCTGCTCGGCCAGCTCGGCATCGACGTCAATGTGGTGGC
The DNA here is from genome assembly GCF_003226555.1 of Rhodopseudomonas palustris. Classification (GTDB taxonomy): domain Bacteria; phylum Pseudomonadota; class Alphaproteobacteria; order Rhizobiales; family Xanthobacteraceae; genus Rhodopseudomonas; species Rhodopseudomonas palustris_I. Next base: position 393,302 of record NZ_QKQS01000006.1, on the reverse strand, counting down.
GCCGATGGGGGCGACGCCGGTCGATCTGACCCGGCTCGGCGAGGCCGATTTCAACGTCGTGCTGTATCCGGAGGTCGCTTCGCAGGCCGCCTCCTGGCTGCAGCGGATCTTCCATCAGCCGTTCACCAAGACCGTTCCGATCGGCGTCTCGGCGACGCGCGAATTCGTGCGCGAAGTCGCCGGCCTCGCTGGCGTCGATCCGGAGCCGGTGCTGGCGGCGGCCTCGACCCGGCTGCCGTGGTACTCGCATTCGGTCGACTCGACCTATCTCACCAACAAGCGCGTCTTCATCTTCGGTGATGCCACCCATGCGATCGCCTCGGCGCGGATCGCATCGGAAGAGCTCGGCTTCAAGGTGGTCGGGCTCGGCACCTACAGCCGCGAATTCGGCCGCGACGTCCGCGAGGCGGCGGCGAAATACGGCGTCGAGGCGCTGATCACCGACGATTATCTGGAAGTCGAGGCCAAGGTCGCCGAACTGCATCCCGAGCTGGTGCTCGGCACCCAGATGGAGCGCCACATCGCCAAGCGCCTCGGCGTGCCTTGCGCGGTGATCTCGGCGCCGGTGCACGTTCAGGATTTCCCCGCGCGCTACGCGCCGCAGATGGGATTCGAAGGCGCCAATGTGATCTTCGACACCTGGGTCCATCCGCTGATGATGGGCCTCGAAGAGCATCTTCTGGCGATGTTCAAGGACGATTTCGAATTCAAGGACGGCGCGCTGCCGTCGCATCTCGGCACTGGCCACGCACCCGCTTCCGCGCCTGCAGCGGCGGAGGTCGCGGTTGCGCTGCCGCAAAGCGCGCCGGTTCTCGACGGTGCAGCATCTCAACCGGTCCCGGTCGCAACCGCTCCTTCGGGAGCTGTGTGGGCGCCGGAAGCCGAAAAGGAACTGCTGAAGATACCGTTCTTCGTCCGCGGCAAGGCTCGACGAAATACCGAGCGCTTCGCCAACGAAAATGGTGTCGCAACCATTACTGTCGAGACCTTGTACGATGCCAAAGCGCACTTCGCCCGCTGACAAGACCCCGGTTCGGGTCGTCATCGTCACGCTGGACAGCCATTTGTCCGGTGCCGCCGCACGTGCTCGCAACGTGTTGCGGAAGGATTATCCCGGACTCGAGCTGACGGTGCACTCCGCCGACGAGTGGGGCAGCGATGGCAACGCCTTGCAGCGCTGCCTCGCCGACATCGCCACCGGCGACATCATCATCGCCACCATGCTGTTCATGGACGATCACGTCCGTGCGGTGATGCCGGCGCTGCAGGCGCGCCGCACCGAATGCGACGCGATCGTGTGCTGCATGTCGGCGGCCGAAGTGGTGAAGCTCACCCATATCGGCAAGTTCGACATGAGCGCCGAAGCGCTCGGCATGATCAACTGGCTGAAGAAGCTGCGCGGCAAGAAGCACGAAGGCTCGGCCGGCAAGGGCGAGATGAAGATGCTGCGGCAGCTGCCGAAGCTGCTGCGCTTCGTGCCCGGCACCGCGCAGGACATGCGCGCCTACTTCCTGACGCTGCAGTACTGGCTGGCCGGCTGCGAGCAGAACATCGCCAATATGGTGCGTCTGCTGATCGACCGTTACGCCAATGGCCCGCGCAAGGGGCTGCGCGGCGTCGCCAAGGTCGAACCGCCGGTCGAATATCCGGACATCGGCGTGTACCACCCGAAGATGAAGGGGCGGATCGCCGAGACGGTCGACAAGCTTCCGACGGGCCCGGCCGAGGCCAAGGGTACGGTTGGCGTGCTGCTGCTGCGCTCCTATCTGCTCGCCGGCAACGCCGGTCACTACGACGGCATGCTGGAGTCGTTCGAGGCCAAGGGACTGCACGTCATCCCGGTGTTCGCATCGGGGCTGGATCAGCGTCCGGCAATCGAGAAATTCTTCATCAAGAACGGCCGCCCGGTCGTCGACGCGGTGGTGTCGCTCACCGGCTTCTCGTTGGTCGGCGGTCCCGCCTACAACGACTCCAAGGCGGCCGAGGACATCCTCACCGCGCTAGACGTGCCGTATCTGTCGGCGCACCCGGTCGAGTTCCAGACGCTGGAGCAGTGGGCCACGTCGGACCGCGGCCTGATGCCGGTGGAAAGCACCATCATGGTGGCGATCCCCGAGCTCGACGGTTGCTCCAATCCGATGGTCTATGGCGGTCGCTCCGACGGCGGCAACGTCGCCTGCCCGGGCTGCGAGAAGTTCTGCAAGTTCGAGCGCAACGAGAGCGGCGGCGACATGCATGTCTGCGCCGAGCGCGCCGAGATGCTGGCGTCGCGTACGGCGCGGCTGATCGCGCTGCGGCGGAGCGAGCGCAAGGACCGCAAGGTCGCTGCGGTACTGTTCAACTTCCCGCCGAACGCCGGCAACACCGGCACCGCGGCATTCCTCGGCGTGTTCGAGTCGCTGTTCAACACGCTGAAGGCGATGAAGGCTGAAGGCTACACCGTCGAGGTGCCCGAAAGCGTCGACGCGTTGCGCGAGGCGATCATCACCGGCAATGCGGCGCGGTTCGGCGCCAATGCCAACGTCCATGCCCGGGTGATGGCCGGCGATCACGTCAAGGCCGAGCGTTACTTGCGCGAGATCGAAGCGCAGTGGGGTCCGGCGCCCGGCAAGCATCAGAGCGACGGTTCGTCGATCTTCATTCTCGGCGAGCGCTTCGGCAACGTGTTCGTCGGCGTGCAGCCTGCGTTCGGCTACGAAGGCGACCCGATGCGGCTGCTGTTCGAGAAGGGCTTCGCGCCGACGCACGCCTTCTCGGCGTTCTATCGCTGGCTGAAGCAGGATTTCGGCGCCCACGCCGTGCTGCATTTCGGCACCCACGGCGCGCTCGAATTCATGCCCGGCAAGCAGACCGGCCTGTCCGGGACCTGCTGGCCGGACCGCATGATCGGCGATCTGCCGAACATGTATCTGTACGCCTCCAACAACCCGTCGGAAGGCGCGATCGCCAAGCGGCGGTCGGCGGCGACGCTGGTCAGCTATTTGACGCCGCCGGTCGCGCATGCCGGTCTGTATCGCGGGCTGCTCGAACTGAAATCCTCGCTCGAGCGCTGGCGCGGCTTGACGCCGGAGGAAGAGACCGAGCGCGAGAATCTGGCGACGCTGGTGCAGGCGCAGGCCGCCGGCCTCGATCTGGTCCCGGCCGAGCCGGCCTGGACCGCCGAGGAGGCAGGGGCGGCCATCGCCAAGCTGGCCGATGCGGTGCTCGAAATGGAGTACGCGCTGATCCCGCACGGCCTCCATGTGGTCGGCAACGTGCCGTCCGAAGAGGAACGGGTCGAGACATTGGAAGCGGTCGCCGATGCGATGCACGGCAAGCGTCCCGACAAGGCGATGCTCGAAGCGCTGGTGCGCGGCGGCCATCCCGAACATCTGTCGGGCAATGGTCCGGAAGCGCAGGCCAATCTCGACATGCTCAAGGAGCTGGCCGGCATCGACAAGCTGCTCGCCGAGGATCACGAACTCGCCGCGATCCTGCGCGCGCTCGACGGCAAGTTCATCCGGCCGGCGCCGGGCGGCGATCTGCTGCGCACGCCGCAGGTGCTGCCGACCGGCCGCAACCTGCACGGCTTCGATCCGTTCCGGATCCCGTCGGCCTACGCGCTGCAGGACGGTGCCAAACAGGCGCAGCGTCTGATCGACAAGCACATCGCCGAAGGCAATCAATTGCCCGAGACGGTCGCGATCGTGCTGTGGGGCACCGACAACCTGAAGAACGAAGGCGCGCCGATCGGCCAGGCGCTGGCGCTGATGGGGGCGCGGCCGCGGTTCGACGGCTACGGCCGTCTCGCCGGTGCCGACCTGATCCCGCTGGAAGAACTCGGCCGACCGCGCATCGACGTGATCATCACGATGTCGGGCATCTTCCGCGACCTGCTGCCGCTGCAGATCAAGCTTCTGGCCGAAGCCGCCTTCATGGCGGCGAGCGCCGAGGAGCCGGCCGAGCAGAACTTCATCCGCAAGCACTCGCTGGCCTATCAGGCCGAGCACAAATGCGACATGGAGACGGCGTCGCTGCGGGTGTTCGGCAATGCCGACGGCGCCTACGGCTCCAACGTCAACCATCTGGTCGAGAACAGCCGCTGGGAAGACGAGGACGAGCTCGCCGACACCTACACCAAGCGCAAGAGCTTCGCCTACGGCCTCAAGGGCCAGCCGGTGCAGCACGCCGACCTGCTCAAGAGCGCGCTGGCCGACGTCGATCTCGCTTATCAGAACCTCGACTCGGTCGAACTCGGCGTCACCACGGTCGATCATTACTTCGACACGCTCGGCGGCATCAGCCGCGCGGTGCGCAAGGCGAAGGGCGGCCAGGCGGCGCCGGTTTATATCGGCGACCAGACCCGCGGCGCCGGCACGGTGCGGACGCTGTCGGAGCAGGTCGCGCTCGAAACTCGCACGCGGATGCTGAATCCGAAGTGGTACGAGGGCATGCTCAAGCATGGCTACGAAGGCGTGCGGCAGATCGAAGAGCACGTGACAAATACTATGGGCTGGTCGGCGACCACGGGCGAAGTCGCCCCGTGGGTGTACAAGCAGCTCACCGAGACCTTCGTGCTCGACCCTGAAATGCGGGCACGCCTCGCCGCGCTCAATCCGGTGGCTTCGGCAAAGGTCGCCCACCGCCTGATCGAAGCGCACGAACGCAACTACTGGTCTCCGGACCCGGAAATGCTCGAGACCCTGCGCAAGGCAGGCGAAGAGCTCGAGGATCGCCTGGAAGGCGTGGGAGTGGCCGCATGAACATCCTGACTGATCCCCTGAAGCTGAAGACCTCTGGCTGCGCCGACCTCAACGCGTCGAAATGCGCCGAGGGCGACGGCGACGGCAGCGTCCAGGTCCAGCTCGACCCCGACGTCAAGATCGGCTCCGCCAAGGTGTTTTCGATCTACGGCAAGGGCGGCATCGGCAAGAGCACGACGTCGTCGAACCTGTCGGTGGCGTTCTCCAAGCTCGGCAAGCGCGTGCTGCAGATCGGCTGCGATCCCAAGCACGACTCCACCTTCACGCTGACCAAGAAGCTGATGCCGACGGTGATCGACGTCTTGGAGTCGGTGAACTTCCACTCCGAGGAGCTGCGCCCCGAAGACTTCGTGTTCGAGGGCTACAACGGCGTGATGTGCGTCGAGGCCGGCGGTCCCCCGGCCGGCACCGGCTGCGGCGGCTACGTCGTCGGCCAGACCGTCAAGCTGCTCAAGGAACACCATCTGCTCGAAGACACCGACGTGGTGATCTTCGACGTGCTCGGCGACGTGGTGTGCGGCGGCTTCGCCTCGCCGCTGCAGCATTCCGAGCGAGCGATGATCGTCGCCGCCAACGACTTCGATTCGATCTTCGCCGCCAACCGCATCGCCGCGGCGATCCAGGCGAAGTCGAAGAACTACAGCGTCCGTCTGGCGGGACTGATTGCCAATCGCAGCCGCGAAACCGACCAGATCGACAAGTTCGGCGAGCGCACCGGTATCAATCGCGTCGCGCATCTGCCGGATCTCGATGTCATCCGGAAGAGCCGTCTCAAAAAGATGACACTTTTTGAGATGGATCACACCGCAGAAATCGAAGCTGTGCAAAATGAGTATCTTCGGCTCGCCACTGAATTGTGGGAGGCGAAGGAACCCCCGGTCCAGGGCAAGCCGCTGAAGGATCGCGACATCTTTGATCTCTTGGGATTTGATTGATGGCGTTGGGCAGCTACATCGAGCGACGCGGCGAGCTTGAAACCTATTTCGACCGCACCGCAGCCGACACCTGGGCCAAGCTGACTTCGGATGCTCCCGTCAGCGGCATTCGCGCCACCGTGCGCGCTGGCCGCGACGAAATGCGGAGCACGCTGCTGTCGTGGCTTCCGGCAGACATGACCGGCACCCGGCTGCTCGACGCCGGTTGCGGCACCGGCGCGCTGTCGATCGAGGCGGCGCGGCGCGGTGCCAAGATCGTTGCGATCGATCTGTCGCCGACGCTGGTGGCGGTGGCGCGTGAGCGTCTGCCGGCCGACATCGATCCGGCCGCGATCGACTTCCGCTCCGGCGATATGCTCGACCCCGAACTCGGCGAATTCGACTTCGTGGTCGCGATGGACTCGCTGATCCACTACCTGCCGCACGACATCTGCCGCATGCTGGCGACGCTCGCCTCGCGCACCCATCAGTCGATGGCGGTGACGTTCGCCCCGAAGACTCCGCTTTTGACGGTGATGCATTTCGTCGGCGGGTTCTTCCCGCGCTCCGACCGCGCGCCGGCGATCGAGCCGATCAGCGAAAAAACACTCCGCAGCCTGGTGGCGGCAGAGCCGCTCTTGGCGCAATGGCAGCCCGGCCGCACCCATCGGGTGTCGTCCGGCTTCTACACCTCGCAGGCCCTGGAGATGGTTCGACGATGAGCCAGCTGGCGGCGACATTGGCGAAAGGCTGGATGCGTCTTGGCACGCGTTTCCTGCCGTTTGCCGACGCGGCGACCAAAGAGCTTCCGCTCGGTCGTCTGCTGCGTCTGTCGCTGTTCCAGGTCTCGGTCGGCGCCTCGGTCGTGCTGCTCAACGGCACGCTCAACCGGGTGATGATCGTCGAGCTCGGTGTGACCACGCTGCTGGTCTCGTTGATGGTGTCGCTGCCGCTGGTGTTCGCGCCGTTCCGCGTGCTGATCGGTTTCAAGTCCGACCATCACCGCTCGGTGCTCGGTTGGCGCCGGGTGCCGTATATCTGGATGGGCACGCTGCTGCAGTTCGGCGGCTTCGCCATCATGCCGTTCGCGCTGCTGGTGCTGTCGGGCGAGGGCGCCTATCCGGCGGTGTACGGCCAGATCGGTGCGGCGCTGGCGTTCCTTTTGGTCGGCGCCGGTCTGCATACGACGCAAACCGCCGGGCTCGCGCTCGCCACTGATATCGCGCCGGAAGATTCCCGGCCGCGGGTGGTGGCGTTTCTCTATGTGATGCTGCTGGTCGGTATGACCGGCAGCGCGCTGATCTTCAGCGAGCTGCTGCGCGACTTCAGCGAGCTTCGTCTGATTCAGGTGATCCAGGGCGTGGCAGTGATGCAGCTGCTGCTCAACATCGTCGCGCTGTGGAAGCAGGAAGCCCGCAATCCGGCGCTGACGTCCGCTTCGCGCCGGCGTCCGCAATTCGCCGAGTCCTGGGCTCAGTTCCGCGATGCCGGCGGTTCGACCCGGATGCTGGTCGCGGTCGCGCTCGGCACCGCCGGGTTCTCGATGCAGGACATTCTGCTGGAGCCCTACGGCGCCCAGGTGCTGCAGCTCACCGTCGGGCAGACCACGGCACTGACCGCGTTCTTCGCGCTCGGCACGCTGGCGGGCTTCGCGCTGGCGGCGCGCACGCTCGGCCGTGCCGGCGATCCGTATCGGCTCGCAGGGCTCGGCGCGATGATCGGCATGTTCGCTTTCGCGGCTGTGGTGATTTCGGCCCCGGCGCAATCGGCGCTGCTGTTCAGGGTCGGCACCGCACTGATCGGTTTCGGCGGCGGCCTGTTCGCGGCCGGCACGCTGACCGCGGCGATGGCGGTGGCGGCGCGCAGCGATTCAGGAATGGCGCTCGGTACGTGGGGCGCAGTGCAGGCCACCGCAGCCGGCGGCGGCATCCTGCTCGGCGGCGGCATTCGCGACGCCGTCGCTTCGCTCGCCAGTGACGGTGCGCTCGGCGCCGTGCTGTCGGGGCCGGCGATCGGTTACTGCTTCGTCTACTACATCGAGATTGCGTTGCTGTTCGCAACGCTCGTTGCCGTTGGTCCGCTCGTGCGCACGACACGAATGGACTACGCGCAGTCGTCAGCCAAATTCGGCCTCGCCGAATTTCCAGGTTAACTAAGAGGAAGGGGTCTGTTCCATGCAACCCGGAGCGTATTTGGACTTAGCACAGGTTACCCTGTACGTATTTTGGATCTTCTTCGCCGGCTTGCTGTTCTATCTCCGCCGGGAAGACAAGCGCGAGGGCTATCCGCTGGTCGCTGATGCGGGCAGTGGCACTCGTCTGGCGAAGGTCGGCGTGCCTGCGCCGCCGGATCCGAAGACCTACCTGCTGCGTGGTGGCGCGACCAAGACCGTGCCGTCGACCAGCAACGACCGCCCGAACGTGGCGCTCGCTCCGTCCGCGCCGTGGCCCGGTGCGCCGTTCGTTCCGACCGGCAATCCGTTCGCCGATGGCGTCGGCCCCGGCTCCTACGCTCAGCGTGCCGACGTGCCGGAACTCGGCCTCGACAACCTGCCGATCATCGCGCCGCTGCGCGCCGCGAAGGGCATGTTCCTCGACCCGCGTGACCCGAACCCGGTCGGTATGCCGGTCGTCGGCTGCGACGGTGTGGTCGGTGGTACGGTGACCGAAGTTTGGGTCGACCGCGCCGAAGTGATCGCCCGCTACCTCGAGGTCGAGGTCGCCAAGACCCGTAAGCGCGTGCTGCTCCCGGTGCCGTTCGCGCTGATCAACGATCCGTTCGGCAAGGTGTCGGTCGACGCGATCCGCGGCGATCAGTTCGCCGGCGTCCCGACCATCGCGAAGGGCGACCAGGTCACCAAGCTCGAAGAAGACAAGATCTGCGCGTACTACGGCGCCGGCACGCTCTACGCCACGCCGCTGCGTTCGGAGTCGCTGGTATGACGGACACCCCCAGCCAGTTTCGTGAGCTTCCATCGCCCTTGCCGGAGGGAGAGCGCGTCATCTGGCAGGGGAAGCCGACCTACAAGGGGTTGGCCATCCGGTCCTTCCACATGCGGGCCGTGGCGATTTATTTCGCTCTGCTGATCGTGTGGAAGGCCTGGTCGCACTGGTCGAACGGCCAGTCGCCGGCGGAAGCATTGACGTCCGCGTCGATGCTTCTGATCCCGGCGGCGGTCGGCCTCGGCCTGCTCGCTCTGCTCGTCTGGCTGTTCCGCCGGGCGAGTTGCTACACCATCACCTCAAAGCGCGTTCTGCTCCAGATGGGCGTGGCGCTGCCGATCACGATCAACATCCCGTTGACCAGGATCGCCAACGCCGACCTCCGCCGTAATCGCGACGGCAGCGGCGATATCCCGTTGCGGATCATCGACGACAAGCGCGCATCCTACGTGCTGCTGTGGCCGCATGTGCGGCCCTGGTACATCAACACTCCGGAGCCGATGCTCAATTCGGTCCCGGACGTCGAAGCCGTCGCTGCCAAGCTGACGGAAGCGGTGAAGGCGCAGACCGAGAGCTCTGCGCTGGCGATCGTAAAATCCACCAACAGCGGCTCAGAAGACGGACCGCTGCCGAGTTCCACCGCAACGGCAATAGCCTAATCGGAGATCGAGATGAGCGAGGCCGCGCACAATCTCAGTGTTCCGAAGGGTGTTTTGATCGCGGCTGCGGCGGTCGTGTTTTTCACGATTGCCGTGGCGGCGACTGCACGCCTGACCGGGGTCGGTCATTCCCGAATGACCCCTCCGGCGATGGTCGAAAGCCTCGACCTGAATTTCGAAGACAGTCCCGACGGGGCAGTGCTGGTGTATCGCACCTCCGATCGCAGCCTGCTCAAATCGCTGCAGCCGGGCCAGTCCGGCTTCGTACGCGTGGTGCTGCACGGTCTGGCGCGCGAGCGCCAGAAAGCCGGCGTCGGCTCGCAGCCGTCGTTCAAGCTCGCCCGCTACGTCAACGGTCAGTACACGCTGACCGATCCGGTCACCGACAAAGTGATCGACCTCAATGCGTTCGGCGCCGACAATCTCCGCGCCTTCTCGCAATTGATGCCTGCCGGTACCGGCACCGACCAAACCACCTCCAATAACGAGAACCTCACCGAGAAAGGCGCTTCGAAATAAGCATGTTCGGACTAGGGAAACGCACGAGCTTCGACGTCCCCTGCACGGTCGAGATCGAACAGACCTCGGAGACCCTGCACGCGCACGTCGTCCTCGACGGCGACATCGAAATCGGACCCGGCGACGAGGTCCTGGTTCATGATGCGCCGACCCACGTCGACTTCGGCGAACGTTTGGTCGTTCGTCGCACCGCAACCGTGGTCCGTGCCGGTCTTCTCGACAAGATCCGTGCGCGGTTCGAAGGCTACCGTGAACTGACCGAACTGTACGAAGTCAGCTTTTCGACCGGGAGGGTTCAATGATTCCAATGGAGGGCGGCGCTCAAGGCGCGCTGCGATCACGACCGGACATCAAGGGCAGCGTCGACAGTCTCAACATCGCCAAGCAGGACACCATCCTGACGCCGCGGTTTTACACCACCGACTACGCGGCGATGGACAAGCTGGACGTCAGCCTGGTGCGGGCCGAATGGACCGCGATGATGAACGAGCTGCGCGCCGACTATAACAAGTCGCACTTCAAGAAGACCGACGAGTTCATCAACGCCGATCTCGACAAGCTGCCGCCGGAGCTGCGCGCGGAGTTCAAGGACTTTCTGGTGTCGTCGCTGACGGCCGAGTTCTCCGGCTGCGTGCTCTACGCCGAGATCAAGAAGCGGATCAAGAATCCCGAGATCCGCGAATTGTTCGGCCTGCTCAGCCGCGACGAAGCTCGCCATGCCGGCTTCATCAACGAGATCCTCAAGGATCACGGCATCGGCGTCGATTTGTCGTTCCTGACCAAGGTCAAGAAGTACACCTACTTCCGACCGAAATTCATCTTCTACGCGACCTATCTGTCGGAGAAGATCGGCTACGCCCGCTACATCACGATCTATCGCCAGATGGAGCGCCATCCGGAGCGCCGCTTCCACCCGATCTTCAAGTGGTTCGAGCGCTGGTGCAACGACGAGTTCCGCCACGGCGAGGCGTTCGCGCTTCTGATGCGTGCCGATCCGTCGCTGCTGTCGGGCGTCAACAAGCTGTGGATCAAGTTCTTCCTGCTCGCGGTGTTCGCCACGATGTACGTCCGCGACCACATGCGGCCGGCGTTCTACGAGGCGCTCGGGGTCGATGCCACCGAGTACGGCATGCAGGTGTTCCGCGTCACCACCGAGATCTCCAAGCAGGTGTTCCCGGTGATGATCAATCTCGACGACCCGCGCTTCCTGAAGAATCTGGAGCGGCTGCGGGTGGTGGCGGAAAAGATCGACCGGAGCCACAGCGAGGGCTTCGTCGGCAAGCTGAAGCGGCCGTTCTACGCCGCCTCCGCCGCGCTAGCGTTCGGCCGGCTGTTCCTGCTGCCGGCCAAGCACAACGAACTGCCGCGCGTCATCGGCTTGCGTCCGGCGTGGTGAGGGGGACGATGTGATGGTCAGCTACCTCGGCCCGCCGATCTTCGCAGCCTTCGTCTGGTGGTTCTCCACCGGTGCGGTGCTGCTGCTGGTCGGCAGCGTCGGCCGCTCTGAACTGCTGCGGGCGGTGTGCGCCGGGGGAATGCTCACCATCGCGCTGTGCGGCCTGTCGGTCACCGCGCACGACGTCAGCGTCGGCGCGGCCTACATGGCGTTCAGCTGCATCATCTTCCTGTGGGGCGCGCAGGAGATCGCGTTCCTGTCGGGCTGGCTCACCGGCCCACGGGCCGAGCCGTGTCCGCCCGGCGCCAAGGGCTTTGTGCGCTTCAGCTACGCGCTGCAGGCGATCCTGTATCACGAGATCTGCCTGCTGGCGTGCGGCGCGGTGGTGCTGGCCGTGACCTTTGGCGCGGAGAATCAGGTCGGGCTGTGGACCTATGCGGCGCTGTGGGTGCTGCGCCAGAGCGCCAAGATCAATCTGTTCCTCGGCGTACCCGTCACCAATGACGAGCTGATGCCGGACGCCGTTCAGTTCCTGAAGACCTATTTCGCACGCAAGCCGGTCAGTGCGTTTTTCCCGATTTCGGTGACGCTGGCGACCGCAGTGCTGGTGGTTATGATCCAGCGCATTGTGGAAGTCGCCGATACGCCGTTTGAAGTGGTCGGACTGACGCTGGTGTCGACGCTGTTTGCGCTCGGTGTCGTCGAGCATTGGTTCATGCTGCTGCCCCTGCCTGCCATCACGTTGTGGAGCTGGGGCATTCGTCCAGGTTTCTCGCCGGAGAACATCGTCATGGAACAGAAACCCTCCGCCACCATCGCTGCTGCGTCCGCGCAGGGCTCTTCGCAGCCGGCTGATTCGCAGGCCACGGTCGAGACGCGTCCCGCGGCGCCGCAGCTTGTCGTCGTCCCCAACGCCCGCGCCGAAGAGGCGCAGCCGAAGGCGCGCCAGGTGTGCGCCCGGCAGCGGCTGGAAGATCAGTTCCGCCAGACGTTCCTGGAGCAGCATCCACGGAGCGGCCTGGCATCGGCACGGGTCGCAGAACCCGCCGCGACGCTCAACGGGAGGACGTCATGAACTACGAAGCCTATTTCAAGCGGCAGATCGAAAGCCTCCATCGCGAGGGTCGTTACCGGGTGTTTGCCGATCTGGAACGCCATGCCGGCTCGTTCCCGCGCGCGACCCATCATCGGCCCGAAGGCACCAACGAAGTCACGGTGTGGTGCTCGAACGATTATCTCGGCATGGGCCAGCACCCAGACGTGCTGAAGGCGATGCACGAGGCGCTGGACTCCTGCGGTGCAGGCGCCGGCGGCACCCGCAACATCGCCGGCACCAACCATTATCACGTCCTGCTCGAGCAGGAGCTGGCGGCGCTGCACGGCAAGGAGGCGGGCCTGCTGTTCGCTTCGGGTTACGTGTCGAACTGGGCAACGCTGTCGACGCTGGCGTCGCGGATGCCCGGCTGCGTGATTCTGTCGGACGAGCTGAACCACGCCTCGATGATCGAAGGCATTCGCCACAGCCGCAGCGAGACCCGGATCTTCGCCCACAATGATCCGCGCGACCTCGAGCGCAAGCTGGCCGATCTCGATCCGCACGCGCCGAAGCTGGTGGCGTTCGAGTCGGTGTATTCGATGGACGGCGACATCGCGCCGATCGCCGAGATCTGCGACGTCGCCGACGCGCACAACGCCATGACCTATCTGGACGAGGTTCACGGCGTCGGCCTGTACGGCCCGAACGGCGGCGGCATCGCCGACCGCGAAGGCCTCAGCCATCGTCTCACCGTGATCGAAGGCACGCTGGCGAAAGCGTTCGGCATCGTCGGCGGCTACATCACCGGCTCGGCGGCGTTGTGCGATTTCGTCCGCAGCTTTGCCTCGGGCTTCATCTTCTCGACCTCGCTGCCGCCCGCGGTTGCCGCCGGTGCGCTGGCCAGCGTTCGTCATGTGCGGTCGAGTTCGGCCGAGCGCGATCGCCACCAGGATCGCGTCGCCCGGCTGCGGATGCGGCTCGATCAGGTCGGCGTCGCCCACATGCGCAATCCGAGCCACATCGTCCCGGTGATGGTCGGCGACGCGGTGTTGTGCAAGCAGATCAGCGACGAGCTGATCAACCGCTACGGCATCTATGTGCAGCCGATCAACTATCCGACCGTGCCGCGCGGCACCGAGCGGCTGCGGATCACGCCGTCGCCGCAGCACTCCGACGCCGACATCGAGCATCTGGTGCAGGCGCTCGCCGAAATCTGGGCACGCGTCGGCCTCGCCAAGGCCGCCTGAGCCCGAACCGTTCGACCCGAGCAAGACTGGCGCGCGCCTCACGGCGCGCGCTTTTGTTTTGTCAGACTCAGCGCTTCAGACTCTGCGCTGCGGCGGTGTCCGCTCCTCAGCCCGGCCCTCTCGCCGCGAAGGGCGGGGAGCGGGAGTGAGCTGTGCTTCGGTCGGCGCCCGAGCCCGCACTGGCTCGGGCGCTCGAGAGTCGCGGTCTCGCGCACGGCCCAACCTCTCGCCGCGAAGGGCGGGGAGAGGTCGGATTGCGCAGCAATCCAGGTGAGGGAGCATTTCTGCATAGCCGAGCTTCGGAAATCTTTCGACGGCGGAAGGCCGGGCTCAGCGGATCAGAACTGCCCGCCCCCTTCAGCCGCGCTTGCCGCGGGGCGAGGGCCGGGTCAGCCGCATTCGGCCATGGGTGCGCGGCAGGAAATGCGGTCCCTCCGCCTTGAGAAAGTCGAGCATCGCCTGCGCCGGCGGCAGCAGCACCTTGTCCTTGCGGCTGACCACGAACCATTGCCGCACGACCGGCAGGCCCTCGACGTCCAGGATCACCAGCCGCCGCTCGTCGAGCTCGGTCGCCACCGTGTGGGCCGAGATGAAGGCGACGCCGAGTCCGGCGATCACCGCCTGCTTGATGGTCTCGTTGCTGCTCATCTCCATGCCGATCGCCGGACTGATCCCGGCGCCGCCGAAGAACTGCTCCATCAGGCTGCGGGTGCCGGAGCCGGGCTCGCGGGTGACGAAGGTCTCGCTCGCCAGTTTGCGCGGATCGATGTGGTCCTTGCGCGCCAGCCGATGTGCGGTCGGCGCGATGATGACGTGCGGATGGTCGCCGATCAGGTGGACGTCGACTTCGAGATCGACCGGTGGCCGCCCCATGATGGCGATGTCGAGCTCGTAGTTGCGCAGCTCGGCGCCGATCTCCTGACGATTGCCGATCGACAGGTGTACGTCGATCTTCGGGTGGCGCTTGAGGAAGCCGGAGATCGCGAACGGCACGAAGTATTTCGCGGTCGACACCGCGCCGATCGAAATCCGGCCCGCGGTCTTGCCGGCGATCATCTCCAGCGATGTCTCGCAAGCCGCAATCGCCGCCTCGATCCGCTCGCTGAGCGCCAGCACCTCGAGCCCGGCATCGGTCAGCCGCATGCCGTCGCTGCTGCGCTGGATCAGTGGCAGGTCGGCGAGTGCCTGCAGATTGCGGAGCTGCAGCGTCACCGCCGGCTGGGTCAGGTTGAGCTTGGCTGCCGCGGCCGTCATGCTGCCGGTTTCGGCCAGCGCCGCGAGCGCGCGCAACTGGCGGATCGAGACCGCCCGGAACTGCCGACTCATATAACAAAAACTTTCGCCGCAACCATCGTGTGCGAAGTTTTATTGAATTCGAACCGGGCGTCAACGCCGCGTGCCGTCGCGTCCGCGGCCTCCCTCCGGCGCGTGCGCTGCGGTGATCGCAGTGCGTCACCTTCGTGCGTCTGCGTGATTGTACCAGGTTTGAATGACAACGCTCATGAGGATGTCGTTCGCCGTCGCCGGCTTCCTCGTAACAGCACGTAGCAATGCGCGAAATGCATCATAGAATTTGAAAGTAACAAGTAACTAATCGGCCTGTGTCGCAGGATTGCTGATAGATTCGATTGTATCATAACGCTCTGTTAGCGTGATGATTGCAGAGTTTTGGGATCTGCTAACCGTGTGCCCCAATGGGCGACGGCGCGCAGGGAGCGTGATTTCAGCGGCGAGGGGGCTCGCGTGAAGAATCGTATCCTGCAAATCGACGACGATCCGGCGATGTTGAAGATCGTCGCGTCGGTGTTGTCGCGCGATCCGTCGCTGGAAACCAAAGGGGTTCTCAGCGGCGACGAAGGTGTCGCAGCGGCGGCCGACTGGTTGCCCGATCTGATTCTCAGCGACGTCTCGATGCCGGGGATGGACGGCTTCGCTGTCCTGGCGCGCCTTCGGGACACGGAGATCACGGCTCACATTCCCGTGGTGTTCACCACCGCGCGGGGCGGAACCGACAATCTCGTCGAATATCTGTCGCGCGGCGCGGTCGGCGTCATCGTCAAGCCGTTCAGGCTCGGCGATCTGGCGAGCCGGGTGCGTGAATATCTCGATGTGGCGGAAGCCGAGATGCTCGATCCATCGCCGCCGCCGGATGTCGGAATCGACGGGCGTCTGCGTGCCGACGCGGCCAGCCTGACGGCAATGCGCGCCGAGGTGGCTGCTGGGTCCGCTTCACCGGTGCTGCGCAACGTGGTGCACAAGCTGGCGGGCGTCGCGGGAATCTACGGCCTGAGCGCGATCAGCGAAGCCGCCGCGCAACTCGACAAGGACATCACACGGGTCACGCGCGAGGGAGAATCTGCGTCTCAGCTTCTGCCGTTGCTCGACGCGCTGCTGGATCTGCTTCGGCAGGAGACCGACGTCGCACGAACGGAACGGTGACGAAACCGATGAGGAGAACGTCATGGATGCGTCCAGCGAGAAGCGGCCGAGAATCCTGATCGCCGACGACGATCCCGCCGTCGTCAAGGTGCTGTCGAGCCGCTGCGAGAAAATGGGCTTCGCGGTCGACACTGCCTGCAATGGCATGCAGATGCTGCTCAAGGCGCGCCGCACCGCGCCGGACCTGATGATCGTCGACGTCAACATGCCCAAGCTGGACGGCCTGACGGCGTCGTTTCATCTGCTCGACCAAGGCGGTCCGGCGTTGGACATTCTGATCGTGACCGGCAGCTCCGACGAAACCACGATCGAGCGCTGCGAATCGATGGGGCTGTTCTACGCCCGCAAGGGCCCCGAGTTTTGGGCCGACCTCAAGGCGGCGCTGATCGAGATCTTCCCGCATCGGGCCGTGGCGATCACCGCGCACAGCGACGCCGTGGCGGACCACCCCGAATTGGTGCCGAACCGGCCGCGCGTGCTGATCGTCGACGACGACGAGCAGGTCGGCACGTTCCTGGCGAGCCGGTTGAACAAGCTCGGGGTCGAGACCGTCTATGCGCCGGATGCGGCACGGGCGTTGCGGCTGGCGGTGCGGCGCAGCCCCAGCGTCGTCGTGACCGACTACTACATGCCTCAAGGCGGCGCGGAGTTCCTGATCACCAGACTGCGCTCGATCCCCGAGACCGCGAACATTCCGGTGCTGGTTCTCAGCGAACGCGACTTCGACAAGGCGTCCGCCGAGGCGCTGACGCGTGAGGTGTTGGGCCACGCCGGCGCCGTCGGAATCTTCAAGAAGTCGTTCGACGTCTCCGAACTGTTTCAGATGATTCAGAATTTCTGCGCGTTCGAGCCGAGCGCGACGATGCCCTCGTGACCGAACTGGATTGCAGGATGCATTCTGCCAAGTCCGATTCGATATGGCGTCCGTCGACTCCGGCGGCAGGCGCGCGTGCGCAGGCGGCGCGCCGGAGATTGACCCACATCGTGATCGGAGCGGTCGTCAGCGCGCTGCTGAGCGCGCTCGCCGCCTACTGGATTGCGCGCGCGAACGTCGACACCACAGAGCGCCGATTCGATGTGCTGGCTCTCAATTTCGCCGATCGCGTCAAGGAGAAGCTCGAAACCTATCGCTACGGGCTGATGGCCGCGCGCGGCGCCGTTCTCGCCGGCGGCGGCGAGACGATCAGCTTCGACGCCTTCCATCGATATGCCGAGGCGCGCAACTTTTCGGTCGAGTTTCCCGGCGTGCGAGGATTCGGCTTCGTTCGTCCCGTTGCACAGCAGGACGTGGCGGCGTTCGTCGCCCATCTTCGCGCCAACGGTCGGCCGACCTACAAGGTGGTCCAATTCGCTCCGCACGACGGTCTCCGCTATCTGGTGACTTTTTTCGAACCGCACAATCGCAATGCCACCGCGATCGGGCTCGACCTTGCCTCGGAGACGAACCGCAGGACCGCAGCGGACCTGGCCGCTGCGAGCGGCGAGGCGACAATGACGGCGCCGATCGAACTGCTCCCGATGAGCGGGATGGACAGCGGGGTTCTGATCCTGTTGCCGGTCTATCGCGCTGGTGATCCGGTTGCGACCGAGGAGCAGCGGCGACGGGCACTGATCGGCTGGACCTTCACCGCGGTCGACATCTACTCGATCCTGGCCGACCTGCACAGCGGCGACGGCGAGTTCGGTTTCTCGGTGGCGGACGACGGCGGAGCGCCTTTCCACATCGTCGGCCAGCCGCGGGACGCGGCGCTCTCGCTGCCGACGAGCGAAATCTCGATCGTCACATATGGACGCACCTGGCGCATCGAATTGTGGGCGTTGCCACCGTTCGTCGACGCGTTGGACCTGCCGAATCCCTGGTTCACCTTCGGCATGACGCTGGCGATCGGCCTGCTGCTCACGGCACTGCTCGATCAGCAGACGTCCTATCAGGCCCGTCGCGCCGAGCAGAATATCGAACGCTCGCGGCTCGCGGCGATTTTCGAGGGCTCCAACGATGTCATTATCGCCAAGACGATCGACGGCACGGTGATTGACTGGAACAAGGCGGCGGAGCGGTTGTTCGGCTACACGGCGGAAGAAGCGATCGGCCACCCGGCGACCGAACTGATCGTCCCGAAACATCTGTGGGACGAGGAAGCTCGGATTCTCGCCGATATTCGAGATGGACATACGGTCAGCTATTTTCGGACCAAGCGTAACAATCGCAATGGCGATTTGATCGACGTGGCCGTCAGCGTTTCGCCGATCCGTTCCGAAAACGGCAAGTTGCTCGGCGTCGCGACCGCGGCGCGCAACATCACCGATCTGGTGGCGGCCGAGAAAAAGATCCGCAGTCTCAACGCCTCGCTCGAGCTGCAGGTTGCCGAGCGCACGGCGCAGCTCAAGAAGACGATGACGCTGCAGACGGCGATTCTGGAGCGCGCCGCCTATGCGGTGATCGTGACCAACACCGACGGCAAGATCTCGTTGTTCAATCCGGCGGCTGAGCGGATGCTGGGCTACGAATCCTCTGAGCTGATCGGAATCCAGACGCCGGCGCTGTTTCACGATCTACACGAGATTGCGGTCCGCGCCGCAAAGCTTCGCGCCAACGGCATCGAGCCCGAGGCGGGCTTCGGCGTTGTGGGAGCCCAACTGGCGCATCAGGATCCTTACACCAGCGTTTGGACGTTCATCGCCCGCGACGGTACGCGAATTCCGGTGCGTCTGACCCTCAGTCGGTTGCGATCCGAGGACGGCGTCAATCTCGGGATCCTGGGAATTGCGGTCGACCTCACCGAGCAGCTCAAATACGAGGACGAGCTCAAGGCAGCGCGGGAGAGCGCCGAACAGGCGGGCGCCGCCAAGGCCGATTTCCTCGCCAATATGAGCCACGAGATCCGCACCCCGCTCAACGGCATCATCGGCTACGCCGATCTGGTGCTGGAAGACGAGACGCTGGCACCGACGACGCGCCGTCAAGTCGAGCGGATCTTCGAGGCCAGTGACTCGCTGCGGGTGATCATCGACGACATCCTGGATTTTTCCAAGATCGAGGCAATGGGCGTGTCGCTCGAGAGCAAGCCTCTCTACCTTCACGAACTCATCGACAACAGCGTGTCGATCATCCAGCCGAAAGCCGACGAGAAGGGGCTCGAGCTGCGGGTGAACGCGCCCGCTGTGCCCGCGGTGCTGATGGGCGACGGCGCGCGGTTGCGACAGGTGTTGTTGAATCTGCTCAACAACGCCGTCAAATTCACCACCGCCGGCTCCGTCGAACTGCACGTCGCCTGTGCAGCCGCTGCGGAGAATCGCGTTCGTCTCACCATCGCTGTCAGCGATACCGGCATCGGCATCTCCGCACAGGATCAGAAGGGATTGTTCAAGCGCTTCAGCCAAGCGGACGAGACGATCTCTCGCAAATATGGCGGCACCGGGCTCGGGCTCGCGATCTCGCAATGCATCGTTCAGGCGATGGGCGGAGAAATGAGTATCGACAGCGAGCCCGGCAGGGGCAGCACGTTCGGCTTCCAGATCGAACTGCCGATCGCCGCGGAGCTCGATATCGAACGCAGCGAAGCGCCCGTGGCGGTCGGCCGCAGCCTGAGGATCCTGGTGGTCGACGACGTCGAGATGAATCGCGATCTTTGCAAAGCGATGCTGAGCCGTGCCGGCCACGAGGTCGATCTCGCCGACAGCGGCGCCATGGCGATCAGCATGGCGGCGGCAGGGCGCTGCTACGATCTCATTCTGATGGACGTGCAGATGGCCGAGATCGACGGCATGGAAGCATCGCGGCGCATCCGTGCGCTGAACAGCGAATGCAACAACGTGCCGATTGTCGCGCTGACGGCGAACGTGTTGCCCGAACAGGTCGAACGCTATCGCGCCGCCGGGATCGACGGTCACATCGGCAAGCCGATCAATCGTGCCGAGCTACTGGCCGCCGTCGCGACCTGGGGCGAGCCCGGCCCGTGCCGCAGGCAGTCCGGGCCGCAACAGCCTGGGCCGATCGAGCCCGAGGGCGTGGTGCGCGATCAGGCCGTGCTCGAGGAGCTGCGGATGTTCGCAGGCGATGCAGAGATCGCGGGGTTCGTCGATCAGTTGCGCCGCGCGCTCGGCAGCATTCCGCCGCAATGGCCGCCCGCGTCGGACGGCGCCGCACCGGGCGACGATCCGACGCAGGAGCTCGCACGGGTCGCTCACAAGACCGTATCGATCGCCGGTCAGCTCGGCTTTGTCCGGCTGGCCGACGCGTGCCGCAGGTTGGAGCAAGCCTGTCTGCACGGTGCCGATGTCCCGCAAGCGTTCGTGGCGCTTCAGGCGGCCATCAAGGAGGCGGCGCCCGAGATTGGAGCCGATGCTGCCAAAGTCGCTTGAGCGGGAAGGGATATATCCTCCGCGAGGACAGATATAAGACAAACTTTGGCATTGTCGAAGATAATGAAATTTCTCTTATTACAACCGATGTGATCAAACTCGCTCCGCAACCACTGAGGTGCGGCGGAGTTCACGCATCGACGACGCTCACACCTCCATCTTCGCCAAGGTGCCTACGCATCCCGCCGCCTCGGCCGGCCAGGGCTTTCAAGGCTTTCAAGGAGGACGACATGAACGAAGCTGTCACCATCCGCGGCAAGGACCGCTACAAGTCCGGCGTGATGGAATACAAGAAGATGGGCTATTGGGAGCCCGACTACGAGCCGAAGGACACCGACGTCATCGCGTTGTTCCGCGTCACCCCGCAGGACGGCGTCGATCCGATCGAAGCCTCCGCGGCCGTCGCCGGTGAATCGTCCACCGCGACCTGGACGGTGGTGTGGACCGACCGCCTGACCGCGGCCGAGAAGTATCGCGCCAAATGCTACCGGGTTGACCCGGTGCCGAATTCGCCCGGCCAGTACTTCGCCTACATCGCCTACGACCTCGATTTGTTCGAGCCGGGTTCCATCTCCAATCTGACCGCGTCGATCATCGGCAACGTGTTCGGCTTCAAGCCGCTGAAGGCGCTGCGGCTCGAGGACATGCGGCTGCCGATCGCCTATGTGAAGACGTTCCAGGGCCCGGCGACCGGCATCGTGGTCGAGCGCGAGCGCATGGACAAGTTCGGACGTCCCTTGCTCGGCGCCACCGTCAAGCCGAAGCTCGGCCTGTCGGGCCGCAACTACGGCCGCGTGGTGTACGAGGCGCTGAAGGGCGGTCTCGACTTCACCAAGGACGACGAGAACATCAACTCGCAGCCGTTCATGCATTGGCGCGAACGCTTCCAATACTGCATGGAGGCGGTCAACAAGGCGCAGGCCCAGACCGGCGAGATCAAAGGCACCTACCTCAACGTCACCGCGGCGACGATGGAGGACATGTACGAGCGCGCCGAATACGCCAAGGAGCTCGGCTCGATCATCGTGATGATCGACCTCGTGATCGGCTACACCGCGATCCAGTCGATGGCGAAGTGGGCGCGCAAGAACGACATGATTCTGCATCTGCATCGTGCCGGTCACTCGACCTACACCCGCCAGCGCAATCACGGCGTGTCGTTCCGCGTCATCGCCAAGTGGATGCGGCTCGCCGGCGTCGACCACATCCATGCCGGCACCGTGGTCGGCAAGCTCGAAGGCGATCCGGCGACCACCAAGGGCTACTACGACATCTGCCGCGAGGACTTCAACCCGATGGCGCTGGAGAACGGCCTGTTCTTCGACCAGCATTGGGCCAGCCTCAACAAGCTGATGCCGGTGGCCTCCGGCGGCATCCACGCCGGCCAGATGCATCAGCTGTTACACCTGCTCGGCGAAGACGTCGTGCTGCAGTTCGGCGGCGGCACCATCGGCCATCCGATGGGCATAGCGGCCGGCGCCACCGCCAACCGCGTCGCGCTGGAAGCGATGATCCTCGCCCGCAACGAGGGCCGGGACTACCTGCACGAGGGTCCGGAAATCCTCGCCAAGGCGGCGCAAACCTGCACGCCGCTGAAGGCCGCGCTCGATACTTGGAAGAATGTGACCTTCAACTACGAATCCACCGACACGCCCGATTACGCGCCGACCCCGTCGGTCTCGGTGTAGCCGTCATTGCGAGGAGCGAAGCGACGAAGCAATCCAGGCTCCGTGCTCGACGCACTGGATTGCTTCGCTTCGCTCGCAATGACGGGTCTCATCGATTGGCAAGATATAAGGAGTAATTCCATGCGACTGACCCAAGGCTGTTTCTCGTTCCTGCCCGATCTCACCGACGAGCAGATCGCCGCCCAGGTGCAATACGCGCTGTCCAAGGGCTGGGCGGTGAACCTCGAATTCACCGACGATCCGCATCCCCGCAACACCTATTGGGACATGTGGGGCCTGCCGATGTTCGATCTGCAGGACGCCGCCGGCGTGATGATGGAACTGAACGAATGCCGCAAGATCTACGGCGATCGTTACATCCGGCTGTCGGCGTTCGATTCTTCGCACGGCTGGGAATCGGTGCGGCTGTCGTTCATCGTCAACCGCCCGAAGGACGAGCCCGGCTTCCGGCTCGACCGTCAGGAGTCCGACGGCCGCAACATGCGTTACACCACGCGCGCCTATTCGGCCGACAAGCCTGAAGGCCGCCGCTACGGAGGCTGATCGTGGACACGACCGCAACGACGCCCGACGGAGACGACGCGCCGCCCGCGCGCGTCGACCTCCGCGCCGAGTTCAACGAGGTCGGCATCGGCGAGGTGCTGGATCAGCTCGATCGCGAGCTGATCGGGCTGAGGCCGGTGAAGACCAGGATCCGCGAGATTGCGGCGCTGCTGCTGGTCGAACGGCTGCGCAAGCGGATGGGGCTCGCCACCGGCAACCCCACCTTGCACATGTCGTTCACCGGCAATCCCGGCACCGGCAAGACCACGGTGGCGCTGCGCATCGCCTCGATCCTGCACAAGCTCGGCTTCGTTCGCCGCGGCCATGTCGTCTCGGTGACCCGCGACGAACTGGTCGGGCAGTATATCGGCCATACCGCGCCGAAGACCAAGGAAGTGCTGAAGAAGGCGATGGGCGGCGTGCTGTTCATCGACGAGGCCTACTATCTGTATCGCCCGGAGAACGAACGCGACTACGGCCAGGAAGCGATCGAGATCCTGCTCCAGGTGATGGAGAACCAGCGCGACGATCTGGTGGTGATCCTGGCCGGCTATGCCGACCGGATGGAGAAGTTCTTCCAGAGCAATCCCGGCTTCCGCTCGCGGATCGCCCACCATATCGACTTCCCGGACTACACCGACGGTGAACTGCTGGGAATTGCCGAGGGGATGCTGACCGAGCAGAACTATCACTTCTCCCCCGAAGCGAAGGCCGCGTTCGAGCGCTACATCGGCATCCGCAAGACCCAGCCGTTGTTCGCCAACGCCCGCTCGATCCGCAACGCCCTCGACCGCATCCGCCTCCGCCAGGCCAACCGCCTGATCGCCGACCTCGACCGCTCGCTCACCGCCGAGGACATCATGACGATCGAAGCGGGCGATGTGCTGGCGAGCCGGGTGTTCGGGAAGGGTGAGGGGAGTGGTGCTGGAAACGGGACGTAGTTGTCACCTCTCCTCGCGCGCGGGGAGAGGTCGGATTGCGCAGCAATCCGGGCGAGGGGGCGTCTCATCGTGGTCGAGACTCAGTGCCCGCGTCGCCCCTCACCCCAACCCTCTCCCCGCGAAGAGCGGGGCGAGGGAGTTCGCTGCGCTCGGGGTTGATGCATTCCAGCCTAGCCCAACATAGTCATTCCGGGGCGCGCGAAGCGCGAACCCGGAATCCAGAAGTTGTTGCGACGACGGGTGCTCCACAAGCTCGAGATTCCGGGTTCGCTCGCTCTCGCGAGCGCCCCGGAATGACGAGCGTGGGGCTGGCGGACGCTTATCCCTGCAGCGCCTTCAGCACGTCGTCCGGGCGCTCGACCATCATGGTGTGACCGGCGCCTTTCAGGATCACGGTGCGTGAGCCGGCGATTGCCGCCGCCAGCGTCTTGCCGTTCTTGGTCGGGGTCATCATGTCTCGCTCGCCGAGGATGAACAGCGTCGGCACGGTGATCTTTGCCGCCGCCGCCAGCGCATCCTTGTAGTCGTTGCAGGCGGACAGATCGTTGAAGATCACGCCGGGCTTGTTGGCCTCGAGCACGCGCACCGAGCCGCCGTGCATCCACAGGCCGGGCGCGAGGTTGCCGCCGATCTCGGCATCCGGGCCGAGGCCCCAGATCGTCATCATCGCAACTGCGGCGGGATCGTTGGCTTCGGCGGCTTTCAAGAGATCGGGGCCGACCGCCATGGTCGAGGTGGTGCCGATCAGCGCCAGTGACGCCACCTTGGCCGGGTGCCGTGCGGCGGTCTCCAGCGCGATCAGCGAGCCCATCGAGTGGCCGATCAGCTTGGCAGCTTGCGCGCCCGTGGCGTCGAGCAGCGCCGCGATCCAGTCGGCCATTTCGGCGATCGTCTTCAGCGGCTCGCCACCGGAGCGGCCGTGGCCGGGCAGATCCGGCGCCAGCACGGCGTAGCCATGATGCGCGAACCAGCGTGTCTGCAGCGCCCACACCGAGCGATCGAAGCCGGCACCATGGATGAACACCGCGGCGGGCAGCGACGCGTCGAACGGCTTGCCGCCGGTGGCGACGAAGGTGTCTGTTCCGTTGACCTTGATCTGCATGGCTCAGCCCTTCTGCGACACGCGCAGAGCCTGCGCCAGGTCAGCGATAATGTCGTCGGCGGTCTCGATCCCGACCGACAGCCGGATCAGCTCCTCGCCGATGCCGGCGGCCTTCAGTTGTTCGGCGCTCATCTGCTGATGCGTGGTCGAAGCCGGATGGATCACCAGCGTCTTGGCGTCGCCGACATTGGCGAGATGGCTGGTCAGCCGCAGCGCTTCGATGAACTTGCGGCCGGCGGCGCGGCCGCCCTTGATGCCGAACGAGATGATCGAGCCGGCGCCGTTCGGCAGCTGCGTCTTAGCGAGGTCGTAGTCCGGGTGGTTCTCCAGCGTCGGATGCAGCACCCAATCGACCGCTTTGTTGGCCTGGAGGAAATCGAGCACCGCTTTGGTGTTGGCGACGTGCCGATCCATCCGCACCGGCAGCGTCTCGATGCCCTGCAGCAGCTGAAACGCGTTGGTCGGCGAAAGACACGCGCCGAAATCGCGAAGCCCCTCCATCCGCGCGCGGATGACGAAGGCGGGCGGGCCGAACTGCTCGTCGAAGACGACGTCGTGATAGCCGGCATAGGGCTCGGTCAGCGTCGGAAACTTGCCGGAGCTGCGCCAGTCGAACCGGCCGCCGTCGACCAGCACGCCGCCGATCGCGATGCCATGGCCGCCGAGCCATTTGGTCGCCGAATGCATCACGATGTCGGCGCCGAGCTCGATCGGCTTGCTCAGGTAGGGCGTCGCGAAGGTGTTGTCGATCAAGAGCGGAATCTTCGCCTCGTGGGCGATCGCCGCGACCTTCGGGATGTCGAGCACTTCGAGGCCCGGATTGCCGATGGTCTCGCCGATCATCAGCCTGGTGTTCGACTGGATCGCCGCCGCGAGGCCGGCGTGGTCGCGCGGCGCGACGAAACTGGTGGTGATGCCGAACCGCGGCAGCGTGTGCGCGAGCAGGTTGATCGTGCCGCCGTACAGCGAGGATGATGCGACGATGTGATCGCCGGCGTTCAGCAGCGTCGCGATCGCCAGATGCAGCGCCGCCATGCCGCTCGCCGTCGCCACCGCGCCGACGCCGTTCTCCAGTGCGGCGATCCGCTCTTCCAGCACCGCGATAGTCGGGTTGGAGATCCGCGTGTACAGGTGGCCGGGCCGCTCCATGTTGAACAGCGCGGCGGCGTGGTCGGTGTCCTGAAACACATAGGACGTGGTCTGATAGATCGGCACCGCACGCGAGCCGGTCAGCGGATCGGGATGTTGTCCGGCGTGCAGGCTGAGGGTTTCAAATCCGGGCGGTTTGGGTGCGGCCATGATGTGCTCGGGTTGTTTCCTGAAAATTTGTTAGTTTGTGTCCGTCATTGCGAGGAGCGGAGCGACGAAGCAATCCAGGGGCCCGGTGCTCGGCGCTTCTGGATTGCTTCGCTGCGCTCGCAATGACGGGGAGAGGGCGTCGTTTGGGGCTTTATGCCACGCTCACGCGGCGGCGTCAGCCTTACCGACCGCCCACAGCGCGAACGCATAGACGATCGCGATTTCGTCGAGCCGGCTGAAGCGGCCGGAGGCGCCGCCGTGGCCGGCGCCCATGTTGATGCGCAGCAGCACCGGGCCGCCGCCCGTCATGGTGGCGCGCAGCTTTGCGACCCATTTGGCCGGCTCCCAATAGGTGACGCGCGGATCGGTGAGGCCGCCCATCGCCAGGATCGCCGGATACTCCTTAGGCTCGACGTTGTCGTAGGGCGAATACGACAGGATGGTCTTGAAGTCGGCTTCGCTCTGGATCGGATTGCCCCATTCCGGCCACTCGGGAGGCGTCAGCGGCAGGGTGTCGTCCAGCATGGTGTTGAGCACGTCGACGAACGGCACCTCGGCGACGATGCCGGCGAACAGCTCGCCGGCGCGATTGGCGACTGCGCCCATCAGCATGCCGCCGGCGCTGCCGCCGTGGGCGACGATGCGCTTGGGCGCGGTGTAGTTCGCCGCAATCAACGCGCGGGCGCTGGCCGCGAAGTCGTCGAACGAGTTGGTCTTCTTCTCGCGCTTGCCGTCGAGATACCAGCCCCAGCCCTTGTCGGCGCCGCCGCGGATATGGGCGATCGCATAGACGAAGCCGCGGTCGACCAGCGACAGCGCGTTGGCCGAGAAGCCGGCGCCCATGGCGTGGCCGTAGGAACCATAGCCATACAGCAGCAGCGGCGCCTGGCCGTCGAGCTTGAGGCCGGCCCGATGCAGGATCGACACCGGCACCTCGGCGCCGTCGTCCGCCTTCGCCATGATCCGGGTGGTGACGTAATCGGCCGGATTGTGGCCGGAGGGAATCTCCTGGCGCTTGCGCAAGACCCTCTGCCGCGTCGCCATGTCGTAGTCGTAGACCTCCGACGGCGTCGTCATCGACGAATATGAGAACCGCAGGTTGGTGGTGTCGAACTCGTAGCCGCCGATGGTGCCGAGCGAATACGCGGTCTCGGCGAACGCGATGGCGTGTTCGTCGCCGCTTTTGAGATCGCGGATGGTGATCGACGGTAGCGCATTGGCGCGCTCCAGCCGGATCAGATGGCCGGTGGTGAGATCGAAGTCGATCACATAGATCCCGGCGCGGTGCGGGATCAGGTCGCGCCAATTGTCCCGGGTCGGCTGGGCCAGCGGCGCGGTGACGATCTTGAAGTCGATCGCACCGTCGGCATTGGTGAGGATGAACAGTTCGTCGCCGCGGTCGCCGAGCGAATACTGCACGCCGAGTTCGCGCTTGGCGACCAGGCGCGGCGGCGCGGTCGGATCGGTCACGTCGATCAGCCGCGCTTCCGAGGTCTCGTGGTCGCCGCCGGCGATGACGCAGAACCGGCCGCTGGTGCTTTCATGGATGTGGGTGAACCAGCCGGAGTCCTGTTCTTCGTAAACCAGAAGGTCGTCGGCCTGCTGGGTGCCGAGCTTGTGCAGCCACACCTGCATCGGGCGATGATTGTCGTCGAGCTTGACGTAGAAGAACGCGGTCGAATCCGCGGTCCACACCAAGCCGCCGTCGGTCTCTTCGACCACATCGGGCAGGTCCTGCTTGGTCACCCAGTCGCGGACGCGGATGGTGTAGTATTCCGAGCCCTTGGTGTCTGCGCTCCAGCCTTCGAGCTTGTGGTCCAGCGAGTGCCGACGGTCGCCGAACTGGAAGTAGTCGTGGCCCTTGGCGAGTTCGTCGCCGTCGAGCACGATGTCGATCTCGCCGCTGCCGTCGCGGGCGACGCGGCCGTACAGCGGATGCTGACCACCCTCGCGATACTTACGCAAGTAAGCGTAAGGGCCATCCGGCGACGGGACGCTGGAATCGTCCTCCTTGATCCGGCCGCGCATCTCGGCGACCAGCTTTTTCTGCAAAGCGTCGGTGTGGCCGAGCACGCTGTCGGTGTAGCCGTTCTCGGCTTCGAGATAGGCGCGAATGTCCGGATCGAGCAGCGACGGATCGCGCAGCACCTCCTGCCAATTCGGATCCTTCAGCCAGGCATAGTCGTCGGTCAGCGTGATGCCGTGAGTGGTGAATTGATGCGGACGGCGCGGCGCGACCGGCGGTTGCTGGTTGGTGGCACGGGGCAGGGCAGAGGTCATCGGCAGGTCTCGTTCAGGGTGGGGCAGGCAGGCTTAGCACGTTTCTGCCTTGCGGCGCCGGGCGGATTGCGCTGGATAGGCGCGGGCGCCGGTTCCGGCGGTCGGATGTGGACAATTGGCGGATTGGATGATGGCGGATTTTCACGGCGTATTCCCTTATCTGGTGTCTCCGATCGATGCGGACGGCCGCGTTCGCGCCGATGTGATGGGACGGCTGTGCGACGATCTGATCCAGGCCGGCGTGCATGGGCTGACGCCGCTCGGTTCGACCGGCGAATTCGCCTATCTCGGCTCCGCGCAACGCGAGGCGGTGGTGCGAGCGACGATCGAGGCCGCGCAGCGCCGCGTGCCGGTGGTCGCCGGCGTCGCCTCGACCTCGGTGGCGGATGCGGTGGCGCAGGCGAAGCTGTACGAGAAGCTCGGCGCCGACGGCATCCTGGCGATTCTGGAGGCTTATTTCCCGCTCAAGGATGCGCAGATCGAAAGCTATTTCCGCGCCATCGCGGACGCGGTGGAGATCCCGGTGGTGATCTACACCAACCCGCAATTCCAGCGCTCCGATCTGACGCTCGACGTGATTGCGCGGCTCGCCGAGCATCCGCGGATTCGCTACATCAAGGATGCCTCGACCAACACCGGCCGGCTGTTGTCGATCATGGGTCGCTGCGGCGATGCGCTGCAGGTGTTCTCGGCCTCTGCGCACATTCCGGCGGCGGTAATGCTGATCGGCGGTGTGGGCTGGATGGCCGGCCCCGCCTGCATCGCGCCGCGCCAGAGCGTTGAGCTGTACGAGCTGTGCAAGGCGCAGCGCTGGGACGAGGCCTTGAAGCTGCAGCGCAAGCTGTGGCGCGTCAACGAATCCTTCGCCAAATTCAACCTCGCCGCCTGCATCAAGGCCGGCCTGGCGCTGCAAGGTTACGACGTCGGCGACCCGATCCCGCCGCAGGCCGCGCTGACGACGGAGGAGCGGAAAGCGGTGGAGAAGGTGCTGGCGGAGATCGCGTAAACCTCGCCATCGTCATTCCGGGATGCGCCCCATCGGGGCGCAGGCCCGGAATCCATACTCACAGGTGGTGGTTATGGATTCCGGGCTCGCGCTTCGCGCGCCCCGGAATGACGACGGAGAGGTCTAAAGTGTGACTCCATGCGCGGCGGGCGCCTCGCTCGTGGCCCCACCCTCGCCCCCCTCCCCGCAAGGGGGAGGGGAGAAGAGGCGCCCCTCTTGGCGTACCGCTTGGTTCTCCGCTAAAACTGCGGCCAAGCAAGCAACAAAAGGAAACGGCATGAACATTCTCCCCGGCTCCATGCGGTTCGGTGCGGGCCAGCCCGTCAAGCGTCTCGAGGATCAGCGCCTGCTCACCGGGCACGGCGGCTACCTCGACGACAGGGCCGCCGATGGCGCACTGTGGCTGGTGGTGATGCGCTCCCCGCATGCGCATGCCGACATTGTCTCGATCGACACCGAGGCGGCGAAGGGGATGCCGGGGGTGGAAGCGGTGCTGACCGGCGCCGATCTCGTCGCTGACGATGTCGGCACCATTCCGACGCTGCCGATCTTCAAGCGGCCGGACGGCTCGCCGATGGCGCTGCCGCCGCGCCGGCTGCTGGCGCATGAGAAGGTGCGCTTTGTCGGCGAGCCGGTCGCCGCGGTGGTCGCGACCTCGCAGCTCGCCGCGCAGGCGGCGATCGAGGCGATCGCGGTGGAATACAACGAACTGCCGGCGGTGACCGATCCGACCGCGGCGATCCAGCCCGGCGCGCCGGCGGTGTGGGCGGAGACGCCGGACAACGTCGTCGCCGCGATGAGCTATGGCGATGCCGCCAAGGTCGATGCTGCGTTTGCCAGCGCCGCCCACACCGTGTCGCTCGATCTCGTCAGCCAGAGGCTGATCCCGTCGGCGATGGAGCCGCGCTCGACCATTGCGGAGATCGAGAAGAAGACCGGCCGGCTGATCCTGCACACCCAGTCGCAGACGCCAGGCGCGACCCGCGACACCCTCGCAGATGCCATTCTGAAGCGGCCGAAGGACAGCATCCAGGTGCTGGTCGGCGACATCGGCGGCGGCTTCGGCCAGAAGACCGGCGTCTATCCGGAAGACGCGCTGGTCGCTTACGCGGCGGTGAAGCTGAATCGCAAGATCCGCTGGCGCGGCGACCGCACCGACGAATTCGTCGGCGGTACCCACGGCCGCGACCTGACCTCGACCGCCTCGTTCGCGCTCGACGCCAAAGGCAAGGTGCTGGCCTATCGCGTCAGCTCGATCGGCGGCACCGGTGCGTATCTGGCCGGCGCTGGCGTGATCATCCCGCTGGTGCTCGGTCCGTTCGTGCAGACCGGCGTATATCACTTGCCGGTGGTGCATTTCGACATCAAGGCGGTGATGACCCACACCGCGCCGGTCGGCGCCTATCGCGGCGCCGGGCGGCCTGAAGCGGTGTACATCGTCGAGCGGCTGATGGACGCCGCCGCGCGCCAACTCAACATGGATCCGCGCGCGATCCGCAAGGTCAACTACATCAAGCCGTCGCAACTGCCCTACACCAACGCGGTCGGCCAGGTGTACGACAGCGGCGCGTTCGCCCACATGATGGACCGCGCTGCCGAACTGTCCGACTGGGACGGCTTCAAGGCCCGCAAGAAGGCGGCACAGAAGAAGGGCCTGCTCTACGGCCGCGGCGTCACCAGCTACATCGAATGGACCGGCGGCCGCGCCCACACCGAGAACGTCAAGCTGCACGCCACAGCCGAAGGCCGCGTGGTGCTGCATTCCGGCACCCAGGCGATGGGGCAGGGGCTGGAGACCACCTACACCCAGATGATCGCCGCGGCGCTCGACATTCCGCTCGACAGGATCGACGTCGTGCAGGGCAACACCGATCTGGCGGTCGGCTTCGGCAGCGTCGGTTCGCGCTCGCTATTCGTCGGCGGCACCGCGGTGGCGGTCTCGTCGGTGGAGATGATCGCCAAGGCGCGCGAGAAGGCCGCCAACATCCTCGAAGCCTCGGTCGAGGACATTGAATACTCCGGCGGCATGCTGACCATCGCCGGCACCGACCGCAAGATCAGCCTGTTCGAGATCGCCGCCAAGGAGAAGGGCGCGCGCCTCAGCGTCGACTCCACCGGCGAGGTCGACGGACCGTCGTGGCCGAACGGCGCGCACATCTGCGAGGTCGAGGTCGACCCGGAGACCGGCGTCAGCCGCGTGGTGCGCTACACCACGGTGGACGACGTCGGCAATGCGGTGAACCCGATGCTGGTCGCCGGCCAGATCCATGGCGGCGTCGCCCAGGGCGTCGGCCAGGCGCTGTACGAGAACGCCGCCTATAATGACGACGGCCAGCTCCTGACCGCGAGCTATCTCGACTACTGCATCCCGCGCGCCGACAATCTGCCGCCGATCAACGTCACGCTCGATCCGTCGGCGCCGTGCCGGACCAACCCGCTCGGTGCCAAGGGCTGCGGCGAATCCGGCGCGATCGGCGGCCCGCCTTGCGTGGTGCACGGTGTGCTCGACGCGCTGGCCCCGCTCGGCGTCACCACCCTGAACACGCCGCTGACCCCGGAAAAGGTCTGGCGCGCGATCCAGGACGCTAAGTCGGCCCAGGCGGCTTAGACCCTCGACACCCCCAATACCGACAAAGATACACCGGCGCATGCTATGCTGCGCCGGTTCGCGTGCGGGAGAGATCGATGCGGAAGTTTCTGACGGTACTGGCGGCGCTCGCCGCGCTCAGCCTGAGCAATTGCGGCTACAACACCATCCAGAGCGAAGACCAGGAAGTGAAGTCGACCTGGTCGGAAGTTGTTAACCAATATCAGCGGCGTGCCGATCTGGTGCCCAACCTGGTCAACTCGGTGAAGGGCTTCGCCCAGCAGGAAAAGGACGTGCTGCTCGGCGTCACCAACGCCCGTGCCAAGGTCGGCAGCATCCAGGCGACGCCCGAGGTGCTGAACGATCCCGCCGCGTTCCAGAAGTTCCAGCAGGCGCAGGGCGAACTGTCGAGCGCGCTGTCGCGGCTGTTGGTCGTCACCGAAAACTATCCGCAGCTCAAATCCGACGAGCTGTTCAAGAACCTGATGGCGCAACTCGAAGGCACCGAGAACCGCATCACCGTGGCGCGGAACCGCTACATCAAGGCTGTAGCGGCCTACAACGTCACGGTGCGCTCGGTGCCGACCAACTTCACCGCGATGCTGTTCGGCTACAAGGAAAAGCCGAACTTCACCGTGGAGAACGAGAAGGAAATCTCGACCGCGCCCAAGGTCGATTTCAACCCGACCCCGGCGCCAGCGCCGGCCAAGTAAGCCGATGGTCGGGGCCACGATGCGCGCCGTCCGCGCCGGATGGCTGGCGGCGCTGCTGTGCGTGATCGCGGCGGCGCTGGCGCCGTTCGCGTGGGCCGACGTGGCGGTGCCGGCACTGACCGGCCGCGTCGTCGATCAGACCGGCACGCTGTCCGAAGGTGCGATCGCGCGGCTCGATCAGAAGCTGAAGGCGTTCGAGGCCCGCAAGGGCAGCCAGATTGCGGTGCTGATCGTGCCGACGACGCAGCCCGAGGCGATCGAGCAGTTCTCGATCCGGGTCGCCGAAGCGTGGAAGATCGGCCGCAACAAGGTCGACGACGGCGCGATCCTGCTGGTCGCCAAGAACGACCGCAAGCTGCGCATCGAGGTCGGTTACGGTCTCGAAGGCGCGCTGCCGGACGTCACCGCCAAGCGCATCATCGACGAGATCATCACGCCGAAATTCAAGGCCGGGGATTTCGACGGTGGCGTCGAGGCCGGCGTCGACCGGATGATGAGCGTGATCGACGGCGAGCCGCTGCCGACGCCGCAGCCGCAGCACGAGTGGTCGTCGCCGGAATCGATGGACGAGTTGACCGGCTGGGCGATCCCGCTGCTGTTCGGCACGCTGGTGCTCAACGGATTTCTGAAGGCGGCGCTCGGCCGCGTCGCCGCCTCCGGGCTCACCGGCGTCATCGTCGGCACGGTAGCGATGCTGTTCGGTCTGGTCTGGTACATCGCGCTGGTGGCCGGCTTTGCCGCGTTTCTGCTGGCGCTGGTGATCGATCTGTTCGGCGGGCCGATGATGCCCTCCGGGCGCCGCGGTGGTTGGTCCGGCGGCGGCAGCGGCTCGTCGTGGTCGAGCGGGTCGGGCAGCGGCGGCGGCGGTTTCAGCGGCGGGGGTGGCAGCTTCGGTGGCGGCGGCGCCTCGGGCAACTGGTGAGCGGAGATACGCGATGGGCATTCGGCGGATCGGCAAGCATCTGTTCACCAGCCGCGGCAAGGTTCACCGCGCGTTCTCGCCGGCTGCGTTCGACGCGATCGAGCGCGCCATCAAGGCCAGCGAGGCCCGCCACGCCGGGCAGATCCGCTTCGTCGTCGAAGGCGCGCTCGACGGCGCACCGCTGTTTCGCGATCAGCCGGCGCGGGAGCGCGCGCTCGACATCTTCTCGCAGCTTCGGATCTGGGACACCGAGCATAACAACGGCGTGTTGATCTATCTGCTGCTCGCCGACCACAACGTCGAGATCATCGCCGATCGCGGCATCGACGGACGCGTCGACGCCGACTCCTGGGAAGCGATCTGCCGCGAGATGGAGGCGGAGTTTCGCGAAGGCCGGTTCGAGCAGGGCGTGCTGCGTGGCATCGACCGCATCACCGCGCATCTGGCCGAACACTTTCCACGAAACGGCCCCAACGACAACGAACTGCCCGACGCACCGGTAGTGGTCTAGTCGGCGCAAGCCCCTCGGTTGGCCGCAGAAAGGCTGTCTTCGACAAGGCCGAGACGTGGCCCTTGCATCTGCGACTAATTCGTAATATTTGAAGTTACATGAAACGAGACAGTCGCCTGTCCTCGGTCCTGCACGCCCTGCTGCATATGGCGGAGCGCGGCGAGCCGATGACCTCCGAAACCCTCGCCGCCTGCATGTGTACCAACCCGGTGGTGGTGCGGCGGACGATGGGCCTGCTGCGCGATGCAGGGCTCGTCGCCTCTGCGCGCGGACCATCGGGTGGCTGGCAGATCGTCGCCGATCTGAACGCGGTCACCTTGCGCGATCTCTACGATGCGCTCGGCGAGCCGACGGTGTTCGCGATCGGCAACCGCCACGAAGCGCCGCAATGCCTGGTCGAGCAGGCGGTGAACGCTGCGCTCGACGACGCATTCGCCGAAGCCGAGGCGCTGCTGCTGGACCGGCTCGGCAAGATCACGTTGGCCAGATTGTCGGCCGACTTCAACCGCCGCTACGCCGCGCATCGGACGCGTACTTAAGGAGTTCACATGCACCACGACGTCATCGTCATCGGCGGCTCCTATGCTGGAATGGCGGCCGCGCTCCAGCTCGTTCGCGCGCGCCGCAGCGTGCGGGTGATCGATGCGGGCCAGCGCCGCAACCGCTTCGCCGCGCATTCGCATGGCTTCCTGTCGCAGGACGGCGCCGATCCGGCGGCGATCGCCACAACCGCACGTCGTCAGCTCCAGGCCTATCCGACGCTGAGCTGGGTCGACGACACCGCGCACGCGGCGAGCGGCCGCAAAGATGCGTTCGTGGTCGAGACCGGCGACGGCGCGCGCCATCATGCGCGGCGACTGCTGTTCGCCACCGGCGTCTCCGACACGCTGCCGGCGATCGAAGGGCTGCAGGAGCGTTGGGGCGACAGCGTATTCCTCTGTCCGTATTGCCACGGCTACGAACTCGACAACGGCCGCATCGCGGTGATCGCCACCGGGCCGATGTCGCTGCATCAGGCGCAATTGTTGCCGGAATGGGGCGAGGTGACGCTGTTCACCAACGCCGCGCTGGCGCTCGACGAGGCCGGGCGGGAGGATCTTGCCGCGCGTGGCGTTGCGATCGACGAGACACCGATCGCGCGGATCGAAGGCCGTGCCGACGTCGTGCTGAGCGACGGACGGAAGTTGCCGTTCGCCGGCATCTTCACCGCGAGCCGCAACGAACCGGCGACGCCGATCGCGCAAGCGTTGGGCTGCGCGCTCGCCGAAACCCCGTTCGGCACCCAGATTCAAACCGACGACGGCAAACAGACCAGCGTGCCCGGCGCGTTCGCCTGCGGCGATGCGGCGCGTGTGCCGCATTCTCTGTCGCTGGCAGTTGCCGATGGAGCCTGGGCCGGCGCCAGCCTGCATCGGTCTCTGGTCTGGCCGGACGCGTGAGCGCCGCGCAGAGCGCTCACGCCGGACGAAACGCTACGCCTTCGCCGACGGTCGCGCGGCGATCCGCTTGAACCACTCGGCGATCGTGGTGTTGGCGGGATCGAGCGGCTGGCCGACCTGGGCACCGAAATCGAGCCAGCCGTACAGCAGCAGATCGGCCAGCGTCAGTCGTGAGCCGCAGACGTAGTCCTTGCCCTGCATCTGCTCGTTCATCCAGCGGATGCGATCGGCCGCCATCTTCTTCAGGCCCGGTGCCGCTTCTGGCACGCACACCATGCGGTTCTGAAACATCTTCAGGCCTTCGGCGAAGCGGAAGCCGTTGGTCAGCGGTTCGCAGATGTACAGGTCGATCCGCCGCGTCCACATCCGGCATTCGGCGCGCTCTTCCGGCGTGGTGCCGATCAACGGCGGCTCTGGATGCTTCTCTTCGAGATATTCGCAGATCGCGGTGACCTCTGCCAAGAAGCTGCCATTGTCGAGTTCGAGAGTGGGCGTCTGGCCGTGGGGATTGCGCACGAGATGTTCGGGCTTGCGATTCTCGCCGGCGCGGATGTCGAGCGTTTGGGTCGGAATCGTCAGGCCCTTCTCGGCGATGAACATCCGCACCAGGCGAGGATTGGGTCCGATCGAATCGTACAGCTTCATGGTCGTCTCCCTGATCGGCGCTTGGCTGCGCCTTGTGATGATCGATCTGTCCTAGCCCGGGACACCGTGCGGTGCAAAGCCGCGCGGTGCGAATTTCTGTGCGCGCTCTTCACGATTCGTGAAATTTCCGTAACCGGCGGGGGAAGTAACGATTTCGCAAGTAATCAAAGTTAGCGATTAGTAGTAGGTTGATCCGGAGGATGAGAGACGTGGACGAGCATCGCAACGAGCCCATCGGCGAACAGCAGACCGGCGCGGCCGCCGCGGCCGATGGAGCGCAGTCCGCAGGCGCACCGAACGACAGCTCGGCCGCTACGCCCGCGCCCGCCGCAGGAACACAGGCCGCCAAGCTCGAAGCGCCGAAGCCGGATGCGGTGCAGTCGCAAGCCGGGGCATCCGGCGGCAGCCGTCCGCGCGCGGGCACGGTGACCATCATGGCGCCGCCGCGTCGCGAAGACTGGTATCGGCACTGGGACGACGAGATCGAAGTCGAGGCGCCGGACGAAGCCAGCCAGTCCGCGGCCCAACGCTTCGGCCTGCGCAAGCTGGCGGCGGTCGCTGCCGCGGTGATTCTTGCAGCGCTCGCCGGCGCCGTCGGCGGTGCGCTCGCCACCGCCGGCCTGTCGCATCGCGGCGAGACCGAGACCACCTCTGCGTCGGCCGAGGTCAAGACGCTCGACATGCAGGTTGCGAAGCTCAAGAGCGAACTGACCGCCGTGAAGGCGGACCTCGATCACGCCGCCAAGCAGAATTCGGCGCAGCTCGGCAAGACCGCGGACCGGATCGAGAAGCTGGAGAAGGCACAGGCGGAGCCCGCGGCCAAACTGGCGAAGCTGACCGAGACGGTAGAAAAGCTGCGCACCGCGCAGGCTCAGACTGCGGCGCCGGCGAACGTGGCCTCCGTCGCAGCCAAGGACGCGAATGCCAAAGACGTCACCGGCTCGATCGCGCCGAAGCCTGAACCGGCGAAATCGCAGCCGGGCCGGCTGCCGACGATCGACGGCTGGGTGCTGCGCGACGTGTACGACGGCGGCGCGGTGATCGAAGGCCGCACCGGCACCTACGAAGTCTATGCCGGCGATCCGGTGCCCGGTCTCGGCCGCGTCGACGCGATCCGTCGCCAGGATGGCCGCTGGGTGGTGGTCACCAACCGCGGGCTGATCGTCTCGCGCTGATCTGTCGCCTTCTTCTGGAACGTGAACGGCGCCGCCTGTGAGACAGGCGGCGCCGTTTTGATTCTGGCTTTCAGCGGCGCTTCGCGGATCTGTCGCGGCTTACGCGTCGGCTCCGGCCTTGCTCGCGTTCAGGCCGCGAGCGTCCGCAGCCTTGTGCACGAGGCGGCCGAACGTGGCTGGGTCGACGGCCTGCAGCCGCTCGTCGATGTCAGCGCTCGACGAACGCCTTCTCGACCACGAAGTGGCCTGGCTCGCTGTGGTTGCCCTCGCGGAAACCGCGCTCGCTCAGCATCGCCGGCAGTTCGGCGAGCATCGCCGGGTTGCCGCACAGCATCACCCGGTCGGATTCGAGGTCGAGACCAGACTGGCCGAGATCGTCGAACAGCTGGCCCGATGCGATCAGATCGGTGACGCGGCCGCGGTTGCGGAACGGCTCGCGGGTCACGGTTGGGTAGTAGTGCAGTTTGTCGCGGATCAGCTCGCCGAGGAACTCATGGTCGCGCAGGCCCTCGACCAACCGCTCGCCATAGGCCAGTTCGGGAATCTGTCGGCAGCCGTGGACCAGCACGATGGATTCGTAGAGGTCGTAGATCTCCGGATCCTTGATCAGGCTGGCGAAAGGGGCCAGCCCGGTGCCGGTCGACAGCAGCAACAGTCGCTTGCCGGGAATCAGATTGCCGGCGATCAGCGTTCCGGTCGCCTTGCGCCCGACCAGGATCTGGTCGCCTTGCTTGATTTTCTGCAACCGCGATGTGAGCGGCCCGTCGGGCACCTTGATGCTGAAGAACTCCAGCTCTTCCTCATGATTGGCGCTGGCCATGCTGTAGGCGCGCAGCAGTGGCCGGCCGTCGACCTCGAGGCCGATCATGGCGAACTGTCCGCTCTGGAACCGGAAACCTGGATCGCGCGTCGCGGTGAAACTGAACAGCGAGTCGGTCCAATGCCGGACCGACAACACCGTTTCGGTTTGGAATGCACTCATCCTTTTCTCCTGAACCGCAGGTCATTCCTGCGTCCGATGAGAGGATGTCGCGGATATCGCCCCCTTTTCGCAATTGCGAAATCACACTCACGCGCAATTTGTTGCAAAATTTCCCGGAGGTCGCCGCCAAGAGGCACGACGTGCTGTTATCTGTCCGATCGAAGCAAATTTGTTGCTGGGCGGACTGCGACCTCGCACCTCGCCCTAAGCCCTTGCGACAGCAGGTCCCTCATGGTGACCGTGCACGCTATCGGCGAGGTCGAGGTCGATCTCGCGTCCCTGACGGCAGAATCGCGGACTGTCGCGTCGGCAGTTAACCGACGGCGCCCGACGCACGCAGCGCCTGGATCGCGGCGTCGTCGTAGCCCGCGCTGCGCAGCACCTCGTCGCTGTGCTCGCCGAGGCCCGGCGGCTTGCGCGGCCGGGTCTTGGAGCTGCCTTCGATCCAGATCGGGCTGTTGATGGTCAGCGTGGTGTCGTTCTCGAACGGCACCAGCACCTCGTTCTCGATCAACTGCTGGTCGGTGGTGATGTCGTCGAGAATGCCGACGACGCCGAACACGATGCCGGTGCCGTCCAGCGCCTTGCGCCAGTCGGCGAGATCGCGGGTGGCGAAGGTCTCGTCGAAGATGCCGATCAGTTCGATCGAGCGGGCGTGACGGTCCGCCTTGGTGGCGAAGCGCGGATCGTCGGTGAGATCCTCGCGGCCGAGACACTTCGTCAGCGTCGGCCACTGCTTCTCTTCGTTGAGCAGCGACAGGATCAGCCAGCGGCCGTCGCGGCAGCGATAGTGATTGGCCACCGCGTTGAGGGCGCGTTCGCGCGGCCGCCGCGGCTGGAACTCGGCGCCGACCAGCTTGGCCTGCGCCAGCACGCTGGTCGACCACAGCCCGTTAGCCATCAGGTTCGACTTCACCTCGCTGCCTTTGCCGGTGCGCTCGCGCTTGTACAAAGCGGTGACAATCGCGCCGAACAGCGACATCGCGCAGGGATGATCGCCCATGCCGGCGACCGAACGAGCCGGGGTGGAGTCTTCGTCGGCGCGCACCAGGTCCATCATGCCCGAACGTGCCCACCAGGCATTGCTGTCGAAGCCGGGCTTGTTGGCTTCCGCGCCGCGTTCGCCGTAGCCGGTGAAGCTCGCATAGATCAGCCGCTCGTTCAGCGGCGCGAGGTCGGCATACGACACGCCGAGCCGCGCCCGCACCGGCGGCGGGAAGTTGGTGATGAACACGTCGGCCTCGGCGACCAGCTTGCGCAGCACCTCCTTGCCTTCGGGCTTGGCGAGGTCGAGCGCAAGGCTGCGCTTGTTGCGGGCCTCCAGCATCCACGCGTAGTTATGGTCGCTGATCGGATAGCCCGGCAGGTTCGGCAGGTTGCGATAGGGATCGCCGGCAACCGGCGGCTCGATCTTGATGACATCGGCGCCGAAATCAGACAGCACGGTCGCGGCCGCCGGTGCAGCAATGAAACTCGCGCAATCGAGCACCTTGAGGCCGCTGAAGATGCCGTTGTCGTCCATGCGCGTGAGCTCCCTTGTGCTTTTGTTATTTCGTTGTCCGGAAATTCGCGCGAGTGCGCATCGATCCGGTTCTGTCGCATATGAACCGGGTTATCAGCACGATGCAATATTGGAACCTGCATGGAGGTCTTCCGACAACGCGCGCAGGTTGTCGGGTGACGGCGGCTACTCGCCGTCCGTCAGCAAAGCAGCATTGCCACCCGCGGCCGCGGTGTTGATCGAGACCGTCTGTTCCAGTGCGAAGCGTGGCAGATAATGCGGGCCGCCGGCTTTGGGGCCGGTGCCGGAAAGCCCGGAGCCGCCGAACGGCTGCACGCCCACCACGGCGCCGATGATGTTGCGGTTCACATAGACGTTGCCGGCCGGCAGCCGCGCGATCACGCGCGCGATCGTGTCGTCGATCCGCGATTGCACGCCGAGCGTGAGCGCGTAGCCGGTTGCGGCGATCTCGTCGAGGAGGTCGCCAAACTGCGCCGCCTTGTAGCGCACCACATGCAGGATCGGGCCGAACACTTCCTCGGTCAGTTGTGACGCGTGGCTGAGTTCGAAGATGTGCGGCGCTACGAAGTTGCCGCTGGTCGGCGCGATGCCGGCGAAATGCAGCCGGGCCTCGCGTGTCATCGTGACGATATGCGCATCGAGCCGGGTCTTGGCCTCGGCGTCGATCACCGGTCCGACATGCGTTGCCGGATCGCGCGGATCGCCGATTTTCAGTTCGCGCGCCGCACCGGCGATCATCGCGATGACACGGTCGGCAATGTCGTCCTGCACGCACAGCAGCCGCAGCGCCGAGCAACGCTGCCCGGCGGAGCGGAACGCGGAAGCGATCACGTCGTCGGCGACCTGCTCGGGCAGCGCGGTAGCGTCGACGATCATGGCGTTGATGCCTCCGGTTTCGGCAATCAGCGGCACGATCGGGCCGTCCTTGGCGGCGAGCGTGCGATTGATCGCGCGCGCCACTTCGGTCGATCCGGTGAAGACGACACCGGCGACGTCGGCTTGCTCGACCAGCACCGCGCCGATGCGGCCGTCGCCCTGCACCAGATGCAGCGCCGCGCGCGGCACGCCGGCTTCGTGCAGCAGGCGAACCGCAACATCGGCGATCGCCGGCGTCTGCTCGGCGGGCTTGGCCACCACCGCATTGCCGGCCATCAACGCTGCGGTGATCTGGCCGAGGAAGATCGCCAACGGAAAGTTCCACGGGCTGATCGCGATGAACACGCCGCGCCCCCGCAACGTCAGCGTGTTGCACTCGCCGGTCGGGCCGGGCAGGACGGCGGGCTCGCCGAACAGCCGGCGGCCTTCGCTCGCGTAGTAGCGGCAATAGTCGATCGCTTCGCGCAGTTCCGCCACGCAGTCGTCGAGGGTCTTGCCAGCTTCGTCCTGCAGCAGCGCGATCAGTTCGGCGCGGCGCTGGTCCAATAGATCGCCGGCGCGCTGCAGGATCGCGGCGCGGTGATCGGCGGAAGTCCGACTCCACGCTTCGAAGCCTTTGCACGCTTTGCCGACCGCGGTAGCGGCCTGCGCCGGCGTAGCGGACGCGATCGACGGCAGTGGCCGTCGCGCGCTGTCGATTTCGCCAAGCAGCGCGGCGAGCGCCGCACGATTGCCGAATTCGATTCCGCGGGAGTTGATCCGCTGCGGTTGGTACAGATCGCGCGGCAGCGGGA
Source organism: Rhodopseudomonas palustris (assembly GCF_003226555.1). Lineage (GTDB taxonomy): Bacteria > Pseudomonadota > Alphaproteobacteria > Rhizobiales > Xanthobacteraceae > Rhodopseudomonas > Rhodopseudomonas palustris_I. The sequence goes on along the minus strand of NZ_QKQS01000006.1, from coordinate 352,021 downwards.
TCGCCGGGTTGCGTGCATCCTCGGGGCGGCCGATCTGCGTAGCAGGTCGCGTGAGCAGCGCCGAGATCGGCACGTTGTCGTCGCCCGCCTGCGCCACGAACGACGAGTTGGCGCCGTTCTCGAGCAGCCGCCGGACCAGATAGGCCAAGAGATCGCGATGGCCGCCGACCGGGGCGTAGATCCGGCACACCGCCTGCGGATGCTCGGCGAGCAGCCGCGCGTACAGCGCTTCGCCCATGCCGTGCAGCCGCTGGAATTCGTAGCCGCCGCTACCGTCGGCGAGCTCCAGAATGGTTGCGACCGTCAGCGCGTTGTGGCTGGCGAATTGCGGAAACAGCCGCGGCCGCAGCGACAGCAGCTTGCCGGCGCAGAACAGGTAGTTGAGATCGGTCATCGGCTTCCTGGTGAACACCGGGTAGTCCGCAAGACCGCGTTCCTGCGCGCGTTTGATCTCGGTGTCCCAATAGGCTCCTTTCACCAGCCGCAGCATCACGCGGCGGTTGCGTGCATGGGCCAATTCGGCGACGTGATCGATCACCGCGGCAGCGCGCTTCTGATACGCCTGCACGGCGAGGCCGTAGCCCTCCCAGCCCGCGAGCGATGGATCGGCGAAGCAGGCGGCAAACACCTCGAGTGACAGTTCGAGCCGGTCGGCTTCTTCGGCGTCGACCGTGAAGGCGAGATCGTGGCCCCTGGCGAGCCGCGCCAGCTCCAGCAGCCGCGGCGTCAGCTCACGCATCACGCGGTCGCGGCTGATCGCCTCGAACCGCGGATGCAGCGCCGACAGCTTCACCGAGATGCCCGGCCGCGCCGGCAGCGCGGCGTTGCCGGCGCTGCGGCCGATCGCCGTGATCGCGTCGGCGTAAGACTGGAAGTAACGCTCCGCATCCTCGGCGGTGCGGGCGCCTTCGCCGAGCATGTCGTAGGAATAGCGCAAGCCTTGGCGCGGATGCGCCTGCGCGCGCCCGAGCGCGGACTGGATCGTCTCGCCGAGCACGAAGTGATAGCCAATCAGCCGCATTGCCTGCCGGGTCGCGGCGCGCACGGCCGGCGCGCCGATCCGCCTGGTCAATGCCGAGAGCGTGCCCTGCGGCGTCTCGCCGGCGTGGACCAGACGCGCCGACAGGCCGAGCGCCCAGGCCGATGCATTGACCAGCACCGCGTCGGACTTGATCTGGTGATGCGCGAAATCGCCTTGGCCGAGCTTGTCTTCGATGAAGGCGTCGGCGGTCGCCGCATCCGGAACCCGCAGCAACGCTTCGGCCAGCACCATCAAGGCCAGGCCTTCTTTGGTCGACAGTGCGAATTCGCGGAGCATCGCCTCGACGCCGCCGAAGCCGTGCTCGGCGCTGCGGATTGCGGTGATCAGTCCGGTCGCAACCGTGTCGATCTGCGCTTCGCGATCGGACGTCAGTCTGGAGGTTGGGAGCAGATCCGCCGCCAGCGCGGCGTCGTCCGGCGCGTAAGCGGCGGCGAATGCGGCAAGCGGCGGTTCTGGCGGCATGGCGTTCGGCTCCCGAAGCCGGAGACAACTGTGGACGGCATGCATCAGCGCTACCGGCAAATGCGATGCCACCCAGACTGACATATTGGCACGGTCAGGCTGTGACGCTAGCGTCGCACCGACCATAGGGAAGGCCAGGGAGCGGGTATGAAGGTGACGCGCGGCAAGTCCAACGCACGACGTTTCGGTGCGCTCGCGGCTGCGGCGCTGGCCGCCGCCTGGTTCGGCGTGCCGGCTGGCGCTGCCGAGCTCAGCTCGCAGGTGTCCTATCTTTATAGTTCGGTCTCGATCTTTCCACCGACCGCCAAGGGCATGACGGTGTGCTACGGCTTCGTCTGCCGTCGCCGCTACGAGCTGGCGTTCTCGGCCGGCGATCGCGCGGCGCTGTCGCGGATCATGGCGTCCGGCAAGGCCTCCGCTGCCGCCGAGCGTGCCGCGGTGCAGAAGGCGGTGGTATGGCTCGACCGCCGGCTCGGGCCGGTGCTTGGTACCGATAAGCGGATCGCCCGCGCGGATTTTCGTTACTTCGACGACAAGCACAATTTCGATTGCTGGGACACCACCCGCAACACCACCAGCCTGCTGCTGGTGATGCAGCAATGGGGGCTGTTCAAGTATCACAGCGTCGGCGATCCGAAGTATCGTGGCAACGTGCTGGTGCTGCAGACGCCGCACAATACTGCCGTGCTGACGGAACGTGCCACCGGTGCCCAATGGGTGGTCGACATGTGGACTCGCGGCTATGCGCAGAGCCCGGAAGTGATGCCGGTCGATCAGTGGGTCAAGCTGGACTGAGTCACTGGCGAGTCCGGCTCCGGTCCTGATCCGATCAGAACCGGAGCCTCGATCTTGGACGTCGGCAGCGCGTCAGTCACAGACGTTGAAGGTACGCCAGCGCCAGCCGTGAGGCGTCGGAACGCGGCGGGTCACGTAGCAGTTGCCGTAGCCGTAACCGACATAGCCGATGCCGATCGCCGGGCCGTGCCAGTGATGGTGGCCCCAGCCGTGGTGATGATGCTTCCATCCGCCTGCGGAGGCGGTGGTCGGCGCCAGCGCGACGGCACTCAGCGAAGCGGCGGCGAACAGTCCGAGAGCAATCTTGCGAAGCATGGTCGTTCTCCTCGAAATACGCGCGATGCGCGGTTCGTTGTTCGGTTCAAGTCTGCTTGGCCCGTCGATGGTCGATCGGACCTGCCCATCGCCCGTTCGTCGCAAGCCGTCGCGTACCGGTTCATGCCGTGCGTGCGGGTTTTGTTTCGGCAGATGGGGGACGAGGGATCGGGGCCGCGGCGCGATCCCGGCGGCTGATCAGGCCAGTGCCAGTTCGCCGTCATCCAGCGCGGCGGCGAGATCACCGGAGTGCTCGACGACGCAGACCAGCATCGGTTCGGTGCGGCCTCGGATCTCCAGCTCCAGCGTCGGCAGCGCCTGTTCGGACAATCCGGCAGTGGCGCGAAGTTCGTCCGACAGCAGAGCTTCGCAGCCGAGCGTCTTGGTCATGTCCTGCAGCCGGGATGCGACATTGACGGAGTCGCCGAGCGCGGTGAACACCATGTTGTCGCGATAGCCGATCTCGCCGACGACGACTTCGCCACTGTGAATGCCGATGCCGAACCGGATCGGGTCGGGCAGATCGTGGCCGAGAAAACTGTTGAGCTCGTCGATTGCCGCAGAGATCAGACTGGCGGCGCGGATCGCGTTGCGACAGGCGTCGCGCTTTCCTTCTGTAAGGCCGAACAGCGCCAGCATGCCGTCGCCGACGAACTGATTGGGCTGGCCGCCGCAGGCGATCACGCTGCGCGACACCGCGCCGAGAAAGCGGTTGACGATGAACACGGTGTCGAACGGCAGCCGGCTCTCGGCGAGCTTGGTCGATCCGCGCATGTCGACGAACATGCTGACCAGATAGCGCTCCTCGCCGACCCGGGCTGCGCGCAGCGCCTTCCGGGTCGCGGTGACGTTGCGCGGTGGAAACACCGGCACGAAGCTGATGTCGCGGTCCGGCCTGAGCTGGCAGGCGAGACGGATCGACGGATCGTCCCCGGTGCCGATCGAGGCGAGCACGAAGGCTTCGCGCGGCGACGGCGGCGGCAGCGTGGCTGGATCGTCGAGCACGCGGATGCGACAGGTCGAACAACGCGCCCGGCCGCCGCAGGCCGACGCATGAGGAATGTTGTGGCGCTGCGTCGCCTCCAGCACCGTGAGCCCTCTGGGCACCCGGATGCTGCGGTCGCCGTCATAGGTCAGGCGGATCATGCCGCCGCGCCGCTCGATGATCGCGCGCACCGCGCGGGCAGTCAGCGCCACGCCGATCAAGCCGAGATAGAACATCAGGAAGCCGTTGCCGATCGCGTCGAGGGTCTGCTGTTGCTCCGGCGTACCGAGATTGGCTGGCGCGAGATTATCGGCCTGCCATTGCGCCGAGGCGGCCTCGCGCGCCACGTCGCGACCGCCCTGATAGAAGCCGAGCACCGCCAGCGTCGGGATTAGAACGGCGGCGGCGAGCAGCCACGGCATCGCGCGGCGGAACGCCGGCTTGATCCGCAGCCAGAGGTAGAGACCGATGCAGCCGTGGGTCCAGGCGATCAGCATCACCGCCACCATCAGCCAGGCCCGATAGGACGGCGCGAGGACGAAGTAATTGTACAGCACCTGCGGATACAGCCGGTCCTGATCGTACAGCGCGTTGCCGAGCCGCATGACGATGACGTGGCTGTAGATCAGCAACGGGACCGACAGGCCGAGCAAAAGCTGCAACGGCTCCAGTGTCTTCCAGCGGAACTGACGGCGCTGATACAGCGTCCACAACCCCAGCCCGGCGTGTACCGTCACCGAGCCGTAGAACAGGATCGCCACCGGCAGGAACTGCCAGATCGCAAGGTGCCACATCACCCCGGCGTGCAATGCCTCCGGCGAGATGATGCCGAGCGCGTGGTTGAGGAAGTGGCTGAGCAGGTAGGTGAACATCACCAGCCCGCAGAACATTCGGATTTGCCGAACGCCGATGCGGCGAAGCCAGGCTTTCAGACCTTTGGGTTTGGCTTTCCGAGTCTTGGACGAGCCGGCTGGGGCAGGGGACTGCTTCATCGATCAGTTGTCGAAGGAATAGCGGCCAGCGTCAACACGCTGTGCCCCCAGCAAGTGCATTGCCTAACGTCTGCCCCGGTTGCCAGAGCGCCACTACTCGTCCTTTTCCCGCTTTTTCATCAGGTCCTTCACCAGATCGCCGAGCTGCGGGCGGGGCAGGGCGTCGAATGGCAGCGGGCGGGTGAGGTCGATGGCGGCGAGGCCGAGACGCGCGGTGAGCATGCCGTTGACGACGCCTTCGCCGAGTTTGGCCGACAGCCGCGAGGCGAGGCCGTGGCCAAGTACCGATTGCATCACGCTGTCGCTGAGCGCGATCCCGCCGGTGATGGCAAGGTGCGACACCGTCTGTCGCATCAGCTTGAACATGCCGAGCGCGCCGGGGCGGCCGCCGTAAAGCCGCGCCAGCTGGCCGATCAGCCGGGTCGCGGCGATCGCCACAAACAGCACGTCGATCAGCGCCTTCGGGCTGATCGCGGTGACCAGCGACACCCGCTGGGCGGCCTTCGAGATCATCACTCTGGCTTCGAGGTCGAGCGGCGTCATCAGTTCGCGCTCGGCGAGCCGGATCAGATCGGCGCCGTCGATGATGTCGTCGACGTGCTTCTGCAGCGTGGCGCGGCCGTGCGCAAGCTGCGGATTGGGATGTTCGAACTTCAGTAGCTCGCGGATGATGGCGCGGGCCTCGGCGCTGTTGTCGGTCTCCAGCACCCGCGCGGCGCGGGCGTGGAGCTGTTCGATCCGCGCCAGCCGGATCAGCCCGAACGCCTCGCGGCCGATGATGATCGCCAGCGAGCCGCCGGCCAGGATCGCCAGCACCATGCCGATGGTGCCGAGCGTCTGGCTCTGCGCGAACAGATCCTCGACCAGCTTGCTGAGCCAAAGCCAGAACGCCAGCGAGACGAGACCGGTCGCGGCGCTCCAGAACAGCGTGCCCCAGCGAAAGCCCTTCTTCGGGTTGATGATGCTCTTCGGCGCTTTCGGCGCCGAGATCGGCGGCTCGGCCTCGCGGGCGAGTTCGACCCGGGCGCGCGGCGGCGGAGGCGGCGGCGCAGCGCCGGCCGCAGCCGCGGCAGGCCTAGCGTCCGCTTTCGCCGATTTGGCCGAATAGCTGCCGCCGCCGTCGTCGGAATCGATCAGCATCACGCTCGGGTCGGTGAGCTTGAAGGTCGCCGGCCGGCGAGGAGGAACCCGCTCGGTCATTGCAGTCGGTCTCCGATCAGGAACTGAAGCGCCCGGTCGAGGCGGATGTGAGGCAGCGCCGGACCGTCCGGGTCATGGCCGTCGAGTCGCGGCGGGCGGAACCGCAGGAAGCGGAAGTCGGCCTCCTGGTGCGAGCCGGCGGCCAGCCCGCGGAACGTATCCTCGCCGCGGAACAGGCCCTGCAGATTGGTCGGCAGATCGCCCGGGAAGGTGGCGACCTCGGTCTCGCCGTCGAACACCTCGCCCTCGGCCATTTCGCCGGCGATCGGGGTGCCGACGATCGATGGCAGCCGGTCGCGTCCGCGCTGCACCTGCGCCTCGCGGGTGGCGCGCACCGCGGCCATCGCCACCACATCGACCTTGGCGCCGGCGTATTCGGCCCGCAGCATCGCCTGCTCGACTAATTTGCGGAGGATCGCTTCGAGCCGGTCGTGGCTGGAGTGGTGCAGGTGGTCGGCCTTGGTGGCTGCGAACAGGATGCGGTCGATCCTCGGCCGGAACACCGAGCTGAGCAGCGTCGAGCGGCCGACCCGGAAGCATTCGAGGATGCCGGTCAGCGCGGCTTCGAGATCCTGCAGCGCCTCGGGACCGGCGTTGAACGCCGACAATGCGTCCGCCAGCACGATCTGGCGGTCGAGCCGGGCGAAGTGATCGCGGAAGAACGGCCGGACCACCGCGTCCTTGTAGGCCTCGAACCGCCGCCGCATCATCGCCCACAGCGAGCCGTCCGGCGCAGTGCCGCCGTCCGGCACGTCGAGCGGCGCGAAGGTCAGCGCCGGCGAACCGGCGAGGTTGCCGGGCATCAGGAAGCGGCCCGGCGGCAGCAGGCTCATCGCGAACTGTTCGTTGCGGCAGGCGCGCAAGTAAGCGGTGAACAGTCGTGCCGCCTGCAACGTCGCCTGCTCGTTCTCGCGGCCCTTCGGATCCAGCGTTGCGAGATGCGCGTGCCATTCCCGCGCCACCCGGGCCCGCGGATCCTGCCGTGACAGGGCGAGACTCTCGGACGCCCAGCGCTCGTAGCTCTTGGTCAGCAGCGGCAGATCGAGCAGCCATTCGCCCGGATAGTCGACGATATCGAGCGTCAGCGTCTGCTCGGAGCCGTTCTTGCGCTGATAGTCGATCACCAGCCGCAACTCGCTGATGTCCACCGTCGAGCTCGGCCATTGCCGCTGCTCGATCAGCGTGGCGAGAAAATTCTCGTAGGCGAAGCGCGGCACCGCGTCGTCCGGCTGCGGCGCCAGCCGCGCCGTGGCGATCCGGCCGGTCGACATCGATTCAAAGATCGGAAACCGGCCGCCGCGGCACAACCCGTGGACGAGCGCGGTGATGAATACCGTCTTGCCGGCGCGCGACAGACCGGTGACGCCGAGCCGGATGGTGGGATTGAACAGGTTCTCGCCGTAGTCCTTGAGCGCCCGCGCCGACAGCCACGCATCTTCGATCAGATTGGAAAAATTGAAGGCCATGCGCGCCAAGGTTCAATCGTCAGAGTTGCCGGCGAAACTAACCGGAAACCGCCGATTCGTGCGACAATCCGACCTGCGATGCCGGTCTTGGCTTTGCCGCCTTTCCGGCGGAAAATTCGCGCATGATCGCACGGTGGCGGTGGCCGAGCGTGCCGCCTTGCGTGTATCGCATTGCCACACCACGTCATGAATGCGCCAGATCAATTCAGATAAGCTGTCCGCCAAAGGGATGCCTGCTCCGCAATGACGATCTTCCGCCTCAAGCAAATCGTGTCGCATGCCAGGATCGACGCCAAGGGCGCCGTGCACTGGAACTATGATCGCGCCGAACTGATCGCCGATGGCGTGGTGCATGTGCTGGGCCTCGTCGCCGGTTTGATCGCCGCCACCGCGCTGGTCACGCTGACCGGCGTGTTCGCGTCCACGCCGACGATCGTTTCGGTATCGGTATATGTTGTCGGGCTGCTGGCGATGCTCGGCCTGTCGGCCGCGTACAACCTCTGGCCGGTGTCCCCGCGCAAATGGCTGCTGCGGCGGTTCGACCATTCGGCGATCTACATTCTGATCGCCGCAACGTACACACCGATCATCAGCCAGATCAAGGATCAGATGTTCGGTCTGGCGCTGCTCGCCGGCGTCTGGGGCGTCGCTGTTGTCGGGATCCTGCTCAAGCTGTTCAAGCCCGGCAAATTCGACAAGTTGTCAGTCGGGCTGTACCTCGCGCTCGGTTGGAGCGGCATTATCGCCTATGACCAAGTGGTCGAGACGCTGCCGACCACGGCAATGTGGTTCCTGGCGATCGGCGGTCTGCTGTACACGCTCGGTGTGATCTTCCACGCGTGGCGGCGGCTGCGGTTCCAGAACGCGATCTGGCACGCCTTCGTGCTGGTCGCCGCCGGCTGCCATTACGTCGCGGTGATGGATCTGGTGCTGGCGTAGCGGTCGCCCGCCCTTTCCGATATGAACGCCTCCGCCAACAACAAGCGGGGGAAACAACCATGCAGATCGCGGGCAAAGTCGTCGTCGTCACCGGCGGCGGCAATGGAATCGGGCAGGCGCTGTGCGAGGCTTTTTGCAAGGCAGGCGCCGCCAAGGTCGTGGTCGCCGACCTCGATCAGGCCCGCGCCGAAGCGGTCGCCGCATCGATCGGCGGCGCGGCTTTCAAATGCGACGTCGCCAGCGAGGCCGACATCAAGCACGTGATCGAGGAGACCGAGCGTCAGTTCGGGCCGATCGATCTGTTCTGCTCCAATGCCGGGATCGGCGGCGGCTTCGATCCGGTGGCGGAGAACGCCGGCGGTTCTTCCGACGAGCCGTTCATGAAGAGCTGGATGGTTCATGTGATGGCGCATGTCTACGCCGCACGGCATCTAGTGCCGCGCTACAGGGCGCGCGGCGGCGGTTACTTCCTCAACACGATTTCGGCGGCGGGTCTGCTGTCGCAGGTCGGCAGCCCGGCCTATTCGGCGACCAAGCACGGTGCGGTCGGCTTCGCCGAAAGCCTCGCGATCGCCCACAAGGCGCACAACATCCGGGTCTCGATCCTGTGCCCGCAGGGCGTCGACACCAACATGCTGCGCTCGATCCCGAAGGGGCCGCAATCCGCCGACGGTGACCTCTCTGCCGAGCAGGTGGCCAAGGATGCCCTGCAGGGCATCGAGCAGGAGACCTTCCTGATCCTGCCCCACCCGCAGGTGATCGACTACATGCGCAAGAAGACCGAGAACTACGACCGCTGGATCGGCGGCATGGCCAAGATCCAGGCCAAGCTGCGCGAGACTTTCGGCGCCAAGGCGTAGCTTCAGCCTCGCGCGCCTGGCGCTGCCCCGCGCGTGGGGCGCCGGTGCGCTTCAATATGTCGCACTCGATCTCCGGGGCCGGATCGGCCGTCATGCGTTCGGATCAAGTGCGATCGTATTCTGCGGCTCGTCGGCCGCTTCTTTGCACGCTAGCGCACTGTTTTATCGGTGCTTTTCATCTCGGCAGCCAACGGAGATCTTGATGACTGATCATCCCCATCGTCGACCAAGCCTTGTGTCGCGCAGCCTCGCGGCGATCGTTCTTACCGGCATCTATTGCTTCAGCTTTGCCGGCGCGGCGGCGGTGGTGTCCGGCGTAACAAGCACGGAAGCGCACGCCCAGCGCGGGCGTGGACGCGGCAGAGGCTATCGTGGCCGGGGCCGCGGACGCGGCTGGCAACGCGGCCGGGGACGTGGGCGCGGTCATTACGGCCGCCGCTGCGTCGTCAACGCCGCCGGCGTTCGGATCTGCCTGTAACCGTCAGGCCGCCCGCACGATCTCGCGGACGTGGTCGAGCGTTTGCTCGATCATGTCCGCGCTGACGTCGAGATGGGTGCAGGCGCGGATCCGTCCGTCCATCATCGCCAGCACCACGCCGCGCTGGCGGAGCTGCCCGACCATCTCAGCGCCCGAGACGCCGGCGCCGTCCGGCCTGAAGAACACCAGATTGGTCTGCGGCGTCTGCACCTCGATGCCGTCGATCTGCGCCAGCCCGGAGGCGAGACGACGCGCGTTGGCATGATCGTCGGCGAGGCGATCGACCTGATGATCGAGTGCGTATAGGCAGGCCGCGGCGATGATGCCGGACTGCCGCATCGAACCACCGAGCCGCTGCTTCCAGCGCCACACTTCGTCGATGAAGTCGCGCGGGCCGGCCAGCACGGCGCCGACCGGCGCACCGAGTCCCTTGCTGAAATCGATCCACGCCGAATCCCAGCCCGCCGTCATGTCCTTGGCGCTGAGACCGGTGGCCACCACGGCATTCATCAGGCGTGCGCCGTCGATATGCGTCCACAGTCCGGCGGCCTTGCCGGCGGCGGCGACCGCGTCCAGCGTCGCCTGCGGCCAGATCGTGCCGCCGCCGATATTGGCGGTCTGTTCGGCGCTGACCATGACTTGCGGCGGTTCGTAGCGCGTCTTCGGATGCAGCGCGGCGCGGAATGCGTCGAGCGAGAACTGGCCGTCGTCGCCATCCAGGCCGGTGATCTGAAAGCCGCCGAGCGCGGCGTGCGCGCCGCCTTCGCGGGACAGGATATGGGCGGTGCGATGCGCGATGATCTCGTCGCCGGGCCGGCAGGTCGCCAGCGTCGCGGTGACGTTGCACATCGTCCCCGAGGGGAGAAACACCGCGGCCTGTTTGCCGAGCAGCGCCGCGACGCGCTCCTGCAGCAGGTTGGTGGTCGGATCGTCGCCGGTCTGCTCGTCGCCGACCTCGGCACGCGCCATCGCCTCGCGCATCGCCGGCGTCGGCCGCGTCTGGGTATCCGACAACAGATTGATCCGCACCGGCGGTGCGTTCGGATCGGGCGGGGAAGGGATGTAGGCCATGCCCAAGGCTAACACGACGCGCGCGGAGTGAAAGGTATTTGCTCGGACACGATCAGGTCAGCGCGATGTGATCTCTACGATCGCCACACACACGTCATTCCGGGGCGCTCACGAAGTGAGCGAGCCCGGAATCTCGCAGTGAACGGATGCGGCCTTTGCCACACACCAGCTGAACTAACCTTCGCAACATCCTCGAGATTCCGGGTTCGCGCTTCGCGCGCCCGGAATGACAAAGCCGAGGTTCGAATGCGCCGCGCAAACAAAAAGGCCCCGGCGAACCGGGGCCTCGATGCATCGAACTGAGCAGCAATCAGTGCGAAGAAAACTGTGCGACGAAATCAGCGCGAATAGAATTCGACGATCAGGTGCGGCTCCATCTGCACCGCGAACGGCACGTCGGACAGAGCCGGGATGCGCGCGAACTTCGCGGTCATCTTGTTGTGGTCGACCTCGATGTAGTCCGGCACGTCGCGCTCGCCGAGCTGGCTGGCTTCGAGCACGAAGGCGAGCTGCTTGGAGGCTTCCTTGACCTCGATCACGTCGCCGACCCGCACCTTGTAGCTCGGGATGTTGACGCGCTTGCCGTTGACCCGGATGTGGCCGTGGTTGATGAACTGGCGCGCCGCGAACATCGTGGCGACGAACTTGGCGCGGTACACCACCGCGTCGAGGCGGCGCTCGAGCAGGCCGATCAGGTTCTCGCCCGAGTCGCCCTTCAGACGGGTCGCCTCGACGTAGATGGCGTGGAACTGACGCTCGGAAATGTTGGCGTAGTAGCCCTTCAGCTTCTGCTTGGCGCGGAGCTGGACGCCGAAGTCGGACAGCTTGCCCTTGCGGCGCTGGCCGTGCTGGCCGGGGCCGTATTCGCGGCGGTTGACCGGGCTCTTCGGGCGGCCCCAGATGTTCTGGCCCATCCGGCGGTCGATTTTATACTTGGCTTCAGCGCGCTTTGTCATCGCGTCCTCTGTGGTTGGAGTTATGAGGAAACGCGCCCTCCTGTGCATGGGGAAAATCCCCTGCCGACAGGTCCGTCCTTAAAGCATAAGGGGAGGACCACGGGTCGCGAAACGCAACGCGGGCCGAAACCGGCCCGCGAGCGGGGGCTTTCTAGGGGCAAAGCCCTGGGATGTCAATTCGCGGCAGGGCAGGCCAAGGCGAGCTTAGGCGGCTTCCAGCGCCTGCTCGTAAGCGCGAAGTCGCTGGGCAAGGGAAGCGGCCAAAGGCTGGTCGCCAGCGGCGAGAGCGGTATTGGCGAGGCGCACCGCCTCGGCCTCGACAGCCGCTTCGCGGCTGAGCTTTCGCTGCGCGTAAAGCCACCGCGCCACCGTAGCCCAGTCCCACAGCGGGCTATCCGAGGTCACCCGGACGCTGGGAGCGGGAAAATCCCGGCTGCGCTGGCCCTTCGCATATTGCGTCAGCGCCGCCCTTGTGAGGCCGCAGCGCGCCGCGATGTCGGACAGATTGACGAGCGGGTCGGGCTCGATCCGCTCGACCTTGGCGCCGGCGCGCTCGACCGCGGCAACCGCCGAAGCGATCGCATGCCCGATCGATTCGGCCTCGCGCGCGAAGTCGAGCACGATGTGGCCCTTCTGAAACGCGATGGCGGCGTCGTCGCATCCGGCGGTGAAGAACCGGTCGGCGAACCCCTCAGCCTCCGGGTCGAGACCGGAAGCGACGATGCTGAATTCATAGGTCTTCACCATCATCCTCCAGCTTGCTGTGCGGACAGCGCGCAATCTGCCGCAGCAATTGCCGCGCATGGTTCTCCGGATTCCGCGGCGTCGACCAGACGAACAGCACACAGCCGTCCCGATCGTGGTGCGGGCAAAGCAACCGGCCCCACGCATGGCCGCTGACTTTGCTCCAGTTCCAGCCCAGGGCTTCGGCACGGCTGACCGCTGACTCGATTTCCTTGTTTGGATGGGACGGCCGCTTTGCCATCGTAGCGCCAGCACGAACTGGCGTTAACATATGTCAACAGTGCTTTGCCTTCAAGATCGGGCCGCGGCCCTGATCGGCCGGGCCGGACGGTCCAGGCTTTCGATCTCGGCCGCGATGGTGGTGTTCAACACCTGTTCCAGCCGGGTCATCAGCCGCGCGACCGGGGCGGCGTCGATCACCCGGTGGTCGAACCGGACGATCACGTTCAGGCGGTCGTCGTCGCTGAGCTGGCCATAGCTGAGGATATAGGGCCCTGGGCTGACCGGGCAGAGGTCGCCGGGGCCGAACGCCGACACCGAGGAGACGCCGAAACTGCCGAAGAAATTCGCCCGCGGCCGGTCCAGCGACATCCCGACCCACCAGGCGATCCGCCGCAGCGGCCATGGCATTCGGCTGATCCGCAGCAGCTTGCGGAACATCGGCACTTCGTCGATCGGGGCGGTGCGGGCGTCGCGGATGATCACGTCGACCTCGTGCAGCGGCAGCGTATCGGCGGCGGTCACCTTCTGCATCAGCACGCAGTCTTCGCCGTCGATGCGGCGGGCGACCGCGATCATGCCGACGCTCTTCGGCAGTTCGAAGAAATGCGGCCACGGGAAATCGATGTAGAGCGTCCGCAGCAGCGGCTCGTCACGCGCCACCAGGCTGAACGCCTTGGCGAAGATCGCGGCGAAGCCGGGCGGCGACGCGGCGGCGGCCCGGGCCCGCGCCAGCGGGCCGAGGTGCAGCGTGCGCTGGTAGCTGATCAGCGGGACGCCCTGCGAGGCGTGCATCAGATCCGCGATCAGGCGACGCGGCGCCGAAATCCGGCGAGTTCTGCCCCGCATTACTTCGCGGGCGTCGCGAGCGGCTTGGTCTTGTCGACCACCCACACCGCCATCACCTTGGCGCCCTTGTCGCCGTGCACCTTGGCGTCGTGCACCACGCCGGCCGGGATCACGTAGGACTCGCCCGCCTTGAGGTGCCGGTCGGGTTGGCCGTCGATGCTCATCACTGCTTCGCCCTCGAGCAGATAACCGGTCTCGATGCCGGGATGGGTGTGGCGGCCGATACTGCCGCCCGGCGGCAGTTCCGCGAGGCCGCTGACGGTGACATAGCCGTCCGGGAACTCGATCTTCTGCAGCGGCGTACGCTTGATACCGCTCTGCTGGGCGACGGAAGTGCCCGCAGCAGCTATCACGGCGCACGCGACCAGGATGTGACGAGCAAATTTGATTGTCATTGGGGCTCCTCCGGGTGCCGACGCTAGCAGCGTCCCGGCAAGCGGAAAAGCGCTCAGGCCGGAATCCGGCCGCCGAAATAAGGGGCGAGCGCTGCGCTCGCCCGGGGATGCCGGCCGGAGGTGAAGATCATCTCGGCATCGGGGCTCGCGGCATGGCCGCTGGTCTCGCCGAGCAAGGTGACGACGCGGCGGGCGATTGCGGGAGCCGGATCGATCCATTCGACCGGCCAGGGTGCGAGTCGCACCAGCCGGTCGAGCAGCAGCGGGTAATGTGTGCAGGCCAGCACCACCGCATCGGTGCGGCCGCGTGCGGCGTCGGCCTCGACGAAGCAGGGCGCGATCTCGGCGCGGATCGCCGCGTCGGTCACTTCGCCGCCGCCGAGCGCGGTTTCGGCGAGGGTGGCGAGCCGGATCGAGCCGACCAGCGAGACTTCGCAGTCTTGGGCGAAATCGCGGATCAGCGCGCGGGTGTATTCCAGCCGCACCGTGGCGTTGGTGCCGAGGACGGAGACGCGCTTGGTGCGGGAGCCTGCGCAGGCCGGCTTGATCGCCGGCACGGTGCCGACGAACGGCACCCGGTAACGCGCTCGCAGCGGCGCCAGCGTCATGGTCGAGGCGGTGTTGCAGGCGATCACGACGAGGTCCGGCGCGTGCGCGGCGATCAGCTCGCCCATCAGCGGCACGACGCGGCCGATCACCGCCTCTTCGCTGCGCTGGCCGTAGGGAAAGAACGCGTCGTCGCCGACATAGACGTAGTGCGCGTCGGGCCGGGCGCGGACGACCTCACGCAGCACGGTGAGGCCGCCGAGGCCCGAATCGAACACCAGGATTGTGGGGAGCGAGGTCACGGCGCGACCTTACCCGATCTTGGTTAGCTTTCGGTTGCCGATCGCGCGACGCAGCCCTGCGGCGGCGGCAAGGCCGCTCCGGTCAATGGCTGTCGGCGACCTCGGTCGGCGGCACGTTGCGCCTGACCCGCTTGATCGTGCCCGAGAACGTAAACAGCGGCCGCTCGCCGCATTTCAACATCCCGCGGACGAAGATCAGCGACTTGCCGGCGCGGGTGACTTCGCCGGTCGCCTCGATCAGTTCGCCCTCGTAGGCCGCGTCGAGAAATTCGGCGCCGAACGCCACTGTCACGCCCGGCCCCTGCAATTCGCGGACGGCGATCGCGAACAGGCAATAATCGGCGAAGGTCATGAAGCAGCCGCCGTGCACCGCCTTCATGCCGTTGAGATGCTTCTTATCGACCCGGAAGGCGCAGCGCACGCGGCCGTCGTCATCGATGCGGTGCCAGAACGGCCCATTGTGGGATTCGAAAGTGTCCCGCGTCCAAGTCCGCCAGCCGGCAAATTCGCCTTCGGTGGCAGTGAAAAGGTCCGGGCGACCGGGACGCGTGGGTTCGGCGGTGGGCTGCAAGGGGGGTTATCCTTTGGTCTATCGTTTTGGTCCATAAAACCGATGCGGCGGTGCAATGCAAATCGGTCAATCTGAATTGACACTGCGCAATTGGCAGGCAAGCCGGCGCTGTATACCCTCTCGCCCCGCAAGAAACGGGCCGCGTGAGGGAGACCAGAATGAGCGACCAGATCAAGTATGTACTGGACGAGGAGAACATCCCGAAGTCCTGGTACAATCTAAATGCCGACTTTCCGACGCCGATGCCGCCGGTCCTGCATCCCGGCACCCATCAGCCGGTCGGCCCGAGCGATCTGGAGCCGCTGTTCCCGATGGAGCTGATCCTCCAGGAGGTCGCGACCGAGCGCTACATCGAGATTCCCGAGCCGGTGCGCGACGTGTTTCGGATGTGGCGCCCGGCGCCGCTGATCCGCGCCCGCCGCCTCGAACAGGCGCTCGGCACCCCGGCCAAGATCTACTTCAAATACGAAGGCGTCTCGCCGGCCGGCTCGCACAAGCCGAACACCGCGGTGCCGCAGGCTTGGTACAACAAGCAGGCCGGCATCAAGAAGCTGTCGACCGAGACCGGCGCCGGGCAGTGGGGCTCGTCGCTGGCGTTCGCCGGCTCGCTGTTCGGGCTCGACGTCCTCGTCTTTCAGGTCCGCGTGTCGTTCGATCAGAAGCCGTATCGCCGCGCGTTGATGGAGACCTACGGCGCGCGCTGCATCGCCTCGCCCTCGACCGAGACCGATTCCGGCCGCGCCATTCTGGAAGCGAATCCGAACAGCCCCGGCTCGCTCGGCATCGCGATCTCGGAGGCGGTGGAAGTCGCCGCCAAGAATCCGGATATCAAATACGCGCTCGGTTCGGTGCTCAATCACGTTATGCTGCACCAGACCATCATCGGCCAGGAAGCCATCAAGCAGTGCGAGATGGCGGGCGACGATCCGGACGTGATCATCGGCTGCGCCGGCGGCGGCTCGAACTTCGCCGGCCTCGCGTTCCCGTTCCTCGGCCTGCAACTGCGCGGTGGCCGCAAGCGGCGCATCATCGCGGTCGAGCCGGCGGCGTGCCCGACGCTGACTCGCGGCACCTACGCGTATGATTTCGGCGACACCGCGCATCTCACCCCGCTGGTGAAGATGCACACGCTCGGCTCGACCTTCATGCCGCCGGGCTTCCACGCCGGCGGCCTGCGCTATCACGGCATGAGCGGGATGGTGTCGCACGCCTACGAGCTCGGCCTGATCGAGGCGCGCGCCTACAAGCAGGTCGGCTGCTTCGACGCCGGCGTGCAGTTCGCCCGCACCGAAGGCATCGTGCCGGCGCCGGAATCGACCCACGCGGTGCGCTGCGCGATCGACGAGGCGCTGCGCTGCAAGGAGGAGGGCAAGTCGGAAACGATCCTGTTCAACCTCTCCGGCCACGGCCATTTCGACATGCAGGCCTACATCAACTACTTCGAAGGCAAGCTGGTCGATCAGGACTACGACGAAGCCGACCTCGCCACCGCGCTGGCCGGCCTGCCGGCGGTCGCGGCATAGCTCTGAAGCCAGCCGCAAGGCACTGACCCAACCTCTCCCCGCCCTGCGCGGGGAGAGGTCGGATTGCGCAGCGATCCGGGTGAGGGGCGTGGCACGGCGTCAATCCGGAGTCTGCTTCTCAGGCCGGCACAGCGCGGCATCGCCCGCTCTCCGCGCGACTTCAACCGCGTCCGATTCTCTGCCCAGCCCCTCATCCCACCCTTCTCCGCGCCCAGAGCGGGGAGAAGGAGCTGGCCGTGGCTGGGGCGGAAGCTGCAACTTATTGAAAAGGCGTGCCTTCAATCCCGGCCGGGGGCGGTTCGCCATCCCCGGGCGTGCAGAAAAACCTTTCCCCCTTGGGCCGTTCTTTCTACATAACAGCGGTCCGCGCCGGCCCCTCCGGCGCGCCGAGGAATGCTGCCCTATGTCCGCTCCCGAGCCGAAGATCACCCCGGACCTGATCGCCAGCCATGGCCTCAAGCCGGACGAATATCAGCGCATTCTCGATCTGATCGGGCGTGAGCCGACGTTCACCGAGCTCGGCATCTTCTCGGCGATGTGGAACGAGCATTGCTCGTACAAATCCTCGCGCATCCACCTCAAGGGGCTGCCCACCAAGGCGCCGTGGGTGCTGCAGGGGCCGGGCGAGAACGCCGGCGTGATCGACATCGGCGACAATCAGGCGGTGGTCTTCAAGATGGAGAGCCACAACCACCCGAGCTATATCGAGCCGTATCAGGGCGCCACCACCGGCGTCGGCGGTATTTTGCGTGACGTCTTCACCATGGGGGCGCGGCCGATCGCCTGCCTCAATGCGCTGAGCTTCGGCGATCCCAAGCATCCCAAGACCCGGCATCTCGTGTCCGGCGTCGTCGCCGGCGTCGGCGGCTACGGCAATTCGTTCGGCGTGCCCACGGTGGGAGGCCAGACCCGGTTCCACACCCGCTACGACGGCAACATCCTGGTCAACGCCATGGCGGTGGGCCTTGCGGATGCCGACAAGATCTTCCTCGCCGCCGCCTCGGGCGTCGGCATGCCGATCGTCTATCTCGGCTCGAAAACGGGGCGTGACGGCATGGGCGGCGCCACCATGGCGTCGGCCGAGTTCGACGAGGGCTCGGAGGAGAAGCGTCCGACCGTGCAGGTCGGCGACCCGTTCGCCGAGAAGCTGCTGCTCGAGGCTTGCCTCGAGATCATGGCCAAGGATTGCGTGATCGCGATCCAGGACATGGGCGCGGCGGGCCTGACCTGCTCGGCGGTCGAGATGGGCGCCAAGGGTGACCTCGGTGTCGAACTCGATCTCGACGCGGTGCCGACCCGCGAGACCGGCATGACCGCCTACGAGATGATGCTCTCCGAAAGCCAGGAGCGCATGCTCATGGTGCTGAAGCCGGAGAAGGAAAAGGAAGCCGAGGAGATCTTCAAGAAGTGGGGCCTCGACTTCGCGATCGTCGGCTACACCACGCCGACCAAGCGCTTCGTGGTCAAGCATGGCGGGCAGGTGAAGGCCGATCTGCCGATCAAGGAGCTTGGCGACGAAGCCCCACTGTACGATCGCCCCTGGGTGGAGACGCCGAAGCTGCCCGTTATCCACGCGCGCGACATCAACGCGCCGATGGGCGCCGCCGAGGCGCTGGCGAAGCTGCTGGCGACGCCGGACCTGTGCTCTAAGCGCTGGGTGTGGGAGCAGTACGACCACGTCATCGGCGGCAACACCGTGCAGCGTCCAGGTGGCGATGCCGCGGTGGTGCGGATCGAGGATGGCCCGAAGGGCCTCGCGCTCACCGTCGACGTCACGCCGCGCTATTGCGAGGCCGATCCGTTCGAGGGCGGCAAGCAGGCGGTGGCCGAAGCCTATCGCAACATCACCGCGGTCGGCGGCAAGCCGCTGGCGATCACCGACAACCTGAACTTCGGCAATCCGGAGCGGCCGGAGATCATGGGCCAGCTGGTCGGCTGCCTGAAGGGCATCTCGGAAGCCTGCATCGCGCTCGACTCGCCGATCGTCTCCGGCAACGTCTCGCTCTACAACGAGACGAGCGGCCGCGGCATCCTGCCGACCCCGTCGATCGGCGGCGTCGGCGTACTCGACGACTTCACCAAGTCGGCGACGCTGGCCTTCAAGGCCGAAGGCGAGGCGATCCTGCTGATCGGCGAGACCAAAGGCTGGCTCGGCCAGTCGGTGTACTTGCGCGAGATCTGCGGCCGCGAAGAAGGCGCGCCGCCGCCGGTCGATCTTGCGGTCGAGAAGCGCCACGGCGACGTCGTCCGCGGCATGATCCACGCCGGCACCGCGACCGCTGTGCACGACGTGTCCGACGGCGGCCTCCTGGTCGCGCTTGCCGAGATGGCGATCGCGGGCGGCATCGGCGCCGCGCTCGACGCGCCTCCCGGCGAGACCGTGTCGCACGCCTGGTGGTTCGGTGAGGATCAGGCCCGCTACGTCGTCACGGTGAAGGAAGCCGATCTGCTCGCGGTGATGACCAAGCTGAAGACGATCGGCGTGCCCTGCACCCAGATCGGCCTGACCGGCGGCCACGCCCTGAAGATCGAAGGCGAAGGCAGCGTCGACATCAAGGCGCTACGTCACGCGCACGAGCACTGGCTGCCGGACTACATGGGCGGGAAGAACTAACCGCAGTCGCCGTGTCATTCCGGGGTGCTCGCGCAAGCGAGCGAACCCGGAATCTCGCCGCGACACCCACACTCTCCATCGTCATTCCGGGATGCGCTGCGTAGCAGCGCAGGCCCGGAATCCCTAACCCCTGCGCTCGCGGATGAGCACGGCGGGTGACGCCGTGCGCCAGCAACAGATTCGGTAGTTATGGATTCCGGGCTCGCGAGCTGCGCTCGCGCCCCGGAATGACAGAACAGAGAGCGCATGCGGCTGAGGGGCACGAGCGATTACTCCTGGTGCTCCCCGCGTTTCCAGCTTGCCAGAACGGCGTCGATCACCATGCCGATCATCGGCTCGGTCTTCGTCCAGCTCATCGTCCGAGTGGCGTGGGGAAACCAGATCATGCCGTGGACAGCGGCGATCAGGCAGTCCACCGCCGCCTTGGGGTCGACCTCGGAGCGCGCGTGCTCCTGAAGAAACGCGCCGACGGCGCGCTCGAACACCGCATAGGCGCGCACCACCACGGCCGAACGGCCGAACGCAAGGCCATCGCCGCTCTGCACGATCTGCATGGACGGCGCCAGCGCGAACAGCGTCTCGAAATGTTCGAAATGGTCGAGCCAATAACGCATCGCGCCGAGCAGCAGCTTTCGCACCCGCAGTTCGCTGTCCGACTCCGCTTCGGCGACGCGTTCCAGTGCGATTGTCGCTTCGAGCATGTCCTGTTCGCGGATTGCGAACAGCAGGTCACGATGATCCGAGAAGTACTGATAGATCGTGCCCGGTGAGTAACCGGCGGCCGCCGCTACGGCGCGCAGCGAGTAGGCTTCCGATTCCTTGTTCGCTAGCAGCTTTCGACCGGCAGCGACGAACGCAGCCCGGACTCGTGCCTTAGCTTCGGCCGATGTGGCGCGGCTGCGGACCGCGCCGCGATCCGGAGGAGACCTTCTGAGCATGCGCGATCCTATCGCGTTCGCCCGGCGAAATCGCCTCTCATGAAACTCACTTGCATAATTAAACGCGTTCAATTACCGTCGATCCAAGTCCGAAAACGGACGGATGCGTTCAGCATCAAAGATCAGGGAGGCTTGATTGATGGCGCTCATCTTCGATTCCCTTCATCGACATCTTCGTCACTCGGCCGCGCGGTTCGGTGGGGCTACGGCCGCCGCATCTGCTGCCGCGACGGCTGGCTCCGGCGAAGCCCGAACGGAGCGGCGGGCATGACGGGCCGACAGACGCGGCGTGAATTCGGCGTCACTGCGCTCGCCACCGTCCTTGCCTCGACACTGCCGGCGCCATTCGTCCGCGCCGCCGGCAAGGCCTACGGTCCAGGCGCGAGCGACACCGAGATCAAGCTCGGCCAGACCGGACCGCATTCCGGGCCTGGCTCGCTTTATGGTGTGCTCGGTCGTGTTGGCGAGGCATATTTCCAGATGCTCAACGAGACCGGTGGCATCAACGGCCGCAAGGTCAAATTCCTCAGCGTCGACGACGGCTACAGCGCGCCGAAGTGCGTCGAGGCGACGCGGCGGCTGGTGGAGCAGGAGGAGGTGCTGGCGTTGTTCGGCTCGCTCGGCACCGCGCCGCAGACGGCCGTGCACAAATATCTCAACTCCAAAGGCGTGCCGCAGCTCCTGCTCAACAGCGGCGCGTCGAAATGGAACGACCCGAAGCAATTCAAATGGACCATGGCGGGCCTGCCGCTGTATCCGACCGAAGCGCGGATCCTCGCCCGGTACGTCCTTGCGACGAGGCCGAACGCCCGCATCGGCATTCTGTATCAGAACGACGATTTCGGCCGTGACTTCCTCGGCCCATTCAAGAAGGTGCTGCAGGATGCGGGCGGCACCGCGCAGGTGATCATCGAGCAGAGCTACGACCTCACCGAACCGACGGTGGATTCGCAGCTGATCAATTTGTCCAAGTCCGGCGCGGATGTGTTCTTCAACATCTCGACCGGCAAGGCGGCGTCGCAGTCGATCCGCAAGGTCGCCGAGCTCGGCTGGAAGCCGCTGCATCTGCTGTTCTCGAGCTCGACCGGGCGGTCCATCCTGAGCGCCGCGGGGATCGCGAACGCCACCGGCATCGTCGCGGTGCGCTACGCCAAAGAGGTCGGCGGCCCGACATGGGCCAACGATCCCGACGTGCTGGCGTTCGAACAGCTACGTAAACGCTACCTGCCCAACATCGATCCGGACAACACGATAGCGTTCGCCGGCTACGGCCAGGCTGTGACGATGGCGGAAGTGCTGCGCCGCTGCGGCGACGACCTCACCCGCGCCAACGTGCTCAAGCAGGCGATCGGGCTCGCCGGCTTCCGTCCGCCGTATTTCCTCGAAGGTATCAGTCACAGCTTCACGGCGGACGACTACACGCCGATGAAGACGCTGTTCGTGTCGACGTTCAACGGCGCGGACTGGGACATTTCCGACAAGCCCGTCTCCGAATAGCGGAGTGCGTCCATTGCGCGCATCACCCGGGGGCCGCTGCCGGCAAGGCCGGTTGCGTGCGCGGGCCTGCCTCGCAGGCAACGACATTCGTTCAGATCGACAGCCGGTTGGGAGATTGCGATGAGCAGTGCAGCGATTTCGGTGACGGAGCTTCCAACCGCACCGGCCGGCATCCTGCCCGGCGACGGGCCGTTCTGGGAACGGCTGCCGCCGCGCGATGCGCGCGCCCTGCGGTTGCCCGACGGCATTCTCCTGCAGGATCAGGATGACGTCCGCACGGCGTTTCGCGACAAACGCCTGGTCAACCTGGCGCTGGCGATGCTGCGATCCGATCCGGCGGTCGATCCGGCGTTCATCGAGCGTCGCACCAAACAGCTTCTCAGCATGGAGGGGCCGGATCATCTGCGGCTGCGCCAACTGACGATGACGGCGATGTCGCCGCGGGCCGTAGAGGGTTATCGCGCCCGCATGCGCGCGATCATGGAAAACCTGGTTGCGCCGGTGCTGCCGCAAGGCTGCTGCGAAGCGGTCGAGGCGCTGCTGCGGCCCTATCCGATCCCGGTGGTGTGCGCCTTGATGGGCATTCCGGATCAGGACATTGATTTTTTCTCCCGCGTCTCCGCCGATTGGGTCGCGTTCATGCATATGGGCACCGGCGCTGCCGCCGTGTCCTACGCCGCGCATCTGGATATGGACGCCTATCTGCTTCCAGTGATCGAGCGCCGCGAGACGCGGCTCGGCGACGACATGCTCAGCCATCTGCTGCGGGCCGAAGAGGACGGCGACCGACTGACGCGGCAGGAAATCGTCAACATGATCGGCGGCTTCCTCGCCGCCGGAACCGACACGACGCGCTATGTGCTGGGCAGCGGCCTGTATCTGTTCGCGCAGAATCCCGACCAATGGCAGAAGCTGCGCGAGCGCCCCGAACTGGTCGGCCGCGCGGTCGATGAGATGCTGCGCTGCGCACCGGCCGGCGGCTTCATTTCGCGCTACGCGTCGACCGACGTCGACGTCAACGGCATCGCTATTCCGAAGGGCACGGCGATCGCGCTGTCGCTGCTGGCGCTGAACTACGACCCGACCATCGTCACCGAGCCGCACCGCTTCGATATCGAACGCCCGGTGGTGCGGGCGCCGCATCTGACTTTCGGCTTCGGCCCGCATACCTGTCTCGGTCTGCATCTGGCCAAAGCAGAGCTCGAGGAGGCGCTGCTGGTTCTGTCGCGCGCCTTCGTCACGCTGGAGCTCGACGGGCCGTGCGAATGGCGGCCGCCGCACGGCCTGCAGGGGCCGACGCGTCTGCCGATCGCCTTCACCGCCTCGACGGCGGAGACCGGCGAAACGCGCCGCCGGATGGCCGGCTGACCGGCGCGTATCGACCGCAAGCGCGGTCTGCCCCGGCGCCGCTGCTTTCTTCACAGCACCCGATAGGCGCCAGGAATCTTCCGCAAGAGATACGTCGTTGCCCAACTCAGCAGCAGGCCGAGGGTGAACACGATGGCGGCTTTGACGATCGCCGGCAGGTCGTAGTCGTACAGCCAGTATTGCAGCCACAGCATGTAGGCGTAGTGCACCAGGAAGATGCCGTAGGCGTCGTGCTGCAACGGATCGAGCAGGCTCCAGCCGCTGCGGCGGAAGCGGAGGAAAATCGCCAGGATGGCGAAGATGATCGCGGCGCTGAACGCGGTGAGGGCGATGCTGTAGCTCGCCTCGTACCACATCGGCAGGTCGTCCGGATTGTCGAGAATGCCGCGCTTGATCCCGATCAGGGTCCACATCCCGAGATACGGCACCAGCGCCACCAGCAGCCACACCCACCATTGCTTCGCCAGTCTGCCGCCGGCGCCGAGTACGCTCTGCTCCGGATGGCAGGCGCCGATGCCGGCGCCGATGAAGAAGTACGCCGTGTACAGCAACACCCGGCTGGCCTGCACCGCGAACGGGCCCCACTCGAACCAATAGGTCGAGGTGTAGTACAGCCGCGACGGCACGTAGAGGATCGCGGTGATCACGAACACCGCGCCGATGAACAGCGCCGGAGATTTGTAGCCGAGCTTGGCGAGGTGATTGATCGGGTCGAGCGTGTGCCGCGAAATCCGGTACAGCACGCCGCCGATTGCACTGAAGATGAACAGCACCCACAGAAACCACAACGGTCCGCTCGGCCACGGGCCGACCGTGATCATGTGCTCGTAGAACTGCGCGAAGGTTTCGGTCGGGTTGGCGCGCAACGCCAGCGCGTAATAGGCGATCGGAATCACGGTGAACGCCGCGATCACGAACGGGATGCCGAGCCGGATCAGCCGGTCGCGCGCCAGCGAGCCGAATTTCGGCCGGTGGTCGAGACTCGGCCACAGGAACAGTCCCGACAGCATGAAGAACATCGCCATGAAGAAACTGTCGGTGGCGAGCACCACGCAGTCGAAGCCGATGAACGAGGTCGGGTCGGTGTGGCCGAAATAGGTGTAGGGAATCACCGAATGGTGGATCAGCACCAGGATGGTGAGGAAGGTGCGGGTGCGGTCGAGCGACAGGTCGCGCACATGGGAGGCCGCGTGCGCGGTCATGCCGCCGGTGGTGGGATAAGTTACAGTCACGAAATGAGCCCCGCGCGATGCCGCCGGTGGAATACGATACTGCGCCTTAGCTGAATCGCCTGTTCGGCGAATTGCTAGGGTTTGAATTCTTCGATTTGAACCTTTTGCGGATAGAACGCCAGATAGCCGGCGATCTCCGCCATCGCCGGAAACGGCTGCTCGTAGCTCCACACCGCGTTGGCCTGTGGCTCGCCGACGGCGACGATGCTGAAATAACTGGCATCGCCCTTATAAGGGCAGTGGGTGACGCGGGCGGTCTTTTCCAGCAGCCGCATGTCGGCGTCTTCCCGCGGAATGTACTGCACGGGCGGGTAGCTTGCCTCCTGCAGCGTCAGCGCGCGACGGGTCTCGGCGATCACCCTGCCGTCCGCACTGATCCTGACGCCGTTCGGATTTGCCGTGATCGTGATC
Source organism: Rhodopseudomonas palustris (assembly GCF_003226555.1). GTDB lineage: Bacteria > Pseudomonadota > Alphaproteobacteria > Rhizobiales > Xanthobacteraceae > Rhodopseudomonas > Rhodopseudomonas palustris_I. Next base: position 327,251 of record NZ_QKQS01000006.1, on the reverse strand, counting down.
GGGTGATCGGGACCGGGGAGCTTCATGGGCGGACCTCTGGGTGACGAATCGGACCGGCGCCACAGTCACCTCGCCGAGAGTGCCCGGCGTCGTGGCTTTGAAAGGGACGCACTGCGATATAGGATGGCGGTTCAGGATTGCCACTGCGCGTCCCGCGCAGGCGGCCCGCGACGATCTGGAGGACGACCGAATGCCGATGGATGCCCGCGACATCGAGGCCATGATCAAGGCCGCGATCCCCGACGCGGAGGTGACGATTCGCGACCTCGCCGGCGACGGCGATCATTACGCCGCGACCGTGATCTCGGAGTCGTTCCGGGGCAAGTCCCGGGTGCAGCAGCATCAGATCGTCTACCAGTCGCTGCAGGGGCAAATGGGCGGCGTGCTGCACGCGCTGGCCCTGCAGACCGGCGTGCCGGAAGCCTGACGCATCCGCTCTGACTTTCCCCCCGCCAAATCGGCGCGCGCGAGCACGGCCGGTGACCCGGCCGCGCCTATCCCCGACGCTTCGGCGTTAACGGTGGCTTAACAGCCGGGAGGCACCGTCGGCGCGGGGCAGGGGTGGCATGTCGAACTGGCGGGACGAAAAGGCGAAGGCCAACGCTGCGGCGCTTGCGCGGCTGACCAAGCGGCTGCCGGATGTCTTCCCGCAGGCCGTGCTGATCCACGCCAAAGCCCGTGCCTATGTGCCCTCGACCCTGCGGGTCGCGGTCGACTCATATTGGCGGGCGCATCCGCTGCGGGCCGAGCGGCTGGCACGTGTGCTCGCGGCGCGCAGCGGCGCCCCGGCCGGCTGGCAATGGCAAGTCGGCGATCCCGCGGGCGGATTGCCGGCCTCGTTCCGCATTCCGCCTGCGCCGTATCGGGAGAAGGCGCACCAGCGCGGACCGGGCTTCTGCTGCGTCTGCGGCCAGCCGGTGTATCGGTTCGGCTGGCACGCCGATCTGTGGGACGCCGGCATCAACAAGAACGCCACCTGGCACAGCGCCTGCGTCACCGCCTGGCAGTTCTGGAACGCGCCGAGCGGCCAGACCAAGCTGCTGCGGCGCCTGCAGGGCCGCCGCTGTCGCGAGACCAACCGCCGGCTGCTGCGAACCGCCGAGGTCGATCACCTCGTGCCGCTGTTTCAGGTGTGGCGGCAGCACCGCGATCGCGCTTGGCCGGAGCTGCTCGGCTATTGGGGCCTGCCGAACCTGCAGGTGATCAATCGCGAGGTCCACGCCGCCAAATGCGCGACCGAGGCGCGCGATCGGCGCTCCGCCCGCCTTGCGGCGACCGAGCACGCCTGAGCCCCACGAAGCTGCGTCGGGGTGCGCGCGGCGCTGCTGCTTTACTTGGAGACTTTCGACAACTGCCGCGTCGCGATATTCGCGGTCGCTTGCTTCTGCATTTGGGCGCGGACGTCGCGGAACGACACCAGACGTCGCTGGGCCTCGTCCCACAAGGCCAGCGGGATGCAACGGAAGCTCTGCCACAGCGTGACGCGGCCGATGGCTCGCAGTTCGGGGTGATCGTGCAACACGCGGGGCAGGCGATAATACGGAATGCGGCTGGCCAGATGGTGCACGTGGTGCATCCCGATATTGGCCGTGAACCAGCTCAGCGGTGCCGGCAGATCGTAGTACGAGCTGCCATAGAGCGCGGCTTGATGCAGGCTCCAGCGTTCGTTGTGCTCCCACGTCGTGGCCTCGAACTGATGCTGAATGTAGAATAGCCACACCCCGGCGGTCGCGGCCAGTAGCATGATCGGGAGATGCACCAGCAGGAATGCCTTGATGCCGATGAACCAGGTGAGCGTCACCACGATGATGGCGATCGCCGCATTGGTCGCCATCGCACTCACCCAAGGCCGCCAGCCATCGCGCATCAGTCCGACCGGCAGTCTCTGCTGCAGCAGAAACACGTAGGCCGGCCCGAGGCCGAACATCACCAGCGGGTTGCGGTAGAGACGATATTTCAAACGGCCCCACCAGCTCAGCTCGCTGTACTCGCGCACGGTCAGCGTATCGAGATCGCCGACCCCGCGACGATCGAGATTGCCGGTGGTGGCGTGATGCGTGGCGTGCTGGCGGCGCCAGCAGTCGTACGGCGTCAGCGTCAGCACACCGATCACACGGCCGACCCAATCGTTGGCCTGCCGCTTGCGGAAGAACGCGCCGTGGCCGCAGTCATGCTGGATCATGAACAGGCGGAGCAAAAATCCTGATGCGGGAATCGCGATCAGCAGGGATGCCCAAGCGTGCCCGATCGAATACGCGAACCAGGCCGCTCCCCATAACACCACCAGCGGCAAAGCCGTGATTGCCAGCTCGGCGATGCTGCGCGCGTGACTCGGCGTGCCGTAGTTGGCCAGAATGCGAGTCCAAAGCCGCGCGTCAGAGACCGGGGCCTCCGCGTCATGGTTCATGTTCGAGGGCATGGCGAAGAGATCCTGCGATCGCACGTGATGAAAGAGGACAGGGTGCGCGGGCGTGCGCCACCGTGACGGAATGCGAACGAGAATGGCTATTGCAGTCGATACCGGGGTGTGCCGATCTCGTTTGGCAAGCCCGACCACCAGTAGTGTCGCCGACGATGAATCAGCCTGACGAGTTGACAGGCGCTCGCGGTCGATCCAGATCGGCCCGTGTGGCCGCTCGCCCACCCGCGGGCGCAAGTGTGAGCCCGCAGCCGGTGCGCCAGAGACGCGTTACTAACTCAATATGGGGGCGGTCGGGTCGACCGCAACCGCTGGGCCTTCAAATCCATCCTCGGGTCGCGCGCAGGCTTGTTGCGCGTCACACCCGAGAACCGTCGGCCTCGATCGCATGCACCGAGAACATCGCGTCCGGATCGGTCCAGCACTGCTTCGGCGTCCAGCCGGCCTGCTGCGCCAGCGCGCGAAACCGCTCCAAACTGTATTTGTAGCTGTTCTCGGTGTGGATCGTCTCGCCGGCGCGGAAGCCGATGCGTTCGCCGAACAGGTGCACGGTCTGGTCGCGCAGGCTGACCAGATGCATTTCGATGCGGTGCTGATCGCGATTGTAGATCGCGCGGTGCGCGAACGCCTCGAGATCGAAATCCGCGCCGAGCTCGCGGTTGATGCGGATCAGCAGGTTGAGATTGAACCTCGCGGTGACCCCGGCGGCATCGTCATAGGCCGGCACCAATACGCGTTCGTCCTTCTCCAGGTCGACGCCAATGATCATCCGCGCGCCGTGGCCGAGGATGTCGCGCGCGCTCTCCAGGAAGCGCCGCGCCTCCTGCGGCTCGAAATTGCCGAGCGTCGAGCCGGGGAAGAAGCCCACTTTCGGCAGCTCGCGCACCGCGGGGGGCAGCGCGAACGGCTTGGTGAAATCGGCGGCCAGCGGGTGCACCGCGAGCTGCGGGAAATCGCGCTGCAGCGCTTCGGCCTGGGTGACGATGAAATCGCCGGAGATATCGACCGGCACATAGGCCGCAACCTGATGGGCGGCGAGCAGCAGGCGGATCTTGGTGGTGGCGCCGGCGCCGAATTCGACGACCGCCGCATCGGGCGGGATCAGTTCCGCGATCTCGGCGGCGCGATCGTGCAAAATGCTGAGCTCGGTGCGGGTCGGGTAGTATTCCGGCAGCCGGGTGATGTCGACGAACAGCTCGGAGCCGGCGTCGTCGTAGAAGTACTTCGGTGACAACTCCTTCTGCGGTCGCGTCAGCCCGTCCAGCACGTCGCGCGCAAACGCCGCCGTGTTTGGATCGAGCCGATGCGCTTGCGTCTGCACGGCAACGTGCACGTTCATAGGCGGTCCTCCAGGCTGCGCGCGTGGCGCATTCAGATTCTTGAATTAAGCGCCGTAGTCGGCGAGCCGCAGCCCAGTGAACTGCCAGCGGTGATACGGATAGAAGAAATTGCGATAGCTGACACGGCTGTGGCCCTCTGGCGTGGCGCAGGACGATCCGCGCAGCACCAGCTGATTGACCATGAACTTGCCGTTGTATTCGCCGAGCGCGCCTTCGATCGCTTTGTAGCCCGGGTAGGGCGCATAGGCGCTGCGGGTCCATTGCCAGACCGTGCCGAACGCGTCGGGAAGATGCCCGGCGCGTGCCGCCACCTCCCATTCCATCTCGGTCGGCAAATGCTTGCCGGCCCAGCGCGCGAAGGCGTCGGCCTCGTAGTAGCTGACGTGGCAAACCGGGGCGCCGGGGTCGATGCTCTGCAGGCCGCCGAGCGTCATGATCTTCCATTCGCCGTCGACCTGCCGCCAGTGGCCGGGCGCCTCCCAGCCCTCGCGCTCGGCGCAGGCGAAGCCGTCCATCAGCCACAGCGTGGCGGTGCGATAACCGCCGTCCGCCATGAACTCGAGCCACTCAGCATTGCTGACGAGGTGGCGGGCCAGCTTGACCGGCCCGACCAACGCGCGGTGCACCGGCTTTTCGTTGTCGAAATGGAAGCTGTCGCCGGCATGGCCGATCGGGTGGATGCCTTCCGGCAATGCGACCCAATCCTCGCCGCTGTGGTCCGTCGCCGGCAGCCGCCACGCCGGATCGTAGGCCGGCGGAATCGGGTTCTGCGCGAACGCGTGCAGGATGTCGGTGATCAGCAATTCCTGATGCTGCTGTTCGTGGTTGAGCCCGACCTCGATCAGCGGCGCGATTTCCTCGAGCTTCGCCGTATCGGCGGTGGCGAACCAGTCCAGCATCGCCGCGTCGACATGGCGGCGATAGGCCGCGACGTCGGCCACCCCGGGCCGGGTCAGCAGTCCGCGTGCGGATCGGGTGTGCCGCGGCCCGGCCGAGACGTAATAGGAGTTGAACAGAAAGGCGTAGTCCGGGTGGAACACCTGATAGCCCGGGCAATGCGGCCCGAGCAGGAATTGCTCGAAGAACCAGGTGGTGTGGGCGCGGTGCCACTTCGCCGGGCTGGCGTCGGGCATCGACTGTACGACCTGATCCTCGGGCGATAGCGGTGCGGCCCGTCGCTCGGTTTCGTCGCGCACCGTCCGATAGGCAGTGGCGAGGCGGTTGCCAAGGTCGCGGTCGGAGACGGGCGACGGGGAAGATTCGACTGCTGAAGTCGCAGCGGAGGACAGGATCGTCACGAGCATCTCCGGTTTGGAGGAAAAACGCTGCTGTTCGGTCTGAGTTCCAGGCTGATCAAGATAGGGGCTGACAATCGGGATGTAAGGTCGCCGGCGTACCAGCGGCGATTCGCGCCCCCGGCGCCCAGACCCCTCCCTTCGCAGGGAGCCGGCGAAAACGGTAACGAAGTCAAGGCTGCAAGCCGGGCTCAATCGGTTTTGACTTGGGCTATTCGCCGGTTTCAGGATACATATATGACTGTTCGACCCGGCCGCTGGTGGTCAGCCGGCCGCGCCGCAAAAGGATTCGCCATGAGCATCGAGCAATTCATCGACAACGAAGTGAAGGCCAACGACGTCGTGCTGTTCATGAAGGGCACGCCGCAATTTCCGCAGTGTGGCTTCTCCGGTCAGGTGGTGCAGATCCTCGATCACATCGGCGTCCCGTATAAGGGCCACAACGTGCTCGAGAACGCCGAGCTGCGCGACGGGATCAAGCAGTATTCGAACTGGCCGACGATTCCGCAGCTCTACGTGAAGGGCGAATTCGTCGGTGGCTGCGACATTGTGCGCGAGATGTTCCAGGCCGGCGAACTGCAGAAGCTGTTCACCGACAAGGGCATCAAGGCCGCCGCCTGAGCCCCTTCATCCGCCAGATCGGCGCGGCGACCTGTGAGGTCGTCGTCGCCGACATCACCACGCTCGCCGTCGACGTGATCGTCAACGCAGCCAATGCATCCCTGCTTGGCGGAGGCGGTGTCGACGGTGCGATCCATCGTGCCGCAGGTCCCGAGCTGCTCGCCGAATGCCGCACGCTCGGCGGCTGCGACACCGGCGATGCCAAGATCACTCGCGGGTATCGGCTGCCGGCGCGTCATGTGATCCACGCCGTCGGTCCGATCTGGCACGGCGGCGGCCATGGCGAGGATGCCGCGCTCGCCTCGTGCTACGCCCGCGCCCTGCAGCTCGCCCATGATCATACGCTGAGCTCGATCGCGTTCTCGGCGATCTCGACCGGGGTCTATGGCTTTCCGCCCGAGCGCGCCGCGCCGATCGCGGTTCGAACCACCCTCGACGCATTCCGGTCCACCACCTCGGTCACCCGAGCGGTGTTCTGCTGCTTTTCGCCCGCGAGTGCCGAGCTGCACCGCGCCGCGCTTGCGGAAGCGGCCCCTTGAAACCACACCGGGCGCCGCTACCATCACGATCCACGAGACACACCCGGAGGAGTCAAGAATGCTGCATCGCGCCGCGCGGTGGTTGATGGCAGGAGCGCTGGCCGCGATGGTCGCGAGCCCGGCGATCGCCGAAGGAACGTTCGACCTGCCGCCGAGCGTGCAGTTCTCCGCTCAGAAGCTGGAGCGGATCGACGAGTTCTTCAACAAGATCATTGCCGAGGGCAAGATCCCCGGCGCGGTGGTGTACATCGAGCGCCACGGCAAGCCGGTGTACCACAAGCATTTCGGCGTCCGCGACGTCGCCACCAAGCGGCCGATCACCGACGACACCATCTTCCGGCTGTCGTCGCTGACCAAGCCGTTCACCGCCTTTGCGGTGATGATGCTGGTCGACGAGGGCAAGATCAAACTCGACGATCCGGTGTCGAAATACATCCCGGCATTCGCCGACACCAAGGTCGGTGTCGAGAAGCAGCGCGAGAACGGCGAAAAGTATCTCGATTTCGTCGCGCCGAAACGGCCGATCCAGGTCCGCGATCTCCTGCTGCATACTGCGGGCATCACTTACGGCTTCTACGGCGACAGCCTGGTGCGCAAGGCGATCGACGCCGCCAAGATCTATGACGGCGATCCGTCGACGCGCGAATTCGCCGAGCGGATCGCCAAGCTGCCGCTGCAGGAGCAGCCCGGCACGCTGTGGGACTACGGCAATTCCTACGAGGTGCTCGGCGCCGTGATCGAGGCGGCGTCCGGCCAGTCGTTCTATCAGTTCCAGAAGCAGAAGCTGTTCGATCCGCTCGGGATGACCGATACGCAGTATTTCTTCCAGTCCGAGGCGCAGAAGCCGCGGCTGGCGCAGCCGATGCCGAACGACTCCAACTTCCGCGTCGGCCGGCTGGTCGGGCCGGACATCGTCCGCAAATGGGAATCCGGCGGCGGCGGACTGAGCTCCACGCCACACGACGTGATCCGCTTCGTCCGGATGCTGCTCAACAAGGGCGAACTCGACGGCAAACGCTATCTCAGCGAAGCCACCTTCAAGGACATGACCACCGATCACATCGGCCCGAATTCCGGCGTCGAGCGTGATTACTTCTATTTCCCCGGTGACGGCTTCGGCTACGGCTACGGTCTGGGCGTCCGCACCGATGCCGGCAACGCCAAGCCGCCGCCGCCCGGCTCGCTCGGCGAATTGAAATGGGACGGCGCCTCGGGCTGCTACTTCGTGGTCGATCCGAAGCTCGACATGTTCTTCGTGCTGATGGAGCAGACCCCGTCGCAGCGCCAGCCGGTGCAGCGCGAATTAAAGAAGCTGGTGTACGAGGCGCTGGAGAATTAACGCCCGGCCCGGGTCGCGTCCGGCCGGGCTGTCCAGTTGACGTACTCATCGTCCGATTAAGGCCGCGAGCGGGCGCTTAAAGTGCCTCGCTGCGGCGCATTTTGCCGCAACGAGCCTTGCAATTCGGCCGGGCAGCCCGTCTACTCGATCGGGCTGTGCCACGTCCCGTCGGCCGGACCAATCCGGGCCCCGACCTCACAGTCCGGCATATGCGATCGATTGCTCGTTAGTCAGTTCGATACGGTCTTGATTTGCGCGGCCGCACACCGTCGCGCCGCTTCGACGATCTCGACAGCCGGTTCGACGGTTTTCCGCGCGGGCTCTTGCCGTCTGTTTCTCCCCACCGATCCGCGCGGCAACCGGCTTCATGCCGTCATCGAAAGGACTCCTATGACCCATCACCAACCCGGTCGTCGCAGCATCGTGTCGCGAGCGCTCGCCGCGATGATTCTGACGAGCATCTATTGCTTCAGCATGATCGGCGTGACGGCGCTCGTCTCGGGCGCGACCAGCACGGCCGCCAACGCCCAGCGCGGCGATGGCCGTGGGCGAGGCCGCGGCGATATGCGTGGCCGCGGTCGGGGGCGCGGTGAGATGCGTGGCCGCGGGCGTGGAAGTGGTCGCGGCCGGGGCCATCGCGACTGCTTCATCAACGCCGGCGGCTTCCGCGTCTGCTACTGAGTCCGGCCATCGAGCGTCACAACGGCGGCGATCCTCGCCGCCGTTGTGACTCGCGGGTCGGTGCTCAGCCGTTGCGCGCGTAGAGCATCGGCACTGCGGTATCGAGCATCACTTCGACCACGCTGACGCCGTCCAGCGAAAGCGCGCGCGCCAGCGCCGGAGCCAGCTCGGCGCTGCGATTGACCCGTACCGCGTCGCAGCCGAGCGATTGTGCGAGTGCGGCGAAGTCGATGCCCGGCACATCCAGGCCCGGCACGTTTCGCACCTGCATCACCTGGCTGAACGAGCGCATCGCGCCGTAGCCGCCGTTGTTCAGCACCACCATGGTCAGCGGTAGCTTGCGCTGCGCAGCGGTCCACAATGCCTGGATCGAGTACATCGCCGAGCCGTCACCGATCAGGCAGACGGTGCGGCGGTTCGGATCCGCCAGCGCGAACCCGACCGAGGCCGGCAGCGACCAGCCGAGCCCACCGCTGGTCATGGTGGCGAAGCTGTCCTGGCCAGGCATCGGCATGTAGGCCTGCATCGCCGGCCGATGCGATGGCGCTTCCTCGACCAGCATCGCGTCGTTCGGCATCGCGGCGCGCAGCGTGTGCAGCAGATAGGCCGCGGGGATCGGCTCGGCCGGTTGGGGCGCGGGCGGCACCACGCGGGCTGGCGGCGCGGCGCGCTTGGTTTCCGGGAGCAGCTCCAGCAGCGCGGTCAGCGCGGGCGTCACCGTCGCGATAATGCTGGTGCCGAGCGGTGTGACCGTGGCGTCGTCGTCGTCGTCGGTGATCTGAAACAGTTTGCTGGTGCCGCCGAAGATCGAAGCGTGGCCTTCGACATGGAAGGTGAACACCGGCGCGCCGATCACCACCACGACATCGTATGCGCCGAGCGCTTCGGAGAGTTGCCCCGGAGACGCGGGCAGGAAGCCGGCGAACAGCGGATGCCGTTCCGGGAAGCTGCAGCGCGCCGAGAACGGCGACACCCACACCGGCGCCTGCGCGCGCTGGGCGAGCTGCACCGTCATCCCGACCGCCGCGGCGCGGTCGATCGCGGGCCCGACCACCAATGCGGGCGTCTTGGCTTTGGCCAGCGCATCGGCCAGCGCCTGCATCGCCGCGCGATCCGGGCCGAGCTCCCGCGTGATCGTGCGCGGCGGCACCGGTGCCGCAGGCCGCGCCCAATCGTCGATCGGCACCGACACGAAGGTCGGGCCGCACGGCGGCTGCATCGCCACGTAGTAGGCGCGGGCGATAGCGGCCGGTACGTCTTCGGCGCGCGCCGGCTCGATGCTGTATTTCACATAAGGTCGCGGAAATTCGCTCGCGCGCTCGGCGCCGAGGAAGGCCTGCAAGGGCAGAAGACTACGTGCCTGCTGCCCCGCGGTGATTACCAGCGGCGTCTGGTTCTTGAAGGCGGTGTAGATATTGCCGAGCGCGTTGCCGACGCCGGCGGCCGAATGCAGATTGACGAAGCCGGCGTTGCGCGTCGCCTGCGCATAGCCGTCCGCCATCGCCACCGCCGAAGCCTCCTGCAGCGCCAGCACGTAGTCGATATCGTCCGGCCAGTCGCTGAGGAACGGCAGCTCGGTCGAGCCGGGATTGCCGAACACCTTGTCGATCTTGAAGGCACGGAGCAGATCGAGAGTGGCGGATTTGACGGTGCTGACGGCAGCGCTCGGCTGCTTGGACTTCTTCGCGGGCAAAGGCGGTTTCCTCGGGCGGCGGATGCCGGTGTTGTTGTTTGCACCGATCAAATCCGCAGGCGGCGAGGGGAGTCAACACGGATCACGCGTCATTACGCGGCGCGTGCGTGCGAACATGCACAGTCATTCCGGGGCGCGCGTAGCGCGAACCCGGAATCCAGAGGTTGTGGAACGATAAGGCTGAACAGCTCGAGATTCCGGGTTCGCTCACTTCGTGAGCGCCCCGGAATGACGTGCATGTTGCAAGAGCTACCAGCTCGCCGTGGCCTTCATGGTCGGCACGCCATCGGCATTGGCGGTCCACAGGTCGAGGCCGGCTGCGGTCTCGTTGGCGTTGACGGTGAAGTCGGCGCCGTCGAACAGCGGCTGGACGCCGCGATAGCTGAAGGTCTTCGGCACGCTGCCCTTGAGCTTGGCGGCGAATTCGACCAGCAGCGCGGCCTGCATCGGGCCGTGGACGATCAGGCCAGGATAGCCCTCGACCTTGGTGACGTAGTCGCGGTCGTAGTGGATGCGGTGGCCATTGAAGGTCAGCGCCGAATAGCGGAACAGCAGGACCGGATCGGCGAGATGGCTCTCGCGATGCTTGGCGGCCGGCGGCGCCGCGGCGGCCTTGACCGGCGCTGCGGGAGCGGCGGACGACGGCGGCACGTCGCGATAGACGATGTCCTGGCGGTCGCGGATCGCCACGCCGCGCGGCGTGGTGATCTCGTGATTGACGGTGACGAAGCACAGCGTGCCGGTCGAGCCCTGCTTGATCGTCACGTCGCCGATCGTCGAGGTCCGGGTCACCTCGTCGCCGACCTTGAGCGCGTCCACGAACTGCAGTTCGCCGCCCGCCCACATCCGGCGCGGCAGCGGCACCGGCGGCAGGAAGCCGCCGCGGGTCGGGTGGCCGTCGGGGCCGAGCTGGTCCATCGGGTACACCGGCTGGCCGAGGCACCAGTGCACGGTGAACGGCGCGGCGTCGCCGGCCTGCGGCTTGCCGATGTCGAGGAACAGCGTCGCGCGCAGTCCCTTCACGAGCTGCGGGGTGACGGTGTCGGTGGCTTGTTCGCTGCGGCCGATCCATTGCCGCAGGTGATCGATATCGAGCGCGTCGGTCATGCTGGTCCTCGCTTACTTGCCCGCTTACTTGCGCTTGTCGCCGATGCCCGGCACCGCGCCGTAATGCCGGTCCTCGCCGACGATGATCGCCGCCGGCGCCGGATAGCTGACCTTGCCGTTCGGGGTATCGACTTCGATCCGGCGCAGATGCGGATGGTGCGACAGGTCTTCCATCGCGTTGACTTCGGCGAAGGCGATGTCGGCGCTGGCGAGATGTTCGAGCAGATCGTCGCGGGTCAGCGCGCCGAAGGCGTCGGCGACGATCTTGTCGGTGTAGGCGCGGTTCTTGACCCGCTCAACGCCGTTGCACAGGCGGGGATCGTTCGGCAGGTCCGGCTGGCGCAGCACGTCCGAGCACAGCTTCTTCCACTCCCGCTCGCTCTGGATCGAGATCAGGATGTCCTTGCCGTCCTTGCTGGTGAACACGCCATAGGGCGCGATCGACGGATGGGCGAGGCCGAGCCGCTTGGGCGGATTGCCGGCCTCGGCATTGAGCAGCGGCACGGTCAGCCAGTCGGCCATCACGTCGAACATCGAGATCCGGATGTCGGCGCCCTGGCCGGTGCGGCCGCGGCCGATCAGCGCTTCCAGGATCGCGGCGTGCGCGGTGGCGCCGGTAGCGACGTCGACGATCGACATGCCGACGCGGGAGGCACTTTCCGGCCCGCCGGTGATCGAGGCGAGACCGCTCTCGGCCTGGATCAGGAGGTCATAGGCCTTGCGATGGGCGTAGGGGCCGTCGTCGCCGTAGCCGGAGATCGTGCAGATGATCAGCTTCGGATAGTCCTGGCGCAGCCGCTCGCGGGCAAAGCCTAGCTTGTCCATCGAGCCGGGCTTCAGATTCTGCAGCAGCACGTCGGCCGAGGCGATCAGCTTTTCCAGCTCCGCGCGGCCCTCCTTGGTGGCGAGGTCGACCACCGCGGATTCCTTGCCGCGGTTGAGCCAGACGAAGTAGCTGCTCTGGCCCTTGGCGGCGGCGTCATAGCCGCGAGCGAAATCGCCTTCGGGCCGTTCGATCTTGATGACATGCGCGCCGGCATCGGCCAGCCGCGAGCTGCAATACGGCGCCGCGACCGCCTGTTCGACGGCGATGACGGTCAGTCCTTCGAGCGGAAGCATGCTCACCTCTCCCCGCTTGCGGGGAGAGGTCGACCGGCGAAGCGTAGCGAAGCCGGTCGGGTGAGGGGGCGTCTCAACGGAGCCGAGCCTCGGTGCCCGCGTCGCCCCTCACCCCAACCCTCTCCCCGCAAGAGCGGGGCGAGGGAGCGCGCTGCGATGCGCCGCGCGTTCATCGCCTCATTGCTGATCAGCATGACCCGCGCCCTCAATACGACCGCGGCATCCCGAGCACGTGCTCGGCGAGATGCGACAGGATCAGGTTGGTGGAGATCGGCGCCACCTGATACAGCCGGGTTTCGCGGAACTTGCGCTCGACGTCGTATTCCTCGGCGAAGCCGAAGCCGCCGTGGGTCTGGATGCAGGCGTTGGCCGCCTCGAACGAGGCGTCGGCGGCTAGCATCTTGGCCATGTTGGCCTCGGCGCCGCAATCCATGCCGGCTTCGTACTTGCGGGTGGCTTCCTTCACCATCAGCTCGGCCGCGCGCATGTTGGCGTAGGCCTTGGCGATCGGGAACTGGATGCCCTGGTTCTGGCCGATCGGCCGGCCGAACACGGTGCGGTCCTTGGCGTAGGCGCTGGCCTTGGCGATGAACCACTTGGCGTCGCCGACGCATTCCGAGGCGATCAGGATACGCTCGGCATTCATGCCGGAGAGGATGTAGCGGAAGCCCTTGCCCTCCTCGCCGATCAGGTTCTCCTTCGGCACCTTCATGTCGGTGAAGAACACTTCGGTGGTGGCGTGGTTCATCATGGTGCGGATCGGCCGGATCTCGAGGCCGTTGCCGCGCGCTTCGCGCATGTCGACCAGGAACACCGACAGGCCTTCGGTCTTCTTGGTCACCTGATCCTTCGGCGTGGTCCGCGCCAGCAGGATCATCAGGTCGGAATATTCGGCGCGGCTGGTCCAGATCTTCTGACCGTTGACGACGTAGTCGCCGTTCGCGTCCTTCTTGGCGAAGGTCTTCAGGGAGGTGGTGTCGGTGCCTGAGGTCGGCTCGGTGACGCCGAACGCCTGCAGGCGGAGTTCACCGCTGGCGATCTTCGGCAGCCATTTGGCCTTCTGCTCGTCGCTACCATGCCGCAGCAGGGTGCCCATGGTGTACATCTGGGCGTGGCAGCCGCCGCCATTGCAGCCGGCACGCTGGATCTCTTCCAGGATCGCGGCAGCCGCCGACAGCTTCAGGCCGGCGCCGCCGTATTCCTCGGGGATCAGCACAGAGAGGTAGCCCGCCTCCGTCAGGGCGTCGACGAACGCCTTCGGATAGGCCATTTCGCGGTCGAGCTTGCGCCAGTACTCGCCGGGAAACTGCGCACACAGTTTGGCGACGGCGTCGCGGATGTCGTGGTATTCGTCCTGCTCCGCGGCATGGTGTTTCATCGGCTGCGTCTTCTTGTTGGTTTTGGGGGGAGGGTCATGAGACCCGGACCGGCAAGGACTCGTAGCCCTTGACGAAGCTCGAATACACCCGCTTCGGCTCCCCGACAACTTCAATACGCTCGAAACGCTTGAGCATCTCCTCCCATACGATCCTCAGTTGCAATTCGGCCAGACGCATCCCGACGCACCGATGGATACCGAAACCGAACGAGAGGTGAATCTTCGGCCGCTTGCGGTCGATGATGAACTCGTTCGGCCGCTCGATCACCTCGTCGTCGCGGTTGCCGGAGACGTACCACATCACCACCCGGTCGCCCTTGCGGATGGTCTTGCCGCCGAGCTCGGTATCCTGAAGGGCGGTGCGGCGCATATGCGCCAGCGGCGTCTGCCAGCGGATCACCTCCGGCACCATGGTGTCGATCAGCTTCGGGTTGGCCCGTAGTTTTTCGAATTCCTGCGGGTTCTCGTTCAGTGCCAGCACCGAGCCCGACATGGTGTTGCGGGTGGTGTCGTTGCCGCCGACGATCAGCAGCAGGATGTTGCCGATCAGATTGTCGCGGTCCATCTCCCGGGTGGCGTCGTGATGCGCCATCATCGACAACAGATCATTCCGCGGATCGGAATTCACCCGCTCGTTCCACATCCGGGCGAAATACGCGGCGCATTCGTTCAGTTCGTCGCGGCGCTGCTGCTCGGATTCGACCACGCCGCTCTTCGGCAGCGCGGTGGCGACGTCCGACCAGCGCGTCAGCTTGCGGCGCTCGTCGAACGGAAAATCGAACAGCGTCGCCAGCATCTGGGTGGTCAGCTCGATCGAGACGCGGTCGACGAAGTTGAACGTCTCGCCCCGCGGCAGGCCGTCGAGCACCTTCTGGGTGCGGCTGCGGATCAGCACGGCGAGTTCGTCCAGATGATCCGGCGTGAACATCGGCGACACCGTCTTGCGCTGTGCCGAGTGCCGCGGCTCGTCCATCGCGATGAAGCTCGGCCAGTCGTAGCCGACCGGCGCGTCGCGGATCGAGATGCCGCCGAGCGTGGAGTCCGACGAGAAGATCTGGTGGCTGGTGTCGACATGCATGATGTCGTTGTACTTGACGACGCTCCAATACGGCTCGATCGGCGCGTTGGTGCAGTAATGCACCGGCTCTTCGGCGCGCAGCCGTTCAAACCACGGCCACAGCGTGTCGTCTCGGAAGTGTCGCGGCGCGCCGGGGTGGAAGTCCTTCAGCGGGGTGGCGTAGGCTTCCTCGCGTGCCGCCCGCAGCCGCGCCGCTTTTCCGGTCTCGATGGTGCCGTGCATCGTCGTCCTCCCTGGCAATGTCATGGACGCTCGCCGCAACGGAGCGGCGGCGGTCGCGGTCGGATTTTCGGTCCCGCCATGGTTCGGTCCGGCGGGTTCGGCCGTCTGATCAGATCGTCAATACGCGGCGACGGCAAGGCGGCATCGCAGAGTTGGCTCGCCGCCCGAACAAATTGATTTGACGGTAGAAAAGCGCCCGTCCGGCGACTTGCGTCGACAAGCTGGACGGCATGCTGCGCCGCCCCACCATTGGAGCCTTCTCAGGCTCCCGGCGCCGTGACATGGTGCGCGCAAACAACATACGGCGGCGCTCCCAGGTGCCGCCGAGCGGAGCGAGCACCCAGCATGATTCCCAACGCGCAGAGCCTGTTCAACTTCGATCTCGGCGAGACTGCCGACGCGATCCGGGAGACCGTTCGCGACTTCGCCGCCAATGAGATCGCGCCGCGCGCCGAGGCCATCGACAAGACCAATACGTTCCCGCGCGACCTGTGGCCGAAGCTCGGTGCGCTCGGTCTGCACGGCATCACCGTCGAGGAAGACTACGGCGGCGCCGGGCTCGGCTATCTCGAGCACTGCATCGCGATGGAAGAGATCTCGCGCGCGTCGGCCTCGGTCGGCCTGTCCTACGGCGCGCATTCCAACCTCTGCATCAATCAGCTCCGCCGCAACGGCAACGAAGCGCAGAAACAGAAGTATCTGCCGAAGCTGATCTCGGGCGAGCATGTCGGCGCGCTGGCGATGAGCGAGCCGGGCGCCGGCTCCGACGTGGTGTCGATGAAGACCCGAGCCGAGAAGAAAGGCGACCGCTTCGTCCTCAACGGCAACAAGATGTGGATCACCAACGGCCCGATCGCCGAGACCCTGGTGGTCTACGCCAAGACCGATCCGAACGCCGGGCCGCGCGGCATCACTGCGTTCCTGATCGAGAAGGGCATGAAGGGCTTCAGCACCGCGCAAAAACTCGACAAGCTCGGGATGCGCGGCTCGGACACCGGCGAACTGGTGTTCGAGGATTGCGAGGTGCCTGAGGAGAACGTGCTCGGCGAGGTCGGCCGCGGCGTCAACGTGCTGATGAGCGGGCTCGATTACGAACGCGCGGTGCTGGCCGCCGGTCCGGTCGGTATCATGCAGGCCTGCATGGACGTCGTGCTGCCCTATGTGCACGAGCGCAAGCAGTTCGGCGAGCCGATCGGCATGTTCCAACTGGTGCAGGGCAAGGTTGCCGACATGTATGTGACGATGAACGCCTCGCGCGCTTACGTCTATGCGGTGGCGAAGGCCTGCGACCGCGGCGAGACCACCCGCGAGGACGCCGCCGGCGCGATCCTGTACGCCGCCGAACGCGCCACCCAATGCGCGCTCGACGCCATCCAGTTGCTCGGCGGCAACGGTTACATCAACGACTATCCGACCGGCCGCCTCTTGCGCGACGCCAAGCTCTACGAAATCGGCGCCGGCACCAGCGAGATCCGCCGCATGCTGATCGGCCGGGAGCTGTTCACCAAGACGGCGTGACGCGGCCTGTCCCGCCTCGCGCCGGTGTCGCCACTTTGGCGCCCTTGCTTCGACATCAGCCGACCCTATAGCTCCTCCCTCGCTTCAGAATCGAGGGAGACGAAATGGACGCGCAAGAGGTCGCAGCGCATTGGGAGAGCAATGCCGAGACGTGGACGATGCTCTCTCGTGCCGGCCACGATCGCTATCGCGATGCGCTGAACACGCCGGCATTCCTCGCGATGTTGCCGCCGGTCGCCGGCCTTAAAGGGCTCGATCTCGGCTGCGGCGAGGGCACCAACACGCGCAGCGTCGCGCGGCTGGGGGCCGCGATGACCGGCCTCGACATCGCGCCGACGTTTCTGGCACATGCCCGCGACGTTGAACGTCTCGACCCGCTCGGGATCGACTACGTGCTCGGAGACGGCCTTACCCTGCCGTTCGCCGATCGCAGTTTCGACTTCGTCACAGCCTTCATGTCGATGATGGATATGGTCGACCAAGCGGCTGTGCTCCGGGAGGTCGCGCGACTCTTGAGGCCGGGCGGGTTCCTGCAGTTTTCCATCCTGCATCCCTGCTTCGTTCCGCCGACGCGCCGGAACATCCGCGATGCTGAGGGCACTCCGGTGGCCGTCGAAGTGGCCGATTACTTCGACGAGAGCGATGGCCGTGTCGAACGTTGGTTGTTTTCCGGCATTTCGGCCGAGCAGCAGGCCACGCTGACGCCGTTTGCGGTTCCGCGGTTTCACCGCACGCTGTCGACCTGGGTCGCGATGATCGTCGGGGTCGGGCTCACGATCGAGGCGTTCGGGGAGCCGATGGCCTCGGAAGCGGCCGCTGCAGCAGAGCCGATCGTGGCCGACACGCGCGTCGCGCCGATCTTTCTGCATGTCCGCGCGAGGCTTCCGAAGGCGCTTTAACGCGTCAGCCGGTTCACCCTGGCGACGTAGCTCCTGACGTCGGTGAGGACTTGCGGCAGCACGGCTTTGACTTCGGGGACGGTCATGCCCGGCCGGATCGCAGGGTGGTACAGGATGTTCAGAAGGTACTGGTCGTAGACGTCGAAGAACCCCTTCTGGACGTCGTCGTTGAACATCGTCCACGGCACCTTGTCGGTGTCGTTGATCGGGCCGAGCGACTGCAGCAGCTCCTCATAGGCGCAGTCGCGGAATACGAAGTCGCCGTTGTCGATGGTGAGGATGACGTCGGAGCGCTCGATCTCGAAGCGGTCGTTCTTGCGGAAGCCGGATAGGCACTGCGGATCCAGGCTTTCGCGGATCTCGCGGGCGCGCTCCTCGCCGTAGAACGTCGCGATGGTCTTGCCGAGATTGCGGTCGCGGACGAGGTGGACGGTGACGTTGGCCTCGTCGGGATCATTGGTCATCGCGATGTCGAGATGCTCGACCCGGCCGGCGATGTCGGCGACGATTCGCGCGAGCTCGGCGCGGCGGTGGGCGTGACCTTCGCCCTCGGCATAGACCCGCACCGGGGCATCGTATTTGCGGATGCGGTCGACCCGTCCGGCCATGTGGAATTCGGCGCCGAACGCGGTGCGGAAGAAGCCGTCGATGATCTGGCCGTCGGTGAAGTCGGTCTTCTCGCTGCGCTGATGGCCGGAGAAGTCGGTCGCCGCGCTGGCGCCCGCGGGCGCCGCAGCGAGCGGGGCAATCGTGGCGAGCACGCCGATCACGGCGAGGGCCGCCGCGAGCGCAGGTCGAAGATGCCGGGCGCCGTGTTGCATCGCGAATAGCTGCCGCATTCCGGTCCGCGGCACAACCGGCAATTCGGCAGAGGCCGGCTGTGCATGCGGGCGAGCGCCCGGACGCCTCAGTTCTTCACCACCACCACGGTGCCGACCCGGACCCGGTCGTACAGGTCCTTGACGTCGTCATTGGTCATGCGGAAGCAGCCCGACGACACCGCCTGGCCGATCGTCTCCGGCTCGTTGGAGCCGTGGATGCGGTACAGCGTCGAGCCGAGATACATCGCGCGGGCGCCGAGCGGATTGTCCTCGCCGCCGGCCATGTAGCGCGGCAGGTCGGGGCGGCGGCGCAGCATCTGCGGCGGAGGGGTCCAGCCCGGCCATTCCTTCTTGGCGGTGATGCGGTGGGTGCCGGCCCAGCGGAAGCCGTCGCGGCCGACGCCGATGCCGTAGCGCAGCGCGGTGCCGTCGCCCTGGACCAGATACAGCCGGCGCTCCCGGGTGCTGATCACGATGGTTCCCGGGGCGTAGTTGCCCTGGAACATCACGGTCTCGCGCGGGATCGGGTTGGCGCTGGGCCCGGAGCGATAGAACGGCCCGAAGCCCATCACCGCGCGCAAATCCATTTCCTGGGCCGAAGCCGCGGTCGGCAAAGCGGTGGCGATCGAGATCAGCGCGAGCGCGCTGGCGGCAAGTCGACGAACCATTCCGAAACCTCGCAATCTTCGTTTCGCTCAGAACTGGCCACAATCGCGCCGATTGCGCAAGCCGGCGGCGGTCGGTCGCAGCACGCCGCGCGCCCGCCGCAGTCCTGCCGCGCGTCGTCCCCCTTTGACGAAGCGGTGGAACAATGATTGATCGGGCGCAGAAATTGCAAATCGGGAGCGAAACGATGAATGGTGCCGAGAGTCTGGTGCGGACGCTGGTCAAGGGCGGCGTCGATGTGTGTTTCACCAATCCCGGCACGTCGGAAATGCATTTCGTCGCCGCGCTCGACCGGGTCGAGGGGATGCGCTGCGTGCTCGGCCTGTTCGAGGGCGTCGTCACCGGCGCCGCGGATGGTTACTACCGGATGAAGGGCACACCGGCCTCGACCCTGCTGCATCTCGGCCCCGGTCTCGCCAATGGCCTCGCCAATCTGCACAACGCCAAGAAGGCGGCCTCCGGCATCGTCAACATCGTCGGCCAGCACGCCACCTACCACATCGACTACAACGCGCCGCTGACTTCGGACATCGAGGGCTTGGCGCGGCCGATGTCGGCCTGGGTCCGCACCTCGCCGGACGCCAAGTCGGTGGCGCGCGACGGTGCCGCCGCGATCGCCGCGGCCAAGAGCTCGCCGGCGCAGATCGCCACGCTGATCCTGCCGGCCGACACCGCCTGGAACGAGGCCGACGGCGTCGCCGACGTGCCGGAAGACAGCCAGCGCCCGACCTATTCGCCGCACGCGGTCGAGGCCGCCGCCAAGGTGCTGCGCTCCGGCGAGCCGACGCTGCTGCTGCTCTCCGGCAACGCGCTCACCGAGCACGGCCTGGCGCTGGCCCAGCGCATCGCCGGCAAGACCGGTTGCAAGGTGATGGGCCAGACCTACAACGCCCGGATGGCGCGCGGGCAGGGCCGCTACTGGATCGAGCGTATCCCCTACGTGGTCGATGCCGCGCTGCCGATCCTGAAGCAGTTCCGCCACATCGTGCTGGTCGAGGCGATGGATCCGGTGGCGTTCTTCGCCTATCCGGACAAGCCGAGCCTGCTCAAGCCGGAAGGCTGCGAGGCGCATCGCGTCACCGAGGTCGGCGAGAATTCGGTCGCGGCGCTGGAAGCGCTGGCCGGCGCGCTCGGCGCCAAGGCGAGCGACGCCGCGCCGCAGAAGCTGGTCGACATCGCGAGGCCGACCGGCGCACTGAGCCTCGACAACATCGCTCAGGCGATCGCCGTCGCGATCCCGGAGAACGCCATCGTGATCGACGAATCGATCACCACCGGCCGCGGCTTCTTCCCGCCGACGGCGGCGGCGAAACCGCACGACTGGCTGCAGAATCTCGGCGGCTCGATCGGGTTCTCGCCGCCGACAGCGGTCGGCGCCGCGGTGGCGTGCCCGGACCGTAAGGTCATCTGCATGGTCGGAGACGGCAGCGCGATGTACACGCTGCAGGCGCTGTGGACCCAGGCGCGCGAGAATCTCGACGTCACCACCGTGGTGTTCGCCAATCGCAAATATCAGATCCTGCGCGGCGAATTCGACGGCGTCGGCGCCGGCAAGCCCGGCCAGCGCGCCGAGGACATGCTGACGCTGGACCGGCCGGACCTCGACTGGGTGGCGCTGGCCAAGGGCATGGGCGTGCCGGCCCGGAACGTGTCGACCGCCGACGAGCTGAATGCGGCGCTCGCCGCCGGCCTCGCCAGCGGCGGCCCGAACCTGATCGCGGTGCAGATGTAACGCCGAGGGCGGCGCCGCTGGAGCGTTCGCGTTTCGGACAGTTGTCGAACCCGTCGCCGACAGCGTAGCCTGCCACCCGCGGCCGGGAATGGCCGCGGGTGGAGCAGGCATGAAGCGCTATCTGATCTTTGCCGCGATCGGTCCGTTGATCGGCGGCTTGCTGCTGTTGTTCGCGACGACCTATCTGTCGGGCTATTGGGCGCACACCAACCTGACCGAAGTGAAGAAGTTCTTCGTCGTGTTGTTCAGGTCGCTGCAATACAGCTACCTGTTCGGCCTGCTGCCGGCGCTGATGCTGGCGGCGATCGACGAGATCATCTGCCATATCCGCCGCGTCGGTCCCGGCGCCCGGGTGGTGATCGTCGGCGTGATCGGCTTCCTCACCACCGCCTTCATGTACGGCAATCGCGGTGCCGACGCCGGCGTCCTGCAATTCGTGCTGTACGGCCTGGTCGGCCTGGTGCCGGCGACGCTGTCGTCCTGGCTCGCGCAGAAATACTGCGCGCCGGTCACCGCCGAAGCCAAGCAAGCCCAAGTGTAATGTCCCAGGCGTAACACCCAGGCGTGAGCTGTACGCTCTGAACTAACCGTTCGTCGCCCGTAGGATGGGTCGAGCGCCAGCGAAACCCATCCCGCTCGTCGCCGAGCCAGCGATGAGCATTCTTTACCGAACGCGATAGCCGGCGGCAGCGGACATGACGGCGGCTGGTCTTCGCTGCAGCGAGGACTCCGCCACCCTGTGCTCAGCGCGCGGTGGCCGGTTCGCCCCAGCCGCTCAGTCCTTCGATCGCATTGTCCTGCAGCGCGCTTTCCAGCTTGGCCTTCAATTCGGCATGGCGCGCCCGCGCCGCGGCGGCATGGTCGGAGGTCATGCCGCTGTCGTGGGCGTGCACCAGCGGGCTGAGCAGCAGAAAGTCCTCGGTCTCCTTCTGCGTCAGGCCGGCGATCACGGTGGCGCCGCGGGCGTCCTTGGTCAGCGCCCGGATCTGCTCCAGCCACTGCCGCAGCGAGCTCTGCTGTTCGAGCAACGCGTTGATCTTCTGATCGATGGTGTGAGGCATGGGTCGCTCCCTTCCCGACGATGGACAAACGCCATCTGCGATCGTCGCTAAACGAGCGTGCAGTGCGGCCGCATTGTGCCGGATCAATTGGTGCGGTGCGATGGTGTGCGGCGTGGCGACGAGGAGGATGGATTAGTAGGTGATGCGAGCAGGCTATTGCTCATAATCAATCGATCTTTGGATGTGTTAATAAAGTTGCAGTGCGAGCAGGATTCTCCCAAAATCAGTTCGATGGTGCTCTGATATGAATGACCGACGAGATCCTCTGAGTTTACCAGAATGGCAGGCCCTTCACCGCGAGGCGAACTTAGTTAGCCAGCTTATCGGGGCGGGCGCGACGGCCCTTGGTCGCGCGAGCTATGCTTCAGGCTTCGGAGACTATTATACCGCGTTCTTCGGTCTTTCGATCGGAATCGAGCGGTTGGCTAAACTGATTTTGATTGCGGATTACGCTCTCGATCACTGGGGACGACTTCCCGATCAGAATGTTGTCAGGAAGTGCGGACATCAGCTCAAGAAGCTTTTGGTCGAAGCGGATAATGTCTCCCAGAAGCGCTATCTAAAGCTGCACTTTGTGAAGCCTGACGGAGCGATCCCAGCTGCGATTGTCGACTGTCTCGACGCCTTTGCTGATGCTTCAAAAGGGCGTTACGCGAACTACCAAGTGATTGGAAATCCCTCCTTCAATGCTGCGAACGAACCTGTCGCGAAATGGTGGCGTGAGGTGGTCGAGCCGGTCCTTGCACGACATTATCGAGGTGCAAGGGCTGAGGTCGGCGTGAAGACTAGGGCGCAGATAATCGATGGGATGATTGGCCGAATGTCTTCGATCAATTTCCTAGATGAGAGTGGCGATTGGATGAATGATGTCGAGACCGCTTCCGAACGCAGCGGACAAACCAAATGGGCGCAGAAATACGGGCGCTTCTATACTCTTTCGATTGTTCGGTGGCTGGCTGGCATATTTGGGGAGCTCACTGATACCAAAGGGTATGAAACGGGGTTCGAGACTCTCTTCGGGCACTATGAGTTCTTCAACGGCTATCAAGTGGATGACGCGTTCTTGCTTAGTCGAAAGAGGTGGCCTCTTTAGTTGGTCGCGTCCTTCGGCATCCGAAGCCTGAGTTTGGGGCGGTCTAGGGCAACGGCGCGTTGTGCTGTGTCAAGATCGAAAGGCGCGCATGAGCTTGTGTCAATCGTCGCTCGTACAGATAGCGAGCGTGCGGCGCCAAAGAGCTATAAGCCCGAGTTGTTCAGTGGGGCGTTATGGGAACATCCGCGTTCCGAGACAGAGCAAATTCAGCTGTAGGCTTGAATATAAAATGGTGGGCGCACAAGGGATCGAACCTTGGACCTCTCCCGTGTGAAGGGAACGCTCTCCCGCTGAGCTATGCGCCCGGGACCGGTCGAGGACAGGGGCCGCGAAGCGGCCGGTCGAACCACCGTAGAGGCGCGATTTACGAAGTGCGGGGCCGGGGTGTCAAGCGGCAAGGGGCGGCTTGGGCAGATTTCCCAGCTTGATCGACGAAGGTCCGGTCTAGCCGGCCTGGCGGGCGCGCGAGGCCTGGGATTGCAGCGCCCGGATGCGGTCGGCCAGCGTGCTGCCGGCGACCACCGGGGCGACCGCGGCGCCGGCGCTCTTGCTGCCGTTGGTGGCCTTGCCGCCCTTCGCCGGCTTGGCCGTCTGCGCCGTCAGCATCGCCTGGATCGGCGAATCCGGGCCTTCCAGCGTGATCGCCAGCTTGGCGACCTCGGCGGCGATGTCGTTGATCCGCTCGCGCAGCAGCGCGTTCTCCTTGCGCTCGGTCTCCCACGAGCTTTCGGCCTGCTGGCGCAGCGACAGCAATTCGCGCTGCGCCTTGGCGCGGTCGTCGCGGGCCTCGGTGAGCTGGTCTTCGAGCGTGGCCTTGTCCTTGCGGATGCGGGCGAGGTCGGGCGCGCCGGTGCCGGCGGCGTCGAGCTCGTTGCGGAGCTCGCCCACGGTGCGCAGCGCGGCCTCGTTGGCGGCGCGGAGCTGGTTGTTTTCGAGCTCGCGCTCGGCGAGGCGCTTGGTCTGGGCGGCGAGCTGGTCTTCCAGCTCGCGGGCGCGGCTGCCGAGCAGTTCGGCTTCCTTGACCTGCAGCACCAATTGCCGGTCGAGATCGCCGACCCGCAAGCTGAGGGCCTCGATCCGGGCACGGGCGTCGTCGAGATCGCGCGAGGTGGCGGCGGTTTCGCCGCGCTGAGTTTCGAGCCGGCTGCGGGCGTCGGCGAACGACTTCTCGGCGTCGGTGATCCGGGCTTTCAATTCCTCGATCTGGGTGCCCAGCGTCACCAGCTCGACCTGGCGGGTGTCGGCCAGCGCCGAGCGCTCGGTCAGCTCGGCGCTCAGGCGCACGATCTCGGCCTGCTTCTCGGCCAGGGTGGCCTCGGTACCGCGCAACTCCTCGGCTTTGGCTGCGAAGTTCTGCTCGGAGGTCCGAAGCTGCTCCTGCAACGTCGCCTCGCTGGCCTGCAGCGTTGCGATCGCGGCGTCTTTCTCGGCGATTTCGAGCTTGAGGCGGTTGATCGCGTCGGTCTTGCGGCCGATCTCGGCGGCTTGGCTGGTGGTCTTGTTCTTGAGCTGGTCGACGCTGAGCTCGAGCCGCCGCGCCGATATCGCGAATTCGGCGCGGATCTGGTCCTTGTCGGCCTGGATCTCGGCCATCGACAGCGGGGTTGCCGCCTCCAGCCGCTTGGTGGTCAGCCGCACCGCGCGATTATGCACCAGCGGCGCGATCATCAGCGCGAGCAGCATCGCGACCAGAAAGCCGATCGCCAGATACATGATCTGTTCGATCATCGATGTCTCCCACACGCGCTTAGGCGATGCGCGCGCGGTCCGCTGAGCTTGGCGCGGATCGCGTCGGCGCGAATTCGAGATGTGAACCGCTCATGGCGCGGGCGAACGTCGCCGTCCGGCCGCAAATCCAGTTGCGGCACAATGCCATGACCGGCCACCTCAGCGCCAGTGCGTTGCCGCAGGCGCGTGAAACTGTGGTGGGCTACGCGCCCCGGCTGTGGTCCGGGCCGCCGGCCCGGGTCAGAACGGATTCCAGGTCGCGTTCGGCGTGAACTTCAGATAGCCGATATTGGCGCCGAGCCGCAGTCCGATACCGGACTGGATCGGCACCAAGACGATGCCGTTGGCGGTCAGCGCCGTCATGCCGAAGCCGCCGACCACATAGGCCGAGCCGTCGATGCCGCCGAACCGCTGGTAGATCGCGTTGGTCGAGGGCAGGTTGTACACCAGCGTCATGGTGCGGGCGCCGTTGCCGCCCCAGTCGAAGCCGACCGACGGACCCTGCCAATACACTTTCAGATCGCCGGCGTTCTTAGTGTAGAGCGTGCCTTCGCCGTAGCGCAGGCCGGCCACGAACGCGCCGGAGCCTTCCTCGCCGAGCACATAGCCGTTGGGCAGGCCCCATTGGCTCACCGCGCGCTCGATCACCGACGCCAGCCCCCGCGAGACATTTCCGAAAAAGCGGTGGCCGGCGCCCATCAGTTCTTCCGGCGCATAGGTGTTCGGGCCCGCCTGGGACCGCGGCGGCATTGGCTGCTGTTGCGCCACGGCCGGTGCATTCAGGGCTGCCAGCGCAACAAAGGCCAGCGCGGCGCGACGCGTCACGAAGCTCATGGATTTCACCCCTGGGTCTCAAATCCCTTGCACCGCTTTAACCGGATGCTGACCTGCATCCTTTTGGGTAGCGGCGCTTGTCCCCGACTCGGAACGTTATCGGCAGCAACTATGACGGCACAACGGCAGGAACGAAACCGGATCCGCCTTGGAATCGCCTGGATCGGGCTGCTGGCGCTCGGTGTGACCGCCGCCGTACCGTCGCCCGGCGTACAAGCCGCGACCACCGAGCGGGTGGTGGCGGACCGCAATACCGGGCTTGCGATCGATGGGTTCGATCCGGTGGCCTATTTCACCGATCATCAGCCGCGGCAGGGCCAGTCGCAGTTCGAAGCGTCCGCCAGCGGCGCGGTCTGGCGGTTCTGCAACGAGGACAACCGCAAGTTTTTCCTCGCCCGGCCGGATATCTACGGCCCGCAATTCGGCGGCTACGATCCGGTCGCGGTGGCGCGCAGCGTGCCGCTTCCCGGCAATGCGCTGGTGTGGCTGATCGTCGGCCAGCGGCTGTATCTGTTCGACCGCGACGAGAACCGCCGCGTCTTCGCGGCCGATCCGGAACGCTATCTGCACGCCGCCCGCGAGCGTTGGCCTGCCTTGCTGGCGACATTGGCCGAATAGGCGCTGCGCTATCGCCCGTCGCGATCGCCCCAGGCGATGAAGTTCGGCACGATGAAATTCGGCCGCGGCGCGTCGAACCGCAGCGGCGCGCCGCCGGCTTCGGTCACCTTGCCGCCGGCCGCGATCACCAGCGCCGCCCCGGCCGCGATGTCCCATTCGCAGATCGGCGCCAGCCGCGGATAGATGTCCGCTTCGCCCTCGGCGATCCGGCAGAATTTCAGCGACGATCCCTGCGTGGTTCGCACCGCGCCGGGACGGGCGTCGATAAACGCGACGGTGGCGGCATCGAGATGCGAGCGGCTGACCGTGGCGACCCACGGCTCGCCGGGTTTCGGCAGCGGCCGGGTGCGGATCGGACTTGCGGTGAAGCCGGCGCCGTCGGCGGCGACCGTCAGCCGTTCGGCGCCATGGCCGGCGACGCCGCGCCACGCCACGCCGAGCGCCGGCGCACCGACGATGCCGAGCACCGGCACGCCGTCGCTCACCAGTGCCAGATTGACGGTGAACTCGTCGCGGCCGGCGATGTATTCCTTGGTGCCGTCGAGCGGGTCGACCACGAAGAAGCTGCCGGTTGTCGGCCGTCCGCGATCGCAGCATTCTTCCGACAGTACCGGCACGCCGGGCGCAATCGCCGCCAAGCCCTCGGCGATCACCCGGTCGGCGGCGAGATCGGCGGGCGTCACCGGCGAGCCGTCCGGCTTGTGGGCGACCTTTGCGTCGCCCGGAATCGCCATGATCGCGGCGCCGGCGCGGAGCGCCAGTTCGGTGAGCGGCGTGAGCAAGGCGAAGGCGTGCTCGGACGAGACAGCGACGGGGTGTTCGAACGCGGCGGTCATCGGGCTGTGTCATCCTCGGTCGGATGGCCCGGTTCGCGCCGGACCGTTATGTTGGCACAGCCAGCGGCTGCAGTGTATCAAGCCATTAACCAAGGCTGATTCGTCTTGCGAGCGGTTTTCCGAGGAACAGACTGATGTCCGACACCCAATCTCCCGCTATGCAGGCTCCCGCTCCCGATGCGCTGGAGCTGGCAGCGCTGCTGTGTTCGCGGGTGTGTCACGATCTCATCAGCCCGGTCGGCGCCATCGTCAATGGCTTGGAGGTGCTCGACGACAGCTCCAAGCAGGAAGATCGCGATTTCGCGCTGGATCTG
Source organism: Rhodopseudomonas palustris (assembly GCF_003226555.1). Taxonomy (GTDB): domain Bacteria; phylum Pseudomonadota; class Alphaproteobacteria; order Rhizobiales; family Xanthobacteraceae; genus Rhodopseudomonas; species Rhodopseudomonas palustris_I. The sequence continues at coordinate 300,300 of NZ_QKQS01000006.1, read as the reverse complement.
ATCCGCAAGAGCGCCAAGACGGCGTCGGCGCGGCTGCAGTTCTGCCGGCTGGCGTTCGGCGCCGCCGGCTCGGCCGGCGCGCAGATCGATCTCGGCGACGCGCAGAACATGGCGCGCGGTCATCTCGAAGACGACAAGACCAAGCTGATCTGGAATCTGCCGCGGCTGCTGCTCGCCAAGAACAGGGTCAAGCTGCTGCTCAACATGCTGATCATCGCGCAGCAGACGATTCCGCGCGGCGGGATGTTGACGATCGATCCGGTCGGCGAGGGCGACAATTTATCCTTCCGCATCGTTGCGGCAGGGATGAACGCCCGCACGCCGCACAACATCGTCGACCTGCTCAACGGTACTCAGAGCGGTCCGATCGAGTCGCACGGCGTGCAGCCGTACTACACGCGGCTGCTGGCGCAGGCCTGCGGATTGACCGTGACGCTCGCCCCTGAGGGCGACACGATGGTGGTAACTGCGTGCTAAGACGCGCGGGAAAATAGTAAACGGTGTATTGACGCGGTGCCTCGGAAACGTACGAAGCCGCTAACTGTTTGAACTTCCGCCGCATCAGCCGCGGCCCGCAACCAATATTAAACGCTTTCCGCACACAGTGGCCGCGTTAGTCGGGCATTGGCGACGGTCGCATGCCCGCGTGCAATGAAGGCCACGCGTATGGACGATCTTCTTCGTGAGTTTCTGACGGAGACCTTCGAGAGCCTGGATACGGTCGACAACCAGTTGGTCCGGTTCGAGCAGGAGCCGAACAACGCGAAGATATTGGACAATATTTTTCGTCTTGTTCACACCATCAAGGGGACCTGCGGGTTTCTAGGATTGCCGCGTCTCGAGGCGCTTGCGCATGCGGCCGAGACGCTGATGGGCAAATTCCGGGACGGGATGCCGGTGACGGGCGAGGCGGTGACGCTGATCCTGACCACGATCGACCGGATCAAGGACATTCTCACGCAGCTGGAAGCGACCCAGGCCGAGCCGGAGGGCGAGGACGGCGACCTGATCGGGGAGCTGGAGCGGCTGTCGATGCGCACGGCGGAGGAGATCGCAGCCGAGCTCGGCGCGGCGCCGCAAGCCGTGGCCGAAGCCGAGGCGCCTGCCGAGGTGGTGGCGGCCAATTCCAATTCGACCGAAGGCAGCCTGGTGCCGCAGACGCTGGAACGCCCGCTGCGTCCGGGCGAAGTGTCGCTGGACGAGCTGGAGCGCGCCTTCCGCGAGACCGAGACCGAGATGGCCTCGCCGCCGCTGCAGCCGGCGGACGAAGCGCCCGTGGTGGCCGAAGCCGCGCCGGCCGAGGCGAAGCCGGCCGCCAAGCCGAAGGCCGCCAAGCCGGCGGCCAAGAAGTCCGGCGGCGAAGCTGAAGGGGCGGCCGAAGGCGGCTCCGGCGGCGGTGTCGCCAACCAGTCGATCCGGGTCAATGTCGACACCCTCGAACATCTGATGACGATGGTGTCCGAGCTGGTGCTGACCCGCAACCAGCTCTTGGAGATCAGCCGGCGCCACGAGGACAACGAGTTCAAGGTGCCGCTGCAGCGGCTGTCGACGGTGACGGCCGAGCTGCAGGACGGGGTGATGAAGACCCGGATGCAGCCGATCGGCAACGCCTGGCAGAAGCTGCCCCGGATCGTGCGCGATCTGGCGTCCGAACTCGGCAAGCATATCGAGCTGGAGATGCACGGTGCCGACACCGAGCTCGACCGCCAGGTGCTCGACCTGATCAAGGATCCGCTGACCCACATGGTCCGCAACTCCGCCGACCACGGCCTGGAGCGGCCGGAGGAGCGGGTCCGGAACGGCAAGCCCGAGCAGGGCACGATCCGATTGAGCGCCTATCACGAGGGCGGCCACATCGTGATCTGCATCGCCGACAACGGCCGCGGTCTCGACACCGAGAAGATCAAGGCCAAGGCCTTGGCCAACGGGCTGGCCACCGAGGCCGAGCTCGAGAAGATGACCGAGGCGCAGATCCACAAGTTCATCTTCGCGCCCGGGTTCTCGACCGCCGCCGCCGTCACCAGCGTGTCCGGCCGCGGCGTCGGCATGGACGTGGTGCGGACCAATATCGACCAGATCGGCGGCACCATCGAGATCAAGTCGGTGGCCGGCGAAGGCTCCAGCGTGACGATCAAGATCCCGCTGACGCTGGCGATCGTGTCGGCGCTGATCGTGGAAGCCGGCGGCGACCGGTTCGCGATCCCGCAGCTGGCGGTGGTCGAGCTGGTGCGGGCGCGGGCCAATTCCGAGCACCGCATCGAGCGGATCAAGGACACCCCGGTGCTCAGATTGCGCGACAAGCTGCTGCCGCTGATGCACCTGAAGAAGCTGCTGCACATCGACGACGGCACCGGTTCGACCGAGCCGGAGAACGGCTTCATCGTGGTGACGCAGGTCGGCAGCCAGACCTTCGGCATCGTGGTGGACGGCGTGTTCCACACCGAAGAAATCGTCGTCAAGCCGATGTCGACCAAGCTGCGTCACATCGGGATGTTCTCGGGCAACACCATCCTGGGCGACGGCGCGGTGATCATGATCGTCGATCCGAACGGGATCGCGCAGGCGCTCGGCACCGCGGTGTCGGCGCAGCACGACATCTCCGATCAGGCGGCGGCGAGCCGCAACGCCTCGGCCGAACAGCTCACCTCGCTCTTGGTGTTCCGCGCCGGCTCGAGCCAGCCCAAGGCGGTGCCGCTGTCGCTGGTGACGCGGCTGGAAGAGATCGCCTCCGACAAGATCGAGATGTCGAACGGCCGCTACATGGTGCAGTACCGCGACCAGCTGATGCCCTTGGTGCTGATGGAAGGCGTCGCTGTGGCGTCGAGCGGCGTGCAGCCGATCCTGGTGTTCGCCGACGAGGACCGTTCGATGGGCCTCGTCGTCGACGAGATCGTCGACATCGTCGAGGAGCATCTGCACATCCAGGTCGGCTCCAGCCGTGAGGGCATTCTCGGCTCTGCGGTGATCAAGGGCCAGGCCACCGAAGTGATCGACGTCGCGCACTTCCTCCCGATGGCGTTCTCCGACTGGCTGGCACGCAAGGAGATGCGGCAGACGCTGACCACGCGCTCGGTGCTGCTGGTCGACGACAGTGCGTTCTTCCGCAACATGCTGGGCCCGGTGCTGAAGGCTGCGGGCTACAAGGTGCGGGTCGCGACCTCGGCGGTCGAGGGCTTGGCCGTGCTGCGCTCGGGCGCGCAGTTCGACGTGATCCTGACCGATATCGAGATGCCGGAGATGAACGGCTTCGAGTTCGCCGAGGCGATCCGGGGCGACACCAAGATGTCGAACCTGCCGGTGATCGCGCTGTCGTCGCTGGTGTCGCCGGCGGCGATCGAGCGCGGCCGTCAGGCCGGTCTGACCGACTACATCGCCAAATTCGACCGTCCCGGCCTGATCGCGGCGCTGAAGGAGCAGACCACGATGCACGCGACGCCCGAAGTTCTGGTGGAGCAGGCGGCATGAGCGAGACCAGGAAAGACACCCCCGCGATGACCCGGACCGTCGACACGATCAGCGGCAACACCACCCAGTTCGCTACCGCGATGATTGGCGGCCAGTTATTTGGACTGCCGATCAGCCGGGTGCAGGACGTGTTCATGCCGGAGCGGCTGACCCGGGTGCCGCTGGCGCCGGACGACGTCGCCGGCGTTCTGAACCTGCGTGGCCGGATCGTGACCGCGATCGACATGCGGGCCCGTCTCGGGCTGCCGAAGAACGACGACGGCAAGCCGCCGATGGCGATGGGCGTCGACCTGCGCGGCGAATCCTACGGCCTTCTGATCGACTCCATCGGCGAGGTGCTGACCCTGCCGGACGAGGGCCGCGAGACCAACCCGGTCAACCTCGACCCCCGCATGGCCTCCTTCGCCAACGGCGTCCACCGCCTCGACGGACAGCTCATGGTCGTCCTCGACGTCGACAAAGTCCTCGAAATCGCAACCCAACGATTGGCTGCTTGACGTAACGCGCGCCGAACCAGTTCACCGCTCACGCTCTGTCCGGGAAGAATCGCATGACACCGCTCGATTACGAGTACCTGCAAAAACTGCTGAAGGACCGTTCTGGCCTGGTGTTGTCGGCCGACAAGAAATATCTGCTTGAAAGTCGGCTGCTGCCGCTCGCCCGCAAGGCTGGTGTCCCCGGCATCACCGATCTGGTGCAGAAGATGAAGGCCGGCTCGGAGGCGTTGATTCACGACGTCGTCGAGGCGATGACCACCAACGAGACCTTCTTTTTCCGCGACAAGACGCCGTTTGATCACTTCAAGGACAGTGTCATCCCGGAACTGATCAAGGCGCGGGCCGGGCGTAAGTCGCTGCGGATCTGGTGCGCGGCGTCGTCCACCGGGCAGGAACCGTATTCGCTGGCGATGCTGCTCAAGGAGAAGGCCTCCGAGCTCGCCGGCTGGCGGATCGAAATCATCGGCACGGATCTGTCGCCCGAGGTGTTGGAGAAGTCCAAGGCCGGCCTCTACACCCAGTTCGAGGTGCAGCGCGGTCTGCCGATCCAGCTTCTGGTCAAGTACTTCAAGCAGGTCGGCACGATGTGGCAGCTCAATGCCGACGTGCGGTCGATGGTGCAATATCGGCAGTTCAACCTGCTGCAGGATTTCGGTTCGCTCGGCAAGTTCGACATCATCTTCTGTCGTAACGTGCTGATCTATTTCGATCAGGCGACCAAGTCGGACATCTTCAACCGGCTGCAGCGAGCGACCGAGCCGGACGGCTATCTGTTCCTCGGCGCCGCCGAAACCGTGGTCGGCCTCACCGACGCTTACCGGATCTGCCCGAAACGGCGCGGCGTGTATCTGCCGAACACCGGCGCCGCAGCGGCGGCGCCGAGTCTCGCCGCCGGCGGTCTGCGGGCGGGGGCCTTGACCGGGCGATAAAGGAGACCGAAGTGACGTCCGAGACCGGAGCTGAGAGGGTGTCGTTCGGGCGGGGCTACAACGTCTGGATTATGGGTATCGACGGCACCTGGCGACGGAACTGCGTCCTCAAGGCGGTCTCCAGTGTCGATGCCGAGCTCGAGCTCGAAGGTTCGATCGAAGGCCTGAACCTGAAGGAATTCTTCCTGCTGCTGTCGTCGACCGGGCTGGCGTATCGGCGCTGCGAACTGGTCCGCGTCAACGGCTCCGAGATCGACGTCCGCTTTCTCAACACTCGCAACAAGCCCAATAAATTGCCTGCCCGGGAAGACCGCACCACCTGACCGTTTCCAAAAATCCGAGCGATCGGGATAGGCGATTGCTAACGATTTCGGCCCGACTTCGTCCGAGTCCGATATCCGCAAACACATCGTTCAATAGTCGAGTGATAATGTGGTTTCGCGTGCTGGTTGGCGCTCGAACCGCTTCGGCAGACGAACGGGACAGGGCGCCGATCGAGACCGTGCCGAGATGCTCCGACAGCTCCCAGAGCGAGCCACCGCGATGCGAGATGGAATTTCACCCAGCCCGACGATCGATGTCCTGGTGGTCGACGACGACCCGTTGCAAGGCGCGATTATCAGCGGCGTCTGCATCAAACTCGGTTATCACCCGCATTTCGCCGCGTCCTATCACGAGGCCGCGGATCGGCTCGCGACCGGCCGATACGACTACGTCACCATCGATCTGTCGCTCGGCGACCACGACGGCATCGAGCTGTTGCGGCTGATCGCCGACCACGACACCAAGCCGCGTCGGATCATCGTGATCAGCGGGTGCGACCAGCGGATTCTCAATGCGACGGTGCGCATGGCGCACGCCGTCGGCATGCTCGATACCGTGTCGCTGCCGAAGCCGATCGACCTGACGCTGCTCCGGGGGGCGCTGTCGACGTCTCCGGAAGCGGGGGCGTCGCGCCGCCGGTCCAACGCCGGAGCGGCGCAGATCACCGAAGGCGATCTGTTGCGCGGCATCGAGAGCGGTGAAGTCTATGCGGCGTTTCAGCCGAAGATCGACCTGGCGAGCGGCAAGGTGATCGGCTGCGAGGCTCTGGCGCGGTGGGACAGCCCGACCTTCGGCGCCGTCGGACCGGATCGGTTCATCCCGCTGGCGGAGCAGGGTGGATTGATCAAGGCGATCACATTCAACATGCTGCGCGACAGCATGCGGTTCGCCGCGGCGTTCATCTCAACCGAGCCGAAATTTGTCGTCGCGGTCAACCTGTCGGCATCTCTGCTGTCCGACACCTCGCTGCCCGAGGAGATCGAACGTCTGCTCGCCGAGATCGGCGTGCCGGCGCGCGCACTGATGATCGAGATCACCGAGACCACGGCGATGTCCGACGTCGGCCGCGCGATGGACGTGCTGCTGCGGCTTCGCCTCAAGGGCATCGGCATCTCGATGGACGATTTCGGCACCGGCTATTCGTCGCTGTCGGCGCTGGCGCGGATGCCGTTCAGCGAATTGAAGATCGACCGCTCGTTCGTCAAGGACTGCCTGACCGACGCCGACATGTGGAAGATCGTCTCGTCGTCGGTCGCGATCGCGCATCAGTACAACATGAAAGCGGTCGCCGAAGGCATCGAGGACGCCGCCACGTGGCGTGCGCTCGACGCGCTCGGCTGCGATATCGGCCAGGGTTTTGAATTCTCGCGCGCGCTACCGCGCGATGCGTTCGTCGACTGGTATCAGGGCTGGACGGCGCTTCACCCCGCGGCCCGTGGCGACGCCGCGGCGATGCTGCAGCGCGGAGCCTGAGCGCCGCAGCGATCAGGCGGCGACCGTCAGGCCAGCTCGATCAGTTCGTCGTCGGCGGCCGGTTCGCGGCGGCTCGCCTCGAACGCATCCTTGATCCGGCCGGCCAGTACCAGATAGTCGGTCTGCGTCAGGTGCGGCGCGTTCTGTTCGAGCTCCCGCGCCAGCGCCGACAGCCGGTCGAGGCCGAAAGTCGCCGCCGCGCTCTTCAGCGAATGCGCCTCGCGCTCGATCCGGCGATGGTCGGTGCTCACGTCCAGCGTGCCGAACAGCGAGACCCGCAGCGCGGTATCACGCACGAACACCGAGAGCACAGCCAGGGTAGCGTCCCTGCCGATCTCGTCGACGAGGTGGCCGAACGCCTTGCGGCCGACATAGAGCTGTCCCGCCTTCACGGTCCCCGGCGCAGGCTCCGCCGGTTCTGATGCCGGTGCCGTCGGCTCGTTGACGGTCACCGGAGCGGCAGGTTCGGCGGCTGATTTGGCGACCGGCGCAATCGGCGGCAGCGCCCGCAGGATCGCCTCCACCAGCGCTTTCTTCCGTACCGGCTTGGCGACGTGATCGTTCATGCCGGCGGCGCGGCAGGCAGCGGCGTCCTCGGCGAAGGCATTGGCGGTGAAGGCGATGATCGGCACTGCGGCGAGCGTCCCGCCGTGCGCGCGGATCGCGCGGGTGGCGTCGAGCCCGTCCATTTCCGGCATCCGCACGTCCATCAGGATGACGTCGTAGCTGAACCGTGTCGCCGCGGTGACCGCTTCGGTGCCGTCGCAGGCGGTGTTGGTCTGCACCCGAAATTCGCCGAGCATCTGCGCCGCGATCGTCCGGTTGGTGGGATTGTCGTCGACCACGAGCACCCGCAGCGGCCTGCCCGACGCCTCGATCCTGGCGCGGAACTGCGCGAACACGTCCTGGTCGTCCTGTTCCGGCGGGGCGGCGTCGTCGGCGATCGGCAGGGTCAAAGAGAAGTGGAACTCGGAGCCTCGGCCGGGTGTCGAGACCACGCCGATCTTGCCGCCCATCTGTTCGATCAGCCGTTTGCTGATCGCCAGACCGAGGCCGGATCCGCCGAACCGCCGGCTGATCGAACTGTCGGCCTGGACGAAGTCCTTGAACAGCGACTCGATCTTGTTGGGAGCGATCCCGATCCCGGTGTCGGTGACGATCCATCGCATCCGCGCGCCGGTCGAATCCCGCGACACGCATTCGGTGGTCACGACGATCTCGCCGGTCGATGTGAACTTCACCGCATTGGACAGCAGGTTGAGCAGAATCTGGCGGATGCGGCCGGCGTCGCCGGTCAATGCCTCTGGAATTTCGCCGCGCGTCTCCTGGCGGATCACCAGCCCCTTGGCGACGGCACGCGGGCTGATCACGCTCAGCGTGTTGTCGACGATGCTGCGCGGCGCAAACGGGATCGGCTCCAGGCTGAGCCGGCCGGCTTCCAGCTTGGAGAAGTCGAGGATGTCGTCGAGGATCTGCAGCAGGTTGTCGCCGGCGTCGTGGATGCTGGCGACCGCCTGGCGCTGCTCGGCGTCGAGACGTGTCTCGAGCAGGTTGGTGGCGAGCCCGATCACCGCGTTCATCGGGGTTCGGATCTCATGGCTCATCATCGCCACGAAGCTGGATTTGGCTGCGCTGGCTGCTTCGGCCGCCTCGGCGTAGAGATGCTGCTTGCCCCACCAGCGTGCGATTGCGACGCTGCCGGTGATGATCACGAGGGCGCTGATCAGGGACATCGCGATCATCAGCGCCGCCATGTTGTGCCAGCTCTGTAGCGCGCTCTCCAGCGGCTGCGTCACCTGCACCACGATCGGATAGTTCGGGAGGGCCCGCGTTGCCCGAAGGTGGGTGCCTGCGGTGGTCGTCTCCTGTGCCGTGCCCCCTGTCGCCGCGGCCACCCTTCCGCCGTCGGTTACCGCGGTTCCGATTCTGCCGGAGATCGGATAGCTGACCAGCAACATGCCGTCGGTCCGGATCAGCGAGATCTCCGTGCCGAGGCCCGGCGACGTTGCTGCGAAGAAATTTTCGAAATACTGCAGCGATATTGCGCCGAGCAGCAGTCCGATGAATCCGCCCTTGGGGGCGCTCAAGCGGTGCGCGAAGTAGATGTTCCAGGTGCCGGTGCCGCGGTTCCGGACTGGCGCGCTGACAAAAGTCGAGAGGGTCGGATCGCCGCTGAGCGCCTTGAAGTAGTCCCGGTCGGCAATGTTGACCTTGGGAATCGGCCAATAGCGGGAGAAGTTGATCAGCTCGCCGCTGGCGTCGATCATCGTGACGGCTTCGATCTGAGGTAGGCCGGTGATCTTCTCGCTGAGCAATGCGTGCGTGTTCTGTAGCGACATCAGCCGGCGATAGGACTCGCTGTCGATGACCCCGGCGCGCGAGACGTAGTCGCGGATGCTGGACAGCAGCAGGTCGACCGATTTGAACGAGCGGTCGGCTTCCTCCGCCAGCGTCAGCGCATAGCGCGACAGGTTGGTTTCCGCGGTCTGCAGCGTGGTTTCGCGCAGGTTGCTGAGAAAGATCAGGTTGGTGCCGACAATGGTGACGATCAGGACTACGGTCGTCAGCCGCAGGGTGACCAGCGAGCGCTTGAGATTCGGGCGGGCCGGCGGCAGCATCGACGGGCCTCTCGGTCAGCGGTGCGAGGGCGGGGCAGGGGTGCGGCAGCGCTCGGTCGTGGGCCGGCGCCGGCTTCGCGGATCGTGACAAGCCGGGTTATCCACCCGGCGCCGTACTGAATCGGACGGTTTGCTTGCTCGAATCCGGCTCATAGTGATATTCGGGCCATTATAGTCCTCGACCGTGGCGTGAAACGCTTCGGCTCGTCGGTCGTATCCGATCAGGGCAGGGCGACGAGTGATCCGCGTGACGATAGTCGAGCGTCCGACCTTGGAGTTGTTTTTCAGTTAGTACAGAGGAGGCAGATAACACCGCCGACCTCGCAAATTACCAGATCACTATAACGGTTTGGTGCTGTCTTCGAGTTAACTTGGTTCCTCGTACAATTACGGGTTCAAACCAAAGTGGTGCGTTCCATCATGGTTATTTACCGGGAGGTCGTGCAATGAACGAGCAATCATCGGGGGGAGAGGTCTTCGTCGTCGATGACGATCCGGCGGTCCGCGAAACGCTGTCGATCGTGCTTTCGGCCGCGGGCTATCAGGTGATTTGCTTCGCCGATGGTGAATCGTTGCTTGCGGTGGCGCGCAACCGCAGCCCGGCCTGCATTCTGCTCGACGTGCATATTCCCGGTCGGTCCGGTCTGGATATTCTCGCCGAGCTCCATGCCGAAGATTATCCGGCGCCGATATTCATGATTTCCGGCAAAGGCGATATCGCGATGGCGGTCAACGCCATCAAGAATGGCGCGCTCGATTTCATCGAGAAGCCGTTCCGCGGTAAGGAGATCGTGTCGCGGGTCGAAGAAGCGATCGAGGCGTTTTCACGCCGCCGTGACGCCGGTCAGGCCAGCAAGGCGCCGTCCTATAATTTCCCCGGCAAGGAACCGCTGACGCTGCGCGAGCGCGAGGTGCTGGAGCTGTTCTCCTCTGGCAACACCAACAAGGAGGCCGGTCGCCAGCTCGGCATCAGCCCGCGCACCATCGAGTATCACCGCGCCAACATCATGAAGAAGCTCGGGGCGCGCAACGCCACCGATTTGGTGCGGATCGTGATGACGGCTCAGAAATAGCCGGGCCGTGCGCCGGCAGCGTTGCCGCTGCCGGTGGGAACGTCGGCGCGATCTTTACATCGTGCCGGGAAATGCGCCGCCATCGAGCAGCAGGTTCTGGCCGGTGATATAGCCGGCGTGAACGCTGCACAGGAACGCGCAGGCCGCGCCGAACTCGTCGGCGGTGCCGAACCGGCCCGCCGGATTCTCGTTCTTCCGCGCTTCCAGGATCTGCTCGGCCGGCTTGCCCGACGCTTTCGCCTGGCCGGCCGCGACGCCGCGCAGCCGGTCGGTGTCGAACGGCCCGGGCAGCAGCGCGTTGATCGTCACATTGTGCCGGACGGTCTTGCGCGACAGGCCGGCGACGAAGCCGGTCAGGCCGGTGCGTGCGCCATTGGACAGGCCGAGCACGTCGATCGGTGCCTTCACGGCGGCCGAGGTGATGTTGACGATGCGGCCGAACTTGCGTTCGATCATCTTGTCGACGGTCGCCTTGATCAGCTCGATCGGCGTCAGCATGTTGGCGTCGAGCGCCTTGATCCAGTCGTCGCGGTTCCAGTCGCGGAAATCACCGGGCGGCGGTCCGCCGGCATTGTTGATCAGGATGTCCGGCTCCGGGCACGCCTTCAGCGCTGCGGCGCGGCCTTCCGGCGTGGTGATGTCGCCGGCGACATCGATGATCTCGACGTCGGGATAGGCCTTGCGCAGCTCAGCGGCGGCCTGTGCCAGCGCCTCGGCGCCGCGTGCGGTCATCGTCACATGCACGCCTTCGGCGGCGAGCGCCGCAGCGCAGCCACGTCCCAATCCTTTGCTCGATGCGCACACCAGCGCGCGGCGGCCTTTGATTCCAAGATCCACGTTTCACTCCAGCATGGATGGCGATGTCGGTGAGGGCGGCACTCTAGCCAAGCGGCTTCGGCATGGTAAGGGGAAGGCCACGCATAACACATCAACGGGAAACGCGGCATGGATCAACTGTTCGACGTCAGCAACGAAGTCATTCTGGTCACCGGCGCATCGCAGGGGCTGGGCCGGCAATTCGCCCGCGTGCTCGCCGCACGCGGCGCCGCGATCGTGCTGGCGGCGCGGCAGATCGACAAGCTGAAAACGCTCGAACAGGAGATCAAGGACGGCGGCGGCCGTGCTGTCGCGGTGCAGATGGATGTCACCGATCTCGGCTCGATGGCTGCGGCGCTCGATCAGGCCGAGGCCGCGCTCGGCTCGATCACCGTGCTGATCAACAACGCCGGCGTCGCCACCGAGAAACTTGCGGTCGACACCACCGAGGCCGATTGGGACAAGGTGATCGGCGCCAATCTGAAGGGCGCGTACTTCCTCGCCACCGAAGTCGCGCGGCGGATGATCGCGCGGCAGCAGGGCGGCAACATCGTCAACATCGCCTCGGTGCTCGGACAGAGCGTGCTGAAATTCGTCTCGCCCTACGCCATCTCCAAGGCCGGCATCATCCAGGCCACCAAGGCGATGGCGCTGGAGCTCGCGAGCTCGCGCATCCGCGTCAACGCGCTGGCGCCGGGCTACATCGACACCGACATCAACCGCGAGCTGTGGGCGACGCCGGCCGGCGAGAAGCTGATCAAGAGCATCCCGCAGCGTCGCGTCGGCCACGAAAGCGACCTCGACGGCGCCATCCTGCTGCTGGCCTCCAGCGCCTCGCGCTACATGACCGGCAGCGTGGTGACGGTAGATGGTGGGTTCTTGCTGGGGTAACAATCGGCTCCGCCTTTCAATTGTCGTTCCAGGAGGCGAGTGCAACTCGCGAGCACGACATTCCTACGCGCTGCGGCGCGATGCCAAGCATGAGTGTTTCTCACGTGTGCTTGACCGCGGACGCATCTGGTAATGACTGCGCTGGATGTTCTGTGCGCTCGGCGGGCAGGCTCTATCCCTCGTCATTCCGGGGCGCTCACGAAGTGAGCGAACCCGGAATCTCGATGAGTTCATCCGCGGCGGGGATCGCGGGGACCAAACTGCTGGGTTCCGGGGTCGCGCTGCGCGTGCCCCGGAATGACGTCACCAGCAAGACGACCTCAATGCGCCCGCATCTCCTCGCGGATCATGTCGGCGGCTTTCTCGCCGATCATGATGGTAGGGGCGTTGGTGTTGCCGCCGATCAAGGTGGGCATCACCGAGGCGTCGACGATGCGCAAGCCACCGACGCCATGCACTTTCAAACGTGGATCGACCACCGCCATCGGATCGCTGCCCATCTTGCAGGTGCCGACCGGGTGATACACGGTGTCGACGCGCTCCCGCAGGATGGCGCGGATGTCGTCGTCGGAGTGGACGTTCGCGGTGAACAGATCCTTCTGCTGCAGCGCGCGCAGCGCCGGCGTCTGCATCAGCCGCTGCGTGGTCTTGTAGCCCGCCACCATGGTTTCGAGATCGGACGGATCGCCGAGGAAATTCGGATCGATCCGCGGCGGTGCGAACGGATCGGCGCTAGCGAGGCTGACGCTGCCGCGGCTGTTCGGCCGCAGCAGGCAGAAATGGCAGGAGAATCCCGTGCCCCAGTGCCGCTTGCGGCCGTGATCGTCGACCATTGCCATACCGAAATGCAACTGGATGTCGGGCACGTCGAGGTCGGGCCGGGTCTTCAAGAAGCCGCCGCATTCGGCGAAGTTGGTGGTCAGCGGTCCGCGGCCCTCGCGGCGATACTGACCGATCGTCGACAGCAGCCGCGCGATCCCGGTGAAGCTGGTGCCGGTGAAGTACGGCGCGTCGGACTGATAGGAAAAGATGAAGTCGGGGTGATCCTGCAGGTTCTGGCCGACGCCTGGCAAATGATGCACGACGTCGATGCCATGGGGTTTCAGCGCGGCGGCGTCGCCGATGCCCGACAGTATCAACAATTGCGGCGACTGAAACGCGCCGGAGGCGAGGATCACTTCGCGGCGGGCGCGGATCTCGCGGATCTGGTCGTTCTGCCGATAGGCAACACCGACCGCGCGGCCTCCTTCGACCAGGATCCGCGTCGCCTGCGCCTCGGTCTCGACCCGCAGATTGGGACGTGTGCCGATGTAGGGATGCACATAGGCGCGCGCGGCGCTCCAGCGTTCGCCGTTGTGCTGAGTGAGCTGATACGGACCGAGGCCTTCCTGCTCCTCGCCGTTGAAGTCATCGCGGATGCGGAACTGCGCCTCGCGCGCCGCCTGCAGGAAGATCTCGTGCACCGGATTGTCGGTGCGCAGCCGGTTCACATGCAGCGGACCGCTCTGGCCGTGATACGCGCCGTTGAACTCGGTGTTGTTCTCCGAGCGCTTGAAATACGGCAGCACGTCCGCATAGGACCAGCCGGCATTGCCGAGCTCGGCCCAGTGGTCGTAGTCCCATTTGTGCCCGCGGATATACACCATCGCGTTGATTGCCGACGAGCCGCCGAGGCCCTTGCCGCGCGGCTGGTAGCCGATCCGGCCATTGAGGCCGGACTGCGGCACGGTCTCGAAATGCCAGTTGTTCAGCTTGCTCGGCACCATCAGCGATAGCGCGTAGGGCGTCTTCACCACCCAATTGTCGGCGGTGCCGCCGGCTTCGAGCAGCACCACCGACGTGCCGGCATCTTCCGACAGCCTTCCAGCGACGGCGCAGCCGCCCGAGCCGCCGCCGACCACGACGAAATCCACTGTTTCGCTCATGCGCGTTTCCCTCCGCGATGTTGTTTTGTTTGTTGCCGCCGGCTTCTTCGGCCGTGCGGTGTTACGCTTTACGACATCAGGCGCAGCATCTTCGACAGCCGCGCGATCTTTCCGCCATAGGGCGGATACAGATCGGCGAACCGGTTGTAGGGCGAGCGATAGAACACCGGTTTCATCTTGGTGAAGGTGGCGAAGCCCCATTCGCCGTGATACGCGCCGGTGCCCGAGGCGCCGACGCCGCCCATCGGCTGGTTGGCTTGCGCGAAATGCACCAGGCAGTCGTTGATGGTGACGCCGCCCGACACGGTGCGCGCCAGCACCTGATCGCGCGCGGCGTCATCGGTGCCGAACCAGTACAGCGCCAGCGGCCGATCGCGGCCGTTGATGAAGTCGATCGGCTCGGTCGGCTCGCTGTAGGGCAGGATCGGCAGCAGCGGACCGAAGATCTCCTCCTGCATGATCTTCATCTCGGGCGTGGCGCCGAGCACGATGGTCGGCGGGAATTTGCGCTTATCCTGCCAGGCCGCGTCGCTCGCGGAGGCCGGCTGCAGCAGCCGCGCGCCGTGCGCGACCGCGTCGTCGACCAGGCCCTTCAGCCGCGCGTAGTGATGCTCGGCGATGATCGAGGTGTAGTCCGGATTGGCCGGATCGGTGCCCCACATCTGCTGCATCGCGCCCCAGATCTTGCCGGCGAGGGCTTCGACCCGGTCCTGCGGAGCCAGCACGTAGTCGGGCGCGATGCAGGTCTGGCCGGCGTTCATCAGCTTGGCGTAGGCGATCCGCGGCGCCACCTCGTCGAGATCGGCGGAGCGGTCAACAATGGTCGGCGATTTGCCGCCGAGTTCGAGCGTGACCGGGGTGAGGTTCTTGCCCGCCTCCGCCGCGACGATGCGGCCCACCCGGGTCGAGCCGGTGAACATCAGATGGTCGAACGGCAGCCGTGCGAACGCCTCGGCGATGCCGGGCTCGATCCCGGTCACCATCATTTCGCTGGCGTCGAACTTGGCCGCGACAGTCTCCTGCAGCAGCGCGGCGAAGTGCGGCGACAATTCGCTCGGCTTGATCATCACCCGGTTGCCGGCTGCGATCGCCCCGATCGCCGGCGCGATGGTGAGCTGCAGCGGATAATTCCACGGCGCGATCACCCCGACCACGCCGAGCGGCTGCGGCAGCAGCCGGTTCTTGCCGGGCAGGAATTGGAGCTGGGTCGACACCTTGCGCGGCGCCATCCAGCGCTTGAGATGCCGCGAGGTGTGCTTGATGTCGCCGAGCAGGCTGAGCGTCTCGGCGATCAGCGTCTCGGTCGAGCTGCGATGGCCGAAATCGGCACAGATCGCCTGCTCGAATCGTTTTTCGTTGTCCTTGATCAGTGCGCGCAGCCGGGCGAGCCGGTCCTGGCGCTGCTCCAGCGTCGGCGGCGGCTCGGCCCGCGACAGGTCGAACATGCGATGAAAGCTGTCGTGGAGCGCATTGCCCCCGAAACCGCCGACCGGCTGGTCCATCCTTCGCTCCCTGCGCTGCCCGTTTTGTTGCCGAATGGGCCGATTTTGCCGAAGTGTCGCAGGGGAAAGGCGATCCGGCAACCACACCGGGTTCCGTCCGTCATATAATCTTGAAAATCTTCGCCCAAACCCTCCCTTGGGGCTTTGCAAATCCCGCCGGTGTTGGTAGACACCCCTCGCGCCCCGGGCATTCGCCCCGGGCACCTTCTCAGGAAGCCTCCGGGAGGATCGATCAGCGCTTCAAGGCGTTGATGGTCATCGGTTTTCTGAAAGCCGCGCAAGGTTTAACGCGGGGTGGAGCAGCCCGGTAGCTCGTCAGGCTCATAACCTGAAGGTCATAGGTTCAAATCCTATCCCCGCAACCAAATCTCGATCGTCAGATCAGTGAAAAAGCCCGCCGCGTGCGGGCTTTTTCATGTCTGCTTGCCGAGTTCGATCGGGCGCGATGGTTATTCAGGCCCCGCAGCGGCAGCCGATCGCGCAGCCGGCGCCAGAGCCAACGCTGAAGATCGGCCAAGAGATCGGCCAAATATGCTCGATGATCTAATTTTTATAAATCTTATCAATATGTTACATGAATTCCGGATCGGCCAAAGTGGCGGCGTTGCCAGCCGTGGATTACGCAATTCCACCCGATAGGCAGTCAGCTTGGGGTGGGGATGCAACTGCTTGTATGCTATTGTCATACGCACGATGGATCAGCCCAACGCCACAACGGTTCTGAGTGTCCGGGTCAGCCGCGAGGAGCGCGCGATGCTCGAAGCTGCGGCCGAGCAGTCGCGCACAAGTCTGAGTGAGTTCGTGCGCCGGAAGTCGGTCGAAGCCGCGGAGATCGATGTTCTCAGTCGCAGCGTCGTCACCATTTCTGCGAAGGATTGGGAAGCGTTCGAGAGCTGGCTGGCGACCCCGCCCGAACCAAATCCGGCTTTGCAGAAGCTGGCAAGGCTGAAGCCGACCTGGGATCGCTAGGTGACTGCGTTTGCGAACGCGCCGCGCCCACTCTCGGAAGCGGACGATCGCGACGGGTTCGATTGCGGGCGAGAGTCGTTGAACGCTTGGTTTCGTCGGCACGCCTGGGCGAACCATGTCAGCGGGGCGTCGCGGGTGAACGTCATCACCAACTCGGAATCACACCGGATCATGGGCTATGTGACGCTGAGCGCCAGTCAAATCGAACGGGCCTATCTGCCGAAGCCGCAGCAGCGCAACCAGCCGGATCCAGTGCCGGTTTTGCTACTGGGCCAGCTTGCGGTGGACAAAGCCTATCAAGGTCATGGGCACGCCGCTTCATTGCTGCAGTTCGCGTTGAGATCGGCGCTGCGTGCCGCTGAGATCGTGGGATGTGTCGGCGTGGTCACCCATCCGCTCGACGACGGCGTCCGCGGGTTCTATGCGAGTTGGGGATTCAGGGATCTGCCGTTTGATCCTCGGCGTGCGATGATCATTCGGATGTCGGAATTGCAGCAACAGTTCGGTGCCGCCATCTGATGGACGCTTCCTCAATCGCCCAGGCTTGATCCTGCCGCTCCCGATCTGATCTAACGGGCGACCATCTCAGTCGTCGCCAGCGAGCGCTGTGCTTGCGCCGGCTGGCGGCGAACCGGACATCTGACGTGAAATCGCTTGGCATTATTTTCCTGCTGGCCGTGGCTGTGTTCGCCTATGGGCTGTATTCGGACATCACGCTGACCCGCTGTACGCGCGGGACCATCACGGCTGCGCTCGGCCTGTGCTCGGGCGGCGACTGACCTCGGCCGTTCGCAACCGATCGGGTTTGCGGACATAACTCATCGTCACCAATCGAGGAGGGGCGGGCGCCATGAGCGCAGGCGACAGCGGCGGCTTTTACGAGGGCGTTGCGGTGTTTCGCGGCTTCCGCAGCCTGATGGATCCTGCCCTCTACGCGCTGCTGCCGGACGATTGGAGCATCGGCGTCGCCGACATCGTCGACTCCACCCGCGCCATCGCCGAGCAGCGCTACAAATCCGTCAATATGGCCGGAGCGGCCGTGATCGCGGCGGTGACCAACGCGCTCGAGGGGCGCGAATTCCCGTTCGTGTTCGGCGGCGACGGCGCCGGCTTCGCGGTGGCGCCGGCCGATGTGGCGGCGGCCCGGAACGCGCTGGCGGCCACAGCCGCCTGGGTGCACGACGAGCTCGACCTGACGATGCGGATCGCGCTGGTGCCGGTCGCGGCGATCCGCGCCAGTGGGCTCGAGGTCCGCGTCGCGCGGTTCGCGCCGTCGCCGCACGTCAGCTACGCGATGTTCGCTGGCGGCGGATTGGGCTGGGCCGAGGCGGCGATGAAGCGCGGCGAGTTTTCGATTCCGCCGGCGCCGCTAGGCACCGCGCCGGATCTCTCCGGCCTGTCGTGCCGATTCGAGGAAATGCCGGCCCGGCGCGGCGTCATCCTGTCGGTGCTGATCGTGCCGACCGCGCAGGCCGATGCGGCGGCGTATCGCAGCCTGATCGAAGATATCGTGGCCCTGGTCGAGCGCAGCCCGGAGGCTGGACGGCCGGTGCCTCGCGAAGGACCGGGATTGCGCTGGCCGCCGCGGGGCCTCGACCTCGAAGCCCGCGCCGAGCACGGCGGATCGCTGACGCTGCGCCGTGCCGGCCTGCTGGTGCGGACGTTGCTCAGTTATTTGATCATCCGCCTCGGCATCACGGTGCGCGGTTTCGTGCCGCGCGCTTATTTGGCCGAGCTGGTCGAAAACTCCGACTTCCGCAAATATGATGACGGCCTACGCATGGTGGTCGACTGCGCGCCGGAGCTTGCCGACGCGCTGGAGCAGAAGTTGGCCACGGCGGCGGCCGCCGGTGTCGCGCGCTATGGTGTGTCGCGGCAGCAATCGGCAATGGTGACGTGCTTTACGCCCTCGGTGGCGCGCAGCGATCATGTGCATTTCATCGACGGCGCCGGCGGCGGCTATGCGTCCGCCGCGCTGGCTTTGAAGGCGATGCGCGGCGACGCGTCGCTCAGCGGCTGAGCGTCCAGGTCTCGCCGCCACACAGCGTGCCGACGCAGCCCTCGACCAGCAGCGTGGTCGGGCCGGTATGCGAGATGCTGCTCTGGTAGGTCTTGCCGTCGTCGGCGTTGTAGATGTGGCCGCTCCACTTGCCCTGCGACACCGGGCGCATGTCGCCGAAGATCTGCAGGCCAATGATTGGACGCGAGGCCAGCTGCGGATCGGTGTTCTTGTCGTCGATCTGCGGCTTACCGGTGTTGGGATCGGTTGGCTGCTTCAGCCAGACGATGGTACCGCAGAGCGCGTTGCCGCAGCTCTTGATCCGGACCTTGGCGTCGCCGGCCTGGGTCAACCAGGTCCCCTGCGGCCCCGCCGATTGGGCCACCGCCGTTGCGGGCGGCAGCGACACCAGGACAGCCAGGGCAGCAGCAACGACGAAACCGGACCGAACGGCCATTCCATACCTCCAAACGATACGCGCGGGGAGCCGCGAACAGCATTCAGAAGCGGCGCGGCGGGCGGTTGGATAACAGAGCGCCCGATTCGTGCAATCGTGTGACCCCCACCGCGCGCTGGGGATAAATCCGATTCATTTGACCCAGCGTGTCAGATGGATCGCTGCGGCGCTGCCGAGCCCGTACACCACCATCGCCACCGCCACCATCGCGAACATTGCGGACGCCGGTGCGCCGAAGGCGACCAACGCCCATCCGCCAACGGCCACCAACACCAACCGCGCGGTCGCCGCCAGCACCGGGCCGCCGACCTTGGCGGCGCCCTGGCTGGCGAAATACAGCGTCACGCCGAGGCCGAAAAATCCGAAGCCGGGGCCGGCGAGGTGGAAGTAGGCATGCGCCGCCGCAGTGACGGCCGGGTCGGTGGTGAACAGCGACACCCACAGCGAAGGCCAGATCGCCAGCACCGCGCCGACCGCTCCGACGATCACCGCCGACACCGCACCTGCGGTCCAGGCCACGCGCCGCGCCCGCGCCACGTCGCCGGCGCCGATCGCCATCCCGACCATCGGGATCGAGGCGACGCCGACTGCGAACGCGATCGGGATCAGCAGGAATTCCAGCCGCGAGCCGATGCCGTAGCCGGCGAGCGTGGTGGTGCCGTAGCTCGCCAGCACCTTGGTGAAGATCAGGATCGTCAGCACCGATTGCAGCGGAGCGAGGCAGGCCAGTGCCCCGACCTTGAGGATGTCGATGAAGATCGGCCATTGCAGTTGGAACGACCGCAACTGCAGCCGCAGCCGGCTGCGACCGCTGGCGAGGTAGACCAACAGAAACAGCGAGCCGAGCGTGAACGCGATCGCCTGGCCGGAGGCGACGCCGGGCATGCCGAGCCGCGGCATTCCGAATAGGCCGAGCCCGAACGCGCCGCCGATCACCACCTGCAGAGCCGCGACGCCGAGTAGGACGGCGGCCGGCAGGATCATGTCGCCGGTGCCGCGCAGGATGGAGGCGAGCGTGTTCACCAGCCAGATCGATACGGCGGCCGAAAACAGCACCACCGAATAGCTGCAGGCCTGCTCGAGCACCTCGCCGTGGCCGCCGAGCAGTGCGAACAGCGAGCGGCCGAACGTCAGCATCACCAGCGTGAACACCAGCCCGCCGCCGATCCCGATCAGGATCGCATGCAGCGCCAGGACGCCGGCGCGGAGCGGATCGCCGGCGCCGAGCGCACGGCTGATCGCCGACGAGACGCCGCCGCCCATCGCGCCGGCCGACATCATCTGCGTCAGCATCGCGAACGGAAACACCAGCGCGATCGCCGCCAACGGTTCGGTGCCGAGCCGGCCGATATAGGAGGTCTCGGCCACCGCCACCAAGGCGGTACCGAGCATCGCGATGGCGTTGGGCGTCGCTAGCCGTAGCAGCGTCGGCAGGATCGGCGCGGTCAGCAACCGGTTCAGTGGCGGAGCGGGCAGGGGCGCGTCGGCAGGTGCTTCGATGGTCATGCTGTCGCTCCCCGAATGCCGCCTTGTGTGTGCGGTGGTCTTTTGTATGATGATCAAAATATAATAAGCGCAACGCCTCGCCGGACACAAGCGCCAGGGCATTGCGCGGCGCGCGGGCGTGGCGGCGTTTCGTGCAGGGCTCAGGACCGCCGATTGTGGAAGGCCTCACCCCTGCATCTTGCGCAGAACCCGGATACCGCCGGCACGGATGGTCAAATCTCCCAAACCAGGGCATGAAGGCGGACAAATATTCTCCCGGGAAGGAATTCGCTCATGAAGGCTGCTCAGCTCAGTCCGTTTCAGCGCTGGTCGATCCTGATCGGCGCCTCGGTGCTGCTTAGTCTCGCCATGGGCATGCGCCAGAGCTTCGGGCTGTTTCAGCCCTCGGTGATCCGCGATGTCGGTATCACCAGCGCCGACTTCTCCTTCGCCACGGCGCTGCAGAACATCATCTGGGGCGTCACCCAGCCGATGGTCGGCCTGCTCGCCGATCGCTACGGCACCCGCTGGGTGATGCTGGGCGGCGTCGTAGTTTATGCGGCCGGTCTCGTCCTCATGATGGTCGCGGATTCGGCGCTGATGTTCACGCTGGGCTGCGGGGTGTGTGTCGGCATTGCGCTGTCGTGCACCGCCTCCAGCATGACCATGACGGTGACCTCGCGCACGGTGTCGCCGGCCAAGCGCAGCGTTGCGATGGGCGCGGTGTCGGCCGCCGGCTCGCTCGGCCTGGTGCTGGCTTCGCCGTTGGCGCAGACGCTGATCTCGACCGCCGGCTGGCAGATGGCGCTGATTGGCTTCCTCGGCCTCGCCGCGGCGATGCTGCCGTCCGCCCTGTTCGCCGGCCGCGCCGACAGACTGGAAATCGACAAGGCCGACGACGTCAAGCAGTCGGCGGGCGAGGTGGTGCAGGCCGCGCTCGGCCATTCCGGCTTCGTGGTGATGGCGCTCGCGTTCTTCGTCTGCGGTCTGCAGCTCGTGTTCATCACCACGCATCTGCCGAACTATCTGGCGATCTGCGGGCTCGATCCGTCGCTCGGCGCCTCGGCGCTGGCGGTGATCGGCCTGTTCAACGTGTTCGGCTCCTACGCGTTCGGCTGGCTCGGCGGCAGGTTTCCGAAGCAGTATCTGCTCGGCGGCATCTACATCGTGCGCTCGCTGACGGTCGCGGCGTATTTCTACTTTCCGGCCTCGGCGACCACGACCATCGTGTTCGCCGCGATCATGGGCTCGCTGTGGCTCGGGGTGATTCCGCTGGTCAACGGCCTGGTCGTGCAGCTTTTCGGGCTGCGCTACATGGCGACGCTGACCGGCATCGCCTTCCTCAGCCATCAGGTCGGCTCGTTCCTCGGCGCCTGGGGCGGCGGGGTGATCTACGACCACCTCGGCAATTACGACCGCGCCTGGCAGGCTGCGGTGCTGATCGGCCTGATCGCCGGCTGTGCCCAGATGCTGATGAACGTCCGCCCGCCGCGTCGGCGCGAGGAGCTGGTGGTGCCGGTGGCGGCTTGAGTGTAGAGCGAACCGACGCCGCCTGCGGCGGTAGCATCACCCCCTTGCGGTAAGCTGTTCATCTCGCAGCGGTATTGGCTTCGGCGCCGCCGCTGCGACACGCTGTTGCAAGTTAGAATAGATATTGGGTCCCAGCCTGGAACCTTTTATAAGGGTTCCTGTTAAGACGACGTCCCCCACCCATCGTGGAAATGAATCATGACCTTCACGCGTCCCGAATTGCCGTATGCCTACGACGCCCTGCAGCCGTACATGTCGAAGGAGACGCTCGAATATCACCACGACAAGCACCATCAGGCGTATGTCACCAACGGCAACAACCTGCTGAAGGGCACCGAATTCGAGGGCAAGTCGCTCGAGGAGGTGGTCAAGGGCTCGTTCAATAAGAACGCCCCGTTGTTCAACAACGCCGCCCAGCACTACAACCACATCCACTTCTGGAAGTGGATGAAGCCGAACGGCGGCGGATCCAAGGTTCCGGGCGCGCTGGCCAAGAAGATCGACGAGGATCTCGGCGGCTTCGAGAAGTTCAAGGCCGATTTCGCCGCCGCCGGCGCGGGCCAGTTCGGCTCGGGCTGGGCCTGGCTGTCGGTCAAGGGTGGCAAGCTCGAGATCTCCAAGACCCCGAACGGCGAGAACCCGCTGGTCCACGGCGCCACCCCGATCCTCGGCGTCGACGTCTGGGAGCACTCCTACTACATCGACTATCGCAACAAGCGCCCGGACTACCTGAAGGCGTTCATCGAGAACCTGATCAACTGGGAGTACGTCGAGGAGATGTACTCCAAGGCCTGATCGGCGCAGCTCGATCACGACATCGAAAAGGCGGTCGCGGTGCGGCCGCCTTTTCTTTTGGCAGCGGCGCCCGGCGATGCGGCTTGCGGTCGCACCCCTGCTGCTGCAAGAACGAATTCAGGGCGACAGTCGGATACGGAGCAATTCTCGGATGGCCTATCTCGTGGTGTTCTTGGGCGGCGGGCTCGGGGCGATGTTTCGCCACTTCATCAACACGTTCAGCGGCCGGCTGCTCGGCACTGCGTTCCCCTACCACACCTTCTTCATCAACGTGACCGGCTCGATCGTGATGGGACTGATCGCCGGCTATTTCGCCTTCAAAGGCGGCTCGTCGCAGCACGTCCGGCTGTTCCTGATGACCGGAATTCTCGGCGGCTACACGACGTTCTCGGCGTTCTCGCTCGATGCGGCGCTGTTGTACGAGCGCGGCGCAGTGTGGCTCGCGGTGCTGTACGTGCTCGGCTCGGTGGGGCTGGCGATCGCCGGCCTGTTCGCGGGGATGGCGCTGATCCGCGCCGTCACCTGATGCTGCGCGTCATTGCGAGCGGAGCGAAGCAATCCAGCTTAGAGCGTTTTCGAGCGATCTGAGGACGTTAGCGCAGCGCCACCTCCTGATCCGTCCAACGAAGATAGTGCCGCGGTGCTGCGCCAAGCTCGCGCTTGAACATCGCGGCGAAGGCACTTGGACTATCGTAGCCGACGTCGAGCGCGACGCCAGTCACAGTTTCGCCTGCTCCGAGACGTGCCAAGGCTTCCAAAAGTCGCACGCGCTGCCGCCAGCCTGAAAAGCTCTGGCCAGTCTCTCGGCGGAATAACCGGGTTAGCGTCCGGCGGCTGAGGCCGCATTTGTCGGCCCAGTGGTCAAGAGTGAGGTTTGACGACGGATCGACCAGCACCGCCTTGCAGATCTCGGCAAGGCGCGGGTCCGGCGGCACCTGCACGTGCAGCGTCACCTCCGGCATCCGCGCGATCTCAGTGAGGAGAAATTCGATGAGCGTGCCGTCGCGTCCATTCTGGTCGTAGATCTCAGGTATGCGTACGGCCTCGTCCATCAGCGCTTCGACCAGCGACGAGGCGCGGATCAGGCGGCACGTATCGGCGGCCTTCCGCTCGCGATTCGGCGTGACGTAGATCGTCTGCGCCTCGACCTCACCCCAGGCACGCGATTGATGCACGACGCCGGCAGGAATCCACAAGCCATGACCGGGCGGCACGACGAAATGACCACGTTCGGTCATCATGGCGGTTACACCCGTGATCTGCAGGATGAACTGGTCGCGCCGATGCAAGTGACGCGTACTGGTGCTCTCGTTCGGATAGGTGGCCGTCATCGCGGCGACCGGTCGCGCAATGGTCTGAAGATGTCCCGCACAATTTGCGGCTGCTACTCGGCCTTCCTGCCTGCGGTAGGCGCGCAATTCAGCAGTGTCTTTTCGCCGCGTTGCGACTTTCATGGGTCGTGAACTCCCGATCCGTGGCGTTTTCGCAGCGCTCTCATGCATCTTCCGGGCCAGACATGGCCCGATCGCGATGATTGTTGTCCCCGATCAGGTAGCGCGGGACAGGGCATCCGGCAACAATACCGGCGCCCACATCATTCGCCGAACCCGGATGCGGGCTTGGCGAAGTCAATCTCATGTCGATATGCGACCACGGAGAGCTCGATGAACAGACGCGAATTCAGTGCGCGGCATACCCGTCCATGTTGCGCGCGCCGGCACTGGTTCGAATGCGATCAAGGCCGCAATACACAACAACCCGCCGGAGATCGTCTGGTCCGGCTTTCTCTCGCCGGGCTACGAGGCGACTGAGATTCAGGAGAGTGAAGCCGTTCTGGCTTCGGTCTACGAGCATGTGTTCGGGCGCAAGCTGACCAGCTTCTCGTCGACCGCCCTGACGGACGCCCGCTTCTATGGCCTCGATTTCGGTGTTCCGGCGTTCTGCTTCGGTGCCACGATGGAACGAGCGCATGGCTTCAACGAGCGCGTCGATCTCGCTTCGGTGAAGCGAGTCACAAAGGCGCTCGCACTATTCACCGCGAGCTGGTGCGGCATCGAGCCGGCATAACTCAGAGGGAAGTTCGTAAATGGACAGCCAGGGTGCAGGCGGGAAGCCGTCGATCAAGTCGCAGGACGATCTTCGCGCGCATTTCGGGCAGTTGAGCCCGCTCGCGGAGAAAAAGGTTCTCAACCATCTCGACAAGTTTTGCCGGGACTTCATCGCGCTGTCGCCGTTCCTCGTTCTTGCGACCAACGATGGTAACGGCCATGCCGACGCAAGCCCACGGGGCGATGCCCCCGGCTTCGTCGCCGTGCTCGACGACAAGACGCTGTTGATCCCCGACCGGCGCGGCAATAACCGCGTCGATACGTTCGGCAACATCATCGCCTCGCCCGGAATCGGCCTAATTTTCCTTGTGCCGGGTATCAACGAGACCCTGCGGGTTAACGGCCGCGCCGAGATATCGCAGGATGCGGAACTGCTGACGCCGCTGGCGGTGCAGGACGTTGTCCCCGTGATTGGGCTCAAGATCCGTGTCGAGGAAACTTATTTCCACTGCGGCAAGGCTCTCATGCGCTCGAAGCTGTGGAATCCGGCCACACAGGTCGAGCGAAACAGCTTTCCGACGCTTGGCCGGATCATTGCCGAACAGACCGCTGCCATCGAGGTTGCAGATGCCGAGAAGGCGATGGAAGAAGCTTACCGTACCAGGCTTTACTGAGGATGACGACGTCAACGTTCTGGCGGGAAACGCGCCGGCGCGTCGTTCGATTACGAGACGACGCCGGCAACTGCCCGGCGGGGCATCGCTGTGACCAACCGTCCGCCGGCGTCTGCCGTCGCCAAAACCGAAAACTCTCTATCAGCAAGTTGAAGCAGGATATTCCGCTATCCCAAGAGCATCGACGGAGAGACGTCTGAGCTCTTTGTCTCCATTATTCGTTCGGTAAACCCGGGGCGGTTCAGTCCTTTCGTCAAAGATACTCCCGGTACAGTTTTGAAGTCGCCACTCACGGCAAAATTGTTTCAGCCGATACTCGTCAACGCGAGAGACGGACGGCTCGAGCGGCTGCTGTCGATGCCATGGTATCTTCGGTTACCGGAACTATCGAAGCCGCTGCACTTTGGCGATTATGGCGGACTTCCCTTGAAGATCGTTTGGGCGGCTCTTGATGTCATTGCGATCATCGTTCTTGGAACGGGAGTCTACCTTTGGCTCGTGCGGCGGCCGCAGCTTCGAGCGAATGCCGGGCGAAGCGCAGCCCTTATCGGCGAGCCCTGGGAGTGAGGCCGTCCCGTGCGGGTCAATGACGAGGAACATCACGGATTTAAATCGGCCGGCTTCGAGCTTGCGTCACCCGATCGGTGTCATCATTCGCAGCAAAAACGACAGCGCGGTCGAGGCGAACATGTGCATGTTGTCTAGCCGGTCGTCGCTGGCGGTCTCCAGCGTCATCACCGCCTGGTTCGGCCCGGCCACCGCGATGCAGGTGTGGCCGGCAGCATCGCCATAGCGATTGCCGGACGGGCCGGCCGCGCCGGTCTCCGACAGCGCCCAATCGGCGCCGAGCCGCGAGCGGATCTGCTTCGCCAGCAGCTCGGCATAAGGCTCCGAGGACGAACGGACGCCCTCCACCTTCATCTCGGCATCGGGAATGTCCATCAGCACCCGACGCGCCTGCCGGGTATAGACCACCGCCGAGCCGAGGAAATACGCCGACGCGCCGGGGACCGCGAGCAGCGCCGCCGAGATCAATCCGCCGGTCGAGGATTCCGCCACCGCGATGGTCTGCTTCTGTGCGATCAGCCGGATCGCGACCTTCTCCGCCAGCGGCAGCAACTCATTGATCATCGCATCGTCCCGTGTTGGCGGTCGCCGGCAGCCGGTGCGGGACCGTTCGGATCATCGGCGAATCGAAGCTCGCCTCGCGCTTACGAGATAGAACCGCCGGGCTTCCGGCAAGCTGATCTTGCGGCGTCGCCTAGCCGGTGCGGTGCGTGAGATTATCTCAGCGATCCCGGCGGAAATGTCGTTTGTGGCCGAGCATCGCTGCGTCGGATACTTCGCGTCGTCACGACTTATTCGGGAAAGCAGCGATGTCGACGTGCACAGCCGGCGCGGCGATCGATCGTCACCGGAAGAGGGGCCCGTGGGCGCGGCTCCGCGCGACGCTCGCGCTGTGGCGCATGCGGCGGAGCGGGCGCATCGACCTCGCCGGGTTCTCGGCGCGCGAACTACGCGATCTCGGCCTGTCGCGCGGCGACATGATCCAAGAAGTGGCCAAGCCGTTCTGGCGCGCCTGATCGGCGGCGGCTCAGCGCAGCGCGGCGAGGCTGCTCCACACCAGGCTCGCGCCGGATAGAAACAGCAGCGCCAGCACCACGTTGCGGAACGAGCGATCGCTGAGCGCATGGTAGGTCCGCGCCCCGAGCCAGGCCCCGATCAGGATGGCGGGCAGCGCGAACAGCGCCGCATGGACCACCTGCCAAGTCACCAGCCCGTGCACCGCCTGCAGGATCAGTGCGGCGACCAGCACGGTCGAGTTGAACGCCTGAAACACGCCGCGGCGCTGGTGCTTGTCCCAGCCGCGGATGCTCGCCCACAGGATCGGCGGCGGCCCCGACAGTCCGGCGAAGCCGCCCATCACGCCGCCGATCCAGCCGATCACGCCGTCCATCCAGCGCCCGCCGAACGTCAGCGCCATCGGCGGGGTGAAATACAGCGCCGGCGGGAAGATCAGCAGGAACAGGCCGACGAACAGCTTGAAGCCCCAAGGGTCCGCATACGCCACCAGCATGCTGCCAGGGATCACCCCGGCGAGCCCACCGATCAGGAACGGCGTCACCAGTTTGAAGTCGATGTGCTGCCACACCATCCGCATCGTCGAGGCCTGCGAGGCCATCGAGCACAGCAGCACCAGCGGCACCGAGAGCGTCGGCGGGAATACGTAGAGCCAGAACCCCAGCGACACCAGCGCCATGCCGAAGCCCGACAGGCCGGAGACGAAGCCGCCGCACAGCGCGCCGGCGATCAGGACCATGAGGGCAGTTAGTTCCATCGGCGTCGATGCGGCTGCGCAATTCCGCCGGGCGGAACTCGTCGCGCGTCCTTGGATGATTGTGGTGGCGGGCAGCTTTGTGCAGGCTGTGGTTCGGGCTTATAGCATCTGACAGGCCCAAAAGAACCAAACAAGAGTTGCACATGCTGGCAGGAAACAAACAAGCCGCCGCGCCCGCGTCCAAGCCCGGCAACGCCGCGAATCTGATCGCGCCCGACACCACCGGCATCAATTTCTATCGCGCCGATCCGTCGCTCGCCGATCTGCTCCGCATCCATCTGCCGAACAAGCTGGTCGATCACATCGAGCCACATCTCGATGCGCTCGGCGCGTTGGCCGGCGGCCGTCTCGACGACTGCGCGCGGCTCGCCGACCGCCACACGCCGATCCTGCATCAGCGCGACCGCTTCGGCAGCGATGCGCAATCGATCGAGTATCACCCGGCATATCGCGAGCTCGAGAACGCCGCGTTCGGCACCTTCGGGATCCACGCGCTGTCGCACCGCAAGGGCATCATGGGCTGGCCGGAAACCTATCCGGTGACGGCGAAGCACGCCTTTACGCTTTTATTCAACGAGACCGAATTCGGCATGGGCTGCCCGATCAACGTCACCGACGGCTGCGCCAAGCTGCTGTCGAAATTCGGCAGCGACGACCTGAAGGCGAAGTATCTCGACGGTCTGACCCAGACCGACATGAGCAAGCTGACCCAAGGCGGTCAGTTCATGACCGAGAAGGAAGGCGGCTCCGACGTCGGCACGCTGACGTCGGTGGCGGTGCCGGACGGCGATCACTGGCGCCTGTATGGCGAGAAGTGGTTCTGCTCCAACGCCGACGCCAAGGTGGTGATGCTGCTGGCGCGCCCCGAGGGCGCAGGTCCGGGTACCCGCGGCGTCGGGCTGTTCCTGATGCCCCGCGTGCTCGACGATGGCACGCCCAATCACTACCGGATCGTCCGGCTGAAGGACAAGCTCGGCACCCGCTCGATGGCGTCGGGCGAGATCAAGCTCGAAGGCGCGATCGCTTACGCCGTCGGCAAGCTCGACCGCGGCTTCGTGCAGATGGCCGAGATGGTGAACTCGTCGCGGCTGTCGAACGGCGTCAAGTCGACCGCCTTGATGCGCCGTGCCTGGCACGATGCGATCACGGTGGCGAAAAACCGCGTGGTGTTCGGCAGCCGCATCATCGATTTGCCGCTGGCGCGGCGGCAACTGATGAAGATCCTGCTGCCGACCGAGCAGGGAATGTCGATCAGCTTCCTCACAGCCGACGCGCTCGACCGCGCCGAGGGCGGCAGCCAGGACGCCGCGGCGCTGCTGCGCATCCTCACCCCGACGCTGAAATTCCGTGCGACCCGCGACGCCCGCAAAGTCTGCGGCGACGCGCTCGAGATGCGCGGCGGCATCGGTTATGTCGAGGAGTTCGCGACCGCGCGGCTGCTGCGTGACGCCCATCTCGGCTCGATCTGGGAAGGCACCGGCAACATCGTGGCGATCGATGCGCTCAAGCGCGCGATCGGTCGGCACGGCGCGGAGTCGGCGCTCGCCGCCGATCTGCATGCCCGGCTCGACGATGCGGCGCGCGTGCCGCAAGTCTGGCGCGACCGGCTGCGCGGGCTGATCGACAAGTCGATCGAGTTTGCTCGCGAGGTCGCGCGCGGCTCGGGCAACGAAGCCGATGCCCGCCGCGCCACGAGCGCGCTGTATCACGTCGCCAGCGCGGTGGTGTTCGCCTGGGAAGGCGCGAAGATCGAAGCGACGCGCGGCGACGCTCGCCGCGTGTTGCTGTCGCGGCTCGCCGTCGAGCATCGGCTGTATCAGCCCGATCCGTTCGCCCCGCAGGACGGCAAGCTCGAACTCGCGATCGCCGATCACCTGCTCGGCGACCGCGTCGCCCCCATGGAGGAGATCGCGCCGCTACTGACGGCGTAGTGTGCGAGGTCTCAAATCTTCCCGTCATTGCGAGGAGCGAAGCGACGAAGCAATCCAGCGCTGTGCTCGGAGCTCTGGATTGCTTCGCTTCGCTCGCAATGACGAGGGTTGTTGTGACGTTCGTCCCTAACTAATCGATGAACGCCTTTGGCGGGGTGAAGCCGCCGAATTCGCGTTCGATCAGTTCGGCCAGCTTCAGCGGGGTGCGGTCTTCCAGCCACGGGCCGACGATCTGCACGCCGACCGGCAGGCCGTCGTCCGACAGTCCCAACGGGATCGCGGTCGACGGCAGGCCGGGCAGGGTGGCGATGCCGGGCCAGACGAGCTGGTCGACGTAAGGATGCGATTGGCCGTCGATGTCGATGCGGCGGTCTTCCTGCGGCTCCGAATGGTCTTGCACGTAGGCCGGCGTCGGCATCACCGGGCAGATCACCGCATCGAACGATTGGAACAGTACGTGCCACTGCGCCCGCAGCCCGGTGCGGCGCGAATCTGCAATCAACCAATCGCGGTGGCTGAGCACGATGCCGCGCAGCCGCTCGGCGGCGAGGCTGTCGTCCTTGGCGTCGAGCCCGGCCGCCATCGCCTGCGCGCCCGCGTAGAGGTCCGGGGCGAAGCCGGCGGCGAGGAACGACAGCAGCATCCGCATATACACCCGCGTGGTCTCGGCGAGGTCGGGGAGCAGCGGCGAGGAGCGGGTGACGCTGACGCCGGCTTTGGCGAGGTTCGCAGCCAGCGTCTCCAGCGCGCCGCCCACCGCTTTGCCGGTCGGCAGCAGCGGATGCTGGTCGAGCAGCAGCACGCGATAATCCTTCAGCGCGGTGTGGCGCGGCGCCGGCAGGTCGAGCCTGTAGGCGATGCCGTCGAAGGTCGGGTCCGGGCCGGCGATGACGTCGAGCAGCAGCGCCAGGTCCGACGCCGAGCGCGCCATCGGCCCGATCACCGACAGGTCGCGGTTGGACGGCAGCGGTGGCAGGCCGGGCGGAGTGTGGCCGCGCGCCGGGCACAGCGCGAAGGTCGGCTTGTGGGCGTAGACGCCGCAATGGAACGCCGGCACCCGCAGCGAGCCGCCGATGTCCGAGCCGAGCGACAGCGCACCGTAACCGGCGGCGAGCGCGGCCGAGGAGCCGCCGGACGAGCCGCCGGGCGTGCGCGACAGATCGAACGGATTGTTGGTGGTGCCGTAGATCTCGTTGTAGCTCTGCCAGTCGGAGAGCGCGACCGGCACGTTGGTCTTGCCGACGATCACGCCGCCGGCGGCCTTGACGCGCTCGATCGCCAGCGCGTCGTGCTCCGCCACGAAGTCTTTCTGATCGACGAAGCCCCAGGTGGTCGGCAGGCCGGCGACGTTGAAGCTCTCCTTCACGGTCATCGGAATCCCGAGCAGCGGCTGCTGCTCGCCGCGCGCCAGCGCCTGATCGGCGGCACGGGCGCTTTGCAGTGCGCGATCGAAGTCGCGCACGCAAACCGCGTTGATCTTGTCGTCGTGGCGCTCGATCCGCCCGATCGCGTCCTGCACGAGCTCGACGGCGGAGACTTGTTTGGCGGTGAGGGCTTTGGTGAGGTCGGTGACGGTCGCGAAGCTCCAGGACGAGGCGGGCAAGTTGGCTGACTCCGAGTACGGGCGGGGGCGGGGGTGGGTGCGCGCGCGAGCTTAGTCGGTTCTCGGGCATGCGGTAGCGCTTTGCCGCCGCATTGCTGTGATGCACGGGCAATCGCCGCAGCTATTTCCGTGAAACGAGATATTCTTGACCTACGTCAAAGATCATTGCACGAATAACCTATTCGATACTCGTATGGGTGGTGCCTGCCGAGCCTCTGTGGTCCGCGTTCGATGATCTGCGGAGTCGATCGGCTGGCCGAGACCAGCGCAGTGATCGCCGCGGACGAGGCGCAGCGATCACGACAGGATGAATTCCCGCCAGCCGACGAGCGTCGGCGCTGTGGCGGACCGAGTCTCCCTTGACTTAAAGCTCCGGCGGTTCCGGAGCTTTCTTTATGTCGGCTGGTCGAAATCGGCCGGCGGAGCGACGGTTTCAGCCACCGAAATCCTGCGGCGTAAAGCCGATGTCGAGCACCCGCCACTCCCGGTATTTGTCGGCCGGCAGCATGGTGTAGGGCTGGCAGGCTTCGAGCGCGGCAATGGCGCCCTTCATCAGCGCCGGCCCCTTGGCCGAGGCGCTGGCCTCGATCAGGAACGGCTCCTGGGCGAGGCGGCCCTCCGGCGTCAGCCCGACCCGGATCACGATCTTGACGTTGTCGGAGCGCGACAGCCCCGCCGGCAGCGCGGCGCAGGCTTTCAGCCGTTTGCGCAGCGCTGCCACCGCTTCGGCGCTGATATTGGCGACGGTCTCGGCCGGCGCGTCGAAGCCGCCGCCCTCGGCCGGCAGGCCGAGCGCCACCGAGTACTTCACGGTGATGTCCGGCTCCTGCGGAATCGCCGGCGGGAACGGCGCAGGCGCGGTTGCCTGCGGCGGCTGTTGTTGTGGGGCGGGCGGTTGTTGCGGAGGCGCCGGAGCTTGGGCGGTCTGTTGCGGCGGGGGCTGCGGAGCGGGAGCGGGCGGCTTGGTCTCGGCTGCGGCCGGCTGTTGTTTGGCGGCGGCAGCCTGTTGCTCCGGCTTGGGCTGTTCGGCCGGTGTCTGCGACACCTCGAAATTCGGCGTCGGCTGTTCGTCCGGCTTCGGTGCGGGCTCCTGCTCGGGCACCGGTGGCGCTTCGTCGGCCGTCACCACCTCGACCTCGATGCGCTGCTCCGGCACCTCGGCAAACGGATGCACCTCGGCGAACAGCAACACCGCGCCGACCAGCCCGACATGGGCCAACACCGAGACGGCGGCGCCGGCACGGTGGGCAGAGGGAGAGGGCGATATCGGATCACGACGAAGCCGCATTGCCCGCCAGCATAGCGCGGCACGACGACGGAGCGGAGTCGTTCTTGGCCTTCGGCTATGGGCCAGAGGCGACATCCCCGCCGCCGGGGCGGCGAGGATGGAGGATCGTTGCGGGACCGCTCAGGCGGTCGCTGCGGCCTTCTGCTGCGCCGGCCAGTAGCGATCCTTCAGATGCCGCTTGACCAGCTTGCCGGTCGGGGTGCGCGGCAGCTCGGCCTCGAAATCGACCGAGCGCGGGCACTTGATCGGCGACAGCCGCTCGCGGCAGAACGCGATCAGCTCGGCCGCGCGCTCGCTGCTCGGAGCCGCACCGTCGCGGAGCTGCACCACCGCTTTGACCTCTTCACCCATCTCGGGGTTCGGCACGCCGAACACCGCGACGTCGGCGACGTCCGGGTGAGTCAGCAGCACGTCCTCGGTCTCCTGCGGGTAGATATTCACGCCGCCGGAGATGATCATGTAGCTCTTGCGGTCGGTGAGATACAGGAAGCCCTCGTCGTCGAGATAGCCGACGTCGCCGAGCGTCGACCAGCCCTTGTCGTTGTAGGCCTTCTTGGTCTTGTCCGGATCGTTGTGATAGCTGAACGACGGCGCGTCGGCGAAATACACCGTGCCGACTTCCCCGACCGGCAGCTCCTCGCCCTCGTCGTCGAGGATCTTGATGGTGCCGACCACAGCCTTGCCGACCGTGCCGCGATGGCTCAGCCATTGCTGCGAGGTCGAAACCGTGACGCCGTTGCCTTCGGAACCGGCGTAGT
This sequence comes from Rhodopseudomonas palustris, assembly GCF_003226555.1. Taxonomy (GTDB): domain Bacteria; phylum Pseudomonadota; class Alphaproteobacteria; order Rhizobiales; family Xanthobacteraceae; genus Rhodopseudomonas; species Rhodopseudomonas palustris_I. Next base: position 266,912 of record NZ_QKQS01000006.1, on the reverse strand, counting down.
ACTCGATCAGGATCGGCCCCCACCACTCGATCATCTTGGCCTTGACGTCGACCGGGCAGGGCGCGGCGGCGTGGATCGCGCCCTTCAGCGACGACACGTCGTAGCGGCTGCGGACCTCCTCGGGCAGCTTCAGCATCCGCACGAACATCGTCGGCACCAGCTGCGACTGCGTCACCTTGTACTTCTCGACCAACGCCAGGAACTGCTCGGCGTCGAAATGCTCCATGATGATCGAGGTGCCGCCGAGCGTGGTCGCCATCATGTTGAAGCGCAGCGGAGCTGCGTGATACAGCGGCGCCGGCGACAGATAGATACTGTTCGCATTCATGCCGCACATCTTTTCGCACAACAGGCGCAGGAACGGGCTCGGCACGTCGATGGCGTTGCCTTCGAATTCGCGCTTGATGCCCTTCGGGCGGCCGGTGGTGCCGGAGGAATACAGCATGTCGTAACCGGCGACCTCGTCGGCGATCGGCGTGGTCGGCTGTGCGGCAGTTTCCTGCTGCCACGAGCGGAAGCCGGCGATCGGCTGATCGACCATGTAATACAGCGGCGCGCTAGGGGCGTCCGACAGCAGCGACTTCATCGTCTCGCTGCCCTGGGCCGAAGTGATCACCACCTTGGCGCCGCAGTCCTGCACGATGTAGCCGATCTCGTCCTTGGTCAGATAGCGGCTGACCGCGGTGTAATAAAGGCCCGAGCGCTGCGCCGCCCAGCAGATCTCCATGAAATCAAGCCGATTCTCCATCAGCAGCGCGACGTGATCGCCGGCCTTCAGCCCGAGCGACCGGAACAGATGCGCGCCCTGATTGGAGCGCTCGTCGAGCTGCCGATAGGTGAGGGCCTGGCCGGTCGATGCCATCCGGTAGGCGACTTTGTCGGGCGTAGAGCGGGCGTGAATCGACGGATGCGTCATGGCGTTTCCTTAGGGGATGCGGCGGATTGTTTCCGCTCTGTTTCGTCATTGCGAGGAGCGAAGCGACGAAGCAATCCAGGAGTCCGGGGCAAGGGGCTGGATTGCTTCGCTTAGCTCGCAATGACGGCGAAAGTCTCTAGTTTCGGCGACTGACGATGGTTAGGCGCTACGGATCAGGGACGGGGTGCAACTCGGGCGCCGCCCAGGCGTCCGAGTTGGGCCTTACAGCCGCTCGACGATGGTGACGTTGGCCATGCCGCCGCCTTCGCACATCGTCTGCAGGCCGTAGCGCTTATTGTTCTGCTTCAGCGCGTGGATCAGCGTGGTCATCAGCTTGGTGCCGGAGCCGCCGAGCGGGTGGCCGAGCGCGATCGCGCCGCCGTTGACGTTGAGCCGGGCCGGATCGGCGCCGGTCGCCTTCAGCCACGCGGTCGGGATCGACGCGAACGCTTCGTTGACTTCGAACAGATCGATGTCGTCGATCTTCATCCCGGCCTTCTTCAGCGCGTATTCGGTCGCCGGCAGCGGCGCTTCGAGCATGATCACCGGATCGCCGCCGCGCATCGTCATGTGGTGGACGCGCGCCAGCGGCTGCACGCCGAGCTGCTTCAGGCCCTTCTCGTTGACCACCATGACGCCGGAGGCGCCGTCGCAGATCTGGCTGGCGGTCGCGGCGGTCAGCTTGCCGCCATTCTCGTTGATCAGCTTGACGCCCTTGATGCCGTCGAGCGTGGCGTCGAAGCGGATGCCTTCGTCGATGTGGTGGATGTCGGTCGAGCCGTCGGCGCGGGTGATCTCGAGCGGAATGATCTCGTCCTTGAACTTGCCGGCTTGCGTCGCCGCGATCGCGCGCTGGTGGCTCTGGAAGGCGAATTCGTCGAGCTCGTCCTTCGACAGATTGTACTTGTTGGCCACCATCTCGGCGCCGACGAACTGGCTGAACTGGATGTTCGGGTAGCGTTCTTCCATCTTCGGGCTCTTGTAGTTGCCGAGCCCGGCCTTGGCGGCGAGGATGCTCGGTGAGCCCATCGGCACGCGGGTCATCGATTCGACGCCGGCGGCGATCACGATGTCCATGGTGCCGGCCATCACCGCCTGTGCGGCGAAATGCAGCGCTTGCTGCGACGAGCCGCACTGCCGGTCGACCGAGGTGCCCGGCACGCTCTCCGGCAGCTTCGAGGCCAGCACCGCGTTGCGGCCGACATTGACGGCCTGCTCGCCACCCTGGCCGACGCAGCCCATGATCACGTCTTCGATTTGATCCGGCGCGGCGCCCGAGCGGTCGACCAGCGCATTGATCACGGAGGCGGCGAGATCGACCGGATGCCAGCCGGCCAGACGGCCTCCCTTGCGGCCGCCGGCAGTGCGGGCGGCGGCGACGATATAGGCCTCTGCCATGTGTTCTCTCCCTGTAATGGTTGTTGAGTATTGGTCTTGGGTCGCGGCGATTTAAGTGGTGGGGAGGGTTTTAGTCAATCGATCAATTAACGCTTGAGCCATGTCAAACGATGCTGTAAGTGCGATGACGATGGCAGTGCATTTGAACCAGTCAACGGCTCCCAGGGCATCGGCGGCGAAAAGCGCGACCGCCGAGAAGCTGTTGGTTGCTGCGGGCGAATTGATGATCGAGCGCAACTCGGTCGAGATCTCGCTGGCCGACATCGCGCAGAAGTCGGGCGTCAACGCGGCGCTGGTGAAGTATCATTTCGGCAACAAGGATGGCCTGCTGCTGGCGCTGCTCGAGCGCGACGCGGCCAACGAGATGACCCATCTCGAATTCCTGCTGGCGCAGCCGTTGTCGCCGACCACCAAGATGAAGCTGCACATCGCCGGCATCATCAAGGCTTATCACCAGTTTCCCTACCTCAACCGGCTGATCCACTATCTGCTGCACGGGCAGAACCCCGACACCGCCGATGAGGTCACCAAATTCTTCGTCGGGCCGCTGCTCGACTTCCATCGTCGGCTGATCGCCGAAGGCGTTGCCTCCGGGGATTTTCAGAACGTCGATCCGGTGCTGTTCTACACCACGCTGATCGGCGCCTGCGATCATCTGTTCTTCGGCCGGCAGACGATGATGCGTGCTGCCGGGGTTGGGCCGGTGACCGACGAGGTCTGCCGCGCCTACATCGCCCATATCGAAAAAGTCATTCTCGGCGGATTGCTGACGACCAAGGCGCGTCGGCCCTCCGTCGCAGGATCATGAGCTAACAAAAAGAAGAAACCACCCCACCCAGACTCCAGAGACCTTTCAATTACGACCCGGGACAAGCCAAGGAAATCCGAAAAACAACAATAACGCCCAAGGATCAGTTCACGGAACCTGCCCGTCAGAAGGTAGGCGGAATGGAGCTTCAGGCACCCCCGGGACATTGTTTGTGTCTCAATAACAAGAAAACGCCAGGAAACGCCCAAGCAATCTGTCGGAACGCGAGCGCAACGAAACGCTACCCAAGGAGAGACCTCGAACCGGATCGGCCGCGGCCCATGTCGCGACCTTTTGTCGGACGCTATGATCGGGGAAACGCCCAAGGGGCCCGTTGAAGGCCCGGACCAACAGCGCAATAACCATACCGGGACGCCATCGGTTCGGTCGCTCACGAGAGCGGCAGTCGGTGGCGTTCGAGACAAGGCTTCAAGAAAGCGCCCAAGGAAAGGGATATCCAATGCAGTTGAAAGACGTCTCCGTTCTCATCACCGGCGGTGGTTCGGGGCTCGGCGCCGCGACCGCGCGGGCGATGGCCGCCAAGGGCGCCAAGGTTGCCGTGCTCGACATGAACAAGGACAATGCCGAGAAGGTCGCGGCCGAGATCGGCGGCGTTGCCTGCGTCGGCGACGTGTCGCAGGAAGCTCCGGTCAAGGAGGCGATCGCCAAGGCTGAAGCCGCGCACGGCATCGTCCGCGTGCTGGTGAACTGCGCCGGCATCGGCGGCGCGGTCAAGACCGTCAGCAAGAACGGCGCCTATCCGCTCGACCACTTCTCGCGCATCATCAACGTCAACCTGATCGGCAGCTTCAACTGCATCCGGCTCGTCGCCGAGCGGATGCAGAGCGCGCCGACCATCGGCGAAGAGCGCGGCGTGTGCATCAACACCGCATCGGTTGCGGCGTTCGACGGCCAGATCGGCCAGGCCGCTTACTCGGCCTCGAAGGGCGGCATCGTCGGCATGACCCTGCCGGTGGCGCGCGACCTCGCCTCGATGAACATCCGCGTCATGACCATCGCGCCGGGCCTGTTCCTCACCCCGCTGCTGATGGGTCTGTCGGAAGACGCCCGCAAGAGCCTCGGTGCCCAGGTGCCGCATCCGGCCCGCCTCGGCGATCCGTCGGAATACGCTTCGCTCGCGGTGCAGATCGTCGAGAACCCGATGCTGAACGGTGAGACCATCCGCCTCGACGGCGCCATCCGCATGGCGCCGCGCTAAACGCGCACTTCTCACCCTTTCCGTTTCGGGAGAGGGTGAGATCGTCGATCTTCGCCGCGTGTAGTTCGTGACAGACTGACGATCTCTCGCGCGGCGGAATTCGAAATACGCACGATTGGTTCTCTCCCTGGATTTCGGAGGGGAGCGACTATCGCCGAAGCGGCGATCCGACTAAACGTCGCAGCAGCGGCGTATAAGAACAAGAATTGTACGGGAGTGACAGCGTGACCGAGGCCTTGCTGGTCGATCATCGTGACGGGGTCGATTGGGTGACGCTCAATCGGCCGGACAGCCTCAATGCTCTCGATCCCAGCCTGATCGATGCGCTCAACGATTATTTCGGCCGCCTGCAGCGTGACCGAACGACGCGCGTCGTGGTGCTGAAGGGCGCGGGCGCCAATTTCTGCGCCGGCCTCGATCTCAAGCACGCGCTGGCCCGCCGCGCTGGCGAGAACGCGACGCCAGGCGTCACCGAGTCGCTGGATTCGCAGCGCCGCATCGCCGACATCGTGATGCTGATGCGCCGCTGCCCGCAGCCGATCATCACGCTGATCCGCGGCGCCGCTGCCGGCGGCGGATTCGCGCTGGCGCTCGCTTCCGATGTCCGCATTGCAGGACGCAGCGCGCGGATGAATTGCGCCTTCATCAAGCTCGGTCTCGGCGGCTGCGATATCGGCACCAGTTACTTTCTGCCGCGCCTGGTCGGCGTCTCGGTGGCGTCCGAACTGATCCTCACCGGCCGTTTCATCGGCGCTGAACGCGCGCTGATGACCGGGCTCGTTTCCGAACTGGTGGAAGACGATCAGCTCGAAGCCGCGGCGCAGCCGTTCGTCGATGCGATGATGGCGGCGTCGCCGGTCGGTTTGCGGCTGTCCAAAGAATGCCTCAACATGGCGGTCGATGCCGGCTCGATCGAGCAGGTGATCGCGATGGAGGATCGCAATCAGGTGCTGTGCTCGCGCTCGGAGGATTTCAAGGAAGGCGTCGCCGCTTTCCTCGAGAAGCGCAAGCCGGTCTACGGCAACCGCTGACCAGACAACGTTGGCCCGGCAAGAGGCCGAGAAGACGGGAGAACACCACATGACTGCCAGCGCTGCCGCGGTATTGACCAAGCCGCCATTCCGCAAGGTGAACTGGCTGCCGCGCGAGATCGAGGTCGATCGCCGCGAGGGCGGCGTCATCGTGATGAAGTCGCGCTTCCCGCTGATGGACCACGATCCCAACCTGCCGATGGCGCTGGCGAAGTGGGCCAAACAACGCCCCGACCACATCTGGCTGGCGCAGCGCAAGGGCGAGGCGCGGCAGTGGCACAAGGTCAGCTACGCCGAAGCCAAGCGCATCGTCGACTCGCTCACTCAGGCGCTGCTCGACCTGAAGCTGCCGGAAGGCCGGCCGCTGACGGTGCTGTCCGGCAACTCGATCGAATTCGCGCTGATGATGATGGCGGCGATGCAGGCGCGGATTCCGACCGCGCCGGTGTCGCCGGCCTATTCGCTGATGAGCCACGATCACCTCAAGCTGAAATATCTGTTCGACCTGGTGAAGCCGGCGGCGGTGATGGTGCAGAACGGCGCGCCCTTCACCAAGGCGCTGCACGCGCTGGATCTGACCGGTGTCGCCGTGATTCATGTCGACGGCACCGCCGACGGCATCCCCAGCCTGTCGTTCGCCGACATGGCGGCTACCAAGGTGACCGCCGACGTGGAAGCCTCGATCGCGAAGATCACGCCCGACACGGTGGCCAAATTCCTGTTCACCTCCGGCTCGACCGGGATGCCGAAGGCGGTGATCAACACCCAGCGCATGATGTGCGCTAACGCCGCGATGATGATGCAGGTGCGGCCGCGCGATCCCAACGGTCCGCCGCCGGTGCAGCTCGACTGGATGCCGTGGAATCACACCATGGGCGGCAACGCCGCGTTCAACCCGCTCCTGATCGAAGGCGGCACGCTGTACATCGACGACGGCCGCCCGGTGCCCGGCCAGATCGAAGAGACGCTGCGTAACTTGCGCGAGATCTCGCCGACCTATTACGCCAACGTGCCGGCCGGCTATGCGGCGCTGGCCAGCGCGATGGAGAAGGACGACGCGCTGTGCCGCTCGTTCTTCAAGGACATGCAGCTGATGGCCTATGGCGGCGCGCGGCTGCCCGACGATCTGTACGAGCGGATGCAGGCGCTGGCGGTGCGCGCCACCGGGCATAGGCTGGTGTTCTACACCGGATGGGGCTCGACCGAGACCTCGCCGACCTCGACCGGGACCTATTGGGACACCGAGCGCGTCGGCCTGATCGGGCTGCCGTTCCCCGGGGTCGAACTGAAGATGCTGCCGGTCGGCGACAAGTACGAATTGCGGCTGCGCGGCGTCAACGTGATGCCGGGCTATCACGGCCAGCCGGACCTGACCGAGAAGGCGTTCGACGAAGAGGGCTTCTACAAGATCGGCGACGCCGGGGTGTTCGTCGACCCGAACGATCCGGTGAAGGGCATCATCTTCGCCGGCCGCGTCGCCGAAGACTTCAAGCTGATGACCGGCACTTTCGTCCACGTCAGCACGGTGCGCACCGACGCGATCGCCGCGGCCAGCCCGGTGATCCAGGACGCGCTGGTGGCGGGGCAGGACCGCGCCTACATCGGCCTGCTGGCCTGGCCCAACCTCAACGCCTGCCGGGTGATGATCGGCGATCCGAATGCGAGCTTCGAGGACGTGGTCAAGCATCCGGCGGTGATCGCCGCGCTGCGCGTCGGCCTGGAGAAGCACAACCGCGAGGTCGAAGGCGCCAGCTCGATGCGGATCGCGCGCGCGATGCTGATGGTCGAGCCGCCGTCGATCGACGGCAACGAACTCACCGACAAAGGCTACATCAACCAGCGCGCCGGCCTCGACCGCCGCGCCGCCCTGGTCGAGCGGCTGTACGCCGAACATCCGGACCCGGATGTCATGGTGCTGCAGTGAGACGTGCGAACTTAACTCTCCGTCATTCCGGGGCGCGCGCAGCGCGAACCCGGAATCTCGAGATTCCGGGCTCTCGCCTGTCGGCGAGCCCCGGAATGACGGCGACAACGTTCAGATCTAACACCTAACAACAACGGGACTCCGCCCATGAATTTCGATTTCTCCGACGATCAGAAGCAACTGCGTGATCAAGCGCGGCGGTTTCTTGCCGAGAAGTGCTCGCCGAAGGCGGTGCGTGCGGTGCTCGAAGGCAAGGCGGATTACGACCGCGAGCTGTGGAAGGGCCTCGCCGAGATGGGCTTCCTCGGCGTCGCGATTCCGGAGGAATACGGCGGGACCGGTGCGGGCCATCTCGAGCTCTGCGTGATCGCCGAAGAGCTCGGCCGCGCGCTGGCGCCGGTGCCGTTCTCGTCGACCGTGTACCTGGCCGCCGAAGCGCTGCTGCTCGCCGGCTCGGAAGAGCAGAAGCAGAAGTGGCTGCCGAAGATCTCCTCGGGCGAGGCGATCGGCACGCTGGCGCTGTTCGAAGGCACCGGCAATCCGTCGCCGGCCGCAGTCAAGCTGGCGGTGTCGAACGGCACGCTCACCGGCACCAAGAAACCGGTCGCCGACGGCGCGATCGCCGACTTCGCGATCGTCGCGGCGCGCACCGGCACCAGCGGCCGCGAAACCGACGTCTCGCTGTTCCTGGTCGACCTCAAGGCCGGCGGCGTCACCGCCAAGGCTTTGCAGAACGTCGATCCGTCGCGGCAGCAGGCCGAGCTCACCTTCGCCGGCGCCAAGGCGGAGCCGCTCGGTGCGGCCAATGAAGGCTGGAGCATCCTGTCGCGTGTGATGGACCGCGCCGCGGTGCTGATCGCGTTCGAACAGGTCGGCGGCGCCGACCGCGCGCTGGAGATGGGCCGCGACTACGCGCTCGACCGCATCGCCTTCGGCCGGCAGATCGGATCGTTCCAGGCGATCAAGCACATCCTCGCCGACATGTACGTCTCGGCGACGCTGGCGCGCTCGAACTCCTATTACGGCGCCTGGGCGCTCTCGACCGATGCGGCCGAGCTGCCCGAGGCCGCGGCCTCGGCGCGGATCAGCGCCACCCAGGCGTTCCAGCACTGCGCCAAGCAGAACATCCAGGTGCACGGCGGCATGGGCTTCACCTGGGAGTTCGACTGCCATCTGTACTATCGCCGCGCCAACGCGCTGGCGCTCAGCCTCGGCAGCCAGTCGTATTGGGAAGATCAACTGATCGACCGGATGCGCCAGAAGAACGCGGCGTAACAACGGCTCCGTAGGATGGGTTGAGCGCCAGCGAAACCCATCTTCCGCCTTCACTTCGTCGATGGGTTTCGCTTCGCTCAACCCATCCTACGAGGACGCTTTCGAGGATGCCCCGATGAACTTCGACGATACCCCGCAGGAAGCCGAATTCCGCGCCCAGGCGCGCGCCTGGATCGACGCCAATGCGCCGAAGCAATACGAGGACGAGCTGCGCAAAGCGTCGCTCGGCCGCGTCGTCTTGAAGAACGCCAACATCCTCGACGTCGCCAAGGCGTGGCAGAAGAAGAAGGCCGACGCCGGCTGGGCCGTGCCGCACTGGCCGAAGGAATATGGCGGCCGGGGCGCCTCGCCGATCGAGCGCGTGATCTGGCAGCAGGAAGAGGGCGTGTTCGGCAAGCTCACCGCGATGTTCATCATCGGCCAGGGCATGTGCGGCCCGACCATGATGGCCTACGCCTCGGAAGAGCAGAAGCGGCACTATCTGCCGCCGCTCGGCTCCGGCGAAGAGGTGTGGTGCCAGCTGTTCTCCGAGCCGGCCGGCGGCTCCGACGTCGCGGGCCTGCGCACCCGCGCCGAGAAGGACGGCGACGACTGGATCGTCAACGGCCAGAAGATCTGGACCTCGGGCGCGCACTACTCGGACTACGGCATCCTGATCACCCGCACCGACCCGACCGTGCCCAAGCACAAAGGTCTGACGATGTTCTTCCTCGACATGAAGAGCGCAGGCGTCGAGGTGCGGCCGATCAAGCAGGCCAACGGCAATTCCGACTTCAACGAGGTGTACTTCACCAACGTGCGAATCCCGGACAGCCAGCGGCTCGGCGCCGTCGGCGACGGCTGGAACGTGTCGCTGACGACGCTGATGAACGAGCGGATGTCGATCGGCGCCAATGTCGCGACCGGCTTCCCGGAACTGTTCGACTACTGCAACTCGCTGACGCTCGACGGCGCCCCGGCGCTCGACGATCGCGCGGTGCGGAGCAAGCTGGCGAACTGGGCGGTGAAGGCCAGCGGTCTGCGCTACACCTCGTTCCGCTCGATCTCGGCGCTGTCGAAGGGCCAGCGCCCGGGCCCGGAGAACTCGATCGGCAAGCTGGTCGCAGGCTCGATGATCCAGGAGGTCGCGATGTACGCGATCGACCTGCAGGGCGCCGCCGGCGTGCTCAGCGGCGCCGAGGACGCCGAGGTCGCCGGCCGCTTCCAGGCGATGCTGCTGCGCTCGCCGGCGACCCGGGTCGAGGGCGGCACCGACGAGATCCTGCGTAACATCATCGCCGAGCGCGTGCTCGGCCTGCCCGGCGACATCCGCGTCGACAAGGACGTGCCGTTCAACCAGATCCCGACGCGGGGGCGGGCATAGGTCGCCCCACGCACGAACCTCATCCTGAGGAGCCCGGCGCAGCCGGGCGTCTCGAAGGATGAGCCGAATAACTCATGGTTCGCGACGCGCGCGATGCGCGCTCCTCACCATGAGGGCCGACAAGAACAGAGTGACGAGAGGCTGAGATGAATTTCGACGACACCCCGCAGGAAGCCGAGTTTCGCGCCAAGGCGCGCGCGTGGATCGACGCCAACGCGCCGAAGCAGTTCGAACAGGAACTGGCGAAGTCCGGCCTCGGCCGCATCAGCCTGAAGAACGCCGACATCGTCGAGGTCGGCAAGGCGTGGCAGAAGAAGAAAGCCGACGGCGGCTTCGCCTGCCTGACCTGGCCGGCCGAATATGGCGGCCGCGGCGCCACCCCGATCGAGAAGGTGATCTGGCAGCAGGAGGAGGGCGTCTACGGCAAGCTCACCCAGCCGTTCCAGATCGGCGAGGGCATGTGCGGTCCGACCGTGATGGCCTATGGCAGCGAGGACGACAAGCGCAAGTATCTGCCCAAGCTCGCCTCCGGCGAGAACATCTGGTGCCAGCTGTTTTCGGAGCCCGCCGGCGGCTCGGACGTCGCGGGCCTGCGTACCCGCGCCGAGAAGGACGGCGACGACTGGATCATCAACGGCCAGAAGATCTGGACCTCGGGCGCGCACTATTCGGACTACGGTCTCTTGATCACCCGCACCGATCCGAACGTGCCCAAGCACAAGGGCCTCACCATGTTCTTCCTGGACATGAAGAGCCCGGGCGTCGAGGTGAAGCCGATCAAGCAGGCCAACGGCATGCAGGAATTCAACGAGGTGTTCTTCACTAACGTGCGGATTCCGGACAGCCAGCGCCTCGGCGAAGTCGGCGACGGCTGGAACGTGTCGCTGACCACGCTGATGAACGAGCGGATGTCGATCGGCGCGCGGCTCGCCACCGGCTTCCCGGAGATCTTCGCGTTCTGCAACGACCTGGTCACCGAGAACGGCCCGGCGATCGACGATCCGGCGGTGCGCAGCAAGCTGGCGAACTGGGCGGTGAAGGCCAGCGGCTTGAAATACACCTCGTATCGCTCGATCTCGGCGCTGTCGAAGGGCCAGCGGCCCGGTCCCGAGAATTCGATCGGCAAGCTGGTGGCCGGCCCGATGCTGCAGGACATCGCCGCGTTCGCGATGGATCTGGAAGGCGCCGCGGGCGTGTTCACCGATCCGGCCGAGGCCGAAGCCGGCGGCAGCTTCCAGGCGATGCTGCTCGGCTCGCCGTCGATGCGCATCGCCGGCGGCACCGACGAGATCCTGCGCAACATTATCGCCGAGCGCGTGCTCGGCCTACCCGGCGACATCCGGGTCGACAAGGACGTGCCGTTCAACAAGATCCCGACCAAGGGGCGGTGAGGCGATCATCAACCACGGGCCGTCATTCCGGGGCGCGAGCGAAAGCTCGCGAACCCGGAATCCCGAAGTTGTTCGATTGCCGGCGCCACAGTGCGTTTCAGATTCCGGGTTCGCTCACTTCGTGAGCGCCCCGGAATGACGACCATCAAGCAATGAGGCCATCATGACCGACGCCGCTGCAACTGTCGCCCCGATCGACGTCCTCGAACAGTTGATGGCGGCCCGCTACTCGTGCCGGGCGTTCAAAGCCGATCCGGTGCCGCGCGAGGTGATCGAGCGGATCCTGGCGGCGGCGCAGAAGACCGCGTCGTGGTGCAACAGCCAGCCGTGGCAGGTGGTGATCACCTCGGGCGAGGCGACGGCGAAGTTTCGCGAGGTGATCTATCCGGCGGCGGCCGGCGGCGCGCCGATGTCGGGCGATTTCGAGTTTCCGCGCGAGTATCGCGGCGTCTATCTCGACCGCCGCCGCGAGAGCGGCTTTCAGCTCTACAACGCGGTCGGCATCTCCCGCGGCGACAAGGCCGCGGCCGCTCAGCAGGCGCTGCAGAACTTCAACTTCTTCGGCGCGCCGCATGTCGCGATTATCACCACCGATGAAGCGCTCGGCGTCTATGGCGCGGTCGACTGTGGCGGCTACGTCACCTCGTTCCTGCTCGCCGCACAGGCGCTGGGAATCGCCACCGTGCCGCAGGCGGCGCTGGCGTTTCACGCCGGCGTGGTGCGCAAGCATTTCGGCCTGTCCGACGACCGCCGCGTCGTCTGCGGCATCTCGTTCGGCTACGCCGACCCTGAGCATAAGGCCAACAGCTATCGTACCAACCGTGCGGCGTTGGGCGAAGTCGCGACGTTCGTGGAGTAGCTGCTGCGCGGCCGAGTTCGAACCTCTCCCCGCGCGCGGGGAGAGGTCGGATCAGCGCGCAGCGCTGAGCCGGGTGAGGGGGCGTTTCCGCTCAGTCGAGAGTCCGCGACTCGCGTCGCCCCTCACCCCAACCCTCTCCCCGCGAGAGCGGGGCGAGGGAGTGCGCTGCCGTTGTGGCGCTGCGTCCCCTCCTGATGATCGAGCGAAAGCCGAGCACCGTCTCTCCCCGTCATTCCGGGGCGCTCGCGTCAGCGAGCGAACCCGGAATCTGATGCTTGCAATGCGCCGGAGATTCCGGGTTCGCGAGCTTTCGCTCGCGCCCCGGAATGACAACGGAGTCTGCGAAGCGTCGCCTTCAAAACCGCGGCGCGCGTTTCTCCGTGAACGCCGCGATGCCTTCCTTGATCTCGTCGCTGCGCATTGAGGCGCGGGCGCGGGCGTCGGCGGCTGGTTCGTCGAAGGCGGCGCGGGCGAATTCGTTGATGGCGCGCTTCATGCCGGCGACCGCGTTCGGCGCGTTGCCGGCCAGCGTCGTCGCCAACGCGTCGACCTCGCGGTCGAGCCGGTCCATCGGCACCATCTGGGTCAAGTATCCGATCCGCAGCATCTCGGCGGCGTCGATCCGCTGTGCGGTGAGGAACAATCGCTTGGCGTTGTCGATGCCGAGGCGCGAGACGTAGCGTTTGATGCCGCCCGGATAGTAGTGCAGCCCGAGCCTTGCGGCCGGCATGAACATCTCGGCGGTATCGACGCCGATGCGGAAGTCGCAGGCCAGCGCCAGATCGGTCGAGCCGCCATAGACCCCGCCGTTGAGTCGGCAGATCGTCGGCACCCGCAGATCCTCCAGCCGGTTGGCAACGACCTCGAACGCCGAGCCGGGGGATTCGGCCTCGACCTCGGCGGTGGCGCGCTCGGCGACCTCGCCGAGATCGAAGCCGGCCGAGAACGACCGTCCGGTGCCGGTGAGCACCAGCACCCGCACCGCGGGATCGCCGTCGATCCGCGCGAACTGATTGAGCAAGACGGCGAGATCGTCCGGCTGCAGCCGGTTGAGATGCTTCGGACGGTTCAGCCGGATGGTGGCGCGCGGCCCGTCAATGGTCAGCGCCGGCGGGCCGGCGGATTCGCTGTCGGTCATCGGCAAAATCTCCTGAAAAGCGAAGCGGGCGGCTGCCGGAGCGGGCGCCGGCCCTGCAATGGCCGCGGGAGGGCCGCGGCGGATGGTGAAAGCGGGCGGGGCAAACTGCCCGGCGGCCCGGGGGCCGTCAACACGTCGGCGCTTGGCAAGGCCGGCACCGCTCGCGTAAGCCGCGGGGGCTGTTTATAATTCCGTCCGCACCAGCGTGTAAGGCTTCGCGGTGCCCGGCGACGGTTCGCAGCGGCGCCTTGGCGTGTCCGCTGGAATCGTCGCCTTCGATCGCAAGCAACGGTGGGTCCCACATGGATATGTCTGTCATCGCGCAGAATGCCGGCATGGCGAGTAGCGTGTTCGCGACCATCTTCGTGCTCGCCACCGCCACGATGCGGACGATGATTCCCCTGCGGGTGTTCGGCATCCTCACCAACGCGTTGCTGATCGCGGTGTCGATCCCGACCCACAACTATGCGACGCTGGCGTTGCACGCGGTGCTGCTGCCGCTCAACGCCTGGCGCCTGCACCAGATGCTGCAGCTGGTGCGCGACGTGAAGAAGTCGGTCAGCAGCGACCTGTCGATGGATTGGCTGAAGCCGTTCATGACCAAACGTAAATGCGTCGCCGGCGAGGAGTTGTTCTACAAGGACGAGCCGGCCGAGGAGATGTTCTACATCGTCAGCGGCCGGTTTCGCCTGGTCGAGTCCGGGATCGAACTGCCGGTCGGCGCGATCGTCGGCGAGCTCGGCATGCTGTCACCGACCCACACCAGGACGCAGACGCTGGAATGCGTCGAATCAGGGATGGTGCTCAGCGTGAGCTATCGCCAGGTCGAAGAGCTGTACGTGCAGAATCCGGAATTCGGCTTCTACTTCCTGCGGCTCGCCAGCGCCCGGCTGTTCGAAAACATCGAGTCGCTGCAGGCGAGGCTGGCCGAGACCACGCAGCCGCCGCGGGCCGACGCCGTCGGCCGCACCGGCTGAGGACGCCGACTTGGCCGGCTACATCGACGCGTTGCGATTCACGCTCGCCGAAATGCTCGGCGAGAACGATCGCGTGGTGGTGCTGAATGCGCCCGCCGCCGCGCCGCCGTCGGTTGCGCGGGCCCTCGAAGACGCGGCGGAGCGGCTGGTGATCTATCAGGGCCGCCGCTACGCGCGGCTGTATCTCGACCGGCTGCTACGCTTCGTCGGTCGCCGCGACGTCGACGACGCGATGCTGCTGCGGATCGCCGAGCTGCTCGCGATCCGGATGGCCTATGAGGATCCGATCCGGATCGCACAGCTCACGCTGCAGGAGGCGGCGAGCGTGCCGGCCGGCCGAGGGAAGCCGCGGATCGACCACAGATGCCGGTTTCGGATCGACGAGGTGGTGGCGGCGCTGCCGGTGGTGGTGGCCGCTCCGACACTCAGAGTGCTGGACTATCTCGGCTGGCAGCACATGCCGGTGAAGATGCGCTTCAACGCCGGCGGATGGCTCGGCACCCGCAAGCTGCGGATCATCTCGTGGTTGCGGCGTTGGCGGCTGCTGTCGATTCGCTACGCCCACGAGCGCAAATGGGTCGAGCGCTGGCTGCACATGATTGACCGCAGCCTGGCGGTTCGTCCCGACGCCGCGGTTGCGGTGATCGAAAGCGCCACCATGGTCCACGGTTATGGTGACGCCTATCGCTACGGCATGGCGAATTGGACGCTGATCGTCGACGAACTGGTCAAGCCGGCGGTCAACGGCAGGTTGCCGCTGCCGGATCTTGCACAGGCGATCGCGGAAGCGCGTGCGGCCGCCACACCGGAGCGCAAGCAGACCAGCCTGAAGCGCGCGATCGAAGCCATCAAGGCAAGATGCGGCGACGTGCCGATCCAGGCCGCGGCATCGTGACGGCGGCTGTGCGAGGCTTGCCGGTATTGGCGGGTGCGGTGCGGGAAGTTCACAGGCATGGCAGCCCGGCACGCCGTCCGCCGCGTGCATTCGCTCGCCGGAAATGTCATAAAAACGCGCTGGTCGATGCCGACCGGCTGCGATGCGAAGCCTCTGCGCGGGAGGGCGGACGATCGGACTGTCGGGAGCCGGCAGCCGCCGCCATCACCGCCCGCAAGGCCCAAGCGAAGGTGCGAGCTTGATCCTTCCCGATTTGTCGTCGTCGATTGCGGTGGGCGCACTGATCTATTGGATGCTGCTCCTCACCATCAAACACGTGTTCGCGGACTTCATCTTCCAGAACAAGTGGATGGCGATGGGCAAGGATGCCAAGACCGGCTGGGCGCTGCCGCTGCTGGCGCATTGCAGCGTGCATCTGGTGATGACGACGCTGCTGATGCTGATCCTTGCGCCGCAGTTCTGGTTCATCGGCCCGATCGATTTTTTGATTCATCTGGCGATCGATCGCCTGAAGGGCTTCATCGTCGCGACCTACGACGTGACTAATCAGGATACCGTGTTTTGGTGGCTGATCGGCACCGACCAGGCGCTGCATCATCTGACCGGCTTTGGTCTGTCGATCGTAATCGCCGCCAACGTCTGATCGCCGATATTCGATCTCAGGCGCCCCTGCGCGGCGGAGCATGTGGCGGGTAGTGCGATCGTCGCGCAACCTGCGGTGCGGGTGACCGTCCTTTTGCAGGGCTCCGTCCACGGAAAACTCACACTCATTATCGATGACGCAAGCGACCGGGTAGCTTTTCGCCCGAGCACGTAGTTGTACGTGGTGGCGCATTAACCGCTGCATGACATGCGATCGAGTAGCGTACTGACGACCAATAAAGGATGCTGACCGCGCGAGAGGTCGTGGCGGAAGGAGCAGCAAGCCCGAGTCCCATGGCCCGTTATCTCGAATCCCAGCTCGACTTCATCTTCTTCTTCTACGGGCTGGCGTTCATGCTGCTCGGCGTGCTGTGCTTGGCATTCGCGCGCCGCCTCGACGATGACCATCGTCCGCTGATCCGCCTGACCGGACTGTTCGGCTGTGTTCACGGCGCCAGCGAATGGCTGGACATGATCGCGCTGATCGCGGGCGATGCCAGCGAGTTCCTGCTTGCGCGCGCGGTGCTGATGACGGCGTCGTTCGTGCTGCTGGCGGAGGCCGGCCGGCAAGGCCTGCAGTCGCGAGGCGTGCCGGTTCCCGGCCCGTGGATCCTGGTTCCGATTCTGCTGGCGATCGTCGCAGTCGGCGTCTTCGACGGTTTGCTGTCGGCCAAAGCTGCGGCGCGCTATCTGCTCGCGGCCCCGGGTGCAATTGCGGTCGGCTTCGCGCTGTTTCCGCTTCGCGACAACCATCCGGAAACCGGACGATGGCTGATGATCACGGTCGCCGCCGGGTTCATCGGCTACGGTGTCGCAGCCGGCTTGATCGTCGCGCCGGCGCCGTTCTGGCCAGCGGACGTCATCAATCAAGACGGCTTCCAACGACTCACCGGGGTTCCGGTCCAGCTCGTGCGTGGGTTGATTGCGGTGATGCTGGCGGCGCTGGCCTGGGCGGCATGGGGGCGCCGGGTGATGCAGACGCTCGCCTATCCAGGCTACTCACGCCACCTGAAGCGGCAGTTCGTCGGCGTGGTCACGACCCTGCTGACGATTCTGCTGCTGGGCTGGGCGCTGACCAACTATCTCGGCGAGATCCATCGCCAGGATGTCGAAACCGAGGCGGCCGGAGACGCGGCGCTGCTGATCAGCGGTCTGGAACGCGAGACCGCGATTGCCGATGCGCTGGTGAAGGCGTTCGCGCAGTCGCCACCGGTGCAACGGCTGCTGGGTGGCGCGCGCGGCGAAAGCCCGGATGCCGTGCGAGCGCTGCTGCAGCTCGATGCCGGCGCCGTTCACACCGTCCGCAGTTTCATCGTCGACCGCTCGGGCGCCATCGTCCTTGCCGCCGATGCCTCCGAGCAGAGCTGGCTGGGCCAACCGAATCTGCAGGAGGTGCACTGGTTCCAGCAGGCGCTTGCGGGCCGCGCGGTCCGGGAGTTCCGCGTCGATCCGCCGGAGCGCATCCGGGCGTATCTGACAGCCTATCCGATCCGCAGCGCCGAGGGATCGATCGTGGGCGTCGCGGTTTTGGAGAGTTCGCTGGAGAGTCTGGCGACGGTCATGGGCCGCTATGATCAGGCCTTCTTCGTGGTCGATGGGCGCGGCGTGGTGATCATCACCAACCAGCGCGACGAGTTGCTGCGCACGCTTTGGCCCCGCCCGGATCTGCCGCGGCAGTTGCTCAGCGAGCAGCTCGGTGAGCCGCCACGGCAACCGATGCTGGCGCACGAAGTGTTCGGCAGCGGCTGGATGGACTTCGGTGGACGGCGCAGTTACGTGCTGCGCGCGCCGATCGCCGAGACCTCCGCGTCACTGGTGCTCGCCGTTCCGGTGAAGGGCATTTTCGCCAGCCGTCTGCTCGGCATCGTGATCACGCTGCAGGTCGCGATTGCGGCGCTGTTCTACTTCTTCGGGCTGGACAGCGGCGTGCGGGATCGGTTGCAACGCCAGCTCCACGAAGAGCTGCAGTTCCGCTCTCAGGAGCTCGCGCGGCAGGCCGCGACCGATGCACTCACCGGGCTGTTCAACCGCATGACGTTCAACGAGCGGCTCGACGAGGAACTGGCGCGCTCGGAGCGCAGCGGCCGGCCGTTTTCATTGGTCCTGTTCGATATCGATCACTTCAAGGAGGTCAACGACATCTACGGTCACCCGATGGGCGATCAGGTGCTGATCCGGTTGTCGCAGACGGTGGCGGCCAGCGTGCGGCGCGCCGATCTGTTGGTGCGGTGGGGCGGCGAGGAATTCGCGCTGCTGCTCGCCGATACCGATGCTCAGGCGGCGTATGAAACGGCCAACAAGCTGCGCCTTCTCGTCGCCCACACCCTCTTTGAACAGGTCGGCACCGTCACCGCGAGTTTCGGCGTGGCCCAGGTACTTCCGGGCGACAACGCCGAAACTCTCGTTGCCCGCGCCGACAATGCGCTGTACCGCGCCAAACTCAACGGTCGCAATCGGGCCGAACTCAGCCTGCCGGTGGTTGACCCGCTGGAACTGTCGCCGACAGCATAGCGTATCGCGGTCAGGCCGAGGGCGACGAGCTGATCGGTCAGCTTCTCATGCGCTCAGTCGCGCCTCCGGCGCGGGGTCTGGCTCGCCCGGCTCGTCATGGTGGTCCGGATGCGGGGCCAGCTTGGCGTTGGTTTTCATGAATTGCTGCTGGAATGCCATGCCGTCTTCCAGCATTCGCGCCATCGCGCCGCCGAGCCAGTCCTGATATTCGCGAAAAGCGTCGAGCGGA
Source organism: Rhodopseudomonas palustris (assembly GCF_003226555.1). Lineage (GTDB taxonomy): Bacteria > Pseudomonadota > Alphaproteobacteria > Rhizobiales > Xanthobacteraceae > Rhodopseudomonas > Rhodopseudomonas palustris_I. The sequence goes on along the minus strand of NZ_QKQS01000006.1, from coordinate 248,336 downwards.
CTGGTCGCTTCGCCGATCCGCCGTGCCGTCTCCAGCGCGGCGCGGGTTCCAATCCGCCGGCGTTCGAACCAGCCGTCGGCGAATTCCTTCATGTTGTCGAGGACAGTTTCCTCACTCTCCCAGAACTTGATTCCCATCGGGGCGTAGGTCTTCGCCGCCGGCTGCATCAGATTGGGGAACAAGGTGACCGGATCAGTCATGGTACTCTCCATCATTTCCAGATGAATCAACTCACTGAACCGCGAGCCGCACGAAGGCGGCGTCCAATAGTTAAACGATTAGATGTCGGCGTCACGACGAAAACGAGCATGGTCGCAAATCGTGATCGGCGTTTAGTTCCATGCACTGGGCGCAAGGGTCAGTAGTGGTATCAGGTTGTGTAGTTAAGAGCTCATTAACAGAATGGGTCGCATCCTCACGATCGTCATCTGTTCGGGAGAATGCCGATGTGGTCCAGCCGTGAAGCTTTCGAGAACGACGCTTGCCCGGTCCGCGAGGAACTGCTGGGCCAGATGTACCGCGCCAACGAAAATGGATTGCCGCAACTCGTCGACAGTGTGTCGGGCGACGTTCGGGCGATGCTGGCGCTGTTCTGTTATCGCCGCGCTCATTTGCAGCCGCTAGCGCTCGCCGTGGCGGCGAGCTGCGACGAGCGCGATCTGATCCAGGCCGGTGGCCGCGCCGGTTCCGTGCTGTACGCGCTCGCCCACGAGCGGCGGACGCCGAACATCAGCAACTACTCGCAGCGCAAGGCGATCACGCTGTCGACCGCGCCGCTCGCCAGCTTCGCGCCGCTCGATCAGGATTCCGATGTGGAACCCGACGACTCCGAGGTGTCCGACGCGGCCAACTGATCGGCCTCGTCCCCGGCGAAACGGCTCGGCAGCGGCGGCAGACGGAACTTTCGCCGCGCCATAGCGCATTCCGGATCGCCGGGCTGGCAGTCGCGGCAGACTTCCGGGCGTAGCGTGTAGATCGTGCAGGCGGTGGCTTGCCCGATCACACCGCTCAGCGCAGCACAGCGATCCGCCTCGCACCGCATCCCCGACAGCCGCGCATTGACCAGCGCCGCCGGAATGGCGTCGAGCGCGTCATCGTCCTCGATCGTAAAGCGCGGCCAGTTCGCCGAATAGCCGCAGCAGGCGCCGCAGGTTTGGCAGGTGTTGCCGTTGATCGGGGCGAGGGCGGTCATCGGCCCTGTTTATCCCGGCCCGGCCGCGCGCGAAACCGCCGGACGCGGGCAAATCGTCCGGTGCGCCGTTATTCCTTCGCCTGGGTGGCGGCGGCGAGCAGCGCCTCCAGTTCGGCGATCCGGATGTCGCGGGTGGTGATCGCCGCGGCGACGTCGGCCGCATCGAATTTTTGCGGGATGTGCTGCGGGCAGTTGCTGTCCCAGGCCGCGACCTCGAACAGGATCGCCTGTTCGGGCCTTGCCTTGTAGCCCTTCGGCATCAGCCGGGCGATCAGCTCCGGATCGTCCTCGATCACACGGCCGCGGCCCCAGATCTTGATGCGGCGGCGGTGCGCATAATCGATCACGAACAGATAGGCCTTCGGGTTCTCGGCGAGATTGCCCTGGGTGATGAACTGCTGATTGCCCTTGAAGTCGGCGAATCCGATGGTGTGGGCGTCGAGCACGTTCAGGAAGCCCGCCGGTCCGCCGCGATGCTGGATATAAGGCTGTCCGTCTGCGCTGGCGGTGGCGAGCAGCACGCTGGTCTGGGCGTGGAGGAAGGCGGCGAGGTTGTCGTCGATCGTGGTGGCCCAGCCGCCACTCCGTTCGACGCGGGCATAGGACTCGCGCGATCCCTTGCGCGCCTGGATCGCCTTGACGGCCGGGGTGAAGGCGATGTCGCTGGAAACCTGCTGGGCTTCGGTCATGAGACCCTCCTGCTCGATGGCTTCCCGACAGATCGTCCCTTCCTCGGCGCAGAACAATCAGTTGATTTGACACTTCATTGTTGCCCCATTTGAAATGATGCTATGGACCGTTTCGACACCATGAGCGCCTTCGTGGCCGTCGCCGATATGCAGGGCTTCGCCCCGGCTGCGCGGAAGCTTGGGCTGTCGCCGTCCGCGGTGACGCGGATGGTCGCGACGCTGGAACAGCGGCTCGGCACCAGGCTGCTGCAGCGGACCACGCGCTCGGTCGCCCTCACCGACACCGGCGCGCGCTATCTGGAGCGCGTGCGGCGGGTGCTCGCCGATCTCGAAGAGGCCGAGGCGTCAGCCGCGGCCGAGCGCGTCACGCCGTCGGGACGGCTGGTGGTGTCGGCGCCGGTCGGTTTCGGCCGGCGCTATGTCGCCCCGCTGCTGTCGGATTATCTGCGGCGCTATCCGGACGTTGCCGGCGAATTGCGGCTGTCGGACCTGATGATCAATCTGGTCGAGGACGGCGTCGATTGCGCGGTCCGGATCGGGCATCTGTCGGATTCCAGTCTGGTGGCGCGGCAGCTCGGCGCGATGCGGCGGATCGTAGTGGCGTCGCCGGCCTATCTGGCGGCGCGCGGCGTGCCGGTGACGCCGGCCGAGATCGCTGCCCACGACGTCGTGCATTTCGGCCAGACCGGTGCGCCGGTGGACTGGCGGTTCGTGGTCGATGGCCGTGACGTCCGGGTGCCGTGCGTGCCGCGCCTCGTCAGCAATGTCGCCGATGTCGCAATTCTCGATGCCGAGCGGGGCGGCGGGCTCGCACGCGTGCTGGCCTATCAGGCCGCGGACGCGATCGCGGCGGGGCGGCTGCAGATCGTGCTCGCCGACTACGAAGTGCCGCCGTTGCCGATCGCGATCGTGTATCCGACCGCGCGGCTGCTGTCCGCCAAGGTACGGGCCTTCATTGATCTTGCGGTGGAGACGGCGGACTGGCAGTTCGGCGGCAATGTGAAGGGGAGCAGCGCGTGATGGCGGATCTGTTCGACAGTCTCGATGCGCCGCTGCCGCGCCGCGAGGACATCGCGCCCGGCGCTGCGCTGCTGCGCGGCTTTGCCCGCGACACCGAGCATGACGTGCTCGCTGCGATCGACGCCGTTGTCACACGCGCGCCGTTCCGCCACATGATGACGCCGGGCGGCCACACCATGAGCGTGGCGATGACGAGCTGCGGCACCGCCGGCTGGATCACCGACCGCCGCGGCTATCGCTATTCGCCGACCGATCCCGACAGCGCGGCGCCGTGGCCGGAGATGCCCGCGGTGCTGCGCGATCTGGCGCAGCGCGCCGCCATTGAGGCCGGCTTTGCCGGCTTCGATCCCGACGCCTGCCTGATCAACCGGTATGTCCCCGGCGCCAAGATGGCGCTGCACCAGGACAAGGACGAGGCCGACTTTTCGGCGCCGATCGTGTCGGTGTCGCTCGGCCTGCCGGCGACCTTCCAGTTCGGCGGAATGAACCGCCGCGACAAGCCGAGCAACTACCAATTGCGCCACGGCGACGTCTTCGTCTGGGGCGGCCCGTCGCGGCTGGTGTATCATGGCGTGCTGACGCTGAAGGACGGCGAGCATCCGCTGCTCGGCCGGCAGAGGGTCAATCTCACCTTCCGCAAGGCGCTGTAGCGGTGCGCGGCACAGAGGCACGGCGCAAAGGGGGCTCATGACCGATCTGGCGAACGACGAGGTCGAGGCGAAGCCGATCAGCGGCGTCACCCGCGCCGGAGTCTATGTGGCGCTGCTGCAATTGCTGTTCACGCTGCTGTGGACCACCTATGTGATCTATCTGCCCACACTCGCCGCCGAGGTCGGGATCGCCCCGGGCATGGTCATTCTGATCCTGATGCTGGACCAGGCGATCTTCACCATCACCGACACCGCGATGGGGATCGCCGCCGACCGAGTGTCGGCGCTGGTCGGACGGCTCGGCATCTTCGTCGCGGTCGCCACCGCGCTGTCCTGCGCGGCGTTCGCCGCCATGCCGCTTGTGGCCGGGCAGGGGCCCGGCGCGCAAGCCGCATTGATTGCGCTGATCGTGGTGTGGGCCATGACCTCGTCGGTGCTGCGCGCGCCGCCGCTGACGCTGTTCGGCAAATACGGCGCGCGGCCGTCGCTGCCGTTCCTCTCGGCGCTGACCATGCTCGGCTACGGCCTCGCCGGCGCGGTGTCGCCCTATCTCGGCGTGGTGCTGCGAGGCGTCGATCCGCTGCTGCCGTTCGCGATCTCCAGCGCGGTGCTGGTGCTCACCACGCTGGTGCTGATCAAGGTCGAACGTGACCTCGCCGGACAGCGCCCGTCGGCTCCGCCGCGCGCGGTGGCCAAGCCGCTCGGCAAAGCGCCGGCGCTGTTCGTGGCGGCGATGCTGATCCTCGCGCTCGGCTATCAGTTTCACTTCAGCATCAACAGCGCCAACCTGTTTTCGCGCTTCGCCGCACCGGAGGATCTGCAATGGCTGATGCCGGTGTTCTGGATCGGCTTCAACCTCGCGCTGTTTCCGGCCAGCGTGGTGGTCAAGCATCGCGGCGGACTGATCGTGATGGGCGTCGCCGGTCTCTTCGGCGCGGGCGCGGTCGGCATCGCCGAATTGGCCGGCTCGCTCACCGTGCTGATCGCCGCGCAATTCGTCGCCGGCGCGGCGTGGGGCTGCATGCTGATGAGCGCGGTGTCGGCGGCGCTGGCGATCGGCCGCACCGGCGCCGAGGGCAAGCTTGCGGGCCTGGTGTTCTCGGCGCTGGCGCTGGCGACCTTCGCGCGGATGGCGGCTGTCGCCGGCGGGATGCGGAAGCTGCCGGACTACGCGCCGCTGCTGCAATGGGCGCCGGTGGCGTGCTGGTCGGTCGCCGGCGCCGGCCTGGTGCTGCTGGCGGCGTCGCGGCTCCGCAGTGCGGAGTAGCGTCCGAACGAGCGCGCCGACGCGAGGCCATCCACAGACTCCGACCTCATCCTGAGGAGCCCGGCGCAGCCGGGCGTCTCGAAGGATGAGATGACGCGCACGGCCTGTGGCGCATGGTTCGAGACGGCGCTGCGCGCCTCCTCACCATGAGGTCGTGGCTGTGGCGACGGTCGTCGCGCTAACCCTTCGGCCTCTTGTCGAACACCCGCCGAGCCTTGCCGAGCGACCGTTCCAGCGTGTCGGGCGGCACCACCTTGATCGTCGTGGAGATGCCGATGGTGTTCTTGATGTAATTGGCCACGCGTTCGGCGTGCGGCACCAGGCCGGCGCCGTCCCAGCTCTCGGAACGGGCTTCGGCCAGCACCGTCATCTCGTCCATCCGGCCCTCGCGGGTCAGCTCGATGATGAAGTGTCCGCCGCACCAGTCGGTGGCGAGCAGCACTTCCTCGATCTGGGTCGGAAACACGTTGACGCCGCGCAGGATGATCATGTCGTCGGAGCGGCCGGTGATCTTCTCCATCCGCCGCATCCCCGGCCGCGCGGTGCCGGGCAACAGCCGCGTCAGATCGCGGGTGCGATAGCGGACGACGGGGAAGGCTTCCTTGGTCAGCGAGGTGAACACCAGTTCGCCCTTCTCGCCGTCCGGCAGCACCTCGCCGGTCTCCGGATCGATCACTTCCGGATAGAAATGATCCTCCCAGATGTGCAGCCCGTCCTTGGTCTCGACGCATTCCTGCGCGACGCCGGGGCCGATCACTTCCGACAGGCCGTAGATGTCGGTGGCGTCCATGTCGAACGCCTGCTCGATCTCGGCGCGCATCGCGTTGGTCCACGGCTCGGCGCCGAACACGCCGTATTTCAGCGACGACGCCCGCGGGTCGAGGCCCTGGCGCTTGAACTCGTCGAGGATCGCCAGCATGTAACTCGGCGTCACCGTGATGATATCGGGGCGGAAGTCGTTGATCAGCTGAACCTGCCGTTCGGTCATGCCGCCGGACACCGGGACCACGGTGCAGCCGAGCTTCTCGCCGCCGTAATGCGCCCCTAGCCCGCCGGTGAACAGGCCGTAGCCGTAGGAATTATGGATGATCATGCCGCGCCGCGCGCCGGCGGCGCGCAGCGAGCGCGCCATCACGGTGGCCCAAATGTCGATGTCGCCCGCCGTGTAGCCGACCACGATCGGTTTGCCGGTGGTGCCGGACGAGGCGTGTACCCGCACCAGGTTCTCGCGCGGCACCGCGAACATCTTGAACGGGTAGTTGTCGCGCAGGTCGGTCTTCACCGTGAACGGAAACTTCGACAGATCGGAGAGCTGGCGGAAATCCGACGGATGCACGCCCTTGCGGTCGAATGCGGTCTTGTAATGCGCGACGTTGTCGTAGGCGTGTTGCAGCGACCAGGCGAGCCGCCTGGTCTGCAGCGCTATAATCTCGTCGCGCGAGGCGCGCTCGGCGTCGTCGAGTTCGGGATTGTAAGTGCCGGGCTTGATCTGGTGCACGGTCGCGGCCATCGCCGTCTCCTCCCTCAACGTTGCTCTGGTTGTTGCGGCGGCACCAGCGCGCCGCCGATCGCGCGCGAATGGCCGCGGAACTCGGCGATCACCACCGATCCCGAGGTGACGCGGACATCGTAGATGCCGCTGCGGCCGGAGCGCGAGACTTCGCGCGCACTCGCCACCAGCCGGGCGCCGAGCTTGCCGGGGCGGATGAAGCTGATCGCGCCCTGCGCCGCGACGGTCGTGTCGTTGTAGGAGTTGCAGGCATAGGCGAAGGCGCTGTCCGCCAGCGTGAAGATGAAGCCGCCATGGGCGATGCCGTGGCCGTTGACCATCTCGGTGGTCACCGTCATCGCCAGCGTCGCGAAGCCGGCGCCGATCTCGACGATCTCCATGCCGAGCCCCTTGCTGGCATGGTCGTTGGCCCACATCGCATCGGCGCAGGCCCGCGCCAGCTCGTCCGCGGACAATTCGTCCTGTACGGTCACGATGCTCTCCCGGTGAAGTTCGGCGCGCGCTTGGCGATGAAGGCGTCGACGCCCTCGGCGTAGTCCGGTGTGCGGCCGGCCTGGCGTTGCAGATCGCGTTCGAGATCGAGCTGGGCGTCGAGCGTGTTGGTCGCCGCCGCCGCGAGTGCCTGCTTGATCAGCGCCAGCCCCTGCGTCGGCTGAGTGGCGAGATGCGCGGTAAGCTTTTCGGCTTCGCCGCGGAGCTGATCGTCGTCGACCGCGCGCCAGATCAGGCCCCAATCCGCCGCGGTTTCGGCGCCGATCGGTTCGGCCAGCATCGCCAGCGCTTTGGCGCGGGCATCGCCGATCAGCCGCGGCAGAAACCAGGTGCCGCCGGAATCCGGCACCAGGCCAATTTTGGCAAACGACTGGATGAACTTCGCCGAGCGCGCCGCCAGCACGATGTCGCAAGCCAGCGCGATGTTGGCGCCGGCGCCGGCCGCGGTGCCGTTCACCGCGCACACTACCGGCTTGTCCAGCGCACGGATGCGCCGCACCAGCGGATTGTAGAACTCCTCGATGGTGACGCCGAGATCGGGCGCAGCGCCGTCCGTCACCGCGACGTCGGCGAGATCCTGGCCGGCGCAGAAGCCGCGCCCGGCGCCGGTCAGCAGCACCGCGCGGCAGGCGGGCTCGCGCGCCGCGTCGAGCGCATCGGCCAGCGCACGGTGCATCGCGGCGTTGAACGAATTCAGCCGGTCCGGCCGGTTCAGCGTGATCACGCGCCACGCCCCCCGATCGTCGATCAGGATCTCGTCCACGTTTCTCTCCCTCACCGTATCGGGCTTTTGAAAAGCCTCTTGAATTGAACGATCGGTCAGTCAATTATTAGCCCAAGCCAACATCGTGTCAACGGCCGGCGTGGACGTCAAACCGCGCCGCGAACCGCGGACCGCCATCGGGAGGACGCCATGACCATCACCTTGCAAAGCCTCGTCTGCGATCGCTGGGTGGCGCCGGAGGGCGGTCTGGTCGAGATCGCAAGCGCGATCGACGGCCGCCCGGTGGCGCGCGCCTCCAGCGCGGGCCTGGATTTCAGGGCGATGGTCGATCACGCCCGCACGGTCGGCGGGCCGAACCTGCGCAAACTGTCGTTTCATCAGCGCGCCGATATGCTGAAAGCGCTCGGCGCTTACCTGACCGAGCGCAAGGAGCAGCTCTACTCGCTCGCCACTGAGGCCGGCGCCAACCGCCGCGACAACGCCATCGATATCGACGGCGGTCTGGTGACGCTGGCGGCGTTCGCCTCGCGTGGCCGCCGCGAACTGCCGGATACGCCGTTCATCTCCGAGGGCGAGGTCGAGTCCTTATCGAAGCGCGGCAGCTTCGTCGGCCAGCACATCCTCGTGCCGCGCCGCGGCGTCGCGGTGCATATCAACGCCTTCAACTTCCCGTGCTGGGGCCTCTTGGAAAAGCTGGCGCCGGCGCTGCTCGCCGGGGTGCCGGTGATCGCCAAGCCGGCGACCGCGACCGCCTATGTGGCCGAAGCGCTGGTGAAACTGATCGACGAGTCCAAGCTGCTGCCGCAAGGCGCGCTGCAACTGATCTGCGGCAGCATCGGCGATCTGCTCGATCACCTCAATGGTCAGGACGTGATCGCCTTCACCGGCTCGCTGGAAACCTCCGAGAAGCTGCAGGCGCATCCGAACGTCGCCCGCCACGCCATCCGCTTCATCGCCGAACGCGACTCGCTGAACGCCGCGATCCTCGGGGCGGACGTGACGCCGGACGCGCCGGAGTTCGATCTGTTCGTCCGTGAGATCGTGCGCGAGATGACCGCCAAGGCCGGGCAGAAATGCACCGCGATCCGTCGCGTCCTGGTGCCGCGCGCGCTGGAGGCCGCAGTGATCGACGCGTTGAAGGCGAAGCTCGCCGAGGTGAAACTCGGCGATCCGCGCACCGACGACAAGGCGATGGGGCCGCTGGTCAGCCGCGCCCAGCGCGAGGCGGTGCGCGCCGCGATCGCGACGCTGCAGAGCGAGGCCGAGATCGTGTTCGGCGATCCCAACGCTTGCGCCGGCGACGGGATCGATGTCGAGGCCGGCGCTTACTTCGCGCCGGTTCTGCTACGCGCGCGTGAGCCGATGCAGGCGAGGCTCGTCCACGCCACCGAGGCGTTCGGACCGGTCGCCACCGTGCTGGCCTATGACGATGTCGATCAGGCGATCGAGCTGGTGGCGCGCGGCGAGGGCAGCCTGGTGGCGTCGCTGTTTACTTATGACGACGCGGTCGCCGAGCAAATGATCCTTGGTGTGGCGCCGTTCCACGGCCGGCTCTTGATCGTCGATCGCGACGACGCGGCGGAATCCACCGGCCACGGCACGCCGCTGCCGGCGCTGCTGCATGGCGGGCCCGGAAGGGCGGGCGGCGGCGAGGAGCTCGGCGGCTTGCGCAGCGTGCATCACTACCTACAGCGCACCGCGATCCAGGCGTCGCCGCGCCGGCTGGCGGCGCTCACCGGCACCTGGAGCCGCGGCGCGCCGGCGCCGGCCGCCGAGGTACATCCGTTCAAGCTCAACTTCAACCAGCTCGAAATCGGCCAGAGCATCGAGACTGCGAGCCGGCCGATCACGCTGGACGATATCGAGCACTTCGCGCATTTCACCGGCGACACCTTCTATGCCCACATGGACGAAGCCGCCGCCAAGGCCAATCCGTTCTTTCCCGGTCGCGTCGCCCACGGCTATCTGATCCTGGCCTTCGCCGCCGGCCTGTTCGTCGATCCGGCGCCGGGCCCGCTGCTCGCCAATTACGGCCTCGACAATCTGCGCTTCCTGAAGCCAGTGTCGCCCGACGATACGATCAAGGTGAAGCTGACGGTGAAGCAGAAATCGCCGGCGCGGCGCCCGGAATATGGCGAGGTGCGCTGGGACGTCGAGGTCGTCAACCAGAACGGCGAACCGGTGGCACGCTACGATCTCTTGACGATGAGCGCGCGGCCGGCGGCGTAGCATCGCCGCACTGGATCTAGGCAGACGCAGGCCCGCTTATTATACCGGTTTCAAAACAGGAACTTTGCGGCGGCGGCGGTGGTTGAGGTGTCGCCAGTCGCCACGATCGAACGACGATTGGTAGCACGGCGGCTTTGCTATTCTCTGCCGCCGCGGTGGCAGGCCTCGGATAGATAGCTCAATCCGAAGGGAAGGCGCGAGGTTCGATCACCACCGGAGAACCCTGCCCATGCTGGACAAGGTGAACAGCGCCGATCTCGCGTTGCTGAGTACCCAGGCTCTCAAGGCCCGGCTGCTGCAACTGGTGGAAGGGCAGGACGACAAGCGGTTGAGCGAAAAGCTCGCCCTGCTGGACGCCACGCTCATGCCCTATGTCGACGAGCTGACCCGGCGCAATCCGCATCCACGCGCCGAGGATCAGGTCGCGGCGGTGATCGGGGTTTGGACGCCGCTGTGGTCGACCATCCCGTTTCACCATGCGCTGCCCGGCCGGATTCCCGCACAGTCCTACCAGATCTTCCGGGACCGGGGCTTCTACGCCAACGTCGCGCATCATGCGCCGGGGCATCAGAACGCGCTGCTGAACAAGCTCACGCCGCTCGGCCTCGCCTGCAACCTGATGCTGGTGCAGCGCTTCGAGGTGGCGGACGGGCGCTGGCTGATCGAGAACATCGGCATTGAGCTGGCGCGCGGCCGCCGCGACAAGGGCCTCAGCATCGACGACGCCGAGGCGTGGTTCGACGCGGTGCTCGAACACAAACTCGATCACGCCGACGCCCCGAACGCCACCCTGGCCGCTCCCGACCTCAGCGGCCTCGACGCGGCGTCAGCGAAGCGGCTGGCGAAGTCGTTTCAGGCCAAGCCGATGATGCAGAACATCTACCTCGACGACGATCTGCGCCTGATCCGAAGCCAGCGCGAAGCCGCGCAACGGCCGTCCTACACCATCGGAGTCCGGCTGCGCTGAAGCGTCGGCCGCCTCGTCGCGCGACCCAGCGATTATCGTTCCGAACCAGCAGGTTCGCTGCGTTGTCCGTTACGATTTCGCTCCTTTATGCGGAGGCACGAGCGCCAGCTCGCGAACCCTATAGGGACCTTGCTGCGGAGTGATTATCACTTCCTCTTAGGCTTATGGCTTGCGATATACGTGACCGTGCACTCTCCGACGATCAGCAGTACGACTGCGCAGAAAGTAAGAGCGTCATGAAGGGGAGGAGGGCAGCGCAGAGCGGAGCGCTCGCTCCAGCCATAACCGTCATCGTCCGGCTTGTCCGGGCGACCCAGTATCCCAGAGCGCTCGTTGCTCCGTGCGAAATTTGCGCCACCGCACTCTGGAATACTGGGTCGCCCGCATGCGCGGGGGACGACGACGGAAGATGGGATGACGACGAAGAGGCGTGCGGCGCTGATCCGAGGCACCGCCGCGCGCAGCTACTCCGCCGCCACGGCGCGCGGCCGCGTCGTCGCCAGCTTCAGCACGTCGCGATAGGACGGCGCCACGGTGACGCGGTCGATCAAGCCCTTTTGCTGCAGCAGCCGGTGCGCTTCCGGCAGGTTGTAGCAGGGCAGATACATGAACAGATGATGTTCGGCGTGGTAGTTGACCCAGTACGGCGCGATCAGCGCCCGCTCCAGCGGATTGGCCAGCGTGGTGCGGGCCTGGCTGAACGGATCAAGGCCGGTCGAGGTGCAGGCGTGTTCGGCGATGTTGCGCACCCGCGTCACCAGCGGCAGCCAGGTCGCCATCGCCACCAGCCAGACGCCGACGAACCAGACGCCGGCGCCGGCCAGCCAGAACAGCGCCAGCAGCACGGCGTTGGCGGCGAGGAAGCGCTGGGTGCGCGCCTTGCCGCTGGCGACGAAGCTGTCGTGCTTCGGTGCGCCGCTGTCCGCCGGCGCGAACAACGCCTTCAGCGCCGGCAGCCGCTGCTTGAGGAAGGTTTGTCCGGTGAGGTCGCGGATCGCCTTGCGGACAAAACTGTCCTTGCTGATCGGAAACGGCGCCGACAGCACCAGATCCGGATCCTCCGGCTGCTGGGTGAATTTGTGATGCTGCAGATGATAGCGCCGATACGCCGGCAGATCGGCGCCGACCGGCACCGCGCACAGCCATTGCCCGATCGCCTCGTTGAGCTTCGGATTGCGGTGCAGCCCGCCATGCGCCGCCTCGTGCATCAGGATGGCGAGGCCGAGCTGCCTGGTGCCGACGATCATCACCGCGAGCAGCCAGGTCAGCGGGTTCGGCCAGATCGTCACCAGCGCGACGGCGAGAGCGATCGTTCCCCATGCATGAGCCACCAGCCACAGGCCGCGGGCCGAGCTGCGATGCGTCAGCCGCGCCCATTCGTCGGCCGTGAAGATGGTCTTCGGGTCGATCCGCGCCACTGCCGGCATCGCCGCCTCCCTGATTTGTTTTTAGCAGTGTCGGGGAAGCGGCCGGCAGCGTCAATCGGCGCTGCGCGTGATGATGCTGACTTCCGAGGTGAGGGTGCGGTGCACCGGACATTTGTCGGCGATCTCGATCAGCTTGGCGCGCTGCTCGTCGGACAGGTCACCCTCGATGCCGATCACCCGCTCGATGCGGTCGAGCAGGCCGATCTTGGTTTCGCACTCGGCGCAATCCTCGGCGTGGATCTTGGCATGGCTCAGCGTCACCGTGACGCGATCGAGCGGCAGCGCCTTGCGTTCGGCATAGAGCCGCATCGTCATCGAGGTGCAGGCGCCGAGCGCGGACAGCAAGAGATCGTAAGGCCCGGGACCGCTGTCGCGGCCGCCGACGCTGGCCGGCTCGTCGGCCACCAGCCGATGCGGGCCGACGTTGATCTGCTGCTGGAATTTGCCGTCGCCGGTCTCCTGCACGGTGACGAGGCGCGGCACTTCGGGTGCGCCCGCGGTCGGGGCCGGCGGCTCGGCATCGATGTAGCGCTGCGCCCACGCCGCGATCACGCCGGCCGCGTAGTTCGCGTCGCGCCGATCGCTCAGCAGATGGTCGGCATGATCGAGCGAGACGAAGCTCTTCGGGTGCTTGGCGGCGAGGAAGATCTTGGTGGCGTTGTCGATGCCGACAGTGTCGTCGGTCGGCGCGTGCAGGATCAGCAGCGCTTTGTGCAGCTTGGCGATCCCGGCCATCAGATTGTGTTCGGCGATATCGTCGAGAAACTCGCGCCGAATCGTAAACGGCCGGCCGGCGAGCGAAACATCGACGCTGCCCTCGTGGCGGATCGTGTCGACTTGGTCGGCGAACAGTCCGGTGACGTGCGACGGATCGGACGGCGCCGCGATGGTGGCGATCGCCTTCGCTTCGGGGATTTGTGCTGCAGCCGCCAGCACGGCGGCGCCGCCGAGGCTGTGGCCGATCAGCAGCGACGGCGCCCGATGCGTCGCGCGCAGATGATCGGCTGCCAGAACCAGATCGGCGACGTTGGACGAGAACGTCGCATTGGCGAATTCGCCTTCGCTGGCGCCCAGCCCGGTGAAGTCGAACCGCAGCACCGCGATGCCGCGCGCCGCCAGCGCCGCCGAGATCCGCCGCGCCGCCAGGTTGTCCTTGCTGCAGGTGAAGCAATGCGCGAACAGCGCATAGGCGAGCGGCTGCGCATCCGGCAGATCGAGCGCCGCCGCGAGCTGATGCCCGCCGCTGCCTGGGAATTGGAAACGTTCGGTGGGCATAGTGCATGCTCCTGATGTTCCGTCGTCATTGCGAGCGAAGCGAAGCAATCCACTTCAGTGCACGAGGCTGGATTGCTTCGCTTCGCTCGCAATGACGGGTGGATTCTCTTTGCTACAGATCGTCATTCCGGGGCGCGCGGAGCGCGAACCCGGAATCCAGAAGTTCAGAGCACCTCGAGATTCCGGGTTCGCGCCTGTCGGCGCGCCCCGGAATGACCGGCGCGGCGTCAATCACCGGAATAGCGCTGCTCGGCCCATGGATCGCCACGATTGTGATAGCCGCGAACCTCCCAATAGCCGGGCGCGTCGCCGTCGCGGAATTCGATGGCCTGCAGCCACTTCGCGCTCTTCCAGAAATACAGATGCGGCACGACGAGGCGCACCGGACCGCCGTGCTCCTGATCGAGCGGCGCGCCGGACCAGCTGTGCGCGAGCAGCGCATCCGCGGCGGCGAAGTCTTCGATCGCGAGATTCGTCGTGTAGCCGTCATAGCTGTGCAGCACGACGTAGCGGGCATGATCGGTCGGCTGGCAGGCGTCGAGCAGCGTTCGCGTCGCGAGCCCGCGCCAGCGATTGTCGTAGCGCGACCAGGTGGTCACGCAGTGGATATCGGAGACGATGTCGGCCTGCGGCTGCGCCATGAACTGCGCCCAATCCCAAAACACCGGCTGCGCCACCGAGCCGTAGACGTCGAGCCGCCATCGGTCGCGGCCGATCTGCGGCGTCAGGCCGAGATCGAGCACCGGCCAGTCTTTCACCAGATGCTGGCCCGGCGGCAGCCGCTGCTCATCCGGCCGGACGTGCCGGCCGGTGAGGAATTTGCCTTCTGCCGCCCAGCGCTGCTTGCTGCGGGTGAGTTTGGACTCCGGCGGCAGTTCGGCATCGTCGGACATCGGCGACCTTTCGGGCGTGGCTCAGCTCGGCTTGTCGAATAGTAGCGGCAGGCTGCGCGGGCCACGGACTGTGCCCTCCGACCACCGCACTTTTTGTGACGGGTCGAGCCTAAACGAAGCGATCCGCTTCAGCCACTCCTCGATCGCAACCGTCATCTCCATCCGCGCCAGGTTGGAACCGACGCAGCGATGGATGCCGAGACCGAACGCGACGTGCGGATTCTCCTTGCGGTCGATCTTCACTTTGTCGGCGTCGGGAAACACCGATGGATCGCGGTTGGCGGCGGGGAACGACAGCAGCACCATGTTGCCCGGCTTCACCGGGCAGCCGGCGATCGCGGTCTCCTTCATCACCTCGCGCGCCATCGTCACCGGCGAATAGGCGCGCAGGAATTCCTCGATCGCGGTCGGCATCAGCTCCGGCTCGGCGATCAGCCGCTCACGGTCGGCCGGATGCGTGGCGAGGTGCCACAGCGCCGCGCCGATCGCGCTCCAGGTGGTATCGATGCCGGCGATCAGCAGCAGCCGCAGCGAGCCGAGCACATGCGCGTCCGACAGCGGCTGGCCGTTGTCGTCGCGGGCGTTCATCAGCGTGGTGATCAGATCGTCGGTCGGTTTCTGCTTGCGGTGCGCGATGTGGCCGGCGAAGTAGGTGCTCATCTCGAACACCGCCTTCATCAGGATGGCATCGTCGTTGATACCGAGTTCGAGGATTTCGTGAATCCAGCGGATGAAGATGTCGCTGTCGTCTTCCGGAATGCCGAGCATGTGGCAGATCGTCTTGACCGGAATGTGCTTGGTATAGGCGGTCGCGGCGTCGCAGCCGTCGTCCTCGATGAAGGCGTCGATCAGCTCGTTACAGATCGCGCGCACCCGCGGCTCCAGCTTGGCGACCGCATCCGGCGTGAACGGCGGCAACAGCAGGCGCTTGGCCGGCTTGTGCTCGGGCGGATCGGAGGTGATCGGCGGCGCCGGCGGCGGCGATGCCGAGCGGACGTTGCGGACGATGATCCGCCGCGACGAGAAGTGCTCGGTGTCGTAGGAAATCTCCTTCACCGCCGCGAAGGTGGTCGGCATGTAGCAGCCGAGAAAGCGCTCGGTATGGATCAGCGGGCTGGCCGCGCGCAGCTCGTCCCAGATCGGATACGGATTCTCGGTCCAACGCGGATCGGTGTGGTCGAAGTCGTTGACCCAGTCGGTGACGGGTGCTCGGTCGCTCATGTCTGGCGTTTCCTCTGCGAGAAGTCGTTGCGGTCTTGGCGCCGCTCGAACGGGAGAAGACGGAGTGATCAGGCCTCGTCGATGACGATCGCGTTCTCCGGGCAGTTGGATTTGGCCAGCCACGCCTGGTCGATCAGCGCGGTGGGCACCGCGCCGTCGCCGATCTCGTGAGCATTGCCGTAATCGTCGAGCTCGAACAGCTCCGGAGCCAGCGCTTTGCAGCGCGCATGGCCCTGACACTTGTCCTGGTCGACGTGGATTTTCAGCGTTTCGGACGCATTCAGGTGATCGGACATTGGCGTTTCCCCATCGTCCGCCTTTGTCGGCGG
The DNA here is from genome assembly GCF_003226555.1 of Rhodopseudomonas palustris. Lineage (GTDB taxonomy): Bacteria > Pseudomonadota > Alphaproteobacteria > Rhizobiales > Xanthobacteraceae > Rhodopseudomonas > Rhodopseudomonas palustris_I. The sequence continues at coordinate 232,451 of NZ_QKQS01000006.1, read as the reverse complement.
ATCTATCGGTGTTGCAACACGCCGGAGAGTAGCACAGCGTGTTGCAACCGCCAGTCCCGTCGGCGCCTACAGGCTGGCGGGCGCCGGACGCGGGTCGATCGGGGTCGTGCCCTTCAGACCGAGAATGTCCTCGAGCAGCGCGGCGCCAGCGAGCAGGCCGGCTTCGTTGCGCGGCTTCGCCACCATCTGCAGGCCGACCGGCAGCCCGGTCTTGGTGAAGCCGCAGGGCAGCGACAGCGCGGGGCAGCACACCAGCGTGATCGCATAGACGATGCCGAGCCATTCGACGTAGTTGTCGAAGGTGTGCCCGTTGCATTCGGCGAGGTAGCGCTGCTCGACCGGGAACGGCGCGGTGATCGTCGCCGGGCACAGCAGCAGGTCGTAGCTCTGGAAGAACTCGATCGTGCGCGCCGCCATCGCCACGCGCTGCGCTTCGGCCTTGGCGAGATCGTCAACGCTGAGCTTCAGGCCCTGCTCGATATTCCAGATCACTTCCGGCTTGAGTAGGTCGCGCTTGGTGCGCAGCAACTCGGCCTTGCTGATCGCGAAGTCGAAGGCGCGCAGCACGTGGAAGCATTCATGCGCTTCGGACAGGTCGGGCTTGGCCTGTTCGACGGTCACGCCGGCCTCGGCGAAGCGCTCGGCCGCCTTGCGGGTGACGGCGGCGACTTCGGGATCGACCGGGGTGATACCGAGATCGGGCGAATAGGCGACGCGCAGCGGCTTCTGCCGCGACCGCGCCGCGGTGAGGAACGAAGTCGCGGGTGAGGGGATCGACAAGGGATCGGCGGCGAATTCGCCGCTCATCGCGTCGAGCAGCAGCGCGACGTCCTCGACGTTGCGCGCCATCGGGCCATTGACGCCGAGATTGCGGTCGATCTTGGCCGCCGGCGTATGCGCGACCCGGCCGAAGCTCGGGCGCAGGCCGACGATGCCGCAGAAGCTCGCCGGGTTGCGCAGCGAGCCGCCCATGTCGGAGCCTTGGGCCAGCCATGCGGTGCCGGATGCCAGCGCCGCCGCGGCGCCGCCGGACGAGCCGGCCGCCGAGCGCGACAGGTCCCACGGATTGCGGGTCGCTCCGAACACTTCGTTGAAGGTGTTGGCGCCGGCGCCGAATTCGGGGGTGTTGGACTTGGCGTAGACCACCGCGCCGTTGGCTTCGAGATTCTCGACCATCAGGTCGGAGCGGGCCGGGACGTGATCCTTGTAGATCGGCGAGCCCTGGGTGGTGAGCACGCCGGCGACCGCGGTGAGGTCCTTGATCGGCAGCGGTAGCCCGGCCAGCAGACCGCGCTCAGCGGGCGGCTTCTTCATCAGCTCGGCGGCGTGGCCGCGGGCGCGGTCGAAGCACAGCGTCGGCAAGGCGTTGACGGCGCCGTCGACCTCGGCGATCCGCGCTTCCAGCACGTCGAGCAGCTCGAGCGGCGTCACCTCGCCGGATTTGAGCTTGCCCACCACTGCACAAGCGGTTTCCTTTACCAGCGCCTGATCTGCCGCCACCCTGTAACTCCCCTGAGTTGATTGCGCCGGCGACGTCATCGCATCACGTCGGCGCGTTGGACCGGATACCAAGACTAGACGCAATGGGTAGCCCCGGAGCGCTTCACAACCCGCCGGCCGGGGCCTTATATCGCGTCATGGGACTCTTCTCACATAACGACTCCAACGGCCACAACCTGACCGGGTTCTGGCTGCTGTCCCGCAAATTTTGGCTGAGCGGCAAGCCTCGCGTCACGGGGCTGATCGTGGTGCTGATCGGCGTGGTGCTGGCGCAGCTGCTGGTTCAGTTTTATCTCAATTTGTGGAATCGGCATTTCTTCGATGCGCTGGAGCGGAAGGACGCCGGCGCCCTGTGGGCGCAGACGGGGATCTTCGTGGCGCTCGCCGTCACCAGCGTGATGCTCGCCGCGACCTCGGTGTGGGGCCGCATGACCGGGCAACGCAAATGGCGCGAGTCGATGACATGTGAAATCCTCGCGCGCTGGTCGCGAAAGGACCACAACGTTCCAATCGATGGTACAGATCACGGCGCCGAGAACCCGGAATATCGCCTCGCCGAGGACGTCCGGATCGCCACTGACTCTCCGGTCGATCTGATCCTGGCGTTCCTGTCTTCGGTGTTGACGGCGCTGACCTTCTTCAGCGTGCTGTGGAGCGTCGGCGGCAGCATCGATCTCACCGTGTTCGGCTATCGCGCCGAGATCCCCGGCTATCTGGTCGTCGGCGTGATCGGCTATTCGACGATCATGACGGCGCTGATGCTGTGGTTCGGCCGGCGCATGACCAGCATCAGCGAACGGCGCAATCAGAACGAGGCGGAATTCCGCGCTGCCGCCGAAGTGATGCGTGGCGGCCGTCCGGCCAGCGAGGCCGACGAGAAGGCGTGGATGGCGAAGCTGGCGCGGCGCCTGCAGGAAGTGCTGCGGTCGTGGCGCGACCTGTGCTGGCAGCTCGTCGACATGACGCTGGTGTCGCACAGCAACTTCCTGTTCGCGCCGGTCGCCGCGTACTTCCTGTGCTTTCCGAAATATCTCGCCGGCGCGATGACGCTCGGCGAGGTGACGCAGAGCGCGGCCGCTTTCGTCACCGTGCAGGGCGCGGTGAACTGGCTGGTCGATAATTACCAGCGGCTGGCGGATTGGCGGTCCTCCGCCAATCGCGTCGCGGCGCTGCTCGCCGCGATCGATCAGATGCCGGATCGGCTCCCGGCCGGGCCGTCCGGCGCCGCGCGCGAGCTGGCGCCGTCGTAAGCAAAGCCGGCAGGCTCACGCACCGCCGCCGCGGGCGTGCCGGATCACGTCGGCGAACCAGTTAAACGATGCCTTCGGGATCCGCTGCAGCGTGGCATAGTCGATATAGACGAGGCCGAACCGCACGCCGTAACCGGATTCCCATTCGAAATTGTCGAGCAACGACCACACCATGTAGCCGCGAACGTCGGCGCCGGCTGCGATCGCCTGATCGAGCGCGGTGATGTAGTCGCGCAGGAAGCCGATGCGGCCGGGGTCGATCACCTCGCCATTGGCGTCCGGAGTCTCGACGTTGCTGCCATAGCCGTTCTCGGTGACGTAGACCGGCTTGCCGTAGCGGCGGCTGATCTCGATCAGCGTGTCCCGGAACCCATCGGGCTCGATCGTCCAGTCGATCGGCGAGCGCGGAATGCCCGCGGGCTTGGCGCCCCAGCCGAGGCCGACGATCGCGTTCGGATCGGAGTTGATGTAGACGGGGCTGTAGTGATTGAGCCCGAACCAGTCGAGCGGCCGCTGGATGTGTGCCATGTCGCCGGGCAGGACATGCGGCTCGAGGGCGTCGCGGATCAGCTCGGGATATTCGCCGAGATATTGCGGGTCGGCGAAAGCGCGATTCCAGTAGTCGCTGATCAGTCTGGCCTCGGCGACGTCTTCGGGCCTGTCGCTCGACGGATAGACCGGCTGGTAGTTGGTGATCAGTCCGATCGAGGCATCCGGCACGGTCTCGCGTAGCGCGTCGACTGCGGCGCCGTGGGCCAGATTGACGTGATGAATCCAGCGGTGCAGCTTGTCGTCGGCGCTACGGTCGCGGACGCCGAACGAGCGGCTGAACAGGCTGAAGATGCCGGGTTCGTTGAGGGTGGCGAAGCGTTTCACCCGCTTGCCGTAGCGCTGGCCGATGATGCGGGCGTAGTCGGCGAACCAGCTCACGATGTCGCGGTTGAGCCAGCCGCCGCGCTCTTCCAGCGCCTGCGGCAGATCCCAATGATACAGGCAGATCCACGGCTCGATGCCGGCGGCTTCCAGCGCATCGATCAGACGGTCGTAGAAGGCGAGCCCAGGCTCGTTGATCGGGCCGGTGCCTTGCGGAAGGATCCGCGGCCAGGCGATCGAGAACCGATACGCCTGAATTCCGAGCGCCTTCATCAGCGCGACGTCTTCCTGATAGCGATGGTAGTGATCGCAGGCGACGTCGCCGGTGTCGTTGTTGGCGACATAGCCGGCGCGGCAGTACACGTCCCAGATGCTCTGGCCGCGGCCGTCTTCGTTGGCGGCTCCCTCGATCTGGAAGCTGGCGGTCGAGACGCCCCAGACGAAATCCCGGTCGATATGCGACAGCGCCGGCAAGCCCGGCGCGGAATCGGTTGAGGCTGAAGTGGGCGACGACGCCATGGCGGGCACTCCGATTGATGGTATCGTTTGATACGCCTGTGCGCGCGAGGCCGCGCTTGCGCTGAATCAAACAGCGACGTTGTGCCGCCTGCGGAGGTTGCTGCTCCGTTATCGTGGCAGGAGCAAAACCCGCAGCACCGTCACATCGTCATGGCAGGGTTGCGGGCCGCACGATCCGCTGGACGATCCGCCACGCGCGTCAGGCCGGCCAGCCGGCGCTGAGACCGCCGTCGACGGTGAAGATCGCGCCGGTGGTGTAGCCGGAGCGGTCGGACGCCAGAAAAGCCATCATGTCGGCGATCTCGCGCGGCTGCGCCGGGCGGCCGAGCGGGAGATGCTTCTGGAGCTCCAGGTAGCGGTTGTCGTCGCCGAGCTCGGCCTTGGCCCGGCCCTTCATGCGGCCGAGATAACGATCGGTGCCGACCGGCCCGGGATTGATGCCGACCACGCGAATGTTGTCGGCCAGACTCCGGCCGCCGAGCGCGCGGGTGAACGCCATCAACGCGGCGTTGCCGGCGGAGCCGCAGATGTAACCGGCGTCGAGCCGTTCGCCCGCCGCGCCGATGTCGTTGATGATCACGCCGCCGCCGCGCGCTTTCATCTGCGCGTAGACCAGCCGGGTCAGATCGATGAAGCCGTACACTTTCAGATCCCAGGCGTGACGCCAGGCGGCCTCGTCGATCGCATCGATCGTGCCGCGCGGAATGTCGCCGGCATTGTTGATCAGGATGTCGATGTCGCTCGCCTGCGCGGCGAGCTCGGCGAGGTCGGTCTTGCTCCGCAGATCGGCGACATGCACCGCGACGTCGATGCCGTGCTGATCGCGCAGCCGCGCGGCGAGGGCTTCCAGCGCATCCTTGTTGCGGGCGGCGAGCCGCAGGTGGCAGCCTTCTTCAGCGAACGCTTCGGCCGCCGCGGCGCCGATGCCTTTCGACGCGCCGGTGATGAGGACGCGCTTGCCGCGCAGATGCAGGTCCATCGAGTGCCCTTCGGAGAAGTCCGGGTCGGCCGGACGCCGCCGCTACAGATAGCCTTCTCCGGCCTCGGCGGCAAAGCGTGCGGGATCGCCTTCCCACACGATCCGAGCGTGCTCGAGCACATAGACACGGTCCGCGTGCGGCAGCGCGAAGGTGACGTTCTGTTCGCCGAGCAGCACCGTGATCGACGAGGTCTGCCGCAGCTTCTCCAGCGCCTTCGACAATTGCTCGAGGATCACCGGTGCAAGCCCCAGCGTCGGCTCGTCGAGGATCAGGATCTTCGGCTGCATCATCAGCGCGCGGCCGATCGCCAGCATCTGCTGCTCGCCGCCGGACAGCGTCTGCGCGAGCTGGCCGTGGCGCTCGCGCAGGATCGGAAACAGTTCGAACAGCCATTCGATCTGCTTGTCGCGGACGTCGTCGGCCAGATGATAGCCGCCGAGATCGAGATTCTCGCGCACCGTCATCTCGCCGAACAACTCGCGGGACTCGGGGCACTGCACGATGCCGTCGCGCGCGATCTTGGCCGCCGACGTGCCGCGCAGCGCCTCGCCGCCGCGCTTGATCGCGCCGGTGTAGGGCAGGAGGCCGGAGATGGTGTTGAACAGCGTGGTCTTGCCCGCGCCGTTGAGGCCGACCACCGAGACGAATTCACTCTCGTGGACGTGGATCGAGACGTTCTCCAGCGCCTGGGCCTTGCCGTAGAACACGTTGACGTTCTCGACCTGCAGCAGCGGCCGCTTGTCGTGGAAGCTGGTTTCCGGACGTGCCGAGGTTTCGATCGCGCCGCCGAGATACACCCGGCGGACGGTTTCGTTCTTCATCACCTCGCTGGCCGCGCCGGTGCAGATCTCTTCGCCGAGATACATCGCCAGCACGCGGTCGACCAGCGCAGCGACGCTCTTGACGTTGTGATCGACCAGCAGCACCGCGCGGCCTTCGTCGCGGAAGCCGGCGATCAGCTCGGAAAAGGTGCCGACCTCCGCCAGCGTCAGGCCGGCGAACGGCTCATCGACCAGCACCACTTTTGGATCACGCGCGATGGCTTTCGCCAGCTCGAGGCGGCGCAGATCGGCGAATGGCAGAGTGGGGGGCTTGCGCCGCATCACCGCGCCGAGGCCGACCCGTTCGGCGATCGCCTCGGCACGCTCGACCAGGGCACGATCGTGAAACAGCGCCAGCAGGCTGTCGGGCAGCAGCGCCACCATGATGTTTTCCAGCACCGTCTGCCGGTTCAGGGGGCGCGAATGCTGGAACACCATGCCGAAGCCCTTGCGGGCGATCTTGTGCGCCGGCAGCCCGGCGACGTCTTCGCCCTGGAATACGACCTCGCCGGCGGTCGGGCGCTCGATCCCCATGATCGATTTCATCGCGGTAGACTTGCCGGAGCCGTTCGGCCCGATCAGGCCGAAGATCTCACCGGCGCGCAGATCGAACGACAGGTTCTTCACCGCGGTGAGGCCGCCGAACCGTTTGGTGAGACCGCGGACTTCGAGGGTGGGAGCAAAGTTGCCGGAGACCGCGTCCATCAGGTCCGAGCCTCGCGCGACATGGCGGCACCGAGGAAGCCGCCGGGGAAGAACAGCACGACGAGCAATGCGATCGCCGAGACGATGAAGGTGGCGAGTTCGCCGGTCGGGCGCAGGAACTCGCCAGCGACGATCAGGAACACCGCGCCCAGCGCCGCGCCGATCACGGTTCGGCGTCCGCCCAACACGGCCGCCACGATCACGTTCACGCCGACCGCGACGTCGACCACCGTGCCGACCGAGGCGGTGCCGAAGTAGAACACCAGCAGCGCCCCCGACAGGCCCGAGAAGAACGCGCTGACCACGAAGGCGAACAGCTTGTGCTTGACGATGTTGAAGCCGAGCGCGCCGGCCTGCACCGGATCCTGCCCCGAGGCCTGCAGCACCAGGCCGATCGGCGATTGCGACAGCCCGTACAGGATGGCGCCGCTCACCGTCATGAAGCCGAGCGCGATCCAGTAGTTGGCGCCGGCATTGATGGTGATCACGTCCGGGATGGTCAGGCCGATCTCACCGCCGGTGAGTTCGGCGAACACCACGATGAAATTCTGCAGCATCAGCACCGCCACCAGCGTGGTCAGGCCGAAATACGGCCCGCGCACCCGCAGCGCCGGCAGCGCCAGGATGAAGCCTGCGACCACCGCGGCCATCGCGCCGATGAAGATGCAGATATAGGGCGACACGCCGTAGAGGTTGTTGATGATGCCTGCGGTGTAGGCGCCGGTGCCGATCAGGAAGGTCGGGCCGAAATTGACCTCGCCGGCGAAACCGAACAGCAGGTCCCAGGACATCGCGAACACCCCGAAATAGAACGCCACCGTCAGCAGCCCGAGGATGTAGCCGGAGACGTAGAGCGGCAGCGTCGCTGCGACCGCGACGACGAGAAGCGAGATCCAGAACAGTCGTGATGTGAACAAACCCATCTCAGCGCCTCCCGAGCAGGCCCTGAGGCCGCAGATACATCACGGTCACCAGCAGCAGCAGCGCCGGAATGGTTCGATACGCCGGCGAAATCATGTAGGCCGTGATGGTTTCGAGATAGCCGACCACGAAGGCGGCGATCAGCGAACCGGACACGCTGCCGAGGCCGCCGAGCACCACGATCGAGAACGCGCTCGCGGTCAGCGGCCCGACGCTGTAGGACGACACGCCGAGGAACATGCCGAGCAGCACGCCGGCGATGCCGGCGAGCACGCCGTAGATGATCCACACCACCACATAGATGTTGGTCAGTTCGAGCCCGAGCAGGGTGACGCCGCGCGGGTTCATCGACGCCGCCAGCACCGCCTTGCCGATCTTGGTGCGGTTGACCAGCAGCCAGAGCAGGGCGATCACCAAGCAGCAGACCAGCGCGGTGAAGATCTGGTTGCGCGGGGTGCGCACGCCGAGGATCTCGACGACGCCGGTGACGATCGGCAACACCGTCTTGGCGTTGTTGGTGAAAAAGTAAGCGATCGCCTCCTGGATCATGATGCCCCACAGCAGCGTGCCGGTGAGGACGAAGATCTCCTTCTCCTCATTGGCGATCCGCCGTGAGCGCTGGATCGGCTGCACCACTGCGAAATAGGTGAGCAGCGCGATCACCAGCGCGGTGGCGATGCCGACCAGCGCGCCGGCGTAGCTGCCGATGCCGAAGGTGCTCGACGCCGCCCAGGCTGCGACCGCAGCAGCCACCATGATGGCGCCGTGCGACAGGTTCAGCACGCCGGAGACGCCGAAGATCAACGTGAAGCCGGTCGCGCCGAGCGCATACAACGCGCTGATGGCGAAACCGTCGATCAGGATTTGCAGGGCGAGCATTCGGGACTTTCAGTTGCCAAATCCGGGACGTCATTCCGGGATGCGCGCCGCGGGCGCGCAGAACCGGAATCCCGAGCTGTTCTGAGATTCCGGGTTCGCGGGCGTTGCCCGCGCCCCGGAATGACGATGTGGAGAAGCTTGCAGCCCGACGAAAAATGCTCCCGTCGTTGGCGGCGGGAGCATTTCGGCGGAGCGCTCAGTTCGCGGCGGCCTTGATGAAGGCCGGGAACTTGATCTTGGCCTTGGCCACTTCGGGCGGCCACACCGCGACCTGCTTGCCATCCTGCCACTGCAGCATCAGGCCGGTGAGCAGGCCCTTGCCGTATTTCAGGCCGTGGGTGAACGGATCGTCCTTGCCGTAGAACTGGACGCGGCCGATCGTGCCTTCGTAGTCTGTCTTCTCCAGCGCTTCGACCAGCTTGTCGCTGTCGGTCGAGCCGGCACGCTTCACCGCATCGGCGATGTAGTAGACCTCGTCATAGGACGTGTAGCCGGCGTAGGACGGATAGTTGCCGTACTTCTTCTTGAAGTTCTCGGCGAACGGCACCGACTTCGGCGTCACCGCGACACCCGGTCCCGACACGCCCTGATACAGCACGCCGTCGGAGGCGTTGTTGGTATCCTTGCCGAAGGTCTCGTTGGTGGCCTGCGAGGAGATGCCGAACATCGGAATCGGCACCTGCTGGTTCTTCCACTGCACCGTCGGCTGCACGCCGACATGCGAGATGCCGGTGATGATCACGTCCGGCTTCGAGCCTTCGATCTTGTTGAAAATCGGGGTGAAATCGGTGGTGTCGGGAGAGAACCGGATGTGATCGAGAACCTTCAGGCCGATCTTCGGCAGACACTCCTGGTAGCCGACGTCGAGCGGCTTGGTCCAGGCGGCGTCCTCGCTCATGATCACCGCGCTCTTCATGTGGCGGGCGTCGACCAGCAGATCCTTGGCCGCGTCGCACACCGACTGTGCGAGTTCGCCGGAGGTGAGGTAGCCGTGGAACGTGTATTTGTTCTTCTCGTAGTCCTTGTGAATCGCCTTGGTGATCTCGTTCGAGGCCGCGCCGGGAGTGACGAACGGCGTCTTCAATCGCGATGCCCAGGGCATCAAGGCCAGCACGACCTCGGAAATATAGCTGGCAATCACCGCATTGACCTTGTCCTCATTCACCGCGCGCTGAAATGCACGCACGGAATCGGCCGAGGACGAGTGATTGTCGTAGCTGATGATCTCGATCTTACGGCCGTCGACCCCACCTTTGGCGTTGATCTCGTCGGCGGCGAGCTGGGCCGCCTGCGGAATCGATGCGCCGGCGATAGCCTGTGCTTCGGCGATCACGCCGATCTTGATCGGATCGGCGGCGAGTGCCGACGATGCACCGAATCCGATCGCAGTCGCGGCGACGACTGCGCGCATCGACCACGAACGGACATTCGAGGGGGCTGGAGACATGGCGTTTCCTCTTTATTGTCTTTGTTGGCTCGTTGGCCGGCGGCTTGTTGATCAGCCGTGAAAAGTGTAGCGCGCGTTTTGTCGCAGGCAAGCACAATACTTTCGCATTCACGCGGATTCGCTATGTGCAGCGCAGCGTTGAACGCCAGCGTACTTTGGGCCAGATGAAGCCGCGCGACGCGCGACACAAAGGGGAACCGAGTTGAATCAGAGCAAAGACCAGTATCGTATCGCGGTGATTGCGGGTGACGGCATCGGCAAGGAAGTGATGCCGGAAGGATTGCGCGTGCTCGAAGCCGCCGCGAAGAAGCATCGGGTCAAACTGGTGTTCGACCAGTTCGATTTCGCCAGCTACGACTATTACGAGAAGCACGGCCAGATGATGCCGGATGACTGGAAGGAGAAGATCGGCGGCCACGACGCGATCTTCTTCGGTGCGGTCGGCTGGCCGGCGAAGATTCCCGATCACATTTCGTTGTGGGGCTCGCTGATCAAGTTTCGCCGCGAGTTCGATCAGTACGTCAATCTGCGTCCGGTCCGACTGATGCCCGGTGTGCCGTCGCCGCTCGCCGGCCGCAAGCCCGGCGACATCGATTTCTGGGTGGTGCGAGAGAACACCGAGGGCGAATACTCGTCGGTCGGCGGCCGGATGTTCCCGGATACCGAGCGTGAATTCGTCACCCAGCAAACGGTGATGACTCGGACCGGCGTCGACCGGATTCTGAAATTCGCGTTCGAGCTGGCGCAGTCGCGACCGAAGCGGCACCTGACATCTGCGACCAAGTCGAACGGCATCTCGATCACCATGCCGTATTGGGACGAGCGCGTCGAAGCGATGGCGAAGAGCTATCCGGACGTGAAGTGGGACAAGTATCACATCGACATTCTGACGGCGCATTTCGTGCTGCACCCGGATTGGTTCGACGTCGTGGTCGGCTCCAATCTGTTCGGCGACATCCTGTCGGATCTCGGCCCGGCCTGCACCGGCACGATCGGGATTGCGCCGTCGGGCAACATCAATCCGGAGGGGGACTTCCCGAGCGTGTTCGAGCCGGTGCACGGTTCGGCGCCGGATATTGCCGGGCAAGGCGTCGCCAATCCGATCGGGATGATCTGGTCGGGCGCGATGATGCTCGAGCATCTCGGCGAGAAGCAGGCGTCGGATTCGATCGTGAAGGCGATCGAGCGGACGCTCGCCGAGCGGACCTTGCGCACCCGCGATCTCGGCGGTCAGGCCGACACCGCGGCCTGCGGCAAGGGCGTCGCCGAGATGGTGGAGTAGGCGGTCCTCTGTGGAGCACGCAGAAGCCGGCGTCAGCGGGTCGGTGACGAACCCGCTGCGCTGGCCCGGACCAGCGTCATCGGCTTGCGTACGCGCCGCCGTTGCCGGATCTGCGGCGGCTGCCGAAGCGGACGGCGTGGCTTCAGCGCAATCGCGTAGCCGGGCTTGCGGCTCGGCAGCGGCGGAAGCGGACGAGCCCGGTTGTGGGTCGTTTTACGCTGCTGACGCTTGCTTGCTGCCTTACGGGCGCCGCGTGCAACGGGCCGGCGGTTTTGCGAGGGCCGCGGCTTGGTGACCTCCCGCGGCCGCGGCGCGACGATGCGGGTCGACGTCCGAAGCAGTAGCGGGGCCGGCTCAGTTGCGGGTTGAACCGGCGTCACGACCGGAGCCAGCACTGCCGAGCTCTGCGTGTTGTTGGGCGGCGGAATAGGAGTATTGCGGTTTGCGTGGGCCGAGACGTCTGCGCCGGCATCGTGAATCCGTACCACTCGTCGCGGCGGAGTGGGGCCGTTGCGGTGAATGTTGAAGGCGACATACGCGGCAATCAGCAAAGCCACGAGCAGAGTGATCGGGGCGCCGATCATCAGCGTGGCGGCCATCACGATCATCGCGGTGGCTGCGGCTTTCAGCAGCTTGTCGCTGTCGTCGAACAGCCGCTCCAGCCATTGCCAGTTGCTGCGCGTCCAGATCGGCGGATCGATCCGGAAGGCGAGGCTGGCGCGCGCATTGGCGAAGCCGACCTCGCGCGCCGACAGCAAGTACCAGGCGGCGAAGAATGCCAGCAGGAACGCCAGCGTGCCGGCGAGGCCGGCGGCCGAGCCGATGATGATCACCAGCGCGAGGGCGAAGACCGCGTACCAATCCTTCATGAGAATGACTCCGTGCGATTCGCGAAGTATCGCACAGGCTGGGTTCACGCGCTGTTGATTCGGATCAGGCGGGATTGGTCGGGCGCCCGATGATTACGGCGGATGCTCGGTGGCGATGGTAATTAATTGCCGCCTGCGAGCGGATCAGCCGTTCGCCGCGATCCGCCGGCAATGCGACAGGGCGGCAGTAATCAGGTTTTCGCTCGCTTCCGGGGTGCGGAACGCCGAGTGTGCCGACAGCGTCACATTGGCCAGCGTGGTCAGCGGATGGCCGGTCGGCAGCGGCTCGATGTCGAACACGTCGAGCGCGGCATGGCGCAGGTGGCCGGACCGCAGCGCGTCGATCATAGCGGTCTCGTCGACGAGCGCGCCACGAGCGGTGTTGACCAGGATCGCGCCCGGCCGCATCGCGGCGATCCGCTGGCGCGACAGGAACCCGCGGGTCTCGTCGTTGAGCAACAGATGCATCGAGACGATGTGGCTGTCGCGTAGCAGGGTGTCCAGATCGACGAAGCGAACGCCGTCGACGTCCTTCGAACTCCTGTTCCAGGCGATCACCTGCATGCCCGAGCCGTGCGCGATCCGCGCCACTTCGGCGCCGATGCCGCCGAAACCGATCAGGCCGAGCGTCTTGCCGGTCAGCTGCATGCCGTCTTCACGCAGCCATTGGCCCTGCCGCATCTCGCGATCCATGATCGCAAGATTGCGCGCCGCCGCCCACATCAGCGCGATGGTCGCTTCGGCGACCGCGGTGTCGCCATAGCCGCGGATCAAGTGGACCTCGATGCCGAGCTCGGCGAGCTCCTCGATATTCATGTAGCTGCGGGCGCCGGTGCCGAGAAACACCACGTGCTTCAGCCCGGTGCATTGCCGCGCAATCTCGGTCGGCAGATAGGTGTGGTCGATCATCGCGATCGCGGCGCCGGCCAGCACCTCGGGCAGTTGCTCCGGTGTGACGTCCGGGTCGCGGTGGATCTTCACCGGTGGATCGCCGGGCGTCGCCAGCCGCTCCATCAGTTCGGCGAGCGTATCGCTGGCGTCGACGAACACCGCGTGCATCGTGATCTCCCCCAATAGAGCGGCCGTGGTCCGGCGATTACTTGGCGACGCCGGCGAGCGAGAGCACGGTGTGAAGCAGCACATTGGCGCCGGCGGCGCAGTCGGGCTGGGTGGCGTCTTCCAGCTCGTTGTGGCTGACGCCGTCCTTGCACGGCACGAAGATCATCGCGGTCGGAATTCTGGCGTTCAGGTTGCAGGCGTCGTGACCGGCCCCCGAGGTGATCCGGCGGTTCGAATAGCCGAGCGCATTGGCCGCGGTCTCGACCGCCCCGACCAGCTTCTGGTCGAAATGCGTCGGCTCCTTGCGCCACACCAGATCGAGCGCGACCTCGACCTTGCGGCGCGGCGCGATCTCGGCCACCGCCGCGCGCAGCCGTTGGTCGAGCTGCTCGAGGATCGCGGCGTCGGCGCTGCGCATGTCGATGGTGAAAGCAATCTCGCCGGGGATGACGTTGCGCGAGGGCGAGGCGATCACCGCTTCGCCGACCGTGCCGACCGCGTTCGGGCCGAGCTCGGTGGCGATCTTTTCGACCGCCAGCACGATCTCTGACAGCGTCGCCAGCGCATCGCGGCGCAGATGCATCGGGGTCGAGCCGGCATGGCTCTCGAAGCCGGTGATCTTGCCGTCGTACCACAGCACGCCTTGACCATGTTCGACCACGCCGATGGTCTTGCCTTCGGCTTCCAGGATCGGGCCCTGCTCGATGTGCAGCTCGATGAATCCGGAGAACGGCTGGGTGCCGACCGGCCGGTCTCCACGATAGCCGATGCCGTCGAGCGCTTCGGCGACGCTGATGCCGGCAGCGTCCTTGCGCGACAGCACGTCCTCGACGGTGAAGTCGCCGACAAAGGCGGCCGAGCCCATCATCGCCGGGGCGAAGCGCGAGCCTTCTTCATTGGTCCAGTTGGTGATGCACAGCGGCAGCTCGGTTTCGATGCCGGCGTCGTTCAGCGTGCGGATCACTTCGAGCGCGGCCAAAGTGCCCAGAATGCCGTCGAATTTGCCGCCGGTCGGCTGGGTGTCGAGATGCGAGCCGAGCCCGATCGGCGGCTTGGTCATGTCGCGGCCCTTGCGCAGCGCGAACATGTTGCCGAGCGTGTCGATGCCGACTTCGAGGCCGGCGCTCTCGCACGCGGCGCGAAACCAGTCACGGACCTGCTTGTCTTCCGCCGACAACGTCAACCGCCTGACGCCGCCTTTCGGCGTGCCGCCGAACTGCGCGGTGGTGTGGATCGTGCCCCACAGCCGCGAGGAATCGATCTGCAGGTTCGAGGCAGTCTTGGTCATAATCACTCCGGGAAGTCAGCGCGGACGGCGCGAGGCAGAGAGAAAGTTTGGCAAGTCGGTCGGAGGCGCGTCAACCAATCGCCGGTTCAACGACGTGAGCAATATCGCGGAGCTGCATTGCAGGATCGGGCATGAAGCCGCCATTGTGTGCGATCTCGGCCGCGAGTTCGGCGACGCGCTCGATCGCCACCGTATCGGGGGAGGCGAGCCAGCTCGCGGAGAACCGCAGCGGCTGGATCTTCAGGTTGGTCTGCAGCAGTTGTAGCCGGCCTTGGGCGAGTTCGTCCTCGACGATCGCGGTCGGGATTACCGCGATGCCGAGGCCTTCGCTCGCCATATGGATCACGGTGCCGAGCGAGGCAGAGGCGTGCAGGCGGATCGGCGGCAGCTCGGGTTTGTTGAACAGCGAGCGCACGATCTCGTAGGGCTGCGTCTTGCGCGGGAAGGTGATGATCGGGAATTTCGCCAGATCGGCGACGGTCAGCAGTTCGCTGCCGAGTCCGAGTGTGGGGCTGGCGAGGAAGCCGATCGGATACTCGCACAGCACCCGGCTGCGCACCGTCGATGCCGTCATCGGCCCGAGCAGGAACGCCAGCTCGATTTCCTGTGCCAGCAGCCGTGCGCGCAAATTCGGTGTGATGTCGACCTCGATCTCAAGCGACAGGTGTGGATAGGCGCGGTTCACCTGTTCGATCAATCGCGGCAGCCAGGTGTGCACGATGGTCTCGGCGACGCCGAGCCGCAGCACGCCGCGCATGCTCGACTGATCGCTGACCGCCGCCATCATCTCGGTGCGCAGTCGGACCAGCTTCTCGGCATACAGCATCAATTGCCGGCCGCTTGGGGTCGGCGAGGCGACCCGATGGTCGCGCTGCAGCAGCCGTACCCCGAGCTCCCGCTCCAATTGAGCGATCCGCTGCGAAATCGCCGGCTGCGTCGTGTTGAGCTTGTGCGCCGCACCGCGGAAGCTGCCCAACGTCACGACCCAGATGAATGTTTCGAGCGCTTTGAAGTCCACCATCGGTCGACTCCTTTCGTCGATAAGTCGGGTTTATTGTTTCCGATCAGAAACAAAGATTAGACATTATATTAGGCTTCGGCTCCACTACTGTCGAGAGACTAGGCAGGGTGGGTGAATGACTGTTTTTGCGGCAGAGCAGCAGTTCCACGACGCTGAAGCGTCGCTTCCGTCTCATCAGGCGCGTCTGGCGTACCGCGCCGGTCTCGCCGAGAGCACCGCCGGGGTCGCGCCCGGTTACGTCCAGGGCAATCTGGTGATCCTGCCGGAACAACACGCCGCCGCCTTCCACCGCTTCTGTCAGCTCAATCCGAAGCCGTGTCCGATTATCGGCATGTCCGACGTCGGCGAGCCGAAGATTCCCTCGCTCGGTATCGATCTCGACATCCGCACCGACGTGCCGCGCTATCGGGTCTGGCGCGACGGCGCGCTGATCGACGAGCCGACCGACGTGATTTCGCATTGGCGCGACGATCTGGTCGCGTTCGTGATCGGTTGCTCGTTCTCGTTCGAAGAGGCGCTACTCGCCGACGATATTCCGATCCGCCATATCGACCAGAAGGTGCGGGTGCCGATGTATCGGACCAATATCCCGTGTGCGTCGGCTGGTCCGTTTGCGGGGCCGATGGTGGTATCGATGCGGCCGCTGAAGCCGCGAGACGCCATCCGGGCGGTGCAGATCACCTCGCGTTTTCCGTCCGTTCACGGTGCGCCGGTGCATATCGGCCTGCCGCAGTCGATCGGCATCGCCGATATCAATAAGCCCGACTATGGCGACCCAGTGCGGATCGAACCCGACGAATTGCCGGTGTTCTGGGCCTGCGGTGTTACTCCCCAGGCGGTGATCGCCGCCGCCAAAGTCCCGTTCGCCATCACTCACGCCCCCGGATTGATGCTTGTCACCGACCTGAAGAACAAGCACCTTGCCGTGCTGTAACGCCGAACCGAACCTCTGACCGCTTCACTCCCAACGCTGGTAGCAAAGGAAGACGTCATGAAGATCAATCGCCGTAACCTCGTTCTCGGCAGTGCGGCCAGCGCCGCGCTTCTGCCGTTCGCCACGGCGCGGGCCGAGACCAAGGAAGTCGTGATCGGTGTGATCTATCCGTTGTCCGGATCGAGTGCCCAGATCGGTGTCGACGCCCAGAAGGCGTTCCAGACCGCGGCCGACATCATCAACAACAAGTATGATTTCGACCTGCCGTTGGCGCGCGGCGAGGGCCTGCCGGGCCTCGGCGGCGCCAAGGTGCGGCTGGTGTTCGCCGACCACCAAGCCGATCCCCAGAAGGGCCGCGCCGAAGCCGAGCGACTGATCACCCAGGAGAAGGTCTGCGCCATCGTCGGCACCTATCAGAGCTCGGTGGCAGTGACGGTCAGCCAAATCTGCGAGCGCTACCAGATCCCGTTCCTGTCGGCCGACAACTCCTCCCCGAGCCTGCATCGCCGCGGCCTCAAGTTCTATTTTCGCGCGGCACCGCACGACGAGATGTTCTCCAAGGCGATGTTCGATTTCTTCGATGCCGAGAAGAAGAAGGGCCAGAAGATCGAGACGCTGGCGCTGTTCCACGAGGACACCATCTTCGGCACCGACTCCTCCAACGCCCAGCTCGCCCTCGCCAAGGAGCGCGGCTACAAGGTGGTCGCCGACATCAAGTATCGCGCCAACTCGCCGTCGCTCACCGCCGAAGTGCAGCAGCTCAAGGCCGCCGACGCCGACGTGCTGATGCCGTCGAGCTACACCACCGACGGCATCCTGCTGATCCGGACCATGGGCGAGCTCGGCTACAAGGCCAAGAACATCGTCGCCCAGGACGCCGGCTTCTCCGAAAAGGCGCTGTACGACGCGGTCGGTGACAAGATCCCGGGCGTGATCTCGCGCGGCTCGTTCTCGCTCGACCTCGCCAAGAAGCGGCCGATGGTCGGCAAGATCAACGACATGTACAAGGAGAAGTCCGGCAAGGATTTCAACGACTACTCGTCGCGGCAGTTCATGGGGCTGATCGTGATGGCCGATGCGATCAACCGCGCCAAGTCGACCGACGGCGAGAAGATCCGCGAAGCGCTGGTCGCCACCGACATGCCGGGCGATCAAACCATCATGCCGTGGAAGCGCGTCAAGTTCGACGAGAACGGCCAGAACCAGGATGCCGACCCGGTGCTGCTGCAATATGTCGACGGCAAGTTCGTCACTATCTTCCCCGAACAGGCCGCGGTCGCTGCGGCGATTTGGCCGATGCCGTAAGCGCTCGATTGAACGCCATGACCTCGGGCACAGCGCCGTCCCCGCGTAGGCGGGGACCCATACTCCCGGCAGTCATGGCTGAATGACGATGTCCCGCCGCCTGCGCGCCAAAGCGCGGGCCGGTGGTTATGGGTCCCCGCCTGCGCGGGGACGACAAACCGAGAGGCATTGCCGTTGACCACCGCCACCATCATCCAGTCCCTCGCCAGCGGTCTGCTGATGGGACTTCTTTACGGGCTGGTCGCGGTCGGCCTGGCTCTGATCTTCGGCCTGATGGACGTCACCAACTTCGCCCACGGCGAATTCCTGATGTTGGCGATGTACATCACCTTCTTTCTGTTCGCGTTCTTCGCGATCGATCCGATCCTCGCCGCTCCCCTCGTAGGAGCGGCGATGTTCATATTCGGCGCCGCGATCTACCTCTTGGTCGTCAGATTTGCGATGCGGGCGAAAGCCAATATCGGCATGGTGCAGATCTTCACCACCTTCGGCCTTGCCATCCTGATGCGAGGCCTGGCGCAGTACTTCTTCACCCCCGATTATCGCAGCATCAACGTCTCCTGGCTCGGCGGCAAGACGATCGAGATCGGCGGGGTGTTTCTGCCGGTGCCGCAACTGGTCGGCGCGCTGGTGTCGATCGCGGCGTTCGGGGCGCTGTACTTCTTCATGAAGAAGACCGACTTCGGCCGTGCGCTGGAGGCGACCCGCGAGGACGCGGGTGCGGTCGCGCTGGTCGGCATCGACAAGAACAAGGTGTTCGCGCTCGGCTGGGGGCTCGGCTCTGCGCTGATCGGGCTCGCCGGCGCCGTGATGGCGATCTTTTTCTACATCTATCCCGACGTCGGCGCGTCATTCGCGCTGATCGCCTACGTCACGGTGGCGCTCGGCGGCTTCGGCAGCGTGTTCGGCGCCTTCGCCGGCGGCATCATCGTCGGCCTGGTCGAGGCGACCACCGCGATGATCCTGCCGCCGTCGCTGAAATCGATCGGCATCTATGCCGTCTATCTCCTGGTTGTGTTCATTCGGCCGCGCGGCCTGTTCGGATCGATCTGATGGACCAGGCTCATCTCAATCGCCGCCGCCGCGACCTGATCGTCGCCGCACTGCTCGCGACCCTCGCTGCCTGCGCTCCGCTGTTCGTCAAGGACGTCTACGTCCAGAACATCATGGTGCTGACCCTGATGTACGCGGCGCTGTCGCAGGCCTGGAACATCCTCGGCGGCTATTGCGGCCAGATTTCGCTCGGCCACGCGCTGTATTTCGGGCTCGGCGCCTACACCACCGCGCTCTTGTTCACCAAGCTCGGCGTGCTGCCGTGGTTCGGCATGATCGGCGGCGGCCTGATCTCTGCGGTGATCGCGTTGGCGCTCGGCTATCCGACGTTCCGGCTGCGCGGGCACTACTTCGTGATCGCCACCATCGTGATCGCCGAGATCGGTTTCCTGCTGTTCCACAACTGGGACTGGGCCGGCGCCGCACTCGGCATCGACATCATGGTGCGCGGCGACAGCTGGGCCAAGTTCCAGTTCGCCCGCAGCAAGCTGCCTTACTACTATTTCGCGCTCGTATTCTGCTGCCTCGCCTGGCTGATCACTTGGTGGCTGGAAGACTCCAAATGGGGCTACTGGTGGCGCGCCGTGAAGGACAATCCGGAGGCGGCCGAAAGCCTCGGCGTGGTGGTGTTCAACTCCAAGATGGGCGCCGCGGCGGTGTCGGCGTTTCTCACCGCGGTCGGCGGCAGCTTCTATGCGATGTTCGTGTCCTACATCGATCCTGAGAGCGTGATGACGTTCCAGTTCTCGCTGCTGATGGCGTTGCCGGCCGTGCTCGGCGGCATCGGCACGCTGTGGGGGCCGGTGCTCGGCGCCGCGATCCTGATCCCGCTCACCGAACTGACGCGGTCGTTCGTCGGCGGTTCGGGGCGCGGTGTCGACTTGATCCTGTACGGCAGCGTGATCGTGCTGATCTCCCTGGCGCGGCCCGAAGGTCTGCTCGGCCTGTTCTCGCGCAAGCCGACCTCGAAGGGAGCGCCGCAATGACGACGCCTCTGCTCGAGACCCGTGGGGTCTGGCAGCGCTTCGGCGGCCTAGTCGCCAATTCCGACGTGTCGATCTCGGTTCAGCGCGGCGAGATCGTCGGCCTGATCGGCCCGAACGGTGCCGGCAAGTCGACGCTGTTCAATCTGATCGCCGGCGTGCTGCCGCCGACCCAAGGCTCGATCATCTTCGACGGCGAGGACGTCACCAAGCTGCCGGCGACCGCGCGCTGCGCCCGCGGCATCGGCCGCACCTTTCAAGTCGTCAAGAGCTTCGAGTCGATGACGGTGATCGACAACGTCATCGTCGGGGCGCTGATCCGGACTACGGTGATGCGCGAGGCGCGGCGCAAGGCGCACGATGTGCTCGCGTTCTGCGGCCTCGACGCGCGCGCCGACGTGCTGGCGAGCCAGTTGATCCCCTCGGAGAAGCGCCGGCTCGAAGTGGCACGGGCGCTCGCCACCGAGCCGAAGCTGTTGCTGCTCGACGAGGTGCTCACCGGCCTGACGCCGACCGAGGCGGAGAAGGGCGTCGAGCTGGTGCGCCGGGTCCGCGATGCCGGCGTCACCGTGCTGATGGTGGAGCACGTCATGGAAATCGTGATGCCGCTGGTGGATCGCGCCATCGTGCTCGACCTCGGCAAGGTGCTCACCGAAGGCAAGCCGGCCGACGTGGTGCGCGATCCGAAAGTCATTACTGCTTATCTCGGGGATCGCCATGCTGTCGGTGCGTGAGGTCACCACCGCCTATAAGGGGCTGGTCGCGATTTCAGAGGTCTCGATCGAGGTCGAGAAGGGCGAAATCGTCTGCGTCGCCGGCGCCAACGGCGCAGGCAAGTCGACGCTGCTGAAGTCGATCGCCGGCGCCGAGCGGATCCGCTCCGGCCAGGTGCTGTTCGACGGCGAGCGGCTCGACGGTGTGCCGCAGCATCTGATCACCAAGCGCGGCGTCGCCTATGTGCCGGAGAACCGCCGGCTGTTTCCGCGGCTGTCGGTGCACGACAATCTAAGGCTCGGCAGCTATCTGTATCGCGGCAAGCCCGATCGCGAGCAGCCGCTGGAATTCGTATTCAGCCTGTTCCCGCGGCTGCAGGAGCGGCTGGAGCAGCGCGCCGAGACACTCTCCGGCGGAGAGCAACAGATGCTGGCGATCGGCCGCGCGCTGATGACCCGGCCGCGGCTGTTGATGCTCGACGAGCCGTCGCAGGGCATCATGCCGAAGCTGGTCAGCGAGATCTTCCAGTCGGTCAAGAAAATCCGCGACGCCGGCATGACGGTGCTGATCGTCGAGCAGCGCATGGCCGAATGCCTCGAAATCGCCGACCGCGCCTACATCCTGCAGACCGGCCGCGTCCTGATGCAGGGCGGAGCCGCTGAGCTGATGGACAACCCGGACGTCAGGAAAGCGTATCTGGGGTTGTGAAAGCTGGTTTTCACAGCTCATGTGGAGTGGTACACTGTTCCCATGAGCGTCGAGGACATCGAGAAGGCAGTCGAGCAGCTTCCGGCCGACCAACTCGCGCGGTTTCGCGCTTGGTTCGCGGCTTTTGATGCTGCGCGTTTCGACGAGCGGATCGCGCGAGACGCTGCTGGAGGACGGTTGGACGACTTGGCGGCGGACGCCATTGCCGAACATCGGGGCGGCGGCTCGCGAGAGCTGTGAGGCATTTTGCCAGCTCCAGATTTTGGACGGCCTATCGGGCGTTGCCCCAGCCGATCCGCGCTCTCGCCGACAAGAACTTTGCGCTGTTGAAGGCCGATGCCAGTCATCCATCGCTGCATTTCAAGAAAGTCGGCAATCTGTATTCGGTGAGGGTTGGCCTTGGTTACCGGGCGCTTGCTGTGCCGGTGGACGAGGGGCTGTTGTGGTTCTGGATTGGCAGCCACGCCGACTATGATGCGATGCTCCGATGATGACAGCGCTGCATCAAGTTCGAATCCGCTAAAGTCACGTGTCTCCCGAGGATGTCATCCGATGCCGCGCTTCGCCGCCAATCTCAGCCTGATGTTCACCGAGCACGCCTTTCTGGATCGCTTCGATGCAGCGCGGGCGGCGGGGTTCGATGCGGTCGAGTTTCTGTTTCCCTATGCGGTCGAGCCGACCGCGATCGCCGAGCGGCTGCAGCGCAATCACCTGACGCAGGCGCTGTTCAACCTGCCGCCGGGCGATTGGGCGGCGGGCGAAAAGGGATTTGCGGCCCGGCCCGACAAGTTCGACGAACTGCAGCGCAGCCTGCACACGGCGCTGCCCTATGCGCTCGCGACCGGGGTCAAGCGGCTGCATCTGCTGGCCGGCAATGCCGACCGCAGCGACGGTGCAGCCGCGCTGGCGTTTCGGCGGTCGCTGGCGGTCGCGGCGCACTTCTTTGCGCCGCACGGAATCGATGTGCTGATCGAACCTCTCAACCATCGGGATGCGCCGGGCTATTTCCTCGACGATGTCGACTATGCCGCCGGCCTGGTCCGCGAACTCGCCATCCCGAATCTGAAGCTGCAGTTCGACTGCTACCATTGCCAGATCCTGCACGGCGACGTCACCATGCGGCTGCGGGCGCTGCTGCCGATCGTCAGCCACATCCAGATCGCCAGCGTGCCGTCCCGGCACGAGCCGGACGGCGAGGAGCTGAACTATCCCTTCCTGTTTGCCGAGCTCGACCGGCTCGGTTACGGCGGCTTCGTCGGCGCTGAATATCGGCCGCGTGGCGGCACCGTCGACGGGCTCGGCTGGTTCGCGCCGTATCGAGCGCTCGGAGCCTGACGCCTGCCTTTCATTTGAGCCGCTAGTCAAGCAGCGCATGCCATGCCGGTCGGCTCACCGAAGCTTCCCGATCGGAATTGAGGAGGTCGACCGGCCCGCTGCAGGCCTCTTCCTGTTAGCTCGGACTGACGACGATGATGACCCGAAGTAGTTACAAGCAAAAACTTCCCCTGCGTGGTTCCAATCTTAAGGCGGGAGTTAGGATTGTCGTACTACTTCAGCAATGGCGGCAGAGGTCGCCGCGCGGAGTCAGCCGTTGGGGCAGGGCGGCGCGCTTTCCAGAATCATCAGGGAACGTCGATGTTCGATCGCCTTTCGATCCGCGCCAAAATCACCACTGTCCTGGCTTCGCTTCTCATCGTGATGACGGGCCTCGGTGGTGTAGCCATTCTGAAAATGCAATCCATCAATGCGAATACCGAGGAGATGGCGTCCAATTGGTTGCCGAGCGTCAGGGCACTGGGTGAGCTGCGGGCAACGGGCATCACCTACCGCACCGTTGTTCGTCAGCATCTGCTGTCGTTCTCGGCCGACGACAAGCAGGCCGTGGACAAGACCATCGATACCGTGAAGGGCAGACTCGCCGACGCCCGCAGCAATTACGAGCGCCTCATCACCTCGCCCGAAGAGCGGGCGATCTACCAGGAATGGTCGAAGCTGTGGGAC
Source organism: Rhodopseudomonas palustris (assembly GCF_003226555.1). GTDB lineage: Bacteria > Pseudomonadota > Alphaproteobacteria > Rhizobiales > Xanthobacteraceae > Rhodopseudomonas > Rhodopseudomonas palustris_I. Next base: position 209,339 of record NZ_QKQS01000006.1, on the reverse strand, counting down.
GAGTACGTCCGCGGCACCGATCAGGTGCTGGCGCGCTCCCGTCAGGACATTGGGCGGGTGTCCGAACAGACTCGTGACTTCAACGCCAAGGTGGTGAACCCGGTCGGCGTAAAGGCCGATGAGGTGCTTCAGCGCGATATCGACTTCAACAACAAGGGCGGCGCGCAAGCTAGCAAGGCGGCTTCCGACAGCTTCCACTCCGCTCTCTTCATGATGATCGGCATCCTGTCGGTCGCGACGCTGGCTGCGATCGGCCTCGGCCTCTTTCTCATCCGCGACGTCTCCCGCGGCATCAATTCCATCATCGAGCCGATGCAGGCGCTCGGCCGCGGCGACCTGACGGCGACCGTCCCGCATCAGGGCGAGAAGACCGAAATCGGCGCCATGGCTGACGTCCTGCAGGTGTTCAAGCAGGCGCTAATCGACAAGAGGGCTGCCGATGCGGCCACGGCCGAGGAGGCCGAGGCCAAGATCGCCCGTGGCGAACGGGTGGACGCCATCACCCGCAAGTTCGAGAAGATGATTGGCGAAATCGTTCACACGGTGTCGTCGGCCTCGACCGAACTCGAGGCCTCGGCCGGCTCGCTGTCCTCGACCGCCGAGCGCTCGCGGGAATTCACTTCCCGTGTGGCGTCGGCCTCCGAGGAAGCATCCAACAACGTTCAATCGGTCGCCTCGGCCACCGAGGAAATGGCGTCCTCCGTCAACGAGATTAGTCGTCAGGTCCAGGACTCCGCCCGGATCGCCAACGAGGCCGTGGAGCAGGCGCGCAAGACCAACAGTCGGGTCGGCGAACTCGCCCAGGCGGCTGCGCGGATCGGCGACGTCGTGGATCTGATCAACACCATCGCTGGCCAGACCAACCTGCTGGCTCTCAACGCTACGATCGAGGCGGCGCGGGCCGGCGAAGCCGGCCGCGGCTTCGCCGTCGTGGCGGCCGAGGTCAAGGCCTTGGCCGAACAGACCGCGAAGGCGACCGGCGAAATCAGCCAGCAGATCAACGGCATTCAAGCCGCCACCCAGGACTCGGTCGGCGCCATCAAGGAGATCGGCGACATCATCGGGCGCATGTCCGAGATCGCCTCAACCATCGCCTCGGCGGTCGAAGAGCAGGGCGCGGCGACACAGGAGATCGCCCGCAATGTTCAGGAGGCGGCCCGCGGAACTCAGCAGGTCTCCTCCAATATCGTCGACGTCCAACGTGGCACCGGGGAAGCCAGCGCAGCCTCTTCGCAGGTCCTGTCCGCGGCTCAGTCGCTCTCCACCGAAAGCAGCCGGCTGAAGCTCGAGGTCGGCAGCTTCCTGGAGTCGGTCCGCGCCGCCTGATGCCTGCCCTGCGAGCGTTGCGATCAATCTGTCGTGACGCTCGCCGGAATGCCGATCAAAACCCTTTCGATCTTGCTCTGCCGCAGGGTGATTGTGCGCCGCGACGCTTGGCTAATTGCCTGCGCTTCGGTAAATCACCACAACGGCCCTCCGTGGAGCGGCCGTTCCCAAGGCACACGATCGGGGACGACCTGACGAATGATCGCGCTGGTCCGCATCGCACTGAGCCGGCCGTACACATTCGTGGTGCTGGCTCTGCTGCTGCTGATCGTCGGCCCGCTCGCAGCGCTCCGGACCCCCACCGACATCTTTCCTGAAATCCGTATCCCGGTGATCGGCGTCGTCTGGCAGTATACCGGCCTGCCGCCGGATCAGATGGCCGGGCGCATCACCACGCCGTTCCAGCGCGCGCTCACCACCACGGTGAACGACATCGAGCACATCGTCGCGAACTCCTATGGCGGGTTCGGCATCGTCAAGATCTTCTTTCAGCCCAACGTCGACATCCGCACCGCGAATGCGCAGGTCACCGCGATCTCGCAGACCATGATCAAGCAGATGCCGCCGGGCGCGACGCCGCCGTTGATCCTGAACTACTCGGCATCCACGGTGCCGATCCTGCAGCTCGCGCTGTCGGGCGACGGTCTGACCGAGCAGAACCTCGCCGACCTCGCCATCAATCAGCTTCGCACCCCGCTGATCACCGTCCCCGGTGCGGCGATCCCGTGGCCGTTCGGCGGCAAGCAACGCCAGATCCAGATCGACCTCGATCCGAGCGCATTGCAGGCGCGCGGGCTGTCCGGTCAGGATGTCGCCAATGCGCTGGCCGCGCAGAACCTGATCACGCCGGTCGGCACCCAGAAGATCGGCGAGTTCGAATACGTCATCCAGCTCAACAACTCGCCGCTGAAGATCGAGGAACTCGGCAATCTGCCGATCAAGGCGGTGAATGGCGCGATGGTCTACATCCGCGACGTCGCCTCCGTGCGCGACGGCAATCCGCCGCAGACCAACATCGTGCACGTCGACGGCAACCGCTCGGTGCTGATGATGGTGCTGAAGGCCGGCGCGGTGTCGACGCTCGACATCATCGCGGGCATCAAACAGAAGGTGCAGGACGTCAAGGACGCGATGCCGGCGGCGCTGAAGGTCGCGTTCGTCGGCGACCAGTCGGTGTTCGTGCGTGGCGCGATTACTGGTGTCGCCGTCGAGGGCGTGATCGCCGCGCTGCTCACCAGCGTGATGATCCTGCTGTTTCTCGGAAGCTGGCGCTCCACCGTCATCATCGCGGTGTCGATCCCGCTGTCGGTGCTCGGCGCCATCATCTGCCTGTCGGCGATCGGCGAGACGCTGAACATCATGACGCTCGGCGGCCTTGCGCTCGCGGTCGGCATCCTGGTCGACGACGCCACGGTGACGATCGAGAACATCAATTGGCATCTGGAGCAGGGCAAGGCGGTCGAGCCCGCGATCCTCGACGGCGCCAACCAGATCGTGACGCCGGCCTTCGTCTCGCTGCTGTGCATCTGCATCGTGTTCGTGCCGATGTTCTTCCTGCAGGGAGTCGCGCGCTATCTGTTCGTGCCGATGGCCGAAGCGGTGATGTTCGCGATGGCGTGGTCGTTCCTGCTGTCGCGCACGTTGGTTCCGACGATGGCCAAGTATCTGCTGAAGCCGCATGTCCAGCACGACAGCCTGGCGGGGCGGAAGCCGTCGCGCAATCCGCTGGTGCGCTTCCAGCAGGCATTCGAAGGCGTGTTCGCTCGGTTCCGCCACGGCTATGGTGATCTGCTGACGCTGGCGATGGGGCATCGCCGGGTGTTCGTCGCCGGCTTCCTCGGCGTCGTCGCGCTGTCTTTCGCGCTGGTGCCGTATCTGGGGCGCAACTTCTTTCCCTCGGTCGATTCCGGCCAGATCTTGATGCATGTCCGCACCCAGGTCGGCACCCGGATCGAGGAGACCGCCAATCAGCTCGCCGAGGTGCAGAAGGCGATCCGCAAGATCATTCCGCCGGACCAGATCGAAACCCTGACCGACAACGTCGGCATGCCGATTTCCGGCATCAATCTGACCTATAACAACACCGGGGTGATCGGCACCCAGGATGCCGACATTCAGATCAAGCTGAAGGGCGAGCACAAGCCGACCGCGGAGTATGTGAAGATCATGCGCGAGCAGCTGCCGCGGCAGTTCCCGGGCATGACCTTCGCGTTCCTGCCCGCCGACATCGTCAGCCAGATCCTGAATTTCGGCGCGCCGGCGCCGATCGACCTGCAGATCCGCGGCGCCAATTTGGCGGCGAATTTCGACTACGCCGGCAAGCTGCTGGCCAGGATCAAGCGCATTCCCGGCGTCGCCGATGCCCGCATTCAGCAGTCGCCCAATAATCCGACCTTCAAGATCGATGTCGATCGCACCCGCGCCCAATATGTCGGCCTGACCGAGCGCGACGTCACCAACAGCCTCGTCGTCAATCTCGCCGGCTCGTCGCAGGTGGCGCCGACCTACTACCTCAACCCGGACAACGGCGTGTCGTATTCGATCGTGATGCAGACGCCGCAATATCACGTCGACTCGCTCAGCAAGCTCGAGACCATTCCGATCTCGGCCTCGGGAGCGGCTGCCGCAGGCGCGCCGATTCTCGGCGGTCTCGCCGAGATCAAGCGCGCGGCCGGCAATGCCGTGGTGTCGCAATACGACATCCAGACGATGGTGCAGATCTTCGCCACCACGCAGCGACGCGACCTCGGCGCGGTGGCGGCCGACATCCGCAAGGTGATCGACGAGACCAAGGCCGAAGTGCCGAAGGGCTCGTCGGTCGTCCTGCTCGGCCAGGTCGAGACCATGAATAGCGCTTTCGCCGGGCTGCTGTTCGGCCTGCTCGGCGCGATCGTGCTGATCTATCTGCTAATCGTGGTGAACTTCCAATCTTGGGCCGACCCGTTCGTGATCATCACCGCGCTGCCGGCCGCGCTCGCCGGCATCGTCTGGATGCTGTTCGCCACCGGCACCACGCTGTCGGTGCCGGCGCTCACCGGCGCGATCATGTGCATGGGCGTCGCCACCGCCAACAGCGTGCTGGTGATCTCGTTCGCGCGCGAGCGCTATGCGGTGCTCGGCGATCCGGTGCAAGCGGCGCTGGAGTCCGGCTTCGTCCGGTTCAGGCCGGTGCTGATGACGGCGCTGGCGATGATCATCGGCATGGCGCCGATGGCGCTGGGGCTCGGCGAGGGCGGCGAGCAGAACGCGCCGCTCGGCCGCGCCGTGATCGGCGGACTGCTGTTCGCGACCTTCGCGACGCTGATGTTCGTGCCGGTGGTGTTCAGCATGGTTCACAAGAAACAGCGGGCGTCCGATGCCGCGCCTGCTCTGGAGACGTCGCATGCCCACTGATCAACCGCCTCGCCGATCCCGTCGCGGCCTCGGCATCGCGGGCTTCGTGATCGCCTGCGGCGCGGTCGCGATCGTGGTCACCGGAATCAACGCCCGCGAGAAGAGCAGCGCCGAGCTGCGGGCCTGGACCGACGAGCAGGCGCTTTCCAGCGTGGCGGTAACGCGGCCGGACGGCAAAGTGCCGACCACGACGCTCGATCTGCCGGGGCGGCTGGAAGCCTATTCGCGCGCGCCGATCTACGCCCGTGTCTCCGGCTACGTGAAGAGCTGGCGCGCCGACATCGGCGCCAAGGTCAAGGCCGGCGAGGTGATCGCCGAGATCGAGGCGCCGGATCTCGATCAGCAACTGTTGCAGGCGCGCGCCGATCTCACCAGCCAGCAGGCGAGCGCGAAGCTGTCGGAAGCGACGCTGAACCGCCGAAAGACGCTGGTGGCGTCGAACTTCGTCTCGGCCCAGGAGATCGACGAACGCACCGCCGATCTCGCCGCCAAGCGCGCTGCGGTGAACTCCGGCCAGGCCAATGTCGAACGGCTGGAAGCGCTGGCCGGCTACAAGAAGATCACCGCGCCGTTCGACGGCGTCGTGACCGAGCGCAACACCGACGTTGGCGCGCTGATCAGCGCCGGCTCGAGCGCGGGGCCGGCGATGTTCGTGGTGTCGGACATCGCCAAGCTGCGCGTGTACGTCAACGTGCCGCAGAACTATGCGCCGTTGGTGCGGATCGGCGGCGAGGCCGTGATCGCGCTGCCGGAATATCCCGGCCGAACCTTCCCGGCGACGGTGGAAGCCTCGTCGCAGGCGGTCGATGTCGCGTCCGGTACGATGCGGATTCAGCTCGGGCTCGACAATGCCAAGGGCGAACTGATGCCGGGCGGCTTCGCCAATGTGAAGCTCGCGCTGGCCCGAGATCAGGCGCCGCTGCATATTCCCGCGTCGGCGCTGATCTTCAACCGCAGCGGGCTGCGCGTCGCGACCGTCGGCCCGGATGACCGCGTGCAGCTCAAGCCCGTCACCATCGCCCGCGACCTCGGCCGCGAGATCGAACTGTCCACCGGTCTCTCCGCCGACGATCGCATCATCGTCGCGCCGCCGGACGGCATCGCCAACGGCGAGAAGGTCCGCGTCGTCGCCGACGACGCCGCCAAGGCCGGCAAGCCGACGGCCTCGGAGAAGCAGGACGTGAAGGGGTAGGAGACTGCGTTCGATCCCCTACCTTTGAGATCGGTCAAGACCTCTCTCCGTCATTGCGAGGAGCGTAGCGACGAAGCAATCCAGCTCCGTGCACGGCGTCCCTGGATTGCTTCGCTTCGCTCGCAATGACGTGGATGGGGTGTAGCTCGGTCGCTCTGAAGTTCCTAACTAACCGGCGTGCCGCCACTCTAGGACGCCGTCGGCCGCGGTCGAGATCGGTCCCCGCGTGCCGACTGGGCTGCGATCCATGTCGCTCAGGAACGCCAGTGTCGCCTGGTCCTGCGCCGTCACACGTGCCAGCGCGCGGGCATTGTCGGCAGTGCGCAGCATCACTACGCCGTGCTGCACTTGGCCGCGGCCGTCGTAGATCACCGTGAAGGTCTCGACCGTGCCGTCGCCGCTCGCTTCGGTGACGAAGCGCGGCACGACGCCATACGCCGCGTCCGCTTTGGCCTGGACGCTGACGTCTTCGCTCAGCGCCTGCTGCTGCGGCGTGCGTGAAACGACGAGGCCATGGTGCTTGGTGACGAAGCCGCCCTGGCCGTACAAAAGGCCGAGCTTGGCGCCGTCCCGCAGGCGGCGGACCATCGCGCAGGCGGCGTGCGTCATGTAGGTGTTGAGCGGCGCGCCGAAGAAAGTGAGGCCGCCGGTCACCGTCGGCTCGACGTCGTCGCCGAGACCGAGCGTCCGCCGCGCCATCTTCGGCACCACCGGGAAGCAGGAGTACAGCTCGATCGCGTCGAAGCTCCGGCCGTCGCCGCCGACCATCGCCTTGATGGTTTCCAGCACGGCGTTCTGCGCGTGGCTCTGCACGAACTGATCGCGGGCGAGGTAATCGCGCGGCTCTTCGGCGGAGGCGCCGCCATGGATGTAGATCAGCTTGCTCTCGGGAATTCCGGCCTCGCGCGCCTTCGCCAGCGAAGTGAGCAGCACCGCGGCGCCGAAATTGACGCTCGGATTGGCGACCATCAGCTTGGTGTAGGGCCAGGCGATCAGCCGATTGTCGGGCGACGGCGTGGTGATCTCGTTTGGCGCGAAGGCACGCTTGATCCAGGCATTCTGATTGCGCGCGGCCTCGGCCGCGTAGCGTGACCACAGCACGCCGGATTCGCCGAGCGCCTGACGCGGAGTCTGGCCCCAATGCGCCGCGGTTGCGGCCTCGTACAGCGGATACACCGTGATCGGCCGCGCGACCCCGAGCGTCGAGGCGATCGGCTGCTGAAACGCCGCGCCGCGCTTCGGCTCGGGCGCATCGTGGGCGAACGGCGTCCACGGCAGATCGAGCTTGGCGCGCGCCGCCTTGGTCGCGGTCGACTGCGCCTCAGCGCCGCAGACCACGGCGACCTGTGCTTCGCCGCGGGCGATCCGCAGTGCGGCTTCGTGGATGAAGCGGATCGGGCTCTCGCCACCGACCGGCCCGTAGAAGCAGTGCCGCGGTGCGACGCCGAGCCGGCTCGCCAGTTGGTCGGCTGGCGCGTGATAGCGCCAGCTCAGGAAATTGACGACGTCGAGCGAGTCGATCTGCGGCAGCAGGCTCGCGGCGCTGTCGTCGCCGGCGCGTTGCACGGCGGCTTCGAGCAGCGCCAGCGGCTCCAGCCCTTGCGCGATGTCCTTGGGGTGGTCGGCGATTTCTCCGACACCGGCGATGACGGGAATGCGTTCGGGCGGGAGCGTGGTCGGCATTTGTTGCTTCTTGTTGTTTGGCAGGTTGGTGGAAGCGTCGTCAGAACGCGGTGTAGCCACCGTCGATCACGAAGGTGTCGGCCGTGTGATACGACGACGCCTTGCTCATCAGATACACCGCGATGCCGCCGAAGTCTTCCGGCTCGCCGAACCGGCGCACCGGAATGCGCGGCATGACGTTGGCGACGAACTTGTCGTTGCCCATGATGCCGGCGGTCATGTCGCTCTTGATCCAGCCCGGCAGGATCGCGTTGGCGGTGATGCCGTAGCGCGCTAGCTCGACCGCGAGCGCGCGCACCAGCGCGTTGATCGCCGCCTTGGTGGCCGCGTAGTGCTCGTTGCGCGCGGTGCCGAAGATCGAAGCGAGGCTCGAGGTCGCGACCAGCCGGCCGAACGGATCACCGTCGGCGGCGCGCTCGGTCATGTGCCGCGCCGCGGCCTGGAACGCGTGGAACACGCCGTCGAGATTCGTGGCGAACATCTCGCGCCACTGCTCTTCGGTGCGGTCGATGAAGGCCTGCCGGCCGCCGCCGCCGATGCCCGCATTGGCGAAGCAGCCGTCGACCCGGCCGAACGCCTGCAGCGTGGCGTCCATCGCTGCCTTGACCGAGGCCGGATCGGTGACGTCGCAGATCTGGGCGTCGACCTTGCCGGGGGCTTTCGCCATGGTCGCGACAGCGGCATGGTTCTTCACCGCGTTGCGTCCCCAGATCGAGACGTTGCAGCCCGCCGCGGCCAGCGCCTGGGCCATGCCGAGGCCGATACCACCATTGCCCCCAGTGACCACTGCAACGCGGCCGCTCAGATCGAAAATGCTCATCCAGCGTTTCCATTTTTGTGTGTCGCGCGCTACACCCTGCCTACCGTGCGCGCGCTGTGATCGATGCAGGACCATGGACAAGCGCGTCGCAAAAATCAAATATGCTTTCACGTCGCAAAACCCTTCCACAGCGCGGAATAACCGCGAACCGATAGCGCGAGGAAACTATGCAGTTCAAACACGTCACGCTCGATTTCGACGGTGCCGTCGCGATCCTGAAGCTCGATCATCAGGAGGTGATGAACGCGGTGTCGATCGACATGCTGGGCGGCCTCGGCGAAGCGCTCGATGCGATCGAGGAGAAGCGCGCCGAGGTGCGCTGCCTGGTGATCACCGGTGCCGGTCGCGCGTTCTGCACCGGTGCCAATCTGCAGGGGCGCAACTCCGGCAACAACATGAGTCAGAGCGGCAAGGGCGCGGGCGCCGCGCTCGAAACCGCTTTCCACCCGTTCCTGCGTCGGCTGCGCCGGCTGCATTGCCCGATCGTCACCTCGGTCAACGGTCCGGCGGCGGGCGCCGGCATGAGCTTCGCGCTGATGGGCGATATGATCCTGTGCGCTAAGTCGTCGTACTTCCTGCAGGCGTTCCGCCGCATCGGCCTGGTGCCGGATTGCGGCTCGACCTGGCTGCTGCCGCGCCTGGTCGGCAAGGCGCGGTCGGTCGAATTGTCGTTGCTCGGCGAGAAGCTGCCGGCCGACAAGGCGCTGGAGTGGGGCCTGGTCAATCGCGTGTACGAGGACGCCGAGCTGTGGACCGAAACCATGAAGCTGGCGCACGACCTCGCCAACGGCCCGACCATCGCGCTGTCGCTGATCCGCAAGTTGTACTGGGATTCGCCCGAGAATTCGTTCGAAGAGCAGCTCAACCTCGAATTCGAATGCCAGCGCGTCGCCGGCTCGACCGACGACTTCAAGGAAGGCGTCGGAGCGTTCCTTGAGAAGCGTCCCGCGCAGTTCAAGGGCAAATAACCGCGGATGGCTCAAGCCGCTTTCGTGGACGCGCTCGCGCGCAGCGTTCGACGCTGGTGCGCGGGCGCGACGGGAATTCGCGCCGCCGCGCAGCTCTCGGGCGGCGCGAGCCAGGAGACCTGGTCGTTCGTGATCGAGCGGCCGGAGGGCGACATCGCCGCGATCCTGCGCCGCTCGCCGCCGGGCTACGGTAGCGTGTCGGGTCGCGCCGCGGGACTCGATGTCGAAGCCGAACTGATGCGGCTCGCCTACGAGGCCGGCGTGCCGTCGCCGCAGGTGCTGCACGTTCTCACCGAGGCCGACGCGCTCGGTGCCGGCTTTGTGATGCGGCGCGTCGATGGCGAAACCATCCCGCGCAAGATCCTCCGCGACGATGAATTCGCAGACGCGCGACCGAAGCTAGCGCGACAGATCGGCACGATCCTCGCCGGCCTGCACGGCATCGACAGCGCCGCGCTGCCGAGCTTGCGCACCATCAGTTCAACCGAGGAGATCGGTCTGCTGCGCGACGATTATCGCAGCATGGGCTGGCCGCGCCCGGTGTTCGAGCTGGCGTTGCGCTGGCTCGCGGACCACGATCCCGGCGCGTCGCAAGCGATCACATTGGTGCACGGCGATTTCCGCCACGGCAATCTGATCATCGGCCCGGACGGCGTTCGCGCCGTGCTGGATTGGGAGCTGGCGCATCGCGGCGATCCGATGGAAGACCTCGGCTGGATCTGCGTCAACTCCTGGCGATTCGGCGAGATCGACAAACCGGTCGGCGGGCTCGGCTCACGCGAGGAGATGTTCCAAGGTTACGAAGCCGCGGGCGGCACCGTGGATCCGGACCGGGTCAAGTTCTGGGAAGTGATGGGCACGCTGCGCTGGGGCATCATGTGCTGCGGCATGATGCAGCGCTTCCGTCAGGGGCCGGATCATTCGATGGAGCGCGCGATGATCGGCCGCCGCTCGTCGGAGACCGAGATCGATCTGCTGCGCCTGCTGGCGCCGCGCAGCTAATCATTCAACGAGGCAGCAATGCAGGACGAACCGAGGCCCGACGAACTGATCAAGGCGGTGGCGGATTTTCTGCGCGATCAGATCGCGCCGCAGATCTCCGGCCACGCCGCCTTCAAGCTGCGCGTCGGCATCAACGCGCTCGACCTGGTGACGCGGCAGTTGACGCAGGCCGGCGAGAGCGACGCTGCGGAGCATGCCAGCCTGAAGGCGCTGCTCGGCCGCGACGGCTCGTTGGTCGATCTCAACGCTGAACTCGCCGATCGCATCGCCTCCGGTGCGGTCGATCTGTCGACGCCCGGCGTGAAGGATCATCTGTGGCGCACCACGCTGGCCAAGCTCGCGGTCGACCAGCCGAACTACGCGAGCTATCGCCGGGAGATGCAGGGAAGCAAATCCAAAGAGGCTGCGTCATCCTGAGGCGCCGTCGCGAAGCGACGGCCTCGAAGGATGAGCCGCAAGCATTCGTCGCCGCATCCTTCGAGGCTCGCTACGCTCGCGCCCCGGAATGACGAACGAGAGGTGGTCCTTCGTCATTGCGAGCGGAGCGAAGCAATCCAGTCCCTTTGCACTGAGCTTCTGGATTGCTTCGTCGCTGCGCTCCTCGCAATGACGTGGAGATATTTGCGACCGAACTACTTCCCCTGCCAGTTCGGCGCGCGCTTCTCCGAGAACGCTTTCGGGCCCTCGATGTAGTCCTGCGACGCCACCATCGCTTTCACCGCCGGGTAGTCGCGCTGCTCGGCGATGGCTTGCGGCAGCGACACTTCCAGCCCGCGCGACAGCGTCTGCTTCGAGGCGCGGATCGACATCGGGGAAACGGTGCAGATGGTTTCGGCCCAGCGCTCCGCCGCGGCGAGCGCTTCGCCTTGCGGCACGACCTCGTTGACGAAGCCGAGCTCGTAGCCTTCCTGCGCCTTGACGTGGCGGGCGGTGAGGATCATCCCCATCGCGCGTTTCAAGCCGATCTGGCGGGGCAGACGATGCAGGCCGCCGGCCAGCGCCGCGAGGCCGACGCGCGGCTCCGGCAGCGCAAACACCGCGTTTTCCGACGCGATGATCAGATCGCAGGCGAGCGCGATCTCGAAGCCGCCGCCCATCGCCACGCCGTTGACCGCGGCGATGATCGGCTTGTCGCAATCGAACCGCGACGTCAGTCCGCCGAAGCCCGTCTCGCCCCAGCCGCGCTTGCCGCCGCTGGCCTGCCACTTCAGATCGTTGCCGGCGCAGAACGCCTTGTCGCCGGCACCGGTGACGATCGCCACCCACTGCTCGGGATCCGCCGCGAAGTCGTTGAACACGCCTTCGAGTTCGTAATGCGCGTCGGTGTGCAGTGCGTTGTACACCTCCGGCCGCGACAGCGTCACGATGGTGATCGGGCCCTTGCGGGTCACGGTGGAGAATTGCAGCGCCATCGACGTTTCCTTTTTTCGTTGAGCAGAATTGATGCGGCTGAAGCGCGCTTGACTTGTCGCGCGCGGCGCATGTTAATCGCTCGCTTAACACAATCAACAACAACACGAAGACCGTGGGAGCACGCCTTGGATTTTTCTCTGCCGCCGGATCTGGTCGCCTATCTGGCCGAACTCGATCGCTTCATCGACGCCAAGATCAAGCCGCTGGAACAGGCGGATGATAACATCCGCTTCTTCGATCATCGCCGCGAATGGGCGCGCACCGATTTCGAGAACGGCGGTCTGCCGCGCCACGAATGGGAAGAGCTGCTGCGCAAGGCGAAGAACCTCGCCGACGACGCCGGGCATTTGCGCTTCGCGATCCCGAAGCGCTACGGCGGTCAGGACGGCAGCAATCTCTGGATGGCGGTGATCCGCGAGCACTTCGCCTCGCAGGGCCTCGGCCTGCACAACGATCTGCAGAACGAGCACTCGATCGTCGGCAATTTTCCGATCGTGAAGATGCTCGATCTGTACGGCCGCGACGATCAGAAGGCGATGATCGACGGCTCGATCAAGGGCAAGTATCGCATCACATTTGGTTTGACGGAGCCCGATCACGGCTCCGACGCGACGCACATGGAAACGCGGGCGGAGCCGGCGACGCGCGACGGCAAGAAAGGCTGGGTGATCAACGGCGAGAAGATGTGGACGACGGGGATGCACGTCGCCACGCATTGCGCGCTGTTCGCCCGCACTTCGGGCAATGACGGCGACGCGCGCGGCATCACCTGCTTCCTGGTGCCGGCCGATGCGCCGGGCGTGAAGGTCGAGGAATATCTCTGGACCTTCAACATGCCGACCGACCATCCGCGGGTGTCGTTCAAGGACGTGTTCGTCACCGAGGAGGCGCTGTTCGGCGAGGTCGGCCGCGGCCTATCGCTGGCGCAATGCTTCGTGCACGAGAACCGCATCCGCCAGGCGGCGAGTTCGCTCGGCGCGGCGGTGTACTGCATCAATGAAAGCGTCAAATACGCGCGCGAGCGAAAGCCGTTCGGCGAGGAATTGGCGCGCAACCAGGCGATCCAGTTTCCGCTGGTCGAGCTGGCGACGCAAGCCGAGATGCTGCGGCTTCTGATCCGCAAGACTGCGTGGGAGATGGATCAGATGACCCAGGCGCAGGTCGAGCACACGCTGTCCGACAAGGTGTCGATGTGTAACTACTGGGCGAACCGGCTGTGCGGCCAGGCGGCCGATCGCGCGATTCAAGTCCACGGCGGCATCGGCTATTCGCGCCACAAGCAGTTCGAACACATCTACCGCCACCACCGCCGCTATCGCATCACCGAAGGCAGCGAAGAAATCCAGATTCGTAAGGTCGCGGGATTCCTGTTCGGCTATATGGGGGCGAACAAGCGGTGAACTATCAGTAGGGTGAGCAAAGGCGCGCAGCGCCGTGCCACGCGCGGCGTTACGTAAGTCGGGCGTGGGCACGCTTCGCTTTGCCCACCCTACGGCGCTACACGCAGAACCTCTCCGTCGTCATTCCGGGGCGCGCGAAGCGCGAACCCGGAATCCATATTCCCTGGCTTTGCCGTGTGAGTAAGTGTTTGCCACGCGGTGGCTTAACGCGACCACTGTGGTTATGGATTCCGGTTCGCGAGCTACGCTCGCGGCTCGGAATGACGGTGCTGGTTTAGCGTGCTGACGCGCGATGGATGCGCGGGTCGAGCCCGCGCACGACGTTTGTCAGGTTGATAGGCAATTGCCCCGCTTACAAACGTCATCCCCCGCGCATGCGGTGGATCCAGTATGCGAGGGCGCTCGCGGCAAATGCATCGCAGAGCGACGAGTGCTCTGCGATACTGGGTCGCCCGGACGAGCCGGGCGATGACGACGGTGGATGTGGGTAGCTGAACGCTGCGCTCAGTTCACCTGCCGATCCTTGCCGCTCCAATACGGATCGCGGAGCTGGCGGCGGAGGATTTTGCCGGAGGCGTTGCGCGGCAGGGCCGGGATGAAGTCGATCGACTTCGGGGTCTTGTAGCCGGCGATGCGGGTGCGGGTGAAGCCGATGATGTCCTGCGCGGTGGCTTCCTTGCCGGGCTTCATCACCACCACGGCTTTCACCGCTTCGCCCCACTGATCGTCCGGCACGCCGACCACGGCGACTTCGGCGACGTCGGGGTGATCGCAGATCGCGCTCTCGACCTCGGCCGGGTAGATGTTCTCGCCGCCCGAGATGATCATGTCCTTGATGCGGTCGTGGATGTAGACGTAGCCGTCCTCGTCCATGTAGCCGGCATCGCCGGTGCGCAGCCAGTTGTCACCATCGATCGTCTTCTTGGTGGCGTCGGGCAGATTCCAATAGCCAACCATGTTGGAGCCGGAGCGGGTGGCGATCTCGCCGACCTGCCGCGGCGGCAGCGGCTTGCCGTCGGGATCGAGGATCGCGATCTCGACGCCGGGCAGCGCCTTGCCGGCCGAGCGCATCCGCTCCAGTCCCTCGACGTGATCCTCCGGCGGCAGCGCCACGATGGTGCCGGTTGTCTCGGTCATGCCGTACATCTGCACGAAGCCGCATTTGAACACCTCGATGCATTCCTTCAGCAGCGCCGCCGGAATCGGGGAGGCGCCGTACAGCATGTATTTCAGCCGTGAGAAATCGACCTCGCGGGCGCGCGGCTGCCGCACCACGAACTGCATCGCGGCGGGCACCATGAACAGCTTGGTGATGCCGGACTGCTCGAAGAAATCGAGCACCTTGGTCGGATCGAATTCACGAGCGATCACGCCCTTGGCGCCGTGATAGATCCCCATCATGCCCCAGCCGGAGCCGCCGATGTGAAACACCGGCATCGCCACCAGCGAGACGTCGTCGGGCGACCATCGGTTCCACTCCGGCTTGTTGTCCTGGCCGGCGCGGACCAGCGACAGGAAGTTGGCGTGGCTGAGCATCGCGCCCTTCGGCTTGCCGGTGGTGCCGGAGGTGTAGAGCTGGATCGCGATATCGGACGGCGCGATCGCAACCTGCGGGTCGTCGCCAGGCTGCGCGTCGCGCCATTTGGTGAAGTCCTGCCACTCCGGCGCGCCGCCCTCGGTGGTGATGATGTGGCGCACGCTCGGGATCAGCTCCTTGAGGCCGCGCACCTGATCGACGAATTCCGGACCGACGAACAGGATCGCGGCCTTGCAGTCCTCGACGATGTAGGCGATCTCCGGCCCGGCCAGCCGCCAGTTCACGGGTGCCATCACCGCCTTGGCCTTGATCGCGCCACTCCACAGCTCGAAATAGATGTCGCTGTTCTTGCCCAAATAGGCGATCCGCTCGTTCGGCTGCACGCCGGAGGCCTGCAGCGCGCGGGCGACCTGATTGGTGTGGCGATCAAAATCAGCGAAGCTGCTGATGCGGCCTTCGAACTCGTAGGCAATTTCGTCGCCGCGGGTCTTGGCCTGCGCACGGATCACGTCGGCCAACGTAGCTGGCTCGGCTGCCTCGGACATTGTCACTCCCTGGGATGTTGTTAGTTCTTTGCTTGTCGTTTTGCACGAAGTCTGCCGCGCTTCGCAGGCAAATACAAGCGGGAGGGAGTGTCGCGCGCGAGAAGCAAATCCCGCGGCGAGAGTAGAGCGGGGCGGCGTTGCAGGGCACAATGGCTGACAACGTGGTCATCGCCCGGCTGGTCCGGGCGACCCAGTATTGCAGAGCGTTCGTGGTCAGCCGCAGACGATCCGTATGACTGGATCCCCGCATCCGCGGGGGATGACGGTGGTGAGCATGGGTTGGCGTAGCAACCCGCACCGTCGAGCCCGGCCATGACGAACCGGCGGGAGTTTACCCCCGCTGCGCGCGGTCCTTCTCGTTCTGGGCTTTGATAGAGGCCTTGGCGTTTTCCCAGTCGTCGTTGCTCCAGTCGCGGAGCTGGTAGAAGTTGCCGCCCATGGCGAGGCCCTGCGCGCCGTCCATCGCGATGGTCTCGCCGCTGATCCAGTCGCAGCCGCCGGAGATCAGGAAGGTGGCGAGGTTCTGCAGCTCTTCCATGGTGCCGACGCGGCCCATCGGATTCATCTTGATGGTGCGAGCGCCGGCTTCGTCGCCGGGCTTGATCCGCTTGCTCATGCCTTCGGTCGGAATTTCGCCCGGCGCAATGGTGTTCAGGCGAATGCCGTATTTGCCCCATTCGGTGGCCAGCGACATCGTCATGGCGTGGATCGCCGACTTGCTCATCGCCGACGGCACCACATAGGGGCTGCCGTTGCGCACCCAGGTGGTGGTGATCGACACCACGTTGCCGCGATGGCCGCCGGCGATCCAGCGCTTGCCGACTGCGTGGGTGACGTAGAACGTGCCGTGCATCACGATGTTGGCAACGGCGTCGAAGCCGCGCGGGGAAAGATCCTCGCTCCGCGAGATGAAATTTCCCGCCGCGTTGTTGATCAGGTCGGTGAGCGGCCCGCTCTCGAAGATGGTCTCGACCATGTGGTCGACCGCCGCGGCGTCGCGGATGTCGACGCCGTAGGTCATCACCTTGCCGCCGTACTGATCCATCAGCTCGGTCGCGGTCTCGTCGCAGACGCCCTTGCGGCGACCGCAGATGTGGACTTCGGCGCCGAGCTGCAGGAAGCGCGCGGCCATCGCCTTGCCGAGGCCGGTGCCGCCGCCGGTGATGAGGATTCGACGGCCTGCGAGAAGCTGATCTGTGAACATGAAGAAACCGCCCGGAAAAGTTGAAGGTGGTCGTTAATTAGGCGATTGACTAAATCCCGACAACGCTTTTCTGTAGCCGCCCAATGCAAAACAACAGAGGAACTGCCCGATGAACGATCGCGTTTCGGTGACGATCACCGACGGCGTCGCCGATGTCCGGCTGGTACGCGCGGACAAGATGAATGCGCTTGATGCTGCGATGTTCGAGGCATTGGTGAGCACCACCGAGCGGCTCGCGCGGGAGAAGGGCGTGCGCGCCGTGGTGCTGTCCGGCGAGGGCAAGGCATTCTGCGCCGGCCTCGACATGGGACGTTTCGCCGCGATGAAGGAGAGCGGCGGCAACGGAATTCCGGGAGGCGAACTTCGTGACCTGACCAAGCGCACCCACGGCCAGGCCAATGCGGCGCAGCAGGCGGTGTGGGGGTGGCGGATGCTGCCGGTGCCGGTGATTGCTGCGGTGCACGGCGTCGCGTTCGGTGGCGGCTGTCAGCTCGCGCTCGGCGCCGACATCCGGCTGATGGCGCCGGACGCCAGAATGTCGATAATGGAAATCAAATGGGGTCTGGTGCCGGACATGGCGGGCACGCCGATCCTGTCGACGCTGCTGCGCGACGACGTGCTGCGCGAGCTGACCTATACCGGCCGCATCGTCGGCGCGCAGGAAGCGGTGAGCCTCGGCCTCGCCACCAAAGTGGTCGATGATCCGTACCAGGCTGCGCTGGAGATGGCGCGCGAGATCGCCGGCAAGAATCCGGACGCGATCCGTGCCGCCAAGCGGATGATGAACAGCCTCTCGGTCGATCCCGGCCCGGCACTGCTCGCCGAAAGCGTCGAACAGCAGAAGCTGATCGGCTCGCCGAACCAGACCGAAGCAGTGCGCGCTAACCTGGAGAAGCGCGCGCCCAACTTCACCGACGCATAGCGCTACGCGCCAAATACATGACGATTTGGGGGGACGCCGCGCGCATCGCGCGGCGTCTTCACGTATAAGCCCTGCATCATCTCGCCACGGCGTGCGCCGCGATCGCGGCCGCTGCGGCGCAAACCCGACCTCGAGAATCGGAGAGTAACTGTGTCCGAGAACCAGCTTTATCACGGCATCATTTCCGGCGATCACCGCCGCAGCTTCGACGAGCTGAACGCGCGTGTCGCGGCCATCGCCGGCGGCCTGCAGGCGCTCGGCGTCAAGCCCGGCGACTGCGTCTGCGTGCTGATGCGCAACGACATCGCCTTCATGGAAGCGGTCTATGGCGTGATGACGCTCGGCGCCTATGCGGTGCCGGTGAACTGGCATTTCAAGCCGGAGGAAGTCGGTTACATCATCGGCGATTCCGCGACCCGGGTGCTGATCGGCCACGCCGACCTGTTGCACAGCGTCGCCGCCGCGATTCCGGCGGACCTCACCGTGCTCAGCGTGCCGACGCCGCCGGAAGTGATCGCCAATTACAAGATCGCGGAGGGTCATCTGTCGCCGCCGAACAATGCGATCGATCTCGACGGCTGGTTGGCGCAGCAGAAGCCGTATGACGGCCCGACGATGCCACAGCCGCAGAACATGATCTACACCTCCGGCACCACCGGCCATCCGAAGGGCGTCAAGCGGTTCGCGCCGACCCCGGAGCAGGCGGCGCATGCCGAGAAGATGCGGGCGACGATCTACGGGTTGAAGCCCCAGGTACGCGCGCTGTGCCCGGGCCCGCTGTATCACTCGGCGCCGAACTCGTTCGGCATCCGCGCCGGCAAGCTCGGCGGCGTGCTGGTGCTGATGCCACGATTCCACCCGGAGGAATTCTTGGCGTTGGTGCAGGAGCACAAGATCGACACCGTGTTCATGGTGCCGACGATGTTCATTCGGCTGATGAAGCTGCCGGCGGAGGTGCGCGCCAAGTACGACGTCTCGTCGCTGCGTCACGTCATCCACGCCGCAGCACCGTGCCCGGCCGACGTCAAGCGTGCGATGATCGAGTGGTGGGGCCCGGTGATCTACGAATTCTACGGCTCGACCGAATCCGGTGCGGTGACCTTCGCGACGTCCGAGGACGCGCTCAGCAAGCCCGGCACCGTCGGCAAGATCGCGCACGGCGCCGAGCTGAAGTTCATCGACGACGACGGCAAGGAACTGCCGCAGGGAGAGATCGGCGAGATCTTCTCGCGGATCGCCGGCAATCCGGACTTCACCTATCACAACAAGCCGGAGAAGCGCGCCGAGATCGACCGCGACGGCTTCATCACCTCCGGTGACGTCGGCTACATCGACGAGGACGGCTACGTCTTCATCTGCGATCGCAAGCGCGACATGGTGATTTCCGGAGGCGTCAATATTTATCCGGCAGAAATCGAGGCGGCGCTGCACGCCGTTTCGGGTGTGCATGATTGCGCGGTGTTCGGCATTCCCGATGCCGAGTTCGGTGAAGCACTGATGGCGATGCTGGAGCCGCAGCCGGGGGTAACGCTGGACGAGAGCTTCATTCGGTCTCAGCTCAAACTGGCGCTCGCCGACTACAAGGTGCCCAAGCACATCAAGATCATGCCGGAACTGCCGCGCGAGGACTCCGGCAAGATCTTCAAGCGTCGCCTGCGCGACCCGTATTGGGTGAATGCGGGACGGGTGATCTAACTCGCCGCACTCTTGCGACGGGTGCTCGCGGAATCGTTGGGCGGCCGGTGATCCCCGCGGGTCAGCGCGGTGCGGACCAGCCGCGCCAGATCGGCGCGGCGGAATGGCTTCGACAACAGCAGCACACCGGGGTCGAGCCGGCCGTGGTGCACGATCGCATTTTCGGTGTAGCCCGAGGTGTACAGCACCTTCACCGGCCGCAGCCGCGCCACCGCGTCGGCGAGCTCGCGGCCGTTCATGCCGCCGGGCATGATGATATCTGTGAGCAATAGGTCGAACGGTGTGCCGCGCTTCACTTCCGCGAGCGCCGCTGCGCCGTCCTCCGCCGCGATGGTGCGATAGCCGAGGCCACGGAGCTGAACCAGCGCGAAGTTGCGCACCAATTCGTCGTCTTCGACTAGCAGGATCGTCTCCGTGCCGCCTTCGATCGGCGCGGCCGGGGGCAGGACATCGGCGCTCGACTCGGCGCGCGGGAGATACAGCCGGATCGTGGTGCCGTGCTGCTCCTCGCTGTAGATCTGAATGTGTCCGTTCGACTGTTTGACGAAGCCGTACACCATACTCAGCCCAAGCCCGGTGCCCTTGCCGACGATCTTGGTGGTGAAGAACGGCTCGAACGCCTTCTCGAGCACCTCGGGAGTCATGCCGACGCCGGAGTCGCTGACCGCGATCATCACGTAGCGGCCTGGCCTGACTTCGGGATGGTGCTCGGCGTAGTCGTCGTCGAGCGTCACATTGGCGGTCTCGAACAGCAGCTTGCCGCCGTCAGGCATCGCGTCCCGGGAATTGACGGCGAGATTAAGCAGCGCCGACGACAATTGCGACGGATCGATCAGAGCAGGGTCGATGTCGGGCGCGAGCTGCATATCGATCGCGATGTGCTCGCCGATGGTCGGGCGCAGCAGCTGCTTGATGTTCGACACCACGGTGTTGACGTCGATGCTGCGTGGCTGCAGCGGCTGCTTGCGGGCGAATGCGAGCAATTGCCGGGTCAGGTCGGCGCCTCGCTCGGCGGCTTGATCGATCATCTTGGCGATGGTGACGAGATCGGGCCGGTCGGCCAGCTCGTCGAGCAGGATCTCGGCGGTGCCGCTGATCACCGTCAGCATGTTGTTGAAGTCGTGAGCGACGCCGCCGGTGAGCTGACCGATCGCCTCCAGTTTCTGTGCCTGATGCAATCGCCGCTCGGTCTCCTTCAATTCGGAGACGTCGGTGAACACCAAGACCGCGCCGCTGATCGCGCCATCGGCATCGCGGATCGGCCGCGCATTGCCGGAGACGTCGACGTACTTGTCGCTGCCGAGGACGTGCACCACCAGCTCGAACCGGTCGACCAGCTCGCCGGTCAGGGCTCGTCGTCCGGGACGTTGTGCGATCGGAAGCGGCGTCACGCCGTCCGTCATGAACATCTCGATCGAGCGTTCCCAGTTCGGTCCGGTGATGCCGGTCGACGAGGTGCGTAGCGCCATGGCGGCAGGGTTCTCATAGAGCACGCTGGCGTTGGTATCGATCAGCAGCACGGCTTCGGCCATCGCGGTGGTGATCGACTCGAAGATCTCCTTCTCGCGGCGAAGCGCAGCGGTCTTGTCGCGCGCCTCCCGTATCGTCGCGGAGAACGCCTCGACCAGGATGCCGATCTCACCGCTGGCATTGCGCGGCAGCGCGAGCGGGGCGCCGCTGCCGAGGCTGGTGACCGCGCGCGTCATGTCCGCCAGCGGCCGGGCCAGACCACGGGCGAAGCTCACGGACAGTATGATCGCCACCAGCACCGCGAAGCTACCGCCGATCAATGTCGACTTGGCCCACACCAGCATCGGGCTGCGGATCATGTCCTGCTCGGGAATCACTTCAACCAGCGCCAGCGGCGTCTCGTCGTCAATTCTCATCGGCTGAAGCGCGACGCCGAACCGGTCCCCGTGGCGGTTGGGAATCACGGCCGGAGTCCAGCGGCCCGAGTCCAGCGCCTCGGCGAGCGCGGGAAACTCTAGTTTCACGGAGGAGGGGATGCTGGCGGCGATGCCGTGCGGCGCGTCCGGATGGAACAGGTAGTGTCCTCTGCGATCGACCACGTAGATCTTCGAAGACGGCAGCACCGGATTGTTCAGCCGCTGAAATGGTCGGCGCAGATCGATCGTTGCGGTCAGAATGCCGAAGCGCTGGCCGTTGCTGGCGAACACGGGCGTGACCACCCGGATGATCGGGCGAAGCTGCGAGGCGTCGTGCTGCGCATTCTTGTCGGCTTTCGGGTCGATCGGCTCGAATTCAACGCCGGAGATCAACGTTTCGCCGTCGCGGGCGGTGAGGCCGAACTGAAACGCGCGCGCGTTCATGAACGCCAGGTCGCTATCGGGAACGATCCGGACGTTGCCATCCGGCTCACGTTCGACCCGGACGATGTCGCGGCTCTGGTCGGCGAGACCAATCAACCGGTAGCGCATGAAGTCGGGTTTGTTCTCGAGCTCGAGCGCCAGCCGCCGGCCGATCCGCCCGCGCCATACCGGCAGGCTGACGCCGCCGGCTTCGGTCTTTGACGGATCCGCGCTGAGTTCGATCAGATCGTCGATGCCGATGATGTGGCGGAAGCCGAGCAGGTCGGCAGCGGCGCCGCCGACCAAGTGCGACAGTTCGCGCGCCTGCCAGCCCGCGTTGGCGTTGATCGCCCCCAGCGTCCGTTCGACAGCAACCGGCGCAATGTTGCGATAGCCGAGGTAGCCGACCCCGATCGCGGTCAGCACCACGGTTGATACGACCAGGATCGCCAACCTGGTCGAAAGCGTCAGCCCCTTGCGCACTCGCTGCCCTCCTAGGTTGCAATGCTACGCATGGCTGTCGCGGCGCTGCAACGTTACGTGGCAAATCCGCGTAGTTTTCTTTGGATAGTTACATCCTGGTGAGTTCCTCTTCTTGGAACCATGAATTCGCAGCAACAGGGATGGTACCCGCGTGCCAGTTAACTTGCGGGCACTGCCGATAATTCAGCAAGTAGTGCATTCTCCGCGCGGCTCTGGCTGTGCTCTTTGTGTCGCAGCAGATGAAATGCGCGCTGCGGCAGATCGAATCGCAAGCGGTGCAGCGTGCCGGCGGCGAGCGACGATGCGGCGACAAGTGCGGAGATCGCGGTGGCGCAATCGGAGCTTTCGACCGCGGCGCGGATCGCTTCGTTGGACGGCAGTTCCAGGCGCACGTCGAGATCGGACAAGGCCAGTCCGGCGCGGCGCAGCGCCGCCTCGAACATCGCACGCGTGCCGGAGCCGCGTTCGCGCAGCACCCAGCCGGTGGTGCTGAGCTTGGCTGCCGTCAGCCGCGCCAGCGTGCGCCAGGGATGGTCGCTGCCGACCACGATGACGAGTTCGTCGCCGCCGATCGGGGTGGTGCTGAGCTGCGGCTCGTCGACCTCGCCTTCGACGAGACCGAGATCGGCGCGGCCGTCGCGCACCGCGGTCGCGACCTGCTCGGTGTTGGCGATCGTCAGCAGCAGCGCAATCCCGGGATAGCGCTGCTGAAACCGCAGCAACCGCTGCGGCAGCCAGTAATTACCCACGGTCTGGCTGGCGGCGAGGCTGAGCGAGCCGCGCCTCAGGCCTGCAATGTCGTCGAGCGCCTGTTCGGCAGCCCGGGCGCGGGCGAGCACGGCGCGCGCTTCGCCGAGAAAGTCGTGCCCCGCTTGGGTCAGTGCGATGCCGCGGCCGATGCGGTCGAACAGCTTGATGCCGTGACGCGCTTCCAGCGCGGCGATCGCCGCGCTGGTGGCCGATTGGGTGAGATGCAGTCCGCTCGCGGCGCGGGTCATGTGTTGCTGTTCGGCGACCGCGATGAAGATGCGGAGCTGCTCCAATGTCATCCGTGCCATCCTGTGAGTTTGATCAGCGCCAGCGAGAAGTTGGCGATGAACAGCGCGGCTGTGAGGCCGAGCAACGCGGGGCGCAGGCCGCGTGCGGCGAGCTTGCGCAGGTCCGTCTCCAGCCCCATCGCGGCCAGCGCCATCGACAGCAGGAACGCGGTGATCGCCACGATCCAGCTCTTGGCTTCGTGCGGGATCGCGACAAACTGGTTGACCCCGATCATCGCCACGAAGCCGAGCACGAACCACGGCATCGGCGGTGTCGCGCTGCGGTCGCCGGCGGGCTGATGCCGGGCACGGCGGCGTGCCATCATGCCGAGCCCGATCACCAGGGGCGCCAGCATCATCACCCGCGACAGCTTGGCGATGGTGCCGAATTCACCTGCGCTCTGGCCGCCCTGGAAGCTGGCGGCGACGACCTGCGCGATCTCGTGGATCGAGGAACCGGTCCACAGGCCGAAGCCGTGAGCATCGAGGCCGAACACGCCCTGCAGCAGCGGATAGATCACCATCGCCAGCGAGCCGAACACGGTGACGCAGGCGACGCCGTAGGCGACGTCCTCGTCGTCGGCGCGGGTGACGGTGTTGGTGGCGATGATCGCCGATGCGCCGCAGATCGAGGTGCCGGCGGCGATCAGTTCGGCCAGCTTGCGGTCGACGCCGATCAGGCGGCCGAACCACACCGTGAAGCTGAACGTGGCGAGCAGCGTCGCCGCGATGATTGCGAGACCTTCGCCGCCGACCTCGATCAATTGTGCGGTGGTGAGCTGAAGCCCGAGCAGGATGATGGCGAAGCGGAGCACGCGGCGCAGGCTGAACTTGACGCCGGGCACCGCCCAAGCGGGCGTGCCGATGGCATTGTGCGCGACAATGCCGATGAGGATCGCCAGCAGCATCGGCGAGATCCCGGGCATGCCCGGAATCGCGCGGAGGCCGACCGCGGCGGCGGCGATCCCGGCGGTCACCAGCACTCCGGGCGCGATCGCGGCGAGGTGGCGCCCGAAATGAGCGGCGCGGCGGTGAGGGTGAGGCTTGCGTTTCTCATCGGCAATCACGGTCATGGATCGGCTCCTTGTTGGCCAATCCATCGCTTCCGCTTATCAATCAATCAAACAGATTGTTTTTCTTAAATCAATCGACATGATCGATTGTTTGGGTGCAGGAGCGGTACTGAGAGGTGCCAAGCCTCCGCGATCGTTCCGGCGTGGAACCGCGGCGGCGTCCGGCCGTTGCCGTCCTGCTGCGCCTGCGACTGGCGGTTGACTGCTCGCTCACCAAGGCGCGCGATCGAGCAGCCGCACCAACCGGTTCCGTGCTACACAGGGCAGCCGGAGGGATCCACCATGACCAACCTGCAATCCGACGCGCCTCGCGCGAAATGGCATTCTGGCCTCGGCGGCTTTATGTTGCGGGAGTGGCCGTATCTGCTGATGCTGCTGTTGGCGGTGGTGGGCGTCGCCTACACCAGCTTCGTGCAGGACAGTCTGTATTGGGTGATCCTGACGCCGCTGATCGGACTGATCTGCATCGCCGCCGGCTGGCCCGAAACCGAAACCAGCGAACATCGGGTCCGGCTGGTGCTGACCCAGGTGCTGCACTGGGGTGCGGTGCTGGTCGCGATGGAGCTGATGTCGCTGCAAGTGACGCGGCAGGTCAGCGGGCTCGCCAGCGCGCTCGGCGTGCTGACCCTGCTGGCGCTCGGCACCTTCACCGCCGGGTTGCATATGCGGACCTGGCGGGTCGCAGCGGTCGGCGTGATCCTCGGCATCAGCGTCCCGGCGATCGCCTTCCTGCAGCAGTCCTCGCTGCTGATCATGCTGATCCTCGGCCTGATCGTGGCGATCATCGTCCCGTTCTTCTGGGCCAAGCGCCGCTCGGAACCGGCCGCGCCGCCGCTGTTCGAGCAGCCGTTCACACCACCGCCGTCGACGCCGCAGCAGCCGGCCGGTACCAGCGCACGACCGGTACCGCAGCCGCCGCTGTATGAAACGCCGGTTTCGGCGCCGATTCCAATGCCGCCGCCGGCACCGACGCCCGCACCGACACCGTCTCTCGCCGAGCCGGTGTTACCGTCGGACACTGGGGCGTCGGCCGACCCCGAGACCCCGCCGCGCGAGTCGCCGCCGGACAATGTCCGCAACATCTCGGGCGCGCGCTGACGCCGCTTGGGGCGGTTGCACGGCGGCACCGCCATTCTTGACCTTGCGTGCGGTGCACAAAATACTTCAGGATGCCGGTGGTGTCCTGGAGGGTTGCGATGTCGTCACCTAATCCGTCCGCCGGCCTCGCGCCGGGCTCCGATCGTCCCGACGACGCGGCGGCGATCGAGGCCGAAACCCGGCTGCGCAACGACATCCGGCTGCTCGGCCGCATCCTCGGCGACACCGTGCGCGACCAGGAGGGCCAGAGCGTGTTCGATCTGGTGGAGAACATCCGCCAGACCTCGATCCGCTTCCACCGCGACGACGACACGACCGCGCGCGCCGAGCTCGCCGCCATCCTCGACGGTATGTCGATCCCGGACACGATGCGGATCGTGCGCGCTTTCAGCTACTTCTCGCACCTTGCCAACATCGCCGAGGACCAGAACAACATCCGCCAGATGCGCGCCGGCTCGACCGCGGGCTCGGCGCCGCGCGCCGGGCTGCTCGCCAAGACGCTGGCGCATGCGCGCCAGGAGGGGATCAGCGCCGCCGAGCTGCGCAAGTTCTTCGCCAGCGCCTTGGTCAGCCCGGTGCTGACCGCGCATCCGACCGAGGTGCGGCGCAAGAGCACGATGGATCGCGAGATGCAGATCGCATCGCTGCTCGATCAGCGCGACCGGGTGCAACTGACCGCCGACGAATGGGCCGACAACGAGGAGCGGCTGCGCCGCGCCGTCGAGACGCTGTGGAAGACCAACCTGCTGCGCCGGACCAAGCTGACCGTGCTGGACGAAGTCACCAACGGCCTGTCGTTCTACGACTACACCTTCCTGCGCGAGGTGCCGCGGCTGCACAGTGCGCTGGAGGATCGGCTCGCCGATGCGGCCAAGGCCGAGGGCGTGAACAGCGAAGGTGAGCTGGCGAGCTTCCTGCGAATGGGAAGCTGGATCGGCGGCGACCGCGACGGCAACCCGTTCGTTACCGCCGAGGTGCTGCACGGCACCCTGAAGCTGCAGAGCAGCCGCGTGCTGCGCTATTATCTCGAAGAGCTGCACGAACTCGGCTCGGAATTGTCGCTGGCCTCGCATCTCGCCGGCATCACCGACACCGTCAAGGCGCTGGCCGAGACCTCGCCCGACACCTCGCCGCATCGCAAGTACGAGCCGTATCGCCTCGCGGTGTCCGGCATCTATGCGCGGCTCGCGGCGACGGCGGTCGCGCTCGAGGTCGAGAACCTCCGCGCCCCGGTCGGCGAGGCCGAGCCTTACGCCAGCGCACAGGACTTCAAGGCCGATCTTGATGCCATCCATCTGTCGCTGACCACGCACAATTCCGGCGTGATCGCGCGCGGCCGGCTGCGCCAGCTCCGCCGCGCGATCGACTGCTTCGGCTTCCATCTCGCCTGTCTCGACATGCGGCA
Organism: Rhodopseudomonas palustris; assembly: GCF_003226555.1. Classification (GTDB taxonomy): domain Bacteria; phylum Pseudomonadota; class Alphaproteobacteria; order Rhizobiales; family Xanthobacteraceae; genus Rhodopseudomonas; species Rhodopseudomonas palustris_I. Next base: position 182,834 of record NZ_QKQS01000006.1, on the reverse strand, counting down.
GAATTCGGCGGTGCACGAGCGCACTGTCGGTGAACTGATGGACGCGGCGCGGCCCGGCACGTCTTATGCGGTGCTCGACGAGGAAGCGCGGATCGCGCTGTTGATCAGCGAGCTGCGCAGCACGAGGCCGCTGACCTCGATGTTTGTCAAATACAGCGACGAGACCGTCGGCGAGCTCGCGGTGTTCCGCGAAGCCGCGAAGGCGCACGCGACTTACGGCGCGGCGGCGATCCCCCAATGCATCATCTCGATGACCAAGGGCGTCTCGGACCTCTTGGAAGTCGCGGTGCTGCTCAAGGAGGTCGGGCTGATCGATCCGTCCGGGCGCAGCGCCATCAACGTGGTGCCGCTGTTCGAGACCATCGAGGACCTGCAGGCCTGCGCCAAGATCATGGACCGGCTGCTGGCGATTCCGGAATATCGCCGGCTGGTCGACAGCCGCGGCTCGGTGCAGGAGGTGATGCTCGGCTATTCCGACAGCAACAAGGACGGTGGCTTCGTCACCTCGGGCTGGGAGCTGTACAAGGCCGAGATCGGGCTGATCGAGATCTTCGAGCGTCACGGCGTGCGGTTGCGGCTGTTCCATGGCCGCGGCGGCTCGGTCGGCCGCGGCGGCGGCCCGAGCTACGACGCGATCGTGGCGCAGCCGGGCGGCGCGGTGAACGGCCAGATCCGCATCACCGAGCAGGGCGAGATCATCACCAGCAAATATTCCAACGTCGAAGTCGGCCGCAACAACCTCGAGATCCTCGCTGCCGCGACGCTGGAAGCGAGCCTGCTGCAGCCGAAGCGGGTGGCGCCGCATCGCGATTATCTCGAGGCGATGGAAGAGCTCTCGGCGCTCGCCTTCAAGGCGTATCGCGGCCTGGTCTACGAGACCGACGGCTTCGTCGATTACTTCTGGGCGTCCACCGTGATCAACGAGATCTCGACGCTGAACATCGGCAGCCGTCCGGCCTCGCGCAAGAAGACCCGCGCGATCGAGGACCTGCGCGCGATCCCCTGGGTATTCTCATGGGCGCAGTGCCGGCTGATGCTGCCGGGCTGGTACGGTTTCGGCAGCGCGGTGTCGGCCTGGGTCACCGAGCACCCTGACAAGGGCATCGCGTTCCTGCAGACGATGTATCAGGAGTGGCCGTTCTTCCGCACGCTCTTGTCGAACATGGACATGGTGCTGTCGAAGAGCTCGATCGGGATCGCCTCGCGCTACGCCGAGCTGGTCGAAGACACCGCGATCCGCGATCGCATCTTCGGCCACATCCGCGCCGAATGGCATTCCTCGATCGACAATCTCTTGGCGATCATGCAGCAGGACCATCTGCTGCAGAGCAACCCGCTGCTCGACCGTTCGATCCGCCACCGCTTCCCGTATCTCGATCCCTTGAACCACGTCCAGGTCCAATTGCTGCGCGAACACCGCAGTCACGATCCGGACGAACAGGTGCTCCGCGGCGTGCAGCTGACGATCAACGGGATTTCGGCGGGGCTGCGGAATAGTGGGTGAGGGATAAGGGGCGGCGGCAGGGCGATCGAAGATCACTGCCCACGCGTCGAACGCGACTTTGTGACGTTTGCAGGATTCGAGAGTGCCTAGCTCTGCTGCGGAGAACACGTCTGCTTTTGACCGACCTTGCGGCTATTGCAGATAATGCTAGTGGACTACTGAAGGGCTATGAATTCCGTCATGGCAATCATCGACCTACTCAGTATTTTCCTTCAAGCCTCATGGCGGCCACAATCAGAAAGCTGCCCGTTGAATAGAACGCGGTGCTAACCATTTGGGTGTCAGTCATTGTTTCGACACCTGGTTTCTGTTCGGGAGAGGACCAAGCTAGCAATGCCTTCTTCAGGTGCGCCATTCGTTGGTTTATCGTACCCTCCTGGTGGCCGTGGGCAACTGCGTTGCGGAGATCGTTGCCATTCTCTAGTATCGTCCATAGTTGCTCACTAAGATCCGGCAAACAGAGCTGCTTAGCTACATCGATTTTGCCGGCGAAGGTACGTCGTCTCCATCTCCTTTTGGCTGCCCTGAGTAGCTCGTTCAAGCTCTGTTCGGCGCTGAGGTGTCCTTTCAATACCGCTAAGATGCGGTCATCGTACTTTTCGATTCGCTCCTTCAAGTGTTTATGCGCTTCTTCTAGTCGCGTGTCGTTTGTGGCCACGGCAATCCTCCCACTCCCAAATGTAATGAAATCTATGTAACAGTAAGCGTAGCCTGGATGGAACGAAGCGCAATCCGACGAGGAGTAATTACGTAGCAGTCTGCTCTTCATCATCCAAGTCTCTGACGTTCTCCGGATGAGTGGATAATTTCGGCAACGCCGGCGCGTAGGATTTGACGCCGCTCAGGTCGGCATCCGGCAGTCACTTATCATGATACCATAGGCGCTATATCCGGCTGCGACTAGGTAGCTGGATACGAAGTCCGCTGCCGCGTTTGGAAGAGACGCAACAAGACATGCGATCGCTCGGCGTTACGCGTTGTTTCGTCATTGCGAGCCGAAGGCGAAGCAATCCAGGGGCGCCATGCGCCGACCTCTTGGATTGCTTCGTCGCGGAGCCTGTGCTCGGACGGCGCTTTGCGCCGATCCGGGTGCTCCTCGCAATGACGACCTGCGTTTTCCGGATCGAGTTTCCGGGCAGCCTCTCAGGATGAGGAGGCCGCGCATAGGGAAAGGACAAGCGCGTCAATCAATTGATGACGCGGTTCAGCGCGGCGTGGAGCGCGTTGCGAACCGACGGGTCGAAGCCGTCGTGCCCGATCAGGCGGACGCAGAGACGACTAGAGCATTTCTCTATTTGATGGAATCAGCGCCACGCTTCGGCGTGCTCACAGCAAGCACGACCTCATGGTGAGGAGGCGCGAAGCGCCGTCTCGAACCATGCGCCGCAGGCCGTGCGTCTCCTCATCCTTCGAGACGCCCGGCTTTGCCGGGCTCCTCAGGATGAGGACTCAGTGCCCTTGGCAAGCTCCACGTCTGCTTCCATCAATTGATGAACCGCTCTGATGGCCGCGTGTCGGAGGCGGCCTTTGCCGCCGCGCTCAGGATTGCGCCGGACGCTCGCTTGCTTGCTTTCGCCATGGCCGCCGGTCGGCCAAGATCTTGACGGTCGCCGCCACCACCAGCGTGCAGAGGGCGGCCTTCGTCATCGTCTCCATCGTGCCCTCGACCAGCATGCCGTGCACCACACTGCCGACGACGATGACCACGGCGAGCAGCAGGTGGGCGCGCCGCCATTGCCGCGGGCTCACGCCCCAGCGGCGGCGGTACGCCGCTAGCAGCGCGACCGCGAAGATCGCCCACATCGCGGTCACGCCGAACGGCGAGAACGGCGTCGGCGATCTGAACAGCAGGGCGTCGATCATGTCGGGCGGGCTGGTGAACCATAGCCCGCCGACATGCACCAGCACCGTCAGCACCAGCGCGGCGCCGATCCAGCGGTGTACGCGTCGCCCGCGATAGGCCGCGAGCCCCGGCAGAAATCCGCCGATCAGCAGCGGCTGAACCAGCACCAGGCCGAGCGCGACGATTCCCGCAAAGCAGGCGGCGATATAGACCGGGCCGCGCCATGCGAGCAGCGGGCTCGCGGCCGCGGCGGCGATCGGCACGCCAATGGCCGCCGCGAGCGCGGCCCAGATCAGGACCGCCCGGGCCCGCGTCATCGCATTGTGTCCGATCCGCGTCAGGCCGGCTGAAGCACGAAGTGCGCCTCGAGGCTGTTGTCCTTGGCGCTGCGCATCACCGGACGCAGAAACACGGTCTTGAACTCGCCGCTGTCATAGGCGAGGTGGCCATGCGGCTGGCCGAACACCGGAATGATCTGCGGCATCTCCAGACGGAACGCGCCGTTGTCGTCGGTGAGGGTGGCGCCGTGGCTCTGCGGCTCGTGCTCCTGGCCTTCGACCGTGTGGGCCCAGATCTGGATGCGCTGCCGCGCAAGCGGGGCACCGTCGCCGGCGCGGCGGACGGTGCCGCTCATCCAGAACCCGCCTTTGCCGATCCGTTCCACGATCGGCGCGCCCTTGCGGTAGTTGTTGGACCCGCCCGACATCGACGGCGTCGGCGCGAGGTCTTGCGCGCGCGCGGGCAGCGTCAGCCCGGCGACGCCGGTGACCAGCATGGAACTTCCGGCGACGAGCAGGTTACGGCGATTCAGGATGACACCGGTCATGTCAGTTACTCCTTGGAGCCGATTACTTCTGGGGGCCGATCATCCGCCGCGCAAGGGAACAGCGGCAGACCCGAAGTCCTTGAGCTAACTTAACGCCGGAGCCCGCAAATAGCAGGCGAAGAATGCGAAAGGCGCGGCGGGCCGCAATAAAAGTGTTGTGAATGCGCGTGACGACGTGACGCGCCCCTCGAGGGGGCCGCTTGTTACTTGGCCGCTGCGCCCGCGCTACCTACGGCGCGGCTACAGCCGTTCGTCGGGCGGTGCGATTTCGGTGACGAGGTCGCGGATCAGGGCCTTCTTGGGCAGCGGCGCCAGCGTGGTCTCGCCTTCCTTCAGGCGGGCGGTGCAGGCATAGCCGACCTTGCCGTCGATCAGCATCATGCATTCCTTGCACGCATTGGCGTTGATACAGGCGAAGCGGAACGCCAGCGACGGATCGAGCCGGCGGCGGATTGCGCGCAATCCGTCGAGGACCGACTGGCCGGGCTCGAACGGCACGTCGAACGACTGATGCTCGGGCGGGGCGCCCGGCAGGCCGCGTTGGATCGACAGCCGCGCTTTCATTGCAGGACCTTTCCGGTCGAGGGCTCGACCTTGCGCAGCGCCGCCCCGTCCTTCAGCGTGACGATCTGGTTGACGCACCATCCCTCGTCGAGCGCCGGATGATCGTCGCGCTGGTGCGCGCCGCGGCTCTCGGTGCGCGCCAGCGCGGGACGCGCGACCGCCTGCGCCACCTGCAGCATGTTGCGCAGGTCGAGCCAGTCCGACAGCATGGTGTCGAACGCGCCGCCCAGCGACACCGGGCGCTCGCCGAGGTCGTGCTGCATCTGCGCGATGCGATCGATCGCGCGGCGCAGCTTGGCATCGGTGCGGAACGGGCCGACGTCGTCAGCCATCACGGCCTGGAGGTCGGTGATCGCCGCCGCCGGATTGAATCCGTTCTCGGGTTTTGCGCCGGCGAGCAGATCGCGTGCGGATTGCGCGGCTTGGTTCCGCCAGTGCGACGCGTGAGAGGCCGCGTAGTGCGCCGCGCTGCGGCCGGCGCGGGCGCCGAACACGAAGGCCTCGGTGATGGCGTTGCCCGACAGGCGGTTGGCTCCATTGGCGCCGCCGACCGCCTCGCCGCAGGCATACAGGCCCGGGACGCCGGTCTGCATCGCCGGATCGACCCGGATGCCGCCCATGTGGTAGTGCGCGATCGGCGCCACCTCCACCGGCCGTTCGGCGAGGTCGATGCCGTTCTCCGCCAGCCGGTCCACCACCGGGCCGAACGCTTTTCGGATCTCGGCCGCCGGCACGTGCTGAAAGCTCAGATAGGCGCCGCCGGCGGGGCTGCCGCGGCCGGCCTCGACCTCGCGGGTGATCGCGTAGGTGGCGAGATCGCGGGTCAACTTGTAGGTGCCGTCGCTGCGCTTGTCCTTCGTCGCGTAGTCCGCCTCGAATTCGCGCATCTCGGCGTTGAGCAGCTTGCCGCCGAGCTTGTAGCGGAACGGATCCCACATGATCGGGTCCATACCGACCAGCCGCGGCGCCAGGTGGCCGATCGGGAAGTACTGCACGAACTCCATGTCGATCAGTTCGGCGCCGGCGCGCAGCGCCAGCGCATAGCCGTCGCCGGCCATGTTCGAGGACGCCGAATTGCGGCGATACAGGCCGGTGAGGCCGCCGGTCGCGATCACCACCGCCTTGGCGGCGATCGTCACCGTCCGGCCGGTCGGCAGATGAAGTGCGGTGGCGCCGCAGGCGACGCCGTCGTCGAGCGCGATGTCGACGATCGTCAGATCGCCGACCCGGCGGATGCCGTCGGCGCCGTTGAGCCGGGTCCGAAGCGTCTTCGACACTGCCGGACCGGTCGACAGGAAATCCACATAGGCGCAGCGCGGCCGATCATGGCCCGGCGCCTGGGCCTGCTTGATATGGCCGTCTTCGCGCGCCCAGCCCACGTTCCAGGTGTCCATCTCGCGCAACCGGCGCGGGCCGTCCTCGCACAGCAGCGCCGACAGCCGCTCGTCGCACAGCCCGCGGCCCGCCGCCAGCGTGTCGGCCAGATGATGTTCCCAGTGATCCGGCGTCTGCTCGCCGAGCGCCGCCGCGACGGTCATCTGCGCCATGACGGTGGCGCCGCCGCGGCCGATCAGGCTGCGATCCGCGAGCAGCACCGATGCGCCTTCGCGCGCCGCCTCGAGCGCCGCATACATGCCGGCGCCGCCGGCGCCGATGATCAGCACGTCGGCCGTCAGATGCGTCGCCTCGTCGCTGATGCGGCCGGCCGGTTTCGCAGTTGCCATCGTTCCAGCATTCTCCGTCACCGTGGTCGCAAGACGACGGCCGTGGAACTACACGGCCGGCGACAGCGACCGCGCAATCCGCCGTTCATTCGCACCTGCGATAGTCCAGTTTCAGCGCGGCGTGTCAACGCATGGGGGATTTGCAATCGTGATGGGTATACGCCGCGGGCGGCGGATAGGGCGCGGCGCATCACGCGCCGGCTTGGTGGACGGCGATCCGGACCGGCCTTTCGCTGCTCGGCAAACCGGCCAGAACGGCCGTTCCTGTCGCCCGTGCCGCCGGATTCGTGCAACGGATCATATCGGCAAGGTGCGTGTGTGAGACGCCAGCGAATGATCTCCAGCGTCGCGCGATCTTGCATTCCCGTACCGCAGCTGCCGTATCGCATTACTGCTCGGTAAATGAGTAGTTCAGTGGGTGCCGCAAATCGAGGCAGTGTTGCTTAGTGATTAGTCAGGTGAGCTGCGAGGTCAAACTTTTGTCAGGATGGTGGCGGTGGTCGCGATGACGCTAACTGACGCGGCTGACATCACCGATCGCGAGGCGATCGCTGTAGCGGCATGAAACGCGATAGCGCGCGCTCGCCTGCGCGACGCCGGATCGGTCTCGGGACAGGATGCCGCCGTCGTCGCCGGCAAGCGCGGCGGAGAAGGGGCGTCCGATGTTGTATCTCCTGACTCACTACTGGATCTGGCTGGCGGCGGCGTTCGTCGTCGGCGCGGTCACGCCGCTGCTCGCGGAGAAATTCGGCTGGGCGGCCGACCTCGAGAATTACTGGGTGAGCCGGGTCGGCGTGGTGCTGGCGGTGGCGCTGGTGCTGGTCGCCGCGCAGCTCGCCTCCGGCAAGGCCGAGCTGCTGCTCGAGGCCGGCATCGGCCTGGTGATCGCTTACTTCGTCGGCGGACTGGCCGGCGGCGTCGCGCCGGGGCTGCTGCCGGTGCGGTTCGAGGGCTGGTGGGTCGGCCTGTTCGCCACCGGGCTGATTCTGGCGGTGTTCGGCATCACCACCATGCCGAAGCTGGAGCCGGATCTGCGCGAGCGCGTCGCCGAGGTGGTGAAGGATGCCGGCGCCGATCCGCTGAATTTCGACGTCGCCGGGCGCGACGTGCTGCTGCCGGCCGATCTCGGCAGCGACAAGGTACGGGCCGCACTCGGCGAGCAGATCCTGAAGGTGCCGGGCGTGCGCCGCGTCGCCGATGTCGACGAGTTGAGCGGAGCGGCGCTCGCCGCCAAGACGGTGGCGAAGCTGCAGGCGGAGGCCGAAGCGAAGGCCAAGGCGGAGGCCGAGGCCGCCGCGAAGGCTGCTGCCGCGAAGGAAGCCGAGGTCAAGGCGTTGGCCGCCATGGACGCCGCGCAGAGGCGCGCCGCCAAGGCCAAGGCGGAAGCCAAGGCGAAGGAAGCCGCCGCCAAGGTCGCCGCCGAAGCTGCCGCCAAGGAGGCGGCCGCGAAGGAAGCTGCGGCCAAGGAGGCGGCTGACAAGGCTGCGGCGGAGGCTGCCGCCAAACAGGCCGCCGCTGAGGAGACTGCCAAGAAGGCCGCGGCCGACGAGGCGGCAAAGCAGGTGGCGGCCAAGCCGGCCGCCGTGCCCGCGGCCGAGATCAAGACCGCCAGCGCCACCGGTGAGCTGCCGGTCGCCACGGAGCAGGATTGCCAGGGGCGGGTGTCGTCGTTGGTCGCAGCCGAGAAGATCAACTTCGAGCGCCGCAGCGCGGTGATCGACAAGGCATCGCTGCCGTTGCTCGATAAGCTCGCCGCCGCGATCAAGCAGTGCCCGGCGGTGACCATCGAGGTCGCCGGCTACACCGATGCCGCCGGCAAGAAGGCCGCCAATCTGGCGCTGTCGAAGCGCCGCGCCGAAGCGGTGGTGGCGAGCCTGAGCAAGGCCGGGATCGGCGCGGTCAAGCTGGTGGCGGCGGGCTACGGCTCGGCCAAGCCGATTGCCGCCAATACGACTGCCGAAGGCCGGGCGCAGAATCGCCGGATCGAATTCGTGGTGAAGTAACTCCCCCTCCAGATGCTTCACCCGACGGAGAAGCCCGCCGCGAGGCGGGCTTTTCTGTGTGCGTAAACTGCGGGGCTGTTAGTTCTTCGAGTCATTCCGGGGCGCGCGCAGCGCGAACCCGGAATCCCGAGTTGGTCGCGACGGCCGGGTGCTCCACAGCTCCGGATTCCGGGTTCGCTCACTGCGTGAGCGCCCCGGAATGACGTGCTGGTGCTGAACCGACGCTCGTCGCGGAGCAGATCGAACTTACACCGGATCCCAGCTGAAGATGTCGGCGGAGCGGTCGAGCTTGTAGAACGAGCCCTTCAGCGCCGGCATGCCGTGCTCGGCGAGGCTTTCGCAGGTCCAGCCGCCGTCGCGATGCACCGAGCGGATCGGGCGCGACTGGCCCATCAGGAAGATCTCGTTCATCCGCACCGCGAAGATCTGGCCGCTGACGTCCTTGGCGGCGTCGCCGAGCAGATACACCGACAGCGGCGCGATCTTCTCCGGGCCCATCTGCTGCATCCGCGCGACGCGGGCCTTCTCGGCCTCGGTCTCCGTCGGGATGGTGCCGATCAGGCGGCTCCAGGCGAACGGCGACACGCAGTTGGAGCGGACGTTGAAGCGGCTCATGTCGAGCGCGATCGACTTCGACAGGCCGACGATGCCGAGCTTGGCGGCCGCGTAGTTGGCCTGGCCGAAATTGCCGATCAGCCCCGAGGTCGAGGTGAAGTGCACGAACGAGCCGCTCTCCTGCTCGCGGAACAGCCGGGCGGCGGCGTGGCTGACGTAGAACGTGCCCATCAAATGAACTTTGATGACCTGCTCGAACGCGTCGATGCTCATGCGGTGGAAGATCGCGTCGCGCAGGATGCCGGCGTTGTTCACCACGCCGTCGAGCTTGCCGTAGGTGTCGACCGCCTGCTTGACGATCTTGCTGGCGGGGATCGCCTCGGCGACGCTTTCGAAATTCGCGACCGCGGTGCCGCCTTCCTTCTTGATTTCCTCGACCACCTGCTCGGCCGGGGCGGCGTCGGTGCCCGAGCCGTCGGAGGCGACGCCCGGATCGTTGACGACCACCTTGGCGCCTTCGCGCGCCGCGAGCAGCGCGATCTCGCGGCCGATGCCGCGCCCCGCGCCGGTGACGATGATGACTTTGCCGTCGAGTGCCTTGGCCATGTGATTGTCCTTTTTGTTGTTGGTTGCTATCCGACGGTCATTCCGGGGCGCGCGAAGCGCGAACCCGGAATCCCGAGGTGTTCTGCGAGAGAGATTCCGGGTTCGCTCACTTCGTGAGCGCCCCGGAATGACGCCCGTAGTTTTCTTGGTCATGCGCGGGCTTGACCCGCGCATCCATCTTCTTCGAGGGATGGATCGCCGGGTCGAGCCCGGCGATGACGTGGTTTTGTGCGGCTTGCGCCGACCTACTTCTCGTTCGTGAAGATGATCGTGCCGCTTGCGGCGAACATGCCGCCGACGCCGTGGCAGACCGAGATCTTCGCGCCTTCGACCTGCGCCGGTGCGATGCCGCGCATCTGCCGGACGCTTTCCTGCAACGCGTACATGCCGTACATGCCCGAGTGCATGTAGGACAGGCCGCCGCCGTTGGTGTTGAGCGGCAGCTTGCCGCCGGGGCGGGTGTTGCCGTCGGCGATGAACTTTCCGGTCTCCTCATACGGCATGAAGCCGAGGTCGCCGAGGCCGAACAGCGGCAGGTGCGCGAACGCGTCGTAGATCATCAGATGATCGACGTCGCTGTGGCTGATACCGGCCTCGCGGAACGCGGTCGGGCCCGCCACCTTGAAGGCGCGCGAGGAGTTGAAGGTCTCCATCTGGCTGACCATCGGCGTTTCGACGCTCTCGCCGGTGCCGAGCACATAGACCGGCTTGTGCGGGAAGTCTTTGGCGCGATCGGCCGAGGTCATGATCAGCGCGCCGCCGCCATCGGTGACGAGGCAGCACTGCAGCAGACGGAACGGATAGGCGATCATCCGCGAGTTGAGGACGTCCTCGACGGTGATCGGATCCTTCATCATCGCGCGCGGATTCTTTGCCGCCCATTCGCGCTGCACCACCGCCACAGAGGCGATCTGCTCGTGGGTGATACCGTGGGTCTTCATGAAGCGCAGCACCGGGATCGGGAACTGGCTCGGCGGCCCATAGATGCCGTAGGGCGCTTCGAACTGGCCCTGCAGGCTGTCGGCGGGAATCGAGCGCGGCAGCTTGCCGATCATCGACTTGCCGCTCTCGGCGTGGGTGATCAGCACGGTCTTGCACAGCCCGGCCTCGATCGCCGCGGCGGCGTGGCGGACGTGCAGCATGAACGAGCAGCCGCCGACCGAGGTGCCGTCGACCCAGGTCGGGGTGATGCCGAGATAGTGGGCGATCTGCTGCGGCGTTTCCACCGCGGTGGCGATGCCGTCGATGTCCGACAGCTTCAGCCCGGCGTCGGCGATCGCGTTGAGCGCGGCGTCGGCGTGGAGCTGGATCTGCGACATGTCGGGAATGACGCCGAGCTTGGTGGTCTCGGCGGCGCCGACGATAGCAACCTGATTGCGACGCATGGTGCTTACCCCTTCGCCGGACGGAATTGCGGAAGGGTGAGGTTGTCGTCGATCTTCTGGAAGGTGACTTCCAGCTTCATATCGAGCTCGAGCGCTTCCGGAGTCTGCGGGCACTCCAGGATGTTGCTCATCATCCGCGGGCCTTCTTCGAGCTCGACCACCGCGATGGCGTAGGGCTCGGTGAAGCCGGCCGCCAGCGGGCGGTGATTGATCACGTAGGAATACAGCGTGCCGTTGCCGGAGGCCTTGAACACGCTGACCTCGCGGCTGCCGCATTTCGGGCAGAACGGGCGGGGCGGGAAGTACGCGTGGGCGCAGGAATCGCAGCGCTGAAGCCGCAGTTCGCCTTGCTTGGCGCCGTCCCAGTAGAATTGGGTTTCCGGAGTGATCTTGGGACGTGCGCGTGCGGGTTCAGCCATGTCTTAGTTTTCTCCCTGAGCTGGCTCATAGGCCCATCGGTTGTGGCGTCTTGATGCGATATCGTCCCGCCAGCGTCAACACGCGCAGGGCGCGGGGCCGTGTGCAGGAATTGTATTCCGCAAAGCGGACATTCGAGAATCCGAGCGATGCCCTGTGCGCGGGGCCGGAGCCACCGCGGCGGCGGATGGCAAACCGGCACTTTCCGCGCTACTGAATAAGCCGACTTGTTTCCCGTCCGATCGAGGCCCGCGTCCGCGTGGCCGATCGGCTCCTACTGGAATGGACAGCATGACCCGACATCCCACACTCGCCGCCCTCGCGGCCGATCTCGAAGCCGGCCGCACCACCGCCCGCAAGCTGGTGGAAGACTGTCTGGCGCGGATCGACGATCCGGCCGGCGAGGGGGCGCGCGCCTTCATCCACGTCGATCGCGACGCGGCGCTGCAGGCGGCGGACGCGATGGACAGGCTGCGCGCCGCCAAGGCTGAGCCGTCGCCGTTCGCCGGCATTCCGGTCTCGATCAAGGACCTGTTCGACATCAAGGGCCAGGTGACCCGCGCCGGCTCGCGCGCGCTCGACGACAATCCGCCTGCGGAGAGCGATGCGCCCGCGGTGGCGCGGCTGCGGCGCGCCGGCTTCGTGGTGATCGGCCGCAGTAACATGACCGAGTTCGCCTATTCGGGCATCGGCATCAACCCGCATTACGGCACGCCGAAAGCCGCCTACGCCCGCGACATCGGCTACGTGCCGGGCGGCTCGTCGTCGGGCGCCGCGGTCTCGGTCGCCGACGGCATGGCGCATGCCGGGCTTGGCACCGACACCGGCGGCTCGTGCCGGATTCCGGCGGCGTTCAACGGCATCGTCGGCTACAAGCCGTCGCAGAGCCGCGTGCCGCGCGACGGCGCGGTGCCGCTGTCGTTCTCGCTCGACAGTATCGGCCCGCTGGCGCGTAGCGTCGCCTGCTGCGCCGCGCTCGACGCCATCCTCGCCGATCAGCCGGTGATGCCGGTGAGCCCGCGGCCGCTGAAGGGGATGCGGATCGCGGTGCCGACCACGTTGGCGCTCGATGAGCTCGACGCCACCGTGACGGCCGCGTTCGACCGCGCGCTGAAAACGCTGGCGAGCCACGGCGCGATCGTCGAGCAGATCGAGGTGCCGGAGTTCAACGACGTCGCGCCGCTGAGCACGAAGGGGGGACTGACCGCCGCCGAGAGCTACGCCTGGCATCGCTATCTGATCGTCGCGCAGGGCGACGTCTACGATCCGCGGGTCCGCGAGCGGATTTTGCGCGGCGAGACCCAGAGCGCTGCGGACTACATCGATGTCGTCACGGCGCGCAAATCGCTAATCGAGCGTGCCACGGCGCGGCTTGCACCCTACGACGCGGTGGCGATGCCGACCACCGCGATCGCCGCGCCGACCATTGCCGAGCTCGCCGACGACAAGGCCTTCACCAAGGCCAATCTCCTCGCGCTGCGCAACTGCACGCTGATCAACATGATCGACGGCTGTGCGATCTCGCTGCCGTGCCACCAGGACGGCGAGGCGCCGGTCGGACTGATGCTGGCCGGCGTCAACGGCGCTGATCGCGAGATCTTCGAGGTCGCAGCCGGCATCGAAGAAGTGATCCGTGGCTGAGCTCTCGGTCGCGCGTCGTCACCACTTGCACGTCATTCCGGGGCACGCGCGAAGCGCGTGAACCCGGAATCTCGAGGTTGGAGCGACAGCAGCCTTGCAGAACAGCTCGGGGTTCCGGCTTCGCGCTGCGCGCGCCCCGGAACGACGGGCGTTCAAGCCTTCGCCCTCACCACGCTGAATGTGCCGTTGGCGCGGGCGCAGCGGACGCCGTCGGCGGTGACGAAGCATTGCGCCACGCACAGCTTGCCGCCGACCTTGACCACCTCCGGTTCGATCTGCAGCCATTGCCCGATCCCGGCCGGGCCGATGAAGTCGATGGCGAGCGATGCCGTCAGCAGCCGCGCGCCGCCGCCGAGCTTGAGCCCGCAGCTATAGCCCATCGCATTGTCGGCAAGCGCGGTGATCAGCCCGCCATGGGCGAGGCCGCGCGAATTGGTGTGGCACTCGCGGAGCCGCAAGCCCAGCATCACCGCGTCCGCCGTCGTCTTTGCGTAAAGCGGCTCCCACGGCGCGGTGAGGGGACTCGACCGGGTGTGGCGGACGAAGCCGTCAGGAACCCCGTCGGTCGCGGGGGTGTGGTTCGGATCGGAATCGGTCGTCATGCGCCTCGTCACTCGCCTCGCTGTACCGACCGTCTTTAGACCGCAGCCGGGCGCCGCCGGCAACGCCGACAAAGTTTGAAGCGTCGTTTGAGAGGCTGTTTGAAACGGGGAGCGGTGTATCCATGCCCGTCATTCCGGGGCGCGAGCGTAAGCTCGCGAACCCGGAATCTCGACGCTATTTGCAGGCCGTGCGCCACAGCTCGTCATTCCGGGTTCGCGCCTGACGGCGCGCCCCGGAATGACGACCTTCCGGCAGGCGTCTCAATACGGCAGCCCGACGTAATTCTCCGCCAGCGAGGTGATCGCGGCCTTGGAATTGACCAAGTAGTCGAGCTCGGCGGTCTGGATGCGCTGGGAGAAGGCGTCGTGGTCGGGGAAGCGGTGGAGCTGCGAGGTCATCCACCACGAGAACCGCTCGGCCTTCCACACCCGGCGCAGCGCGTTCGCCGAATAGGCGTCGATGCCGGCGTCCGACTTCTCGGCGTAGTATTCGCGCAAACTCCGCGACAAATAGTACACGTCGCTGGCGGCGAGGTTCAGGCCCTTGGCTCCCGTCGGCGGCACGATGTGGGCGGCGTCGCCGGCGAGGAACAGCCGGCCGAACCGCATCGGCTCGGCGACGAACGAGCGCAGCGGCGCGATGCTCTTTTCGATCGACGGGCCGGTGACCAGCTTGCCGGCGGTCTCCGGATCGAGCCTGCTGCGGAGTTCGTCCCAGAACCGGTCGTCGCTCCATTCGGCGACGTCGTCAGTCAGCGGGCACTGCACGTAGTAGCGGCTGCGGTGCGCCGAGCGCATCGAGCACAGCGCGAAGCCGCGGTCGTGGTTGACGTAGATCAGCTCCGGCGACACCGGCGGGGTGTCGGAGAGCAGCCCGAGCCAGCCGAACGGATACACCCGCTCGAACGATTGCACCGCGCTGCCCGGGACGCTCGTGCGGCTGATGCCGTGGAAGCCGTCGCAACCGGCGATGAAATCGCACACGATCTCGCGGGTGGTACCGTCCTTGACGTAGCGCACCTTGGGATGGGCGCCTTCGAAATCGTGCAGGCTGACATCGGCGGCGTCGTAGATCGTCGTCAGGCCGGCGTCCTTGCGCGCCTCCATCAGGTCGCGGGTGACCTCGGTCTGGCCGTACACGGTGACGCTCTTGCCGCCGGTCGCGCTCTTCAGATCGATGTGATGACGCTTGCCGGCAAACGCGATCTCGAAGCCGTCGTGCACCAGCGCTTCCTGATGCAGCCGGGCGGAGACGCCGGCCTCGTCGAGCAGGTCGACCATGCCTTGTTCGAGCACGCCGGCGCGAATCCGCGACAGCACGTAGTCCGGATCCTTGCGTTCCACGATGACGGCGTCGATGCCGTATTTGTGCAGCAGCTGGCCGAGCAGCAGTCCGGACGGACCCGCGCCGATGATGGCCACTTGTGTCCGCATGGTCGTTCCCCCGATGATGTCGTCGCCTCGTTACGGGACCGTCACGGAGCCGTCTAGCCGCCGTCCGGTGTCTAGCAGCTATTACGCGGTGGTCACTTGCAATGATGGTTATAACCTATAACAATGCGGCCCAAAGGCCGAATGAAGCCGACCATAGGGAGTGACGCTCGATGATGAGGAAGACTCTGCTCGCGCTGCTGCTTGCCGCCAGCGTGACGCCTGCACTCGCGCAGGACAAGGCCGCGCAGGACAAGACGGTCAATTGGAAGATCTCGCTGTGGGTGCCGCCGGCGCATCCGTTGGTGCCGGCCACCAAGGCCTGGGCCGAGGACATCCAGAAGGCTTCCGGCGGCAGCATCCGGATGACCGTGTTCCCGTCCGAGCAGCTCGGCAAGGCGTTCGACCATTATGACATGGCGCGCGACGGCATCGCCGAAGTCACCTACGTCAATCCCGGCTATCAGCCCGGCCGCTTCCCGATCGTTTCCGCCGGTCAGCTTCCGTTCGTATTCAAGGACGGCAAGAAGGGCACGCTGGCGCTGAACGAGTGGTACCACAAATACGCCCCGGCCGAGATGAAGGACACCAAGCTGTGCTTCGCCTTCATTCACGATCCGGGTGCGCTGCACGGCAAGAAGAAAGTGCTGTTGCCGTCGGACATGAGCGGCCTGAAGGTGAGGCCGGCGCAATCGACCATCGGCGAGATGGTGAAGCTGTTCGGCGGCACCAACGTGCAGGCCTCGGCGCCCGAATCGCGCGACGCGCTGGAGCGCGGCGTCGCCGACGAGATCACCTTCCCCTGGGGCTCGGTGTTCCTGTTCGGCATCGACAAGGTGGTCAAGTATCACATGGACGTGCCGCTCTACACCACGGTGTTCACCTACAACATCAACCTGAAGGCCTACAACGCCCTGTCGGACGCGCAGAAGAAGGTTATCGACGATCACTGCACGCCGGAATGGGCCTCCAGGGTGACCGACCCGTGGACCGACTTCGAGGCCAACGGCCGCACCAAGATGAAGGCGCTGAAGGATCACGAGGTCTATCCGCTGACGCCCGAGCAGCTCGCCGAATGGAAGAAGGCGACCAAGCCGCTACAGGACAGCTGGGCCGCCCAGGTGAAAAACGCCGGCAGCGATCCCGCAGCGGTCGAGGCCGACCTGCAGAAGGCGCTGAAGAAGTACGACGCGGGGTTGTAGCGCCCTCTCGTCATTCCGGGATGCGCGCATCGCGCGCAGACCCGGAATCTCTGACACACGATCGAGATTCCGGGTTCGCTCGCTGTGCGAGCGCCCCGGAATGACGTTTCATCTTGATTGACGCAGTCGCAACGATCGAGCCCCGATGAGTTCCCCTCCCGACGACAAGCAGCCCGACCGGCTGCCCGGTGCGCTGACGACGCGGCGGTTCGCCAAGAACGGCATGGACCGGTTCATCGACGTGATCGAATGGATCGCGGCGTTCTTCGTCGGCATCGTCGCGCTGAACACCTTCCTCGCGGTGTTCATGCGCAAGTTCTTTTCGGTGACGATCCCGGACTACTACAATTTCGGCCAGTTCATGCTCGGCGTGCTGATCTTCTGGGGCATCGCCGCGACGTCGTATCGCGGCTCGCACATCACCGTGGACCTCGTCTGGGCGGCGGCGTCGCCGCGCTGGCAGCGGATCATCGACATCTTCGCCACTTTGGTGCTGCTGTTCGTGGTCTCGGTGCAGACCTACACGCTGTTCGACAAGGTGGTGACGACGCGTGCCGATCACATCGTCACCATGGACCTGCAGATCCCGATCTGGCCGTTCTATCTGGTGTCCTGGATCGGCGACGTCTCCGCCGTGCTGCTGATCGCGATTCGAACCTTCCGGCTGATCTTCCATCCGGAGCAGATGCGCGAAGTGCGCATGAAGCCGGTGGAGTAGGCCGCGATGCTGAGCAACGAGACCGTGGCTGCGATCGGCTTCGTCAGCCTGTTCGTCCTGATGCTGCTGCGCGTGCCGGTCGGCATGGCGATGGGCCTCGTCGGCGTCACCGGCTTCGGCTATCTCACCGGCCTCGAGCCGGCGCTGAAGCTGGTCGGCCAGACCACGATGCGCACCGTCACCGACTATTCGTTCGGCGTGATCCCGATGTTCCTGCTGATGGGCGCGTTCGTGTCCGCGTCCGGTATCAGCCGCGAGCTGTTCCGCGCCGGCAACACCATTGTGGGGCATTGGAAGGGTGGGCTCGGCATCGCCACCATCGCGGCCTGCGGCGGCTTCGCGGCGATCTCCGGCTCGTCGGTCGCGACTGCCGCGACGTTCTCGGCTGTGGCCTATCCGGAGATGCGGCGGTTCGGCTATCCGCAGTCGTTCTCCACCGGGGTGATCGCGGTCGGCGGCACGCTGGGCGCGATGCTGCCGCCGTCGACCGTGCTGGCGGTGTACGGCATCATCACCCAGCAGGATATCGGCAAGCTGTTCATCGCCGGCATTCTGCCGGGCCTGCTCGCGATCGTGATGCACATGATTACGAT
>NZ_QKQS01000006.1:0-165175 GCF_003226555.1 Rhodopseudomonas palustris | reverse complement strand
CGGCGTGGCCCGGCCGGGCTTCCTGCCGGCCGGGCCGAAGAGCTCATGGGCCGATCGCCTCGCCGCGTTCCGCGACGTGTGGTCGCCGCTGCTGCTGTTCCTGTTCGTGATCGGCGGGCTGTATGGCGGGTTCTTCATCCCGACCGAGGCCGGTGCGGTCGGCGCCGTCGGCGCCTTCCTGATCGGCATCCTGCGCGGCAAGCTCAATCGCGAGGGCATCCTGCAGTCGCTGCTGCAGGCGACCCGCACCGCGGCTGCGGTGTTCACCGTGCTGATCGGCGCGCTGTGCTTCGGCTATTTCCTCACCATCACCCAGACGCCGCAATACGTCACCGAATTCCTCACCGGGCTCGGCATCGGGCCTTACGGCGTGCTGGCGCTGATCCTGCTGATGTATCTGGTGCTCGGCTGCCTGATGGACGCGATGGCGATGGTGATTCTCACCGTGCCGATCGTGTTTCCGGTGGTCACCGCGCTCGGCTTCGATCCGATCTGGTTCGGCATCATCATCGTGATGACGGTCGAGCTCGGCCTGATCCATCCGCCGGTCGGCATGAACGTGTTCGTGATCAAGAGCGTGATCAAGGACGTCAGCATGTCCACCGTGTTCGCCGGCGTGCTGCCGTTTGTGGTCACCGACCTGATCCGGCTGGTGATCCTGATCGCGTTCCCGATCATCGCGCTGTGGCTGCCGATGCGGATGATCGGGTAGTTCGAAGACGTCGTCATGGCCGGGCTCGCCCCGGCCATCCACGTCTTTGCAGATCATCGACGCCGCAAGACGTGGATGCCCGGCACAAGGCCGGGCATGACGACCAAAATGGATGGACGCGATGACCCCGACCCTCGAAACCAAATACGTCTTCACCATCACCGCGCGGATCGGCGAGGTGATTTCGGCCGGCGACACCGGCGCCGGGGTGCGGCGGGTGATCCCGGTGATCGGCGGCGAGGTCAAGGGCGAGGGGATCAGCGCCAGGATCCTGCCGTCGGGCGCCGATTTCCAGATCATCCGGCCGAACGAGCTGATCGAGCTGGAGGCCAAATACGCCTTCGAGACCGACGACGGTGCGGTGGTTTACGTCGAGAACATCGGCATCCGGTTCGGGCCGGTCGAGTTGTTGCAGAAGCTCAAGCGCGGCGAGCCGGTCGATCCGAAGCTGATCTATTTCCGCACCCGGCCGCGGTTCGAAACCGGCCACCCGAACTATCAGTGGCTGATGCAGCATTTGTTCGTCGGCTCCGCCGCCCGTCACGCCGACCGGGTGGTGATCGACGTGCATCAGGTGTTGTGAGGTTACCTTGCTAACCTCTCCCCGCCCTTTGCGGGGAGAGGTCGGCCCGGCGGAGCGCAGCGGAGCCGGGGCGGGTGAGGGGCCTGGCACTGAGGTGCGACGGGAAAGGCCCATCCGGTCGCTTCGGCGAGCCTTCCTATTATCACTGCGGATGTGGGTATGCAGTGCCCGGCCCCTCACCCCAACCCTCTCCCCGCAGAAGGGCGGGGAGAGGGAGCGCGCCTCGCAGGCGGCACTCGCGCGCCGCGCCCGCCAATCCCAGCTTTTATGAGCCAGGGCCGCTCTCGTTGCCGCAATGCCGATTGACGCCGGCCCCGAGTGATCGTTATAGTCTATAACTATTCTGCACAGGACGTAATAAGTGCTCACAGGAAACGCTCAGGCCGCGACGCTCGCGGACCCATCGACGCTTGTCGTCGACACCGTCGGCCCGGTGCTGACGATCGGACTCAATCGCCCCAAGAAGCGCAACGCCCTCAATGACGGGCTGATGGCGGCGCTGAAGGATTGCCTCACCGAGATTCCGGACGAGATCCGTGCGGTGGTGATCCACGGCATCGGCGATCACTTCTCGGCCGGCCTCGATCTGTCCGAGCTGCGCGAGCGCGACGCCACCGAGGGGCTGGTGCATTCGCAGACCTGGCACCGGGTGTTCGACAAGATCCAGTATTGCCGGGTGCCGGTGATCGCGGCGCTGAAAGGCGCGGTGATCGGCGGCGGGCTCGAGCTCGCCTGCGCGGCGCATATCCGCGTCGCCGAGGCCTCCGCCTACTACGCGCTGCCGGAAGGCAGCCGCGGCATCTTCGTCGGCGGCGGCGGCTCGGTGCGGTTGCCGCGGCTGATCGGCGTGGCGCGGATGGCCGATATGATGCTCACGGGCCGGGTGTACTCCGCCGCCGAAGGCGTCGTGCACGGCTTCTCCCAGTACCTGATCGAAGACGGCTCGGCCTACGACAAGGCGCTGGAGCTCGGTCATCGGGTGGCGCAGAATGCGCCGCTGACCAATTTCGCGGTGCTGCAGGCGCTGCCGATGATCGCCGAGGCCAATCCGCAAACTGGCCTGCTGATGGAATCGCTGATGGCGACCGTGGCGCAGAGCGACCAGGAAGCCAAGAACCGTATTCGCGCTTTCCTCGATCACAAGACAGCCAAGGTTCGGCCGACCTGAAACGGAGCCGTGATGGACGCTATGACCGATCCCATTGCATTCGCCGCCGGCGCCGCGGGGCGCGAGTCAGCTCATCCGCTGCGCGACATCTCGTTCGGTGAGATCGGCATCGCCACCGAGCGCAAGCCGGACGGCACGATCTACGTGCGGTCGACCACCACGCTCACCGACTACCCGGTGCGGATCACTGACCGGCTGCATCATTTCGCCGAAGTGGCGCCGGACCGGGTGTTCATGGCCGAGCGCGACGGCGAGGGCGGCTGGCGCAAGATCAGCTACGCCGAGATGCTGCGCGCGGCGCAGACCATCGCCTCGGCACTGATCGCGCGCGGGCTGTCAGTCGAACGGCCGGTGATGATCCTGTCCGGCAATTCGATTGACCATGCGATCGTGATGTTCGGCGCGCTGTATGCCGGCGTCGCGATGTGTCCGGTGTCGCCGCCGTATTCTCTGGTCTCCAAGGACTACGGCAAGCTACGGCACATCGTCGGGCTGCTGACGCCGGGTCTGATCTTCGCCGATGACATTACCGCCTTTGCACCGGCGATCCTCGCCACGGTGCCGGCCGATGTCGAACTCGCTGCCACCCGTGGCACGGTCGAGGGCCGCAAGGTGACGTCGCTCGCAGAATTGCTGGTGATGCCGGAGCATCCCGAGCTTGCCGCCAGGCACGAGGCGATCGGCCACGACACCATCGCCAAGTTCCTGCTGACGTCCGGTTCGACCGGCAATCCGAAAGCGGTGATCAATACCCAGCGAATGATCTGCGCCAATCAGGTGATGATCCGCGAGGCGATGGCGTTCCTCAAGGACGAGCCGCCGGTGATCGTCGATTGGCTGCCGTGGAACCACACCTTCGGCGGCAATCACAATATCGGGCTGACGCTGTTCAACGGCGGCTCGATGTATATCGACGACGGCAAGCCGACGCCGGCCGGCATTGCCGCGACCATACGCAATCTGCGCGAGATCGCGCCCACCGTGTACTTCAACGTGCCGAAGGGCTACGAGTCGCTCTTGCCGGTGTTGCGGGAAGACCAGCAACTGCGCAAATTGTTCTTCAGCCGGCTGCATGCGATGTTCTTCTCCGGCGCCAGCCTCGCCGCGCACGTCTGGAACGGGCTCGACGAGGTGGCGGTGGCGGAGACCGGCGCACGGGTACCGATGCTCACCGGCCTCGGGGCCACCGAGACCGCGCCGTTCTTCATGTCGGTGACGCCGCAGACCTCGCGGTCCGGCCATGTCGGTCTGCCGGTGCCGGGCAACGCGGCCAAGCTGGTGCCGAACAACGGCAAGCTCGAAGTCCGCGCCAAGGGGCCGAACATCACGCCGGGTTATTGGCGCGCGCCGGAGCTGACCGAGAAGGCGTTCGACGAGGAAGGCTTCTACAAGCTCAATGACGCGCTGAAGCCGGTCGATGCCGACGACCTCACCCGCGGCTTCGATTTCGACGGCCGGATCTCCGAGGACTTCAAGCTCGCCTCCGGCACCTGGGTCAGCGTCGGGCCGCTGCGGGCGAAATTCATCGCCGCCTGCGCGCCGCTGGTGCGCGACGTGGTGATCGCCGGGCTCGACCGGGACTACGTCACCGCGCTGGCGATCCTCGATCCGGACGGCTGCAAGCTGATCAACGCCACGCTGCCGCTGGAAGACCTCGCCGGCATGGCGGCTGACCAGCTGATCCGCGAGGCCTTCCGCGACCGCTTCGCCACGTTGCTGACGCAGGCGACCGGCTCGTCGACCCGCATCACCCGCGCGGTGCTGCTCGGCGAACCGCTGTCGATCGACAAGGGCGAGATCACCGACAAGGGCTCGGTCAACCAGCGCGCCGTGCTGGAATATCGCGCCGGCCTGATCGCCGACCTCTACGCCCACCCGCCGCCGGACCATGTGATCGCGCTGGAGTAGCGGATGCGAAACTCAGCGTTCGTCATTCCGGGGCGCCGCGCAGCGGCGAGCCCGGAATCCATAACCACCGCCAGGGGATATGGATTCCGGGCCCGCGCCAAGGGGCGCGTCCCGGAATGACGAACTTGGATGTTCTTGTTTGGAAATAGCGCGACATGTTCACCAACCGCCGCGACGTGCAGATCCAGTGGGGCGATTGTGACCCGGCGGATATTGTGTACTACCCGCGTTATTTTGCGATGTTCGACGATTCCACCTCGGCGCTGTTCGTCGCCGCCGGCTGTTCGAAGCGCGATCTGATCAAGGTCTACGGCCTGGTCGGGATTCCGATGGTCGACACCCGCGCCAAGTTCTACATTCCGTCGACCTATGGCGACGTGATCAGCATCGAGAGTCGGATCGAGCGGTTCGGGCGGTCCAGCTTCGAAGTGCTGCACAAGGTGTTCAAGGGCGAAGAGCTGGCGCTCGAAGGCTTCGAGACGCGGGTGCTGGTCGGCCGCCATCCGGACGATCCGAGCCGGCTGAAATCGGTCGCGGTGCCGGAGGAGGTGAAGGCCAAGTTCATGCGGGGCTGACTCGCCGCCGGTGATGCCGTAAACAGGATGACAAGATCGCGCCGAACACGGCCGATACCATAACAGTGGGAGGAGGAGAACGTGACCAAGTTCAAGCTGTCCGCTGCGGCGATCGCCGTGGCCCTCGCGTTGCCGGGGCTTTCCGGTGCCGCGCTCGCCGAAACCAACGAAATCACCATCGGTATCACCGTCACCACCACCGGTCCGGCCGCGGCGCTCGGTATTCCGGAACGCAACGCGCTGGAATTCGTGCCCAAGGAAATCGGCGGCCATCCGCTCAAGGTGATCGTGCTCGATGACGGCGGCGACCCGACCGCGGCGACCACCAATGCGCGGCGTTTCGTCACGGAGTCCAAGGCCGACGTGATCATGGGCTCGTCGGTGACGCCGCCGACCGTGGCAGTCTCCAACGTCGCCAACGAAGCGCAGGTGCCGCATATCGCGCTGGCGCCGCTGCCGATCACGCCCGAGCGCGCCAAGTGGTCGGTGGCGATGCCGCAGCCGATCCCGATCATGGGCAAGGTGCTGTACGAGCACATGAAGAAGCACGGCATCAAGACCGTCGGCTACATCGGCTATTCGGATTCCTATGGCGACCTGTGGTTCAACGACCTGAAGAAGCAGGGCGAGGCGATGGGGCTGAAGGTCGTCGCCGAGGAGCGCTTCGCACGTCCGGATACGTCGGTCGCAGGTCAAGTGCTGAAGCTGGTCGCCGCCAATCCCGACGCGATCCTGGTCGGCGCTTCCGGCACCGCTGCGGCGTTGCCGCAGACGTCGTTGCGCGATCGCGGCTACAAGGGCCTGATCTATCAGACCCACGGCGCCGCCTCGATGGACTTCATCCGTATCGCCGGCAAGGCGGCCGAGGGCGTGATCATGGCGTCGGGTCCGGTGATGGACCCGGAGGATCAGCCCGACAGCGCGCTGACCAAGAAGCCAGGCCTCGAGCTCAATACGGCGTATGAAGCCAAATACGGCCCGAACAGCCGCAGCCAGTTCGCGGCGCATTCGTTCGACGCCTTCAAGGTGCTGGAGCGCGTGGTGCCGGTGGCGCTGAAGACCGCCAAGCCGGGCACGCAGGAATTCCGCGATGCCATCCGCAAGGCGCTGATCACCGAGAAGGACATCGCGGCCAGCCAGGGCGTGTACAGCTTCACCGAGACCGATCGCTACGGCCTCGACGACCGCTCCCGCATCCTGCTGACGGTGAAGGACGGCAAGTACGTGATGGTGAAGTAACCGTTAGCGCCGGCGGCATCCGCCTGCACCTTGCGAAAGCCGGCCTCCGCGTGAGGCCGGCTTTTTGCTGGGCGAGACCGTTCCCGCAGCATCGATCGGTTCCTTCCGCAGCGCCGAAAAGCCGAGCCGCTTTAGCGCCGCGTTAAGTCTGATGCTTCGAATTGCGCGGAGTTAACGTGACCGGCTGCCGGCCTCTGGTAAGACTACCAGGGTACAATGGATCGCGCGGCGCAGCGCCGCGCATCGGGCCAGCGACCAGCCGGAGCGGTTACGCTTCCGCGCGGGCGCGGCCTCAACAACGGTGAGCGATGCCGAGCCAGATCGTCACGCAGGGCGACGTGATCCGCTATACGGCGGGCAGAGTAGCCGTCGCGGCCGGAATGACGGCGCTGGTCACCATGATCTTTCTGATCTCCGACCTCGGCACCGACTGGAGTGCGACGGCCCAGGTCGGTGCGGTGGTGAAAGCCTCGATGATGGTTGCGCTCGGGGTGTCGACCACATTGTCCGGCGCGATGGCGTATCGGTCGGCGCAGCTGATGCGGCAACTCACCTCGACACGGGCCGAACTGGTGCGGATGTCGCGCACCGATCCCTTGACTGGGCTGCTCAATCGGCGTGGCTTCGACGCCGCTGCTGCGGCGCTGCTGGCGCAGGCGGCTTCGGCCGGTCAGCGGGTGGTGGCGCTGATGTGCGACATCGACCGCTTCAAGGCGATCAACGATCACTACGGCCACAATCTCGGCGATCGCGTGCTGGCCGAAATCGGCGGCATCCTGCGCGACTTCTCGGCGCCGCGTGGAATGTTGATCGCGCGTCATGGCGGCGAGGAGTTCGCCGGCCTGATGGTCGGTGTCACCGACGCGCAGGCCAATGACTACGCGCTCGAGCTGTGCCGGCTGTGCGCCACCGAGGTGGCCTGCGACGGCCGGCGTGTCGCGGTGACGATGAGCTTCGGTCTTGCCGCCTATACGGGCGGTGAATTGTCGGCGCTGATGCGGCGCGCTGATCTGGCGCTGTACCGGGCCAAGGATCTCGGCCGCAACTGCGTGGTGCAACTCGGCGACAGCGATGCCTTGCCGATGCTGCCTGCCGAACCGTCAGGCGGGGTGCGAGAAGCCGAGATAGCTCGCGACCACCGCCTCGTTGCGGGCGACCTCTGAGGCCGGCCCGTCGAGCACGAATTCGCCGAGCTCCATCACATAGGCGCGGTCGGCGATTGCGAGCGCCGCCTTGGCGTTCTGCTCGACCAGTAGCACCGAGACCCCGGCTTCGCGCAGCTCGCCGACGATACGGAAGATGTCGGCGACGATGATCGGCGCGAGGCCGAGGCTCGGCTCGTCGAGCATCAACAGCTTCGGCGCGCCCATCAGCGCGCGGCCCATCGCCAGCATCTGCTGCTCGCCGCCGGAGAGTGTGCCGGCGAGCTGCTTGCGGCGCTCCTTGAGGCGCGGAAACAGGCCGTAGACGCGCTCCTGCGATTGCGCGGCGATGCTTTTGGCGATCCGAAACGCGCCGAGTTCGAGATTGTCCTCCACCGTCATGGTGGCGAACAGCTCGCGATGCTCGGGCACCAGCGACAGCCCGGCCGCGACGCGGTCCTCGATGTCGAGCCGGGCGACATCGACGCCGTCGAAGGTGACGCGGCCCTTCAGCGGCAGCACGCCCATCGCGGCGTTGAGCAACGTGGTCTTGCCGGCGCCGTTGGCGCCGACCACGGTGACGATCTCGCGCGTCCGCACCTCGAGCGACACGTTCCGCACCGCCTCGACCTTGCCGTAGGACACCGAGACGCCGGATACCGAAAGCAGGGCGGTCATGCCAGCGCTCCGAGATAGGCCTTGATCACGTCCGGATTGGTCTTGATCGCGTCGGGCGTGCCTTCGGCGATCCGGGTGCCGAAGTCGAGCACCACGATGCGGTCGGCGAGATCCATCACGAAGCCCATGTCGTGTTCGACCAGCAGCACCGACATGCCGCTGTCCTTGAGTTGGCGCAGCAGTGCAGCGAGCCGCTGCTTTTCCATGTGGCGGAGGCCGGCGGCCGGCTCGTCGAGCAGCAGCAATTCCGGATCGGCGCATAGCGCGCGGGCGATCTCGACGATGCGCTGCTGGCCGAGCGAGAGACTGCCGGCGAGCTGATCGATCTCGGCCTTGAGGCCGACGCGCTCGATCTGGCGGGCGGCTTCGGCGAGCAGCTTGGCCTCGTCGCCGCGGTCGAACCGCAGCATGCTGGCCACCGCGCCGGAGCGACCGCGCAAATGCGCGCCGATCGCCACGTTTTCCAGCACGGTCATGTCCGGCACCAGCTTGACGTGCTGGAAGGTGCGGGCGATGCCGAGCTTCACCACCTCCTGCGGCGGGGTGTTGTCGACCGGCTTGCCGTGTACTTCGATCCGGCCGCCGGTGGTGGTGAGGATGCCGGTGATCAGGTTGAAGGTGGTCGATTTGCCGGCGCCGTTCGGGCCGATCAGCGCCACGATCTCTGCGGCGTTGACCTCGAACGACACGTCGTTGACCGCGACCACGCCGCCGAACTGTTTTCGCGCGCGCTCGACCTTGAGCAGCGGCGCCGCGGTGGCGCCGCCGACACGCTCGCGCGCCGGCAGGCCGCCGGCCGTGCCGGTGGCGGCGCGGCGGAATTTCAGCGGCACCAGATTGGCGAGCCACGGCCAGACGCCGCCGGGCGCGAGCTGCAGCAGCACCACCAGGAGAATGCCGAACACGATGATCTCGAGCTGCCCCTGGCCGCCGAACAGCAGCGGCAGATAGCCCTGCAGCACCTCTTTCAGGATGATCACGATCGCGGCGCCGAGCACGCCGCCCCAGACGTAGCCGGCGCCGCCGACCACGGCGATGAACAGATATTCGATACCCGCCTGTGGCCCGAACGGCGTTGGATTGACGTTGCGCTGGAAGTGCGCGTACAGCCAGCCCGACAGGCCCGCCAGCACCGCCGCATAGATGAACACCAGGAGCTTGGCGCGCGCGGTCTGCACGCCGAACGCTTCGGCGGCGACGTGGCCGCGGCGCAGCGCGCGGATCGCGCGGCCGGTGCGGCTGTCGAGCAGGTTCATGGTCAGCACCGCGCTGATCAGCACCATCGCCCAGATCACGAAATAGATCGTGTCCGGATCGAACATCTCGACCGAGCCGACCGACAGCGGCGGGATCTGCGAGATGCCGTCGTTACGGCCGAGGAAATCCAGCTTGCTGAACAGATAGTACAGCGCGATGCCCCAGGCGATGGTGCCGAGCGGCAGATAGTGACCGGAGAGGCGCACCGTCATCAGCCCGAGCAGCACCGCGGCGATGCCGGCGACGACAAGCGAAGCCGGCAGCGCCAGCCACGGCGACACGCCGTAGACGGTGCTGAGGTAGGCGGTGGTGTAGGCGCCAAAGCCGCAGAACGCGGCCTGGCCGAACGAGGTTAGCCCGCCGACGCCGGTGAGCAGCACCAAGCCCATCGCCACCAGCGCGGCGAGGCCGATATTGTCCAGCAGCACGATCCAGAACGGCGGAATGCCCGGGATCAGCGGCAGCGCCGTCATCACGGCGGCGAACAGCAGGATCGGCAACCAACGCGGCATCACGCTTAGTCCTTCTCTTCTTCCACCGCGGGCGCGGCGAGCGAGCGCAGCACCAGCACCGGCAGGATCAGCGTGAAGACGATCACTTCCTTGTAGTTCGAGGCGTAGAACGAGGAGAACGACTCGACGATGCCGACCACGATCGCGGCGACGGCGGTGAGCGGATAGCTGACCAGCCCGCCGATGATCGCGGCGACGAATCCCTTCAGGCCGATCAGGAAGCCGGTGTCGTAATAGAGCGTGGTGATCGGCACGATCAGGATGCCGGAGATCGCGCCGATCACCGAGGCGAGCAGGAACGCGATCTGGCCCGAGAGCGACGTGCGGATGCCGACCAACCGGGCGCCGAGCCGGTTGACCGCGGTGGCGCGCAGCGCCTTGCCGTAGCGGGTGAAGCCGAAGAACAGCCACAGCGCCGCCATCAGCGCCAGGGTGATGCCGTAGACGGCCAGACTCTGACCGGTGAACAGCAGCGGTCCGACGCTGAGCGCGATGTCGGACAGCGGTGGACCGCGCAGGCCTTCGGCGCCGAAGAACACCAGGCCGAAGCCCTGCAGCGCCAGATGGCAGCCGACCGAGGCGATCAGCAGCACCAGCACCGAGGTGTGGGCCAGCGGCTGGAAGGCGATGCGATACAGAAACAGCCCGATCGCGGCGACGATCAGCAGCGACAGCGCGATGTTGACGGCGACGCCGGGCTTGTGCGCCGGCAGCCACGTCGCCAGCGCCAGCACCACGGCGGGAAACAGGATGTAGATCAACGCCGCCCGCACCACCTTGGCGAGGTGCAGCGATTTGCGGGCACTGAACAATTCGAAACCGAATGCGACCACCCCCATCACCAGGGCAAGCTGTGCGGTGCCGGGTACGCCGCCGGCCGACAGCGTCGCGTAGGTGAGGGCGCCGAAGGTGATGAATTCGCCCTGTGGGATCAGAATGACGCGCGTCACGGCGAACACGAGCACCAGCGCCAGGCCGAGCAATGCGTAGATCGCGCCGTTGGTGACGCCGTCCTGCAACAGGAACAGCAGAATCGTGGTGTTCACGCGAACGTCCCCTCCCGCGAAGGCGTCGTTGCGCGCCTTCGTCCGCCGGCAGTTGTATTCTGCTCAGGCTATTTGATATGGTGCATAACAATTATCGACTATAAGCTCAAGGCCTGCGACGCTTGGTGCAGGCCGTTTGCTCTGTCAGGATCGAGCCCGGCGATGACCGCATCGAAAACCGCCGCCGCCGTCAAGCCGGCACGCGCCGCGCGCAAGGAGCCGCCGGCCGAGTCCGTCGCCGAGGCCTCAGAATTGGTGATGGGCGAGCTGTCGGAGCTGCTCGGCTACGCGCTGAAGCGCGCCCAGCTTCGCGTGTTCGAGGACTTTCTGCAATCGGTTGCGCCGGTACAACTCACGCCGGCGCAGTTCTCCGTGCTGCTGCTGCTCGACGCCAATCCCGGCCGCAACTAGACCGAGATCGCCACCACGCTCGGCATCCTGCGACCCAACTTCGTGGCGATGCTGGATGCGCTCGAAGGCCGCGGATTGTGCCAGCGTACGCGCTCGCCGAGCGACCGCCGCTCGCACATCCTGGTGCTGACCGACAAGGGCCGCGCCACCTTGGCACGCGCCAAGAAGCTGGTCGCCACACGCCACGAGGCCCGGCTCATCGAACTGCTCGGCCGCGACAACAGCGAGGCGCTGCTTGCGATGCTCGCCAAGATCGCGCGCGAGTTCTGAGCTGGTTCACCAAGCTGCGAGAAGGTTGATAACTCGGCCACGGCGGCCGATGGGCGCTCGGATCTGCTTGTCCTCCTATTGGGTATGTTAGTTAGCTCAAGTTGATAGCTCGGGCCGCACGATTTGACAGCTGTTGTGGCGCCACGGCAACAGACTCTGCCCGCGGCTCAAGATAACCTTTGATTGAGTGGGGCGTATATTGCTCGCCCTCGTAACCGCTTCGGCTTCCTGGGGAGGAGACGATGAGTGGTTTGCATAGAATTGCGGTCGCTGTCCTGAGTATCTCGCTGGCCGGTTGCGCTATCCGTCCACTTCCCGAAGATTTCTCCGGCGTTCCGACCAATGTGATTGTGAAGCAAGTGCGCTGTGAGACGCGGGAGGCAATACGGGATCTTGCGCTCGGTTGGCTCACCGCTGAACAGAATTTGGCCAATGGTCGGGTCGATGCAAAGTCTCATGCATTGGGCGTTCAATTCGCGAACAGGAAGCTGCCGATCCAAAAGTTCGATCCAAAGCAGTTCTCGGGTCACGCTCGGGACGTACTGAAGCTGTTCTTCGATACGGGCGTTGCCTACACCTTCGACTTGGAAATGACGGAACAGAACAACCTGAATACCGACATTAATCTGCTGAAGCCCTTCACGACCTCGAACCTCACCTTCGGTGTCAAGGCGAAAGCGGATCGCTCCCGGAAGAACGAACGTATTTTTACCATCACCGATAGTTTTAGCGGTTTGCTTCAATTGCCGGATCACTACTGCACTGGCACCTCGATCGGCCGTGACTACAACCACTTGGTTCCGCCTAACTATGTCTATCCGATCACCGGGCAGATTGGAGTTAAGGGGTTCATCAAGGATTTCATCAACATGACAATCTTTGAAAGGCTTGGCGGTCCGAAGGACAAGCCGGCTGGCCCTCCGACGTTGGTGGATGCTCTCGAATTCGAGACTATCATCAGTGGCAGCCTGTCGCCGAAGATCCAGTTCACACAGGCGCGCTCGGGTCTCAACGTCGTCGATGCCACCGTAACTGGCGAAGCGATCCGGACCGATCTGCACAAGATCACGATGGGCTTGGCGGTGGCTGATTCCGGTGCACCGATGTTGGCTGAAGTAAGAGGCTATCCGTTTATGCCGCTCGTCAGCGCCCGGCCGACATCAAGCGCGGAGGCATCGGCGGCGGAAGCGGTGAACCAAGCACTGGCGTTGAAGCTATTCCGTCCAACGTTCGTCATCACGCCTTAGGGAGGATGTCATGGGTAAGGCTTCCAAGACAAAGAAGGCCAGATCGACAAAGGCAAAATCAACAAAGGCCAAAGCGACGAAGGTCAAAGCGGCCAGGAAAGAGGCCAACAAGCCGGTGACCCCCGTCTATCTCAATCCGCCGGCAACGATCCGCATAGGACTGCACGACGTCATCCGGGCACTGAAAATGATCGAGACGCAGGGGCATCTCAACAAGCTTGTCAGCGGTTCCAAGCGCCAGCGGTTACAGGTGACGCTGCCGGCGGAGACGGTGAATTTCGTTAAAGATTTCGTCGTCAAGCACCGCATGCATACCCATCGCGTCGGCCGCCACATCGTCGGAGGTTTGGGTACGGCTTCCGCGCGCGATACGGATCGATTGCTGGCAAGGATCGACGCCGGCCCCGATCCTAATCAGTGCGAATTCGGCAAACAGGGCTGAAGTTCATCCGACCCGACAAGTCGATAACGCGAACCGGCCGAGCCGGATGTTTGACCGGCAGGGGGCGCGGCGAGTGTTGTTACGGCAAGACTTCCCGGCGTTCGGCGAGGCGGGTGTCGAGTTCGGTGCGCTTGTCGGCGAGCAGGCCGTGGTCGGCCGCCTCGATCACCTCGAACAGCTCCTGCGCCTCGGTGATCCGCGGCACGATGACGTAGTTGGAGCCGGCCCGGTACATCGCCTCGACGTCGGCCAGCAGATCGGCGGTGGCGACGATCTGTGCGGTCGGGTTGAGGGCGCGGACATGGCGCACCAGGCGTTCGTTGGTGGCGCCCTTCAGTAGCGAATCCGGCACGCTGAGGATGATGATCTCGGCCTTGGCGACGCCGGCATGCAGCAGCGTGTCGACGTTGCTGATGTCGCCGTAAATGACGTGCATGCCGCGCGTGGTGAGGGTCCTGTAGACCAGCGGGTTGAAGTCGATCACGCTGATCTGCTTGAGCAGTTCGGGCGCGTGGCGTTCGATCTCGCTGACCAGGGCGCTGGCGGTGCGGAAGAAGCCGAGGATGACGATGCGGTGCACCGCGCCGTGGCCCGCTTCGGCGGCGGCTTCGGCACCGCTCTGCTGCTGGCCGAGATCGCGGAAGCCGAGCCGGGTCAGCAGGCCGATCGCGTGGCGGCTGATCGGATCGCTGCGCATGATGACGAAGGTCGACAGCACCGCCAGCAGCACGAAGGCGAACGAGGCGGCGCTTGCGGTCTGGGTGCCGATATGGCCGGCGGCGACGCCGGTCTGGATCACCACCAGCGAGAATTCGCTGATCTGCGCCAGGTTGAGCGCCGGCAGCAGGCTGGCGCGCAGGCCCTGCTTCATCAGATACAGCGGCAGGAAGGTGGTGAGCAGCCGGCTCGCCAGCGTGAACACCGCGATCGTCAGCGCCAGCCCGATCACCGAACCGTTCGGGATCGGAATCGTCATGCCGAGCGCGACGAAGAACAGCGTGATGAAGAAGTCTCGCAGCGTCGTCACCTTGGCGGTGACGTCGAGCGCGTAGGGGAAGGTCGACAGCGACACGCCGGCGACCAGCGCGCCCATCTCTCGCGACAGATGCAGGTGCTCGGCGATGCCGCCGATCAGAAAGCACCACGCCAGCGCGCCGAGCAGCACCAATTCGGGGGTGCGGGCGATACGGTGGAACAGCCAGGGCAGTACGTAGCGCGCCAACAGCGCCGCGGTCGCCACCAGCACGGCGACGCGGCCGACCGACAGCAGCAGCACCGAGATCTGCAGGTCGGCCAGACTTGGCTGTACCGCCAGGAATAGGATCGCGAAGATGTCCTGCAGCACCAGGATGCCGAGCGTGATTCGGCCGGGCAGGGTGTCGAGCTCGCGCTTCTCGTACAGCACCTTGACGATGATCACGGTGGAGGACAGCGCGCAGGCCACCGTCAAATACAGCGCGTCGAAATGGCCGCCGCCGAACGCGAGCCCAATGCCGATGAAGAATGCGATGCCGAGCGCGACGCCGCCGGCGATCTGGCCGCCGGCCGCCACCAGGATCACCGGGCCGGCGCGGATGATCTTCTTCAGGTCGATCTCCAGCCCGATCATGAACAGCATGAAGATCAGGCCGAGCTCGGAGATCACCGAGATCGAATTCTGCGATTTGACCCAGCCAAGGCCGAATGGACCGATCACGAAGCCGGCGATAAGGTAGGCGAGGATCAGCGGTTGACGGAAAAAATGCGCCGCCAGACCGAGCAGCCAGGCGAACAGGATGCTCAGCGTGATATCGCCAATCAGTTCGTGCATGCACCTGCCGCCGTGGAACGCCCTGGCGCGAACATTAAAGGGACAGCCATGCTGAGACAATGCATCGGGAGCCCGGCTCGCGGAACGGGACGCCGTCGCTTCGGCGTTCCCGTGATTCTCTGGGTGACATGCCTGATTCTGTCGTCCAGCGCACCGTGTTTGGCGCAATCATCGGCCCCGCGGGGCATCGCCCAGGCGTTCGCTGCCTCGCTTACCGCATTGCCGGCCGATCAGCTCACGGTCGGGGGCTCGGTCTATGTGCCGGCCTATTCCAGCGTGTCGATCAACCAGGGCGCGACGCGGGCGAATTTTTCGGTGACGCTGAGCATCCACAACGCCTCCGAGACCAAGCCGCTGGTGATCAAGCGGATCGGCTATTACGACGGCGCCGGCAAGATGGTGGAGAGCTATCTGGACGCGCCAGTGGCGCTGAAGCCGTTCGCCACGATCGAGGCTTTCGTCCCCACGCTCGACACCCGCGGCGGAACCGGGGCCAATTTCGTGATCGACTGGTCGGCGGCAGGCGACATCGCCGAGCCGGTGACCGAGGCTCTGATGATCGGCACCTTCGCCAACGGCCATTACGCCTTCATCTCGCAGGGCCGCCCGATCCGGACGTCGCGCGCGCCTTGAGCCGGCGGCCACTGCGGAGCGCCCGAACGGCTAGCTCGGACTGGTAGCGCTGCACCGCGAGAGCTTCCTTTTATACCGCCCGCATTCTAGGTTGCCGGCCACGGCGGCAACGAGGGCGGGCGCGGCATGGACAAGTCAGACACCAACAATCTGCGCGCCCGCGGATGGTGGACCGGTCTCGCGATCGCGGCACTGCTGCTCGGTCTGCCGCTGGCGGTGTGGCTCGATCTCACCAGCCTTGCCGACGCGGCGCTGCGCCGGCAGGCCTCCGACCTGAACTCGGTGATCAAGAGCGTCCGGCACTATTATGCCGCCAATGTGGTCGGGCGGATTCTGGCCCATCCCGGCCAGGTCCAGGTGATCCACGACTACGAGAACGTGCCCGGCGCCATCCCGATCCCGGCGACGCTGTCGCTCGAGCTCGGCAAGGTGATCGGCGAGCAGCAGAGCAACATCACCTACCGCTTCGTCTCGGATTATCCGTTCGCCAATCGCGCGCCGCACCAGCTCGACGCCTTCGAGCGGGATGCGCTCGCGGCGCTGCGCAAGGACGCCAGCGAGAACATCGTGTCGGCATCCGCGAGCCTGTTCAGCGACAGCGTCCGGCTGGTGTCGCCGGTGACGATGGCGCCGGCCTGCGTCGCCTGCCACAACACCCACCCCGAAAGTCCGAAGCGCGACTGGAAGGTGGGTGACGTTCGCGGCATCCAGGAGGTGATGATCACCCAGCCGATCGCCGCCAATCTGTTCTCGTTCAAGTTCCTGCTGGCCTATTTCGTCCTCACCGCCGTGTGTGGGGTGTCGTTCCTCACCATGCAGCGGCGGCAGTCGCAGAAGATCGTCGCGATGAACCGCGAGCTCGAGACCAACAACGACTTCCTGGCGTCGCTGTCGATGAAGATCTCGCGCTACATTCCGCCGCAGATCTACAAGAGCATCTTCTCCGGGCAGAAGGACGTCACCATCCACACCGAGCGCAAGAAGCTGACGATCTTTTTCTCCGACATCCAGAATTTCACCGCCACCACCGAGCGGCTGCAGCCCGAGCTGATCACCCAGCTGCTCAACGAGTACTTTACCGAGATGTCGGAGATCGCGCACCGCTACGGCGGCACGATCGACAAATTCATCGGCGATGCGATGCTGATCTTCTTCGGCGATCCCGAAACCAAGGGTGACCGCGCCGACGCCCAGGCCTGCGTGCGGATGGCGTGGGCGATGCAGCGCCGGCTGTCCGAGCTCAATGCCAAATGGCGCGCCGCGGGGATCGAGCAGCCGTTCCGGTCGCGAATCGGGATCAATTCCGGCTATTGCAACGTCGGCAATTTCGGCAGCGCCGACCGGATGGACTACACCATCATCGGCGCCGAGGCGAACCTCGCCGCACGGCTGCAATCGATCGCCGAACCCGGGGGCATTGTCATCAGCTACGAGACCTACGCGCTGGTCAGCGATGTCGTCGACGCCCACGCACTGCCGTCGATCACCATGAAGGGCATCAGCCGCGAGGTGGTGCCGTATGCGGTCGACCACCTCCGCGACGGCAGCGAGGCCTCGGCGGTGGTGATCGAGAAGGTGCCCGGCTTCGACTTCCGCCTCGACACCGCAGCCGTCGCCGCCACGGACAACGACCGCGTCCGCGCGGTGCTGCTGCAGGCGCTGTCCTCGCTCGACCGGCGACAGCCGAAGGCGGCGGAGTAGCAGGCTCCAAGTCGAGAGACGTCGTCATTGCGAGCCAAGCGAAGCAATCCAGAAGCTCCGTGCCCCGCGTCCTGGATTGCTTCGTCGCTGCGCTCCTCGCAATGACGATAGGGGTGGACGCCTCACACCAAGATCACCCGGATATCGTTGACGTTGGTCAGCGTCGGGCCGGTGATCAGCAGGCCGCCGGTCTGGGTGAAGAAGCCGGTGGCGTCGTTGTTCGCGAGATAGGCGGCGGGATCGAGCTGCAGCGCCGCGATCTGCGCGAAGGTCGCTGCGTCGATCAGCGCGCCGGCGGGATCGTCGGCGTCGCCGGCACCGCCGTCGGCGCCGTCGGTGTCAGCCGCGAGTGCGGCGACGTCGGGCAGGTCGGACAGGTGCTTTGCCAGCGCCAGCGCATATTCCTGGTTGGGGCCGCCGCGGCCCTGGCCGCGCACCGTGACGGTGAGTTCGCCGCCGGACAGGATCGCCAGTTTACGCCCCGATGCGCGGGCCTCGCGCGCGAGCTGCGCGTGCGCGGCGGCGACGTCGCGGGCTTCGCCTTCGAGGTCGGCGCCGAGATCGGCGATCTCGTAGCCGGCGCCACGCGCGACTTGGATCGCCGCATCGAGCGACTGCCGCGGCCGTGCGATGATCTCGAACCGCGCGCGCGCGAACGCGGCGTCACCGTCCTTGACGCTCTCGTTGCCCGGATCGTTCAGCGCGGCAGCGACCGCCGGATCGAGCTGCAGATCATAGCGCGCCACCAGCGCGCGGGCGTCGGCCAGCGTGGTGGGGTCCGGCACGGTCGGGCCCGACGCGATCGCAGACGGCTCGTCGCGCGGCACGTCGGAGATGGCCAGCGTCTCGATCTGACCGGCGTGCTGCCCGGCGCGGGCGAGGCGGCCGCCTTTGATCCGCGACAGATGTTTTCTGACGGTGTTGACCTCGCCGATCGGCGCGCCGGAGCGCAGCAGCGCGCGGGTCGCCTGCTGCTTCTGCGCCAGCGTCACACCTGCGGCTGGAGCGATCCAGTTGGCCGAGCCTCCGCCCGACAGCAGCACCAGCAATAGATCGTCCGGCGTCGCGATGGCGGCGAGCACGAGGCTGGTCTCGGCGCCGCGGACGCCGGCGGCGTCGGGCATCGGATGGCCGGCCTCGATCACCTCGACGCAGCGGGTCGGCACGCGGTGACCGTGACGGGTGGTGGCGACGCCGACCAGCCGCGACGCTTCCAGGGCCAATGTGTCGAGGTAGTGCCGCTCGGCGGCGGCGGCCATCGCGGCGGCACCCTTGCCGGCTGCGAGGCAGATGATCCGGCCGCGCGGCGCTGGCGGCAGATGCGCGGCGAGCACGCGATCGGGATGCGCGGCGGCGACGGCCGCATCGAAGATGGCGCGGAGCAGGGGGCGATGATCGGTCATGCGCCCGTTGTGGCAGGCGCGCCGCGGGGCGGCAAGTGGCGGCCGTCTCAGGCCGTCATCCCGGGGCGCTCGCTGCGCGAGCGAACCCGGGATCCAGAGGTTCAGGGCAGTTCGATATTCCGGGTTCGCCGCTGCGCGGAGCCCCGGAATGACGGTGCGTGCGAAGCGACTAGCCGCCGTTCGGCTGGTGAACTTCGCCTTCGATCACGTCGCCGAACAGCTTCCAGTGTTCGCCTTCGAACTTCATCAGCTGCAGCTGCTCGATCGGCGCGAAGTCGGTCTCCGAGGTGTTGAGCTTGATGCCGGGCAGCAGGCCGCCGAGCTGGACGTCCTTCAGGCTGGCAGCCTGCTTCATCACGTTGGCGCGGGTGAGGTCGTCGCCGCACTGCTTGATCAGCACCGCCACCGTCTCGGCGATGTTGTAGCCGGTCATGAACGAGGAATCGGCGCGATTGGCGTCCGGCGCGTACTTCGCCAGGAACTCGTAATACGCCTTCATGCCGGGGTCGTTCTCCCACTGCTTGTCGGTGGCGTCCTTGGCGTAGGAGGCCGAGATCACGCCCTGGGCGTTCTCGAAGCCGGCCGGCTTCATCACGCTGCCGGTCGACGCCGACACGTTCGGCACGATCATCATCGGCTTCCAGGCGAGCTCGGCGACCTTCTTGATGGTCTGCGCGGCGAATTTCGGCGTCGCGAAGATCACCAGCACGTCAGGGTTGGAGGCCTTGATCTTGACGATGTGGGAGTCGACGGTCGGCTCGGTCAGCTCGTAGCTGTCCTCGATCACGACCTGCGACGCCTTGGCGCCGAGACCGTCCTTGAGGCCCTTCAGATAGTCCTTGCCGAAGTCGTCGCCCTGATACAGCACGGCGATCTTGGCGTCCGGCTTCTCCTTCAGGATGTACTTGGCGTAGATCCGGCCTTCGCTCTGGTAGCTCGGCAGCCAGCCCATCGTCCACGGGAAGTGCTTCGGGTCGTTCCACTTGGTGGCGCCCGACGCCAGGAACAGATGCGGCACCTTCTTGGCGTTGAGATACTTCTGGATCGCGGTGTTCGACGGCGTGCCGAGCGGCGAGAACATGAACAGCACTTCGTCGCTCTCGACCAGCTTGCGGGTCTGCTCGACGGCCTTCGGCGGCGAATAGGCGTCGTCATAGGAGATGTAGACGATCTTGCGGCCGTTGATGCCGCCCTTGTCGTTGATCATCTTGAAATAGGCTTCCTGCGCCCGGCCGACGCTGCCATAGGCGGAAGCGGGGCCCGAATAGGGCACGATGTTGCCGATCTTGACTTCAGTGTCGCTGGCGCCGGGGCCGTATTTCTTCTGCGCCATAGCCTGGCCGCTCGAAGCGGTCAGCAGGGCGACGGTCGCCAGGGTGGCTATCGATCGGGAGAGGGCAGACATCGAATTCCTCGCGTGTTGTTGTTGGTCTTGCGGCGTACGTTGCAGTGCAGCGTTGGCAGTGCAGCGAGGGTTAGCCGGTTCGGAACGGTTGCTCAACCCGCGCGAGTTGCGACGGTTACCGAATTCCGCGTCCATTCCGTCAAGTGGAAATAGATGCTGCCGGAGACGTGCGCCCGGCGCACCGACTCCGCGCCGCGTCATCGGCGCGTCACACGAGGCTACGCTGCATCCGCCTTGTTTAGATGCGCGGCGACGAGTTTCAGGTCGTCGACGAAGCGGGCGTATTCGCGCTCTTTGGCTTCGGCATCGGGCAGGCGCAGCAGATAAGACGGATGGACGGTGACCAGCACCTGCGGGCCGTCGTCGCGGTCGATCAGGCGGCCGCGGGTCTTGTTGATCGGGGTGACCTTGCCGACCACGCTCTGTGCCGCGGTGGCGCCCATCGCCACCACCAGAAGCGGCTGCACCGCGGCGAGTTCGCGCTCGTACCACTGCCGGCACGCCTTGATCTCAGGGGTGTTCGGCTTCTGGTGCAGGCGGATCTTGCCGCGCGGCACGAATTTGAAGTGCTTCACCGCGTTGGTGACGTAGGTCTTGTTGCGATCGACGCCGGCCTCCGCCAGCGCGCGGTCGAGCATCTGCCCGGCCGGGCCGACGAACGGCTTGCCGGCGAGGTCCTCTTTGTCGCCGGGCTGTTCGCCGACCAGCATGACGGTGGCGTGGGGCGGGCCTTCGCCGAACACCGTCTGGGTCGCGTCCTTCCACAGGTCACAGGCGCGGCAGTCCTTCGCTTCCTCGCGCAGATGCGCCAGCGTATCGGCCTTCGGCTTGGCTTTTGTCATCGGCGGCTCCTGTCGCTGCGGCTTCTTCGGCGCAGTCGCCTCGGCTGCGACCATCGCGTGCGCCTTGCGCTCGGCGTGATCGATTAGCGGCTTGATCAGTGCCGCTTCGGGCAGATTGCGCCAATATTTCTTCGGCATCTCCGCCTGCATCGCCTTGGTCTTCAGCCGCGCCGGATTGAAGATGCTGGCGTAATAGGTGAGCCAGGTTTGTTCGAGACGGTCCTCCGACGGCGCCATCGCCTTGGTGACGCCGGGCGTGATCGCGATGGCGTGGCCGTCCCAATGTGCGCAGACGTCCGGCGTCAGGATCGACCATTCCATATCGGCGAAGCGGCGGGCGAAGAACGGCGCAGCCAGCTCGACGATATGGTGCTCCGGCTCGAACCAGGCGACGTAGCGCGACTTCGGCTCGCGGCCGATCTCGCGGAAGCGGACGAAGGCGTGCATCTTGTGCTCGTCGCGCCGCACCGCCTTGGCCATTGCCGACAGCCGCATCACGTCCGGATCGGTCGCCACCTGCATCAATTCGGGATTGGCGCGCAGCCGCCATAATAGTTGATACAGATAGGCGAAACGCTGCGGATCGCGGTGTAGGATCGCGGTCTGCGCCAGCTCGACGAAGCGGGCGGGAACGTTGAAGGTCGGCGTGGGGGAAGGCGATTGGGTAGGGTGCGAGAACGGCGCAGCCGTTTCAGCGACGGACTTAGTATCCGGTGCCAGCCCCGCCGTGTCGAACAGCTCCGGCTCGTCGCCCGTCACGCTCCAACTGATATCCGCCGGCGCCACGTCCGCCAGCACCAGCTCCCGCGCCGCCTTGCGCCAGCCGCCAAAATCGGTGTCGCCGTCGAGCCGGATGCGGTGCATGTGCCTTTGGTTGTCCACTTGTTAGTTACGCACAGGTCGCGCTTGTAGCTAATCACCCATCTCCGTCATTGCGAGCGAAGCGAAGCAATCCAGCTCAGGGCAAAGTGCTGGATTGCTTCGTCGCTTCGCTCCTCGCAATGACGACACTCTCAAAACCCAAATCCCAGTTGCTGCGCCTTCGGCCGAAACCGCTCCGCCAGCCTTGCGCCGTCGAGCTGGTAAGCCGGCGGGCGGTGGTCGGGGAGAACGATGAACGGCAGCGCCTTGTTCCGTGGGATGTGGAGCTTGGCGAGATCTGTACTGCGGATCGCGCTGTGGCGGCGGGTGTCGATGATGCGGTCGACCGCCTTGCGGCCGAAGCCGGGGACGCGCAGCAATTCCTCGCGGCTGGCGCGATTGACGTCGAGCGGGAAGCGCTCGCGGTGGCGCAGCGCCCAGGCCAGTTTCGGATCCATCTCCAGCGACAGCATCCCGGCGGCCGGATCGATGATCTCGCCGGCCTCGAAGCCGTAGAACCGCATCAGCCAGTCGGCCTGATACAGCCGATGCTCGCGCACCAGCGGCGGCGCCTGCAAGGGCAAAGCGCGACTGGAATCCGGGATCGGGCTGAACGCCGAGTAGTACACCCGTTTCAGATTGTACGAGCCGTAGAGATTGGCGGATGTGTTCAGGATGGTCTGGTCGGTGGCGGCGTCGGCGCCGACGATCATCTGGGTGCTCTGGCCGGCCGGTGCGAAGCGCGGCGGCTTGGTCCGCGTCGGCGCTTTCTTCGCTTCGGTTGCTTCATCCAGTTTCAGCCGCAGCCGGCCCATGGTGCGGCGGATGGCGCGGACGTTCTTCTCCGGCGCCAACTGAGCGAGGCTGGTCTCCTCCGGCATCTCGATATTGATGCTGAGCCGGTCCGCATAGCGGCCGGCCTTGGCGATCAGCGCGTCGTCGGCTTCCGGAATCGTCTTCAGATGAATGTAGCCGCGGAACTGATGGTCTTCACGCAACCGCCGCGCCACCTCGACGATCTGCTCCATGGTGTAGTCGGCGCTGCGGATGATGCCCGAGGACAGGAACAGCCCCTCGATGTAGTTGCGGCGATAAAAGTCGAGCGTGAGCTGCACCACCTCACCCACGGTGAAGCGCGCGCGCGGCACGTTCGACGAGGCACGGTTGACGCAGTACAGGCAGTCATAGGCGCAGGCGTTGGTGAGCAGCACCTTGAGCAGCGAGATGCAGCGGCCGTCCGGCGCATAAGAATGACAGATGCCCATGCCGGGCGCGGTCGAGCCGAGCCCTTTGCCGTCCCGACTGTCGCGTTTCTCCGTCCCGCTGGAGGCGCAGGAGGCGTCGTATTTCGCCGCGTCCGCCAGGATGGCCAGCTTGCGCTGCACGTCCATGCTTGGAATCTCCTTGATTCGTCTCGCGAAAAAATTTGCCGCCAGACCTCGGTGCGATCCCGATTGACTCCGCCGGGGAGCAGGGATTTATTAGAACATATCATGAACAAATGAGCCGGCAACGGGTTCATCGAATCCGAAAAAACGGCAACGGAAAAGGAGCGGCGCATGGACAGCGCGCGCCTCGGCATGCTTGCGCGCCTACAGGGCGAGATCGACCGGCTCGAAAGCGGGACGGTGGAGACGCTGCGCCGCGTGCCGCTCGGCCATGACGACGTCGATGCGGTGCTGCACGGCGGCCTGATGCAGGGCGCGCTGCACGAAGTGTTCTGCGATGGCCACCAGGCCAGCGCTGCGACCGGCTTCGTCGCCGGCGTGGCGCAACTGCTCGCCGAACAGCGTTTCCTGCTGTGGATCCGTCAGGATTTTTCCGCGCGCGAGAACGGCGAACTGGCGATGGCGGGGCTGGCCGAACTCGGCTTCGACCCGCGCCGCCTGGTGATGGTGCGCGCCCATGATGCCGACAGCGCACTGCGCGCCGCCGCCGATGCGCTGGCCTGCAACGGGCTCGGCGCGGTGATTACCGAGCTGTGGGGCGAGACCCGCGCGTTCGATTCCGTCGCCTCGCGCAAACTGACATTGGCGGCGCAGCAGTCCGGCGTCACCGCCTTGATGCTGCGGATCGCCGCTGCGCCGCAGGCTTCGACCGCGGAAACCCGCTGGGTGGTGCGCGCGGCGCCTTCGCCGCCGATCGAAGGCTGGGGCGCTCCGGTGCTCGACACCTCGCTTGTTCGCAATCGTCGCGGCCCAACCGGCCGCTGGATCATGGAATGGAATTGTGATGCGTGCCGCTTCCGTGAACCGCAGGCGTATCCTCGGCCTTTGGCTGCCGAGGTTGTCGACCGACCGGTTCGAACGCCAGTCGCTGTCTCCGAGCAGCGCCTCGCCGGCTGAGGCCGCGCGCCCGCTCCGTGTGGTCGCCGCCAAGCGCGACAACGCGCTGGTGGTGGTGGCCTGCGACGCGCGTGCGAGTCGTGGCGGGGTGATGCCCGGGATGCCGCTCGCCACCGCGCGGGCGATGCACCCTGCGCTCGACGTGATCGATCACGATCCTTTCGCCGACGCCGTGCTGCTGAATGCGGTCGCCGATTGGTGCGATCGCTTCACGCCGCTGGTGGCGCTCGACGGCGCCGACGGGCTGCTGCTCGACATCACCGGCTGCGCGCATCTGTTCGGCGACGAGGCGAGGCTCCTCACCACGCTGACCGCGGCGCTGACGCGGCAGGGCTTTGCGGTCAGCGCCGCGATCGCCGGCACCGCGGTGGCGGCGCGGGCGTTGACCCGCGGCGGCTCCGGCCTGATCGTCGCTCCGGGCGAGGAGGCGCGGGCGGTGGCGCCGCTGCCGGTGGCGGCGCTCGGGGTCGATGATGCGATCGTCCGCGGCCTGCGCCGCGCCGGGCTCAAATCCGTCGGCGAGGTATTGGCGCGGCAGCCGTCCGAACTCGCCGCCAGGTTCGGCGAAGGCTTCGTCGCAGTGCTGCGTCAGGCGACCGGCGAAGACGACGCGCCGATCTCGCCGCGCAAGCCGGCGCCGGACTATGTGGTCGACAAGAATTTCCCCGAACCGGTCGCGACCCTCGAGGTCATTCTGCCGACGCTGCTGGCGCTGGCGCGGCTGCTGATCGCTGCGATGGAGCGGAGCGGCAAAGGCGCGCGGCAGCTCACCGCCAGCTTCTTCCGCAGCGACGGCGCGGTGCGCAGCATCAGCGTCGAGACCGGGCAGCCGGTGACGCGGGTCGAGGTGGTGCAGCGGCTGTTCGCCGAAAAGCTCGATGCGCTGAACGATCCGCTCGATCCCGGTTTCGGCTTCGATCTGATCCGGCTCGCCGCCAGCGTCAGCGTGGCCGTGACCGAGGCGCAGCGCGGTTTCGACACCACCGCGCATCAGGCCGAGGATGTCGCCTTGCTGGCCGACACGCTGGCGGCACGGCTCGGGGCCAAGCGGGTGGTGCGCTATCTGCCGCAGGATACGCATATCCCCGAGCGCGCCGCGCTGGCCGTGCCGGTGCAGCATTGTCCGCCGGAGCCGGGCGATGCGCCGTGGCCGGCGCGGGCCGACGAGCCGCCGCTGCGCCCCTTGCGGCTGCTGCAGCCGCCGGAGCCGATCGAGGTGCTGGCCGGCGTGCCGGACGGTCCGCCGGCGCAATTCACCTGGCGACGTGTTCTCCATCGCGTCG
This sequence comes from Rhodopseudomonas palustris, assembly GCF_003226555.1. Lineage (GTDB taxonomy): Bacteria > Pseudomonadota > Alphaproteobacteria > Rhizobiales > Xanthobacteraceae > Rhodopseudomonas > Rhodopseudomonas palustris_I. Next base: position 139,702 of record NZ_QKQS01000006.1, on the reverse strand, counting down.
CCCGCGCCGAAGGACCGGAGCGGATCGCGATAGAGTGGTGGCGCGCCGCCGAGCCGGGGCTGACCCGCGATTACTTCCGGATCGAGGACGAAGCCGGCGCGCGGTTCTGGCTGTATCGCGACGGCCTGTACGGCAGCGAGGTGATGCCGGAAGTAGGCGGCAGCGGCCAGCCGCGCTGGTACATGCACGGGCTGTTTGCGTGAAAGGCGGCCATGCCTCTCCCCGTCATTGCGAGGAGCGAAGCGACGAAGCAATCCAGGGGCTCAGTGCACGGCGTTTCTGGATTGCTTCGCTTCGCTCGCAATGACGAACTAATTAACTTGAACCGAGACGCCCATGACCGCCCCGCGTTACGCCGAGATCGGCGTCACCACCAATTTCTCGTTTCTCGAAGGCGGATCGCATCCGCAGGACTATGTCCATGAAGCGAGCCGGCTCGGCCTCGACGCCATCGGCATCGCCGACCGCAACACGCTGGCCGGCGTGGTGCGCGCCTATGGCGAACTCGACAATGACGAGCTGATCCACAAGCCCAAGCTCTTGATCGGCACGCGGCTGTGTTTTGTCGACGGCACGCCCGACCTGCTCGCCTATCCGACCGACCGCGCCGCCTACGGCCGCCTCTGCCGCCTGCTCAGCGCCGGCAAGCTCCGCGCCGACAAGGGCGAATGCCATCTGACGTTCGCGGACCTGGAAGCGTTCGTCCACGAGGCTTCGATCCATCAACGACCACCTTCGTCATGGCCGGGCTTGACCCGGCCATCCACGCCCACAAGCAAGGCCGTGCTGGTGTCCGTGGATGCCCGGGTCAAGCCCGGGCATGACGGCGGAAAACGCAAGGCCGGTAGCTCCGACATTCTCCTCGTGCTGATGCCGCCGTATCGGTTTCAGTCAAAGAAAATAGCTGAAGCGCTCACGCGTCTGACCACGCTCACGCCCAACGTCTGGCTCGGCCTTTCGCCGTATTATCGCGGCGACGACAAGCGGCGGCTGGCGCGGCTGCGGCGGATCGCGGCGGCCGCACAGGCGCCGTGCATCGCCAGCAACGACGTGCTGTATCATCATGCTTCGCGGCGCGCGTTGCAGGACGTGCTGACCTGCGTGCGCGAAAAGACCACGATCGACAAGGCCGGGCGCAAACTGGAGAGCAATGCCGAGCGGCATCTGAAGCCCGCCGCCGAGATGGCGCGGCTGTTCCGTGCCGATCCGGACGCGATCGCCGAGACGCTCAGGTTCGCGGGTCGCATCAGCTTCACGCTGGACGAACTGAAATATCACTATCCCGACGAGCCGGTGCCGCCCGGCAAGACCGCGCAAGCGCATCTGAGGGACCTCACCGAGCAGGGCATCCAGCAATATTTCCCGCATGGCATCAGCGACAAGCTGAAGGCCACCATCGACAAGGAACTGGCGATCATCGAACGGCGCGATTACGCGCATTACTTCCTCACCGTGCACGACATCGTTCGCTACGCACGGTCGCAAGATATTCTGTGCCAGGGCCGCGGCTCGGCGGCGAATTCGGCCGTCTGCTACGTGCTCGGCATCACCTGCGTCGACCCGACCGAGATCGACCTGTTGTTCGAACGCTTCGTTTCCGAGGAACGCGACGAGCCGCCGGACATCGACGTCGATTTCGAGCATTTGCGCCGCGAAGAGGTGATGCAATACATCTATCGCCGCTACGGTCGGCATCGCGCCGCGATCGTCGCCACCGTGATCCATTATCGGCCGCGCTCGGCGATCCGCGACGTCGGCAAGGCGCTGGGCCTGTCCGAAGACGTCACCGCGGCGCTCGCCGATACGGTGTGGGGAAGCTGGGGCAAGGGCCTCAATGAGATGCAGGTGCGGCAGGCCGGGCTCGATCCGCACAACCCGATGATCGGCCGCGCCGTCGAGCTCGCCACCGAGCTGATCGGCTTTCCGCGGCATCTGTCGCAGCATGTCGGCGGCTACGTGCTGACGCAGGACCGGCTCGACAGCTACGTGCCGATCGGCAACGCCGCGATGGACAATCGCACCTTCATCGAGTGGGACAAGGACGACATCGACGCGGTCAAGATGATGAAGGTCGACGTGCTGGCGCTCGGCATGCTGACCTGCATCCGCAAAGGCTTCGATCTGATCGCGCAGCACAAGGGTGTGCGGTTTCAGCTCTCCGACATCAAGTCGAAGGACGACAACGCCGTCTACAAGATGCTCCAGCGCGGCGAGTCGATCGGCGTGTTCCAGGTCGAGAGCCGGGCGCAGATGAACATGCTGCCGCGGCTGAAGCCGCGCTGCTTCTACGACCTCGTCATCGAAGTCGCGATCGTGCGGCCGGGGCCGATCCAGGGCGACATGGTGCATCCTTACTTAAGGCGGCGGAACGGCCAGGAGCCGGTGGTGTATCCATCGCCGTCCGGCGAGGCCGACAAGGATGAACTGCGTCAGATCCTCGGCAAGACGCTCGGCGTGCCGCTGTTCCAGGAGCAGGCGATGCGGATCGCGATCGAGGCGGCGCATTTCACGCCCGACGAGGCCAATCAGCTCCGCCGCGCGATGGCGACGTTCCGCAATGTCGGCACCATCGGCAAGTTCGAAGCCAAGATGGTCGGCAATCTGATGGCGCGCGGCTACGACGCCACCTTCGCCAAGAACTGCTTCGAGCAGATCAAGGGCTTCGGTTCCTACGGCTTTCCGGAGAGCCATGCGGCCAGCTTCGCCAAGCTGGTCTATGTCTCGGCGTGGATGAAGTGCGAGCATCCCGACGCGTTCTGCTGCGCGCTGCTGAATTCGCAGCCGATGGGGTTCTACGCGCCGGCGCAGATCGTCGGCGATGCGCGAAGTAACAATGTCGAGGTGCGGCCGGTCGACGTGTCGTTCAGCGAGGGCCAATGCACGCTGGAGGAGCGCTGCGGCAAACATCATGCGGTGCGTCTCGGCTTCCGCATGATCGACGGCTTCCGCTGGGCCGATCCGGACGAGGAGCGGGTGCGTCTCGCCGCCGGCGAGCTGCAGTCCGACGATTGGGCGGCGCGCATCGTCGCGGCGCGGGCGAGGGGGCCGTTCACCTCGCTCGAGCAATTCGCGCGGATCACAGGCTTGCCGAAGCGCGCGCTGATCCTGCTGGCTGATGCCGACGCGTTCCGCTCGCTCGGGCTCGATCGCCGCGCCGCGCTGTGGGCGGTGCGACGCCTGCCCGACGACGTGCCGCTGCCGCTGTTCGAAGCGGCGAGCGCGCGCGAGCAGCAGGACGAGCACGCCGCGCCGCTGCCTTTGATGCCGATGGCCGAGCACGTCGTCGCCGATTATCAGACCGTGCGGCTGTCGCTGAAGGGCCATCCGCTGGAATTCTTGCGCGCGCTGTTTGCGGCCGAGCGGGTGGTGACCTGCCGCGAGGTGTCGGACACGCGGCGCAACGGCCGGCGCGTGCGCTGCGCCGGCGTGGTGCTGGTGCGGCAGCGGCCGGGCAGCGCCAATGGCGTGATCTTCATGACCATCGAAGACGAGACCGGCATCGCCAACATCGTGGTGTGGCCGGCCATCATGGAGAAGTTTCGCAAGGAAGTGATGGGCGCCCGGCTGATCCTGGTCGAAGGCAAGATCCAAGCGAGCCCGGAAGGCGTGGTGCATCTGGTCGCCGAGCGGCTGATCGACCGCAGCCACGAGATGGCGCGGTTGTCCGAAGGCCTCGCCCGCCCGGCGCTGCCGGACGGCGTCGATCTCTACGAGCAACTGACCTCCGAGAAGCGCGGCTATGAAGCCCTCAACGGCGACCGCCGCGACACCCCCGACGCCCCCGCCCAACGCCATCGCCACCCCCGCGACGTCCGCATCCTGCCGCCGTCGCGGGATTTTCATTGAGGGGAGCACAGTGCCGCTTATGACCCGGAGCAGAACTTATCGGCCGTCAGCAGGCGTGATTTGGGTTATTCGAGTTTGAACGTCTCTTACGAAGAAGGCCCACCCAAATTCCGACTTCATCCGCAGGTCTTTTGCAACTGTTTGTACACTCGAACCGATCGATATGGGATTGATTGGGATTGGTAGGGGAATGTTACCAAGGACTCCTAAAAGAACATTTCGCCCAACTTTGGGCCGGCAATAGTCTGCGAGACGCTCAAGTGCATCACGGTACTCGTCCATAATCCGACTAGATCTACCGGCGTTTGATAGCTGAAAGAATTTGGTCCGAAAGGCCTTGAGGTAATCAGACTGCCTCAGCTCCGCCACGTCATCCCAGGACAAGCCGTTGAATCCGGGTATTTCTACGTCGGTCCAGATTGGGCCTTGCAGCTGATCTCCTACCGCAATGTGTCTTAAGATATCTTCGCTCGCAGTATCGCCCAGGAAGGATGCCCGAGGAAAAAACTGCCTCCAATATAATATATCGCTCATGATATAGCCGCCGTATTTGTAGGCTTCATAGCCTGCCGGACCTGAATCCTCTGCAAGACTTGTCTGATAAAGTCTCTCGACGACGGCTCTAGTCGCATTCTTCAGTGAATCCGGGGCAGAGTCCCAGGGCCATTTCGAACGATCTTGATCTGGGAACGTGTGATCGAAGTCGCCGTAGATGCTGAAAAAGGGGGCTTGCCCAACAGTGCTTTCCCAGCAATTTGACAACCTACGCTTATTCCCCTCGTTGACGGCTTCATTTCGACCATCTGCAGATGGAAATGAGGTGACATAGTCGGGCAATGACTCCTCATTCGTGTTGACGAAGAGGAGTTTGTCAAAGAGCAGGGTGCCAGCCTTGAGTCGTGCCGGCGTGAGTGCGTCCGGTTGCCAAATGGCGTTGTGAGAGACCAGCGCAACTCTTGATTCGTCAGACATTCTATCACCCTCCCTCCTACTCGGTCCTCCAAATTACCACTTCTGCGGGAGGTTCAGTAGGTCTGTTTATGGCCCGGTGCGGAGGTCTGGTGCCGGGGCCGCCGGTTGTAGAGGGCATCCTGATCCGCCAGTTCAGCCCCACTATTTCAAAGTTCTCCGCGCTTGCGGGGCTCAAGGGGTGGTAGTTACTTAACCACGGCTGCGACACCGCGGCGGTTTTGGTCGCCGGCGGCGTGCACGCAACTGCCGATGTCCGGCGTTCTCAACGCTCGCTTAGCTGATACTTCCGGGAAAAACTTGCCGCGCGAGGCAGCTCGCGCTCCTCCTGCCTCTGGACGTCAAGAGCTGGTCGACCGCACGAGCTTGTCAAAGAAGCGAAATTCGGGGAAGGTTGCGTCCGAGTTGCGACTTCCGAATGTAGGACTGGGCGCCGACGACCTCAAGAGAATCGATGGAGTGTGGCGGTTGCTGACTCAAAATGCGTATTATCAGCTCTCGCCTCTCGATTGTTCAAATCACGGCAGAATTCGTTATGAGGGAAACCAAGCAGAGAAGAGCTTTCAAGTGGCTTTCGCAATCGCACGATGCAGTCCGCTGAGGACACGTTCTCTGAGATCTGGGACCGCCGCGATGATCAGCGGAGTTATCTTCCTGATTTCGCTCAGCAACGTGGCCGCCCAGAATGCGAGCTCCGGTGCACAAACGGTGCTGACCCAAGCAACGTCTCAGATCCAGAACATGGTCATTTCGATGAGCCAGGGGTGCTCAGGTGGCGCGCACGGAGTACCTCCAGTTAACTGGGCACAGTTGCAGGGCCACGGTGACGCAGCGGTGAATGCGCTCGCCGCTGCCAGAGTGGCTTTGTCACAAGGTCAAACCAAAGACGCGCTGCAACAAATTGATATTGCTCAGGGTGAATTGGACGCATTGCTCAACGGTGCGCACGGCAATTGTGCCGGTGGCGCACATGGGGAAGATCCCGTTGGAATGAGCGGGTATCTGGCTACTAGGGCCGTCGTGCGTGGACGACTAGACGATGTGAAGATCTTTTTGGGAGGCTAGGTCAGGCTCCTAGCAAGGCACGTACGGGACGTTCCGCGATCGAAAATCGGACTACTCCCGTTGTGACTTTGCCACAATGCGCTTGACGCCTTTAAACTTGGTTGACGCTCTAACCCTGGCTGAAGGTCAGGCAGCCATATTATTGGGAGCCGAATGTCATGAGAGGGGACGGCGCGAATCCCACTGCAGGACAGTTAGGCCGAGCCTTGAGGGAGCCGGTGTCCAGTTGCCGGTCCAACATCCTGTTTTCGAACCTCGTGAAATGGCTCTCCCATCGGCAAGAGGGGGAGGTCGTGGGCGGCGAGCATAGCGACGACAAAGGCACGCCCGAATTGCCGGATTTTGCTAAAAAGGCCGATGACCTCGAGGCGATAAAGAAGGCGGTCGACGATGCATCGTCCGTAGGTGGCGGCCTCTGGCTATCCTACCTGTTCGTCCTCTTCTATCTCGCGGTCGCGGCGGGAGCGGTGACTCACAAGGACCTTTTCTTTGAAAAGGCTGTCAAGCTGCCATTTCTCGGGATCGAGCTGCCGTTACTTGCGTTCTTCTTCTTGGCGCCAATACTGTTCGTGATTGTGCATACGTACACGCTCGTGCATCTCGTCATGTTGACGGACAAGGCGAAGCGCTATCATCAAGCGCTTTACGCTCAAATCGAGGACGCGAACGAGTCGGAGTCCGAGCGGCGCACAGCAACGCGCGACAAGCTTAGGCGGCAGCTGCCGAGCAACATTTTTATCCAATTCCTCGCTGGCCCGTCCGACTTGCGTGAAAGTGCATTTGGATCGCTCCTACGAGTGATAGCTTGGATCACGCTCGTCGTAGCCCCTGTGCTTCTGCTTCTAACTATCCAGATTCAGTTCCTGCCTTATCACAGTAGCGGCGTCGTGTGGACACAGCGAATCGCGCTGCTGTTGGACCTCGCGCTCGTTTGGTGGCTGTGGCGAAAAATCCTCTCAGGTGGCGAGAACGATGCGACCGCGACGAGGGCATCATCGATCGCGGTTGGGCTAGGGCTGCTTACCAGTTCCCTTGCCATTGCGTTCTCGTGCGCGATTGCAACCTTTCCCGGCGAGTGGCAAGAAGAAACATGGACCAGACCGACGTGGGCAGTTGCAGTACATGATGCGCTGTTCAGCGCCGAACCCAACCTAGTCACTCACCGCCGATTCCCTTTCTCAAACACGCTCGTCCTGCCGAGCCTCAACGTCTACGAAGACCTCGGAATCGACGATCCCGGGAAGGCGAAGTGGCGGGACTTCGTTTTCCGCTCCGGCGAGCGCGATCTGAGGGGAGCGATATTCACGTTCGCCAGTTTGCCAAAGGTCGATTTCACCGGTGCCGACCTTCGGGGCGCCCGACTTCTTTACGCGCAACTTCAGGGCGCGTCGCTCCAGAGGGCGAACCTTCAAGGAGCGTCGCTCGACTTGGCGCAGCTCCAGGGGGGAAACCTCTCGGGCGCGCAACTTCAGGGGGCGTCGCTCGACGGGGCGTACCTTCAAGGGGCAGACCTCTCTGCTGCGGCAAACCTATCTGGTGCGCAACTTCAGGGCGCTTCGTTGAAGGGGGCTCATCTTCAGGGGGCAAAGCTCTCCGGTGCACAACTTCAGGGGGCGTCGCTCGACGGAGCGTCCCTTCAGGCAGCGTTGCTCGACTCGGCGCCGCTTCTTGGGGTGTCTTTCTCAAGCGCGACTTTAAGAGGGACCGATCTCGGTGGCTCCTATCTCTGGCGGAGCAACCAAGCAGGGATACCCGCGGTGCTTTCGGCGATCCGGGTGGTGGAGGATGGCAACACTTGGAGTCCGCGACAGCGGGACCCGATGGGGCAAGTTCGAGCATGGGATGACAAGGACTACCAGAAGCTACGTTCAAGCCTGCAATTGCTCCTGTCTGGCCCCTCGCGCGAGGCAGCACTGAAAAGGATTGAGGTCCTCAACTGCTCAGGTTCTGACAAGAGGCTCCAGTCTTGCGACCCCTCCTTGGCCCCACCCGTCGAAGCCGCCGAGTGGAAAAACGCTGTTATGAAGAACAGTGTTGGCGTTCAGGCCTATCGAGCCGCGCTTGCGGAATCATTGAGAGCGCTTTTTTGCCCGGGAGACGAAAACGAGGTACTTGTCATACGCGCCATCGCTAAATTTGGCCAGCTTCAGCGAGCTGGTCCTGCCGCGCGCGCTTTAATTGCAGAGCTTTTAAACAAGAACAGCGCCGACTGCCCTGTCGCCGCGTCGCTGACCGACGCGGATCGGTCGACGCTTCTCAGCATCAAACAGGAAATTGAGTCGGCCGAAGTGCCAAGTCTAGCAAATCCGCGCTAGAATGACGCGCGAGATCTGTCGGAGGGCAAGACGCGGACGAAATGGAGAAAATCACACCTGAATATGAACCTGCTCTCATTAATAGGCTGCGCGCGAGAATGCGCCTGTTTCGTTGTTGATGCTCGAGAAGACCGCGTACGCCTCAGCACGCCGCAAGCGGTAGTCCACTTCTGGCCCAATGCAGACATGGGTCGGAGTTCATCTTCGCCCACAAACACCAAGCCTTCATGTCCTTCTCGTCTTGATAATAATCCTATCATGACGATGTTTCTCTCTGTGCTGTCCAACGGGCGCGCATCGGGAGGCGTCTTGGTGTGGGGCAAATCGATCGGCAGTGACCGGCCGGGCGAATTTGTCGGAGCCAGCAACGGTTGGCGAGGCCGGAGCAACGCGGCGTCCCGCGCGACCGGTTTCGGAAGCCCGTGTCCAGGAGGTATCGGGTCTCGGTCCGGGGCACCTACGAGGCTCTGCGATGTGTGAGTTCGCCAGACGCGCGCCGGGTGAAGGCGGGGGAAGGCCCGCCGGATCAAGCGGTGCGGAGCGCATCGCGCCCGTTTCCGGAACGACGGCTCTGGTCGCCAAAACTATCGTCGGTGACGCGCGGGGAGACAGCACAAGGTGCTTTCGTTCGCCGCAGAGCGGATAATCGATCACAGAACAACGGCGACCGCCGCGACACGCCCGACGCCCCCGCTCAACGCCATCGCCACCCCCGCGACGTCCGCATCCGGCCGCCGTCGCGGAATTTTCATTGACGAGGCCGTCTCGCCGATGTGACCCCGACCGACATTCAAGACATCGATTTATTCCGCTACAATATCCTCATGAATGCATTCTCCGATCCTCAAGCTGTCGCCCGCTACGCTGAAAATCCGCCGCGTATGGTGCCGGGCTTTGCCGACATGCAGCGCATGGCGATGCTCCTTCTTACGGAACGCGCTCCGCCCAACGCCCAGGTGCTTGTTCTCGGCGCCGGTGGTGGACTCGAACTCAAAGTCTTTGCCGATGCTCAGCCCGAGTGGTCGTTCGTCGGCGTCGATCCCGCCGCCGCAATGCTCGACCTTGCGCGGATCACCGTCGGTGACCACGGCAGCCGCATCCACTTTCACGAGGGCTACATCGACAGCGCGCCAAACGGTCCGTTCGATGGCGCGACCTGCATTCTGACCCTGCATTTCATCGACCGTCAGGAGCGGCTGCGCACCCTCGAGGACGTGCGGCGTCGCCTCAAGCCGGGTGCCCCCTTCGTCACCGCGCATTACAGCATCCCCGACGGCGAGCTCGACTTGTGGCTGTCCCGCTACGCAGCCTTCTCGATCTCGTCGGGCATCGACCCCGTCCAGGCCAATGCCGCACGCATCGGCATCGCCGAGCGTCTGCCGATCCTCTCTCCGCAGGACGACGAACAGTTGTTGCGCGAGGCAGGCTTCAGCGGGGTCAGCCTGTTCTACGCTGGCTTCGCGTTTCGCGGCTGGGTGGCTTACGCGTGATGGCGATCACGCCGCCAGTGCGGCGGCCCGTTCGCGGAACGACAACGCGGTCGCCGCGGCGCCGATCTCGAACGGCGTGACGTCCGACCAGAACCGGCTGGTGAATTTCCGCGCATCGACCCGATACGGACGGTCCCACAGGAATCGCATCTCGCTCATCTCCCGCAGCATCGGCGACACCGTGCCGATCGCCGGCAGCAGCCATTGCGGCAGTGACGAAATACGCACGGATGTGCCGAGCGCCCGGGCGCCGAGTTCGAGGATCTGCCGCGGGGTGCGGATCGGCGCGCTCGGCATGTGCCAGGCCTGACCGAAGGCGTCGTCCGGGGCATCGAGCAGGGTCGCGACCGCGCGCGCGATATCCGGCACGTAGGCGAAGTCGTGCGGCGTGTCCGGCGGCGCGATCAGCATCGCGCGCTTGCCCTTGGCGAGTGCGCCGAACGCGAGATCGCCGAGATGCGACAGTCCGACGCCCGGCCCGTAGAAGTCCGGCGCCCGCAGCGCTGCGACGCGCACCTGGCCGGCGGCGCTCGCCGCCGTCCACAGCCGTGTGATGGCGGCGCGCACCGCGGGTTTCACGCCGGCATCGGTCAGCGGCATGTCCTCGCGCAGCGGCGCGTGCTGCGGGCCGTACATATACAGGTTGTCGACGAACACCATCCGCGCATTCGCCGCAGCGGCGGCCGCGAGCAGGTTCTGCATCGCCGCTGGCCACGCGGTGCGCCACACCTCACTGAGATAGGGAAAGCCGATCGCGACGACGATCTGCCTGGCGTCCGCGACGGCAGCGGCGACCGAACTCGGATCGAGGACGTCACAGGCTTGATACACCGCGCGGCGCGGAAGATCGGCGGGCCGGGATCGTTGCGCCACCCGCACCGTGTCTCCCCGGGCCGTGAGCAATTCGGTGGTGGCGCGGCCGACCGGACCGTAGCCGAGAACGACGATCTCCGGCGTCATGGTCAACTCCTTTCAAAGTCGATGACGGCAGACTAAGCGTTGTCTTTGCATATCAAAAATGCATTGTTTATATCATCATCATGCACGAGGTGAATTTAGCCGGGCTCGACCTCAATCTGCTGCCGCCGCTCGAGGCGCTGCTGCGCCGGCGCAACGTCACCCACGCGGCGCAGGACGTCGGCCTGAGCCAGCCGGCGATGAGCCGCGCACTGTCGCGCTTGCGTAGTCTGCTCGCCGATCCGCTGCTGGTCCGCGGTCATCACGGCTTGGTGCTGACGCCGAAGGCGCAAGCCTTGGTGCCGCTCCTGAGCGTCGCCGTCGCCGACCTCAAGGACCTGTTTCGCGAACGCCGGTTCGACCCGGCCACCGAACAACGCACCATCCGCATCGCGGCGTCCGACAATCAGACCGTGCTGCTGGCGCCGCCGTTGATGGCGCGGCTGGCTCGCGAGGCGCCCGGCATCGATCTGCGCTTCGAGCCCTACCGCGCGGATCTGCGCGAGCGCATGGAGAGCGGCGCGCTGGATTTCGCCTTCGCGCTGGCCACCACCGATCTGCCGCCCGGCGCGGTGAGCATGCCGATCGCCGACGACCGCCTCGCGCTGGTGATGCGGCGCGGCCATCCGAAAGCGAGCCGCACTTGGCGGATCGGCGACTACGCCGACGTCGACCATGTCGGCATCGCGCTGCTCGACGATGGTCGTTCGGAACTCGACGGCATCCTGGCGGCCGCAGGCGTGAGCCGCCGGGTCGCGCTGGTCACGCCGCATTTCACCGCGGCGCTGGCAGCCGTCGCCGCGACCGACATGGTGACGACGATCTCCCGCGCGTTGGCGAGCCGCTTTGCCGGCGCCTTCGATCTGATCGTCAAGCCGCCGCCGTTCACCAAGATCGAGTTGCCGATGACGCTGGTGTGGTCGCATCTGCGCAATGCTGATCCGCTGCTGGTCTGGTTTCGCGGCCTCTTGCGCGAGGTCGCCGGACCGGCCTATGCGGAGCGTCGTCAACGCGCGGCGCGCCGACCGACTTAGCCGCGCGCCGTCACCAAGGCGGCTCCGATGGGAGCCGGGAGGAAGCCGCATGCAATCTCCCCGCGACCTGCTCACCGATCTGTGGACCTCCGTCGGCGGCGATGCTGCCGCGCTGGAGCGCGTGACGCTCACCGGCGACGAGCCGCAACTGCCGTCGTCGTTCCGGGTCGATGCGGCGGCGCAGGTGGCGATCGCGGCGAGCGGCCTCGCGGCCGCGCAGATCTGGGCGATGCGGAGCGGGCAGGCGCAGGATGTCAGCGTCGACATCCGCGCCGCCGCGATCGAGTGCCGCTCCGAGCGTTACTTGCGCCGCAACGACGAGCCGCCGCCGCCCGCTTGGGATCCGCTTGCCGGCGTGTATCAGGTGAAGGACGGCCGCTATGTCCGGCTGCACACCAACTTTCCGCATCATCGCGATGCCGTCTGCAGGGTGCTGGCCTGCGAGCCGACCCGCGAGAAGGTAGCAGCGGCGCTGCTGCAGTGGGACGGCGCGGCGTTCGAGACCGCGGCTTATGCGGCCGGCGGCGTGGTGGCGCTGATGCGATCGCGCGAGGAATGGCAGGCGCTGCCGCAGGCCGCCGCGCTCGATGCGCTGCCGCTGGTGGAGATCAGCAAGATCGGCGAGGCGGCGCCGAAGCCGTGGCCGGAAGGCGGCCGGCCGCTCGCCGGCCTGCGGGTGCTCGATCTGTCGCGCATCATCGCCGGACCGGTTGCGGGGCGGACGCTGGCGGCGCACGGCGCCGACGTGATGCTGGTCTCGAGTCCGAAGCTGCCGTCGATCCCGTGGCTCGTGATCGACACCGGCCGTGGCAAGCTGTCGAGCTTCGCCGATCTCACCACGCCAGAGGGCCACGCCGCCTTGCGTGACTTGCTGAGCGAAGCCGACATCTTCAGCCAGGGCTATCGCCCGCACTCGCTGGCGGCGCTCGGCTTCTCGCCGGAGCAGGCTGCCGCAATCAATCCGGGCATCGTTTACGTCTCACTATCCGCCTACGGACGCGCCGGCCCTTGGGCGGAGCGGCGCGGTTTCGACTCCCTGGTGCAATGCGCCACCGGCTTCAACCATGCCGAAGGGCAGGCGGCCGGCGTCACGGGGCCGAAGGAATTGCCGATGCAGATCCTCGACCACGCCACCGGCTATCTGATGGCGTTCGGCGCGATGGTTGCCAAAGCACGCCAGGCGCGTGAGGGCGGCAGTTGGCACGTCCAGGTGTCGCTGGCGCGCACCGGCAAATGGCTGTGGGAGATGGGACGGCTGCCGCACGGTCTGGCCACGCCCGAGATCAGCCCGGAGGCGGCGGCGCCGTATCTCGAATCCGTCGAATCCGGCTTCGGCACACTGCGGGCGGTCCGGCATTCTGCTGTGCTGAGTGCGACGCCGGCCGCCTGGGCCCGCCCGGCGGTGGCGCTCGGGACCGACCCGGCCGCCTGGCCGGCCCGCGGCTGAGCGATAAGGCCTCGCTGGTCCCGCGGTTAATGTGCCGTTCAGGCTGGGAGCCGTAAGGCTCGCCCCAAGGGCGCGCGCCTCGGCCGGCGGCTGACGCGTAGGTGTCATTGATCGGTGCTAAGCGCATTTTGCCGTTTTCACTTTGCGCTGGCCACGATTCGGGCACTATCAGCCGTCAGGGAGGCAACGCGGCGATCAAGCCGGGGTCAGGGCAGGCATGCGCGAACAATTTCTCCAATCTGTGAATCTTCGCAGCAAATGGCTGATCGCGGCCGCTTGCGTCGCCGCGGCTGCCGCGATCGGTGGCTACGAGCTGTATCAGGTCAAACAGGCCGATCCCGGTCACACCGAGATTTCCAGCCAGTCGCGGCGCAGCGCCGATCGCTACACGCCGACGCCGGCCGAATGGGCCAGCCTGACGATCGAGCCGGTCAGCGACCGCAGCTTCCGCGCCGAGCACGTCACCGAAGGCAAGATCGCGATCGACGAGGACCGCGCCACCCCGGTGTTCTCGCCCTATGCGGGCCGGGTGACCAAGCTGTTGGCGCGGCCCGGCGACCACGTCACCAAGGGCCAGCCGCTGTTCACCATCGAGGCGCCGGACACGGTGCAGGCGCAGAACGATTTCATCACCGCCTCGACCGCGCTCAACAAGGCCAAGTCGCAGCTCGAACTGGCGCAGCTCCAGGACAAGCGCGCCCGCGATCTGTTCGAGGGCAAGGCGGTGCCGCTGAAGGATTATCAGCAGGCCCAGGCGGCGCTGATCACCGCCCAGAACGACTTCCAGTCCGCCACCACCGCGCTCGAAGCCGCGCGCAATCGGCTGCGGATCGTCGGCCTCAGCGAGGCCGCGATCTCGGCGTTCCAGGACAAGGGCAAGATCAATCCCGAGACCACCATCGTGGCGCCGATCGCCGGCACCGTGGTGCAGCGCAAGGTCGGCCCGGGCCAATACGTCAACGCCGGCGCCAGCGATCCGGTCTACATGATCGGTGATCTGTCGACGGTGTGGCTCACCGCCTTCGTGCGCGAGAGCGAAGCCGCCGATGTCGAAGAAGGCCAGGACGTCAGCTTCAAGGTGCTGGCGCTGCCCGGCCGCACCCTGACCGGACGGATCGACTACGTCGCCGCCGCGATCGACCCGACCAGCCGAAGGCTGACGGTGCGGGCCACTATCGACAATCCCGGCGGTCTGCTGAAGCCGGAGATGTTCGCCAACGTCACGATCTACTCGCCGTCCGACCATCCGGCGGTCGGCGTGCCGCGGCAGGCGCTGATCTATGAAGGCGATCAGGTGCGGGTGTGGGTCGCCCATGACGACCGCTCGATCGAGCTGCGCACGGTCAAGCCCGGCCTGTCGGCCGGTGATCTTGTCGAAGTCATCGGCAATCTGCGGCCGGGCGAGAAGGTCGTCACCAAGGGCAGCCTGTTCATCGACCGCGCCGCGACCGGGTAAGTCACGCTCCCACGTCACACGCCGCGCGGCTCTTCCGCCGGCGTGCCTGCCTCTGCCCGTCGTCGCACCGTTCGTTCGAACCGCCCGCGCCGATGATCGACACACCCGCCGGACCCGCGTTGCGCAGCCTCGGCCTCCCTTGAAAGGTCCGGTCCATGGGCCGCCTCGTCGAATTCGCGGTCAACCGCCGTTTCCTGATGCTCGCCCTGTTCGTGCTGGTGCTCGCCGGCGGCGTGGCGGCGTTCGAACATCTCAACATCGAAGCCTATCCCGATCCGACCCCGCCGATGGTCGACATCGTCACCCAGAGCCCCGGGCTGTCGGCCGAAGAAATCGAGCGCTACATCACCATCCCGATTGAAACCCAGGTCTCCGGCATCAAGAACCTGAAGACGATCCGGACGATCTCGCTGTACGGCCTGTCCGACGTCAAACTGCAGTTCTCGTTCGACTACACCTACGAGCAGGCGCTGCAGCAGGTGCTCAACCGGCTGTCGCAGCTGCCGCCGCTGCCGGGCAACGCCCAGCCCGGCATTTCACCGCTCAGCCCGATCGGCGAGATCTTCCGCTATCGGCTGGTCGGCCCGCCCGGCTACAGCGTGCTCGATCTGAAGACACTGCAGGACTGGGTGCTGCAGCGCCGCTTCCGCGCCGTGCCCGGTGTGATCGACGTCACAGGCTGGGGCGGCAAGACCAAGACCTACGAGGTCCAGGTCGATTTCAACAAGCTGATCGCCTACGGCCTGACGCTGCCGCAGGTGCTGCAGGCGGTGTCCAACTCCAACATCAATGTCGGCGGCAACACCGTCGACATCGGCGCGCAGTCCGCGGTGGTGCGCGGCGTCGGCCTGATCCGCTCGATCGACGATCTGTCCAATACGATGATTTCCTCCAACGGCGGCAATCCGGTGCTGGTGAAGGACATCGCCAAGGTCAGCGTCGGCGAGAAGCCGCGGCTCGGCATCGCCGGCATCAACAACGACGACGACATCGTTCAGGGCATCGTGCTGATGCGGCGCGGCGAGCAGAGCTCGCCGACGATCGCGCGGGTGGAGCAGGCGGTCGCCAAGATCAACGCCTCCGGCGTGCTGCCGCCCGGCGTGCGGATCGAACGGATCTACGACCGCAAGGATCTGATCGACACCACCACCCACACCGTGCTGCACAACATGGTGGTCGGCATTCTGCTGATCGTGCTGCTGCAATGGGTGTTCCTCGGCGATCTGCGCAGCGCGCTGATCGTCGGCGCGACGATTCCGTTCGCGCTGTTCTTCGCCGTGATCATCCTGGTGCTGCGCGGCGAGTCCGCGAACCTGTTGTCGGTCGGCGCGATCGATTTCGGTCTGATCGTCGACGCCACCGTGATCATGGTCGAGGCGATCTTCAGACGGCTGTCGCATTCCACGGTGCTGTCGCCCGAGGAGCGCAACGAGATCTCCGCCGACACCATCATGGGGATGAAGAAGCACGCGATCCGCTCGGCCGCCGCCGACGTGTCGCGGTCGATCTTCTTCGCCGCGGCGATCATCATCGCGGCGTTCCTGCCGCTGTTCACGCTGTCGGGTGTCGAGGGCAACATCTTCGGCCCGATGGCGCGCACCTATGCCTACGCGCTCGCCGGCGGCCTGCTGGCGACCTTCACGGTGACGCCGGCGCTGAGCGCCATCATCCTGCCGCATCACGTCAAGGAGACCGAGACCTGGCTGATGCGGATGCTGCACAAGCTGTACATGCCCTGGCTCGGCTGGGCGGTGAAGAACCGGCCGATGGTGATGGCCGGCGCGTTGGGCCTGGTGCTGGCCACGGTGATCGCCACCCGCTTCCTCGGGCTCGAATTCCTGCCGAAGCTGGAGGAGGGCAATCTCTGGATCCGTGCGACGCTGCCGCCGACGATCTCGCTCACCGAAGGCAACGGCTACGTCAACCAGATGCGCAAGCTGATCGCCAGCTTCCCGGAGGTCGAGTCGGTGGTGTCGCAGCACGGCCGCCCCGACGACGGCACCGACGCCGCCGGCTTCTTCAACGCCGAGTTCTTCGCGCCGCTGAAGCCGGCGTCGAAATGGCCGGGCAGTCACGACAAGGATGAACTCACGGCGCGGATGCTGAAGCAACTACAGGCGAAGTTTCCCGGCGTCGAGTTCAATTTCTCGCAATATCTGCAGGACAACGTCTCCGAGGCGGTGTCCGGCGTGAAGGGCGAGAACTCGATCAAGCTGTACGGCAACGATCTCAAGGCGCTCACCGAGACCGCCAACCAGATCAAGGCGGTGCTGGCGACGGTGCAGGGCGTGCAGGACCTTGCGGTGTTCACCTCGCTCGGCCAGCCGACCATCCAGATCGACGTCAACCGGGAGCGCGCCGCGCGCTACGGGCTGACGCCGGGCGATATCAACGCCACCATCCGGGTGGCGATCGGCGGCGACAGCGCCGGCGATCTGTACGAGCCCGGCAGCGACCGGCATTTCCCGATCATCGTTCGGCTGGCCCCGGAGTATCGCAAGAGCGCCGAGGCGATCCACAATCTGCGGATCGGCGTGCAGGGCCCGAACGGCATCACCCAGATCCCGCTCAGCGAGCTCGCCGACATTCAGCTCGTGTCCGGCGCCGCCTATATCTATCGCGAGGATCAGGAACGCTATCTGCCGATCAAGTTCTCGGTGCGCGGGCGCGATCTCGGCAGTGCGATCCAGGAGGCGCAGGAGAAAGTCGCCGCCCAGGTGCGGTTGCCGCCCGGCTCGCGAGCCGAATGGGTCGGCGAGTTCGGCAATCTGCAGGATGCGATCAAGCGGTTGTCGATCGTCGTGCCGATCAGCCTGGCGCTGATCGGCGTGCTGCTGTTCTTCAACTTCGGCTCGCTGATCGACACGCTGCTGGCGATGAGCGTGATCCCGATGGCGATTTTCGGCGGGGTGATGGGCCTGCTGATCAGCGGCATTCCGTTCAGCGTGTCGGCGGCGATCGGCTTCATCGCGCTGTTCGGCATCGCGGTGATGGACGGCATCATTATCCTGTCGCAGTACAATCAGCTGATCGATCAGGGGCTCGACCGGCTGCGCGCCGTGGTCCGAACCGGTGAGCTGCAGCTTCGGCCGGTGCTGATGACTTGCGTGATCGCCGGTGTTGGCCTACTGCCCGCGGCGATGTCGAGTGGCATCGGTTCGCAGGTGCAGAAGCCGCTGGCGATCGTGGTCGTCACCGGCATGATGCTGGCACCGGGGGTGATTCTGATCACGCTGCCGGTGCTGATCTCGTATTTCTCCCGGCGCCGCACAAACTAGTCACGCCCGCGGCGGCGACCTGGTAATCGTGCGAAGTTCGCCACGCTTGTGGCGAGATCGTGTTGATAATACGCGCTGACTTCGCGTGCTAACATTTGTGACGCGGCGGTGACGTCCAGTCGCGTCGATACATCGCAGTCGCAGCTTGACCTGCGTCAAGGAGGAGAGGTGAAGTCGTGGCACCATTCGGCCATGGCTAAGCTCCTGGTTTACCGATGTCCTCAGAACGGTCTGATGACTCAGACCTGGATCGCCGACGAAGTGGTCGGCGGGGAGCGGCCGACCTACGAGCAGGTTTACTGCCTGGCATGCTCGCAGCAGCACTTCATCAGCCTCGCGACCGGCCGCGCGCTCGGCGACACCGCCGCGGTCACCACCGCGACGCGCAGCCCGGGGTTCCCGCCGCGATCGTCTGAGCTTGTCGAGGGACACGGTCCCGCGGGGCCTTAGTAGCGCGCGCGGATCTGGCGGGGGCTGATGCCGAAGCGCCGGCGGAACGCGGTCGAGAAGTTCCCGAGAGTACGGTACCCGACCATATGGGCGACTTCGCCGACCGACAGCGTATCGCGTTCGAGCATCTCGCGCGCATAGTCGAGCTTGCGGCCGCGAACGTAGTCGAAAATCGTCGTCCCGTGCAGCACGCGAAAGCCGCGTTGCAAGCTGCCGGGGTTGAGCCCCGCCGCTGCCGCGATGGTCTGCAGCGTCAGTTCCTGGTCGAGATGGGCGTCGATGAACGAGCAGGCGCGCTGCACGCAGCGGCGATGCGCCGGATGCAGCACTGTGCCCTCGAAGCACGCCGACGCATCGGTGATCGCCTGCAGAGCGTCCGCCACCATCTCGATCGAGCGGGACTCAAGATACAGCCGCTCCAGCGGTTCGGCGAGCGGCGGCGGATTGAGGATCTGCTCGGCGATCGCGATCAGACGCGGTGTCGCCTTCCAGCGCCGGGTGGCGAGATGGCCGCGGAGAAAGCGCAACGCCTCGGCGCATGCCGGTGAATCCGCCAACGCCTCCTGGTCGAGCCATTCCGGGCTGAGCGTGACGTTGACTTTGCGGATGTGAGCGCCTCTGACCGACTGTCGGGCGAAGCTGTCGAACTTCGAACGGGCGATCGCGACCGCTTCGATCTCGTGTGCGCCTTCCGTGCTGCCCAGCTCCATCGGATGGCCGCCCAGGCAGACGTGGACGCAGCCTTGCAGGAACAGCGCCACGGTGAGGCCGGGCGGCTGCGCCGCCTCGGTGTGCAGGTCGTGGATCTCGCGCGTATCAGTTGTGTGCAGCGTCAATCCCTGCCGCAAGTGAATTCGGCGAAATTCTCCGACCAGGATCGGCGAACTACCTGCCAATCCCGGCGTCACCAGCCGAAACGCGCTGTCGGAGGCGCCGGCCAGGCGCTTGAGATCGTCGGCGCTGACGACCTTCCGTTGCCGGTCCGAAAGCATCGATCACCCTTGAGCTTCACGAATTGCAAACCAGCAGCATACACCAGCCCGGATCAGGATTGTCCTGCCTGCGACCTATAACGTCTCTAGATTAGCTGCCGGGCCGATCGCCCCGACATCGGCGCTCGGCGGCGAACTGGAAGGATTTCAAGCTCCGGCAAAGAAGAATCACGTCCGCGCAATACTCCCGCCCATGGCCGTCAGGCGACACGTTGTCGTAACTCATCCCGCTAGTTGAACTCGGCAGTGGGGAATGAGTGATGCGAAATCGAGCGGCGACAAGTCGGCATCCGCGATCGGTGGCAGGCCAATTGGCGACGACGCTGGGCGCGCGCAGTATCGGCACGTTGTCGATCCTGTCCGCGATCGCCACCGCGCCGGCATTCGGGCAGGCCGCTGCGTCGTCGTCGGGCGCAGGCGGCGGAATCCCGCTCGACGCGATCGTCGTCACCGGCGAAAAGGTCGAGCGCGACCAGAAGAACACCGCCTCGTCGGTTTCGGTGATCACCGAGAAACAAATCGAAACCGAGAAGACGGGCGACGCCTCGGTGTCCGAAGTGATCAACGGCGTCCCGAATGTCGTCTACACCGACACGGTCAGTGCGCCGGTGATCCGCGGGCAGGACACACAGGGGCCGCTGACCGGCCAATATTCGTTCTGGGGCGGCACCGTTCCGCGCGCCACGATCAACCTCGACGGGCACTATCTCAGCTACAGCGAGTTCTATTTCGGCGCCACCTCCGCCTGGGACGTGAAGAACATCGAAGTGTTCCGCGGCCCGCAAACCACGTCGCAGGGGGCGAACGCCATTGCCGGCGCGATCATCGTCAACACCAAGGATCCGACCTTCAAGCCGGAAGGCGCCTATCAGGCCGAGATCGGCAGCTACAATTCGCGGCGCACCTCGGTGGCGGTGTCCGGTCCTCTGATCAAAGACGAATTGGCGGCGCGGCTCGCGATCGACTATTCGGGCCGCGATACTTTCATCGACTACGTCAGCCCGAACTTCCAGCGGGGATTGACCGACCAGGATTTCCGGTCGCTCGACGCGCGATTCAAACTGCTGTGGCTGCCTCAGGCGATCCCCGGCCTCGAGGCGAAGCTGACCTACGCGCATAATTCCAGCAATCGTCCCGGCCAGGAGGCGGCGTCGGCGCCCTACGAGAAGCTGCAGCACATCACCACGACGATGCCGACCTGGAACCAGGTCAACGACACCGGCATCTTCGATCTGAAGCACGATTTCTACAACGGGTTCAAGCTGTTCAATCAGGTGCAGTACACCGGCTCGTCGGTCCATCGCGTCGCGCCGGTGGCCTCGAACGGCAATGCCGATATTGAGCGGAAGAACGTCTCCAACGAAACCCGCATGACGTTCGGCGACCAGGGTTCGGTGCTCAGCGGACTTGCCGGCGTCTACTACGGCTACACCAAAGCCGACGAGATTCTGTATCTGAGCGGCATCTCGACATTCGACGACCGCAAGACCAATCTCGGCGTGTTCGGCGAACTGACCTATAGGCTCACCGATCGCTGGACGTTGACCGGAGGGCTGCGCTCCCAGCACGATCATATCCAGCGTGCAGGCCTGTCCGTCTACGCGCCGCAGCGGATCGACTACGACAACACGTTCACCGCGCTGTTGCCGAAGCTGTCGGTGTCCTATGCGCTCACTCCCGAACTGAGCGTCGGCGCGCTCGTCAGCCGCGGCTACAATCCAGGCGGCGTGTCGCTCAATCTCAATTCCCGGCAATGGACCGCCTTCAAGGAGGAATCGCTCTGGAACTACGAGCTGTTCACGCGTGCGAATCTGCTGAACGACACGCTCACGGTGAACGGCAACTTGTTCTTCATGGATTTCAAGAACGCCCAGTACAACATCCCTGTGGTGATCTCGACCGGCATCGCCCAGACCTACGTCATCAATGCCGAGAAGGCGCACGCCTACGGCCTGGAGTTGGCGGTCGACTATCGGATGATCGACGGCCTGACTCTGCGCGCGGGTGCCGGTGTGTTGCGTACCAGGATCGACGAAATTTCGAGCAACGTCAGCTACGAGGGCAACGAGTTCGCGAGATCGCCGGGCTACATGCTGAGTTTCGGCGCGAGCTGGGACGCGACCGACAAGCTCAACGTTTCGGGGCAGGTCCGTCACCTCGACAAATACTATTCGGACGTCGCCAACACCGCGAAATACGCCATCGATCCATACACCGTGGCCGACCTTCGCGTCAGCTACAAGCTCCATCAGATGGCGGAGATTTACGGCTACGTGAAGAATGTCTTCGACGAGCGCGCTCCGACCTACATGCAGGAGAATCGCGGCATCGGCGGCACTGAGGCGAGCATGACCGAGCCGAGGATGTTCGGAATCGGCATGCGCGGCAGCTTCTGAGCGGGGCTGACTGGTCAGGCTGTCCATGCAAGCGGCGTCACTCAACTGCGGAGCGGGTCGGTGTGGATTGGAACGATTCCACGTTCTGGCAGAGAAGAATCGCGGCTGCGCAGAACTCCCGGTATGGCTGCGCTGCAGCACCTGCCGTAACTGATCCTGCTCATCAGCTTCATCAGCAAGTGGGGATCGAGTGATGCAGGAGCGGGGCATGGCGGCGCGGGGATGGCTGGCGGCCGTCGGTGGATTGGCGGTGACGTTGGCGGTGCCGGCGGACGGCCATGCCCAGACGGCAACGCCGTCGGCGTCGCGGTCGTCGCTGCCTGCGGTGGTTGTCGATGCGCCGAGCCGCGCTCGTCCGGCGGCCCGACCGCAACCCGCGCGCAGCGCCAATCGCGCCGCGGTCCGGCCCCAGCGCAGCCGCACCACGACGGCCGCGCCGCCGACCGCGGCGACCGCCACCAGCGCGGCGGAGACCGCGACCGGGCCGGTCGCCGGCTATGTCGCCGGCCGCAGCGCCACCGGCACCAAGACCGATGCGCCGCTGATCGAAACGCCGGCGTCGGTGTCGGTGGTGACCCGCGATCAGATCAGCGATCAGGGCGCCCAGAGCGTATCGCAGGCGTTGCGCTACACCGCCGGCACCTTCGTCGATCTGCGTCCCTCCAGCCGCTACGACATCGTTCCGGTCCGCGGCTTCGGCAACAACAACGGGGTGCTGCAGAACTTCGTCGGCTTCCAGGACGGGCTGAAACTGCAGCGCGGCATCTCGTTCGCAGTGCCGACCGTGGACTCCTACGGCCTAGAACGCATCGAGGTGCTGCGCGGGCCGGCGTCGATCCTGTACGGCCAGTCGAGCCTCGGCGGCCTGGTCAACCTCGTCAGCAAGAAGCCGACCGAAAAGGCGTTCGGCGAGATCGAACTCAGCGGCGGATCGTGGGATCGCAAGCAGGCGACGTTCGATTTCGGCGGGCCGGCCGATGCCGAGGGCAAGTGGCTGTATCGAATGACCGGGCTGGTGCGCGACTCCGGCACCCAGGTCGACGACACCAAGGACCAGCGCTACATGATCGCGCCGGCGCTGACCTATCGGCCCAGCCTCAACACCTCGCTGACGGTGCTGGCGAACTACACCTACGATCCGAACAGCTGGTACAGCGTGTTCCTGCCGCAGCGCGGTACGGTCGAGTCCAACCCGTTCGGCCAGATCCCGACCAGTTTCAACGCCGGCGATCCGACCTATGAAGTGTTCAGCCGCAAACAGGCGTCGGTCGGCTATCAGTTCGAACACCGCTTCAACAATGCGTTCGCCGTCCGGCAGAACGTCCGCTACATGAACCTCGCCACCGATTTTCAGGGCGTGTCGGTCAGCGGCTTCGGCGCCAATCTGCACACCCTGACCCGATCGAAATCCAAAGTGGTCGAGCAGGTCGACACCTTTGCGATCGACAATCAGGCCGAAGCCAAGTTCCTGACCGGGGCCTTCAGCCACACCGTGCTGTTCGGTGTCGACTATCAGTACGCCGACGCCTCGCGGCTGCTCGGGTCGTCGACGGCGGTCCCGACGATCGACTTTCTCAATCCGGTCTACGGCACGATCACGGCGCCGCCCGCGTTCCAAACCGACGCCTCCCAGGTCAACACCCAGTTCGGCGTGTATCTGCAGGACCAGATCAAGTTCGACCGGCTGGTGCTGATGGTGAGCGGACGCCACGATCACGCCGGCTTCGACTATCGGCAGACCACGCTGGCCACCAATGCCCGGACCCTGGCGTCGCAATCCGACGACGCCTGGACCTATCGGGTCGGCGCGCTGTATCATTTCGACAGCGGCTTTGCCCCGTATGTCAGCTACTCGACCTCGTTCGAGCCGGTGACCGGCACGGTGCTGAGCTACGACAAGACGGCGTTCAAGCCGACCACAGGCGAGCAGATCGAAGGCGGTTTGAAATACGAGTTGCCGGGCCAGTTGCTGGCGACGGTCGCCGGTTACGAGCTGACCCAGCAGAACGTGCAGACGCCTGATCCGGACCCGACCCACATCGGTTGCGCGAGTGCCACCGCGCGCTGCAACGTCCAGACCGGCGAGGTGCGGACGCGCGGCGTCGAGGTCGAGGTGAAAGGCAGCCTCGCGTTCGGACTCGATCTGATCGGCTCCTACACCTACCAGGACATGAAGATCACCGCGACCAACACCGCCGCGGAGCTCGGCAAGCGGCCGGTGCAGGTGCCGGAGCATATGGCGGCGCTGTGGGGCATGTATCACTTTAAGCATGTGGCCTCGGGTCCGCTCGGCGGACTGAGCCTCGGTGCCGGCGTGCGCTATGTCGGCGAGAGCTTCGGCAATTCGACCAACACCCTGGTGGTTCCGAGCTTCACCGTGGCGGACGCGGCGCTGCACTACGATCTCGGCTATCTGTCTCCGTCGATGAAGGGGACACGGTTCTCGATCAACGCCAGCAACCTGTTCGACAAGGTCTATGTCGCCTCGTGCGGCGTCGGCACCAGCTTCGATGCCGGCTGCTACTACGGCCTGCGCCGCACGGTGCTGGCGACGCTGCGGTATCGGTGGTGACAGCTCGGCATGAATGCGATCGGACAGACATCGAGCGTGCGTGCCGTGCCGGAGGAGGCTGACCGTCCGCCTGTCGGGCCTGGTTATGTCGTGCCCGGCAGCGAGCGGATCCGGGTCGTCTCCGCCCAGGGACAGCCTTACGATCTGATGATCGCGGCGCCGGTCGGGCCGCCTGCCGATGCCGCCGGCTATCCCGTGCTGTATCTGCTCGACGGCAATGCGGCGTTCGGCACCGCCGCCGAGATCGTCGGAATGCGCTCGCGCAAACCGGAGTCCACCGGGATCGTTCCGGCGGTCGTCGTCGCGATCGGCTATCCCGGTGATCAGCCGTTCGATCTCGACCGCCGGGCGGCCGATTACACGCCGCCGGTGACCGCGACCGAGCTGCCGCCGCGGCCGGACGGATCGCGCTGGGGGACAGTCGGTGGCGCCGACACGTTTCTCGCCTTCCTGCTCGATGTCGTGCGGCCTTTGATCGCGCGGAAATTTCCGGTCGACCCGCAGCGGCAGGCGTTGTTCGGCCATTCGTTCGGCGGACTGTTCGCGCTGCACGCGCTGTTCACCCGTCCGGATGCGTTCAGTCACTATATCGCTGCGAGCCCATCGATCTGGTGGCATCGCTACGTCGCCGACGACTATGTCGCGGCGTTCGCGGAGCTGGTCCGCACCACCGGCGTCGATGCCAAGGTGCTGGTCACGATCGGCGAGCTCGAACAGCGGCTGACGGTCGCCGAAGCGAGCGCTGCGGAGACGGCGACGCGCGCGGCGTGGAAGCGGCGCAACCGGATGGTCGACAACGCGCGCGAACTATCCGATTGGCTGGCCGCGTTGCCGGGGCAGGGGCCCGAAGTTTGCTTTGCGATGTTCGCCGGCGAGGACCACGGCTCGGTGGTTCCCGCCGCCCTGAGCCGTGCGGTCGGCTTCGCGCTGGCACGGCGGCCGTGATGATCGGCCGAACCGAGAGAGAAGAGAACATGAAACTGAGCTCGTTGATCGTCGCCCTGATGACCGGGCTGTTGGTCGCGATCGCCACACCGGCCGCCGCAGGGACGATCACCGTGCACGACGTCGCCGGGCGCGACGTGACGCTGGAGGCTCCGGTCAAGCGCATCCTGCTCGGCGAAGGCCGGCAGCTCGTGGCGCTGGCGCTGCTGCATCCGCATCCGGCGTCGCTGCTGGCGGCGTGGTCGGCCGATATGCGGCGGCAGGACGAGCGGCTATACGATCTGTATCGCGCGAAATTCCCACTCCTCGATCGTGTGCCGTTCATCAGCCGCGGCAGTCCCGACACGTTTTCGGTCGAGCAGGCGCTGGCCGCAGCCCCGGACGTGGCGATCCTGAGCGGCGGTTATGGTCCGTCTCGGCGGTCGGACGATGTCGTCCACAAGCTGGAAGCTGCCGGCATTCCGGTGGTGTTCATCGACTTTGTCGAGGATCCGCTGACCAACACCGTGCCGAGCATGCGCATCCTCGGCCGGCTGCTCGGCGAAGAGGCGCGCGCCGAGCAGTTCATCGCGTTCTATCAGTCGCACATGGACCGCATCACCAAGCGGTTGGCGGAAGCCAAGCCGCCGCTACCGAATGTGCTGATGCACGCGCATGCGGGGCACATGGAGTGCTGCAATTCGCCGGGCCGCGTGACGATCGGCGCATTCATCGACATTGCGGGTGGTCACAACATCGCGGTCGACGTGCTGAAGCAGCCGGCCGGCCGGCCCAGCCTCGACGAGACGATGGCGCGCGGTCAGCTCAGCCTCGAATATGTCTTGGCACGCGATCCCGACGTCTATGTCGGCACCGGCGGGCTGCATCTGCAGGCGCTCGGCGGATTGGTGATGGGGCCGGGCGTCGATCCGGCCACCTCGCGCGAGGACCTCGCCAAGGTGGTGAGCAAACCTGGCCTCGACGGCTTGCGCGCGGTGCGGACCGGCCGCGTGCACGGCATCTGGCATCTGTTCAACAACGTGCCCTTCAACTTCCTGGCGGTCGAAGTGATGGCGAAGTGGTTTCACCCCGATCTGTTCAAGGACGTCGACCCGGACGAAAGCCTGCGCGAGCTCAACAGCCGCTTTCTGCCTGTGCCGCTGGTCGGCACGTTCTGGATCAGCCTCGATCCGAAACCGGCGGAGCGCGGCCGATGAGCGATCTCACCGCACCGGCGCAAGCGATCGTCGCCGGGCATCTGCGGCGCACGCGCCGCCGCGCCGCCGTCGTGGTGCTGCTGGGGATCGCCGCGATCATCGCGCTGCAGCTCGATTTCGGCACCGGTCCGTCGTCGCTGACGACGGCAGATCTGCTGCGCGGCCTGTTCGATCCGTCGAGCCTCAGCCGATCCTCGGCGGTGATCGTCTGGGAGATTCGTCTGCCGCAAGCGCTGATGGCCGCGTTGGTCGGCGCGGCGCTGGCGGTGGCAGGCGCCGAGCTGCAGACCGTGCTGGCCAATCCGCTGGCGAGCCCGTTCACGCTCGGCATGTCGTCGGCCGCGACCTTCGGCGCGGCGCTCGCGATCGTGCTCGGCATCGGCATTCCCGGCGTGCCGCGGATCGGCATCATCTCGACCAATGCGTTCGTGTTCGCGTTCGGGTCGGCGCTGCTGATCCAGGTGCTCGGCCGGTTGCGCGGCACCGATGGCCAGACCCAGGTGCTGTTCGGCATCGCGCTGTTCTTCACCTTCAACGCGCTGGTCGCGATCATGCAGTTCATCGCCACCGAACAGGCGCTGCAGCAACTGGTGTTCTGGACGATGGGCAGCGTCACCCGCGCCAACATGCAGAGCGTCGCGGTGCTCGCGGTGGTGGTCGTGCTGACGTTTCCGCTGGCGATGGCGTCGTCGTGGCAGCTCACCGCGCTGCGGCTGGGGCAGGACCGTGCCTCCAGCTTCGGCGTCAACGTCCGGCGGCTGAAGCTGTTCGCGCTGCTACGCATCTCGATCCTGACCGGCGCTGCCGTCGCGTTCGTCGGCACCATCGCCTTCATCGGCCTGGTCGGTCCGCATATCGCCCGGCTTCTGGTCGGCGAGGATCATCGCTTCTTTCTTCCCGCCAGCGCCTGCGCCGGCGCGCTGGTGCTGTCGCTGGCGTCCTGTGCCAGCAAGCTGATCATTCCCGGCATCGTGCTGCCGATCGGGCTCGTCACCTCGCTGATCGGCGTGCCGTTCTTCCTGGCGCTGATCCTGATCCGGCGGGGGCGCGAATGACCGGGCCCGACCTGCTGATCAAGGGACTATCCACCGGCTATCCGCGCCGCCCGGTGATCCGCGACCTGACGTTACCGCCGCTGCCGACCGGCAAGCTGATCGCCTTCGTCGGTCCGAACGCTGCCGGCAAATCCACGCTGCTGATGGCGCTCGCCGGCCTGCTGCCGTCGACCGGAACGATCGCGCTGGGCGATCATGAATTGTCGGCGCTGTCGGCGCGTGATCGCGCCAAGGTGATGGCGTTCACGCCGCAGACGCTGCCGCAGGGTGTGGCGCTGACGGTGATCGAGTCGGTGATCGTCGCGCTGCGCGCCTCGGCGACGGCGGAGCCGCATCTGCCGGGCGGGTCCGCCGCGCATCGGGCCGCCGTGGCGCTGGATCGTCTCGGCATTTCCGACCTCGGGCTGGAGTCGCTCGATCAGCTCTCCGGCGGCCAGCGTCAGTTGGTGAGTCTGGCGCAGGCGCTGGTGCGCGACCCGCGCCTGCTGCTGCTCGACGAGCCGACCAGCGCGCTCGATCTGCGCCACCAGATCGTGGTGATGGACACGCTGCGCCGGCTCGCCGGAGAAGGCCATCTGGTGATCGTCGTGCTGCATGATCTCAATCTGGCGGCGCGCTGGGCCGACTACGTCGTGGTGTTCGATCATGGCGGCTGCGCGGCGGCGGGAACGCCGGCCGAGGCGCTGACCGCGGCGACGATTGCCGACGTCTACGGCGTCGTCGCGCGGATCGAACCGGGCGAGCAGGGCCGCCCTCACATCATCATCGAAGGCGTATCGCCGTCGCATCGCGATGCCGCCGGGCTGCGTAACAGGAGTGTGTGATCATGACGCTTGTGGTCGAACCGAAGATGGCGCCGAAGCGCTTCCGCGATGTCCGTGTGCTGCACGTCGTGCGCAATCGGCTGCTGACTCCGAACATGCGCCGGATCACGCTCGGCGGCGACGAACTCGAGAATTACGGCGACGGACCGAACATCAAGCTGCTGGTGCCGCCGCCCGGCGTCACCGAGCCGGAATGGCCGCTGGCCGGCGAGGGCGGCCGGCCGATCTGGCCGGCGCCGGACAAATGCCCCGCACTCCGCACCTATAGTCTGCGCCGCTACGATCCGGTGGCGCGGGAGATCGACGTCGATTTCGTGATGCACGAGCACGGCGTCGCCTCGCGCTGGGCGGGGAACGCCAAGCCCGGCGATCTGCTCGGCGTCGGCCTGCCCGCCGGGCTCACCGTGGCGCCGGCCAAATGGTATCTGCTCGCCGGCGATCACACCGCGCTGCCGGCGATCGCCCGGATCATGGAAAGCCTGCCGCCGACCGCGCGCGGCCGTGCCTTCATCGAAGTGCCGGGCCCGGCCGACGAGCAGCCGATCGACTGCCGCGCCGACATCGAACTCACCTGGCTGCATCGCAACGGTGTCGATCCCGGCGATTCGACGCTGATTCAGGACGCGGTGCTCGGCATGGATTGGCCGTCGCCGGACGATGGCTTCGTGTGGATCGGCTGCGAATCCGCCACCGTCCGCCGGCTACGCGCCCACGCGCGCAAGCAGCGCGGGTTCGGTCCCCGCCAGGTGCTGGCGATCGGTTACTGGCGGCGCGGCATGACCGAGCCGGCCTATGCCGATGCGTTCCGCAACGATCGCGACGACGAATACTTCGCGATGCTGGACGAGCATCACGGCGGCCACGACCATCACCATCACGACGGTGAACATCATCACCACTGATCCGGTTCGGATCGGTGGCGCGAAGGGATCGGCTCACTCCCCCGACGGGGTGCGCAGGCCGTGCCAAGCGTCGCGGACTTGGTGATAGTGCACTTCCGGCAGATAGTCCGGGGTGTTCAGGCCGAGCGTCTGCACGTCGAGCCGGCCGATCGCGCTGAGCAGGGTGTAGGAAGCGACGACACGGTCGCGCTGCGCGCCGATCAGCCGCGCCCGCGCCTGGATCACGTCCTGCTGGGAGTTGAGCACGTCGACGGTGGTGCGCTGGCCGCCCTGGGCTTCGCGGCCGACGCCCTGCAGCGCGATCTCGGCGGCGCGGACTTCGGACTCCGCGGCGCTGACCGCGATCTTGGCGCCCTCGTTCGACACCCAGGCGCCGATCGCCGCGGTGCGGGTCTGACTGCGCACCAGATCGAGCACCGACCTGCTTTGCGCGGCGAGTTCCTTGGATTGCCGGGTCTGCGAGGCGGCAGTGCCGCCGTCGTAGATCGGCGCGTTGATCTGGCCGATCAGCGAGGCCTGGTCGGTGCCCAAGGTGCCGAGCGTCGAATCCGCTTGGCGGCTGCGGCTGGCGCTGCCCTGCAGGGTTACGGTCGGCAGCAGCGAACCCTCGGCGACCCGGATGGTCGTGGAGGCGACGTCGACATCGTAGCCCGCCGCCAGCACTGCCGGATTGCCCTTCGCCGCCAGCGCGATCGCGTCCTCGCGGCTGCGCGGCAGCAGCCGGTCGACCGGGGAGGCCGGGCTGAGCTTGCCGGGCAGGTTGCCGATTACCGCCGCATAGGTCGCCTGGCTGATGGCAAGATTGACCTCCGCGGCGTTGAGGTCGGCGCGGCCGCGGTTGAGCCGGGCTTCAGCCTGGGCGGTGTCGGTCGGGGTGACGTCGCCGGCATTCAGCCGCTTGTTGGTGATGTCGAGAGTCTGGCTGAGAAAGTCGACGTTGGCCTTCTGTGCAGCCACCAGCGCCTGATTGGCCAGCACGTTGGTATAAGCGGTGACCGCGTCGAGCAGCACGCCCTGGCCGACATTGCGCAGCGCCTCGCGGCCGGACTTCACCTGCAGTTCGGCGACGCGCACGCTGTTGGCGGTGCGGAAGCCGTTGAACAGCGTCTGCGTGACGGTGACGCCGATCGTCCACGGCTTCAGCGTATCGCTTTGAAAGGTGTTGCCGGGGAGCAGGTTGCGAACCTGCTGCAAACCCACCCCGAGCGACGCCATCAGCTGTGGCCGGTAGCCGGCAAGCGCCTGCGGGACGTTCTCGTCGGTGGCGCGCTGGCGGGCGCGTTCGGCGATCAGTTGCGGGTTGGATTGGTACGCCTTGACCAGCGCGTCGGTGAGTCCTTCGGCCGATACCGGTCCGGCCGCTGCGACGCCGATCGCGGCGGCAACCCCCAGGGTCCACGCCGAACGATGTGCGCGATGCGCGCTGCCAACGAGTGTCGTCCACCAAACCATGCGGTCCCGCGCCCTCCTGGACATCCGCCCCGTGATGCCTGCGCGTTTGTAGAACGCACTGCAGCGCGAGGCAATCAGTGGGCGGGAAAGGCGACGGTTGGCCGCCGAGGTGTTGTGATGCGGCAACGCTGCGACGATCGGGCGCGTGGTCTCACGCGCCTTTGAGGTCGTGACTGCGGCAATCCGTCAGCGTGTTGTCAGCGGTTCTGATTGTTCGGCTTGCGCTTCTCGATAAACGCCGCCATGCCCTCGGCGCGATCGTCCAGCGCGAAGGTCGAGCGGAACAGGTCGCGCTCGACCGCCAGGCCTTCGGCCAGCGTGGTTTCCAGCGCACGGTTCACCGCGCTCTTGGCCATCGCGGCGGTGGGGCGCGACATCGTGGCGATCTTCTCGGCTGCGGCGACGGCTTCTTCCATCAGCTTGTCGGCTGGCACGATGCGGCTGACGAGCCCGGAGCGCTCGGCTTCTTGCGCATCCATCATCCGTCCGGTGAGGCACAGATCCATCGCCTTGTACTTGCCGACCGCGCGGGTCAGGCGCTGGGTGCCGCCAATGCCCGGAATGGTGCCCAGGGTGATTTCCGGCTGACCGAACTTGGCGGTGTCGGCGGCGATGATGATGTCGCACATCATCGCCAGTTCGCAGCCGCCGCCGAGTGCGTAGCCGGCGACCGCGGCGACGGTCGGCTTGCGGCAGCGCGCCAGACGATCGCCGCCGATCGAGGTGAAGTCCTCGTTGAACATGTCGATGAAGCCCTTCGGCTGCATCTCCTTGATGTCGGCGCCGGCGGCGAACGCCTTCTCGCTGCCGGTGATCAGGATGCATCCGATCGTATCGTCGGCTTCGAGATCCTCGACCGCAGCACCGATCTCACGAAACACGCCGAACGACAGCGCATTCAGCATCTTCGGGCGGTTGAGCTTGATGATGCCGACCGCGTTCTGACGTTCGACGATGATGAATTCGAATGTGCTCATGATGCATGTCCCCGGGAAGGCCGACCGTGGCCGCGGGCAATCTGCCCGCTGCCGCCAGCGGCTTCAAGGGGTGGGCAAGTGCGTCGTCAGGCCATGAACATCCGCGCCGCGGAGGCGAGGGTGAGAAGGCCGCCGGCGGCGATAAAGATCTTGCCGATCAACGATGCCTTGTCCCAGGCGTCGTCGTGTTCGGTGGCCTGTGCTTGCGGCTGAGCTTGCGCGACCGTGGCGGCTTCGTTGGCCGCCGGTTGCTGGGGCTGAACCTGGGCCTGCATTTGCGCGGCGTCGGTTGCGGCGCGGTCGAGATCGTTGACCTGATCGGCGGCGATCACCTCGGGCGCGCTCGGCGTGGCGGAAGGGGCCTCGGCCTGCTTGGCCGGTTCGGCGGCTGCGCCGGTCTGGCTGCTGCCGACTTCGGCGGGAGTGGCTTCGGCGTGGGCGTTGGCGATCGAGGCCGGCAGCGCGCCGCTGGCGTCGGCAAGCGGCTTGGGTTCGGTCTGCGGCGTGTTGGCGGCACGGTCTTCGTCGACCGGCGATTTGACCACCGGCTTGGCCGCGGAGTGCTTGGCCTTGGCCGGCTTGGCGTGGTGCCTGACGATCTTCTTTTTCGGCGAGGGTTTGGCGGCGCTGCCGCTGTCGCTGGCGGCCGTCTGCGGTGCCGCCAAGCTGGGAGTTGCTGGCGCGACGCACCACAACCCCACCGTCAATCCTGCTGCTATGACCAGAGCCGAGCGCCCGCTGGCTTTGATGTCCATGACATTCTCCCCATTTGCCAGCCCGGCCGTCACAAAGCGCAGTGCGGTGGCGTCAGCGGGGCCAAACCATGAGGAATCATTGCCGATCCGCGGCAACATCTTGGCAGCGATGGGGAAGATGGTTGGCGCTGGCCGAACAATGCTATGAGTTCGCCCGGCCGTGGCATCGCCTCCCGCCCGGTCACGGTAGCGTGATCGTCCGGAAAGCGTAACGAACGGCCGTCGGAGCCGAACTGTCTTGCGGGAGCGTGCGTGCACGGACGTGACGACGAATGGACGGAACTGATGCTGTCGGCCAATGCCGGCGACAGCATCGCCTATCGGCGCCTGCTGGAGGCCGTCACGCCGGTGCTGCGCGCAGGGGCGCGTCGCGGGCTCGCGCGAGCCGGACAACCCGTCGATCAGGCCGAGGATATCGTGCAGGAAATTCTGCTCGCCGTGCATCTGAAGCGGCACACTTGGGATTCCGGCGCGCCGTTCGCGCCGTGGCTATTCGCGATCGCTCGCAACAAGCTGATCGACACGCTGCGTCGCCGCGGCCGCCGGGTGTTCGTCGATATCGACGACTTTGCCGAGACGCTGGCGAGCGAGCAGCCGCGCGAAACACTGCCGGCGAGCGAAGTGACGAAGCATCTCGAAGCGCTGCCGCCGCGGCAGCGCGAGGTACTGCAATCGATCGCGGTCGACAGCGCCTCGATCAAGGACACCGCGGCGAAGCTGTCGATGACCGAGGGCGCGGTGCGGGTGGCGCTGCATCGCGGCCTGTCGGCGCTCGCCGCCAAACTGAGAACGGTGTGACCATGGAAACCGATCGCCTGATCCAAGCGCTCGCCGCCGACGGCGCCGACCGCGACCGGCCGGTGGGGCAGGTGCTGGCCGCCTCGCTGCTGGTCGCGCTGCCAGTATCAGCCGCGCTGCTGCTGTCGACGCTCGGGCTTCGCCCCGATCTGTCCGCGGCGATGCACAATCCGTTCTTCGATTTGAAGTTCGTTGTGACGCTGACGCTGTCGCTGTCGGCGATCATCGTGGCGCTGCATCTGTCGCGCCCCGAGGCGACTGCGAAAGGCTGGCGCCTGTTGCTGTTGACGCCGCTGGCGATTCTCGGCCTTGCGATCGGTGCAGAAGCGATGTTGCCGCATCGCACCTCGGCGATGACGCGGCTGGTCGGGCATAATTCGATGCTCTGCCTCGGCGCGATTCCGGTGCTGTCGCTGCCGATCCTCGGCGCGGCGCTGCTCGGTCTGCGGCGCGGTGCACCATCGCATCCTGCATTGGCCGGCGCGGTTGCCGGGATGCTGTCGGCCGGTCTCGCCGGCACGCTGTACGCGGTGCATTGCGTCGACGATTCGCCGCTGTTCGTCGCCACCTGGTACACGCTTGCGACCGCGATCGTCGCCGCCATCGGTGCGCTGCTCGGGCCGCGGGTGCTGCGCTATTGAGGCAATGCCCGGCTCGCCTCCGGGATGTAACTGATTGCGAATGAATTTGACTCGCTTTGTGCCTGTGGTAGCAAAACACCAAGGGGCGCTGAATGAGCGGGTTTTCACGACGGCGGGCGAGGGCGTTGGTGGCGGCATGGATCGCCGCCTACGCGCTCGTGTTCAATGTCGTCCTCGCCAGCGCGCTGCTTGCCAGCCAGTCGCCGACGCAACTCCTCACCGGCCACGAATTCTGCTTCGCTGCTGCCGACGCCGATAGCGCCTCGGGTGATGCCGGCCAGCCGGCCAAGGCCGTTCCGATCCGCTGCCCGCTGTGTCTCGGCCAGCATGTCAGCGCAACCCCGCCGCCGCTGCCTCCGGCGCTGGCGATCCGGGTCGCATTCAGCATTCGCTACGAAGTCCCGCGTGCGGCGCCGTTCGTCGCGCTGCAGCCGTCGCTCGATTACCAGCCACGCGGTCCGCCGGCCCTGACCTGACGATCGCGCGTTCGCACGCGCCCGCCTCATCGTCCGATCAGTTGCCGGAGTTATCTGATGTCATCCGCATGTCCGCGGTCACGCAGCCGTGTGCTCGCGCACGCCACCGCGCTCGTCTCCACCTGCCTCGTCGTCCTCCCCGCCGCGGCGCAAAGTCGCCCCGATAACACCCTGCCGTCGGTCACCGTGCAGGCGCCCGATCAGGCCACGCGGCCCGCACCGGCGCGTCCAAAGCCGCGCGCGACGTCGCGATCCACCCGCGCTGTGCGGAGCGTAGAGCCCGCCGCGCAGGCGCCAGCCGCGTCGGCCAACGAGGTCGGTCGCGGGCCGGCGTTGACTGTGCTGACGGTGCAACAAGCGCTCGCCGACATCCAACAGACGCCGGGCGGCGTCGCGTTGGTGCCGGCCAACGCCTATCGCAACTCGACGGTGGCGAACACCATCAAGGACATTCTCGACTACGTGCCCGGCGTGTTCGCGCAGCCGAAATGGGGCGACGACACAAGGTTGTCGATCCGCGGCTCGGGCTTGTCGCGCAACTTCCACCTGCGCGGCGTGCAGCTCTATATGGACGGCATCCCGATCAATACTGCCGACGGCTACGGCGATTTCCAGGAGATCGACCCGACCGCCTACAACTACGTCGCGGTGTACAAGGGCGGCAACGCGCTGCAATACGGCGCCAATTCGCTCGGCGGCGCGATCAACTTCGTCACCAGGACCGGCCGCGATCCGTTCCCCAACGGCGTCAGCGTCGATGCCGGCGCGTTCGGCTATCGCCGGCTCCAGGCCAATGCCGGCGGCGTCAACGGCGCTTGGGACGGCTACGTCACTGCGTCGACCCAGGCTGCCGAAGGCTTCCGCGATCACAGCGACGGGGAGGCGCACCGGCTCAGCGCCAATGTCGGCTACCAGATCATGCCGGATATCGAAACCCGGTTCTATCTGAATGCCAACCACGTCCGGCAGCGGATTCCCGGCAGCGTGACCAAGGACGGGGCGCTCAATTCGCCGCAGACCGCTGCGGCCGGCAATCTCGCGCTCGATCAGCAGCGCAACATCGACACCATGCGGCTCGCCAACAAGACCACGATCCGGTTCGACAACACGGTGGTCGACTTCGGTGCGTTCGGCGTCGATCGGCATCTGATGCATCCGATCTTCCAGTGGCTCGATTATCGCTATCAGGACTACGGCGGATTCGCCAAGGTCACCGACGATCGCATCATCGGCGGTTATCGCAACCGACTGGTCGCCGGCGTCAATCTGCTCAACGGCCGGATCGACAACAAACAATACGTCAACGTCGTCGGGCAGAAGGGCGCGCTGGCATCGTCGTCGCTCGACAAGTCGACCAACACCAGCGTCTTCGTTGAGGACTCGTTCTACTTCCTGCCCAACGTCGCCCTAATTGCCGGCACGCAGTTCCTGCATGCCACCCGCGACCGCCAGGATCGCTTCCTGTCGGACGGCGATCAGTCCGGCTCGACCACGTTCAATCTGTGGAGTCCGAAGGGCGGGTTGCTGTGGCAGATCGATCCGACCTGGCAGGCGTTCGCCAATATCTCGCGCAGCGCCGAGGTGCCGAGCTTCGGCGAAAGCGCGTCGGGACCGGGGATTCCGTTCATCCCGTTCACGAGTATCCGGCCGCAACGCGCCACGACCTACGAGATCGGCACCCGCGGTCGGCGGCCAGATTTGACCTGGGATCTCAGCCTGTATCGCGCCGAGATCAAGGACGAGCTGTTGTGCCTGTACAGCGCGTTCGGCAACTGCAACGTCACCAACGCCGACCGCACCATGCATCAAGGCGTCGAAGCCGGTCTCGGCGTGACATTGTTGAAGCATCTGTTCGAGCGCGCCGGCGCGCCGGACCGGCTGTGGCTGAACATGGCCTACACGCTGAACGACTTCCGCTTCGACGGCGACGCGAGGTTCGGCAACAATCTGCTGCCCGGCGCGCCGCGGCACTATCTGCGCGCCGAGCTGCTCTACAAGAACCCGAACGGCTTCTATGCGGGACCGAACGTCGAGTGGGTGCCGCAGGCCTACTACGTCGACAGCGCCAATACGCTGCAGACCGAACCCTACGCGCTGCTCGGCCTCAAGGCCGGCATCGACAATGGCGGGCCGTATTCGATCTACATCGAGGGCCGCAACCTGCTGAACAAGACCTACATCGCGTCGGCCAGCATCATCGACAAGGCGAACGGCAATTCGCCGCTGTTCGAACCCGGCACCGGCCGCGCCGTCTATGCCGGCTTCAAGGCGCGCTGGTGATGCGCGCGATGATTGGTTTTCGGGAGTTTCAAATGTCGTCCATGCCGTCGTTCCGCCGCGTCCTGCTGGCGTCCGCTGCCGTTGTGGCGTCCGCGCCGTGGCTCGGCGTGGCGGCGTCGGCGCAGAGCCGCGATCCACTGCCGCCCGTGACCGTGCAGGCGCCCGATCCGGCGCCACGTCCCGCTGCGCGGCCGAAGCCACGCACCGCCGCGAGTAGCGGCCGCACGGTGCGCGCGGGTCGCCGCGGCGCCGCGCCTGTGCAGCCGGTCGCGGGCGCGGCGAGCGAGCCGGGCTCGGGCGCGCCCGCCAGCCTGACGGTGCCGACCACCGCGCAGGCGCGGCAGGAGATTCAGCGCATCCCCGGCGGCGTCGCACTGGTGCCGGACACCGAGTTCAAGAATTCGCCGGCCAGCACCGTCAAGGACGCGCTCGGCTGGGTGCCGGGCGTGCTGATCCAGCAGCGCTGGGGGCCGGATGGGCGGATTTCGATCCGCGGCTCGGGCCTGTCGCGTGCCTACGGCAACCGTGGCATCAATCCATTGATGGACGGCATCCCGATCAACACCGCGGACGGGCTGTTCGACCTCTATGAGATCGATCCCACAGCCTATCGCTATATCGAGGTCTACAAGGGCGCCAACGGCTTGCGCTACGGCGCCAACTCGCTCGGCGGTGCGATCAATTTCGTGATGCCGACCGGGCGCAATGCGCCGGAATTCGAAGCGCGGATTGACGGCGGCAGTTTCGGCTATCTGAAATCGCAGGTCGCGACCGGCGGTGTCGCCGGTGCCGCGGACTGGTACATGACGATGTCGGCGCAGCGCGAGGACGGCTATCGCGAGCATAGCAAGACCGACGCCGAACGGCTGAATGCCAATGTCGGCTATCAGTTCTCGCCGGACGCGGAGACCCGGTTCTATCTGAACGTCAGCCGGTGGCGGGCGCAGATTCCGGGTGAGGTCACCAAGGATCAGGCGCTCAACTCGCCGCGTGCGGCGAATCCGGTGTGGGTGCAGCAGGACCAGCAGCGCAACATCGACTCGGTGCGCGTCGCCAACAAGACGACGTTGCGGTTTGGCGAGACCAGCGTGGATTTCGGCGCCTTCGTGCTCGAACGCCACGTGATGCATCCGATCTATCAGTGGCTGGATTTTCACGTCCACGACTACGGCGGCTTCACCCGAGCCACCGACGACCGCTTCATCGGCGGCTTCCGCAACCGTCTGATCACCGGCCTCAACATCCAGAACGGCACCATCGACATCAACCAGTATTGGAACGTCGGCGCGGCGGTGAAGGGACCGCTGGCGGCGTCTTACTTGTGGAAGTCGCAGAACGTCTCGGCTTACGCCGACAACTCGTTCTACCTGTTGCCCAACGTCGCGCTGGTCGCCGGGGCGCAGTTCCTGCACGCGGTGCGCGACCAGCAGGACCGGTTCCTGGCGAACGGCGATCAGTCGGGACGCCGTGTCTACAATCCGTTCAGCCCCAAGATCGGTGTGCTGTGGGATGTCGATCCGGCCTGGCAGGTGTACGGCAACATCTCGCGTAGCGCCGAGGTGCCGACCTACGACGTCACCACCTTCGCGTCACCGGCGAGCACCGACATCAACGCTCAGACCGCGACGACCTACGAGATCGGCACCCGCGGCCGGCGGCCGGATCTGACCTGGGACGTGTCGCTGTATCGCGCCGAGATCCGCAACGAGCTGCAGTGTCTCACCAGCCCGACGACGCCCGGCGCCTGCACGATCCGCAATGCGGACCGCACGGTGCATCAGGGCGTCGAGGCCGGGTTCGGCGTCGCGTTCCTGAAATCGACCTTCGCGCAGGAGGACCGATTCTGGTTCAACGTCGCCTACACCTACAGCGACTTCCGCTTCGACGGCGACGCGACCTGGGGCAACAACCAGCTTCCCGCGGTGCCGGCGCACTATGTCCGCGCCGAGGTGCTGTACAAGCATGCCAGCGGCTTCTACGCCGGCCCGAACGTCGAGTGGATGCCGCAGGCGTTCTTCGCCGACAACGCCAACACGCTGACGGTCGATCCTTACGCGCTGCTGAACTTCAAGCTCGGCTACGATGACGGCACCGGCTGGTCCGGCTATATCGAGGGCCGCAACCTGCTCGACAAGCGCTACATCTCGACCACGATTGCGGTCGAGACCGCCACGGCAGCGTCGGCGCTGTTCAATCCGGGGATGGGGCGCGCCGTGTTCGGCGGTCTGCGCTACCGGATGTGAGCGTGTTTCGTCGTCGGCCGATCAGGCGGCCGACGACGCCGCGGCGGCGGCTTGCTGCATGCGGTGGAAGCGCAGCACCTGCTGGGCGGTCGAGGGGCGCAGCCGCTCGTAGGTCTCGCGGCATTCCTCGAGATCGGGGGAGCGGGTGCCGTTGATCTCGTCGCGCATGTAGATAATCTCGCGCACCGTGTCCCAGGTCAGGTTGCAGATCTTGGCCAGGATCAGCACGCCCTCGTCACGCGACTCAACCATCATGGCCTCGGCAGTCTCGACCGTAATGTTGGCGAGGCAGGCGATCGCCTGATTGGTTTCGTCGAATTTGCGCTGGACGGCGAAACTGTGCACTTCGGCGGAGTCGATACGGCCCTCTTCGAACAGCGAGCGGACCAGGCCGTGGGCGATGCTGGTTTGCCGGCTGATGCTGCTGGTGGCCGAGCGCGCCAGCCGGCTCGCCTCCCGCACGGCCGTCTCGACGTCGGCCGAGGCCTGCGGATTGGCGGCGCTGAGCTTGCTGCGGACCGTCGCCGAAGCGATCGCGATCATCTTCAGGTATTGCGCGCGGGGGATGGCGCGCTGGCCGAGCGCATCGGCGAGGTCGTCGTCGTGCTCGGCGCGCTGCGCCAGCGTGCAGTAGCCGTTGTCGGAAAACTCGGCCCCCGGGTTCTTGACCGTGCTCTGCACCACGGCCGGATCGCCGAGTTCGACCAGCACGTCGGTCACGGCGCCGCTGAGGATACGGCGGGTCGAGATCGCCATCATGTGCTGCTGGCTCTTGGCGCGCACATTGGCGATCAGCGTCGCGTCGTCGAGCTGCTCGGAGCGTGACAGCACCGGCGCGGCGATCTCGATCCGGTCTTCGAAGGCGAGCTGCCGGATGATCCGCGGCGGCGCCTGCACCGGGGCGAGCCGCTGCGCCAGCAGCACCTTGGCGTTGGACTCGATGTTCTCCACCAGGCAGGTGAAAACGTCGTCGAACACCTCGATCTGCTCTGCATTGTACTCGACGGCGCCGCCGATAAACAGGTCGGTGACCCGGCGCAACGTCTCGACCCTGCGCGCCACGGTGCCGTGGGCCAGCATGGCTTGCAATTCGTCGAGGAGACGGAGGGCGGGCCGCTTCGATCTCGAAAACATTACTCTTTCCTAGAGTCCGGGCTGACGCCTGCTTCTTCAGGCGCAGTCAGTTCGCAATCAGTATCGGTGCTGTGTGTTCAGGCGTAAGCGATCCTATTTCGTCCGCCGTGCTTGGCCTCGTACAGCGCATGGTCGGCACGCGACAGCACGGAATCGGCGGATTCCGCCGAGGTCATGGTGGTGACGCCGGCGGACAGCGTGACCATCATGCTCGGCGAGAACGCGCTCCAGTCCAGCTCGGCGACGATCAAGCGCAGCCGCTCCAGGATCTGCTGCGCTTCGCGTTGGTCGGTGTTGGGCAGCATCAGCAGGAATTCTTCGCCGCCGTAGCGGCCGAACCGGTCGAAGCTGCGGATGTTGGCGAAGATCGTGATCGCGAAGGTGCGCAGCACCTCGTCGCCGATCGGATGACCGTAGGTGTCGTTGATGCGCTTGAACAAATCGAGATCGATCAGCGCCAGCGACATCGGCTCGCAATGGCGCGCCGCACGTTCGATTTCGTTATCCAGATGCCGCATCACGCAGCGGCGATTATAGGCCCCGGTCAGTTCGTCGAGCTCGGCCAGCTCCTCGATCCGCTGATACGCCTCGCGGAGCTGGACACCGCGCTTGTACAGCGAATCCCGCATCGCCTTCGAGAACGCCCCGATGAACATGCAGCGGCCGACCGTCAGCACCAGGGCCAGCAGGGTGGCGAACCGCTCCAGCAGCGACTGATGCGGCAGGCTGAGCGGTAGGTCGGTAAGCAGGAACAAGGGGGACAACACGCACAACAGCGCCCCCCAGCAAATCAGCCCCTGCCGCCGGTCCGCGCGCAGCGCGGCGAAACCGAACAGGACGAACAGTTCAAACAGGAAGAATGCGCCGATCTGCGGCACCCAAGCCGCGAATCCGACAATCAGCACCAGATGCGTGATGGCGATCGGGACTGTCAGATAATGGTCGGAGAAGCGGTCGTTGAACCCGGATTCGGACAGGGCGAACAGGATGCTGACCAGGACGCCGCCGCAAACGGCGAAGGCCACGGCTACGATTGGTTGAATGGTGCCCGCCTGGACGTAGATCAACAGGATCGCCGCGTCGATCATGAAGCTGACGATGATCAGGTCCAACATCCGCCGGCGCTGCCGCATGCGCCGGCCACGGACGGCGAGCGTCCGCGCATCGTCTGCGCAGGCTTGGGGATCGGGCAGGGCACCCGAGATCGCGGCAGTTCGTCCCATCGTCCGCCCGGTCGAGAGTAGAGTTCTGGGAACCTACGTGAAAAAGCCTTTCGTTTTGGTATCCGCATGGTTGTAGGTATTGCCGCAGGGGCCCGGTAGCGGGCTGACTTTCCGGACGATTTTCTGGTTCGCGGGATTTCCGGTGTGGTCGGCTGCCACCGCCATGCGGATATGTCGCGCAAAACGCATCGCAGCTTGGTAACCTCCGCCCAGTCGGAACCGCCGACTCAGTGCGAGCCGGACTGCGGAAAGGGCGTGGAAATGCCCCGGTTCGCGCCACAACAGGGTCCTGCGACAATCCCGGGGATATTAAATTTGCTTTTGTTTATCGAACCTTCCGCCGGGCCGGGCCGACCTAAGTCAAGAGATCGCCAGTGACGAGCAAGCAGGCTGCCACGGACGAGGCTCTGATCGCCAGGATCGCTCAAGGGGACCGGGTTGCGATGCAGGTCCTGTACGGCCGGCATCACGTCAAAGTCTTTCGTTTCGGACTCCGGCTGGTTCGGAACGAACAGATCGCCGAGGATCTTATCAGCGAAGTGTTTCTCGACGTCTGGCGTCAGGCCGGCAAATTCGAGGGACGGTCTGCTGTTTCAACCTGGCTGCTCGCGATCACGCGGTTCAAGGCGCTGTCTGCGCTGCGACGCCGTAAGGACGCTGAACTGGACGACGAGGCCGCTGCTGCGATCGAGGATCCCGCCGATGATCCGGAGATCGCAGTGCAGAAGAAGGATACGGGCGAGGTGCTGCGGCAGTGTCTGACGTCGCTGTCGCCCGAGCATCGAGAGATCGTCGAT
Organism: Rhodopseudomonas palustris; assembly: GCF_003226555.1. GTDB lineage: Bacteria > Pseudomonadota > Alphaproteobacteria > Rhizobiales > Xanthobacteraceae > Rhodopseudomonas > Rhodopseudomonas palustris_I. The sequence continues at coordinate 97,737 of NZ_QKQS01000006.1, read as the reverse complement.
CTGGTGTACTACCATGAGAAGTCCGTCCAAGAAGTCGCCGAGATTGTCGGAATTCCGGAGAACACCGTGAAGACCCGGCTGTTCTATGCGCGCAAGAAACTCGCCGACCTGCTGCTGGCGGCCGGTGTCCAGCGAGGCTGGCCATGATGGCGATGAGCAAGACGATGCCCGAGCGTAGTGAGCCGGGCGACATCGAGGCGTTGCTGCCGTGGTACGCCGCCGGGACATTGGATGCGCGCGACAGCCGCCGGGTTGCCGAGGCGCTCGACCGCGATCCCGAGTTGGCCCGGCAATACGCCGTGATCCTGGAAGAATATGCCGCGACCATCGAACTGAACGAGAGCCTCGGCGCGCCGTCGTCGCGGACGATGCACAAGCTGTTCGCGGCGATCGATGCCGAGCCGGCCCAGGCGGCGGCCGGTGGACCAGGCCTCGGCGCGCGATTCGCCGGCTTCTTTGCCGGTCTGTCGCCGAAGGCGTTGGCCTGGACGGCCTCGGCGGCTGCTCTGGCGCTGCTGCTGCAGGCGGGCCTGATCGGTGCGATGCTGGCTTGGCATCGTCCGGGCGAGGTGCAGACCGCCTCCTATCAGCCGCAGCAGGATGCCGCGCCGGCACCGCCGTCCGGCGCTGCGACCAGAGAGCGCACCGCCGAATCCGCGAGGCCGGCTGCACCGATGGTGATGGCGGAACGTTCGGGTGGCCCGGTGGTCCGCAGCCTGGCGCCGCAGACCGGGCCGCGTGCGCTGGTGAAATTCGTGCCCGACGCCCGCGCCGCGGAGATCTCGGCGCTGCTCGACCGCTACGACGCGGTGGTGACCGAGAGCTCCAGGGGCGGGGTGTTCCGGCTGCAATTCGGCAATCGTGCGCTGTCGAAACAGGCTCAGGACGATCTGATCGGCCGGCTGCAGAAAGAGCCGATCATCAGCGTGGTGCTGTCTGCTCCTTAAGAAGCGAACCCGACGCCGATGCTTGCAGCGAGAGCGCGCTGACGCGCAGCGCGCCTCAACAAGGCTGTTGCCCTCCGAACAGCGACATTTCGCCGAAGCCAACTGCTGACCGCCTGGGCGCGGCCGGAGCATGGGGCCGAAGCGGGGGCGCTTCACCATCCCGCGAGACGTCCGAAAAAATCCGCAACCGCTTTGAACGTCCGGCGTTGTCGGCAGACCAATCGTTGTGGGAGCGGAAACCACCTCCCCAACGAGGCCATTCGGCGCGAGCGCCCATCCACCCCTGCGCTGATATGGCTTTTGACCCGCCCGGTTGTCCCCCCGGGCGGGTCTTTCGTTTTGCGGCCCCACTGCCGCCGCCGCTTGGCTGGGACTCCTGATTTCGAAAAATTCCACCCGCTGGGTCCGGGCTCGTACAGTTACGAGTTACCGCTGAGCTGGACATGGTAAATTTTTGTTAACAACATTGTTCGTAAGCTGCTCGTCGATTCGTAGGTTGCGTCGCGTTCCTTTTCCTCTCCTGGCGGACTGACCATGGAACAGACCGACGCCGAGCGCGGACGTGTGCTCGTCGAGCGCTGGTGCGTGCTCGCAGAACAGCGGCTCGAATATCTGACCGAACTGTTCGAAAGCGGCCGGTGGCGTCGCTTCTTTGGCGAGCGCGAGTTCCTGACCAACGTTCAGGAAGCCAAGGCTGCGGTCGAGACGTGGCGTGACCTGTTGCGCCGTGAAGCGACGCTCGACAATCAGCCGGTCGATCTATCCTGGCTCGGCCGCAACAAGCAGGTTGCTCCCCGCGTCACGTTCTATTTCGATGGCGATCTCGTTAACGGTTCGTCGTCACAGCCGCGCCCGTCGGCAGCCCGAACCGTACGCTCTGCCGAGCCGGCGAAGCCAGCAAAGCCGGTCGAACCGGCGGTGCGTCCGCAACCCATCCCCGAACCCGCGCCCGCGATCGCTCCCGACGAGGTGCCGGCTTGGCTGCATGCGCTGGACCCGGAGCGGCTGCAGCAGCGATACTCGCTGTTGCGCACGGTGGGCTGATGGGCGGCCTGCGCCGATTCATGATGGCGTGATTATACACAGTGTGGTCGTTACGACCTTCGTTCTAAGTAATTGACCGATCGTCGCGCGCTCAACGCCGTCACCGCGCTCCGTCCTGATCTCCTAACTCCATCTGTTAGTTCAGCTTTATGACGTCGTTTGACGTCGATCAATCCGTGCGCGCGATTCACGATGCCGCGATGAGCGCAAACTGGCGCCAATCAGCGCTGAATTGCGCCGCGGAGATTTAACGGATCGGAACGAATTGCCGTGCACTTATTGCGTGCGGTCCGCTTCTGGATTCGCTCACAAGATGAAATCACAGCGGGGAGATTCGCGGCGACACGCGCGGCTCCGCCGTGCTGCGGGTCTCTCTCTCTCTCATGCGCCGCGTGCAGACACGCTTCGGCGCGTACTCGTCGGGAAAGAGATCATGTCGAGTGCTTCTTCGTCGCCCATCCCGCCCCATGCGGCGGCTTCGTTCTCATTCTTCACCAACCTCAAGATCGGCGCCAAAATCGCCATCGGCTTCGCCGCCGTGCAGGTCCTGATGGCGATACTCGCCATCCTGAACTATTCCAGCTTCAGCAAGGTCGGCGCCGCCTTTACGAATTTCGATCATCGCGTCGGCGTGGTCGACGCGGTGCGCGATGTCGAACAGGACTTCAACGCCTTTCGCCGGGTCGTGCGTGAATACAGCCTCACCGGCGAGGACTATCTGATCGCCGAAGCCAGCAAGCGTCGCACCGAGCTGCAGGATCACATCAAGCAGGCGTTGCAGCAGATCCAGGCCTCGAACCGCCACGCCGCAATGGCCGAGCTGAGCGCCAAGGTCGACTCGTATGTCTCCCAGTTCGAAGGCCTCACCAGGCTGCGTCAGGACCAGAACAGGCTGTCGCTGACGGTGCTGGGGCCGGTCGGGCAGCGAATCGTCGGCGAACTCGAGCAGCTCGAGTCCGCAACAATGGGCGGCGACGGCAACGGCGATCAGGCGCTCCTGGTCGGGAAGTCGCTGAAACAGTTCCTGCTACTCCGGCTCGGAGCCGCCAAGGTGCTGGGCATCCGGCTGGAGAAGTCGGCGCAAGCGGGCGCACAGAAAGCGCTGTCGGAATTCCGCGCCTCGCTGTCGACGATGAAGACCGTGCTGTCTGGGGATGCCGAACGCAAACTGCTCGCTGCGATCGAAGCCGATCTCGCGATCTACGCGGACGGCTTCCAGCAGTCGGTGCGCGATGTCAACGAAATCGATGCGGCGATCGCATCGATGATGAAGGTTGCGGAGGCGCTCTCCGGAGACGCGGCGACGATCAAGTCGTCCGGTGTCGCGGATCAGAGGCAGATCGCCCGCGAGTCCCAGGCGCTGATCGGCGACACGCAGAACCAGATCCTTTTCATCACCCTCGGTGCAATGGCGATTGGCTTCGTGCTCGCCTGGCTGATCGGACGCGCCGTGTCGAAACCGATCGTGGCGATGTCGGGCGTGATGAAAGAGCTCGCAGCCGGCAATACCAACGTCGAGATCGTCGGCTCTGGCCGGCTCGACGAGATCGGGTTGATGGCTTGCACGGTCGAGGTGTTCCGCAATAACGCGCTGGAATGCGATCGCCTGAAGACAGAGCAGGAGGAGGCCGAACGCCGCGTTGCCGCCGAGCACAAGGCCGAGATGCAACGCCTCGCCGATCACTTTGAAGGCGCGGTCGGCGAGATCATCGATACCGTGACGTCCGCATCGACCGAACTCGAAGCGTCGGCCGGCACGCTGACCAGCACCGCCGAGCATTCGCAGATGCTCGCCGGCTCGGTCGCCACTGCCTCCGAGCAGGCCTCAGCCAACGTCCAATCGGTGGCGTCCGCGACCGAAGAGATGGCGTCTTCGATCACCGAGATCAGCCGTCAGGTGCAGGAAGCGGCGCGGATCGCTAGCGAAGCGGTGGATCAGGCGCGCAAGACCAACGACCGGATCGGGACGCTCGCCCAGGCCGCAAACCGGATCGGCGACGTCGTCGACCTGATCAACACCATCGCCGGTCAGACCAACCTGCTGGCGCTCAACGCCACGATCGAAGCGGCGCGCGCCGGCGATGCCGGCCGCGGCTTCGCGGTGGTGGCGCAGGAAGTGAAAGCGCTCGCCGAACAGACCGGTAAAGCGACCGGCGAGATCAGCTCGCAGATCGGCAGCATGCAGTCGGCGACCCAGGAGTCCGTCGGTGCCATCCGCGAGATCGGTGGTACCATCGAGCGGATGTCGGAGATCGCCTCGACCATCGCTTCCGCGGTGGAAGAGCAGGGCGCCGCGACGCAGGAGATCTCGCGCAACGTGCAGCAAGCTGCGCGCGGCACCCACGAGGTCTCGTCCAACATCGCCGATGTGCAGCGCGGTGCGACCGAAACCGGCTCGGCTTCGTCGCAGGTGTTGTCCGCCGCACAGTCGCTGTCGCGCGACAGCACGCGTCTGAGGGACGAAGTCGATCGCTTCATGGAGACAGTGCGGGCTGCATAAGCCGCCGCGTTGTCGCAAACAGTTTGCAACTGCAGTGCGCCCGGGGCCCTTGTCCCGGGCGTACGCGTTTGCGCGATCTGTGATCCAAAAGTGACATCTATTCCAAATGTCATGAGGCGCGGTATCTCATTACTTCGCAGTATTGTTGCACCTCCAGCGCTGTGATTACTGTGCCTCGCACAGGCTGGGGACGAATGTGCTGAGGGCATTGCGGAGCGGGGTAGAGGCTAGAGCATCGGTCGCGCATGCGCGCCGGCCGAGCCGATCGCGCGCGGTCCGCAACGGGTCGGCGTGGTTCGGCGGCGCCGCGCTACGGATGTCGACCAGTTGGATCGTCACCCTCGCGCTGCTGCTGCAGATCGCGCTGTCGGCGATGCCGCCCGCGAGCGCCGCGTCGCTGGACGTTCTCAGCAGCGCCGGCATTTGCCATTCGATCGACACGTCTGCGCCGGCCGATTCGCAGGATCGGGTGGTGGTGCATTTCAAATGCATCGCCTGTGTCCTGGCGTGCAGCTTGCCGCCACCGTCGCTGGTCGTCACCGCGGCACCGAGCTTGGCCTGGGCGTGGCTGGCGCAGCGCTGGCCGGTCGCCGAGGCTGCCCCGCGCAGCGCTCCGATTTCCTCGCATTCCGCTCGCGGACCTCCGGATCTGGCGTAACCGCACGTTCGCTGATCGCGTCTTTTGCGCGGTGGCGATGCTTTGCCGTTTCGCTGTTGCCATCGTCGCGCCCACTTCGTCGCGGCGCACGGGGGCACATGTCCTGCGTCAGCCACGCGCTGCGCGCACTCGATCATCCGTGAGTTGTTACCATGCCATCCGTCTCGTCCGCCGGCCTCAGCCGGTCGTTGCTGCTGTCCACTTCGCTGCTGTCGCTACCGCTGGCGACCGTCGTCTTCTCGGCGGCCTCGCTGTCATCGGCGCCGGCTTCGGCACAAACCGCCAGTCGGCTATCGACCATCGTGGTCGATCCCGCCAGACCGCGCGCTAAGCCGCGAGCGCGCGCCACCACGGCCTCGCCGCAGCGTGGTCCGGTGATCCGCGACGCTGCGGTGCCGCCGCCCGTCGCGCCGTCGTCCGGGCCGGTTTCGGCCTCGACCACGACGCTGCCGGGCTCCACCGCCGTTGCGCGCAGCCTCGGCACCAGCGACTCGGCGTCGCTGGTCACCGACATTCCTGGCGGTGCCGTGTGGGGCGCCGGCGGCGTCTCCAGCCTGCCGGCGCTGAACGGTGTCGGTGCCGATCGGGTGCAGGTGGCGATCAACTCGATGCTGATCAGCCCGGCGTGCCCGAACGAGATGAATCCGCCGCTGTCCTTCGTCAATCCACAGATGATCGCCAGCATGCGCGCCTACCTCGGCGTTGCGCCGGTCAGCGTCGGCGGCGACTACATCGGCGGCAAGATCGACGTCACCACTGCGCCGCCGTTGTTCGCGGCCGGGCCGAGCCTGCTGACCACGGCGACGGTCTCGGGCTTCTATCGCAGCAACGGCAACGCCTACGGCGCCGATGCGCGCGCCACGATCGCCAATCAGGACACCAGCGTCACCTACACCGGCGGCTGGGCCCGCTCCAGCAACTACAAGGCCGGCAACGGCATGACCGTGAAATCGACGCTGTGGGAGGTGCAGAACCACGCGGTCAGCATTTCGCGGCAGAGCGCCGGCAACCTGTTCACGCTTCAGGTCGGCGGGCAGTTCATCCCGTATCAGGGCTACGTCAACCAGTACATGGACATGGTCTCGAACCGATCGATGTTCGTCAACGGTCGCTACGACGGCGTGTTCGACTGGGGCAAGCTGGAGACCTCGGCGTTCTATCATCGCATCCGGCACACGATGGGCTTTATCGCGCCGGACAAGGTCGCCGACATGCCGATGGACACCCGCGGCACCGACCTCGGCTATAATATCAAGGCCTCGGTAATCGCCTCCGATCACGATCTGATCCGGATCGGCAACGAGACCCATGCCTATCGGCTCGACGATTGGTGGGATCCGGTGCCGGGCTCCGGGATGATGATGTCGCCCAACACTTTCATCAACATCAACGACGGCCGCCGCACCCGGCTCGGCACTTTCGTCGAGTGGGAGCGTCACTGGAACCCGGAATGGACCACGGTGTTCGGCCTGCGCAACGACGTGGTGTGGATGGGGACCGGCAACGTCCAAGGCTATAGCGCCATGTACGCCGCTGATGCGGCCCGCTTCAACGGGCGTGACCGCGATCGCACCGACGTCAATTTCGACGGCTCGGCGCTCATTCGCTACACACCCAACGCGATCAGCCAGTTCGAACTCGGCTTCGCCCGCAAGACGCGCTCGCCGAATTTGTATGAGCGCTACGCTTGGTCGACCTCGGCGATGGCGATGAACATGATCGGCTGGTTCGGCGATGGCAATGGTTATGTCGGCAACGTCGATCTGAAGCCGGAGAAGGCCCATACCGTGAGCTTCACCGCAGCCTGGCATGACCCGGCGCAGAAGCTCTGGGAGATTCGTGTCACGCCGTATTACAGCTACGTGCAGGACTATATCGACGTGAACCGCTGTGCGATCGGAAGCTGCTCCGCGGCGAACCTGACAGCAAGCAACTCCTTCGTTTTCTTGCAATTCGCCAACCACGACGCCGAACTGTACGGCGTCAATCTCGACGGCCGGCTGACGGCGTGGGATAATGCAGCTTACGGGCGCGGCGTGCTGCGCGGGCAGTTCGCTTACGTGCACGGCCGCCGTACCGACGGCATCAATTTGTATCATGTGATGCCGGTCAACGCGAAGTTGGCGCTCGATCACGAGATCGGCGGCTGGGTCAATGGAATCGAGCTGCAACTGGTCGGTGCCAAGACCCAGGTCAGCGAGGTGCGTAACGAGACCACGACGTCGGCCTATGCACTGCTCAACCTGCGGACCGGCTATCGCTGGGAGAATGTCCGTCTCGATGTCGGCGTCGATAACGTATTCGACAAGTACTACACGCTGCCGCTCGGTGGGGCCGACCTCGTCGACTACCGCGCGGCCTCGATGATGGGCGGATCATCCCCGATCTGGGGCTACGGCGTGCCCGGCATGGGACGCTCGTTCAACACGCGACTGACCGTGTCGTTCTGATCGCGCTCGGGGCCGTTCCCGATTGGGAGCGGCCCCGAAAGCTCACCTCAGGCCAGTGGAAATCCCCGGTGACCAGGTTGCCGGTCGGCGGGGTCGTGCCGCCAGTACGTTTACGGTGCCTTCGCTCAATCGAACGAAACGCCGATCCGTCCGTCCTTTCGCCAGATCACCCGACAGGCTCGTTTGATCTGATCGCTCGGGACGTAGAGCGTGAAGCGATCGGGGATGTACAGCGGCGACACGACGTCCAACGCCGCGCCGGCTTCCGAAACGTTTCTCACGCGGCAGTCGATCGCGCCGCCGCCGACGTCGATCGTGCCGGCCTTCAGGACGCGTCGACGCGGAGTTTTCCTCTGCTCATCCATTCGAAAGTTTGAGCATGAGACGTTTATGTTTTTGTGAATGTCTTGCCTCGTGTAACGCCGGAGGCGCCGATTGATCGGTCGTACTTAGTTGCGGCACTGGTAGTGCGCACGGAAAGGTGGATGTCGTAGTGTGCAGTCACCGGGTGTGTTGCTGCCAAGTACAATCTGGATGAACGCGTCCCGCGCAGAGGGGCCAGCGGCCCGCCTCCCGACGACGACCAGGTTGAGGCGAGACACTTGGTCCGCGTCAAGGTTGCACTGCGCTGCAGAGTTTGCCATCTTTCGGTTGCATGGAACAATTGCTGCAATTGAAAGGTTCGACGGCGATCGACGTCGAGGAATTGGGACACCGGATCGTCCGGCTGCCCCGGGGCGCGCTTCTGACCGTCACCGGGATCGGTATCAACGAGGTTCGACGAGCGCTGACGACCATTGAAGCCGAGCGCTCGGCGTTGGTTCTTCCCGAGGCGGGCAGTACCGATGCGATCCTGAACCATCTTCTCGATGATCTTGCAGATCTTGCCCTGGCGTGCTGGCCGCGTTGGTATGGGGTGGACTGCTCCACGGCAGATGGGAGTGAGATTGCTGCTGACCACCCTAGGATTGCGGCGGCATGGTTTCGTGCGGCGTCCAAGCGAGCGGCAAATGGACACCGGCCGCGTTGTCGGCGGACGGCGAGATCGATCGAATTCAGGCAATTGATGCAAGCGATCGATCCGCCCGACCTGTTGCTGTTCGCGACGATTGATCCACTCGACACCGCCCGCGCCGCACCGGTCATTCAGGTTCTGGAGTGGTGTGCAAGCCATACGGCGTCGGTGGTTGCGATCTTTCCGAGCAGACCGCTCGCCGTCGCTCCGTTCGATCGCCTGTTGTATGGTGCTGTCGACGTGGTGTCGGCGATCGAGCCGCTGCAAAGCCGCTTCATTGCCCCAAGCAGCCGTGCGCATCACGCCAGTGTGGTCGAGCAGCGCGTCGAGGCGGCGTTGCTCCGAGACGGAGAACTCGCCTCGCTGTTTCTCTGTAACCAGACTGTCGCTATCGACGGCTATGGCAGCCCGCGGGTCGATCTGTTGTGGCGGGACGGGCGCGTCGTCGTCGAGCTCGACGGCCCCGAGCACCAAGGCGATCCGAATTTCGCCAACGATCGTCACCGCGACTACGAACTCCTAGTGGCCGGCTATCTGGTGCTGCGTATCACCAATCAACAGGTCGCCACCGATCTGCAAGCCGCCATCGAAAAGATCCGCGCTGTCGTTCGATTTCGAAAAACAACCCTCAACCTACGGTAACGCCTATGACCCCGAAACAGACGTTGATCGTGTGGTGCCTACTGGGCCGCAAGGGCCAGGCGTTGCAGGCCGAGATTCGTCCCGAGGTCGACAAGAAGGACCGGGAGGCGCTGGTCGCCGACGGATTGATCTCGAGTTCCAAGATCGGCCGCGCGCTCGGATTGAAGCTGGAAGACAAAGGGTGGAATTGGGCCGGTGAACACCTCGGTGACGAACTGCCGAAGAACTATCACGTGCTGCAGCAATGGCTGGCGATGCTGAAGCAGCATTTCGAGAGCAGCGGCGTCACGCTCGCGGAGTTCATCGGTCCTGCGCCCGAATGGCCGCCCGCAAAGCCGCCGAAGCAGCCGCGCAGGAAGAAGTCTCCCGCGCAGCGAAAGTCCAAGAGCAAGAAGACCAAAGGCCGCGACCAGCCGGATGCGCCGTCGCCGGAGCAACTGCGGGCGCGAATCGAGCAGGCGTATTTGGTGATCACCAACGGACGGAGAGGAGTGCCCGTGCCACTTGGGCAGCTCCGTGAGCAATTGTCCGACCTCGACCGCACCACGGTGGATGGCGCGCTGTTGAGGATTCACCAGACCGAAACCAACGCCGGATTCGGTCGGAACGACGATCCGAAGAGCATTTCACCCGACGAGGCTGAAGCCGCCTTCAGCACCGGCGGAGACCCGTATCACTTCATTTGGTTTCAATCATGAACGCAGCTCTACAGGCGCTTCGTGTCGTCGATTTCAACTGGGTTCGCTCGTTGGACAGCATCTGGTTCGACGAAAATTCGGCTGCGGATGTCGGCCCGAACGCCGATATCATTGACCACGTCTCGCAGGAATTTCTTCGCGAAACGCTCGGGCCCAGATCGCGCGCACCGGGTATCCCGCTGACGGGACATGCCGGGATCGGCAAGACGCATTTTGTCAGCCAGCTACGTCGTCGCGTTTGGGACGATGGCGGGTGGTTCGTGCTGCTCGAAGTGCTGGGCTTGACCGATTTCTGGCGCAATGCGGCACTGAGCTACGTCACGTCGCTGCTGCAGCCGATGTCCGATGGACGGCGGCAACTCGAAGCGGTGCTGGCCGGCGTCGCGCGCCGCTTCAAAGTCGAGAAGGAAGTCGAGACCGCTTTCAACATCCCGAATATCGAGGCGCGCAAGATTGTCGACGTGCTGGTCAAGGGGTTGATGCGGCACGACGTGCAGAACACGTTGCGGCACCAGGACGTGTTTCGTGCGATGTGCCTGCTGCGATCCAACGACATCAACAGTGCCGGGCTCGCGCATGCCTGGCTGCAGGGCTACGATGCCGACGAACAGGCGCGTGCCGCTCTCGGTTTTCTGAAACCCCCGCCCCAGCCGGTCGATCTCGTCAGGGGCATGTCCTGGATCATGAGCCTGGCCGGGCCGACCATGGTGGCGATCGACCAGATCGACGGCGTGGTCAACCCGAGCATCGTCACCGCCCATCTCAACGAGGACGCCCCGAACCAAGGCCTCGGAGAAGCGCTGGCGGCTGGATTGCTCGAGCTCTACGACGTCGGACATCGCAGCATGACCGTCGTCACCTGCCTGTTCAACTCGTGGCAGGCGCTGCAGACGAGGGGCTTGATTCCATTCAGCCAGCGCTTTCGCGAACCGTTGAACCTGCGCGAGATCAAAGATCCGGCGGACGTTCGCAGCTTGATCGTCAGCCGGCTGGCGCCGGCCTACGCGTCCGTCAACTTCACACCGCCCTATGCGAGCTGGCCGTTCAGCGAGAACGCGATCACCGGTGCGGCCGGTATCATCTCCACCCCGCGGACGATTCTGATGCGCTGCGATGCATTCCGTCGCCGCTGCATCGACGCGGGCGAGGTGACTGAGTGCGAACGCCTGACCGAGGCGGTTGCCACCCCCAACAGTCCTGCCGCACCCGACGGTTTTGCCCAACAGCTTCGACAACTTTCATCCGCCGTGGATATCGATGATCTGATCGTTGCGGACGACGACGGCAAGCTTGCTGGTTTGCTCCGTGAGGTGTTCGATCTCTACGCGCGCGAATTCGAGCCGAACGAGGCCGTCGATCTGGAGAGTCGCGGCGATCCGGCGCAACGGGTGCCGCCGCTGCATGGAAGATTGACGTTCACGTACCACGACCAGAACGATCGCGAGCGGCACTTCTGCTTCCGTGCGCTCGAACACACCCACGCAATCTCGTTTCAGGCGCGGCTCCGCGCAGCGCTGACCGCGTCCGGCATCAATGCCAAGATCGCCGATCGGCATCTTGTCCTGGTGCGGCGGAGCCCGATTCCGGGTGGGGCCAAGACCAAACAGTTGTTCGAGCTGTTTGAAAGATCGGGCGGCATCGTCGTCGACCCGATGGATGCGGATCTGAAAGTGTTCGTGGCGTTGCGCCAGCTGAGCCGAGACGCCGCGACTGACGGTCGAGGCGCTGAGTTTGATTCCTGGCTGCGCGCCGAGAAACCGCTTCTGGCGACGCAGTTTTTCCGAGCGGCTGGGCTCAGCCCGCCTCCGGTGACGCCGAAGGCCGACGAGGGCGCGATTGTGCCCGATGCCGAGCCGGCTAGGCCGGTGCCGAAATCACCGACGCGAATGTCTCCGCAATCCGTCGCCGGGGAGGCGCCCGACCCGACCTCGCCTTCAACGCCGACACCTCGACCGGCTGCGGTGCCACAAGCAAGACCGGAGGCCATCCCGATTGGTCGGCGCATCGGTGTGGGCGAGGCGGAGGTGAGTGTGCCGCTCAGGCTTTTGCCGCGCCACACCGCGATCATTGCCGGCTCCGGTTCGGGCAAGACTGTGCTGTTGCGCCGGATCGTCGAGGAGGCGGCCCTGGCGGGGATTCCCGCCATCGTCATCGATCCGAACAACGACCTGTCGCGGCTCGGCGATCCGTGGCCGGCGCGGCCGGTGTCGTTCACCGCCAAGGACGACGACAAGGCCCGGCGCTACGCCGGCAAAGTGGAGGTCGTCGTGTGGACGCCGGGCGTGCACGGCGGAAATCCGCTGTTCCTGTCGGTGATGCCGGACTTTGCGAGTCTCGGTGCCGACAAGGACGAGCGCCAGCAGGCGATCGACATGGCGGCCGAGACGCTGGGGCCGCTGGCTGGAGCAAAAAATGCATTGCAGAAAGGGGTTCTGACAGAGGCGCTGCGGCACTTCGCAAGCGGTGGCGGCGGTGATTTGGATCGCTTCATCGAACTGCTGACGGATCTGCCCGATGGTCTCAGTCCGATCGGCAACGCCGCCAAACTGGCATCGGGAATGGCCGACCAGCTTCATGCCGCGGTCGCGACCAATCCGCTGCTCCGCGCCGACGGCCCTGTACTCGATCCGAAGCTGTTGTTCTTTGGGTCTGATCCGGCGCGCGTCAGGCTATCGGTGATCAACCTGTCGGGACTGGCGACCGAGGCCGCGCGCGAGGACTTCGTCAACCGGCTGCAAATGGCGCTGTTCGGTTGGATCAAGCGGCATCCTTCCGAGACCGGATTGCTCTACGTCGTCGACGAGGCGCAGACGTTCTTGCCGTCGCAGAAGCCTGCGCTCAGTCTCGGCAGCGGCATCAAGCTGGTCGCCCAGGCGCGCAAATACGGGCTCGGGATGGTGGTGGCGACCCAGGTGCCGCGCGGCATTCACAACCAGATCGTGTCGAATTGCACCACGCAGTTCATCGGCAAGCAGAGTGCGCCGGCGACCATCGCGGCAGCTCAGGATATCATTGCCGCCAGCGGCGGACGGGCGGACGACATCGGCAAGCTCAAGGCAGGCGAATTCTACTTCGCCACGGAAGGATCCGGCAAACCTGCCAAGGTCCGCACACCGATCTGCCTGAGCTATCATCCGCCCAATCCGCCGACACCCAGCGAAGTCGTTTCTCTGGCGCGACGGTCTGTCCTGGCAGGATAGCTCACCGCGCGTGATTGGTGCCGAGCGTCACTTGCGCGAGCTTCGTGGCGCCCGCTGCCGTCAGGTCCGGCGTCACCGGTCTTGCATGATCGAGCCCGACCACTGCGCCGCGCGGGGTTTCGGCGATCGTGTTGCCGGTGATCGTCGCGGTGCCGGCGCCGTCCATCACCGAGACGCCGATGCCGATGAAGCTCTTGCGCACGACGTTGCCGGTGATCGCGACGTCGCGCAGATACTTGCCCCAGCCGGCGACGATGCCGAACGACGGCGCGTTCTCGATGACGTTGCCCGACACCGCGGTGTCGGCCTCGACATAGATGCCGATGCCGGCGTCGTCGTCCGGCGCGGTGCCGATCGGCCGCTTCGGCTTGAGGTTGCGGATGATGTTGCCCTGCACGGTGCTGAGCCGGCCGCCCTCGTTGAAGTTGCAGACCGAGACGCCGAGCGCGGCGCCGTCGACGGTGTTGCCCGAGATCACCGCGCCTTCGAAGGCGAATTCCGAATACAGCGCCACCTCGCGCACGTCGGACACGCTGTTGCCGGTGATCTGGATGTTCGAGGCCGAATTGCCGCGCACTGCGGAGTAATCGCAATCCTTGATGCGGTTGCCGCTGATCACCACGTTGCCGGCGCGAAACGCGTTGATGGCGTTGCCGTACTGGCCGGAGCCGCCGGGGCCGGCCTTGATGTTTTCGATCCGGTTGCCGGTAACCAGTGTGCCGTCGTCGCCGATCGCAGTACGCAGGATTTCGATGCCGTTATCGTTGGTATCGATGATGGTGTTGTCGGTCACTCGCAAGCCCTTGGCGTCGAACGACACCACGCCGGTGACCGCGATCTTGGTCAGGATGTTGTTGCTGATCGCGCCGGACGTGGCCTCCAGCCAGATGCCGGAGCCGCCGCTGGCGGTGATGGCGCAATCCTGGATTCGTAAGTCCTGCGCGGCGATGCAGTGCACGAGACCTCGCCGGCTCGGCAGCGGAATGCCGGCGCCGTCGATGACGAGACCGGACAGCGTCGCCGTCTCCGCGCCCTGGCTGTCGAACAGCGATGGCCCGCCGGTGAAGAGCAGGCGGGTGGCGCCGCGCACGCCGGAAAGCTGCGCCCCGGACGGCAGCCGCAATGGTCCGGTGCGATAGGTGCCGGGCGGCAGCGCCAGCGGGACGCGGCGCTCGGCGGCGTCGTCGATCGCGCGCTGCAGCGCGGTGGTTTGGTCTTCGGAGCTATCAGGACGGACGCCGGACAGCGCGGCATCGCGGCCGCGGCGCGACGTCGGAGCGGCGGCGAGCGGGGTGGCGGTCAGCGCCAGCGCGCCGGCGGATGCCAGAGTGCCGAGGACGTCGCGGCGGTGCGGGGCCATGGCGCGCGTGCTCCTGTGCGATGATCTGCTGTTGCCAGGATTAACGCAGAATCCGCCGTGGCGCTGACGATCGCGCCGCGCCGGAGTAGCGATGTTTGGCCGTAGGGTTAACCCGGCTCAGGCTGCGGCGCGGCGTGCCGCGCGGGTCAGCCGCACCAGTTCGAGCAGCATCGCTTCGCCGGCATCGACCAGATGCTCGGCGGTGATCCGACTTCCCGGCCAGGCCGTGCCGTCGCGGCTGATCAGCGGCACATGCACGAAGGCGGCGAGGCGCGGGCCCCCCGGCGCCTGCGTCGCTTCGATTCCGCGCCAACACAGATAGTTGCAGAGATAGCGCCCGGCGTCGCGCGACAGCCGCGCATCGATCCCGGTGAGCTGCGCTGCGCGCGCCAACCTCGCGCCATGTGGGCCGAACCCGCGCGCAGCTTCGCCCGGCGCGATCTGGCCGTGACGCAGCGTCACCTGCTCGGCGTCGGGCCACAGGGTGGTGATGGCGTTGCGGGCGCGGGTCTCGATCCGGACGTGCCGGGTCGACGCGGCGAGGCCGAACATCAGCAGTGCATCGGGCCGATGCTGCGTCAGCAGCGCCGGCAGGTCGCGATCGACCGCGCAGTAGCTGACGTTGAAGACGTGGCCGGCGCGCGTGATGTCGTCCAACGCCGGCCGGCGCAATTTCACGAGACGATCGACCAGCGCGGGAGTCGGATTGAACGGCGCTCCGGGAAACGGCCCGAAGCCGGTGATCAGGATGCGCAGGCCGCTCATCCGATCAGCTCCGCGACCTGGTCGGCGCCGAGCGTCGGCGTGATCGTGCCTTCGGCGACGGCAGCCTCGGTGGATCTGACCTTGGCGCGGATCGAAGGATCGCTGCGCAGCTTCGCCTTCCAGCGATCCTCCAGCAGCGTCCACATCCATTTCACCTGCTGTTCGCGCCGCCGCGCGTCGAACTCGCCGGATGGCGTCGTCGCCGTGCGATGGTCGAGCACAGATTGCCACAGCTCGGCGATGCCGTTGCCGGTCGCGGCCGAGTAGGTGATCACCGGCGGCTGCCAATGCATCGAGCGTGGCGTCAGGATATGCAGCGCCGCGCGATACTCGCCGGCGGCGAGATTGGCGCGGGGAATGTTGTCGCCGTCGGCCTTGTTAATGGCGATCATGTCGGCGAGTTCGACCAGGCCCTTCTTGATGCCCTGCAGCTCGTCGCCGGCGCCAGGCAGCATCAAAGCGAGGAAGAAATCGGTCATGTCGCAGACCGCGGTTTCCGATTGGCCGATGCCGACCGTTTCGACCAGCACGACATCGAAGCCGGCGGCCTCGCACAGCAGCATCGCCTCGCGGGTCTTGGCGGCGACGCCGCCGAGCGTGCCGGAGGAGGGCGAGGGCCGGATGAAGGCGTCGGGCTCGGCCGACAGCCGCGCCATCCGGGTCTTGTCGCCGAGGATCGAGCCGCCGGTGCGCGCCGAGGACGGGTCGACCGCCAGCACCGCGACCTTGTGACCCTGGCTGATCAGATACATGCCGAGCGCGTCGATCGTCGTCGATTTGCCGACACCGGGCGAGCCGGTGATGCCGACCCGGATCGCTCGCCCGGTGTCGGGCAGCAGCTCCTGCACCAGCGCGCGGGCTGACGCCTGATGGTCGGCGCGGCGGCTTTCGATCAGGGTGATGGCGCGCGCCAGCGCGGCGCGATGGCCGCTGCGGACCTCGCTGGCGAGATTGGCAATGTCGCCGGTGCGTCGGGCTAGAGTCATGGCGCCCGTTTACAACGATTGGGCGCCAGGAGCGAGGGGAGTCCGGCGCGGAACGGCCGCGGTCGGATCTCCCTGTTGATGACGCCTCAGGCGGCGGGCTTGCCGGCGGCGCTGGCCTCCGCGACCTCGTCGAGCCGGCCGGTCTTCACGTCGTAAATGAAGCCGTAGATCGGGATGTGCTTCGGCACCAGCGGATGGCTGCGGATCCGCGCGACGTCCTCGGTGACGCTCTTGGCATTGTCCTGGAACGTATGCCAATGCACGAAATGACCGGCCACCGAGCCACCGCCGTGCTTGGGATTGCTCCAGCTGTGGCCATCGAAGCTGGCGGTCTCGAGATTGTCTTCGAGCAGATCGGCGATCACCTCGCCGGTGAACAGCTGCATCCCGCAATCGCTGTGATGGATCACGAACCATTCCTGGGTGCCGAGCAGCTTGTGGGAGATCACCAGGGAGCGGATCGCGTCGTCGGAGGCGCGGCCGCCGGCGTTGCGAATGACGTGCGCGTCGCCTTCGGCGAGGCCGGCGTATTTGGCAGGATCGAGCCGGGCGTCCATGCAGGTCAAAATCGCGAAGTGCCGTGCCGGTGGCAGCGCCAGATTGGCCTTGTCGCCGAAGTCCTGAGCATACTGATTGTTGGCCGATAACACGGCGTCGTAATTGCCGGCTGACTTAGTCATGTCGTCCACTCCGCAACTTTGCTGACAGCGTCCCGCTCGCTGCGCCGGGCGGCTCAGCGAATGGGAATCGTCGGCAAGAGAAGCAGAGTTGGCGTGGAAGTGGCGTTTGTTATTCGGCGCCGGAGAGTGCGCTTATGCTAGAAACCGGGCGCGCCACAGATGCCCTGTTCTAAACCGCCAGTGACGTTCCCTCAGGCTCACTCGGCCTTGCGATCCTGCTTCGGGAGATCGCCGCCGAAGATCGCGCTGCCTTCCGCCGACAGATACGGCTTCAGCGCGGTCCATGGTACGAAGGCGTCGTAGCTGCCCTCGGCATAGGCTCCGACGGCGTAGGGTGCGTAGTGGAACGTCAGGCCGGAACTCTTGCCGGATTCTGTCGACGGCGCCAACGTCACCGGGCCGATCTTCAGCAGCTTCGGCTCCATGCTCTTGACGTAGTCTTCGCCGTCATCCTCGGTGCCGCGCGCTTTCTTCTCGGCCCTCAGCGCTGCGATCACGCCCTTGACCATCGCCTGCATCGCCGGACTGCCGTCGGACAGATCGGTGAAGAACGGCCGGATGCTGATGCGCTTGCCGAGCTGCTTGTCCCACAGAATGGTGTCGATGTCGGTGTTAGGATGGGCGCCGCCGGTGTAGCTATAGTCGGTGCGCAGGATCGAGACGTAGCGGCCGGCGACCTCCGAATCCGCCGCGTAGCTGCGCTCGTAGGTCCACGGGCCGTTGCGGAACAGCTCCGGATCGCTCTTGTACTCCGGCTCGGCGTCGGTGCGCTGCGCCGCGATCCATTTCTTGCCCTCGGCCAGGCAGTTCTCGGCGAGCTTGGCATCGGCCTTGATCGCCGCATCGAGCGTCACCGTGCCGTCGATCGCCTTGGTCTTCACGGCGAAGTCAGGCTTCGGCTTCGCCGGCTCGGCGAGGGCGGGGGAGCCGATCGCCAGACAGGCCAGAATGACGAGCGGATAAGCACGGAAGTGAGATGAGAGCATGTCGAGCCTGACCAAAGTCGCGAGGAGAAGGGTAAAACGATTACGAATTGGCGGCGCCGATGCGCCGCTCGGCGAAGGAACGCAGAGGAGGGACATGATGATGGATAATGTCCCAGACGATCTCGACGTCGATCGCGTGGTAGGCATGACGCAGCCGATTGGCAAAGTCGGTCATCTTACGCCAGTCTATGTCGGTCGCCTCTTGCTTCAGCTCATCCGGGAGTTTGCGTGCTGCCTCGCAGACCCTCTCAAGATAACGCTCGGCCGCCATACCGCGCACTTCGTCTTGCGAGAATTCATCGAAGCTGCGTCTCTCGACGAGGCTTAGGACGCGAGACGTCGAACGCAGAATGTCCAGGGGCCTGTCTTCCATCGAAGGGGGCATTCACAGCACCTCGACAAGATCGTCGGCCATTCGCTCCCTGATACGTGGAGTCAACTCGCTGGGCAGCATGACGTGTGTCGGGATGCCTGTAGCCGCTTCGCAGATGTAGCCGACATCAAGCGGCGTCTTCCAAGTCAGCTCGTAATCCGGCAGCACCTCCACCAGCACGTCCAGATCACTGTCTGGTCGCGCGTCACCGCGGGCGCGCGAGCCGAACACATATAGCTTGGCCACGCCTTCGGCGCGCAATGCATCGCCCCTCTCGCGCAATCTGGCGAGGATGGTGTCCAGCGGCATGTCGATGAGGGCGGTCATGCCGTCATCCTACCACAGACGCCATATCTGTGCACGACACAGTTGCCGAGCGCTCGCGGAAGATGGCCGAACGCTCAGGTCAATTGTTTGAGGAAGTGGTCGGGAATATGATCACACCGGCGTTAACCGCCGCATGCTGCATCTGGCGATCCAGCGTGGCGAGCGTCGCGCCCCTGTCACGAGCCAAG
This sequence comes from Rhodopseudomonas palustris, assembly GCF_003226555.1. Classification (GTDB taxonomy): domain Bacteria; phylum Pseudomonadota; class Alphaproteobacteria; order Rhizobiales; family Xanthobacteraceae; genus Rhodopseudomonas; species Rhodopseudomonas palustris_I. Next base: position 78,918 of record NZ_QKQS01000006.1, on the reverse strand, counting down.
CTGAGATAGGCCGCGTCGTAGTACGTCAATCCGTAGTCCTGCGCGAAGCGCAACAGATCGGACATCTGCGCCGACCGAATTGGCGGTTCGATTTCGATGTCCAGCGTCGCCAAGTCGGAGAGCGCAGCGTCGACGTCGTGCGCCGCGATTCGCTTTCGTCTCAGGTTGGTCAGAAGAACGTTTCCGACTTCCATCGACCAGTGCGCCGGCACAATCACGGCTTCGCCCAAGATGGCCTCGCTCAGCTCTCGCGCGGAGAAGCCTGTCTCGTTGAGTAGCCAGGCGATCGTGATCGAAGCATCGAGAACAATCAAACACGACGCCCTTCGTTGATCCAGCTTTTGATCTCTTCGGGCGTCGCTTTCAGGTCGATCGCCGCCGCACGTTCGCGAATGCTGGCGATTGCTTGTCGGCGCTTCTCGATCTGCTCGGGCGTCAGCTCGAGGTGCCGCGACTGGGGCCCTTCCCGCACCAGCCGTGCAACCGCAACGCCGTTGCGAGTAAGCACAACGTCGTCGCCGCTCGACTCGATCTCAGCCACCAACGCTTCAAGCCGAGACTTTGCGTCGTCGATGGCAACATGCTTCATTGCAGCTACTCCGCCGCCTGACTGGAATGCCCCAGCCGGGCGTTGAGCTTGTGGATCAGTTCTTCGGCGGCGTCGGCGATCACGGTGCCGGGCGGGAAGATCGCCTCGGCGCCCGACTTGTACAGCGCGTCGTAATCCTGCGGCGGAACCACGCCGCCGATGATGATCATGATGTCCTCGCGGCCCTGCTTCTTCAGCGCAGCCTTGAGTTCCGGCACCGCGGTGAGATGTGCGGCGGCGAGCGACGACACCCCGAGGATGTGGACGTCGTTTTCAACCGCCTGCCGCGCCGCCTCGTCGGCGGTGGCGAACAGCGGCCCGATGTCGACGTCGAAGCCGATATCCGCGAACGCCGAGGCGATCACCTTTTGGCCGCGGTCGTGGCCGTCCTGGCCGATCTTGGCGACCAGGATGCGCGGGCGGCGGCCCTCGGCGTCCTCGAAAGCGTCGATCAGTGCCTGCACCTTTTCCATCCGGTCCGCCATCGATGCGACCTCCCGCTTGTAGACGCCGGTGATCGACTTGATCTCGGCGCGATGCCGGCCATAGACCGTCTCCAGCGCGTCGGAGATTTCGCCGACGGTGGCCTTTTTGCGCGCGGCATCGATCGCCAGCGCGAGCAGATTGCCGCTGCCTTCCGAGGCCGAACGGGTCAGCGCCGCCAGTGCGGCGTCGACGTCGGCCTGAACGCGCTCCTTCTTGAGCCGGCCGAGCTTGTCGATCTGCAGCCGGCGCACGGTCGAATTGTCGACCTTGAGCACGTCGATCGGCGCTTCGTCGGTCGGCTTGTACTTGTTGACGCCGATCACCGACTGCCGGCCGGTGTCGATCCGCGCCTGGGTCTTGGCGGCGGCTTCCTCGATGCGCAGCTTCGGCACGCCGGCTTCGATCGCCTTGGCCATGCCGCCGAGCGCTTCGACTTCCTGGATGTGGGCCCAGGCCTTCACCGCGATATCGTGGGTCAGCCGCTCGACATAGTACGAGCCGCCCCACGGATCGATGATCCGTGTGGTGCCGCTCTCCTGCTGCAGGAACAGCTGGGTATTGCGCGCGATTCGAGCCGAGAAGTCGGTCGGCAGCGCCAGCGCTTCATCGAGTGCGTTGGTGTGCAGCGACTGGGTGTGCCCTTGGGTGGCCGCCATCGCCTCGATGGTGGTGCGCATCACGTTGTTGAACACGTCCTGCGCGGTCAGCGACCAGCCCGAGGTCTGGCAGTGGGTGCGCAGCGAAAGCGACTTCTGCTGCTTCGGGTCGAACTGCGTCAGCAGCTTGGCCCACAGCAGGCGCGCGGCGCGCATCTTGGCGACTTCCATGAAGAAGTTCATGCCGATCGCCCAGAAGAACGACAGCCGCGGCGCGAACTTGTCGACGTCGAGGCCCGCTGCGATGCCGGCGCGCACGTATTCGACGCCGTCGGCGAGCGTATAGGCGAGCTCGAGGTCCTGCGTCGCGCCGGCTTCCTGCATGTGATAGCCGGAGATCGAGATCGAGTTGAACTTCGGCATCTTCTGCGAGGTGTAGGCGAAGATGTCGGAGATGATCCGCATCGAGGGCACCGGCGGATAGATGTAGGTGTTACGCACCATGAACTCTTTCAGAATGTCGTTCTGAATGGTGCCCGACAGCTTCTCCGGGGAGACGCCCTGTTCCTCGGCGGCGGCGACGTACAGCGCCAGGATCGGCAGCACCGCGCCGTTCATGGTCATCGACACGCTCATCTGGTCGAGCGGGATGCCGGCGAACAGCGTGCGCATGTCGTAGATCGAGTCGATTGCCACGCCCGCCATGCCGACGTCGCCGGCGACGCGCGGATGATCAGAGTCGTAGCCGCGGTGAGTGGCGAGGTCGAACGCCACCGACAGGCCCTTCTGACCGGCGGCGAGGTTGCGGCGATAGAACGCGTTGGAGTCCTCGGCGGTCGAGAAGCCGGCATATTGCCGGATCGTCCACGGCTGGTTGACGTACATGGTCGGGTAGGGGCCACGCAGGAACGGCGCGACGCCCGGCCAGGTGTCGAGGAAATCGATGCCGGCGACGTCCGCCTCGGAGTAGCCCGGCTTGACCAGGATGCCTTCGGGCGTCAGCCACGGCTGGGCCTCACCTGCAGGCGCAGGGGCGACCGTGGGCTGGAACGCGATCTCGGCGAAGTTCGGAATCTTGCTCATTTTTATCTGATCTCACTGCAACCCATCGTAACACGGTCGCCGTTTTTCGTCATTTCGTCGGGTTAATCGTGGTCCGGCTGCTGATAGCTGAACACCTGCGCCATCCTGTCGGGCCCGTAGTTCTGCAACGTGGTCTTGCTCGGCAGGTTCGAGATGGTGCCGGTCCAGCCGAGCCGGGCTTCGGTGCCGTACTGCAGGGTCGGCACCACGCGATCCGGCCGGTCGAAGGTTCCGGTCATGATCTCGATGCTGTCGCTCTCGAGCAGCCGATAGCCCAGCGGCGTGCCGCAGTCCTTGCAGAAGTAGCGCTCGGCGACCGAGGAGGAGCGGAACGACGCGGGCGTGCCGCGGGTCCAGGCAAAGCAGTCCTTGGCGATCTCGGCCATCGCGGCGAACGGACCGCCGGTCGCCTTCTGGCACATTCGGCAATGGCACAAAGCCGTGCGCAGCGGTGGCGCCGACAGCGCGTAGCGGATCGCGCCGCACTGGCAGCCGCCGGAGAGCAACGCTTTGCCGGTTCCGGTCATGCCGCTTCGATGTCCTTCCAGGCGTCGCTCAGCGTCGCCAGCGCGTCGCCGCCGGCGAACACGAACTCCTGAACGCCAGCTTCGCGCAACGCGGTTTCCTGCTCGCCGGGGCGGCCGGCCAGATAGATCCGCTTGGCGCCCGCGGCGGCCAGCGCCTGGGCGGCTGCGGCCGCATAGGTCGGATACGCCTTGTCGGACGAGCACAGGCAGGCGAACGCCGCACCGGACGCCTTGAAGGCGCCCACGAGTGCAGCCGCATCGGTGAAGCCTTCGCTATCGACCGCCTCGATCCCGCCGGTCTCGAAGAAGCTCTTGGCGAAGGTGGCGCGGGCGGTGAAGTCGGCCGGAGTGCCGAGATTGGCGAGGAACACCTTGGGCCGCGATGCCTTGGCGGCGAGCACCGCGTCGGACTTGTCGCGCAGCGTTTCGAACGGGGTCGCAACACGGATCGGCGTCAGCGCCGCGAAGCTTATCTTCGCCTCGCCGGCGGGCGGCACTGCGGCCGGCTGGACGTCGAGCACTTTGGCCTGCGCCTCGTGCAGGTTCGGGAATTCGGATGCGCCGGTCAGCACATCGCGGCGCTTGGCGATCGCCTTGTCGCGGGCCGCGCGGCTCGCCGCGACCTTCGGCTGGATCAGGCCGGCCTGCAGCGCGGCGAAGGCGCCGCCGGCGCGCTCGATCTCCTGGAACTGGGTCCAGGCTGCGTCGCACAGCTCCTTGGTCAGCGCTTCGATGCCGCCGGCACCGGCGGCCGGATCGGCGACCTTGTCGAGGTTGGATTCCTCCAGCAGGATCAGCTGGGTGTTGCGGCCGACGCGGCGCGCCAATGTGTCGGGCAGGCCGAGCGCCAGCGTGTGCGGCAGCACCTGCACCGAATTGGCGCCGCCGAGCGCGGCAGCGAAGGTCGCCATCGTGGCGCGCAGCATGTTCACGTAAGGATCGCGCTGGGTCAGCATCCGCCACGCGGTTTCGGCGACGACGACCAGCGGCTTGGGCGCCAGATCGCAGGACTGCTCGACCCGCGCCCACAACAGCCGCAGCGCGCGGAACTTGGACAGCGTCAGGAACTGATCGGCATCCGCCGACAGTCGCGCGTAGATCATGCCGCGGGCGGCCTCGAGCGAGACGCCGGCCGCTTCCAGCGCGCGCAGATAGGCGACGGTGCAGCCGAGCACGTAAGCCAGCTCCTGCGCCTCCGAGCCGCCGGCATCGTGGATCACGCGGCCGTCCGCGACCAGGAACGGGCCCTTGAAGCCGGCGCCTGCGAGGCCGGTGGCGACTTGGCCAAGGCCCTTGGCGATCTCGCTCCATTCGGTGGCGCTCGCCCCCGCAACGGCGCGCGCGCCGAGCGGATCGATGCCGAAGCGGATGTCGCAGGCGGCCGGGTCGGTGCCGCGGCTCTTGATCAGTTCGGCGAGGTGGCGGACCACATCACAGGACTGCGGCGGGAACTGCAGTTCGATCGTGATGCCGGCGTCGAGATGCACGCCCTCGAGTGCTTGTGCGATCGCCTCTTGCGTGGCCGGCAGACCGAAGCCGCGGGCGCCGACGCTGCCTGCGAACACCAGCGTCAGGCCAGTGGCGCCGTTTTCGAGGTCCTGCAGAGCCTGCTTGTTGGCCTGCTTCGGCTCCGGATGATCGACCCGCTGCATGATCCGCCACGGTGCCGCGGGAGCGCGGCCGGCGATCAGCGCGGCGTCGCGCGCCCGCACATAGATCGGATCGATCTGGATGCCGTCGGCGCTCTTGCTGATCAGCTTCTCGAACGGCGCGCCCTTCAGCACGCCGTCAACCAGCTTGCGCCAGTCCTCATAGCCGGCCGGGGCGAAATCGGCGGCGAGCCGCAGCTCTTGGTTTGCAGAAGACATTGGTGAAATCGAACTCCCAGAGTACCGAAACGTGATTTGGCCGGAAAATGCCACGGGTGGGCGGCGATGCCAAACAGTTGTTTGAGGCAATAAGGACGAGATGAGGCGCGTTTGCGCTGCGGCGACCGTGTTGCGGGATATTCCGAGAAGCGCTGGCTCAGCCGCGGTCCGGTAGCCGCTCGATCCCGGCGGTCGACAGGCCGCTGAGAGCCTGTTTCAGCGAGCGGCCGGCGATCACCTGGTCCGGCACGATGTCGAGCAGAGGCACCAGCACGAAGGCGCGCTCGAACAGCCGGGGATGCGGCAGCGTCAGATCGGGCCGGTCGATGACCGCGTCGTCATAGGCGATCAGATCGAGATCGAGCGTCCGCGGTCCCCAGCGCCGTTCATTGGCGCGGTCGCGACCGAAACGCTTCTCGATCTTGTGCAGCGTGAACAACAGCGCGTGCGGATCGAGCGCGGTGTCGATCGCCACGCAGGCGTTGACGAAACGGTCCTGCTGTTCGTCGCCCCATGGCGGCGTCGCGTAGTCCGGCGAGCGCGCGATCAGCTCGCCTTGGGTCATGCCGCAGATATTGGCGATCGCCTTGTCGAACGTGGCGCGCACGTCGCCGACATTGCCGCCGAGCGCGATCAGGGCGCGCGGCATCTCAGCTCCGCCTGCGGGTGATGATCACACCGACATCGTCGAAGATCGCCGGGATCGGCGCGTGCGGCTTGTGAACGGTGACCTTGACCGCGGTGATCTTGTCGAAGCTCGCCAGAATCGAATCGGCGACCGCGCCTGCGGCGCGTTCCAGTAGCCGGTAGTTGGCGTCCTTGAACGCGGCGGTGGTACACGCCACCACGTTCGAATACGACACCGTGTCGGACAGTTTGTCGGTGTGCGAAGACTCGGTCAGATCGGCGGTGAGTTCGAGATCGATCACGAAGCGCTGGCCGACTTCGGTCTCGTGCTCCATCACGCCGTGACGGGCGTGCAGCACCAGGCCGGTAATGAAGATGGTATCGTTCATCGGCTGTCCCTGATGGCGTGGGCGACTTTCAATGCCTGCGATGTCGCGGCGACGTCGTGGGCGCGGATGATGCTGGCGCCGTTGTCGACGGCGATCAGATGCGCGGCGAGCGAGCCGCCGAGCCGCTGCTTCGGCTCGCTCGACACGACGCTACTAATAAATCGCTTGCGCGAGGCGCCGACCAGCAGCGGCCGGCCGAAGCTTGCGAATTCGCGGAGCCGCGCCAGCGTGATCATGCTCTGCTGCGGGGTCTTGCCGAAGCCGATACCGGGGTCGAGGATGATCAGTTCCTCGGCGATGCCGGCTTTCGCCGCGATGCTCAGCGAGCGTTCGAAGAACGCGTTGATGTCGGCGACGATGTCGATCTCCGGGTCGGCGGCGTCGCGGTTGTGCATCACGATCACCGGGGCGCCGCGCGCGGCGATCACACCGGCCATCTCGGAATCGCGCTGCAGTCCCCAGACGTCGTTGGCGATCGCCGCGCCGTGGTCGAGCGCCCAGGCTGCGACCTCGGCCTTCATGGTGTCGATCGACACCGGCGTGCCGAGCGCCACCACCGCGTCCAGCACCGGCTGCAGCCGCCGCAGCTCTTCAGCCGCGGACACCGGCTGCGAGCCGTAGGGGCGGGTGGATTCCGCGCCGATGTCGATGATCTCGGCGCCGTCCGCGATCATCTCGGCCGCATGGGCGCGTGCCTGCTCGGGCGCGAGATAATCACCGCCGTCCGAGAACGAGTCCGGCGTGACGTTGAGAATGCCCATCACTGCCGCGGCGGGCCGCGCCAATAGATCGCGCAGCCGTGGCGGCTCGGCCGGAGCGGCGGGCGATGCGGGCGGCGATGGGGAAGCGATCATGCGCCAGCGCTTTGCGCGGTCCGCGAAAGCCTGTCAAGCGCCTGGCGGCGTCACCGGGACGGATATTAGTAGGTGATCTTCAACGGCAGCTTGCGGGCCTGTTCGATCAGTTGGCCGACTTCTTTCTCGGAGGGCAGGGTGCGCACCAGTTTGCGCTTGAGATTGGCTTCTTTCATGTTCTGCGCCAGCCGTGCCGGATTGCGGTGGGTGAATTCGCGCAAGGTCGAGACCCCGGCGGCGCGCAGCAGATCGGCCTTGGCCTTGCCGAGGCCGGGAACCCGCATGCAGTCGGCGAGATTGGCCCATTGCAGCAATTGCTGCTCGGTGAGGCCGGTCTTGGCGGCCAGCGCCTTGCGGCCTTTCACGGTGTGGGCGGCTTCGAGCAGCGCTTCGGTGGTGCGAATTCCTACCGATTTCAATTTGCTCGCGGCGACCTCGGTGATGCCATCGAGCTGAGAGATTGGATATGTCATGGCACTCGATACAAGGTTCAGGTGAATTGACGGATGCCGGGCGTGCCTTCGAGGATCGCGCCCATTTGCTCCGCCCCTATTCTGTCGCGGCCCGCTTTGAACAGTTCGCGGGCGATGGTCTGGATGTCGGAGACACTGAGGCCGAGCCCGAGCAGTCGCGTGCCCATCGCCATCACGCCTCCGCCGCCGATCAGGCGGCTCAGCCCGCTGCGCGATGTGTCCGCCGCTTCGATCGCGGCTTCGGCGCCCGGAATGCTGTCGATCAAGGCCTGGACCGGCTGCTGCGGTCCTTCATTGCGGAGAAAAGCGAGAATGATGCCGATGGTTTTGCCGGCAACAGACCGGTCCAGACCGGCCTTGTCGGCCAGCCTTTCAATCAACTCGTCCATCACGCCCCCGCCACGCCGGCTCTGAGGCCGGTCCATGTTGTGAATTCATCCTGATCTGCTCTTCCGCGAAACACAAGCGACCCCAGTGATCGCGACAGTCCTTCCGTATGATTCGTCCCGGCAGTGTTGCAACATTGCAAAGCCGTGGCCGCCGGATACGCTCTCGTGCCGGTCGGAATCTACGCATCAAGCGTTGTTGCGCGCGGTAGGGTGAATATCGCGACAACGTCTCGCCGCGATCGTCGTTGAATGGTTCCGTTGTGATAGGCAGGATGCGTGCGGCACCAGGCGACCGATCGCCGGTGGGGATGTTTTCGGGCGAGGGAACGACAAGATGACGGCGAGCGGCATCGCGAGCGGTGATACCGACGGCAAGATTTTCATCGGGAAGGGCGAGCAGCCGGCGTGGCTGTCATTGAATCTCGCCAATCGCCACGGTCTGGTCACCGGCGCCACCGGCACCGGCAAGACCGTGTCGCTGCAGGTGATGGCCGAAGGCTTCGCGCGGGCCGGGGTGCCGGTGTTCGCCGCCGATATCAAAGGCGATCTGTCCGGTATTGCGGAAGTCGGCGAGGCCAAGGATTTCATCCTCAAGCGTGCCCAGGAGATCGGGCTGAAATTCCAGCCGGATCAGTTCACCACCGTGTTCTGGGACGTGTTCGGCGAGCAGGGCCATCCGGTGCGCGCCACCGTCTCCGAGATGGGGCCGCTGCTGTTGTCGCGCATGCTCGATCTCAACGACGTGCAGGAGGGCGTGCTCAACGTCGCGTTCCGTGTCGCCGACGACATGGGCCTGCCGCTGATGGACATGAAGGATCTGCGCGCGATGCTCGACGCGATCGCGCCGATCGCCCAGAAGGTGGCGGACAATGGCGACGTCAACGCCGACATCCGTCAGGCCGCGCAGGCACTCGGCAACGTCACCAAGCAGACCGTCGGCACCATCCAGCGCCAGCTTCTGGTTCTGGAGAACCAGGGCGGCGAGAAATTCTTCGGCGAGCCGGCGCTGCTGCTCAAGGATTTCATCCGCACCGACAGTCAGGGCCGCGGCGTGGTCAATATTCTGGTCGCCGACAAGCTGATGAACAATCCGCGGCTGTACGCCACGTTCCTGTTGTGGATGGTGTCGGAGCTGTTCGAGGAGCTGCCGGAAGTCGGCGATCCCGACAAGCCGAAGCTGGTGTTCTTCTTCGACGAGGCGCACTTATTGTTCAACGATGCGCCCAAGCCGTTGATGGACAAAATTGAACAGGTGGTGCGGCTGATCCGCTCCAAGGGCGTCGGCGTGTACTTCATCACCCAGAACCCGATCGATGTGCCGGACCGCGTGCTCGCGCAGCTCGGAAACCGGGTGCAGCACGCCCTGCGCGCCTTCACGCCGCGCGACCAGAAATCAGTGGCGGCCGCGGCCGACACCTTCCGGCCGAACCCGAAGCTGGATACCGCCAAGGTGATCACCGAGCTCGGCAAGGGCGAGGCGCTGGTATCGTTCCTCGAAGGCAACGGCACGCCGGCGATCGTCGAGCGTGTCCTGGTGCGGCCGCCGTCGGCGCGGATCGGACCGATCACGCCGGAAGAGCGCAAGGCGATCATCGCGGCGAGCCCCGTGAAGGGCAAATATGATACCGCGGTGGATTCGGAATCCGCCTACGAGAAACTGCGCGCGCGGATCGACGGCAAGTCCGCCGGTGACGAGGCCGAGCCCGGCAGCGGCGGCCTGTTCGGCCAGCTCGGCAGCATGGTATCGACAATCTTCGGCACCAACACGCCGCGCGGCAAGCTCACGACCGGCCAGGTGGTGGCGCGCAACGTCGCCCGCACTGTCGCCACCACTGTGGTCGGCGGCCTCGCCGCCGAACTCGGCAAGAAGGTCGGCGGCTCGCTAGGCGGCTCGGTCGGTCGCTCGATCGTGCGTGGCACGCTCGGCGGCATGTTGCGTCGGTGAGGCGTTTGCGGTTTGGACACAGGCGCGTGGCAGCATGGTTCGAGACGGCGCTGCGCGCCTCCTCACCATGAGGCTGTGCGAGATCGCCTTCGTTCGCTCTTTGCGACATGTCGCAGCTTCCTCATCCTGAGGAGCGGCCGTTAGGCCGCGTCTCGAAGGATGAGGGCCGCGGCATCGGACACATCTAAAGAAGGAACACATCATGTCCGCCAGCTCTCACGTTCAAACGGTGCTCGCCCGCGCCGATGCCGATTTCGACGCCGCGTTGCAGCGGCTGTTCGCGCTGCTGCGGATCAAGTCGATCTCGGCCGATCCGGCGTTCGCGGCGGACTGCAAGGTGGCGGCCGAGCATCTGGCCGCCGACATTGCGTCGATCGGCTTCGACGCCGAGGTGCGGCCGACCGCGGGGCATCCGGCGATCGTCGCCAAAGCCAAGACCAACACCGGCAACCGGCCGCACGCGTTGTTCTATGGCCACTACGACGTGCAGCCGGTCGATCCCGTCGAGCTGTGGCACCGGCCGCCGTTCGAGCCGGTGATCGCCGACCATGCCGACGGCCGCAAGATCATCGTGGCGCGCGGTGCGCAGGACGACAAAGGCCAGCTCTCGACCTTCGTCGAAGCTTGCCGGGCGTGGAAGGATGCGACAGGCGAATTGCCGATCGACCTGACCATCGTGATCGAGGGCGAGGAGGAAGTCGGCTCGAAGAACTTCGTGCCGTTCCTCGATGCGAACAAGAAGGACCTTGCCGCCGACTTCGCGCTGGTCTGCGACACCGGGATGTGGGACCCGGCGACGCCGGCGATCACCACCTCGCTGCGCGGCCTGGTCTACGAAGAGGTGAAGATCAAGGCGGCGAACCGCGATCTGCACTCCGGCGTCTATGGCGGCGGCGCGCAGAATCCGATCCGGGTGCTGACCAGGATTCTCGGCGGCCTGCACGACGAGCACGGCCGCATCACCATTCCGGGCTTCTACGACGGGGTAAAGGATCTGCCGCCGGAGATTTTGGCGCAGTGGAAGGGGCTGAACCTGACCGCCGAGAGTTTCCTCGGCCCGATCGGGCTGTCGATTCCGGCCGGCGAGGACGATCGTCTGCTGATCGAACAACTGATCTCGCGGCCGACTTGCGACATCAACGGCATCGTCGGCGGTTACACCGGCGAGGGCTCGAAGACGGTGATCGCCGCGGAAGCTTCGGCCAAGGTGTCGTTCCGGATCGTCGAAGGGCAGGACCCGAACAAGATCCGCGACGCCTTCCGCGCCTACGTTACTGCGCGGCTGCCGGGCGATTGCCGCGCCGAATTCCTCGACCACTCCAACGGCGCAGCGATCGCGCTGCCGTGGGACATGAAGCCGCTGACTGCAGCGAGCCGCGCGCTCACCGACGAGTGGGGCAAGGACGCAGTGTTGATCGGCTCCGGCGCCTCGATCCCGATCGTGGCCGATTTCAAGCGGACGCTTGGCCTCGACTCGGTGCTGATCGGCTTCGGGCTCGACGACGACAATATCCATTCGCCGAACGAGAAATACGATCTGAACAGTTTTCAGAAGGGGATTCGCTCGTGGGTGCGGATTCTCGGCGCGCTTGCGGACGCACCGCGGTGAACGAACACCGCGTCACAACGTCACCTCGCGTTGCGCGAGCCTCGTGCTGATCCTCGACGAAGTCGCGCAAGTTCGGAATCGTTCTAGATTGAGCTGCGCGATCGCTTGTGGTGGCGCAACGCCATCATAGGCGTTGCCTGGCAAGCGATTGCTTTCGGCAAATTCGGCGACGACACGCAGGCCGCGCAAATCGGTCACAGCAGGAACAATAGAGCCGTTCTAAGTTGTTAGTGCGGCGCTCCGATCGACGTATATCGATTCTAAACCGTACCTCGTTGCCTCTCTCGTCTGCGTCTCCTACCCCGGCCCCAATCATTGGAATTGGGGGCGTTGAGTGAGCAACTTCAAGAACAACAAGAATCGTCTTTACCTGGGCGTCGCTGCGGGCGTCGTCACGGCCACTGTGGCGAGCCTGAGTGCATCGCCGGTGCGGGCGCAGGACGCAGAGCGGCGCGTGCTGCCGCCGGTCTCGGTCGACGCGCCGCAGCAGCGCGCACGTCCCGCCACGCGCACCGCGCAGCCGCGCGCCACACCACAGCGCGCCGCGCGGGTGGCGCCGCGCCGCGCCGCCGAACCGCCGCCGCCTCCGGCCGCGCCGCCGACCACCATGGGTTCGACCCGCACCATCGGCGCACCGGCGCCGGCCTATGCGGGCGGCCAGGTGGCGCAGGGCGGCACGCTCGGCCTGCTCGGCTCGACCAGCGTGATGAACACGCCGTTCTCGACCGTGAACTTCACCTCGCAACTGATCCAGGATCAGCAGGCCCGCACCGCCGCCGACACTCTGATCAACGATTCGTCAGTGCGGCTGTCGACCGGCCCGAACGGTTTCGACGACACGTTCCAGATCCGCGGTTTCCAGGTCAATGCGACGGATGTCGGCCTCAACGGTCTGTACGGTCTGGTGTCGTCGAGCCGTGTGCCGGCACAGATCATCGAGCGGATCGAACTGCTCAAGGGCCCCGGCGCGCTGATCAATGGCATCGCGCCCGGCGGCAGCATCGGCGGCGCCGTCAACATCGTCACCAAGCGCGCCACCGAGGTGCCGTTTGCGCGGGTCACGCCGTTCTTCATGAGCGCCGGCAATTACGGCGTCCAGCTCGACTCCAGCCAGAGGTTCGGCGCCAACAAGGAATGGGGCGTTCGCTTCAACGGCGTCGCGCGCAACGGCGAAGCCTCGGTCGACGGTGGCAATTGGCGTAGCGGCGTCGCTGCCCTGTCGGTCGACTATCGCGGCGATCGTCTGCGCTGGACGCTCGACGCCATCACCCAGAACGACGACACCAAGAACTTCCGCCCGCAGATGAGCATCCAGACGGGGGTTCCGTTCATTCCCGCGCCGCCGGACGCGCGGGGTAACTGGTATCCCGGGACAGTGCTGAATCAGCGGGATCACACCATCGCGTCCGGGCTCGAATACGACATCACCGATTGGCTGACCGCTTATGCCGGCCTCGGCTATCGGCAGGGCGAGAACTACCAGACCTTCCCGGATTCCCGGGTCTCCGGCTATACGGGTGGCATCGATCAGTTCGGCAATTTCCGGCTGATCAACGCTTACTACGACTCGTACAGCCAGACGGTCAGCGGCAATGCCGGTGTGCGGGCCAAGTTCAACACCGGCTTCATCGGCCACTCGGTCAACGTCGCCTACACCGGCTTCAATCAGGAAGCCGGCAACGCCTATGTGGCCAACTCCGCGGCGCAGTCGGTACCGTCGAACATCTACAATCCGTCGCCGCTGCCGTTCGTCACGGGTGCACGGAACGCTCCGCAGAAGTCTTCCGACACGACGCTGACCAGTGTCGCGATTGCCGACACGATGTCGTTCCTGAACGATACGGTGCTGCTGACGCTCGGCGCTCGCCAGCAGAACGTGAAGGTGGACAGCTTCAACACCACCACGGGGGCGCTGACCAGCGGCTACGACGCCAGCGCCACGACGCCGCTCGCCGGTATCGTCATCAAGCCGTGGCACAACGTGTCGCTGTACGCCAACTACGCCGAGGGCTTGAGCCGTGGCACAATCGTCGGTGCTGGTTATGCCAACACCGGTGCGGTGCTGGCGCCGTACAAGTCGAAGCAGCAGGAAGCCGGTATCAAGGTCGATTGGGGCACCATTACCACCACTGCGGCGGTGTTCCAGATCACGCGGCCGAATTCGATCCGCAACGCCGCCAACGAACTCGCCTATGACGGCGAGCAGCGCAACCGCGGCGTCGAGCTGTCGGTGTACGGCCTGATCCTGCCTGGGCTGCGCGGCATGGCCAGCGCGACTTTCCTCAAGCCCGAGCTGACCAATCCGACCAACCCGCTGGAGCGAGGCAACGATGCGGCCGGCGTGCCGGATACGACCGTCTCCGCCGGCCTCGACTGGGATACGCCGTGGGTGCGCGGGCTCGCGCTCAACGGCCGGGTGATCTACACCTCGGGTTCGTATCTGACGAGCGCCAACCTGCCGACGCAACGCTTCCCGGATTGGACGCGGCTCGACCTCGGTGCGCGCTACACCACGACCGCGATCACCGGCAAGCCGGTGACCTTCCGTGCCAGCATTGAAAACGTCACCGGCGAAAACTACTGGCTGACCACGGGGACCTTCGTCACGGTCGGCGCGCCGCGGACCTACTTGTTGTCGGCCGCGTTCGATTTCTGATCGCGGCTGCGATTGGCAAACACCGTGCCCGGCTTCGCGCCGGGCACCCACGTTTCGAAGCAAGGTGATCGGAATGAAAAAACTCTCTCTCGCGATGCTTGCAATGCTCGGCGCGATGACCTCCGCGCAGGCGCACCAGATCTGGATCGAGCAGGCGGACGGCGCAGCCGTGGTGCGGTTCGGCGAGTTCGGCGAAAACCTGCGTGAAGCCTCGCCGGGGCTGCTCGACAAGTTCGCCAAGGTGACCGCGACACTCGTCTCCGCCAAGGGCGAGCAGAACGCCGATGCAACCAAGTCGGCGGATGGCTTCAAGCTGCCGTTCGCCGCGGCGACCGGAGACAGCATCGTCGCCGAGGATGCGAACTATCCGCTCTACACCTGGAAGCAGCAGGACAAGGAGGTAAGGAGCTGGTTCTATCCGGGCGCCCGCCTGATCACCGGCTTCAACGCCCAGCAGCCGAAGCTGCCGCTCGATCTGGTACCGACCGGGCAGCCGGGCCAGTTCAAGCTGGTGTTCAAGGACCAGCCGAAGCCGAAGACCAAGGTGACGCTGACGACGCAGTCGGGGTGGGCGAAGGAAGCGCGCACCGACGCGCAGGGCCTCGTCTCCTTCGATATGCCATGGAAGGGCATCTACGTCGCCGAAGTCAGCGTCACCGACAAGGCCGCGGGCGAGCGTGCGGGCGAGAAGTACGACGCAATCAGCTACGCCACCGCCGTGACTTACGAGAAGCCGGACGGGCTGCCGCCGCTTCCGCCCGGTCCACCGGCGACGCCGGCTGCGCCGCGTAAATGACGGCGCGGGCGCATCGCGTTCGGTCGATCGGTGCGCTGGCGTCGCGCATCGTCGCAGCGCTGCTCGGCGGCTACGCGCTGGCTGCGCTTTGCAGCGTTGCGGTGCTGGCGCTGCCGATCAGCAAACCGCAGGCGGTGCTCACCGGCCAGCTCGCGAGCTTCGCAGTCTGTGCGTCCGTGGTGATCTGGGCATTCGCGGCGCAGAGCGCGCTGAGAGTATGGATCGGCCTCGCCATCTTCGCCGCGCTGCTGGCGCCGCTGGCGTGGTCGGCTTCCTGATGAGGCGCGAGGCGTGACCAAGCCCCACGATCGACGAGCCACCCATCGCGGCCTCCGGCAAAGCATGTCCGGCCTGCACACCTGGAGCGGCCTGCTGCTCGGCTGGGTGCTGTACGCGATGTTCCTCACCGGCACGGTGTCGTACTTCAAGGAAGAGCTGTCGCAGTGGATGCGGCCGGAGCTGCCCCGCCTGACGCAGCCGCTCGATCCGGCGGTGGTGGCGCAGCGGGTCGCCGACGAAATCGGCCGGATCGCGCCGAATGCGACGCAGTGGAGCATCAAACTTCCCGACGAGCGCAGCAACACCGTCTACGCGTTCTGGCGGATTCCCGGCGGAAAGGGCGCACGCGCGTTCGGTCAAGACCACTTCGATCCGGTCACCGGCCATCGCGTCGAGGCACGGGACACGCTCGGCGGTGATTTCTTCTATCGCTTCCATTTTCAATTCTACTACATGTCGCCGTTCTGGGGACGGTTGCTCGCGGGTCTCGCGGCGATGTTCATGCTGGTGGCGATCGTGGCCGGCGTGATCACCCACAAGAAGATCTTCACCGACTTCTTCACCTTCCGCTGGGGCAAGGGCCAGCGCTCCTGGCTGGACGCCCACAATGCGCTGTCGGTGTTCGGGCTGCCGTTCCATCTGATGATCACCTACACCGGTCTGGTGACGCTGATGGCGCTGTACGTGCCGTGGGGCGAACGCGCCGCCATCAAGACGCCGGCGGAACGCCAGCAGCTCACCGCCGAACTCAGCGCCTTCATCCAGGCCGGCAAGCCGAGCGGCGACAAGGTCCCGCTGGGGTCGATCGAGGCGATGGTGCGGCAGACGCAGCAGCGCTGGGGAACGATCGATGTCGGGCGCGTCAACGCCACCAATCCGGGCGACGCGACGGCACGCATCGCAGTAACTAGGGGCGATGCCGGGCGCGTATCGATGAGCCCCGATTACGTCGAGTTCGACGGCGCCACCGGCAAGCTGCTCGCCGTGCATGATCGTGTCGGCGCCGCAGCGGAGACCCGCGGCGTGATGTACGCGCTGCATCTCGGCCGCTTCAGCGATCTGGAGACGCGGTGGCTGTACTTCCTCGCCAGCCTGATGGGCACCGCGATGGTCGGCACCGGGCTGGTGATGTGGACGGTGAAGCGGCGGCAGAAGCTGCCCGATCCGGAACGGCCGCATGTCGGCTTCCGGCTGGTCGAGAGGCTCAACATCGCCAGCATCCCCGGACTGTCGATCGCGATGACGGGGTTCCTGTGGGCGAACCGGCTGCTACCTGTTCAGATGCAGGAGCGGGCGTTCTGGGAGGTCCATCTGTTTTTCATCGTCTGGGGGCTGACGCTGCTGCATGCGCTGCTGCGGCCGGCCAGGGCGGCGTGGGTCGAGCAGCTCTGGGCCGCCGCCGCGTTGCTGGCGCTGGTCCCGGTGCTGAATGCTGCGACGACGCAGCGCCCGCTGTGGCACAGCCTCGCGAACGGCGACTGGGTGTTCGCCGGCACCGACCTGATGTGCTGGGCGCTGGCGCTGCTGCATGCGGTGCTGGCGATCCGCACCGCGCGGCACGGGGCACGGCTGCGTCCTTCGCGCGCCTCGGAGCTGCGCGGCGATCGCGTGGCCATCTCCGGAGAGGCCGCGACATGAGCCATGCGCTGGCGCAGCTTCTCTGCCTGCTGGGCTTCACCGCCTTGGCGTTCGGGCTGCGCCGGCCGCAGCACGACATCCTGCGCCGTTCGCTGCGGCGGCCGGTGGTCCTCGCGCTCCGCGCCGTCGGCACCTGCGCACTGCTGGCTGCGCTCGCCATGCTGGTCGGCACATCCGGCTGGGGCTTCGGTCTGGTCAAATTCAGCGGCCACACCACGTTGGCCGCGGCATTGATCTACGTGACGCTGATCGGTTACGGCCGCAGGGGCGTACTCAAAGCACGATCCTGACCACACGATCTGCGTTCGCTGTAGGCAGCGAGCTACGCTACTTCACGAGCCGATCGATCAGTCGCAGCACCTCCTTCGAGGCGTGTCCGACCTGGTCGATCTCTGCCATCGCGCCGGCGAGATCGCCGGACTGCATCAGCCGTGCGGCGGCTTTGCCGTGTTCATGCACGAGCGCGTGCGGCTGTTCCAAAGCGGCGAAAGCTGGATGGGTCCGCGATCCCTTCGAGGCGTCGCCATAGTACCACTTGCCGAGCCGGCACGAGTGATGATCCGTCAATTCGCTGCTGCTCAGCTTGGCGCGTCCAACGGCCATATCGGCGAGCCGCTTTTTCCAGGCGATGTGATCGGCCTTGGCGAGGCGTGGGATCAGACCGTCGAAGGTCATTCGGGACAATTCCTCGAGATCTCCGCCGACCAATGCCTGCACCTGATCGAGTTGATCGGAGATGTGCCCGACCTGGGCGACGGACTTCTCGGTTTGTTCGGCGATCGTCGAGATTCCGTTCGCGATCTCGCTCGACGCCTGTGACTGCTGATTCAGGATGGTGGCGATCTCCGCCATTCCGTCGGTCACGCCGGCCACGCGTTCGGAGACGCCGTTCATCGCTTCGCCGAGCGAGTTCACCACTTCGCGGCTTTCGACTGCCGCGCTGGTGCAGTCCGACATCGCGCTGACGATAGTGGCGATGTCGTCGCGCAATCGATCGATCCGGCTGCGGATGTCGACGGTGGCATTGCTGGTCTGCTGGGACAGTCCTTTCACCTCGGTTGCCACCACGGCGAAGCCGCGTCCGGCTTCGCCGGCGCGAGCGGCCTCGATTGTCGCGTTCAGCGCGAGCAGGTTGGTCTGCCGCGCGATCGCATCGATCGAGGACACGATGCTACCGATCGCGTCGGACGCAGCACTGAGTTCGGCGATTTTCTCCGCTGCCAGTTCGGCGGTGGTGCTGACGCGGCTCATGGCGGAGGCCGCGGTGTTTGCGGTAGCCAGCCCGTGCTGGGCGCTGACGCGCATGTCGGCAGCTTCGGATGCCGCCTTCTGCGCCGTGACGCCGATCTGGCCGATCGACGTCACCAGCTCTTCGCTGGCGCTCGCCAGCGCCTGTGAGCGCTGATCGATCTGGCGGCTGAACGATAGCAGGTTCGCTGACGCGACGGCGGTCTCGCTGGTCTGGATGCTGAGATCGACCATTCGGTCGAGATTGCGCGAGACATTGCCGGACAGCGTTTGCAAGAGGCGACCGATCGCGCGACTGAGCTGATCGTCGCCGGAGGGGAGCGTCGTGTCATAGTGGCCTTCAGCGATGCGATCGATACAGGCGGCGAGGGTCTCGTCGCGAGCTCGTATTTCTGCGAGTTCAGCGGCCACGGAATTATCGACGGCGTCGCGCATCGTCTTGCGCATGGGCGAAAGGAGCGACATGGAGCCTCGGGAATCAGTGAGTTGGTGTGGCCCATGTTGATACAAGGTCGTTAACTGTGCGTTGGCATCGAAATGCGAATGTATATCAGCACGGCCAATTCGAGTTCGGCGGAGTAGAGCGAAAGCCGAGCGACTTGACGGAAGCCAACGCAAAAACGCCGCCCGGAATTGGGCGGCGTTTGGATTCCGATAGCGTAGAGGGTGATGCGGTCACATTATCATTACGGCCGCTGATTTCAACCTCGACGCGTCACTCAGGTTCGATAGCTCGGATCGATACGGTCGAGTTTGCGCAGCAGCGGCGGCCACACCAGCTTGGTCGAGCGCAGCTCCATCGCGTCGCGGTTGGTCATCCGCTCGTGGTTCTTGTCGATCGCGACGTCCTCGATCGGATAGGCGGTCGGGCCGAGCATCCGGGTGCGGACCTGCATCGTGCAGGCGCGCTCGAGGTGGTACATCCGCTCGAACGCGGAGGCGACGCTGCGGCCGACCGTCAACGTGCCGTGATTGCGCAGCAGCATGTGGTTCTTGTCGCCGAGGTCGCGCTGCAGGCGCGGACGCTCGTCGTGGTCGAGCGCGACGCCTTCATAGTCGTGATAGGCGAGGTCGCCGGTGACGAAATGTGCGGTCTGGTTCAGCGGCTGCAGGCCTTCCATACAGCTCGCCACCGCGGTGCCGTCCGGGGTGTGCAGATGCAGGACGCAGCCCGCGTCCTCGCGCACTTCGTGGATCGCCGAGTGGATGGTGAAGCCGGCCGGATTGATCTTGTAGGGGCTGTCGCTGAGCTGGTTGCCGTCGAGGTCGACCTTGACCAGGCTCGAAGCGGTAATCTCGTCGAACATCAGGCCGTAGGGGTTGATCAGGAAGTGGTGCTCAGGGCCGGGCACCCGCGCCGAGATGTGGGTGTCGACCAGATCGTCCCAACCATACAGCGCAACCAGGCGGTAGCAGGCGGCGAGGTTGACCCGCTGCTCCCATTCGGCCTCGGTCATATCGGAGGGAACTTCTCTCAGGCGTGCGGCTTCGGCTGGCGACATGCGTTTCCTCTTCCTGTGGGCGCCGTTGTCCGGCGCGTTGACGTGGCGCGAGCCTAGTGCTGCGAATGTCTTGCAGCAAGCGCCGACCGAAGCGCGGCAGGCATGTGGTGGGCGGCGCGCGTCGGCGGCGGGAAGCGGCGGGAGCGCGCAACCGCGGCCCAACAAGTTGTTCGTAAAGCTCTGCAGCGATTGCCGATCTGGCACGGATGACGCTATCGTAACGAGGGCTGCCGTGGCGATGCGCCCCGGCGTGGAGTTGAGAATGATATTGCTTCTGGTCGCCGGCATCGTCTTCCTGCTGGCCGGAGCGGCGTCGATCATGGTCGGCGTTCCGGTCAAGGAGTTCAGCTTCGGCAACACGTTGATCCTGTCGGGTGTGGTCGGGGCGTGCACCGGCGCGCTGCTGCTCGGCCTGGCGGCGGTGATCCGTGAGCTGAGGCTGATCGGTGCCGGTCTGGCGGCCGAGGAGACCGAACCGGGCGTGACCAGAGCTCCGGCGCGGGCCACGTTTGTGCCGCCCGCCGCTGGCACTGACAGTGATGCGCTGTTCCCAGGCGACCGGCCGGAGCCGTCGTTGCCGCCGCAGCCTCTGCCGGCCGCAGCGGAGCCAGCGGGCTCTGCGCCGTGGCAGCAAGAAGCTGCGGCGCGCGACCGGCTGCGCCAACGCATCGCGCCGCCGCCTGAGATCAAGCCGCCACCGCCGCCGCCTTCTGCGTTGGCAGAGGATTCGGCTGAGTCCGAGCCCGAGGAGGAGACGGTGCCGCCGAAGCGGCGCAACCTGCTGTTCGCGTCGTCCCGGCGCGAGCGGGAGCGGGCGGCCCAGGCTGACGGTGATGCGGCGTCGGGTGATCTGCTTGGCGGAGCAGCGACTAGCTTCGAGAATGCCTGGCCGCGGAAGCGGTCCGCAACTGGGGCCGACGAGGCGCCGGCGACCGAGCGATCTGGGCTGCTGGAGCCGACTCCGGCGCCGCGCAGCGAGGAAATGCAGCAGGTCACCGTCCTGAAGTCCGGCGTGGTCGACGGCATGGCGTACTCGCTGTATTCCGATGGCTCGATCGAGGCGCAGATGCCGGAAGGTATGATGCGGTTCGAGTCGATCGACGAGCTTCGCGACCACCTCGAACAGCGGAGCTGATGCACGCCTGCGCACCGTTCGTCTGTTGGTCTACCTTGCTCGACTGCACCATCGAAAATAGACTTCGGTATCGGCAAGGTTAGAGTCGTCGCGCGTCGGCGATCTGCCGTTTAGCGCCAAGTATCCCGTACAATTTATGCAGCGCACCGCGGCCCGCCGCGCTTGCGTTCGAACGAGCGACGAAGGACGGTCGATGAGTGACACCACGGGCAAAAGCCACGTCGAGCTGACCGCCTCGATCGTTTCGGCCTATGTCAGCCATAACACTACCCCGGCCAGCGAGATCCCGACGCTGATCAGCCAAGTGCACGCCGCGCTGCAGCGGCTCTCCGCCGGCCGTCCCGAGGCGGCACCGCAGGAGCCTTCCAAGCCGGCGGTGCCGGTGAAGAAGTCGGTGACCCCGGAGTATCTGATCTGCCTGGAGGACGGCAAACGCTTCAAATCACTGAAGCGGCACCTGCGCACCCAGTACAAGATGACGCCGGAGCAGTACCGCGAGAAGTGGGGACTTCCCGCGGACTACCCGATGGTGGCGCCGAACTACGCGGTGGAGCGCTCGCAGCTCGCCAAAAAGATGGGGCTCGGCCAGCAACGTCGTCGGCGGAAGTAACGCGGCCCTACGCTGAGAAGCCGGCGTCCGCGGTGATCATCGCGCCGGTGATCAGGCCGGCCGCAGGGCTGGCCAGGAAGGCGACCACGGCGGCGATCTCCTCGGGCTTGCCGTAGCGTCCGAGCGCCGTCAGGGCACGGAGCTGGTCGGCCTGTTCGCCATTGGCCGGATTCATGTCGGTGTCGATCGAGCCCGGCTGAACCAGATTGACGGTAACGCCGTGCGGGCCCAGCTCACGGGACAGTCCGCGCGTGAAGGCATGCAGCGCCGATTTGGTCATCGCGTAGACGGTCGAGCCTGCGAACGGCACCCGCTCGGCGAGCGTCGAGCCGATCGAAATGATCCGTCCGCCCTCACGGAGGTGCGGGATCGCGGCCTGCGACGCCAGCACTACGGCGCGCACGTTGACGTTCAGCAGCGCGTCGAGATCGGCGAGGCCGAGTTCCGTGATGGGTCCGACATGCCCGATGCCGGCATTGTTGACCAGAATGTCGAGGCCGCCGAGCTTGACCGCAGCCTCGTCCACTGCGGACTTCAAGGCCGCCGGATCGGCGCTGTTCGCTTGAATCGCGAAGCCGCGGCGTCCGTTACCCTCGATCGCGCGCACAACTTCGGCTGCGCGCTCTGCCGACCTCTCATAGGTGATCACGACGTCCGCGCCCTTGGCGGCCAGCTCGACCGCGATACCGGCGCCGATCCCGCGAGAGGCTCCGGTGACCAGAGCCCGCTTGCCCGCCAGCTCAACCATGTCATCCTCATTTTGTAGGAATCGATATATAATTCGTAGGCGAATTGCGGCGGGCGGGCAAGCGATTTATATAGCGATTAATGCAGAAATCCGAACCGACCTCGGGCGATCGAACCGCACGGCCGCGCGGAAGGCCGCGGGCGTTTGATCGGGGGCGGGCGCTGGCGCAGGCGATGCGGCTGTTCTGGGCGAAGGGCTATGAGGCGACCTCGATTGCCGATCTGACCGAGGCGATGGGGATCGGGGCGCCGAGCCTGTATGCGGCGTTCGGCGCCAAGGAGGCGCTCTATGCCGAAGCGCTGCGGCATTACGAGGCCTCTTACGAGCACCTGGTCTGGGACAGGTTTCACGCGGCCCCGACCGCCCGTGAGGCGGTGACGGCCTATCTGCTGGATTCCGCCGCAGTGCTGACCGGAAGTCCGGACGATCACCCGCTCGGTTGCATGGTGACGCTGTCGGCGGTCGGCAGCGAAGGGCACGCCGCGCTGGGAGAACTGGTGCGGAGCGCCCGGGCGGGCGCGCTGCAGCGGCTCGAGGCGAGGCTCAGCGCGGCGGTCGCGGACGGCGAGCTGCCGGCAGCGGCCGACGTCCATGGACAGGCCCGACTCATCCAGGCGATCCAGGCCGGTATGTCGATCCTGGCTCGCGATGGTGCCTCCCGGGCCGAGCTCGAGGCGGTGGCGCACCGCGCCTTAGCGGGGTGGGGCGCCGGTCTGTGAAGCTGCGCTGGGCTTGCGGGTAGAGGAAAAAAATCCGAAGATCGCGCCGTGACGCTCTTGCCGTCCTCCGCTCGATATGAGAATATTTTCCCATAACAAAGCTCTGGGAAAGGCGGACGAGATGCACACCAAGCGCCGCGGGCGGAAGTCCGCCACACCACGCGACCAAGGCACGGCCGAGGTCGACGGCTTCCGCGCCAGTCATCTGACGCTGGCCGAGCGCGACATCATGACCGCCGAAGGTCTGGCGCGCGTCACGATGGACGATAGCGAAAGCCCGCTGGCATGGCTGGCCCGCCGCAAGGGGCGCGACGGCCGCGCGCTGATCAGCGCCGAGCAGTTCGTTGCCGGCGAGCGACTCCGTGCCGATTTCACCCGCGGCAACCTGACACCACGCGTGACCTCGAACTGGGGAGCGCCGACCGGTCGCGCCGGCAGCGGGGGCGGGGCAGGGGAAATGGCCGACGTGGTGGTGGCGGCGCGGCAGCGGGTGCAGCACGCCGTGGAGGCCTGTGGTCCAGAGTTCTCCGGCATCCTGCTCGATGTCTGCTGCTTCCTGCGCGGACTGGAGGATGTCGAGCGCGAACGCGGCTGGCCGTCGCGTTCCGCCAAAGTGGTGCTGCAGCTCGGGCTCGATCGGCTGGCGCGGCACTACGGCCTGATGCCGCGCAGCGTTCAGGCCCAGCCGCGGCTGCGCACCTGGCTGGCGGACGATGCGGCGTTCGTGGTGCCGTGAGGGTGGTGCGGGAACCGGCGCTGATCAGCTCGATGCGGCGAGGGTATCGCGGGCGTCGGCCTTGATCCGCTCGATCATCGAACGCAGACCGTTGGAACGCTGCGGCGTCAGATGCTCGCGGAAGCCCAGCTCGTCGAACACCGCGATCGGCTCGGCGGCGAGGATCTGTTGCGGCGTGCGGCCCGACACCAGCGTCAGCAGGATCGCGACCAGGCCGCGAACGATGTGAGCGTCGCTGTCGCCGAGATAGTTCAGCACAGGCTCGCCGGCCGCGTTGCGCGTCAGCTTGCGCGACAGCCACACTTGGCTGGCGCAGCCTTGCACCTTGTTCGCAGACGAGTGCTCTTCCTCGGGCATCGGTTCGAGCGTGCGGCCGAGTTCGATCACGTAGCGGTAGCGGTCGTCCCACTCGTCGAGCAGCGCGAAATTGTCTCTGATCTCGTCAATCGTCATCGTGCCCCGTATCTGTCGGTCGCGGTTCGCGCGCGATGGAACCTGTACCGACAGATATATGGCTTCGCAGGCGTGCTCGAAAGCGAGAATCGCCTGCCCCGATGGTCGTGGGGTGCCCTAATTGGTGGCAGTCGGCTTTGCGCCTGCATCGACCGCGGCGGTCTCCGCCCCGGGCAGTTTCCACTCGATCTTCAGGTCTTCCGCCGTCAGCGTGTCGCGCGGCGCCAACGACGGATCGGGCGCGTCGCCGCCGCCGATTGCACCGGTCGGTTCGCCGCGTTTCTCGGTGATGATCTGATACAGCTTGCGCGCACCTTCTTGCGCGCGATGGCCGATCACCGTCGCGGCCTGTTCGCCGACTTCGCAAGCCGCCGGTTGGCGCTTGCAGAATTGACTGAAGTCCGACACCGCGGCGCTCGCCGCAGACACCGCCTCCGAGGCACCGATCTGCGGCAGCTTCTCCGAATCCGGTGTCGACTCGCGCGGCAGGAACACCAGCACCACGCCGATCCAAAATGCCAAGCGAAGCAGAAAGAACATCTCGCGTCCCCGTCGTCCAAATCCCCGTTGCGATTGGCCTCGCAATCGAACTCCGTCGTATCGAGCGGCAGTGAATCCGGAGTGATTCGGTTACTTACAATTCGAGCGAAATCCGCGAAAAATTCCGCCGAGCCGATTCGGCGTAAACATTCGATTGACGTCGCTCGCCTTCTCGGCGCGCGACCGATACGCGTCCACCAATTCGAAACCATATCGCCGCGCGCTTCGAAACCTTGCGTTCACCATGCGGTTCAAATGCGGTGCGCCGAGCCCTCTCGACGCCGGGGCGGGCCTCACTCTGCGATCGCCTTAGTGTTCGTTTAAGGTCGCTCTGACAGGTTCGGCCAACCACACGTGGGGCGCAGAACGCCTCCCGTTACGAGGCGACCAGCGAGCGCGAGCAGCGTGGCAGTATCCAAGATCATCGGTGAATGTCTCGATGCGTTGCTGCATCCCTCGGCGCGTCACGACGCGCTCGCGAGCGCGCGGCATCGTGCCTTCATCGCACCGCGCATGCTCGGTAGCCTCGCCGCCTTCGCGGCCTTTCCTTTGTACTTGGTGTTGCGCGGCGCTCCGACCGCGCTCGAAGCGGCGGCGTTCGCCTGGCTGATCGTTCCGATCCTGGTGGCGTGGTTCTTGTCGCGCACCGGACGTTACGAGGATGCGCATTTCCTGTCGTCGCTGGCGCTCGCCGCGCTGGTGATCGGCGTCGCCGCGCTCACCGGGGGCATCCAATCCTTCGCGGCTGTGTGGCTGGTGGTGATCCCGGTCGAAGCGGCGCTGTCGGCGTCGCGCCGCATCGTCACCTTCGCGGTGTCGCTGGCGCTCGGAGGTGCCGCGCTGCTGATCGGGCTCGGCCTGTTCGGCGTATTACCGGCGCCCGCCGCCAGCGCGGTCTCGGGCATCACGCTCGCGGCCTTCGGAATCACCTCGGCGACGCTGTACGCCTCCGGCCTTGCTTACGGCGCGGCCTGGCTGGCGCGCACCAACCGCGCTTTGCTCGACGTCGAGGAGGAGCGCTATAGGCTGCTCGCTCGCAACATGGGCGACGTGATCTCGCGCCATAGTCGCAGCGGCGCGGTGCGTTTCATTTCGCCGGCGGCGGAGAGCCTGCTCGGCGTTGCGTCGCCGCAGCTCGCCGAACACGGGTTGTTCGATCGCGTCCACGTCGCCGATCGTCCGGCCTATCTGAAAGCGATCTCGGACGCGGCGCGTGGCCGCGAGACCGGCAGCGTCGAATTCCGCCTTCGTCGTCAGGTGGTGCGCGACGAACGCGGCCGGCCGTCGGCCCCCGAATTTGTCTGGGTCGAGATGCGTTGCCGGCCGCTCGAAGCCGCATCGGCCGCCCCCAGCGGAGGCGAGACTGAAGTCGTCGCGGTGATGCGCGACATCACAGAGCGCAAGCTGCAGGAGCATGCGCTCGACGAGGCGCGCGCCGAAGCCGAGCGCGCCGACGCCGCCAAGAGCCGTTTCCTCGCCACCATGAGCCACGAGCTGCGCACGCCGCTGAACGCGATCATCGGTTTCTCCGACATGATCGCGCAGGAGGAGGCGCTGATGCTCGGCGCCGAGCGCCGCAAGGAATACGCGCAGCTGATCAACGATTCCGGCCAGCATCTGTTGTCGGTGGTCAACGGCATCCTCGACATGTCGAAGATGGAGTCCGGCAATTTCGAAATCGTGCCGGAGCCGTTCGCGCCGCGGCCGGCGCTGCTGAATTGCTGCAACCTGCTGGCGCTGAAGGCGCGCGACAGCGGCATCGACCTCGTCACGCGCGCGCCGGAAAACCTGCCGGATGTGGTCGGCGATCCGCGTGCGTTCAAGCAGATCCTACTCAATCTGGTATCGAACGCGATCAAGTTCACCGAGCGCGGCGGCACGGTCACGGTCTCGGCTGCGGTCGAAGGTTCGCGGCTGGTGCTGCGCGTCAGCGACACCGGCGTCGGCATCGCCGAAGAAGATCTGAAGCGGCTCGGCGATCCGTTCTTCCAGGCCGGCAAGACCTATCAGCGCCGCCACGAGGGCACCGGCCTCGGGCTGTCGATCGTCAAGAGTCTGGTGCGGATGCACGGCGGCGAGATCGAAGTGCAGAGCCAGATCGATTGCGGCACCACCGTCACGGTGTCGCTGCCTCTGGCGATGCCGGTTTCCAGCAACGTCACCGCATTGGCGTTGAATTCGACGGCGTCGGCGGATGCGCCGGCGCAAGACTACCAGGTGAAGAAGAGTGCCTAAAAAGCGAAAGGACGGCGGATCGTCGCGCCGCGGCGCCGCGGCGGCAGTGGTTGCAGATCGTGAGGAGCGCGGTCTGGCGATGCGGCTGATGCTGTCGAGCCCGAAGGATTTCATCGCGGCGATGTTCGCCTCGGCCGCGGTGATCGCAATCGTCACCAACGCGATCTTCATGCAGGCCGGGCAGCACCCGTCGCCGATGTTCGGCAAGTCGGCATCGCTCGCATCGGTGTCGATCGTTACGCTGCCGCGTCCGCGTCCGTTCGATGCCGAGCAACGCGCCGACACCAAGGCGCTCGACCAGAAGTTGCTGGAGCCGACCGCGACCGAGCTGAAGCCGCCGGAATCGAAGGCTGCGGAAGCCAAGGCGGTCGAAATCAAACCGGTGGAGGCAAAGGCCGCCGATATCCGCCTGCCGGAGCCGCGCCCGGCGCGCGGCCGCACCGCCGACTCCGAAGATCCGCTTGGCAATCTGGTGCGTGCGACCGCCCCGCACGGTGCCGCCGCCTCCGCCAACGTGCCGCGTCCGCCGGCCGCTATTCCCAGTGCCGGGCGCGATCCGCTCGGCCAGATGATCACCTCGTCGCGGCGGATCGCAGCGGTGCAGCGCGCGCTGACGCAATACGGCTACGGCCAGCTCAAGCCGACCGGCACCGCCGGATCCGATACCCACGCCGCGATCGCCCGGTTCGAGCGCTCGCGCAACCTGCCGGTCACCGGCCAGGTCTCCGACCGCGTCGTCCGCGAGCTCGGACTGATGATCGGGCATTCGATCGATTAAGGGGCGGGGGCGGGTAGATCGCTATGCCGCTGCGTTGACCTTCCAGCTGCCGGGCCCATCTTGGAGAGGATTGGACCGAGTTGGCGGCGCGGTAATATCAGAGTTCCTTTGCGCTCCGGCGCAATTGTGCGACAGCTCGAATGCACTGCTGAACCGACCCTGGAAGTTGTGCTCCCGGCCAGCCGGAGTAGAGTCTCCTCCGGGGAGCGGACGATGGCGAAGAGCGTGAAGGCCTTGATCAACCCGGCCATGCTTGCATGGGCGCGGGAGCAGGCCGGGTTCAGCCCGGACGAGGCCGCGCGCCGTCTCGATATCGACCCGGAGCGATTGGCCGCGTTCGAAAGCGGCGACGAGGCCCCGACGTTCGCCAAGCTGCTTGATTTCGCCGACCTCTACAAGCGACCGGTCAGCCTGTTCTATCTCAGGACGGCGCCGAAGGGCTGGCAGCCCATCCAGGATTTCCGGCGTCTGCCCGGCGTTCACGAGGGCTTTTCGCCGCCTCTGACCTACGCCATCCGCCTCGCCCGGGAACGTCGTGAGATCGCCCTGGCCGTCCGCGCTCAGCTCGGCGAGCCGGTTCAGAAGTTCGCTATCGAGGCCACGCTCAAATCCGACGTTGAGGAATTGGGCCGACACCTCCGCGACTATCTCGGTGTCACCGAGATCATCCAGCAGGGGTTCGGCCGCAAGGCGTTCGAGGGCTGGCGGGCTGCGATCGAAGCGAAGGACATTCTGGTTTTTGTCGTGCCTCGGCTCAAAATCCGCGAGATGCGCGGTACCGCCCTGGCCGAGCGGACGATGCCGGTGATCCTGATCAACGGGAAGGATCGCGGCAACGGGCGCGTCTTCACCCTGCTGCATGAACTCTGTCACCTGACGCTGCGCCAGAGCGGCGTCAGCAATATAGGCGGCGATCGCAACGACGCGCCTCATCCCGAAGTCGAGACGTTCTGTAACGCGGTCGCCGCGGCGGCGTTGATGCCGCGCCACTGGCTACTCAGGGAGCCGCTGGTGGTGCAGAAGGGCAGCCAGAGGACCTGGGATGACGACGAACTGGAGACGCTGGGACGGCGCTTCGGCGTCAGCCAGGAGGTCGTCCTGCGCCGCCTGCTGACGCTAGGCCGCACAACGCAAACATTTTACGAGAGCAAGCGGGCCGAGTTTCAGAAGATCTACGCCGAGCTCGACGAGCAAAAGGAGGCCGCCGAAGGCGGCCCGAAGTACCACTATGTGGTGCTGAGCCAGCTCGGCCGAACTTTCACTCAACTTATTTTCCATGGCTATCACGATCGCTATTTCACGCTGCGCGACGTCGCAGGTCTTTTGAACATGAAGGTTGCGACGGTTCCTGCGATGGAAAAGGCAGCGTTCGGCATTGCGAGCTAAGCCGGCATGGCTGGAACGATCTATTGCATCGACACCAGTGCGCTAATTGCGGCCTGGTACGAACGGTACAAGCCAAACCGTTTCCCGAAACTATGGGAGCAATTCGATCAGCTCGTCGCGAGCGGTCGCTTGGTGTCTTCGACGCTGGTGCTACGCGAATGCAGCAAGCGGTCCGAAGAGTTGTACGGATGGTTGAAGTTGCGCGAAGCCATGTTCGCCACGCCCGACGAAGCCGTACAATTGCAAGTTGATCATATCGTGAACACCTACACGGGCTTGGTGACCGCGGGTAAAGAGAAGTTTCAAGCCGATCCTTTCGTGATCGCTCTGGCCAAGGTGTACGGCTATACGGTGGTCACCGAAGAGACAGGGATAGGCAGTCTCGGCAAGATTCCCGGCGTCTGCAACGCCATGAAGGTCGACTGCATTAATCTGATGAAATTGATCGATGAACAGGATTGGGTGCTCGGGTAGTTTGCGGCGAAGCTCACATATCTCAGTGAAGTGGCCATCGATGAACTAGCGTTCGGCCAGTTTGTCGCGGACAAGGAAATAGCCGAGCTCGCTCCCGGCCTCGCAGCCATCCGCGTTGCGTCGGTGCGGCAGGGCAATTTTCATGCTTCCGATTTGCTCCGCTCCCGAAATCCTCTACAAGCCGCTCCATGAGACTGAAGAGTGCGATTTGGGTGTCGGCTTATCTGCGCCGCTGCCAGACTGAGGGCGTGTTCGGCGCGGTGAGCCGGCGCGGCGCCGAGGACGCGGGGGCGGTGTTCGTCAAGGTCGTGACCTTGAACGGACAGGCGATGCTGTATGTGCCGGCGCCGCAGACTGCTTACGAGGACGAGCGTCCGTTCGATCGGGTGTTCGTGCCGGCATCGCCGGCGCCGCAGCCGGAGGCCGACGTCGATGCGCGCCTCGCCAAGGAAATCCGGTTCGATCCCGACGTTTGGATCGTCGAGACGGAAGATCGCGCCGGGCGGCACTTTCTCGATCTGGCGAAGTAGCTAGCTGCGCGTGGTGCCGATGCGCGGCGACCAGGCGGTGCCGGGCTGAACCACGGGGCGCGCCTGCGGCGTGGCGCTGCGGGCGCGATGCCGCTCGTCGTCATACAGCGCAGAGCGATATTTGGCGCGGGTGGAGGCGACGGTGGCGCCGCGCCATGCCGCCAGCATGATCAGCGCCGCGCGCTCGCTCAAGCGATCATAAAGCCGCGACAGCCGATAGACCCATTCGACCGACGAACCCTTGGCCGGATCGAGGAACATCAAAATCTGCTCGAACACCTGGCCCTTGATGCCGAGTGCCTTCAGCGCGCAGGCGAGTGCTTCGCCGCCTTCGTCCAACACGACGCGCTCTGCGGTCGCCGTGGTGAGCAGCAGCGCGTCGCCGAGTTCGGCGGTGAAGTTCTCGATATCGGACACGAATGCCGCCATGTGCAGCACTTCGGAGGCGCGCATCGCCCGCGGCGGATGAATCCGTGCCGCCGGGCGCAGCGGCGTTTCAGCGAGATTGTACAGGATCTGGGTGCGCTCGGGACCGGTTGCCGAGAAGAACATCTCGGACAATTGCGCGGCGTCCTCCGGCTGCATCGACAGGTTGGCGGCGCGCTGTTCGGCCTCGGTCGGGATACGCGGTGAGGGCCGGGCCGGTGAGACGCTACCCGCCGTCGGCGGAATGGGGGCAGCCAGCGGCACGCGCTGATCGCCAGCGGCCGACAGCGACAGCCGCAGCGCGATCGCGCGCGGGGTGTGCGGATAGATCGACAGCCGCGCGCGCACCACCGCGAGGGTGGCGTCGTCGACTTCGTCGATCAGCCGCGACGTCAGCTCGACGAATTGCCGTTCTTCCTCGTCGGTGTGCGAAGGGCTCTGCACATACAGATCGGTCAACACCCTGAGCAGCGTCGGGCGAATGTCGACGCCTTCGCGGCGCGACAGCGACATCAGCCCGTCGTATCCGGGAAAGGGTGTGAACGTGGTCATGGCGATGCAAAATGGTACGAGGTGCCGGTAGATTAGTTCGACTGCTTTAACAGCACGTTAAGCTCAACGGTTTGTTAAGTAGACCGGACACGCGAAAACGGGCGCTTGGCGCGCCCGTCTGGTCGAGATCACTATTCGGGTAATGACCGCTGCTAATCGACGGTGCGGATCACCTTGGCGATCGGCTTCGCGGCGCTGGCGGTCGGCTGAGCCGGGGCGACCTGGGCGTCGTATTCCGGCAGCGTGGTTACTTTGTCCTTGGCGGTGATGAATACGATCTTGTAACCGCCGTCCTTGAGCTGAGCGAGCAGCTCGGGCAGCGCCTGCGCGGTCGACTTCTGGAAGTCGTGCAACAGCAGAATGCCTTTGCCGGCCTTCTTCAGCTTGGCCATCACGCCCGCGACGAGCTGATCGGGTTTGTGAATCCGGAAATCCTCGGAATCGACGTCGATCGAAAATGCCGCGATGTTGCGCTCGCCGAGATACGCCTTCAGCTCAGGCGTCTGGCGCAGTTGCGGGAAGCGGAAGAACGGCGCGGTCGGCTGCCCGGCTGCGAGCACCACACCGCTGATGCCCTTCTCGATTTCGCTCTTGGCTTCGGCAAACGGCTTGCTGGCGAGATTGGCGTGCGACCAAGTGTGGGAGCCGACGGTGTGGCCGGCCGCGATCACCTGCTTGAGGATCGCCGGGTGCCAGCTTGCATGCTTGCCGATCGGGAAGAACACCGCCTTGACGCATTGCGCCGCGAGCGCCGCGAGCACCGCCGGAGTGTTCACCGGCCACGGTCCGTCGTCGAAGGTCAACGCGACTTCGCCGGGCTGCAGGAAGTCGTAGTCGCGATATTGCGACATGCCGAGGCCCGGGCCGCCGGTGGTGTCGATTTCGACCGTGCGCGAGATGCCGAGCGCGTTCGGATTGCTGCAGGTCTGCCGCGCCGGGGCGGGGGCGGGGGCGGGGGCGGGGGCCGGAAGCGCGGTGGGCTTGGCGCTCATCGGGGAGTCGGTGGTGGCGCGAGCCGGCAGGATAGCCGGTGCCGGCGCTGCGCTCTGCGGTGCGCCACCGGGAACCGGCCAGCGCGAAGCGATCGTGCCGGTGACGAGTTCGTCGGAGGTCGCCGAAGCGCGGGCGGCGTCGATCTTCCCGGACGGAAGGCTGAACCACGCGCGGCCGGCACCGAGTCCGACCAGAACGGCAAGCGCGCTACAGCCGGCCGCCAGCACCGCAAATTTACGCATCGTCAACTCCTACACATACTCGCTGCTCGCCAAGCGAACTTGGTCGCAAATTGGTTAAGCGGCGGTGTGCAATTCGAGCTAACGGCGCGGTTTTGCGGATTTGCGTTGCGTTTTGGCGGCGCGTGGTTTGGCCGCCCTGCTGCGGGTGGCGCGGGAGGCGCGCGCGGCCGGCTTACTGCGGACGGCCGGCCGTTCGGCGGTGTCCGCCGGCTGCGCCTGGGCGAAGGATTGGCGCAGGCTGTCGAGACCCGTGCCGATCTCGCCGATCTGCTCGGATAGTTTGCGGATCTCGCTGCGCTGCGCCGCGACCAGCGCTTGGATGTCGTGGAGCTGATCCTGCAGCGCCTGCAATTGATCGATCGACTGCTGCTGGGTCAGCTCCAGCCCCTTGGTTCGTTCCACCAGCTGTTCGGAGGTCTGGGCGACGCGGGCCTGCACCTGGCGGCCGGCGACGACGCGTTCCTGCTCGGGGCTTGTGCCGCTGGCGATCCGCCACAGAAAGATCGTGCCGATTCCAGCGACGATCAGCAACAAGGCAGCGGCCGCAATCGCAATCGGCTGGGCGCCGAGGGCGGGGAGAGGGCGGGCACGCAGATCGGTTGGCGGAATCTCGATCATGGAGGTCACAAGCCTCACGTCGACGTCAGGTTCCCCATCCCCGACAGTGACGCTAGCACCGCACCCGTCCGGGTTGCAACCGCGAGGCGCTCTGCCATTAACAGTGCATTAACCATAACGGCTCCTTAATGCGGCGCGCGGTGATCGGCTCGGGGAAAGGACGCGGAGAGACCGGAATGGGCACCATCATTGAATTCCCGGCGGATGCGGCATCGCGGCGGCCGGGGTCGCCCATGGTCGCATCGTCCGACCGCTCCGCTACCGTGACGATCCTTCCGGTGATCCGAATCGAGCGCCACGCCGAAGCCGGCAGCGACGGCGGGCCGAAGCAGGGCGATGCGCCCGGCCGGCGCCGGCGCCGCCGCGCTCGCTCCTGAACAGAGTCAGCTCGTCAATGTCCGCGGTCGGCCGTCCGGTCCTGATCCGGGGCGGGGCCGCCCGAACGGCTCTGCTCCTTCCCACGCTCGCCGCCCTCGCACTCGGCGGCTGCGCCGGCGGCGATTTCGGCCGCACCCGCCGCGACTTCGTCACCGACGACATGCATCGCTGGATCGGCGCCGAGGCGACCGGCAGCATCGGCCTCAAGGCGTCGGCGTTTCAGCTCACCGACCAAGAGCGCACGATGCGCGACATGGCGTATCCGCTGATCGAGGCTCCGCACGCGCGCCCGGCGTGGAAGAGCGTGTTCGGCGATTATCAGCCGATCGCCGCGCCGTGGCGGCAGCAGCCGCCGTTCGATCGCACAGCCTACGGCAAGCTGCTGATCGACGAGCCGCATCGTTCGCACTCGTCGCGCTACAACGAGCTGATCCAGGACGTGCGCAACGACCTGACGATGTTCGAGCCGTTTCAGTTCACCGCGGCGCGGGTGCTGGAGCTCGACCAGAAGCGCAACGCCAGCCTGAAGTACATCTCCGATCTGTCGCCGCGCGAGCGCGAGGACGCGGTGGCGCGGATGGAAGAGAATGCGCTGATCGTGCAATGGGTGCAGCAGTGCCTGCGGCGGCGCGCGTCGTCGTATCGCTGGGCGCTGGAGCGGCTGGTAATCATGGCGCCGGACGGCATCGCGGCCGACGCCGACCGGCTGATCGCCGAACTCGAAGCGCAGGCCAACACTATCGGCCGGTCCGGCCAACCGCCGTCGCAGGGCGCGGCGGTGGTGCGGAAGGGATGAGCCGCGAGTAGTCGGCGCCGGTGATCCGCGGACCTCGCATCGCGTCATTTCAATGACGCGGCGCCGCATGTCGGTGACGACCTCCCAGCTTCTATACGCAAGACCATTCTCCATGCGGCAAACGACTGTGTGCGCGGTATTGGAGGATATGCTGATGATCGACTCGCTCGAGCCGCAGGTCACGACGGCTGACGCCTTGACCGCACCGAACGGCTCTCCCGAATTGGCAGAAGCCCAGCGTGCGGTTTGGCGCATGGCTCACATCGACTTCCCGTGGGACATCAACAAGGCGCTGGAATTCGCGCTGCTACGCACGTATGCGGTGCCGTCGATTTCCGGGCTTCTGGCGCGAACCGGCGAATTCTCGAAGCGCGTCTCGAAGCGATACGACGATACGGCGCTGCTGATCCGCGAGGTGCTGCGCAACGGCTTCGACAGCGATCGGGCGCGTCGCGCGTTCGACCGCATCAACGCGATGCACGGACGCTTCCGCATCGCCAATGACGATTACCTGTACGTCCTCTCGACCTTCGTCTTCGCGCCGATCGATTGGGTCGGCCGCTTCGGCCATCGGCCGATGACCGAGGTCGAACAGCATTTGTGGTTCGTCTATTGGAACGAGTTCGGGCGGCGGATGGGCATCGACGGGCTGTATCCGGACATTCAATCGTTTCGCGCGTTTGCGGACGAGTTCGAGCGGACCCGGTTCGTCTATGCGCCGTCGAACCGGCTGATCTCCGAGCGGACGATCGACCTCGTGTTGTCGGATTACTTCGTGCCGCGCATTCTGCATCGCGGTGGGCGACAGGTTGCGCTGGCCATCACCGACCGGCCGCTGGTCGAGGCACTGGGATTCAAGTATCCGTCCGCTCCGTTGCGCGCGCTCGCCTTGGGCGGGCTCGGACTGCGCCGCGTGATCCTGAAGCTGCTGCCGAAGCGCCGGGCGCCGAAGTGGCAGGAGATCGGCGGCCGGACCTATCCGGAAGGCTACAATATCGAAGAGTTGGGCACGTTTCCCCGCGCCAAGGGCGCTTGACGATCAGCGCTGGCGGGTTGCCGATGCTGTGATCAGGATTGCGACTTGGCTCGCGGCTCCGGTTGCACCTTGCAGGTCGCGGCTTTCAGCGCGGTCCGTGCCTGCGGCATCAGGCCGGGCTCGGAGGCGAGCGCCTTCATCACGATCAGACCGGTGGGGGTGGGAGAGTCGATGATCAGCCGGTCGGCGGCCGTGACGTCCTCTTCCTCGGGCATTTCGGCGTGTTGCTCGGCGGTCATCAGGTCGAGCTCGATCACCTTGCGGCCCGCGGAGCGGTCGTTGATCGCGTAGTAGGCGACTTCATTGCGGGTGTAGAACGACACCGCAGTGTAGGCTTGGCTCACCGGCACTGCCAGCTTGATCGGTCCCTTGGAGAGATCGTAGCGGCACACCGCCATCGCGAATGCCGGATCGAGCAGCGGCAGCGGCGCGCTGTTCGGCGTGACGTCCGGCATTTGCGTCACCGCGTTGACCTGGGTCAGCGGCGTCAGCCGGGCGTAGGCGTCCTGGCCGGCGATCCGCGGCAATACCAGGATGGTGACGAGATGCACGATGCCGCCGAGCACCAGACCGGCGACGATGGCGATGGCGATGCGGATCATGGGCAGCCGATGGTGGCGACCGCCGGCATCGGCGCGTCGCGTTGAGTCCGGGTGGCGATGCCGACCGGCGTGTCGTACAGCCGCAGCATCAGCCAATAACGATCGACGCCGCCGGTCGGCAGCCAGTTGCCGCCGCGGGCACGGGATGCGATCCGGATCTTGAACTTGCCTTCGGCGTCGCGAATGATTTCCTGGCTGGTGAAGCCGTAGCGCTCCAGCGTGTTGGCGACCAGATTGCCGCGCGGATCGTACAGCGTCAGCGTCCAGAACCGCGCCGCCGGAGTGACGCCGCTGACCTCGACGTCGCAGCGGCCGTCGAGAGGGCGCTTATTGTCGTCGGTGGTGGCGAGGAACGAGATGCCGTCGCCGGCGCCGACCGGCAGCGCGCCGCTGCGCACGATCGCGGCGCGGGTGTAGGGATCGACTTCCGCGGTGCCGACGCGCGGCCGCGCCGTCCAGGCGCCGATCGTCAGCGTGCCGAGATCGGTGCCGATCGTCGCGGTGGTCCAGGTGGCACCGATGCCGACGCCGGCGGCGATCAGCAGCGTCAACAGAGTGAGGACTATCAGGCGCACGTCGCAGCCATCCCCGATGTCGTCAAGGCAATCATCGCCGCGCTCAATTCTTGCGCGCGGCCGGCGCGTCGCTCGACGCCGCCGCCAGGCTGTCGGGGAAACCCGCCGCGCCGGACGAGACCTTGCGGCCGGTCTGGGCCGGCGCCGCAGCCGGAGCTGCATCGAGCGTGTGGAAGGTGTCGTCGAGCATCTTTTCGACCCGCACCAGGATCTCGGCGCCGCGCCGTGTCAGCACCGGCGGCGCCTGCTTGACGTCGGCGGTCTCGGCGCCGGTGGGGCGCGCGCCGGGCGCGGCCGGCAGCTTCTCGCCCATGCCGACGCCGGCGAGCTCCTTGATCTCCACACCCTGATGCGCGGCGGTCATGATGTCGTGCCAGGTCTGGGCCGGCAGCGAGCCGCCGGTCATCCGGTTGGTCGGCGAGTAGTCGTCGTTGCCGTACCACACCGCGCAGGAGAAGTTGCCGGTGTAGCCGACGAACCAGGCGTCGCGATAATTGTTGGTGGTGCCGGTCTTGCCGGCGGCCGGGATGCCGTCGAGCCGGGCGCGGCGCGCGGTGCCCTCGGTGACGACGTGGCTCATCATCCCGGCCATATCGGCGGCGATGTTGGCCGGGATCGCGCGCTTCGGCTGCGGGCCGTCGCGGTCCCAGCGCCACACCAGATCGCCGGCGCCGGTGCGGATTTCCAGCACCGCATGCGGCCTCACCGCCATGCCCTTGTTCGGGAAGGTGACGTAGGCCACCGCGTGCTCGACCACGGTGACCTCGTCGGCGCCGATCGGCAGCGACGGGGTGTCCGGCAGCGGCGCGGTGAGGCCGAAGCGGCGCGCCACCTCGACGATCTTGGCGCGGCCCTTCTTGGCCGAGTCCCACTGGTTCTTCGGATTGCCGCCGATCGCGATCGACAGCTTCACCGGCACCACGTTGATCGAGCGGGTGATCGCCTGGGTCAGCGTCACCGAGCCGGAATAGGAGTGGCCGTAGTTCTGCGGGCACCAATTGCCGAGGCAGACCGGGCCGTCGACCACGATCGAGTTCGGCTTGAAGCCGTTCAAGAGCGCCGTGGTGTAGACGTAAGGCTTGAACGACGAGCCGGGCTGGCGATAAGCGTCGACCGCGCGGTTGAACTGGCTGGCGCCGTAGTCGCGGCCGCCGACCATGGCGCGGACGCCGCCGTCGAGATCGGCCACCACCGTCGCCGCCTGGGTCGCGTGATAGTCGCGGCCGAACTGGCGGAGCTGGTTCTCGATCGCGCCCTCGGCGGCGCGCTGCACGTTCATGTCGATCGCGGTGCGGACCACGAACACGCGCTCGGTGTAGGATTTCGGGAAGGTGTCGACGATCTTGCGGACTTCGTCGAACGCCCAATCGAGATAGTAGTTCGGCGAGTTCTCGTCGCGGCGGTCGACCACCGAGGCGGGGTTGCGCCGCGCGCCGAACACCTGACCCTCGGTCATGAAGCCGGCGTCGACCAGATTGTCGAGCACCTGGTTGGCGCGGGCGCGCGCTGCCGGCAGGTTGATGTGCGGGGCGTATTTGGTCGGCGCCTTGAACAGGCCGGCGAGCATCGCGGCCTCGGCGAGGTTGATGTCGCGCACCGATTTGTTGAAGTAGAAATGCGCCGCGCCGTCGACGCCGAAGGTGCCGCCGCCCATATAGGCGCGGTCGAGATACAGCTTCAGGATCTCGTTCTTGGTCAGCCGGGTTTCCAGCCAGATCGCCAGGAACGCTTCGTTGATCTTGCGCTCGAGCGTGCGCTCGTTCGACAGGAACAGGTTCTTGGCGAGCTGCTGGGTGATCGACGAGCCGCCCTGGCGCACGCCGCCGGCCTGGGCATTGGTGACCAGCGCGCGCAGCGTGCCGGCGACGTCGATGCCGAAATGGTCGTAGAACCGCCGGTCCTCTGTGGCCAGGGTGGCCTTGATCAAATTGTCCGGGAAGTCCTCGAGCGGGATCGCGTCGTTGTGCTTGATGCCGCGGCTGCCGATCGGATTGCCGTAGCGGTCCAGGAACGTGACGGCGAGATCGGACTTCTTCAGCCAGTCCTCGTCGGCGGTCTCGCGAAACGCCGGCTGCGCCAGCGCCAGCAGCGCGATCAGGCCGAGCAGGCCGATCGAGGCGGCTTCCGACAGCGGCTCGATGAACACCCAGCGCTTCCAGCCGCCGACATAGAAGCGGTCCATATAGGTCGAGAACCGCTCCCACAGTTCTCGGATACCGACCGCCGATGAGAACAGCGTCGAGTCGAGGCGAGCGTCGAGATCCAGAAACCAGTTCCGGACCCGCTGCTTCCAATTGTCTGGCAGAATCTTCGGCACCGGGCTTCCGACCCTTGGGTAACGACGCCGCCTCGGCGCCGGAATGACGTCTTGCGGCAGCGTTGCGGCAAACCAAAGGCGATTCGACGCGCTTCGAAATCCTTTTCCTTCTAGCGGAGCTGGGCAGACAAACCAATGGTGCCGCAGCGATTTCGGGGAACCCCGAGGCAGACGGCCCACACCTCGGCTCGTTCGGATCGAATTCAGCAAAGTGAAGCGCTAGGCGGCTTCGCAACTATTCATTGACGAATAAATCCAAAAATGAATATATCGCCGATATTGAATAATGGTATTGTGGAGGCGTCCGATGGCGCACCGGGATTGCGAGACGGAAGAGATTTTACGGCTGCTGGAAGCAGGAAAGAGCATCCAGATGCTAGCGCCGCGGCGGGTCGGCAAGACTTGGCTGATGCACGAGGTCGAGCGGCAGCTCAAACAGCAAGGATGGCTGACGATCTTCTCGGATGTCGAGGGGATGGCGAACGAAGAAGAGTTCCTCCGCGATCTCTGCAAGAAAATCGAGGATGCGGGGTCGCTTGCCGAGCGTGCTCGCGGTCAGATCCTGCATCGGCTCGAGCAACTCACCACCGCGAGCATCGAAGGCGGCAATCTGATTGGTGCGATCGGCCGAGTCGACGTCAAGCAATTCTCCGAGGCACTGGTGGCTTCTCTCCACGAGCAAAACGCCAAAGTGCTGATCCTGATCGACGAGATTTCGCTGTTCGTATCGGCGCTGATCTCGAAGGGGCCGGAGGCGGCGCAGGCGTTCCTGTATCACTTGCGCAAGCTGCGCCAGTCCTACCCCAACGTGCGCTGGCTGCTGACCGGATCGATCGGACTCGACGTCGTGGCGCGGCGGCTGGGGCTCGGCGGCGCCCTGATCGATCTCGAAATCTTTCCGCTCGAACCGTTCTCCGCGCAGGAGGCTCGTGCGTTCATCGACGCGCTGTGTGCGGGTCGCAAGGTGCGGTGGCGGTTCGTCCTCGACGATGCCGGCTTCGATTATCTGGCCGCAGAGCTCGGTTGGCTGTCGCCCTATTATCTCGAACTGATTGCCAATCGGATCAGGCTGTCGTCTAACGATGGCGGAGCGACGGCCGTCCCGACGATTGCAGACATCGACCGCGCCTTCGACGAACTCCTCGGGCACGCCTACCGCAATAATTTCGTCGCCTGGGAAGAGCACCTCAACAAGAACTTCCCAAAGCCGGACACCGATGTTCTGTACGCGATCCTGGATTGTTGCTGCGGTGCCCGAGGCGGCGAGATTGCGTCGACCATCCTCGCCGGCGTCAATCAAAGGCATCCCGCGGTCACGCATCGCGATCTGATGAATCTGATGACTGCCTTGGCCAACGACGGCTTCGTGACCGAGACCGAAGGCCGCTGGCGCTTTCGTTCCGGCCTGCTGCGTCGATACTGGTTGAAGTATATCCACGCATGACCACGCTCGGCATCGCCATATACGACCCACGTCGTCTCGGCCGCGAGGACTTCCTAGCCGGTTTCGTCGCGCGCGGCGACTTCGTCGATTTCCTGCTCGACAAGCTGCGGCACATGACGGAGGTCGCCGAGCATCAACTGATCGTCGGGCCGCGCGGCATGGGCAAGACCAGCCTGTTGCGCCGACTTGCGATCGGCATCGCCGACGACCCGGTGCTCGAGCAACGGTTCATTCCGCTGAGCTTCCGCGAGGAACAGTACAACGTTCGATCGCTCGATGCATTCTGGCGCAACTGTGCGGAGTCGCTCGCCGAATCGTGCGAAGACGTCGGCAAGCAAGACGTCGCCGATGAGATCGACCGCGGCCTCGCAACGGAGGTGTGGCGCGAGTCGGGCTCTGCTGCGCAAGCCTTCCAGTTGCTTTGCGCGCGGCTCGGTGGGCGACCGGTGCTGTTGGTCGACAATCTCGATCTGATCCTGGACGCTTTGTCGCCGCAACAGAATTGGGAGCTGCGGCGCGCGCTGCAGGCGCCCGGCGGGCCGATTGTGTTCGGTGCGGCGACGCACATGCTGCGGCAGAGCGCCGATCGCGATGCCGCGTTTTACGAGTTTTTTCATCCCCACATGCTGCACCCGCTGTCGGAAACCGAATTGCGGCAATGTATGTATCGGCTGGCCGAAGCGCGCGGCGAATCCGGCCGGCCGGTGCGCGAGGTGCTGGAACGCGAGCCGGAGCGGATCCGCACACTGCATAATCTGACCGGCGGCAATCCGCGGGTGCTGGTGCTGGTCTATCAATTGCTTGAGCGCACCGAGAGCGACAGCGTGTTTCGCGATCTCGAAGTGCTGCTCGATCAGATGACGCCGTATTACAAAGCGCGCGTCGAAGAATACCAGACGGAGTTGCAGCGCGCGATCATCGACGCCGTCGCGCTGCACTGGCATCCGGTCACGTCGAAGCAGCTCGGCGAGATCACCGCCGTCGAGATCACCACGATCTCGTCGCAGCTCAATCGGCTGAAGAACGACGGCGTGATCGAGGAGGTAGAAACCTCCGGCGCGCGCGCCGGCTATCAGCTCGTCGAGCGTTTCTTCAACATCTGGTACCTAATGCGCCACGGCACTCGCCGCACCCGGCAGAAGGTGGCCTGGCTGACGGCGTTCCTCAGTAGTTTCTATGCGCCTGCCGAGCTGATCAAGATGAAGGCAGAGGTCAGCTTGCGACTACATCCGCTATATCGTGAGGCTTTGGAGGCGATTGGGCCGTTTGAGTTGGTCGACCGAACCGTGAAGTCGGGTGGCCGCTCTGCTCTTACCAAGATTGTTCGTCGCTTGGACGAAGCTCAGCAACTTGCGATTGCTTCACGAAATGAAGAAGCAATTGCGGTCTGTGACGAAGTCGTAAGTGCATTCGGGTCTTACGAGGAACCGGAGATTCGGGAAGAAGTTGCTCGTGCACTGTTTAACAAAGGAGTCGCGCTGGGGGTATTGGGAAGAGTGGATGACGAAGTTGCTGCCTATGATGAGGTGGTGCGGCGCTTCGCGGGAGACAAGGATGCCGACGTGCTTAGCCACGTTGCTCGTGCTCTATTCAATAAGGCGATTACCATCGGAGAACTTGGGCGTTCTGATGATGAAGTCGGGATTTATGACGAGATAGCAAAACACTTTGCTGCGGCAGAAGAGCCTGGACTGGTACTCCAAGTCGCCCGAGCGTTGGTGAACAAAGGAGCGAGGCTTGGAATGTTGGGGCGTCACGAAGAAGCGATTGTTACCTATGTCGAGGTGGTCAATCGCTTTGCGGCGATGGAGGATATTCAGATTCGAGGGGAAGTGGCTGACGCTCTCATCAACAAAGCTGTCATGCTTGAAGCCTTGGGAAGGTTGGAAGACGCTATCGCGTGTTATGACGAGGTGGTCAGTCGGAATGGTGAAGCGGAGGAACTGGTGCTCCGCGAAGCGGTTTCGCGCGCATTGGTAAATACGGCCGTCTCATATGGAACTCTTGCGCGGAACGTGGATGCGATATCCGTTTGTGACAAAGTTATCGATCGGTTCGGTGGTGCCAATGAACCGGAGCTGCGTATACAGGTTGCTAGATCGATGGTCTGCAAGGGGGCGGGTTTGCAGGCATTGGGGAGAAATTCGAGTGCTATTGCAATCTTTGATCAAGTAATAACCAGTTTTGGTTATTCCGGGGCGGTGTCATCTCTCAGAGTAGTTGCTCAAGCCTTGGTCAACAAAGGGCAGGCCCTTGAGGCGGATGGTCGGAGCGATGACGCAATAGCAATCTACGACGATATTATCAGTCGGTTTGGACATTCGTCGGACCTTAATGTTCTTTGGGGAGTTGCGATTGCGCGATTCTACAAGGGGGGGGTGCTCGGGGGCTTGGGGCAGATTGAGGGGGCAATTGCATCGTATGATGATATTGTGAGACAGTTCGGTAATGTACGGGAGCCGGAGCTACTTTCACTAGTGTTGGGTGCGTTGGTTGGTAAGGGACTAAACCTTAGGTCTCTGGGGCAGATCGACAACGCGTTCGCAGTATTCGAAGAGGCGACAAGTCGTTACCGAGACTTTTTCGCGACAGGCGTTCCTCGAGTTCCTAGTATGCAGATTGTGGCGGCTTTGGCAGCCAAAGAGACGTCTGTGATTGCCATTGAAAAGGGGCAGTTTTCAGAGGCAGAGCGATGCCTACGCTTCGCCATTGAACTCAACTCACACGATGACGATGCTTGGTGTAGGCAAGGAAATGTGATTGCCGATCATTCAGACCGCTTTGAAGAAGCCGAGGCTGCCTATCGCAAAGCGGTTGCAATCTCCGGCGATCCTGTGTTGCCGCGGGCCAATCTAGCTTGGCTCTTGGTCGCCTTGGATCGGCTTGACGAAGCTGATCAGATTGTTGTTTTGCTCGATGATCTCGATCCTGTTGGATGTGACCTCCTTCAGGCAGCTCGCGCGCTCGCGAGCGACAATTTCGGCGAGGCGGCTGAATATCTGCAACGTGCTCTGGAAGGTGACCAGGGGCAACTTCACTCGACGTTTTCTGACGACCTGCTCCGGCTGCTCCGGATCGCGGTGAAACGCGGCTATGGCGAGAAGTTGATCGCGTGGTTCAACCAATCCGGGCAGGCGGAACGACAGGCGCCGGTCTACGCGGCATTCGTTGCTTTCGTGCGCGGTGAGCGGTTCTTGCTGGACTTCAGCCCGGAAGTCCGTAAACCGGCCGAAAAGATGTTCCGCTGGCTGAATTCGCGTGCGGACCGGTCTCCTGCAACTCCAGATAAGCCCGCGCGTAAGCGTGGACGACCGCGTAAACGCCAGATCGCATGACAAAACCGCAGAAGCGCTCCCCCCAGGACGGTTTCTTCTGGAAGACCAAGACGTTGGAACAGCTCTCCCCAACCGAGTGGGAGAGCCTGTGCGACGGCTGTGCGCGCTGCTGCCTGGAAAAGCTCGAGGACGAGGACTCCGGGCGGATCTATTTCACCGAGGTCGGCTGCCGGCTGCTCGATGCGGGCGGCTGCGCCTGCCGGGATTATCCGAACCGGTCGGATCGGGTGCCGGACTGCGTGCGGCTTACCCCGAAAGAGGTCCGCGAGCTGACCTGGCTGCCGCCGAGCTGCGCCTACAAGCTCGTCGCCGAGGGCCGCGACCTGTACTGGTGGCACCCGCTGATCTCCGGCGATCCGAACACCGTGCACGAGGCCGGCGTCTCGGTGCGGGGGCGGGTGGAGCGGACCGAGACCGAGGTCCCGGTCGAGGAGCTCGAAGATCACATCGTGTCGTGGCCGGCCCTGCTGCCGAAGCGCGCCAAGCTGAAACAACGGCCGAGGTAGCTCCGCTTCCCTCGCCACCGGCGGCGCCCGCCGCCGCTCTATTGAAGGACTTGCATGACCGCGCTGATCATCATCGCCGTCGCCGGCCTGTGGGCCGGCGTTCAGAACACGCTTGCCGGTGGCGGATCGTTCGTCACGTTGCCGGCGCTGCTGCTGGCCGGGCTGTCGCCGTTGTCGGCGAACATCACCTCCACGGTGGCGCTGTTTCCGGGGCAGCTCGCCTCGGGCTATGCCGGCCGCGGCATGGTGCGCGGCGTCGGCGAGGTCAGCTTCCGCGCGCTGGTGTTCACCAGCCTTGTGGGCGGCGCCGCCGGCGCACTGCTGCTGTTGATCACGCCGCCGACTGTGTTCGCCAAGATGATCCCGTGGCTGGTGCTGTTCGCCACCGCGATGTTCGCTTGGGGCAGCTTCGGCCGTAAGCCGACCGCGCAAGCCGGGCAGGTCGGCGCGCCGGTGCTGATCGGCATTCAGTTTCTGATCTCGGTCTATGGCGGTTACTTCGGCGGCGGAATCGGCTTTCTGATGATGGCGGCGCTGTCGATCGCCGGCATGACCGCGCGCAACGCCGGCGCCACCAAGAATGCGCTGGCGGCGGCGATGAACGCCTCGGCGGTGGCGATGTTCGCGTTCTCGCCCGAGGTGAAATGGCTCGAGGCGCTGGTGCTGGCGGTGTCGTCGACGGTCGGTTACTTGCTCGGCGTCTGGGTGCTGCGCCGGGTCAACGAAACCTGGCTGCGTGTGGGCGTCGTCGCCCTCGGCATTGCGCTGACGATCGGGCTGTTCCTGCGCTGAGGATGAGCGGCGCGGTGCGTGATCGCTGATCGCGCCCCGCGCCGGCCCGCCGACTTGCGTTCACGCCAGCGCCGGCCGATTGCCGGCACTGCGCTTGCGCCACGCCCACCACAATCCGATCCCGACCAGCACCGAGGCGACGAGGCCGATCCGATACGGCGCGATCGCCAGCCCGGCCATCGCCACCGTGGCGACGACGTCGAGCGCCCGCAGCCCGGTGATGCGCGCGCCGCCGAACAGCAGCGCAAACGCGACCACGAACAGGATGCCGGAGATCGTCGCATCCGCGATCGCCAGTGCTCCGCCGGCGCCGAGCATGCCCGGGTACATCAGGAACAGGAACGGCACGACGTAGGTCACCGCGGCTATCTTGCAGGCCCCGATGCCGACCGGCAGCCACGGCGTCTTGG
Source organism: Rhodopseudomonas palustris (assembly GCF_003226555.1). Lineage (GTDB taxonomy): Bacteria > Pseudomonadota > Alphaproteobacteria > Rhizobiales > Xanthobacteraceae > Rhodopseudomonas > Rhodopseudomonas palustris_I. The sequence goes on along the minus strand of NZ_QKQS01000006.1, from coordinate 33,998 downwards.
CGATGCCGGCGGCGACGAACACCGCGACGCAGACCGGCGGGGTGATCACCGAGATGGTGGCGAAGTAGAACACGAACATGTGCGCCACCAGGGTGCCGGAGCCGGCCTTGATCAGCGCCGGTGCCAGCACCGCCGCGACCAGCACATAGGCCGCGGTGGTCGGGATGCCCATACCGAGCACGAGGCAGATCAGCGCGACCAGCAGCGCCAGCACGAACATCGACTCGCCGGCGAGCGAGGCGATCAGGTTCGACAGCGAAATGCCGAGCCCGGTCATGTTGACCATCGCCACCAGGATCTGCGCGCCGATCAGCAGTACGCCGATCAGCACCAGGCCGCGGCCGGCATCGGCGAGCGAGTCCAGTGTCACGACGCCGAGCGCCTTGAGATCGGTGAGGCTGCGCACCTGCACCGCCGCGTAGGTGACGATCAGGCCGACGATGCCCCAGAATGCGGACGTCTGCACCGAGCGGCCGAGGAACACGCCGGCGAGCAGACCGCCGAACGCGGCAATGATCGGCGCGACCCGCGCGAACGTGAGTACGCGCCGCCACTGCGGAATTTCGTTCTCCGGCACCACGGGCAGAGCGCCGCTGACGGCGCGGACGTGGATGGTGAGAAACACGCCGAGATAGAACAGCACCGCCGGCAGGATCGCCGCCAGCATGATGCCGGCGTAGCTGGTGCCGATGATCTCGGCCATCACGAACGCGCCGGCGCCCATCACCGGCGGCGCGATCTGGCCGCCGGTGGAGGCGACCGCCTCGACCGCCGCGGCGAAGGCCGACGGATATTTCAGCCGCTGCATCAGCGGAATGGTGAAGTTGCCGACGGTGGCGGCGTTGGCGACCGCGCTGCCGTTGATGGTGCCGAACAGGCCGGAGGCGATGGTGGCGATCTTGGCCGCGCCCCCCGGGGAACGACCGCCGAGCAGCACCGCCAGATCCATGAAGGTCTGGCCTGCGCCGGTGAACAGCAGCACGCTGCCGAACAGCACGAAGGCGGCGATGGTGGTGGCGGCGACGCCGGTCAGCAGGCCCCAGATGCCGAGGTCGCCGAGCAGCAGAGTCTCGGTGATGAAGTCGGCGTCGAAGGCGCGATGCGACAGCGGACCGCCGAGATGATGGCCGTACAACGCGTACAGCAGCGAGGCGATCACGATTCCCGGAAAGATCAGGCCGACAGCCCGGCGCGCGGTTTCCAGCACCGCGAACACCAAACCGAAAGTGAGGACGCGGTCGTACCATTCGGCGGTCGGCAGATCGACCATGATACGGTCGTGGTTGAACGCCACATAGGCGCTGGCCGCAACCGCGACGGCGATGATGGCTGCATCGATCACGATGCCGATCGGCCGCCAGCGCGTGCCGATGCCGAGCGGGTAGAGCAGGGCGGTGATCGCCACCACCAGCGCGGCAAACACCGGCCGCTGGATCAGGCTGTCGAACTGCCCGAACGCCGCGGTGTAGAGCACGAACAGCGACAGCGCGACCGAGAGCCAGCGCACGCCGAAGGCCCGCGCGCCGGACGGCTTGTGCACCGTCCGGCCTTCTTCGTTGAGTTCGGTTTCGCCGGTCATTTCGGCGCGATCCGCTGCGGAATCGTCAGGCCCTTCTCACGCAGATACTTCGCCGCGCCGGGATGCAGCGGGATCGACCCGTAGTCCACCGTCATCTTGGCGATGTCGGCGCCCTTCAGTTCGGCCAGCGCGTTGGATTGCACGCTGCTGTCCTCCATCACCGCCTTGACGATGTTGTAGACCTCGTCTTCCGGCAGGTCGGCGCGGCCGACCACAGCGAGGCCGAAGCTCCAGGTCTTGTAGGCCGGCACTCCGTCGGCGGCGCCGGCAGGAACGTCCACGACGCCGAGATCGGGCATCTCGGTCTGGATCTTCTTGGCCTGATCATCGGTCAGCGACAGCACCTTGATCGGCGTGAAGGTGGCGATGTCGAGGGTCGAGCCGTCGAGCTTGTTGCCGGCGCCGCTCTTGACGTAACCGATCGCGCGGTTGTCCTTGACAGCGTCGACGATGTCGGAGGTCGAGCCGCGCACCGCATCGACATTGACGCCGAGCAGCTTGAACACGGCTTCGGCGGTCTTCTCCGTCGAGGAGCCGCGTAGCCCCGGATTGAACTTCTTGCCGGCGAGACCCGCGAGCGAGCCTACGCCGCTGTCGGCGCGCACGATCACGTTCTGCGGCGCGGCGGTGTAGACCCACAACAGGCGGACATCGACCGGCTTGCCGGCGAACGACTCCTTGCCGGCGAATGCCTGATAGCCGGTGTTCGTCGTCACCAGGCCGAGGTCGATCTGCTTGCGGTCGAGCCGGCGCAGATTGTCCACGGTGGCGCCGGTCTCGACCACGGCGCTGTCGACGCCTTTGACCTTGGAATTGATCAGCTGCGACACCGCGACGAAGTAACCGTATTGCGACGACGACGAACTGGTCGAGCCGATCAGCAGTTTCTGCTGTGCGGACGCCAGAGTGGTGCCGGCGCATAGCAGCGCGGCCGCGACGGCGAGACGTTTGAGCATGGGGTTCCTCCTGTTTGTTCGTTTGTTTTGATTGTGGTGGTCTACGTCTTGGCGAATTGCACGAGCTCGTCGGGCACGGCGATCGTCAGCTCGAGCAGGCGGAAGCTGAGCGTCTTGCCGTGGGAATCCAGATTCAACGCCTGGGTGACGCCGCCGTCGAGCACGCCGTCGAGCACGAAATTCATCGCCGACAGCTTCGGCAGCAGGTAGCGCGCGATCTCGGTCGGCTTGCGGTGGGCGAACATCGCTTCCACCGCGGCGGTGGTGACCTCGCGCGCGAGCAGCTCGTACAGTTCCGGCGCGTAGGCGATCAGCGAGATGTTGAGGCGGTCGCCCTTGTCGCCGGCGCGGGCGTGGGCGAGGGCGTGCAGCGGCAGCTCACGCATGGCCGGCCTCCATGATCTCGACCCTCGGGGCGACCGCGTCACGCGGTACGTAGCACGAGGTCGCGGCGATCCGCGGTCGCATCGCCAGGCGAATGCCGCCGCCGGCCGCGGGGCCGGTGCAGTACAGCGATTCCACTTCGGCCAGCCCGCGCTCGACCGAGGCCTTGTCGGGCCCGGCAAAGGCGACGCGCAGCCGCACGTCGCGCGCGGCGCGCGGGTCGGCGCCGCTCATCATCGACCACGCATCGCCGCCGTCATCGGCGAGCACGCTGAGCACGCCGATCGCGTCGCAGCGGATCTTCAGGCTGCCGGGCGCGCGGCGCCGGACCACGTCGGCGGCGAGCCGCGCCCGCGCCAGCGCGTTCGGGCCGTAATATGAGATCTCACCTTCGCCGAGCCAGCCGCCGTCGTAGCAGACCGTCACCTTCAGCGTATCGGGGCGGCGATGGCCGCGGACGCCGTCGACCCGCACCCGGTCGCCGCCGAGCTCGGTGACGCTGGCGTCGCTGATATCGGCGACCACGTCCGGCGTCAGATAGGCGGCAGGATCATGCACTTCGTACAGCAATTGCTCGGTGACGGTGCGGCGATCGACCAGTCCGCCGCCCTTCGCCTTGCCGATCACGAAGCCGCCGTCCGACTGGATCTGCGCGATCGGAAAGCCGATGTCTTCCGGCATCGGCACGTCCTTAAAGCCGGGATCGGCGAAGTAACCACCGCTGACCTGCGCGCCGCATTCGAGCAGGTGCCCGGCCATGGTGCCGCGGCCGAGCCGCAACCAGTCGTCGAACGCCCAGCCGTAATGATGAATCAGCGGGCCGAGCGTCAGCGACGGATCGGCGACGCGGCCGGTGACGACGATCTGCGCGCCGTCGCCAAGCGCCTGCACGATCGGCGCGGCGCCGAGATAGACGTTGGCGGAGACGAGTAGATCGTCGCGCGGCAGATCCGGGGCGGCTTCGCGCAGGACCGCAAGGCCCTCAGGGCCGAGCATGTCGTCGCCGGTGACCACGCCGATCCTGGCCCTGGTGCCGCGCTCGGCGGCGAGATCGGCGATCAGTCGCGCGGCGGCCGTCGGATTGGCGGCGCCGAAATTGCCGACGATGGTGATGCCGGCTTCGAGGCAGTCCTTCAGCACCGGCTCCAGCAGCGGCTTCAGTTTCGGCTCGTAACCGAGCGACGGGTTTTCGCGCCGCCGCAATTGCGCCAGCGCCAGGGTGCGTTCGCCGAGCGTCTCGAAAATGATCGCGGCGCGTGTCCCCGCCGCGCGCAGGTCGCGCACCACCGCCACCGGCGCGTCGATACGGTCGCCCGAAAATCCGGCGCCGCCGCCGATCAGCATCCCCATCGCGTTTCCTCGTGTTCTTGTCGGCGGCAACGATGCCGTGGAGGAAAATAGGTGTCAACGATGAAGAAAGTCCGATATATAATCGATACCTATGAATATAACTTTGAGACAGCTGCAGGTATTCGTCGCCGCGAGCCGCGCGCGTTCGTTCAGCGAGGCCGCCGACAAGCTCGGGATTTCGCAGCCGAGCTTGAGCGGCACCATCGCCAAGATCGAGGCGCAGATCGGCTTCAAGCTGTTCGATCGCACCACGCGCTCATTACTACTCACTCCAGACGGCCGCGATCTCGCGGCGGTCGCGGAGGATCTGGTCCGCGATTTCGAATCCGCGCTCGATGGCATCGCGGTGCGCGCCGCCGGCAAGCGCGGCCGGGTGTCGCTGGCGGTTCTGCCGTCGGTCGCTGCCACGGTACTGCCGCGCGCGCTACGTGCCTTCGCCAAACAGTTTCCGGAGATCGACATCGCGGTCCACGACGTGCTGCAGGATCGCGCGGTGGCGCTGCTGCGCAACGGCGTGGTCGACTTCGCGGTGACGATCCAGGCCGGCTCGTATCCCGAACTGGCTTACGAAGAACTCGGCGCCGATCCGTTCTTTCTCGTGTGCGAACGCGGCCACGCGCTGGCGCGGCACAAGACCGCGCAATGGAGCGATCTTCCCGACTATCCGTTCATCGCGCTGCTGCCGACCACCTCGGTGCGCCGCTTCACGGACGCGGCGATGGCGCAGGCCGGAATCGCCGTCCGGCCGCGCTACGAGGTCGAGCAGATCCTGTCGGCAGTGACGCTGGTGTCGGCCGGCCTCGGCGTCACTGCGCTGCCGGCGCTGACCCTGGCGATGTTCGACGAACGCCGGTTAGCGGTGCGGCCGCTCGAGGAGCCGGCGATCCATCGCCGGATGGGCGTACTGACGTTGAAGGAGCGCACGCCGTCGGCGCAGGCACGCTTCCTCCTGGAAGCCGTGCGTAAGGCGTTCGCGACCGCCAACAAGCGCGTGTTCACCGCCGCCAAGCCACCGGACTGACAGCGGCCAGACGCGGCCAATTGCAGAGGGCGGGTGTGAATTGGTGAAGTCGTCGGAGCTGCCAGGAGAGCGGTCGCATGCATGACATGACCGGCGTAGCCCCACTCTGCGTCGTCATCCCCGCGAAAGCGGGGATCCAGTATTCCAAAGTGGTCGCGTTCGGCCTGTTCGACCCCACGAGACGAATACAGCAGCGCTCTGGGATACTGGGTCGCCCGGACGAGCCGGGCGATGACTTTGTGCGTGTGGACGGGCCGTGGCTCTATCGAGACGGGGCTGGTTTTGCGCCAAGGCGCCAGTACACCACCGCCACCGCAACGGGCAGTGCGAGCGCGATCCAGGAAATCCAGTCCCACAGCCCATCGCCGAGCAACGCCGTCGTCAGGCCGAGGGCGGTGATGACGCCGATTGCGAGCGGGGCGGCGAAGATCTGCGCGGTGGTCTGAGACGCTCGACGGGTCCTGGTCATGCGGGCCTCACGTCGGCGGGCTGCATCGGGGCGCTGCGGGCGCTGCCGCCGAAGCGCTGTTTCGCGATCCACAGATACAGGCCGCTGGCCAGTACGACGATGCAGACGAGGTCGAGCAGGGCCCAGAGGATCTTCAGCGGCAGGCCCCCATAGTCGCCGAAATGCAGCGGCCGCGACATCTGCAGCAGCGTCAGGTACCACGGCATCGGCGGCACCAGCACCGGTACGGTCTGGTCGACGTCGACCAACGTCGGCGTGGCAATCAGCGCCGTCAAAGCCGAGTCGCCCTTCATCCACACCACCAGATGCCGCGGGCTGCCGAAATTCTCCGCGGTCGGCATCGTGATCGAGGTGAGGCGGCCGTCGGGTAGCGCAGCGCGGACCCGCGCGATGGCCTGGTCGAGCGAAGATGCCTGCGCCACCGGCTCGCCGCGGTGCGGCGCCAGCAGAGGCGGCAGCTCCTGGCTCCGCCAGTAATCGTACATCGGCATCGCCAGCGTGTTGATCGCGCCGGTGATCCCGACGACGAACAGCCAGACCGTGGTGACGATCCCGAACAGATTGTGCAGGTCGAGCCATTTCAGCCGCCGCGAACGTTGCCGGACCGTGCCGAAGGCGAGCCTGCGCATGAACGGCGCATAGACCACGACGCCGGAGACGATCGACGCCACAAGCACGAGGCCCATCGCACCGAGGAACAGTTCGCCGGGCAGCTCCAGCAACAGGTTCTTGTGCAGCAGCAGGATGATGTCCATCACGCCGCGCTGCGGCTTCTCTTCGCCGAGCACCGCCTTGCTGTGGGCATCCATCACCAGGCGATAGAATTGCCCGCGCATCGGCTTCGGTGTCGGCGACATCGTCACCACGACCACGCCCGGCTGTTCGTCGCGCCAGTTGACGAACAGTACATGATCGCCGGGGCGGGAGTCTTGCGCGGCCCGGACAACGTCGTCGACCGGCGCAGCGGGTGCCTCGCGCATCTGGTTCGGCGGCACGAAGTGCTCTTCGGTCAGTTCCCCGATCTCCTCATGGAAGATCAGCGGCAGGCCGGTGAGGCACAACAGCAGCATGAACAGCATGCTGATCAGCGAGGTCCAGGTGTGGACCTTGCTCCAGATCCGTAAGCTCCGTGTCCCGGTCACCAGCGATAGCTCGCGGTCGCGGTGATCACCCGCGGGGCGATGTACTGGCAGCCGCCGGTGGCGGTGCACATTGTATTGTCCTTGTTGGCGATATTCTTGACGTTGAGCGCCAGGTTGATGCCCTTCGGCTGGCGATAATGCAGCCCGGCGTCGAACACCGTATACGCGTCGTTGGTGAGCGTATTGAGGGTGTCCATGTAGGACTCGCCGATGTAGCGGAAGCCGGCGCCGAAGCCCCATCCGGCGAGCGGTCCGCTCTGCAGGGTGTAGTCGGCGAAGGCCGACGCCATGTGGCGGGGGATCAGCACCGGCATCTTGCCGACGTCACCGTTGTTGCTCTGGGTATTCTTTAAATTCTGCAGCGTGTAGCTCGCCAGAATATTGAGTCCCGGCACTGGCTTGGCCAGCAGCTCCAGCTCCAGGCCGCGCGAATTCACCTGGCCGGTCTGGATGTTGTAATTCAGATGGTTCGGATCGGCAGTCAGCACATTGTCCTGTGTAAGGTCGAACACCGCGGCTGTGAACAGGAGATCGCGGTTCGGCTGGAACTTGATGCCGCCCTCGTATTGCTTCCCTTTGGTGGGCTTGAAGGCGTTGGAGTTGAAATCGACGCCCCCTGTCGGCAGAAACGATTCGGAATAGCTGACATAGGGCGCGAGGCCGCTGTCGAACACGTAGGTCAGGCCGGCGCGCTTGGTGAAGGCGGTGTCGTCGTTCGGCTGCGGCACGCCGGTGAGGCGGTTGAGGATGGTCTGCTGGGCGGCGTCGTAGCGGCCGCCGAGCGTCAGGATCCAGTTCTGCAGCTTGATCTGGTCCTGCAGATAGACGCCCGCCTGGTTCAGGTTCTGCTTGTAGCTCTGCAGCCGGAACGTCGGCATCGCCACCGGCTGGCCGTAGATCGGATTGAGTAGGTTGAGCGACGGCGCGATGCCACCGAATGACTCGCCGTCGAGCTTGAACGCCTGATAATCGGTCCCGATCAGCACGGTGTGCTGCAGCGGACCGGTCGAGGTCTTGGCGATGACGTGGTTGTCGATGCCGAAGCTGTCGCTGTTCTCGAGCACTCGGCGCGCGTTCCGTGGAAACACGGTTTGGGTGTCGAGCGGCGTGCCGGCCTGGGTAATGGAACGATACTCCAGATCGACGTGGCCGTAGCGCGCCCGCGAGCGCACGATCAGATTGTCGCTGAAGCGGTGCTCGAACTGATAGCCGATCCGGTACTGGGTCTGGTCGAAGGTGTTGTACGACGGATCGCCGGCAAACAGCGGCAGCGCGCGCATGTTGACGACCTTGCCGCCGCGGACCGTTGCGATCGACAGCGGGCTGGCGATGCCGGTGACGTCGTGCTGATAGTCGCTGAGGATCGTCAGGGTGGTGTCGTTGGTCGGCCGCCAAGTCACCGCCGGCGCGATATAGGCGCGGTCGTCCTTGATCTTGTCGGAGAACTTCGCGACCTGCGCGTCGGAATCCCGCAGCACGCCGGTGAGCCGATAGAGCACGGTTTTGTCCTTGTCGACCGGGCCGCCGACATCGAATGCCCCCTGCAGCCGGTCGGCGCTGCCGATCAGGCCGACCACCTCGCCGAACGCTTGCTCGGTTGGGCGCTTGCTGATCAGGTCGATCAGGCCGCCGGGCGGGCTCTGGCCGTACATCACCGAGCTGGGGCCCTTGACGACGTCGATGCGCTGCACGCCGTAGGGTTCGTTGCGGAACACCGAGAAATAGGCCGAGCCGTTGGCGGTGTCGCGCAGGCCGTCGCGGAAATTGGAAAAACCGTTGGTCTCGAAGCCGCGGATGCGCGCCTGATCGTAGCGGGGATCGCCGCCGAACGTCTGCACCGCGACGCCGGCGGTGTATTGCAGCGCCTGCGCCACGGTGTCGATGCCGCGCGCATCGAGATTGTCGCGGCTGATCACGGAGACCGACTGCGGCGTCTCGATCAGCTTGGTGTCGGTCTTGGTGCCGCTGGCGCTGACGCTCGGCACGAAGCCGGCAACCGGATCGGTGCCGCGCTCGAACACCGCGCGCTGCACCGGCTGCACCGGCTGCGGCGCTTGCACGGCACGCTGCGCGGGGCGTCGCGCACGGCCTGCCGCGGAGCGGCTTCTGTCGCGTGCCGGCTGCGCCTGGCGCCGGCTGGCCTCCGGGGCGGCGACCTCGACCGCGGGCAGCTCGGTTGCTTGCGGTTTAGCGCTTTGCGCGACGGCCGCCGCCGGCATCGACACCAATGGTGCGATCAACGCGCTGCGCAGCAACAGTGCGCTGGCCACAGAATTACGACCGGCATTCGCGCCGGCATTGACGAACTTCATCGCTCACCCCCAAGTCGAGGCAGGGGAGTATTCGAATGCCGCCGCGTGTATCAACGCTGTTGCAAAGCTATTGCGCGAAGCCAGTTTGGAATTGATTGAAGATCATCGAGCCAGAACGCGGCAGTGATCGTCACGGCGGATCATCGCCTTGATTTCATTGAAGCGAGCGGTGCGTGGCGACAGCGACGGGCCGAGCGGTTCGTCTTTTTGAATCGCTCCAATCAAGCGCTGCCGGCTCGGGGATATCGGCGCTCGACGACGTTGCAGAGACCGTCCTCAGAGCCGAGCTTGGTAACATGCGGACGAAACTGGCTTTTGCCACGTCGTGGAATCCGGGTAGGCTGCGGTTCAAAGCGGGGCTGAACGGATCTGGCATGGGGCGGATCGCGACCGGGGTTGCGCTGATAGTGGTGGCGGCGCTGTGGCAGTCGCCAGCAGCCGCCGACAAGCGTGTTGCATTGGTGGTCGGCAATTCCGGCTATCAGCACGTCGCGCGGCTGGACAATCCCAAGCACGACGCGACGCTGATGGCGGACACGCTGCGCGCGATCGGATTCGATCTGGTCGGCGATGGCGCCCGGCTCGATCTCGACAAGCCAGCGCTCGACAGCGCGATTCAGGCATTCGGTCGGGAGAGCGAGGGCGCCGACGTCGCGCTGTTCTATTATGCGGGCCATGGCGTCCAGGTCGGCGGCGCCAATTATCTGGTGCCGGTCGCCGCCAATCCGGTGCGGGAGGCCGATGTCGATTTTCAGATGGTCGACGTCAACGTCGTGCTGCGGCAGATGCAGGGGGCGGGGACGCGGCTGAAGATCGTGGTCCTCGATGCCTGCCGCAACAACCCGTTCGGCGCGCGCGGGCTGCGCGCCGGCGGAGGCGGGCTGGCGCAGATGCGGGCGCCCGACGGCACGCTGATCTCCTATGCGACCCAGCCCGGCAGTGTCGCGCTCGATGGCGCGGATGGCCACAGCCCGTACACGCGTGCGCTGTCGGCGACGGTGCGGCGCGTCGGGCTCGACATCTTTCAGACCTTCAACCAGGTCGGCCTGGCGGTGATGCGGGCGACCGCCGGCGCGCAGCAGCCGTGGGTGTCGTCGTCGCCGATCGACGGCACGTTCTACTTCGTCGCGCCGCAGCCGGCCGGGACGGCCACGACCGAGGAGGCGCGGCTGAGCGAGCCGCGGAGCGACCGCGACCGGGCAATGCTGACCGGCGCGGTCGAGCTGCGCGAATTGCGCGAGCGGCTGTACGAGCTGAATTTCGATCCCGATCAGCCCGACCCGAGCAACGGCCTGCGCCGCGCCATCACCAAGTATCAGCAGAAGGCCGAACTGCCGCAGACCGGGGAGGCGACCGAGGGGCTGCTCGACCGGTTGCGCGAGACCGTCGATCTGCGGCCGTGGGGCTCGATCGTCTACGATCCAGACAAGGAGAAATGGGGCATCTCCTGGAATCATCGCAGCCGCAAGGCTGCGGTGACGGACGCGCGCTCGAACTGTGGCTCGGCGCCGTGCGCCGTCGAACTCAGCTTCTACGGCTCGCGCTGCGGCGCGTTTGCGGTCTCGCGCGACTCTTGGGCGCTGCTCGACCGCGAGAGCCTGCAACTCGCCAAGGACGCGGCGCTGAGCTCCTGCGCGAAGTCCGGCAAGGGATGCCGGATCATCGGCGCGGTCTGTGCCGACGGCTCCGGCCGCTGACGGGGCTACTGCTTGGATGCGGTCCAGGTGCCGACGCAGCCGTCGGAGCGCCGGAACGTGCCGGAGCCGTGACGGCCGGAGAACCGTCCCGACGATGTCCAGCTCACCCCGCCGGACGATCCGGAGCCGGTGGCCTGTCCGCTCGCGGCGAGCCGTCCGGACGTGTATTGCCCGACGATCCGTCCGCTGCTGATCAGCACGGCCTCTGAAGCCGCACCGCACGGCCGGCCGACGCTGGCGACCAGCCAGGCGCCGTCGAAATTGTCGCCGCCGCCGCTGCTACGTCTTGTGCTGCGCCGCTCGCGGGGCTCGGACCGGCTGGCGCGGGACGGGCGCGGCGGGGCGGACTCGCGGACGACCTTGCGGGAGCCGGACAGCGTCTTGTCGGTGTTGCCGATGCTGCCGCCGGCGCTACCGGATTGGGCGACGGCGAGGTGTGGCGATGCGGCGAATGCCAGCGTGGCCGACAGCAGCGCGGCACGGATGATGGATCGGGTCGCGATTGTCGTCATCGAGCGGCCTTCCGGACTGATCATCATGATCGGATATCGGTCGATCGGGGACCAATCCGCAGCCTGCGCATCGAGAACCGAAGCGCAGAATGACGCATCCTCCCTCTGCCAGCTTTGCCGGTGCGCTGGTAGCAGTCAAGTCCAGCTTGTGTACGCGTTGCACCCCGACCTGACGACGCGCCACTTAGCAGCTGATTACTTTACAGCAGGATCGAGCGGTGCTAGCGTTCAACCATAGGTCGTATTTTGCTGCTTGATTGATAGTTGGATTGTCGGCGCGTCATGCGCCGCATCGGGAATTGAACTGACTGGTCGTCCAGCCGATTTGTGAGGGCAAGGGCATGACCGACTCTCCTGTAGGACGTGTTCCGACTGAAATCGTCGCACCGAAGCTCGAGGACGGCATCGCGCTGTGCCTGTCCGGTGGCGGCTACCGCGCGATGGTGTTTCATGTCGGCGTGCTGTGGCGGCTGCACGAAGCCGGCATCCTGAAGACCGTCAAACGGATTTCCAGCGTATCGGGCGGTTCGATCACGGCCGGCCTGCTGGCGTTGAAATGGCCGGCATTGAGTTTTGCGGCGGGCAGCACCACGACGGAGTTCGTGGGGGAGGTGGTGGCGCCGCTGCGCGCCTTCGCGGGCGAAACCATCGATGCGGGATCGATCCTGTGGGGGATCGCGCTGCCCGGCGTGTCGATCGGCGACGAGATCGCCAAGGCCTACGACAACGGGCTGTTTCACGGCGCCACGCTGCAGGATCTGCCGGACGCGCCGCGCTTCGTCATCAACGCCACCAATGTGCAGTCGGGCGTGCTGTGGCGGTTCGCCAAGCCCTATATGCGCGACTATCGGGTCGGCGAAGTGCGGAATCCAACGGTGACGTTGGCGCAGGCGGTGACGGCGTCGTCGGCGTTTCCGCCGGTACTGTCGCCGTTCCAGCTCCGGCTCGATCCGACCAAATTCACGCCGAATTCCGGCGACGATCTGCAACGCGAGCCGTTCACCAGCCGGGTGTTTCTGACCGATGGCGGGGTCTACGACAATCTCGGGCTCGAGACGGCGTGGAAGCGCTATACGACCGTGCTGGTCAGCGATGCCGGCGGCCAAGTCGCTGCCGAGGAAGAGCCGGCGACCGATTGGGCACAGCACTCCTATCGTGTGCTCAATCTGGTCGACAATCAGGTCCGCTCGTTGCGCAAGCGGCAACTGATCGACTCGTTCAAATCGCATGTGCGGCGCGGCGCCTATTGGGGCATCCGCACCGACATCACCGACTATCAGCTCTCCGACGCGCTGCCGTGCCCGCACATCCGCACCATGCAGCTCGCCGAGATCGCGACCCGCCTGAAGCGGCTCGACGACGTCACCCAGGATCGGCTGATCAATTGGGGCTACGCGGTGTGCGACGCGGCGCTGCGGAAACACGTCGATGCCGGGTTGCCGGCGCCGAAACAGTTTCCTTATCCGCAATCGGGCGTGTGAGATCGGGGCGGTCGTGCCGGCTCAGCGCACGGACGGATGCTGGTCGCCTCGTTTTCCGGGAGAGAAGCAATGGCGCGGAGCGACGTGTCCTCATGGCCGAGCGGCGATGACGGCCGGCCTAAGCAGTTCTCGCTGCCCGGCGAGATCGTCGAGACCATCCTGCTCGGCCCCGCCGACGATCGCCGGGTCTTGCAGGATTCGCCGCTGCTCGGCGATGTCTGGGCCGCCTATGCGCTCGATCCCGGCGCGCGTCAGGACGTGCTGATCACCCCGCACTTCAAGGCGACGGCCGCCGACGTCGCCAGCATGATCCGGCTTGGACGGCCGATCTGGAACAGATCGCGCAACGAGATGGTCGATGCGCAACTGTCGCGCCGGCTCGAATCCGCCAAGATCGCTTATCTGCAGGGGCTGGTCGCAGCCGAGCTGTATTTCGACGAAGTGCTGTGCATCCTGGTGCCGCTGACGCTGTGGTGGCGGCAGCAGCAGGGCGCCGGCCGGATCAAACAGGTCGAGGAGCGCCGGGCGGCGCTGATCAAGCTGCTGCAGACGCCGCCCGGCGCCACCCGCAAGGCAGGGATCAATGTCGAGCGCGACAACTACTCATCGCTCGAACGCTATATCGCGCTCGCCGGGTTGATCTTCTGGATTGGCAAGCGCGAGCGGCGTGCCGAAGATCAACTGCCGGGGCAGGCGACAGGCAGCGCCGCGACGCTGCTCAACTTGCCCGAACTCGACGAGGATCTGGCCTTCGCGCAGTATGCGCCGTTTGCCGCCGAGATCGTCGATGAGATCTTCAAGGCCTATCCCAAGGTCGAGGAGGATCTCGCCGAACTGGTGCGCAAGAGCTCCGAGATAGGCGAACTCGCCGGTGACGCACTGGCCGAGGGGTACATCTTCCAGGTGTCGCTGAACCGCCGCGCCGACACCGCGCTCGATCGCTCGGTCCCTGCAGTGAAGGCCGACGCGGCACAGTCGCTGTTCCGGGTGATGTGCGACCGGATCGTCTGGGGTGTGATCGATTCCGGGATCGACGGCAGCCATCCAGCGTTGCAAATGATCGATGAACTGGCGACGACCGATCCGAACAATCCAGTTTATACGAGCCGGGTGAAGAAGACCTTCGATTTCACCCGGATCCGCGAGATCGTCACCAGCGAGGTCGACGATGTCGGGCCGACCGAGGTCGATCGCATCGCGCGAACCACCGGCCTGTCGTTCGAGGCGACGCAGAAATATCTCAAGCAGGTCGCTGCCGACGCCGAGAACCGGCGGCCGATCAATTGGGGCGACGTCGAGAAGCTGATCACGCTGAAAGATCCGCCACCGCCGACCAATCCGCACGGCACTCACGTTGCCGGCATCATCGGCGCCGACGGCGATCTCGTCGGCTCGGCCTATAACGGCATGTGCCCGGATATCCGGCTGTACGACTTCCGTGTGCTGGGGAAGACCGCGGCCGACACCGAATTCGCGGTGATCGCGGCGTTGCAGTACATCCGCTACATCAACGAGCGGCACAACTACATCACCGTGCACGGCGTCAATCTCAGCCTCTCGATTCCGCACAACGTCCGCAACTACGCCTGCGGCCGGACGCCGGTGTGCAACGAATGCGAACGGCTGGTGGAGAGTGGCGTCGTCGTGGTGGCTGCGGCGGGCAATCGTGGTTTTCAGAAGTTCCAGACCGTCGACGGTCCGTTCGAGAACTACGCCGCCTTCAGCATCACCGATCCCGGCAATGGCGATGGCGTCATCACCGTCGGCTCGACTCACGGCAATTGGCCGCAGACCTACGGCATCAGCTTTTTCTCCAGCCGCGGCCCGACCGGCGACGGTCGTCTGAAGCCCGATCTGGTGGCGCCGGGAGAGCGGGTCTACTCCACCGTGCTGAACCACGGATGGGCGCCGGAGTCCGGCACCAGCATGGCGGCGCCGCATGTCAGCGGCGCAGCCGCGATGCTGCTGGCGCGCTACGAGGAACTGATCGGCCAGCCGCGGCGGGTGAAGCAAATCCTCTGCGCCAGCGCCACCGATCTCGGCCGCGAACGCAGCTTCCAGGGGCACGGCATGCTGGACGTTCTGCGTGCATTCCAGTCGATCTGAAGGCACCGACGCGTAGGAGCAGGGTGATGTATTTCAGTCTGGATGTGCTGAGAGCAAGGCAGGGCGATTGCCTGATGCTGCATTACGGCACCGAGGACAGGCCGCGGGTGATGCTGATCGACGGCGGACCGGCAACGGTGTACGCGCAGTCGCTTGAGCCGCGGCTGCAGAAGCTGCGGGCAGCGCGCGAGCGCGCCGGGCTGCTCGACACCGCCGATCCGCTGCCGGTCGACGTCGTGCTGGTCAGCCATATCGACGACGACCATATTCGCGGCATCCTCGATCTGACCCACGAGCAGCGCAGACGGGCGGCCGGTCTCCGGCTCGCCGTCACCAGCCTGTGGCACAACAGTTTCGACGATCTGCTGTCGACTAAGCCGGACGAACTGACGAGCGGCTTCGGCACCGCCTCGATCCTGGCCGGCGCCGACGCCAATCTGTTCGCGGGCGTCGAGGTCGGCGACAACGAGGAGGAAGCCGCGGCGCAGGCCGTGCTCGCCAGCGTGCCGCAAGGGCGGACCCTGCGCGACGACGCTGCCGATCTCGGCTGGAAGCCGAACCACAAGTTCAAGGGCAAGCTGATCCTCACCGCGCCGGAGGTTGCGCCGGTCGATCTCAATTGCGTGTCCATCACCGTCGCCGGCCCGATGCAGAAAGAGCTGCAAGCCCTGCAGGACTTGCACGATCAATGGCTGCGGCGGCGCAAGAGCGAAGGCACCAGACCGACTGCGTCGGCGATGCTGGCTGCGTTCGTCGACAAATCAGTGCCAAACCTGTCGAGCATCGTTTTGCTGGCCGAATGCGGCGGCAAGACCATGCTGCTGACCGGCGACGCCCGCGGCGACAAGATCATCGAAGGGCTCGAGATGGCCGGCAAGCTGGCGGAGGGGGAG
Organism: Rhodopseudomonas palustris; assembly: GCF_003226555.1. GTDB lineage: Bacteria > Pseudomonadota > Alphaproteobacteria > Rhizobiales > Xanthobacteraceae > Rhodopseudomonas > Rhodopseudomonas palustris_I. The sequence continues at coordinate 18,096 of NZ_QKQS01000006.1, read as the reverse complement.
ACGCTGCACGTCGACATTCTCAAAGTGCCGCACCACGGCAGCGACAACAATATGGAGACGTCGTTCTTCGAACGGGTCACGGCCGATCACTACGTGTTTTCCGGTAACGGCGACCACGGCAATCCAGAGCGCGCCACCTTGCAGATGCTGCTCGATGCGCGCGGTGTCGACGACGACTACACGATCCATCTGACCTATCCAATTGAGGAGATCGATGCCGCGCGCGAGGCCGACTGGACCAAGCAGCAGGCAAAGGAGGCGAACCGGGCCAAGCCGCCGAAGGGCGGTGTGCGGCCGGACTGGTCGGCGGAGGAGCAGGGGTTGGTCGCGTTCTTCGCGGACAATCCGGAACTGGCCGCCAAGGTGAAGATCGTCGCCGACGGCAAGCCGCATCTGATCGACCTGCTCGACAAGGTTGTGGCCTGACCTGCGGCCAGCCCGGCCGGTCCGCGATTGCTGCTGTGCAGGGCACGGTCGCATCCGTAAAACTACGATCGGGGCATTCCCGGACTCGGGATTTGCCCAGATAGAATACACGCGGCAAGTGTGTCACATACTGAACATCCGCGATGCGGTTCGTCGCGGTCCCCTTCCTTGGGGCGTTTCCTCCCTAGACTTGGGCCCGGGCGCCGATTGGCGACCGGGCCTCTTTCTTTGTCGTCGGATCGCCATTGGAATTCCGATCGGGGGCGGCTGCCGGATCTCGGGGCAGCAGCTCGAACTGATCGAGAATGCCGCTCAGCCGAGGCAGCGGCGGAATTCCGGCAGCGCACGGTGCGTCACCGCCCAGGCGGCGTTATCGACTGCAGCTCCCTGCGACGACAGCTTGGCGATCACCAGTCGGCTCTCCGGATCGACGAACAGGTTCTGGCCGTGGATTCCCATCGCGAACATCGCTTTCGGTTCGTCGTGGATCACGTACCAACCGCCGCGGTAGCTGAAATTCCGGTACGGAAACAACCTCTGCCATTCTCCCTGCCGCCAGGCATCCCGGTCGCCGCCACGCCACAGATCGTCGATCCATGACGACGGGACGATCGACCGCCCGTCGCGCAGGCCGTCGTCGAGAACCATCTGTCCGATCCGGGCAAAATCGCGGGCCACCATGCTGAAGCCGCCGGTGGTGCGTGCCTGGCCCTGCCGGTCGGTGGTGATCGAGGCCGGCTGCTCGGCCCCGAGTGGGCGCCACAACAGATCGGAAACCAGCTGGGCGAAACGGGTGCCGGTGGCGCGTTCGATCGCCCAGCCGAGTAGATCGGTGTTGGCTGAGACGTAGCGAAACGGCCCGCCATGCGGCTGCGGCTTGATCGCCAGGTTGCTGTAGAACGACTTGAGGTCGGTCGGCGGTCGATCCGGCGGCACAGGATCCCAGCCGGCGGCGGCCGCATAGGCGCGCTGCGCGTCGAGGTCGATCAGAATGCCGGTCCGCATGTCGAGCATCTGCCGCAACGTCGCGCCCTGATAGGCGGTGCCTGCCGTTTCCGGAATCAGTGTCGTCACCTCAGCGTCGAGCTGCAGGTGGCCGCGCTCGCTGAGGATCCCGGCGATCAGCCCGGTGATCGATTTCGACGCCGACATGATGATGTGCGGTGTCGTGGCGGTGGTGCCGTTCGCATAGGCCTCGAACGCGATTGCCCCGTCCTTGAGTACGACCAGCGCGTCGGTGTCGGTGGCGGTGAGGAAACCGTCTCGGTCGAGCATTTCGCCGCCCTGGGCGCGGACGCGAAAGCCAGTGAGCTCGCGCGGTGCCGTAGGCAGGGACCAGATATTATCCGGCGCGTTGGCAATTGGTTCGGTCGGGATCAGCGCTTCGATGTTGCGGAACGACCAGCGGCTGAACGGCAGCTCGCGCCAATTGGCGAGCGTGGCGCCGGCTGCGTCCTCCGGCGCGGCGAGATCGGAACGGGGCATGCAAACTCCAGGTGGGTACTCGGATGATGTAGGCGCTCGGCCGCTGACGGTCCATGCTGGCAGCCCGTCTGCTGCCGCTCGCCCAGCTTGACGCCGATTTTATTGTAGATACATTATAATGAGTTGGTGTGATGATCATTGTCTGGGACGAGCCGAAGCGGCTCGCCAATATCGTGCATCACGGCCTCGATTTCGCCGCGCTCGACTTGGAGTTCTTCGAAGGCGCGGTGATCCGACCTTCGCATTCGAGCCGCCTTCTGGCGTTTGGTCGAAACTGTGGGGAAGTGATCACCGTCGTGTTCAAGCCGTTGGGGCGTGACGCAGTCAGTATCATCAGTATGCGACCGGCAAGCCGGAAAGAAAGGGCGTTGATCGATGGCTAAGCAGACGTTGAAGACGTTTCAGCCCGGCCGCGGCTACAGCGAGCAGGATTGGGACGAGGTCGGCGACAATCCGGAATGGACCGCCGAGGATCTCGCGAAGGCCAAGCCATTCGCCGAAGTTCTTCCCGATCTCGCCGCGTCGATCCGCCGAGGGCGCGGTCCGAACAAGGCGCCGACCAAGCGACTGGTGTCACTGCGGCTGTCGCCGGAGGTGATCGACACCTACAAGGCCGGAGGTCCCGGCTGGCAGTCGCGGATCGACGCCGATCTGCGTCGCATCAACAAGATCAAGTGACCCCGACGTTTCGTCTCCGGAGAAGCTCTCGGAGACTGCAGTTCGACTCTGTTGTTGCGCTGTCGACGGACCTCACAGCCCCTGAAACTTGAACGGCTCCGCCGGCTTGAAGCGATCGTGCACTTCGCCGGAGAAGATGTTGCGCTGGCCGGGGCCGAGGTCGAGCTTCTTCACCACGCCCTTGTCGGCGGAGAAATCGATCTTGGTCAGATCGACCCAGAACACGTTTGGCGTCAGCGCGGATTCGAAGAAGTACAGTTTGCGCTTGTGGTCGGCGACGCTGCGCCAGCGGGTCGAGGAGATGTTCGGCTGATCGGGCGTCGAGATCCCGAACGGCACCGACACATTGCGGATTACGCTGAATGCGGCGGCGATCGATTCCACCGGGTCGGGTGTCTTCGGAATCGCGCCGACATAGAACGCAGCCCGCGCGAAGCGGTCGGCGGCGCGATTGGTGCCGGGCAGCATCACCGTGCCGCCGATCTGCTGCCAGTACGAGTTCAGCGCGAGCTGCTGCTCGAAGGTCGGCGAATTGGTCATCACTTGGTATTGCCGGCCGTGATGGATCACCTGCTTGCCGTCGATGTATTCGATGATGGCGCTGTCACCGGAGGCATCCGACAGCGCCAGGTGCACCGTGGCAATGCGCTGCTCACCGGGCATCTTGTCAGTGACGACCGTGAACGGTTCCTTGGCCAGCGCGTCGACCGCTTCGGCAACGGTGGCGAAGTTGTCGAGTGCATATTGCGGCCACAGCGACAGCGCCAGCCCCGGCTTGGAGCCGTCGAACGGCGGATACTGCGATTCTGCCAGCCACAGCACATTGGCGACCAGCCCCGCTTCGTTGATTCCGTCCGAAGTCGCGACATCATAGGCCGACGCGATGACGCTGCCGTAGCGCGCGGTCCACTGTGCAGAATTGGAGCCGGCTTCGCCGGAGCGTGTGATGCCGCGCGGGAAGATCCAAAGATTGGTGCCGATGTCGCGCGCCCAATCCATCGATCGCGCCGTGATCACCTGATTGTCGGCGCCGAGATAGACCAGGCGCGTGCAGGCGTCGGCGACCGGCGGCCATAACAATCCCGCGATGGCGGCTGCGCCGGCGCAGGTGGCGAGGAGACGTCGCTTGAACCCGATCATGGCTGACCTCCGTTCCCCACACGAAGCGTGGGCGTATTTTGCCATGCGGAACATTCCGCCGGCTGCTGATCATATCCCGAGTCCATGGACCGGCAGCGGTACGCGGTGCACCCATGCGCTGACGTTGCTGTCGTCCCAGCAGGGGATGCGTTAGTAGGATGCACTGGCGAATGTCCCCCGCATCGTTTCAGCCCGACGAGATTCCGCGCCCGCATGAGCATGTCCGAACGCCAGAGCCGTCAACCTGTGGGCGCGCCCCACCATCTGCTGTCCGACGAAGCCGCCGCCGAACTCTCCAGCATTCCGACCGAAGTGATCAATCTCGGCGACGCGCCGCCGCTAGCGCCGGCCGGTGCGCTGACCCAGGGCGAAGTTCGCGCGATCTTGATGAGCCTGCTGCTGGCGATGTTCCTCGCCGCGCTCGATCAGACCATCGTCGCGACCGCGCTGCCGACGATCGGACGGCAGTTCGGCGACGTCGAAAACCTGTCCTGGGTGATCACCGCGTATCTGCTGTCCTCGACCGCAGTCGCTCCGGTGTTCGGCAGCCTGGCCGACATTTACGGCCGGCGGGTGATGATCATCGTCTCGCTCAGCCTGTTCGTCGCCGGCTCCGTGATGTGCGCGCTGGCGCCGAGTTTGCTGGTCCTGATCCTCGGCCGCGCGCTGCAGGGGCTGGGCGGCGGCGGCATCATGCCGATCGTGCAGACGGTGATTTCCGACGTCGTCAGTCCGCGCGAGCGGGGCCAGTATCAGGCTTATTTCTCTGGCGTGTGGGTATCGGCCGGAATCGGCGGGCCGATCCTCGGCGGCTTCTTCGCCGAGCATTTGCACTGGTCGATGATCTTCTGGATCAACCTGCCGCTCGCAATCGGCGCGCTGGCGTTGCTGCTGCCGAAGATGGCGAAGATCCCGGTGTATCACCGCCGCCGCAAAGTGGATTGGCTCGGCGGCGTGCTGCTGATGTCTGCGGCAATGGCGGTGATGCTGGTGCTGACCTGGGGTGGCAATCGCTTTGCCTGGCTGTCGCCGACAATCCTGGCGCTGTCGGGCGCGGCGGTGCTGTTGGCGGTGAGCTTCGTCTGGCACGCGCTGCGGGCGCGCGAGCCGTTCCTGCCGCTGCAATTGATGAGCGGGACGGTCGTCCCGTGGGCGATGGCCGGCGGCGCCTTCACCATGGGGGCGATGATCGCGCTGACGGTGCACATGCCGCTGTATTACGAGGCGGTGTATCAGCTGACTGCGAGCCAATCCGGCCTGGCGCTGATCCCGATCGCGGCGATCTCGGTGTTCGGCGCGGCGTTCACTGGCCGGGCGATGGTGCATGTCGAGCGCTACAAGCGGATCGCGATCCTCGGCACCAGCTTCGCGGCGCTGATGGCTGCGGCGATCGCGCTGCTGACGCCGCTGCCGCTGTGGCTGTTCCTGACGCTGCTGTCGCTGTGTTCGCTCGGCCTCGGCACGGTGTTTCCGGTCAGCGTGGTGTCGATCCAGAACGCGGTGCCGCGGCCGCAGATTGGCACCGCGACCGGCGCGATGAATTTCTTTCGGGCTCTGATGGCCTCGTTCACGGTCGCGGCGTTCACGGCGATTCTGCTGATTGCGCTCGGCGGCGACATTCAGCTCGGCGGCGGCGAGCATCGCCACGTCACCGGCAACGTCGCAGCCGCCGACATGGTGGCGGCGTTCCGCTGGGTATTCGGCGCGGCGGCGCTGATGCTGGCGGCCTCGGCGCTGTGCATCGTGGTGATGGAAGAACGTAAGCTCGCCGGCCCCGAGCCGACGCTCGCGCTCCCAGAGTAGGGCGCCTGAGGGCCGGCGGATTTGCTGATACCCCGCAACTGAAAATCGAGTAGGCTGCCGCACAACGGCCGGAAGCTCGGTGCACGGCGTTGGCTGGCGCCGTTCGGGCGCAAGAAGCGGGTGGCGGGATGGCATCCCCGGAAGGCAGTAGCAACGATACGTTCCGCAACCGGCGCCGGCGCAATCGTGCCCGCTTTGCGTTGGCAACGGTGCTGACTCTCATTCTGGTAGCCGTCGGCGTCCTCGCCTTGGTGTTCTATGAACTGCGGCCGGTGAGCTTGAAGATCGCGGTCGGGCCGGGCGGCGGCGATGATCTGAAGCTGGTCCAGGCGCTGGCCCAGAGCTTTGCCCGGGATCGGGCTGCGGTGCGGCTGGTGCCATTGGTGACGGGCGGGGCGACGCCGAGCATCGACGCGTTTCGCGATCACAAGGCCGACCTTGCCGTGACCCGCGCCGATCTCGATTTGCCGGCCGATGCACAGGCGGTGGCGGTGCTGCGCAAGAACGTCGTGGTGCTGTGGGCGCCGTCATCCGCCGGGAAGGGGAAGAAGTCGGTCAAGACCATTGCCGATCTTGCCGGCCGCCGGGTCGGCGTGATTGGACGGACGCCGGCCAACGTCAAACTGTTCGACATCATTCTGGCCGAGTCCGGCGTGGTGCCCGACAAGGTCCACAAGGAACAGTTCGCTACCGGCCAGCTCGCCGAGATGGCGCGCGATCCGTCGCTCGATGCCTTCCTCGCCGTCGGCCCGCTCGACAGCAAGATCACCGGGGAAGCGATCGCCGCGACCGCGAAGGCGAGGGGCGAGTTGCGCTTCCTGCCGATCGATGTTGGTGACGCGATTGCCAAGAAATACCCGATCTACGATTCGGAAGAGATCCCCGCCAGCATCTTCTCGACCCAGCCCGCGCGGCCGGAAGACAAGGTCGATACCGTCAGCGTCAACCATCTGATCGTGGCGCGACAGTCGCTGTCGTCGGTGATGGTGACCAAGCTGGCGCGGCAGATCTTCGCCGCGCGTCAGCAGATCGCCCGGGAGATGCCGCTCGCCGGCAAGATCGAAGCGCCCGACACCGAGAAGGACGCGGCGATCCCTGCGCATCGCGGCGCTGCGGCGTTCATCGACGGTACCGATCGCACCTTCATGGAGCGCAACAGCGACTACATTTGGGGATTGGTATTGCTGTTGTCCGGCCTCGGCTCGGCCGGCGCCTGGTTTCGTAGTTACTTGACCCGTGACGAGCGCGAGGCCGGCACCAAGATGCGCGATCGGGCGCTAGCCATGATCGGCAAGGCGCGCAAAGCGGAGACGCTTCAGGCACTGGACACCCTGCAGCACGAGATCGATAAGATTTTACGCGATACGCTCGACTGTTACGACGACGGCGCGATCGAAGATCTCGAGCCGTTCAGCCTGGTGCTGGAGCAGTTCCACCACGCGGTGGCGGATCGTCGTGCGGCGCTGACCGGAGCCGGGCCCGGTCTGGTGCCGGCACATCCTGCGGCGCTGCGAGCCACCGATCCATGACGGCGTTTTGCGGATCGCCATCAAGACTCCTGTAACTTGTCACCTCTAGGGTGCCGCCGTTCCGATCATAGTCGGAGCGCGGGGTGCGAGCGCAGGAGAGTTCGGTGCGACGACTGATTGCCCGTTTTCGAGCAGATACCAGTGGCGCCACCGCAATCGAATACGCCCTGATTGCAGCCGGTATCAGCACCGTGATCGTCACCGTGATCACCACGCTCGGTACCAACGTGACCGCCAAATACACCTCGGTCAGCGACGCGATCAAGAAGCCGTAGCTTTCGCGCCGGCGTATGTCCTGCCGGATCGGACCGGTGTCTTGCCGGTTCTGGGCGCGATATTCCCCGGAGTCCGGCTTTTGCTTTGAGCCGCGTGCATCAGGGCAGCGGATTCCACGTCGTGCGACGCGGATCGGGCGGAGCAGGAAGATCGCCGCCGTCGTTCGAGCAGCGAGCTTCGGTTCTGCTCCGGCCGGAACTGAATGATGTCAGGCGCGCATCGCAACGAATGACTTCGGCAGGCCGACAAAGTACTCGACGATGATCTTGGCGTTGGGGAACAGGCTGTCGACCATGGTGCGATCCAGCATGCTGGCGTGCTCGACTGCCCACATCCCGTCGGTGACCGTCTGTGCCTTGGTCTTGGCCCAGCCAAGCCGGTGATGCCGCGCGATCCACAGCTGCATCGGTGCCGGCAGCCAGTGATAGAACGCCATGCTCTGATGCGGCTCCCACGGGAACCAGAAGTTCGGTGTCTGATGGAAGTAGCGCGGCGCCACGCGTGTCGTCTCGCGCGCGAACGACAGCTTGTTGTGCCAATTACCGACGTGCTCGATCACTGAATTCGAGTGGCAGATGTCGTAAGCGTTATCGGGGAACGGCAGCTCGCAGCCGTTGCCTTCGATCGCCCGGAAGAACTCCGGATTCTTCACCGGACGGATGTCGTCCTTCAGATTGAGCAGGTCGATCGAGACCTTGTGCTGGGCGAGGTAATCCGGGCCGAGCATATCCCAATAGTATTCCATGCCGCCAACATCGAGAATCCGCACCTCGCCCTTTTCGGCGTAGACGGCTTCGATCATCCGCCGCAGCGGGGCGCTGCGCCGACGCCGAAACTTGGAACCGAGGCTGTTCGGATTGTCGTAGTCGCCAATGATCTGTCCGATGCTCCGCATGATCCCGCGCTCCAGTCTGGTTCAGTGACGCCTTGTTGGTGACGTCTTCGATTGAGCCATTTTCGTAGTATGCGCGTGTGTCGCGAATCAAGCGCAACGGTCGCGAGCGGATGGCTCGCACACCACGTTTCTTGCCGAATGATTAACGTTGCGCCGGACCGCGAGTTGCGGGCGAGGGGAACTCACGATGGTTAACCGGTTCTTTGGCGTTGCGTGCTATCGCTCGTGGTTCAACCGACCAGCGCAACAGAGGCACGAACCATGCGGCTCGCCGGCACGTCCGCTGTTCCTGATGCGCGATCCGACGCGATGCCGAATGCCGATGTCCCCCTCGCGGGCGAACCGCTCGGCAGGATCCTTCTGACCTTCGTCGTTGCGCTCACCGCCACGGCGTGCTCGCCGCTGCTGCATGTCGCCAGCCCGATGCTGGCCATTACGGTAGAGACGCTGGTCGCGATCGCGATCGCAATCGCGATGCCCGCTCAGGGACCGGTGATCGCGATCTTTCTGATGATGTTTCAGAACGTGTTCGTGTCGCTGTTTTCACCTCTCGTGACCGAGCCGTCCGAACTCGAATTCCTGAAGGGCTACAATTTCCTGATCTGTGCGGTGCTGTGGCTGGTGGCTTTCGCGCGGGCGGCGGTTTCGCGGCGATCGCCGATGCTGAACCGGCTGCTGCTGACGAGCACCGCGGTGCTCGCAGTGATGGGCGTGTACTTCGTCATCGGGCTCACCCGTGAGCCGAAGGCCGCGGCGATCTATCTTCGCAACATCGCGCTGCCGGTGTTGCTGTTTCAGCTAGCGCTGCTGGCAGCCGCCAACCACCGGATCCGAGTGACGCCCTATGTGGTGGTGATCGCCGTGTTGGTCGTGATCTGCGGCGGCATCGAATTCGCGTTCCGCGACGCCTGGCTGGACATCACCAACGGTCACGCTTACTGGCGGCTCGAGGAGATCAAGGCGACAAACTCCGGCGTGTGGGAGCGCGAAATGCGGGCCACCGGCAAGGTAATCGTCGGGATCAAGGATCTGTTCGTTGTCGATTTCTTCAACACGACGCTGCTGAAGGGACTCGGCCTCGGCCAGATGTTGCGGCTGTACGGACCGAATATCAGCCCGGTCAGCTTCGCCTACGGCGTCGGCTTCTTCGCGTTGTTCCTGCTCGCGGTCGGGCGGGGGGGGCTCGGCGGTTTGGCGCTCGTGTTGATGCTGCTGTGCGGCGTCAAGGGGGCGGCGATCATGGTGCTGTTCGTCGCCGCCGCCTGGATCGGGACGATCCTGGTCGGCCCCGTGCTGGTGCTCTGCGGCGCGGTGGTGGTGCTCGCAGCCTATGCAGGCTTCGTGATTCGCACTGGACTACAGATCGGGGACTATCACGTCATCGGCCTGATGGGCGGATGGAATGGGTTCCTGCACGCGCCGCTCGGTCGTGGTATCGGACTGGGCGGCAATCTGACGGAGGGCTTCTCCGGCATCAACTGGCAAGCCGCGCAGCAGGCCGGCGCGGTCGAGGGCGCCGCCGAAAGCTCGGTCGGCGTCCTCCTGTATCAGATGGGCGTGGCGGCTTTGGTCCCCCTCGGCTTTTACGCGATGGTGGCGTTGGCATGCTGGCGACTCTATGCGCGCTCAGGCGTCCTGCTGCTCGGGATGGCGGCCTTCGGTATCTTGGTGGTGCTGACCAACGGCCTGTTCCAGGAGGAGGCGCTGTTCGCGCCCCCCGCGATGGGCTTCCTGATGCTGCTCGCCGGGCTGCTGCTCGGCAGCCAGGCGCGGCAGCAGGACGCTGCCCGGGGTCCCGCTCTAAGAAAATAGTCCTTGACAGCGTGACGCTCCTCGCATAGGGTTCGGCCATGCTCCACAATTGGGTTTGGACGACGGCGCGACGCTGACGTGTCGGGCGCTTCGGCGTTGTTCAACGCGCGTTCTGCGCCGATACCTCCTCTTGATATTCTTGCGAGGGCGAAGGCGACCTGTCGGGAACAGGTATCGGGATGACGCGTTGGACCCTCGATGGCGTGCGGACTGCGCCGGATCAACCAGGGAGGGATGCATGGCGACGCGTGAGAATGGCCGTATCGTTGAGAATCCGATCGAAGCGCGGCAGGGGGAGCGCGGTCCCTCGGTTCTGGCACTCCTCACGATCAGTACCGGCCTCGCGGTGATGATCCTGGGGGTGATCTGGTTCGTGTGGTTCAGGGTGTGAGGCGAACCGTCGCAAGCACCGTCGGTTGATGCAGGTGGTATTCTTACGGGGCGGGTGCAAAATTCAAGCGCCGTCGGCGCGTACGTATCGGCAAGGCATCAAGCTGCTGCACCAGAAATGTTGAATTGTGTGACGAGCATTTGGTTGCGAACATTTGAATTGGTAATTGTTAGGTAATACTACGAGACGTGTAGTTAAGCCTCTGTTTTCGATCCTCCGGTCATAGCTCTTCGCAGCCGAATGAAAATCGGATGCGAGGAGACCCGGAATGTTTGGACGTGGCTCGAAGAAGGATTCCGGCGCTCTGGCGTTGATGGCGACGAAGCTGGTATCCGCCAACATCATGGTGTCGGATGCGGATCTCAATATCGTCTACATGAACGACGCGGTGACCGCGCTGTTGCGCGAAGCCGAGCCGGACATGAAGAAGGAAATGCCGAATTTCAACGTCGATACCCTGGTCGGCACCAATATCGACGGCTTCCATAAGAATCCCAGCCATCAGCGCCAAATGCTGAAGGCGCTCAATTCGGTGCACCGCGCCACTATCAAGGTCGGCACCCGGAGCTTCGATCTGGTGGCGACGCCGCTGAACAACCCCGACGGCAGCCGCGCCGGCGTCGTGGTTGAATGGGCGGACGCCGCGATCCGCCTGCAGAACGTCGACTTCGCCGGACAGGTCGCCGCCGCCAACCGCTCCCAGGCGGTAATCGAGTTCGAGATGGACGGCACGATCCGTTCCGCCAACGAGAACTTCCTGAAGACGATGGGCTACACCCTGGATGAGATCAAGGGAAAGCACCACAGCATTTTCGTCGAGCCGGCGATGCGCGACAGTGGCGCCTATCGCGAATTTTGGGCGGCGCTCAACCGCGGCCAGTACCAGGCCGCCGAGTACAAGCGGATCGGAAAGGGTGGCAAGGAGGTTTGGATTCAGGCCTCCTACAATCCGATCTTCGACGACAAGGGCAAGCCCGCCAAGGTGGTGAAATTCGCCGTCGACGTCACCGCTGAGAAGTTGAAGAATGCCGATCTCGCCGGGCAGATCGAGGCGATCGGCAAATCGCAGGCGGTCATCGAGTTCAGCATGGACGGCACGATCCTCAATGCGAACGACAATTTCCTGAACGCGCTGGGCTACTCGATCGCAGAAATCAAGGGCAAGCAGCACAGCATGTTCGTCGATCCGTCCGAACGCGACGGAGCTGCGTATCGCGAATTCTGGGCAGCGCTGAGCCGCGGCCAGTACCAGGCGGCGGAGTACAAGCGGATCGGCAAAGGCGGTCGGGAAGTGTACATCCAGGCGTCCTACAACCCGATCCTCGACCTCAACGGCAAGCCGTTCAAGGTGGTGAAATACGCCACCGACGTCACCCAGCAGGTGCTCGCGCGAATCGGCAACGAAAAGGTGCGCGGCATGATGGAGACCGTGGCCGCCGGCGCCGAGGAGCTCAACGCGTCGGTGCGCGAGATTTCCTCGACGATGACCAAGTCCCGCGAGACCGCCGCCGGCGCCGTCGATCGCGTGTCGAATGCCGACGCCCAGGCGCAGCGCCTCACCAGCGCGGCGCAATCGATGAGCGGCATCGTCGAGCTGATCAACAACATCACCAGCCAGATCAACCTTCTGGCGCTGAATGCCACCATCGAATCGGCGCGTGCCGGCGAGGCCGGCCGCGGTTTCGCGGTGGTCGCAGCCGAGGTCAAAAATCTCGCCAATCAGGCCAAGCAGGCCACCGACAAGATCGGCGAGGAAATCAGCAGCCTCAATTCGATCTCCGGCGATGTCGCCACGGCGCTGAACGCTATCAAGCAGGCGATCAACGAGGTCAGCGAATACGTCACCTCGACCGCTGCCGCGGTCGAAGAGCAGAGCACCGTGACCAGCGAGATGTCGAACAGCATGCAACGCGCGGCCGCCGAGGCGGCGCGGATCGCAGCCGGCTAATCTTCCGCCTGAACGTTTTGAACAAGGGCCTCGCGGCGCGCTGATATTGCGTGCGCGGGGCCTTCGTGTTTTCGGCCGCCCCGATCTTGGGGCGTCGGCAACGGAACTCCCTCATACCAGGAGCGTCAGATGGATTTGCCGATGCTCGAGCGTCTTAAGGCGTTTCTCGGAGCCCCCGAAGCGAAGACATCGCGCACCGCGCAGGTACTTGCGGTGGGGTTCGGCGGACGGCCGCGGTGGACGCCGCGGGACTATACCGGCCTGGCGCGGGAGGGATATGTCGGCAACGCGATCGTGTATCGCTGCGTGAGGCTGGTGGCGGAGAATGCAGCGGCTTGCGTGTTCGGTGTGTTCGACGGCGCGCAGGAGAAGGAGGCGCATCCGCTCGCCGCGCTGCTGGCGCGCCCCAACCCGCGCCAGGACGGCGCTGCGCTGCTGGAGACGCTGTACGCGCATCTGCTGCTCGCCGGCAACGCCTATATCGAAGCGGTGACGCTCGGCGAGGCCGTGCACGGGCTCTACGCGCTGCGCCCCGACCGCATCAAGTTGATCCCCGGCGCCGATGGCTGGGCGGAGGCGTATGACTACAGCGTCGGCGGCCGCACCGTGCGGTTCGATCAGCATGCCGTTCCGGTTTCGCCGATCTTGCATCTGACGTTCTTCCATCCGCTCGACGACCACTACGGCCTGGCGCCGCTCGAAGCCGCCGCGGTCGCGGTCGACACCCACAACGCCGCTGCGCGCTGGAACAAGGCGTTGCTCGACAATTCGGCGCGGCCCTCGGGCGCGCTGGTATATGCCGGCCCGGAGGGCGCGGTGCTCAGCGAGAACCAGTTCGAGCGGCTGAAGCGCGAATTGGAGAACACTTACGCAGGCGCCGCCAATGCCGGCCGGCCGCTGCTGCTCGAAGGCGGGCTCGACTGGAAGGCGATGGCGCTGTCGCCGAAGGACATGGACTTTCTCGAGGCCAAGCACGCTGCCGCGCGCGAGATCGCGTTGGCGTTCGGCGTGCCGCCGATGCTGCTCGGCATCCCGGGCGACAACACATTCTCGAACTACCAGGAAGCCAACCGCAGCTTCGTGCGCCAGACCGTGCTGCCGCTGGCGACGCGGGTCGGCAATGCGCTGGCGCAGTGGCTGTCGCCGCAATTCGGAGACGGCGTCCGCCTGGTGATCGACACCGACCGGATCGACGCGCTGTCGCCCGACCGCACCGCGCTGTGGGATCGCGTCACGGCAGCGCCGTTCCTCACCCTGAACGAAAAGCGCGAAGCGGTCGGCTACGCACCGATCGATGGCGGCGACCGGCTGGGGTGAGGACGGGCGGCTCGCAGGCTGCACCTGTTGCCGAAAGTCGGACTGCAATTAGGCAATCCTCATGTCACGATTCGTGAGGCAAGATCAGGTCGTGCGAGCGTGATGCGGCAGGGGGAATGGCAAGTCTGGAGAAGGAAGTGAGGAAACGGATCTACTTTCAAGATCTGGACCCGGACGGTTGGCCGGAGCCCGGCGAGCTAGCGCCTTACTTCCTGGCGCCGGCCGAGAATCCGTGGGCTCCCGATCCGCACGGAAACGACGAGTTCGGGCTCGAGATTTCGGGATTGTACGGCACCGACGGCCAGCCCGGGATCGATCAGGTTACCGCGAGCCTCACGATGGTGGGCACGCCGGATTTCGGCATTTTCCTGTACTACCGAAAATGGGATGGCCGGATCAGGCAGCCGTTTGATTGTTACTCCAAGGGTGACATGAGCCGGATCAAGGAGTGGTTGCGGACGCTGCAGGGCGATTTGCGGCCGATCGGTCTGTTTATTCCCTACGCGCAAGCGTGGCCCGCCGTGAAGGAGTTCATGGAGCGGGACGGCGAACTACCGACCAGCATCGAATGGGTCGACGGCAAGGATCTTCCACCGAAAACCTTTCCTTTCCCGGGTTTCTTCAAACCCGGGCCGGAGCCACGCGTATTGCGGGATGAAGATATCAACGAGCAGCCACCCGGCGACGGCTTCGGGTTTTTGCGCCGCTGAGCTGCGAGCGCAGAACGTTTCTCTGCTGATGCCGAATAACTGACGGCGGGTGGACGACTCCCCACTACGCGGGTGTCTGCGGGCGAGATGCCGATGTCCGATCTGATCAAGATGTTTTCCGAGCGCGGTGACCTCGCTCACGTGGCTTTGCTGCTGTGGGCAGTCGGCGCCAGTTTGGGATTGTGGTTTGTGCTTCGCGAGTGGGCGGCGGCGGTGCGGCGGTTCGATGATTTCGTCCACGCGCTCGAGCTGTTCAACCGCCGCGCGCGGCGCCGGGCGATTGACGAGGAGTAGGGCGATGCAGCGGCTCTCCACCGTGCTGAACCGGGGCCGCGCCGAGACCAAATCGGCGAAGGATCCGCAGACGATCTTCCGCGAGTTCCTGGCGCATCTGGCCGGCGCGCATCGCAAGCCGGCGGCGCGGCGCGCCGCGCCCAAGCCGCCGCCGCGCAAGCGCTCGGCCAAGCGGGCGAAGTAACCGCCGCGCAGCCCGCGGCTACTCCGCCGCGCATACCAGCGTTCTCCATCGCCATCCGAACTCACTCGTATCCTGCGAGGCCGCACATGCTCGCCCCGTCGCCTTTGCCTGCGCCGCTGCCGGCGCGGCTGTCGCTGGCCGAGGACGGCAGCATCGACGGCTATGCCAGCCTGTTCGGCGAGATCGACCAGGCCCGCGACATGGTGATGCCCGGCGCCTTCACCCAGACGCTGAAGCAGCGCGGCTTGCGAAAAATCCCGATGCTGTTCCAGCACGATCCGGCCGAGCCGGTCGGGGTCTGGCTGGAGCTGGCCGAAGACCTGCGGGGCCTGCGTGCCCGCGGCCGGCTGATCCCGGATGTGGCGCGCGGCCGTGAACTCCTGGCGCTGCTCCGCGCCGGCGCGATCGACGGGCTGTCGATCGGCTATCGCACGGTGCGCGGCCAGATCGATCCGAAGACGCGGGTGCGGCGGCTGTATCAGGTCGATCTCTGGGAGATCTCGATCGTCACCTTTCCGCTGCTGAACGGCGCGCGGATCGCGACCGTCAAGCACACGCCGCGGCCCTCGCCGCAGCGCGCCGCGGCGGAGGCGGCGTGGCGCCGCGTGCAGGACGTAGTACCGACCCGTTCGGACGATGCCGCGGAGGCACCGGCATCGCCGATCCGGCGCGGGAGGATCGCGGCGACGCTGTCCACCCGCGCCGGCCGCAAACAGGCGCTGGCAGGGATCAGTCGCAGCCGGGCAGTACGTTTCACAGAGGGCTAGCCGAATGCCCTGGTGTGTGCTCGATTTGTTCTTGATCGCCTTCGAATGTCGCGTTGATTTAACTCGATTCCGACTGTAATTCAGATTTTCTCAAGTTTTTTTTGAAGCGATGTTGAGGTCGGAACTATATTGTGAACAGTAACGTTACAATTGATCCAGGCCAGTGGCCGGAAGTGGTCGAGCGGATCGGACTCGGTGGTGCGCTGTTACTCGTGTTGACTCTATCGTTCGGTGTAGCCTTTATCATTCGGGGCCCGGCTTTAGTCCAAGCGTTTAACAAGACTTTAGAGATTGTCTTGAAACATCGCCGCTTGATGCTTGACGTACAAAGAAAGGTCGAAGGCAAGCAGTCCAACATCCAGAGCGCAATCCAGCAAGCACGAGGGAAGGTAAAATGACTTTGCCACATGCGCTTCTTCTACTTGCGTTTGTCGCAGCGTCGGTACTGGCGTTCTTGGGCTACGCGCGTTTTGCCGAGATGGAAATTAAACGGCTGACAGCTTACGAGTACTGGTCCGACCAGTTTTTCAATCTAACAAAGAAATCGCTGAAGACCGAAATCCCGAAGGACTGGCTCGAATTACTCGAGGGTATCAACACTTGTATTGCTAACAAGAACGCCGCGATGGGTCTTTACATGGTGTACAGTCGTAGACTGGTGGAGGCCAAGAAGAGTGCGAGGGCGATTGGCCAAGAAGAGGTCCTGTTCGTGTCCCAGAAGCCGGAATCAACGGAGCTCTTCTTAAAGGCTTGTCAGGCTGGATTTATGGCCATGACTTATACCCATCCGATCTGGGGCGTGAAGGCTCGTTCGGCGATGGCTGAGTATCTTGCCTCCGACGAGCAGCCGGTTCAGAGGGTTTCCGAGATGGAGACGATTGGCCGTGCTTTCCGCGATTTCCGGCATGCATCTCACAAGCTGGTTCCCGCTTAGAACAACGTTCTACTGAACTTACTTACTCTATTGGCTAGTTATCACGCCGTGGCTTCCGCCGCGGCGTTTTTGTTTGGCTGTCGTCCAAGCTTCAACTAGGAGAGACCGATGAACTACGATCGCGTCAGTGCTGCTCCCGAGACCAAGGCCGGCTTTGCCGGCGACGATGCGCAGCAGGTGTTCGATGCCTTGATGCGCGCGTTCGAGGACTACAAGGCCGAGAACGACGCGCGGCTGAAGGCGATCGAGACTGGCAAGGGCGACGTGCTGGCCGAGGAGAAGCTGGCGCGGATCGACGCCGCGCTGGATCACCAGCAGCGCCGGCTCGACGAACTCGCCCTGAAGGCGGCGCGGCCGCAGCTTGCGGCGGAGCGACCGCAGCCGGCCGCCGATCAGCGCGAGCACAAGAGCGCGTTCGAGGCCTATGTGCGCAGCGGCGAGGCCGCCAGCCTGCGCCGGCTGGAGACCAAGGCGCTGTCGGTCGGCTCTGATCCCGACGGCGGCTATCTGGTGCCGACCGAGCTCGAGCACACCATCTCGGCGCGGCTCGCCGCGATCTCGCCGATCCGCTCGCTCGCCACCGTGCGCGAGATCTCCGGCGGGGTGTACAAGAAGCCGTTCGTCACCACCGGGCCGGCGACCGGCTGGGTCGGCGAGAGCGACGCCCGGCCGCAGACCGCGTCGCCGTCGCTGGATGCGCTGTCGTTTCCGGCGATGGAGCTGTATGCGATGCCGGCCGCGACCGCGACGCTGCTCGACGACTCTGCAGTGAACATCGACGACTGGCTGGCCGGCGAGATCGACCAGGCGTTCGCCGAGCAGGAGGGCATCGCCTTCGTGTCCGGCGACGGCGTCAGTAAGCCGAAGGGCTTCCTCGCCGTGCCGACCGCGGCCAACAGCGCCTGGAGCTGGGGCAAGCTCGGCACCATCTCGACCGGCGCCGCCGGCGCGTTCGCCGCCACCGCGCCCGGCGACGTGCTGATCGATCTGATCTACGCGCTGCGGCCGGGCTATCGCCAGAACGCCAGCTTCGTGATGAACCGGCGGACGCAGGCGGCGATCCGCAAGTTCAAGGATTCCTCGGGCGCCTATCTGTGGCAGCCGCCGGTCACCGCCGGCGGCCGCGCCAGCCTCGCCGGCTTCCCGCTCGCGGATGCCGAGGACATGCCGGACATCGCGGCGAATTCGCTGTCGATCGCGTTCGGCGACTTCCGCCGCGGCTATCTGATCGTCGATCGCCAGGGCGTGCGCGTGCTGCGCGACCCGTACTCGTCGAAGCCCTACGTGCTGTTCTACACCACCAAGCGCGTCGGCGGCGGCGTCCAGGATTTCGACGCCATCAAGCTGGTGAAGTTCGCGGCGAGCTGAAGCGCAGCGCCCGCTCGCCCTCTCCCGCGCGGGGGAGAGGGGAGGGGTGTAGGGTGGGTTAGTACTACTGCGTCATAAGTTTCCGCCGCCGGCTTGATGCTGCCGCGAGGCCACAACAGGGGCATCGCGGCAGGGTTTT
>NZ_QKQS01000005.1 GCF_003226555.1 Rhodopseudomonas palustris | reverse complement strand
GCGACGATGGTTTTTCGTCCGCAACTTGTATTCGCCGGCTTTGCGCAATGCGCAGCCTGGCGGGTTTTCTGACATCGTGAAGAGGAGATCGATCCGGGTTCGGGTCTTGCAGAGCAATCTGCGGGGCATCGATCGCGTATCTCCGGAGTGTTTTCGGCGCCTGGTTGTTGCAAGACGACCGGGTTGTAAAACGCTTCTTGTTGACGACGCTTGACCGCATCGTCATCGGGTCGATCTTACGAAGCAATAACTGGTCTTTCTAATCAATGTCCCGTTGCGGCTTGCCCTTGTGGCGGCTCGCGACACATTCTGCCGAGTGTGTGGACATTGATAATGAGAGCAATCAAGTGCCTTAAGGGTGTTCGACGGATGCCTTGGCGCTGAGAGGCGATGAAGGACGTGCTACGCTGCGATAAGCCATGGGGAGCTGCGAAGAAGCTTTGATCCGTGGATTTCCGAATGGGGAAACCCACCTTCGATAGCCGGAACTCCAAGGTCTTGTTGTCCGCAAGGATGATGAGATTTTGGATTTCCGGTTATCAAGAGAAGGTATGAGATCTCTGAATACATAGGAGGTTTCAAGCGAACCCAGGGAACTGAAACATCTAAGTACCTGGAGGAAAGGACATCAACCGAGACTCCGCTAGTAGTGGCGAGCGAACGCGGACCAGGCCAGTCATCATTGGAAGACAATTGGAATCTGTCAGGAAAGCAGAGCCTTAGAGGGTGATAGCCCCGTACAAGTAATGCGACCAATGATGCTCGAGTAAGGCGGGACACGTGAAATCCTGTCTGAACATGGGGGGACCACCCTCCAAGCCTAAGTACTCCTCAGCGACCGATAGTGAACCAGTACCGTGAGGGAAAGGTGAAAAGCACCCCGACGAGGGGAGTGAAATAGTTCCTGAAATCGGACACCTACAAACAGACGGAGCCCAAGATACGTTCTGGGTGACGTCGTACCTTTTGTATTATGGGCCAGCGACTTAATTTAACGAGCAAGCTTAAGCCGATAGGTGTAGGCGCAGCGAAAGCGAGTCTGAATAGGGCGTCAAGTTCGTTGGATTAGACCCGAAACCTAGTGATCTAGCCATGAGCAGGTTGAAGGTGAGGTAACACTCACTGGAGGACCGAACGGGTGCCTGTTGAAAAAGGCTCCGATGACTTGTGGTTAGGGGTGAAAGGCCAATCAAACTGGGAAATAGCTGGTTCTCCGCGAAAGATATTTAGGTATCGCCTCGGACGAATACCTCAGGGGGTAGAGCACTGGATGGGCTAGGGGGACTTACCGTCTTACCAAACCCAACCAAACTCCGAATACCTGAGAGTACTATCCGGGAGTCACACGGCGGGTGCTAACGTCCGTCGTGGAGAGGGAAACAACCCTGACCTACAGCTAAGGCCCCCAATTCGTGGCTAAGTGGGAAAGGATGTGGAAATCCCAAAACAACCAGGAGGTTGGCTTAGAAGCAGCCATCCTTTAAAGAAAGCGTAACAGCTCACTGGTCTAAATAAGGGTTTCTGCGCCGAAGATGTAACGGGGCTCAAGCCACGAGCCGAAGCTTAGGGTGTGCGCAAGCACGCGGTAGCGGAGCGTTCTGTAAGCCTGCGAAGGGCGACCCGTGAGGGCGCCTGGAGGTATCAGAAGTGCGAATGCTGGCATGAGTAACGACAAACACTGTGAAAGACAGTGTCGCCGAAAGTCCAAGGGTTCCTGCGTAAAGTTAATCTTCGCAGGGTTAGCCGGTCCCTAAGGCGAGGCAGAAATGCGTAGTCGATGGGAATCACGTGAATATTCGTGAGCCAGTGGATGGTGACGAATCCCTTATGTTGTTCGACCTTACTGGATTGGTCGGGCCTCGACGGGGTTCCAGGAAATAGCCTCCACATCAGACCGTACCCGAAACCGACACAGGTGGACTGGTAGAGTATACCAAGGCGCTTGAGAGAACTATGTTGAAGGAACTCGGCAATTTACCTCCGTAACTTCGGGATAAGGAGGCCTTCTGGTCGCGCAAGCGGTCAGGAGGGGCACAGACCAGGGGGTGGCAACTGTTTAACAAAAACACAGGGCTCTGCGAAATCGCAAGATGACGTATAGGGTCTGACGCCTGCCCGGTGCCGGAAGGTTAAGAGGAGGAGTGCAAGCTCTGAATTGAAGCCCCGGTAAACGGCGGCCGTAACTATAACGGTCCTAAGGTAGCGAAATTCCTTGTCGGGTAAGTTCCGACCTGCACGAATGGCGTAATGACTTCCCCGCTGTCTCCAACATAGACTCAGTGAAATTGAATTCCCCGTGAAGATGCGGGGTTCCTGCGGTCAGACGGAAAGACCCCGTGCACCTTTACTGTAGCTTTGCGCTGGTATTCGTGACTGTTTGTGTAGAATAGGTGGTAGGCTTTGAAGCTCGGGCGCCAGCTCGGGTGGAGCCGCAATGTGAAATACCACCCTAATGGTTATGGATATCTAACCGCGTTCCCTCAGCGGGATCCGGGACAGCGCATGGTGGGCAGTTTGACTGGGGCGGTCGCCTCCCAAAGAGTAACGGAGGCGTGCGACGGTAGGCTCAGAACGGTCGGAAATCGTTCGTCGAGTACAATGGCATAAGCCTGCCTGACTGCGAGACCAACAAGTCGAGCAGAGACGAAAGTCGGTCATAGTGATCCGGTGGTCCCGCGTGGATGGGCCATCGCTCAACGGATAAAAGGTACGCCGGGGATAACAGGCTGATGACGCCCAAGAGTCCATATCGACGGCGTCGTTTGGCACCTCGATGTCGGCTCATCACATCCTGGGGCTGGAGAAGGTCCCAAGGGTTCGGCTGTTCGCCGATTAAAGTGGTACGTGAGCTGGGTTCAGAACGTCGTGAGACAGTTCGGTCCCTATCTGCCGTGGGTGTTGGAATGTTGAGAGGATTTGTCCCTAGTACGAGAGGACCGGGATGAACGTACCTCTGGTGGAGCTGTTGTCGCGCCAGCGGCAGTGCAGCATAGCTATGTACGGACGGGATAACCGCTGAAAGCATCTAAGCGGGAAACCCACCTCAAAACGAGCATTCCCTTGAGAACCGTGGAAGACGACCACGTTGATAGGCCGGATGTGGAAGTGC
>NZ_QKQS01000003.1 GCF_003226555.1 Rhodopseudomonas palustris | reverse complement strand
GATCACGGTGTCGCCCTGTTTGACCGTGACGTTGCGGGTCGCCATCGCCTCGCGCATCAGCCGTTCGGCCTCTTCGCGCATCGCCTTCTTGTCCATGTCGTCGCCCTTTGCATCGTGGTGGCGCGTTGTAGCGCAGAGCGGTGACGGCCACCGCATCAATTGCACGCCGCGCCCGCAAATCCGGTTGACAGATTTCGGAACGGCGCCCCCGCTCCTCGCCGTGATGGCGACCGGTCCACCGCTCGGGCTCGGCGCCCCGCGAGAACGTGGCCGCATGGCTCCATACAGGATGGCCGGCGCCCCTTGCATTGGGCGCGCGCCTCGCCAATCTCTGCAGTCCCACCCAACCACAATCCGAACCCCAATCCGGAGCCTTGCATGACCGACGCCCCCTACACGCCGCCCAAAGTCTGGACCTGGGACAAGGAGAACGGCGGCAAATTCGCGTCGATCAACCGGCCGATCGCCGGCCCCACCCACGACAAGGAACTGCCGGTCGGCCAGCATCCGCTGCAACTCTACTCGCTGGCCACCCCGAACGGCCAGAAGGTCACGATCCTGCTGGAGGAGCTGCTGGCGCGCGGCCACACGGGTGCCGAATACGACGCCTGGCTGATCAAGATCGGCGACGGCGACCAGTTCTCGTCCGGTTTCGTCGGGGTCAATCCGAACTCCAAGATCCCAGCGCTGCTCGACCGCTCGGTGAACCCGCCGCAGCGCGTGTTCGAATCCGGCTCGATTCTGCTGTATCTCGCCGAGAAGTTCGGCGACTTCATCCCGAAGGACCTGGCCGGCCGCACCGAATGCCTGAACTGGCTGTTCTGGCAGATGGGCTCGGCGCCGTATCTCGGCGGCGGCTTCGGCCATTTCTATGCCTACGCGCCGGAGAAGTGGGAGTACCCGATCAACCGCTTCGCCATGGAGGTGAAGCGGCAGATGGACGTGCTCGACCGCCGGCTGGCCGAGACCGAATATCTGGCCGGCAGTGAGTATTCGATCGCCGACATCGCGGTGTGGC
Organism: Rhodopseudomonas palustris; assembly: GCF_003226555.1. Classification (GTDB taxonomy): domain Bacteria; phylum Pseudomonadota; class Alphaproteobacteria; order Rhizobiales; family Xanthobacteraceae; genus Rhodopseudomonas; species Rhodopseudomonas palustris_I. The sequence goes on along the minus strand of NZ_QKQS01000003.1, from coordinate 199,580 downwards.
CGTGGTACGGCGGCCTAGCCAACGGCGCGCTGTACGGCGACAGCGCGACCTTCCTGGACGTTGCGAGCTACAAGAACGTCCAGCGCTGGACCAAACAGATCGGCGCCCGCCCCGCGGTGAAACGCGGCCGCATCGTCAACCGCGTCAGCGGCGATCCGTCGAGTCAACTCCACGAACGCCACGACGCCGGCGATTTCGAGACCAAGACGCACGACAAGCTCGAGGCAAAGTAAGCGGCCAAGCGGGCGTCAGCGCCCGCTCCCTCCCAGACGTCATTCCGGGGCGCGAACGCAGTTCGCGAACCCGGAATCTCGAGATGTCCTGCATTGCGGCCCTTCGCCCTGCACCGCGGGATTCCGGGTTCGCTCACTGACGTGAGCGCCCCGGAATGACGCCGGAAGTTGGGGGCCGCGCCGAACTACACGCTGTGCCGCGGCGTCGCGACCTTGCCTTGCGTGGTCGCAATGCCCATCTCGAAACTGTCGGCGATGCGGCGGGCGCGGATGATGAATTCGGCCGCCAGCTCCGGGGCGAACAGCTCGGTCGCAGTGGCTTCGAACAGCTTCAGCCAGCGGTCGAAATGCTCCGGTGCCAACTTCAGCACCAGATGCGGCCGCATCGGCCGGCCGCTGTAGCGCCCGGTCTTCAGCAGCATCGACGACCAGAAATCGGTGATCTGCGCGATGTGGTGATCCCAATCGTGCACGGCGCGGTCGAAGATCGGTCCGATGACCTCGTCGGTGCGGGCGCGCCCGTAGAAGGTGCACACCAGATGCGCGATCTGCTCGTCGGTGATGATGTCCGGATGGGCGATGCTCATGGCCCCGATGTAAGCCATGCGAGTGCAGCGCTCAAGCGCCGCGGCTCAGCTCACCTCGCCCGATTCCAGCGCTTCCAGATCGCGCTCGAACAGCGGCAATTGCTCGGCGGTGAACCGCCGGATCTGCTCGTTGTTGGGGTGCAGCAGATAGCGCCGCATCACGTCGATGGTGTTGCGGAACATCTCGATCTGCTTGTGCCGAAAGCCTTCGACGAAGCGCTGGCCGACCGCGCCGCGCAGCCCGGCGATATCGTTGCTGACGACGGCGTTGGGCTGATTGGGAAACTCGATCGACAGCAGCGTAAAAGTGTTGAGCTTGAACACCTGCTGGTCGCGCTCGCGGGCGAGCCGCGCCTGGTTCAAGGCGAATTGCCGCAACGCATCGTCGCCGCGCGAATCCACCAGACCGGCGACATACACTTGAAACAGATTGAACTGGTGCAAATAGCGCAGCACGTCCGCCGCGTTCGGCGGCCAGCCGAACGCCTGCTTGATGCCGAGCCATTCGATCAACGAGTGCTTGCGCGGGGTCTCCGCGCTGGCAATCACGCCGGTCATGATGACGATAGCCGGCAAGATCGCAACCAGTCCCGCGATCAGCCGCATCATCATCCGTTCTCTGCCGCGCTACATCCCCGTGTAGCCAGCTTTCACCGGATCATTGCTGCCGTCAAGTTCCCGCAGGTAGACGAGCCCGCAAACCGTTAGCCGGTTGTCGTCGGTCTCGCCGGCCTCGACCAGCTTACGAATATAGCTTTCGACCTTCGGCTTTGAATTTTCGGCCGCTTCCTTGCTGGTCAGCAAACCATAGGTCTGTATCACGCGATCGATTGCGCGTTGCATTTTGTCCCCTTCTCGTCAGGCAGCGATCTTCGCGGATTCGAAATACGAGATCGCCTTGTTGGCTAGCCGAATCGGATGGGTTTCGCCGCGCTGAAACATCTGCACGATCAATTCCAGCAGAGCGTCGTGGGTCGCCGTGGTGTCAGGAATCGAGCCGGTGCGGCGAAGATAATCCGCCGCGATATCGTAGGCCTTTCCGATCTTGTCCACGTTCATCACCCGAAGCCCTCGCTCGATTAGCATTGCCCTTCTCCAACGGTCGGCACGGTATTAAGCCCCAATTCCAGCTTTGGTTCCCTTCCCGCCCCGCAGAATTCTGCACCGCAAAAACAAATCGGCCTCCCCTGGTGGGAGGCCGAGGACGACAGGTCTGGAGACTGACAGCGCGCGGGCCTGCTTCTGCGAGCAGCGGCTCGGCGGGTGCCGGCCTGCGTTGGCGCGTATCGCGGCGGCCTTACAGCCGATACAGAATCTGGTCGGTCCAGAACCGCTCGAGGCGGTGCAGCGACTTGTTGAGGGTGGCGAACTCCTCGCTGGAGATGCCGCCGACCTGCTCGACCGTCCTGACGTGCTTCTGGTACAGCGCCTCGACGATGTGGCGGACTTCCTGGCCCTGCTGGGTCAGGCGGATCCGCACCGAGCGGCGATCGACGCGCGAGCGCTGATGATCGAGGAAGCCGAGTTCGACCAGCTTCTTCAGATTGTAGGAGACGTTGGAACCGAGATAGTAACCACGCGTGCGCAGCTCGCCGGCGGTCAGCTCCTTGTCGCCGATGTTGTAGAGCAACAGCGCCTGCACCGAGTTGATATCAGCGCGGCCGCGGCGATCGAACTCGTCCTTGATAACGTCGAGCAACCGGCGGTGCAGCCGCTCCACCAGAGTGAGAGCTTCGAGGTAGAGCGGCTGGACCGGCGTGTTGGCTGCTGCTGCGGGTGCGGAGGCTTCCGCCGCCGTGGCGACTGCTTTGATCATGACACTTCCCCTGTCGTCTTTTTTGATCGACTTATTCGACGAAACTTCTGCCTCGTCTGATAGGCTGACCTTAAGGGGCCGCTTTGAACATCAGCTTAAATAAGACGATAAAGAGATCATGAATTTAAGACAGTGAATCGCGCATTAAGCCTGCAAATCAATGGCTTTTTGCAACGTTTGATTCACGGATCGGCGCAGATTCAAGGCTTTTCCGGATCCCCGTGTCGCATTTGAAGACAGCTTCGTTCGAATTTGAAAGATCTGCGTAACGGATCGGCCGCGCGCTGCGCGATCCGGTTAAGGTCTTCACAACCCTATCCGGACCGCCTTTCGATGAAATGCCGGAAGCTCGTTTACGCGACGCCGCGGTTGCGGCCTTCCCAATATGGTGCACGCAGCACCTTGCGATCGATTTTGCCGAGACCGGTGACCGGGATCGCGTCGATGAAGTCGATGGTCTTCGGCGACCACGGCGCGCCGCGCTTCTCTTTCACATGCGCCTGAAGTTCGGCGGCGTCGTTGTTGGCGCCGGGCTTCAGCACCACGAAAGCTTTCACAGCCTCACCCCATTTGTCGTCGGGCACGCCGATCACGGCAGCCGAGGCGACGGCATGATGCGCCATCAACGCGTCCTCGACCTCGCGCGGATAGATATTGAAGCCGCCGGAGATGATCATGTCCTTGGTGCGGTCGACGATGTAGAGATAGCCGTCGGCGTCCTGCACCGCGACGTCGCCGGTGTGCAGCCAGCCGCCGCGGAACGCCTCTGCGGTCGCTTCAGGCCGCTTCCAATAGCCGTCCATCACCAGCGTGCCGCGCACGCAGATCTCGCCGGGTTCGCCGGGACCGACTTCGCGCATCTCGGAGTCGAACAGCCTGACGTCGAGCAGCGGGCTCGGCCGTCCGCAACTGCCGAGACGGCCGGGCTTGGAATCGTCGTGGTCGACCTTGCGCATCGTGGTGATGCATTGCGGCGCTTCGGTCTGGCCGTAGAGCTGCACGAAGATATTGCCGAAGATCTTGATGCCTTCGCGCAAGCGATCCGGCGACATCGGCGCGGCGCCGTAGACGATCATGTCGAGCGACGACAGATCGTGACGCGCCCTCACCTGCGGCGCGTCGATCAGCGCATAGATCAGCGTCGGTACCAGGAACACCGCAGTGATCTTGTCCTCGGCGATGACGCGGCAATACGACTCGACTTCGAAGCCCTGCACCAGGCGCGTAAAGCCACCGCGCATCATCACCGGATACACCGTGACACCTGCAGCGTGGCTGATCGGCGTGGCGGCGAGATAGCGGATGTCGGCGGGCCAGTCCCAATCAGAATACAGGATCACCGCCATCGTGGTCAGTGCACGATGCGGGATCATCACGCCCTTCGAACGCCCCGTGGTGCCGCCGGTGTAAGCCAGCCACGCGATCTCGGAGGTCGCGCTGTCGTCGACCAGCGGCGCCGGCTGCACCGCCGCGAAGCCGTCGAGCAGATCGCGGGCTCCGCTCACAGCGCCGAACGACAACAGATGCTTCGGCCCAGGCACGCGGTCGCGGATGGCCTCGCCACGCGCGGCAAACTTGCCGCCTTCGACGATCAGCGCGTCGATCTCGGCGTCCTCGATGATAAAGGCGTGGTCGTCCTCGGCCGCCATCGGATGCAGCGGCGTGTAGCGCATCCCCATCACGGTGGCGGCGCAGATCGCGGCCCAGGATTCAGCGCGGTTCGACGACAGGATCGACAGCGCGCTGCCTTTGGCGAGGCCGCAGTCGCGAAACAGCGTGATGAAACGGCCAATCGCCTCGCCGAGTTCGCGATAGCTCCAGCGGATGCTGCCATCGGCGATCGCCGGCCGATCGCCGTAGCGCGCGATCGCATTGACGATCAGGCTACCGCCTGTGCCGCCGGAATGAAGCTGGTCCATGGTGTCTCCCCTTATGTGTTGTTGATTGTCGTTGCTGAGGCGCCGCCTTGCGTGATGCGGAGGCGCTCGCGGCAAGCCTATGGCGGGCGTTCGCGGGCGGCCATCCAGGCGAGCGCCAGATAGGCGGTCAGCAGCACCGCTTCGCCGAGCACGACGAGAAGGCTGCCGCCGTAGATCGCCGGGAACATCAGGTCGATCACCGCCATCGACACCACGGTGGTGAGCCAGACGACAGCGCCCCAGGGTGTGGCCAGCCACAATCCGACGGCGGCGACCAGTTCGATCACGGCAAAATAGACGGTTGCGGTTTGCCAAGCCATGGTCTGGACCTCGAACGCATCGTCCTCACCGCCGACGAAGCCGGTGATCTGCGCCCAATGGTAGAGGCCTTTGACGACCGACAGAACAGCCATCACCCGCAGGAACAGCACCAGACGGCGCGTCCAGTCGTTGTCGTGGTTGTCCGGCCGCTCCGGCGAAATCGCCGCGACCGAAATCGCCTGGTCTCTCGGCGGTTGTTCGCGTGGTGCAAGTTCGGACATGCGGCTCGGCTACCGGTCGGTGGTGGTGCGGTGCGGTCTTCAGGCGAGTCTTGGCCCGGCGGGCCAGCAAAATCAATCGGCTGTGATCGTCCAGGAACTTTCTGATTGCGCCAAATCAACAGCGTCGTGACGCGGGGGTGCCAAAATGTTACTTTCCACGAACACAGCAGAGCCTGCAGGGAGAGTTGGCACCATGGCGATCAAGTTCGGCCGTCCCATCGAGATTCGCGACCCCGCGACCCGGCCCGCCGCTCCCCCGCTCGATCTCACGATCCGTCCGCGCCGCAACCGCAAGACCGAGTGGGCCCGCCGTCTGGTGCGCGAGAACGTCCTCACCACCGACGATCTGATCTGGCCGATGTTCGTGATCGACGGTACCAATCAGCGCGTGCAAGTCGCCTCGATGCCGGGCGTCGAACGACTCAGCGTCGACCAGATCGTCCGCGATGCCGAGCGCGCCGCCAAACTGGACATCCCCTGCATCGCGCTGTTCCCGTTCACCGAACCGTCGCTGCGCGACGAACTCGGCACCGAAGCCTCCAATCCGGAGAACTTGGTGTGCAAGACCGTCCGCGCGATCAAGAAGGAATTCCCCCAGATCGGCGTGCTGTGCGACGTGGCGCTCGATCCCTACACCAGCCACGGCCATGACGGCCTGATCGAGGACGGCCGCATCCTGAACGACGAGACCGTCGCGGTGCTGGTGCAGCAATCGCTGGTGCAGGCCGAGGCCGGCTGCGACGTGATCGCCCCGTCGGACATGATGGACGGTCGGATCGGCGCGATCCGCGAGGCGCTGGATGCCGCCGGCCACCTCGACGTTCAGATCATGGCCTACGCGGCCAAGTACGCGTCCGCCTTCTACGGCCCGTTCCGCGACGCGATCGGCTCTGCCAAGGCGCTGACCGGCGACAAGCGCACCTATCAGATGGACCCGGCCAACACCGACGAGGCGATCCGCGAGGTCGAGCTCGATCTCGCCGAGGGCGCCGACATGGTGATGGTCAAGCCGGGCATGCCCTATCTCGACATCGTTCGCCGCGTGAAGGACACCTTCGGGGTTCCGACCTTCGCCTATCAGGTGTCGGGCGAGTACGCGATGATTGCCGCCGCCGCCAACAACGGCTGGCTCGACGGCGACCGGGCAATGCTGGAAAGCCTGCTCGCCTTCAAGCGCGCCGGCGCCAACGGCGTGCTCACCTACTTCGCCCCGGCGGCGGCCGAGAAGCTGCGGCAGCAAGGCTGAGTCTGCGGCAATTCCCGCCTCGCTCCGCCTGGGTGATTCGCCTGCTCTCTGGCGGGGCGATGGACAGCTTGTAATGTCGCGGCAGCCTTGCAAGGCCGCCGAACCGTCGCCATGTCGAGCCGGACGATCGCTCCGGTTCGGGAGCGTGTAACGGGGAGCAGGCTAATGGCTGACTATGGCGGGAGTGGCTGGCGCGGCGGCGAGGTCCGGCCCGCGGCGTTCGATCCCTGGCTCAATCCGGAGCTGTTTCAGGGCGTGCTGACCAAGCGTGTGTTCGCGTTCTTGATTGATCTCGTCGTGCTCACCGTACCGGTCTTGGTGGTGACGGTGTTCATCGCGATGTTCGGGCTGGTGACGCTCGGCATCGGCTGGACGCTGTTCTGGCTAGTGTCGCCGCTATCGGTGATCTGGGCGCTGGTGTATTACGGCGCCTCGCTGGGCGGGCCGCATTCGGCCACGATCGGCATGCGGACCATGGGCCTCGAGCTGACCACCTGGACCGGCGAGCCCGGCTACTTCGTGCTCGGCGCCGCCCACGCTTTCCTGTTCTGGCTGTCGCTGTCGATGTTGACGCCGCTGGTGCTGCTGGTCGGGCTGTTTAATTCTCGCCGCCGGCTGGTCCACGATATCGTGCTCGGAACTGTGATTATCAACAGCACGGTGCCCGCCTCGCAGCCGGCTCGCTCCTACTAAGGGCGAAAGCAATTGACCGGCGGCGGACGGAAGGCGATGCTGGGTACGTTGGAGGCCGACGACCCGACGTGACCCAGCACTCGCGCGACACACCGCAATTCTATCTGACGGCGCCCTCGCCTTGCCCATATCTGCCGGGCCGGCACGAGCGAAAGGTCTTCACCCACCTGGTCGGCAACAAGGCCGGCGAGCTCAACGACCTGCTGACCCATGGCGGGTTCCGCCGCAGCCAGTCGATCGCCTACCGTCCGGCTTGCGACCAGTGCCGCGCCTGCGTCTCGGTGCGGGTGATCGCCAACGAGTTCAAGCCGTCGCGCAACCAGCGCAAGCTGCTGGCCCGCAATGCCGACATCGTTGGCGAACAGCGCACTCCGGTGCCGACCTCCGAGCAATATTCCGTCTTTCGCGCCTATCTCGACCAGCGCCATCGCCATGGCGGCATGGCCGACATGACGGTGCTGGACTACGCGATGATGGTCGAGGACAGCCACGTCCAGACCCGGCTGATCGAGTATCGCAAGCGCACGCCCGACACCGGCATCACCGGCCGCGGCGGCGACCTGATCGCGGCAGCACTGACCGACGTGCTCGGCGACGGGTTGTCGATGGTGTACTCGTTCTACGAGCCGAACGAGCAGCACCGCTCGCTCGGCACTTTCATGATCCTCGACCACATCGCCCGGGCGCGGCGTCTCGGCCTGCCCTACGTCTATCTCGGCTACTGGATCGAAGGTTCCAAGAAGATGGACTACAAGGGCCGCTATCTTCCCCAACAGCGGCTGGCGCCGAGCGGCTGGCTGCGAATCGACGCTTCCGGCGAGATGCAGCCCGAGCCTCAGGATTAGCTGCGGTCTCCCGCTCGACCGGCGTCCAGTTTCTTGCTCCATCTCCGCGCGCCCAGGGTGAGCCAACGAGACGGCAAGAGTGGCAGCCTCGCATTCAGGACCTCTGCCCGGTATTGCCTTCGACGTCTGCAGGACTAATTTCGACCGTTGCTGTCATGCCCGCGGCCAGCTCGACACCGGAAGGCACGCGATCGAGATGGATACGGACCGGGATGCGCTGGGCAAGACGCACCCAGGAGAACGTCGCCGCCACATTGGGCAGACCGAAACGACCAGGTGTTTCGTTGCTGTTCTCAATGCCGCGACCGATGCTCTCGACATGGCCGATCACCGGTTGATCGAAGCCCATCAGCTTGACACGCGCCGCGGCACCAACCCGGATTTGCTGAAGTTTCGTCTCTTCAAAGTAGCCGGTGATCCAGAAATTCGACCCGTCGAGGATTGCGACATTTGTCACGCCAGCGGTCGCATAGTCGCCGGGCCGTAGCTTCAAATTGGTGACATACCCTTCGACTGGGGAGCGAATGACGGAGCGCGCAAGATTGAGTTTGGCCAGATCGCGTGTCGCCACCGCCGCCTGATAGGCCGCCATGGCCATGGCCGCAGCGCCGCTCGATTGCTGCAGCGCTTCCTGTGAGACCACGTCTTTGAGTTTGAGTTGCTGCTTTCGCTGAGCTGTGGCTTGCCGCACCAGCATATCCTGATATTTCGCCTCGACGTCAGCCTCTGCCAGCGCCACGGCCAGCCGAAGCCGCTCCGGGTCGATTTCGTAGAGAACGTCGCCACGCTTCACATGCTGATTATCGGCTATCGGCACGGTGCGAATCGTCCCCGAGACTTCTGGCGCGATCTGGACCACATCCACGCTGACTCTTCCGTCGCGAGTCCAGGGCGTTCGCTCGTAGTGGCTCCAAGCCTGCAGGGCGACGAAGCCGGATGCAACGAAGACGCCAAGCGTCAGAGCATATTGACCGAGCAGTGATAGAAGCGGTTTCACAATGAAAGTCCGATCAGTGGCAGGTACTGCATGAGCAGACCGCAAACGATGACAAAGATGGCAATTTCGGCGAGCGGCCGATAGGCGAACAGGCGAGCGACGCCGATCTCGGTGCAAAAGCGCATCGTCGCGATCGTGACGATCAACGCGACGAACGCAACCACCACGAGACCGGGGATCAAGACGCCTCCGATATTCAGATCAACGATCATGAGCCAGTTGCCCTTTCTTTGCTACTCCACTCGAGCTGAGCGCAAAACGCAGGTCGATCAACAGATCAAATATCCGCAGCCGGCTTTTCTGTGAGCGATGCTCCATCATCGCCGTTAGCCGCTGAATGCGCCGATCGAAATCGATGAGGTCGTCTGGGGTCGTCGGTTTCCTGCCGCGAAAATGCGCAGCAACCTCGGTAAGAAGACCTTCTATTGCGGTGCGGGCCTCACCGTCGACCTGCGGGATCATCTTACGAAGCTGACCGGCGACGTGGCCGATACGAAGAAGGCGGAGCGTATCTTCAAGCACGTCCGCATAGGCCTTTCCGGCCGCGCGCAGCCTTGGCAACAGCAGCGCCGTTCGGTCAATCATCAAGCTCGTCCAACGCGCCTCGTTCGGTGCGCCGCCCAGAGCACGGCGACCGACGTCCCGTCGACTGAGGTGAAACAGCCGATTGATCGCGACGTCGACCGGCACGGTCTGGAATATCGACATGCTGACCGTCGCGAACCCGACCGACACGAAAAGCGCGATCGCCATATTGAGGGAGGCCGCGAAATCGCCCGTGTAGCTGGTGCCCAGCCCCGAAAGGATCGGAATTGTGAGAGTGATGCCCATCGCCATAAAGGTCGTCGGCGCTCGCGCTTGGAGAGAGCCGGCAAACAGGAATGCCGGAGCAAGGACCGCAACAAGCACCGGGAAGCTCGTCACATGGGGCAGGACGACGAAGCTGTAGAAGAGGCTGATCAGCACGCCGAAGATCGAGCCGATGATGTACTTCACGACGAATGGCACGGGTGTGTCGACGTTTCCGAACAAGGTGCAGCATACGCCGAGAACCGAGACGGCCATTCCACCATCCGGCCACGCCGACCATATCCAGAAGGCGCAGCCGCTTAGGATGCCGACCATCGCGCCGAGCGCTGCTCGCGCTGCCATCCATGGATCGCGATGATAGACGTACCCGTTGGCCAGCCCGGGGCCGTAAAGCGTCGCTGCTTTTCGGACTCGATTGGCGGCCATGTTTTGACTGAGCTTGCCGCAGTCGTGCAGCAAGCCAACCATCTCGGCCAGATGGCCGGCAAGGTTGGCACGCACCCCGTCGCCAGGCATCGCGGCCTCCGTGCCCGCCCCCCTCTGGATCAATCTCGCACGCCCGATCAGTCGGGCCGCCTCCGCATGGTAACCGTCCGGCTGATTGACTGCGACCCAGTCCCCGACATCAGCGACCAATACGGTCAGTTCATCAACCGGAGCTGCGCGCCCGATGTTGAGAAAATCTACTCGCTCCTCGATTTCGGCCGTGAGTGGAAGAAGCCGCGCGAGCCGGTCATGGATGAGTTGCAGCGTCTCGCGGCGTGGCGTTGGAGATGCAGGATCGTATGGAAGATGTGTCGCCAGCCCCTGAAGCATGAGGAGGTCGACAGAAAGCTGCTCGCGCCTTTGGCGGTTCTCTTCCGAAGACCCCGTCAGTGCACCTCCCACAAGCCGGCGGGTGTCCTGTAGCATTGCCGACAGCTTGCCAGTGAACTGCCCCGTCATCGGCTTCGGCAGCACGTAACGATGGATGACGACGGCACAGAGGATTCCGATTGAAATCTCCTGGACGCGCAGGGATGCCGTGTCGAACACTGCGGCAGGATCGAGCACGCTCGGAAAACCGATCAGGCTCGTCGTATAGCCAGCCAGCACGAAGGCATATGCTCGCGGCGTGCGATCGAGCAGCGAGAGAAACAGACACCGGCCAATCCAGCCGGCAAGAATCAGGCAGCACACGATCGGATCGCTCACGAAATTCGGAACGATTGCGACAGTCGCGATTGCGCCGACGAACGTCCCAGCGAAGCGATACACCCCACGACTGAGTGAGGCTCCTGCAGAGGTCTGGGAGACAATGTAGACCGTCACGATGGCCCAGAATGGCTTGGGCAGACCGATCCGCAGCGAAATATAATAGGCCAGCATCGCTGCGGCGAAACTCTTGGCCGAAAACAGCATCGCATCTGCATCCGCCCGCATCGCGGGCGTACGAGCGAAATTCGGGACCATCTGCAGCGCTGCTGCAAAGCTCTTGGTCGGAGGAATCGAGACGGGTAGCGGCGTATTCATGCGGCCAGTTGTGAACCATTTGCAAAATCGAATAAATTCGATATCGTGACATAAAATATCTAAATCTGGCCATCCTCATGCGCGGGCCTAAATCTGTCGTTTCCGTTCTTGATCCCGACCTCACGCTTCTGCCTGCGGTTTCCCATAAACTCGACTTTTCGGAGCATGAGGCAGAAGTGCCTCTGCATGTGCATCGCAAGGGTCAGTTGATCCTGGCGCTGCACGGTGCCGTCACCTGCACGACGGGCAACGAAATCTGGATTGTGCCGCCCAATTGCGGCGTCTGGATTCCTGGCGGCGTGCCCCACAGCGCTCGCGCGACCGCAAATGCTAGGCTCAATTACCTTTTCGTGGAGCCGGACGCGGCGAACCTGCCCGAATGCAGTTGCACGCTTTCGATTTCTCCGATGATACGGGAAATGGTCGAGCGCTTGGCCGAGGAGCGAGCGGACTATCATCCCGATAGCCACGCGGCCCGAATTGCGCGCGTGCTGCTGGACGAACTGGCGGAAATGCCGCGCGAGCGGTTCAACCTGCCGATTTCCAGCCATCCGAAGATCCGGGCTATCGCCGATGCTCTGACAGCCGAACCGTCCGACCGCAGGACCTTGAGCGATTGGGCAAAGCGCCTCGCGATGAGTGACAGATCGTTGGCGCGGCTGCTGATCCGCGAGACGGGACTGACGTTCGGACGCTGGCGACAGCAGCTGCACCTCGTCGTCGCCCTTCGAGAACTTGCGAGCGGCGAAGCGGTGCAGAATGTTGCGGCCGAACTTGGCTACGAGTCAGTGAACGCCTTCATCACCATGTTCAAGAAGGCGCTGGGAAGCACGCCTGCGCAGTACTTCGCGCAACGTCACGCCCCCACGAAAGTGGGAGCGGACGAACAAAAGCGTGTTTGACCAGGCACCATCCTGACCAGCAGCCCCCGGCTCTCGGATCCCAAGTCTGCGAGCTACCCGCCGGTCGCGTAGTCGAACACCAGCTTGATGTTCAGCACGATGATGATCGCCGCGATCACCGACGCGGAGGCGGTGAGCCAGCGCGGCGCAACGAACTCGCCCATCTTGGCGCGGCTGGCGGTGAACATCACCAGCGGCACAACGGCAAAGGGGAGTTGCAGGCTGAGCACCACCTGACTGAGAATCAGAAGCTGCCCGGTCCCCTTCTCGCCGGCGATGATCGTGACGACGACCGCCGGAACGATCGCGATCAGCCGTGTCACCATTCGCCGCAGCCACGGCTTGATCCTGATCTGGATGAAACCTTCCATCACGATCTGGCCGGCGAGTGTCGCGGTGATCGTCGAGTTCAGGCCGCAGGCGAGCAGAGCGATGCCGAACAGCGTCGGTGCCAGCGTCGACCCGAGCAGCGGCGCCAGAAAGGCGTGCGCCTGGTCGAGTTCAGCGACGTCGGTCTGGCCGGCGTGGTGGAAGGTCGCCGCTGCCAGGATCAGGATCGAAGCATTGATGGTCAGCGCGAAGGTCAGTGCGATCGTGGAGTCGAAGGTGGCGAGCTTGATCGCCTCGTGCTTCTCGCTTGGGCTGTGACCGAAGCCGCGCGTCTGCACCAGGCCGGAGTGCAGATAGAGATTGTGCGGCATGACCGTCGCGCCGAGGATACCGAGCGCCAGATACAGCATGCCGGGCTCGGTCAGCACGCGCGTGGTCGGCGCAAAGCCGCGAATCACCGCGCCCCAATCCGGGTCGGCCATCGCGATCTGGATCGCGAAGCACGCCGCGATCACGCCGAGCAGCGCCACCACGAAGGCTTCGATCCAGCGGAAGCCGAACGCCTGCAGCGCCAGCACCAGGAACACGTCTGCCGCGGTGATCAATACGCCGATCTCGAGCGGAATGCCGAACAGCAAATTGAGCCCGATCGCAGTACCGATGACTTCGGCAAGATCGGTCGCGGTGATGGCGATCTCGGCCGACAGCCACAACGGCCACGACAGCCAGGGCGGATAGGCGTCGCGGCAGGCCTGAGCCAGATCCCGGCCCGCACCGACGCCGAGCCGCGTGCACAGCGACTGCAGCACCACGGCCATGATGTTGGAGACCAGCGCGACCGTCAGCAGCGCGTAGCCGTATTTCGAGCCACCGGCGAGCGACGTCGCCCAGTTGCCGGGATCCATGTAGCCGACCGCGACCAGATAGCCGGGGCCGAGGAATGCGATCAGCTTGCGCCAGAACGGCCCCTTGGCCCGGACCGGGACGCTGCCGAACATGCCGGCCAGCGACGGCTCGCCCGGCGACAGCCGCCACCCCGTGGTTTGCTCCGGTGTCGGCGCTGGATTTGGAGTCATCTGCGGCGCTTTTGCATCCATCGCATCACATTGCAGGCCCGCAACACTTCTTGCAAGTCGCTTGCAATAGCAAGAAGGCAGCCAAGCACTGATCGACGACGATTTCTGCGGTCAAGGAGCCTCCAGCCGGCCGAGTCGCGGGCATTGGACGAGATTGCCACAAAAGACGCCGATGGTCATTGATCAGGCTTCGTGTTGAACTCCGACCCGGCTCAGGTGTGACGCACCGTCATTTTCCTGCTTGCGTTCGCCGGCAAATGGCGCAAAACGCCGCCATGTCAAACCAAGCGCCAGAACGGATGTCATTCGACGGCCTGCTGCGGTGGGCGACTACCCCGCCCCAGGCCTATGTGGTGTACCTGATCTGCGTCGTGCTGGTCGGCGGCGTGTCGTTCTACGTGGGCACCTTCAAGCCTAAGCACACGCCGGGCATGCCACCTGCCCCAGCAGCAGCCACGGCGCCACCAAGCAAATAGCCTGTTGCCGCCTCAGTGAAGCTGAAGGTTCGGCACGATCGGCAGGAACGTCAGCAGCAGGAACAGCGGGATCAGCACCAAGCCGGCCCGCAGCGCGTAGCCGAAGAATCCCGGCATCTTGATGCCGCGCTCGGTGGCGATCGCATAGACCATGAAGTTCGGTGCGTTGCCGACATAGGTCAGCGCGCCCATGTACACCGACCCCATCGAGATCGCCGCCAGGGTGCCGGCGAGCGGCCCCATCAGCTCGGCGGGCCGGCCGCCGGCCAATTCGAAGAACACCAGATAGGTCGGGGCGTTGTCGAGCACCGCCGACAGCAGCCCGGTGAACCAGAAATACGGCACCTCGCGCGGCGTGCCGTTGCTCGCCGTCACCGCTTCCAGCAATGGTGCGAACAGCCCGCTCTTGCCGGCATGCAGCATCGCCAGCACCGGAATGATGGCGACGAAAATCCCGGCGAACAGCTTCGCAACCTCGCGGATCGGCTCCCAGGTGAAGCCATTGGCGGCGCGGTGCTCGTCCGCGGTCCACCACAGCGACAGCAGCGCTACCATAACCAGCATCGCGTCACGCACCAGATTCTGCAGCGCGACCTTGGTGCCGTAAACGTCAAACTCGATGCCTGGGCGCCACTGCGCACAAGCCAGGATGGTGGCGATGATTCCGGCGATCAGCAGGAAATTGATGCCGCCACGAAATCCGATCGGAGTCTCGGCGGTCTTGGCTGGTGGGTCGTGGCGCGCGTACCAGAGGTCGAACAGATAGAACATCACCAGCAGCACGCCGGAGACGATCAGGGTCTGCTGCCACAAATGCTGCACCGGCCAGAAAAAGTCGATGCCGCGCAAAAAGCCGACGAACAGCGGCGGATCGCCGAGCGGCGACAGCGCGCCGCCGATATTGGCGACCAGAATAATGAAGAACACCACGACATGAACGTTGTGCTTCCGACCTGAATTGGCCCGGATCAGCGGCCGGATCAGGATCATCGCGGCGCCGGTGGTGCCGATCAGGCTGGCGCAGGCGGTGCCGACCGCAAGCATGCCGGTGTTGAGCAAAGGCGTCGCACGGATCGTGCCGGTGACGAGGATGCCGCCCGACACCGTAAACAACGCAAACAGCAACACGATGAAGCTGAGATACTCGGCCAGCAGCGCGTGGATAAGTGACGCCAGTGCGGCGTCCCAGCCGTACACGATGGCGATCGGCGCCAACGCCAGCACGCCCCATAATGCGGCGATCTTGCCGTAATGGGCGTGCCAGATCTTTGGAAACAGCAGCGGCCCCAGCGCGATCGACAGCAGAATGCCGGCGAACGGCACGCCCCACATCCAATTGAGCGCGGCGCCATCGAGTTCCGCCGCCTGCGCCGGACCAGGCAGCATCACGACGAGCAACAGAGGGAGCAGCGGGCGAAATCGGCGAAAGGAGCGTACGATCATCGCATCCACTTCAAGGCGATTGGAGAGCGAGACGCAAAGCCAAATGGAACAGCCTGCCTGCGACATAACGCGCAGGCAGGCGCGGCCTCACACGATGCCGCGTCCGAATTTGTTCGACTTCGGGAAGCCTTTGGGCGGCAGCCGGCCGGCATCGGCGCGGTTGCCGCGCCATTCGGCGAGCTCCTTCATGGTCGCGCTGAACTCGCGGCCGGCGGAATCGCGCCAGGACAGGCCCTGCTTGGACGAGAAGGTGGCGATGTCCGACAGCCCGCCGTCCTTGTATTTCTGCAGCCGCACGCCGCGGCCCCGGGTCATCTCCGGCACCTGATCGAGCGGGAAGATCACCATCTTGCGGTTGTCGCCGATCACCGCGACGCTGTCGTCGCCCTCGCTGACGACGGTGAGCGCCCGCGCTTCGTTGGGGACATCGACGTTGAGGATCTGCTTGCCCTTGCGGGTCGAGCCGACGCACTCGTCCTCGTTCACCACGAAGCCCTGACCGTCGTGGCTGGCGATCAGGAATTTGCGGCCGCCGGTGTGGACGAACACGGTGACGATCGCCGCATCCTGCTCCATGTCGATGAACATGCGGATCGGCTCGCCGTGACCGCGGCCGCCGGGCAGCTTGGCGACGTCGAGCGCATAGAACCGACCGTTGGTGGCGAGCAGCAGCAGCTTCGAGGTCGTCTCGGCGAAGAACGATTGGCCGAGCTTGTCGTCCTGCTTGAAGTTCAGCCCCGACAGGTCCTCGACATGGCCCTTCAGCGTCCGCACCCAGCCCTTGTCGGAGATCACCACCGTGACCGGCTCGCGCTCGACGAAGGCTTCCTCGATCGCCGCGAGATCATGCTCGGGCGCGTCGGCGAAGGTGGTGCGGCGCTTGCCGAGCGGGGTCTTCGGTCCGAACATCTCGCGCACCTTGCGGACCTGCTCGCCGACCTTGGCCCACTGCTCGGTCTCGGACTTCAGGATCGCGTTGATGCCCTTCAGCTCCGCACGGAGGTTCTTGTCCTCGGTGCGGATCTCCATTTCCTCGAGCTTGCGCAAAGAGCGCAGCCGCATGTTGAGGATGGCCTCGGCCTGAATCTCGGTGAGATTGAAGGTCTTCATCAGCACCGGCTTGGGCTCGTCCTCGGTGCGAATGATCCTGATCACCTCGTCGATGTTCAGGTACGCGATCAGGTAGCCGCCGAGCACTTCGAGCCGGTGCTCGATCTGGGCCTTACGATGGTTCGAGCGGCGCAGCAGCACGTCGCGCAGATGATCGAGCCATTCACGCAGACATTCGGCGAGGCCGAGCACCTTCGGAATCCGCCCCTTCACCAGCACGTTGAGATTGAGCGGAATCCGGCTCTCCAGCTCGGTCAGCCGGAACAGCGACTCCATCATCAGCGCCGGATCGACACCGCGCGACTTCGGCTCGATGACGATGCGTACGTCCTCGGCCGACTCGTCGCGGATGTCGCCGACCAGCGGCAGCTTCTTCTCGTTGAGCAGCTCGGCAATCTTCTCGATCAGCCGCGACTTCTGTACCAGCCACGGGATCTGGGTGACCACCACGCTCCAGGTGCCGCGCGCGCCCTCTTCCTGCTCCCACTTGGCGCGGGTGCGGAACGCGCCGCGGCCGGTGGTGTAGGCTTCGGCGATGCTTTCCTTGGAGTCGATGATGATGCCGCCGGTCGGGAAGTCCGGTCCCTTGACGAAGCGCAGCAGCGCCCTCGACTTGGCGTCGGGCTTCTCGATCAGATGCAGCGCGGCGTCGCACAGTTCGGCGGCGTTGTGCGGCGGGATCGCGGTGGCCATGCCGACCGCGATGCCCTGGGCGCCATTGGCGAGCAGGTTCGGGAAGCCGCCGGGCAGCACCACCGGCTCTTTCGCCTGGCCGTCGTAGTTCGGCCGGAACGCGACGCCGTCCTCGTCGATGCCGTCGAGCAACAGCCGCGCGACATCGGTCATGCGCGCTTCGGTGTAGCGGTAGGCCGCCGGGTTGTCGCCGTCGATGTTGCCGAAATTGCCCTGGCCGTCGACCAGCGGATAGCGCGACGAGAAGTCCTGCGCGAGGCGCACCAGCGCGTCGTAGATCGACTGGTCGCCGTGCGGATGGAACGAGCCCATCACGTCGCCGACGATCTTGGCGGACTTCTTGAACGGCGTGCCGGGGTCGAGCCGCAGCAGCCGCATTCCGTACAGAATGCGGCGATGCACGGGCTTCAGGCCATCGCGCGCGTCCGGCAACGCGCGGTGCATGATGGTCGAGAGCGCGTAAGCGAGATAGCGCTCTTCCAGCGCCTCGCGCAGCTGGACCTCGTGGATCTCGGCCGGCTCCGGCGGAATCAATCGTTTTCCCATGGCGAGGGGTTATCCCCGGACCGGGACAGGAGCAAGCGCAACCCGGTCGGTCGGGGCGTCCTCGGTCGCAAAACCAGCTCCCTCGCCGTCAAACCGGGCCCGCGCCTGCTCGATGTCCGCAAAATGCTGCTCGGCCCAGCCGACCAGCGCAGTCAGCGGCCCGAGCACGGACCCGCCCATCGCCGACAGCCGATACTCGACGCTCGGTGGCTTGGTCGGAAACACCTGCCGGGAAACCAGACCGTCGCGCTCCAGGTCGCGCAGCGTCTGGGTCAGCATCCGCTTCGAAATGTCTGGAACATCGCGAAGCAATGCATTGAATCGCATCGGCTTTTCAGCGAGCGCAATCAGCAGCAACGCGCTCCATTTGCTGCCCAGATGATCGAGCACGTTGCGCACCGGGCAGCGCGCGGCATCGAAGCCCTGCGCCCGCCAAGCGGCGTAGCGGTCGGTGAGGGCCGCGCGCTGCGCGGCAACCGACAGGTTCTCTCCAGGTGACCTGGTCACGAAAAACTGCCTCCTTACGAGCGGCCGAGAAGGTCTCCAATATAGACCTGCCCTCAGTTCAAAACCACCCAGGAGATACCGTGTCCGCCTCCCGCTTCCTCGTCACCGGCGCCAACGGCCAGCTCGGCCGGCTCGTCGTCGATGGTCTGCTCGAGACCGTTGCGCCCGCCGAGATCGGCGTCCTGGTCCGCAGCGACAAGGCCGCGGCCGGGTTCGCCGCGCGCGGTCTGCACGTCCACAAGGGCGACTATGGCCGCCCCGAAACGCTCACGGCCGCCTTCGCCGGTGTCGACCGCGCGCTACTGATCTCATCGAGCGAAATCGGTCAGCGCACCGCTCAGCATCGCAACGCGATCGAGGCCGCCCGGCAGGCCGGCGTCAAGCTGCTCGCCTACACCAGCCTGCTCCACGCCGACACCTCGCCACTCGGCCTGGCCGAAGAGCATCGCCAGACCGAGGCCACGCTGACAGCCTCCGGCGTGCCGCACGCCCTGCTCCGCAACGGCTGGTACACCGAGAACTACGCGGCCTCGATCCCGGCGGCACTCGCGCACGGCGTGATGCTCGGCAGCGCCGGCGACGGCCGGATCGCTTCGGCGGCGCGGGCCGACTATGCCGCAGCCGCGGTGAAGGTGCTGACCGCGGCCGCACCGCAGGCTGGCCGCACCTACGAACTGGCCGGCGACGCTCCCTATACGCTCGCCGAATTCGCCGCCGAACTGAGCCGGCAGAGCGGCAAGACCGTGGCCTACCAGAACCTGCCGGAAGCCGACTACAAGGCGGCACTGGTCGGTGCCGGCCTTCCGGAGCCGTTCGCCGCGTTGCTGGCCGATTCCGATGCCGGGGCCGCCAAGGGTGCGCTGAACGACGCCAGCGGCGACCTCGGCGGCCTGATTGGCCGGCCGACCACGCCGCTGTCGGCGACGATCGCGGCGGCGTTGCGGGCTTGAGAGATAGCACCCCGTCATTGTGAGGAGCGAAGCGACGAAGCAATCCAGCTGCGAGTGAGTGGCCATGGATTGCTTCGCTTCGCTCGCAATGACGTCAGCGCTTCCCGATCAGGCCGCGCACCAGTTCAAGCAAGGCGGCTCGCATCTCCTTCTTGAAGCTCCGCCGCGGAGATGCGAGCTGCTCCAGAACGATGCCGACCACGGCGGAGACGAATATCCCGGCGTGCAGCTCCGGCACGCGTGAGCCCGCCGCCGTCAACGCCAGCTCGGCGCTGCGCCGCCAGGTCTGATGCCATTCGGCGACGATCGGCTGATACCGATCGTCGCGCGCCGCGGCCAGAAAGGCTTCGTAGCAGGCGACGTGAATCTCCGCCTCGCTATCCAGCTCTTTGGCGTACCAGCCGACCAGCGCGTCAATCCACGCCTCGAGATCGAGCGCATCGCTCTGCAGCTTCAGCGCCAGCGCGCGCAGCCGTGCCACCTCGCGCATCAAGGCGAAATTCAGCGCGGCCTCGACCAGCAGATCGCGCGTGCCGTAACGATGCGTGATCGCGCCCAACGACATCCCGATCTCGGCCGCGACGGCGCGATGCGTGACGGCCTTGAGCCCGCCGCGCCCGATCAGGCGCAGCGTCGCGTCCATCACCTCGCGCTCACGCGCATTGGCTTCCGGCTCGGTCATATCCATCGATTGACAGCCGTTCGATTCTGAACGATTTGTTTAAAGAACATTTGTTCTGTTTTTCGAATCTCGTGTTCCACACTCTCGATCACCCGGCCGGGACCGTGCCACGGCCCGCCCCGCCAAGGAGGCCGAATGCCGACCTATCGCCTGCACTATTTTCCCGAATCCGGAAACAGCTACAAGCTCGCATTGATGCTGACGTTGTGCGGGCAGAGCTTCGAGCCGATCTGGACCGACTTCGGCAGCGGCGTGACCCGGACGCCGGAATGGCGTGCGCGCGTCAATGCGATGGGCGAGATCCCGGTGCTCGAAGAGGATGGCGCGAAGCTGACGCAGACGGCGCCGATCCTGCTGCAGCTCGCCGAACGTTACGGCCGGTTCGGCGGCGGCACTGCGGAAGAAAAATTCGAGGTGCTGCGCTGGCTGTTTTGGGACAACCACAAGCTCAGCAGCTATTGCGCCACGTATCGCTTCTCGCGCACCTTCATGCCTTCGGCGAACAAGGACGTTCAGGCCTATTTCCGCAGGCGGATCGACGACGCACTCACCATCCTCGGCACGCATCTGCGCGACCATGCCTTCGCAATCGGCGACGCACCGACGATCGCGGACTTTTCGATGATGGCTTATCTGTCGTTTCCCGACGACGAGACCGGCTTCGACCTTCCTGCGCGTCACCCCGCAGTGCATGCTTGGCTCGGCCGGATCGCGGCGCTGCCGGGCTGGCGTCCGCCCTACGACTTGCTGCCGGGACAGCGGCTGCCCCGCTACGCCTGAGCGACAACGCACGCTCAAGGGATGGCCACCCGCGCCATGGCCCGCGTCACCGCATTGATGAACCCGGCACGGGCATCGGAATGCCCCTGCCCGCGCGGCTCCAGCACGTTGCGGAGCAGGAACCGGCCGGTCAGCTCGAAGCCGTCGAACAGATCCTGACCTGACCACCCGCTTCCGCTCTCCGCCTCGTCCTCGCGCAGGAACGGCGGCAGCCGCAGCAGTCGGTCGCGCCACGGCTCACCGGCGCTGCGCGACACCGCGCTGCCAGACTTCGGCGAGACGTAGACCAGCTCGGTGGTGGCGCCGGTCGCCGCGCAGGCGGACAGGTCGAGCCCGAAGCCGAGCTCGGCCAGAATGGCGAGTTCGAACCGGATCAGATGCGCGGCGGCGATTCCGAGATCGTCGAAATCATCCAGGGTGAGGATCAGCCGCTGATAGATCTCCTCGTGCGGGTCGCGCTCAGGCAGCAGCCGCGCCAGCGACGCGAGATGGGTGACGCCGTACACCGCATGGGACGATGCCAGCAGCGTCGCCGCGCGCATCTTGGTGGCCTCCAACTGATAGTAGCCGAGGTGCTCGTCGAGCCGTGCCCGCCACGACGCCAGCACGCTGTTGCCAGGCTGCAGCAGCGGGCGCATCCGTGCCGAGGCCGCGCCGCGGACCATGCCGAGATGGCGGCCGTGGCCGCGCGTCAGCAGTTCGACGATGGCGCCGGCCTCGCCGTGCCGTCGCACTCCGAGAATGATGCCCTCGTCGCTCCATTCCATCGGACGATCCTATCGGATCTGCTGTCGTCGCGCCCGCCCGGTCTCTAGGCGGTGAACCAGCCGCGAGCGTCGCCGGTGTAGGACAGATACAGCCCGACCGCGGTCAAAACACAGGACGTGATGTCGATCCACAGCCCGGCTTCGATGCCGCTGTCGCCGATGATCTGCCCCAGCGACACCACCGAGAACACCAGCGAGGCGGTCAGCACCGCCCGCGCCCAGTTCTTGCGGGCATGGGCCGCGAGCCAGACCAGATAGGTCAGCAGCACGATCAGCGCGGCCGCCATGGTGTTGGCGGCGGCGACGACACCGGACGACATGCTCGGTTCGATCACGGTGCGATCCTGAAACGCCACGGAGATGCAGTCGAGCATCAGCGACGTCAGAAGCAGCACTTCGAACCAGTACACGTTCCGCGGCAGGCTGGTGGTGGTGCTGGTGGTCATTCCTTGGGAAACTCCAGGCCCATTTCGCGGTAGCGATCAGGATCGTTGCCCCAATCCTCGCGCACCTTGACGAACAGGAACAGGTGCACCGGCTGCTCCAGGATCTCGCCGATCTCCTTGCGCGCCTCGGCGCCGATCGCCTTGATCGTGGCACCGCCCTTGCCGAGCACGATTTTCCGCTGGCTCTCGCGCTCGACGAAGATGGTCTGTTCGATCTTGACAGAGCCGTCCTTGCGCTCGGTCCAGGTCTCGGTCTCCACCGTCGACTGATACGGCAATTCCTGATGCAGTTTCCGGAAGATCTTCTCGCGGGTGATCTCGGCCGCGAGATGGCGCAGCGGCGCGTCCGACATCTGATCTTCGGGATAATGGAACGGCCCCGGCGGCACCTGCGCAGCCAGCGCCTTGCGCAAGTCACCGACACCATCGCCGGTCAACGCCGAGACCATAAAGGTCTGGTCGAACGCCAGCCGCTGATTGGCGGCCTGTGCCAGCGTCAGCAGTTTCTCGCGGGGGATCAGGTCGATCTTGTTGAGCACCAGCAGTTTCGGCCGATCGACATTGGCGAGATTGGCCAGGATGTCTTCGGCCTGCTCGTTGATGCCGGCCCGGGCGTCGAGCAGAACGCAGACGAGGTCGGCATCGTGCGCACCGCTCCATGCCGTCTTGACCATCGCGCGGTCGAGCCGCCGCTTCGGCGCAAAGATGCCGGGCGTGTCGACCAGGATGATCTGTGAGGCGTCCTCGATGACGATGCCGCGGATCAGCGCGCGGGTGGTCTGCACCTTGCGCGACACGATCGTCACTTTCGAGCCGACCAGAGCGTTGACCAGCGTAGATTTGCCGACGTTCGGCGCGCCGATCAGCGCAACGAATCCGCAGCGGGTCGCGGCTGGCGCCGCGTCTTCATGTTCAGCCATCATTGCCGCCTGTGCCGACGCCTTCGCGCGCCAGCATCGCCGATGCCGCGACCTTTTCGGCCGCGCGCTTGCTGCCGCCGAGGCCCTCCGCCGGCTCCAGGCCGGGAAGCACGACGGCGACGCGGAATTGCGGATCGTGATGCGGACCGGTGCGCTCGACTTCGCGATACACCGGCGTCGGCAGGCCGCGGGCCTGCGCCCACTCCTGCAGCACGGTCTTGGGGTCGCGGAGCGACCTCGCCGGCTTGCGCATCCGTTCGGTCCAGTTGCGCCGGACGAAGTCGGATGCCGCGTCGTAGCCGCCGTCGAGATAGATCGCGCCGATCACCGCTTCGCAGATGTCGCCGAGCACCGACCGGCGCAGCTTGGCGCCGACGCCCGCCCCGACGGTGCCGAGTTTGATGCCTTCGATGAGATCGAGACTACGCGCCACGTCTGCGCAGGTTTCCTTGCGCACCAGGTCGGCCAGCCGCTTCGACAATTCGCCTTCGTCGGCATCGGGAAACGCCCGATACAGCATGTCGGACACGATCAGGCCGAGCACATGGTCGCCGAGAAACTCGAGCCGCTGATAACTGTCGGTGCGGCGCGCGGATTTCAGCGCCGAGACGTGCGTGAGAGCGGTGGTCAACAGCGCCGGATCGGCGAAGCTGTGGCCGAGCCGCTGCTCGATCGCTGCCGCCGTCGCCTTGGACTTGGCTTTGCTGGCACGACGCTTCTTCGCAGCGGAAGGCTCGGCCGCTGGAACTTGCTGCGGCTGCGGATCGCTGGTCGCCGAGTCAGGCTCGACGTTGGTCACGTCATCGGTCATCGCACGATGGTGAAGATGCGGCCCCAGCGCACGGCGGTGGGCCAGCGCCAGATCTGCCAGGCGTGCTCGCCCTCGGCGATCGAGAAGAAGATCATCTGCGCACGGCCGATCAGGTTCTCGTAAGGAACGTAACCGACCGCCGAGAGCACACGGCTGTCGGTGGAGTTGTCGCGGTTGTCGCCCATCATGAAGAAGTGGCCGGGCGGCACGGTGTAGACATTGGTGTTGTCGTAGAACCCGTTGTCGACGCAATCCAGCGTCTCGTAGGACACGCCGTTCGGCAGCGTTTCCTTCCAACGCTTGACGCGCGCGGTCGCTTCCGACCCGCACGGATCCTCGCCGACATAGTCCGACAGCCGCTCACGCTCGACCGGCTTGTCGTTGATGTAGAGCAGCCCTTCCCGCATCTGGATGCGATCGCCCGGCAGGCCGATCACACGCTTGATGTAGTCGGTGGTGTCGTCCTTCGGCAGGCGGAACACGACCACGTCACCGCGGTTCGGATCGGAGCCGAAAATCCGGCCCGAGAACAGCGGCGGCGACAGCGGGATCGAGTAGTGGCTGTAGCCGTAGGAATATTTCGAGACGAACAGATAGTCGCCGACCAGCAGCGTCGCCTTCATCGATCCCGACGGGATGTTGAAAGGCTGGAACAGGAAGGTGCGGATCACCAGTGCGATGAGAAGGGCGTGAATGACGACGCGGATGGTTTCGCCGACGCCGCTCTCAGATTTGGTTCCGGATGTCACGCTCATCGCTTTCCCGATTCCCGTCGCGGGGCGCCGCGCGGTGGACGACTGGACTGGTGTTGGAGCGGGTCCGGGCGGAGGGTGAGACATGGCGGCAGCGGCGGACACGCCACGACCGGCGCTCGTTCGCCGAGGACTCGCCCCCATTAGGGGATTCCGCGCGGTTGTAGACTGTTGTCGCGACCGGTGCAATCAAACGTCGCGGCATCGATGGCTAATGCTATGACGAATCAGCCGCTTTTCCGTCTCACGAGAGCGTGGCGCCGGTCCCCTCGGCGGTCGCCGGAACCGCCGAAATGACCACGAATGCCTGGGCGAGCGGCCATTCGTCGGTGATCGACAGGTCGATCCGGGCCGTCATGCCCTGGGGCGTCAGGGCGTCGAGCCGCGCCTTGGCTCCGCCGGTCAGCACCATGGTCGGCCGGCCGCCGGGCAGATTGACCACCCCCATGTCGCGCCACCACACCCCCTGGCGGATGCCGGTGCCGAGCGCCTTGGAGCAGGCTTCCTTCGCGGCGAAGCGCTTGGCGTAGGTCGCGGCGACCAGCTCGGCCTTTTTGGCGCGCCGCTCGGCCCTCGCCCGCTCTGCCGGCGTGAACACCCGATCGAGGAAACGATCGCCGTGGCGCTCCATCACCTTGGCGATCCTGGTAATGTCGATCAGATCGGACCCGATGCCGATGATCATGCGGCAACCGCCTTGGCGCGGCCCCGCTCCATCGCGGCCCGCATCGCCCGCACGGTCTCGCCGAGACCGACGAACAGCGCCTCGCCGATCATGTAGAAGCCGATGTTGAGTTCGGCGATCTCCGGCAGCGCCGAAATCGTCTCGGCGGTGGCGTAATCGAGGCCGTGGCCGGCGTGGACTTCGAGCCCGGCCGAGCGCGCCAGCGCGGCACCTTTGACGATGCGCTGCCATTCGGCCGTCGCCTTTGCGGTGTCGCCGTCATTGATCGCGTCGCACCAGGCACCGGTGTGAATTTCGATCGCCGGCGCCTTCAGCTTCGCCGCCGTTTCGATCTGCGCCGGATCGGCCGCAATGAACAGCGAGGCGCGGATGCCGGCGTCGTTGAAGCGCGCGATCGCTGGCGCCAGCGAGGCTTGTTGGCCGACCGCGTCGAGGCCGCCTTCGGTCGTCAATTCCTCGCGCCGCTCCGGCACCAGACACACCGCGTGCGGCTTCACCTGAAGCGCGATCCGGACCATTTCGTCGGTCGCCGCCATTTCGAAATTCAGCGGCTTGGAGATCTCCGCCTTCAGCCGCTGCATGTCGGCGTCTCGGATGTGACGGCGATCTTCGCGCAAATGCGCCGTGATGCCGTCAGCGCCGGCCTCGATCGCCGCGAATGCGGCGCGAAGCGGATCGGGATGACGGCCGCCGCGCGCGTTCCGCAGCGTGGCGATGTGATCGATATTGACGCCGAGACGCAGCGGAGGAGCTTTGGACATTATCGAGAACCGAAAGACCTGGAGTGGACATCACTCGTCATTGCGAGGAGCGAAGCGGCGAAGCAATCCAGTTCAGGGTGCGTTGTCCTGGATTGCTTCGCTTCGCTCGCAATGACGAACATACGAACTACCTCCTGCGCCGCCTCGCCTCAGCCGTTGACCCGCTCGACATGAGCGACAACGTCTTTGGCGCGGAGCTGGGCGATGATGGCGCTGAGGTGCTTGAGGTCGTAGACCTCGAGATCGATGGTGAGTTCGGTGAAGTCCGGCGACCGCCGGCTCATATTGATATTGTCGATATTGCCATCGTGTTCGGCGATCACCCCGGCGATCTGCGCGAGACTGCCGGGCTCGTTGACGTTCTGAACGAACAGCCGCGCCGGGAAGCGCTGCGGCGTGGTTTCGTCGATGTCCCACTTCACGTCGAGCCAACGCTCCGGCTCTTCCTCGAACTCCGTCAAGGCCGGCGACTGGATCGGATAGATCGTGATGCCCTCGCCCGGCGTGACGATGCCGACGATCCGGTCGCCCGGCACCGCGCCGCCGTTCGGCGCGAACTTCACCGGCAGGCCGGAGTGCAGGCCGCCGATCGGAATCACCGAGCTGACCTTGCCGGTCTCGACCGGCTTGCCGACGACCGCCTTGTCGGATGCCTCCTTCTTGCCGCCAAACCGGGCGATGCGCTCTTCCTTGTAGTCTGGGTACATCGCACGGGCGACGTCCGAAGCTTTGATCTCGCCGCGGCCGACCGACGCCATCACCTCTTCGACCGAAGCGCGCGCCAGCCGCGGCAGCGCGCCTTTCAGCTTGTCGTCGGCGTAGTCGATCTTGGCGCGGGCGAACAGACGCTCGACGATACGGCGGCCGAGGCCGGCATATTGGTCGCGCATCGCGACGCGCGTGGCTCGGCGGATCGCCGCCCGTGCCTTGCCGGTGACGGCAAGCGACTCCCACGCGGCCGGCGGCGCCGACTGCACCGGCGAGGTCAGGACCTCGACCTCGTCGCCGTTCTGCAGCTCCGACGACAGCGGCGCGAACTTGCCGTTGATCTTGCAGCCGACCGCGCTGTTGCCGACGTCGGTGTGCACCGCATAGGCGAAGTCGACGACGTTGGCCTTGCGCGGCAGCGCGATCAGCTTGCCCTTCGGGGTGAAGCAGAACACCTGATCGTGGAACAGCTCGAGCTTGGTGTGCTCGAGGAATTCCTCCGGGTTCGAGCTCTCCGACAGCATTTCGATGGTGTGACGAAGCCAGGCGAACGCATTGGATTCGCGGTTCAGCAGCTCGGTCGGCGAGCCGACGCCGTCCTTGTAGAACGCGTGCGCGGCGATGCCGTATTCGGCGATCTGGTTCATCTCGCGGGTCCGGAACTGCAGTTCGACGCGCTGCTGACCGGGACCGATCACCGTGGTGTGCAGCGAGCGATAATCGTTCTGCTTCGGGGTCGAGATGTAGTCCTTGAACCGGCCCGGCACCATCGGCCAGGTGGTGTGCACGACCCCAAGCGCGCGATAACAGGCCTCGACGTTGTCGAGCACGACTCGAAAGCCGTAGATATCCGAGAGCTGCTCGAAGCCGACCGACTTCCGCTCCATCTTGGTCCAGATCGAAAACGGCCGCTTGCGCCGCCCGGTGACCTCCGCCGCAATGCCGTGGCGGGCGAGATTGGCGGAGAGCTGGCTTTCGATCTCGCCGATCAGATTGCGGTTACGCTCGGCCAGCGCGTCGAGCCGTTGCATCACGACCGTGAAGGCTTCGGGGTCGAGGCTGCGGAACGACAGATCCTCGAGCTCCTCGCGCATCTCCTGCATGCCCATGCGGCCTGCGAGCGGCGCGTAGATGTCGAGCGTCTCTTCGGCGATGCGCTGCCGCGACGCCGGCGGCACGAACTCCAGCGTGCGCATGTTGTGCAGGCGGTCGGCGAGCTTGATCAACAACACGCGGACGTCGTCGGCGATCGCCAGCAGCAGCTTGCGCAGGTTTTCCGCCTGCTTGGCTTCGCGCGACACCAGCTCGAGCCGCTTCAGCTTGGTCAGCCCCTCGACCAGCGCGCCGATCTCCGGACCGAACATGTTGTCGATCTCGGTCCGGGTGGCCTCGGTGTCTTCGATGGTATCATGCAACAGCGCAGCGACGATGGTGGCGTCGTCGAGCTTGAGATTGGTCAGAATCGCCGCGACTTCGAGCGGATGGGAAAAGTACGGGTCGCCCGACGCACGGATCTGCTCGCCATGCGCCATCATGGCGTACACATACGCCCGGTTGAGCAGATCCTCGTCGGTATTCGGATTGTACGACCGGACCCGTTCGACCAAGTCGTATTGCCGCATCATGCGGGCACGGGATCTCGGCTTGACCGCGGCAACCGGCTCGGCGACAGCGGCTGCCCCGCCGGCCTGCTCCATCTGCTTCGAACTCTGGCGTCCTGACGCCATTTCACAAACCTCTATTGCACCGCGGCAAGACTTGGCTCGCCGCGGCCGTCACCTTGCGCTCGCCTGACGGTCCAGAACTTGTGCCACGAAAGGAACCTAAACAGCCAGAAAAAACGGCGATTTCGGCGGAGTTTAGGTCAAGGCAGCAATGCGCCGTGGCAACGTCGTCAGCCAGCATTCAGGGATCGCCCAACGACAAACGGCCCGGAGATGATCCGGGCCGTCTTGTTTCGCATCACGGAAATGTGCTGAAGCGAAAGCTCGCTTATTCGTCTTCCTCGGGCTGCTCTTCGGGGGGCGCAAGCCCCTCCAAACCCTTCAGCAGCTCTTCTTCGGTCATCCGCTCCATGGCGACCTCGGTGTCGTCGGCATCGACGCTGGCACCGGCTGAACCGATCAACGGAACGGTATCCTGCTCCGGCTCATCGACCTCGACGAACTTCTGCAGCGAATGCACCAGTTCTTCTTTGAGATCTTCCGGAGAGATCGTCTGGTCCGCAATTTCGCGAAGCGAAACAACGGGATTCTTGTCGTTGTCGCGATCGATCGTGAGCGGCGAGCCGGACGAGATCATGCGGGCGCGATGAGCGGCCAACAGAACGAGGTCGAACCGGTTGTCGACCTTGTCAATGCAATCTTCCACGGTGACGCGCGCCATGGCCAGTCGCTCCGTTAATAGGATCAAAATCGGGGTTAGACCGCTACCTATAGGGCGTGGCCAGCTTTCGCAAGCAGCAATTTGTCATTTGGCCGATCGCAGCCACTCTGATAATGCACCCAATATTCCGGGAAGGCCGATGACCGACCAACTCGGACGAACACGAGTCCGACAACAAAAGGCTTCTTTTCAGAAAGAAAAGTATAGAATACCGGCCGATGCTTCGTGCGGTTGAAGTGGTGCCGGTTGCCCAGCGCGACGGCTATTCGTGCAAAAATTGACTTGAGCTGCGCAGCTATTTCCGTTGCGCCAAGAAGCTGACAACAGACACATGAGAGATCTTGATGTCCACTTCCCCCAGTAACAAAATTGCGCTCTTCATCGACGGCGCCAATCTTTACGCAACCGCAAAGACCCTCGGCTTCGACATCGACTACAAGCGGCTGCTGAAGGAATTTCAAAGCCGCGGCAATTTAGTCCGCGCCTTTTACTACACCGCGATCATCGAAGATCAGGAATACTCGTCGATCCGCCCGCTGATCGATTGGCTGGACTATAACGGCTACACCGTCGTCACCAAGGCGACCAAGGAATTCATCGACGCCTCCGGCCGCCGCAAGGTCAAGGGGAATATGGACATCGAGCTCGCGGTCGATGCCATGGAACTGGCCGAACACATCGACCAGATGGTGCTGTTCTCGGGTGACGGTGACTTCCGTTCGCTGGTCGAGGCCGTCCAGCGGCGCGGCGTCCGCGTCACCGTGATCTCGACGATCTCCAGCCAGCCGCCGATGATCGCCGACGAACTCCGCCGCCAGGCCGACATCTTCACCGATCTGGTCGAACTGCAGTCGAAGATCGGTCGCGATCCGGCCGATCGCCCGCCGCCGCGGGAACCGCGCGAGCCGCGCCACCATGCGCCGCAATTCCTGCAGCGCTCGACCGCCTTGGCGTCGCGCGCCGGGGCTGACGACTTCGAAGACTAAGGTCCATGCCGACGCTGACGCGGGGCTCCGGGCCCCGCGTCCCGACCTCCCTCACCGCCCCTGACCGAAACTGCCCGTTCTGCCCGAGACTCGCCGAATTCCGGAGCGAGAACCGCGCACGCGAACCGGGCTGGTTTAACGCGCCCGTGCCGTCGTTCGGCGATGCCGACGCATCGCTGCTGATCGTCGGTCTCGCGCCGGGTGTGCAAGGCGCCAATCGCACCGGGCGCCCGTTCACCGGCGACTACGCCGGCGACCTGCTCTACGCCACGCTGATCGACTACGGCTTCGCCAGCGGCCACTATCAGGCGCGCCCCGACGACGGCCTGCGCCTGATCGACTGCCGGATCAGCAACGCGGTGCGCTGCGTGCCGCCGCAGAACAAGCCGCTGCCAATAGAGATCAACACCTGCCGGCAGTTTCTGGTCGCGACAATCGAGGCGATGCCGAAGCTCCGCGCGATCGTCCTGCTGGGCCGGATCGCTCACGACTCGACGCTGAAGGCGCTCGGTCTCCGCGCCGGACAAGCCCCGTTCGGTCACGGCGCGGTGCACGACGCCGGTCGCTATCGGCTGTACGACAGCTATCACTGCTCCCGCTACAACACCAACACCGGCGTGCTGACGCCGAAGATGTTCCAAGACGTGTTCGCGCGGGTGCGCGACGATCTCAGCGCGTAGTTGGATCAGAGAGAATTGTCATTGCGAGGAGCGAAAGCGACGAAGCAATCCAGAGGTCACGTTCTGAAGCCTCTGGATTGCTTCGCTTCGCTCGCAATGACGGGGATGGGTCAACCGAGACTGCTAGCTAACTAGCGCGGATTGGCCCTCAGCCACTCCAACACATCACCGGCGTTCCGATCCGGTGGGAACACCGGATAGAACACGTGAATGATCCGGCCGTCGTCGATGATCAGCGCCATCCGCTTCAGCAGCGTCATGCCGGCGACCTGCATGGTCGGCAGGTTCAAGGCGCGCGTCAGTTCGAGCGCCTCGTCGGACAGCACCGGGAACGGCAGATGCAGCCGTTCCACCATTTCGGACTGGTACGCGGTCGACTGCGTCGACAGACCGAACACTGCGTCGGCCCCCGCGGCTTTCAGCTCGGCAAACAAATCTCGGAACGAACAGGCCTGCGGCGTGCAGCCGCGCGCACCGGGGATCATGTCCCAGTCGTCGACCGGGGCGATCTTGCCCGGCTCTCCGGTCCGCGGATAGGCGAACACCACGGTGCGTCCCGTCAGCGCGGCCAGAGCGACGTCGCCGCCACCGGTCGCCGCCAGCGCCACAGGAGGAATCGCTGAGCCCGGCAGATGTGCGGCTCCGCCGTCGTCCGCCGGCGCCGGAATCGCGCTCCAATCGACATCCAGGATGTTGGGCTGGTTCGCCATCCGAGCCTTCCGGTGATGCCGCTCAGCCGCGCGCGCGCAGCAGGCGGCCCTTTTCCCGATTCCAGTCGCGCTTCTTCTCGGTCTCGCGCTTGTCGTGCAGCTTCTTGCCCTTGGCGAGCGCGAGCTGCAGCTTGGCGCGGCCGCGCTCGTTGAAATACAGCTTGAGCGGAATCAGCGTCATGCCGTCGCGCTCGACCGCGCCGATCAGCTTGTTGATCTGCTTGCGATGCAGCAGCAGTTTGCGCGGCCGCTTCGGCTCGTGATTGAAGCGGTTGGCCTGCAGATATTCCGGAATGTTGGCGTTGATCAGCCAGATCTCGCTACCCCGCGCGTCCGCATACGACTCCGCGATCGTGCTCTTGCCGTTACGGATCGACTTCACCTCGGTGCCGGTCAGCGCGATGCCGACCTCGATCGTGTCGTCGATCGCATAGTTGAACCGCGCCTTGCGGTTCTCCGCCACGACCTTGATCGGGCGTTCGTTCTTGTCGGCCATCCCTGCAATTCCTTCGGCGCGGCTCGCGCCGTCTCGTTTACGGCGATGGGCGCGCGGTCGTCTTGAGCAAATCCCGGATCTCGGTCAGCAGTTCTTCCTGCCGCGTCGGGGTCGGTGGCGGCGCTTTGGTCTCTTCCGCCTTACGTTTCAGCCTGTTGAGCGAGCG
The DNA here is from genome assembly GCF_003226555.1 of Rhodopseudomonas palustris. Taxonomy (GTDB): domain Bacteria; phylum Pseudomonadota; class Alphaproteobacteria; order Rhizobiales; family Xanthobacteraceae; genus Rhodopseudomonas; species Rhodopseudomonas palustris_I. The sequence continues at coordinate 167,612 of NZ_QKQS01000003.1, read as the reverse complement.
GATCACCGAAAACAGCACCGCGGCCACAATCAGGAAGTTGATCGTGACGGTGAGGAAATTGCCCCACGCCAGCACCGCGCCCTGTTTCTTCGCCTCCGCCAGCGTCGTGGCCGTCACCGATTTCGACAGCGGCGTGAAGTAGTTCGAAAAATCCAGGCCGCCGGTGATCGCCCCAATGATCGGTGTGATGATGTCGCCGACCAGCGAGGCGACGATGCCGCCGAACGCGGCACCGATGATGACGCCGACCGCGAGGTCGACGACGTTGCCTTTCATCGCGAAGTCGCGAAATTCCTTCAGCAGCTTCGACCCCTTCTGCTCGAGGTCGCGTACCGAGTCGGTCGTCGTCATCCCCGCTCCGTCAGTTGATCACCCCTGCATGCATCATCGCGGCACGGATCGCCTTGCCGGTCGGTTCGGTCACCGGCATCAGCGGCAGCCGGACCTCTTCCTGAATCCGGCCGAGCAGCGTCAGGCCGTGCTTGGCCCCTGCCACGCCCGGCTCCTTGAACACCGCGTCGTGCAGCGGCACCAGGCGGTCCTGGATCTTCAGCGCGCCCGGATAGTCGCCGGCGAACACCGCGCCCATCAGATCCGAGCACAGCTTCGGCGCGACGTTCGACACAACCGAAATGCAGCCATGGCCGCCGGCGGCCATATAGGCCAACGCGGTCATGTCCTCGCCGGAGAGCTGGATGAAGTCCGGGCCCATCGCGTGGCGCTGCTGCGACACCCGGCCGAGATTGGCGGTCGCGTCCTTCACGCCGGCGATATTATCCAGCTCGTACAGCCGGCTCATGGTGTCGACCGACATGTCGACCACCGAGCGCGGCGGAATGTTGTAGATGATGATCGGAATCCCGATCGCATCGTTTACCGCCTTGAAGTGCTGATACATGCCCTCCTGGGTCGGCTTGTTGTAGTACGGCGTCACCACCAGCACCGCATCCGCGCCCGCCTTCTCCGCGTGGCGCGCCAGTTCGACGGCTTCGCGGGTCGAGTTGGAGCCCGCCCCGGCGATCACCGGCACGCGGCCCTTGGCCTCTTCGATGCACCACTCGACCACCTTGTGGTGTTCCTCGTGGCTCAGGGTCGGGCTCTCTCCGGTGGTTCCGACCGGCACCAGGCCGTGGGTGCCCTGCTCGATCTGCCAGTTCACCAGGCTGCGAAACGCCTGCTCGTCGAGCGCGCCATTTTTGAACGGCGTGACCAAGGCGGTGTACGACCCCCGAAATTTCGTCTTGGCTGCCATTCCGTTCTCCTCAACGCCCGCGACCTTGCAACGAAGCGCCCTTCATATCGAGTCCCCGCCGCACGGGAAAGGGTCCCATCGGCGGAGAAACCGGCGGTTTTGAGGATTCGGACCGGCTGTCGTCAGGCCGAGGGCGCGACGGCGTAGTCGTCGTCGGAGACCTGTTCCATCCAGGTGGCGAAACTGCCGTCCAGCGCCTCCTGCATCGCAATATGGGTCATGCCGTTGCTCGGCGAGGCGCCGTGCCAGTGTTTCTCACCGGGCGGAATCCACACCACATCGCCGGCGCGGATCTCCCGCACCGGGCCGCCTTCGGTCTGAATCCGGCCGACGCCGGTCACAACATACAGCGTCTGTCCGAGCGGATGGGTGTGCCACGCAGTGCGCGCGCCGGGTTCGAACGCCACGCGCGTTGCGGCCAGACGCGCCGGCGCCGGTGCGGCGACGATCGGGTCCTGCCACACCGTTCCGGTGAAATAGTCCTTGGGCGCCCGCTGGGTCGGGCGCGAGCCGGCCGCGAAGATATCCATCGACAAGGCTCCTCAGGTTTTGTCGGCCTTTTCCTTGAACGCGGCGTAGCGCGCCTTGGTTTCGGCGTTCATCGGATACAGGCCGGGCAGCACCGCACCGTTGTTGACCTCCTCGACGATCCAGCCTTCCATCCGCTCCTGCTCCGGCCCTTCGGCCAGCACGTGGTCGAGCAGCGCCTGCGGGATCAGCACTGCGCCGTCCTGGTCAGCGACGATGATGTCCTTCGGGAACACCGCGACGCCGCCGCAACCGATCGGCTGGTCCCAACCGACGAAGGTCAGACCGGCCACCGAGGGCGGCGCCGCCGCGCCGTCGCACCACACTGGCAGGCCGGTGCCGAGCACGCCTTCGAGGTCGCGCACCACACCGTCGGTGATCAGCGCCGTAATGCCGCGCTTGACCATCCGGGCGCACAGGATGTCGCCGAAGATGCCGGCGTCCTTGATGCCCATGGCGTCGACCACGGCGATGCAGCCTTCCGGCATCGCCTCGATCGCGGCGCGGGTCGAGATCGGCGAGGCCCAGGACTCCGGCGTCGCCAGATCCTCGCGCGCCGGCACGAAGCGCAGCGTGAACGCCTCGCCGACCAGCCGCGTCGCGCCCGGCCGCAGCGGCCGCGCGCCGCGCATCCAGACGTTGCGCAGTCCCTTCTTCAGCAGCACCGTGGTGAGGGTCGCGGTCGAGACGCGCGACAGGATGTCGATGGCTTGCGGGGTGAGTGACATGAAGGGAGAGCTCCGGTGATTGTCGGCGCATCTTGCGGGCGGCGACTGCCGCGTCAAGACGCAACCCTGCGATCGGCAGCGCCGCCAGCGCATGGCGATCATCGCATTTTATCGCCTTTGCGGACACCGACTTATCGACTGTGCGTTAGTTGCGGAGTGATTTTCGTCCGCCCGGAAAACGCGCTATCGCGGCCGGTAGGTTTGTGAGATCGTTGCGGCATGACCGCCCCAATTCCCAGAATGATGCCGAGCGGTGACGCTGCGATCACCGTGGAGTTCGGCCGCGATATCAGCGACGAATCCAATCGCCGCGTGCTCGCGCTCGATCGCCGACTGAGCCAGACGCCGATCGCCGGCATCATCGAAACCGTGCCGACCTATCGCTCCCTTCTGGTGCATTACGATCCGGAGACGATCGGCTTCGACGCATTGTCGGCTCAACTCACAACGCTCGCACAAGCGGTCGACGATGGCGAGACTGTCGCCAAGCGGCGCTGGCGAATTCCGGTGTGCTACGGCGGCGAGCACGGCATCGATCTGGAGGACGCGGCACGGGCTTTGAATACCACCCCCGATGCACTGGTCGCGCGCCATGCGGCCGGTGAGTATCGCGTCGCGATGATCGGCTTCACGCCGGGCTGGTCGTATCTCTCCGGCCTCGATCCAGCGCTGGCGATGCCCCGGCGGCAAGCACCGCGGCTGCACACGCCGGCCGGCACGGTGTCGGTCGGCGGCATCCAGACCGGTATCCAATGTCTGCCCGGACCAAGCGGGTGGCACCTGCTCGGGCGCACGCCGGTGCGGACCTATCAGTTGCACAGGGAGCCGATCTTTTTGCTCGAACCCGGCGATGCGATCAGCTTTGCGCAGATCGATGCCAAGGAATTCGCCGAACGGGACAATGCAGCATCCCATGGCGAAATCGTCGCGGACCTGCTGAGCGCATGACGAAGCTTGTGATCGACAGCGTCGGCCCGGCCACTTCCGTGCAGGACGCCGGCCGCCACGGCGCACAGCGCTACGGCCTGACGCCGAGCGGCGCGATGGACCGGCTGTCGCTTGCCGCCGCCAACGTGCTGGTCGGCAACAGCGCATTCGCGGCGGCGATCGAACTCGGCCCGCTCGGCGCGAAACTCTCCGCGCACGACGGCGCGGTGCGGCTGGCGCTGACCGGCGCCGAGCGACCCGCTGCGATCGATGGGACGCCGCTGGCGTTCAACGAGTCTTTCACGCTCGCCGAAGGTCAGATCCTCACGCTCGGCGTCGCACGCGGCGGCGTGTTCAGCTATCTCGGAATCGAGGGCGGCGTCGGCGGCGAACCGATGTTCGGCAGTCTTGCAGTGAACGCACGTGCCGGTCTTGGGAGCCCCTACCCGCGACCGCTTCAGGCGGGCGATACGATCGCAGTCAAGTCGGCAGCGCCGGCGGCCGAGCGCCGCCTCGATCTGCCGGAGCAGCCCGATACGCCGATCCGCGTCGTGCTCGGCCCGCAGGACGATGAGTTTGGCGAAGCAGTCGCCACCTTCCTCGCCGGCGAATGGTCGATTTCGGCGACCAGCGACCGAATGGGCTATCGTCTCGACGGTCCGCAGATCCCGCATCTGCACGGCCACAACATCGTCTCGGACGGCACGGTCAACGGCAGCATCCAGGTGCCCGGTTCGGGCCAGCCGATCGTGCTGATGCCCGACCGCGGCACCAGCGGCGGCTATCCGAAGATCGCCACTGTGATCACGGCCGACCTCGGCCGCCTGGCGCAGCGCCAGCCAGGCCGTCCGTTCCGCTTCCAGGCCGTGAGCGTCGATGAAGCGCAGTCGGCCTATCGCGCGATGGCCCAGCAGATCCGCTCACTGCCCGACCTGCTGCGCGACGCACAGCACGCCACCATCGACCTCGACGCGCTGCTCACCGCCAACGTCGCCGGCACCGCAATCGATGCGCTGACGGCGGAGTAATCGAATCCGACGATGGGACCAATCGAGATGAAGATCGATCTGAACTGCGACCTCGGCGAAGGTTTTGGCGTCTGGCAGATGGGTGACGATGCGGCGATGATGCAGATCGCCACCAGCGTCAACATCGCCTGCGGCTTCCATGCCGGCGACCCGGACATCATGCACGCGACCGTGAAGCTGGCGAAGCAAAACGGCGTCGCGATCGGGGCGCATCCGGGCTTCCGCGACCTGCACGGCTTCGGCCGCCGGCCGGTGCCGGGCATCACAGCCGCCGAGATCGAAAACCTCGTCGCCTACCAGATCGGCGCGCTGCAGGCGGTCGCCGCCCTCGCCGGCCACAAGGTCACCCACGTCAAGGCGCACGGTGCCCTCTCCAACGTCGCCTGCGAGGACGACATGACCGCGCGCGCGATCGCATCGGCGATCAAGGCGGTCGATCCATCGCTGGTGTTCGTCGTGCTGGCGAACTCGAAACTGATGCTGGCGGGCGAAGCCGCCGGCCTGCCGCTGGCGCACGAGGTATTTGCCGATCGGGCCTACGAGGACGACGGCAACCTGGTTTCGCGCAAGAAGCCCGGCGCGGTCCTGCACGATCCCAATGAGATCGCCGAACGCGTCTTGCGGATGGCGCAGGACGGCGCCGTCGTCTCGGTCACCGGCAAAGTCATCAAGATGCGCACCGACACCGTGTGCATCCACGGCGACACCAAGGGCGCGGTCGAGATCGCGCGCGGCGTCCGCCAGAAGCTCGAGGCGAGCGGCATCACGGTGGCGCCGTTCGCCGGAGCTTAAGCCGCGAGGCGCATCGCCTACCGCCGCGTCAGCGTCAGCAGTTCGGCTGTCAACGCTCCATCGGCACGGGCGAGTTCATCCAGGATCGAGAAATGGTGGTGCCCAGGCAGCGTTCGCTGCCTGACGCGCAATCCGGCGCGGCGCCCGACGTCGGCGTAGTCGGCCGATTGGCGCCGCAGTTCCGGCAGTTCATCGCCGCCGACCGCCAGCGATTGCGGCGCGGCACCGAGCTTCGCCCGCCGGATCGGACTGAGCAGCTCGATCTCGCCGCGGTCGAGCTGCAGCAAATCGTTGAGATAGCACAGCGCGATCGGGTCGAGATCGAAGATGCCGCTGATACACAAGGCGCCTCTCACCTCCGGGCGCGTCGCAGCGACCGATGCGAGATGTCCTCCGGCCGACCAGCCGCCGACCACGATGCGGTCACGGTCGAATCCGAACCGCTCCGCATGGCCGGCAAGATACTCCAACGCCTGATCGACCTCGGCGACGATGTCCGACAGACGTGCGGCCGGCGCCAGCGTATAGCCGACGACGGCGACGTCGATGCCACGGGCGTTCGGGCCGCCGGCGACGAACGAGAACATCTCCTTGGAATTGCGCTGCCAATAGCCGCCGTGCAGGAACACCAGCAGCGGTGCGCCCGCTTCTCCGGAACCGAAATAGTCCAGCGAGGTTCGCTCGCGCCCCGCATAGGGAATGTCGAGCCGCACGTTCGGCCCGGCGCGGCGAACGGCGCTGCGTTCGCGCCAGCGCGCCAGCCACTCCGGGCTGTCGCCGACGGCCGCGCTGTTGTTGTAGGCGGCGTCGAGCGCCGTGCGATCCATCCCGCGATAGATCGCGTGCGAAGCGTGGGAGACTGAAACGTCCACTCAGGAATCCGCCGTCGCTGCAACCTTGCGGCCGGCGCCGACATGGCTGGTCAGTTGCTGTGTAATGCTACGCCGAAGCGTGTTGAACTCGACCGACGCGACGTCGCGCGGCCGAGGCAGCTCGATCTCGACGTCTCGATCGATCCGGCCGGGCGCCGAACTCATCACCACGACGCGATCGGCGAGCAGCACCGCCTCTTCGACCGAATGCGTGACGAAGATCACCGTCAGTTTGGTGGTTCGCCAGATCTCGATCAGCTCTTCCTGCAGCGCCGCGCGCGTCAGGGCGTCGAGTGCGCCGAACGGCTCGTCCATCAACAGGATGTCGGCGTCGTTGGCGAGAACCCGCGCGATCGCCACCCGCTGCTTCATGCCGCCGGAGAGCTGGTGCGGATAGCGGTCGGCGAATGCGGTCAGGCCGACCATCGCCATGAACCTGTCGGTGAGCTTCTCGACCTCCTTCGGCGCGACCCGGCGATGGCTCGGACCGAAACCGATGTTCTGTCGCACCGTCAGCCATGGAAACAGCGCGTAGTCCTGAAACACCATGCCGCGGTCCGGGCCGGGTCCGCTGACCTCGCAGCCGTACACGGCGACGGAGCCCTGCGTTGCCGTCTCGAACCCGGCGATGATCCGCAGCAGGGTCGACTTGCCGCAGCCCGAGGCGCCGAGCAGGCAGATGAACTCGCCCTTGCGCACCGTCAGATCGACGCTGCGCAGCGCCTCGACCGGCCCGTTCGACGCCTGGTAGATCTTGTTGAGCCCGCTCACCTCCAGGATCACCGGCGGCGCGTCGCGATTGGTGGTTTGATCAAGCATGGTGCTGCGGACTCCAGCGCAGGAAGTAGTTGCTGAGCATCACCAGGATGCGATCGGACAGAAATCCGGTGATGCCGATGATGATCATGCCGGTGATGACGAGATCGGTGCGCGACAGCGTGCGGCCGTCCATGATCACGGCGCCGAGACCTTCCGGCACGCCGGTCATCTCGCCGACCACGATCAGGATCCAGGCGAACGAGGCGCCGAGCCGCAGACCGTTGAAGATGCTCGGCAGCGCCGCTGGCAGCACGACGGATCTGAACAATTGCGGCCCGCTGCAGCCGAGCATGCCGGCGGCCTCGAACAGCCGGACATCGACCGACTTCACTCCGAACACGGTGTTGAGCAGGATCGGATAGAACGCGCCGAGAAACACCAGGAACACTGCGGATTTCGGTCCCAGGCCGAAGAAGATCATCGACAGCGGCAGCCAGGCCGTCACCGGGATCGGCCGCAGCAGCGACAGCGTCGGGTCCAGCAGCGCGCGCAGCAGCGGAATCCGGCCCAGCATCAGCCCGAGCGGAATGCCGATCAGCGCCGCCAGGAAGAAGCCGCCATAGACCCGCTGGACCGATTTCCAGAAGTGGATCGGCAGGCTGGCGCTGTAGGCGTCGTCATAGATTCCGCCGAAGGCGAAATCCCACATCATCGTCGCGACGCCGGACGGCGGCGGAACCAGCCGCGTCCCGGTCCAGCGCACCATCAGGTCCCACGCCAGCAGCAGACCCAGCGGCACGATCAGGGCCAGCGCGGTGGCACGCAGCCTCGCTGCCAGCTTGCGCAATTGGCGGGTGCTGTCGCGCGCGGGCGCGACGACAGCCTTGGTGATCGATGGCCTGCCCATGGCGGACCGAGAGACCGTGCTTTCGAAGCTCATCGGCCGCTCACGACGCCGAAATCGCCTTGATGAAGCTCGGGTCGATGAAGGTCTTGTAGTCCGGCAACTGCCGGATCTGCTTCTTGTCGAGCATCTGCGCGCCGTAATACTGCGCCTGCTTCAGAAACAGATCGTCGATCTTCCAGGTCAGTTCGACGTTCGGCGCCGCCTGCTCGATCGAGGCCTTCTGCTGGCCGAGTTTCTGCATCGCCATTTCGACGAAGACGTCGCGATTGCTCATCGCGAATTCGCTGGCCTTGCGGTGCACCTTCAGCAGCGTGCGGATCAGTTCGGGGTCCTTCTCGATCAGTTCGCGCCGGGTGCTCAGCACCATGTTGAGCGACCCGGTCGGGGTCGAATACGGATACTCGACGATCTTGCCAACGCCGCTGGCGAGGCTGATACCAGCCGCCGGCTCGGCGCCGACATAGGCGTCGATGTCGCCGCGCGCCAGCGCCGGGGCCATGTCACTGAACGAGACGCGGACCGACTGGATGTCCTTGATCGTCATGCCTTCGGCGGCCAGCCGGTCGAGGATCACGACCTCCTGGGTCGAACCTGGCCAGATTGCGACCTTCTTGCCCTTCAGATCCTTGATGCTGGCGATGCCGGAATCCTTGCCGGCGACCACCGCCATGCCGCGGTTGCAGGCGGCGCCGACCACCACCACCGGCTCGCCATTGGCGCCACCGAGCGTCGCCGCGGCGAGACCGAAGATACCGAAATCGACCGATCCGGTGACCACGGCGTTCTTGCCGTCGGTCGGGCTCTCGAACGGCACCACCACGACCTTGACGCCGGCCGGCACGAATTTCTCGTAGAAATACGGCGTGATGCCGTGGATCAGCTTCAAGGTTCCGACCTTGATGACGCGATCCTCCGCGAGCGCCGTCAGGCTGGTGGCGGCAAGCGCGGTCGCGGTCACCGCGAGGCGAATGAAGTGGCGTCTGGTGGTGTTGTGCATGGCTTCCTCGCTGCTGATCCCGGCAAGGGCCACTGTAGTTGCGACGCAATAACTTCAGAAATTTATTGTTTATATCGGTTTTATAAATGGGCTTAATAGAACGATGCTCGCTCCGCTCGACCTCCGCCTGCTGCAGACCTTCATCGTGCTGGTTCAGACCGGCAGCTTTTCCGAGACCTCGCGCCGGCTGGGCCGCACCCAGCCGGCCGTCAGCCTGCAGCTCAATCGGCTCGAAGAAGCGACCGGCGCACCGCTGTTCACCAAGGTCGGTCGCAAGCTGGTGCTGACCAATCACGGCGAACTGGTGCTCGGCTATGCGCGCACCATCATGGGGCTGCAGGACGAACTGCGCGCCCGGCTCGCCGCGCCGAAACTCGACGGCGCGGTCGTCCTCGGAATGCCCGATCTGTATGCCGCCTATCTGCTACCCGGCATCCTGTCGGACTTTCGCAGCGCCTATCCCAATGTCGATGTCGAGCTGAAATGCGCGCTGTCCAGCAAGCTGATGGCTGCGGTCGAGAAAGCCGAGATCGACCTTGCGATCGTCACCGGCATGCCCGCGTTCAAGGTCGGAGAACTGGTCGCGCAGGAGGATCTGGTCTGGGTCACGTCGGAGCGCGGCTCGGTCCATCTTGAAAATCCGGTGCCGCTGGCGATGCTGCCGCCCGGCAACATCTTCCGCGATTTCGGTTTGGCGGCTCTGGAAAGCATCGGCCGGATCTGGCGGCTGAGCTGCATCAGCGAGAGCATCAGCGGCATTCAGGCCGCGGTGTTCGCCGGCATCGCCGTCAGCGTGGTTGGCAAGAGCTCGGTCCTGCCCGGGATGCGCGTGCTCGGCCGCAGCGACACATTCCCGGCCCTGCCCAAGGTCGACCTGGTGCTGTACCGATCGGCGCGGAGCTCCAATCCCGCGGCGGAGGCGCTCGCCAGCGTGATCGTGCGGCATTTCGCGAATTCGGCGCTGGCTCCGGCGGCCCGCTTCATGCGCACCCAGGCCGGCAGCGGGTCGCATGAATAGACGTGGTCCCGCTCCGGTTCACGGCAGCCGAAGATGCGGCGTGGCGACCACGATGGCGCCGATCAGTCCGATCGCGGCGGCCAGCGCCAGCAATTCGATGTGAACGACGGTCATTCGCGCCCGCACCAAGGCGGACTGAGTATGCAAAATCTGGCGTCGCATCATTGTTCTCCATGTTCGGCAGCTTCACAAAAGCCCGAACGCTGCAGTCCGCAAGCCAGCCCGCGAAATAACAACGGCACACCCGCCAAGGTCCCGGAACCGGCAAAAATCCTCCCCGGACGGAACCGCAGGCGACCGGAACGTTCTCGCCGCGCTGATCCGTCCGCCGCCCTTGCCAGCGCCGCCGTTCGGGGCTAGCTCCTGCGGCACCCCAATCCAGGCAGTTTCGATCCATGCAGCAGGCCGCCGCGCCCAAGATCAGTTTTGTTTCGCTGGGATGCCCCAAGGCGCTGGTCGATTCCGAGCGCATCATCACCCGGCTGCGCGCCGAGGGGTACGAACTCGCCCGCAAGCACGACGGCGCCGACCTCGTGATCGTCAACACCTGCGGCTTCCTCGACAGTGCCAAGCAGGAATCGCTGGCGGCGATCGGCGAAGCGATGGCGACCAACGGCAAGGTGATCGTCACCGGCTGCATGGGCGCCGAGCCGGAGCAGATCGAAGCGGCCTATCCCGGCGTGCTGTCGATCACCGGTCCGCAGCAATATGAAAGCGTGCTCGACGCGGTGCATCGCGCCCGGCCGGCGCTGCACAATCCGCATCTCGATCTGGTGCCGCCGCAGGGCATCCGGCTGACGCCGCGGCACTACGCGTATTTGAAGATCTCCGAGGGCTGCAACAATCGCTGCAGCTTCTGCATCATCCCGAAGCTGCGCGGCGATCTCGCCTCGCGCCCGGCCGCCGATGTGCTGCGCGAAGCCGAAAAGCTGGTCGCCGCCGGGGTCAAGGAACTGCTGGTGATTTCGCAGGACACCTCCGCCTACGGCGTCGATCTGAAATACGCCGAAAGCCCGTGGAAGGATCGCAGCGTCCGCGCCAAATTCCTCGATCTGGCGAACGAACTCGGCGAACTCGGCGCCTGGGTGCGGCTGCACTACGTCTATCCGTATCCGCATGTCGACGAGGTGATCGGCCTGATGGCGGACGGCAAGGTGCTGCCCTATCTCGACATCCCGTTCCAGCACGCCAGCCCCGACGTGCTGAAGCTGATGAAGCGGCCGGCGGCGCAGGACAAGACGCTGGACCGCATCAAGCGCTGGCGTGAAATCTGCCCCGACCTGGCGCTGCGCTCGACCTTCATCGTCGGCTTCCCCGGCGAGACCGATCGGGACTTCGAGTTTCTGCTCGATTGGCTGGACGAGGCCGAGATCGACCGCCTCGGCGCCTTCAAATACGAGCCGGTCGCCGGCGCACCGTCCAACGCCCTGCCCGATCAGATCGCGGACGAGGTCAAGCAGGAGCGCTGGAACAGGCTGATGGCGCGGCAGCAGGCGATCTCGGCGCGCCGCCTGAAGCGCAAGGTCGGCACGCGGCAGCAGGTCATCATCGACGAGATCGGCCCGACCGTCGCCAAGGGCCGCTCCAAGGCCGACGCGCCGGATATCGACGGCGCCGTCTATCTGTCGAGCCGCCGCCCGTTGCGCATCGGCGAAATCGTCACCGCGAAGATAGAACGAGCCGACGCGTATGATCTACACGGCACCGTGGCGGGATTCTAAGCAGCAAAAGCTACTACACACACCCAGGTCATCGCCCGGCTTGTCCGGGCGACCCAGTATTGCAGAGAGCTGATTGCTCTACACCAGCGCTCTGCAATACTGGGCCCTCCGCCTTCGCGGAGGGTGACGGCTCGTTATGGGGTGACGTTGTGCGACCTTACGGCTTCAGAATCGAAGCTCCCGTGGTCACTCTTCCTTCCAGATCGATATGCGCCTTGGCGGCGTCCTTCAGCGCGTAGGCGTGGTTGATCGGGACGTGCAGCTTGCCTTCGATTACGGCCGAGAACAGCGTGTCGGCGCCTTCGATCAGCTCCTTACGCGTGCCAATATAGTCGTTCAGCTTCGGCCGGGTTGCGAACAGCGAGCCGTGGTTGTTGAGCTCGGTGAGCGGGAACGGCGGCACTGGCCCTGAGGCGTTGCCGAACGAGACGAACAGACCGCGCGGCTTGATGCACTTCAGCGAGCCGGGGAACGTCGCCTTGCCGACGCCGTCGTAGACCACATCGCACAATTCGTTGCGGCTGATCTGCTTGACCCGCGCCACCCAATCCTCCTCGTTGTAGAGGATGACGTGGTCGCAGCCATTGGCCAGCGCGAGGTCGGCTTTGGCCTTGGAGCCGACGGTTCCGATCACATGCGCGCCCAGCGCCCGCGCCCATTGGCAAGCCAGCAGCCCGATGCCGCCGGCGGCGGCGTGGATCAGCACGCGGTGGCCGGGTTCGACCTTGAACGTCTTGTGCAGCAGGTACCACACCGTCAGGCCCTTGAGCATCAGCACGGCGGCCTGCTCGTAGGTGATGTGGTCGGGCAGCTTGACCAGTTTGGTCGCTTCGATATTGCGCTCGGTGGCATAGCCGCCGAGGTTCGAATAATACGCGACGCGATCGCCGGGGTGGAAATTGGTGACGTGCGGCCCGACCGACACCACCTCGCCCGCCCCCTCGTTGCCGATCACGAACGGCAGCGACGGCGCTTTGTACAGGCCGGTGCGAAAATACACGTCGATGAAGTTGAGGCCGACCGCATGCTGGCGGATCCGGACCTCGCCCTCGCCCGGCGGCGGCAGCTCGACGTCCTCATAGGCCAGGACCTCCGGTCCGCCCACCTGATGCACCCGCACCGCCTTCGTCATTCTCGTCCCCTCGGTCTCATCTGAGCGTCACCGAAAGCCATCGCCCCGGTGTTGTCAACCGGCCGGCGGCGGCCGGCCGCTCACCGCGGCTTCAGCCGGTTGCGCTTGGCGAGCACGTTGAAGAACTCCACCGCCGCCGAGAACAGGATCGCGAAGTAGACGTAGCCGCGCGGGATGTGGAAGGCGAACCCGTCCGCCACCAGCGCCACGCCGATCAGCACCAGGAACGCCAGCGCCAGCATCTTGGTGGTCGGATGTTCGGAGACGAATCGCGCCACAGGCCCGGATGAGACGTACATCACCGCCATCGCGATCAGCACCGCGGCGACCATGATCTCGATGTCCTGGGCCATGCCGATCGCGGTGATGATCGAGTCGATCGAAAACACCAGGTCGACGACCACGATCTGCACGATCACCCAAAAAAACGCCCGATCGGCGACGGAGGTCTGCGCCTCGCCGTCCCTGGCCTCGACTTCGGCGTGAATCTCGTGGGTCGCCTTGGCGATCAGAAACAGGCCGCCTAGGATCAGAATGATGTCGCGCCAGGAGAACGCCTTGTCGGCGATGCTGAACACCGGTGTGGTCAGTCCGATCAGCCACACCAGCACGCTCAGCAGCAACAGGCGGAACACCAGCGCCAGCGCGAGACCAATCTGCCGCGCCCGCGTCGCCCGCGGCTCGGGTATCCGCGACACCAGGACGGACAGGAAGATGACGTTGTCGATGCCGAGGACAATTTCGAGCGCCGTCAGGGTGAGCAGCGCGGCCCAGGCTTCGGGACTGGATAACAGTTCGATCATCGGGGGGCTCGTTGGAAGAGGCGGATGACACTATCGGCAAAACAGACGTACAGGGCGATCGCACACAGCGCGATCGTCACCGGGAGCGCGACCTCGAAGTCGCGGACGATCGCAACCGCAGCCAGCACCGCCCACAGCGCAACCAACGCCAAGGTCAAAGCGCGCAGCCGGGTCACACGCACCGGATGCACCACACGAAGCGGCACGAAAGTCAGAACGATCAAGGCTGCTATTCCGAGGCTGCCGACGATCGCCGGCGGGTGCAGCAGGAACAGATAGAACGCGGCGGCGTTCCACAGCGCCGGAAAGCCGCGGAAATGATTGTCTTCGGTCTTCATCCGGCGGTCGGCGAAGTACATCGCCGAACTGATCACGATGCCGACGCCGAGCAGCGGTGCCGCGATCGGTAGCAGCAAGCCGCTCGCGGTGATCGCATAGGCCGGCACGAACACGTAAGTGAGGAAATCGACCACCAGATCGAGCACGTCGCCCGACCATTGCGGCTGCATCCGCGCGACGTCCAGGCGCCGCGCCAAGGGGCCGTCGATCGCATCGACCAGCAGCAAGCCCAAGCCAGGCGAACATTCCGGCCCAATGCTGGCGGACCGCTTCGAGCAAAGCGAGCAGCGCGATCGCAGCCCCGGCGGCCGTGAACAGGTGCACGCCGAGCGCGGCGGCGCGGCGTGAGCCCGATCCGGGCGGCGGTTGCGGAGGGTCCTGCGGTGTCATCGAACGTCGTGCATATCAGGTTGGATCCCCGTCTGCACACTCAGTTGCGGCGTTCGGTCGCGCACAGGACCCAAACCGTTAATGTTTCGCAGCGGACTTGAAATCGCCGCGGGCCGGCGCAATTGTCGCGGCATGACCCAGAGCCTGCTCGAGCCCAACAGTTACGACGCCATCGTGGTCGGCGGCGGCCCCGCCGGCCTCACCGCCGCCATCGCGCTTGCCGACACCGGCGCGATCACCGCCCTGGTCGCCCGACAAGTGCCTTATGGCGACAACCGGACCACGGCCCTGCTCGGCGATTCGATCGATATCCTCGACCGGCTCGATGTCTGGCGGCGTTGCTCGGGGAAAGCCGCAGCGCTGCGGGCGATGCGGCTGGTCGACGATACCGGGCGGCTGATCCGCGCGCCCGAGGTCAAGTTCGCGTCCGACGAGATCGGCATGGATGCGTTCGGCTACAATATCGAGAACCGCGCGCTCCTGGTCGCGCTGGAAGAACGCGCAGCCGAACTGTCGAACCTCGAACGCTTCGACGACGAAGCGGCTGGCGTTGTCCCGGGCGACGAGGAAGCGATCGTGCGGCTGCGCAGCGGCGCGATGCTGTCCGCGACGCTGGTCGTCGGGGCCGATGGACGGCAGTCGCAGTGTCGCGAGGCTGCGGGCATCAAAGTGAGCAGCCGCGCGCTACACCAGTCCGCACTCACTTTCAACGTCAAGACCGCTCGCTCTCACGACAACGCCTCCACTGAATTCCACACCAAAGAAGGGCCTTGCGTGTTCGTGCCGCTGCCCGGCAAGCGGATGAGCATCGTCTGGGTGGCATCGCCGAAAGAAGCGCAGCGCCTGATGGCCCTGTCCGACGACGAACTGTCGGCGTCCGCGGAAAAGCAATCGCAGTCGATCTACGGCAAGATGACGGTCGAGCCCGGCCGCAATCTGTTTCCGCTGGCGATCGAGAAGCCCGCGGCTTACGCGCAGAATCGCATTGCGCTCGTCGGCGAGGCCGCCCACGTGGTGCCGCCGATCGGCGCGCAGGGGCTGAACATGGGCCTGCGGGACGCCGGCGATCTCGCCGAGATCGTCCGTGAATCGATCGAGTCCGGTGCCGACATCGGCTCGGCTGCCGTCCTGGCCCGCTACGGCCGCAGCCGCGGCCCCGATATCGCCACTCGCACCGCGGCGATCGACATCGCCAACCGCACCCTGCTCAGCGGCCTGTTGCCGGTGCAGGTGGTGCGGGCGGCGGGGATGCACCTGCTCGGGGCGGTGGGCCCGCTGCGCCGTTTCGCGATGCGCGAGGGGCTGTCGCCGTTCTGGCGCTCGATCTGACGCCCTACCCGGGAAACGGGATCTGGCCGGTCCGGATCAGCCACATCACGGTGGTGAGCGTCACCACCGACACGAACGTCCCGATCAGCACCGCGACCGACGCCGGCTCGACCCAGGTATTGTACTGCCGGGCGATCACGAACACGTTCAGCGCCGGCGGCAGTGACGCCATCAGCACCGCGGTCGCGGCCCATTCCGGCGAGAACGGTCCGAACGCCAGCACCAGGCCGAACACGATCACCGGGTGCAGCAGCAGCTTGACTGCCACCAGGCTCGGGATCTCCCACGGCACCCGGCCGAACGGCCGCAGCGCCACGGTGACACCGAGCGTGAACAGCGCCACCGGTGCGGCGGCGTTCTGCAGGAACAACAGCATCTTGTCGACCGCGACCGGCAGCTCGACATGGAACGCGGCCGCCGCCGCTCCGCAATAAGCGGCCACGATCAGCGGATGCAGCAGGATCTCTCGCAGCACCGCCAGGATGGTGGGGATCAGCGGCCGCTTGTCGGCGGCGGTGAGCGCCATCCCGAGCGGCACGATCGAAAACAGAAAGATGGTGTCGAAACAGAAGATCAGCGCGGTCGGCGCCGCCGCCTGCGTGCCGAGCACCGCCAGCGCCAGGCCCGGGCCCATGTAGCCGATATTGCCGTAACCGCCCGACAGCGCCGCCATCGTCGCCTCGCGCATCGATAGCTTGCCGATCGCCCGCCCGATCAGCCCCGACAGGAAGAAGGCAATCGCGGTCGCCAGCGTGGTCGCCAGCACGAACGGCAGGTTGTTGAGTTCCTCGAACGGCGTCTTCGACATGATCCGAAAGAACAAGGCCGGCAACGACACGAACACCAGGAAGAAATTCATCCAGACCAAGCCGGCCTCGGGCAGCTTCTTCCAGCGTCCGCAGGCGAAGCCGACGAAGATCAGACCAAAATACGGCAGGGCGAGATTGAGAATGTCGATCATACGGGCTGCGGCAGGCGTAGCGTGGAACCGTGCGGTATCAGGGAAACCCCGGGTCGGCCACCGCGGAGCAGAGTCTCCGGTTTACCACTAGCGTCCGCCGCCAAGCTGGTCTATCCGACTCCGA
Source organism: Rhodopseudomonas palustris (assembly GCF_003226555.1). Classification (GTDB taxonomy): domain Bacteria; phylum Pseudomonadota; class Alphaproteobacteria; order Rhizobiales; family Xanthobacteraceae; genus Rhodopseudomonas; species Rhodopseudomonas palustris_I. The sequence continues at coordinate 151,005 of NZ_QKQS01000003.1, read as the reverse complement.
TGATCAAAACGCGAACCGCAAAATTTCAGATCGGCCAGATCGTCCGCCACCGGATCTTCTCGTTCCGTGGGGTGGTGTTCGACATCGATCCGGAATTCGCCAACACCGAAGAATGGTGGCTGGCGATCCCCGAAGAAGTGCGGCCGAGCAAGGACCAACCGTTCTATCACCTGCTGGCGGAGAACGCGGAGTCGGAATACGTCGCCTACGTGTCGGAGCAAAATCTGTTGCCCGACGACTCCGGCGAGCCGATCCGGCACTCCCAGGTCGCCGAGATCTTCGTCAAGGACAAGTCCGGCGGCTACCGGCCGCGCAATCCGTCGCTGAACTAGCTGTCGGCGCAGAGAGTCTGCGCCCGCGATATCGGCTCAGCCACCTAGCAAGACAAAGGGCGCCCACCGACCGGGGCGCCCTTTGCATATCGAGATAACTCTAACGCGTTACTTGGCGCCGGCCGGAGCCTGAGCTTCCAGCTTCTTGCGCTGCTCTTCGGCGCGCTTCTGCAGCTCTTCCTGCAGCTTCTTCTGGGTCTCTTCGAACTGCTTCGGGTCGGTCGGCGGGCCGTCATAGGCCTTGGCGAATTCGGCCAGCGGCAGCGGCAGCGTCAACGGCGAGCCGTTGGAGTTGATCGCCTGCACGATCAGGTTCTGGCCCTTCTTGAGCTGATTGATCAGCTCGGGCGTGGCTTCGTAGTCCGACATACAGCCGTTGGCGAAGCAGATCACGTAAGGGCTCTGCAGCGGCGCGTTGCTGTCGACGATGATGCGCGTGCCGTGCACGAGCTGCATGCCGAGCGGCAAGGTCACGCGCAGGATCTTCTTCGGCTCGCCTTCCGGTTCGATGATCACTGCAGCAATCACCGGCTGACCGGATTCGATACGGCCATCCTTGCCGGTGAAACACACCTGCTTGGCGTTGGCGTCCTGGCCCTTGAGACAGAACTTGGTCCAGGGCGCGTAGATCAGCTGAACCTGCTGCTGCTGCTCGCCCTGCGCGGGCGCCTGCTGAGCCGGGGCCGGAGCGTTCTTCTGAGCGGCTTTCGGGGCCCCCTTGGCCGGCTGCTGAGCCTGCGCGACGGGGGCGACGGTCAGCGCGGCGAACGCGGTCGCTGCCAGCAGGGCGAAGGCTCGCCCGCGCAGCCCGGCCGACGCGACCAAGTTGCAAGACTTCATTCGGAAAACCCTTTCTGAAACGGTCGCGCACCCCAACCGCGACGCGGGAGCGACATTCGGCCGTTGGCCGCTGTCTCGGTGCCAATTGAGGCGGTTACGTGACGAGCCGGTGGGCAACATCGACTGCCCGCCTTCAATACATTGGCGAACGAAAAGATCAATGGCAACAATCCTCGGGCACCGGTTTCCCCGCGTCAATGTGGTAAAAAACGCGGTGTGAGACACGCCGAATCAAATCAACACTACATCCGCCGGGTCAGGGCGTTCATCACCGTGCTGGCGATCGGCGTAGGATGTGTCGCCGGCGTGACGGAGGCCGGCGCCGAGCCGTCCCCTGCCCCCGGAATCGTCAGCCACGCCATCGCGATGCACGGCAAGCCGGCCCAACCGGCGGACTTTACCGCAATGCCCTATGTGAATCCGGATGCGCCCAAGGGCGGCCGGATGGTCGCCAGCGTGGTCGGCGCCTTCGACAGTCTCAATCCGCTGATCGTTAAGGGCATCGCGGTGCAGCAGATGCGCGGCTACGTGATCGAGAGCCTGCTGGCGCGCGGCCAAGACGAACCGTTCACCCTGTACGGACTGCTCGCGCGTTCGGTCGAGACCGACGATGTCCGCAGCTATGTCACGTTCCGGATCGATCCACGCGCCAGATTCTCGGACGGCAAGCCGGTGACGGCCGAGGACGTGCTGTTCTCCTGGCGGCTGTTGCGCGACAAAGGCAGGCCGAACCACCGGCTGTATTACGGCAAGGTCGCCCGCGCCGAGGCCCTGGATCCCCTCACCGTCCGGTTCGATTTCGGCGGCGCGCGGGATCGCGAGCTGCCGCTGATCCTCGGCCTGATGCCGGTGCTGCCGCGCCACGCAGTCGATCCCAACAGCTTCGAGGAAACCTCACTGAAACCGCCGCTGGGTTCCGGACCCTACCGCGTCACCCACGTCGACGCGGGCACCAGCGTCACCCTCACCCGCGACCCGAACTATTGGGGCCGGGATCTGCCGATCAACCGCGGCCTGTGGAATTTCGACGAGGTACGGATCGATTACTTCCGCGAGTCCAATGCGCAGTTCGAAGCGTTCAAACGCGGTCTCTATGACTTCCGTGTCGAGACCGATCCGCTGCGTTGGAGCGAAGGCTACGACTTCCCCGCGGCCCGACGCGGCGACGTGATCCGCGATGCGATCAAGCCGGGCACGCCGGAGCCGACCGACACGCTGGTGTTCAACACCCGCCGGCCGGTTTTCGCCGACGTCCGGGTGCGCGAAGCGATCATCAACCTGTTCGACTTCGAATGGATCAACCGCAACTACTTCTTCGGCCTGTACACCCGCTCCGCCGGGTTCTTCGGCGGTTCGGAGCTGTCGGCCTATGGCCGCCCGGCCGACGATGGCGAGCGCAAGCTGTTGCAGCCGTATCTGCCGCAGCTCCGCGCCGACATTGTCGACGGCACCTATCGGCTGCCGGCGAGTGACGGCTCGGGGCGCGATCGCAAAGGTCTGCGCCGCGCCCTCGATCTGCTGCAACAGGCGGGCTACCACCTGGACGGCACCGTGCTGCGCAAGCGCGACACAGGCCAACCGCTCGGCTTCGAGTTGCTGGTGACGACCCGCGAACAGGAGCGGATCGCGCTGGCCTTCGCCCGCGATCTCAAGCGCGCCGGCATTACGGTGTCGGTCCGGGCGGTTGATGCGGTGCAGTTCGACCAGCGCCGCCTCGCCTACGATTTCGACATGATCCCGAACCGCTGGGACCAGTCGCTGTCGCCGGGCAACGAACAGTCGTTCTATTGGGGCAGCGACGCCGCCGACACGCCGGGCACGCGCAACTACATGGGGGCCAAGGATCCGGCGATCGACGCGATGATCGCCGCGCTGCTACGCGCCCGCGACCGCGCCGATTTCGTCGATGCCGTGCGGGCGCTCGATCGCGTCCTGATCTCGGGGTTCTACGTGGTCCCTGTGTACAGCATCCGCGAGCAATGGATCGCGCGCTGGAATCGGATAGAACGTCCCAAGGCCACTGCCCTGACGGGTTATCTTCCCGAAACTTGGTGGTATCGGCCGGCGCCGCAGCAACCGCCGCAGAGGTGATCCCGTGAGCCAGCCCAACACCTCGCCGACGCTCGACGGACTGTTTCGCCGCACCCTGGCGCGCCAGCCCGATGCGATCGCGCTGATCGACCCGCCGGACAAGCAGCGCATCACCGGCCAGCCGCCGCGCCGCCTGACCTATGCCGAGGCCGACCGCGCCATCTCGGCGCTCTCCGCGCATTTCGTCACCGCCGGACTGCCGAGCAATTCGGTGATTGCGGTGCAACTGCCGAACACCATCGAGTTTCCGCTGACGGTGCTGGCGGCGCATCGCGCCGGCCTCGTGGTTGCGCTGCTGCCGCAGCTCTGGCGCCATGCCGACCTCACCGCCGCGCTCAACCGCACCGGCGCGCGGGCCATCGTGTCGACGCGCTGGATCGATGGCGTCAGCCATTCCGACCTCGCGATGAACGCCGCGGCGGAAGCGTTCTCGATCCGCCATGTCTGCGGCTTCGGCGACGACCTGCCCGAGGGCATGGCCTCGCTCGACATGGCAATGGCCGATTCGACCGCGTTGCCGCCGGCTCCCGGGCTGCAGGAAGCCCGGCGCGCGGCCGTGATCACGTTCGACACCACCGGCGATGGCGTCCGCGCGATACCGCGCAGTCATCTGCACCTGATCGCCGGCGGCCTGGCTGTCTTCCTGGAAAGCGCGATCCCGCAGGGCGCAATGCTGCTGTCGGCGCAGACGCCGGCTTCGTTCGCCGGGCTGGCCTCGTCGATGGTGACGTGGCTGCTGAGCGGCGGCACGCTGGCGCTGCATCACCCGTTCGACGACGCAGTCTTGGAACGGCAGGTGGTCGATCTCGGCTGCCAGGCGCTGGTGGCGCCGGCGCCGCTGGCGCTTCGGCTTGGCGAGGCCGGCCTGTCGGCAGAGGCTCCATCGCTGCGGAGCGTGGTGGGGCTATGGCGGGCGCCCGAGCAGGTCGCCTCCAGTCCGAACTGGATCGGCACGCCGGCGAAGTTCACCGACCTCTATCTGTTCGGGGAAGCCGGACTGTTCGGCGCTCAGCGAGCGGCAGACGGCACCCCCGCGGCGATCATGCCGGGTCCGCACACGGCGCCCCGCAACAGCGCCGGCGGCACGACCGCGGGCGAACTCCTGATCACGCCCAAGGGCACGCTTGGACTGCGCGGCCCGATGGTGACGCTGGCGGCCTATGCGCCGCTGCCACCGCTCAACAGCTCCATCCCGATGGCGCCGCCGCCGGACTTCGTCGACACCGGCTACGCGGCCCGGCTCGATCGCGCGACCGGTGCAGTCTGCATCACCGCGCCGCCAGCCGGCGTGATGTCGGTGGGCGGCTATCGCTTCCTGGCTCAGGACCTGCAGGAATGGGCAAAGCGGCTCGGCCAGGGCGCGCTGCTCACAGCGCTGCCGGATCGCCTCAGCGGGTATCGGCTCGCGGGCCGTGCTCAGGACAATTCCAGAGCTCGTGAAGCACTTGCAGAACTCGGCCTAAACCCTTTGATGGTCGAAGCCTTCCGCGACGCTCCGAAGGTCGAAGAAAATCGCGCATCGACGTTGACGCCGCATTAACAGCGTTCGTTTACGGTTTCCCGCCTCGACCGCGGGAGCCGTTCTTGGAATGTCGTACCACGCGCCTGTCCTCGTCGTAACCGACGATGAAAGCTCACCGACCCTCGCAGCACTGACGGACGCCGGACTGAGCGCAGTGCTGGCCTCGTCGTGGCCGGAGGCTGGTGACGCGATTGGCCGGCTGCGGCCGTCGGCCGTGGTCGTCGATAGCGGCATGCCAGTGGCGGCCCTCGAGACCCTCGCCCGCCGGATCGCTCCGCTGCAACCTTACGTGCCGTTGATCGCGATTGGGACCGATGGCGGCCTGCCCGAAAACGTCATGCCGTTCAGCGCCGATCAACGCGACCTGATCCATCTTGCGCCCCGGCTGCGCGCCGCGCTGCGGGTGCGGACGCTGCACGCCACGGCGATGCGACGCCTGAGCGACCCAGGCGACCTCGCCGATCAGTCCGGCAACGATCCGCTGCAGGACGCCACCGTGCTGCTGATCGGCCGCGGCGCCGTCTATCCGTCTCTCTCGGTCGCGCTCGGCGAACGCGTCGGCGTGGTCGGCGCGCTGTCGATCGAGGCCGCCGCCAAGCATCTCAACGTCCGCGATCTCGACGGCATCGTGCTGGCCGAAGGCTTCAGCCCGCGGGTGGTCGATGCCTTTCTCACCGTGCTGTCGGAAGACACCCGTTTCCGGAATCTGCCGATCGTGGTCGGCATACCGGCGCCACATGGGAGCTTCGAGCTGCCCAATCTCGAATTTGTCGATGGCGATGCGGCACGGATCGTTGGTGCAGCATTGCCGCTGGTGCGCCAGCGCGCATTCGAAGCTCAGCTCGCTCGCACATTGGCCTCGCTCGACGCCGGCGGCCTGCTCGACCCCCGCACCGGGCTTCTTACCGAAGCCGCGTTCGAACGCGATTTCGCGACCGCCGTCTATCAGGCACAGACGCGCGGCGAAGGGCTGTCAGTCGCGCGCTTCGTCCTGCACCGCGCCGACCGAAGGGCGGTGAATGATGCCGCACGGATCATCAGCCGGCTGATGCGCAAAATGGATTTCGGCACGCTGCAGACCGACGGCTCGCTGCTGGTGGTGTTCGCCGCGACCGACCTGCGTAACGCCCAGGCGATCGCGCGACGCCTCAGCAGTGTGATCAGACAGACCGCCCACAGCGCCCGGCGCGAGGCACGGATCGATCCCGACGTCAGCGTCGCTACCCTGCTGCCGGACGAATCCGCCCGCGCGATCCTGACGCGTGTCGTTCAGCAGGACCGCCGCCGCGCGGCGTCATGAGATGCCTCGGCTATGCTTGACCACTGAGTCAAGCTCCATCGCAGCAGCGAAGCGCAGGGCAACCAAAAGCACGACTGTACGACATCACCCGCTTTGGGCCAGTCGTAGGTAGCTCCCGCGCTTCTCCAAGCGCCTCCTTTGCGATAAAATTGTTCGTCAGGCCCCAAACGAGATCAGCCCCACACAGCCGACAACAGCGGCACCTTTTCTGGTCACCTCAGGATTACGTCACTCCTTGATTGCCGATTTTGATGAAAGTGAAGACGCAATGTTCAAAAAGCAAGAATCCGACGATGCAGATTCGAGCAACAAAGAAAAGCTGCTTGTCGATATTTGGAAACAGGCCGTCGACACCCAGAAACACTTCAACGACATGTGCGTCAAATCCCGACAGCTAGGCCTGACGTTCGTGGCAGCTAGCCTTGGCGCAGCGTTGTACCTTTTCATTCGATCGCCAACGGGCGGCACTGAACAATCAGCATCGCCCCCACCCGTCTACGCGTACGCCATCGACGTTGCAGGCCACTCTGTCATCTTGCACGTGTCGCTCGCGATTATTTTCGCCGCTTACGCCGCAGTGCGCGCAGTAAGACAGCTAGACCTCGGCGTTTACCATCAAATGCTCCGTGGCGCAGTCACCTTTGGCGAGGATCTAGAGGAACGTCACATACGGCCGCTTGTTGGGCTGCAAATGGGTATGACGCAATCCATCTCGCACTTCAGTCGACACAGCGATGCCGCAGTCGAAAAGCAATCCGACCGCTCCTACAAATACCTCGGGAACAACAAGCAAAGTGCTGCGGATAAATTGACCGGATTTTACGAACTGATACAGCGCTTCCTTCTCTTTTCAGCTATCGCAATCTTCATTGCTAGCAACTTTCTGAAGGTAGCATAGGTGAAGCAAGTCGACCTCATCGTCTTCGATCTCGACAACACTCTGTATGACTGGTACTCCACATTCATACCGGCGTTTTATGAGATGGTTGATGTCGCCTGCAGACTGCTTGGTGCCAATCGCGACGCACTGCTCGACGAGCTACAAAAAGTCCATAGAACTCACCACGACGTCGAACATCCATTCAGTCTTTTGGAAACCCAGATGGCCCAAAGACTAATCGCAAAGAAGGGCTATACGCAGGCAAAAGAAATACTCGACCCTGCGTTTCATGCGTTCAACAAGGTGAGGAAGCGAAATCTATCCTTGTTTCCCAATACAATGGAGACATTGGATGAATTGAGGGCTCAAGGCGCAAAGCTGATCGCTTTTACTGACAGCAAGTACTATTCAACCCTTGGCCGCGTAGAACGAATGAAACTAACAGACAGCTTCGTCAGGATTTACTGCAGAGAACGTAGCCCCACTTCCACACAGCAATCGGACAATCTTGACGTCCAATTGATAGAGAAAGTTAGAGAACTCCCGGCACACGAAGCAAAGCCAGATCCACAAGTTATTCTGGACATCGCCAAACAAGAACGGGTGCCAATTTCCAGAATTGCTTATGTCGGCGACAGTCTCGCAAAGGACGTTCTAATGGCAAAACGTGCGGGATGTCTTGCCATCTGGGCGAAGTACGGCGCACAGGTCGACCCAGAAACCTACGCAAAGCTAATTCGCATTTCACATTGGACGTCTGGCGACATCGCACGAGAGAAGTCCTACTCCAATGCAGCAAAGGACGTTGCCCCAGACTACATTTGCGAGCATAGCATCGCCGAGATCCTCTCTTTTGTCTCTGGCCCTGAACACCGGCAAACAGTTGTTTTCCAGCGCTAGGTAAGCCATCTACGCCGCCTTGCGATTCTCGGCGAGGTCCGCGAGCTGTTTGAGGATATCGGTCGTCCCCAGCAGCCGCTCTTCCGGCGTCTCCCAGACCTGGAAGAACACCACCTTCATGTCGGGGCGCACCTTGGCGGCGTCGCCGTGGCGCTTGATGAAGAACACCAGCTTGTCCGGCTGCGCGAACGCATTGTCGCGGAAGGTGATCACCACGCCCTTCGGACCGGCATCGACCTTCTCGACATTGGCTCTTCGGCAATACGCCTTGATCGCCGCGATCTTGAATAGATAGCGCACCTCGTCCGGAAGCGGGCCGAACCGGTCGCGCAGCTCGGCGGCGAAGTTCTCGATCTCCTCGTCGGTGTCGAGATCGGCGAGCCGGCGATACAGCGACAGCCGCACCGCAAGATCGGCGACGAAGTCCTCCGGGATCAGCACCGGCATGCCGATGGTGATCTGCGGCGACCAGCGGTCGGCGACCGGCTCGTCGACGATGCCGGCCTTGAGGTTGGTGATCGCCTCCTCCAGCATCTGCTGATACAGCTCGAAGCCGACTTCCTTGATGTGGCCGGACTGCTCTTCGCCGAGCAGATTGCCGGCGCCGCGGATGTCGAGGTCGTGAGAGGCGAGCTGGAAGCCCGCGCCGAGCGTTTCCAACGATTGCAGCACCTTCAGCCGGCGCTCCGCCTGCGCGGTGATGTTGTGCTGCGGCAGCGTGAACAGCGCATAGGCGCGCAGCTTCGACCGGCCGACGCGGCCGCGGAGCTGATACAATTGCGCCAGGCCGAACATATCGGCGCGATGCACGATCAGCGTGTTGGCATTGGGAATGTCGAGACCGGATTCGACAATCGTGGTCGATAAGAGAATGTCGAACTTGCCGTCGTAGAACGCCGACATGATGTCCTCGATCACCGCCGGCGGCATCTGGCCGTGCGCGACCGCGACCTTCATCTCCGGCACGTGCTTGTCGAGGAAGTCCTTCACCTCGGCGAGATCGTCGATCCGCGGCACGACGTAGAACGCCTGACCGCCGCGATAGCGCTCGCGCAGCAGCGCCTCGCGGATCATCAACGGATCGTGCGGCGCCACGAAGGTCCGCACCGCGAGGCGATCGACCGGCGGCGACGCGATGATCGACAGATCGCGCACGCCGGTCATGGCGAGCTGCAGCGTGCGCGGAATCGGCGTCGCGCTCAGCGTCAGGACGTGCACCTCGGCGCGGAGCTGCTTCAGCTTCTCCTTGTGGGTGACGCCGAAATGCTGCTCCTCGTCGACGATGACGAGGCCGAGATCCTTGAACTTGATCGACTTGCCGAGCAGCGCGTGAGTGCCGACGACGATGTCGAGCGTGCCGTCGGCGATGCCCTTCTTGACCTGCGACAGCTCCTTGGTCGAGACCAGTCGCGAGGCTTGGCCGACATGCACCGGGAAGCCACGGAAGCGTTCGGTGAAGGTCTTGGCGTGCTGCCGCGCGAGTAGCGTGGTCGGCACCACGACCGCCACCTGCTTGCCGTCGAGCGCCACCGCGAAGGCAGCGCGTAGCGCCACCTCGGTCTTGCCGAAACCGACGTCGCCGCAGACCAGGCGGTCCATCGGCGTGCCCTTTTCCAGATCGCCGAGCGCCGCGTTGATCGCCGCGAGCTGATCCTCGGTTTCGTCGTAGGGGAAGCGCGCACAGAATTCGTCGTAAAGCTGCGGCTGGATCGGCAGCTTCGGCGCCTCGCGCAAATGCCGTTCGGCCGCGACCTTGATCAGTTCGCCGGCGATCTGCCGGATGCGGTTCTTCAGCTTGGCCTTGCGCGCCTGCCAGCCGGAGCCGCCGAGCTTGTCGAGCTCGACCGTGGTGCCGTCCGAGCCGTAACGCGACAGCAGCTCGATGTTCTCGACCGGCAGAAACAGCTTGGTTTCGTTCGCATAATGAAGCTCGACGCAGTCGTGCGGCGCGCCGCCGACCTGGAGCGTCTGCAGGCCGACGAAGCGGCCGATACCGTGCTCGACGTGTACGACGATGTCGCCGGTCGACAGGCTGGTGACTTCGGAGATGAAGTTGTCGAGCTTCTTGCTGGCCTTGCGCTGGCGCACCAAACGGTCGCCGAGCACGTCCTGCTCGGTGATCACCGCGAACGCGTCGGTCTCGAAGCCGGACTCCAGACCGACCACCGCCAGCATGGTCTCGTTGCGCGGCGTCGCCTGCACGGTACGCCAGGAGTTGACGCTGGTGAGCGCGACCAGCTTGTGGTCCTTCAGCATGCTCGCCATGCGGTCGCGCGAGCCTTCGCTCCACAGCGCGATCACCACCTTCTTGCGCACCGCCTGCAGCGCATAGACGTGCGCCACAAGCTGCTCGAACACGTTGACGTTGGCGTCCGCCCGCTCCGGCGCAAAGTTGCGGCCGGCGCGCGCGCCTGCGTCGATGACGTTGCTGGTGTCTTCCGGCAGCGCGAACGGCGTCAGCCGCGCCAGCGGCACGCCGTCCAGCCGCGCGGTCCATTCGCTGTCGGTGAGATACAGCTGATCCGGCGGCAACGGCTTGTAGATCGCGCCGGAGCCGGGTTGATCCATCGCTTCGCGGCGGGCGTCGTAGTAATCGGCGATCTGCTTGAAGCGTTCGCGCGCGGCGTCCTCGCTCTGCGGCTCGATCGCGACCGGCGTTCCCTTCAGATAATCGAACAGCGTGTCCATCCGCTCCTGGAACAGCGGCAGCCAGTGCTCCATGCCGGGATGACGGCGGCCTTCGCTGACGGCCGTATACAGTTGGTCGTCCGGATGCGGCGCGCCGAAAGCGGCGACATAGCCCATCCGGAACCGGCGGATGGTCTCGGTGACGAGCTGGAATTCCGACACCGGCACCAGGTCCAGGCCGCGCATGGTGTGCAGCGTGCGCTGGGTCTCGGCGTCGAAGGTGCGGATCGATTCGAGCTGGTCACCGAAAAAGTCGAACCGCACCGGCTGGTCGAGGCCGGCCGGAAACAGATCGAGGATGCCGCCGCGCACCGCGTATTCGCCGGCTTCGCGCACCGTGGAGGCGCGGCTGTAGCCGTTGTGTTCGAGCCAGGCGACGATCGAATCCATCGGCACGACGTTGCCGGGCGCCACCGACAGCGCCTGCGCGGCGATGATCTCGCGCACCGGCACCCGCTGCACGGCGGCGTTGACCGTCGTCAGCACGATCAGCGGCTTGTCGCTGCCGGTCAGCCGCGACAGCTTCGCCAGCGTAGTGACGCGCTGCGCCAGAATGCCGGCGTGCGGCGAGACGCGATCGTAGGGCTGGCAGTCCCAGGCCGGGAACTGCAGCACCTCGAGGTCGGGCGCGAAGAACTCCAGGCTGCGCGCAAGCTGCTGCATCCGCGGGCCGTCGCGGCAGATCACCGCCAAACTCACCGCGGGCGCCTTCGGCTTGGCCGCGACCGCGCGGGCCAGATCGGCGACGATCAGCCCCTCGGCGCCCTCGGCGACGTTGGCGAAGGTCAGCGCCTTGCCGGGGGCAAGCTGGTCCGCGGGCGACCTGCTCGGGGCCTTCATGCGGCGCCGTCCTGATGGCCGTAGGTCTTGATCCGCTCGAACAGCCCGCCCTTGAACTCGGCCGGCAGCGTGTCGCCGCCGGCGACTGCGGCGTAGAGGTCGTGATCGTTGACCTCGATCAGCCGTTCCAGCTCATCCAGTTCGGCCTCCGACAGCGTGCCGATTTCGGCGTCGGCGAATTGGCCGAGAATCAGATCCATCTCGCGTGTGCCGCGATGCCAGCAGCGGAACAGAAGCCGCTTGCGGCGGTCGTCGAGCCCGCCGCTCGACCGTGTCGTTCCCGTCATGTCGTATCCACCTCAACGCCGAAAGCCCGGACGTGCCGGGCGCGGCCGGTATAGCCGTCACAAACGCCGCTGTCAGCCCGCACGGATGCATTGCAATCGGCGGCAAATGCGGCCAACCCTGCGGGGACCGCCCATCCCACCCGCCTTGGTTCGATGCGCCCTGCACTGCTCAATCCGCTGTTCGCACTGGTCACCAGCCTGTCCGGCGTTGGACCGAAGCAGGACAAGCTGTTCCGCTACCTGCTCGACCGCGACGACACTCCGCGGCTGGCCGACCTGCTGCTGCATCTGCCGACCAGCGTGATCGACCGCCGCGCCCGGCCGAAGATTCGCGACGCTGTGCCGGGCACGGTGGTGACGCTGGAGGTCACCGTCGACCGCCACCGCGCGCCGCCGCCGGGCCGCTCGCGCGCGCCGTATCTGGTCTATGCCAGCGACGACACCGGCGACGTGGTGCTGACGTTCTTCCGCGCCAAGCCGGACTATGTGCAGAAGCTGCTGCCGGTCGGTGCCAAGCGCTACGTCTCGGGCACCGGCCAGCTCTACGACGGCACGCTGCAGATCGTGCATCCCGACCGCGTCGTCGACGAGGAAGGCTTCGCCAAGCTGCCGCAGATCGATCCGGTCTATCCGCTGACCGAGGGACTGGCGATCGGCTCGCTGCGCCGGGCGGTGGCGCAGGCGCTGACCAAACTGCCGGCGCTGCCGGAATGGATCAGCCCCGAGGTGCTGCGGCGCTGCCGGTTTCCCTCGTTCGCCGAAGCGCTGAAGCACGTCCACATCCCGGATCAGCCGACCGACGTTCTGCCGGACGGGCCGTATTGGTCGCGGCTCGCCTATGACGAACTGCTCGCCGGACAGCTCGCGCTGGCGCTGGTGCGGGCGCAGCTTCGCCGCCCTGCCGGCAGCCGCAACGCCGGCGACGGTCGGCTGCGCCACAAGATCATCGACGCACTGCCCTATGCGCTGACCGCCTCGCAGCAGCAGGCCGCCGCAGCCATCGCCGAGGATCTCACGCAGCCGGTGCGGATGCTGCGGCTGCTGCAGGGCGACGTCGGAAGCGGCAAGACCGTGGTGGCGCTGCTTGCGGCCGCGGCCGTCGCCGAGGCCGGCAAGCAGGCGGCGCTGATGGCGCCGACCGAAATCCTCGCCCGTCAGCACATCAAGACCATCGCGCCGCTGGCCGAACGCGCCGGCATGCAGGTCGCGATCCTGACCGGCCGCGAGAAAGGCAAAGAGCGTCGCGAGATTCTGACGCGGCTCGAAAGCGGCGAGATCGATTTCCTGGTCGGCACCCACGCGCTGATCCAGGACGACGTGATCTACAAATCGCTGGCGCTGGCGGTGGTCGACGAACAGCACCGCTTCGGCGTGCGCGAGCGATTGGCGCTGACCAGCAAGGGCGCCGATGTCGACGTTCTGGTGCTCAGCGCAACACCGATCCCGCGCACGCTGGTGCTGACTTACTTCGGCGACATGGACGTTTCCGAGTTGCGCGAAAAGCCCGCCGGCCGCCAGCCGATCGACACCCGCACGCTGTCCGACACGCGTCTGCCGGAAGTGATCGACGGCATCGGCCGGGCGATCGCCGCCGGCAAGCGGGTGTACTGGATCTGCCCGCTGGTCGAGGAATCCGAGAACGTCAAACTTACCGATGCCGAACAACGCTTCGAGTCGCTCCGGCAACGCTTCGGCGACCATCAGGTCGGCCTGGTGCACGGCCGGATGCGCGGCAGCGACAAGGATCACGTCATGGGCCAGTTCGCACGCGGCGAGATCAGCGTCTTGGTCGCCACCACGGTGGTCGAGGTCGGCGTCGACGTGCCCGAAGCCAGCATCATGGTGATCGAGAACGCCGAGCGGTTCGGCCTGGCGCAACTTCATCAGCTGCGCGGTCGGGTCGGCCGCGGCAGCGAAGCGTCGACGTGCTTGCTGCTGTATCGCGAGCCGCTGGGCGAGCTGTCGGCCGCACGCTTGCGCGTGATCCGCGACACCACCGACGGTTTCCGGATCGCCGAGGAAGACCTGAAACTGCGCGGCGAAGGCGACGTGCTCGGCACCCGGCAGAGCGGCCTGCCCGGCTACCGGATCGCGCGCTCCGAAGTTCACGCCCAGCTCATCACCCAGGCGCGCGACGAAGCGCTCCAGATCCTCAAGGACAATCCGAAGCTCGAAGGCCCCTCCGGCGAAGCGCTGCGCTGCCTGCTGTATCTCTACGAACGCGACGAAGCTATCCCGCTGCTCGGCGCGGGATGACGCCGCGCCCGGCGGTTCAATCGACCTTATCGGGAGCCTTGGTGACGCGGCGGCGCGAGAAGGCCGATTCCGGCTCGCCGGGCTCGCGGGCCTTCTTGGCGGCCAGCGCGGTCGCGGCCAGCGCAGCGATCTTCTTCTGCGGATCGGAGCCGGGCTGCACCACGCCCGCCGACATGATCAGCGTCGCGGCCTCCTCGGCGCTCATGTCGACCGGGATGACCTTGTTCCGCGGCACGTAGAAGAAGAAGCCGGTCGTCGGATTCGGCGCGCACGGCAGGAACACCGAGATGTGCTCGTCCTGGCTCGGAATCTTGACCGCCACTTCCTGGTTCGGCGGCAGCGAAATCAGCACGATCGACCACATGCCCGGCGACGGGAACTCGACCAGGCCAACCTTACGCAGGCTGTTGCCGTTGCCCGAGAACAGCGTCTCGAACACCTGCTTCAGGCCGCGATAGATCGCGCGCACCACCGGCATCCGCCCGAGCAGCCGCTCGCCGAGATCGACCAAACTGCGGCCGATCAGGTTGGCGGTGAGGAAGCCGAGCAAGGTCAAGGCAACGAACGCGACGACCAGACCGGAGCCGGGCACCGCGAACGGCAGATAGGTCTCCGGGCGGTAATCCGGTGGAACCAGCGGGCGCACGAAACCGTCGACCCAGTTCACGAACCACCACGTCAGATAGAAGGTGATGGCGACCGGGCCGGCAACGATCAGGCCGGTCAGGAAGTAATTACGGAGACGCCCCATCACGCCGCGCGGCGGGTCCGGCGGGAGATCACCGGTTGGGGTCGGAAGCTGGTCGGTCATCTGCAGTCCAGGTCGGTGCTACGGATGTCGCGGCCGAAGGCCCCGACGCGAGTTTCTTTTTAGCAGTCCGCCCTGGGGATAAGCGATCGATCCGACCCGGCCAGGCTCGATCACGGCACTTCGGCGTTCCGCCAACGCCGCAGATATAATGGCTCTGCCCGCCGCCAACAACCGGCCATTGTCGACAGACCGCGCGGCGCGACATCTTGCCGGATGCCGCCCGCCACCCGCGTGGCCGAAGACGCGCCCGCTGGCGCGAACGCCCTATTCCACTGTCACCGACTTCGCCAGATTGCGCGGCTGGTCGACGTCGGTGCCCATCACGACGGCCGTGTGATACGCCAGCAATTGCACCGGGATGGCATAGATCATCGGGGTGAAGGCCGCCGCCATGTCCGGCATCACGATCGTCACCATCGAATCGACGGTGGCCTCCTCCGCACCCTTGGCGTCGGTCATCAGGATGATCCGGCCGCCGCGGGCCGCCACTTCCTGCATATTGGAGACGGTCTTCTCGAACACCCTGTCATAGGGCGCGATCACCACCACCGGCATCTTCTCGTCGATCAGCGCGATCGGGCCGTGCTTGAGCTCGCCGGCTGCGTAGCCCTCGGCATGGATGTAGGAGATTTCCTTCAGCTTGAGCGCGCCTTCGAGAGCCAGCGGGTACGACGTCCCGCGGCCGAGATAAAGCACGTCCTGCGCCTTGGCGATATCGCGCGCCAGCCGCTCGATCTGCGGTTCGTGCGTCAGCGCCGCCGCCATCAGCCGCGGCAGCTCGATCAGGCCATGCACCAGCTTGGCCTCGTCGGCATCGGTCAGGGTGCCGCGCGCGCGCCCAGCCGCAATCGCCAGCGCCGCCAGCGCCGTGAGCTGACAGGTGAATGCCTTGGTCGAAGCGACCCCGATCTCGGGACCGGCCAAGGTCGGCATCACCACCTCGCTTTCGCGAGCGATCGTCGAGGTCGGCACGTTGACCACTGACAGCGTGTGCAGCCCCTGCTCCTTGGCGTAGCGCAGAGCCGCCAGCGTGTCGGCGGTCTCGCCCGATTGCGAGATGAAGATCGCCAGATCGCCGCTGCGCAGCGGCGCCTCGCGATAGCGGAATTCCGAGGCAATATCGATCTCGACCGGCAGCCGCGCGAAGCGTTCGAACCAGTATTTGGCAACGTAACCGGCGTAGTTCGCGGTCCCGCAGGCTGTGATCGAGAGCTGCTGGACGTTCTTGAAGTCGAACGGCAGCTTCATCGGCAACGCAATCCGCTCGCTCGCCATGTCGAGATAGCGCGCCAGCGTGTGGCCGACGACTTCCGGCTGCTCGTGAATCTCCTTGGCCATGAAGTGGCGATAGTTCGCCTTGTCGACCACGAACGACGACGCGCCCGACTTCATCACGTCGCGCTTGACGACGTCACCCTTGGTATCGCGGACTTCGGCGCTGGTGTGGGTCAGTACCACCCAGTCACCGTCGTCGAGATAGCTGATGTCGTCGGTGAGCGGCGCCAGCGCGATCGCATCCGAGCCGAGATACATCTCGCCGTCGCCATAGCCGATCGCCAGCGGCGAGCCCTTGCGGGCCCCGATCATCAGATCGTCGTGGCCCTTGAACACGAACGCCAGCGCGAACGCGCCGCGCAACCGCGGCAGCGCCGCCTTCACCGCATCCGCCGGCGACAGGCCCTTGGTCAGGAACGAATTGACCAGATGCGCTACGACTTCGGTATCGGTTTCGCTGGCGAAGGTGGCACCTCCACCCTCGAGCTCATCGCGCAATTCGCGGAAATTCTCGATGATGCCGTTGTGCACGACCGCGACGCCGGACGCCGCGTGCGGATGCGCATTGGCCTCGTTCGGCTTGCCATGGGTCGCCCACCGAGTGTGGCCGATCCCGACGTGGCCGGCGAGCGGTTGCCGCTTCAGCACTGCCTCGAGGTTCTTCAATTTGCCTTCGGCACGGCGGCGTACCAGCTCACCGCCTTCCAGCGTTGCCACGCCGGCTGAATCATAGCCGCGGTACTCGAGCCGCTTCAGCGAATCGACCAGTTGCTCGGCAACCGGTCCACGTCCCAAAATTCCGATGATGCCGCACATGCGGTTCGATGATCCCCACTCGCCGGACCACCTGCCGACGCTACAGACTTCTAGCGGCTTATGCGAAAGCCTTGGTAGTCAACAATTATTGCGATTTGAGACAAGGTTAAACCAAACCGGCCGCGTCAATGCGCCTTCGGCTTGCGATGGCGCGACTTGGCGTCCCGGAAGCGCTTGGCCCAGCCGTCCTTGAGCCGCTGATCATTGCGCTCGACCGCTAGCGCGTCATCCGGCACGTCCTTGGTGATCACCGAACCCGAGCCGACATAGGCGCCGGCGCCGATCTTCACCGGCGCGACCAGCGACGAATTCGACCCGATGAACGCGCCCGCCCCGATCTCGGTCTTGTGCTTGTCGAAGCCGTCGTAATTGCAGGTGATCGTGCCGGCGCCGATATTCGCGGCCGCGCCGATATGGGCGTCACCGATATAGGTCAGGTGATTGACCTTGGCGCCGGCGTCGATCAGTGCGGCTTTGGTCTCGACGAAATTGCCGATCTTGGCGCCATCGCCGAGCGATGTGCCCGGCCGCAGACGCGCATACGGGCCGACCTGCGCCTTCGAGCCGATCTTCGCCTCGGCAAGGTGCGAGAATGAATGGATCACCGCGCCATCGCCGATCGAGACACCGGGGCCGATCACCACGAACGGTTCGATCACCACGTCCTTGCCGAACTTGGTATCGGCAGCGAGGTAGACGGTCTCCGGTGCGATCAACGTCACGCCCGATGCCATCGCCGCCTGACGCAACCGCGTCTGCATCACGGTCTCGGCTTCGGCGAGCTGCGCCTTGGTATTGATGCCGCGGACCTCGTCCTCGCCGGTCTCGATCACGCTGGCGCCCAAGCCGAGCTCGCGAACGATCCCGACCGCATCGGTGAGATAGTATTCGCCCTTGGCATTGGCGTTGCCGATCTTGTCGAGCACCTGAAGCGCGATCTTGCCGTCGATCGCCATCACGCCGGCATTGCAAAGCTTGATCTTCAGTTCGTCTGCGCTGGCGTCTGCCTGCTCACGGATCGCCGTTAGCTTACCGTCCTCGACCACCAGCCGTCCGTAGCCAGTCGGATCGGCGGCGCGGAAACCGAGCACCACCAGCGACGAGCCGCTGCGCAGTGGCTCGCGCAGCCGGGCGAACGTCTCCGCCGAGATCAGCGGGGTGTCGCCGAACGCGATCAGCAGATCGTCGGCGCCTTGGGCGATCGCTTCACGCGCCGCCAGCACCGCATGCGCGGTGCCGAGCCGCTCCGCCTGAATGTAGATCGCAGCGTCGGCCCGTACCCGCTTGGCTTCGTCGCCAACCGCCTGATGATCAGGACCGATCACCACCGCCAGCCGATCTTGCCCCCCGTGCGGCGCCGCGCTCAGCACATGGGCGAGCAGCGAACGGCCGGCGACCGGGTTCAGCACCTTCGGCAGCGAAGATCGCATCCGCGTCCCCTCACCCGCTGCAAGTACGATCGTCAGGCTGGTTCTGGCAGTCATTCCAAGATCCGTCATTTGCTGGTGCGGCCGTCATAGAGCGTTTTGCGGCGAAGTGGAAACGGCTTTCCCGGCACCGCAACCATCGCGGCCCACCTGAAAACTGCAATTCCCTGATACTGTTGGTGATCTGATTCGCGTTGCGCGCCCAAGGCTTTGAGACCATCCGATGGCCAGAAAAACCGACGATCTGGCAGACAGCTTCGCGACCGAGGAGACCGGCGGTTGGCTGACGCGCCTGCTCGCGGACGAGGAAGAGCTTGGCGCTCAGGAAAAGTGGCGGCTCGGCTCGTGGGCAGCAGCCTCGCTCGGCGCGGTCGTGATCGCCGTCATGGCAGTCCAGAACGTCACCGACAGGCGCCGCGAGCACACCGCAGCAGCGGAGGTCGCCCAGCAGTCGCAGATGATTCAGCGCCTCGCCAAGGAGACCCAGACGGCGAACAGCCGGCTGACGGCAGCCATCGATACGCTGAACACCGACCGAGACCGGCTTTACGCGCGGATCGGAACTCTCGAGCAGGGTCTGGATTCGGTCACCGGCTCGATCGCACATGTGCAGACCGCGAAAGGTAATCCGCCAGCAGCCACGACCGCCAGTCCGATGGATCGGTGGGGACCTGCCGCATCCTTGCCCGAGATCCCCGCCAAGCAGACGGCGCCCGCCCCACCGGCCGGAGCACCGGCCGAGACCAAGCCGGACGTCGCTGCCTCTCCTGCCAAGAAATGGGGAGCAATCGAACCACCTGCTGCTGCGGCCTCCGCGCAGCTGTCGCCAGTCGCGGTCGCGCCTGTCTCCGCCAAGCAGGCGTCGATTCCGAATGCGGCTCAAGCGTTGCTCGCGGCACCACAGGACGCGAAAAAGGAACCTGACGACAAGCACGTAGCCCAAGACTCTCAAGAGAACTCTCGGCCCGATAGGCACCGGCTGGAGCCCGCACCGCCGCAGCGTCCCTCGGCACAGACGGCGGCTGCGATGATCTCGACGACGCCGCTGATCCCGTCACGATCGATTCTGGCACCGCCCGATCCCGGCGCTGCAAAGCTGCTG
The DNA here is from genome assembly GCF_003226555.1 of Rhodopseudomonas palustris. Lineage (GTDB taxonomy): Bacteria > Pseudomonadota > Alphaproteobacteria > Rhizobiales > Xanthobacteraceae > Rhodopseudomonas > Rhodopseudomonas palustris_I. Next base: position 131,638 of record NZ_QKQS01000003.1, on the reverse strand, counting down.
GAGACCAAGGCGCCGGCAACCGAGGAAACCGCCCCTGCCCCTGAAGCGGTCCAGGAAACCCCGGCCTCCCGTACCGAGTTCGGCGTCGACCTCGGTTCGGCCAACACGGTCGAGGGGTTGCGTGGTCTGTGGCGCAAGCTGTCGAAGACCCACAAGGCGCTCAACGGCCTGCAGCCGATCATCATGATCAAGGAAAATGGCAACGCCACCCAGTTGCGGCTGGTCGCGGGCCCGATCGCCGATGCCGCCGCGGCCGCAAAAGTCTGCGCGGCACTCGGCAGTGCGGACCGGGCCTGCGAAACCTCGGTGTACGATGGCCAAAGGCTGCCGATGGCCGCACCGGCCAGCGCACCTCAGCCGGCCCCCAAGCGTTCGACGCGCCGGCACCGGGAGCGCGTCACATTGCAGTCGGAACCGCCGCCCGCTCCGGCGCCGCCGCAGGAGACACCGCCGCCGCCACAGCCATCCCCCCTGTCATCGATCCTCGGCATCCGCTAAAAGCCGGAGCGGTCAGCATTCACGGCCGCCGCATCAGCTTGTTCGCCCTCCCGAAGCGCAGCATATTCACGCCATGAAGAAGAAGCCGTTCCGCCTCACCCCGTATCAGGTGCAATTCCTGCTGATCGTCGGCTTTGCCACGGTCGGGTATGCCCTGTACTTGCGCTATCTCGCGATCGAGCTGTCGACGGTTGCGCTGGCCTGCGACGCCGGCCTGCGGTCGATGCTGTGCAAGTCCCGGATGCTGATGACGTATCTGTTCCAGAACTCGGTGTTCGGCATCGCCGCGCTGGTGATCGCGGCGCTGCATTTCATCAGGCCGTCGATCGTGCTGCTGACCGGCGGGCTGATCTGCGCCGGCTTCGGCATTGTTCTCTACAATATCGCGCTGTCGGGTATCGCGATCGGGCTGCTTATTTTGGGATTTGCGCGACCCGCGCCCGCCACAGCGTGAGCGCCAGCATCGCATAGACCGCGCAGGTCCACAGCGACTGCCAGTTCTTCGGTCCCTCGTTGAACACGGTGTAGAGCGTGCAGGCAACGAGCAGCCCGGCAAACGACGCTTCGGCGATCGGCCGGGCTCCCTGCTGCGGACGGTTCACCAGCATCAGCAGGAACAACGGCACCACCGCCATCGTCAGCGCCGCGAATGGGAAATCGCGATAGCGCGGATCGAAGGTGAAGCCGAGCGCGGTCTCCGCGCTGATCAGCACGGTCACCACCGCCGCCAGGCCGAGCGCCCAGGTTGCCAGCGACCGCGAACGGTCCTCCCGCGGCCCGAACAGATCGAGGAAGGTCGGGATCGGACGCCCCGACATCAATGCGTGGGCGGCGAGGATCGGCGTCAAAATGCCGCTTGCGAGCAGCAGGCTCCATTGCGCCCAGCGCCCGACGCCGTAGCTCTCGACCAACAGCTTGTCGACGGCCACACCGAGCAGGATGCCTGCCACCGTGGCCGAGGTCCCGACCGCCAGCCACGCCACCAGACGCGGCGACCAGGGCCGCCTGCGCAAGGTCAGAATCGCCGTCAGGAACACCACGATGCTTAGCGCCATTCCGGCAGCAGCGGCGATCTTCCAGTGCGGGAAGTTGCTGATCGGCTCGCCGGCCGGGTACTTCAACGCGCGGCTGTCGGCGTCGATCAGGCCCCAATAACCGCCGACCGTGCCTTCGAGGTTGCGCTTCCACGGTTGATCGTAGGCTTCGATCAGATTGACCCGGAAATGCTCCCGCTTGGCCAGGGTCAGGATCTCCGACACGACCCGGGCCTGGTTGGTGCGCGACGGCAGCGCGCCTTCGCGCATCCGTCCGGCACTCGGCCAACCGGTCTCGCCGATCAGGATCTCCTTGCCGGGGAACGCCACCGCGACCTGCTTGCGGATCGCATCGACGTGGTTCGCGGCGTAGCGGGCGCGGACGGGGATATCCTCCCAGTACGGCAGAATGTGAATCGTGACGAAATCGACTGCGTCGTAGATCTCGCGATTCCGCAGCCAGTATTCCCAGACGTCCGCATAGGTGACCGGCACTTTGGCTTGTGCCTTCACCAGCCGGATCGTCGCAGCCAGATCCGCCGTCGTCATCTCGCCGCGCAGCAGCACTTCATTGCCGACCACCAAACCGGTGATCGTGTCCGGATAGGCCTTGGTAAGGCCAACCGCGGTGGCAATCTGCGCCAGGTTCTTCGAGCGATCGTTGGACAGCCAGATTCCCTGAAGCACCTTCAGCCCGACCTTGGCGGCGAGCGGCGGGAGCTGGTCGAGGCCGTTATCGATCGAATAGGTCCGGACGCAGTTCGAAATCTTGGCGAGTTGCGCCATGTCCTGCGCAATCTGCTCGGCGTCGATATGGGTGGTCGGGTCGAGCGGCGTCTGCGTGCCGCGGAACGGCGCGTAGGACACGCATTCCAGTTTCGACCCGGCTTCGATCGGCGCGCGTTCGAGCGTGATCGGTGTGGCGATCCACCACCATACACCGAAGATCATGGCCAACGAGATCGGGATCAACAGCAGCGGCGTGCGCAAGGATTTGGATTCCGTCCGTTGAAAATAGGGTCCCGTCGATTAGCCGCTCGCGATCGATCTGCCAAGGCCGCGTTGTGCACCGCCCGCTCCCTAGCGTCGCTGCGCGAACGTGGTCGGGGCATCAATTGGTCGCCATGCCCCCGGAGACGAACTGCCATTGCTGGACAAAATCCAAAATGTCCGTCATGGGATTCTGCCGAGGGCCACGCCCTATCGGCGACGAATTCGAGCGGCATCAGGTGGATGGGACCGGCGCCGCTGTGGCCCGGCAACGAGATCGGGGACATGATGCGACGAGTTATCCTTGAGTTCCAGAACGCGATGCTGCGTTGCCTGGCGGTGAGCGGTCTTGCCCTGACGATCGGCGTCGGCGGCGCAATTGCTCAGAGCGGCGATCTCCGCGCGCAGGATCAGACGCAGAAGCCACCGGCGGCCGGTAACAATCAGCAGGCCCAGTCGACGGCCGACGCGCTCAAGGAAAGCCAGAGAAAGACCGACGAGTTCGCCGAGGCCGCACAGGCCATCAACGGACCGGCAGGGAATCCCGAATGCGTGTGGCTCGGCCGACGCGTCGTGGTGCTGATGTGGCGTGACGACCTCGACACCGCGTTCCGCCACCTCGATATGTACGACCGGTTCGGCTGCCCGACCGGCCACATTCAGGCCGCGTTCAGATGCGTCGTGCGATCGGGTCCCATTGACCCGAAATCACCCGACAGCCTCAGTGGACGTGTGCACGCATGCTGGATCAATCCGACGGCTCAGCAACAACCCGCTGCAGCCGCCGCGACGCAGCCCGGCCCGGCCGCAAAGCCGGCGCAGGGATCAGCCCAGCAACCGGCAGCGCCGGCTCCCGCGCCAGCGAAATAACGGCGCGGTACCGGGGAACGATCGGGATCTTCTCGGGTTCGCCAGCCGGACGCCCTCAATTCGCCATGGGGGCAGTCGAGTTGCTTGAACCCGGGACGCATTGCTACTGTGATGCGCCGATGCTGTGGACAGACCTCGGGGACGGGTTGGTCCACCTGCCAACTTGGCCCCTGATGGTTTAGTCGCGATGCGCGTCGTCGTCGTCGTTCTGTTTCTCGTCGCTGCCGCTCACGCCGGGCTCTGGGGCCTCCTTCGGGAGAAACAACAAGCAGCCGATTTCACCGGCATATTGCCGAGCGTTTCGTACGCGCCGTTCGATGGCTCCGGACATCCGGACGTCGACAACTTCCCCACCGCCGAGCGCATCCGCGCCGACCTGAAGAAGCTGGAGCCGCTGACGCGCGCGGTCCGCTTGTATTCGTCGACGGGCGGCCCCGAGATGGTGCCGCCGATCGCCAACGAATTCGGCCTGAAGGTCAATGTCGGCGCCTGGATCGACAAGGACGTCACCCGCAACGAGCGCGAAATCCAGTCGGCGATCGACCTCGCCAAACACAATGCCAATGTCAGCGGCGTCGTGGTCGGCAACGAAACGGTGTATCGCGGCGACCAGATCCCCCTGGAAAATCTCGGCCTGAGCGATGAAGAGCGCTACCGGCTCGTCGCCGAAGAGAACCAACGGGTTCGCGACGCCGAAGCCCAGCCCGCCGACAAGCGCGACGAAGCAGTGCGCTGGGCCACGGCCGAGAACAACGTGCGGCGGCTGACCCGGCTGATCCAGCGTGTGAAGTCTCAGGTCAAAGCGCCGGTCACCTCAGGCGAAATCTGGAACATCTGGCTCGAGCATCCCGAGCTCGCCTCCTCGGTCGACTTCATCGCCGCTCACATCCTGCCTTACTGGGAAGGCTTCTCCGCCAAGCAGGCGGTCGACCAGGCGATGATCATCTATCAGAAGCTGCGCGACGCCTTCCCCGGCAAGCGCATCGTGATCGCCGAATTCGGCTGGCCGAGCGCAGGCTATAACCGCAAGGCGGCCGTCCCCGGCCAGTTCGAGCAGGCGGTCACGCTGCGCAACTTCGTTAGCCGCGCCGACGCCATCGGCATGGAATACAATATCGTTGAAGCGATCGATCAGCCCTGGAAGTTCTTCGAAGGCGGCGTCGGTCCGTATTGGGGCTTCCTGGATGCCTCGCGCCAGCCGAAGTTTGCCTGGACGGGACCGGTGGTCGATCCGAACTACTGGAAGCTCGCCGGCATCGCGCTTCTGGTCGGTATCCTGCTGTCGCTACCGATCCTGCAGCTCGCTGCCCCGACGGCGATGCAGACTCTGCTGCTGTCGGTCGCCGCCCATGGCGCCGGCGCCTGGGCCGCGACCGTGTTCGCCTTTTGGAACAGCCATTACTTCCTGTTCGGCTCGGCCTTCGCGCTGACGCTGGGCATGATCCTGCTGGTTCCCCTGGTCGCGATCGCCCTCGCCCGGATCGAGGAAATTTCGGCCGTGGCATTCGGCCGCAAGCCGCGCCGCCTGATCACCCGCGCCCTCACCGAAGCCCAGGAAGCTCAGCGTGTGGCCGCGACCGCCAAGGGCGAGCCGATCAAGGCCCCGAAGGTCTCGATCCACGTCCCGGCCTATTTCGAACCGCCGGAGATGCTGAAGCAGACGCTGGATGCGCTGGCGCGGCTCGACTATCCGAACTTCGAAGTCGTGGTGATCATCAACAACACGCCCGACGCCGCCTTCACCGACCCGATCCGGGAACACTGCCGCGAGCTCGGCGAGCGCTTCAAGTTCATCAACGCCCAGAAGGTCAAAGGCTTCAAGGCCGGCGCGCTGCGGATCGCGATGGAGCGCACCGCGGCGGACGCCGAGATCATCGGCATCATCGACGCCGACTATGTGGTGACGCCGGACTGGCTGAAGGACCTCGTCCCCGCCTTCGACGACCCGCGGGTCGGCCTGGTGCAGGCGCCGCAGGAGCATCGCGACGGCGACCGCTCGCTGATGCACTACATCATGAACGGCGAATATGCCGGGTTCTTCGACATCGGCATGGTCCAGCGCAACGAATACAACGGCATCATCGTGCACGGCACGATGTGCCTGATCCGGCGCGCCGCGATGGACATGGCCGGCGGCTGGTCGAGCGACACCATCTGCGAGGACTCCGATCTCGGCCTCGAGATCATGGAGCACGGCTGGCTCACCCACTACACCAACACCCGCTACGGCTACGGCCTGCTGCCGGACACCTACGAGGCGTTCAAGAAGCAGCGCCATCGCTGGGCCTATGGCGGCTTCCAGATCATCAAGAAGCACTGGCGGCGATTCCTGCCCGGCAACAGCCGCCTCTCCCGCGACCAGCGCCGTGAGTTCGGCGTCGGTTGGCTGAACTGGCTCGGCGCCGAAAGCCTCGGCGTGGTGGTGGCGATTCTCAACCTGATCTGGGTGCCGATCGTCGCCTTCGCCGACATCGCGATTCCCGACAAGATCCTGACCCTGCCGATCATCGCCTCGTTCATCGTGACGCTGGCGCACTTCCTGGTGCTGTACCGGCTGCGGGTGAAGGTCGGCGTGCCGCAGATGCTGGGCGCGATGATCGCAGCGATGTCGGTGCAGTGGACGGTGTCGCGCGCCGTTGCCCAGGGCCTGATCACCGAGCACCTCGCCTTCGCCCGCACCTCCAAGGGCGGACTGACGATGATGTCGGTCGAATTCCAGGCGTTCTGGGAGGCGGTGATCGGCGTGCTGCTGCTGATCGGCGCCGCGATCCTGGTGGTCTCCAACAGCAACATCCAGATTACCGAGATCTACATCTTCGCCGGCGTCCTGGTGCTGCAGAGTCTGCCGTTCCTGGCCGCGGTGGCGATCGCGATTCTCGAGAACTCGCGAATCAACCAGTTCGGCTGGTGGACTGCGACTGCGGTGCGGACCGCCGAATTGATCGGCCTGCGCCCGGTGGCGCTGCCGACCCCGATCCCGGCGCCGCAGAAAGTCGGCTCCGATCTTCAGCGGGACGCTTGACGGCGATCGGAGCCGCCGGCGCAAGCTGAATGGTTGCACGAGGAAGATTGGATAAATAGCTGTGGGCTTGAGCCAATTCGGCTTGGGTCGAGGCAACTGCGGTCACCGCGGGTATTGACCCCGCCGGCCCTGCCCCCTACACAGCGCCTCACGTGAGCGCGTAGCTCAGCCGGTAGAGCACGTGACTTTTAATCATGGGGTCGAGGGTTCGAGTCCCTCCGCGCTCACCATCCGTCTTGAATAGTCATGTATTGTGCAGCCCAGACGTTGTGGCGGCTCGTCGATGAGCAGCGTCGCCGTTCGGCGTCGACCACGGCCGTCCCTTCTCCCGCATTGAATTGAGCATGGCCTCGGCGCGCGGAAGCGACGCGGTTCAGCGGTCATTTGCGGCCGCTTCATCCGTGGGCTGGCCTCGTGCGGCGGCTGCCAGGCAGCGCGAAACCAAAGTTCCCAACCGCCTTACGACCAACGGATCACGCACTGCTCACGAAAATTTGTTCCTGCTCAATGTTCGGCGCGGGGGAGCCGGTCAATATGCGCGCCATCGAGGGCCGCACCGCGGCTCGGCGATGCGCAAGAAACCCCATTATGAGGTCTCAAAATGGCTGACAAGACGCTGACCGGCCTGACGGTCGAGGAGTCCGAAGAGCTCCACAAGCACGTGATCGATGGCACCCGCATCTTCGGTGCGATCGCGATCGTCGCGCACTTCCTCGCCTACGTTTACTCGCCCTGGCTGCACTAATTAGCTGCCCAAAGGAGTATAGAAAATGAATCAAGCTCGTATCTGGACTGTGGTGAAGCCGACCGTCGGTCTCCCGCTCCTGCTCGGCAGCGTCACCGTGATCGCGATCCTGGTGCACTTCGCCGTGCTGTCGCACACCACCTGGCTCTCGAAGTACTGGAACGGCAAGGCCGCGGCGATCGAGTCGTCGGTCAACGTCGGCTAATCAATTCTGCTCGTCTGAGCGGTATTGCCGAACCGGGCTCCGAAAGGGGCCCGGTTTTCGTTTGGGGCCCGCTTGCCACGGCAAGCTGGCTGCCGTGCGGCAGACTTGCAGTCAGGCTCTCGCCTTCGGCGCTGCCAGCGCGGTCGCGGTGCGCTTGATGGTCTTGGCCACCAGCAGCGCCTGCTCCTTGGTCAGGGCGAAGTCCTGCACACCCTTCTGGGTGGTCAGCGACAGGATCATCACCTCCGGCTGATTCTCCGGCCAGCCGGTGGCGAAGGCGGTGACGAAATCGGCCGAGGTCGAGCGCTGGGTCATCGAATGAAACTCCTTGGAAAAGCTCGCGGCTGATTGGCCGAAACCGGCCGCGCTGGCAAGCATCCGCAAGGCTAAGTCGTTCAGGCGACGTTACCGCGCCGGCACGAACGCCGTCACCTCCAGCTCGACCTTGGCACGGGCATCGACCAGCCCGCCGATATAGAGTAGCGTCGATGGCGGAAAATGCCGCCCCAGCGTCTCCTTCCAGGCCGCGCCGATTCCTGCGCCAGCGGCCTCGTATTCGGCGCGGCTGGTGAGATACCAGGTCAGCCGCACGATGTGCTCCGGCCCGGCGCCGGCGTCGGCCAGCAGCCGGATGACACGCCGCAGCGCTGCGCCGACCTGGGCAGCGAGGTCGTCCGATTCGTATTCGCCCTGATCGTTGGTCCCCGTCTGGCCCGCCAGCACCAGCCACTGACCGGGCCCACTGAAGGCAACGCCGTGTGAGAAGCCTCGCGGCTTCGCCCATCCGTCCGGTTGCAGCACCCGCATCCTCCGATCCTCCCTTGGCATCCGGCTTGTTCGCCGCTTTGAACGCGATTGCGCGCACAAGCGGCGGCGGAAATCAACCGCAGCGGGCGCAGGCGGACCTCTTCGGTGCGGCGGTTGCCAAGCCTGCCGTTGTCGAAGATAGAGCGCTGCAAGGAAACGCCGACGCCATCAACGAGCCAAACCGCCGCGATGACCAGCTCTCCCTCGATCCTAAAAGCCGCGCTGTGGATGGCCGGCTGGCTGGCGCTGATGGTGATCGTCGCCGTCGCCGGCCGCGAGACGCTGCGCGAGCTGAACGTGTTCCAGGTAATGGAGCTGCGCTCGCTGATCGGGTTCGCGATGCTGTACCCGCTGATCCACAGATTCGGCGGGCTGACTGCGATGGCGACATCGCGGCCCCTGGCGCATCTGAGCCGCAATCTGGTGCATTACGCCGCGCAGCTCGGCTGGTTCTACGCGCTGACGCTGATCTCGATCGCCCAGGTGGTGTCGATCGAGTTCACGATGCCGATCTGGATCGCGATCCTGGCCGCGACCTTCCTCGGCGAGCACATGAACGTCTGGAAGATCACGGCGATCGTGCTCGGGCTGATCGGCGTCGTGGTCATCGTGCGACCCGCGACCTCTTCGGTCGATCCGGGCCAGTTGATCGCGCTCGGCGCCGCAGTCGGATTCGGAATCTCGGTCACCCTGATGAAGTCGCTGACCCGCACCGAGAGCACGCTCGCGATCATCTTCTGGATGCTGATCATCCAGAGCGCCGCGGGCCTCGTTCCGGCGCTGTGGCTGTGGCAATGGCCCTCTGCCTATGCCTGGATCTGGATCGTGATCCTGGCGTTCTGCGGCACGTTTTCGCACTACTGCATGGCGCGGGCGCTGACCAATGCGGACGCCACCGTGGTGGTGCCGATGGACTTCCTGCGGGTGCCGCTGTCGGCCACGGCCGGTTGGCTGATCTACGGCGAGCGCCTCGACGCCTTCACGGTGATCGGCGCTGCGCTGATCCTGACCGGCAATCTGCTCAATCTGCGAGGCGCGCCGCGGCCGCCCGCAGTCGCCCCGATCCGGCGCTCGTCCTAATCGTCGAGCCCGGCGGCCTTGCGCAGCGCCGCGTTGATGCGGTCCTGCCAGCCCGGGCCGCCTTCCTGGAAATGCTCCAGCACGGCCTGATCGATCCGCAACGACACCATCTCCTTCACGCCGGGCAACGCCTGACGCTTCGGCGGCGCTTCCACCGGCTTGGCGGTGACCTTCTTGAAGGCGGCCTCCGCCTCGGTGCGGGCATCGTTCAGCGTGCGGGGGCGACGGGGCGGCTGCGACATGGCGGCTTTCTCGGCAGGTTGAGCAGACTTAAGGCGTTGAAGTGACTCGTCGAATGACCGGCGATCAAGCTCCGCCCCCGCTGAGCAACTGCTGCGCTTCGCGACGCACAAGACTCAGCTCGGACAGGCTTCGTCACCGGTTGATCACGCCCTCTTTCCAGCCGCAATAGTAATTGAATCGCTAACGTCTGTGTTCGAAATCGAGAGTTCGCCACACTGTCTCGTCCAGGGCGTGCAGTGCAGAATCGAATTTCTCAAAACGAACGCATTTGTGTTGCGACATCGTCAGAGTTCCGAGTGTATAGTTCGTGCAACTGAGGTGGTGATCACTTCGGTCGAACATGTGTCTGAGCGATCAGATCCACCGAACAATCAGGTCCAACGCTTTGAATGATGAGGAGGTCACGATGCCGGCGATTGCTGAAGTCCTGTCGACCAACGTTCCTCGTCCCGCACCACGCGGCAGCGATCTTCCCACCTGCCCGGTCTGCGCCGACTCGATGGTCGCGGCCGAAGCATCGGCGTATCTCACCGAGAGCGTGGTGAGCTACCTGTGGACCTGCGACACCTGCGGCTATGGTTTCGTCACCAAGCACGCGGTGAAACGCTTTTCCTGCAACTGATCTACGCCATCTGACGTCAGCTCATCGAAGCTCACCCCTCCGATTTGCCGGAGGCTGTTTGGATTGACCGATGCAGCCATGGCCGGTGGTTCCAGCATAGCGTCGTAACGTTGCTCCGCTTCGGCCGGCGTGATGGATCACTTCGGCTTGGTCGAGGCCATTGATGGTTCCGGCGATAGCATCGTCGTCGGAATCGTCGACGCTGCCGCCCGAAGGTTCGATGCCGGCTTCGGCTGGACGCTCGGTACATTTGATCGAGATACTGGCTGCCGCGGTCGCTATGTGGACCCGCCGCCGATCATGGAGCTCCTCCCGGCACAGCAGCCATAGCCGCCGTCGCTCGCTGGGCCGGTACGGCACCGGCCTGGTGCCAGCGCGGCACCGCCCTGGCATTTGTCGCCTTGCTCGCGCAAGCAGTCCATCTAGGACGAGATCAGCGAGACTTCACTTCGGGCCGCGCTGGCAAGATACCGTCCCAACCATGGACGCGGCATATGACGAAGGATCAGGTTACGAACATAGAAACCCGCGGCACTGTTCGGGATGAACATCGTTGCCATTCGCCGGCTGCGTAGTTGCAGACGGTGGATCGCAGGTCGAAGGCTGGCATCGTGCTGCCGAAGAGCCTCTGGAACAGAGGTGCGCGCCAATGCCTGTGCCAACAACTCTGCCGAAGCGATTGCCATGCCGGCTCCCTGTCCGGACACGAGCGTCAGACAATGAGCGGAGTCACCGAGCAGGGTCACTCGTCCCTTCGACCACCGCGGTAGGTCTACAAGGATCAAGCTGTCGAGGGTCGGCGGCGGCCCACTACGCGCCATCTCCATGAAACGGCGAACATCGAGATGACTGCGTGCGACGACCCGATCGAGCAACGCCCAACGTTGCTCGGGCGGCAGCCAGGATGAATCGACATCGCGCCAGACATGCATGGCTGCGAGGTGACCATCTTTCAGGGCATAGTATTCGGCGAGATGGCCAGGCTCGGTATACGACAAAAAATCGGCATCGATCGGAACGCTGACATCGATATCATAGACCGCAAATCGATAACCGAGGGGCACGAGACAGTCAGCATTGCCAAATAGCGTCTGCCGGCAGGCGGAACGAACGCCATCGGCTCCGATCAGCAGATCGGCTTTGATCGTGGTCCCGTCGCTCAAGCCAACTGTCACCAAGTCCGCCGTCTCGGTGATTGTGGTCACGGTTGTGCCGAGGCGGATCTCGGTATCCGAGTTGATCGCCTCCCGCATGACGTCGACCAGGTCGGAACGGCGAACCGCGAGGTAAGGCAGCCCGCGCAGAACATCGCGATAGCGCAGCCGCAGAATCTCCTTCCCGTGGCGGTCGCGGTAGACGTTCTCGTTGATCTCATAAGAAGCAGATTGCAGAAGCGGCAACAGACCCATCCGAGTGACAGCGTCGTAGCCCGGCCCGGACAGGCCGATCATGTAACCGCTATCGCGCAGGCTTCCGGACCGCTCGACGATGAGGGTGCGCCATCCAATACGCTGAAGCCACCACGCCGCCGCGAGCCCGGCAACGCCGGCGCCGACGATCACTGCAAGCGGCGTCTTCATTGCGCAGGCTCCAGCGCCGGTTGCGGCAAGCCGCGCAGCAGAACGCCGACCACAGCAGCCCCCGTTACAGCCAAGGTCGCCGCCACCGCGAAACACCAGCCAAAGCCCAGATGTTGCGCCACCACGCCCGCGCCGAAGCCGGCGACGCCGGCGATGGCCGCGTCGGCGCATTGAAACAACGTGAAGTCGACCCCCGCCTGCCGCAGCGATGCGAGCCCCATGAGCAGCGAATACAGCGCCACGAAACCCGCGGCCATGCTGGCGGTTTGGAGGATCGCGATCGTAACCAGCGCCATGTAGCTCTGGACGCCGGCCATCACCACCAGCGCCAGCACGATCAGAACCGCCGCCTGAAGCGTCGCCGCGAGCAGCACCGCGCGCCGTGGCCTGAGCCATCGCACCATCACGCCGCCGACCAACGTCCCCGCCAATCCGGCGATGGTCCCGCCGATGCCGTTGAGGATGCCGAGCGTCGCAAGATCGATACCGACGTCTACAAGGAATGGACCGATCATGCCTTGGGTCAGACGAACCCCGATCTCGAACGCGACCGTCAGCAACAGGCCGTAGCGCACTTCCGGCCGCGACAGCGCAAAGCCAAGACTGGGGCGATGCGCGGTCTGCGGCCGAGCCGCCGACTGCGGTTCACGTGTCAGGGCAAACGGCAGCGTCAGCACGACGATCAGACTGGCCATCGCGGCGGCCGCGCCTTGCCAGCCAACCGTGGCGACGAGAACGAGAAACAGCCCGCTGCCGAAAACCAGGCCGAAATAGCCCCCGCCGACCTGCGCGATGTTTCCCCAACCGCGATGACGTGAAGGTAACTGCTCGATGGCAAAAGCATCGCAGGCGATATCGACCGTGGCCGATGAAAGCGCGATCAGACCCAGCGTCACGAACAGCCAGACCTTATCGTGCGGGCCGACCGCCGCCAGCAACAGCAGCGCGAGCGCCACGATGGCCTCGCCGATCACCACGATTTGCCGCGAGCGGCGCCCCTCCGACAGCCGGTAACGCTCGACGTAAGGCGCCCACAGAAACTTCAAAGCCCATGGCGTCATGGCGATGGATACCAGACCGATCACGTCCAGTGCGACGCCTTCGGAGCGAAGCACGCTCGGAATGCCCTGGAACGTCAATCCGCCGACCACGCTCTGCGCTGTATAGATTCCGCCGATGACGACCAGAATGCGTCCCAGCGACAGACCTTCCGCTGCAGGCACCGCGCGGGCTGGGGACGGCATCAGAACTGCATCCGCATTGATGCGCCGATCAAACGGCCCTGCCCAACCACGCTCAACGTTGTGCCGAGATACCGGTAGCTGTGCGTCCGATATGCCTCGTCCGTCAGGTTCTCCGCAAAGATCCGAAGCGCCGGCCCCTGGTCGAAGACGAACTCCACCGCTGCGTCATAGGTCGCAAAAGCGCCCTGCGACAGGCTATTGGCCTCATCGAAATAGCTACGGCTGACCGCGTGGACCGCCCCGCTCAGGTACAGTTGCCCGGGAAGGACGTTCTGATCAACCTGATAGCGGCTGCTTAAGTTCGCGGTCACATCCGGCGCAAACGGCACACGGTTTCCGGTGTAGTTCACGCCGCTCAACGGATCGACGAACTCCGTAAATTCAGATCGGCCGAACGCCGCATTCGCCGTCAACGTCAGGCGATCGGTCGGTTTGAGCACGGCTTCGACCTCGATCCCTTGGCTTCGTGCCTCACCTGCGTTGCGGATCACCTGCATGCCGACAGGCCCGACATAAATCTGCTTGTCCTTGGAGTCGATGTGATAAAGCGCCGTCGACAGCGTGAGCACGCCGCCGAACAGCGACGTACGCGCGCCGATTTCATAGTTCCAGGCCGTCTCCGGCTTGTAGGGAAGCGCGTCGGCGGCGAACGAGACAGCGTGATTGAATCCGCCTGCCTTGTACCCTTCCGAGATCAGGCCGTAGAGACGCACCTGATCGGTCAACTGGTAGCCGAGCGACACCTTGGGCTGAAAGCTGGTGAAGCTGGCCCTTTCGTCGAAGGCCATCGATCCGAAGGTCGCAAAATCGAGGCCGCTGAAATCGACCGACGACCAGTCGTATGCGCCCCGCGCGCCCGCCGTGACGTCAAGCCGATCGGTCAGCGCGTAGGTGAATTCGCCGAACACGGCGGCGCTGCGGCTCTCCACCTTATTGCGGCTCGCATAGGGCGTGCCTGGCATCGCATTACGCGTGAACCAGTCGTTCCAATACGACGCGCCGACCACACCCTTCAGCGGACCGCCACCGTCGTAGGTCAACTTCATTTCCTGATAAAAATTGCGATCCGTCTCCGGATATTCGCCGCCGAAGAGCTTTCGTTGCAGATCGACGTCTTGGAACGATGTCGTGCTCGACAGCGTCATGTCGCCGAAGCGATAATTCCACGATATGCCGGCATTGGTCGTATGCCGCGTCAATTCATTGTATGGCCCGAGGATGGAACTGCGATAGATGCGGTTGGCGACGTCACTATCGAGGACGGCATTCTCTTCGCGCGATCGCAAGTGATCGCGAGACACCCACATATTCGCGTCAAACGGGCCGCCGAGCGGTGCATATCGCAATCCAACCCGGCCGAAGAAATCGTCGGAACCGTCGATGTGATTGTTGCCGCCATTGCTGTCCTTGAGCTGCCCGACCCGATGTGTCTCCTTGACCGACAGATCAAAGAACAGCGTCTCGGGAATGAGAACGCCGGTCGCGTTCACACCGGCCGCGAATAGTCGATTGGCCGCTGTTCCAAACACGGTCGCCGTGGACTCGCGCGGCTTTCGGGTGATGATGTTGATGACGCCGCCGAACGCATTGCGGCCATAGAGTGAGCCCTGCGGACCCCGCAGAAACTCGACGCGCTCGACGTTGTCCAGCGTCTGGACCATCGCGGACGACGCCTGCGGTACGCCGTCGACATAAACCTGCACGGATGGGCTGTAGTAATCCGGAGACGACATACCGCGTATCGTGAAGTTCGCGTAGACGTTGGTGCCGCGGCTGTTGATCACCAGGCCCGGAAACACTTTCTGCAAATCATCGACACTGCGAACGTTCTTCTCACGCAATTCCGCCGCTGTCGCTACGGAGACGCCGCCATCGACCTTATCGATCGCCTGCTCTCGCTTGTTTGCCGTGACCGAAATTGTGTCGAGCGGAATTTGTGTGGACGAGGCTGTTTGTGCTCTCAGGCTGTGATTAGAAGCAATCAAAGTTAGGCTTGAGATCGCGGCCAACCACGAGGCTTTTAAGAACATTTCTATTTTCCCGAAGACCACAAATGCGTCGTTATCTCCTATTCTTTGCCCGAGTGATCATGTCTAGCGATTTTGGTACGGACGTTGATGGAAACAGAACGAAGAACACATCACATCGCTAATCGAGGTAACATGTGTTCTCCGGACAACAGGGTTTTCGGCGATTGTCTCGAAAGCGAGACGACATGGCGTGCTGCAGTCGATCGTGAGATCGATGCTCTCGGCTGGACCGCCGCCACCCGCATCGATCAGCCGGACGATGACGTTACGATCTATGCGATCGATGCAATCGCCGCGCAGGATGCGATCATTCACCCGGAAGGGCCAGCCACGTTTTCGCTCAGCGTCTTTCTGGATGGCCGTGGGACGCTTTCAATTGATGGCGCCAAACCGCTTTCGGTCGAGCCGGGAATGGCGGTTCTGTTTACGAGCTCTGGTCCGGTCCGCGGCGAGAACCGTTTTGTCGCCGGACAGCGTTTCAATGTTATCGATCTTCGTTTCGAGCAGAGGTTCCTGGTGAAAGCCGGCGGCGCGCCACTCGCCCGGATCGGCGGTGATCTCCTGACCGAACACAGCCGGCCCGATCAACGCGTTACGCTTGCAGGGTGGAAGGCTCCTCCCGCGCTTTTGAAGACGGCACGTGAGATCCTCGACTGCAAGAGAGCTCACGATCTGTCGCGCAACCTGTTTCTTTACAGCAAGGCTGTGGAGAGTCTCAGCATCGTCGTCGACACTTTGAGCCGCCCATCAGGACGCAAGAGCGTCTTCAAGTCCAACGACCGCGCAAAGATCCTTCAGGCGCAGAACCTCATCGGCAGCAGTTATCATCTCGATTGGACCATTGCGAAGCTCGCCCGTCACGTTGGATTGAACGAGCGCAAGCTGAAAGAGGGCTTCCGTCATGTCGTTGGCAATTCCGTGCATGCCTACCTGCGCGAAGTCCGGCTGGAAGCGGCGGCACGTCTCCTGCTCGATGGCGAGTCGGTTACGCAAGCTGCACTGTCCGTGGGCTTTGAAAGCCTGAGCCACTTCAGCAAAATCTTCGCTGCTGCGAAGGGCGTGTCACCAAGTCGCTATGTACGATGATCAAGTTCAGCTGTTGCTCACGAAACAAACCGATCTAGTTCGGCTTTTGCGCCGATACGATGAAGTAGTGCCAATACCAATATCCGAGGCTCAGCCGGTCCTTGAAGGACATCGTCTTCAGTTGCTCTTTCCAGATGCTCTGTAATCCGCCGTGCCGGATGTTCTCAAAGCCGGCTTCCGCGAGCATCGCACACAGCCGGTCGCGGCGCAGTCCATCCCGGAAGTACACCTGGGACAGGATTCGCTGATGAGTGTCCTCGTCCGAATGGGACTTCGTTCCGCCCCATCTGTCGAGCCATCCCACGATTCGGCGTGCGATCAGAGCGGAGGTGCGCTTCGGCGCCGTCACCCAGTCGCCATCGATGATCACCACCCGGCCACCCGGCCGGAGGACGCGCAGCCAGTCGGCGAAGGCGGCTTCGGGGTCGGGCAGCGTCCAGACGAGATGGCGTGACACCACGGCGTCGAAGCGCTGATCCGGCATCATCGTGTTTTCCGCATCGCCGAGATGAAATTTCACCCGCTTCTGCGCGTTGACGTGTTTGGCCGCGGCTTGGGCGATCATCGGCTCGCACAGATCGATCGCCGTCACGGCAAGACCCATCGACAGCAGAACGGCCGTGATCTCGCCGGTCCCCGATGCGAGTTCCAGAACCTCGGACACCTCGGAGCCTTCGAAGTGTTCGCCAAGCAGCCTCGCCCAGGCGTCCCGCTCGCCGATCGAACGAATGCCGTGGCCCGGCGAATTGTCGAAGGTCTCCGCGCGCGCCGACCAATAGGATCTGATTTCGTCTTTCAGCGTGTAGTTGTTCAGGGCCATGGTGCTCACCGCAGGGATCGAAAAGCCGGGACGCCGAGCGGCGCCGAATGATCGAGAGGATGAATCGTGATCGAGCGCTCGGTCATGCGGTCGATCAGATCGGCGTCGTGACTGACGAGCACGACCGCGATCTTCTGCGCGATCGCGATATCGGCGAGCAGATCCATGATCTTCCGTTGCGTCACGACATCGAGCCGAGACGTGGGTTCGTCCGCGAAGATGAAGGCGGGAGCGCACAGCAGCGCCCTGACGAGCGAGATCCGCTGCAATTCGCCCCCCGACACCTGATGCGGCCGCCGCTCCAGAATGCTTTCCGCGACACCGACGCTGTGCAGCAATCGGGGAAGCGAACGCCCACGGTCGTTCGCATGATCGAGAGCATCGCGAACGGTCGCCCCGATGGTTCGCCATGGCGCGAAGGCCGCTCCCGGGTTCTGATAGATCTTCTGATATCGCCGCTTGTCCGACAGCGACCATGTCACGCGTCCCGCGGCCGGGGCGGCGAGCTTCAGCAGCACGTTCCCCAATGTCGTCTTGCCACAACCGGATGGTCCGCAGAGACCGACGATCTCCCCGGCACGGGCAGATAGCGACAGCTCGGTGATCAGTGGACGACGATCCTCGCCGACGCTGATCGTGGCGCGATCCAGCTCCAAGATCGTGTCAGAGGGCGCATAGCGGCGGCGCGGCCAGCGCGACGGCTCCGCATCGACCAGATCGCGCACATAGTCAGTTCGCGGCGCCTGCAACACATCCGCCGTCGGGCCCGTTTCGACCACGCCGCCGTCCCGCAGCACCGAAAGCGTGCCGCCGAGCATGCGGGCGAACGACAGATCATGGGTCACGGCGACAATCGAGCGGCCCTCCGAAGCCAGCACGCGCAGCGCTTCGGCGATCTCCTCTCGGCACGCCGCGTCGAGCCCTTTGGTCGGTTCGTCGACCAGGATCAGGCGCGCCGGTGACGCCAACGCGGTGGCGATGCTGGCGCGCTGTGCCATTCCTCCGGAAATTTCACAGGGCAGCTTCGATCCATCGGTGACGGGCGACAGGCCGAAGCGCTGCAGAAGTCCTCGTGCCACACGGCTTGCACGCCCGCGACCCGCTCCGTCGAACAAACGAGGCATGTCGGCTAATTGCCGCTGCAGAGTCCGAGTCTGGGCCAGCGCGTTCCACGGCTCCTGCGGCAGCAGAAACAGATCGCGCGACCACAGCGCGCGGCGCTCGCTCCCGGTCAGGCGGGCCAGTTCCCGTCCGCCAAGAACCACCGAGCCGGAGATGTCGAGTTCGGCCGGAAGCGTGCCGGCAATCGCCGCGCAAACGATACTCTTGCCCGCGCCGGTCTCACCCAGGATGACGTGAACCGCTCCTTTGCCCAGATGCAGGTCGACATTCGAGATCAACGTCCTGCCGCTCCGATCGGTCACGCTCAACCGCTCGACGATCAGCAGCTCTGTGCCCGCAGTCATGCTTTGGCCCGATCGGCTAGCAGCAACATGCCGCCGACGCTGGCCACGATGGCGGCCGATGGCGCGATCAACAGATGCGGCGCATCCGCGATGTAAGGCAGCGCCTCCGCGATCATGGTGCCCCACTCCGGCGCCGGCGGATTCAGTCCGAGTCCGAGAAAGCCGAGCGCCGCGACCTGAAGGATGGCCTGGCCGAACAGCATCGCGCCGAGCGCGGCCAGCGGATCGGCAAGACGCGGCAGCACCAGCTTCAGCGCAATCGACCGACGCGGCAGCTTCACCAGAGCGGCGGCTTCGACCGCTGTGCTCCGCATCGCGGACTCCGCGGCGAGGAGCGCGACCCGGCACGGCTCCGGCCACGACATCAGCGCGACATTGACGGCGATCGTGAGCGGTGTCGGCGGGAAGATGCCGGACAGAAGCAGAATGCCGACGAACGATGGAAAGGCCTGGAAGATGTCGAGCAGCCAGCGGATCGGACCGCGAAGGCGAGGCACGAGAGCCGCGGCGAGCGCCAGGCCGGTGCCCAAGACGAGAGCGATCGTCATCGCCGTGACGGCGATCAAAAGCGACGTCCGCGATCCGGTCGCGAGCCGCGCGGCGACGCTGCGGCCGAGGCCGTCCGTGCCGAGCAGATAGTCCCAAGACGGTGGCTGCAAGGCGCTGGCCAGATCCTGTTCGTTCGGCGACGGCGCGATCGCCGGTCCGATGGCGGCCAGCGTCAGCATCGCCAGGATCAGCACGAGCCCGACTACCTGTAGTCGCGTCATGTTCTCGTCCGGCGGTCGAACAGCCGAACACTGAACTCGGCGAGCGTGTTGCAGACGACGATCAGCATGCCCACCACGAGGGCGCAGGCCTGCATCATCGGCACGTCCCGCGCCAGCACCGAATCCACCAGCAACTTCCCCAGTCCGGGATAGGCGAACAACTGCTCGACGACGGCCGTACCCTCGAGGTGAGCCGCGAGTGTCGCAAAGACGAAAGCGATGATCGGTGTCGACGACATCGGCAGGGCGTGCCCAACCAATACGGCCGTTTCACCGAGCCCTTTCATGCGGGCGAAGCCGATGCTGGGATGCTCCAACGCCTCAGCGATACAGACCGCGGTGAACAGCGCGATGCGGACCATCCCGCGCAAAGCGAGCGTGGCCGCCGGCAGAACCAGAAACGCAGCGCCGCCGTAACCGGCGGATGGCAGCATGTTCCATTTGATGGAGACGATCAGGACGAGAAGCAGACCGATCACGTAGGTCGGCGTTCCGGACGCCAACGCCCCCGACAGCTTGGCGACCGTCAGGCCGGAAGGCGTTCGGCCGAGCCAGAGGCCGAGGGGGATGCCGAATGCCACCGAGATGGGGATCGACAGCGCCACCAGCAGCAGCGTGCGTCGCAGCGGGGCGTCCAGCATCGCGGCGACCGGCTGATGGGTGACCACGGACCGGCCGAGATCGCCGCGCGCGAGCGCTCCGAGCCACTTGCCGAAGCGCACGGCGGCCGGCTGATCGAGACCCAGCTCGCGCCGAACCGCCGCCTCGACATCCGGCGTGACGTTTTCCACGTCGTACCGCGCGGCGGCCACCTGAAAGGCGACGTCGCCCGGAAGATATTCGACCATCATGAAACTGAGCGACACCAGAACCAGCGTCACCCCGACCATTCGGAGCAGCAACCGAGCGAGCATCCGTGCCGCGAGCTCGATCATGCCCATTGCATCCGGCTGATCCGAAAACTGGCTTCGAACGGATCGCTGATCACGCCTGTCACCTGCCTGGTGTGGGCGAGCACATGTTCGTACCAGGAGTGGGGAATGATCGGCAGCTCGTCGAGCAGGATGCGCGTGATGGTCTGTCGCGCCGCCGTGCGAACCGGCTCGGAGGATGTGGACTCGTAGCCGAGCAGCGCATCGTCGAGCTCGTGCGAGCTCCATCCCACCGCGCCCCAGCCGCGGGCGGACGATGTTGAGAGGAAATCGTCCGCCAGCGTCGCGACCGGGTCCGGCACGGCAAAATACGATCGCGTCATCAGTCCGAGTTCGAGACTGCCATGCCGCGACTTCTGCAGAATCCGCTCCGGCATCACCGTCTCGATCGCCACATCGACGCCGATCTTGCGCCATTGCGCCTGCATGACTGTCGCCAGAGGCAGCAATTCCGGCCGCATCGCATAAGTGCTGAGCGTGAACGCCAGGCGCTGCTCGCCGCGCCGGCGCGGGCCTTCGGCCTGACGCTCCCATCCGGCGGCCTGAAGCAACGCTTCGGCCTCGGCAAGATTGTAGTCCAGCGTTGCGGCGCCCGGCGAACTCCATTCGGGCAGGATCGGCGGCATCAGCCCCGTCGCTGCAGCGCCGGGATTGCGCAGCACCGCCCGTGCGGCGGCCGCGCGGTCGAGCGCCAGCGACAACGCCCGGCGCACCCGGATGTCGGACAACCGCGCGTCTGCGGCATTGACCATCACGTAGCGCAGACGCGGGGCCGGAGTTCGGACGACGCACAGGCTGGAATTGCGCGCCAGCCGCTCGGCAGCGATCGGCGAAACCACATAGGCGATCTCCGCGTCCCTGGATTCCACCATGCGGGCGCGCGTGTCCGCGTCCGTCACCGCCAAGTAACGCACGCGCGCGATCGCAGCGGGAGAGGCTTGGCGCCTCGCGGAGGACAATTCGAGGATGTTGTTGTCGACCAATGAGTCGATCTTGAACGGCCCCGTGCCGACCGGAATCCCTACCTGCCCCGCCGCCGCGTAGGATGACGGAGCCAGGATGATCGAAGAGGCCGCGGCCAGGATCGCCGGCAGAATCGCGAAGGGCCTGTCGAGACGGACGACGACGCTGTCGTCCTCTGCGGCGATCGAACCGATCGGCGCGCGATACAAGGCCGATGCCGGGATCTGCCGCGCGCGACCGATGCTGGACGCCACGATCTCGGACGACACCTTCGTTCCGTCGTGAAACGGTGCGGACGGATCGAGCGAAAACCGCCACGTCAATCCGTCGGCCGACGTCTCGCTCGCGATCGCCAGGCAGGGCTCGATCCTACCGAGAGGCCCGACCCTGAACAGCCCCTCACCGACCTCGAGATTCTGCACCAGATAAGGAGAGACGGTTGCGTCCTCACCGGCCAGACCGGTGGCTCCGACGACGCGAAGAGTGCGGTCACTCGCACGAGCAGCCGGGATCACCGCAGATGCAAGAGCCGCAGCGAGCAAATGTCGGCGGGTCAGCATCTGCGCGGTCGTCCGACCATGCGCGCAGCGTGCTCGCCCCGCCGCCGCATCGCCGAAGACGCGAACAGAGCGCGTATCATCGCGGCTTGGCGCAGGACAGGATGAAGCTGTCCGACAGACCGACCTTCAGACGCGTCGCAAGACTGGCTCCGCGGCGCTGCGCCTTTCGAACCGGTTCGAGACCTTCGATGCGGAAATCGCCGAAACCGGCCTCAGTCAGCATCTGCCGGAGCGCGTTCGGCCTCAAGCCGCGGCTGAAATAGATCTGTCGCATGATGGCTTCATGCGCCGCCCAATCGATCACCGGGGCCTGCGTTCCCTCTCGTCTCTCCATCCATTGCGCGAGCTTGCGGCGCCACCGCTTCAGCAGCGAGGTCTCCGCGAAGTCGCCGTCGATGATCACGATCCGCCCGCCGGGGCGGACGACCCGGTACCAATCGCGAAAAGCCGCCATCGGGTCGACCAACGTCCACACCAGATGCCGCATCACGATGGCATCATGGCTTTCGTCGTCTTCGCGGGTGTCCTCCGCGTCGCCCAAAAACAACGACAGATCGGAGGCTCCGGCGTGTTTCGCCTTCGCCTTTCGAAGCATCGCTTCGGTCAGATCCAACCCCGTGACGCGGAAGCCGAGCGCCAGCAACACCGACGTGATCTCGCCGGTGCCGAAGGCGAGCTCAAGTACGTCGGCGCCGGCCGGCGCCGCCACATGGCTTCCGATCAGATCCAGCCATGCGGCCTTCTCGCCCGGAGCCTGCATGCCGTGTAGCGGGGACTGATCGAACGTCTCGGCCCTGCGGCTCCAATACTCGCGGATCTCCTCCTTCAACGCGAAGTTGGCCAGATGCTGAGACATGCGGTTTCCTCCCCGGAGACGATCGAGACACCGTGCCGCTGGCGCCGCCCTCAGAACGTGCTCTTCATGGTGAGCCACACCGTGCGCGGCTGGCCGGGATAGACATTGGTCGTGGAGCGGACCTGATCGTAGTAGACCGTGTTGGCGATGTTGTAGACGTTCAACGAGATCTTGGTCGTCTTGTTGAGGGTGTAGTAGGCCAGCGCGTCGAACTTGACGTAGCCCGGCACGGTGAAGCTGCCGCCGGTGGCATCGCCCGCCCGCGAATCCGCGGCCGAGACGCCGCCGCCCAGTCCGAGCCCTGCAAGCATTCCCGACTGCCATTCGTACACCGCCATCATCGAGCCGCTGTTCAGCGGCACGTTCGGGAAACGCGCGCCGATGGGCAGCGTCACGTCCTGGGTGATCCTGGCGTCCGTATAGGCGTAACCACCGATCAGGCGCAGTTCGCGCGTGACGTTGCCGACGACGTTGATGTCGAAGCCCGTGCTGGTGACCTGCCCGGCGGTGGTGCTGAAACCCGGATTGGCCGGGTCCGCAGTCAGCACGTTGTCCTTGACGATCTTGAACGCGG
Organism: Rhodopseudomonas palustris; assembly: GCF_003226555.1. Taxonomy (GTDB): domain Bacteria; phylum Pseudomonadota; class Alphaproteobacteria; order Rhizobiales; family Xanthobacteraceae; genus Rhodopseudomonas; species Rhodopseudomonas palustris_I. The sequence goes on along the minus strand of NZ_QKQS01000003.1, from coordinate 108,641 downwards.
CAGCCGTCACGCTCAGCTTGTTGCCGAGCAGATCCCACTTGGCGCCGGCTTCGTAGCCGATGCCGGTTTCGGGCGCGAATGCCTGCCCGGTCGCCGTCCCGGCAAAGCCGGTGTCGGAATCGAGATTGGGCCTGAAGGATTTGGCGACATCGGCGAACAGCGTGAAGTTCGGCACGATCTCGTACGTCACACCGGCTTTCGGAATCACTGGATCCGGGTTCTGGGTGATACGCTGACCGGTGATCAACTGCCGCGCATCCTGATCGTAATTGTCGTAGCGAACGCCGACCAGCGTCTTGAGCTGCGAGGTCCATTCGGTCTGCAGCGATCCGTACAGCCCTAAAGTATCGACGCGATCCTTGAACAGCGACAGGACCGTGGCAGGCGGCTTGGCCTGACCATAGACCGGATTGTACACGTTGATGCTGTAGGGATTGGTCGTGTTGTTAGACCGCCGAAAGTCTTCGAGATCGGTGTAGTGCTCGTATTCGATTCCGGCCAGCAGCGTGTTCTTGATGCCGCCGATGCCGAAATGGCCGACGGTTTCCAGTTGAGAGTTCGATGACGCCCAATTGTAATCCCGAAACGTGTTGCGTCGCATCAGGATGCCGGCGGCATTGACCGAGACGGGCTCGGCCGTCCAGCCGTACAGACTCCCTTCTTTGTACTGAGTGGCGAATCTGACGAGCCAATCCTTGTTGATATCGTGCTCGACCCGAAAGCTCCCAAGGACATACTGATTGCGGATCGGGCCGTCGTTGGGCTCGCCGAGGAAACGGGAGATCGGCAGCGAACCGACATTCTTGTTGACCGCGACCAGACCGCGGTCGAACGGTCGATCGTCCTTCAGGTATTCACCCTCGAACGTCACCCGCCAATCGGCGGACGGCGAATAGGACACGACCGGAGCGACGAAAACACGCTTGCTGTCGATGAAATCGCGGAAGCTGTCGCGCTGGTCGAACGCTGCGTTGATGCGGCCGAGCCACGTCTTGTCGTCCGACAACACCTGGTTGGCATCGATCGTGGTGCGGCGCATGCCGTAGGAGCCGACCGTCCCCATCAAGGTCACGAAGTTGCGGTCGAGCGGCTGCTTGGTGATGACATTGTAGAAGCCGCTCGGATCACTGCGTCCGTACAGCGCGCCGGACGGGCCCATCATCACTTCGACGCGCTCGACATTGGCGGCGTCGTCCGGCTCGTAGCGGCGAACCGCGGAGATGCCGTTCTTGGCGGCATTGCGGGTCGGGAAGCCGCGGATGTTGAACTCGTAGTTGTTGAGGCCGCCGAAATTATTGCCGCGGGTCACGCCGCCGACGACGTCGAGCGCGCCGGCCACCGTCGTCGCATTCCGATCGTCGAGCACCTGCCGGGGCACGACCACGATTTCCTGCGGGATATCCTTGAGCAGCGTATCGGTCTTGGTGCCGCTGGTGGTGCGGGTGGCGCGGTAGCCGTCGACCGGGCCATTGCCACGTTCAACCGTCGCAGGGCGCACATCTGCCACAGCCGGATTGGGCGCAGCGGGCGGCGCGTTCGGCCTTTGCGCCCGCGCAGCGCGACGCTGCGTTGCCCGTGTCGACTGGGCAGAGCGCTGCGATTGCGGCTTCTGACGCGCCACGGGCGCATCGACGGTCACCGCCGGCAGACCCGTCTGCGCTGACGCACCGTCCGCGTAACAGACGCACAGAGCGGCGAGACAAACCGAGACCATTGCGGCCGAGCGCAGCGGTCGTCCGACTCCAGACTGAAACGACGGCAGGAGCTCGCCCCGACCCCACCGAATAATAGTCGAATGCGAAGCCCCGCAACCATGCGATGTACCACGCCCTACGATACGCCCCCCGGCTTCGCTCAACGCACTCTCCCACTCGTGTATGAACTACCTAACAAAAGATCATACAGCCTGGCAAGGCGAGTTGGTTCCAGCGGGTGCTCTATTTTTGATCCCTCCAGAAGCTGGATGAGCAATTCGAGGTCGGAGGAGGTGCACAGCCGACTATCACCACTGGTCGGTTCAGCACGGCAGGAGGCGGCGAGCCGCAGTTGGGCCGTCCGCCCTCCGCGAGAACCCGAAGCAAGGAGTGCGTCCAGGCCGCGGTCGCCTTCGCAGGGACCCCGGCCTCTGCAATCTCGCCAATTAGACACACCGGGCCGGCCGTTGGCCGATCCTCGTCCCCCGCGACCGAAACGTGGCCAACGCAATCATTCGTCGGACCGACAAGTTTGGAGGCCCCCGGCACCCAGCCGGAGGCCTCCCCGATGGCAGCGCGTCACAAGCGCCGTTCAGAGCGGCGCCACTTCATCCCGCACTGAGCCGGCGAATGTGCCGCGCTGCCTCGACCATGTTGATGAGCGCCCCCTGGACCTCGTCCCAACCACGCGTCTTCAATCCGCAGTCCGGATTGACCCACAATTGCCCGTCGGACAGCCGCTGCCGCGCGAGCTGGAGCAGCGTCGTCATCTCCTCGACCGACGGCACCCGGGGCGAATGAATGTCGTAGACGCCGGGGCCGATCTCGTTCGGGTATTTGTAGGTCTTGAAGGCGTCGAGAAGCTCCATCTTCGAGCGCGACGTCTCGATCGAGATCACGTCGGCATCCATCGCGGCGATCGCATCGATAATGTCGTTGAACTCCGAGTAGCACATGTGCGTATGGATCTGGGTCTCGTCCTTGACGCCGGACGAACACAGCCGGAAGCACTCGACCGCCCAATCGAGATAGCCCTTCCATTCCGAGCGGCGCAGCGGCAGGCCTTCGCGCAGCGCCGCCTCGTCGATCTGGATCATCGTGGCGCCGGCCTGTTCGAGATCGCCGACTTCGTCGCGGATGGCGAGCGCGATCTGGCGGCACGCCGTGCTGCGCGGAACGTCGTCGCGGACGAACGACCAGTTCAGGATCGTCACCGGTCCGGTGAGCATGCCCTTCATCGGCTTGGCCGTGAGCGACTGCGCGTACTTCCACCAGCCGATCGTCATCGGCTTCGGCCGCGACACGTCACCGAACAGGATCGGCGGCCGCACGCAGCGCGAGCCGTAGCTCTGCACCCACCCCTCCTTGGTAAAGGCGAAGCCGGCGAGCTGCTCGCCGAAATACTGCACCATGTCGTTGCGTTCGAACTCGCCGTGGACCAGGACGTCGAGGCCGACCTTCTCCTGCCACTGAATCGCCCGGGCGGTCTCGCCGCGCAGGAACGTGTTGTAGTCCGCATCCGAGATCGCGCCCTTGGCATGAGCGGCGCGGACCTGGCGGATCTGAGCGGTCTGCGGAAACGACCCGATCGTGGTGGTCGGAAACGCCGGCAGCTGCAGCCGCTGATGCTGCAGCGCTGCGCGCGCCGCAAATCCACTGTCGCGCTGGGTCATCGCCGAGGTGACCGCCGCGGCGCGGCCGATCACCGCCATGTCGTGCACCTTGGGCGACTTGCGCCGCGTCGCGGCCGCCTTGGCCGAGGCGGACAACTGGTCGTGCACCGCGGCCCGGTCGCCGCTCAAGGCCCTGCCCAGCGTCGACAGCTCGCCCATCTTCTGCAGCGAGAACGACAGCCAGCTCTTCAGGTCCGGATCGAGGCCGGTTTCGAGTTCGAGATCGACCGGCACATGCAGCAGCGAACAGGACGGGGCCAATTGCACGCGTCCGGCGCCACGCTGCTGCACGATCGGCTCCAGGCGGTCGAGCAAGTCCGGCAGGTCGGCGCGCCAGATATTGCGGCCGTCGACTACGCCGAGCGACAACACCAGATCCTTCGGTCCCTTCGCGATCACGGCGTTGATCTGCTTCGGCGCCCGGACCAGGTCGAGATGCAGACCCGCGATCGGCAGCCCTAGCGCTGTGTCGAGATTGTCGCCGAGCCCGCCGAAATAGGTCGCCAGCATGATATCGAGATGCGGCAGCTCCCGCGCAATCTGGCCGTAGACGTCGCGAAACGCCTGGCGCTCGCGGTCGTCGAGATCGAGCACCAGCGCCGGTTCGTCGAGTTGGACCCACTTCGCCCCCTCGGCCGCGAGCCGGCCGAGGATCTCGATATAGACCGGCACCAGCTGCGGCAGCAGCGACAGCACGTCGAGCCCCGTATCTGCGCTCTTTCCGAGCTTCAGATAGGTGACCGGCCCGAGCAGCACCGGACGGGTGTCGTAGCCCAGCGCCCTCGCCTCGCGATATTCGTCGAGCGGCTTGAGCGAGGCGAGCTGGAAGCGCTGCCCGGCGGAAAACTCAGGAACCATATAGTGGTAGTTGGTATCGAACCACTTGGTCATCTCCTGAGCCGGAACGCCATGCGGTGTCGACTCGTCGTGGTAATGACCGTTGGCACAGCCGTGCCCCACGGTGTCGGCCTGCGTGCCGCGGGCCATGGCGAAATAGGTAGCGAGCGAAACCGGGCCCCCTTTCCACCCATAGATCTCGGGAATCGCGCCGACCATCACGCTGGTGTCGAGGACCTGATCATAGAGCGAGAAATCGTTCGACGGAATCACGCTGACGCCGCGCGCTTGCTGCCGCGCCCAGTTCGCCGCGCGCAACGCGGCCGCGACTCGCAGCAGGTCGGCTTCCGTCGACTTGCCGGCCCAGTAGCTTTCGAGTGCGGATTTCAGCTCGCGCCGCGGCCCGATCCGCGGTGTGCCGAGTGTGGCGACGGCAAGAGACGTAGTAGTTGTGAGAGAAGACATGGCTCAACCCCAAACTGTTGGGGGCAAGGCCTAGCGACGCGGCATGATTCCCCGATCACCGCGAGCGCGCCGGGGCCACAAGCGCACCACCGGGACACCCCGCCCGAGGACTATCGTTCGACGAGGCAGGTCTCCTGGCTCGCGGGTCATCACCTTCGTTCGACCTTCCCGGGATCGCTCCCAGTGGCTTTGCTGAACGTCGGCTCACCGCTGACAGTTGCGGGGGCAGCGCCGGCCTTGCACCGGCTTCCCTCTTAGCTTCGGGACGATCGTGCCCGAAGAACCTCGACGGCGATCACTATGGCGAGAGTGATCGGACGCTGTCAAGCGATCCACGCGTCGATCATCTCAACTTATTAGTTTCAACTTCGATCGCGAGTACACACAGCCGCAATAGTCCTGCCGATAGAACTGCTCTTGCTTGGCCAGTTCGGCTGCGCGGTCGGCGCCGCCGGACTTGCGCCAATCGTGATCCCAGTGGATCACGCCGGCATAGCGCGCGGCGGCGCGGCGACCGCATGCATCGACCTGCCCGATATTCTTCAAGCGCGAGATCCCGAGCGAAGTCGCGATCATGGCGAAGCCATGCTGCTCGGCGTGAGCGGCGGTCCGTTCGAGCCGGACATCGAAACACACGGTACAGCGCGCGCCGCGCTCCGGCTCGGCTTCCAATCCCTCCACGGCGCGAAACCACGCAGCCGAGTCGTAGTCGGCATCGACGACGCCGATGCCGTGCCGCGCGGCGAAGCGCTGCAGCTCGTCCTTGCGCCGCAGATACTCGTCGTGCGGATGAATATTGGGATTGTAGAACATCACCGCGTGGTCGATCTCCGACCACAGTAGCGTTTCAATCACCTCGCCCGCGCAGGGCGCGCAGCAGCAGTGCAGCAGGACTCGGCCCTGCGGCACCGGCGCAACCAGCTTGTGTCGTTCGCGGCTCGACAGCGCCGCTTCCTCACCCGGAGCCGTCCGTAGCTTATGACCCCACCGTGTCCGGTGCGATCGATCGGACGATCGAGGCATCCAGCGCCTCGAACCGGTCGAGGCCGAGGGTGTCGTACAGTTCGGCGCGGGTCTGCATCTCGCCGAGCATGGCCTGTGTCGAGCCGTCGCGCTGCAACATCGCATAAAGCTTCTGCTGCGCCTTGTTGGCGACGCGCAGCGACGACACCGGCCAGATCACCATCCGGTAGCCCATCTGCTGAAACTCATCGGCGGTGAAGAACGGTGTCCGGCCGAACTCGGTCATGTTGGCGAGCAGCGGCACGCCCGGCATCCGCGCGGCGAACGCGCGGAACATCTCCGCCGTCGTCAGCGCCTCCGGGAATATCGCATCGGCGCCCGCCTCGATATAGAGCTTGGCGCGCGCCACGGCGCCGTCGATGCCTTCGCTCGCCGCCGCATCGGTCCGTGCGATCAGATAGAGATGCCGCCGCGCCTTGGCCGCGGCGGCGACCTTGGCGGCCATGTCGCGGGCGTCGGCGAGCTTCTTGTCGTTGAGATGACCGCACTTCTTCGGCAACAGCTGGTCTTCGATATGAACCGCCCCCGCCCCGGCATCCTCGAAAGTGCGGACCATGTGCATGACGTTGAGCGCCTCGCCATAGCCGGTGTCGCCATCGACCAAAGTGGGCAGGCCGCCTGCCCGCGCGATCTGCCGGATGAAGAACGCCACCTCGTCGACCGTGATCATGCCGAGATCCGGCAGCCCCATCGATGCGGTCATGGCCGCACCCGACAAATACAGTGCTTCAAAGCCGGCCGCCCGCGCCTGCAGCGCGGCCATGCCGTTGTGCGCGCCCGGCATCCGGACGATGCCGCCGCGCTCGATTAGCGCGCGAAACCGGACGCCTGCGGGGTCGGAGGGGAGATCAGCAGCAACGAGATACGGCATGGTTTCACTTTCAGGCGTGACGGGATGACGGCGCGGGACCGCGTTGTTCGATCGGCACGAACAGGCGATTTTCCGGTCCGATATAATTCGCGGTCGGCCGGATGATCTTGTTGTCCTGCCGCTGCTCGATGATATGCGCACTCCATCCTGCGGTGCGCGAGATCACGAACAGCGGTGTGAACAGCGAAGTCGGCACCCCCATCACGTGATAGGAGACAGCGCTGAACCAGTCGAGATTGGCGAACATCTTCTTGGATTCGTGCATCACCGCTTCGATCCGATCGGCGATCTCGAACATCTTCACCGACCCGGCCTCGACCGAAAGCCGGCGCGCGACCTCCTTGATGACGCGGTTGCGCGGATCGGCGATGGTGTAGACCGGGTGTCCGAACCCGATCACCACCTCTTTCGCAGCGACGCGGCGCCGGATGTCGGTCTCCGCCTCGTCCGGTGTCGCGTATCGCTTCTGGATTTCGAACGCCGCCTCGTTGGCGCCGCCATGCTTGGGGCCGCGCAGCGCGCCGATCGCGCCGGCGATCGCCGAGTAGAAATCAGCGCCGGTGCCGGCAATGCAGCGTGCCGTGAAGGTCGAGGCGTTGAACTCGTGCTCGGCATACAGGTTCAACGAGGTATGCATCGCACGGACGTGGGATTGCGACGGCTTGGTCCGGTGCAGAAGGTGCAGAAAATGCCCGCCGATGCTGTCGTCGTCGGTCTCGACCTCGATGCGGCGGCCGGTGTGGGCGAAGTGATACCAGTACAGCAGCATCGAACCGAACGAGGCCAGCAACCGGTCGGCGATGTCGCGGGCGCCGGGGTGATTGAGATCGCCCGCTTCCGGCAGCACGCAGCCGAGCGAAGATACCCCCGAGCGCATCACATCCATCGGATGCGCCGCCGCCGGGAGAGCTTCGAGCGCACTTCGCACCGCCGCCGGCAGCCCGCGCAGGCTTCGCAGTCTGGCCTTGTAGGCGGCCAGTTCCGCCGCCGTCGGCAGCGCGCCGTGCACCAGAAGATGCGCGATCTCTTCGAACTCGCAGGTTTCCGCCATGTCGAGAATGTCGTAGCCGCGATAGTGCAGATCGTTTCCGGTCCGGCCGACCGTGCACAGCGCGGTGTTGCCTGCGACAACGCCCGATAGTGCTACGGACTTCTTCGGCGGAGCACTGTGACGCGCATTGGCATGTTCTGTCATTGTTGCCTCCCTTGTCTGCTGAATTGGTCGCCCCGCTACGACGCGGGCTTCCAGTCGAAGATGCCGGTGGCCGGCGCGGCTCCGAGCCGGAACGGCGCGACCGCAAAACTCAGACCGCTCAATTCGGCCGAGGTCAGCGACGGCAGCCGCTCGACCAGATCGAGGAAGCGGTCCTGCTCCGATGTCTCGACGATGCCGTCCGCCAGGGTGCGGAACTTGCCGACATATTGCTCGCGTCCGAACGGGCGACGGCCGAGCGGATGGGCGTCGGCCACGGCGATCTGGTCTTCGACCACAGAGCCGTCGTCGAGGGTGACGACGACGCGTGCGCCGAACGCTTTCTCCTTGGGATCGCGGCTGTGATAGCGCCGGGTCCATTCCGGATCCTCGACCGTCGACACCTTGTGCCACAGCGCCACCGTGGCGGGCCGCGCCGCTCGCTCCGGCGCATAGGATTGCTCGTGATGCCACCCGCCGTCTTCGAGCGCGACGGCGAAGATGTACATGATCGAGTGATCGAGCGTTTCGCGGCTCGCGCTCGGGTCCATCTTCTGCGGATCGTTGGCCCCGGTGCCGATCACATAATGGGTGTGATGACTGGTATGCAGCACGATGCTGCTGATCTTCGACAGGTCCGGCGTGCGTTCCCGCAGCAGCGGTCCCATTCGGCGTGCCAGATCGATCAGCGCCTGGCTCTGATACTCGGCCGAGTGCTCCTTGGTGTAGGTTTGCAGGATCGCCCGCTTGGCCTCGCCGCGCTCCGGCAGCGGCACCTGATATTCCGCCTTGGGGCCGCCGAGCAGCCAGGCGATGAAGCCGTCCTCGCCCTCCCAGGCCGGCGACGGCGCGCCCTCGCCGCGCATCACCCGATCCACCGCTTCCACCGCCATCTTGCCGGCGAACGCAGGCGCGTAAGCCTTCCAGCTCGAAATCTCGCCCTTGCGCGATTGCCGCGTCGTGGTGGTCACGTGCAAGGCCTGCTGGACGGCCTGATAGATCACCTCGGCCGGCAGCCGCAGCGCCGTTCCGATGCCGGCCGCCGCCGATGGGCCGAGATGCGCGATGTGATCGATCTTGTGCTCGTGCAGGCAGATGCCGGTGACGAGATCGACCTGAATCTCGTAGCCGGTGGCGAGACCGCGAACCAGCGCAGCGCCATCGAGACCGCAATGCTGCGCCACCGCCAGAATCGGCGGAATGTTGTCGCCGGGATGCGAGTAGTCCGCCGCCAGATAGGTGTCGTGGAAGTCGAGTTCGCGCACCGCCACGCCGTTGGCCCACGCCGCCCATTCGGGCGAAACGCGCCGGTCCAGCGCCAGCCCGAACACCGTCGCGCCGGCGCGAAACGGATGCGCCATCGCTTGCGCACGGGCACTGGCGACCGGGCGGCGCGCGATCGACGCAGCCGCGACCGCGGCATTGTCGATGATCCGGTTGCCGATCATCTCCACCACCGCTGGCTCGACCGCCACCGGATCGGCAGCGACCTCCGCAATCTTCCAGGCAAGCTGCTCGGTGCGGGGCAAGCGGTCGGCAGAACGGGCGGTTCGGACGGTATGCAGCTTCACGAAATCGTCTCCTGGGTGATCGTCGTCGGTGAAGAAACTTGGATGGGTGTCGGCCTGCCGGCTTTGTCGACAGCGACCATTTCAAACGAGCCGCGCACGGCCAGTTGCCGGGCGCCGGAAATCAGCGCCTCGCTGACGACATCGACCACCACGGTCATCGACGAGCGTCCCACCCGCACCACGCGCGCTGTCAGTTCGACCAGATCGCCGACCTTGACCGGAACGTGAAATTCAATCTTGTCGGATGTCGCCATCACGATCGGCTGGCGCGCTCGCCGGGTCGCCGCGACGAACGCGGCTTTGCCCATCAGGTTGAGCGCGTTGCCGCCGAACAGCGTCCCGTAGTGATTAGCTTGCTCCGGGAAGATCATCTCGACGAAGCGCGTCTCCGGCGGCGCATCGAAACTTGTCGCACTCACGGCGCCACCTCCTTCGGCTTGTCTTGGCGGATGGTTCGGCATATTGGCGAACGCGGGCCGCCGTAAAGCACTAAACCTGCGAAGAATTGCGAAGCGCGGCGCGGCGATTTGCAAAGATTGCGAAGGCGATCTGCGGAGGTGCGATGAAGAAAGCGTATGTAGGTGCCCGGCTGCGACGGCTGCGCGAGCAGCGTGGCATGACACAGCAGGCGCTCGCCACCGCCGTCGGCGTTTCGCCGAGCTACCTCAATCAGATCGAAAACAACCAACGTCCGCTGACGGTCCCGGTGTTGCTGAAACTCAATGCGACGCTCGGCATCGACGTGCAATTGTTCTCGGAGGACGACGAGGCGCGACTGATCGCCGACCTCAAGGAAGCGCTGTCCGACCCGATGATTGGCGAAAGCATGACAGCCAGCGACGTGCGTGAGCTCGCCACCAGCATGCCCGCCGCCGGCCGCGCCTTGGTGGCGATCTATCGGCGCTATCACCTCGCGCTGGAGCAATCGGCAGCCCTCGCCGCCCGTCTCGGGGACGATCGGCAAGATCGACCGACGTCCGCAATGTCCACGCCGTTCGAAGAGGTTCGCGATTTCTTTTATGCAAGGCACAACTACATCGCCGAGCTCGACGAAGCGGCGGAACGAACCGCTGCGGACACCGGACGAACGATCCAGCAGGTCGCGGCGGCGCTGGCCGAGCGGCTGAAATCGCGCCACGGCATCGACATCCGCGTCGGCGAAGCCGGCGACGCATCGGCGGATGTTCAGCGCAGCTTCGACGCCGGCAACAAGACGCTTCGGCTTTCGGCCCGCCTGCAGCCGGGCCAGCAGGCGTTTCAGATCGGCACGCAGCTCGCCTTCCTCGAGCATCGCGACACGATCGATGCGCTGGTCGGCGAGAATCCGTTCGGCGACGAGGCCTCGCGCAGGCTGGCACGGATTGGTCTTGCCAATTACTTCGCCGGGGCGCTGCTACTGCCCTACGCGGCCTTCCGGGACAAAGCCGAGTCGGTACGTTACGACATCACCTTGATAGGTCAGCATTTCGGCGTCGGCTACGAGACCATCTGCCACCGTCTCAGCACGTTGCAGCGCCCCGGCGCGCGCGGCGTGCCGTTCTTCTTCATCCGCGTCGATCGCGCGGGCAACATTTCGAAGCGACAGTCGGCGACGGATTTCCATTTCTCGCGCGGCGGCGGAACGTGTCCGCTGTGGAACGTCTACGAGGCATTCTCGCAACCGGAGCGGATTCTCACGCAGCTCGCTCGCATGCCCGACGACCGGACGTATCTCTGGGTCGCGCGCACGGTCTCGCACGATCAGGCAGGTTACCACGCACCGCGCAAGACCTTTGCGATCGCGCTCGGATGCGATCTGCAGCACGCCGGGCGGCTGGTTTATTCCGACGGACTCGACCTCACCAATCCGGCAGCGGCGACGCCCATCGGGGCGGGTTGTCGGATCTGCGAACGGCAGGCCTGCCCGCAACGCGCCTTCCCGCCGGTCGGCCGCACGCTCCAGGTCGACGAAAATCGCAACTCGTTCTCACCCTATTCGACGAATTGACCTGAACCAGGCGAGACGAAACAGTGGGCATCGGAAACGCCGTGGTGACGAATGACAGCGAACGCGCCCGACAATTGCCGACGCTACGTACGGTTCTGTCCGTGTGACGATGGTACCTCCTTTTGGTTCGAGCCGACGCACGAGATGACGCTCGGATCGGAACGGCGCGCCAAGGCGGTCGCCCGCAGGGTGTTGAGACTGCTGCGCCGGCTGAAACTCGAAGCGACTCTGGACGGCAACGGCGTCCACGCGACGATTCGGCAAGCAGCGTTCGATATGGGAGGCATGCTGGCGGCCATCGATGAGGAAATCGCAGCTTTCCAGGCCGAACGGATTCACCCGAAGGAGGTCGACGAGATCCTGGCGATCAGCTCGCGCGAGCGCCGTCGCTGGACCAAGGACGGCCGGCTGCCGACGTCCGGCCACACCTCGTTCCGCAGCGGCAAGAACTCGGTGTTTCTGGTGCTGTATCCGCCCGCCCGGATCACGGCGCTCGCGCATCGTCCGGAGCAGATCGAAGCCTGGCGCCGCGCCGATGCCGCATCCGCGCCCGGCAGCAATAACATATCGACTGCTTGACAAGAACGGCAGCCGGGGCACTACATATTGTATTCGCGGTCTCTCGAATCGTTTGATCGAGGGCTAAGAGGGAATCCGGTGCGGCGTTACCGCCTAAGCCGGAGCTGCCCCCGCAACTGTCAGCGGCGAGCCGACGTCATCAGGCCACTGGGAGCAATCCCGGGAAGGCAGACGAAGGCAATGACCCGCAAGCCAGGAGACCTGCCGCGAACAACCAAACGTCCCTGGGCGGGGTGTCCCGGTGGGTCGCTTGCTTCGATGCGTACGGTGTCTCCGTACGACTTCTGCACGCGCCTGCTCGGCTCCTGCCCGCAATTTGAACTGCGGTGTGCCGATGCCTGTTACCAACCCGACCGACCTTCCTCGAGCGATCATCAAGAGGAGCGGCTCGCAAGCCCCGTTCGACAGCGCCAAGATCAGGTCCGCGATCGCCCGTGCCGGACAGGCGACAGGCGAATTCGGCGAACTCGAAGCAGCGCTGCTCACCAGTCAATCGATCAAGGTGATCGCGCATCGCTTTGCCGGCACCGTGCCGCAGATCGAGCAGGTGCAGGATATCGTCGAGCAGGTGCTGATTTCAGCCAACCATCTCACCACCGCGCGGGCCTACATCGTCTATCGCGAAAAGCGCAGTCAGGCGCGCAACGACCGCAAGGTCGCCGTCGACGCGATCGCGTCGATCAACGAATACCTCGACCGCACCGACTGGCGCGTCAATGCCAACGCCAACCAGGGCTATTCGCTCGGCGGCCTGATCCTGAACCTGTCCGGCAAGGTGGTCGCGAACTATTGGCTGTCGCACGTCTACCCGCCGGAAGTCGGCCGCGCCCACCGCGATGGCGATCTGCACATCCACGACCTCGACATGCTGTCCGGCTACTGCGCCGGCTGGTCGCTGCGGACCTTGCTGACGGAAGGGTTGAACGGTGTGCCCGGCAAGGTCGAGGCCAGCCCGCCAAAGCATCTGTCGAGCGCGATCGGCCAGATCGTCAACTTCCTCGGCACGTTGCAGAATGAATGGGCCGGCGCCCAGGCGTTCAGCTCGTTCGATACCTATCTCGCTCCGTTCCTGCGCAAGGACAATCTCAGCTACGCCGACGTTCTGCAGGCGATCCAGGAGCTGGTCTACAATCTCAACGTTCCGTCGCGCTGGGGCACGCAGACGCCGTTCACCAACCTCACCTTCGACTGGACCTGTCCGGAAGATCTGCGCGACGAGGTGCCGGTGATCGGCGGCGTGGACATGGACTTCACCTATGGTGATCTCCAGACCGAGATGGACATGATCAATCGCGCCTACATGGAGATCATGACCAAGGGCGACGCCAAAGGGCGCGTCTTCACCTTCCCGATCCCGACCTACAACATCACGCCGGATTTTCCCTGGGAGAGCGAGAACGCCGCGCGGTTGTTCGAGATGACCGCGAAATACGGCCTGCCCTACTTCCAGAACTTCCTCAACTCGGAACTGAAGCCGCACATGATCCGGTCGATGTGCTGCCGGCTGCAGCTCGATCTCACCGAGCTGTTGAAGCGCGGCAACGGTCTGTTCGGAAGCGCCGAGCAGACCGGCTCGATCGGCGTGGTGACGATCAATTGCGCGCGGCTCGGCCATCTGCACCGCGGCGACGAGCCAAGCCTGCTGCGTGCGCTCGATACCCTGCTCGACATCGCCCGCACCAGCCTCGAGATCAAGCGCAAGGTGGTGCAACGCTACATGGACGACGGGCTGTTTCCGTATTCGAAGCGCTATCTCGGCACGCTGCGCAATCATTTCTCCACCGTCGGCATCAACGGCGTCAACGAAATGATCCGCAACTTCACCGCGGACTGCGAGACCATCGCGACGCCATGGGGCCACGGCTTCGCCACCCGATTCCTCGATCACGTGCGTGCCAGGATCGTCGCGTTCCAGGAGCAGACCGGCAATCTGTACAATCTCGAGGCGACGCCGGCCGAAGGCACGACCTATCGGTTCGCCAAGGAAGACCGCAAGCGCTATCCCGGAATCCTGCAGGCCGGCACCGAGGACAATCCGTACTACACCAACTCAAGCCAGCTTCCGGTCGGCTTCACCGACGATCCGTTCGAGGCGCTGGAACGCCAGGACGATCTGCAGCGCAAATATACCGGTGGGACGGTGCTGCATCTCTACATGGGATCCAAGCTGTCGTCCGGGGAGGCTTGCAAGAAGCTGGTGCGACGCGCGCTAGAGAACTTCCGGCTGCCTTACGTCACGGTGACCCCGACCTTCTCGATCTGTCCCGTCCACGGCTACATCGAAGGCGAGCACGCCTTCTGCCCGAAATGCGACGCCGAACGCCTCGCCGCCAAGCGGCTCGCCGCTAGTCACTGACCAGAAGGAATAGAGAGATGAACGCACACGTCACCATCCCCGCCACTGCCACCGAAGCCATCGAGCTGACCGATGCCGAGCGCCAACCCTGCGAGATCTGGACCCGGGTGATGGGCTATCACCGTCCCGTCGCGTCGTTCAACCGTGGCAAGATCGGCGAATTCAATGACCGCAAGTACTTCACCGAAGCCCGCGCCAAGCTCGGCTGAGCTGCGGATCGGCGGTCTCGCCCGGCTGTCGACCTGCGACTGGCCGGGCGAACTGGTCGCGACCGTGTTCTGCCAGGGCTGTCCCTGGACATGCGGCTACTGCCACAACCCGCATCTGCTGCCGGCTCGCGGGCAAGATCAACTGGCATGGCAGGACGTGGTCGCGTTCCTGGAAACTCGGCGCGGTCTGCTCGACGGCGTGGTGTTCTCCGGCGGCGAGCCGACGTTGCAGGCGGGCTTGCCGTCCGCGATCGCAGCCGTGCGCGCGCTGGGCTTTCGCGTCGGCCTGCACACCGCGGGTCCATATCCCGAACGGCTCGCCCGTGTGCTGCCGCTGCTCGATTGGATCGGCTTCGACGTCAAAGCGCCGTTCGCCGAGTACGACCGGATCACCGGCGTCGCCGGCAGTGGCGACAGCGCCCGCGCCAGCCTGGAACTGGTTCTCGCTCATGGCGTGGAGTGCGACCTGCGGACAACGGTTCATCCGGATCTTCTCGACCAGCCTGCCCTGGACCGGCTGTCTGCGGACCTCTTTGCGCTCGGCGCCGGGCGCACGCGAATCCAATCGTTTCGTGACACCGGCGCCAAGATTTCAATACCGCCCACAACGAATGCCGCCTAAAGTCGGCACAACCTGTTGACCACGGAACGGCACGTATACAATATCTAGATGTCACGGTCTTTCGAGTCGCGTGAGCGACCCGAGAGCTAAGAGGGAAGCCGGTGCAACACCGGCGCTGCCCCCGCAACTGTAAGCGGCGAGCCGAAGTCCGATATTCGTCACTGGGCCCCACCAGGCCCGGGAAGACTGGACCGACGCGACGACCCGCGAGCCAGGAGACCTGCCGCGACAATCGCAATCGTCCCTGGGCGGGGTGTCCCGGTGGGTCGCATGGCAGTTGTCGCAGTCCCTTCAGGACCAACCTCTGCTCGCGTCTCCGCCAGCTCCCTGCCCCCAACATTCACGGGGTCTTGGGAATGTCTGTCGGAACCGAAGTTGCTCACGCCGCGCGCCGCGCGCCATTGTCACCACTCACCTCCGGCGAGTTTACAGCGAGCGCCGCGCGCGACACGGGCTATCAGGTGATCCGGCGGAGCGGCGAGGTGTCGCCGTTCGATGCCTCGAAAATCGCTGTCGCGCTGACCAAAGCGTTCCTCGCCGTCGAGGGCAGCAACGCCGCCGCGTCCCGGCGCGTGCACGACACCGTCGCCGAGCTGACCGACCAGATCGTCGCCAATCTCACCCGCCGGATCGGACCGGGCCGGACCTTCCACATCGAGGACATCCAGGATCAGGCCGAACTCGCCCTGATGCGCAGCGAGCACCACAAGGTCGCGCGCGCCTATGTGATCTATCGCGAGGAGCGCGCCCGCGAGCGCGCCAAGGCGGCGACGGCGCAAGCCAAGCCGGCCGAACCCGCGTTGCGAACCAAGGCCGGCGACGGCACCTTGCATCCGATCGATTTGCCGCGGCTCATCGCCGTCATCACCGAAGCCTGCGCAGGCCTCGACGGCGTATCGGTCGACGCCGTTCTCGCCGAGACGCAGCGCAATCTCTACGACGGCATCGGTGACGACGAGCTGGCGCTGGCGCCGATTCTCGCCGCCCGGACCTTCGTCGAGACCGAACCGGATTACACCAAGGTCAGCGCCCGGCTGCTGCTCGACAAGCTCCGCCGTGAAGCCCTCAGCTTCGTCGACGGCCGGCCGCATCAGGCGACACAGGCGCAGATGGCGGAACGCTATGGCGATTACTTCAGCGCCTATCTCAAAGCCGGCATCGCCCACGACCTGATCGATCCAGAGATCGGACGTTTCGATCTTGCCAAGCTCGCCGCCGCGATCAAACCCGAGCGCGACCTGCAATTCGACTATCTCGGCCTGCAGACCCTGTACGACCGCTACTTCCTTCATGCCCACGGCACGCGGTTCGAGCTGCCCCAGGCGTTCTTCATGCGGGTGGCCTGCGGCATCGCGCTGCGCGAGGTCGATCGCGAGGCCAAGGCGATCGAATTCTACGACCTGCTGTCGTCGTTCGACTTCATGGCGTCGACCCCGACCCTGTTCAATGCCGGCACGCTGCGGCCGCAATTGTCGTCCTGCTTCCTCACCACGGTGCCGGACGATCTCGACGGCATCTTCAAGTCGATCAAGGACAACGCGCTGCTGTCGAAATACGCCGGCGGCCTCGGCAACGACTGGACGCGGGTCCGCGGCCTCGGCGCCCACATCAAAGGCACCAACGGCGAGAGCCAGGGCGTGGTGCCGTTCCTGAAGGTCGCCAACGACACCGCGATCGCGGTCAATCAGGGCGGCAAGCGCAAGGGCGCGGTCTGCGCCTATCTCGAGACCTGGCACATCGACATCGAGGAATTCCTCGACCTGCGCAAAAACACCGGCGACGATCGTCGCCGCACCCACGACATGAACACCGCCAACTGGGTACCCGACCTGTTCATGCAGCGCATCGAGCAGGACGGACAGTGGACGCTGTTCTCGCCGGATGAGACGCCGGATCTGCACGATCTGACCGGCCGCGCCTTCGCCGAGCGCTACGCCTTCTACGAGGCCAAGGCCGCACGCGGAGAACTGCGCGTCACCAAGCAGGTACGCGCGGTCGATCTGTGGCGGCGGATGCTGACGATGCTGTTCGAGACCGGGCATCCGTGGATCACCTTCAAGGATCCCTGCAACCTGCGCTCGCCGCAGCAGCATTGCGGCGTGGTGCATTCGTCGAATCTCTGCACCGAGATCACGCTCAACACCTCCGAGCGCGAGGTTGCAGTGTGCAACCTCGGCTCGATCAACCTCGTCAATCATGTGGCGCAAGGCCGGCTCGATCACGATCGGCTGGCCCGCACGGTGACGACCGCGATGCGGATGCTCGACAACGTCATCGACGTCAATTTCTACACCATCCCCGAGGCGCGGGCGTCGAACCTCCGGCATCGCCCGGTCGGTCTCGGCCTGATGGGCTTTCAGGACGCGCTCAACATCCTGCGACTGCCCTACGCCTCCGACGAAGCGGTCGCCTTCGCCGACGAGAGCATGGAAGCGATCGCCTATTGGGCGATCTCGGCCTCGACCGACCTTGCCGCCGAACGCGGCCGCTACGCGTCCTACGACGGCTCGCTGTGGTCGCGGGGCATACTGCCGCTCGACTCGATCCGTCTGCTCGACGACGCGCGCGGCATCGACGTCGATGTCGATCGGAGCCATCGACTGGACTGGGAGGCATTGCGCCAGCGCGTCACGACGACCGGCATGCGCAACTCCAACGTCATGGCGATCGCCCCGACCGCGACCATCTCCAACATCTGCGGGGTGTCGCAGTCGATCGAGCCCGCCTATCAGAACCTCTACGTCAAATCCAACATGTCGGGCGACTTCACCGTCGTGAACACCCACCTGGTCCGCGACCTGAAAAGCCGCGGATTGTGGGACGAGGTGATGATCTCGGACTTGAAGTATTTCGACGGGAGTCTTGGCCAGATCGACCGCGTGCCCGCCGACCTCAAGGCGCTGTACGCGACCGCTTTCGAGATCGACGCGACATGGCTGATCGAGGCCGCCGCCCGGCGGCAGAAATGGATCGACCAGGCGCAATCACTCAATCTCTACCTCGCCAATCCGAGCGGCAAGAAGCTCGACGCGCTGTACCGGCTGGCATGGCGCCGGGGATTGAAGACGACTTACTACCTGCGGTCCCGCTCGGCCACCCATGTCGAAAAGTCGACTCTGCGCGGCACCGACGGCAAGCTCAACGCGGTCTCCGCGATCATGCTGCCGACCGCCTCCGCTGAACCGTCGCAACGCAACGGCGCGGCCAACGGCCATGACGTCGGCGAAGGCTGGGGCAAGGCGTGCGCCATCGACGATCCGACCTGCGAAGCCTGCCAGTGAGCGAACCGGAGATGTCCAACATGCTGCAAGCTGTCAAAGCTCAGAACGCTTCCCTGTTCGCAGATTCAGACGCCGTGCTTCAGGCCGATGCCACCGGACTCGGCACGATCGATCGCGGTGCCGCCCGGGTGCGGGTCGACGACAAGCGGATGATCAACGCGCGCGCCGACGTCAATCAGCTTCTTCCGCTGAAGTATCGCTGGGCGTGGGAGAAATATCTCGCCGCCTGCAACAACCATTGGATGCCGACCGAAGTCTCGATGCAGGCCGACATCGCGCTGTGGAAGTCGCGCGACGGCCTGACCGAGGACGAGCGCCGGATGGTGAAGCGCAATCTCGGCTTCTTCGCCGCCTCGGAGTCGCTGGTCGCCAACAACATCGTGCTGGCGATCTATCGCCACCTGACCAATCCTGAATGCCGGCAATATCTGCTGCGCCAGGCATTCGAAGAGGCGGTGCACACCCACACCTTCCAGTACATCGTCGAAAGTCTCGGCCTCGACGAGGGCGAGCTGTTCAACATGTATCGGGAGGTGCCGTCGATCACCGACAAAGCGGCGTGGGCGCTCGAGTACACTCGGCATCTCGACGACCCGCATTTCAACACCGGAACGCCGGCGACCGACCAAGCGTTTCTGCGCGATCTCGTCGCCTTCTACGTCGTGTTCGAGGGGATGTGGTTCTACACCGGCTTCGTGCAGATCCTGTCGCTCGGCCGGCGGCAGAAGATGACCGGGATCGCCGAGCAGTATCAGTACATTCTGCGGGACGAGTCGATCCACCTGAACTTCGGCATCGACGTCATCAACCAGATCAAGATGGAAAATCCGCAGGTGTGGACCGCATCGTTTCAGGACGAAATTCGCGCCATGATTCACGACGCCGCCCGGTTGGAGGCGGCCTACGGCCGGGACACCATGCCCCAGGGCCTGCTCGGACTGAACGCCACCTTGTGCGAAACCTACATGCATTTCATTGCAAACCGGCGCTGCGTGCAGCTCGGGCTTCGTCCGGTGTTCGCTGACGCGGAAAATCCGTTCCCGTGGATGTCCGAGACGATGGACCTGAAGAAAGAGAAGAACTTCTTCGAGACTCGTGTGATCGAGTACCAGAACGGCGGCGCACTGGACTGGGACTAGCGACGTGCCGCCGAACCATCCCAAGCCAGCCCAAGAGCCACGCCGGATTGCGGCGGTCGTTTCAACGACCAGGCGAAACGCGCAAGGCGACGCTTCGGCCGCCGAGACGGCCGAGCAGATCGCGACCCAATCATCTCGGACACCGTCGCCGCCCGAAAGGCGGTGGAGTTGGCGTCACGTCATGTGGCGCCTGCAATTCGAATTCTGGCGGGGATTGGAGGCGGTGGTCAGGATCGCCGTGCTCCGCGAACGCCCTCCCCGGTCCGGCGCCCCATCTGCTGACTGTCTTCCGCCAGCCACCGAGGATCATGACGATCCGTGGCGGCGGCAGCTCAGCATCGGCCACGGCTGTTCCGGCCCGGATCTCGCAACTCCCTCGATCAACGCCCTCGATCTGGGACCGGACCAGCCGCAATCGCGCGAACAGATTGCCGTGGGTGTGGTCGGCGACCGCGACCTCGTTGCCGCTCTGGTCGACCGTCTCGCAGCTCTCGATGTCAGGATCCACGCCACCGCCGCCACCATCGATGACTATGTTGCCCTCAGAAGCGCTGGCGCTGTGCCGCATCGCTTCGAAGACATGCCGGCCGTCGCGGCCGGAATTGACCTGCTGATTTCGACCAGCTTCGCTCATCAGGTCGGCGCCACCATCGTGGCACGGCTTCCCGAATCCGCATCCATCCTCGATCTCGCAGGCTTACCAGGCAGCGTCGATTTCGAGATCGCGCGCCGGCTCGGCCGACGCGTGATCTGGGCGGCGGCCACCGGCGAAACTATCGAGACGAGTTGGCGGCGTGTCGCAGCCGAGATCGAGATCATCAGGGATCGCGGAAGGCACTGATTGGGCAAGACGCAGATGCCGTCCGCCGGAATAGGAAATACGACTTTCACATGCAACGTAGGCGGTCATACAACCTGTCCGACACTACTCTCCCAAATAGACGTGAAAGCCTCACGGCGATGATCTTGATTTCGCCATTGTTCGATTGACTTGGCCGAACTGCGATCTTAACGATCGCTTGACGGTTCTTCCTTCGGGAGGATCAAAAGGGAATGCGGTGCGGAGATTTTTCTCCAATGCCGCGGCTGCCCCCGCAACTGTAAGCGACGAGTCTCGGTCAGACGGCCACTGGATCTTTGTCCTCGATCCGGGAAGGCGACTGGAGACGACGACCCGCGAGCCAGGAGACCTGCCGTCAGCAGTGGTCATGTGCGAACGCGCCGGTCGGGGTGAACCGGAGCGAAGCTCCCCGAGCATCACTCGCGAGGGACGAGCTTGTCGCGGTGACGTGTCACCTTGCCGCGAGGCCAAGCCTCGTCGTCAGTTCATCTGTCTCAATCAAAACGACGCGTTCTCGACCCGCGACAGCCGAAAGCCGATTTGCGTCGGCGATCCACCCGCGAACGTCGTAGCAGACAGATGCTTGGAATTTGGGGGAAGTATGTCTGTCGGTTCGGATCGTTCGGGCACGCGCACTGCGCGGCGCAACTATCTCGCCGCGTGCGCAACCGGCGCACTGCTCATCAGCGGCGCCGGGCTGGACGCCTCGCATGCCCAACAATCTCGATCGAGCAATCCCGATCTGCCGCCGGTCGTAGTGCAGCAAGACGGCAACGTCCGACGCAGTCCGCCCGCGCGCGAGGCGCGCTCTGCTGCGTCGCGCCGCAGCCCAAGGGTGGCACGCACGACTGCTGCATCGCCTCCCCCCGTTCCAGCTCGGCAGACCGATCCTGGCATCAGCGTGCCCGGCCTGAACGGCTACATCGCGACCGCGACCAGCGTCGGCTCGAAGACGAACACGCCGATCCTGGCCCTGCCGCGAAGCACATCGACCGTCACCGCTCAGGAAATCTTCGACCGCGACGCCGCGTCCGTGCAGGAAGCTCTCCAGTACACCGCCGGCGTCGGCGGCTTCTTCCGACAGGGCAACCTGACGCGCGAATACAATCGCGTGCGCGGCTTCGAAGCGTTTCAGTACCTTGACGGCCTCAAACTGCACGACAGCAACTGGGGATTCGAACGCAACGGCCTCGAACGAGTCGACGTCCTCAAAGGTCCCGCATCCACCCTCTACGGTCAGGGCAGCCCCGGCGGCATCATAGATCTCACCAGCAAGCGTCCGACCGAAACCCCGTTCGGCGAAGCACTGCTGCGCATGGGCCTGCGGGGTTATCTCGAGGGCGCGTTCGACGTCAGCGGTCCGGCCAACGAAAACAAGAGCGTGTTGTATCGCTTCGTCGGCGTCGGCAAGATGGGCGACGGCGAGATCGATTTCACCAAGAACGAGCGGATCTTCTTCGCGCCTTCGGTGACGATCCGGCCGAACGAAGATACCAGCCTGACCCTGCTCGCCAGCTACCAATACGACCCGCACCTCACGGTGCTGCAGCCTCTGCCCTATGTCGGCACAGTTGTACCCGGCACCAATGGCCAGTTCATTTCGCGCAAGACGTTTCTGGGCGAACCGAACTATCACGACACTTCGAAGGAAAGCTACCGGATCGGCTACGAGTTCAAGCATCAGTTCAACGACGTCTTCTCGATCCAGCAGAATTTCGCCTACCAGAACATCGACATTTCGCTTCGCGAAGTCCAGAGCCGCTCGACCGGCAACGTGACGACGCAGCGGCAGATGGCCTATCAGCAATACAATATCGACATCTTCCAGATCGACAATCGCCTGAAGGCCGACTTCGAGACCGGTCCGTTGCGTCATCACGTGATGTTCGGCGTCGACTATGCGTCGATCCCGAATTATCAGGGCACGGGAACCAATCGCGGCACCGGAAACTTCCTGCTCAATTATTACATGCCGCTTTACGGCGCAGCGCTCCCGAACAATCCACTGACGACCAAACGCTATCAGAACGTCGATCAGATCGGTGTCTATCTGCAGGACCGAATCGAGCTCGGACGGCTCTCCGTCCTGTTCGGCGCTCGCAACGACACCGCGCATTTCGCTCAGCAGAGCCAAGCCTTGGTGCCGGCGACCGGCAATTTCACGCAGCCGCCGTGGACGCGTCAGAACGACAACGCCACCACCTATCAGGCTGGAGCCATCTACGCATTCGACAGTGGCGTTGCGCCGTACGTCAACTATTCTCAGTCGTTTGCGCCGACGATCGGCACCGACTTCTCCGGACGCCCGTTCATTCCGGTCACGGGCGACCAGATCGAGGGTGGCGTCAAATATCTGCCGCCCGGCATGAACCTGGCGATCTCAACGGCGGGCTTCAACATCACCCAGAACAACGTGCTGACGGCTGATCTCGTCAATCCCGGCTACGCCGTCCAGACCAGTTCGGTCGAAGCCAGCGGCGCCGAGATCGAGGTGAAGACCACCCGTCTCTACGGTTTCAATTCGTCCGCTGCCTACACCTATCTGTCCCCCAAGGTGACGGCCACCAACACAGCCGGCGGCATCGGCAAGGATCCGGTCAGCATGCCCCGCCATGCCGCGTCGCTGTGGACCACCTACAGCTTCGAAGACACCAGCGTCCTCGCCGGCCTGACGCTGGGCGGCGGGGTGCGCTACGTCGGATCGTCGTTCGCCGATACGCTCAACACCACGGAGATCCCGTCGTTTACGCTGGTCGACCTGTCGCTGCGCTATCGGCTGGGGGCGATCTCCGCCAGCCTGCAGAACTGGGACGTCGCGCTCAACGTCAAGAACCTGACCGACAAGCGCTACGTCGGATCCTGCGATGCGCTGAGCCAATGCTATTATGGGCTTGGCCGCACTGTCGACGGTACGATCCGGGTCCGGTTCTGAGCCGGCGCGGGAGGGCATCCCCCCGTGATCGCGATCCCTCCCGCCGCCCTCTGCCGCGAGATCGACGATCTCGCGGCCAGCCATGAAGGCACCGCGTCGTTCGCAGGCAGCCTGGTCGGTCCGGAGGATCCCCGCCCGACCTTGCCGGCTGACGCTTTGCTCGTCAGCCCCCACCGATCCCTCATTCACAACCGCTTTGCGAAGCGGTTCGACCAGTTCGACGAACGCGCCACGCATTCGATCTGGATGAAGTGGTATCTCAACGTCGTCCTGCCACCGGTTCTTCTGGCCGACGTCTGCCTCGGTCGTTCAGTGGCGATCGGCCTGGACCAAGTCCATTTCGTCATGGCCGAGGACGGACGAGTTGCCGCAGTTCAGATCGGACAGGAGAGCTTCCAGACCGGCGAGCAGGATCCGTTCGGACGGCTTCGGTCGCTTGTCTTCGATCATTTAGCGCCTTTGATCGATCTGCTGACAGCTCGCACAAAACTCACGCGCCGCGTCTGTTGGAGCAACGCCGGCAACACCTTTGAGGCTATGCTTCGTCGGATCGAACAGGTTGCCGGCCCGTCACGGCGGCTCGCGGAGGCGCAGGAGATCCTGGCAAGTGCTCGTTGGGCCGGGGGGCTCCCGAATCCACTCGCCGGCGCCGTCCATGACCGAGACGGCGTCCGGACCCGCCGAGTCTGCTGCTTACAATATCGGCTTCCCGACCGCCGGTTCTGTAGCGCCTGCCCCGTTCCTGAAGCACGGCCACAACTTTCCGATCTGATAGGGCGCTCCGATTGACCTCCCCGCTTTCCCTCCGCGCAGGCCTGCGCAGCGCCTTGCGTCTTGCGGTGCCGTATTTCCGCTCGGATCAGCGTTGGATTGGTTTGGGTCTCCTTGCGAGCCTGATCGGTGCGCAACTCGTCGCCGTCGGTGCCGCCGTCGCCGAGAACTACTGGCGCAACGCGTTCTTCCAGACGCTCCAGGACAAGAACTGGCCCGGCTTCATCGAACAGTTCTGGGTGTACGCGCTGATCGCCGTGTTCCACATCTGCGGGGCGGTGTATCAGCGCTATCTCGGCCAATGGCTCACCATTCGCTGGCGCAGCTGGATGACCGCGCATTATCTCGACAGATGGCTGCATGGATCAACCCACTACCGCGCGACGATGGCGGCCGGCGCCGTCGATAATCCGGATCAGCGGATCGCCGAAGACGTCCGCTCCTATATCAGCCTGACCCTGGAACTCCTGGTGGGGCTGATCGGCGCCATCGCGCGTCTGACCTCGTTCGTCGCAATCTTGTGGGCGCTGTCCAGCAGCATTCCCTTCTCCATTTTCGGCGTGACCATTCCCGGCTATCTGGTCTGGGCGGCGTTGATCTATGCGGTGGCTGGCAGCGCCGTCACCCATTGGATCGGCCGCCGCTTGATCGGAATCGATTTCGAGCAGGAGCGGCGCGAGGCCGATTTCCGCTTCGCGCTCGTGCGCCTTCGCGAGAACAGCGAGGCAGTCGCGCTGCTGCACGGCGAAGATTTCGAGAAGCGCGGCCTCGCCCAGCGATTTCAAGCCATCGTCGACAACTGGTTTCGGCTGATGAAGCTCCAGCAGTTGATCGGATTGTTCTCCGAATCCTACAAGCGCTACTCGCTGTATTTTCCTTACTTCGTCATGGCGCCGCTGTTCTTCGGCGGAACGATGCAGCTCGGATCGTTCATGCAATCCGGATCTGCGTTCAATGAGGTTCGAAATTCGTTCTCTTACTTCATCAACGCCTATCTGAAGCTCGCCGAGCTTGCCGCCGTGACACACCGGCTATCGCAATTCGCCGAGGTCATGGAACGGTCCAAGGCCGCAGATGCAGAAGTGTGCTCTCCTGACGGCGCCGCGCTGGATGCTTCAGAAATCGTCGTGAAGACGGCAGCCGGGGCTCCCATCATCGCGGTCGACGGCGTTCGGATCGAATCCGGCACCTCGCTGCTGATCACCGGTCCGTCCGGCACCGGAAAAACCAGCTTTATTCGAGCGCTCGCCGGCATTTGGCCATTCGTCGATGGAAAGGTCTCGACTGCTACGCGCCGACCGCTCGTGCTGCCTCAGCGCCCCTATCTCCCACTCGGCACCCTGCGCGCCGCCCTGTCCTATCCGGAAGCCCCTGATGGTTCGAACGCCGCTCGGATGGTCGCGGCGTTGAAGGACGTCGGTCTCGATGATTTCGTCTCGCAGCTCGACCAGTCGGATCGCTGGGACGTCCGGCTTTCGGAGGGCGAAAAGCAGCGGCTGTCGATCGCGCGAGCCCTGCTCTATCGGCCGGATCTCTTGGTCCTCGACGAAGCGACTTCGTCTCTGGACAAAGCGTCGGAGATCTCCCTGCACCGACTTCTGAGAACGCGCCTCTCAGCGGCGACCATCGTCGCCGTGAGTCACCAGGATGCACTCCACCCGGTTTATGACCGCGTCACCGTTCTCGAACGATCCAGCAGACCATCGCTGATCTGAGGGCAAAGGCCGCAGCTTAAACGCTGCTGCCACCTATCCGTTACGCCCGCGCCGCGACGTCGCCCCGTTCCCACCCGGCGCGGGTGCGGAGCCTGAACTCTTCGAACTGCCCCGCGGCGATCGCGGCGCGGATGTCGCGCATCAACCGTTGATAATAAGCGGTGTTGATCTCCGACAGCAGCATGGCGCCGAGCGTCTCGCTCGACTTCACCAGATGGTGCAGATAGGCCCGCGAGTAGTTGCGCGTCGACGGCCAGTCGCTCTCTTCGTCGAGCGGTCGCGGGTCGTCGGCATGCTTGGCGTTGCGCAGGTTGATCGGGCCGTATTGCGTGAACGCCAGGCCGTGGCGGCCGTTGCGGGTCGGCATCACGCAGTCGAACATGTCGATGCCGCGCGCCACCGCTTCCAATATGTCCTCGGGCGTGCCGACGCCCATCAGATAGCGCGGCCGGTCCGCGGGCAGGATCGGCGCGACCTCCTCGATCATCGCCATCATCACCTCCTGCGGTTCGCCGACCGCGAGGCCGCCGATCGCATAGCCGTGGAAGCCGATGTCGATCAGCCCCTGCGCCGAGGCGTGGCGCAGCTCCGGCACGTCGCCGCCCTGAACGATGCCGAACAGCATGTAGCCGGCCGGCGCGGTTTCGAACGCGCGCTTGCAGCGCTCCGCCCAGCGCAGCGACAATTGCATCGCCCGTTCGATATCGGCGCGATCGGCCGGCAGCCGCACGCATTCGTCGAGCTGCATCGCGATGTCCGAGCCGAGCAGACGCTGCACCTCGATCGCGCGCTCCGGCGACAATTCGAGCGCGGCGCCGTCGATGTGCGAGCGGAACGTCACCGCCTGCTCGTTGACCTTGCGCAGCTGGGCCAGCGACATCACCTGGAAGCCCCCGGAATCGGTCAGCATCGGCCCGTTCCAGGTGGTGAAGCGCTGCAGCCCGCCGAGCGCGGCGATCCGCTCGGCGCCGGGCCGCAGCATCAGGTGATAGGTGTTGCCGAGCACGATGTCGGCGCCGGCGTCGCGCACCTCGCGCCAATGCAGCCCCTTCATCGCACCCGCGGTGCCGACCGGCATGAAGGCCGGCGTGCGCACCACGCCGTGCGGTGTGGTGAGCCGTCCGGTGCGTGCGGCGCCGTCGGTCCCGAGCAGTTCGAAATGATTGGGCACGGTCATGGGGTGATGTCGTTCCGGAACAGCAGGCTGGCGTCGCCGTACGAGTAGAACCGATAGCCGGTTCGAATGGCGTGGGCGTAGGCCGCCTGCATGGTGTCGAGACCGCAGAACGCCGACACCAGCATGAACAGCGTCGACCGCGGCAGGTGGAAATTGGTCATCAGCACGTCGACCGCGCGGAAGCGATAGCCCGGCGTGATGAAGATCGAGGTCTCATCCGCGAACGGCGCGATGCGGCCGTCGCCCTGCGCCGCGCTCTCCAGCAGGCGCAGCGAGGTGGTGCCGACTGCGAGGATGCGGCCGCCCGCCGCCCGCGCCGCGTTCAGCGCGTCCGCGGTCGCGCGGCTGATCATGCCCCATTCGGCGTGCATGCGGTGCTCGCTGGTGTCTTCGGCTTTCACCGGCAGGAACGTCCCTGCCCCGACATGCAGCGTGATCCGGTGCAGCCCGACGCCGCGCGCGGCCAGCGCGGCTTCGAGTTCGGCGGTGAAATGCAGCCCCGCGGTCGGCGCCGCGACCGCGCCCTCATTGGCGGCGAACATGGTCTGATAATCGGTGGCGTCCTGGGCGTCAGGCGCTCGCTTGGACGCGATGTAGGGCGGCAGCGGCGTCGCGCCGATCTCCGCGATCGCCTGGTCGAGCACCGGCCCGTGGAACGAGAACGCCAGCGTGATCTCGCCGGCCTCGCCCTTGGCCTCCACAGTGGCGTCGAGATGGCCGAGCAGGCAGACCCGGCCGTCGTGGCCGAAGCGAACCACATCGCCCGGCACCAGCTTCTTCGCCGGCTTGACCAGCGCCTGCCAGCGCGCGCCGTCGAGCCGCTTGATCAGCGTTGCTTCGATTTTCGGTTCGGTGTCGCGGCCGATGCGGCGGCCGGAGAGCTGCGCGGCGATCACCCGTGTATCGTTGACCACCAGCTGATCGCCCGGCGCCAGCAGCGCCGGCAGATCGCGCACGATCCGATCCGCGAGCGGCGCCCCCGGACGCACCACCAGCATCCGCGCGGCATCGCGCGGACTCACCGGCCGCAGCGCGATGTTCTCGGCAGGCAGATCGAAGTCGAACAGATCGGTGCGCATCAGGTTTCTGCACGGAGCGCTCCCTCTCCCCCGCCTGCGGGGAGAGGGCTGGGGTGAGGGCAGCCGCGAGGTCGAGACTCGGTGAGACGCCCCCTCACCCGGCCGGCCTCGCTACGCGACGCCAGCCTCTCCCCGCGCGCGGGGAGAGGTGAAGAGGCGAACTGATCAAGCCGCCGCGTCGGCCGCGATGCTCGCCTTGACGATCTTGTCCGGATCCTTCACCGGCTCGCCGCGCTTGATCTTGTCGACGTTCTCCATGCCTTCGGTCACCTTGCCCCAGACGGTGTACTGCTTGTCGAGGAAGCGGGCGTCGTCGAAGCAGATGAAGAACTGGCTGTCGCCGGAATCTGGGTTCGCGGCGCGGGCCATCGACGCAGTGCCGCGGACGTGCGGCTCGGCGTTGAACTCGGCCTTCAGCTTGGTGCCGGAGCCGCCCATGCCGGTGCCCTGCGGGCAGCCGGTCTGCGCCATGAAGCCCTCGATCACGCGGTGGAACACGATGCCGTCGTAGAAGCCTTCGCGCACCAGCTCCTTGATGCGGGCGACGTGGTTCGGCGCCAGATCCGGGCGCATTTCGATCTTCACGGTGCCCTGGGTGGTTTCGAGGATCAGGATGTTGTCGTTATCAGCCATGCTCTCTTCTCTGTTGGTTTGGGAATCTGTCTGCGATCGTCGAACCGCAGCGTGAACGGACGTCCGGCGACGGCGCCCCCCATCGAGGGCGTGAACGGCAACGGCGTGCACCGCTGCAACGCCTCCATCACCGCGACGCGATAGGCCAGGCTGTCGTCCCGGCCGGCCTCCGGGCTTTCAAAGGTGATCCGCGGCTTGCCGAGGATCTCGCCGCTCCGCGTGAAGCTGACCCGCACCGTGATCTGCATGCCCGGATCACCGGCCGGCAGACGCGGCGGACGCCAGCATTGCTTCAGCGCCGAAAACAATCCGTTGAGATTGTCGATCGGCGCGTTCTGCGCAGATGCGGGGCGAACGGTGAGACCGATCGCCCCGGCGATCAAGGCTACCGCGACTGCAATCAGTCGGCGCGGCAGCATTGGGATCGCCTATTTCACGTCGGCAGCGACCTGGACCTTCACCATCTTGTCCGGGTCGGTCACGGCACCGCCGGGCGAAGCCGGAGAGGCCTTCTTCAGCTTGTCCACCACATCCATGCCGGACACCACATTGCCGACCACAGTGTACTGGCCGTTCAGGCTCGGGCCGTCGGCGAACATGATGAAGAACTGCGAATTGGCGCTGTCGACGCTGTCGCCGCGCCGCGCCATGCCGACCACCCCGCGGGTGAACGGCACGTTGGAGAATTCCTGCTTCAGGTTCGGATATTTCGACCCGCCGGTGCCGTTGAAGTTCTGGCCGTCGCCGGTCTGCGCCATGAAGCCACCGATCACGCGGTGGAACGGCACGTTGTTGTAGAACCCTTCGCGGGCGAGCTGCTTCAGCCGCTCGGCGTGCTTGGGCGCGATGTCGGCGCGCAGCGCGATGACAATGCGGCCCTTGGTGGTGTCGATAACGAGCGCGTTCTGCTTGTCGAGATTGGCGGGAAGCGGCTGCGCCAGCGCCGGCAGCGCGAACAGCAGCGCGGCGAAGATGCCGATCAGACGGATCATGAAAACTCCGGGTCGGTTATGCCGGCGAGCCGGCAGCGAACTTGGAACTCAGAGCGGACGCCACTTCGGCCGGAACGAAGGCCGAGACGTCGCCGCCCATCTTGGCGATCTGCCGCACTAGTGTGGCGGTGATCGGGCGCACGCCCACCGAAGCCGGCAGGAACACGGTATGGATTGCCGGCGCCATGGTCTCGTTCATCCCGGCGATCTGCATCTCGTAGTCGAGATCGGTGCCGTCGCGCAGGCCGCGGATCATGATGGTCGCCCCCACCTTCTCGGCCGCGGTCACGGTGAGATTGTCATAGGTGGTGCAGCCGAACTCGCAGCCGGCTGCCTTGGCGATTGGCCCGAACACCCGTTCGACCATCGCGAGGCGCTCCTCGGTGGTGAACAGCGGCGTTTTGCCGGGGTGGATCCCGATCGCCACCACGAGCTTGTCGCACAGCGCCACGGCGTGGCGGACGACATCGAGATGGCCATTGGTGACGGGATCGAAAGAGCCCGGATAAAGCGCGATGCGTGACATCCGGCCCGTCTAGCGCGGCGCGCCGGATCGAGCAAGCGGCGGCGGTTCCTTCAAAACCGCGCCGGCCGCCGGATTTATTTCGCATTGCGGATCGAACCGGGAAGCGGGTTCGCGCGTCTTCTGAATGGTAACGCGAGGCGACTGAAAACGCTCACGTTTTTACTGGTTTGTTTCACGCGCCCGCAAGCCAAGAAACAAATCGCCAGCCGATGAAACCTGAATGCGGCGGCGACGAAGACGTTTTGAAACCAGCGCTGGGTAAACCAGCCGCATCGGGAAGCGACAAAGCACTCCAGGCCGAAACGGCCGGAATATCGAGACGACAGGGGACCCCGCCATGATCAAGACTCTTTCCGTGATCGCAATTGCCGCCTTTGCTGCCGCGGCCGTCACAATTCTTCCGGGTTTTGCTCCGCAAGTGGAGGCCAGCGTCCCTCAGGCCCTGGCCAAGGGTGACCGGCTCGACATTCGTCCCCTCGGAACCGCCTGCTCCGAGCAGGCTTGGCCGAACTTCGAACCGTCCTGCTTGCGCAACGCCCATTCCAGCCATGCGCCGATTGGTCAGGCTCGTTTGGTGACCGCGGAACGCAATTAAGGTTTTGGCGTTATCCAGACGCTAGTTTCAGCAAAGCGCTTCCCTCCAAGGGCGCTCTGTACCGAAGACCCCCGAGTTGCCCCCTCGGGGGTCTTTCGATTCTGGCAGCTGCCACCGCGACAGCCGTTGGAGCACGCGCCGGGAACCGGTAGCATGGTGGCGCGATGCAATGGTCAGAACATCTTCTGGAATGGCGCGCTGACGGCCGGCCGCTGCAGCTCGGCGTGACCCGGTTCGGCTCCGGGCCTCAGCTGTTGCTGTTGCCGGCTCTCAGTTCGATCTCCACCCGCAACGAAATGCGGGGCCTGCAGCAACGGCTGGGCGCACAGTTCTCAACAACCGCAATCGACTGGCCCGGCTTCGGCGACCTGCCGCGCCCGAAAATCGACTGGCGCCCAGAGCTGTACGGAGATTTCCTCGAGTCCATCCTGAACTCGGTGACGCGTCCGGACATCACCGTGGCGGCGGGACACGCCGCCGGCTACGCCCTGGCCCAAGCCGCCGATCATCCCGGCTCGCTCGGCCGGCTCTGCCTGCTGGCGCCGACTTGGCGCGGGCCGCTGCCGACCATGGCCGGCAAACGTCTGCCGCTGTTCGGCACGCTGGCCAAGGCCGTGGATCTGCCGGTCGCGGGCGCCGCGTTCTATCGGCTCAACGTCAACCGGCCGGTCATCGGCATGATGGCACGCGGGCATGTCTACGCCGATCCGGCGTGGCTCGATCAAGTCCGGTTGGCGGACAAGCGCCACGTCACCGAGGCACGCGGCGCGCGCTACGCGTCGTTCCGCTTCGTCACCGGCGAGCTGGACCTGTTCACGACGCGCGACGAGTATCTCGCCGCCGCACGTCGCGTGCCGGGAAAGATCGTGCTGCTGTACGGCGACGCCACCCCGCGCAAATCCAAGGCGGAGATGGCCGCCCTCGAGGCGCTGGACAATGTCCGCACCACGGTGCTGCCGCGAGGCAAGCTGTCGTTCTACGAGGAATTTCCCGACGACACCGCGACCGCGCTGCTGAGCGCCCTCGCCTAGCCTCGGCGGCGCGGCGGCTCAGCCGCCGTTGCCGTTGTCGGCGTCGTCGGTCTCCGGAATGCGCTCGACCGAGACGACCTTCTCGTCGTCCGCGGTGTCGAACACGATCACGCCCTGGGTCGAGCGGCCGGCGACGCGGATGCCTTCGACCGGGCAGCGGATCAGCTGACCATTGTCGGTCACCAGCATGATCTGGTCGGAGTCCTCGACAGGGAACGACGCCACCAGCTTGCCGTTGCGGCCGTTCACCGACATCGCGACGATGCCTTTGCCGCCGCGTCCGGTGGTGCGGTACTCGAACGACGACGTCCGCTTGCCGTAGCCGTTCTCCGAGATGGTCAGCACGAACTGCTCCGACGCCGACATCTCGGCGTAGCGTTCCGGCGACAGCGCCGCGGAGATATCACCCTCCTCCGCCTCGATCTCCGGCGCCTCGATCGGCTCGTTGTCCTCGCCGGTGGCGGCCCGGCGGATCGCGCCGGACTGCTTCAGATAGGTCGAGCGTTCGGCCGGCGTAGCCTCGAAATGGCGCAAAATGCAGAGCGAGATCAGCTTGTCGCCGGACGACAGCGCGATGCCGCGCACGCCCATCGAGGTGCGGCCGCTGAACACGCGCACGTCCGGCACCGGGAAGCGAATGCACTGGCCGCCCGCGGCGGTCAGCAGCACGTCGTCGCGCTCGGTGCAGATCTGGACGTCGACGATCGCCTCGCCCTCGTCGAGCTTCATCGCGATGATGCCGGAGCGGCGGACGTCGACGAAGTCCGAAAGCTTGTTGCGGCGGACGTTGCCGCCGGTGGTGGCGAACATCACGTCGAGCTCGCTCCAGGAAGCTTCGTCCTCCGGAAGCGGCATGATCGTGGTGATGCGCTCGCCCTGCTCCAGCGGCAGGATGTTGATCAGCGCCTTGCCGCGGCCGTTCGGCGGCGCCAGCGGCAGCCGCCACACCTTCTCCTTGTAGACCTGGCCGCGCGACGAGAAGAACAGCACCGGCGTATGCGTCGAAGCGACGAACAGCCGGCTGACGAAATCCTCGTCGCGGGTCGCCATGCCGGAGCGCCCCTTGCCGCCGCGGCGCTGCGCCCGGTAGGTCGACAGCGGCACCCGCTTGATGTAGCCGGCGTGCGACACTGTCACCACCATGTCCTCGCGCTGGATCAGGTCTTCGTCTTCGACCTCGCCTTCCTGCTCGACGATCACGGTCTTGCGCGGCGTCGCGAACTCGGTTTTCACGGCGCCGAGCTCGTCCTTGACGATCGTCTGCACCCGGGCGCGCGACCGCAGGATCTCGAGATAGTCGGCGATCTCGAGCGCGAGCTTGTCGAGCTCTTCGGAAATTTCCTCACGGCCCAGAGCGGTCAGGCGCTGCAGCCGCAGATCGAGGATCGCTTTGGCCTGCTCGAACGACAGCCGAGCGGTGCCGTCGGGATTGAGCTTGTGGCGCGGATCGTCGATCAGCGTGATCATCGCGGCGACATCGGCCGCCGGCCAGTCGCGCGACATCAGGGTTTCGCGCGCCGTGTTCGGATCGGGCGAATTGCGGATGACGCGAATGATCTCGTCGATATTCGCCACCGCGATCGCGAGGCCGACCAGGATGTGGGCGCGGTCGCGCGCCTTGTTGAGCAGAAATTTGGTGCGCCTGGTGACGACCTGTTCGCGGAACGCGACGAAGACCTGCAGCAGGTCCTTCAGGTTCATCAATTGCGGCCGACCGCCGTCGAGCGCCACCATGTTGGCGCCGAAATTGGTCTGCAGCGGCGTGAACTTGTAGAGCTGATTGAGCACCACTTCCGGCACCGCATCGCGGCGCAGCTCGATCACCACGCGGAAACCGTCGCGATCGCTCTCGTCGCGCAGATCGCCGATACCTTCGATCTTCTTCTCTCGCACCAGGTCGGCGATGCGCTCGACCATCGTCGCCTTGTTCACCTGATACGGGATTTCGCTGACGATGATCGCTTCGCGGTCCTTGCGGACGGTTTCGATCTCGACCTTGCCGCGCATCACGATCGAGCCGCGGCCGGTCTGATAAGCGGAGCGAATGCCCGAGCGTCCGAGAATGATCCCCCCGGTCGGGAAGTCCGGGCCAGGTACGATCTTGTTGAGATCGTCGATCGTCAGCGCCGGATCGTCGATCAGCGCGATACAGGCATCGATCACCTCGCCGAGATTGTGCGGCGGGATATTGGTCGCCATGCCGACCGCGATGCCGCCGGCGCCGTTCACCAACAGGTTCGGGAACTTGGCAGGAAGAACCTGCGGCTCTCGCTCCGAGTTGTCGTAGTTCGGCTGGAAGTCGACGGTGTCCTTGTCGATATCGTCGAGCAGCGTCTGCGCGATCTTGGTCAGACGGGATTCGGTATATCGCATCGCCGCCGGCATATCGCCGTCGACCGAACCGAAATTGCCCTGACCGTCGATCAGCGGCACGCGCATCGAGAAGTCTTGCGCCATGCGGACCAGCGCGTCGTACACCGACTGGTCGCCGTGCGGGTGATACTTACCGATGACGTCGCCGACGGTGCGCGCCGACTTGCGATACGGCTTGTTCCACTCGAAGCCGTTCTCGTACATGCCGTAGAGGATGCGGCGATGCACCGGCTTCAACCCGTCGCGCGCATCCGGCAGCGCTCGCGCCACGATCACGCTCATCGCGTAATCGAGATAGCTGCGCTTCATCTCGTCGAGAATGGATACGGGGCGAATATCCGAGGGCGCCAGCGGCTCCCCGGGCTTCTCGTCGTCTTTGTCGGACAAGGGTGAATTCCGGTCAGAATCTGATCGGATTCGTATAGCGTATCGGGGTGCTGCAAACCACCCTTTCGGGGGCTGTTTTCGAAGGTTTTTCCGCCCGTTTTTCCAATAACTTACGGGCGGTTCCCGAAGCGCCCGAAAAGCCTTTCGGCAGGGCGCTGAGATCGGCGGCGCCAGCGCTCCTTAAAGGCGCCGATTCGCCCTCTCAATCCGGCCTCGGCACCGCACCGAAACGCTCGATCACGACGTCGCGCTTGTTGTCCTCGACCCGCACCGTCATGGCGTAGCGGCCGTCGTCCAGATCCTTCGCCAGCACCTCGGTGTTGCGATGGAGCCAGCTGACGCCGGCGCCGTCCGCCGCATCGATCGACAGATCGAGCACGGTGCGGGTCGCCGCCAGACGCTGCTCGATGGCGAGCAGAAGCTCGTCGACGCCCTCGCCGCTCACCGCCGACACCAGCAGGCACGGATGATCGTCGGGCCGGCGCGCAGCGATGTTCTTCAGCTCTTCGCGCTGTTCCGGTTCGAAGCGGTCGATCTTGTTCCAGACCTCGACAATCCGCCCGCTCGCGGCATCGACGCCGAGCTGGCGCAGCACGTTGTCGACGTCGCTCTGCTGGGCCTCGGCATCCTCGTGGCTGATGTCGCGGACGTGAAGGATCAAATCGGCTTCCAGCACCTCTTCCAAGGTGGCGCGAAACGCCGCGACGAGCTGAGTCGGCAGATTGGAAATGAAGCCGACGGTGTCCGACAGCATCGCCTTGCCGCCGTGCGGCAGCTGGATCGCCCGCAGGGTCGGGTCGAGCGTCGCGAACAGCATATCGGCGGCCTGAACGTCGGCACGTGTCAGCCGGTTGAACAGCGTCGACTTGCCGGCATTGGTGTAACCGACCAATGCGGCCACGCGATACGGCACGCGCTGGCGACCGGCGCGATGCAGCCGGCGCGTCGCCTGAACTTTCTTCAGCTCGGCTTCGAGCTTGGTGATGCGGTCGCCGATCAGTCGGCGGTCGGCCTCGATCTGGGTTTCGCCCGGACCGCCCATGAAGCCAAAGCCGCCGCGCTGACGCTCGAGGTGGGTCCAGGACCGCACCAGACGCGACCGCTGATAGTTGAGATGCGCCAGCTCGACCTGCAGCGTACCTTCACGCGTCTTGGCGCGGCGGCCGAAGATTTCCAGGATCAGCCCGGTGCGATCGAGCACCTTGGCGTTCCAGGCCTTCTCCAGGTTGCGCTGCTGGATCGGCGACAGCGCACAATCCATCACCACGAGGTCGGCACCGTGCGCCGCGATCAGACCGACGATCTCCTCGACCTTGCCCTTGCCGAGATAGGTCGCCGGACGGATCTGGCTGATCGGCGTGAGCACCGCCTCGACAACGTCGAGATCGATCGCGCGGGCGAGACCCGCGGCTTCGTCGAGCCGCGCATCGTTGTCGCGAACGGCCGTATCGGCCGCGTCCGGATCGCCCCGACGCGCGCGCAGATACGGACCGACGACGATGACTCGCCCGGTCTCACCACCCTGCGCCGATCGCGGACGATCGACGCTCCCATCAATGCTGCGCGGTTCCAATCAGGCCCGCCTCAAGCTGGCGAGTCCTCGCCGCTTTCGAACAGCTGGATCGGCGCACCCGGCATGATCGTCGAGATCGCATGCTTGTAGACGAGCTGCGAATGACCGTCGCGCCGCAACAAAAGGCAAAAATTATCGAACCAGGTGACAATACCCTGCAACTTCACCCCGTTGACCAAGAAGATCGTCAGGGGAGTCTTCGTCTTGCGTACGTGGTTGAGGAAAGTGTCTTGAAGGTTCTGTGCGCGGTCTGCCGCCATTTTTTATCCCGCAATTGGTTTTATCTTTTCTTGCCGGTGCGCGTCTCTCTGGAGGAGCTTCACCCCGGTTGCCGACTCCTCCGAGATCCCCCTCCGGAAGCCGACGATCCGATTAGAGGGTAGGCATGGCTTTTAAGCAAGCAACTAAAACCCCGACTGAGTGTCCCCCGCGCTGCAAAACTCAGGAAAACACCGCAAATTGGTGAAACTGCTCTCTTAGACGTTTGACCAATGCGCCCGGCTTGCCGTCGCCGATCGGCTGGCCGTCGATTGCCACAACCGGCATCACGATCTGGCTCGACGCGGTCACGAATGCCTCGGCGGCGCCGGCCGCCTCGGCCGGCGTGAACGGCCGCTCCTCGAACCGAACCTGCAGTGCTTCGAACGCATCGATCAGCACGGCGCGGGTGACGCCGGCGAGGATGCCGACATCGGCCGAGCGGGTCACCACCCGCCCCTCTTTGGTGACGATCCAGGCGTTGCTCGACGCGCCTTCTGTGACATAGCCGTCGCGGTCGACGTACCACGCTTCATAGGCGCCGGCGTCGCGCGCCGCCTGCTTGGCGAGCACGTTCGGAAGCAGCGCCGTCGACTTGATATCGACCCGGGGCCAGCGATTCTCCGGCAGCGTGATCACCTTGATGCCGCGGGCGGCGTTGGCCTGCCCTTTGGCCGGATCGAGGCTGCGCGCCGTCACCACCACGGCCGGCTTCACCAGCTTGGCCGGAAAGCCGTGATCGCGCCGCGCCACGCCGCGCGTGACCTGCAGATAGACGATGCCGTCATGCACCCGATTGCGACGTACCACTTCATGCATCACCACCGACAGCGCCGCCAGCGGCATCGGCTCGGTGATGCGCAATTCGCCGAGCGAACGCTGCAGCCGCGCCAGATGCCGCGGCATGTCGACCAGCTTGCCGCCGCGCACTTCGCAGACCTCGTACACCCCGTCGGCGAACTGATAGCCACGGTCCTCGATGTTCACGCTCGCATCGCGCATATCGAGATAACGGCCGTTGACATAGGCGATGCGGGACATCGATCCGGTCCAAACTGACGAATGTGAAAGAAAGTGATTAGCCGACGCCGAGCGCCTTGAGCTTGCGATGCAGCGCCGAGCGCTCCATGCCGACGAACTCGGCGGTGCGCGAGATGTTGCCGGAGAACCGGCTGATCTGCGCGATCAGATAGTCGCGCTCGAACGCTTCGCGGGCCTCGCGCAGCGGCAGGCCCATGATGTGCTCGCCGTTGTTGCCGGTCGGCATTGTCGGCACCATCGAGCCGACGTCCTGCGGCAGCATATCGGCGGTGATCACCGCATCCGGCCCGCCGCCGGCGAGGATCATCAGCCGCTCGACGTTGTTGCGGAGCTGACGGACATTGCCGGGCCAGACATGCGATTGCAGCACCGCCATCGCGTCCTGACCGATCTGCCGACGCGGCAGACCGGTCGCCGCCGAGATCTGCTCCATGAAGTATTCGATCAATTCCGGAATGTCGTCGCGACGTTCCGACAGCGGCGGCACGCGGATCGGGACCACCGACAACCGGTGATAAAGGTCCTCCCGGAATCGCCCCGCGGCGATCTCGTCTTCGAGATTGCGCGCGGTCGACGAGATGATGCGGACGTCGACATTGACCCTGGTGGTGCCGCCGCAGCGCTGGAAGGTCTGCTCGACCAGGACGCGCAGAATCTTGTTCTGGGTCTCGCGCGGCATGTCGGCGATTTCGTCGATGAACAGCGTGCCGCCATGCGCTTCTTCCAGCGCGCCGGCCTTGCGTGAATGCTCACCATTGGCTTCGACGCCGAACAGTTCGATTTCCATCTTCTCCGGGGTGATCGCCGCGGCGTTGATCACCACGAACGGCCCATCGGCGCGCGAGGACGAATTGTGCAGCGTTCGAGCTGCCAGCTCCTTGCCGGCCCCCGACGGGCCGACGATCAGGATGCGGCTGTTGGCCTTGGCGGCGCGTTCGATGGTCTGGCGCAACTGATTGATGCAGGCGGAGCGGCCGACCAGCGACGAGGCCGACGGCGCGAGCTGCTTCAGCTCGCGCACCTCGCGCTTCAACCGCGAGGTCTCGAGCGCGCGCGTCGCCACCAGAATCAACCGGTCGGATTTGAACGGCTTCTCGATGAAGTCGTAGGCGCCGCGCTTGATCGCTGCGACCGCGGTTTCGATGTTGCCGTGGCCGGAGATCATCACCACCGGCACGTCGGTGTGGTCCTTCTTGATCTGCTCCAGCAACTGCAAGCCGTCGAGCTTGCTGCCCTGCAGCCAGATATCGAGGAAGATCAGATTGGGCCGCCGGTTTGCGATCTCCGCCAGCGCCGAGTCGCTGTCGCGCGCGGTGCGGGTCGAAAACCCTTCGTCCTCGAGAATACCGGCAACGAGATCGCGGATGTCCGCTTCATCGTCGACGATCAGAATGTCATTAGCCATGGTCGCGCCTGTCGCTTTAGCTGCCGCTGGCAGCCGCTATCCTTGGTTCGTTCTCGGCCTGCTGTTTTGGTTCACCCGATCCGGGAGGTGACGCCGGCTGACCGGACATCGCGAATCGGAGGCGCATCCATGCACCGCGCTGGCCAGGACGAACGTGGGATGCGTCGTTGAGTTCAATGCCGCCGCCGTGATCGACCAGCACGCGTCCGACGATCGCAAGACCGAGGCCGGTGCCTTTCTCACGGGTGGTGACGTAGGGCTCGAGCAGCCGCGAGCGGCTTTCTTTGGGCAGCCCGACGCCGTTGTCGATCACGTCGATCACGACGTCGTCGCCGTCGCGCGCCGCCACCACTTCGATCTTGCCCTTGCCGAGCTCCTCCTCGGGCACCGCCTCGATCGCCTCGGTGGCGTTCTTGATGATGTTGGTGAGCGCCTGCGAGATCAGGCGGCGGTCGAACCGCGCATGCAGCGGCTCGTCCTTGATCTCGGCGGCAATGTCGACATCGGGATGACCGACGCGCATCAGGAACACCACCTGCCGCACGGTGTCGCCGACATCCTCGCCTTCGATCACCGGCTTCGGCATCCGGGCGAAACGGGAGAACTCGTCGACCATACGCCGGATGTCGTCGACCTGGCGAACGATCGTATCGGTGCACTGCTCGAAGATGCTCTTGTCGTCGACGATGACCTTGCCGAACTTGCGCTTGATCCGCTCCGCGGAAAGCTGAATCGGCGTCAGCGGGTTCTTGATCTCGTGGGCGATCCGGCGGGCGACGTCGCCCCAGGCCGAGGTGCGCTGCGCCGACACCAGTTCGGTGATGTCGTCGAGGGTGATGATATAGCTGTCGCTGGTATGGCCGGTCTGTTCGGCGGTGACACGCACGTTGAGGATGCGTTCGCGGCCGTCGCGGGTGATGGTGATCTGGCCTTGCACCAGCCGTTGCGCTCCCTCGCGCGCGCTCGCCATCATCTCGTCGAGCTCGGGAATGACCTCGGACAGCGGATGGCCGAGCGCCTCGGCCTCGGCATGCCCGATCAGCTTCTCGGCGGAGCGGTTCAGGATGCCGATGCTGAGCGAGCCGTCGACGCCGATGATGCCGGCGCTGGCGGAGGACAACACCGCCTCGATGAAGCGGCGGCGGCTGTCGATCAATTCGCTGGCGCTGACCAGTTCGTCGCGCTGGGTGCGCAGCTCCTGGGTCATCTTGTTGAAGGTCATGCCGAGCTGCGACAGGTCGCCCTCGGATTTCGACACCGGCACCTTGACGTGGAGGTCACCGGTCGAGACCAGTTGCGCCGCGCCCATCAGCCGGCGGATCGGCGCCACCAGCCAGTTGGCGAAGTTCAACCCGATCAGCACCGCCGACATCAACACGGTGAGCGCGATCACCGTGAACATCAGCGCAAACGCGACCTGGACGCCGAGCCGCCGCGCCTCCAGTTCGGAATATTCCGCCACACTGGCCTGGGTCTGGCGCAACTGCGCGACCACATGCGGGTCGAGGAAACGCGCGACGTACAGGAAAGTGTCCTCGAAGCCCTTCAGCCGGATCACGGCGGCGACGTAATTGGCCTCGATGAACACCGCAATCTGCGGTTCGGTGTCGTCGACGTTCTTCAGAAATTCCGGCGCCGGCACGTCGAAGTCGCGGCGGATGCCGTTCTGGGCCGCCTCGAGAATATGACGGTCTTTGTCGATCAGCATCGCGCCCGGCAGATTGCGGGTCGCGGCGTCGTTGGTGAGAAACTCGCGGAACGACTTGCGGTCGAGGTCGAACAGCGCGCGGGCATGCGAGATGTCGTTGGCCATCCCGAGAATGTCACCGCGGATCAGCTGGCCATGCTCGTGCAGGTAGGCGTTGGCGACGATCAGCGAATTCTGGATCACCGCCCGGGTCGGACCGGAGAACAGCCGGTCGAGGCCGCGATCGAGTGTGACATTGGCGACGATCGACACCAGCACCGCAGGCAGCACCGCGATCACCGAGAACAGGCTGACGATCTGGATATGCAGCCGCGACGCCGCCCGGCCACGCCGGCGGGCCTGGACGACCTTCCAGACCTCGCGCGCAATGATCGCGACCAGCAGCAGAATGGTCGCGCCGTTGATCAGCAGGAACGTGACGACGACCTCGCGGCTGGGCGAGATCGGGGTCAGGCCGGTCAGCACGATGAAGGTCAGGAAGGCCGACAGCAGCGCAACGCCCACGGCGATCGGCGCGAGCAGTTTGCGCCAAGTGCGCATCCGCGGCTCTGCGATCGAGGGGTCGTCAACGGGTTGGGCCGACGTCTCTGCGCTGGTCATTCCGGCAATAATCAATGAATGCGTTCAGCCCGCGCCGCCGGCGGACCGTGTGATGCATTCCTACAACAATGTTGCTCAATTGCGACAATATCGCGGCGCATCGCCCGAGCCACCTCGGGCGAACACGCGTTCCACAGTTGAAAACCTTGCCCCGGCGTCTCAACCGCCGGTGCGATAGACCTGAATGTCGAGGTCGCGGATCTTCTTCCGCAATGTGTTGCGGTTGAGACCGAGCAGATCGGCGGCCCGGATCTGGTTGCCACGGGTCGCCGCCAGCGCCGCCGTGAGCAGCGGCACCTCGATCTCGCGCAGCACCCGGTGATAGAGCCCCGGCGGCGGCACACCGTTCGGGAAGCCCGAGAAATGCGAAGATAGATACATTTCGACCGCGCCGCCGAGATTGTCGACGGTCTGCGGCGCGCTCCCGCCCGAAACCACCGGCGGCGGCGCCAATTCGCCGTCGATCACCGAGGAGGTAATCACCTCCTGCGGGTACAGCGCGGCCAGCCTCCGAGCCAAATTCTCCAGTTCGCGGACATTGCCCGGCCAGCGGTGCTGTTTCAGCCGCTCCAGCGCTGCGGCGTCGAGCTTCTTGGCCGGCAAACCGTCCTTCTCGGCGAGGGCGAAGAAGTGCCGGACCAGATCCGGCAAGTCCTCGATGTGCTCGCGCAGCGGCGGCAGCCGCAACGGCACGACGTTGAGTCGGAAGAACAGATCCTCGCGGAACAGGCCCTGCTGGATCAGCACGCGCAGATCCTTGTTCGAGGCCGCGACGATTCGGACGTCTGTCTTGATCGGCGTGCGACCGCCGACCGTGGTGTATTCGCCCTGCTGCAGCACCCGCAGCAGCCGGGTCTGGGCTTCCATCGGCATGTCGCCGATTTCGTCCAGAAACAGCGTACCACCCTCGGCCTGTTCGAAACGGCCCGAGGCCCGCGTGTTGGCGCCGGTGAAGGCGCCGCGTTCATGGCCGAACAATTCCGATTCGATCAGGTCGCGCGGGATCGCCGCCATGTTGACGGCCACGAACGGGCCGTTGCGGCGCTTGCCGTAGTCGTGCAGCGCCCGCGACACCAGTTCCTTGCCGGTGCCGGACTCGCCAGTGATCATCACCGTCAGATCGGTCTGCATCAGCCGGGCCAGCACCCGGTAGATTTCCTGCATCGCCGGCGAGCGGCCGACCAGCGGGATCGAATCGAATTCACCGTCGTCGTTGGCGTTGGCGATCCGCTCCTTCGGCTCGGCCAACGCACGGCCGACGATCGCGATCAGTTCCTTCAGATCGAACGGCTTCGGCAGATATTCGTAGGCACCCTTCTCGGACGCGCGGATCGCGGTCATGAAGGTGTTCTGCGCGCTCATCA
Organism: Rhodopseudomonas palustris; assembly: GCF_003226555.1. GTDB lineage: Bacteria > Pseudomonadota > Alphaproteobacteria > Rhizobiales > Xanthobacteraceae > Rhodopseudomonas > Rhodopseudomonas palustris_I. Next base: position 66,141 of record NZ_QKQS01000003.1, on the reverse strand, counting down.
CGATGACCGGCAGGTTCGGGCGCAGCTTCTTGATCCGCGGCAGCAGATCGAACGCGTTCTCGTCCGGCATCACCACGTCGGTGATCACCAGATCGCCCTCGCCTTGACTGACCCAGCGCCACAGCGTCGCTGCGTTGCCGGTCAACCGCACTTCGTAGCCGGCGCGCGACAGCGCTTGATTGAGCACCGTGCGGATCGCGGTATCGTCGTCCGCAACGAGAATACTACCTGCGGGCATTGGGAGTCCTCATCTTGCAGTCTGTGAGGCATCGGACGACGCCGGCGCGTCCTCGCCGTTCGGGGATTGAAGGGCTTTGGCGGTGTTGAACATCGGCATCAACACCCTGAAGGTGGTTTTGCGCGGTTGGGACTCGCACTCGATGATTCCGCCGTGATCGCCGACAATCTTCGCCACCAATGCAAGACCGAGGCCGGAGCCAGACGGCTTGGTGGTGACGAACGGATCGAACAGGTTCGGCAGCAGATCTTCGGGCACGCCCGGGCCGTTGTCCCGGACGCAGAATTCGAGCGGCAGCGACACCCGCGTCTTCTTGCCCGGCACCGACAGCCGAACACCGGGGCGGAACGCGGTGGTGAGTTGGATTTCGGCATCGGAGCCGAGATCGACCACAGCCTCGGCGGCGTTCTTCACCAGATTGAGGAACACCTGGATCAGTTGATCCTGATTGGCGAGCACCGGCGGCAGCGACGGGTCGTAGTCCTCGATGAACCTGATGTTGCGGGCAAAGCCGGACTGCGCCAGCCGCTTCACATGATCGAGCACCGAATGGATATTGACCGGCCCACGCGCGACCGGACGATCGTCGCCGAACACTTCCATGCGGTCGACCAGCGTGACGATGCGGTCGGCTTCGTCACAGATCAGCCGGGTCAGCATCCGATCTTCGGCCGACGCCTGCTGTTCAAGCAGTTGCGCGGCGCCACGGATGCCGGACAGCGGGTTCTTGATTTCGTGCGCCAGCATCGCCGCCAGCGCGATCACCGAGCGCGCGGCGCTGCGATGGGTAAGCTGGCGGTCCATCTTGTCGGCAATGGTGCGCTCCTGCAGCATCACCACGATGTGGCCGGGCCGCTCGTTGAGCGGTGCGACGTGCAGATCGACCTGACGGTCGGCACCGATCCGCGGCGTGCCGAGGTCGACCTTGTATTCGTTGACCGGCGAATTCCCGACCCGCACCTGTTCGATCAGCGCCAAGAGCGGACTGCCGAACGGCACCAAATCGGTCAGCGACTGCCGCCGCAGCAATTGCGTCGAAATCTCAAAGAACGATTCCGCCGCCATATTGGCGTCGACGATCTTGCCGTCGGGGCCGACCAGCAGCACAGGATTGGGCAGCGCATTGAGGATCGCATCGCTGTCGGTCGGCTGCGCCCGGCGCGGTTCGACGATGGCGTTCATGCGGCGGCCCTCCAGGCGAAATCATCGTAGGCATCGGCGAGCGCGCGGTGGACGCGGGCCGGATTCTCTTCGGTCAGGATCGCGGTGCGCCAGCTCTTGAGGACCGCCGGCGGAGCGTCGGCACTGGCGGCGGCCACCTCGAGCGACCAGCCGAGATGCTTGCGGGCGTGACGCAGCCCGATCCTGACACCGTACAGCGTCAGGATGTCGTCGTAGAGCGTGCGCAAGTAATCGCGCTGTACGGCGAGCGGCGGCTCGGCCTCGGCCTTTCCCGAGCTGAGCTGGCGGCCGACCTGCCCCGGCAGCCATGGGCGCCCTTGCGCCCCGCGCCCGATCATCACCGCGTCGGCGCCGGAGCGCGTCAGCGCTTCAACCGCGGTGGCGTGGCGGGTGATATCGCCGTTCACCACCAGCGGAATCGAGATCGCATCCCTGACGGTGCGCACCGCGTCCCAATCGGCTTCGCCCTTGTAGAACTGCTGCCGGGTTCGGCCGTGAACCGTGACGAGCCGCACCCCGGCGTCCTGCGCGCGCCGTGCCAGTTCCGGCGCGTTGCGCGAGCGATCGTCCCAGCCGAGCCGCATCTTCAGCGTCACCGGCACCCGCACGGCACCGATGGTCGCCTCGATCAGCGTCAGCGCGTGGTCGAGATCGCGCATCAAGGCCGAGCCTGACAACCCACCGGTAACGTGCCGCGCCGGGCAGCCCATGTTGATGTCGATGATGTCGGCGCCGCCGGCTTCCGCAATCCGGGCGCCCTCCGCCATCCAGCGCGCCTCGCAGCCGGCAAGCTGCACGACATGCGGCCCCTGCCCCACCTTGTCGCAGCGACGCACCGACATCCGGCGACCAGCCACCAGATCTTCGCTGGCGGTCATCTCAGACACCACCAGACCGGCACCGAGCTCCGCGACTTGCCGGCGGAACGGCGCATCGGTAATGCCTGTCATCGGCGCCAGAAACACCGGATCAGGCACCGCAATATTGCCAATCCTCAAAGGCGGCGAACCTGTTACAGTCGGGCGCGTCACTCGTTGCTCATTCTGTAGCCAGCACGGTTGCAGGTTCAGTCTCGCTCAATGTTTGAGCATTGTAGACGATTGCCTACAGTTTAGCCAATCATATCTGACATGCAAGTGCGTTGCAGCATTGTCCCCCGAACGCTTGTAGCTGCGTCGATTGAATCATGCTGCTTTATTGGCCCGGCATGGTAAGGGCTGTGCTTCGGCGCAACCAGCGCAGGCTACTCTCATTCCGTATCAATTGATCCCATGCCGAACTCACCCCGTACTGCTGCCATTATCGTCGCCGCCGGTCGCGGCCTGCGCGCCGGAGCGGGCGGCCCCAAGCAATACCGCACCCTCGCCGGCAGGCCGGTGATCGCCCGGGCGATGGAACCGTTCTGCACCCATCCGGGTGTCATGGCGGTGCAGCCGGTGACCAATCCGGACGACACCGAGATGTTCGACGCGGCGGTCGCCGGCCTGAACTTGCGCCCAGCGGTCGGCGGCGGCGCGACCAGGCAGGCGTCAGTGCGCGCAGGCCTCGAGGCGCTCGCCGAACTGAAGCCGGACATCGTGCTGATTCACGACGCGGCGCGCTGCTTCGTCACCCCGGAGCTGATCTCGCGCGCGATTACCGCTGCCGGTGCCACCGGCGCGGCGCTGCCGGTGGTTGCGGTGACCGACACCATCAAGCAGGTCGACGCCCATGGCGCGGTCGATGCGACGCCGGACCGCGCGACCTTGCGGATCGCCCAGACGCCGCAGGCGTTCCGCTTCGACGTGATCCTCGATGCCCACCGCCGCGCTGCCCAGGACGGCCGCGACGAATTCACCGACGACGCCGCCATCGCCGAATGGGCAGGATTGACGGTGTCGACCTTCGAGGGCGATGCTAACAACATGAAGATGACCACCCCGGAAGATTTCGCGCGCGAGGAAAGCCGGCTGATGGCCGCGCTCGGCGACATCCGCACCGGCACCGGCTACGACGTCCACGCGTTCGGCGAAGGCGACCACGTCTGGCTGTGTGGCCTGAAAGTACCGCACAGCCGCGGCTTTCTGGCGCATTCGGACGGCGACGTCGGCCTGCACGCGCTGGTCGACGCGATTCTCGGTGCGCTGGCGGACGGCGACATCGGCTCGCACTTCCCGCCGACCGATCCGCAGTGGAAGGGCGCGGCCTCCGACAAGTTCCTGAAATACGCGATCGACCGCGTCACCGCGCGTGGCGGCCGGATTGCCAATCTCGAAGTGACGATGATCTGCGAGCGGCCGAAGATCGGGCCGCTGCGCGATGCGATGCGTCAGCGGATTGCCGAGATCACCGGCGTGCCAGTGTCGCGGGTCGCGGTGAAGGCCACCACCAGCGAGAAGCTCGGCTTCACCGGCCGCGAAGAAGGCATCGCGGCGACCGCATCCGCCACGATCCGGCTGCCCTGGGGCGCCGACGGACTGGCCGGCTGACGATGAGCAGCAACGACGCCCGCGCCCTCGCCCGCTCGTTGCTCGACCTCTGCCGCTCGCGCAAGCTGATGATCGCGACCGCCGAGTCCTGTACCGGCGGTCTGGTCGCCGGTGCGCTGACCGACATCCCCGGCTCGTCCGACGTCATCGACCGCGGGTTCGTCACCTATTCCAACGCCGCCAAGCACGATCTGCTTGGCGTCGAAAACGCCACGCTCAACACCTTCGGCGCCGTCAGCAAGGAAACCGCGATCGCGATGGCGGTCGGCGCGCTGGAGAATGCCGACGTCGATCTGGCGGTGTCGATCACCGGGATCGCAGGCCCTGGCGGCGCGACGCCGGGCAAACCGGTCGGCTTGGTGCATTTCGCCGTCGCGGCGCGCGACGGCCGGATCTCGCATCGCGAGCAGCGTTTCGGCGCGATCGGCCGCAGCAACGTCCGCCAGCGTTCGGTGGTGGAAGCGCTGCGCATGCTGCTGGAACTCGCCCGCGGCCCGAAGCCGCCGACCAAGGCCAAACGCGAAGTGGCCGCCGGCGTCCACAAGCGCGTCGCCCGCTCCCCCCGCCGTGCCGCCGCCAAACGCCCGCAGCCGAAGCGGCCGGTGAAGCCGAAAAAGACTTAGCGGCGATTCAACTCGTCAGGCCGGCACGAAGTGTACGGCGCGGCCCGATCATTGCCGTCACCCTCCGCGAAAGCGGAGGGCCCAGCATCCCAGAGCGCTCGTGATCTTCAGAAGCGCTCTGGGATACTGGGTCGCCCGGACAAGCCGGGCGATGACGGCGGAGTGTGTGGATATCTAAGTATTCCTCTTCGTCATTGCGAGCGTAGCGAAGTAATCCCCCGGCACGCACTGATTGCTTCGTCATCGCTCCTCGCAATGACGGCAGAACTCCAGTCGGCTCACGATAGCGAAGTAACTACACCCGCGACAGCTTCGGGCCGGTGCCGTAGATCTGGTCGGCGCGAGTTTCGAAGGCTTCGGCGAAGCGGTGGAAGGCGGTGTCGAACATCGCGCCCATCAGCGTCGCCAGCATCCGGCTCTTGAATTCGTAGGCGAGGAAGAAGCCGACCTCGCAGGCGCGCTCGGTCTTGGCGACGAAGGTCCAGCGGTTCTCCAGATTGGAGAACGGACCCTTCAGGTACTCGACCAGGATCTTCAGATTGGCACGATCGAGCGTGACACGGCTGGTGAATGTCTCCTGCACCAGCTTGAACGACACCGTCATGTCGGCGATCACCACCTCGGTGCCGTCGGCCTGCGGATTGCGCTCGCGGATCTTCAGCGCCTTGCACAGCGGCACGAACTGCGGATAGCGCTCGACGTCGGCAACGAGGTCGAACATCTGCTCGGCACTGTGCGGCACCCGGCGCCTGCTGGAAAATTGCGGCATCGAAGCGTCTCAGCGCGCCAGCGCGGCGCGCGCGGCCTTGAGCTTGGCGAAGTCGTCGCCGGCGTGATGCGACGAGCGCGTCATCGGGCTCGCCGACACCATCAGGAAGCCCTTGGCGTAGGCCGTGGTCTGATAGCCGGCAAACTCGTCCGGCGTGACGTAGCGCATCACCGCGTGGTGCTTGCGGGTCGGCTGCAGATACTGGCCGATGGTGAGGAAATCGACCTCTGCCGAGCGCAGATCGTCCATCACCTGCAGCACCTCGTGGCGTTCCTCGCCGAGCCCGACCATGATGCCGGACTTGGTGAAGATGGTCGGATCGAGTTCCTTGACCCGCTGCAGCAGCCGGATCGAATGGAAGTAGCGCGCGCCCGGCCGCACCGACAGATAACGCGACGGCACCGTCTCGAGATTGTGGTTGAACACGTCCGGCTTGGCGGCGACCACCACTTCGAGCGCGCCGTCCTTGCGCAGGAAGTCCGGCGTCAGGATTTCGATCGTGGTGGTGGGACACGCCTCGCGCACAGCCCGGATGGTCGCGGCAAAGTGCGCGGCGCCGCCATCGGCCAGATCGTCGCGGTCGACCGAGGTGATCACCAGGTGCTGCAGCCCGAGCTTGCGGGTCGCCTCGGCGACGTAGGCCGGCTCGTTCGGATCGAGCGCACCGGGCATCCCGGTCTTGACGTTGCAGAACGCGCAGGCCCGGGTGCAGGTGTCCCCCATGATCATGAAGGTGGCGTGCTTCTTGTCCCAGCACTCGCCGATATTCGGGCAGCCGGCCTCCTCGCACACGGTGTGCAGGCCGTGCTCCTTGACGATGCCGCGGGTCTCGCCGTAACCGCGCGTGGTCGGCGCGCGCACCCGGATCCAGTCCGGTTTCCTCGGCGACAGCGCATCGGGCCGCGCCGCCTTCTCCGGATGCCGGGGGCGGACGGGATTGGCGGACACCGTATCGACGAGAACGACCATGAGCTGCCTGGGGTTTGCGCGAGAACCCTACCTAATCCGGCCGTCCCCGTCCCGCAACCCGGGCGGCTTGCAGGCCGTTATCCCTTGGAATAATGCTCGAATTGTAAGCATAACGCGCAGCGCCGGCCGCCCCTGACGGCGCCTCGATCCTTGCCCCACAGATGACCAAACCCCGCGTTCCGAAGCCCTCGCCGGACGGAACACCTCCAGCTCTCGGCCCGCTGCTGACGCGGCGGTTCTTCGCCCGCAGCGTCCACGAGGTGGCGCCCGAACTGATCGGCGCAACGCTGCTGTTCGGCGGTGCCGGCGGCATCATCGTCGAGGTCGAAGCCTATCACCACACCGATCCGGCGGCGCATTCCTACGGCGGCCAGACCGCGCGCAACGCAGTGATGTTCGGCCCCGCGGGCTTTGCCTATGTGTACCGGTCCTATGGCATCCACTGGTGCGTGAACTTCGTCTGCGAGGCGGCTGGCTCGGCCAGCGCGGTGCTGATCCGCGCGCTCGAGCCGACGCAGGGCCTCGCCGCGATGCGCCAGCGACGCTGCCTCGACGACGCCCGCGCGCTGTGTTCCGGCCCCGGCAAGCTGACCCAGGCGCTCGGCATCAGCATCGACCACAACGGCCTGCCGCTCGACGAAGCGCCGTTCGCGATTCACCGCCGGATGACGAAGCCCGACATCGTCACCGGGCCGCGCATCGGCATCACCAAGGCGGCCGACTATCCGTGGCGGTTCGGGCTGAAGGGCTCGCGGTTTCTCAGCAAGGCGTTTCCGCGATCAATTTGATCGAAGCTGGCCCTCAACAAAACCGGTCATCGCCCGGCTTGTCCGGGCGACCCAGTATTGCAGAGCGCTGCGGCTAAGTAACGGGCGCTCTGGAATACTGGGCCCTCCGCTTTCGCGGAGGGTGACGCTGTGTGAGGGGATGTGGCGCCGATCCTATCGGCTCCATATCGGTCGTTTCGATGCGTTCAGCTCGCGTTCTTCAGCCGCAGCAGCGCTTCGAGGATCTTGACCTTGCGGGCGAGCGCGGCCTCGCGCTTCTCGCGTTCCTCCTCGACGACTTCCTCAGCCGCGTTGGCGACAAACTTTTCGTTCGCCAGCTTGGCCTCGGCGCGCTTGATGTCGGCTTCGGCCTTGCCGAGCTCCTTCTCGAGCCGCACCTGCTCGGCGGCGAAATCCACCACCCCCTTCAAGGGCAGCGCCGCGACCTCGCCGCGCACCAGGAGCTGCACGGCGCCTTGCGGGGCGGCGTCCGCAAACGAGATCTCGCCGACCCGCGCCAGCCGCTTGATCACGTCGCTCCAGCGGCTCGCCCGCGCATTGGTGTCGGCAGAGGCGCCGGCCAGCACCAGCGGCGTCAGGGTCGACGGCACGATGTTCATCTCGGCGCGCACCGAACGGATCGCGGTGACGAGATCGACCACCCAGCCGATTTCGGCTTCGGCCGCATCGTCGGTGAAATCCGGTGTCTCCGGCTCGGGAATCGACAGCATCGCCGGCCCGGCCATCGGGTCGGTCGCGGCCGAGGCGACCAGCATCGACATCTCTTCGTCAGACATCCCCGTCTTGCGCGACCACGGCGCCAGCGCCAGCAAGCCGTCGCGCGATGCCGTCACCGCCCACAGCTCTTCGGTGATGAACGGCATGAACGGATGCAGGATCTTCAGGATTTCGTCGCGCGCCCACGCCACCATCGCGCGGGTCTCGGTCTTGGCGGCACCGTCCTCGCCCATCAGCACCGGCTTGGCGAGTTCGAGATACCAGTCGCAATACACGTTCCAGACGAAGCGATACGCGGCTTCGGCGGCGTCGTTGAAGCGATAGGATTCGATCGCCTCGGTGACTTCGCGCACCGCCCGCACGGTCTCGTGCGCGATCCAGCGGTTGAGCGTGTCCTTGGCCGCGGTGAAATCGAAATCCTTCGGCGCCGCGCAGCCGTTCATCTCGGCGAAGCGGCAGGCGTTCCAGAGCTTGGTGGCGAAGTTGCGATAGCCTTCGACGCGGGAGGTCGCGAGCTTGATGTCGCGGCCCTGCGCCGCCATCGCGGCCAGCGTGAAACGCAGCGCGTCAGCGCCGTATTGGTCGATCAGGTTGAGCGGGTCGATGACGTTGCCCTTCGACTTCGACATCTTGGCGCCCTTCTCGTCGCGGACGAGGGCGTGGATGTAGACGGTCGGGAACGGCACGTCGTCCATGAAGTGCAGGCCCATCATCATCATCCGGGCGACCCAGAAGAAGATGATGTCGAAGCCGGTGACCAGCACGTCGGTTGGGTAGTAGCGATCAAGTTCGGGCGTGTCGTCCGGCCAGCCGAGGGTCGAAAACGGCCATAGCGCCGACGAGAACCAGGTGTCGAGCACGTCCTCATCGCGGGTGATGAAGCCCTCGCGCTTGGCCGCGTCCTGCGTCATCTCGTGCGCTTGCGCCGGCGTGATCACTTCCTGCTCGACGTAGTAGCCGAGCGCGTTGCCGACCGCCTCTTCCTCGGTCTCGGCGACGAACACCTTGCCGTCCGGGCCGTACCAGGCCGGGATCTGGTGGCCCCACCACAGCTGGCGAGAGATGCACCACGGCTGGATGTTCTCCATCCACTCGAAGTAGGTCTTCTCCCAATTCTTCGGCACGAAGGTGGTCTCGCCCGAGCGCACCGCGGCAATCGCCGGCTGCGCCAGCGTCTTGGCGTCGACGTACCACTGGTCGGTGAGGAACGGTTCGATCACCACGCCGGAGCGGTCGCCGTGCGGCACCATGTGGACGTTGGGCTCGATCTTCTCCAGGAAGCCGAAATCGTCGAGCCGCGCCACGATCATCTTGCGCGCGGCGAAACGGTCGGTGCCCTCGATCTCCTCGGCGAATTCGCGCGCGCCTTCCGGCAGCCCCTCGAGATAGGCACTGTTGTCGGCGACCGAGATCTTGCCTTCGATGTCGAGCACGTTGATCTGCGGCAGATGGTGCCGCTTGCCGACCTCGAAGTCGTTGAAGTCGTGGGCAGGCGTGATCTTCACCGCGCCCGAGCCCTTCTCGGGATCGGAGTACTCGTCGGCGACGATCGGAATCCGCCGGCCGACCAGCGGCAGGATGACGTGCTTGCCGACCAGATGCGTATAGCGCTCGTCCTCCGGATTCACCGCGACCGCGCTGTCGCCCAGCATGGTTTCGGGACGCGTGGTGGCGACGACGATGAAGCTCGACGGATCGACCGGATCGAAGGTCTTGCCCTCGATCGGATAGCGCAGATGCCAGAGGTTGCCCTTCACCTCGACCTGCTGAACTTCCAGATCCGAGATCGCGGTCAGCAGCTTCGGGTCCCAGTTGACCAGCCGCTTGTCCTTGTAGATCAGGCCCTGGCGGTGCAGCTCGACGAACACCTTGGCGACGGCGCGGGACAGCCCCTCGTCCATCGTGAAGCGTTCACGCGACCAGTCGCACGACGCGCCGAGCCGCTTGAGCTGGTTGACGATGACGCCGCCGCTCTCGGCCTTCCACTGCCACACCCGCTCGAGGAACTTGGCGCGGCCCATGTCGCGCCGGCTCGGCTCCTGCCGCTCCATCAGCTGGCGCTCGACCACCATCTGGGTGGCGATGCCGGCGTGGTCGGTGCCTGGCTGCCACAGCACGTCGCGACCGCGCATCCGCTCGAACCGGCACAGGATATCCTGCAGCGTATTGTTGAGCGCGTGGCCCATGTGCAGCGAGCCGGTGACGTTCGGTGGCGGAATCACGATCGAGTACGGGACGGCGTCGCGGCGATCCGGACGGCCGGCCTTGAAGGCCTCCGCGTCTTCCCAGGCGCGCGAGATGCGGGCCTCGATGTCGGCTGGCTGGTAGGTTTTCTCGATCATGGCGCTGCAATCAAAAAAGGCGCGTCGCCGGGCCGCGGACGCGCTCGTTGGACGTCGCTAGAAACCTTCCGGCGCGCCGCAAGTCAACAATGGAGGCCGGTCCATTCGATCAGACGGAGACATTGCCTCCGCCGAGGGGCTCAGCGCCCGCGCGAGACCCGCTCGATTTCCTGGCGGACGATCCGCTCGACCAGGGTCGGCAGATTGTCGTCGAGCCAAGCCTTTAGCATCGGGCGCAGCATCTCCTTGACCAGATCCTCGAGGGTCCGGGCATTGTTGCTGAGCACGGTAGTGGCGAGCGAATTGAATGCCGATTCCACCGCAGCAGACGTGGTCCGCGACATAATCGGCTGCTGCGGCTCCTCGCTCCAAGACGACGCAGGCGGCGGCTCGTAGGACGGCTCCGGCGCGCGTGGCTTCGGCGCGGCTTCGGCGAACTCGATATCGTCTTCGATCGACGCCTTCTGAACCGGCGACGGCGGTGGCGGCGGCGGCGTGGGCTCGGGTTCCGGCTCCGGCAGCGCCATCTCGTCAGTCAGCTCAAGGACGTCGCCGTCGGGCTGCGGCGGACGGACCTCTTCCTCGGTGGTGCCGGCATCAAGGCCAGCCAGCAGCGCGTCGATGTCGTCCTGGCTGTTGCTCTCGGCCGGGGCCGGGGCCGGCGGAGGTGCCGGCTTTGGCGCAGCGGCAGGCTTGGGCGGCGCGGCTTGCGCCACCGGACTCGGTGCAGACGGAGGTGGGGTCATGGCCGCGGGCTTGCTCGGCGGGGGAGCCGACTTGGGCGGCTCCGGCTTCGGGGCAACGGCCGCCGGCGCAGGAGCCGGGGTCGCGGGCTTGGCTTCGTCATCGGCGATGATGCGACGGATCGACGCCAGAATCTCCTCCATGGAAGGCTCTTGCGCCCTTGCAGGCTGCGTCATCTCCGACTCCACATCATCACGCCCTTCCCGGCGTTGTAACATCAAAGCTCTACGGGAGAGACCGGTTCCGGATCGGCAGCGCCAGGTTTCACTTTGGAAGCAGGACTTTTCCCCAGCTTCAACTACGGTACGCCCCGAGGTCTGCTCCACGCACAACGACGTGAGCATCGGGCACATAGCCGACTCGAATCGTCACCACGACCCGAGCAACGGTAGGCAGCTGATTAGTTGTTTGCAAGTGAACGCGCCGAGGCGATCGCCTCGGCGCACCTCAGCCGACCGTCAACGGCCGTCCGGAGTCCGCACACCACCCCAGCTGTCGCGCACCTGATGATAGTGAACGCTGGGATCATAGACGTTGGTCTTCAGACCGAGTACCTGCGGCGACAGCCGGCCGATCGCATTGAGTACTGCGTAGGACGCGACCACGCGGTCGTGCTGCGCCGTCACCAGCGCAACGCGGGCATTCACCAAGGCCTGCTGCGCGTTCAACACGTCGAGCGTGGTGCGCTGGCCGGCGCGGGCTTCTTCACGGACGCCGTTGAGCGCGATCTCCGAGGCCTTCACCTGCGATTGTGCAGAGGAGACCTGCGACTTCGCAGCCTGCAACTGGCCCCAGGCCTGCACGACGCTGGCGCGGGTTTGGTCGCGCACCTGTTCGAGGTTGAGGCGCTGCTGCGCCAGAGTTTCCTTCGACTGCCGGATCAGCGCGTATTCGCCGCCACCCTGGTAGATCGGAATCGACAGCTGGGCCACGCCGGAGGCGATGAACTGCCGCGGCGAGGAGATCGACGGCTCCCAGGACTGCTGCGCGCTGGCCTGCAGCGTCAGCGTCGGGAACAGCGCCCCCTCGTTGATCTTCACGTTGAGATGGCTGACGTCGATGCCGTACATCGCCGCCGTGACGTTCGGGTTCTCGACCAACGCCAGATTGATCGCCTGCGCCAAGCTGTTCGGCAGATAGCGATCGACCGGCGAGCCGGGCGCGAGATTGCCGGGTTCGTTGCCGATGATGCGTCGATAATTCGACCGTGTGGTGGTGAGCGTCGATTCGGCGGCGAGCTGCTGGGTATTGCCGGCGGCGAGCTGTGCTTGCGACTGCGCCACGTCGGTGCGGGTCACCTCGCCGACATTGAAACGATCGTTGGTCTGCCGCAGCGTCTGCTCGAGAACCCGCACGTTGGTTCGCTGAACCTCGAGGGTCGCCGAATCCCGCAGATAGTCCATGTAAATGGTGGCAGCAGACAGCATCACCGACTGCTCCAGCACCCGCAGCCCTTCGCGCGCAGCAGACACCTGACTCTCGGCGGCACGCGTGCGGTTCGCCGTCTGATTGCCATTGAACAGCGTCTGTGAAGCGGTCACGCCCACCGATCGCGGGATCTGCGTGCCGGCCAGATGGAATTGGTTGCCAGCGATGCTCGAAATCGCATCGGTGTATTGATAGCCGCCCGACGCCGTGACGGCGACCTTCGGGCGATAGCCGGACAGCGCCTGCGGCACTGATTCGTCGGTAGCGCGGACCGAAGCGCGTTGCGCGTTGAGCTGGGGATTGTTCTGATAGGCGCGGATCAGAGCAGCCTCGATGGTCTCGGCGCTCGCCGACGTGTGAGGTGCGCACACCAAAAGGACGCCGGCAACGACAAAGCCGGAGACTCGCTTGAACCCATCCATGCCTGGCAATCCAATCCTACACTTTTCCCCACACCGGGACCGAAGCCGCCTCGCACCCAGGCCAGCGCCGAAAACCGGTAAGTCTATCCTCACCATAAGCCACGGCAGCGACATAAGAAACCCCTCGGAACACCAGCGAAGCAAAACTTCCGAGCTGGGGCATTCGCGCCACAGGTATGATTCTTCAGTAGAATTTGATCAGTTCCGGTCAGAACACGAAGGCCGCGGGCCGCTCCATGCCGGGCAGGATTGGCACCGATGCATCGAACAGAACACGGGCGCCGAAGTCCCCTTCTGACCTTGTCACAACGGTAACCCGCTGAGGTTTTCCGTCCGCAAAAGCGCCGACGAGCCTGCCGCCGAGCTTGAGCTGATCGTACAGCGCACTCGGCTCGATCTCGGTTCCACCGCACAGCAGGATGGCGTCGAAAGGCGCGTCGTTGGCATCACCTCTGGACGCTTCGGCAACGCGGACATTGACGTTGGTGAGGCCGAGCGCAGCCAGGGTCGACTGCATGCTCTGCGCCAATCCCTTGTCGTCGATAGTGGTTGCGACCCGGTCCGTGAGCTTGGACACGATCGCCGCGACGTAACCGGTCGGGCAGCCGACCACGAGAACGCGATCTTCCCGCGCGAGCTCGGCAGCCTGAATCATCCGCGCGGTCATGATCGGGTTCAGCAGGAAGTGCTTGCGCCCGTCGCCGCCGTCGATCTCCAGATCGAGATCGAGATACGCCAGCTCCCGTTTCGATTCGGGCAGGAATGCCTCACGCGGCAACATCCGCATCGCATCGATGATTCGCCAATCCGTCACGCTAGAGGGCCGGATTTGGCAATCGACCATGTTCTGCCGCGCGCGCTCGAATTCCAACATCCCGATCCCCTGCGATGAAACCCGCGCCATCCATGCTGCAACGCCAATGAAAACGCAACATGTCGCCGCACTCAACAGATTTGGTACGAAGGGGGCTTCACGCGGCGCAAATCATCCCCTACATAGCGGTCGCCGTGACGACGGCTCGCCGCAAGCGTTGCGGCGGAAACGGCCGGTGTCGATCGACCGATTTCTGCTTTCCAACGCTGAACGGCTTTGTTATACGCTGCCCGCGAAGCATTGCTTCGCTGTTCCCTGGTAGCTCAGTGGTAGAGCAACCGGCTGTTAACCGGTTGGTCGCTGGTTCGAATCCGGCCCGGGGAGCCATTTTATTTACCACCATCGTTGCAAGATTCGCTGCGCTCGACCGATACTTGGTCGCAGCGCCTCGTTCGTTTGCGAGCCGGCTCTCACGCCGGTGTGACCCGCCTCGGCCCCTTCCCTGGAACGTTCTCGCGCTGGTGCACGTTGCGCCCACGCGATCCAACGAAGGAGCCCAAGATGTTCAAATCGACAACGTTTGCAGCCGCTGTGTTCGCGGGCGCTGTGGCCCTGACGACCGCCGCATCGGCGCAGCAGCCGATGCAGCACCGCGGCCAGAGCTACGGTACGGAAATGCAGCGCCACCAAGCCTATCAGAACCGCGGCTATCATGACCGGTGGTCGCAGAACCGCAATTGGCGTGACAGCAACGCGTTCTGGCCGGGTCAGGTCGCCGCAGGTGTGGTCGGCGGCGCGATTGGAGCGGCCGGTGCGATCGCCACCGCTCCGTTCCAGGCCGGCTATCAGGGCGACTATGACATGCGCAGCTATGCCGCGCGCAACGGCTTCGTCTGCCTTCCCGGCACGACGTTCCGCGGTGAAGACGGCCGCATGCATCTTTGCCAATAAGCCGCTGAACTGAAGCTACGAGCAAAGCCGCCTCCTGCCCGGGGGCGGCTTTTTTCGTGAGAAACCGCCGCTTGGATTTGGAACGCCACGCAAGAAACAGCCGATCGATAAAATTCGAACGATCCTCGCAACAGGCCTCACAACAGTTTTTGCCACACTCCGGTTCGGACAGGGGAGCCGAACCATGAGCGAAGCCGAATACAATCTGCTGCTGGAGTCGATCAGCGACGCCGTGGCGGAAACCACGCAGGACAACGTCGTGCGCCCCAACATGGTGGCGACGATGCGCCGCGCCGCGAATGACAATTCGGTCGAATGGCCGCTACTGCCGTTCCCGACCGATTGGTACGCCTCCTGCTGATCACGGCTCTTCTGCCAGCCTAGCGATCGTCCTGCGCGACCGTGTCGGCCAGCGAATCCAGGTGCCGTTCCGCCAGCTCTTCGATCGCCAGATCCGGCCTCTCACGTTCGATCAGCGGTGCGATTTCGCGTGACGGCTTGAAGCCGGACCGGGCGACATAGACCACCTCACCAAAACTGCGCGACAGGTATTTGACCAATCCTTCGGTGAAAGAGTCGCCGATGAACATGATCTTGTATCTGGCCTGCGGACAGAACGTCCGTCCGACCGAGATGTCGTCGCCGGCTGGCTGATACGTCGTAGCCGTAAAGGCGCAGCGATCGGGCACCGGCGCCGACGTCCGTGTCACCTCCCGCCGCGTCAGTCCCGCCATGCCGGCGAGATCGCCCGCATGCTCTGAGGCGACAGAAAACCGCGTAGCATCGAGATCGATCACCGGCAGATTGGGCAGCGACAGCGCTGCCATGATGCTGCGATAGCCGAGATACGCGCCCCAATCGGTCCAGTGCGAGTCGTCCTTGAAGTAGACCTGCCCGTCCGCCTTGCCCTGCCGCAGCGTCGCGCGCAGATCGAGCACAGGCAGATGCTCCTTTCCGGCCATCGCCACCACCTGATCGAGTTGCGACGGCGGATCGCGCCGCGACATATAGGTCGGCATCTCTTCGGGGTAGATCGTGTGCTTGTCCGGCACCACCACGAACAGATAAGGCCGGCCCGCCGCGGCAAGCGGCTGCATTCGGCGCTGCAGCGCCTTTCGCGTATTGTCGAGCTGCAGCGAACTGAGCGGCCGCTGATTGCGGTACAGCTCGATCGAATTGTCCCCGGCATAGAACAGCCAGTCGTCCTTGCCAAACACCACCTTGTCCGACGGCGAGCGCCCCAGCATCACCGTGGTGAAGTTCGAATTCAGCCGCAGCAGCAGCTTCCGAAGTCCAAAATTGTCGTTGAAATAAGCGTCGAACCGCTCCGGAAAGCTGTCCCATTCCGCAGCCGTGCGCGGCCATCCCGGAAGCTGCGTCAGGGCGCGGTTCTCGCCGATAGAGATCTCGGCGTGCTTGAACACCATCGCGATCAGCGACGCGAACGAAAACGCCATCACCAGCCCGACCAGGGCACCACTGTAGAGGCGTGCGCTGAATGGAGGTCGCTGCATAGCTAGAACCGGAAATAGATGAAGGGATTGTAGGTCCCGGCCGCGACCTGACTGGCGGCGAGCAGACCGATCGTCAGCAGCACAATCAGCCTGCCGGCCATCATCACAGTGCCATCCTGGCCGATCTGCAAGGTGCGAACGTCGGAATGCACCCGTCCCTGGCTCTGGTCGCGGCGCAATCGCCAATCTGCCGTCAGCGGGCTGAACGCCGCAGCGCTCGCGAGGCTTCCCATCACCAGGCAGATGACGACCAGCGGATCGAGGTTGCCGAGGAAATCCAGCGACCATCCGGCGCCGAAGCCGACCATTGCCTTCAAATAGATGATCGCGTGCGATAGGTCCGCGGCGCGGAAGAACACCCACGCCAACGACACTACCGCCAGCGTGTAGAGATGCCGCACCGGCCGCGGCATGCGCGCCAGCATTGATGCCAATCCGAGCCGTTCGAAGATCAGGAACAGGCCGTGGATCAAGCCCCACACTACGAACGTCCAGTTGGCGCCGTGCCAGAGACCACACAGCAGGAACACCGTGGCCAAATTGAAATACACCCGCCACGGCGGGACGCGATTGCCGCCGAGCGGGATGTACAGATAGTCGCGCAGCCAGTTCGACAGTGAGATGTGCCAGCGTCGCCAGAACTCCTGCAGCGACTGCGACAGATACGGATAGTTGAAGTTCTCCAGGAAGGTGAACCCGAACAGCCGCGCCAGCCCGATCGCCATATCCGAATAGGCCGAGAAGTCGAGATAGATCTGCAAAGTGTAGCAGACCAGTCCGAGCCAGGCCGCGCCCGGGCTGAGCTCGGCGGCCGGCAGCGCGAAGATCCGATCGGCGACTTCTCCAAGCGGATTGGCCAGCAGCATCTTCTTGCCGAAACCGGCGAGGAACCGCTCGATCCCGGACGCCGCCAGTTCGAGCGTCACCGGCCGGCGCCGGAGCTGATCGGAGATGTCGTGGTAGCGGATGATCGGGCCGGCGATCAGTTGCGGAAAGAATGCAATGTAGAGGGCAAAGTCGACCGGCCGGCGCTGCGCCCGGGCGGCGCCGCGATAGACGTCGATCACGTAAGACAGCGCGTGGAAGGTGAAGAACGAAATCCCGAGCGGCAGATGCGGCGCCACCACGGTGACGGGAGCGATTCCCACCGTCTCCAGCAGCGCGTTGAGGTTGGCGATCAGGAATTCTGAGTACTTGAATACCGCGAGCAGACCGATGTTCAGCACCACCGCGGCAGCCACCACGAGCTTGCGCCGCCATGGATCCGATATGGCATCGAGCGCCAGCCCAAGCAGCCAGTTGCCGAAAATCGACCCGAGCATCACCAGGGCGAAGAACCGCTCGCCCCAAGCGTAGAACACCAGGCTGGCGACCAGCAGCACGCTGTTGCGAAATGGCCGCGGTACGCTCCAGTAGACCAGGAGCAGCAGCGGCATGAACAGGAACAGGAAGACCGGCGAACTGAACAGCATCAGGCCGTCGTCCTCGTGCCGTTCCGGCCCCTGCAGTCGCGATCCGGCATCGCCATCGTCCCCTGGTGTTTCCCCTCCTTGCGCGACTGCTTCTGAATGTTCAAGACCGCCAAATCTGAGATGCGGTGCCGCTATTCCCGTCCGACGGCGCCACGACGTCGATCTGCGCCGACCGCGGCGGATCAGACTGCCGTCGACGTAGCCGCACCGATTCGAGGTTGCGAAGAGCTTGCAGAGAAGCGGCGCGTCACGACCACTCGGCTGCGGGGCTCGCTGCCCGCGGGCGAAGGCTGCATCGCCAAGCCGAAGGCAGGCCAGCGGCGCGCGGCAGCAGGCTCGCGCAGCGAGCCAAGGAAATGCAGTAACACGTTGGAATTGAAAGTGGAGGCCACGACCAGAATTGAACTGGTGTACACGGTTTTGCAGACCGTTGCGTAACCACTCCGCCACGTGGCCCCACACGGCGACCTTCTATAGGCGATCCGTCGGCGAGGCAACAACCGAGACACCGCTCGCTCGAGCGCGGATCGGCCCGGGTCGGGTCAAGGCTTGCGCAGCACGATCCAGGCCGGAGCATGATCGCTCGCGCCCGGCCCGCCCCGAACGTCGCGGTCGACACCGCCCCGGATGAGGTGGTTTGCCAGCGTGGGGGCGAGCAGCAGATGATCGATCCGCAGCCCGGCGTCGCGCTCGAACCGGTTTCGCCAATACGACCAGAACGTATAGGGCGCGCCAGTGGGATGCAGCGCGCGCAGCGCGTCGCTCCACCCCTGCTTCAGCAGCTTGGCGTAGAGCGCACGGGGCGCCGGCTGCACCAGCGCGTCCTTGTCCCAGGACCGCGTCGGATAGATGTCGTCCGGAGTCGGCGCCACGTTGAAGTCGCCGGCCAGCACCACCGGCGCGCCGCTCTTGAGCAACGTAGCGGCGTGGCGGTTGAGTCGCTTCAACCAAGCCAGCTTGTAGTCGAATTTCGGACCCGGCTGCGGGTTGCCGTTCGGTGCATACAGACTGCCGACGATCATCCCGGCGACGGCGGCCTCGATATAGCGGCTCTGACTGTCCTTCGGATCGCCGGGCAGCCTGGTCCGGGTGACCACGATCCGGGCCTTGCCCCGCGCCAGGATCGCCACGCCGTTCCAACTCTTCTGCCCGACCCAGGCCGCCGAATATCCGGCCTTGCGGAGCGCCACCTCGGGAAACTCGGTCTGAGTCGCCTTCAACTCCTGCAGGCAGACCACGTCCGGCTTCGCCGCCCGCAGCCAGCCGAGCAGGACCGGCAGCCGCTTATTGACGTCGTTGATGTTGAAGGTGGCGATCTTCACCGCGGGGCCCCCGCGCCGGCTAAGGTCGGCGACGCATCGGACAACCGATCGAGACCTGAGAAGATCCTCCTCCCCCCGCCGCGAGAGTCGCCCTCACCCGCGCTTCTTGCGCCGCCAGTCGCGCTTCTTCGGCTTCGGGGCGAGATCGGGCCGCTCGGCCTGCACCTGCTTGAACCGCGCCAGCATCCGGTCGAACGCGGACAGCAGCACGGTCTCGATCTCGCGGCGGTGCTCCAGCCGCGACAGCAGCATGGCGGCGGCTTCCAGCGTCGACAGCCCGTCGCGGCGCGGCTCCTTGCGGAGGCGGCCGTAGCGCGACGGCGCCGCGGGGTCGAGAATCACCCGCTGACACTTCAGCATCCAGGCGTTGCGCCACCACAGCGCCTTGGCCTGACTCCAGGTGCCGTCGAGCAGCACCACGCCCTCGATCTCGTCGAGGATCATGTCCTGATAAGGCTCGGGCTGCCCCTTGGCGTCGACCGCCAGAATGTCGCGCCCCTCCGCCAATTCGGCAGCGCGGGCCGAACCGAGATACAGCACCGCCCAGCGTGACGGATCATGCACGGGCCGGCCGAGCGCCTTGGACAGGCTCGGCCACGACAGACCGATCCGCACCACGGCGTTGTTGAAATGCTGCGCGGTCAGCCGTGCGGTGCCGAGCGCACGGTCCTGCTCCTGCGGATGCTGCAGAATGAGAAGCTGAATCTTGCTCGGGATCGGCTCGACGGTGTCGCAGATGCACAGCGGCAGCACCTTGCCACAGCGGGCGCATTCCGGCTCCGGCGCGCCGAGCTCTGCGGCATGTGTCTCTTGTTCAGTCGTCATTTGGTTCCTACTCCGCCGGCACGGCGGCGGGTGCGCCGCGGCGCCAGCGCCGCTGCCGCACCCGGTCGATCAACAGATAAATCACCGGCGTGGTGTACAGCGTCAGCACCTGCGACACGAACAGCCCGCCGATGATGGTGATGCCGAGCGGCCGTCGCAATTCAGTGCCGGGCCCGACCGCGACCACCAGTGGAATCGCCGCGAATAGCGCCGCCAGCGTGGTCATCAGGATCGGGCGAAACCGCACGACACAGGCCTCGAAGATGGCATCCGCGGAAGACAGCCCGCGATCACGTTCTGCCTCGAGCGCGAAGTCCACCATCATGATCCCGTTCTTCTTGACGATGCCGATCAGCATGATGATGCCGACGAAGGCGATCACCGTCAGTTCGGTCCCGGTGACCAGCAGCGCCAACAGCGCGCCAAGTCCAGCCGACGGCAGCGTCGAGATGATCGTCAGCGGGTGCGCAAGGCTCTCGTAGAGCACGCCGAGCACGATGTACATCGCGATGAACGCCGCCAGGATCAACAGCGGCTGCTTGCTGGAGGTGGCGCGGAAATCCCCCGCATTGCCGTCGAACGAGCCCCGAATGCCCTCCGGCATGTGGAGTTCGTCGACCGCGCGCTGGATGTTTGCGGTCGCCTCCTGCAATGGCACGTCGGGCAGCGTGTTGAACGACACCGTCGTCGACGGCACGCCCTGGGTGTGAGCGACTGCCAGCGCCGCCAGCCCGCGCTCGGCCCGGACCACGGCGGACAGCGGCACCTGCTCGCCGCTGGAGCTGTCGACATAGATCCGCTTGAGATCGGTCGGGTCGGTCTGGAACGCCGGATCGATTTCGAGCACCACCTGGTATTGGTTGCGCTGGGTATAGATCGTCGCGATCTGCCGCTGCGAGAAGGCGTTGTTGAGCGCGTTGTCGATGTCCTGAATCTTGACGCCGAGCCGCGCCGCCATGGTGCGGTCGATCGACAGCGTCAGTTGCAGGCCACCGTCATCGCGGTCGCTGGTGACGTCGGTGATGCCGTCGACCGTCTGCATCCGCTTGGCGACGATCGGCGCCCATCTCTGCAACAAGTCCAGATCGGGACTTCTCAGCGTGTACTGGTAGTTGGATTCGCTGGAGCGGCCTCCCCCGCGCAGATCCTGGGCTGCGAACATGAACAGCCGGATGCCCGCGACCCGGCTGAGCTGCCGTCGCAGCCGATCGATCACCATCTGAGTGGTGATGCCCTCGCGTTCTGCATTTGGCTTGAGGTTGATGAACATCGTGCCGCGATTGGCACCACCGCCGCCCGGTCCGCCGCCTCCGAGCACGGAGCCAACGCCGGCGACCGCCGGATCAGCCATCACGATGTCGGCGAGCTCCGACTGCAGTTTCCGCATCGACTGAAACGAAATATCGGCGGAGGCGCGGGTGGAACCAATCACGAAGCCGGAATCATCGATCGGAAAGTAGCCCTTCGGCACTTTGATATAGAGCGTGACCGTGAGCGCGATGGTGGCAATGAAAACCACGACGGTCAGCCACGGCACGCCGAGCACGGCGCGGAGAGACCAGGCGTAGAACCCGACCATCCGGCTCAGTGCTCCCTCCACCAAGCGATCGAACCAGGTCTGTTTCGGCGCCGCTTCGGCGCGAATGTAATGGGCGCAGATCATCGGCGTCACCGTCAGCGACACCACGGTCGACACCACGATGGCGAAGGTCAGCGTCAGGGAGAATTCGCGCAGCAGCCGGCCGATCAACCCGTCCATGAAGATCAGCGGCGCGAACGCGGCGACGAGCGACAGGCTGATCGACAGCACCGTGAAGCCGATCTGCCGGGCGCCTTCCAGCGCCGCCGGCAACGGCGCCATGCCGCGCTCCAAGTTGCGGTACATGTTCTCGATCATCACGATCGCGTCGTCGACGACGAAGCCGACCGCGATCGCCAGCGCCATCAGCGACAGATTGTTGATCGAGAACCCGCTGATCCACATTCCGGCGCAGGTGCCGGCCAGCGCCAGCGGCACCGACACGCCGGCGGCGATCGTCGGCGTCAGCCGGCGCAGGAACAGCAGCACCACCACCATCACCAGCACCGCGGTCGCCAGCAGCGTCCATTGCATGTCGTCGACGCTGGCGCGGATCGTTCCGGTGCGGTCGGCCAGAACCGAGATCTCGACGCCGGCCGGAATCCACCGTTTCAGCTCAGGCAGCAGCGCCTTCACGCGGTCGATTGTCTCAATGACGTTGGCGTCGCCCTGCTTGGTGATCTGCATGATCACCGCCGGCTGCTTGTTGTACCAGGCGATGGTGCGGGCGTTGCGTGTCGCGTCGCTGACGGTGGCGACATCCGACAGCCGCACCGTGCCGTTGGCGTCGCTCTTGATGACGATGCTGCGAAACTGTTCCGCTGTCCGCATCTGCGGATTGGTCGACAGCGTCTCGGTCAGCTGCGGCCCATCGAACGCGCCGACCGGGCCGACCGGATTGGCGTTGACGATCGCCGTGCGCACGTCGTCGGTGGAGATGCCGGCGCTCGACAGCGCGACTGGATTGAGCGCAATCCGCACCGCCGGTTGATCGGCGCCGGAGACGGTGACGTCGCCGACGCCCGGCACCTGCGAGATGCGCTGCGCCAGCACCGTGTCGGCGACGTCGTAGATCGCGCTCGCCGGCATCGTCTTCGAGGTCAGTGCCAGGATGTAGACTGGCGCCGCGGCGGAATTGAACTTGCGGAACTTGGGCAACGTCGGCAGATCGGTCGGCAGGTCGCTGACGGCAGCGTTGATCGCTGCCTGGACGTCGCGTGCGGCACTGTCGACGTTGCGGCCGATCGAGAACTGCAACTGAATGCGGGTGCTCCCGAGCGAACTGGTCGACGTGATCTGATCGAGCCCCGCGATCTCGCCGAGCCGCCGCTCGAGTGGCGCCGCGACGGTCGAGGCCATCACCGATGGTGCCGCGCCCGGTCGCGAAGCGGACACCATGATCATCGGAAAATCGACGTTCGGCAGGGCCGCAACCGGCAGCACCGCATAGGCGACCAAGCCCACCAGGAACAATCCGATCGCCAGCAGCGTGGTGCCGACCGGCCGACGGATGAACGGGGCGGACATCGAGGCCATTACAGCCCCTCCCCGGCGCCAGCCAGCGGCGGTGACGGCGTCGCCGGTGGCACCGGCGGCAACGCCCGCTCCAGCTTACGATTGATCCGGTCGAGCGCCAGATAGATCACCGGCGTGGTGTAGAGCGTCAACAGCTGGCTCAGCAGCAGGCCGCCGATGATCGAGATGCCGAGCGGAAACCGCAGCTCAGAACCGGTGCCGCTTTCGACCGCCAGCGGCAGCGCGCCGAACAACGCTGCCAGCGTCGTCATCATGATCGGCCGGAAGCGCAGCCGGCACGCCTCCACGATCGCCTCGAAGGACGACATTCCACGCCCGCGCTCGGCTTCAAGCGCGAAGTCGATCATCATGATGGCGTTCTTCTTGACGATGCCCATCAACAGGATGATGCCGATCAGCCCGATGACCGACAGATCCTGGCCGAACAGCATCAACGCCAGGATGGCGCCGACGCCGGCCGACGGCAGCGTCGACAGGATGGTGATCGGGTGGATGTAGCTCTCGTACAGCACGCCGAGCACGATGTAGATCGCGACGATCGCGGCCAAGATCAGCCACGGCTGACCGTCGAGCGCCTTGGAAAACTCGGCGGCATCGCCGTAGAAAACGCCGACGATGCTCCCCGGCATCCCGATCCGCTTCTCGATCGTCTTGATCTCGTTCAGCGCTTCGCCGAGCGAGGCGTCGGGCGCAAGGTTGAAGCTCATCGCCACGGAAGGAAATTGCGCCTGATGCGAGATCGCCAGTGGCGCGATGGTGCGCTTCAACTCGGCGACCGCCGAGATCGGCACCTGCGCGCCCGCGGCACCCGGTACGTAAAGCTTGGACAGGATCGACGGGTCCTGCTGATAGATCGGGAGCGCCTCCAGCACCACGCGATACTGGTTGGCCTGGCCATAGATCGTCGAAATCTGCCGCTGCGCGAACGCGTCGTTGAGCGTGTCGTTGACCGCCTGGATGCTGACGCCGAGCTGGCCGGCGCGCTCGCGGTTGACGTCGAGCGCAGCGCGCAAGCCGCCCTCCTGCGCTTCGGTCGAGACGTCTCGGAACAACGGATCGTTGCGCAGCTCTTCGAGCAACCGATTGGCCCATTGCGACAGCAGCGCCGCGTCGGTCGCGGTCAGGGTGTACTGATATTGCGAGCGGCTGGCCTGGGTCGAAATCTGAACATCCTGCACGGCTTGGAAGTACACCGTCATGCCTGGGATGCCAGCGACGCGCTGCTTCAGCCGTTCGATCACCTCGCTCACATCGGATTTGCGGTCGCCGCGCGGCTTCAACGTCAGGACCAATCGGCCGACATTCGGCGTCGGATTGACCGAGCCGGCACCGATCACCGACACCACGCCGACGACGTCGGGATCGGCTTCGATCGCCTTGGCGGTCTCGGTCTGCCGCGCTTTCATCTCGGTGAACGACACCGCCGGCCCCGCTTCCGTCACCGCGGTGATCGAGGCGGTATCCTGCAGCGGCAGGAAGCCCTTCGGCGCGATCACATACAGCACGAGGGTTGCAACGATGGTGAGGAAGGTCACCACCAGCGTGGCGCGCTGATGCTTCAGCACCCACAATAGGCTGCGATGATAGGCCTCAGCGCCGCGATCGATCCAGCCGGTGATCGTGGCGAGCCCCGGCACCTGACGCTCGTCGCGGGCGTGCTTGAGCAGCCGCGAGCACATCATCGGCGTCAGAGTCAGCGACACGATCGCCGAGGTGACGACCGCGATCGTCAGCGTCAGGGCGAATTCGCGGAACATCCGCCCGACCAGGCCGGACATGAACAACAGCGGGATGAACACCGCGATCAGCGACATCGTCAGCGAGATCACGGTGAAGCCGATCTCGCTGGCGCCCTTCAGCGCCGCCTGCATCGGGCTCTCGCCGTCCTCCATGTGACGAACGATGTTCTCGATCATCACGATGGCGTCGTCGACAACGAAGCCGGTGCCGATCGTCAGCGCCATCAACGACAGATTGTCGAGGCTGAACCCCATGAAATACATCACGCCGAAGCTGGTGATCAGCGACAGCGGCAACGCCACGCCGGCGATGATGGTCGCCCGCATCGAGCGCAGGAATAGCAGCACCACCAGCGTCACCAGCACCACGCTCAGCAGCAGCGTGAACTGCACATCGTGCACCGAAGCTCGGATCGTCTCGGTGCGGTCGCTGACCACCGTCAGCTTGACGCCGGCCGGCACCATCCGCTGGATCCGCGGGATTTCGGCGCGGATGCCCTTGACGACGTCGATGACGTTGGCGCCGGGCTGGCGCTGGATATCGAGGATCACAGCGGGCGCGCCTTGATACCAGGCGCCGGTGCGCTCGTTCTCGAGCCCGTCGATGATCTGGGCGACGTCGCCGATCGTCACCGGCGAGCCGTTGCGGTAGGCGACGATGATCGGGCGGTAGGCGTCGGCCGCGGCGATCTGATCGTTGGCGGCGATGGTGTAGGCCTGCTGCGCGCCGTCGAGCGAGCCTTTGGGACCGGACACATTGGCGTTGGCGATCGCTGTGCGCAGGTCCTCCATCGAGATGCCATAGGCGGCGAGCCGGGCGAGATCGGCCTGCACCCGCACCGCCGGCTTCAGACCGCCGAGCACCGCGACCCGGCCGACGCCGGAGATCTGCGCCAAGCGCTGCGCCATCAGCGTGTCCGCAAGATCGCTCATATTGCGGAGCGACACTGTGGTCGAGGTCAGCGCCAGCGTCATCACCGGCGCATCGGCCGGATTCACTTTGGCGTAGACCGGCGGATACGGCAGGTTCTTCGGCAGGATCCCGGCGGCAGCGTTGATCGCCGCCTGGACGTCCTGGGTGGCGCCGTCGATGTCGCGGTTGAGATCGAACTGCAGCGACACTTGGCTGACGCCAAACGACGAGGTCGAGGTCATCGCGGTCAGCGACGGAATTTGGCCGAGCTGGCGCTCCAGCGGCGCGGTGATCAGCGACGCGACCACGTCCGGGCTCGCACCCGGCAGCTGCGTCGTCACCTGCACGGTCGGAAAGTCGACCTGCGGCAGCGCCGACACCGGCAGCGCCAGATAGCCGAGCAGGCCGCCGATCATCAGCGCGACGCCGAGCAGCGAGGTCGCGATCGGACGTCGGATGAACGGCTCGGATACGCCCATAAAACTCACCTCAGCGTTGCGTACTGACGTCTGGTACTCTGGCGTCCGGCGCCTCGGCGCAGACCGCGAACGGCCTCAAGGCGCCTTGGACGCACCCGCCGGCGATCCGCTGGGGGCCGGCGCTTGCTGCTGGCCGCCTTCACCGCGACGACTTTTGCCCTGCCCCTCGCCGGCCTGGTGGCCGCCGCCCTGGCCCTGAGCACCGGGCGGGCCGCGGCGACGCTTCTGCGGAGCGAGATCGGCGGCCGGAGTCTGGCTGGCATCGCCGATCGTCACCTTGGCGCCTTCGGCCAGGTTGGCGAATCCGGTCGTCACGACCCGGTCGGCTGGCGCCAGGCCCTCGGCGACCACGGCTTCGGTTTCGTTCTGCTGCGTCACCTTCACCGAACGAGCATGAACGATGTTGTCCTCATCGATGACGTAACTGAACGTGCCGGCCGGCCCGCGCTGCACCGCCGACACCGGTACGACGATCGCCTGCTTCAACGTGTCGACCTTGAGCCGCACGTTGACGAACTGGCCAGGCCAGAGCCGCAGCTTGGCGTTGGGAAATTCGGCTTTCAGCTTGACGGTGCCGGTGGTCTGATCAACCTGATTGTCGATGCCCTTCAGCATGCCGGTATCGACCACGGTGACGCCGTCATTGCCGAACACGTCGACCGGCAGCGGCGCCTCGGCCGCCGCGGCGTTGACCCGCACGATCTGCTGCTGCGGCAGGCTGAACTGCACGCCGATCGGCTTGAGCTGCGTCAGCACCACGATGCCGGTGGTGTCCGAGGCGTGAACGATGTTGCCCTTGTCGACCTGGCGCAGGCCGGCACGGCCGGAGATCGGCGCCACCACCTTGGTGTAGCTCAGCGTCGCCGCCGCATTGTCGATCGCCGCCTGATCGGAGCGCACCTGCGCCTCGAGCTGCGCCACGGTTGCCTTCTGGGTATCGGCCTGTTGCTTGGAGCCGGCATTCGAGGCGGCGAGCTGCTGATAGCGCGCCAGATCGATCTTCGCATTGGCGAGCTGCGCTTCGTCCTGTGCCTTCTTGGCGACGGCCTGATCGTAGGCCGCCTGATAGATCGCCGGATCGATCTCCGCCACCACGTCGCCCGCCTTGACGTCCTGGCCTTCGTCGAAGTTCACGGCGATCAGCTTACCATCGACCTGGGCGCGTACCGTCACTGTGGCGAGCGCTTTCACGGTGCCGACGCCGTCGAGATACACCGGCACGTCGGCGACCTTCGGCGTCGCCGCCAGCACCGGCACAGCAAGATCCGGCGGCATCCGCCGCTCGGCCTGCTTGGTGTGGATCGCGCGCCAGGCGACGAAACCGAGCCCACCGAGGATCACCGTCACCAGCAGCAGCGAGACGCCACGGCGTCCCAGCCGTGCGCTCCAGCCTTTACGCCCGGACCCGGCACCGGGCGTCTCTTTCGCATCCGGCTTAAAGAGCATCGGCCGTTCTTTCCATCTTTGGCTCCCAGCCGCCCCCGAGTGCCTGAAACAGGCTGACGATCGCCTGGAAACGCGCAAGCTGCGTCTGGATCAGCGCGTCCTCGGCCTGGAATAGCGTGGCCTGCGTATTCAGCACCGTGACGATGTCACTGGTGCCGGCGCGGAGCTGCTGCTCGGCGAGATCGAACGCGCGCCGCGACGACGCCACCACGACGCGCTGCAGCCGCAGCCGATCGGTGTTCTGCTTGATCGATTCGAGGGCGTTGTCGACATCGGCGAACGCCGACACCACCGTCTTGCGATAGGTCTGCAGCAGTTCTTCCTGCTGCGCCCTGGTCAGGTCGAAATTGCCCTGAATTTTGCCGCCGTCGAAGATCGGCTGTGTGAGGCCCGCAGCGATATTGGAAAACGTCGCCTGCGGCGTGAACAGCGATGCCAGCGCCGCGCTCTGATAGCCGCCCTGGGCGGTGAGCTGGATGGTCGGGAAGAACTGCGCCCGCGCGCTGCCGACGTTGGCGGTGGCCGAGGCGAGTTGCGCCTCCTGGCGACGAATATCGGGCCGCTGAGTCAGCAGATCGGACGGCAGCCCCGGCGTCACCCGCGGCGAGGACAGCCTCGCCAACGATCCGCCCACGACCTTCACGCTCTCCGGCGGACGCGCCACCAGCGTCGCCAGCGCGTTGACGTTCTGCGCCAGCGTCAGCCGCAGCGGCGGCAGTGCGGCGCGCTGATTGGCCAGCACACTCTCCTGCTGCGCCACATCGAGATCGTTCCCGGTGCCGGCGTTCAGCCGCTGCTTGATCGCGTCGAGAATGCGGCTGGCGCTTTTGATGTTGCTTTCGGCGGTCCGTATCCGGTCCTGCGCCGCGAGCACCTGGAAATAGGCATTGGCGACGGCGGCCATGGTCGTCAGCACCACGGTATCGCGGTCGAACCGGTTCGCGGTGGCGGTCTCCTCGGCCGCGAGCGCAGCGTCGTGGTTCTTGCCCCAGAAGTCGATCTCGTAGGACGCGCTGAGCGACGACGAATAGGTGCTGTAGCGGCGGCCGGCGATCGTCGTGTTGGAGATGTTCGAGCCCGAGGTTTTGATCTGGCTGCCGTTGCCGCTGCCGCTGAGGCTGGGCAGCAGCGCCGCGCCGGTGATCCGCGCCTGCGCATCCGCCTGGCGAATCCGCGCGACCGCTGCAGCGACGTCGAGATTGACCGTCTGTGCCTCTTCCATCAGTCGCGTCAGCTCAGCCGACCGGAAGCCACGCCACCAATCCAGCGCCGGCGGCTTCTCGACCGCGGTCCGCGACGCAGCCTTGTAGCGATTCGGCAGGTCGAGTGCCGGATCAGGCAGGTCCTGGGTGAGGATGCAGCCGCCGGACGCAGCGACCAGGGCCGAGGCCACCACCAGTCGGGCTGCGCGGCCAAGGTAGCGAAGTGTGGTGCTCATGCTGGGCGCGATCCATCTCCCGGCGCGGCGTAACGCCGCGCACGCCGCGCCATGAAGGATGTCGGCGCACGATGTTCTCTGCCAATCACTTGCAACTCTGCCACCGAAGACTGCCGCCTTTAAGCCAGAGTCCATTGTAATGGGCGGAAACGCCGCCGCACAGGGCCGTCATCAAGCGCTCGGTGACAAGTTGTTTCCGGCCCACCGTCGATGAAGCGCCCTCCGCGGTGCGATTCTTCTGATTTCATCGGTGTTCCATGAGCTTGACGCCCTCGACGAATGTGGCAACTCTTACAAAGATTTCATCTGGTGATACGGCCGTCCGAGGAAGATTCCCTGCCCGCCCTTCGATTTTTTTCGCTGCCGGACATGCTGAAACTCTCGACCCTCGATGCCGTAGCTCGGTCGCCGGTGGGCTAGAGGGGGCTTGGAATGCGCGTCGCTATCGTCGGAACGGGAATCGCGGGGAATGCCGCCGCATGGGCGTTGTCGCAACGCTACCCCGTCACAGTCTACGAGCGCGAACTGCGCGCCGGGGGGCACAGCCACACCGTCACAGTCGACTATGACGGCTCTTCAATTCCGGTCGACATCGGTTTCATCGTCTACAACCAGCTGAATTATCCCGATCTCACCGCGATGTTCGCGCATCTCGGCGTCGAGACCGCGGAAAGCTGCATGAGCTTTTCGGTCAGCGCCGACGCCGGCCGTTTCGAATGGAAGGGCGGCGGCTCGAACTGGCTGGAAACCGCGGACGGCCTTTTCGCGCAGCGCCGCAATCTGCTGTCGCCGTCCTTTTTGAAGATGCTGCGGCACATTCTGACCTTCAACGAGCAGAGCGTCGAAGATTTCAAGGCAGGCACCCTCGCCGGCCTTTCGCTGGGCGATTATTTCCAGAGCCGCAAATTCTCGCCGCGGCTGCTGACCGACTATCTGGCGCCGATGGGCGCGGCAATCTGGTCGGCGCCCGCGTCCCAAATCCTCGACTTTCCGGCCGAGAATTTCGTCGCCTTCTTCAACAACCATCGACTGCTGCACTACGAGCGTCCGATCTGGCGCACCGTGAAGGGCGGCAGTGCCCGTTATGTCGAGAAGCTCACCAGCGCCTTCAAGGACGACATCCGGCTCGGCGCAGCCGTCACCTCGATCGAACGCTCGCCGAAGGGCGTCATCGTCCGCGACAGTCTCGGCGGCCTCGGTGTGTTCGATCATGTCGTGATCGGGGCGCACAGCGATCAGGCGCTCACGATGCTCTCGGACGCCAGCGACATCGAGCGCGAGGTTCTCGGCAGCATCGGCTACGCACCGAACATGGTGTACCTGCACCGCGATCCGCGGTTGATGCCGAAGCGCAAGCGCGCCTGGGCGTCGTGGAATTTTCTACGCTGGCAGCGCCAGGGCTCGCCGGTCAACGACGTCGCAGTCACCTATTGGATGAACCGGCTGCAGGGCATCGACGCCGACAAACCATTGTTCGTCAGCCTCAACCCGCCGTTCGAGCCGGCGCCAGAGCTGACCTTCGGCCGCTATGCCTGCGACCATCCGCAATACACCGCCAAGGCGTTCGCCGCGCAGCGGCGCGTCGGTGAGATCCAGGGCCATCGCAACACCTGGTTCTGCGGTGCCTGGACCGGCTACGGCTTCCACGAGGACGGGCTTCGCTCCGGGCTGGCGGTCGCCGAACATCTCGGCGCCCCGGTGCCGTGGCGCGGGCCGCCGCCGGAATTCTGCGAAGCGGCCGAATAGCCATGGCGCCCCTCACCGCCTCCACCTCCTCGGCGATCGGCGCGCCTCCCACCGCGGCGGCGGCGCTGTATGTCGGCGATGTGATGCATGCGCGGCTGAAGCCGGTCGGGCACCGCTTCCAATATCGGGTGATGTCGCTGCTGATCGACCTCGGTCGACTGGATGAGGCCAACCGGATCTCACCACTGTTCGGCGTCAACCGGCGCGCGCTGTACAGTTTCCACGAAACCGACCACGGACCGCGCGACGGCTCGTCGCTGCGCGCCTACGCCGAGGCCAGCGCTGCTGCACAAGGCGTCGATCTCCGGGGCGGCAGGGTGTTGCTGCTGACCTACCCGCGGGTCCTCGGCTACACCTTCAATCCGCTGTCGGTCTATTTCGGCTATGATGCCTCCGGCGCATTGGCGGTGGTAATCTACGAAGTCCGGAACACCTTCGGCGACATCCATCCTTACGTGTTACCGGTCCGCGCCGGCGAGCTCGGCCCCGCCGGTCTGCGGCAGGAGCAGGACAAACTGTTCTACGTCTCGCCGTTCATCGAGATGGCGATGCGCTATCACTTCCGTATCATGCCGCCCGGCGACATCGTGCGGCTGCGGATTCTCGAGACGGATGCCGACGGCCCGGTGCTAGCTGCCACTTTTGCGGGCACACGCCGCGCGCTGTCGAGCGCCTCGTTGCTAAGGGCTTTCTTCGCGCTGCCGCTGATGACGGCGAAGGTAATCGCCGCGATTCATTGGGAAGCGCTGCGGCTGTGGATCAAGGGCGCCAAGCTCGTTCCGCGCCCTGCGTCACCACCGCCACCGCCCAGCTTTGCAGCCCGCGGGCCCGATGCTTATAATCCATAAACAGTGAGCCCGGCGTCGCTTCCGTTCCGCTGGGCGTGAGCGATGGAACAACAATGTCCGAGTTGGTAGCGCTGACCCCCGACAACGTCGAAGCCCGTGTGGCCGATCTGCCGCGCGTGGTGCGGATGGCGCTGGCGTTCGGCGCGCGGCTGCAGCGCGGGACGCTCGACGTCACCCTTCCCGATGGCCGCCGCTTTCGCCTCGGCGGCGCCGAGCCCGGCCCCGCCGCCGAGATGCGGCTGTACAGCTACGGCTTTGCGTCACGGCTGATCAATGGCGGCGACATCGGCATTGCAGAGGCCTACCTAAACAGGGAGTGGGACACGCCAGATCTCACCCAATTCCTGTATCTGTTCTGCGTCAATCACGAGCTCATCCAGGCGATGCTCGGCGACAATCCGTTGATGCGGTTCGTGCAGATGGTGCGGCATTGGTTCAACCGCAACACCAAGCGGCAGGCGAAGAAGAACATCTACGCCCACTACGATATCGGCAACGAGTTCTACTCCGCCTGGCTCGATCCGAGCATGACCTATTCATCGGCGCTGTTCGAGGATCACACCCACGATCTGACCGCGGCGCAGATCAACAAATATCAGCGCCTCGCCGAAGCGATCGACCTCAAGCCCGGCCAGTCGGTGCTGGAGATCGGCTGCGGCTGGGGCGGCTTCGCCGAATATGCCGCCAAGACTTTCGACGTCCGCCTCGTCGGCCTGACCATCAGCCGGGAACAGCGCGACTTTGCGCAGAAGCGAATGTTCGAGGCCGGGCTCGCAGACAAGGTCGAGATCAAGCTGCAGGATTACCGCGACGAACGCGGTCGCTATGATCGGATCGCCTCGATCGAGATGATCGAAGCCGTCGGCGAAGAATTCTGGCCGAGATACTTCTCACAGTTGCGCGATCGGCTGATGCCGGGCGGTCTGGTCGGAATCCAGGCCATCACCATCCAGGACCGCTTCTTCCAGGCCTATCGCCGCGAGGTCGACTTCATCCAGCGTTACGTGTTTCCGGGCGGGATGCTGCCCTCGCCCGGCGTGCTCAAGACGCTCGGCGAGACATTCGGTGTGCCTGTGGTGCGCGAGCGCGTGTTTGGAGAAGATTATGCCAAGACGCTCGCGACCTGGAGAGACAATTTCCGCGCAGCATGGCCCAAGCTGACCTCGCAGGGCTTCGACGAACGCTTCCGCCGGCTATGGGAATACTACCTGTCTTATTGCGAAGCCGGTTTCCTGTCCGGCAACATCGACGTCCGTCAGGTGGTTTTCGCCAAGGCCGGCTGATCGCGCGGCTGCATCGCCGCCGCGATTGCTCAATGCTGCGGCATGCATGCCTTGTCTCGCGTCGTGCGGTCTCCTACCTTGAGGGCCCGCAACGTCATCAGCCGGACAGCATGAGCATCAAGAACGACGTCGTCGACGCCATCGGCAACACGCCCCTGATCAAATTGAAGCGCGCGTCGGAACAGACCGGCTGCACTATTCTCGGCAAGGCCGAATTCATGAATCCGGGACAGTCGGTGAAGGATCGGGCCGCGCTGTTCATCATCCAGGACGCCGTGAAGCGCGGCGCACTGCGGCCCGGCGGCGTCGTGGTCGAAGGCACCGCCGGCAACACCGGCATCGGGCTGGCTCTCGTCGCCAACGCGCTCGGCTTCCGCACCGTGATCGTGATCCCGAACACGCAGAGCCAGGAAAAGAAGGACATGCTGCGGCTGTGCGGCGCCGAGCTGATCGAAGTCCCGGCCGTGCCTTACGCCAATCCCAACAACTACGTGAAGCTGTCCGGCCGGCTCGCCGCGCAGCTCGCCGAGACCGAACCGAACGGCGCGATCTGGGCCAATCAGTTCGACAACGTCGCCAACCGCCAGGCGCACATCGAGACCACCGCGCCGGAGATCTGGAATCAGACCGATGGCAAGGTCGACGGCTTCGTCGCCGCGGTCGGCTCCGGCGGCACGCTGGCCGGCGTCTCGATCGGCCTGAAGCAGTTCAATCCGAAGGTTCGCGCGGTGCTCGCCGACCCGATGGGCTCGGCGCTGTACAACTACTACAAGAACGGCGCGCTGAAGTCGGAAGGCTCCTCGATCACCGAAGGTATCGGCCAGGGCCGCGTCACGGCCAATCTCGAAGGCGCACAGATCGACGACGCCTATCAGATCCAAGACAGCGAGGCCGTGCCGCTGATCTACGATCTGCTCGAACATGAAGGCCTTTGCCTCGGCGGCTCGAGCGGCATCAACGTCGCCGGCGCGATCCGTCTCGCCAAGGATCTCGGTCCTGGCCACACCATCGTGACCATCCTGTGCGACTATGGCAGCCGCTACCAGTCCAAGCTGTTCAACCCGGAGTTCATGCGCAGCAAGAACCTGCCGGTACCGGACTGGATGGAGACCAAGAGCACGATCCAGGTGCCGTTCGAGCAGGCGTAAGCGCGAGCATGGCGGCCGCGGCCACGACATCCTGAGCGACCGCGTTAACCCGCCGCCAACCCTGCCATAACGGCACGCGGCGCATTAAACTGAAATTTCATGGCGCCGGCCGATCCTTGCGCAAAACAAGGAGCGCGTCGGCTCATGTCCGATTTCAGGTCTTTCGGCACCACGCTGGTGGCGGCGGTTGCTGTGCTATTCGTGTCGGATGCCCTGTTCGGCAACGACAGCTACCGTTTCGACCGGTCGCTCTACAGCAGCGCGCTCTATGCGCCGCGTCCGTCGCCGAGCACTGCCGCAACGCTTGGGTTCGATGCAGCGATGACGCCCGCCGAGCGCATTCGGGAGACGTTCGGCCAGTTCACCGTCAGCACCGCCAAGCGTTACTCGTCACGCGCGACCATCATCAGATAACCATCGACCGGATCCGGCACCCGGACATCAGCGCAGGATCTGGCTGAGGAACAGCTTGGTCCGCGCGTGCTGGGGATTGGCGAAGAACTGCTCCGGTTCGTTTGCCTCGATGATCTGACCGGCATCCATGAACACGACGCGGTCGGCGACCTCGCGGGCAAAGCCCATTTCGTGAGTCACCACCAGCATGGTCATGCCCTCCTCGGCGAGGTCGACCATGGTGTCGAGCACCTCCTTGACCATCTCCGGATCGAGCGCCGAAGTCGGCTCGTCGAACAGCATCACCTTCGGGTTCATCGACAGCGCCCGCGCGATCGCCACGCGCTGCTGCTGGCCACCGGAAATCTGCCCCGGATATTTGTCCGCCTTGTCGGGAATCCGCACCCGCTCGAGATATTTCATCGCGGTGGCTTCGGCGTCCTTCTTCGGCACGTTGCGGACCCAGATCGGCGCCAGCGTGCAGTTCTCCAGCACGGTGAGATGCGGAAACAGGTTGAAGCTCTGGAACACCATCCCGACTTCGCGGCGGATCGCATCGACGTGCTTCAGGCTCGGCCCGAGATCGATGCCGTCGACCACGATGTCGCCTTCCTGAAACTCCTCCAGCGCATTGATGCAGCGGATCAGCGTCGACTTGCCCGAGCCCGACGGTCCGCAGATCACGATGCGCTCGCCGCGCGCGACCTCGAGGTTGATGTCGCGCAGCACGTGGAACTCGCCGTACCATTTATTCAGACCTGCGACCCTGACGATCGGAGTGTCAGCCATCAATCGATCCTTCCGTCAGGTCCGCCGGTGCGCGTTGAGCCGGTGTTCGACCGACAGCGAATAGCGCGACATCCCGAAGCAGAACACGAAGTAGATGAGACCGGTGAATGCAAAACCGGTGAACAGCGTCGTCGGGGTCGACCAGGTCGGATCGGCAAAGGCGGCGCGGAGCTGGCCGAGCAGATCGAACAGCGCGACGATCGACACCAGCGAGGTGTCCTTGAACAGCGCGATGAAGCTGTTGACGAGGCCCGGAATGACGTGGCGCAGCGCCTGCGGCAGCACGATCAGTCCTGTGGTCTTCCAATACGACAGCCCGAGTGCGCTCGCCGCTTCCGCCTGACCACGCGGGATCGCGTTGAGGCCGCCGCGGATCACCTCGGCATTGTAGGCGCCGGCGAACAGCGCGATGCCGATCAGCACCCGCATCAGATTGTCGATGGTGAAATTGCCCGGCAGGAACAACGGCAGCATGTAGGTGGCGAAGAACATCACCGTGATCAGCGGAACGCCGCGCCAGAACTCGATGAAGGCGACCGAGAAGATCCGGATCAAGGGGATCGTCGAGCGGCGGCCGAGCGCCAGCGCAATCCCGATCGGCATCGAGGCGACAATGCCGGTGACCGACACCACCAGCGTCACCAGCAGGCCCCCCCCACATCCTGGTATCGACGATCGGCAGGCCGCCACGATCCAGACGAAGCACCGCGATCACGATTGCGATGCCGACGAAGGTCGCGACCGTGGTCGCCAGAGCCCGCCAGCCGTTGCGCACGCCGGTCAGAACGAACACCAGTGCGGTGGCAATGATCGCCGAGCACAGAAGATCGAGCCACAGCGGTTGCGACGAGGCTTGAATCCAATCGCGTAGCACCACCAGCGGCCAGCTCAGCCAGGCGAGCGCTGTACCGAGGCCGAGCAGCACCAGCCCGATCGCGCCGCTGAACGCTCCGCCGGAGGCGAGTTTGTGTCCGGCACTGCTGACGTTGTCCGCCAGACCGCTGGCCAAATCGGCGCTCCAGGTCACTCCGAATCCCTGCAGGCCGCCGCCATATAGCAGAAAGAACGCCAGCACCGGAAATGCGATGAAGAATAGGCCGGCGTTGATCGTTTTGGCCGGTGCGCGCGGGATCAAGAGCGGCAGCAGCAGCAGCGCGCCGAGCGCGAATACCAGATCGACTCGCCAACGCTCCGGGGTCGGATAGAAGCCGTAGATGAATTGCGAGAACTTGGCCTGCACAAACGGCCAGCACGCCCCGACCGGATGACCCACCTTGTCGGCGAGGCAGTCGGTGCGGTTCGAGCCGGTCCATACGGCGTCGAGCAGCAGAAATTTCACCGTCGGCACGATGGTGAAATACAGCAGCAGGATTCCGATGATGGTCAGCAGGATGTTGGTCGGCGAGTTGAACAGCCTCTGCCGCATCAGCCCGAGCACGCCCGGCCGATCGACCGGCGGCGGCCGCTGCGGCACCATCTCGCCGCGGACGAACACCGGCGTCACGGACCCGAGCTCGCTCATGCGCCCATACTCCGATTGATCCGCCACGAGTACAGGCTCATCAGCGCGCTGGTGACCAGCGAAATCAGCAGGTACACGCCCATCGTGATCGCGATCACCTCGATCGCCTGCCCGGTCTGGCTCAGCGTGGTGCCGGCGAACACCGAAAACAGGTCGGGATAGCCGATCGCCACCGCTAGCGACGAGTTCTTGGTCAGGTTGAGATACTGGTTGGTCAGCGGCGGCAGGATCACCCGCAGCGCCTGCGGGATCACGATCAGCCGCAGCGTCTGCCAGCGCGACAGGCCGAGCGAGGCGCCGGCCTCCATCTGTCCCTTATGCACCGACAGAATCCCGGCCCGGACGACTTCAGCGATGAAAGCGGCCGTGTAGGTCGACAGCGCCAGCGTCAGCGCCACGAATTCCGGTGCGAGCCGGGCGCCGCCAGCGAAATTGAATCCGCGCAGAACCGGCACTTCCAATGAAAACGGCTTGCCGAAGATCAGGAAGGCGATCAGTGGCAATCCGATCAACAGGCCGAGCACCCAAGGCCACACCCGCAACGGCTTGCCGGTCGCAAACAGCCGTCGGCGCGCATAGAGCGGTAGCACAATCGCTGCGGCCACAGCGATCAGCAGCGCAACCAGAAAGCCGTCGAGCCCCGCCTCGCCGACCGGCCGCGGCACCACGATGCCCCGGTTGGACAAAAAGAAGCTATCCATCACCGACACACTCTGGCGCGGCGACGGCAGCGCGCCGAGCACGGCGAGATACCAGAACAGGATCTGGAACAGCAGCGGCAGGTTGCGGACGATTTCGACATAGCCGCCGCCAATCCGGGAGATCAGCCAGTTCGGCGACAGCCGCGCGAGCGCGACCGCAAATCCGATCAGCGTGGCGAAGAAAATGCCGACGACGGATACCAGCAGCGTGTTAATCAGGCCGACCAGGAACACCCGGGTATAGCTATCGGATTCCTGATACGGGATCAGGGTCTGACTGACGCCGAATCCCGCCGTTTGCGACATGAAGCCGAAGCCCGAGGCGATCCGCTGATTGGCGAGGTTGTCTCGGGCGTTGTCGAAGATCTCGTAACCGATCCAGACCAGCGCCGCGACGAACAGCACCTGGGCGATCAGCCCTTTCCAGCCAGAGCGGCCGCCCAGCGCCCGCCGCAGTTTTGCGGCGAGCTGCGGTGGTGGTGGGCGTGCGTCGATCGTCATCGGCGCGGGTCTGGGAGCGATCAGCGGATCGGCGGGGCGTACATGATGCCGCCCTTGTTCCATAGCTTGTTGAGGCCACGCGCGATCTCCAGCTTGGAGCCCGCGCCGACGTTGCGCTCGAACGATTCACCGTAGTTGCCGGTCGCCTTGATGATCCGGGATACCCAATCCTTGGTCAGGCCGAGCTGTTCGCCGAGGTTGCCGTCGGTACCGAACACCCGCTTCAACTCGGGCTTGTCCGACTTGGCCATCGCATCGACGTTCTTCTGGGTGATGCCGAGTTCCTCGGCATTGATCATCGCGAACAGCGTCCACTTGACGATATCGAACCATTGGTCGTCGCCATGGCGAACCAGCGGTCCGAGCGGCTCCTTGGAGATCACTTCCGGCAGCACGATGTGATCAGCGGGGGTCGCGAGCTTCAGGCGCTGGGCATAGAGCTGCGAGACGTCGGAGGTGAACACGTCGCAGCGGCCGGATTCATAGGCTTTCACCGCTTCGTCGGCGTTGGCGAAGGCGATCACCTCGTACTTCATGTTGTTGCCCTTGAAATAGTCGGCAACATTCTGCTCGTTGGTGGTGCCGGTCTGCACGCAGATCGATGCGCCGTTCAGTTCCAGCGCGGAGTTCACCTTCAGGGCCTTCTTGGCCATGAAGCCTTGACCGTCATAATAGCTGATGCCGGTGAAATTGACCCCGAGCGAGGTATCGCGCGACAGCGTCCAGGTGGTGTTGCGCGAGAGCACGTCGATTTCGCCGGACTGCAGTGCAGTGAAGCGATCCTTGGCCGACAGCGGCACGAACTTCACCTTGCTCGGATCGTCGAAGATCGCAGCCGCGATCGCGCGGCAAACATCGACATCCAGGCCAGTCCAATTGCCTTTGTCGTCGGGTGCCGAAAATCCGGGCAGTCCCTGGCTGACGCCGCAGGACAACATGCCGCGATCCTTGACCGTCTTCAGGGTCTGCGCACCCGCCGAAGATACCGAAAACACGGCGGCGGCAGCGAGGGCGGCGACAAGCGATACACGTTTCATGGAATGACCTTTCAAGGGATGTCCTGGCCGCTTCAATCGGCTCCGTGGGCGATGCGTTCCGATTGGATCCGCCGTTCGATCGCCCGAAGGCCCGCGCGCGGCAGCCGTTGCCCGGCACCGTGCTGCAAGAACTCTCGCCCGGCAATTCGCGAGCTCACCAGCACGGCCTCCCAGACAGACCGATATGCATCACAGAACGAGTTGCGCGCCGGGTCAAGGGGTTGACGGCCATCTTCCAGAAGCTGCTATTACACCCATTCGTCGAAGTAGCCGAAGCACACGCCCCCCTGCGCTGTCATCATCGGCCCAACCACCAGCGAGCACTCATGGACTCTTCCGACTCCAACGGGACATCCGCGCCGCTCAGCACGCAGACCCGTCTTGTCACCGCGGGCCGCGACACTGCAGCGCAGAAGGGCTTCGTCAATCCGCCGGTAGTGCATGGTTCGACGGTGCTGTACCCGACCGCTGCCGACCTGCACGCCCATCGCGGCGAGTACTCCTATGGGCGGCACGGCACCCCGACCACCAAGGCGCTGCAGCAGGCGCTGATGGCGCTCGAAGGCGAACAGTGCGCGGGCGTCGGCATCACCCCGTCCGGCGTGTCGGCGATCTCGACCGCCCTGCTCGCCGTGGTCAAGGCCGGCGACCATGTCCTGGTTTGTGACAACGCTTACCGCCCGACCCGGCTGTTCTGCGATCAGATGCTGAAGCGGCTCGGCGTCGAGACCAGCTATTTCGATCCGCTGATCGGCGCCGGCATCGCCGAGCATTTCCGCCCGAACACGGCAGTGGTGGTGGTCGAAGCGCCGGGCTCGCAATCATTCGAAATGCCCGACATTCCGGCGATCGCCGCGGTCGCCAAGCAGCACGGCGCGCTGGTGATCGACGACAACACCTGGGCGACCCCGCTGTATCATCGTTCCCTGGAACAGGGCGTCGACATTTCGATCCAGGCCGCGACCAAATATATCGGCGGTCACTCCGACATCATGTTCGGCACCATCTCGGCCAATGCCGCGGCTTGGCCGAAGGTGTCGGAAGCGATCCGGCTGCTCGGCGTCTGCGCCGGGCCGGACGACGTGTTCCTGGCGCTGCGCGGCCTGCGCACCCTGGAGGTGCGGCTCGCCCGGCACTATCAGGCCGGCCTGGAGATGGCACGCTGGCTCGCCGCCCGTCCCGAAGTGCAGCGCGTGCTGCATCCGGGTCTCGATACCGATCCGGGCCATACCATCTGGAAGCGCGACTTCACCGGCGCCTCCGGCCTGTTCTCGATCGTGCTGCAGGATGCCCCGCAGGCGACCGTCGATGCCCTGCTCGACACCGTCAAGCTGTTCGGGATGGGCTATTCGTGGGGCGGCTTCGAAAGCCTGGTGATCCCATTCGACTGCGCGTCATACCGAACCGCGACGACCTGGAACCCGGGCGGCCCCGCGCTGCGGCTGCATATCGGGCTGGAATCGACCGACGACTTGAAGGCCGATTTGGAACGCGGCTTCGCGGCATTCAGCGCGGCACGGAAATAATCTTCTCCGTCATTGCGAGGAGCACCCGGATCGGCGCTTCGCGCCGTCCGGGCACAGGCTCCGCGACGAAGCAATCCAGAAAGCCGCGCGCAAGGCAGCTGGATTGCTTCGCTTCGCTCGCAATGACGGGGATGGTCTTCGTTCTGATCGCGCTGAGCAGCGTCGAGCGAGCGTACGCCTCGCCGCTCAGTTCGGCAGCGTCTCCGAGCCGCGCGCGTGCGCCTTGATGATCAGCATGATGTTGCGCACGTAGATAACGGTCGCCATCGCCTGACCGAGGATGATCACCGGCTCGCGCTTGGCGATGCCGTAGACCAGGGTCATCAGGCCACCGCCCATCGAGAAGAACCAGAACGCCATCGGCACCACGCTCTTGCCGGCGCGCTCGCTGGAGATCCACTGCACCAGAAATCGCGCGGTGAAGAGGAGCTGCGCGACGAGACCGAAAGCGAGCCAGAAATCGAACTTGGCGACGAATACGTCGTAAAGGTAGTCGCCAAGCGCCTGACCATATTGAATCAGCATCAGTTCACCTCGGTCGCGACCGGGGTCGCTTTCTTGCGGCGGATCAGCCACCACACCCCGGCGAGATCCATTAGCCCGACCCACAGCCGATCGAAGAATCCGTAGTTGGACTTGCCCGACAATCGTGGCCGGTCGGCGACGTCGACATAAACGATGTCGAAGCCCTCGCGGCGCACCAGCGCCGGCAGGAACCGATGCAAGCCGTCGAAATACGGCAGCGACAGGAACACGTCGCGGCGGAACGCCTTCAGGCCGCAACCGGAGTCGCGAGTGCCGTCGCGTAGGATGGCGTTGCGCACCTTGTTGGCGACGCGGGATTGCAGCCGCTTGAACCCGGTGTCCTTGCGGCCGACGCGTTGACCGGCGGCAAGACCGACCCGTGCCCCGCCCTGCTCCAGCGCGAAGATCAACTCAGGAATGAAGGCCGGGTTGTTCTGGCCGTCGCCGTCCAGCGTCGCAACCATCCCGCCGCGGGCCGCGCGGACGCCGGTCCGCACCGCGGCCGACTGACCGCAGGACGCGGCATGGCGGATCTGGCGCAGGTTGGGCCGCTCGGCGCGCAATGCGGCGAGCCGCTGCGGGGTTGCATCGGTCGAACCGTCGTCGACATAGACGATCTCGTAGACCCAGCGTCCATCCAGCGCGGCAGCGATCTCAGCGATCAGCGGGGCGACGTTGTCGGCCTCGTTGCGCACCGGCACTACGATGGACACCGCAGGCGGCGGTCCGGACTGAGACAAGGTTTCAGGCATGCTTCGGAACAATCCGGGGCCGACGGGAACTCGCGGCCGGGGCGCTATCTGCGCGCCCGCTTCTTATGGGGCGGAGCCGCCGCGGGCAACCCTTTTGACGCGATCCCAGGACAGCCCTGGCAGCGGATCGATGGTGCCATCCAGGCGGATGGTGAAGGCCAACCGACGGGCGGCGAACCAGTACCGTACCGCCATCGCTCCAACGAGGCCAAGCAAGGCACCGGCGACGACGTCGCTCGGATGGTGCGCAAGCAGCACCAAGCGACTGACCAGGATCGCCACAACGTAAGCGGCCATCAGCGCGGTCAGACGCGGCCACAGCGCCGAGACGGCGAATCCAAGTGCAGCCGCGGTAATCGAATGTCCCGACGGGAAGCTGGCGTAAGCCTCGTTCCAGGCGAACGGCGAGAAGTTGTAAGGATCGGCCGCGCCGCCGACGAACGGCCGGCCGCGGCCGATGATACCTTTCAGCACTTCCCCGATTGCGACCGGGACCAGAACCGCCAGAAACAGGAATTGCACGCGGGTGCCGAACCCGACCAGGATTGCACGCGGTGCGCCGCGCAGCAGCGGGACGATAAGCGCGACCAGGAGCAGTAAGCCCGCCAGCGTCCACAACACGTAGGCGGACTTGCCGAAATCAGTGACGATCTTCACCGGCCACAGCGACGGCGTACCCCGCGGCGGCATCAGGCCGATCTCGAAGGCGTCGACACCAACCATCAATATCACGATGGCGAGCGAAAGCCCCGCCGTCAGCCACAGCGCATGCCGCGCCCAGCGCCGCGCAGCTTCGGCGCGCCGCGAATGCGACGGCGCCCGCACCAATTGCTGCAGCGCCCCGCCGATCACCAGCACCAGTTCAATCGGGTAGATGCGTTGCGGCCGACCGGCCTCGTCAGGCACGGCCATATTACTGGGTGCCCTCGGAGCGGAAGATCGCGATCGAGACCGGCTTGCCTTGCGAGAAGTTATAGCCGTCGATCCGCGCCGCCACGTTGTAGCGCAGCCCGATAGCCTCGGCCCGGCTGGCGAACGCGCGCTCGCTGCGCGACTCGACAATCGCGAACCGGCAGGTGCCGCCGAGCAGGAAGTCCGCAGCCCCGGAGCCGTCGGTCAGCAGCGTATCGGTGCCGGTCATGAACACCAAGCTGGGTTCGTGATAACCCGCAGCCGCAGCCTTGGGGCCGACGCACACCACCTTGCGCAGCTCGCGCGCAATTTCGACGCTCGGGAACACCGGGCGCAGCAGCGGCACCACGACGCCAAATACCGCCACGGCAAGAAATAGCGACGC
Source organism: Rhodopseudomonas palustris (assembly GCF_003226555.1). GTDB lineage: Bacteria > Pseudomonadota > Alphaproteobacteria > Rhizobiales > Xanthobacteraceae > Rhodopseudomonas > Rhodopseudomonas palustris_I. The sequence goes on along the minus strand of NZ_QKQS01000003.1, from coordinate 23,355 downwards.
CAACGCCCCATTCAGCAGCGAGGCTTCGGCGCGGTTCTCATCGAACAACCGCCAGGCAAACAGGCCGAAGATCAGCGAACCGGCCGCGAACGGCCATGCCAGGAACATCGGGTGATGGGTGAGATACACCGAACCGATCACCGCCAGCGGCAGGATGATGGCCGGGATCGCGAACCACCACGCCGAGCCGCGCGCCAGCCAGGAGCGCGACAGCACCCGGCGCTCGATCGCCCCCGCCGTCATGATCGCGATCGCCGGATACAGCGGCAGCACGTAATGCGGCAGCTTGGTGATCACCAGTTCGAACACGATCCAGGACGGGATCAGCCAGGCAAGCAGATATTGCGCGCCCGGCTCCCGCCGCGCCCGCCACACCGCCGGGGCGGCCATCGCCGCCAGCGGCGCGCCCGGCCAGAACGTCGCCCAGAACAGCAAGAAGTAGAGGCCGGGAGGCGCGCCGTGCGATTCCTGCGGACTGGCGATCTTGCTCAGCATGTCGCCGCCGACCGAGTCGGCAAAGAAGGTGTCGCCGGCGCGCAGATAGATCGCGATGGACCAGGGCAGCACCCAGAGCAGCATCCAGGGAATGCCGAGCAGCGGTCGCAACCGCCACAGCCAGGCCGCCGACCGATCGAGGATCGCCAACGGGATCACCGTCAGCGCGATGAACATCAGGATCAGCGGCCCCTTCAGCAGGATACCCGCCGCCAGCGCGGTCCAGAATACCGCCGGCACGATCCACGACCGCTCCGGCTCGATGTCGCCGCGCTGCCAGCCGAGATAGGCCCGCGCCATCGCGCCCATCGCGGCGGTGACGGTGAACAGCAGGAACGCATCGGTTTTGGCGAGCCGCGCCTCGACGCCGAGCAGGATACAACTACACAGCATCAAGGCGGCGATGACCGCGCCGCGCCGGCCGACGAAGGCCAGCGCCGCCCAATAGGTCATCAGCACCGCACCGATCGCGCCCGCCAGCGACGGCACCCGGTACAGCCAGATCCGGACCTGCGCCCGCGGAATGCCGAGCTTGCCGGCGGTCTCGACCACGGTGGCCTGCAACCAATAGATGCCGACCGGCTTCTTGTAGCGAACCTCGTCCTGGAAGCGGATGTCGATGAAATCGCCAGTCTCGACCATCTGCTTGGTCGCCTGCGCGAACCGCGCTTCGTCGCGGTCGATCGGCGGGATGTTGAAAAACCCCGGCAGGAAAAACAGCAGACCGACCAGCACCAGAAATGCGGTGGCGCGCAGATGACTGACCGTCACGAAATCCAGCACGGCGACCAGCCCGCGGCCGGGATCGACGTTGGTTTTGGGGTCGCGCGGCGCGCCGAAACGGGGTCTGGCAGAGGTATCGATCATCGGCTCCGCATACGCTGAAACCGATACAGCGACAACTGCTTAGCCCGGCTCTATTGAATTCTGACGACAACTGTGTCCGCGGCGCCAACGGCATCCATCACGGTGAGCCGGACGAAACCCGGACCGGGCGGCGCGATCAGCCGTTGCCGCCGTCCGTCGATCTCGCCGACCGACAATCCGTTGACCATCACGGTCATCGGCAGCACCCCGCCGGCGACCTTGACGGGCAGCGCGCCGACCGACGCTTCACTGACCGCATCGATCCGCGATCCGTTCAGCGGGAACTGGATCCGCAGCGCCTTGTCGTCGCCGGTTCGTACCAGATCGCCCGCCGGCCGAAATCGCCGGAGCGGCAGCGGCAGCCTGGCGTTGCTGGCGACCAACGTTCCCCGCGGCGCCTTCGGCAATGGTGCGCGGAGGTGGCCGCTGCGGGCGAAGGCGTCGAACAGCACCGGGGCGGCGGCAACGCGGCCGATCATCCCGGGCACCGGAGCACCGTCGGGCCGCCCGACCCAAACGCCGATTGTCATCCGGCCATCGAACCCGACCGACCAGGCGTCGCGGTAGCCGTAGGAGGTGCCGGTCTTGAACGCGATCTGGTTGCGCACCGCATTCTCAGGCGGCGGGGTGCCGAGCAGAACGCTGCCGACCTGCCAAGCCGCGACTTGATCCATCAGGCGCAGAGTCTCGCGCTTGTCATTGCCGGAACTTGCAATTTCACGCAGCGGGAGCACGCTACCAAGGCGCGGCAGCCCGCTGTAGAGCTGCACCAGGTCGATCAGCTTGATGCCGACACCGCCCAGCCCCATCGCCAGACCTGGCGCTTCGTCCTTGGGCAGCACCAGCTCGGTGCCGGCCTGCTTCAGCCGCGACGCCAGCCGCGCCGCCCCGACCCGGTCGAGCAGTTCGATCGCCGGGACGTTGAGCGACAGTTGCAATGCTTTGCGCACCGGCACGGTGCCCTGGAACGTCATGTCGAAGTTCTCGGGTGCGTAGGCGCCGTACCGCACCGGGCGGTCGTCGATCAGGCTTTCCGGGTGGACGAAGCCGTCCTCGAAGGCGAGCCCGTAGATGAACGGCTTCAAGGTCGAGCCCGGCGAGCGCACCGCGCGGACCATGTCCACCTGGCCGGCGCGGCGGTCGTCGAAATAGTCAGCCGAGCCGACATGGGCGAGCACGTCGCCATTGGCATTGTCGACCGCGACGATGCCGATCGAGATGTCGGGGCCGAGCGCGGCGGCGCGGTCGCGCGCCAGCGTCTCGAGCGCGCGCTGCAGACCGGCGTCGAGGGTGAGCCGGATCAGCGGCGCGTCCTTGTCGGCGATCACCGCCTGATCGGCGGAATGCGGCGCCAGGATCGGCATCGGCTTGCGCTGGCGCAGCACCGGCACCGCCCTCGCCTGCGCCGCGTCCTCGGCGCTGACGACGCCATCCTCGACCATCCGCGCCAGCACGCGGTCGCGCGCCTCGCGGGCGACGTCCGGATGGCGATCGAGCCGGCGGTGCTCGGGCGACTGCGGTAGCGCCACCAGCAGCGCCGATTCCGCCAGCGTCAGCCGCTTCGGCTCCTTGCCGAAATACGCGATCGAGGCGGCGCGAATGCCTTCGAGATTGCCGCCATACGGCGCCAGCGCCAGATAAAGGTCTAGGATCTGCTGCTTCGACAGCCGATGCTCCAACTCGACCGCCCGCACCATCTGCCGCAGCTTGGCGCTCAGCGATCGCTGCCGCCGCGGCTCCATTAGCCGCGCCAGCTGCATGGTGATGGTCGAGCCGCCGGACACGATCCGGCCCTGGGTGACGAGCTGCAGCGCGGCGCGCCCGACTGCCAGCGGGTCGACGCCGTGATGCGACCAGAACCGCTTGTCCTCGTAGGCGAACAGCAGCTTGAGGTAGCGCGGATCGACTTCGGTCGAGGCGTCCACCGGCAACCGCCACCGCCCGTCCGCCATCGCATAGGCGCGCAATAGCTTGCCGTGGCGATCGACCACCGTCACCGAGGTCTGCCGCGCCTCGTCGAGCGGCAGCGGGCCGAGCGAGACGGCGTAGGCAACGAGGCTGCCGAGGGCAGCGACTACCAGCACCGCCGAGACGATCGCGGTCGTTCTGATCCACCGCCATCCCCTCCACCCGTCATTGCGAGGAGCGAAGCGACGAAGCAATCCACGCCGCGCGCGTGGCGCTGGATTGCTTCGCTCCGCTCGCAATGACACCTTGGCAGGCGTCCCGACCTCTCGCGACGCTGCGGGCGTGTTGGTCGGCCGCTCGCTCATTTCGCCGCCCGCACCTCGATCGTGCCGGTGCCGGTGCGGCCGTAGCGCGAGGGGTTGTACATGTCCTCGACCACCGCCTGCGGCAGCACATATTTGCCCGGCGACACCGCGCGCACCACATAGGCGACCGTGAACACCGCCTTGTCATTGGCCTTGCGGTCGATCGCCGCGGTGAAGCGGTCGTCGCGGAACTCGGTGTTCACCGGCTCGGCGCCGTCGGCGATCCAGCTCAGCGTGCCGGAATCGCCCGACGACACCAGATGCGGATTGTCGATCTCCAGGCCCGCCGGCAGATAGTCGGCGATCATGACGTGACCGTATTCCGGCTTCGGTTCGGTGATCGTCAGCACCACCGCGAAACGCTCGTTCTGCTTCGCCTTGGTGATGTCGGCCGACTCGCCGCCGAGCGTGAAGTAATTGCGCTCGATCTTGAAGCTGTTGCTCGCCGCAGGCTCGGGCGTGATCGGCGAACCGCTCACCGTCACCACCGCCTGCACCGGATTGTCACCGGTATTGGCGATCTTGAGCGGCTGGGCCTTCACCTCGTCTGCCTTGTAGCTGCGATACAGCGCCGTCTTCACCGCATCGCCGTTGAGGTCGAGCGCCATCGTCTCCTTGGCGAGCGCGCGCGCCGCCAGCACCAGCCAGGCGTTTTCCTGGGTCGAGGTGTACGGCGTCAGGCCCCGCGCGGCTTCGACCCGCTGCACCGCCGTCGTGAGCGTCGGCCGCGGTGCGTTGCCTTCGCTGGCGAGCGACACCAGCGCCGCGGCGTCGCGCAGCTCGGAGCCGTAATCGACCCGGCCGAACACGATCGACGGCTTCGGATTGAGGCTGTCGGCCGCCGCCGCATAGACCCGCTCGGCCCGGGCGCGGTCGCCGACGAGAGCCAGCGCCGCGGCAAGCTGCGCCTTGGCGATCGGGGTTGCCAGCTTGTCGAGCTTGGTATCGGCGAGATAGCGTAGGTCGCCGATCGGCGCGGCGCCGTTGCGGGCGAGCACATAGAGGCCATAAGCGAGATCGCGTCCGCCGTCCTTGTCCGGTTCGTCGGCATTGACCACCGAGTTGCGGATGCGGTCGAGCGCGCTGCGGAACGCGACGTCCGGCACCACGAAGCGCTTCTCGCGCGCCCGGGTCAGGAAGTCGGTGACGTAGGCGTCGAGCCAGGCATCGTCGCCGCCTGTCGACCACAGCCCGAACGAGCCGTTCGAGCCCTGCCGCGACAGCAGCCGATCAATCGCGCCTTTGATCCGCTCGTCGGCGCCACCATCCATCGCCAGATGCGCGCCGGCAGCCAGATCGTTGACGTAGAGCAGCGGCATCGCCCGGCTGGCGATCTGTTCGGAGCAGCCGAACGGATAGCGGTCGAGCGCCTTGAGAATGGTGGCGGCGTCGAGCGCGGTCGACATACTGACCGACAGCGACAGCCCGCCGGTGCCCGGCACCAGATCGGAGAACATGTCGGACGTCAGCGTCAGGCTGTCGCCCTTGGCCAGCGTCCGGATCGAGCGCCGCGCCAGGGTCTGGTTGGCGGGACGGATGTCGAGCGCATAGTGACGCGCCAGCGACAGCCCGTTAGGCCCCTGGATCGCGACGTCGAGCGCCGCAGTCCCGGCACCGCCGGCGTCCAGCATCAGCTTGGCCGAGCCGCGCTGCTTGGCGGCGAGCTTCAACGTCGCCGCCGCCTCGCCGCTCAGCTTCACCGGACCGCTGGCGCTGACCTTGATGGTGTAGTCGCCGGCAGCGCCTTCGACGTTGTCGAGGTCGAACGCCATGGTGCCGCGGTCGCCGTTGCGCAGGAAGCGCGGCAGCGTGGTGGTCAGCACCACCGGATCGCGCACCGTGACGTCGGTGTTGGCGCGGCCGACCTTGGTGGCGGTCCACGCCACCGCCATCACCCGCGCGGTGCCGGCGAATTCGGGAATGTCGAAGTCGATCGTCGCGGTGCCGTCGGCCGCCACGGTGACGATGCCGGAATACAGCGCGAGCGGCTTCTGCGTTGGCGGGCTGCCCTGCAGCTCGGCCGCCGAGGCGTCACCGCCGGAACGGATCTGGCCGCGGGCGCCCTGCATGCCGTCGATCAGCTGGCCATAGAGGTCGCGGATCTCCGCGCTGAGCCGGCGCTGGCCGAGATAATACACATCCGGTGCCGGCGGCTTGTAGCCGGTGAGATTGAGGATGCCGACGTCGACCGCGGCGACCACGATCTTGGCGTCTTCGCCGGGCGACAGCCCGCTGAGCTTGACGGGCAGCTTCAGCGTCGTCGACGGCCGCACCAGGGCCGGCGGCGACAGCTCGACCGACAGCGTGCGTGCCGCCTTGTCGATGCCGAACCATTTCAGCCCGATCGCGCGGCCCGGCATCCGCTGCGCGGCGGTGTCGAGCGGCCGCCGCAGCGTCGTGACGACATAGGCACCCGAGCCCCAATCCTTGCCGACGGCAACCTTGACCTGCGAGCTGCCCGGCTTGACCTGCAGCGACTGCGTGGTCAGCAGCCGGTCGCCCAGCACGTTGACGGTCAACAGACCCGCGGTCCGCGCGTTCACCGTCACCGTCATGGTGTCGCCGGAGGCGTATTCCGGCTTGTCGATCGAGGTCTCCAGCAGATCCGGGGTGTCGGCCGAACCATCCGAATACCAGCCGACGTCGAACTGCACAGAGGTCAGCGGACCGGCCACATCGGCAGTCTTGACGTCGAGCCGGTAGCGGCCTGGCTCCGGATTGAACTGCAGCCGCGCCGGCTCGCCGGCCTTGATCGACAGATCGCCGTCGGCGATCCGCTTGGTCGACTTCACGGGCTCGTAATCCCAGGACGAGTTCTGCCGGTACCACTGATAATGCGACTCGATCTTGAGCAACTCGTAACGCAGGCCGCTGCGCGCCAGCGAGGTGCCGTCCGGCGCGACGAACGCGACGTCGAACTTGGCGACATCGCCCTCGGGAACGTTGCGGTCGGCGAACAGCGGCTTGACGCCGATCATCGCCGCCGCGGGCGCGACCGGCAGCACCAGCTTGCGCTCGACGGCGCGGCCGCCGGCCTCCGCCATCCGGACGAAGATCTGCGCCTCCTGCGGCCGGGTCGACGACGGCGGCTTCGGCAGGCTCACCTCGAAGGTGGCGGCGCCATCGGCGTCGGTCTCGGGCAGGTTTTCCAGCGGCGTGCGCTCGTTGCTGGTGGTCTCTTCGTCGGCGACGCCGAACTGATAGCCGGCATAGCCCGGCCGTGCGTCGGCGGGCGCCACCAGCAGGTCGCCTTCGAGCTGCAGCGCCGAGGCCGGCGCGCCGTACAGGAAGCGGCCGTCGACCTTAAGTTCCACAGGAGCATCAGCTTTGATCGCCTTGTCCTTGGTGGAAATGTCGAATTCGATCCGATCGGGAACATAGTCTTCGACCATGAAGGTGGTCTCGCCGACGCTGGCGCCCTTCGGATCGGTGAACGCGCGGACCCGCCAGGTGCCGGTCGGCACCGCCGAATTCAGCGCGACATCGAGGCTGCGGCCGCCGGCGCCCTGGTCGGACAGCACGGCGCGGCGGTATTCGACGCCATCCGGCCGCTCCACCACCAGCGTCATCGGGCTGGCGGTCAGCGCCATGCCCTGGCCGTCGCGCAGCAGAGCGGTGAGATGCACCGTCTCGCCGGAGCGGTAGACGCCGCGCTCGGCATAGACGAAGGCGTCGGCGCCGGCCGGCACCGCGCGCCCGGCGACGCCGCGGTCGGACAGGTCGAAGGCATTGGTCTTGAGGCTGAGGAAGGCGTAATCGGCCTTGTCGCGGCTTGCCGTCAGCAGCGCCGGCGACAGCCCGCCCTCGCCGCGCGCCAGCCCGGCTTCGAACAGGATGTGGCCCGAGGCGTCGGTCTTGCGGGTCGCCAGCACCTCGTTGTTGCGCGCGATCAGCCGCACCTCGGTATTGGCGAGCGGATCGGTCGAGGCCAGCGAATTGACGAAGACGTGGATGCCGTCATTGCCGGAGAACGCGGTCAGGCCGAGGTCGGAGACGATGAACCACTGGGTTGCGATCTGGCCGTCATCGTCGGAATTGGGGATCGGGCCTTTCGGCGCCGCGGTCATCACATAGACGCCGGGCTGCAGATCGCCGAGCACCTGGTCGACTGGGAACGCGGTGGTGACGTCGGCATTCAGCGCCGCGGCCGCGGTGTCGAGCTCGCCCGACCACACCTTGGCGCCGCGCTCGTTGCCGAGGTCGCTGAGCTGGTAGCGGTTCAGCGTGCGCTGGAAGTCGCTGTCAACCACGGTGTTGATCAGGTTGCGGTCGCCGATCCGGAACACCTGCACCGCCACGGTCGGGGTGTTGACGCTGACCAGCGGAATGCCGCGCTGGCCGGTGCGCGGCAGCACATAGGCCCGGCCGGTGAAGCGGACCAGCGGCTTGCGGTCGCGGACATAGACGTTGAACTCGGCCGACTTCGCCAGCGCCTCCTTCACGGTCGACGGCAGGCCGGCGCGCAGATTGATGTTGTAGCGCTCGCCGTGCTTCAGCCCCTCGACGCAGAGCTGGCGGTCCTCGGCGCTGATTGCCGGCTTGTCGGTGCCGGCCAGCGTCACATAGGGCGCAAAATCGGTGCGCTTGGCCAGTTCCTCGGAGAATTGGAAGCACACCCGCGGCGAGGCCGAATCCGAATCGACGGTGTAATCGAGCAGCCGGAAGCCGTGATCAGCGCGCAGCTTCTCGTATTGGCCGCGAATGTCGGCGACCTCCCGCAGCTCCAGCGAAATCCGCAAGGCATCGAGCGCCGGCCGCCACAGGCTGCGGTCGGCCATCGCGCGGCCGAGCAGCGCCAGGGCGTCGGCCTCCTCGCCCGGGGTCTTGGCGCGCTGATAGGCGATATAGGCCGCCGTCGCGGCGCGTTCGCGCAGGAAGGTCTGTTCGGAACTGGTGGCGCCCTTTATCTGCAGCACCGTCCTGGCCAGCCGCAGCCAGTTGTCGCTGTCGGCCGGGTCGATCGAGGCGATCTGCCCCATATATTGCAGGCCGGTGCGGTAGTCGCCGCGCCGGAACGCGGCGTCGGCCTCGCCGCGCAGCGCCGCCGCCGGCTTGTTGGTGGCCGCCGCCTCGCTCTTGATCTGAGCTTCGAGCTTGATCGCAGCATCCGCCAGCTCGTCGCGCTGGAACGCCTTGTCGGCCGCCTGTGCCGACGCGAGCCCGAGCGCCAATCCGGCGCAAAGCGTGAGGGCGCGAACCAGACCGATCATGCTTGAACTCCCTTGCCGCGAACGATTGCCGCGTTAGACTTGCGCGTCAGACCCACGTCATGCCGTGACGAAGATGACGCCGTGATGGCTGGAGGCGAACGCAAGGCCGCCGTTTTCGCCACCCATCCTCCGCCCCTCCCCGGCCACCGCCGCTTCAGGACTCGCATCCTCGCCCGCCCGCGCGCCGAACACAACGCGCCGCATGCGTTGGACGCCGGATGGTGGCAAATGGTTCGGGGCGGTTGTGGCGGAGGCGGATTTTTTGTATCCGGTGGTGCTATAAAGCCCCCAACGGTCCCATAGCTCAACTGGATAGAGTAGCGGATTTCTACTCCGCGGGTTGCAGGTTCGAATCCTGCTGGGATCGCCAGTATCCTCGGGCCTTTCTTGCATTCCGAGACTTAATTCACCTGGCTCATAATGTGGCCTCGTGTTTCAGGCCCTCTCGTTTGATCCTGCTCCGTCCTTGAGACACGGACCGCTTTGTTGTTTGCCCGCCGCGGAACTGGTCCGGCTCCACCCTTTTTTAGGGAGCACTGCGATGTTCGGCGCGGCTTTAGACGAAATCAATACCGCCCGAGCCCCCTCTCCGACTCTAATTGCGCACCCGCGTCCCGGAGAAGTTTCGCGAAGCGTCGAGGCGAGAAATATGCAGCGCATCGATAAGGCTATGCGGATGCCAACGAGTTCTTCGCCGTCTTAAGCTCTTCTTGACCACCTTAGCCGATCCGGTCGCAGCTCCCGGTCAGCAATGATGCCCATATCGTAGCACTCAACGCCCGTGTATCCGTATATTGGGAGTTGAGGAAAGCAATATGAAGAAATTGACCGCGCGCCAGCGCGCGCACTTCAAGAGGAAAGCTACAAAGCGCAGTAGGAATACGCAGCGCCTAGTTGCTCGCCTAAAATTAGCCAGCGAGGAGCTCGAAGGCCGAATAACGTACCACTCGCATTTCTTGAAGGAGCATGGCCTTCCTCAGTTCGGACGGACGTCGCGCGCAACCCTCATGCGCTATCCGATCCTACTTCCGGAAGTCCTCTCCCTGAGAGACAATTACGAGGAGACGGTAGCATCGATCGAAGAACTCCGGGACGCTGCGCTCAACCAGCACCGATCGATCATGTTGTACTTCGACAGACTCACCTCACTAGAGCCCGCGGCGACGCTTTTGCTCACCGCCGAGATCTACCGCTGCAAAAATCTCCGACCAGCGAGGAATGGCCTGCTTGTAAATGGCAATTACCCCACTGATAACTCCATCATCCTTCAGCTTTCCGAGATGGGGTTCTATCGGCTCATCGATGTCCCGGAGCTCGACAACGTGTTGCGTGATGACGAAGCGGACCGGCCGTATTTTGTGCCTTTCCGGACATTCAAAGGCGTAGATCCGCAGTTTGCTGCGACCTTCTGCACACTGGTATCACACGGCGCCTTCAACCTAGGAGAGCTCGCGCTGGGCCGAATGGTCGGCGCCTTAAAGGAGGCGATGGGAAACTCGGAAGAGCATGCATACCGAGGGGAGACCGGCCTGCCCACCATGAAGGGACGCTGGTGGGTCACGGGATACATCGACCCAGGCTCGCACGAAATGATGATCGTCTTCTTTGACCAAGGCGTTGGCATTCCAAAAACATTGACCATAGACTTGTTTGACAGAGTAAAGGCATTGAAGTCGCTGTCCTGGGAGCCGAGCGACGGGCATCTCGTTGCAGCGGCCACAGAACTTCACAGGACTTCTACCGGTCTGGGTGGGCGGGGCAAGGGCTTCCGCGACATGAAAAAATTCGTCGACACATGCCACGATGGCGAATTATGGGTCCTGTCCAATCGCGGATCCTATGCCTACATTAAGAACACGGATCAGATCGTCGATCGATCGTCGTCCATTGGAGGCACAATCATTCAATGGCGCGTCCGCCATTCGGAGCTATTAGAGGTCGAAGATGTCTGAGTTGAGGATCTCCGTGGCGAGAGATTTCAGCCCATATCCCGGCCCGCGGTATATTCATCAAGGGCCCTTTAGCGGAGAGAAATTCCGCAAGGTCCTGGTGAAGGAACTTCGCAAGGGTGGAACTGTACTGGTTGATCTTGACGGCACTACAGGCTTTGGGTCGTCGTTTCTCGACGAAGCATTTGGAGGACTGATACGGAATGAAGGCTTCCGTCTGGCAGAACTAAGGAATATAATCCGAATTAAATCCGATCTCGATCGGAGTTACAAAATCGAGGCTGAAGAGGCTATGCAGGAGGCAGAGCAGAACATCATCGGCAAGAAAGCTCGATGACAATCCAGTTTAGGCCTGCCCGCAACAAAAAGGACAAGCAACAGCCGGCCACCGAGGCGGCTGTTTGTGTGTCGCCGGGAGGTCATCTAACAATCAACGGGAAAACGGAGCTTTCGAGCCTTACAATCCACGTTGCGCCTTCGGCAAAAGGACTGACTGATCCTCTCGTTTATGCGCCCGCGATACCCGGCGTGCTCGTCGCACTGGTTGGCCTCCTCGTTGCTCATTGGCTCTCTGGCCATAGAGATCGACGAAAAGAACTTTCGGACCTTTGTTCTGATTTGAAGAAAGTTGCGGAGGAAGCCGCTTCGCTTGCAATGAAGGCCTGGGAGTTAGGGCCAGGTGACGACAGGGTTGAGGCTATCCGCGACACAAAGCGTAAGCTATCGATCTTGGGGACGGCGGCAACACATCTCAGTAAACGAACCCCTGGCCGCAAATCCATAGACCTCAATAGCGAAGTGGCTCGTCTGCGCAAAGCCGCGACGAACGATCCGTTCGAAGATCCCCAGCGCCATGCTTGTTCAGAGCAAACAGGCGCTATCATGCTGGCGCTCGCGGACATTCTCAGTCAAACAGACGAAAAGTTTCTCGCTCATTCAGGCAGTTAAGATCCATATCGAACTGGCCAATGCTAGAGGGGCAGGAGTCGCCAGCGCTGGCCTGAAGATCGTCGGACCGACCAATCTGCGCGGACACCGGGCTGTGCTTGCGACGCGAGATAAGGCGACTGGTGTTGGGCCGTAGCCCGCCTTCCCGCGCCTAGCATCTCCTGAAATGCCGCATCGAGTTGTTCCCTGCTGAACGTCGTAGAGATGCTCTCATGCGGCGTCCAATGTGATTGAGGGATCGCGGTCGATGCCAGCTCCACGGTCCCTCCGAGTAACTTGGCGTAGTTCTCGGCACGCCACCTCGCCAAATTGGGACCATCCAGTCCAACCGGATCCTGCAGTCCACCAACTCTCGCCGCCGCCTCGATGGTCATCGTCGCGGATCCGCCATTGTAGATCGTCGTTACCAGGTCACCGTCGACTTTCACCTGCGCATCGGTGTTCCGCAGAGAGTCGTCCGATACAAATGATTTGGGTACCACTCACACCTTGGCTCATGAGCCAGCGTGTCGCCATCAGGTCGTGTAGAACCGGATCATCCGCTGCAGATATCATCTTTAAATCCTTGATCTGCGTGAGCTGCTCTACCGGGATCCACGAACGACCTGATGCAATATCGGCTCCAGACTTTTCCAGCTGCACGCCAAATCCTGCGAGCTGTGGATTCGGATCGGACGGTGATCGAGGCTGCGGATAGCTCGATGCAACACTGCACAAACTTGAAATCAACGCTGTCTCCCAGGCTGCAATCAAGACACAACGAATCAACTACGCAATTCTCGGGCCACGTCGTTCGACGCAGCAAACCCTGATAATTCAGCCTTTCCGGCGTGGAGCCAGATTTCACTCATAGGAATTTTCTACCTATGAGGGAAACAATATCCTCTCTCCGATGATCAACTCACCGGCACCCGCGGCTTGCGATGATGCCGGACGACCGGTGGCGGTGGTGCCACCGGCTGCAGCGTCACCACCACCGGGTTGGGCTTGTGATCCATCGCGGCGCCGGTGGCGGCGTCGACGCCCATGCCGACCACGCCGCCGAGCAGCAGGTTGCCGGCAAAGCCGGCGCCGCCGCCGCCGGAGATTTCGCGGGTCAGCGGGATGATCTGCGGCTCATAGCCTTCTTTGCTCAGGCTGACGGTGATGTCGGCGTTGCGGTTCACCTCGACCACGCACGGCGTGACGCAGGAAAACGGCGCCTTGGTGCCGGACACATCGGCCTTGGCGCCGGCCGGCGTGCTCGCGATCGAAATGTTCTCCGTGGTGCCGCGCGTCACCGACGCGCACCCCGACAGCAGCAACGCGGCCAGCACCGCGCCTCCCAATGACCGCATTGCAACCCCTCTGATACCGATGCTCCCAGAGCACCGTGTTCGAGCGGGATTTCAAGCCGTCGCGGCCCGCCAAAGCCGCAACTGAGACGCAGAGACAAACCTATCTGCAGGATGTCCCCACACCGCGGGATCGGCGCCTGGATGCAGTCAGCCATTTTACCAGCGGCCCCCTCGCATGACGCGGCAGCGGCCCTGTGGCAGAATCGGATACCGATCTCCGTACCGGTGAGCATTCGAGATCTCGTGGACCAGTCCCAAGCCCGCGCCATTCTGCATCTGAAGGCGGAGATCGTCCGCGTCCGCTCGTTCGGCCAGTCGCACAGCTACAAGTTCTGGGCCTTCAAGGTCGACGAAATCATCGATCCGGTATGGACCGACGGTGCGACCACCACATCGACGGTGTGGCTGACGACCGATTACGGACTGCTCGACGGCACCGGCTATCGCGACCGCCGCAAATTCCGCATCGATCCCGGCGGCCGAGTGTCGCTGATCCAGGCCAGCAGCCACGACGGCAGCATCGTCGAGGGCCGCAATGCCGGACGGCTGGCGAGCGGCGTCGCGCGCTCCGTGGCTTGGCCCGGGACCGGGCGCTGATCAGAACTGCCGGCTCCTGAGCAAATAGGCCGGGATCGCCAGCCCTGCCCCGATCGCGCCGACGATCGACAGCACCCGGACGAACGCCTGCGAGGCGGCGACGATCTGCGCAGTCGAGGAGCCGGTGGTGTCGGCGGCGACCGCCATATAGCCGAGCATCGCCTGGCCGAAGAACGCCCCCGGCACCATCGGGATGCAGCCGGCGAGCGCAACGGCGTTACAGGCCGGGCCGAGCCAGCGCAGCGCCAGGATCGCGGTGAATGAGGTGACGAAGGCCGCCGCGAAGGTCGCAGCCTCGATGCTGCCGCCGGTCTGCTGCACCACGGTGCGCACCGCCAGCGCCAGCGCACCGGCGACCGCGCACCAGGCGAGCGTGCGCCAGCCGAAATTGAACAGCACGCCGAACCCGGCCGCAGCCAGCGCGCCGAACGCCGCCTGATGCGCCAGATGCGGCAGCATCGCGATCCAGGTCGCGGTCATGCGTGGATCCTCAGAACGAATTCGGCCAGCCACAGCCCGGTGACGGCGAACACCATGATCATGATCACGGTGACGGCGCGGGCGCTGCCCATGGTCGGATAGCCGTCCATCACGTCGGTCTGCGCGTTGGTCGACGGCACGCCCGGCACCAGCAGCAGGATCGACGCCATCATGGCCAGCTCGGTGGTGGAGCTGCCGAGCAGGCGCGCGCCGAGACCGCCGAGCGCCGCCGAGATGCAGCCGACGATCGCCGCGACGACGAACACGTTGACGCGGCGGCCGAGCAGCAGATGACGGACGCCCTGCCCGATGGTCGCCGCCGCCAGCACCGGACCGAACGACAGCCAATCCGAGCCGAGCAGCCGGCCGAACGCGGCGCAAGCGGCGCCAGTGGCGATCGCCACCAGCCACGGCGGATGCCGCGGCGTATCCTTTTGCAGCCGCTTCAGCTCGGCCTCGATCGCGTCCGGCGTCATGTCGCCTTCGGACGCGCGCTTCAGCAGATCGCGCACCGCGAAGTCGAGCCGGTGGTTCACGCCGTGCGGGCCGATCTGCATCATGCGGGTGATGCTGTGATGGCCGCGCGCCAGCGTGATCTCGAACGAGGCGTAGCCGGAGCGCATCCCGAGCACCTCGACGCCGAGCCCCTCCGCCACCATCCGCGCGCCTTCATGCACCACCCGCACCGAGGCCCCGCTCTGCGCCAACACCGCGCCGGCCTGCAGCGCGACGTGCGAGATCCGCGCCAGCGAATACGGATGGATCGGTTCGAGGTCGGCGGGATCGGGTTCAATCGTCGTCATGGCGGATCGCTATACAGATCGAAGTGGGGCGAAAGCAGGATTGGTACGACAGGTGCGCGGGACGGATACCACCCAGCAACTAATCGCGGTCGCATATTACCATTTGCGCCTGATCAGTGACGGGTTAACGCCACTGGCGTTGAACGCTTCCAATTCCGCAATGCAGGTCTATGCTCAATGCGGCCTCGGCCGCTGATTATTCGAGGAATGGGGTTGAAGATGAAGCTATCGACATTGATCGTCGCCTGCATCGCCGCCGCCGTGGTGGTTTTCGGCGTCCGTAATTTCGAGTCAGAGCCCAGTCCGACCGATACGACCGAGCAAGCGGTCGCTCCCGCTGCGCCGGCTCCTGTCAGTCCGATCAAGACGCTGACCTCGACCTCCTGCCCGTCCGACGGCTGCCCGGTGTCCTGCGCCGAGGACGACACGCTGCTGTCGGCGTTCTGCGTCAGCGGCACCAAGGCTCGCTTCGCCGATACGCTCAAGCTCGCGGGTGGCAAGCTGACTGCGACCTGCGGCATGGGCGCCAGCAGCATCCTGGCCTATTGCGGCCGGCCGTAACCGCGGCGACGACGGCCCGGCTCACGCCGGGCCATCGCATCATCGGCCTTACTTGAGACCGAGCAATTCCACGTCGAAGATCAGGGTCGCATTCGGCGGGATCACGCCGCCGGCGCCGCGCGCGCCGTAGCCGAGCTCCGGCGGAATGATCAGCGTGCGCTTGCCGCCGACCTTCATGCTGGCGACGCCCTCGTCCCAGCCCTTGATCACTCGGCCCATGCCGATCGGGAATTCGAACGGCTCGTTGCGATCGACCGAGGAGTCGAATTTGCGGGTTTTGGCGCCGTTCTCGTACAGCCAGCCGGTGTAGTGCATCACGCAGATCTGGCCGCGCGCCGGCGACGCGCCGGTGCCGACCTGGGTGTCGATGATCTGCAGACCGGACGGCGTGGTGACGGTTTTGGCGGATTCGGACATGGCGGGGGTGCTCGACATCAGGGCCGCAGCGGGCGACAGCGCAACAACGGCCAAAGCCAGCACAGCGCCGGCGGGAAAAGCGAAACGCATCGGATTGTCCTTCGGGAAGATCGACGTCGGTCGCGGTGAGGCCCGGTTGTAGCCGCTCGGCGCCGATCCGACAACCGAGGCGGCCGCGACCACCCCGCGCACGCGCTCGCTTCGCGCGGCCGCCTGCCCGGTGGTCCAAACGATCGAGGCCCGGCTGCACACCGGGCCTCGGTCGCCGAACTCATTCTCTGGCGAACGCCGACGGCCCGAACTTGTAGTTCACCCCGAGCGACACCGTCTGCAGCTTGTTGCTCTGCGGCGCCAGATTGACGCCATCCAGTTCAGGTGTCACGGACGTGCCGAAGGCCGACGACGCGCCGAAATCGAAGTACTTATATTCCAGCGCCACCGACCAGGACGGCGCCATCGCGTATTCGAGGCCGCCGCCGATCGTCCAGCCCCAATTGGTTCTGGTGCTCTCAAGCGTCGTGCCGCCGACGCCGACGGCGTTGAACTGATCCTGCTGGCGATTCCACGCCGCGCCGCCTTTCACATACAGCAGCGTTCGATCGACCGCGTAGCCGCCGCGCGCCGTGAAGGCGCCGATCGCGTCGATCTTGCTGCCGCAATTGAAGCCGGCGACGACCGGATTGGGATACGCGCCGAAGCAAGTGTCGGTGCCGCGGATATTGGCCCAGTTCGCCGAGGCTTCGACGCCTGCGACCAGATGGCCGACCTGATAGTTCGCACCGATCTGGCCGCCGAGCAGCGCGCCGCCGAGATCGGCGCGGTCGCCCGTCACTGGCGTGGGGAACGGATCGGCATAGGTGGTACGTCCCCATCCCGCGCCGACGCTGGCGCCGGCGTAGAGGCCGGTCCAATTCACCACTGCGATCGGCGATGCCTTGGTGATGCCGCGCGCCGCGGCCTCGCCCGGATCGACATCGCCGAACTTGTAAGAGGTCTGCAAGAAGCCGCCATAGCGCTCGGAATAGAACTGCATCGGCGAGGTCGTCACTTCTCTCGGGAAGATCGTGCTGGCGCTGTCGGTCGCGAAGTACCAATAGCGGCCACCGACGCCGACGCTGAGGCGATCGGTGACGGCGTAAGACAGGATCGCTTCGAATTGCGTGCCCCAGCCGTGCCCGACCTCCGACTGCGGATTGATGTCGGCGCGGAACCAATGATTGTCGAAGCCGGCGCGATTGACGTAAGGCAGATAGGCCGCAT
The DNA here is from genome assembly GCF_003226555.1 of Rhodopseudomonas palustris. Classification (GTDB taxonomy): domain Bacteria; phylum Pseudomonadota; class Alphaproteobacteria; order Rhizobiales; family Xanthobacteraceae; genus Rhodopseudomonas; species Rhodopseudomonas palustris_I. The sequence continues at coordinate 6,158 of NZ_QKQS01000003.1, read as the reverse complement.
CCACCTCTAGCCGCAACCGCTCGGTCAGCGGCGCACGAACGTTGAGGCCGAGCGCGACGCCACGCCAGGACTCGGTCTCGCTGAGACCGACAAAGTTGGTGGGAAACGGGACGCCACAGGTGTCGAAATCGGTCGCGATCTGCCGACAGCCGAAGCCGTTGCCGGTCTGGTAGAACGAACGATAACCGACGAACCCGCCGAGCTTACGGCCGCCGTCGTTGATGAAATTGTAGCCGATGTCGGCACTGCCGAAGGCCAGGCGGCCGTCGCGCATCTCCGAGATCGTGTTCGAGTAATTCACTTCGCTCGGGAAATCTTCGTCGTTGAGCTGACCGCTGACGAGATGGCCGAGACCGAGATTGGCCTTGGCGAACAGACCTGAAGCGTGATCGACGCGCACGAAGGCTTCGAGCGAATGTCCGGTCTGATCGCCGTAGATCAGCCGCGAATTCAATCGGCTCGGCTGAACATTGTCGTTCAGATCCTTCTGCATCCGCCCCGAGCTGCCCCAATACCGGGTGCCGGCCTCGATCTGCCAGCCGAGCTGCAGCGCGGCGGTCTTGACGAACAGCGGCACGTCGCCGCCCGCGCCGAGCGTCGGTGCGCCCGAGCCGAGCCGATAGTTGAGGCCCGCCTTGACCAGATCGAGCTTCTGCTTGAAGCCGACCTCGGAGGCATTGCCGAACTGATCGACGTAAGAGGTGTCCTGGGTGCCGAAATCGACGTGGTTGTACTCGACGAACCCCGACAGGTTCGGACTGAGCGCATATTCGAAGCCCGTGCCGGCGACCCAGCCCCACCGAGTGCCGCTTTCGGTGAAGCGGCTGGCGCTGCCTGCGCGCTGCACCTCGCTGCTGCCGGTTGCCCACGCCGCGCCGGCCTTGCCGTAGATCAACAGATTGCCCCAGGTCTGCCCGAGCCGACCGGTGATCGTGCCGAGCGACGACAGCTCGTTGTGGCAGGTGAAATTTCTACGTGTCCCGATGTCGGTGGCGCATTTGGCGTAGCCGCCGATATCCGCTGCGGCGGCGGACGCTTCGATGCCGGCGACCCAGCGGCCGACCTGATAGTTCGCCCCGATCTGACCGCCGCCGAACAGCCCGGAGCTATCACCGCGCCCGGGGAAACCACCAGAGGACGAAGCGGCGAGCAGCGCGCCCGTCGCCGACTCCCAATCGTTGCTGCCGAAGCCTCCGCCGGCATGGACACCGACATAGATTCCGGTCCAGTTCCACTGCGGCAGCGGCACGCCGGGGAGCGGTGCCACGCTGACCGAGGCAGCGCCGAGCCGATAGTTGAGGCCGACCTTGACCAGATGCGCGGTCTGCCCGATCGACACGTCGGCCAGATTGCCGAACTGATCGGACATCGTCAGCGAGCGATTGCCGAAATCCGCGTAATTGTACTCGATCTTGCCCGACAGCCCCGGCAGGAAGGCGTATTCGATGCCGACACCGGCCAGCCAGCCGGCGCGGGTCTCGGACGCTTCGAGCACGTTGACGACGTTGCCGCTGACCATGCGGCGATGAATGTCGGCCCAGGCAGCGCCGGCTTTGCCATAGACCAGCAAGTCGCCGGCGGCATAGCCGAAGCGCGCGGCCAGCGTCCAGAGCTCGTCGATCCGGCTGGTGCAGGCAAACGTCCCAACCAGACAGCGCGCCAGCCCGTTGATGGAGCCGAAGCTGGCGTCGCCCTCGAGACCGACGACGTAGTGTCCGACCTGGGCGTTATAGCCGGCCTGGATACCCGTCATCGCATTGCCGCTGACGCCATGGCCGTAGAAATCCTGCGGCGCAACCGCAGTGCCGCCGCCCGTAATGCTGTTCCACGCATTATCCGAGGCGGCACCACCAACGTGACTGCCGATGTAGAAGCCGGTCCAATCCGTCACAGCCGGCGCAGAGGCAGGCGCCTTGATGACCCGCAGATCGTCCGCGTGTGCTCCGCCGCATCCGACGACCACCACCGACCAGACAGTCAACCACGCTGAGACATTCTTCATACCGCCCCCTTCCGCCAAAAAGCGCACCACCCAGCTTAGGGGAAAGCTGATTCTCTCAGGGAACACTACTCTCGCGGGTGCATGGTGCCTGAGCACAACACAGCAAAATTCCGCGCCCGCGACGCCGCGAGTTGTAGGAACTGCCGGCGGGGGTAGAGTCGATCGCAGCAACCAAGGCTGGATCATGCAAAACGGCCTGTACTCAATTCACATCCGGATGCTCGACGGCATCCGCGCGAAGGCCAACGGGATCATCATCCTGCGCAATGGCCGGCTGCTCGGGGGCGATCCTTACTTCTGGACTGTCGGCGACTACATGCTCGGCGATGGAACCTGGAAAGGCGAGCTGCTGACTCGGCAGCACACGCCCTACAGCGAGACGCCAGGACGCCCGCTGTTCACAGGACACGACGTGACGACCGGGTTCTCCGGCAGTTTCGCCGACGCTCGCTCCGAAGTGTTCGGGACGTCGTTGATCGGCAGCCGCAGCGTCGCCTTTCGCGCCACGCTGCGGCTGCTCACCGCCGATTAATCGGGTAGCTTCAAGCCGCTCCCAATGCAGCGGCGCGCGGACTACTTCTTCATGTGATCCTTGGACATCTGATCCTTGGACATGCCGTCCTTGTGCATACCGTCCTTCGCCATGGTGTCTTTCTTCATGCCGTCTTTGGACATCGAGTCCTTGGCCATGGAGTCTTTGGACATGCCGTCCTTCTTCTCCATCTTGTCCATCGCGTAGGCGGCAGGAGCCACGGCGAGGCCGGAGGCGAACGCGGCGAGAGCGAAGGCGGCGGCAAAACGGGTGCGGGTCATGTGGTGTGATCCTTGTCGATATCATCGGCGCGGCGAATGCCGCCCTTTGTCTCGACGTTGAAATCATCCCGCATGTTACGCCGGACCGAAATATTTCTTGCTCTCAGTTCGACGGCATAGCCGGACGCGCGTGCATCGCAACAGGCCCGCTGCCGCACTGCAACTAACAAACATCGTACCAATTGGGCCAGTTTGTCGCATCATGCCTTGACCATTGCGCGACTGATGCTCTAGCGATTCAGGCCAACATATAATGATCGGGAGAGAAACGATGCTGTCACGCCGCCACCTCCTCGTCTCCGCATTGGCCGCGCCTGCCGTCCTCAAATACGGGATCGGCGCTGCGCAGGCGGCCACCACGCTGAAGATCTCGCATCAGTTTCCTGGCGGCACCATCGACAAGGGCGACTTCCGCGACCGGCTGTGCCGCAAGTTCGCCGAGGAGATCGGCAAGCGCTCCGGCGGCGAACTCGCCGGCGAAGTCTATCCGGGCTCGTCGCTGATCAAAACCAAGGCGCAATTCTCGGCGATGCGCAAAGGCGCACTCGACCTGTCGCTGTATCCGATGCCCTATGCGGGCGGCGAAGTTCCGGAGACCAATATCGGACTAATGCCCGGCCTGGTGTCCACCTACGATCAGGGTCTGTCGTGGAAGACCAAGCCGGTCGGCAAGATGCTGACCGATCTGCTCGCCGACAAGGGCATCATGCTGATCACCTGGGTGTGGCAGGCCGGCGGCGTCGCCAGCCGCTCCGAACCGCTGGTCGAACCGGACGACGCCAAGGGCCTGAAGGTGCGCGGCGGCTCGCGGGAGATGGACATGGTGCTGCAGAAGGCCGGCGCCGCGGTGCTGTCGGTGCCGTCCAACGAGATCTACGCGGCGATGCAGACCGGCGCCTGCGACGCCGGGATCACCTCCTCCACCAGCCTGATCTCGTTCCGGCTCGAGGAAGTCGCCAAGCACCTCACCTCCGGCGCCGACGCATCGTACTGGTTCATGTTCGAACCGCTGATGATGTCGAAGGCGGTGTTCGACAAGCTGCCGAAGAACCACCAGGACATCATCCTGTCGGTCGGCAGCGATCTCGAAGCGTTCGGCAAGAAGGGCGCCCAGGACGACGATATCGAGGTCGCCAAGGTCTACGAGAAGGCCGGCGCAAAGGTCGACAAGCTCGATCAGGCGACCGTCGAGAAGTGGCGTGCGATCGCCCGCGACACCGCGTGGAAGGACTACGCCGCAAAGACCGAGACCTCGGCCAAGCTGCTGAAGCTCGCCACCGACAACGCCGCATGATGCACGGTGTCGCGCCGGCTTCCCCAGACGCCGCCTCCCGCCGCGGATTGATCGGTGCGGCGGCGCGGGGGCTGGCTTTCGTCAACGGCATCATCCTTGTCCTGGCGGCGCTGGCGCTGGTCGCAGCTTGCTGTATCCTCAGCTACAGCGTGATCAGTCGCGGCCTGTTCAACGCCGCCACCTATTGGCAGGACGAGGCCGCGGTATTCCTGCTGGTCGGGGCCACCTTCCTCACCGCCGCGTTCGTGCAGGGGCAGCGCGGCCATATCGGCATCGAGGCCTTCACCGGACTGCTGCCACCCGCGGTCAACCGGGTGCGCCTGCTGCTGGTCGATGTCGGCAGCCTCGCCTTCTGCGGTTTCTTCGCCTGGAAGTCGTGGACGCTGACCCATGAAGCCTTTGTCGACGGCCAGGTCACCGACTCGATCTGGTCGCCGCCGCTCGCGATCCCTTACGGACTGATGGCCGCCGGCATGACCCTGCTCTGTCTTCAACTCGCTCTGCAGATCGTTCAGGCCTTCGGGACGCGCCGCCCGTGACCGTGCTCGGCATCGGCATCAGCTACGGCCTCGCCACCCTGGCGGCGATGTTCTCCGGCATGCCGATCGCGTTCGCGCTCGGCGCGGTCGCGCTGGCATTCATGGCGATCTATATGCCGCACGCCTCGCTCGATACGGTGACGCAGAACGTCTACGAGGAGATGGCGTCGATCACGCTGCTGTCGATCCCGCTGTTCATCCTCAAGGGCGCGGCGATCGGCAAGTCGCGCGCCGGTCAGGATCTGTATTCGGCGCTTCACGCCTGGCTGCACCGCGTCCCCGGCGGGCTCGGCGTCGCCAACGTGTTCGCCTGTGCGCTGTTCGCCGCGATGGCCGGCTCCTCGCCCGCGACCTGCTCGGCGATCGGCTCGGCCGGCATTCCGGAGATGCGCAAGCGCGGTTATTCCGGCGGTTTCGCCGCCGGCATCATCGCGGCCGGAGGTACGCTGGGCATCCTGCTGCCGCCGTCGGTGACGATGATCTTGTTCGCGGTGGCGGCCGAGAAATCGCTCGGCCGGCTGTTCCTCGCCGGGATCGGTCCGGGGCTACTGCTGGTGACGCTGTTCGGGCTGTACGCGGTATGGCGCTTCCGCAACGAATACGCCGCCGCCAAGGCGGCCTACGAGCAAACCGGTCAGAACTCGGCGATCCTCACTCGCGAGCACTACACCATGGCACAGCGCTTCGGTGCGTTGCCGCGAGTGCTGCCGTTCGTGATCCTGCTCACCGGCGTGATGATCGCGCTGTATGGCGGCTACGCCACGCCGTCGGAGACAGCCGGTCTCGGGGGCTTGTTGGCGCTGGCGTTGATCGCGCTGATCTACGGGGTGTGGAAACCGTCCGACCTGTCGCCGATCCTGACCTCGACGATCCGCGAAAGCACCATGCTGATGATGATCATCGGCATGTCGCTGCTGTATTCCTACGTGATGAGCTACCTGCACATCTCGCAGTCGGCCGCCGAAGCGATCGTGGCGATGCAATTGCCACGCTGGGGATTGCTGGTAGCGATCCTGGCGCTGGTGGTGGTGCTCGGCTTCTTTCTGCCGCCGGTGTCGATCATCCTGATGACCGCGCCGATCATCCTGCCGCCGCTGCGCGCCGCCGGCTTCGACATCATCTGGTTCGGCGTGGTGATGACCATCGTGATGGAGATGGGCCTGATCCACCCGCCGGTCGGCCTCAACATCTTCGTCATCCGCAACGTCGCCCCCGACATCCCGCTGTCCGAAGTGATCTGGGGCACGCTGCCGTTCGTGCTGCTGATGATGCTGGCGGTGCTGCTGCTGTGCTTCGTCCCCGGCATCTCGACCTGGCTGCCGGACCTGGTGATGGGCCCGGAGAGCGCGCGCTAACCCGCCCCCCGGACGCGCCGCGGCGCGCCGGGCCGCTGCGCAGATCCGGGGCCCCGGTTTCTTCGCTAAGCGCCGCTAGAGCAGGATGATTTCAGGCTGAATCGATTTTGGATTCCCAAATCGGAATTGTTCTGATTCAACATGCTGGCTGGAGG
>NZ_QKQS01000002.1 GCF_003226555.1 Rhodopseudomonas palustris | reverse complement strand
TGCGGCGACATCGTTGGCGACGACCAGGTCTTCGGCAGCGCGTCTTTCAGTTGCGACATCGACTTGCCCGGCGCGCGGTCGAGCATCTCGCAGATCGCGATCGCCGAGACCAGGCCATCGTCGTAGCCGCGGCCGAGCGGCGCATTGAAGAAGAAGTGGCCGGACTTCTCGAAGCCCGCGAGCGCCTTGCTCTCGTTGGTGCGGCGCTTCATGTAGGAGTGGCCGGTCTTCCAATATTCGGTCTGGGCTCCCTGCGCTTGCAGCACCGGATCGGTCGCGAACAGGCCGGTCGATTTGACGTCGACGACGAAGCGCGCGTTCGGATGGATCGCCGACATGTCGCGCGCCAGCATCACGCCGACCTTGTCGGCGAAGATCTCCTCGCCGGTGTCGTCGACCACGCCGCAGCGGTCGCCGTCGCCGTCGAAGCCGAGGCCGAGATCGGCGTTGTGCTGCAGTACCGCGTCGCGGATCGCGTGCAGCATCTCCATGTCTTCTGGGTTCGGATTGTATTTCGGGAAGGTGTGGTCGAGCTCGGTGTCGAGCGGGATCACCTCGCAGCCGATCGCTTCCATCACCTGCGGCGCGAACGCGCCGGCGGTGCCGTTGCCGCAGGCCACCACCACCTTGAGCTTGCGCTTCAGCCTGGCGTGCTTGGTCAGATCGGCGATGTAGCGTGCCGGGAAGTTCGGATGAAACACATACGAGCCGGCACCCTGCTTGAAGGCGGCGCCGAGCACGATCTCCTTCAGCCGGTTCATCTCGTCGGGACCGAAGGTGAGCGGCCGGTTGGCGCCCATCTTGACCCCGGTCCAGCCGTTGTCGTTGTGCGAGGCGGTGACCATCGCGACGCACGGCACGTCGAGCTCGAACTGCGCGAAATACGCCATCGGCGTCACCGCGAGGCCAATGTCGTGCACCTTGCAGCCCGACGCCATCAAACCGGCGATCAGCGCGTATTTGATCGACGCCGAATAGCTCCGGAAATCATGCCCGGTGACGATTTCCTGCGGCCGGCCGAGCTCGGCGATCAGCGTGCCGAGCCCCATGCCCAGCGCCTGCACGCCCATCAGGTTGATCTCCTGGCCGAACAGCCAGCGCGCGTCGTATTCGCGGAAGCCGGTCGGCTTCACCATCGGCTCGGATTCGTAGGCGTAGGTGTTGGCCGTCAGAAGCGGCTGCGGCGTCGGAAACATCGGCGGACTTTCGTAAACAGTGGGCTGGGACTGACGGCGGCCGTTCAGGTTCGGCGATAGTCGTCGTCGAACCGGATGATGTCGTCTTCGCCGAGATAGCTGCCGGTCTGCACTTCGATCAGTTCGAGCATGATCTTGCCGGGGTTCTCCAGCCGGTGCGTCGCGCCGATCGGAATGTAGATCGACTCGTTCTCGTGGATGGTCTTGACCAG
>NZ_QKQS01000001.1 GCF_003226555.1 Rhodopseudomonas palustris | reverse complement strand
CCTCACCCGGATCGCTGCGCGATCCGACCTCTCCCCGCGCGCGGGGAGAGGTTTGGCCCGGCGTCTGCGACAGCAGCCGCAGCCATAGATATTGCGCGACGTTCGTGTCCTGATACTCGTCGACCAGGATGAACTTGAAGCGGTTCTGATACTGCCGGAGCACGTCGGGGTGTTCGCGGAACAGGCGGATGTTTTCCAAAAGCAGGTCGCCGAAATCGGCGGCGTTGAGGATCTTCAGCCGCTCCTGATACTGCGCGTAGAGCTTGCCGCCGCGGCCGTTGCCGAACATTGCGGCTTCGCCGGCCGGCACCTGCGACGGCGTCAGGCCGCGGTTCTTCCAGCCGTCGATCAGTCCGGCCAGCATCCGTGCCGGCCAGCGCTTGTCGTCGATATTGTCGGCGGCGAGCAACTGCTTCAGCAGCCGGATCTGGTCGTCGGTGTCGAGCACCGTGAAGTTCGAAGTGAGCTGCACCAGCTCGGCGTGATAGCGCAGAATGCGACCGCCGATCGAATGGAAGGTGCCGAGCCACGGCATGCCTTCGACCGCCTGGCCGAGCATCTGACCGAGCCGCAGCTTCATCTCGCGCGCGGCCTTGTTGGTGAAGGTCACCGACAGGATCTCGGCGGGGCGGGCGCGGCCGGTGGAGAGGATGTGGGCGATCCGCGTGGTCAGCACCCGGGTCTTGCCGGTGCCGGCGCCGGCCAGCACCAGCACCGGGCCGTCCAGCGTCTCGACCGCGTCGCGCTGCTCCGGATTGAGCCCGGACAAATAGGCCGGGCCGGCCGCGGCGCGGGCGCGCGCGGCGATGCCGCCGGCGGCGGGCTGATAGCTGGAGACGTCGAGGGACGGGCGCTGAATCGGATCGGTCATGCGAATCGTTTTATCACCCGCAGCCGTGCTGCGGGGCTCGATGAAGAGCTTTCATAGCAGGATTACCCGCCGATATAGGCGCGCTCCGCCGCGATCGACAGGCCGAGCTGCGCAACTCGCCCAGCTGCGGCGCCACTGAAGGCGATTTCGTTCCCGTTTTTCGGGCAAAAATGGCCTCTCGGCCGAACGAAACCGGCCGGAACTTTCGTTCCCAGGTGGGATTGTTTCGACAAGCGGCGCGGCCGAAACCGGCAGCGCCTTCACTGAAAAGGGCAGCCCCTAACGGGTGCCTGAAGCGAAACGGAGGTCATCACATGTTGGGTTGGGTTGTGACGTTTCTCGTGGTTGCGCTGATCGCGGGTCTGCTCGGATTCGGCGGCATCGCCGGCGCGTCGATCGAAATCGCCAAGATCATCTTTTTCATCGCGATCGTCCTGTTCCTGGTCTCCGCGGTGATCAGCATCTTCCGCGGCCGTTCGCGGGTCTAGCCCGCCGGACGCTTCGAGGGCATCGCGATCCGTCGTCCGATGCCCTCGGGCTGCGGCAGCGTGCGATGAGCCTCAGCCATCCGTGCGATATTGGCGCGGATGTCGTCCGGAAACGGCGCCACTTTGCGGCTCGCCATGTCGACATGCATTGACATGTTTTCCGACGTCGCCGACAGCCAGCCTTCCTCGGCGTGGCGCAGTTCCTCGAACGTATGGATGCGCTTTTCGTCCGCCGCGACGATGTAGACCGCGACCCGCACCGGATCGCCGAGATGAATCTCGCGCAAGTAGCGGACGTGGGCCTCGGCCGTGAAAGTCGAACCGCCGCGTGTGTTCAGGTAATCGACCCCGATCCCAAGCTCGCTCCAAATCTGATCGATCGCACGGTCGAACAGCACGTTGTAATAGGCCATGTTGAGGTGGCCGTTATAGTCGATCCAGCCAGGCTCGATCTGCATCACCGACGACAGGAACGGTGCGGCCCCAGTGCCGGTTTCGGCGCTGCGATCTACTTCCAAAGTCAATCGTACCTCCCTTGACCCCTCCGGTATCCTTTGCCACGGTCGCCCCGTTCCGAAGGAGTTTTTGTCGTGGGCCTGACCATCACCAACACGCCGAAGCGCGCCGAGCCGCAGGCCGTGGCGAATGCCATTGAAGCGCTCGCAGCCCGGTTCGGCAACCGCCTCGTCACCTCGCTGGCGGTGCGGGAACAGCATGGCCACACCACGACCTGGCTGCCGAACCAGCCGCCGGACGGGGTGGTGATGGCGCAGGAGACCGCGGACATTCAAGATGTGGTGCGGATCTGTGCGCAGCACCGCGTGCCGGTGATCGCGTTCGGCACCGGGACCTCGCTGGAAGGCCACGTCAACGCCCCGGCCGGCGGCATCTGCATCGACCTGCGCGACATGAACAAGATTCTCACCGTGCATGCAGAGGATCTCGACTGCGTGATTCAGCCGGGCGTGACCCGCAAGGCGCTGAACGAGAATCTGCGCGACCAGGGGCTGTTCTTCCCGATCGATCCCGGCGCCGACGCTTCGATCGGCGGCATGGCGGCGACCCGCGCCTCCGGCACCAATGCGGTGCGCTACGGCACGATGCGTGACAACGTGCTGGCGCTGAAGGTGGTGCGCGGCGACGGCGAGATCATCACCACCGGCACCCGCGCCAAGAAATCCTCGGCCGGTTACGACCTGACGCATCTGTTCGTCGGCTCCGAAGGCACGCTCGGCATCATTTCCGAGCTGACGATCAAGCTGCGCGGCATTCCGGAGACGATCGCGGCGGCATCCTGCTCGTTCCCGTCGGTCAGCGACGCCTGTCAGGCGGTGATCCTGGCGATCCAGACCGGCATTCCGCTGGCCCGGATCGAGCTGATGAGCGAATCCCAGGTCAAGGCGGTGAATGCCTATTCCAAGCTGACGCTGCCGGAGACCCCGCTGCTGCTGCTCGAATTCCACGGCAGCGAGGTCGAGGTCGGCGAGCAGTCGAAGAATTTCGGCGCGATCGCCAAGGATTGCGGTGGCGGCGACTTCACCTGGACGACTCGCCCCGAGGACCGCAACAGACTGTGGCAGGCCCGGCACGACGCCTATTGGTCGGTGCGGGCGCTGCGCCAGGGGGACGGCGTCGGCGTCGTGGCCACCGACGTCTGCGTGCCGATCTCGCGGCTGGCCGATTGCGTCGGCGAAACCGAGGCCGATCTCAACCGGCTCGGACTGCTGGCGCCGATCGTCGGTCATGTCGGCGACGGCAACTTCCATTGCTCGCTGCTGTGCGACGTCAACGACGCCGAGGAACTGGCGCGGGCCGACGAGTTCATGCACCGGCTGGTCGAGCGGGCGCAGGCGATGGACGGCACCTGCACCGGCGAGCACGGCATCGGCCAGGGCAAGCAGAAATATCTGCAGGCCGAGCTTGGCCTCGAAGCGCTGCAGGCGATGGCCGCGATCAAGCAGGCGCTTGATCCGCAGAACATCTTCAATCCCGGCAAGATCCTGCCGCAAGGGATTTGAACCACAGGATTTTCCGGCGGCGTGAATCCGCCGCTTGAAGTGGTTGTGAGTTCGCCACAGTCTGGCGCTAGGCGTTGAAAACACAAGGGAACGACGCCGGCGAGGGGCGTCGCAACGCCCCCGAGGGGAAACCGCGTGCAGACGACGCTGCTCGGCCTGGCCATTGCGCTGATCCTGGCGCTGCTCGCCGCATTGGTCGGGCCGTACCTGATCGACTGGAATCAATTTCGCACGCCGTTTGAGGCGGAGGCGACGCGGCTGCTCGGCACCCAGGTGCGTGTCGCCGGGCCGCTCGATGCGCGGCTGCTGCCGACCCCGTCGCTGCGGCTGCAGAGCGTCAGCGTCGGCGGCGCCAATGACGCCGGCCGGGTCGGCGTCGCCAAGCTCGATGTCGAATTCAGCCTGGGTTCGCTGATGCGCGGCGAGCTGCGCGCCGACGAACTGTCGATCAACGGGCTGTCGCTCGATCTCGGGCTCGATCCGCAGGGCCGGCTCGATTGGCCGGCTGCCGGGCTGTCGAATCTGGCCGCGCTCACCGTCGATCGGCTCAACCTCACCGGCCGGATCGCGCTGCACGAGGCGGCGAGCCGCAGCAATCTCGAACTCAGCGACATCGCGTTTTCCGGTGAGCTGCGCGCCCAAGCGGCGGCGCTGCGCGGCGACGGCAATTTCCTGCTGAATGGCCGGCGCTATCCGTTCCGGCTGTCGACCGGACGCGCGGCGGACGGCGACGCGATCCGGCTGAAAGTCGGGATCAATCAGGGGGCGGGCGGGATCGTGGCCGATCTCGACGGCTTGCTCAGGCTCGACCGGCGCCGGCCGCGGTTCGACGGCAGCGCCGCGCTGGCGGCCGCGACGGGAGAGTCGCAGCGTGCGCCGTGGCGGCTCGCCGCCAAGCTCGAAGCCGATCCGGCCCTCGCCAGGTTCGATCAGGTCGAAATGTCCTGGGGGCCGGACGACCGCGCGCTGAAGCTCACCGGCAGCGGCGAAGCCAAGTTCGGCGCCACGCCGCGGCTCGATGCCAAGCTGTCGGCGCGGCAGCTGGATGCCGACCGGCTGCTGGCGAGGCCCGGCGATGCGCCGCCGCCACAGCCATGGGCAGGACGGCTGCGCGATCTGGCGGCGTCGTTGCCGCTGCCGCCATTGCCGACGCAGATTTCTCTCGAAGCCGATCAGATCATGATCGGCAATCGTCCGGTGACCGATCTCGCCGCCGAGCTGCGCGGCGATCATCAGGCTTGGCAGATCGAACGGCTGGAGCTGCGCGCCCCCGGCGGCACTCGGCTGGCGCTGCGCGGCGGCGCCGGCACTGTGGACGCAGGCATCACCGGGACGCTCGATCTGTCGGCCTCGGACCCCGATCTGCTTGCCGCCTGGCTGCAGGGCCGCACGCCGACCGCTGGCGGTCTCAGCAAGGCGCTGCGGATCACCGGCGGCGTCCGTGCCGGTTCCGATGCGCTGGTGCTCGATCCGCTCACGGTGGACAGCGGCGGCGACACGCTGCGCGGCCGCTTCGCCTACCGGGCGCGGCGTGACGATCAGGGACCGCAGGTCGACGCCGAGCTGAAGGGCGACAGCGCCGATCTCGACGCCGCGCTGCAATGGGCCCGCACGCTTGCCGGTCCGGACGGCGGCTGGCCGGAGCAGGCCAGTCTCACGCTCGACCTCGGCAAGGTCAGCGTCGGCGATCAGGTCTGGCAGCCTGCGACGGTCCGGCTGGCTTACGATCCGCACCGGATCGCAATCGACAGACTGAAGCTCGGCACTGCGGGCGGGCTGCTGCTCGAAGGCGATGGCACGCTCGATCGTGACAATGCCACCGGAAAGCTCGCCGTCTCGGTTCGGGCGCCGTCGCTCGATCCGGTCGCAACCGTGATCGATCCGTTCGCACCGGCGGTCGCGGACCGGCTGAAGGCGCTGCCGGTCGAGTCCGGCCAAGTGAGTGCCAAGCTTGTGCTGGGAGTGGCGAAGGCGAGCACGCCGCGCGATCACGTCGAGGCCACCGGCACGATCGAACTGACGGCGCCGCAGATCAGCGGTCGATTGATGGCGAAGGCGAGTCCGTCCGTTGCCGATCTGCGCAAGCTCGATGCCGACGCGCTCGCCCGGAGCGAGCTCAAGCTCGACGGTGAGCTGTCGGCGCCGCGCGGCGAGGCGTTGCTCGCGGTGCTCGGGCTCGACCGGGTGATCGCCGCGGGAGATGCGGCGGCAACGCTGCAGGCCTCGGGCTCCGGCAAGTGGCGCGGCGTCCTGCGCGGCAAAGCCAAGCTGGCGGCGGCGCGACTCGACGCCGAGGCGAGCGGCGAGATCGAGCCGTTCGCGGCCGAGCCCAAGGCGGCGCTGTCGCTGAACGCGCGCAAGCTCGATCTGGCGCCGCTGTTCGATCTGCCGGCTCCCGGCGCGAACGCAGCGCCGCTGTCGCTGTCGACGCAGCTGTCGGTCGCGGGCAGCAAATGGACCTTCAAGGATATCGACGCCGGCATCGCCGGTTCGCGGCTGCGCGGCCGGCTGAAGCTGGCGCGCGGCGAGACGCCCGAGCTCGACGGTGAAGCGGGCATCGATACGCTGCCGCTGGGACCTTCGCTGCAGCTCGCGCTCGGCGCGGCGGGACGGCCGGCCGACGAGCCGCTCGGGCAGGGCTGGCTGCGCGGCTGGCGCGGCAAAATCGCATTTCAGGCGGTGCGAGCCGAGCTGCCGGGCGGCAGCGAGCTGCAGCCGCTGCGCGGGGTGGTGCGCAGCGACGGGCGATCGCTGACGCTCGACGGCAACGGCAAGCTCGGCGGCGGCGACGTCAAAGCGGTGCTGACGGCCAAGCCGACCGATGCCGGCGTCACGCTCGACGCCCAGCTCAGCGTCAAGGACGCCGACGCCGCAGCGCTTCGCGACGGCCCGTTGGCGATGCCTCCCGGGAAGCTGTCGCTGCAGGGCACGCTGGCCAGCAGCGGCCGCAGCGCCTCCGCGCTGGCCGGTGCGCTGTCCGGCGGCGGCACGGTGACGCTGTCGCACGCGACGATTGCAGGGCTGGACCCGAGCGCGTTTGCGGTGGCGATCCGCGCCGCCGATCAAGGCCAGCCGATCGACACCGATCATCTCGCCAAGATGGTCGAGCCGGCTCTGACGGCGGCGCCGCTGAAGGTCGAGAGCGCGCAGTTTCCGGTCAGCCTCAGTGACGGCCGTCTGAAGCTGTCGCCGACCACGCTGCAAGCCAAGGACGCTCGCGCCGTGATCTCGGGGGGGTACGACATCGCCGCCGGCCAGGCCGATCTGCGCGTCACGCTGACGCCGACCGAGCCGGCGCAGGAGCTGCCGCCGGAGATTCGGATGTTCGCGGCCGGGCCACCGGATCGCATGGAGTGGAGCCGCGATTTGTCGGGGCTGTCGTCGTGGTTGTCGATCCGCCGCATCGATCGCGAGACCCGCAAGCTGCAGATGCTCGAACAGGGCGGCAAACCGCCGGTCGCCGCCGTCTTGCCGGGCGCGACTCCGGCTCCGGGCCAACACAGCCAGTCCCCTGAGCAGACATCGAGCCTGCCGCGGCCAACCGCGTCGTCCAAACCGGAATCAGCACCGCCCGCGGCGGCGCGAGCGCCATCGGGCGATCCCCAAGCTGCACCGCAGGGCACCCCAGAGTCTGTCACCCCCGAGTCGGCCGCACCAGCGGCCGGCCAGGGAGCCGCGCTCAGCCCGGCACTGCCGCAGACGCCGCCGTTGCCGGACGCCGATCCGCGTCGCGCGACGCCGAAGCCGCGCGCCCAGTCGCAACGGCCGTCGTCGCCTCAGCCGCGAATGCCAGCTCAGCCGCAAGCGTCTCAGCCGCAAACGTCGACCGCCACGCCCTCGACATCGCGCGAGAAGCTCGCGCCACTGCCGCCGCCATTGGAGATCAAACCCGCACCCGGAGACGTGCGCCCGTCACGGCCACGTCCGCCTTTGGCGTTGTCGCCCTCAAAGGCGAGGGCGACCGACTGAGCAGCGCACTGATCTGACGATCAGTGCGCCGTCAGTGAGCTTTCCGTTTTGGCATCAGCCACTGCCTGCTGCTGCGCCTGCAAGGCGCGGCTGCGGAAGTAGTCCAGCACGAACAGCCGGATCGCCGAAGACAGGTTGCCCTGCTGACGATTGCTGTCGATCTCTCCGACGAGCTCGGACAAAGTCATGTCCCGCACGCCGGAGATTTCCTTCATGCCGTTCCAGAACGCTTCTTCGAGGCTGACACTGGTCTTGTGGCCCGCGACCACGATCGACCGTTTCACTACCGGCGATTTCATGACGCGTCCTCGCCACCGATTTTGTGTTGATCGAGCAGTTGATTGGCGCGGCTAGCGTGATGCTGGTCGAACTCACGCTGCGATTTGGTCCTGCCAAATCGTGCGCGATTGACGTCTGCGAGTTTCGCGGCTGCTTCCCGCTCCGCTCGCTTCTTGAAGCGTTTCAAATTGACCACGTCGGCCATTTCGTCACCCATTATCGATTAAATCGGCAACGGGCGTCGCCTACCAGGCGGGCACGAATGCACGAAGCCATAAGAGGCTCGATCACCATCAAGAACAAAACCATATCACTGCTTGGATGCGATCCGACATTCATTCCGTAAATCGAATAAGGCTGTCGAACCACAACGCCGCAAGTGCGAGTTGACCAATCTGTGCACGCAAGGGATATGATTTACATCAATTTCCGAAAGGGCTTTTGAGAACTCTTGGAACGCCCTGTGCGGTCAGCCGGGATGCGTCATTTTGTCCGGGCGTACCTGCCGGTCGAAGTCGGCGGCGCTGATCAGCCCGGAGCGCACCGCTTCCTCCTTCAAAGTCGTACCACGTTGATGCGCCGCTTTGGCGATCTTGGCAGCGTTGTCGTAGCCGATGCTCGGCGTCAGCGCGGTGACCAGCATCAGCGAGCGCTGCATCAGCTCGCCGATCCGCTGCTCGTCGGCCTGGATGCCGTCGACGCAGTTGGTGGTGAACGACCGCGCGGCGTCGGCGAGCAGGCCGATCGACTGCAGCATCGCCTGAGCCATTACCGGCTTGTAGACGTTGAGTTCGAAATGACCCTGGCTGCCGGCGACGGTGAGGGTGGTGTGATTGCCGAACACCTGGCAGCACACCATGGTCATCGCCTCGCACTGGGTCGGGTTGACCTTGCCGGGCATGATCGACGAGCCCGGCTCGTTCTCGGGCAGGATCAGCTCGCCGAGGCCGGAGCGCGGGCCGGAGCCGAGCAGGCGGATATCGTTGGCGATCTTGAACAGCGCGGTGGCGGCGGCGTTGAGCGCGCCATGCACGAAGACGTAGGCGTCGTTGCCGGCGAGTGCTTCGAATTTGTTCGGCGCGGTGACGAACGGCAGTTTGGTGAGCGCGGCGGCGCGCTTGGCGAAGGCGCGCGCGAATTTCGGATGCGTGTTCAGCCCGGTGCCGACCGCGGTGCCGCCCTGCGCCAGCGGATACAGCTCCTTCAGCGCCGACTTGATCCGGGCGATGCCGCTGGCGAGTTGCGAAGCATAGCCGGAGAACTCCTGTCCGAGCGTCAGCGGGGTGGCGTCCTGCGTATGCGTGCGGCCGATCTTGACGATCTTGGCGAACGCTTTCTCCTTCTTGCGTAGCGCGTCGTGCAGCAGGGTCAGCGCCGGGATCAGGTCGGAAGTAATCGCCTGAGCCGCCGCGATATGCATCGCGGTCGGGAACGAGTCGTTCGACGACTGGCTCATGTTGACGTGATCGTTGGGGTGCACCGGCTTCTTCGACCCGCGCTCGCCGCCGAGGAGCTCGTTGGCGCGATTGGCGATCACTTCGTTGAGGTTCATGTTGGTCTGGGTGCCGGAGCCGGTCTGCCACACCACCAGCGGGAAGTGATCGTCGTGGGTGCCGTCGATCACTTCGCGCGCGGCGCGGACGATCGCGCCGGCGCGGCGGCTGTCGAGCAGGCCGAGTTCCTTGTTGGTCTCGGCGGCGGCCAGCTTGACGGTCGCCAGCGCCCGGATGATGCCGATCGGCATCCGCTCGGTGCCGATGCGGAAGTTCTGCCGCGAGCGCTCGGTCTGCGCGCCCCAATAGCGGTCAGCGGCCACATCGATCGGACCGAAACTATCGGTCTCGCTTCGCGTGGCGGCAGAACGTGCGGGGCGGGGAGAGCGGGGCGTGCGGGCCATGATCATCGTCCTGAAGGCTGGGGATCGGAAGAGGGCAAGGCGGCGCCAACCGGCAACGCCGCACGCACCTGAGCGATCCAGCGTGCAGGCGATCGGATGATCGGCGGGGCCGTTACTTCTTGCGGAAGCGGTCGAGCCGCACCACCTCGGCGCCTTCGCCGGAGCGAGGCGGCAGGTCGTCGGGTGGCGCGCTGTCCTCGGTCGCGGCGGCCGACGTCGGCAGCGCCACAGGCGTTGGAGCCGTGGTCGCCAGTTCGGTGGCATCCTCGGATTCGTCGTTGTCCTCGGCCTCATCGGCCGCTTCGAACTGCAGACCGAATTTCACCGACGGATCGAAGAAGCTCTTGATCGCCGCGAACGGCACCACCAGGCGCTCCGGGATGCCGCCGAACGACAGCCCGACCTCGAAACGATCTTCGGTGACCACGAGATCCCAGAACTGATGTTGCAGCACCACGGTCATTTCTTCGGGGTACTGCGCCAGCAGCCGCGGCGACAGCTTCACGCCGTCGGCCTTGGACTGGAAGGTGATGAAGAAGTGATGCTCTCCGGGCAGGCCGTGCTGAGCGACGTCGGTGAGGACATGCCGCAGCACGCCACGCAAGGCGTCGCGGGCCAGCACGTCGTATCGAATGTGGTCGGTGGCCATATGGTCGTCCCGTCTGGTCGTCCCGTCGCTCGGTTACCCGAAGGCTGCTGCCCTGAGGCTGGTTCGGCACTGGGGTGTGGCCCGACTCGTGCCGAACATCATGCTACCCCGGCCGCTGACCATGGTCAGCATCTATCGCGGCTGAATTGTGCGGCTCGGTGCCGGAGAAATCGGCAGTAAGCCGCCCTCCAGTCAGCAAAATTCTGAACGAACAAGGCGTGATTAGAATGAGTGGAGGCTTCTGTTGCCAGGTGCCTCCGAACCCCGCCTAACGGAGCTTAACCCGTTAGGGCTTTAAAGTGGTCTTTCAAACTGCGTTACGCAGCCTGAGCAACCGGAGCATAGTTGTCGTTGGCAACTATTGCAGTAGCCCGATAACGGCGGAACAATACCGGGAAAAAGCGAGCCCTTTACGCCCTCGTCGATCCTATTTCGCCCCCGCCGAAACCCACCTTCCGAAACGAAGATGGTGGGCTTGGGTGGAGGCGCCGGGTACCGCCCCCGGGTCCGAATGGTTTATTGCGGCGGCCATTTATTTCCATAGTCGGGTTGCCCCGACCCTCCCAATATAGGGGGCAATGCCCGCCGGCGAAAGGGCCTCCCTGCCAAGCACTTGTGGGCGGGCGGCCGGGGTCTTCCGAAAGCCCGGTCCAGCATCCGGGCAGCTTCGCTGTGTGCGAACAGGGGGACGGCGGAAAAGCCGGTAGTTGCGCTCCACGCGGCAGTCTAAAGCTTGCGAATGGCTCTTATCGATGCACCCGATCGCGAGGCAGGGAGCGCCGCGGCTGCTCCGGCGCCCGGCCTCGGCGAGCTGTTCGTCGCCTTCGCCAAAATGTCGCTGGCCGGTTTCGGTGGCGTGCTGGTGTGGGCGCGGCGGGCGATCGTCGAGCAAAAGCGCTGGATGACGGCCGAAGAGTTCAACGAGACCTTCGCGCTGTGCCATTTTCTGCCGGGGCCGAACATCGTGAACCTGTCGGTGGTGTTCGGATCGCGGTTCCGCGGCATACCCGGGGCGATTGCAGCTTTCGCGGGGCTGCTCGGCCCGCCCCTGCTGATCGTGACGTTGCTCGCGGTGCTCTACGCCCATTACGGCGAGCTCGAGACGCTGCGCCGTGTCCTCGCCGGGGTGTCCTACGCGGCGATCGGGCTGTTGTTCGCGGTGGCGTTCAAGATGCTGCTGCCGCTGCTGCAGGCGCGCGACCCGGTCGCGATCGGGCTGCTGACGGCGGTGTTCGTCGCTGTCGGTGTGCTGCGGCTGCCGATGCCTTGGGTGTTGGCGATCGCGGTTCCGTGCAGCATCGGGGTCACCTATCTGCGGAGACGCGCCGCATGACCGGGGCGCCCTCGCTCGGCGGGCTGGCCGTGACTTTCAGCACGATGTCGCTGTTTGCGATCGGCGGCGCCAATGCGGCGCTGCCGGAGATCCACCGCGTCGCCGTCACGCTCAATCATTGGCTGTCGGAGCAGCAATTCGCCGATGCGTTCGCGATAGCCCAGCTCTCGCCCGGCCCCAACGTGATGATCGTGACGCTGATCGGCTATCAGGCGGCCGGCCTTGCGGGGGCGGTGGTGGCGACGCTTGGGATGTGCGGGCCGAGCGCGGCGCTGGCCTATCTGGTCAGCCGAGTGCTGCGCCGCGCGACGACCTCGCGATGGCCGGCGATCATCCAGGCGGCGCTGGTGCCGTTGTCGATCGGCCTGATGTCCGCGAGCGGCCTGATTCTGGCGCTGGCGTCGGACCGTTCCGCAGCGTCACTGATAATGACGGCGATTGTCGCGGTGCTCGCAGCCGCGACCCGGATCAATCCGCTGTGGCTGCTGCTCGGGGGTGGTTTGCTGGGATTCGCCGGCGTTGTTTGAACCAGGCCGATAGGCCAAAGACAGAACATGCCGCTCCTCAAGTCGGGCGGTGGGCAAGCTTGGGGGAACGACCGATGGACGAGGCGCCGAACGGGTTGCGGGAGCGATCCGTGTTTCCGAGCTGGATTCGCGGGCCGCAGGACTTCGTCGGCGGGCTGGCGCTGATCGCGGTCGCGGTATTCGCGCTGTGGGCGGCCAGCGATCTCGGCGGGATGAAGGGCTTTCGTTTCGGGCCGGGGACGGTGCCGCGGCTGCTCGCGCTGTTGCTACTGGGATTGGGCGCGGTGATCGCCGCCACCGGGATTTTCACCGAGGGCGAGCGGCTGGCCAAATTCCATTGGCGCGGGCCGTTGTTCGTCGGCCTCGCCATCCTGTCGTTCGCGGTGACGATCCGGCCGCTCGGCCTGGTGATCGCGGCCTTCTCCAGCTTCCTGATCGCGGCGCTCGGCACGCCGGAGACGCGCTGGGGCGAGACCCTCGTGGTTGGAATCTTGCTCACCGCCGCGTGCTGCGGGCTGTTCGTGTACGGGCTGGCGCTGCCGTTCGCGCTGTGGCCCGTCGCCCTGACGCAGTGAGGCCGCGCTGATGGATCTGTTCTCCAATCTCGCGCTCGGCTTTCAGGTCGCCGCGTCGCCGACCAATCTGCTGCTGTGCCTGACCGGTGCGCTGGTCGGTACCTTGATCGGCGTGCTGCCGGGGATCGGCACGATTGCGACGGTGGCGATGCTGCTACCGATCACCTTTGGGCTGCCGCCGGTCGGTGCCCTGATCATGCTCGCCGGGATCTACTACGGCGCCCAGTATGGTGGCTCGACCACCTCGATTCTGGTCAATATTCCGGGCGAGGCGACCTCGGTGGTGACCACGCTCGACGGCTTTCAGATGGCCAAGCAGGGCCGGGCCGGGCCGGCGCTGGCGATCGCGGCGATCGGCTCGTTCGCCGCCGGCTGCTTCGCCACAGTGCTGATCGCGCTGGTCGGCCAGCCACTGACCAGGATCGCCTTGGAATTCGGCCCGGCCGAATACTTCTCCCTCATGGTGCTGGGTCTGGTGTTCGCCGTGGTCTTGGCGCGTGGCTCGGTGCTGAAGGCGGTGGCGATGATCGTGCTCGGGCTGCTGCTGTCGACGGTCGGCTCCGACATCGAAACCGGTGCGGCGCGGATGACCTTCGACCTCCCGGAACTGGCCGACGGGCTCGGTTTCGCCACGGTGGCGATGGGGGTGTTCGGCTTTGCCGAGATCATCCGCAATCTCGATTTCGGTGCGTCGGCCGATCGCGAATTGGTGCAGCAGAAGATCACCGGACTGATGCCGACCCGCAAGGATTTGCGCGACGCCGCCCCTGCGATCGCACGCGGCACGGTGCTGGGATCGATCCTTGGCATCCTGCCCGGCGGCGGTGCGGTGATCGCCTCGTTCGCCGCCTATACGCTGGAGAAGAAGATCGCGCGCGATCCGAAGCGGTTCGGTCGCGGCGCGATCGAGGGCGTCGCGGCGCCGGAAAGCGCCAACAATGCCGCCGCCCAGACCTCGTTCATCCCGCTGCTGACGCTTGGGATTCCACCGAACGCGGTGATGGCGCTGATGGTCGGCGCGATGACAATTCATAACATCGTACCTGGACCGCAGGTGATGCAGAACCAGCCCGAGCTGGTGTGGGGCATGATCGCCTCGATGTGGATCGGTAATCTGATGCTGCTGATCATCAACCTGCCGCTGGTCGGCGTCTGGGTGCGGTTACTGCGTGTTCCGTACCGTCTGTTGTTTCCGGCGATCGTGATTTTCTGCTGTATCGGGATCTACTCGGTGAACAACGCCCCGGTCGACGTCGTCCTGGCCGGCGCCTTCGGGCTGATCGGCTACTGGCTGGTGAAGCACGAGTTCGAGCCGGCGCCGCTGCTGCTCGGCATGGTGCTGGGTCCGCTGATGGAGGACAATCTGCGCCGCGCGCTGCTGATTTCCCGGGGCGACGCCACGGTGTTTCTGACCCGGCCGCTGTCGGCCGCGCTGCTCGCGGTGGCCACAGGGCTGCTGTTCCTTGCGGTATTACCGATGCTGCGGCGGAAGCGAGACGAGGTCTTCGTCGAATCCGAGAGCTGACGAAGCCTCGCGCCTGCATTCCCGCAACGCGGCAACGCTGTTTTCGCCGGTTGATCTGATAGCGAGTAATTCGCTATCACCACAGCCGTTCCGGCGGAGACGTGCTATGAAGCGGTTTGGCGGCGTGAGCGCAGCGGGAGGCATCGCGATCGCCATCGTGGCGCTGTGGCTGGCGCCTGCCCGTGCCACCGACCAGGACCGTCTCGACCAGATCGATTTCCCGGTGCGGACCGTGACCGTTGTGGTGCCGTTCGCCAGAGGCGGGCCGACCGATACAGTGGCGCGGCTGATCGCTGTCGAAATGGCCAAGACGCTGGGCCAGCCGATCGAAATCGAAAACATACTCGGTGCCGGCGGCACTCTGGCAGCGACTCGCGTGGCCCACGCGACGCCGGATGGCCATACCTTGATCGTCGGACACATGGGCACCCACGGCTCGGCCGCTGCACTGTCGCCCAAGCTCGGTTATCGGCCGGACAAGGATTTCGAGCCGGTCGCGCTGCTCGCCGAGATGCCGGTTTTGCTGCTGGCGCGCAGGGACTTTCCGCCCAAGGACATGACCGAGTTCAAGACGTTCGTGAAGTCGCACACCGACAACATCAACGTCGCTCATGCCGGGTTCGGGTCGGTGTCCTATGCGTCTTGCCTGCTGCTGGACCGCCTGCTGGGCGTCGATCCGACCGCGGTTCCGTTCAGTGGCACCGGGCCGGCGATGCAGGCACTGATCGACGGACAGGTCGACTATATGTGTGACCAGATCGTCAACGCCGTGCCGGCCCTGCGCGAGGACAAGATCAAGGCGTATGTGATCGCTTCGGCCGAGCGCGATTCGGCGGTGCCGCAGGTGCCAACGGCCGCCGAAGCCGGGGTGCCCGGATTCCGGATCGCGGCCTGGACCGGGCTGTTCGCGCCCCGCGGCACGCCCGAGCCGATCGTCGCCAAATTGAACGCCGCGGTGTCGCGGGCCCTGGATCAATCCGAAGTGCGCACCAGACTCACCGATCTCGGCGGCATCGTTCCGGGCCCGGAGCAGCGCTCGCCGGTGGTGCTGGCCCAGCTGGTTCACGACGAAATCACCCGCTGGGGCAGCGTCGCGAAGGGTTCCACCCCTTAGCCACCGGCAGCGGCCACCCGCCCGCGTTGCAGCAGCCTTGTGTGGATCGGCGGCGCAGCGGCCTTGCCGTGGCCGCCGCATCGGGCCATTTTCGCACCCGTCCGGACTCTTTCCCAAGCCTCCCGCGCCGCCCGACGGCCGCGCCGGCGCTGCATTGCCGAGCCACCTCGCCATGATCCAATACCAGGACCTGCTCGAACGTATTTTGAGCGACGGGGCCGAGAAGCACGACCGAACCGGCACCGGCACCCTGTCGGTGTTCGGGCATCAGATGCGGTTCGATCTGGCCGCCGGCTTTCCGATGCTGACCACCAAGCGGCTGCCGCTGAAGGCGATCGTGCACGAGCTGCTGTGGTTCCTGCAGGGCGACACCAACATCAAATATCTGCACGACCACGGTGTCACCATCTGGGACGAGTGGGCCGACGAGAACGGCGATCTCGGTCCAGTGTACGGCGCGCAATGGCGTTCCTGGCCGACCGCGGACGGTAGCTCGATCGACCAGATCGCGAACGTGGTCGAGATGATCAAGCGCAATCCGGATTCGCGCCGGCTGATGGTCACCGCCTGGAATCCCGCCGATGTCGAGAAGATGGCGCTGCCGCCGTGCCACTGCCTGTTCCAGTTCTACGTCGCGAACGGCAAACTGTCGTGTCAGCTGTACCAGCGCTCGGCGGACGTGTTTCTCGGCGTGCCGTTCAACATCGCGTCCTACGCGCTGTTGACCATGATGGTGGCGCAGGTCACCGGACTGAAACCCGGCGAGTTCGTCCACACGCTCGGCGACGCGCACCTGTATTCCAATCACCTGGAGCAGGCGCGGCTGCAACTCACCCGCGCGCCGCGCGCGCTGCCGACGATGTCGATCAACCCAGCGGTGAAAGACATCTTCGGCTTCCGCTACGAAGACTTCACGCTGCAGGGCTACGATCCCCACCCGCACATCAAGGCCGAGGTGGCGGTGTGAGTCATGGCGCAGGATCGCGCAGCGCTCCAACATCTTGCTCGGGAGCGACTGGCTGAGGCTAGACTGCTGCTTGCCAACGGTCATCCGTCGGGCGCTTACTACCTTGCCGGCTACGTGCTGGAATGCGCCTTGAAGGCCGCTATCGCGCGGCAATTCCGCGCTGATGAAATTCCGGATCTGAAACGGGTCAGCAAGATCTATTCGCACGATCTCAGCCAGTTGATGGATATCGCAGGCCTGAAGTCGGTGCTCGAAGCAGAGATTGCCGTGCGTCCCGATCTCAAGAAGCGATGGGCCATCGCCGCCGAATGGTCCGAGCGGGCACGTTATGAGCTTTGGACCGACGATCGGGCTTCCGCTATATTGGATGCGATCGGCGGCGAAGAAGGGCTGTTCGAATGGCTATTGAAGCGCTCGTAGATTCGAGGCTGGATGCTTCCAGACAGTTGGTCGAGGCTCTGCTGAAGCGCCGTGCGCCGCTACTCGCTGCCTACTGGGAGTATCGCGAGGAAGTCGATCGTTGGACGCTCAATTTGGTCCCGGATTGTCCGGAGCACGAACGTGTCCTGCTGAATGAAGCCGTCGAGCTGATGGTGCAGGCCCCTTATCGAACCGCGTTCTCTCTGTCGGATCCGTCGGTCGATGGCCGCCAAATTCCTCGCGCGAAGGCACTTGGCGCGTACATTCGCCTCGAACCGTATGTCGGACGTCGCATCGACACCACCTTTACCGGAGGTGAGTATTTCGACAGCGTCGTGCCGGTGTATTTCAGGGCGGATTTGATGACGCATCTGTCGGTCGCGTGATGGACCTCAGGATGTCGATCGACCTCGTCCTCATCGTCGCAGTGGCTGACAATGGCGTGATCGGGCAGGGCAATACGATTCCCTGGCGGCTCAAGTCGGACCTGCAGCGGTTCAAGCAGCTCACGCTGAACAAGCCGGTGATCATGGGGCGCAAGACCTATCAGTCGATCGGCCGGCCGTTACCGGGGCGGACCAACATCGTGGTGACGCGCGATTCCGCTTTTGCGGCGGTGGGCGTCGTCGTCGCGCCGTCATTCGAAGCGGCCGAACAGGTCGCGCGGGGCGATGCGCTGCGGCGTTTTGCCACCGAAATCGCGGTGATCGGCGGCTCCGAGATTTACGCGCATTGGTTACCGCGCGCGGTACGGCTCGAACTGACCGAGGTGCACGCCAGCCCCGAGGGTGATACCTGCTTCCCA
Source organism: Rhodopseudomonas palustris (assembly GCF_003226555.1). Taxonomy (GTDB): domain Bacteria; phylum Pseudomonadota; class Alphaproteobacteria; order Rhizobiales; family Xanthobacteraceae; genus Rhodopseudomonas; species Rhodopseudomonas palustris_I. The sequence goes on along the minus strand of NZ_QKQS01000001.1, from coordinate 189,173 downwards.
GCGATAGATCCGGAGCAATGGCAGGAAGTCGCGCGCGAACGCCGCGTCGCCGGGCCGCAGGACAGCGCCGATTTCTCCTATGTGACCTATCGACGCTGCGCCGCGACCGGAGTGGGGCGCGGCGCCGTTGGCAATTGACAAACCTTCGTCAAGGCTTAGCTCGCAACGCGGAATGACGCGCGTTGTGCCCAAGGGGACCGTCCCCTATAAAGCCGGGCAGACTGCGGCCGTTCGGCCGCGAAGGAGATGTTTGAATGCCGTGGAAGAATCAAGGCGGAGGCCCGTGGGGTTCTGGCCCCAAGGGTCCGTGGGGAACGGGGCCACAATCGTCGGGGCCGCGGCCGCCTGATCTGGAAGATCTGCTGCGTCGCGGCCAGGACCGGCTCCAGCAGATCCTTCCCGGCGGCCATTTCAGCGGGCTCGGCATCATCGTGGTGGTGCTCGGCGCGCTGGCGATCTGGGGCCTGTCGGGCTTCTTCCGGGTGCAGTCCGAAGAGCTCGGCGTGGTGCTGCGGTTCGGCAAGCACGTCCGCACCGTGCAGCCCGGTCTGAACTATCATCTGCCGTATCCGATCGAAACGGTGCTGCTGCCGAAGGCGCTGCGCGTCAACACGATCAGCATCGGCATGACGCTGATCAACGATCCGGCGCGCCGCGGCGCGACGATGCACGACGTGCCCGAAGAGAGCCTGATGCTGACCGGCGACGAGAACATCGTCGACGTCGACTTCACCGTGCTGTGGCGGATCAAGCCCGACGGCGTCGGCAATTACTTGTTCAACATTCAGAACCCGCAGGGCACCGTGAAGGCGGTGGCCGAAAGCGCGATGCGCGAAGTGATCGGTCGCTCCGACATCCAGCCGATCCTGACCGGCGCCCGCACCACGATCGAGAACGCCGTGCAGGAGCTGATGCAGAAGACGCTCGACAGCTACGGCGCCGGCGTCCTCGTGCAGCAGGTGCAGATGCAGAAGGTCGATCCGCCGCAGCAGGTGATCGACGCTTTCCGCGACGTGCAGGCCGCACGCGCCGACCTCGAGCGGCTGCAGAACGAAGCGCAGACCTATGCCAACCGGGTCATTCCCGACGCCAAGGGTCGCGCGGCGCAGATCATCCAGAACGCCGAAGGCTACAAGGGGCAGGCGGTCGCCGAGGCCAAGGGCCAGAGTGCGCGCTTCCTCGACGTGTATGAGGAATACAAGAAGGCGCCGGCGGTGACCCGCGAGCGTATCTATCTCGAAACCATGGAGCGCGTGCTCGGCTCCGCCGACAAGCTGGTGTACGACCCCGGCACCGGTAACGGACAGGGCATCGTGCCTTATCTGCCGCTGAACGAGCTGTCCAAGAAGCGCGCGGCGCCGACGAGCTCCGTGCCGCAGAACCAGCAGCAAACGGGCGGAGGCAACCGATGAAGGCCGGAGTCGCAGGAATCGTTGCGCTGATCGTGGCGCTGGTCGCGGTCATCGTCGGCTGGTCGTCGCTGTTCACCGTCAGTCAGACCGAGCAGGTGCTGCTGGTTCGCCTCGGCGAGCCGGTCCGGGTCGTCACCGAACCGGGTCTGCATTTCAAGGCGCCGTTCATCGACACGGTGATCAGCATCGACAAGCGGATTCTCGATCTGGAGAATCCCTCGCAGGAAGTCATCGCCGCCGACCAGAAGCGGCTCGTGGTCGACGCGTTCGCGCGCTACCGGATCAAGAACGCGCTGCGCTTCTATCAGAGCGTGGGCTCGATCCCGGCCGCCAATGTCCAGCTGACCACGCTGCTGAACGCATCGCTGCGCCGCGTGCTCGGCGAAGTCACCTTCATCCAGGTGGTGCGCGACGAGCGCGAGGCGCTGATGGCCCGGATCCGCACCCAGCTCGACAAGGAAGCCGAGGGCTACGGCATCTCGGTGGTCGATGTCCGGATCCGCCGCGCCGATCTGCCCGACCAGAACAGCCAGGCGGTGTATCAGCGGATGCAGACCGAGCGTCAGCGCGAAGCCGCCGAGTTCCGCGCGCAGGGCGGTCAGAAGGCCCAGGAGATCCGATCCAAGGCCGACCGTGAAGCCACCGTGATCATCGCCGAGGCCAATTCCGAGGCCGAGCAGATCCGCGGTTCCGGCGACGCCGAACGTAACCGTCTGTTCGCCACCGCTTATTCCAAGGACCCGGAGTTCTTCGCGTTCTATCGCTCGATGACCGCCTACGAGCAGTCGCTGAAGAGCAACGACACCCGGTTCCTGCTGCGGCCGGACTCGGAATTCTTCCGCTTCTTCGGCAGCGCCGACGGCCGGACGCCCGCGAACGGCGCTGCGCCGTCCGCAGCAGCGGTTCCGTCGACGCCTGCGGCTCCTGCCGCACCGCGTTGAGGCATCCACGACACTGCAACGGGCCGCTCACCAGCGGCCCGTTTTGCTTTTGGCGCGCTTTGGCCGGTTAAGGCTCTGGCAAGAAGGCGCGACAAAACAATCGTCTAGAGCCGCAGTTGGATTTCAATCGGACGCGGAATTGCTCTAGAACAAGCCGATCAACAGCGGCGCGCTGAGCGGCGCCGGGACAACGAGGGCCGCGCTCCGGCCGGGGAGGATGCTGTCGCATGAGGTCTTTCGCGTTCGCCGACCTCCTCATCGGCGTCGGATTGCTGTTTGTTCTGGAAGGTTTGATCTTTGCCGCCAGCCCGAACTGGATGCGGCGGGCGATGAAGAGTGCGCTCGAAACTCCGGACAACGTGCTGCGCGCAGTCGGCATCGGCTCGGCGGTCGCCGGCCTGCTGCTGATCTGGGTGGTCAGGCACTAGCTCGTCGCCGCCGGCCGTCGCGGCCGGTGACGGTGCCGGGGTGCTGTCACGACGTTTTCAACCACGACATTGGGTTCTGAGCCGGTTTTCGCCGCAATCGGTACGGCGGATAGGGTAGCGTCGTGCACCGCCGATGCTTGCGCCGGTCACAGGACCGGACGCAGTGTTCACGCGACTGCGCGGTATTCGCGCACGCCAGGAGATGATTCCACCATGCCCGCTGCGATCGCCCTTAGTTCCCGGATCAGGCCCTTGCGGATCAGGCCGCTGCTTGCCGCGCTGTGCCTCGGCGTCGCGGTGCTCGCCGGCCCCGCGCCGGCTTCCGCTCGCGGCCCCGAAGGGATCGCCGACGTCGCCGAGAAGGTGATCGATGCGGTGGTCAACATCTCCACCACCCAGACCGTCGAGGCCAAGGCCTCAGGCTCGGGCGAGGGCAAGGGCGCGATGCCGCAATTGCCGCCGGGCTCGCCGTTCGAGGAATTCTTCGAGGACTTCTTCAAGAACCGCCGCGGCGAGAAGGGCGGGGCGCCGCGCAAGACCAATTCGCTCGGCTCCGGCTTCATCATCGATCCGTCCGGCGTGGTCGTCACCAACAATCACGTCATCGCCGATTCCGACGAGATCAACGTGATCCTCAACGACGGCACCAAGATCAAGGCGGAGCTGGTCGGCGTCGACAAGAAGACCGACCTCGCGGTGCTGAAGTTCAAGCCGCCGGCCGGCAAGACGCTGACCGCGGTGAAATTCGGCGACAGCGACAAGTTGCGGCTCGGCGAATGGGTGATCGCGATCGGCAACCCGTTCTCGCTCGGCGGCACGGTGACGGCCGGCATCGTCTCGGCGCGCAACCGCGACATCAATTCCGGTCCCTACGACAGCTACATTCAGACCGATGCGGCGATCAATCGCGGCAATTCCGGCGGGCCGCTGTTCAACCTCAACGGCGAAGTGGTCGGCGTCAACACGCTGATCATCTCGCCGTCGGGCGGTTCGATCGGCATCGGCTTCGCGGTGCCGTCGAAGACCGTGGTGCCGGTGGTCGATCAGCTCCGTCAGTTCGGCGAGCTGCGCCGCGGCTGGCTCGGCGTCCGCATCCAGCAAGTCACCGACGAAATCGCCGACAGCCTGAACATCAAGCCGGCGCGCGGTGCGCTGGTTGCCGGCGTCGACGACAAGGGGCCGGCCAAGCCGGCCGGGATCGAGCCCGGCGACGTCGTGATCAAGTTTGACGGCAAGGACATCAAGGAGCCGAAGGATCTGTCGCGGATGGTCGCCGACACCGCGGTCGGCAAGACCGTCGACGTCGTGGTGATCCGCAAGGGCAAGGAAGAGACCAAGCAGGTCACGCTCGGCCGGCTCGCCGACGATGCCAAACCGCAGCCGGCGTCGGCCAAGTCGCAGCCCGAGACCGAGAAGCTGGTGACGCAGAAGGTGCTCGGCCTCGATCTCGCCGCGCTGTCGAAGGACCTGCGCGGCCGCTACAAAATCAAGGACAGCGTCAAGGGCGTGCTGGTGACCGGCGTCGACGACGGCTCCGACGCCGCCGAGAAGCGGCTGTCGGCCGGCGACGTCATCGTCGAGGTGGCGCAGGAGTCGGTCGGCAGTGCCGCCGACATCAAGAAGCGGGTCGAGCAGCTCAAGAAGGACGGCAAGAAGTCGGTGCTGCTGCTGGTCGCCAACGCCTCCGGCGAGCTGCGCTTCGTCGCGCTCAGTCTGCAATAAGGCGCGATGGCCGAAACGGACCGGACCGCGCCTGCCGTCGATTTCGTCGGCGGCGCGGTCGGCTATCGGTTTCGCTCACAGGCCGGGCGCAGCCATGCGCTCCTCAAGGCCACCGGCGTTTCCCCGACGCGCTCCCTGCATGTGATCGACGCCACCGCTGGTCTTGGCCGGGATGCTTTCCTGCTCGCCTCGATGGGGGCGACGGTGACGCTGATCGAGCGGGTGCCGGAGGTGCACGCGCTGCTCTCTGATGCGCTCGAAGCGGCGCGCAATGAGAGCGACGAATTCGCCGCCATCATCGGCCGGATGACGCTGCTGCACGGCGACGCACGTGCGCTGCTGCCGACGATGCAAGCCGACGTCATCACCATCGACCCCATGCATCCGCCGCGGACCAAGACGGCGCTGGTCAAGCAGGAGATGCGGCTGCTGCGCGACCTGGTCGGCACCGATCCGGATGTCGGCGATCTCTTGGCAGCGGCGCTGTCCGCCGACTGCGGCCGCGTCGTCCTGAAATGGCCGCTGCGTGCCGCATCGCCCCAGGCCTCGCGAAAGCCTTCGCACCAGATCGCCGGCAAGACCGTGCGCTACGACGTGTTCAGACGGCCGCAACGTCCCACGGAATCGTCGCCCCGCGCCTGAGCGTCATTGTGCGATACAGTACCGCCGGCGTCGCTGACGCACGGCTTCCGCGGAACAATCCCGGACCTCTTCGCATCGCGCGCTGCTACGTATTGTCGCGATCCACAGCGCATGCGAGATCGCTGCTCCTGATCACGCGACGACCGAAAGGCCGTGATTACTGAGGATCACGAATGGTCGGCTGATCGGTATCCCACGATGCGAGATATTTCAGTGGCGCCGAATGGTTGCCGCACTGCACACGCGTAAAGTAGGCGCCGCAGCGATGATTGACGGCTGAATACAGCCCGTGATCTGATCGCAAGAAACACAACAAAAGAACACCACGAACCCAAGGGAGGGACGACGCATGTCGGGATCAACTAACAAGTTGAATCGGCGGTCCATGCTCAAGGCGTCGGTGGCTGTCGCCGCGGCGCCGGCACTGATCGGAAGCGCGCAGGCGCAGCAGACCGTGACCTGGAAAGTGCAGGCGCATTGGCCGAAAGCATCCGGCTCGTTCAACGACAGCCTCGGTGTGCTGGCGAAGGAACTCGAGGAACGCACCGGCGGCCGTTTCAAGCTGGAAACCTACGGCGCTGGCGAGATCGCCAAGGATCGTGAGATCTACAACGTCGTGCGGCGCGGCGTCGTGCCGATGGGGACGATCTCGCCGGCCTACATTCTCGGCGAAGCGCAGGCGATGGGGCTGTTCTACGGCGTGCCGGGCACGCTGCGTGAATCCTGGGAGATGATGCATCTGACCAAGAATCTCGGCATCGAGAAGATGGTCAACGAGGAGCTGCGCCCCAAGGGCGTGATGATGATGGCCGAGAAGGCCTATCCGACCGAAGTCGTGCTCAAGAAGAAGGTGACGTCGGCGGCCGATCTCGGGTCGCTCAAGGTCCGCTCCGCCGGGTCGATGCTCGAATATCTGGCCGCTGCGGGCGCTTCGCCGCAGCAGATCGCCGGGCCGGAGATCTATCAGGCGATCTCGACCGGCGTCGTCGACGGCGCACACTGGGGCGCTGCGATCGGTGCGCTGTCGATGAAGTTCTGGGAGGTGGCGAAGTTCCACATGAAGCCGGCGCTGGGCTTCGCCAACGACGCCTACATCGTCAATATCGCGGCGCTCGACAAGCTTCCGCCCGATCTGAAGCTGCAGTTCGTATCGTTGGTCGAAGAGCGCTACTTCCGCCGCTCGGTGGAGTATCTCAATCAGGAAGCGGTGGCGCTGACCACCGGCAAGACCAAGATGGACGTCGAGGTGGTGCGCTTCCCGGACGACGTGTTGAAGAAATTCGCCGATGCGTCCAATCAGATCCTGAAGAAGGAAGCCGCCAAGGGCGACGTCGCTCAGAAGGGCACCCAGGCGCTGACCAAGCTGATGACCGATCTCGGCTACGTCTGAGGCCCACGCTCCGCCCGGAGACGCCGGGCGGAGCAAGCCGCGGCAATGGCTGTCTTCGCATTGAACGTCGGCGACGTCCGTCGCCGCGTCCTTCCCCAACCAACGGCGTACCGGATGCTGGCTCTCGCACGCGCAATTACGCGACTGAACCATTGGGTTGCGATGATCGCCGCATGGCTGATCGCGCCGATCTTCATGCTGCTGATGGCCGACGTGATCATGCGCTACGTCGTCGGCAGCGCCGCGATCTGGACCGCCGAACTCGCCCAGCTGGTATTCGGTGTCTATGCGGTGATCGCCGGCGGCTACCTGCTGGCCGAGCGCGCGCACGTCAACGTCGACATCATCTACGGCCGGTTCGGCCCCGTGCAGAAGGCCAAAATCGATCTCGCCACCTCGTTTCTGTTCTTCATCTTCATGGCGGTGCTGATCTGGCAGGGCGCCGACATGGCGTGGGAATCCGCGGCGAAGTTCGAGACCTCGTCCAGCATCTGGAATCCGCCGGTCTGGCCGGTGAAGCTGGCAATTCCGATCGCCGGCGTGCTGCTGCTGTTGCAGGGGCTGGTGCGGATCGTCTCGGACGTCCGCACCGTGATGGGCCTTTCGAACGACCCCGACACGTTCGGCAAGCAGGCTGCCGACGGCCCCTCTCATTGATCGGACCCGCCATCGTGTCAGTGGAAGTTCTCACGCTCCTGTTCTTCGGTTCGCTGCTGGTGTTCTTGTTCATCGGCACGCCGCTGGTGTTCACGCTCGGCGGCATCTCGGTGGTCTTCCTCTATTTCACCATGGGGCCGGTCGGCTTCTATCTGGTGGCGTCCAAGTTCTGGGATTCGATGATGAGCTTCACACTCATCGCGATCCCGATGTACGTCTACATGGCGATGCTGCTGGAGAAATCCGGCGTCGCGCAGGACCTGTACCGGATGATGCACGTCTGGTTCGGCGCGCTGCGCGGCGGGCTGGCGATCGGCACGGTGGCGATCTGCGCAATCTTCGCGGCGATGAGCGGGATCAGCGGCGCGGCGGTGGTAACGATGGGCACCATCGCGCTGCCGCGGATGCTGGAGCGCGGCTACGACAAGCGCCTCGCGGTCGGCGCGATCAATTGCGGCGGCGGTTGGGGCATCCTGATCCCGCCGTCGATCCTGATGGTGCTGTATGCGCTGCTGACGGAGGTCTCGGTCGGCCGGCTGTTCGCCTCCGGCATCGGCCCGGGCATCCTGCTGTTCGTGCTGGTGTCGATCTACATCTTCGTGCGCGCCTGGCTGAATCCCGCGATGGCGCCGGCGCTGCCGGTCGAGGAGCGCGGCGATTGGGGGCTGAAGCTGCGCTCGCTGCGCGCGGTGTTCCTGCCGCTGTTCATCGTGTTTCTGGTGCTCGGCGCGATCTTCGGTGGCTTCGCGACGCCGACCGAAGCCGCCGCGCTCGGCGTGTTCGGCGCGCTGATCGCCTCGGCGGTGCATCGCAAATTGTCGTTCGCCGTGCTGCACGACGCGGCAGTGCAGACGCTGCGTCTTACCGCGCTGGTGATGTGGATTCTGTTCGCCGCGCACGCGTTCTCGACCGCCTATACGACGCTCGGCGCCAACGAACTGATGAACCACATGATGTCGCTGATCCCCGGCGGCAAATGGGGCGCGCTGGCGTTCATGCTGGCGGTGCTGCTACTGCTCGGCATGGTGCTCGACCCGGTCGGCATCATGCTGATCACGCTACCGGTGTTCCTGCCGGTGGTGCAGTCCTATGGCTGGGACCCGATCTGGTTCGGGGTGATCTTCATTATCATGATGGAGATCGGCTACATGACGCCGCCGTTCGGCTTCAATCTGTTCTACCTGAAGGCGGTGGCGCCGCCCGACGTCACCATGAGCGACATCTACTGGTCGGTGATCCCTTACGTGCTGGTGACGATGCTCGGCGTGTTGATCATCATCGCATTCCCGGACGTCGCGCTGTATTTCCCGAACCTGTTCTTTGGCAAGCCGGGCTGATCGCGACAGCTGAGCCGCCACACGCCTGACGGACGCGACGGACGGCACGCCGGTCGAGCCTGCGAAATTCGCATGCGGATGGGTGCGCGATCGCACGTCTCGGCGCGAGCGAAGCATGTATGTTTTCCGCCAAGCGGTGAGTGGTGGCGCTCAGCCAGAGCAAGCGCCTGTGACGTGGAGCCGCGCGAACGCGGTTGCAATGGCCGCGAGGGAGTGAAGACCGGACAGCATCGCCAAAGACGATGCGGCCGGATCAAGGAGGAAGACCCCACATGACGTTCTTTCGGCACACACCGTGCGTCGCCGCGGTCGCGCTCGTCGCAGCGCTCAGCGCCAGCGCAGCGCACGCCGCCGGCAGCTATGACCCCGGCGCCAGCGATAGCCTGATCAAGCTCGGCCAGACCATGCCGTATTCCGGACCGGCGTCGGCCTATTCGACGATCGGGCGGGCCGAGGCGGCCTACTTCAAGATGCTGAACGACAAGGGCGGGATCAACGGCCGCAAGGTGGAGTTGCTGAGCCTCGACGATGCCTACTCGCCGTCAAAGACGGTGGAGCAGGTCCGCCGGCTGGTCGAAAGCGACGAGGTGCTGGCGATGTTCTCGATCCTGGGTACCGGGCCGAATATCGCGGTGCAGAAGTATCTCAACATCAAGAAGGTCCCGCAACTTCTGCCGTTCAGCGGCGCCACCCGCTGGAACGACGCCAAGCACTTCCCGTGGACCACCGGATCGCAGCCGACCTACAAGACCGAGGGGCGGATCTACGCGAAGTGGATTCTCGCCAACAAGCCGAACGCCAAGATCGCGGTGATCACGCCGGCCGAAGAGGCCGGTCGCGATTATCTCGCCGGATTCAAGGAAGGGCTCGGCGCGCATGTGAATCAGATCGTGTCCGAGGCGGTGTACGAGACCACCGACCCGACCGTCGACTCCCAGATCGTCAAGTTCAAGGCCGCCGGCGCCGACGTGCTGTTCAACGAATGCACGCCGAAATTCGCCGCGCAGGTGATCAAGAAAGCCGCCGAACTCGGCTGGAAGCCGCAGATCATCCTGCCGGCAGTGTCCAATTCTGTCGGCTCGGTGCTGAAGCCGGCGGGACTGGAGAATGCGGTCGGCATCGTCACCGGCGCTTATCTGAAGGATCCAGGCGATCCGCGCTGGGCCAATGATCCCAGCATGCAGCAATGGCGCGCCTGGATGCACACCTACAATCCGAGCGCCGATCCGGCCGATATCTTCAACGTCTCCGGCTACACCCTTGCGCAGATGATGGAGCTGGTGCTGCGCCGCGCCGGCGACGATCTCACCCGGGCCAACCTGATGAAGCAGGCGGAGTCGCTGAACGGCGTCGAGATGCCGATGCTGCTGCCCGGCATCAAGCTGCAGATGTCGCCCGACCAACGGACGCCGATCCGGCAGCTACAGATGGCGCGCTTCAACGGCACCTCGTGGGAGCTGTTCGGCGACGTGCTGAGCGAGTAGGCGCCAGCCGCGCTCGGATGGGAGAGGGTGGGTCTCTCCCATCCTGTTGAATTGCGTCGCGCTGTTCGACGCTGCGTCCTCATCCTTCAACGACATCGTGACCCCCATGACCGAACCTACCGGGCCGCTCGCCGGCATTCGCATTCTCGATCTCACCAGTGTGCTGTTCGGCCCCTATGCGGCGCAGATCCTCGGCGACTGGGGCGCCGACGTCATCAAGATCGAAACCCTCGACGGCGACATGTGGCGCTACACCGGGCTGTTCCGGAACCGCGGCATGAGCGGCCAGTTCATGGCGGTGAACCGCAACAAACGCAGCCTCGCGCTGGACCTGAAGCATCCCGACGGCAAGGCGGTGCTGCAGCGGCTGATCCCGACCGCCGACGTGCTACTCACCAACGTCCGCCCCGCCGCGATGGCGCGGCTCGGTTTCGGCTACGACGCGTGCGCGGCGCTTAATTCGCGGCTGATCTATGCGGCGGCGACCGGGTTCGGCCAGGACGGCCCGTGGGCGGCGCGGCCGGCGTTCGACGAGATCATCCAGGCCGCTTCGGGGCTGGCGTCGTCGATCGGCTCGGACGACGAGCCGCAATTCGTGCCGAGCCTGGTCGGCGACAAGATCTGCGGCCAGGCGCTCGCCGGCGCGGTGTCGGCGGCGCTGTTCAGCCGCGAGCGCTCGGGCAGGGGCCAGCTCGTCGAGGTGCCGATGCTGGAAACCATCGCCGGCTTCAACAGCATCGAGATGCTCGGCGGCTATGCGTTCGATCCGCCGATCGGCCCTTCGGGCTACAAGCGGATGAAGGAGCGCAAGCCGGTGCGCACCAAGGACGGCTGGATGACCATGCTGCCGTATTCCGGCGACAATTGGTGTGCGTTCTTCGAAGCGGTCGGCCGCTCCGAACTGATCGACGAACTGCAGGTGCGCGATCCGGTGGCGCGTGCGGAAAACATCGACCGGATCTACGCGGCGATGGCCGAGATCGCGCCGGCCCGCACCACCGCGGAATGGGAGGAATTACTGCTGCGCCTCGACGTACCGCACACCGCGTTCGCCAAGATCAGCGAGATCGGCGAGCAGGAGCATCTCAAGGCAGTCGGCCTGTTCGCCGCGATCGATCATCCGAGCGAAGGCAGCATCCGCCAGGCCCGCCCGGCGACGCGCTTCTCCGAAGCCCCGCCGAACCTGCACCGTCCGACCCCGCGCCTCGGCGAACACTCCCGCGAGGTGCTGAGCGAGGCCGGCTACCGCGCCGACGAGATCGACGCGCTGGTGCAGGCCAAGGCGGTGGGCGAAGGGTGAGGCTGAAGTGGCACGAGTGATTGCGGACGTCGCCCCGAGTTTGGACGACAGTTCTGCATTCCGTTTCAGCTCAGTCGTTGGGCAGGTCCAGTTTTGCGACTTGCTCTTGCAAAATTTTGGTACAGCGGATGAGATCCGACAGAAGTTCGCCGTCGATCTCCATCCGTCCTTCATACTCGGCGAGATTTCGCGCGTTGTGGGCTTTCAGGAAGGTCTGGATCTCGGCCCGCTCGGCGCCGAGCGTGTGGGCGAGGGTCTGAAACACTGTGATCCGATTCTCTGAACGATACCCGTGAGCGCGCAGCGCGGCGAGGGCAAGGCGATGCGCTGCGCCGTAGGCGAGATCGAATTGGCTGTCTGGATCGAGGGATTCGTTCTGTGCATCGGCAAGGCGCACGCGCGCCGATTTCAGCATTCCGTCAAATTCGGCGCGGGAAGCCGGTTCGGCTTTGAGGTTGCCGATGCGGACGAGGTTATCGAGTTCTGCTTTGTCCATGCATGCAGGTTCTTCTCTGAACCTCGGACGAAAATCTTCGGCTGAATAGCCACCTTGCTGACAAACGATGTCGCGTCGGACGCTTTGCGGCCCCAATCCCGCGGCGTGAGGAAGATCGGGTTCACCTTGCGCCCGAGCGCATGTTCCATCGTCTGCGCCGCACTGTACAGCTCCGAGTAGTCGAGATCGTCCCCGATCACCATCAGGTCCACGTCGCTGTTTGCGGTCTCCGTTCCCTTGGCGACCGAGCCGAAAATGAAGGCGGTCGCAACCGCATCCGAGAACGGCTCCAGCGCATCTCGCACCGGGTCAGCGATGCCGACCGTTTTCTTCACGAGGCTGCATAGTTCGTTGAAGATCGGGGAGTCGGGATCCGCCTGATAATGCTTCTGATTGCCGATGTGCTGGACGGAGACCAGCCCGCTCCGACGAAGGCGGGACAGCTCGCGTTCGACGGCCCCCGTCCCGGAGCGGACACGACGAACGATCTCGGACGTATAGAAGCTGCGGCTCGGCTGACCGAACAGCAACCCGAGCACGCGCTGCTGCACGGCGGAGAACAGGGCTTCGGAAGGGCTGAGCTCGTTCATGCGTTATCCCACCCAATATGGGGAGGATAGCACCCGAATTGGGAAGGAAAAAGCCGGGGCGCGATTGCTGAGCGCGAGATCAGGTTATGAAGACCGGAGTGCTTTTAGGCTGGCTGGGGAACCTGGATTCGAACCAAGACAAACAGAGTCAGAGTCTGTTGTGCTACCGTTACACCATTCCCCACCGAGAATGCGCTGACGGATCAGGCATTAGAGTGCTGCACGGGGCACACTCGACACGGCGCCGGGCGCGGCGGGAGTGGTTCGCGACGCGCCTCGGGTGTGGGGGTCTTCTAGCTGTGTCGGCTCCGCGCTGCAAGAGGGTTGCTGGCGACAGATGGGGAGATCGGCGCCGAACTCGCGGCGGCGCCGATCGGCTGAGCGTGGGAAATGCACGCTCCGGTTGAAGTTTTGGATATCCTGCATATGATATACATTCGGACAGGCGCATGGAGGGTGCAATGAAGGTCTCCAGATGGGGCAATAGCCTCGCCGTCAGGCTGCCCACTGCGCTGGTGGACAAGCTCGATCTGAAAGAGGGCGATGAGCTCAACGTGGTCGACGTCGTCGAGCGGACGGTGGTGGTCGAGAAGGAGGACAGGAGGAAAGCCGCGCTGGAGCGCATGGCCGAGCGCAAGTGGAAGTTGCCTGAGGGCTATCGCTTCGATCGTGACGAGGCCAACGAGCGGTGACGGCTTTCTTCGATACTAACATTCTAGTCTATGCTCAGGAAACGGGCGCGAAAGCGGACCGTGCACGGGCCGTCTTGGGCGGCGGTGGCAGGCTTAGCGTTCAAGTGTTGAACGAGTTCACCGTCGTGGTGCAGCGCAAGTTCGGCCGGGGGTGGAGGGAGATCGCCGAGGCTATCGACGACGCTCTGGCTGTGTCCGGGCCGCCACTGCCTCTGACGCACGATCTGCACGTTGCCGCTCGCGTGCTCGCTGAGACGTGCAAGCTGTCGTTCTACGACGCGCTGATCGTCGCTGCCGCACAGGAGGCCGGCTGCGATGTGCTGTACAGCGAGGATTTGCAGCACGGCCGTAGCTTCGGCACGTTGCGCGTCGAAAATCCCTTCCTGGAAAGCCCGCGATAACGCGCGCTTGCGCGACAACCCACCTCGCTCACCGCGCTCCGCTTCACTCCGCGGCCTGTTTGACTCCGCCGTCTTCATCCTCGTCGACCGGGATGTGGGCGCGGCCCCAGTTGGTCAGCGCGTTGGAGAGGCGGTCGAGATAGAGGTACACCACCGGGGTGGTGAACAGCGTCAGCGCCTGGCTGACCAAAAGGCCGCCGACCATGGCGTAGCCGAGCGGCTGGCGGATCTCCGAGCCGGTGCCGGTGCCGAGCATCAGCGGCACACCGCCGAGCATCGCCGCCATCGTGGTCATCATGATCGGACGGAAGCGCAGCAGCGCGGCCTTGCGGATCGCCTGCTCGGGATCGAGATGCTCGTCACGCTCGGCGGTGATGGCGAAGTCGACCATCATGATGCCGTTCTTCTTGACGATGCCGATCAGCAGGATGATGCCGATCAGCGCGATCAGGCTGAAGTCGAAGCCGAACAGCATCAGCATCGCCAGCGCGCCGACGCCCGCCGAGGGCAGGGTCGACAGAATCGTCAGCGGGTGGATGTAGCTCTCGTACAGGATGCCGAGGATCAGATAGACCACCACCAGCGCCGCGATGATCAGCAGCGGCACGGTCGACAGCGATTGCTGGAACGCCTGCGCGGTGCCCTGGAAGCTGCCGGTCAGTGTCGGCGGCGCGCCGATCTCCGCCATCGCCGCTTGCACCGCCGCGGTGGCTTCGCCGAGCGCTGTGCCTTGCGCCAGATTGAAGCTGATCGTGGTGGCGGGGAATTGGCCCTGGTGGCTGATCGACAGCGGCCGCACCGGCACCGTGGTCCATTTCGCAAAGGTCGACAGCGGCACCTGATCGCCGGTGGTCGGCGATTTGATGTAGATCTGGTTCAGCGTGTCGAGGCGGCCCTGCAGCTCCGGCAGCACTTCCAGGATGATCCGGTAGGTGTTCACCTGGGTGAAGTACTGCGTCACCTGGCGCTGGCCGAAGGCGTCGTACAGCGTGTCGTCGATCAGTTGCGGCTTGATGCCGAAGCGCGAAGCGGTGTCGCGGTCGATCGTCAGCGTCAGCGTGGTGCCTTCGGTCTGCTGGTCGGTGGCGACGTCGCGGAGCTGCGGCAGGCTCTGCATCTTGGTCAGAACCTTCGGCGCCCACTCGTTGAGCTCGGCGAGATTGGCGTCCTGCAGGGTGTATTCGAACTGGGTGCGGGTCGGCCGGCCGCCGAGCCGGACGTCCTGCGCCGCCTGCATGAACAGCCGAGCGCCTTCGACCTTGTTCAGCTTCGGCCGCAGCCGCGCGATGATCTCCTGTGCGCTGGCCGAACGCTCGTCGCGCGGCTTCAGCGTGATGTACATCCGCCCGGTGTTGAGCGCGCTGCCGCTGCCGCCGATGAACATCGCGATGCTGGCCACGTCCGGATCGGCCAATACGATCTCGCCGAGTTCTTCCTGGCGCTGCTTCATCGCGCTGAACGAGATGTCCTGTGCGGCCTCCGAGGCGGCGGTGATCAGGCCGACGTCCTGCTGCGGAAAGAACCCTTTCGGGATCGCGACGAACAGATACACCGACAGCCCGACAGTGGCGAAGAACACCATCAGCGTGGTGAACCGCCAGCGCAGCACCAGGTCGAGCCCGCGCTCGTAGGCGCGCAGCAACGCCTCGAAGGCGCCTTCGATCGATTGGTAGAGCCGGCCGTGGCGGACCTCCGTGGCCGGCCGCATGAAGCGAGACGCCATCATCGGGGTCAGCGTCAGCGACACCAGCATCGACACCCCGATGGTCATCGCCAGCGTCACCGCGAATTCGCGGAACAGCCGGCCGATGATGCCGCCCATGAACAACAGCGGAATCAGCACAGCCACCAGCGAGATCGAGATCGATACGATGGTGAAGCCGATCTCGCGGGCGCCCTTCAGCGCCGCGGCGTACGGCTTCTCGCCCTCTTCGATGTGACGGGCGATGTTCTCCAGCATCACGATGGCGTCGTCGACCACGAAGCCGACCGAGATCGTCAGCGCCATCAGCGACAGGTTGTCGAGCGTGTAGCCGGCCGCCCACATCAGCGCGCAGGCGCCGAGCAGCGCCAGCGGCACCGTGACGCTGGGGATGATGGTGGCCCAGAAGCTGCGCAGGAACAGGAAGATCACCATCACCACCAGCGCGATGGTGAGCAGCAGGGTGAACTGCACGTCCTCCACCGCGGCGCGGATCGTGGTGGTGCGGTCGCTCATCACGTCGATTTTGATCGCCGGCGGAATGCCCGCGACCAGCCGGGGCAGCTCCGCCTTGATCCGATCGACGGTGTCGATGACGTTGGCGCCGGGCTGCTTGAACACCACCAGGAACACGCCGCGCTTGCCGTTGGCCCAGGCGGCGGTCTTGGCATCCTCCGGCCCGGTCACCGCGCGGCCGATATCGCGGATCCGCAGCGGCCCGCCGTTGCGATAGGCCAGGATGACGTCGTTCCAGTCCTTGGACTCGGTGAGCTGGTCGTTGGCGTAGATGGTGTAGCTCTTGGTCGGCGCGTCGAGCGTGCCCTTCGGGCTGTCGACCGTGGTGATCGCGATCTGGCTGCGCACGTCCTCCAGCGACAGCCCCTTGGCCATCAGCTTGGCGGGATCGACCTGAATCCGGATCGCCGGCTTCTGCTGGCCGCCGATGAACACCTGGGCGACGCCGGACAGCTGGCTGATCTGCTGGGCGATCTTGGCGTCGGCGTTGTCGCTGACCGTGGTCAGCGGCAGGGTGTCGGAGGTCGCCGACAGGATCAGGATCGGCGCGTCGGCCGGATTGACCTTGCGATAGGTCGGCGGGTTCGGGAGGTTCTTGGGGAGTTGCCCGCCTGCGGCGTTGATCGCCGCCTGGACGTCGTTGGCGGCGGCGTCGATGTTGCGGTTGAGGTCGAACTGGATGGTGACCGCGCTCGAGCCGAGCGAACTCGTCGAGGTCATCTGCGATACGCCGGGGATCTGGGCGAGCTGACGCTCGAGCGGCGTCGCCACCGAGGAGGCCATCGTCTCCGGGCTGGCGCCGGGCAGGCTGGCGGAAATCTGGATGGTGGGAAAATCGACCTGCGGCAGCGGGGCCACCGGCAGGGCCGGGTAGGCGATCAGGCCGACGAACAGGATCCCCGCCATCAACAGCGAGGTCGCGATCGGGTAACGGATGAACGGCGTCGAGATCCCGTTCATGGCTATTTCCTGGTAGGCGCAGCGGACGGGGCGGGCTCGTTGTCGGCGACCTTGAACGCCAGCAGCGATCCCGGCTTCACCTTGTACTGACCGCCGACCACGACCCGGTCGCCGGGTTCGAGACCGCGCTCGATCACGGTGCTGTGGTCGTTGGCGGCGCCGACGACGATCTTGCGCAACTCAGCTTTATTGTCGGCGTCGACCGCGTAGGCGTACAGCCCGTCGGTGCCGTGCTGGATGGCGTCGTTGGGAACCACGACGACGTCTTTCAGCGTCTTCACCAGCAACCGGGTCTGCACTGCGAGGCCAGGCCACAGCGCGTGGTTTTTGTTGGTGAACACCGCCTTCAGCCGTACCGTACCACTGTTGCTGTCGACCTGGTTGTTGACCACCGCGAGGTTGCCGTCCTCGGCGAAGGTGGTCTTGCCGTCGGTCGACAGCGCGATCACCTGCAAGGGGTGGGCGGCCTGGGCGCGGTTGATGTCGAACACCCGCTCTTCCGGCGCGGTGAAGATCACTGCGATAGGCTCGATCTGCGCGATGGTGACGATGCCGGTCTGGGTGGCGGCGTTGACAATGTTGCCCTTGTCGACCTGGCGCAGGCCGGTGACGCCGGAGATCGGCGCGCGGATCGTCGCATAGTCGAGCTGGGTCTGGGCGTTGGCGATCGCGGCTTCGTCGGCCTCGATCTGCGCGGTGAGCTGCTGCACGGTCGAGCGCTGGGTGTCGGTCTGCTGCTTGGTGGCGAATTCGCCGAGCCGCACCGAGCGGCTGAGGTCCAGCTTGGCGTTGGCCAGATTGGCCTCGTCCTGGGCCTTCTTGGCCTTGGCCTGGTCCAGCGTCGCCTGGAACGGCCGCGGGTCGATCTGCGCCAGCAAATCGCCGGCCTGCACCATCTGGCCTTCCTTGAAGGCGATCTGGTCGATCTGGCCGTCGACCCGGCTGCGCACCACCACGGTGTTGAAGCCCTGCACGGTGCCGAGTCCGCTCAGATACACCGGGAAGTCGGCTTTCTCCGCGGTTGCCACCGTCACGGGAATGGGCGCGCTGCTGCCGCCGCTGGCCGACTGAGCGGCGCCGCCACTGGAGGGCGCTTGAGCTGCCGCGTGCTGCCCGGCAGAGCGCTCGCCGGACATGCGCTGCCAGCCCCAATACGAAGCTCCCGCTGCAAGCAGCAGGCATCCAACGACGACAGCCCTGCGAGAGGCGCCGGGTTTGCTCATGCCCGATCCGATCATTCGGCCGGCGGGGCTCCGGTCACGGCGACCGGTTCAGCCTGCGCGGCAGTGCGTTCTGTTTGGTCGCAACTATACCGGCAAAGCTCGCCAGCACATCACAAACCGCATGACATTGCTAAACTTTCATGGATTTGGCGACGCGGCCCCGCGCCGCGCCGGCGAGTTGCGCATAGCTGCCAATCGCAAGAGGAGAGGCCGGGGCGCCGCCGCTCAGACCGTGGGACTAGAATAGTTCCAATTGTCAGTCGCAGCCTGCTCGGCCATATCACCGCGCGCGAAACGGCGGTGTGATGGACTGCCGTGCGGGAGGGCAGCATGGAAGAGCTCAACGGCCGGATGATCGCCTGCCAGATCCTGATCACCGGGCTGATCGCGCGCGTGGCCAACGAGCAGCGCGACCCGTTGCAGTTTCTCAGTGAGTTTCGCGACGAGATCCGTGCCGTGGTCCGCGGCATCCGGATCGACGGGATGCTGGACACCGAGCGCGTCCGACTCGCCGCGCAGCAGACCGTCGACGAGATGTTCTCGCTGATGAAGCCGCCGAGCCGCGACGACGCGTGAGCCGGTGAGCTGAGCACGATCTCGCGCTGTTTCAGTTTAGAACCGTTTCAAATTGCTGAGCGACTGATCATTTGCTCGGTTCACGAGCGTTGCGCTGAATGGTTGTGCGGCTGCGGCCGATCGAAGTTCGGAACGAGTCTTAGAATGGTTATTATCTTGAACGATTCCAGCGCGCGGTAATTCGACGTGCGTTGACCCTGTACCTCGCGGCCGATAGCTCTCAACGACTGCTTGTAATTAGCAACAGCATTCCTTGGGGGCGGATTAACATGAACGGGGCGAAGGCGCCGCGATCGTTGCGTGCTGAAGCAGCGATGCGCAGGGGCGATCAGGAGTTCGATGGCACGTATGGCCGCAAAGTGTCGGCGGTCGCCGGCATCATTGCGGTGGCGTCGATCGGCGGCGCCGAGGCTCAGCAGCCGAGCCTGCCGGCGGTAACGGTCGATGCGCCGGTGGCGCGGCCGAAGCCCGCAGCGGCGCGGCCGACTCCCGATCAGATGCGCGCCCGGACTGCACTGCGCCGCGCCGCGCGCCGGTCCCAGCCGACCCAGGTGCAACCGGTGCCGTTTCCCAATGCCGGTGCGCTGTCGGCGGATCGTAACCCCTACGCAGATGCCGCTGCGCCCTACAAGGTCGACCGACTGTCGGGCACCAAATTCACCGAGCCGCTGCTGAATACGCCGCGGACCGTGACGGTGCTCACCAAGGAACTGCTCGAGGACAAGAACGCCACCTCGCTGCGCGAAGTGGCGCGCTCCACCGCCGGCGTCACGCTCGGCACCGGGGAGGGCGGCAACGCGTTCGGCGACCGCTTCTTCATCCGCGGCTTCGACGCCCGCAACGACGTGTTCATCGACGGCATCCGTGATCCGGCGATCTCGATCCGCGAGAACTTCTTCACCGAGCAGGTCGAAATCCTGCGCGGCCCGGCCTCGACCATGGCGGGCCGCGGCACTGCCGGTGGCGCCATCAACATCGTCACCAAGCAAGCCACCACCGCAGGCAACTTTACCAAGGCGGAGACCACGTTCGGCTCCGACGCCACCAAGCGCGTCACCGTCGACGTCAACCAGGTGCTGAGCCCGACGCTGGCGGTGCGAGTCGACGGCTTGTACCAGGACGCCAAGGTTGCCGGCCGCAACTTCGTCACCGACGATCGCTGGGGCACGCTCGCCGCGGTGAAGTGGACGCCGACCGACGCCATCAAGGTCACGGCGAACTACGTGCACACCGACCTCGACGGCCTGCCGGATTTCGGCGTGCCGTACAACACTGCGCTGCGCCGGCCCTCGACCGACGTCAATGTGCCGCGCGAAACCTACTACGGCTTCGTCAATCGCGACTTCCAGAAGGCCAAGCAGGACTTCGGCACGGTCACCGGCGAATTCGCGATCACGCCGGACCTCACACTGACCAATCGGTCGCGCGCCGCGCACTCCGTGCTCGACTACATCGGCACGCTGCCGAGCAACCCGACCGCCACCACGGTCTCGCTCGCGTCGCAGAGCCGCTATCAGACCACCGACGTGCTCGCCAACCAGACCGACCTGACCTACAAATTCGACGTCGGCGGGGTGAAGCACACCTTGGTGGGCGGTGCCGAGATCTCGCGCGAAAGCGTGATGCGCGACACCTATGCGGGACTCACTGCCGAGCTCGCCGGCTTCCAGACCGGCAACCGCGTGATCGTGCCGCTGCTCAACCCGCCGAATACGCTCGACTTCGCGACCCAGCCGCAGCGCTCCTACAACCCGACCTACATCACCGTCGACACCAAATCGACCTATCTGATCGAGACGGCAAATTGGAACGACGTCGTCATCCTCAATGGCGGCGTGCGCTACGACGATTACGACATCAAGGGCGAAAACCGATCTGCCTCGACCGGCGTGCAGTCGGGGATGTGGAACTACAATCTCGGCGCGGTGGTGAAGCCGCTGCCTTACGCCAGCCTGTACGCCGCCTATGCGACGTCGACCAATCCGGTCGGCGCCGAACTCGACGCCTCGGGCACCGCCTATGGCGGCCTCGTCGTCAACAACACCACCTTCCAGGCGCTGCCGCCGGAAATGAACAAGGCGGCGGAAGTCGGCACTAAATGGGAGCTGTTCAACCGCCGGCTGCTCTTGACCGCGTCGCTGTTCGAAACCCAGAAGTCGAACGCCCGCGAGACCGTCGGCAGCAACATCCTGTCGACCGGCGTGTACCGCGTCCGCGGCATCGATCTCGAAGCCGCCGGCAAGATCACCGACCGCTGGAGCGTGTTCGGCGGCCTGGTGCTGATGGAAAGCAAGGTGCTGCAGTCGATCGATCCGAATTCGGTCGGCGCGCAGCTCGCCAATATCGCGCATCAGTCGTTCAACCTGCTGACCAAATACAGGTTCGACGATCACTGGGAAGTCGGCGGGCAGGCGGTGTACGCCTCCAAGATCTACGGCGGCACCTTCGCGGCGATCAACGGCAACGTGCTGCCCGAGCACTGGCGGTTCGACAGTTTTGTCGAATTCAAAGTCGACAAACACATGACCGCCAAGTTGTCGGTCAACAACATCTTCAACACCACGTATTACGACGCGTTCTATCGTTCGAACTCGCCGTTCGTGTTCATTGCGCCGGGCCGGTCGGTCTGGCTGACGCTACGCGGCGCGCTGTAAGCGCGTCGCGGGAATTGGAGCGGCCATGCTGGTCTGCATACCCGAGGTTCTGCCGAAGTCCGAGGTGGCGGAGTTCCGTCGCCTGATGGACGGAGCGGAATGGGAGGACGGCCGCTCCACCGCCGGCGCGCAGTCGGCGATGGTCAAGCGTAACGAGCAATTGCCGCCGGACAGCGAACTGGCGCGTGCGCTCGGGCGCAGGATCGTGTCGGCACTGACCGCGAACCCGAAATTCGTAGCGGCTGCGGTGCCGCTGCAGATCTTCCCGCCGCTGTTCAATCGCTACGTGGCGTCGGGCGGACATCATTTCGGCATTCATGTCGACAATGCGGTGCGCGGCGATCATCTCACCGGGCTACGCATCCGTACCGATCTGTCGATCACTTTATTTCTCGCCGAACCCGATGAATATGACGGTGGCGAACTGGTGATCGAAGACACATACGGCTCGCACGAGGTCAAACTGTCCGCGGGCGATGCCGTGTTGTACCCGTCCACCAGCCTGCATATGGTGACGCCGGTCACGCGCGGTGCGCGGGTGGCGTCTTTCTTCTGGCTGCAGAGCATGATACGTGACGCGCAGGCGCGCAGCATGATCTACGATCTCGACACCGCCATTCAGGCACTGGTCGAGCGGCTGGGACGCGATGACCCTGAAACGGTCAAATTGACCGGTATTTATCACAACCTCATCCGCTACTGGGCCGAAGTATGACGATGTTGAACTTCCGATCGATCGGCGTTGCCGTAATCGCACTGGCGCTGCTGGCGCCTCCGACCTCTGTGCTGGCGCAGCAGCCGCCTGCTGCGGTGACGCCGAACGCCACCGCTCCGTCGCAGCCGGCGCCCGCAGCCACTGCGCCTGCGCCCGCCCCGACGGAGGCGCCTGCGCCTGCGGCGACCGCTGCGCCGGCCGCCACGGCGCCCGCACCGGTGGCGACGCAGGCCCTGTCAGAGGCGGGGCACCCGTCGGGCAGCGTCGTGCCTGGCCTGTCCGAGCTGTCGCCGTGGACGATGTTCCTGAACGCGGACATCATCGTCAAAATCGTGATGATCGGTCTGGCGGTCTCGTCGGTGATCACCTGGACGATCTTCATCGCCAAGAAGATCGAGCTCGGCCGCGCCCGTTTCCGGCTGCGCCGCGCGCTGAAGCAGATCGGCGAGTCGCGGTCGATGGCCGAGGCGCAGATGGCGCTCGGCGACAAACACAGCGTGCTGTCGCAGTTGCTCGGGGCCGCGCTGCGCGAAGCGAAGCTGTCGGCGGGGCTGGCGAGCGACGAGGGCATCAAGGAGCGTGCGGCGTCGTCGTTCAGCGAATATGTTCGCGCCGAGGGCCGTCACATGCGCCGCGGCATGGGCTTCCTCGCCACCATCGGCGCCACCGCACCGTTCATCGGCCTGTTCGGCACGGTGTGGGGCATCATGAACAGCTTCATCGGCATCTCGAAATCGCAGACCACCAATCTCGCGGTGGTCGCGCCCGGCATCGCCGAAGCGCTGCTCGCCACCGCGATCGGTCTGGTCGCCGCGATCCCGGCGGTGATCATCTACAATCACTTCTCGCGCGAGATCAAAGTCTACCTCGAACTGGTCGCGCGTGCCTCCGGCGCCGCCGGCCGGTTGCTGTCGCGTGATCTCGATCGCAGCCACGGCAGCGCCCATCGCGCCCGCGCGGCGGAGTGAGCCATGGCTGTCTCACTCGGCAATTCCGACGATCTCGACGACGATTTCGACGAGACCCACGAGATCAACGTCACGCCGTTCATCGACGTGATGCTGGTGCTGCTGATCATCTTCATGGTGGCGGCGCCGCTGTCGACGGTCGACCTGCCGGTCAGCCTGCCGACCTCCAGCGCCACGCCGCAGAAGAAGCCGGACAAGCCGACCTATGTCAGCATCAAGTCAGACCTCGCGGTGGCGATCGGCGAGAACCAGGTCAAGCGCGTCGATCTGGTCAAGACGCTGGACTCGATGCCGGACATGACCAAGGACCGTTTCATTTTCCTGCGCGCCGATCGCGCCGTGCCTTACGGCGAGCTGATGGAGGTGCTGGAGATGCTGCGCTCGGGTGGCTACGCCAAGATCAAGCTGGTGGCACTGGAAGCGGTGCCGGGCGCCAAGCCGGACGGCAATTAGCCGTCCTCGCGAGCGACGAGGCGGGGCCCTTGAAGGGCTTCGCCGGGCTGGATGGTTCCGCCGCTCGCCAACACAGTTGCATTTT
Organism: Rhodopseudomonas palustris; assembly: GCF_003226555.1. Taxonomy (GTDB): domain Bacteria; phylum Pseudomonadota; class Alphaproteobacteria; order Rhizobiales; family Xanthobacteraceae; genus Rhodopseudomonas; species Rhodopseudomonas palustris_I. The sequence continues at coordinate 165,829 of NZ_QKQS01000001.1, read as the reverse complement.
GTTAGAAGCGCAATCGCATGACCGATCCTGACCTCAACCGCAATGGCTCTTACCGGCTTTGGCTGATGGCCGCCGTCGGCGCCGTGGCGTTGCATGTCGGCGGTGCGGCGCTGGCGCTGGTGAGCATGCCGGACGAGGCCGACGACGATGCGCTCGGTGCGCCGGCGATCGAGGTCGGCGTCGAGATGATGTCACCGAAGATCGAGGCGTCCGATCTGCCGCCGGGCCCGGACACGGAGGCGTCAATGGCCTCGCCGGCGCTCAACGAGCAGAAGGCCGAGGTGCACGAGAGCGACCTGCCGAAGGATACGCCGCAGGAGACCGAAGAGCCGGACCGCGTCGTCACCACCGAGACGCCCAAGAAGGTTGACGAGGAACAGAAGGAAAAGGCCAAGCAACAGCAGCAGGCCTCGACCGAGTCGGTGGCCGCCGAAGCCACCGCAATGCCGAGCAACGAGGCCGCCAAGGAGGGCCCGCGCTCGGTGGCGCCGGCGCAGGGCGTCGGCAAGGCCGCCGCTCGCATCCGCGCCACCTGGCAGAAGGAACTGGTGGCGTTTCTCGACAAGCACAAGCGCTATCCGAAGGATGCCTCGCAGAAGAACGTGCGGATCGTGGTCGGCTTCGAGCTCGACCGGCTCGGCCATGTGCTGTCGATGAAGATCGTCGAAGGCTCCGGCGACCCCGCTTTCGATCAGGCCGCGCTCGACATGATCAAGCGCTCCGACCCGGTCCCAGCCCCGCCGCCGTTGGTCGCCGACGAAGGCTTGACCTTCAGCCTGCCGGTGATCTTCCGGACCAAGGGCAAGGGATAGGGGACCCGTTCCCCGCGCCTCATTCCGGGGCGCGAGCGAAAGCTCGCGAACCCGCAATCTGACGCGGGCAATGACCAACGACCGTCATCAACAACAACCGTCATCGCCCGCGCAGGCGGGCGAACCAGTATTGCAGAGCCTTCGTGGTGATCATCGAAGCCCTGGAATACTGGATCCCCGCCTGCGCGGGGATGACATGGGGAGAAGTTTTCGCGCACGAAGCAAGGCTTGCGCGCGCCGTCGCCTGCGGCGATGCCCGGAACGACGAATACCACTGACAAAAGCCGTCATCGCCCGCGCAGGCGGGCGAACCAGTATTGCAGGGCCTTCGTGGTTATCATGGACGCCACTGAATACTGGATCCCCGCCTGCGCGGGGATGACTTGGGGGGACTCGTTCGCGCACGAAGCAAGGCTTTCGCGCGCGCAGAACATCGCTGGATTCCGGGTTCGCTTGCTGCGCAAGCGCCCCGGAATGAGGTGGTGGGGCGAGTCCGTCGCTCAATACGTCGCGCGTCCGCCGGAGATGTCGAACACCGCGCCGGTCGAGAACGCGCAGTCTTCCGACGCCAGCCACGCCACCAGCGCGGCGACTTCTTCGACCAGGACGAAGCGGCCTTTCGGGATCTTCGACAGCATGAAGTCGATGTGAGTCTGCGTCATCTGGTCGAAGATCGCGGTGCGCGCGGCGGCCGGCGTCACTGCGTTGACGGCGATGTCGTAGGCGGCGAGCTCCTTGCCGAGCGATTTGGTCAGCGCGATCACACCGGCTTTCGAAGCCGAGTAGTGCGCGGCGTTGGGGTTGCCTTCCTTGCCGGCGATCGATGCGATGTTGACGATGCGGCCGTATTTGTGCGCGATCATCGACGGCACCACCGATCTGCAGCACAGAAACGGCCCGTCGAGATTGAGCTTCAGCACCCGCTGCCACTCGGCGTAGTCGGTGTCCCACACCGTCTTGTTGACGCCGGCGATGCCGGCATTGTTGACCAGGATGTCGATCTTGCCGAATGCCTTCAAGGTGGCGTCGCGCGCGGCATCGACCGCTGCCGGATCGGTGACGTCGACCGCCACGGCGATGGTCACGTCGTCGCCGATCTCCTTGGCGGTGCGCTCGGCCAGCGCGACGTCGTGGTCCCACAGCGCAACCTTGGCGCCCGATGCAACGAACCGCTCGGCAATCGCCCGTCCGATGCCCTGCGCGCCGCCGGTGACCACAGCGCAGCGGTGGTTGAGGTCGATGGTGTTCATGGCAGTATCATCCTTGCTACTCGATCCGGATCCTCATGGTGAGGAGGCGCGAAGCGCCGTCTCGAACCATGAGGTGGCACGGCCTTGCCCCTTGGCTCATCCTTCGAGACGGCTGCTGCACAGCCTCCTCAGGATGAGGCCGCGTAGTCGGCGTGGCGTATTCACAACGTCCAGCCGCCGTCGATGATGTGGGCGACGCCGGTGGTGAAGGCGCTTTCGTCGCTCGCCAAGTACACCGCCAGCGCGGCGATCTCTTCGGCGTTGCCGAGCCGGCCCATCGGCTGGCGCGACACGAACATCTCGCGGCCCTGCGGCCCGAGCGCGGCGGCGCGGCCGAGCATTGACGGGGTTTCGATGGTGCCGGGGCAGATCGCGTTGCAGCGGATGCCGCGGGTGATGAAATCGACCGCGACCGCGCGGGTCAGCGCAGCGACGGCCGCCTTGGTGGCGCCGTAGACGTAGCGGTTCGGCGCCGCCTTGAACACGCCGGCGGCCGACGAGATGTTGACGATCGAGCCGCGGCCGGCTTCCAGCATCGCTGGAAGAAACGCCCGGATGGTGCGGTGCATCGACTTGACGTTGAGGTCGAACGAGAAGTCCCAATTCGTATCCGAGCAGTCGAGCACCGTGCCGTGATGCACGAAGCCGGCGGCGTTGAGCAGGATGTCGACAGTGCCGGCCTCTCGGGCGATCGCTTCGACCGCGGCGGTGTCGCGGACGTCGAGCTTCGCCGTGCGCGCGATGCCGTGCTCGGTGAGCGAGGCCAGCCCGGCCTCGTCGATATCGGTGGCGAACACCTCGGCCCCCTCGCGCGCAAATGCGATCGCCGACGCCCGCCCGATCCCGGCCGCCGCCGCGGTGATGAAGGCGTGCTTGCCTTTCAGGCGATCGGTCATGTTTTCTCCTCGTTAGTTCGCGTAGCTCTCTTGGCTGTCATTCCGGGATGCGCCCGCAGGGCGCAGACCCGGAATCCAGAAGTTCAGAGCACATCGAGATTCCGGGTTCGCGCGCTTTGCGCGCGCCCCGGAATGACGTTGCCAAATGATTTGTCGCGCGCCGCGCCCATCAATGATTATGCCGCGACACGCCGACGGTGCCGGCGATGTTCTGATAGCGGGTGGCGAACTCCATGCAGGCGCCGGTGGCGTGCTGGCCGACCGTGGTGCGATACAGCTCCTGCCACGGCGTCTGGTGCTTCGGATAGGCGAAGCCGCCTTGCGCAGCGAGGTCGGCGCGGCGCTGCGTCAGTTCCTCGTCCGAGATCAGGATGTCGGCGCTGCCCGTGTTGAGGTCGATGCGGACGCGGTCGCCGGTCTTGAGCAGGGCGAGGCCGCCATTGGCGGCGGCTTCGGGCGTCGCGTTCAAAATCGACGGTGAGCCCGAGGTGCCGGATTGGCGGCCGTCGCCGATGCACGGCAGCGAGTGGATGCCGCGTTTGAGCAGCGCCGCCGGCGGCTGCATGTTGATCACCTCGGCGCCGCCCGGATAGCCGATCGGCCCGGTGCCGCGCACGAACAGGATGCAGTGCTCGTCGATATCGAGCGCCGGATCCTCGATGCGGTGATGATAGTCCTCCGGCCCTTCGAACACGATCGCGCGACCTTCGAATGCGTTCGGGTCCTTCGGATTGGACAGATAGCGCTCGCGGAATTCGAGGCTGATCACGCTGGTCTTCATGATCGCGGAGTCGAACAGATTGCCGCGCAGCACCAGGAAGCCGGCGTCGTGCACCAGCGGCGTCTCGTAGCGATGGATCACGTCGCCGTCGGGGGCGGGCGCAGACGCGCAGTTCTCGCCCATGGTCTTGCCGTTCACCGTCAGCGCATCCTGATGGATCTTGCCATGACGCATCAATTCGCCGACCACCGTCGGCACGCCGCCGGCGCGGTGATACTCCTCGCCGAGATAGAGGCCGGCCGGCTGCAGATTGACCAGCAGCGGAACGGCGTGGCCGACGCTCTGCCAGTCGTCGATCGACAATTCGACACCGACATGACGCGCCAGCGCGTTGAGATGGATCGGTGCGTTGGTCGAGCCGCCGATCGCCGAATTGACCACGATCGCGTTCTCGAACGCCTTGCGTGTCAGGATATCGGACGGCTTCAGATCCTCCCACACCATCTCGACCGCGCGGACCCCGGTCTCGTAGGCGATCTGGCCGCGCTCGCGATACGGCGCGGGGATCGCGGCGCAGCCGGGCAGCGACATGCCGAGCGCTTCGGCCAGCGAGTTCATCGTCGAGGCGGTGCCCATGGTGTTGCAGTGCCCAACCGACGGCGCCGAGGAGGCGACGATCTCCATGAACTGCTCGTAGTCGATCTCGCCGGCGGCGAGCCGCTCGCGCGACTTCCACACCACCGTGCCGGAGCCGGTGCGTTCGCCATTGTGCCAGCCGTTGAGCATCGGCCCGCCCGACAGCACGATCGCCGGAATGTTGACCGTCGCCGCCGCCATCAGGCACGCGGGGGTCGTCTTATCGCAGCCGGTGGTCAGCACCACGCCGTCTAGCGGATAGCCGAACAGCACTTCGACCAGGCCGAGATAAGCGAGATTGCGATCGAGCGCCGCGGTCGGCCGCTTGCCGGTCTCCTGGATCGGATGCACCGGGAATTCCATCGCGAGGCCGCCGGCGGCGCGGATGCCTTCGCGCACCCGTTGCGCCAGCTCGAGGTGATGGCGGTTGCACGGCGACAGGTCGTTGCCGGTCTGGGCGATGCCGATGATCGGCTTGCCGGATTGCAGTTCCGCGCGGGTCAGCCCGTAGTTCAAGTAGCGCTCGAGATACAGCGCGGTCATTCCGGGATTATGCGGATCGTTGAACCATTCGCTGGAGCGGAGTTTGCGCCGGGGGGCGCCGGCATCGTGCTTCGTCATCGTCTCTCCCGCACTGCACACATCCTTGAAGCGGATGTTTTGAGCGCCTTTGCTGAGTATGGAACGGCGTGCATGCTGGCATGTCGCACTGCGCTACGCAATCGGCGTAGTGCGATCACATGGGACTAATTTGCGAGCGCGACAGGCGCGAAATATTCTGCTAAGAGTTGCGTCAACATAAGTCTCGCGCTGGCGGCAACGACCGCATCAAACGGCGGGACATCGGGAGGTGCTGGATGGCGTCGGTGCAGATTCACGACGTGCGTAAATCTTTCGGCGGCTTCGAAGTGTTGCACGGCGTGACTGTTCCCATCGAGGACGGTGAGTTCGTCGTTCTGGTCGGCCCGTCCGGCTGCGGCAAATCCACTTTGCTGCGGATGCTCGCAGGGCTGGAGAAAATCACCGCAGGAACGATCTCGATCGGCGAGCGTGTCGTCAACGACGTGCAGCCGAAGGAGCGGGACATCGCCATGGTGTTCCAGAACTACGCGCTGTATCCGCACATGACCGTGGCCCAGAACATGGGCTTCTCGCTGAAGCTGCGCGGCGCTGATCAGAAGACCATCGACAGTAAAGTGCAGCGCGCCGCCGACATCCTCGATCTCGGCAAGCTGCTCGACCGGTTTCCGCGCCAACTCTCCGGCGGTCAGCGCCAGCGCGTGGCGATGGGGCGGGCGATCGTTCGCGACCCGCAGGTGTTTTTGTTCGACGAGCCGCTGTCCAACCTCGACGCCAAGCTGCGGGTGGCGATGCGCACCGAGATCAAGGAACTGCATCAACGGCTGAAGACCACCACCGTCTACGTCACCCACGACCAGATCGAAGCGATGACGATGGCCGACAAGATCGTGGTGATGCAGGACGGCATCGTCGAGCAGATCGGCGCGCCGCTCGACCTGTACGACCGGCCCGACAACAAATTCGTCGCCGGCTTCATCGGCTCGCCGGCGATGAACTTCCTCGACGGCACGCTGAAGGTGAACGGCGGCCAGCCTTATGTCGAGACCGCCAGCGGCGCCAAGCTGCCGATCGCAGCGGCGCCGGGCAATGGGAACGGCCGCCCGGTGTCTTACGGCATCCGCCCCGAACATCTCGTCTTTGCCGATAGCGGCATTGCGGCCGAAGTCGCGGTGGTCGAGCCGACCGGTTCGGAAACCCAGATCGTGGCGCGGGTCGGTGATCAGGAAGTGATCGCGGTGTTCCGCGAACGGCATCCGGTCGCGCCCGGCGATTTGATCCATCTGCAGCCGCGCGCCGACGTCGCGCATCTGTTCGACAAGGAGAGCGGCCGGCGAATTTAGACTTTCCCAGCACGGGACCAGAATTGGTCGATCAACGAACCAATGCGCAAAGCGGAACTTAGGGAGTGAACGACAGATGACTGACTTTACCCTCGATCGCCGCACGCTGCTGAAGGGCGGCGCGATGACTCTGGCCACCGCGGCGACGATGTCCGCCGACCAATTGCTGGGCTACGCCAAGGCGTGGGCCGAGACCTCGCCGTGGAAGCCGGAAGCCGGCGCCAAGATCAACCTGCTGCGCTGGAAGCGGTTCGTCGAGGCCGAAGACGTCGCCTTCATGAAGATCGTCGACGCGTTCCAGAAGGCCAACAACGTCACCATCAACGTCTCCAACGAGTCCTACGACGACATCCAGCCGAAGGCGTCGGTCGCGGCCAATACCGGGCAGGGGCTCGACATGGTGTGGGGCCTGTATTCGCTGCCGTTCCTGTTCCCCAACAAATGCACCGACGTCACCGACGTCGCCGATTATCTCGCCAAGAAATGCGGCGGCTGGAGCGATTCCGGCAAGGCCTACGGCATGTACAACGGCAAGTGGATCGGCTTGCCGGTGGCCGCCACCGGCGGGCTCGTCAACTACCGAATAAGTGCGGCGGAGAAGGCCGGCCACAAGACCTTCCCGAACGATCTCGCCGGCTTCTCCGATCTGGTGAAGGGCCTTAACAAGAACGGCACGCCGGCCGGCATGGCGCTCGGTCACGCCTCGGGCGATGCCAATGGCTGGGTGCACTGGGCGCTGTGGGCGCACGGCGGCAATCTGATCGACAAGGACAACAAGGTCGTCATCAACTCGCCGGAGACCGCCAAGGCGCTGGACTACGTCAAGGGGCTGTACGAGAACTTCATCCCCGGCACCGCGTCGTGGAACGATGCCTCCAACAACAAGGCGTTCCTGGCCGGCCAGCTCTACCTCACCGTCAACGGCATCTCGATCTACGTCGCGGCGAAGAAGGACAACAAGGAGATGGCCGAGGACATCAACCACGCCCATCTGCCCGCCGGGCTCAACGGCAAGACCCGTGAGCTGCATCTCGGCTTCCCGATCCTGATCTACAACTTCACCAAGTTCCCGAACACCTGCAAGGCGTTCTCCGCGTTCATGATGGAGCCGGCGCAGTTCAACCCGTGGGTCGAGGCGGCGCAGGGCTATCTGTCGCCGTTCCTGCTCGACTACGAGAACAACCCGATCTGGACCGCCGACCCGAAGAACACGCCGTATCGCGACGTCGCCCGCACCGCCAACACCCCGGCCGGCAACGGCCAGATGGGCGAGAACGCCGCCGCTGCGATCGCCGACTTCGTCGTGGTCGACATGTTCGCCAACTACTGCACCGGCCGCGAAGACGTGAAGACCGCGATGAGCAGCGCCGAACGCGCTGCGAAGCGGATCTTCAGGGCGTAACGGGAATGAGAAGGGGCGGTGACACGCGCCGCCCCTTCTCAGCCGATAAAGGCGCCACACCAATGAAAACCTTTCGTTCGTCATTCCGGGGCGCGCCACTTGGCGCGAACCCGGAATCCATACTCCCGGCGGTGGTTATGGATTCCGGGCTCGCGCTTCGCGCGCCCCGGAATGACGAACGCGAGGAGAGTGAGACCTTCACTCGGCCTGCAACGGCCGGACGGAGTTAGCATGACCACACTTCAGATGCGCGAGCAGGTTCACTCCGGCCCCTCCGCCTGGCAGCGCCTTCGCACCAGCCGTAACTTCATCGCGCTGTGGTTCATGCTGCCGGCGGCGGCGTTTCTGATCCTGTTTCTGGCCTACCCGCTGTTTCTCGGCGTCTGGATGAGTTTCACCGACGCACGGATCGGGCGCAGCGGGGTGTTCGTCGGCGTCGAGAACTACGAGTGGCTGTGGGACGACAGCATCTTCTGGCTGTCGGTGTTCAACACCATTCTCTACACGGTGGTCGCCAGCGCGATCAAATTCGCGGTCGGCCTGTATCTGGCGTTGCTGCTGAACCGCCACATGCCGTTCAAGGCGATCATTCGCGCCGCGGTGCTGGTGCCGTTCATCGTGCCGACGGTGCTGTCGGCGATCGCGTTCTGGTGGATCTACGACGCGCAGTTCTCGATCATCTCCTGGTCGCTGATCAAGCTCGGCCTGATCGATCAGAACATCAACTTCCTCGGCGACACCAATTGGGCGCGCGCCTCGGTGATCTTCGCCAACATCTGGCGCGGCGTGCCGTTCGTGGCGATCACGCTGCTGGCCGGGCTGCAGACGGTGTCGCCGTCGCTGTACGAAGCCGCGACGCTGGACGGTGCCACCTCGTGGCAGCGCTTCCGCTACATCACCTATCCGCTGCTCACCCCGATTATCGCCGTGGTGATGACGTTCTCGGTGCTGTTCACCTTCACCGACTTCCAACTGATCTGGGCGCTGACCCGCGGCGGCCCGGTCAATGCCACGCATCTGATGGCGACGCTGAGCTATCAGCGCGGCATCCTGTCCGGCCGGCTCGGCGAGGGCGCGGCGATCGCCACCGCGATGATCCCGTTTTTGCTGGCTGCGATCGCGATCTCGTGGTTCGGCATGCAGCGGCGCAAATGGCAGCAGGGGACCGACAATGACTGAGACCACCGCTTCCGATCCCCGGCTCGCCGTCAAAGCCGCCGCCACCGTGGCGCAGAGCGACGACAGCGAGGGCATGAGCTATCTCGAGTCACTGCCGCGCCGGCTGGTGACGCTGTATCTGCCGCTGCTCATCATCCTGGTGGTGCTGCTGTTCCCGTTCTACTGGATGGCGCTGACGTCGATCAAACCCGACGAACAGCTGATCGACATGGACACCTACAACCCGTTCTGGGTGGTGCATCCGACCTTCAAGCACATCGAGAAGCTGCTGTTCGAAACCCAGTATCCGCGCTGGCTGTGGAACACGATGTATGTCGCCGCGGCCTCGACGGTGCTGTCGATCGCCGCATCCGTGCTCGCCGCCTATGCGATCGTGCGGCTGCGCTTCCGCGGCGCCGACACCGTCGGCGGCGCGATCTTCCTCGCCTATCTGGTGCCGCCGTCGATCCTGTTCATCCCGCTCGCCTCGGTGATCCAGGCCTACGGCCTGTTCGACTCGCCGCTGTCGCTGATCCTGGTGTATCCGACCCTGCTGATCCCGTTCTCGACCTGGCTCTTGATGGGCTATTTCAAGACCATCCCGTTCGAGCTCGAGGAATGCGCGCTGATCGACGGCGCCTCGCGCTGGCAGATCCTGATCAAGATCATCATTCCGCTGGCGGTCCCGGGGCTGATCTCGGCCTTCATCTTCTGTTTCACGCTGTGCTGGAACGAATTCATCTACGCGCTCACCTTCCTGCAATCGACGCCGAACAAGACCGTGCCGGTGGCGATCGTCAACGAGTTCGTCGACGGCGACATCTACAAATGGGGCTCGTTGATGGCCGGCGCCCTGGTCGGCTCGCTGCCGCTCGTCATCCTGTACGCGTTCTTCGTCGAACATTACGTGTCGGCGATGACCGGGGCGGTGAAGGAGTAGACGGCGGGCTTCGCGGCTTGACTTTCAACCACATCAGAGTTCGTCATTCCGGGCGCGCGCAGCGCGAGCCCGGAATCCATAACCCCTGCAGGGAGTATGGATTCCGGGCCTGGCCGCCAGCCGGCTGCGCCGCCTCACGGCCATCCCGGAATGACAAAAGATAGGGGATCACCTTGCACATTCTGATACTCGGCGCCGCCGGCATGGTCGGCCGCAAGCTCACGGGCCGGCTGCTGGCGGACGGGCGGCTCGGCAGCCGCGACATCACCCGGATGACGCTGCAGGACGTGGTGGCGCCGGCGCGGCCGCCGCATGCGTCGATCGCGATGTCCACGGTGACCTCCGATCTCGCCGAGCCGGGGCAGGCGGCGGCGCTGGTGGCGCACCGGCCGGAGGTGATTTTTCATCTCGCGGCCATCGTGTCCGGCGAGGCCGAGGCCGACTTCGACAAGGGCTACCGGATCAATCTCGATGGCACCCGGCATCTGATCGACGCGATCCGGGCCGAGGGCGACGACTATCATCCGCGGCTGGTGTTCACCTCGTCGATCGCGGTGTTCGGCGCGCCGTTCCCGGATCGAATCGGCGACGAATTCCTGTCGGCACCGCTGACCAGCTACGGGACGCAGAAGGCGATCTGCGAACTCCTGATCGCCGACTACACCCGCAAGGGCTTCTTTGACGGCATTGGCATCCGGCTGCCGACGATCTGCGTCCGTCCTGGCAAGCCCAACAAGGCGGCGTCCGGCTTCTTCTCGAATATCATCCGCGAGCCTCTCGCCGGGCAGGAGGCGGTGCTGCCGGTCGGCGAGGACGTCATGCATTGGCACGCTTCGCCGCGCTCCGCAGTCGGCTTCCTGATCCACGCCGCGACCATGGACACCGCCGCGATGGGGCCGCGCCGCAGCCTGTCGATGCCGGGGCTCGCCGCCACCGTCGGCGAGCAGATCGCCGCGCTGGAGCGCGTCGCCGGCAAGGCGGTGGTGAAAAGGATCAAGCGCGAGCCCGATCCGACCATCATCGGCATCGTCGGCGGCTGGCCGCGCAACTTTTCGACCGACCGGGCGCTGCAACTCGGCTTCACCACCGCGGAAAAGACCTTTGACGACATCATCCGGATCCATATCGAGGACGAATTGGGCGACAAATTCGTCGGATGAGACCGGGCGGTTGGTTCGCCAGCCGTTCCGGATGCGTCCAGCCACGATGCCGTGAGTGGGGATGTCTTTATCTGATGGTCATCCTATAATAAATCAGGTTCGAGTTCCATCGACCTTCGAGGAGAAAACGCCATGACTGCCAGCATCGTTGGATGGGCCCATATGCCGTTCGGCAAGTTCGACGCCGAAACCGTGGAAAGCATGATCGTCCGCGTCGCGGGTGAGGCGATCGCCGATGCCGGGATTGCGGCCTCGGACGTCGACGAGATCGTGCTCGGACATTTCAATGCCGGCTTCTCGCCGCAGGACTTCACCGCCTCGTTGGTGCTGCAGGCCGATCCGGCGCTGCGCTTCAAGCCGGCGACCCGGGTCGAGAACGCCTGCGCCACCGGGTCGGCCGCGGTGCATCAGGGCATCCGCGCGATCGAGGCCGGCGCAGCCAAGGTGGTGCTGGTGGTCGGCGTCGAGCAGATGACCCGCACGCCCGGACCCGAGATCGGCAAGAACCTGCTCCGCGCGTCGTACTTGCCGGAAGACGGCGACACCCCGGCCGGGTTCGCCGGCGTGTTCGGCATCATCGCGCAGAAGTACTTCCAGAAATACGGCGACCAGTCCGACGCGCTGGCGATGATCGCCGCCAAGAACCATCACAACGGTGTCGCCAATCCCTATGCGCAGATGCGCAAGGATTTCGGCTTCGAGTTCTGCCGCGCCGAGGGCGAGAAGAACCCGTTCGTCGCCGGTCCCCTGAAGCGCACCGACTGCTCGCTGGTGTCGGACGGCGCCGCGGCGCTGGTGCTGACCTCGGCCGAGAACGCCAAAGCGATGGGCAAGGCGGTCAACATCCGTGCCCGCGCCCATGCTCAGGATTTCCTGCCGATGTCCAAGCGCGACATCCTGCAGTTCGAAGGCTGCACCGTGGCCTGGCAGCGCGCGCTGGAGCAGGCGGGCGTCACGCTGAACGATCTGTCGTTCGTCGAGACCCACGACTGCTTCACCATCGCCGAGCTGATCGAATACGAAGCGATGGGCCTGACGCCGAAGGGGCAGGGGGCGCGGGCCATCAAGGAAGGCTGGACCCAGAAGGACGGCAAGCTGCCGATCAATCCGTCGGGCGGCCTCAAGGCCAAGGGCCATCCGATCGGCGCCACCGGTGTGTCGATGCATGTGCTGAGCGCGATGCAGCTGCTCGGTCAGGCGCCGGAAGGCATGCAGATCAAGGACGCCAAGCTCGCCGGCATCTTCAATATGGGCGGCGCGGCGGTCGCCAATTACGTGTCGGTGCTCGAACCGGCGAAGTAACCAGCGGCGGGGGCGGGGGATGAATCTGGCGGAATGGCTCGCCGCGAGTGCCCGGCTGCGGCCGGGCGCTCCGGCGCTGCTGACCGGCACTTCGGTGGATGCCGACTACGCGACGTTCGCGTCGCGTGCGGCATCGTTCGGTGCGGCGCTGGCGCGCGATTACGGCATCGCGCCCGGCGACCGCGTCGCCTTGTTCGCGCACAACTGCACGCGCTATCTCGAAGCGCTGTACGGCATCTGGTGGGCGGGCGCGGTGGCGATCCCGATCAACGCCAAGCTGCACGGCAAGGAGGTCGCCTGGATCTGCAGCAATGCGGAGGCGAGACTGGCGCTGATCTGCGCCGACACCGCCGACAGCTTCGAGGAAGCGTCAGCCGATCTGCCGCCGGGTCTGGCGGTGATGGCGATCGACGGCGACGGCTTCGACCGTGCGCGCAGCGGCGAGGGCTCCGAGCGGCCGGTTGCCCGCGATGATCACGATCTGGCCTGGCTGTTCTACACCTCCGGCACCACCGGCCGGCCCAAGGGTGTGATGCTCAGCCACGGCAATCTCGTTGCGATGTCGCTGAGCTATCTCGCCGATGTCGACGCGGTGACGCCCGAGGACGCCGCGCTGTATGCCGCGCCGATCTCGCACGGCGCCGGGCTCTACAACATGATCCACGTCCGGTTCGGCGCGCGCCACGTCGTTCCGGAGTCCGGCGGGTTCGATCCGGACGAGGTGCTCGGCCTCGGCAAGCGGCTCGGCAACGTTGCGATGTTCGCGGCGCCGACCATGATCAAGCGGCTGGTCGAGGCCGCCAAGCGAAGCGGCGAAACCGGCGAGGGGCTGCGCACCATCGTCTATGGCGGCGGGCCGATGTATCTCGCCGACATCCGCGAGGCGATCGCCGTGATGGGCCAGCGCTTCGTGCAGATCTACGGCCAGGGTGAATCGCCGATGACGATCACCTCGCTGAAGCGCGCGCTGCACGCCGACGTCGATCATCCGCGCTATCTCGAGCGGCTCGCCTCGGTCGGCACCGCGCAGAGCGTGGTGTCGGTGCGGATCACCGGTGCGAACGGCGAGGTGCTGCCGCCGGGCGAGACCGGCGAGATCGAGGTCAAGGGCTCAACCGTGATGCTCGGCTATTGGAATAATCCGCAGGCCAATGCCGAGACGCTGAAGGACGGCTGGCTGCGCACCGGCGATGTCGGGCGGTTGGATGAAGACGGCTTCCTGACGCTGTCCGACCGCTCCAAGGACGTGATCATCTCCGGCGGCACCAACATCTATCCGCGCGAGGTCGAGGAGGCGCTGCTGACGCATCCTTTAGTGCGCGAAGTCTCGGCGATCGGCGTCGCCGATCCGGAATGGGGCGAGAACGTCGTCGCCTGCGTCGTGCTGGCCAATGGCGCCACAGCCGACGACGCCACGCTCGACGCCCACTGCCTCGCCACCATCGCCCGCTTCAAGCGCCCCAAGCGCTATGTCTATCTCGACGCGCTGCCGAAGAACAATTACGGCAAGGTGCTGAAGACCGAACTGCGGAAGATGGTGAAGTAATCCACTCCGCCGTCATTGGACCGGCGGCCCAGCCAATTCACCAGCGTCATCCTGAGGTGGCTGCCACGCCGCGTCGCGGCGCGGCAGGCCTCGAAGGATAAGCCGCAGTCCCTGTCGCCGCATCCTTCGAGGCTCGCTGCGCTCGCGCCTCAGGATGACGGCTGCGTAGGGGATTCACTCTGGAGTAACGGAGTCAGCTCATCCGCCCCACCATCGCCGGCCGATCGTCGCCGTCGATCCAGAGTCCGAAGGTGGTGCCGTCTTCGTTCGCCACCTCGCGCAGCGATGCGGTGCGGCCGAAATACACCGGGCCTTTCAGCCACAAATCGAGCTGTGTCGGCGCGGCGGCGGGCGCCGTGAGGTGGCCGAGGCATTGCACGGCGATGCGTTGCGGGTGGGCCGAGGCGGCGGCGAAGCCGGTGGCGCGGGCGTAGATGTCGACAAGGTGCAGCGGGTTGTAGTCACCGGTCAGCGCCGCCCAGCGCAGTCGCTCGCCGCCGGCGACGGTCCATTGCGTCAACGGCGGCAGCGACGGATCGACCGAAGGCGAGGCGATCGGCGCGCCGTCGTCGGCGCCGTGGCGCGCCGGCCCGTCGAAGCGACCGCGATAATAGAACGTGGTGATGCTCTGCCACGGGCAATCCTCACCCTGCATCAGTTGCGCCAGGACATCCAGTTCGATGCCCCTGTCGTGCACCCGCCAGCCGGTCGCCCGCACGATCAGGTCGGACGGCGTGTCGAGTTTGATCGCGCCGCTGCGGATCAGCCGGTTGCGCAGTTGCAGCGCGCGCCAGATCGGCAGCGGCCAGTCGCGGCACATCAGCAGCGCCATGGTCAGTCGGAAGCCGGTGACGTGTGGTGCCAGCAGCATCAGCCGGTCCAGGGTCGCCGCATCGTCGCGGCCTGCGGCGCGCTGCAGCGTCGCCAGCGCCGCGGCGCTGATCTGATAGCCGCGCCAGATGAAGCTGAAATCCGGAAAGCCGTCTTTCGGATTCCAGCCGCGCGACGGCGCCAATGCGTTCAGCATCAACGCCGGAGCGAACGGCGCCGCGGTGTAGGTCTCATGATGGGTGGTCATCGCCGCCCGTCTCCGCCCAGTGAAGGGCGAAGTCAATGGCGCGCTGGCGCTTCGGTCAATGAGGGTGGTCAAAACCTTCCGCATCGTGGAGTTTGCCCCGCATGGCGCCATGCCGGCTGCCGGCTTGATCTCGGCGAGCCGGTCCCGTTACATCGCGATGACGGCGCCGATCAAAGCGCCGCGAACCAGGGAGGCGAAGCGCCGCGATGGGGCCACTGGCGGGCACGACAATCGTCGACATGACGTCGGTGCTGATGGGGCCTTACGCCACCCAGCTGCTCGGCGATTACGGCGCCGACGTCATCAAGATCGAATCCCCGGACGGCGACGTCACAAGGCAGATCGGCCCGGCGCGGCATCCCGGCATGGGGCCGGTGTTTCTCAATGCCAACCGCAACAAGCGCGGCATCTGCCTCGACCTCAAGCACGACGCCGGCCGCGCCGCCGCGCTGCGGCTGATCGCGCGCGCCGACGTGCTGGTCTACAACGTCCGCCCACAGGCGATGGCGCGGTTGCGGCTCGGCTATGACGACGTCGCGCCGCTCAATCCGCGGCTGATCTATGCCGGCCTGTTCGGCTTCGGCCAGGACGGGCCCTATGCGGCCAAGCCCGCTTACGACGATCTGATCCAGGGCGCGACCGCGCTGCCGGCGCTGAATGCGCGCGTCGGTGACGGCACGCCGCGCTACGTGCCGAATGCGCTGGTCGACCGCATCGTCGGGCTCACCGCGGTCGGCGCGATCTGCGCCTCGCTGGTGCACCGGGATCGCACCGGCAAGGGCCAGCGGCTCGACATTCCGATGTTCGAGACGATGGCCAGCTTCGTGATGGGCGATCACATGGGCGGCCTCACCTATGAGCCGCCGCTCGACCGCGGCGGCTACGCCCGGCATCTGTCGCCGGACCGCCGGCCCTATCAGACCGCCGACGGCTACATCTGTGCGATGGTCTACAACGACAAGCAGTGGATCAGCTTTCTCACCGCGGTCGGCCGCGACGATCTCTTGGCTGACGACCGCTACACCAGCTTCGCGCGGCGGGCGGTGAATATCGACGTGGTCTATGCCGAGCTGGCGCGGATCTTCCTGACCAGGAATACGGAGGAGTGGGTGATGCTGCTCGACGCCGCCGATGTGCCGGCGATGCAGATGCACGATCTCGAAAGCATCCTGCACGACCCGCATCTGGTCGCGACCGATTTCTTCCCCGTCGTCGCGCACCCGAGCGAAGGCCCGATCCGCGACATGAAGGTGTCGGCGACCTGGTCGGCCACCAAGGTCGAACGCCAACGCTTCGCGCCGCGACTCGGCGAACACGGCACCGAGGTGCTGCGCGAGGCGGGCTATGGCGACGCCGAGATCGCGGCGCTGGCGGAATGCGGGGCGCTGAAGTTGATGCAGGAGAGCTGAGCCGTTGAGGCAGGCAGGAGCATTGCTCAATCGCGTTGCTGGGTTGCCGGCACAGCGTCTGTTCTCCCTCTCCCGCTTGCGGGAAAGGGCTGGGGTGAGGGCTCTCGCCACCGGCTCAGTGCCCGCGGCCCCCCACCCCCGACCCCTCCCCGCAAGGGGGAGGGGAGCGCGCTGTAGTCGGCGCGATGCTGATCGTCTCCGTCGATATCACCGCTCTCTCGTTCGTCATTCCGGGGCGCCGCGAAGCGGCGAGCCCGGAATCCATAACCCCCTTCGGCAAGTATGGATTCCGGGCCCGCGCCAAGAGGCGCGTCCCGGAATGACGTTGATAGGTTTTGCTCTCTCGCATGCGTCGAAGTGGAAGTGATCCGATGAGCTACATCACCGGCGTCGGCCTCACGCGGTTCGGCAAGATCGAGGGTTCGACCACGCTGTCTTTGATGCGCGAGGCGGCGGAGGCGGCGATGGCGGATGCTGGGCTGAAGCGCGGCGATATCGACGGGCTGCTGTGCGGCTATTCGACTACGATGCCGCACATCATGCTGGCGACGGTGTTCGCCGAGCATTTCGGCATCCGACCGAGCTATTGCCACGCGGTGCAGGTCGGCGGTGCCACCGGCATGGCGATGGCGATGCTGGCGCATCAGCTGGTCGAGAGCGGGGCTGCCAGGAACATCCTCGTCATTGGTGGCGAGAACCGGCTGACCGGACAGAGCCGCGATGCCTCGGTGCAGGCGCTGGCCCAGGTCGGCCATCCGCTCTACGAGGTGCCGCTCGGGCCGACCATCCCGGCCTATTACGGCCTGGTGGCGTCGCGCTACATGCACGACCACGGTGTCGGCGAGGAAGACCTCGCCGAACTCGCGGTGCTGATGCGCAGCCATGCGCTCACCCATCCGGGCGCGCAGTTTCACGAGCCGATCAGTGTCGCCGAGGTGATGGCGTCGAAGCCGATCGCTTCGCCGCTGAAGCTGCTCGATTGCTGCCCGGTGTCCGACGGCGGCGCCGCGCTGGTAATCAGCGCTGAGCCGACCACCGAACATCGCATCCAGGTGCGCGGTTGCGGCCAGGCCCACACCCATCAGCACGTCACCGCGATGCCGGCCGAAGGGCCGTCCGGCGCCGAGCAGTCGATCGCGCGCGCCTGGGCGGCGAGCGGCGCCGCGGTGTCCGACGTCAAGTACGCCGCGGTGTACGACAGCTTCACCATCACGCTGTTGATGCTGCTCGAAGACCTCGGGCTCGCCGCGCGCGGCGAGGCGGCGGTGCGGGCGCGTGACGGATATTTCTCGCGCGACGGCGCGATGCCGTTGAACACCCATGGCGGCCTGCTGTCTTACGGCCATTGCGGCGTCGGCGGCGCGATGGCGCATCTGGTCGAGACCCATCTGCAGATGACGGGCCGGGCCGGCGACCGTCAGGTGCGCGATGCGTCGCTGGCGCTGCTGCACGGCGACGGCGGCGTGCTGTCGTCGCATGTCAGCATGATCCTGGAGCGGGTGCGATGAGCGAGATGGCGATGCCCGATTGGATCTGCGGTGAACCGAAGATTGCGTATCAGCGCTGCGGCGGTTGCGGCGCGGTGCAGTATTTCCGCCGCGAGTTCTGCGCGGCCTGCGGCAGCGAGGACCTGACCACGCTGGTTGCGAGCGGCGACGGCGTGGTCTGCGCCGCGACTCTGGTGCACCGCGCGGCGACGGCCGAGGCGCGGGCACACGTGCCGTTCAAGATCGTGCTGGTCGATTGCGCGGAAGGGTTTCGGATGATGGCCCATGGCGCGGCCGATCTGGCGATCGGAGATCGCGTGCACGCCGGCTTTACGCAATTCACCGGTCAATTGGTGCCGTTCTTCGAGAAGGCTGATCGCTGAGCCGGCACGGCAAGCGGGCACCAGGGTGCCCGCCGCCGTATCGCGAAGCTCAGCCGCACCACACCCGGACGACACGCTCGGTCCTGGGATCGAGCTCGATATTGCCGCGGTCGGTTTGATAGCCTGTGTCGAGCACGTCGCCGGTGTGATAGACGCGGAGCACCTTGCCGGTCAGATCGCAGTCGGACGCCGTCGCCGTGACGATCAGCCACGGAATCGGATCGTCGTCGCCGCGAAATAGCGAGATCGCCTGGGCGAGATCCTCGGCTAAATTGAAGCTCGCTTCCTTGGTGTTGCTGCGGGCATGGATGCGGACGCCGCGAAGCGCCTTGCCCGGCCCCCAATAATCCTCGGGATCGCGCGGAATGGTGGCTTCGGCGACGACCGTGGTGATGATCGGCAGCACGATTCCGGTCGGGGCATCGGCGACAAAGTCGAAGTCCTGAATGCCGTCGTCCGGCGGCCGGATGTAGAACCACGGCGACAGCCGCGGATGCTTCCATCCGGAGGTCGGCACGGTGCCGTGGCTGACGATGTGGATCTGCGGTGGCTTGGTCTTGACCAGGCTGAGATCAACCGAAGTGACTTCCAATACACGCTGCATTGCAAAGCTCCTTGGTGTTGAAACGCCAGGATGCTCAATCAGTGCGTGTAGCAAGTCCAGTGAAATTTGAACGACGGCGGGCAGGGGCCCGCCGTCGCAATCGTCCTCACAACACCGGCCGTGCCGCCTGCCTGGGGGCGTCGCCGCGGCGGACCAGCAGCAGGGCGATCGCCAGGGTCGGGACCAGCAGGCAGAGACCGAGCGACGTGATCTGCATCTGCGACAGCGGATTGATGCCGCCGCCCGGCGTCGCCAGCACGAAGCCGCCGATCACCAATGCCACGCGCAGCGGCCATTCCAGCGCGCCGGCGCGGCGCAGATCGCCGATGCCGACCTGATAGCCCTGGATGCCGCCGCAGATGCACACCGTGCCGAGCGCCGCGATCCCGAGCAGGCCGATGGCCGCCAGATACGGACTCGGGCCCTGCAGCACCAGCGCCGGGTTCATCACGAAGAAGAACGGGATGAAGTAGATGATGCTGCCGACCCACATCGATTCCCAGCCCGTCTTCATCGCCGGCGAACCGGCGATGCCGGCGGCGGCGAACGAGGCGATCGCGACCGGCGGCGTGATCGACGACAGCATGCCCCAATAGAAGATGAACATGTGTACCGCCATCCGGTTCAGCCCGAGCTTCTCCAGCGCCGGCGCCACCAGGATCGCCAGGAAGATGTAGCAGGCGGTGGTGGTGAGGCCGAGGCCGAGGATCAGGCTGGTGATCGCGCACATCCCCAGCAGCAGGAAGGCGTTGTCGCCGGCGAGCCGCAGCAGGTCGGCGGCGAGGCTCGAGATCACCCCGGTCATCGAGAACGCGCCGATCAACAGGCCGCAGCCGGCCAGGATGCCGATCAGCTCGACGAAGGTGCGGCCGTTGACTTCGAGGAAGCGGACGATGCTGCCCGCGGTCCAGCGGGTGTCCTTGGAGAAGATCTGGTTGAGCACCAGCAGCAGCGCGGTGGCGTAGAACGGCGCGTGGCTCTCGCGCTTGAAATACAGCAGCATCACCACCAGCAGCGCGATCACGAAGGCGTAGTACCAGCCCTCCTTCAGCGTCTGCCACAGGCTGGGCAGTTCCGAGCGCGGGATGCCCTCGAGTCCGTGCCGCGCCGCGTAGGCATCGACCTGCATGAATAGGCCGATGTAGTACAGCGCCGCCGGCCCGATCGCCGCCAGCGCGACCTCGGCGTAGGACACGTTGAGGAACTGCGCGATCACGAAGGCGGTGGCGCCCATCACCGGCGGCGCCAGCACGGCGCCGGTCGAGGCGCAGGCCTCGATCGCCCCCGCGTAGGACGCCCGGAAGCCGCTCTTCTTCATCACCGGGATGGTCATGGTGCCGGCGGTCAGCACGTTGGAGATGATCGAGCCCGACATCATGCCGAGCAGCGCCGAGGCGAAGATGCAGACCTTGGCGGCGCCGCCGCGGAACGTGCCGCAGATCGCGAACGCCAGATTGATGAAGAACTTCCCGGCGCCGGTCAGCATCAGCGCGGTGCCGAACACCAGAAAGCCGATAACGGTGTCGGCGAAGGCCTGGATCGGAATCCCGAGCAGGCTCTCGCCGGACAGCACGTGATAGGCGGTGGCCTGCTCCAGCGTCGACTGCGAGCCGCCGAGCGGGCCGAGCCAGCGGGCGCCGGCGAACAGCGGATACACCGTGAACGGGAAGATGCAGAGCAGCAGGCTCCAGCCGCCGGTGCGCCGCAGCGCCTCCATCAGCAGCGCCCACATCACGAGGCCTGCGACGAAGACGTGGGTCGGCGCGCCGCCAAATTCCCATCCGGCCTCCGCCGCTTTGCGGATGGTGCTCATCAGCACCAGCGCCGCGCCGATCGTGAGCAGAAACAGCGCGACGTCGTACAGCGGAACGCGATCGAGCCGCGCCGTCGGCGACGCCGGGAAGATCAGGAAGGTGAACGGCAGCATCAGCGCGATCAGGAGATAGAAATACTCCGTGTTGAGCTGGGTGTAGCCGACGAAGAAGCGCAGCGAGAACTGCTGGTTGATGCACAGCAGGATGGTGGCCGCCGCGGCGACCACCAGAGCCCAACGCCAGAAGCCATGCAGGCTGCGCACCCGCGTGACTTCGGCTTCCTGCATGTTGTCGACCGAATGCGGATCGTCGAGCACGATCCGCCTGGTCGGGCGGGCGGCGGATTCAGCAGCACGCATGGCGATGTCCCCGGTGCGGCGACGCGTTACTGTTCGAAGCCGTTCGGCAGGCCGGCGCGTTTCAACGCCGCCGCACGCGCCGTCATCCAGCCGTCGCGGAATTCCTGATCGCCGGACGGAGCCGCGGCCGCATATTGCTTCCACGCTGCGGCGAGCACCTCCTGGCGCTTGATCAGTCCGTCGTTATGCGTCTGATCTTCGGCGCTCCATTGTCCGGCTTCCTTGAGGGCCTTCACGGCGCCGGGATGGAACGGCACCACCCATTTCATCGTCTGGGTCTTCACCGCAAGGCCGGTGGCGCCGGGGGCATTGTCCTTGTAGGCGTCGTAATCGACGATCATCGCCTTGGTGATCGAATACACCTGATCGGGTGATTGCGTCGCGTAGACAGTGGCGATCGGGTAGGGGTAGTTCGACAGTTCGATCGGTTTGCCCGGCTGATGCGCGGCGCCGCAGCTCGACATCGCCGGATTGAAGAACGGCGCGACCTTCTTGACTCGCTCCCACGCCGCCTTGTCGGCGTGCGGCATCGGCGGCCAGATCAGGCCGCGCGGCGAGTTCTCGGCCTCCCGCGCCGGGCCGGTGATGGTGGTGCCGAAGGCGGCGTCGACGTCGTTGTTGACCAGCCCCTTCCACATCGCGCCGTAGCTGGCGAATTCGACGATCTTGACGTCGTCCTTGGTCAGGCCGCCATAGGCCAAGATGCCGAGTGCGTTCTGGTTGAGCGCCGGCGAGCCGACCACGAAGCCGACGCGCTTGCCGCGCAGATCCTTGATCTCCTTGACGCCGGTGTCGGCGGCGACGCCGAGCGACGAGCCGTTGCAGTCGATCACGCTCAGCGTGATCTGCAACGCCTGCGGACCCCATTCCTTGGCGCCGAACTCGAACACGCCTTCCTGCGCGAAGTAAGTGCCAGATCCCATCCAGGCGAGCTGGGCGCGACCGGCCCGGAGCGGCGCCAGCCGCGCGACGTCGTTACCGGCCGGCAGCACCCGCACGTCGGTGCCGTGCTTGTCCTTCATCATCTTGCCGACCGCGACCGCGATGTTGAAACCGGCGGTGCCGGTGTCGTAAGCGGTGAACGCCATCGTGGCTGGTAGTTTGATGTCGTTGGCGCGCGCAATGGTTGTGCCGATCAGCGCGCAGCCCACGGCGAATGCCGCGAGCGGAACGGAACGTCCCGTCATGTCTCTCTCCCCGAACGCATCCGCTTTGCGGATTGCTTTGTTATCAGGGGAGCATGTCATCGCCGCGAGGTGATGGCAACGGCGATGCCGCGATTGTCTGCACACGACATCGCCGTTACCCGATGCGACATTACGTCCCGACATCGCGCATGACGTGCACGATGGTCCGGGATGCTCGCAAAGTGATTTCAGCTTTCGATCACCGCCACCAGCTGGCCCTCGGCGACGACATCGTCGAGCGCGACGTGTAGCGCCTTCAAGGTTCCGTCGGCGGGCGAGGCGACCGGAATCTCCATTTTCATCGCCTCCACAAAGGCGATGTCGTCACCTTCTCCGACGCCGTCGCCGATCGACAGCGGCAGGGCACAGACGCGGCCGGCGACTTCGGTGACGATCTTGATCTCGGCCATCGGTGTTCCTCCATTGTGTTGTTTTTGCCGGGCGCCCGGTTCCGCTGCTGCGGCTGATGCCAAAAATCTTGCGCCGAGTGGTCATGCGTGGGGCGTTGCGCGAGGCCCGTCGATGTTGTCGAGACAATTTGCCTGATGTAGCTTTGTCTTCAAGCGGAATTATATTCCGCGGAGCGAAACAAAAACCAAGAAACCTAAGGTGCTCCGGGTAGGAATAAGTGAGTGCTCTCGGAGCATCGAGCATCATAACCACGCAGGACAAAAAGACATGGGACGACGCTCGGAACGACTTTGCAGGCAAGGGGATGTGGCCGGTGACGGTGACGTGATTCAGGTGGTGTCGCGCGCCTTCGACGTGCTGCGCTGCTTCGAGGGGCACGACGTTCGGCTCGGCAACTTAGAGATTTCCAACCGCTGCGGCTTGCCGCGCTCGACGGTGTCGCGGCTCACCCACACGCTGACCCGGATGGGCCAGCTCGTGTATCTGCCGCGCGATCAGAAGTACCGGATCGGGCCCAGCGCCGTCGCGATGAGCACGTCGATGACGCGCGGCCTGCAACTGCGCAATCTGATCCGGTCGCGGCTGCAGGAAGTCTCCGAGCAGATTCCCGGCACCGTCGGCTTCCTGATTCCGGACCGCTTCCATCTGGTCTATCTCGAAGTCGCCCGCGCGGCGCACGCGCTCGGTCTGCATTCGACCACGGGCAGCCGCATCGCGATCAGCCGCTCCGCCGCCGGCCGCGCCTACCTCGCGTCGCTCGAAGAGAACGTCGCGGCGGCGCTGCTGTCGGAGATTCAGCGCGATGCGCCGGCCGATGCGGCGCTGCTGAGCGAGCGGATCGAATCCGATCGCGCGATGCTGCGCGAGCGCGGCTATGTGGTGTCCTGCGGTCTGTTCAGCCCGCATATCAACGGCATCGCGGTGCCGATCTGGTCGCCGCAATATCAGACCTATGTGATGGCCACGATCGGCGTGCTGGGCGCGATGTACGACGAACAGCGCGTGCACGACGAGATTGCGCCGGTGCTGCTCAAGCTCGCCGGCTCGATCGAGCCGCTGGTGCAGAATGCGGACGGTGGATTGGTCGCGGTGCGCCCGTCGGGAAACAACAAGAAGACGATCAGACCGGAGGGAATGAATGAGTTGGAAGCCGGAGCTCGACGAGCTGGCCCGGCGCGAGAACTTCGCGCGGCAGATGGGCGGCATCGACAAGGTCAAGCGCCAGCATGACCAGGGCCGGCTCACTGTCCGTGAGCGCATCGATCGGCTGACCGACGCCGGCAGCTTCCATGAGATCGGCGCCGTCGCCGGTCTCGGGGAGTATGACGCAGGTGGTGAACTGAGCAATCTGACCCCGGCGAACTGCGTGTTCGGCCGGGCGAAGATCGACGGCCGCACCGTGGTGGTGGTCGGCGACGACTTCACCGTGCGCGGCGGCTCGGCCGATGCGTCGATCCAAGCCAAGCCGCAGATGGCGGAGGAGATGGCGCACGACTATCGCCTGCCGATCATCCGGGTGATCGAAGGATCGGGCGGCGGCGGGTCGGTGAAGACCATTGAGAGCAAAGGCGCTGCCAATCTGCCCGGCGGCGTCAACGGCACCCGTTGGTACTGGTACACGACGGCGAATCTCGCCCAGGTGCCGGTGGTCGGGCTCGGACTCGGCTCCGTCGCCGGCCTCGGCGCGGCGCGCCTCGCCGCCAGCCACTATTCGATCATGACGCGTAGTTCGGCGATGTTCGTCGCCGGACCGCCGGTGGTGGCGCGGCTCGGCCAGGATCTGACCAAGCAGGAGCTCGGCGGTGCCGACATCCAGACCCGTGCCGGCGCGATCGATCACGCCGTCGACACCGAGGAAGAAGCGTTCGCCTGCGCCCGGCGGTTCCTGTCCTATCTGCCGTCATCGGTCCACGAACTGCCGCCGACGGTGCCTTGCGACGACGATCCGGATCGCTCCGACGAGAAGCTGCTGAAGGCGGTGCCGCGCAATCGCCGGCAGGTCTACAAGATGCGGCCGATTATCGAATCGGTGGTCGATCAAGGATCGTTCTTCGAGATCGGCTCCGCGTTCGGCCGTTCGATCATCACCGGCCTGGCGCGGCTCGAGGGGCGGGCGGTGGCGGTGCTCGCCGGCGATCCGTATCACTATGGCGGGTCGTGGACGGCGGACACCTGTCAGAAGGTCATTCGCTTCGTCGATCTCGCCGAGACCTTCCATCTGCCGGTGGTGTATCTGATGGATTGCCCCGGCTTCATGATCGGGCTGGAGGCCGAGAAGTCGGCGACGATCCGCCACGGCGTCCGCGCGATGACCGCGGTCAATCAGTCCACCGTGCCGTGGTGCACGATCATCGTCCGCAACGCCTTCGGCGTCGCCGGCGTGGTGCACCAGCCGGCAAACCGATTCTCGATGCGCTACGCCTGGCCGTCGGCGTATTGGGGCTCGCTGCCGCTCGAGGGCGGCATCGAAGCGGCCTACCGCGCCGACCTCGACGCCGCCGACGACCGCGACGCCAAGATGCGCGAGATCGAGGATCGGCTGAACAAGCTGCGCTCGCCGTTCCGCTCGGCCGAAAAGTTCTGGGTCGAGGAGATCATCGATCCGCGCAAGACCCGGTCGCTGCTCTGCGAATTCGCCCGCCTCGCCGAACCGCTGCGCAAGCCCGGCGTCGCGACCGGCATGCGGATGCGGCCGTAAGTGGACGGGCTACAGAATCTGCAGGAGGCGCCGATCCGTCGGGCAGCACGCCGAGTCGGACGGGCTGTCTTAGAATGGCGCCATCCGTTCAACCAGCACCACCAATCCCATGTTAAAAAACAACGCCCACAGTACTAGAAGTATCAGGGAAATCGTCTGTGGTGCCCGACGACCCAGGGCGGAGTGGGACGTTTCCGCGAAGGGACGGGGATAAGAGAACTGATCGGGTTGGGGATAGAGTTCGGTCCAAATCTTTCTCAAATGCGCGCGCTGTTCTTGCGAGGCCAGGATTGAGTTTCGCGTTTCAAGCGCGGCGAAAAAACCCGCTAGGCTCAGGGACGCACGAAGCACAGTGAGCTGAATGACATTGGCGATCTGATTGGATTGCGTGAACGTCAGAATGAAGCCGGTCAACAGGAAGCCTTGAAGCGTCAAATTCCAGATCATTCGAGAGTTCGTCAGTTGCTGCTCGCGCCAGATTTGTTCCGCGATTTCCTTCGCCACGGCGAACCGACGCTCATAGTCGTCTTGACCCATCATTCACCACCTTTCGTTGCAGAAGTTGATATTTTAAATGGCAGTTTACGCATTGTGCACGTTCGGAAAGATTCTGTGGGCAAGATCCTAAAATGATGGTCGAGCTTCTGATTTTCGATTTCGACGGGGTCATTGCCGATAGCGAGGGGCTGGCCTGCGATGTGCTCGCTGATTACGCCACCGAACTCGGCGCGCCAATGACGCGGCAGCAGGCGCTCGACCGTTTCACCGGAAAACGCATCAACGATGTATGGTCGGCGGTACAGCAAATCGCCCAGCGCCCCTTGCTGGGTTTTCCCGAGGAGTTGCAACGCAGGACGCTTGCCGTCTTCAATTCGCAGCTTCGCGAAGTGACGGGAGTCACTAAATTTCTCGAGGATCATTCGCATTTTCGCCGCTGCATCGCTTCGTCAAGTGCACCCGAGCGCATTCGTTTTAGTCTCTCGCTGCTCAAGCTGGACGGCTATTTTGGCGATAATGTCTTCAGTGCCAATGAGGTCGCACGAGGCAAACCATTTCCGGATGTTTTCCTCTATGCGGCTCAGAAGATGCGTGTCGATCCGTCTCGGATCGTGGTGATCGAGGATAGTCCCGGTGGTGTACAGGCCGCGTCTGCCGCTGGCATGATGGTTATCGGACTGCTGGCGGCGGACCACATCGGCCCGGACCATGGCACGAAGCTGCGCGCGGCTGGCGCGACCTGGATCGCATCGAGCTACGATGAGATCGCCACAATCCTTGCGGGCATGTAGGCCTTAATCCAGCGATGATTCACAGGCGATCTACGCCACCGCCGGCTTGGCCGCCTTGCCGATCGTCAGCGCGGCCGCCGCGGCGATCACGCACAGGGCGCCGGCGATGAAGAAGGCCGGCAGGTAGCTCGCCAGCAGGTCGCGCGACAGGCCGGCGCCGAAGGCGGCGGTGGCGGCGCCGAGCTGATGGCCGGCGAAGATCCAGCCGAACACCAGATTGGCGCGCTCGGGGCCGAACTTCTGCGCCGTCAGCCGTACCGTCGGCGGCACGGTGGCGACCCAATCGAGCCCGTAGAACACCGCGAACAGCGACAGGCCGTAGAACGAGAAGTCGGTGAACGGCAGCGCCAGCAGGCTGAGGCCGCGCAGGCCGTAGTACCAGAACAGCAGCCAGCGATTGTCGTAGCGGTCCGCCAGCCAGCCCGACAGGATGGTGCCGATGAAATCGAA
Organism: Rhodopseudomonas palustris; assembly: GCF_003226555.1. Taxonomy (GTDB): domain Bacteria; phylum Pseudomonadota; class Alphaproteobacteria; order Rhizobiales; family Xanthobacteraceae; genus Rhodopseudomonas; species Rhodopseudomonas palustris_I. The sequence continues at coordinate 138,915 of NZ_QKQS01000001.1, read as the reverse complement.
CACGCCCATCGCCGCGAGCAGCCCCGCGGCCTGCACCTGCGGGATGTTGAAGTCGGCGCACAGCGGAATCAGGTGAACCTGCACCAGGCCGTTGGTCGAGGCGCCGCAGATGAAGAAGGTGCCGAACAGCACCCAGAACACCCGCGTCTTGGCCGCGTCGCGCAGCGCGCCGAGCGCGGCGGCGGCGATCGAGCCGGGCGCGGCCTGGGCCGATAACGGCACCTGCTCGGTGCTGGTGTCGCCATAGGGCCGCAGGCCGACGTCGCTCGGCCGGTTGCGCATCGCGATCAGCACCGCGACCGCGGCGACGCCGAGCAGCGCGCAGACGTAAGCCATCGCGATCCGCCAGCCGTAGCGCTCGGTCAGCGCGGCGAGGATCGGCAGGAACACGAGCTGACCGGTGGCGACGCTCGCGGTCATCAGGCCGATCACCAGGCCGCGGCGGGCGACGAACCAGCGCGTCGCCACCGTGGCGCCGAGCACCAGCGCGGTGAGGCCGGTGCCGACGCCGACCACCACGCCCCACAGCAGCATCAACTGCCACAGCGATGTCATCGCCAGCGACGCGATCAGTCCGATTGCGACCACCAGGAGCGCGGTCAGCGTCACCTGCCGCAGGCCGAAGCGGTTCATCAGCGCTGCGGCGAACGGCGCCATCAGGCCGAACAGCACGAAGCGGATCGACAGCGCGGATGAAATATCCGCGGTGCTCCAGCCGAATTCCTGCTGCAGCGGCACGATGAACACGCCGGGTGCGCCGACGGCGCCGGCGTTGACCAAGGCGGTGAGGAAGGTGACGCCGACCATCACCCAGCCGTAGTGGATGTTGCGGCGGGCCAGCGCGGCGGCGAGAGCGTCGGAGATCATGCGGCGATCCTGTCGGCGAACGCGCCGGCGCTAGGATGCGGACCGGCTGTTGAAAATGATAACCATCATATAACTTGGCGGCTGCGACGCAACATGAGGATTTCCCAAGGTCGCGTGAACAGACCTCAGCGTTTGCGGTTGATGAAATCCGCCATCAGCGCCTGCGGCTCGCCGGTGAGATACGCCTCGCCGAACACCTTGACCGAATGCGCTACCGCCTCGGGCAGCGGCATGTCTTCCCAGGCCGCGAGCAAAGCCTTCTGCGCCCGCATCGCCTGCGGCGCGCCGGCGAGCAGCGCGCCGACCAGGTGTTCGACCGCCGCATCGAGTTCGCCCGGCAGTGCGATCTTGTCGATCAGCCCCCAGGCCAGAGCTGTGTTGGCGTCGATGTTTTCGGCGGCCATCACCAGAAAGCGGGTGCGGGACCAGCCGATCAGCCGCGGCAGAAGGGCGGCGTGGATCACCGACGGAATCCCGACGCGCACCTCGGGCATGCCGAATTTGGCGTCGGGCGCCGCGACCCGGAAATCGCAGGCGGCGGCGAACTCCAGGCCGCCACCGAGGCACCAGCCGGGAATTCGCGCGATCACCGGATAGGGCACGGCGCGTGCCGCCTCGCACAGCTCAGCGAGGCCGGTTATGAAGCGTTCGGCGGACCCCTGATCCAGCGTCGCCATCTCGTTGATATCGGCGCCGCCGATCATGCTGCGCTCGCTCTGCCCGGTGACGATCAGCACGCGCACGGTCTCATCGGCGGCAAGCTGTTGCAGTCCTTCGCGGACGCCGGTGATCACCGCGGTGTTCAGGATGTTGAGCTTGCCGGCATTGCAGATGGTGAGCCGGGCGACGCCGCGGGAATCGCGGTCGACGCCGCAATGGGTGTTGAGCATCTGCATGTTGGATCTCGTCAGCAAGGCAGGACAGGAGCGGCATCATGTCCGGCGACGCTGGGGGGCTGTCAAGCTGCATCGGGCTGCTCCGCTTGCCGCGATCGCGATTTAATTATATTATGGCTGTAATTCCAAGAGGAGCTCGCCGATGACGATGATTGATGCTGCCGCACCGTCTGATCTTGCCGGCTTGTTCGCGCCGGCTCAGCGCCGCAGCCGCACCGTCGACTGGCAGGAGCCGGGACCGGTCGCCCGCGCCGCGATGGCGATGTCCGGTCTGGAGACGATGGAGGCGATCCGCGACGGCCGGTTGCCGCCGCCGCCGCTGGCGCGGTTGATCGGCTTCAAGATGGCGGAGGTGCATCCCGGCCGCATCGTCATGCAGCTCGATCCGGATCAGAGCCTGGAGAACACCGCCAGCCTGCTGCACGGCGCGGTGGCGGCGGCGCTGCTCGACACCGCGATGGGGTGCGCGATCTCGACGCGCCAGCCGGCCGGGCAGGGCTCGGTGACGATGGACTTGAAGCTCAGCTATCTGCGGCCGCTGTCGGTGCGGTCCGGCACGATCGTGGCCGAAGGGCGGGTGGTGAAGCTCGGTCGGCAGTCGAGCTATACCGAGGGCTTCGTCTACGACGGCGCCGGCAAGCTCGCGGTGCACGCCACCGCAACCTTTGCGATGCTCGGCGGCGCGCCTGCTACGGCGCCACATCCGCACGATTCCTGAGGTGAAGCGAAACTTGAAGCAAACGCCTGCGTTCGGTGTCATAATATGATCCTGAACATGGCATGGATCGCCGATGCGCTATTCCAAGGAACATAAGCAGGAGACCCACGACCGCATCGTCCGGCGGGCGTCGGTCAAGCTGCGCGAGAAGGGCGCCCACGGCATCGGCGTCGCCGACCTGATGAAGGATGCCGGGCTCACTCACGGCGGGTTCTACGCGCATTTCGCCTCGCGCGAGGCGCTGGTGATCGAGGCCTTCAGCTACGCGATGGACCGCTCCACCGAGCGCTGGCGCAAGCTGGCGGCGGAGCTGCCGCCGGAGCAGCGGCTGGCCGCGCTGGTCGACGGCTATCTCAGCGCCGGCCATCGCGACGATCCCGGCCGCGGCTGTGCGGTGCCGGCGCTCGCCGCCGAGATCGCCCGCGAGAGCCCGAAGACCCGCAAGGCGTTCGCCGCCAAGCTCGACGACATGATCGCGATGATTGCCGGCGAATATGTCGACGCTCCGCCGAAGACGGCGCGCAAGCGGGCGATGGCCACGCTGGCGACGATGATGGGAACCCTGGTGCTGGCGCGGATCGCCGGCAGTGGCGCATTGTCCGACGAGATTCTCGCTGCCGGCCGCACCGCGGTGCTGGCGGAAGCTGGGGCGGCCGGACCGAACCGTCCCGCTGGGGCGACCGCGGCGAAGCCGAAAAGAGCCGCCGCCAAGGCGGCGAGGCCTGCCGCGCAGGACTGAACCCTGGCTTGCAATTCGCCGTGCCACCGTGAGCGGTGGCCGCATGCCGCCACGCGACGGCGTCGGCATTTCGGCACAGGTGTCGCGCGCGCGAGGCCTTCCCAAACCTGAAAAAATTCTGTTCAAGGGGACTAGAACACAGCCTTTCAGGAGGAAGTCCATGCGCACGGTCGGGCATTTCATCGGCGGCAAAGAGGTCGAGGGCAAGTCGGGGCGTTTTGCCGACGTGTTTGAGCCGATGACCGGCGAGGTGAAGGCCAAGGTCGCCCTCGCCACCAAGGCCGAGCTTCGGGCCGCGGTCGAAAACGCCAAGGCGGCGCAGCCGGAATGGGGCGCCACCAACCCGCAGCGCCGCGCTCGCGTGCTGATGAAATTCCTCGAACTGGTGCAGCGCGATTACGACAAGCTCGCCGAGCTGCTCGCGCGCGAGCACGGCAAGACCATTCCGGACGCCAAGGGCGACATCCAGCGCGGCCTCGAAGTCGCCGAGTTCGCCTGCGGCATCCCGCATCTGATGAAGGGCGAATACACCGAGGGTGCCGGCCCCGGCATCGACATCTATTCGATGCGCCAGCCGCTCGGCGTCGTCGCCGGCATCACCCCGTTCAACTTCCCGGCGATGATCCCGATGTGGAAGTTCGCCCCGGCGATCGCCTGCGGTAACGCTTTCATCCTGAAGCCGTCCGAGCGTGACCCTGGCGTGCCGATGGCGCTCGCCGCGCTGATGCTTGAGGCCGGCCTGCCGCCGGGCATCCTCAACGTCGTCAACGGCGACAAGGAAGCGGTCGACGCGATCCTCGACGATCCGGACATCAAGGCGGTGGGCTTCGTCGGCTCCTCGCCGATCGCGCAGTACATCTACGAGCGCGCCGCGCAGACCGGCAAGCGCGCGCAGTGCTTCGGCGGCGCCAAGAACCACGCCATCATCATGCCGGACGCCGACATCGACCAGACCGTCGACGCGCTGATCGGCGCAGGCTACGGCTCGGCCGGCGAGCGCTGCATGGCGATCTCGGTTGCGGTGCCGGTCGGCAAGGCCACTGCGGATGCGCTGATGGATAAGCTGATCCCGCGCGTCGAGGCGCTGAAGATCGGCCCTTCGACCGATCCGACCGCCGATTACGGCCCGCTGGTGACCAAGGAAGCACTGGAGCGCGTCAAGAACTACGTCGACATCGGCGTCAAGGAAGGCGCGACGCTCGCGGTCGACGGCCGCGGTTTCAAGATGCAGGGCTACGAGAACGGCTTCTACATGGGTGGCTGTCTGTTCGACAACGTCACCAAGGATATGCGGATCTACAAGGAAGAGATCTTCGGCCCGGTGCTGAGCGTCGTCCGCGCCCACGACTATGCCGAGGCGCTGTCGCTGCCGTCCGACCACGACTACGGCAACGGCGTCGCGATCTTCACCCGCGACGGCGACGCCGCGCGGGACTTCGCCGCCAAGGTCAATGTCGGCATGGTCGGCATCAACGTGCCGATCCCGGTGCCGATCGCCTACTACACCTTCGGCGGCTGGAAGAAGTCCGGCTTCGGCGATCTCAACCAGCACGGCCCGGACTCGGTGCGGTTCTACACCAAGACCAAGACCGTCACCTCGCGCTGGCCGTCGGGCGTCAAGGAAGGCGCGGAGTTTTCGATCCCGCTGATGAAGTGATAGGATAGGTCGCCCCGACTGGTCCTGATCCGGGCCGGTCGGGTTTCGAGGAGACGGGCGATGGCCGAAGCACAGCTACGTAGCAGGGTGGAGGAAGCGTTAGCGTCGTTCGAGCGACGTGCCCGTGCGAATGGGCATACCTTCGATCAGGAAGTCGAGCTTCTCCTGCAGAGCGCGGACAAGTTCACTCCCGAAGAGCGCGTCGCGGTATCGACCTATTTCCACTCCCGGTGCAAAGGCGTTCAGCCCTCCCTGACGCTGGAGGAGATCAGGGAAGGCCTGATGTGACGACGTTGGTTGTCGATGCAAGCGTTGCCGTCAAATGGCTCGTGCTTGAGGAGATGTCCGACGCCGCAAAAGATCTGTCGCTCGCGACGAAGACCCTCGTCGCTCCACGGCTGATCATGACGGAAGTCGCAAATGTTCTCGCCCGTAAAACGATCCATGGTCTGATGGAGCGTGAGGAAGCTGCATCTCAATTCCGATCGCTTCCACATTACTTCGTCGAGCTCATCGAGATCGACGAACTGATCGAGCCGGCCTTGCTCGATGCCTGCACGCTCCGCCATCCGGTCTACGATCTGATTTATCTCGAAACGGCGCGACGACTTGATGCGCAAGTTGTGACCGCGGACCGCCGGTTCGCCGCCAAGCTCGCCGGCACCGAGTATGCCCGTTACGTCACGCTTCTTTCCGACTGGCAACCTGAATGATGCAGTTCGACCTCAACGAAGACCAGATCGCCATCCGCGACATGGCGCGCGACTTCGCCGCCGAGAAGATCGCGCCGCACGCGCTGAAATGGGATGAAGACAAGCACCTGCCGCTGGACGTGATCCGGGAGGCGGCGGCGCTCGGCATCGGCGGCATCTACATCCGCGACGACGTCGGCGGCAGCGCGATGACGCGGTTCGACGCGGCGCTGATCTTCGAAGCGCTGGCGACCGGCTGTCCGTCGGTATCTTCCTTCATCTCCATCCACAACATGGCGGCGTGGATGATCGACAGCTACGGCTCCGATGCGCAGCGCCAGCGCTGGCTGCCGAAACTGTGCACCATGGAACAGGTCGCGAGCTACTGCCTGACCGAGCCGGGCTCCGGCTCGGACGCCGCGGCGCTGCGCACCCGCGCGGTGTGCGACGGCGACACTTACGTCCTCAACGGCCAGAAGCAGTTCATCTCCGGCGCCGGCGCCAACGATCTCTACGTCGTGATGGTCCGCACCGGCGGCGACGGCCCCGGCGGCATCTCGACGCTGGTGGTCGAGAAGGACACGCCGGGCCTGTCGTTCGGCGCCAACGAGCGCAAGATGGGCTGGAACGCGCAGCCGACCCGCACCGTGATTTTCGAGAACGCGCGGGTGCCGGTCGCCAATCGTCTCGGCGACGAAGGCATCGGCTTCAAGATCGCGATGGCCGGGCTCGACGGCGGCCGGCTCAACATCGGCGCCTGCTCGCTCGGCGGCGCCCAGTCCGCGCTCGACAAGACGCTGGGCTACATGAAGGAGCGCAAGGCGTTCGGCAAACGGCTCGACGAATTCCAGGCGCTGCAGTTCCGGCTCGCCGACATGGCGACCGAACTGGAGGCCGCGCGCACGCTGCTGTGGCGCGCCGCTGCCGCACTCGATCGTAAGGATGCCGACGCCACCAAGCTGTGCGCGATGGCCAAGCGCTTCGCCACCGACGCCGGCTTTGCGGTCGCCAACGAGGCGCTGCAGCTGCATGGCGGCTACGGTTATCTTGCCGAATACGGCATCGAGAAACTGGTGCGGGACCTGCGCGTCCACCAGATCCTCGAAGGCACCAACGAAATCATGCGGCTGATCGTGTCGCGCAAGCTGCTCGAGGCCAATCGATGAACGGTGCCGTGACTGAACCTGACCTGATCGTCCGTCGCGAAGGCGCGGCCGGCGTGATCCGTCTCAACCGGCCGAAGGCGATCAACGCGCTGACGCTGGAGATGGCCCGCGAATTCGACCGCGCGATCGACGCGTTCGCCACCGATCCGAACGTTGCACTGATCCTGGTCGAAGGCGCCGGTGAGCGTGGCCTTTGCGCCGGCGGTGACATCGTCGGCCTCTACAACAGCGCGCGCGAGGGCGGCGATCTCGGCAAGGTGTTCTGGCGCGAGGAGTACATCACCAACGCCAAGATCGCGCAGTATCCGAAACCCTATGTGGCGTTCATGGACGGGCTGGTGATGGGCGGCGGCGTCGGCATCGCGGCGCACGGCAGCCACCGCATCGTCACCGACAAGACCAAGATCGCGATGCCGGAAGTCGGCATCGGCTTCTTCCCCGATGTCGGCGGCACCTGGTTGCTGACCCGCTCGCCAGGCGAGATCGGCACCTATTTCGGCCTGACCGGCGAGATCATGAACGGCGCCGATGCCATCCACGCGCAATTCGCCGACGCCTATGTGCCGACCGCGAATTGGGCGGCGCTGCGCCAGGCGCTCACCGAGGCGCCGAGCGGCGCGTCGGCCGGGCAGGTCAGCGGCATCATCGCGCGCTTTGCACAGCAGCCGGCGCAAGGTCCCGCCGAGCTGCATCAGGCCGAGATCGACCGCTGGTTCGGGCACGAGACGATCGAACAGATCGTCGCCGCGCTGGAGAGCGATGTGTCTGAGTTCGCGCAAGCCGCGCTGAAGACGCTGCGGATCAAATCGCCGACCAGCCTGAAGGTGACGCTGAAGCTGCTGCGCGCCGCGCGGCACAGGGCGTCGCTGGAAGAATGTCTGGTGCATGAATATCGCGCCGCGCTGCAGGTGTTCGTCAGCGACGATTTCGTCGAAGGGGTCCGCGCCGCGGTGATCGACAAGGACCGCCAGCCGAAATGGCGGCCTGCGACGATCGCAGAGGTGACGCCGGAGATCGTGGCGCGCTACTTTGAGGATCGCGGCGACAACGAGCTGAAATTTCCGGGCTGAAGCACCGGAGCCAGACAACAAAGGGAGGAAGGGGACATGACGGATATCGCGTTCATCGGTCTCGGCAATATGGGCGGGCCGATGGCCGGCAATCTGGTGAAGGCCGGCCGCAAGGTCGCCGGCTTCGATCTGGTGGCGGCATCGTGCGACGCGGCCAAGGCCGAGGGCGTCAGCATCGCGCCGACCGCGATCGATGCGGTGAAGGGCGCCGGCGTCATCGTCACCATGCTGCCGGCCGGCAAGCATGTGCTGGCGGTGTGGAACGAGATCCTGCCGCATGCCGCCAAGGGCGCGCTGATCATCGATTGCTCGACCATCGACGTCGAAAGCGCCGTGCAGGCGCATGCGCTCGCCGCCAAGCACGACATCGCTTCGGTCGACGCGCCGGTCTCCGGTGGCACCGGCGGCGCCAAGGGCGCGACGCTGACCTTCATGGCCGGCGGCAGCGAAGCCGCGTTCGCGGCGGCCAAGCCGGTGCTCGAACAGATGGGCAAGAAGATCGTGCATTGCGGCGGCGCCGGCGCGGGCCAGGCGGCGAAGATCTGCAACAACATGATCCTCGGCATTTCGATGATCGGGGTGTCGGAAGCGTTCACGCTGGCCGAGAAGCTCGGGCTCTCGCATCAGGCGCTGTTCGACGTCGCCTCGACCTCGTCGGGCCAGTGCTGGTCGCTCACCAGCTATTGCCCGGTGCCAGGCCCGGTGCCGGCGTCGCCCGCCAACAACAGCTACAAGCCGGGCTTCGCCGCGGCGCTGATGCTGAAGGATCTCAAGCTGTCGCAGGAAGCCGCCAAGGCGGCCGGCGCCTCGACGCCGCTCGGCCAGCACGCCGCCGAGATCTACACAGCATTCGAACAGGCCGGCCACGGCGGCACGGACTTTTCCGGAATCATCAACTACCTGCGCGAGCAGGGGCGGAAGTAAGCGTTTGATGTTTTGCACGGCGACACCTCCGTAATCGCCGTCATGCGCGGGCTTGACCCGCGCATCCATCGCTCTTCGCAATCCGATGGATTGCCGGGTCAAGCCCGGCAATGACGGGTGAACTGGCGGTGGCCGCTGTGCCTCGTAAGCGAGGTGCTTCATGACCACGTTCCAGCAAGCCCGTTCGTTCCTGCTTCAACACCGCACCGACTACGCCGCCGCGGTCGCCGGTTTCCGTTGGCCCGATCCGGTGCCGTTCAACTGGGCGCTCGACTGGTTCGACGCCGAACTCGCCAGCAATGCCGACAGCCGCAACCGTCCCGCGCTGTGGATCGTCGACGGCACCACCGGCCGGGAGGAGAAGCCGACCTTCGCGCATCTGTCGAAGCGCTCCAACCAGGTCGCGAACTTTCTGCGCGCTAAGGGGCTGAAGCGCGGCGATCATTTGCTGCTGCTGCTCGGCAATGTCGTGCCGCTGTGGGAAGTGATGCTGGCGGCGATCAAGCTCGGCCTCGTCACCATTCCGGCGACCACGCTGCTGACGCCGGAAGAGCTGCGCGACCGGCTCGACCGCGGCCGCGCCAAGGCGGTGGTGGCGGCGCCGGACCAGGTCGCCAAATTCGCCGGTCTCGGCGGCGACGATTTGGTCCGCATCGTCGTCGACGACGCGCAGGACGGTTGGCTCAATTACGACGGGACCGCGCTGCAGCCTGACGTCTTCACCCCGGACGGGCCGACGCAAGCGGACGATCCGATGTTGCTGTATTTCACCTCCGGCACCACCGCGAAGCCGAAGCTGGTGCGGCACAGCCAGCGCTCCTATCCGGTCGGCGCGCTGTCGACGATGTTCTGGCTCGGGCTGCAGCCCGGCGACGTGCATCTCAATATTTCCTCGCCGGGCTGGGCCAAGCACGCCTGGAGCTGCTTGTTTGCGCCGTGGAATGCCGGCGCCACCGTGTTCGTGGTCAACCAGCCGCGGTTCGACGCCAAGAGCCTGCTGACGACGATCGGCCGCTGCGGCGTCACCACGCTGTGTGCGCCGCCGACGGTGTGGCGGATGTTCATCCAGGAGAAGCTGTCGGACTACCAGGTCGCGTTGCGCGAAGTCTGCGGCGCCGGCGAGCCGCTCAATCCGGAAGTGATCGATCAGGTCAAGGCCGCCTGGGGCGTCACCATCCGCGACGGCTACGGCCAGACCGAGACCACCGCGATGGTCGGCAACTCGCCGGGCCAGACCGTGAAGATCGGCTCGATGGGCCGGCCGCTGCCGGGCTATGTGGTCAAGATCACCGATGCGGACGGTCAGCCGGCCAAGGAAGGCGAGATCACGCTCGCGCTCGGCGCCGCGCGCCCCGCCGGGCTGATGCAGGGCTATCAGGGCGAGGGCGGCAAGCTCGCGGGCGCCGACGGCGAGGTGTATCGCTCCGGCGACGTCGCCTTCGCGGATGAGGACGGTTACCTGACCTTCGTCGGCCGCACCGACGACGTGTTCAAATCCTCCGACTACCGGATCTCGCCGTTCGAACTGGAAAGCGTATTGCTCGAGCACGATCTGGTGGCGGAAGCCGCGGTGGTGCCGAGCCCGGATCCGATCAAGCTGGCGATCCCGAAAGCCTATGTGCTGCTCACCGGCGGCGCCGAGCGCTCGCGCGACACCGCGCTGTCGATCTTCAAGCACATGCAAGGCCGGCTGGCGCCGTTCAAGCGCATCCGCAAGCTGGAGATCGTCAGCGAACTGCCGAAGACCATCTCCGGCAAAATCCGCCGCGTGCATCTGCGCCGCATCGAGCACGAACACGACCAGACCGATAGCTTGCGCGGACTCGAATTTTCCGAAGAGGATTTTCCGGAGCTGAAGGCCGCGCCGGCGAAGGACGGTTAGTCCGTAGGATGGGTAGTCCGTAGGATGGGTTGAGCGCAGCGAAACCCATCGGCGGCGGCGGCGGCGCGTGCGGCGATGGGTTTCGCCTCCGGCTCAACCCATCCTACGAGCTGCACCGGCGCCGCGCGCACCGTCCTCTCGTTTGTCATTCCGGGGCGCGCGAAGCGCGAACCCGGAATCTCTCTTTGCAAACAATTTCGGGATTCCGGGTTCGCGAGCAAATGCTCGCGCCCCGGAATGACGTGCGTGGGGCTGGACGGCGTGAGGCCGTGCAGTCGAGCGCTTCTTACTTGTACTCGCGCTCGTCCCACCACGGGAAGTAGGGCGGCATGTCGGCGGTGATCTTGTTCTTAAACTGCGCCGGGCGCTTTTCCAGGAACGAGGAGACGCCTTCCTTGACGTCGTCGGAGCGGCCGCGCTCGTAGATGCCGCGGCTGTCGATCTTGTGGGCTTCCATCGGATCGTCGGCGCCCATCATCCGCCACATCATCTGCCGGATCAGTGCCACCGACACCGGCGCGGTCTTGGCGGCGATTTCCTTGGCGAGGGTGCGCGCGGTGTCGAGCAGCTGATCGGCGGGCACCACGCGGCTCACCAGCTTGCCAGCGAACGCTTCCTGCGCCGGGAACACGCGCCCCGTGTAGCACCACTCCAGAGCCTGGGCGATGCCGACGATGCGCGGCAGGAACCAGCTCGACGCTGCTTCCGGCACGATGCCGCGCTGCGAGAACACGAAGCCGAACCGTGCGGCCTCGGACGCGATGCGGATGTCCATGGCGAGCTGCATGGTGACGCCGATGCCGACCGCTGGGCCGTTCACGGCGGCGATCACCGGCTTTAGGCACTTGAAGATCCGCAGCGTCACCTGGCCGCCGCCGTCGCGGACCTGCGGGTCGGAGTAGTCGGTCGAGCCGTCGGCGTTGCGCCGCACCGGGCCGCGGCGGGCGTCGCGATCGAAGGTGTCGGCGCCCGAGGAGAGGTCGGCGCCGGCGCAGAACGCGCGGCCTTCGCCGGTGACGATGATGGCGCGCACGTTGTCGTCGGCATCGGCCTTGTCGAACGCCTCGATCAGCTCGCGCTGCATCGTCGGCGTGAACGAGTTCAGCTTCTCCGGCCGGTTCAGCGTGATGGTGAGGATTTGCTCGGCGACCTCGTATTTGATGGTCTCGAACGGCATCTGGTTTCCTCCAGCGTGTTTTTGATTATGAGTCGTCATGGCCGGGCTTGACCCGGCCATCCATCCTTATGAAGGAGATGGATGCGCGGGTCGAGCCCGCGCATGACACCTTGTAGGATGGGTTGAGCGCAGCGAACCCCATCGCGAGGTCGGACGTGTGGCTGATGGGTTTCGCTGCGCTCAACCCATCCTACGCGTTCGTCACCGCGGCGGCACCGGCCACGGCTTCTGTTCGCCGCGCAGGCCTTCGAACGCCTTCGCCATGCGCAGCACGCCGAGATCGTCGAAACGCTTGCCGACGATCTGCACGCCGATCGGAAAGCCCTTGGCGCTATAGCCGCCGTTGATCGAAGCGGCCGGATTCTCCGCCATATTCCAGGGCACGGTATAGAGGATGTGATCGAACGGCCGGTCCGGATCATTCCAGGGCGAGGCGACATCGGCGGCGAAGCTCACTACCGGTGCCACCGGCGAGATCAGATAGTCGATATCGGCAAACAGCTTGGCGCCGAGCGCGCGCACCGCCATGGTCTGGTTGAAGCCGCGCACCACGTCGACGCCGCTCAGCCGCGCGCCGGGCTCGGCCCAGCGCACGATGTAGGGCAGCACCCGGGCGAGCTGATCGTCGGAGAACAGCGCCAGATCGCTCCACATCCGCGCCGGCCAGAAATTGTCGAGCCCGTCCATCATCTCGCGGGTGAAGCCGAGCTCGACCGGCTTGATGATCGCGCCCTGCGCCTCGAACGTGCGCGCCGCCCGCGTGACGATGTCGCGTACCTCGTCTTCCAGTGCCATGCCGAAGCCGAGATCGAACAGCAGGCCGATGCGCTTGCCGCGCACATCGACGTCGAGTTCGCTCCAGTCGAAATCGTGCGGCGGCAGGCTCATGCCATCGCGGCCGTCGGGCTGCGACAGCACGCTCATCATCAGCGCGGCGTCGTCGACGGTGCGGGTCATCGGCCCGGCGCAGCGGCCGACATAAGGCGGATCGATCGGCACGCGGCCGAGGCTCGGCTTCAGCGCGAAGATGCCGCACCACGCGGCCGGCAGCCGCACCGAGCCGCCGATATCGGTGCCGAGATGCAGCGGCCCGTAGCCGGCCGCGCCAGCAGCGCCGGCGCCGGCGGAAGAGCCGCCGGTGTTCTGCGACACGTCCCACGGATTGCGGGTGACGCCGTGGAAGCTCGACAGGCCCGACGACAGCATGCCGAAATCCGGCATCGTCGTCTTGCTCCACAGAATGCCGCCGGCTTCGCGCAGCCGCGCGGCGGGCGGCGCATCGGCCGTGGCCGGCGTCAGCGGCGTGATCGGCACGCCGAGCGGCACCGGCACGCCTGCGGTGGCGACGTTCTCCTTGATCGTCACCGGCACGCCGTCGAGCAGGCCGAGCGGCTCGCCCTTGGCCCAGCGCTCCGTCGAGGCCTGCGCCGCCTTGCGTGCGGCGTCGGGATCGAATCCGTACAGCGCATTCAGATGCGGCTCCCAGCGCGTCGCCTGGGCGATCACCGCCTCCATCACCTCGCTCGGCGAGAACTGCTTGCCGTAGTAACCGGCGAGCAGTTCGGTGGCGGAGTAATCGTGCAGCGCGGTGGCCTTGGTGCTGATGCCGTCAGACATTGGCGGTCACCTCGCCGCCGACCGGCAGGCGGGTCTCGACGATCCGCGCGAACATGCTGGCGCCGATCGGCAGGATCTTGTCGTCGAGCACGTAGCCGGGATTGTGCACCGGCACGTCGCCGTCGTGGCCGACCCAGAAATATGCGCCGGGGATCGCCTGCAGCATATCGGCGAAATCCTCGCTGCCCATCTTCGGCTGCTCGCGCAGCTTGACGCCGGCGTCGCCGACCACGCCGCGCGCGACCTCGACGACGACGTCGCTCTGCTCCTGCTGATTGACCAGCACGCTGAAGATGTCGCGGATCTCGACCTGGATTTCGACGTCGAACGCCGCGGCGATGCCGGCGGCGAGCGCCCGCATTCGCGTCCGCACCAGCTTGCGGATGTCATCGGAGAAACAGCGCACCGTGCCGGCGAGGCGCGCTTCGCCGGGGATCACGTTGTAGGCCGAGCCGGAATGGATCTGGGTGATCGACAGCACCGCCGAGTGCAGCGGATCGACGTTGCGGCTGACGATGGTCTGCAGCGCCTGGCCGAGCGTCATCGCGATCACCACCGGGTCCTTGGAGCGCTCCGGCATCGCGCCGTGGGCGCCGTAGCCGGAGATGGTGATGTCGAAGAAGTCGGCGCCGGCCATCGCCGGTCCCGGCAGCACCGCGATCTCGCCATGGGCGAGGTCGGGGGCGTTGTGCAGGCCGTAGAGCTCGTCGCACGGGAATTTCTGGAACAGCCCGTCCTTCAGCATCGCGCGCGCGCCGCCGAGGCCTTCTTCGGCCGGCTGGAAGATGAAGTGCACGGTGCCGTCGAAATTGCGGGTCTCGGCGAGATAGCGCGCGGTGCCGAGCAACATCGTGGTGTGGCCGTCATGGCCGCAGCCGTGGAAGCGGCCGGGGATCGTGGAGCGCCACGCCAGATTGGTGTGCTCTTCCATCGGCAGCGCGTCCATGTCGGCGCGCAACCCGATGCGGCGGCCGCCTTCGCCTTTGCCCTTGAGCACGCCGACCACGCCGGTGCCGCCGATGCCGCGATGCACCTCGATGCCCCATTGCCCGAGCTTCTCGGCGACGATGTTCGAGGTCCGCACCTCTTCGAAGCCGATCTCGGGATGGGCGTGGAGATCGCGGCGGATCGCGGTCATTTCGTCGGCGAAGGCGTCGATACGGTCGATGGTCGGCATGCGCGGGTCACCTCGGCTGTGGTCGATTCACTGGGACGTCTCGGGCGGCCTGCAAGCAAGGAACGGGCAACAGCGGGCAGGGCAGAGGGTGGGAGCGGAATCGGCATCGGCTGGAAACATCGCCGCGCCCGACGCCGCAGGCGCCGTGCACATTCCAGCCGACAATGCGGGGCGATGTCAAAGCGCGCGGACGGCGAAGCCGCCGCATCACTGCAACCCCGCTTTGCGTTGCGCCGCCGGGTCGATTATGAATGCGGCGCACTGGCGCGGAACTCGGCACCATTACCGACACCGAGCCGGGATAGCCACCACCGCAGCCGCCATCCTTCGGCGGCCTCGCGGTCCGGGATGCGGGCGTGGCGAAATTGGTAGACGCAAGGGACTTAAAATCCCGTAGACGTCACACTACGATCAGCAACAATCGACTAACGTATTGAGGGGAGCGATTAATTCGCTTCCCTCTTTGCATTTTCGGTCACTCTACGATCAGCAGGTAGATGTTGGTGACAACGCCGCTGGGGACACTCAGCGGTGACAATCCGCATGCCAATGGAGAACACATGAAGAACCCAACGCCCATCGTGCAGATGGCCGCGTTCGTGATGCCCATCCACGACTACGCATTCGACGAGAAGAACGAGCGCTTCCGTTACATCCCGACCGAGGCTGGCAATTCCGACAACATGGGCTTCGACGTGTTCGGGTGGGAGCTGCAGACCGAAACGTGGACCCACCTCGGCAGCTTCGAGACACCAGACGAGGCGGACCGCGAGGCCCGCGAGTGGCACGAGGCGGTGATGAAGCTGGTCGGGGCCAAGCCCTACTGTCCCGAGGCCAACTGGTCCCCCGAGGACTTCCAGCAGGCCGTCGCAGACTGTGAGGCGACCGCCCGTGCGCTGGACGCCGAGGAAGGGGAGGCCGCCTGATGTCGGCCACCTACATCAAGCCCCGCCCGTGGAACGGTCGCGACCTGACCGGCGAATGGGAGGTCACCATCAAGGTCGACGGTTGGCGTGCCCTCTGGAACGGAAGCGAGTGGCGTAGCCGGGCCGACAAGCCAATCCCTAACCTGCCGCCGTGGAAGCCGGGGATGGCGACCGACTGCGAGGTCTACCTCGGGAGCCTGTCGCGCACCTCCCGCGCCCTTAAGACGAAGCACCTCAAACCGGACACGCCGCGCGTCGGGTACGAGCACCTGTTCGCCCTGGCACCGCTGGACGCGCGGTTGCGCCGAGGCACCATCGTCGACCCGACCGCCGACGAGATCATCACCCTGATGCACAGCGTCATCGACGCCGGGTTCGAGGGGCTGGTCCTGCGGCAGGGCGAGCGCTGGATCAAGGTGAAGCCCGAAGAGACCATCGACGTGCTGGTCACCGGCTGGGGCGAAGGAGAGGGCAAGCACGTCGGCCGGCTGGGCTACCTCAAAACCACGCACGGTGATGTCGGCACCGGCATGACGGACGACGAGCGCGAGGAGCTGTGGGCCGAGGCGCTGGCCGGGACGCTGATCGGCCAGACGGTCGAGGTGTCCTGCATGCAGTTCACCCCGGACGGCAAATTCCGGCACCCGCGCTTCGTCCGCATGCGCCCCGACAAGATCGCAACCAACGAGAAGGAGGCAGCTTGACCGCAGCCGTAGCGCTCCGCGAGGAGCAGCACGAACAACAGGCCCGCGAGGCGGGCGCGAAGAAAGTACGCGACAGGGTGATCAAGGCCCAGCAGAAGGGCCTCGGCGCCGAGACACCGGGTGGTGTCGGCCTCGTCAAGCGAGCCATCGGGCCGCTGTCGCAGGCAATCAAGGCCGCACTCGACGACGCCAAGAGCGGCCGGGCAGGGCGTCGGCACGTTGCCATGCGGACGCTGGACCTGCTGGCCCCCGAGGTGTCGGCCTATCTCGCGACGCGGGTCGCGGTCAGCTCGGCGATCCTGCGCCGCAGCCTGACCAACACGGCGGTGCAGATCGGCTCCGCAATCGAGGAGGAGCTTCGGCTGGCCGCGTTCGAGGAACAGCAGGGCGGCCTCTACAACACGATCATGCGCCGCATGAAGGAGCGAGGCGCGTCTGCCGGCCACGCCCGGCGGGTGTTCGTGTTCGCCGCCAACAAGGCGAGCGTCGAGCTGCCGAAGCTGACGCAGACCGAGAAGCTGCACCTCGGCACCCGACTGGTCGAGATGCTGGTCGAGGTGACCGGCTTCATCGACATCGTCACCGTCCGCAGCGGCACCAAGACGAAGCTGATCGTGCGTCCGACCGACGTGGCCGAGCAGTGGATCAAGGATCGCGACGCACGGGCCGAGCTGCTGTCGCCCATCGCTGCCCCGATGGTGGCCCCTCCGAAGGATTGGGAGAGCACGAGAGGCGGGGGCTACTACTCCTACCCGGTGACGCAGATGCCGCTGGTCAAGGCGTGCAACCACAGCCGACACAAGGAGTTACTTGAAAGCGCCGACCTGTCCATCGTGCTGCGCGGCCTCAACGCCATCCAACGCACGGCGTGGCGGATCAACACCAAGGTGCTCGACGTGATGACCGAGGTGTGGGACCGCGACTTGCAGATCGCGATGCCGAACAAGCACGATCTGGAGCTGCCGTCCAAGCCGGTCGGGTTCGACCCGGCGGCGAAGGGGAAGGCGGCATGGGCCAACGTGCCCGACGAGAAGCGGCAGGCGTACCGCGTCGAGGCGCGACGCATCCACGAAGAGAACGCCGCGACCCGTGGCAAGCGGGTGCAGATCGCCCAGGCACTACAGGTCGCCACCGAGCTGCGAGACGAGCCGGCGATCTACTTCCCACACCAGCTCGACTTCCGGGGCCGGGGCTACGCCGTGCCGGCCTCGCTCAATCCGCAGAGCAGCGACCAAGCGAAGGCGCTGCTGACGTTCGCTGCCGAGAAGGGTAAGCCCATCGAGACGCCCCGTGCCGCCGGCTGGCTCGCCATCCACGGTGCGAACATGTTCGGCTACGACAAGGCCAACTTCGCCGACCGCATTGCGTGGGTGCAGGAGCGCGAGGAGCAGATCAAGTACACGGCAAGCGAACCTCTCGGCGACCTGTGGTGGACCGATGCGGACAAGCCGTGGTGCTTCCTCGCGTGGTGCTTTGAGTACGCGGCGTTCCTCGAACACGGCTACGGCTACGTGTCGTCGCTGCCGCTCGCGGTCGACGGGAGCTGCAACGGACTGCAGCACTTCTCGGCAATGCTGCGCGACCCCATCGGTGGCGCTGCGGTGAACCTGACGCCCAACGCATTGCCGGCCGACATCTACCAGAAGGTCGCCGACCGCGTGATCTGGAAGTTGGAGCAGGCCAAGGAGGAGTGGCAGAACCGGAGCTGGCTGGACTTCGGGATCAACCGCAAGATCACCAAGCGGCCGGTCATGGTGCTGCCCTATGGTGGGACGTTCCGATCCTGCATGCAGTACGTCGCAGAGGCCGTTCACGAGAAGATCGCGAGCGGAGCGGAGAACCCGTTCGGTGACGAGCTGCGCCCGAACATCAACCTGCTTGCGCGGATGGTGTGGGACAGTATCGGCGACGTGGTCGTGGCCGCGCGTCAGGCGATGGACTGGCTCCAGAAGGTGGCCCGCATCTGCACCAAGCACGGGCACCCACTGATCTGGACGACGCCGTCCGGCTTCCCGGTCTACCAGTCCTACATGGACCTGACCCATCGCCGGGTGAAGACGCGGCTGCAGGGGTCCATCGTGTTCCTCAGCACGCAGGAAGAGGCCGACACCATCGACGGCAGCAAGCAGGCGCTCGCCGTGTCGCCCAACTTCGTCCACTCGCTGGACGCGGCGGCGATGATGCTGACGATCGACCTCGCGCTCGATAACGGGGTGGAGCAGTTCGCCATGATCCACGACAGCTACGGCACCGTGGCTGCCGACATGGACATGCTGTCGGCCTGCCTGCGCCACGCGTTCGTCGACATGTACACCGACCACCATGTGCTGGCCGAGTTGTTGGCCGGCTTACCCGAGGAGGTGAGGGCGGAGTGCCCGCCGCCACCGCCGCTCGGGACCCTCGACATCAAGGAGGTGTTGGAGTCCGAGTTCTTTTTTGCCTAATCACCTTCCAAACATAGACGATCTATCCAAGGTATGGATTAGGTTGCACCTAAGCCGAAAGGAACATTCCAGATGAAACCCAAGCATTCCCTGATCATCCGCATGGGCGCTGCAGCGTGGGACGCCACCCTCGCCGATGGCACCCGCTTCGACTTCCGGTCGATGACCACCACCCAGCGCAAGCAGTGGTACGGCGCGTTCATGGCGTCGGTCCGCAAGGTCTACCGCAAGGGAGGCGCGAAGTGACGACCGCCTTCACTCACGTCGTGGCCGGCGCGTTCATCGTGATCGTCTCGTTCTCCCTGTCACTGGTGGCGTTCATGCCGGACGGCGTCTGCATGGCGATCGTGTTCGGGCTCGTCGCGCTCAACCTGATCGGCCGCTACGGCGTCATCGTCGCGGTGATCGAAGTCCTCCGGGGCCGCGCGTGACCATCACCTACGCCACCGCCTTCTGCTTCTTCGGCGGGGTGCTGCTCGGCATCGGCATCAAAGCCCTGCACGACTTCATCAACGCCGAACTGAAAGAACTGAAAGAGATGAACGATCTGACATGGTGAACCGCGATCTGATGAACAACGCTGATGCTGAGCACGTTGCTCGTGCCGGCGTCGCCATCCTCGACCGGATGCAGAACTACCCGCAGCACATCCAACCGTTGGCCCTGTGCGCCGCCTTCATCACCCTGTCCGAACACCTGCGATTGCCTGCTCAGGACTTGTTTACGGTCACGAAGAACATGCTGACCGAAGAAGAGAACATCGCGGAGTTCAAGGCACTACGCGATTACGTCAAGTACGAGATCAAGCGCACATGATGTGGCTCGCCAACTGGCGCGGTGTGTGGCCGGTCGCGGTCGTAGCCGTCGCTGTCTTCATCGACCTCGCCTGCGCCGTGCATCGGTGGGTCGCCAATGGATAGGCGCCTCCGCCTTGCACACCTGATGTGGGCTGCAGGCCGCCCACTTCCGCTCACCCTCGTAACCGAATTGTTCAACCTGGGCTACGACGTAGAAGCCCTCGAAGCGCGTTACCGCGCCTAAGGAAACTGAATGGCAAAAGACGCCAAGAAGACGAAGATCACTGGTATCAGTCCGAAGCTGCGCTTCAAGTTCCCGAAGCTGAATGAGCCGGACTACGGCACGAAGGAGTTCCCGAAGCCGGACGGCGAGTTCTCGACCAAGGGTGTTGGTCGCCTCGACGACCCGCAGGTGCAGGCGTTCATCGCGAAGTGGCAGCCGCTGCACGACGACGCGATCAAGCGTGCCGAGGCTGAGTTCGCCAAGCTGCCGGTCGCGACTCGCAAGAAGCTCGGCAAGGTCACCGTCAACCCGCTCTACACCGAGCTGTACGACGAGGAGACCGAGGAGCCGACCGGCGAGGTCGAGTTCAAGTTCGCGATGCAGGCGAGCGGCACCTACAAGTCCGGCCCGAAGCAGGGCAAGAAGTGGCGCCGCAAGCCGGACATCTTCGATGCCAAGGGCAACAAGATGGACCCGGCGCCGTCGATCTGGGGTGGCACCATCGGCCGCGTCGCGTTCGAGGTGGGCACCGACAAGGAAGGCCAGCCGGGCTACTTCATCCCTGGCACCGGCGCCGCCGGCCTGACCCTGCGCCTCGCCGCCGCCCGCATCATCGAGCTGGTCAGCGAAGGTTCGAAGGACGCCTCGGCCTACGGCTTCGACGAAGAGGAAGAGGGGTACGAGTACGACCCGTCCTCGGTGCAGTCGAACGACGACGCCTCCGGCTCTGATGCCGCTGGTGACGACGCGGCCGGTGACGAAGCGGGAAGTGACAACCCGGACTTCTAAGCAGCGCGGATTGATCGAGGGCTACCGCAGCGGCCTTGAAGAAAAGGTCGCTGCGCAGCTCGAAGCGCTGGAAGTCCCCGCTCACTACGAGCAGTACAAGCTCAACTACGAAGTGCCGGCCCGCGTAGCAACGTACACGCCGGACTTCGTGCTGCCCAATGGGATCATCATCGAGACCAAGGGCCGCTTCGTCACCGAGGACCGGAAGAAGCACAAGCTGATCAAGCAGTGCCATCCGAACCTCGACATCCGGTTCGTCTTCTCCAACCCGAACACCAAGATCGGGAAGAAGTCCAAGACCACCTACGCAATGTGGTGCGATCAGCTCGGCTTCCACTTCGCCAAGCTGTTCATCCCCCACGAGTGGGTGAACGAGCCGCCGTGCCCGAAGCGCATCGCGGCCAACAAGGCTGTCCTCCATCCCAAGAAGTAACAGCCCGAGGGCGGGCAATCCGCTCGCCCTCACTCTGCTCCTAAGCATCCAACATCTGGAAAGATCACACATGACCAATACCAAGTTCATCGTCGGTGACGTCGTCGAAGTCGCGAACACGGAGATCAATCGCAAGTCGATCACCTTCAAGGCACGCATCTATCACCACCTGACCGTCGAGAAGGTCACTGCGTTGGGCTCCGTCCGCTTCCGCGAACTGCGCGGCACTTGGGGCGCCGAGCGCTTCAATCTGGTGCGCCGTGCGTCCGAGCCGGCGAACACGGACGAGGTGAAGATCGGCCGCTACATCATCGCACTCTGCCGCAACGGCAAGCTGCTGCCGGCCACCGAGCCGCGCGAATACAGCAGCGACGTGCAGGCCCACCGGGTCGCCGAGCAGATGGCGAAGAAGCACGGCGGCACCTTCGTGGTCCTCAAGGGCATCGGCGAGTACGTCATGCCGGAAGAGGTTAAGCCGACCTACCGCGCCCTCTGATCCCAACCAGTCGCATCAAGTAGCAACCTCTTAAGGAACGATCACACATGACCAAGAGCACCCGCAAAGACTTCCGCATGGTTGGCCCGAAGCCGCAGACCCATCTGCTGCTCGACCACTTCTCCGACAAATCGTCGATCACTGCCGTCGAGGCGGCGGCGCTGTACCGCATCCGCTCGCTCAGCCGTCGCATCGTGGACCTGAAGAAGGAAGGGCACCGGTTCAGCAAGCAGCACAGCGTGGACCCGACCGGTCAGCGCTACGTGCGCTACCACTACCTCGGCCTGTCGCAGTCGGGGAGCGCCGTCTGATGGAGCTGGTGTTGCTGATCGCCATCATCTTGGTGCTGTTCTCGTGAAGCGTATCGCAATCGCATTGGTTGCCGCCGCAGCGGCTCTGGCTCTGGCGGCATGCGACCCGCCGGCTGTCGAGGGCGGGGAGCGGGTTGCTGTGCAGCCGGAGCCCCACACCGAACAACACAGTGGCGGCGGGCTCTGCATGCCGTGCGTTGGCCCCCACCTGTCACTGACCGGGGGTGGGATCAAGTTCTTCAGCATGGGACCGGGGCTCAGCTTCTGATGGAGGACCCCGTGCAGCTCAGCCCGAACGAGCGGATCATCGTCGAAGCCCTCGCCACGCACGGCTCTATCGGCGCCACCGTAGCGGACCTCTGCCACGACCACTCCATGCTGGTTCAGACGGTCAGCACAACGATGACTCGCCTACACCGGTGGGGCCTCGTGAAGACCACTGGCAAGCGCCGCAGCCGGGCAACCGGCACCGCAGGCAAAGTCTGGCAGGTTGTCTGACGAAAGCTACGCCATCGCGAAGGAGCCGTGCCCAGCGTGCGGCTCCCGCGACAACCTCGTTCGCTACTCGGATGGTCACGCCTACTGCTTCGGCATGGGCTGCAGCTACTACGAACCGGCCACCGACAGCGAGACTGACGAACCCATCGTAACACCCCATCGGAGACAAGTGCTCGACCTGATTGAGCCCGGCCAATTCATCGCGCTGACGAAGCGCGGACTAACTGAGGAGACCTGTCGCCGCGCGGGTTACTCAGTCTCCAGTTACCACGGACAGGCTGTCCAAGTCGCGGCGATCAAGGACCCGCAGACCGGCGAGACGCTGGGTCAAAAGGTCCGCTTCCCCAACAAAGACTTCAAGTACCTCGGCGAGACGAAGGACGACCCGTTCTTCATGCAGCACCTCTGGAAGGACGGAGGCAAACGTGTCGTCATCACCGAGGGTGAGATCGATGCGCTGACCGTGTTCCAGGTGCAGCAGTACAAGTGGCCCGTCGTATCGATCACCAAGGGCATCAAGGCCGCCAAGCGGCAAATCCAGCAGAACCTCCTGTGGCTCGACAAGTTCGACGAGGTGGTCCTGATGTTCGACATGGACGAGCCGGGTAGGGCCGGGGCGATTGAAAGCGCCGCCGTGTTCAAGCCGGGTCGGTGCAAGATCGCGCACCTGTCCATGAAGGACGCCAACGAGCTGCACCAAGCCGGCAAGGACGACGAGATCGTCACCGCGATCTGGAACGCCAAGTCGTACCGGCCGGACGGGATCGTGACGTTGGCCGAGCTGCGAGAACGCATCCTCGCGGAGCCTGAGAACGGCTTCCCGTGGTGGGATGATCGCCTGACCAATCTGACGTTCGGTCGCCGTCTCGGCGAGACCTACGCGTTCGGCGCCGGCACAGGCGTCGGCAAGACGGACTGGTTCACCGAGCAGATGCAGTTCGACATGACGCATCTGAACCAGCCCATCGCGGTGTTCGCGCTGGAGCAGCAGCCCGACGAGACGGGCAAGCGGCTGGCCGGCAAGTATGCAGGCAAGCGCTTCCACATCCCGAAGGAAGCCGGAGGCTGGACGCAGGACGAGCTGGTATCAGCCCTCGACACGCTGGAAGCCAGCGGCAAGGTCTTCTTCTACGACAACTTCGGCGCAACCGATTGGGACGTGATCCAGACCACCATCCGCTTCCTCGCGCACAGCGAGGGTGTGAAGCTGTTCTACCTCGACCACCTGACGGCGCTGGCCGCCGCAGAGGACGACGAGCTGGGGGCGCTCAAGCGGATCATGTCGGAGATGGCGGAGCTTGCTAAGGAGTTGAAGATCATCATCCACTTCATCTCACACCTCAGCCGGCCGAAGGAAGGCAAGCCCCACGAAGAGGGTGGCCGCGTGATGATCAAGCACTTCTATGGCTCCTCGTCGATCGGCTTCTGGTCGCACTTCATGTTCGGCCTCGAACGCGATCAGCAGAACGAGAACGAGGCCCTGCGAGGGATCACCACGTTCCGCGTGTTGAAGGACCGCTACACCGGCAACGCAACAGGCAAGTGCATCCACTACGGATACGACGCCGAGATCGGACGGCTGTTCGCAACGGACAAGCCTGACGAAGACGCCGAGCACCCGTTCAGCAAACCAGAAGGGAGCAACACCGATTTCTAACCAGTGCCATCCGCTCCCGCTCGGGAGTGGCCGCTACGAGGTGCAGCATGACATTCTCCGGCAGTGCGCGACCGTCGTGCTGTTCCGGGGCAAGCAGCTCGCTGCCAGCTTTGACATTCCCTACACGGCGCTTCCCGACTTCATCCAGCAGTTGCGGGGTGGGCCGTGCCGGACCTGATCGCGTTCGACCCCAGCGACGAAGTCGAGGCCCACCTGACGGAGGTCGACGGCGTGCTTTGCGCTGTCTTCGGGGTGGCGGGGGATCGCGGCGTCGTCATGCCTCTGGTGCTCCTGCTGCACGTCATGACCCTGATCGAGGGCGTCAGCGCCCAACTCAACATCGCAATCAACGAGGCCGATACGGCAACTAAGCATTGAAGTTCGACTTTGACTGCGAGACGGACGGGCTCCTCCCGGACCTGACCGTCATCCACTCGCTGGTGCTCCGAGACATGGACAAGGGCACCCTCCATTCCTTCGCCGACCAACCGAACTACCCGAAGGTTGACGAGGGCGTGCGAGAGCTGATGGACGCTGACCTGGGCTGCGGCCACAACGTCATCAAGTTCGACATCCCCGCGCTGCAGAAGGTCTACCCGTGGTTCAAACCCCGGTGCGAGATTGTCGACACGTTGGTCCTATCGCGTCTGATCAAGGCCGACATCAAGGAAGATGACTACGCGTTCCACAAGAAGATGCAGCGGCGCGGGACACCGCAGCTCTTCCCCGCTTCGCAGATCGGGAAGCACTCACTCGAAAGCTGGGGCTACCGGCTGGGTGAATGGAAGGGCGACTACTCGGACGTGAAGAAGGCAGAGGCCAAGGCCCTTGGTATCAAGGACAAGGCCGCCATCATGAAGTTCGTGTGGGGCACTTGGAACAAGGAGATGCAGGACTACTGCGAGCAGGACGTGATTGTCACGGCCAAGCTGCGGGAGTTCCTGTACAGCAAGCTGGCCGACGGCTGGGGGCAAGACTGCGTCGAGCTGGAGCACGAGGTGGCCTGGGCCATCGCGCGGCAAGAGCGGTACGGAGTCGGCTTCAACGAGGAGCTGGCTGCGAAATTCTACGCCACGCTGGTCGGGCACCAGCAGCGCCTCTACGACGAGCTGCAGAAGTCCTTCCCGCCGAAGACCGTCGAGACGGTGTTCGTCCCCAAGGCGAACAACAAGAAGCTCGGCTACGTGAAGGGCCAGCCGTTCGTGAAGCGGCAGGTTGTCCCGTTCAATCCCGGCTCCCGGCAGCAAGTCGCCGAGCGCTTGGAGGGGCTGGGCTGGCGGCCCGAAGCCTACGGTAAGGACGGCATCCCGACCGTCGATGACGAGGTGCTGAGCACCCTGAAGTATCCCGAGGCGGCGACGCTCAAGGAATACTACGTCATCGAGAAGCGCCTCGGCGCCCTCGCCAACGGCAAGCAGGCGTGGCTCAAGAACTGCGCCAACGGTCGCATCCATCCGGAGGTGATCACCAACGGCGCGGTCACCGGCCGCATGACCCACCGGGTCGTGGTGAACGTCCCCGGCGAGGTCGACAAAAAGACTGGTGAGAAGCAGCTCTACGGCGGTGAATGCCGCGAGCTGTTCTGCCCCGTGGTCCGTGGGAACACCCAAGTTGGCTGCGACGCCGACAGCCTCGAAGGCCGCGTGATGGCCCACTACATGGGCTTCTACGACGGCGGCGCCTACGCCACCTCGCTGCTCTACGGCAACAAGGCCGAGGGTACCGACAACCACAGCCGCACCGCCAAGGCCCTGGCGAAGTGGCACTGCCACCGCGAGACGGCGAAGACGTTCTTCTACGCTCTGGTCTACGGCGCGTTCGACGCCAAGCTGGGTGAAATCCTCGGCGCGACCGGCAGCAAGAAGGCGAAGGAGGCGGTCGGCAAGCAGGCCCGTGAAGCGGTCATGAAGGGCATCCCCGGTCTCGACAAGCTGGTGAATGCGCTCACTGACAAGGCGAAGCGGCAGGGGTTCATCACCGGGATCGACGGGCGCAAGCTGCGCATCCGCTCGACCCACGCCATCCTCAACACGCTGTTCCAGTCGGCTGGTGCAATCGTGATGAAGCGGGCGTTGGTGATCCTCGACACCGAACTGTCCGGTGTGAAGCCCAGCGTGATCGGACGCCTCGGCCCCGAAGCGGCGACGAAGCTGCGCCCCGGCACGGACTACGAGTTCATGCTGAACTACCACGACGAGTGGCAGCTCGATGTTCCCGACCGCAACGTGGAGACCGTGAAGGTCGCCGCCACCGAAGCGATCAGGCTCGCCGGCGAATACTACAAGTTCCGATGCCCGCTGAAGGGTAACGCGGACGTTGGCAAGAACTGGCGCGACACGCACTGACCCGGAGGGGTTTGTGTACATCCTCACCAACCCGGCTTGGCCCAGCCACTGCAAGATCGGCAAGGCGCTCGACATGAAAGACCGCATCAAGGTCTATCAGACGGGCTCGCCTTACCGCGACTACAGGGTGATCTGCCACGCGTTCTTCAGGGATCGCAAGGCGGCCGAGGCCGAGTTGCACGAGCGACTGCGAGGACACCGCGTCGGCAACACCGAATGGTTCTTCGTACACCCACACGACGCTGCCGCAGAGCTGCGTCGCATCTCACGACGATGGAGAAGCAATGAGCGAACAAGAAAGAGACGAGTGGTCAAAGCGGCTGCGCGATAAGTACGGCATCTCGGCCCCATTCGCTGATCCCGATCCGCGAGGTGAGTTCTTCGCCGAGCATCGGGACGCGTGGTATTCGGTTATCCACGAGTTCCCCGACCTCTATCCGATGGTTGCTACGGAACACCTTGCAGCATAAGTCACTAACCGTCCTGATCGACGGTGACATTCTCGCCTACAAGGCTGCCTGTATCAACCAGAAGGACTTCGACCTCGGTGACGATGTGACCGGGGTCGATACTGATCCCGACAAGGCTCGCTCCGATGTCGAGGACATGATCGACGGGGTGGCCGATCGGCTCGGCGCATCCGAGATCATCGTAGCGCTCACAGGACCCCTCGGGGAGGTGAGTGGGGCCAACTTCCGGAAGGAGTTGTACCCGGACTACAAGGGGAAGCGCGGCAAGAAGCCGGTGCTACTCGCCCATGTCAAGGAGCACATCCGCTCCACCTACAGCACGAAGATCAAGGAAGGCATCGAGGCGGACGACACGTTGGGCATCCTCGCGACCCACCCGACGTTGATCGCCGGCAAGAAGGTCGTCGTGTCAATCGACAAAGACCTTCTTCAAATCCCTGGCCGCCACTTCAACCCTGACACCGGGGAGAAGCGGATGATCAGCGAAGCGCTGGGCGACTGGTACTTCCTGATGCAGACCCTGACGGGGGACCAGACCGACAACTACCCAGGCTGCCCGAGGGTCGGACCGGTCAAGGCCAAGGCCATTCTGGAACAGAGGCCGGACGGCCCTATCGATCCGGAGATCACCCACATGGAGTGGCGCTGGTCCTTGATCGTCGAGGCGTATGCGAAGCGCGGCCTTACCGAGGACGATGCGCTCGTCCAGGCCCGGCTCGCCCGCATCCTCCGACACACCGACTACGACTTCAAACGTAAGGAACCAATTCTCTGGACACCATCAAGGTAGCGCTGGGCTACGCCGTCATGTTGAACGGCGCCCCGCTGCGCACTGCATCTACCTCTCCGTTCTCCAAGAGCGCGAAGCTGTATCAGAAGCTGGGCACTGCGAAGGCCGTCGCCCGATCCTACGGCGGCACTGTCGTTGAGGCATTCGCCGAGGTGACGCCTGAATGAAGGTGATCAACCTGTGGGCCGGGCCGGGCGCGGGTAAGTCGACCACCGCCGCTGGGTTGTTCTTCAAGATGAAGTGCGCCGGCTACAAGGTCGAGCTTGTCACCGAGTACGCGAAGGATCTGACGTACGAGCGCCAGTGGGCACTGCGTAGGTGCCAGATGCACGTGTCGCGCGAACAGGCCCGACGCCAAGCCCGGCTAATCGGTCAGGTAGACTTCTGCATCACGGACAGCCCGTTGCTACTCGGACTGCACTACGCGCGGCCCCGCGACCTCCCGAGCGTCCAGCGCTTCGTGGAGCGGCAGTGGGGCCTCTACGAGAACGTCAACTTCTACCTCAACCGCGTGAAGCCGTACCAATCGTACGGCCGCAGCGGCAACGAGGATGGCGCACGGACCATCGACCGCTCGCTCCGCATCCTGCTCGACGAGCGCGGCATGTCCTACTGCCGGCTCGACGGCGACGAGCACGCGCCCGAACGCATCCTCCATTTCCTCAAGCTAACAGGACACCTCGATTGAACGAACCGACTTGCCCGCGCTGCCACGGCACCAAGGAAGTCCTCTGCTACTCGGAGCTGGCCGACGACTTCGAAGTCCGCACCTGCAACACCTGCCGCCCCAAGGCACCGAAGATGATCGCAGTCGACCGCGCCATCGAGATCATCGCATCGTGCCGCTCGACCACGCCCACCGGGCTCCCCGAGGGTCTGTGCGTGAAGGCCGACGTGATCCGCCACATCCGCGAGGCCGCGCGTTGAAGCAGCCGCTCGTCGGCCTGTACTCACCCCGCGCCCAATCCGGGAAGAGCACCACGGCCCGACACCTCGCTGCCCAGCGCGGCGGCGTCACGATGTCTTTCGCGGACCCGATGCGAGCGGCGATCATGCCCATCGTCGCCCCGTTCATGCCCGGCGGTGAGGCCGAGGTGTGGGAGTGGTTGAGCGACCACCGCAAGGACACGGCGATGGTGCCGGTCCTCGGCGTGACGCTGCGCCACCTCCTGCAGACCCTCGGAACGTCGTGGGGGAGGGAGATGATCCATCCGGACATCTGGATCGAGATCGCCAAGACGACCTCTCGGCGCCATCGCCGGCAGCGCCTGACCATCATCGACGACGTGCGGTTCGAGAACGAATACGCACTGGTGCGGAAGGAGGGCGGCCTGCTGGTGAAGATCGTGCGCCCCGACGCGCCGGTCTCGGGCAACTTCTGGCACACGTCGGAAGCCCGGCTGGAGGGCCTGCAGTTCGACGCCGTGATCACCAACACGGGCGACGTGACCGAGCTGCTCGCCGGCATCGACGCGGTCGCTAACGAGTATTGGGGTGAGGTCTGATACATGGCGCGGATCAATCGAAGTACCATAGCGGAGGAGGGGCAGTCGAATAGGTTGCCCCTTAGCCAATCCGAACAATCTCCCGAGGTGATCCCAGAGGTGACCGAGGGGCTCATCAACTACCTGAACAGGACGTTCCCGAACGTGCTGCCGCCAACCGGCTCGCCTTACACTGAGGTCGAGCGATCGTGGGGCCGGCGCGAAGTGATCGACCACCTGATCGGGCTCAAGGAACAGATCGAACAAGAGAACCATGTGCTTCGGCGGCGGATCAACTCCACCCCCAGCGGAAGCGCCGGCCCCGCCGCCGCCGCCTCCGGCTGATACTCCCAGCGCTCCCGTGTACAACGAAAGCAACGTGGACGCGAAGGACGCCAAGACCTACGTCGAGAACAGCCGACGTGGTCGCAGCTCTCTCCTGATCAAGCGCAACAGCGCCACCAGCTCAGGCAGCGAAAGCGGCCTGAACATTCCCACGTAAGGAGCCCTGATGTGCAGCAGCGGCGGATCATCCGCCCCGCAGACCACTCCGCTCCCCAAGCAGGAGACCGGTAACCCGGCCAACGGCGTCACGGCGATCAACAACGCGCCGGCAGCGCCGACCAACACCACCGTCGACCAGACAACGACCGACACCCAGACCGATCGCGGCACCTCTTCGCTGCGCATCCGACGTAGCCGAGGGTCGGCCTCGACGAGTGGTGGCACTGGAACCGGACTCAACATCCCGACGTGACGACTGATCCCGACAAGGGAACGGCGAAGTCGCGATACACCCAGCTCGAAGCGAACCGACTGCCATTCTTGCAGCGGGCGCGAGACTGCGCGACTTTGACCGTCCCGTACCTGATGCCCCCGGAAGGCATGACGGCAGGCAAGACCCTGCCGACTCCCTACCAGTCCCTCGGGGCTCGCGGCATCAGGACCCTCTCAGCGAAGCTATTGCTGAGCCTATTCCCGCCGAACACTCCGTTCTTCAAGTACGCCATCGACGACTTCCTGCTCCAGAAACTCACTGGTCAGGACGGTATGCGTGGCGAGGTCGAGAAGGCGCTGAGTGCGCGTGAACGCGCGACCGTCGACGAGATGGAAAGCGCACAGATGCGGCTCGCCGCGTCCATCGCGTTGCAGCACCTTCTGGTGGCTGGCAACTTCCTCCTTCACGTTCCCCCTCGGGGCCGCGTTCGGGGCTTCCGCCTCGACCAGTTCGTGGTCAAGCGCGACGCCTCGGGCAACGTCCTTGAGATCGTCGTGAAGGAGCTGGTCTCTCCGACCGTCCTCCCGCAAGCCATCGCAGAAGCCGTGAAGGCCGAGGCGGCCAAGACCAAGGGCGCCGGCAGCGAGGACAAGTCGGCCGAGCTGTACACCCACATCGTGCGTGAGCATGACCAGTGGTCCGTGTATCAGGAAGCCGGCGGCGCGAAGATCGACGGCACCGAAGGCACGTACCCCATCGACCGATGCCCGTGGCTCGTGCTTCGACTGGCGACCCAGCCGGGCGAGGACTACGGCCGCTCCTACGTCGAGGAGTTCCTCGGCGACCTCGACAGCCTTGAAGGCTTGTCCGAGACGCTGGTCGAAGGCTCCGCTGCTGCGGCCCGTATCGTCTTCCTCGTCAAGCCCAACGGCGTCACTCAGGTGAAGGTCGTGAGCAAGGCGAAGAACGGCGACGTGGCAGTCGGCAACGCCGAAGACGTGACCGTGATCCAAGCGCAGAAGCAGGCCGACCTCGCGGTCGCGCAGAAGCAGGCGCAGGAGATCGCCACGCGGCTGGCCTACGCCTTCCTGCTCAACACCGCGATCCAGCGGTCCGCTGAGCGGGTCACGGCGGAAGAGATCAAGTACATGGCGCAGGAGCTGGATGACGCCCTCGGCGGCATGTACGCGCTCCTCTCGGCCGAGCTTCAGCTCCCCGTCGTTCTCCTGTTCGAGGACCGGATGGAGAAGAACCGCCAGGTTGCCGAGTTGCCCAAGGGGTT
Organism: Rhodopseudomonas palustris; assembly: GCF_003226555.1. Taxonomy (GTDB): domain Bacteria; phylum Pseudomonadota; class Alphaproteobacteria; order Rhizobiales; family Xanthobacteraceae; genus Rhodopseudomonas; species Rhodopseudomonas palustris_I. The sequence goes on along the minus strand of NZ_QKQS01000001.1, from coordinate 107,966 downwards.
CGTCAAGCCGACGATCACCACAGGCATGGCCGCCATCGGGCGCGGCATCGACCTCCGCAACCTCCGTGCGTTCACGGCGGACATCGTTCAGACCCTCGGCCCCGAGATCGCGTTCCGCTATCTCCAGCCGACTGAGTACATCAAACGTGCGGCTGCCGCCTACGGCATCGACACGGGTGGGCTCGTGAAGCCCGACGCCGTGATCGCGCAGGAAGAGCAGCTCGCGAAGTTAGAAGCCCTCATCCAAAACCTCGGCCCGCAGGCCCTGCAAGCGGCAGGTGGCATGGGCAAAGAGGTGGTGAAGGGTGCAATCCAACAGCAAGGTGACAATGGCCAAGCAGCCCCTCCCGGCTAAGCCGGAACCCGAAGCGACCGTCGAGACCCCGGCGGTCAAGATCGAGACCCCGGAAGTGAAGATCGAAGAGGGCACCGCTGACGCGGCTGCACTCAACGTGATCGCCGAACCGAAGAAGGTCTCCACCGACACCTTCGGCAACCAGATCGAAGAGCGCTGATGTCGACGGCGACTGTTACTTTCCAGCAGGCCCCGACCGGTGCGGAAGCCCCGGCGACTGATCCGACCAAGGACATCAATGCGCAGGCAACAAACGACGCCGCCTCGGCTGGTAACCGGGCCGATCCCGATCGACCCGAATGGCTCCCCGCCAACTTCAACACGGTTGAAGACTTCGTCAAGTCGTCGAATGACACTCGCGCGGAGCTTACCCGAGCGCAGCAGGAACTGGCCAAGCTCCGCAAGACTGACACCGGAGCAAAGCCGGAAGACGCTGCGGGGGCAGAACAGCCTGCGGAGACCGAGGCCGAGCGAGCCGCAAACGACGTAGTCAAGCAGGCCGGCATCGACGTTACGCCGTGGCAGCAGGAGTTCAACCAGACCCGCGACGTGTCCGAAGAGGGTCGAGCGAAGATCGCTGAGGGCCTCAAGTCCGTCCTCGGTGAGAACGCCCGACAGATCGTCGACGACTTCATCGAAGGTCAGAAGGTTCGCCTCGCCAACTTTGACGCCCAGGTCTACGAGATGGCCGGCGGCAAGGACGAGTACAACGCGATGGTGACCTGGGCAGCCGCGAACCTCAGCGAGAAGGAGATCGCCGCGTACGACAACGTCGTCAGCTCAGGCGACTTCAACGCCACCGCGCTGGCCGTGGACGGCCTGCGGGCTCGCTACGTCAAGGCCAAGGGCTCCAACCCGAAGCTGATCAGCGGCGACGGCACCATCGGCGCCAGCAACGCCGGCTTCACCTCGACGTTCGAGATGACCAAGGCGATGCGTGATCCGCGCTACGGCAAGGACCCGGCCTACACCAAGCAGGTCGAACAGCGGGCGATGCGCTCCAACTTCTGATGCCGAAGGCTCCTACTTTCGAGGAGCGTAAGGCGCACTACGAAGCACAGTGGTCCATCATGAAGGTGAAGCCCGAAAGGGTCGCCTCGGTGGACCGCTCTGCACGTCTGCTGCTCTCGAACAAGTCCCGCTATGAAACCGTGGCCGCCGCTACCAACGTGCCGTGGTTCATCATCGCGATCATCCACATGCGGGAAGCCTCTGGCTCCTTCGCTGGCGTCCTCCACAACGGCGAGAAGATCATCGGCACCGGCCGCAAGACCAAGCTGGTCCCCGCCGGCCGTGGCCCCTTCAAGACGTGGGAAGACGCCGCCATCGACGCCCTCAACATGAAGTCGCTGGGCAAGGTCAAGGCGTGGCCGATTGCCCGCATCTGCTACGAAGTCGAAGCCTACAACGGCTGGGGCTACTGGTGGCGCGGCGACAAGTCGTCGGCCTACCTCTGGGCCGGCACGAACATCGACGGCGGCGGCAAGTTCATCGCAGACCACGTCTGGTCCAGCACTGCGCAGGATCAGCAGAACGGCGCGATGGCGGTGCTGCAGCGCCTCATGGAACTGGACCCCTCGATTGCGAAGACTGTCTTCCCGACTTCTCCTTCTGGCGTTCCTTCTGTTGCGCCAACCCAATCCGCGACCAGCACCTCTGCCACCTCCCGCGTTGATCCTCAGCGTCAAGTAGGTGGTGTGCTGAACGCGGTTTACGCCGCCATTCGAGCGGTGCTCTCACGAAAGGCATAACCATGTTCCGTCGCTTCACGCGGCGGTGCGGGCGGCTGCCTCTGTTCCGTCTTGGACTGATCACCATCCTGTTGAGTCAGTTCATCGACGGGCTGGATGCCCTCATGGGCCTCAACCTCGCTGCGATCCTACCCGAGGGTTGGGACCCGGCTGAGGTGATGGCGTACATCGGGCTCGCGAAGATTGGGCTTCGGCTCGTCTTCGCGCTCGCGACTGCGCTCCAGCGGGACTCGCCGGACCCCGGCTAATGTGGCTGCTCACGCTCGCCACTAAGCTCTTCTCCAGTACGATCCTCGAAAGGGTCGTCGGTTATTTGGAGAAGCGGTCCAACGACGCAGCCGTGATGCACGGCCAAGACACGACCGCCGCGACGCAAATCGTAGTCGCGACGTTGCAGGCTGAGATCGAGGCCCGCAAGGTCCAATCCGAGTTCACGTCAAGACATGACAAGATCGTGGCATGGATTGCTGCGGCGTTCATCCTTCACATCTGGATGCTCGTCCTCGATCACTGCTTCCACCTCGGGTGGAACGTCGGTCCGCTTCCTGATCCCCTCGGGGACTGGGAAGGTCGGATCATTCTCTCTTTCTTCATCGTGGTGCCAACGGCTTCCGTAGCGAAGGCGCTGATCGCCAAGGTGTGGAAGTAACCTCAACAAACCCGGCCCGCCTCTCGAAGAAGCGCATACGGTCGGGTGCTCTTGGGATGTAGCTCAACTGGTAGAGCACCGCACTGTTAATGCGGGAGATGCGGGTTCGAACCCTGCCGCCCCAGCCACATCGGTGTAGCTTAACGGTAAAGCGCCGGTCTCCAAAACCGTGAGATGCAGGTTCGAGTCCTGCCACCCTTGCCAACTCCAGTGGTCAGCAACGTGCCCCTTCTAAGGGGGCGTTCAGGTCCAAGACCACCGCACATCACGACGTTCTTGGCTCGTCCTTCTGCGCACCTGCGGGTGAAGCGAAGGCGAACAACCTTGCGCATCCGATGTCGGGTTCGAGGCCAATCCTCAAATCCACACTGGAGACTAATCAATGACTGACACTGTTGTGTCCCGCGTCGGCCAAATCAACCATACCGGCGACGCACTCGCGCTGTTCCTGAAGGTGTTCTCGGGCGAGGTACTGACCGAGTTCGAGCGCACCACGATGTTCACGGATAAGCACTTCATCCGCCAGATCACTCAGGGCAAGTCGGCGCAATTCCCGCTAATCGGTAAGGCGTCCAGCCGCTACCACACGCCGGGTAAGTGGATCGACGGCACTCAGATCGATCACGCGGAGAAGGTGATCACGATCGACGATCTGCTGATCGCTGACACCTTCATCGCGAACATCGACGAGGCGATGAACCACTACGACGTTCGCGGCCCGTACTCGCAGGAGCTGGGTCGTGAGCTGGCGCAGGCGTTCGACACCAACGTCGCCCGTGTCATGGTTCTCGCGGCCCGCGCGACCAACCCGCTCGCCGGCCGTCCGGGCGGCACCCGCATCTCGAATGCGAACATGGACACGGACAAGGACGTGCTCCGCACCTCGCTGTTCTCGGCGGCACAGAAGCTCGACGAGAAGAACGTCCCGGCCGAAGACCGCACCGCGTTCTTCCGCCCGGCGCAGTTCTACATCATGGCGCAGGACACCACGCTGGTGAACAAGTTCTACGGCAACACCGGCGGTGACCTCGGCCAGGGCTCGCTGAACACCGTTGCTGGCTTCCCGATTGTGAAGACCAACAACGTGCCGGGTGCGGACGACACCGCGAACACCGATGTCCACGTGAAGTATCGCGCGGACTTCAGCAAGACCGTCGGCATCATCTCCCACAAGATGGCTGCGGGCACCGTCAAGCTGATGGACCTCGCGATGGACGCTGAGTACGAGCCGCGCCGTCAGGGCACCTTCATGGTCGCCAAGTACGCGGTCGGCCACGACTGGCTGCGTCCGGAGTGCGCTGTCGAGCTGTACAAGAGCGCCTAAGCGCAACTCCTCACCAACCCTGCCGGGGACCTTCGGGTCCTCGGCTTTTTTCGTTTAGGGACCTCAATGGACACCACTGCGCTCGCTCCGATGTCGGAGATCGAGGCCATCAACGACATGCTCTCGCTGATCTCGGAGAGCCCGGTGGCCTCCCTTGAAGAGGCATCACGCGTCGCCGACGCACAGACTGCAATGCAACTTCTGCGGCGCGAGAGCCGCACCGTGCAGACCCACGGATGGGACTGGAACACCGAGCACGATCTGGTGCTGTCGCCCGACATGGACGGCAACATCATCCTCCCGAAGAACACCATCAAGGTCGACCCGACTGACGGCGACATCGACTGCGTGAACCGGGGCGGCCGGCTCTGGGACCGCACCAACAAGACCTTCAACATCGGTAAGCCTATCTCGCTGACGATCACTTTCGTCCTGCCGTTCGAAGAGCTTCCCGAGACCGCCCGTCGCTACATCTCGATGGCCGCTGGCCGCAAGTTCGAGAACCGCATGATCGGCGACGGCAACTCCCACCAAATCAACGAGCTGGACGTTCTCAAGGCGTGGTCGATCCTCCTGCAAGAGGAGTGTGACAACTCGGAGAGCAACGTCGTTCGGCAATCCACCACGGTCCGGCGCATCGCGCACGGCCGCTTCCGGTAATGACGAAGTTAGTCACTGGCACCATCCCCAACCTCGTCAACGGCGTATCCCAGCAAGCTCCAGCGCTCCGACTGCCCACGCAGGCAGAGAGCCAAGACGGCTATTACTCGACCATCGTCGAGGGCTTGAAGGACAGGCCGCCGACTGAACACATTGCGAAAATTCTCGACACGCTCCCTGAGCGAGTCTTCACCCACATCATCAACCGCGACATCAACGAGAAGTATCTCGTCGTGTTCGACCCTGTGGACGGCATCCTTCGGGTGTACGACTTCCTCGGGGTGGAGCGAGAGGTGTTCTACCCGCGCGGCTTCAACTACCTCGCAGGTGCCGATCCGGCCTCGCTGCGGGCTGTGACAGTCGCTGACTACACGTTCATCACCAATACCACTGTAGCGACCGCAATGGATGCTGAGGTGGCCCCGCTGCGCAAGCCCGAAGCGCTGGTGAACGTGCTCGCCGGCAACTATGGCAAGACCTACTGCATCTACATCAACGGTGTGGTGGCGGCCAAGTACGAGACGCCGGACGGTGACCAAGCATCGGAGGCTCCGTATGTGGACACGGTCTACATCGCGGCCCAGCTCGATGCCTCGCTCCAGGCGAACGGCTTCAACGCCAACGGGTGGCACAGCAACCGCTACCAGAACGCCATCCACATCTTCCACGAGCAGGGCGTCAACTTCAACATCGACGTGCAGGACGGTTACAACGGCAACGCCATGAAGGTGGCGAAGGGGCGCGTGCAGCGGTTCTCCGATCTGCCGCAGTTTGGACCGGACGGCTTCGTCACCGAGGTGATCGGCGACAAGGGCACGACCGGCGACAACTACTTCGTCCGCTTCGAGAAGGGGACTGACGGTCCCGGCGTCTGGAAGGAGTGCGTGAAGCCGGGCACCAAGCTGTACCTGAAGGCGGCCACGATGCCACACGCTCTGATCTCCGAAGCGGACGGCACGTTCACCTTCGACGAGATCGAATGGGACCCGCGCAAGTGCGGCGACGAGGACACCTCGCCGAACCCGTCGTTCGTCGGTGACTACATCGAGGACGTGTTCTTCCACCGCAACCGGCTGGGCTTCCTGTCCGGCGAGAACGCGATCATGTCGCGCAACGGATCGTTCTTCGACTTCTTCCGAACGACGGCCAGCGCGGTGCTGGACGACGACCCGATCGACGTTGGCGCGTCCCACGTGAAGGTCTCGCTGCTCAAGCACGCCGTGCCGTACCAGGATCAGCTCGTGCTGTTCTCGGAGCAAACGCAGTTCACCGTCAGCGGCAATGATCTGCTGACCCCGAAGACGGTCTCGATCCGTCCGCAAACCGAGTACGTGTGCGACGGTAACGTCCGTCCGGTCGGGCTCGGGCAGACGATCTTCTTCGCGGCCCGGCGCGGCGAGTTCACGGCGCTTTGGGAGTACGCGATCGACAAGGTCTCGCAGACTGCGTCGGCATCCGAGGTCACTGCGCACGTCCCGGCTTACGTGCCTTCCGGCATCCGCAAGATGGCTGGCACGTCGAACGAGGGTGTGCTGGCGATGATCGCCTCCAGTGATCCGACGCGCATCTACATCTACCGCTACTACGTCTCGACGGACGGGCAGCGGTTGCAGGCGGCGTGGCAGAAGTGGACCCTGCCTGGAAACCCGGAGCTGCTCAACATCGAGTTCATCGAGAGCGACATGTATGTGGTCGCGAAGCGCGAGGACGGCGTCTATCTGGAGAAGATCAGGATGCAGCCCAACGCCTTTGACGCGGGGCTGGGCTTCCTCGTCCACCTCGATCGGCGCATCCACAGCGACAAGCTGCCGGCCCCGGTCTACAGCCCGTCGTTCAACTACACCGTCTACACACTGCCCTACATGCCGTCCGAGAACATCGTGGCGGTCACGTCGCCGGGCGGTGCGACGCTCCCGGCCATCGAGCTGCCGGTTGCGGTGATCAGCACTAACGGCCGGCAGGTGGCCCTCCGGGGTGACACTCGGGCCGCGAAGGTGTGGTTCGGTGAGCCCTATGAGCGACGCTACCGGTTCTCGCGGTTCTTCCTCCGTCAGCCCTCGGCGAACGGCGGCAGCACTGCGGTGCAGACCGGTCGGCTGCAGATCAAGCAGATGACGTTGGCGCACAACAACTCGGCCTACTTCCGGGTGATCGTGTCTCCGGAGGGGCGACAGCCCTACGTCTACGAGTACACCGGCCGCACGCTGGGCGACGCCAACAACATCCTCGGCCACATCCCGATGCGAGCCGGCAAGATGTCCATCCCGATCCTGTCCCGCAACGACAGGGTCACCATCGAGATCGTCTCGGATAGTTGGATGCCCTCCGCTTTCATCAACGCGGAGTGGACCGGCATCCACAACGAGAAAGCAAGGGAGTTGTAATGCGCGGCTACGTGCAACGCGCGACAGTCGAAGACGTAACCTACATCGCCAACCACTTGAGGCAGGCAGATCGGGACGAGTGTGACGCCATGACAGGCGCACCGCCGGAACTGATCCTGCCTCAATCCGTGGGGGCCGGGCGCGACGTGTGGACCTTCCACCGTGGCGACGGCCTCCCGGCGGGCGTGTTCGGCGTCGATCCGACACCGCTACCCGAGGTCGGCATCGTTTGGATGGTGTCCACAGACGAGATCACCAAGCACAAGTTCGAGTTCCTCACTCGGTGTCGACCCTACGTGGAGGCGCTGAACGACAAGTACCCGATCATCACCAACATGGTGGATGCGCGGAACACCCTACATCATCGCTGGCTCAAGTGGCTCGGCTTCTCTTTCCTACGCAGGATCGAACAGTGGGGTGCGCGTAGCGTCCCCTTCTATGAGTTCGCAAGGATGAAGCAGACATGTGCGTAATGGCCCTTGGGGCAATCGCCCCGATCCTGGGCATCATGAGCAGCATCGGCAGTGCTGTAGTTGGCTACGCGGCGCAGAAGCAGGCGGCCGACGAACAGAACGCCTACTACGCTCGTAATGCCCGCGCCGCGCAGATGGCAGCCGTCAACCAGTACGCCAACCAGCAAAACGCCATCATCCAGAAGCGCAACGAAGCGTCGCAGCAGGTCGAAGAGACCCACATCGCGGCGATGAAGGCGCGAGGTACGGCGCTGACTGCGGCCGGCGAGGCGGGTGTGACCGGACTGTCCGTCGACGCGCTGATCGACGATTACTACGGCCGCGAGGGGCGGCGGGTCGACAGCATCGACCAGAACTACGAGATGGACCGCGACTACATGCGGGCCAACATGGAGAGCACCCGCGCACAGGCGGAGCAGCGCATCAACAGCGTTCGACAGGCGAGCCAGCCGTCCTTCGCAGATGCCGCGATCCGCATCATGTCCGGCGTCGCAAGCGGCATCGGCCAGATGGCTAAGGTCGGCGGCGCAACTCAGGAGTTCGCATTCTAATGGCAAAGGGACGAGTGCAGGCCCCCGAACTGGACGGGCCTGTACCTCTCCGATCACCGGGCGTTCCCGGCGACACCTTCACGGGTGCGCCGCAGGCCCCGATCAACACCGACCTCACGCGCCTCGCCGACGCGTTGAGCAGCTTCAACCACGCCCTGTCCGGCTTCGGCACGGCGGCGCTGGCACAGCAGAAGCGGCAGCAGGCCGAGATCGAAGGCGCCCGCGCCAACAAGCTGATCGCCGGCATGACGCGCGACGAGGCCATCGAGCGGGTGCAGAACGGCACCATGCCCAACTTCGCCGACCCGTATGCGAAGGGGCTGGTCGAGGGGAACGCCGGGCAGGCTTACGGCGAGCGGCTGGTGCTCGGCATCCAAGACCAGATCGCGGCAGGAAAGATCGACCTGTCATCCCGTGAGCCGGGCACGAACATCGAAGACATTCTGACGAAGGCTGCGAACGACGAGCTGCAGAACATGCCGCAGTGGTTCCAAGCCTCGAAGCACGCCATGGCCGGCTTCCAGAAGCGGGTCGAGGGTGCCCGTGACGCGCTCATGAAGGCGCAGATGGAGCAGCGGCAGGCTCGCTTCAATCGCGAGATGGAAGGCGTCGCCTTCGACCAGTTCAACAAGATGTTCGATGCTTCGGCTGGTCAGCCTCCCGAAGCGGTGCAGCAGAAGCTGCGCGGCGTTTACCTCGACATCGGCAACAACACCTTCCTCCGCAACGACCAGCTCGACCAGCAGCTCATGAACGTGCTGCGCAATCGGGCGGCTGACCCCAATTCTGTCGAGACTGTCGTCCACGCCCTCGGCGTTGATCGCGTCGGCCGTGACGGCGAGAAGGTTCCGGCGCTCGGTCAGAACCCGCGCTTCGCCGCCGACGTGCAGCAGATCAGGGACATCGCCCGCAACACGCTCACCCGCAAGTACGACGACACGGTCGAGCAGCAGGCGGTCGCCAACGTGAAGAGCGCGATGGAGCGGCAGGACGGCTCGCTCTGGACGATGGGTAACGCCACCTACAAGAACCCCTACGACCGCGCCAGTCCGGACCGTTCTGTGTCCTTGGACAAGGTCAAGGAGAAGGCGGTGAACGATTGGCTGACGTGGTCCCAGCAGACCGCCGAGAGCCGACGTGAGAGCCCCGACAACCGGTTCGAGCGGGAGTGGAGTGTGCTCACCGCGAACAACATCGCCAACCCTGTGTGGAAGGAGATGCTGTCCGGTCCGCCCAAGGCGTTCGCCAACCCACAGGCGCTGACCAACCCGGCCACCCGGCAGGCAGCCATCGCGGCCGGCGAGCAGTTCATGCGGATGAACGAGCGCAACCATCCCTACGTGAAGAACACGCTGGGCTTGGACAAGAACACGCTCGATTACTATCAGGTCTACGACGCCGCACGGCAGCAGCTCGGCAAGACGCCCGACGAGGCGCTCGACATGGCCGCCGCCGCGATCCGCACCCCGGACAACGAGAACGACCTCGCGGTCCGTGCTCAGCGGGCCAAGGACGTGGAAGCGAAGGTGAAGTCGATGGACTTCAGCACGAGCTTCTGGAGCTACCTGCCGTTCGTCAACAGCGACGCCAAGAACGCTGGAGCCGTGCAGAAGCGCGTCCTCGACGTGGCGACGCTCTACACCCGCATCCCCGGCATGTCCCTCGACGACGCCGTCAAGACCGCTGTGGAGACGGTGCAGAAGCGCTCGACCTACATCAACGGTCACGTAGTCACCGACAACGGCTGGCTGCCGCCGAAGCAGTTCACCGGCAACATCGAGGCCGCGCTGGGCGACTTCCACAAGCAGTACGGCGCATCGAACAACGTGGCTAAGGCAACCGACCTGTCCATCGAGCCGATGGGCGGGGGCGTGTTCCGGATCATCGACGCTGCGACCGAAGGTGGCCGACCGCTCTATGCGAAGGACGCCAAGGGCAACGTCGTGCCGGCGACGATCACGATGCCGATGCTCCTCGGGATGCAGAAGCAGAAGGACAACGCCGACGCCGCTGCCCGCATGGACGCGCAGATCAAGACCCGCGACGCCGCTGTCGAAGTCGAGAAGGAGCGACTGCGGGGTACGCCGGATCGGCTGCTGTCTCCCGCCAAGCGCGAAGAGAAGGCCGCCCTTCCAAACAAGCCGAACGAGCCCCTGCGCCTTGCGCCAGTAGGTGCCATCGCGACGCCGCGCTCGGTGACCGAGGCGGTGCCTCCGAAGGCATTCGAGGACTTGTTCAAGAAACTGCTGAACCCCGGCAATCCCCGCACGGGCGGCAGGTAGTCATTAACAGGCGAGGGGGAGCTGAGGCTCCTCCTACGCCCATTAGGAAGTATTCATGGATGAACTGATGAAGGAAGGTTGGATGCCCGAGGGTGTCACCCTTCCACCCGTACAGCCTGTCGTTCAGCCCGAACCGCAAGTCGAGGCGCAGCCGCAGCCGGTTGTAACCGCCGAGGCGCTGCCGCCAGTGCAAGACCCTGCGGTGATGCAGGGGCTGGAGCAGGCCCCGTTGCAACCGGCCCCGGCCGAGCAGCGGGCGAAGCCGACGCTGACGCAATCCGTCCAGGCGCTGACTCCTTACCTCGCTCAGGGGAAGGACTTGGAGCACCTTAACGGGATGCAGGACGCGCTGGCTGAACGGCTCACCCGTCTCATCTCCGAAGCCCCGCAGAACATTCGCGATGGGCTCAAGATCAATTCAGGCTTCCGCTCCGTCGAGCGTCAGGCCGAAATCTACAAGGAAGCCGTCGCCAAGTACGGCTCCGAAGCTGCGGCGCGACGCTGGGCTGCACCGCCCGGCCGCTCCAACCACAACCACGGGCTCGCCGCCGATCTGGGCTTCGCCAACGACGAAGTCCGTAAGTATGTGCATGACAATGCTGCCCGCTACGGACTGGCGTTCCCGATGGGCCACGAGCCGTGGCACGTCGAGACGGCCGAGGCCCGGACCGTGAAGAAGCCGGTCGAGGTGCCTGCTGACATCAAGGGTTACATCGAAGACGCGGCCCAGCGTGCTGGCGTCCCGGTGCATGTCCTGATGGCAACGGCGAAGCAAGAGAGTGACTTCGGTCGCAACACCAAGAGCACCACCAGCTCGGCGAAGGGACTCTTCCAGTTCACCGATGCGACGTGGTCCGACATGGTGAAGCGTAGTGCAGCGATCTACGGTCTGCCGACGACGGTCACTCCGGATGATCCGAAGGCGAGCGCGTTCATGGCAGCGGAGTACATGCGCCAGAACAAGATCGCATTCGAGAAGGCTCTTGGTCGCACCCAGAAGGATGGAGAGATGTACATCTCGCACTTCATGGGGACTCAGGGTGGTATCAACTTCGTGCGGGCCTACGAGAGCAATCCGAGCGCTGACGCTTCGAAGTTGTTTCCCGAGGCGGCGAAGGCCAACTACAACATCTTCTACGACAAGGCCACAGGTCAGCCCCGCACCGTGGCCCAGGTCTATAGCAAGCTGACCTCCTACATCGATGGTAACACAGATTACGCTGCTGCCGGGCCGACCAACTTCGGCGCTCAGCGCACCGTGACCGACTTCCGGCCGACCGCGCCTACCGTGTCTCAGGGTGAGGTGATGGCTGCCAACGACGCGATGGCGAAGCGCGAGGCTGAGATGCCGTGGTACCAGTCGACGGCGGATGCCATCAGCCAGCATTCAATCACCGCGAGGCTGCTGCGAGACAACCCGCACTTCACTCCGGACGCCAGCTTCGTGTTGACGCCGGAGGTGCAGAAGACACTGCAGACCGAGTACCAGCTCTCTCCCGAGATGCTTCCCCGTCTGGAGAAGGCGGTGTCGGAGCAGCACGCCACCTACATTGCCCAGCAGGCGCAGCGGGACCAGATGGCCCAGCAGCACCTGAGTGACTCGGGCTTCACAGGTGCGGCCCTCTCCCTGGCGACGGCGCTGCTCGACCCGGTATCGCTCAGCGTCGGTGTGGCTACGGGCGGCCTCGGCGACATCGCAGCGGTTGCTGTTGGTGCCGGCCGGGCAGGGCGCGTTGCGGCGCAGGCTGGTGCCGGCGCAGCGGCGAACGTCGGCCTCGAACTGGCGGAGCGGCGGCTCGACATGTCCGGCAGTGAGCACAACCTGCTCATGACGGCTGCAGTCGGCGCGATGTTCGGTGGAGCCTACGGGCTTCTGTCGCGTAACCCGGCAACGATGGCGGAAGCACAGCGGTTGTCCAACCTCGGCAAGTCCATGAAGGACGAGCTGATGGGCGCCACGGCTCCGCACAATCCGAACGCGGTCGGCGCTGCCGGCAACCCGAACGCCACCCTGCCGTTCCTGAGCGACAACGCTTGGGTCGCCACCCGTGACGCGGACGCGCCTTACACGGTCAACAAGGTGGCCGGTGTGAAGGTTGGCCGCTTCGATGCTGTCGGCCAGCTCAAGTCGGTCAAGGACCCGAACACCCGGCTGGTGGGCGGCGCACTCGGCGAGGACGCTGTGGGTAACGCGGACGGCAGCATCAACACGTTCTCGGCCACGGAAGAGATGGAGCTGATGCACCGCAAGGACATCGCCCAGCTCAATCAGATGTGGGCTCCTGCGGCCTCCGAGTGGGCGAAGGACAACGGCTACAAGCTGGGCCGCCTGACCGGCGGTGCCAACTTCAACGACGAGGTCACGGCGTACATCCGCAACACCGACCCGACCGTCGAGTGGCATCCGGCGGTGAAGCGCCTCGGCGATCACATCGCGAAGATGAATGCCGAGAAGCTGCGCGACGCGCAGAACCCACTGCGCCGCGAGGGGCTCGTCGGGCGGCCTGTGAAGGGCTTCGAGGACGTGCCCGAGAACCCGAACTACATGATGCGTATCTACGACTCGTTCAAGCTGAATCAGCTCCTCGACGAGCGGGTGCCGACCGGTGTCGGTCAGCGCGGGCTGGAGGCGTGGTTCAAGGGTGCGATGCGCAGCGCTCAGCCGTGGATCGACGACGAGCTGCTCGACCGGATCGCCGAGGGCACCGTCAAGCGGCTGCGGCAGAAGGCCAACGGCATCGACGAGGCACTCAACCTGATGCACTCGGGCTTCGATGTCGAGCACCTGAAGGAGCTGCTGCGCGACGCCGATCTGGCCGAAGAGCGCATCGACTGGCTGCTGAAGACGATCCGTGTGAAGTCCGAAGCTGCCGGCGACGTGCGGTCAAAGCACCGCGTGATGCTGGACGAGAATTTCGTCCTGCGCGGCTACCGGACGTTCGGCGGTGATGCGCGTGACGTGTCGTTGAAGGACTTCACCGTCACCGACGCGAAGCTGCTGTCGGACCTGTACTTCCGCCACATGAACGGGCGCATCGCGCTCGCTCGCGTTCGGGTGAAGAACCCGACGACCGGCGAGATGCTGATCAACGGCATCACCTCGGACAACGAGTGGGCGACGGTGAAGGGCAAGCTCGCGAAGTCCATGGCGGACAACCACATGGACGCCGTTGAGATCAAGAAGCAGCTCGCAAACCTCGACTTCCTCTACGACCGGACGCTGGGCCGACCCGACCCGGCGCAGGACGGGAAGTGGGCGGACTGGTTGCGTCGTGTTCGGAAGTTCAACTTCCTCCGGCAGGCCGGCTCGTTCGGTCTGGCGCAGCTTCCCGAAATGGCGATGATCCCGGCGAACCTCGGGATCAAGGCGGCGCTACAGCACATGCCCGCCTTCAAGCGCATCATCACGATGGATGGTCGCTCGATCCTCGACGACGGCCTCGCGGCTGAGTTCGAGGCGGCGTTCGGCATTGGCACCGACCGACTCCGTGGCATGCAGTTCTTCCGCAGCGACGAGTTCGGTTACCACGCTGCCGGCGCACTCGGTAAGCTCGACAACGCGCTGGACTTCGGCCAGATGGCCGTTGCCGAAGCGTCGGGCATGACGACCATCAACACGATGCTGCAGCGAACCACTGCCAAGGTGATCGCGCAGAAGTTCGCCGACATGGCGATCAACCCCACGACGATCAACATGAAGCGCATGGCGTCCATCGGCCTCGACGATGCGATGCTCAAGCGGATCATCGGTCAGGTGAAGGACAACTTCACGACCGAGGACGGCATCCTGTTCAAGCACAAGGTCACCCGGATGAACCTCGATAACTGGTCCGATCTGGAGGCCCGCGCTGCGTTCGAGAACGCTGTCTTCCGTTGGGCTCGACGCATCGTGCAGGAGAACGACATCGGCAACATGCACCGCTGGGCGAGCCGACCGCTGTGGCAGATGCTGTTCCAGTTCCGCACGTTCTCACTCACCGCGTGGAACAAGCAGTTCATGGTCAACATGCACCTCCGCGACATGACCTCGTTCAACATCATGATGTACGGGCTCATTGCAGGTGCCGGCGCCTACGCCCTCCGAACCCAACTGCAGGCAATGGGGCGCTCCGACAAGGACGACTACCTGCGCAAGCGGTTGGCCCCGGAGAAGCTGGCGGCCGGTGCGTTCCAAGCGGCGGGCTGGTCCTCGCTGCTGCCGATGGCCATCGACACCGCCGGCTACCTGACCGGCATGAACCCTGTGTTCGATGCACGTACCTCGGGCAACGCCTCCGACATGATCTTCGGCTCGCCGACCATCGGCCTGATCGACGACGTGGCGAAGGCGGCGAAGGGCGTCGTGCAGCCGATCAGGGACGGGCGTGAGCGCTCGCAGCTTGAAAGTCGCGCCATTGCAAAGGTTGCACCTCTGCAGAACTGGGTGCCGGCCTCGGCGCTCTTGTCGACCATGATCTCGGGCCAGCCTGAACGGCCGCCTCGGTAACAACTCGCGGGGGAGGTGATCCCTCCCTCGCACCCTCTCAAAGGAACATGGCAAGCTACGTATTCTATCCGGGCAACGGCTCGCAGACCGATTGGGCTGTGCCGTTCCCGTACCTTTCGGCTGACCACGTCAAGGTCTACTCGGGCGGCGTCGCGCAGCCGTTCACCTGGATCAACAGCGCACTTCTTCGCGTGACCCCTGCGGTCCCCGCCGGCACCGTGCTGCTGGTGAAGCGCGAGACCCAGAAGACGCCGATGACGGTGTTCGAGAACACGAACAACCTCACGGCCGAGAACCTCACCCTCGCGGAGACGCAGGCCCTCTTCATTGCCGAAGAAGCGTCTGACCGCGCCAACATGTCCATCGCGCTCGACGAAGCGACGGGCCACTTCGACTTCAGCGCCCGCCGAGCCACCAACGCCGCTAACCCGGTGAACGCGCAAGACCTCGTCACCAAGCAGTGGGCCGAGACCGCGCAGACCGCACAGCTGGCGCAGGCCATCGCGGCTAAGGATGCAGCGATCAATGCGCGAGCGACCACCGAAGCTGCTCGGGATGTCGCGATCGAGAAGGCGCAATCTGCTGCAGACGACGCCGACTTCGCGCACGAGAGCATCGCTACAGTCACTGGCATCGCTTCCACCGTGGCGGCCGACAGGGCGACCGTCGCTTCGGACAAGGCTGTCGTCGCTGCATATCGGAACGACACGGCCGCCGATCGTGTTGCTACGGCCGCCGACCGAGTGGCTACCGGTCAGGATCGCGCAGCCGTAGCCGCAGACAAGGCTACCGTAGCGGCCGATAAGGCGACCGTCGCGGCCGATAAGGCCGACGTGAACACGGCAAAGGTTGCTGCACAGGCGGCTCAAGCTGCGGCTGAAGCTGCACGCGATCAAGCCAAGCAGATCGTGGGCTCCCCGGCGGCGTCAGGTGTCACGTTCGCCCCGGCATCGTCCATCACCTCGACCAATGTACAGGACGCGATCGTCGAAGCGCTCGCCGACGCAACCGAGACGGCCAACACGAAGCTGGCGAAGAACCAGAACCTCGCCGATGTGCTCGACAAGGCGGCTGCCCGTTCGAACCTCGGGCTTGGCTCGGCGGCTACCCTCTCGGCCGGTAACACCGCTGGCAACGTAGTCCAGCTCGATGCGGCAGGGCGGCTCCCGAATGTGGACGGATCGCAACTAACCGGCATCCAGGGCATCCCTGTTGGCACTACGATCCTTGTGAATGGCGGCACGGCCCCGCCGGGCTTCCTGAAGGAGAACGGTGCTGTTCTCTCGCGGGCCGCGTACCCAGCCCTGTGGGCTTACGCGCAGACCTATTGCCGCGTCGTGAGCGAGGCGGACTGGGCCAACGGTAATTGGGGTACGTTCTCTTACGGCGATGGCTCGACCACCTTCCGCATCCCGGACACGCGCGGCGAGTTCATCCGTAACTGGGATGATGGTCGCGGTGCAGACAGCGGCCGTCCGTTGGGTTCCTTCCAGGGGCAGGACATCCAATCACACAGTCATCCCTACGCCCTCCCTGCTGGCTACAACTACGGCTACGCTAACGCGTGGCCGCTGCGGGCACACCCGTCAGCGTCCGATACCACTTGGACCGGCGCGGCCGGCGGTAGTGAGACCCGGCCTCGAAACGTCTCTAAGATGGCGTGTATCAAATACTAACGAAGGACTTCAATGCAAATTTGGAACTACGACCCCACCACCGGAGAGTTGGTCTCCACTGGCTTGTCAGATGAAAGCCCGATGGAGCCCGGCGTCTTCCTGCTTCCGGCATTTGCGACTAACATTGCGCCGCCAAGTTTCGTTGACGGCTTCTGCCCTGTGTTTCGCGATGGAGGTTGGTCTCTTGTCGAAGACCATCGCGGCGAGAAGTGGTGGGATGTGAATGGGGCAGAGATTGTCATCTCGGAGCTTGGTAAGGTTCCGGATGGGCTTAGCAACGTCGCCCCTCCGCCCCCGGAACCTGCACCCCCGCCGCCTGCGATTGTAACACCTCGCCAGTTGCGGCTGGCGCTAACCAAGTTCGGGATGCGGCAAGCGGTGGAAGATTATGTGAACACCCAAGACATCACCGTGAAGGATAGTTGGGAGTATTCCTCTCAGTTCGAGAGGACGCATCCTCTGATCCTGGCAGCGGCGGCCGCACTTGGTAAGGCGGAGGCTGACCTCGACGCCTTGTTCGATCTCGCGAAGACCCTGTGACCATTGAGAACGCGACGACCGGCGCCGCTGTAGGCGCTGTTACCAGCCCGATCTGGCTGCCGTCGCTCCACGACATCTCCACCGCCTGCGCTGAGGTGTGGCCGATCCTCGGCGCGATCTGGCTGTGTATGCAAATCGGCTTCAAGCTGTACGACCGCTTCTCCGATAGGTGAGCATCCGCATTCGTAAGGTGGACGGTCGCAAGCACGATCGACTGCTCTGCGACCTCCACGACGAAATCTTCGGGGACACTGCTCCTCAGATCGATACGAGCTACGGGCACCACTGGATCGCCTACGACTACGACCAACCGGTCGCCCTCGCGCAGCTCGTCCCGTCAACCCTCGGCGACGACATCGGTTACCTGAAGCGGGCCGGTGTGATGCCATCGCACAGAGGGCAGGGGCTCCAACTCAAGCTGCTCAAGGTTCGCGAACGCGAAGCCAAGCGGCTGGGCTGGAAGCGGCTCGTCACCGACACCGCGCTCCGCAACATCCACTCATCCAACAATCTCATCCGAGCAGGCTTCACGCTGTTCGAGCCCCCGATCCGCTGGGGCTTCGCGACCGGCCTGTACTGGACCAAGGACATCTCATGAGCAAGGCAACCACCGCAGCCATGGAAGCGCTGCACGGTGCGCTCGCTCTCGCCCTCGCCAACAAGATCGCGAGCGGTGAGGCGACCGCCGCAGACCTGGCTGTCGCCCGTCAGTTCCTCAAGGACAACGGCATCGACGCCGTCCCGACCGATAGCAACGGCCTCGGCAAGCTGGCCGCGCAGCTTCCGTTCCAGACTGACGACGACGAGTGATCAAGACTAAGCGCCACCTGAAGGGGACCACGTCGCTCACCGACGCTGATCCCCTGAAGGCGGACTTCCGCAACTTCCTCTGGATGGTGTGGCGGCATCTCAATCTGCCAGACCCCACGCCCGTCCAGTATGACATCGCGCAGTTCCTGCAGCACGGCCCGCGCCGTCTGGTGATCGAAGCGTTCCGAGGCGTCGGTAAGAGCTGGGTCACCTCGGCCTTCGTCTGCTGGCTGCTCTACTGCAACCCGCAGTGCAAGATCATGGTGGTCTCGGCGTCGAAGCAACGCGCCGACGACTTCAGCACCTTTACGCTGCGCCTCATCAACGACATCGAGGTTCTGCAGTTCCTGCGTCCGCGCGACGACCAGCGGTCCTCCAAGGTCGCGTTCGACGTTGGCCCGGCCCAGCCTGACCACTCACCCTCGGTGAAGTCCGTCGGCATCACCGGCCAGCTCACCGGCTCCCGCGCGGACTACATCATCGCCGATGACATCGAGGTGGTGAGCAACTCCGCGACGCAAGCGCTTCGCGACAAGCTGGCAGAGCTGGTGAAGGAGTTCGACGCCGTGCTCAAGCCGGGCGGCCGGGTGATCTACCTCGGCACCCCACAGTGCGAGCAGTCGCTCTACAACGCGCTTCCGGAGCGCGGCTACGTCGTCCGCATCTGGCCCGCCCGTTACCCTACCGCCGACAAGCGGGAGAAGTACGGCGCGAAGCTGGCGGCGATGATCGCCAACGCGCTCGATGCCAACCCCGACCTCGAAGGGCGCTCGACGGACCCCGATCGGTTCTCCGACGAGGATCTGACGGAGCGCGAGCTGTCCTATGGACGCTCCGGCTTCGCCCTCCAATTCCAACTTGATACGAGTCTCTCAGATGCAGACCGCTACCCTCTTAGGCTGCGTGACCTTGTTGTGCTCCCTCTTGATCCTCTGCGCGGGCCTTCTGACCTTGCGTGGGCGTCGGGGCCGGAGCAGCGCTTCGAAGAAGTCCCAGCAGTCGGACTTAATGGCGATCATTACTATCGGCCTATTTTTGTAAGCCGCGAGTACACCGAGTACGAAGGCTCGGTCATGTTCGTCGACCCCTCGGGGCGCGGCAAGGACGAGACCACCTACGCCGTGGTGAAGATGCTGCACGGCCGGCTGTTCCTCACGGACATCGGCGCGTTCCTCGGCGGCTACGACGAGGGCACCCTGACCAGCATCTGCTTGGCTGCCCGGCGGCAGAACGTGAACCTGATCCTCTGCGAGCCCAACTACGGCGGCGGCATGTTCACCCAGCTCCTGGCCGCGAAGGCGCAGCAGGTCTACCCGGTCGAGGTGAAGGACGCCGAATGGGCGAAGGTCCAGAAGGAGGCCCGGATCATCGACACGCTGGAGCCGGTCATGAACCAGCACCGGCTGATCGTCTGCCCGTCTGTGATCGAGAAGGACTACAGGTCCACCGAGGGCTATGCCGGCGAGGACCAGCAGGGCTACCGGCTATTCTACCAGATGACCCGGATCACCCGCGACCGTGGCGCCCTGAAGCACGACGACCGTCTGGACGCCTTGGCCGGTGCCGTGGCGCACTGGACCGAGTTCATGAACCGGGACGCCGAGAAGGCCCATCTGGCCCACAGGGAAGCCCTTGTGGACGCCGAGCTGGAGAAGTTCATGGCATCGGTCATCGGAGCCGAGCGCTTCTCCTCGGGCTCGCAGGGCCGCTTCGCCAGCTCGATCATGGCCGGCAGGCGGCGCTAAGTAATTAGGTTGCACTTAAGCGATAGCGCCGCCCGAGGGTTCCTATAGGGATATACTGTAGTGGCACTTAAGGTGCTCCTACTGGGGATACTGTAGTACCACTGAAGTGGCCACCTACACGATGGAGACCTAAGAGCCTCTTCTTGATGGTGGCCACGGAGGGTGGACCCGAGGGCCGCCCTATAGCCTCGCTGGGCGCTCGGCATAGGGCGAATGTGTGGCAGGGCGACCATCAATTGCCTCCCCAATAGAGCAGCCGCAATCCCCACCCCAGTAGAGCGACTCCGAAGCTCGTACAGCGCCCTTCCGGCTTCCCGGTACTACCCCAGCGGCCGACCTCGAAAGGCGCACCACGGGCCACGTATGGCGATCGTAGAGTGTCTACGAAGGGTGGGGGAAGGTGGTCCGGATAGTTGGCGCAAATTTCTGAAGGGCAGGCTCGAACCCTATAAGGGCGCGAGTTCCCCCGTGGGGGCCTTCGATCCTGCGCGTCCCGCTTGCGACTGTCACCGCGAAGTGGCACCGCTTGGGGCTAACCCATTGATTTCATTGGACTTGCACGGGATAAGATATCCCTCGGGCCACTCAAACCGCACCGGGCGGGGGCTTTCGGCGCATTGAACGGCAAGGGCACGTCGGCTATCCGTGTTCGTTCGCCCCTATCAGTGTTTTTGCGAGCAGTCAATGCACATTCAACACCACCGCAACGCCCTTTCCGCGCCCGCCCGTGCCACTCTCGCGCCCTTCCGGTGCGCCGCAAGCGCCTTGGCCGTGGTCACCCTCTGGTGCGCTTCTGGTGCGCCGGCCGTGGCCGTCAACGTCGTCGATAGGCCATGCAAGGCTGGCACCGTGGCCGTCATGGTGTGGCACGATAGGGAAGCGAACGCGTCCGACCTGTATTGCAGCGCCAGCGCCGCCGATCCGGGTAAGCCTGAACGCGTCGCCGGCCGTTGCGCCATTGATCCACGCGGCGCGTCTATCGCACGGGCAACGCCGGCCGGCTCGGTCGTGATCTTCCAATGCCAGCCAAGCGCCGCCGGGCAATGCGTCCCTATCTGCGAACGGTGATCAGGCAACCCGTGCGGACCATAGCGTAAATCGATAGCCCGATATCAGCGCCTCCGAACGGTCTGTTTCGTCAAGTTGATCAGCCGCTTATGCGAAAGTGGTAATAACTTCAATTTTTCGGTTGCGTGCGGATCATAGTTGATCTATAACCCTTCCCATTCACCGGGTAACACCACGTTGCCCTTGGGCCTTGGACGACTGGCCGACACCATACCAAATCGTCTCGACTGGTACCGGTCCCGTGGTTAGCACGGGCTGCCTAAGCGCCGGTCGGCTCCCTGAGTGCCCATCGTGGCCGCGCCTTGCTGGCGACAGGATCAGCCGACCCCTTCCCGAAAGGGATTAAGCGCTGGGTCGCGATGGTGGTCTCCAGCGGATCGAATAGATCAAAAACCGAGCGCAGCGGTGCGACCGCGCAGGCTTGTTAGCACGCCGCAGGGTTACGACCCTTTGCAAGCGGCAGATGCCGGACGCCAGAGCTGCGCTTTCTTTTGATCTAACGAATGCCAATCATAGACTAACTACAAAGAGGGTACAATGAGAACGGCAACCTGCATCTACCACTCGCAGCGCTGGAACGACCTTGTCGAAACCGGCTGGCGGACTTCGGTGGTGCGCGTGATCAGCGGCGAGCGGATCGCCTTCATGGTCCGCGAGGACTGACCGGGCGACGTGCGTCCATTTCCCTAAACGACTGCTGATCATAGTGAGACTACACATGTCGAATGGTTTCATCTTCTATCGCGGCCCTTCGATGTTGGACGGGTCGCCGATCATCGCGGTTGCTACCGGCCTTGATCGCGGTTCTCGCAACGGCAAGACGGGCGGCGAACTGATCCAGACTTGGATTTTGCGCGATGACATGGCGCCGCACGACGCGGTCAAGACGGGCGCGGACGCTGCGATTTGCGGCGACTGTCCGCACCGGGGCCGCGTTGAGGATGGCCGCAACGTGGCGCGTAGTTGCTACGTGGTGCCGCATCAAGCGCCGCTGAGTGTCTGGCGCACCGCACAGCGCGGCGTCTATCCCGTCATTGATCCGTGCGACGCTGCGGACGCCTTCGCCGGCCGGCTGGTTCGCCTCGGTTCCTACGGTGACCCTGCAGCGGTCCCGGCGGACGTGTGGGCTTGCGTGCTGGCGGGCGTCGCCGGCAAGACGGGCTACACTCACCAATGGAAGACGCCGCGCTTCGCCGCACTCAAAGCCTTCTGCATGGCAAGCTGCGACACTCCGGAGGATCAGCGCGAGGCGTCCGCTGATGGCTGGCGCACGTTCCGCGTCCGTCTCGACGGTGAGGCGCTACATGATCGCGAGATCACCTGTCCGGCTTCGGCAGAGGCGGGGGCTAAGACTTCCTGCGATGCCTGCAAGGCGTGCGGCGGGTTGACCGCTAAGGCACGCGTCAACATCGCGATCATCGCGCACGGCGCGGCCAGCAAGGTGAATGCCTTCGCTCGTCTTCGCGCTGCTTAATCGAATGCTGACCATAGAATAACTACGTATTGCGGGCGGCGTTTGCCGCTCGCGTTAGGCACTTTCGCCAAGTCATTGAGGGTTACCATGTCGGACCGTGTCGACCACGCGCACATTGAGCGCAAGCGTCGCGAGATCGCCCGTATTGAGGGCGGCCACGCCTATTCAGCCACTGCGGTAGACGCCGCGATTGCGCAATCCAACCGCGCCGGACGCCGCATTTCCAAGCGGGAAGGCGAGCGCATCCACGCCTTGCTGCGAGGGTGGCGGGGATGATCGACGACCCGAACAGCAAGGTCGAGCGCGTCAAGCTGCAGGGTCGCGAGACAATCACGCACTTAGCAACGGTCGACGACTTGATAGTTCACCGTGCCGGCAACGGCGGGTTGGTCGTCGAGTTCGTCGTTTGGGACAAGCGCGACAAGCCGCTTGAAAGCTACCGACTAACTATCTGCCCAGAGGATGCCGAGCGCATCCGCAAGGCGTGAACTGATCCGAGGGGCTGGCCGTGTTGTCAGCCCCTCCAGTGAGTTCACAGCAAGAGGGAATAGCACGAATGGCCGTGCGAATGGTCTACAACACCAACATCCGGGCGCTGCGTTATGACGCGCGGCAAGGTAAGGCGCTGACCGATGCCGAAGAACTACGGGTGAAGCGGGAGGCCGAGCGCTACATCGACGCGGGAGGCTTGCGACGGGGCGGGCCGCGCCTTCTGGTGCCGCTCAATCGCCCTGCGCGGGCCTTCAACCCGTTCCGCAGCAAGCCGCCGAAGATCGACGCTGAACACGTTGTGGTTCGGTTCGAGGGTGCGATGGTCGCGCGTCCGTTCATCAGGTCCGAGACACCGCCTCGCCGGTCCCGCAATCTGTTTCAAGAGTTCAAGCTGGCCGCTCTGGCCGACTTGGAGCGTGTGGAGCGCATGGACATGATGCGAGCCCCGACGTGGGTCGTGGGACGCCCGGCCCTACGTGATCCCCGCAGCCCGGCTGCTGGCGTGCGATCCCGCTGGATCGACGGCGAGCATTTCATCGCCCGGTTGAAGAAGCGAGGCTACTGCTACCTCGGTTCCGGTTGCTACTCGACGGTGCTGTACAAGCCCGGCAGCAACCGCGTTGTGAAGGTGAGCCGCAGGCCCGACAACTGGCTGGACTACGTGCTGTGGGCGACCAAGGCCGGTTATGCTGGCACCTTCGCGCCCGTCGTCCACTCGTTCCGCCGCTTCAATCAGGGACTCGATGGTGAGTTCTATGTGGCAGTGGTCGAGCGCCTCGTCGAGACGGTCAACGACATCGAGCGGCGCGATCGTCGCCACCGCGCGGTCAAGGCGCAGGGCTTCCTGCGCTCGTACATCCACGCCAACCATGATCAGGACGGCGTCGCCGCTGATCGTCTCTTCGCTGGCTCGCTGCGGTTCGCCGTCGAGCTGCGGATGGAGTTTCGGGGTGCCGGCCTGGACCTTCACGCCGGCAACTGGATGACCCGCGAAGACGGGCAACTGGTCTGCACCGATCCGGTCTGCGAGGGGCGGTCGACCGCACCGTCGAGGATGCGCAACCGCGACCTTCGCGCCCTTCAGGCTGCCTGAAAACGTACCAATCGTGGACTAACTACGAATGCAAGTAAGCGTATTCATCTCCAAACGGTCGGCCCATGAAGCCGGCCGCACTGCAATCAAGGGCCGTCCGCTGCGCTATCGCGTGGAACGGCGCATGAACCGTAACCCTGATCGCTCCGCCGAGATCGGCTACCGCGTATCCCTCTGGTCCTGCGAGGGGAGGGTGGGGTGGTTGTGCGAATGACCTACGAACAGGCGCTGGCCATCCTCGGTGACGCCCCGGCCTGGGAGCTGCGGTCGATCATCGAGCGGGCGCCTGACGGGTCGCTGGAAGACGGCGCCGCCCGTGTACTTTTGCGGCGGAAGGTTGCGATGTGTAGGCGAAATCAGAACGCTCCTACCTTCGTTGCATAGCAACACTACAGGTTGATCGTACATAGCTCCGCCCGGATGGGTGGGTATCCACATGCGTACCGGATGCAGGAATTTAATCGTAGACTTCGGGGGAAGTTCTCGTTATGTTCCGCGTCCCAAGAGTGAGAAAGGAGACCTTAAATGGACGGCTTCTTCGAGATGCAGCAGCTCGTGGCCGAGATCACACCGGACGAGCTGGTGTCTCCCGATGTTCCCGAAGGTTATCAAACGGTTGCGGGATGGTGGGCCACTGAGGAAGCGGCGGCCCTGGACCTGTTGGAGAACCCCATCGGAACGCTGTTCGAAGACGAAAAGGAGATCGTTATGAAGGCTGAACAACGCAGCATCCTGTGGAAGTCGTGCTCTGCACCGGCTGCGCTCCAGCGGGTGGGCTTCACCCATGTGAAAGCATTCCCGTTGGCACTCCTACAACAGCACTACCCCTCTAATCCGTAGGCTGTTGCGAGTCGGCGTATGACGCGTTAAATTGCCGTTCTGCAAAAACGGAGGTTACCGTGAAGAAGACCATCGCAACGAAAGCAGATACCAACATCGAAGACGGCCCGTGGGTCGAGAGGCTGGCGCTGTTGATCGACGAGTTCCGGAAGATCAACCCGGACATCACGGCGAACCAGATGTTGGTCCTGCTTCACATCGGCCATAAGCCCGGCATAACCCAGCGCGAGCTGGCCGAGGCGGTGCAGGTCAAGGACGGTACGATTTCGCGCATCTGCGCCTTAATGTCGGAGCGCGGTCACCAAGGCCGCCCCGGCCTCAACGTTGTGTCCATCGAGCCAGTGCCCGGCGACTTCCGGTCGAAGGGTCAACGGCTCGTTGGCAACGGTAGGCGCCTATACGCCAGCATCCGAAAGCTGATGACCGACCCTTCCACATGAGAGGCTCGCCATGGCCACGTACGCCAAGGGCAACAAGTTCATCACCAAGTTCATGGTGGACGGCAAGCGCCACACCAAGATGCACGACACCAAGGAGGAGGGCGAGGCGTGGGAGTTGCAAGCCCGCGCGGCCCTGAAGCTGGGCAAGCCCATGCCCGAGCAGCCGACGAGGGTCGGCGGTGTTGACACCGGCACGATGCAGAACGTCCTGCGGTCTGCGACAACCCTCCACTGGAACCAACTCCGGCGCGGCGGCCAGAAGTCCGTCATGAACGCCGGCATCTTCGTTGACTGGGTCGGCCCGAAGACTTCGCCGACTGACGCCTTCAAGCAGGACAAGATCAGGGACTTCATCCGCTACCTGCTGGAGGAGCGCGGCTGCTCGCCGATCACCGTCAACAAATACATCTCCGCCATTTCGATCCTGGCGAAGTTCAGCGACGTGAAGAGCGTCAAGCTGCCCTGGTTCAAGCCGAAGGAGGACCGCGCCCGAAAGCGGTACTTCACTCCAGAGGACGAGGCCGAGGTGGTCGAGCTGCTGCACCGCTGGGGCCGGGAGCGGGAGCGCGACTTCTTCATGTTCCTGAACGACACCGGCCTCCGTCCGTGGTCCGAGGCGGTCCCGCTGACGTGGGACCGCTGCCGCGCCGATCGGGTGGTCGACATCGTCGGCAAGAGCGGGAAGCTGCGCGACGTGCCGCTGACCAAGCGGGCGGCGCTGATCCTCGCACGGCAACCGCGCGGCCTGTCCGGCCCCTGGACCGGGCTCCACGCCAAGGCGATGTCGGAGCTGTGGGACCGCGTCGTCGCGTGCATCCCTCGCCTCGACGGCGTCGGCCCGAACCGCACGGTGTGGTACACCTGCCGGCACACCTTCGCGTCACGCCTCGTGCAGGCCGGCGAGGGCTACGGCCACATCGGCAAGCTGATGGACAACAGCCCGGCCATGATCGAGAAGGTCTACGGCCACCTCGATCCGAAGCACCTTCGGGATGCTCTCAACTCTCTGGAGCGCTACGGGAATGGGACGCATCTGTCCCTTGTTTCGTCCTCCTGAGTGGGTGACAAATCGGGTGACAAACCCGGTGACAAATGGCACCTACAACTTCGCTGCGATGATGCGGGCGTGGCGAAATTGGTAAACGCAACGGACTTAAAATCCGTCGGCTTTCAATGCTTTGCGGGTTCAAGTCCCGCCGCCCGCACCACGGTCTGGTGACAAATCCACGGGTCTTAAAATCCCTCGGCTCGAAAGAGCTGTGCCGGTTCGACCCCGGCCGCCCGCACCAGGGTCTTTGATGAGGCGAATGGTTCGGAAGGTCGATCGTGCCGCGATGGCGGTGAGCGATCGCAGCGACGTTCTGGTCAGCGTTGGACCAGCCGGTGGAGCAGATCGTCCGGTCCCCGCACGCCGCCGGTCTCGCGCAGCCAGGCTTCGGACAACTCCCTGATCTCGCCCGGCGTCATTCCGAACTGCCGGCGGAAGGCGCGCACGAAGGTGGAGTCGCCACTGAACTGCAGATCGACCGCGAGGTCGATCAGACGCTGGCCCCGCGCGCCCGGCGTAATCAGCAGGCGCAGGGCGCGATTGAGCCTTTGATCCTGGACGTAGCGCGCAAGCCCGCCGTCGGGACCGAACAGCCTGTACAGGCTCGCGCGCGACACCTGAAAGCGACGGACCAGGCCGTCGACGCTGAGCGCGCCGGTGTCGAGATGGGTGTCGATGTGGTGCTTGATCGCCGCCAGCAGCAATTCTCGCTCCGCGCGTCCGACCGCGCCGCGGGCGTCGGTCGAACGCCCGGCGACCTCCGCCATCACATCGCACATGAATTCGACCGCGGTCTTGCTGTCGGCGGCCGCGTTGGCGCTGTCGGATTGCTGCAACAGCACCGCGAACTGATCGGCGAGCAGGCGGGCTCTGCGATCGGCCGCCGGTAGCAGCGTTGCGGTCACCGAGTCCGGATGCGCCAGCCGCGGCACCAGCAGGAGACGTGGCACGATCAGCGTGACCAGCCGCGAGCGTTGGTCGCCATCGCCGATCAGCACCGTCCGGTTCGGCTTCGCCATGTCGATCAGGCAGATGTCGCCGGGCTGCAGCGTGATCTCGCGGCGGCCGGAGGCGAACCGCATCTGCCCCTGCAGGCACAGCGTGAACTGATAGTGATCGAGGCCGCCACGCGCGACGTGCGCCGCGGAGCGGTCGTATTGCAGCGGTGGCGAAGCGGTGTCGATCAGCAGCCAGCCGCCGGCCAGCCTGGTCGTCGATGTGATGTGAAAATCGGCCGGCGGGCCGAGCGGGGTGACGTCGCAGATATCCGTCGTCGCCGCGCGCAAATCCGCCAGCGTTTGCTCGAGGATGCGGGGATCGGCCGCGGTCTCGCTCATGTCTCCCTCGTCTGCATCATCGTCCGACGAGGCCCAACCAACCTGTTCGTGGCTCTGTCCCCGCCATTTCGCGGCAAGCTGACAGCCGATTTGTAGTCACCGCAAAATCGGCCTGCAAGCGACACGGATGTGATGAGGCCGGCGTGCTTACTCAGAACGAAAAGGGGTATGTGAAAACTCATTCCCGTATTGCGAGCATGATGTGCTGTCCGTGCATCAGTATGCGGCTGAATTGACCGCTGAGACGCTGGGCACATCGGGCACACCGTCGAGTTGCTAACAATCACTTTCAACGGAGAGCCGTCGAGGCCGATTGATCGCCTCGCTCCGACAGTCGTGACCGATTTTTGAGCTTGTCATGAAAATCAAGTCTTACTTGCCTTCGCGCGCCCGGCCGGGTGCGCTGCGCTTCCCGTATCTCCGGCATTCTGGCGCCGCAAGCCCGCTGAAATGGCGGCTGCTGGTGTCGGTCGCGCCGCTGTCGATCCTCGCGCTGGCATCGCTGTGCGCCGCATTGGGGTGGGCGGATGTCGCGATGGCGTCGCCGGGCGCCGCCACGTCCGCGGCGCTCAGCCAGGTGGTGAGTGTGCCAGCCGACAGCACCAAGCTGCGATCGATGCAGATTCTGGCGACCAAGGCCGTGTCGCAAATCTCGGGCCAGGCCATCTCCGGCGCGGTCGACGGCGCGATCGCAGACGGCTTTCCGATAATGCGCAGCTTATGACGCCAAACGCGACCGACGCCAGCGGCTTGGCGGACGTCGCAACCGCACCGCTCGTTGCATTGGACGCGTGGTCGGCGCGCGCCGTATCCGGTGTAGCCATGAGCTTCGCGGCGGGCCACGCCTCACCTTCGGCGGCCTGGGCACTGACTACACATTCTGGACCGCCAAAGCGCGGGTCGCGTTCGCACTATGAGTTGGCTCCGCGCCGCTGCTGTATCTGTGGTGACGGCGAATACTGAACATTGAGCGAGCACTTTCGTGAAAGACGAAGCCACTCTGACCAACGGAAGACATGGAATGCTGTGGCGTATGGCAAAGTCGTTTGCGGGCGTAAGGTACAACGTGAGGCTACATTCCGAGCTGTTGAGCGGCACCGCGTTATCTTCGGTCGTCATTGTCCTTGCTTTGGGACTATCAGGTCCAGCGCTGGCGGACGGCGGCACCGGCGGCCTCGGCACCGGCAGTTTCAGTGGCACAGGAACCGATGGCCCTGGCGGCGCCGGCGCTACGGGATATAGCGGTCAGGCCGGCAGCGACGGTCAGGATGGCACTGGCGACTACGGCGGCGGCGGTGGCGGCGGTGGCGCTGCCGGCGGCGGTGCTGGTGGTGCCGGCGGCCGCGACGGCAGCGGCGCAGCATCGGGTGGCGCCGGTGGCACCGGCGGCACGAACGGCGCTACCGGTATCACGTCCGTATCCGTGGGCGTCACGGTTAGCGGTGGCATCGGCGGCAGCGGTGGCGCCGGCCTTACGTCCGCGTCGGGTCTGGGCGGCGGTGGCGGCGGTGGCGGCGGCGCTGGCGGTTACGGCGTCGTTGAAACCACCGCTCTCACGCTCACAAATAACGGAACGATCTCCGGCGGCGCCGGGGGTAATGGCGGCGGCACCGGCGGCGGTCTCGGTACGAATGGTGCAAATGGCGATGGCGGCATTGGCGTCCTCTTCACCGCCGGCGGCATTCTCGAGAACTATGGCTCCATCTATGGCGGCAGTACGACTAGCGCCAAGGCCGGGACCGCCGTTGTCGGCAGCAATCTGACGATCCTCAATGCCGGGACCATCTCGGGCGGCAACGGCACGAGCCGCAAGGCGATCGATTTCGTGAGCGGCTCCAATGTTCTTCAACTCCTGCCCGGCTCCTTCATCAACGGAAATGTCGTTATCGAAGCCGGGGCCAATCTGACGATTGACCAGAGAAGCGCCGGCGTCGACGCATCATTTGGAATTCCTTTCACCACCAACATTGCCGGATCCGGAACCCTCATCGTCGATGCGGGGACGCACAAGCTGACGCTGAACACAAGCGCAGGCGGCTTCACCGGCGCCGTCAATTTAGCCAGCGGAACGCTGACCATCGCCAGTGCCAACGCGCTCGGCTCCGGCACGTTGGCGCTCGCGGCCGGCACGACGCTCGCCTTCACCGGCGGCAATTATACGATCGCCAACAACATCACGATCAGCGGCGATCCGATTTTCACGCCGGCGGCCGGCACCACGCAGACCATTTCGGGTGTAATCGCCGACGGCGGTTCGCCGGGTTTCCTCGAGATGCTCGGTCCCGGCACGCTGGTGCTGTCGGGCGTCAACACCTATTCGGGCGGCACCCTGGTCACGGGCGGCCTGATCAACTTCAATGCCGCCAACAATTTTGGCACCGGGCTGATCGCGCTCGACGGCGGCGGCCTGCAATGGGCGACCGGCACCACGACCGACATCTCCGCGCGGCTCGCCGCCCTCGGCAGCCATGGCGGCAGCTTCGATACCAACGGCAACAACGTCACCTTCGCCACCGGCCTGACCGGCAGCGGCGGCCTGACCAAAACCGGCGCGGGCTCGCTGGTGCTGGCGGCGGTGAATGCCTACACCCGCGCCACGCTGATCAATGCCGGCACGCTGGCGCTGAGCGGCGCGGGCAGCATCGCGGCGTCGAGCGGCGTCAGCATTGCCTCGGGCGCGGCGTTCGAAATCTCCGGCACAAACGCTGGCGCGACTATCACGACGCTGGCCGGCGTCGCCGGGGCGACGGTCGCGCTCGGTAGCAAGTCCCTGACGCTTGCGAATGCCTCCACGACGTTCGCCGGGCAGATCACCGGCACGGGCGGCCTTACCATCGCCGGCGGCACCGAGACGCTGACCGGCGCCAACAGCTATTCGGGCGGCACCACAGTCGCAGCCGGCACGCTGGCGCTGAGCGACGCCGGCAGCATCGCTGCGTCGAGCGGCGTCAGCGTCGGCACGGGCGCGGCGTTCGATATCTCCGGCGCCACCGCCGGCGCCACCATCGCGACGCTGGCCGGCAGCGGCGCGGTCGCGCTCGGCAGCCAGACGCTGACGCTGGCGAATGCGTCAGGCAGCTTTGCCGGCACGCTCGCCGGCTCCGGCGGACTGACGCTGGCCGGCGGCCGCGAGACGTTGAGCGGCACCAACACCTATTCGGGCGCGACCACGATCAACGGCGGCACGCTGGTGGTGAACGGCTCGATCGCCAATTCGGCGACCACGGTCGCCGGCGGCGCGACGCTGGCCGGCACCGGCACGGTCGGCAGCCTCACGGTGGCCAGCGGCGGCACCCTGGCGCCGGGCTCCGGTGTCGCCGGGACGACGTTGCATGTGGCCGGCAATCTCGCGTTCCAGTCGGGCGCGCTGTATCTGGTTCAGATCAATCCATCGACCGCGTCCTCGACCATCAGCGGAACGGCGACGCTGGCCGGCAACGTGCTGGCGGTGTTTGCGCCGGGCAGCTATCTCAGCAAGGACTACACCATTCTCACGGCTTCCAGCCGGACCGGGAGCTTCGACGGGCTGACGAGTTCCGGCCTGCCGACCGGATTCACCGCCCGTCTCGACTACTCCACGCCGAACAGCGTGACGCTGAAGCTGCAGGCCCGGCTGGGCGACACCGCCGGCTTTGGCCTCAACCTGCGCGGCGTCGCAAATGCGCTCAACGGTTACTTCAACGCCGGCGGCACGCTGCCGCCGGGCTTCGTCGGCGTGTTCGGTATGACCGGCCTGAATCTCGCCAACGCGTTGACCCAGCTCTCCGGCGAGCCGGCGACCGGCGCCCAGCAGAGCGCGTTCCAGATGGGAACGGCGTTCCTCGGACTGATGACCGATCCGTTCGTCGATGGGCGCTCCGAAGGCGAGGGTGCCGGCGCGCTCGGCTATGCGCCGGAGCGTCCGCCGCTGCCGGCGGGCGTCGCCTCGGCCTATGCGGCGATAACCAAGGCGCCGCCGCGCCCGGCACGAGCCTATGAGCCGCGCTGGAGCCTGTGGGGAGCGGCCTATGGCGGCGGCAGCCGTATTGCCGGCGATGCGGCGATCGGCAGCAACGATCTGACCTCGCGTGCCGGCGGGGTTGCCGCGGGCGCGGACTATCAGCTCTCGCCGTTCACCCGGCTCGGCTTTGCGCTGGCGGGCGGGCAGAGCAGTTGGAATCTCGGGCAGGGCCTCGGCAGCGGTCGCGGCGATGCTTTCCAGGTCGGCGTCAACGCCAGGACGACTTCGGGCCCGGCCTATCTCGCCGCCTCGCTGGCCTTCGCCAATCACTGGATGTCGACCGACCGCATGTCGTTCGCGGCGACGCGCAGTACCGCCAGCTTCATCGCGCAGAGCTATGGCGGACGGCTGGAGGCGGGCTGGCGCATCGCGTCGCCGTTCGTCGCGGTGACGCCCTATGCGGCGGTGAACGCGCAATGGTTCGATACGCCCTCTTACAGCGAGACCAGCCCCGCCGGCCTGTTCGGCCTCGGCTATGCGAGCCGCAGCGCCAGCGACACCCGCGGCGAGGCGGGTGCGCGGCTCGATCGCAGCGTCGCGCTCGACTCTGGTTCACTGCTGACACTGCGGGCGAAGTTGGCCTATGCGCACGACTGGGTCAGCGATCCCTCGCTGACCGCGACCTTCCAGGCGCTGCCGGGCGCGAGCTTCGTCGTCGCCGGCGCCGCGCCCACGCGCGATTCCGGCCTCGCCTCGGTGGGCGCCGAGTTGCGCTTCGCCGGAGGCCTCGCGCTCAGTGCCAAATTCGACGGAGAATTCGCCGCGCATGCTCAGACCTACGCCGGCACGGCAACGCTGCGCTATCTTTGGTGAAGCATGGCGGCCGAGGCGATCGTGGAGGGTCGGAAGCTCCCCCAGGCCGAGCTGCTTGCGGGCGGCCAGGCTGCCCCGCACCACCAGCAACTACCCCATCCGCTTCACCATATGCACCACCCGTGCCCCGTTCGCGCGGGTTTCCAGCCGTTCCTGAGCGTAGCCGAGCGAGGCGTACAGCCGGATGTTCTCTTCGAAGCGTTCGTTGGTGTAGAGCCGCAGCGTGGTGCGGCCGGCCTCGGTGGCGATCTGCTCGGCGAGCGCCATCAGGCGGCGGCCGTATCCACGCTTCTGGGCGTCGGGCGACACCGCGACGTTGACGATCAGCAGGTCGTCGTCGCGCCGTTCGGTTTCGATCAGCGCTGCGAGCTCGCCACCAACCTCCAGCAGGTCGAAGCGATGCTCCCGGATTGCGACCGCGTAGTCGGCGAGCATCGGCAGCGGCTCGTAGCCGATCAGCGCCAGCCACTTGCCATAGGCGCGCATCGTCAGGTCGGTGATTGCGTCGACGTCGGCGGGCGTCCCGCGCCGGATCTGTTCGGCCATGCGATGCCTTTCGTTGTGGGCTGGACGATCCCGCCTTTGCCGCTCGCGGTCTCAGTGTCCGCGTCCGATCGCGATCTGATAGACCCCGATCACCACCTCGAATGCGATCAGCAGCACCACGATCAATTCGAGGCGCAGCGCGCGGCGCGTGTCGATGATGTCGGCCAGCGTCGCGGCGGTCTCGGAGATCACCGCGAGCTTGCGGTTCAACGTCTCGACCCGCTCACGCAGCTCGTACTCGTCCTCGAGCCGGGCGTAGAGCCGCTCCAGATCGGGGCGGTCCCACAGGGCGTCGGGCTTCTCGGTGATCGCGACGCGGCCGGATACGCGGTGCTGGACCAGGAGCGCCTTCCCGATCAGCCGCATCATCTCGGTGCGGCTGCGCTTGGTGCGGCCGTGGTCGGACAGCTCCTTGGCGAACGGTTCGATGACTTCGAACACCTTGGCGGCTTCGCGCTCGTCATGCGCGAGCACGACACTCTTGGCGAGCGCGTCGGCGATCACCAGCAGCCGCTCGGGCGACAATTGCCGCAGTTGAATAGGGCCGCCGGCAGGGACCTGGTCTTCGCCGTCGCCGGCGATCTCGACCGTCGCGGTTTCCTCGTCGACGCTGTCGAACAAGCCGCCGATCCGCGGCCGCAGCCGATCGAGAAACTCCTTCTCTTCGCTTGCCGTCAGCCCGATCAGCACCACCACGCCGTAACGGAACAGCACCGCGATCCCCGATGCGCCGCCGCGGATCGCGAGCGGGACCGAGGAAAGTGCGTGTTGTTCGAACGCCGCGGTATTGATTCGCTCGCCGAGATACATCGCGTGAGCGTCGACTTTGGCGCCCATTGTTTCGGCGGGAAATGTCGGTTTGGTCGGCATGCTCTATCCGGAAGTGCTCGCTCGAGGTACGAGGCAAGTCTATCGCATCCGATCATGTAGTGAGGATGTCCGAGGCCCCTGGCCCAGTTCGCATCAGGCCGGTTCGCTGTCCTGCGCCTTGCCGAACACCCGGTCCAGCACCGGCAGGATCGAGGTGTCGTCCTCGGCGTTCATGTCCTTCTCGGCGGCGAAGTGCCAGTCGCTGTCGCGCGGGACAGGGGTCGAGGCATCGCCGCGCTGGATCTTGGTCTGCAGGTCGGACAGCGAGCGCGACCAATAGTGATTGAGGCGGAGCAGGTCGAGCACCGGGCGGTCGCCCTGGAACGGGCGGCCCATGGTGTCGATGGTTTCGCCCCGCCAGTATTTGTAGAGATGGACGTTGCGGATGGCGCGAATCCAGCGCGGGTTGGCGATGGTCTTGGCCGAGATCTTCGACAGCGGCGAGCGCTTGGTGAAGGCGCGGCTGATCGGCACCGGCGGGCGCTGCTCGTGACCGGCGGAGCCGAAATACGGTGAGAACACGCCAACCGCGGGCGCGCCGTCGAACCGGCCGAGCACGTCGGTGACTTTGTCCGCGACCGGCGAGAACAGAAACTCGTCGATGTCGATCAACGCCATCCACTTCGCATCCAGCATGTGCTGCTTGATACAGTGGCGATACGCCGGCAGCTGTCCGACCTCGACCGGCCAATCGGTCAGCGTCACCAGCCCGCGCGCGATCCACGGCGCCAGCACCTCGCGGAAGTGATCGGTGCTGAAATTGTTGTAGAGGTAGAAATGGCCGACGCCGACCGCCTCATGGAAGCGCAGCCATTCGTCGAGGAACGGCGCCTCTTCGCGGAAGATCGCCACCACCGCCAGCGTCGGCACTTCGCGCTGCGCGACGATGCGGTCGCGCGCCTGCGCCCGCCACACCCAGGGCGCACGCAGCATTTGCTTCAATCCCGACACCGCTCGCTCCTTGGGAACATCCGATCGATTGCGGCGCGACACTGTTCCAAACCTGCCGGTTTGGCAAGGCGAGCGAAGCGCCGCGGACCGTGCGGTTACTTCACCAGCGTCACTGGTAGTTTGGTCAGATGCACCACCTTGTTGGCGACCGAGCCGAGCACCAGATTGCCGATCGCGCTGCGGCCGCGGGTGCCCATCACGATGCCGCTGCAGTTCAGCTCTTCGGCCCGCTTGACGATCCGCTGCGCGGTGTCGCCGGTCAGCACTTCGGAGGTGAACGGGATCTTGGCAGCGGTGAGCTTGGCGATCGCCGGCTGCAGGATGTCGTCGCCATGCTCGCGCTGCAGCTCCTCCATCTTGTCCTTGGAGACGTAGACCGCGATCTCGCCGTATAGCGCCGGCTCGGGATGGGCGTAGACCAGCACCAGTTCGATCGGCACGTTGTCGTTCACCAGGCCGATCACCCAGTCCAGCGCGCGGCCGGCATTGGCGGAGCCGTCATAGGGGAGAAGGATCTTCTGCATCGGTCGCGTCCTGCTGGTCGGGCTTGACGCCGGCCACACTGCGGTCATCACAGCCTGATTTGACCGAAACCTCAACCTGGTTCACACAGCCGGTCACCATGACATCGCAACGCCTGTTCGATTCCGCCGCAGCCCGCAGGGCTGTTGCCGCCGCTGCCCT
This sequence comes from Rhodopseudomonas palustris, assembly GCF_003226555.1. Taxonomy (GTDB): domain Bacteria; phylum Pseudomonadota; class Alphaproteobacteria; order Rhizobiales; family Xanthobacteraceae; genus Rhodopseudomonas; species Rhodopseudomonas palustris_I. Next base: position 72,624 of record NZ_QKQS01000001.1, on the reverse strand, counting down.
GATCGCCGCCGCGCTCGGCCTGTCCGGCTGCGCCGGGATAGGCGACAGCGCGCTGTCGCAGGCCTTCGTCGATCCGGCCAGATACGAGCTGTACGACTGCAAGCAGCTCGAGGCGGAGCGCAAATCGCTCGACACCCAGCTCGCCAAGCTGGACGGCCTGATGCGCAAGGCGCAGACCGGCGTCGCCGGGCCGGTGGTGGCCGAGGTCGCCTACCGCAACGACTACATCAACCTGAAAGCGCAATCGCGTCTGGCCGAACAGACCTGGCGCGACAACCATTGCACCGCGACGCCGGAGCCACCGGCTGCTGCTCCCGCCGCCACCAAGCGGGCGGGGCGCGGGGCACGCTAACGGCGCCTCACGGCCGCCAGTCGTAGATCCAGCCCTGCCGCGCCAGCAGCCGGTTTGGGCCGAGCGCCCGCATGGCGACGTCGCGGGCGAGCGCTGCAGCGCCGGGCAGGTGGTAGATCGTACCGTTTTGACGGGCGAGCCGTTGCACCTGCCTGACCCGTGGCTGGCGCAGCGCCGCATAGCGCTGCAGCGTTGCTGCGACCTCTGCGGCGGCGCCTCGGCCCTCGCCATGGCGGGCGGCAAGCCCAGCGGCCAGAACCGCGGCGTCTTCGATCGCCATGCCGGCGCCCTGGGCGGCGAACGGCAGCATGCCGTGGGAGGCGTCGCCGAGCAGGGCGACCGGTCCCTGGTTCCAGGCCCCGCCGTCCGGCATCGCAAACAGCGCCCACCGCGTCCAGTTCTCGACCGCCCCGATCAACGCCTGGGCGGCGCCGGCCCAATGGGCAAACCGGGCGATGATCTCTGTCGGTTCGCCCCGCGCGCTCCAGCCGCGCTGGTTCCAGGAGCCGTCGACCACCGCCACAAGATTGATCCGCCGGCCCCCCGAGATCGGATACACCACCAAATGCGCGTCGGGCCCCAGCCAGAGCTGCACGCCGCGCAGCATTCCGCCATCCGGCATCGCCTCGGCCGGAAGCGTTCCGCGCCAGGCGATCAATCCGGAGAACCTCGGTGCGATCTGGGGGAATACCCGGCCGCGCACCGCCGACCAGATGCCGTCGGCGCCGATCACCGCCAGTGCCCGTTCCTGCGCGCCCCCGGCCGACACCGTGACGCCGTCGGCGTCTGGCGCGACGTCGTCGACGGCACAGCCGAGCCGCAGGTCGATTGCGGGATGCGCCGCCACCTGGGCGGCGAGGGCGGCTTGCAGATCGGCGCGATGCACCACCCAATACGGCGCACCGGCGCGGGTGGCGACGTCTGCGATCCGCATCCGCACGATGCTGCGGCCGGAGCGGGCATTGATCGCCGTGACGGCGTCCGGCACCACGGCGCAAGCCTCGAGTCGGGATCGCAGGCCGAGCTCGACCAGGATGCGGGAGGCGTTGGGAGATAGTTGCAGGCCGGCGCCGACTTCATCGAGGCGACCGGTCCGCTCCAGCACGGTGACGCGAAACCCCTTGGCAGCCAGCGCCAATGCGGCCGTCAGGCCGCCGATTCCGGCTCCGGCGACGATGATCGTGCGCGAGGCCGCCACGTCACGGTCAGGGTTTGATCAGGCGACCTTGTCCTTCAGCACGCTTTCCGGCGGGCGGGCTTCACCCGGTTTCAGATCCGGCGCGTAGCGATACAGCGTCGAGCAGTACGGGCAGATGATCTCGTTGTCGTTGCCGAGGTCGAGAAACACGTGCGGATGGTCGAACGGAGGAGCGGCGCCGACGCACATAAATTCCCGCGAACCGATTTCGATCGTCGCAACGCCGGCATCGTTCTGGAAGTGGGGAACCACGTGGTCGGACATTCAGCTCACCTTTGCTGACAGCGGAGGGCAACTAACAGTGCGGCGCACCATACCGGCGCCGCTGCCTGATTCCTAGAGCGGCCGCGTAGAGATTACCCGTCGAAATTCGACACAATCCCGTGGTGTGGGAGAAGCCCTTCTTTCGTCTGATCGGTTGTGTCGAAGTGATGACGCCCCACATCTACTTGGGAGAACAACGAGGAACCGATGCGACTGCAACTCGGCGTGGTGAAACTCGGTCTTGCAATCAGCGCTGTGGCGCTGATTGCGCTGTGGCCGCGCGCCCAGCACGGCGCCGCCATGATCGCCGCCCAGGACGATCCGGCGAAGCTATCGGAGCTGCAGATCGCGGACGCATTGCGGCAGGATCGAGGCATCATCGCGCGCCAGACCGAGGCTGCGTTGTCCGCCGGCGATCCTGATCTGGCACGCAGCTTTGTCGAGCTGGCGACTGCGCACCAGGTCGCGTTGCCCGACGATCTGGTGCGGCGGGTCGATGATGCGGTGAGATCGGAGCAGGCGCCGACACAAGTGGCGAGCCGGTTCGCGACCGGATTGGTCACCGGCCAGGGCGACGATCTGGCGGCGCTGTCGGGCACCCTCGCGGGCGATCTGTTCGTGTTCGGCGACGTCCGTGACGTGATCCGCGAAGGCAAGCATCTGGCGACCGGCGAGGCCGCCGATCATCTGATACTCGGGCTCGCCGCGGCCGGGATCGCGGTGACGGCGGCGACCTATGTCAGCATCGGCGCCGCCGCGCCGGCGCGTGCCGGGCTGACGCTGGTCAAGGATGCCCGCAAGGTCGGCCGTATCAGCTCCGGCCTCGTCACCTGGGCCGGCCGGTCGGCGCGTGAGATCGTCGATGCGCCGGCGCTTCGACGTGCCGTCGCGGATGCCTCGCTGCTGCGTCCGGCCCGGACGGTGGAGGCGGTGAAGGCCGCGGTCCGCACCGACAAGGCCGGCGGGCTGATGCGGTTCGCCAAGGACGTCGGCAAGATCGGCGAGAAGGCGGGCACCCGCGGCGCGTTCGACGCCTTGAAGGTCGCGGAGAACCCGAAGGATGTGGCGCGGGCCGCCCGGCTCGCGACAGCCAAGGGTGGCCAGACCCGCGCGATCATCAAGCTGCTCGGCCGGGGCGCGTTGCTGCTCGCGACCGGCGCCTGGAATTTCGCCTCGTGGATCTTCAGTGCGCTGTTGATGCTGTTCAGCGTCGTCACTTCGCTGAAGGCCGGTACCGAACGGCTGACCCAGCGCTGGCTCGACCGCCGCAGACGCAAGGCGACTAAGCGCGCGCTCGCCGCGAAGATGGTGCCGCAACCTGCGGTCGGCGTGGCATCTGCCGCGTCCGAGGCATAGTGCGAGCGCTGCTAAAATGATAAAGTTTGATCCAGTTCGTCGCGGTCGCGCTGATCGGCGGACCGCATGGCTTGGCCGTTTTCGCTGGCCTGGCTTGGCGACGTAATCCTCCACGCTCATTCCCACCATCAACGACGGATACCTGATGCCGAGCTTCCATCATGCCGGAGTCACCATCGCTTACCTCGACGAAGGAGAGGGTGAACCGATTTTGCTCGTTCACGGCTTTGCGTCGAACAAGAACGTCAACTGGGTGTACCCGTCCTGGCTGTCGGAATTGAAGCGCGCCGGACGTCGCGTCATCGCGATCGACAATCGCGGCCACGGCGAGTCCAGCAAGCTGTACGAGCCGGACGACTACACGCTCGAAGCGATGGCCGCCGACGCGGCGGCGCTGATGGATCATCTCGACATCGCGCGCGCGGACATCATGGGCTATTCGATGGGCGCGCGGATCAGCGCCAATCTGGCGCGGTGGCAGTCGCAGCGAGTGCGCTCGGTCGTGCTCGGCGGTCTCGGCATGGGGCTGCTCAGCAACGAAGGACGCCCCGGCGAAAACGTCGCGTGCGCACTCGAGGCCGATTCACTCGACGATGTCACCGATCCGGTCGGTCGTACCTTTCGCGCCTTTGCCGACCAGACCCGTTCCGATCGCAAAGCGCTCGCCGCCTGCATGCGCGGATCCCGCGGACTGATGAGCCGCGAGAACGCCGCGCAGATCGCGGTGCCGGTGCTGATCGCGGTCGGCACCGACGACGACGTGGCCGGCTCGGCGCACGAGCTCGGCGGGATCATTCCCGGCTCACAGGTGCTCGATATCCCGCGGCGCGATCACATGCGCGCGGTCGGCGACAGGGTCTACAAGGAAGGCGTGGTGGCGTTCCTGGAGCGCCGGCCGTGAGCGCCGCCGCGCCGCGCTCTTGATTCCGGCCGCATTGCGCCCAAGTTGACTGGAATAGGCACGCGCCGTGGGATTGGACCGATTTTGGAATGTCGACCAGGTTCAATAGGTTAAGGATCTGTCGCGGCGCCCGTCGCGACCCGTGCGAGGTGCCGCGACAGCCCGGTCTCCGCCGTGCTATAGTTTTGCAGTGACCCGATCGAGAGAGCCGGCATGGTGATGCATCAGATCAATCCGCAGAGTGCGACAGTCACGGCTCTCGATCCGATCTGGGAGCGCGTCCGGACCGAAGCGGAAGACATCGTGCGGCGCGAGCCCGAATTGGCGTCGTTCATCTTCGCCACCATCCTGCACCACGACCGTCTCGAGGATGCGGTGGTGCATCGGGTCGCCGAACGGCTCGATCACTCGGCGCTGTCGGGCGATCTGATCCGCCAGACGTTCGAGGACGCGCTCCGCGATCAGCCGGACATCGGCAATGCGTTTCGCGCCGACATGGTGGCGGTGTTCGATCGCGATCCGGCGACGTCGCGCTTCATCGATCCGCTGCTGTACTACAAGGGCTTCCACGCCATCCAGACCCATCGCCTGGCGCATTGGCTGCACGGTAAGGGGCGCAAGGATTTTGCGCTGTATCTGCAGAGCCGCGCCTCCGCGGTGTTCCAGACCGACGTCAATCCGGCCGCGAAAATCGGCCGCGGCATATTCCTCGATCACGCCACCGGGCTGGTGGTCGGCGAGACCGCGGTGATCGAGGACGATGTTTCGATTCTGCACGGCGTCACGCTCGGTGGTACCGGCAAAGAGCACGAGGATCGCCATCCGAAGATTCGTCGCGGCGTGATGATCGGCGCCGGCGCCAAGATTCTCGGCAATATCGAGGTCGGGCACTGCGCCCGCATTGCGGCGGGCTCGGTGGTTCTGAAGGCCGTGCCGCACAATATGACGGTTGCCGGCGTGCCGGCGAAGGTGGTGGGCGAGGCCGGCTGCGCCGAACCCTCGCGTACCATGGATCAGATGCTCAACGCGATCGGGCTTTGATCGATCGCAAATCCGTCACGGCGTTTGCAGTTCGCAACTTGCCGCGAGGGGTTGCGGCTTGCGCCGCGAGAAAGTACTGACGGCGACCTCGGCGGTGCCCACTGCGCCGCACCGCCGCTCAGTTGAATTGGAGATCACCGTGGACGTTCAGGAAGTCAGAAAACTCGATACCTATCTCAAGCGGGTATTCGGCAATCCGAAAATCCGCGTGGTGCCGCGGCCGAAGAAGGAAGACTCCGCCGAAGTGTATATCGGCGAGGAGTTCATCGGGGTGTTGTTCGTCGATGACGAGGACGACGATCGTTCGTTCCAGTTCCAGATGGCGATCCTCGAAGACGATCTCGCGGACGTCGACTAAGTACAATCGCCGCCCTCAGCCGCGTACATGCATCTGCGCGGCGAGCCGCGCGATCGCGCTTGCGACCTCGCGCCATTGGTTCAGCCACTGGCGCGGAAACCGGAAGGTGATGTCGGCACCTTCGATCCGCATTTCGCTGAGGCACATTCCCGGTGTCTGGCGGTCGCGGGTGCAGCGTGCCGACAACTCCGGCTGTTCGGCCGTGAACAGATCTTCGCTTGCATAGGGCGAGCCATCGACGAACGGCCGCATCGTCAGCCCGTCCAGCGTCTGCGACGCCTCCTGAGCCAAATAGCGTGGATAGATCGTGCGCAGTCGCGTCGTGGGGGCCAGCGTGTCCTCATGGGCAGCGATCGTGACGAAGATCCGGTCCATCGGCTGGAACTCGGCGATCTCGTCCGCGGTCTTGTGCACCACGCGCTCCGGCGGCGTCAGTGACGGATACAGGAAGACGAGATCGACTCGCTCCTGCGGTCCGGACCGGCGTTGATACTTCACCCGAAATGCCTTGGTCGGCACGTTGAACAGGGTATCGCCGATCGTGACCGGGGTGCGGTCGGGGTCGCCGACGCTCTGCACCTGCCAGGTCGGCCACAGCAGATAGGCGACCGCCGCGATCGAAGCTGCGCCGATGGCACCGCCGATCATGAGGGGGAGGCGTGAGCTGGTCCGCGGAACGCGACGGTGGCGCTGGCGACCCGAAAGCGACGATACCAAAGTCATGACAACGCAGATGTCCGACACAACGAATCAGATTCGACTATGCCACGCAGCGAATCGGTGCCGAACGGGATTGTGCGACGCACGGCAGCAATTCTTCCGCCCCGCGTTAACCCTTTTTTAAGGCTGTCGTGGCGGTCGGTGCGGGTTTTTGCGACACCGTGGGTCTCACTCATCGAGCCGGAAGCCGCCGATGTCGCCCGACGCCCTCAACAACTTGTTCTCGCTTCTGATCGGTTTCGCTGTCGCCGGTGCATTGACCAGCGCCTATCAGGCGTTGGCGCAACGACCGGCCGGGTTCGGCCTGCTGCAGCAGGGCGTGGTGCCGCAGAGCTTCGCGGCGCTGCCGTTTCTGATGTTCGCGGCGCCCTTCATCATCATGCGTAACACCCTGACAGGTCCGCGTACATCCGATCTCCGCCGCGCGCAATTCGTGATGATGGCGACGCTCATCGCGGGCTTCTGGAGCCTGATGTCCGGAACCGTGGTGCTGATGTCGCTGCAGGCGATCGGGGTGTTCGCCTGAAAACCATTGCGTCGCCGGCTTCGCGTTGTCATGACGAAGGCGAAGACAGGAGACTGCGATGGCGATCTACGAACTCGACGGGCAGCAGCCCGAGCTTCCGGCGGATGGGAATTACTTCGTCGCCGATAGTGCGTCGGTGATCGGCAAGGTTCGGCTCGGCGCTTCGGTGTCGGTCTGGTTCGGCGCCGTGATGCGCGGCGACAACGAGTGGATCGAGATCGGCGAGGGCTCGAACATCCAGGACGGCACCACCTGCCACACCGACCCGGGTTTCCCGCTCAAGGTCGGCAAGGGCTGCACCATCGGCCATAACGTCATCCTGCACGGCTGCACGATCGAAGACAGTGTGCTGATCGGGATGGGCGCGATCGTGATGAACGGCGCCAAACTGGCCCGCGGCTGCGTCGTCGGCGCCGGTGCCGTGGTCACCGAAGGAAAATCTTTCCCGGAGAATTCGCTGATCCTGGGCGCACCCGCCAAAGTCACGAGGACGCTGACGCCGGAACAGGTGCAGGCGATGCTGGCCGGAGCAGGGTTCTACGTCGCCAATGGCCAGCGCTACGCCAAGGGCCTGAAAAAGATCGGGTAAGAGCGCGCCGGCGCAGCGTTCACGTTCCTTCCGATTCGCTCGCCTCGATCGCGGTTGCGATCCGCTCGTGGCCGGCCGCCCACAGCGCGTATTCTTCGCTGCCGTCGTGATACGGATTGGCTTCGGCGGGAATGTTCTGGCGCGCGGCGCGTTCGCCCAGCGTGAACGGATCGGGGTCGGCTGACATCGGCTGCTCCTCAATGCTTGCGATGCGGAGAGGGCCCCGCGCTCTTGCGCAGCGCCTCCTTCAGGTCGATCGGCACGCCGTGCTTCTTCAGCAGGTCGGCGAAAGCTTCGTCGGCGAGCTCCTGGAGCGTCGCCATCCGATCACGGCCGAGCTGTGTCAGCTTGTCGAGAGTGTCTTCGTCGAAGCCGATCAGCTTGCGCATCGCGTGGTCTCCGCGACGTCAAGTTCCGACGCTTGAAAACGTTCCGAGACCGCAGCGGCGGAGCTGCGAGTGAGGGGTCGCTGATCTGGAGCGCGTCCGCGGCCGCCAAAGCGCGGAAAGAAAAACTCGGACGCGCACAGTGGTGCTCAAAAAGGAAAACCTCCGGCGGGGCATCGCCGGAGGTTCCTTGGAGGTTTACAAGTTCCTTTCGTGTGGACTTAGAAAGTGCGCTGGACGCGGACGGCGCCCACCACGGTGTCCTGATCCTTGAACTCGTACCGAGCGGTCGGCTTGGTCGCGGTCGGCGAGATCGCGGCGGCGGTCACACCCGAGTAGTTCTGGTCGAGCCGCATCCACATCACTTCGCCCGAGAACGTCAGGTTCTTGACCGGGGTCCAGGCGGTGCGGACACCGATCTGAGCGATGTTGAAGTTCGGGTTACCGGTGTAGGTGGTGCCGAAGCCCGGGACAACCGCAGCCAGAGCCGCGTTGTACAGGGCGCCGCCGGTGCCACCGAAGTCGACCGACGAGTAGGCACCGAAGATCGAAGTCGCCCAGTTCGGGTTCCAGTTGTGGTTGAACGCGCCGCGGATACCCCACGATTTGACGGTGGAGAGGCCGGTGCCGGTGACGTTGTTGGCGCCGGCGAAGACGGCGTCCGGAGCCGAAGCGAAGCCGACGCTCTGATACGCGCCGAAGCCGCTGTCGCTGTACATCGCAAACGCGTTCGGGCTGGTGCCGCCGATCACGTAACGGGTCGCACCGTCCGCATAGGTGGCGTCGAGGTTGATCGAGTCACCCCGGCCGGTCGGCAGGTTCTTGAGCGACAGGGCGGCGAGCACCGCGAAGCCCCACTTGTCGCTCGGATGACCGGAGGTCTCCAGCGCCGGATTGTAGTAGCTGGCGCGGACCTGGTGGGCCGCGGCCGACACCTGGAACAGACCCCAGGCCTGATCGACGCGGATCTTGCCGACGATGTCCGGAACGTTGGTGCCAGCGGTGTAGCTGGTGCCGTTGCCGGCGCCCTGCAGCCAGGAGGCAGCGGTACCGCCGGTGGCGTTGATGACGTTGGAAACGCCCTGCGCCCAGCGATAGCTGCTCTGGTCTTCGAGGCTGATCGAGGCCGACACGCCGTTGCCGAATTCGGCAGTGTAGCTGACCTGGTTGATGCCGGTCGAGGTGTCGTCGCCGCCGAGCAGGTTCGAAGTGATGTTGCCCGGACCGCCGTTCCACGGGGTCGAGAACTGCGAAACCGCCTTACCGAAGGTGAAGCCGGCGAACTGCACGAACGCGAAGTACACGCCGGGGGTGTCACCACCGGCAACCGGCGCACCGCTGGTCCAGGTGAACACGGATTCGAAGTAGGTGCGAACCACGCCGTATTCGGTCGCGGTGCGGGTGTCGATGTTCAGGTCGGCGCGCGAACGGTAGATGGTGTTGTTCGACAGCCGGTTGCCCTGACCGGCGGCGCCGTTCCACGACGGGGTTTCCGTCATGCCCGCGGCGTTGAACGCGTACTCGGCGCGGATGTAGCCGCCGAGCTTGATGCAGGTGTCGGTGCCCGGGACGTAGTAGAAGCCGGCGCCGTACAGGGAGCAGACCTTCACATACTCGACCGCCTTGGCCTTGAGCGGAAGATCGGCCGCCTGCGCGCCAGCGGTGGCGACGAGAAGCGCCGCACCACCGAGCATAAGGCTCTTCGCAAAATTCATTGTAGACCTCCAAGTTTGCCTAGAAAGGCTTGCCGACCGGTGCTGAGCGCCGGAAATGGCCCGCCCGTGAACCCGACTGTCCGTTGCCTTGGCGCCGGACAGCTTGAGCCGGGACGACTTCGAGGTTGCCCCCCTCCGTCAGGGAACTGGATACATAACAAAAATAGCTAACGGAAGGATCGAACGTTGGTGCGTCGCGTCATCAGGCGAAGCTGTGGTATTGCAGCAACAGAGCGTCATGATTCTGTCATGACCAAATTCCGCGTGTCGGATTTGTGCGTCACCAGTCCGGCTCCTCATGGGAAACTGCGATAGGCTTGAAACCAATCAGGTTTTTGCCCGACACAGAAACCTTAACGAGGCGATTGCGACGCACAACGGTACAACAGGAACGGAAAATGGCTCCTTTGGTCCCAGCTCAGGATTGCGTACATAGCCTCATCCTGGCTGCGCCGCGATTTCGGGGTCGTCCGAGTCGACAAACAACAAAAGACGTTTCGGGAATGATTCGGAGAGGCGCGGAATGCCGCATCGGAATAGGGAGCAGCGTCACAGCGAGGCCGTCGCACGGCCGTCGGGAGTGAAGCGGTCGCCCCAACCGGTGCAGAGTGGAGTGCCGCTCGATTCTCCGGAGGCCTGCTCTCACCGTGACTTCGGCCTCTCCTATCAGGTGATCTGGGATTTCGTCTCGATCAGCAACAATCTCGAAGACATGCGCCGGGCGTGGGCCAAGCTGTTCGGGATCAGCGGCTCGCAATGGCTGATCTTGATGGCGATCGCGGATCTCGATCAGGGCAATGGCGTGTCGGTCGGCGAAGTGTCGCAGAAGATCCACGCGGTCTCGACCTTCGTGACCACCCAGACCAAGATTCTCGAGCGAATGGGATTGCTCAATCGCGTGCCTTCGACCGAGGATGCGCGCGTCGTGCTGATGTCGTTATCGGACGAAGCGCGGACCAAGATCGAGCGACTGTCACCGCGCTGGGAAGCGCTGCACGAATACATCTTCCGCGACTTCGACGCCGAGGCGCTCCACGACGTCAAAGCCAAGCTCGAAATGCTGAAGCACCGCACCAAGCTGGCGATGCAGCGCGTCGTCGACGAGCCCTGAGCGAACCTTCGCCGCCACTGTCCTCGATGCCACCAAAAAGTTGTGGCCAGCCTTGGGGGAGGCTGGCCACGCACGATCCGGTCTGGGACGGGGAGGGGTGGGGATTCGACCGGGTCGCGTTTCTCCTAGTGTTTCGATCGTGGTCAGCGCTGTCTGGCGCTGGCGGTGGCAATCGCCGGACGGCCGTCGCCGAGCGCGACCCAGGTGTTCGGATCGCTCTGAGACTGCCGCTTGACGAAGCGGTAGCCGGTGTCTGTCCAAGCGACGACATCCTCGTTCTGGTTGTCGAGGATGAATTCGCCCTTGTCGGTCTTCACTGTCAGCACCGCATGGCCTTCGTTCTTCTTGTCGCGGACCACGGTGATCAGCAGCGCTTCGCGCGGCCAGCCGGCGTCGACCAGCATCTTGCGTTTCAGTAGTACGTAGTCCTCGCAATCGCCGTAACCGTCGGTCGGCAACGACCACTTCTCGATCACGCCCCAATGGTCCATGTCGGTCAGCGGTTTGACGTTGTCGTTGACCCAGCGATTGACCTTCAGCAGATCCTGCCAGGCGGTCTGCGTAAGAACGATGTCGCGCGCCTGACTGCGGCCGCTCCGGCATTCCACCGGATTGTCTGCGCAGAAATCGATCCAACCGATCGGCGCGCGCGCCTCGTCGCCGACACTGGCGTAACGAACTCTGTTTTCAGCTTGCGCCGTCGCGGTCAGCGCGACCACGGCGGCGATCACCGCAAGCCCCCGAAATCCCCTGTTGCCCGACATTGTGGCCCCCGTTTTCTTGTTGGGACCATCATTTGCACAGACGATTTGCAGGGCCGCTAAGTCGACTAAGTAAAGTCGAGGCGAATACTCGTAAAACTATCCGCGAATTCGATCTATACTTGAATCGAATTCGACTAAAATTCGAACTATCGGCAATTGATTCAAATTTGAGGAATTAACGCGGAAATTGCCGCGGGACATGGTTTGCAGGCGCGCGCAAGTGCCCGCGTTAACCGTGTGGCGCGCGGCGTTCGGCGGTCTGATGGTGGCGTTGGGGAAGCGTTATCGCGCTGCTGCAGCGTCGAAAGGGCGTCCGCCGCGGGTGATTTCGTTCACCGCGCGGTAACGTTGTCTTCGAGGGTTTCCTCGAGCTGCTCGTGGGTGAACTCCAACGCGAAGCCGTCGTCGAGATGACGGACGACGTGCGCAGCGACACGGCCGAGCAGGACTTGTGAGTTCATCGCCGGGCGTTGCTCCGCGGCGATCGCGGCGCCGGAGCGCGACATGTCGATGATGCGGCAGCTCATCTGGCTGCCGTCGTCGAGCGTGAGCACGGCGATCGGGTTGCGCGGCACGATGCGGTCGTGACGGCGGTCTTCCGGCAGATTGAGAATGTCGCGGTTGGCGAGCCAAGTCAGTTGCGCGGCGAGCTTGTCGCGCTTGCGCGGGGTCGCCGCCAACGTCATCGCGAAGCCGTTGTCGATGATCCGTGCGATCTTGCCCTCGACGCGACCGATGTGGTCGAGGTAGGCGATCACCCGGTCACCGACATTGCCGATTCCCGGCGCCAGCAGCGCCAACCCACCGGGCGACATGTTGATGACCTGGCACGGGAACTCGCGACGGTCGGGCAGCATGTAGCGGCCGAGCAGGTGAAGTTTCACCCGCTGGAAGCGCCGCCGCTCGAGGGAGCCCGGCTGAACCGTTGGTCGTTGCAACAACAAAACTGAAATTCCGATAGCCGGTCGCGCTGCCGTCATCTGCAGCCTACGACCGTCACGGTTAACGGCTCGTTAGCACTCTGCCGTGCCGGTTGCACAAGCGACGTCTCGATCGCCGCCCGGGTGGCGGCGGTGCGACGCGCGCTCCACTGCGTGAGTCCACGAAGCTTTACGCGTAGTTGTACGAAGTGGACTTTGCTCGTGACCCAACCGATTAAGGATGTGTTAGGGCCGCAATTGCAGCGGCGGAGTCGAGGAAACGGGGCGTAGGGCGTCGCGCGATGTCGTGCGTAGTCCCGGGGCGGGGATCATGGCGATTAGTCAACCAGCCAACGAATTGCTTGCGGCGTTGCAGGTCGCGGACCTGGAGCTGCTGCGGCCGCAATTGCGCACGGTCGATCTCAAGTTCGGTCAGATTCTGGTGGAGGCAGGCGCGCCGCTGGAACAGGTCGTGTTTCCTCACGGCGGCATCGTGTCCAGTATGATCCGCCTGAGCAAGGGCCTCGACATCGAGGTCGCGGCGATCGGTCGGGACGGCGTCATCGGCGCCGAGGCGGTGCACGAGACGGTCGCGGTGGCGACCGCGATGGTGCGATACCCCACCACCGCATCGGTGATCGATGTGGCGCATTTCCGTCGTGTCGTCGAAGCCAGCCCGATGCTCCGCGGTCTGCTGCTCCGCTATCAATGGGTACGTTCGGCCAGGGCCGAACAGATCGCGGCGTGCAATGCGGCGCATTCCGCCGAGGCGCGGCTGTGCCGTCGTCTGCTGCAATCGCGTGATCTTGCCGGCAGCGATTGCATGCAGCTCGGCCAAGATTTGATGGCGCAGATGCTCGGCGTGAAGCGCAACACGATCTCGCTGATCGCGCATGCCCTGCAGGAACAGGGGTTGATCCGCTACAGCCGCGGCCGGCTGGCGATCACCGACGTCAACGGACTGATCCAGCGCTCCTGCGAGTGCTACAGGGTCGATCGCGGCGGGGTCGCTGCGTCGGCGGTCGAACGTCGATCCAGCGTGATGATGCCGCGCCTGGCGGCAGAGTGCGCCGAGCCTCAGCGCCTGCCTTCGTAGACGGTCAGGCCGCGCGCCACCTGCAGCTTGCGCAATTCGCGCGGCGCGAAACGGCGCGGCTGCTCGCCGGCGGTTCGCCACGAGTTCAGCCGCAGGCTGGTGAGAGGCCCGAGCACCCGGCCGCCGAGCGGCGCCAGCAGTCCGGTCATGCTCAACGGGGTGTGGGCTCGCGGCGCAAATGGCAGCAGCAGCAGTTCCAGCGCCACCGGCGTGGCATTCGGCGTGGTGGCGCTGACGCCGGCCACTACCGCGATGGTGTCGCCGGCGACGATCTCCAGCACCTGCTGGACCGCGAGCCGTTGTTCCAGGATGAATTGCGTCGTCAGCTTTTCGCCTTTGAGGTCCTGGCCGAGCAGGGCGTTCAGCCGGGTGCCGGCGAAGCGGAACGGATAGCCGGGCGCGTCGCAGGACACCACGAACATGTCCCCGAGCAGGGCGCGCAGGGCGTCCGGTGCAATCGCGCTGCGATCCGGAGCGGCGGCTCCGTCGCGTTGCTTGTCCCAATAGGCGAAGAATGCCTGGCTCGACGGATGCTTCATGGACGACCTTGGTTCGCGGTCGTCGCGTGCGGACGGCATTGGGACAGGACTGTCCCGAGTTCGTCCGGCGCGACGCTCCTGGAGTGTTGTGCAGGAGGCTCGTTGCAGCGTCCATGCCGCGCAGTTCGAATGGGCACGCCATACCCGGCTTTGCGTCGTTAAGGTTAAATTAACTATGGCGTTGCGCGCGCGGGAACGGCCGCTAGGCTGGCGGCATTCCAGTGTTGGCGACTCCAGACCGCCCGCGCTGGTGAGATTACAGGGTGGCTGAAAAACAGGCCGGCCGACGGATCGGAGACGCGGGCTCTTCCGATGCGAACGTAGCCGGCACGGACCGAGGGAGAGGCTTTCTCAGAGCCTCTCCCTTTTCCGTCTGGCGGCTCCCGGACGGGTACGGTCGCAGCCGTTCGAATTCCACTTTGCCAGAAAATGCTCTAAGGGTGCGGATCGCTCGCCCGAGCCTTTTGCAGCAGGTTGCAGGCCGTTGGATTCCCCACTCGTATCGTCGTCATTGCCGCCGGACCCGCCGCAGCCGCAGCGCGAGCCGATATTGACCCTGCCAGGAGCGGTCACCGCCTATATCGCGCTGCTGGCGGTGATCCACCTGCGCACGCTGATGTCGCCGGAATTCGAATATTGGACGATCGAGGTCTTCGGGTTCATCCCGATGCGCTACGACCAGACGCTGCTGGACTCGCCGTTTCCCGGGGGGACCGGGGCCAAGATCTGGACGTTCGTCACCTATTCGCTGCTGCACGCCAATCTCAGCCACATCCTGTTCAACGTGCTGTGGCTGCTCCCGTTCGGGAGCGCGCTGGCGCGACGATTCGGTGCCGTGAGGTTCTTCGCGTTCATGGCGGTGACCGCGGTGGCCGGCGCATTTGCGCATCTGCTGACGCACGCCCATGAAATGGCGCCGATGATCGGGGCCTCGGCTTCGGTGTCCGGCGCGATGGCGGCGGCGATCCGCTTCGCTTTCGTTCGCGGCAGCTTCCTGTCGCTGCGACGGGGTGATGCCGATGCCGCCGCGCGGGTGCCGGCGCAGCCGCTGACCCGCGCGCTACGCGATCCGCGGGTGCTCGCCTTCCTCGGCATCTGGTTTGGTATCAACATCATCTTCGGCGTCGGTTCGATCGCGATTGGCAATGAAGGCGCCAGCGTCGCCTGGCAGGCGCATATCGGCGGCTTCTTCGCCGGGCTGTTGCTGTTCTCGCTGTTCGACCCGGTGCCGCGCGTGCCCGATGCTGCCACCCCATGATGCACTGCAGTTGTTATTCGCAGTTGCGAGAGTTTTGACGGATCGCTGAAACGCCGTAATCTTGCGGTGTCATTACACCCGGCGCCAATTTGCGCCGGGCTCGGAATGAGGATTGGCGCCGCGTTGGGTGACGCCAATCGGGTCGAGCGCTCATTCCGTCCACCGCCGTAACTGATCCGCTGCAAGTGTCACAACAAGAGCCGCCCGGTTCGACAGGCGGCCTATGGGAGGCGACCATGACCGTGCGTGCGATTTTGGAATCCAAGGGCCGTTACATCCACACCGTCGAGGCCGACGCGCGGCTCGCGGTCGCGGTGAAGACGTTGGCGGAGCGCCGCATTGGTGCGGTGCTGGTGATGAACGGCGCGCGGCTCGAGGGCATTCTGTCGGAGCGCGACGTGGTTCGTGTACTTGCCGACCGCGGTGCCGCGATGCTGGACGCGCCGGTCGGTGCAGTGATGACGCGCGACGTGATGACCTGTCGCCAAGATGATACCGTCGGCCAGATCATGGAGCGGATGACGGCAGGCAAGTTCCGGCATCTGCCGGTAATGGAGCAAGATCGCGTCGTCGGACTGATCTCGATCGGTGATATCGTCAAATCGCGTCTGACCGAATACGAGCACGAGCAGCAGGCGCTGCACGACTACATCAAATCGGCCTGAGGGCTGCGGCCGGCCCGAAACTCAGGCGCGGGCGCCGTCGAGAAACAGCGTCCAGGCTTTGTCGAAATAGGCATTCTGGGCGCGGGACGACGCGTAGGTCGAGCCGCCCAGCATGGCGTCGAGCATCGGCCCGACCGCGATGCAGTTGATCAGCTGCGCGGCGAGAAAGCGCACGTCGCCGCGCGCGAGAGCGCCGGCTTTCTGCGCCTCGCCGATCAGCGAGAGCAGGCGATCCATGATCGGATCGTCGGTCCGGTTCGCGACGGCCTGTCCGACCACGAGGGCCTCGCTGAACGCGATGCGTTTGAACGCGATCAGCGTCGGATCGAGGTTGACGGCGAGCAGCCAGCGCGCCGCAGCACGGAGCTGCGTCAGCGCATCGCCGGTCTGTGTCGCCATCGTGGTCTGGAAATGCGCCAGCGTTCGCACACGGGCATGCTCGACCACGCCTTCGAACAACGCCAGCTTCGACGGGAAGCGTCGATACACGGTGTCCTTGCCGACGCCGCAGGCGGCCACGACCTGTTCGACCGAGGTCGCGGCGAAGCCCTGCTGTGCGAACAATCGCGACGCCGTCTCGATGATGTGAAGCGACTTGGCTTCGACATCGCTTTTGCGCGGGCGTCCGCCTTTGGAAGTGGTCGTCGAAGTCGGCATTGCGGTCCCTGATCGTCGCTACGGCGAGGCGAGTCTTTCGAGCAATTCCAATCCCAGATTTGCAATCGCTTGGCAATCGATCTGGACAGGACGGTCCCGTCCCGTTTATTTCCCGCCGGTCTCTGAGGGCTGGGTATCTGGGGGAGAGCGGATGGGAAGCGAGAACAAGATTATCGTCGGTGTCGCGATTGCGCTGTCGTTGAGTGGCGGCCCCGAAGCGCTGGCGCAGAGCGCGAGCGAGGCGTCCGTGGCGCTGCCTCCGGTCACCGTGCAGCCTGCCGAACGTCGTGCGGCGCGCCGCGCGGCGCCAGCTCCCGCGGCTCGGCGCGCGGTGACGACGCGGACCCCGACGCGCGAACAGGCGACGCCTGCGGCGCGGCCGGTCAACGCCAGTAACTCCTCGGATCGCTACGTTGCCCGCACGTCGGCGACCGCGACCAAAACCGAGACCTCGGTGCTGGAAACCCCGCAGTCGATCTCGACCGTCACGCGGCGCCAGATGGACGATCAGAACGTTCAGACCGTGGCCAATGCGCTGCGCTACAGTGCGGGCGTGCTGTCGGATGCCGATACCAATGCGCGCTACGACAGCGTGTTCATCCGCGGCTTCGGCGCGTTCGGCACCGCGACCAACTATGTCAGCTTCCTCGACGGGCTGAAGTTGCCGCGAGGTCAGGCCTTCGCCAACACCGCGATCGATCCGTTTCTGCTCGACCGTGTCGAAGTGCTGAAGGGGCCGTCGGCTGTGCTGTACGGGCAGACCAGCCCGGGCGGTCTCGTCAACCAGATCAGCCGGATGCCGAGCGCAGTCCCGTACAACGAAATCCGCGTCGAGGGCGGCAGCTACGGCCGCTTCCAGTCCGGCGTCACCAGCCAGGGTGCGCTCGATAAGGATGGCCATTGGCTGTACAGCCTGAGCGCGATCGGCCGGACCTCCGGCACGCGCTATGACAATGTCGACGAGCAGCGTTTCGCCGTCGCGCCGGCGCTGACCTGGGCGCCGGACATGGACACGCGCTTCACCATTCAGAGCTATTACCAGAAGGACCCCAAGGGCGGCTACTTCAACTCGCTGTATCCGACCTCGCTGGCGCCGCTGCAATACCGACCTTATCTGAATTCCAAACTCAATGTCGGCGATCCCGGCTTCGACTCGTTCGAGCGCGAGCAGTACGGCATCGGCTATCAGTTCGACAAGCGGCTCAACGAGGTCGTCAGCGTCAAGTCGAGCCTGCGCTATTCGCACGTCGACATCGATTTCAAGTCGCTGCAGATGAGCGGGCCGCTCACCGCCACCGGCACGATCCCGCGCTGGGCGCTGCGCTCGATCGAGGATGTCGGCGGCCTGTCGACCGACAATCGTGTGCAGTTCGATCTCGCCACCGGTGCCCTGCAACACAAGATCATCACCGGCGTCGACTATCAAAACACGCTCAGCAATTGGACCTACCAGCTCGGCGGCGCGACCTCGCTCGACGTCGTCAACCCGCAGTACAATCAGCCGGTCGGCGCGCTCGCTTCGCTGATCGACAGCGGCCAGAAGCTGACGCAGACCGGGCTGTATGCACAGGATCAGATCAGCCTCGGGGGATGGCGGGCCACGCTCGGCATCCGCCACGATTGGGCCGAGCAGAGCACCGAGAGCCGGCTTGCCGGATCGCGCTCCAATCAGTCGGACGACAAGACGACCTATCGAGCCGGCCTGCTGTATCTGTTCGACAGCGGCGTTGCACCTTACGTCAGCTATTCGACCTCGTTCGAGCCGGTCACCGGCGTCGGCGCCGACGGGCAGCCCTTCATCCCGACCACGGCCGAGCAATACGAAGCCGGCATCAAATATCAGCCGACCTTCCTGCCGATGCTGTTCACCGCCTCGGTGTTCGACATCCGCCAGCAGAATGTGCTCAGCCCGTCATCCATTCCGGGCTTCAACGTGCAGCAAGGCGAGGTCCGTTCCAAGGGCGTCGAATTCGAAGCGCGCGGCAACGTCACCGACAGCCTCGAACTGATCGGCGCGTTGACGTTCCTCGACACAAGGGTGGCGCAGTCGTCGAACGCGCTGATCGTCGGCAACCGGCCGCAGGCCGTTCCGGACTTCTTCGGCTCGCTATGGGCGAATTACACGTTCCGGTCCGGCCCGGTCACCGGATTGACGTTCGGTGGCGGCATCCGCCACGTCGGCGCCAGCTACGGTGACGACGCCAACACGCTGCGCACGCCGGCCTACACGGTGGTCGATGCGGCGTTGAAATACGATCTTGCGAACGTAGCGCCGAGTCTGAAGGGAACGATGCTGACGCTCAACGTCAACAATCTGTTCGACAAGGAATACTATTCGAGCTGCTCGTCGGGGTTCTACTGTCAGTTCGGCAACCGCCGCACGGTGCTGGCGGGGGTCAGGTATCGGTGGTGACGATCGACCATAGCGAGGCCCGCCGCCGATGACGCGGCGTGCCTTGCGGATCTGGGTCTGGATCCATCGCTGGAGCGGCCTGATCTGCACGCTGTTCGCGCTGCTGCTTTGCCTGACCGGCCTGCCGCTGATCTTCAAGGACGAACTCGGTCCCGATCTGAAGCTCGCGGTGACGACGGCGTCGCCAGGCGCGGCATCGGTGGATTCGATGGTTGCGCGCGCGCTCGCGGCGCGGCCGGGCGAGGTGGTGCCGTATCTGTTCTACGATCGCGAGCATCCGATCCTGAAGGTGCCGACCGCAGCCTCGATGATCGCCGATCCGGCGTCGTTCCACTATCAGGTGTTCGACACCCGCACCGGACAACAGATCGAAGTGCCGCAGCCGAACCAGGGCTTCCTGTATGTGATGACGCGGCTGCATCTGGACCTGTTTGCCGGCCTGCCGGGCACGCTGTTTCTCGGCTTCATGGGGCTGCTGCTGGTCGTCGCCATCGTGTCCGGTGTGGTTCTCTATGGTCCGTTCACGCGGCGCCTCGACTTCGGTGTGGTCCGGACGGACGGCAGCCGCCGACGCACTTGGCTCGATCTGCACAATCTGCTCGGCAT
Organism: Rhodopseudomonas palustris; assembly: GCF_003226555.1. Lineage (GTDB taxonomy): Bacteria > Pseudomonadota > Alphaproteobacteria > Rhizobiales > Xanthobacteraceae > Rhodopseudomonas > Rhodopseudomonas palustris_I. The sequence continues at coordinate 53,189 of NZ_QKQS01000001.1, read as the reverse complement.
CGCGACGCTGGCCTGGTTCGGCGTCGTCGGCTTCACCGGCGTGATCAACACGCTGGCGGCGCCCATCGAACTGGCCTGGCAGGCCAATCAGCTCGTCGAGATGGCGGCGCAGGCGAAGCCGGCGTCCGGCGAGAGCCGGCACGCTTCGATCGACGCCGTGCTGCGCGAGGTCCGTGCTGCGGTGCCCGGCATGAACGTGATGACGGTGGCGTTTCCCGGCACGCCGTTCGCGACGCCGTCGCACGTCGCGATCTTTCTCACCGGCGACACGCCGATCACCAGCCGCATTCTCAAGCCGGCGCTCGCCGACGCCTCAACTGGGCACGTGGTGTCGGTGCGCGACATGCCGTGGTACGCGACTGCGCTGTTCATGTCGCAGCCGCTGCATTTCGGCGACTATGGCGGGCTGCCCTTGAAGATCATCTGGGCCCTGTTCGACGTCGCGACCATCGTGGTCCTGATCAGCGGTCTGTATCTGTGGGGAGCGAAGCGCCCGCGCCGCGGCGATGCCGAGCCTGCTGGAAGCACGGCCTCATGAGCGCGTCGCGACGACAGTGGCTGTGGCCACTCGCGCTCGCGGCTTCGACCGTGTTCGGATTGCTGTCCGCGCTGGTCGGCGAGGGCGGCCTGTGGTGGCTGCTGTGCTGGGTCGCGCTGGCATTGCCGTTGGCGACGATCGCGCTGTGCGTTGTCAGACGCCGCCTCAGCAACGATCCCTGATCTGGTGGTCCCCTCAGGTCTCCACTGGGACCGTCGCCTTCGGCTGCGGGACGGCTTCTTCGATCGTCTCGCGAATCGAGTCGATGGCGCGCTCGGCGGCGCGGGCGCCGTGGGCGATGATCTCGTCGGCGCGGTGGAAGTCGAACCAGCCGATCCGGCCGACCCGCGGCGAGATCAACAGGTCCGGCGGATCGCCGGCCAGCCGCGCCCGGGTGATGCGGTCCTGCATAATGTTGAAGGCGTCGGTCATCACCTTGGAGATGCCCGGCCGTTCCGGGCTGCCGAACAGCTCCTGCTTGACGAACCGCTCCGGCGAAAAGAACCGCGTGAATCCGCGCTTCGGCGCGGGCGGCTCCTCCGGCTCCGGTTCTGGCTCGGCTGCTGCGACATTGCCGTGCGAGAAGATCGTGGTGCCGTGGCCGAACACGTCGCTGGAGACGTTGGCGGCGATCACAATTTCGGCGCCGAGCGCACGGGCCGCGGAGACCGGCACCGGATTGACCAGCGCGCCGTCGACCAGCCAGCGATCGCCGATCAGCACCGGCGAGAAGATGCCGGGCAGGGCGTAAGATGCACGCACCGCATCGACGATGCGACCTTGCGTCAGCCAGATCTCGTGGCCGGTCGCCACTTCGGTGGCGACGCTGGCGAATTTCTGCGTCAGATCCTGTATCAGGATCTGGCCGAGCGTGGCGTCGAGCTGCGCCGCCAGCTTGCTGCCGCCGATCAGCCCGGAGCCATTGAGCCGGATGTCGAGATAACCGAAGATGTTGCGCGGCTGCAGTCGCCGCGCCCATTCCTCCAGCGTGTCGAGATGGCCTGCGACATACGCGCCGCCGACCACCGCGCCGATCGAGGTGCCGACCACCACGTCGGGCGTAATCCCATTGGCCAGCAGGGTACGAAGGATGCCGATGTGAGCGAAGCCGCGCGCCGCACCACCGCCCAGCGCCAGCCCGATCACCGGCCTGCGGATGCTGTCGAGGCCGACCTTGCCCAGTGCCGGCGGGCTCGCTTGCCCGCGTCCGATCAGATTTTCCAGCACGGCTGTCTCCTGAACTCGTCTTCCACTACGGTCGGGGCCGACCCGGCTTGCGACTCGCGTCGCTCCATCGTGCCACGGCGTTCTGAAAGCATGAATAATGCCTTGGGCGGCCGGGACTAGGGGAGAATCGTGACGCAATCACGAACCACACGTCCATACCGTTCGGTTCTGGGCCGGCTCAGCCCGGCACCGGACCGGCTTGAATTTGCCGCGTTTTCGGTGAAAACCATCGCGATGAAATTCAGGGGTAACATCATCGGGAGCCGGCTGCGCGGAATAGCCCATTGGGGGATGGTCGGGGCGTGCGTGTTGGCGCTCACCCAGCCTGCGACTGCGCAATTGTTTGGTGAGCGGCCGCCGCCGGTGCCGCCGGCCTCGGTTCCCGAGCCGCCTGCCGGTGGAGCGATCAGCCTGGCGCCGCAAAGCGGTCCCGCTGCGGCCCCGAATCTGCCCGCACCACTCACTCAGCCGCCGGTCGCCGCGGTCACGCCGCCTGCGATGTCGCCGCTGCCGCCTGTCGCCGCCGCCCCGCAGGGCGTGCTGGCGCTGACCGCGCGCTACGGCAAGGACCAGCCGGTGATCAACAGCGGCCTGGTGTGGCGGGTCTATTCCGATCGTCCCGACGACAGCGGCTCGATCAAGCTGGTGCGCGAGGACCACGGCGCCAACCCGAACATCCTGCTGCCACCGGGCAACTACGTCGTGCATGTGGCGCTCGGTCTGGTCAGCGCGGTGCGACCGGTGACGGTAAAAGCCGATACCGAGCGCGAGAATTTCGTGCTTCCAGCCGGCGGCCTGCGCATCGAAGGCAAGGTCGGCAGTTCGCGGATTCCGTCGAACCAGATCTCGTTCGCGATCTACAAGGGCAGCCAGTTCGACAACGCCCAGCGCGCCCCGCTGCTCCCCAACGTTGCCGCCGGCGACGTCGCTCTGGTGCCGGAAGGCACCTACTACATCGTCTCCAACTATGGCGATGCCAATTCGGTGGTGCGCTCCGACATTCGCGTCCAGGCCGGCAAGCTCACCGACGTCACCATCACGCACCGCGCGGCGGTGATCACCTTGAAGCTGGTCAGCGAGAAGGGCGGCGAAGCGCTCGCCAATACCTCGTGGTCGGTGCTGACGCCGGGCGGCGACGTGATCAAGGAATCGATCGGTGCCTTCCCGCGGGTCGTGCTGTCGGAAGGAGAGTACCGCGCCATCGCCAAGAACGAGGGCAAGGTGTTCGAGCGTGGCTTCAACGTCGTCAATGGCGTCGACGGTGAAGTCGAGGTGCTGGCGCGCTGAAGTCTGGCTCCGGGACTGCGCCTCACGCGATCGACGCGACGCTTCGCAGCGGCCGCGCGCAGTGTCACCATGCAGTGTCACAATGGTGAATGCGAAATAACCATTACGCGACTTAAAATCTTCATAATCAGTGGTTTGGCCGTCGTCAGGCGCTGCGTTTACATCGTCTTAATCGGGAATAGCTCGACTGCACCGCAGTTCTCATCCGCGGGGCGCTACTCGTGTCGGCTGCCGTTCCTCAACTTTCCGAAAATTCGATCAGTCAGCTTGCTGCCGATTTGACCGTGCTGCAGCGCAAGTGGCACGCGGCGATTCAGCCGGGACAATCGCTGCCGAGCTACGAAGAGGTGATGCTGGGCAGCCTCGGCCGGCTCGCGGATCATCTGGTGCTGCTGGAGATCGACGGCGAGACCCCCGAAGTGTCGCGCACCGGCCGCTACGCCCAGCGTTGGCTCGGCGACGAGCGCTGGGACATTCCGCTCGACGCATTGTCGCCGGATTGCGGCACGGCGCTGGCGCAGGCGGCATCGGGCGCGCTGCAGAACAAACGACCGCATCTCGGCACCGCGCATTGCGTCCGCGACGGTATCGTCCAGCGCTACACCATGCTGGCGCTGCCGACCGCGTCGCGCTGGGGCGGTACGCTGGTCGGCGTCTATGTCAACGAGGAGGCGCAGCGCTACAACCTGCTGGATGCGATCTTCTCCTCGACCGACGACGGCATCGTCGCGCTGACCGCGATCCGCGGTCCCGACCGCAAGCCGTTCGATTTTCAGATCGTGCACGTCAACCAGGGCGCTTCGCAGTTGCTACGCCGGCCGGTCGCCGAGCTGCGCTGGAGCCGGCTGGCGGTCGGACATCACCTCTTGTGCGCCCCTGACGTCGCGGGGCGATTGATCGATCTGGTCGATTCCGACGCCAGCGTCACCTTTGCGGTCGACAGTGGAGATCGCAATCTCAGCCTCAGCGCGACCGCATTCGGGGACGTGGTGTCGGTGACGATCTCCGACGTCACCTCGCTGAAGAAGCGCGAGGAGTCGTTCCGGCTGCTGTTCGACGGCAACCCGATGCCGATGTGGGTGTTCGACGCCCAGACCTTCGAATTCCTCAGCGTCAACGACGCGGCCGTGGCGCATTACGGCTATCCGCGCGAACGGTTCCTGCGGATGTCGCTGCGCGAGATCTGGCCGCGCGAGGAGTGGATCGCGCACGGCCAGACGCTGCTGGAGATGCGCGACAGCTATCAGTCCGAAGGCAATTGGCGCCACATCAAAGCCGATGGCTCGGAGATCCATGTGCTGACCTTCGGTCGCCGCGTGATGTTCGACGGCCGTGACGGCTTTCTGGTCGCGGTGGTCGACGTCACCGAGCGCCGCAAGGCCGAAGCCAAGATCGCCCACATGGCGCATCACGATGGGCTCACCAATCTGCCGAACCGTGCGCTGTATCAGCAGCGGCTGGAGCAGGCGCTGGCGCAGGCGCGCGGCAGCGGCGCGATGGTCGCGGTGATGTGCGTCGATCTCGATCTGTTCAAGAACGTCAACGACTCGTTCGGCCATCCGATGGGCGATCGGCTGCTGCAATGCGTCGCCGAGCGGCTGCGGCAGCAGATCGGCGACGGCGACCTGGTGGCGCGGCTCGGCGGCGACGAATTCGCGATCGTGCTGACTTCGCTCGCCACGCCGAACGAAGCCAGCACCTTCGCTGCGCGGCTGATCGAAATCCTGAGCGCGCCCTACGACATGGACGGGCTCGAAGTGGTGATCGGCGCCTCGATCGGTATCGCGCTCGCGCCGTCCGACGGCGACGAGTGCGAGGCGCTGTCGCGCAACGCCGATATGGCGCTGTACCGGGCCAAGTCTGCGGGCGGCGGCTGCCACCATTTCTTCGAGAAGGAAATGGATCGTCAGGCGCAGATCCGCCGCGACATGGAGCTCGATCTGCGGCAGGCGTTCGCGCGCGGCGAGTTCGAACTGCACTACCAACCGCTGATCGATCTGGCCGAAGACCGGATCGGCGGATTCGAAACGCTGCTGCGCTGGCGCCATCCCGAGCGCGGCATGATTTCGCCGTCCGACTTCGTCCCGGTGGCCGAAGACATCGGCCTGATCGTCGGTCTCGGCGAATGGGTGTTGCGGCAGGCGTGTCTGGAAGCGGCGAGCTGGCCGTCGGACGTCAAGGTCGCGGTCAATCTGTCGCCGGTGCAGTTCCGCAGCCGCAATCTGGTCCAAGTGGTGATCTCGGCGCTGGCGCAGTCGAGCCTGGTGCCGCACCGGCTCGAACTCGAGATCACCGAGTCGCTGTTCCTCGCCGACAGCGAAGCCAATCTGGCGACGCTGCATCAGCTCCGCAGCCTCGGCGTGCGGATCTCGATGGACGATTTCGGCACCGGCTACTCGTCGCTCAGCTACTTGCGCAGCTTTCCGTTCGACAAGATCAAGATCGACCGCTCGTTCGTGAAGGATCTCACCGAGCGGCCGGACTGCCTCGCGATCGTCCGCGCCATCGCCGGGCTCGGCCGCAGCCTCGACATCACCACGCTCGCCGAAGGCGTCGAGACCGTCGAACAGCTCGACGCGCTCCGCGCCGAAGGCTGTCACGAGGTGCAAGGCTTCCTGTTCAGCCCGGCGCGCCCGGCCTCGGAGGTTCGCGGCCTCCTGACGCGGTTCGGACGCCAGGCGTCGCAGGCGGCGTAGGACTCACCAAACCGTCACGCGACGCCGTCGCTCCCCTGCGTGCGCACCGCGCGCTCCCTCTCCCCGCTTGCGGGCAGAGGTGAAGAGGCGCCGTTCAAGGCTCAGAACCTCGTCACCACCTCCGCCAGCGACGGCCGCGGACGGTCTTCGATGTCTTTCGGCCGCGTGCCGATGTGGATGAAGCCGGCGAGCTTCTCGTCGCCGCGCAGGCCGAGGCCGCTCAGCACGTCGGGGTCGAACGCGATCCAGCCGGTCAGCCAGTTGGCGCCGTAGCCGAGCGCGGTCGCGGCGGAGACGATGTTCATGCAGCTCGCGCCGGCCGACAATTCCTGCTCCCACACCGGCACCTTGGGATGATGCTTGGGCGACGACACCACCGCGATCACCAGCGGCGCTTCGCACAGCCGAGCCTTCTCGGCGGCGATCTGCTCGGCGGCTGCCTCGGGATGCTTGCGGGCGAACACCTCGGCGATCACCTCGCCGGCGCGCTCGCGGGCGTCGCCTTCGAACACGATGAAGCGCCACGGCGTGATCTTGCCGTGATCCGGCACCCGGGCGCCGATCGTCAGGATGGTTTCCAGCTGGTCGGGCGAGGGGCCTGGCCCGGTCATCTCACGCGGCTTCACCGAGCGGCGGGTTTCGAGAAAGGAAATGACATCCGACATGGCGCTTCTCCGGCGATCCGACGATCGCTTCGCATGATGATTGGTGCCCCTTCTAGCAAATAACACGCACCCGATCGACTGCCGCGCGGCAAATCAGACAGCTTCCAACCAAGCGCGACGAGGCGTGACCGATCCCGGGTGGTGCCCAGAAATGCCTGCAAAACAATGGTTTCCTAAGTTTAATGAAACGCGACCGGCAATCTCGCCGTTGTCCGGACGAACTCGACATCGCGGGTTCTGCCGAGCGATCACCGAAAGTCGATGACCGCGTTCGACATCTACTTTCAGGAGAAACGATCATGCTTCGTGTCAAGACCACGCTCGTCGTCGCTGCCCTCGCCACCACCACGCTGTGTGGCGCCGTCTATGCGGCCGATCACCAGACCTCGCCCGGCCAGGCCACCGCACAGGATTTCTCGAAGCTGTCGAGAGACGGCTTCAACGCCTTCCAGGACATTCGCGAGGCGCGGCTGGCGCTGTTCAACGGCAAGCCGGAGGCGGCCCGCAAGGACGTCAACAAGGCGATGGAATCGCTGGAGAAGAGCAAGACGGACGACTCGGTGTTTCTCAAGGCCGAGTCCGAGATGAAGCTCAGCGCGCCGTCGGCCAGCGCGTCGCAGCAGTCCGCCAGCCAGACCACGGCCTCGACCAAGCCGGTGAAGTGGCTGCCGATCAACGGCACCATCACGGTGCAGGAAGATTATTCCGCGGTGCCCGCCAAGGTGGCCGCGCTGAAGACCGCGAATTCGCAGCTCAAGGCCGGTAAGCAGAAGGAAGCGCTCGACACGTTGAAGATGAACGACGTCAACGTTGCGGTCTCGCTCGAATCCGCGCCGATCGACGCCACCCTTAAGGGGGTCGACCAGGCGTCCAAGCTGCTCGACGCCGGCAAGTACTACGAAGCCAACGGCGCACTGATGCAGGTCGAGAACGGCGTCCGCTACTCGGTGGTCGATATGCAGGACAAGGCGCCGACCACGGCGAGCACCGCGGCTCCGGATACCAAGTCCGCACCGGCCACTACCGGCCAGGCGACGGCTGCCAAGCCGTCCGCGTCCAGCCCGCCCACAGCTAACCCGGCGAGCCGCTGACGGATCGCCATGGCCGAAGCGACGGATGATCTCCGGCCGTTGCTTCGGCCGACTTCAGGCAGGTGGTTGTTTGACGATCGGATGGTCTGTGGGCGTCATCTGAGCTTCGATATAGGAAAACCTTGCCGCCGGCGGCAATTATCGCCGCGCTCGGCGCCGGAGCAGCGCGCGATCGCATTGATCGGCAACACTTCTTCTTGGCGCGAGGTTTGCACTGCGTGTTCGGGACAACTCGCGACGGGGGCTCACACCATGAATATCACCGACCGCCAAGGCCTTGCGCTGACGCCGTACATGCACGTGACCAAGGCGGATTCGGATAAGTCCACCGACAAGAACGGGCTCGCTTTCGAAGGTGACGTGTACAGCTTCGCGGACTTGATGAAGGCGCATCCGGAAGCGGTGCGCAAAGTGACGTCTGCGGATGTCGACGAGATCGCCCGCGTCTGGCTGCAGCAGCAGGAGACGGCGCCGCGCGGCGGTTCCGACAACGAGCCGGACGACGTCTACGCCACCGTCAAGGTTGGCAACAAGGTGGTGGCGACGTTGTACAATAGCGGCATCGTCGAAATGAGTAATTCCGCCGCGGGCACCGTGGACGGTATCGTCGAGCCGTCGCTGACCGGACCGGCGATGGCGCAGTGGCGGGCGGAGACCTACGCCAAGCTGCTCGGCGGAAAGGTCGAGATCGCGGGCACCGCCAAGTCGCAAAGCGAATGGACGCCGCGCGCCGGCAGCGAACGCCAGTACAGCCGCGCCGAACTCGACGCCGCGATCGCCGCGATGCAGAAGGGCACCACCCAATCCCCCGGGCTCGACCGCAGCGCGTGAACCGGTGCCAACTTAGGCGGGACGTGAGAACGCATCGCGATTACGATGCGATCGACGCACAAACCGTTTGAGGTCGCCATGGACATCGCTCCGATCAAGTCACAGCGCGATTATCGCCGTGCCCTCAAGCAGATCGAGGAACTGATGAATGCGCGGCGGAGTACGCCGGAGGGCGATCGGCTGGACGTGCTGGTGACCCTGGTGGAAGCTTGGGAGCGCAAGCACTATCCGCTCGATCTGCCCGATCCGGTCGAAGCGATCCGCTATCACATGGAGCAGAACGATCTGCAGCCCCGCGACCTGATCCCGTTCATCGGCAGTCGCAATCGGGTGCACGAGGTGCTCAATCGCAAGCGCGATCTGACGTTGCCGATGATCCGGAAATTGCATCAGGGGCTCGGCATCCCAGCCGAGTCCCTGATCAAGAGCGCAGGCGAGGCGGCCTGACGCCGCCTCGGGTTTGGTCTCGTTCAGGCCGCTTCCCGCATCCGCTTCACGTCCGGCGGCGTCGCCTCGTCGACCAGCGCGGCGATGGCTTCGTCGGTCGGCATCACCTTCTGGCCTTCGCTGCCGAGGCGGCGGACGGAGACCGAGTGGCTCTCGGCTTCCTTCTTGCCGACCACCAACAGGGCGGGGACCTTGGCGAGCGAATGCTCGCGCACCTTGAAGTTGATCTTCTCGTTGCGCAGGTCGATGTCGGCGCGCAGGCCGGCCTTGCGCAGCGCCGCCAGCACCTTCTTGGCGTAGTCGTCGCCTTCCGACGTGATTGTGGTGACGACCACCTGCACCGGCGCCAGCCACAGCGGGAAGTTGCCGGCGAAGTGCTCGATCAGGATGCCGGTGAAACGCTCCATCGAACCGCAGATCGCGCGATGCACCATCACCGGCGCCTTCTTGGCGCCGTCGGCGTCAATGTAGAACGCGCCGAACCGCTCCGGCAGGTTGAAGTCGACCTGCGTGGTGCCGCACTGCCAATCGCGGCCGATCGCGTCGCGCAGCACATATTCGAACTTCGGCCCGTAGAACGCGCCTTCGCCCGGGTTGATCTCGGTCTTGATGCGGTTGCCGCCCTTGGCCTTGATCTCGGACAGCACCGTGGCCATCACGCGCTCGGCGTGATCCCACATCTCGTCGGTGCCGACACGTTTCTCCGGCCGGGTCGACAGCTTCACCGTCAGTTCGCCCTCGAAGCCGAAGTCCGAGTAGGTCGACAGGATCAGATCGTTGATCTTGATGCATTCCTCGGCGAGCTGCGCCTCGGTGCAGAACACATGCGCGTCGTCCTGGGTGAAGCCGCGCACCCGCATCAGGCCGTGCATCGCGCCCGACGGCTCGTAGCGATGCACCACGCCGAACTCGGCCATCCGCAGCGGCAGGTCGCGGTAGCTCTTCAAACCATGTTTGAAGATCTGAACATGGCCCGGGCAGTTCATCGGCTTCAGCGCGAACCAGCGCTTGTCCTCGGCGTCCTCGCCGGCCGATTGCGCCGCGAACATGTTCTCGCGGTACCATTCCCAGTGGCCCGAGGTCTCCCACAGCACCTTGTCGAGGATCTGCGGCGCGTTGACCTCGTCGTAGTCGCCGGCGAGGCGGCGGCGCATGTAGCCGACCAGCGACTGGAACAGGCTCCAGCCCTTGGCGTGCCAGAACACGACGCCAGGACCTTCCTCCTGGAAGTGGAACAGGTCGAGCTCGCGGCCGAGTCGGCGGTGGTCGCGTTTCTCGGCTTCCTCGATCTGATGCAGATAGGCGTCGAGATCTTCCTGCTTGGCCCATGCGGTGCCGTAGATGCGGGTCAGCATCGGGTTGTTGCTGTCGCCGCGCCAATACGCGCCGGCCACCTTCATCAGCTTGAAGGCGGTGCCGATCTTGCCGGTCGAGGTCATGTGCGGGCCGCGGCACAGATCGAACCACTCGCCCTGCTTGTAGATCTTGATGGTCTGGTCTTCGGGGATGGCATCGACCAGCTCGACCTTGAACGCCTCGCCGTTGTCGGCGAACACCTTCTTGGCTTCGTCGCGGGTCCAGACTTCCTTGGTGAACGGTTTGTCGCGCGCGATGATCTCGCGCATCTTCTTCTCGATCGCGGCGAAGTCTTCCGGGGTGAACGGCTCGTTGCGGAAGAAGTCGTAGTAGAAGCCGTTCTCGATGGTCGGGCCGATCGTCACCTGGGTGCCCGGCCACAGGCTCTGCACCGCTTCGGCGAGCACATGGGCGCAATCGTGCCGGATCAATTCCAGCGCGCGCGAATCGTCACGCGCGACGAAATCGATCGCCGCATTGTCTTCGATCGGATCGGCGAGGTCGGTCAGGGCGCCGTTCAGCGCCATCGCGACGGTGCGCTTGGCGAGCGAGGGCGAAATGCCCTTGGCGATATCGAGCCCGGTGGTGCCGCGGGGATATTCGCGGGTCTTGCCGTCGGGGAAGGTGATGATGATCTGGTCCATGGGGGCTACCGGCTTGAGGTTGGAGAGCGTGTACTGGAAGCCGGAGGTGGACGCGGAAGGCTTGTCGCCCGAAAGCTTGTCGCCCGAAGTCTTATCGGTCATCGGAAGGCTCCTCTGGCTCACTCCTGCGTACGAGCGCAGGTAAGCGGAAAGGGGCTGTATAGCAGGGGAATCGGACGATTCAAGGAACCTGGGCTCACCGAGCGGTGTCGGCCGGCTCCCGGCGGGGCGGACATCCAGCTGCCCAAAATTTTAATGCATCTGCATTTAAATCCTGCTAGCGTTCGAGCGTGTCCCGCTCTTTTGCTCCCACCGCCCTGATGCTCGGCAATTTCGTCACCGGAACCTCGGTTCTGGCGCCGGCCGGCATGTTGCCGGATCTGGCCGCCGGGCTCGGCGTGACGATTCGCGACGCCGGGCTGCTGATCACCTTCGGGGCGATCGTGCTGTGCATCGGATCGCCGCTCACCGCGTGGCTGACCAGCCGGATCGACCGCCGGCTATTGCTGACCACGACGCTGGCGGTGCTGGCGCTCGGCAATCTCGCCTCGGCGTTTGCGCCGAACTATGCGGTGCTGCTGGTGCTGCGGCTGGCGATGCTGTCGGTCGGCGCGCTGTACACGCCGCAGGCCGCCGGCGCGGTGGCGCTGATCGTGCCGGCCGAGAACCGCGGCGGCACCATGGCCTATGTGTTTCTCGGCTGGTCGCTGGCGGTGGCGCTCGGCGTGCCGCTGGTCACGTTCGCGGCCGATCATGCCGGCTGGCGCGGTGCCTTCCTCACGGTCGGCGGCATCGGCTTGATCAGCTTCATCCTGCTGTGGCTGCGGCTGCCGGGCGGCCTGACCGCGGCGCCGGTGAGCCTACGCACTTGGACCGCGGTGGGGCGCAATCGCCGCATCCTGACGCTGCTCGGGGTGTCGTCGCTGCAGACTTCCGGGCAGTTCGTGGTGTTCACCTTCTTTGGGCCGCTGCTCACCGGGTTGACCGGGGCCGGGCCGCGCGAGATCGCGCTGGTGTTCGCGATCTACGGCGTCTGCGGCTTTGTCGGCAATATCATCGCGAGCCGCATCGTCGACGGCTGGGGCGCGTATCGCACCTCGGCGCTGTTCACGTCGCTGATGCTGGCCGGCATCGCCGGCTGGACGCTCGCGGCCGGGCATTTTGCGGTGATGGCGGCTGCGGTGGCGGTGTGGGGGCTAGGATTTGCGGCGTCGAACTCGATGCAGCAGGTCCGGCTGGTGACGGCCGATCCGACGCTCGCCGGCGCGACGGTGTCGCTCAATACCTCGGTACTGTATGTCGGCCAAGCGGTCGGTTCGGCGATCGGCGGCGCGCTGTTCGCGGCCGGGCTGCTGCACGTCAATGGTTATGTTTCCACAGCGGTGCTGGGTCTGGCGCTGTGCATGGTGGTGCTTGCGACGCGCGACCGCAGCGCTTGAAAGCAGTGCAGCCGCTTCGCGTCGCGACCAGCCGTCGCAGGTAGTTCGCCGCGGTCAGCAGCAGGCGGGCACTGATCAGCACGGGCGCATGGGTCGGCGAGGCGTGCGGCGGGACCAGCATCGCGATCGCCGTGAACACGAGGCAGGTGTGAAGCGCCAGCCTGTGGTGCAGCGGCAGCGCGGGGGCGGGTGGGGCGTCGATCGAACGGGCGGCCATGGGACTCTCCAGGCGGATCCGGGATCGACGGCGCCGTCAACGCACGCCGATCGCGGCGGATCGGGTCGTGCGTTGATTGACGTCGAACGCTTACGGCCGGCGATGCCGGCGTGAGACGGCGGGGCGCGCGCCCCGTCGGAGTGTTCAGCCGAGCCGCATCGACAGCTCGACATCGCTCGCGAACGGCACCGACAGATAGCCGTTGGCCGGATCGCGCACCCGGGCGAGATAGTCCGGGCTGTGATCGGCATTATCGGCGACGATCAGCGCGCCCGGCGCGAGCCGGCTTTCGAGCAGGGCGAGAATGTCAGGATATAGTGCCTTGGCGCCGTCGAGCAGCACGAGGTCGATACGGTCGGGCAGGTCCTTGCTGAGTGTCTGCAGCGCATCGCCTTCGCGGAACTCGACCAGATCGGCGAGATCGCCGGCTTCGAGGTTGGCCTCGGCACGGACCAGCTTGGCATGCTCGAACTCGGTAGTGATCAGCCGGCCGCCGCCATTGTCGCGTAGCGCTGCGGCCAGATGCAGCGTCGAAATCCCGAACGAGGTGCCGAATTCGACGATCGTGGTGGCGCGGCGGCTGCGTGCCAGCATGTAGAGTAGCACGCCGGTTTCGGGCGACACGGCGAGGGCGTAGTCTTTCAGCCGGCCGTAAAGTGTCGCGTAGTCGGTCTTGCTACGCATCATCTGCATGGTGTCGGGCGGGAGCCGGTCGAGCTGTGGCCGCGCGGCGTCGGCTTCGTCGAACAATCGCGCCAGCAGCGGGGCCAGCGGTGAGGTGGTCAGGGTGGTCATTGTGAACTCCAGACGGGAGTGATCAGCGCGATGTTGCGCGTCCTCAGAAATACGAATAAATAGTCGCATTCGCTAATCGCATTCCCCGGGACGCCCATGGTCGATCGACGAAGTGGCTCTATTTCCACGCGAAAACAGCCACAACAGGCGCGCTCGACGGAGCTGGTCGCGGCCATTCTGGAGGCGGCTGTTCAGGTTTTGGCGAAGGAGGGCGCGCAGCGCTTCACCACCGCGCGGGTCGCCGACAAGGCCGGCGTCAGCGTCGGCTCGCTGTATCAATACTTCCCTAACAAGGCCGCGATCCTGTTCCGGCTGCAGAGCGACGAGTGGCGGCAGACTGCGGAGATGCTGAGCGACATTCTGGACGACCGCAGCGATCCGCCGCCGAAGCGGCTGCGCCGGCTGGTCCATGCCTTCATCCAATCCGAATGCGACGAGGCCGAAGTCCGCGGCGCGCTCGACGATGCCGCGCCGCTGTATCGCGACGCACCGGAGGCCCGGGCCGCGCGGAAGGCGATGGACGGGACGATGGCGGCGTTTCTGCGGGAGGCGGCACCGCACAGTTCCGATGCGACGCGGGCGCGTGCGGCCGAACTGATCGGCCGCACCCTTGCGGCGCTCGGCAAGGATTTCTCCGGCCGTCGGCGCGCAGCCGCGGAAATCACCGCCTATGCGGATGAGGTTGCCGATATGCTGTGCGCTTATCTGAAGACCTTGCGACGCGGATGACGATACGGAGGCGCGAGATGATGCGGCTGCTGATCGCCTGCGCTGCGGCGGCGGTGCTCGCCGGCTGTGCTGCGGTGCCGGCGACGATGTGTTTGCCGCCGTCGCAGCCGATGCTGAGTGCAGAGCTGGCGTTCGGCCGTAATATCGGCGATCGCCTCGGAGTCAGCGATGCCGAGTTCGCGCGCTTCACCGCCGAGGAGATCACGCCGCGGTTTCCGGACGGGCTGACGGTGGTCGACGGCGCCGGGCAGTGGCGCGACAACGCGCGCGGCGCCATCGTCCGCGAGAAAGCCAAGCTGGTGACGCTGGTGTTCGCCGAAGATCCGGCCAAGCGCGCGGCGCTGAGCGACATCGCGGAAGCCTACAAACGGCGGTTCAAGCAACAGGCGGTGATGGTTTCGGTGCGGCCGAGCTGCGTCAGCTTCTGAGCGCAGCGGCAGTGCCGCGTTCGGTGATCTGATAGTGCGTCGCCCGGGTATCGACCGAGGAGCGCTTCAGCCAACCGATCTCGACGAGCTCTTCGAACGGCAGCCGCTCGCGGGCGCCGAACACCTGGCGACGGCCGCCGGTCGCATGGATGTCACGGATCAGCTTGAAATCGTCGGCGGTCGCCATCGTCGTCTCCAGCCGCGACCGCGCAGGCAGCGCTCCGCACGCTTTCAAGTTCAGGACGTCTTGCGGGCTCGCTTCTTCGGCGCTGCCGGTGGGGCGGCCAGAGCCGCGGCGGCCTGTTCGGCCTCGCGGGCGAGCCGCAGCTCGCGCAGCCGCGCCATGTTCTTGCGCGCGGCAACGGCCTCGCGCTCGATTTCAGCCATCCGCTGTGCGCCGTCCTGCTGTTCGACGAGTTTGCGGCGCGCCCGTTCGATGCTGGTCGGGGAGGGCGTCGTGGTCTTGTTCTCGCTCATATCCGCCTCGTTTCGGTACGCGCGACAAAACCCGCTCGATCACGAGGATCGAACGGGCCCATCTACCGTTTCAGTACATCCGTGAAACGGAGACGCTGGATCAAGCCAGCGCGAGATTCTCGGCGCTGCTCTTGCCGCGCATCTTGTCGACCTTGACCTCGAACGAGACCTTCTGGCCTTCGGCGAGGCCGGTCAGGCCGGCGCGCTCAACCGCGCTGATGTGCACGAACACGTCGTTGCCGCCGTCGCTCGGTGCGATGAAGCCAAAACCCTTTTGGCCGTTGAACCACTTCACGGTTCCTGTCGTCATTTCCGTTCTCCAAAGCATATCGCCCACGCCAACATGGCGTGCTGCGTTTCAACTAATCGATGACTTTGGGAAGGAGCCCGCGGGCGCATTCAGAAAGGCACAGCGGCTAATCGAATGACGCCACAGTACAGCATCCGCCCCGCTCGTACAAGGACTATATTGTCGCGCGCCGCCTGCAATGCCTGCAACCGTACCGATAGAGACAATACATGCGTCTTCGCCTATCGGTTAGTTCGGTGTTCGGTGCCACGTATCTCGCGTCGCGATGTCGAGTTTCATGCTGTCCCACGATCCGATTCTGACCTGGTGTATCGTCGCGCTCGCCACTGCCGGCGTGATCATTCGTCCGCTGCGATGGCCCGAGGCGGTGTGGGCGGTGGCAGGCGCGTTGGCGCTGGTCGTGCTCGGACTGTTGTCGTGGCAGGACGCGCTCGTCGGCGCGCGCAACGGCATCGACGTGTATCTGTTCCTGATCGGCATGATGCTGATTGCGGAGCTGGCGCAGCGCGAAGGGCTGTTCGATTATCTTGCGGCCTACGCAGTCGAACACGCCAAGGGATCGCCGCAGCGTCTGTTCCTGCTGGTGTATGCGGTCGGCGTGCTGGTCACCGTGCTGCTGTCGAACGACGCCACCGCAATCGTGCTGACGCCGGCGGTGTACGCCGCGACCCGTGCGGCCGGCGCCGCGCCGCTGCCGTATCTGTTCGTCTGCGCGTTCATCGCCAATGCGGCGAGCTTCGTGTTGCCGATCTCCAATCCGGCCAATCTGGTGGTGTTCGGCGAACACATGCCGCATCTCGGCGGCTGGCTGCAGCAATTCACCCTGCCGTCGCTGGCGGCGATCGTCGCGACCTATCTCGTGCTCCGTCTTGCGCTGCGCCGGTCGCTCGCCGAGCAGACGATCGAAACCCGGGTGGCGACGCCGCATCTGTCGCGGGGCGGCAAGCTCGCCGCGGTCGGCATCGGCGCCATCGCGATCGTGCTGCTCACGGCCTCGGCGCTCGACGTCGCGCTCGGCCTGCCGACCTTCGTGTGCGGCCTCGTCACCACCGGAGCCGTGCTGGCGCTGGAGCGGCAATCGCCGGTTCCGGTGCTGAAGGGCGTGTCGTGGAGCGTCGTGCCGCTGGTGGCCGGGCTGTTCGTGATGGTCGAAGCGCTGGGCCGCACCGGCGTCATCAGCGCGCTCGGTGGCGTGCTGCGTGAGGCGGTGGCCGATGCGCCGCGGCTCGGCTCGTGGGCGGCCGGCATCGTCACCGCGATCGCCTGCAACATCGGCAACAACCTGCCGGTCGGCCTCGTCGCCGGTTCGGTCGCGGCCGACAATCACTTGCCGCGCGAGACCATCGCGGCGCTGCTGATCGGCGTCGACCTCGGGCCGAACTTCTCGGTCACCGGTTCGCTCGCCACCATCCTGTGGCTGGTGGTGCTGCGCCGGAACCAGATCGAAGTCACTGCCTGGCGGTTCCTCAAGCTCGGTCTCGTGGTGACGCCGCCGGCGCTGATCGCGGCGCTCGCGGCTGCGGTGTGGTGAGCAGCCAGGCGCCAGGGTGCTGATCACCGCGCGCTGTTCCAGCACGACCGCGTGAACGGTTCTGGCGAGGGCACGCGTGCCGTCTATATTCCCAGCATCCTCGTTCGCATCGATCATCCCCGCGTGAGACGTTTCGTGCTGATCCTGTTGTTGTTGCTGGTTGCGCCGATCGCCGTGTCGGCCGGAAAATATTGGCTGGGCGATCGCAGCGTCGACTGGCAGAGCGCCGACCGTTCCAGCGCCGGACTGCTGCCGCCGGCCGCACAGCATCCCGAAGCTGTGGTGCGGGTGTTCGCCGCACGCACCGTTCGCTGGCGCGGCATCTTCGCCGTGCACAGCTGGATCGTGGTCAAGCCGGCGGGCGCGTCGCGCTACACCCGCTACGACTACACCGCCTGGGGCATGCCGATTCGCGTCAACGGTTTCGTGGCGGATGGCCGCTGGTTCGGCGACGAGCCGCAACTGATCGCGGCGGCCGACGGCGAAGCCGCGGCGGTGATGATCCCGAAGATCGAAGCTGCGGTGAAGAGCTACAAGCTCGCGGCTTATGGCGACTATCGCGCTTGGCCGGGGCCGAACTCCAACACTTTCGTGGCTGCGGTGATGGCGGCCGTGCCGGAGCTACGCACCCCGCTGCCGCCGACCGCGATCGGCAAGGACTATCCGTGGGACGGCGCGTGGATCGCGTGGACGCCGTCCGGCACCGGCATTCGCGCCACGCTGGGCGGTTACCTCGGGCTGACGCTGGGATGGATCGAGGGCGTCGAACTCAACGTCCTCGGCGCAGTGCTCGGATTCGATCTGCGCCGGCCGGCGATCAAGCTGCCGGGGCTGGGCCGGATTGGTCTTGATCCGGCGTGACCGGATGCGAGCCGCAACCGCACGGCGCGGCGGGCTCCGGCGGCGGCGCGTTGACGCCGCGCCAGCGCGCATAACGCCACGGCAGATACCAGCGCGCGCCGGGAGGCGAGACTTGCGGCACCAGATCGATGCCAGACGTACCCCACGGCTGGCAACGTAGCAGCCGCGCCAGCGTCATCCATCCGCCGGCCCACAGTCCGTAGCGGCTGATCGCTTCATCCCCGTACATCGAACAGGTCGGATAGTGCCGGCAATTGTAGCCGACCAGCGGCGACAGCGTGTGCCGGTACAGCCAGATCAGGCCGCGGCCGGCATTGCGCGGCAGCCGCAGCACCAGCTCGATCCAGTTAGTTCCGCCTGTTGGTAGTTTCACGAGCATGTGCCAATTCGATGAGCGGCGTTTTGCCTGGTTCCGTTGCGGGGAACGGCGGCTCGCCGACATTTGCGCAACACTTCACCAAAACTCGCGCTCTGTTGAGCGCGGCGCAGCAAAACGCGGTGGTGTTTGCGGTTGATCAAAGTTAGCTTTTTCACAACGGTTAGGTAACAGAGACGTGACAGATTCGGTTTGGAACTTGTCACGCAGTTGCTGCCGGAGCGAAGGAAGCAAGGTTGGGACGCGCGGTTCTCTCCTGTTTGATCGGTTCAGCGCTGTGGCGGATCGCAGCGCTCGGCATCGTTCTACTCGGGTTCGCAGCCGACAGCAGCATTCCTGTCACCGCGGGGGCCAGCAGCCTGGAGGCGCGGCGGCAGCCGATGAAATTCGGCTGGGTCGCCTGCGACCCGAATTGCGGCGCCTGGATCAGCGCCGTCGGCATCGTCACCGTCGATACCCCGAAGGATTTCGAGGACTTTGCCCGCGACCGCAACCTCGGCGGCGCTACTGTGGTGCTGGATTCCAGCGGCGGTTCGGTCAACGACGCCATCACGCTGGGGCGGCGCTGGCGCAAGCTGGGGCTGGCGACCACGGTCGGGATCAGTGTGCCGGCGGCGTCGCCGCTCGGTAACCGGCCCCGAATCGACGGCAACGCCTATTGCGAATCGATGTGCGTGTTCCTGCTGCTGTCGGGCCAGACCCGGTTCGTGCCGGAAGGCGCGCGTGTTCGGGTGCATCAGATCTGGATGGGCGACCGCGCCGAGGATGCGCGCGCCGCCAGCTACACCGCGCAGGACATGTCGATCGTCGAGCGCGACATCGGCCGGCTGGCGAAATTCACCTTCGAGATGGGCGGGACCGGCGATCTGTTGTCGCTCGCGCTCAGCGTGCCGCCCTGGGAAGATCTGCACGAATTGTCGCGGGCGGAGCTGCGTGACACCAACCTGATCACCACCCAGGCGATCGCCGATCTGCTGCCCGGTCTCGGCACCGCGCCGGCCAAGACGGTGGCTTCAGCAGGGCCGAAGCCGGTGCAGGACCGGTTCGCCTCGCAGCCGGCGCCGGCCACCAAGACCGCCGAAGCGCTCCCCACCGGCGGCACCGCCCCGGCGCAACCGGGGCACTGACTCAGGGCCCGTCCTTCCGGGGCGCTCGCGCCAGCGAGCGAACCCGGAATCCCGAGATTAGACTAACCAGCACGTCATTCCGGGGCGCGCGAAGCGCGAACCCGGAATCCCGAGATTGTTGCGCATTGGTTTTCGAACGTCGAGATTCCGGGTTCCCGCGCTCCGCGCGTGCCCCGGAATGACTCGTGGAGGGGGCGGGCTTACGCTGTCGCTTTGGCGCCGTCGCGCTCGGCTTCGATCTGGTCGATGGCGTCGACCACGGCGTCGAAGGTCAACAGCGTTGAGGCGTGGCGGGCCTTGTAGTCGCGGACCGGCTCGAGCATCGCGACGTCGGCCCATTTGCCGTCGGGCGGGGCGCCGTTCTCCTTCAGCATCTTGCGCACGGTCTCGCGCAACGCTTTGAGTTCGCTCGCAGTCGAGCCGACCACATGGCTCGCCATGATCGAGGAGGAGGCCTGGCCGAGCGCGCAGGCTTTGACGATGTGGGCGAAGTCGGTGACGGTGTCGCCGTCCATCTTCAAGTCGATCGTCACCGTGGAGCCGCATAGTTTGGAATGCGCGGTGGCGCTGGCATCGGGCTGCTGCAATCGTCCGATCCGCGGAATATTACCGGCCAGTTCGATGATGCGGTTGTTGTAGACGTCGTTGAGCATGCGGCGAATTCCGTGCGGGCGCTCTGGCCACTGGTCGCCCGGGGCGGCGACCTTGGCGGTTCCGGCTTGTCGTCTTATATAGGAAGCGCGGCTTTCGAAATGAAGCCTCGCCGTGCGGCAGATTGCGCCGCGTGGAGGTTGCGAGCCGAGATCGGTCAAGCATTTGGCCGGCGAGGCTCGCCGAAGGGATCAAGACGACCGGCTGTTGTCCGCCCGTCTGCCCGGTGACACATCCGGCCCTCGAAGGCCGGTCGAACGGAGAGAAGATGGACGCCAAAATCAAGCCGATCCGCGGCACCAAGCCGGCCGAAGGCCGCCCGGAATTCCAGCCCGCCGAACTCGATCCGTCCGAGTTCCTCGAGGTCGCGGTGCAGCCCGATCAGCCGCGCCCGTCGCGCGCCGAAGCCGAGGCCGCGGTGAAGACGCTGCTGTCCTATATCGGCGAGAACACCGAGCGCGAGGGCCTGCTCGACACCCCGCGCCGGGTGGTGGAAGCCTATGACGAACTGTTCCAGGGCTATCACCAGTGCCCGAAGGAGGTGCTGGAGCGCACCTTCGGCGAGACCGCCGGCTACGACGACTTCGTGCTGGTCCGCAACATCAGCTTCACTTCGCATTGCGAGCACCATGTGATGCCGTTCTACGGCAAGGCGCACATCGCCTATACGCCGGTGGAGCGCGTGGTCGGTTTGTCCAAGCTGGCGCGGCTGGTCGATATTTTCGGCCGCCGGCTGCAGACCCAGGAGCATCTCACCGCGCAGATCGCCGCCGCGATCGACGAGGTGCTGAAGCCGCGCGGCGTCGCCGTCCTGATCGAAGCCGAGCACACCTGCATGTCGGTGCGCGGCATCGCCAAGAAGGGCGCAAGCACCTTCACCAGCCGCTACACCGGTGTGTTCCGCGACAATCCGGCGGAGCAGGCGCGGTTCATGACGATGGTCAAGGACCGCGGCTAACGCCCGAGTCCGGCAAGGCAATTCAATCGTGTCCAGCGAAACGCGTTCAACAACTTCACCCGTTGCACCCGACGACATCGAGGAAGGCGTTGTGCTGCGCCCGAAATTCGATTCGCACGGGCTCGTCACCTGCGTCGCCACCGATGCGCGGTCCGGCGACGTGCTGATGGTCGCGTTCATGAACGACGAAGCGCTCGACCGCACCATCCAGACCGGAGAGGCTTGGTACTACAGCCGCTCGCGCAAGCGGCTGTGGAAGAAGGGCGAGACCTCCGGTCACGTCCAGAAGGTGCTGGAGATGCGGGTCGACTGCGACCAGGATGCGGTGTGGATCAAGGTCGATCAGACCGGTGGCGCCGCCTGTCACACCGGTCGCCACTCCTGCTTCTATCGCCGTATCGATCGTGGCGGCGACGGCGCGCCGGTGCTGATCGAGACCGACGCCGAGCGCAAATTCGATCCGGACAAGGTCTACGGCAAATAGCCGGGTGGGTCAGGCCAACCGCCTGGCGATCTCGCGCTGCTGCTGCACCGGGTCGGGACCGGCCTTCGCGCCGGTCGGGTCGGCGATGCTGTCGATGTAGTCCATCGCAGCCGAGCGCATTTCTCCGTCCTTCAGGCTGATCACGCCGGACAGGGTCTGAATGTTCATCGAGCGGATGTTGTAGGCGGTCCAGGCGCTTTGCTGCTGCTTGCTGCCCGGCGCGCTGGCGCCCTTTTCCTTGTTGTAGAGCTCGAGCGCGGCGTTGGCCGCCTTCAGCGCATTCAGCCCGGCGATCTCTTTCAGTTCCTTGGCAGCCTCAGGATTGTCGGCGAAGTACTTCTCGATCTTCTCTTTCCACGGCCCTTCGGCGGTGACCTTGCCGAACTTGTCGACCTGGAGCCGGACGGCGTCGTCGAGATTGACGTTCATTTTTTTGAACGCGTCCGTGAGCTTGGTGGTCAAGGCATCGGTGCGCTGCTGCAGCATCTCGTCGAACGACAACGAGAGATTGGCGGTGGCCGCCTTGTCGGCATTGGCCTTGTCGAGGATCGCCTTGGCGCGATCGGACAGTTGCACCTTGTCGGTGGCCGCGGCTGTCGACGGGGTGGTCGGTACTGCGGAGCCGTTGGTGCTCGATCCGGCTTGCCCGATCGGAGCCAGACTCGTCGTCTGTGGCCAGCTCGATGTCGCGGTGGACGAATTGGCGATCGCGGTCATGACAGCCTCGCGCATCTGGGCCGGGAGACATCTCTAGACAACTACCAGAGATAGAACCAGCTACCCGGTTAAGACAAAGTTAAGAGAAGGCCGTCCCGGCTGGCGCGTCGCGGTTTTAACGTCTCGTTAACCATAGTCGCCCAAGGTTGCGCATGGTGGAGTGGGCGCTTCCGCGCGCGACGAGCGCATTGGAGCGGAGCAGGGCGATGGCGGCTGAGGTCTCAAATCCGGCGGTAAGGATCGTCGATCCGGCGCAGACCAAGGTCGCCGGCGCGATCAAGCAGGCTGCCGGCGCCACCGGCACCAGCTTTCAGTATCTGCTCGCCACCGCCAAGATGGAGTCGGACTTCAACCCGACCGCCCAGGCCTCCACCTCGTCGGCGCAGGGCCTGTTTCAGTTCATCGACCAGACTTGGCTCGGCACCGTGAAGGAGGCCGGCGCGCAGTTCGGCTATGGCCAGTATGCCGACGCGATCACCCGCTCGGCCTCCGGCAGCTACTCGGTCAGCGATCCGTCGGCGCGCACCGCGATCATGAATCTGCGCAACGATCCGGTGGTGTCGTCGGCGATGGCCGGGGTGCTGACGCAATCCAACAGCTTCAAGCTGACCGGCGAGATCGGGCGTCGTCCGTCCGACGCCGAGCTCTATATGGCGCATTTCATGGGCGTGGCCGGCGCCTCCAAGCTGATCAATGCGGCGAGCGACACGCCCAACGTCGCCGGCGCCGCGCTGTTTCCGTCCGCCGCTGCCGCCAACCAGTCGATCTTCTACGACCGCTCCGGCAATGCCCGCAGCGTCTCGGAGGTGTATTCCAATCTCACATCGCGCTACCAGGCCGCCGCCAATGCGCCGACGACGCAGAGCGCGATCGCGTCGGTCGCCGGCCTGCCGGTGACGCTGGCCTCGGCCGCGCCGTCGGCGCCGGTCGACAACGCCGCCTATCTGGCGAGTTTCCCGGACGTGCGGAATGTGACGCCCGCCCAGGCCGGCGATGCCGCGAGGACCGCCACGACGCAGCGCGGCAACGAACCGATCTTCCGCTCGCTGTTCCTCGGCGGTGATCGCCCCGAGCCGGTGTCGCCGGCCGTGCAATCGCTCTGGACCACGCCGCCGCAGGCCCAGACACAGACCCAGACCCCGATGCCGGATCTGTCGCACACCCCCGAAGTGCGCAAGCCGACCCCGCTCGATCTGTTCAGCGACCGCAACGGCACGTTCGCGAGCTGAGCGCTGGTCAGCCGCTCCGCTTTCGGCGGCTGCGTTGATTTTGCACCGAGTTGAGAAACACCCTGTCGGCTTCGATGCGGTTTTCCAGGTAGCTGACCACGGCCTTGATCCGCGCGACGTGCAGCAGGTCTTCGTGCACCGACAGCCAGATGTCGCGGGTGGTGAACAGCTCGGGCATCACCGGAGCGAACTCGCCATTGCCGGCGGCCACATAGGAGGGCAGCATCGCGATGCCTTGGCCGGCGGCGACGGCGATCGACTGCGCCACCAGGCTGGTGCTGCGAAAGATCGTGTGCGGCGGTCGCAGCACGTCGGACAGCCAGCGGTTTTCCTTGCTGTAGATGTAGTCTTCGATGAAATCGATGAAGGCGTGGGTCTCCAGCTCTTTGACGCTGCGCGGCCGGCTCTTGCCCTCGAAATATCGATCGGTCGCGTACAGCGAAATCCGAAACTCGCCGACTTTCTTGATCGACAGCCGCTTGCCGTGCGGCCGGAAGAAGCTGACGAAGATATCGGCCTCGCGCCGGCTGAGATCGAGCAGGCGGGTGTCGGTGATCAGCTCGATCTGGATCGACGGATAGATCCGGTTGAAGTCGGCAATGCAGCGCGTCAGATAGAAGCTGCCGATCCCTTCCATCGCGGCTATCCGCACCGCGCCGCCGGCGTCGGCGGTGTCGGTGCCGATCGCCTCGACGATCGAGTTGGCCTGGCTTTCCATGCCTTCGGCATATTGCAGCAGCCGCATGCCGATTTCGGTGAGCGTGAAGCCCGACTTGCTGCGCTTGAACAGCGTCGAATTCAGGCTGCGCTCGAGTTCGCGGACGCGGCGGCTGACGGTGGTATGGTCGACTTTCAGCTTGGCGGCGGCGCGGACCAGGCTGCGCTGCCGCGCCACTTCGAGGAAATAGACGACGTCGTTCCAGTCGTACCTGATGGTGCGCTGTGTCTTCGCCACGCCCGCCGCCGTCTCCCCGGCACGGCCGGCGCCGATGCGCCGACCTTCCGTCTGTGTCCGGACAGCCACCGAACGGGACTACGCCGCGACGATCGGAGCGTACGTCTCCACCAGCCGGTTTGCAAACATGTCCACCTTCGGGATCATCAGCTTCTGTCGGCAGACCGCCAGATCGATGTGCTTGGGCATCACCGCGCCGAGCTTCATCACCCGCGGCGCCGCGATGTTGATGTCCCATTGCGGGAAGCCGGTCGGCGGGATCACCACGCTGCCGCCGGGGTAGGGGCTGTCGACCCGGTTGGCGAGCACGACCGCGACGCGGTTGTCCTCGGCGCGCGGAACGGCCAGCAGTTCACGCTCGAACGGCTCGCGTAGTGCCGCGGGCCACAGGATGATATCGGCCGCACCGATGCCGAGGCAACGCGAGGTCTCTGGAAACACCGCGTCGTAGCCCGACATCACGCCGATACGCCCGAACGGCGTCTCGAACACCGGATAGTCGTGGCCAGCGACCGCCCATCTGCGTTCCTCGGCGGTCAGATGCGTCTTGCGATAGCGGCCGATCTCCTTGCCGTCCGGTCCGATCAGCACCGTGTTGACATAGAGCCCCGCCGCGGCGCGTTCGACGATCGGCACGGCGATCAGGCAGCCGTAGCGGGCGGTGATCTTCGCCACCGCCGCGAGGTTCGCCGCAGCTTCGTCGGCGGCCGCAGCGGCTTCCGCCGGCGTCAGAATGTAGTGCGCGCTGAACGCGTATTCGGGCAGCGTGATCACCTTGGCGCCGAGCTTGGCGGTGTGGTCGACCATGTCGAGCACCTCGGCGACGCTGCAGTCCGGCGTGACGTGGATCTGCACCGCCGCCACCTTGGTGACTGATTGCGACGGGATCAGCGGCCGGTCGGCGACGCCATGGACCGGCGTCTTGTCGTAGGGCAGCGCCATGATGCCGTAGGTCTCGGGGCGGCGGTCGGCGATCTTGTCGTTGGCGGTGTAGATCGATTTGTCGGCCGCGGCGTCGAGGTCGATGGTGGCAATCGACATCCCGTGGGTGTCGTAAGGCACCTTCGACAGCACGCGTCCCTTCGGATCGACGATCATGCTGCCGCCCGGATAGTAGATCGAGCGCTCGTACCCGGCCTTGGTTGCAGCGACCAGCCACACGCCGTTTTCGTAAGCGCGCGCCGGGCCCCACATGTCGGCCTGGTCCATCGCGAAGAAGTTCGCCATGTCGACGATCACTTCGGCGCCCTGCATGGTCATGGCGCGGAAGATCTCGGGGATGCGACCGTCGAAGCAGATCAACAGGCCGATCTTGCCGAGATCGGTGTCGACCACCGGGCAGCCGCGCTCGCCGAATGCGAACCAGTTCTGGTCGTGGGTGGCGAGGAATTGCTTGTGATAGTGGCAGGCGACCTCACCGTTGCGGTCGAACATGATGCCGGTGTTGAAGATCTTTTCCTTGGCCGGATCCCATTCGGTGATGCCGCTGGCGATATAGACACCGTGCTTGCGGCTGAGCGCGGCGAGCGCCTTGACGAACGGGCCGTCGGTCAGCGTCTCGGCGAGTTCGCGGCAATGCTCGGCGGAGTCGAACAGATAGCCGGTGTCCATGCATTCGGGGAACACGATCAGCTCGGCGCCCTGGCGGACCGCGTCCTCGACGTAAGCCGTCGCCAGCGCGATGTTGAAATCGAAATCGCCCAACTTGGCGAGTGTCTGCACCGCAGCGGCGCGAAACCGGCGCTTCGTCATGTCAGTCTCCAGATTGTAGGATGGTTCGAGGTGGTCGGGCCCGGCTCAGCCGGTGCCCGTCATTTCTTCACTTCCTGCCAGAAGCGATCGAGGCAGTGGCGCTTCAGCGCCATGAACGCGTCGCCGGTGGTGACTTCGAGATTGCGCGGCCACGGCAGATTGATGTCGACGATCTCGGCGACCTTGGTCGGGCGCCGGGTCAGCAGCACCACCTTGTCGGCCTGTTCGATCGCCTCGTCGAGGTCGTGCGACACCAGCAGCATCGTGGTCTTGGTCTTCATGAAGATCTTCTGCAGCTGCTCGCGCATCGACATCGTCATCTCGTAGTCGAGCGCCGAGAACGGCTCGTCGAGGAACAGCACCTCCGGCTCGGTGACCAGCGCGCGCAGGATCGACACCGTCTGCTGCTGGCCGCCCGACAGCGTGTAGGGATAGGCGTTCAGATCGATCCGGATCTCGAACTCCGCCAGCAGCTTCTCGATCCGCCGGTTGCGCTCGGCGCGCGGCACGCCCATCACCTTCAGCGGGTAGTGGATGTTGTCGATCGCCTTCAGCCAGGGAAACAGCGCCTCGCGATAGTTCTGGAACACGTAGGAGATCCGCGTCTCGGCGATGCGCTGGCCGTCGTACAGCACCTCGCCGGCGTCCATCGGCATCAAGCCCGAGATCATGTTGATCAGCGTGCTCTTGCCGCAGCCGTTGGGGCCGAAGATCGAGATGAAGTGGCCGAGCGGCAGTTCCATCTCGAAATCGTCGTAGACCACCGCGTCGTTGAAGGTCTTGCGCAGGCCGCGGATCGTCATCAGCGCCTGCCGTCCCGGCCGCGGAGACGGCGTGGACGAGTCCACTGCGGTCATGGCCGGCCGGGCCCTGAAGACGCTGCTGCTGTTCATTCGCCGAGCTCCGCCTTGGACAGCAGCTTGTCGCGGACGTTCAGCGGTCCGGCCATCACGCCTTCCTTGATGAAGATGTCGACCAGAGCCTGGTATGACTTGATATCGGTGTCGTCGAGCTCCTTGAACCCGCGCAGATAAGGCTGCGCCACCAAATCGAGCTGATCGGCCTTGATCGCGGTGTAGTGCGGCAGCACCGCCTTGTACTTGGCGAAATCGGCATTCACCAGGTCGGTGGCCTGATCGATCACCGCGACCACGCGCTTGGCGACGTCGGGACGCTCCTGCAGGAACTTGGCGGTCATCACCGAGGCGCCGGAATAGAACGGATCGGCGATCACCACCGAGCACGGATTGGTCATCGCGCGCTTGGCCTTTCCGGACGCTACTGCGATCGAGCCGACCGGCTCCAGCGACAGCGTGGCGTCGACCGTGCCGCCGACCACCGCCGGCACCTGCATGGCGACCGCAAGATCGACCAGCTTGACGTCCTTGTCCGGATCGAGCCCGGCGGCGCGCACCATGTGGCGGGAGATCGTCCGCCACTGGATGCCGGGGACGTGGCCGAGCGTCTTGCCCTTCAGGTCGGCGAACGACGTGATGGTGCTGTCCGGCTTGACGATCAGCCCGTCGTTGATGCGGTCGACCTTGATGCCGCCGCCCTGCAGCCCGAAGATCTTCAGCTTGCCCGGGAATTTCGACTCCGCGATCATCGCGATGCCGGCCGCGGCGCCGGGCGGTCCGAAATCGGCGCGGCCGGCGATCAGCGCGTCGATGATCTGGTTCGGCGATTCCATCTTGTTGGAGTCGATCTCGATGCAGGCCTTCTCGAACAGCTTCTGGTCGAGCGCGACGTAGTAGGCGGTGGTCTGCATGATCGGCAGCCACGCCGCCGTCACCTTGTCCATCTTGTCGCAGGCCGCCTGCGCGCCGCCGGCGGCGGTGAGGGTGGCCGTCACCGCGGCGGCGAACAGAAGTGATTTCGACATCGTTGTCTCCTTGTGAACGGGGGCAGCGGAGCGGGTCATTTGCCCGACCAGTGGATGATCGAGCGTTCGAGAAACAGCAGGATCAGATTGAGTCCGTAGCCCATCGCGCCGGCGATCAGGATCGAGCCGTACATGTCGGTGAGCGAGTACGAGATCTGCGCGTCGATGATGCGGTGGCCCATGCCGTCGGTGGCGCCGATGAACATTTCGGCGACGATGATCACCACCAGCGCCAGCGACACCGCGGTACGCAGCCCGATGAAGGTCTGCGGCAGGGTCTCGAAAAAGATCACGTCGCGGAAGATGCGGAGCGAGGAGGCGCCCATCGAACGGGCGGCGAGGATCCGGGTCTGCCGTGCGTTCATCACGCCGTAGGCGACGTTGAACACGATCACCAACCAGGCGGCGAACGCCGCGACCGCGATCTTGGCGAGATCGCCGAGGCCGAACAGCAGCAGGAACAGCGGAAACATTGCGGTCGCCGGAGTCGAGCGGAAGAAATCGACGATGAACTCGACCGAGCGATACACCGCCGCCTTGGCGCCGAGCACGATGCCGACCGGCACGCCGGCGACGATCGCGATCGCGATCGAATAGGCGACGCGCACCATCGTGTACCAGAAATCCTTGGTGATGCTGCCGGACCAGATCGCGCCCGCGGTGTCGCGCAGGGTATCGGTGGGCGAGGGCAGCAGGTCCCTGTTGACCCAGCCTGCGCGCGCCGCGATCCACCAGACGCCGAACAGCAGGATCGGTCCGATCGCCAGTTCAGTGGCGCGGCGCAGCCGCGCGGCCGTCGTTTTCGAGATCACTGACTGCACAACTATCTCCGGATCGTGAGGCGGATGTGTTGGTGCGCCCATCATCGCCGAGCGGAGCGGACTGAAAAGGACGAATTGTGCAACGCAATGTGCAAAAATGCATATCCAACCGGTTACGGCCGGCGATTAATTTGTAATCATACATTGTCGCGTTTATGGGCGCCCGCCATCGCGCCGCGCGGCGATGCGCCGCATCGGTCCGAGCCGCGAACTAACAACTTTGAGAGCGTTGGCGATCGACGGCGGCCCGTTCCGCTGGTGCGGAGGGGCCTTGGTGCCGTGCCGAATGGGAAAGGACGGGCGCCGAGCGCCGCGCCTCACTCCGTCAGGATGGTCGGATACAGCGTCTTCCAGAATGCGCAGTGATGCTGCGCGGCGGCGTCGAACGGGCCGAGCTGGCCGGGCGTGAGATTGAGCACCTGGGTGTCGCCGGTGAACTGCGGCCACGCCGGGGCGCCGTGCGCGGCCGGCTTGCCTGTTTTGGCGAAGCTGGTCCAGTACGCCACCATCTGGTCGGCGAGCGCCTGCGAGGCCGGCTTCAGGTCGGGGCCGGCGAGCGCCTGGGTGTTGTCGTAATGCGGGAACAGATACGGCAGCTCGGAGGAGTGCACCGCGCCCATCTCGAAGCCGGGATCGGCGGTGACCGGCGGCGCGTCGCGGTCGCCGAACACGAACGCGTACACCGGCACCGATTTGCGCAGCAGCTTGGCGGTCTGCAGATAGATGCAGTTGTTGATGCCGACGTCGGCGCGGAAATCCGACCACACCGTGCCGAGCGCGCTCGGCGCCGACGTGTAGTTCGCCGCCGGGTACTGGGCCAGCACCTTGTCGGTGTGCTCGCCGTACACCGCCTTCAGCTGGTCGGCGTAGTTGTCCGCATTGATGGTGTCGCCGGCCTGCACCGCGTAGGCGACGTAGAGCCGAAGCTCGTCGCGGGTGCCGCCGTTGATCATCGGCACCTTGACGAATTTGCCGGCCGGCAGCGCCTCGGCGCCCGGCAGCGGCACCGTCTTGGCGCCGATCACCGGCAGGAAGGTGACGATGCTGGAGCCGGCCACCTTGGTGCCGGCATCGAGCAGTTCGTCCACACTCTTGTCGCGCAGACAGGACAGCGCGGTGGCGTCGTCGCTGCAGCCCGCTTGCGCGGCGACTTTCTCGCCGACTTTGTTGCCGTCGGCGACGCTCGGCAGCGGCGTGACGCAGCCGGCGCTCTGCACGATTGCCTTGGCGAACAGGCCCGCGGTCTCGTCCGGCGCCAGGATGTGCATGCAGACGCTGGCGGCACCGGCGGATTCACCGGCCAGCGTGATGTTCTCCGGATCGCCGCCGAACGCGGCGATGTTCTGCTTCACCCAGCGCAGCGCCAGCCGCTGATCCTCGAGGCCGTAGCCGCCGTTGTGATCGGCGTCGAACGCCGGATGCGCGGTGAAGCCGAACACGCCGAGCCGGTAGTTCATCGACACCATCACCACGTCGCCCTGCCGCGCCAGATGGTCGAGCGGATACAGCGCGCTGGAGCCGCCGACGAAGGCGCCGCCGTGGATCCAGACGATCACCGCGCGCTTGCGCGCGGGCTCGCTCGCCGGTGCGGTGACGTTGAGAACCAGGCAGTCCTCGTTGTTACTTGATTCCGGAATGCCGTAGCGCTTCGGCTGCGGACAGGCACTGCCGTAGGTAGTGGCGTCGCGCGTGCCCTGCCACGGCGTCGCCGGCTGCGGCATCGCGAAGCGTAGTTCGCCGACCGGCGGTTTGGCGTAGGGGATGCCCTTGAATTCCCGCACGCCGTCATGGACCACGCCGCGCACCGTGCCGAGTGTGGTCGTCACCAGCACCGGATCGGAAGTGGCCTCAGCCGCGGTTGCGGCCGTGTAGCCCAAGCCGAGAAACAGCAGGGCGGCGGCCAGCGCGCGGCGGCGCGGCGTTCGGGCGATGTCGGGCAAGGCGATCCTCCGAGGTGGCGCGGCTGCAACGTCCGCTGCTGTGCTGTTAGCAAGCGCTGGTTCGTGCGAGGTTAAGTCACCGAAGAGGCTCGGGCCGCGCCTCGCGTCATTAACGAAACGTCAACGTTCGCAGCCGGTTATGGTGAACCCTTTGTTAAGAGGCATGGTTTATCGATTGTTGCTGTGAGGCGCCGAGAAGGCGTTGAGTGAAGTCGCGTCGGCCGGAAGTGTCATGATTGTTCGGCAGTTCATCAGTTGGATTGGTCACGCCCCGGCCGGCGAACGCGCCGAAGCCACTCGCGCTCTGGCCCGCGCCTGGTTGATCTCGGATCTCTCGATCGACGACCGCATCGCCGCCGAAGGCGCGCTGCTGTTGATGCTGGACGATCCCGCGGCGCAGGTGCGCCAGGCGATCGCCGAAGTCTTTGCCTCGACGCCCGATGCGCCGCCGACGATCGTGCGCGCGCTCGCCAATGATCAGGCATCGGTTGCGCTGCCGGTTCTGGAATTCTCGCCGCTGTTACTTGACGCCGATCTGGTCGACATCGTCGCCACCGGCGACAACGCGGTGCAATGCGCGGTGGCGCGGCGCTTCCAGCTGCCCCCGGCGGTGAGTGCGGCGATCGCCGAGGTCGGCTCGCCGGCTGCGGCGCTGGAGCTGATCGAAAATCCGCACGCCGAGCTGGCGCCGTTCTCATGGGACCGCATCGTCGAGCGCCACGGCCATCTCGCGGCGATTCGCGAGTCGATGCTGGCGCTGCCGGACCTGCCGGCGGCGATCCGGCTGGCGCTGGTGGCGAAGCTGTCCGACACCTTGCAGCACTTCGTCGTGGCGCGCGGCTGGCTCAGCGCCGACCGCGCCGCGCGCGCGACCGGCGAGGCGATGGATCGCTCCACGATCGTGATCGCGGCCAGCGCTCGCGGCGCCGATATGGCCGGCTTGATGCGGCATCTGCGCGAGACTCGCACGCTGACCGCCGGGCTGATCCTGCGCGCGCTGCTGTCCGGCAATCTGCCGCTGGTCGAGCACGCGCTCGCCGAACTCTCCGGCACCGCGCCGGCCCGTGTCGCGGCGTTGCTCGCCGACGGCGGCCGCACCGCGCTCAACGCGCTGCTCGGCCGTGCCGGCCTGCCCGAAACCGTGTTCCCAGCGTTCCGCGCCGCGCTCGCCGCCGAGCGTGAGATCGGCTTTGTCGCCAATGAGTCCGGCGCCGCGCGGCTGCGTCGCCGCATGGTCGAGCGGGTGCTGACGCAGTGCGAGACCGATCCCGACGCCGCCGGCTCGCTCTTGATCCTGCTGCGCCGCTTCGCCACCGAATTCGCCCGCGAAGAAGCCGCCGCACTGCGCGACGAAGTGATCGCGGAACAACAAGCCTGGTACGCCGCACCGGTCGCGGCGTAGCACAGCCCTGCAAGCCAACCAAAAGTCATTCCGGGGCGCTTGCGCAGCAAGCGAACCCGGAATCTCCGCTGTTGAGCGCGCGGCGTTATCACAACCTCTGGATTCCGGGTTCGCCGCTGCGCGGCGCCCCGGAATGACAAGCGCGTAGCGACCTACTCCTCCGGCACCAAGCTCGGCGCCAGGATGGCTTCCAGATGCTCGGGGCGGTCGCGGTTGACGGCGGCGAGGTAGTCGTCGGCGACGCCGCGCAGCTTGCGGTTCAGCGCGCGCTGCACTTCGGATTTCTGGCCGCCGGCGCCTTCGCGCACGATCGCCTGGATCGCGGCGACGTGGTTGGCGATCAGTTCGGCCGGCACCTTGGCGAGATCGGGCGCGTGCTCGATGATCCGGCACAGGCTGGCGGCGGTCGCGGCCGCGGCCGGGAAGCCGAAGGTCGACGCATCGCCCTTGATGTCGTGGGCGGCGCGGAACAGCGCGGCGCGATTGTCCTTGCTGACGCCGTCGCGCAGCAGATCGGCGTGGGCGGCGGCGAGCCGCTGGCATTCCTCCGCCATCCAGTCGCCGAACTCGCCGGACAGCGAGGCCAGCGCCGCTTCGGCGCGCGCCACCGGATCGTCGGCCGGCTCGGTCGGGGCGTCCTCGGCCAGCCGCCGCATCACGCGGCGCAGCGGATTGGCCTGGGTGATCACCTGATGGGTCGGGAAGGTCGCGACCTGAAGGTCGCCGGGGCGTGGCTTGCTCATGGCTCTCGGACGCCTGCTAGGTGTTGACCCGGGCTTTGTCGAGCAGCGACGGCTGCTGGATGATGTCGGCTTCGCCGCCGTGGCGCCGCTCCGGGCCGATATAGCCGGCGGTGGTGTTGCGGCGGCGATCGGGGCCGAAGTAATTGCGGGTGCGGATGAACGGGCGCGGGCTCGCCACCACGTTGAGGATGCGCTGATACAGCCCCTTCGACGAGATCGGCTTGGCGAGGAATTCGGTGACGCCGGCGTCGCGCGCCAGCGTGACGCGGCGCTTTTCCGAATGCGCGGTCAGCATGATGATCGGCGCGTAGGGATTGCCCTTGGCTTCCGGCTGCCGGATCATCTGCGCCAGCTCCAGCCCGTCGAAGATCGGCATCTCCCAATCGGTGATCAGGATGTCGGGCGAATAGTGGCTGTACATTTCGAGCGCAGTGGCGCCGTCCTCGGCTTCATAGACTTCGCGGGTGCCGAACGAATGCAGCAGCGTGCGCAGGATGCGCCGCATGTGCGGATTGTCGTCGCAGATCAGGAAGCGCAGCTTGTTGAAGTCGATCCGATACATGGCACGGCCCGGGCGCGCCTTGCGCCGATAAACGTTGCGTTAACGATAGCGGCGCGTCGTTAAGGAAGGGTTGAAGGGCAGGCGGGCCGCGCCGTGCGCCGCCGCACGCCGGCGCCCCCCGACTTTCGGCTGCGACGCCGTAGCGCAGCCTTGCCGAATCCACGGAACCCACAAGCCGGTGGCGATGGAACCCGAAATCGTGCGGACTAGGAATTGTCCTGATTCGGATGGCGCGCATGACCACGACCACCCCGCATTGCCCGACCTGCAACGTCCCCTTGGAGCTCACCGGCAATCGGCCGCTGGTGCAGGGCTATCAGGTCCGCGAATACAGATGCCCGGATTGCGGCCGCGAGACCCACCGCGCCACGCCGTGGGACCATTCGCTCACCGAGCCGCACGCGCCTTTCTATCACGACTGAATCGTGCTGCACTGCAGAAGGCGCGGGCTTAAGCAAGGATTAGCCATCGCGCACGACGGCAGGCTTCGCGGCGGCGACCGGTTGTTCCCGGTCATTCATGATTATCACTCCGGCGCCTAGCATCGTGTATCGTTCGCACAGCGACGCAGCCGGCGGTCCCACGCGGGCCGCGCGCCAATCGAAGAGAGGAACGACCATGGGTGACGATGTCGTAGCGTTCGCAGTGTTCACGCTGATCTGCAGCGCGTTCCTCGCCGGGCTGATGCTGAATTACAGCCGCCGCATCAACCGCCTCCGCAACACCGTCTCGGCGCTCACCGAGCTCGTCCCGCAACCGGTGCCGGTGCGCAGCAAGAAGGGCTGAGCGCTCAGGCCTCTCCTCCCGAGTCATTCCGCGGCGCTTGCGCAGCAAGCGAACCCGGAATCTCGCTCTGCGCCGCGCCGCCGTTCGCGCGGCCCGCCATTGCTGCTATCACGCGCGGGGCAGGCCAAGTGCCGGCCCGCTGGAGCAGCAGACGGAGGCAAGCATGGCAGTCGACAAAGTGGCCCTGATCACCGCGGGCGGCAGCGGCATGGGCGCCGCGGCGGTGCGCCGGCTGGCCGCGGACGGCTTTCGCGTCGCGGTGCTGTCGTCGTCCGGCAAGGGCGAAGCGCTGGCGCGTGAGCTCGGCGGCCTCGGCGTCACCGGGTCGAACCAGTCGAACGACGATCTGAAGCGGCTGGTCGATCAGGCGATGGCGCAATGGGGCCGCATCGACGTGCTGGTCAACAGCGCCGGCCATGGGCCGCGCGCGCCGATCCTCGAGATCACCGACGAGCAGTGGCATCAGGGGCTCGACGTCTATTTCCTCAACGTCGTCCGCGCCACCCGGCTGGTGGCGCCGATCATGCTGCAGCAGAAGGCCGGTGCCATCATCAACATCTCGACCGCCTGGGCGTTCGAGCCGAGCGCGATGTTTCCGACCTCGGCGGTGGCGCGGGCCGGGCTCGCCGCCTACACCAAGATCTTCGCCGACCAATACGCCGCCGACAACGTCCGGATGAACAACGTGCTGCCCGGCTGGATCGACAGCCTGCCGGCCACCGACCAGCGCCGCGACTCCGTGCCGATGCAGCGCTACGGCACCAGCGCCGAAATCGCCGCCACCATCGCCTTCCTCGCCTCCGACGGCGCCGCCTACATCACCGGGCAGAACATCCGCGTCGACGGCGGCCTGACGCGGGCGGTGTGAGGGCGGGGCACCCGGAGAGGCAGATCGATTGTTCAGCCGCAGCCTCCGCCCCGAGTCGTTCCCGCCTGCGCGGAGACGCCGCTGCGCGACCGATTCCGCGTGCCGCCCCTGTGACGATCGCGACCTTGCCAGCCAGGCTCCCGCTTTCTGGCATAGCGTTCATCACGAACCCTCCGGAAAATCGGTCGAGCGGGTCACATTTTCCCAGCGGTCGATGTCCTCGATCACCGCGTCGAGCTTCTCGCGCGCGCGGCGCAGTGCGTCGCTGCCGAGCAACAGGTGAAGCGGGGGCTCAGGTGAGTCGGCCAGTGTGAGAATGGCGGCTGCTGCGCGATCGGGATCACCGATTTGTCGGCCGGCCATCGCATCCAGATGGGCGAGCGCCTCGCCGACACTTGCCTCGTAAGCATCAGCGCCCTTGCTGCGACGGATCGAATGATCCGAAAGGAAGTCGGTACGGAACCCGCCCGGAGCAACTGCCGTCACCTTCAAACCGAGCGGCGCAACCTCCTGCGAAAGGCTTTGCGACAGACCTTCCATGGCCGACTTGGTCGCCGCATACATGCCGGACGCGGCCATCGGAGCGCGCCCCGCGATCGATGTCACGTTGATGATGTGGCCGGCCCCTTGTCGGCGCAAATAAGGCAATATGGCCCGGATCAGCCGGAACGGCCCGAACACGTTGACGTCGAACAGCCGTGCAACATCGGCATCGCTCGCCTCTTCGATGGCGCCGAGCAGGCCATAGCCGGCGTTGTTGACCAGCACATCGATGTGATCGACCTTCCGAAATGCCGCCTCGATCGCAGCCGGGGCGGCGCTCGGATCAGCAACGTCGAGTGACATAACGTGGAGCGTGCCGGTGCTTGCGTCGAGGTCGGACCTACCCTCGCGCACCGTTCCGATCACGGTATCGCCTCGCGCCAGTGCGGCCTGGGCCAACGCCTTTCCAAGCCCACGGGTGATACCGGTAATGAACCAAGTCTTCATGGTGGATCTCCTTCGACCGGGAGATTGCACGACCGGCTGAAGGTTATAATCGCCTAGTTTCTAACGGGGCTTGTAAGAGCCGCTTAACAGTGGTCAGCATGGCTCATGATCCATCCGAGCGAATTCGGCGCGCTTCGCGGCTTCATAGCTGTTGCCCAACAGCGCAGCTTCACGGCCGCGGCGGCAACCCTGGGTGTGTCGCCATCCGCGCTTAGTCAGCTTGTCCGCGGGTTGGAGGAGCGGATCGGCGCCCGGTTGCTCAACCGGACCACCCGCAGCGTGTCGCTGACAGAGGCAGGAAGCTTGCTGTTTGCGGAGGTCGAACCAGCGATCTCGACCCTGTCCTCAGCGATCGACCATGCCCGCGGCACCGGCAATCGTCTCATCGGCACTGTGAGACTGCACTGTTTCCATGCCGCGGCGGAGATGTTCATCGCGCCCATTTTGCCTGCTTTCACCCGAGCTCACCCAGGCATTGTGATTGATGTGACGGTGGATGACACCGTGGTTGATCTTGTCGCCAATGGCTATGACGCCGGCATCCGCATCGGCGAGGTTGTCGAGCGTGATATGGTTGCCGTGCAGCTTGGCGGAGATATCAGGCAAATTGCGGTCGCGTCGCCGAGCTATCTCGAGCAGTACGGCACCCCGAAGACGCCAGCCGATCTTCTCGCCCATCGCTGCATAAGGTGGCGGTGGCCGGGGCAGACCACGCCATATGCTTGGGAGTTTTTCGAGAACGGCAAATGGTTTTCTGTGGCGGTGGACGGCCCTTTGATCGCCAGCAGCCGTTCTTTCACGCTGGACGCAGCATTGTCCGGCATCGGTATTGCCTTCCTCAAGGAAAGCACTGTCAAGGACGCTGTTGCGGACGGACGCTTGGTCGCGTTGCTCGAACGCTGGTCGGCGCCCTTCACCGGCTTCTATCTTTGCTACCCGCAACAGCGGCAGATGGCACCGACGCTGAGGGCGTTGGTCGACGCCATCGCACAACCCTTTCGCAGCGGGTAGCAATCGCCTGCTCCCCGCGCATGCGTATCTTCGTCGATTGATTGGTGGAAAAAGCTGACAGGTCGTGCTGTATCTGCCCAGCTACTCCGGCAACAGAAGGCACACCGCGCGGCTTCTCCCCACGTCATTCCGGGGCGCGAGCAACGCTCGCGAACCCGGAATCTCATGCGATGCAGCATGCGTTCGCCGGCAGATCAATCGTTCAGCCGCAGCCTCCGCCCCAAGTCGTCCCCGCGCAGGCGGGGACCCAAGCCCCTGGCTTTGCCGGTGAGGGAAGGCGTCTGCCGCAGGACTTCAATCGAGATGCTGCGGCGTATGGGTCCCCGCCTGCGCGGGGGACGACAAGGGGGTAGGTCGTACTGTGGCTGCCCATCCCCGCCGGCAACAGAAGCCACACCACGCGGCCTTTCGCCACGTCATTCCGGGGCGCTCGCGATAGCGAGCGAACCCGGAATCTCGGCCGATGAAATTTGCGCTCGCCGGCAGATCAATTGATCGGCCGCGGCCTCCACCACGAGTCGTCCCCGCGCAGGCGGGGACCCATAGCCCCTGGCTTTGCAGGTGAGGCAAGGCGTCTGCCGCAGGGCTTCAATCGCGAGCCTGCGGCGTATGGGTCCCCGCCTGCGCGGGGACGACAAGCTGATATGTCGTGCCTGCGAGCTGATAGCTCGTCTCTGTGGCCACTGATGCCCGCCCATCCATGCGTCGTGGCCGGGCTTGTCCCGGCCATCCACGTCTTTGGTCTTGCATGGTGTTCAAGACGTGGATGCCCGCGACAAGCGCGGGCATGGCGGGGTGAATGTTGAAGCGGTTAGTCCCACGTTCAAATCGCAGGTCGATCGCGAGGCGCGAAGAGGGAGTGACGGCCGCTCCCCACAAAACCCCTCAATACCCAAACTGCTCGCTCAAGATCCGCTCTTCCAGGCTGTGCCCCGGATCGAACAGCATACGGATCGCGATGGTCTTGTCGGAGATCACTTCGACGCGGCGGACGTCGCGGGCTTCGTCGTGGTCGGCGACGGCGGCGACCGGGCGCTTGTCGACTTCGAGCACCTCCATCACCACGAAGGCGCTGTCGGGCAACAGCGCGCCGCGCCAGCGCCGCGGGCGGAACGGCGAGATCGGGGTCAGCGCCAACAGGTGGGCGTTGATCGGCAGGATCGGGCCCTGCGCCGACAGATTATAGGCGGTCGAGCCGGCCGGGGTCGCGACCATGATGCCGTCGGCGACCAATTCGCTCATCCGCTCGCGCTCGTCGATCGAGATCCGCAGCCGCGCCGCCTGATGGGTCTGGCGAAACAGCGACACCTCGTTAATGGCGTGATGGATGTGGACCTCGCCGTAGATGTCGGTGGCGCGCATCAACAGCGGATGGATCACGGTCTCGCGCGCGGCGGCGAGGCGGGTGCGCAGATCAACCGTCGAATACTCGTTCATCAGGAAGCCGACGGTGCCGCGGTGCATGCCGTAGATCGGCTTGCCGCTGCGCATCTGCTGATGCAGCGTCTGCAGCATCAGGCCGTCGCCGCCGAGCGCGACCACGACGTCGGCTTCCTGCGGCTCGGCATTGCCGTAGAGCTGCACCAGCTGCGCCAGCGCGGCCTGCGCCTCGGCGCTGGTCGAGGCGACGAAGGCGATGCGGTCGGTCGCGATGCGCGGCGAAGCGGGGCGGGACGACGGGGTGCGGTCTTGCCGCGCGGAGTTGCTCATCGAAGGCGGCCTCTGACGGCGGCGGACGGCGGGCAGGCGGTGCCGTGCCGGCCGCCTGTCACCGCCGCCGGTCTATACGAGGTGTCCGGGCATTGTCGAGCCGGGCAAGCGGGGGAGCCGCTTTGGTGCATGACCAACAATTCATGCTGATGAACGCAAACCCACGGGCGCCGTCAGGTGCGGTTCAGTGCCGCAGTTCTAGGGTCGGCACCGTGATCGAGCACCCGGCCGCTCCGGCCCCGCGTTCGGATCAAGCGAAATTCGAACCGCCTCTCTGAGGAGACTTTCCATGATCAAGACTGTGTCCGCTGCGCTCGTTGCCGTCTCGATGCTGGCCGCCCCGGCGCTCGCCGCTTCCGCCGACAAGACCCCGGCCGCGCCGGCCACCACCCAGACCGCGCCGGCCGGAAAGACCACGCAGGCCGCCCCGATGCAGAAGCAGGCCGGCAAGCATGTGCAGCGCCAAGTCGGCAAGCATCATGTCGGCAAGCACCATGCGGCCAAGCATCGCGCCAAGCACCAGGCGATGAAGGCGCCGGCCGCCAAGCAGCATCTGTCGAAGGCATCGATCCGCCACATCGCGCCGAAGCGCGGCTGATCCCCCGCGCCTCGATGCCCGCGGTGCCGCGTTTCCCCCCGCGGCACGGCGGGCAATTGATTTCGCCGCCCGGCGCGCTATTGCATCAGGTCATGCGCCGTCCTGCGATCCCATTGCCGACCTCGCTGCTGCCGCTGCGTGCCGTGCTGATGCTGCCGCTCGCGGCGCTGCTCGGCGCCTGCGCGATCGGCGGCTCGGCGTCGTTCGACAGCGATCCGCCGCAGCCGTTTCCGCAGAACTATCGCAGCGAGATCCCGGCCTTCCTGCGCACCTATCTGAACCAGCCGGCGGGCCTGCGCGATGCCGCGATGGCCGAGCCGGTGCAGCGCCCGGTCGACGGCCGGACGCGCTGGGTGTCGTGCCTGCGCTTCACCCCGCGCGGCGGCACCCCGCAGAGCATGGCGATCGTGCATGTCGACGGCCGGCTCGACCGGGTCGCGCCGCCGGACGACGAGCTGTGTACCGGCGTCGTTTACGCGCCGTTTCCCGAGCTGGAAAAATTGTCGCGCTGATCCCGACCGGATCGCAATCCGCCGCGACTAATCTGATGCGAGCCTCGGCGTGGCCGGGTTCCCGAGTGTTGCGGCGTCGTCACAGTCCTGCTGAATGAATGCTACGCCGCCGCCACCGGGCAACCAAACGATTGCCATGCTGTTTTGAGCACATCGGAACGCATCGAAAGAGGGACGACGATGAAGACGATGAGGAACACTCTGCTCGGCGCAGCGGCGGTGATCGCGCTCTCCGCTCCCGCCTTCGCGGCCGATCTGCCGCCGCGGCCCTACACCAAGGCCGCGCCCGCCTACACGGCGCCGCAGGTGGTTTACAACTGGACCGGCTTCTATGTCGGCGGCCATGTCGGCGGCGCCTGGGCCGGCGACAACAGCATCCCGGGCAATTCCGGCCGGTTCTTCGGCGGTGTCCAGGGCGGCGCGGACTATCAGTTCGCTACCAATTGGGTGATCGGTATCGAGGCCCAGTATAGCTGGATGTCGTCGAACAACACCGGGGTGATCTTCCCCGGCGGCAGCACCGCGACCGAAGACACCCGCGGCCTCGGCTCGGTCACCGGCCGGCTCGGCTATGCCTGGGGTCCGACGCTGCTCTACGCCAAGGGCGGTTACGCCTGGCGCGACAGCGACCTCAGCGTCGCGTCGCTCGGCGGCGTGCCGTCCGGCTACACCACCAGCGGCAGCCGCAACGACGGCTACACCGTCGGCGCCGGCCTCGAATATCTGTTCGCGCCGAACTGGTCGGCCAAGGTCGAGTACCAGTACTACAAGTTCGGCGACACCACCTTCACCGGCGGTCCGGCCGACGTGGTCGGGACCTCGTTCCGCAACGACGAGCACACCGTCAAGGCCGGTATCAACTACCGGTTCGGCTGGGGCGGCCCGTCGGTCGCCAAATACTGATCGACGCCCCAACCCCGTCGCACATTCTCGCTTGAGGGCCGGCCGTTGCGCCGGCCTTTTTGCGTGCGCGCGGAAGGGCTTAGCGAGCCGGGAATCGAAGGTTAACGAGGGTTAAATCCGGCGAAAAATATCGCTTGGGACTCCAAGGCTAGAATCACCCGATGGTCCGGCCATGACATCGGGTTCCAACATGACGACGATCCTGAAGACCCGCATCGACAGCGCTCCGGTCGGCCTGACCCTGGCTCTGCTGGTGGCCTGCGCGGTCAATCTCACCGTGCTGGTGCGGTGGCTGTGAGCGCTGCAATGCCGGCCGCCGCCGCGGTTGACCGGTATCAAGGCCGGCGCGCGGCGCGCAGCCAATAATCGTACCAGTTGCGGCGCCGCGGATGCGGGTGCCGCCGAGGCGGTAGCTGTTGGCGATAGCTGTTAACGGGCTACTGCGCCGTCCTTGCGGAGGACTGATCCGATGAGCGAGAGCGACGTTCTGGTGGTGGCTGCGGCCGGCCTGTCGACCTTGGTGATTTGGCTCGGCGTCGTGATCCAGGGGCGGATCTCCGCCGCCCTGGCGTCGCGGCACTGATCGGGCGCAGTCAGGCGACCGGCGAGCCGTCCACCACGATCCACGGCACCGCAGAATCGGCGGCGACGTCGTAGACGTCGACTTGGCCGCAGCGGCGGCATTCGTAGGTACGCCGTTCGCGGCCGCCGGGCGCAGGCGAATTGCGCGTCAGATTCGCGGCCGCTCCACACGCACCACAGGGGTGGAAGAAGTAGTCCCGATGCTGAAACGATCTCATGCGTGATGATTCCTCTGATCAGGGCCGAGTGTTGCAGTCCTGAGCTGAGTGGTATTGAGATGCATCAAGGTCCGTCTAGTTCCAGGCCCGCCGTTTGAGGGGGCCACCTCCCTGCGCGGACGCAGCTCAAGGCGCAGAATCCCATCGATCGAACAGGGTTTGCGGGTCGATCGGTGCCGACACCGTTCTGAACGGTGTTGGCATTGCAATCTGCCGTTGTGTGGTCGTGTTACCAATCATTTGGCATGCGATGCGAAATCTGTTGCGAACTCGTAGCGACCCCAGGCTGGCGACGGCAGGGATTCGTGCAAGAGGTGCGACACCGTAGCGAGGCGGAGTTAGTTCACGCATGTTGACCCACCATCGGCTGTCGGATAGCTGCATGCGCCGTGCTGCAGCAGCGCTCGGGCCGCGTTGGGACGCAAACTGCGCTTGCCGGAATGAGGAATCTCCCGATCATGTACGCGAACCCGAGCAGCGCCGAGGTCGTGCGCCACGTTCCTCACCGCTGGTTGATCAACCAGTGGGCAAGAGGGGGCGGTCGGATTGCTGATCCGGTGATGGTGCCGTTCTCTTTCGAACCGGCGAGTATCGATATGCCGCGCTCGATCTTGACGCGGGTGGTCGGCTCGGGCGACCGCCGACATTATCAGGTTCTTCACTATGGATCGTTGCTTTCGGCGGCCAGCGGGCTGGAGGCGCGTGGACTGAATCTCGACGAGGTTCTGTCGCCAGCGAGCCGCGACTACATCCTGGCTCAGTACGACCTCTGCTGCCGCATCCGGAAGCCGGTCTATTCGATTTCCTGCATCTCAGACGTGCACGATGTGCCAGTCGACTACGAGAAGCTGCTGCTGCCCTTCACCAATGCGCAAGGCGAAGTGCACTGCATCTTTACCGCGACACTTCTGATCAGCACCGAAGGGCGGTTCGAACGGGACGGAATCTTCGCCAATGGCGGCTTTCCGGCCCCCAATGCGGTCGCGGTATATTCAATCAACGTTGGGCACGACGACCAGCCGCACCTTAGGGCAGCAGTCTGACGACCCGGCCCGCGGCGCGTTGCGCTGCGGCTGTGGATTTGCGTCCGAACAATTCCTTCTGATCGCCTGTCGGTATGATTCTGAACTGAGCGCGCGATGCGCTGCCGTTATGCAGGATCGTGGGTGCCCACGAGGAAAATGGGTTCGATGCCGAATCAACTGTTTCGCGTCCTCTATGTCAGCCGAAACAGGATCGCAGGACCGCTCGATCAGCTGAAGTCGGAAGTTGCGGGCCTCCTTGCCACCTCTCGGATCAACAACGCACGGGTCGGCATCACCGGCGCGCTGATCGTCAACAGCGGCTTCTTCGCCCAGGTTCTCGAAGGCCCCCGGAAGGCCGTCGAGGAGGTGTTCGAGGCGATCCAGCAGGATGGCCGCCACGGCGACATCCAGGTGCTGCTCGCCACTCCGATCGCCGTCCGCGCGTTTCCGAACTGGGCGATGGCCTATGTCGGCCAATCGCCGCGCCACCAGGACGCACTCGCCTGGCTGCAAACCGAGACCGATTTTCACACCGGACACTTGGTGGGAGAACGGCTCTACAGCATCGTGATGGACATGGCCTACGCCGAGGAGGCGGGCGACGTCGCGTAGCGACGGCGGATGCCTGCAGCGGTGGGGCTGGTGCCGGCGGAGAGGATCGAACTCCCGACCTTCGGTTTACAAAACCGCTGCACTACCGCTGTGCTACGCCGGCAACGGCCAGACAGCTAGCAGCGCCGCCGCGGCTCGACAAGGCCGCAGCTGCGGTTTCCGACGGCGCGGATCGAAAGCCGACGTTAACGACGTTGCGGCGGAACGACACGGGCGGACCCGAAACCGTGCTCGCGCGTTAGGCTTACCGGCCGGTCGCAGCCGTGCCTTAACCCATCTGCCAGGCTTTTCCCTTACCGTTGGCCGCATGTCCGATCCCTTCACCTTTCGGCGCCTCGCTGCGGCGCTGGTGCTGCTGACCGCGACTGCGGCTCCGGCCTCGGCCGAGAGCGGCGGGCGGGCGATCGTGATTCCCGGCCGGCCCGGCGTGCCGATCATCATCAACGGGCGCGATGCGTCCTACGCGATGATCGAGGGCGATTGGGGGCTGGAGCGCGGCACCCACGTTCAGCCGACGATCTATGGCAGCCGGCGGGTGGTGTATCCGGAGGTCGGCCACTATTACCCCGGCTCGAACCGGCTGCCGGGCTACGGCCGGCTGGAGGTCGAGCCGCCGGCGGACCGCAAGCTGCCGAAGCCGGCCGAGAGTTTCCATCAATCCTGGGGCGCGGAATCGCTGCCGCCGCAGCCGGCGCCGCCGACCCCGATGATCGAACCCCAGGTGCTGATCGCGCCGCCGTTCGACGAGCCGCGGCCCGGCCCGCGGCCATATCGGTGACGGCGGCGGTGCCATCGACCACGATCTCGACCGACCACGATCTCGACGACGACATCGAACAGGAGCGTAGCATGCGTAACATGATTTCCGGATTGGTCGCGGCGGTCGCCGTGCTGACCGTGAGCGCCGCGCCGGCGATGGCCTGCGGGGCAGGGCTGTTCGGCGGCGGCTGCGGGACCTGCGGTCCGGTGGTCAGCCCGTGCGGCAACGGCTACGCCACGTTCGAGACCGGCTACGGCTATGGCTACGGCACCGCGGCGTTCGAACGCCTGCCGGATCCGACCCGGTATTATTACGTCAACCAGGGCCCGGCCTATACCGGCCCCGGCCGGTTCG
Source organism: Rhodopseudomonas palustris (assembly GCF_003226555.1). Classification (GTDB taxonomy): domain Bacteria; phylum Pseudomonadota; class Alphaproteobacteria; order Rhizobiales; family Xanthobacteraceae; genus Rhodopseudomonas; species Rhodopseudomonas palustris_I. The sequence continues at coordinate 9,092 of NZ_QKQS01000001.1, read as the reverse complement.
CGCCGCGCCCCTATTACGACGAGCGCGCGGTCTCGGTGTATCGCACCGGCACCGCCTATACCGGCGGCGCCTACGCCCACGCCATGACCCATCAGGTGATCGGCGAGCCGTCCTGGGGCCCGGTGATGGTGCGCTATCACGGCCGCCACCACGCCCGCTCCTGGGCGCACCGCCATCCCCATGCCGGCTGGCACCGCGGCCATCGCCCGCATGGGCCGATGCATCGCCCGCGCTTTTGATCGGCGGCGCGCGTTTTCGGCTTTAGCGCCGGCCCATCAGGCCGAGCCGGCTGGCGCCGATATACAGCGCCAGCGCGGCGGCGTTGGAGACGTTAAGGCTCTTGATCGCGCCGGGCATGTCGAGCCGGGCGACGGTGGTGCAGGTCTGCCGGGTCAGCTGCCGCAGCCCCTTGCCCTCCGCCCCGAGCACCAGCACCAGCGGCTCCCGCAATTCCACCCCCGCAAGATCCTCCTCGCCCTCGCTGTCGAGCCCGACCGTGAGGAAGCCGCGGTCGTTCAGCTCGGTCAGGGCGCGGGAGAGGTTCTGCACCAGCACCAAGGGCACCAGCTCCAGCGCGCCGGAGGCGGATTTGGCGAGCACGCCGGTGGCTTCCGGGCTGTGCCGGGCGGTGGTGACGATCGCCTGCACGGCGAACGCCGCCGCCGAGCGCAGGATCGCGCCGACATTGTGCGGATCGGTGATCTGGTCGAGCACCAGCACGATGCCGTGCTGGGGCAGGGTGTCGATTCGCGGCGTCTCCAGCGGATCGGCCTCGGCCAGCATGCCCTGATGCACCGCGTCTGGCCCGAGCCTTCGGTCGATCTCGGAAGGACGGACGATCTCCGGTGTGATTCGGCTGTCGATGTGCTCGTCGGCCAGCCTGCGGGCGGCGTTTTCGGTTAGCCACAGCTTGCGAAACTTGCGCTGCGGATTGGCCAGCGCCGCGGTCACGGTGTGCCAGCCATACAGGATCACGGGCCCGTCGCCGTCGCGCTCGCGGGCTTCGCGGCGGAACCCGGCAGGGCGTGGCTTGCCGCGGGGGGGCCCGTCGCGGCGGGAAAAGCGGGGATTCGGCGGTCTGTCGCTCATGGCGGCGCTTGTCTCACGCCCTGTTGCGCAAGGCAATTTCACGCCGATCGTCCGATATGACGAAGGAGTGTCGAAATCGTCATGGGGTTGGTTGACTTTAGGGGGCCGCATCGCCCATAACCGCGCCGCGTTGCAGGCCCGCCCGCGGGCTCGCTTCGGCTTCCGGTCCCGGTTTTGCCTGCCACAGGCGTTCGGCCGGCGGCACGGGCGGGGGAGTGTCCCGAGTGGCAAAGGGAGCTGACTGTAAATCAGCCGCCTCATGGCTTCGCAGGTTCGAGTCCTGCCTCCCCCACCAACCAACATCTCACTGAAATTGTTGACTTATTGACGTGCCGGCGAAAGTCGCGCAGAGGCGCGTCCGGTGCCCAAAAATGGCGGGGTCCCACCTGGGTCCCGCACGCGATCAGATGCTTTTCGGCGGGAGCTTCCGTCCCCTGAGATATCCCCAGGATCCCGCAGCCGCGTAGACACGGTCGATCTCTTCCTCGAGCAGGCTGTTCGCGACGATCAGGGCCCGCACGGCCGCTACCGGGTCGCCTCCGCAGGCCTCAATGGCCTGGCCGACGGCTGCCTCGAGCTCGGCCGCGGCGGCCTACCGGTCGATCTCCAGCTGGACCTGGGGCACATCAGCGGCTTCGTTGGTATTCGGCATGGCGGCGATCTCGGCGGGTTGACGGGGCATCTGTTTTGTTCTCGTTTTGTGCCATCGTCAACGGGAGGGTGTGGACATGGCAGGACGGCGGCCGGCGAGTTGGAGGTTCCCGACCGAGAAGCAGGCTCGCGTCGAGGCGATGACGCGGCGCCTGACCGCGGAGCAGCGCAAGCGCGCCGCTGAGGCCGACGAGGAAGCCTGGTGGGCTGCCGTGCTATCGGACCCGAGGGCGCTGGGTGAGGGGGACGGGTAAGGCCGCATTGTCAGACGCGCCCATCTGCTACCCGACAACTCCGAAAGTGCCTTCGCAGCCGCCGCGGCCCGCTTCTGTCTTGAGAACGGTAGCGAGGCGGTCGAAGAAGCTTTCGTCGCCAACGCAAGGCCGACTCATGATCCTGTCGATGGCCGCGAGCGCCAGCGGCGAGTTCTCACGCAGGATCCGGCGGAGTTCGTCTTCTGCAATCTGCGCGCGGCGCCGGCGGATGATCTCAGCCTCGGCCGCGTTGAGGTGGAAGACGATGGTCTCGGTCATGACGGCTTTCCTCCGCGAACGTTCCCGACCAACCCATCCATGATCCGCTTCCGGGTATGGTCGTTGGCCTCTGCCGCATCGACGAGGAGCTCGATCGTCCTCATCAGACTGCCTCCAGTCATGCGCTCGCTCATCGAGTGCAGAGACCGCAATACGTGGCCGGGAACGTGATCGTGGAGCAGCTTGCGGAGCTCGTCGTCGGCGACCTGCGCGCGCCGTTTGCTGATAATCGCAGCCTCGGCCTGGTTGAGGTGGAAGACGGTGGTAGTCGTTGTGGTTATGATGCTCTCCTGTCATGAGATCCGAACAGCGAACGCTCAATCAATTCCGCTTTGCGCATCTCGCGCTTGATACGGCGCCGATCGCGTCCTTTGAATTTGCGGAACACCCCAAGTAGAATCGGCCTCCTTGCCATCTCTACCTCGAGATATTCCTCCATGCTGGTGTAGCTGCTCATCACTCGCTCCTGTTTCCATTGCCTGCGCAGATCTCCGGCACCGTATCCCGCGGCGCCGTCGGGTCGATCTGTTCGATCTCGTCGGCCATACGTCGCATGTTGTCGCACTCATCGGCGGTGATCTCGTCGATCTGCCGCCGGACGTTGACGTAGATCGCCCCCGCGAAATGCGCCGTCGTGCCGGCGCCGACGGCGAAGACCAGGGCGATCAGGCGGAGGGTGGTGGGCATAGCGTTAGCAGCAACGCGTACGATCGATCTTCCAGTCAGGCGTAACCTTGACTGCGGCGCCTGCATCCGTGGTGCCGGATGTCTGAGTTTTGAACTTGAAGACGCCGGGATTCATCAAGACGAATCCCATGCTCTCGAATTCCTTCAGCTTCGCAGCACGGCGCTTCTCGTCGTTCAGGTAATGGATCACATCAGCGAGCCTGCCGTTCGCGCGCTGCTTGCCGAACATGACGGATACTTCGTCGAGATACTTGGTGTAGTCGGATTCATTCAGGCGAAGCCACTCCGAGAACAGCTTTACTTCTGCCACCGAGTGAGCGATCTGCGTCCCGAGCTTGTCGGCCTCGCTGAAAGAGGCAATAGATCTGATCGCGAATGCGAAGTCGTCGAAATTGCGGTCCTTGAGCGCCTGCGCTGCGGACCTGAGGTGCTTGCCGATGAGTTCAGTGATGGTCATGGCTATCTCCCGGGTGACGATCTCGAGAATCGTCACCCGGTTTCCTGAGAGTGCCAAGCGATATTTTTGCGACCGATTAGTACGACGTTGCCATCATTACTAATCGTACGACGATGTCATCATTACTACGTCAATTGCCCGTCGGCTGCGAGTCTTCCGCGTCGTCGAGGCGCCACAACCGGTCCGTCGCGCGCGCCCACCGCATGCTGGGGTCGACCCAGACGAGGCGCCCGGTGCGCATGTGCTCGCCGTCCTCGAGCTCTGGATGACCGTAGGCGCTCCCCATCAGCTTGAGGACCTGGCGGCCTGACTCATTCGTGATCAGGACCGCCCAGTCGTCGAGCCGCGGAGCGATCTGCATCTCGACATCCGGCGGCGGCACGTTCCGCAGGTACCGATCGACGTCCTCGTCGGTCAGCGCAGACATCACGGCGTCAACGTCGTCCATGTCGGTCTCCTCAGTGCCGCGGCGCGCAGGCGTCGCGCGCTTCGAGGGTCGCCTCGACCAGGCGCGTCAGCTTACGCATCGAGAAACGCTCCCGCACCCATGCCCGGCCGATGACGTCGAGCTCGTCGGGCGCCAGGGGCGGGGCCCCGGCGCGCGCATCGTCGTCTCGCTCGATGTCCTGCATGACCAGCGCCGCCAGGGCCGGCAGGTGCGCCAGCGAGGGGGACGGGACCTTGATCATCCGGAAGCGGTCGCGCAGATAGCTCGGGAGCCGATCGGTCGAGTTTGCGGTGGCGACGTGGTTGACGTGCGAGAGATCGAGCTCCGCGTCGAGGCCGACGTCGCGATAGCGGCAGGACGTCTCGCGCTCGAGAAAAGGCGTCATCGCGCTCCACAGATTGCCGTTCATGGTGCTGTCCGCGGCCTTCTCGATCTCGTCGACCATGACGATGGGATTTGCGCGCATCGACGCTGCTATCGCGCGCGAGGGCACGGAGGGGGCCGACGAGTGCCATGACCTGTTCGTGCCGGCGAAAAATCCGTCGGCCGACGCCGTCGCGTCGACCCGGTAGACATAGACGCCCAGGAGCTCGGCCAGGCGCCGCACCAGGCGGGACTTGCCTGAGCCCGGGGGACCGACGAGAAGCGTCGGCCGCAGCTTGACGGGCTCTCCGGAGCGCAGATCCTGCGTCAGCGTCGCCACCGCGGCACGCGCGTGCGGGTACTCGGCCTCCAGCGCCCGCCTGACCGCATAGGCGTCGCGGCAGACGACCAGGGCGACGTCGGCGGCGTCGAGATTCTTCCAGACGTCGGGCAGGTGTTTCCGCTCGGTCGGCGCCTCCGTCATCACGACGACGGCGGGCCCATCAGGCGCCGGCCTGAGGCGCGGTGACGACGGGAGGCGGCGCTTCCGGCGTAGCCACGCGGCGGCCTGCTCGGCGTCGGATGCATCTTCGTCGACCTCCTGATCGAGATCGCTGGCCCGGACGATCTTCATGTCGGTCTCGCGCGCGGCGAATTGGAAGATCGATTGCTTGACGTGTCCGTATTCTCCGGAGGCAGCATGGAGCCAGATTTTCAAGCGCGCCTGCAGCTTTGCCTTGTCGGCATCCGACCAGTGGCAGCGGTCGGCGAGATACATCAGCGCCGGCAGCACCGGCAAAAACGTCCGCGTGTCGGCCGGGTCTGCGGCGAGCATGCGCCACGCGAGCGCGGTCGCGCCGGCCAGGCCGTCGTCTGCTCGCTCGGACAAGGTGTTCGACATCCGTCGGCACTCTGTTCGCCACCATGATCGGCGGTCCCCGTCTTGCGGAGGCGTGCTGGACACAGACAGGACGGCCGGAAGCTTCGCTTTGGTCATGCCGGCGACCTTGCTCGTGTAGTGCACGACCAGTTTCACTGCAGCGGTCTCGTCGTCGCACATGAGCACAGAGAGGGGCACGCCGTCGAAGACCTTCCTCATCGTCGTCGAATCCTTCGGTGGCGTGGCCCGCGAGACCTCGGCTTCGGAGATGGCGAAAAGGTCGCGATCGTCGTGCTCGTATTCGCCGGCGTGGGCCGCCAGCCACACGCGCACGCGGGCTTTGATCTCGTCGTCCTTTTCCGGCCACCGGACCCTGCGCGCGAGTTGCTGGAGGTCAACACCAACGGCGCAGGTCTCCGGATCCCGTGGCGACGCCGCAAGCATCCACCAGCACAGAGCGGCCTCGGCGGCGCGCGGCCCACCGATCGCTTCGAGGTCCGCGGCGATCACCCGGCACGCTTCCGACCAGAGTTTTTCATCGACGCCGGTCCCTCGCAGCTTCTGCATCTCCGCGAGGTCGGGATACGGACGGTCTGGCCGGCCGCGCAGCGCGTTCTCGGTGGTCGCGATGGCGTGTTCGACAGCCTCACGCTGCGTCTGGAACAGCAGCGCCACGAGGGCGGCGGTCTGGCGCTCGACGATTTCAGGCTCATCCGGCGCCGGCGCGCACTCGGCGCGGTCCTCTTCGACGGTCGTCAGCCAGTAATCGCTCGTATCGCGTTTCGAATCGCTATCTGGCATGCTATTTGACCGTACGACGTTGCCATCATTGGCCTCGATCGTATGACGATATATCCACCTTTTTCAAGGATTAGGGGCTTCCATGGTTAAGGATTCGAAACCCGTTCAGAAGAAGTCGCAGGCCCCGCCGCGGCCCGGGCGCCAGGCTCGCCCGGACGACGTCCGGTCAGCGCGGCTGATCCTCCGGGCCCACCCGGATCTCATGAAGATCCTCACGGTTCGGGCCCGTGCGGCCGGCGTCTCGAGATCGCGGTACGTTGAGAGGCTACTCGTCGCGTGGCTCAATGCGGACCCAAGGAATCCGCGGATGGACGCGGTCGGCAAAATTTTGGGCGGCTTCGGGCAGGCCCGCTACGCTGCTATGTCGACGCTCAGCAAGGCCGAGCGGTGGACGCGCTACTCCGCCGCTCACGCTGCGATCTTCGGGGTGCCGCTTCCTGAGGCCGAATTCGAGGATCCTTCCCTCTGGTGGGACGAAGCCAAGAAGCTCGTCGAAGGCGACGACGAAGACGCCGGACAAGACAACTAACGTTTCGGGATTCGAAACGTTACGTTTCGAGATTTTGATGATCAGAATTTCGAAACGTCGCCGAGATCTCGGAAGATGGCCGAGAAGTATCAACGCAGTCAGTCACATAGTCATCTCGTGTGCCAAGTTGCCATCATTACTATCACTCGGGATTCATCTCGGTTCATCCGGCCCGGCTTCGGGAAATCTCGGGCTCCGACGACATTTCGAATCTCGAAACGTCACCGAGATATGCCGAGCAATCCGTCCTCTTTTCCACAGATATGGTGGCAACTTCGTACAATGAAATCAATGACTTGACACTCTCTATCCTTAGCCAGATGCTGTCGGCTTGATCGCCGACCCTGGGCATCTCCAAGTTGACCGACGCCGCAGCAGAAACCGCACCGAAGACGAAGCGTCCGCGCCCGCCGCGGATGCCGCCGTTGCACGCGTTCCAGTCGTGGGACCTACCGAAGGATTTCCAGGACTTTCACCGCGCCGACGAACACGACACGATCGAAGAGGCTCTCGACGCGATCGATCCAGACACCTTTATGAACAAGGCGGCCGGACGCTCCCAGGGCGTCCTCGTCGTGCGGACGCTCCGGACGCGAGACATACTCCCGCCAGATGCGCTCGCTGGCCTCAGCGACGCCGAGCTCGACGGGGTCGAGCGCGAGGAGACGCGGACGATCACCGGATCGGACGGCTACCGACACTCATCGCGCGGCGACGACAGTCAGCACGCCGGTCTCGTGGCATTCCAGAGCGAGTCCGAGGAGCGCGGCGCCCTCGCGTACGCTGAGAAGCGCCTGAAGCAGGCTGCGAAGCGAGCGCGCCGTGCGGCCCGGGCGAAGGTAGTTTCCAAGGTCGAGGCTGAGGAAGAATCGGCATACGAGGCCAAGCAGAGGCTCGCAAAAGAACTACTTGGGAAGCGGATCGCCGAGGAACGCCGGGACGCGATCAGAACTCGTCTTCGCGACGGTTTTTTGCACACCAGCAGTAAAGAGATCGCCGGCTTCAGGTACGCCCCATTCCACGAATTTTTCAGCGACGACGTCCGCTACCGCTCAGAGATCGGGTCCCCGTCGCTGGCGCGGTGGGCGCAGATCGCTCCGCGCGACGCGCGCTGCGGGACTGACAAGGCCGTCCTGATGCGGGCGGCGACTAAACTCTTCGCGTTGGACGCGCCCTACGTCGAGTTGTCGAAGGTTCGCCTCTGCTATCTCGTCGTCGACTTCGACAGCGTGTGGGAGAGCTACGAGTCTTTCCATGCCGCGCTGCTGGCGATCCTGGGCCCGGACCGCATGCCAAACATCATCACCGGACGCAGGGACCCCTCCGGTCGCTTCTGCCGGCCTCACGCATTCTGGCTCTTGAAGCCCGAAGCGTGCGTCTGGAACAATTTGCCACGGACGATCATCGACGAGAACGGCGTCGAGCAGCATCTTGGCGACCCGCGATGCCAAAAGCGCCCGGTGCAAAAATTTTGGCGGACGCTCAGGTCGTTGGTCGACCTACTGATCCCGCTCGGCGCAGACCCGGCGATGACCAACATTTTCCGCCCAAAGAACCCTCTGTCTCCGTACTGGCAGACCATCGTCGTCCAGGATGACAGGTGGTACGAGCTCGACGATTTCGCGTCGATCCCCGGATATGCCCAGCGGCCGGACGAGCACGCGATGTTCGAGCGCGCGGCCAAGCTGGCGGCCGAGACCGAAGGCGCATCGCCGAAGTTGTCGAACCCGATCTGGAGGACGGTGGGCGCGACGATCGAGCCGATGGTCGCTGAGATCCTGAAGACGCGCGACTTCCCCGCGGGTTTTATCGACGCCAAGCGTTCCTGCAAACTGGCCGACTGGTTCGACGCGCGCGTGCGGCCCCTGGTCGAGCCTGAGCTCGCAATGGCCGACGACAGCGAGGAGGCCGCAGCGGCCCTCGACGCGGTCCTGCAGCGCCGCTGCGCATTCGCCGCGCGCTACATCAACCACCGCCTGGCCAAACCGGCCAGGTACCGGGGCCGCGACCGCGTGGCCATCGCCGAGGACGGCCTTGAGACGACCAAGGCCCGACAGTCACTGTCCAGCCGGGTCACCGGAGAAGGACGGACGACGAAGGTCATGGACCGTATGTGCCGTGAGCTCGTCGTCGTCCTGTGGACCCAGGGTGAGATCCGCAAGACCGAAGCGATCAAGTCCCTCGGCATGGTGTCGCCGTCGACGGCCTACAAGCACTGGGACGAAGCGATGAAGGCACTCGGTCTCGTCAAGTGCGAGCGTGGCGTTTTCAGGCGTGCAAATGCAGTATCTGCAAAGGTTTCCGATGGATTCCGCGACGGTGCCCATAAGATAAAAAGCCAGCCCACCTCCGTTGCTTCGATCAATCCTTCCGCCCGTCCGACGGTCGATGCTGTCGTCGTGGAGCACGGTGTCGGCGCTCATTCGTCCGGTCATCCGGTCGATCTCACCGTCGACCGGCCTATTCTCGTCAACGTCGATCATTCTGATCCCGGTATCCGGCCAGTCGGAACGGTCAACCGTGCCTCCGTCGGTCAGGATACCGATCCTCCATGGTCGGATGACTGGCCTGAGCAGGGTGCCAACTATCAGCATCCAGGTGATCACCGGCCTACGCAGGATGACGACGGTCTGCTCTTGGAGAGCACTTTGAGC